>JAEBEK010000008.1:0-439690 GCA_049998055.1 Amycolatopsis sp. cmx-4-37 | reverse complement strand
GGATACCGGCGCCTCACGTTGCGCTACGAACGCAAAGCTGAGCACTTCCTCGCCTTCCTCATCCTCGGGGCCAGCCTCACCTGCTACAAGAAACTCCGCAAACTCACCACATGAGACAAGCTCTAAGATAACCCGAGCTCGGTTGTCAGATTCCGAAGTCGCCTGCACTGATGCCCTGAAGTGCTCTGCACGAGCAGCTCACACCGAGAATGCCCTCGAGCGTGGAGGATCGCGACGGCATCCCGGGATTACTCTCCCAGGTGGGCTAACCCGGGTGGCGATAGGATCAGCCGTGAGCAACGTAGAGAGGACTGCCGAGCACTCCGTGGTTCTCTGGCCAGCCATTGGATTCTTCCACCCACGGGTCACCTAGTGGTGTGGGCAGAGGAAAGAAGGTGTCGCCGAACGGCACGGCGAGGAACTGCAGGTATTGCTGGGCGCCCTGAATTCGGCATCGCGCGCCGACATTGAGCGCGGCAGAGGTTCCCCTATCTGTGAGCAAGTCCACGTGTGTTCGAGTAATATCCAGGACCAGCTGCAGGGTCGTGATCGACGACAGCCCTACCGCCGCTTGGCCGGGGTGCGGCTGGTGTACCAGGTGTCCCGGTGATCCACTGAGCAGGACCATCGACCCGTCTTTAGGGTCGAATCCGCGAAACACCAGCAGGTCCACTGCGGCCTCGTCCGGATGCTGGGGATCTCGCTCCAGCGGTTCTGCGCCGTGCAGTGCGCCCCACTGCATTGGCATCCGTCCACGGAAGAACTCCCGCCCTGGCAAGCCGGGGGTTCCGACCTGGTGGTGGGTGTCGATGTAGTGCTCGACCACCGCGAGCTTGGCCATGCGCGTGGCGGCTGGCCGTTCAGCCGTGCGGATCGCCACGCTCGCGATCTTGAGATCCAGGGATAGTTCAGCCGATACCCGCCGCCGGACCGCCGGATCGATCTGTTCAAAGAACATGTCCAGCTTGGTGTCGGAGATGTAGACATACGTTCGCAACCCCCGTCGACGACGCCGTTGGAACAGACTCACGCGGCCTCACTCTCCATCCCAGCTTCAGTGTCGGCGCGGACACTATTGGTCTAGATCCGATAGGACTTCAGTGCGCGGCGGTCCTACGGGTGTGGTGAGGCGGGGCTCCCCGCCAGGCCCCTCGCTGGTCGGGGCGGCGCGAGCGACATCGTGGTGTGGGTGGTGGGCGGCGAGCTCGTCGTGGTCGCGCAGCAGCCGCAGCACGGTGGCCGGAGCGGGGTGCTGGCCTTCTTCTTGCCCCTGCTGATGACAAGGCGTGCGGCGATGTCGCGCAGGCTCAGGCCCTGCTGGTCGCGCAGGTGCAGGGCGTGGGAGAGCATGGCCTCGTCGGTGACGGCGGCCGATGCTCTTGCCGCGAGCGCGGGCGGCCTCGTGGCCTTCCAGCGTGCGGTCGCGGATGTACTCGCGCTCCAACCCGGACAGGGCGGCCAGGACGGTGAACACGATCCCGGTCGGGTCGTGGGAGCCCTGCAGCTCGCCGGTGAGGAACTGCAGGCCGATGCCGGCGGCGCGCAGCTGGTCGGCGAGGGTGGCCAGCTCGATGCCGCGGCCGAGGCGTTTGTGCTCGTGCACGACGAGGGTGACCGCGAGGCCGGAGGCGCGCATCTCCCGCGCGAGCGCGACGGCCTTTTCCAGCTCGGGGCGGCGCAGCGCCCGGGTGGAGATCTTCTCCGAGAACACCCGGGTGACCCCGGCGCGGGCGAGGGAGTCCAGCTGGGTGTCCAGCGACTGGCAGATGGTGGAGGCACGGGCGTAGCCGATCCGGGCGTGCCCAGCCGGCTCGGCCCCGGCCGCCGCCGGCCGGGGCAGCTCGGTCCAGGCCGTGCCCGGCTTCCGCAGCGCGGGCGTGGCGACGGTCAGCGCCTGGACGAGTGAGGGCACGAGCCGGAACCGTGCGGTGTGGTACTGCACCGCCGCCCGCCCGGTCCCGGTCCGGCACGGCGACCCGGCCGGGGCTGCGCAGCTCGACATCGAGCAATCGTGGTCCTCGACCCGGAGGAAGCCGTCGTCGATCACCCTCGGATCGTTTCATGGGTTCGTTTCACTCGGCCACCTATTTGAATCGTCCTATGAAACGCCGGTTAGGCCTGACTGCGGTTCGCGCGCCGGGGTGTTTCATAGGTGGTCGCCTGTGAAACACCGGCGGTGTTCACGTCAGCAAATCAAGGCGATCGAGTTCGCGGGCGTCCGGAAGGAACTCGATGTTGCTGCCGGGCGATGTGCAGGGTGCGGACGTCGCCGACGTCCCTCGGCGAAGACCGGGCCGAGCTCTACTCGACGTCGGTTTCCCCCGGCGTCTCTCCTCGATCGATCTCGCACTCATCGAGTAGACGAGCCAGGTAGCTGTAGGCGGCCAGCCGCTCGAGAGCGTGCTGTTCGGACAGCTCGTGGCGGGTATGGGTGGTGACGTTGCGAATCGTGAGATTCAGGCCGGTGGCCAAGTTGTTGAGCGCCTTGGCCAGGGGCTCCAAGCCGCCGCGCATGCTCCGGACCGTCTTGTCACTGGGTTCGCCCGGCCAGGTGAGCTTCGGCCGTTCCGGGGTTGCGTCTCCAGCCGAGAGGGTCTGTTGCCAGAAGACCGTGTCATCGACGTCGTTGCGGCCCAGCTTAGTTTTCCAGTCGACCGTCAGCGCCTCGGCTGCCTCTCGCACCGCTACTCGGTACTGATGAGTTGTCCAATGAGCGGCCGCAGCACCCCAGATCAACGGATGAAGCTGAGACGGCGCGAACCCTGGAACGCTCGTCTCTTGGGCGGCCTCGGCCTCCGCGATCATGGTCGCGAGCCGCCCCTTCACGCTTGCTGCGGTTGATCGGACGTCCTGGGGGCTGACCAGCGCCTTTGGACTGGACATCATGGACCAGTTCGCGATCGGATCGAGGGCTCCCAACCCGGCAACGGCCATGTATGCACCCGTGACAGCCACCGCGCGGGCCGCTGCGCCGGCGGCTTCGGCGACCTTCAACTCGCGAACCCTGACGTCCGCCGGGTCCTGTCCTTCCGCTACCCAAACTGTGGGGAGAAGGCCGCGTGACTCCAAGTGACTGGACGCGACCTGGGTCGTCATCCAGTCGTCGAACGCGACCATGAACGCGTCGATGGCATCGCGGAGCCGCTTCAGGAAGTCGGCGCTGTAGTTAGGCATAGGCCATTCTCCGCGATCCGCCGCGGTGGTGACAGTCAACACCTTCGCCACCCGTCGGCTGCCGCGTCCGCGCGTGGCGACGCGCGTCCGGCGGTCACTCCCTGGCCGACCTGAGCCGCCGACCTCCGTGGCCGCGGCATGGTGCATGAACATCGGCGAGGCGGTCCCGGGTATGAGCGCCTGCCCGAGACCGCCGACCAGCTCTTCCACGCTTAGCTGTAGACCAGGTCGCGCAGGTAGGCACGGGTTTCCGGGTCGGTCGCGTACAGCACAGTGCCCGCTCGGCCTCGGGTGAGCAGGACGCGATACGTACGGCGGATCCACTGGTCGACATCGGCCGCTGGGGCGACGACGAGGGCGTCGTCGCGCGTTGCGGCGGCGTCGGTGACCCACCGGTTGCCGCGCCGCAGAATGTCGGGACCGAGGATCACGCCGCCGTAGTCGTACTCAACACCTTGAGCTGCGTAGATGCACCCGATCTGGCCGACACCGGCGGGATCGATCGCCCACAGCGGCGAGGGCGGCTGGCCATTGACCGCGCGCGTACCTTTCACGCACCACGGCCGCCGCCAGTCGCCGACCACGACGTCGTCGACCAGCGGATTTCCCGGAGTCGCGTCGCTCCACGGCCAGCAGTACCCCGCCGTGATCCGTGTGCTGGCACCCTGCTGAGACTTCGCTTCGAGCCACTGCACGAGCTCGTCTGGGGTCTCGGCAACGACCACCTCGAAGGCGGCATCGCCGGGCTGCCACCTCCCCTGCGGCGAGGGAGCCGGGCCGCCGAGGCCTAGCACGCTCCGAACCCACCCGTCGTAGTGCGCCGCGCGGCAGCGGTGCTGAGTGTCCAAGTCGAAGTGGTCGACCGTGGCGCCGTGGGCCCCGGCGACGGTTTCCAGGTAGGAGCGGGTGCCGATCTGCCCAGGCCGGACGGCCTGGTCCTCGTCGAGCAAGAAGACCACGACACGGGCAGCGGCGAGCAGCTCCGCGGCTTGGGACCGGTCGCTGCGGCGCGAGGCAGGGGTGAATCGGGTGTTCGATGTGCTGCGCAGCTGGTGCGTGTCGTCACAGATCAGCAGGTCAAGGCCGTCCGGTGCGGCGTCGGCGATGGTGCCGAAGTACTGAAACAGCTGTTGCGTGGCTCGAGACCCGCGCCCGGCGGTCTTGCGCAACGCGGTGGTGAACGCCTGCGAGCCGGTGGCGTGGCAAGTCCGGTGGCCAGCGCGCAGGCCCTCGCCGAGCAGCGTGAGCGCGAGGGCGCTCTTGCCCGTGCCGGTAGCTCCGGTGACGATCACGGTCGCCTGGTTGGATGCTGCGGGCTGCGTGGTCGCCAGCAGCTGACGCACGTGTCCGAGGACGGCGCATTGGTCGGGTGACGGCGCGAATACCCCGTCGCGGGTGAGCGTGGCAGCCGCGAGGTCGAACAGCGAACGCGCTGCGGAGTACGGCGCTGAGCCGGTACTAGGCATGATCCAGGTACTCCTTTCCTTCTCCGGCCGGGGCCCTGCGCATGGGATGTTCAGCGTCTCAGGTGTCGCCAGAAGTGACGGGTCCCGGGCGTTGATCGGGGCCTGTCGAGTCGGTTCGGCGTGCGCTGCGGCGACGAGGCGAGCTCAGCGCGGGAAGCGCAGCCGGGCTGCAGGCGCCTCGGGAGCCGGGGATGCGGGGGCCCTCGGATTTCTCCGGCACGGTCCGAAAGGTCCACTCCGGGGTATCGATGCGGTAGTGGCCGTTGTCGTCGGGCTCGATGCGGGCGGGCAGGTAACCATCGCGGGCGCGTAGGAGCGGGTGGACGTGGAGCAGGGTGTCGCCGTCGAAGTAGACCTGCGGATAGTCCTCGGGGAGAGTGTCGTGGTTGCGGTTACAGGTCGCGGCCACCGCCTCGGCGACATCCGGCCGGAACACCGGGACGCACGCCCCGGCGCGGGGGCTTGTGTCGACGCGGGCGGGAAAGCCGCTGGTGGGCTGGTTGTCCGGGCCGCACGTGACGGTCACCTCGCCTGAATGCGGGCTGCGACGCTCGAGGTCACGCAGGATGTCTTGGCCGTGCTGGAGGCGGGCGGGGGTGCGGGTGGGGCCGGACAAGTACCAGCGGCCGAGGTCGCCGAGCGGATAGCGGCCGTCGCCGTCGAGGGCGATCTGGTGACGGTGATGGGCCGAGTCCCCGGTGAGCACGATGAGCTGGTCACCGTCGAGGCGGGCCAGCGGGTACCAGTCGGGGTCGCTCGGGTAGACCAGGTTGAGCCATTCGCACAAGCTCTGCGCGATCCCGGGACGCAGCCGGGGCCGGACCCACGGCCCGTGATGGCGGTGGGGTTCGATCACGGCCGGGAAGCTGACCTGGTGCTGCGCGGTGGGCGAGGCAGGGACGAGTTCGATCCAGTACTCGCCGGCGGCGAGGCCAGTTCCCGCAGACACGTCGGCGCTGACGATGGGCGATGTCATCGAGGCTCTCCTGTGTCGGTCGTCGGTGTCGCGGGGATCGGGCGATTCCAGCGGCAGGCGAGCGGGTCCCAGGTCGCGGTGGTGAGGAGGCGATTGAGGTCGGGCTGGCCGGGGCCGATCATCCAGCCGAATTCCTCGCATTCGGCGGTGCCGGGCCAGCGCCCGGTCCACACGTCCCGAGGGCAGCGGCACGATGTGCTGCGCTGCTGCCCTGTGGTGAGGCAGCGGGCCACGTCGCAGCGGGCACGGTGGGCTTCGCCGATCCCGACTTCGCAGTACGGGCAGAACGGGTGGAGTGAGGTGTCGCCGGGTGCGTGGCGGGTCACGCTGTCCTCCTGGGCTTGCCGTGGTGGTGTCCGATGAGTTCGTTCCATTGGTGCGCCTCGGATCCGATGTGGGCGTTGATCATGCGGATGTTGTCGGCGCGCAGCCGCAGGTGCGTGGCGACGAGTGCGGCTCCGGCGGTGCGGATTTCGGCGAGGCGCAGGTGCATGCCTGCCCAATCCATGCAGCGTCGGTATTCGTTCTCGTTGGCGACGGCGTCGCCGAGGTTCGGGTAAATCTCACGGGCGCGGGCGAAGAGCGCCTCGGCGGCGGCGTAGTGCTCGGCGGCGGTGCGCGGGGCAGCGGTCGGATCAGCGTCGGTGCCGGTCGGGCCGTGCGGTGGACTGTCGTGGGACATGGGGTTCTCCGTGGTTCGTCGTCGAGCCCAGTGATGGGGCCACCGGGGTGTCAGCGAGCGGTGAGGACTGCACGGGTGTGTCGATCGGACAATGCGGGATGGCTGGGGTGGCGGTCGTCGGCGGCGATGCGCGCTCGAACGCCGAAGCGGGGCGGCCCGCCGTCGGGGTCGGTCCATCCGTAGAGCGCGGGCAGGCTGGCCAGGGCGTCCCGGGCGAGGTCGGCGGCGGGGTCGCCGTCGCGGTCGCCGAGCACCTCGATCTCCAGCTCCATGGCCGAGGAGTCGGCGGTGACGGCGTACCGCAGCTCGGGTGCCAGCCGCAGGCGGAGCGCGGCGAGTTCGGGTGGTGTTCCCGGGCCCGGTGGCAGGGTGAGGTCAGCCAGGATCCGCATGCCCAGTTCGTCGATGTCGTCGCAGTGGGTTCTGCCCAGCAGAGGGCCGTAGCGGCGAGCGATGGTGTCGACGGCGTCGATCCCGGTGTAGCCGCACGTGTCACGACCGGGCGGGAACACCACCGGAGGCTCGTCCGGGCCAGGTGAGACGTACTCGCCCGCGCGGGCCGACCACCGCTGCCCGCGCCGGCACGTCCAGACCGCGCCGTCGTCGAAGGCGTAGGTGAGGTCGGTGCCGTGGCTCGTCGGCCACAACCACTGCCAACGTGAGGACGGTGCGCTGGTGGCGTACCCCATCTCCTCGCGGTTGATCGTGTCGCAGAGGCGCTCGACTCGCCGGCGGAACTCCTCCGCGGTGACGGTGTGCTCGATGGCGGCGAGGCTGACGCAGGCACAGTGATTGAGGTCGATGGAGGAGACCCATTCGGCGTCCGGGCCGCGTCCGAGGTAAAAGTCGTGGGTGATCGCGCATGTCATCGTGGTGCTCCAGCGGGAGTGGGGAGTCCGGTGGCCGAGTCGCGCATCAGCGGCATCGGCACTGACGGCGGCGCGGCCGGGTCACGTACCCACGCCGCCAGGTCGGGCGGGCCGAGCGGGTCGTCGCCGTCGGGCATGTCCGGGGAGCGGGGGTTGAGCCGGTGCCACGCCACGCCGCCGCCCACGGTGATGAACACCGCCTTCTCGTCCGGGTCGAAGGCGACGATCCAGCTCGACATGTGGCTGGTCCACCACGGCCATGGCCAGCCGCCCCGGCGCGGGTAGACCTCGCCGAGTTCCTCGCAGGCCCAGACGACGAGCAGGTCGTTGACGGCGTCGCGGTAGGTGGCTTCGTCGGTGCTGATCAGCGCCAGCCGTCCGGGCGGGACGGCGAGCACGTCCTCGGGGTGCGCGTCGCGTGCGATCGAGCCGAGCCAGTCGGCGGTGGTGCCGCGTCCGAGGTAGAAGTCGGTCTTGGTCGACATCATCGGCCTCCGCTCAGCTGAGGCGGCGCGTACGGATTCCACGCGGGTGAGGCTGGGGCTGGCACGCACGCGTAGGGGTCGGGCGGGTAGTGCGGCACCACCCGGTGGGAGTGGCCGGAGTCGTGCTGGTCCTCGGCGGTACGGGCGAGGAGATAGGCCAGCACGATGAACGGGGTCCAGGGTCCGGGTAGGACGATGGACAACACCGCCCAGAGGAGACGCTTGTTCGTGTCCTGCATGAGTGTGGTCGCCTTCCCTGTGTTCAAGTGGAGTCGGATCAGTCGAAGGTGGGGACGCTGCCGAGGGCGGCGACGACGGCGGCGGTGACGGCGGGTAGGTCCATGACGGCGAACACGGCGTACCCGCCGAGTTCGGTGTTGGCGGTGGCCCCGACGCGGCTGGCCAGAACGGCGTCGCATCGGCCCCGGTTCCAGTCCTCGAACGAGACGCCCGCGTCGGCGAGCATTCGCCACGCGGTCGGGCAGTACAGCCTCATGACTTCCGGCCACATGCGTTCGGGCACGTCGTCGGGCCCGCAATGCAGCGCGGCCACCACGGCGACGGTCGAGGCGGTACCGGAGAGCATGTGGGTCCAGTTCGGGTGGAACTGTTCGACCGCGCGGTACCGCTTCAGTCGTCCGGTCAGGGCGGGCAGTATCTCGCCTGCGTCGGCTTCGGCATGGCGGTAGAGGTCGTGAGGAATGCGGGGGAACGTGGGCATCGCAGCGGGTGTCCTTTCGAGGCGGGGATTCGGCGCGCTGGCATAGGTTTGGCGCGGTTAGCTCATTGGCCCTTGCTGTCGGCGGGGGCGCGGCGGCCGTACGGGCAGGGCGCGTGGTGACCGGGGTCGTCGTGGAATTCCGGCGGCGCGGACTCGGCACCGAACGACTCCGCGTCGGGGTCGAGGTGAGCGCCGAGATCCGCGAGGCCGGCGACTCGCGCTACGGGAACCGCGGGCGCCTCGCAGTAGGGGCACTGACCGAGCAGCAGCCATCCCCACAAGGGGTCGATCCCGGTCAGGCTGGGGATGAAGCGCCATGGCCGCGTCTGTTCGGTGGTGATCTCGATGAGGTCTCCTGGTGCACGACTCGTTCCGATGCCGTAGTGGCGGTCGGGATCGTCGTGGACAATGACGGTGTCGACGCCGATCCCGAGTGCGGTGGCTATGTGTGCGGCGGTGATGGCGCGGCGGTCCCAGCGGATGCGGATGTTGTCGCGGTCGGCGAACTCGTGCGGCGCGGTCGCGCAGTGGCGGCGGGCGGCGGCGATGGCGCGGTCGGTCAGGGTGGGAGGTGTCGTGGTGGTCATGCCGTCGGGCGCCTTTCGTCGTCGGTGTCGTGTGTTGCTGGTGGCTGTAGGAGGGTGGGGCCGCCGAATGCGATCGCCAGTCGGCAGCCGAAGGAGTCGCGGGCGTGCACGTCCCAGAACCCTCGGCAGATGGCCTGGGAGCCGATCGACCTGCCTGAGGCGGGAAGCGTGCTGTGACAGACGATCCAGCTGTTGCGGCGCAGTGCAGCGTGGACCATGTCCTCGCGTGCACCGTCGTTCAGGTGCATGAGGTTGCCGGGGCGGAATATGCACGTGATGCACTTTCGGGTGAGCAGCCGAGGGAGCCCGGTGCAGCGGTCGACGACGTTACCGATTGCGGGCTCGGTCGCGTCGGTGGTGGTTGCTCGTGACTGATGGCCGTCGTGTTCTGTCATTGCGCTGTCTCCGTGCCGTGCGATGGTCCAGACGGGGCGGATTCCCAGAGTCGGGCGATGTCGGGGGCGATGGCGATCGCGTGGTCGCGGTGAAGAACGAGGCGCATCTCCACGCGCGGTGATGCGGTGTAGAGGGTGATCTCGGAGCGGCCGTCCGACAGCGTGCAGGTGGTGCGGTCGCTGCCGACCCGGGATCTGATGTTGACTGGTCCGCCGAATCGGTGGGCCATGTCCACCGCTTGCGCGAGGTCGTTCTGCAACCGTTCCCGGCGGTGTGCGTTGCGGGCCTCGATTCGGCTCGACCAGTATCGGTAGTCGGGCAGGACCGTCATCTCGATGAGTTCGGCGGCCTCGCGGGCCGGGGTCGTGACCGAGATGGTGATGCCGCAAGGGTTACCGGGGAACGCCCATCCTCGTGGGTCCCTCCACGGGCGGTCGATACCGTGCTCGTGTCCGTTCCATCCGGTGGCGTCTCGGTCTTCGTCCACGGGAAGAATGGGCTCGAGGTGGTAGGACCAGGGGTGGTCGCCGTTCACCTCGCGAACACGGAGAATTTCGGCCGCCGGACCGACGAGCACCAACGCCCGGAGAAGGTTGATATCGCAGCGGAGGTGCAGCCCGGTGACGAGTCCCCAGGAGCCGTCCAGTTCGGCGGTCAGGGCGAATGCGGCGGCGGTGATGCGCTCGCGTCGGGTGGGCATGGTGACTCGATGTCCTTTCCTGTAAAGGGCTGTTGCCGGGCTGCGCAGGGTCGTGGGGTGTCAGCGGGCGGCTAGTTCGCCCCGGATTTCGACGGTCGTGCGCCCGGCCATGGGCGTGTCTCGTATTTCGTTCGGGGCTGGTCGGGTTGCCGGGGCCGAGGTCGTGCCTCGGCCCCGGGGATGGTGTGGCCGTGTCAGCGGGCGGCGCGGAGCGCGGCCGTGGCGGCCCGCCCGATTTCCCGGGCGGTGGTCGTCGGGTCGGTGAGAACGTGCGCGATGTCGTCCTCGACGAGGTCGCGTTCGGGGATCGTCCATTCCGGAGTCAGCCACAACACCGCGCACCCCGTGGCGCGCAGCCGTGCGAGGTTCTTCTGGGCACTGCGGCGGTAGCCGTGGTCGACGATGTAGGTGTCGGTGACGATGACCAGCAGCCGCGCGGCGTCGGCGCGCGAGAGGTTGAGCGCGCCGTCGAGGGCGCCGATCGCCTTGCCGATCGATTCCACGCCGTCGTTGGCGGCGAATTCGGTCACGACGTGGGGCGGGCTGCCGGGGTGGGTGATCGGGCGCACGTAGCGCCCAAATATGACGGTGGCGGTGGTGGCGGGTACCCGGGTGTGCTGGGCGGCATGGGCGAGTATCCACGCGGCCGAGGCCACTGGTCCGGCGAAGGCCTTCATCGAACTGGACACGTCGCACGCGATGCCGAGCCGCAGCGGCGGCGTGGGCACGGTGGTGCGTTTGGTCCGGATGAACGGTTCGGCAGTGGGCAGCGTGCCTGCCGCGCGTTGTGCGGCCGCCGTGACCGCGCCACGCACCCGCAGCCGCCCGGGGGGTATCGCCGAGGTTGACTTGGTTTCCGCGCGTTCGCGTGTTCCGGCGGTGTCCAGGGTGCGGGCGAGGTGCTGTGCGGCGGTGCGTTCGTCACGGGTGGGCGCCCGGGTGCCTCGGGTGGCGGTGTTGCCTGTGCGACTGCCGCCGCTGGAGAACACCGAACCTGCGAGGCGTTCGGCGGCCTCGCGGGCGGCCTCGTCACGGGCGGCGGCTTCCAGCCGTTCGGTGATCGGGTCGGTGGGTGCGGTTTCGGCGTCCACCGTGACCGCGATGACTCCGGCGGCCTCGGCGACCGCCTTGGCCAGTGGTGACGGTTCGGCGGCGCCGGATTCAGCGCAATCCGGGTCACTGTCCCCGGGCGTGGTGGCTGTCGGGTCGGCGTCGTCGGGGTCGGTGCCGATGGCTTCACACCAACGTTTGCCGAGTTCGATCATGGTGTCGGCGTCGTCGTCGGCGGTGCGATGTGCTTCTCGCCAGATGTCGCGCAGGGTCGCCAGGGTGTCGGCGCCCAGGATGTCCTCGACTGTCCGCGCGACGGCGCGGGTTTCGTGGGTGTTGAGGATTCCGCCGTTCACGCGTGCCAGCAGCAGCGCGGCGGCGCGTGCGGCGCTGGGTTTGGTCATGGTGAGCGCTGTGGCGGGGTCTGTCGTGGCGGTGTCGGCGAGGATCAGGTTGATGGTGCTTGCGCGTAGCCAGTATCGGTCGGCGGGGCGGCGTCGGAGCTGTTGCGCTTCCATGCGGGACTCTTCCAACAGGTCCGCCGCCGCGATAGCCCCGGGCGGGGCGTCGTCCGGTGCGCGCCATCGTGAGTGGGCGGCGTGTCCGCATTCGTGGGTCAGCAGTCCCCACAGCGTCCCGTAGCGCTTGCGGTCGCCGACGCGGTGCGGTTCGACCGTGGCCGGGTCGACTCCGGCGCTCAGGTGGACGCCGTCGACCTCGATGGTGGCGAGGTCGGGGAAGAAGCAGGCCGGCGCGCCGTGCCCTGCTCCGGGGGCGACGGTGACCACGAGGTCGTCGCGGTCGGCGATGGCGGGGACCTCGTCCCCGAACGCGGCGGACAGGGTCAGCCATGCGGGCGGGGAGGGGAACACGGCGGTGGGCGCGGCGGCCGTGGCAACGTGCGCGGTCATCGTGGGTGTCCTTTCGCGGGCGGCGGCGGGTGTTGTGCGTGATAGCGGCCGAGTCAGATCTGGGGACCCAGTGCCAGCGGCGCGGTGTCAGCACCGAACACGCTGCGGACGGCCTCGGCCACGGTGTCGCGGTCTTCGTCGGGGGCGATGCCGATGAGGTTCCCTGCGGCGGCTTTGGTGCCGAGTGCGTCGGCGATGCGTGCGAAAGCGATCAGCTCACGCAGTTGCGGCGCCCAGCCGATGTCGCCCTTCTCCTGGCGTTTCGCGAGGTTTTTGGCGACCCTCACGGCTTTGGGGTCGATCTTGAGTCGGGTCGCGAGGTCATAGTCGGTGGAAACGTGGATTTGGGCGGAGAACCGGGACGACAGCGCGTCGGACAGGATCGCGCCGTGCACGCCCGGGTTGTGTCCGGCGACGACGTAGAACCCGGGGGCGGCGGTGACGACTTCGGCCTTGTTGGCTTTGACCGTGACTTGGCGGCGGCCGTCCATGGCGGGGTATACGACGGCGAGAACGGGCGGCGGTATGAGGGTGGCGTCGTCGATGAACAACGCGCGGCCCTCGCGCATTGCCGTCACCAGCGGGCCGTCCACGAACTCGAACGTGCCCTCGCGGGTCGGCACGTAGGAACCCACGAAGTCGTCGACGATGGTGTCGCTGTCGCCCTGAACGGTCACGATGTCGGGGAACGCTGCCTCGACCACCGACGTCTTCCCGGTTCCGGGCGGTCCGTACATGAGCGCGGCAACTCCTGCCGCGCGCAGCCGCCGCAGCGCGGTGATGTCCGACAGGTCCGACAGTTTGCGCGGGTGATAGAGCTGCCCGTTGGGGCGGCGTACGGGACCGGTCACCACGGGCGGGTCGGCGGGCGGGTCGATGGGCGGGTCGATGGGCGCGGGCGGTGTCGGTGCGGCGGTGGGTGGGGGCACGGTGGCGGTCTTGGCGGCCGCCGCTGTCTTGGGCGTCGCGCGGTAGGTGGCGGGACTGACACCGACGCGTTCCGCCGCGCCGTCGGCGTCCAATTTGGCCAGTGCGTTGCCGACCGCTCCGGAGGAATGGCCGAGCGTGCGCGCGATCGCTCCGGGGGTGCGTACGGCGGTGGGGGCGGCTGCGAGTTGTTCGGCGACCATGCGGCGAAGTTCGCCGTTGCGGAGCCGTGTTGCCGCGCCCGGGGCGGCGGGCGCGGCGCCCGTGGCCGGAGTCGTGGCTGGTGTGGTCATGCTGTCGGGTCCTTTCACGAAAGCGGGGGCAACGTTGTGCCGGGGCGGGGATAAGACGGCTCAGCACTGGCCCTGGTCGGTGACATATGCGCCGAATTCGACTTCCGACTGTTCGACTGACGGGTTCATGCACCCGGGTCGTTGATTTGTTGTGTGATCTGGCGGAGTTTTGGCGGTCTCACGCGTAATCGAGATAGACCGAAACCCAGACGTTGCCGGTTTCCTGTAGGACCTCAGCCACGACGTACTCGAAACCGTCGTGCAGAATTCGGGTGCCGACCGGCGGAAGCGCGGCCAGTTCGGCAAATACGCGGCCTTCGTCGGGTGCAATGTCGTCCGGCATGAACAGCCGCGCCCTGATCAGCGGGATGACCCGGACCACGGTTTCCGTTGGCGGTACGTCGGCGATGCGATGGGTTTCGCCGTTGCGGGCCCGGATATCCGGGTTCTGTTCGATGGGTGCGGTGCACGGTGTCAGACTGGTCGACGGGGCCATCGGTGGTTCCTTTCGCGGCGGGTGTCGTGGTCGGACACGGCGGGGTGTCCTTACGTGGCGGTTCGGCGCCGGGGCCGGATGGCGACGTGTCGGCACCCGGTGGGTAGGTCAGGCGTAGAATTCGGCCCATGCGCCCGGGTTTTCGCCGTACAGCTTTTCGCTTTCGTTGAACGCGTCGATGTGGGCGCGTCCGGCCGCGTCGGCGGCGTCCATGGTGGGGCGCGTCACGTTCCACCCGCAGTAACACGAAATCGACACGGTGCCGTCGCAATTCACGGTCACGTCGTCGTTTTCAATAATGCACACAGCGGTCCCCAATCGTGATTATCGCTTTCCGACTTCCCGGGTTGGCGGTTCTCATCCGGGGTGGGTAGTGGTTTCCGGGTTTCCCGGTGACACGACAAACGTAACTCGATCCCGTACATGCGCGCAATAGTTTTCCGGGTTTATTTCAGGGAATTTTGCCACTTGAGACGCGATTCTTTTCGCGTTTGCGCAGGTCAGGAAATTATTATTGCATCCGAGAACGCCGACGCCGGCCACGAATAAGATCGCATCTAAATGAGCTTTATGGAGGAAATAACAATGAGAGGCGGCGCCTGCAGGAGGTGACCAGCAGGCACTGGCGAGGACCACCGAAGCAGTCAAGAGCCGACACGGCACGGGCGCCGGGCCTGATGTGCTTACCTGCTTGGCGTCAAGCGAGTCTGGGACACCGACGGATCCCCCCATTGGGCGCCTGAGCTGCGGCAACAGCTGACACAGGGGGATCCGACTTAGTCGGATACCGGAGAACGAGACTGATCGGCAGGTGCGGCGGCACCCCCGTTGGCAGTCACGTTCCGCATCATTCCAGCACGTGCCAGTGGCGCCGGGTGACCGTCGGCGCGTGTCACCGTCGGTTCCTGGGACGCGGGCGTCCCCGCCGGAGCCGTGATCGCGCGCGCAGGGCCGGGCCGCCATCGCGGCGCGCGGCGTCAACTCTCGCGGGTCACTGCGCAGTGGCAGCAACAGAGATACCAAATAGAGAAGCGACCGCACGGGATTCTTTTTTCCTCGGCGTGGAAGATTGCACTGGTAGCGTTGACGCTAGCATCGAAACAGGAGAATTCGCCGCGCGATATCGAGGTATTTCACCGTTCCGCCGAATTGCCTCTAACTCGCACGAGCCGCGCCTCGATGGCCTGGTCGCCGAGGTAGGCGCGAGAACCGTCGGGGTGGTCATCCACGGCGCCGTGGCGCAGGAGATTCGTCGGGGGATATCCCGCTCTCGCGTTCGCGTAGCCGGCGGGCGAGGTCGACGGTCTCGGCCGTGGGTGTGAGGTCGACTTCGGCCAGGCGAGTCCGCAGCAGAGTGAGTGTGCGGGAGATTTCACCGTGCCGGCCCAGGGCGTGTTGCATGCGCATGATGTCGCGGTAGAGCAGTTCGTTGTGCGGGTCGAAGCTGCGCGCGGTTTCGAGGAGGTCCAGGGTGTAATCCGGGTCGTCGTCGACTCGGGCGCGGGCGAGCGCGGCTACGGCTTCGAGGGCGTCGCGCCGTGTGGATTCCCGGGCGGCGACAAGCCACTCGGCGTCCAGGCCCTCCGCCAGCACGCCGCCGTAGTGCGCCACGATCGCCTCGTAGGCGCCGGTGCGCGACTGGGGTGTGGTGGCGGCCCGGCGGGCGGCAACCGCCTCGGCGAAGCGCCAGTAGTCCACCTCCACCACGGCCGGGTCGAGGCGGTAGTGGCCGTGCTCGGCCAGGATCAGGTCGCCGACGGCTCCGCGGGTGGCGGTGGCGAGCGTGCGGCGGATCCGGGAGACGACGGTGCGCAGGACGCTGGCGGGGTTGCGGGGTGGTCGGGCCGGCCAGAGGGCATCGACGATTCCGTCTCTGGTCACTCCGCCCGGATGTACGGCGAGAAACACCAGCAGTTCGACCGGCCGGCTGCTCAGCTCTCCGGACAGATCTTGCGTGTCGGTGTCGGGCGAGGCCGGATCGCGGCGCCAGTGCAAAGCGGGAGTGCCGAACGCCGCCATTGTCAGCGGTGCAGGCCGTGCGGAGGCCGCGCCCTCCGCCGCCGGCGTTGCGTCCGGCTCGCGGCGGGATGCATTGGAGTCGGCGAGAGCCGGTTCCGGTGCGGCCCGGCCCGAGGTGATTTCCAGGCGATCGGAGACGTTTTCACCGGCGTCCGGCTGGGCCGGATCGCCGCGGGGTGGTGTCGCCACGCGTTCGGATACGAGGTCCTCATGGCGGGTTTCGGCGTTCTCGTGGGTGTCACCGGGTGTGTCGAGGGCCTGTGCGGTGTAGAGGAAGCTCAGCAGGTCACGGGTTGCGGTCTCGGGCAGGGTGAAGCTGCGGGTGCCGCGCAAGGCTTCGCCGAGCCCGGGGTCGGTCGCGGAGATGATCCCGCCGGCGGTGACGTGGGCGGTCACTCCGGGCCGCCATTGGCCCAGCAGCAGGGCTGCGACGCCGTGCTGGGCGCCGTTGTCGAGCAGGTGCTGCAGCCGCGCCTGCCGTTGCGTCGTACGCGGCGGTGTCGTAATCAGCACGGTTGGCCGAGGTGTGTGCGGGGCCTCGAGGGTGGCTAGACCGGTATCCAGGTCGGCCACGACGCTGAGCACCTCCGGCAGGCCCGTGGCAGGCGCTGGCACACCCAGCAGGCGAGTCAGGTCGGCGGCGGGTACGAGCACCCGCGGCGCTGGTGCGCCGTCGCCGTGGGTGGTGAGGATGGTGAGCAGCAGGGCGCGGGCCGCGGCGTAGCCGCCGGGCCCGACTAGGCCGAGGCCACGTACCCGCGCCAGGTCGAGGGCGACGTGCGTGGCCTCGTCCGCTGCGGTGTCGGTGGCCCCGGTGTCACAGCGCGGGGCGGTCATGTCGAGCGCGATGTCGACCTCCCACGGTGGCGCCGCCGGTCCGTCGCCAGGACCGGGGCGCGCGGCGGCGACCAAGCGACGGCCCCGAGGGACAAGGACCTCGACCTGGACCTGGTTCTCGTTGCGTCGGTGAACAGGTCCATGGCGGTGCTGCCGGATGACGGCGACGTCCGCCTCGGGACCGCCGTCGTCGTCGGCCTCGCCGTCGGCTTCCAGTGCGGTGTCTTCGTCGTGGTGTTGCGCGCGCAAGTCGGCCAGGCGTAGCTGATACACCACGGGCGTGGCCGGCATGTCGTCGTCGCGGCTGCCGGGCCGGTAGCGGGCCTGGCGGCGACGGCGCGTGAGAAGGACCAGGGAACTGACCGCGGCGGCGAGGCCGAGGCTGACGAAGACCTCACCGCTGCCCCATGTCACCGCACCACGGGCAGGGCTCTCTCGCGCCGTGTCAGTACCGGGGTTCTCAGCGGAGGTGGCGGGGGCCGGCGGCGGTTGCGCGTTCCTGCCCGCAGCGGGCAGCGGTGTTTCGCTCTGGGGTGCCGGGATCGCGGGGACGGCGTCTGAGGATGGCGGTGGCGGGGCGACCGCGGAATCAGGGGTGGGGATGCGGAGGATGTCGCCGGGGTGGATCAGGTTCGGGTTGGTCAGCACGCGCCCGCCAGGCTGGGTGCTGCCGTGGTTGAGTGCCCAGATCTCGGGCCACCGGTCCCCGTCGCCGAGGCAGCGTTGCGCGATGCGCCATAGCGAGTCGTGCACCCCGTCCTCCGGCGGCCGGACACGCTCGGTGCCGCGCGGAGTCCGGAACTCGGCCGACCCGCCGGCCGGGTGCTCGTCGGCGGCCGGCACGGTCCTGGCAGGGCTGATCACCTCCGCCGGCGTGGCGGTGACGGACCGGCTGGCGTCGGCGGGGATCGGTGCTGCGGCGGTGGCGGTGCGGCCCAGCGCCGCCACGAGCAGGGACCCGACGAGTACCGCCGCGACGCGCCGCAGCGGACCTGCCCGCCCGGGCAGGTGTGGCCATCGGGCGCCGCGGGCGATGTCGAGACCGCAGGCCGCGACGTCGAGAACGAAGACCAGCCACAGCACCCATAACAGGCACGCGAGAACGTCGAGCAGGAGACGTGTCGACATCGGTGCCATCAGCACCGCGCCGAGTTCGTCCAGGCTCGGCAGGTGATCCGGCAACGGCCACCCGACGCCATAGACCAGCGCCCAGGGCAGTCCGGCCACCAGCGCTGCCAGCAGGCCGAGCTCAACCAGTCCCCGCACGCCCAGGCCGAGCAGCCGGACGATGCGCGCGATCGGCGTGCGGCTGACCATCAGCTGCTCGCCGCGCCGACCGCAGGTACCGCGGACTCGGCCGATTCCGGTGGCGCGGTCCGTGTGGCACGCGGCTCGGCGGCGGCCGTGCCGTTGCCGGTGGCCTCGCGCGAGCGTGGCCGCGGCCGGGAGCGTTTGCCGCCGCGGCCAGGCTTGGCTGCCTGCTCAAGCCAGCGGGTGAGATCGGCGACGGGGACGTCGGTGACCTGTGCCAGCTCGGCGACGTCGATGACGTCGCCGGCCTCGGTCAGGACCGTGCCGAGTTCGCGTTCGAGCTCGCCGAGCTGCCCGGCCAGTTCGTCGTGGCGGCGGGCCAGCTGTCCCACGACGGTGGCGGCTTGGGCTCGGCGTTCGCTGCGTTCGGAATCTCGTTGGTGGATGCGGCGGGTGATCTCGTCTTCGGAGGTGACCATGCCGTGTCTCCTTTGCGTTGTGCTGCCGCTAGCTCACGGCTCGATTGCCTGAACTGTCGTGGGTTCGTGGAGCGATCTCGGCCCCAGGTCAGGCCGTTGTGCTGGTGGAGGTGGGTTCACTCGATCGCGTGGAGAATCCGACAGATGGTCGAGATTTCCGACAGGATGCCGATGTTCTCGTTGTCCGCCGTCTCCTGATGAACCGAGGTGCCCGTGGTACTGGCTGAGGTGCGGTCGTTGGGGGCCGCGCGGCGGTTGCGTACCGCCGAGGAGTTCGAGGACTTCGAGCAGGAGCTGGTGGACCAGTTCGCGCTGGCACAGGTCGGGGCGGGGGTAAGTGATGGCGCCGTGGGGTCCTACCGGTCGGCGGTGTTCGAGTTCGTGCTGTTCCTCGGCCGTCCGGTGTGGACGACGCGGCCCGAGGATGTCGACCGGTTTCTGGCTGATCAGCGCAAGCGGGGCCGGGCGGCGTCCACTGTGTACGGTAAGGCAGGGACGCTGGCGGCGTTCTTCGATTTCCTCGTCGTGCGGTATCAGGGTGATATTCACGCTCTGACTGGCTACGTGCTCAAACGGCCTGTGGACGAGTTCAACCGTCCGACCAATCCGGACTATGGCGAGCTGCGGGTACCGCCGTCGCAGCCCGAGGTCGAGACTCTGTTCACCGCGTGGCGTGAGGCATTGCCGCACGCGCGGAAGTTCTTGCCGGCCGCGCGGGACTACATGGCCGCCTCGCTGTGGCGCCGGGCTGGCTTGCGGATCACCGAGTCGGTGATGTTGGACATCCGGGACTGGCGGCCGGATCTCGGTGAGCGGGGGAAGCTGCACGTCCGGTACGGCAAGGGAAGCCGGGGCCGCGGCCACAAACCGCGCCTGGTTTCTGCGATCAACGACGTGGACGCGTTGCTGGCGTGGTGGCTGACCGATGTGCGCCATCAGTTCGGCCGGGACTGGTCGGACCCGGACGCCCCGCTTCTGCCCAGCGAACGGCGCGACCGCGACACTGGCCTGTGTACGCGGGTCGGTGATGACGCGTTGCGATCCGGCCTGGCCGGCGCGGTGTGCCGGTGGCTTCCCGCCTGGACTGGACGGTTGACGCCGCATGGTTTGCGGCATTTCTGCGCGTCGTCGTTGTACGCGCGCGGCATGGATCTTAAAGCTATACAAGAGCTTTTGGGCCATGAGTGGCTTTCGACCGCGACCCGGTACATCCACGTCCACGCCAACCACGTCGACCGCGCCTGGGAGACAGCCAACCAGCGGGTGGCCTCTCGGCTCGGGCAGTAACAGAGGGGGCCAACTGATGCGGTGGAACCTGCGGATGAAGGCGGCCGAGGCGGGGATCTGGAAGTCCACCGAGCTGCGCCGCCGCCTGGCCGAGGCCGGGCTGGAGATCAGCGCCGGGAAGATGTCGGCGTTGTGGACCACCACGCCGACCACGATCCGGTTGGACGATCTGGACGTGATCTGCGCGGTGCTGGAGTGCGATCCCACCGAGCTGCTGATCCGCGAGCCGGAGAAGGTCGCCGCCCGCAAACCGCAGAAGGCAGCAGAGGCAACCGGCGGCGCGAAGGTGACGCCGCGGCTGGGTCGGCACCGGTCGGTGCCTCCGGCATGACCAAGCGGCCCTGGCCGCGGATCTGCCGGGTGTGCGGCGAGCGGCCGGTCAAGCACCGGCAATCGGATTACTGCTACACCTGCCAGCCCGGCGGTCCCGCCACGCCGCCACCATGCCAGCGTTGCGACGACACCGAGAACTACTACAGCGCGGGCCTGTGCGCCCGCTGCCACCGGTTCTCCCCGCTGACCCTGGACACGTGCGAGGACTGCTTCGCCTGGGGAGCCACCCGCACTCGCAAGTGGCTGTGCCAGGGCTGCCACGCGTGGCGGCAACGACGCCCGCTCGGCGACTGCCGTGGCTGCGGCCGACACGTCGCCGTCGATCCCAGCCTCGGCACGTGCCGGTTGTGCTGGCGGCAGGCGGAACTGGTCGGCACCGACGACATCGCCGCCGCGGTCCGGCACGGGCATCAGCTCTTTTTCGCCGATCTGTTCCGCAGCAGGCGAGGCAAGGCCATTCTCCCCGGCCTGCCCGGCCAACTCCCGGGAGTGACCGCACGGTTCGCCGCCACCGACGCCCCGGCACGGAAGGTGCGGCAGTGGACGATCTTTGACGCGCTGCGCCCGGACACCGTCACGACCCCGCGGCCGTGCACCCGGTGCGGACAGCGGCCGGTCAGATCCGTCCAGGCCGATTACTGCTACCCGTGCCAGCCCGGCGGGCCGGTGACTCCACCGCCGTGCCGCAAATGCGGCTCGACCACCGACTACTACACCGCCGGCCTCTGTATCCGCTGCCACCGATTCTCGCCGCTGACGGTGGACTCCTGCCCGGACTGCCACGCCTGGGGCACCCGACGCGGCAACGCCTGGCTGTGCGAGGGCTGCCGCGGCTGGCGCCGCAACCACCCCAACCTCGCCGACTGTCGCACGTGTAACCGCGTCGAGTTCCTCAACGACAACGGCATCTGCCGATTGTGCCGCAAGCAGCCCCTGTTCCTGCCGGGCATGGTGCCCGACGAGGTCGCAGCACACATCCGACAATGGGGCCACCAGCTGTATTTTGCGGACATGTTCTCCGGACTCGGCGTGCGCGCAGCCCGCGCAGCTGCCGCCCGGCAGCGCCGACTGCTGGCCCCGCCGCGGATACCCGCACGGGCCCCGGTCCGCCACACACAGCTGGTGGCCTTCACCCTGGCCCGCGATCTGAACGCAGGACGTGATCGTGGTTTCCCCCACCCTCCCGATCCTGGGCTGGTGACCTACCTGGATGCCTGCGTCACCGAGCACGCAGCCCGGCACGGCTGGGATACCAAGGTCGCCACCCGCGCAAGGATGGGACTCCACATCCTGCTCGGGCTGCAGGACACCCCTGGCGCGGCCATCGCCGCCAGCGAGGTGGCAGCACTGTCCTTTATGGATGTCCCGGTGCGACCGCTCCTCGACGTCCTGGCCGCCGCCGGGTTTCTCCATGACGACCGGGTCGCCACCATCGAACGGTGGTTCGCTTCCAAGATTGCCCACCTGCCCGCCCCGATGGCGGCCGACCTGCGCCTGTGGTTCGAGGTGATGCGCCACGGCCACACCAGCCCGCCCCGCAGCAAACCACGCGCGACGAGGACCATCCAATCCAAGCTGCGGTGGGCGCTGCCCGCCCTGCACGCGTGGGCCGCGGCCGGGCACGAGCACCTGCGAGAGATCACCCGTGACGACGTACTCGCGATGCTGCCTGTCTCCGACACGGCCCGGCACACCGCACTCCAAGGGCTGCGCTCGATCTTCCGGCTGCTCAAGGCGCACAAACGTGTCTTCGTCAACCCGACCGCGCGCATTCCCCTCGGCCGGCTCGCCGGCCGCATTCCTTTGCCCGCCCCGATCGACCGCATCCGCGAAGCCCTGGCCAGCGAGGATCCCACTCGGGCGGCGATCGCCGCGCTGGTGGCCTTCCACGCCCTTGCTTCCGGACAGCTGCGGGACCTGCACGTCACCGATATCCACGACGGCCGGCTGCACCTGGGCGACCGCAGCATCCCACTGGCCCACCCGGTGCGAGACCGGCTGCGGGCCTACCTCGACTACCGCGCCGCCCGCTGGCCGGCCACAGCCAACCCGCACCTGTTCATCCACTACCGCAGCGCCAACCATCTCGGCCCGGTCCAGATCGAATGGCTGGCGCACCGCCTGGGCCTGTCCACCCAGACCCTGCGGGAGGACCGCATCCTCCACGAAGTGCACGCCACTCTCGGCGACATACGCCGACTCTGCGATCTGTTCGGCCTGTCCGTTGCCGGTGCCGAGCGTTACACCGCGGTCCTCGACCCGGCCGATATCAACGAGCCCTGACTGACACTGGCGATATCCGGTCGCGGCACGCACGCCCCGCGCGGCACCATGCCACCCATGGATCACACGTTCATCCCGGGACTGGAACTGTCGCGCCGCTTCTACCACGAGGCAGTACGGCCGCTGATCCACGCGCACTTCGGGGCCCTGCCCCACACCGCGGCACGGATCGGCACCGGCTCGGAAGTCCTCGGCTTCGACACCGCCCGATCCGCCGACCACGAATGGGGCCCACGCCTGCAGCTGTTCCTGCACCCCCACGGCGCGGACCAGCACGCTCACGACATCGTCACGGCGCTGAGCAACGAGCTGCCCAAGACGTTCCACGGCTACCCCACGAACTTCGCCCCCACCGAGAACGAGCACGTACGACACATGGCGGTCACCGACGGACCGGTCTTCCACCGCGTCGACGTCACCAGCCTCGACGCATGGTTCGCCAACCATCTGGGATTCGATCCACGCGACGCCATCACCACGCTCGACTGGCTCTCGACCCCCACCCAGACCCTGGCCGAGATCACCGCCGGCGCGGTCTTTCACGACCACACAGGTGAACTCACCTCCGCCCGTTCCGCCCTCGCCTGGTATCCCGAGCAGATCTGGCGCTACGTCCTGGCCTGCCAATGGCAGCGGATCTCCGAGGAGGAAGCGTTCGTCGGGCGTTGCGGAGAAGTCGGCGACGAACTCGGCTCGGCCGTCGTCGCCGCCCGCCTGGTCCGCGACCTCATGCGCCTGAGCCTGCTCTTGCACCGCCGCTACCCGCCCTACAGCAAATGGCTCGGCAGCGCCTTCGCGCAACTTCCCTTCGCAGCCACCATCACTCCGGCACTGACCGCGGCGCTCGCCGCCACCACCTGGCACGAACGAGAAGATCACCTCGCCGCGGCATACTCGGCCATCGCCAAACTGCACAACCAACTCCGGATCACTGAGCCGCTCGACCCAGACACCCGTCCTTACCACGACAGGCCGTTCCAGGTACTGCACGCCGAACGATTCAGCCAGGCGCTCCTCGCCGGCATCAGCGACCCCGAACTTCGCGATCTCCCACTCACCGGCGCTGTCGACCAATTCGCCGACAACACCGATCTGCTTAGCGATCGCAGAGCGACTCGCACCGTGACCGCCGTCCTGACCGCAGCGAGGTCCACGCCAGACGCCTGATCCGGCCGAAGGCAGCCAACACGTCCCGCTGGTTGCCGAACCGAAGCGCGCAGCTACCGTCATAGCGCACCGCCTACACTCCGGTTCCTGACGTTCAGCACTTCAGAATTCGCGAACCCCAGGGAAACGCCGGTGATTCCGCGCTGCGGGTGGGCGGTGGCGTGCCCGTGGGTGTGGATGTCCTCGACACCGATCAGCGAGAGCAGCTGGGTGCGGTAGGTGGCGGTGACCTCGACGGTCACGGTGTCCCCGGCGACCGCGACAGTGCCGGTGGCGCCGATGCCCGCCAAATACCGCTGGGCGAGCTCCCGGGCCAGGACGGGATCGAGTAGGAGCGCCCCGGTGGCGCGGTAGGCGGCGAGGTCGAGGGCTTGGGCGCCGGCCCGGGCGGCGGACTCCGCCTGCCCGCCGGCGCGGACCTTGCTCGCCAGTGCGAGCCCGCCGTCCAGGCTCAGGCCGGCCAACGCCAGCAGCCCGATCAGCAGCACGAGGACGAACGCCGAGAGCTGGCCCTGCTGGGCGCGCCACCACACGCCCCACCTGCCGTCCACGCCGCGGCGGATCATGGCGTCGCTCCGGCAGCGGGGGCCGAGCGGTGGGCGTCGACCACCTCGCTGGCGGTCGATTCCAGGACCTTTCCGCCTGGCACGGACAGCAGCAGCGCGGGGCCGAGGTCGACGGTGCAGCGCACGCGGACCGTCACCGTCGAGGCGGGATCCAGCGAGCCGGACATCGTGGTGACCACGTTGCGGCACACCGGGCCGGCGTGGGCGAGGGCGGCGTCGGCGGTGCGCTGTGCGGCGGTGACGGCGGCAGGGGCGCTGCGTTGCAGCGTGGCCGCGCGGGCGGCCTGATGCGCGGCGTCGTCGAGCCGCAACCGGGCATCGACGCCACGGTGCACCACGACCGCCACGAAAACCAGGAGCATGACCAGCAGCGGGGCCAGCAGCACGGCCTCGACGGTCACCGACCCCCGCTCGGCACTCCACCACCGCCGGCGCGCCATCGCGCCTGGCGGCTCCTGCGTGGTCACGACTGCCTCGTGGTGTCGGGCTCGCTGCTGCGGAACCAGCGGAAACGACCGGTCGCGGCTGCTCCCCTGGCCGAGTGGCTGCCCGGAACCTGCAACCACGACGATGCCGGCTGTTCCCACGGAAACGCTCCGGCACCCGTGAGATCTCGGGCCGCGATGAGGTAGGCGTGCAAGGTCCGCGGCAGTGCCTCCGCAGCCCGCCCCAGCGACCGCACACGGTCGTGCCCGGGCAGGGTGGCGAGGGTGCGGTCGGTGCGCGTGGCCAGGTCGGCGTGGCGCAGTTTCACCTCCCACGCTCGCGACAGCGCGAGGCAGCCGCGCAGATGCCAGGCGACCTCGGCCAGGCCTTCGTCGATCGCGGCGACCGCCTGGTCGGCCGCGGCGGCCAGCTCGCCGACCTCGGCATCCGGGTCGCCCGCAAGTTCCCGTGCCAGGCTGCGGGCCTCGCGGGTGCGGTCCAGCACCGACAAGGTCTCCCACACCACTCGGTGCACCTCGCGACACAGTGCGGGGTCGAACCAGGCTCGCGCCGGGCTGCGGTGCAGTTCGTCCACTCCGGAGATCAGCTCCCGTACCGCCGCGGCGGCCGGCGCGCCGAGGTCGGCGAAGTCGCGGCTGCGCAGGAAGAACTCGCCGCGTACGCGGTCGAGCCGGCAAGGGTGTGCCGCACCGTGCCGATGATCGACCAGCACCCGGGTGCCGCGGCGCCAGCCCGCCAGCACGCTCCCGCCGACGGTGAGGATCCCGAAGGCGAGCGCGTCTCCGGCGACGGCACCGGCGCCGGAGACGGCCGCGATCACGGCGAGCACCGCGACGGCAATCCCGGTCAGTCCGGTAAGGACAATCCGGAGAGGTAGCCACGAGCGCACATACTCTGTGCGCCATCGCCGATCGGGAATGGCGGGATTCACGAGCAGGGAGTCCGGTCCGTCAGGGAACAGACCCGTGACCACGGGCGTGGACGGTCTGGTGGGTGTGTGGCGCGTCATCGGGTATCCTTTCGGCCCGGAAGCCGGATCTCCTGTGTGAGAAGAAAAGTCAGGGTGTAGCGGCAGCGTTCGGCACGAAACGCTCGACGTCACCTGATGCTTCGGCGTGCACGTGCAGGTGCACGCCGGGAAGGACGGCGGCGGCCTCGCCGCTGATACTCACCGACACCGTGTCCACGCCGCGGGACACGTCCAGGTCGGGGTTGCGCAGGGGGCCGTCGGCGAGGTCATCGAGCAGCCGCCGGCCGGCGGCCAGCCCGGCACCGGTCGTGCCGTTCTGGGTACGGGCGGCAGCCAGTGCCTGGGAGGCGGCGGCTTGGGCGACGTGCGTGGCGTGCGACCACACGGCGAGCTGAATGATCCCCAGCAGGGCCAGCAGCAGCAGCGGGGTCGCGATGACCAGTTCGACGGTGACCTCGCCGCGGTCTCCGCCCACGGCCCGCCGCAGACGTGCCCGCATCCGGCGTGCACGGTCCGGCGGTCGCCGCCGGTGGTGGTGGTGTCGTAGGGATCGTGCAAGCATCGTCAACCGAGCCCGAGGTCGATCGATTGCGCCTTCGCCGTGAGTTTGGCGACGATGATCGCGACGATGACGATGGCGGCGATGGCCATCAGCGCGGTGACGATGACCGTGGTGGTGATCTCCCCGCGCTCCGGGTCAGCGCCCAACACGGTGATGCGCGCCCGCATCAGTGCCCAGAGGCTACGTATGTGGTGTAACATGACATCACTCTCTTTCCGTTGTCGTTAAATACCTTTCCCGCATCGCAGCGGGCAGCCGGGTCCCGCTAGAGTCCATTGAGGACTTGCAGCACCGCCGGATAGGCGATGAATCCGAGGAAGCCGAGGAACAACAGAGTCACCGGCAGAGCCATAAGTTCGGTGGCCGAGTGGGCCTGGGCTTCGGCGTCGGTGACCTGATGGGTGCGCAGAGCGTGCGCCTTCGCCGCCAGGGATGCCCGCACTCGAGCCCCTTCGGTGCCGGCCAGGGAAACCGACGCGGCGAGTTCCGCCAGCTCGGCGATGTCGAGCTCCTCGCCGAGCCGGCGCAGCGTGCGCCATGGCGTGGTGCGGGTCAGCTGCGCTGCGCGCAGGGCGCGGCGGATCTTGCCGAACGCGGGGCCCGCGCCGACGGCGGCAGCGTCGGTCAGGGCGGCCTCGACACCGGCGCCGCCGGCGAGGGTGATCCAGACGAGATCGACGAACACCGACAGCGCGCTGCGGAACTCGCGTCGCAGCCGGGTCGCCTTGGCCCGGGCGCCGAGATCGGGGGCAAGGAAGCCCAGCACGGCGGCTACGAGCCCGGCCAGCAGCGGAGCCTGCACGCCCGGCGCCAGCCCACCCAGTGCCAGCAGGGCTTGCAGCAGCCACGGCGCCAGCAACCCGGCCGCGGCGAGCAGGGCTTTCGCGGCAAGGTGGGTGTCGGTGCCGCGACCGGCAATCCGCAGATCGTTGGCGATCGCGGCACCGGGCAGTCCGAGCATCCGCAGGCCGGGCACGAATGTCCGGCCCCACGACGCGATCCAGGCGACATCCTCCGGGACCACGATCGGCGCAGCAGGTGCTCGTGTGCCGGCGTGGGCGAGCCGGTCGCTCAACGGCGGCTGAGGCGGCAGCACCCAGGTCAGGACGAGCCACAAGCCGACGCCGCCACCGGCGCCCACGACGAGAGCGGCGATCATGAGCGCCCACCGTCCCCAGCGATGGCCTCGCCACCGTCACGCACGCCGATCGCACCGGGGGCGTCCAACGTCAGCACCCTTGCCTGTTCCCCGCCGGCGGCGATGCGGGCAAGCCAGCCGAATCCGGTGGCGAACAGGGCACCGATGGCGAGCAGGACGGCTTGACCGGATGCGGTGTTGTAGACGTCGAGGTAGGCGCGGTTGGCCACCACGACCCCGGCGGCGAACGCGACAGTGGTGGCGACGATGACCCGCACCGACGTGCGGGTCCGCGCCCGCCCTGCCTCCACCCGCATCCGCATCGCGGCCTGCCCGCGCGCGGTGGTCGCCAGCGAGCCGAGCAGGTCGCCGAGCTGGCGGGCCTGGTGCTCCGCGGCGAGGATCAAGGCAGCGAGGACGAGGTCGGCGCTCGGGTCGTCCAGCTCGCGCGCCAACGCTCGCAGTGCCGGCGCCAGGCGCTGCCCGCTCTCCAGCCGCGCCGCGAGCGTGGTGACCTCGTCGCGGATCGCCGCGGGTGCCAGCGGCGCGGTGGTGAGGATGGCTTGCTCGAGCCCGGCGGCGGCCGCGAGCACGTCGCGCAGCATCTCCGTCCAGGAGGCGATCGCCTCGATCCGGGCGACCCGCCGCGCGTGGGCGCGGTCCGGGCCGACCAGCCGGGGCAGGAACCACGCCGCAGAGGCCGCCAGCACCGCGCCGGCCACCCACCCGGTCGCCGCCCCAGTCCCCGCGCCGACGGCGACCACCATGCTCAGGCGCGCCACCGCGCGTCGATCGCCGGTGAGGCGCCGCAGGGCCCGGATCACCCCGGCGCCACGCGACACGGTCGATCGGGCCGTGGTGCGGGGCCACCAGGCGGTGATGATCATCAGCGTGCCCACGGCGGTTCCCAGTCCCAGCGCGGCGCCGGCGATCGCGGTGGTGTCGATGCTCATGGCGTCCACCACCCCTCCGGCCGCGCCAGCAGATCGGGGTCGAAACCGGCCATGACCAGGTCATCGAGGGTGTCCGTGCGCATTGCCCCGGCCACCGGCACCGCGCGGCGGTCCGGGCCACGGCGGTAGACCTCGTTGGAGATCACCGACCCGGACTCGGCGTCGACCACCTCGCGCACCGACGCGATCACCCGCGTCGTCCGGTCGGCCGCGCGGTCCAGGTGCACGACGAAATGCACCGCGCTCGCCACGAGCAGCGCGGTGGCCTCCAGCGGCAGCCGTTCCGGGCCTTGCGCGGCGTAGGACGCGAGCCGGGTGAACGCGATCCTCGAGCTGGAAGCGTGCAGGGTGGCCATGGAGCCGTCGTTGCCCTGGGACATGGCGTTGCACATCGGAATGACCTCGGGCCCGCGGATCTCGCCGACGATCACCCGGTCCGGGCTCATCCGCAGGCCCCAGCGGACGAGTTCGGCCTGGTCGATGGCGCCCTCGCCCTCCACGTTGGGTTCGCGGGCCTGCAGCGCGGTGACGTCGGCGTGGCGCTGCGGGTCCAGCCCGAGTCCCAGTTCGAAGGCGTCCTCGATGGTCACGAGCCGTTCCAGCGGATCCATTTCGCCGGCCAGGGCGCGCAACATCGTGGTTTTTCCGGCGCCGGTGCCGCCGGTGATCAGCACGTTCTTGCGTGCCCGCACCAGCGCGCGCAGGAACCGCTCCAGTCCGACGTCGAGGGTGCCGCGGCGGCGGAGCTGGGCGAGGGTGGCGGTGAGGTAGCCGTGCCGGCGGATGGTGCACGCGGTCACCCCGCCCGCGGTCAGGCCGAGGACCGCGAACAGCCGCTCGCCGCCGGGCAGTTGCAGGTTCAGCGCGGGTGACCCGCGGTCGAAGCGGCGCTCCTCCGAGGACGCCCGCGCGGCGAGGGTGCGGATCAAGTCGGTCAGTTCGTCGTTCGAGGCGGCCACCGGTGCGGCCTGGGTGCGGCGGCCGTCGGTGTACTGGACGAACACCCGGTCGTAGCGGTTGACCGCGATCGTTTCGACGTGCGGATCGGCCAGCAGTGGCTGCAGGCCGCCGAGGCCGAACACTTCGTCCAGCACCTGCTCGACGATCCACGCCTCGGTGGCGGAGTCCGCCAGTTCCCGGCCGGCGCTCAGCTCGGCTTCGGTGTGCGCGGCGAGGGCGCCTGCGAGGACCTCACGGCCGGTCTCGCGGCGCCGGTGCAGCGGCAGCGGGCCGTCGCCCGGGCGGGTCGTCGCCTCGACACGTGCGGGCAGGTCGGTGGTGAGCGCGTGCCGCAGGCGCGTGCGCAGCCGCTGCGCGGCGTCTGCTGGGGACGGTGGCGTGGGGTGCATGTTCGCGGTCACGTGCGTGGTTCCGTTCCGGTCGAGGGCGACGGATGACCGCCCCCGGGTGCGTCACCGGCCGGTGGCCGGGTGGGCCCGTGAGCTAGGTCGGCGCGGGACGGTGCAGCGGTTGCGCTGCCGCGGGGGTGTGCGGACGGTGCGTCTGCGGCGCTCGCGTCGGGGGCCGTTTGCGGTGGGACGGTGGAGGTGGGTGTGGCCAGGGTGCGAGCGAGTGCGGCGATGTGGCGGGCCAGTCCGCCGGTTCGGCGGCGGCGCGCGGGCGGTGGTCGATGCCCGGTCAGGGCGGCTGCGGCCGACGGATCGTGCGGGAGGCGTCCGATGGTCGGCACGCCGAGCTCGCGCTCGACCTCGGCGGTCGGGTAGCCGTCGCCGGTGAGCAGCAGTCCGGGCCGTGGCGTCCAGCGGGCCAGCTCGCTCAGCCGTGCCGCGGTGTGGGTGAGGTCCTCGCCGCGGGTACCGGTGAGGAGAACGAGTGCGTCCGCGTGGCGCGCGATCGCCTCGGCGGGTGTGCCGGGATCGACGCGGCCGCAGTCCGCCAGCACGACGACGTCGGGTTCGCGTGCGGCGGCGGGCAGCAGCGGGGGCTGGGCGCTCGTCAGGATGTGCAGAGCGGCGCGGGTGTGCCCGCTGCCGGGCGGGGCGAGGAGCACGAGCGCGCCACCGGGCAGCGTGTGGGTGTGTTCCCACACCACCGCGGGGCGAGGCGCCCGGCGTGCGGCGGCGGCGAGGCTGGCCAGTCCGGGTGTGGTGGGCAGGTGCAACCGCATCGCCAAGTCGCCGCCGGCCGGATCGACCTCAACAATCAGCCGGCGGGTCTGGGCGGGGTCGGGCCACAGGGTGGCGAGGGCGAGGGCCAGGGTGGTCACGCCCGGCGAGCCGTGGACCGAGCACAAGGCGATCAGCATCAACGGTCACCCCTTGCCGCCTGCATCACCAGGGCGAGCTGCCCGGCCGGGATCTGGGCCACCTGCTCGGCGTCGGTGGAGGTGAGGTCGAGCGAGACCACGGTGGTCTGGTCCGTGCCCGCCGGGGCGAGACCGACCACGGTGGCGCGCCAGGTCGTTCCCCCCGACGGTGCCGGCACGGTGGTCGTGGGCTGCGCCGTGGCGGCGGTGACGATCACGGTGATCGGAGTGCCGGCGGTCAGTTCGGGCGGGAACTGCCCGGGTTTCACCCCGACGGCGACGATCGCACGGCCGACGGCGGGCAGCCGGGCGGCGCCGACGGCGTCCGGGGTCAACAGGGCTCCCGCGCCGAGGGTGGTCGCCATCGGGCGGCCGAGGACGCCGGTGATCTCGGCGGCGGGAACGAGCGGGGTGCCCGGCGCGGCGGAGACGTCGACCGTGCGGAGATCCGCGCTGGTCAGCAGGTGTCCGACGATGACGGGCCTGGCCACCGCCAGGGTGGGCGTCCGGTCCTGGGTGCTGCTCGTCCACCAGAGGGTGCCGCCGGCGCACACGACGACGAGCAGGACCCCGGCGGTCAGGTGCGGCACTTTCCGCGGGCCCCGCCGGGACTTCGGTGTCGCGGGTGAGCCCGTGCGGTCCAGCCACGACGCCGGCATCGATACGCCGGCGGGCTTCTGGCCGCGTGCGGGAATGTCGGAACCGGTCACGAGATGCCCCCTCCAAGGTCTAGCTCGCCCGCCGCGCACTCGGCGATATGCACGACAACGGGATCAGGAAACGAATGTCGGATAGTGTGGGTTGGCGAGCGGGCCCTATCCGGTGCCGAGCGCCTGCGCTTCGGCGACCCGGAGGAAGGCGACGGCGCTGGTGGTCAGGTCCGGGAAGGTGCCCGCGGCGCCGCCGCCGGCCCAGCTGACGCGCCACGACACCGTGGCGGTGATCGGGAACCGGTCACCGGGGCTGCCGGCCGAGGATCTCCGGTAGGTGTGTCCGCAGTCCGGCGATGCGGCTTGCGCGGCGCCGCCGGCCGGGAACGGGGTTCCGGGACCGGTGCAGGTGACGGTGGTGCCGTCGCCGGTGGACCAGGACACCGAGGTCGGGGTCGCGGTCGCGGTGACCGACACCGCGGGCACCGCTGCCGTCGCCGAGTGCGGCCGCCACATCGCCCGATCCAGCCACAACCAGGTCGGCAGCCGGACCAGCTGCGTGCCGGCCGGGTTCGACGCGATCACCGGGCTCGGGAGCCGCAGCTGCGAGCGGGCCTGCTCGGCCAGCTGCTGCGGCGAGGGCACCGGGGCCGCGCCGGGGGCTTGCCCGTCGGCGATCCACACCGGCGCCCGGAACAGCGCATCGCGCGAGCCCGGCCCGGAGCACTGGTAGACGTACCAGGACCCACGTTGACCAGATGCCTGGGCCATCCGAGAGACGGTGGAACGGGTCCGCGGCAGGGACGCGAGTTGCATGCCGTCGGCGCTCGGGCGGTGCAGGCGATGGCTCGCCGTCTGGATTCCGGTGGACGGTGGCTGGTAGTCGCTGCGGACGTACGAGCAGTCCACCCGGGTGTCCTCGCCACCGACAATCCGGTCGCCCGGCAGCGTTGGCGTGTCGCGCTGCCCGCCCTGGGGCCTCGGTGCGCCGGGGTGGGGGCCTGGCCGGGGTGTGGGCGCGTCGTGGCCGCGTTGGCCCGCGCCGAGCTCGCAGCCGGGGTAGGAGCTCTGTCCACAATCGACGTCGCCGTACCAGTCCCCCGCAACCGCAGGCGCGACGCTCACCAGCATCACCGCCGACGCCGAGGCGGCGACGATGCCGAATCGGCGGGCGGCGGTCAGCATGATCCTGTCCCGTCCACGGCGAACCGGGTCACGCGCCAGGAACCGTCGACGGCCAGCGTGACTTCGGCATGGATCCGGTGCTTGCCGCCCGGTTCGTCATCGGCCGGTTTCCCGGTGTCGGCCCGGTACTTCAACCAGGTGCTCGCGTCCGAGCAGTCGCTGATCACGACCGTTTTCGGTTCGTACTGCGAGTCGACGGACTGGGCGAGCGGGGAGTTGCTCGGGGCGCCTTTGCTGATCAGGCCGTTGTAGTGATCGGCGTAGAGCTGACGCGAGAGCACCGACAGCGCGTCGCCGGTGGCGTGCTCGGCCAGCCGGGGCGAGCGCCAGTCCGACGTGGCCGCGACGGCGGCGACGTCGCGCCACATGCCCAGGTAGGCCTCGACCGCCTTCTGCTTCGCCGTACTGGCAGGCGAAGCGGTGGTGGCTGTCGGGGCCTCGGCCGTCGGCGTGCCGGCTGAGGACGCCGGGGCGTCGGCGTTGCCGGAACTGCAGGCGCTGACCGCGAACCCGAGTACCGCAGCGGCGAAAGCGACGAGACTGCGGCAGCTGCCCGTCGGTGCGCTCCCCCGCCGGTCGCGCGCGAGCGGGACGACGGTGCAACCAGGCAAGATGGCGGGCAGGGTGATCATGTGCGAGCGGGAGGGGCCATGCAGCTGTCGATGAGCGACCTGTGGTGGGTCCTCGGCGCTGCTGTCGTCGGGCTGGGGCTCGGCGCCGCCGCGAGCGCGCTCACCCGTCGGCTGCTGCGGGACACGCGTGAGATCGCCGGATCGTGGCGGCTGGGTGCCGTGGTCACCGCGGCGCTGCTGACGCTGGTGGCGTGGCGGGTCGGCGATCGCGGTGAGTTGGCGGTGTACGGGTTCGCGGCGGTGCTCGGTGTGCCGTTGGCGGTCGTCGACTGGTGCGAGCACCGCCTGCCACGGCAGCTGGCCTGGCCTCAGCTGGCGGGCGTGATCGCCGGTTTCGGGGCTCTGTGCCTGGCACGTCACGACGCGGAACCGGGGGTGCGCGCGGCGGGCGCCGTGCTGGCCGCCGGTGGTCTGCTCCTCGTGCTGGCCGTGCTGACCAACGGCGGTGTCGGGGCCGGGGACATCGTCGTCGCGGCCGTCGTCGGCGCCGTGACCGGCTGGACCGGCTGGCCGCAGGTGGCGGGTGCGCTGGTGGTGGCCTTCGTGCTGGCGGTGCTGCTGCTCGTCATCCCCGGCGCTCACCGCGGCGATGAGCGGGGCCATTCCACGGTGCCGTTCGGACCGTGCCTGTTCGGCGGCGCACTCGTCATGATCCTGATCGGCGGCTGAGTCGAGCGCAGCGACGACGCCTCGCGCGTCCGCCAGCAGGCGCACGATGCGCAGGTGCCGCACCGGCACGCGAGCAATGCGCAGCACGGGGTGCAGAACCAGCACCGGCTGTCGCGGTGCGTCCGGTGCCGCGAGCACGGCTTCGGTGTGTCGCGTCATCGGCCGCGGCACGGAGGCGGGGTGGCTGCGTGGTGGGTTCATGACTGCGCTTTCGTCGGGAACGGGTGGGGGAGGCGGCCGGCGGTGGAGGGTGTTTTTCGCCGGCCGCCTCCCGGAGAGGCGGACACCATCGATGTGGGGAGAGGTGGCCGCCGGGTTCACGAGCCCGGAGGTGACGTCACCGTCACCGGTGGGTCATCGACCTCGCGCGCTTCAGCACCAGGGCAGGCTGCTGGGATCTGAACCGCCGCCCGGGAAGGTGTGCTGGGTGATCGACCACAGGTCGTGGCGCATCCAGCCGGATCGCCAGCCGGCCGAGGTCTGCACGGTCAGCCAGCCCCACACCCAGCCGTCGCGGCCCGGGATCTGGCAGCCGCCCCATGCGGTCTGGCCGGGGTAGGCCAGCCCGATGACCGAACCGCTGGGCACCGAGCTGCGGAGCCGGGCGCCCGAGGCGAGGATGTCGACCTCGATCGAACTCTGCGTGGTCAGCGCCCGCACGTCCTGTGTCGTGCTCTTGGCGCGGGCGGGGTGCCCGCCGAACGGGAGGGCCGTCAGCCCCCAGATCCGGGTGCCGTCCGGCGCGATCGCCGACGCCGAGGAGTCGATCTCGCTCGGGACCCCGACGTCGCGGGTTGCGCTGTGCGCGGCGGGTGACGTCCCCGGCGCGTCGGCGGTGGCCGCCTCGGCCAGACCGGCGCACCCGACCGCCGTCGCCGCCGCGACGGCGGTGACGATTCCGAGACGGACTCGATGAGACAACATCATTTCTTTGCTCCTCTTGTGGAATTTCTGGACCGAAATCCGAGGAGTCACACTCGAGCCTGCAGTTCGCAGAGATTAGAATATTTCTCTGATGGATGAGAGTTGCCATCCACATCGAACGCGCGCATCGTGCTGCCAGGTTCCCCAACCTGTCGACACACGCACAAGCTCGGACTTAATGTGGTGACCCCACGATCAGCGCCTGTGTTTGCTGATGCCGGCCACGCTGCCCCAGCAAGGGAATCAATGTCAAGGACATCGTGGCGGATATTTAAATTTGTCAATCCGCCCGTTTAAGGGCAGCGTTTATTGCCAGTCGACGCGTGGATTTGCGTGACGCGGCTCGCCAGTTGTTCGATGTCCCGGCCGCGACAGGGGATTTTCGCTGGCGGTGGCGGTTGACCCGGCCTGTATTACCAGATCCGGGTGCCGTCAGGAGCCACGACCGAGGCGTCGCCAAGGGGTGCCTCGGTGATCGAGCCCTCGCGGGTGTCGGGGCTGACCGAGGCGGCGGCCGGGGCGGACTGGTGCGTCGTCGCGGCGGACGCGGCGCCCGCTCCGGCCACGATCCCGGCGACAATGAATGTTCCGGCGAGGATGGCCCGGACGATCTGCGTGTGCTGCATGACGGTTCCCTTTCGGTTGCCGCGGCGGTGGCCGCGGTGGTGTTTTCCGGATGCCCGCACGAGGCTGTGCGGGTGCCTGTGGGTGGCCGTGACGGTCATCGGGTCACGGCGAGCACGGAGGGGGTGGCCAACTGCTCGTCGCAGCGGCCGAGGAGGTATTCGCGGCGCAGATGGGTGACGCGGTTCTCGGCGAGGGCGTCCAAGCCGGAGATGCGGACTACATCTGCGTTGAACGCTGGATCGGTGCGGAACTCGACCAGGTCGGCTGGCTCGTAGGGATCGAGGTTCACGCCCAGGTGCTCCACCCCTGGTCCGATGTAGAGCAGCGACCCGGGGCCAAGCAGGATCGGTGTCAGGTCGGGGCCGACCAGGGATGCGATCTTGCCGCGTACGACGTACACCTGGATCTCGGCCTCGGCATGGATGTGCGGTAGCGCGTGGTGGCCGCCGACCATTTGTACTGTCCCGGACGACAGGGTCCGGATCGGGGCCAGGCCGGAGTGCACTGCGACGGTGAGCCGCTGTCGTTGTGGTCCCATGACGGCCTCGCCGAGTTCGCCGGCAGCGATCTGGATGTCGTTGTGGGGCACGAGCTGGGTCATGATCGTTTCCTCTGCGAGTGCGAGTTTCCTGGTGTGACCGGATGTGAGGCGACGGTCGGGGTCATGCCCGGTCGCCGTGGGCAATGGCGCGTTGTACGCGCCGGCGACGACCGGTTCCACTGCGAGGCACGGGCCGCTGGAAAACCGGGGACTCGAGCGATTCGGCGCCGGAGGCAGGCGATGAGTGGGCCTGAACCGGCGGCGATGAACAAGGTTCCAGGCGCGAGGGCTCCGACGTGCACGGCGTTCGCAGGCCCGAGCAAAGCGACACCCCCTGCGACCCACGCGGTGTCGATACCGATGCGCGCGAGTGCGAGACGCCGCGGCTGTGCATGGCTGATGCCGTGGCGGGCGCCGGCGAGCACGAGCATGAGTCCGTCGCGAGGGAGCGGCCCCAGGTCGGTCAGGAGGTAGGCGGCAACTCCAGCGCAGAAGAGCAGTCCGCCGAGCAGAAACGCCAGAGTTCGGAGCAGCAATCCCAGTGTCACGGGCAGCGGCAGAACCTCGACGGTCGGCATCAGCGGGAGGAGGACGTCGGCGATGGCAGCGGGGATCACGAAGGCGACCACGGTGGCGACGCCTGGACGGATACGCAGTGGAAGGAAAGTGACGGTCAAGAAGATTTGGCAAACGAGAATACTGCTCCCGAAGGTCCAGCCGAAGATATGGCTGACCGCGGCGTGCAATACGTCCATCGGCACCATCCCTAGTCGCGACCACACCAGTAGCGTGATTCCACCGCCCATGGCTGCTGCACCGCCAACTAGTGCGGCAAGGCGCCTACGCATTTCCGAGTCAGTGAACTTGGTTATCGGACTTGCTCGTAAAACTTGAATCGCCATCGTCGCCTCCTGGCGAGTTCGGGCAGCCACCGACGATCGGAAGAGCTGCGCGGAATTGCTTGTGCCGCACTCGGCCAGCACCACCGGGCCGACGAATCCGGTTAGCCGTCCAGAAGCCAAACCGTCAGACGGCTTCCTTAGATCGTGCGGCGATCCACGCGGCACGGAACGCCCGGTTCGGCGTATGCGAGGGCGGGCAACAGCGGGGTTGCCACTCGGCTTAGCGCCCCAGTCAGCTCGCTGGCCCTGGTGGAGCCGCCCTCGCATCGTCGTCCTCGATGCGACGGTTGGCGGGTTACGGCGCCGGACCGGCAGATGCGGTCATTCGACTGAAGAGGAACGCAGTCGACCACGCATTCACTCGATATACGCTCTCCGAACGGAAGCCGACGTTGGCCATCCCCGCCAGTAGGGCGTGGCGACTGTCGCACAGGACGAATCCGGCGACTCGCGGTCTCCGCCGTGGGTCGATGTCGTAGGCGACATGCGCCCACCCTGTCTCGTCATCGCGAACAACGAGCACGGTGCTCACACAGGAACACACTGCGAAGCGTGCGTCCGAGATAATCATGCGGACCTCAATTCCCCGAAACTGGATTAGCGAAGATGAGCCCGACATTGGGGCTTCTCCATGACGCTTGCGCGAGTCTCGGTACGGAAACGTACGATGCTCAGCTCGTGCTGGCAGACGATGCATGCCCGGCCGCGTCGCACCCTGCCGAGCGTCGCTTCAGCACCTGATCGTCTCGGCGTCGGCGGCCGTTAGTCGCGACTGCTGTCCACGCGTCTCGCGACAGCGTGACTTCACATGCACGACTAAGGCTTATGGCGTTGAGTTTTCTGTACACGTGCAGGTCCCGTTGTTATGGCAATCTCGCGAGGTTCTGCTTGCGAACGCCGACTCGTGAGCCTAATGCTCCGAGAAATCAGACTGCGAGATCCGATTGGAGTGTTGGTGACGTGGCAACGATAGACCGAAAGGGTCCCATAGGGTCAATGCGAGATCACGCGTACCTATGACACAGTGTGGCCGGTTGCTGCGATCGCGGTACGGGTTCACACGTAGCTAGGCCGATCGGACGCAGCTAGCCGCTACCCATCGTAGTTATTTCGGCGGAGCGCGGGTCGATGCCGCACGATTCCACTGAGACCACAATCGCCTCGTTTCGATCTTCTGATCGATATTCGGTAAGCCGCGGCAGTTGACTGTCGGCGACTGCGGTCGGCCGTCGGCCATGCCCGATGGTCACCAGCCGCACGTACGCGTCTACACGTAGGCGCTACCGGCACGGCTACGTGTATTCGCCGGGCCAAGCTACGTGATTGCGCCGATGGCTGACTGGCGGCCGACCACCATGCTTGGACGCGAGGAATGTCATCGGTCGGCCGACAGGTATGGCAAGGACGGACCGGTGACCGAGGTGGATTCGTCCGCCCAGCACGACGTTGTGGAGTCGTCGTGTCGGGTCGGTGGTCGCCGTGCACCCACGCGGCCGCTACCGGAAGACGGACAGGACTGGAGGGCAACAATGACCTCGGAGATCTTCGACTGGGAACACGCCCACGAATCCGCGAAAGCGCTGCGTCAGCGGGGGTCTGTGCATCAGATGACCTTGCCCAGCGGCGTGACGGCTTGGGTCATCGGAGACCACGCTGACGCGCTGGCAGCACTCACAGACGCGCGTCTCAGCAAGGACAGCGCGGGTATGCACCGGATTCTCGGCGCTCAGCTTCGACACGCCGGCAAGGCTTCCGAGCTGTCGCGGATGTTCGGCTCATCGAGCCTCTTGTTCACGGATAACCCTCGTCACGACGAGCTGCGCCGGCGAGTGTCCAAAGTCTTCACGCTCAAGCGCGTCCAGCTGCTCCGCCCGGACATCGAGCGCCTCGTCGCCGAGATGCTCAAGGACCTTCCTCGCGACCGCCCGGTTGACATCATCGAGCACCTGGCGTTCCCGCTGCCGCTCGTCGTGATTTGTGAGCTGCTCGGCGTACCGTTGGACGAGCGTCACCAGTTCCGCGACTGGACAACTGCGCTGATGGAAGACGACCCGGACCGGGTCCTTCCCGCTTCGCGTGCCATGGAGGACTACTTCGACAAGCTGATCTTCGCCAAGCGGACGAGCCTGGACGATGGTCTGCTGTCGGCATTAGTGCAGCTGGCCGACCGCGGCGAGTTGACTGCCGAGGAGGTGATGGACATGGTGTTCCTGCTGTTCGTCGCCGGCCATGAAACCTCGACAAACCTGATCGGGAACGGGGTGCATCACCTTCTGGCCGATCCACAGCGCTGGCGCTTGCTGGGGCGTCGCCCGGAGCTCATTCCCGGTGCCGTCGAAGAGATACTGCGTTTCGACAGCCCCGTCCGCATGGCCACCTACCGGTGGACCCGAGAGCCGGTTCGCTACGGCGGTGTGGTCATCCCTGCAGATCAGATCGTGCTGGTGTCCTTGTTGAGCGCGGGCCGCGATCCGCAACGATATCCGGACGCGGACAGGCTGGACGTGTATCGCAACCCGACACATCTGTCCTTCGGCCACGGGATCCACTACTGCCTTGGCGCCCCGCTCGCACGTTTGGAAGCCGAGGTCGCGTTCTCCGCGCTGACCTGCGCGTGCCCTGACGCGCGGCCCGCTGCTGCGGCCAGTCAACTGACTCACAACCCAAGTGTGATCATGAATGGCTTCAGATCTCTGCCGGTGATACTCGGCGAGAGCTGAGCGGGTCTGCTCCGCACCTGCACGGCCGCAGCACACTCCATGCCGGTCTCCAGTGTGGCCGCGGGTCGACGCGCCGTTCCTGCGTGTCGCAGGCCGCATCATCTCTCTAACGGGGCGACGGTGCGCAGGTACCACACGGCGATATCTGTGCGCGTGGTCAACCCATACTTTGCCAGGATCCTCTGTACATGCTTTTCCACTGTGCGGTAGCTGATCCCCAGCTTCACAGCAATTTCTTTATCATTCATCGGGACTGAAACCAACTTGGCGATCTGTAATTCGCGATTGGTCAGCTTGTCGGCGGCCCGGGGCGTGACCTGCACCTCCACACCTACGTCGAACTGCTGCTTCGCCGACGCGTAGACCTCGTCCATCGACGAGGCGCGAGACTCCCCGACCGCGAGCTCGACGTCGAATCTGTCGCCGAACTTCAGCCTGGCATACGACTCGATTTCGCGCTGCACCCGCAAGAACTGCTCCAACCCCAGGACGCTTGTCTGGGTCAATCGCTGGGCGACTCGCGCACCTCCCAGCATCCTCGCACCTTGCTCGAACTTGCCAAGCCGCAACAAGGTCAGGGCGATCAGCCACAAGGTCCACGGAGGGCCCCACCGGTCCTTGATCGCCAGCTGGATCTGTAGCGCTTCCTGAGCCAGCCGAATCGCGTCCTGCAAGCTGCCGTGTAGCAGCTCGGCCAGCCCGCAGGTCCACTTCGCCCATGAGATGCACCATTGTGCACGCGCTGCGGTCGCCATCTCCAGGACTCGGGCACTCGCCGCGAACGCGGTTTCCGCGTTGCCCAGAAACACTGTCGACATTGCGCCATACAGCGCGGCCATGAACTCGTAGCCGTCGTCGTCGGACTCTGCGAAGGCGGCCTCTGCGCGGGCGAGCAGAGCGATGCTGCCCCGCGCACGATCCTTGTCCGGCTCGGCCAGCCACAGTCGGCAACCTCGGGCGTACAAGAGCGGCCCGAACGAATCCCGGCAGCCGAGGCGAGCAGCGAGCTGCTCGGCCTCCGCCAGGGCGGCGCCCGCAACATCACTGCCTTGAATCTGCGCGATCCAGGCGATTTGGCACAGGGCTGCGAGCTGCACCATGGTTGGCGTGTCCTGGTGTTGCTCCTCAAGCCCGCGGGTCAGCATGCGCAGGCAGTCGGCCAGGACACCTGCGAATACGAACGCGCGCGATGCCGTGATGTCGACCGGCAGCTGAAGGCCCTCTTCAGCTGTCTTGGCTGACGACAGGAGAAATTCCTGGGCGGTGCGCGAGTTGGGAAGCTCGGCCCGCATCCGTAGAAGCAGTGCCGGCTCGCGCGGGCCGAACCACTGCTCTCGGACGTTCGCGGCGAACCTGAGAACGTATCGCGCATGCGCGGAGCGGAGTTCACACTCTCGCCCTACCTCACCTACCAGCTGCAGGCCGAACTGGCGGATGAGTTCGAGCATGCGGTAGCGAGTGCGGTCGCCGGTTGCCTCAGCGAGCAGCAGGGACTTGCGGACCAGGCTTCGCAGCACCGCCGGCACTTGTGATGCGCCGATGCCGGATTCCGCGCAGACCGAGATCGCCGCATCGAGGTCGAAGCCGCCTTCGAAGACCGAGACGATGGCCAGCACGCGCTGTTCCCGCTCATCGAGCAGGTCGTAGGACCATTTGATGGTCGCGTACATCGTGCGGTGGTGGCGTTGTTCGGAGAGCCCGTCAACGAGCAGCGGCAGCAGTTCGGGATGCTCGGCGATTTCCGCAAGCGTCATCACGTCGAGTTGCCCAGCCGCCAGCTCGATGGCCAGAGGCAGACCACCCAGCATCTCGCACAGGCGTTCCGCCAGCGGCAGCTCAACCTCGGTGATCGTCTTGCCCGTGGCCTGGGCGCGGTCTCGGAGCAGGGACAGGGCGTCACCCAGGGGCAGCGGTTCGATCTTCAGTAGGTGTTCGCCAGCTACGCCCAGCCGGACCCGACTGGTCGCGACCACGGTCAGCATCGGCGCGGCTGGCAAGAGTGTGGTCAGCAGTTGCGAAACTTGGCCTGTGCCGAGGGCTCCGTCGGTCAGGTGTTCGCAGTTGTCGAGCATCAGCAGCGCGCGACGCTCCCGGAAGAAGTCGCGCAGTCGGGCGTCGGGCGAGCCGTCCGCATTGTCCAGGAGGCCCAGCTGGTCTGCGCAAGCTGCCGCGACCAGGTTCTCTCGTGCTGGCACGTCGACCAACCGGACGACCCAGACTCCGCCCGGGAAAGCCCTTTTCACGTCCGGCTCGGCGGCCAGCCGAAGCAGCAGTCGGCTCTTGCCTACGCCGCCCAGGCCCAGCAGGGTGATCAGGCGTGCGCTGCGGAGCCGGTTCTTGGCTTGAGCAATCAGATCAGACCGGCCGACGAAGGTGGTCATCTGTGTGTCCTCGACCGCAGCCGGCAAGCTCCCTGCCCACTCATCCGAGGACGTGTAGCCACTTCCGGCGACGAAGTCGGCTTCACAGGCGCCCTCACCCACGCCGCTTCTGCCCCTGGCTTCAATCGCGGTCGCCGACCTCTCGCGACGCCGATCGTCGCCGCCCTCCCTTGCCTCTACTTCCGGCATAGGACCACCCTCTACCCTCGTGGCCGCTGCCGTCTGTGGGCGGATTTGCGCCGACCGGCCGCGGCAGTGAGCAGCGCACGGACGTAGCTCACGGCGTCCGACATCTGGTCCTCGCGAGGTCTGTACCTATCCATCATGATCTCCCATCCCCCATATGGATTCTGCTGGTACGCCCGCAGCCAGCGCCACAACGTGGTGTTTCGAGTTCACCCGAAACATCCAAGCTGGATGCGACGCCGGTCCCGCTGTGCTGACTTCGACAGATGGCCGAGTGGCGCCGCACTAGCGGGATCCTCGTCCCGGACCGGACTCGATCGAGCCTTGTTCTCGTTCCACGAGCGCACGCGGAGGTCCCGACGTGTTGATCTCAGATGTGGGACGATTGACCTCAGAGGGCCGGAGGGGAGGGGGAGGGATGACCAAGGGGGCTGAGGCTGCGACAAGCCGTCCGCAGCCCTTGACCGCCGCCCAGCAGTTCGGCATGGCCATGCGACACCTCCGTGGCCTTCGGAAGTTGACCTTGCGCGCGCTGAGCGAAAAGGTCAATTACCACTACAGTGTTCTCAGCCGTATCGAGCTCGGTCAGCTCCCGCCCACCATCGAGGCTGCCAAGGCGATCGACGAGGCCCTTGGCGCCCGCGGTGCCTTGGTCACCCTGGCCGAATTCGCCCGGTCGGAACCGTACGCAGCGCTGCCTCCGCCACCGCCGCTGTTCGTCGGCCGGGAGCACACCCTGGCTGCCTTGAGCAGCGCACTGATCGAGGAGATCCATCCCGATCGATCGACTGTCGCTTTCGTCTACGGCCCGCCTGGCACCGGCAAGACCGCTCTCGCTCGGTGGTGGGCCAACCTGCACCAACATGAGTTCGACCATGTCCTCTACGCCGACCTGCGCGGCTTTGACCCGCGCCAGCCCGCCGAGGCCGGTGAGATTCTCGAGCGTCTGCTGCGCGGTCTCGGCGTGAGCGAGGAACGAATCCCGGCTCGGCCCTCCATGCAGCTCGACGTTCTGCGGGGGCATCTCGACCAGCGGGCAAGCGTCGAGCACCGTGTGCTCATCGTGCTCGACAACGCTCAAGATTCCCGGCAAGTCGCCCAGGTGTTGCCGGGTTCGCGGAACACATCGGTCCTGATCACCAGCCGCAGGCGGATGTCCGGTCTGGTGATCACCGCCGGTGCTGAAGCCATCGCGCTGCAGGCGATGACGAAGGACGACGCGGAAGAGCTGATCCGCGGGTTCGTCGGCAATCGCCGCGCGGAGGCGGAGCCGTCGGCCGTCGCGCGGCTGGCCAGCTTGTGTGCCCGGTTGCCGCTCGCGCTGAACATCGCCGCCGAGCGGGTCGCGAGCAACGACACGCTGACCATCGAACAACACGCGGAGCTACTGGCGCACGGCGCCCTGGAGCTGCAGGTCGCCGACGACGAGTCGATTGGCGTCCGCGCCGCCTACAGCTACTCCTACCGACAGCTGACCGACGATCAGGCCCGCGTCTTCCGAATGTGTGGATTGCACCCGGGTGTGCAGCTCACTGCCGACTCGGTGGCTGCGCTCGCCGGCACGACCAGCTCCGAGGCGTTCCGGCTCATGGAGCAGCTGGTCCAGCTGTCGCTGATGCAGGCGCTGCCCAAGCGCGCGTTCCGCCTGCACGACTTGCTCCGCGATTACGCGGCGGAGGAGGCCGCGCGGCCGGATCACGACGAGGAACGGGTGCCGGCCATCCGACGGCTGGTCCACTGGTACCTGCACACGGTCAATGGCGCGTCCTGGGCCATTACCCCGGAAAGGCCGGACCACCACATCCATCTCGGCCCCGCGCCGGACGGCGTCACGCCGCTCGTCTTCGACTCCTTCGACATGGCCTACCGATGGTCGGTACGCGAGCTGCCGAACTTTGCCAGCGTCGCGGAACTTGCCCTGAACCACGACATGTTGTTCGCGGCTTGGCGCATTCCGGTCGAGTGTTTTGATTTCTACATCCACCACCGGCCAGTCAGCACGTGGATCGACTCGTTCGAGGTCGCCCTCAGGGCAGCAGAGCAGGCCGACGACTATCTGCGGGTCGCGCAGGCTGCCGACGAACTCGCGGAGGGCTACCTGCGGCGCGGCGGACCGGATGCACTTGAGCGGGCATTTGTGCTGGCACAGTGCACGATCGACGTGTGCCGCGGGCACGAGCCGAATCGCTTCGTGGCGTTCGCCTACATCGAGCAAGGGGAAGTCGCGTTCCTTCGCGGGGATTTCGCCCTGTCGGCGCAGCTGTGCGAGCAGGCGCTGGGCATCGCGCAGCAGGTTGGGGCGAAGGTGGGAGAGAGCCTGGCACGAACGCATCTGGGCAGCGCGTATCGGGAACTCGGTCGGTATGACCTCGCGGCGCAGCACGGCGAGATCTCGTTCGCTCTGCTGGAAGCAGCAGGCGATCCACACGGGATGGGCTACGCGGCAGTGCCGCTCGCCCGCACGTTCCGGGCGGCCGGCGATCTGAACCGCGCGCGGCATTACTGCGAAGAGGCTGTACGTGCCTTCGACAGACGCGACGACTTTCAAGGGACGGCGGAGGCGCTGTCGGAGAAAGGGCTGACTCTGCTGGCGTTGGGCCAGCGTGACGAGGCACGGGCGACCTTCGACGGCGCGCAGGACCGGCTTCGCCAGATCGACCAGCGAGTCGCCGAGATTTACGCTGCCGAATGGGACAAGCTGACCACTGCGCAACGATAGCTCGTGGCGGCCGCACACCGGCGGGATCAGGCGATTTCCGGCTTGCGGGCGATCAGGTAGATCTGTTCCTCGGCGTCGGCGTCCTCGCTGGTCGGCACGAAGCCCACTGTCTCGGCGTGCAGTAATTGCAGGCCGGTTTTGGCGAGGTGCTCTTTCAACGCCAGTGCCGGAAAACTGTAGGTGCGGACGCGATGTCCCATCCAGTCGCTCTCCCGCCCGGGGCAGCCGGGTGGATGTGGCACGGTCGCGACGAGGAGGTAACCGCCCGGTGCCAGCCATCGCGAGATGCGCGTGAGCATCTCGAGCTGGTCAGCGTGGGATAGCTGCAGCAACGAGAAGACCGTGAGGACGGCGTCGCAGCTGTCCCTGTCGAAGCGCAGGGAGCGCATATCTTCCACCTCGAACGTTGCACCTGGGACGTGTGTCCGCGCGAAGGTCACCATCCGCTGTGACACGTCGTAGCCGGTGACCGCGTGGCCGGCTGCGGCGATGGTTGCCGCGACCGGGCGACCGGTGCCGGATCCCAGATCCAGCACCCGCGCACGAGGTGGCAAGGCTTGCACCAGCCTGTCGAGGGCGCGGGTCAATCCCGGCTGCTGTTGCCCGAACGTCGCTTCGTAGGTCTCACCGATGGCGTCGTAGAGCTGGGCCGCGGTTGCCGGCGGTCGGGGATCGGCCATGGGAGCGCCTTTCACACGTTGGGGCGGCGGACATCATCAGCAGGCCCGGGGCGGGGCGCCTCGGGTGCGGATGCGGGCGGCGGAGCGGGGCCCGCCGCGTGCACGACCTTGTTGGAGCGCCGGGTGAGCCACCGCGCGTGGACACACAGCACGATGAGGGCGGCCAGGTAGGGCAGAGCGTGGTATGCCTCGGGAGGCATACCGAGATCGCGGGTCTGCGCGAGCAACGCCAGCCCATCAAGCCCAGCGAACAGCAGTGCGCCGGCCACCACTCCCCCGGTCGTGCGGCGGCCGATGATGACGACGGCGAGAACGAGGAATCCGCGGCCGCCGGTCATCAGCGGAGTGAAGCTGCCGATCGCGGCCAAGGCCAGGACGGCTCCAGCCGCACCGGTCAGCGCCCCCGAAATCAATACGGAGACAAGTCGGTACCTCTGCACGGAGATCCCGCGGAGGGTGGCGGTGTTGGTGTCTGCCACCGCCTGCAACCGGAGTCCGAACCGGGTGCTGCGCAGCATCCAGGCGGTCACGGCCGCGGCGCCGAGCGCGACGAACATCCCGACCCCGACTGCGCGGAACGGCTCCCCGACCTCCGGCAGGTCCGAGAGGCCGGGGACGGCCGTGGTCGGCAGTAGGGGCGCGCTGATGTTGGCGTGCCCGGCTGGGGCGATGACCTGGAAGGCGTAGCTGGTGATCCCTGTACCGAGGATGGAAATCGCGATTCCAACGAGGACGACATCGACACCGAAGGCGGTACCGGCGGCGTAAACCAGCCCACAGCACGTCCCGAGCGCCATGCCGACGAGCAACCCAAACCACGGGCCGGCGAACGCGGAGCCGAGCACGCCCGCGAGTGCGCCGAGCAACAGCACGCCTTCGATACCCAGGTTGAACCCGGCGCCCGAGCGCTCGAGGATCATCTCGCCGAGACCGGCAAGGATCAGCGGTGCCGCCGACACAAACGCGCTCCCCAGCAACAGCACCAGAATCTCAGTCACTCGACCTCCCGAACCGCACGCGCCGGCGTGTCAGCGCAAGCGCCAGCGCGACTGCGAGGAGCAGGATTCCCTGGGTTACCACGCCGATCGACGACGGTGTGCCGGACAGCAACTGAACACCGTCGGCGCCGGTGATCAACGACGCCATGATCAGGCCCGCGACCACGATCCGGACTGGCCGGTTGCCGCCGAGAACTGCCACGACCAGGCCGTTGAAGGCGATTCCGCCAGCTACGCCGGGCGTGAGCCGTCCATCAGGTCCGGCGACTTGCATCCATCCCGCGAGCCCGGCGGCCGCGCCCGAGACCGCGGTAGTGGTGAGGATGGCCCTGGCGGGGCTGAGGCCGAGCCGAGCCGCCAGCCACTTGTTCTCGGCGAAGACGTCCAGGAGCCGGGCGGCGCGGCTGTGGTGCCACCAGAATCCGACCGCCACCAGCACCAGCACCAGCAGCGCCGCAGCGGTAAGCCGACCGGGCACGGGCAAGAACGGGATGCGGGCGGTGTCGGGGAGGTCGGCGCTGCGCGGGACCGAGTACCCGCCCGGGTCACTCAGCGAGGTGCGCAACAGGTAGGCCAGCAGCTGCACGGACAAGAAGTTGGCCATCAACGCGGTGAGGATCTCGCTGGCCTGCCAACGCAGCAACGGCACGGCCGGGATCATCGACCACACGGCGCCGCCGAGCATGCCGGCGAGCGCCCCGATCGGCAGCGCGAGGACGGCAGGCAGCTGGCCGATCGGCGACAAGGCCGCCACCGTCGCAGAGATCGCGCCGAGATGCATCTGACCTTCGGCGCCGACGGCGATCACCCCCGCGCGCAGGGCCGGCGTGACGCCGAGGGCAACCACGACCAGCGGCACCGCGTACGCCGCAGTTTGCGCGGCGGAGTACGGCGTACCGAATGCGCCGTGTATCCAACCGGTCACAACGTCGGTGAGGCGTCCGCCGGTAGCGGCGACAACCACAGTGACCAGGGCGAAGCCGACGAACAGGCACGCGCTGACGATGAGCGCGGTCCGTGCGGCGCTGGGCCGACCTTGGCTGCGAGCTCTCAGCACGGCGCGCTGGTTTCGCCGGGCATGGTGTCCACCAGCTGGTGGACGATCTGGTCGTACTGGGTCGCGGTGTACTCCGCGACGATGCGACCGCCTCGGAGGAGCAGGACGCGATCCGCGAGTTCCAGCGTCTCCTCGTGGTCGGTGGACAGCAGCAGCACAGCGGCACCGGCTGCCGCTGCGTCCCGGATCCGAGCTCGGACTGCGTGGGAGGCGCGCAGGTCGAGACCTTGTGTTGGCGCGTGCAGGACGGCAACGCGGGGTTGCGATACCAGCTCACGTCCCACGATGAGCTTCTGGGCGTTGCCGCCGGACAGGGCAGCGGCGGGCAACTCGGGATCCGGCGGTCGCACGTCGGCACGGGCGAACAGATCAACCGCGGCCGCGGCCACTTCGCGGCGGCGCAGGATCCCGAACCGGGAGAACCGTCGCTTCCGCAGCTGCGGAAGCACTGCCGACCACTTGATGGGCAATGCCGGAAGCAACGCCGTCGCACGATCTTCCGGAACGTAGCCAACCGGGTCATCGGCATGGCGTTGCCCGGCGGATGGCCGGATGACACCGGCGGCGACTTCGGCCAGAGCGCGTTGCCCGCTGCCGACGGTGCCGACGACGGCCACGATTTCGGCTGGTCGCACCTGAAGGCTGATGTCGCGGACCGGCATGAGGTCGTCGGTGGCGGCGGAAACGTCGTCAAGAATCAGCGCTCCCGGGGCGCCGGGTTCGACCTCGGCCCGGCGTTGAGGCTGGCTGAGAGGGTGATCGCCGATCATGGCGGCGGTGAGGGCGGTGTCGTCGGTGTCGGGCACACGGCCGTGCCAGGTGACGTGCCCGTGGGAAAGCACGGTCGCGACGTCGGCTACCGCGCGCAGCTCGGCCATACGGTGAGTGATCAGGACTACGGCGACCCCGGTTGCGGCGAGCTCGCGGAGCCTGTCATGGAGACCGCGAGTCTCACCCGGGTCGAGAACCGAGGTCGGCTCATCGAGCAGCAGGATCCTGGCGCCTTGCGCGAGGGCAAGCGCGACTTCGCCGAGTTGTTGCTGCGCACGGCCCAGCTGCCGGACAGGCGTAGTGGGGTCGATGTCGAGGCCCGCGGCAACGGCGGCGTTCTGGAGTGCCGTGCGGATCTGGCGGCGCCGGATGACGACGTGCGGCTGGGTGAGGGCGAGGTTTTCCTCCAGAGAGAGTTCGGCTAGCAAGCTGCCGGTCTGGGGGATCAAGCCGATGCCGTGACGGATGGCCGCCTCGCGGGAGCGCAGCCGCAGCGGCGTGCCGTTCAGTTCGATGGAGCCGGAGTCCGGCTGGTCGAGGCCGGCCAGGATCCGGATGGCGGTCGACTTGCCGGCGCCGTTCTCTCCGAGCACCGCGTGTACCTGGCCAGCTTCGATGCGCAGGTCCACTTGATGCAGGGCCTGGACGGTTCCGAACTTGCGGGACACGCGGTGTAGTGAGAGTGCCGCGGTCACGGGCCGATTTTCACGGTTCCGTCGGCGAGTTGCTGGGCGAGCTTCTCGGCTCGGGCCTGGATGTCGTCGGGCAGGTTGGGCGCGGCCGGGACCTTGGTGATGGTGTCCAGCACGAGCGACTTGTTGGCGATGGTGCTGATCGATGTCTGGTTGCCGAAGGTGCCGTTCTTGAGCCGGTCGATCATCGGCCGGAGGATGGGGAGCAGGTCGAGGCGGGCACGACCGACGTTGATCTTTTTCGCGGTGTCGCTGGTGGCCGAGTTCATGCCGACCGTCGCGACGTTGCGGGCGGCGGCTGCCGAGGCGATGCCGGGCGAGAAGCCTTCGGCGTTGGTGGCGATCAGGTGCGCGCCGGAGTCCAGCTGGGCCACGGCGGCCTGGTTGGCCTTGGTCGCGTCTTCCCAGCTTCCAGTGAAGATGGGCGAGCGGACGGTCGCGGCGGGGTTGACCGCGTGGACTCCGAGTTCGAAGCCTTTCCACTTGCGTACCTGGGCTGGGATGGGCTGGCCGTCGATGATGCCGATCGGGGCCAGCTGCGTGTTGCCGGCGATCCAGCCCAGTAGGTAGCCGTACTGGGTGTTGTCGTAGTTCCAGGTCTCGACGTTTGCGGCTGGCTTCTGCTTGTCGCTGGCGTCACCAGTGACCAGGAACCGAGTCTTGGAGAAGGCCGGTTCCTTGGAGACTTGGTACACGGCGTCGGAGAAGCTCGCTGACCAGCCGATCACCAGGTCGTATCCAGCATTGGCGTACTCCCGCACGGCCGTCTCGGCGTCGCGGGCGTTGGCCACCGACTGCCGGATCTGTGCGCTGATGTTGCCTTCGCGCTGCAAAGTCTCCACCGCCGAAGCGCCAGCCTCGTTGAACCCGCCGTCGTTCGCCACGCCGCCGAGGATGATCGCGACGCGAGTGGTTCCTGTGCCCGTTTCCGGTTGCGCATCGGATCCGCATCCGGCGATCGCTGCCGCCAACAGCATGACTCCCGCAACAGCCGTCGCTGTTGTCTTCCGACCCATGTACCTGGCTCCCCACTCGCTTCGGCGGACACAGTGTGCCACCGCCGGGCTTGTTGCAGAGAAACTCGAAACAACCGCGCAGCGGCGACCGGCGCCCGTCCTTCATCGAGGTAAACGGACGCCACGGGCACTCCAGGCACAGCCGACGAATCCGAGGTGCGCGGCCTACCACCACGCCGAGTTGCTTTTCGATCGGTTCGATCGGCGCCCGGGCCCGCTGTCCCCGGTCTCAGTCGACCGCACGGAGCGGGCTATACAACTGGTGATGCTCTCGTACGCGATCACTGCGGCAGCGACCGCTGCCGGGATCGTCCCCCGTGCCCGCGAGATCGTCGTGGAGGGGCCTGCGGCGCTGGCCGAAGGTCCTTGACGGACCTGTCCCGGAACCACCTCCCGGCGGGAGCGTTGTTCAAGGACTTCATCCTCACCGACGGAGCTTCTCTGGCGGCGAGCCACGGCTGCGGCCGAGTCGCTGGACGTTACGGGAGCAGGCCGCCAGCGTGGTCAAAGTCGGCGATGCACGGTACTCGCGGCCGGGCCCACCGCCCTTCACCTGCGTCCGCGATGGAGCGTTCCACGCCGGCGAAAGGCATCTCCTCGAAGTCCACTGTCACGATTGCTCCCCCTGTCCTTCGTCCCAGGTTTGTCGGTCGGCGAGGCCATTCCAGACGCAGGTTAGCGGTGATGTTCACGCAGGTTGGTCTGCCCGCGCCACACCCGGCGTGTACATGTTGCGCACTCTCGAAATAGGGTGACCAGCAGGAACGCCACGGCCTGCCGGCCGCCACCCTTTCACGAGCAAGGACACACCGACTGATGGCAGTGCCTCAGCAGGAGATCGAGAACAGGTTGTGGGACGCCGCTGACGAGCTGCGTGTGGCGATACCTGAAGCGCAGTACTCTTCGGTCGTCTTCCCGCTGATGTTCTGGAAGTACCTTTCGGACACCTGGGAGCACCACCACCAGGAGTTCCTGGCTGAGAACGAGAGTCTGGACGACCTCTCCGCCGAGGAAGCCCACGAAATCGAGTACCGGGACTACCAGTCGTTCGAGATCCCGTTCAACTACCGTGGCACCGTCAGAGAGCGTCGCGCCTCCTGGAGTTCCATCCTTGCCACTATCACCCAGTGAGCGTCGGGCAGGTAGGGGAAGTACCTGCCCGACGTCATCCACAAGGGGAACGCCATGGTCACGAAGTACGAACGCGAGCTGCAACGCGCCGCGGTCGCGAAGGGCATGAGGGTCCACGTGGACGCCGTGCATGCCGTCGCCTCGCGGGTGCCGTTCTGGCGGCTTGACGACACCGGCGACGAGACCAGGATCCGCGACCTCGACGGCCCGCCGCTGGCCACGTTCCCCGGCATTCACGCCGCCCAGATGGCCGACTGGATCGAGCTGATCGGCCGCCGCACCGCTGCCATGGCGCTCGCCAACCTCATCCGTGCGTCCACCAGCACCGCCGAGCACGCCCCTAGTCGAGAAGCTGCATTGCGGCTGCTCCAGGAGGTGACGCTCGAGGCCAAGCCCAGCCGCTACCGACGCCACTGAGATCGCCCATGGACGCCCCTGACCTCACCAACGCGACTACTTACGTCGTCGCTGGCCAGCACAACGCCGTCGACCGCTGGCACGTCCTGCCGGATATGACCGTGATCGACGAGCGCAGGCCGGGCGAGTTCGAGGAAGCTCGCGTGCTCACCGCAGCACCCTTCGAGACCGCCCCGCATGGACAGAAGTGACTTCTGAAGCTGCCGACGGGCATTCCTGACCTGCTGCCGCGCGGGGTCGACAATGCCACGCCTTGGTTCGAGCCGGTGGCATCCATGGTGGCCATGGCTCTCGCCTCGCGAGCGACGGCCGCCGATAATCCCAACGAAGCCCGACGTCGCCTCGACAGCTTCGAATCGACCACTGCCTCCACCTGCTGAGCACTCGGCGAGCTGAGACGTCACGGTTAGAACCTGGCGTTCAGGCGCGGGTACAAAGTCACTATCTGAGCGGCCCAGGCGACGCGAAATGTCATGGCCGGAGGGGCCGCCGTCAACGACGTCGGCATGCCCACCTGCCCTGGGCAGCGGGAACGTCGACCTCTCTCGCTAACGCAAAACAGGGCTGCTCCGGCTTGCGCTGCGGGCGTCCTGCGAGGTTGACAAGGTCCGCTCCCCCTATATAGCGGCGGTTCTCGCCTGTTCCTTCCCCGATGTTGATCGTCAGCCGAGTCAGGACTGGCTGCTCACCACGCGGAGGTGTTCCCTGCCCGGTTGGACAGTTATGGCTGTTCCTGTGGCGCCACCTCGGCTCACCGTTCTGGCCAGCCCGAAAACGTGGCGGTTGAACTCGTCGTAGGTGAGCTTTGTGCTGTTAATGATGGCCTTGACGCCAGCTCCGTTGGTCCGTAGGTGCGCGAAGACTTTCTCCAGGACTTGTGACGATTCGGGGACGAGCTGACTGCCGGGTTCGCTGCGGCGGTAGCCGCGTTTGGCGGGTTCAACGCAGGCAGTGCGGTAGCCCCACTCGGTGAGCAGTCCCAGTTCGCTGAGGCGGTGGGCGAGGGCCATGGCGGATACGCGCCAGCGGCGGCTGGCCTGGATGAGCTGGTCGGGGCTGGCGTTGCGCAGGTTGTGTGCAACGACGTCGGCTCTGGGCATCAGGAACGCGGCGGCGAATCGGTCGGCTACGCGGGACCGCAGGGACCTTTGGTCGACTTCGTCACCAGCCGGCGTGGGCGGCGGTGACAGCGACGGAGAACGTGCGCGCCTTGACTCGACACGCATCGTAGCCGAGTCCTCACCTGGGTTCCACGCGGGGTAACACCGGCTTGAACTGCTGGCGCATCGGCGCCACACCGGTGTTGTGAGGTTTGAGCAGTGATACTCCTCGACGTCACCAGGCCAGCGGAGCAATTCCCGGAGATGCCACCAGCGGCGAGCGAGGCTGTGAACAGCGGGTTTGAGAATGCTAAGCAAACCCCCTGGGACGCTACCAGTTGGATGCGTGTTGCACTAAAGTTGTCAGTATCGGGGTACAGAACCTCACAACATCCGGCCGCGCCAGGCGGCTCCGGATGGTCAAGGCGACGGACCCTGAGCAAGAAGACGGGGCGGGAGCCGCGGCCGAGGCAACGGCCGTGTGCGGACATCCCGCCCCGATGGGTTACACCAGGTACCAGGCGAGCAAGAGCAGCAACGCCAGTACAAGGGTCGAGGCTCCAGTCACCTTCCAGGTGACCGGGCCACTCACCTTCACCGTGACGGCGAAGTGCGCGCAGCGCCTCTTATTCCCCATGCCCCACCTCCTTCCTTCGCGAGGCAGCCGCTCCGCGCGAAGGGTTCTCGGTGAGGGCGCTCAGCCTACTGCGCCACCCCTTCAGACTTCGGCACCATCACGCTTCCATTCCCGGCTGCGGGCTACCGTCGAGTTGCGGCCTGTCCGCTCTCACCCCCTTCCGCCTACTGGATCGTCCGGAGCCTCGCCCAGTTTGTCGGCTTCCCCGTACTAGGGCCTGGAGCGCGGCGGGCTTGCTGGTGAACACAGTCAAGTCGTCCTCGACGTCGTCGGCCTTGAACACCTCGTGGTCCTCATGCAGGCAGGCATCGCTGAAGGCGTTGGCGGTGCGGGTGTCCGGGGTCAAGATGACCGCGCGGCCGTGCTCGGCGACGACGCCAGCCACCCAGGCGTCGACCTTCTCCGGCTCGGCGGCCAGGTCACTGGTCAGTTCGGGGAAGCAGAACAGCTGACGGCCGGTGCCCTGTTTCTCCCAGCCCTCGGGGATCGGGATGCGGGTGATCTTGCGTCGACCGAAGATCCGTTCCAACTCGCCGCCGGCGCCCAGGGTCGCGCTCATGTAGACCCGGCGGGCCGGATTGTCGAAGGCGCGGTGGACCAGCGTCGGCGGGATCAGCGGCCGGATCAGCAGGCGGCGGTGGGACAGGTAGACCAGGCACTTGTCGAGGTGACCGCGCAGGAACTCCAGTGCGTAGGTGCCCTCGTCGCTGATCTTGCCGGCGTCCGCGGCCGCGTCGAGCGTCTGCTCGAGGAGCGCGGCCTGCGCGGCCACACCGAGCGGGGAGGCGAGGTAGACGGTGTTGCGATACTGGCTGTCGGCCGCAGTGATGCGGAGCCGGGCCAGGACCAGCGGGTCCAGTGCGTCCGCCAGCGCCGAAAGCACGTCGAAGTAGGCGCTGTCGTCGCTGGTCCGGTTGATCTCCAAGCTCCAAGGCCCGCCACCGCGCTCGCGGCGGCGGGCGCGTCGTCGAGTAGCAACAGTTGCGCATCGTCGAGGGCGGGGTTGGAGCTGAAGACGTGGCTGTAGACGCTGACGGCGATCGCGTTCGCCGCGGTGTAGCGGGCGCGATCGGCCTTGTTCCACTTCCGCACCTTGCCGATGAGCAGAACGTTGGGGATGCCGTACTCGCTGAGCTTGTCCGCCGTCTGGCGGGCCAGTTGACGGGTCGGGCACAGGTAGGCGATCCGTTCGCGGAACGCGCGGCGCCGGTAGTCGCCGATGAGCCCGCCGACCAGCGTCTTGCCCGCGCCGGTCGGCAGCTCGATCGCGACGTCGTGGTCGAACCCCGCGAAGTTTTCCGACGTCCTCGTCGACCGTGGTGTCATCATCCTCGGCGGTCCCATCGGCAGCGCGAACGACGAGGATGTCGCGCTCCTCGCCGTGGAGGCAGCCGATGAGGACGAACTGCGGTCCATCTTCGCTGAAGACCCATGGGCGCTGAACGGAATACTGCGCCTCAAAGAAGTTCCCCCCTGGACCTGGTGGCTCGACGGACGGTGAACCGGTTCCCGTAGGTGACGTGTCGCGGATCGCACGAGGGGCCTCGACGCGTCGCCGGATGAGGTCGAGGGCGTCGCCGGGCAGGTCCGGGAGCGGCGGCCGGGGCTGAAGACTTGAACACGCTCACGTCGCTGACCGCGCTGCCGCGGATGTACGCACGTGCCGAATTGAGTGTGCACGTGGGTAGATCGGCATACTCTGCTCGTGTGATCGAGATCGGTTCGCGGGCGCGCACGCTGCCGGCACCTCCGTCTGCCGTCTGGGACTCACTCGTGGAGCCTCGTCGGCCAGGAGCCCGTCCGTGGCTGCACTTGCTGGCCGACGAAGTCGATCCCCGAGTCCTGGCCGCACAGAAGCCCGGCCAGGCGGCGTGGTCATCGCTGTGGCCGAGTCGGCTCGATGACGAGAGACATTTCGCGCTGACGGCCTCGCGCGACGGGGGGACATTACTGAGATTTACCTTGCTCACTCCCGACGAACCCCCCGACCAGAGCAAGACCGGACACCTTCGGCGACGGCTCAACCAACTGCTGTTCGCTGATCTTCGTTTCTCCTATGGCCAGTGAGCGGTGACCACCGCCCGAAGGTCCGCTTCTGCCGCTGATCGAGCATTGCCGACGCACGCTCTTGCCGATGAGCGCGAACGTCACGCCATGTTGTTCAGGGTTCCTTTGGTTGAGGATTGCCGTCCGGATCAGTTCACGCAGAGGCAAAAGGGATGACCTGCCGGGTCGAGGAAAACCCGGAAGGACGTACCGGGTTGGTGCGGGTGTTTGGTCGCGCCGAGATCGAGTACCGCGGCCTCGGCCGCGTCGAGGTCGTCAACGATCACGTCAAGGTGCATCTGCTGGGGCAGTTCCTGGGGTTGGCCACGCCGGCGGTGTGTACCCGTCCACCTGCTGGAAGGAGATGCACTGCCCATAATCCGCGCGAACCTCGGCCCAGTTGGCGGAGACGTCGACCTTCCAATCCAAGATCGCGCCGTAGAACTTTGTGAGCGCACCAGGCTCGGGACAGTCGATGACGATGCTGGGGAAGCGAGCGATGGCCATGTCGACCAGGGTAGGGGCGGTTGCGGACGATCCACGTCCGGATCTCCTCCGTGACCTGCCCGCGCTGTTGCCGTCGAACATCCCGCTCATGCCGCGTAGCTGGCGTCTATCGTGCGGTCTGCCGGATCCGGTTTCGTCCGGGTGGATCACTGGTCCGGTCACGTGCCCGCCCTGGGGTCACCTCAGACGTTGCGCCCGAGCACGCGATCGGCGAGTCGGGCTCCAGCCGCAAAGCCGAATCCGGTGACGACGGCCGTGATCAGAGTGTGCGGCAGATGATCGGACGCGGCTGTTGATGGCGTTGGCGTGTGAGCTGCGGAGGCCGCATCGGGCTGTGGGGATGCGTGTTCGATCGGTGGGGCGATCTGGTCCGTGGCTGGACGAGGAACTTCGCGCACCTGCTGTGCGGCATCAGTGAGCCGACTGGAGATCGGTTGGCCGGCGAAGACGACGAGTTCGAGGCGGCCGAGTTCGGCGAGTTCGGCGAAGGCCCGGTCGGCTGAGCTGACGGCGAAGTCGCAGCTCGCCCCAGCCGTCACCGTGCATCACGATCGCGTCGTAATAGGCGAATTGACCGAGTGCCTGCACGCCGTCCTGTTTCACGCGGTTCACCGCCGGGTCGACGTAGACGCGGTCGCGTTCGTGCTCCTGCGCGCCCTGGAACGTGCCGGCCTGGGCGGCCGACCGCCAGTCGCTCTGGAAGTCCGGGTCCAGGCCGTCGTGCGACGGCGTGCCGTTCACCCGTTCCAACGCCGGCAGGTACTTCTCCAGGACGTTGCCAGCCTTCCAGTCGCGGTAGAGGCGGATGAGGTCGAGCATGTCGTCGGTGCCGCTGCAGAAGCCGATGATGCCGGCGGTGTAGCCGCGGCCGTTGCCGATGTCCTCGATGTAGCCGAACCGCGCGCGCCAGTCCAAAGAGGAGTTCTCCGCACTGGACACCAGCTGCATCGCGATGTCCTTGAGCCGCGGGTCGTTCAGGTCCGCCGCATGGGCGGTGCCGGGAGAGATGAGCACGGCCGCGCAGGGAACCGTCGCCGCGAGCCTTGAAACGCCTTCATGCCGCTCCGTTCCACAGTGGAATCGGCGGCGACGTGAAGCCGACCGTAGCGTGGGAGCGCTCGCACGACAAGGGCCGGCTCGCGATCGAGCGAGTCGGCCCGTCGGGCATCAGCGAGTTTCAGCCGCGCACTTGACGTCGTTCGGACGCTGTCCGCCGAGAAGGTACTCGGTGACCTTGTCGTTGGCGCAGTTGTTCTTGCTGATCAGGTAGGCGCCGTGCCCGCCCTGGTCGACGGTGATCATCGCGGCCCGGTCACCGAACGCGCGGCGCGTCGAGTGGGCGGCGGCCAGCGGCGTGACGGGGTCACGTTCGTTCTGCACCATGAGGATGTTGCGCGGTCCGCGGTCGGACGGCAGCACCTGCTTCTCCACCGGCTCCGGCCAGAACGCGCACGGGTAGATGTTTGCCCCTGCGGCACCGAACATCGGGTACCGGACGCGGTCCACGGCGACGTTGCGCTCGTAGGTGCCGACAGACGAAGGCCACTGGGAGTCGCCGCAGATCACGTGCAGGCGGCCAGAGATCAGGCTTTCTATGCGCGGGACCTCCGGTACCTGCTGGGGCGGCAGCGGCTGGTCGTTGTCAAGCGCCTTCCACTGCGCGGCCATCTTCGAGAACGCCGCGTCCCCGGTGGCGAAGAGAGTACCCCACGTCAGCATGCGGAACACCTGCCCGTTGATACCCTCGACCGACGGCTTCGCGTCCAGCCGGCCAGCGATGTCGAAGTACTTGGCGCGCACCTGCTGCGGCGTGGTGCCCAGGCCGTACTCGGGGTGCGCCGCCGCCCACTTCGCGAAGTCCGGGAACGTGTCCTCCATGCCACGGCCGTACATGCGGCCACCCTCGACGTCCCAGCCACCCTTGGAGAGGTTGCTGTCGATCACGACGCGGTCGCTGGTTTTCGGGAACAGCGTGGCGTAGACCGAGCCCAGGTACGTGCCGTACGAGTAGCCGAGGTACGAGGCCTTCTTCTCGCCCAGTGCGGCGCGGACGCGGTCCAGGTCGCGGGCGATGTTCGCGGTCGTGTTGTACGGCAGTTCGTCGGCGGTCGACGACTTGAGGCACTGCTGTGCCATCGTCTTGACCTCCGCGGCCCGCTTGCGCACATCGGCCTGCGTCACGGCGTACGGCGGCACGCTGCCGGTGGCCATCTGCGCATCGGTCAGGTCGCACGTGGCGGGCGAGCTGTAGCCGATGCCGCGCGGGTCCATGCCGATCACGTCGTACGCGTCCAGCACGCTCTGCGGCATTCCCAGTGCCTTCAGTAAGAACGGGAACGTCAGGCCCTCGCTCGGCCCGCCGGGGTTGGTCAGCAGGATGCCCTTGCGCTTCTCAGGACTCTTGCTGGCCAGCCGGGTGATCATGATCTCGGTCTGGCGGCCCTCCGGCTTGCGGTAGTCGAGCGGCACCTGGAGCTTTCCGCACTCCAGTCCGGGAAGCGCCACGTCAGCGGGACACGCGACCCACTGCACCTGCTTCACGGGCGGTGCGGCGGACGCCACCCCCGGTACCGCCACCAGCGCTGCGGCGGCGGTCACGACCGCGGCCAGCGACAACGTTTTTCGCATTAGCAAATACCTCCCCGACGACGCGCCCCTTCGGCGCGCCAAACCAATGAAATGTCAGCCGTTCATGCGGATCAGGACGTCGATCTGGGCCTTGTTGTAGAGCTCGACCATGACCTTGACCATCGTCTGCATCGCGAACTTCTCGCCCCGCGGCGAATCGCCGTACATGCTGACGGCATCCGGGAACGCCGCACGCATCTCCTGTACGTACGGGAGCGCGCTCATGCGGTCGGCCAGGCGTTGACGGGTCTCCTCGTCCGCGTCCGCGGGCAGGTTGTCGAACTCCACGATCGCGATGTCCTTCGAGTGGCTCCTCAACACCTCGTTGTAGGTGGCCAACGCCTCCGGCGAGAGCACCTGGGCGATCACGACGGTCGCCGCGCGGTCCTGCGGTGACAGGTTCGCCTCCGCGACCGTCGCCGCGATGTCGGGCGGCAGGTCGATCGGCGCCTCCTGGCGCAGGATCAACGCCAGTTCGACGCGGATCCGTTGCAGCCGTTCGATCGTCGCGGCCAGCTCGGCGTCGAGCTCGCGCAACGCCTCGCCGGGATGTTCGTCCCCGTCACCGAGTTCCGCGATCTGCGTGAGCGACAGCCCGAGGTCGGTGAGGCGCTTGATCCTGAGCACCCTGACGAGATGGGTCACGCCGTAGCTCTTGTAGCCGTTGGCGCGGCGCTCGGGCTCGGCGAGCAGGCCCACGTCGTGGTAGTGCCGGATCGTGCGCAACGTCGTGCCGGCGAGATCGGCCAGCTGGCTGGTGCTCCACCCCACGACGTCTCCCTCCGTTCGGCCCTGACACGACCCAGTTAAAACTATGCCGCTACGGCATGGTCAAGGCAGGCCAGATCTTACAGACGAAGATGTCGGGAAGAGTCCACTTTCGTCGCACGCAAAAGGCCCCGATCAAGCCGACCGGGGCATTTTGTTGCGTTACAAGGACTTACAGGAACTGACCACCACGGGTGACAGCGCCGTAGGCGTCCACGATGCCGTGACCGTAGAAGCCGTTGAACTTCGCGTCACCCTCACAGGTGGCGGCGAACTCCGGCGTGCGACCCACGTTCACGTACGAGACCGTGCGCGGGTTCGGGCAGGCACGCTGGATGGCGGTCTTGCAGAGCACCTTCTCGACCTTGTCGGGGTCGAGGGTACGGCCAGGACGGCCCTTATCCTTCTTGCCGTACTGGCTGACGATCAGCGCGGCGACACCAGCGGCGTGCGGGCGGCCATCGAGGCGCCCTGCAGGAACTGGTAGTAGCACGGTTCGCGGACCTGAGGGATCGGCTGGACCTGCGCGGCGACGCCGAACCCGACCGGCATCGCGCTGCGGCGGAGCTGACCGCGGTGACGCCGCACATCCGCTCCCTGGACGGGTTGGCGGGCTTCCTGCGGCCGCCGGACGTGCGGGACCTGGTCCGCCACGCCGACCGGGGTCCGATCGTGGTGCTCAACGTAAGCAAGTACCGCGCCGACGCGATCCTGGTGCGGGCCGACGGGGTGCGGGCCCTTCCGCTAGGTGGGCTGACGTTCGACCACGTGCGGTCGCAGGTGGTCGTGTTCCTGCGGGCACAGGCCACCACGGTCGACCCCGGCGCGTCCCTTCGAGCGCGGATCGCGGCCGAGGACGAGCTGATGGACCTGCTGGCGTGGCTGTGGGACTCCGTCGTCGAACCCCGTCCCACGGCGATGGACCGCGTCGTGTCGTCCTACACACCCACCGTCCGGGCGTTGGCGCATGCGCGACGACACGACGCGTAACCGTTGGGCCACAGGGAGTCCCTCATCGTCGCCATGCCCGCAACTCCGGGCACGGACCAACCGCTGCCGCACGCGCGACGTGAGGCCGCACTGCTCGAACCACTGCTGCCTTGCGTCACCACGCTGGTGGACCCGCCGCCGACGCGGGGCGTCGTGCTCGCCCACCTGACGTCCAGCGCCCTGGCGCACTTCGCCTGCCACAGCGTCACCGACCCCCGCGACCCCGCGCGCGGCCGCCTGCTCCTGCACGACCACGCGGACCACCCGCTGACCATGGCCGACCTCATGGCAACCCCGCCTGGACCACGCCCGGCTACCTGTCAGCGTGCCGCACGGCCGTGACCGCCGCGACCGACCTGCTGGACGAGGCCATCCACCTCGCCACAGCGTTCCAGCTTGCCAGCTACCCGCATGTGGTGGGCACACTGTGGGAGATCAACGATCCGATCGCCGCCGACATCGCCGAGGCTTTCTACAGACACCTCGCGACGAACGGCAGCCCGGACCCCTCCCTGTCGGCTTTCGCGCTGCACCAGGCTGTGCTGGCAGCCCGCGACAAGCTGCCCCTCACCCCGTCCCTATGGGCCGCGCACATTCACACCGGGGGCGGACCTCGCCTGCTCGTGGCGGGCGACGGTCGAGCGGCAAGGACCTGGGAAACCTGAGGCTCGCGGTGAAGCCCGATCCCGTTGCCACACCGAACCGGTCCACCGGACCACCACCGTCATCTCCACCTCCTACCAGCACCCGCCAGCAGTCGAAACCCGCCCAGACGCAAACTGCGGATACAGCTGGCCAGCTCACTCTCATGCCGCATAGCGCACGTTCGGCCTGGTCAACGGATGGCGGTCAGCATGTCCGACTGGGCAGAATTACCTGTACGGGGTGGGCACATTCACGCGTGCGCCGTCACCTGCTCGCGTGATCAATCCTCGGCGTGGCGTGACCGCCTTCTCCGAATCGGGATGACCTCAGCGCTGGGGCTCGCCAGCGCATTCCGCAGTTCTTGGTTCTCCAGCGCGAGCTGATTCACCGCCCGGACGAGTGCGGGGACGTCGGCGCGGAGTTGTGTGAGTTCGTCGTTCTTGTTCGCGATCGTCTTCTTGAGCTTGGTGATCGTGGCGCGCAGGCGAGTCTCGACTTCGAGTTCGCCTGTGCGCTCTTGAACACGTTGATAGAACTCGGCTTTCAGGTCCGTGTGGCGTTGTGTGAGCGCGTTTCTGGGCACCCTGGCCTCCAGGGCCAGGGCGACGACCGTGAGCGCGCCGTTGGAGCACCGGGCGGTCCCGGACAGGATGCGGTCCATCGCAGCGCGGATCCGGTCGCGCTCGTCGGGAAGGGGGTTCATCCGGCGTTCCCGGTCAGGGTGATGCGGGTGCGCTCGTGGGTGTCGGCATAGCCCAGGAGCTTGGCGGCGGTGGTGCGCAGCCGGTCACCCAGCGGACCGGGAACTCGGGCGGCCCGGACGTCCAGGGCAGTGGCGCGCTCGCGGAGTTGGTGGGCGTGCTGGTCGGTGCGGACGATGTTGCCGCAGCCCGGGACGCAGTGGTCCAGACTGGGCGTGTCCTTGACTCCGTCACGGTGGCAGAGAGCCGTGGATCGTTTGTAGTGGCAGAGAAGCAGCGCATGCGGGTTGTCGTAGATCATGGCGTCCTCGTTCGTGATCAGCCGCCGTGCGGTGGTGGCGGTGATGACCGTGCCTGCGAACCGCGGCGCGGCTGCGGCGGCTGCGATCGCCCGGCGGGCGGCTGGACCAGACATGCCTCCACCGGCTTCCAGGTCGTCGTGGAGGTCGGCGACGGTGTCGGCTACCGCGTGAGCGGTCTCGATGTCGATCAGGTCCTGGATGCCTCCTCGTCCGCGTGAGGCGTAATTGCCCGAGACGGTCGTGCGGAGATGCCCATACTGAATGGCCAGTGCGACAAGGCCGTTCGGCCGGCGCGCAACGTGCCATGCAAGGCTCCGCCGGAACCGTGCGGTTCCGATCGCCCCGTTCGGATCGGCCGGGATGACCTCGCTGGGCAGTGCGTGAGTGGCTGTTTCGGCGTTGGCCCAGGCAACGAACGCTTCGATCCGGCCGCCGAGTGTTGCCGTCTTGAGCGATCCGGTACCTGGCCGCGACATGGTGTCGTGAACGCCGTGGTCGAACAGGAGCGCGCCTGTGGGAACCATGCGTTCCAGCACGCGAATGGCGTTGACGACAGGGCGAATCGCGACCCAGGGCACGTCGCGTTCCCACTCCGGACGACTTGTGGTTGCCGTACTCGTCAACGGCGGTCTTGAACACGATGCTGCGGATCAGGTGCCGACCAATCTTGCCGTTGGCGTCAGGTTCCGGGTCAGGGCAGCATCCGGACCGCATGCCCAGGATCTCACCCGGACGGGCGCCTGTGAGAAAGGCACAGACGACGAATGCGGCTGTCGTCAGGTGCCGCATCAGGGCTGGGGCCTCGTTGAAGTCGATCACCGATCGCCACGGTGTTCCGGCGATCGGTGATCCGGCCGCTCACCGCAACATCGAGAGGACAAGGCCCGGGGCGTTGCGCCACCGCAGCTACCAACCCCTCGCGGAGGCTGAACTTCTGGATCTGGTTGGCGGATGCTCCCGTGATGCCACCGATGTAGCGGCGAGCCAGCACGATCTTGTTCTTGTAGACGGTGGCGGGCAGCGGCGCTTGGGCCGCGACGAGAGGACCGAGATGGGCCCGGAGTGCTGCGGCTCCCGCCTCGGTAGCGACGCTGGTCCGGGCGATGTCGATAAGGCGTTGCCGTGCGGCCGAGGCGGCGAGGATGTCCTCGGCCAGATCGTCGACCACGCGCATCGCCCAGACCAGCAGAGGGCCCATGGTCTGCTCGGCCAGCGGTTCGGTCTCGTTCTCCCCACCGAGCGTAGTCGCGGCGGGGAGATAGTCATCGACACCCGCGTCGTCCCATGGAGGTCGACCGAACCCATTCGAACGGGCGCTGAGCTGGTCGAACGCCCACAATCGCGTCAACGCGCCCAAGATCTTGTAGACGCGGTGCCGGCCGACGCCGGAGTCTCGGCACTGTTCGCCGTAGTCGTGCAGCACGCCCGCGTCACAGTCGGCGAAATGGTCAATGCCCCGCCTCTCCAGCCAGGCGGCCAGCGTGAACCACTCCCAGACGGTGCTGACAATCTCTCCGAGACTGATGCGGGAGCGAAGTCTGGTGCCGCAGTCCCTCAAGTAGGTGGGGCGCAGTTCACCGTTGATCAGATTCCACGCCGCCAGCCGGATCTCCTCCCGAAACACCGCGGGACACCGGCGCCAATAGATCGTCCTCTTGGAGACGCTCGGGTTCTCGGTCAGCGCCGCGAGCGGCCAGGCGTGGTCGGCGTAGTGAGCGTTGAGGTGAGCGTGCAAGGGATTCACGTGGCGCGGTAGGACGACCGGGCTGGTCGGGCTGGTAGGGGCAACAGGTAGGGATCGGTTTCGGTGGCAGGGTTGGTGCTCATGCGCCAGCAGCAACACCCCCAGCGCCGCTGCCTCCAGCCTGGACAGGAACAACCGCTGCCAGGTCGCCGCGGCGTTCGCTCCGCCGAAAGCCCGCCGGTACTTCGCGACGAGGTACGAGTTTCCGCCCTTTTCCTTGCCCTTGTAGTTAAGCAAGGACCCGGTGCGTGCGAGGAGGTCCAACCCCTCACCGAGCATCCAGTCATCGCTGCCCCGAGCGAATTCGCCTTCTCGCCATCGGTGTAGGTGTCGGGCATTGTCCTCGATCCGTGATAGCGCCGCCCGGAATGTTCGCTTGGCGACCGAGGTGATCTGCTCGAACTCGGCTTCGCTGAAGGACTGGACCGTGCTCTTCGGCGTCGTGGTCCGTCGGGACAGTTCGTCCGCCACCAAGCCGGTTAGCAACCGGGCGTCCCGCAGCAACAGGCCAGCCACCACGGTGAACGTGCGGTGGCTACTGGCCTGGCGCCACCGCTTCACCAGGGCGACGGTGAGCCTGTCCAGATCTTCAGGGCAGTGGTCCTGTTGGGACAGGAACGCCGCGAACTGCTCCAGGTGCAGCCAGTTGTTCTCGGAACTGCTGTGGACACCCCAGATGTGCGGAACACAGCGGTCCGCGAACAAGGCCGCAAATGAGCGTTGCATCGGCTCCGCGACCGGCAACGTGCCGAAGTCGTAGTCCTTGACCCGACCGTCCCGGTTGTAGTGGTGCACCACCAGCCCATCCGAGGACACGTACTCTGGGCGCGCGTGGTCGGCTGGCGGTAGGGAGGCCTTGCGTCCGCGCAAGTTCATCCGACACCACCTGAGGTGGGCCGCAGCCGATCGTCCAGGTCCTGGATGCCTTCGGTCTCCCGCGCAATGCGGGCGAACACCACATCCAACTCCGGCATCGGCGCCGACTCCGGCTCGGTCGCGCCAACCAACATCGACCGCAATTGCAGGTCAGCCACCGGCGCCAGATACCGCTCGACGGTGGTTTCCCGCGACGCGTGCCCCAACAGGCACTGCACCATGAACCACGGATCACCGTAGAGCTGCCGGAAATCCCGCCGCTCCTCCGGACTGAGCCCGTACTTCTGGTCCATCAGTGTGTTGAGCACCACCAGCATGTACAGCGCGAAGGAGTGCCTCGCGGAGTGCGGGGTCGCGTAGGGAGCGAACAGCTCGCAGCGTTTGTTGGCGGTGGTGAACACGGCCGCCCACGAGTGCACCTGGAACGGCATCCCCTGCTCGTTGAGCCACAACCAGAGCGGTTCGAGTCCGCGTGGGCCGTCGGTGAACAGCCTCATCCGCTCCCGCACTGTCAGCTTGTCCAAGGCCCGCTCACCAGACATACCGTCCTGACCGCGCCAGCGAACCATCGGCGTACGTCCCCTGGTGACCTCGGTGACCACTCGCCGACCGGAGATCCGGTCGTAGCGGCCCCTGCGCTGGGCCTGCCGGATCGCCAAGGCTCTCGTGGAGTCCACCTAGGACTCGACCTCGCCGACCGCGTCCGCGGACATGTAGAAGGTGCGGCGTTTCTCCGAGCGCGTCACCTCGGCTGCCACGATCCCCCGGTAGTAGCGGCCACCGTCCAGCCGCGATGTCGGGACCTCGAAGGTCAGCAGCGAACCACCCTCCGCCCGCCGTAGTCCGGAGCTGGTCAGCAACCGCACGAAAGCCACGTTGCGGTCCTCCACACGGCCTACCCATCCAAGCTCGGGAACACCGTCACAGGTGTGACCGCGCAGGCCGATGTCGATCCACCGCCGCCACGTCCGGGGCGTCAACCAGTGCACGTTGCTGGACTTGGCGTCCTTGGCCCGCGCCGCCGGCACCGTGAGTACGTCGCCCTCGCGGCCGACGACCTGCTTCATCGCCACCGGACTCCGCCGCATATGGCCGTTCTTCACAGCCCAGCGATATAGGTTGGCGAACGCGGCCAACTACCGATCCCACTTGGTGCCGCCGATCCGCCCGGGATTGGCCTCGGCGAACCGCCGCCAGTGCTCGAAGTCCTCTAGGTCTCGGGCTACCGCTTCGGTCCACCGGCGACCGCGCTGCGACAGGAAGGTCAACAGCAGCGCGATGTCGGTGACGTAGTTGCGCCGCGTCTCCGTGGTGTACCGGCGGAACGTCGTCGACTGCCCGTACAGCCCCAGCACCGGGTCCACCGTGTAATCCGGAGCCAGAAAGATCGGATCTCCCGCCCGGACCCCTGCCGCATCCTCACGAGCCGGGAGATCCTCCCACCCAGCCAACACCCTGCGCCGTACCGCGCTCCGGACCTCGTCCTGCGGCACCCAGAACACCCGCCAACTCGCCACGCTTCAGTTCCCTCTCGACGTGCATCAACACGCACATCTAATAGGGAAATGCTGGAGGGTTGGGCCAAGCAGCAACTGGGCGGACGCGGTCTGGCCGAGAAGACCGTCCAGCGTCGACAGGCCGTCGTTCGGCAGTTTCTCCAGTTAAGCAACGAGTACCCGTGGCATTGGACGGCGGCGCACCTGGACGAGTGGTCCGCCGACCTGATCAGCGTCTTGGGCAGGGCGAAGTCCACGATCCGCACCTACCACGACGCCATCCGCTCCTTCGACAGTTACTTGATCGCGCCGCAGTATCGGTGGGCCGAGGAGTGCACGACCCGGTTCGGTACACACCCGGTACAGATCTGCTTCGAGTCGAACACCGCCGCGCACCTGGTGGACTATGAAGGCAGGGCGGAGCGACGGCCGATGACCCGCGAGGAGTTGCAGCGGTTCTTCGACTACGCCGACGACCGGGTCGACCGAGCGCTGCGGGCGGGACGCAAGGGCGCGCTACCCGCCTACCGGGACGCGACCGTGTTTAAGGTGATCTACGGGTGGGGCCTTCGCTGTGCCGAAACGTCCAAACTGGACGTCCCCGACTGGTATCGCAGCCCGCAGGCGCCCCGAGTTGGGGAAGTACGCGAAGCTGGAAGTCCGCTGGGGCAAGGCGTCCAACGGCTCGCCGCCCAAGCGACGCACCGTCCACAGTGTCATGCCCTGGGCGGTTGACGCGGTCGAGGACTACCTGCTCAACATCCGTCCGCGCTACGGCTTGCCCGATCATCCCGCGCTGTGGCCGACCGAGCGCGGTAGCCGGATCCGGCCCCGGCACATCGAGGAACGCTTCGCTGAGTACCGCGATGCACTCAAACTGCCTAAGGACTTGGTGCCGCACTGCCTGCGCCACTCGCACGTCACTCACCAGATCGAGGATGGGGCTGATCCGACATTCGTCCAGCGACAGGCCGGCCACGCCTACCAGTCCACGACGGCGATCTACAGCGGAGTGAGCGGGGACTTCATGAACACGATGATGTGCAAGGCCCTGGACACGGCATTCGCCACCGACGAGGAGTTCACCCGATGACAGCCAAGCTGGACTACAGGTGGAAGCTGCGCGAGGTCATGGCCACCCGCGGCCTGTTTCAAACCACCCACCTGCGCCCCAAACTGGCCGAACGCGGCATCAACCTGTCCGACAGTCAGGTCTACCGCCTGGTGGTCGACACACCAGAACGACTCAACCTCAAGGTCCTGATGGCGTTGCTGGACATCCTGGACTGTCGGATGGACGAGCTGATCGAGCCGGTCGCGGCCCGCACCCGCACGAGCGGGACCAGGAAGAAGGCAGTCGGCCAGAACCCCGAGCCCACAACGGACATCGGCGAGTTCCGGCCGAAGCGGGCCCGGATCGTCCCCGACTCCTCCTCATGACCAACCGCACCGCCACCGGCTTCCTGCACGACCCGGACACCGTCATCGCCATCATCGCCCGTGGTATCGAGCCGACGCTCACCGCGGCCATGGTGAAGAGCGCGATCGCCCAGGCCGCGCCCTCACGGGCACAGCGACGCCGCTTGGCCCACGCACTGTACGAGGTCTCAGACCTGCTTACATCCGGCCGGCCGGAAGGCCCGCCCCAGGTCGAACGACTCATCGCACCCTGCAGGCAGCCGGCGCTTGCCATCTGGTCCAGCCTCGCTGCGGGCACTGCCACCAACCCAAACCGCTCCCACAACGCGACGGCCAGATCCGGATCTGCTCGGCCTGCGACACCCGTCGGCGCGGGACAGCCGACCATGCTCACGCTGCGGTATCGGGAAACAGGTCGCCGGCCGCAACCTGGACGGCGACCCGCTGTGCGGCAACTGCACCTCGTACCAGGACCACGATCCGGTCGACGAACTCTGCGCGGTGATCAGCGCGCAGGATCCGAATCTCGACCGGCAAAGCCTGATCGAGCTGATTCAGGACGCGATTCCCCAACAGTTCCAGCGTCACCAGGTGCTTTGGGAACTTCAGGAGCGTCCCGCACTGCTCACCGGCCAGGGCGCGCACGGCTCGCCGCGCGTCAACGCCCTCATCCGTGCCCTGATCGCTGCCGGAGTCCGCGGGGTCATCGCGCCGTCCTGCCCGTCCTGCGACCGGACAGTCGCGTTGACCCATCAACGCGACGGGCTGCGGTGCTGCCGACGCTGCTACGACCATGCGACGAGCACCCCTGCTCCCGCTGTCACCAGCGCAAGCAAGTCGCCAGCCGTACCAGTGCCGGCGACCCCGTCTGCAACAACTGCTTCCGGGCCGACAGAGCCAACCACGAGCGGTGCAGCCAGTGCGGCCGCGCCGCTCTGGTCTATCGCCACGGCGACGGCCAGCCGCACTGCCGCCGCTGCCGAGCCCCGACTGCCACATGCTCGATCTGCGGCAACGAGAAGCCCTGCCTGTTCGCCTCCACCGACCGGCCACGCTGTGAGAACTGCTCACGACGGATGCTCCAGCTCCCCTGCACCCGTTGCCGCAAAACACTTCCAGTCTGGTCGCGCACATCGGACGGTCACCCGCTCTGCGGCAACTGCTGCGCTCGCCGCGAGACCTGCCACGACTGCGGACGCATCCGCAAGGTCGTCGGCCGCATTCCTGACGGGCCGCTCTGCTCCACCTGCTATCCCAAGCACCCGGTCTCGTTCCGGCCCTGCAGCAACTGCGGCACCACCGAACGCCTGCACCACCACGGACTGTGCACCCGCTGCGCCTGCCACCAGCAGCTACTCGCTCTACTCTGTCATCCCGACGGCGACCTGCACCCGCACATGCAGCCGGTCTTCCACGTGCTGGTCGCGAGCGAGCCCGCGACGGTACTGCGTTGGCTGGGAGTGTCCGCTGCCCGCACGGTGCTCGCCGAGGCCGGCGAACTCAACCAGCCCCTGACCCACGACCTCCTCGACCGTTACCCGAATCACCAGGCAATCGACCACCTACGGAAGGTCTTCGTCGCCGGCGACGTCCTGAGCCGACGAGACGAATACCTGGCAGCGTTCGAACGCTGGATCGGCCCGGCCATCGGGAAGGTCAGCGATCCGGAAGAACGCCGGATCATCCGCCGGTTCGCCGTCTGGCACCAACTCCGCCGCCTCCGGGCACGAGCCGAACGCGGCAGCCTCACCACAGGGCAAGCTCAACGCGCCCGAGCTGGCGTCCGGGCGGCCATCACCTTGGCCGCGTGGCTCCGCGCCAACAACACCACGCTGGCGACCTGCTCCCAACGCCACATCGACCGCTGGATTGCCGACGGCCGCAGCACCAACTACAACGCCCGCCCGTTCGTGGAACGGGCCTGCCGCAACGGTCACGCACACGACATCGCGATCCCGGAGCCACCACGCGGATCCACGACACGCATCCAGGACGACCAGCGCTGGGCGCTGGTCCGCCAGCTCCTGCACGACGACACCGGCTCGATCGAAGACCGCGTCGCCGGACTGCTCCTGCTGCTCTACGGCCAACCACTCCAAAGTGACCCACATAACGCGCGACCAGATCGACGGCGAGCCAGGCAGCGTCCGACTCACGCTCGGAGCACATCCGCTGGAACTCCCGCCACCGCTGGACACACTCGCGCTGCGCCTGGCAGAAAACCGCCGCAGACACGCAGTCCTCGCCCATACCGACGACCACCCCTGGCTGCTTCCCGGTGGCGCACCAGGGCTTCCACTCACCTCAGGCCAACTCATGCTCAGGCTCCAAAGGCTCGGGATCCGAGCACGGCCAGCGCGCAACACGGCACTGTTCGATCTCGCCGCACAGATCCCCGCCGTCGTCTTGAGCAAGCTACTGGGCATCCACATCAACACCGCGACCCAATGGACACAACGAACCGGCGCTACGGAGGCCGTCTACGCCGCTGAAGTGGCTCGCAGGGGAGCGTCCGGCAGCCAGCGCATCCGGAGCACCGCTCGCTGAGAATTCCACCTCTCCAGTCGAGATCAACGCAGTGGCGCGCCGTCACTAGTCGGTTTGCTACAAGACCTGTCTGTGGCGCTCGACCCTGACGTCCTACGGCGCCTGCCGATCGCGTCAGATTACTGGTGGTGCTGCCGGAAGAGGTTGACTATCGCGCCGAGAGCGCCGGCCGGGTTGATGTACTCGATCTTCTCCTTCTCCACGAACGTGCCGTCCGGCTCGTGTGTCGTGGTCTTCTCGTACTTCTTGATGCCGCAGGTGGCCAGCAGGTACATGCCGTACATGCACGCGATCGCGATCGTCCCGACCTCGAGCACGGGCAGCTTGCCCTTGGTCTCGGTCAGCACTGCGCGCAGCCGGTCCCGTTCGGACTCCTCCGCCCAGGCCGCCGACAGCACGACCAGGGCGGCACTTTCGAGAAGCCGCGGGCGTTTACCGCTCGGCGCAGCCGGGAGTTGATGGACTCGATGGCGTTGGTGGTGCAGATGACCTTGCGGATCTCAGTGTCTAAGCCCAGGAACGGGACGAACTCCGCTCACGCGTCCCCCACAGGCGGATGATCGCCGGATACCGCTGTTCCCACGTGTCGGCGAACTCGGCGAATGGTCGCCGTAACGGTGGTACATGCAGATCGTGATGGGCGCAGCCGCGTCGATGTTCGCACGGTTGTACTCACGGTCACCCTGATCGTGGGTGCACCCGGCAGTTGGTGTGGAGGTATCGGGCGGTGCCGTTCGTGAAGTCGTAGATCGCGACCGTCTGGTTGTCCTCCAGCGGATCCGCCTGCGGCATCAGGAAATGCGTCTCGCTCACCGGGAGCAGCCCATATTGGATGCGGTCCGGTTTCTGGAGGAATTCTGCCTGCATCGGGTCGAGGACCAGGGTCAGGGTCAGCTTTCCGCCTTCGGCCGACACCTCGTACCGTGCGCCGGGGCGCTCGTAGACGCCTTCGTACCTGGACAGGTCGAGGTTCAGCGCCGCGTCCGGTGCGGGCAGGTCCGGGATGGTGACCGTGCCGAGATCGGTCTGGATCTCGTTGAACACCTTGCGGTAGAAGCTTTCCCGCGGTCCGCCGTTCGTCAGCATCGCGATGGCGGTGTTGGAGTCCGGCAGGAGCCGTAGCCGGGCGTTTTGGCCGATCGTGCTGCCGTCGGTCGCGTAGACAGTCTCGCCGTGCCAGTCACACACGATGAGGCCGAGCGCCCATTCCGGCCCAAACATGTACGGATCCGGTACGGGCACCCGCGAACGCATCATCTCTCGAGTGCTCTCGGCCGAGATGATGCGCTGTCCGTTCGGCGCCGTGCCTTCGTTGAGCAGGACGTGCGCCATCGCGAGCACCTCACGGGTCGTCGAGGTAATGTTGCCGCCGGGGCCGAAGGCACGCGGTAGATAGTCCACCGGTGTTACGATGGGGCCCTCTTCCAAGGACCGGATCAGGTGCCCGGTCGCTGCCCGGGTTTTGTCCACCTGCTCGTGCCAGCTGTTCGTGCTGGTCAGACCCATGGGGTCGAAGAGACGCTCTCGCATGACGTCGTCCCAGCGTTTGCTGTCGTGCACCTCCAGGATCCGCGCGAGAATCGCATAACCCAGTGCCGCGCTGTAACCGTGGGTGTGGCCCAGCGGGAAGACCTGGGGCGCGTCGGCGATGTTCTCGACCATGCGCTCGTAGACGTCGTCGTGTTCGCCGGGATCGCCGTAGGCCTCCTCGATACCGTTGGTGTGGTACAGCAGGTGACGAGGGGTGACCTTGGCGCTTGTCTCGGCATCGGACACCGTTAAACCGGGCAGGTAGGTCCGCACCGGCTCGTCGAGATCGACTTTCCCCTCGTCGACGAGCTGCATGAAGGCCAGGGCGGTCCACGTTTTGGTCATGGAGCCGCACTGGTAGACGGCGTCCGTCGTCGCGGGTTGCCGCGTTTCCACGTTCTTGACACCGACCGCGAGCTCGGTGAGCTCTCCGTCGTGGAGCACGCCGATCGCGGCGCTCGGGATTCCATACTCCGCCAGGAGTTCGGCGACCCGGGCTTCGATCCGTGGCACGTCGATCGTCATCGCGGGAGACCGACCGCGTTAGCGGTGTCCGCTTCGAAGTACTCCGTCGTGGCGTAGGCGCCGGCGTGTGTCTCGAAGAATTCCCGAACACCCTCGATGGAGTCGTGAGTGATGATGTTCACCGCCTTGGCCCCGTCCTTGCTCGCGACCGCCAGCTTCCACTTGGCACCCTGGGGGAGCGTGGCGTGTGCCTTCTTCAGGCCACTCCAGAACTTGCCGTCATCCGAGACGGTCGACACGGCCATCACGTGCATCGTTATGTCCTCTCTTTCAGATGAGAAAAAGCTACGTTGCGTTTTAGATTCTGTCAACACGATGAGCACGTAAGATACGAGCTAATAGGCTGATCGTTGCAACAGGGTTGTGAATGAACGAAACTACTCAAACCTGGTCGTTGCAATGTACTGTTGCTGAACGCAAGGGGAGGAGGTGTGCCGGTGCCAGGAGGCAGGCTGACCCACGAGGACCGCCGACGGATCGCGGCATGGCTGGCCGACGGGCTCGGGTATGCCGAGATCGGCCGACGGCTCGGCCGGCCGACGTCCACGATCAGCCGCGAGGTGGCACGCAACGGCGCACCCGGCGACTACCTCGCCGACCACGCCCAGCAGGTCGCCGGCCACCACGCCCGCCGACGCAAGCCGCCCCGGACCGTCGAACCGGTTACCGATGGGCAGCCGACCGAAACGGTGCGCGGCTTCGTGGACCAGTTCGCGACGCTGCTGGCCGCGACCGGCCTGCCTCGGATGACCGCCCGGGTGTTCGTCTGCCTGCTCACCGCGGACGCCAGCGGCCTGACGGCAGCCGACCTGGTGCGCCGGCTACAGGTCAGCCCGGCGTCGGTGTCTAAGTCCATCGGGTACCTCGAAGCCATGGAACTGGTGGCGCGCCAACCGGATCCCGGTGGGCGCCGCGAGCGTTACCTCATCGACGACGACGTCTGGCTCCGGGCCTGGCAGGCCGACACCGGCGCACACGGCGAGATCGCGACCGCCGCACAGCGGGGCATCGAGATCTTCGGCGCCGAGACAACCGCCGGCGTCCGACTCGGCAAGATGGGCCAGTTCTTCGCCCGGCTCAGCGAGCAGATGAGCGGCAGCACCCTCACCGAGACCGCCGTGTACGACGCGCTGACCGTGCTCGCCGCCCTCGTGCACGCCGGCCGGCCGCTCACCCTGGACACGCTGGCCACCGCGCTCGACTGGCCCCACGACCGCGCCACCGACGCCCTGGAGGCGATCCAACACCAACCGGCCATCGCCGATCCTCTCGCCCTGCAGGCCATCGACCCCGAGACGTATACCCTCATCGCAAGACCGGACCGCCTGAGTTCGGCACAACGCCAAGCACTCGAGACGTGAGTCACGCGAGTCGCCTGTGCGTCTTCGATATGGGCAACGCGGCGTGGCTGCGCAGATCGATCCAGACGGCCAGCGCCTTCTGGTAGTTGCGCGTCGCCAGGGTCAGGTCGGCTCGTGCGGGATGGCGGCCAGGGTGGGCAGTGCCCGCGCCGCGGACCACCGGTCGCTGGTGCGGTTGACGTCGGCAATCGCGGCCTCGTTCGGCCGTGCGTGGCAGCTACCCGCCTCGCCGCCGGGCTCGGCCCCGCCCGTTCCTCGATGGTCCAGGTAGCGCACACGCACCGTAGGTAGCGCACCACGTCGGCGGATGTGTCGTGGCGCGAGACTTAGCGCCAGACTTGGATCGGACAGCCCCCTAGCCGGAGCATTCAGCAAGTTCTGATTCCGTTGGTTACCAATAGCCGCGTGGTTCTTGTGCCAGTCCAGCAACACGGTCCCCTGATGGAACCACAGGGAGTCGGGGCCATCGTTGGTTTCGGCGAGCTTGCGGTAAAGCTGGACAGGGTCGCTCGGGATCGCGGCCGTGCTGGTGGAGCGTTTGAACGCCATGCTGCTGCTGTCCTTCGGGGTTTGCAGGGCCGGCAGGCCGCGATCGTTTCGCCTATCTCAGCGACCAGCCTGAAGTTCGGCTAGGCCCCAAGCGTGTACGACCGCGCGGGCGTGGTCAGACCGGCGCGGCCGCCTGGGCGGCCAGCCTGCGCTGGACGTAGCCGTGCAGGCGCTCGACGTGTTCGCGCAGCAGGGTGGGGTCCGCGCAGCACACGTTCTTTAGAGCCGGGTCGCCGGCGCGGGTGGTCGAGTACCGCCCCTCGTCGCCGCGCGGTCATGGTGGTCGAGGTCGCGGATGAACGCGACGACCAAGGCCTGCTCAGCTCCGCCGGCGAGCAGGTCGTCGCCGCGATGGTGGAGGCTTTCCAGCAGCACGGTGAGGTTGTGCCCGGCCGGGAAGTGCGGCAAGTGCAAAGCCTTCAGCGTAAGCTCGGTGAGCTGTCGCGCGAGGAAGAACGCGGGTTGCGGCGCCTGACTGTCGATCGCGGCAAGAGCGGCCTGATGGAACTCGAGCAGCGTGTCCTCGACGGCGTTCGCGCAGTGCGTTCGGGACAGGCACAGCGCGTCTTCGCCGTTGTGCTCGCTGGTGTTGATGTCGCCGAACGGGCTGCGGCAGGTCATGGACGACCATTCTCCTCCTCCACCGCCGATTCGCGAGCGAGTATTCGGCGTTTCCTTGCCGCGGGCTCCTAGCCTCGGGCCTGCGGGCGACGCTGGCGTAGGCCGCGGGTAGGCGCTGACTTTCTGGACCTCCTTGACCGAAGTCGGGCCGCCAAGCCGAACAGGTGCTCGGCCAGGCAGGCCAATCGTTGTCCGGCACCTCGTGGCGACAGGTCTTGGCTTCTGGCGGCCTGCAAGCCAGGCCCGTTTGACCGCTTCACAGCTCAGTCCTCGGCGTCGCCTGTCAACGTTCACAGGCGTCCGCGCCAGCGATCGTCTGGCACGCCAGGACGAACGGAGACGCAACGCAGCCCCCCGCTACCATTTACACCAGCAAAGATGCCCGTGGGCTCAACAAAAGCGCAGGTCAAACGCATGATAGACAGTGGGCCACCTGGGGCTCGAACCCAGAACCTACGGATTAGAAGAACGAAGGACGTTGACTCGGTAACAGGCGACCACAGAGTCCTCAAAAAAATGTGTTCAATAGGCGGTCTCCGATTGGGCTCCGCTGCTCACGGAGCACCCGACACGCCGTAACATTGGACGACACGAACCTTCGAATTAAGTGCCGTCTGACCTGCACAGATCAAGCCTGTTCGACATTATGTGGCACTAATTGACACCAAAATCCCGGGGATTAAAAGTCCGCAGCTCTACCAATTGAGCTAACGGCCCGCACCCCAAGTTTAGCCAGGACCCCGTCACCCACCCGCACACCGGGTCCGGCTGAGGCCGCGGCGAAGGTCAAGACTGGTTCTTGACGGACGAGACTCGCATCATGCGTGCATGCCAGGTTCGCTGCTGATCCTCACCGGCCCGCCCGGAGCCGGGAAGTCCACCGTAGCTCTACTGGTCACCGAAGATGCACCTCGGCCGACCGTGCACCTGCACACAGACAGCTTCTACGTCTGGATCCGGACCGGGTTCGTGGCGCCGTACCTGCCCGAGGCCGCCCGGCAGAACGACGTCGTGCTCGGGGTGATCGCCGAGGCTGCCTGCGGGTACGCCCGGGGTGGCTACGACATCGTTCTCGACGGGATCGTCGGCCCGTGGGCCCTGGAGCCCTTCCGCGACGCCGCCAAGCGGGACGGCCTGGACCTCTTCTACGTCGTGCTGCGGCCGAGTCTCGAGGTCACCCTCGCCCGCGGGACCGCGCGTGAAGGCCGTGAACTCACCGAGATCGAACCCATCACGGGGATGCACAGCGCGTTCACCGGCCTGGGCGAACTCGAGAAGAACGTCATCGACACCTCGGACCAGACCATCGAAGAGACCGCGGACGCAGTACGGCGCCGAGCACGCTCGGCGCCGTACTTGCTCTGATGTGGACGAACAGTCGTCAGCAGGTCACGAACAGCCCGGTGTAGGCCGTGCACTTCTTCGACGCCGTGTCGTTGGCCGCGATCGGGTCGGCCGGGGTGCTGGCCGCCCGCTGGGCCGTCGCCGTGAACGCGCCCCACGCGAACACGCCGCCCTCCGACGTGAACTTCGCCGTGGCCGACGCTCCCGATGCCAGGGTGCCGATCGCGCAGTTGACGTTCGCGCCCGAGCGGGTGCAGCCGGTCGCCGACGTGACCGAGCGGTTCGAACCCGCGTTGGCCGTCACCCGGACGCCGGTCGCGGTGGCCGGGCCGCTGTTCGACACCGTGATCACGTAGTCGACGCGGGCGACCAAGCCGACGCGCGGTGTGGCAGTCAGCGCGACCTTGATGTCGGCCTTGGGAGCCGCCGTGATCGTGATGGCGGGGCCGTCCTCGACGCTGAACGCGTAGTTGTCGCCGGCGAACTGGTGCTGCAGCGTGAACTGGCCGCCGGCGACGTCCTTCACGCGGAGCGTGAACGTCACGGTGCGGCTCTCGCCGGCGCCAAGGTCACCGATGCCGCCGCGGTAGCTGCTGAGGTACTGGTCGCAGCCGATCGTGCCGGCGCAGGAGACCAGGTCCACCAGCTCGGTGATCGGCTTTTCCTTGGTGTAGACCGCCGCCTTCGCGCCGGTGACGGTGAAGTCCGTCGGGTTGTACAGCTGCTCGGTGACCGTGAACGTGTCGCCGGCGTGGACCGACGTGTCGCTGACGTCGATCGTGCTGGGGGCGGGCGCCGCGGACGCGACGGCGGGGGCAGCGAAGAGAGCCGCTGCGGTCAACGCGGCCAGCACGGCGGTTCTTCGACCGGTTCGCTCCATGGTCGTGATCTCCTGATTCCGGACGAGGGTGCCGCTCCGACCGCGTGGGGACGGGGTGATCGCAGCAGCTGACGAAGATCAGATCGCCGCACCCCGACATTCGTTACCGGGTTCGTAAAACCGTGTCTGAACTGCGGTTTCCCACCGTTGCCGGGTCACCGGACCCGCCGCCGGACCGAAAATTGTCGGACCCTCGTGGCACGCTCCGCACATGACCGAACACACCACCCCAGTCGCCACTCCGAGTCGCTTGACCGGCGACCGGACCGACCCCACACCTATCGCGGACGAGCGCCAGGCGCTGACCGAGAGCCTCGACTACTACCGGCGCACCTTCGAGATGAAGTGCGACGGCCTGGACCCGCCCCGGTTGTCCGAGCGCTCGGTACCACCGTCGACGTTGTCGCTGCACGGCCTGCTGCGACACCTCACCGGCGTCGAACGCTGGTGGTTCCGGATTCAGTTCGCGGGCGAGGACGTCCCGAACCTGTACTACTCCGACGACGACCCGGAGCAGGACTTCACCGCGCTGGGCGGGAACGTCGGCGAGGCGTTTTCGTTGTGGCACAGCGAATGTGCGCGTTCCCGGGAGATCGTCGCGGCGAGCTCCCTGGAGCAGACCGGGACGCGGATCAGCACCGGCGAACCGTTCACGCTGCGCTGGCTGATGCTGCGCATGATCGGCGAGTACGCGCGGCACATCGGCCAAGCCGACCTGGTCCGCGAACGGATCGACGGCGCGACCGGCGAATGACGGCTCAGGCTGCGCCGCCGGGCGGCGAAGCCGGAAGAGGAGGTTGCCCACGAACGGAATGACGATCCAGCACGCCAGCCCCGGCTGAGGGAACGCAGCCGAGGCGGGCCGCGTGCGATGCTGAGGCCATGACCGTCGACCCCGATTCCGGACTTCTGTCCCCGGTCCGGGCCGGTACGCCGGCCGAAGCGTCCACCGGAGACGAGGCCTGGTTGCGCGCCATGCTCGACGCCGAGGCGGCGCTCGCGAGAGCGCAGGCGCGGCTCGGGACGGTGCCGGCCGCGGCCGCGGTGGCGATCACAGAGGTCGCGAGCAGCGCGCGGATCGACGTCGTCGAGCTGGCGCGCGGGTCACGGGCGACGGCGAACCCGGTCGTCGGGCTGGTCAAGGCGTTGACGTCGGCCGTCGGCGCGATCGCGCCCGAAGCCGCCGAGTACGTGCACCGCGGCTCGACCAGCCAGGACATCTTCGACACGGCGATGATGCTGGTCGCGGACCGGACGCTGCGGTCGCTCGCCGCCGACCTCGACGCGACGGCCGAGGCGCTGGCCGAGCTGGCGCGCGAGCACCGGGACACGACGATGCCCGGCCGGACGCTGACGGCGCACGCGGTGCCGACGACGTTCGGGCTCAAGGCCGCGGGCTGGCGGCAGCTGGTGCTGGACGCGGCCGTCCGGGTCCGGCGCGTGCTGGACGGCGGGCTGCCGGCCTCACTGGGCGGCGCGGCCGGGACGCTGGCGGCGTACCTCGAGTACGCACGCCTGGCCGATGCCGTGTTGCCTGAGCAAGCGGGGCAGGCGGGCGCGAAGGCGCGAGAGGGTGCCGGAGAGCGGGAGGGCGGGGGCGGGGGCGGGGGCGGGGGCGGGGGCCAGGATCTCGCCGATGCTGCCGCCGTGGCCGGACAGTCTGGCGGCGCTTTCGGCGCCGACTATGCGGAGCGCCTGACCGCCGCGTTCGCCGAAGAGACCGGGCTGGCCGCGTCCGTGCTGCCGTGGCACTCGCTGCGGACGCCGGTCGTCGACCTCGCCAGCGCGCTCGCGTTCACCGCGGGGGCGCTGGGGAAGCTGGCCGTCGACGTCGCGACGCTCACCCGGACCGAGCTCGGCGAGGTCGTCGAGCCGGCCGCCGAGGGGCGGGGCGGCTCGACGGCGATGCCGCACAAGCGGAACCCCGTGCTCGCGACGCTGATCCGTTCGGCCGCGCTGCAGGTTCCGGTGCTGGCGGCGGGCGTCACGCAGTCGATGCTGACCGAGGACGAACGGTCGGCCGGGGTCTGGCACGCCGAGTGGCAGCTCATCCGTGAGTGCCTCCGGCTGACCGGCGGCGCCGCGCACACGGCTGTCGAGCTGGCGCGCGGGCTCACCGCGGAGCCCGGGCGGATGCGGGCGAACGTGGCGTCGACGCACGGGCTGATCGTGTCCGAACGGCTCTCCGCCGTGCTCGCGCCGCTGCTCGGCAAGGCGAAGGCCAAGGAGCTGCTCGGCGAGGCGTCCCAGCGGGCGGTGCGCGATGACCGGCCGCTGCGGGAGGTGCTGGACGAGCTGCCCGAGATCACCGAGGTCCTCACCCCGGCGGCGCTGGACGCCCTTCTCGATCCGGCCGCCTACACCGGCGCGGCCGCGACGCTTGTCGACCGCGCCCTCGGCGAGCCCCGGCCGGGTGGCGCTTCGGTGTAGCGGCCAGGAGTGGTTCGGCAGGTCGCGGCAGCCACAAGCGAGCGGGCATCGGCATCGGCCGGCGCCACTCGTGGCGGGCCGGGGCGGCTCCCACCGGCGGCGGCCCGGCCTCGACAGCCCAGGCCCGGGTCAGCCCAGCGGCGACCCAGTCCTGGCGCCAACGCGGCCACCCGACCGCCGCGCCCTTCTGACCAGGCGTGAGCCGCCGGGGAAAATTCTTTGAACCGTCTTCGCCGAGTGTCCGTGTAGTGGGTATCAAGCAGCCGCACCGAGCGGCGGGAAATCCCAACGGACACAAGGAGAACTTCCATGCTTCGCACGCGCATCGCCGTCTCCGTCGCCGCGGCGGCAGCCGGGCTGGCAGTGCTCACCGCTTGCTCGGGTGCCGAAACTGCTCAGCCGGTCATCGCCCCCGCAGCGGCGGGAGGCACGGGCGGCGGCCAGATCGCCAACGGGCAGGTCGGCAACGCCGCCCCCGCGTCGAACGAGTCGAAACTGGTCGTCGCGGACGTCGCCAGTGTCGGGCAGGTGCTCACCGACCAGAACGGCATGACCCTCTACCGGTTCGACAAGGACACGGCCAAGCCGCCGAAGTCCAATTGCGACGGTGACTGCGCCAAGACCTGGCCACCGATGCTGGCCACCGGGGACGTGCAGGTCCAGGGCGTCGACAAGAACCTCGTCGGGAAGGTGACGCGCTCCGACGGCACCGAGCAGATCACCGTCGGCGGGTGGGCGCTCTACCGCTACGCCAAGGACACCAAGGCCGGCGACGCTACCGGCCAGGGCGTCGCCGGGGCCTGGTACGCGTCCAACGCCAAGGGCGGCAAGGCCGGGCAGGCCGCGAGTGAAGCGGGCGTCGTCAAGCTGAGCGCCAGCAACATCGACGGGCTCGGGGCGGCGATCACCGACCAGAACGGCATGACGCTCTACCTGTTCCAGAAGGACACCAAGAAGGCCAAGACCTCCGCTTGCAACGGCGACTGCGCCAAGACCTGGCCGCCGGTGCTCTCCAACGGCAAGGTCGAGCTGCAGGGCATCGACTCGAAGCTGCTCGGCAGCATCAAGCGCGCGGACGGCACCGAGCAGGTCACCATCGGCGGCTGGCCGGTCTACACCTTCTCGAAGGACACGAAGCCCGGTGACGCGAACGGCAACGGCGTGAACGGCACTTGGTTCGTCATCGAGCCCGCCGGGTGCAAGATCGGCACCGGCTCCAACGCCACCACCAACCAGGCTCCGGCTGACAGTGGCGCTGGGACCAGCAACTCCGGCTCGGGTGGCACCACCTACTGAGCCACCCAGCAGAACTTCTTTAGTGGGCGAGGCCCGGCGGACGCTCTTCGTGAGCGACTTCCGGGCCTCGTTCGTCGTGGTGGCGACGCAGGAACGAACGACGGCGCGGCTGCTCGTCCGAGGCCGGGATGGTGTCCGTGCGGTCGGTGTCCGCGACGCGGTCGGTGCGCCGCTCGGCGACGGTCGGCTCGTCGGCCACCTCGTCCTCGGGGACGTGGATGGTGCGGCGGGCGGGCAGGACGGCGATCAGCAGACCGAGCGCGGCGACACCGAGGTGCAGCCAGGTGTCGGCGCGGCCCATGTCCATCGGGTTGCCGGCGTTGGCGAAGGGGTTGGTCGAGATGAGGCCGTCGATCATCAGACCCCACACGAAGAGGGCGCCGTAGAAGATGAAGAGCAGCCAGCCGAACGTCCGGGCGCGGCCCGAACCGAACGCCAGCAGCAGGCCGACGACGCCGGTCACGACCCGGACCAAGCTCATGAGCGGGTTGCCGGAGAACCGCCAGAAGCCGGCGTCGTGGTGGCCGGCGAAGTTCCCGACGCCCGTCCTGGTGAACCCGATGATGCCGACGACGAGGAACGCGATCCCGGCCAACCCGGCCAGCACCTGCGCCGGCTGCAGGCCGCGAACCCGGATGCGTGCGCCTTTCGCGTGAGTCATGACTCCAGTCCTTCCCAGAGTGTGGTGACGATCGTCACCGCACCCAGGTACCCCGCGAACACGGGCAGCGAAACGACGGTGCTTGCCCGCAGGTCCGCGCAGCGTTCCCGGATCCGGGGCCCGCCGAGAGCTATCCCACAAATTCACCCGATCCGGGGAACGCCGGGCCGCTCTTCCGGCAATCCGGATCATGCGCAAGCTGAGCGGCATCTTCCTGGTGGGACTGTGCGTGGGGGCGATCGGCGCGGTGGCCGTGACGATCAGTCACGGCGCCGCTCAGAAGCCTCGGGTGATCGCCGTCACCGAAGCGATGACATCGATGTCTGAATCGCCTGTCACACCGAGCCCGGGCTCGACTCCGGCGCCGAGCTCCTCGCCGACTCCCAAGCCCGAGTCCAAGACCGAATCCAAGACCGGGGCCAAGGTGGACGCCGCCGAGCTGGACCGGATGGTGGGCAGTGGCAACGTCAGCGTCGTGGTCTTCGACCGGCAGGCCGGAGCGACGACCGTTTCGGTGCACGCCGATCGCACGTACACCTCGGCTTCGCTCGTGAAGCTGCTGATCGCGCTCGCCGTCCTCGAGCAGGGCGGCCCCACGGCGCAGGTGCAGCGGATGCTGTCCCGCAGCGACGACGAGCTCGCGAGCCGGTTCTGGTCGGCCTACGGCGGGCCGTCGATCGTGACGGGCTGGGCCAAGAGGATCGGCCTCACCGGTACCCGCGCGCCCGCGGACCCCGGGCGGTGGGGTGACACGCGGATCACGGCGAAGGACGTGGTGCGGATCTACCAGTACGTGCTGGCGCACGGGCCCGCGGCGATCCTGGCCGCGCTGCGGGCCGCGACCGAGCAGGGGTCGGACGGTTTCCGCCAGTACTTCGGCATCCCGGACGCCGCCGGTGATCGGCCGTGGGCGGTGAAGCAGGGGTGGTCCTGCTGCCGGCCGACGCGGATCCTGCACACCTCGGGCCTGGTCGGCGAGGACGGCCGGTACATCGTGGCGGTGCTGAGCGAGCATCCCGCCTCGGTCGACTACGCGACCGCCTCGAAGCGCGTGACGTCGGTGGTGTCGGCGCTCCTGGGCTGATCGGCACCCGCCGATGGTTGCGGGGTCCGGCCGGCGCACCCGGCGGGACGCGGTCCGGGCGCGATCCCTTGCCGCGCTACTGGTCCGTGTCCGCCAGCGCTCCCTGTGCGCCTGAACGCGGTAGGGGCCAGGGCAGCACGCCGCCCGTGGTCTCGACCTGTCGGCCGGCTGGGGAAGGGGCCAGCGTGTGCGCGCCGATCCACGTCAGGATGTCCGGGAGCTGGGACTTGAACGTGTTCATGTTGTGGCCCGCGTCCGGGATGCGCCACGACGAGAACTGCAGCGGGGGCCGGGTCGCCGCGCGGATCTGGTCGATCGCGAAACTCTCGTAGCTCTCCTTCTCCCCCGAGATCGCCAGGATCTCCACCGGCGAGGGGTGCAGCCGCACGTTCACCCGGACGTTGTTCGCGTCGTTGATGTCCTGGCGGCCGTGGAACAGATCCTCCGTCTCGGCGTCGACCTGGGCCTTGTCGTAGCCGCTCACGCTGACCGCCTGGCCGTACCACTGCGGGTGGCGCGTCACCAGGTTCATCGCGCAGTAGCCGCCCGACGACCAGCCCGCCATCGTCCACGCCCGGCGGTTCGGCGCCACCCCGAGCTTCTGCAGGGCCCAGTCGCGCAGGTCGGCCGTGAGGTACGTGTCGTTCGCCGTTCCGTTGACCTCGTCGACGCATTCGGTGTCGTGGCCGACCTTCGGGACGCCCGTCGGGTCGGGGACGATCACCACCGACGGCGGCAGCGCCTTGCGCGCGATCGCCGCGTCGAGTTGCTGCGGCATGCCGTAGACGGCGAAGACCTCCGGGCCGGACGGGTAGTTCGGGATCCATTCGACCACCGGGAACCGCAGTTCCTTGTACGCGGCGTCGAAGTACTGCGGGGGCAGGTAGACCGTGACGTCGCGGGTCAGCTTGGTGCGCCGGCCCGTCACCTTCATGTGGACGACCGTTCCCTTGCCCTCGTGCGCGTGCGCGACCCCCGTGTCGCGCAGCTTCTCGAGGTCCTCGCCGTTCTGCGCGGCCTCCGCGTCGGTGCCCTGGCCGGAGTACACGCCGGTGCCGAGCAGCGATCCGACCGTCGGGAAGAACCCGCCGATCATGTTGCCCGCCATGCCGGTGGTGAGCACCAGGAGCACGACCGCGAGCAGGACGGTGGCGCTGCGCCACAACCGCTTGCGCTTCCAGCGGTCCCAGAACCACGGGACCGCGATGATCGCGAGCAGCGTCAGCACGACCACCACGATCATGTTGACCGGCGAGTCCAGCCGGATGCTGCTCAGGTTCATCGTTCGGTCCTTCCGGGCGGGCAGAATGCGCGCCCGGATCGATCGGGAGTCGCGTATATATCACGTTTGAGCAGGCAGGCACGTTGCGGCCCTGTGAGTTGCGTCATAGGGCCGCAACGTGTTGCGAACTCAGCGTTTTCTCAGTTATTTCTCCAAAGAACGCGTCAGCACCGCGATCGCCTGGGTGATCGCGGCCTCGGCGGCGTGGGTCTCGCGAAGCGCGTTGACCATCACGAAGTCGTGGATGATCCCTTGGTACCGCACGGCCGTGACGGGCACACCGGCCTGACGCAGCTTCGCCGCGTACGCCTCACCTTCGTCGCGAAGCACGTCCGCCTCGCCGGTGATCACCAGCGCCGGCGGCAGCCCGGCCAGCTCGTCGAGCGACGCGCGCAGCGGGGACGCGGTGATCTCCGCGCGCTGCGCGGGATCCGTCGTGTACTGGTCCCAGAACCACTTCATGCCCTCGCGGCCGAGGAAGTAGCCCTCGGCGAACTTCTCGTACGACTCGGTGTCGAAGTTCGCGTCGGTCACCGGGTAGAACAGCACCTGCTGGCGGAAGGTGACGTCGCCGCGCTGCTTCGCCAGCAGCGTCAGCGCCGCCGTCATGTTCCCGCCGACGGAGTCGCCCGCGATCGCGATGCGCGAGGTGTCGAGCCCCTTCGAAGCGCCGTGCTCGGTGACCCACTTCGCCACGGCGTAGCTCTGCTCGATGGCGACCGGGTAACGCGCTTCCGGCGAGCGGTCGTACTCGGGGAACACGACGGCCGCGCCGACGCCGGCCGCCAGTTCGCGCACCACGAGGGCGAGGACCATGGAGCGTTGAGAGAGAGGAGGACGCCATGGCTTCGCTGCGACTGGACGACCAGCTCTGCTTCGGGCTGTACTCGGCGTCGCGCGCGGTGACGTCGCTGTACCGGGTCGTCCTGGAGGACCTCGACCTGACCTACCCCCAGTACCTGGTCATGCTGGCGCTCTGGGAAAGGGACCATCGCCTCGTGAAGGAGCTCGGCGCCGAGCTGAACCTCGATTCGGGCACGCTTTCGCCGCTGCTCAAGCGGCTGCAGACCGCGGGCCTGGTGGTCCGGAACCGGCAGGCGGACGACGAGCGGTCGGTCCGCGTCAGCCTGAGCGAAAACGGGCGGTCGCTGCGTGCGAAGGCGCGGGGCATCCCCGACGTGATCGGCGCCGCGATGAGCCTGGACGACGCCGGTGTGGCCCGGATGCGGGCCGAGCTGGACCGCCTGACGGAGTCGGTGAACGCCTACCGGGAGGCGTTGTCCCCGGCGTGACCCGGGAGCCCTGGTCCACCTGGCTTCCACCCCCGGGTTGACGTTCCGACGCCCGCGCACGGGCAGCCTTGGTGATCGAACGGATCACCAGGGGAGGAACGCTCGTGGGCAGCTCGGCCAACATCGTCATCGGACTCGTCGTGCTGGCGTGGCTGTTGTGGCGCCAGACGCAGCGGCGGCCGGTCCGGGAGGACCGCAAGCCGACCGTTCTGCTGATCCTGCTGGTGCTGGGGGTCGTCGCGCTGGGCGCGTACTTCAAGCAGGAGCCGGCGACCGGGCTCGCGATCGCGCTGCTCGTCGGCAGTCTCGTGCTCGCCGCGGGCTTCGGCGTGGTCCGCGGGTACACCGTGCGGCTCTGGGACCAGGACGGGCAGCTGTTCCGCCAGGGCACCTGGCTGACGATCCTGCTGTGGCTGGTCGCGATCGGCAGCCACGTCGGCCTCGACGCGCTGATCGACGGCGGCGCGAAGGGCCTCGGCAGCGCGTCGATCCTGCTCTACCTGGCCGTTTCGCTCGGCGCGCAGCGGCTCGTCGTGCAGTCCCGGGCCACCCGGCTACGAAGCTTCGCGTAGCCCTTCCAGCACGTCGAGCACCGCGCTCTTGCCGAGGTCCACGGCCTTGCGCAGCACCTCGGGGTCGCGCTCCAGCACCGCCACGTCCGGCGAACCGACCGGCGGGCGGATGCTCAAGATCCGCGGGTCGGACGCCAGGACGTCCTCGTCCTCGACGTCGCGCCGGAAGGTGTCACGCCACGCGGGAATCGCGCCCGGGGCCTGGCGGCGCAGGAAGCGCGGCACGACGACGTCGTACGCCCTCGGTGGCGGCAGCGGCAGCTCGTCCGCGCGGCGGGTGCGCAGCACGAGGACGTCGGTCGCGTCCTGGGCCAGCGCCGTGCGGTACGGGATGGGCTCGGCGACCCCGGCGTCGACGAACCGGCGGCCGGCCATCGGGATCGGCGGGCCGGCCAGCACCGGCATGCAGGACGACGCCGCGAGCGCGACCTTGACCGCGTCGACGTCGTCGAGAAAAGGGTGCAGGTCGGTCGACTCCCCCGTGTCGGCGTCGGTGGCCAGGGGGTGGAACGTCACCGGGTTGGCCAGGATCGCCGGGAAGTCCATCGGCTCCAGCACCGAATAGACCTGGTGGACGAGGTATTCGAGGTCGATCACCGCGCGGCCGCGCAGGGTGTGCAGCGGGTTGATGATCCGGCGCATGACGACCGGGTTCCACCAGGTCCGCACGCCGGTCGACGACCGGCCGCAGAGCAGCCAGGCGCCGTTCAGCGCTCCGGCCGAAGAGCCGTAGACGGCGTCGAGCGCGGGGGTGATGCCCAGTTCGTCCAGCGCCAGGACCATGCCGCTCGAGTAGGTGCCGCGGCTGCTGCCGCCTTCGACGGCGAGCGCGAGGCGCCGGCCGTCGGTGCGTTCGCCCGGCACGCTGCCCGTCGCCATCCGTTCGGAGATCAGTTCGAGTACCGGGTGCACTCCTCCCATCCTGGTCTTTTCGCCGATGAAGTCGACCCGATTCATCCCCCTCAGGGGGTGAAGTGATGCGCGCCTCGTTGCACTGCAACTCGTTGCATAGGACCCTCCGAGGATGGCACTGGAGCACGCGATCCTCGTCTCGCTGTCCGAGCGCACCGGCTCGGGCTACGAGCTCACGCGCCGCTTCGAAAAGTCGATCGGGCTCTTCTGGAGCGCCACCCACCAGCAGATCTACCGCGTCCTGAAGCGGATGGAAGAGGCCGGCTGGGTCGTGGTCGACGTCGTCGCGCAGTCGGGGCGGCCGGACAAGAAGGTCTACACGGTCAGCGACGGCGGCCGCGCCGCACTCGTCCGCTGGCTGGCCGAACCGGATCCGTCGGCCGGGCCGGTCGAACTCGCCGTGAAGATCCGCGGCGCGACTTTCGGCGACCCCGCGAAGGTCGCCGAAGAGATCGTCCGGCACCGGGCGCACCACGCCGAACGCCTCGACGTCTACCGCCAGATCGAGAAGCGCGACTTCCCCTCGCCCGCGGCACTCACCGGCCAGCACCTGCACCAGTACCTGGTCCTGCGCGGTGGCATCCGCGTCGAAGAGGGCCAGGTCGAGTGGTTCGACGAAGTGCTCGCCGCCCTCCACCACCCCAAGGACGCCCGATGAGCCCGTACCCGAACCTCCTCGCCCCGCTCGACCTCGGCTTCACGACGCTGCGCAACCGCGTGCTCATGGGATCGATGCACACCGGCCTCGAAGACAAGGCCGCGCACTTCCCCGAGCTCGCCGAGTACTACGCGGAACGCGCCCGCGGCGGGGTCGGGCTGATCGTCACCGGCGGGTTCGCGCCGAACCGCACCGGCTGGCTGCTGCCGCTCGCCTCCAAGCTGACGACGTCCGCCGAAGCTAAGCAGCATCGGCAGCTCACCGCGCCCGTCCACGAAGCCGGCGGCAAGATCGCGCTGCAGGTGCTGCACGCGGGCCGGTACGCCTACCACCCGCTGAGCGTGTCCGCGTCGAGCATCAAGGCGCCGATCAACCCGTTCCGGCCGCGCGCCCTCACGAGCCGAGGCGTACGTCAGCAGATCAACGCCTTCGCCGACTGCGCCGCTCTCGCGCGCGAAGCGGGTTACGACGGCGTCGAGATCATGGGCTCCGAGGGCTACCTGATCAACCAGTTCCTGGCCGAACGCACCAACAAGCGGACCGACGCCTGGGGCGGCACACCCGAGAAGCGGCGCCGGTTCGCCGTCGAGATCGTCAAGCGGACCCGGGAAAAGGTCGGTGACGACTTCATCATCATCTACCGGCTGTCCATGCTCGACCTGGTGGAAGGCGGCCAGCGCTGGGAGGACGTCGTCGCGCTCGCGAAGGACGTCGAAGCCGCCGGCGCGACGATCATCGACACCGGCATCGGCTGGCACGAGGCTCGCGTCCCGACGATCGTGACGTCGGTGCCGCGCGCCGCGTTCACCTGGGTGACCGGGAAGCTCAAGCCGCACGTGACCATCCCGGTGGTCACGTCCAACCGCATCAACATGCCGCAGGTCGCCGAGGAAGCGCTGAGCAGCGGCGACGCCGACCTCGTGTCGATGGCGCGGCCGTTCCTCGCCGACCCCGAATGGATCCGGAAGGCCGAGAGCGGCCGCGAGGACGAGATCAACACGTGCATCGCGTGCAACCAGGCCTGTCTGGACCACGCCTTCAAGCGCAAGCTCGTGTCCTGCATGGTGAACCCGCGTGCCGGCCACGAAACCACGCTGACGCTGTCGCCGACGCGGCGGTCGAAGCACGTCGCCGTCGTCGGCGCGGGTCCCGCCGGGCTCTCGGCGGCGACCGCGCTGGCCGAACGCGGCCACCGCGTCGAGCTGTTCGAAGCGGACGACGAGATCGGCGGCCAGTTCGGCATCGCGCGGAAGATCCCCGGCAAGGAGGAGTTCGCCGAGACGATCCGCTACTACCAGCGGCGCGTCGAGGTGACCGGCCTGAAGCTGCACCTCGGCACGCGCGCGGCCGCGGGCGACCTGACCGGCTTCGACGAGGTCGTGCTGGCCACCGGCGTCGCGCCGCGCGTGCCGTCGCTGCCCGGGATCGACCACCCGACGGTGCTGTCCTACGTCGACGTCGTGCGGCACGGGAAGCCGGTCGGCGAGCGGGTCGCGGTGATCGGGGCCGGTGGCATCGGCGTCGACGTCAGCGAGTTCCTCACGCACACCGCATCGCCGGCGCTCGACCGCGACGCGTGGATGGCCGAGTGGGGTGTCACCGACCCGGAACAGGCGGCGGGCGGGCTCGGGAAGCCGAACCCCGAACCGTCGCCGCGGCAGGTGTTCCTGCTGCAGCGCAAGAAGTCCGGGATCGGTTCCGGGCTCGGCAAGACGTCGGGCTGGGTGCACCGGGCCGCGCTCAAGGCGAAGCGCGTCGAGCAGCTCACCGGCGTGACGTACGAGCGGATCGACGACGCCGGCCTGCACCTCACCGTCGACGGCGAACCGCGGCTGCTGGAGGTCGACACGATCGTCGTCTGCGCCGGTCAGGAACCCGTGCGGGACCTCGCGGGCGAACTGCGCGCCGCCGGGCTGCCGGTGCACCTCATCGGCGGTGCCGACGTCGCCGCCGAACTCGACGCGAAACGCGCGATCGACCAGGGAACGAGGCTCGCCGCCGCGCTGTAGCCCCAGATGCGTCCGGCACTGGCAGGATGGGCGCCGTGCGAGACGTATGCGTGATCGGGCTCGGGCTGATCGGCGGTTCGCTGCTGCGCGCGGCGGCCGCCAGCGGCCGCACGGCGTTCGGCGCCGCGGTTTCCGAAGTGGACGCCGACGCGGCCAGCAGAGCGGGTTTCGACGTCACGACGGACGTCGAAGCCGCGCTGCACCGGGCCGCCGCCGAGGACGCGATGGTCGTGCTGGCCGTGCCGCTGCCGGCCGTCGAGGACCTGCTGCGCCTGGTCTCCCAGCACGCGTCGCACTGCCTGCTCACCGACGTGACCAGCGTGAAAGCGCCGGTCCTGGACGCCGTCCGCCGCCGCGTGCCGTACACGCGGTACGTCGGCGGGCACCCGATGGCCGGGACGTCGAACTCGGGCTGGCTGGCCGGGGACGCCGCGCTGTTCCAGGGCGCGGCCTGGGTCGTCGCCGTCGAAGACGACACCGATCTCGACGCCTGGGCCGAGGTCGCCGGGTTCGTGCTGGACGTCGGGGCGCACGTCGTCCCGCTGCCCGCCGAGTCGCACGACGAAGCCGTCGCCCGGATCTCGCACCTGCCGCACCTGCTCGCGGCCATCCTCGCCACGATCGGCGCCGAGGGCGGGCCGCTGGCCATGTCGCTGGCCGCCGGGTCCTACCGCGACGGCACGCGCGTCGCGGGGTCGAACCCGCAGCTCGTGCGCGCCATGACCGAAGGCAACCGGGACGCGCTGCTGCCGATCGTCGACGACGCCCTCGGCCGGCTCGGCGCCGCGCGCGGTTCGCTGGCCTCGACCGGTGGGCTGGCGGCCACGATCAACGCGGGGTACGAAGGCGCGCAAGCGCTGGCCGCCAGCCTCGACGTCGAACGCGCGGGCGTCCGGATCAGCCTGTCGGCGCCGGACGCGCGGCAAGGGCTCATCGCGCTCGGCGAACGCGGCGGCCGGATCACCGGCCTCGCGGACGGGATCGCGACCGGCGAAGTCCAGTAGCTACTGGGCAGCCGGGGGCGTGTCCGGCTTGTCGTCGAACTTGTCGAGGAAGCTCTTGGCCTTCTCGATGCCGCTGTCGATCTGCTCGTCGTGCCCGGCGAACTTCGACTTCGCGAAGTCACCCGCCTTGTCGAGGCCGCCCTCGATCTTGTCGCCGTGCTCCCGCAGGGCCTCTTCGGCCTTGCCCTTCAACGCATCGAAGTCGATTCCCATGGGGCAATTGAACAGCACGCGCGTCACGTGCGCCGGTGGTAGGGCAGGAACCGCCGGACGAGCCGCGGCGGAGTGCGTTCCACCAGGTCGGGACCGCGGACGGCGTCGAACGCCGACTCCAGCTGATCCACCACGCCGGCCAGCTGCGCGCTGTCGGGCAGCGGCATCGACCGTGGCTCGCGCTGCTCGCGGATCGCCGACGCCAGCTCGTCCAACGCGGCGGTCAGCAGCTCGGTGTCCCCGGGCGCCGGCGGCGCCACCCCCCGACCGATCGTCACGCCGACCTCGGTGACGGCGTCCGCGACGCGTTCCTGCGCGGCGATGACCGGCCACCACGCCACCGCCTGGCGGCCGTTCGCCGACGGCTCGACGACGACCTGCTGGAACGCCGTCCGCAGGTCGGCCAGCGCCCGGTAGGCGCCGCGGCGGGCTCGCGAACGCGCCAGCCGCGCCTCTCCTTCCGAGGCCTCGACCAGCGCACTCGAGACGTACTTCGCGACGGCGTCGAGCCCGTCGGCGAGCCGGCCGCCGACCTGGGGGCGACGGCTGCCCGGCCAGAGCAGGTAGCCGAAGACGAGGACGATCACGCAGCCCAGCACGGTGTCGACCAGCCGCGCCACCACGACGTCCCAGCTGCCGGTGTTCGCCAGGTCCATCTGCAGGATGATCAACGGCGTCACGAACGCGCTGAGGATGCCGTAGTTGCGCACCTTCCCGACCGCGACGCCCCCGGCGAAGATCGTGATCAGGGCGACCAGCACCCAGCCGTGCCCGCCGACGCCGAGCACGACGGCACCCACCCCGACGCCGACGACCGTGCCGATCCCGCGCAGCACCGCGCGGCCGAAGACCGAGCCGAAGTCGGGCTTGAGGACGATCCCGACGGTCAGGGTGATCCAGTAGGACCGCTCGAACGGCACCAGCAACCCGACGATCTCGGCGATCGCCACGCACAGCGTCAGCCGCAGCGCCGCGATCCACGTCAGCGGGCCGGACGCGAGCGAACCCGCCCACGTCCGCAGGCGCCGGTACCAGGGCGTCGGCTCCCGGCGCTTGCGGTCGTCGCCCTTGCCGATCCGGACCAGCCCGGCGTACAGGGCGGCGAGCACCGGGTCGGCGTCGTCGCCCGGCATCGGGGGCGGTTCCGGCAGCGGCTGGCTGGCCAGGACCGTCGCCGACAGCGCGACGAAGTGGTCGATGACGTCCTGGGGCGTGCGACGGCCCGCGTTGACCATCGCCACCGACGCCTCGACCGCGGGGGTCGTCGCCGAGAGCAGGTTGAGCAGGTGGCGGTAGGCGGCGTCGCGGCCGGACAGCCACGAGCGCGCGGTGAGCAGCTGGTCGTACGCGGTGTTCATGGCCGTGGTCAGCCGGTGGCGCGCGACCCGCGAGACGGCTTCGTCGGTCGCCGAGAGCATCGCGGCCAGCTCGACGTAGACGTGCGCGACGGCGGAGCGCTCGGGGCTGGTCGCCCGGAACGTCCAGCTGGCGAGCGCCACCGAGAGGCTCCACACGGCGCCGAGGCAGAAGAAGCCGAACAGGATCTCGACGCGCACGCCGGTCGCGTGCTGGCCGGTGCCGAGGACGCAGAACACGAACATCTGCAGCCCGGCGACCGAGGCGTTGCTGCCGGCCGCGCTGATCAGCGCGGACACCGCCGCGACCAGGATCACCGCGGGCACGGACAGCGCGGGCGTGCCGCCGGTGAGCAGCCCGACGAGGTACCCGGCCGTCGCCGCCAGCGTCGCGCCGCCGAGCCGGCGGGCGCGGTAGCGGTACGGCCCGGCCGACTCGGACAGCACGGCGGGCAGCGCGCCGGTCGAGATCAGCGCGCCGATGGCGATGTTCCCGGCCGCGTAAGCGACCGCGAGCGGGACGGCCAGCGCGATGACAGCGCGGGCGACCATGTTCCACGGCACCGGGACCGGCTTGCTGCGCAGGAGCTGGGTCAGCCAGTGCGGCGCGGCGATGTCGGGACGCGGCGTGCTCACGCCCCCATCTTGACCTACGCTGCGCGCAACGCTTAATTATCAGTCTGTCAACAACGTGGGAGGTTCCGGTGGGCCGCAAGTTCTCCTTCGAGGTCAACCGCACGAGCAGCGCGTCGCCGGCGGCGCTGTTCGCGCTCGAAGCCGACGGGCCGAGCTGGGCGAAGTGGGGAAAGCCACTCATCGTGCAGGCCCGCTGGAAGCGTCAGGGCACCGTCGACCCGGCCGGCGTCGGCGCCGTTCGCGAGGTCGGCCTGTGGCCGGTGCTGATCCGCGAGGAGACGCTCGAGTACGAGCCCGGCCGCAAGCACGTCTACACGTTCTTCGGTGCCAACCCGATCAAGGACTACCGCGCCGAGGTGCTGTTCACGCCGACCGACGGCGGCGGCACGCACCTGCGGTGGACCGGGTCGTTCACCGAACCGGTCAAGGGCAGCGGTCCGATCCTGGCGGCCGGACTCGAACGAGTGATCCGACTGTTCTCCCGCAAGCTGGTCAAGGCGGCGGAAACCGGGCGCTGACCTGGGTGGCGCCAGCCACACAAGATCACCGGACACAACCTCACCCCGCACTTCAACGTCACCCTTTCGTGTAGTTGCGCACTACGCGGAAGGGGGACGTGGGATGACGCGCGTCGTAGCAATGGCGGCCGTCGCGGCACTGGTGTTGACGGCCTGTTCGACGACCGAACCGGCTCAGAAGGAGTTCGGCACCAGCCAGCCCAACCCGGCGCCCGGCGGCGGGCCGGGGTCGACGACGTCGGCGCCGTACCCGTTCGGGACGGTCCAGCAGAAGGCGCCGGCGGTCGCGAACGGCCAGGTCCCGGTGGTCCGCCGGATCACGACCGACCAGCCGTACGTCTTCCTCACCATGGACGACGGCGCGGTCAAGGACCCGGACGCGCTGAAGCTGATGCAGCAGAACGGGACGCACCCGGTGCTGTTCCTGAATGAGAAGTACGTGAAGGGCCACGAGGCCTACTTCAAGCAGATCCTCGACGCGACCGGCGCGACGCTCGGCGACCACACGGTCGACCACCCGAACCTCAAGGGCAAGCCGTACGAGTTCCAGCGCAAGGAGATCTGCGACGACGCGGACGACTTCCAGCGCGGGCTCGGCGTGCGGCCGTCGCTGTTCCGGCCGCCGTTCGGCAACTACGACCAGAACACGCTGCGCGCGGCGGCCGCGTGCGGGATGCGCGCCGCGGTCCTGTGGACGGCCGCCGTCAACGACGGGCACGTCCAGTTCCAGGCCGGGGACAAGCTGAAGCCGGGAGACGTCGTGCTGATGCACTTCCGCAAGACGTTCAAAGAGGACTACACGGCCTTCGTCGAGCAGGCGAAGAAGGACGGACTGACGCCCGTCCCCCTCGCCGACTTCCTGGGCTAAAGCACGACCGTCGGGGTCACGACGGTCCGGCGGCACGTCACGTCCCCGAGGTGCACGAGGATCTGCGTGGTCCCTCGCGGCACGTTGTCGAGCACGAACCGGCCGCCTTCGTCGGCGGTCGTGGACGACGTGCCGTGCTCGGCGACCCGCACCTCGACGCCGTACTGGCCGGCGGGCACCAGCCAGCCGTCGATGCGGTGCAGCTTGCCGATCTTGGTCAGGTTGATCATCACGGTCAGGTCGCTGACGGTGAACGTGATCGTGCCGGTGCCGCCGCCGCGGACGCCGGCCAGGTTGTCCAGCCGCTCCCAGCGGGCGACCTCGACGTCGAGGTCTTCGAGGGCGAGCGCGAACTGGACCCGCTGCACCAGGTCACCCGGCGGCGGGTCCAGCTCGTCGAGGAAGCGGCCGATGCCGGCCAGGATCAATTCGTCGGAAAAGGCCTCGCCCGGCGTTCCGAGGTCGTTCATCGGCTTCCCCCTTCACTGACGAGCAGATCGCGCATCTGGTCGAGGCAGCGCCCCCTGGTCGGGCCGACGCTGCCGCGGGGCATGCGCAGCGCCTCGGCGACGAGCTGGTACTCCGCGCGACCCGCGAGCACGGTCAGCCGGAGCAGGTCCTGACAGCGGTGGGGCAGCCGGACGAAGGCGCGCCAGACCCGGCGGTCGCGGTCGGCGCGGACGGCTTCGTCTTCGGGTGCCGGTTGGGTGCTCGGCATGGCCTCGGCGACTTCGTCGCTCAGCGGCACGGGCTGCACGCGGCGGCCGAAGGGGTGGGTGGCCTCGCGCCGGGTGGTCGTGATCAGCCAGGCGGCGAGGGCTTTGGGGTCTCTGAGCTTCCCGAGCTGGCTGAAGAGGGCGAGCCACACGGTCTGGACGACGTCCTCGGCGACCGAGCGGTCGAGGCCGTTGGCCCGGGCGACGTGCCAGACGAGCGGGGTCAGCTCGGCGACGAGGCGGTCCATCGCGCGGCGGTCCCCGTCCCGGGCGGCCTGCATGCACGCGGCGTGCAGCTCGGCGCCGGTCAAGCCCTCCCAAGGCGGGTCTACCTCTGTGGTTTGCACGTCGGTCACCGTATCTGCCCCTCTTCGGAAAAGTCTTCGAGTCGGCTTCGGCAGTATCGCGGGTCCTTCGGGGGGAAGGAGCGTGCAGGTGGATCTCGGATACATCAAGGTCACTTACTTCGTCGGTCGCGCTTCCGGTCAATGACGGCTGAGGGAGGTACCGGCCGGCGCGTGATCCGCGCCGACCGGTACTCCCCTCCCTCAAGGGCCCGCTCCCCAACGGGCCCCGCCGGATGTCCCCTCCCCCGAAGGTCACCCGGCCGACGGTGTCCGGCAGCCCCCTCGGCTCCCGGCCACCGCGCATTTCGAACTCGGCACCCCCTGCCGTGTTCCCATCCGTGCTTGGCTGCTCCACAGGACGCAGTGGCGGGGCGGCCAGATACACGAGCCGCGAACTTTTTTTGCAGATCGACGCAGTGCGGCTAACTGATCACCGAACGTGCGCCGGCAAGCGTTTGCGCCCACCGCGCGTAGCCCGCCGGCCCGGGGTGGAAGCGATCGGACGCGAAGGCCGCGGGATCGAGCAGCGCGGGGTCCATCGGCAGGTGCCGGACGCCGGGGATCTTCGCGAGGGACGCGGCCGCCGCGTCGAGAACGGTCGAGCGGGCCGCGAGGACGTCCCGCAGCGGTCTCGGCAGCGCCGGGAAGCGCGACATCGGCGGCACCCCGGCCAGCAGGACGTCCACCGGCCCGAGGCGGCGCCGCAGGTCCACCACCAGTTCCAGCAGGTCACGGCGGTAGCCGGCGGCCGTCCGCAGCTCGATGGTGTCGTTGACGCCGAGGGCGATCACCACCAGGTCGGCCGGGTGGACCAGCGGGACCAGCTCGGCGCGGACGGTCCGGGCGTTGGCCCCGGTCCGGCCGACCGCCTGCCAGCGGACCGCCCGGCCGTCACGCGCGAACTCGCGGGCGAGGCAGCCGGTGAGCGCCTCCTCGTGGTCCGCCGCGCCGACGCCGTCCACTGTGGACTCGCCGAGGACCGTCAGGCGGAAGGGCTCGCCGTGTCCGGGGACGAGCCCTTCGGTCGGACCGGCCGCGCCGGGGAGCCGAGGGGTCGTCCGCTTGACGTACAGGGCTTGAGCCAGGATCACCATCCTTCGAAGCTAGCCGTGCGCGATCGAAACCTTCGCCCTGATCAGCGTGGGCTCCGCCACGGCGTCGAGCAGGAAGGCCGTCCAGTCCACGTCGGACGCCGTGACCACGGCCTCCATCGCGAGCAGGTCCGCCCAGCCGTGCTTGAGGAAGGTGTTGAGCAGCGGCTTCACGAGCGTGCGGGTGAAGAAGCCGTCCCCTCGGTGTGCATGCCGCTGGCGCTGACGACCGCGCTCGGCGCGTGCTTCCAGCAGGCGTTCCTGGCCTCCTTCGAGGAGACGCGACCGTCCGAAGTGGACGAATTCGGCGCCCGGCTGGCGGACACCCTGCTCGCCGGCCTCTAGGGCGCGGGCGGGCGAAGACCGTCGACGATGACCGTGACGACCTTGTGCGCCCGCGCGTCCCACTCCGGCTCGGGGATCCGCGACAACGCGCCCAGGAGCAGGAGGACGTCGGCGGCGTCGACCTCCGCACGCACCTGACCGGCGGCTTTGCCCTGCGCCAGGACCGTTCCGAGCGCCTCGTCGAGCCGGTGGTGCTGGTCGGCGTAGAGGTCGTGCCACGCCGAGGCCTCGATCGCCGCCATGACGCCGCGTTTCACCCGGGCGTACTCGACCAGCCGCGCCAGCCAGCGGGTCAGCGCCTCGAGCGGGGAATGCTCGGCCAGCAGCGGTGCCACGGCGACGACGAGCTCGGTCAGCTCGTGCCGGTACACCTCGGCCAGCAGGTGCTCGCGGGTCGGGAAGTGCCGGTAGAGGGTGCCCTGCCCGACGCCCGCCGCCTTGGCGACCGCGTGGAGCTTCAGCTCGCCGACGGCGCCGTTGGCGCCGCTCAGCTCGGCCCGGGTGGCTTCGACGATGCGATCGCGGTTGGCGACCGCGTCCGACCGGCGCCCACGACCCGTCACGACATCCCCCCGACCCAGCAGACAACCGGACAGTTGTCAGTTTAGCGGCCGGCGCCGGCCTGGGCGTTCTTCTCCTCGCGGAGCTTGTGCCAGCGCTCGTACATGCCGTTGAGCTCTTCCATCATGAACGACAGGAAGTCGCGCATCTCGGCGAGCCGCTTGCCGGACGGCGAGTCCTCGCCGAGCGCCTCCATGCCGTTCGCGGCCGCGTCGCGCCACATGATGATCATGCGGTCGCGCTTGAGGAACGTGGCGTACCAGAGGTCGTCGAAGAGGCGGTAGTGGTCGCGGCGCTCGCCGGGCTCGCGCTCCTTGGCGACCAGGCCGATCTGCTCGAGGTAGCGGACGGCGCCGGAGATCGCCGCCGGGCTGACCGACAGCTGGGAGGCCAGGTCGGCGGCGGTGAGCCGGGCGTCGTCGGTGGTCATCAACGCGGAGAACACCCGCGCGGACATGCGCGGCATCCCGATCTGCGAAAGCACGAGCCCCAGGCTCTCGACGTAGCGGCGGACGGCGTCTTCATCCCGCTTCGTGTCAGGCGTCGTCATCGGCCCATCCTCCCGTATCGCCCCCAGCATGATCACTCGATCTAGACATTTTCTTAACTTCACAACTTCGTGAAATCAGTGTAGCTTCCGAAGCATGGAAAACGCCATCGCGATCTCCGGCTTGCACAAGTCGTTCGGCCGGACGAAGGCCCTCGACGGCCTCGATCTGCAGGTACCTACTGGGGAAGTACACGGTTTTCTCGGCCCGAACGGCGCCGGGAAGTCGACCACCGTCCGGGTCCTGCTCGGCCTGCTCCACGCGGACTCGGGGGACGTCCGGCTGCTCGGCGGCGATCCCTGGAAGGACGCCGCGAGCCTGCACCGCCGCCTGGCCTACGTGCCCGGCGACGTCAACCTCTGGCCCAACCTCTCCGGCGGCGAAGTGATCGACCTGCTCGGCCGCCTGCGCGGCGGGCTCGACGAGAAACGCCGCGCCGACCTGATCGAGCGGTTCGACCTCGACCCGAAGAAGAAGGGGCGGACGTACTCGAAGGGCAACCGGCAGAAGGTCGCCATCGTCGCGGCGCTCGCCTCGCGGGTCGACCTGCTGATCCTCGACGAGCCGACGTCCGGCCTCGACCCGCTGATGGAGGCGACGTTCCAGTACGCCATCCAGGAGGAGCGCGAGCAGGGCCGGACCGTGCTGCTCTCCAGCCACATCCTCGCCGAGGTCGAGGCGCTGTGCGACAAGGTGAGCATCATCCGGAACGGCGCCACGGTGGAGTCCGGCACGCTGGCCGAGCTGCGCCACCTGACCCGGACGTCGATCACCGCCGAGCTGGCCGGGCCGCCCAACGGGCTCGCGAAGCTGGAGAACATCCACGACCTCAAGGTCGACGGCAACCGCGTCCGCTTCGACGTCGAGACGCGCTCGCTCGACGAGGCCCTGCGCCGGCTGACCGAGGTCGGCGTCCGCAGCCTGGTCAGCCAGCCACCGACGCTGGAAGAGCTGTTCCTGCGGCACTACACCACCGAAGCGAGCGCGAAATGACCGCGACCCTCTCGCGCGCCGAAGCCGGCGTCGCGCCCGCCCACGAGCTGGCCGGCACCTGGCACCTCACCCGGCTCGCGCTGCGCCGCGACCGCGTCGTCCTGCCGATCTGGATCGTGCTGCTGAGCATCGTCCCGGCCAGCACGGTCAAGACGTTCACGCAGTTCTACCCGACGGCCGCCGACCGGCAGGCGCTGCAGGCCGGCGCGAACACCAACCCGTCGTACGCGCTGCTCTACGGGCCGCCGTTCGACCTGACCACCGCCGGCGGGTTCATCTCCTGGCGCATGTGCGGCTTCCTGGCCCTGCTCACCGGGCTGATGGTGGTCTTCACGGTTACCCGGCACACCCGCGCCGAGGAGGACACGGGCCGCGCGGAGCTGCTCGCGTCCGCGGTCGTCGGCCGGTACGCGGCGCTGACGTCGGCCGTCCTGGTGGCCGGCGGGGCGAGCGTGCTGGTCGGCCTGATCCAGTACGGCTCCATGGTCGGCGCCGGGCTGCCCGCGGCCGGATCGCTGGCCTTCGGCGCGGCGGAAGCGTTGTGCGGCTTGGTGTTCACGGCCGTCGCGGCGGTCGCGGTCCAGCTCGCCGAGTACTCCCGCACGGCCAACGGGATCGGCACCGCCGTGGTCGGCGCCGCGTTCCTGCTGCGCGGCGCCGGGGACTCCACTGTGGACGCTCGCTGGCTGTCGTGGCTGTCGCCGATCGGCTGGGTGCAGCAGGTCCGCGCGTTCGCCGGGGAACGCTGGTGGGTGCTCCTGCTGCCGGTGCTCTCCACGCTGGTCGTCGGCGCGGCCGGGTACTGGCTGCTGCCGCGGCGCGACGTCGGTGTCGGCATCCTGCCGCCGCGGCCGGGCCCGGCGCGGGCGGCGGCGAGCCTGCGGACGCCGTTCGCGCTCGCGTGGCGGCTGCACCGCGGCCCGCTGCTCGGCTGGACGATCGGGATGGCCGTCGTCGGCGCGGTGTTCGGCTCCATCGCCAGCGGCATCGGCGGCCTGGTCGGGTCGAGCCCGCAGGCGCAGGAGATCATGGCGCGCCTCGGCGGCAGCGAAGCGCTCACGCAGGCGTTCCTCGCCGCCATGGCCGGGTTGTTCGCGATGGTCGCGTCGCTGTACGGGATCCAGGCAGTGCTGCGGATGCGCGGCGAGGAGACCGCGATCCGGCTCGAGCCGGTGCTGGCCACCAGCGTCGGCAAGCTGCGCTGGGCCGCGGGCCACCTCGTGTTCGCGTTCTTCGGCACGGCGGTGCTGCTGCTGGCCGGTGGCCTGTTCATGGGTCTGGCCAACGGGTTGCGCGCCGGCCACGTCGGCGGCTCGGTCGGCGACTCCCTCGCCGGGATGCTCGTCCAGCTGCCCGCGGCGTGGGTCGTGGTCGCGCTGGCGGTGACGCTCTTCGGGCTGCTGCCGGGCTTTTCGGCCGCGGCCTGGGCGGTCGGCTCGCTGGCGCTGCTGCTGAGCCTGTTCGGCCCGGTCGTCAACCTGCCGCAGGCGGTGCTCGACGTCTCGCCGTTCCAGCACCCGCCGAAGATCCCCGGCCAGGAACTGGTCGCGACCCCGCTCGTCTGGCTGACGGCGGTGGCGGTGGTCGCCCTGCTCGCCGGCCTGGTCGGCTGGCGGCGGCGCGACGTCGGTTAGCGCGGCTTCAGCTCGTGGCCGGCGCCGGCCACGAGCTGGGCCTGCGGGCCGCCCTGCCCGCACGCGGGCCCGCCCGGGTGACTGAAGGCGGGCGTCACGGTGACGGTGTGCGGCTTGCCGTCGTCGAAGCGGACGGTGACCCGGATCGGCTCGGCCCGCAAGCCGGGGAGGTCGGCGAAGCCCTGGAGGCCGCCGGTCGGGACCATCGAGACGCCGCAGGAGCCGTCCGGGCCGGTCCCGGTGCAGGTGGTGGCCCCCGCGGCCGTCTCGGGGAAGAGGTCGACCGGGCGCGTGACGCACTGGTCGCCCCAGCACGCTTCGAGCGTCGCGCGGGTGATGCCGGCGGGGTCCGGGACGGTCAGCCCGACGCCGACCCGGGTGCCGATCGCCGGGCACGCGACCTCCGCGCCCGAGCCGGCCTGGCCGCAGCCGGCGGTGACGAGCAGGAGAGCCGCGATCCACGTTCGCATGCCCACCAGACGGAGTTCCCCGCGCGGAGGTTGCACGGGTCAGTCGCGCCACCCGCTGGTGAGCGGAAGAGCGGGCGGCGTGGAGGTCGGCGTGGTCGACGTCGGAGCGGGCGTCACGGTGACTTCGACGACGCTCGTGGTGGTGCTCGGCGGCGAGGTCTCGACGGACGTGACGGTGGCGGGCGGCACGGACGCGGTCACGGTGACCGGCACGGCGGGAACGGTGCTGGTCGGCGGAGCGGTGACCTCGGCGGGCTTGGGCACGGGCCGGCCGGCGACGAGCAGCGCGGCCACGAGCAACCCGGTGGCGAAGCCCGCCAGCCCGGTGACCGCGGCGGAGCCCCAAGTAGGTCGGCCACTCATCCGGGCACCCCCTCGCCACGCGCAGCGCAGGTACGAGGACTAACTCGCGTTGATCTTAGCCGGTGTTACAGAACGTGCACCTTGAGTCTGCTTGACTCAACTTTATTGAGCGTGGCACGGTGAGATCATGGGGGCGCTGGGGAACCGTGACTTCCGCCGGCTGTGGCTGGCCGACCTCGTCAGCCAGCTCGGGAGCCGGATCGACGTGCTGGCGGTGCCGCTGCTCGCGGTCGCGCTCGGCGCGTCCGTCTTCGAGGTCTCCCTGGTGCGGACCGCGGCCACCCTCCCCTACCTGGTGCTGGGCCTGCAGGTCGGCGCGTGGTGCGATCGCCTGCGCCACCGCCCGGTGCTGATCGCCGCCGACGTCGGGCGCGCGGTGCTGATCGGCTCGATCCCGGTGGCCGCGTTGTTCGGCGCGCTCGGCCTGGCGCACCTGCTGGCGGTCGTCCTCGGGGTCGGGCTGCTCGGCGTGTTCTTCGACATCGCGCACCAGACCTACGTCCCCAGCCTGGTGACGCGCGAGCAGCTGCCGGAAGCGAACGCCCGGTTGCAGACGAACCTGTCGATGGCGGCCGTTGCCGGGCCGGGCCTGGCCGGTCTGATCATCCAGGCGCTCGGCACCGCGGCGGCCCTGGCCGTCGATGCCGTCAGCTACCTGGGGTCGGCCCTCTGGCTGCGCCGGATCGAAACGCCGGACGCGCGCCCCAGGTCCGGCGAGCGGCGGCTGCTGCACGAGATCGCCGAGGGGTTGCGACTGGTCCGCGGCGACCGCGTCCTGCGGGCGATCAGCGTCCACGGCGCGGTGTCGAGCTTCTTCCAGTCGGTGCACCTGGCCATCGTGATCGTCTTCCTCGCCCGGGACGTCGGGCTCTCGCCGTGGGCGATCGGGCTGCTCGGCACGTCGACGCTGACCGGCGCCCTCCTGGCCGGGCTCACCGCGCGCCGGATCGGCCACCGGATCGGCGGCGCGCGGGCCCTCTGGGGCGCGGCGGTGCTGTACGGCCTGGCGTACCAGCTCTACCCGTTCACCGGCCGCGGCTGGGCGCTCGCCTGCTACGTGGTCGCCGGGTTCTTCGCGAGCTTCGGCGTCATCGTGCTGAACGTCTTCGGCATGAGCTTCCAGCAGGCCGCCGCGCCGCCCGAGCTGCTGGGCCGGGTCAACTCGATCACGCACACGCTGGTGTTCGGCGCCGTCCCGCTCGGCAGCCTCGCCGGCGGCGCGCTGGCGAGCACGTTCGGGATGCGGGTGACGCTGCACATCGCGGCGGCGGGCGTGCTCGCCTCGGCCGCGATCCTGGTGGGTTCGCCGCTGCGGAAGCTGCGCGACCTAGTTCCCGGCTGACGCTCGCAGGCCGTCGACGACGATGCGGACGAGGTGGCGGCTGCCCGGCGAGTACCGCTCGACGGCGAGGCAGCCGACGATGAGGGCCCGCAGGTCGTCGCCGTCGATGTCCTGGCGGACGGCACCCGCCTCCTGGGCCCTTCGCAGGAGTTCGGCCAGTGCCGAGCGGAAGTCGTCACCCGCGCCGGCCTTGAAGGCGTGGCCGCCGGCCTCGGCCAGTGCGTCGCAGATCGCGCGGTTGAGCGACGCCTGCTTGATGACGCGGACGAAGTAGTCGAGGAAGACTTCGCCGGGGTCGTCGGCGGTGACGAGCGCGCGGGCCTCCTGGGCGAACTGCTGGATGCGTTCGAGGACGACGGCTTGGAAGAGCGCTTCCTTGCTGGGGAAATGCCGGTAGACGGTCCCGGCGCCGACCCCGGCCAGCCGCGCGATGTCGTCGAGCGGCACGGCGAGCCCGTCGGCGGCGAACGCCTCTTCGGCGGCCGCCAGGACCTTCGCCCGGTTGCGCCGCGCGTCCGCACGCATCTTCTCCATGTGTCTTCTCCTCGTTGACAACCGGAACGCGCGCTCCATATCGTCGTAAGCGGGTGCACCGTTCCGATTCAACGTCCAGTCTTCCAGGAGAATTCCGATGCCCAGCACCGTGTCCCCGGCCCGTTCCGTCTTCGACCGCTTCCTCGCCGCCTCCGTCGAGAACCGCTGGGACGACCTCGCCGACTGCTACGCCGAGGACGTCGTCCTCGAAATGCCCTTCACCCTCCCGGGGGCGCCCCGCGTGACGAAGGGCCGCGAGGAGCTGCGCCGCCGGTTCCGCCGGGCCGGCGCGGCCCGCCGGATCACGAAGGCGGACAACGTGATCGTGCACGAGACGACCGACCCGGCGGTGCTCGTCGCGGAGTTCGACCTCCACCAGGACCTGGGCGGCGAGAGCTTCGTGGGCACCTACGTGATGGTGATGACGATCGAGGACGGCCTGATCACGCACACCCGCGACTACACCGACACCGCCGCGGTGGCCGAACGGCTCAAGGCGTGGTCGCCTGCTGAGTAGCCGGTGGGACGAACAGCCGGTCGAACGTGCTCACCGACCAGTCCCACACGCCCGGGACCAGGAGCACGCCGAGCACCACGAACACCGGGAAGACCAGCCGCTTCTCGACCTTCTTGCCCGTCTTGAACCGCAGGGCCTTCGGGGGCCCCAGCTCGTACCAGGTCTCCCCCGCGATCGGGATCGGGAAGAGGAACGGGCAGCCGGACTCGGTCAGCGCGTCACCGAGGCAGTGGGTCAGGCAGCCCGCGGCCACCGCGATGCCCAGCCAGCCCGTGATCGACTCCAGCTCTCCCGCCCGGTCGGGCGGTGCCGTGAAGAACCACCAAGCCACCGCAACGCCGCTCACCGGCAGCAGCCAGTCGCCCAGGGCCCCTTCGGCCAGCATCAACCCGAAGATCACGACGCCGACGACCGCCCACGGGCCACCCGCTTCGGTGCCCCAGGAGGTCAGCAAACCCAAGCCGGCCGCGAACAACACCGTGTGGGACAGGTGGCGGTGCTGGCCCGTCACCTTCTCGTCGCGGGGTCCTTTGGTCAGCGCGTAGAACGCCGCGGACACGCGACGCAGCAGCCATGACAAAGCGCCCGTCAGCCAACCGAGCAGACGGGACGCGCTCGCTCCGGGGTGGTCGAGGTCGGGCAGCAGGGTGAACCCCGCCGTGGTGGCGGCGAAGACCACCGCCTGGTGCACCGAACCCGCCCCGACCGCGGGCGCCAGGGCCAAGCCCGCGCACCAGCCGGTCAGGGCATGCGTCCGCCCCATCATCGTGCCGCCCCCAAGGTCCACGCACAGAAATCAGTCCGCGGAACCGTAGCGGGCGGTCAGGCTTGGGGGTCTTCCGACACGCTCAGGTGTTCGGCCACGCCGGTGAGCTCGATCACGCGGCTCACCGCGGGGCTCGGGACGACCTCGAGTTCGACGTCCTGCTCGCCTGCCTGGCGTTGTGCGCGCAGCACGACGTTCAGCGCGGAGGAATCGAAGAAGGTCACTCCGGTCAGATCGGCCACGACCCGCTGCGCGCTCTTGTCCGCGATCAGCCCGGCCAGGGCTTCCTGCAGCTGCGGACTGGTCAGCAGATCGAGCTCGCCGGTGACCACCACCCGGGGCTCCGTCGCGTCGGTGTCCAGCGTGATGCCGAACCCGGGCGGGGTGGCGTTCTGGTCGGCTGCGGGCATGCAGTTTCTCCTCGTCAGGCGCTGCTCCTGCGCCGGGTACGCGCCTGCTGTCTCAAGCGGCAACCGTGTCACCGTGCCTTCCCCGAAACTCGCGGTGGCACGGTCAAGGCAACTCCGGGGCCAACCCTAACCCAGGACGCGACCGAGCCCGCCACGGCCGCCGTCCTTTCCCGCTGACTGTTCACGTGCGATCGAATCCTGCCTGGTCAGTGCGCACTCATCACCTTCCGCGCCGCCCTGCGCTGGCGCAGGAAGAGCTGCCGCCGTTCGATCTCGCCGAGGCCACCCCAGATGCCGTAGGGCTCCTGGACGGTCATCGCGTGCGTGCGGCACTGGGCGAGCACCGGGCAGGTCTGGCAGATGGCCTTCGCCCGCGACTCGCGCCGCTCCCGCGCCGAACCCCGCTCGTTGTCCGTGTGGAAGAACAGGCTGCTGTCCGCACCCCGGCACGAGCCGTTCAGCTGCCATTCCCACTCTTCAGCAACCACGTTGGGCAGCCGGCTGACGTCAGCCATGTCGTCCCTGCCTTTCCCAGGATGAGCATCTCGCCCGCTACATGCCCGCCGGTGGAGCGGATCAAACGCGGGTTTGGTTTGCTCACCCCACGGGCATCTCGCGACCGGGCGTGAAGAGGACATCGCCGAACCCCTGGAGCGCGAGCCGGAGAAAGGAACAAACGTGGAGGACAACGCCCCGCTCGTCCCGGAAGGCGCGCAGGTCATCGAGGTGCGGACGGCCGCGATCCCGCACGTCGTGCCGACGCTGCGCACCATCGTGGCGGACATCGCCATGCGCCAGGACTTCGACCTCGACGCCGTCGAGGACCTCCGGATGGCGGTGGACGAAGCCTGCTCGCTGCTGCTCCCCGCCAGCTCGGACGGCCGCCTCACCTGCGTCTTCTCGTGGAGCGGGCCGCGCATCGAGGTCTCGGTCTCGGTGCTGTCGGACACCCCTGACCACGAGGACGACTCCGGCCTGTCGTGGCAGCTGCTGACCGCGCTCGCGACGTCGGCCGAGCGCACCGTGACGCCCGAGGACGGCCGTTACCTGTCTCGCGTCGACCTCGTCCGGGAGAGCCAGGCGGCGGACTCGTGAGCGATCCCGCCGGCCGCAGCGGGAACGACCTCGACGTCGGCGCGCTGTTCACCCGGCTCGCCGCGCTGCCGGCGGGCTCCCCGGAGCGCGAGCGCATCCGGGACACCCTGGTGCGCACCCACCTCGAGCTCGCCCGCAACCTGGCCCGGAAGTTCCGCAACCGCGACGAGGCGATGGAGGACCTGGTCCAGATCGCCACGGTCGGGCTCATCCACGCCGTCGACCGGTTCGACCCCGAGCAGGGGACGGACTTCCTGGCCTTCGCCGTGCCCACCATCTCCGGGGAGCTGCGCCACCACTTCCGGGACAACAGCTGGTCGGTGCGGGTGCCGCGGCGGCTCAAGGAGCTGAACGCGAACATCTCCGCCGCGCGCGAAGAGCTCACCGTGCAGCTGTCGCGCGCGCCGAAGCCCAGTGAGATCGCCGCGCGCCTCGGTGTCCCCATGGAGGACGTCTACGAGGGGCTTCGCGCCGGCCAGGGCCGCTACGGCGCGTCGCTGGACCACCTGCTGGAGAACGCGGCGCACACGCGCTTCGGGGCGCCGGACGCCGAGCTGGGGCAGGCCGAGCTGCGCGAAGCGCTGCGCCCGATGCTGGACAGCCTGCCGGAACGGGAGCGCAAGATCGTCGCGCTGCGGTTCGGGTCCGGGATGAGCCAGTCGGACATCGCGCGCCGCGTCGGGGTCTCCCAGATGCAGGTGTCGCGGTTGCTGGCCGCGACCTTGAAGAAGCTGCGTTCGGGCCTGGACGAATCCGAGCTCGCCGACGGCACCTGATTAGCCGCCGGAGGGCTTGGGTACTTCGCGGACGGTACCGGAACTCACTGGGAGGGGGACCGATGACGATGGCGAAGACGCCGCAGCGCACCGCAGTCCCGGTCGCGCCCCTGACCGTGCTCCTCCCGGACGACGTCACCGCGCCGGCCCGGGCGCGCCGCGAGATCCGCTCGATGCTGCTCGGGTTCGGCTTGGCCGAGGCGCAGCTGGACGACGTCCTGCTGGCCACGTCCGAGCTGGTGACGAACGCCTTCGAGCACGGCGAGTCCCCGCAGCGGCTCGAGCTGTCCTACTTCGAAGGACAGCTGACCTTGCAGGTGCACGACACCGGTAGCCGGCTGCCCGAGCTGCGGGCGCCGTCGCCAGCCGCGGCGCGGAGCCGCGGGCTCGTGCTGGTGGAGGCGCTGTCGCAGGACTGGGGCTTCGAATTCTGCCCCGGCGGCAAGTTCGTCTGGGCCGTCTTCCGCATCCCCGGCGCCTGATCAGGGCTCCAGCAGCTCCCGCGCGGCGCCGGTCTCCCCGATCCGCTGCCGGAACGGCTTCCGTTCCAGCGCTTCGACGATCGCTTCCAGCACTCCGCGCAACGGGTACGGCAGCTCCGCCTCCAGCGCTTCCGACGCCTCGGTCGTCGCCGTCCACTCCGCCTCGATCAGCGGGAGCAGTTCCCGGGTCTTCGCGGTGAGCGACACGATGCGCTGCCGGGCGTCGGCACCCGGTTCGAGGCTCACGAGCCCGGCCCGGTTCATCTGCGCGACGGTCTGGCTGGCCGCCGAGTGCGTCACGCCCATCTCGGCCGCGAGGTCGCGGATGGCCAGCGGGCCGCGCGCGAGCAGCGCCCGCACCACCCCCGAGTACCGCGGGCGGTAGTCGCCGAGGCCGATGTCGGCGAGGAACTGCGCGACGTCGCCTTCGAGGATCTCGAGGACGTGCCGCATCCGGGTACCGAGTCCGTCCGGACCCGACGTCATGGCCATGACGGCCGATCATAGGCGGGGCGGTGTGCTTGGATCGCGGTATGGAGAACCGGAAGATCACCCGGCTGGGCCGCGAGGTGTCCGTCGTCGGGCTCGGCTGCTGGCAGCTCGGCGCCGACTGGGGCGAGGTCGACGAGAACGATGCCCTGGCGGTGCTGCACGCGGCGGCCGACGCCGGCGTCACCTTCTTCGACACCGCCGACGTCTACGGCGACGGGCGCAGCGAGCGCCTGGTCGGCCGGTTCCGGGCCGAGCGCGGCGACGTCTTCGTGGCGACCAAGATGGGCCGCCGGGTCGAGCAGGTGCCGCAGAACTACGTCCGCGCGAACTTCCGCGAGTGGAACGACCGCTCGCGCCGCAACCTCGGCGTCGAGACGCTCGACCTGGTCCAGCTGCACTGCCCGCCGACACCGGTGTACTCGTCCGACGCCGTTTACGACGCCCTGGACGAGATGGTCTCCGAGGGCCGCATCAAGGCGTACGGCGTGAGTGTCGAGACGACCGAAGAGGCACTGACGGCGTTGGCTCGCCCTCAGGTGGCCTCCGTCCAGATCATCCTGAACTGCCTGCGGCTCAAGCCCTTGGAGCGCGTGCTGCCCGCGGCGGCGGAGGCGGGCGCGGGGATCATCGCGCGGGTGCCGCTGGCGTCCGGCCTGCTGTCGGGGCGCTACACGGCGAGCACGACGTTCGCCGAGAACGACCACCGGAACTTCAACCGCCACGGCGAGGCGTTCGACGTCGGCGAGACGTTTTCGGGCGTGCCGTACGACGTCGGGCTGGAGGCCGTCGAGCGGCTGCGGGGGCTCGTTCCGGAGGGGCAGACGCTGGCGCAGTTCGCGCTGCGGTGGATCGTCGACCAGCCGGGCGTGAGCACGGTGATCCCGGGCGCGCGCAACGCTTCCCAGGCCACGGCGAACACGGCGGCGGCTTCGCTCCCGCCGTTGTCCCCGGAGGCGCTGGCGGGCGTCCGCGAAACGTACGACGAGCTGATCCGGCCGCTGGTGCACGATCGCTGGTAGTCCCGGCATGATGGGCCGATGATGACGCCCGAAGAGCTCCTGACGACCACCAGGACCGTCCGCAAGCGCCTGGACCTGGACCGGCCGGTGCCGCTCGACCTGGTGAAACACTGCATACAGGTGGCCCTGCAGGCGCCGAGCGGCTCGAACACCCAGCGCTGGCAGTGGCTGGTCGTCACCGACGCCGGCCAACGGGCGGCGCTCGGGGAGCTCTACCAGCGCGCGTGCCGCGAGTACCTGTCGTCGGACCGCGCCGCGGGCAAGCTCTTCGCGGACGACCCTGCGCGGGCCGCGGTGCAGCAGCGGATCGGGAGCAGCGTCGAATACCTGGCCGACCGGATGGGTGACGTCCCGGTGCTGGTGGTGCCGTGCCTCGAAACGCCGTCGGCGGAACTGCCGGCGGGCAACCAGGCGGGCTTGTGGGCGTCTTTGCTCCCGGCGGTGTGGAGCTTCATGCTGGCGGCCCGCTCGGTGACGCTGGGCACGGCGTGGACGACGCTGCACCTGGCGTACGAGCAGGAGGCGGCGGAGGTGCTGGAGCTGCCGAAGAACGTGCACCAGGCGGCGTTGATCCCGACGGCGTTCTACACGGGCGACACCTTCAAGCCGGCGGCGCGGCAGCCCCTCGAAGAGGTGCTGCACCTCGACCGCTGGTGATCGCCGTGAAGGCCTCCTTGCCGGGGCGTAGGGGACGTCGGCAAGGAGGCCGTCACGGCCTTTCGGCCGCCGGGGGGGGCCCAGCGCACGGTCAAGGTGAGCCGCTGGATGCCCCAGGCGTCGGCCTGCGAGCCGGGCAGCCAGACGTCGACGATGTCACCGGAGATCCAGCTGCCGATGTCGGCCGCGTAGCACTCGCCGTAGCCGGGCACGGAGAACCGGGTGCCCCACGGGATGATCCGCGCGTCGACCGCGCAGAAGCCCGGGCCGGCGCTGTACCCCAGGGCGGTCTGCGCGACGTCGTTGTACGACGTGACACGGTAGTTCAGCGTGGTGCCGGCCGGGATGCGGTAGGTCGCGAGGTGGTTGCCGCCGTCGAGGCGGTACGCGGTGGAGATCTGGCCGAGCGAGCCGGGCGAGTTGTCTTCGGCCGTCATCGCGTAGAGCTGGTAGTTCGCGTTCTGGCAGGGGCTCGCGTCGGTGACGGTGAGCGTCGGCTGGCCCCAGTCGCTGATCCACTGCAGGGCCTGGCCGTTGCGGAACGCGCGATACGCCTTCGCTCCGGCGACGCGCGCGAAGGTGAAGGTGACCTTGCCGTCGGCGCCCAGCCCGCCGGTGACGGAACCCGGCGCGGGCAGGCGGTCGCTCAGGTTCACGGCGCCGACGAGCGTGCCGGGACCGTGGCCGCCGGTGACCGGGCGGTCGGGGATGGTGCCCGAGTAGAAGTGCTGGCAGGCGGGCAACGCGGCCGCCGACGCGGGGGCGGCGGGAGCGACGAGGAGGCTGCCGGCGGTGAGGGCCGCCAGCCCGAGGAACCTGGCGAAGCGCATGACGGAGAAACCTCCATGGTGGGGACCGGGGTGGAGGTGACGCGGGTGGGGAGGTGCGGGTTCGCCGCGGAACCGACGTTAAGTGGCCTGGACCACCCAGTCAATAGGTCTAGACCTTTAAGTTTCCCGCGACCCGAACGGCCCAAGTCCGTGAATGGCCCATTCACGGCTTTACAGCGGTGTCAGAGGTAGCTGACCAACAGGTCGGCGATCTGGGCGGGGTGGCTCAACGGCGCGCAGTGCGGGCCGTCCACTTCGTCCGGCTCGATCCCCAGCCGCTCCCGGGCCACCTTCCGCTGGAAGTCCGGCGTGAAGAACCGGTCGTCGCGGCACAGCACCACCCGCGTCGGGACGTCCGGGTGGGCCGCCAGCGGCCACGGCTCGTCCCATTCCCTGCTCACCTGCTCGCGGCCGTGCGCGAGCCCGTCTTCGGCGAGCGGCAGGGGGACGCCGTTGAAGTACGTCTCGAGGTCGCTCAAGCCCTCCGGCGCCTGGAAACCCGTGTTGCCCCACCACTGCCCCGGCTGCTCGCCCGGCGCCGGGATCATCCCGGCCAGGTACACCAGCAGCCGCGCCTGCAGCTTCGAAGCGACCAGCGGCGCCGTGAACCCGCCGTACGAATGCCCGACGACGGCGACGTCCGAAGCGTCGCCCAAGGCGGTCAGCACCGTCTCGGTGAAGGCGGCCAGCCCGGCCGAGGAGTCGGTGATCGGCAGGTCGGGCGCGATCGCGTCGTGGCCGCGCGCGGCCAGCTCCGGCACCAGCCGGTGGAAGTCCCACCCGCTGCCGCCGCCCCCGTGGATCAGCGCGAACGTAGTCATGCGGGCCAGCTCAGCAGCGCCGCAGCATGTCCGTCAAGGCCGTCTTCTCGCCTTCGGTGACGGTCAGCCCGTAGTAGTGCTTCACCACGATCCAGTCGGTCGCGTAGGTGCACCAGAACGCGACGAGCGGCGGTTTCCACTGGTCGGGCGCCTTGTCGCTCTTCTGCTGGTTGAGGTTGTCGGTGACGGCGAACAGCTGCGGCCGGGTCAGGTCGTTGGCGAACTGCTCGCGCTTCTCGGTCGTCCACGTCTTCGCGCCGCTGGCCCACGCCTGGCCGAGCGGGACCATGTGGTCGATGTCGAGGTCGGTCGCCTTGGTCCAGGTTTCGTCGTCGTAGACGCTCTTCCACGTCCCGGACGTCGCCTTGCAGTCCTTGTCCGTCTTGACGTCCTGGCCGGCGCGCTTCAACACGACTTCGCGGGTGTCACAGCCTGACCCCTGGCTGTCCCAGTGCGGGAACTTCTCACGCGAGTAGCCGTCCATGGACGTCCGCGCGGCGATCTTCAGCTCGCCGAGCTGCGTCTGCGCGTCCGCCGCGGTGGCCGGAACCGGTGCCGGGGACGACGACGGCGGCGGGGTCGCACCGGAGCTCCGGCTCGTCGCCCAGTACCCGAAGAGGGCGATCGCCAGGATCGCGACTACCAGCAGAGATCGTTGGGTCACGCTGAGCCGAAAGCCGCGGGCCGCCAAGATTTCTCCTCTCACCTGCGCGTGCGCGCGGCGTAGTCTCACCTGTGCCGGCCTGCGAAAACCGCGCCGACACGACCCCCTGGCGCGAATGTGACCTCGCCCACCCACGGCGGAGATGTCACACCGAGCCGATCATCTGCGACTACCGGAGCAGGACCCATCCGGAGGGAGCAGCCGATGCCCGGCCGGCTCAAAAAGTTCGACGAGTTCTTCCAGCGCAAAGCCGCCGAGGGCGGCAACGTCGTCGCCATGGCCCGCATGGGGTCGGCGATGCGCGAGCGCGGCGACCTCGCCGAGGCCGAGACGTGGTTCCGCAAGGCCGCCATGGGCGGCGACCGCGTCTCGATGACCTCGCTCGCCCACCTGCTCGCCGAACGCGGCGCGCACGAGGAAGCCGAGCGCTGGTACCACGAGGCCGCCCTGGCCGGCGAGCCGCACGGGATGCTGAACCTCGCCAAGTCCTACGATCGGCGCGGCAAGCGCGAAGACGCCCAGCACTGGTACGGCGAGGCGGCCCGCACCGGCGACCTGCCCTCGATCGCCGCGCTCGGGCACATGCTGCGTGAGCAGGGCCGGGTGGAAGAAGCCGAGTCGTGGCTGCGCCAGGCCGCCGACGCCGGGGTCACCGGCGCGATGATCGACCTGGGCGTCCTGCTCCGCGACCGCGGCCAGGCCGCCGAAGCCGCCCGCTGGTGGCGCTCGGCCGTGCTGGCCGGCGACCTCGCCGCCACCTGCCAGCTGGGCCGGCAGGCCGAACGGCTCGGCCGGCCCGCCGACGCCGAGAACTGGTACCGGCAGGGCGCGAGCGGGGGGCACGTCGAGGCGATCGTCCGGCTCGGGCTGCTGCTGCACCGTCGCGGCGACCTCGAAGAGGCCGAGAACTGGTACCTCGACGCCGCCGAGCGCGGCGACCCGGCGGCGATGACCAACCTCGGCGTGCTCGCCCGCAACCGTGGCGACGAGGGCGAGGCCGCCGCCTGGTACCGCAAGGCCGCCGAGCACGGCAGCGTCCCCGCGCTCACCAACCTCGGGCACCTCGCCGAACACCGGGACGACGTCGCGGAAGCCGAGCGGTGGTTCCGCCGGGCCGCCGAGACCGGTGACGTCCAGGGCATGCTCAGCCTGGCCCGGATGCTGCGGTCCCGCGGGTCCGGCCACGAGGCCGAACAATGGCTCGCCCGGGCGGAGCACGTGCAGGACGACCGCGAGCACCACGTCTGAGCGGCTGATCAGACCCGGTTGGCGGAGCAGACACCACCTTCGATCTATTGTGTGATCCAACTCACAGTTCTAACCTGGGGTGCGCTCCCACCACCGAGCAGTCGCCCCGAGGAAGTGCCGCGATGTCGTGGTCACCGAATCACCCGGACTCCGTCGACGCCCTCTTCGAGCGCCGCAAGGCGCCCGTGCTCGCCCTGGCCGACGACGCGCACACCGTGGCCGAGGCGTGCCACGGCATGGCCCGGCGCTTCCACCGCGGCGGCAAGCTCGTGGTGTTCGGCAACGGCGGCCCCAGCACCGACGCCCAGCACGTGGCGGTGGAGTTCGTCCACCCGGTGATCGTCGGCAAGCGCGCGCTGCCGGCGCTCTCGCTGACCGCCGACGTCGCGACCGTCACCGGCGTCGCCAACCGCGCCGGCCTCGAAGACGTCTTCGCCCACCAGCTGCGGATCATCGGCGAACCCGCCGACATCGCGCTGGGCATCTCCACCGACGGCGCCTGCGCGAACGTCCGCCGCGCCCTCGAAACGGCCCGGGACCTCGGGATGCTCACCGTCGCGCTCACCGGCGGCGACGGCGGCGCGATCGCCGCGACCCCCGGGCTCGACCACGTCCTCGTCGCCCGCTCGACCGACCCGCGCGTCGTCAAGGAGGTCCACGTGACCACCTACCACGTGCTCTGGGAGCTGGTGCACGTCTTCTTCGAACACCCCGGCGTGCTGACCCCGGAGGTGGCGTCGTGAGCGCCCGTGACGCCGACAGACCAGCCGGCCCCGTCTGCCACGACGGGGTGTGCATCACCTGCTCCGACACCGCGGTCGAGGTGACCGTGGTCGAGCTCCTCGAAGACGAGCTCGCTGTCGTGGACACCGGATCCACGCGGGAAGAGGTCAGTGTCGCGCTGGTCGAGGCCGGCGTCGGCGACCGCATCCTCGTGCACGCCGGAGAAGCCATCGCACGCTTGGAGAAGTCCTAGCCGCGGGAGAACCGGATGACGCGGGAACACCCCGTCGCCGACGGTCTCGAAGAGCTGTACCCGTTCCTGTACTCGGGTGCGAGCGACCTCGACGCCGTCCTCCGCCAGGTCGAACAGTCCACGGTGGACAAGGTGCGCGAGATCGTCGCCCTGCGCGGCGACGTCCTCGCGGCCGACCGCGACCGCCTGTTCGCGTGCGCCCAGGACCTGGCGCGCGCGTTCCGCGGTGGCGGCCGGCTGCTCGCCTTCGGCAACGGCGGGAGCTCGACCGACGCCCAAGACCTCGCCAGCCTGTTCCTCAGCCCGGCGGGCGACGCGAAACCGTTGCCCGCCTTCGGGTTGACGAACGACATCGCGGTGGTGACCGCGCTGTCCAACGACATCGGGTTCGACGTCGTGTTCGCCCGGCAGATCGGTGCTTTCGGGCGTCCCGGCGACATCGCGGTGGGCCTGTCCACCAGCGGGAACTCCGCGAACCTGTTGCGCGCCTTCGACGAAGCCGCCCGGCGCGGCCTGGTGACCGTCGGCATCGCCGGCTACGACGGGGGGAAGATGGCCGAGCTGGACAGCATCGACCACCTCTTCGTCGTCCCGTCACCTTCCGTGCACCGCATCCAGGAAGCCCAGACGACCCTCTACCACGCGCTGTGGGAGCTGACCCTCGGCGCGCTCGACGACCTCGCCAAGGGTGATCAGCCGTGACGCATGCCGCAGAACAAACCGAAGAGCAGCCCATCCACATCCTCTGGATCAACGCCGGCCTGTCGTGCGACGGCGACTCCGTCGCACTGACCGCCGCCACGCAACCGAGCATCGAGGAAATCGTCCTCGGCGCTTTGCCCGGCCTGCCCAAGATCGCGGTCCACTGGCCGCTGATCGACTTCGAATGCGGCCCCGACAAGGGCGCCGACACGTTCATCGAGTGGTTCTACAAAGCCGACCGCGGTGAGCTGGAACCGTTCGTGCTGGTCGTCGAAGGCTCGATCCCGAACGAGGCGATCAAGGATGAAGGCTATTGGTGCGGGTTCGGGAACAACCCCGAGACCGGCCAGCCGATGACGACCAGCGAGTGGCTGGACCGCCTGACGCCCAAGGCGCTGGCCGTCCTGGCCGTCGGCACCTGCGCCACCTACGGCGGCATCCACGCGATGGAGGGCAACCCGACCGGCGCCATGGGCGTGCCCGACTACCTGGGCTGGGACTGGAAGTCCGGCGCCGGCATCCCGATCGTCTGCGTACCCGGCTGCCCGACCCACCCGGACAACCTGTCCGAGACCATCACCTACCTGCTCTACCAGGCCGCCGGGCAGGCGCCGATGATCCCGCTCGACGACCACCTGCGGCCGCAGTGGCTCTTCGGCATGACCGTGCACGAGGGCTGCGACCGCGGCGGCTACTACGAGCAGGGCCAGTTCGCCACCGAGTACGGCTCCCCGAAGTGCCTGGTGAAGCTGGGCTGCTGGGGCCCGGTCGTGAAGTGCAACGTGCCCAAGCGCGGCTGGATCAACGGTGTCGGCGGCTGCCCGAACGTCGGCGGGATCTGCATCGGCTGCACCATGCCGGGCTTCCCGGACAAGTTCATGCCGTTCATGGACGAGCCGCCGGGCGCGCAGGTGTCGTCGCTGGCCAGCGGCGCGTACGGGTCGGTGATCCGGCGGCTGCGGAAGATCACCGAGCGCAAGCTCGACAAGGAGCCCAAGTGGCGGCACCCGGGCAAGAAGCTCAACACCGGCTACAAGTCTTCCTGGCGCTGAGGGGGATCGGGACATGACGGAAACGCAGACCGACAAGGGCATCAGCACCAAGGGCAAGACCGACCTCGTCGAGATGGCGTGGGACCCGATCACCCGGATCGTCGGCAGCCTCGGGATCTACACGAAGATCGACTGGGGCGCCAAGCGGGTCGTCGAGTGCCACAGCACGTCGTCGGTCTTCCGCGGCTACAGCATCTTCATGAAGGGCAAGGACCCGCGCGACGCGCACTTCATCACCAGCCGGATCTGCGGGATCTGCGGCGACAACCACGCGACGTGCTCGGTGTACGCGCAGAACATGGCCTACGGCGTCCGCCCGCCGCACCTCGGCGAGTGGATCCTCAACCTCGGCGAGGCCGCCGAGTACATGTTCGACCACAACATCTTCCAGGAGAACCTGGTCGGCGTGGACTACTGCGAGAAGATGGTCGCCGAGACCAACCCCGGCGTCCTGGAGCAGGCCAACCGCACCGAGGCGCCGCACGCGCGCGAGCACGGGTACCGGACCATCGGCGACATCATGCGCTCGCTGAACCCGCTGGAAGGCGAGTTCTACCGCGAGGCCCTGCAGGTTTCCCGCAGCACGCGCGAGATGTTCTGCCTGATGGAAGGCCGGCACGTCCATCCGTCCACTTTGTACCCCGGCGGCGTCGGCACGGTGGCCACCGTGCAGCTGTTCACCGACTACCTGACCCGGCTGATGCGCTACGTCGAGTTCATGAAGCGCTGCCTGCCGATGCACGACGACCTCTTCGACTTCTTCTACGAAGCCCTGCCCGGCTACGAAGAGGTCGGGCGGCGGCGCGTCCTGCTCGGCTGCTGGGGCAGCCTGAACGACCCCGAGTACTGCGACTTCACCTACGAGAACATGGAGTCCTGGGGTCGCAAGATGTTCGTGACGCCCGGCGTGGTCGTCGACGGCAAGCTCGTCACGACCAGCCTGGTCGACATCAACCTCGGGATCCGGATCCTGCTCGGCAGCTCGTTCTACGAAGACTGGGCCGACCAGCCGATGTTCGTCACGCAGGACCCGCTGGGCAACCCCGTCGACCAACGCCACCCGTGGAACCAGCACACCATCCCGCGGCCGGCGAAGCGCGACTTCGACGGCAAGTACTCGTGGACGATGTCGCCGCGCTGGTTCGACGGCACGGACCACCTGGCCCTCGACACCGGCGGCGGCCCGATCGCGCGCCTGTGGGTGACCGCGCTCGCCGGGCTCGTCGACACGCCGTACGTCAAGTCGACCGGGCACAGCGTGACGATCACCCTGCCGCGCACCGCGACCAAACCCGAAGCCGCCTTCGAGTGGAAGATCCCGCAGTGGAGCAACGCGCTCGAGCGCAACCGCGCCCGGACGTACTTCCAGGCCTACTCGGCCGCGATGGCGCTGCACTTCGCCGACCAGGCGCTGAGCGAGGTCCGCCAGGGCAACACCAAGACGTGGACGCCGTTCAAGGTCCCCGACGAAGGTGTGAGCTGCGGCTTCACCGAAGCGGTGCGCGGGGTGCTCTCGCACCACATGGTGATCAAGGGCGGCAAGATCGCGAACTACCACCCGTACCCGCCGACGCCGTGGAACGGCAGCGTGCGCGACAGCTTCGGCACGCCGGGGCCGTACGAGGACGCCGTGCAGAACACGCCGATCTTCGAGGAGAACAGCCAGGAGAACTTCAAGGGCATCGACATCATGCGCGCGGTCCGCAGCTTCGACCCGTGCCTGCCCTGCGGCGTCCACATGTACACCGGGTCCGGAAAGGTGCTCGAACGGCTGCACACCCCGCACGCGTTCGGCGGGGAGCTCGGCTGATGGACGTCGACGAAGCCGGCACGCGCATCGAGCAGCTGCTGGGCGAGTTCTCCGGCGAAGACGCCGAACTCGCCGAGGACCTCGTCCACACGCTGCTCGAGTTCTACGGCGCCGGCCTGGCCCGGATCGTCGAGGTCGTCGGCTCGGATCGGGCCCTGCTCGACCGGCTCGTCGAGGACGACCACGTCCGCGGCCTGCTCGTGCTGCACGACCTGCACCCGCGGTCGACGCACGAGCGGGTCACCGAGGCGCTCGACAAGGTCCGGCCGTACCTGGGGTCGCACGCCGGCGACGTCGAGTTCGTCGGGATCGACGACGGTGTCCTGCGGCTGCGGCTGCAGGGCACTTGCGACGGCTGCCCGTCGTCGACGGTCACCGCGAAGTACGCCATCGAACGGATGGTCCGGGAGGTCGCGCCGGAGATCTCCGACGTCGTCGTCGAAGGAGTGGTCGAAGACGCTGGGCCCGGCGGCCGGCCGCTGCTTCCCTTGTGTCCCGTGGAGGTTCCGTGACCGGCGGCCTGCGCAGGTTCCGCACTCCCGTCCGGCGCGCGTCGCCGGGCGAGAAGTGCGAGCTGTGCGCGGAACCCATCGGCGGCGAGCACGGGCACGTCATCGACCTCGAATCCCGGACCATCCTGTGCACCTGCCGGGGCTGCTACCTGCTCTTCACCCACCGCGGGGCCGGCGGGAAGCGGCACCGGGCGGTGCCGGACCGCTTCCGGCACGCACCGCGGTTCGGGCCGGGGACGGCGCTGTGGGAGACGGCCGGGATCCCGGTGAAGACGGCGTTCCTGTTCCGCAACTCGGTGCAGGACCGCCCGGTCGCGTTCTACCCGAGCCCGGCGGGGGCGACCGAGTCGCTGCTGCCGCTCGGCACGTGGGACGAGCTGCTGGCGGGCACACGGGCGTTCGCCGACATCGCCGACGACGTCGAAGCCCTGCTGCTGAACCGGCTCGACCTCGGCTTCGAGTGCTTCCTGGTGCCGATCGACGTCTGCTACGAGCTGGTCGGGCTCGTCCGGACGACGTGGCGGGGCTTCGACGGCGGTACCGAGGCGCACGAGGCGATCGACGGGTTCTTCGCGCGCCTGCGGGAGCGCAGCGAGGTCGTGACCGATGGCTGAGCTGACCTTCGACTGCATCGACGTCCGGCCGCTGAAGTACGCCGCGTCGCCGACGCTGGCGTTCAAGCTGCGGATCTCCGAGCTGACCGGGCAGCCGGTCCACGCGATGGTGCTGCGCGTCCAAATCCGCATCGAACCGCAGCGCCGCCGGTACGCCGACGACGAGTCGGAGCTGCTCACCCACCTCTTCGGCGACCGCTCCCGGTGGGGCGAGACGCTGAAGCCGTTCCAGTTCACGACGGTTTCGGTGACCGTGCCGGGGTTCTCCGGCGCCACCGAGGTCGACGCCGAGGTGCCCTGCACCTACGACCTCGAAGTCGCGGCGGGCAAGTACTTCCACGCGCTGTCCGAGGGCGTCGTGCCGATGGTGCTGCTGTTCAGCGGCACCGTGTTCGGCAAGGGCGGGCCGGGGTTCTGGGTCGAGCAGGTGCCGTGGCACACGCAGGCCGAGTGCCGGATGCCGGTGACCGTCTGGGACGAACTGATGTCCCGCTACTTCCCGGACGTCGCGTGGATCAAGCTGCCGCGCGAGACGGTGGACGCGCTGCTCAAGTACCAGGCGCAGCACGCGATCCCGACCTGGGAAGCCGCCATCGAGCAGCTGCTGGCCGGTGGGCCGTGAACGCCCTCGAGCAGGCCCGCGCGGTCGGCGACGCCGTGCTCTACGAGGGCTACCTCCTCTACCCGTACCGGGCGTCGGCCGGGAAGAACAAGGTGCGCTGGCAGTGGGGCGTGCTGGTGCCGCCGTCGTACGCGTCGGCCGAGATCGGCGAACACGCCTCGGCCCGCGTCGAATGTGTTCTCGAGCCCCTCGAACGCACGATCCTGCACGTCAAGCTGCGGTTCCTGCAGACCCGGACGCGGCCCGACACGACGTGGGACGAAGCCGTCGAGCACGAGCTCGACTTCGAGCTGCCACTCGCGGAACTCCCGGTCGAGACGCCGTTCTCCGTGCCCGGCGGCGAGCGGACCCACGCGCTGTCCGGCGTCCTCACCGCCCGCGTCGACCCGCTCGACGGGCCGTTCGGCGGTGCCCGGCTGCGGCTCGACCTGCACAACACGACGTCGTGGCCCGCCGACGGCGTCCGCGAACACGCCCTGCGGCACGCGCTGCTCGCCGCCCACCTGGTGCTCAGCGTCGACACCGGGCACTTCCTGTCCATGCTGGACCCGCCGGAGTGGGCGAAACCGGCGGTCGAAGCCTGCCGGCAGGAGCGGCTGTGGCCGGTGCTGATCGGCGACACCTCGCGCAGCACGGTGGTGCTCGCGTCGCCGATCATCCTCTACGACGACCCGGCGATCGCGCCGGAGAGCCCGGGCGACCTCTTCGACGGCACCGAGATCGACGAGATCCTCACGCTGCGCACGATGACGCTGACCGACGAGGAGAAGCGCGAGGCCCGGGCCACCGACCCGCGGGCGGCAGCCATCGTCGACCGCGTCGACACGATGCCGCCCGAGCTGCTGGAGCGGCTGCACGGCGCGGACCGGTCCGTTCGGCCGGTCGCGCCTTCGGTGACCGTCGCCGGGGTGCGCGTCGCCGAAGGGTCGCGGGTGCGGCTGCGCCCGAGCCTGCGCGGCGCCGACGCCCAGGACATGTTCCTCGCCGGCCTCGTCGCCACGGTCCGGACCGTACTGTCCGATGTGGACGGTGTCAGCTACGTCGCGGTGACCCTCGACGACGACCCGGGCGCCGACCTGCAGCACACGCACGGCCGGTACCGGTACTTCTCCCCCGACGAAATCGAACCCTTGGAGGTCGCGGAATGAGGCCACGAGTCCTGGTCGCCGGTATCGGCAACATCTTCCTCGGCGACGACGGCTTCGGTGTCGAAGTCATCAAGGAGCTGGAAGGCGCCGAGCTGCCGCCGTGGGTGCAGATCGCCGACTACGGCATCGCCGGCATGCACCTCGCCTACGACCTGATGGGCGGCTACGACACGACGATCCTGCTCGACGCGACCCCGCACGGCCGGCCACCCGGCACGCTCTCGCTCATCGAGGCCGACACCGAAGACCTGGCGACGTCGTCGATCGACGCGCACGGCATGCGGCCGGACGCGGTGTTCCGGCTGCTCCGGTTGCTCGGCGGCGACGCCGGACGCGTCCTGCTCGTCGGCTGCGAGCCGGCGTGCCTCGACGAAGGGATCGGGCTGTCCCCCGAAGTGACGGCGGCCATCCCGGCCGCCGTCCGCGCGGTCACCGAACTGGCCTGGGGCACCAGCCCGCAGCTGCAAACCATGGAGGTCTGAGCCGTGTGCCTCGGAATCCCGGGCGAGATCATCGAAATCAGCGAGGAGCGCCCGGACCTCGCGAAGGTGTCCGTGAGCGGCGTCAAGCGCACCATCAACATCGGGCTGCTCGAGGACGACCCGCCGAAGCCCGGCGAGTGGATCCTCATCCACGTCGGCTTCGCATTGTCCAAAATAGACGAAGAGGAGGCCGCGGCCGCCCTGGAGTTCCTCGAAAGCATCGGCAAGGCGTACGAGGACGAAATGGCCGCCCTCTTGGAATCCCGGATCGAGTAGGAGTCGTCATGCGTTTCGTCGACGAGTTCCGCGACGCGGAGAAGGCGCGGGCGCTGTCCGCGAAGATCACGTCGCTGTGCGAGCCGGGCCGCCACTACAAGTTCATGGAGGTCTGCGGCGGGCACACGCACACCATCTACAAGCACGGCCTCGAGGACTACCTGCCCGAGAGCATCACGCTGGTGCACGGGCCCGGCTGCCCGGTGTGCGTGATCCCGATGGGCCGCATCGACGACGCCATCCACATCGCCCGGCAGCCCGGCGTGCTCATGACCTCGTTCGGCGACATGATGCGCGTGCCCGGCTCCGGCGGGAACTTCTTCGACTCCAACGCCGAGGGTACGAACATCCGGATGGTCTATTCGCCGCTCGACTCGCTGAAGATCGCGCGGCAGAACCCGGACCTGCGCGTGGTGTTCATGGCCATCGGGTTCGAGACGACGACGCCGTCCACCGCGATGACGTTGCTGCGCGCGGCCGCCGAGGGCATCGAGAACTTCTCGGTGTTCGGCAACCACGTCACGATCATCCCGGCGATCAAGGCCATCCTCGACTCCCCCGACCTGCGGCTCGACGGCTTCATCGGCCCGGGCCACGTCTCGACGGTGATCGGCTGCCGGCCGTACGAGTTCATCGCGCGCGACTACGGCAAGCCCGTGGTCGTCGCCGGGTTCGAGCCGCTGGACATCCTGCAGTCGATCTACCTGCTGATGGTTCAACTGTCCTCCGGACGCTCGGAAGTGGAGAACCAGTACTCCCGGGTCGTGCCGTGGAACGGGAACATCGTCGCGCTGAAGGCCATCAACGAGGTGATGCAGCTACGGCCGTACTTCGAGTGGCGCGGCCTCGGGTTCATCACGCACTCGGCGATGGCGATTCGCGAAAAGTACGCGGCCTTCGACGCCGAGCGGATCTTCGAGATCCCCGGCCTGCGCGTCGCCGACCCGAAGGCGTGCCAGTGCGGCGAGGTGCTCAAGGGCGTGCTGAAGCCGTGGGAGTGCAAGGTGTTCGGCACCGCGTGCACCCCGGAGACGCCGATCGGGACGTGCATGGTCTCGCCCGAAGGCGCCTGCGCGGCGTACTACAACTTCGGCCGGTTCAGCCGCCAGCGCGTCCGGGAGGCGAGCCGGGCATGACCACCACCGAACGCGAGCAGCAGGTCCTCGACCGCATCGAGCGGGCCCGGCGCCGGCGCGCGAAGGTGCGGGAAGAACGCATCACGCTGTCGCACGGCGCGGGCGGCAAGTCGACGCACACGCTGATCGAGGCCGTGTTCCTCGACGCGTTCCGGAACCCGCTGCTGGAACCGCTGGAAGACGCGGCGTCGCTGACCATCGGCGACGCCCGCCTGGCCCTGACGACGGACTCCTACGTCGTCTCGCCGCTGTTCTTCCCCGGCGGGAACATCGGCGACCTGGCGGTGAACGGCACGGTCAACGACCTCGCGGTGTCCGGCGCGCGGCCGCTGTACCTGACCGCGGGGTTCATCCTCGAAGAGGGCTTCCCCGTCGAAGACCTGCTGAAGATCGTCGAGTCGATGAAGGTGGCGGCTGAATCGGCCGACGTCCAGATCGTCACCGGTGACACCAAGGTCGTCCAGCGCGGCAAGGCCGACGGCGTGTACGTCAACACCGCCGGGGTCGGGGTGCTCACGCGCACGGGCCTCGGCGTGGCCACCGTGAAGCCCGGAGACGCCGTCCTCGTCTCCGGGCCGATCGGGGACCACGGCGTCACGATCATGCTGGCCCGCGGCGAGCTGGACATCGACGCCGACCTCGAGTCCGACACCGCGCCGGTGCACGAGCTGGTCGCCGGGCTGCTGGCCGCGGTGCCCGGCGTGCGCGCGATGCGCGACGCGACCCGCGGCGGCGTCGCGACGATCCTCAACGAGATCGCGAAGGCCGCGGAGGTCGCCGTGGTCGTCGACGAGAAGGCCGTCCCGGTGCGTGACGAAGTCCGTGGCGCGTCGGAGCTGCTCGGCATCGACCCGCTGTACGTCGCGTGCGAGGGCCGGATCGTGGTCGTCGTCGACGGTGCCCAGGCCTCGGACGCGCTCGCGGCATTGCGTTCACACCCACTGGGCGCGGACGCCGCGGTGATCGGCCGGGTCGCCGACGACCCACCCGGGATCGTCCTGCTGAACACCGCGTTCGGCGGCACCCGGATCGTGGACCTGCTGGTCGGGGACCCGCTGCCGAGGATCTGCTAGTGCACGAAATGGCGATCACGCAGTCGGTCGTCGACGCGATCGTCACCCGCCTCGGCGAGGCGGCGGTCTCGTGCGTCCGGCTGGAGATCGGCCGGCTGTCCGGCGTGGTGCCCGACAGCGTCCGGTTCTGCTTCGACGTCCTCTGCACGGGAACGTCCCTGGAAGGCGCCCGGCTGGACATCGCCGAGCCGTCCGGACGGGCGCGCTGCCACGACTGCGGTGACGAGTTCACCCTCGACGACTTCATCCTGCTGTGCCCCTGCGGCAGCGCCGACGTCGCGGTGCTCGCGGGCCGCGAACTACGCATCACCTCGGTGGAGGTCAGCCATGTGTGACACCTGCGGCTGCTCGGATTCGGACGTCCGGATCACCGACCACGCGCACACGGTGGTCATGGAGCAGGACATCCTGGCGAAGAACGACGAACTCGCGTCGCACAACCGCGCGCACCTGCGTTCTTCCGACGTCTTCGCGATCAACCTGATGAGTTCGCCCGGCGCCGGGAAGACAACACTGCTGGAGCGGACGATCCGTGCTTCGGACACACCGTGCGCGGTGATCGAGGGCGACCAGGAGACGCTCCTCGACGCCGAGCGCATCAAGGCCACGGGCGCGCCGGTGGTGCAGATCAACACCGGCGCCGGCTGCCACCTCGACGCGTCGATGCTGCACCGGGCGCTGCACTCGCTCTCGCCTCCACCGGGGTCGACGCTGTTCATCGAGAACGTCGGCAACCTGGTGTGCCCGGCGTTGTTCGACCTCGGCGAGGCGGCGCGGGTCGTGGTCCTGTCGGTGACCGAAGGGCCCGGGAAGCCGCTGAAGTACCCGCACATGTTCGCCGCGACGGACCTCGTGCTGCTGAACAAGATCGACCTGCTGCCGTACGTCGGCTTCGACGTCGCCGAATTCGAGCGGGACGTCCGCCGGGTGAACCCGTCGGCGGCGCTGCTCCAGGTCAGCGCGACCCGCGGGGACGGCCTCACCGAGTGGTACGACTGGCTACGGCGACCTGGCCGAAGCTGATCCCGCCGTCGTTCGTGGGCACGTTCCGGTGGGTCAGGACGCGGAAGCCGGTTCGTTCCAGCCGCTCGATCGTCCGGTCGAGCAGCAGGACGTTCTGGAACACGCCGCCGGAGAGCGCGACCGTGGTGCTGTGGTCCCGGAAGCGGTCGCAGGTCCGCGCGATCGCGTCGGCGACGCCGTTGTGAAAGCGAGCGGCTCTTGTCGGCTTCGCGCTCCGATCGTCCAGGAGCGCGGCGATGAGGTCCTCACCGTGGACTTCCGCGTCGATTCGCGCGCGGTAGGCGGTCGGTTCGGCCGGATCGGCCAGCTGTTCCAGCTCGATCGCGGCCTGACCCTCGTAGTTGACGGTGTCCCGGACGCCGAGCAGCGCGGCAGCGGCGTCGAAGAGGCGTCCGGCACTGGACGTCAGGGGTGAGTTGATGCCACTGCGCTTGAGCTGGACGATGTCTTCGCGTGCCGGCCGCCCCAGTTCGTCCACATAGGACTCGGCCATCCGCCAGGGCTGACGGATGGCTTGTGCGCCACCGGGCATGGCGACGGTCCGCAGGTGGCTCAGCCGCCGGTAGCTCGTCAGGTCGGCGAGGAGGAACTCACCACCCCAGATGGTGCCGTCGGGCCCGAAGCCGGTCCCGTCGAAGGCGACGCCGAGCACGGGCCCGTCCTCGTGGTTGTCGGCCAGGCAGGCGGCGATGTGGGCGTGGTGGTGCTGGACGCCCAGCAGCTCGACGTCTTGTTCGAGGGCGTATTTCGTGGACAGGTACCCGGGGTGCAGGTCATGGGCGACGAGCACCGGGTCGACGTCGAAGAGGCGTTTGAAGTGCTCGATGCCCTCGGCGAAGGCCTTGAAGGTTTCGTAGTTTTCGAGGTCGCCGATGTGGTGCGAGACGAAGGCGTGCCGGCCCTTCGCGAGGCAGAAGGTGTTCTTGAGTTCGGCGCCGCAGCCGAGGAGGTGCTGTTTCGTTTCGAGCCGGACCGGCTCGGGCGCGTACCCGCGTGACCGCCGCTGCAGCTGCTCCCGGTTCTTGACGATGCGCACGACGGAGTCGTCGGTCCGGACGTGGATCGGCCGGTCGTGGGTGAGGAAGGCGTCGGCGATTTTCTCGAGGCGATGCAGGTCGTGGTCGCGGTACACGATGGGCTCGTCGGAGACGTTCGCGCTGGTCAGGACGATGGGACCGGCCCGTTCCAGGAGCAGGTGGTGCAGCGGGGTGTAGGGCAGCATGAGCCCGATCCGCCGGTTCCCGGGCGCGACGGCGTCCGCCAGCCCACCTTTGGCAGGCAGCAACACGATGGGCCGACGCCTCCCGCTGAGCACTTCCTCGGCTTTCGCGTCGACTTCGGCAAGCTCCCCCGCCTGGTCCAGATCGGCCACCATCACGGCGAAAGGCTTGTCCTCCCGGTGCTTCCGGGCCCGCAGTTTCCGCGCGGCTTCCTCGTGCCGCGCCCCCACGGCGAGGTGATACCCACCAAGCCCCTTCACCGCGACGACCGCGCCCTGCTCGAGTGCTTCGGCGGTGCTCCGGATCGGGTCGCCGCCGCCGGGCTCGAACCGCAGGGTGGGCCCGCAAGCGGGACAGCAGACGGGCTGGGCGTGAAATCGCCGATCGCCAGGATCTTCGTACTCCTGCTTGCAGTCGGCGCACATCGCGAAGCCGGCCATGGTCGTGAGCGGCCGGTCGTAAGGCACGCCCTTGACGATGGTGAACCGCGGGCCGCAGTTCGTGCAGTTGACGAAGGGATACCTGAACCGCCGGTCGTCCGGGTCGCGCAGCTCTCGCAGACAGTCGTCGCACGTGGCGGAGTCCGCGGAGATCAACGTGTCGGCGGCGCCGGCACGCGGACTTTCGACGATCCGGAACCCGGACTCCCCTCGCCCGGGGATCTCCCGCGTGCGGACATCATCGACAACAGCGAGCGGCGGGGCTTGGGTCTTCAGCGCCTCGATGAAGGCGTCGACTTGGGCGCGCGTCCCCTCGACCTCGATGAACACACCGTGCCCGTCGTTCCCGACGAAGCCCCCGAGCCCTCGCGCGAGCCGATGGACGAAAGGCCGGAACCCGACGCCCTGCACCACCCCGGCGACCCTGATCGCCACGCGCACGGGATCAGTCTGCGCTGACAATCACACCGAGTCGACCCGCAACGATTGCTCGGGCCGAGCAGCTGGGATTCATCACGTCACTATCAGCGAGCCCGTCTGCGATCCGTAGCCGCGATCCGCCAACCGCTGTCGGCTCTGTTCGGTCTCCTCCGAGCAGAGCAGTCCCAACTCGTCGTCGTCCAGTGCATGAGCGTCCAGGAACGCCAGCCGACGGATAAGCCGTGCGGTGACATCACGAATGAGCGGCCGACGATCCACGCCACCGGGCGTACGGTCGACGATTGCTCGCGCGAGCGCACAGACCAGTCGTGGATCACCTCCCATCGTCCGACGTTCGAGCAGCTGGTTTAGATCGCTCTCGGTGAGCGAAGTGAGGACCTGCGGATCCCGTTCGAAGACCACGGCTTGCCACCAAAGACGCGCCCAGGTGTGCCGCGTGAGATCGGTCGCGACCCAGCGCTCGGCATTTCCGGTACCGAAACGCCAAACGTCAGGTGCGGCAGCACAACCAGCGCTATGAAACTCCAAGTGTCACGTTGACCGGCTTCCGACCAGCTGAGGTCGATGACGTCGCGGACGACCCAAGCGGCCGCGCGGTCGAACGAGATTTTCGCGCGGTCGCCGGCAGGTTCGGGGTATCCGTACTCCACAGCGATCTCGGTCAGCCGTTTCGTCGCGGTTCGAATGTCTTGATCGGGTGCGCGACCGCCACCCACCGGTGTGTAAACCTGACTCGGATGATCGACCCTCGGCTCCCCCGGTCCTTCGGAGCGAACTCGATCCAACTCCTCTTCGGCGATCGTCGAGGGGAGGTGCGGCCACAACATGGTCATCGGAACCGCCTCCCGTAGCCGGCCGCGCGCACGGCCCCGTCGAGCCGGGACCGCGCTCGAGCGAGATCATGAGGTCCGGTCGCGGACTGCACAGTTCCACTTCGTTCCGCGGCCGAGAGCGTTTCGGACAGTACGTCGCCGACCGAGCCCGAAGGCCACTTCCGCCGCTCGGCCAGCTCGTCGCTCAGCTGTGTCGCGAGTTCGAGCATCAAAGCGGCGACTCCGTGTTCGAGCTCGTCGACGAGGGCTTCTTGTCGAGCATCCTTCGCTCCCCGCAGCACAGCGGTCGACAGTTCTTTGTCCCGCCGATTGAGCATCAGTAGGAATGAACCCAGGAACGGAGCGGTCAGTTCGGTCGTCGTCTCGAGGAACCAACTGGCATCCGGATCGAGGCGGGTGTTCGCGAAGTCGATCTGGTGCACGGGAAACCGACGGTGGTCCTCGTCGAGCGCGAGCTCGCACCGGTCCTCGCTCAACACCGATCCCGCCACGGAGGCGATCGCCGGCCTTCCTGGAATAGAGACAGCCAATGTCAGACTCGTCCTGATGTCGAGAACACCGCCGATGCGGTCGCCGGGCAAGCTCACGTCGAGCTGGGCGACGCCGTCCGCCGACAGCCGCACCGGTACGGCCGAGTCCCGCATCCCGCTCGTCGAGCTCGTCCAGGAGACGGTCAGCTGCAGCGGACAGTCGGGGCTGAGTCGGGTCTCGGCCGAAAGCCGATCCCGGTCGACGCGGACGGAGCGACGGAGCTCGAGCCTCATGGAAGGGTCCCAGTCCGGCACGGACGACGGAAGCTGCTCCCAGCCCGACGGCGAGGACCATACCCAGGAGGTCATCTCCACCGTCGCCGCATCCGGCACCAGATAGGGCAGAGCGTCAGTGCGCATCGTGACTCCCGGGCGACGAACGGACCGTGATGGATACGACGGCGTCGGGCACGTACGTGGCGCATACCCACCACTCCGAGGCAGGCCCGGGAGGCAGATTCAACACGTCGCCCTCGGACCACGCTGCGTCCGGGTCGGTCGACAGCCAGCCGAGAACGGTCGGCGTCAACTCACCGACGGGCGGCTTCTGCTCTCGGCTACCGCCTTCGACGACGACGTGTGCACCCGCCTCGACAGCACGCTCCGCCTCCGACGCCCGTACGAGAACCTTGGCACGCAGCAGCGGCCTGCCTTCGCTGAACCAAACGGTCGGGGCCCCTGTCACTCGCGGTGTACCGGACCGGCGCCTGCCGCCAGTCCCAGGAGGCTTCCGATCGCCGGTGGTCTCGTTCTCGACTTCCAGGTCCCCTCGGGTCCGAATGAGCCCGCCAAGCCGGGAAGCAAGTTCACCCAGGCTCGACGCCGGATCGCCGCTCGAGGCCGAGGGCGGGGCGAAGAGTTTGTCGATTTCCTTGCGCAAGAAGTGACGAGCACGCTGGACGACACCTCTCGTCGTACCGGTCAGCCCCTTCTCGATCCACGTGTCATGCGTCGGCGGCTCCGCCTCCGCGAAGTACTGATCGGCCTCTTGAGTTGCCTTGAAGACGGCCCCGTAGCAGAACAGTGAATTCGGGTGGGGGATCTCCGGCAAGTAGTCGACGACCAGTTCGGCCGTGCGCATCCGCGCGATGTGGTGGGCCGGGCCGTCGAAAGGCCTGGCAGGTTCGAGGATCCGACTCGCTTTCCCAGTCTGCGTTACGGCCGACTCCACGGCGAAGAACCCCGCGGTCTGTGGCGCGGCCTTACGGGTATATGCGGCGGCTTCGCCCTTTCGCACCCGCATCAGCGAGTCGACGAATGGGCTCAACTCGGGCAGGCGGTCCGGGGGCGGCAGGTCGAGCGGCTCTCCCTCGACCTCCACGACGAACCGCATGTACTGGCCGTCGTCGTTCGGCAGCATCTTCGGCCACAGGTGCCAGAGAATCGAGGACGCCATGAACTCGCCCGCCTCCTCGACCGTCCGCAGGCTCTCGTCGGTCTTGGTCGCCGAACCGAAGTCGGGAGCGAGAACCACCACGTCCGTTCCCGTCTGCCCCGGCTGGAAGCCGGGCAACCCCAACGACTTCGCCGTCGAAGACGCCGCCGCGCCGAGCAGCGGGTCGGGAACGTCATCGTTCACGACGCCCCACCAGTGGCGACCGGTATGACGTCGGTCCTCACCATCGAACCAACTCGACCCCAGGGCGCTGCCCATGAGCCTTCGAGCTTCGGCGCCTACCTCACAGGTCCGGGTGTCGACAAGCATTGTCGACACTTCGCTCACGCGGTAGTAGATTCCCTTTCCGAACCCGTACGTGCCGCCTCCATACTTCTGGTCGTTCGGCTCACCGATGTTCCTCAGAAACTGCACGAAATCCGGCCGCGCGCCGGCGGGCGGTCGATGCCCGGCGCGGAGTGGGCCGCCGAGGCCGACCGTGTTCCGGTCCGACACGACCAGCACAAACGAGTCGGGACGCAGCGCCTGGTCGAGATCAAGCGCGGCCTCGGGATGAGGCCCCGGCAACAGGAGAGTACGCCAGGTATCCGAGAATTTTCCGAGTCTCCACAGGCTGATGGTGAAGTCGACCGGCCCTTTCGGCAGCCTGGCGTCCCAACTGTTCTGCGCCGCTTCACGCACCAGCACCGTCAGCGGGTCCATCGCGGGCATCCCCAGCTGCTTCACGATTCCCTCGGCCGCCGCAGATCCCTCCTGGGCGAACTGCTGCGACCACCATTCCCCCCTCATCGGACCGCCTCGTGCGCGATTTCCTCGAGGGTGCCTGCCGCGGCATGATCCGACAACGCATCGAACCGGACACGATACGAAACGTCACTCACGTCGTCCGGCAGACACCCGCCGACCAACCCGGCAGGTACGAGCCGGGGAATCTCCTCGGTCACGGGGACGCGGAACGTCTCGGCCACGACGAACGCTTCCTGATCCGTACCGGCCGGTCCAGGTTGCCACCCCACTCGACGAAGTCGGCGATCGAACTCCACGGTCTCGACGACCTTCGATCGCACTCGCGCCACCAGGTCGCTCAACGTGATTCCGCTTGGATCGGAAACCACGGTCAACAGGAGCAATTCGAGTCGCTTGTCGTCGTGGGTGTCGAGCTGCGCCACGCCGTTGATCCGCACGGGTGCGCGATCGACTCCGACAGCCTTGACCTCCAGACACCGATTCGGCGCTTCGAAGTCGTGTACGCCGCCGAAGGGACCCGTCCACACGTCGACCGGAAGGTTGGACTCCGCCTTGACCAGCTCGCTCAGCACGGTCAGCTCGCCGAACAGGCCAAGACGTGCCTGCGGACCGAGGCCCCGAACAAAGGCAGCCCGGAAGAGTCGGCGCCAGCGGGCCAGCCCGCTCAGCACCGCGCTGCCCGGATGCGCAGAGTCTTCCGCGGCCTCGATGAGGTCCTCGACGACCTCGTCGAACTCCGCATTCAGGTCGGGATCATCGCACCGGATGTCGACGAACGTGCCGACGACACCGTCGAAGCGCAGTTCTCGGACGTCGCAAGACAGAACCGACGACCGCTGGTCGGCGAACGCCACGTCGTTCCCGACCGGCACCAGAAGGTGCCGGAGCCCATTCCGGTCTATCGCCACCCGACTCGACGCAAGAGATCCGTCGCCCATTTGAAACGAGTTGAAAGCCTGATTGACGGGCGTCGGCAAGACTGCCCATGCTCGCGCCAGCAAGACTGCGATGCTGGAGTCGCTCACTCGTCTTCTTCCTCGGTGTCGGTGTTCAGGATCTCGTCGATGCTCTCCTCGACGACATCGTCCAGGTTCACCGACATGTGCGTCGCCCGGATCCGATTCTTGCCGCTCGGCTGGCCAGGGAAGACGAGTCCCATGCCGATGACGGTGTCGAGGGCATCGAGGGGGATACGATCCGGGAACGGTTTGCCCGGCTCCGGACGCATAGGAGCGCTGTGCGCCTCGATCGGATACAGCACGAGCAGACCGCGGTTCTTGTACACCGGGTCTTCCTGTCGACGTGCGGCAAGTTTCGCTTCGCTGGCCGCACGAGCCTGGGACGCGGTGATTCCGAGGTCGAGAACGCGGTCCTCCTTGCTCATCAGCGTCTTGATGTCTGCCTGCTCATCATTGGTCCCGTTGAGCCTGGAACGGACGAGTGTGCCCACGGAGATTCCACCGAGCTCGACATGACCACGATCGCCGCCGACGATCGCGACCGTCCACATCTCCAACGAAGGTGGATCGGCGTCCAGCTGCTTGTCGATGTATTTCAACAAGAGTTCACGCTTGAGATCCGACGACTCATCGTGGACCTCGTAGCGCTCGAGGAAACTGCGTACGCTGCCGACGGGCACATCCCGGAACAGCTGAACGGATCCGCCCGTCCCGGCCTGGTCACGCGTTCCCTGTCGGGCGGCGTTCTGCACCAAGTCGGCTGCCGCATCGAAGTTGCCCGCCAACCACTCGGCATCGCGTATCCGGAAATACCGGGTCTGGAGGCGCCGGCCTGCGTAGGACACGTATGCCGACTGCGCCGCACCCATCTTTGCGGTGATCTGGAGCGAAGGATGGGTTCTGATGCGAACCGCGAGCTGTTCAGGGGTGAGGTTCTCCCGCTGGTACCTGTCGATGTCGTCACGCATCTCGTACTCGACCGTCGCCAGGTGCCGGAAGTTCCTGCTGAGCTGCGTGGTCATCCAGATACGAGGGAGGTCCTCGTACCCACGGCGGAAGCCGAACCAACGGCCCATTTGAAGGAGGGTGTCGTAGGCGTTCGCCGACCGGACGAAGAAGCTCGACACCAGACCGTTCAGGGTCAGCCCGCGCGACAGGGTGTTGGCGCCCACGGCGATGGCGACGACCGGTTCACCCGAATAGTCCAGTCGTTCTTTGCTCTTGGAATTGTCCAGGACGACCCGGGTGGCCTGCACCACTTCCACGAGGTGTGCGGCGATTTCGTCCCAAGTGTTCTGCTCACGCCCCCAGTCTGCTGCGGGAACCCGAGGGGACTCCTTCTCCCACAGGTTCCGAAGGTGGTCCCAAACCTCCACGTCGTCACCGGCCAGGCCGACCTGTGTCGCCCTCTGGAACTCATCGAGCAGCGGGCGGTATGCGCGGTGGACGCTGGTGTTGACCACCGTGTGCACGAGCATGGTGCTGTGGTCGCGATCACCGCGTGCGTATCTCGCCGCGGTTGCCAGCCAGAACCAGCGGATCGAGTCGGCGAGCTCATCGGTCATTACCGGACTGAAGGTCGCGACCTCGTTGCGGCTTGGCCTCAGCTTCGGAAGATCGGCATCGGGAACGATGCGGATCATGTCGTATCCGTCAGGCGCCTTGCCCGGATCGTCACCCTCGACGATATCCCGACCGAAGAGGACCTCAGGCCCGAAATAGCCGTCCGGCAGAGGGAGGTTCAAGATGAAGGTCTTCGGGTAGAGATCGTCGCTGGCAGGATCGATGAACACGTTCGCGAAAGGTGTCGCCGTGTAGCCGATGTAGGTGCACATCGGCATGATCTTCATCAGTCGTCTGATCAGCGGGTTGATCGACGTAGTGGCCACCGACGCCTGATCGGCTTCGTCGTCGATGATCAGAACACGTGCCGATTGCAACGCCCTTTTGCCGTCAGGCCGCTCAAGCCACTTTGCGAGCTTCCTCAGAACGGCGGTGTTCTTCTTGACGACGGCCAAGGCGATTCGATCGCTTCCCAGGATCGCCGACGGGTGTTGGGTAGGCGTCCTGAAATCGTGGTCGGCCTCTGTGAGGGTGAACCACTTGCCTTTGTTGAGATCCTTCAGCTGTTGGTCGAGACGCTCCTGCGTCTGTCGCCGCAGGCCGTTGTGCAAGCCCGACAAAACGATGACGAGACGATAGTCCTCATCCGCGAGCTTCGCTATCACCGCTGTGAAATTCGTCGTCTTGCCGCTTTGAACATAGCCGACAACGAGTCCTTTCGCGTCCCAGGCGGACATGCTCGGCCGCGGGGTGTGTGCGACGACCGTGTTCGATGCGTGGTCCACGGGCTGGAACCGGTCTTCGTTCCAGCCCGACTCCAACATGTACGTGCGTAGTGAATTCCAGTAGCGGCTGTCGTCGGCTGGACCGCTGTACCAGTCCTCGCGGCCGGCGGTGATGATCGGAGGTCCACCTGCTTGGACCTTCGCCCGGTCTTCTTCGTACTGTCTCCGGAATTCCTCGACGCGGTCGGGGTGTACGTCGGCGGAGAACTTTGCCACCGCAGCTTCGACGCCAAACTTCTTGGCCTGATCAGCGAAGACTGAATACATGCCGCTCAAAATGCAAACCCCTCGTCACTCCTCATGCCGACGAGTGAGGTGTCGTCACTCTCTTGGTCTCCGTTACGCTTTCTCGTCAGCACGATGCCACTCTGGGTCGCCGAAGTCGAGGTAGAGCCCCTGTCGAGTGAGTCGGCGTGTCAGATGCAACTCGCTGCCACCGAGTAGACACGACCCACACCCGGTCAGTCTGCGCCGCCGCCGGCCCATTCGGCCAGTGCTGGGAGGTCCGGCTGCTGCCGCAACGCTTCGAGGACCACGTTCACCCCCGCGCGCAACGGCGTTCCCCGGCGCACCACCGCCGCGATCGTGCGCGTCACCGGGGTCGCCAGCTCTCGCGTCGCCACCCGGTACCGCCGGTCGACCGCCAGCCCCGGCAGGAGCGCGATCGACAACCCGGCCTCGACGTGCTGCAACGTCATCAGGTAGTTGCTGAACCGGCACACCACCCGCGGCTCGAAACCCGACTCGCGGCACAACCGCAGGGTCAGGTCCGCCATGTACGACTGCGGCGCGTCCAGCGCCCACGGCGAGTCCGCGTACGCCGAGAGCACCGCCGGGCCGCGTGGGGCGTCCGGGGGTGTCACCAGCACGATCGGGTCGGCCGCCAGCGGGACGATGTCCAGGTCGGCGCCCAGGGGCAGCGCGACGAAGTCGGTCGTCGTGATGATCACGTCCGCGTCGCCGCCGCGCAGGGCCGGGATGCTCGCGTGGGGCTCCAGCTCCAGGAGCTCGACGTCGAGGTGCGGGTACGTGCTCGCGAGCCGGGTCACCGCCGGGACCGCCATCGTGTGGATCGCGCTCTGGAACGCGCCGAGCCGCACCTGGCCGACCGGCTCCTCGCCGAGGCTGCGCAGCTCCGCCTCGACCGTGTCCATGTGGTCGAGGATCGCCCGTGCGCGCCGGGCCAGCACCAGGCCCGCCGGGGTCAAGCGGACCCGGCGGCCGGTGCGTTCCAGCAGCTGGGTGCGGGTTTCCGCTTCGAGCACGGCCAGCTGCTGCGACACGCTCGAGGCGCTCAGGTTCGCGTCCTGCGCGACCGCGCGGACCGTTCCCAGCGTGTCGAGCCGGCTCAGCAGCCGCAGGCGCCACGGGTTCAGCATCCACCCATTCTTGTGCGGAATCTCCGAACAGAACAGTCAGAATTGTGAGATGGACGTGTCGCTCGGTGCGGCCTTACCGTCGAAGGCATGGCTGCTCCGACCTCCGAACTGTCCACGTCCGACGCCTTCTGGGCCGACGCCGACCGGCACCTGGTGCGCTACGGCGGCGCCTTCACCCACGAGATCATCGACCGCGCCGAAGGCAGCTTCGTCTTCACCGAAGCCGGCCGCCGCATCCTCGACTTCACCTCCGGCCAGATGAGCGCGATCCTCGGGCATTCGCACCCGGAGATCGTCGACACCGTCCAGCGGCAGGCCGCGAAGCTCGACCACCTGTTCAGCGGCATGCTCAGCCGCCCGGTCGTCGACCTCGCGCGGCGCCTCGCCGAGACGCTCCCGGCGCCGCTGGAGAAGGCGCTGCTGCTGACCACCGGCGCGGAGTCCAACGAGGCCGCCCTGCGGATGGCGAAGCTCGTCACGGGCAAGCACGAGATCGTCTCGTTCGCCCGGTCGTGGCACGGCATGACGCAGGCCGCGGCGAGCGCGACCTACAGCGCCGGCCGCAAGGGGTACGGCCCGGCCGCGCCGGGCAACTTCGCCATCCCGGCGCCCAACGCGTACCGGCCGGACTTCACCGGCGCCGACGGCAAGCTCGACTGGCGGCGCCAGCTCGACTTCGGGTTCGAGATGATCGACGCGCAGTCGGTCGGCAGCCTCGCCGCGTGCATCGTCGAGCCGATCCTCAGCTCCGGCGGCATCATCGAGCCGCCGCCCGGCTACTTCGCCGCGTTGAAGGAGAAGTGCCGGGAACGCGGCATGCTGCTGATCCTCGACGAGGCCCAGACCGGGCTCTGCCGCACCGGGAACTGGTACGCGTTCGAGCGCGACGGCGTCGTCCCGGACATCCTGACGCTGTCGAAGACGCTCGGCGCCGGGCTGCCCCTCGCGGCGGTGCTGACCAGCGCCGAAATCGAGCAGGAGGCGCACGAGCGCGGGTTCCTGTTCTTCACCACGCACGTCGCGGACCCGCTGCCGGCGGCCGTCGGCAACACGGTGCTGGACGTGCTGCAGCGCGACCACCTCGACGAGCGCGCGCTCCAGCTGGGCTCGCTGCTGCGCCACGGCCTCGAAGGCATCGCCCACCGCCACGAGGTCGTCGGCGACATCCGCGGCCGCGGCCTGCTGGCGGGGCTGGAGCTGGTCGTCGACCGCGAGACCAAGCGCAGCTCGGACGAGCTGGGGGCACGCGTCACGGCGCGCTGCCTCGAGCTCGGGCTGCACATGAACATCGTGCAGCTGCCGGGGATGGGCGGGGTGTTCCGGATCGCACCGCCGCTGACGGCGTCCGAAGAGGAGATTTCGCTCGGCCTGTCGATCCTGGACGAGGCGATCGGGGACGCCGTCAAGACGCTCTGAACGCGAAGGCCCCCTTGCCGGCCCGGGGAGCCGGCAAGGGGGCTTTCATTCACGACGACGTCAGAAGCCCGCCGTCACCTTCGTGAAGTCCCAGTCGTTCTGGGCGATGCCGCTGCAGGCCGCCTGCACGCCACCGCCAGGACACCCACGATCCCGGTTCACCGACCAGAAAGCCAGCCTGCCGAGGTGATTCGTCTTGGCCCAGTTCGTGATCTGGGTCCAGGTCGACAGATCGGTCAGCTCCTGCTGGTCGGACAGGCCGTTCATGCCCGAGATGCCCACGTGGCTGTACGCCGTGGCGTCGCTCCACCCGAACGTCGACTTCAGCTTGTCGCGCAAGCCGTTCGCCGCGTTCACCGTGCTCTGGTACATGTTCGAGCCGCCGCCGAAGTCGAACGGCATGATCGTGTACACGTCCACGCCGGCGCCCAGGGCCTTCGACTGGTCGATGAGCCGGTTGCCGTAGTAGTTCGGGCCGGTCGTCGACGTGCCGAACGTCAGGATCGTCTGCACGCCCGGGTTGTTCTGCTTGACGATCTTCAGCGCGCCCAGGATCCGGTCCTGCACGGCCTCGTTCTCGAACTCGTCGGAATTCTCGATGTCGATGTCGATCGCCTTCAGCCCGTACGCGTTGATCACCTGCTGGTAGGCGCCGGCCAGCGCGGCCGGCGTCGAGCAGTTCGGGCCGAGCTTGTTGCCGCTCCAGCCGCCGAACGACGGGACGACCTGGCCACCCGCCGCCTTGATCTGCGCGATCGCGTTGGCGTCCGCGCTGCCCGACAGCGGACGGCTGCTGTCCCACGCCGGGTTGCAGCCACCGGAGGCGTTGATGAACGCCATGGTGAACCACTTGACGCCGGTCGCGTTCATCACCGTCTGCGGGTTGGGCGGGTTGCCCCAGCCCAGGTACAGGTAGGGCGCGCCCTTGCCGCCGGTTCCCGGCGGCGGGGTGGTGGTCGGCGGCGGTGTCGTCGTAGGCGGCGGTGTCGTCGTGGGGGGTGTGCCCCCGGCCGCACACGACCCACCGTTGAGCTTGCAGTTCGACGGCGCGACGTACGAACCCGAGTACGCCACGTTGAAGCCGAAGCTCGCGCTCGAGCCGTTGCCGACGTTGCCGTTCCACGAGTTCTTCACCGTGACGTGCTGGCCGGACGCCGTGTAGCTGCCGTCCCACAGCGACGAGATCTTCGCGCCGCTCGGCAGGTCGAACTCGACGGTCCAGGTGGCGAGCGTCGAGCCCGAGCCGTTGGCGATCGTGTACTTGCCCTCGTAGCCGGTGCCCCAGTCGGAGCCCTTCGCGAAGGTCGCGGACACACCGCCCGCCGCGTTCGCCGGAGCGATCACGAACATCGCGCCGATCGTGGCGGCCGCGGCCGCCAGCCCGAGTGCGGGCCACCACCGGCGCGTCACGACAGGCCGTTCTTCATCGCGGTGATGAGCTCGCCGCCGGTGGTGTCGCCGGTCAGCTCCCAGAAGAAGGCGCCGCCGAGACCCTGCTGCTTGGCGTAGGACATCTTGCCGCCGATGGTCGACGGGGTGTCGTAGCTCCACCAGTTGCTGCCGCACTTGGCGTACGCGGTGCCGGCGAACGTGCCGGTCGACGGGCAGGTGTTCTTGAGGACCTTGTAGTCCTCGATGCCCTGCTCGTACGTGCCCGGCGCGGGGCCGGTCGCCGTGCCGCCCGGCGTGCTCTGGGTGACGCCGGTCCAGCCGCGGCCGTAGAAGCCGATGCCCAGCAACAGCTTGCTCGACGGGACGCCCTTGCTCTTCAGCTTCTGGATCGCCGCGTCGGAGTAGAAGCCCGGCGTCGGGATGCCCGCGAAGTTCGTCAGCGGCGAGTGCGGGGCCGTCGGACCCTGCGCCGCCCAGGCGCCGAAGTAGTCGTAGGTCATGACGTTGTACCAGTCGACGTACTGCGCGGCGCCGCCGTAGTCGGCGACGTCGAGCTTGCCGCCGTTGCTGCCGTCGGCCGTGATCGCCGAGGTGACCAGGAACGAGGAACCGAACTTCGCCCGTAGCGCGCCCATCAGGTTCTTGTAGGCCGCGGCACCGCTGGTGTCACAGGAAAGACCGCAGGAGTTGGGGTACTCCCAGTCGATGTCGATGCCGTCCCAGATGTCCGCCCAGCGCGGGTCCTTCAGCAGGTTGTAGCAGGACTGCGCGAACGCGGCGGCGTTCTGCGACGCCTGCCCGAAGCCGCCGGAGTAGGTCCAGCCGCCGAACGACCAGATCACCTTGAGGCCCGGGTGCAGCTTCTTCAGCTTGCGCAGCTGGTTGAAGTTGCCGGCCACCGGCTGGTCCCAGGTGTCGGCGACGCCGTCGACGCTGCCCGCGGCGTCGTAGGTCTTCTGGTAGTCGGCGTACGGGTCGTCGTTCGCCGTGCACTGGCCGTTCTTCACGTTGCCGAACGCGTAGTTGATGTGCGTCAGCTTGCTCGCCGAACCCGACGTCTCGATGTTCTTGACGTGGTAGTTGCGGCCGTAGACGCCCCACTGCACGAAGTAGCCGACGTTCTTCAGGCCGCCCGGCGGGGGCGGCGTGGTGGTCGTCGGGGGCGTGGTCGGGGTGGTGGGGGTGGTCGTCGGCTGCGTCGGGGTCGTCGGCGTGGTGGTCGGGGTGCCACCGCCGGCGTCGCAGGAACCGCCGTTCAGCTTGCAGTTGGCGGGTGCCGAGTAGGTGCCGCTGTAGCTGACGTTGAAGCCGAAGCTGGCGCTCGAGCCGTTGCCGACGTTGCCGTTCCAGCTGTTCTTGACGGTGACGTGCTGGCCGGAGGCCGTGTAGCTGCCGTCCCAGAGAGAGCCGATCTTCGCGCCGGACGGGAGATCGAACTCGACCGTCCAGGCGGCCAGCGTCGAGCCGGAGCCGTTGTTGATCGTGTACTTGCCTTCGTAGCCGGTGCCCCAGTCGGAGCCCTTCGTGAAGCTGGCGCCGACGCCGCCGGCGGCGCTCGCCGGCACGGTGACGAGACCGACCGCGATCGCGCCGACCGCGGTGAACAGACCGAGGAGGTGCCATCTCTTTCTGGACATCGCTCTCCTTTGAGCCAGGTACGGGGACGGCGGGACCACCAGGCGGGGGACCGGGGTGGTGTATATGCGCCGTTTGCGAAGACGTTACGTGGTCCAGACCAATTAGGGAAGCACAACCACGGAGAGTGCCGACGGGCAGCTGACCAGCTCGGACGAAGGTGAGTTCACTGGTCCAGTCCAGTTACGCAAAGCAGCCGAGCCCGGTGGGTACCGGGCTCGGCTGTGGGCGGTTCGGGTCAGCGCGGCGGGGGCGGTCCCCAGCCGGGCTGGGGCGGGTACTGCTGCTGCGGCGGCTGGTTCCACGCGGGCGGATTCGCCGGATACTGCCCGGGCGTCCCCTGCTGGTAACCCTGCGGCGGCGGGTACTGCGCGGGCCCGGGCTGGTTCGGCTGGTTCCACGCGGCTTGCTGCGGCTGGAACCCGACCTGCTGCCCGGCCGGCGACCCCTCCCCGGGCTTCTTCCGGCGGTTCCGGATCCCGGTCCACAGGCTCTTGCTCCCGAAGACGACGATGAGCACCCCGGCGCCCATCGCGGCCCACGTCCCGGCCTTGTCCGAGCTCTGCTGCTCGTCGACCGACTTGCGGCCGGTCTCCGAACCGGTCGTGGACGTGCTGACGCACTCGTCGCCGGACTGCATGATCCGCCCGCCGCAGCGGACGGTCGAGTCGCCGAGCTTGCTGAACCCACCGGCGATCGCGATGATCCCGAACAGCACGGCCAAGCTCGAAATGATGATGCGCTTCACTTCCTGCGTTCCCCTCGTTTCAGCGGTTCTCGTTCAACCACTTGGTGGCGCTGCCGACCGGGTCCTGCCCGCTCCCGTGCAGCTTCGCGGCGTGCCGGCGCAGGGCCGCCACGATCTCGGCTTCGGTCTGGCCGATCCGGTGGGACGCGATCTCGAGGTGCGCCGCGCTCTCCTTGATCTCCCAGGCCAGGTCCAGCACGAGCTCCTCGGCCAGCGACACGAGCGCGGCCCAGGCCGCGCGGGGCCCGTCCGCGGTGTCGGACGCGCCGATCTCGGTGGGCCGCTCCCACTCGTGGACGCACCCGGCGCCCCCGTTCAGCGCGTCCGACGACACGTAGAACTGGCGCGCGATCTTGGGCAGCGTTTCGGCGGCGAGGAAGTTCAGGTCCTTCAGGTCGACTTCCATCCCGGCGATGCCCGTTTCCTGGAGCAGCTGCGGCTTCGGCATGTCGAACGATCCGGACCGGGTGGTGACGGCTTCCATCGCGTCGGTGATCTTCTGCTTGATCTCGTCTTCGCCCGCCCGGATCGTGTCCGCCAGCTTCTTCAGCGCGTCCGCCGCCGTCCCGAGCACCTTGTCCGGCGTACCGCCGGCGAACTCGACCTCCGTCTTGCTGGGCTCGCTGGTCGCGTTGGCGAGCGTTTCCAGCGCGGGGAGCGCGGCCGCGACCCCGGCCAGGACCGGTTGCACCGGGGTCGGGAACAGCGCGGCGACGGCGAACAGGGCGGTGACGGTGCCGAGGCCGTCCGCGACCTTCCGGCCGCGGTCTTCCATCGCCTCGAGGGTCTTCCTGGCGATCGTGAGGACGTCTTCCCGCGCCTTGACCCAGATCTCCTGCTCGCCGCACAGCGTCATCCCGGCGAGCAGGACGACGGCGTACTGACCGTGGATCACCGTGGGCAGCGGGGTGCAGAAGTTCTGGTCGAACGTGAGGATCATCCGCCCGCCCATGTCGGGGTTGCCGATCCGCTTCAGCAGGAAGCGCACGTCGTCCAGAGCGGGATTGCCGATGTCGCCGACCCCGTCACCCGAGCTGGTCATCGAGATGGTCCAGGCGGCTTCGCGGAACTGCTCGAGGTACGGCTCGAAGCCCTCCGGCTCGGGAAGCCGCCGCCACGCCCGGAACATGTCCCGCACGGTCGTTTCGAAGTGGCCGTAGACCAGCGAGCCCGCATTGGGACCGGAACCGTAGTCGAAGCCGTCGTAGTACCCGCTGCCGAAGCCGGGCCCGATGACCTGGCCACCCGACGTCCGCTCCGGCTTGCCCGGCGGCGTGATCTGGACGTTGCCGCCGCCCCACTCCTGTTCGTAGTTGCCCTGGAGGTTGAGGCTCCAGCCACGGGAGGACAGGTAGAACTCGATCGCGCTGTCGATGATCTTTTCGACGAGTTCGTCGACCTCGTCCGCGTACGCCATCGCGCGTCCCTTCGGTGTCCGTAGTGGTTCACCGGATCCACGCGCGAAGGGGCCAAACGGCTTAGTGGTGACACAAAAGAGCCCCCTCTTGCGAGGGGGCTCCAGTGCTGTCTCAACCAGACGTGCGCCCGAAGGGATTCGAACCCCTGACCTTCTGATCCGTAGTCAGATGCTCTATCCAGCTGAGCTACGGGCGCGTGTTCAGTTGTTCTCTAACCTAGCACCCGGCGAACCGGGTACCAGCGGAGGCTCCGGGATTTGAACCCGGGAGGGGGGTTACCCCCAACCGCATTAGCAGTGCGGCGCCATAGACCAGACTAGGCGAAGCCTCCTGGGCCCAACGACCACTGCTCAGATAGGTTACACACCCCCCGATCACCCTCCGACAGGACCCCCCTCACGCCCGGCGCAGCAGTCTGAGCAGGCGCGGGGACCTTCCGCCGAGGCCTTCCGCCTCGAACGTCGCGATGCCGACCCGGGGCAGTTCGCGCACTCCGGGGTAGACCAGATAGCGAGGCACCCAGCGCGGCTGGAACTTCGCGTTGAACTTGTACAGCGTCTCGATCTGGATCCAGCGCGAAAAGAAGTGGAGCACCTTCGCCGCCGTCTTGGCCACCGGGCCGGCGCCGATGCGCTGGCCCTGTTCCATCAACGCCCGGAACGCGGCGAAGTTCAGGGACACCTGCTCGACGCCGTGCCTCTCCGCCGCCAGCAGGAGCTCCGAAATCATCAGCTCGTTGACGCCGTTGTCGGCCGCGCGGTCGCGGCGCATCACGTCCAGCGAAAGGCCCGCCGAACCCCACGGCACGAACTGGAGCACGCCCCGCACGCGGCCGCCCTGCTCGGCCGTCACCAGCACCGAACCCGCGTCGCCCATGCGGCCCAGCGCCATCGAAAACCCGCGCTCGGTGTCCGTGCCGCGCCAGTTCGCGGCCAGCGTCTCCAGCTCGGCGAGTTCGCCGGGACGCAGGTCCTCGGTCCGGCGCACCAGCACCTTGTAGCCCGCGCGCTTCGTGCGGGCCGCGGCCTGGCGGACGCCGCGCATGACGCGTCCGTCCAAGGTGAACCCTTCGACGTCGACGACCGCTTCGTCGCCGATCTCCAGCACCTCCAGGCCGAACCGGGCCCAGACCGTCGCGCCGAGCTCCGAGACGCCCATCGCCGCCGGCACCCAGCCGTTGCGACGGCAGACCTCCAGGTACTCCTCGATCGCGCCCGGCCACGCCTCGTGGTCGCCGAGCGGGTCGGCCGAGCACAGCGCCACCCCGGCGATCACGCGGTAGGTGACCGCGGCCTTGCCGGTCCGCGAGAACACCGCGAACTTGTCGCGCCGCAACGCGAAGTAGCCGAGCGAGTCCCGTTCGCCGTGCTCGTCCAGCAGCTTGCGCAGGCGATCGACCTCGTCGTCGGACAGCCGGGGCGCCGGCTCGGCCGAGCGCAGCAGGAAGTACGCCGAGACCAGGACCGCGGCGAGCCCGAACAGCAGGCCGACGGCCGCGGTCATGTCCTCCAGCCACATCTGGCGGAAGACGGCGGGCCCGCTGGCGCCGACCAGCGCGAGCGCGGACTCCGCCAGCCGGTCCGGGAAGCTCATCGGCGCCAGCACCGCCCGCGACGCCACCGACAGCAGGATGACGTTGATCACGAACCCGGCCAGCGCCAGCTGCAGGAACACGCCCACCGCGCGCCACCGGCCGACCACCGGGTCCGGCTTCGCGACGAAGTAGCGCCGGTTCGCGATCAGGCCCACCAGCAGCACGACCGACACCAGCCCGGCGCCGAAGACGTGCCGGAGCCCGAGGTGCGACACCGTGAGCAGCACCGTCGCGCCGATCGCCAGCTGCCACGCCCGGCGCTTGCGACGGCGCAGGCCCGCGGCCAGCAACACCAGCAGCACGCCCGTGACCAGCGCGACGGTGGCCGCCGCGACCGTCGCCTCCTGCGGCAGCTCGAGCCACTCCGACAGGTGCCCGCGCAGGCTCCGCCGCCCGGCCGGCACCAGGACCGATACGAGCGTCGTCAGTCCCGCCAGCCGGGTCACCCAGGTGATCACCCCCACGGTGGTGGCTCCCGCCACCCGCCAGGTGGTCTGCGCGCGGGTCCCCGTCACCACCTGTGCAACCCGTTGTGGACGATCATGCTTCCCCCATCTATCCCCCGGCGAGCTCCACGAACGGCGTCAACGCCGCCGGGTTGGCCAGCGCGTCGCGGCTGACGGCCCGGTCAGGAGCCACACCGGCGAGGATCTTCTTCACCGGTACCTCGCACTTCTTACCGTTCAAGGTACGAGGTACCTCCTGAACCACGACGAACCGATCGGGTACATGCCTCGGTGACAACGCGCTACGGAGCTCCTTCTTCAGCCGGGGCTCGACGTCTTCGAGCGCGACGCCGTCCGCGAGCACGAGAAAACAGATCAGCTGCCCGTCGTCGTTGCCGACCGCCGAAGTGTCCACGACCAGGGAATCCGCGACCTCGTCGTAGCCCTCGACGACCCGGTAGAACTCCGCCGTGCCCATCCGGACGCCGCCGCGGTTGAGCGTCGAGTCGCTGCGGCCGTAGATCACCGCCGAGCCGCGGCCGGTGACGCGGATCCAGTCGCCGTGGCGCCACGACCCCGGGTACATCTCGAAGTACGCCTCACGCAGGCGCGAGCCGTCCGGGTCGTTCCAGAAGAACACCGGCATCGACGGCATCGGCTTCGTGATCACCAGCTCGCCGACCTGCTCGACGACGGCGTGGCCGGCTTCGTCGAACGCGTTGACGGCGGCCCCCAGGGCCGGGCAGGACAGCTCCCCCAGCCACACCGGCACGTCGGGCGCCGACGCGACGAACGCCGCGCAGAGGTCGGTGCCGCCGGAGACCGAGCAGATCTGCACCTTCCGCCCGACCTCGTTCGCGATCCACCGGAAACCCTCGACGCTCAGCGGCGCCCCGGTGGAGCCGACCGCGCGCAACGCCGTCAGGTCGTAGCGCTCGGCGGGCTTGATGCCGGCCTTCAGGCAGCTCTGGATGAACGGCGCCGACGTCCCGAAGTACGTGACGCGGTGCTGCTCGGCCAAGTGCCAGAGCGCAGTGAGGTCCGGGTGCCCGGGACTGCCGTCGTAGAGCACGATCGTCGTGCCGACCAGCAGGCCGGAGATGAGGAAGTTCCACATCATCCAGCCGGTGGTGCTGAACCAGAAGAACCGGTCGCCCGGCCCGAGGTCGGACTGCAGCGCGAGGGCCTTGAGGTGTTCCAACGTGATGCCGCCGTGGCCGTGCACGATGCCCTTCGGCAGGCCGGTGGTGCCCGAGGAGTAGAGCACCCACAGCGGGTGCGCGAACTCGACCGGCTCGAACAGCAGCGGCGCGCCTTCGTGCTCCCCGAGCAGCTCGATCCAGTCGAGCGCGCCGTCCATCCGGCCTTCGCCGACGTACTGGACGAGCACGGTCGCGGCCAGCGAAGGCAGCTTCGCCTGCAGGTCGGCGACCGTCGTCCGGATGTCGAACTGCCGCCCGTTGTACGCGTAGGCGTTGACCGCGAAGAGCACCTTCGGCTCGATCTGCACGAAGCGGTCCGCGACCGCGCGGACGCCGAAGTCCGGCGAGCACGACGACCAGATCGCCCCGATGCTCGCCGCGGCGAGGAACGCGACCAGCGTCTGGGGGCAGTTCGGGGCCAGCGCGACGACGCGGTCGCCCTTGCCGACGCCGAGTTCCAGGAAGGCGGCCCGGGCCGCGGCGACCTGCGCGCGAAGCTCGCCGTACGTCAGGTGATCCGCGAAGCCGTCTTCGCGGTGGAAGATCACCGCGGTCTCGTCGTCGCCCTTCGCGGCGCCCGCGACGCCGGGGGTGAGCGCGTGCTCGGCGTAGTTCAGCGTGGCGCCGTCGAACCAGACGGCGTCCGGCATCTCGCCGGAGAGCACCTCACCCGGCTGGTCGTGCCAGCGGACGCCGAGGAAGTCCGCGACCGCCGTCCAGAAGTCCGGCCCGCGCTCGACCGAGAACTCCCAGAGCGAGCGGTAGTCGTCCACCTCGACGCCGCGCTCGGCGCGCAGCCACTGGCGGAAGGCTTCGATCTTGGTGTCGGCAACGTGGCTCGGCTCAGGGCGCCAGAGCACTTCGGGGGCGTCGGCGGTGTGCGTCACGTCACGAGGGTAATCCTTCGGATCACGATGTGACGGCGCTCGAAGATCCCCTAGCGCAGGTGGGCGTCGAACCAGCTGAGGGTCCGCTGCCAGGCCTCGTCGGCCGCGCCCGGGTCGGCGTCGAAGCGGTGGTTCGCCCCCGGGTAGTGGACGACGTTCGTGGCGACCTGCGCCGACGCCGCGGCGTCGCGCAGCCGCTCGACCTCGGCGCCGCCCGCCTCGTCGCCGGCGTCGCCGTACATGCCGAGCCACGGGCTGGTGAGCTTCCCGGCGATCTCGACGAGTGCGGGCAGTTCGGCGGACTGCTGCCCGCCGACGCTGACGGCCGCGCCCAGCCTGCGGTGCGACGCGACGACGAGCGCCGCGGAGCCACCCAGGTCGAAGCCCATGACGCCGAGCAGGTCGGCCTGGACGCCGCGGTCGACGAGCCAGGCGAGTGTGATGTCCGTCGCGTTGAGCAGGTCCTGCTGCGTCAGCTCCGCGTTTTCGAGGTGCGGGGTGACGGTCAGCCAGCCCTCGACGGCGAGGCTGGCGAGCAGCATCTTGACGCCGTCGGTGACCCCGTCCGCCTCGTGCAGGACCACCAAACCGCCGCGTAGCGCGCCTTCGGGTTCCGAGAAGGTCAGGCGCAGGGCACGGCCGTCGGTGCGCTCATAGTCCACGGTGCTGGTCGACGTCATACGTCACTCAATCACTTCGAGGTGAACGGCGGGAACCCATTCTGGCAGCTCCGCTGGTCACATACCGCCTGAAGGGAGTCGCGGGGCGGCGGGCGGAAAAGATACGGTGACCGGGTCGTCCCGTTCAATCGGAGGAGCGCCGAAGATGCCGTCCGTGTCCCCCCGTGCCGATCTCGAATCGTTGCCGAAGTACATCCCCGGCCGGACGATCGAAGGCGCGATCAAGCTGGCGAGCAACGAGGTGCCCGGCGGCGCGCTGCCGAGCGTCGCGCGCGCGATCGCCGAGGCCGCGGCGGGCATCAACCGCTACCCGGACACCGGCTCGCAGGCCCTGCGCGAGCGGCTGGCGCGCGACCTCGACGTGCCGGTGGAGCACGTCGCCATCGGCTGCGGCTCGGTCTCCCTGTGCCAGCAGACGATCCAGGCGGTCTGCGCACCCGGCGACGAGGTGATCTTCGCCTGGCGCTCCTTCGAGGCGTACCCGATCGTCACGCAGGTGGCGAACGCCGTGTCCGTGAAGGTCCCGATCACCGAGGGCCAGGAGCTCGACCTCGACGCGATGCTCGCGGCGATCACCGACCGGACGCGCGTGGTCTTCGTCTGCAACCCCAACAACCCGACCGGCACGGCGGTGCGGCGCGCGGAGCTGGAGCGCTTCCTCGAAGCGGTCCCGGAGCACGTGCTGGTGGTGCTGGACGAGGCCTACAAGGAGTTCGTCACCGACCCCGAGGTGCCCGACGGCGTCGAGTACACGCGGACGCGCTCGAACGTCATGGTGCTGCGCACGTTCTCGAAGGCGTACGGCCTCGCGGGTCTTCGCGTGGGTTACGCCGTCGCGCCGGAGTCGATCGCCGACGCGCTCCGCCAGGTGTACGTCGCGTTCTCGGTGAACATGCTCGCCCAGGTCGCGGCGCTGGCGTCGCTCGACGCGGCAGCCGAGCTGCTGGCGCGCTGCGAGGAGATCGTCGCCGAGCGCGAGCGGGTGCGGGACGCGCTGCTCGAAGCCGGCTACCGGGTGCCCGAGACGCAGGCGAACTTCGTCTGGCTGCCGCTGGGTGACCAGGCGGTGCCGTTCGCCGAGCACGCGCTGGACCGCAAGCTGGTGGTGCGCCCGTTCGCCGGCGACGGCGTGCGCGTGACCATCGGGACCCGCGAGGAGAACGACCTCTTCCTGGCCGCGGCGCGCGAATTCAGTCGCTGAACTGCTTGACCACCAGCTGGATCACGGCGGCGACCCCGATCACGACGATCACGCCGCGCAGCACCGCCGGCGGCAGCTTCCGGCCGATCTTCGCGCCGAGGAAGCCGCCGGCGGTCGACCCGACGGCCAACCAGAGCACCACGGGCCAGCTGATCGGCGCGACGAACGCGTAGATCACCCCGGCGACGACGTTGACGACGGCGGCGAGGACGTTCTTGACGCCGTTGAGCTTCTGCAGCGGTTCGGACAGCAGCATCCCCATGACCGCCATCAGCATCACGCCCTGCGCGGCGGTGAAGTACCCGCCGTAGATGCCGATGAGGAAGATGAAGAACATCAGCAGCGGGCCGGCTTTGTGCTCTTCGCCGTCACCTTCGCGGCGCTTCGCGACCCACTTGGAGACGCGCGGCTGCACGATCACGAGGATCACGGCCAAGCCCACGAGCACCGGGACGACGGCTTCGAAGGCATCTTTCGGCAGGGACAGCAGCAGGATGGTCCCGCCGATGGCCCCGAGGAACGACGCGACGGCGAACTTCGCGAGCTGCGGCCAGTAGCCGGTGAGCTCGTGCCGGTAACCCCAGGCCCCGCTGAGGGTCCCGGGCGCGAGGCCGATGGCGTTGGACGTCGTCGCCGTCACCGGCGGGTACCCCAGCGCGACCAGGACGGGGAAGGTCACCAGCGTCCCCGACCCGACGACGGCGTTGATGGTACCCGCCCAGATCCCGGCGACCACGATGATCGCCGCGTGCCACCACGTCATGAAGCATTCACGTGCGGAGCCTAAGCATCGTGGGCCGGTCTCGCGACGCAGATGTGTCCGGTCGGACACTCACCGCGGCGTGAAGACGCAGAACTCGTTGCCTTCCGGGTCGGCCATCACCTCCCACTCGACGTCGCCGCCGCGTGCGCGGAGCAAGGTCGCGCCCAGCTCTTCCAGCTCCGCCGGGTCGCCGAAGACGTCCAGGTGCAGGCGGTTCTTGACCGTCTTCGCCTCCGGGACCGGGTTGAGCCAGATCAGCGGACCGGCGCCGTCGGGGTCGACGATCGGGACCGGCCAGTCGTCCGGCCGCGTGTCGCCGGTCAGCGAGTCGCGGCGGACGTAGCCCAGCGCCCGGCACCACCAGTCCGCCAGGGCCTGGTGGTCGTTCGCGTCCAGGGCCAGGTCCTTGAATCGCGCGGTCATTCCGCTCCTTCCGATACGTGGGCGGGGATGACGTCGGACTCCACGCGCCAGCCGAGCGCGCCGTACAACCCGCGCCCCGCCTCCGACGCCAGCAGGACGCTCGACCGGGCGCCGGCGGCGACGCCCAGGCGGTGCATCACCACCCGGCCGAGCCCGCGCCGCCGGTGTTCGGGCTCGGTGACGATCCGGTCGAACACCGCGACACCCGAATCCACCGCGACCCAGCCACGCGCCGCCGGAGAGCCTTCGGCGGTCACCGCCACCTGCCACAGCGGGCCGTCGCCGGTCACCTCCACCGCATAGGGCGCCGGGACCTCGGCGGCCGGGAAGGCGCCGTCGAAGGTCATCAGGTACTCCGTCGGCCTCGCCTCCCATTCCGCCGTCAAACCCTCGAGCACCGCGGCCCGCGTGCCGCACGTCTTCAGCCACGTGCCCGGCGCCGCCAGCGTCCGCGCCCGCGAAGCCACCGTCGCCGGCGACCGCAGCAGGTAGCGAACCCGATGCCACGGCAAGCCCACGTCGATGCGGAAGCCGTCCGGCTCCTCCACCGGCGGCGCGACCTCCCGCGACACCACCCAGCCCCGCACCCACGCCCCCAGGATGTCCATGCCCGCGATCATGACAGCCACCACCGACAGTTTCCGGAGCTGAGAGGATGGCGCCGTGGACACCGAGCAGGTCTGGAGCGCGACCGTCGACCGGCTGCGGTCGCTGATCGACTCCGGGCAGCTGCCGCCCGGCAGCAGGCTGCCCGCCGAACGCGTCCTCTGCGAGGACCTCGGCATCAGCCGCGGGTCGCTGCGGCAGGCGCTGCGCGTGCTCGACTCCATCGGCTACGTCCGGATCCGCGCCGGCTCCGGCACCTACGTCCGGGAGCAGCAGGAACAGCCGCTGCGCACCTGGTTCACCGAGCACGACCAGCTCGTCGAGAAGCTCTTCGACCTGCGCGCGACCGTCGAGCCGACCCTGGCCGAACGGCTCGCGCGGCAGGCCACCGCGAAGACCGTCAGCCGCCTCGAAGACAACGTCGCCGAGATGGCTCAGGCCGCCGAGGACGGCGACATGCTGCACGTCATCGCCGCGGACGCCGAGTTCCACCGGGTCATCGCGCAGAACGCCGGCAACGACGACGTCGCCGGGCTGCTGCGGTCCGTGCTCGCCCTGGTCGGCGAGGAGCGGCGGGCGGCGCTGCGGCTGCCCGGCCAGATCCGCAAGGCCGTCGACGACCACCGCGCCATCCTCGACGCCATCCGCCGGTCCGACCCGGCCGCGGCCCGCGAGCTGACCCTCAAGCACCTGGTCGACGCCAAGACCTACGCCCACGACTTCGCCGCGGAGGAACCCTGATGGAGAAGGTGCACTTCACCGAGGAAAAGGCCACCAACCTGGCCACGCTCTACGGCCGCGCGCTCGACTACCGCAGCGCCCACCCGATCCTCGGCGACAAGGCGGCCGACGACGCCGTCCGGCGGATCGACTACGACTTCACCAAGATCGGCATCTCCCCCGACCGCGCGGTGTCGGTCGTCCTGCGGGCGAAGTCGATCGACGACCGGGCCGCCGAGTACCTGCGCGAGCACCCGGACGCGATCGTGCTGCACCTGGGCTGCGGTCTGGACACGCGGTTCCAACGCCTCTCGCCGCCGGAGCCCGTCCACTGGTACGACGTCGATCACCCCGAAGTCGTCGCACTGCGCGAGAAGCTCTACGACAAGGCACCGAACCAGACGCACATCGGCTCGTCGGTGACCGACTTCGGGTGGCTCGACCAGGTGCCGTCCGACCGGCCGGCGCTGATCGTCGCCGAAGGCCTCACGATGTACCTGAAACCCGAAACCGGCACCGAACTGTTCCGCCGGCTGGCCGGGAAGTTCCCGTCCGGTGAGCTGATCTGCGACCTCTTCAACCGGACCGCCATCAAGAGCCAGAAGATCAACACGCCGGTGCGCAAGGCCGGCGCGACGCTGTACTGGGGTGTCGACGACCCGCACGAGCTCGAACGCTGCGGCCTCACCCTCGTGTCCTCAGCGGACGCCGGGCACTGGGCGACCCCGGAGGTGCTGGCCAAGCTGGGCCCCTTCACCCGGTTGCAGGTGCGCATGCTGAAGGTCTTCCCGCCGCTGGCCCGGATGGCGCGCATCGTGCGGTACCGCTTCTAACGCGACTCCAGCACCCGCGCGACGAACTTGTGCAGCTTCTCCTCCATCCGCGCGAGGCGTTCTTCCAGCGTGAGCGTCTCGTACGGCTGGGGCACGTCGGACTTCAGCTCGCCGCGGACGTACTGGCAGCAGGCCAGGTTCCCGCAGGCGTAGGTGCCCAGCGTGTTGCCCTCCCGGCCGGCCTTCCCGGCGCGCTTGCCGGAGAACAGCGTGATGTCGGCGAGCCCGTGGGTCGTGGTGCAGAAGCCGCAGATGTTGCTGCGCAGGCGGGACTTCGGCGGCGCCGCGGCCCGCAGGGCCAGCCCGATCACCTCGCCGCCGTACGGCAGCACGAGGTACGCGCGCGCCGGCGCCTTCGGGTCGCGCCAGCCGAGGAACTCCCGCCGTTCCCACGGGATCTCTTCGGGCCGGGCGGGTAGCGTCACGCCCTTGGCTTCGCCGCGGGTGCAGTTGACGAACGAGGCCCGGATCTCGTCCGCGCCGAGTGACTCCATGATCCGCACGGTAACCAGCGGCCACCGTCGGTGGCCACGCATTTTCGGCCGTACGATCGACGCCGTGCGCAAGATCGGGAACTTCCGGGTGGTGTTGCGCACCAGCCTGGGCTTCGCCGGGCTCGGGCTCGGCTCCAGCGTCGCCGGGTCCGGGGTCGTCGCGCTGCTCCTGCTGCTGCAGGGCCTGCCCGGCGACGTCGGCGACCGCGGCTGGATCCTCGGCCTGACCGCCGCCGGCATCGTCGCCGTCTCGCTGCTCGCCGGGACGCTGTGGACGGCGTGGCTGCAGCGTCGCACCGCGATCTGGTTCGTGCTCGGCCGGCCGCCGTCGGAAAGCGAAGCCAAGCGCGCGCTGCGGTTGCCCGTCGACATGGCCGTGGTCAGCGGCACGCTCTGGCTGATCGGCACCGCCGTCCTCAGCGTGCTGGCCGGCGTGCTCGGCTCCGGCGACGACGCCGTCGGCATGGCGACGGTCATCGGGCTCGGTGGCCTCACCACCGTGGGGCTCACCTACCTCGCCGCCGAGTGGGTGGCGCGGCCGGTGATGACGATCGCGCTGGAGATCCTGCCGCCGAGCGGGTCGCTGCCGGTCACCGTGCTCACCCGGCTCGTCGTCACCTGGGCGCTGGCCAGCGGCGTCCCGTTCGTCGGCGTCCTGCTCGTCGCGACGCCGCCGGACCTCGGCTCCGGCAACCACACCGCCAGCCTGACCATGCTGTCGGTGATCGGGCTCGGCGTCGGCGCGATCGGCACCGCGCTGCTGGCCCGGGCCGTCGCGGCGCCGCTGCACCGGCTGCGGGTGGCCCTCGACCGGATCGCGCACGGCGACAACGAGGTCGCGGTCGACGTCGACGACTCCAGCGAGATCGGCCTGCTCCAGACGTCGGTGAACCAGCTCGCCGCCGGCCTGCGCGAGCAGGCGCGGATGCGGGACCTCTTCGGCCGGCACGTCGGCGCCGACGTCGCCCGGCACGCGCTGGAGTACGGCGCGTCCCTGTCCGGCGACGTCCGCGAGGTCACGGCGTTGTTCGTCGACGTCGTCGACTCGACCGCGCTCGCCTACCGGACGCCGCCGGAGGAGCTCGTCGAGAAGCTGAACCGGCTGTTCGCCGCGGTCGTCACCGCGGTCGGCGCGCGCGGCGGGCTGGTCAACAAGTTCCAGGGCGACGCCGCGTTGTGCATCTTCGGCGCCCCGACACGGCTCGCGGACGGGCCGACGGCCGCGCTGGCCGCGGCCCGCGCGATCCGGGACGCGGTGTGCGCGAACGGCGAGCTCGACCTCGGCATCGGCGTCTCGAGCGGCCCGGTGTTCGCCGGGCAGCTCGGCAGCAGCAGCCGGCTCGAGTACACGGTGATCGGTGACGCGGTCAACGAGGCCGCGCGGCTGACCGAGCTGGCCAAGGCGGTGCCGTCACGGATCCTCGCGAGCGACGCCGTCGTTTCCATGGCGCTGCCGAGCGAAGGCGCGCACTGGACGAAGCACGGCGCGCTGGAGTTGCGCGGCCGCCAGGAGCCGACACCGACTTGGACGGCCGGCCCGGAACCTCAGGACAGCTGACCCAGATCCGGCCAGCGCAGCACGGTCGAGCCCCAGGTCAGGCCCGCGCCGAACGCGCTGAGCAGCACGCGGTGCCCGGGAACCAGGGTTCCGTCGGCCCGGGCGTCGGCCAGGGCGAGCGGGATGGACGCGGCGCTGGTGTTGCCGACGCGGTCGATGTTGGCGACGACGGCGTCGGCCGGCATGCCGAGCTGCTTCGCCGTCGCCTGGAGGATCCGGATGTTCGCCTGGTGGCCGACGAAGCGGTCGACGTCGCCGACCATCCAGCCCGCGCGCTCCAGCACGGTCCGCGACGACTCCGCCATCCGCGCGCAGGCGTGCCGGAACACCGCGGTGCCCTGCATCGCGAGGAAGCGGTCGCTCGGCTGGTCGGACAGGCGCCGCCGCGCCCCGCCGGCTTCGACCCACAGCAGGTCGGCGAGCTCGCCCTCGCTGTGCAGGTCGAACGGCCCGAGCGCGCCGGGCTCGTCGGGCTCGCCCGCCCGCAGCAGGACCGCGCCCGCGCCGTCGCCGAAGATCGGGACGGTCGTGCGGTCTTCGGGGTCGATGAGCGTGGTGAAGGTGTCGGCGCCGATCACGAGCACGCGCTCGGCGATGCCGCCCGCGATGAACCCCGCGGCCGTGGCCAGCGCGTAGACGAACCCGCTGCAGACGGCGTTGACGTCGAAGGCCGCGGCCGTGCCGAGCCCGAGCCGGGCCGCGACCTGCGGCGCGCTGGCCGGACAGGGCTGGTCGGGGGTCGACGTGGCGAGGACGACGACGTCGGCGGAGCCACCCGCGAGGGCTTCGCGGCCCGCCCCGACCGCGAGGTCCACAGTGGACTCGTCGGGTCCGGCGACGCGGCGCTCCCGGATGCCGGTGCGGGTCCGGATCCACTCGTCCGTGGTGTCGAGCCGGGCGGCGATCTCGTCGTTGCCCAGGACTGTCGTCGGCAGCCACGAACCGATTCCGGTCAGCACGGCGGCAGGTGCGGGCACGGGAGAGCCTCCCCACGCCGGCGGGTTGGCGGAGCGACCGGCAGGTCTTCCACTTCTATGCGCTACCCCCTGGTAGACCGGTGAGTTGTGTTCCAGGTCACTGAAAAAGTTGTTTCACTTTCCCCCGGGACGGAGTAGTGAGCGATGTCACGCCAGAGTGAGCGCGCAGGAAACGCCGGGCGAATCGTCGGGGGTCCCGGCTAGCCTGCTGGAGTGCAGACTCCCGACCTCGACCAGCTGGACACCGCCATCCTCGCCTGCCTCCAGGAGGACGCCCGCACGATCGCCGAGACGATCGGCGCGAAGGTCGGCCTCTCGGCCGCGGCGGTGCAGCGGCGGATCAAGCGGCTGCGCGAAGCGGGGGTCATCGAGCGCGAGGTCGCGGTGCTGTCGCCGGAGGCGCTCGGGCTCAGCATGACGTTCGTGGTCATGGTCGAGATGGAGCGGGAGAACCTGGCGGTCCTGGACGCGTTCCGCCGCCAGATCCTCGCCGACGACTGCGTCCAGCAGTGCTACTACGTCACCGGAAACGCGGACTTCGTGCTGGTCGTGACGTGCCCGGACATGGCGGGCTTCGAGGCGTTCACCCGGCGGATGTTCTTCGACAACCCGAACGTCCGGCACTTCACGACGAGCGTCGCGATGGACCGGGTGAAGGTCGGGCTCACCCTGCCGCTCGGCCCGTAGGCGGCGATATCCTGGAGCGCTGCCTTTCTGGGGGGAAGCATGCTTCGACAACGCCGGATCTTCCTGGTCGCGACCCTGATCGACGCGCTCGGCAGCGGGCTGTGGGTGCCGTTCGCGCTGCTGTTCCTGGTGCACGGCCAGGGCATGGGCCTGCTCGACGCGGGGACGTCGCTGAGCACCGGGGCGCTGCTGGCGCTCGTCACCGGCCCGGCGACCGGGGCCGCCATGGACCGGTTCGGGCCGCGGGCGCTGCTCGTCGCCGGGAATCTCGTGCGGCTCGTGGCCTTCTGCGCGTACCCGCTGGTCCACACCAGCTGGCAGGTGATCGTGGTTTCGGTGGTCGCCGGCTTCGGCGACCGGCTGTTCTGGACGTGCAACGCGCCGATGGTGGCCCGGCTCACCTCCGGCGCCGAAACCGACCGCATGCTGGCCACGCAGACGGTCGGGCGCTTCGCCGGCGCGGGAATCGGGGCCGCCGCGATGGCGGTGCTGCCGACGATCACGAGCCCGTGGGCGTTCCACTTGCTCGCGTACGTGAACGCGGCAAGCTTCGCGCTGGCGGCGGCGCTGATCCGGCTCCTACCCGAGCTTTCACGTGAAAGCTCGGACCTGGGCGCGGAGCTTTCACGTGAAAGCTCCGCTTCGGGGAGCTGGCGCGCGGTGCTGACCGACCGGCCCTTCACCGGGTTCTGCGTCACCCACACGGCTTTCACGCTCGCCAGCGCGAGCAAGTTCGCCGTGCTGCCCATCGTCGTGCGCGATCTCCTGCACGGTCCACAGTGGATCGCCGGGACCGCTATCACCCTCGGCACCGTGGTCGTCGTGACCGCGCAGCGTCCGATCGTCGGACTGCTCGCCCGGCGCAGCCGGACCGTGGGGCTCATCGGCGCCGCGACGCTGTTCGCGGTTTCCTTCGCGCTGCTGATCCCGTTGGAAATGGTCCCCCTGCACGTTGCCGCCGGCCTGATCCTCGTGACGAGCCTCGGCTTCTCCGTCGCGGAGGCGATGTTCGGCCCCACCGGCACCGCGACGGCCGCCGCGGCCGCGCCACCCGGCGCCGAAGGGCGGGCCAGCTCGATCTTCCAGCTCTCCTGGGGCCTGCCCGTCGCGCTCGCCCCCGGCCTGCTGGCCGTCCTGCTCAGCGTGAGCAACGCGCTGACCTGGTCGGTGCTCGCCCTGACCTGCACGGCGGCGATCCCGGCGCTGCTCGTGCTGCGGAAGAAGCTCCCCGGAGCCCTGCGCGAGCCGTCACCAGCAGTCGCGGGCTGAACGCAAGGGGTATGTGCCCGGCGTTACACCACAATGGACGGGTGCAACCGATCAAGTGAACGTGGGAGTTTCTCCGTCATGGCGTGGGGCCACAGCCATCTCCTCCTCGAACAGTTCGCGCCGCGCGAACCGCCACCGGACTCCAGGAGGGGCCATGCAGACCGACGCCGTGCACCAGAGCCAGTTCGTGGTGCTGAACGAGAGCACCACCCCCGTCCTGTCCCGCCTCTCCTACCACGCCGAGGAGCCGTTCGCGGTCACCGTGGCGTTCCGGACCGAGCGCGGCCGGTGGATCGAGTGGACCTTCGCGCGTGACCTCCTGGTGTCCGGCCTCGACGAGCCGGCCGGCCTCGGTGACGTCCGGGTCCGCCCGGACCTGTCCGACGACGAAGACTTCCTCACCCTCGAAATCGAGTCACCGGACGGCTATGCGTCGTTCGAGCTCGAGGTCGAGGACGTCCGGACGTTCCTCGAGGCGTCCTACGAGCTGGTGCCGCTCGGCGAAGAGAGCGCGCACTTCGACGTCGACGGGCTGATCGAGGAGATCAGCAACGTCTGACCCCTGAACCTCCCATTCCCGCGGCGAGGACGAAGGGCGGGTTTCGAGTGCGCTGGAGGCACTCGAAACCCGCCCTTTCGCTGTTTCAGGAGAGGATCAGCTGGTCCGCAGCGTGGTGCCGGTGGCCGACAGCGCCGCGCCGATCGGGAAGAAGTACGTCACGGACGTGTTGCCACCGGACAGGATGCCCTGCGCCGAGTTGCCCGCGATGAAGCCGCCGCCCGAGTCACCCGCCGCCGAGCGGACGTTGGTCGCCGTCATGCCGTTGACCGTGCCCTCGGCGTAGCGGACGCTCTGGTTCTTGGCGCCGACGGTGCCGCAGGTCCAGCCGGTGGTCGAGCCGGCCTTGCAGACCGACGTGCCGGTCGCGGCGTTCGACGAACCGCGCACCGCGGTGCCGTTGTTCATCTGGCCGACCGGGGTCCAGCTGCTGTTCGTCCGGACCGAGGCGTAGTCGCTGCCCGGGAACCGGTAGGTGCCCCACGAGCCGAGCGAGGCGCCGTTGGAGCCGGTCAGCGAGCCGCCGCCGGTGAGTGCGGCGCAGTGCCCGGCGGTGAGGAAGCCGGTCGTGGTCGAGAAGCCGACCGAACAGCGCGACGAGCCACCGATGTAGTAGGCGTCACCACCGCGGATGTTGGCGTGCAGTACCGGCTTCGCGGCCGCGTCGAGGATCGTGACCGACGACTTGTCCACACCGGACTGGGTGAGGAACGCGTCGGCGGCCGCCCGCTGGCCCTGCAGGACCGAGAGCGTGACGCGGTTGGTGGTGGAGTCCACGCCCCAGCCGGTGATCGCGTACGGCGCCGCGTTGTCGCGGGCGTTCAGGGTGTCCACAGTGGAGTCGAGCTGGCGGGCGCTGAACTTCACGACCTCCGCCTCGGCCCCGGCCGCCTGGATCTTGCCGACCTCGGCGGCGTTCGTGGTCTGGATGTGCGCCTTGCCCGTGGCGGCGTTGTAGGTGGCGCCGCCGAACGCGCCGCCGAGCGTCGCGCTGACGGCCTCGGTGACCTTGTTCGCGACGTCTTCGCTCTTCAGCCGCGTCAGCACCTGGTCGTGGGTCAGGCCCAGGTCGCGCTGCATGGCGGGCACGATGTCCGGGTTCAGCAGGTCCTGGCCCGAGGCTGGGACGGCGACCGCGACGAGCGCGCCCGTCGTCATCACCACGGCGGCAGCGGCACCGAAGAGTCTGGCGATCTTCATGCTTCTCCCTAGCTGGTTACGCGCGGCTCTGCACCGGCCACGCAGTGGTACTCCCCCGGGTGAGGGTCCCCGCAGTGGGCGTTACGGTGCAATCCGGGCGCCCGGCGAATGGGTATACGCATTCACCCCGGACGAATCCCCTGCTCCAAGCGGTCCTAGCCGCGGGCTGTCACCCGGTCGGACAGGTCCTTAAGTAGGGTTTCCGTGGACTACTTTCGGTAGCCATCACTCCTCCCGGAACGCGTTATGCGCGGCCGGAACGGGGGACGCACCGACGTTTCGCACGCGCGGTGACCCGGGAGCGGCGAATCCCGTGGCGAACCGGTGACAGCCGGTAGGCGGACGTGTGACGGCGCTACTGACCACCTATTCGGTTAATGGTTTACGGACCGATCAACGCTGCTTAGGCTCCGCGCACAGCCCCCGGTGTACGTCGAGGAGGTCCGTATGTGGTTGACGGCTCCCCGCCCCACCTCGGTGTCCGTCCGGTCGGGACCCGCCCGGCTGACCGGCCGCGACACCGAGCTCGACGCCGTCGTCGACGTACTCCGGCGGCGCCCGGCCGCGGTCCTGATCGAGGGTGAGCCCGGCATGGGCCGGACCCGGCTGCTCGCCGAGATCGGACGGCGCAAGGAGTTCGACGGCAGCCGCGTGCTCACTGGCGCCTGCCAGCCGCTGCGGGAGCCGTTCCCGTACGGGCCCATCCTGGAAGCGCTTCGCGCGGTCGGCGACGCGCCGCTCGGCCCGCTGAGCCCGGTCGCCGGTGTGCTGCGGCCGTTGCTGCCCGAACTCGCGGAAGCGCTTCCTCCGCGTCCCGAGCCCCTCGCCGACCCGGTCGCCGAACGCCACCGCGTCTTCCGCGCGGTGCGGGAGCTGCTGCGGGCGTGCGGGCCGGCGCTCGTGCTGATCGACGACCTGCAGTGGGCCGACGAGGACACCCGCGACCTCCTGCGGTTCCTCGCCGGCACGATGCCGCCCGAGCTGGCGGTGGTCGCCACCTACCGGGCGGCGACCGACGGCGGGGCGGTGACCTGGAACGCCCCCTTCCGGGCCGACCCGGCCGTCCACTCCGCGCGCGTCGCGCTGGGCGCCCTCGACGTCACGGCCGTGCGCGAGCTCGCGGTCGAAATCCTCGAACTGCCCCGCGTCACCGACGAGTTCGCGGCGAAGCTGCACGAGTGCACCGCCGGGATCCCGTTCGTGGTCGAGGAAACCCTGCGGGCCCTGCGCGAAGCGGCCGAGCGGCTGCCGGTCGGCGAAGTCCTCTCCGACTGGATGCTGGAAAACCTCGAGGTCCCGGTGCTGTTGCGCGAAGCCGTCACCGAACGGCTTTCCGCGCTGCCGGAACACGCCGTCCGCCTCGCGGGCGCTGCCGCGGTGCTCGGTGTCGGCGCCGAAGCCGCCGTGCTCGGCGAGCTGGCCGGGCTCTCCGACGACGTCCTCCGCACCGCGCTGCTCGCCGCGTTGTCCGGCGGGGTGCTCGGCGAGGTCGGCGACGGCAAGTACGGCTTCCGGCACCCGTTGGCGCGCAAGGCGGTCTACGACACGGTGACCGGACCCGAACGCGCGTTGCTGCACGCCCAGGCGATCCGCGTGCTCGCCGCGCAGCCGTCGCCGCCGCTGACGCTGCTGGCCCGGCACTCGCGCGCGGCCGGTCGCGTCGACCAGTGGCGCCACTACGCCGAAGCCGCCGCGGACGAGGCCGTCACCCGCGGCGAGACGTCCCGCGCGATCGACCTCCTGCAGTCGGTGCTGGCCGAGCCCGGACCGCCGGAGTCGGACGTCGGGCGCGTCGCCGGCAAGCTGAGCCAGGTCGCGCTGCGGGGGTTCCGGCCCGACGTGATCGGCACGCTCGAACGAGTCCTCGAAGAGGTGACGCTGCCGCCGTCGGTCCGCGGCTCGATCCGGCTGAGCCTCGGCATGCTGCAGGTCCGGACCATCGGTGGCCTCGGCCGCGGACGGCTGGAGGTCGAGCGCGCGATCGGCGAGCTGATCGACCGGCCCGACCTCGCCGCGCGCGGGATCACGCTGCTCGCCCAGCCGATCGACGGCCTGACCCCGTTGTCGTGGCACGAATCCTGGCGCGCCCGCGCGGGCGAGGTGTACGAGCGGCTCGACGACCCCGAGCTGCGGCTCGCGTTGACCGTCGACCGCATCGCGGCCGCGTCGCACGTCGGCGACGGCTCGGCGTGGGCGGAGTTCGAGGCGCTGTCGGACACCGTGGGCACGGTCGCCGAGCGCGTCCAGCTGGCCCGGCTGTGGTGCAACCTCGCCGACGGCCAGTCGTGGGCCGGTCACCTCGACCGGGCGGAACGGCTGGTGACCGAGGGCGTCCGGCGCGCGACCGACGCGGGCGCGCTGTACGCGATCGGCCTGATCCAGGGCACCCGCGTCCGGCTGGACTGGGTGCGCGGGCGCTGGAGCGGGCTCGCCGAAGCCGCCGAGCAGCTGCGGGACAGCTATCCGGAGCTCGGCCCGATCGTCATGGAGTCGTCGCTGGTGCTCGGCGGGCTCGCCGCGGTGCGCGGGGAGTTCGCCGCCGCGCAACGACATCTGACGGCGGCGAGCGTGCACGCGCCGGACCGCGGCCCGATCCCGGTGGTGCTTTCGGCGGCCGGGGTGCTGATCACGGTGCTCCTGGCGACCGACGACGTCGACGGCGCGTGCGCGGCGGCCGACACGGCGGTGGCCGCGGCCGGGCGCAAGGGCGTCTGGATCTGGGCGGCGGCGCTGGTCCCGGCGGCGGCGCAGGCGTACGCGCGGGCCGGGCGCTGGCCGGAGGCCGACAGCGTGGTCGAGGCGTTCGCCCGCGGCATCGAAGACCGGGACGCACCGGTCGCGACGGCGGCGCTGGTCGCCGGCCGGGCGGTGTTGCTGGAGGCGCGCGCGAAGCACCTGGCCGCGGCGGCGCTGTTCGACGAAGCCGCGGCGGGGTATGCGGCGCTGCCGATGCCGTACCCGGCGACGGCGATGCGCGAGCGCGCGGCGATGTGCCGCCTCGCGGCGGGCAACCGCGACGCGGTCGAAGAGCTGACGGCGGCGGCCGAGGCGTACGAGCAGCTGGGTGCGACGCGGGACGCGGGGCGCTGTCGTCACCAACTGCGCGAGCACGGGGCTTGGGCGCCTTCACAACGCGGACGCCGGGGCTACGGCAGTGAACTTTCCCCCCGGGAGCGCGAGGTCGCGCGGATGCTGGCGGAGGGCCGGACGAACCGCGAGATCGCGGACGGGCTGTTCCTCTCACCGCGCACGGTGGAACAGCACGTGGCGAAGGTGTTGCGAAAACTCGGCGCGCGCTCCCGCACGGACGTGGCCCGCAAGCTCCCCGGCGAGGTCACCACGGCCCCCGCCGGCTGACGCGTGGGCGGCCCGAAACGTCATGAAAGAGTCGTTCATGTCGCCAGGTGACATGAACGAGTCGTTCATGACGTCGGTGAGCGTTGGCGGGACGGGCGCGGCCGTCCTACGTTGAGCGCGTGACAGAACAGGCCCTACCTGCCTGGCGACGGCGGACCTCCGGGGAGACCCGGTGGCCCGCGATGGGCGTCGTCGTCGCCACCCTCGTCCTGCAGGTCGCCCTGCCGGATGACATGGCGCTGCACCCGTGGTGGCTGCTGCCCGGCGTCTCCGGGCTGCTCGTCGTCGCGCTGCTGCTGGTCAACCCCGGCCGGATGTCGCAGTTCAGCGCCGTCGAACGGGTCATCTCGCTGCTGCTGGTCGCGGCCGTCACCGCGGTGAACGCCGCTTCCGCGGTGCAGCTGGTCTACGGCATCGTCACCAGCTCCATCGGCGACCGCGCCGGGGCCGTGCTGGTCACCGGCGGGATCGTCTACTGGACGAACGTCGTCGCCTTCTCCCTCTGGTACTGGGAGTTCGACCGCGGCGGGCCCGGCAAGCGGGCTGCAGGCCGGGCGCAGTTCCCCGACCTGCAGTTCCCGCAGATGGCCGACCCGGACCTGGCGCACCAGGACTGGGAACCGTCCTACCTGGACTACCTCTACTTCTCCTTCACCAACGCGGCCGCCTTCAGCCCCACCGACGTCCTGCCCCTGCGGATCTGGGCGAAGATGACGATGATGCTGCAGGCCGTCATCTCGCTGGTCCTGGCGGTGATGGTGGTCTCGTGGGCCATCAACAACCTGAAGTAGGTCAGTGCCGCGAGATCGTGAAGCTCTGGCCGTCCGAGCCGATCGCGCCCGGGATCCAGGTGTTCGTGCCACGGTCGTCGGCGTTCAGGCCGGACGGGCTGGTCGAGGCCAGGTTCGTCCCGTTGAACTTGACGCCGGTGAACTTGATGCCGCCGGAGATCGTCGGGTAGGAGTCGGTCGGCGACTCGATGATCGCCTCCGCCGAGGCGTGCTTCGACGTCAGCGACTTCGTGGTCGTCTTGGTCCAGCCCTTGGTGGTGTCGGACAGGTCGAGCCGGTAGGTGTTGGTGGCGGTGCGCGTCACCGTCGCGGTGATGTGGTCACCGGCGCTGACCGACACGTTGTAGTACACCGGCGCGGCCGGGTACATCTCGTACCAGGCCGAGTACACCGGGCGCCCGCTGGAGCAGTCCGTCTCGACGCCGGTCTGTTCCACTGTGGACGATCCGTCGCCGTCGATGCCGACCCACGGCGCGAACAGGTCGTTGCTCGACCGGCAGGTCACCGTCGGCTCGGTCCAGCTCGCCGTGGCCGTGGTGAAGCTGCCGAAGCTGACGTAACCGCCCCAGTTGCCGCCCGAGAACTGGTGACCGTGGAAGTGGGAGCCATATTCGACGGCGGCGTGGGCCGTGCCCGAGACAGCGAGACCGGCAGCAGCCGCGGCAACCGCCGTGAGGACGCGGACAGCGCGCGACGAAAGGATTCTGGACATGCGGGGACTCCGTTCACCGATGGGGACCGGGAAAACCGTGTCCCCAAGTGTTGGAGCCACACCAAAAAGAAGGTAGCTACTTTCGAATGGTCTTCCCATTGCCCGAAAAGACCCGTAAAGGCCTCCACGGGGGAAAGAGGCCTTTACGGGTCGATATCGCTCACCTACCGCCCGGTGAGGTGAGCGGGGCTCCTACTGCTCGGACAGCGCCTTCGCGGCGTCCACGAACTTCGTCGTGTACGTCTGCGACAGGTCGATCTTGTCCTTCTTCGGCTTCACGTTGCTGGACGACTCACCCAGCACCTTCAGCACGTTCCGCGCGCCCGCCGGGTCCATCCGGCCGTCCTTCGTGAACATCGGCAGGCTGTCCTTGAGCGACTTCACGTACAGCGCCTTGTCCCCGCCGGCGAACGACGGCGGCATGATGTCGGCGACCTGTTCCGGCGTGTGCGTCGAAATCCACTTCAGGCTTTCGACGTACGCGTTGGCCAGTTTCTGCACGATGTCCGGGTACCGCTTCACGATTTCGCAGCCCATGTACAGCGAGCTGGCCGGGTACAAACCGCCCAAAGCGGCTTTCGTGCCTTCGACCGTGCGCATTTCGTAGAGCACCTTCGCCTGGCCGGTGTTCGTCAGCTGCGCGATGGTCGGGTCCGTCGTCATCCCGGCGTCGATCGAACCCTGGTTCATCGCCGAGATGAACGTCTGCCCGGCGCCGACCTTGACCGGCGTGTAGTCCTTCGAGCTGACGCCGCCGCGCGCGGCCAGCGCCTTCGTCAGGAAGTCCGTCGACGAACCCAGCGACGTGACACCCAGGTTGCGGCCCTTGAAGTCCGCGCCGGAGCGGATCTCGCCCGCCTTGCCGGTGGCGACCATCTCGGCCTCGCCCGGCACGTTCGCGAACTGCACGACGCTCTGGATGCACTGCTCCTTGGCCTGCAGGTCGATCGTGTGGTCGTAGAACCCGACGACCCCCTGCACCTCGCCGGCCAGCAGCGACGTCTCGGCGTTGGCGCCCGACGGCTGGTCGAACAGCTCGACGTCGAGCCCCTGCCGCTGGTAGGCACCGATCTGCTGCGCCAGCTGCCCGGGCAGGTAGATGACCTTCGAGATGCCACCGATCATGATCTTGATGTGCGGCCGGCCGGTGTCCCCGAGGGCGATCTCCCGCGAGTCGCGGCACGCCGTGACCCCGGCCAGGGTGACCGCGAGCGCGGCCACCACGCCGACTGTCCTCTTCAGGCGCATGTCAGACCACTCCGTGCGCGGCGTCGGCGGCGGACGGCGGGCGCCACCGCAGCAGCCTGCCTTCCAGCGAACTGATGCCCCACTCCGCGAGCAGCGCCACCACGGTGATGATCAGCATGCCGGCGTACACACCGGCCGTGTCGAACGTGCCCTGCGCGTTGGCGATCAGGAAGCCCATGCCGGCCTTCGCGCCGGTGTACTCCCCGACGACCGCGCCGATCAGCGCGAACCCGAAGGCGACGTGCAGCGACGACAGGATCCACGACGTCGCGCTCGGCAGCACGATCGACTTCAGCACCTGGCCGCGCGTCGCGCCGAGGATGCGGGCGTTGTCGATCAGGTTCCGGTCGACCTCACGAGCGCCGGTGAAAGCGTTGAAGAACACCGCGAAGAACACGAGCACGACGACGGTCGCGACCTTCGACGACAGCCCGAGCCCGAACCAGATGACGAACAGCGCGGCGAGCACGATGCGCGGCAACGCGTTGGCGGCCTTGATGAACGGCGCGAGCACCTGCGCGAGGTAGGAACTGCGGCCGAGGATGACGCCGAACACGACCCCGGCGATGGCGCCGATGACGAAGCCGATCGCGGCCTCCTCGACGGTCACCAGGATCTGGTACCAGATCGAACCGAAGTCGGTCCCGGCGCTGAACCACTCGACGAGCCGCTCCCAGATCTTCGACGGCTTCGAGTAGAAGAACGGGTCGATCCAGTACGTCGCGGTCAGCTCCCAGCTGCCCAGCCAGACGACGACGATCGCCAGGCGCAGCAGCCAGATGTTGCGCTTGCGGCGCGCGGAAGCCTGCTTCGCGCGGGCCAGGATGTCCTGCTCGGTCTCCAGGACCGGGAGGGGGGCGGACGTGGCCGCCGGCGTCTCAAGCGACATTGCTCGCTCCCTTCTCACGGGCCTTGTCGACCTCGCTGCGCAGTGATTCCCAGATGTCGGCGTAGAGCTTGCGGAACTCCTCGGTGAGCCGCAGCTCCTCGACCTTCCGCGGCCGCTCGAGCGGGATCTCGAAGACGTCCTTCACGGTGGCCGGCGACGACGTCAGCACGACGACCTTGTCCGCCAGCGCGATCGCCTCGTCGAGGTCGTGCGTCACGAAGATCACCGCGGCACCGGACCCCGACCACAGCCGCAGCAGCTCGTCCTGCATCAGCGCCCGCGTCTGGACGTCCAGCGCCGAGAACGGCTCGTCCATCAGCATGATCTTCGGCTTGGTGACGAGCGTCTGGGCCAGCGCGACGCGCTTGCGCATGCCGCCGGAGAGCTGGTGCGGGTAGTACTTCTCGAACCCGGCGAGCCCGACGCGTTCGATCCAGTCGACGGCCTGCGCGCGGGCCTCCGCCTTGGGCACCCCGCGGAAGCGCGGCCCGGAGGCGACGTTCTCCAGCACCGACCGCCACGGCATCACGGCGTCGGTCTGGAACATGTACCCGACGCCGTCGGGGATGGACTTCACGTCCTCGCCGTTCACCCGCACCCGGCCGGCGGACGGCGGCTGCAGCCCCGAGACCAGCGAGAGCGTCGTCGACTTGCCGCAGCCGGTGGGGCCGACGACGGCGACGAACTCGCCGGGCTGGACGGTCATGGTCAGGTCGCGGACGGCCGTGTGCACGGAACCGGACCCGCTCGGGAACCGCTTGGTGGCTCCGGTGAGTTCGATCAGTGGGGGAACCATGGGGAGGTGACTCCTTCGTCACGTGGTGCCTGTCACGTTGGGAGGCACGTTAAGTACGGCGGTCGCCCAGGTGAAGCTTGTCGACGTTCTGCGTCGCAGCTGCGCGTTCTGAATGTTTTGCTCGTTTAGCGCACGGGCTTGACCTGGGGGTATGTTCCGACGCATGCCAAAGTGGGCGCTCTTTCCGCGGATGCGGTTCAGCAGGCAGGTGCTGCTGCTGCAAATCGGCGTGGTCCTCCTCGTCGTCGGGCTGGGCGTCACGCTGGTCGGCGTGCTGTTGCGCGACACCCTCACCGACCAGTTCAGTGAGCGTGCACTGGCCATCGCGAAGTCGGTGGCGGTGGACCCGGTCGTCATGGCCGATACCGCCGCGAAGATCCCCGGCGGCGCGCTCCAGCAACGCGCGCTGGCCGTGCGAGACCGGACTGACGCGTTGTTCGTCGTGATCACCGACGACAACAGCATCCGCCTGGCGCACCCGACACCGAGCGAGATTGGCAAGAGGGTCAGTACCTCCGCCGACCGGGCGCTCGCCGGGTTCGACGACGTCAACACCGTGGCCAGCGGCACGCTCGGCCTGTCCGTCCGCAGCAAGACGCCGATCTGGACACCGGACCACCGGCGGGTAGTCGGCGAAGTGAGCGTTGGCTTCGACGTGGCCCAGCCGATCAGCGCGTTTAACCAGAAGCTCGCGATCACACTGCTGTTCGCGGGCGGCGCGCTGCTGCTCGGCGCGGGCGCGTCGGCGCTGCTGAACCGGCGGCTGCGGCGCGTCACGCACGGCCTCGAACCGCACGAGCTGACCGAACTGCTCTACGAACGCGAAGCCGTCCTGCACGGGATCGGCGAGGGTGTCTTGGCGGTCGACGAGGCGAACCGCGTCTCGGTGCGCAACGACGAAGCCGAACGCCTCCTCGGCACCGAGCTCCCGATCGGCGCGGCGATGGCCGAGCTGGAACTCAGCCCGCGGGTGCACAAGGCCGTCGCCGAAGGACTGCCGGTCGACAACCTCCTGGCGGTGGCCGGGAACCGGGTGCTCGTCATCAACTCGCGCGCGGTGCACCTGGACGAGCGGCCGATCGGCACCGTGCTGACCTTCCGCGACCGCACCGACCTCGACACGCTCACCCGCGAGCTCGACGGCATCCGCGTGCTGTCGGACGGCCTGCGCGCCCAGCGCCACGAGTTCGCGAACCGGCTGCACACGCTCTACGGCCTGCTCCAGCTCGGCCACCACACCGAAGCCGTCGAGTACCTGCAGACGCTCACCGACTCGTCGTCGGCGCGGCCGAGCGAGCTGGGGGACGCCGTCGCCGACCCGTACCTGCAGGCGCTGCTCGTCGCGAAAACCGAGCAGGCGCAGGAAAAGGGCCTCACGCTCAAGCTCGCCGACGACACCTGGGTGCCGACGACCGTGACCGACCCGATCGCCGCGAACACCGTGATCGGCAACCTCGTCGACAACGCGCTGCACGCCGCCCGGATGGGCCCGCGACGGCCGGCGACCGTCGAGATCAGCCTGCTCGCCGAGGGCGGCACGCTGCACCTGTCCGTTGTGGACAGTGGACCCGGGGTGCCCGAAGACCTGCGACGGACGTTGTTCGACGAAGGCGTCTCGACGAAGATCGCGCCCGGCCACGGACTCGGGCTGGCGCTGGCCCGGCAGGCCGCGCGGGCGCGCGGCGGCGACGTCTGGCTGGCCGGTCCCGGCGACGGCGAGACGGGCGCCCTGTTCGTCGCGAAACTGCCCGGAATGCTGACGGAGGACCGATGATCCGCACGCTCATCGTCGACGACGACTTCCGCGTCGCCGGGGTGCACGCCGGGTTCGTCGAGGAGGTCGACGGGTTCGCGGTGGTCGGCACCGCCCACACCGCGGCGGAGGCCCGCGCCCGCGTCCGGGAGCTCGCGCCGGACCTGATCCTGCTCGACGTCTACCTGCCCGACGAGTCCGGCCTCGCGGTCCTGCCGGAGCTGCAGACCGACACGATCGTGCTGTCCGCGGCGACCGACAGCGCGTCGGTGGCGGCGGCGATCCGCGCCGGTGCGCTGAACTATCTGATCAAGCCGTTCACCACGCGCCAGCTCGCGGAACGGCTGACGTCGTACGCACGCTTCCGCGGCCTGCTCGCCGAAGACCGCGCGATGGGCCAGGACGACGTCGACCGCGCGTACCGGGTGCTGCACGACCAGGACCGCACGTCGGCGCCGAAGGGCCAGTCGACGGCGACGTCGCGGCTCGTCTCGGACCAGCTGCGCCGGGCGGGGCGCCCGCTGTCGGCCGCGGAGGTCGCCGGCGAGCTGGGCATGGCGCGCGCGACGGCGCAGCGGTACCTCACGGCGCTGGCCGGGTCGGGCACGGTCCAGATGCGCCTGCGCTACGGCGCCACCGGGCGCCCGGAGCACGAATACCGCTGGTCCGGCGCCTGACCCGGTCAGCGGCGGGTGGTCGGCTCCGCGCGGTACCGGTACTGCTGCATCATGCTTTCGGCCACGCTCACCCAGGACCGCACCGGGTTCGCCGACGTCGGCGCCGGCGAAGGCAGGTCGACGCGCGCCTCGTCCTCTTCCGGCACGGCCTTCTTCGGCTGCGGTTTCGCCTGCGCCTGAACCTGCTTCGTGGCCGGCTTGGCGGGCACCGGGACGAACACGGTCGTCGGGGCCGGCGTGGCGACCGGCGCCTGCGGGGCCTGCGGCTCGGGCGCCGGCGCCTCGGCGACGGCCGGACGCGAGTCCAGCTGCGCCACGTTGTCGCGGTCCGAGCCGGACAGGCTTCCGGTGACCACGCCGCCGGCCAGCCAGCCGACCGCGACGAGCAGCACCGCGGCACCGCCGCCGAGCCACGTGCGGGCGCGGCGCCGGATCACCACGGACTTGGGGCGCAGGTCCTGGTCGCACACCGGCGGCCGGGTGTAGATCGGCTCGGCGGCCGCGACGTCGTCATCGGTGCGGCGGCGCCGGGGCAGGCTCGCCGCGACGATGCCGGTGCGGTCGAGCAGCTCCACCGCGGTGCGGGCGCTGGACGGACGGGTCGCACTGCGCTGTGCGGTGCGAAGCATCGGGGACCTCCGGGACGGGACTCACGGACCCCACGCATTCTGGACCATTTCGGACGGTGCTGTCAGAAACGCAACTCCATTGAGTGAAGCGTCATCTGGGCAGACAACCCGAAAGTCGTAGTCCGAATGCGATTCAGCTTTCCATCTTGCTGAGCCCCATGCGCGCGAGCACCGCCAAGGGCCGCTGGTAGGCCGAGCCGAGCACGCGCGGGATGGCGTCGATGACGTAGGCGTCCGGTCCGATGAGGATCCGCGCCGACTTCTTCTCGATCCCGCGCAGGATCGTCTGCGCCGCCTTCTCCGGCGTCGTCCTCGCGATGCGTTCGAAGCCCTGCGCGGCCTTCTCCTGGTCGTCGGCGCCACTTCGCGAGTTGCGCACGATGTTGGTCTTGATCCCGCCGGGGTGCACGCAGCTGACCCCGACCGGGTGGCGCGCGATCAGCATTTCCTCGCGCAGCGCTTCGGTGAATCCGCGGACCGCGAACTTCGCCGCGTTGTACGCGCTCTGCGTCGGCACGCCGACGAAGCCGAAGACGCTGGAAATGTTCACGACGTGCCCGTCGCCGGAAGCGATCAGGTGCGGCAGGAAGGCCTTCGTGCCGTTCACGACGCCGCCGAGGTTGATCCCCAGCAGCCAGTCGTAGTCCTCGAACGTCATCTCTTCGACGGTCGCGCCGAGCGCCACGCCGGCGTTGTTCACAACGACGTTGACACCACCGAACTCCGCCGCGATCTCTTCGGCGTGGGCGAGCACGGCGGCGCGGTCGGCGACGTCGAGGACGTACGCGCGGGCGTTGTCGCCGGCCAGCTTCGCCGTTTCTTCGGCGTTCGCGGCGTTGACGTCGGACAGCGCGACCCGCGCTCCGCGCCGGGCGAACTCGAGCGACAGCGCCCGCCCGATCCCCGAGCCCGCCCCGGTGACGACCACGACCTTGTCCGCGAACTGCTTCATCGGCCCTCCAGGTCCTACACAGTGTTACCCGCGAGTTACGGATATTAGCGGCTGTGAGCTTGCTGTGGGTGTGCCGATCGTGTCGGTGTGGCGCCTTAAGGTGATGGGGACGAAGCCCGGGGGCGAGGACGACGAGGAGGCGATGCACGTGCGGCGGCCCGCCGTCCTGCTCACCCTCGCCGCGGTCCTGCTGCTCGGCGCGACCTTCGTGGTCTTCGCGGCCCGGCAGCCGCGGTCGGCGAACGCATCGGCCCCGGACGCCGGGGGCGTCGAAGCGGCGCCGGTGTCGACACCGGACCTGCCCGCGGTGTCCAGCCCGGCGGTCGGCGCGCTGTTCATCGACGGTTCGCACTACTGCACCGCCAGCGTCGTCCACAGCGACCAGGGCGACGTGCTGCTGACCGCGGCCCACTGCATCCACGACGGCGAAGGCGGCGGCTACCTCACCGGCGTCACGTTCGCGCCCGCCTACCACGACGGCGTCGCGCCGTTCGGCTTCTGGACGGTGTCCGACGAGCTCGTCGCGCCCGGCTGGAGCGCGTCGTCGGACCCGGACCTCGACGTCGGCTTCGCCACCGCCCACCAGGCCGGGGCCACGCAGCCGCTGGAAGGCCTGGTCGGCGCGAACACCCTCGCGACGGGCACCGAGTTCGAACAGGCCATCACGCTCACCGGCTACCCGGACGACTCCGAGGTCCCGGCCGTCTGCCGCAACACGACCAGCCGGCAGGACACCTACCAGCTGAAGGTGGACTGCGCGGGCTTCCCGACGGGCACCAGCGGCGGCCCGTGGGTCACCGCGCCGGACCCGAAGACCCGCCTCGGCACGGTCATCGGCGTCATCGGCGGCTTCGAGTACGGCGGCGACGACCCGGACACGTCGTACTCGAGCTACTTCGACACGGACGTCCAGGCGCTGTACCGGCAGACGACCGCCCGCGCCTGAGCGGCATGATGCGGGGTATGAGCGACCCCGTCGACGTACCGATCACCGGCGAGCCGATCCGGCTCGGCCAGTTCCTCAAGCTGGCCGGCCTCGCCGAAGACGGCTCCCACGCGAAGGACCTGATCGACGCGGAGGAGGTCACCGTCAACGACGAGGTCGAGACCCGCCGCGGCCGCCAGCTGTCCGACGGCGACGTCGTGGCGGTCGGCGGAAACCGCGGCAAGGTCGTCCTGGTTCGCTAACCCACGCTGGTCAGCGGCGGCAGGCCGATCGACGCCGCCAGCGCGTCCAGCTCGCGGCGCACCGGGCCGGACAGGGGCACCCCCAGCGCCCGGCACTGCTCCAGGTGCTGGGCCTCGCGCCAGCCGGGGTAGCGGATCGGCGCGCCGCCGTCCCAGCCGAGCATGCTGCCGAAGAGCGCGCTGGCCGCCCGGTAGAAGCCGTCGGCGCTGCGCAGCGTCGTCGGCGCGATCGCCAGCACCAGCAGGCCGGTGTCGTGCTCGTGGTCGGCCACGCCGGAGAGCACCCCGGCGAGGACCTCGACCAGCAGCGTCAGCCCGGCGCCTTCGGAGCCGGAGCGGTCCATGTCGAAGATGAACTCGGGGTAGGCGCCCCCGGGCGCGGCCATGCCGAGCGGGTTCATCGGCTGGCCGGGCTCGCCGCCCGCGGCGAGCACCAGCCCGATCATCGCGTGCGGCAACGCCCGCGCGGCGTGGTGCCCGGCCCGGCCGAACGGCCCGATCCCGCGCAGCGAGACGAGCCCGACGCCGAACCGGCCGGCCCGCGTCACCGCCCGGTCCATCGCGTCGCCGACCGCCCAGAGCCCGGGCGCGCGGCGGTAGTCGAGCAGCGCGGCGGCCCCGCGGTCGGCGATCATCAGCGGCTCGGCGTGCGGCACGACGAGCCCGGTCTTCAGCATCGGCAGGTGGACCCGGGTCAGGTCCGCGACGCCGGTTTCCGGCGAGCCGGTCAGGTCGCCGTGGCAGAGGGCCTCCGCCGCGATGCGGGCGCGCGCTTCGGGGAAGCCGTGGGCGGCGAAGACGTGTGCCACGAGGGTGACCAGCTCATCGGCCCGCACGCGCGGCCAGGCCTGTTCCGGGATCGGGGTTTCGGGGGGTTCTTCTACGGCGATCACGGGTGCGGGACGGGTGGAGCGGAAGGGACGCGGTCTGAGAGGCACTTCCCCGACACTGCCCAACGGCGGGATCCGGCGTCAACGAGCTGGGGCCGGGCCTACCCGACCGTGTGATCGAAGCCTCCGACGAGTCGTACCCTGGACGCCATGTGCCGAAACATCACCACCCTCCGAGGGCTCCAGCCGTCCGCGACGGGCGAGGAGATCGAGGCCGCGGCCCGCCAGTACGTCCGCAAGGTGACGGGCGTGCAGTCGCTGTCGGACGCGACGCGCGAACCGTTCGAAGCGGCGGTCGCCGAGATCACGGAGATCACCGCGCGCCTGCTGGAGCAGCTGCCGGAACGCCGTCAGCCGCCGGCGACGATCCCGCCGCTGCGCCGTCCGGAGGTCCGGGCGCGGATGGCGGCTCAGGCGTTGAAGCGCCCCTGAAACTGTCGGACCCGCTCGCTAGGCTGACCGCATGGGCGGACAGGCTTTGGTGCTGGGCGGCGGCGGGGTCGCCGGGATCGCGTGGACGACGGGGCTGCTGACCGGGCTGGCCGAGCACGGCCAGGACCTGACCGGCGCGGACCTGCTCGTCGGGACGTCGGCGGGGGCCGCCGTCGCGGCGCAGGTGACCAGCGGGGTCGCGCTGGCGGAGCTCTTCGCGCGGCAGGCCGACCCGGCGCGGCAGACGCCGGAGATCCCCGTCGAGATCGACTTCGAGAAGTTCGCGGCCGACTTCGGCGGCGCGGTCACCGGCTCGGCGTCGCCGGCCGAGGTCCGGCGGGCGGTGGGCCGGCTCGCGCTGGCGGCCGAGACGGTGTCCGAAGTGGACCGTCGCGCCGTGATCGAGGCGCGGCTGCCGGTGCACGAGTGGCCGGAGCAGCGCCTGCTGATCGTGGCGGTCGACGCGGAGACCGGCGAACCGCGCCGCTTCGACCGCGCGTCCGGGGCGTCCCTGGTCGACGCGGTGGCGGCGAGCTGCGCGGTCCCGGGCATCTGGCCGGCCGTGACGATCGGCGGCCGCCGGTACGTCGACGGCGGCGTCCGCTCGGCCGAGAACGCCGACTACGCGGCGGGCTGCACCCGCGTCACGGTGGTGGCGCCGCTGGGGGTGGATTCCCCGCTGCCGATGGAGAAGCCGCTGGTGACGGTGCTGGAAGACCTGCGCGCGGCGGGCGCGGAGGTCGCGCTGATCACCCCGGACGAGGCGTCGCTGGCGGCGGTCGGCGAGAACCCGCTGGACCCGTCGACCCGGACCCCGGCCGCGGAAGCCGGCCGCGCCCAGGGCGCGGCGTTGAAACTCAGCTGGACGTAGGTGCCGGGCCGGGTCCAGGGTGCCCCGGAGTCCGTCGGCTACCCTCGTGGGGCGAGGTAGCGTGTCCGAGCGGCCGAAGGAACATGTCTTGAAAACATGCGAGGGGGCAACCTCTCCGTGGGTTCGAATCCCACCGCTACCGCTCCAGGCCCCGGGCGCGGGGTAGCCGCGCCCGGGTCAGCCCTCCACCTCGGACAAGTGGCCCAGCACCCGGTCGAACGCCGCGGCGATCGTCGCCTGCTCCTCGGGGCTCAGCAGGTCGATGAGGTGCTCGCGCACCCCTTCCACGTGGGTCGGCGCCGCCTTTCCCAGCAGGGCCTTGCCTTCCTCGGCCAGCTCCGTGATGACGCCGCGCTTGTCCTCCGGGTCGCGCACGCGCCGGACCATGCCCGCGTCCTCGAGCCGGCCGACCTGGTGGGACAGCCGGCTCTTCGTGGACCCCATCAGCACGGCCAGCTCCGACATCCGCATCCGCTGCTCGGCCTGCATCTCCAGGCAGACGAGCACCTCGTAGTCGGTCAGGGACACGTCGTGCCGGTCGGCCAGCTCGCGGTGCAGCACCTGCCGCAGCTTCAAGGTCGCCACGATGTAGGAGCGCCACGCCGCCATCTCGGCTTCGTTCAACCAACGCACAGGCCGCTCCTCGGTCATAAGGCAGCCTAGAACGCTGATCAAGGGACCGCGCGGTCCGAGTCCGAACTGGATGCCGGTAAAAATGCCGTCGCAACATCGCCCGAAGGTGGGGTTACGAAAAGGTTGAGACTCGGCCGGAAAAGGCGCATTCTGCTTGTCTGCGGATGGTCGGTCAGGGTATGGCGCGGCGACGGTGACGCGCCGGCCCCGGCTCCCCGCCGGGAGAGGTCAGGTGGTTGCGTGGCGGGTGATTCTCGCGGTTGACCGCCCGCTGTGTCCCCGCGACCGGAACGGCTTTGAACGGGCCGGGCGCGACCGAGGGTTGTTGTGGTCAGGCCGGCGCGCCCCACGCACAGACGCGGGGTTGTCGGAAGTGATGCGCCGGCCGACGGCACAACAATCCTCACTGCGAACAGCACCACGCGGGCTTCCATGCGTTCACGCATACGGCGTCGATCGGGCCTGTATTCGGTCACGACCTCGGCAGTCGTGACGACAGCGCCTGAACGCCGGCCCGGTCGCGGCCAACCGCTGACCAAAGACACAACCTCGGTACAGAGCCTGGGTGTGGCCGTCAGCGCGACGGCTGCGCCCAGGCTCGTTACCATTCCGGACGTGAGATTCGACGACAACGCCGGCCTGGATGCCTCCGAAGTCCAAGACCTGCGCGGAAGCGGTGGAGGCGGCGGCGGGATCGGCGGCCGCGTTGCGCTCGGCGGTGGCGGACTCGGCGTCGTCGGGCTGATCATCTACTTCGTGCTCTCCCAGCTCGGTGGGGTGAGCACCGGCGGCAACGGCCTGAGCGGCGGCCTCGGCAGCGTCGGCTCCGGCCAGCAGGTCGACAACTCGAAGCTGTCCAGCGAGTGCCGGACCGGCGCGGACGCCAACAAGAACCACGACTGCGCCATCGTCGCGATCGTCAACTCCGTCCAGGACTACTGGACGCAGCAGTTCGCGCGCTCCGGCTCGACCTACCGGAAGGCGCCGACGAACTTCTTCAACGGCGGCGTGCGCACCGGCTGCGGCAGCGCGACCTCCGACACCGGGCCGTTCTACTGCCCGGCCGATTCCGAGGTCTACATCGACCTCTCCTTCTTCGACGAGCTGAAGACCCGCTTCGGCGCCCAGGGCGGCCTCTTCACCGAGGCGTACGTGCTCGCCCACGAATACGGGCACCACGTGCAGAACCTGCTGGGCACGTCGAAGAAGGGCACCGGCACCGGCCCGACGTCGGGTTCGGTGCGCCTGGAGCTGCAGGCCGACTGCTACGCCGGCGTCTGGGCCAACCACGCCACGACGACGCCGACCGAGAGCGGCAAGCCGCTGATCACCGACGTCACCCAGGACGACATCGCCTCCGCGCTGGACACCGCGTCCCGCATCGGCGACGACTACATCCAGACCAAGCTCGGCGGCGGCCAGGTGAACAGCTCGCAGTTCACCCACGGCACGTCCGCGCAGCGCAAGAAGTGGTTCACCACCGGCTTCCAGACCGGCGAACCGGCCCGCTGCGACACCTTCGGCACGAACAACCTGGGCTGAGAAACGACGACGAAGGGGCCGTCCCGGCTGGGACGGCCCCTTCTCTGGTCTCAGGCGGTCAGCGCGTGCGGGTCACCGGCGACGGCGCGGGCGGAGAAGTTCCGCTGCGCGCCGCGGTCGGCGGCCTTCTGCTTGGCCGTCTTGCTCTTGCCGGGCTGCACGCCGTTGACGCTCTCGGTGCTCGTCGCGTAGACGCCGAGGGCCCAGGCGACGCCGTCCGCGTTGCGGTCGAGCGCGACCCGGTCGATGTTGCCCAGGTTGTCGCAGGCCTGGTGGTAGCACGGGTCGAACGCGATGCCGGCCGTGCCGCCCCACTTCGCCGCCTGCGCCGGGGTCTTCAGCACCTCGGCGCCGGTGTCCAGGCCGCCGGCCGGGATGCCGACGGCGATGAACTCGCCGTAGTCCGAGCGGCCGGTGAAGTCGGTTCCTTCGAGGGACACGCCTCGCGCGGCCTGCAGGTAGTCGACGAAGGTCTTCTCGATCTGCGCCGAGCCGTACGGGCCGGGGCCCGCGCCGACGCCGTCGGAGTCGTCACCGTCGTAGGCGAAGTACCCGGCGTTCGGCGAGCCGATCATGTCGAAGTTCAGGTACAGCGCGATGTCGAGCTGCTGCTCGAAGGTCAGCTGGTCGACGTAGTAGGTGGAGCCGACCAGGCCGAACTCCTCCGCGCTCCAGAAGCCGAAGCGGACGCCGTTGTTGACCTTCGGGCTGCTCCCCAGCTGCAGCGCCGTCTCGAGCAGGGTCGCCGAGCCGGTGCCGTTGTCGTTGATACCCGGGCCGGCCGGGACGCTGTCGAGGTGCGACCCCAGCATCACGACGTTGTCCTTGCGGCCGGTCTTGGTCTCGGCGATGACGTTGTAGCTGGTCCGCGCCTCCTGGAAGGCGCGCAGCTCCAGGGTCACCGGCTGCCCGGCGAGGGTGGCCAGCTGCGCCCCGTTCGCCGCGGTCACGCCCCCCGTCGGGATCTTCGCGACGGCCGGGTCCCCCAGGGTCCCGTTCAGGTCGCCGTCGGTGTTGTTGTAGACGATGGCGCCGATCGCGCCGGCCGCCGCGGCGGTCTCCTGCTTCTGCGCGAACGAGCAGCCGCCGCGCTTGATCAGCGCGATCTTGCCGGCGACGTCGGCGGTGTAGTCGGTGGCCTCGCAGCCACTGGTGTCGTCGACCGGGATCACCGCGAGCGGCGCGGTGATGCCGCCGACCGGCGTCGAGACGGTGTACTCCATCGCGATGACCGGGACGTTCTGGCCGCCCGCGGTCAGCTTCTCGGCCAGGGTTTCCGAGAAGGTGAACGGGAACTGCTGGCGGGTCACCTGGAAGCCGGCCGCCTCGAGCTTGGTGGCGATGTACTCGGCGGACTTCTGGTGGCCGGCGGTGCTCGCCGCCCGCGTGCCGCCGTTGGTGTCGGCGATGCGCTGCAGGGCGATGAGGTGCCGGTTGACGCCGTTGACGTCGACCTTCTTGACGAGCTGCTTGGCGAGAGCGGGGCCTTCGGGGACCGTGTTCGCGGCGGCGGCCGGGGTCAGGCCGAGCACCAGCGTCGCGCCGGCGGCCAGGGCCATCGGCGGGAGGAATCTCTTTCTGAAGGGTGACATGGTTGCTCACCTTTGTTCCGAATGAGTAGTACGTCAATGCGTCATTCGGCGGGAACTTCGTTCCCCGGTATACAGTCGACACATGTACGCGATCACCATCCGTGAGCCAGGTGACCCGGACGTTCTCGAGTGGGCGGAGGTCGCGGATCCGCGTCCCGGCCCTGGCGAGGTGCTGCTGGACGTCGCGGCGAGCGCGGTGAACCGGGCGGACCTCCTGCAGCGCCAGGGCCACTACCCGCCGCCGCCCGGCGCCAGCGAGACGATCGGCCTGGAGTGCTCGGGCACGATCGCCGAACTCGGCGAAGGCGTGGAAGACACTGCGGGCTGGAACATCGGCGACGAGGTCTGCGCGCTGCTCGCGGGCGGCGGCTACGCGGAGAAGGCGGTCGTCCCGGCCGGGCAGCTGCTGCCGGTGCCGGGCGAGATCGACCTGATCACCGCGGCCGCGCTGCCCGAGGTGGCCTGCACGGTGTGGGCGAACGTCGTGATGCACGCGAAGCTCGCCGAAGGCGAAGTGCTGCTCGTCCACGGCGGCGCCGGCGGCATCGGCACGCACGCCATCCAGGTCGGCAAGGCCCTGGGCGCGACCGTCGCGGTGACCGCCGGGTCGCCGGACCGGCTCGACCGCTGCCGCCAGCTCGGTGCCGACCTCGCGATCAACTACAAGGACGAAGACTTCGTCGACGTGCTCAAGAAGGAGACGGGTGGCGCGAACGTCATCCTCGACAACATGGGCGCGTCCTACCTCGGCCGCAACGTCGACGCGCTGCAGCAGGACGGCCGGCTGGTGATCATCGGCATGCAGGGCGGCGTCAAGGGCGAGGTGAACGTCGGCGCGCTGCTCGCCAAGCGGGCCTCGGTGTTCGCGGCGGGCCTGCGCTTCCGGCCGCTGGACCAGAAGGCGGCGATCGTCGCCGACGTCCGGGAACGCCTGTGGCCGCTGGTTTCCGACGGTCTCGTCAAGCCGATCGTCGGCCAGGTCGTGCCGATGGCCGAGGCCGCGTCCGCGCACCGCGCCATGGAAGAGGGCTCGGTGTTCGGGAAGATCCTGCTGGCCGCGAAGTCCTAGCTACGTCAGCGTAGTTCGTCGAGGACCCGCACGAGCTGGTTGATCTCGAAGACGTTGGAGTAGTGGGCGAGCCCGATCCGCACGGCGCCGCCCACTTCTCCGACGCCGAGTGACGCGAAGACGCCAGCTGCGCCGTCGTCGGCGAAGGCGCACAGCCCCTGCGAAGCCAGGTACTCGGCGACCTCGGGCGATTTCTTTCCGGCGACCGCGAACGCGAGCGCGGGGATGCGGCGCATGGCGTTGCCGATGACCATGATGTGCCGCAACGACAACAGTTCCGTCGACAGCTGCGCAAGCAAGCCGGCGTGGTACGACTTCGCCGAGCCGAGCGAGGTGACCAGCCGCTCGCGGCGCGATCCGGACGCGGCGTCGTCGAGGCCCGCGAGGTAGTCGATCGACGCGATCAGCCCGGCCAGCAGCGGGTAGGCGTGCGGGCCGAGTTCGAGCCGGGCCGCGCCGCGCGCTCCCGGGTCGAGCGAGACCGACGCGATCCGCTCGATCAGCTCGGGGTCGCGGAAGACGAGCGCTCCCACCGAAGGGCCGCCCCAGGCCTGGGCGGACACGACCATGACGTCGGCGCCGAGGGCGTTGATGTCCAGCGGCAGGAACGGCGCGGCGTAGGTGGCGTCGACGACGACCAGCGCGCCGACCCGCTTGGCGAACTCGATGATCGTCGGGACGTCCGGCCGGGTGCCGACGGAACCGGACGCGAGCGTCACGGCGACGGCCTTCGTGCGCGCCGACACGAGCTGCTCGTACTGCCACGCGGGCAGTTCGCAGGTCTCGATGTCGATCTCGCCCCACCGCACGACGGCGCCGACGCGCTTCGCGGCCCGCTGCCACGGCGCGAGGTTGGCCTGTTCGTCGAGCCTCGACACGACGACTTCGTCACCGATGGTCCAGCGCTCGGCGAGCGCGTCGCAGAGGCGGCGCAGCATCACCGGCGAGCTCGGCCCGAGCACGACGGCGGCCGGGTCGGCCCCGACCAGGTCGGCCACGGCCCGGCGGGCCGCGGTGACGATGCTTTCCGCGCGCTGTGAGGCCGGAAACGCTCCACCCGGCCCGGACACCGGGGCGCGCATCGCCGTCGAAACGGCCGAAGCGACCTGTTCCGGGACCAGCATTCCGGCGGCGCCGTCGAAGTGAATCCAGCCGTCACCCAGCGCGGGAAAGAGCCCACGGATACGAGCGACGTCGAACGCCATGGGGACACCGTACGGACGTGCGGTTTCGCCGTGCGTCCGGGGTTGGGTGGAGAGCCACCGGGAACCCCGATAGCCGCTACGCTCGGAGACGGACACCCCGCGGGTGTCGCGGAGCGTGGCGAACGCGAGCCAGGATGGAGCACATGACCGAGCCGAACTTCACAGCCGGTGACCCCGATCAGGAATCTTCACCCCACGTGGTGGTAGTCGGGCAGGACGGCTCGCCGCTTGACGGCGCCGAGCACGCCGAGGCGGTGGGCGAGCTCATCGAGGAGCCCGCGAAGGTGATGCGGATCGGCACGATGATCAAGCAGCTCCTGGAGGAGGTCCGCGCGGCCCCGCTGGACGACGCGTCCCGCACCCGGGTCCGCGAGATCCACCAGACGTCGGTGAAGGAGCTGGCCGCTTCGCTGGCGCCGGAGCTGCAGCAGGAGCTGGAGCGGCTGGTCCGCCCGTTCACGGACGACTCGACGCCTTCGGACGCGGAGCTGCGCATCGCGCAGGCGCAGCTGGTCGGGTGGCTGGAGGGGTTGTTCAGCGGGATCCAGACGGCGCTGTTCGCCCAGCAGATGGCGGCGCGGGTCCAGCTGGAGCAGATGCGGCGCGGGTTGCCGGCCGGCCCTTCGGCCGCTGGTGGGGGCCATGAGCCGCACGGGCCTGGGGGCCAGTACCTCTGACGGTGGTCCCGGGGTTGTCCACAGACCGGAGGGGATGTGGACAACCCCTGTGGACAACTCGCTTCGCAGCGGGTTTTGTCCGGGGGTGGCGATAGACTGGCCAAGGGGACGCCCCCCAGGGAAGGGCGGGGGGCCGCTGTCCGCGCCTCTGGCCCTTGGGCCTTGGGCCGCCCCTCGGGACGGGTGGGTACCGGCGAAGGTGCGTTTCCGCTGATGCCGGGCCGCGGGTGAGGTCCCGGCGAAGTCGCGTTTCCGGCCCGTGCCAGGTTGCGGCTTGGGTTCTGAGCGCCCGCAGCGGACAACGCACAAACCCACCACGCCCGGCCCCGCCAGAAAGGGCGGCGCGACCCCCGGCCCTCAGGGGCGCAGCGTCTGGAAGAACTGCCGGATGTCGCCGATCAGCGCGTCCGGTTCCTCCAAAGCCGGGAAGTGGCCGCCGTGCGGGAACTCCGTCCAGTGGACGATCTTGTCCGTGCGCTCCGCCAGTGTGCGGATCGGGAGGCCGATGTCGTCCGGGAAGACCGCTACCCCCGTCGGGACCGGGTTCGAGGCCGGTGGTGCTCCCCAGCCGCCCGTCAATGCCGCGTACAGGCGGGCCGATGAGTTGGCCGTTTCCGTGAACCAGTAGATCGACACGTCCGCCAACAGGTCGTCGCGGTCGATCAGGTCGGTCGTGGTGTTCGAGAAGGACCGGAACTTCTCCGCGATCCAGGCCAGCTGCCCCGCCGGTGAGTCGTGCAGGCCGTACGCAAGCGTTTGCGGCTTGGTCGCCTGGATCATCGCGTAGCCCGTTCCCGACGCCGAGAACGCCTGGCCCTTCTCCAGCGACCGGCGGCCGACCTCCTGGTCCGGCAACTCCGAGAGGTCCGCCTCCGACCGCGCCACCGCCGACGCCAGCATCGTCACGTGGATCCCCAGCACCCGCGCCGGGAACTGGACCGCCAGCTCGCGGGAGATGATCGCGCCCCAGTCGCCGCCGTGGGCTCCGAACCTCTCGTACCCCAGGCGGCTCATCAGCGTGGCGAACGCTCGCGCGATCCGGTCCGGTCCCCAATCCGAGGACGGCGTCGGGCCCGAAAAGCCGTAGCCCGGGATCGACGGCACCACCACGGTCAAGGCCGACGAAGGGTCGCCGCCGTACGCGCGCGGGTCCGTCAACGGGCCGATCACGTCCAGGAACTCGACGATCGAGCCCGGCCAGCCGTGCGTCAGCAGCACCGGTGTCGCGGACGGCTCCGGGGAGACCACGTGCAGGAAGTGCACCTTCGTGCCGTCGATCGTCGTCGTGAACTGCGGGAACGCGTTGATCCGCTCCTCCTGCGCCCGCCAGTCGAAGCCCGTCCGCCAGTACTCGGCCAGCTCACGCACGTAGTCGACCGGCGCGCCGAGCCGCCAGCCGGCGTCCGCGGGCTGGTCGGGCCAGCGCGTGTTCGCCAGGCGCGCGCGAAGGTCGTCGAGGGCGGCCTGCGGGATATCGATGCGGAACGGGGTGATCGTCATGCCTCAACGATAGGAAGCATCGCGGACAGTTCCGGTCCTCGATTCCACGGCATCCAACACTCGGTCCACCCCAAGACCGTCCACTGTGGACGACGCTGACGCCGACAACGACTCGCGAAGCGAAGAGTCGGAGAGCAGCGAACGCAGAACCGCGGTCACCGAAGGCAGGCGTTCGGCGAGGGTCGATGCGGGGCCGAGTCCCGCCGCCAGGCCCAGCTCCAAAGCCGCCCGGTAGCCCGGCTCCTGGTTGTCCACCAGCCGAACCGCCGCCGTCGGGACGCCGAGGCAGCACAGCTCCACGAACGTCACCCCGGCCGCGCTCACCGCGACGTCGGTCGTCGCGAACAGCTCCAGCAGCGCGGGGCTCGGCACCGCCACCCGGATCGACTGGCCGGAGGCAAGAGAAGGCAGCACAGGTTCGCCGCGCACCAGCACGTCCGCCGAGAACGGCAGGTCCGTGTCGCGAAGCGCGCGAAGCAGCAACCCGACCGTCGGCGCCCACTGGCCGCCGCCGCCGAGGGCCACCGTGACGTGCGGCGGCGGCACGGAAGGCGCCCTGCGCGTATCCCGCACAACGTCCCGAAGCGGTGCGTACTCGATCCCCCGCAGCAAGATGTCCGAGCCGTCGTCAGGCCGGGAAGAAGGCGCGAAGCCCGAGTCCACGACGATGTCCGCGGGCCGGCGCCCGAACACGTCGTCCTCGATCGAGACGAGCAGCGCGCCCGCCGCGTTGACCTCCGGACGCAGGTCACCGAGGCCGTAGTGGTCGACGATCACCGCGTCGAACCCGGAAGCTTCGAAAGACACCCGCGAGACGCCCAGCTCGTCGAACCGCGAAGCGAGCCACTCCGCGTTGGCGACCTGGCCCGAGAACGCGACGGAAAAGCCCCGCGCCACCGCCCGCTCGGCGTAGGCGACCATCCGCGAGACGTGCCCGGCGCCGATCGACGCCGACGCGTCCGCGCGCAGGAGCAGCCTCACGAGCCGACCTTCTTCTGCTCGACGTGCGCGTTCAGCGCCACCAGGTCCGGCCGCGACCGCAGCAAGGAGACCACCGCGCGCCAATCGCCGACGCCGCCGCCCAGCTCGGCCACCAGTGCGGCCAAAAGAGACCAGTCCTCCGCGGTGTCCAACGTCACGCGCAGGTCGTCGGCCGCCGGGCTCACCACGACTCCGGAGCACGAGTAGCGCGAAGGCTGCGAGTAGATCCCCGAAGTCACGTGCTCACGGTCCGCGCCGACCGCGGAAGACACCTGCTCGAGCAGCACGGCGGCCCGCACCAGTTCGGCGTCGAAGCCACGCGGCAACGTCCGGACCAGCGTCGTGCTCACGTAGTCGAGCGACGGCTGGGCCCGCCACAGCGTCGCGAGCTGGCCGATCAGCGCCGGGTCCAGCAGCGGGCAGTCGGCGGTGAGCCTGATCACGGCGTCGGCCGGGTGCTCGCGCAGCGCCACCGCGAAGCGGCTCAGCACGTCGTCGAGGGGGCCCCGGACCACCGCGGCTCCGCAGCGAGCGGCTTCAAAAGCGACGTCGTCGTCCGAAGCGTCCGAAGACGTCGCGACGACCACCTGGTCGACGCCGGGTGCGGCCGCCGCGGCCCGCACCACCCAGCCCAGCACGCTGCGGCCGGCCAGCGGGCGCAACACCTTGCCGGGGAGCCTGGTCGAGGTCGACCGGGCCTGGATGACGGCGTTGACCACGGGCGCTGCACGCATGGGTGACATGATGGCCGACGGCCACAGTCACCGAAACGCGGAGGTCAACGATGTCCGAGCTGGATGGCTCCAGCATCCTGCTCACCGGCGGGACCGGTTCCTTCGGCAAGGCGTTCATCGCGCACGCGCTCGCCGAACTGAACCCGAGCCGGCTGGTCGTGCTCTCCCGCGACGAGCTGAAGCAGTACGAAGCCCGGCAGTTGTTCAACGACGACCCGCGCCTGCGCTGGTTCATCGGCGACATCCGCGACCGCCGCCGGCTCGAGCGCGCCATGCACGGCGTCGACTACGTCGTGCACGCCGCCGCGCTCAAGCAGGTCGACACCGGTGAGTACAACCCGTTCGAATTCGTCCAGACCAACGTCGTGGGCTCGCAGAACGTGATCGAGGCCGCGATCGACACCGGCGTCAAGAAGGTCGTCGCGCTGTCGACCGACAAGGCGTCCAGCCCGATCAACCTCTACGGCGCCACCAAGCTGTGCGCCGACCGGATGTTCATCAGCGGCAACCACTACGCGGCCGCGCACGTGACGCGCTTCTCCGTGGTCCGCTACGGCAACGTGATGGGCTCGCGCGGCAGCGTCATCCCGTTCTTCCGCAAGCTGGCCGAGCAGGGCGAGTCCCTGCCGATCACGCACAAGGACATGACCCGGTTCTGGATCACGCTCCCGCAGGCCGTGCAGTTCGTCGTCGACTCGTTCGACCAGATGCACGGCGGCGAGCTGTACGTGCCGCGGATCCCGAGCATGCGGCTGGTCGACCTGGCCCAGGCGATCGCGCCGGGCAGCGAGATGCACGAGGTCGGCATCCGCCCGGGCGAGAAGCTGCACGAAGAGATGATCGCCCCCGACGACGCGCGCCGGACGGTCCAGCTCAAGGACCGCTACGTCGTGCAGCCGCACCTCGCCGGCTGGGGCTTCCAGCCACCGGCGGACGGCACGCCGATGGCGGAGGGCTTCGCCTACCGCTCGGACACCAACGACCTCTGGCTGGACGGCGAGGAGCTGCGCGAACTGGTCGAGCAGCATGCCTGATTTCCTTCCGTACGGACGCCAGTCGATCAGCGAAGAGGACATCCAGGCCGTCGTCAACGTCCTTCGCGGCGACTGGCTGACCACCGGGCCCGCGGTCCAGCAGTTCGAGAACGACCTCGCGGCACACACCGGTGGGACCCCGGCGGTGGCCGTCACCTCGGGCACCGCGGCCCTGCACGTCGCCTACGCGGCAGCCGGCCTCAAGCCGGGTGACGAGGTCGTCGCGTCGCCGATGACGTTCGTCGCGACCGCCGCCACCGCGGCGCTGTTCGGCGCCAAGGTGGTCTTCGCCGACGTCGAAGCCGACACCGGCAACCTGGACGTGGAGGCGGCGAAAGCCGCGGTGACCGAACGCACGAAGGTCGTCGCCGCCGTCGACTACGCGGGCCACCCGGCCGAGCTGGACGCGCTCGCCGAAACCGCCCACGACGCGGGCGCGCTGCTCCTGGAGGACGCGGCGCACTCCGTCGGCGGCTCCTGGCAGGGCCGCCCGGTGGGCTCGATCGCCGACCTGACGACGTTCTCGTTCTTCCCGACGAAGAACCTCACGACGGCCGAAGGCGGCGCCGTCGTCACGCCGGACGCGGGCCTGCTGGACCGGGCGCGGAAGTTCCGCAACCACGGCCTGGTCCGCGACCGCGCCGAGCAGCGCTACCCGGACGAGGGCGGCTGGCACCAGGAGGTGCACGAGTTCGGCCTGAACTACCGCCTGCCGGACGTCCTCTGCGCGCTCGGCAGCAGCCAGCTCACGCGGCTCGCGGAGTTCAAGAAGCGCCGCGCCGAGATCCACGCCCGCTACAACGCGGCCCTGGCCGACGTCGACGGCGTGGCGACGCCGCCGAGCCGCCCGGGCGCCGACCCGGTGTGGCACCTCTACCCGCTGCGGGTTCTCGAGGGCCGTCGCAAAGCGCTCTTCGAGCACCTGCGCGGGGTCGGCATCGGCGTCCAGGTGAACTACATCCCGGTCTACTGGCACCCGGTGTTCGAGGACCTCGGCTACCGGCGCGGGCTCTGCCCGAACGCCGAGGCGTACTACGAGCAGGAACTCTCGCTGCCGCTGTTCCCGTCGCTGACCGATGACGACGTCGACCGCGTCGTCGACGCCGTCCGCGCGTTCTTCTAGATCAGGTCCCAGGTCAGGGGCGTGCCCTTCGCGGCGTCGACGCGGAAGGTGCGCCCCACGACCGTGGTGATCTCGGCCGGGGCCAAGCCGCCCGCGGGCCGGATCGACCGGACGTTCTGCGCGGTCACCTCGTCACCGGCACGCACGTCCTCGACGACGTAGAGGGACCGGCGCAGCCGCAGGCCTTCCTTCTCGCTCTCGCGCGGACCCAGCACCGCCTGTCCGAGCGCTTCCCACGCCCGGTGCGTCTCGGTGACCAGCGCGGCCAGCTCCGACGGCTCCAGCGAGAACTCGGAGTCGACGCCGCCGTCGGCCCGGGCCAGCGTGACGTGCTTCTCGATGGCCACCGCGCCGAGTGCGACAGCGGCGACCGGCGCGCCGATGCCCGGGGTGTGGTCGGAGAGGCCCACCAGTGTCTGCGTCAGGCCGGCCAGCAACGGCAGCCCGCGCAGGTTGCTCTCGGACGGCGACGCCGGGTAGCTCGCGGTGCAGCCGAGCACGATCAGCTGGTCGTTGCCCGCTTCACGCGCGGTGCGCACCGCGGCGTCGATCTCGGCGACGTTCGCCATGCCGGTGGAGATGACCAGCGGCTTGCCGGTCCGGGCGCACAGCTCGACCAGCGGCAGGTCGACGATCTCGGACGACGCGATCTTGTACGCCGGCGCGTCGAGCGACTCCAGCAGCTCGACCGCGGTCGGGTCGAAGGGGCTCGAGAAGATCTCCAGGCCGCGCGCACGGGCGCGCTCGAAGAGCGGTTCGTGCCACTCCCAGGGCGTGTGAGCCTTTTCGTACAGTTTGTACAGGTTCTCGCCGCCCCACAGGGAATGCGTGTCGCCGATCCGGAACGCCGGGGTGTCGACGTCGATGGTGATCGTGTCGGGGCGGTAGGTCTGCAGCTTGACCGCCTGCGCGCCGGTCTCCGCGATGGCGTCGATGATCCGCAGCGCCCGGTCGAGGTCGCCGTTGTGGTTGCCGGACATCTCCGCGATGACGAAGGGTGCGTGGCCGGGGCCGATCGTGTGCGCGCCGAACCGGATGTCGTGCATGGTGCCTCCCCGGGGTGGACTGCGGGTCAGCTCAGAGTCTTGCGCAGCTGCCGGAAGCCGCTGACGGCAGGCGCGGCTTCGGCGTACCCGGCGCGCTCGAACAGCTTCGCCGAGGCGGTGTTGTCCAGGTGGACCGCGGCCAGCAGGACCTGGACGCCGAGGCGCTCCCGGGCCGCCCGCTCCCCCTCGGCGAGCACCGCGCCGGACAGGCCGCGGCCACGCCGCTCCGGCGCGAGGGTGATGCTGACCTCCCAGCCGTCGCCGTCCCGGCGGTCGAACCGGACGGTGCCGGCCGGCTCGTCCTCGTGCTCCACGACGAGCAGCAGCCGGGTGGGGTCCGCGAGCACCCCGCGCAGCCACGCGAGGTGCTCCGCCGGGGAGACCACGGCCGTCGAGCGCGACGACTGCCGCGTGCGCGGGTCGTTGCGCCAGCCCAGCAGCAGCTCGGCGTCCGCTTCGGTGGCCTCCCGGGCGCGCACCCTACTGGCTGACGGGCTCTTCGACCCGGTCCTCGAGGCGGCGGAGCCGGTCCTCGTAGCGGGAGATGCCGGCGAGCCGCACGCGGATCTGCGCGTGCTGGCGCTGGATCTCCTCGATCAGCGTGCGAGCCTCCGAGGTCTGGGCGCTGTCGGTGTTCGGCAGCAGCGACATCGACTCGCGCAGCGTCTCCAGGCGGCCTTCCTGCGCGGCCACGTGCGGGATCAGCCGGTCGAGCTCGGCGCGGGTCCAGCGCAGGTCGCCGCGGGCCTGCTCGAGGTTGTGCTCGGCGTTGTCCAGCCGGCGCCGGTGGTCGGCGGTGGCGTGCTCGAGGTTGTTGACGCGCTCGGCCAGGCCGCGGGTGCGGTCGTCGACCCGGAAGTCGATGAGCCGGGCGATCCGGCCGACGAGTCCTCTGCCGAGCTTCTGCATTGCCATGGGTGGTCCTTAAGTCGGTGGGGACGCGCGGCTAGCGCAGGAGGGTGGTGTCACCGGTCTTGGTCCAGGAGTCCAGCAGCCGCCCTTCGGCGGCGATCTGGTGCTCCGGCCCGACGATGCAGGAGTCGCCCGCGGCGTGCTCCCAGGAGGTCTGGTCCGGGTTGTCGATGAACGAGAACCCGGTGAGCACGAGCTGGGCGGTCGGGAACGACGTCCGCGCGATCCAGGCGGCCAGCGTGCCGGTGGTCGACCACGTCGGCTCGTCGCGGGTCGGCAGGCCCAGCGCGTCCGACAGCGGCAGCACCACCTCGCGGTTCGACACCGGGACCGCGCCGAGGTCGGCGGGCCACCAGCCCGGCACGTCCTCCGGCTCCCAGTGCATCCGGCCGGGCTCGACCAGCAGGTAGAGCCGCTTCCGGTAGTCCTGGAAGACGTACGGGGTGGCCCGGATCGCCCGGTTGAACACCACGACGTGGGTCCGGGAGCCGACGACCTCTTCGCCCGGCTTGTCGACGACGAAGCCGTTCACGCGGAGCACGAGGTCGCACGCGTCGATCGCCTTCGCCCGCTGGGGGTCGGGCGGGAGCGGCTGGTTGCCGACGACGGCCACCGAACGCGGGTCGGGCCGGTCGGCGTAGGCCGCGAGCAGGTTGACCATCAAGCTCGCCGCGCCGAGAGCAGCAGTCATAAGCCGAGAAAGTACCAGCACGCAGGACCCGCCCCACCGCGTAGCGGTCCCTAACCTCTACCACACGGGCGGGGTGGCCCGGACGCCGCTCATCCCATCGGTACCCTCGTCCACGTGCATGCCACCAGCACGGTTCAGGCCGCGAACTCACCCGTAGCGACGTCGGTGCCCCCGCCGTCGGACAGCAAGACGTTCGCGCGCGCCTTCGCCGACATCAAGGCCGGTTTCTCCGCCCGCGAGCTGTGGGGTCACCTCGGCTGGCAGGACATCAAGCAGCGCTACCGCCGGTCGGTGATCGGGCCCTTCTGGATCACCATCAGCCAGGCGGTCATCGCGCTCGGGCTCGGGCTGCTGTACTCGCAGCTGTTCCACTCGCCGATCGAGGTGTTCCTGCCCTACCTGTCCACGGGTTTCATCCTGTGGGGCTTCATCAGCGGGTGCCTGGCCGAGGGCATGGAGACGTTCATCTCCAACGAGGGCCTGATCAAGCAGCTCCCGGCACCGCTGAGCGTGTACATGCTGCGCACGGTGTGGCGGCAAACGCTGCTGCTGGCGCACAACATGATCGTCTACGTCGTGATCCTCGTGATCTTCTTCTCGGCGCTGGACAACAACTACTCGCTGGGCTCGCCGGACGGCCTGTGCCACGCGGACCTGTACTGCCACCCGGGCCTGAGCTGGAACATCCTGCTCGCCATCCCCGGCTTCTTCCTGCTCGCGCTGAACGCGGGCTGGGTGACGCTGCTGCTGGGCATCATCTCGACCCGCTTCCGCGACATCCCGCAGGTCATCAACTCGCTGATCCAGCTGCTCTTCTACGGCACGCCGATCGTGTGGCCGGTCGACCAGCTGCTCGGCGGTGGTGCCCGCGCGAGCATTTCGTGGGTGCTGCCGATCATCCAGCTGAACCCGCTGTACCACTTCATGCAGGTGGTCCGGGCGCCGCTGCTCGGCCAGTCGTTCACGCCGGGCAACTGGATCGTGGTCGTCTCCATCACCATCGTCGGCTGGGCGCTCGCGCTCGTCGCGATGCGCAACTACCGTGCTCGCGTCTCCTACTGGGTGTGACAAATGGTCAGCATTGACGTTCACAACGCGTTCGTCGACTTCCCGATCTTCGACGCGAAGACCCGGTCGATGAAGAAGAAGGTCCTCGGCAAGGTCGGCGGCAAGATCGGCACCGACACCAAGGTGCCGATCATCGAGGCCCTGCACGACGTGACCCTGAACCTCAAGGAGGGCGACCGGGTCGGCCTGGTCGGGCACAACGGCGCGGGCAAGTCGACGCTGCTGCGGCTGCTCGCCGGCATCTACGAGCCGACCCGCGGGTCGGCTCGGATCCAGGGCAAGATCGCGCCGGTGTTCGACCTCGGCGTCGGCATGGACCCGGAGATCTCCGGGGTCGAGAACATCATCATCCGCGGCCTCTTCCTCGGCATGAGCGCCAAGGAGATGGAGAAGCGGGTCGACGACATCGCGGAGTTCACCGAGCTCGGCGACTACCTGCAGATGCCACTGCGGACCTATTCGACCGGCATGCGGGTGCGGCTCGCGCTGGGGGTCGTCACCTCGATCGACCCGGAGATCCTGATCCTCGACGAGGGCATCGGCGCGGTCGACGCGGCGTTCCTCAACAAGGCGCGCGACCGCCTCAAGGACCTGGTCAAGCGCTCGGGCATCCTGGTGTTCGCCAGCCACGCCGACGAGTTCCTGTTCGAGCTCTGCGATTCGGCCCTGTGGATGGACGAAGGGCACATCAAGCAGCAGGGATCGCTGCGGGACGTCCTCACCGGGTACAAGGGCCGCGACCCGTTCATGGACATGAGCAAGGAAACGCTGCAGCGCCTGGGCATCGAACCGGTGGCGACGACGAACGGCGGGGAATGATGGCCGGCGAGACCCGGGAGCTGCCCGACGGCGCGGTCGTCGGCGTGGTCGTCACGCGGCACCGGCGGGAGCTGCTCGCGGACTCGCTGAAGATCATCGCGGCCCAGACCCGGCCGGTCGACCACCTGGTCGTGGTGGACAACGGGCCGGACGACTCGGCCCGTGAGGTCGTCGAGAACTACCCGCTGCCGCACACGTACCTGCCTTCGCACCGCAACCTCGGCGGCGCGGGCGGGTTCGCGCTCGGCATGCTGCACGCGCTGTCGCTGGGCGCGGACTGGGTCTGGCTGGCCGACGACGACGGCCGGCCGGCCGACGAGAACGTGCTGGCGATCCTGCTGGCCGAGGCGGAAAAGCGGAACCTGGCGGAGATTTCGCCGGTGGTGTCCAACATCGACGCCCCGGAGAAGCTGGCGTTCCCGTTGCGCCGCGGCCTGACGTGGAAGCGGTCGCAGTCCGAGCTGGGCGTGGACTTCCTGCCGGGCATCGCGTCCCTGATGAACGGCGCGCTGTTCCGGGCGTCCACTTTGGACGTCGTCGGCGTGCCGGACCTGCGCCTGTTCTTCCGCGGCGACGAGGTCGAGCTGCACCGCCGGCTGGTGCGTTCGGGGCTGCCGTTCGGCACGTCGCTGAAGACGAAGTACCTGCACCCGGACGGCTCGGACGAGTTCAAGCCGATGCTCGGCGGCAAGTTCCACGCGCAGGACCCGGAGAACGAGGTCAAGCGGTACTACACGTACCGCAACCGCGGATACCTGTTGTCCCAGCCGGGAATGCGCAAGATCGGCGCGCTGGAGATCCTCCGGTTCGGGCTGTACTTCGTGGGTGTGAAGCGCGACCCGAAGGCGTTCCTGCAGTGGTTGAAGCTGGTGCGGCAGGGCCGGGCGGAGAAGTTCTACCGCTACTGAAACTGCCCTTCGAGCGGTACGGGGACGGATTCGGTCCGGACGTCGGTGAGTTCGGCGGCGGCCACGGTTTTCCGCCAAACGCGGTAGTCCACTTCGGACAGTCCGAGGTCGCGCGCGAGCAGGTAGTCCTCGTCGACCAGGTGCAGGTCGGCGGTGTCGCGCGTCCTCCCGAGGAGTTCGAAGGCGCCCCCGCGCCACCGGCACAGCGTCCGCACGAAGGTGAGCTCGTCCAGCTCGACCTGGTCGACGGCCTTCATCCGGAAGCCGTAGGTCTCCCCGAAGTCGGCCGGCGCGGCGGCACCCGGCAAGGGGTGCAGCACGAGCCGGGCCGGCCCGGCGAACTCGGCGTCGAAGTCGCCCCCGCGGTACCGGGCGGTGTAGCCGCGCCGCACGAGCGGCGGCAGCGGCACCGGTGGCGGGAAGAAGGTGGCTTCGCCGAACGCGTCCTTCTGGTCGGGGATCCAGCCGACCTTCCGGCTGTGGTACTGGCCGAGCCGCTCTTCGGTGTTGTCGGCGCGGCGCACGATCAGTTCGGCGCCGACCGGGAGTTCGACCAGCCGCAGGACGTACTCGGGCAGCGGGTGGTCGACGCCGGGGAAGTACCCGGTCCCGAGGTACGGCGGCGGGTAGACGCGGGCGACGCCCAGCTCGGCGGAGATTTCCCGGTCCGAGGAGCCGTAGGAGGTGCGGAACGGGAAGGTGTGTCCGACGGTGAAGCGGAGCAGGTACAGCTCGTCGAGCGGGCCCCAACCGGGGATCTTCGCGAGGCCGTAGTTCCGGACGGCACCGGCGGTGTCCAGCTCGGCGACGTCCTCGGCGCGCCCGGCGAAGCCTTGGACGCGGTGCGGCTCGAAGCGGCCGGGGACGAGCACGTTGCCGAGGTAGAGGCCGACGAGCCCGGGCTTGACCGGCAACTGGACGACCGTGCTGCCGAGGAGACCGGCGGGAGCGTCAGGACTCATCGGTTCCCCTGCCGTTCCCGCCACGGTCCGAGACTGTCGGTGCGGACCTCGTGGATGTCGCTGACCAGGTGCTTCGGAACCGATGCCTCGAAGGTGAACTGGTCCATCCGCTGGAACCTCACCTCGGGGTGTTCTTCGGGCTTGGCCCAGGTCGCCGCAAGCCAGTGCCCGTCGCCGGTCCCGACCACGCCGATGCCGTACCCGTCTTCGTCCTCGAAGTAGATCTCGAACTCGTGCTCGAGGAAGGTCCCCCAGGTGCGGACCGTGTACCACTCGTCGAGGTCCGCGATCGGCACAACCCGCTCGGGAACACCTTCGCGGCGCAACGCGACCTTGCCCGGTGGCCGCCCGGAAGCCGAGTAAAGCTCGCCCTGGTAGACCGCGCAGACGCGAGGCGAAATCTCAGGCACCGGATCCTCCTCGTCCGCGCACGTCGAACCACCCTCGTCCGTCCAGGTACACCCCGGCCAGGGATTCGGTCCCGTCCGCGTGCACGAGCCACATCTCACCACGCCCCTCGTAACCCTGCCTCGCGTGGATCCACTCGGGCACACCGCCGCCGGTGTATCCGGTGCCGAGGAACGGTGGCTTCCATTCGCGAGGCCCAGGTTGCCCGGACAGCCCGTGCATTTCGTGCGCGGTCACCGGATCCGTGCCGCCGTAGCTGATCTCCATGGCACGAGGGTCGTCCGAGGCCGGGAAGCGCAGCTGGTAGGCCTCACCGGCGCCCGCCTTGATCGGGGTCCAGCCCGCGCCGTTGTCGTCGAGGGCGAGCTTGTCCCGGAACTCCTGGGGCGTCCCGTATTGCGAGGTGTCGCTGCCGCGGGCGACCGAACCACCAACCTGCCTCGAGTCGAAGTCCTTCGTGGGCGTCGGGTTCAGCAGCGTGTTTTCGCCGATCTCGGGCTTGACCACCTTCGTCATGATCTCGCCCGGGTCGGCCCGCAGCTCGTTGCGGACCGCCACGATCTCCGCGCGCTGGGCCGGGGTCAGGTCGGCCGTCGGCTGGAGGGTCATCGCCAGGTGCTGGTCCGGGTCGTAACCCAACCTGCTCGCCGCGTCGCGGATCTGGTTGTCCGTCGACGTCGGGCGCGTCTGCATCGACTCGCGCGTGTACTGGCCTCGCAGCTCGTCGTCCGTCGCGTGGTGGCCCTGGTTGTTGTGCATCCCGCCGCCGTCCGGGGGGTGCGTCGGTGGCGGGTTCGAGCCCGGTGGGGGCGGGTTGCCGCCACCTCCCGCCGTCTTCGTCGGCGGTGCGTCGACCGGCTTGCCCGCGGCCGCGATCGCGGCCGCGCTGTTCGCTTCCGTTGTCTGGTAGTGCTCCCGGACGGCCTTGGTGCGCGTCCCGGCGTCCTCGACCGCCTTGCCCGCGCGGGCGACGTGCTCCTTGGCCGCTGACACCGTTCCGTTGAGCGTGCCGGTCATGCCCGAGCCGATCACGCCCATCGACTTCGCGCCGAAGTTCGCGCCCGCCACGGTCTGGCCGACCGCGTGGACCTTGTCCTTCGTGCGGCCGAGGTGGCCCTCCATCGTGCCGAGCGAGTCGGTGTGGACTCCGTACCCGCCACCGTGACCACCGGTGGTCACGTGCGGTTCACGGGCCGGGCGCGGCTCGGCGGGATGCGGCGTTTCGTGGTGCGTCGGCGACGTGTCCGTGTGGTGGGGCGTGCTCGTGTGGTGCGGCGTGCTCGTGTGGTGGGTCGCCACGTCACGCCTCCGTCTCGTACGGCTTCGCGGCCTGGTACGCGCCCATCGCGAGACCGCCGACGGTGGAGAACCGGTCGAGGCCCTTGGTCAGCTTCTCCATCGCCTCCATCAGCTTGGCCAGCCGGCCGCCTTGGCGCGCGAAGCCCTCGAGGAGCTTGCCGATCTTGCCCGCGATCTTCGACGCCGTCGCCGCGGCGCGCGCCGAGGCCACCCCGCAGAACGCGGCGATCGAGCCGCCGAAGGTGACGACGGCCGAGGCGGCCGCGATCAGCGCGTCCCGGATCAGCTCGGCGATCACCGACGAGATGAGCCCGAAGACGATGCCGCGCAGCGTGCAGACGAGCATGCCGGAGATGCCCGCGACCGCGGCGGTCCCGTCGAGCGTCTTGCCGAGGGACTCCAGCTCCTCCGCCATCTTCGTGAGGCTGTCGCGGTAGGCGTCGGCGGCTTGGCCGGTCCATTCGGCGACGCTGCGGAGGTCGTCGCGGTGCTCTTGGGCGAGCGTGTGCATCTCGGCCGCGGCGGACTTGAGCTGGTCGACGTTGGCGTTGATCTCGTCGGGGTTGCCGAGCAGCGCGTCGAGCGGCTCGCGCAGGAAGCTGATGTGTTCCAGCAGCCAGCCGACGCCGGCGTTGAGGACGGCGCCGAGCGGGTCGATCACGGCGCCGACGGTGTCGACGACCGCGCCGGCGGCGCTGACGGCGACCCCGAGGACGTGTTCGCCTTCGGACTCGGAGTCCGACTTGATCGAGTCGACGAGCCCGGCGTAGGTGTCGACGATGCCGGCACCCGAGGTAGCGGTGGTCACGGTTTCGGTCCCCTCAGTCCCGGCGCAGGAACGTGTTGTCCCCGAAGTCGTCATCGTCGTCGCGCGGCGGCCTCGGCGGCCGGCGGACGGGTGGCGGCGGTGGCGGCGGGGTTTCCGGCTCGTCGTGCTGCCAGAGCCGGCGTTCCCGCGACGGCTCGGGCGCGACCGGCTCCTCGGGCTCCTCCGGCGGCACGTAGCCGGTGACCATGTGCATCGCCTCGGTGTCCCCGCCCAGCGGCGCGAAGGCGGCCGCGACGTTGACGGCGGCACCGCGCTGCGCCTTGCGCGCGAGCTTGAGGATCTCCTCGGCGAGCTTGGCCCCGGACTTGCCGGTCAGCGCCGAGTCGGCGAGCTGCAGGTCGGTGAGTGAGCCGTTCGGCGCGACGCCGACGCGGATGGTGCCGTCGGGCGACGCGACCGTCGTCCCGGAGGCCTCCAGCCCGGCCCGGAACTCTTCCGCCTTCTCACGCACGTCGGCGATCTTCGTTTCGAAGTTCGCCAGCCATTCCTCAGGGGTCATCGTCGCCTCCGCGGTTTCCGACGCGCAGCGAAGGGTACGGGTTCCCCGTCCGCCTCGAACGAGAAACGGCCCCGGTCGCCCGGGGCCGTTCCGCCGTTGTCCGTTATTCGCCGATGACCGGCGGGGCGGTGCGCAGGTCGGTGCCGAAAACCTCGTCGGGGTCGCCTTCGACCAGGTACGTCGGGCGCGAGTGCTCCGTGTCCTCGTCACCCTCGCCCTTCTGGCCGCGGCCCAGGCCGCCACCGCCCATGCCGGCACCGCGACCGGCCGCGCCGCCCGAGCCGAGGCCGCCCATCCCGCGTCCCGCGGCCGCTTCGGCCGCGCCGATGCCGCCCGGCCGGGCCGCGCCCGAGGCGGCACCCGCGCCCGTCGCGCTGCCGGCACCGCCCGAGCCGCCGGGGCCGAAGCCACCGCCGGCCCCGCGGCCGCCGCCGCCGACCTTGGAGTTGTAGGCCTCGTCGCCGCCGAAGTTCATCCCGCCGCCCATCGGCATGGGGCTCATCGGCGGCATGCCGCCGAAGGACTGGTTCGGGTTCGACGTCGACCCACCCGGGACCGAACCCGGCGTGAAGCCGGACGGCGTGGTGGTGCCGGCCGGGAGCAGGCCCGCGCCGGTGGTCGAGCCGGGCCCGGAGATGTGCGGCGTGATGTTGGGGCCGGGGACGTCGCCGGTGGTGAAGTTGTTGTTGTTCGTGCCGTTCGGCGTGTTCACCGGGTTGGCGTTCGGCATCGTGCTGTTGTGGTCCTCGATGCCGTTCTTGTCCCCGGTCCCGTTGGGGTCACCAGTACCCCCGCCGGTGCTGAAGCTGGGCGGCGGCGCGAAGGCGGGCTGCTTCGACGCGGCCTGGTAGAGGTTCTTGTCGTAGGTCGCCATGACGCCCGCGGCCTCGTCGTGCGCCGCCTGGCTGTCCTTCTGCTTCTGGAGGGACTTGTCGACGTTGTCCGGGAGGCTGAACGGGTTCGACGTCGCCCAGGACTTGAACTCGTCGCCCCAGGAGAACGGGATGGGGGCGGGCATGGAGTTCTTGGCCGTGGACGCGGCCTGCCCCTGGTCGTAGATGGTTTCGGACGCGAGCTTCGCGTTCTGCGAGTTCGCGTCGGACCACGTGCCCAGGCTGGTGAAGTACTGCTGCGCGTTGGTCGCCGCGGTGCCTTCCCAGGTGCCCTTGGAGGCGTTGACCGCGGTGTTCATCGACGTCGCGAACTTGTCGAAGACCTGGTGGACCTTGTGGTAGGCCGTCGAGACCTCGGACACCTGCTCGACATCGAGATTGCTGTCCAGGTAGGCCTGCAGCTGGGTGTGATCGCTGCCCTTGTAGTCCGCGTTCGGCGCGTTGAGACCGGTGACGTATTCGACGTCACGGCCCTTGGTGGCGTCCGCGACGTTCTTGTCGCCGAGCTCCTGGGACTGGTTCTTGGCCTTCTGCTGGGCCACCCACTGCTGCAGCGGCCCGAAGAGCCAGTTGCTCGGGTCGACCCCCTCGTCGGCCTTCTGCTGCAGGTAGGCGTCCCGCTCGGCCGGCGCCATGTTCTGGACTTCTTGGGGGGTCTTGTCCGCGGGCTTCGGCGGCGGGCCCTGTCGCGTGGTCATCTGGATTCCCCTATCCCTTCGGCAGCCGCGGTTCGACAGCGGCCTTCGCCACCGCTTCGGCGATCTGGCAAGCCTCGTCCGCCGAGCCGACGCCGATCACCGCTACGTCGACCCGCGACGAATCGCCCACCGGCAGCGCGAGCGTGCAGCCGTCGACCGAGCCGCCGCCGGGCGCCTCCTTCGCCTGCCGCCCGTTGATGTCCTTGTCGACGACTCCGCCGCCGGTGTCGTTCACCTGCGCGACCGACGCGGTGTCGCGGATGTTGGCGCCGATCACCATGGACTTGTCGCTCGCGGAGGCGATCTTCTTCTGGTACTTGCAGCTGCGCGCGCCGCTGATCGTCTGGCTCTGCGGCGGGTTGAACTCGCCGTAGCTGCTCAGGTCGCTCATCTCGATGAGCGAGCAGGCATCGGTGATCGACTGGGTTCCGCCGCCACCGGTGGACGACGAAGAGGTCTCCGGTGCCCCGGATTCACTGGCCGAGGGCGACTGCGCGGGTGACGCGGTGCCGCCCTGGGTGCTGGTGCACCCGGCCAGCAGGGCCCCGCCGGCGACGAGCGGCAGGACGACTCGGAGGAGGAGTTTGGTCATTACCTCAGGCCTGCTTGGTCTGGAGTGCGGCGAAAGCGTCGTTCTCGGTGCCCGTGTACAAGCCGGCGGCCCTGGCGAGTGCTTCGTCGGCCTGCTGGGCGACCTGCCTGAGCTTGGCCAGGACCTCGGTGGCCGAGCCTTCGGCCTCCGAGGCGCTCTTCTGGTCGTGCGAAGCGACGGTGTGCCCGTAAGGGTGGTTGCCGAGCTTCGGGGCCTGGTCCAGCGCCATCGTGTCGAAGCCGAGGTTCGCGAGGTCGTTGACCAGCTCGGTCAGCGCGTCCCGCAGCGGCTTCACACCTTCGGGGGTGATCTTGAAACCGCCGCCCTTGGCCGCGTCGACCAGCTTTTGGGTCTCCGCCGTGACGCTCTTGACCGCGGCGCCCATGCCGGCCGAGGAAAGCGGGTTGACGATGTCCGACATCGAGCCGCCGCCGCCGTCAGCTATCAACATCGCTGTTCCACCCCGAATCACTAGCCCGTGCGTGTGCACCCGGAAGTCTACTAGCCGGGCACCCTGCGCCACCGCCGTTCACCGATCTTCACCTCGGACGCAGCGGCGTCACGCGTGGTTCCCGGCGCTCAGAACTGGCCTTCGAGCTGCGCGTACAGCTGCTGGGCCAGGCGGGCGTTGTCCGCCGGGGCGTAGGTGACCCAGCGCTGGCCGTCGGCGGCCGCGCGGGACGACATCAGCCAGCGGCCGGACGGGGTGTCGAACCAGGCCAGGGGCGGGAACGTGCCGCCGCGGGTCTGGGTCGTGAACTGGCCCACGCGCTTCTTCGGCTCCTGGAAGACGCGCTCGATCATGCGGAGCTGCGGGCCGCCGCCGCTCTGGGCGCGCGGACCGGTGACACCGGCGAAGGGGTCGTACGCGTCGTCGCGGCGCTGGTGGCGCGGCTGCTCCGCCGGGCGCGAGATGGTGACCGACTGGCCGGGCGCCGCCGGGGTCAGCGGGAGCAGGTCGACGATCGCCGGGACGATGCCGGTCGGGCGGACCTCCTCGAACACGATCAGGTTTTCGTCCTGGCGGGCGAGCACCGCGAACTGACCGTCGGACGCGACGCGGGCGAAGAGGTGGCGATCACCCAGCTCGGCGGCCGCGTTGATCACCACGTTGCCCCGCACGAACGTGGCCAGCGCCAGCTCGGCGTCCGCGTCGAGGCGGCCGCGGCTCCACAGCCCGCGGCCGGTCAGGTCGCGGACGACGGCGTCGCGGACCATCGCGCGCTGCTCGACGGTCGTGCCGATGTGCGGGACCTCGAACGGCGTCGGCGCGCGGCCGAGTCCGAGCTGCTCCAGCAGGATGTCCACCGCTGCCAGCGACAGCGAGAACGAGTGCGGCATCGCTTCCCTCTCCCCCGCGAGTTCTTCCGGACTTGCGAAAACGGTAGTCCATCCGCCCTCAGCGAACCCGCTTGCCCGGGAAAGATCGCCGCTGGTCCGATGGACGCATGGCCGATCCGAAACCCGCACTCGTGCTGCACCTCGCCACCGGCGGGGAACCGCTGCTGTTCGCACTGACGACCGAAGAATCCGCCAAGCTGACGGGCCGGCTCACCCAGCTCGTGCGGGCCGGCGCGGTCGAGACGGTGACCACCAAGGACCACTCGGAGGTCGCGGTCAACTTCGCCCACGTGGCCGCCGCGTACGTCGACGACCTCACCCGGAAGAGCACGGTGTTCGGCATGCACGGCTGACGCGCGAAGGCCGCCTCACGGCGAGCGTGAGACGGCCTTCGACAACGTGGATCAGAGCTTGTAGAGGCGCTGCCAGTTCTCCCGCGAGGTCAGCTCGGGCATGGCGCGCTTGTACTGCTCCTGCACGCCGGCGCCTTCCTTGCGCAGGCGCTGGACGACCTTCGCGCCGCGCTTGGCCAGGTCGAACATCTTGACCTTGTCGTACGAGCGGACGCGGACGCCTTCCTGGTTCGCGTCCGTCACGACCGCCGTGTCGAACAGGGCGATGTGCCACCAGTTCGCCTCGTCGATCGGGACCGCGCCGAGGCCGAAGCGGCTGCGGCCGAGGACCCGGTCGAGCACGCGCTTGATCAGCACCAGGCGCTGCATGCTGGGCCGCGGCGCGCTGTTGATGATGCCGATGTCGTTGGACGCGATGCCCGGGACGTCGGTCGCCTTGTGGCGCTTGGTCTCCGGGTACTGGTCGCGGATGCGGCGGATCTCCTTCATCGCCTCGACACCGCCGTCACGCAGGATCTCCGGCCCCTCGAGGAAGTCCTCGACGGCCTTGATCAGCGTCGCCGACAGGCCGTACTGCATGCCCAGCAGGTAGCGCACCAGCTGCGCGAGCAGGACCCGCGAAAGCAGGTTGAGGTTGAACGGCGAGTGCAGCGCCGCGGTGATGATCGAGTTGCGCAGGTTGAAGTACCGGTGCCACTCGTCCCAGTCCTTCATGTGGAAGTCCGCGTGCCACACGCCCGCACCCGGCAGGGTGACGGTCGGGAAGCCGTGCGCGCGGGCGCGGTAGGAGTACTCCGCGTCGTCCCACTGGAAGAAGAACGGCATCGGGTAGCCCGTGGCCTGGACGACCTCGTAGGGGATCAGGCACGACCACCAGCCGTTGTAGCCGGCGTCGAGGCGGCGCTCCTGGCGGTTCGGCTTCAGCGTCTCCTCGTCGACGCCGAGCAGGTCGGCCGTCGTCAAGGAGTGCTCGACCGGCTGGCCGGGCTCGAGCGTGTTGAGCCGGGCGTACTCGGCGCCGACGTGCAGCTGGTTCGGGTGGAACAGGTTGAGCATCTGGCCGCCGACGATGATCGGGTTGGCCGCGCGGTTGGAGAACGCCGTCATCCGGATCACCAGGTCCGGCTCCAGCAGCACGTCGTCGTCCATGAACAGGACGTTCGCGTGCTCGGTGGCGGTGTGCCCGGCCACCTCGAAGAGACCGCGGGTGAAGCCGCCGGCGCCACCGAGGTTCGGCTGCTTGATGTAGTGCAGCTTGTCGGCGAGGTCCTTCGCGACCTGCTCGAACCCGTCCCGGGACTCGACGAGGTCGGTGCCCTGGTCGGCGACGTAGATCGCGTCCAGGGTCTCCAGCGACGAGACGTCCGCGGCGAGGGCCTGCAGGTTCTTCAGGCAGTCGTCGGCGCGGTTCATCGTGCAGATGGTCACCGCGGTCGGGCGGATCTTCTCCGGGGCCTCGACCGTCCAGCGGACCTGCTCGACGCGCAGCGTCTGGCCGCCCTCGGTCTCGAGGTCCAGCCAGAGCGCGCCGCCGTCGTAGAACTTGTCCAGCTGCGAGGTCAGCGTCACCTTCGCCTGCTTGGCGTCCGCGACCTGCTCGGCGGCGACGACGCGGGGCTCGCCCTCGACGTCGGACGCGCCCATCGACAGCAGGCCCGTGCCGGTGACGACGGCCTCGACCGAAACCTCGGTCACCGTCGACCAGCGCTGCCAGTAGCTGGCCGGGAACCGGCCGAAGTACGTGTTGCCCGACACCTTGGAGGCGGGCTCGAGGGTGATCACCGCACGCTCCCGCACGGCCGAGCCCCACTCGAGCTCGGCGTAGAGGTCCTTGCTGACGATCGGCGCCGGACCGGCGTAGAGACCGCGCTGCGCCGTCAGGCGACCCTGCGGAGTGTGCTCGGTGAACCGCGTCTCGGCGGCCGCGCCGGCTTGGGTGGTCGGCGCCGGGGTGGCTGTTTTACCGGGCATGAAGTTCCTCAGTTCTCCTCAGTCGACGGGGCTTCGCGGAAGACGACCCACTTGAGCATCACGAAATTGATCACCGTGGCCGTGGCCTGCGACACGGCCCAGCACAGGGTGTGCTGCCACGCGGACTCCGGCAGCACCTGCAGCATCAGCTGGTTCACCCCGACCGCGACGAAGAACGTCACGGTGTAGAGCAGGACGAACGAGCCGACCTGGGCCTTGCCGTCGCGGCGCCCGCCGGAGAAGGTGAACTTGCGGTTCAGGAAGAACGCCGTGGTGGTGCCCACGATGAAACTGATAGCGCGGGCGACGTCGACCCACGGTGAAGTGGCCATCCCGGCGACCTGGGTCAGCAGGGTGTACGTGCCCAGGTCGACCAGGGCGCAGAAGCCGCCGATCAGGGCGAAGCGAATGAGCTGCCCCAGCAGTCCGATGTTGGACGGCTGAGCAGCTGCGATGTCGGCTTGCGGATCGGTCGCCACCACTGCGTTACCTCGTTGCCTGAGTCATGGTCACCCGCGCGGGCGCTTGTGCCTTGATGCGCAAAGTGTAGAAGCGAGCACTTCAGGGTCACGTTCCGGGCGTCGTTCGGCGTGGCTACCCTGGTCGGGTGACCCAAGCACCCGATACCCAGCGTCGCACGCTCACGGGCTGGGCGCGGACGGCTCCGACGACCGCAGACGTGCTGAGCACCGCAGACGTCGAAACCATCGCGCGCGCCGTGACCCGGGCCGGTGAACGCGGTGTCATCGCCCGCGGCCTCGGCCGCTCCTACGGCGACCCGGCGCAGAACGCGGGCGGCCTGGTCGTCGACATGACCGCGCTGAACCGGATCCACTCGATCGACCCGGACAGCGCGCTCGTCGACCTCGACGCCGGGGTGAGCCTCGACCAGCTGATGCGCGAGGCCCTGCCGTACGGCCTGTGGGTCCCGGTCCTGCCCGGCACGCGCCAGGTGACCATCGGCGGCGCGATCGCCAACGACATCCACGGCAAGAACCACCACAGCGCGGGCAGCTTCGGCAACCACGTCGTGTCGATGGACCTCATCACCGCGGACGGCAACGTCCGCACGCTGACGCCGGAGGGGCCGGACGCCGAGCTGTTCTGGGCGACCGTCGCCGGCATCGGCCTGACCGGGATCATCGTCCGGGCCACGATCCGGATGAAGAAGACCGAGACCGCGTACTTCGCCGTCGACGCCGACCGCACGGCGAACCTGGACGAGACGCTCGGGCTGTTCACCGACGGCTCGGACCTCGGCTACGACTACTCGATGTCGGTGCCGGACCTGATCTCCTCCGACGGCCGGCTCGGCCGGGCCACCTTCTCCCGCGGCTCGCTGGCGACCGTGGACCAGCTGCCGCCGAAGCTGCGCGCCGAGCCGCTGAAGTTCGACGCGCCGCAGCTGCTGACGCTGCCGGACGTCTTCCCGAACGGCCTGGGCAACAAGCTCACGTTCGGGCTGATCAACGAGCTGTGGCAGAAGACGGTGCCCAAGAAGGGCGCGCGCGGCAAGATCCAGAACCTGACCCAGTTCTACCACCCGCTCGACATGATCAGCGAGTGGAACCGCGCCTACGGCTCGAAGGGCTTCCTGCAGTACCAGTTCTCGGTGCCGTTCGGCGCGGAAGGCCAGCTCAAGGCCATCTGCCGCAAGATTTCGACGTCCGGCAACTACTCGTTCCTGAACGTCCTCAAGCGGATGGGCGACGCGAACCCCGCGCCGATGTCGTGGCCGTCGCCGGGCTGGATGCTCAGCGTCGACTTCCCGATCAAGGACGGCCTGGGCCGCTTCTGCACCGAGCTGGACGAGGACGTGCTCGCCGCGGGCGGGCGGCTGTACACCGCGAAGGACTCGCGCACCTCGCCCGAGACGTTCGCGAAGATGTACCCGCGCCTCGAAGAGTGGCGCAAGGTGCGCGCCGCCGTTGACCCCGAAGGCGTTTTCGCCTCTGACATGAGCCGGAGGCTCGAGCTGTGATCGACGCTGTTGGCAACCCCCAGTCCCTGCTGCTGCTCGGCGGCACGTCCGACATCGCGCTGGCGATCGCCGAAAAGTACCTGGCCGAGAAGCCGCTGCGGGTCGTGCTCGCGGCGCGTCCCTCGCCGCGGCTCGACGCGGCCGCGCAGCGCCTGAAGGACAAGGGCGCCGAAGTCGCGACCGTGGACTTCGACGCCAAGGACCTGGCGTCGCACCCCGGCGTGCTGGACAAGGCGTTCGAGGGCGGCGACGTCGACGTCGCGGTCGTGGCGTTCGGCCTGCTCGGCGACCCCGAAGAGCTCTGGCAGGACCACGCGAAGGCGGTCGAGGCGGCGACGGTGAACTACACCGCCGCGGTCTCCGTCGGCGTCGCGCTGTCGGAGAAGCTCAAGACCCAGGGCCACGGCACGGTGATCGCGCTGTCGTCGGTGGCCGGCGAGCGCGTCCGGCGGTCGAACTTCGTCTACGGCTCGACCAAGGCCGGGTTCGACGGCTTCTTCCTGGGTCTCGGCGAGGCCCTCGCGCGGCACGGCGTGCAGGTGACGGTCGTCCGTTCGGGCCAGGTCCGGACGAAGATGACCGACGGCCTCAAGGACGCCCCCCTGACGCAGAACGCCGACCAGGTCGCCGAGCAGGCCGTGGCGGCCGCACGCTCGGGCAAGGACCTGATCTGGGCGCCGGCGCCGTTCCGCCTGGTCATGTCGGCCCTGCGGCACGTGCCGCGCCCGATCTTCCGCAAGCTCCCGATTTAAGGGCCTCCACCCGGGGGTGGAGGCGGAGTTCCATCCGGGCCCGGTCCGCACGCCGATGTGCCGGCCTGCTCGTCGAAACAGACTGTCACCATGACAACTACGACGAGCAACCGCGCCGGGCTCACGGTGCTGCTCCGCGACGTCGCGCTCCCGATGGCCCTCTACTACGTCCTGCGCGCCTTCGACGTGGACGCGGTGTGGGCGCTGCTGGCCGGCGCCGTGCTGCCGGTGCTGCGGACCGGCTACGTCCTGGCGCGGCACCGGCGGATCGACCCGGTCAGCGCGTTCGTGCTGGCCGTGCTGCTGGTCAACGGCGCGGTGGCGGTGTTCTCCGGCGACCCCCGGCTGCTGCTCGTCCGCAGCGCCTGGATCACGCTGCCGTTCGGCGTCCTGCTGCTGGGGAGCCTGCTCGTCGGCCGCCGGCCGCTGCTGTTCCGGGCGGTGCGCACCCTCCAGCCCGCCCGCGCCGACGACCTCGAACGTTTGTGGGGCCTTTCGCCGGCGTTCCGGCAGCGGTGGCGGTCGGTGACGCTTTGGTGGGGCGCCGGGTGCGTCCTGCTCGCGTGCGCCGTCGTGGTGATGGCGTTCGCGCTGCCGGTGGACGTCGTGCCGTTCCTCGAGACCGCGCTGACCGTCGGGAGCGTGGTGCTCGGCGTGAAGGTCACGCGGCAGCGGATGGCCATCCACCGAACGGTTGATGCGGAGTAGCCGGCTCGACGATGGTCCGGCCGGCGTGGATCCCGGATGCTCGAAGCATGCTCGGCACGCTGCTCTGCGACATCGCCGCCCCGGTCGGCGGCTACTACCTGCTGCGGGCGTTCGACGTGGCACCGATCTGGGCGCTGACGCTGAGCGGCCTGCCGCCGGCGCTGCGGGTGCTGTACCTGGGGGTGCGGCACCGGCGGGTCGACGGCATGGGCGTGTTCGTGCTGGCCATCGTGGCGATCGGCTTCCTGACGTCCGCGCTGACCGGCGACGCGCGGCTGCAGCTGGTCCGCGGGGCGTGGTTCAGCGTGCTGATCGGGGTGTGGATGCTGGCGAGCCTGCGCATCGGCCGCCGCCCGACGACCTACCAGGCCACGCTGGCGCTGCTGCCGGGCCGGGCTTCGACGCTGGAGGCCCGCTGGGCGGACACGCCGTCGTTCCGGCGGGTGTGGTGGGTGCTGACGGTCGTGTGGGGCGTCGGCGGGCTCGCGCACAGCGCGGGGAGCATCGCGATGGCGTACACGCTGCCGGTGGACGTGGTGCCGGGGCTCGACACGGCGTTGTCGATCGGGAGTTTCGTGGTGCTGCAGGTGATCACGCAGGTGCTGCTGGCCCGGGAGGGGACGATGAACCGGATGTTCCGCGGCCGGGATCAGCTGCCTGCCGCGTGAGCGGGCACCAAGTAGAGGTTCTGCGGGCCCACCCACGGCGAGTCGATCCGCCAGCTCGCCAGCGCCGTCGGTGGTGGCGCCCGCCGCGTCATGGCCAGGACCAGGTCCGGGCTGATCGGGGCGACGCTGTGGTCGAAGTTGTGGAAGTTGGCCTCCAGCAGCGCGCGGCCGACGTCGCCGCTGCGGCGTTTCGTCTCCGCGATCGCCGGGTCGACCGCGCCGCGGTCGGAGAACTCGTCCACCAGCTCGCAGTCGCACGCGTACGCGAGCGCGCCGACCTCACCCGCCGTCTCCACCTTGCGGCCGTGCGCGATCGAGGCCAGTTCCTGGCCGATCTCGCGGTACTCCGTCGTCGAGGCGTGGTTGCTGGTGATCGGCGCGAACTGGCGCGGGAGGCCCGGCAGCGCGTACACGACGAGGCTCGCCACGAGGACTCCGCCGGCCAGCGTCCCCGTCGCGCGGCGGAGGCGTTCCGGTACGGCACACGCGCACGCCGCCAGGAAGATCGTCGCGCCGATGATGCTCGGCGCGTGGTACCAGTGGTACGGCGGCACCCCGAGCCGGCTGTAGGCCAGGTAGTGCAGGGCACTCGCGACGGCCAGCGCCGCGAACGGCGTCAGGCGGCGGGCGGTCTCGGAGCCACGGCGGTACTGGACGACCCAGGCCACGCCCGTCAGGGCGGCGAGCAGCAGCGGCAGGAACGACAGCGCGGCCTCGGCCGGGAAGTTGCGCCAGTACAGGAGCGGGCCGTTCGTGAAGGTGAACGGCCCCCACGACTGCTGGCTGATCTTGATGACGAGCGTGTCCGGCACGGCCGAGCCGAGCACGAACCAGCTGAACCCGAACCACGGCAGCGTCACGGCGAGGGCGGTGAACGCCGTGCGCCAGATGCCGATCCAGAACTCGCGGCGGGCCGCGAACAGCACCGCCGCGATCAGCAGCAGGTCGATCCGGACGAGCGCGAGCAACCCGAGCACGACGCCGAGCCGGCCCGCCTTGCGCTCCCCCGCGTAGACCAGCGTCCAGACGACGCCGGCGGCACCGAGCGCGACCTCCAGCCCGACCGACGACAGCAGCAGCGGGTTGACCAGCAGCACCGCGAACGTCACCGGCGCGAACGCCGCCGGCAGCCCGGTGCGCTCGCCCAGCCGGCGGAGGCCGAGGACGAGCAGCACCTGCGCGGCGACGAACACCATCCCCGCGGCCAGCACGGCGTCGCGGACGAAGAACGTGACGACGGCCAGGGCCAGGACGTTCAGCGGGGACGTCGCGGTGTTCGCGGTCCCCTGCTCGATCAGGCCCCAGTGGGCGTGGAAGGCGAGGTTCTTCGCGTAGGACAGCGTGATGTAGGTGTCATCGATGAGATGGCTGCTGACCAGGGCGAACACCAGCGCGGAAGCCGCCGCGGCCCCCGTCGGCAGGGCCCACGAGCGGGCAAGGGGCACGGCCGCCGGCAGCGCACCGGCGGCCTTCGGGAGTTCTGCGGAGGCGCTTCGCATCCCAGGCACCGTACCCCGCCCGTGATGCTTTCGTGATCTGAGCGGGGTACGGGTGGCTCAGACCACAGCCGGTCAGATGCCGTTTCCGGCGCCGGAATCGCCTGAGTTGCCGGCATTACCACCGCCGCGGCCTGGGAAGCCGCGGCCGTCAGGTCCCTGGTTGGGGCCGTTGTACTGGCGGTGGATGCCGGGGCGGTCTCCGCGAGGGCCGTGGCTGGTCGCGGCCGCGATCCCGCCGACGATGCCCCCGCCGATCAGCAGGCCCAGGACGCCGACCGCGACGAGCTGGGTGGCGCGGTGGCCGACGAACCGCCGGAAGCCACCGGGCTGCCGCGGGGCGGCCTGGGGCGGGCCCCAGGCGCCGTAGGCCGGGCCGGGGCCGGGCTGGGAGAGCTGCGGAGTGTGGGGAGCGGGCTGGGCGGGCGCCTGCTGGCCGTGGACGGCGGTCTGGTCGGCCGCCCCGGCGGCGTTGGGCAACTGGCCCGTCTCGGCGTTCGGAAGCTGGCCGGGTGCGGCGTTGGGCAGCTGGCCCGTCTCGGCGTTGGGCAACTGGCCCGGAGAGGCAGTGGGAGCCGCCTGAGCCGCGGGCTCGCTCTGCCCCGGCGCGGCGGTCGCCGGCTGCTGCGTCGCCGGCTGGTCAGCCGCGGGCTGGGCGGTGGGCTGCTCGACGGTCGGGTGGCCGGCCCCCTCCGGGGCCTTCTCCTCGCGCGGCTGGTCGTTCATCGTGGCTCCTGTGGTCACGGGGACGGGCGCACTGCCCGCCCCCACCACCTCAGCGTGCGCCGCTCAGCTGTGCGTCACCTGAAACGAACCTGTCGATCCGCCATGAGTCACAGGTAGAACGAGAGGAACAGCGTGGCCACCCAGGTCGCGCCGAGCACCTGCAGCACGCGGTCCTTGAGCGCGATCTCCTCGGGCTCGCCCGCGATGCCGCCGTCGACGTCGACCGCGTACCGGAGCACCGCCACCACGAACGGCACCATCGAGATGAGCGCCCACACCGAGTTGTGCTCGGTCTGCCGGATCTCGAACGCCCACAGGCAGTACGACATGATCAGGATCGCCGCCGACGTCGCCCAGACGAACCGCAGGTAGCTGGCCGAGTACTTCTTCAGCGACGACCGGATCTTCGCGCCCGTGCGCTCGAACAGCATGATCTCGGCGTAGCGCTTCCCCGCCACCATGAACAGCGAGCCGAACGCCGTGACCAGCAGGAACCACTGCGAGAGCGCGAGGCCGCCCGCGACACCGCCGGCGATCGAGCGCATCAGGAAGCCCGAGCCGACGATGGCCAGGTCGACCACCGGCTGGTGCTTCAGGCCGAAGCAGTAACCGAGCTGGACGGCCTCGTAGACCCCCAGCACCACGGCGAGCTGCCAGCTCGCGAAGAACGACACGCCGAGGCCGGCCAGGAAGAACACGACCGCGGACCCGTACGCGACGGGCACCGGCACGATCCCGGCCGCGATCGGCCGGTTCCGCTTGGTCGGGTGGGCCCGGTCGGCCTCGACGTCGACGGCGTCGTTGATGAGGTAGACCGAGCTCGCCACCAGCGAAAAGGCCACGAAGGCGACGATCGCGTCGAGCAGGAGGCCCGTGCGGTCGGTCGACTTCGAGAACGCGAAGAACGGGGCCGCGAAGACCAGCACGTTCTTCACCCACTGCCGCGGCCGCGCCGTCTTGATGACGCCGCCGACGAGGCCCAGCGGCCCGCGGGCCGCGGTCACCGGCGAAGCCTCCGCCGTCTCCTCGGTCACCGGGGTCTCCGGTGCCTCGGGAGTCACGGCCGCATCGTCGCTGTTGCGCTGCTCGGTCGTCTCGCTCATGGGTTCTTCTTCAGCTTCCGTCGTATCAGACCACCGACGAGCCCCCCGAGGGCCGCACCGGCCAGAACGTCTGTCGGGTAGTGAACGCCGAGCACGAGCCGCGAGGCGAGCATCGGCGGTACCAGGGCGGGCACCAGGTTACGCCCGGTCAATCCGGAGTAGAGCACCGCCGCCGCCGTCGTGGACGTCGCGTGCGACGACGGGAAGCTCAGCTTGCTCGGCGTGCCGACCAGAACCTCGACGCTCGGGTGGTCCGGCCGCGGCCGCCTGACCACGCGTTTCACCGCGATGGACGCCGCGTGGGCGCCGACCACCCCGGCCGAGGCGACCAGCCAGTCCTTGCGTCGCTTCTTGTCGACCGCGGCGCCGATCAGGCCGAGGCTGAACCAGCCGATCGCGTGCTCGCCGAAGTGCGACATGCCGCGCGCGGCTTTCACCGAAACGTCACTCTTCAGAAAGCCCTGCGCCTTCGCCAGGACCGCCACCTCACCGGTGGGCTGTCCCTTCTCAAGCATCGAGGGACCCGTCGAGCGGCGCGCCGTCGGTCAGGTGCGGGGCGATCTTGTTGTCGAACGCCGACAGCGCCGACCCGATGGCCATGTGCATGTCGAGGTACTTGTAGGTGCCCAGCCGGCCGCCGAACAGGACGTTCTTCTCGCGCGCCTCGGTCTTGGCCAGCTCGCGGTAGGCCTCGAGCTTCTCGCGGTTCTCCGGCGTGTTGATCGGGTAGTACGGCTCGTCTTCCTCGTTCGCGAAGCGCGAGAACTCGCGGAAGATGACCGTCTTGTCCTTCGGGTAGTCCCGCTCCGGGTGGAAGTGGCGGAACTCGATGATGCGGGTGTAGGGCACTTCCTGGTCGTTGTAGTTGACGACCGAGGTGCCCTGGAAGTCGCCGGTCTCGGCGACCTCGGACTCGAAGTCGACGGTGCGCCAGGTGAACCGGCCCGCCGAGTAGCCGAAGTAGCGGTCCAGCGGCCCGGTGTAGACGGTCGGGGTGCCCGCCGGGATGTGCTCGCGGACGTCGAAGTAGTCGACGTTCAGCCGGATCTCGATGTTCTCGTGCTCGGCCATCTTCTCGAGCCACGCGGTGTACCCGTCGACGGGCAGGCCCTCGTAGGTGTCGTTGAAGTACCGGTTGTCGAAGTTGTAGCGGACCGGCAGGCGCGTGATGATGTTCTCGCCCAGGTTCTTGGGGTCGTTCTCCCACTGCTTCGCGGTGTACCCGCGGATGAACGCCTCGTAGAGGGGACGGCCGACCAGGGAGATGGCCTTCTCTTCGAGGTTCTGCGCGGCGGAGGTCTCGAACTCGGACGACTGCTTGGCGATGAGCTCGCGGGCCTCGTCCGGCGTGTGCGACTTGCCGAAGAACTGGTTGATCAGCCCGAGGTTCATCGGGAACGAGTAGACCTGGTCCTTGACCCGCGCGAACACCCGGTGCTGGTAGTTCGTGAACCCGGTGAACCGGTTCACGTACTCCCACACGCGCTTGTTCGAGGTGTGGAACAGGTGCGCGCCGTACTTGTGCACCTCGATCCCGGTCTCGGGGTCGGCCTCGGAGTACGCGTTGCCGCCCAGGTGGCTGCGCCGTTCGAGGATGAGGACCTTCTTGCCCAGCTCGGCCGCGGCCCGTTCGGCGACGGTCAGGCCGAAGAAACCGGACCCGACGACGACGAGGTCGTAACCTGCGAAATCGTCTTCAGTAATCTGTGCGGGGTTCGTGTGCGCGCTCACGGGCGTCGAGGGTACGCAGGTCGCTGACCCGGCCCGCACCCGACTATCACATTTCGGCCTACGACACACCTGGAAAGCAGTGCCTGCACCCGAGGACTTCTGGAGCTACTTCGCCGCGGTGGCCACTTATCTGGCCGTACTGGCGGTGCCTGGCGGCATCGTGGGCCGGGCGACCGGTGTCCGCGGCTGGGCTCTGGCCGGGCTCGCGCCGCTGCTCAGCTACGCCATCACCGGTCTGGCCGGCCCCTGGCTGGCGATCGTGCACGTGCCGTACGGCCCGCTGAGCGTCGCCGCCTGCACCCTGCTGCTCGCCGCCGTGCTCTACGGCCTTCGCCGGCTCTCGGTCGCGCGCGGCTGGACGATGCCGGGCGCCGAAGAGCCGCCGCACCCGTGGACGCGCCGGGCGCACCTGGCCGTGGGGGCCTGCGTCGCGGTCGCCACGGCCGTGTCGATCGCCGTGGTGGTCACCGGCCGCGGCGGGACGACCGCGGTGTTCCAGCGCTGGGACACCGTCTTCCACGCGAACGGCATCCGCTACATCGCCGAAACCGGTGACGGCTCCCTGACCGGCATGGGCACCATCAACTGGTACCCCGGCGGCTCCTTCTACCCGAACGCCTACCACCTGGTCGGCGCCCTGGTCTACCAGCTGTCCGGGACGTCGGTCCCGGTCACGCTCAACGCCGTCACGATGCCGATCGCCGGGCTGTTCGCGTTGGCCATGGTCGCGCTGGTGCGCCAGCTCGGCGGCCGCGCGGTGTTCGCCGGCTCCGTGGCACTGGTCGCGGGCGGCGCGACGACCGGGGCGTACGAGTCGGTGTCGAGCGGGCTGCTGCCGTTCGCGCTCGGCATCGTGCTGACGCCGCTGGCGGTGGTCGCGCTGCAGCGGTTCGTCGTGCGGCCGGGCGTCGACACCGGCGCGGTGCTGGCGCTGAGCGCCACCGGCCTGCTCGCCGCGCACTCGAGCGCGTTGTTCGGGGCGCTCCTGTTCGCGTTCCCGCTGGTGGTGCAGCGCTGGTACCGAGCGCTGCGCGGACGCTCGATCGACGGCGTCCCCGAAGACGCGACAGCCCGCGCCGCCTGGCGCGTCGTCGGCGGCGACGTCCTGCGGATGGTCCCGGTGATGGTGGCGGCGGGCGTACTGGCCGCGCCGATGATCCTGGGCGCGCTCACCTTCACGTCGGGGTCGTACCCGTACCACCCGTGGGGCTCCCACATGGCGGTGTGGAAGGCCCTGGCGATGCTGGCGACGTTCAAGCAGGTGCTGCCGGTGCCGCAGATCTGGCTGACGGTGTTCCTGGCCCTCGGCGTGTTCACGCTGGTCCGGCTGCGGCGGATGCGCTGGGTGGTGCTCTCGGCGATCGGGCTGTCCACGCTGTTCGTCCTGGTCGCGTGCTTCGGCGGCGAAGAGTGGGTGATCAGCCTGTCGCGGCCCTGGTGGAACGACCGGTTCCGGCTGATGGCGCTCGCGGCGATCCCGATGTGCCTGCTCGCCGCGCACGGGATGAGCGAGGCCCAGCAGTGGCTGGCGAAGGTCGCGAGCGGACGCGCCTGGGTGCGGGCGCGGCCGTGGCTGACCGGCCGCGTGGGGCTGGCGACGGCGGTGCTGCTCGTCGTGGCGATGGGCGTGCTGACCGGCGGGTTCTACCGCGCGGCCAACGCCAAGACGGTGTCGCTGCTGTACTACAACGGCCTGCCCGGCGAGACGGTCCCGCCGGTCAGCCAGGACGAGATCGACGCGATGGACCACCTCGGCACGCTGGGGATCCCGGCCGACCAGAAGGTGCTCAACGACCGCATGGACGGCACGGCGTGGATGTACGCGCTCACCGGCGTCCACCCGGTGGCCGGCCACTACGACGCCGGCGTCGCTCCCCCGGACGCGCTCTACCTGGCCGCGCACTTCGGCGACTACGACAGCGACCCGCAGGTGCGCGCGGCCACGCGGCGGCTGAACATCCACTACGTGCTGGTCGGCAGCGGCACCATCCGCCGGGACACGCCGATCGCCCCGGGCCTGCAGCACCTGGACGGGCACGACTTCGTCAAGCAGGTCTACCGGAACCCGGGCGCCGTGATCTACCGGATCGTCAAGTAGCGCAAGACAAAGCCCTCGTGGCCGCGGCGCCCCGTGCCGCGGCCACGAGGGCCCTCCGTCCCCCAACCACCCCCCGGGGTGATCTCTGACGTCTGCAGTGAAGGACGCCTGAGGGACGGGAATCGGTTTCCTGCCGACTCGGATGTCACCCGTTCGGCCTAGCGGTCAGCCGGCGTGCAGCTCCGGGAGCACGTCGCTCGCCACCTGCTCAAGCACGGCTTCGCGGCCTTCGTACGGCGACGACGACCGCGGCCAGTGCGCGATGACGTCCGTGAAGCCCAGCTCACCCGCGCGGCCTGCCGCGTCCCGGAACGCCTCCACGCTGCTCAGCGAGAAGACCGGGGACGCGTCCAGGCTCAGGTGGCGCTGGATGCTCGCCCGCTCGCGGCCCACCGCGTCCAGCCGCTGGTCGAAGAGCTCCGTGAGCTGCTTGATGCCGCCCCACCACTCGTCCTCGGTCGCGCCGCCCCGGCCCGTCGTGACCCAGCCCGCGCCGAACCGCGCCGCCAGCGTCATCGTGCGGGGGCCGTTCGCCGCGACCACGAACGGCAGCCGGGGGCGCTGGACCGTCCCCGGCAGGTTGCGGGCCCCGCGGGCCCGGTAGTACTCGCCGTCGAAGTCGAACTTGTCCGTCATGAGCAGCCCGTCGAGCGCCTCGACGAACTCGGTGAACCGGTCGGCGCGCTGCTTCGCCGTCAGCTCCGGCGCGGCCAGGACCGCGCCGTCGTAGTGCTGGTGGTCGACGCCCGCGCCGACGCCCAGGACGAACCGGCCGTCCGAGATGTCGTCGAGGGTGGTCAGCTCACGCGTGAACGGCACCGGGTGCCGCGCGACCGGGGACGCCACGAACGTGCCCAGCCGGATACGGGACGTCACCATCGCCGCGGCGGTCAGGGTCGGGACCGCGGAGAACCACGGGCCGTCGACCAGGTTCCGCCAGCCCAGGTGGTCGTACGTCCAAGCGTGGTCGAAGCCGTATTCCTCGGCGGCCCGCCACTTCGGCTCGGCCGCCCACCAACGATCTTCCGGGAGAATCACGATGCCTGCTCGCACACTCGGAAACGTAACAGTGGAGCGAAGCTCCTCCGTTGAGGGCGGTGGTGGGGAGGAAGGCGGAGGCTATCGGTAACCACCGACAATCGCTCGGATGGGGACGAGGCCATCCGAACGGGTCAGGGACAATGGCGGAGTGGAGAGACCCCAGTTGATCGCGTCCGACGTCGACGGCACCCTGCTCGGCCCCTCCGAATCCCTCAGCGCCCGCACCATCGCGACCGTCCGCCGGGCGATCGAGGCGGGCGTGCCGTTCGTGCTGGCCAGCGGCCGTCCGCCGCGCTGGATCGCGCCCGTGGCCAAGCCCCTCGAGCTGACCGGCTACGCGGTGTGCGCGAACGGCGCCGTCCTGTACGACTGCGGCCGCGAGGAGGTCGTGGCCGTGTACGGCCTGCTGCGGCCGGAGCTGCTCCACGACATCGCGCACGCGCTCGACAAGGCCCTGCCCGGCTGCCGGCTGGCCGCCGAGCGCGTCAGCACCGACGCCGACCACGAAATGCGCAGCTTCGTGATCGAGCCGAAGTACCACAACCCGTGGGGCGACGGCGAAGGCCGGACCGCCCCGCGCGCCGAGGTCCTCGGGCACCCGGCGATCAAGCTGCTGGTCAGCCACATCGGGATGTCGTCCGAGGAGATGGCCGACGCGATCACCGCGCTGTTCGACCGCGACGTCGACGTCACGTACTCGTCGTCGGGCGGCCTGGTCGAGCTGTCCGCGCACGGCATCACGAAGGCGACCGGCCTCGCCGACGTCGCCGAGCGGCTGGACGTCGAGCGCGAGCGGGTGATCGCGTTCGGCGACATGCCCAACGACGTCGAGATGCTCCGCTGGGCGGGCCACGGCGTCGCGATGGAGAACGGGCACCCGAAGGTCCAGGACGTGGCCGACGAGATCACCGGCCCGGCCGGGGACGACGGCGTCGCGCAGGTCCTCGAACGCTGGTTCTAGCGTCTTGCGGGGGCCCGGGGCGAAGCCCCGGATGTCACTGCCGGTCGAGCTCGGCCGCTTCCTCCGGCGTCGGCGCCGTCCCGCCCAGGTGCGCGGGCAGCCACCAGCGTTCTTCGTCGGACGCGGGCTGGACCGGGTACTCGGCCTGGGCCCGGTCGAGCAGCGCGCTCATCCGGGCGCGCAGCTCCTTCGTCACGACGTCCCAGTTGTCGCCCTTCGCCGGGTGCATCGGCTCGCCGATGAGGATCGAGACGGGCACGTGCCGGCGGGTCAGGTCCTTCGGGTGGCCCTTCGTCCAGAGCCGCTGGGTGCCCCACAGCGCCATCGGCACGACCGGGACGTCCACCGCCGCGGCCATCCGGACGGCGCCCGACTTGATCTCCTTGACGGTGAACGACTGGCTGATCGTCGCTTCCGGGAAGACGCCGACGACCTCGCCGGCCTGCAGTTTCGCGAGCGCTTCGCGGTAGGAGGCCAGACCGGCGGAGCGGTCGACGGAGATGTGGTGCATGCCGCGCATCAGCGGGCCGGCGATCCGGTTGTCGAAGATTTCCTTCTTCGCCATGAACCGCGTCAGCCGCTTGGCCGGGCGCGCGCCGAGGCCGCAGAAGATGAAGTCGAGGTAGCTCACGTGGTTGCACGCGATGACGGCGCCGCCGCGGCGCGGGATGTGCTCCGCGCCCTCGATCGTGATGCGGTTGTCCAGTACCCGGAACATCGTCCGGGCCGCCGCGATCACGGGCGGGTACACCAGGTCGGCCATGCGGCAAGGTTACGGGACCGTAGGTTGTTGACGGCTGTTCAGCGAGGCAGAACACAAAACGAGGGCCAGCAGGATCGTGAACAGCGCGACGGACTGGTGCTTGATGCCCTCGATGCCGTCCCCGAGGGCGGCGGCGCCGAACTGCGTCATCGAGACGGCGAACAGGAAAGCCAGCACGACTCCCAACGCGCCACGGCGGTGCTTCCACGCCCTGACCAGCACGAACAGCCAGATCGGGACCAGCGCGAACAACCCGAGCGGAGCGATCAGCCCGGTGAGGAACGACACCACCGGCACCCGGTACTCCTGCGCGTGGGGCGCGAAGCCCGCGTCCTGGTCGAAGCTGCCGAGGTAGTCCGGGCGGGCGGTGAGCTGGTCGGTCGCGGCCCGGTTCAGCACCTCCAGCGTCCGGCCGGGGTGGCTCGCGAAGTACGCGACGACGGTCCCGCGGGTCATCCGGTCGCGGTACCGCGGGTAGAGCGGATCCGCCGTCGCCGGGTGCGGGTGCCACCAGCCGTTGCCCGCGTACTGCGCGAACGACGGCGGCAGCCCGAGCTCGGCCAGGTCGGCCCGGGTGTCGTGCTTGCCGTCGACGATGTTCAGGAAGACCGAGTTGAACACGTTGATCTCGCGCGAGTCGTCGCCCGGCAGCTCGGCGAGCGTGCCGTCGGGCGCGACGGCCGGCTCGACGCTCCGCTGCGCGTACAGCGTGACGACGGCGAGAGCGCCGACGACCAGCACCGCCGCGGCCCACCGCTTCGGCCCGCGCAGTGTGCCCGGCCGGACCAGGAGGACAGCGAGCGCGAGGATCGGCAGGATCGTCAGCGTCTGGACCTTGGCGTTGACCGCCAGGACGCCGCCGGCGAGCGTCACCGCCATGCCCGCGTAGCTCCACCAGCCCTCGCGGGCGGTCAGCAGCAGGCCGCCGGCGATCAGCAGCAGGCCGAGGAACGCCGCGCCCTCACCGAGCACCGCGGCGAAGTACCCGAAGAACGCCGAATCGGCGACGACCAGCAGCAGCCCGGCCGCCACGGCCAGCCGTGCGCGGTAGGAGTACGGCAAGCCGAGCACGATGGCGGCGATCGCCGCCGCGGCGATGACGCTGCTCAGCAGGCCGAGCACGACCAGGCTGAGCATCCCGGGCAGGCCGATCAGCCCGCCGATCCGCACGGCCAGGTCCGCCAGCCAGCTCTGCGTGAGCAGGTAGGTCGGCCGGCAGGGGGCCGCGCCGGGCGCAGGCGCGTAAGCGAGGTGGACGAACGCCTCCGGCAGGCCCTTCCAGGTGATCCCGGCGCCGCACAGCACGCGGCCGCCGTCGCCGTTGTTGGACATCGCGACCGGGCGCGGCACCAGGAACCGCAGCACGAACAGCGCGAACGACGTCCCGAAGACCCCGATCCCGAGCTTCGCCTCGGCACCCAGCCGGCGTTTCGGGACCTCGAGCTTCACGAAGGACAGGGTACGTAGCGGAAGTCCGGGCCTTTGTCGAGGTCGGTGACCACCGACTTCACCTGCTCCGCGCGCGGGTACACCGAGACCCAGTAGGGCGTGCCGATGCGGCGGAACGTCGCGACCTCGTACTTGCCCGCGTAGACCGGGTCGATCGCGCAGTGCTGGCGGTCGGCGTAACCGCTGTCGGCGGGCACGGCGACGGTCGGGCGGCGTCCGTTGACGACGTAGTCGTAATCGGTCGTGACGCCGCCGTCGTGGTGTCCCTCGCGGGCGATGTAGTCGTCGGTGCGGCCGAGGACGTCGATGATCAGCAGCTGCCCGCCGTGGGCCGCGAGCGCGCCGGGCGCGGCGCCGCTGACGACCGACCCGGGCGGCAGGTACTCGCCGAGCCAGCCGCCGATCTCGGCCAGCTCGGTACCGTGCGCACGCCAGTCGCGCACGCGGTCGAGCATTTCGGGGCTGAACACCGAGACGAGCACCGCGATGCCGGCGAGCCCGCAGGCGGTCACCGGGACCAGGCGCGTCGCCGCGGGCCACGCCCTCGGCCGCGGCGACGGCTTCGCCTCGACATCCACGGTGAGCACGCCGTACGCGCTGACGGCCGCGACGGCGATCAGCGGCGGCAGCGGGGCCAGCAGCCGCCACGACGGTCCGGGGTCGCCGCCGATCAGCACCGCCGCCGCGGCGACGGTGACGGCCATCGCGAACAGCAACCAGATCAGGGCGCGGGCCTCGACGGCTGTGACAACCGGGGCTTCGCCCCGAGCCGGGGGCTCCGCCACCCGGAACCCCCGAAAAGCGGCTGTGCCAACCGGGGCTTCGCCCCGGGCCGGGGGCACCGCCACCCGGAACCCCCGAACCGCAGGTTGGGTGCGGCGCAGCAGCAGCGCGACTGCGGCGACCAGCCCGAGCAACAGGAATCCCTGGTGCGCCAAGGCGAACCCGGACAGGTACGGCCAGCCGGCGGCGAGCTGCGAGCCGAGCGGGCCGCCGAGTTTCGCGGCCAGCGGCGCGGGGATGAAGTGCTGGTAGAACGTCGCACGCCAGGCCAGCCGCGGGATCAGGAACACCAGCGCGCCCAGGACGTAACCCACCGGCGCCCACCAGCTGTGCTTCTTCTTCAGCGCGGCGCCGACCAGCCAGAGACCGGCCAGCACGGCGACCACCAGTCCCTCCGGGCTGGTCATCACGGCGAACGCGACGAGCACCCCGGCGACCACCGGGCGGCGCGCCGCGAGCGAGTAGCAGACGGCGAGCAGCAGCAGCACGAACAGCGGGACCTCGGAGCCCGACGGGCCGTAGACGGCGAGACCGCCGGCGCTCGCGGTCAGCACCGCGGCAGCGACGCCGATCGCCGGCCGCGGCTCGGCGCCGGTGCCCGCGACGATCCGGTTCACCAAGAGGTAGGAAACGAGCACGCACCCGAGCGTGGCGACGACGCCGAACACGATGGCGGCGGTTCGCACGTCGGCGCCGAACGCGGCCCGCGGCAGGGCGATCAGCACCAGCCAGAGGAAGTTCGTATAACCCTCGACGCGTTCTCCCGGGTTGAAGACCGGGCCGTTTCCGTCGGCGATGTTCTGCGCGTACCGAAACGACACGAGCGCGTCCTCGGTGACGGTCGCGAACAACAGCTGGTGCAGCAGCGAAAGGACGAGGGTGAGCGTGAGGACGAAACCGCGCCAGCCCCGGTCGGTGTCGAGCCGGTTCCAGGTCAGCACCACGATCGCGGCGAGGACCAGCCACGCCACCACGACCGCGTAGACCACCCGGCCCCCTCGTGAAGATCGCTCCGCCCGGCGTCAGTCAAGCAGGGAAACGCACGCCTCAATATAACCCGTTCGGGTATCGCGAAGAGAAATTCGCGAATCGTCCCGTTCGGACGGCTTAGTCTCGTCCGTGCTCACCGTCTCCGTTGCCATTGTCGTCATCGCGGTCCCGGGCGTCCTGACCGGACTCGCCGCGGGATTGCGCGGCTGGGCCCTGGCCGGATTGGCTCCGTTGCTGAGCTACGCCATCGGCGGGCTGACCGGGCCGTGGACGGCGGCGGCGGGGTGGTCGTTCACACCGTGGACGTACGCGGTCTCGACCGTCGTGTTCGCCGCGATCGCTTACGGTGTCCGGAAACTGACGGTCCGGCGTCGGGCGCCCGAGCCGGAACCCGGGCTGTGGGCGCGTCGCGGGCACCTCGCCGTCGGCGCGTGCCTGCTCTTCGGGGCGGCGGTCGGTTTCTCCGCGACGTTGCGCGGCCTGGGCCACATCGGCGCGCTGCCGCAGGGATTCGACGCGGTGTACCACGGGAACGCCGTCCGCTACATCGCCGACACCGGCGACGGCAGCCTCTTCGGCACGAGCCACGTGAACTGGTACGGCGACGCGGCACCGGTGTTCTACCCCAACGCCTACCACCTGCTGGCGGCGGTGACGTACCGCGTGAGCGGCGCGTCGATCCCGTCGACGCTGGACGCGAACACGCTGCTGCTGCCGGGTTTGCTGGCGTTGTCGCTGGTGACCCTGGTCCGCGAGTTCCGCGGGCGCGCGGTGCTGGCGGGCGCGGTGGCGCTGACGGCGGTGGCGCCGGTGGTGGGCGTCTACGAGTCGATGGACCGCGGGCCCCTGCTGCCGTTCGCGCTGGGTGTGACGCTGACCCCGCTGGCGGCGGTGGCGTTGCGGCGCTACCTGGAGCGCGTCGCACCGGACACGGGTTTCGTGCTGCTGCTGGCGGCGGTGGGCTTGCTGTGCGTCCATTCGTCGACGTTGTTCGGCGGGATCCTGTTCGCCGGACCGCTGCTGGTGCAGCGCTGGCTTTCGGACTGGCGCCGGATCGGCCGCGACCTGCTGGCGCTGCTGCCGATCGCGGTGACATCGCTGCTGGTGGCGTGGCTGCAGTTGTTCGGGGCGCTGGGCCTGGCGACGAGCGACGTCCCGTACTACGGCTGGCCGAGCGAGTGGCGCGCGACGACGGCGCTGGGGGCGCTGCTGGGGTTCCAGCACTTCGAAGCGCATCCGCAGGTGTGGCTGTCGGTGGCGCTGTTCCTGGGAATCGTGTTCTTCGCGCGGGCGGGAGCGTTGCGCTGGATCGGCCTGACGGCGGCGGTGACGGGCCTGGCGTACATCGCGGTGGCGTCGTCGAACGCGCCTTGGGTGATGGCGTTGTCGCGGCCGTGGTGGGACGACCCGTACCGGTTTTTCGCGATGGCGGCGATCCCCCTGTGCGTCCTGGCGGCCCACGGCTTGGCGTCGACGCAGGCGTGGCTCCGCGACCGGCTGCCCGCGCGCGTACCGGCGGTGGCGGTGGCCGTGGTGGTCCTGCTGGGTTTCGTGGTGCTTTCGAACGGCTTGTACGTCAGGTCGAACGGAGCCCGCGTGTACCCGGGCTACCAGGCGGCGGACCCGGCTCAGCTGCGCGTGACGCCGGGCGAAGAGGCGGCGATGGCGGAGCTGGGCAGGCTGGCGGCACCGGGCGAGTGGGCGATGAACGACCGCTTCGACGGGACGGCTTGGACTTACGCGCTGTCGGGCGTCCGGACGGTGGCGGGCCATTTCGACGAGACGTTGCTGCCGAAGGACGCTTTGGTGCTGGCCGGGCGGTTCCGGGACTACCGGACCGACCCCGAGGTCCGGGCGGCGGTTCGGCGGTTGAACATTCATTGGGTGATCTTGGGGAAGCCGTCGACCGAGCCGGGGAAGCCGTATCAGGCGGGGTTGATCGGGTTGGGTGAGGAGCCGTTCTTGAGGGAGAGCTGGCGCAATTCGGACGCGGTGATTTACCGGCTGCTGCCGTGAGCCAGGCCCTCCCCCGGCCTGGATGGCGGGGGCCGGCTGTTGGGCGGGCTCTTGGCCGCTCCCTCGGGACGGGTGGGGTCCCGACAAAGTCACGTTTGCTGGGCGAGATGTCATGAAAGAGTCGTTCATGACGCTGGACGACAGGAAAGAGTCGTTCATGACGTCGCCAACCCCTGCCGAACGTCAGATCCCCAGCCACGCAGAGACTCGCGCCCGGCACCGTTCGCCTGGCGCGTCGACAACCGACCTTGCCGGCCCCCGCCCTTCCCTGGGGGGCGGCCCCTTGGCCAGTCTATCGGCGGCGGCCGACAAAACCCCTGTCTGAGCGCCTTTGAGCCGGAGTTGTCCACATGTGCGTAACGCCTGTGGACAAGCTGGGGGTAGCCGGTGGACAACCGGGTCAGGCGGGCGTGACCGCCGGGCGGGCCGAGCGGGCCGCTATCGCTGCCAGGCCCGCCGTCAGCAAGTCCGCCACCGTGAACATCACCCGGGATGCCACCGCGAACGCCGTGGCCTGGCCGACCGTCAACCCGCTCGCCGTCAGGACCGCTACCTGCGCCACCTCGCGGACGCCCACTCCGCTCGGGAGGATGAACGCGAACGTCCCCACCGTCATCGCCACCGCCATCGCGCCCACGCACAGGACGAAACCGCTGAAGCCGGGTGCGCCCACTGAGTTCGCCAGGAGCCACAGGTGGACTCCCTGCAGGCACCACGCCGCCGTCGAGGAGCCGAAGACCTTGCCGATCACGCGCCAGCTCAGGGGGTGGGCCAGCGGGGGGCGGCGCAACACCCGCAGCACCAAGGACGTGCCCCAGGTCAGGATCTTCGGGTGCAGCATCGCCAGGCCGACCGGGATCAGCACGAACAGCCACAACGCGCGGGGGCTGTTGCTGAACACCGCCGGCGCCGCCAGGAGCGACACCACCAGTGCCGACACCACGCCCACGCCCAGCTGGATCAGGGAGCCCGTGAAGATCCGCGCGCGGGCCAGGCCCGCCTTGCGGCCCAGCTCCATCTGCAGCAGGTACGCCCACACCGAACCCGGCACGTACTTGCCGAGCGAGCCGACCAGGCAGATCTGCGCTCCCCTGGCGTAGCCGATCGGCTTGCCCAGGTCGTCGACCATCACCTGCCAGCCCCAGGTCGACACCAGGATCGCCGCGACCAGGGCCACCAGGCTGAGCAGCGACGACTGCCACGCCACGTCACGCAGGGTGTGCCAGAACTCGCCCCAGTTGGCGGCCAGCTGCTTCGCCGCGAAGCCGATGACCAGCAGGATCGCGACCCACCGGACGACGTCGAGGATCTTCGCCTTGGCAGACTTCGGCTGCTTGCCGGCGGCCGGCAAGTCCTCAACGGTCGTCATCGACGGTCTCCTCAGGTCTGAGGCTTATTCTGGTTAGGCCGCCGCGGCCCGCCCGCATGGTGCTGATCACCGCAGAAGTCATGCGGCGGCCGACGGCTGAATAAGCCTCATTGCACCGTGACCAGGCGGCTGAATTCGGCCAGCAGATCGTAACCGTCCCACACCGCGGAGAACGTCAAGGCGCTGCCGAACGGGACGATCCGGTCGACGCCGCGGCCCGCCAGCTCGTGCGCGAACGCCGTCAGTTCCTCGGCCGGGAAACCGAACTGGGTGACCGTCTGGTCCTTCCGCAGGACGATCGGCACCAGATCCGACAAAGTGGACACTCGCGCGTTCGCGAACGTGCCCGCGCCGAGCCACTCGCGCGGCAGGATCGCCGGGTCGGCCAGCTCCAGCGTGGCCAGGCCGTTGCCCTGGAAGTCGATCTCCTTGACCAGCCCGTCGACCGCCGCGCCGTACGCCGAGACGCGCTTCTGGACCGCCATCGCCGGCTCCGTGACGTGCTGCTTCGCCGTCAGCACCGCCGCCAGCAGGGCCCGGAACTCCTGGCCCGCGGTCTGGGCACCGTCGGCGTCGCCGACCCAGAACACCGCGCGCGGGGACGAGCAGGCGGCCTGGTCGAACCAGTACGAGTCGTTGTAGAAGCCTTCGGCGGCCGTGCGACGCTCCGCCTCGGAGGCGCGCTGCCAGCCCGCCACCGACGCGACGGCGAACGACGAGCGGTCCGGGAACGTCAGGTCACGCGCGTGCGGGGCCAGCGGGTACTTGCGCAGCGCGGCGACCGAACCGTCGCCGCCCCAGATGACGCGCAGGTCGGCGGCCAGGGACAGGGCGCCGCTCACCTCGTCGCTGCGGTCGTACGTCACCATGCGCTGAGTCGCCCGGACCACGCCGGAAACCGCGGAGTCCACTTCGGACAGTGCCGCGTTCAGCGCGTCCAGCACCGCCTCCGCGGCCCCGGCCGAGCGCGACGACACCCGCACGACGTTGTGGTTGCCCGCCAGCGCGGACAGCGCCCATGAGTAGACGAAGATCGTGTCGACGTTCGCCGGCGGCACGTGGAACACCAGCCCGCGCGGGAACCGCAGGGAATCGCCCGAAGTGTCCAGAGTGGACAACGCCTTGGCGATCTCGCCCTTGCGCAGGAAGAAGCCGAGCGACGCCAGCTCCGGGAACCGGCGCGCGGTGGCCGGGGCCAGCAGCTTCCGCGCGAACTTCGTGATGAACTCGACGATCCGCGGGTCGCCGACGCGCAGCCGTCCGCCCGGCGGCGCAGCGCGCAACTCCGAGACCAGGTCGGCCACGGAGACCGCGTCCGACAAGGGAAAACGCTGAGTCAGAGAAGTCACGCCGCCGCTCCCGAGAACGTGTCGGAGCACCCGCGGGCCTCGGCCTTCGGCAGCCGGCCGAGGACGGAGAAGTGCTTGCCCGGCCAGTCGCCGTCGTCGATGCCGTTGTACACGCCGAGATCCTCGGTGAGCAGCACGTGCCCGGGGTACGACCGCGGCAGCGTCGAGACGACCTCGATCACGCCCGGCTCGCCGACGGGCTGCTCCTCCCACGTCTCCGGGTTCCGGATCACGACGTCGGCGAAGTCCGGGCAATACAGCGAGTTCCCGGACGGCCCTTCGAGGAACACGGTGCCGATCTGCTCGATCATCCCGTAGTAGTTGTGGATGCGGGTGAGCCCGGTGTCTTCCTTGAACCGCCGCCGGAACTCGGCGTTGTCCACCGCGCGATCGATCAGCTTCTTCCAGCCCCCGCTGTGGATGAGGATGCCGTTCGACAGGTCCAAGCCGTGGTCGCGCGCGACCTCGTAGAGGTACTGCCACACCATGAACGTGAAGCCGAAGATCAGGAACGGCCGGTCGCCGTACTCGGCCAGGAACTTCTTGACCGCCTCGACGTCCGGCTTGTCGTTCTCGTCGAGCACGTACGTGTGCTTGCGGCCGAAGTTCGCCATGCCCAGCACGCCCGCGCCGCGCGCGGAGAACGAGCGGCGGTTCTTGATGATGCCGATGGTGTCGACCATCAGCATCGGCAGCCGCTCGCCGCCGAGGACCTCCTGCAGCGTCGCGCCCAGCTGCTTGGTCTGCGCGCCCGCTGCCTCCTTGTCCAGGTAGATCCGCGACGCGCCGGCACCGGTGGTGCCGGACGACGTGAGGGTCTTGAACACCTCGCTGTCCGGGACGGACTTCAGGTCGTGCGTCTTGAACATCCGCACGGGCAGCCACGGTAGGTCCGCGATCGTGGCAAAAGTCGATGATGGCGCGATTCCGAGCGACGACAGGATCCGCTCGTAGCCCTCGGAGTTCGCACGGTGGTGGGACGTCAGGGAAGCGAGCTCGGGCAGCAGCAAAGCCTCCCGATCGGCCTGCGACCGAGTGAACACGCTCATACCTTCGCCTCCAGTGACCGGTAGTCGATCTTGCCGCTGGCCAGCAGCGGCACGGTGTCGATCGGGCGGACGTCGAACCCGCTGACGTGCAGGTGCAGCCGCTCGGACAGCGCCCGCGACGCGTCCTTGCAGATGTCCTTGTCGACGCCCTCGGCGAACAGCACCACCTTGTCGCCGGCGGGCACCGCCGCCACCACGTCGATCCCGACCGCCGCCGTGCGCACGGCTTGTTCGAGGTCGTCGAGGCTGATGCGGTTGCCGAACACCTTGCCGATGCGCTTGAGCCGCCCGGTGATGAACAGGTACCCCTCTTCGTCGAGGTACCCGAGGTCACCGGTGGCGAGCACGCCGCCGCATTCGTCGCCCTTGGCCAGGCCGGACTCGTCGTCCGCGTAACCCAGCATCACATTGGGCCCACGGTAGACGACCTCACCGACAATTTTCGGGTGCGTGGTCTCCGAACCGTCGTCGCGACGGACCGCGAACGTCCCGCCCGGCAGCGCCGGCCCGGCGGAACCGAGCTTTTCGGCCAGTCTTTCGGCGGGCACCGTCGTCATCCGCGGCGCGGCTTCCGTCTGGCCGTACATGACGTACATCCGGCCGCCGACGGCCCGCATCTTGTCGTTGAACTCGGTGATCAGCTCGTCGCGCAGCTTCCCGCCGGCCTGCGTCAGCGTGCGCAGCGTCGGGTGCTTCGCGGGGTCGAACTTGAGCCGCCGCAGCATTTCGTAGTGGTACGGGACACCCGACAGCGACGTGACGCCGTAGGTGTCCACGGCGTCCCAGAAACCGCGGCCCAGCACGCCGGACGGCTCGATCACGACGGTCGCGTCGCGCACGAGGTGCGAGTTCAGCACCGAAAGGCCGTAGCTGTAGTGCAGCGGCAGGCAGGTCGGCGCGACCTCGTCGGCGTCGATGTGCAGCACCTGCGCGATGGCGTCGGCGTTGGCCAGCAGCCCCTGGCGCGAGAGCCGGACGAGCTTCGGGTTGCCGGTGGACCCGCTGGTCGGGAGCAGCACGGCCAGGTCGGGATGTGGCTTCACGCCCCCGGCCGACGAGCGAACCCAGTCGGAGCCGCGAGTGACGTACCCGGCTGGGGCATCACCCGAAGCCGAGAGAACGGCCGCCGGGCGGAAGCGCGAAACCAGCCCGGCCAGCACGTCGGCGTCCAGCGCCGGGTCGATCAGCGCGATCGCCCGCCCGGATTCGACCGCGCCCAGGTAGGTCAGCACGCTCGGCAGGTCGATCGACATCCGCGCGAACACGACGCCGACCGGCAGCGTGGCCAGCTCGTCGACCCGCCGGCCGACCTCGGCCGACAGTTCCGCGCCCGCCAGTGTGCGGCCCCCGGCCACGTCCACCAGCCGAGCTCCCGCACCCAGCAAAGTCACAGCACCAAGCCTCCGTCGACGCCCAGCACCTGGCCGGTGACGAAGGACGCCTCATCACTCACCAGGAACCGGATCGCGTTCGCCACGTCTTCCGCCCGGCCCAGGCGCCCGAGCGGCGTCTTGCCGGCGTTCTGCGCCTTCGCGTCCTCGCTCAGGCCTGCGGTCAGGTCGGTCTCGATCACGCCCGGCGCGACCGCGTTGACCCGGATCCCGGACCGGCCGAGCTCCTTCGCCGCCGACTTCGCGATGTTCGCCACCGCCGCCTTCGACGCCGCGTACACCGTCTGACCAGCGCTTCCGTACTCGCCGACGATCGACCCGAGCACGACGATCGAGCCGGTCTTCTTGCGCATCATCGCCCGCGCCGCGGCTTGGACGGTGTGCAGCGTGCCGGCGACGTTCGTGCGCAGCGTCGCGTCGACGAGCTCTTCTTTGACCATCCCGAGGAGCGCGTCCTCCATGATCCCGGCGTTGGCCACGACGATGTCGAGCCGGCCGTGCTCCTTCGCGACGCCCCTGACCAGCGAAGCGACCGCCTTCGCGTCGGTGACGTCCAACGCGAGCCCAGCCGCCGCGCCGGCCGCCGATGCAGCTTCCTTGGCGCGAGCTTCGTCACGCCCGGTCAGCACCACCGTCGCGCCCGCGTCCACCAAAACGCGCACGGTGGCCAGGCCGATCCCCCGCGTCCCGCCGGTGACGAGCGCGACGCGACCGGACAGATCAGTCATTCTTCGCCTGCAGCTCGGTCACCATGTCCACGGCGACCTTGAAGCTCGACATGTCGATGACCTGGTCGGTGTCGAACTCGACGTCGAACTCGTCCTCGATGGCCGCGACCAGCGCCATGTGGCCGACCGAGTCCCACGCCTCGAGCTCGCGGTACTTCAGGTTCTCGACGTCCACGTCGGCGTCGAGGTCCAGCGCTTCGACGAAGACCTCGCGCAGCTTGGGGGCCACTTCAGACATGCTCACGACTCCTAGTGTTCCTCGCGCGGGCGGGCGTCCCACGCCTTTACCAAGGTAGAGAGGTCGCCGGGCAGCGTGACGTCCGGGAGACCTTCCTTGCCCTTCAGCCACGGCCCGAGTGCCTCGATCGTCGCCTCGTCGACGCCGCGGCGGGACAGGCCCACGACGTTGACGCCGGTGACGCGGGCCGGGTTGCCGACGGCGATGGTGAACGCGCCGATCTCGCGCCGCACCGCGGAACCCATGCCGATCATCGCGCCGGGCCCGATCACGACCTTCTGGTGCAGGATCGCGCCCATGCCGAGGTTGGCGCCGTCCCAGATGTGGCAGTGGCCACCGGTGACGGCGTTGGAGGCGATCGTCACGCCGTCGCCGACCAGGCAGTCGTGCGCGACGTGGGAGTTGCGCAGGAAGTAGCCGTCGCTGCCGATCGTCGTCGTCCGCCAGGTCCCTTGGTGGACACTCACGTACTCCCGGATCCGGTTGCGGCTGCCGATGACGACGCCGTGGCCGTCGTGCTCCGGGTCACCCACCGGGGCCTCGGTCCAGGCGTCCGGGTGGGGCCGGCCACGGTCCTCGCCGGGCGTGCCGATCGTCACGTGCGGGCCGACCCAGTTGCCGTCGCCGATGCGGGCCGGCCCGACGATCACCGCGAACGGCCCGATCACGTTGTCGTCCCCGATTTCGACGCCTTCGCCGAGGACGGCGGTCGGGTGGATGCGGTTGGCCACGGGCGGGTATCCGTTCGTCGGCGGCTGGGTACTGGGCGTGCTACCGCGCCCGGTAACGTGTGGCCCGCGTTCATGCAGGGCGGCCGGGCGCAGAACCGGCGGCTCACTGTACCGGACGCGCCGAAATCGCCTGCCGAGAGAGACTGCCCATGATCCCCATCACTGTGGTCGACGTCCGCGACGCGGAGGACCTCGTCGTCGAGGTGCTGCGCTCCGGCGCCATCGCACAGGGACCGATGGTCAAGCGCTTCGAAGACGCCTTCGCGGTCGTCTCGGGGACGAAGCACGCGATCGCCGTCAACAACGGGACCACGGCGCTGGTCGCCGCGCTCCAGGTGCTCGACCTGAAGCCGGGCGACGAGGTCGTCACGTCGCCGTTCACCTTCGTCGCGACGCTGAACGCGATCCTCGAGGCCGGCGCGACCGTCCGGTTCGCCGACATCCGGCGCGACGACTTCGCGATCGACCCCGACGCCGTGGTGAAGGCCGTGACCGATCGCACCAAGGTCCTCATGCCGGTGCACCTCTACGGCCAGACCGCGGACATGGGCAAGCTCGCCCCGCTGGCCGCCGAGCGCGGCCTCCAGGTCATCGAGGACTCCGCGCAGGCCGTCGGCGCGTCGTTCGAGGGCAAGCAGGCCGGCTCGTTCGGCATCGGCTGCTTCTCGCTGTACGCGACGAAGAACATCACCACCGCCGAGGGCGGCGTCATCACGACGGACGACGACGCGCTGGCCGACCAGCTGCGCGTGCTGCGCAACCAGGGCATGCGCGCCCGCTACCAGTACGAGGTCGCCGGGCACAACTACCGGATGACCGACCTGCACGCGGCGGTCGGCATCCCGCAGCTGGCCAAGCTCGACCAGCTGACCGCGGCCCGCCAGGCGAACGCGAAGCGGCTCTCGGAGGGCCTCGCGGGGACGCCGGGCCTGGACGTCCCGCAGGTGCTGCCGGGCCGCGAGCACGTGTGGCACCAGTACACCGTGCTGGTCGGGCCGCACGCGTTCCTCTCGCGCGATGAGCTGGCCGCGGCGCTCACCGAGCGCGGCATCGGCAACGGCATCTACTACCCCAAGATCGTCTTCGACTACGAGTGCTACGCGGGTCACGACCTGATCCCGGGCGCGCGCGTCGAGGACTTCCCGGTGGCGCAAGCGGTCGCCAGTCAGGCGCTTTCGCTGCCGGTGCACCCGCACCTGACCGAGTCCGACCTGGACACCATCATCGAAACCGTTCGCGAGGTACTGGGCGCATGACGCATCGGATCGCTCTTGTCGGGACCGGGAACATGGGGTCGCTGCACGCCCGCGTGCTCGCCGGCAACGAACGCGTGGACCTCGTCCGGGTGATCGATCCGCGCGAGGAAGCGGGCAAGGCCGTCGCCGAGCGGTACGAAACCCAGTGGACGCCGGAGATCGGTTCACTGTCCGATGTGGACGCCGTGGTGCTGGCGTCGGCCACCGAGGCGCACCACGACCTCGCGCAGGAGATCCTCGGCCAGGGCAAGCCGATGCTGGTCGAAAAGCCGGTGTGCAACAGCTTCGAGAAGTCGCAGGAGATCGTCGCGCTGTCGAAGAAGCAGGGTGTCGCGCTGATGTGCGGGCTGCTGGAGCGCTACAACCCGGCGGTCATGACCGCGCGGGCGCTGGTGCAGGAGCCGATCCACCTGATGGCCCGCCGCCACGGCCCGTACGCGCCGCGCATCAAGACCGGCGTCGCGTGGGACCTGCTGGTCCACGACGTCGACCTGGCGATCCAGTTCTTCGGCGGCGCGACGCCGTCGCGCGTGACCTCCGGCGCGGGGTACTTCCACCCGTCGTCGGTCGAGGGCGCCGAGGACACCATCGAGACGGTCCTGTCGTTCGACACCGGCCTGGCGACGGTTTCGGCGTCCCGGCTGGGGCAGCGGAAGGTCCGGTCGCTGGTGGTGTCCGAAATCGACCGCTCGATCGAGATCGACCTGCTCCGCCGCGACGTCACGATCTACCGGCACATCTCCCACGACTCCGTCACCCCGGACGGCCTCGGCTACCGGCAGCAGACGGTGATCGAGATCCCCGAGCTGATCACGGCCCGCGAGCCGCTGGCCACGCAGCTGGACCGGTTCTGCGACCTGCTGGAGGGCAAGGTCGACGCCGACGCCGAGCGCGAGCTGATCCTGCCCTCGCACCACGTCGTCGAGCAGGTCCTGACGCAGGCCGCGGCCTAGCTCACCGGCACCGGGAACGCGGCCGGGCTCCGGCGCCCGCCCGGGCCCACCGCGCGGACGGCGAAGAAGACGTTGTCCTTCGACAGGTCGATCTTCGCCATCAGCGCCGGGCCGACGTCGATGGCGTGCGTCCAGTCCGGTGCCGTCGTCTCGCGCCAGACGACCTCGTAGCCGACCGCGCCCGGCGTCGCGTCCCACAGCAGTTCCGAGTCGTTCGTCAACGCCGCCGTGCGGATCTTGACGCCCTTCGGCGTGCCCGGCGCCGTCGCGAGCGACCACAGCGCGGCGCCGTTCACCCGCGCGACCCGGGCGATGAACGGGAAGTCGCAGAACTCCGGCAGATCGCCGTACTGGACGCCGTTCTCCACCCGCACGTCCTGGTGCTGGTGCGCGAAGTCCTCGGCGGGCTCGGTGAACCGCGCCGCCGGGTAGCCCTGCTCCAGGAAGCCGATGTGGTCCCCGCCGCGCAGGTAGCGGTCGCGGCGGTAGATCACCCGGACCGTCATGCCGGTCGCGTCGTTCTCCGCCACGGACTTCACGAACCGGCCCAGCTGCCGCGGCGGCGAGTCGTTCTCGCCGCCGATGCTGCGCCGCAGGTTCGCCTCGGCCGGCGTCTCCGCGGTCGGGACACCCTCGGCGAAGAGGCGGACCGTCGTCGGGTCCCGCGTGCCGTCGTCGGCGCGGCTGGAGCCGACGATGTCGTCGGTGAACATCGCCTGGACGTCGGTGCCGGCCGCCTTGAACTGCTGCGCCAGGTACCGCGCGCCGTAGAGGCCCTGCTCTTCACCCGCGACGGCGGCGAAGACGATCGTCGCGGCCGGCTGCCGGGTCGAGAGGACCCGCGCGAGCTCCAGGGAGACGGCGACGCCCGAGGCGTCGTCGTCCGCTCCCGGCGCGTCGCCGGTGAAGTCCATGACGTCGGTGCGGCGCGAGTCGTAGTGCCCCGAAACGACGTACACGCGGCCGGGTTCGGTGGACCCGTGCAGCGTCGCGACGACGTTCGTGATCTTCGTCGGGACCGGGATCCGGTCGGCCGGCGGCTGGACGTACGACTGCAGCTCGACGGTCATGCGGCCCCCGGAAGCGGCCGCGACCTGCTGGAACTGTGTGTAGAGCCAGTCGCGCGCGGCGCCGATGCCCCGCACCGGGTCGTCCTGGGCGGACAGCGTGTGCCGGGTGCCGAACGCGGCCAGCCGCCGCACGGTCGCCTCGATCCGCCGTTCGTCGACCTGCCGCAGCAGCGCCCGCAGGTCCGGGCCGGGACGCTGGGGCCGCACGGGGCCGCCGGGTCCACGGTCGCCGAGCTCGGCGGCGCCCGCGGGGACACCGGCCGCCGAGACGGCCCCCAGCACGGCTGAAGCGGTGAGAAATGCTCGTCGCGAGGTCACGGATCCGGTCTTACGCCCACGCGGGGCCGCCGTGTACCGCCGACCGGACGCCCGGCTACTTGGTGAGCCGCTTGCCTTCCGCGTCGTACGCGATCAGCGGGGTCAGCGACGCGGAGTCCGGCACGGCGACCGGGTCGAACCAGAAGAAGACCACGTTCGGATCCTCGGTCCACTTGGCCAGGGTGGCCTCGGCCGTCTTGCCGTGGACGGTCGTCGTGATCCGCGCCGCCGGGCCGGCGAAGTAGCCGAAGACCGGGATGAGCTGGTCTTGGAGGATCTCGCCGCCGTCGGTGGCGTGGAAGCCGAACGACCGGTCGGAGCCGCGGACCTCGTTCGTGGCCAGCGCGGCCTGCAGCGAGGTGCCGGAGCGGAAGCCGGCCACCAGGCCGAAGTGGATGTCCGGCAGCAGCTGCGGTTCGTCGACCTCCCGCGCGAAGAAGACGATCTCGCCGGCCTTCGTCAGGATCCCGGTGCCGACGACGTCGCCGATCGGCGGCCGTTCGGGCGGGGCGCTGGTCGACGCGGGCGCGGCCGACGTCGGCGGGGCCGGCGGCTGCGCGACCGGCGCGGGCGCGGGCTGCCGCAGCTGGACGGCGAAGACGACCACCAGCACGACGGCGGCCGCGGCGGCGATGCCGGCGGTGCTCGTCAGCACGCGGCGGCGACGCCGGAGGCGCGTGCCGCCGGCCATGATCTTGGCCAGATCGGGCTCGGCGAAGGGTTCGGCGGGCGGCTGCCGGAGGGCGGCGCGGAAGTCGTCGAGGTCGTTCATCGCCCGCTCCCCCCGATCAGCGTGTCCTCGTCGGTGTCGGCCTCGACGCGCAGCTTCGCGAGCGCACGCGAGTTCGTGCTCTTCACGGTACCCAGCGAAACGCCGAGCTCACGGGCCACGTCGGCTTCGGGCAGGTCGAAGAAGTGGCGGAGCACGACGACGGCGCGTTCGCGGGCGGTCAGGATCCGCAGCACGGCGGTGAGCCACGCGCGCTGGGTGACGGCCTTGTCGACGTCGAGGCCGTCCTGCTGGTCGGGCATCGCCTCGGTGGCGTACTCGCGGATCGGGCGCCGCCAGCCGTCGATGACGTGGTTCATGAGGACGGTGCGGGCGTAGCCGTAGGCGTCCTTGTGCCGGACCCGCGACCAGGCCGCGTAGGTGCGGGTGAAGGCGGTCTGCGCGGCGTCTTCGGCCTGGTGGCGGTCACCGGTGAGCAGGTAGGCGGCGTGGGTGAGCCGGGCCGAGGACGCGCGCACGAAATCCGCGAACTCCTCGTCGCCGCGCGCCATGCGTCACCTCGTTCCGTCTCTCCCAGCGACGGCCGGGCCGCGGAAAGGTTGCTCTCAACCTTTCCGAGCGTACGCCCGTCGTTCCCCCCGGAAGATCTTGTCGCCGAGGGAGGAACCGCATGAGGAAACGCCTCGTCATCGCCGGAACCGTCGTCGCCGCGTGCGGCGCGCTGGCCGTCTCCGGCGTGCTGACCAGCGCGAACGCCGCACCGGTTGCGCCCGCCGCACCGGTTGCGCTCGCGGCCGCGCCGGTCTCACGACCGCCGACCCGCGTTGCCGCGCCCGAGCACGAGGTGCTGGGCGAGGTGATCCCGTCGGGCTTCGGCGACCTGGTCTTCTACGGCGTCAAGGTGCGGGAACCGCGGCTCCCGCAGACGACGTTCGGCATCATGGCCGGGACGCGCGCCGGCGGGGACCTGGTCGTCGCGAACGAAACCTCGGGTTCTGACCAGGCGCCGGGCTTCCACGCGGTGACCGGGGGCATGAACGTCAACGGCCACGACGTGCCGGGCTTCGGCTACTACGTCGGCCCGGCGGCGAAGATCACCAGCTCGACGGGGGTCGCGCACCAGGCCCGCTGGAGTGCGAACCCGGACGTCGTCGTGTTCTGGTTCGACCCGGGAACGCCCGACCCGGCACGCCTGAAGGCCTACAACGCGGCCGGCGACAAGCTGCCCGGGGGCGACACCGGCGTCGGGCACGGCTGAAACGTTGCGTAACCGCAATCCTGCGCTCGGTTACCGAGCGCTAGATTGTCTTGCGTGCGCTTCACAGGGGGACTCTTCGCCGCCGCATGCCTGCTGACCTGCGTCACAGCGTGTTCGGGCGGTTCCACGACGGCGGCGCCGGCGACGACGTCGGTGCCGCCGTCATCCACTTCGGTGAGCAAACCGAAGCCGACGGCCCCGACCTTCACGCCGGCCGCCTCGCCGGCGTCGCTGACGGCTGCCTGCCCGTTCCTGAGCGACGCCGAGATCATCCAGGCGCTCGGCCACTCGGTCAGCAGCGGCTCGAAGGAGACCGAGCCGGCGCGGACGAAGGTCGGCACGGCCTACGTCTGCGAGTACGGCGCGGGCCAGACCGGGGAGCTGTTCATCGGCCCGGACACGTCGGTGGCCCGGTTCATCGCGGGTGCGAAGTCGGGGTGCAAGAACACGGTGATGATGGCGGGCATCGGCGAAGCCGCGCTGCACTGCGAGTCGACGGGTGAGGGCGGCGGCACCGAGCTCGCGGTCGCCAAGCACAGCCACGGTCAAGTGCGGACAGCGGAGTTGTACCTGTACCCGTCGGGCCGCGACGACACCTTCACCCAGCTCGGGAAGCTGCTGGCCGACCGGCTCTAGAGCCGCTGAGCCCGCCGAGTCGTCAGGGCGTTCAGGTCGATGGCGAGCGCAGTACCGGCGAACTCGAGCTCGGCTGCTCCGGAGAACTTCGTGACCTGGTCGGTCCGCTTGGTGACTTCGGAGAGAACCTCGATCACCAACCGCACGTCGCCGACGCTCGACCGAGCCGGATTCGTCTCCACCAGAGCGGCTGGGACCACGAGCACATCAGGCACCCGAACGGTGAGCGGCGATACACCGACGACCATCTCGACCTGCTGCAAGGCGCTGTATTCGGTCGGCAGCCGCTGGTCGAGCCGGTAGGTGAGCCTATTCACCGCGAGCTGGTGGAGCACGTCCCCCCGCGCCCTGGAGATCGGTTCACCCTTGACGACTTCGACCAGGCGATCCGAATCCTCAGGCAGCGCGCCCAATCCTCGAGAGTCACCATCACTACTCCGTGAAGTCCCCGGACGGCGCACCCCAGCCGGGGGCCTGACCGCGTTCCTCGGCGATCTCCCGGCGCCGCGCGTTCTCCGCGCGCACCCGGTCCACTTCGGACTGGATGTACTCCTCGTCGTACCGCTGGAACACCCGGGCCGGGTTGCCGGCCACCAGCGTCCGCGGCGGAACGTCCTTCGCCACCACCGAGTTCGGCTGCACCGTCGCGAAGTCGCCGATCGTCACGCCCGCCATGATCACCACCAGGCCGCCGATGAAGCAGCCCTTGCCGATCTTCACCGGCTTGCGCTCGATCAGGTCGCTGCCCGAATGGTTCTGCAGCGCCATGTTCGCGAGCCAGCTCGAGTGCGTGAAGATCAGCGTGTTGAGCCCGATGCTGGTGTGCTCGCCGATCTCCAGGCCGCCGCTCGCGTCGAGCGCCGCGCCCTCGCCGATCCAGCAGTGGTCGCCCATCTTCAGGTTCTCGGGGCTGATGATCTTGACGCGCTCGCGCACCCGGCACGTCTCCGGCAGGCCGTAGAACGCCGCCCGCTCGGCGTCGTTCATGTACTGCGAGACGAGCTCGGTCAGGATCTGCGGACGCAGCCGGTGGCTGCGCTCGTCATCGAAGAACATCCGCTTCCGACACCAGTTTCTCGAACGTGCGAAGGTGTTCCTCGGCGACGACGTCGAGGCCGAAGTTCGACCGCACCAGCTCGCTCTCGCGCTGCGCGATCAGGGCCCGGCGATCCGGGTCGTCGAGCAGCTCGATCACCGTGCGCGCGACGGCTTCCGCGTCGTCGGGGCGCACGAGCAGCACGTTCTCGCCGTTGCGCAGCTCGATGCCCGGGTAGTTGTCCTCGGTGACCGACGCGATCGTGGCCGTGCCGGAGAGCATCGCCTCCAGCGACGCCGTGCCGCAGCCGCCGTTGAGGTCGTGCGTCACGATGTCCGCCGCCGCGAAGTACGCCGGGACCTCGGCCTTCGGCACCGCGCCGGTGACCACCAGCGCGTCCGAAACACCCAGCTCGGCGGCGCGCTTCAGGAACGCGTCGTGGTAGACGCGGCCGACGATGACCACGCGCACGCCCGGGTGCTTGTCCAAAATGGACGGCAGGGCCTCGATCAGCGGCAGCCGGTTGCGCAGCGGGATGACGTGCCCGAGCGAGACGATCAGCGGCGCGTCCCCGATCTCGTGCTCCGCGCGGACGTCCTTGGTCACCGGCTTCGCGAAGTGACCCGTGTCGACCGCGATCGGGAAGTACTCCGAGTTCGCGTCGCTGGTGCCGTAGCGCTCGACGCAGTAGTCGACGCCCAGCTTGTCGAGGATGACGTACTTCGGCCGGATGTACTTCAGGATCGGCCGGACCAGCACCGCGTCGAGCAGCCGGAACACGCCGCCGTACAGCTTGTTGTCGCTGATCAGCAGGGTGTGGATGGTGAGCAGCACCGGGATGTCCCGCCGCCGCGCGTAGATCCCGGCCAGCCACGACAGGTCGAAGAACTGGCCGTGCAGGTGGATCGCGTCCGGCTGGAACTCGTTCAGCAGCTTCCACAGCCGCCGCCAGTTGCCCGGCCGCGGCGAGGCGAAGCTCATGTCGAAGTCGATCGACAGGCCGACCTGCGGCATCTTCACCGCCGGGACGCGCACGACGCGGTAGCCGTCGCGCTCCTCCTCGGCCGGGGCGTCGGCGTAGGCCGCCGTGATGGCCAGGACTTCGTGCCCCGCCGCCACGAACTGCGCCGCCAGCGAGGCCGACATGTGCGCGCTCCCGCCCACCCGCGGCGGGAAGAAGTTGTTCACCACCGCGATGCGCATCGCGCGTCCCCGAGCCGGCCCCGCCGTGGCTGCATTCATGACGCCTCCGCGGGAAAGAGCACGTCGGCGTTCACTCGGTTTCCTTGACCAGTTCCCGCATCCCGTCTTCGACGGTGATCCGCGGTTCCCAGCCGAGCACCTCGCGGGCGCGGCTGATGTCGGCGGCGCGCCGCGACACCAGCACGTCACGCTCGTTGAACAGCGGCTCGACGTCGACGCCGACGGCCTCGATGAGGATCTTCGCCAGCGCGGCGATCGACGTGTCGATGCCGGTGCCGATGTTGATCGGCAGGTTCGCCCGCTCCGACTCCAGCGCGGCGACGACGGCGCGCGCGAGGTCGGCGACGTGCACGAAGTCCATCGACTGGTCGCCGCGGCCGTCGATGATCGGCGGCTGGCCGGCGCGCAGGCGCTGGATGAAGTGGTTGATCACCGACGTGTAGTAGGCCTCGATCTTCTGACCCGGGCCGTACACGTTGAAGAACCGCAGCGCGTTCCAGGACAGGCCCTTGGTGCGCTCGTAGAAGCCGAGCATGTCCTCGCCGGCGCGCTTCGAGATGCAGTACGGCGTGAGCGGCTTGAGCTCGTCGTCCTCGTGCATCGGCAGCCGCTTCGGCTCGCCGTAGACCGACGCGGTCGAGGCGAACACCAGGCGCTCGACGCCCTCGTCGGCGGCCGCGGCGAACACGTTGTGGTTGCCGACCATGTTGATGTCGATCGACTCGTGCGGGTCGGCGATCGACTTGTTGATCGACACCGTCGCGAAGTGGATGACGTGCGTGCAGCCGCGCATGGCCTCGCGCACCGCCCCGCCGTAGCGGACGTCCTTCTCGACGAGCTCGACCTTGCCGGTGGCGACGAACTCGTCGACGCGGGCGCGGTCGCCGCGGGTCATGTTGTCGAAGATCCGCACCGTGTAGCCGCCCTCGATGAGCAGCGGGATCACGTGCGCGGCGATGAACCCGCCAGCCCCGGTGAAGAGCACCTTCTTGTCGGACACCAATTTCTCCTCGGTAGGCGGCTTCAGGACAGGGACTGCACGGCTTCGCGCACGACCTCGCCGACGCGGGTGACCTCGGCGTCGGTGAGGTTGGCGTGCATGGGGATCGCCAGCTGACGCGCGAACGCGTCCGCCGAGACGGGCAGCGGGGCCTGGGGACCGTAGATCGGCTGCAGGTGCGAGGCGTAGGTGCCGAAGTTGCACTGGACGCCGTGGGAGCGGACGCGCAGGGCGAGGGTGTCGCGGCTGACCTCCGGCGCGACCGTGAGCAGGTAGGCCTGCCACGGGTGCTCCCGATCGGACAGTTCGACCGGGACGGTCAGCGCGTCGACGTCCTCGAAAGCCTCGTGATAGCGCTTCGCGACGGACCGGCGCGCGGCGAGGAGGTCCGGCAGCCGGTCGAGCTGGACGTTCATGATCGCGGCCTGGACGTCCGACATGCGGAAGTTGTAGCCGAGCTCGTGGAACTCCGGGATCGGCAGCGTGTCGGAGCCTTCGCGGCTGATCGCCGGCTCGATGCCGTAGGTGTGGAGCTTGCGGGCGTGCGCGATGAGGTCTTCGCGGTCGGAGACCAGCGCGCCGCCTTCGCCCGCGGTGATGCCCTTGCGGCCGTGGAAGGAGAACGCGGCGAGGTCGGCGAGGCTGCCGGCGGGGCGCGTCTTGTACGTCGCGCCCGCGGCGCACGCGGCGTCCTCGAACAGCCAGAGACCGTGCTGGTCGGCGATCGCGCGGTACTCGTCGAAGTCCCCGGGCTGGCCGGCGACGTCCACGGCGAGGATGCCGACGGTCTTCGGCGTGATCAGGGACTCGACGTGGGCCGGGTCGGCGCTGAAGACGTCCGGGCGGATGTCGGCGAACACCGGGGTCGCGCCGGCCTGCACGACGGCGTGGCCGGTGGCGGGGAAGGTGTAGTCGCCGACGATGACCTCGTCGCCGGGCCGCACGCCCAGCACCTGGAGGCCCAGGAAGAGCGCGGAGCCGCAGTTCGCGGTCGCCAACGCGTGCGCGGTGCCGGTGACCTGGGCGAACCGCTCCTCGAAGCGGCGGCACGCCGGGCCGGCACCGGCCAGCCAGCCGGATCGGAAGACTTCGGCCACCGCGGCGAGCTCTTCTTCGCCGACGGTCGGTTGACCCAGGACGATCCCGCCGACGTGCTCTTTCCCGCGGAGGCGGCCATTAACGCTGTCGGACGACATACCTCTCCCATTGCGTGGGGACCCGGCGAAGTGTATATACGCTCGCTCAGGTGATTCACAGGCCCACGCCGAAGACCACTTCAGAGTGACGACATCCCCAGGTCGGAGTACGTCTTAGGCTGAACCCATGCGATTCGGGGTGCTGGGGGCCGTCACCGCGTGGGGTGAAGACGGCACGCAGGTGGCGGTGGGCGGCCCGCGGTCGCGGATGTTGCTGGCGCTGCTCGCCCTGGAGGCCGGGCGGTTCGTCCCGGCCGAACGGCTGATCGACGGCATGTACGGCGAGCACCCGCCGGACGGCGCGGCCAACGCCCTGCAGTCACAGGTGTCCCGGCTGCGTACGGCGTTGAAAGAGCTGGCACCGGTCGAGTTCACCGCGGCCGGCTACCGCCTGGTCGTCGAACCGGACGAAGTGGACGTTCTCGCCTTCGAAAGCCTGGCGCGCGAGGGGCGTGCGCTGCTGAAGAACGGCGAGCACGCGCGAGCGGCGTCCACTTTGGGCGAAGCGATGGCGTTGTGGCGCGGGACGGCCTTCACCGACCTGGCCGACGCGCCGTTCGCCGCCGCCCGGGCCACGCGGCTCGAGGCGCTGCGGGCCGACGCGGCGGACGACCACGTCGAGGCCCGGCTGGCCCTCGGGCAGGCCGAAGACGTCCTCGCCGAGCTGCGGGAGACCGTCGCCGCGCAGCCGCTGCGGGAACGCCCGCGCGCACAGCTCGTCCGGGCGCTCGCCACCGCGGGCCGGCCGGCCGAAGCGCTGGGCGCGTTCGAAGACGCCCGCCGCACGCTGGCCGACGAGCTGGGCGCCGACCCGGGCCCGGAGCTCGCCGAAGCCCACCTCGCCGTGCTTCGCGGCGAAACCGAGAAGCCGGCGATCTCCGCGCTGCCCGCGCAGCTGACCAGCTTCGTCGGCCGGGACGACGAGCTGCGGCAGGTGGCCGAGCTGCTCGAACGCAGCCGCCTCGTGACGCTGACCGGGCCGGGCGGTACCGGCAAGACGCGGCTGGCCGTCGAAGCGGCCGCGGCCGAGGCCGGGCCGGTCGCGTTCGTCGAGCTGGCCCCGCACGACGGTCCCGGGGTCGCCGGGGCGGTGCTGGGCGCGGTCGGCCTGCGCGAAAGCTCGCGCGGCGGCCCGCAGGACCCGGCCGACCGGCTGATCTCGGCGCTGCGCGACCGGGCGGCGCTGCTCGTGTTGGACAACTGCGAGCACGTCGTCGACGTCGCGGCCCGGCTGGCCGCGCGGCTGCTCGGCGCGTGCCCCGGGCTGCGGGTGCTGGCCACGAGCCGCGAGCCGCTCGGCATCACCGGCGAGCAGCTGGCGCCGGTGCCACGGCTGGCCGTCCCGCCGCCCGGGACGCCCGCCGCCGAGGCACTGGCGTACCCGGCGATCCGGTTGTTCGCCGAACGCGCGGCCGCGAGCGATCCCGCGTTCACCGTCGGCGAGGCGACGATCGGCGACGTCCAGCACGTCTGCGCGGCCCTCGACGGCCTGCCGCTGGCGCTGGAACTGGCCGCGGCGCGCGTCCGCAGCCTGGACCTCGGCGAGATCGCGGCCCGGCTCGACGACCGGTTCCGCCTGCTCGCCCGCGGCAGCCGGACGGCCGAGGAGCGGCACCGCTCGCTGCGCGGGGTCGTCGAGTGGAGCTGGGACCTGCTCGGCGACGACGAACGCGAGCTCGCGCGGCGCCTGACGGTGTTCCCGGGCGGCGCGACGCTCGCCGCGGCGGCCGAGGTCTGCGGCGCCGACTCCGGCCTGCTGCTCGAACTGGCCGACAAGTCGCTGGCCGAAGCCGTCGGCGGACGGTTCCGGATGCTGGAGACGATCCGCGCGTTCGGCGCCGAGAAGCTCGCCGAAGCGGGCGAGACCGAGACCGTCCACCGCGCGCACGCCGAGTACTTCCTGCGGTTCGCCGAGGAAGCCGACCCGATGCTGCGGACCGCCGCGCAGCTGGCTTGGCTGGACCGGGTCGACGCCGAGTACGACAACCTCCTGGCCGCCCTGCGCTGGGCGACCGAGCACGACGTCGCGCTCGCGCTGCGGCTGGTTCCGCTGCTGGCGATGTACTGGTGGATGCGCGGACGGCGGTTCGAGGGCGCCGGGCTGTCGCTCGCGGTCGTCTCGCGGGTCACGCCGGAGCTGCGCGAGGAGTACGTCGAGGAGTTCCTGGTGTGCGTGCTCGGGGCGTTGTCCGGGCAGCCCGACGAGGCGCTGGAGCAGTACCTGCCGATGGTTCACCGGTACGCGACGAGCGTGGACCGGGCGCCCCGGAACCCGATCCTGGTGATGCTGCTGGGCGTGGTCGCCGGCCCGCCGGGCGACGACGAGGAGCTGCTCGGCCGCGGCGAGGCGATGCTGGCCGGCGGCGATCCGTGGACCTGGGCGCTGCTGCCGATGGGCCTGGGCCTGCGCTCGATGATGACCGGTGACCTGAGCGGCGCCGAGGAAGGACTGCGCGAGGGCGCGGCGCAGTTCCGCGAGCTGGGTGAGCGGTGGGGCCTGTCGATGGCGCTCGACCACCTGTCGCAGCTGCTGACCTGGCGCGGGGAGTACGCCGCCGCGCTGCCGCTGATGCACGAGGCGCTGGGCCTGATGCAGGAGATCGGCGCGCGGGACGACGTCGCGGACCTGATCTGCCGTCGCGCGTGGACCCGGCTGCTGTCGGGCGACCGCGCCGGCGCTCGCGCGGACTACGAGCTGGCGGTGGCGCTGGCCCGCCGCTCCGGGATGCCGGAGTCCCGCTCGGCGGCCCGCGTCGGCCTGGCGACGCTGGCGCGGCTGTCCGGTGACCTGGCCGCGGCCCGGGAGCTCTGCGAGCGCGCGCTGACCGAAAGCCCGGCGGGCTCGTTCTCCGCGGAGACGGTCCGCGCGGGGGCGATGATCGCCCTCGGCTGGCTCACGGTGGGGGAAGGCCGGCCGGCCGAAGCCGCCAGGCTGCACCGCGAGGCGCTGCTCATCGGACGGCGACGGCACGCCGGCGACGTCGTCGCGTTCGCGCTGGAGGGCTTGGCCGGGGTGGCCGCGGCGGAGTCCCGCCCGGAACAGGCGGCCCTGCTCCTGGGCACGGCGGCCGGCGTGCGTGGGACGGCGATCGGCGGGGACCCGGACGTCTCGTCGGTGCGGGCCCGGCTGCTGGCGTCGCTCGGAGCCGACGGCTTCGAGCGCGCGTACGGGGCCGGACTGGGGATGAGCGCCCAGAAGGCGCTGACCACGGCCGGGCTGGCGGGCTGACGCTTCGCCGCTCGCGTAGCCTGGTCGATCGTGCGCAACGTGGTGGTCGTCGGGGGCGGGATCGTCGGTCTGGCCGTGGCCTGGGAGCTGACCAGGCGCGGGCTGGACGTCACGGTGCTGGAAAAGGAGCCGCGCTGGGCGGCGCACCAGACCGGGCACAACTCGAACGTCGTCCACGCCGGGCTCTACTACCAGCCGGGGTCCTTCAAGGCGCGCATGTCCGTCGCCGGGAACCGGTCCATCGTGGACTTCGCGCGCCAGTACGGCGTGCCCGTCGAGGTCTGCGGGAAGCTCGTCGTCGCGACCGACGAGAAGGAGATCCCGGCGCTGAACACCCTCGCCGAGCGGGCCGAAGCCAACGGCGTCCCGGCGAAGAAGATCTCCCCCGCCGAAGCCCGCGAGTACGAGCCCGAGGTCGCCTGCGTCGCCGCGCTGCGGGTCGAGTCCACCGGGATCATCGACTTCCCCGGCGTCTGCCAGGCGCTCGTCCGGCTGCTCGACGAAGCCGGCGTCGACCTCCGGCTGAACAGCCCCGCGCTGGCCATCCGCGCCGGGAACGACGGCGGCGTCGAGGTCGCGACCGGCGAAGACGTCATCGTCGCGGACGGGCTCGTGAACTGCGCCGGCCTGCACTCCGACCGCGTCGCGCGGCTGGCCGGGCTGACGCCGTCGGCGAAGATCGTGCCGTTCCGCGGCGAGTACTACGAGCTCAAGCCCGAACGCCGCGGCCTGGTCAAGGGCCTGATCTACCCGGTGCCCGACCCGACGCTGCCGTTCCTGGGCGTGCACCTCACGCGGATGCTCGACGGCAGCGTGCACGCGGGCCCGAACGCCGTGCTCGCGCTGCGCCGCGAGGGCTACCGCTGGGCCGACTTCTCCGCCAAGGACGTCGCCGAGGTCGCGGCCTTCCCGGGCGTCTGGCGGCTCGCGAAGAAGTACGCGTTCCCGACCGGGCTCGACGAGGTCCGCCGTTCGTTCTCGAAGAAGCGGTTCGCCGCGAGCCTCGCCCGGCTCGTCCCGGCCGTCACCGAGGACGACATCGTCCGCCACGGCTCCGGCGTGCGCGCGCAGGCGATGCGCCGCGACGGCTCGCTCGTCGACGACTTCCTCATCGAGACCGCGCGCGACCAGGTGCACGTCCTGAACGCGCCGTCGCCGGCCGCGACGAGCGCGCTCGAGATCGCGCGCCACATCGCCGACCAGGTCTCCGACAGCTAGCCGGGCAGGTTGGCCGTCACCAGCGGCAGGCCCTGCTTCACGAGGTCGCACGTCTTGGTGTCGTCGCCGAGGAACCCGCTGACCACCTGCACCGACGACGTGTCGGTGATCGGCAGGGTCGCGCCGCAGGTCGCCCGCAGGCCGCCCATGTTCGGGAAGACGCCCCACTTCTTGCCGCCGACGTCGACGGTCTCGGTGGGCTGGACGCCGTTCACGCCCGGCCAGCCGGCCACCGGCGTGCTCGGGCCGAACCAGACCTCGAACGCCTTCTGGCCCTGGTCGCCGTCGGTGTCGTCCCAGAGGCAGTAGGTCGCGTTGGGCACCGCCGACGAGCTGTCCTTCTCCCCGGTCGGCGAGATGTTCTTGAGCTGCGCCACCTGGTCCGGCTTCAGCGTCGCGCACGGGTCGGCCGCCAGCAGCGGCCCGCCCGGCTCCGGCTTCGCCGACGTCGAAGGCGTGATCGACGGCGCGTCCTGGCCGCCCGGCAGGTGCGCCGCGACCTGCGGGACCGCCTGCTTCGCCAGCTCGCACGACTTCTCGAGGGGCGGTTCCGAGACGCTGACGTACGCGAAGGACTTGTCCCCGAGCAGGGCGTAGAGCACGCAGTCGTCGGAGAGGATCGACGGGTACTGCCGCCAGCTGAAGCCGGCGATCTGCTGCGGGTCGCCCTTCGGGACGGCCCCGGCGATGTACTCGTTGAAGTCGATGTCCGTCGTGTAGCCGACGTTCAGGATGGCCGACGGCTCGACGTCGTCCTTCGTGTTCCACAGGCACATCGCCGTCTGGTTCCGGTCCTTGTTCTCCGGCACCGAGCGGCCCTTGGCCTCGTAGCCGAGGGCGTCGAGCTGGCCCTCGTCCAGCATCGAGCAGGCGTCGACGGCCTTGACGATCGGGCCCTGGCCCGGCACCGGCGAGGCCGAACCGCCGACGGCCACCGTGCAGCCGGACACCACCACGGCCAGGGCCGCCAGCGACGCCACGGCCTGCCACTTCATGCGCATGCGAAGGATCCTCCCGTTCGGCCCGGACACTACTGGGCCGAACGGGTGCGCACCTGGCACAAGGCCGAATCAGCGGGGCGTGAGGACTTCCTTGCCACCGACGAACGGGCGCAGCGCCTCCGGCACGCGGACCGAGCCGTCCTCCTGCTGGTGGTTCTCGATGATCGCGACGATCCAGCGGGTGGTGGCCAGGGTGCCGTTGAGCGTCGCGGCGACCAGCGGCTTGCCGTTCTCGCCGCGGTAGCGGATCGCCAGCCGGCGGGCCTGGAACGTCGTGCAGTTGGACGTCGAGGTCAGCTCGCGGTAGGTGTCCTGCGTCGGGATCCACGCCTCGCAGTCGAACTTGCGGTGCGCGGACGTGCCGAGGTCGCCGGTCGCGGTGTCGATGACCCGGTAGGGCACCTCGATCTTCGCGAGCATCTGCTCTTCCCAGCCGAGCAGCCGCTCGTGCTCGGCCTCGGCGTCCTCCGGCTTGGTGTAGACGAACATCTCCACCTTGTCGAACTGGTGGACGCGGATGATGCCGCGGGTGTCCCGGCCGTACGAGCCGGCCTCGCGCCGGTAGCAGGACGACCAGCCCGCGTACCGCTTGGCGTCGGTCAGGTCGAGGATCTCGTCGGAGTGGAAGCCGGCCAGCGGCACCTCCGACGTCCCGACGAGGTACAGGTCGTCGTCCTCGAGGTGGTAGATCTCGCTCGAGTGCTGGCCGAGGAAGCCGGTGCCGGCCATGATCTCCGGGCGGACCAGCGACGGCGTGATCATCGGCGTGAAGCCGTTCTCGAGGGCTTGCGCGATGGCCATGTTGAGCAGGCCGAGCTGCAGCTGCGCGCCGACGCCGGTGAGGAAGTAGAACCGCGAGCCCGAGACCTTCGCGCCGCGTTCCATGTCGACGCCGCCGAGCGCTTCGAGCAGCTCGAGGTGGTCCTTCGGGGTGAAGTCGAACTTCGTCGGCTCACCGACGTGCTTGACGACGGCGAAGTCGTCCTCGCCGCCGACCGGCGCGTCCGGGTGCACGAGGTTCGCCACGGTGCGGAAGAGCTGGTCGAACTCCTCCGACGACGTGTTCTGCTCCGCCTCGGCGGCCTTGACCTGCGCGGCGAGCTCCTTGGCCGTGGCCAGCAGCTGCTGCTTCTCCTCCGGCGGCGCCTTCGGGATCTGCTTGCCCAGGAGCTTCTGCTCGTTGCGCAGCTTGTCGGCGGCCGCGATGGAAGAGCGGCGCCGGGAGTCGAGGGAGAGCAGCTTGTCGACCACTCCTTCGTCCTCGCCACGGGCGCGCTGCGACGCGCGCACGGCTTCCGGGTCATCGCGCAGAGTCCTGGGGTCAATCACGAAGACAGAGGGTAGTCCGTACAGACTGTGCGTCCCTACTGGGTTATCCCGACAGTCTGATCGTTGAAGCGCTGTTCACGGCCTCCTCATACTCGCTTGAGACCCCGAGGAGGCGTTCGATGACCGATGAGCTGCTCGCCCGGCACCGCGCTGTCATGCCGTCCTGGATGTCGCTGCTCTACGAAGAGCCGATCGAGATCGTGCACGCGCACGACCGGCGGATGACGGACTCGCAGGGCCGCACCTACCTCGACTTCTTCGCCGGGGTGCTGACCAACTCGATGGGCTACGACGTCGCCGAGATCGGCGACGCGGTCCGCAAGCAGCTCGACACGGGCATCCTGCACACCTCGACGCTGTACCTGATCCGGTCGCAGGTCGAGCTGGCCGAGCGGATCGCGAAGCTGTCGAACATCCCGGACGCGAAGGTCTTCTTCACCAACTCCGGCAGCGAGGCCAACGACACGGCGTTGATGCTGGCGACGCAGTTCCGGCGCAGCAACCAGGTGCTGGCGATGCGCAACTCCTACCACGGCCGGTCGTTCGGGACGGTCGCGATCACCGGCAACCGCGGCTGGTCGGCGTCGGCGCTGAGCCCGGTCAAGGTCAACTACGTCCACGGCGGTTACCGCTATCGCAGCCCGTTCCGGGACATGTCGGACGCCGACTACATCAAGGCGTGCGTCGCGGACCTGGTGGACGTGCTCGACACGGCGACCGCGGGCGACGTCGCGTGCCTGATCGCCGAGCCGATCCAGGGCGTCGGCGGCTTCAGCCTCCCCCCGGACGGCCTGTTCCGGGCGATGAAGGAGGTGCTCGACTCCTACGGCGTGCTGTTCATCTCCGACGAGGTCCAGACGGGCTGGGGCCGCACGGGCGAGCACTTCTGGGGCATCGACGCGCACGGCGTGACGCCGGACATGATGACGTTCGCGAAGGGCCTGGGCAACGGGCTCGCGGTCGGCGGGGTGGTGGCCCGCGGGGACGTCCTGGATTGCTTCCAGGCCCAGTCGTTCTCGACGTTCGGCGGCAACCCGGTGTCCATGGCCGGCGCGACGGCGGTGCTGGACTACATCAAGGACCACGACCTGCAGGCGAACTGCGCGGCTCGTGGTGCGCAGTTGCTGTCCGGTCTGCGTTCGTCCGACAGCCCGCTGGTGGCCGAGGTGCGCGGCAAGGGGCTGATGATCGGCGTGGAGCTGATCAAGCCGGGCACGACTGAGCCGTTCGTGGCCGCGGCGGCCCGGATGCTGGAGGAGACGAAGAAGCGCGGCCTGCTGATCGGCAAGGGCGGTCTGCACGGCAACGTGCTGCGGCTGGGCCCACCGATGACGTTGACGGCGGAGGAGGCCCAGGAAGGCCTGGACATCCTGGTGGACGCGCTGAAGGCAACCCACGCGGCGCTTTTGACCTAACGAGCTGGGTGGTCATCCCGTCGCCTGAGGCCGTGAAATCACTTTGAGCCGGGCCAGCAACCCAGAGCCCAGGGCGAGAAGACAGCGCAAGCTTGCGGGCCCGGCTCAAAGTGATAGGCCTCGTTCAGGCGACGGGATGACCACCCAGCGACCCACCTCGGTAGGCGAGTCGACCGCGAAACCCAGGCCATCCCAGAGCCTGCCCGTCCGGCGAGGACGCTTTTGTCTTCTGCCGCGGCAGAAGACAAAGCCCGCCGGGTTCGACCTCCCCCGCCCCTCCGTTGGGATTCTCAGTCGCCGCTCGGGTTTGTCGGTGCCGGCCGCCCGTTCGCCTATCCGCGCACGAATCTCGCGACGTGCTCCGCCAGCTCCTCGCCTTTGTCCTCCTGCAGGAAGTGCCCGGCGCCCGCGATCACCGGGTGGTCCAGACCCTGAGCTCCCCGCATCGAGCGCTTGAGGATCGGGGCCATTCCGCCGGTGATCGGGTCGCCGTCGGAGAACGCCACCGAAAACGGGATCTCCAGCTCGGTCAACGTCTTCCAGGCCGATCGGTTCGCCTCGGAAGCCGGGTCGTCCGGGCGGTACGGCACCAGCGACGGCATCGCGCGCGGGCCCGCCTTGTACATCTCGTTCGGGAACGGCGCGTCGTAAGCCGCCCGCACTTCCTCGGGCAGGGAAGACTTGCACCCCGACTGGACGAACCGGGCGACGTCCAGCACCTGGGCCTTCTCCACGGCCTCGCGGAACGAGTGCCACACCGGCGGCATGTCGACGTCTCCGGTCGGCAGGCCCGTGTTGGCCGCCACGACCCGCGCGAACCGCGCGGGGTTCTCCGCCACCAGCCGCAGCCCGATGAGGCCGCCCCAGTCCTGGCCGACGAGCGTCACGTCCCGCAGGTCCAAAGCGTCGAACGCGAAGCCGCGCATCCACTCGACGTGGCGGGCGTACGTGTGGTCCACCAAGTCGCCGGGCTTGTCGGACCGGCCGAAGCCGACCAGGTCCGGGGCGATCGCGCGCAGCCCGGCCGTGGCCAGCACCGGCAGCATCTTGCGGTAGAGGAAGGACCAGCTGGGCTCGCCGTGCAGCAACAGCACCGGCTGCCCGTCGGCCGGGCCCGCCTCCACGTACCCCACTCTGATGCGGCCGCCGTGGGGGTCGTCGAGCTCGACGTAGCGAGGTTCGAAGGAGAAGTCGGGCAGGTCCGTGAACCGGTCGTCCGGTGTCCTCAGCAGGCGCACGAACCCCACGCTAGTGCGAACGGAGGAGCCGGGCCACGCGCCGCGTGACCCGGCTCACGAACGCTGGTCAGGAGATGCCGACCGCCACCACGAGGCCCAGGCCGATGTGCGCCGCCGCGACGACGATGCTCACCGGGGCGAACTCCTCGCTCTCGATGGTCGAGGCCACGTCGATGCGGGTCGCCCACTCCAGCAGCCGGACGGCGACCACCTGGACGATGATCCCGAGCAGGCCGTAGACCAGCGAGGTGATCAGGCCTTCGGTGAGGTCACTGGCCGAGTTGAAGATCGCCACGACGACGATGAACGACATCGCCAGCAGCCCGGACGCGGTCACGATCACGGCATTGGGCAGGCCCGCGTGCACGAGCTTCGACAGCTTGCCGGGCGTGGTCCAGTCGATCGCGTAGAAGCCGGCGAACATCAGCAGCAGGCCGATGACGCCGTAGAGCAGGATCGCGCCGATCCCCCGCACGAGGTCGGAGCCGAACGTGTCGGACAGCGCAAGGGTCGTGTTCACGAGTTGTCTCCCAGGAGAAAGAGCTGATCAGCAGCGGTGTTGTATCACGCTTCGGGGATGCGATGTGGGACAAATGCCGCACCGTCGTCGGTGACCAGGCCACCGGTCTCCCGGATGCCCAGGCCGGCGGAGCTGTCGCCGACGATCCACGCGCCGAGCGCCGGCCGGTAGCCGTCGAACTCGGGCAGCGGGTCGAACGCCTGGTAGACGAAGCCTTCGGCGCCGTAGACGCCGTCGGTCTGGGTCTCGTAGCCGGTGGCGACGATCTGGACGTTCGCGCCCTCGCGGCCCAGCTTCGGCTTGCGGACGTACTCGGTGAGCAGGCCGGGGTCGTCGGCGAACGCGGGCAGCAGGTTCGGGTGGCCCGGGTAGTTCTCCCACAGGATCGCGAGCAGCGTCTTGTTGGAGAGGATCATCTTCCAGAGCGGCTCGATCCACAGCGTCCGCGGCAGCGACTCGACGGCGTTGCGGCCGAACTCCTCGTCGACCACCCACTCCCACGGGTACAGCTTCAGCACGGTCGCCATCTGCGACTCTTCGAGGTCGACGAACCGCTTGAGCACCGGGTCCCAGCCGATCTCCTCGATCGCCAGCCCCACCGTGTCGAGCCCGGCCTCGGCCGCCGTCTCCTGGAGGTACGCCGTGGTGACGTTGTCCTCGCCGGAGGGGTCGGCCGCCGACCAGGTGAAGTGCAGCTCGTTCGAGGGCAGCTTGTCCTGCAGGAACGCCCAGCGCTCGACGAGCTTCTCGTGGATCGAGTTCCACTGGTCGTCGTCCGGGAAGACGTCGGTCTTCCAGTGCCACTGCAGCAGCGACGCCTCCAGCAGCGTGGTCGGCGTGTCCGCGTTGTACTCCAGCAGCTTCGCCGGCGACTTGCCGTCGTAGCGCAGGTCGAACCGGCCGTAGACGTGCGGGTCCTGCCGCTTCCACGACTCGGCGATGTGCGGCCAGACCCACTCGGGGATGCCGAAGCGCTGGTAGCCCTCGGTCGTCACGACGTTGTCGACGGCCTCCAGGCACATCGAGTGCAGCAGTTCGACGTCGGCCTCGAGCGAGAGGACCTCGTCCATGTCGAAGACGTAGTGCACGGACTCGTCCCAGTACGGCCGCACCCGGCCGCTGCTGTCGCGGGCCGGCGTGCCGTAGACGAGTCCCTGCTCCTCGACGATCCGCTGCCAGTCGCGCCGCGGCTCACGCCGGTCCCGGTACACCTAAGATCCCCCGCTCTTGCCGCTGCCGCCGGTGCCCCCGGTGCTGCCGCTCTTCCCGCTGATGCCGAAGCCGCCGCGCTGGACCGACTTGCCGGACTTCGTGTTCACGCTGGTCCGCGACGACGGCGCGTCGTACGAGCCGCCGGACACGCGCTGCCCGATGACGCCGGTTCCGCCGTAGTTGTAGCGGTAGCTGTTGTAGCCGCCCCCGCCGATCGGCAGGAACAGGAAGCCACCGCTGGAGTAGCCACCGTGGCTGGTCACGTAGTTCTCGTCGCAGTTGTCGTCGTTCTGGACGACACCGCTGTTGTCGGTGCAGACGGCGGTGACCTCGCCCTGCGGCTTCGCGACCGTGTAGAACGTCGCGACCAGGCCGACGAGCCCGACCGTGACGCCGCTGCCGATGAGGATCTTGCGCCGGGTCGCCGCCTTGGCGTCGGCCTGGCGGGCCACCTCCTCGTCGCGCTCCTCCTGCACCAGCGCCTGCTGACGCGCGCGCTGCTCGGCGACCGACGGCCGCTTGGGCTGCGTGTTCGAGTCCTGGAATCTCATCGAGCCGCGCTTCGGCGGCTCGGGGGGCGGCTGGTCCCCGCCGTTGCTGTCCTGCGTCATGTGCGCTCCGTAATCCCGGCCACCACGAAACCGTGACCCACCCTAACCACCCTAGGTCGCGCACGTCGCGCGCGGCGCGGGCATCATGGACTGCGATGTCTCCCAGCGCCGATCGGTTCCCCACCGCCACGCAGACGCTGCGCACCCGCGTCGTGATGGGCGGGATCTTCGCGGGCGCGCTCATCGCGCTCGCCCTCAGCGTCGTCTTCTCCTGGAGCGACGGCATCACCGGCGGGTCCGGCGGCGGTGCCGGCAAGCTCTCGGCGGAAGCCGAGGAGGCCTTCCACTCCCCGCCCGGCAGCTGCCTGACCTGGACGAACCCGGACGCGAGCGACGCGACCAAGGTCGCCTGCACGCAGCCGCACAAGTTCGAGGTCACCGCGCTCGTGGACATCGGCGCGCAGTTCCCGGAGGGCGCGCCGGTGCCGTCGCTGGAGCAGTGGCAGCAGATCGCCCAGCAGAAGTGCACGTCGGACGTGAAGCCCTACCTCGGCCACAAACTCGACCCGTACGGCAAGCTCACGACGAACCTGCTGCGCCCGACGCCGTCGCAGTGGGACGACGGCGACCGCCAGCTGCGGTGCGGCCTGCAGTGGGCGGGCCCCGGCGGCACGCTGCTGACGACCACCGGGCCGGCGAAAGACCAGGACCAGTCGCTCGTGTTCGAGCCGGGCACCTGTCTGGCGCTGCAGGGCAAGGGCGTCGGCGACCCGCTCGACTGCACCAAGCCGCACTCCTACGAGATCATCGCGACCCTCGACCTCAAGTCGAAGTTCAAGGACGCCTACCCGGCGCAGGACGACCAGAAGGCCTGGCTCGACACCGAGTGCACCAAGCAGGCGGCGGACTACACGGGCGGCGCCGACCTGGACGCGAAGAAGCTGATCCTGACCTGGGACCTGCGGGAGCAGGAGAGCTGGGACGCCGGGTCGACCAAGGTCAACTGCAAGGTGGCGGCGCTCCTGCCGGACAAGAGCGGCCTGCAGGCGGTGACCGGCAGCATCAAGGCCGCCCCCGCGGGCGACGGCGGCCAGCCCCAGGACGGCGGAGCTCCCCAGGACGGCGGCCCGCCGTCGGACGGCGGCGGTGGGCCGGCCACGTCGAGCTCGGCCCCGCCGACGTCGAAGCAGAACGGCTGATGCCGGTCGAGATGAGCCGGGAGCGGTTCGAAGAACTGGTCTCGGAAGCCCTGGACGAGGTGCCGGCCGAGTTCGCGAAGGCGATGGACAACGTCGTCGTGCTGGTCGAGGAGTTCAACGACGAGGCCCCGGACATCCTCGGGCTTTACCACGGGATCGCGCTGACCGAGCGGACGTCGTCGTACGGCGGGGTGCTGCCGGACCGGATCTCGATCTACCGGCAGCCGATCCTCTCGATGTGCGAGGACGAGGACGAGGTCGTCGAGGAGGTCCTCATCACCGTCGTGCACGAGCTGGGCCACCACTTCGGGATCGACGACGCCCGGTTGCACGAGCTCGGCTGGGGCTGAGCGCGCACTAGTAGTGACACCGTGACCACCATCGGGTGACATCGCCCTTATTCTGTTACCGGAAGTCATTGGGCGACAGCGATGAGTGCTGGGGGCTCCGGTGAACCCTGCGCGAAGACTCACGTGGCTGCTGACGTCGAGCGCCGCCTCCCACCTGGGCGACGGCATCGGCAAGGTGGCCCTGCCCCTGCTGGCGACGACGCTGACCCGCGATCCGGTGCTCATCGCCGGGCTCTCCGCCACCCAGTTCCTGCCCTGGCTGCTGTTCGCCGCCGTCGCCGGCGCGCTGGTCGACCGGATCGACCGGCGGCGCGCGATGATCGTCGCCAACACCGCCCGCGCCGTCGCCGTCGGCACCCTCGCGGTGCTCGTCGCCGCCGGCGGGATGACGATCTGGCTGGTCTACCTGACGGCGCTGGTCATCGGGACCGCCGAAACGATCGCGGACAGCGCGGCCAACGCCCTGGTCCCGGCGGTCGTCGGCGACGGCTCGCTCGACGCGGCCAACAGCAAGCTGCAGGCGTGCGAGATCGTCGGCCAGACGTTCCTCGGCGGCCCGCTCGGCGGACTGGCCTTCGCGCTCTTCGCCGCCTTCCCGTTCGTCCTCAACTCCGCGGGCTTCGCGATCGCGGCCGCGGTCCTGCTCGGGCTCGCCGGCACCTACCGCGGACGCACCGAAGTCCGAGAGCGCACCCGGCTGCGCACCGAGCTGGCCGACGGCCTGCGCTGGCTGCGCGGCAACGCGCCGCTCAAGCGGCTGGTCGTCATCGCCGGCCTGCTCAGCCTGGTCAGCGAGCTCGCGCAGGCGCAACTGGTGCTCTACGCGCTCGACGACCTCCACCTGGCCGACGCGACCTTCGGGCTCTTCGCGTTCGTCGGCGGCCTCGGCGGGCTGCTCGGCGCGGGCGTCGCGCCGCGGCTGGTGCGCGCGACCGGCCGGCGCGTGGTCGTGGTCGGCGGGATCCTCGGCTGCGGTGCCGGGTTCGGCGGGATGGGCCTGGTGCGTTCGCCGATCGCGAGCGCGGCCCTGTTCGGTCTGTTCGCCGCGGCGGTCGTCGCGGTCAACGTCGTGCTCGCCACGGCCCGGCACACGCTGGTGCCCGGCGAGCTGCTCGGCCGGGTGCTCGGCGTGTGGCGCACGGTCGTCTGGGGCGCGATCCCGCTCGGCGCCCTGCTCGGCGGCGTGCTGACCGAGGCGCTCGGCGCGGCGGCGCACACGTTCGCCGTGTCCGGGCTGGCGATGCTGGTGATCGCCGGGTTCGCCTCCGTCGCGCTGCGGCGCTCCTCGCTCGATGACGAATCGGACTCAGCCGGGGCGCTAGTGCACCAGGATCCGGGTTTGTGAGCTGAAATACGTCATCACCCAGGTGGTGGGAGGCGGCTTATGCGCACCGTGGACCAGGGCACCGGCACCGACGCCGAGCCCGACTTCGACGAGCCCTCGACCGAGTCCGGGGAGGTCGAGGCACCACCGCCGCAGTCACGCCGGATGCTCGTGCTGTGCGCGATCGCCGGGTTCGTGCTCGGCGGCGGCGTGCTCGGGCTGCTGTGGGGCCTGTCCGGCGTGCACGCGGGCGCGCTCGACGACGCGCTGGCCGCGTGCCAGGCCCTCGACCGGGTCGGCGAGCTGCCGGACACGAGCCGGGACGCGCAGCCGTCGCTGACGCCCGGCCTCACGCCCGAACGGCTGCACCGGATGACGGCGGCCCGCGAGCTGTCCGCGGCCGCCGCCCAGGTCAACGCCACCTACCAGCCGCTGGCCGACCACATCGACGGCGTCAGCCGCATGGTGCTCAGCCTGCACTTCAACGACATCTCCGGCCAGCGGCACCTGGTCCAGGCCCAGGAGCTCTGCGGCCGCCTTTAAGAGGTGTGGACCGTCTTCACCGAGAGCTGGTTTCCGGGGATCTTCGTGCTCGCGCAGGCGGTTCCGTCGGTCGGCACGAAGTTCGAGGCCGTCTCCTGCGGCAGGTAGATGCGCAGGCCCTTCACCGCGGTCGGTTGGCAGGTGCCCGAGTCGAAGTTCCGCACGTTCACGAACTGGATGTCGGCGACCGCCGTCTGGCCCGGGTTCAGCTTCACGGCGTTGCCCTTGGTGCCTTCGCGGAGGGCGTCCTTGCCGACTTGGTGCCCGTCGGTGCCCGCCACGTAGGAGACCCCGGGGAAGCCCTGGATCTCGCACGGCTTCGAGCTGGCGTTCTTGATGAGCAGCGGCCGGTACGTCGACCCGGCGCCGGCGTCGCCCTGGCCGAGCGACAGCGTGACGTCGCCGGCCTTGCAGAGGCCGTTGCCCGCCGGCTGGGCGGCCGGCGACGAAGCCGGCGCGGAGCTGCTCGGGGGCGGCTCGGCCGTGGTGGCGCTGGTCGAGCTGGGTGACGCCGTGGTCGACGGCGTCGAGCTGCTCGCCGCGTTCGTGGTCCCGCCGCTTCCGCAGGCGGAAAGCGCGAGGACGCCCGCCGAAGCCGCGACCACCGGCAGCAACCGTGAGAGCTTCGTCCGAACCATGTCAATCGCCTCCCTGGTGTGGTGCTACTGGGTAGACGTGCGGGTCTCCGGCAGGTTGGTTCGCACCGTTAATTCTCCACCAAACGTGTTCTAAACGTGACGGGATCACACGTTCGGGACGGTCAGAGCGGGGTGTCGACCCAGCTCAGGCAGCGCCACTGGCCGTCCGGCAGGGCGGTCAGCTCCACCAGGCCGGTGTTCGGGATCAGCGCCGCGTTGGCGACGTCCGCGTGGACGTTCGGCGCCAGCCACTCGGCGGACAGCCGGATCGCCCCACCGTGGCTGACCAGCGCGATCACCCCGTCCGGGTCGGCCTGCTCGTGCTTGGCGCGCAGCCGGCCGACCGCGTCGAGCATGCGAGTGCGCACGCTCGTGCCGCTTTCGCCGCCGGGCAGCGACGGCGTCAGCTCGCCGAGCGTCCACCGCCGCACCGTCTCCATGTAGGTGCGGATCGACGCGTGGTCGGTCGCCCCTTCGAGGTCACCGGCGACGACTTCGTGGACACCGTCGACGACCTGGACGTCCAGCGAGAACTGGGCGGCCAGCGGCGCCGCGGTCTGCTGCGCGCGGGTGGCCTGCGACGCGTAGACCGCGACGATCGGCTCTCCCGACAGGCGGAACGCGAGGTCGGCGGCCTGGGTGTGGCCGAGCTCGGTCAGCGGCGGGCCGGGCAGGGCGGTGTCGAGCGCGCCGCGGACGTTCCCGTCGGTCTGCCCGTGGCGGATGAGCAGCAACCTCACGCCAGGTCCCCCTTGCGGACCGCGTCGGCCCACACGGCGGCGTCGACGAAGTCGTCGTTGCCGGCTCCCGGCTCGATCGTGGTGCGCGTCCCGTCGGCACGCGGGTGCGAGCCGAGGAACCGCAGGTTGCGGCAGTGCCGGCGCAACGCCGTCAGCGCGTCGAGGATCCGCGGCTCGGCCACGTGGCCCTCGAAGTCGATGAAGAAGCGGTACTCGCCGAAGTTGCTGCGCGTCGGGCGGGCGTCGAGCCGGGTGAGGTTGATCCCGCGGTCGGCCAGCGCGGTGAGCAGCTCGGCGAGCGTGCCGGTGCGGTTCACGGCCGCGGCGACCACGGACGTCCGGTCGGCACCCGTCGGCTCCGGCAGCTCGCCCGGCGGCCGGACCAGGAGGAACCGGGTCGCCGCGTCGCTGACGTCGGCGACCTCGGTGGCCAGCACTTCGAGGTCGTAGTGCTCGACGGCGACCGGCGCGCAGACCGCGGCGTCGAACTGCCCTTCGAGCACGCCGACCGCGGCCGCCGACGTCGACGACGACGCCACCGGGTGCGCGTCCGGCAGGTTCGCCTCCACCCACTCGCGGACCTGGGCGAGCGCGTGCGGGTGGCTGGCGACGGTTTTGATGTCCCCGCCACCGCGGCGCGTCAGCACGCTGAAGTGGATCGGCAGGATGTGTTCGGCGACGGCGACCAGCGGGGTCGACTCGCTGAGCGCGTCGAGCGTGGTGGGCACCACGCCCTCGACCGAGTTCTCGATGGGGACGCACGCGGCGTCCGCCTCGCCCTTGCGGACGGCCGTCATCGCCAGCCGGACGGTCTCGACCGGAATCAGTTCTTCGCCGCCGGCGAGGGCCCGCGCGGCCTGTTCGGTGAAGGTCCCCTGGGGGCCGAAGTATGCGATCCGTGACACAACACCCAGGCTACGGGGCAGCACCGTGGCGACTTTCACTCGGACAGCCGGTACCAGAACCGGTTACGCCGGGTGGCATTTTTTGCGATGCTAGGGATGTGACCGCCGACTCGGGCACGCACACCGGCCGTGAGGGCACGCACCCGCCGATCTCCCCTCGCACCCCGGAGCTGGTGCTGTGCGCCGTCGATGAACCACTCGCCACCGCTTGGACCACCGCCGCCGAAAAGGCGACCGGCCGGGTCCGGGTGCACCGCGGGTCGGTGCTCGACGTCGTCGCCCAGGCCGTGGTCAGCCCGGCCAACTCCTACGGCTGGATGCGCGGGGGCATCGACGCCGTCTACTCGCGGGCGTTCCCCGGGGTCGAGCAGAGCGTCCGAAGTGCCGTTTTGGCCTTTCACGGCGGCGAACTGCCGATCGGCGAGGCCGTGATCGTGCCGACCGGCGAGGCCGAGCCGGCGTGGCTGATCAGCGCGCCGACCATGCGCGAGCCCGGCGAACGGCTGCCCGCCGACACCGTCCACCCCTACCTCGCGGCGCGCGCGGTGTTCCTGCAGTGGCGCGACGGCCGGCTCGACCAGGGGCCGGTGCGGGAGTTCGTCGACACGATCGCGATGCCCGGCCTCGGCACCGGCGTCGGCGGCGTCGACCCCGCGACGTGCGGCCGCCAGGTCGCGGCGGCGTGGGACGAGGTCTTCCGCAACTCGCGGTGATCAACCGAAACCCGGGGTGGACTACGTCACAGCGCTTTAACCGGCCGTAAGCCCTACCGTTGAACACGCAGGTGAACGTCCGCCAGTGCAGGCGACGGCCGGAGGAGTGTGCGATGACCCGGGTCCGCGAACTCAGCCCGTATGTCGAGCTGCACCGGGAACAGTGGAAAGAACTGCGAAGTTCGACGCCGTTGCCGCTGACCGCGGCCGAGCTGCTGCGGCTGCGCGGCCTCGGCGAGCAGGTCGACCTGGCCGAGGTGGCCGACGTCTACCTCCCGCTCTCCCGCCTGATCAACCTGCAGGTCGCCGCGCGCCAGCGGCTCTACGAAGCGACCACGACGTTCCTCGGTGACGACTCCCGCGGCACGAAGGTCCCGTACGTGATCGGCATCGCCGGGAGCGTGGCGGTCGGCAAGTCGACCACCGCCCGCATCCTGCGCACGCTGCTCGCCCGCTGGCCGGACCACCCCCGCGTCGACCTGGTCACCACCGACGGCTTCCTGCACCCGCGCGCCGAGCTGATGCGGCGCGGGATCATGCACCGCAAGGGCTTCCCCGAGAGCTACGACCGCCGCGCGCTGCTGCGGTTCGTCACCGAGGTGAAGTCGGGCGCCGAGCGCGTCACCGCGCCGGTGTACTCGCACCTGGCCTACGACATCCTGCCGGGCCAGGAGCAGGTGGTGCGGCAGCCGGACATCCTCATCCTCGAAGGCCTGAACGTGCTGCAGCCGGGCCCGCGGCTGATGGTGTCCGACCTCTTCGACTTCTCGATCTACGTCGACGCGCACACCGACGACATCCAGCGCTGGTACATCGAGCGGTTCCTGGAGCTGCGGCACACGGCGTTCGCCGACCCGGCGTCGCACTTCCACCACTTCGCCGGCCTGCCCGACGACGAGGCCCGCGCCGAAGCGCGGCACCTGTGGCGCTCGATCAACGAGCCGAACCTGATGGAGAACATCAAACCGACCCGCCCACGGGCCACGCTGGTGCTGCGCAAGGACGCCGACCACACCATCAACCGGGTCCGCCTGCGCAAGCTTTGACCCGTCACCCACAGGCGCACCATCCGCACGCTGCGCCCCCGAACACCGGCCGATCGGCCGAGGGGAAGCAGCCAGGCCTAACCGGTTGGCCGATACCGGACGCCCGTTCGGAAAGCGACCCTGAAGGAGTCAGGAAAACGGCTCTGAGCTGGGGAGGAGGCCCACGATGTTCTCGATGGTCCTTACGTGGGTCGGCGCATTGCTCGGTCTGGTCTTGCTGATCGCGATGGCCGCCGGAACGTTCGTCGTCGACTTCGACGACCGGCTCCAAGAACGGCGGCGCAAGGCGAAGTCCGCGAACCCCCTCCCGTAGCGCGTCAGAGTTCGGTCAGCGCCTCGACGTAGGCGTCGGCGTCGTACTCGAGCGTTTCGGTGTCCAGCAGGCTGCCTTCCAGCGCGTTGATCAGCTGCTCGAAGACCTCGTCGCGGTCGAGTTCGCCCTCCTGGAGGCGCTGCACGGCCAGCCAGGCCTCGACGGGCTCGTCGTCCCACAGCTGGTCGACGATCGTCGCGCGCAGCACCAGCCGCTGCTCTTCCTCGTCCTCGTCGGCCTCGGCGATGACCAGCGCCCGGCGCTGTTCGGGGTCGGTGGGGTCGAGGTCGACCTCCTCGTCCTCGATCTCCGTGGTCAGCGACGGCACGGCGAACATCCGGCGTTCCAGCGCGTCCGCCAGCTCGGTCGGCGACAGGTCGCCGACGTCGCCGAAGTAGCGCTCCAGCGGGGAGTCGTCCTCGTCGGCGTACTCGCTCAGGTAGTCGGCGACGGCCTCGTCGAGCGCGGCGATCGCCGTTTCGGTGAGCCCGGCGCGCTCCGCCGTCCACTGCACCCAGGCCAGCACGACCGGCTCCACGGCCTCCTCGTGGTCGGCGTCGAGCTCGAGCTCCTCGCCGAGCAGCCCTTCGAGGAACCGCGCGATCTTCTCCGGCCCGACGCGCAACGGGTTCGCGGGGTCGGTGGCCAGGCCGTGCTCCAGCAGCAGGCGCCCGATCGCGCGCGCGGCGCCGGCGTCCTCACCGCTCGCCGTCACGAACTGCTCGACGACGGCGGCCCGCTCGGCGTCGGACCACTCGGCGACCTCGGGGACGAGCGCGGGCTCCGGCAGCGCGCGGGACCACGTCAGCGCGATCGCGTGGAAGCGCGCGTAGTCCTCGCTGACGTCGGCTTCGTCGAGGTGGTCGGTGGCGTCGAGGCCGTCCGAGAGCAGGCGGTGCGCTTCGGCCGGGTCGACGGCCTCCGCCACGACCAGCTCCGGGTCGGCGTCGGCCTGCGCCCGCATCTCGGCGAGGACCTCGCCGGGCTGCTCGATCACGACGAGGTCCCGCACCCGGCCGCCCTCGGTGAAGTCGAGCAGCGCGAGCAGGCCGTGCGCCTGGTCGCCGTGGGTGAAGACGCAGAGCAGGGACGACTCGTCGCCGTAGACGTCGCCGGTCCGCCAGCACTCGCCGGCGGTGACCTGGCCCAGGTCGCCGGCCCAGTCCGGCGCGGGGATGCCGCGGCCGAGGACGACCTGCAGGCCGTCTTCGGCGGCCTTGCGCTCGACGTCGGTCTCCGCGACGATCTTCAGCGCGGCCAGCAGCGCGGCGGCGCCCGGGGTGATCTTGCGCTGCGCGAACGCGATCAGCTCGAGGCCGAGCGGCTCGTCGCCTTCTTCGAGGGGCACGTCGTGGAACTGGCCGAGGACCTCGGAGGCGAGCAGTTCGACGTCCACCGGCGCGGGGTCGGCGCCCAGCGCCGAGAAGTCGTTCAGGATGTCCTTGAACAAGCCGGTCACGCTGTGGGTGACGGGCTGCGGTGCCTTCTTGCGGGCGCGACTCACCGGGCTCATGGGTTCATGCTTTCATCGGCCCGGCAAGCTGGTCGCGGTGGCCCTGGCGCGGGTCCCGCCGCCTGCTCGACGGGGAGGCGCCGAGCCGGACGGCGGAACAGGGCCACCGCGACATCGCTGGCCAGAGGCGTCACCGCCTTGGCGGAACCTTCGATGTCCCGGTGCACGTGAAACACCGGTTCACCTCCGTCAACGAGGTGCGCGAGCGGAGGTTACGGGCTTCGGCAAAGCGATCCGCGCGGCACGGATTTCCGTGATCAGCCGGGTTTTCCGGCGGTGGGTTTCCACCAAGGTCGCGAGGTAAGCGGTGAATTCGTCCGGGGTTTCGGCGCGCTTGTGCAAGGTGCGCAACAGCTTCAGCCGGCGCGCGGCTTCGCGGTAGGCCTGCGGGTCCTTGCGCTCGATGAGCTCCTCGACGTGCTCGCGGAAGACCGGGATCGGCTCGGCCGGGTGCTCCACGGCCCGTTGCTCGGCCAGTTCGAGCTTCAGCTCCGGCGACGCCCCGAACCGCACGCACGCGCGCCAGGCTTCGTCGGGACGGCCGTCGTCGAGCAGGACGCGGGCCAGCTCGTCGGCGTGCCCGACGCTCTCGGCGGCCAGCTCGCGCAGGCGGGCCAGCGCGGCCCGGCGCTGCGTCGTCCACTTCCCGTCGGCGGTCGCGGCTTCGCGCAGCGCGGCGAACGTCTCGCGGTCCGGCCCCGCGTCGAACGCCTGGCGACGGCGGGAGGTGTCGTCCTCGGGTCCGGGCGGCGGCGGGTTCTTGTCGTGGGTCAGCGCGCGGGCGGCGTGCGCGATGGCCTCGCTGTGCCGCCCGGCGGCCCGCAGCACCCGGACGATCTTGAGGCTGACGTCGCGGCGCGGCGGCTTGGCGGACAGGATCGCGACCAGCTCGTCGACGTCGCCGAGGACCTCGGCGAGCTGTTCCCGCAGTCGTTCGGCGACGTCCCGGCGGTGCCCCGGCCCGCTCGCCGTCAGCACGTCGTCCACAGTGGACTTGATCCGGCGCAGGCCGGGCTCGCCCAGCGCCGGCGCGAAGCCGGCGAGGTCGATCGACGGGCGGCCCGGGCCGTCGAACTCGACCTCGAGGATCCAGTCGGCCAGCTTCTCCGGGTCCGGCGGCCGGGCGGCGCACGCACGGGCGTACAGCTCCACGGCGCGGTCCAGCCGGTCGCCGAGGTCGCCGGCGTGGTCGCCGGACTGCTCGAGCACCTCGCTGATGTCGTCGACCGTGCGGCGGGCCAGCGGGGCCAGGTCGGCGCGGCTGCCCGCGTCGAGCATCCGCCGCAGCGTGTCGAGGACCGCGCCGACTTTCGCGGTGTACTCGCCGTTCCCGTCGGTCACCGCGGTGTCGAGCAGCCGGTGCGCCTCGCTGACGTCACCGGATTGGGTGGCGGCGCGCAGTTCGAGGGAATGCCGCAACTCAGGGTCACGCTCGGCTTGGGCGTGCAGCAGGTCCGCCAGCGTCTCCGCGTCCAAGGTGCGCAGGTAGGGGCGGAGATCCGAAGGGGGACTCACGCGGACCAGTCTGCCCGAGCCCGGCAAGCGCGCGTGTGGGCCAACCGCGTGCTCTTTTCGGCGTAATCCTTGACTTTGCGTGACGGCTTCACGGGCGCGGCAAGTCGTCGAGCACGGCTTTCACCGGCCACGGCTCGGGCGCCCGCGGCCGTCGTGACCGGGTGTGCCGGGGCCGGGGGATCGCGGCCCGCATCGTCGGCACCATGATCGGGACGACCGGCACGGGCACCCGCGCGACGAGCCGGCGCACGACGACGAGCAGGAGCGCGGCGCACAGCAGCAGGGCCGAGCTCGCGGCGATCGCGGCGGCGAGCGTGCGGCGGCCGTCGTCGAGGGTGAGCTGCACGGCGTACTGGCTTTGCTGCGAGTACAGGAGCCCGAGCTGCCGGGAGACGGTGTAGGCGGAGCCGCGCCACGTGGATTCGGGGACGGGCAACGGCTCGCCCGCCGCGAACGCGTCCTCGACGGCCGCCAGCCTGCTCCAATCGGCGCTGCGGGTGAGCGATTCGTACGCGACACGGCCACTTTCGGTGAGCTGCGGGGCGATCCGGTCCAGCTGGGCCCGGTAGGCCGCCACGGCCTCGGCGAACGGCCGCCGCGTCACGCCGTCGATCCCCGCCAGGGCGAGGGAATCGGAGCGATCCATGCCTTCGGCGACGGAAAGCAGCTCGACGGCGGTGGTCTGCTGGTACCCGGATTCGGCGTCGGGCGCGTGGCGGGCGTTGTCGCGCAGGCCGGCGATGGCCGTGTCGATCCGCTGGGTGAAATTCGCGTACGCGACGGTCCGTTGGTCGGGCACGGACATCGCTTCGCTGCGCTGACCCTGCAGCGCGACGACGGCGCGGGCGGTGCGCCCCGCCGCCTCGGCCGTGTCCATGGCGCTGTCGCACGTCCGGTCCGCTTGGTGGACCAGGAAGAACGCGATCACGACGGCGACGACGACGAGCGCGCCGCCGGGCACGAACGCGATGCACAGCATGCGGCCGCGGACGGATCGCAGGTACTTCAAGGCGTGCCTTTCCGTGCTTTGAGCCCCGCAAGCATCCCGACGAAGTTCAACCTATTGAGTGAGAGATTCACCGGTCAACGGCAGTCCGCCATACGGGCGTTAGCGCACCGTCACCGCCGAGGACAATCACCGGGTGACCTTCGACGACGTGACCCAGCGCCTCCGCGGCTTCGCGGCGGCCCGCGCCTGGGAGCCGTACCACACCCCGAAGAACCTCGTGATGGCGTTGTCCGGCGAGGCCGGCGAGCTGACCTCGCTGTTCCAGTGGCTGACGCCGGAGGAGTCGGACGCGTGGCGCGAGGATCCCGCGCTGGAAGCGAACGTCCTGGACGAGATCGCGGACGTCACGCTGTACCTGCTCCAGCTGGCCGACCGCCTCGGCGTGGACCTGACGGCCGCGGCCCACGCGAAGATCGACCGCAACGAGCTCCGCTTCCCGCCCCCGGCCGCGAGCTAGCCCCAGAAGATCCCGTTCGGGTTGCGCTCGACCTCGGCGAGCAGCGGGGTCGGCGTGCTCGCGACGGGAGCGTCCGGGTAGGTCAGCCACCGCCCGTTCCGATCGGACCAGCGCACCGACCAGATCCCGAACTCGTCGAGGCGCAGCTGCGCGATCTTCTGTTCGGTCCACTCGGGCCCGGCCTGCGGCGACCACGGCGCGCGGCATTCGACGATGGTGACCGCCCGGCCCCGGGTCCGGCACTCGACACGAACCTGGTCGTGCAGGTGCTCGGGGACGCGTCGAGAGCACCACCGTTCGATCTGCCGGAGCGCGAGTTCCGGAATTCCCGCCATGGTCACAGTGAACCCGAGCCGGCGGCCGGCCGCCTCCCCACCCCCGGGTCGGCGTGGATCACCGCGGGGCGGGCTCGGCGATCCGCCACCCGCCGAGCAGCGCGCCGACCCCCAGCACGGCGAGGAAGATCCCGGCCGCCAACGGCGATCCGGCGAACATGGCGACCACGACGATGAACATGAGCACCAGCCCGGCGCCCATCAGGATCCGGCCGCCGACCACCTTCGTCAGGCGACCCGGCGGGGCGGCCGCGGCCCGGGGTGCCGGCGGCGGCTCGAAGCCGAGCGCCACCGGTGCGACGCGGACGTCGACCACTTCGGCGCCCAGCTCGGCGGCGCGGGCCAGCCGCGGCTCGCCGGCCGGCACGGTCGCGTCGACCACGAGGTGCGTGACGCTCGCCGTCAGCTTCTTGGCCAGCTGGACGCCCTCGGCGAGCACCCGCGCCCGCATGCGGTCCGCCGCCACCGTCGTGCCGAGCACCAGCACCCGGGCCGGCTTGCCGCCCGCGACCGGGCGCAGCTCACCGGCGCCCGTGACGCCGAGCGCCGTCGCCACCTGGCGCAGCTCGCGCGCCTCCGCGGCGGTCACGACGCCGTCGCGTTCCGCGATCTCCCGCAGGGCCGTCACGAGCTGCTCGTGCGTCGCCAGCACCTGCGCGTCGGACAGCCCCGCCTCGGTCGCCGACGCGGCCAAGGCGGCCACCTCTTCCCGCGACAGGTGCTGGTCCGAGACGACGTCGGCGAGCAGGTCCAGGTAAGCGTCCCCGCCGCGGCCGGCCGCGATCCGCTCGAGCGCCTCGGCCATCCACCCCGGCTCGGCCGGCACCGCCTCGGCGCGCGGGAGCAGCCGGCCGCCGGCGAACCGCGGCAGCCCGGGAACGGTCAGCGGCGACGCGAACGTGAACCCGTACCGCCCGAACATGCCGGTGACGAGCTGGGCAACGGTCCTCGCGCCGGACAGCGCCGATCGGCCGGGCCGGGTGGCCACGCCCAGCGCGTGGGCCACGGTGGCGAGCCGGTAGTTGGGCAGCCGCACCACCGACCGCGCGGCCGCCAGCGTCGAGACGCCCGGCAGCACGGGCAGCCGGACGCCGAGGGACCTGGTCTCGACGTCGAGGAAAGCCGTGACGGACGCCAGGTCGTGGGCCACGAGCACGCTGCCGGCGCACAGGTCGAGCAGCGGTCCCAGCACCTCGCCGAACGACGGCGCGTCGTCGAGTTCGCCGCGCGTGATGCCGTGCACGAGCGCCGGACCGGGCGGCACCCCGGCTCCGGGATCCACCAGCGTCGTCAGCTCGCCCACGATCGAGCCGTCGGCGTGGACCCGCACGGCGGCGACCTCCACCACCCGGCCGGGGCGCAGCCCGGTCGTCCGGACGTCCACCGCGGTGAAGTCGGTTCCGGGCGCGGGGTGGCCGCCCGCGCCGAGCAGCGAGAGGGATTCGATCACGTCCGCTGGTCGTTTCCCCGCGGCGTCTTGTGACAGCTTTTCGGCGTGCGGCCGCGGTTCGTGACGCGATCGTGACGGCAACAATCCGTCCGATAACGACTGATGGGCGATCACGAGCCCACGCGTAACAACGGTGGGAGTTTTCCCGAGTACACCGTCGGCACGTCGTGTTCGAGGAACGAGGAATCCCGGGATGAAAAGCCTGCCGAACTGGCTGAAGATCGTCTTGGCCGCTTTCGCCGTCCTGTTCGTGCTGGGCGCGGTCTTCGGGAAGGCCCCGGAGCCGAAACCCGCGGCCGTCGCGTCTCCGGCACCCCCGACGACCACGACTAGCAGCGCGGCTCCGGCTCCCGTCACCTACACGATCGGGATCGTGACGGACGGAGCGACCGTGGTGGCGAACGGCAGTGACGGCACCAGCAAAACGGTGCACGTCCTCGGCGTCACACCACCGGTCGGTACTACCGGGTGCTACTCGGCGGAATCGCTCGCCTGGGCCACCACGACGCTTTCCGGCAAAGCCGTGACGCTCGGCGCGGAAACGGCGCACGGCATCGCCGTGACGTTGGCCGGCGGCGAAGATTACGCGGCCCTCGCGATTCAACGCGGTTATCTCAAGTACGCGACGGAGGCCGCATTGCCCGCGCTCGCGGCGGCCGAGAGCGCGGCGAAGCAGGCGACCAGCGGGCTGTGGGGACCGCCGTGCAACGGGACCATCGACGTCCCGGCACCGACACCCACACCCACGCCGACGCCGACCCCGGAACCGCCGGTCACGAAGGCGGCCCCACCCGTGCGGACCACCGAAGAAGAACCCACTCCAGAACCCGATTCCTCCGTGTACTACAAGAACTGCGCCGCGGCGAGGGCCGCGCACGCCGCACCGATGCACGTCGGCGAACCCGGCTACCGGCGCGAGCTCGACCGCGATGGCGACGGCACGGCCTGCGACAAGTGATCTAACCTGGGTCGATGACCACCGCCGACGAGCTGCTCGGCAGGCTCGCCGCCCTGAGCCGTGAAGAGCTGGCGAAAGTGCTCGCCCACCGGCCGGACGTGCTGCACGAACCGTGGCCGCGGCGGCTCGACGTCGTCGCGGCGCGGCTCGCTTCCCCGCAGTCCGTCGACGATGCCGTGCTCGGGTTGTCGTCGCCGCAGGTGCAGGTCTTGAGCGCCGTCCAGCTGTGTCACGCGCTCGGGCGGCGGCCGGCCCCGATCGGCGAAATCGCGAAGCTGCTCGGCACCACCACGGGAGTCGTCGAGTCCTTTGTGGACGAGCTGGCCGAACGAGCCCTGCTGTGGCACGACCCCGGCGGCGTCCGGCTGCCGGAACTCCTGCACAAGAACAACTTCAGCGCCGAAGGCCTCGGGCACCCCGTCGCCGACCTGCTCGGAGAGATCGGCCGGAGCCGCGCGGCGCGCCTGTCCCAGACCCTCGGACTGCCCGAAGGCCTGAAGGAACTCGTCCACTTCTTCCGCGACGGCGACCGCGTGCGCGAGCTGTTCCGCACCGCACCCGAGCCGACGCGGAAACTGCTGCAGGACATGGCCGACGGCGTCCCCGAGGCCGAAGGCGTGGTGCTGCCCTTCCAAACCGCGGAGGGCTGGGCGTTCGACCACGGTTTCCTGTTCGGCACCTACTACGGCAGCGCGGTCATGCCGATCGAGGTCTCGCTCGCCCTGCGCGGGCCGGACCACCAGCTGCCGTTCACCCCCGACGAGCCCGGGTACGCCGTCACGCACGTCGGGGCCGAGTCGGCCGAGGCCACGTCGTCGGCCGCCGCGCTGCGGCTGCTCGACCGCGTCTCGGCCGTTCTCGAGCTCGCCGGCGCGGAGCCGCTCCCGCTGCTCAAGGACGGCACGATCGGCGCGCGGCTCGTCAAGAAGGTCGCCAAGGACACCGGTGCGACGCCCGCGGAGATCGAGCTGGCCATCGACCTCGCGGCGCAGGCCGGGCTGCTGCTGGCCGACGAACCGCCGGCGCCGCGCCGCGGCCAGAAGGCGCCGCCGCCCACGCTGGCGCCGGACCCCGACCTCGCCCGGCCCGCACCGGCGCTGCTCTACCGCCTGCTGCTGACGACCTGGTGGGAACCGGCGCCGCCGGAGTACGAGCCCGACGTCGACGCGCTGGTGCGACGCCTGGTCGTGCGGCTGCTGGCGCGGCTCGAGCCCGGCGCTGCGATCGCGGACGTCGGCGCGTTGGCCCGGCTCGCCGAGTGGCACGCGCCGATGCTGCTGGTCGAAGACTTCGCCGGTCTCGTCCGGGACGCGCTCGACGTGGCCGAACTCCTCGGCGTCGTCGCGCACGGCGCCGTCACCGCGACCGGCCGCGCCCTCCTCGAGGAAGAGGGGCTCGTCGAAGTCACCGACGAGCTGGTCGCCCGTGCGCGCACGACGGCGTTGTTCGGCACCGACCTGACCGCGATCGTGCCCGGTTCGCCGGACGCCCGGCTCGCCGCGTCGCTCGACCGCGTCGCCGACCGGGAGGCCCAGGGCACCGCGACCAGCTGGCGGTTCTCGCCCGCGAGCGTCCGGCGGGCGTTCGACCAGGGCGCCACGGCGGCCGGCCTCCTCGACGAGCTGGGCGCGATCGCCGCCGGCGAGCTGCCGCAACCGCTGGTGTACCTGGTCAACGACGTCGCGCGGCGCCACGGTGAGGCGCGGGTACTGGACGTCTCGAGCGTCGTCGTGGGCGAACCCGCGCTGCTCGCCGAGCTGGCCGCGCACCGCAAGCTCGCGAAGCTCGGCCTGCGCTCGGTGGCGCCGACCGTCCTTACGTCCACAGTGGACGCTCCCGGCACGCTCGCCGCGTTGCGCGTAGCCGGCTACGCGCCCACCCACCACGCCGCCGACGGCAGCATCGTGCTGCCCGCCCGCGAAACCGAGGCGGCCGAGCCCCGGGTCGCCGTCCGCGACGCCGGCCCCGGTGACCGGCCGCCCGCTCCCCTCGAGCACGCCGAGCGGCTGCTCGCGGCGCCCGCGAGCGGCCCGAACCTGCTGCGCGGACAGCTCGCGCGGGCGATGAGCGACCGCTACTCCGGACGTCTCACGCCGAAGCAGCAACAACTCTGCTGGCAGCTCGAAGCCGGGATCCCGGCGGACGTCGGCTACCGGGCGGACGGCGGTCCCGCCCGGCTCGTCATCGCGTACCCCGAGCTCGACGGCGACGTCCTGGACGTCTGGTCGCTCGGCGACCGCGCGTACCGCCGGCTCGAGCTCGCGCGGATCGACCTGGGTTAGGCCTCGACGCCGGTGAGCCGCGCGTAGACCACGACGTTGTCGAGGTAGTTGCCGCTCGCCCGGTCGAACGCTCCGCCGCAGGTGATGAGCCGCAGCTCGGGGTCGGCCGTGTCGCCGTAGACCTGGTCGGTCGGGAACTCCGCCTTGGCGTAGCGCTCGACGCGGTAGACGGTGAAGACCGCCGTCCGGCCGTCGGTGCGGCCGACCTTCGCCTGCTCACCCGGGCGCAGTTCCTTGAGGCGGGAGAAGGCGCCGGGGACGTGCTTGTAGTCGACGTGCGCCGCCAGCACCGCCGGGCCGGCCTCGCCGGGCGACGGCGCGCCGGTGAACCAGCCGACCGTCGTGGCGTCGCCGGGGACCTCGAGCTGGCCGCCCGAAGTCAGCCCGAGGTCCTTGATCCCGTCAGCCCGCACGCCGATCGCCGGAATGGTCAGGGAGGCCGGTTTCGCCGCCGGGAGCCCGTCGCCGGACGCCGTGGCGGTGGTCGACGACGCGATCTCGACCGGCGTGGCGGACGGTGGGGCGACCTGCTCCGGCGCGTGCGGCGAGAAGGCGAGGACGAAGGCCACCACCAGCACCGCGCCGAGCGCCGCGACGACCGCCGTGACCGCCGGCCACAGGCGCGGGTGCCTCAACTCGTGCGCCGGCGCAGGTAGAGCACCATGCCGCCGGACGTCGCCGCGGCGAGCAGCGCGCCGCTCAGCACCAGGAACGCGGGCGCGCCCTCGTCCGGCTCTCCGCCGCCGGTGGCCACGCCGCCGACCGGCTTCACCTTCACCTGGCCGCCCGTCGTGGACTTCTTGGTGGTGGTGGATTTCGGCGCGGTGTGGGTCTTCGTCGCGGTCGACGGATGTCCGGCCGTCGGCGTGTTCTGCTGCGGGCGGTGCGGCAGTGATTCGCACGCGATTCCGTCGTGATCGGAATCGAGGTTGTTCGGGTCGCCCGGCGTTGCGTCGAGGACCGCCTGCGCTTCTTCCTGGTACTGGAAGTTTTTGCAGTCCAGGTCAGCCGCGAGCGGCGTCGCGAGCTGCGCGGAGGCGAAGGAAACAGGGCCGAGGAGAGCGAGCCCGGCGACGGCCGCGGCCGTCGTCAGGGCACGACGAAACAAGGACACCGGAAGGTCCTTTCAGGAAGAATCGGGGGTGATTGCGTGGTTACTATCGCGGTCCCGGCGACGCTGTTACGGACGATTCCGGAATTTCGGAAACGCCGGCGTCCCACCAAAATCCGGCCGGCTCGTGATTCTTCACCATTCGCCGTTGACCTGCGGAATCAGCACCGGAAATGCGTACCGGCGGGTTTGTTACGAGATCCGCGGTCACACTTTGGGGGTAATTGCCCCGGCTCGGGCGGTGTGACGTGCGGTCCAGCCGGCACCGCGGCGCGCCCGTACCCCGTAACCTGGGGATATGCCGATCCAGGTACTGCTCGTCGACGACCACGAACTGGTCCGCCGGGGGCTGCGCGACCTCCTCGGCGACGAGCCCGACATCGAGGTCGTCGCCGAAGCGGGCAGCGTCGAAGAGGCGCTGGCGGTGGCGATGCACGTCGAGCCGGAGGTCGCGGTGGTCGACGTCCGCCTCGGCGACGGCGACGGCATCACGCTCTGCCGCGAGCTGCGGTCCAAGCCGAACCCCCCGGCCTGCCTGATGCTGACCGCGTTCGACGACGAAGAGGCGATGGTCGGCGCGATCATGGCCGGCGCCGCGGGTTACCTGTTGAAGCAGGTCCGGGGGCAGGACGTGGTGTACGCGGTCCGCGAGGTCGCGGCCGGGCGGTCGCTGCTGGACCCGGTGAGCACCGCGCGGGTGCTGGACAAGATGCGGCACCCGCCGACGGACGAGCTGGCGACGCTGACCGAGCGCGAGCGGGACGTGCTCGAGCTGATCGGCCAGGGCTTGTCGAACCGCGAGATCGCCGAGCGGCTGTTCCTCGCCGAGAAGACGGTCAAGAACTACGTCACGTCGGTGCTGGCGAAGCTCGGCATGCAGCGCCGGACGCAGGCCGCCGCCTGGATCGCGCGCCGGGAGAAGTAACTCCGCGCGGCCGGCTCGTCCGCAAGCCGCCGTTCGCTGCGTCCTTTTCACCGGTCGTCACGGTCCGCCATCTCGATCGGCGGTTTTGTCGTGCCACTTTCACTCGAATGTGAGTCGAATGGGTGTTCGAAAAGCCGGTACGATCTTCAGTGAGGGCGAGGAAGGGAGGCGGGATGACCCGAGAAGGGTAGAGCGCGGTCAGTCAACTGGGAGGTCGAACGCGACGAGTGTGCCGAGGCTGGGCGAAGAGTTCAGGAAGAACTTGCCGCCCGCGGTGTCCGCGCGTTCGGCAAGATGACGCAGGCCACGGGTGGCGACGCCTTGGGGAACACCGGAACCGTTGTCACGGACACGGAGTTTCACGCCGCCGGAGTCCCTCGTCAAGGTCACGCGGGTTTCGCTCGCGCCGGAGTGTCTGACCACATTGGACAGAGCTTCGCGCAGGGCGGCCCGGATGTGGTCGGCGCGTTCCGCTGGGATGTCGGCGAATTCGCCGGACAGCTCCAGGGTCGGCGGGTACCCGAGAAGCTCGCCGGCGATGCGGACCTCGCCGCGCGCCGACTCGGCAAGGTCGGTGGGCGTGCCGGTGTCGTGGCGAGGCTCGGGCGATCGCAGCGCGCGCACGGTGCCCCGGATCTCCTCGATGGTCTGGTCCAGCTGGTCGATGGCATCGGACAGCCGCGCGCCGTCGGCCTGGGCGAACCGCTTGCGCATGTTGCGCCGAACCCGGTCGAGCTGCATCCCGGCGCCGTAGAGCCGCTGGACGATGACGTCGTGGAGTTCGCGAGCGATCCGTTCCCGCTCTTCGTAGAGTGCGACGCGGTGGCGGGCATTGGCGCCTTCCGCGAGCGCGAGGACGACTCCGGCCTGGGCAGCGAAGGCGACGAGCATCTCGACGGTCCCCGCGGAAAACGGCTCGCGACCCCGCTTCCGGTAGACGGTGAGCGCCCCGAGAACGCGCCCGCCGGACCCGAACGGCGCCGCGGCGAAGGGTCCGTAGCCGTGGAGCTCGGCGGGAACGTAGGGCGCGGTCCGGGGGTCGACGATGAAGTCGGCGCTGGCGACGGGCTCGCCGCCGCGAGCCACCCGCCCGGCCGCGGAGTCCATGGGGAGGGAGAGGCCGCGCAGGGTCTCCCCGGCGCCCACGTCAATCTCGCCTTCGGGCGTCGCCGGGTCCTCGGCCGCCGGGTGGGCGGTGGCGTAGTGCGCCGCCTCGACCACCACGCGGCCGTCGTCGGCGCTGACCATGGCCAGGCCGAGGTCCGCGTCGGCGAGTTCGGCCGCCCGGGCGACGACCGTGTCCAGCACCGCTCCCGGGTCGTCGCCGGACAGGGCGGTGCTCGTGATCTCGGTGGCGGCGGACAGCGCCCGCGCGGCAAGCGTCGGATCCATGAGTTCCGTCATTATCGCGCGCCGCCGCGGCGACGCGGCAAGCACGCTTCGAGAATCGATCACGGCACCGGCACCCGCGTGACGATCCGGCCGTCGCGGACCTCGAGGACGACGTCCGCGCCGGCGGCTTCTTCCGCTCGGTGGGTCACGTGCACGACCGTCCGGCCCGCCAAGGCCTCCCGAAGGTGCGCGCGCACGACCTGCGCCGTCGGCTCGTCGAGGTGGGCGGTCGGCTCGTCGAGCAGCACGAGTCCCGCCGACGGCGCCGCGAGCAACGCCCGCGCCAGCGCGACGCGCTGCGCCTGGCCGCCCGACAGCCCGCTGCCGCCGCTGCCCAGCAGAGTCGACAGGTCTAGATCGGCGAGCCCGGCCCGCCGCAACGCCTCTCGCAGGTCTTCGGCCGTCGCCGTCGGCCGCGCGAGCCGGAGGTTTTCGGCCACCGTGGTGCCGGCGAGCATCGGCTCCTGCGGTACCCACGCGACCCGGTCGGGAACGTCGACCACACCGCGCCCAGGGGCGAGAAAGCCCAGCAAGGCGGCAACGAGCGTCGACTTGCCGGCACCGCTCGGCCCCACCACCGCGGCGTAGGTGCCCGGCGCGAGGTCGAGGTCGACCTCGCGCAGGAGGACGGGCCCGCCGGGCCAGCCGAGATCAGCCCCCCGCAGCACCACGCGGCGCCCGCCCGCTGCCTCAGCCGGCGCACTACTCCGCCGAGTCTCGTCAACTCGCGTGCTCTCGGTCAGGCGCTGGCGCGCGTGCCGCAGGGTGTCCCAGTGCTGTGCTGCCGGGGGGAGCAGCGCCAGCACCTCCGCCAGCGCCAGTGGCACCAGCGCCACCAACGGCGCCAGCACGGCGTCGAGACTTCCCGCCGCGACCGCCCCGGCGGCCAGCGCCGTGCTGACCACCGCGCCCGCTCCGCACGCCAGTGTGATCAGCGCCTCCGCCGCTCCCACACCGAACGCCTGACGGCGCGCCTGCCCCACCAGGCGGGTGTCCGCCTCGGTGAGCGCGCGGCGGTGGGCGCGGTCCGTGCCGAACGCCAACAGCTCCGCCGCCGCCTCGAACAGCACGAGGACTCGCGACGCCACTTCGCGACGGCCGTCCGCCAGCGCCGTCGTCGCGCGGCGTTCCGCGTGCAGCGCCACCCACGGCGCGCACAGCCCCACCGCGACCGCCGCCGCGAGCGCCAGCCCCGCCGCGGGCAGGACCCACGTCTGCACGGCGATCGCCCCCGCCGCGACCAGCGCCACCACCAGCGGCGGCGACACCACCCGCGGCAACAAATCGCGGACCGTGTCGACGTCGGCGACCAGGCGACGCTGTCCTTCCCCCGCGCGCAAGCCGGCCGCGGGGCCGAGCTCGACCAGGGAATTCCACAGCCGCACCCGAAGACGGCCGGCGATGCGGAACGCCGCGTCGTGCGTCACCAGCCGTTCGACGTACCTCAGCCCGGCACGCCCCAAGCCGAACGCGCGGACGCCGACCACCGCGACCGTCAACGTCAGGATCGGCGGCTGCTGCGACGCCTTGGCGATCAGCCAGCCCGACGTCGCCGTCAGCGCCACGCCCGCCAGCAGCGCGAGGGCGCCCAGGACCGCGCCGCCGAAGAGCCGGCCGTCGAACAGCGCGCGCCACGCCATCGGCGACGCCGGAGCGTCCACAGTGGACTCCGCAGGAGGCGGCGGGACGTCGGGCGGCAGGTCGACCGCCGCCGTGTGCTCGTGCGCCGCGATGATCGCCGCGGCGCCGTCGTCGACCGCTCGCTGGACCGCGTCGAGCACCAGCCCCGCGTTGGCCTCGTCCAGGTGGGCCGTCGGCTCGTCGAGCAGGAGCAGCCAGGCGCCGTCCCGAACTCGCTGAAGCGCCCGGGCGACCGCGACGCGCTGACGTTGCCCCAGCGAAAGCCGGGCCACCGGGCGGTCCGCGAGCCCGTCGAGGCCGAGTTCGGCGAGCACTGCGCCGGAGCCGATCTCCTCGCGGACCGTGCCGCCGGTGAACACCGGCGACTGCGGCACCCAAGCGACCTGCTCACGCCAGCGCGCGAGGTCGGCGTCGGCCAGGTTCGTCGAGCCGGCCGTGATGGCGCCGTCGTGCGCCGGGACGAACCCGAGCAGCGCCGAGAGCGTCGTCGACTTGCCGCCGCCGCTCGGGGCGCGGAGCCAGACCGTCTCGCCCGGCCGGACCGTGAACGTCTCGCCGTCGGGGGCGAACCCGCCGCGTCGGGCGACGCGCAAGGCAGACACCCGAAGTGAGCCACGCGAAACGACCGCGGTGCCGGACGACGGCGCCGGCACGGCCAGCAGGTCGGCCACGCGCCGGACCGCTTCGACGCCGTCCTCGCTGGCGTGGAACGCGGCGCCGACCGCGCGCAGCGGCTGGTAGCACTCCGGCGCGAGGATCAGCACGCCGAGCCCGACGGCCAGCGGCAGGTTCCCCCCGACGAGCCGGACGCCGATCACCACCGCGACCAGCGCGACCGACAACGTCGCGATCAGTTCGAGCACGAAGGCCGAGGAAAACGCGACCTTCAACGTCTTGAGCGTCGCGCGGCGGTGGCGATCGGAGAGCTGCCGGACCGTCTCGCCCTGCGCGGCGGCGCGGCGGAACGCGGTCAGCACCGGCAGCACGCGCACGAGCTCCAGGAGCCGTTCGGACATCCGGTGCGTCGCGTCGGTCGCGCCGGCGACGCGCCCGGCCGTGAACTTGCCGACGAGGATCGCGAACACCGGCAGCAGCGGCACGGTGAGCGCGACGATCACGCCGGACGGCCAGTCGGCGAACGAGATCGCCGCGCCGGCGCCGAGCGGCACGACCGCCGCCGTCACCAGAGCGGGCAGGTACTCGCGGAAGTACGCGTCCAGCGCATCGAGGCCGCGGGTGGTGAGCGCGGTCAGCTCGCCGTGGCCGCGGCGCGCGATCCACTCCGGGCCGAGGCGCAGTGCGTGGTCGACTGCCTTCGCCCGCAGCTCGCGTTGCGCCGTCGCCGCCGCGCGGGCGGAGACCGTGCGCACCGCCCAGCCGGTCACGGCGCGCGTCGCGACGAGCGCGAGCAACGCGGCCAGCTGGGCGGTGCGTCCCCCGGACCCTGCTCCGACGATCGCCGCGAGGACGTCGGCGAGCAGGAATGCCTGGGCCACCAGCGCGATGGCGTTGAGGAAGGAGAGGAACCCCACCAGGGCCAGCGCCCGGCGCACGGCCGGCACGAGGGCCGGCAATGCGCCGAGCGGGCCCTTTCCCGGCCGCGCCGAGTCCGCTGTGGACTCCGAGGCGACTGGGTACTTCAAAAAGCGGGGTGCGCGGCCGGGAAGATCGGTCATGGCGCGTGGACCGCCGGGATGTGCTGGACACCGATGCGCTTGCGGAACACCCAGTACGTCCAGCCCTGGTAGACCAGCACGGCGGGGGCACCGAAGGCGGCGACCCAGGTCATGACGGTCAGCGTGTACGGGCTCGACGCGGCGCCTTCGATGGTCAGGGTGTTGGCGGCGTCGAGCGTCGAGGGCAGCACGTTCGGGAAGAGCGCGCCGAACATCGTCACGGCGGCCCCGGCGATGACGACGCCGAGCGCGGCGAAGGCCTGGCCGTCGCGGTCGGCGCGCAGCCGCAGCCAGGCGACGACCGCGGCGAGAGCACTGATCCCAAACGAGAGCAGCGTCCACAGCGTGCCTTCGCGCCACTGGACGACCGAGAGGAACGCGACCATCGGGACCATGGCGATCGGCAAGAACCTCAGCGCCAGGACACGAGCGCGTTCCCGCAGGTCACCGCTGGTTTTCAGGGCCAGGAACGCGGCGCCGTGCGTGATCGCGAAGGCGACGACGGCGACCGCGCCGAGCAGGGTGTCCCAGCGGAAGGCGGCGAACGCGGAGCCGACGCGGTTGCCTTCGGCGTCGAGGGGCAGCCCGAGGACGGTGGTGGCGAGGATGAGGCCGACGCCCAGCGGCGCGACCCACGAGCCGATCATGATCACGCGGTCCCAGGTGCGCCGCCAGCGCTCGGAGTCGACCTTGCCGCGGTATTCGAACGCGACGCCGCGGCCGATGAGGGCGAGCAGCACGATCAGGAGCGGCAGGTAGGCGGCCGAGAAGAGGCCGGCGTACCAGGCGGGGAAGGCGGCGAACATGGCTCCGCCGGCGACGATGAGCCAGACTTCGTTGCCGTCCCAGACGGGCCCGATGGTGTTGACCATGACGCGGCGCTCGGTGTTGTCGCGCGCGAGGACGGGCAGCAGCATGCCGACGCCGAAGTCGAAGCCTTCGAGGAAGAGGTAGCCGAGCCAGAAGAAGGCGATGACGGCGAACCAGACGGTTTCGAGGGTCATCGGGTCCCCCCTTTCGAACGGTGGCCGTGAGTTATCCACAACTGGTCGAGTTGTCCACAGATACGCTGTGGGTAACCCGGGAGAGTGATCGCGTCGACACTCATCGTCAGCACCTCAGTACGCGAAGGCGAGTGCGTCGCCGTCCGACTTGTCCGAGTCCTTCTTCGGTGGGGGCAGCACCGCTTCGACGCCGCCGCGGATGTACTTGCGCATCAGGTACAGCTCCACCACCCCCAGCGCCGCGTACACCGTGGTCAGGGCGATCAACGACGTCCACACCTCACCCGTCGTCAACCGCGACACGGCTTGAGCGGTGAACATCCACACCCCGTCGACACCCGAAGGGTTCGGGACGACCACGAACGGCTGACGGCCCATCTCCGTGAAGATCCAGCCCGCGCTGTTGCCCAGGAACGGCGTCGCGATGCCGCCCAGCACCAGCAGCGGGAACCAGCGGCTGGTGGGAATCCGATCGCGCCGGGTCAGCCACAGCGCCAGGAGCCCGATGCCCGCCGAGATCGCGCCGAAGCCGATCATCATGCGGAAGCCCCAGTACGTCACCGGGAGGTTCGGTACGTAGTCGATCGGCTTGCCCGCCAGCGACCCCAGCTCCGGGTCGTCCGGGTAGTTCGTGCCGTACTTCGCCTGGTACTCGGTGATCAGGTCCTCGACGCCCTTGACCTCGGTCTTGAAGTCGTTGTGCGCCAAGAACGAAAGCAGCGCCGGCACGTTGAACGTCTTCACGTCCTCGCAGTTCGCCCCGGCGACGTCGCCGATCGCGATGATCGAGAAGCTCGCCGGCTTTTCGGTGTGGCACAACGCTTCCGCCGACGCCATCTTCATCGGCTGCTGCTCGAACATCAGCTTGCCCTGCGTGTCACCGGTGATCGCGAGGACCGCGAACGCCGCGATACCGACCCAGCCGCCGAGGCGCACCGACGAGCGCCACACGTCCTGGTTCGAGCCGCGCCGCCAGAGGTGCCAGCCCGCGACGCCCACCAGGAACGCCGCCGCCACCGAGAACGAACCGGCCAGGGTGTGCGGGATCGCGGCCAGCGCCGTGTTGTTCGTCAGCACCGCCCAGATCGAGTTCATCGTCGGCTTGCCGTTCTCGAACGTCACGCCGACCGGGTGCTGCATCCACGAGTTCGCGGCCAGGATGAAGTACGCCGACGCCATCGTGGCCAGCGAAAACGCCCACGCGCACGCCAGGTGCACCTTCTTCGGCAGCCGGTCCCAGCCGAAGATCCACAGGCCGAGGAAGGTCGACTCGACGAAGAACGCGACGAGTCCTTCCATCGCGAGCGGCGCGCCGAAGACGTCGCCGACGAAGCGCGAGTACGCGCTCCAGTTCATCCCGAACTGGAACTCCTGCACGATGCCGGTCACGACGCCCATCGCGAAGTTGACCAGCAGCAGCTTGCCCCAGAACTTCGACATCTTCAGGTGCCGCGGCTCGCCGGTGCGGACCCAGCGGGTCTGCATCGCCGCGACCAGGATCGACAGCCCGATGGTCAGCGGGACCATCAGGAAGTGGTAGACGGTGGTGATGCCGAACTGCCACCTTGCTAGATCGAGGACCTCCACGTGGTCCAGCGTGCTCCGGGGCTCCGGCCGCAGCCAGATCAAGTGGTCCCGACAAGCGCGGGACCAACGTCCCGCGTGACTACAGCCGGCCGAGCGCCTGCCGCGCCTCGTCCGCCACCGACCGCCGCGGTCCGGCGGAACCCAGCTCCAGGACGTGCTCGAGCGCCAGCGCGTACGCCGTGTCGAACGCCCGGTCCGCGGCCACCGGGAGGTCCGGGCGGACGCCGGTGCCCTCCCAGTTCTCCCCCGTCTCCGGGTGGAACGACCGCGCGATCGACACGGTCACGTCGAGGTAGGTGTCCACTTTGTACTGCTCACGCGGGTGGGCGCCGCCGCGGGTGGCTTCCCCGACCGTTTTCGCCCGGCCCTGCTGCTGGAGCGAGAACGCGAGGTCCTCGCCGCCGGAGAACGTCCGCGGCCCGGTCAGCACCCAGATCGGCTTGGTGCCGCCGAACCGCAGGCCCGGGACGTACGGCAGCGTCCACATCTGGCTGGTCCGGTGGCCTTCGCGCTCGTAGATGTCGAGGTAGTGGACCTGCTCGTCGACGAGGTAGGTCTGCAGCAGCGCGCTCGTGCCCGGGCTGCCACCGCGGTTGCGGCGCACGTCCAGCAGCAGCGCGTCGGCCGGCGCGAGCAGCGTCATCGCCGCCGCGATCGCCGGCCCGGCCAGCTCGGGCGGGTAGAGCATGGTCGTGTCGAGGTAGCCGACGTTGCCGGCCAGCCGCCGGACCTCGGCGATGCCGAAGCCCTCCAGCTCGGCCTCGAGCCGGTACCCGTCGGAGTTCATCGCCGCGTCGCCGTCGTCGGCGACCGGGTCGACGTGGTGGCGCAGGCGCAGGTGCTGGTCCCCGTTCACCGACTGCAGGTCCGTGGTGACGAGCGTCGCGAAGTCCGAGTCACCGAGTCCGTCGTACGCGCCTTCGCCGAGACGCTGGCGAAGCGCCTCTGCCAGCTTCGTCGCGACGTCCGGGAACACGTAGTGCGCTTCCAACCGGCGGATGACCTCTTCGACCTGCGCGGCACGCGTCTCTGACCCCATGGCTGTCAACCTACCCCAGGCCACAATCGAATTTTCGGCGCGCCGAAACAATTTGTGCGACGCGGCTGGACGGCAAATTCATGACCGCCGATCCAGCAATTTCGCGGAAGCCATCAGCTTGCGGCGTTCCAAACCTCCCCTTTATCGTTGCAGTGAAAGGGGCGACAAATACTCATGACTTCCGCGATGGTGGCGCTGATCAGCGCGTTCGGCCTGGTTCTCGCCGTGGAACTGCCGGACAAGACGCTGGTCGCGACCCTGGTGCTGACCACCCGGTTCCGCGGTGGCCCGGTATTCGCCGGGGTCTGCGCGGCGTTCGCCGTGCAATGCGTCATCGCGGTCGTGTTCGGCAGCGTGCTGACGTTGTTGCCGGACGTGGTCCTTTCGCTGGTCGTCGCCGCCATGTTCGGCCTCGGCGCTTTTATGCTCCTTCGCGAGGGATTCAGCGAAGCGGACGAAGCCGGCGAAGATGCTTCGCGCATCGGCCCCGCCCCGCTGTCCTTCATGCGCTCCGCGATGACGTCGTTCGGCGTGCTCTTCGCCGCCGAGTGGGGCGACGCGTCGCAGCTCGCGACGGCGAGCCTCGCCGCCCGCATCGGCAACCCCGTCGCCGTCGGCGTCGGCGCGTTCGCCGCGCTCATCGTCGTGGCGGGGCTCGCTGTCTTCATCGGCGGGAAGATCCGCAACCGGATCCGGCCGAAGCTGATCCAGCGCTGCGCCGGGTTCCTGTTCGCCGGGTTCGCGGCGTTCGCCCTGCTCCAGCTGGCCTTCTGACCGCTGCTTCACAGGTTCGCCGGGTAACCTTTCGGAAACGAAAGGGTGGAAGCCAGGTGAACAAGCCAGTGCCCGCGGTCTCGCCGTTGCACGGCCGGATCGCGCTCGGCGGCATCGGCCTCGCCGTGGCCATCTCGATCGACCTCCACCTGCGGCTGTCCGGCCAGGTCAGCCCGATCCGGCAGACGCTGTCGGAGTACGTCTACGGCAAGCTCGGCTCGTCGTCGGCCGCTCCCCTGTTCAGCGTGATGTGCCTGGCCCTGTCGCTCGGCTCGGTCGCCCTGCTCGCCGGCATCGCCAAGGCCCACCGGCCGGGCACCACCGCCGTCTGCGTGCTGGCCGGCGTCTGGTCGGCCGGGCTGCTCGTGTGCGGGCTCGTGCCCGTGGATCCCGACGGGCAGGCGCGGACGCTGTCCGGGCAGGTCCACAACATCGCCGCGCTCACGGCGTTCGTCGCGCTGCCCGCCGCCGCGTTCGTGCTGACCAAGCGCGGCCGCGAGCGCTGCCCGTGGGAGCCGCGCCGGACGACGATCCGGCGGCTCGCGACGGCGAGCTTCGCCAGCATCGGCGTGGTGCTCGCCGGCTTCGTCGTCACGCTCGTCGTCGGCCCCGCGCAGCAGGACGTCACGCTGGGCCTGTTCGAGCGGCTGCTGTTCACGATCGACGTCGCCCTGCTGCTGACCATGGTCCGGCCGCTGCTGGCCGTTTCGCGCCGCTAAGCGCGCAGGATGTCGGCCAGCCGACCGGCCGCCGCGACGACCTGAGGACCCACCTCGGCGGCCTTGAGCGGCTCCAGCGACACGACGCCGACGCTCGCCTTCAGGCCCGGCACCCCGCGGACCGGCGCCGCGACGCCGGACGCGCCCGCCTCCAGCTCGCCCGTCGACGTCACCCAGCCGTTGCCGCCCGGGCGCAGGGACATCGCCTTGCCGGCCGCGCCGGACGTCAACGAGTGCCGGCTGCCGACGCGGTAGGCGACGTGAAAACTCGTCCACGACGGCTCGACGACGGCCACCGCAAGCGCTTGCGGCCCCTGGGCGACCGACAGGTGCGCGGTCGCGCCGACCTTCTCGGCCAGCTCGCGCAGCACCGGGCCGGCCGCGTCCCGCAGCTGCGGCAGCACCTGCCCGGCCAGCCGCAGCAGGCCGACGCCGAGCCGGACCTTGGTGCCGTCGCGCCAGACCAGGCCGCGCTCCGACAGCGGCACGAGCAGCCGGTAGACGGCCGCGCGGCTGGCCCCGATGGCCACGGCCAGCTCGGAGATGGTCGCCGCGTCGCCGCCGGCGTCGGCCACGGCCTGCAGCAGGGCCAAGCCGCGGTCGAGCGTCAGCGACCCCTCCCGGCCGGTCACAGCAAGCCGAGTTCGCCCATGTCGGCGACGGGCTGCTCGAACGAAGCCGCCGCGTACGACGCGAAGAGCGCCCGGACGGCCTTCGCGGCCTGCTCGGACAACCCGCGGGCCTCCTCGGCCAGCGCCTCGGCGTCGGTCGACTCCAGCGCACCCCGGACGTCGCCGCCGGAGAGGCTGCGCGCGGAGGCCACGAGCAGGTTGAGGAAGCCGTGGTGCACGAAGCCGGTGTCCGGGTCGGTGTGCCGGACCGCGCGGTGCAGGCTGTTCGTCGCCTTGAACGACGCCCCGGTGGACCCGGAGACGACGGCGAGGAAGTCGGCCACCTCGTCGACGTTGGGGAAGTTCTCACCCGCCTTGCCGCCGCAGCGGATCTTCGGCCAGCTGCCGTGCTCGATCACCTTCCGCACGCCGTCCAGCCAGCCGACGCCGCGCCGCGGCTCGACGACCCGGATGACGTCCTCCGGGACGAACTCCGAGACGCGCTCCAGCCACACCTCGTCGACGTCCGACGGCGCCGGCATCTCGACCATCCGCAGCGCCAGCAGCTCGCTGCGCGACTCGACGATCGAAATCGCCTTCGGGACGCCGCCGAGGCCGGTGTCGATGATCAGCGACAGCGGCAGCGGCTGCTTCGGCTTGATCTTGATCAGCTCGGTGATCAGCTCCGGCAGCCGGGAGGCCTGGCAGAGGAAAACCCCCAGTACACCGGCGTGTTCGGACTCCCGGCTCGCGAAGTGCGCGCGCAGGGCTTCGGGCATGGCCGCATCGCCCGGAGGGAACAGCGCCGAGTCGTCGACGAGCCTCGCGAACAGGGGAGGGATCCCACGGGGGCCGGGGGGCGTGAGTTCCACAGCGCTTGACACGAATGACACGCTAGTAGCGTACGACATGAGGACAAAATCGTCCGCACAACGGACACGTCAGAAGGGGATGTCGATGCCTTACTACCGGCGAGTAGGCGAGATCCCGCACAAGCGGCACACGGCGTTCCGGAAGCCGGACGGCGGCCTCTACGCCGAGGAGCTGATGGGCGTCGAGGGCTTCTCCGCCGACTCCGCCCTGCTCTACCACCGCGGCCTGCCGACGGCGATCGTCGACGCCGTCGCGGTCGAGGAGGACCGCGGGACGCTGACGCCGAACCACCCGCTCAAGCCGCGGGCCTACCGGACCCAGGACCTCAAGTTCGGCGGCGAAGCCGACGCGGTGACCGACCGGCGCCGGCTGTTCGGCAACCACGACGTCACCATCGGCTTCGTCACCGCGACCGCGCCCAGCCCGCTCTACCGCAACGCGGCCGGCGACGAGCTGTTCTACGTCCAGGGCGGCTCCGCGACCGTCGAGACGATCTACGGCAGCCTCGAGATCGGCGACGGCGACTACCTCGTGCTCCCGACGTCGTGCACCTACCGCGTCGTTCCCCACGGCGAGGTCGGCCTCTTCATCCTCGAGGCGCGCGGGCACATCGGACCGCCGAAGCGGTACCTGTCGGCGAAGGGCCAGTTCCTGGAGCACTCGCCGTACTGCGAGCGCGACGTCCGCGGGCCGGCCGAGCCGCTGCTGGAAGACGGCGAGGACGTCGAGGTCCTCGTGCGGCACCGCGCCGGGCTGACGCGCTACACGTACGCGACGCACCCCTTCGACGTCGTCGGCTGGGACGGCTGCCTCTACCCGTGGGCGTTCAACATCGACGACTTCGAGCCGATCACCGGCCGCGTGCACCAGCCGCCGCCCGTGCACCAGACGTTCGAGGGCCCGAACTTCGTCGTCTGCTCCTTCTGCCCGCGGAAGGTCGACTACCACGAGGACTCGGTCCCGGTGCCGTACAACCACGCGAACGTCGACTCCGACGAGCTGATGTTCTACGTGCGCGGCAACTACGAGGCCCGCAAGGGCTCCGGGATCGGCGTCGGCTCGCTCTCGCTGCACCCGTCCGGCTTCACGCACGGCCCGCAGCCGGGCGCGGCGGAGGCGTCGATCGGCGCGGAGTTCTTCGACGAGACCGCCGTCATGGTCGACACGTTCGCGCCGCTGGAGCTCGGCGAGGCCGCCGACGCGTCCGAAGACCCCGGCTACGCGTGGACGTGGTCGCGCCGCGGCCCTAAGGGATAGTCAAGTTCACGAATTACCGTCCCCTTTCCGTTCCGCTGCCCGATAATGGTGTTCCGGTGGCGGAACGGGGAGGTTTCGATGATCAATTCCCAACCAGCACGGCGAAAGAGAAAGATCCTCCCGTTCGTGGCCGCGATCGTGGTCGCGGCCGCGCTGATCATCGGGATCCGGGCCTGGACCAGCGGTTCGGGCGACGAGGCGGACCCGGTGAAGTGCACCGGCTCGGACGCCATCGCGCTGAACGTCGCGTCGTCCCCGGAAAAGGCCGGAATCGTCCAAGAGGCCGCCAAGGCCTACTCCGGACGGACCGTCGCCGGCCACTGCGTCGACGTCATCGTGAAATCGAAGTCGTCGGGCATCGCGATGCAGGCGCTGGCGAACGGCTGGAACGAGGCCACCGACGGGCCGCGCCCCGACGTCTGGACGCCGGCCGCGAGCGGCTGGGTCAACCTGCTGCGCGTCAACGCGAAGGGCGATTCGGCGTCGATCGTGCCGGACGGCGACCCGCAGTCGATCGCGAACTCGCCGCTGACCGTCGCCATGCCGAAGCCGATGGCCGAGGCGCTGGGCTGGCCGGCCAAGCCGATCGGCTGGAAGGACCTCGCCACGCTCGCCACCGACCCGGCCGGCTGGGCGAAGTACGGCCACCCCGAGTGGGGCAAGTTCCGGCTCGGCAAGACGAACCCGAACATCTCCACCGCGGGGCTGAACGCGACCATCGGCGCGTACTACGCGGCCACCGGCACGTCGTCCGACCTCACGGCGGCCGCGCTCGAGAAGCCCGAGGCGAAGCAGTTCGTCACGAACATCGAGCAGGCGATCGTGCACTACGGCGACAACACGCTGACCTTCCTGACGAACCTGCAGAAGGCCGACGACCGCGGCGCGGCGCTGTCCTACATCTCGGCGGTGACCGTCGAGGAGAGCTCGCTGATCGGCTACAACCAGGGCAACCCGACGAACGACCCGGCGAAGGTCGGCCAGCACGCGCCGCCGAAGGTGCCGATCGTCGCGATCTACCCGGCGGACGGCACGCTCAACTCCGACCACCCGTTCGTCACGCTGAACTGGGCCGATCCGACGCGCAAGCAGATCGCCGCGGACTTCCTCGGCTACCTGCGCGGCCCGGAGACGCAGCAGCGGTTCGCCGCGCTGGGGTTCCGCTCCTTCGACGGCAAGCCGGGCCCGCAGGTGACGACCCAGAACGGCGTCCAGCCCGACGCGAAGATCAACTTCATCCGGCCGCCGTCGCCCACCGTGCTCTCGAAGCTGCTGAGCTCCTGGACCGACCTGCGCAAGAAGGCGAACGTGCTGCTGGTCGTGGACGTCTCGGGCTCGATGGGCGACGAGGTCAAGGGCACCGGCAAGAGCAAGATCGACCTGGCCAAGCAGGCCGCGATCGACGCGCTCGGCCAGTTCGTGCCGCGCGACCAGGTCGGGCTCTGGCAGTTCTCCACCCACCTCGACGGCGACCAGGACTACCAAGAGCTGGTCCCGGTGCAGGCGCTCGGGAACAGCGGCAAGGAGACCCTGGCCATGCGGCTGAGCGGGCTGACGCCGCAGGCGGGCACCGGGCTCTACGACTCTTCGCAAGCCGCGTACGAGTACATGAAGGCGCACATCGACCCGTCGGCGATCAACGCGGTCGTGGTGCTGACCGACGGCCGCAACGAGGACTCCGGCGGCGTCGACCTCGACCACCTGCTGCCGCAGCTGCGGCCGGAGGGCAACGCGGAGACGGTCCGGCTGTTCACGATCGCCTACGGCTCGGACGCGGATCAGGACGTGCTGAAGCGGATCGCCGAAGCGACCGAGGGATCGGAGTACGATTCGTCCAAACCGGACTCGATCAACCAGGTGTTCACCTCCGTGATTTCGAATTTCTGACATGAAGTTCGCCCGTGAGCTCGCCGAACCGTGGGGGCTGCTGCTGGCCGCCACGTCGGCGGGGGTGGCGTGGGCCGTGCAACTGCCGGTGCTCGTCGCCATCCTGATCGGGGTGGCGGTGCTGGCCGCCCGTGCGGGCGTGGCCTCCGTGGGCCGGGAGCAGGAGCCGGCCCCTCGCGAAGCGCGTGTCCTCGACGTGGTTTCCGGGTCGGCCGAGGAGAACTGGCTGCGGCGGGCCGAAGGCGCGGCCGAGGGGTTCGCGTCGCTGAGCTCGTCGCTCGACGCCGGTCCGCTGGCTGACCGCGTCTCGGACATGGAACCGGTGGTCCAGGAGACGCTGGCGACGCTCCGGCGTCTGGCGGGGCGCGCGTCGGCGACCGGGAAGGCGCTTTCGCGGGTCGACCTCGACGCCGTGACGCGGGAGCGGCGCCGGCTGGAGCAGTCGATCGGATCGGCACGCGAAGAGGTCCGCGGCGATCTGGAGCAGGCGCTGGCGGCGGTTCAAGCCCAGCAGGACGTCCACACGCGGCTCTCGGGGGCGAGCGACAAGCTGCTGGCGCAGCTGCAGTCGGGCGCGCTGGGGCTGGACAGCCTGGTGGCGCGCGTCGCGGAGCTGACGGCGGCGACGACGGACGTCGCGGTGGACACCGGCGCGGTGCGGGAGCTGAGCGACCAGCTGGAGGGCATCCGGCAGGGCGTGCTGGAGACCGAGCAGGCGACGCGGAAGTCGCTGGGTTAGACGGCCACGGGCGTCCGGTCGCGGCGCGGCAGCAGCAACGGCGTCACCAGCACCAGGACTCCGGCGACACCGATCGCGACCCGCGGGCCGGTGAAGCTCGCGAGCACGCCCCAGAGCGCGGTCAGCGTGGCGATCGACGCCTTGGTGCTGACCGACCACGCCGAGAGCGTGCTCGCGATGCGGTCGGCCGGGAGCTGCTCGAGCCGGTAGGTCGCGAGCACCGGGTTGAACACGCTGCAGGAGACGATCAAGCCGAGTTCGACGACCATGACGAAGACGAGCCCGCCGGTGCCGCCCGGCAGGAAGGCCAGCGCGAGCAGCCAGCACGCTCTGACGTCGCCGGCCCGCACCAGGACCGGGTGCCTGCCGAACCGCCGGACGAGCCGCGGGGTCAGCCGCGACCCGGCGAGGCCGCCGAGGCACGGCACCGCGAACGCGAGCCCGTACTGCCACGGCGTGAACCCGAGCTGGTTCAGCATGAGCACGGCGAGCAGCGGCTCGGTCCCCATGATCAGGCCGTTGAACAACAGGACGTTGAAGTACAGCGGCCGCAGTCCGGGGTGCGTCAGGATCGTCCGCCAGCCTTCGGCCAGATCACGCGCGCGCGGCCGGCTGGTCTGCCGCGGGCGTGGTTCGTCCCCGCCGATCGCCCGGATCCCGAGCGCGGAGAGCAGGAAGCTGGCGGCGTTGGCGGCCACCGACGTCACCGGGCCGAAGAGCGCGAACGCGGCCCCGCCGAGCGGCGGCCCGAGCGCGGTGGCCGTCCAGTTCGTCGATTCGAACCGCCCGTTCGCGACGAGCAGGTCTTCGGGCGGTACGAGCCCCTTGACGAAAGCGCCGCTCGCCGAGGTGAAGGTGATGTCCGCCGCGGCGACGACCACCGAGACGACGAGGAGCTGGACGAAACTCAGCGATCCCAGGGCGTAGCAGGCCGGCACGCTGATCAGCGCGGCGAACCGGACGAGGTCCATGGCCACCAGCACCGGCCGCTTGCGCCGCCGATCGACCCACGGTCCCAGCGGCACGGCCACGAGCGCACCGACGGCCGGCCCGACCGCGGCGAGCGCCGAGACGGCCGCGGGCCCGGTGTGCAGCACGAGGATCGCCAGCATGGGAAAGGCCCCGAAGCCGAGCCAGGTCCCGAACGCGCTCACGGCGTAGGCCGTCCACAGCCACCTGAACCGCCGCCCGAGCCGCCTGCGCATCACCGGAGGATCAAAGCGGGGAACGCCGCCGGGATCAACCAACCGCTCGGCGAGTCGTTGCACCGCAACGGTTGTCCACAGCCTCAGCCAGCCCCGCACGCCCCCACCACGACCACCTTCGAGCAGTGGGCCGCGCGGCAGGACTGGCGCATCCCGGCCGCCTGAACTCAGACAGCCCTCCAGTTCCTAACCGAGCCAGACCGTGCCCAGCACCGGGTAACCCGGCACGCCCGTCTTCGCCGCGCCCGGCCTGGGGACTCCCGCGATCCACAGGCGGCCCGTCGCCGCGATGTTCGCCGCCATCGACGGGTCCGCCTTGTGCAGGCGGAAGCCGACCACGGTTCCGTCGGCCAGCATCGTGAGACCGCTCAGGCGGGCCGCGCCGTGGCGGCCCATGCGGACCGGGCCGTCCAGGACCGCACGCAGCTCCGTCCAGTGGTCCGCCGCCAAGGGGCGGCCGTGGACGAACGCGCGCGTCGCCGCCACCAGCGCTCCCAGCAGTGCGGCGGCCGCGACCGTCAGCGCGGCCCACCTCGTCGCCGGGAAGTCGATCCGCACCCACCCGGCGAAACCCGCCAGGACCAGCAGGAACGCCGCCGCGACGCGCAGCTCGCGGGCGAGCCGGCGGCGGTGCGCGGCCAGCACGGGGTCGAGCCGCGGCGACCCGGACGCCACCACGGGCGCCACGGCCACCGCACCCGACGGCGGCGCGTCGAGAATCCGGGCGCGGCGCACCCGCACGACACCGGAGAAGCCGGCGAACACCTTCGGGCCGTGTCCCAGCAGCCACACCCGCCGGTGGCCGGCCAGCAGCAGCCGGTACGCCTCGTCGAGCCGGACGCGCAGCCAGCGGCCGTCCGGCAGGCGGACGCCGACCGTCCGCCCGGCCGCGACCAAGCCGTCGGGCGCGATGTCGATCCGCCGGAACGGCTCCCGCTTCAGCCGCGTCTCGGGCACCCAGAGGTGGGCGCGGTAGAGCCACCACGTCACGACCGCCGCGGCCAGCGCGATCGTGGCCAGTGACAGCGCGAACCCGGCGCCGGTGAAGGGCTGGACGATCCCCAGCACCGGCAGGACCCAGGTCAGCAGGCGTCCGTTCGCCGCGGTGCGGCCGATCCGGTCCAGGTACTCGCCGAAGATCGGCAGCGCGCCCGACGGCATGGCGGGGTCGAGCTCGAACGCGGGCACGCGCTCGGGAACCGGGACGATCTGCACGTGGAGCCCCCACCGTGTCGACACTGGTCACCGGTCTTTTCGGAATTTTGCACAGCGGCGTTACCGCTGCTCCGTTCAGCGGAACACCCGCGTGACCCGGACCGCACACGAGCGACTATCCAGACCGCGGAATTCAGGTTAGGCTCGCCTAAGTAGGAGGTGAGCCGTGACCGAGGCCCCGACATCCATCCGCCGCCCGCCGGCACCGAACCCCGCCGAGCGCGCCAAGACGATCGCGACCCGCGGCGGTCCCGCGTCTTTGCTGCCCACCTGCGAACGCGCCGGCCTCGACGGCGAGCGCGTCGTCCCGGTCCTGCACCACGTGCACCACAGCGGCAGCGTCAGCGTGCTCCTGCCCGACGACCACCCGATGGTCGCCGCGGCGAAGCAGACCCAGCGCGGCGAGCTGGCCGTGATGGTCGAGCTCGCCGACCAGGCCCCGGTCGCCCTGCGGGAGCCGATCCGCGGGCTCCTGTGGATCACCGGCTGGCTGCGGCCGCTCTCGCCGGTGTCGGCCCGCGCGCGGGCCGTCGCGATCGCCGAGTCGCGGCCGGACGAACGGCTCCTCGACGTCGGCCACGGCGTGACGCTGCTGCGGCTCACCCCGGCGTCGCTCGTGCTCGCGGACGCCGAAGGCACGCACTCGCTGCGCCCGCACACGTTCAGCGCGGCGCCGCCCGACCCCTTCCACGACTACGAGGCCCAGTGGCTGCGGCACCTGGAGAGCGACCACTCCGACGTCGTCGGGCAGCTGGCCAAGCACCTGCCGGCGGAGCTGCGCGGCGGCCGGATCCGCCCGCTCGGGCTCGACCGGTTCGGGCTGCGGCTGCGCGTCGAGTCCGATTCCGGCGACCACGACGTCCGGCTGGCGTTCTCGAAGTCCGTCGAGAGCCCGCCGCAGCTCGCGATGGAGCTGCGGCGGCTGGTCGGCTGCCCGTTCCTCCGGGGTGCGTCAGGCTAGTTCGGCGGGGAAACCGCCCTTGGCCAGCGGGCCCCAGCTCTCGATCGTCACGCGGATGATGCTCTTGCCCTGCTTGACCATGGCCTCGCGGTATTCGTCCCAGTCCGGGTGTTCGCCCGAAATGGCGCGGAAGTAGTCCACGAGCGGCTCGACGGAGTCGGGGATGTCCAGCACCTCGGCGGTGCCGTCGACCTGCACCCACCGGTCGTTCCACTCGTCGGAGAGGATGCAGGCCGAGACCTTCGGGTTGCGCTTGATGTTCACGACCTTGGCGCGCTTGGGGTAGGTCGAGATGACCAGCCGGCCCTCGGCGTCGACGCCGCAGGTGACCGGCGAGAGCTGCGGGCTCCCGTCGGCCTTCGTGGCCATCAGGATCGCGCGGTGGCGGGTGGACAGGAACTCGACGAGCGCGGCGCGGTCGACGGTTTCGTTGGTGGCGATGCTCCTCGGCATACCCCGAAGGTAGCGTGCGCACATGACGTTCACCGCGCGATCGTGGCTGGCGCCGGCCGCACCGGCGTTCCCGGAACCGATCGACGACCCGCGGGAGCGCCGGGCGATCAAGCTCGAGCTGCTGATCGTCTTCGGCATCACGCTCGGGCTGTCCGGCGTGCGCAGCCTGCTGTCCCTTGTGGACTCCCTGTTGCAGCCGGCGCCCCTGGCCCAGCAGCAGGTCCAGCTCAACGTGCCGCAGGCCGCGGCGAGCCTGATCGACCTGCTCAAGCAGCTGCTCTCGGCCGCCCAGCTGGTCGGCTGGGGCGCGCTCGGGCTGTACTTCCTGTGGCGCGCCGGGATCAAGATCGCGCAGGTCGGGCTGGACCGCCGCACCCCCGGCCGCGACGCGCTGCTGACGCTCGGGCTGGCCGCGCTGATCGGGATCCCCGGCCTCGCGCTGTACTTCGTCTCGTACCACCTGGGGTTCAGCCTGGCGGTGCAACCGTCCACTTTGAACGACACGTGGTGGCGGCCGATCACGCTGACGCTTTCCGCGTTCGGCAACGCGTTCGCCGAAGAAGTCCTGGTCATCGGCTACCTGCTGACGCGGCTGCGGCAGCTCGGCGTCCGGGAGAACAGCGCGCTGTTCGGCGCCGCCGTGCTGCGCGGGTCGTACCACCTGTACCAGGGCTTCGGCGGGTTCGTCGGGAACCTGATCATGGGCCTGGTGTTCGGGCGGCTCTGGCAGAAGACGAACCGGCTCTGGCCGCTCGTCGCCGCGCACACGCTGTTCGACTTCGTGTCCTTCGTCGGATATGCCCTGTTGAAGGGGCACGTTTCCTGGCTGCCCTGACTAAGCTCGGGGGGTGATCGACGAAACGGCACCTCCCCGGGTGGACAGCGAAGTCGGACCCCTGCGCGCGGTGCTGCTGCACCGGCCCGGCAACGAGCTCAAAAGGCTGACGCCCCGCAACAACGACCAGCTCCTGTTCGACTCGATCCCGTGGGTCGACCGGGCCCAGGCCGAGCACGACGCGTTCGCCGAGGTGCTGCGCAGCCGCGGCGTCGAAGTGCTGCTGCTGGCCGACGCGCTCCGGACGGCACTGGAGGACGACCGTGCCCACGCGGCCGGCGTCCACGCGGCGGTCGACGACCGGCGGCTCGGCGGCGACCTCGCCGACTCGCTGCGTTCGCACCTGTCCGGCGTCACCGCGCCCGGCCTCGCCGAGGTCCTGATGGCCGGGATGACGTTCGAGGAGCTGCCGTCCGCGGAGGGCGCGTCGCTGGTGCGGATGATGAACCACCCGCACGACTTCGCCGTCGACCCGCTGCCGAACCTGCTGTTCACGCGCGACTCGTCGGCGTGGATCGCCGACCGGGTGGCGATCTCGTCGCTGACCATGCCCGCGCGTCGCCGCGAGACCGCGGTGCTGGACCTGATCTACGCCTACCACCCGTACTTCCGGCACGCGGCCCGCGCGTACGGCGCGCATTCGGCGCCGATCGAGGGCGGCGACGTCATGCTGCTGGCGCCGGGCGTGCTCGCCATCGGCGTCGGCGAGCGGACGACCGCGGCCGGCGCGGAGTCGCTCGCGCGGTCGGTGTTCGCCGACGGCATCGCGCACACCGTGCTGGCGGTGCCGATCGAGCAGTCCCGCGCGACCATGCACCTGGACACGGTGTGCACGATGGTCGACGCCGACGCGGTCGTGATGTACCCGCTGGCGCGCGACTTGCTCACGGCGTTCACGATCCGCCCGACCGGCGACGGCGGCGTCAAGGTCGCGGGCCCGACCCCGTTCCTGGCGGCCGCGGCCGAGGCGATGGAGATCGACCGGCTGCGCGTCATCGACACGGGACTCGACCCCGTGACGGCCGAACGCGAGCAGTGGGACGACGGGAACAACACCTTGGCGCTGGCGCCGGGCGTGGTCGTGGGTTACGAGCGCAACGTCGAGACGAACGAGCGATTGGAGGCGGCCGGCATCGAAGTGCTGCCGATCGCCGGCTCCGAGCTGGGCTCCGGCCGGGGCGGGCCGCGGTGCATGTCCTGCCCGATCCGCCGCGAACCGTTGCATTGATTCAAGTAAGCCTTCCCTAAATGATTACGACAATTTAGGGAAGGCTTACTTGAATTAGGTGAGTCTTCATTAGGAATGGTAACCCTAATGGGAGCGTGATCACCACCCCCAAGTGGCCTTTCCGCCAATCTTGATCTATTCTGTTCTGCATGGCCCTCACCAAGAAGAAAGAACCGCGCTCGAAGTTCTTCGAACTGCTGCAGGCGCAGATCCACAACGAGTTCAACGCGTCCCAGCAGTACATCGCGCTCGCGGTGTGGTTCGACGCCGAGGACCTTCCGCAGCTGGCAAAGCACTTCTACAAGCAGTCCGTCGAGGAGCGCAACCACGCGATGGCGCTCGTGCAGTACATGCTCGACCGTGATCACCACGTCGAGATCCCCGGCACCGGTGAGGTGCGCAACGAGTTCTCCGGCGTCACCGAGGTCATCGAGCTCGCGCTCGAACAGGAGAAGGAAGTCGCCACCGACATCTCCGCGATGGCGAAGGCGGCGCGCGCCGAAGAGGACTACATCAGCGAGCAGTTCACGCAGTGGTTCCTCAAGGAGCAGGTCGAAGAGATCTCGCAGATGAACACGCTGCTGAACGTCGTCAAGCGCGCGAACGGCAACCTGTTCGAGGTGGAGAACCACCTCTACCGCGAGTCCGTCGGCGACAGTGGCCGCGACTCCGGGATGCCGCCGGTGGCCGGCGGAGCGCTCTGACCGCTTCCCACCACGCTTCGAAAACCGGAAACCCGGGCTCTCCCCCTGTGGACAGCCCGGGTTTCCGCATGTCGCCGGCGCTCAGCCGGCGCAGTCCTGGTTGACGCTCATGAGGCTGGTCTGCACGACGCCGGAGTCGTCGAGCCGGAAGTGGTAGTCGGCGGCGGCGGTGGCCGGGGCGACGACGCCACCCGATTCGTCCTTCGCCTCGGGGTAGGTCGCGAACACCTGCTCCTTGGTCGAGCCGGCGCCGACGCCCTCGGCGGTGTGCGCCGCCTGGTCGGGGGTGACGACCGTCAGCCCGACCGCCTTCGAGACCACCACGGTCGCGTTCGAGGGCACCCCGCCGCCCTGGACGGTGTAGACGGTGCAGCTCGCGCCGGCCTGCGCGTCGGTGAGCGTGACACCCTGCGCGGCGATCTGGGTCTCGGACATGCCCAGCTTGATGGCGCCGAAGCCGTCCGCGTCGAGCAGCGGCCCGCTCAGCACGGGCGGCAGCTTGGACGGCGACTGGACCGACGGCGGCCGCGAAGCCTTCGACGTCGGCGAGGCGGGAGGCGGCGGAACTTCGATGTCCTGGGTGCTGGTGGGCCCCGGGACGGAGGTTGGGGGCTGCCGCCCGGCCGTGAGGTTCTCGGGCGGCTTGACGCTGATCGAAGATCCGTCGGCGGACATCACCGCGGTGGCGTCCTCGGCGTGGAGGCGCACCAGGGTGAGCCCACCCGAGACGGCCACCACGGCCGCCGCGACACCGGTCACGGCCAGGACGCCCTGACGACGCCGACGACGGCGTCGCGCACCGGCGACGATGGTCGTGCCGGCCTCCGGCGGCGGGGGCAGATCCAGCCGTTCGTCGGCGAACAGCTCGCGCAGGCGCTGCTCCAGCTCGTCCTCGGAGATGTTCAACCCGCGTCACTCCCTTCGCCTTGGATGTCGGCCGCCGTCAGTTTCAACCGCAGCGACGCGATCGCCTTGCTGGCCTGGCTCTTGACGGTGCCCTGCGTGACACCGAGGGCACCGGCGATCTCCGCTTCGGAGAGACCTTCGTAGTAACGCAGGACCATGACGGCCCGTTGCCTCGGCGGCAGGGTCCGTAACGCGCGCCACAGCGGCTCGTGCTCGAACGGGTCGTCCGGCACGTGCGGGCTGGTGTCCGGCAGGTCGGCCACCAGGTTCTCGCGGCGCGTGCGGCGCCAGCGGCTGACGTGCGCGTTCGCCATCGACCGGCGGACGTAGGCGAGCGGGTCGCCCGTCTTCTCGTGGACGTAGGTCCAGCGCGAACCCATCTTCTCCAGCACGGTCTGCACCAGGTCCGCCGCGTCGTGCGGGTTGCCGGTGAGCGCGTGGCCGTACCGCAGCAGCCCCGGCAAGGTGGCCTGCACGAAGTCGCCGAAGTCGGCCAGCTCACCCGGCAACGTCGCGGCCCTCCCTCGGCCTGCGCTGGTCACCCAGGTATCTCCCCCGGTGAAGACGGGTGCCGCAGCGGTCACCGTATCGCCTCCCATCGGGGTCGGATAGCCAGAAGCCGAGTCGCTTTCCCCCTGCACACGCATCACAGCCCCCTCAGGTTGCCCGCGTTCCCGCCCGGATTCGTAGACGTCCGGGCGGGCGATGAGTTGTCCACGTCAGCGGTGCGCGAGCGAGTCCGGCAGCCGGAAGCCGCCGTCTGCTTCGCCGAACTCGTGCACCCCGACGACGGCCGCGTGCGGAATCGGCCCGTAGACGTGCGGAAACCACACGCCGGCCGGGTGCGGCGGCTCGCCGTCTTCCCACCGGACGGCGACGCCGAGTTCGGCCGGATCGATCTCGAGCAGCACCAGGTCGGTGCGGCCCCGGTAGAGCGCGTTGGCCGGCAGGTGCGCCGTGCCGAAGTCGGAACAGTGGACGAACCCGACTTCCCCCAGTGAAGGCGGCCGGTACTCGCCGCCTTCGCCCACTTCGGCCCAGTCGGCCGCCCCGCAGATGTGGAGTATCACGCGGAGAATCGTCCCACCACGGCGATCCGGCGGCGGTGTCTCGTACGCCACATAAGGCCTGGTTGAACGCTCATCGAGCAGTTTCCGGTCACCGGTACGAACCGGTGGTCCGGTGCTTTTCCACGCGGACGCGAAACCGCCGCCGAGCGCGTGCTCGGCGGCGGTGACGACTATCCCGGGTTTTGGGCCCGCCTCGGTCAGCGCAGGGTGAGCTGACGGCCGACGAGGCCGTCGCGCGCACGGCGCTCGGCGGCGTTCAGCGGCTCGGCGTCGAGGGACTTCAGGGCCGTCTCGAGGCGGGTGCCGAGGGCGTCCTTCGCCTCCGTCCACTCGCGGGCGTGGGCCTCGGGGTCGAGGTCCCAGACCGGGACCAGCAGGCCGTGCGCCCGGAACGAGCCGGCGTAGCGAGAACCCTCGCCGAGGCCGAGCTCGCCGGCCGCGGACAGCCGGGCCAGCGCCTGGAGCAGCAGGTTCTCCGGCTCGGGGCGGACCCAGCGCAGGTGCGCCTTGTCCCCGGCGAGGACCCAGTAGGCGCCGTGGCCGAGGCGCTCGGTCGGCATGATCGCGGCGTTCGCGCGCTCGAGGGACACCGCGACGTCGCCCGTGGCGTCCGCGTCCTCCGGCAGCCACCAGGCGAAGTCCTTGTGGAGCGTGACGTCGAGCTCGGCGCCCGGCGTCAGCAGGTCCTGGAGGCGGGCGTTCTCGTCGGCGGACGGCGGGGTCGTCGTGTCCGGCACGCCGAGGACGTCACCCTCCTTGGCGTCCAGCAGCCACTTCAGCGAGCGGCCGAGGTCGCGGCTGATGTCGGAGGACCGGGTCTGCACCTGCAGGCCGAGGAACCGCTCGCCGTCCGAGCGGACGAACGCGGCCGCGGCCATCGGCAGCACGGTGCCGAGGGTGACGTCGCCGCCGTCGGCGAGGGTGAGCTTGGCCGTCGCGGACGGCACGAACTCACGCAGCGCGATCAGCTCGGGCTCCGCCGCCAGCCCCTCGAACGGCTGGCCGACGAAGACGTCGCGCACCTTCGGCTTGCGGTCCGATGCCTGCTTGGGACCCTTCTTGCGCGCGCCCTTGCCCACTGCTGCCTCCTCTGGCTCGGCTTGGAACGCTATCGAAGGGTTAGTCTCGCGACGTGTTCGACCCCCGCGATCCCGCGTTCCTGGAAGACCCGTACCCCGCGTTCGCCGCACTGCGCGAGCAGGGCGACGTCCATTTTCACGACGAGCTCGGCTTGGCCGTCGCGGTGTCGCACGCCGCGTCGTCGGCGGTGCTGCGGCACCGCGGGCTGGGCCGGATCTGGCAGGACGCGCAGCCGCTCGAACGGTTCGCGTCGTTCAACCTGCTGCACCGCAACTCGCTGCTCGAGAACGAGCCGCCGGCGCACACCCGGCTCCGCCGGCTGATCGCGGGCGCGTTCGGCCGCGGCCACGTGCAACGGCTGCGTCCGATGGTCACGAAGCTCGCCGACCGCATGGTCGACGACCTCGCGGCCGCGATCGCCGCCGACGGCAGCGCCGACCTCCTCGAGCACCTGGCCCAGCCACTGCCGGTCGCGGTCATCGCCGAGCTGCTGGGCGTCCCCGGCACCGACGGGCCGCGGATGGTCGAGCTGTCCAACGCGATCGTCAAGATGTACGAGTACGACCTGCCCGAGGAGGACCGCGACGCCGCCGAACGGGCCGCCGCCGAGTTCGTCGAGTACGTCCGGTCGGTGGCTTCGGCTCGCGCTTCGTCGCCCGGGGACGACATCATCAGCGACCTCCTGCGCAGCGAGCTGACGCCGGACGAGCTGGTCGCGACCGCGGTGCTGCTGCTGATGGCCGGCCATGAAGCGACGGTCAACGTGCTCGGCAACGGCATCACGGCGCTGCTCACCCACCGGGACCAGTGGGAACGCTTGCTGGCGGCTCCTTCCTTGCTGGATTCGTGCGTCGAGGAACTGATCCGGTTCGACGCACCGCTGCAACTGTTCGAGCGGACGGCGACCGAGGACGTGTCGATCAGTGGACATGTCGTCTCGCAGGGCCAGAAGATCGGCGCGCTGCTGGGCGCCGCGGCTCGCGACCCGAAGGTGTTCGACGCGCCGGACACCCTCGACATCGGACGGACGCCGAACGCGCACCTCGGGTTCGGCCTGGGGATCCACTACTGCGTGGGGGCTCCTCTCGCTCGGGTGGAGATCGCCGCGGCGTTGAGCGCGTTGGCGGCGAAGCTGCCGGGGTTGCGGCTCGCCGAGACACCCCGACGGCGGCCCGAGTTCGTGATCCGGGGGCTGCGGGAGCTTCGCGTCACGGCGTGAGGTGGCTCCGGCGTGATCCGGGGCGGAGCTCGCGTGACTGGACGCGGAACTCGCGTGATTGGAGGGGGATCTCGCGTGATTGGGGAGGCATCACGCGTGATTGGAGGGACGACACGGGGGTTCATGGGGTTACTCCGGTGAAGAGGTCGTCTTCTTGGTCGGTCGGTGGGGCCGGGTGGGCCAGGTGGTAGTCCTCGTACGGCCAGGCTTTTCGTTCGATTTCGCGTGAGTGGGCGAAAAACGGGTGAGCCGGGTCGACCTGGGTCTCGTGGGCCAGAAGGGCGCGGTCGCGTGTGGCGAAGTGGGACTCGCAGCGGATTCGGGTGGTGACGGGCAGACCCGGCTCGAGCGGGAGTTCGGCCAGGACATCGGCCATTGCGGACTCTTGGCCGGCCTCCACGGTCGCGTCGTGGATGGCTTGGAACCACGCTCGGCTCAGGGTTGCCTGGTAGTACAGCTTTTGTGGCTGCCACGGTTCGCCGGTGCCCGGGTAGCGGGTGGGGTCGGCGGCCGCGGCGAAGGCTTCGAGCGTCACCTCGTGGGTGCGGATGTGGTCCGGGTGGGGGTAGCCGCCGGTCTCGTCGTACGTGATCACGACGTGCGGACGGAACTCGCGGATCAGCGCGACCAGCGGCGCGGCCGCTGCTGACAGCGGGAGCGCGGCGAAGCAGCCTTCGGGCAGTGGCTCGCCTTCGCCGGGCAGGCCGGAGTCGACCAAACCGAGGAAACGCTGGCGGACGCCCAGGATTCCGGCCGCGGCGGCCATCTCGCGACGGCGGACCGCCGGGAGGCCGGTGCGGTTTTCGGGCGTGTCCACGGCCGGGTTGAGGATGTCGCCGCGCTCGCCGCCGGTGCACGTGGCGACCAGGACGTCGACGCCTTCGGCCGCGTAACGGGCGAGGGTCGCCGCGCCCTTGCTGGACTCGTCGTCGGGGTGGGCGTGGACGGTCAGGAGGCGGAACGTCATGGGGTGCTCCTTCGAGGCGCTGGGCCACCCCGGGTGAGTGGGTCGAACCTCAGATTAGGTCCGACCCACTCGGTGGGTCAAGCACAAACTTGGGTCCGACCCAGTAGGGTGACGGCATGAGCGAGGGACTCCGGGCCCAGAAGAAGCACGAGACCAAGAAGACCATCTCCGACGTCGCGACGAAGCTGTTCGTCCGCAACGGCTTCGAGGACGTGACGATCGCGGACATCGCCACCGAGGCGCGGGTGGCCAAGATGACCGTGACCAACCACTTCCCGCGCAAGGAGGACCTGGTCTTCGACATCCGCGCGGACTTCACGTCCTGGCCGGCCACCCTGGTCCGCGACAGCGTCTTCCACGACACGCGCGAGCTCTACTTCGAAGCGCTGGGCGCCGAGCACGCGCTGGTCGGCTTCTCCGGGCCGGGCTTCGTGCGGATGATCAGGGAGAGCCAGGTCCTGACGAACGCCCTGCACGAGATGCACCGCGAACGCGAGGCGGCCCTCACGCACCTGCTGATCCGGCGCCACCCCGGGCAAGGGCTCGAGCCGGTGCTCGCCGCCGCCCACCTCGCCACGGTGTTGCGAGTGCTCTTCCAGGAGGTTTTCGACCGGACTCTCGAGGACGAGAAAGGGATTCCCGACGCGCTGTGGCCCACCGCCGAGCTGGCCTTCGACCAGCTGGAACCGGTGCTCGGCCGGTACTAGCGAGCCGCGCCGGAAGGCCGCGCGGTGCGCAGCTCGGGCTCCGGCGCCCCGGTCACCTTCAGCACGCGCATCGAGCGCACGGCCCGGGCGTCCGACGGCGCCAGCAACGCCGAGAACCGCCGCACGACCAGCGCCGTCACCACGGCCAGGGCGGCCGCCGCCAGGTCGGTGAGCGCGACCAGCACGACGCTGTCGGCCATCGACTGGACGTCGTCGCGGAAGCGCCAGACGATCGTGACGCCCAGCAGGACCCAGTTCAGCAGCCAGGCGCCCCACCACACGAGCACCTGCCGCGACGGCTTCGGCCGGACGTCGCGCGGGCGGCCCAGCACCGCGTGCTCCAGCTCGCCGGCGATCGACAGCGCCATCGGGAGGTTCGCCACCGGCACGAGGACGCTGACCAGCACCTGCCACACCGGCCGCGGCGGGTCGTCGCCCGAGACGTCGGCCGCCGCCCGGCGGGCGACCAGCAGCCACCAGAGCGTCAGCCCGGCGGGCAGCAGGGCGAGGATCGAGGCCAGCAGGCCCGCGGTGAGCACGAAGCCGTCGGAGAACGCCACCACCGAGCGGTTCAGCGCGGACTCGCGGCCCTGGACGAGCAGCACGTACCGCCAGACCTCCGCGCCGGCGGCGACCACGGCGAGGACGGCGAACGCGAAGAGGACGCCGATCAGGCTGCGGCTGAGCACCGGCATCCGGTCGATCGGGCGGACCTCGTCCGACGCCGTGCCGGGGACCGACGTCGGACGGCGCCAGACCAGGTTGGGGAAGCCCCACCGCGGCGGCACCGGGTACGACGGCGGCCCGAAGTACCGCTCGGGCGGCGTCACGCGGCGACGCGGCCACGCGCCCGGCGGCGGGGTCGCCACCCAGCGCAGCTTCGGCCGGTGCCCCGGACGCCGGTGGTACGGGTACTGCTCCGGCTGCGCGGCCAGCGTCCGGCCCTGCAGCTGCTGGGCGTTCGGCGGCGGCGCTTGGCGCGGCCAGTACCCCGGGGGGTACTGGGATCCCATCGGAGGCGGACCCGGCGGCAAGGCTAGATCACTTCGGGTTCGATGCCGGGGTGTTCGCCGACCATCGGCCGGCCTTCGCGCTGCCACGCGCCCATGCCGCCGGCGACGTTCACCGCGTCCCAGCCGCTCTGGTTGAGCCAGGCGGCGGCCCGCGCGGACCGGCCGCCGCTGCGGCAGATGACGTGGATCGGCTGGTCGGGCAGGTCGGCCAGCTCGCCGACGCGGGCGGGCAGCTCCCCCATCGGGATGTGCACCGCGCCGGGCGCGTGCCCGGCGGCCCACTCGTCGTCTTCGCGGACGTCGAGCAGCACGAGGCCGTCCTTGGGCAGGTCGCGGACCTCGGCGGTCGGCAGTTCAGCAGGGCTCACCACGATCTCCATGCTGCCATGCGGGGGCGTTGCCCGCGCGTGAGGTACGACGCGCGGGCTGTGACAACCGGGGCTCCGCCCCGGGCCGGGGGCTCCGCCACCCGGAGCCCCCGAAACGCGGGTAACGCGGTCAGTGCCGCACGGCCTTCTCGGCACCGGCGCCGGTCAGGGCGCGGACCTCCATCTCCGCGTATTTCGCCGGGTTCCGCTCCTTCGACAGGACCGTGCCGAGCCAGCCGAGCAGGAACGCCGCCGGGATCGAGACCAGACCCGGGTTGTCCAGCGGGAACCAGTGGAAGTCGACGCCCTGGATCATCGACGCGCTCTTGCCCGTCTTCGCGTCCACCGGCTTGCCCGAAACCGCCGGCGAAAACACGATCAGCACGATCGTGACGAGCAGGCCGCCGTAGATCGACCACAGCGCGCCCTGGGTGTTGAACCGCTTCCAGAACAGCGAATACAGGATCGTCGGCAGGTTCGCCGACGCCGCCACCGCGAACGCCAGTGCCACCAGGAACGCGACGTTCTGGCTCTTCGCCAGGATGCCGCCCGCGATGGCGAGGGCGCCGATCACCAGCGCCGTGATCCGGGCGACGCGGACTTCGCCGCCGGTGGAGATCTGGCCCTTCTTGAGCACGCTCGCGTAGACGTCGTGCGCGAAGGAGGCGGACGCCGTGATCGTCAGACCGGCGACCACCGCGAGGATCGTCGCGAAGGCGACCGCGGAGATGAACCCGAGCAGCACCGGGCCACCGAGCTCGAGCGCCAGCAGCGGCGCTGCCGCGTTCGTCGTCCCCGGGGCCTTGGAAATCTTGTCCGGCCCGACGATCGCGCCCGCGCCGTAGCCGAGCACCAGCGTGAAGAGGTAGAACACGCCGATCAGCACGATCGCCCAGACCACCGAGCGACGCGCGTCGCGCGCGGTCGGCACCGTGTAGAAGCGCATCAGGACGTGCGGCAGGCCCGCCGTGCCGAGCACCAGCGCGATGCCGAGCGACAGGAAGTCGAGCTTCGTCGTGCCGGTCTTGCCGTACTGCTTGCCCGGGTCGAGCAGCGCCGCCCCGCCCTTGCCGCCCTTGTCGACGGCGGCCTGGAACAGGTCGGACAGGTTGAAGCCGTACTTGCCGAGCACCCACAGCGTCATCGCGAACGCACCGGCGATCAGCAGCGCCGCCTTGATGATCTGCACCCAGGTGGTGCCCTTCATGCCGCCGATCAGGACGTACAGGATCATGATCACGCCGACGACGGCGATCACGACGTCCTGCCCCGCCTCGCCCGAGATGCCGAGCAGCAGGTTGACCAGGCCGCCGGCGCCCGCCATCTGCGCGAGCAGGTAGAAGAACGACACGATCAGCGTCGAAACCGCCGCCGCCGCGCGCACCGGCGTCTGCTTCATCCGGAACGCGAGGACGTCGCCCATCGTGAACTTGCCGGTGTTGCGCAGCAGTTCCGCGACCAGCAGCAGCGCGACGAGCCACGCGACCAGGAAGCCGACCGAATAGAGGAAGCCGTCGTAGCCGTTGACGGCGATCGCGCCCGCGATGCCGAGGAACGACGCCGCCGACAGGTAGTCGCCGGAAATCGCGATGCCGTTCTGCGGCCCGGTGAACGCCCGGCCGGCGGCGTAGTAGTCCGACGCCGTCTTCGTGTTCCGGCTGGCCCGGAACACGATCACCAGCGTGATCGCGACGAAGACCAGGAAGATGATGATGTTGAGGGTGGAATTGCTGCCCTCCACGCCCGCGGCGAGGTTCATTTGCCGGGCTCCCCTTCGATGTGCGCGCGGATCTCGTCGGAGACCGGGTCGAGCTTGCGGTTGGCGTAGCGCACGTAGAGGCCCGTGATGACGAACGTCGAGACGAACTGCAGGAGGCCGAACACCAGGCCGACGTTGATGTTGCCGGCGAGCTTGGTGCTCATGAAGCCGTGCGCGTAGTCGGCGAGGAGCACGTACAGCAGGTACCAAAGCAGGAACAGCGCGGTCATCGGGAACACGAACACCCGCAATCGGCGACGCAGGTCCGTGAATTCGGGACTCCCCTGGACGCTCTCCCAGTCGGTCTGCGGCTCCGCGCCACCGACGTCGTGTTCGGTGCTGCTCACAGCGGATCTCCACCTTCCCGTTTTTTCGTACTGGCCGTACTGGTAGAAACCAACGGAACGTATGGGTCGACCGTGTAGTTCGTAATCCCTCGATCGGGTAATACTTTCTTACTGGCTGTCAGCGCATTACTTGCGGTGCCGGCCTCGGCCAGCGATTCGCGTCTTTTCTTCGGCTTGTCCGAATCGGGCGACCGCCCTATCCCGCATGAAACCGAGCGGATCGGGCGCGTGCAGCCGCAGCATGATGTCGTGCACGTGGTCCGGGCGCCCGTACCCGGTCGCGCGGCTGACGAAGTACGTCGTCACGAAGGCGACCGGCACGGTGATCAGCGCCGGCTGGTTGACGAACCACGGCGCCCAGCCGCCGGTGTAACCGCTCACGACGTTGACGATCAGCGCGGCCAGCACCAGTCCGCCGCCGACGAACATCCCGGCCAGCGCCCCCGGCCAGGACAGCTTGCGCCACCAGATGCCCAGCACCAGCAACGGGCTGAACGTCGACGCGGCGAGCGCGAACGTCAGCCCGATCGACAGCGAGATGTCCTCCGGCCGCAACGCGACCGCCAGCCCGATCGGGAACAGCGCGACCAGCCCGGTCGCGACGCGGAAGTCGCGGACCCGGCCGGGCAGCAGGTCGGTCGACACCACCCCGGCGACGCTGACCAGCAGCCCGGACGTGCTGGAGAGGAACGCGGCGAACGCGCCCGCCGCGGTCACCGCGCCGAGGATCTGGCCGCCGACGCCCGGCAGCATCGCCGAGGGCAACCGGAGGATCGCCGCGTCCGTCTTGCCGGTGACCAGCAACTCCGGGACGTACATCCGCGACAGCGCGCCGAGCAGCGTCGGGAACAGGTAGAAGAGGCCGAGCAGCAGCAGGACGTGCACGGTCGTGCGGCGCGCGGCCTTGCCGTCGGGGTTGGTGTAGAAGCGGACCAGCACGTGCGGCAGGCCCATCGTGCCCAGGAACGTCGCGAACATCAGCGAGTACGTCTGGAGCAGGTCGGTGAAACCGCCCGACGCCGGGTGCAGCCAGTTCGCGTTGTCCGCGATCGCGTCGCTGACCGCCGGCACCGGCGTGCCGGCCAGGAACTTCAGCGTCGTGCCTTCGGAAACCGTGTGCGGGGCCAGCGGGGTCCAGTGCGTCGGCCCGGCGGCCGGGCCGTTGTCGGTGCGGCCGTAGGCCCAGAGGTAGGTGTCGCTCCGGACGTGGAGGGTGACGTCGGTTTGGACGTCCACTGTGGTGTCGCCGGTGAACACCGGCGGCGCGGCCGCGCCGAGCGGGCGGAAGCCGTCCGGGCCGCCGCCGGCGAAGAAGACCATGCACAGCACGAACGCGGGCACCGAGATCGCGAACAGCTTGAGCCAGTACTGGAAGGCCTGGACGACGGTGATCGCGCGCATGCCGCCGGCGATCACGTTGAACGCCACCACGACCATCACCGCGACCGCGCCGGCCCACACCGGCACCGGCAGGACCGTCGCCAGCGTCAGGCCGGCGCCCTGCAGCTGCGGGACCATGTAGAGGATCCCGATGAACACGACGAACGCCGTCGAGAACCGGCGAAGGCCCTTCGAGCCGAGCCGCATTTCGACGAAGTCGGGCAGCGTGTACGCGCCGGAGCGCCGCAGCGGCGCCGCGACGAAGAGCATCAGGGCGAGGTAGCCGGCGGTGAAGCCGATCGGGAACCACAGCGCGTCGGCGCCGTCCTTGAGCACGATCCCGGCGATGCCGAGGAACGACGCCGCGGACAGGTACTCACCGGAGATCGCGGCGGCGTTGCGGCGGGACCGCACGGTCCGCCGGGCGACCAGGAAGTCGTGCGTGCTCGTGGCCGAACGCGAAGAGCGGTGGCCGAGGAAGAACGTCACCACGGCGACCAGCACGATGCCGGTCAAGGCCCACGGGTTCAGCTGCACGGAGGAATCCTCGCACGAGTGAGTGCGAAACTAGTTTTCGATCATGTCCACGAACGCGCGTTCGTTGCGTTCGGCCAGCCGGTTGTACCAAATTCCCACACCGAACAAGAACGGGAACGGCAGGACGCCCAGGATCAGCCAGGCCACCGGGATGCCGACCACGCTCAGCCGGGAGAACCCGGGAACCAGGTAGAACAGCACCGGCAGCGAACCGAACACGACGACGACGAGGCCGGACAGCAGCAGCGCCGTCCGCAGCTGGACCTTCACCAGGTGGTCCTTCACGAGCAGCTTTCCCCAGCTGGTCTGCTCTTCCAGCTCGACGCGGGCGCGCAGGCTGCCGCTGCCGCGACGCTGGTCGTTGAGGATCACCCGTTCGCGCTTGGGCCGGGCGTGGTGCTCCGGCTTCGGCGCCGGCTCGTTTTCCGGTGCCGGCGGGAGCGGCTCGACGACGGCCTGGTCCGTCGGCTGCGGCAGCGGCCGCTGCTGGCGGACGCGCCGGCCGAGCGTCGGATCGGGCTCTCGCACGCCGTTCGCGCGGCGCTCGTAGAAGTCGTCGGTCATGGCCGGTCCCGGCTCAGCCGTTCCGGCCCGAACCGACCAGCCGGTCCTTCAGCGCGCGGGTGTGGCGCCGGCTGACCGGCAGCACCTTCTCCTCGTTGCCGATCACGACCTGGTAGCCGCCCTGGCCCATGCGCAGCTCGGTGATGAGCGGCAGCGCGACCAGGAACGACCGGTGGATCCGGACGAAGCCGGCTTTTTCCCAGCGTTCTTCGAGCTGGGCCAGCGGGATGCGGACGAGGTGGCTGCCTTCGGTGGTGAACAACCGCGCGTAGTCGCCCTGCGCCTCGACCCAGCGGACCGAGGACCGCGGGATGAGCTTGGTGGTGCCCGCCAGCTCGACCGGGATGACCTCGTCGTCGTTCTTGACGCCCGGCTCGCCGCCGAGGGCGCCGGGCGCCGGTGCCGCGGCCGAGGCCAGCTTCTCGATCACGCGCGAGATCGCGCGGTCCAGCCGGTCCTGCTGGTACGGCTTCAGCACGTAGTCCAGGGCGCCGAGGTCGAAGGCGTTGACCGCCTCTTCGGCGTGGCCCGTGACGAACACGAGCGCGGGCGAGGGCCGGAGCGCGGCGAACACGCGCGACATCTCCATCCCGGACAACCCGGGCATGTCGATGTCGGCGAAGACGGCGTCGACGATCGGCAGGCCGCGCTCCTTGCGGTCGCGTAGCCTCGGGTCGTCGGTCGACAGCAGCCGAAGCGCCTCCGACGCGTCGATCGCCGGGAACACCTTCGCGACGTGCGGGCTGTTGCGCAGGCAGTGGACGAGTTCGTCCAGACCTCGAGGCTCGTCGTCCACAGCCAGGACCACGAGCTTCCGGGTGTCATCGTGAGCACTCACAGTGAAACGCATCCTGCCCATTGCCGAGTGCAATGTCCAGCCCCCGTCTGCCTGATGTGGGGAGACCCGCGGCCGGGGCCGCGGGTCCCTCGTCTCAATGCACGAACGTGAACCAGTTGAGGTTCACGAAATCGGCGGGCTGACCGCTCGTGAAGGTGACGTACACGTTGTGCGTCCCGGTCACCCCGCTGATGTTCGCGGGGACGGTCCGCCAGCTCTGCCAGCCGCCCGTGTTGCCGACGGCGAAGCTGCCGATCGGGGCGTTGGACAGGCTGTCCAGGCGCACCTCCACCAGGCCACTCACCCCGCCGGCCGCCCCGGACGCCACGCGCGCCTGGACGTTCGTCGCCGCGCTGCCGCCGAAGTCGACGTTCGGGTAGAGCGCCCAGTCGCCGTTGCCGGCCGGGCCGATGTTCTGGCCGCCGCCGGTGTCGGTGGTCGTCTGCTTGGCCAGGCCGTTCTGCTGCGTGTACGACTCGGCCTGGATGGTGCTGTACGCGCTGCCGCCGCCGTTTCCGGGCGGGGTCGTGGTGGTCGGCGGTGGGGTGGTCGGCGGCGTGGTGGTCCCGCCGCCGCCCGACCCGCGCGTGGTGACCGTCACGTAGTCGACGACCATCGGGCGGCCCGGCACGATCCCCGGCCCCGGCGTCGTGGTGCCGGAGTTGTTGTTCGGGAACGCGCCGCCGATCGCCACGTTCAGCAGCACGAAGTAGCCCTGGTGGGTGGTCATGTTCGCCCAGGTCGTCGCGTCGACCTGGTTCTGGCTGACCGAGTGGAACTGCTGCCCGTCGACGAACCAGCGGAACACCTGCGGGCTGGCGCTCGCGTCCCATTCGAAGCGGTAGGTGTGGAAGGCCGACTGGCAGCTGCTGCCCGGGCACGCCCGGTTGGCGACGATGCCGGTGGTCTCGTTGCACGGGCCGCCCGGGTTGACGCCGCAGTGCAGGACGCCCCAGACGGAGTTGATCCCGTTGACGTTCTCCATGATGTCGAACTCGCCGACGGCGGGCCAGTTCCACCAGTTGCCGCGGTAGGGACCGCCGAGGGCCCAGAACGCCGGCCAGTAGCCGAGCGCGGCCGCGCCGGTGACGTTCGGCATCTGGATCCGGCTTTCGATCCGCAGGACGCCGCCGGCCGGGGGCTTGAAGTCGGTGCGCTGGGTTTCGATCCGCGCCGACGTCCAGTTGCCGGAGCCGTCGCGCAACGGCGTGATCCGGAGGTTGCCGGCGCCGTCCTGCGAGAGGTTGGACGTGCTCGACGTGTAGTCCTGGATCTCGCCGGTGCCCCAGTTGCCGGGGCCGCCGGGGTAGGCGTGGCCGGTGTCGACGATCCAGTTCGAGCTCGAGGGCAAGGTGTTCGCGCCACCGGTGAAGTCATCGGCGAACACCGTCGTCCAGCCCGATTCGGGCGGCGGGATGGACGCGGCGGCGGGCAGGGTCAGCGGGACCGCGATGAGCGCGGCGCCGAGCACGGCACCCAGGGCGAGTCTTCGGGAGTGGGGCATCGGGTACGACCTCCTTGTCGTCCGGATTTGTTGCCGATCGCAACAAAGCCCGTTCACGAGGGAACCCGACGCCCCCCACGAAACTCCAGAGGCGTTACCCGAGAAGAGTGATCCAGGTCACAAAGTCTGCCCGGAAGTACTCAAACCGGACAGCTGTTCTCAGAGACCGAAGCGGGACCACGCCGCCTTCTGCGTCACCGCGTCGAGCACCGCGGACGCCGCGGCCGGGGCGCCGACGCCGAGCCGGGCCAGCAGCGGCCGCTTCGGCTCGGCGACCGAGATGTCCGCGTCCGGGTAGCGCTCGGTGATGACCTGGCGGAGGCTGCCCAGACCGTCGATCAGGCCGTGCTCCAGCGCCTTCGCGCCGAGCCAGACGTCGCCGGTGAACAGGTCCTCGGTTTCGGTCAGCCGCTCGCCGCGGCGCTCCTTCACCCAGCTCACGAACAGCTCGTGGAGCTGGCTGTGCATCTTCTTCAGCCACTCGACGTCTTCGGGCTTCTCCGGCGAGAACGGGTCGAGCCGCGACTTGTTCTCGCCCGCCGTGTGCAGCCGCCGCTCGATGCCGAAGCGCTCCAGCAGCCCGGTGAACCCGAAGCCGCCGCTGATCACCCCGATCGAGCCGACCATCGACGTCCGGTGCGCGTAGATCTCGTCGGCCGCGCAGGCCAGCCAGTACCCGCCGGAGGCGGCGACGTCCTCGCAGAACGCGAGCACCGGCACGCCCTTCTCGTCGGCCAGCTGCCGGATCCGCTCCGCGACGAGTCCGGACTGCGTCGGCGCGCCGCCCGGCGAGTTGATCAGCAGCGCGACCGCCTTCAGCCGATCGTGACCGAACGCCCTGGTCAGGGCCGTCTCGACGGCGGCTAGGTTGATCGCGCCCCTGGCCAGCGGCGACGGCGACGGCGTGATCACGCCGTGCAGCTTCACCACGGCCACGACGTCCTTGCGCTCCACCCGGTCGGCGAGCACCGGGATCCGCGAAGCCAGTTTGTCCGTAACGCTCATAACGCCAGGTTAGCCGGATTTTTGGGGGGTCCGGGTGGCGAAGCCCCCGGCCCGGGGCGAAGCCCCGGATGTCACAGCGGGATTCAGCTCATGGGGAGGATGCCGGAGCGCGTGCCGTTGACGCCGTTCACCTCGGCGCCGTTGAGCTGGGCCGGTCCGCCCTGGGCCGGGACGTCGGCCTCGCCGGTGTCGTTCTCGGAGCTGTAGTCCGGCATGTTCGGCCGGACGCCCGGGACGAACTTGGGCACCCGCAGCGTCACCTTCATGCCGGCGCCGGGCGCGGTCTCGACCATCACCGCGTAGTCGCTGCCGAAGACCTGCTGCATGCGCTGGCTGATGTTGCCGAGCCCGACGTGCGCGCCGGTGCTGTGCGCGTTCTTGACGTCCTTGAGCCGCCGCGGGTCCATGCCGATGCCGTCGTCCTCGACGCTGATCAGCGCTTCGGTGCCGTAGTCCTGCGCGATCACCGTGACGCAGCCGCCGCTCGGCTTGCTGGCCAGGCCGTGCTTGACGGCGTTCTCCACCAGCGGCTGGATGATCAGGAACGGCACGACGACGCTGAGCACCTCGGGCGCGATCTTCATCCGCACCTCGAGCCGGCCGCCGAAGCGGGCGTTCTCGATGGTCAGGTAGCGGTCGATGTTGCGCAGCTCCTCGGCGAGCGAGGTGAACATGCCCGACGTGCGGAACGAGTAGCGCGTGAAGTCGGCGAAGTCCTGAAGCAGCTCTCGCGCCTCTTCGGGGTCCGTGCGGATCAGCGCGGAGATCGTGTTGAGCGCGTTGTAGACGAAGTGCGGCGAGATCTGCGCGCGCAGCGCCTTGATCTCGGCCTGCTGGAGCTGCTGCTTCGACTCGTCGAGCCGGGACAGCTCGAACTGCGTGCAGACGAACTGGGCGACGGCGTCGGCCATCTGCACCAGCCGCCCGCGGGTGCGGCCGACGACGATCAGCGCCGCCTCGGTCTCGCCTTCGACCAGCAGCGGCACGATGACGGCGGTCTTCATCCGGCAGGTGCCGCGGTGGTTGCACGGCATCCGGTCGTGCGCGACGACCTCGCGGCGGTGCTTGCGGATGGCGGCGCCGATCGCTTCGACGAGGTCGACGTAGTGCTCGTTCGCCTCGCCGTCCCAGGACAGCAGCGTGCCCTCGCTGTCGGTGATGCCGACGGCGACGCAGTCGAGCATCTGCAGCAGCTGGGTGGTGATCTTGTCGGCGGCGTCCTCGTCCAAGCCGGAGCGGAGGTTCGGCGCGGCCTTCGACATCCGGTGCACGGCCTGCAGCATGGCGTCCTCCACCACACTGGCCGGTTTGCGCTGTTTCACGAGCAGCACGATCACCGCGATGCCGAGCAGGACCGCGAGACCCCACGGGACGATCTGCGCAAGCGGAAACCCGGACACGGCGTCCATGCTCTGCGCTCGACCAACCGGGTGCAAGGCCTGATCCCACTTTCTGTCCAACTGTGATGACCGAGGGTTGGGGTGACCCTACTAAGAGTCGGTCGACCGGTCGGCCGGTCACCGTCCGCAACGCGCGGGAGGGGCGTCCTGTTCCACCGGATCCGGGGAAAGCGCCAGGAAGGAGGCGGTTTCCGCGCGGCGGCCGGTCCGGCGCCGGGTCCTGGCCCGGCGACGGCGCAGCACGTGCGGCCGAACGGGGGAATCCCGGTGCGTGACGCGGCGACCACACATGTCACCTGGCTACTTGAGCAGCCGCGACATCCGGCGATCGGCGAGCGGCTTGCCGCCGGTCTGGCAGGTGGGGCAGTACTGGAACGACTTGTCGGCGAACGAGATCTCGCGGATCGTGTCGCCGCAGACCGGGCACGGCAGCCCGGTGCGCGCGTGGACCCGCAGGCCGGAGCGCTTCTCGCCCTTCAAGCGCGCCGCCTTCTGGCCCACCGAGCGCCCGACCGCGTCGGACTCGATCTCGACGATCGCCTCGGCCAGCGTCTCCAGCGCGCCTTCGTCGAGCTTGCCGATCGTCGCGTACGGCGAGAGCTTCGCGCGGTGCATGATCTCGTCGGAGTAGGCGTTGCCGATGCCGGCGATCAGCGACTGGTCGGTGAGCGCCCACTTCAGCCGGGTGTTCTTCCCGGCGAACAGCTCGCGCAGCTGGACGGCGTCCAGCGACAGGGCGTCCGGGCCGAGGCGCGCCACGCTCGCGATCTCCTGCGGGTCCTTCACGATCCACACCGCGAGGCCCTTCTTCGTGCCCGCTTCGGTGAGGTCGAAGCCGGGCCCGGTGGCGGACTCGAGGTGCACGCGCAGCGAGATCGGGCCCTTGCCCGGCTTGAGCGGCGCCGCGGCCAGGCCGTCGGACCAGCGCAACCAGCCCGCGCGGGCCAGGTGGACGACCAGGTGCAGGTCACCGGCGACGACGTCGAGGTGCTTGCCGTGCCGGGTCGCGCCGGTGATCTCGCGGCCGTGCAGGTCGGTCCACGGCGGCATCGCCGTCTTCAGGACGCTCAGCGATGCGACATCGATGCGGAAGATCGTCCGGCCGACGGCGTTCTCACGCAGGTGGTGCGCCAGGGCTTCGACCTCGGGCAGTTCGGGCATGCCCCCAGTTTCACCCCTTCGCACCGATTTCCGGTAGCGGCTGTCTACTCGACCGGGTGCAGTGGCCCGTCGAAGTCCGGCAGCGAGTGGCGCTGGATCGTCTTGGAGATCTTCTTGACCTCGCCCTGCACGGTGAACATGCCGCGGATGGTGCCGACCCAGCGCTCGGACGGCCGGTCGCGGTCCCCGTCGGTCTCCGCGACGACCGTCCACGGACGGCGCAGGATCCACCGCAGCGGGAAGAACAGCACCACGAGCAGCAGCGCCAGCAGCACCCACGCCGGGATGCTGACCTCGTTCGGCGTCCAGACCACGAGGATCACCGCCAGCAGCGCGGTCACCACGATCATCGCGATGCCGGGGCCGTAGCTCCCCGCGACGTCGTGCTCGAAGTCGTCGGCCGTCGCCGGTGCGCGCCATTCCATCTGGGCACGGACCACCCAGTCGCGGCCGTCTTCGCCGCGTACCAGCCGGTTCATTCAGTTGCCTCCCAGGGCGCCCGCAGGGTGAGCACCACAACGGTACCGTGCCCGGGCTCGCCCGCGCGAGGGAGGAATCGGACATCCCACCCGGCGAAGTTGATCTCCGCAGTTCAGGGAGCCGTCGAGCCGGTCGGCGCCGAATCCGCCGGTTCGCCCGAACCAGTGACACCGGACGCGCGGCTCGGGCACGGCTTGCCGGACGTCGGCGTCACCGTCGTCGAAGGCTCGGTGGGCGACGGGTCGCCGGCCGGCTCCGGCTTGCCCGGCGCCGTCGTCGTGCTCTCCGGGCGGCCGGACGGCGACAGCTCGGGTGCGTCGGCGCTCTCCGGCACCGTCTTGCCGCCCGACTCCGTCATGTCCGTGCTCGTCGAGTCCAGCCGCGGCGAGGTCTCCGGGTCGTCGGGTGCGCTGAGGGTCGACGACGAGAGGTCGTCGCGCGGGCTCTCGCCGTCCAGGCCATGGCTCGCCCCGGTACCGACGTCCCCGGCCGGGACGTCGCCCCCGGGCACGGCCGGCACCTCGTTCGCCGCCACCTGCGCGCCGCCGGTGCGCTGCCGCGCCGGGACGGCGACCCCGGTGCCGCGGCCGTTGAGCACGCCGATGCCGATCCGCCGGTCCTGCTGCGGCTGCGGGGGCGGCTGGTGGTGCGGCCCGGTCGGCGGCACCACGACCAGCTCCGGGGCGCCGCCGGTCAGCCCGACGTCCTGCACCGGCGTCGTCCCGAACAGGACGGGACCGGCCGCGACGCCGACGGCGCCCACCGCGGCGGTGGACGCCAGCGCGAGACCGATCTTGACCTTCGACCCGACCAGGACGCCCTTGACCGTCGCGCCCAGCCCGGCCAGCACGCCGCTGCCGCTCGCGGCGGCGCCCGCGGCCGGCACCAGCAGCACCAGCACCCCGGCGTGCGCGCGCAGCGACGAGCAGACGTCGCGCAGCTCGTCCTGGGTGGTCCGGCACGACGAGCAGCCGTGCAGGTGCGCCTTGATCCGCTCGGCCTCGGCGCCGGTGACGCTGCCCGCGGTGAAGCCGCCGAGCTTTTCGACGACCGCGCGGCACGAGTCCGGCCCGCGGTTCACCGAAAGGTGTGCCTGCAAGTACGCCGCGCGCAGGCCCTGCCGGGCCCGCCGGGCCAGCGCCGCGGTGGCGTTCGCGCTCAGCCCGAAGTGGGTGGCGACCATGGCGGGCTGCTCGCCCTCGACCTCGGTCTGCCACAGGACGGTCCGCCAGCGCTCGGGCAGGCTGGTGAACGCCGTCGTGATCAACGTGTGCTCGGCCGTGCGGGCGTGCGTGTCGGCGCCCGCCCCGGCGCGGAAGGTCAGTTCGTCATCCGTCACGGGGACGTCCCGGCGGGCACCGTGCCACTCCCAGGAGACCCGGCGGGCGACGGTCAGGAGGTAGGCGCGGACGTAGTCACGGGGGCCGGAGCCACGGCGCAGGGCCTGCAGCACGCGGAAGAACGTCTCCGCGGTGATGTCCTCGGCCTCGGACCGGTCGGACGCGAGGCTCTGCGCCAGTCTCCGGACGGCGGCGGCGTGCAACTCGAACAGCTCCCCGAACGCGGCGTCTTCACCGTTTCGAAGTCGTTGCAGCAGTGCCTGCTCGTCGGATTCCGAGGCCGCTGGTGGCGGCGCAGTGCCCAGCTCGGTCATCCGGCCCGGCACCTCCTCCCCGAAGGTCTCCCCGTTCGGTCGAATGGGGACACCATACGGAGCGAATGAGCCGTCGTCACCCCTTGTACGCCAGCTGTGACACCGAAGCACCGGGTCAGCGCACGCCGGGGACCCGCTCATCGGAGCAGTTTCACGTTGGTATAGAGTTCTTCCAACAGCAACGCAGTGCGGATGTAGCGCAGCTGGTAGCGCATCACCTTGCCAAGGTGAGGGTCGCGGGTTCGAATCCCGTCATCCGCTCGAGTGTGAGAGGGCCAGGTCGGCAGAAAGCGCCGACCTGGCCCTCTCGCCATTTCACCCGGGGCCGAGCCCCCGGACCCCCACGGTGCGGCAGCCAGACTTTGCGTCTCGTGAGCGTCGTTGCGGGGTGTTGTTGCTTTCTGGCGGGGTTCGTGGGGGTTTGGCAATTGTTTTCATCTGGTGTTCCGGTCGCGTTCGCGGGATGCCACCTCTTCGGGTGATGCTCGGGCGTGCTCGTGCTGGACATGACCGAACTGACTCGCCGTCGGCTGCTTGGTGGGGCCGCCGGTGCCGCCGCTGCCGCCAGGCTCATGCCGCCGAACGTCCAGCGGGCCCTCGCCCAGGGCGCCCCCAAGCACGGTTCGCTGAAGGACATCGAGCACGTCGTGCTGCTCATGCAGGAGAACCGGTCCTTCGACCACTACTTCGGGACGCTGTCCGGGGTGCGCGGGTTCGGCGACCTGACCTCGGCGTTCCGGTTCGACGACCACAAGGCCCAGCCGCCGGTGCTGCCGGACACGTCGGGCCCGCTGACGCCGTCCCGCTACGAGCAGGCCAACCTGCCGGCGCCGACGTTCCCGGGCACCGGCCAGAAGCCGCCGAAGCAGGAGCCGGGCGGCCGGCCGCGGGTGCCGCGGCACTGAGGTCCGGGACGGCCACCCCCGCGATTTCGGGGGTGGCCGTCACGATCCCGGTGGCGGTGGCTGTTCGGCCAGCAGTGCCCGAGTTCGTTTGCCCAAGAAAGCTCGCACGAGCAGATGAAGAAAAGCGAAGATTCCCGTTCCTACCGAGGAGAACGCTGACTTCAGTCTTTCGGTGTATTCCCTGAATTCCTTGGGTGAGGAACTCCGAAATAAGACATAGACAGTCAAAAACGCGAAAGTGATCGAACCGACCGCGCCGGCCGAAGACCAGCCGGCGAACAGGCCGGTCGCGGGTACGAGTACCGCAAGGACTATCACGACCGCCGCCCACCTGGTCTTGCGTGACGGAACGACGAGGGTGGCGACGGCTCCGAGCCCGGCGATCGCCGCTATGACCACGGCCATCCAGCCGAACGGCAGACACGCCGCTGCCCCGAGCGACGTGGCCAGCACCAAGCCGGCGTTCCACGGACTTCCGATCGGTGCCATACGCGCCAGCGGTCGCTCGTCGAGAGCCTCGGTCAACGGCGACGCCACGTCGGCCGGCAACAGCTTCAAACCGATGAACCGCAACAAGTGGAACTGGTGGGGCTTCGCCATCAGATCGCGCGGGTAGTAGAGCGAACCAGATCCGCCGAAGCAGAGTCCCGTGGCTTCCATTGCCCACGTCAGCGTGACGAACATGACGCCGAAGCTCCACGCCGCCACCACGAGCAATACGAATGGCGAGGCAATTCCTTCGGGCCGGAACCCGGCCAGGGCCAGCCCCAATGCGACGCGGATCGCGTAGCCCGCTCCGACCACGAGCCAGAGCCCGCCCGCGCGACCTATCGACTGGCTCCTCAATGCTCGCAACAACTCGTAGATCATTCCGACCACCAACACTGCGGCGGCGGCCAGTGCGAAGACGCCGGTGTCCGGGGCGACGAGACACGCTAAGAGCACAGCCAGGCCGAGACGGACCACGATCACGAACGAGCTGAGTCCAATGGATCGTCGAACACCCAGTGCGACGACTGGTAGTCGCCCACGCTCCGCGCGTCCGGGGTGCTGGAGATCGTCGGCAAGGCCTCTGATGTCGTTCCACTGGTACCTGGCCTCGTAGACGAGATATTCGAAAGCAGCCAGACTCAGCAAGAAGTGGAGCACCGACACCGGTGCCCCGGCACCGAGCCACAGGCCGACTCCGAAGCTCGCCGGCACGAAAAGCCATTTGATGGTGTCGCCGGGCCGCGGCAGAACGAGGTACGACCACATCGGACGCTCGTCCGGCGACCGGCGAGAGCTGAGAGGTCTGATGATGGAAAGGTCCGGATAGTCTCCGGATGCGAGCTTCTCAGCAGCCCTCCACAGCAGTTCCGGCCGCCGGTGTTGACCAGAAACCCCTGGTGGACGATAAGGACCAGCAAGGGGGCGTAGATCGCGAACATGCCGATGCGGGCTCCCACACCGATCCGTGCGGCCACGAAGACGACCCAGCCGCCAAGAGCGAAGCCAAAAGTGATGACGACGAAGAAAAGCAAGGCGAAGTAGGCCCTCGAACCGCGTCGTGGGCTGGTCACCGCCAGCATGAGCTCTGTCGCGGACGCTGCCAGCGTTTGCGGGATCGCCGTCATTGGGTGCGGTGCGTAGCGGCGCATTTCGTTCTCGATCGCGCGCATGTAGAAGCTCTTGATCGTGATCTGGATGCCAAGCATGACGATGTACGCCAGCACGGCGAACGGAAGAGCCGGCGCGATCAGGTAGACGGGATCGGGCAGGACGTAGCAGCTCCCGGCATCGCGCGCCTTGGCGATGTCCGAGATGCCGCGAAACCGGCAGTCGCCGACGAGGACAACGATCAGCCCGGCGAGCAGGGCGACGAAGACGCTGGCCAAGGCAGCCTGACTGGCCGTGGCAGCGCGCTCGTCGTCACGCAACGCCTGGTAGTCGACCAGTAGCACATCGAGGTCGCGATCTTGCTGGCCGGCTCCGGGGGCGCTCACCTCGTCCGAATCGCAAGAACACCGGACTTGGTTACAGCTCGTAGACGTCCAGGACCGTCGGGGCGACCGGGGTCAGGTGCGGGTCTTCGCGTTCCGTGACCTGCCCCCGGGCCATGCGGTAGACGCGGAACTCGTTGTCGTGCTCGGGGTCCTGGTCGTCCCAGAGGTGCAGGAGGCCGTACGACCCCGGGGCCAGCTCGCCCGCACGGGTGAACAGCTCCAGCAGCTCCGGGGCCAGGCGGCCGCCGTGCTTGTCGAAACCGGCGAAGTGGAGCATCGGCATGCCCGCGCTCCAGCGGAGGTCGACCAGGTCGAAGTCACCCGCGTCGCGGATAGCGCGGTGCACGCGGTCGACCAGGCGCTCCAGGAGCGCCGCGTCGTCGTCGCCGCTCGCGGTCGCCTGGATGGTCACCCAGCCGTGATATTCGAACACCCGCAGAACGGTAGCAAGAGATCAACCGCGAGCTCAGCGGGCCAGCGCGGAGGGCTTCCCGTCCCGGCGCAGGACGTTCGTCAGCACCCCTTCGCCGTGCCGCTCGAACGCGGGCACCAGCTTCTCGCCGAACACGCAGAGCGTGCGCTCCCACGGGTGACCGAGCGTGCCGAACGAGAAGTCCGACGCGAGGAACAGGTGGTAGTCGGCGCGCGGGAACACCGGCACCGGCCAGCGCGCGCCGTCGGTCATCCGATGGGGGCGGACGCGGTAGGACTGGTGCTGCCAGTGCAGCGCCCACATCCAGTCGTCGGGGCCGCAGACCTCGCGGAACGCGGCCAGCGCGATCGCCGAGACCTGGTGCTGCTCGACCGCGTACGGGCCGAGGCGGAACTCGGCCGAGGCGCGGTCGAGGTCGCCGGGCGAAAGGTCCCAGGTCCGCGACGGCGCCGGCTCGCGGAAGCCCGGCCACGCGTGCGCGTAGGTGCTCGGCCAGAACCCCAGCTTGTCGTACACCCAGTACCAGGCGGGTTCGTCGGCGACGCGGGAGACGGCTTCCCAGGCAGCATTCACGGTTTCGACCTTCGGGTTGGCCAGGCGCGGAAGAACACGCGAAAGCTTCGTGTTCGGCCTCCGGTTTGTCCAGTCCTCCTTCGTTCCCTGCGAACTGCGTCACTCGACCGGGTGGGTTCGGCCAGGTTGTCACCACTCAGACGACGACGTAGCCCAGCAGGAGCTCCTTGGTCTTCCCTTCGCAGCCCGCGTCGAGCGAGTCGAAGTGGCTCGCGCCCGCGTTGCAGCGGTAAAGCGCCCGCGCGGACGCCCCGGACGGCGGGTTCCCGTAGACATGCCCGAGCAGGCCGAGCGACTGCTGACCTTCGCACTTGCCGCTCTGGTCGGTCGAGGTGAACCAGTCCTTCTGGTTCTTCACCCTGCAGGCGAACAGCTTCCGCGTGCCCGGCTCGGCCGTCGCGACGAGCGCACCGAACACGCCCTCCTTCGTGAACCCGGCCGGCGGGCCGACCTTCTTCGTGCCGCTGAAGTGCCCGCCGTCCGGCTGGTGGAACCGGATCAGCGGCACGTCGGCCGGGTGCGGCTTGCCGCCGGTCGTCGACGGCGGGGTGGCGCTCGCGGACGTGCTCGGGGACGGCGCCGGCTTCTTCGTGCTGTGCTTCGGAGTTGTCGCGGACGTCGACGCCGGGCCCGGCGCACTCGCGGCCACCGGCGTGTTCTCGTCCGGCTTCAGCAGGAAGATCGCCCCGAGCGCGGCGATCACCGCGACGGCCACGCCGGTCAGGACCAGCGGCAGGCGGCGCTTCTTCGGCGGACCGTCCCCGTCCACTGTGGCCGGTGCCGGCGCGGCGAGCCACGCGGTCGGCGACGGGGGTCCCGGAACGCGGGCCGTGCGCGCCGTTTCCAGCAGCTGCCGCAAGCCCGGTGCGGTCAACCGGTCCGAAGCGGACTGCGTGAGCAGTCCGCGGACGGCGTCGGCGAGCGGGCCGCGGCAGCGCTCCAGCACCGGCTGGTCGTACATGATCGCGTGCAGGGTCGCGGCCGTCGTCGTGCGCTGGAAGGGCGCCCGGCCTTCGGCGGCGTGGAAGAGCGTCGCGCCCAGCGACCAGAGGTCCGACGCGGGCGACGGCCCGGCGCCGGCGAACAGCTCGGGCGCCATGTACCCGGGCGAGCCCACGACGCCGCCGGTCTGCGTCAACGAAGGGTCGTCCATCGCCCGCGCGATGCCGAAGTCGGCGAGCTTCACGCGGTCGCCGGGCAGCACCATGATGTTGCTGGGCTTGACGTCCCGGTGCACGACGCCGGCCGCGTGCGCGCTCTCCAGCGCGCTCAGCACCTGCAGGCCGAGCGCGGCGACGCGGTCGTTCGCCAGCGGTCCTTCGCGCCCGACGACGTCGGCGAGCGTCGGCGCGACCACCAGCTCCATGACGATGAAGGTGGCGCCCTGCTCGCTGACGACGTCGTAGACCGTGACGACGCCGGGATCGTTGAGCCGCCCGGCGGTCCGCGCCTCGCGCAGGACCCGCTCGAGGTTCGTGCCCGGCGGGGTGGCCAGTTCCTTGAGCGCGACGGGCCGCCCGAGCACCCTGTCCTCGGCGCGCCAGACGACGCCCATGCCGCCGCGGCCCAGCTCGGCCGAGATCGCGTACCGTCCCGCGACCAGTCTCATCGTCGCCCCCTGAACGCTCCGGGGCGATGCTAGGGGAGGCGCCGGGCGGCCCCGGCGCCTCCCCGGCTCAGGCGGCGTCCCAGAGCGTGAGGAACGCCGAAGCCTCGCTGCGGGCCCAGGGCCGCAGCCGTTCGCGGTCGCGGGCCGACAGCTGGAACTCCTTGCTCCGGCGGACGTCGATCACCAGCGCGTGGCCACCCGGCAGGACGTCCGGCATCGCCTGCTCCAGCACCCACAGCGCCAGCTGCGCCGAGTCCTTCGTCAGCGGTTCCTCCTTGAAGTAGAGCCAGGTCGCGTACCGGCGGCCGTCACTCTTGCGGAGCCCGAGCTGCGGGCTGACGCCGATCTCGAGGTCGCCGATCCGGCAGCGGCCGCGGCCGACCTCGACCAGCTTGGGCGACTTCCGGCCGAGGTACCGCAGCCAGCCCTCGGCTATCGCGGCGTAGTGCGGTTTCGTCCGGTCGTCGGCGGCGTTGACGAGGGCGCGCAACGCCGTCGCGTCCTGCTCCGCCGCCCGGCCGGACCGCACGGCGTTCGCCGCCCTCCGGTAGTAGTTGAACGCGGCCCGGGCGGGGTCCTCGTACAGCCGGCGCTGCCGCCGGACGAACGACGACCGCGACGGACCGGTACTCGCGCTGTAGCCCACGAACGTGGGCAGGGTGATGTAGGCCATGGCCCTGCCTTCCTCCATCACGCCACCCGCGGGTGCGAGCGGCATCTCCCCTGGACAACGCTCATTTTAGAACATGTGTACGACAGTTTCGGCGGCCGAGAAGGTGACTAGCGCACGCTGAACGTGACGAGGTCCGTCGACTCGGTCCGCGTGAGCGGCAGCCCGTCGATCGGCCGGGTCAGCACCTGGGCGTACGGCCCACCGGCCGCCGCGGCCTTCAGCAGCACGACCTGGCGGACGCCGTACTTCCGCAGCACCGCGACGCTGCGCGCGTCCGGGAACGTCTTGGTCGCCTTGACGATCTCGCCGTACTGCGGCGGCAGCAGGCCGTTGTGGCCGTTGACCAGCGACGGGAAGCCGTCGGTCGACCAGAGCTGGTAGACGTACTCGCTGAACTCGCCCAGCCCCTGCCGCACCGGCAGGATCAGCGTCGGCGGCGGCGAGCCCTCGAAGGTCCGGGCCAGGTCGGGCGGGATGCCCGCCGGGGACGAGTGGGGTTCGGCCGGCACGCCTTCGAGCAGCGCGAGGAGCAACGAGACGCCGATCAGCGCCCGCAGGTACGGGGCGTCCGGGCGCTCGCGGACCAGCTCGGCCCACCTCGTCAGCGCGCCCGCGGCGAGCAGCGCCAGCAGCAGGATCGCCCACAGCATCAGGCGCCCCGGCGTGCGCAGCGCGTCCCAGCCCGGCAGGAAGTTCCAGAGCGGGTAGTAGGTGAAGTACCCGCCGAAGAACTGCGAGCCGAGCGCGAACGCCGTCACGACGACCGTGCCGGCCCCGAGCCCCACCCGCACCCGGACCGGCCAGGCGCTCGCGAACAGGCCCGCCACCGCGACCAGCACCAGCGCCAGCCCCGGGAACAGCAGCTTCTCCGACGCGCCCGTCGCCGACAGCCACCCCGGGTCGGCGAACACGCCGCTCTTGAGGTTGAACGGGCCGTGCTGCCAGAACCAGGTCTCCGTCGGGGCGGCGACGAGACCCTGCGGAGGCGGCGAGAACTGCTGCACCTCCCGCCAAGAGCGCGTGAATCCGTACTGGTCGACGACCCGCCGGTACGGGATGGTCATGAGGTAGGTGACGACGAGGAACACCGCGCTGCCGGCGCCGTCGGCCATCGCGAGCCGCGCGCCGAACCGGCGCCGGTGGCGGACCGCCGTCACCACGAGGACGGCACCGAGGACCCCGAGCAGGTAGACGAACGGCAGCCCGATCGCGAACCCGAGCGTGACCTGCCAGGCCGCGACCAGCCAGCCGGCGAACGCCCACCACGGCCGGGACAGCTCGGGCCGCCGGCCGTGGCGCAGCGAGAAGCCGTGGCCACGGGCGAGCGCGAACAGGGCCAGCGCGATCCCGCCGGTGGACAGGATGTTGAGGTGGCTGGCGTGGCTCAGCCGCCACGGCGCCCAGGCGAACGCGAGGCCGGCCAGCGCCCCGGCCGTCCAGTGGCCGCCCAGCTGGCGGACCAAGACGTACGCGCCGGCGTAGGCGAGCGCACCGGCGATGAGGTAGGCGGCGTTGTAGCGCAGGAGCGCGGCGTACGGGCCGTCGCCGAAGAAGCTCAGCGGCAGGTAGCCGAGCAGGGAGTCGGAAAAGGCGTAGCTGCCGGTCGCCGGGAACAGCGTGTTGCCCGTCCACAGGTCGCCGCCGGCGGTGAGGAAGTGGTGCTGCCACGCCAGTTGCCAGGCCTGCAGCAGCGGGTCGCCGGGTTCGCCCGCGACCGTCGACTTCGGGTGGAGCACCACCGGGAGGGTGAACAGCGCCGCGAGCACGAACCCGGTGAGCACGGCGAAAGCGCCTTCCCGGACGCGCCCGTGACCGGTTCGCCCGCGGACCGCGACGGGCCGCGGGTGCTCGTCGGTGATCAATGCTCCCCCTTCGAAACTCCTCCCTTCGCATCGGTGCCCACGGGAAGGACTCCCGAAACGGCGTCGCGTGCGCTACGTTGCCGATCAACCTCAAAACGCAACCTCGCAGGTCGGCCGTGCGTGCCAGACTGATGCCCCGAACGGTGGATGGGGGTCTGAACCATGAGCTGGCAGGAAGAACTGCGCCGTCTCGACGCGGACCTGGCGGCCGGCCGGATCGAGCCCGCGGCGCACCGCAAGCAGCGCGAAGAGCTGCTCGCGCAGGCGTCCGGCTCCACCGTGCCGTCCCCGGTGCCCGCGCCCTTGCGCCGTCCCTCCTGGCACAGTGCCAATCCCGCGGCCGCCCCGGCGCACCCGGTCACGCCGGTCCACCCGGTGACCCCGGCCCGGACGCCCGCCCAGACCCAGCCGCCCGCGCACATCGAGATCCCGTGGGCGCGGCCGCCGAAGCCGGCCGCCGGGCCGCGCTCGTTCCAGACACCGGGCACCAGCGGGGTGCCGCCGATCCCCGAATACATGACGACCGCGCCCAGCCCGGCCGACATCACCCCGACCCGGTACCTGGCGGTCGAAGGCTCGGTGGGCACCCCGCCGGCCAGCCGGTTCCCGCCCATCGACGCCGGGGGCGCCTCGCCGGCCGAGGAGGCGGAGGAGCGCGGCCGGCACCGCTGGAACAACCCCCGCCGGCCGACGTGGCTGTTCCTCGGCCTCGGCGTGCTGCTCGTGCTGGTCATGGTCGTGGGCGTCACGATGTGGCTGGGCTCGGACGACGAGCCCACGGGGCGGGCCGGCGGGCCCGTCGCCCCGCCGAGCACGTCCGCGTCCGGGTTGCTCGGCGGCGTCGAGGACCGGCTCCCGAAGCTGCCCGGCACCCAGAACAGCGACAACTCGACGATGTCGCTCGACCGCGCGGTCGAGCTCGGCGTGTTCGCCAAGCCCACGGCGGAGGTGCTGCGCCGCAACGGCGGCAGCGAAGTCGTCTTCCGCGGCTCGGCCGTCGAGGCGGGCAGCAACCTGGTGATGGTGGTGCCGATGCCAGGACCCGCGAACGCCGAAGCCGCCGTGGAAGCGCTTTACAGCAGCGCGCTCACCAACGGGTTCGACGCGGTGCAGTCCGACCTGCGCACCGCCGTCGCGACCACGGGCGGCACCCAGGTCCGGGCGACCTGGTACACCTCCGGCGGCATGGTCGTGAACGTCGGTGTTTCGCAGACGCAGAAGCTGGGCGACGAGGCCCTGACCGCCCGGCTGGGCCAGGTGCTGCAGGACCTGCGGGCGGTCCTCCCACCCGGCTGAACCGGACCGGGCCCGCCGCGGTCACGAAACGACCCTCGGCCACGGGACCCATCGGCCCTGCGTGCAGAATGTCACTCAGTCTGCGAGCACGGGTCCGCGACGAAGAAGGGGGACAGGTTTGTCCTGGCAGGAGGAACTTCGCCGGTTGGACGAGGAGCTGGCCGCCGGCCAGATCTCGGCCGACGACTACCGCGCCCGACGAGACGCCGTGCTGTCCTCCGCGGTGAACGGCGAGCCCCAGCAGGCTCCGCAGGGTGGCTCATCGGCCGACAGCACCCAGATCATCACGCCCGTCAGCCCGCCCCAGGGGCAGCCGCACCAGCAGCAGCCGGGCGGCAACGAGGCGGACCGGACGCAGATCGTGAGCAGCGCCGACGCCGCCGGCGGCGAGCGCACCCAGGTCGTGTCCGGCATGCAGCAGCAGCCGCCGCCCTACCAGCCGCCGTGGACGACGGACTCGGCCGACCGCACCCAGGCGGTGCCGGGCGTGCCCCCGCAGTCGGTGGCCTCCGGCGGCCTGCGTCCGGGCGGTCCGACGTCCGGCGGCTTCCCGATGCAGCAGCCGCCGCAGCAGCCGTGGAACACCGGCGGTACCGCGGCGCCGCCGTGGAGCGCGAGCGAGTACCCGCAGATGTCGCCGGGCCCGGAGTGGGTCAGCCAGGGTCCGGAGACCTTCGAGACGACTTCGTCCGGCGGCAAGAAGAAGGGCGTGCTCATCGCCGTCGCCGTGCTGGTGGTGGTGGCGCTCGGGGTCGGCGGCTGGTTCATCTTCGGCACCGGCTCCGGCGACCAGCAGAACCCGCCGGCGGCGAGCTCTTCGGCGCCGCCCGCGCCGACCAGCACCGTGCGGCCGAAGGACGACCTGGAGATCGCCAAGCTCCCGGCCCCGCCCGGGGAGAAGACCGACATCCAGACGTTCGCCGACGTCGAGCGCGCCGGGTTCCTCACCCCGGAGGAGAACGCCGTCTACAAGACCGCGGGCGCCTCGAAGGTGCGGATGGCCGCCGCCGGCCTGCCGGACACGGTCAAGGCGCTGGTGCTCACCGCGCAGACGTCGGGGACCAGTGCCGCCACCGCGGCCCGCGACGACCTGGCCGAGCTCCAGACCAAGTTCACGATGAAGCCGTACACCGGTGACGTGCCGGACGGCGTCAAGGCGTCGCAGTTCGCGAAGTCGGCCGACTTCCCCGCCGTGATCCGCGCGCACTACGTGCACAAGGGCACGCTCGTGCGCATCGAGGTCTCCGGCTCGGACCTGGCCAAGATCAGCGGCGTGTTCGACGACATCCTCGCGGCCCAGCTCGCGGAGCTGCCGGCCAATGGCTGAGCGCGCCGGCCGGGTGACCACCGCCTGCACGGTGGTCACCCGGGCCGGCCTGCCGTCGGCGCGGGTGCTCGCCCGGACCTACCGGGCGCACCACCCCGGCCACGAGTTCCTCGTCCTCGTCGTCGACGGGGCGGGCAGCGGCGCCGAGGACGGCTGCCGCGTCGTGGGCGGCGACTGGCTCGACCTCGACCGCGCCGAGTTCCACCGGATGGCCACCTGGTTCTCCGCCTCCGAGCTGGTCGAAGCGGCCAAGCCGCTGCTGCTGCACCAGCTGCTCGAAGACGCCGACGTCGCGATCTACCTCGGCTCGCAGATCCGGGTGTTCGCTCCCTTCGCCGAACTCACCGCGCAGGCCGCCGAGCACGACGTCGTGCTGGCGCCGCGGGTGCTCGCCCCCCTCCCGCAGGACGGCCTCGAACCGGGCCGCGACGCCACGGACAGCGCTTTCCACGACGACTTCGTCGCGGTCGGCAAGGGGGCCCGGCCGTTCCTGATCGCCTGGGCGGACGGCCACCGGTACGCGCCGGTCCCGCCGCCCTCGCACCCTTCGCCCCCGGTCGAGCACTTCTTCGACCGCGTCCCGGCGCTGTACCGCAACGTCGTCACCCGCGACCCGGGAGTGGCCGCCGGGTTCTGGAACCTGCACGAGCGCAAGCTGGCCGAAGGCCCGGACGGCACCGTGACCGCCGGCGGCGCGCCGCTGCGCTTCCTGAACTTCTACGGCTTCGACCCCGAGCGGCCGTGGCTGCTCAGCAGCCAGTGCCCGGTGCGCCCGCGGGTCGTGCTCTCCGCCGACCCCGTGCTGCGCAAGCTGTGCGACGAGTACGCCGGGGAGCTGGCCGGCGCCGGGCACACCGGCGAAGAAGTCCCGTACCGCTTCGACAAGCTGCCCGACGGCACGCCGCTGACCGGGCCGATGCGGACGCTCTACCGCGACACCTGGCTGCGGGCCCACCGCGCCGCGACGACTCCGGCGCAGTTCGCGCCCACGGTGGTCGACGAGATCCCGGCCCCGCCGTTCGGCGACGACCACGGCACCGCCTTCCGCGACTGGCTCCGCGCCCCCGGCTCGCCGATGGCGCGGTCGGCCGGGCTCAGCCGGCTCGCGCTGTGGCTGTGGGCGAGCCGGATCGACCTGCAGACCGCGTTCCGCGAGCCGCAGCACGCCGACGGCCCCGCGTTCCGGCGCTGGTGCGCGACGCACGGCGTCGACGAAGGCCTGTTGCCCGGCTGGGCGCTGTCCGCCGAGCCGCCCCCGGTGGCCGGGCCGGTCGACGAGTTCGGGGTGAACGTCTCCGGGTACCTCACCGCGGAGCTGGGCCTGGGCGAGATGGGCCGGCTCGCGCACCGCGCGGTCGCCGCCGCGGGGATCCCCGTGGTGTCGGTCGTCGAGGCGCGGTCGCTGTCGGCGGCCGTCCGCACCGGCCTGGCCGCGCCGGACACGGTGAGCAGGCCGCGGTTCCCGGTCAGCATCCTCGCCGTCAACTCCGACTACACCGGGCTGCTGCTGGACAGCCATCCCGAGCTGGGCCACCGGCGCTACCGGATCGGGCTCTGGGCCTGGGAGCTCGAGGACTTCCCGAAGTCGATGCGCGGCGGTTTCGACCTGGTCGACGAGGTGTGGGCGATCAGCGACTTCACCCGCCGGGCGATCGAGCCCCACTCGCCGGTGCCGGTCAAGACGTTCCCGATGCCGGTGCTCGACCCCGGCGTGCCGGAGCGCGTTCCGCGCCGGCCGGGCGACCCGGTCCGGTTCCTGTTCGCCTTCGACTTCAACAGCACGGGCCAGCGCAAGAACCCGTGGGGCGTGGTGACGGCGTTCCGCCGCGCGTTCGCCGGGCGCGACGACGTCCGCCTGGTCATCAAGGCGACCAACGGGCACCTGCACGCCGCCGCCGTGGAGCGGCTGCGGTACGTCATCGGCGACGACAAGCGCATCGACCTGCTGGAGACCTACCTCAGCCTCGACGAGCTGAACACCCTGTACGCGACGAGCGACGCCTACGTCTCCCTGCACCGCAGCGAGGGTTTCGGGCTGACCGTCGCCGAAGCGATGGTGCGCGGGCTGGCCGTGATCGCGACCGACTACTCCAGCACCACGGAGTTCTTCCACGACGGCACCGGCTGGCCGATCCCCTACCGGCTGGTCGAGGTCGGCGAGGGCTGGCCGCCGTACCAGCCCGAGGGCAAGTGGGCCGATCCCGACCTCGACGCCGCCGCGAAGGCCATGCGGGAGGTCGCGGACGACCCCGCCGAGGCGCGACGCCGGGGCGAAGCCGCCCGCACGCACGTGCTGCGCGGCCGCTCGATGGACATCGCGGCCGCCTGGGTCGAGACGGAGCTTCGCGCCGCCTACGCGACTTGGCGCGGCCGGGACCCCGGCGAGGCCGGGACCGGCCCGGACTCCCCGCTGGCCCGCGCCGAAGCCGCGCTCGGCTGGCAGCCCGATCCGGACAGCCCGCACCGCTTCCCGCTGGCCCCGGTGTTCCGCCGCGCGGTCCGCCGGGCGCTGAGCCACTACGACGGCACCCAGCGCCGGATCCTGCGGACGCTGACCGAAAGCACCGGCGAGGCGATCACCGGGCTGGCCGGCACCATCGACGAGAAAGCCACCGCCCAGGACCGGCGGCTCGGTATCCTCGAGGCCGAGCTCGCCCAGCAGAACGCGCGCCTCGAGCGGCTCGAGGCGCGGCGTTCCGACGACCCCCGGCCGCCCGCATGACCGAGCAGAAGACGTCCCAGGCCCCGCGCGCGCTACCTCCGGTGCACGAGGCTTTCCTGCCCCGCGAACACGCCCTGCACCGGCCGCGCCACGGTCGTCGCCAAGCTGTCGCGCTGGCCTGCGCCGCGGTGTTCTTCGCGACGCCGGTGCTCGCGTCGATCTCCGGAGTGCACCCCGGGCAGTTCGAAAACCGCGCGCTGACCGAGTTCCCGAGCCTCGGGCAGGGCTGGTCGTTCTTCCCGCAGCTGGCCCAGTGGGCGACCGACCACCTGGCCTTCCGCGAGCAGGCCGTGCACACGGCCGACGGCCTCAGCCGCGGGCTCTTCGGCGAAGCCCCGCCGCTGGGCGGGCAGCCGCAGGCGCCGGAGGGCCCGATCCCCGCGCAGCCCACCGCGCCCGCGCCGTTCGTCAGCTACCCGAAGGTCCTCGAAGGCAAGAGCGGCTGGCTGTACCTCGGCGACGAGATCGCCAGCCACTGCAACCTCAGCAAGCCGCTGGACCAGACCATGGCCGAGCTCGACCGGCTGCGCGACGGCGTGCGCGCGTCCGGCCGCCAGTTCGTGGTGGTCGTGGCGCCGGACAAGACCACGATCGCGCCGGAGTACCTGCCGGCGGACTACGCCGGCAAGGACTGCCGCCAGCGGACCGCCGCCGAGTTCTGGCAGCGCGCCGACGCCGACAACGCCATCATCGACCTGCGCAGCGGGCTCGAGGCGCAGGGCCGGGCGGTCGGAGCGCCGGTCTACGGGCCGCAGGACGCGCACTGGTCCGACGAGGGCGGCATGCTGATGGCCCGCTCGCTGGCCGAGGCGATGAGCCCCGGCAGCACGGCGTCCTGGGTGATCAAGCCGGGCGACCCGTGGCAGCTGGCGGCCGACCTGCCGCCGCTGATCGGGCACACCGGCCAGACCAGCGGGCGCCACTACGAGGTGCTGACCGACGGCAAGCGCGACCAGACCCGCGAGGTGCTCAGCGACCTCAAGGCCCCGCTGAAACTGCAGTCGGCCAGCGGTACGGGCACCTACCAAGGCCCGGTCGCCCTGCTCGGGGACTCCTTCACCTACCGCGCGCTGCCCTACCTCGCCGCGACCTTCGGCGAGATGACCGCCCAACACCACAGCGGCCTGCTCGTCGACACCGGCAAGACCGTCGGCAAGCTGTTCGCCGACAACAAGGTGGTGGCGATCGAGGTCGCCGAGCGCACGCTGACGTCCGGCACCTTCGGCCTGCTCGCCCCGCAGGTCGTCGACAACATCCTGGGCGAGCTCGCGGCCCGGCCGATCCGCTGACCCCGGTGGTTCGCCACCCCTGACCCGATGGACCACCGCATGTCTCACGCACGTGTCGCGGACGCTCTCGATCGCCTGGAGCAGCACGCCAACCTGCACCTCCCGCTGCGCCGCGGCGACTTGCTCGGCCGGCTGGCGCTGCGGTTCCTCTGGCGGCGCCAGGTGAAGTGGCAGGTCGAGACGAACCTGGCGGCCCGCGACGCCGTCAGCGCGTTGTCGGACGAGCTCCGGGCCGCCGAAGGGCACTTCCAGCGCTGGCTGGACGAACGCGGGGAGCTGGTGCGCGCCGAGTCGCTGCACAAGGAGCTGGAATCGCTCTACCGCAACGACCAGAACCTCGCGGCCGGGCTCAACCAGCGGCTCTACAGCGCGGTCGGCGGCCTGCAGGCCCAGCTGTCCGGCCTGGCGCTGCAGGTCACCGAGTCCGCGGAGCGCTCCGGCGGGGCCGAGACCCGGCTCAAGGAGCTGGAGACGCGGCTCGAGCGCGTGCTGGCCGCGGCCGAACAGGTCCGGCTGCGCAACGTCCAGGTCGACCTGTTCCTCGACCGCGCCCGGCGGGAGCCCGAGGCGGTCCCGGCCGCGGCCGACGCGGTGCCGGGCCGCGACTCGTTCCTCGAGATCGCCGTGGAAGCCCTGCTCGACGGGTCCGCCGAGCGCGCGCGGGACGCCGTGCGGGCGTACCTGCCGATCATCGAGGAAGCCCGGAAGTCGGGCGCCACGGGCACGGTGCTGGACATGGCCCCCGGCCGTGGCGGCTGGCCGGAGGTGCTCGCGGCGGCGGGCGTCCGGTACCGCACGGCGTCGCGCAACGCCTTGGTGCGCAAGCAATGCGAGGCGGTGGACGTCGAGGTGGCCGACGCCGACCCGCTGCGGCTGCTCGAAGAGGCGACCCCCGGTTCGCTCGGCGCGATCACCGCGTTCCGCTTCGCCGAACGGCTCGAGCCGGCGGCGCTGGCGCGGTTCGCCGAGCTCGCGGCCGCCGCGCTGCAGCCCGGCGGCCCCCTGGTCGTCGAGACGCCGCTCGCGTCCGCGGACTTCCACCTCGACCCCTTCGCGCTGCGGCCGGTGCACCCGGACTTCCTCCGCTTCCTCACCGAGGCGGCCGGGTTCTCCCACGTCGAGGTCCGCCTGCCGGGCGAGGCCGAGGTGCCGGTCACCGCACCCGGCGGCCGGGAGCGGTACTGCCTGCTCGCGTGGCGGTGACGGCCGTGCGCCACCGGATGTGGACGCCGCTGCCGCCCGAGCGCAGCGGCATCGCCGACTACAGCTACGAACTGCTGGAGACGATGGCCGGCCTCGCGGACGTCTCCGCGGTCGGCCGGTACCCGGCGGAAGCACGCTCACCCGTGCCGCTGCTCGGCCCCGACGACGTCGAGGACTCCGAAGACTCCGAAGACTCCGAAGACTCCGGGGTCGTCGTCGACACCTACCAGATGGGCAACAACACCGAGTTCCACGAGTGGATCTACCACCGGGCGCTCGCGGTGCCCGGGCTGGTGGTGCTGCACGACCCGTCGCTGCTGGACTTCTCGCTGAGCTACCACGGCGGGATCGAGGCGCCGGCCTTCAAGGACGAGCTGGCCCACGCGCACGGCCCGATCTGGGGCGACCCGGCGGACCCGGCGCTGGTGCTCGGCTGGCCCGCGGTCGACGTCGACGGCGTCAAGCACCTCGACCGGCAGACGATGAGCCTCGAACGGCGGATCGTCTCGGCCAGCCGGGGCGTGCTGGTGCACGACCCGTTCCGGGCGCGGCACCTGCGGGAGCGCTACCCCGAGGTGCCGGTGTTCAGCGTGCCGTCGGCCGCGCCCGTCGTCGACGACGACGCCAAGCGTCCCGCGGTCCGGGCCAAGCTCGGCTGGGGCGGCGGCGACGTCGTGTTCGGCATCTTCGGCGGGTTCACCGCGATCAAGCGGATCCGCGTCGCCGTGCTGGCGTTCGCGCAGGTCCGGCGGCGCTGGCCGCAGGCGAAGCTGCTGATCGTCGGGCACGCCCGGGAGAAGGACATCGAGGCCGACGTCCACCGCACGATCGCCGAGCTCGGCGTCGGCGACGCGGTGCGGATCATCCCGAGCCCGGACATCGAGGAGTTCCAGGACCTGATCGTCGCCACCGACGCGCTGATCGGCCTGCGCTGGCCGACCGCGGGCGAGACGAGCGCGGTGATGATGCGCTCGTTCGGCCTCGGCCGCCTGTTCATCACCAGCGACCTGCCCCAGCACCGGCACTACGACCGGGAGTTCTGCCGGCTGGTCCCGATCGACCCGCGGCGCGAGGCGGTGGAGCTCGTCGCGCACCTCGAGCGGATCGTGTCCTGGCCGGAGGAAGCTCGCGAAGCGGGCCGCAAGGCGCGCGAGTACGTCCGGCAGCACGCTTCCTGGCCGGTCGTCGCCGCGGCTTACCGCGACGCCGCCGAAGCCGTGCGGGGGCCGCTGCCGGCGCCGGTCAAGCCGTCGAAGGAACGGCCGGGCGTGAACATGTTCGGCGACGTCCGCGCGGCCGGCGGCACGGCCGAAGCGACCCGGCGCCTGGCCACCGTGCTGGCGAGCCGGCTGTCCCGGACGACGTTCACCGAGTTCAACACCCGGGTCCCGGACCGGCCGGGCGAAGTGCCGCGGGAGCTGGCCGACCTGCGCCGCGGCAAGGACTACGCGACCGACCTGTGGCTGGTCGACGCCGCCGAGTTCCCGCTGATCCCGAAGCACTCCTTCGACCGCTACACGATCGCGCGGTGGACCGGCGAGCTGCCGGACCTGCCCGCGACCGGGCTCCCCCAGCTGTCCGATGTGGACGAACTGTGGGTGCCTTCGACGCTCGCCGCCGGTCTGCTGCGCGCCGCCACGGACCTCCCGATCACGGTGGTGCCCAAAGTGGTCCCGGCCACCGACGACACTGACGACACCGGCGACCGCGCGCGGTTCCGGCTCCCCGTCGACGAAATCGTCGTGCTCACGACGTTCCACGCGTCGTCGGACCTCGAGCGGAAGAACGTCCGGGGCGCGATCACGGCGTTCCGGCGGGCGTTCCCGGCGGGCGGGGCGCACCTGGCCGTCGCCGCGATCGACCTGGACCCGGCGTCCGAGGCCGCGGGGTGGCTCGACCGGGAGGTCGCCGCCGCCGGCGGGACGCTCCTCGGCGGCAAACTGTCCGAAGTGGACCGCGGACGGCTGCTGGCGTCCTGCGACATCTACGTTTCACTGCACCGGTTCGAGACGTTCGGGCTCGACCTGGCCGAGGCGATGGCCCGGCGCAAGCCGGTGGTGGCCACCGGCCACGGCGGCAACCTCGACTTCATGCCGCCGGGCGCGGCCGCGCTCGTCGGCTACGAGATCTACGTCGCGAAGGACGCCGAACCCGGCTTCACCAACGGTTTCACGCCGTCGTACCCGCTCGGGCACCCGTGGGCGGAACCCGACGTGGACCAGGCCGGGCAGTGGTTGCGCAAGCTCGCCGGAAACGCCGGGCTGCGGACGTCGATGGGTGCGCGGGCCGCGGTGGCCGTCGAAGCCGTGTGCGGGCCGGACGCCGTCGCGGACGTTGTGGCCCGTCGGCTGGCGGTCCTGCCGAAGTGAGGGTTCAGCCCCGCCGGGCTTCCAGCTCGGCGATGCGGCCCGACGCGGCCGCGAGCTGTGCCTCGAGCTCGGCGACCCGCGCTTCCAGCCCCGCCGTGTAGCGGACCGACTTGGTACGCTGCCGCTCCTGCTCGGCCCGGGTCTGCTCCAGCTGCTCGAGGTAGCCGGCGGCGCGCCGGTGCGTCTCCTGCAGTTCTCGCAGCTCGGCTTCCATGCGGCGGGCGTAGCCGATTTCGGCCGCGCGGCCGGTCCGCAGCTCCTCCAGCGCCTTGCCCTGCTGCAGGACGTCGTAGCGCTCGAAGTCGTCGAAGACGTTCGCGGGCGCGCCGAGCCGCGACAGCGCTTCGGCGTCGTCGGACTGCGCGTAGAAGCGGTTCAAGCCGTCGAAGAGCCCGCAGCGGTAGCCCGCGTCGAGCAGCATCGGCTCCCACTCGCCGTGGGTCGGCGTCTGCGCGCCGGGCTCGGTGGCCTCGACGACGAGCACCCGCGGGCGGTGCCGCGTCCAGTCGCCGCCCTCGATCACCGCGCGCTCGGCGCCCTCGACGTCGATCTTGAGGAAGTCGACCGGGCCCGGGTGCTCGTCCAGGAGCGCGGCCAGCGTGGTCAGCTCGACCTCGACGGTGTTCACGCGCCAGCCGCGGTCCTCGCGGTACCGGCCGGCCAGGCCGTCGTCGAGCGTGGACCAGCCCCACTCGTTTTCGACGACGTGCAGCTTCGCCGTGCCGGGGCGGGAGCCGACTGCGACGTCCAGGGTCAGGTCGTCCGGCCGGGCCGCGCGCAGCTCACGGGCCTTCGCCGGGATCGGCTCCAGGTTGATCCCGCGCCAGCCGAGGTCGTAGAAGTGCTTCGTCACCGAGGCGACGAGCGGGTCGCCGGCACCGATGTCGACATAGCGACCGGACTCCTGACCCGCGAAAACGCGGGCGAGCACGACGTCCTCGGCCTGCTGCGCGTAGGAGATCATGGCAGCGAGATGCTGGCCTTCCGCGCCTCCAGCTGCAGGTCGTGGTCGACCATCATGGCGACCAGGTCCTCGAAACCGACCTCGGGCTTCCAGCCGAGCTCGGTGTGGGCCTTGGTGGCGTCGCCGACCAGGAGGTCGACCTCGGCGGGCCGGAAGAACCGCGGGTCCTGCTCGACGAACCGCTCCCAGTCGTCGAGGCCGGCGTGCTTGAACGCGAGGTCGACGAAGTTGCGGACGCTGTGCGTGCGCCCGGTCGCGACGACGTAGTCGCCCGGCTCGTCCTGCTGCAGCATCTGCCACATCGCGCGGACGTAGTCACCGGCGAAGCCCCAGTCGCGCTGCGGGTCGAGGTTGCCCAGCATCAGCTTTTCCTGCAGCCCGAGCTTGATGCGCGCGACGGCGTTGGTCACCTTGCGCGTGACGAACTCGATGCCGCGGCGCGGGCTCTCGTGGTTGAAGAGGATGCCCGAGCAGGCGTAAAGGCCGTAGCTGTCGCGGTAGTTCACGGTGATGTCGTGCCCGAACACCTTCGCCACGCCGTAGGGCGAGCGCGGGTAGAACGGCGTCTGCTCGGTCTGCGGCGATTCGCGGACCTTGCCGAACATCTCGGAGCTGGAGGCCTGGTAGAAGCGGATCGGGTTGTGCTGGCTCCCGCCGACCATCCGGACGGCGTCGAGCAGCCGCAGCACGCCGAGCCCGGTGACGTTCGCGGTGAGCTCGGCCTGCTTGAAGCTCAGGGCGACGAAGGAGATCGCGCCGAGGTTGTAGACCTCGTCGGGCTGCACCTGCTCGAGGACCCCGACCAGGCTGGAGAGGTCCTGCAGGTCGCCCTCGACGATCTCGACGAAGGGGTACTCCGTGCGGACCATGTCGATCCGGGGGTTGTTCTGCCCCTTGACCAGGCCGAAGACCTCGTACTGCTGCTCGTGGAGCAGCTCGGCGAGATATTGGCCATCCTGACCGGTGATACCGGTGATCAACGCACGTCGCACCCGGTGAGGATAGCCGGGTGGTCTCCTTCACTTAGCCCGAAGGTGTGACTTCCCCCGTGTCGGTGAACGCCGTCCCACTCCCGGACGCCTTCTGAGCAGAGCATCGGCCCGGGAAGGAGGCGACGTGATCTGGATCTGCCTGGTCACCGTCCTCGCGGTGGTGTTCCTGATCCGGGCGTTTCGCGTGGTGCGCCGGGTCAGGCGGAGTGACGCGGGGTGACCAGCCCCGACTCGTAGGCCAGCACCACCAGCTGCGCCCGGTCGCGGGCGCCGATCTTCGTCATGATGCGGCTGACGTGGGTGCGGGCCGTCGCCGTGGAGATCACGAGGTGGGCCGCGATCTCGTCGTTCGACATGCCGCCCGCCACCAGGCCCAGCACCTCGCGCTCCCGGTCGGTGATCTCGCGGACGGCGCTCGTGTCGATGCGCCGGTTCTCCGGGCGGCCGACGAACTCCTGGATCAGCCGCCGCGTCACCGTCGGCGCCAGCAGCGCTTCGCCGGCCGCCACCACCCGCAGGGCGCGCAGCAGCTCGACCGGCTCGGTGTCCTTGAGCAGGAACCCGCTGGCGCCCGAGCGCAGGGCTTCGTAGACGTACTCGTCGACGTCGAAAGTGGTCAGGACCAGCACCTTCGTCCCGGCGAGGTCGGGGTTCGCGGTGATCCGGCGGGTGGCTTCGAGGCCGTCGACGCCCGGCATCCGGACGTCCATCACGACGATGTCCGGCCGGTGCTCGATCGCTCCGGCGACCGCTTCCTCGCCGTCGCCGGCCTCACCGCACACCTCGAAGCCGTCTTCGGTCTCCAGCAGCACGCGGAACCCGGCGCGGACCAGGACCTGGTCGTCGGCCAGCAGGACGCGGATCATGTTTCCCCCTCGATCGGTAGCTCGACGCACACTTCGAAACCGCCGTCGACCGGCCCGGCGGTGCACCGCCCGCCGAGCGCGGCGGCGCGTTCGCTCATGCCCCGCAGGCCGTGGCCCGGCGTCGGCTGGGCGGTGCCGCGGCCGTCGTCGCGCACCCGGAGCGTGAAGGCGCCCGGTGTGCGCTCGAACCGGACGTCCACGTGTTTTGGCTGGTCGGCGTGCCGGACGACGTTCGTCAGCGACTCCTGCAGGATCCGGTAGGCGGCCGCGTCCACCGGGGCCGGGAGGTCGCCTGCCTCGCCGTGGACGGCGACCGTGAGCCCGGCGTCACGCGCGTGTTCCAACAGCTCGGCGGCCTGGGCGAGGCTCGGCGCGGGCGCCTTGTCCTCCCCGGAGCGCAGCACGGCGAGGGTCGCGCGCAGGTCCTTGAGCGCGGACGCGCTGGCCGCCTTGATGTTGAGCAGCGCCTCTTTCGCCTGCTCGGGCCGCCGGTCGGCGACGTGCGCGGCGACGCCGGCCTGGACGTTGATCATGGCGAGGCTGTGCGCGACGACGTCGTGCACCTCGCGGGCGATCCGCAGCCGTTCCTGCTCGGCGAGCCGGTGGCGGTGCTCGTCGGCCTGCTCGCGCCGGGCGGCGAGCGCGTCGAACTGGTAGCGGACGGCGGTCCCGACCCCGATGACGGCGATCAGCCACACGACGACGAACCCGGCGCCCGCCTCCAGCGTGAACGACCTGGTCGTGACGACGTGCGAGACGTAGGCGGCGGCGAGCGCGGCCGAGCCGGTGATGCCGGCGGTGAGCGGCCCCCGCTGCCGGGTCAGCACGAACAACGCGATGGTCGGCACGAGGATGATCGGCCCGCCGGGCAGGCCGGAGGCGTAGTAGCCGAACGCCGAGGCGGCCGTGACCAGGAAGAGCGTCAGTGGGAAGCGGTGGACGAGCAGCAGGGTCAGGACGGTCGCGGCCAGCCACGCGGCGCCGGGCGGGGTCAGCGGCGTCGACCCGGGCTGCCACCGCGAAGACGCGCTGGTCGCGCCGAGCACGAACCCGAGGACGACGAGGGTGCGCACCACGCGTCCCACCCACGGCGGCCATCTCATGCTGCGAAAGCTACCGGTCGCCGGGCGGGGGCGCGTCCGTCCTGAAGCGACTCCCGGCGTACGTCGACGGCCGTAGTCACTCGAACATGAGGGGCAGCTTCGCCGCCGTCTCCTCGTCGGCCGGGGTGTAGGTCGAGACCGTGATCTCCGAGCGGCGGCCCGAGTAGAGGTAGGTGAAGTTGAACCGCAGCAGCCCGACGTCCGGGTGCAGGTACCGCTTGGTGCGGATCGGCTCGGAGTTGACGTCGTGGTGCGGCCAGAGCTCGGCGAACAGCGGCGACTCCGCCTTCAGGCGCTTGACCAGGTTCTTCCACGCCGGCTCGGCGACGTGCTCGGCCATCGCCGCGCGGAAGGACGCGATCACGCGCGGGATGTTCGTGTCCCAGTCGAGCATCCGCTCGCGCCACTGCGGGTTGAGCAGGCACTGGACCAGGGTGTTGCGGTCCTCGAACGGGATCGCGTCGACGTCGCCCATCAGCCAGGTGTAACCGCGGTTGTAGCCGAGCAGGTCGCAGCGGGCGTTGCGCACCGCGACCGGGTACGGCTCGAGCTTCTTCAGCATCATCTCCAGCTGCGGCGAGATGACCTGGCAGTCCTTCTCGCTCTCCGGCTCGGGCGCGCCGGCCAGGCGGAAGAGGTGGGTGTGCTCGTGCGGGTCGAGGCGCAGCGTGCGCGCGATCGCCTGCAGCACCTGCTCGGACGCGTTGATGTCGCGGCCCTGCTCGAGCCACGTGTACCAGGTGACCCCGACGCCGGCGAGCTGCGCGACCTCTTCGCGGCGCAGTCCCGGCGTCCGGCGGCGGCCCAGCAGCGGGAGCCCGACCTGCTCGGGCGTGATCCGCTCACGCCGGCTGCGCAGGAACCTCGCCAGCTCCTGGCGGCGGAGTTCGGATTCGACGGCGGTGGTCATGGTGCCAGGATCGCACGCGCCCGAACCTGGTACCAGGTAGTGGTGATACCTGGATAGACAGCAACTGGTACTAGTTTGGATTCGGGTTGATCGTAGTAGTCATGACCACGACAGAACTCGCGCCGAACGCGGCCGGAGCCAGATCTCGGCCGGGACTGACCCCCGCCGGCCTGGTCACGGTGCTGCTGGGGGCGGCACTGCCCATCATCGACTTCTTCATCGTCAACGTCGCGCTCCCGACGATCGATGCCGACCTCCACGCGTCCACGGCGACCCTGGAGCTGGTCGTGGCCGCCTACGGCATCGCGTATGCGGTGCTGCTGGTGGTCGGCGGCCGCCTCGGCGACTCGTTCGGCCGGCGGCGGCTGTTCTTCGTCGGGCTGTGGCTCTTCACGCTGACGTCCCTGGCCTGCGGAATCGCCCCGACGGCGACCACGCTGGTGATCGCCCGCGCCGCGCAGGGGGCGGCGTCGGCGATGCTGCTGCCGCAGGTGCTTTCGATCATCCAGGCGACGACGTCCGGCGAAGAGCGTTCGCGGGCGTTGGGGCTCTTCGGCGCGACGGGCGGTTTGTCGACGGTCGTCGGCCAGCTGCTGGGCGGCGGCCTGGTGGCGGCGGACCTGTTCGGCACGGGCTGGCGGCCCATTTTCCTGGTGAACGTGCCGATCGGGCTGGTGGTGCTGGTGATGGCGCGTCGCCTGCCGGAGAGCCGCGCGCACAACCCGCTGGGCGTCGACCGCCTCGGGACGCTGCTGCTGGCGACGACCCTGCTGTCGTTGCTGGTCCCGCTGATGGAGGGCCGCGCCCTGGGGTGGCCGGTCTGGTCGATCGTGCTGCTGGCGTTGTCGCCGTTCTCGGCCGCGGCTCTGGTGCACGTCGAACGCCGGCTGGAGCGGCAAGGTGGCACGCCGTTGCTGCCGCCGTCGGTGCTGCGCCTGCCGAGCGTGCGGCGCGGGCTGATGGTGGCGGTGCCGTTCTTCGGCGCGTTCGGCTCGTTCATGTTCGTGTTCGCGATGACGTTGCAGGAGGGCCTGCACTTCGGCCCCCTGGGCGCGGGCGGCGCGCTGACGCCGTTGGCGGTCGCGTACTTCACGGTGTCGATGTTGAGCAGCCGCCTGGTGGCCCGTTATGGGCAGAAGGTGGTGCCGGTCGGCGGCGCGATCACGGCGGTCGGCATGGTGGCGCTGTTGTGCACGACGCTGGCGGCTTGGCCGAACGTGACGATCCTCGATCTGGCGCCGGCGATGGTGGCGATCGGTGTCGGGAACGCGTTGGCGATGACGACGTTGTTCCGGATCGTGCTGTCGCACGTGCCGACGGACCTCGCTGGGGTCGGGTCGGGCGTGATGACGACGAACCAGCAGACGTCGCTGGCGCTGGGCGTCGCGACTTTGGGGAGTCTGTACGCGGCGCTTTCGGGCTCGCTGGGTAGCCGGGACGCGTTTGCGCTGGTGATCGGGGTGGTGGCGGTGCTGGCGGCGATCGTGGCGATCACCGGACGCCGGCTGCCGGACCCCCGCGGGTAGAGAATCCGGATTCACCCGTCGGAAAAGTCGCGCGCCGGACGACTATGAGGGTGTGACGGAACCTCGGGTACGACCGGACCCGGCTTTCGCGCTGCTCGGGCTCTACGAGACCGCGCTGCCGGAGGTCTACGGGTACCTGCTGTCCCGGTGCGGTGACCGCACGCTCGCCGAGGAACTCACTTCCGAGACGTTCCTCGGGGCGGTCGCCGCCTGTCGCAAGGAGTACGCACCTCCAGTGAGCACCGGGTGGCTGATCGGCGTCGCCCGGCACAAGCTCGCCGACCACTGGCGGCGCAAAGAACGTGAGGAACGCGGGCTGCGGCTGGTGGCCGACAGCACCGTCGGTGATCAGGGCGTCGTGGACCCGTGGGACGAGCAGCTCGACGCCCTGCGCGCGAGACAGGTGCTCGAGTCCCTCGGGTCGCACCACCGCGCGGCCCTGACCCTGCGGTACGTCGACGGCTTGGGCGTGCCCGAAGTCGCCGGCCACCTGGGGCGCAGCGTGCACGCCACCGAGGCGTTGCTCGTGCGGGCCCGTGCCGCGTTCCGGCGCGCCTACGAGGAGAAGGAGGGTCGCGATGCCTGAGCCTTTCGACGCGCTTCGCCGGCCCTCCGAGCGGGTCGGTCCCGACCCGGACTTCGCCGCCGAACTGCGCGACAACCTGCGTCGCGTCATCTTGAACGGAGCCGATATGACGACCACCACCGAAGCGCCGGCCACCGACGCCGAACTGCGCTCGCTGACGCCCTACCTCGCGGTTTCCGACGCCCGCGCCGCGCTCGACTTCTACGTCGAGGTGTTCGGCGCGGTCCGTCGGGGCGAGCCGATCCTCATGGACGACGGCCGGATCGGGCACGCCGAGCTGGCCATCGGCGACGCGGTGCTGATGCTCGCCGAGGAGTACCCGGAGATCGGGCACGTCGCGCCGCAGGCGGGGGGCGCGTCGGTCCGGGTCGAGGTGCCGGACGCGGACGTCAGCGTGGCCCGGGCGCTGGAGCTGGGCGCGACGCTCATCCGCGCGGTGAGTGATTCGCCGTACGGGCGGGGCGGCTCGTTCCGCGACCCGTTCGGCCAGCGCTGGCTGGTCTCGCAGGCTTCGCCGAAGCCCGAGCCGCAGCCGAAGCAGGGCGAGTCGATGTACTTCACGTTCCAGGTCCCGGACGCCGAGCCCGCGAAAGCGTTCTACGGCGCGGTGCTCGGCTGGCAGTTCTCCCCCGGCTCGACCGAAGGAGCTTGGGGCATCGAGGGCGACGGCCGCCCGGGCGGCCTCTGGGGTGGGCCGGGCCGCCAGGTCGGCTGGAAGCTGATGTTCGCGGTGGACGACCTGGAAGCGGCTCTCGCGCGAGTCAGCGAACAGGGCGGGCAGGCGGGCGAAGTCGAGAACCACCCGTACGGGCTGACGGCCGACTGCACCGACAACCAGGGCATCGAGTTCTGGCTCTGGCAGCAGCCCGCGAAGTGAGCAATCCCATCCGCCGGGCCGTGCGTTCGGGCGCACACTCGAAAGCATGGCCGGGCAATGGGTGCCGCGTGACCACGACGAGCTGACCGCGGGATGGCGGCTGTGGCTCGAACTCGGCTCGTCGACGTGGCCCCGGCCGGACTGGGACGGCAGCCCCGACCAGGCGGTGCGCGGCCTGCGGGAGTTCGTCGGGGCCTGCGACCTCATCCTCGCCGAGTACCTGGCCGAAGGCGGCTCGACGGACGCCGAGGTCGCGGGGCTCATCCGGTCGATGCACCTGGCCGCGAGCTGGACGTGCGAGCTGTGGTCCGGCGACACGACGCCACTGGACGACGAGCGGATGGCGTTGCTGCACGGCGATCTCGCCGGCTTCGCCGACCACGCCCTCGGCGTGCGGACACTGCTCGCCGAGGGCGGCGGTTGGGCTTCGCTGTCTCTTTAACGCCCGGCCGCGTAGCCCTGCATTCCGCGAGCGTTGGCCGCCGCGCGCAGCAACGAGCCGCTCCGGGACACCGCCGACAAGCGGCCGAGCGCCCAGTCGCCCGCATCGACCAGCGAGTGGCCGCGCTCGCGGAGAGCGTCCAAAGTGGACGCTCCCAGCCGGGACTCCACCACCAGCTCGCGCGGGTTCCACGAGCGTGGGTAGAACGAGCTCGGGAACGCCGTCGTGTGCCAGGCCGGCGAGTCGATCGACTCCTGGAGGTTGAGGCCGCCGTACACGTGGGCCAGCCAGAAGCACAGCTGCCACTGGTCCTGCTGGTCGCCGCCCGGGGTGCCGAACGCCAGCGTCGGGACGCCGTCGCGCAGCGCCAGGGACGGCGACAGCGTGATCCGCGGGCGCTTGCGGGGCGCTAAGGAGTTGGGCAGGCCCTGCTCCAGCCAGAACATCTGGCCGCGCGAGTCCAGGCAGAAGCCCAGCGATGGGATCGTCGGGCTCGACTGCAGCCAGCCGCCCGACGGCGTCAGCGAGACCAGGTTGCCCGCCGCGTCGACGACGTCGAGGTGGACCGTGTCGCCGCGGGTCCGGCCCTGGGGACCCACCGTCGGCTCGCCCGTCGCGCCGCCCTCCGCCTGCACACCCTGCAGCGAGTCCAGGATCGCCGGGAGCCGGGCCGGACCGCGAGCGGCACCGGGGCGAAGCTCAGCGGACGCGGAATCACCGATCAGCGCCCGGCGGGAATCCGTGTAAGAAGCGGAAAGCAGGACGTCCAGGGGCACGTCGGTGTCGCCGTACCACGCCTCGCGATCCGCGAAAGCCAGCTTCGCCGCTTCGGTCGCCAGGTGGACCGTGCGCTCCGAGGGCACGCCGTCCACATAGGACAGCTCATCGCGGAAGCCGTGCATGAGCAGCGCCTGCTGCAGCAGCGCCGGACCCTGCGTCCAGCCGCCCATCTTGACCAGGCGCCAGTCGTCGACGTCCACGAACGCCGGCTCTTCGTACGACGCCGACCACGACGCCAGGTCTTCGCCGGTCAGCAGGCCCGCGTGGTCGCGGCCGGAGTCGTCGCGGAACGCGGTCCGGCTGAACGCGTCGATCGATTCGGCGACGAAGCCCTGTGACCAGGCACGACGTCCCGCCTCGAGCTGCGCTTCACGACCTTGGACGGACTCCGCCTCGCGCAGCAGCCGCTCCCAGGTGTCCGCCAGGACCGGGTTCCGGTGCAGGCCGGCAGCCGGCTTGCCGCCCGGCAGCCACAGCTCGGCCGACGTCGGCCAGTGCTCGACGAACAGCCGCTCGACGGCGCGGATCGTGTCGCCGACCCGCGACACCAGCGGCGTGCCGTTGCGCGCGTAACCGATCGCGTACGTCAGCACCTGGCGAAGCGACTTCGTGCCGTAGTCGCGAAGCAGCAACAGCCAGCCGTCCCAGGCGCCCGGGACGGTCGCCGGGAGCAGGCCGCTGCCCGGGATGAGGTCCAGCCCCAGCGACGCGAAGTGCTCGGGCGTGGCCCCCGCGGGCGACGGGCCTTGACCGGCCAGCGCCCGCGGGGTCGGGTCGTCCGCCGTCACGAAGAGGCCGGGCACCTGGCCCGCCGGCCCGCACAGGTGCGGTTCGGCGACCTGCAGGACGAACCCGGCGGCGACCGCCGCGTCGAACGCGTTGCCGCCGTCTTCCAGCACCGCCATCCCGGTGGCCGAAGCCAGCCAGTGCGTCGATGCCACCATCCCGAAGGTGCCGGCCAGCTCGGGCCTCGTCGTGAACATGCTCCCGATAGTACGCAACGCTAACGAATTACCAAGCCGTCGGGCGCTGCCGCTCCGGCTCGTACGGCTGCGTGATGATCTCCATCCCGTTGCCGCCGGGATCGAGGAAGTAGACCCCACGGCCGCCGTGGTTGTGGTTGATTTCGCCGACCTGCTTGCCCATCGGGTCGGCGTGGTAGGTCACGCCCGTTTCGACGAGCCGCGCGAAGACGGCGTCGAAGTCGTCCTCCGGGATCAGGAAGCAGTAGTGCTGCAGGCGCAGGTCCTCTTCGGGGATGGTCGCGAAGTCCAGGCGGACCCCGTTGCGGGTCTCGACGGGGATGAACGGACCCCATTCCTCCCCGACTTCGAGGCCGAGCAGGTTCGCCAGGAATTCGGCGGATTCCCGGTTGTTCCGGGACGGGACGATCAGATGGTTCAACTCAACGGAAACGGACACGGTTGAAATGCCTCCACGGGCACTCCCGCCACCTCCATGCCTCACCCAGCCGGTGACCGACACGCGATGCCGTGCCGATCACCTTAGCCAAGGGACGGCCGTCAAGACACCTTGATCCGCGCCGCCGCCCGCGGCCGCCCGACGCCCTGCCAGGACAGCCCGGCGTCGACGATCACCCGCGGGTCGAGCAGGTTGCGCGTGTCGACGACGTCGATGCCCTCCATGAGCCGGGCCATCGCGGCCCAGTCGAGGTGCTTGAACTCGGCCCATTCGGTCAGCACGACGACGACGTCCGCGTCCTTCGCGACCTGGTAGGCGTCGTCGACGACGGTGACCCCGTCGATCCCGCCGTCGACGGCCGGGTCGTAGGCGATCAGTTCGGCGCCGAGCGCGCCCAGCACCGAGGCCACGGCGAGCGCCGGCGAGTCGCGCAGGTCGTTCGTGCCCGCCTTGAACGCCAGGCCGAGCAGGCCGATCCGCGCGCCGGCCAGCGTGCCGCCGACCGCGCCGGCGATCTTCGCGACGATCCGGTCGCGCTGGGCGATGTTCTCGTCGATGGCCGAGGTCAGCATCTTGAAGTCGTAGTTCACCGACTCGGCCACCTTGACCAGCGCGCTCGTGTCCTTCGGCAGGCACGAGCCGCCCCAGCCCGGGCCGGGCTTGAGGAACGTCCGGCCGATCCGGCGGTCGTGGCCCATGCCCTCGGTGACGAGGTCGATGTCCGCGCCGAGCCGTTCGCAGAGTTCGGCGATCGAGTTGACGTACGAGAGCTTCAGCGCGAGGTAGCAGTTCGCGGCGTACTTCACGAGCTCCGCGCTCGCCGCGTCGGCGACGACGACCGGTGCATCCAGCTCGGTGTACAGCTCGCCGACCCAGTGGGCGGCGGCGAAGTCGTCCGAACCGACGACGATCCGGTCCGGGCCGAGGAAGTCCGCGACCGCGGTGCCCTCGCGGAGGAACTCGGGGTTCGACACCACCGGCACGTCGGTCCGGCCGAGCATCTCCCGGATCCGCTTCGACGTGCCGACCGGCACGGTCGACTTGGTGACCAGGGCGCAGCCGGCGGGCAGGACGTCGCCGATCTCGGCGGCCACCGCCTCGACCGCGCGCAGGTCCGCGGAGCCACCCGCGCCCATCGGCGTCGGCACGCAGAGGAACACCGCCTGGGCGTCGCGGACCGCGTCCCGCGCGCCGACGACGAACTGGAGGCGCCCGGTCGAAATCCCGCGGGCGACCAGGTCGGTCAGCCCCGGTTCGAGGATGTCGACGCGCCCCGCGGCCAGGCGGGACACCTTCGCGCGATCGACGTCCACGCAGGTGACGGAGTGCCCGAGACTGGCCAGGCAAGCGCCCGTGGTCAAGCCGACGTAACCGGTTCCTACCACCACGATCCGAGCTGGCGTCATGGTGCTGAAGGTGACAGCCGGAGTTGACCACGACGCTAACGGAACCGGTCGTACCCGATAGCGGTGAGCGAAGACACGAACCACCCGTGCGAACGAGCGTTAACCTGGGTCCGAGTCAGAGCAGCGAAGGGAACCGCAAAGATGCAGATCACCGACACCGCGGCGCTCGTCACCGGGGGCGCGTCCGGCCTCGGCGGGGCGACGGCGAAGGCCCTCGCGGCCCAGGGCGCGCGGGTGTTCGCGCTCGACCTGGCGCCGTCCATCGAGAAGGCCGAGCAGGTCGACGGCATCACCTACGTCGAGGCCGACGTGACCGACGTCGAGCAGGTCGAGGCGGCCGTCGCGACCGCGGCGGGTTCCGGGGTGCCGCTGCGAACGGTGGTGAACTGCGCCGGCATCGGGCCGTCCGCGCGGATCCTGTCGAAGAAGGGCCGCCACGACCTCGCGCTGTACGCGAAGGTCATCCAGATCAACCTGATCGGCACGTTCAACGTGCTCACGGTCGCGTCCGAAGCGATCGCGAAGACCGAGCCGCTCGAGGACAACGCTCGTGGCGTCATCATCAACACCGCGTCCATCGCCGCGTTCGACGGCCAGATCGGGCAGGTCGCCTACTCGTCGTCCAAGGGCGGGGTCGTCGGCATGACGCTGCCCGCGGCGCGTGACCTGGCCTCGCACGGCATCCGCGTGCTGACCATCGCGCCGGGCATCGTCGACACCCCGATGCTCGCCACGGTCAGCGACGAGTTCCGCGCGACGCTCGCCGCCGGCATCCCGTTCCCGAAGCGCCTCGCGCGGCCGGACGAGTACGCGCAGCTCGCGCTGTCCCTCATCGACCACGACTACCTGAACGGCGAGGTCGTCCGCATGGACGGCTCGCTGCGGATGGCCCCGCGCTGATGTGGGCTGGAGGCACCTTCCTCGCATCCGTGCGAGGAAGGTGCCCTTCAGCCTAGAGATCGAACATGTACGGGACTTCGGCCTGCGCCCGTGCGTCGATCCACTCCCGTAGCGCCTGCGTTGCCAGGACGTCGTCCTCGTTGTAGCGCAGCAGGCGCTCGCGCTGGGCTGCGTCCGGTGTCTCGCCGTCCATGCCGACCGCGTCGCGGTACCAGCGCATCGATGCCTCGCCGCCCGCCTCCGGGTCGCGCCAGGCGAACCCGGCGACCGGGGCGATCACCTTCAGGCCCTTGCCCTGGGAGCACAGGAACTGGTCGGTGACGCTGCGGAAGAGGTCAACCCACTCCTCGGAGTCCACAAAGGACTGGATTTCCTTCTTCGTCGGAATGCCCGGGTGGTCGCCGAAGCGCTCGACCGAGCCGAAGAGCCAGCGGTTCTCCGCGAGTGCGTTGTAGCAATACGCGCGGAACGTCAGCCCGGCCGCTTCGGTGCGCTCGCGGACGTCGGTGAGCCAGGCCCAGAACTCCGCGAAGGAGCGGGCTTCGTCTTCGGTGGGCAGCGGATCCCAGGTCGCGAAGGCGCGGTAGCCCGGCGAAACCCCGATGTCGGCGCCGGTCAGCAGGCAGCCCCAGAGGTACGCGCCGGCGTCGCCGAAGCTCTCCATGTCCACGTCGACCTCGACGTCGGCGCGCGGTACCTCGACGCGGTCGACGCGGCGCACCAGCGTCAGGTCCGCCAGCCACGCTCGGGCGAGCACCACGGCGTCCGGGAACGTCACGCCGGTCCAGTTGACCTCCGGCGCGTCGCCGGTGGGGTCGAGGGCGGCCAGCTTGTCCACAGTGGACACGCCGGCGCGGCGCAGCTCCACCGCGTCCTCGCCGCGGACCACCAGGCTGACGTCGCGGGACTCGGTGAGGACCACCTCGCACGTCGGCCACCACGGGCAGCGGCGGCACTCCAGCACACGAGACGGCTCGGCCAGCGGTTCCTCGCCGTTCGCGGCCGCCGTGGCGATGGCGAGCCGGTCGGCGAAGCGGACCTGGTACTCGGTGAGCGCGCTGCGCCCGCCCGGCCAGGTGCCCGCGGTGAGGTCGTGCCAGACGACGACGTCGGCGTCGAGGCCGATGACGCCGCCGAGCGCCAGGCTCTCGTCGGCCTGCCCGAGGGTCTGCAGCATGCGGCGGATGTGCACGAGCCGGAGCTGGTCACGCGGCTGCGACCGCACCTTGCGGCCCTCGTCGGCCCCGCGGTGCGCCGGATCCAGGTCGGTCATCCCGGTGACGATCGCGCCGGTGCCGCGGTCGGTGATGCGGTGGCGCACGACGAGCACCGGGACGTACCCGCGGCCGGTGCGCACGAGCAGGTCGATGCCGCCGCGCCGGTGCCCGGCCGGGTCGACCGGCAGCAGCGCGCCCCAGATGTAGGGCGCTTCGGCGGCGAACGCCCGCTCGGTCTGCTCGACGCGCTCGTGGGCCGGGAGGCCGCGGGCGATCTTCACCCAGTGGCCGGGGTTGGCCGCCATCAGCCGGGTGACGATGTCCTCGCGGTGGGCGGTGGCGTCGTCGATCCGCTGCTGCGCGGTGGGGTCCGGCGGGGAAAGCGGTACCTCGCGCATGGCGGGGTCGTGCTCCAGGTGCACGCGGCGACGGCAGCGGCTCACCGCTCCCGCGTCCAGTACCACCTCGCCCTTCATGGAGATCACTCTAGATTCCCACCGCCGAGCCGACATGCCCGCCACCCGGGCGACCAGTAAGTTCGACCTCGACACGTCGCAGGAGGTGCCATGGCGCGCAAGGCCAAGGTCGAGGGTGATGCCAGGTTCACCCCTAAGAGGGCGAAGAACGCGGTCGCGGTGGCGAAGGTGCTCGGCCCCGTCGTGATCCCGGTGGTCGCGCCGTTCGCGGTGCGCGCGGCGGGCTCCGCCCGGGAGCTGTACGACCGCTACCAGGCCCGCAAGCTCGGCGTCGCGGTCGACCAGCTGGGCTCGTACACCGGCCGCGGCGCGACGCTGCACGCCCGGATCGCGGGGCTCGCCCAGGGGTGCCGGGACCTGGAGAAGTCGGACAAGGCGTCGGCGGCGGACAAGACGTTCGTGAGCGAGTCGCTGGGCACGCTGGAGCAGCTGTCGGCCTCGGTGCGGGCGGCCGAGCGGATGCCGGCGGCGCGGCGCAAGGCCGTGCACCGCGCGGTGGCCGGCGAGCTGGAGCGGCTGGAAGGCAAGCTGCTGCACCGGCTGGGGATCTGACCGGAGACGAAGGCGGCCCCCGGTGCGCGCACCGGGGGCCGCTTCCGGCCGGGTTACTTCACGAAACCCTTCGAGACCATCCAGTCGTGGGCGACCTTGCCCGCGTCCTGGCCGTCGACGTCGACCTGCTTGCAGAGCTGGACCATCTGCTCGTTGTCGATCGCCGCGCTGATCTTCTCCAGCGGGCCGCGGAGGTCCGGGTGCGCCTTGATGAACTCCGTGCGCAGCGTCGCGACCGCGTTGTACTGCGGGAACGCCTTCTTGTCGTCCTCGAGCACCCGCAGGTTCAGCCCGGAGATCCGGCCGTCGGTGGTGAACACCTCGCCGACCGGGCACGTGCCGCCCGCGACCGCCGAGTAGATCGTGCCGATGCCGAAGTTCTCGATCTTCGGGTTCTGGAAGCCGTAGGCCTTCACCGCGGCCGGGAAGCCGTCCTGACGGCTGGTGAACTCCGTCTCCAGGCAGAACACCGCCTGGTCCGGCTTCTGCTTGATGAACGCCGCGAGGTCCGACGTCGTCTTCAGGTTGTTCTGCGCGCCGTACGCCTCGGTGACGGCGAACGCGTACTGGTCGTTCAACGGCGAGTAGTTCAGCCAAGTGACGCCGAACTTCTCCTCGTCCGCCTTGGCCGTCGCCTCGTATTGGGCCTTCTCGCCGCCGGGCACCGGGAGCTCGTTGCCCTGGTAGTTGATCCAGCCGGTGCCGGTGTACTCCCAGGTGACGTCGGTCTGCCCGGACAGCAGCGCCTGCCGCGACGAGTTGGACCCCTTGATGTCCGACAGGTCGACGACGTCCGCGCCCGCCGCGGACAGCGCCATCTCGGACAGGTACGCCAGGATGATGTTCTCGGTGAAGTCCTTCGACCCCACCGTCACCTTCAGGCCCTGCAACGACGGGATCGGCTGGATCGTGCCCGGCTGGATGTCGTAGGGCACCGCCTGGTTGACCGTCAGCCCGCACGCCGAGAGCGACGCGCCCAGCACGGCCGCGCCGAGGACCGCCGTAATGCGCCGGAGTTTCATCGCAGCCCCTTCGGTCCGAAGAACTGTTCGGCGACCGCGCCCAGCCAGTCCACCAGCAGCGCCAGCGCGACGGCCAGCACCGAGCCGGTCACCAGCACCGAGGTCAGGTTCAGCTTGTAGCCGGTGTCGATCAGCAGCCCGAACCCGCCGGCGTTGACGAACATCCCGAACGTCGCGGTGCCGACCGCGAGGACGAGCGACGTGCGCAGGCCGGCCAGGATCAGCGGCACGGCGAGCGGCAGCTCGACCCGCCACAGCACCGCGGCCGCCGACATCCCGATGCCGCGGCCGGCGTCGATCAGCGACTCGTCGACCTGCTGGATGCCGACCATCGTGTTCCGCAGGACCGGCAGCAGCGAGTAAAAGGCCAGCGGCAGCGCCGCGACCCACAGGCCACCGACCGCGCCGGTGACGATGAACCACAGCACCAGCACGCCGAGCGCGGGCGCGGCCTGGCCGATGTTCGCGATCGCCAGGAAGATCGGCGCGAGGAAGCGCGCCCACGGCCGCGTCACGATCACGCCGAGCGGGACGGCGACCAGCACGACGATCGCGGTCACCACGATCGTCATCAGCACGTGGTCCCACAGCGCCGTGAACAGCGAAGACGCGTTGAGCGTCTCCTTCTCGGTCGCGGTCAGCCCGCTGGAGAACACCCAGATCAGCGTGACGGCGACGATCACCAGCACCACGACGGGCTGCGCGAACAGCCGGACGCGTTCCGCGCGCTTGGAGCCGGACTCGGTACTGAAACCGGTATCGACGGCAGCCGTCATGCGGACACCTCCTCGCCGTTCGTGTGCTCCTCGCGCAGCTGCTGGATGGTCGCGATCACGGTGTCCAGCTGGATGGTGCCCGCGTACTCGCCGCGCGCGCCGGTCACCGGCACCGAACCGCCTTCGGCGAGCATCGCCTCGAGCGCGTCCTGCAGCGTCGACTGCAGGCTGACGATGTCCCGCAGCGGCTTGCCCGCGGTGGCCAGCGACGCACCCGGGCTCAGGTCGCGGAGGTGCACCCAGCGCGTCGGGCGGCGGCGCGCGTCCAGGACCAGCGCGAAGTGCTTGCGCTGGTCTTCGAGCTTCTTGCGGACCTCGGCCGGGTCGTCGTCGACCGCCGCGGTCAGCGCGTCCTGCGCCAGCTCGACGTCCCGGACCCGCAGCAGCGTGAGCTGCTTCAGCGACGCACCCGCGCCGACGAAGCCGGCGACCGTGTCGTTCGCCGGGTTGGCCAGGATCGCTTCGGGCGTGTCGTACTGCATGATCGACGACTGGTTGCCGAGCACCGCGATCTTGTCGCCGAGCTTCACGGCCTCGTCGAAGTCGTGGGTGACGAACACGATCGTCTTCTTCAGCTCGCTCTGCAGCCGCAGGAGCTCGTCCTGCAGGTTGCCGCGGGTGATCGGGTCGACCGCGCCGAACGGCTCGTCCATCAGCAGCACCGGCGGGTCCGCGGCGAGCGCCCGCGCGACGCCGACGCGCTGCTGCTGCCCGCCGGAGAGCTGGCGCGGGAAGCGGTCGCGGAAGTCGGCCGGGTCCAGCCCGACCAGGTCCATCATCTCTTCGACCCGGTCGTTGACCTTCTTCTTGTCCCAGCCGAGCAGGCCGGGCACCACCGCGATGTTCTGCGCGACGGTGAAGTGCGGGAACAGCCCGGCTTGCTGGATCGCGTAGCCGGTCCGGCGGCGCAGGGTGTCGACGTCGAGCTTCAGCGCGTCGTCGCCGCCGATGGTGATCCGGCCGGACGTCGGCTGGACCAGCCGGTTGATCATCCGCATGGTGGTGGTCTTGCCGCAGCCGGACGGGCCGACGAAGACCACGATCTTGCCGGCGGGCACGACCATCGAGAAGTCCTCGACCGCGGGCTCGCGGGTGCCGGGGTACCGCTTGGTCACGTGCTCCAGCTCGATCTCGACGCCGGAGACTTCATCGTTCTCAGCCACGGACACCCCTAGAAATGGTGAAGCGCTTGATCAGGACGTAGATACCGTCGAGGACCAGGGCGAGGATGACGACCCCGACCGTCCCGGTGACGGCTTGGTTCAGGGAGTTCGTGCTCCCCGCGTTCGTGAGCCCGGAGAAGACCTCGGCCCCGAAGCCGGGACCCTTCGCGTAGGCGGCGATCACCGCGATGCCCATCAGCATCTGCGTGGCCACCCGCATGCCGGTGAGGATCGCCGGCCAGGCCAGCCTCAGCTCGACCCGGGTGAGCACGCCGAAGCGGCTCATCCCGATGCCGCGCGCGGCATCGGTGATGGCCGGGTCGACGCCGTCGAGCCCGACGATGGTGTTCCGGACGATCGGCAGCAGGCCGTAGAGCACCAGCGCGACCACGGCCGTCGTCGGACCGAGCCCCGAGATCGGGATCAGCAGGCCCAGGAGGGCGAACGACGGAACCGTCAAGATCGTGCTCGCCAGCGCCGTGGCCACCGCCGAACCGATCGGGCTGCGGTAGACCGCCACCCCGATCAGCACACCGAGGACCGCCGCGAGGATCGTGCACTGCACCACCATGCTGGTGTGCAGGTAAGCCTCCAGCCAGAGCTTGCTCGCCCGGTCGGAGATGTAGTCGAAGAGGTTCATCCGTGTCCGCTCTCCCGCCTTTGTGCAGGCCTTCACCCGAACGGGTTAATTCCTGACCGACGGCTCAGTACCCAGCGCAAGGCCGGGCGAAACCCCCGTTTCGGCCCACCGGTTCCGCCCACCTTGGCCTTCCCGGCCGTGATCGGCAACAAATGACCTGAACCACGGCGTGGCGCGGTCCGTTGACTCAGTGTGTGCTCACTTCACGGGATCACACGTTCACGCGGGAGCAGGTCCCTTAGGCTGCTCCTCATGAGCGTTCCGGCACGGCGTCCCGCCGTGCTCGGTGCTACCCGGGGTGTGTCGCTCGCCGTGTGCGCCGCGGCGCTGTCCGTGACCGCGCACCGGCTCGCCGACGGCGGCCTGCCCGACCCGGCGATGACCCTGCTGCTCACCGGCCTCTTCGGCTGGACCGCGAGCGCGCTGGCCCGCAAGGCGCGCGGAACGGTCGCCACGATCACCCTGCTCGGCGCGGCCCAGCTCGTGATGCACCTGCTGCTCACCACGCTCGCCGGCCACCACGACATGTACGCGATGCCGGGCAGCACCGGGCTCGGCATGGTCGCCGCGCACGTGTTCGCGACCCTGGTCACCGCTCTCCTGCTCGCCCGCGCGGACGCGACGCTGCTGACGGTCCTGGCCGTCCTGCGCGCGATCCTGCCGCGGCTGCTCACCCCGCTGCCGGTGCCGGTCGCGGCCCCCTCGCTCGTCCCGGCCCGCACGGCGTCGCCGGGGCACCTCGTCGGCGTCGACCTGCGCCGGATCCGCGGGCGGCGCGGACCGCCCGGCCACTCCTGAAACCCGCTCATCCCCCACACCGGCCGGTCCCCGGACCGAGCCGTCCTTTCTTGAGTTCATCAGGAGTGAACCCATGTCCCAGCACGTCTTCAAGCGCGCCGGTTTCCTCGCCGCCACCGTCGGTGTCGCCGGCCTCCTCGGTGCGGGCGTCGCCTCCGCGCACGTCACCGCCAACGTCTACGGCCCGCAGCCGACGAAGGGCGGGTACGCCGCCATCGTGTTCCGCGTGCCGAGCGAGGAGAAGGCCCCGACCGCCACCACGAAGGTCGCCGTCGACTTCAAGGCGGACTACGGCATCGGCTCGGTGCGGACCAAGCCGGTCCCCGGCTGGACCGCCGAGGTCACGAAGTCGAAGCTGCCGACGCCGATCACCAAGGACAACGGCACCCAGATCACCGAAGCCGTCACCGCGGTGACCTGGACCGCGCAGCCGGGCAGCGAGCTCCAGGCCGTGAACTACCAGGAGTTCGAGGTCAGCTTCGGCCCGCTGCCGACGAACGTCGACGAGGTCGAGTTCCCGGCCCACCAGACCTACAGTGACGGCAAGGTCGTCGACTGGAACCAGCCGACCCCGGCCGGCGGCGAGGAGCCGGAGCACCCGGCGCCCGCCGTCAAGCTGGCCGCGAAGGCCGCCGAGGGCGACGCGCACGGCGGGATGGACGCGAACACCGCGGCGACGACCGGTGAGCACTCCGAAGCCGCCGCGGCGACATCGGACAACACGGCCCGCTGGCTCGGCGGGGCCGGCCTGCTCGTCGGCGCCATCGGCCTCGGCGTCGGGGCCGGTGCGACCATCCGGGCCCGCAAGGCCACGGCCAAGTCCGGAGGCAACAGCTAAATGCGGAAGGCGCTCGTCGCGCTGGTGTTGACGGTGGTGGCCGTGCTCGGCACGGCCACCCCGGCGCTGGCGCACAACGTGCTGATCTCCTCGGACCCGGCGAACGGCTCGTCCGTCGCCGCCGGCCCGCAGAAGGTCAGCCTGACGTTCGACCAGTACGTGCAGGGCGCGGACGTCAACCAGATCGCGGTGACCGGACCCGGCGGCGGCCAGTGGGCCGAGGGACCGATCAGCGTGGTGAACAACGTCATCAGCGCGCCGCTGCGGCCGCTCGGCCCGGCCGGGAAGTACACCATCGGCTACCGCGTGCTGTCCGCCGACGGCCACCCGGTGACCGGTGAGCTCACCTTCACCCTCACCGCCGCGGGCACCGGTACGCCGGCGACCGTCGACGCGGCGAAGTCGCCGGGCAGCTCGTCGTCCGCGGCGCCGCAATCGGGCTCGACCGGCGTGCCGATCTGGGTCTGGATCGCCGGCGCGGTCGTCCTGCTCGCGATCGGGCTGACCGTGGCCCTGCGGTCGGGCCGGTCCGTGGAAGAGAAGAAGTAGCAGCGATGACCCAGGCCGAGACCGCCACGAAACCCCGCTACGCGACGCTGCTGTGCGTCGTGACGGCGGGCCTGCTCGGCGCCTTGATCGGCGTCGCGCTCATGGCCACCACCCCGGTCCCCGGCGTGGTGCAGCCCAGCGCGGTGGTCTCGGCCGGCATCCCGGTCGTGCGGGTCCTGCTCGACCTGGCCGCGGTCACGACCATCGGCCTGGCGCTGCTGTCGGTGCTCGTCGGCTACGACCGGCCGAAGCTGACCGAGCCGATCCTGCGGCTGGCCCGCCCGGCCGGCGTCGCGGCCGCGCTCGTCTGGGCCACGACCGCGGTCGTCGCGCTGATCCTGCAGACCGCGGAGTACAAGCCGGGTTCGTCGACGCTCTCCGCGAGTGACATCGGCAGCTACATCGCCGACGTCGGCGCCGGCAAGGCGCTCGTCATCGTCGCGGCGCTCGCGCTCGTCCACGCCGGGATCGGCGCGCTGGCCCTGCGCTTCGGCGAGAAGGTGCCCGCCGAGGTCCGCGTCGGGCTCGGCTTGTTCGCGCTGCTGCCGCTGCCGGTCACCGGGCACGCGTCGAACTGGAACTACCACGACTACACGATGATTTCGATGGAGCTGCACGTCATGAGCGCCGTCGCCTGGACCGGCGGCCTCGGCGCGATGACCGTGCTCCTCGTCGCGAACCGGACGCTGCTGGCGCACGCGCTGCCCCGGTTCTCGAAGCTCGCGACGCTCTGCCTGGCCCTGTCCGCGGTGACCGGCCTGTTCAACGGGCTCGTCGAGATCTCCCTCAACCCGACCATCGGGTTCTGGGCGGCGATCTTCACGACGCCGTACGGGCAGCTCTTCGTCCTGAAGTTCCTGTGCACCGGCGTCATCGCGCTGCTCGGCGCCTACACCCGCTTCCGGCTGATGCCGCAGATCGTCCGGCACAACCGGACGGCGCTCGCCGCGTGGGCGACGCTCGAGCTGACCGTCATGGGTCTGGCCTTCGGCTTCGCCGTGGTGCTGACGCGCGCGCCGGTCGTCGCGTCTTGAAAGCCCTTCCACGCAGGTAGGGCGGGTCTCAGGTCACGGCGAGTAGCTGCAACTTGCGCATTGGGCTGAGAGGTAGACCATTGGGGGCGACCTGCCGGACCGAACTTTCTACCCTGAGCTGACTGCATTTCGGAAGCGACGAACGGTCATTTGCCGTCGTCGAATGCACGTGCAGATTGTGGCGCCGGTCACACGAAGTGACAGATCCAGGTCAACGGTAACGCGTCCACCGGGTGTCCGTCCGGGCGTTGCGGAGATCGTCCAACCGGCGGTGGAGCTCGGGCCGCACCTGCGGCCGGCTGCGCAGGATCGGCAGCACGCTCGTCGTCAGCTTCAGCTCGCGGATCGCCCGCAGCACGCCGAACCCCGCCCACGACGTGACGTCGAAGCCGTACGCCGCGGCCAACGTCCGGTAGCGCACCGGTGGGTCGCCGAACCGCTCGCGGCCGACCGCCAGCGGCGTCAGGTCCCATTCCGGCGGACCGACGCACGACGAGTCGAAGTCGCAGAGCACCGGCCCGTCCGGGCCGGGGATGACGTTGCCGGGGTAGGCGTCGCCGTGGACGAGCCCCCTGGGCAGCGGAAACTCCAGCTCGGCCAGCGCGGCCTCGAGCTCGGCGCAGCGGTCCAGCAGGAACGCGCGGTCGTCGGCGGCGAGCTCTTCGGCGTCGGACACCCGGGCCCGCACCGCGGCGAACGGCGCCCATTCGGCGAGCCCCTCGGGCGCGGGTAGCGCGTGCACCTGGCGCAGCAGCCGGGCCAGGTCGGCGGACGTCGCCGGCCGGCCGATGCTCGGCACCTGGTGCCACACGGTCACCAGGTGCCCGCCGACCGGCAGCGGCTGCGCCACGGAGTCGAGCAGCCGGATCGCCGGGACGTCGTGGCGTTCGAAGTGCCGGGCCACGCGGACCACGGTTTCGACGCGGTGACGCAGCCGGGTCGAGCCGACGATCCGGATCACGAAAGGCGCGGTGACCAGCGCGTACACCGCGTTGTTGGTGAATCGCAGCAGCCGCGCGCCGGCCGGGTCCACACCCAGGAGCGCACAGGTCTCCGCCAATACCCCACGCAGCTTGCCGGAGGTGAACCGGCCGTCCAAGACGGTTCCGGCGCCTTCGGCGTCAGGCGGCGTAGAAAGCGTTGAGGCGGTCGGCGAGGTCACGGGCGTCGGCGTTGTTGCGGCGGCGTTCGGCCTCGTCCTGCAGGGGCCGCATGCGGTCCTTGACCCGCTCGGACTTGATGCCCTCGGCGCAGTCGATGGCCTTGCCGCCGACCTTGGCGCCGTGGTCGAGGTCGCCGTCCAGCAGGTGGTTGGTGGCCAGCGCGCTCAGCATGAACGTCTTGGAGCGGGCCATCTCGTCGTCGTAGGACTCGACGGCCCTGGTCAGGGCCGGGATGGCGTACTTCGTGTGCTCGGAGTTCTTCTGCGCGAGGACCGTGTGGACGGTGCCGACCATGGCGTAGACGTCGGTCTCGGTGAAGAACTTCACCCACGACTCGGCCTCGGCCAGGTTGGCGCGCTCGAACTCGTCCTTGCTCCGGCCGAGCAGCTTCACCGCCTGCTCTTCGTTGCCCATCATCGCGTAGGCCCAGGCCTCGTTCGCGCACAGCACGGAGACGGCCAGTTCGGAACCGCTTTCCTGAGCCGCGATCTGCCCCAGCTGGAACAGCTTCAGCGCGTCGTTCGGGGCGTCCTGGTGCAGGTAGACGCGGCCCATGCGGTAGAGCACGTTGGCGACCAGCGGGTGGTTCTCGCCCTGCTTGGCCAGGTCCAGCGCGTTCGCGAAGTGGCCGCGCGCGGAGTCCATCAGCCCGGTGTCGAAGGACGTCCAGCCGGCCAGCGAGTGGAGGTCGGCGAGGGCCACGTACAGCCGGTTCTTGACGATGTCGGTGCCGTGCGCCTCGAGCATCTGCTGCCCCCAGGACAGCTGGGCGACGACGGCGTCGCGGCAGAACCCGCCGCCGTACTGGTAATCCAGGGCGCGGAGCGCGCGCGTCGCGGCCTCCACCTGGCGCACGTCGGTCATGCCGATGCGCCCGGGCGCCGGTGTCCTGGCCGGCCCCGCCGACCACGTGCCGGATTCCGGACCGAACACCGCCGCACCCATCGTGACCTGGGCGGCGTGCGCGAGGAACCTCCGTCGCTTCACGGACTCGTCCTCCTCAGCCTGCTGGCCGTCGGCGGAGCCGACGACGCGTATCGCCGTGGCCTCGTCGTAGGCGAGGCCCATGTATCCACGAGGGACACCCAGGCCGTCGGCGATCCGCGTGAGGACGTCGTAGGCCATGACCTGGCGACCCTTGAGGATCTCCGACACCTCGGACTGGGACTGGCCGGTCATCGCGGCGATCTGGCGCTGCGAGACACCGTGCTTGCGCAGGAGCCGGTAGACGGCGCTGATCTCGCGGGACGCGAGAGCCGCTCTCATCTCCGGCTGCTCCCACGCGTCAGCGGGAACTGCATGGCTCTGCCGGGCGTCGGCACTGCCACCGTTACTGGCGTCCATCGCGCCCCCTCCACTGTCCGGTCGGGCGTCTGTGAAACAGCGTAAGCAAAGCTGGCGGAGCGTGGGAATCAAGCGAACCGCGCCCCTGATCGGCCGGGGCGAAGTCCGCTGACCGCTTACCGTGCGACTAAGCCCAGTCACCGCTATGACGCCGGTTACAGCTTCTCTCGGCCCTGATTGCACCTCACTGTAGTTGTCAGACCTCCGTCACCGCCTGTGCACCAGCAGCGATCACGGAGATGTTGCAAAAAGCAAGGCTTACGGGACGACTGAGCCTTCCAAGGCTTTACGGAACGACAGAGCGGAGAAGGGCGTGGAGTTCGTGGACTCGTTCGCAGGGGGACATGCCGGCACGGCGACCCGCGCCGTGCGGCCGGTGGTCTCTCCCATCTCCGCCGTCCGCCCGGTCACCCCCGCCGCCGCGGTGGACCCCCGCACCGCGAGCGTCCGGCACTACGAAGGCGGACAGCTGGTGTGGCGCGTGCAGTGCGGCGACCTCATCAGCCGCGAGCGCGCGGTGACGGTGTTCGTCGAGGACAACCAGGTGGTACTGGTCTCGCCCCCCGGCGAGACCGCGCGGTTGACGTCCGGCCAGCTCGGACAGCTGCGCGCCGCGCTCAACGAAGCCGCCAAGATGGCGGAAAGGTAACGGTGAGCTGATCATGGATCAGGTACTCGGGCAGGTCCTCCGCAACGCGGTCTGGGAGCGCCTCGACATGCTGACCGACCTGGCGAACCGCGCCGACGCCCAGTCGCTCGTCTCGGTCGCGCGCTCCGAACTGCCCCGCTTGACGGAGGCGTGGCGCGCGATGCTGAAGATGCACGAGCCCGACGAGCGCGGCGACTGCCCCACCTGCTCGACCCGGTGGCACCGCTGCAAGGCGCCGTGCTCGGTCTGGCAGGTCGCGCACGAACACCTGGTGGCCGGCGGGCTGGCCCCCCAGCAGTCCTCGGCGGACAGCCGTCGCCAGAGCCCGGTTCCGGCGCAGGGCCGGCCGGCTCCGGCGCCCACCGCGGCCGAGACCACCGGTCGCCACGCGCTGGTGAACCCGCGCCGAGCGGTCACGGCCTGACGGACCCGGGCCGTCGCCACCTCCCGCGGTGATGACCCACTGGCCACCGTCCGGCCGGGCGCACCCGCCCCCGGCGTGGCCGTCCTGATCCGGCGAGCGCGGCCGACCGATCGCCCCATCGGACCCGCGCCGGCTCTCGCCGTCGGCCGGGGACTGTTTCGCCCGCACCCCCGAGCAGCGCGAACCAGTCCCCGGCCGCCCCACTCGAGCCCCCATCGCGATTAATCGAAAAAAATACGCGTTAGGCCTAGCCCAGGCGGTAATCCCCCGCTAGATTGATCAACGAAGAGGCCTGGACCACTGGTTCGCCTCGACGCGATCCGCCTGTGAGCGGCCCCCGAATTCCGCGGGCCGGTGCCGTTGCACTCCCCTCCCCCGACCGGCACCGGCCCGCGGTTCCACTTCGCTCAGCGAACCGCCTTCACGCGCAGCACGAGCACCGCCGCCAGCAGGGTCGCGACGGCCGAAGCCGCGAAGAGCCCGGAATAGCCACCCAGGTACGCCAGCACCAGCGGCGTCAGCAGCGGGGCGACCACCTGCGGCAGCGAGTTCGCGATGTTGATGACACCCAGATCCTTGGCGCGGTCCTGCGCCGCCGGGAGCACCTGCGTCAGCATCGCCAGCGCGACAGCCATGTACGCGCCGAAGCCGACGCCCAGCAGCGGGGACGCCGCGAGCGCGACCGGCCAGCTCTGCCAGATCACCAGCAGCAAAGCGGCCAACGCCATCACACCGGACGCCGCAAGGACGTATGGCTTACGCCGTCCGGACTTGTCCGAGAAGTGGCCGGCGAGCACGGCCCCGATCACGAGCGCGACGCCGTACAGCCCCATCATGATGAGCAGGCCCGTGTCCGGGTCCGCGTAGTGCACCGCGTCCTTGAGGAAGAACAACAGGTAAAGCGTCCCGAACGCGTTGCCGAGGTTGATCATGAAGTGGCACGACCACGCCCACGCGAAGTCCGGGTGCCGCCGCGGCGAGACCCAGAGGTTCCGGAGAACCTCGCCGGCCTGCGACGACGGCCGGTACTCGACCGGCAGGCGCGCGTCCGGCGTCCGCAGCACGAAGAACGCGGCGCCCACGACGACGATCACCGCGCAGACCGCGTACGCCAGCGGAATCCCGGCGATGCCGAGCATCACGACGACCACGACCGCGCCCAGCACCGTGCCGAGCATCTGCGCGATGCCGACGAGCCCGCCGACCTGCGCGCGCTGCCCGACCGGGACGCGGTCGGCGATGGCGGACATGAGGGTGGCGAGCATGCCGTTGAGCCCGGCCTGCACGAGGCACCAGCCGACGATCAGGAGCGCGACGTCCGGCGCGAACGCCAGCACCAGCAGCCCGACGGCCGCGACGGCCGCGCCGATCACCGTCCACGGGTGGCGGCGGCCGAAGCGCGAACACGTCCGGTCGGACAGCAGCCCGACGGCCGGGTTGACGACCAGCGCCACGATCGCGCCGACGCCCATCACCAGGCCGAGCACGAACTCCTTGTTCACCTGGTCGAGCAGTTCGGCCTGCTGCGGCAGCAGCACCTGGATCGGCGCGTAGATCCCCAGCCAGAGCGCGATGTTCGCGAAGAACAGCAGGCTCATCCAGCCGGGCCGCACCCGCACGACGGGTTCGGCGAGGGCTTCCGGCAGGCCGGTCGCCTCGGTCGTCTCACTGCTCATCCCGCACCAGCTTCCGGTACCAGTGGAACGAGTCCTTCGGCGTGCGCCGCAGGGTTTCGTAATCGACGTGCACCAGGCCGAAGCGTGGCGCGTAGCCCTTGGACCACTCGAAATTGTCCATCAGGGACCAGCAGAAGTAACCCCGGACGTCGACCCCGGCGTCCATCGCCTCGCGCAGCGCGACGAGGTGACTGTGCAGGAAGTCGATGCGCTCGGGATCGTGCACGCCGCCGTCCTCGGCGACGACGTCGGCGAAGCTGCAGCCGTTTTCGGTGATCTGGATGGGCGGCAGCTTGTCGCGGTAGCGCCGGTGGAAGTCGAGCAGCAGCTCGCGCAGGGCGTGCGGGACGATCGGCGAGTCGTTGGTCGTCATCGGGTAGCCCTCGATCGGGCGAAGGTCGAAAGGCAGCGGGTTGCCCGGGCTCGGCTTCGCGACCCCCTGCGGCTCGTAGTAGTTGACGCCGTAGAAGTCGAGCGGCTGCGCGATCGTCGGCAGGTCGTCGGCGAACCCGGCGGGGAGGTGCTCGTGGAGCTGCTCGGGGTAGCTGCCGAGCAGCACGGGGTCGGCGTAGAGCCGGTTGAGCAGCGCGTCGAGCCACTCGGCGGCTTTCTCGTCTTCGGGAGAATCGTCCGAGGGCCAGATCGGCGAGTGGTTGTTGGCGGTGCCGATGTTCGTGGCGCCGGCCGCACGGAGGGCCTGGACGGCGAGACCGTGCGCGAGGTTCTGGTGGTGCGCGGTCGGGATGGCGTCGAGCAAGAGCGTCCGGCCGGGCGCGTACTCGCCGAGCGCGTAGCCGAAGATGGACATCACCATCGGCTCGTTGAGCGGAATCCACAGCTTCACCCGATCGGCGAAGCGATCTCCGAGGATGTGAGCGTATTCGGCGAAGCGCTCAGCGGTCGTGCGGGAGAGCCAGCCGCCGTCGTCTTCGATCGCCTGCGGGGTGTCCCAGTGGTAGAGCGTGACGGCGGGGGCGATCCCGGCTTCGCAGACGGCGTCGATGAGCTTGTCGTAGAAGCCGAGGCCCTCGGGGTTGGGCGCGCCTTTGCCGTCGGGCTGGATGCGGGGCCAGGCGATGGACATGCGGTAGGCACCGACGCCGAGCTCCGCCATCAGCGCGATGTCTTCGGGGTAGCGGTGGTAGTGGTCGGCGGCTACGTTTGCTTGTTCACCGCGGGCGATCTTGCCCTCGGTCGCGGTGAACGTGTCCCAGATGGACGGTCCGCGCCCACCTTCGCTGGTGGCGCCCTCGATCTGGAACGCCGAGGTCGAAACACCCCAGAGGAAGCCGGGCGGGAAGATCGGGTTCTGCACCGGTGCTGACCCCTTCGTAAGCCACCCGTACGGGTGAACATGAAAAGTTCTCATATACTAGGTCTTCACTCGTCCGTGGGGAAGCCCGTCGGCACGATAAAGTCCCAGATCAGACGAGGAGGAGCGCCGTGTCCGACATCCAGGCCGCGAAGGTGCCGGCGGAAGCCACCCCCTTACGCCGCCAGCCGGTCCAGCAGCGAAGCGCCAAGCGGGTCGAGCAGATGCTCGACGCGAGCGCGGCGTTGATCGACGAGCTCGGTTACGACGCGTTGACGACGACGCTGATCGCCAAGCGAGCGGGCGTGGCGGTCGGTTCGCTGTACCAGTTCTTCCCGGACAAGCGCGCGGTCGTGCAAGCGCTTACCGCGCGGAACCTGGAGAGGTTCGTCGGCGCGGTGAACGAGCGGCTGAAGCAGCTCGGCCCGGAGCACTGGTGGGACGTCGTCGACTCGATCCTCGACATCTACCTCGAGATGCACCGGTCCGTGCCGGGCTTCTCGAAGGTCCACTTCGGCGACATCATCGACCGTCAGCTCCTGGACGAGACGCGCGACAACAACGCGGTGATCGTGGATTCGCTGACGGATCTGGTGGCCACCCAGGTGGATCGCCCGGTGGAAGACCTGCGGTTCGCGATCGGGATCGCCAACGAGGTGGCCGACGCGCTGCTGAAGCTGGCGTTCCGGAAGGAGCCGAGGGGGGACGAGAAGATCGTCGCCGAGGCGAAGTACGTGGTGAAGGGGTACTTGGCGGCCCGGTTCGGGGAGCAGTCGTAGCTGTCCACAGAAGTTGTCCACAGGTATGCACAGCTGTGGACAACCTGCGGGTTTCGGCCGGGTTCGTCGGTGGGTGCCGATAGACTGGAAGCGGGGGTTCCCCCGGGGAGGGTGGGCCGCGCGTGGGCCCTGGCTCCGGCAAAGTTGCGCTGACCGGCGGGTGCGAGGCGAGCTGCGCGAGGGCGAAGCGAGCTGCGGACGCCCGGGCTTGGCAACGTGGGGCGATCGACCGACCAAGTAGGCGGAGCCGCGCGATTTCGGCCTGGCGCGAACCAGTCGTCCGGCCGAACGTGCGCAGCAAGTCCCCGCAGCGAGGAATGGCTCAGCCGAAGTTCTGGTGCTCGCCCCGGTACGTCGGGACCGTGCGCTCCACCCGGTCGCCCTGCACCAGGTGGTAGTGCGTGAAGCGCTCCGCCAGCTCGCCCGCCTTCGCGTGCCGGAGCCACACCCGGTCGCCCAGGTTCAGGGTTCGGGCCGCTCGGCCGGTCACCGGGGTCTGGACCTCGCCCGCTCCCTCGAAGCCGAGGAACTTCAGGCCCGTCGGGAGGTACGGCGTCGGCTGGCGCGATGGACCTGTGGGCCCCGAAGCGATGTAGCCGCCCGAGTACAGCGTGGCGATCTTGCGCGTCGGACGGCGGACCACCGGCAACGCGAACAGCACCGCCGGGCGGGGCTTGAAGCGTGTGTAGCCGTCGAAGAGCGTGGGGCCGATCAGCCCCGAGCCCGCCGCGATCTCCGTGACCACCGCGTCCGCGCCCGTGGACTCGATGCTTCCCGTGCCGCCGCCGTTCACGAACTCCAGGTCGGCCACTTCGCGGACCGCGCGGACCGCCGCGCCACGACGGCGGTTCAGCTCCGCCGCCGAACGGCGCTGCATCCAGCCGATCACCGCCTGGTTGACCCGGCGGCCGACCGCGTCGCCGAGGCCGGCGATCTGGCCCTCGTACGCCATGACCCCCACCAGGCGGAAGCCCGGGCGCGCCACGACCTGCCGGGCGAACGTCGACGCCTGCTTCGGCGTGAAGATCGGGGACCGCCGGGTGCCGACGTGGACTCCCGGCAGCGGGCGCCACGACGCGTCCAGCTCCAGGCACACCCGGATCTCCGGGTGGCCGTGGCCGAGGGCCGCGTCCACCAGGTCCAGGTGCTCGGCCGAGTCGGCCATGATCGTGATCGACGCGCGCGCGGGATCGGACGCGGCCAGGCGGCGCAGCGCCTCGTGGTCGGCCGTCGGGTAGGCGACGACGATGTCATCCGTCGTGCCCTGCTCGACGTGCCAGATCGCTTCCGCCAGCGAGTAGCACATCAGGCCCTCGAAGCCCGGCATCGCGAGCACGCGCTCCAGCAACGTCCGGCAGCGGACCGACTTGCTGACGACGCGGATCGGCTTGCCCGCCGCGCGGTGGCGGAGGTCGTCCGCGTTCGCGTCGAAGGCCGCCAAGTCGACCACGGCCAAGGGTGGATCGAGGTCCTTGGTCGCCAAGTCGTACACCGTCGCACTGGTCACGAGGTCTAAAGTACGACACGAAGGCTTGAAACGCGAATACTGTTCACATACTGTTTCGGGCACTCGACCGATGGAGGGTGCGCGCATGACCCGGTGGACCAACTGGGCGGGCACGGCGTCCGCCTCGCCGCAACACGTTCACCAGCCGCGCAGCGCGGCGGAGATCGCGGCGACCGTCGCGAGCATCGCCGCGGCCGGCCGGACTGTGCGCCCCTGGGGCAGCGGACACTCCTTCACCGCGATCGCCGTCGCCGACTCCGACGCCCTCGACCTGCGCCAGTGGACCGGCATCGAGCGCGCCGACCTCGAAACCGGGCAGGTCACCGTCCGCTCGGGCACCACGATCAAGCAGCTCAACGCCGACCTCGACGTGCTCGGGCTGGCCATGACCAACCTCGGCGACATCGACGCACAGACCATCGCCGGCGCGATTTCCACCGGCACGCACGGCACCGGCGCGCGGCTCGGCGGCATCGCCACCCAGATCGCCGCGCTCGAACTCGTCCTGGCCGACGGCTCGGTCGTCACCTGTTCGGCGGAAGAAAAGCCCGACCTCTTCGCCGCCGCGCGCGTCGGCCTCGGCGCGCTCGGTGTCATCACCGCCGTGACGCTCAAGTGCGAGCCGTCCTTCGTCCTGAAAGCGCAGGAACGGCCGGAGCCGCTGGAGCAGGTCCTCGAAGGTTTCCACGACTTCGCCGACGAGAACGAGCACTTCGAGTTCTACTGGTTCCCCTACGGCAAGAACGCACTGGTCAAGCGCAACAACCGCTGTGAAACCGCGCAGCCGCTGAGCAAGGTTCGCGAGTTCGTCGACTACCAGATCATGGAGAACGTCGCGTTCGGCGGCCTCTGCCGGACGGGCCGGCTGATGCCGCGGCTCGTGCCGTCGCTCGGCAGCTTCGCCTCCAACGTCCTGAGCGCGCGCGAGTACAGCGACCTCTCCCACCGCGTCTTCGTCACCGCGCGCAATGTCCGGTTCACCGAAACGGAATACGCTGTTCCACGTGAATCAGTGCTCGACGTGCTCGCCGAACTACGGGCCGTAGTGCCGAAGCTGAAAGACCCGGTGATGTTCCCGGTCGAGGTCCGCGTCGCCGCGGCCGACGACATCTGGCTGTCGACCGCGCAGGGCCGCGACTCGGCCTACATCGCGATCCACCAGTTCACGGGCATGCCGTACCGCGAGTACTTCAGCGCGTTCGAAAAGATCGCCGGCGCCGTCGGCGGCCGACCGCACTGGGGCAAGATGCACGACCTCGACGCCGGCGTCCTCCGCTCGCGCTACCCGCACTTCGACGACTTCCTGCGCGTGCGCAAGGAAACCGACCCGAACGGCGTCTTCACCAACACCTACCTGGACCGGGTGCTCGGTCCGGCTTAGAAGAGCGCGGACACCGATTCGCCGTTGTGGATCCGGCGGATCGCCTCGGCCAACGCCGGGGCGATCGACAGGATCTTCAGCTTCTCGGCGCGTTCCTCCTCGGGCACCGGGACCGTGTTGGTGCAGACGATCTCCAGCACCTCCGGCCGGCTGCCGATGCGCTCGATCGCCTTCGCCGCGAACAGCCCGTGCGTGCACGCCACCCGGATCGACCGCGGTTCCAGCTCGGCGAGCTTGTCCAGCAGTTCGAGCACCGTGCTGCCCTTGGCGATCTCGTCGTCGAGCACGATCACGTCGCGCCCCGTGATCTCGCCGATCACCGAGCTGATCTGGACGCGGTCGTCCGGGAAGCGCTCCTTCGCCCCGGCCGCGACCTGGACGCCGAGGAGCCGCGCGAAGTGCGACGCCTCCTTCGCGTTGCCCAGGTCGGGTGAGACGACGGTGGTGCGCGAGAGGTCGTATTGGCGGAAGTGCTTGGCCAGCTCCTGCAGCGCGTGCAGGTGGTCGACCGGGACGCTGAAGAAGCCGTGGACCTGCGGCGAGTGCAGGGTCATCGCGAGCACGCGGTTCGCGCCGGCCGTGGTCAGCAGGTCGGCGACCAGGCGGCCGCCGATGGAGATGCGCGGCGCGTCCTTCTTGTCCGAGCGCGCGTACGAGTAGTGCGGCATCACGGCGGTGATCCGCGACGCCGACGCGCCGCGCGCGGCGTCGAGCATCAGCAGCAGCTCGACGAGGTGCTCCTGCACCGGCTTGACCAGCGGCTGGATGATGAAGACGTCCCGTTCGCGGCAGTTCGCCTGCAGCTGCACCTCGAGGCAGTCGTTCGCGAACCGCCGGACCTCCGCCGGCTGCAGCGGCACGCCGAGGTGGGCGCAGATCTCTTCGGCCAGCTCGGGGTGCGCGCTGCCGCTGAAGACGGCGATCTCTCTCGAAGCCTGGTTGATCACAGCGCCGTGATCGCTTCGCCGATCGCGACCTCACCCGAGATCAGGGTCAGGGTGCGGCGCGCGGACGCGGGGGTGTCGAGCAGGGCGACGAGCACCGCGGCGACGTCGTCACGCGGGATCGGGCCGCGGCCGGTCCGCTCGGCGAGCAGCACCAAGCCGGTGCCGGGGTCGTCGGTGAGCGATCCCGGCCGGAGGATCGTCCAGTCGAGGTCGCGGCCTTTGAGGTCGTCTTCCGCCGCGCGCTTGGCGCGCAGGTAGTGCCGGAATTCCTCGGTGACGTCGGGGTTCTCCGGGTTGTCGGCGCCGATCGACCCCACCTGGATGTGCCGCCGGACCCCGGCCCGCTCGGCCGCTTCGGCGAACAGCGCCGCAGCGCCCCTGTCCACAGTGTCCTTGCGGGCGGTGCCGCTGCCCGGGCCGGCGCCGGCCGCGAAGATCGCGGCGTCGGCACCCTTCAAGACGTCGGCGACGGCGTCCACATCGGAGTTCTCCAGATCGAGCACGACGCCTCGGGCACCGGCGGCCTCGAGGTCCGCCGCGTGGGCGGGGTTCCGGATGATCCCGACCGCTTCGTCACCGCGCGCGGCGAGCAGCCGCTCGAGCCGCAGCGCGATCTGACCGTGTCCACCTGCAATGACGACTCGCATGAGCCGACCCTATAGCCGTTCGACCGGGCTCGTCAGTCGAGGGAAGCGGGGACCTCGGCGGTGCGGAGCAGGTGGTCGTAGACCACCTCGTTCACCAGCCGGGAGACCGGGTCCTCGCCCAGCACGACGCGCTCGGTGCGACCCTCGAGGTCGAGGTCGACGACCGCGTTCGGGTCGGCCGTCACGACGGCGAGGCCGTACGCGCGGGCCCGCGGCAGGCAGTTGCCGACGTAGTCCTCGGTGAGGATGGCCGGCGACGGCAGCACCATCGCGGCCTCGCCGTAGCGGGCGAACGGAACCGCGGAGGCCATCGCGGTGCGCCAGTGGCGCGCGACGGCCAGGACGCCGACGATCTCGGCGGCCGGGGCGGGGGCGGTTCCGGCCAGCTCCGGCCAGGTCCAGGTGTCGACGGTGGCGCGGTCGGCCACCGGGCCGGCACCCATCGCGATGCGTTCGGCGTGCACGTCGGTGCGAAGCTTGGCGACCACGCAGACCTTGCGGCCGAGGATCGTGGTCTCGGGGAGGACGACGCCGTTCCAGCCCAGCTGGGCCGCGGCGGTGCGGGCGAGTTCGTCGACGCTCGCGGGGAGCTCGATCGGCGGCACCACTCGGCTCGGCATCGACCGGCTGCGCTTCGCGCCACCGGCGACCGTCGAGCGCTCGGTGTTCTGAGGTGTAGCCGCCACGAGTCCGCCTCCTTCTACTGTGCCTTCGTTACCGATCCGACTACAGCTACGGCCGATGGCTTTCGCTGTAACGAGGCCCGACCCGCTCGAGGGTCGGCCTACTCCGGTCGGATCGGTAACCTGCACCGCTTCGTGACCGGTGAAAACCGGCACTCAATCTGTCTAACAGCGCGGCGGCGCGGCGTCGCCGGGTAGTGCGAGTGGCTGCGATCGGCGGCGCCCAGCGGTCGATGACCGGTCGGTAGGCGGTCATCCGACTTCGGTCGAACGGTGCGGCCAACCGAGTGATCGCGGGGTGAGTGGCACTACGGTGCGCCCGCGGCCGGTTACCCATGGGTGGAACCGGCAAACCCGGCCCGACTAGCCCGTTCGGCGCAAACCACGGAAAATCCACAGTGGACGCGGGCCGCTGAGCTGCGGTTGTCCGCCGTCACCCACATGGCGGTGACTTGCACCGCAGCGGCGGCGCGCGCCGCGGACTAAAGTTACCCACCAGTCACTTAGTCGTCGCCGTGGAGGACCGATGCGCTCCCCGAAGGACTTCTTCGCCCCGCTCGCCCTGGGTGCGCCCGCCCCCGTGCGGGAGATCCCGGTGACGCCGTCCCGGATGATCCACTTCTTCGACCCGGGCAACGAGAAGATGGCGGCGAAGGTGCCGGACCTCGCGAAGAAGGTCGACGTCCTGCTCGGCAACCTCGAGGACGCCGTGCGCGCCGACCGCAAGGAGGCCGCGCGCGCCGGGCTCGTCGCCATCGCCAAGGCGAACGACTTCGGGAAGACGCAGCTGTGGACCCGGGTCAACAGCTTGGATTCGCCGTGGGTGCTCGACGACCTGGTGACCCTCGTCACCGAAATCGGCGACAAGCTCGACGTGATCATGGTGCCGAAGGTCGAAGGCGCGCAGGACATCCACTACGTCGACCGGCTGCTGGCCCAGCTCGAAGCGCGCGCCGGCCTCACGAAGCCGTTGCTGGTGCACGCGATCCTCGAGACGGCGAGCGGCATGGCCAATGTGGAGGAGATCGCCGGCGCGAGCCCGCGCATGCAAGGCATCTCGCTCGGCCCGGCCGACCTGGCCGCGAGCCGCCGGATGAAGACGACGCGCGTCGGCGGCGGGCACCCCGGCTACCTGGTGCGCACCGACCCGGCCGGCGACGACCTGACCGAAGGCCGGACGACCTACCAGCAGGACCTCTGGCACTACACGGTGGCGCGGATGGTCGACGCCTGCGCGATGCACGGGATCCTGCCGTACTACGGGCCGTTCGGGGACATCCGCGACGTCGTCGCGTGCGAAGACCAGTTCCGGAACGCGTTCCTGCTCGGCTGCGTCGGCGCGTGGAGCCTGCACCCGGTGCAGATCGACATCGCGAAGAAGGTCTTCTCGCCTTCGCCGTCCGATGTGGCCTGGGCGCGTCGCGTGATCGCCGAGATGGGCGACGGCACCGGCGCCGTGATGATCGACGGGAAGATGCAGGACGACGCGTCGGTGAAGCAGTGCCGCGTGGTCGCCGAACTGGCCGACGCCCTCGCGGCGGACGACCCCGAGCTCGCGGCCGCCTACGAGGCCGCCACCAAGGAGACCCTCGGATGACCGAGCTGAAGCCGAGACGTTCCGTTCTCTACATGCCCGGCGCCAACGAACGCGCGCTGGAGAAGGCCAAGACCATCCCGGCGGACGCGCTGATCCTCGACCTCGAGGACGCCGTCGCGCCGGACGCCAAGGAAGCCGCGCGCGAGCGGGTCTGCGCCGCCGTGGGCAGCTACGGCGACCGCGAAGTGACCATCCGTGTCAACGGTCTCGACACCGAATGGCACGATGCCGACCTGCGCGCGGCCGCGTCCGCCGGCCCGGCCGCGGTGGTCGTGCCGAAGGTGAACTCGGCGTCCGAAGTCCACAACATCGAGCGCGCGCTGGAGCTGGGCGGGGCGCCGGAGCACACGAAGATCTGGGCGATGGTCGAGACGCCGGTCGCGATGCTGCACGCCGAGGAGATCGCGGCGGCGTCCGAGCGGCTGACCGTGCTGGTGATGGGCACGAACGACCTGGCCAAGGAGCTGCACGCGGAGTTCGTCCCGGGCCGCGGCCCGCTGCTCGGCGGGCTGTCGCTGTGCCTGCTGGCCGCGCGCGCGACCGGCAAGGTGATCCTCGACGGCGTCTACAACGACGTGAAGGACCTTCCCGGGTTCGAAGAGGAGTGCAAGCAGGGCCGCCAGTACGGCTTCGACGGCAAGACGCTCATCCACCCGGGCCAGGTCGAGCCGTGCAACCGGATCTTCGCGCCGTCCGAAGAGGAGATCGACCGGTCGCGGCGGATCATCGAGGCCTTCGAGAAAGCCGGCAGCGGTGTCGTCACCGTGGACGGCCGGATGATCGAGAACCTCCACGTCGACAACGCGCGGCGGGTGCTCGCGCTGGCCGAGGCCGTCAAGGGCTGACGGCCCCGGCCACCGGCGGGTCACTTCGGAAGGTTGTCCGTCCACTCGGCACTGATCCCCATGGTGGTGCCTTCGGCCGCGCGGTACTCCGCGCCGTCCGCCGTGATGAACATCGACGTCTTGTTCACCCGGCCGGTCGCCGGGTCGACGACGAGCAGTTGCCCGCCGGGCAGTTCCAGGCCCTGCCCACCCGGCACCGCGCCGACCGTGCGCACCCCCGGGTACGCGGCGATCGCCCGGAACGACGCCGCCCGGACCGCCGGGGGCGCGGGCAGCGTGGACACGAGCGAGACCAGGCCTTCGAGCACGGCCTGCTGCCGCTGGTCCGCGGTCAGCGGGCCCGCGCTCGTCCGGACGTCGCTGTGCGCCACCACGTCCGTGACCCAGTCCCGCAAGGCCGCCGGCTCGGCGGGCAGCGCCTTGACCTGGTCCATGGTCACTTCCGCGCCACCCAGCCTGAGGGGCGTCGGCAAGGCCAGCGACACGACCTTGCCCCCGGACTTCGCACCGCGGAACCACACGCGCCCGTCGGCCCGGTACCAGTTCTCGTAGGTCTGCGACGCGTCGATCTTGACGTGCCAGTAGGTACCGGTGCCCGCCGGAGCCTGCGCGGCCACGGTGGCCGCCGCTAGCAGCACCTCCTGGCCGGTGACGACCGGCACCGGCGCCACGGCCTGCGGGGGCGGCACGGGAGCCGGGGTAGCGGGCCGGGTCACCACCACGACGCCGGCGGCCACGGCCGCGGTGGCGACGAGTCCGGCGCCGATCGCGAGCGGGCCGACGCGCCGGCGGCGGCCGCCGAGCATGTGGTTCTGCAGCCGGTGCCGGCTGCGGTCGACGACGTCCGGGGTGGGCTCGTCCGGGAGCAGCGCCGTGCGCAGCGTCTCCAGGTCATTCATCGGTGGCCTCCGGGGAGAGAACGGGGGTGAGCTTCTTGCGGGCACGCGTCAGCCGGGAGCCGACCGTGCCCGGGGAGATACCGAGCGCCTCGGCGACTTCCGCGTAACCGAGGTCGGCCAGCGCCACGAGCAGCAGCACGTCACGCTCACCTGAAGTCAGCCGCGACAACGCTTTCGCCACTTGCCCGCTCAAGGCGACGCGGTTTTCGTGGCCCTCGGCGGGCCGGGGTGCTTCGAGCCGCGAGAGCGCGCGGTAGTGCCTGGCTTCCTTGCGGCGGTGCCGCGACACCAGGTTCGTGGCGATGCCGAACAACCAGGCCCGCAGTTCGCCTCGAGTGGCGTCGAACGTCTTCCGGCGGTCGAACGCCACGAGGAACGTCTCCGCGGCGACGTCCTCCGCGGCCTGGGCGCCGAGCCGGCCGGCGACGTACCGGTAAATCGCCGCGAAGTGCCGGTCGTGCACCTCGGTGAACTGTTCGGCGCGGAGCACCGGGGCCGCCGTCATGGGCCTGCCTCTGTCATGGGTTCCCTTCCCGTCGGCGACAGCTTCACCACCACTTCGCCGCGGGCCCGGAACTTCTTCCCTATCCGATCGGCCAGGGGCGCTGCGGCTCGCGAACGCGTTCGTACGCCGCGGCCGCGCGCAGGACGCCGACGTCGTCGAAGCGGCGGCCCGTGAGCTGGAGGCCGATCGGGCGGCCGTCGTCGGTGTAGCCGCAGTTCACCGACACCGACGGCTGGCCCGACATGTTGTAGGGGACCGTGAACGCGATGTGCTCGAACGGGCGGGCCGGGTCGTTCGTCGGGGACGCCCACTCGGCCGGCGGCGCCGCGACCGGGCACGTCGGGGACAGCACTACGTCGAACGCCGACGTCGCGCGCAGGGCGGCCACGCTGATCGCGTCGATCCGGGCGAAGCCGCGGTAGACGTCCACCCCCGGCACGTCGGCGCCACCGGCCGCCCAGTCCGCGATGTACGGCAGGACCTTCGCGCGCCGCTCGGCCGGCAACTCCACCATGTCCGACCAGGCGCGCGTGCGCCAGAAGACGTCCAGGCCGCTGAGCATCTCGCGCGTGAGGAACGGCCCGACCGGCTCGACGATCGCTCCTGCCGCCTCGAAGGCCCGGGCCGCCGCCGTGACCGCGTCGCGCGTCGCCGGGTCCACCGGGAGGCCGACGCCGGGGTCGGAGTGCAGGCCGACGCGCAGTCCCCGGAGAGAACTGTCGAGCGAAGACCAGTCCAGCTCGGCCGGCGGCAGGCTCAAGTGGTCGCGCGTGTCGGGGGCGGACAGCACGCTCATCAGCAACGCCGTGTCCGCGACCGTGCGGGTCATCGGGCCGGCGACGCGGCCGAGGAACGGCGGGTCGACCGGCACGCGACCGAAGCTCGGCTTCAGCCCGACCAGCCCGCACCACCCCGCGGGCAGCCGGATCGAGCCGCCGATGTCGGTGCCGACGTGCAGCGGGCCGTACCCGGCGGCGCCCGCTGCCCCCGCCCCGGCGCTCGATCCGCCCGGGCTCGCGGATGGCTGCCACGGGTTTCGCGCGGTCTCGTGGAAGCTCGACAGCCCGGACGTCAGCATCCCGTAGTCCGGCATCGTCGTCTTGGCCAACAGGACGCCGCCGGACTCACGGACTCGCGCGGCCGCCGGCGCGTCTTCCGCCGCGGGAACCAGGGCGGTCGCCGCGGTGCCCAGCGGTACCGGCGTGCCGCGGGTGGCGATGTTCTCCTTGAGCGTCAGCGGGACGCCGTCGATCGGGCCCAGCGGTTCGCCGGCCGCCCAACGCGCCTCGGACGCTTTCGCGTCGTCGAGAGCGCCTGAAGGGTCGTACGCGTACAACGCGTGCAGCTCAGGCTCTCGCGCGTCGATGCGCGCGAGGACGGCTTCAGTCACCTCGACCGGCGAGAGCGTCTTCGCGCGGTACTGCGCGACGAGTTCGACGGCGGTCAGGTCGGGCAACTCGGGCATGAACGCTCCTCAGGAGGCGGGCGGTTCGAAGCGGCCGTCGACGGCGGTCCAGCCGCCGTCCACCGCCAGCACGGAGCCGGTCACGAACGACGAAGCGTCCGAAGCGAGGTACACGACGGCGCCGGCCAGCTCGTCCGGACGCGCCCAGCGCCCTAAGGCACTCTTCGTCGCGTACGCGTCGTACCACTCCGGGTTCGCCTTGATCTGCGCGGTCAGCGGGGTCTCGACGACGCCGGGGGCGATCGCGTTCACCCGCACCCCGGCCGGACCGAACTCCGCGGCCGCCGTCCGGAACAGCTGGACGAGCCCCGCTTTCGTCGCCGCGTACGGACCCTGACCGGGCTCCACGGTCGTCCCGCGGATCGACGAGAAGCCGATGATGCTCCCCCGCCCCCGCGCGACCATGTCGGCGCCGAAGACGCGGACGACCTCGAACGAGACGCCGAGGTTCAGCGCGAGCACGCGGTCGAACTCGTCCCGCGTGTAGTCCAGCAAACGTTTGCGGACGTTCGTCGCGGCGGTCAGCACGACCACGTCGAGCGGGCCGAGGTCGGCCGCCGCCTGGTCGATGGCGCCGGGAGCGAGCAGGTCGATCTCGTACGCCTCGCCGACGCCGGTCTCGCGCGCGGCTTCGAGGTCCCGGTCCGCGCAGACCACCGAGGCGCCGTGGGCGGCCAGCGCTCGCGCGGCTTCGCGGCCGATGCCACCCGCGCCCAGCACCACGGCCCGGCGTCCGTCGAGGCGGAACAGGTTTTCGTAGTTCACGGGCGCAGCACCGCCATCCTCGTCACGGTCAGTTCCTCGACGGCGAACCGCGGCCCCTCACGGCCGATGCCGGAGTCCTTCACGCCGCCGTACGGCATGGTGTCGGAGCGGAAGCCGGGCACCTCGTTGACGATGACGCCACCGACCTCCAGCTCGTCGAGCGCGCGGAAGGCCGTGCGAAGGGAGCGGCTGAAGACGCTGGCGTGGAGGCCGTAGCGGGACGCGTTCACCGCGGCGAAGGCTTCGTCCACATCGGACACCGTGCGCACGCAGACGACCGGGCCGAAGATCTCCTCATCCCAGGCCTCGACGCCGTCCGGGACGTCGAGCAGGACGGTCGGCCGCAGCACCGTGCCGTCGATGCCGCCGCCGACCTGGCGGCCGCCGGCCCGCTCGATCCACGCGGCGACGCGCTCGGTGGAAGCGGGGTCGATCAGCGCGGACACCCGCGTCTTCTCGTCGCGGGGATCGCCGATGACGACCTCGTCGAGCCGGGCCAGCAAGCGTTCGGTGAACTCCGGAGCGACCGACGAAACGACCAGGACCCGCTGCACCGAAATGCACGCCTGGCCGGAGGCGTAGAAGCCGCCGCGCACCACGGCGTCCACCGCGGCGTCGACGTCGGCGTCTTCCGCGACGACGAGCGCCGCGTTGGAACCCAGCTCCAGCAGCGTCTTCGTCGGGGCCGCGTCGCGGGCGATGCGGTGCCCGACCGCGGCCGAGCCGGTGAACGAGACCGCACCGATCCGGCGGTCGGTCGTCAGCGCCGCGCCGACGGACGCGTCCCCGGTGACCAGCTGGACCATCGCCGCGATCGGCGCGACCGACCGGACCAGGTGCACGAGCCAGAGCGTCGCCAACGGCGTCTGCGGCGCCGGCTTGACGATCACCGGGCAGCCGGCGGCGATGGCGGGCGCGATCTTGTGCGACGCCAGCAGCAGCGGGTAGTTGAAGCCCGCGATGCCGACGACGACACCGATCGGCTTGCGCTTCCAGAACCCGACCAGCCCGTCGCCGGACGGCAGGAGGTCCAGCGGCACGGTCTCGCCGTGCAGCCGCGACACCTCTTCGGCCGCGGCTTCCCAGGTGACGATCGTGCGCGCGACCTCGACGCGGCAGTCCATCAGCGGCTTTCCGGTCTCCAGGACGAGGAGGTTCTCGAATTCTTCGCGCCGCTCCTGCACCGCGAGAGCGACGTCGTTGAGCAGCTTGCGGCGAGTCCGCGAAGGCAGCGAAGCCAATTCGCGCGCGACAGCGACAGCTTCGTCGACAGCGCGTCGAGCCAGCTCCGGCGTCCCGAGGGGTGCGGTGCCGACGACGCTCCCGTCGTAAGGAAAAACGATTTCTTCGGTATCCACAGTGGACACCCAGCCGCCACCGACCGGCAGGCCGCCCGGGTACTCAGCCATCGACGCCTCCGCTCAACCGGGCCAGTTCCGCGCGCAGGTTCGGCGCCGCGGACAGGAGTTCCCGGGTGTAGTCGTGCTCGGGCGCGTCGTAGACTTGCGCCACGTCACCCAGCTCGACGATCTCGCCGCGGCGCATCACCGCGACGCGGTCGCAGACGTGCCGGACGACGCCGAGGTCGTGCGAGACGAAGATCAGCGTCAGCGCGAACTGCTCGACCAGCGACGCGAGCAGGTCGAGGATCTGGCCGCGCACGGACACGTCGAGCGCGCTGACCGGCTCGTCGGCGATCAGCACGCTCGGGTGCGGCGCCAGCGCGCGGGCGATCGAGATGCGCTGCCGCTGGCCGCCGGAGAACTGGTGCGGGTACCGCCCCGCCGCGTCCGCGGGGAGCCCGACCGCCGCCAGCAGCTCGTCGACGAGCTTCGGGTTTCGGCGGCCCAGCGGTTCGGAGATGATGTCGGCGACGCGCATGCGCGGATCGAGCGAGCCCATCGGGTCCTGGAAGACGATCTGCAGTTCGGACCGCAGGAAACCCAGCTTCCGCTCGGGCAGGTTGTCGATTCGCCGGCCCTGGAACGAGACCGTGCCGGCGGTCGGCTTGTCGAGTGCGGCCAGCAGCCGGACCAGCGTCGACTTGCCCGAGCCGGACTCGCCGACGATGCCGAACCGCTGCCCCGCCTCGACGTCGAAGCTGACGCCGCGCAGCGCGTGCACGTCGCGGCGGGCATACCGGCGTTCGAGGTCGCGGACTTCGATGATCGTCATCGCCGGGCCTCCAGGTCCGAGGCGTCCAGGAGCTTGCGCGTGTACTCGTGCTTCGGCGACGTCAGGACTTCGCGCGTCGAGCCCACTTCGACGATCTCGCCGTCGAGCATCACCAGCACGCGCTCGCAGACCGACGCGACCACCGCGAGGTCGTGCGTGATGAAGAGGAGCGAGCTTTCACGTGAAAGCTCGGTCTTGATGAGGGTGAGGATCTGGGCTTGGACCGTGACGTCGAGGGCGGTCGTCGGCTCGTCGCAGATCAGCAGGGACGGCTCGTTGGCCAGCGCCATCGCGAGGACGACTCGCTGGCGTTGCCCGCCGGACAGCTGGTGCGGGTACGCGCGAGCCGTGTCCTCCAGACCCACGGAGGAAAGGAGTTCCGCGGCGGACCGGCGGCGGCCGTGGATCCGGCCGGGCTCGGTGACCTGGCGGCCGACGCGCATCGCCGGGTTCAACGCCGTCATCGGTTCCTGGAACACCATCGCCAGCTCGTCGCCGCGCAGCCGGGACAGGTCCTTTTCGGACATTCCGAGCAGCTCGCGGTCGCCGAGCCGGATCGAGCCGGACGCGCGCAGCTCCTCGGGCAGCAAGCCCATGATCGACAACGCCGTGAGCGACTTCCCGGAGCCGGACTCCCCGATCAGGCCGACGCGCTCGCCGGCCCCGATCTCGAAGGAGACATCGCGAACGAGCGAAGAAACGCTGAGCCCCGAAACCGAGAGCGTCATACCTTCGCCGCCAATCGGGGGTCCAGGCGGTCGCGCAGGCCGTCGCCGAGGAGGTTGAAGCCGAGCACGGCGACGGCGATCGCGATGCCCGGCACCAGCGCCAGCCGGGGCTGCACGGTCAGCAGTTCCTGGGACTCCTGCAGCATCCGGCCCCACGACGGTGTCGGCGGCCGCGTCCCGAACCCGAGGAACGACAGCGCCGCTTCGGCGAGCACGGCGATCGCGAACGACACCGACGCCTGCACGATCAGCAGCCCCGAGATGTTCGGCAGCACGTGCCGCACGGCGATGGTCAGCCGCGACCGCCCGCCGGCGCGCGCGGCGAGCACGAACTCCGTGCTCATCACCTGCAGCGTCCCGGACCGGGCGATCCGCGCGAACGACGGGATCGTCGCGATGCCGATCGCGACCATCGCCGTGAGCGTGTCCGCCCCGAACACCGCGCCGAACATGATCGCCAGCAGCAGCGCGGGGAACGCGAGCACGAGATCGTTGACCCGCATGACGAACTCGCCGAGCCACCGCGGCGACATCCCGGCGAGAATCCCCAGCGGCGTCCCGATGACCGCCGCGATGCCGACCGCGACCACGCCGACGTACAACGTGGTCCGCGCGCCGACCATGATCTGGCTGAGCAGGTCACGCCCGAACTTGTCCGTCCCGAACCAGTGAGAGCCGCCGAGGCCGAGCAGCCGGTGGGCCGCGTCGACCTTCACCGGGTCGAACGGCGTCCACACGAACGAGAGCAGCGCGGCCAGCACGACCAGGCCGACGAGCACCCCACCGAGCACGAGGCTCTGCCCATGGGCTCTCGCCGGGAAAGAGAACCTCGAGCGCGGCATCACGAACCTCGCAATCGCGGGTCGAGCACGGTGTAGAGGACATCGATGACGAAGTTGACCAGCAGCACACCCACGACCAGCACGAGCACGATCCCCTGCACGGTCAGCAGGTCACGCGACGACACCGCGTCCAGCAGCATCGACCCCAGCCCCGGCAGCACGAACACGCGCTCGACGACGACGGCGCCGATCAGCAGCGTCGCGAGCTGCAGGCCGAGCACGGTGACCACCGGGACGGACGCGTTTCGCAGGCCGTGGCGCACCAACGCCTGCCCAGGCCGCAAGCCCTTCGAGCGCGCGGTGCGCAGGTAGTCCTGGCCGAGCGTGTCGAGCACCGCGGACCGGACGTACCGCGTGAGCACCGCGCCCTGCACCAAACCGAGGGACAACGCAGGCAAGACGAGCCCGCGGAAGAACTCGCCGAAGTCCTGGTCCGGCGGCGTCCAGCCGCCCGAAGGCAGCCAGCGCAGCTGCACGGCGAAGATCTGCACGAGGATGATCCCGGCGAGGAACGCGGGAATCGCGACACCGATCTGCGACAGCCCGGAAACGCCCGCGCCGACCGCCTTCCGGTGCTTGACCGCGGCGAACGTGCCCGCCGGGATCGCGATCACCAGCGCCACCAGCATCGCCGCGCCGACCAGCCAGAGCGTGACGCCGAGGCGGTCGAGCAGCTGCGGGCCGATCGTGTCACGCGTGACGTACGAGCGGCCGAAGTCGCCGTGCAGCACGCCGCCGATCCAGTCGAAGTACTGCGTGACCAGCGGCCGGTCGATGCCGAACTCCGCGCGCGTCTTGGCCAGCAGCTCCGGGGTCGCGTTGACGCCGAGCGCGACCTGCGCCGGATCGCCCGGCAGCACGGCCATGAACAGGAACACCACGATCGACGCGACCAGCACGCTGACCACGAAGATCGCCGCCCGGCGCAGCACCCTGGCCGTCATCGCGGGGCCAATCCGGTGAGGTCGAACGACTCGCTGACCTGGTTCTGGACGAATCCGCCGACCTTCGCCTTCGCCACGATGACGTTGGGGAACAGGAACAGCCAGTCCGCGGCGGCGTCGGTGTTGAGCTGCCGCGCCACCTGCTTCATGTCCGCGACCTGCTGCTCCGGCGTCCCGCCATCGGCTTCGGCGAGCAGTTGCTGCACGCGCTCGCTGTCGTAACCCCAGTAGTACTTCGGCTTCCCGAACGTCGTGATGTCGCGCGCCTCGACGTGCTGGATGATCGACAGGTCGTAGTCGTGGTCGGTGAACACCTGCTTCAGCCAGACGGCCGGGAAGTCGAGCGGCTCGATCGTCGTCCGCACGCCGACGTCGGCGAGCTGCGACTGGACGACCTGCGCGGCCGACACCGCGTACGGCAGGTTCGGGATCCGCAGGCGCAGGTTCAGGTTCGTCGCGTGCGCCTCGGTCAGCAGCGCCTCCGCCTTCGCGGGATCGAACGGGTAGACGTTCGCCAGGTCCTCGTACCAGGGGTCGGTCGGCGGGACCATGCTGCCGATCAGCGTGCCGCGGCCCGCCCACGCCGTGTCCAGCAACGCCTTCCGGTCGATCGCGTACGTCAGCGCCTGGCGCACGCGGACGTCGTTCAGCGGCGCCCGCGCGTTGTTCATCGCCAGCGTGACCTCGCTGTTCGAGGTGCCCTGGACGACCTGGAACCGGTCGTCGGCCTGGAACTGCGGGATCGAGTCGGGTGCGGTGATCGCGGAGATGACGTCGATGCCGTTGCTGTACAGCGCGTTGTTCAGCGCGGTCGGGTCCTTGATGTACTTGAGGACCACCGTCCGGTACGCCGGTTCCCGGCCCCAGTACGCGGGATTCGCCTTCAGCACCACGGAGTCGCCGCGCTTGCGCGCCGCCACGACGTACGGCCCGGTCCCGATCGGCTTGTTCGCCAGGTCGGCGACGCCGGTGGGGCTGAACATCGCGCCGAGCCGGCTGGTGAGGCTGAACAGCCAGCCGTTGGACGGCTTCGAGAGCACGACCCGCGCGTGGTCCGGCGCGACGACGTCGACGTGGTCGACGACGTCCATCGTGGACTTGATCGAGATCGTCCAGCCGGTCTTCACGCGCAGCAGGGAGAACTTGACGTCGTCGGCGGTGAACGGCGCGCCGTTGCTGAACTTGACGCCTTGCCGCAGCTGGAAGTCGTAGGTCTTCCGGTCCGGGCTGATCGTCCAGGACTTCGCGAGCAACGGCACGACTTTGCCCTGCGAGTCGAGCTTCACCAGGCCTTCGTAAACGTTGTAGAGCAGCGCCTGCGGGATCGCGGCGCCGTCGGTCTTGGTGAAGTCGAAGTTCGCCGGCTCCGCCGTGAAGCCGACGGAAAGCGTGTCCGGGCCAGCGGAAACGCTGGCCGACGAGCCGGCCGAGCAGCCGGACACCACGAGCAGCAGTGCCACTGCCAGCACGTGAATCCGGGCTTTCATCTGGCCTCCAGGTCGGTACACTGGTCTGACCAGTAGCCTGCACTGAGCGGACGACGAGGTCAAGGGATGCGGTTCGAACCGGTGGCTCCGGTCCGCGCGTACGAGCGGGTCGTCGAGCAGATCGAGCAGGCCGTGGTCAGCGGGGCGCTCAAACCGGGGGAACGCCTGCCGAGCGAGCGCGAGCTGATGATCCAGTTCGGCGTCGGCCGCTCGACGGTCCGGGAAGCCCTGCGCGTGCTCCAGGCCGCGGAGATGATCCGGTCCCGGCCCGGCGACCCGCGCGGGCCCGAGGTGCTGGCCGCGTCACCGGCGGCGTTGCACCGCTCGATGCACCGGCTCGCGCGCGCCGACCACGTCGGGCTCGCCGAGCTGCTGCAGTTCCGGATGATCCTCGACGGCTCGGCCCACCTGCTCGCCGCCGAGCTGCGCACCGACGACGACCTGACCGGCCTTGACACGGCGCTGGAAGCGATGCGCGAAGGCGTCTCGCACGGCTATGCGGAGTTCAGCCGCGCCGACGTCGCTTTCCACGAGGTCATCGCGCGCATCTCACGCAATCCCCTGCTGGTGGTCAGCGAAGAAGTCGTGCGCGGGGTCGTGCTGGAGCTGATCGAGGACAAGCTCGAGCACGCCAGCAACCGGACGTCGCTGATGCGCGCGTGGCTCTCCCACCACGCCGAGGTGCTCGCCGCCATCCGCTCGGCCGACGGCACCGGCGCGGCCCACCTGGCCAAGCAGGCGTTGTACGACAACTACGCCGATTACGTGCCCGCCGCGCAACGGCCGCTGCTCGCGCCCTTGCTGCGGTCCTAGACTGCGCGGGATGGACACGGCGAAACGGGACGGCGTCGGGCTCGCGCTGTCCGGCGGCGGCTACCGCGCGATGCTCTTCCACGCCGGCGCGCTCTGGCGGCTCAACGAACTCGGCTGGCTGCCGAAGCTGACCACCGTCTCCAGCGTGTCCGGGGGTTCGATCGCCGCCGGCGTCCTGGCGCACGCGTGGCACAAGCTGTACTTCGGCGACGACGGCGTCGCGGAGAACTTCGGCAAGGAAGTCGTGCAGCCGCTGCGGAAACTGGCCCGCACCAGCCTCGACGTCCCGGTGACGCTGAAGGCCATGCTGATGCCGTGGCGCAGTGCGGGTGAGGAGCTGGCGCGCCGCTACGCGAAGCACCTCTTCGGCGACTGCCGCCTCGCGGACCTCGACCCGGCCGGCCCGAACTTCGTGTTCACCGCGACCAGCCTCCAGGACGGCTCGCTGTGGTGGTTCTTCCGGCAGCCGGGACCGCACGGGCAGGTGCCGTTGGCGACCGCCGTGGCCGCGTCGTCGGCCTTCCCGCCGTTGCTGTCGCCGGTCGTGATCCCGGATCCGCACCAGCCGGACCGCAAGATCGTGCTCAGCGACGCCGGCGTGTACGACAACCTCGGCCTCGACCCGATCGAGAACCAGCGCGCGACCGTCCTGGTCAGCGACGCCGGCAAGAAGATGAAGCACGAGGAAAAGCCGCGGCACAACTGGCCGATGCAGCTGTTCCGCGTGCTGACGGTGATGGACAACCAGGTCCGCGAGCTGCGCACCGGCTCGCTGCTGAAGTCCTACGAGGACAAGCGGTTCGCCGGCACGTACTGGGCGACCTACAGCGATATCACGCACTTCGAGCTGCCGGACGCGCTGCCGGCGCCGGTCGAGCAGACCCGCGAGCTGGCCGTGACGAAGACGCGGCTGGCCCGGATGTCCGAGCAGCTGCAGGACAACCTGATCAACTGGGGCTACGCGGTCTGCGACGCCGGCATGCGCCGCTGGGTCTGTCCGGAAACCACGCTGAAGCCGGAATTCCCGTACCCCGGCTCAGGCGTTGGCTAGGTTCGCGTAGACGACGATGTTGTCCTTGTAACTGTGTTCGGCGTGGTCGAACACGCCGCCGCAGGTGATCAGGCGCAGCTCGGGCTTGTCGCTGTTGCCGTAGACGGCGTCCTTCGGGAACGTGTCCTTCGGGACCTGCGTGACGCGGTCGACGACGAACTTCAGCTTCTTGCCGTCGCTGCGGTCGATGTCGACCTCGTCGCCGGGCGCGAGGTCCTTGAGCTTGTAGAAGATGCCGGGCTTCTTGTCGCCGTCGACGTGCCCGAGCACGATCGCCGGGCCGACGTCACCGGGCACCGGCGAAAGCTTGTACCAGGCCGCCTGCATGGGCTGGTGCACCGACGGGACGGAGATCGAGCCGTCGGTCTTGACGGCGACGGCGAGCAGGCTCGACTCCGCGCCGATCTTGGGGATCTTCACCGACGTCGGGCGGAGTCCCTTGAACGGCGCGGTCACCGGCACCGAGGCCGGAACCGGCGCCGGCGCGGCCTTCGGCGGCTCCGGGGTGCTGCAGGCGGCCAGCGTCAGGACGAGCGCGAGGGCCGCGCCCGCCCGGCGGAGCGTCACCTGGCGGTACCGCCGAAGCCCGTCTCGATCCCGCCCTTGGGCGTGACCTTGACCTGGGCCTTCGGAGCGGCGTTGCCGGGAGCGGTGGTGGTCGTCGAAGTCGCCGTGGTCACCGGCGCGGTGCTCGACGCGGGTGTGCTGGTGCTGGTGCTCGTGACCGGCGGCTGCTCCTGCTCGAAGTCGACGATGCCCTCGCCTTCGACACCGTCGCAGGTCCAGCTGAACTTGCCGGTCGTCGTGCCGGCGGGCAGTTCGGTGACGCGGACCGTGTAGTTCCAGATCCGGCCGTCGGACTCGTCCTGGTCCGGGCCGCCGGTGACGCTCAGGTACTGGGTCGAGACGTTGCCGACGTGCCCGGCCGCGCAGTTGATGACCAGGACGCCCTCGCCGCCGAGACCGACGAAGCCGTGGCCGGTGTTGTCCGGGAAGTTGTCGTCCGGCGGCGTGGTCGTGGAGGTCGTGGTCTGCGGGGTCGTGGTCTTCGTGACCTCGCTCGTCGGGTCGGCCGAGGTGGTCCCGGTGGTGGTGACCGGGGTCGACGGGGTCGTGGTCTCCGAAGTGGACGGAGCCGTCGTCGTGGTGGTCGGCTCCGAGGTGGTCGTCGTGGTCGTCGTCTCGGGGGTGGTGCCCGTTTCCTGCGCCAGCGCGACCGGCGCGGCGACGAAGGTGGCCAGCGCCGCCGCCGAAACGACACCCGCGACCCGGTTCAGCGTTCTACCCACGATGACTCCCAACGGCGGTTGACCTGCGATGCCGCGACTATCGAGGTTTCACCCGGTCGCGTTACTCCGCCAACGCGCTGTGCAGGTCCCGCCACAGGTCGTCCGGGTCTTCGAGGCCGACGCTGAACCGGATCAGCCCGGCCGGGACGCGCTCCTCGCCCGGGAGCCACGCCCGGCGTTCGACCAGGCTTTCGACGCCGCCGAGGCTCGTCGCCGGGACGATCAGCCGGGTCGACGCGCAAAAGCGGTCGGCGGCCTCCGCGTCGGCCAGCTCGAAGGAGACCATCACCCCGAAGCCGGGGTAGCGCACGCGCGTCACCGCGGGGTGCTCGCGGAGGCGCTCGACGAGCAACGCGGCGGTCCGGGACTGCTCGGCCAGCCGGACCGGCATGGTCCGCAGACCGCGCAGCGCGAGCCAGGCCTCGAGCGCGCCCGGCGTCGACCCGACGCGGGTGCGTGCTCCCCTCAGCTCGGCCGCGACCTCGGGATCCTTGGCCACCGTGATGCCCAGCAGCAGGTCGCTGTGCCCGCCGATCAGCTTGGTCGCGCTGTGCACGACGACGTCGGCACCCAGCTCGAGGGGCCGCTGCTGCAACGGCGTCGCGAAGGTGTTGTCGACGACGACCCGCCCGCGCGCGCCGGCGGCGATCGTCTCGATGTCCATCACGTCGAGGGTCGGGTTGGTCGGCGACTCGAGCCAGACCAGGTCGGCCGTCGCGGCCTCGGCGACCCAGGCCGCGGTGTCGGTCGGCTCGAGCTCGGTGACGGCGAGCTTGCCGAGCTTCCGCGCGTGGGCGAGCACCCCGCGCGTCACGGCGTAGCTGAACGTCGGCACGACCACCCGCGACCCGACGGGCAGCAGGTCCAGCACCGCGGACAGCGTCGCGACACCGGACGCGAACGCCGTCGCGTGCCCGCCTTCGAGGACGCCGATGGCCTCTTCGAGCGCGTGCCAGGTCGGCGTCCCATCGCCGCGCGCGTACACGAAGTCGCCACCGGCCCGGTAGGTGCTGGTGGCGACGAGCGGGGTGTTCAGCGGCTCGCCGGGGCCGTGCGGCCGGCCGGCGGCGATGGCCTTGGTGCGGGGCGTCCAGTCGTCCATGCGATTCACCGTAACCGCAGGTCATGCCGCGGTCACTGTGACGAAGACGGCCGGCTCGCCCCCGCGTCCGGGGGCGAGCCGGCCTGGCTCCTTCAGTGGGCGTAGACCTCGAACTCGTAGAGCGAGTACCCGTACTTCGTGCCGCGCTGGACGCCCTGCAGCTTCACGAACCGGGCCTGCGTCGGCGTGAAGGACAAGTTGTCCTGTCCGCCGTCCCCGTTCGTGACGACCGCCGCGTCCGTCCAGTTCACCGCATCCGGCGAGGTCTGGATCCGGTAGCTCTTTCCGTACGCGGACTCCCAGCTCAGCCCCACCCGCGAGACCGGCTGCACCGAACCGAGGTCGACGGTGATCGCCTGGTCGTCGCTCCAGTCACTGGCCCAGCGGGTCGAGGCGTTGCCGTCGATCGCGTTCGACGCCGGGGAGCTGTAGAAGCCGGTCTCGGCGCTCGTGGCGCTGACCGTCTTCCCCGGCGCGAGGTTCGCGATGTTGTCCCCGCGGTGGGCGGTGTACTCGACGACCTGCTGGAACGTCGGGCGGTTCTGCCAGCTGATCTTGTCCTGCGTGATGCCGCCGAGCGCGGTGTGCACGATCGTGTCGGCGCACCACTGGTCGCCGGCCGAGCAGGACGCGTCACCTGGGTAGACGGTGTTCGCGGCCTGGCCGGCGGCGGTGGTCAGCGAGTCGACGAGCGCCTGGCGGCACGTCGTGACGTTCCCGCCGCCGCAGAACGTCTGGCCGAGCGGGCCGGCGACCGGCCGGCCGAGCACCTGCCGGATGTCCTTGCTGACGTAACCCCACCAGCCGAACTGGAACGACGAACCCTTGTGGGGCTGGCCGGTGTGCCGGCCGTTGCCGTTCTGGAAGCCCGACGGGCTTTCGTTGATGCCGAGCACGCCGGTCATCGCGTTGTAGACGTCGTCGCCCATGCCCGGCTTGAACTCGGCCTGGACGAGCAGCGGCCACCAGGCGTCGAAGATGCGGATCGCGTCGGCGTCCGCGTACGCCTTGCTACCCGGCGAAGTCTCCGTGCGCTTGTGGCCGTTCGCGAGCCACGTCTTGAGCTTCGCCTCGGCGTCGGCGGCCGCGCCGGTGGCCGGCGCCTTGTCGAGCACCTGCAGCAGCAGCGGCAGGACGCGCTCGGCGCGCAGGTCGGCGAGCGCGGCGTCCTCCATCGCCTGGGTCAGGTTGACCCGGGTGACCTTGGTGCCGGTGAGGATCATCGTCTTGACCCGCGTGTCGAGCAGGTCGACGCGGTGCACGGCCGACTTGTCCGCGCCGGCGGCCGCGTAGCCGTTGGCCTGCGCGTTGTTCCAGCTGACGTAGTAGTCCTGGTTGACCGACTGCGGGTGCTGCGACGCCGGCGTGTAAGTCGCGACGTTGCCGACCGGGTTCCAGCCGTTCCAGTCGTGACCCTGGTTGCCCCACACCGGCATGTTCGGATCCACATTGGACTGCCGCGAAGGGTTGCTGCCGGAGTTGAAGTAGGCGATGTCCTTGGAGTCGGCGTAGAACCAGTTGAACGTGTAGTTGATGTCGGCCGCGGCCTTCTGGAAGTCCGCCGCGGACTTGACGAAGCCCGGGTCGTTCAGCTCCTGGAAGCCGATCAGCGAGTCGACCTCGTGGAAGTAGGACGAGCGCAGCGCCGCGTACGCCACCGGCTTGCCGCCGACGGTCGCCCGGCTCTGCACCGGCCCGTACTTCGTCCGGTAGCTGCGCAGGGTGTACGAGCCCGCCGCGGTCCCGTCGGCCACGGTCGGCTTCCACGCGTTCTTGACCTCGATGGTGTCCATCGGGATGCACTGACCTTGCCAGGTGTAGTAGTTCGAGTCCTTCGTCGGCGTCTTGCCGGTCGGGTCGCACAGCTGCAGCGCGTACGTATCGATGATGTCCTGCGCCGACGTCGTCGCGCTCCAGGAGTAGTCCTGGCCGCGGCCGAGGAGCGTGTACATGCTCAGGCCGGCGAAGGCCGCGCCGCGCGAGCTGATGCCCGGGCCCTGCAGCTCCTGCAACAGCAGCAGCTGCGGGGCGAAGTAGCCGGTCTGCGGGCCGAACACGGCGACCGGGTGGCCGCTGGCGGTCTTCGCACCGGAGACGAGCAGCGCGTTCGACATGCCGTGCTTCTCGCTCAGCAGGTTGCCCGGCAGCACGCCGTTGTCGAACATCCCGCGGGCGGGCTCCTGCTCGGCGGGCGCGGGGACGTCCACAGTGGACGGCGTCGCGGTCGAGGCCGAGCCGGTCTGGTCGAACACCAGCTGCTGCCCGGTCACCGAGCCCTTGTCCGGCAGGGCCTGCCCGACCGCGTTGGCCGGCGTCTTGCCGTACGGGAAGGTCTGGCCGTCGTGCAGCGTCTTGACGGCTTCTGGGTCGTCCTCCGCGCGCAGGCTCTGCCACACCTTCTCGCCCTGGACGACGCCGTACTTCTCCTGCATCGCGAGCTTCGCGATGGCGTTCTGCACCTCTCCGCCGCCGCCCGCGCCGAACTCGGCGCCGACCAGCGAGGCGAGCGCGACGAGGTCGGTCAGCTTGAACGGGTCGATCGTCCCGGCGTTGGTGATCGCGTCGACGTGCCCGGTCAGCACGTACTCGCCCGGGAAGTACCGGCCGCTGTGGGAGTCGTTGATGTACTTGTTGATGCCGTCGATGTAGGACTGCGCGTCGGCGAGGCCCTGCGCGCCCCGCGGGCCGCTGCTCGCCACGCGGTCGATCTGCTGCTGCAGCTCGGCCTCGGTGTACGGCGCGTTCGCGAAGAACTGCTGCTCGAGCTCGCGGTTGGCCTCGGCGCCGCCCGCGAACGGCGTCACCTGGCCGCGGGCGGCGTGGCGCAGCACGTCCATCAGCCACAGCCGGTCCTGCGCGGCGGCGTACCCGGCGCCGAACTCCGTGCCGCTGCGGGTGGTCCCGGTGATGTGCGGGACGCCGAGCGCCTTGTCCCGCACGATCGTGACGTCCGAACGCGGCGACGTCGTGCTCGCGACCTGGTCGGCCGCGACGCCGAACGACGAGTCGTTGAAGTACTGGCTGATCGTGCTGGTGGTCAGCGACTGGTAGCCGCCCGCCAGCGACGCGTACTTGCCGATCTGGTCGGCCGCGTGCGCGGGCCGGGTACCCAGCACCTTGTGCGCCAGGATCTCGGCGAGGGTGGCGCTGCCCTGTTCGCCGGGCGGCAGGATGTCGTTGCACTGCCCGCCGCAGTAGTCGTCGGGCGACGCGGCCGCCTGCGCGGCCGGAGCGGTGACGGCGACTTGGGTCAGGCCGGCCACGAGGGCCCCCAAAGCCGTCAAGGTCAGGGCGCGGATGCCACGTCGCATGCCGGGCTCCCCTCAGTCAGAAGAGTGACGAAGCGCACGCTACCGAGCAGTAGCCGAAGTGTGAAGACTTTTCGCGTTTTTCAGCCCTTGGACGTAGTCCGTTCGGCGCAGCCTCGCGCGCGTGGGTACGGTGAGTGCCATGACCTTGGAAAAGCCCCAGATCGACCGCCCCGAGGGCACCCCTCCGGCCGACCTCGAGATCACCGACATCACGGTCGGTGACGGCGCGGAGGCCACGCCCGGCAAGGCCGTCACCGTGCACTACGTCGGCGTCTCGCACTCGACCGGCGAGGAGTTCGACGCGTCCTGGAACCGCGGCGAGCCGCTGCGCTTCGGCCTCGGCGCCGGGCAGGTCATCTCCGGCTGGGACAAGGGCGTCGAGGGCATGAAGATCGGCGGCCGCCGCAAGCTCGTCATCCCGCCGCACCTGGCCTACGGCGAGCGCGGCGCGGGCGGCGTCATCAAGCCCGGCGAAACCCTGGTCTTCGTGGTCGACCTGGTCGGCGTGAACTGATTTCTCCTGGCGGTGGCGGGGATTCCCGCCACCGCCTTGGCGTTTTTCGCTACCCTCGCCCCCATCGCCGGCCGCGAAGCCGGCCCTGAACGGGGGTTCTTCCATGCGCACTCGCGCTTTGCTGTCCGCCACACTCTTCGCGCTCGCCGCGGCGGTGGTCACCGCGGCACCGGCTTCGGCCGTGGCCAACGGTGCCGACGTCCCGCAGGGGACGTTCAAGTTCGCCGCGAAGCTGACCATGACGGACATCCCGCGGACCGACGGCACGAAGTACAACAGCGCCTGCTCGGGTTCCCTGATCGCCAAGAAGTGGATCATCACGGCCGGCCACTGCTTCCACGACGCGGCCCGCAACCCGGTGTCCGGCCCGGTGCCGTACCCGACGTCCGTGCTGCTGGGCACGACGACCGTGGACAAGCCGGGCGTCACCCGCAACGTCGTGACGGTGTACCAGTCACCGAGCAACGACATCGCGATCGCCGAGCTCGACAAGGCGGTCTACGGCATCGAGCCGCTGTCGATCGCCCACCAGGCGCCGGTCGTGAACCAGAAGGTCGTGCTGGCGGGCTGGGGCAGCCTCACCGCCGTCGACCCGACGCCCGGCACCAAGCTCCAGCAGGGCCTGATGAAGGTCGCCACGGTCGACGCGCTCTACACCGGCATCAAGGGCCTGGCCCCGACGTCGACCACGAGCGCGTGCACGTACGACTCGGGCGCGCCGTACTTCGTGCCGACCGGTAAGAACGGCGGCCGCCTGGTGTCCATCGAAAGCGACGGACCGGACTGTCCGCACGACCAGGCCGAAACCACCGCGCGCGTCGACGTCGTGGCGGACTGGATCGCCGCGCACTTGGGCTGAACGGACGCTTCTCCCGCGGTCCGGCGTCACTAACCTCGAAGGTGATCACCGGCGCCGGACCGCCGGTGCGTGACAAGGGGGATCCACCGATGCGCGTTCGCGCTGTGTTCTCTGCTGCCCTTTTGACGCTGGCCGCCGGTCTCGCCACCGCGGCGCCGGCGTCGGCCGTGGCCAACGGCTCCGACGTCCCGGCCGGGACGTTCAAGTTCGCCGCCAAGCTGACCATGACGAACATCCCGAAGCCCGACGGCACCAAGTACAACAGCGCGTGTTCCGGCGCGCTGATCGCCGCGAAGTGGATCATCACCGCGGGCCACTGCTTCCACGACGCCAACCGCAACCGCGTCTCCGGCCCGGTGCCGTACCCGACGTCGGTGCTGCTGGGCACGGTCGACCAGAGCACGCCGGGCGTGACGCGCAACGTCGTCACCGTGTACCAGGCGGCCGCCAACGACGTCGCGATCGCGACGCTCGACGCGGACGTCACCGGCGTCACGCCGCTGACGGTCAACCGGGTCACGCCGTCCGTCGGCCAGCTGCTGACGCTCGCCGGCTGGGGCAGCCTCACCGCCACCAACCCGACGCCGTCGACGAAGCTGCAGCAGGGGACGGTCAAGGTCGGCCAGGTCGCCGCCTCGACGCTCGGCGTCCAGGGCGTCGCCCCGACGACGACCACCAGCGCCTGCGTGTACGACTCGGGCGCGCCGTACTTCGTCGCGGGCGGCTCGGGCGGGCAGCTGGTGTCCGTCGAGTCGACCGGCCCGGACTGCCCGCACAACCAGCTCGAGACCACCTCCCGGGTGGACGTGGTCGCGGACTGGATCGCCTCGCACGTCGGCTGACCTGACGCCGGGCGTCACCCGTTGGGCCACCGGGTGACGCCCGGCCAGGGAATTCCGCGGGGGCCGCGACGGCCCTAACGTCGAACGTCGACCACCGACTCGACGAAGGGGAAGAATGCGCCCGCGCGCTCTGCTCGCCGCTGCTGTTTTGACCATCACCACCGCCACCATCACCACCGCCACCGCCCCCACCGCCCTGGCCGCGCCGGGGATCGCCCACGGCTCGGACGTGCCGGACGGGCAGTACGGGTTCGTCGTGAAGCTCGCGATGACGAAGATCCCGCGCCCGGACGGCTCCACGTACAGCAGTTACTGCACCGGCGCCCTGATCGCCCCGGGCTGGGTCCTGACGACGGGCCACTGCTTCCACGACGCCAACCGCAACCGCGTCGCCGGCAAGACCCCGTACCCGACGACGGCGACCCTGGGCCTCGTCGACGAGGCGACGGAGTCCGGCGTCGCCCGCAGGGTGACCGAGGTGGTCCAGGCCAAGGAGAACGACGTGGCCCTGATCGAGCTCGACACGCCGGTGACCACGGTCCAGCCCCTGCGGGTCAGCCACGCGGTGCCGAAGGTCGGCCAGCAGCTGACCCTGGCGGCCTGGGGCAGCCTGACGGGCACGGACCCCAAGCCGGCGACCCGCATGCAGCAGGGCACGGTGGCGGTCGCGAAGGTGGAGCCGACAACTCTGGGTGTCCGCGGAGCGGCCCCTGAGATCACCACGAGCGCGTGCACGTACGACTCGGGAGCCCCCTACTTCACCGGGACCGAACTGGCGGCCCTGGAGGCCACCGGCCCGGGCTGCCCCCACGCGGGCATCGAAACGACGAGCCGGGTGGACGTCCTGGCCGCCTGGATCACCAAAACGACGGCTTGATACACCTCGAGGTGCGCCGTGAGCGAACACCACGCAGAGCCAAACGGGTGATATTCCCCACCAACACCAACCACGCTGGAAGGTGAGCAGAGGCACCGTGGGGGTCCGGGGGCTCGACCCCCGGGAGAAATAGGGGAAACGGGAAGAGGCCCGGTCGCGCTAGCGACCGGGCCTCTGAACAGCGTGGGCGAGGAGGGAGTTGAACCCTCACGTCCTTTCGGACACACGGACCTGAACCGTGCGCGTCTGCCATTCCGCCACTCGCCCGAGTGCTACTCACTGACAGCGAGGAGAAGACTAGCAGGTCGTTTGCACGGGTTTCACCGGGGGCCGTGTCGAGGCTCGCTCACCCGGATAGGATCGATAGCGGAAGCACACGTGTGAGGAGGTTTTCCCCGGTGAGCCGCGTCGAGCGTTTTGACAGACGCCTCGAGAACCTGGTGGGGAACACTTTCGCGCGCATGTTCGGTGGCAACGTCGTCACGCAGGAAGTGGCGATCGCCCTGGAACGGGAGAGTGAGGAGAACGTTCGTGAGCTGGCAGGCGGTCGGCAGCTCGCCCCCAATCACTACATCGTGTCCCTGGGGGCAGCTGACCACGAGCGCATGGCCGGTGACGAGCAACGGGTCACCCAGGTGCTGGCCGAGGCGGTGGCGGAACACCTCGCCGCCGAGGGCCTGGACACCTATGGTGACGTCGTCGTATCACTCGAGCGCAACGAGGCGCTGCATACTGGACAGTTCAAGACCCGTTCGTCCGTCGATCCCGACGCCCGCCCCTCAGGCGCCGGTTCACCGCGGTCGGCACGACCCAGCAACGCAGGAGACCCAGCAATGAGCCAGCCCCCCGGCTACGGCCAATACGACCAGGGTGACCCGTACGGCCAGCAGGGCCAATACGGCTACGGACAGCAGGGTGGCCAGCAGCCCGGGTACGACCAGGGTTATGGCCAGCAGCAGGGCGGCTACGACCAGTACGGCCAGCCGCAGCAGGGTGGGGCCTACGACCAGGGTTACGCCCAGCAGCAGGGCGGTTACGACCAGGGTTACGCCCAGCCTCAGCAGGGTGGTTACGACCAGGGCGGGTACGCCCAGCCCCAGGGCGGTGGCTACGACCAGGGCGGGTACGCCCAGCCCCAGCAGGGTGGCTACGAGCAGGGCGGCTACCAGCAGGGTGGCTACGACCAGTACGCCGGCCAGCAGCAGCAGCCCGGGTACGACCAGTACGGCGGCCAGCAGCAGGGCGGCTACGACCAGTACGGCCAGCAGGCGTACGGCCAGCCGGCCGCCGACCCGTACGGCCAGCAGCAGGGCGGCTACGCCCCGCCCGCGGCCGGCCGCCAGCTCGCGGCGAGCCTGCAGCTGGACGACGGCTCGAACCGGACGTACTCGCTCAAGCAGGGCGGGAACGTCGTGGGCCGCGGCCAGGACGCGGACTTCCGGCTGCCGGACACCGGTGTCTCGCGCCGCCACCTGGAGATCACCTGGGACGGCCAGAGCGCGACGCTCGCCGACATCGGCTCGACCAACGGAACGACCGTGAACGGCACTCCGGTCCAGACCTGGCAGCTCGCGGACGGCGACGTCATCCGGGTGGGGCACTCCTCACTCGTGTTCCGTACGCAGGGCTGACTGGGGGCACGGAATACTGTTCCCGCAGAATTGACGTGCGGGGGGACCGCGGCGTACCCGCGTCGCGGCTGCACGGACGAGTCGGGAGCGGACACACCAAGTGCCAGAGCTGGTCGTACAACTCACCAGGGTGGGCTTCCTCGTGCTGCTCTGGCTCTTCGTGTTCGCCGCGCTCAGAGTCGTCCGCTCGGACCTCTACGCGGCGTCGGGTATGCGCGTCCAGGTGCCGACCTTCGGACGCAAGAAAGAGAAGAAGCCGCGCAACAGCAAGTCACCGCAGCAGCTGCTGGTGACCCACGGTGCGCTGGCCGGAACCCGCATCGCGCTCGACGGTCGGCCGATCCTCATCGGCCGGGCCGACGACTCCACGCTGGTGCTCGACGACGACTACGCGTCGACCCGGCACGCCCGGATCGCCCAGCGCGGTGAGGACTGGTACGTGGAAGATCTGGGCTCGACGAACGGGACGTATCTGGACCGGGCTAAGGTCACTGCACCCCTCCGGGTCCCGCTCGGAGTCCCCATCCGGATCGGCAAGACGGTGATCGAGCTTCGCCCATGACTCTCGTCCTCCGCTACGCAGCCCGCAGCGACCGGGGCCTGGTGCGTTCGAGCAACCAGGACTCCGTGTACGCCGGCCCTCGCCTGCTCGCGCTCGCCGACGGGATGGGTGGCCACGCGGCGGGTGAGGTGGCCAGCAAGGTCGTCATCGCCTCGCTCGCGCCGCTCGACGACGACGAACCCCGCGACGACCTGCTCGCCCAGCTGCGAGAGGCGGTGGCGAACGGCAACGCCGCGATCGCCGAGCTCGTCTCGCAGGACCCCGACCTGGACGGCATGGGCACGACGCTCACGGCTGTCCTGTTCGCCGGCACCCGCCTGGGGCTGGTGCACGTCGGCGACTCACGCGCGTACCTGCTGCGGGGCGGCCAGTTCGCCCAGATCACGCGGGACGACAGCTTCGTCAACGAACTCCTCGAACAGGGCCGGATCACACCCGAAGAGGCGGCGGTCCACCCGCAGCGGTCGCTGCTGCTGAAGGCGCTCACCGGGCACGAGGTCGAGCCCAGCCTGACCGTGCGCGAAGCCCGCTCCGGCGACCGCTACCTGATCTGCTCGGACGGCTTGTCCGGCATGGTCAGCGACGAGACGCTGACCGAGGCCGTGCAGATCCCGGACCCGCAGAAGTGCGCGGACCGGATGATCGAGCTGGCGCTCAAGGGCGGCGGCACCGACAACGTCACGGTGATCATCGCCGACGTCGTCGACGTCGACTTCGGCGAGGACGCGCCCATCGTGGGCGGCGCCGCCGGGGACGGCAGCGACGAGCTGCACCAAGGCGACTCGCCCGCGGCGCGGGCGAGGGCGCTGACCCAGCCACCGCAGCAGCCGCGCCCGGAGCTGCCCCAGCCGAGCGTGGACCCGAAGGCCAAGCGCCGGAAGCGGTTCCGCTGGCTCGCGGGCGCGCTGGTCGTGCTCGTGGTGCTCGCCGCGGCCGCCATCGCGACCCGGTACTTCGTGCTGAGTCAGTACTATGTCGGCGAAGGTGCGGACCAGGAGGTCGTGATCTACCGCGGCGTTCCCGGCAGCATCCTCGGCATCGACCTGCACACCTACGAGCAGGGCTCGTGCCCGCCCAACCAGGTGTGCACGGACAAGCTGCGCGTCGACCAGCTCCAGGAAGACGCGCGGCTGGCGGTGCAGAACGGCGTCAAGAAGGACAGCCTCGACGACGCCCGGAAGTACATCGACGACTTCCTGCAGCTGCACAAGCGCCTGAACAACTGCGCGCCGGCGGGCGGCCAGCCGTCCCCGACGCCGACACCCACGGCCACGCCGACGTCCACCCCGTTGGCACCGGTCAGCTCCACTGCTCCGTCGTCGGCGAACCAGCCAGCGGGGAGGGACTGCTCGACGCCGAGTTCGACGGCACCGACGACGGGAGGCGGTAACTGATGAGCCAGCCCGCCGCGCGCACCGCCGAGCCGCTCGCCGCGCAGTTCCAGACGAACCCGCCGCGCGACGTCCCGACCCGCCGCAACACCGAGCTGGTGCTGCTGGGCTTCGCCGCGTTCATCGTCACCATCGCCCTGGTGCTGGTGGAGGCGAACCAGGAGCAGCAGCTCACCTGGTCGATCGTCTGGCTCGGCCTCGCCTACCTCGCCATCTTCGCCGCGGCGCACCTGGCGGTGCGCAAGTGGGCGCCGTACGCGGACCCGGTGCTGCTCCCCTGCGTCGCGCTGCTGAACGGCATCGGCCTGGTGATGATCCACCGGATCGACCTGGCGCTGGCGGAACGCGCCGCCCAGAACGGCAAGGACTACACCCCCGCCGTCACCGCGCAGGTGCTGTTCACGGTCATCTCGCTGGCGTTCTTCGTCGCCGTGCTGGTCGTGGTCAACGACCACCGCACGCTGACGCGCTACGGCTACACCGCGGGCCTGATCGGGATCGTCGCGCTGGCCCTGCCGGCGCTGCTGCCGTCGAGCCTGTCCGAGGTCAACGGCGCCAAGGTGTGGCTGAAGCTGCCGGGGTTCTCGATCCAGCCGGGCGAGTTCGCGAAGATCCTGCTGATGGTCTTCTTCGCCTCGTTCCTGGTGTCCAAGCGCGACCTGTTCATGGTGGCGGGCAAGAAGTTCCTCGGCGTCGAACTGCCGCGCGCCCGTGACCTGGGCCCGATCCTCATCGCCGCGGTCGCCTGCATCGGCATCCTGGTGTTCGAGAAGGACCTCGGCACGTCGCTGCTGTTCTTCAGCGTCATCCTGATGATGCTGTACGTCGCGACCGAGCGGATCATCTGGGTCGTCCTCGGCCTCAGCTTCTTCGTCGGCGGCTGCCTGATCGCCTACAACCTCTTCACCCACGTCCAGCAGCGCGTCGCCAACTGGCTGGACCCGCTGGCCACCTACGACAAGCTCGGCGGCGGCTACCAGATCGCGCAGGGCCTGTTCGGGCTCGGCACCGGCGGCATCGGGGGCACGGGCCTCGGCGCCGGGCGCCCGGACATGGTCCCGGAGGCGAACACCGACTTCATCACCGCGGCGATCGGCGAAGAGCTCGGCTTCATCGGCCTGGCCGCCGTCCTGATGCTGTACCTGCTGGTCGCGATGCGCGGCATGCGGAGCGCGCTCGCGGTGCGGGACACGTTCGGCAAGCTGCTCGGCGGCGGGCTGGCGTTCACCATGGTCATGCAGATCTTCGTCGTCGTCGGCGGGGTCACGAAACTCATCCCGGAGACCGGTATCACCGCCCCCTTCCTGTCGAAGGGTGGTTCGTCGCTGCTGGCGAACTACATCCTCGTCGCGCTGCTGCTCCGGGTCTCCGACGCGGCCCGGCGGCCGTCCGCCCGGCCGAAGCCGCAGCAGCAGCCGCAGGCGCCGATCGCCGAAGCGCACACCGTGCTCGTGCAGCGCCCGCCGGCGGACGGGGGTGCTCAGGCATGAACACCCCGCTGCGCAAGGTCGGCATGGCGATGCTCGCCATGGTCGTCCTGCTGCTCGCGAACGCCACCTACATCCAGGTGGTGAAGGCCGACGACTACCGCACCGACTCGCGCAACGCCCGGGTCCTCTACGACGAGTTCGCCCGCCGCCGCGGCCAGATCGTCTCGCAGGCGAACGGCGAAGTGCTGGCGAAGGTCGACCCGTCGAACGACAAGTACAAGTACACCCGGTCCTACGTCGACGGGCCGATGTACGCCCCGGTCACCGGCTACTACTCGATCAACTACGGCTCCGGCGGGCTCGAGCGCTCCGAGGACGACGTGCTCAACGGCTCGGACCCGCGGCTGTTCGTGCGCCGGCTGTCGGACATGGTCACCGGCCGCGACCCCAGTGGCGGCAACGTCCGGCTGACCATCGACCCGGCCGTCCAGAAGGCCGCGTACGACCTGATGACGCAGCGGGGCTACACCGGCGCCGTCGTGGCGCTGGAGCCCAAGACGGGCCGGATCCTGGCGATGGTGTCGACGCCGTCGTACGACCCGAACAAGCTGGCGTCGCACACGTCGAAGGCGCAGACCGACGCGTGGAACTCCTACGTCAAGGACCCGAAGAACCCGATGCTGAACCGGGCGATCTCGGAGACCTACCCGCCGGGGTCGACGTTCAAGCTGGTCACCGCGTCGGCCGTGCTCGAGGACGGCAAGGGGCCGGACACCCCGGTCAACCCGGCGCCGAACACGAAGCTGCCGAACACGAGCGTCACGCTGGAGAACTACGCCGGCGAGCCCTGCCCGGGCACCACGTTCAAGGACGCGCTCGCGCACTCCTGCAACGTGCCGTTCGCGGAGTTCGCCGGCCAGCTCGGCCCGGACAAGATGAAGAAGACCGCGGCGAACTTCGGCATCGGGCAGACCGACCTGACCGTGCCGATGAAGGTCGCGCCGTCGACGGTCGGCCCGCTCGACTCGCAGGGCGCGCTCTACCAGAGCGGCATCGGTCAGCGCGATGTCCGGCTGACCCCGCTGCAGGACTGCCTGCTCGCGGCCACCGTGGCCAACGGCGGGATGGCGATGAAGCCGCAGCTGGTGCAGTCGGTACTCGCGCCGGACCTGTCGACCATCGAGGACTACAGTCCCACCGAGCTCACCGGCACGGCGGCACTCTCGTCGTCGAACGCCGCGATCCTCAAGGACATGATGATCGCTTCCGAGGGCTTCACCAAGGGCGGCGGCAAGCGCCCGGACATCCAGATCGCGTCGAAGACCGGCACCGCCGAGCACGGCACGGACTCCAAGAACACCTTCCCGCACGCCTGGTACACCGCCTTCGCCCCGGCGAACGACCCGCAGATCGCGGTCGCCGTCATCGTCGAGGACGGCGGCAACCGCGGGCTCGCGGCCACCGGCGGCTCGGTCGCCGCGGAAATCGGCCGCGCGGCGATCAACGCGAAACTCGGGGGTGGATAGCGCATGCTGTCCTCCGGTCACCTGCTGGCCGAGCGCTACAAGCTGACGAGCCGGATCGCCGTCGGCGGGATGGGTGAGGTCTGGCAAGCCAGCGACACCCGGCTCGACCGCACCGTGGCCGTCAAGATCCTGAAGTCCGAGCTCTCCGGCGACGCCGAGTTCCTCCACCGGTTCCGCACCGAGGCGCGGATGACGGCGTCCCTCAACCACCCCGGCATCGCCGCGGTGCACGACTACGGCGAGACCATCTTCGACGGCGACCTCTCGATCGCCTACCTGGTGATGGAGCTCGTCGACGGCGACCCGCTGGCCGGCTTGCTGGCCAAGCACGGGCGGCTGTCGGCGGAGTTCACGCTCGACATGCTCGAGCAGGCGGGCAACGCGCTGCAGGCCGCGCACTCCCACGGCCTGGTCCACCGCGACGTCAAGCCGGGCAACATCCTCGTGACGCCCGCGGGCCAGGTGAAGATCACCGACTTCGGCGTCGCGAAGGCGGCCGACGCGGCGCCGGTCACCCGCTCCGGCATGGTCATGGGCACCGCGCACTACATCGCGCCGGAGCAGGCGCTCGGGCACCCGGCCGAGCCGGCGTCCGACGTCTACTCGCTGGCGGTGTGCGGCTACGAATGCCTCGCCGGGCACCGGCCGTTCCTGTCCGAAAACGCCGTCACGGTCGCGATGATGCACATCCGCGACATCGCGCCGCCGCTGCCGCCGGACGTCCCGCCCGCCGCGCGCGCGGTGATCGAGGCGACGCTGGTCAAGGACCCGCGCCAGCGCTACAACAGCGGCGGCGAGTTCGCGTCCGCCGTTGCCGCGGTCCGCGCCGGGATGCCGCTGCCGACGCCGTCCGGGCTGGTCAACGCCACGTACTCGACCGGTCAGCAACCGGTGCAGCAGCAACCGGTGCCGACCGGCCAGCACCCGATCCAGCAGCAGCCGCCGGTCTCGCAGCCGGTCCCACCGCAGCAGCAGCACATGCCGGTCGGCCCGCCGTCGCCGGCGGTGAACCCGATGGTCGCCATCGGCCCGCCGTCCCGGCCCGTGCTGCGTCCGGCCATGGTGCCGGTGGCCCGGAAGAAGTCCCAGTGGGGTTGGTGGGCGCTCCTCGCGGCCATCCTGCTCGTTGTCCTGGTGGCGGGCATCGTCCTGGTGGCGAAGATGATCGGCAGCTCGGGCTCGCCACCGCACACCGGCCAGACGACGAGCCAGGTGGTCCCGGGCAGACAGCCGCCCGTGGAGGAGCCGCCCGCGACGAGCGCGTACCCGGCGGACACTCCCGACACGACCGACGATGGCCGGCAAGGCATCATGAACACACCTTGGACGGAATGGAACGGCACCCAGAGATGAGCACACCCAGACTGCTCTCCAACCGGTACGAGCTGGGCGAAACGCTCGGCTACGGAGGCATGTCCGAGGTCCATCACGGCCACGACGTGCGCCTCGGCCGGGAAGTCGCGATCAAGATCCTCCGTGCCGACCTCGCCAGGGACCCGCAGTTCCAGGAACGCTTCCGCCGGGAAGCGCAGAACGCCGCCGCCTTGAACCACCCGGCGATCGTCGCGGTCTACGACACCGGTGAGGCCAACACCGAGTTCGGTCCGCTGCCGTACATCGTCATGGAGTACGTCGAAGGCCGGACGCTGCGCGACATCGTCAAGACCGAAGGCCCGATGTCGCAGAAGCGGGCCATGGAGGTCATGGCCGACGTCTGCGCGGCCCTCGACTTCTCCCACCGCCACGGCATCGTGCACCGCGACGTCAAGCCGGCCAACGTGATGATCACGAAGAACGGCGCCGTCAAGGTGATGGACTTCGGCATCGCGCGCGCGATGCACGACGGCCAGTCCGCGATGACCCAGACCGCCGCGGTGATCGGCACCGCGCAGTACCTGTCGCCGGAGCAGGCCCGCGGTGAGTCGGTCGACGCCCGTTCCGACGTCTACGCCGCCGGCTGCGTGCTGTACGAGCTGATCACCGGCGAGCCGCCGTTCACCGGTGACTCCCCGGTCGCGGTCGCCTACCAGCACGTCCGGGAGGACCCGAACCCGCCGTCGTCGGTGAACCCGGCCGTGGCGCCCGAGCTCGACGCCGTCGTCCTGAAGGCGCTGGCGAAGGGCCCGGCGAACCGCTACCAGTCGGCCGCCGAGATGCGCTCGGACCTGGTGCGCACGCTGTCGGGCCAGCGCCCGGCCGCGCCGATGGTGATGTCCGAAGACGAGCGCACGCAGGTGATGAACGCCGACCGGCGGCAGCCGCAGCGCTACGAGGAGTACGACACCCCGGACGACGAGGACCCGAAGGCCAAGCGCCGTCGCCGGACGCTCTTGGCCGCGCTGGCCGCGGTGTTCGTGCTGGGCGCGGTGCTGCTGATCATGTGGTTGTCGGGCGCCTTCAAGGGCGGCAACGAAGAAGCGGGCACGGTGGCGATCCCCGACGTCAAGGGACAGTCGGAGCTGGCGGCCAAGAACACCCTGCGCGAGAAGGGCTTGAACAACTTCGGGCCCAACAAGACAGTGGTCTGCGGGGTGCCCGACGCGACGGGGAACACGCCGTGCACCAACGACCAGGTCAACCAGGTCATCGACATCTCCCCCGGCGTGGGCACGCCGGTGGCCAAGGAAGCGCAGATCACGCTCACCATCGGCCAGCCCCCGGGCTCGGCGAAGGTGCCGGACCTCAAGGGCCTTTCCCCCAGTGACGCGGAAGCGAAGCTCAAGGAAGCCGGGCTGACGCTGAACCCGTCGGTGCAGGAAGTCGACACCGACGACCAGGACCAGGTGGGGAAGGTCATCAGCCAGACCCCCCAGGCGGGCAGCGACGCCCAGCAGGGCTCGAGCGTGTCCATCAGCATCGGCAAGGGCAAGCAGCAGAAGCAGGTCCCGAGCGTGATCGGCAAGTCCTTCAACGACGCCAACTCCACGCTCACCGGTCTCGGGTTCACCGTGAAGCGGGTGGACCAGCAGTCCGATCAGCCGAAGGACCAGGTCATCCAGCAGATCCCGGTCGGTGGTTCGGTGCCGGTCGGCAGCCAGATCACGCTGACCGTGTCGTCGGGCCAGCCGGACAACAAGATCGAGATGCCGTCCCTGGTCGGCATGACGGTCGACGACGCTCAGCAGAAGCTGGAAAGCATGGGCTGGCAGGGAACCCTGAAGCAGCAGTCCGACCGGACCAGCACCAAGCCCGAGGGCACGATCACCAAGCAGAGCCCTCCGCCGGGTACACAGATCGAGAAGGACCAGAACGTGACGGTCGGGGTTTCGAACGGCCCGCTGTTCCCGACGTCTCCCACCGGCAGCCCCTGATTCGACGCGCGCGAAGAAGGCCCGCACGGTTCGCCGTGCGGGCCTTCTTCGTCGTTCAGGCTTGGTCGAGAAATCCTTGGACGGCACCGAGAACCTGCTCGGCGTCGCTCGCCGGACCGCAGTCGAGTTCCAGTTCCTCGGCGGCGCCGGAACGCTTGACCTTGAGGGAGACGCGGCCTTCCCGGTAGCGCCGCAGCCAGGCGAAGAGCGATCGGCAGAAGACGCCGGCGGAGTTGCTGGTCACGCCGACCACGACGGCGTCGAACAGCTGGACGCGGCCGCGGAGTTCGTCTTCCCCGCGCAGCCACGCGGCAAGGTCCCGGAGATCGCCGTCTGGCCCGGTGATCGCGACGATCCCAGCCGTCACCCGTTCCCCTTTCGCCCAGAGCCGGAGAGGACCCGAACCTTAGTCGGCTTCGCGCACCCGCAGGAAGCCTGCCGCGGAAATTGAAGATTGCAAATTGCACTCAGGAACGGCGGTGCACCAACCGGGACACGACCAGGAAGCTCGCGGCCAGCACCACCACCGACGTCACCACCGCCAGCGCGAGCGGCCCACCGACCGGCTCGTCGTCGGTCAGGGCGTGCAGCAGCGGGTGGACCAGCGGGATCTTCGCCAGCAGCACGACGATCAGCGTGACCACCGCGGCGAGCACCGTCCAGCCGATCCGCTGGACGAGCAGCCGCGAGCACGGCAGCGCGATCGCGATGCCCAGCAGCGCGCACGCGAGGTGCGCCAGCAGCCCGATACCCAGCGCCGATGGCTGGACCTTGAACGACTTGATCGCCGACCAGACTTCGGTGATCACCGTGAGGATCGCGGAGCAGGCCAGCACGGTGAAGATCGCGCCGGTGACCATCCGGCGCCACTGCCGCGCGTGGCTCAAGGTGACCAGCCGCTGGACCGGGTCCTCGATGTCGAGCAGCGCGATCGTCAGCCAGCACGAGACGACGAGCAGCCCGCCGGCGCTCACGCCGAACAGTGGCAGTGGCGGCGAGTTCGGGTCGGCGTAGAGGATCACGCACAGCGCGAGGTAGGCCAGCAGCGCCGGCAGGTACCGCTGTGAATGGCCGAGCAGCGCCAGGTAGTAGCGGGTCATGGCGAGCACGGCGCCACCTCCCGCACCGACCAGCCGTCCCTCAACGCCCGCAGCAGCACGGCGTCCACCGAAGCGACCTCGACGGTGAGCACGACCTGGGCGCCTTCGACGATCGCGTGGTGCACGCCCGCTTCCTCCGCCCAGGCGGTCCCGCCGCCGCGCAGCACGATCCGCGTCGTCGGTTCGGTGCTCTCCGCCGTGAGCCGGCCGTCGTTCATGAGGTGGACGACGTCGGCGTGGTCGTGCACCACCTGCGGCCGGTGGTCGGTGAACACGACGCTCGCGCCGCGCGCCCGCGTCTCGGCGACGAGCTCGCCGAGGATCGCGTGCGTCCCGACGTCGAGCCCGGACCACGGCTCGTCGAGGATCAGCAGGTCGGGCCGCACCATGACGGCCTGCGCGAGCCCGACCTTCTGCGCGTTGCCCTTGGACAACGTGCGCAGCGGTGCGGCCGGGCCGCCGATCAGCGCGAGCCGTTCGAGCAGCGGGTCGATCACCGTGAGGTCGGCGAGCCCGTGGATGCGCGCCATGTGCCGCAGGTACGCCCGCGCGCCCATGCGCTGGCCGGCCGGGAAGCGGTCCGGGAGGTAACCGATCCGCGGACTTCCGGCCACCACGCCGGTGGTCGGGTGCGAGACGCCGGCCATGATCCGCAGCAGCGTCGACTTGCCGGAGCCGTTGCTGCCGAGGACGCCGACGACGTGCCCGGGCTCGACGCTCAGGTCGACGTCGTGGAGGACGAAGTCACCGCGCCCGTACCGCTTGCCGACCCCCTCGAGCCGGATCACGCAACAGCGGCCTTCTGGAGCGCCTTGGTCGCTCGCTCGAGCTCGTTCACGCGGGCCGGGTCGACGGGGTGCCCGGCCGCGGCCAGCCAGTTGGCCAGCATCCGGTGGCCGCCCTCGGTGAGCACCGACTCGGGGTGGAACTGGACGCCTTCCAGCGGCAGCTCGCGGTGGCGCATACCCATCACGATGCCGGACTCCGTGCGGCCGGTGACCTCGAAGACGTCGGCGGGGATGGTGTCGGGCACCACGGTCAAGGAGTGGTACCGGGAGGCCGTGAACTCCTCCGGCAGGTCCTTGAGGATGCCGGTGCCGGAGTGGCGGACCTGGCTCGTCTTGCCGTGGAGCAGCTCGGGCGCGCGGTCGACGGTGGCGCCGTAGACGACCCCGAGTGCCTGGTGGCCGAGGCAGACACCGAGCATCGGCGTGCGCGTCTCGGCGCACTTGCGGACGACGTCCATGCTTTGACCAGCGCGTTCGGGTGTTCCCGGGCCGGGCGAGACGAGCACGGCGTCGAACTCGGGCACGCGGTCGAGGTCCACGACGTCGTTGCGCCAGACCGTGCAGTCGGCGCCGAGCTGGGCCAGGTACTGGACCAGGTTGTAGACGAAGCTGTCGTAGTTGTCGACGACGAGAACGCGCATGCCGGCGAGCTTACCGGCTCCCAACTAGTGGACCGTACGGTAAATCACATTTCTAGTTAGGTGACCCTAACCTACCGTGGGGCGGGTGAGCCGATCTCTTCGCGTAGCCATCGTGGGCGCTGGACCCGCGGGCATTTACGCCGCCGACATCCTGGACAAGGCCGACGTGTCCGACACTGTCGTGACGATCGACCTCTTCGAGCGCATGCCCGCGCCCTTCGGGTTGATCCGCTACGGCGTCGCGCCCGACCACCCGCGCATCAAGGGCATCGTCACGGCGCTGCACAAGGTGCTCGACAAGCCGAACATCCGCCTGCTCGGCAACGTCGACTACGGCACCGACCTCAAGCTCGACGAGCTGCGCGAGTTCTACGACGCGGTGATCTTCTCGACCGGCGCGTCCGCCGACCGCGAGCTCGACATCCCGGGCATCGACCTGGCCGGCAGCCACGGCGCCGCGGACTTCGTCTCCTGGTACGACGGCCACCCGGACGTCCCGCGCACCTGGCCGCTGACCGCGTCTTCGGTCGCGGTGCTCGGTGTCGGCAACGTGGCTTTGGACGTCGCGCGCATCCTGGCGAAGACGGCCGACGAGCTGCTGACCACGGACATCCCGGACAACGTCTACCAGGGACTTCGCACGAGCCCCGTCACCGACGTGCACGTCTTCGGCCGCCGCGGCCCGGCGCAGGCGAAGTTCACGCCGCTGGAGCTGCGCGAGCTGGACCACTCGCCGAACGTCGAGGTCATCGTGGCCCCGGAGGACATCGAGTTCGACGACGGCAGCATCGCGGCGCTGCGGGCGTCGAAGCAGATCGACATGGTCGTGAAAACGCTGCAGGAGTGGGCGATCCGCGAGCCGGGCACCCGGCAGCGGCGGCTGCACCTGCACTTCTTCCACTCGCCCACGGAAGTCCTCGGCACGGACGGCCGCGTCTCCGGCCTGCGCACGGAACGGACCGAGCTGACCGGCGACGGGACCGTGCGCGGCACGGGCGAGTTCCACGACTGGGACGTCCAGGCGGTGTACCGCGCGGTGGGCTACCTGTCGTCGCACCTGCCGGAGCTCCCGTTCGACCACGTGGCCGGCGTGGTGCCGAACCAGGCGGGCCGCGTGCTGGACCTGGACGAGAACCAGCTCCCGGGCGTGTACGTGACGGGCTGGATCAAGCGCGGCCCGGTGGGCCTGATCGGCCACACGAAGGGCGACGCGGCGGAGACGATCGCGAGCTTGCTGTCGGACGCGGACACCCTCTCCGCCCCGAAGTACGCGTCTCCCGACGCGATCCTCGACTTCCTGGCGACGCGGGGAATCCCGTTCACGACGTGGGAAGGCTGGGGCAAGCTCGACGCGCACGAGAAGTCGCTGGGCCTGGCGGCGGGCCGTGAGCGGATCAAGGTCGTGGAGCGCGAAGAGATGACGCGGGTTTCGCGCGGCTAACCGGCACCGAGGTACGCCAGTACGGCGAGCACACGGCGGTTCGTGTCGTCCGAAGCCGAGATGCCGAGCTTCTGGAAGATGTTCGCCGTGTGCTTGCCGACCGCGCCTTCGCTGAAGTGCAGCCGGCCGGCGATCGCCGCGTTCGAACACCCCTCCGCCATCAGGCCGAGCACCTCGCGCTCGCGGGGAGTCAACGCCGACAGGGGGTCGGAAGCGTTGCCCGCCACCAGTTTGGCGATCACCTCGGGGTCCATCACCGTGCCGCCGTCCGCCACGCGGCGGACCGCGTCGATGAACTGGTCCGCGTTGAACACCCGGTCCTTCAGCAGGTAGCCGATCGCGCCCGTGCCGTCGGCCAGCAGCTCGCGCGCGTACAGCTGCTCGACGTGCTGGGACAGCACCAAGATCGGCAGCCCCGGGATCTCCCGGCGGGCCGCCAGGGACACCTGCAGGCCTTCGTCCGTGTTCGTCGGCGGCATGCGAACGTCCACAATGGACACGTCGGGGCGGTGTGCACGCAACGCCGCGGCCAGTTCCGGACCGCTGCCGACCGCCGCGACGACGTCGAAGCCGTGGGCCGCAAGAAGATGCGTCAGGCCGTCTCGGAGGAGGTACTGGTCTTCGGCGACGACGGTTCGGGGTCGAGCTGGCACGGGATCTCCACGGTCGCCCTCGTCGGCCCGCCGATCGGGCTGGTCAGGGTCAACCTACCGTCGAAGCCGCCCAGCCTGCGTTCGATTCCGCGCAACCCCGAGCCCAGCGCCGGGTTCGCGCCGCCCTTGCCGTCGTCGGTCACCACCACCGTCAGCTGGTCGTCGGCGAACCCGACGTCGATCGACACCCGCGCCGCGCCGTGCTTCGCCGCGTTGCCCAGCAGCTCCGACACCGCGAAGTACGTGCACGCCTCCACCGGCTCCTCGACGCGCCCCGGCAGCGAGCCCGTGACCTGCGCCTTCAGCGGGCTGTCCAGCGCCATCGCGCGCACCGCGTCCAGCAGCCCGCGTTCGGACAGCACCGGCGGGTGGATGCCGCGGATCAGCACCCGCAGCTCGGTGAGCGCCTCCGACGACGACGCGCGCAGCTCGGCCGCGAGCCGTTTCGCCGCCGCCGGGTCGGTGTCCACCAGCGCCTCGACCGCGCCGAGCTTCATCCCCATCGCGACCAGCCGCGACTGGATGCCGTCGTGCAGGTCGCGTTCGATCCGCCGCAGCTCCGCCGCCTGCGTGACCGTGACGTCCGTGCGGGTCTGCTTCAGCCGTTCGACGCGCTGGGCGAGCCGGGTCGCGTCCGTCGGCCCCAGCCAAACCCGCGCGAAGCGGGCCTGCTGCCGGGCCAGCCACGTCGCCGGCGCCACCCCGGCGACGATCAGCGCGAGCGCGATCGGGGTCTGCGCGAGCGCCCCGGCGTGGGTGGAGACCGCGGGGAACGGCCACCACGTCACCGGGGACGAGACGAAGGGCCGCCACGCCCACAGCGTGAAGAGGCCGACCGCCCCGCGGCCGACCAGCGCGACCGAGGGCAGCACGAGCAGCAGCGACACGAGCGTGATCAGCGCGCCGCCGGCCAGGTCGCGCCAGGTGGCCCGGTCACGCAGGACCCACCGCGTGCGCGCGTGCTGGACCGGCCAGAACGGCTCTTCGTACAGCTGCTTGCCGACCTGGAAGAGCCCATCCGCGCGCGGTACCGGCAGTCCGGGCGGCGGCAGGTACGGCCGGGCGATCCGCACGCCGGTCCAGTTGCCGGCCTCGCGGCGCAGCGTGTCGGTGATCGAGCGGCTCCACAGGATCACCGGCGCCGCCACCGGCATCGCGAAGGCGATCACGACCAGCTGCCACAACGAGAACACGAACATGACCACGGCCAGCGCGAGGATGCCCATCTGGTGGCCCAGCGACTCGAGCCGGCGGTGCAGCCAGCGCCTCTGGCCGGGGCCCGGGGCCGGTCGTGGACCGAGCCACCAGCGCGTCCAGTGGCCGTAACCGCGCAGCACCACCGGGCCGCCGAGCAGCACTCCGACCGGCAGGACGAGCGTGACCAGCGGGTTGAGCACCTGCCAGCCGAACTCGCGGCCGGCGGCCGGGTCTTCCATGGCCCACGTGAAACGGTGGTTCCAGCGGATCCAGAACGCCCGCTTGTAGAGCGTGTTGCCGTCGCGGTACCAGCCGTCGCGCTCCCGCACCGGCTCCGGCGGTTCGGGCTGGTAGGGCGCTTCGACCTCGACGCCGCACCAGCGCCCGGCCAGCGTCCGGGCCGTCGCCGAGCGGTGCCGGGCCCACTCGATGGCGGGACCGAGGAAGAAGACCAGCCCGACGCACAGCATCGCGAAGGCGATCGCTTCGACCAGCACGTCCAGCCAGCTGACGAACGCCAGCACGGCCAGCGCGCAGGCCCGGCCCAGCGCACGCAGGTACGTCATCGCCGCACCTCCTTCCCCCGGGATCTTCGCCGACCGACCCTCGCCGACGCACTCCCCACGGCCCCACGAACGGGGTGGGCCCAGCCCCACCCCGGCGTCAGCAAAACCCTACTTGAGCTGGGGATTCAGCGTCATTCTGCGCGGCGGCGAACCTTCGTAGCGTCTTGGCCATGCCACTCATCGAAGTCACCGACCTCCGCAAGAGCTACGGCTCCCGGGTCGCGGTCGACGGCGTTTCCTTCACCGTCGAGCGCGGCGAAATCTTCGGCATCCTCGGCACGAACGGCGCTGGTAAGACCACCACGGTCGAATGCCTGCAGGGCCTCCGTCAGGCCGACGGCGGAGTGATCTCCGTGCTCGGCCTCGACCCCGTGGCCGACCACGCCGCGCTGACCCGCCGGGTCGGCGTCCAGCTCCAGGAGAGCCAGCTGCCCGCGAAGCTGCGGGTGCGGGAGGCGCTGGAGCTGTTCGCGTCCTTCTACCCGGACCCGGCCGACATCGAGGTCCTGCTCGACCAGGTCGACCTCCGGGACCACGCCCACGCTTGCTTCGGAAAGCTTTCCGGCGGTCAGAAGCAACGCGTGTCGATCGCGTTGGCGCTGGTGGGCAACCCCGAGCTGGCCATCCTCGACGAGCTGACCACCGGGCTCGACCCGCACGCCCGCCGCGAGACGTGGCGGCTGGTCGAAGGCGTGCGCGCCGCCGGCGTCACCGTCCTGCTGGTCACCCACTTCATGGACGAGGCCGAGCGGCTCTGCGACCGCGTCGCGATCTTCGACGCCGGGCGCGTGGTCGCCACCGGCACCCCGACCGAGCTCCGCGCCACGACCGGAGCATCCACTTTGGACGACGCGTTCGTCTCGCTCACGAGGAGCGCCCGGTGAACACCTTCGCCAAGATCACCGCCACCGAAACCAAGCTCTTCCTCCGCACGCCGTTCATGGCCATCGCGGGCATCCTGCTGCCGGCGGCGGTGCTGCTGGCGGTCGGCGCCATCCCGGGCATGACGGAGCCCAGCCCGGCCGCCGGCGGGTACCGGTTCATCGACGCCTGGGTGCCCTCGGTGATCGTCATCAGCCTCGCGATGCTGGCGCTGCAGTCGATCCCGGGCGCCGTCGCGACCTACCGCGAGCAGGGCGTGCTGCGCCGGCTGGCCACGACCCCGGTCCACCCGGCGAACCTGCTGGGCGCGCAGCTGCTGATCCACGTCGTCGTCGCGCTGGCGGGCATCGGCCTGACGCTGGGCGTGGCCCACGCGGCCTACGACGTCCCGATGCCGAAGCACCCCTTGCTGTTCCTGCTGACGCTGCTGCTCGGCACGGTCTCGATGTTCTCGTTCGGCCTGCTGGCGGCGGCGATCGCCCGGACGGCCAAGGCCGCCGGCGGGTTCGCGTTGATCGCGTTCCTGCCGACCATGTTCTTCGGCGGCGTGTACCTGCCGCGGGCGTTGCTGCCGGAGGTCCTGCAGCGGATCGGCGACTACGTCCCGCCGGGCACGCAGCCGCTGCAGGACGCCTGGGTCGGCACCGGCGTCCAGCCGCTGCAGCTGGTCGTGCTCGCCGGCTTCGCGGTGATCGGAACGGCCCTGGCGACGCGGTTCTTCCGCTGGGAGTGACCGGCGCTTCCGCCATATTGGTGATGATCATCGTTTTCTCTTGTGGCGGGACCACCCGGCCGGTAGCCAGGAGAGTGGCCCTGCTCAAACTGGAGGTTCGATGTCCCTGGACGTGTCACCCGCGTTGCTGGAGAAGGCCGAGCGCGGGGAGGTCACCGACGCCGAGTTCGTCACCTGCGTCAAGGAATCCCTGCCGTACGCCTGGGAAGTCATCACCGGCGTCATCGCCGACGCCGAGGGTGCGGCGGACGGCTTCGCCGACAACGAGACGCCGCCACCGAGCGAGGCCGCCCGCGGGCAGCTGCTGCGGGTCCTGGCCTCGGACGCGATCCGCGGCGGCCTCGAGCGCCACTTCGGCGTCAAGCTGGCCTTCCAGAACTGCCACCGGGTCGCGGTGTTCAAGAACTCCGAGCTGGAAGGCGACCGCTACCGCGCGTTCGTCTCGCCGCGCGGCCAGCTGCTCAACCAGAGCCCGGAGCTGCGGGACTGCTAGCCACAAGCCCTCCGGCGCACCCCGGTGCGCCGGAGGCCCTCAGGGCCCGAGCCCGACCAGCAGGCGCGCGGTCGGCAGCCCGCTTTCGAGGTACTGCACGAACAGCTCGTTGTGCAGCGCCCACGGCGATCGCCGCATCCGGACCAGCGCGATCGCCTCCGGCACGCCGAGCCCGAGCTCGACGAGCGTCTGCGCGACCACCAGGCCCGACCGGTTGAGCCCGGCGTGACAGCGCACGAGCGTCGACCGGCCGGCGCGCACGGCCTCGGCGGCGAGCGCCGCGAACCGCTCGACCTCGGCGATCTGCGCCTCGCTCAACGGCCCGTCCGGCATCTCGGCGAAGTGGTGTTCGACGCCGGGCGGCGGGCCGTGCCCCGCACGCTGGTAGAGGCTGAGCACGAGGTCGAACTCGCGCCCGACGACGACCGGCTCCTCGCCCGCCCGGACGTGGCCGCCCATCCACAGGTGCGGCCGGATCTCGTTCCACGGGTCTTCCGGCGGCGGGTTGTCACGGTCCTTCTGACGTGTCTTCACGGCGGCCCCTCTCCCGAGAAGGGCAACGGACCGCACGCCCGGCGGGTTCCGGGTCAGTTGACCGCGACCTCGTTGAACCACAGCCGCGGCTCCAGCCACGGGAACACCACGAACATCAGCAGCGCCACGACACCGAGGGCGAGGACCACCGCGATCGTCAGCTTCACCGCGAACGGGCCCGGGAACTTCCGCCAGAGCCAGGCGTACATCAGGCTTCCCCGATCTTCGAGAGCAGGTCGCCGTAGTCCTTGACCTGGTTCTTCGGCACCTGCTGGGTCAGCACCGAGGTGATGATGAGCCGCTGCTGGGCGGAGAACTGCGGGTGGCACGTGGTGAGCGTGAGCAGCGCGGCCTGCTGGGCCTTCGGCAGCGTGTCGGCCCCCTTGTACGGGACCGGGTTCACCGCGGTGCCCTGGCTGGGCAGCACGACCTTGCGGCCGAAGGTCTCGTCGTACGCGCCGCCGTCCTCGGCACCTCCGTCGCGCAGGGTCGAGACGCCCTTGCACTTCGGGTCGGCGCCCTTGCCGCCGGTCCAGTTCTCGATCTCGTCGTCGTAGGGCAGGACCTTGTAGATGTAGAAGTCGGTCGAAGTCTCGATCACGATCTGGTCACAGGAGGAGAGGTTGTCCAGGTCGTTGAACGGGGCGCCCTTGCCGACGCGGTGGCCGGCGACGGCGAAGTTGCCGGGTTCGCCGGGCAGCGACGTGCCCTTGTAGTGGCCGGGCCCGACCTCCAGGGAGGCGTCGTCGGTGCCTTCCTGGATCGTGAAGTTGTAGTCGACGCCGAACGTCGGGATGTGGATGCGGGCGAACGCCTTGCCGTCGATCAGCTCGGGGTGCAGCGTGCGGTCGTGCGCCCATTCGCCGTCGAGCTGGTCGCTCGCCTCGGACTGCTTGCCCGCCGAGAACAGGTCGGTCACGTACAGCTCGTAGACCATGAACAGCAGCACGACCAGGCCCAGCGTGATGAGGACCTCGCCGGCGGTCCGGATCGCGACGCCGCTCTTGCCGAGCGGGGCGGGCGGCGGCTTCTCCTTGGTCGCGGTGCCCCCCTTGCCGACCGGGGCGAACACGACCGTCTCTTCGGCCGAGCCCGGCGGCGGGACGGGCCCGCTGTAGCGGCGGGGCGGCGGGCCCTGCGGACGCCGAGGCGGCGGTCCCGGGGGCCGCGGCGGCACCTGGCCGCGAGGGGGCGTGGCCGGGTTCCGGCGCTGGGGCACGGGCCGTTGCCCGGGGTGTCTGCGCCGGTCGTCATCCGGTCCTTCGCGCGTAGTCACGCAAGCTCCTCTCAAGCCGCGTCCGACACTTGGTGACCCCGACGTCACGGTACGGGAAATCCGACCACTCCCGGCCGCTGCTTTCCTACCGTCGTTTACGTTAACGTGTGCACGTGGCGCTGGTTGCGCACCCCGAGCGGGTCATCGCCACCGACCAGCCCGAACAGCACCGCGAGGAACACGATGCCCAAGTCCAAGGTCCGCAAGAAGACGGCTTACACCCCGCCTGCCGACCGGCGCACGCCGGTGAAGGTGCGGGCGGCCGGTCCCACCGGTCTCGCCTGGAAGATCCCCATGTTCGGGCTGATGCTCGTGGGCCTGGTGTGGCTGCTGGTCAACTACATCGCCGGGGACAAGATCTCCTGGATGGCCGACCTGGGCAACTGGAACTTCGCCGGCGGGTTCGCGCTGATGATCGCGGGCCTCCTCATGACTATGCGCTGGCGCTGATTATTACTCCGAATGGCGGCTTGACGCCGAATTACACCGGTGTGACTCATCCCCAGTGTGGATAACCCCTGTGGATAACTACCCCACCTCATGGGCGCCGCGTCAGGCCCTTGTGGTATCGGCGTGGGCGGTCACCGCGCTGTTGCTGGTCGGTGTCGTGGCCGACGTGGTGACCGGCGACCGGGGTGGCCTGGTGCTGTTCGCACTGGCGACGCTGGCCGCGGGGGCGTTCGCCGCCCACTCGACGCTCGTGCGGCCCCGGCTGGCCGCCGACACCGAGGGCCTGGTGGCCCGCACGCTGGGCGGCACGCACCGGCTGCCGTGGGCGCAGACCCGCACGCGGCTGCGCACCACCCGCCGGCTGGGCCGCGACGGCGTCACGCTCGAGGTCGAGCACGACGACGAGCTCTACGTCTTCGGGTGGCTCGACCTCGGCGAGGACCCCCGAGACGTCCTGGACGTGCTCAGCACGCTGCGCGCACGCAGCTAACTGCAGGTGTAGTACAGGCCCTGGCGGTACTGGACGTACTGGCAGGTCTCCGGCGGGAACTGCGTGCCCTGGTAGATGATCAGGCCGATGATCGCGACGGCGATGAGCCCGATGCCGATCGCCTGGTAGCGAGCCTGGTCGGCCTGCGGGGCGTAGAGCAGCGCGACGGTGACCAGCGCCCCGGTCACCAGGCCGCCGGCGTGCGCCCAGATCGAGATACCCGGGATGCCGAACGTGATGAACGCGTTCAGCGCCAGCGTGATGATCAGGCTCGTCGGGTTCAGGCGCAGCTTCAGCACGGTGACCGCGTAGGCGCCCATCAGGCCGAACAGCGCGCCGGACGCGCCGGCCGTGCCGGGCACCCCGCTGGGGTCGTCGAACAGCAGCACCGTGGCCGACGCCCCGAGCATCGAGACGAAGTAGAGCGCGAGGTACCGGCCGCGGCCGGTGACCTGCTCCAGCGACCGGCCCATCATCCACAGCGAGAACATGTTCACCGCGATGTGGATGGGCCCGTAGTGCAGGAACCCGTTGGTGATGACGCGCCACCACTCGTTGTGCCCGAGGGTCGCGTCGCCGTACAGGGCGCCGTGCTGGAAGAGCGCGGCCAGGTCGTTGTCGTTCAGGCTGCCCGACTGGACGACCGTGATCAGGAAGACCAGGACGTTCACGGCGAGGATGGCCTGGGTGACGAGCACCGACTGGGACAGCCGCGCACCGAAGACGGTGCGCTGGCCGAACCCGGCTTCCTGGTAGCCACGCTGCTGGCGGCGTTGCTGCTGCGCGCCGCTGTGGACGCAGTCGGTGCACTGGAAGCCGACGGGGGCTTCGCGGAGACAATCCGGGCACGCCGGACGCCCGCACCGGGAACAGCTCAATCCGGTCGGGCGGTTCGGGTGCCACCAGCACCCGGGGAGCGCGGCTTGCTCGGCGGCGGGGTTCGGCGGTTGGTTCACGATGTCACCAACCTACCGAAACCCGGCACTGGAGGCCGTCAGTGCTCGACGGTGACCTTCTCGATGACGACGTCGGTCAGCGGACGGTCCGCCGGGCCGGTCGAAGTGCGGCCGATCGCGTCGACGACGTTGCGCGACTCCTGGTCGGCCACCTCACCGAAGATCGTGTGCTTGAAGTTGAGGTGGGTGGTCGGCGCCACGGTGATGAAGAACTGCGAGCCGTTCGTGCCGGGCCCGGCGTTGGCCATGGCCAGCAGGTACGGCTTGCTGAACTGCAGCTCCGGGTGGAACTCGTCGCCGAACTTGTAGCCGGGGCCGCCGCGGCCGGTGCCGGTCGGGTCGCCGCCCTGCAGCATGAAGCCGTCGATGACCCGGTGGAAGATCGAACCGTCGTAGAAGGGACCGGAGTTCGTACCCGCCGCGTTCGGCTGGGTGTACTCCTTGGTGCCTTCCGCCAGCCCGACGAAGTTCGCGACCGTCTTCGGCGCGTGGTCGGGGAACAGGTTCAGGTTGATGTCACCCTGGTTGGTGTGCAGCGTCGCTTTCACAGCTTCATCGTGCCATCTGCGGCGAGGCGCGGCGAAAAGGGGCACGATAGGTTACGGGTAACAGAGCAGTGTCAAAACGAATGATGAGGTGAAGTCCATGTCCCGGGCGACAGCCCAGGCCGCCGAGACCGCCGACAAACTCGTCTCCGAGGGCGTCAAGCACGGCCGGCGCGCGCAGAAGCAGCTCGCGAAGAAGACCGAGCTCACCCGCAAGGAGCTCAAGAAGAGCTCGAAGGCCGCCCGCCAGGAGGCCCTGTCCCGGCTCTCCGAGCTGCGCAAGCCGGGTCGCAAGGCGAAGAAGGCCGCCATCAAGGCCGCGAAGGCGGCCGGCGACTCGAAGCGCCGCGGCAAGAAGGACTTCAAGTCCGCGAAGAAGGACTTCGCCGCTGCCGTGGTCGAGGCCAAGGCCGCAGCCAAGGGGACGCGCAGCCGTCGCCGCTGGCCGTGGCTGCTCGGCCTGGTCGTGGTCGGTGCCGGTGCCGCCTACGTCCTCCGGTCGAAGCAGGAGCCGCCGGTCGCGCCCGCGCCGCCGAAGGCCACCCCGCCCGCGCCGAAGCCCGCCGAAGCGGCGAAGCCGAGCCCGCAGGCGAACGGCAAGGCGCCGTCCCCGGCGCCCGCCGAGAAGAAGAACTGAGCCGCACACGAAGAGGCCCCCGGGCGTGCACCCGGGGGCCTCTTCAGTGGTGCCTGGAGTCCGATCAGACGGCAGCGGCGTGCTTGTCGATCAGCTGGCCGAGGCGGGGCAGCGCCTCCTCGACGTTCTTCTTGCCGTTCGGGCGCAGCTTGCCGTAGACCTTCTTGATGCTGTCGCGGCTGCTGCGCTCGGCGCGCGAGTCGGTGACGCTCAGCAGCGCGTCGGAAGCCTCGTCCGAGCGGCTGGTCAGGTAGGCACCGAAGTCGTTGCCACCCTTGGCGCGGTAGTCGCCGTAGAACGGCTCGAGCGCGCTGGCGAAGTCCGGCAGCAGCGTGTCGACGGCGGAGGGGATGATGCCCGGCTTGATCTTCTTGACCGCGGCGAAGCCGGTCTTGACGACGGCACCCGAAACGCCGCCCTTGTCCGAGACCTCGGCGTCGACGAGGGTTTCGAAGTCGCTCACGACGGCCGGACGACGGCCGGAGTCGAGCAGGATGTCCTTGAGGGTGTCAGCCACGAATCTAGTCCTTTGTCGTTGCAGATTTTGTGCCCGGCCCCCGGGGGTGGGGATCCCCCGATGGCTGCGGTGCGCGAGTCCACGAAGCCTGCGCGTGACGCACAGGGTAATACAAGATCAACATCACTCACCCGTGTGGAGCCCGCTACCTAGAGCTTCAGGGCAGCGATAGTCTTTTTGACCACTGTGCGTGCCTTGACGCTCTGCTTTTGGTTAGTGGTCGCGATGACCGCCGCGGACCCCTTCGCGACCGCGTAGACGGCGCCGTCGCCGGTCGATTCGTACCCGCCCTTCCAGCCCGCCGGGTCGCTCGCCGGGTTGGACGAGTCGACCGGCGCCACCTTGTTGACCAGCGCCGTCGCCGTCTTGGCGTCCCCGACGTACACCCGGACGGTGAGCTGGATCTTCCCGTCCGGGCGGTAGAAGAAGCACGCCGGGTGCGGCTGGTCCGCCGACACGCGCACCTTCGACACGTGCTGCCCGTTCGAGTCGGCCACGAACTCGCTGTCGAGGTACGGGCAGTCCTCGGTCGCGGCCGGCTGGGGATCCGGCGGCAGCTCCGAACCCGCGGCCGCGCCGGCGGACGCCGACGGCGGACCGGGGGTCGCGGTACCGGACACGATGGAGGGGCCGCAGCCGGCCAGCAGCACCACGGCGGGCGCGAGAAGTACGAGTCGTCGCATAGCGCGCACAGTCAACCATGAAGCATGTGTGAAAACCGCTGGCTGAACTCGGCGTGACCGAGGAGCGTGCGACGATGACCGCGCGGTCCGTTCACGAGGGAGGTCCCGGCTTGCTCACCCCCGAGCAGTACCTCGGCGCAGTGGCCGAGCGCATCCAGCGCTCCGGCGGCAACCTCGGTTCCGTGCCGATCGGGCCCGCGGTGGCCGTGGCCGGCCTGTTCGCCGAGTCGGTGATGCTTTCGACGATGAACTACTGCGTCATCGCCGCGCCGGTGCCCGAGGTCAGCGCGGCCGCGCTGTACGACTTCACCGGCCGCGCCACGCAGTACGCGCGCGCGAACCTGGTCGGCACCATGGGCTGGACCGCGGCGTCGGTCGTCATCGCCGGGCTCGTCGGCCGGCACGTCCACCCGGACGCCGCGCAGGCCGCGTCGGCGAAGACGAGCAACCAGTTCGGCGGCGAGACGCGGATGGTCGCCGTGGACCTCACCGCCGGGCAGACGTACGCGTTCACCGGCGGGAAGGTCTGGGGCGCGGCGATGCACGGCGCGATCCGCGCCAAGCTGACGTTCTGCTTCCCGCAGCCCGCCGAGGTGTACCAGCAGGTGCAGTGGCAGCAGTCGCGGGTTCCTCCCGGCTGGCAGCAGCAGCCGCCCGTGGCCGCGCCGCCGGTGCCGCCCCCGCCGTACGCCGGGCAGGCCGGTCCGCAGCCGCCCGTCTACCCGCCGCCGGGGCAGCCGCCGTACGGTTACTGACATGGTGCAGGTGCGCGGCTGGCCGTCGTTCCCCGAAGAACTTCCCGTGTTCACGCCGGAAACGGCGGCCGGAGATCCGCAGACGCTCTTCGCCGAGTGGCTGACCGAAGCCGGTGAGCACGTGCTGGCACCGCACGCCGTCACACTGTCCACAGTGGACGCGGATGGCGCGCCGGACGCGCGGGTGGTGATCCTCAAGGACGTCGGCCCGGCCGGCTGGGCGGTCGCCACCAGCTCGGAAAGCCCGAAGGGCCTGCAGCTGCGCAAGGATCCGCGCGCGGCGCTGACGTTCTTCTGGCCCGGCCGGGGGCGTCAGGTCCGGTTGCGCGGCCCGGTCTCCCCCGCGGCGCCCGAGGTGTCCGCGGCGGACTTCCTGGCCCGGCCACCGGCGTCGCGCGTCGAGGCGTTCATCGGGCACCAGTCGCAGGTGCTGCACGACCCGGCGGACCTCGACGCGGCGGCCGCGGAGGCGGAGCGTTGGGTCTCGGAAAACCCGGGTACGGCCCCGGAAACGTGGACGCGGTACCTCGTCGACCCGGACGAGGTCGAGTTCTGGCAGGCGAGCCACGACCGCAGGCACGTGCGGCTGCGGTACCGGAAGACCGGCGGCGGCTGGGTCCGCGAGCGCCTCTGGCCTTGACGGTCCGGACGCGGCGGCGTAGGCAGGAAATCCGACAAAACGGAGGCCCGCATGCGCCGCACCGTCGTCCTCACCGTCACCGCCGTGCTGTCGGCGGGGCTGTTGTCCGGCGCTTCCGCCGGTGAAGTCCCGGCGCCCCGGCACCCCGCCGTGTTCGAGACGGTGTTCGCGTCCCCGCTCGGGATCGAAGGCCTGACCACCGACGGCCGGGGCAACCTCTACGCGCCGGCCCGCGGCGCCGACCCCTGCCCGGTCTACCGCGTCGCGGCCACCGGCGGCCCGGCCGCCGTCGTCGGCACGATCCCGGCGCCGTGCGGCCCGGCCGGGCTCACGTTCGACCGCCGTGGCCGGCTGTACGTCGCGAACGGCGAGACCGTGGTTTCGTTCGTGCCGGACGCGGCGAACCCACCGGCGGCGACGGTGTTCACGAGCGGCGTCCCGGGCGCGAACGGCCTGGCGTTCGACCGGTCGGGCGCGCTCTGGATCTCCGACGGCGGCACCGGGCAGGGCCGGGTGTGGCGGGCGGGCGCGGACGGCGTCGCTCTCGAACAGTTCCGGGTGCAGCCCATGGTCAGCGACGTCCTCGCCGGTGGGGTCGGCCGCGACGTGCGCGGCCTGCCGCCCGGCACGGTCACGATCACGCCGAACGGCCGGACCGCGGCGGACACCGCGGGTTCGCAGCACATCGTCGCGAACGGCCTGGCGTTCACCGCGGACGGCACGCTGCTGGTGGCGGACACGGCGCGCGGCGCGCTGTGGCGCGTGCCGATGGACCGCACCGGCCGCCCTCGCGCGTCGACCGGCTGCGACGTCGCATTCCCGGCGGACACGCTCTGCCTGGACGACCTCGAGGTGCAGCACCCGTACCTGGAGGGCGCCGACGGGATCGTCCTCGACCGCGCGGGCAACGTCTGGACGGCGGCGAACGAGCGCAACGCGATCGTGCTGGCCCGGCGCGACGGCCGCGTCGTCGAGTACTTCCGCAACCCGGCCGACGCGACGTCGAAGCTGCGCAACGGCGGCCCGCTGGAGTTCCCGACCAGCCCGGTGCTGCTGCCGGACGGCCGGCTGTGCGTGACGCAGTCCGACGGCAACCGTCGCGACAACGCACCGAACACGGCGGGCGAAGCGAGTCCGGCCGGTCCGGTTCGGGGGAAGATCTCCTGCGTCAAGCCCTGATCGGGGGTAGACCGCACGCGGGGGGCTGTGCGCATGATGGATCATGCGTTCGAAACTGCTGACCGCCGGGCTGGTCCTGGCGCTGACTGCCGCACTCGGGGGTGTGGCCGCGGCCGACGAGCGTCCTGGGGGACGACCGAAGCTGACGGACCCGCACCCGTGCCCGGGACAGCCGGGCTTCACCTGCTCGACGCTGACCGTGCCGTTCGACCACACCGGCCGCCGGCCGGGCACGCTCGACCTACCGGTCGCGACCTCTGACAACGTGACCGCGCCGAAGGGCGTGCTGCTGTTCCTCACCGGCGGGCCCGGCCAGGGCGGCGTCGGCACCATCACGCGGATCGCGAACTCGAGATTGCCGGAAGTCGCGAAGGACTACCGGTTCGTCATGCTGGACCAGCGCGGGACCGGCGCCGGCGCACTGAACTGCCCGGGTCTGCAGGCGCAGATCGGCAGTTCGGACATCGCGACGCCGACGCGCGACGCGGTCACCGAATGCGCGCGCATCCTCGGCGACACGGCGCCGTTGTACTCGACCGACCAGACCGTCGCGGACTTCGACCAGCTCCGGCAGGCGCTGGGCGCGCCGAAGATGGTGGTCGACGGCGTCTCGTACGGCTCGTTCACGGCGGCGCGGTACGCGATCGCCCACCCGGGCAACGTGAGCAAGGTGGTGCTCGACTCCGTGCTGCCGCACCACGCTTCCGCGTCGGCATCCCTGTACCTGACCGGTCTGACGGCCGAGGCCCGTGTGCTGCGCGCGGCGTGTGCGGTGGCGCCGGCCTGCGGCTTCGACCCGGCGGACGACCTCGCGTGGGTGGTGCGCCACCGCAGCGCGGCCGACGGCGTGAAGATCTTCGACGCGATCGTGGCGTACGAGTTCTCGGACCCGACGTACCGGTCGCCGGACGCGGGCGACGTCATCGGCGCCCTGCACGCGGCTCGCACCGGTTCGGCCGACCGGCTTGACCAGCTGGTCGAGGGCTACACGACCGAGGACGTCCCCCCGGCGGCCTACAGTTCGGGTCTGCACGCGGCGACGCTGTGCGCGGACCAGCGCTTCCCGTGGGGTTCGTCGTCGACACCGGTGGCGCTGCGGCAGCCGCTGCTGTCGTTGACCTCGCGTGCGCTACCGGCGTCGGCGACTTGGCCGTACACGACCGAAGTCGCGACGCAGCAGGGTTTCATCCAAGGTTGTCTGCCGTGGCCGGTGGAGCGCGCCGGCTCGAACCCGGCGGCGCGGCTGCCGAACGTCCCGGTGTTGCTGCTGAACGGCGACCGCGACCTGTCGACGCCGTTGGAGTGGGCACGGGAGGAAGCGGCGCAGGCACCGCGGGGCAGGCTGGTGATCGTGCCGGGCGAGTCGCATTCGATCCAGAACCGCGAGCGCGGCCACGCCGGCCGGGACGCGGTGATCAGCTTCCTGAAGTAATCGGATACGACGACGGCCAGGTCGCGACAGACCTGGCCTTCGTTGTGTGGAGCTGAGGGGAATCGAACCCCTGACCCCCGCCTTGCAAAGGCGGTGCTCTACCAATTGAGCTACAGCCCCGGAGCGGGCTGACGCCCGCCGGAAACTCAGTTGTGGGATGCACCCGCCGGCTTGGCCGGAGTGGTGCCGTTGTTCGAGGGGACCGGCGCGGTCGCCTCACGCCAGAGGTCGGCTTCGGCCTTGGCCGCCTTGTTGCGCTTCACGACGAACAGAACGCCGCCCGCGACGACCGCGAGTGCCAGCAGCTTCTTCACCGAAGCCCCCTTCTCAGCTTGCTTCCCTTACCCCGCGATGTTACTGCACCGGCGCCGGCCGCCGTCGGGGGTGGTGGTTCCACGTGGAACCACGATTGCGCAGGTAACGCACGTCACAAGAGGAGGGAAATACGGGGGCGGGGTGTCCTGTTGTACCCACTGGTCGGTGCGCCCACCGTGTCCCCCGGGCCGCAACCACTGCCTTCGCGGAGTTCCGTCCGGCTGGAGCCGCGAAGCGCCACTCGCCGAGAGGCGACCGTGGCGCGCATCGACCGTGACCGCTCAGCCCTGCCGGCACCTTCTCTTCCCGGCAGGGCTGACCTGTGTCAGGGCAGGAACATCCCCGCGCCCTGGTCCCCGACCTGCGGCTGCTGCACGACGTCGGTCCGCCGGGCCTCACGCAGCCCGCCGGCGATCCGCTTCCCGCCCCGCTTCCGATCCCGCAGGTCGACCAGCACGGCGATTCCCAGCAGCGCGGCGACCACGATCCCCAAGACGATCCACCCCATGTCGACCCCCCTTCGTCATTTCCCACGGTAAGCCCGCCCGATCGGGAAGGTCCCCGCACTTGACCGAGATTCAGGGCGTGGTTACGTGTCGAGAACGTGGCACCAGCTCCGTCCCAGGGGCACGAGCGGCCACGAGGGCCGCGCGACCAGGGGAGACACCATGACGATCCAGCGGCTGGACAACATCGGCCTGGTAGTCGAAGACATGGACGCGGTCATCACGTTCTTCCTCGACCTCGGCCTGGAGCTCGAGGGCAAGGCAACGGTCGAGGGCCCGGACGTGGACCGCCTCGTCGCGCTCGAGGGCGTCCGCTGCGACCTGGCGGTGGTGCGGACCCCGGACGGCCACGGCCGGCTCGAGCTGATGAAGTTCCACTCGCCGGCGTCCCCCGCCCCCACCGTGCCGAACGCACCGGTCAACGTCCTCGGCTTCCGCCGCATCATGTTCGCCGTCGAGGACATCGAGGGCAGCCTTGCCCGGCTGCGCACCCACGGCGCCGAGCTGATGGGAGACCTGGTGAAGTACGAGAACGGCTACCGGCTCGCCTACGTCCGCGGCCCCGAGGGCATCATCGTCGCGCTGGCCGAAGAGATCGCCTGAACCTCCTCCGGAAGGGACCACCATGGCCACCGCCGAAGACCTCGACCGCGCCACCGATTCGCAGTGGGACTGGGTCGCCGAGCAAACCCGCACGTACCTGGACTCAGGCGGCACCGAGGGCCACGAGTCGAACGGCGTGTACACGCTCATCCTGGTGACGACGGGCCGCAAGACGGGCGTCCCGCGCCGCACGTGCTTGATTTACGGAACCTCAGGGGAAGACCTCGTGGTCGTCGCGTCCAAGGGCGGCGCGGACGAAGACCCGGCGTGGTTCAAGAACCTGGAGGCGAACCCGAGCGTGGGTGTTCAGGTGGGAACCCGCCGCTTGACGGCCCAAGCCCGAGTGGCGACTTCCGCCGAGCGGGGTCCCCTGTGGAGTCAGATGGCGAAGATTTTCCCGTTGTACGACGAATACGCGGAGAAGACGGCTCGGGAAATCCCGATCGTTTTGCTGACGCCGCAGGATTGAGAACCGCCGAGAGCAAACAAGGGTGGCTCTCACAGTACCTGTATCACCAGGGTCTCCCCGACGTCGAGGACGCCTGTCAACCTTTTTGAGGCAGTACACGCTTCCTCGACAAAAGGGACGGAGACCAATGGCGGACAACCAGTTCACCACTCACGCAGAACTTTTCGATCTGAGTGGCAAGTACGCACTTGTCACTGGCGGCACCAAGGGAATCGGGATGATGATTGCGCGCGGCCTCCTGCAGGCGGGCGCCCGCGTCGTTATCAGCTCACGCAACGCGGACACGTGTGCGGAGGCACAGCAGCTGCTGTCCGAATTCGGCGACGTTCGAGCGATCCCCGCCGACCTGTCCAAGTACGACGAGTGTCAGCGCCTCGCTGATCTCGTCAAGGCTGACTCGGAACGTCTGGACATCCTCGTCAACAACGCGGGAGCGATGTGGCGCGAGCCGCTGGAAACGTTCCCGAACGAGGCCTGGGACGCAGTGCTCGACCTCAACCTCAAGGCGCCGTTCTGGCTGGTGCAGGCGCTGCTCCCCGCACTTCGCCGGGCGGGCACCGCCGATGATCCCGCGCGGATCATCAACATCGGCAGTATCGCCGCCATCCACGTCGCCGCCTCGCCCAACTACTCGTACGCCAGCAGCAAAGCGGGGCTCCATCAACTCACCAGGGTGCTGGCCAGAGAACTGGGCCCCCAGCACGTCACGGTGAACGCGGTGGCCCCAGGACCGTTCCCGTCGCAGATGATGGCGTCCACGCTCGAAGCCATCGGCGACACGATCGCGGCGAAGGCCCCTCTGCGCCGGCTCGGCCGCGACGACGACATGGCAGGTGTCGCCGTGTTCCTCGCCGGCCGGGCCGGGTCCTACCTCACGGGCACCATCATCCCGATCGACGGCGGCATCGCCACGACCGCAACAGGTACCTAGGCGTCGGGGGTACCGGCAGAACCTCCCTTCGCCTGCGTGCAGGGCCTACGGTGACGAGGTGGCCACCATCGATCTGCGCACCGAGATCAAGGAATTCCTGAGCTCCCGTCGCGCGCGGATCACGCCCGAGCGGGCCGGACTGCCCGCCTACGGCGGCAACCGCCGGGTCAAAGGTCTGCGTCGCGAAGAGGTAGCTCTGCTGGCAGGGGTGTCGGTCGACTACTACGTGCGGATGGAGCGCGGCAGCCTCGCCGGCGCCTCCGACGGCGTGCTCGACGCGTTGGCGTCCGCCTTGCAACTCGACGAGGCCGAGCGCGATCACCTGTTCCACCTCGCGCGGCAGTCCAAGGCGCCGAGCGGTCCACGCCGCCGGCGACCCGCCGCGACGGTGCGTCCGGCGCTTCAGCAGGTGCTCGACGCCATCACCGAGGCGCCGGCGTGGATTTGCAACGGCCGTTATGACGTGCTGGCCATGAATCACCTCGCCCGCGCGCTGTATTCACCGGTGCTGGCCGACCCGCGACGACCGGCGAACACCGCGCGGTTCGTGTATCTGGATCCCGGATCGGCAGAAAAGTTCTTCGTCGACTATGACCGAATCGCCGGCGATGTGGCCGCGAAGCTACGCATGGAAGCCGGCCGCAATCCGCACGACGAGGAGCTGATCGCCCTGGTCGGTGAGTTATCGACACGCAGTGAACTGTTTCGGCAGCGGTGGGCATCTCAGGACGTTCGGCTCCACCGGTCCGGACGCAAGCGCATTCACCATCCGGTAGTGGGCCTGCTCGACCTGGACGTCGAGTCGATGGAGATGGTCGCCGAACCCGGCCTGCTCTTGAACATCTACACGGCGCCCGCCGGCACAGCGACCGCGGACGGTTTGGCCCTGTTGGCGTCGTGGGCGGCTGTAACAACCTGACAGTCAGGCAGATAGTCACCCCGGTCACGTAAAAGCCCGGCTCGCAGATCGCGAGCCGGGCTTTTACGTGCGTGGGCCTACCAGGACTTGAACCTGGGACCTCTTCGTTATCAGCGAAGCGCTCTAACCACCTGAGCTATAGGCCCTTGAACGAGGAGAACTTTACAGGACCCCCGAGGGGGTCCTGCAACCGGGTTACTCCCGTTCCGACAGCGTGACCTCGAGGCCGCCCGCCAGGTCCGCCGACACGTTGTAGATGAACGCGCTCACCGTGGCCAAGGCCGACACCAGGACGATGTTGATCGCGCCGAGGATGGCGGCGATGCCGAAGACGCGGCCCGCGCTGATCAGTGGCTCCGACGATGCGTTGGCACCCTCGCCGCCCACCAGGGACGAGTACGTTCCGTTCAGCTTGTCCCACACGCCCATGCCGTCGAGGACCGTGTACAGGACGCCGACCGCCACCAGCCAGACGAAGAACATCGCGACGCCCAGGACCAGGGACAGCTTCAGCACCGACCACGGGTCGAACCGCTTGACCTGCAGCGATGCCCGGCGCGGGCCGCGGCCTGGGCGGCGCAACGCGCTGGGGCGGGCTCGCTGGCTGGATGCCGACGGGACGGCGGCCGCGGACGGCTCGCCGCTCGGCGGGGTGTCTCCACTTCCGCCGAACAGGCGAGGGGCCGCGCTTCCCGTCACCACCGAGCGCTGCTCCGGGGAGACCGGCTGGGTCTCCGCGCCCGCCGGCTCGGGTTTGTAGAGCGCCTCATCCGTGGCCAGCTTCACCGTTGCCTCGGAGTCGCCGTCCTTGTCGACCCGCTGCCAGGGCGGGCTCGCCGGAGTCCCGTTCGAACCCGCTGCCTCGGGATTCTCGGATGGTGTCACGAAGAGTCAGTCCTTACCCGTGCCGTGGGGCCGCCGTCGGAGAGCAGATTTTACTGCTCCGGCGTGGCCGTCGTTTCCTCACCCGCGTCAGGTGCTTCCGGAGCCGGTGCGTCAGCCGGCGCGTCCTCGGGGGTGTCACCGTTGGCGACGTCCGAGGGCTCGTCCGCGTTGCGTGCGACGGCGAGAAGAGTGGTGCCTTCGCCGAGATTCATCAGCCGGACCCCCTTCGTCTGCCGCCCTGCCTTGCGCACGTCGCCCGCCGGTGTGCGGATCACGCCGCCGCTCGAGGTGATCGCGTACAGCTCGTCCTCGGCGTCGACGATGAGTGCACCCACCAGCCTGCCACGTTTGCTGTCGTGCTGGATGGTGAGCACACCCTTGCCGCCGCGGCCCTGGACCGGGTAGTCCTCGATCGGCGTCCGCTTGGAGTAGCCGCCGTCCGTCGCGACCAGCAGGAACTTGTCCTCCTTGACCACGCTGATGCCGAGCAGCTCGTCACCGTCGTTGAACCGCATGCCGAGCACGCCGGACGTCGGGCGGCCCATCGGCCGCAGCGCCTCGTCGGTCGCGTGGAAGCGGATCGACTGGCCCGCGGCGGACACCAGCAGCAGGTCGTCCTCGGCCGCCGCCAGCACCGCGCCGACCAGCTCGTCGCCCTCGCGCAGGTTGATGGCGATGAGGCCGCCGGAGCGGTTGGAGTCGAAGTCGGTGAGCTTGGTCTTCTTCACCAGGCCACGCCGGGTGGCGAGCACCAGGTACGGCGCCGCCTCGTAGTTCTTGATCTGGATGACCTGGGCGATCTGCTCGTCCGGCTGGAACGCCATGAGGTTCGCCACGTGCTGGCCGCGCGCGTTGCGGTTGGCCTCGGGCAGCTCGTACGCCTTGGTCCGGTAGACGCGGCCCTTGTTCGTGAAGAACAGCATCCAGTCGTGCGTGGAGCAGACGAAGAAGTGCTGGACGATGTCGTCCTGCTTCAGCGTCGCGCCCTGCACGCCCTTGCCGCCGCGCTTCTGCGAGCGGTACAGGTCGGTTTTCGTTCGCTTGGCGTACCCCGTGCGGGTGATGGTGACGACGACGTCCTCGACGGCGATGAGCTCTTCGTCGGTGACGTCGCCGCTGAAGCCGATGATCTTCGTGCGCCGGTCGTCGCCGTACTTCTCGACGATCGCCATCAGCTCGTCGCGGATGATCGAGCGCTGGCGCTCGGGCTTCTCGAGGATGTCCTTGAGGTCGGCGATCTCCAGCTCGATCTCGGCCAGCTGGTCGATGATCCGCTGGCGCTCCAGGGCGGCCAGGCGCCGCAGCTGCATGTCGAGGATCGCCGTGGCCTGGATCTCGTCGACGTCCAGCAGCTCCATCAGGGCCGGCCGGGCCTCGTCCGCGGACGGCGACCGCCGGATCAGCGCGATGACCTCGTCGAGCGCGTCGAGCGCCTTGACGTACCCACGCAGGATGTGGGCCCGCTCCTCGGCCTTCTTCAGGCGGAACTTGGTCCGCCGGACGATGACCTCGACCTGGTGCTTCACGTAGTGCCGGATGATCTGGTCGAGCCGCAGCGTGCGCGGCACTCCGTCGACCAGGGCCAGCATGTTGACGCCGAAGTTCTGCTGCAGCTGGGTGTGCTTGTAGAGGTTGTTCAGCACGACCTTCGCGACCGCGTCGCGCTTGATCGTGACGACGATCCGCATGCCCGAGCGGCTGTTGGACTCGTCGGCGATGTCGGCGATGCCGGTGAGCTTGCCGTCGCGGACCAGGTTCGCGATGTTCTCGACCAGGTTGTCCGGGTTGACCTGGTACGGCAGCTCGGACACGACCAGGATCGTGCGGCCCTTCGCGTCCTCTTCGACCTCGACGACCGCGCGCATCCGGATCGAGCCGCGGCCGGTGCGGTAGGCGTCCTCGATGCCGGACGTGCCGAGGATCATCGCCTTGGTCGGGAAGTCCGGGCCCTTGACCCGCACCAGCAGCGCGGCCAGCAGCTCGTCGTCGGTCGCCTCCGGGTTCTCCAGCGCCCAGACGACGCCTTCGGAGACCTCGCGCAGGTTGTGCGGCGGGATGTTGGTCGCCATCCCGACCGCGATCCCGGAACCGCCGTTGACCAGCAGGTTCGGGAACCGCGACGGCAGGACGTCGGGCTCCTGCGTGCGGCCGTCGTAGTTGTCGGAGAAGTCGACGGTGTCTTCTTCGATGTCGGCCAGCATCTGCATGGCCAGCGGCGCGAGCCGGGACTCGGTGTACCGCATGGCGGCCGCGGGGTCGTTGCCCGACGAGCCGAAGTTGCCCTGGCCGTCGATCAGCGGGTACCGCAGCGACCACGGCTGGGCGAGCCGGACCAGCGCGTCGTAGATCGCCGAGTCGCCGTGCGGGTGGTAGTTGCCCATGACGTCGCCGACGACGCGGGAGCACTTGTTGTACCCGCGGTCCGGCCGGAAACCGGAGTCGAACATCGAGTACAGGATCCGGCGGGCGACGGGCTTGAGGCCGTCACGCACGTCCGGCAGCGCCCGCGACACGATGACGCTCATCGCGTAGTCGATGTAGGAGCGCTGCATCTCCTGCTGGATGTCGACCGGCTCGATCCGGTCGTGTTCCGGAGCCGGCGGCAGAGTTTCCGTCATGGGGTCCTTCTCGAGTGGAGAGTCCTAGCGGGACAAAGAGCGGGAGGAACGCCTACACGTCCAGGAAGCGCACGTCCTTGGCGTTGCGCGTGATGAACGACCGGCGGGCCTCGACGTCCTCGCCCATCAGGACCGAGAACAGCTCGTCCGCCTGGGCGGCGTCGTCCATCGTGACCTGGCCCAGCAGCCGGTTCGCCGGGTCCATCGTGGTCTCCCACAGCTCTTCGGCGTTCATCTCGCCGAGACCCTTGTAGCGCTGGATCGCGTCGTCCTTCGGGAGCCGCTTGCCGGCCTCGACGCCCGCCTGGATGACGGCGTCGCGCTCGCGGTCGGAGTACGCGTACTCCGGCTCCGTCCGCGGCCACTTGATCTTGTACAGCGGCGGCCGCGAGAGGAAGACGTGGCCGTGCTCGATCAGCGGCGCCATGAACCGGAACAGCAGGGTGAGCAGCAGCGTGGTGATGTGCTGGCCGTCGACGTCGGCGTCGGCCATCAGCACGATCTTGTGGTAGCGCAGCTTCGACAGGTCGAACTCGTCGTGGATGCCGGTGCCCAGCGCGGTGATCAGCGACTGGACCTCGGTGTTCTTGAGAACGCGGTCGATGCGGGCCTTCTCGACGTTGATGATCTTGCCGCGGATCGGCAGGATCGCCTGGTACATCGAGTCGCGGCCTTCCTTGGCCGAGCCGCCGGCCGAGTCGCCCTCGACGATGTAGAGCTCGCACTCCGCGGGGTTCGTCGAGCGGCAGTCCTTGAGCTTGCCCGGCAGGCCCCCGATCTCCAGCGCGCCCTTGCGGCGGACCAGGTCACGCGCCTTGCGCGCGGCCATCCGCGCCTGGGCCGAGGAGATCGACTTGTTGATGATCGTCTTGGCCTCGTTGGGGTTGCGCTCGAACCAGTCCGCCAGCCACTCGTTCGACTGCTGCTGCACGAACGTCTTCGCCTCGCTGTTGCCCAGCTTGGTCTTGGTCTGGCCCTCGAACTGCGGCTCGCCCAGCTTGATCGAGACGATGGCGGCGAGTCCCTCGCGCACGTCGTCCCCGGTCAGGTTGGTGTCCTTCTCCTTGAGCAGCTTCTTGTCGCGCGCGTAGGTGTTGACGACGCGGGTCAGCGCGGCGCGGAAGCCCTCTTCGTGGGTGCCGCCCTCGTGGGTGTTGATCGTGTTGGCGAACGTGTAGACCGACGGCGTGAAGCCGTTGTTCCACTGCATCGCGACCTCGACCTCGAGGCCGGTGCCCTTCGCGTCGAAGGAGATCACGCTGGGGTGGATCGGGTCCTTGCTGCCGTTGATGTGCTTGACGAAGTCCTCGAGCCCGCCCGGGTAGCAGTAGACCTTCTCCTTGACGCGCGCGACCTTGCCTTCGGCGTCGGCTTCGGTCTCCTCGTCCGCGACGCGCTCGTCGCGCAGGGACAGCGTCAGGCCCTTGTTGAGGAACGCCATCTCCTGGAGGCGGCGCGAGATCGTCTCGAAGTTGTACGTCGTGGTCTCGAAGATGCCGCCGTCGGCCCAGAACGTCATCGTCGTCCCGGTCTCGGTCGCCGGGCCGAGGTCTTCGAGCTCGCCCGGCAGCTGGTCGGTGTACAGCTGGCGCCAGCTGCGGCCGCCGTACTTGACCTCGGCGAGCAGCCTCGTCGAGAGCGCGTTCACCACGGAGATGCCGACGCCGTGCAGGCCGCCGGACACCGCGTAGGAGTCGCTGTCGAACTTGCCGCCCGCGTGGAGCTGGGTGAGCACGACCTCGATGGTCGGCTTGTTCTCCTTGGGGTGCATGTCGACGGGGATTCCGCGGCCGTCGTCGACGACGCGCACCCCGCCGTCGGCGAGGAGGGTAACCTCTACCTTGGTGGCGTGGCCCGCCATCGCCTCGTCGACGGAGTTGTCGACGACCTCCTGGACGAGGTGGTGCAGCCCGCGTTCACCGGTGGAACCGATGTACATACCGGGGCGCTTGCGGACCGCTTCGAGGCCTTCGAGCACCGTGATCGACGACGCGTTGTACTCGCTCTTGTTCTCGGTCACCGGCGTTGTTTCTCCTCGTCTCGCCCGAGCGGACGCTCGCTCCCTCCCAGTGTACTTGGCCGCGTCCGCTGACATGCGGCAAGGACACCCCTGAGCGCGTCACAGACGGACGAAATCGGTCCAAGCCGAGTCTTGACGTATTTCACGAGGTCTGGATGCGTTCTCGGGGCATTCAACCGAGCATCACGCAACCCGGGTCAGCCGTACGTGTCACGCGGCCCGCGGCCTGGCACGTGCCGGGGCCCTTTCCGCCAGCTCGGGGCGGTCGGACCCTGGATCCGCATGCGCTTGACGACGCCGTTGCCGACCCCCGCCGCGATCTTGGCCAGCAGCTTTCCCTGCAGCAACCGGAGCTGCGTGGCCCACGCCGTGGAGCTGGCGCGCACGGTGAGTTCGCCGTCTTTCAGCGCGACCGGCTGGGCGTGTTCGGCGACGTCTTCGCCGACCAGCCGGCCCCACTGGGCGAAGACGCGGGCGGTCGTGACACTCTCGTTCCAGCCGCGGTCGGCGACCAACCGGGAGACGAGCCGGCCGAGCGGCTGCGGGTCGCGCGGGTCCGCGCCCGGTCCCGACCAGCGGCGGCGCCGGGGGTTCTGGCCCCCGCCGCCGACGGCGCGGCGCCGGTACCCGGGCGAAGTGCCTCGTTCCTTGGCCTTGGCCTTCGCCGCTTCGAGCGCGGCGTGGGCGAGGTCGCGCCCGGTCGAAGGAGCCTCGTTCGGCTCAACGCCGCTGTCACGCTCAGTACCGGCAGGCGACTTTGAGTTTTCAGAGGACGCTTTCTGCCACCCATTTGGCCGCACAGTCACGGGCAGCGATAACTCATTCACCGTGTTATCCACACTGTCCACAGGTTTGTCCCCAGATCGGGTGCGCTTTGTGCGGCCCGTCACACCGGGTGCTCGGTCGTCCTGTTCAGCCACGCGAAATCTCACCATCCGCCACTACGAACCGGGACCCGGCGAGCTCCCCGGGCACGTCTTCGTCGACCGCGGCGGTCACCAGCACCTGTTCGGCGCTCGCGGCCACCTCGGCCAGCCGGGCCCGGCGCTTGCGGTCCAGCTCGGCGAACACGTCGTCGAGCAGCAGCACCGGCTCACCCGCCTCCGCGCGCAGCAGCTCGTAGCTGCCGAGCCGCAGCGCCAGCGCGAACGACCACGACTCGCCGTGGCTCGCGTAGCCCTTGGCGGGCGCCTCGCCCAGGATCAGCTCCAGCTCGTCCCGGTGCGGGCCGACCAGGCTGATCCCACGCTCGAGCTCGGCCTTCCGGGCCTCGCCGAGCGCCTTGAGCAAGACGTCCTTCAGGACTTCGGGTTGCGCCCGCTCGCCCTCCGGTACGCCGTACGTCTCCGGCAGGGCCGCGCCCAGCGACGACCGGTAGGCGATCTTCGCCGGACGCGAATCCGGCGCGACCCCCATGTACGCCGAAGCCGCGTACGGCCCGAGGTCCGACACGAGGTTGAGGCGCGCGGCCAGCAGCTCCGCGCCCGCCACCGCGAGGTGGTCGTCCCAAACTTCCAGCGTCGACAACGCGTACGGGTCTTCGCGACCCGTACGTCGTTTCCCGGCCGTCTTGAGCAGGGCGTTGCGCTGCTTGAGCACCTTCTCGTAGTCGGCCTGGACCCCCGCGTACCGCGGCGCGCGCAGGACCAGGAGCTCGTCGAGGAACCGGCGTCGCTCGCCCGGGTCACCCCGGACGAGCGCGAGGTCCTCCGGCGAGAACAGCACCGTGCGCAGGATCCCGAGCACGTCGCGCGGCCGGCCGACCGCGCCGCGGTTGATCCGGGCGCGGTTCGCGCGGCCGGCGGTGATCTCGAGCTCGACCGTCAGCTCGCGGTCGTCGTTGACCACCGCGACCCGCACCAGCGCGCGCTCGCAGCCGTGCCGGATCAGCGGCGCGTCCGTCGCGACGCGGTGCGAGCCCAGCGTCGCGACGTACCCGATCGCTTCGAGCAGGTTGGTCTTGCCGCGACCGTTCTGGCCGACCAGCACGGTCGGCCCCGGTTCGAGCGCGAGATCGGCCTGGGGCCAGGAACGGAAGTCGGTGACCTGCAGGTGACGCAGATGCACCAGTAACTCCTTATCCGCCGGCCTTCTTCACGGCGTGCCCGCCGAACTGGTTGCGCAACGCGGCGACCGCGCGCATCGCGGCCGAGTGCTCCTGGCGCGAGGCGAAGCGCGCGAAGAGCGCGGCCGAAATGACCGGTGCCGGCACCGCGTTGTTGATCGCCTCTTCCAGCGTCCAGCGGCCTTCGCCGGAATCCTCGACGTAGCCCTCGAGGTCGTCCAGCTCCGGGTCCTCGTCGAGCGCGCGCACGAGCAGGTCGAGCAGCCAGGAGCGGACGACCGTCCCGCGCTGCCAGCCCTTGATCACGGCGGGCACGTCGTTGACGACCTTCGCCGCTTCGAGCAGCTCGAAGCCCTCCGCGAAGGCCTGCATCATGCCGTACTCGATGCCGTTGTGAATCATCTTCGCGTAGTGCCCCGCGCCGACGTCGCCCGCGTGCGAGAAGCCTTCCTCGCGCGGGCCTTCCGGGCGCAGCGCGTCGAAGATCGGCATCGCCCGCTCGACGTCGGCCGCCGTGCCGCCGACCATCAGGCCGTAGCCGTTGTCCTTGCCCCACACGCCACCGGAGACACCGCAGTCGGCGTAGCCGATCTTCTTCGTGGCAAGCAGGTCGGCGTTCAGCCGGTCGTCGGTGTACTTCGAGTTTCCACCGTCGATGACCATGTCACCTTCGGAGAGCAGGTTGCCCAGCTCCGTGATGGTCTGCCGCGTCGGGTCGCCGGCCGGAACCATGATCCAGACGATCCGCGGGGCGTCCAGTTTGGACACCAGGTCTTCGAGCGACGTGGTGTCGCTGACGTCCGGGTTGCGGTCGTAGCCGACCACTTCGTGACCGGCCGCACGCAGCCGCTCACGCATGTTGAAGCCCATCTTGCCCAGGCCGATCAGACCGAGCTGAACCATCGGATCCCCTTACGTGCTAACAGGAAAGTGCGGTCAGCCCGGAAGACGGACCGGCATCAGGAGGTAGAGGTAACCGGGGACGACGTTGCCCTCGGGGTCGGCGGGCTTGATCAGCGCGGGCCGGTTCGGCGTGGTGAAGGTGAGCTCCGCCCGGTCGCTGTGGAGCGCGCCGAGGCCGTCGACGAGGTAACCCGGGTTGAACGCGATCGTCACCGGCTCACCTTCGTACTCGACCTGCAGCTCTTCTTCGGCGCTTCCCTCATCGTCACCGCCCGCGGACAACCGCAGCGTGTTGTCCCCGAACTCCAGTCGTACCTGAGTCCCCCGCTCCGCCACCAGCGAAACGCGCTTGATGGACTCGGTGAGAGCGGACACGTCGATGACCGCGCGTGAGGTGTGCGACGCGGGCAGCAACTGCCGGTACGGCGGGAACTCCGCGTCGAGCAGGCGGGTCGTCGTGTAGCGCCCGGAACCGGACAGGCCGAGCAGGCCCTCGCCGCTGGCGAGCGCGAGGCGGATCGTGGCGCCGCTCGCGCCGAGCGTCTTGGCGGCTTCGGCGAGGGTGCGCGCCGGGACGAGCACCGCGGCGTCGGCCAGGCCCTCGGCCGGCTGCCAGGTGAACTCGCGCATGGCGAGCCGGAAGCGGTCGGTCGCGACGAGGGTCAGCGAGCTGCCGGAGATCTCGAGCCGCATGCCGGTGAGCATCGGCAGCGTGTCGTCCTTGCCCGCGGCGACGACGACCTGGGTGACGGCCTGGCCGAACGCGTCGCCGGCGAGCTCCCCCGCGAAGGCGGGCTGGGACGGCAGCTGCGGGTAGTCCTCGACCGGCATGGTCGGCAGCGAGAACCGCGCGCTGCCGCACGTGATGGTGGCGCGCGCGCCGTCGACGGAGATCTCGACCGGCTGCGCGGGCAGCGCCTTGGTGATGTCGGCCAGCAGGCGCCCGGAGACCAGCAGGCGGCCGCCGTCGGCGATCGTCGCCGGGACGCCGACCGTGGCGGAAACCTCGTAGTCGAAGCCCGAAACGGTCAGGGCGTCGGTTTCGCCGTCGGAACCGGCGTCGAGGAGCACACCGCCCAGCACCGGCACGGGAGGCCGGGAGGGGAGGCTTCTCGCCACCCACGCGACGGCGTCGGCGAGCCCGTCACGCTCGACGCGGATCTTCATGCGCGCATCCTTTCGACGACCGAGCCCCTGTCGGCTCGGGCCAGGCCTCGCTCTGGCTGGGCAGTGACCGGCTGCCCCGTCCGGCCGGTCCGCCCTCCGCTCGAAACGGCCGGAGCGCGGACCAGGTGCAGGCATCCACGTTAGGCCGTCACGACACCCCGCGTCACCTCGGGCTGTCCTTCGGTTTGTCGACATGACGACACGTTCTCGCGGCTGTCCCCAGATCCGCTCCTCGCTTGTTTTTATCTTTTCTATCTTAGAAGAGATCTAAAAGGCAGTAGCAGTAGTAGGCGTTGTGGATTGTGTGGATTGAGGTCGTTTTCGCAGGTCGGAGCACCTGCGGGCATGTGGACGACCGTGGTGGTGGATCTGTGGGCAACTCGGGGCGTCCGTGGATGGTTTCGGGCATCCCCCGATCCGTCCACAGATCGGCCCGGTTGTCCCCATGGTTGTCCCCAGGTTCGGGGCTGTTTCTGGGGGTGGACGGCACGGTCCGAATCGCTCTACCGAGTGACGGCGCCCGCCTGTGTGCATCGTGTGGGCAACCTGTGGAATCAGCGTGGACAAAGGTGTGGATTCCCTGTGGATCACCTGTGGGCGGGGTGTGGACGGATCCGGTGTCGTCGCTGATGGGAGATCTGTTGGGGCTGTGCGCAATCTGCCCACACCATGGGGAAACTTCCTTGTGCACAAACAATTTTCGCGACTTTGCGAAGCGTGCGTACGCGGCTTCGCTGCTTCGCGTGCTTCGACAGTCCAAAGACGACAAAGGGGCGTCCACAGTGCGTGGACGCCCCGAAGTCGTTGCGGGATAAGAGATGTGCTACTGGCGGGCGCGCTGCTTGATGCGCGACGTCAGCTCCTGCACCTGGTCGTAGATCCGCCGGCGCTCGGCCATCTCCTTGCGGATCTTCTTGTCCGCGTGCATGACGGTCGTGTGGTCGCGGCCGCCGAACGTCTGCCCGATCTTCGGGAGCGACATGTCGGTCAGCTCGCGGCAGAGGTACATGGCGATCTGGCGGGACGTGGCGAGCGCCTTCGTCTTGCCGGGGCCGCACAGGTCGTCGAGGGAGACGTCGAAGAACTCGGAGATGACGCCCATGATGGTCGGCGCGGTGATCTCCGGGGCGTGGGAGTCGGGGATGAGGTCCCGCAGCACGATCTCCGCGAGCCCGGCGTCCACCGGCTGCTGGTTCAGCGACGCGAACGCGGTGACGCGGATGAGCGCGCCCTCGAGCTCCCGGATGTTCGCTTCGACGCGCGAGGCGATGAACTCCAGGACGTCACCGGGCACCGCCAGCCTGTCCTGCGCCGCCTTCTTGCGGAGGATCGCGATGCGGGTCTCGAGTTCGGGCGGCTGGATGTCGGTGATCAGACCCCACTCGAACCGCGTCCGCAGCCGGTCCTCCAGCGTCTCGAGGCGCTTCGGCGGGCGGTCGGAGCTGACGACGATCTGCTTGTTCGCGTTGTGGAGGGTGTTGAAGGTGTGGAAGAACTCTTCCTGCGTACCTTCTTTGCCCTCCAGGAACTGGATGTCGTCGACGAGCAGGATGTCGATGTCGCGGTAGCGCCGCTGGAAGGCGACCTTGCGGTCGTCTCGCAGCGAGTTGATGAAGTCGTTCGTGAACTCTTCGGTCGAGACGTACCGCACGCGCATGCCCGGGAAGAGGCGTTGCGCGTAGTGGCCGACCGCGTGCAGCAGGTGCGTCTTGCCGAGCCCGGACTCACCCCAGATGAAGAGCGGGTTGTACGCGCGGGCCGGCGCTTCGGCGACGGCGACCGCGGCCGCGTGGGCGAAGCGGTTGGACGCACCGATGACGAAGGTGTCGAAGGTGTACTTCTCGTTCAGCTTCGTCTTCGACGTCTGCGGCTGCGCCGGCGCGGTGTAGGGCTGGCCGGCGATCGGCTGGCCGGAGAACGTCGGCCAGATCTCGTGGACGGCGGCGAGCGCTTCGCCCTCTTCGTCGACCTCTTCGTCCGTGTCGTCACCGTCGTCGGGCTTCGCCGCGATGGACTGGTGCGACGGCAGCGGCGGCGTGGGCTCGGGACGCGAGGGCGGCAGCATCGGGCCGGGCCCCGGCCGCGGTACGGGTGCCGGCTCCGGGCTGACGCCGTTTTCCACCCGGCCGGGTGACGGCACGTAATGAGAGGCGGCGACCGGGGCGACGGCTTCGGTGGTGTCGACCTTCACCGCGAGCGAGATGGCGCGGCCGAGCCGCCGGGAGAGCGCGTCGGTGATCGCGCCGCGGAGACCGCGTTCGATCGCTTCCTTCGCGAAGTCGCTGGGGGCCGCGAGGAGCGCGGTGCCGTCGAGCAGGCCGATCGGGCGGGTCACGCGCATCCACGCGCGCTGCTGGGGGGACAGGGTCCCGTCGGACAGTTCGCGTACCACCTGTTCCCAGATGACGCCCAGATTGTGCTGGTGCTCCGACACCTGTTCGGCTCCCCTCCCCTCGTCGGCGTGGACGGCCGACGCCCCTGGTCACCCGGTCCGGCGCCCCTGCGCGGACCCGCGGGTGCCTCGGCACAGCGAATATCCACATAGTTGTCCACAGCTGTGCACTAATGTACGGCGACCCGCGGCGACGCCACCTGCGGGCTCGTCGTACGCCGGTGGGCACTCCACCACCCGGATACTCGTGCACCTCGACCGGTGACCCGAGAGAGGCACGCTAACAAGCCCCGCCCGCTGCCACAAGGCATCCTGGGTCGCAAGCATTTCACGGTGTACGGCGTGTTGCCATTCGGTGCCGCGGCGTCGATGATCTCGGCTTCGCGCGCCCGTCGCGGACCGTGGCCGAGGGGGTGCTTACCGGCCGTCCGACGGGGGTGCGTACCCTCGTAAGGTCTCCCGTATGCGACGGGTGCTATTCGCGTGCCCACGTTGTCGTCGCTCGTCGTGACGAGGCCACACGTTGGTAGGAGACACCAGAGACTGCCGTGCGCCCGCACGACACGCCAGGCGGAGGGACCTTTCCTCCCCAGGGCGGGTCAGGGGCAGACGACACAGCGACACACAGGAGAAGCAGTGAGCAAGGGAAAGCGCACCTTCCAGCCGAACAACCGCCGCCGCGCGAAGACCCACGGGTTCCGCCTGCGCATGCGGACCCGCGCCGGCCGGTCCATCCTGGCGGGCCGCCGTCGCAAGGGCCGCGCCGCGCTGTCCGCCTGATCCGGCTCGTCGGGGCGCGCCGTGCTGCCGGCTGCCGCACGTCTGCGGCGGAGTGAGGACTTCCGCGTGGTTCTCCGTCGCGGGTCCAGGGCAGGCAGGCGTCGCCTCGTCGTCCACGCACTGACCACGGACCCGTCCGAGGCCGCCGACGTCACGTCGGCGGCCAGGGCGGGTTTTGTGGTGAGCAAGGCCGTCGGGAACTCGGTGGTCCGCCACCGCGTCACCCGCCGGTTGCGGCACCTCGTTTCGGCCCGGCTCGGAACCCTGCCCGCCGGCAGTGCGTTGGTCGTACGGGCATTGCCGCCGTCCGCGACCGCGTCCAGCGCGGAGCTCGGCGCCGATCTCGACGCCGCACTGCGTCGGCTGGGACTGGCGTCGGGTCGGCTGGGACCGTCGCCGTCGCGCCGTCCGGCCGGGGATGCCCCGAGCCCGACGCGTCCCGCGGACGCGGCCCCCGACCACGGATCAGCGGTGTGACCGGCATGCGAGCCACCCCCGAGCACGACTCAGCGCACGAGCACTTCGATGACGACGTGGAGACCGCGCCCCCGCGGCCCGGTCCCGTCGCCTGGGTCCTGTTGCTCCCCATCAAGCTCTACCGCAAGGCGATCTCGCCCTTCCTCCCGCCGGCTTGCCGGTTCTACCCGAGCTGCAGCGCGTACGCAGTCGAAGCCCTGACCCGGCACGGTGCCGCGGGCGGCTCCTACCTCGCGCTGCGCCGGCTGCTGCGCTGCGGCCCGTGGACGCCACCCGGCCGCGACCCGGTACCCGAGAAGTTCTCGTGGCGCTACCGCAGACCTGAAACACCGATCGAGGAGTAGCAGCAGTGCTCGATTTCATCTACTACCCCGTGTCCTTCATCCTCTGGTGTTGGCACAAGGTCTTCGGGTTCGTCTTCGGTGAAGCCGCGGCGATCTCCTGGATCCTCGGCATCATCTTCCTGACGTTCACCGTCCGCGGCATCATGTTCAAGCCGTTCGTGAACCAGGTCCGGTCGATGAAGAAGATGCAGGACTTCGCGCCGGAGATGAAGAAGCTCCAGAAGAAGTACGCGAACGACAAGCAGCGCCAGGCGCAGGAGATGCAGAAGCTCCAGCGCGAGCACGGCGTCAACCCGCTGGGCAGCTGCCTGCCGATGCTGCTCCAGATCCCGGTCTTCATCGGCCTGAACCACGTCCTGCGCGCGTTCACGATGCCGCCGCCCGGTGGTGGCCCCAAGACCGAGAACTACTTCTTCACCCAGCACGACGTCGAGTCCTACGTCAACGCGAAGCTCTTCGGCGTCAACCTCGGCGAGGCCGTCTACAACGGTGTCGGGGTCGTCAGCGGCGGGGCCACGAACGTCGGGTTCCACTGGAACGTGCTCCCGGTGGCGCTGCCGCTGATGATCGTCGCCTCCATCGCCACGCACCTCACCGCGCGGCACTCGGTGGCCCGGCAGAACGCCGCGTCGGCCACCTCGCAGACCGCGATCATGAACAAGCTGACGATGTACATCTTCCCGCTCGGTGTGCTCGTCTTCGGTGCGCTGTTCCCGCTCGGCCTCCTCTTCTACTGGCTGGCGAACAACGGCTGGACCCTGATGCAGCAGCGCCTCGTCTACACGAAGATCGACAAGGAAGAGGCGGCCCGCAAGGTGGAGGCCGCGGAGAAGCGCGCGTCGCTCGGCCCGAAGCCGGGGCAGCGGCCGACCGCGCCGAAGGTCGGTCAGAAGCCGGTCCAGCAGAAGAAGAACCAGCCCGCGCAGGGCGGCTCGCAGAAGAAGGTCACGAAGGCGGGCTCGGCCCACGGCTTCGCGCAGACCACGCCCGCGGAGGCCGCGGCCAAGGCGGCGGAGGCCGCGAAGGCGGCTGCCCCGGCCGAAGCGAACGGCCAGAACGGTTCGAAGGACAACGGCACGGGGGTGCCGGGCCTTCTCAAGGACTCGACCAGGAAGTCGGGCCGGAAGCGCCGCTGAGGCGCGACCGGTTCGGAGAGGAGACGAATGATGTCGGAGACGATCGACACGATCGACGCCGATCAGGACGACGTGACCCCGGAGCCGGCCGCTTCTGCGGACGCAGTGGGCGAGCAGAAGGCGGGTGGTGACGACGTCCTCGTTCAGGAGGGCGACATCGCCGGCGACTACCTCGAGCGGCTGCTCGACCTGCTCGACTACGACGGCGACATCGACTTGGACGTCGAGGCGGGCCGCGCGATCGTGAGCATCGACGGCGGCGAGGACCTCGAGAAGCTCGTCGGCCCCCGCGGCACGGTGCTCGAGGCGCTGCAGGAGCTGACCCGCCTGGCGGTCCAGCAGGAGACCGGATCCCGCAGCCGGCTGATGCTGGACATCGCGGGCTGGCGCGCGGACCGCCGCGAGGAGCTGCGCGAGCTCGGCCGCTCGACGGCGGAGTCGGTCCTCTCGAGCGGCGAGCGGGTGCGGCTGCAGCCGATGAGCCCCTTCGAGCGCAAGGTGGTCCACGACGCGGTGGCGACGGTCGCCGGGGTCACGAGCGAGAGCGAGGGCGAGGACCCGAAGCGCCGCGTGGTGATCTTCCCGGAGGCTTGAGCCCCGGTTCGGCGAGCGGCCCCACTTGACTCGGTCAGGTGGGGCCGCTTCTTTGTGTTCATGCGTCCGGCGCCGAGGTGTCGCGACGGCTCAGCAGCCCAGCGAATTACACGCGTGATGTTTCACGTGGAACTGGGGCGCCCGCCGCGGCGGCTACGCGCGCCGTTTCACGTGGAACCGTCCACCGAGCGCGGTCACCCGAGTGGAGTTGTCCACATCTGCGGTCTGTCGGCTCGTTTTCGACTCGACATCAGGGACAATCGAAGCAGCGCCGTTTCACGTGAAACGCGCGGACGAGGAGTAGACGGAGTGAGCTTGGATCAGGCTGCGGTGGCGGTGCGGGCCGCGGCGGAGCGGGTGTTCGGTGAGCGCGTGGACCAAGCCGCTGGGTACGTCGAACTCCTGGAACGCCACGGAGTCGAGCGCGGGTTGATCGGGCCGCGGGAGGTCGAGCGGCTGTGGGAGCGGCACGTCCTCAACTCGGCTGTCATCGGTGAGCAGCTGCCCGAAGGGGCTCGCGTCGTCGATGTCGGGTCGGGTGCCGGGCTTCCGGGAGTACCGCTCGCGATCGCCCGGCCGGACCTCGATATCGTCTTGCTCGAACCGATGGCCCGCCGGGTGGACTGGCTGGCCGAGGTGGCCGAGAAGCTGGAACTCCCGATCACCATCGTCCGTGGACGCGCGGAGGAGCGGCCTGTGCGTGAGCAGCACGGTGGCGCCGACATCGTCACCGCTCGCGCGGTCGCCCCGCTCGCCCGGCTCGCGGACTGGTGCCTGCCGCTCGTCCGGTCCGATGGCTTCCTGGTCGCCCTCAAGGGCGCCAGCGCGGCGGACGAGATCGAGCGGGACGGCGCCGCCATCCGCAAGGCCGGCGGGGCCGCCCCGCTGATCGTCGAATGCGGTGCCGCAGTACTAGAGGTCCCCAGCACGGTCGTGAAGATCCGTCGCCTCCCGACGGCAGTCAAGCCGAAGGCGCGGAGCAGGAAGCGTTAACGGGCCGCGGTGTTCCACGTGAAACGACGCGACTCGACCACCGACCAGACGTCTATATGGAGGAGGTGTCGAGACCGGTGAATCCCCCGCCGTCCGACTCCACGGAGACCACGCCCGACGTGGGCTGGACCCCGATCGCCGAAGAAGCCGCCCGCGCCGCTCGACTGCTGAACCCCGAGAGGACGCTTCCCCGCCCCGGCCGTCGTCGCGTGATGACCGTCGCCAACCAGAAGGGCGGCGTCGGCAAGACCACGAGCACGGTCAACCTCGCCGCCGCGCTCGCCGTCCACGGGCTCAAGACGCTCGTCGTCGACCTCGACCCGCAGGGCAACGCGAGCACCGCGCTCGACGTCGACCACCGGTCCGGGACGCCGTCCATCTACGAGGTGCTGATCGGTGAGGTGTCGCTCGCCGACGCCGCCCAGCCGACCGAGCAGTCCCCCAACCTCTTCTGCGTGCCCGCGACGATCGACCTCGCCGGCGCCGAGATCGAGCTCGTCTCGATGGCGTCCCGCGAGTCGCGGCTCAAGGAAGCCATCTCCTCGGAGATCCTCGACCAGATCGGCGTCGACTACGTCTTCATCGACTGCCCGCCGTCGCTCGGCCTGCTGACGGTCAACGCGATGGTCGCCGCGCAGGAGGTGCTCATCCCGATCCAGTGCGAGTACTACGCGCTCGAAGGGCTCGGGCAGCTGCTGAGCAACATCGAGCTCGTGCAGCAGCACCTCAACCGCGAGCTCCGCGTCTCGACGATCCTCCTCACCATGTACGACGGCCGGACCAAGCTGGCCGACCAGGTGACGAACGAGGTGCGGAACCACTTCGGCGACACGGTCCTCAAGACGGTCATCCCCCGCAGCGTGAAGGTCTCCGAGGCGCCCGGCTACGGCCAGACCGTCCTCGCCTACGATCCTGGTTCGCGCGGTGCGATGAGCTACGTCGACGCGGCGAAGGAGATCGCCGAGCGCGGGGCACAGATGGAGAAGGGTAGTTCGACATGACCGAGCGCAGAGGAGGGCTGGGGCGCGGCCTCGCCGCCCTCATCCCGACGGGGCCGGCGACGGGCGGCGGCGCCCTGCCGACCCCCGCCGACGGCGCTGCGGCAGACCAGAAGGCGGCCGAGGACAAGGGCTGGTTCGCGGCGAACGGTCAGGCGAAGCAGCACAGCGGCGAGGTCGCCGGGGCGGTCTACCGCGAGATCCCGGTCGGCTCGATCAAGCCGAACCCGAAGCAGCCGCGCCTGGCCTTCGACGAGGAGGCGCTCGCCGAACTCGAGCACTCGATCCGCGAGTTCGGGCTCATGCAGCCCATCGTGGTCCGCGAGCTCGGCAACGACGAGTACGAGCTCGTCATGGGCGAGCGGCGGCTGCGAGCGTCGCAGCAGGCGGAGCTCGAAGCGATCCCGGCGATCGTCCGGCAGACCGCCGACGAGTCGATGCTGCGCGACGCGCTCCTGGAGAACATCCACCGCGTCCAGCTGAACCCGCTCGAAGAGGCGGCCGCGTACCAGCAGCTGCTCGACGAGTTCGCCGTCACGCACGAGGAGCTGGCGAGCCGCATCGGCCGCAGCCGGCCGGTCATCACCAACACGATCCGGCTCCTCAAGCTCCCCCTGCCGGTGCAGCGGCGGGTCGCCGCGGGCGTCCTGTCCGCCGGGCACGCCCGCGCGTTGCTGTCGTTGGAGGACGCCGACAGCCAGGAGGAGCTCGCCGCCCGCATCATCGCCGAGGGCATGTCGGTCCGCGCGACCGAGGAAGCCGTCACGCTCAAGAAGAGCGAGAAGCCGGCCAAGCCGAAGCCCGCGGCGCGCAAGCCGATCCAGGCGCCGGGGTTGCAGGAGCTCGCGAACCGCCTCTCGGACCGGTTCGACACGCGCGTGAAGGTCGACCTCGGCCGCCGCAAGGGCCGGATCACGCTCGAGTTCGGCTCGGTCGACGACCTCGAACGCATCGTCGCGATCATCGACGCGAATGGGGCAAATCAGACACCGGATTCCGATTAGGGATCACCCCAGGGTGTTTCGTCACGGTGATGATTGCTCGACGCAGTCGCAATGACTACATCCAGTGATGATCGTCAGCGACACGAAAAAGGCTGTGACATCCGGGGCTTCGCCCCGGGCCGGGGGCTCCGCCACCCGGAGCCCCCGCGAAAAAGGCCGCCACGGAAGCTCCGAGGCGGCCTTTCGCGTGAGACGAGTCAGCGGGAAATCGCGCGGCCGATCAGTTCGGCGAACACCGTGCCGAGCGACTTGCCCGCCGCCTCGATCGCCATCGGTACCGTCGACGTCTCGGTCAGGCCCGGCGACGGGTTCACTTCGAGGAAGTGCACCGTGCCATCCGCGGCGACGATCGCGTCGGTCCGCGAGATGTCCCGGAGCCCCAGAACGCGGTGCGCGGCGACGGCGAGTTCGGCCGCCGCCTTGGCCGCGGCGTCGTCGAGGCGGGCCGGGGTGAAGAAATCCGTCAGGCCGGCGGTGTAGCGGGCCGTGTAGTCGTACACGCCGCTCTCGGGGACGATCTCGACCGCGGGGAGGGCCTCGGGGCCGTCCGCACCCTCGATGACCGTCACGGCCACCTCGACGCCGTCCACGAACCGCTCCGCGAGCACGGTGTCGCCGTACGCGAAGCAGCCGACCATCGCCGCCGGCAGCTCCGCCGCCTCGCGGACCACCTGGGTGCCGAGCGCCGAGCCGCCCTGGTCCGGCTTGAGGATCAGCGGCAGGCCGAGCTGCTCGACCATGGCGTCGAGCACCGCCTGGGCGCCGAGCTCGCGGAACGTGCTGTGCGGCAGCACGACCCAGCCCGGCGTCACGAACCCGGCGTTCTCGACGAGCGCCTTGGCCGTCGGCTTGTCCCACGCGCGGCGGCAGCCCTGGGAGCCGGTGCCGACGAACGGGACCTCCAGCATCTCCAGGACCGTCTGCACCGAGCCGTTCTCGCCCTCGCCGCCGTGGAGGGCGACGACCACCGCGTCCGGCCGCTGGGTGCGCAGGCGCTCCAGCAGGCCCGCGTCGGTGTCCCACTCCTCGATGCCGAGGCCCTCGGACTTCAACGCCGCGGAGAGCCGTCGGCCGGACCTCATCGAGACGTCGCGTTCGTGCGAAAGCCCGCCGGCGAGCACGGCAACGGTACGGTCGACCACCGTGGAAACTCCTTAGAAAAGAACTAGACCGTGTCCGGGGAAGGATTCTGCGGCCCCTGGATCTGGCGCGCGCTCACGTTACCGAAGGTCCGCGCGAGGTCCATTTCGGACTCCAGCACGGCGGCCAGCCGCCGGACGCCCTCACGGATCCGCTCCGGCGTCGGGTAGCAGTAGGACAGCCGCATCTGGCGGCTGCCGAAACCGTCGGCGTAGAAGCCGGTTCCGGACGCGTACGCCACCCGCGCGGTCACCGCGCGCGGCAGCATCGCTTTCGTGTCGACGCCTTCCGGCACCGTCACCCAGACGTAGAAACCGCCGTCCGGCTTGGTCCACGAGCACCCCGCGGGCAGGTACTGGTCCAGCGCGGACAGCATCGCGTCGCGCCGGTCGCGGTAGTTCTCGCGGAACTTCTTGATCTGGCCCTTCCAGTCGTGCGTGGCCAGGTAGCGCGACACGATCATCTGGTTGAACGTCGGCGGGCACAGCGTCGCCGACTCCGCGGCCAAGACGAGCTTTTCGCGCACGGCGTGCGGCGCGAGCACCCAGCCGACGCGCAGGCCGGAGGCGAACGTCTTCGAGAACGAGCCGAGGTACACGACGTTGTCGGGGTCGGTCGAGCGCAGCGCCGGATAGGTCTGGCCGTCGAAGCCGAGCAACCCGTACGGGTTGTCTTCGACGACCAGGACGCCGTGGTCGCGGCAGATCTCCAGGATCTCCGCGCGGCGCTCGACGGCCAGCGTGACGCCGGCGGGGTTGTGGAAGTTCGGGATCGTGTACAGGAACTTGACCCGGCGGCCGGCCTTCTCCGTCTGGACCAGTGCTTCGCGCAGGAGTTCCGGCACCAGGCCGTTGTCGTCCATCGCCACGTGCACGACCTGCGCCTGGTAGGCGGCGAACGAGCCCAGCGCCCCGACGTACGACGGGCCTTCGGCGATGACGACGTCACCCGGGTCGCAGAACAGCCGCGTGACCATGTCCAGGCCCATCTGGGAGCCGACGGTCACGACGACGTCGTCCGGGTGCGCCTTGATGCCCTCGAGGGCCATGATTTCGCAGATCTGCTCGCGCAGGATCGGCACGCCGTGCGCCGAGCCGTACTGCAGGGCGACGAGACCGTCTTCGGCGATGATCTCCGCCACCTGCGCCGACAGCGTGTCGAGCGGGAGCGCGGCCAGGTTCGGCATGCCGCCGGCCAGCGAGACCACCTCGGGCCGGCTGGCCACCGCGAACAGCGCCCGGATCTCCGAGGCGGTCATCCCGGCGGTGCGCGCGGCGTACCGCTCGAGGTGCGGGTCGAGGTTCTGGCGGCCGCGCTGCGGCTTGCTGGGGCGGTTCTCGGTCATCGACGATTCACCCGGGGGCTCGATGGACAGGGCTGCTTGTGACGGGCACGGCAGATCCAGTCGAGTGTAACTGTGCACCCATCCGGTACCCCTGGCCTTTCGGCGCTCGTCACATCGGCCTATCCTCGACCTTGGCTCCCGTGATCGTGCTGTTCTACCGCGCGGCTTGACGACCGGGCAGCCGTCGGGAGCGCAGGGGTCAGGAGGTCGCGGGTGTCGCGTCGCGTCGTGGGCGTCACACTGGACAACCTGGAGCACCTGCCGAAGAGCTGCCGCAGGTGCGTGTACTGGGAGCTGGCCCCGCACCTGAAGAACCAGGCCGAGGAGTTCGGCGCCACCGAGGTCGAGAAGGAAGCCTGGGTTTCGAGCGTCCTGCTCGAGTGGGGCTCCTGCGGCCGCATCGTCTACAGCGACACGCTGCCGGTCGGGTTCGTGCTGTACGCCCCGCCGAACGCCGTCCCGCGCTCGCTGGCCTTCCCGACGTCCCCGCCGAGCGCGGACGCGGTCCTGCTGACGGCGTTCCAGGTGCTCCCGGAGTTCCGCGGTGGCGGCCTCGGCCGGATGCTCGTCCAGGCGGTCGCCAAGGACCTGACGAAACGCGGCGTGCGCGCGATCGAGGCGTTCGGCGACGCACGTCCCGAGGAGACCGACCCGGACGGCGGCCACAGCTGCGTGCTGCCGGCGGCGTTCCTGCAGAGCGTCGGCTTCAAGACCGTCCGCCCGCACCAGAAGTGGCCGCGCCTGCGCCTGGAGCTGCGCTCGGCGATCACCTGGAAGGAAGACGTCGAGGCGGCGCTGGAGCGGCTGCTCGGCCAGGTGACCATCACCACGGCCGAGCCGAGTCTCGGTCGCGCCTGAGCGCGAGCCGCAAACGTTTGCGCCGGTGTCTCGGCGCCCCCGGAACACGGATTCCGTCGTCGGTGGACGACTGTGGAAGAAGTGCCGAGTTATCCACAGAGCGCTGATAGGCGCGGTGGACAACCTGTGGATGACTGCCCGAAAACCTGGGGACGCACGAGCTGCGTCCCCAGGGGTGGTGGGACAGGTGAAGGGGAGCCGCTAGGGGTTGTGGTCGGCCCTATTCGGCTTTGGCCAGCTCGTGCGCCAGGACGTCGGCGAACGTGAACGTTCCCGTCGGCTGGTCGCCTTCGCCGAGCAGGTACAGGCGCTTGACGGCGATCAGGATGCCCTCCGCGACGATGTCGCGGAACGCCGGGTCGCCCAGCTTGCGGGCGTCGTCCGGGTTCGTCAGGTAGCCGATCTCGACCCGGACCGCCGGGCAGCGGGTGCGGGTGAAGATGTCCCACGACTTGTAGTGCGTGCGGTTGTCCTGCAGGCCCGTGCGGGCCGCGACCTCGCGCTGGATGAAGCCGGCCAGCAGCTCGCCCACGGTCGACGTCGTGCCGTTGCCGTTGCCGAAGTGGAAGCTCGCGACGCCCTGCGCGCGCGGCGACGGGTTCTTGTCGCTGTGCAGCGAGAGGAACAGGTCGGCGCCCGCGTCGTTGGCGAACTTGGCGCGCTCCAGCTCGGTCGGGCTGTGGTTCGGGCCGCGGGAGATCAGCGCCTCCATGCCCGTGGCCTTCATCCGGCCTTCCAGGCGACGCGCGAGGTCCCACGCGATGTCGGCTTCGCGCAGGCCGCCGGCGACCACGCCGAGGTCGTCGCCGCCGTGGCCGGGGTCGATCACGATGCGCTTGCCGCGCAGGCGCGGACCGGCCTGGCGCACCTGCTCCTGCTCGCGCAGGAACACGGGGCGGCCGCCCCGGGCCCGCGGCGAGGACAGGCGGTGCAGCTCGCGGATGGTCGCGGGGCCGCACATGCCGTCCGGCGAGAGCCGCATGTCGCGCTGGAACGTCTTGAGCGCGCGCTCGGTCGAGGGGCCGAAGTAGCCGTCGGGGCGGCCGGCGTCGAAGCCGAGCTCGGTCAGGCGCTCCTGCAGCGTGAAGACGTCGTCGCCGTGCACCGGCGCGGCGATCGAGTAGGACAGCAGCCGGCTGCCCAGGTGGTAGCTGGCCCCTTTGAGCGCTTGGAACGTGGCCGGACCCACCAGGCCGTCGGTCATCAGTCCACGGCTCTGCTGGAAGGCACGGACGGCGTTCTCGACGGCGACGTCGAACGTGTCGTAGTCGTCGGTACCGGTGACCGGCGGGAGCAGGTTCATCCCGGCCAGGATGGACCTGATCTCGGCGACGTCCGGACCGGCGTCACCGCGGCGGAGTACCCGCATGCACTCCTCGCTCTTCCTAAGGCACCGACTTCGGGGGCTCGGTGCGTGGCAAGAAACCTTCGCTGGGACGGGCCCAGGTCCCCTTATTGTGCCTTGCCAACTCTCGGTGACAGCGCAGGCCCGGTAGGTAGGTCAAGCGCCCGATCGTGGCGCGCCCTCGGTGGCCTCCGTCACGCTTCATTCACCCACACCGGTGAGATTCCCCCGAACGGCGACGGACCCGGGTCCGCGAGAAGGTTCTCGCAGGCCCCGGGTCCGCCGGGAGTGGTTCGGTTCAGAGGACGTCGGCGAGGTCCGACAGCAACGCGGCCTTCGGCTTGGCCCCCACGATCTGCTTCACCGGCTTGCCACCCTGGAACAGGATCAGCGTCGGGATCGACATCACCTGGTAGTCACGCGGAGTGTTCGGGTTCTCATCGATGTCGATCTTC
>JAEBEK010000007.1:0-472059 GCA_049998055.1 Amycolatopsis sp. cmx-4-37 | reverse complement strand
CGGGCTTTTCGGGCTTGGCTTCGAACTGCAGGAGCTTGGTGTGACGGAACAAGATTTCCTCCGTGGTCGCTGGTGGTGTCCGGCGGTCAGGGGTGCATGCCCGGTTAGCGGACGGTTAACCGCGCGGTTCTCCGGCCCGCCCCGCACCGCCCCGCCGGGCGACTCGGTCAAGGCGACCGGGCTGGAACACCGGCCAGGGTGCGGCGTTGTCCAGCGCACAAATCCGTTTGAGTCGAAGGGAAAGCGGTATGCGCTGATCGCGCGCACCCTCGGGGAAGGAACCACGATGACGAAGACCGGAACGCCGGTGCTGATCACCCGGGCCGCTCCGTCCTACGACGACCAGCTCGCCCGCCGCAAGCGCAGGTACCTGCTGATGATGTCGTGCCGGATTCCCTGCCTGATCCTCGCCGCGGTCTTGCACGACACGTGGTGGCTCGCGCTGGCTGTGCTGGCCGTTTCGGTGCCGTTGCCGTGGATGGCGGTCCTGATGGCGAACGACCGGCCGCCTCGCAAGGCCGAGAAGGTCAGCGGCTACGACCGCGACCTCCGGCAGCTGGAAAGCCGCCGGCACCCGGTCATCGGATCGCCGAGGCGGTGAAGATTCCGTTCGTCGAGTCAGCCGGGTACCCCGTGAGGATTGCGTCTTCGCTCGGGCATCACGGCCGCGGTCGCCAGCGCGTCCAGGCTCGGGAGTCTCGGCGTTCGCCGGTCGCCGCGGCGCAGCGAGGGCACCGGGCCATCCGTTGATCCGTGGTGTCGGCGAGCCAGCGGGTGTCCAGCCAAAGCACATGCGGGAAGCGGCGCAAACCGGCCTTGCGCAAGGGAATGCCGCACAGCGTCTGATTGGTCCCGATCCGCCAGGCGTGCACGGACCCGCGGGGTTCGCGCACGCCCTCGTCGTCGAGCCACTGGTCCGACGCGGCTACGACGGGTTCGCGGTGTCCTGCCACTCAGGGGCGCCCACGCCGGGGGGTCTGGCCGGCGACCCGCAGCTCGTCCGAAGAGCGGATGCGATGGCGCAGTGCGCCGATCGGGGTCTGGTCGTAGTCGGGCAACGGCAGTTCGGTCATGGGGCACCTCCGGAACGTCCAGGTCGAAGGCGCGGCTACCCGAGTCTCCCGGCGATACACCCGCTTCACCGGGCTGGTTCCGCGCACACCGGGTGAGCGGAACGGCGATGGATCACCGGAACTCCAGGTCGCAGGCTGGTTCTGCGCGCGGTGTACAGCGTGTTCGCGCTGAGCTTGGTTCTGCTCGGGGTGGTCGTGTCGCTGCTGCTCCGCGCTCATGTCGAGCGTGAGCCGGCGAGTGCACCACCAAGCCGGACCAACAGGTCGCGCAGGTAGACGTGCTCCGGGTCGTGCTCGTACATCGGGTGCCACCAGGCCGCCTCGACCAGCGGGCTCACCTCGAAAGGACAGGGGAGCGCGCGCACCAGCCCGGCCGGGACCCGGTCGACGAGGCGGCGCTGCAGCAACGCCACCCGGCCGGTCCCCGCGACCAGCCCGGGCACCGTCAGGAAGTTCTCGGTGACGACCTGGACGTGCGGCTCGATCCCCAGCATCCGCATCTGCCGCGCGGCGGGCGTCGACGCCGTGGGCCCGTGGTAGGACACGACCCACGGCATCACCCGGAGCTGGTCGATCGTCAGCTCGGCGCCGACCTCGCTGTTGTCCGCGGACACCAGGCAGACCCAGTCGTCGCGGTAGAGGTCCGCGTGGGGGAGCCCGTCGACGAACCCGTGCGGCATCACCAGAAGGTCGATGCCGGTCAACGCCTGCGTCGCGTTGTCCACGACGCTCGGGGTGTTGGCGATGAACCGGATGCGGGCGTGCGGGGCGTCCCGCGCGAGCGTGGCGGCCAGCTCGGAGCCGAGCACGGCGACGCCGTAGTCGCTCATCACCAACGAGAACTCGCGCTCGGACACGGCCGGGTCGAAGTCGGGCTCGGCCGCGAAGACGCGTTCGACGCCGTTGACCGCGGTGCGCACCCGGCTCCGGAGCTGGCCGGCCAGGGGAGTGAGCCGGTACTGGTTGCCGAACCGGGCGAGCAGGTCGTCGCCGAAGTGCCGGCGCAACCGCGCGAGCTGCGCGGACACCGCGGGCTGGCTAAGGCCGACCTGTTCGGCGGCCCGGCTCACGCTGCGCTGGTCGAGCAGCGCGTCGAGTGTGACCAGCAGGTTCAGATCCAGGTGGGCGAGGTGCACCGCCCGAGCGTATCCATCGGACGAATAGCGTGCATCAGCGATTTCGTCTTCCCGGATGTCCGGCGATGCCCGACGGTGGTCTTGTCGCTCAAGGAGGAACCGACATGCAGCTGGACCGCTCCGACCCCGAAGGCGCCGTCGCCGCGGCGGCCGAGCGCTGCTCGAACTGGGGCCGCTGGGGCGACGCCGACGTGCGGGGGACGCTGAACTTCCTCGACGAGGCCAAGCGCCGCGACGCGGCCGCGCTCGTGCGCCGTGGCGTGAGCTTCTCCCTGGCCCAGTCGTTCGACGCCGACGGCCCGCAGAACGGCTGGCGGCGGCGGACCAACCCCGTCCACACCATGCTGGACACCGGCCTGGACGCCGAGCGCGGCACGCAAGGCTTCCCGCACGGTTTCGGCGGCGCCGACGACGTGGTGTTCATGCCGCTGCAGGCTTCGACCCAGTGGGACGGGCTCGGCCACATCTTCGACCACGGCGTCGCCTGGAACGGCCGCCGCGCCGGCGACGTCGTCACCAGCGAAGGCGACCGGGTCACCGGGATCGAGACGGCCGCGGGCCGGATCGCCGGCCGCGGCGTGCTCCTCGACGTCGGTCGCGTGCTCGGCGAGGACGGCGAGCTGCCGGACGGCTTCGCGATCACCGCCGAGCACCTCGAGGCCACCATCGCCGCCCACGGCGAGACCGCCCGCGTCGGCCGCGGCGACCTGCTGCTGGTGCGGACCGGCCGGCTCACCCGCGCCCGGCGCGAAGGCTGGGGCGACTACGCGGGCGGCCCGGCCCCGGGCCTGTCGTTCACCACGGCGGACTGGCTGCACCGCAGCGAAATCGCCGCCATCGCCACCGACACCTGGGGTTTCGAGGTCCGGCCCAACGAGTTCGACGACGCCTTCCAGCCGCTGCACCAGGTCGCCATTCCCCACATCGGGCTGTTCCTCGGCGAGCTGTGGGACCTCGACGCCCTCGCGGCCGACTGCGTCGCCGACGGGACGTACGAGTTCTGGCTGACCGCCGACCCGCTGCCCGTGACCGGCGCCGTCGGCGCCCCGGTCGCCCCCATCGCCGTCAAGTAGCCGAAGGAGACCCATGCCCGCCGTCAACACCGTGCTCGTGGTCGGCAGCGGCCTCGCCGGCACGGCCACCGCCATCCGGCTCGCCGAGCGAGGCGTCGCCGTCGACGTCGTCGAGGCCGAACCCGCGATCACCGCCCTCGGTTCCGGCATCACCCTGCAAGGCAATGCTCTGCGCGAGTTGCGGACCCTCGGCGTGTGGGACGAGGTGAGAGAGAAGGGGTTCGGGTTCGACAGCCTGGGACTACGCGCCCCCGACGCCACCGGGACCCTGCTCGTCGAAATCCCCGACGCCCACACGGGTGGTCCCGATCTCCCCGCGTCCCTCGGCATGCCACGCCCCGACCTCGCGCGAATCCTCCACGGCCGGGCGGGCGCGGCCGGCGCGAAAGTCCGCTTCGGCGTCACCGTGACCGCGTTGCGCCACGGGGAAAGTCACGTGGACGTCACTTTCACCGACGGTTCCCCGGGCCGGTACGACCTCGTCGTCGGAGCGGACGGCATCCGGTCGTCGATCCGCCGCATGCTCGGCATCGAGCTGGAGACGCGGGCGACCGGAATGGGGATCTGGCGCGCGTTCGGCCCGCGGCCGGCGTCGGTCACCCGCACCGACCTCTTCTACGGCGGCCCGTGCTACATCGCGGGTTACTGCCCGACGGGCGAGGACTCCCTCTACGCCTACGTCGTCGAAGACGCGCAGAACCGCAGCTTCCTGACCCCCGCACAGCGGCTGGCGACCATGCGCAAACTCGCCTCGGCCTACCACGGACCGTGGGACGACATCCTCGCCACCCTGGACGACCCGACGCGGGTCAACTACACCTGGTTCCAAACCCACGCGCTGCCCGCGCCCTGGCACCGCGGCCGCGTGGTGTTGATCGGCGACGCCGCCCACGCCTGCCCGCCGACCCTGGCCCAGGGCGGAGCCCAAGCGCTCGAGGACGCGACTGTCCTCAGTGAACTCCTGCTCGACGCCGAAGCACTCGACGACGCGCTGTGGCGTGCTTTCACCGAGCGGCGCGTAGCCCGGGCGACGGCCGTCGTCGAGGCGTCGAACCAGCTCGGCCAGTGGCTTCTCGACCACGAGCAAGGCGACGTCCCCGGCCTGATGGCCCGGATCGCCGCGCTCGTCACCCAGCCCGCCTGAATCTCCGGAGGAACCCATGACCGAAGGACTGATCACCCACCTGAGGCACGTCGACCTCGCCGTGCCCGATCTCGCCGGCCAGCAGGACTTCTACACCGGCGCGTGGGGGCTGACCACCGAGCACACCGACAGCGGGATCGCGTTCCTCGCCGCGGAGGGCTCGCCGGAGCAGTACATCGTCCGGCTGCGCCAGGCCGCGGAAAAGCGGATCGACCTCATCGCCTTCGGCGTGGCCGCCCCGGCCGACGTCGACACGCTCGCCACTCGCTTGGCCACCGCCGGCGTCACCCTCGTGCACGAGCCGCAGGCCCTGCACACCCCCGGCGGCGGGTACGGGTTCCGGTTCTTCGACAACGAAGGCCGCACCATCGAGATCAGCGCCGACGTCGCGGTCCGCGCCCACCGGAAGATCGAGGCGGGAGAGGCGATCCCGGTCCGCCTCTCCCACGCCGTGATCAACTCCGCCGATCCCGAAGGCACTCGGCAGTTCTACGAGCGCCACCTCGGGTTCAAGCTGTCGGACACCCTGACGCACCCGCGGATGGGCGGGATGATGTGGTTCCTGCGCATCAACGCCTGGCACCACAGCCTGGCCATCGCCCGCGGCCCGCACCCGTCGCTGCACCACGCGTCGTTCGAGATGCGCGGGATCGACGAGTACATGCGCGGCACCGGACGGCTGCTGCGGGCCGGTGTCGAGAAGATCTGGGGTCCGGGCCGGCACCTGGCCGGCAACAACACCTTCAGCTACTTCCTCGACCCGCACGGCAACACCGTCGAGTACACCACCGAGCTGGAGCTGATCGACGAGGACACCTGGCACCCGCACCTCTACGACTTCACCCGGCCCGAGGTGTCCGACCAGTGGGGCACGGCCAACGCGATGAACGAATTCGTCGCGTCCCGCTCCTTCAACGACCCCGACAAGGGCCTGTTCGTGGCCCCGCCGGTCTGATGCGCCTCGCCACTTACGAGCACGGCGGAACCGTGCACGCGGGCGTGGTCTCCGGCGACGACGTCCACGCCTTCGCGGCCGGGGTGACCGTGTTCGACCTGGTCCGCCGAGGCCTGCCCGCCGCCCTCGAAGCCGGTGCGGCCGCTCTCGGCGGGCCGGCCGTGGCCCTGGCCGAGGTGCGGCTGCTGCCGCCGCTCGAGCCACCGAGCGTCCGCGACTTCGTCGCCTTCGAGGAGCACGTCGAGGGCATGGTCGCGCCGGGTCCCGTGCCGCCAGAATGGTACGAGGCGCCGACGTTCTACTTCACCAACCCCGCCGCTCTGGTCGGCGCGCACGACGACGTGCCGGTCCCACCGGGTTCGCAGTTGTTCGACTTCGAGTTGGAGGTCGCCGCCGTGCTGGGGCCGGAGGAGATCTTCGGCTACACGATCCTCAACGACTGGTCGGCCCGCGACCTGCAGCGCCGCGAAATGAAGGTCAACCTCGGTCCGGCGAAGGGCAAGGACTCCGCGACCACCCTCGGCCCGTGGCTGGTCACCGCCGACGAGCTGGAGCCCTACCGGGACGCCGACGGTTACCTGGCGCTCGACATGCGCGTCGCGGTCAATGGCATCGAAGTGGGCCAGGATCTGCTGTCGAACATGGGCTGGCCGTTCGAGGAACTCGTCGCCTACGCCGCCCGGGGCACCCGGGTCCGGGCCGGGGACGTCCTGGGCTCGGGCACCTGCGGCAACGGCGGGTGCCTGGCCGAGCTGTGGGGCCGCGGTGACACGCGAGAGCCGGTGCGACCGGGCGACGTCGTGGAGATGACGGTCGAAGGCATCGGCACGATCCGCAACACCGTTGTCGCCGGCGAAGAACTGCCGCCGGTGCGCCCGGCCCGCCCGCGGTCGCGCGCGCGGAAACGTCCGGCGTGAGCGGGCGGGTCGGCGGCAAGGTCGTCGTCGTGACCGGCGCCGCCCGGGGCCAGGGCGCCGCCGAAGCCCGGCTGCTCGCCGCCGAGGGCGCGACCGTCGTCGGCGTCGACGTGCTGCCGGCACCCGCGGAGGACCTGCCCGGGGTCGGCTACCGGCAGCTGGACGTCACGGACGCCGGTGGCTGGGCCGCACTGGCGACGGACCTCGATCGGGTGGACGGCCTGGTCGCCAACGCCGGGATCACCTGGCGTGCCCGGCTCACCGACGTCGATCCGGTGGACTTCCTGCGGGTCGCCGAGGTCAACGTCGTCGGCGCACTGCTGGGCATCCAGGCCGTGGTGCCGGTGATGCGTGCCGGTGGATCGATCGTCCTCGTCGGCTCGGTGGCCGCCCTGACCGGTCACCATCCCGCTGCCTACACCGCGAGCAAGTGGGCTCTGCGCGGGCTCGCCAAGACCGCGTGCCTCGAACTCGGCCCGCGCGGCCTCCGCGTCAACACCGTCCACCCCGGCTACATCGAGACCCCGATGACGGCCTCGGCCCCGGAAGTGTTCCGAGCGGCGAACGTCGCCGAGACACCGCTCGGCCGCACCGGGACGGCCGACGAGGTCGCGCCGCTCGTCGCCTTCCTGCTCAGCGACGATGCGTCGTTCATCACCGGTGCGGAAATTCCCGTCGACGGCGGCCTGACCGCCCACGGCGGCGTCAAGTCGATCAGCGACACCCTCCGTCTCGCTGACCATCCCGAAAGGACCTGAGCGTGTTCGAGTACTTCCCCGGCAACTACGTCTGGAACCTCGGTGTCGTCGCCGCCCTCAACTCCGGCGGACTGATCGACGAGATCGATCGCGCCTGCCGACCCATCCGCGAAGCCGCCGCCCAGGGTTCCGACGCCGGCACCCCGGACTTCCTGCGTGCCTGGGCCGCCCTGACCGACCAGCTCGTCACCCAGGCCGAAGCCGCGGAGAAGGCCGGGCACGAGCGCACCGCCGGGCAGCTGTACTTCCGTGCCACCAACTACCTCTGCCAGGCCGAGCGGATGCTCTCCCACGCCAATCCCGACCGCGTGCCCACCTACCGCCGGGTGCTGGCGCTGGCCCAGAAGTCGTTCGACCTGCGGGACCCGCACATCACACGGGTGGCGATCCCGTACGAGGGGACGACACTGCCCGCCTACTTCAGCGCCGCCCCGGCCGCGAGCGACGGTCCGGCGCCGGTCGTGGTGCTGGTCAACGGCCTCGACTCCACCAAGGAGCACATGTACGGCTCCGCGCACTGGGAAGAGCTGGCCGCGCGCGGCATCTCGTGCCTCATGCTCGACCAGCCCGGCACCGGCGAAGCGTTGCGACTGCAGGGAATCACGGCCCGCATCGACAGCGAGGTGTGGGCCGGCGCCGCCGTGGACTGGCTCGAGCAGCGGCCCGACGTCGATCCCGCCCGGATCGGGATCGTCGGCTGGTCGCTCGGCGGCTACTACGCACCACGAGCCGCGGCTTTCGAGAAGCGGTTCGCGCTCTGCGTCGCCTGGGGCGCCAACCACAATTGGGGCGCGGTGCAGCGGCGCCGCCTCGAACGCGAAGGCGAGCGGCCCGTCCCGCACTACTGGGAACACGTGCTGTGGGTGTGGGGTCACGACGACCTCGACGAGTTCATCGCGTTCGCCGACGACGTGCACCTCGACGGTGTGGTCGAGCAGATCACGGTCCCGTTCCTGATCGCCCACGGCGAGAAGGACCGGCAGATCCCGCTGGAGTACGCGCACCGCTCCTACGAGCAGGCCGTCAACTCCCCCCGACGCGAGTTGCGCGTGTTCACCCCGGAGGAGGGAGCGACCGAGCACATCGGGCTCGACCACCTGCCGCACGTGAGCGCCTTCATCGCCGACTGGGTGGCGGACACGTTCACCGAACGGTCCTGACCGGTCAGATGGTCACCGCGCTCACGACGGCGAAGCCACTGCTGCGGCCATGGGCGCCGTCCGGACCTCAGCGGCCTCGACCTTGATCCAGTCTTACTGACCGTTCGCCCCGCGCCGGAAACGCGGAACACGAAAGCGGGTGTTACCCTCTGTGACCGCGACCACTGTCAGGTCGCTTCATCGGGGTACCGGTCGTGGAGACGTCGTGGGCAGGGAAACGCAAGACCGCAAGCCGGCTGCGGAGCAGAGTCCGCGCGATGTCCTCGACGGTCTGCCGATCGTCGTGTGGGAGGCCGACACCCGCGGGGGCGCCTACTCGTTCGTCTCGGCCGGCGCCCGCACGTTGCTGGGACGGTCGCCCGACAGCTGGCGGGGTGACCCGGCGATCGCGGCTTCGGTCGTGCACCCGGATGACCGCGCGCACTTCCTGCGGGCGCGCGACGAAGCGTGGCGGCAGGAGGGCGACTACGAGATCGCCTACCGCACGCTGACCCCGGACGGGAAAGTGGTCTGGCTCGAAGAGCACGCGCGGGTGGGCTCCGACGGCGTCGTCCGCGGCGTGTGGCTGGACGCCGCCGGGCGGCGGTCGGAAGCGGAACGGCAGCGGTTCCTCGCCGGGTTCGAGCGCGGGCTGCAGGAGCTGGACGACGCCGAGCAGGTCATGGAGTACGCCGCCCGCAGCCTGGGCGAGTACCTCGGCGCTGATCGCTGTGCCTACGCCGAAGCCGAAGACGACCAGGACCACTTCCTCATGAGCGGTGACCACCACACCGGTCTGCCGCCGCTGCCCGGGCGCTTCGCGATGTCCGCGTTCGGGGACGGCTGCGTGCGGGCGATGCGGGCCGGCGAGTCGTGGGTCGTCGGTGACTGCTTCCACGACGAGCGTCTCGAAGCGGCGGATCTGAACGCCTACCGGGTGACCGGGATCCGGGCCGTCATCTGCGTCCCGCTGCTGCGCGGCGGCCGGTTCGTCGCCGCGATGGCGGTGCACCAGGCCACCGTCCGGCACTGGACGGACGCCGAGGTCGACCTGGTCGAACTGATCGTCGCCCGGTGCTGGGAGTCCATCCAGCGCACGCACACCGGCCGGGCGTTGCGCGACAGCGAGCAGCGTCACCGGTCGCTGGTGGAACGCGCCACCGACGCCATCTGGGTCCTCGACCGCGATCTGCGGTTCACCGAGATCAACCCCGCGGCCTGCGCCCTGCTCGGCTACTCCCGGGACGAACTGATCGGCACCCCGATCGCCGACCTGCTCGACGACGACGGGAGCCGCCGGTGGCGGCAGCTGCTCGCCGAGCCGGGTACGGCGCTGGAAAGCGGCGAGGTGCACCACGTCCGCCGGGCCGACGGCACCCAGGTGGCCCTCGAACTGAGCATCCAGGTCACCCCGTCCGGGGTGCAGGCGATCGGCCGGGACGTCACCGAGCGACGCCGCCGTGAGGCGGAGCGGGACCTGCTGCTGCAGCGGGAACACGAGATCGCCGAAACCTTGCAGCGGAGCCTGCTGCCGCGCGAGCTTCCGGCGCTGCCGCGGGTGGCCGCCGCGGCGCGCTACCTCCCCGCCGCGGTGCACGCGCAGACGGGAGGGGACTGGTACGAGCTGGTGGCAGTAGGGGACACCACCGTCGCCCTTTCGGTGGGCGACGTCGTCGGCAAGGGACCGCAGGCGGCGGCGGTGATGGGCCAGCTGCGCAGCGCGCTGGCCGGCAGCCTGCTCGAGGGGCACGGCCCGGCCGCGGCCCTGGAGCGGCTCGACGCGTTCGCCGCGCGCACCGAAGGGGCGGCGGGGACGACCTGTGCGTGTCTCACGCTCGACTGGGAGACCGGCGAACTGCGCTGGGCCGTGGCCGGGCACCCACCGCCGGTCGTCGTCGAGGCCGGTGCCGCGCGGTTGCTCGCCGGCGGCGGCCGTGTGCTCGGCGCTCCGGATCGGTCGCGGTACGCGGAGCGGACGGCGACCCTCAGCGCGGGGACCTCGGTGCTGCTCTACACCGACGGCTTGGTCGAACGGCGGGACGAGCGGATCGACGACGGGCTGCGGCGCCTGAGCGAGGCAGCGGCAGGCCTCGCCGCGGAGGCGCCGGAACAGCTGGTCGCGGCGATCACCGGGACGCTGCTCGACGAGGGCCAGGCGGACGACGTCGCCTTGCTCGCCATCCGGTTGCTGCCCCCGCCGCTGCACCAGCGCGTGACCGCCGAGCCGACGGCGTTGCGGCAGGTGCGTGCCGACGCCGCGCGGTGGTCGGCGGAGACAGGGCTGCGCGCCGACCTGCACCAGGACTTGGCCCTCGCGCTCGGTGAAGCCGTGGCGAACTCCGTCGAGCACGCTTCGGCGAGCGCGGTCGCCTATTCGGTGACGCGGACCGCGGACGGCGGCCTGGACGTCGTGGTGCACGACGACGGGACGTGGCGGCCCGAACCGGCCGACAACAGTCACCGCGGCCGCGGCATCACGATCATCACGGCGTTGTCCGAAGAGATCGACATCGACCACGACGACGTCGGCACCACGGTGCGGTTCAGGATGGGCTCCGAACCGGGCACCGCACCTGAGGCCGTCGTGCCGGTGCCCGAGGCCGCGACCTCGGCGGACGTGGCCGTCGACGACACCGGCCCGGGCGTGCTGATCCTGACGGTGACCGGGGACCTCGACCTGGCGACGATCGACGAGGTGCGCCCGGCGGTGCTGCACCGCGTCGAAGCCACGACGTCCCGGGAGGTGGTCGTCGACCTCACCGCGCTGCGGTACCTGAGCAGCTGCGGCGTTGCCTTGCTCTTGGACGCCGCGGCGCTGGCCAAGCGGCGTGGCGCGGGGCTCACGGTTCGGGCGGTCGCCGGTTCCGCTCCGCTGCGGATTCTCGAGCTGGCCGGATTGACCGGCACGGCGACAGGAGTGCTGTCGGTCGAAGCCGATGCGGCGGATGGCGGGGAGGACGCGTCCGCTGGATCTCGTATCTGACGATCGACCACGTCGACGAGTTCTCGCGGCGTTCGCAGGCGCTGATCAACGAGATGTCGACCTTCGGGGCGTGGAAGTCGCCGGGTCAGGGTGCGGGCGCGGGTCCGGTGCTGGCCCGCGGCACCCAGTGCGCGGTCGGCGACCAGCGTTCGGTGACGGGGCCGCCGTCGACGAGCTCGAGCACCGATTCGGCGACCGAGACGCCGAACTGGTGCACGTCGACGCTCATCGTGGTCAGCGCCGGCGAAGCGAGCCGGCAGAGTGCGGAATCGTCCCAGGCCACGATGTTCAGGCTGCCGGGGACGTCCACTCCGCGGTCGCGGGCGGCGGCCAGACCGGCCAGCGCCATCACGTCGTTGTCGTAGAGGATCGCGCTCGGCGGTTCGGGGAGCGCCAGCAGGGCGGCCGTCTGCTTGGCGCCGGACTCCTCGGAGTAGTCGCCCTCCACCAGCCGCGGCTGCGTGCCACCCGCGGCGCAGGCGTCGACGAAGGCGGTGGACCGCGCGGCCGTGTGCTGCAGCTGCGCCGGGCCGGTGACGCGGGCGATCCGCCGGTGACCGAGGCGCAGCAGCTCGCCGACCGCTTCGCGGACCGGGCCGGCGTGGTCGGTCCGCACCGCCGCGAACCCGGGCGCGGGCTCGCCGACCAGGACGGCCGGCAGCCCGAGGTCCGTGAGCACGGCCGGGCGGGTGTCCTCCAGCATCCGGTTCACCACGATCGTCGCTTCGACCTGTCCTTGCGCGGCCCAGCGGCGGTAGGCCGGCCCGCTACGTCGCCGTGGCCGTGCGCAACCTCGCCAACATCATGGACCTCGAGGGTGTCGTCTTGACCGGCCCGAGCCTGGCGGTCGCGGGCGCGACTTACCTGCCGGCCATCCGGGACGAGCTGGAGCGGGTGTACTTCGCGCGGTCCGTGCACGTGCCCCAGGTGTGGCTGTCGCGGTCCGCGGCCACGGCGTCGGCGATCGGCGGCGCGGCGATGGTTCTCCAGTCGGAGCTGGTGCCGCTGCACGACGGCCTGCGGCTGCCGGACCTGAAGGCCGTGGAGCCGCCGCTCGCCTCGCCGGCCTGAGGCCGGACCTACCTCGACCCGCTCAGCCCCGGAGGGCGTTGGCCAGCGCGGAGACGTCCAGCGGTTCGGGCGGGGTGTCGGCGACCTTCGCGGTTTCGATCAGCGGGCGGGAGCCGAGGTGCTCGAACACCGGCTCGGCGACGAACTCGTCGACCGTGCGGACCTTGGCGAACACCATGCCGTGCTGCCATGGCCCATCACCTCAACTCAGCTTCATGGACAGGTGTCTTCGAAATCGAAGCTACTGCTACGGAGATGCGCTCGACCCGCCGTTCATGGATGGGTCGAATGCGGCTCGGCGCAGCCGGTCCCGGACCCGCGCTGTCCGTCCGCGCGGGCGCTCGAAGCTCCGGAGTCGCACTGTTCGTTGACACGTGTGAACGATAGCTCCCGTGGCCCGCTACCCGAGGGCGCCGCCGGCTGGCTGGTGCGTGCGTGGGGAAACGAAGTGGTCCTGGTCGACCGGTGGGCCGCGCGCGACCGGCTGGCCCGGATCGAGCAGCTGCATCGCATCCATGGCACGGTCGACGAGGTGGCCGTCCTCGATCCCGCCGACGACGACGGCTTTGCCGAGACCCTCGCCGAGTGGACCCGGCTGGTGCCCTGGTCCGTCGGGAAGGAGCCCGCGGCAGTGGCTCCTGTCCCGACGTCCTCGCGCGGGTGAGCGGCGACAGCGCGACGCGGGGATCAGATGCCTGCGTCGCGCCGCCGCGGCGGTTCAGATGACGACGATCTTCCCGGTGTTCTGCGGGAAGATCGGGTCGTTGTAGAAGAACTCGCCCTTCTTCGTGAAGGTGTGTTTGAAGGACTGTCCCGGCATCAGGGTGCCGCTGTCGAACTCGTACTCGAAGAACGAGACCGCGCCGTGGGCGAAGGCATTCCCCTGCGGGTTCACGAACGTGATCTCGGTGCCCGCCGGGACGGTCAGGTTCTGCGGGGACATGGCGTTCTGCGCCACCGTGTTCTCCGCCGCACCGGGCGCGCCCGCCGCGGTGTCCCAGATCCGGCCGAGCGTCACCGTGTTCTTCGCGGCGGCGGCGGTCACCGCGGCGACGCGGATCTGGTTGCGCTTCGACGGGGGAGTCGGCGCCGGCGCCGGGGCCACCTTGCCGCCGAGCTTGAACGCCCAGAGGTGGTCGCCCTTGGGGATGTCGGGGTACGGCAGCCCGTTGCCGCCCGCGAACACCGCCAGGTACTGGTCACCGTCGATCTCGTAGCTGATCGGGCTGGTGTGGACGCCGGCGCCGCACTGGAAGCGCCACAGCTCGCGGCCGTCGACGTCGTTCATGGCGAGGAGATTGCCGTCCGGTCCGCCCTGGAACATCACACCGCCGTCGGTGGTCAGGATGCCGTTGCCGTGGGCCAGGGACCACTCGCTGTCCTTGCTCCACACCAGTTTGTTGGTGCGGGGGTCGACGGCGGCGATCCCGCCCGCGAAGTACTCGCCGTACGGGCGGGCGGTGTTGACCCGGCCGCCGGTGGTGTTGGAGTAGGCGGAGTTGATGAGGCCGTAGCCGACGTACACCCAGCCGGTGCTGGGGTTGAACGAGACATGCGCCCAGTCGGCTCCGCCGCCGGCGCCGGGGAAGATGATCGTCGCGCGGTCCCAGTGCGTCGCGAACAGGCCGCCGGTGGGGTAGAAGGGCACCGGGCGGGTCGCGTTGTCCAGCCGGGGCTCCTGCGGGACGAACGCGTCCCCGGCCGGGAAGGGCTGTGTGGGCGACGTCTTGTGCCGTGGGTCCTGCGGCACCGGGCGCTCGGTCACGCCCTGGATCGGTTTGCCGTTCGTGCGGTCGAGGATGTAGTACATGCCGACCTTGCTGCCGTAGACCACGACCTTGCGCAGCCTGCCGTCGATGCGCAGGTCGATCAGGACCGGCGCCATGACGTTGTCGTAGTCCCAGATGTCGTGGTGCACGGACTGGAAGTGCCAGCGCCGCTTGCCGGTCTTCGCGTCGATCGCGACGATCGTGTTGGCGAAGAGGTTGTCACCGCCGCGCGTGGAGCCGTTGGTGCGGGGGTAGGGATTCCCGAAGGTCCAGTAGACGAGCCCCAGTTCCGGGTCGACCGCGGGGTGGATCCACGGTACGGCGCCCCCGGTCTTCCAGGACTCGCCCTCCCAGGTGTCGTGGCCGAACTCGCCCGGGCCGGGGACGGCCCAGAAGGTCCAGGCGATCTTGCCGGTGGCGGCGTCGAGGGCGTAGGCCCGGCCGCGGGCGCCGGCGGTGCTGCCCTGCATGCCCACGTAGATGAGCCCGTCCGAGTAGACGACCGCGCCGGCGAGGCTGCCGATGCTGCCGCCGCACTGGCCGTTCGCCGGGTCGCACGGCTCGGGCGTGCCCTGCGAGGCGTCTTCGGTCAGCAGCTGGGTCTTCCAGACGACGGCGCCGCTCTTCTGGTCGAGCGCGTACAGGATGTTCGCGCCCGAGGTCGAGAACACCTTGCCCTGCCCCAGGGCCACGCCGCGCATGTTGGTGGTCTCCGTGCCCAGGTTCGTCTTCCAGCGCACCGCGCCGGTGCGGCCGTCGACGGCGAAGACGTTCTGCTGGGTGGTCTGGACGTAGAGGACGCCGTTCTGCGCGACGATCGTGCTCTGCTGCGCTCGGGAGGTGTCCCCGCCTTCGAGGTTGACGTGCCACGCGCCGCCGAGGCGGGTGACGTTCTGCCGGGTGATCTGGTGCAGCGGCGTGTGGTTCTGGTTGCCGAGGTCGCCGCCGACCTTGGTGAAGTCGCGCCCCGGCCGGCCGAAGGCGTCCGGCTGGCGTGGGGTGTCCACTGTGGCCGCCGCGGCGGCGGGCTGGGCGGCGAGCACGGTCCCCGCCACGGCGGCTCCCGTCGCGCCGGTCAGGAATTTGCGTCGATCCATCGATGGGGCCCTCTCTTCGTTGAGGAAAAGCGCGCTGCGACGAGATGATCGGACGAGCGAAAAGTCCGTCTAGTGGTACTATCGGACCGCTCAACGGTCGAGTCTAGGACTGCCGCGTGCGCGGAACAAGAGGATTCGCCTCTTGTTCGGCGCGCGATCGCCGGGGTACTGTCGCGGAACACTAGGCGGACCGAAAGGACCGCTGGGTGGACCCTGGGGCACCGTCGCCCCGCCGTACCGAAAAGGAGTCCGGTATGTCCGCAGTTCTGGAAACCGTTGTGGCGCAGGGCGATAGCGGGGTTCTTCCCCAGTGGTCGGATCCGGTGGTCGAGTGCTACGAGACCCGCCCTGAGGTCACCGCGTACGCCGGCGAGAGCGAGCCGTGGCGGGCCCGCTGAGCCGGGCGGAGCTGACCGACGCCCTGCTCCGCCTCGAGAAGCGCTACTGGGCTCACCACCCGTTCCACCTCCGGCTGCACGAAGGCAAGTGCACCCCGGCGGACCTGCGCCGCTGGGTGGCCAACCGCTGGTACTACCAGAAGTGCCTGGCGCAGAAGAACGCCGCGGTCATCGCGGCGTGCCCGCTGCCGGAAGTGCGCCGCGCGTGGGTGGACCGGATCGTCTTCCACGACGGCGCGAACGCCGGCGAAGGCGGCATGGAACAGTGGCTGAGCCTGGCGGAGGCCGTCGGGCTGAGCAGGGCGGAAGTCCTGGACGAGCGGCACGTCCTGCCCGGGGTGCGGTTCGCCGTCGACGGGTACCTGCACTTCTGCCGCACGAAGCCGTGGATCGAGAGCGTCGCGGCGGCCCTCACGGAGGTGTTTTCGCCGGGGCACATGACCGACCGCGTCAACGCGTGGCGGGAGCACTACGACTGGATCCGGCCGGAGGGCTTCGCCTACTTCGAACGCCGGATCCCCGCTGCGCGGGACGACAGCGCGCTGACCCTGCGTCTCGTGCTCGACCACTGCGTCACCGCCGAGCAGCAGGGCGCCGCGGTCCGCGCACTGTCCTTCAAGTGCGACGTGCTCTGGGCCGTGCTCGACGCGGTGGACTACGCGGGGGCGTCATGAGCGTGACGGCCGGCAGCAGGCCCGGGCTGCGTCGCGGAGTACGGCTGGAGTTCGACGCCGTCCGCGGCCGCACGGCGCTGCTGTTCCCCGAAGGTGTACTGCTGCTCAACGAAACCGCGGCGGCCGTGGTGTCCCGATGCGACACCCGGCGCTCGGTGGCGGACATCGTCGACGACCTCGCCGCCGAGTACGCCGGCGTCGAGGCCGGCTCGGTGCTGCGGACGCTGGCCGACCTCGAAGACCGCGGGTTGGTGGGGGAGACTCCGGACGCCGGGCCGGCCCGGGTGCCGTCGCCGCGTCCGGGACCGGCGGCCCCGCCGCGGTCACCGGTGCCGCTCGGCCTGCTCGCCGAGCTGACCTACCGGTGTCCCCTGCAGTGCGCGTACTGCGCGAACCCGCTCAACCTCGCCGACTACCGGGACGAGCTCGACACGGCCACCTGGCTGGACGTCTTCAGCCAGGCTCGCGACCTCGGGGTGCTGCAGCTGCACCTGTCCGGTGGTGAGCCGGGCCTCCGCCGCGACTTGGCCGACCTGGTCGCGGCCGCGCACCGGCTCGGCCTGTACACCAACCTGGTCACCAGCGGGATCTCGCTGAACAAGGCGAGGATCGCCGGGCTCGCCGACGCCGGTCTCGATCACTTCCAACTGTCCCTTCAGGACGCCGAAGCCGCCCCTGCCGACCGCGTCGCCGGGCGGGCGGCGCACGATCGCAAGCTCGTCGTCGCCGAGGCGGTCCGGGCCGCCGGGCTGCCCCTGACCATCAACGTCGTGCTGCACCGCGGAAACGTCGGCCACGTCCCGGCGATCGCCGCACTGGCCGGCCGCTTGGGCGCGGACCGCCTCGAACTCGCCCACACGCAGTTCTACGGCTGGGCGCTGCGCAACCGCGCCGCGCTCATGCCCACGCGCGAACAGGTCGACCGGGCGGCCCAGGACGTCGCCGGGGTCCGGGAGCGGTACGGCTTCGAGGTCGTGCACGTCGCCGCCGACTACTACGACCCGCGTCCCAAGCCGTGCAACTACGGCTGGGGCGCCCGGCAGCTGACCATCACGCCCAACGGCCACGTGCTGCCCTGCCTGGCCGCGGAGACGTTGCCGGGTCTGGAAGTCCCGTCGGTGCGCACGGACCCGCTCGCGGCGATCTGGTACGAATCCCCGGCCTTCCGCAAGTTCCGCGGCACCGAGTGGCTGCCCGCGCCCTGCGGCGGCTGCGCGCTCAAGGAAATCGACTTCGGCGGCTGCCGTTGCCAGGCTTACCAGCTGACTGGCGACGCGACCGTGACCGACCCCGTCTGCGACCGGTCCGAGCACCACGACCTCGTGCTGGCCGGGATCGCGGACCTCGTGCCGGAACCTGCCGTGCCCCGGCGGATGTGATGAAGATCCGCATCCTGGGCACCGCGGCCGGGGGAGGGTCTCCCCAGTGGAACTGCGGCTGCCGGGAGTGCGAGGCGGCCCGCGCCACCGGGAGGTCGCGAACTCAAGACGGCCTGGCGATCAGCGGGGACGGCAGCGCGTGGTACCTCGTCAACGCCTCCCCGGACCTGCGGGCGCAGCTACTGGCCACCCCCGAACTGCGCCCGCCCGCCGGCACGCGGGATACCCCGGTGCGCGGGGTCCTGTTCACCAGTGCCGAGCTGGACCACACCCTCGGTCTGCTCGGCCTGCGCGAGGCCGCCGAGCTCGACGTCTACGCCACCACGTGGGTGCACGAGGCCCTGACGACGGCGTTCCCCCTGTACACTGTCCTATCCGGATACACCCGGGTGCACCGCCACGACGTCCGAGACGGGGAACCGGTCGAGCTGGCCGGCGGACTCCGGGTCACGGCCACCGTCCTGAGTGCCAAGCGACCGCGCTATGCGAACGTCGCGTCAGGGGAAGCGGTGTGCGCGTACCGGTTCGACGCCGGCGGCCGCTCCTTCGTCTACGCGCCCGGTCTCGCCGCGTGGAGCCCGGAGTTCGAGGAGGCGATCGGCGGGGCCGACCTCGTCGCGCTGGACGGCACGTTCTTCACCGAAGACGAGATGGGTCCCGCGCGCCCGGCGTCGGGCATGGGACACCTCGCCGTGCGCGAGCAGCTAACCCTGGTTCAGGCGCGCCCGCGGACACGTTTCCTGTTCACCCACCTCAACAACACCAACCCCCTCCTCCGGCCGGACGCGCCGGAGCTGGCCGAAGTCACCGCCGCGGGTGCGGCGGTGGCCGCCGACGGCCAGTTGCTCGAGCTGTAGCCGGCTCCCTCCCATGGACCCCGGGGCACCGCCGTGCCCGGAGAAAGGTCGTAACACCATGAAGAAGAGATCAACGACGCTGTTGACGATGGTCGGGAGCGCGGTGACCGCGGCGCTGACCACGGCCGCCCTGATCGGGATGCCCGCATCGGCTCACGACGGGAAGAACCAGCAGGGCGCCCAGGCGCTCGGCGACCCCGACTACGGCGTGTGCCGCGGCCTCGATTCGCGCTGCTACCACAACTGGGGCAACTTCGACCTGAGCAGGGGCATCAAGGTCCTCGTCTACTCGCGCACGGCCGGTCCGCGTCACGCGAACCTGGGCCCGGCGCTCGGGCCGGGCCTGAACCCGCCGCTGACCGCGGCGAACGTCGCGCAGAACGGGCTCATCGAGCTGGGCAAGAAGAACGGGTTCGGCGTCGACTGGACCGAGGACGTCACGCAGCTCGCGAGCCCGAACACGCTGTTCAAGTACAACGCCGTGATCTTCATGAGCACCACGCGCGACACGTTGGACGACTCGGCCCAGACGTCGTTGCGGCAGTACATCCGGGGTGGCGGCGGGTTCGTCGGGATCCACAACGCCTTCGGCACCGAGTACAACTTCCCCTGGTACGAAGGCCTGCTCGGCGGGGCGAACTACTACGACCACGGCCCCGCACAGGCCGGTGTGGTGCAGACGGTGGACCGCAACGACGTGTCGACGAAGGGCCTGCCGAACCGGTGGGCGTTCACCGACGAGTGGTACAACCTCGTGCCGTTCCCGACCAACGTGCGGTTCCTGGCCAAGGTCGACGAGTCGACTCTCGCGAAGGGCGTCAAGGGTTCGATGGGGCATCCCGGCCACGGCGACAACCACCCCGTCGCCTGGTGCCAGTACTACGACGGCGGCCGCTCCTGGGTGACGACGCTCGGCCACGAGAGCTGGGCGTTCACCAACACGTCCACTTCGGACGGCGCGGCGTACTTCCAGACGCTGATCGCGAACGGCATCAAGTCCGCCGCCGGCGCGGCACCGTTCTGCCGCTGATCCGCTCGACGCAGCGAAACCCCCGGCCGGGGCTCCCGGCCGGGGGTTTCGCTGTGCGGACGTGTCAGAGCCCGAGGTAGATCTGGCGGACCAGCGGATCGTGCGCCAGTTCGGCCGAACTCCCGGTCATCGCGATCCGCCCGTTCTCCATGACCACGCACGTCTCGGTCGCCTCGAAGGTCAGCTTCGCGTTCTGCTCCACCAGAAGCAGCCCGAGCCCCGAGGCGGACAGCCGCTGCAGGGTGCCGAGGATCTCCTCGACCAGCTTCGGGGACAAGCCCATCGACGGCTCGTCCAGCAGCACCAGCCTCGGTTCGGACATCAGCGCCCGCCCGATGGCCAGCATCTGCTGCTGACCGCCCGACAGCGCACCCGCCAGCCGGTGCTGCATCTCGCCCAGCACCGGGAACATTTCGTAGACCTCTTGGAGCGTTTCCCGCGTCTTGCCCTTCCACGATCGCAGGTACGCGCCGAGCAGCAGGTTCTTCTCCACCGTCAAGCCGGTGAACACGTGCCGGCCCTCCGGCACGTAGCCGATGCCGTGCCGCACGATGTCCTTCGGCTTCACCTTGGTGAGGTCTCGGTCACCGAGACGGAGCGCGCCCACCTTGCGCGGCACCAGCCCCATCAGCGCCTTCAACGTCGACGTCTTGCCGGCGCCGTTGGCCCCGATGATGCCCAGACAGCGGCCGGCGCCGACGGTGAACGACACCGAGTTGACCGCCTGGACCCCGCCGTAGTGCACGGCGAGGTCTTCCACGACCAGATCGCCTTGTGTCCGGGTGTTCACGGCAACGCCTCCGTCTCGACTGCTTCGACGACCTCGGCCGTGCTGAACGAGTCGCCGAGGTAGGCCTCGATGACCTCGGGCCGGACGGCCACCTCCGCCGGGGTGCCTTCGGCGATCACCCGGCCGCTGGCCAGCACCGTGACCCGGTCACACAGGGACATGACCAGGCCCATGTTGTGTTCGATCAGCACCACCGTCACGCCACTGTCCCGAATGGAACGCACGATCTCCTGCAGCTGCCCGACCTCCTGCCCGTTGAGACCCGCCGCGGGCTCGTCGAGGAGCAGCAGGCTGGGCTCGGCGGCCATGGCCCGGGCGAGTTCGACGCGCCGCTGGATGCCGTAGGGGAGGGACTTCGGCGCGGAGCCGGCGAAGTCGGTGAGGCCGAAGCGGTCGAGCAGGTCCGCCGCGGCTCGCCGGAGCCGGCGTTCGTGCTGCCAGATGCCGACCGGCCACACCACGTACCGCCACGCCGCGCGCATCGGCGTCCGGTCGAGGGCGACCAGGAGGTTCTCCTCGACCGTCATCTGCCCGAACAGGCGCAGGTTCTGGAACGTCCGCGACATCCCCTGGTGCGAGAGCTGGTGCGGCCGCCGCCCGACGAGCGGCCGTCCGTTGAACGTCGCCGTGCCGCCGCTCGCGGTGTAGATCCCGCTGATCACGTTGAACAGCGTGGTCTTGCCCGAGCCGTTGGGCCCGACGATGCCGCGGATCTCGCCCGGCTCGACCGACAGCGTCACGCCGTCCAGGGCCCGCAGGCCGCGGAACTGCTTGCTGATCCCCGAGATCTCCAGCGAGCCCGACGCTTTGTCCGTGACCGGCTCGTACGGGCGGAACGCCTTGAGCACGGCCGCTTCCCGATGTCGGCGACGCTGTATCGCCGCGCGGATCCGCTGCGGGAGACCGGCCAAGCCGGTGGGCGCGAACACGACCATCAGCACCACGACGGAGCCGTAACCCAGCTGGGCGTAAATGGAGAAGTCGACCAGCGCCTCGCGCACCAGGGAGAGCGCGATCGCGCCGATCACGCAACCGACGATGCTCTGCCGCCCGCCGATGATGACCATCGCCAGCAGCAGGAACATGTTGGCCACGCTGAACGACTCGGGCGCGATGTAGTGGATCAGCCCGGCGTAGAGGACTCCGGCCGCACCGCCGTACACGCTCGCGGTGAGGAACGCCGTCATGCGCAGCAGCGGCACGGGAGCACCGACCGCCCCCGCGGCCAGCGAGTCGTCGCGCATCGCCCGCAGCCGCCGGCCGAGCGCGGTGCGGACGAGGAAGAGCGCGAACCCGATGGCGAGAGCGAAGACGATCAGCTCGAAGTAGTAGTACAGGTACTCGTTGGTCAGGTCGACGCCGAACAGCGGCGGCGCCGGGATCCCGTTGATGCCCGACGCGCCGCCGGCGACCTGGGCGTTGGTGACCCAGTTGGTGAACGCCAGCGCGAGGCCGAGGGTGACGATGCCGAGGTAGTGCGACTGGACCCGCAGCGCCGGGATGCCGACGAAGAGCCCGGCCAGCGCGGTGGCGAGCATCGCGAGCACGGCCGAGACCCAGAAGCCGAGCCCCGAGTTCGTCGTGAAGATCGCCAAGGCGTACGAGCCGATGCCGAAGAACGCGACCTGGGCGAGGTTGATCTGCCCGGCCACGCCCATGGCCAGGCCCAGGCCGACGGCCAGCAGGGCGAAGACCACCGCGATGTTGACGACGTGGATGCCGTAGGTGTCCAGGCCGTACGGCAGGAACCAGGCGACGACGGCGATCGCGGCGGCCGCGATCACCTTGACCACGGCCGGTCTGGTGCGCAGGAAGCTCATGCCCGGTTCACCGTCCGTTCGCCGAAGAACCCGGTCGGCCGGATCATGATGATGACCGTGAACGCGAGGAACACCACCAGGTCCGAATAGCCTTGGAACTGGCCGGAGGCGTACGAGTCGAGCAAGCCGATGGCGAGGCCGCCCGCGATCGCGCCGCCGATGTTCCCGAAGCCGCCGAGGATGGCCGCGGCGAAACCCTTGATGCCCAGGGTGCCGCCGAGGGTGGGGCTGACGTACAGCAGCGGGCCCACCAGGCCCCCGGCGAGAGCCGCGAGTCCCGCGCCGATGGCGAACGCGATGGCGTTGCTGCGCCCGACGTGGATGCCGACGGCCGTCGCGGCTTCGTGGTCCATGGCCACCGCCTGCATGGCGGCGCCGCGCTTGGTGCGCTGCAGGAACAGCAGGAGCAGCACGGTCGCGACGGCGGCGATGCCGAGCACCACGAGGTTGTAGGTGCGGACGCGCACGCCGAACAGGTCCAGCGGCCCGGCGTCCACCGGGGTCGGCACGGCGTGCCCGGTGGCGCCCCAGATGATGGTGGCCAGCGCCTCCAGGACCACGCCGAAGCCGATCGTGCCGATCAGCATGAGGTCGAAGTCCTTGTTCTCCAACGGGCGCAGCACGCGCTCCATGACCAGCGCGATGAGCCCGGTGACCACCATGGCGACGACGATGGCGAGGATGAACGGAAGCCGTGAGGACATGTAGAAGGTCGATGCCGCGTAGGCGCCGACCATGACCACCTGGCCGTGGGCGAAGTTCACCAGGCCCATGGTGCGGTAGACGATCGAGAAGCCCATCGCGACGAGGGCGTAGACAGCACCGAAGCTGAGCCCGCCGACGAGGGTCTGGAGCAGAACTTGCATGGGGGTCCTTTCACCGGCGGGGGCCGCGCGGAACCGCGCGGCCCCTCGAGGGCGAGTCAGCTGGCGGGAGCCGCGATGAGCTTGCCGCCGGTGATGACACCGATCGACGTGGCGTGGATGCCGACCCCGGTCTGGTCGAACGTGAAGTCGCCGAGCAGTCCGGGGTACTTGGTGCCGCGGATGGCGTCGGCCAGCTGCTGGCCGGTGGCGCCGTTCGACGTCTTCAGCGCGGTGAGGAAGATGCTGGTGCCGTCGAAGCTCTTGGCTCCGTGCAGCTCCGCGTCTTCGTTGTACGCGGCCTTGTAGGCCTGGGCGAACTGGCGGGCCGCGTCGCTGGTCTCGTTGCTCAGGTACGGGCTGCTCACCACGGTGCCTTCGGCGTTGGCGGCGCCGGCCGTGCTGAGGTACACCGTCGTGCCCATCGGCGCGGCGCCGGCGATCGTCGCGGTGATGCCGAGCTCACGGGCCTGCTTGACGATCAGCCCCGCCTCGACCTCTTCGGTCCCGACGAACAGCACCTGCGGGTTCTTCTGCCGGATCGAGGTCAGCGCGGCGCTGAAGTCCTTCTGGTCGGTGGTGACGACCTGGTCGTCGACCGGCGTGACCCCGCGACCGGCCAGCGCCTTGCCGAACGCGTCGTGCTCGCCCTTGCCGTAGGAGCCGTTGTTCGTGATGAACGCGATGTTCTTCTGGCCCTTCTGGTCCACGAGGTACTTCGCGAGCGTCTCGTCGTAGGTGGTGCTGGTCGGCCCGTTGAGGAACTGGAACGGGCTCTTGACCGCGATGATCGACGGCGACTGCCCGGAGGTGATGCTCGGGATCTTCGACTGCTGCAGGACGGGCGCCATCGCCACGGTCACCGCGCTCTCCGCGGTGCCGATCATCGCGATGTAGCCTTCGCTGGCGATCTTGCGGGCCAGGTTGGTGCCCACCGTCGGGTCGCCGGCGTCGTCGAACACGTCGAGCTGGATCTTGCGGCCGTTCACCCCGCCCTTGGCGTTCCACTGCTCGACCGCCAGCTTCGCGCCCTTGTACTCCCACGCGCCGAGCGAGCTGAGCTGCCCGCTCTGCGCGTTCACCACCGCGATCTTGATCGGGCCACTGCTGTCCGAGGTGGACGGCGTCGAGCTGCCGGGGGCGCTGCAGGCGGTCGCGGCGCCCGCGGCGAGCAGGGCCATCGTGGCCAGCAGACGTCTGATTCCGGGTCGGTTCATCGGGGACACTCCATTGTGTGCGGTTGCGGGGTCATTCGAAGACGCCTTGGTAGATGTCGTTGATGTTCCAGTGCCCCGGGGTCGGCACCGGTTCGTTGACCATGGGGACGTCGAGCACGGCGGGGCGCCGGTTCGCGAGCGCCTCGCGCAGTGCGGCGGCGAGGTCCTCCGGGCGTTCGACGGTGTAGCCGTCGGCGCCGCAGGCCCGGCCGAAGGCCGCGAAGTCGGGGGACGAGGGGTTGCCGTCGCGGTCGCGGAACTCGCAGCCGAAGCTCTGGCCGAAGTTGTGGGCCTGCAGGTCCGCGATGGTGCCGTGCGCCTTGTTGTTCATCACGACGAACAGGACGGGTAGCCCCCGCTCGACGGCCAGCGGCACGGCGGGCAGCTGGGCGCTCATCCCGCCGTCGCCGACGAGCGCGACGACGACGCGGTCCGGCTGGGCCAGCTGCACGCCGACCGCGGCGGCCGGGCCGAAGCCCATCGTCGACGCGCCGCCCGGGGTGATGAAGCGGCCCTGCTCGGGCAGCTGGTAGCACTGGGCGACGCCGTTCTTGTTCCAGCCGACGTCGGTGACCAGCACGGCGTCCGGCGGCAGCGTCGTGCGCAGGTCCTCGAGGATTCGTTCGGGGCGCAGCGGGAAGTCGGTGCTGCGGCCGCGTTCCTGGCTCGCGGCGAACAGCTCCGCGCGGACCGTGCCGATCTGCTCGCGGATGTCGGGGCGCTCGACCGGCTCGGCCACCAGGGTCTTGACGGCGGCCGTGATCGCCGGGACCGCGTGGTTCACGTCGGCGACCGCGCCGATCTCGACGGGGTAGTTGCGGCCGATCTCGGCCGCGTCGAGGTCGATCTGGATCAGCCGGCCCGGTGGGAACGCCCAGGTGTACTCGGAGTTCCACGAGCTGGCGTCGGTCTCGGCGAACCGGGTCCCGAGGGCCAGGACGACGTCGGCCTTGCGGGTGTACTCGTTGGTCAGCTCGAGGCCCCAGAACCCCGTCATGCCCATCACGAGGGGATGGCGGTCGGGCAGGGTGCCCTTGGCCATCAGGGAGTGCGCCACCGGGATGTTCAGGTGCTCGACCAGTTCGAGCAGTGCCGCCCGGCCCTCGGGCGAGCGCAGTCCGCCGCCGAGGTAGACGAGCGGGCGTTCGGCGCCGGCCAGGACTTCGGCGATCCGGCGGGCGTCGGCGTCGGAGAGGGCGGGTTTCGCGGTGTGCGCGACGAGCGGGTACTCGACGAGCGGGACTTCGCGCGAGAAGTGGTCCATCGGGACGCTGAGCAGCACGGCGCCGGGGCGGCCCGAGGTCGCGGTCCAGAACGCGCGCTCGGTGAACCGGGCGAGGTCTTCGGCGCGGTGCACCTGCCAGGCCCGCTTGACGAACGGGCGGTAGATGGCGGTCTGGTCGGCGTCGGCGTGCAGGTTGACTTCCTGGTGCGGGTGCCGGCCGTGGTAGTAGGACGGGATGTCGCCGGAGATGGTGATCAGCGGCACCGAGTCGAACGCCGCGGTGGCCACGCCGGTGACCGCGTTCATCATGCCGGGGCCGACGTGCACCAGCAGGACACCGGGCTTGCCGGTGGCGCGGGCGTAGCCGTCGGCGGCGTGCGCCGCGGCCTGCTCGTGGCGGGCCATCACGAACTCGATGTCGCTGCGGCCCAGTGCGTCCAGCAACGCGATGTTCGTGTGCCCGCACAGGCCGAAGACGTATTCGACGCCGTAGGACTCCAGCTGGCGGACGAGCGCGTCGGCGGCGGTGATGGTCGCGGCGGGATGGGTCATCGCGGTCGAACTCCTCGGTGGCTCGGCGGTTTCGGTCACTGCTCGCCCCAGATGGACAGGTTGCGCAGCACGAGGGTCTTGACGACGGTGTAGTCGTCGATCATGGGAGCGGGGGATTCGCGGCCGAAGCCGGAGTCCTTGACCCCGCCGAAGGGCACGTGGTCGAGCCGGAAGTTGGACGAGCCGTTGACGATCAGCCCGCCGACCTGCAGCTCCCGCCACGCGGTGAAGATCGTGCCGATGTCCTGGGTGAAGATCCCGGCCTGGAGCCCGAACCGGCTGCTGTTGCACGAGGCGATGACGGTGTCGAGGTCGTCGAAGGGCAGTACGGCGACCAGGGCGCCGAAGACCTCCTCGACGACAACCGTCGCGTCCGGTGCGGGGTCGGCGACGATCGTGGGCAGCAGCGTCGCTCCGTCCCGGGTACCGCCCAGCAGCACTCGCGCGCCACCGGCCGCCGCCTCGGAGGTCCACTTCTCGACGCGGGCCGCGGCTTCCTCGTCGACCATCGAGCCGACGTCGGTGGCCGGGTCGAGCGGATCGCCGACTTTCAGGCCTTCGACCTCGGTGCGGAACGCGATGAGGAAGTCGTCGAACCGGCTGCGGTGCACGTAGACCCGCTGGACGGAGATGCAGCTCTGGCCGGAGTTGCTGTAGCCGGTGCGAGCGCAGGTCTTGGCGGCGAGAGCGAGGTCGGCGTCGGCGCACACGAGCGTCGCGGCGTTCCCGCCGAGCTCGAGCACCAGCCGTTTCGCCCCGGCGGCCCGGGCGACGGCGTTGCCGGTCTCCGCGCTGCCGGTGAAGCTGATGACCGCGACCTCGCGGGCCGCGCACAGGGCGGCGCCGACGTCACCACCGCCGTGCAGCAGCTGCACCGCTTCCGGCGGCATGCCCGCTTCCAGCAGCAGGGCCACGACCGCGGCCGTGGTGGCCGGGGCCTGCGGCGGGGCCTTGACCAGCGTGGTGTTCCCGGCGGCGAAGGACGCCCCGAGCTTGTGGGCGAGCAGGTTCGCCGGGGCGTTAAACGGCGTGATCGCCAGCGCCACCCCCGCCGGGGCGCGGTAGGTCAGGGCCGTGTTGCCGACCCCGCGTTCCCACCCGGCGACCGGCAGGTTCTCCCCGCCGATGTGCCGGGTTTCCGCGGCGCAGACGGCGAAGGTGTCGGCTACCCGGTCCAGCTCGCCCCGCCCGTCCTTGAGCGGTTTGCCGAGTTCGAAGGCGATCAGCCGGGCGATGTCGTCCCGGTGGTCGCCGGCCAGCCGTGAGGCACGTTCGAGGATCGCCGCGCGAGTGGCTGGCGCCAGGCGTGCGACGACAGGCGCGGATTCGGCGGCGTACGCGACCGCGCGAGCCACTTGGCCCTCGTCCGCCGTGAACGACGTGGTGACCACTTTTCGCTGGTAGGGGCCGATGCGCCCGGCCGGTGCTCCATCGCGGGACCACTGGCCGGCGACGAACGCGGCGGCCTCGATCGGGGTATCGGATTTCGCGGCTTCGAGGATCTGCTCCAGCACCGCCACACTCCCTTGTGAACCATCAAACGGTACATCTGGACCGCTCTGCGGACTCCGTGTAACGTACGGTCAGCCGCCTGCCGGTGGCAAGAGCGGGATCTGAAACTGTTGCGAACTGGTCCGCCGGCCGGGGACCTCGCAACGGAACGAAGGGGTTGGCAGAGATGAAGGACGACGGTGCCGAGGAACGAGAGGGCTCGCCCGGCGAAGGGGGCGTGCGGAGTGTCCAGCGCGCGCTGGACATCCTCGGATTGCTGACCGACGAACGGCCCACCGTGACGATCTCCGACATCGTGAAAGCGACCGGTCTCGCGAAGACGACGGCGATCCGGCTGGCCCAGACGCTGGAGCTGAACGGCCTGCTGTGGTCGACCAGCAAGGGTTACATGGCCGGACCCGGGCTGTGGCGGTGGGCGCACCTCGCCCGGCAGAGCTGGGAACTGCCGGCGGAGATGATGCAGCTGATGCGCGAGCTCGGCGATCGTCAGCGGGAGACGGTGAACCTCTACGTCCGGCGGGACATGTACCGGGTTTGCGTTGCCCAACAGGAAAGCCCGCAACCGCTTCGGCACGTCGTGCGGGTCGGTGACGAACTTCCGTTGTGGGGCGGTGCTTCGTCGAAAGTCTTGCTCCGCGACGCTTCTCCTGCTTTGCTGAAGAGGATCGCGCGCAGTTCCCCCGGTGGCGTCGACCAGACGGACAGCATCCACAAAGGACTGTCCGAAGCGGCCGACCAGGGGTACGCGGTGAGTCACGGCGAACGCGAGGCGGGCCTGTCGGCAGTGGCGGTTCCCGTGCTCGGCAAAAGTGGTTCCGTCGCCGCCGCGCTGTCGCTGAGCGGCCCCACCGTCCGATTCTCCGAAGACCGGATCGCCGAGTTCGTCGCCGACCTCACCGAATCCGCTTCGCGGATGAGCGAGCGGGGCTTCGACCATCCGTTCGCCGGCTGACTCCGGCAGGGGCTCGTCGTCTGGTGCAAGGAGAGGGAATGACGAAAAGACCGCTTCGCGGTATCCGGGTGCTCGACCTGACCAACGTCCTCGCCGGACCGTACTGCAGTTACCAGCTCATGCTGTTCGGCGCCGAGGTCGTCAAGGTCGAGCTGCCGGGGTCGGGCGACCTCGCCCGGAACCTGGGGCCGGACGCGGTCCTGAACCGGGCCGGGATCGGCACGTCGTTCCTGGCGCAGAACGCCGGCAAGAAGTCGATCGAACTCGACCTCAAGGAAGACGGGCAGCGGGAGCTGTTCCAGGACCTGGTCCGCGGTGCGGACGTCGTCCTCGAGAACTACCGGGCCGGTGTGCTCGACCGCCTCGGTTTCGGCTGGAAAAGGTTGCGAGCGCTCAATTCCGGGCTGGTCTACTGCGCCATCTCGGGGTTCGGCCAAAGCGGCCCGATGAGCCAGGCGCCGGCTTACGACCAGATCATCCAAGGCCTGTCGGGCATGATGAGCGTGACCGGAACCCCGGAAACCGCGCCGCTGAGGGTGGGGTTCCCGGTCTCGGACACCGTCGGCGGTCTCATGGCCGCCCTCGCGATCTCCGCGGCTCTGGTCGGCCGGGACCGCACGGGCGAAGGGTGTTTCCTGGACCTGTCGATGCTCGAAGCGTCCATTTCGGCCATGGGCTGGGCGGTGTCGAACTACGTCATCAGCGGCGTCGCGCCGGTGCCGATGGGGCGGGACAACGCCACGGCGGCACCCTCGGGGACGTTCTTCGCCGCGGATGGGCCGCTGAACATCGCGGCGAACCGGCAGGAGCAGTTCGTCACCTTGTGCACGCTGGTGGGGCGGCCGGACCTGGTCACGGATTCCCGTTTCGCCGACCGGGAAGACCGCAAGGCCCACCGGGCGGAGCTCGACGTCGAGCTGAACGAGGCCTTGGGCGCGCGGCCCGCCCTTGAGTGGGAGCGCCTGCTTTCCGATGCGGGTGTGCCGGCAGCCAGGATCCTCACGGTGCCGCAGGCTCTGGAGTCCGAACAGCTCGCCCACCGCGGCTTCTTCACGGAACTGCCGTTTCCCGGGCAGGCCGAGCGGACCTTGCGCGCCAGCGGCAACGGCGTCCTGCTCGACGGCGAACCGCTGCGCCCGGCAACGCGACCGCCGCTGCTCGGGGAACACAACGAGGAAGCGGCCAGGCTGGCCCGCCGGTGGAACACCGGCACGCCCATTCCCCGGCCGGCGCCGGAACCGTCGCTCGCGCCCGTGGACAAGGACTGACATGGACAGCAACGCGACCGTCGGCGAAGTCGCCGACTGGTGGGCCAACGGGATCTGCCGGATGGAACCGGGCGTGGTCGAGCTGCGGGGGATTCCGGTGCAGGACCTGATCGGGTCCCACGGGTTCGTGGCCACGATCTGGTTGCTGGTGCGCGGGACGAGTCCCGGGCCGAAGGAAGCGGCGTTGCTCGAAGCCGCGATGGTCGCCTCGGTCGACCACGGTCCGCAGGCGCCGTCCATCGCCATCGCGCGGATGACCGCGACCTGCGGGGTGGGCCTCAACAACGCGATGGCATCCGGGGTGAACGCGCTCGGCGATTCCCATGGCGGCGCCGGACAGCAGTGCGTCGAGCTGTTGTCGGCGATCGTTGCGCGTCAAGACGCCGAAGAGTCCCTCGAAGCGGCGACCGAAGCCGTTGTCGCGGAGTTTCGGAAGCACAGCCGGTACCTGCCCGGCTTCGGGCACCGTTTCCACCCGCGTGATCCGCGTCGTGACCCGCTGCTGGCGCTGGTGGACGGAGCCGTCGCCGACGGGGTCGTCGAGGGGAAGCACCTGCGTGCCGCTTTGGCCGTCGAGGCGTTGCTGAACACCGGACGGGCCAAGCCGGTGCCGATGAACATCGACGGGGCGACCGCGGTGATCTACGCCGAGCTGGGCTTCCCGCCGCCACTCGCGCGAGGGCTGTTCGTGCTCAGCCGAAGCGTCGGGATCCTCGCCCACGCCTGGGAAGAGACGACCCAGGGCCGGCGTAACAAGGGGCCGATGCCGACCTCGATCCTGCCGACGGTGCTCGCGGCCGGATCGTGACCGCCGGGGAGTGCGAGACCGATCTCCTCGTCCTGGGTTCCGGGGCGGCCGGCCTGGCGGCGGCCGTGGTAGCGGCCTGCGAGGGTCTTTCCGTCCTGGTGCTGGAAAAGACGGAATGGCTCGGCGGAACGAGCGCCTACTCGGCGGGCACCTGCTGGATTCCCGGACACCGGCACCAACCCGATCCGGTCGCCGACGTGACCGAGGCGCGCCGGTACCTCGACGCGCTCGTCGGCGACCGCGCGGCCCGCGAACTGCGGGAGGCCTACCTGCGGCACGGGCCCGAGGTGATCGACTACCTCGAGCGGATCGGCATCGGCTTCTGGCACTCGGCGAGCGTGGTCGACTACCACCCGGAACGGCCCGGCGCCGGGATCGGCCGGGCGCTCGAGCCACACACGTTCGACGCCCGGCGGCTGCGTCGCGGACACTTCGAGCGCGTCCGCCGGCCGGTGCGTGAGTTCGCGCTCTTCGGCGGAACCCTCATGCTCCGCAGGCCCGAAGCCGACCAGCTCGTCAAGGTGTACGACGGTTCGATGCGAAGCATCGCCGTGGCAGCCCGGCTCGGCGTTGGCTGGGCACGGGACCGGCTCCGTCACCGTCGTGGAACCCGCCTGACGATGGGCAACGCTCTCGTCGCCGCACTCTACGACCAGCTCACCCGCCGAGGCGGCGAAGTCTGGTTCACCGCTCAAACGAGGGAGTTGCTGACCGACGACGCTCGCCGCGTGTCCGGTGCCGTCGTGTCCGACCGCGGACGGCTGGTGCGCATCGTCGCCAGACGCGGGGTGGTCCTGGCCGGGGGCGGCTTTCCGGCGAACCCCGATTTGCGCGCCCGGTACCTGCCCTCACCGGTACCGCAGTTCACCCCGGCGGCCGAAGGTGCCACCGGCGACACTCTCGCGCTGGCCCAGGCCGTCGGCGCCGCTCTGACCGAACCCCGCGACGACAACGCGCTGTGGTTCCCGAGCTCGATCGGTCGTCGGCCGGATGGGTCCACCGCGGTCTTCCCGCACATCTGGGACCGCGCCAAGCCCGGCATCGTGGCCGTGAACGCCGCGGGCCGGAGGTTCGTGGACGAGTCGGTGTCGTACCACCGCTTCACCCGGGCGATGTACGCCGCGCAGGATGCGATCCCGGCGTGGCTGGTGCTCGACGCGCGCACGCTGAAGCGTTACGGCTTGGGGATGATCCGGCCGCACGCCCGCTCGGCGGTTCTCAGTCGGTACATCGACGCGGGCTACCTGCGAAGAGGACGGACGATCGACGAACTGGCGGAGGCGATCGGCGTCGACCCGGTGGGCCTCGATGAGACGGTCGCGGCCGCGAATCGCGCGGCCCGTGCGGGCAACGACGAAGCGTTCGGGAAGGGGGAGAGCCCGTACGGCCGTCAGTACGGCGATCCCGCCCACCGTCCCAACGCGAACCTCGGTTTCATCGACAGAGCGCCGTTCTACGCGATCGCCGTGGTGCCGACCCCGTTGGCGACGGCGCTGGGGCTGCGCATCAGCGCCGACGCAGAAGTCCTCGGCGTCGACGGCGATCCGGTCCGTGGACTCTACGCAAGCGGCAACGACGCGGCGTCGATGACTGCCTCGGAGTACCCCGGCGCCGGGTGTCAGATCGGAGCCGGGCTGATCTTCGGCTATTTGGCGGCGCGCCACGCCGGGCGATCGGCGAGGAAACCCTGAGTGTCAGCTGCTCGGAGCCGCCGGGGTAGCGCCCAGCGCCTGCACGGGTTCCCCGGCGCCGGACCCCGATGATCATGACTACGTTCGTCGAGGCTCTCGGCTTCGCGGTCAAGACCGTTCATCCGCTCACGACGTACGCGATGAGCGGGGCGGGAACCACCGAGCGCGACTACGCTGGCTCTTGTCCCGGCGCGAGGCTGGGGGAGGGGCTCGCCGTGCGCGGCGAGGAAGTCGCCGACGCGGAGCCCGCCGTCGCAGATTGGCTGCGCCGCATCGGGTTGCTCGCCCGCTGAACCACCACAGGAGACCGGCACCGCATGATCGTCCTCTTCTTTCTGATCGCGGCCGTCTTCGTGGCGCTGCACTGGTATGTGTGGCGACGCCTGGTGCGCGACACCACGGCCCGCGGCTCCGTCCCGCGGCGGATCGGCACCGTCGTTCTGGTGGTCCTTCCCGCGCTGACGCTGCTCGCCGTCCGCGACGACCTGCCGGGCATCCCCTTCCGGCTGGAGGGGATCGTGGACTGGCCGGGATTCTTGTGGCTTGCGGTGTTCCTGTACCTGGTCCTCGCCCTGGTGGTGGGCGAGGCCGTGCGCCCGCTGCTGCGCCGGGTCCTGGCCCGGCGTGACGCCGCGCGGGCTGAACCGGTCGCGGCGCAGGGGGCCGGATCCAAGCCGGCGGTGGCGGACGACGCCCCGGCGCCGGCGTTGCTGGCCCGCCGTGTCTTCGTCTCGCGGGTGGTCGGTGGGAGCGCCGCGGCCGTGGCGCTGGGCACCGTCGGCTACGGCACCTCCAGCCTGCTGCGCGGACCTCGGATCAAGCGGCTCACCGTGCCGCTGGCCAAGCTGCCCCGGAGCGCGCACGGCTTCCGCATCGCGGTGGTCAGCGACATCCACCTCAGCCCGCTGCTGGGCCGCGACTTCGCCCAGCACGTCGTCGACACGATCAACAGCACCCAGCCCGACCTGATCGCCGTCGTCGGGGACCTGGTCGACGGCAGCGTCGAGGACCTGAGCACGGCGGTGGCACCACTCGCCCAGCTGCGCGCCCGGCACGGCAGCTACTTCGTGACCGGCAACCACGAGTACTTCCACGACGCTCAAGCCTGGGTCGGCGTGGTCCGCGACCTCGGTCTACGCCCCCTGGAGAACGCCCGGACGGAGTTGCCCGGCTTCGACCTGGCCGGCGTCAACGACGTCCGGGGCGAGAGCGAGGGTCAGGGCCCGGACTTCGCCCGCGCGCTGGGCGACCGCGACCCCGCACGGGCCAGCGTGCTGCTGGCCCACCAGCCGGTGGTCATCGACGAGGCCGTGCGCTACGGCGTGGACCTGCAGCTGTCCGGCCACACCCACGGCGGACAGCTCTGGCCCGGCAACCTGCTGTTCGGCCTGACCAACCCGACCGTGGCCGGGCTCGACCGCTACGGCGACACCCAGCTCTACGTGAGTCGCGGCGCCGGTGCCTGGGGGCCACCGGTCCGGGTGGGCGCGCCGTCCGACATCACCGTCGTCGAGCTGGTCTCCCGGCAAGCGTAAATGGTCATTTTTCGGCGGTGACCTGCGTCGCCGCCCAGCTGGCCAGCAGTTCGAGGCCGTCCCCGGACGGGGTGCCGGGCGCGGCTGGTCGGCAGCCCGGACGCTGCTGGACGACCGGTTCCCCGAACTGGCGCCCGCGGAGCGGCAGCGGGTGCTCCGGCCGTGCGCGTTCTGGCCGTCGCCGGTCGAGCCGCGGGTGCGGATCACCGACCGCGGCCCGGCGACGCCGATGCCCGGGGCCTTCACTCCGGGCTGGTGACCGCCGACCAGGGCGGCCACGTGGCTCACCTCGACGGCCCGAACCAGTGCGGCAACCAGGCGGTGAGCGACTACCTCGCCACCGGCCGGCGCCCGGCCTGGGTCAGGTCACGCGGAAGGCGTCGACCATGCCGACGGACGTGCTGCGGTTGACGATCCGGACCGTGTGCTGCCCCGAGGTGAGCCCGCTTTTCTGCCAGACGACCTGCTGCACCTGCCGGGCGCCGTCGGCGTGCAGGTCGACCGTCGCCTGGAACGTGTTGTCCAGGTAGACGTCGACCGTGCCCATGTCGCCGTTGCGTTCCGACAGGTACTGCAGGCCCGTTCCGGTGAAGGTGTAGGTCGCCGTGGCGCCGACCGTGGTCGAGTGGTGGGTGTCGTCGTTGTAGTCGCCGTAACCGCGGTTGGTGGTGAGGTACCAGTTGCTGTCGTAGCTGACGTCGGTGTCGTTGACGAGGCCGCCGCCGCTCGCGTCGAGGCCGAGGGTGGCGGCCGTGCCGCTCAGGGCCTTGGCGCCCTGGTTCCGGCTGCCCGTCAGCCGGGTGGCCGAGTAGGACGTCAGCGGTTTCGCGGTGCGTTCGACGATGTACGTGCCGCCCGAGGTGGTCGGGACGTCGAACTCGGCCGCGGTGGTGGTCAGGAGGATCGCGTTGTCGGACGCGCGCCGCACGCGCACCTGCTGTCCGCTCCACGGGTTGACGACGTGCGCGGTCGCACCCCACTGGCTGCGCAGGCCGACGTACTTCGTCTCGTTCGCCTCGCGCTCGGAGCTGACGAGGAGACCGTTCTTCGCGAGCAGCGTGAACTTGCCGACGAAGGACGAGTTCGACGGCGCCGCCGGGAAAACGCGGATCTTGTCGTTGTAGGACTGCAGCAGTGCCTCGTTCATCGCGGAGAGGTGGACGCCGTGGTACTCGAAGACGCCGTTGGTGTTGCTGGTGAACCCGTTGGGGTAGTTCTGGTACTGCTGCAGCATCCGCTTCATGCCGTTGAAGGTCTGGTCGCCGAGGCCGAGCCGGGCGGCCTGCACGGCGTCGTTCGCCCAGACGTTGCCGTAGGGGAACGGCCGGCTGTTCCAGGTGTTCAGCGCGGTCTGGTAGTCGGGGGCGCCGATCCCGGTGACGTTGTACGGCCAGATCAGCTCCGACGCGACGTTTTCGCCGTTGCGGGTCTGGGACAGCGGCGGCTGGTGCGGCTGGTAGGCGCCGTTCTGCTGCGGGTAGGCGACGAGGTTGTCGAGGACGCGCTGCCACTCCGGGCGCAGGTTCGCGTCGGCGCCGAGCTGCTGGGAAACCTGGATGGCGATGGGGAAGATGCTCCGGACGGCGGCGAGGTCGGTGATGGCGTTCGGGACGTTCCAGTACGTCTCGTGCGCGTTCGAGTTGGCCATGTAGTACTTGCCGTTGCCGTCGACGGACAGCATGCGTGAGTAGAACTTGGCGGTTTCCCGGATGAACGGGTAGGCGACGTTCCGCAGGTAGCTGTCGTCGTTGGTGTAGCGGTACTGCAGGTACATGTTGTACGCGGCTTCGTAGCCGGTGGAGAGGATGTTCTTGGTGTAGTCGCTGTTCACCGTGCCGCGGGCGTTGCCGTCCCAGCCCATGGTTTCCGGCACCCACAACCCGTCGACGCCGTAGCGGGTCTGCGTGTACGACTTCAGCGCGGTGTAGTTGCGGCTGTAGAGGTTGTTGAAGGTGGCCATCAGGTCGACGTGGTTCGAGGCGAGGAACGAGTTGTAGACGTCGCGCTGGTTCCAGTACCAGTAGGCATTGCTCCACTTCGTCTGGTCGCCGGTCGCGCGGAAGACGCCGTTGATGAAGTGGTACGGGTAGGTGCCGCAACCGCCGGCGGCGATCAGGTACGTCGAGAGGTAGTAGACGTTCTCGAGGTAGTCGGCGTCGCCGCCGAGGCCGCCGTACTGGACGAAGGACTTGCCCCAGAAGCCGTGCCACCAGTCCCGGTAGGCGGTGCAGGTGCTCTGGTAGCCGGTGGCCTTGACCGCGTTCAAGGCGTTCTTGGCCTGGGCGACCGAGTTGTTGCCGGCGGCGTTGAGCCGGCTGCTCGCCGTGAACCACACGGTGTAGCTCGAGGTCGGGGTGATCTGCAGGCGCACCCGGCTGTTGTCGACGACGGAGGCGCTGTAGTTCGCGCCCTCGACGGTCGCGGCGAGCGTGTAGCCGAACTTCTGCGGGTCGGCCTGGCCACGGCTGATCCCGGCGCCGGACGCGTCGGCGTAGCTCGCCACCTGGCGCCAGGTGGCGATGTCGGGGACGTCGCCGCTGTTGCCGAGGTTCGCGACGTCCCACAGCGAAAGCTCCAGTGTCACACTGCCGACCCCGCCGCGGGTGTCGTCGACGTGGATGCCCATGACCTCGGAGCCGGGCTGCCCCATGATCGTGACGGTGCGGTCGGTGTCGTACTTCGTGGTCAGCGTCCCGTCGTAGAGCGACAGCCGCTGCTGGTAGGTGCGGTAGCCGGAGTCCATCGCGGGCGTGGTGGCCAGGTTGACCAGGCCGGCGCCGAAGGCGGTCTGCTGCGAGGCGTCGACGTTCGACACCTGCATGGTCAGGCCGTTCTGCTGCCACGCCATCGCCCCGGTGCGGCCGTTGCCGACGGTCAGCCCGTAGTTCGGGTTGGTGTTCGGCCGGTTGTAGACGACGTCGTGCTTGGCCAGGTAACCGGCGTAGTCCACGTCGAGCCGCCCGGCGGCGGGGGAGAAGGCGGCATCGCCGGGGGCGGCCAGCGCCGGGGAAGCGACGGCGAGGGCGGCACCCAGCAGCACCGCGACGGGGACCAGGCGGATCGACCTCATGGGGCACCTTCCACGGTGAGGGTGTCGAGTTCGGGGGGAGCCGTGCCGGGGCCGTGCGCGGGACTGCAACGTTCTCCGTCAGAGATAGGATGAATTATCGAGTGTCACCTCGAGGATCGCGTGGCGATTCTCGTGGATACCTGATGGAACGCCACTAACTAGTTGTAGCAGAGTCGTGACCTCTCGTAAAGAACCGATGTTTGGGTTTTAGCGGAGGGGTTCGACAGCTGGTTGGCTTTGCCGCTCTGCGTCACTCGGATCGCCCCGGCCGGAAGTGTCCCCACGCAGATCGACCGTGTCGGCGGTGCTTCGGCTCGGCCGGGCGACGGAACAGCCCGCCGTGCCCGTTGCCAGCAGGGTGCCGGTGGAGTCCGCCAAGCGTGCCTCGGCCAGCGCGAAATTCCGGCTTTCGTGCACCACCCGGCCCGTTGCCGTGATCTCTCCCGTGTCGGCTCGGATGGCTTTGAGGAGCCGGACCGACAGGTCGAGGGTGCTGAACCTGCTGCCGGCCGGCAGTGTCGTGTGGACGGCGCAGGCGGCCGCCGAGTCCAGCATCGTCGCGTACACGCCGCCGTGGACCGTCCACATCGGATTGTAGTGGAACTCGGCGGGAACCAGCCGGAACACCGTTTCGCCTGCACTGGCCGAGATCAGGCGCAAGCCGATGAGGTCCATCATCGGCGCCGGCGGAACGTCGCCGCGGGCCATGGCCTGCAGGAACTCCAGACCGGAAAGGCCGGCCGCCGTCGCGACCTCCGGCCGGTCCGCCCAGGTGACGGTGCGCACGCGGTCAGTGCTCAGGTCCACGGCATCTCCTCGAGGTCTGTGGTGGCGCCGGCGAGTTCACTCGACGCTGCCTGGATACCGGCGTCGACGGCCGCGCGCAGCAGGTCTGGATTCCGCTCGGTGCGGCCGATCCGCGCGCTCCCGAGCGGGGGACGGATCTGCAGCGTCGAGGGATGTGCGGCCAGGAGCCGTTCTTCTTCAGCCCGGGTGACGTCGCGACGCAGCCACGTCTCCTGGGCGCCCGGAGCGTGCCGGGCGAACCACCGCGACGCGATCAGCCGTTCCCCGCGCGAAGGAGCAGTCGCGGCCGTCTCGTCCGAGCGCTTGGTACGCAGCACCACGACGTGGGTGGCCTGCTGCGCCAAGGCCGTCCGGAGGGGCACTGCCTCGCTCACGCCCGCGTCGACGTACGTCCGTCCGTCGATTTCGACCGGTTTGCCGGCCAGCAACGGCATCGCGGTCGACGCCCGCAAGGCGGCCTGCAAGGAAGCTTGGTCGGTGATCTTCTCGTGCAGGTCGACGGCCCGGCCGGTGTGTGCGTCCGTCGCGATCGGGTGGAATTCGACGGCGTTGCCGAGGACCTCCCGGAACCCCATCGGCATGATCTCGGTGTAGATGGTGTGGACGAGGTAGCGGGTGTCCACGACCGGGCGGCCGCGCAGTGCCCGCAGCGGAGCGATCGTGGCGCCCATGATGGCCGGGTCCCACCACGCGTGCATGGTGCTTTCGGCGCGGCCGCACAGCAGCCACGCCCCGTTGAGCGCTCCCGCGGAGCTGCCGTAGACGGCGTCGAACGCCGGCAGCAGGCCGAGCCGTTCGATGGCGACGGTCATCCCGCTCGAGTACGCGCCCCGAGAACTCCCGCCTTCGATCACGAGCACGAGCCGCGCGTCGTCGTGGCGGTGGCCCGGGGTACTTCCTTGGTGCTTGCGGTCTCGCAGCAGCTGAAGGACGCTGTCGGTCACCGATTCTCCTTGTTTTTCAGGACAGTTCTTTCACTGGTGACCGCGAGCAGGGCGCCGGCGACGGTGGTCAGGGAACCGGCGACCTGGATCGCGGTGAACGACTCACCGAGGAACAGGACCGAGGTGACGGTCCCGAACACCGGCACCGCGAACATGGTGATCGTCGCGGTGACCGGGCTGACCGCGCGCAGCCCGCGGTAGTAGCAGAGGTACGCGACCGCCGTCGGTCCGATCGCGAGGAAGACGACGTTGGCCCACGTGCCGGTCGAGACGGTCGTCCACTCGGTTCGGGGGAGTGAGGGGAGGGCCACCAAGGCCAGCGCCACCGCGCCCACGCCGGTGGCGAACGTCGTGGCGCGCAACGGCTCCATGTCGCTGAGCACCTTCTTGGACATGATGCTGTAGGCGGCCCAGCACGCGGCCGCGGCGAGGTAGGCGAAGTCGCCCGCGAGGCGGGAGCCGTTCAGGCCGCCGGTTCCTCCGATGCCGGCGAAGAACACCACGGCGCCGCCGACTCCGAGCACGAGTCCGGTGATGCGCGTCGCGGAGGCCGGCTCTCGCCCCTGGACGAGGAAGAACAACGTCGTCAGCACGGGGCTCAGCACCGGCACGATGACGACGCCGTCGAGGGACGGGGCCAGGGAAAGACCTCGGAAGAATAAGAAGTTGTAGGCGAAGACGCCGATCAGGCCGGCCGCGCCCGCGCGGGTCAGGTCGCGCCACGAGGAGCGCGCCGAGCCGGGGCGGAAGCACAGCAGAACGAGGAGGATCGCGGCACCGCCACCGAACCGCAGCGCCGCCGCGACGTCGTGGGGCAGCTCGCCGACGACGACCTTCGAGCTGGTGAAGGCCGAGCCGAACAACGCCATCGTGGTGAGCAGGGACAGGTATGGCGTGACCTCGGCCCGCTCCCGCACGGCCGTCACGGCTGGTCCCACAGGTCGGTCGACAGGTACTTCAGGCCCGAGTCCGGGATGACGACCGCTACCGTGCCCCCGGCGAGGTCGCCTCGCAGCAACCGGAGGGCGGCGGCGACGTTGGCGCCGGCCGAAAAGCCGGCGAAGATGCCTTCGCGGGTGGCCAGCAGCCGCGCCGTGTCGCGAGCCTCGTCGCCGGTGACCTGGAGGTAGCCGTCGAGCGGGACATCGCACAGGTGGGTCAGGTCGGCGCGGCCGAAGCCGCCGCCCTGGATGGGGTGGTCCGGCCGGGTGGTGTCCTCGCCGGCGAGGGCCGCGGCGCCTTCGGGTTCGACGGCGTAGCACCGGATGGCCGGATTGCGTTCCTTCAGCGCGAGGGTCACGCCGGCCAGGCAGCCGCCGGTGCCGACGAAGTCCGCGAACGCGTCCAGCTCGCCGCCGGTCTGTTCCCAGATCTCCGGCCCGGTGCTGGTCCGGTGGGCGTCGACGTTGCCGCGGTTCTCGAACTGGTCCGAGCGGAACGCGCCGCGGGTCTCGGTGATGCGCCGCGCCTCCGCCTCGACGAGGGTCAGGTCGGCGCCCGAAACCCGGCCGGACACCGACCCGGGGGCCTGGTCGACGAGCACGACCTCGGCGCCGAGCGCGGCGATCATGCGAGCGCGTTCGGAGGAACTGCCGCGCGACAGCACCGCCACGAAGGGGTGGCCGGTCACCGCGCAGGCGATGGCGAGCCCGGCGCCGGTGTTGCCGCTGGTCAGTTCGACCACGGGCTGGCCGGGCCGCAGCACGCCGGACCGCTCGGCGTCTTCGACGATCCGCTTCGCGACCCGGTCCTTCTTCGACCCGCCGGGGTTGAGGTACTCCAGCTTCGCGAGCACCACACCGTCGACGTCGTCCGAGAGCCGGTCCAGCCGCACCATCGGGGTGGCGCCCACCGCGTCGAGCACCGACGGGAGGACGCCGACCGTTACTCTCGCATCGCCAGTAGCGCTATCATGCATCTTCATGTCCAACGATAGCAGTGCGCTGAACCTGGCCAAAGTACTGCGGGATGAGCTTCACCACTACTCTCGTGGTGAGAAGCTGCCGTCGAACCGGGCGTTGGTCGAACGGTTCGGCGTCAGCCCCGTCACCGTGTCGCGTGCGCTGGCGATGCTCACGGCGGACGGGCTCGTGGTGACGCGGCCGGGCGCCGGGGCGTACCGCGCGGAGCCCATCGCTCACGAGCGGAGGACCATCGACACGTCGTGGCAGCAGGTCGCCCTCACCGCGGACGACCAGCGCGGCGTCGTCGACGCGTCGGGGCTGAGCACCAACCTCGCGGTGCCGCCGCCGGGCGTCATCTCGTTCAACGGCGGGTTCGTGCACCGGTCGCTGCAGCCGGAACGCCCGCTGGCCACCGCTTTGGCCGCGGCTGCCCGCCGGCCGGGCGCCTGGGAACGACCGCCGCTGGAGGGGCTGACCGCGTTGCGGACGTGGTTCGCCCGGGAGCTGGGCGGCGGCCTCACCGCGGCCGAAGTGCTGATCAGCGGCGGCGGACAGGCCGCGTTGACCACGGCGTTGCGCGCGCTCGCGCCGCCGGGGTCCGCCGTGCTGGTCGAATCCCCGACGTACCCGGGCGCGCTGGCCGCGGCCCGCGCGGCCGGCCTGCGACCCGTACCGGTGCCGGTGGACGCCGACGGCGTCCGGCTCGACCTGCTGCGTGAGGTCTTCGCGGCCACCGGCGCGAAGGTGTTCTACGCCCAGCCGCTGTTCCAGAACCCGACTGGTGCTGTCCTGGCGCCCGACCGGCGCCGCGAGGTCATCGAGGTCGTGCACGCCGCGGGCGCGTTCCTGCTCGAAGACGACTGGGCGCGCCACCTGGGCCACGGCGGGCCGGTGCCACCGCCGTTGGTCGCCGACGACCCGTACGGCGCGGTCGTCCACGTCGGTTCGCTCACGAAAGTGACGTCGCCGAACCTGCGGATCGCCGCCCTCGTCGCTCGCGGTCCGGTGCGCGAACGGCTGCGCGCGATCCAGGTCGTCGACAGCTTCTTCGTGCCGCGTCCGCTGCAGGAGGCCACCCTGGACCTCGTGGGCGCGCCCGCCTGGCCTCGCCACCTGCGCGCACTCGCCGCCGGTCTTCGAGAACGCCGTGACGCCATGGTGGCCGCGCTGCACCGGGACCTCCCCGACCTGGCGCCGGTCCGGATCCCGGCGGGCGGGCACTACCTCTGGCTCCGGTTGCCCGAGGGAACCGACGAGACCGCGGTCGTCGCCGCTGCTTGGAGAGCGGGGGTCGCCGTGTCGGCCGGGCGCGCGTACTTCGCCGCGGAAGCCCCGGCCCCGTACCTGCGCCTGGCCTTCGCCGACACGGCGGGCGCGGAGGAGATCGGCGAAGGCGTCCACCGGCTCGCCGCCGCGTACGCCGAAGCCGGGGGCGGGGTCGGGGGATGAACCAGGCTTGCGGCTCGTCCCCGTGCGCAGGCTGACCGTCAAAGCAACCCGCCGAGCCGTGCGCGGTGCGCCGCTGCCGTCCGGTTGTGCACCGCCAGCTTGCGCATCGCCGATCGGAGGTATGCCTTGACCGTCTCCACGCTGAGCCCGAGCCGGGCAGCGATCTCCAGGTTGGCGGCGCCCACTTCGACCAGCCGCAGGACGTCGATCTCCCGGGGTGTGAGGGAGATCTTCGCGTCGGGGCGTACCGGCGCACGGGTCAGGTCGGTCCGGATCCGATCGAGCCGCGCACGGAGAACGGGATCGGTGGTGTCCCGGATCAGCGCGGCCAGCTCGGCGAGTGCCGCTCGTGAACGGTCGGCGGGTTCGCTTCGCAGACGGTGCTCGACGTCGGACCGGAGCTGTCCGGCGATCACGACGGCGCCGCGGACGGTCCGGTCACCGATCGGGGTGCCCTCCCGCACCGCGCCGTAGAGCACGCCGGCGACCTCGCCGCGGACCAGGACGGGCACGGCGAAGACGGACGTCAGTCCCTCCTGGCGCACCGCGTGGTCATATTCATGGGTGATCGCCGTGGTGGACGCGTAATCGTTCACCCGGAAAGGCGTGCGGCTGCGCAGGACGCAGCCGCCGAGCCCTTTCCCGGACCGGACGACCAGCCCGCGCAGCGATTCGCCGGCGTTGCCCACCAGCCGATCGAGGACCAGCCGCAGGCCCGTGGTGTCCCGGCGGGTCGCGCCGCCGAGGACGATCGGCAGCCCGGTCACCTTCCGCAGCCGCTCGAGCCGCTCGGGAAGCAACTCGTCGATGATCCGCTGGGGCGCCGGGTCCGCGGAGTCATGCCGGTTCACGTCAGGATCACTTGTCGGTGGCGAAGATCATGCACGAGCTCGTCGCGTGGGCGAGGAGCCGGTCGGCCGCGTCGCGGACCTCGGCGTGCGCGAGTGCGGTGCGCCGGCCGCGGTTGAGCACCGTGCCGATGGCGCGGATCGTCCCGAGGTCCGCGGTGAGGGGACGCAGGTAGTGCACCGAGAGGTCCAGCGTCGTGTAGCCGTTGCCGACGGGAACGGTGGTCTGGACGGCATACCCGGCGGCGCTTTCGAGCAGCGTCGCGGCGACTCCGCCGTGCACCATGCCGATCGGGTTGTAGAGGTGTTCGCCGAGTTCGCCGGTGAGCACCGCGTGCCCGCGGTCGATCTCGGCCAGGCGGAACCCGAGGGTTGCGGCGATCGGCATGATCCCCGCCTCGCCGGCGTCGAGCAGGTGCCGGCTGAACGCGAGCCCGTCCATTTCGCGGCTGAGTTCGGCCAGGTCCCGTGGATCGACCCAGCTGTAGGTCCGAGTGCCTTCCATGATCCTCCGTTCTAGAGCCCGAGCTCGCGGGCGATGAGCATCTTCTGCACTTCGCTGGTGCCTTCGCCGACTTCGAGGATCTTGGCGTCGCGGTAGAAGCGGGCGACCGGCGTTTCGTTGATGAAGCCCGCGCCGCCGAAGATCTGGGTGGCGTCGCGCGCGTTGTCCATGGCCGCGTCGGAAGCGATGAGCTTGGCGATGGCCGACTCGTGCTTGAAGGGCTCGCCGCGCAGCATCTTCGCCGCGGCCGCGTAGTAGGCGAGCCGGGCGGTGTGGGCGCGAGCCTGCATCTCGGCGATCTTGAACGCGATGGCCTGGTGCTTGCCGATGGGCTGCCCGAACGTCTCGCGTTCCTTCGCGTAGCGCAGGCATTCGTCGACGCAGCCCTGCGCGAGTCCGGTGGCGAGCGCCGAGATCGCCACCCGGCCCTCGTTCAGGATGGCGAGGAACTGCGCGTAGCCGCGGCCGAGCTCGCCGAGCAGGTTCCCGGCCGGAACGCGGACGGCGTCGAAGCCGAGCTCGCGCGTGTCGGAGGCGCACCAGCCGACCTTCGAATACGGCTTGCCCACGTGCAGGCCGGGGGAGCCGGCCGGCACGATGATGGTGGAGATCGCCTTACCACCGTCGTCGGCGGTTCCGGTCACGGCGGTCACGGTGACCAGTCCGGTGATGTCCGTGCCCGAGTTGGTGATGTAGGCCTTGGAACCGGTGATGACCCAGTCGCCGCCGTCGCGGACCGCGGTGGTGCGGGAGGCGCTCGCGTCGGTGCCGGCGCCGGGTTCGGTGAGGCCGAACGCACCGAGCGTCCGGCCGGTGCACAGCCGGGGGAGCCACTCCTGCTTCTGCTCTTCGGAGCCGAAGCGGTGGATGGGCATCGCGCCCAGGGAGACGCCGGCTTCGAGCGTGACTGCCACCGACGAGTCGACCCGCGCCAGCTCCTCCACGGCGATGCACAGCGCGAAGTAGTCGCCGCCCATGCCGCCGTACGCCTCGTCGAGTGGCAGGCCGAACAGGCCCAGGTCACCCATCTTCGCCACGATCTCGTAGGGGAACGCCGCCTGTTCGTAGAGGTCGCCGATCACCGGGGCCACTTCGGTGCGGGCAAAGGCTTCGACGGTCTTGCGCAGAGTCTCGTGCTCTTCGCCGAGCCGGTTGTCGATCATGGTGACTCCTTCGAGTCCGGGGCGGGATCGCCGACGCGCCCACCACGACCACGTTATCGGTCGTTAACGCTGGCAGCCAACGATTACCCCCGTTCAAGGGTAGCGACGGCCGGCCGGGCGGGGCAGAGTGGCGGCAGTCGTAACGCTGTTCCGTATCGATGTTCCGTAACGTCTGTCCAGATCGGGAGCCGGGTGTTAACCTCACGCTGTGCCTCGGGTGAAGCAACGCACCGACGCCCTCCGCGAACGCGGTGTGGCCAGTGCGCTGGCGGTGCTCGCCGAGGAGGGTGTGGCCGGGCTGACCACGAGGACGGTCGCCCGCCGCGCCGATGCGTCCGTCCCGGCGATCTACGAGGTCTTCGGCGACAAGGCCGGCCTCATCCGCGGGGTCTTCTTCGAAGGTTTCCGGATGCTGGGCGACGACCTGGCGGCGCTGCCGGCGGACGCCGAGCCGCTCGAAGCCCTCCTCGCCCTCGCCGAGGCGTTCCGCCGGTTCGTCGTCACCCGTCCGGTGCTGGCCCAGATCATGTTCTCGCGCCCGTTCGTCGACTTCGACCCCACCGGGGACGAGGACAAGGCCGGCGTCAAGGTGCGCAAGATCTTCGTCCGGCGCGTCCGGGACGCCGTCGACGCCGGTGTGCTCGCCGGGGACGCGACCGACCTCGCCCACGTGTTCTTCGCCTACGTCGAGGGCATGGCCACGGCCGAAAGCGCCCGTCGGCTCGGCTCGTCGAAGCAGTCGGTCGACCGCCGCTGGCGGCTGGGTCTCACCGGGCTCATCACCGGTCTCGGCCCCGCGCGCCGTACGCGCTCCAAATAGGACTCACCCCCTCCCGCCGCCGCTCGGCTGATTGCCGAGGGCCGGCCTTTCGCAGCTCAGGAGACCCCATGGCTGTCCGCACGCCAGCGCCCGGCCTGTTCGACCTCACCCCGACCGACGACCAGCGGCTCATCCGGGACACCGCCGCCGAGTTCGCCGTCGAGCAGCTCCGTGACCGCGCGGCCGAGGCCGACGCCCGCCACGGCGCCCCCGACGACCTGGTCGCCAAGTCCGCCGAACTCGGCCTGACCTTGCTCGGCGTGCCCGACGAACTCGGCGGCGTCGCCACCGCGCGTTCGGCGGTCACCTCGATCCTGGTCACCGAAGCGCTCGCCACCGGCGACATGGGCCTCGCCGTCGCGTGCCTCGCCTCCGCCGCCGTCAGCACCGCGCTCGCGCTGTGGGGCAGTGGTGACGCCCAGGCCACGTACCTCCCGCGCTTCGTCGGTGCCGACGTGCCGGCCGCGGCCCTCGCGATCGCGGAGCCGCACGCCTTGGCCGACCCCTTCGAACCGCACACGGTGGCCCGGCGCGTCCCGGGCGGGTTCGCCCTCAGCGGGGCCAAGTCGATGGTGGTCCGGGCGGCGCAGGCCGAGCTGTTCGTGATCGCGGCGCACCTCGAAGGCCGTGGACCCGCCCTCTTCGTGGTCGAGGCGAGCGCCAGTGGGGTCGCCGTGACGGCCGATCCGGCGATGGGTGTCCGAGCCGCCGGCCTGGGCCGGGTGGACCTGACCGACGTCCTCGTGCCCGAGCCGGCCCTCCTCGGCGACGCCTACGCGGAATGCGTGCGCCTGTCCCGGCTGGCCTGGTGCGGGCTGGCCGTCGGCACCGCGCAGGCCGTGCTCGACTACGTCATCCCGTACGTCAACGACCGCGTCGCGTTCGGCGAACCGGTCAGCCACCGCCAAGGCGTCGCGTTCACCGTCGCCGACATCGCCATCGAGCTGGAAGCCATGCGGCTGGCCACCTACCGCGCGGCCGCCCGCGCCGACGCGGGCCTGCCGTTCGCCCGCGAGGCCGCGCTCGCCCACCGGCTGTGCGCGGACCAGGGCATGCGCATCGGCAGCGACGGCGTGCAGCTGCTCGGCGGACACGGCTACGTCCGGGAACACCCGGTCGAACGCTGGTACCGCGACCTGCGCGCGGTCGGCGTCGCCACCGGCGGCGTGCTCGTCTGACCCCTCGGTACCCAAGGAGCAGCACATGATCACCCTCGAGGTGCCGGAAGAGCTCGCCGCCGTGGTGAGCCAGGCCCACCGCGCCGCAGCCGAGATCCTCCGGCCCGGCTCGCGCCGCAACGACCGCGCCGAACACGCCCGGCCACCCGAACTCGACGTCCTCGGCGCGCTCGCCGGCCACTTGAGCGCGTTCGGTCCGGGTGGTGGCCCGAAATCTCCGAACGAGGCGGAAAACCGCAACGGCAGCAACCTCACCAGCGTGCTCGGCATCATGGAGATGTGCTGGGGTGACGCGGCCTTGCTGCTGTCGTTGCCGCGCCTGGGTCTCGGCAACGCCGCGATCGCCTCGGTCGCGAACAAGGAGCAAGCGAAGCGGTTCGCCGGCAAGTGGGCGGCGATGGCCATCACCGAACCGGACTGCGGCTCGGACTCGGCCGCGATCCGCACCACGGCCGTCCTCGACGGCGACGAGTACGTGCTCGACGGCGAGAAGATCTTCGTCACCTCCGGCGAGCGCGCCGAAGTCGTCGTCGTGTGGGCGACGCTGGACAAGGCGAAAGGCCGCGCGGCGATCAAGTCTTTCGTGGTGGAGAAGGGCACCCCGGGGTTCGAGCTGGTGCGCCTGGAACACAAGCTCGGCATCCGGGCCTCGGACACCGCGCACTTCCGCCTGGAGCACGTCCGGGTGCCCCGGGAGAACCTGCTCGGTGACCCGGAGGTCGACGTCCGGCGGGGTTTTGCCGGCGTCATGCAGACCTTCGACAACACCCGCCCGCTGGTCGCGGCGATGGCTGTCGGCGTGGCCAGGGCCGCCCTGGACGAGACCCGCCGGCTGCTCACCGGCGCGGGACTGACCATCGACTACGACCGCACGTGCCCGCGTCAGCCCGCGGCCGTCGCGGCGTTCATCGCGCTGGAAGCCGATTACGAGGCGTCTTACCTGCTGACCCTGGAAGCGGCGTGGATGGCCGACAACGCCCGGCCGAACTCGGTGCACGCGTCGATGGCCAAAGCCAAGGCCGGCCGCTGCGCCACGGACATCACCCTGCGCTGCGTCGAGCTCGTCGGGAGCCTCGGGTACTCGGAGAATTCGCTGCTCGAGAAGTGGGCCCGGGACGCGAAGATCATGGACATCTTCGAAGGCACCCAACAGATCCAGCAGCTCATCGTGGCCCGAAGGCTGCTCGGGAAGTCCTCGACGGAACTCAAATGAGCTGCTGTCCACAGTGGATCGTCGTCCGGTCGCCACGACCCGGGGACCGTGGCCCGGTCGGCGAATTCCTCATCGGACTGTCGCTGGCCAGCCGATACCACCGGTTCTTCTCCGGAATCCGGACCATCACCGCCGATCTGGTCGAGGCGATGCTCACGGTCACCTCCCGGCAATGGGTGCTGCTCGCGCTCGACGGTGAAACCGTGGTCGGCCACGCGATGGCCGTCCGCGCCGACGGGCAAGCGGTGGACATCGGCATCGTCGTCGCCGACGCGTACCAGCATCGAGGCGTCGGCAGGAGGTTGGCACACGAGTTGTCGGCTGCGCTGACGGCGTCCGGTTCGACCCGGGTGCGCTGCGATGTGCTTCAAGAGAACCAGGTGGTACTGGACTGGTCACGGCGATTCCTCGCCGACAGCCGTCTCGAGCCTGACGGCGAAACGATCACCGTATCCGGAACTCTTGCCGGGTAGAGGGAGATTCGATGCTCGGCCGAAGGCAGTTCGCCCGGGCATTAGCCGCCGGCGACGGGGGCGATCCGCCTCGCCGCCGTGGTCGTCGAGCGCATCCCATCGGCGCTGACCAGGATGAGGTCGAAACGCATTCACGGGTGCGTCAGGCAACGCAGAGTTTCGAAGCCGAGCGCCGCACGCGCGGGCATCTTTCCGCTTGATCTTGCTCCGGGCAGAGCTGCGGCAGCACAGTAGCGGACCGTGACCCGCCTGCGTGGCAATTCACTCGAAAGTGTCACTCTTGCCTGGTTGTGGCGTTGCTCTCGGCCCGTGATCTGCCGCTTTCGCCGCGCCGCCCGGTCGGCGGCCCCTATGCTCCGGCCGTTCTCGTCGACCCGAAAGGTGCTCCATGTCCGCTCGTGCGCTTCCTCTGCTCGCCGCCGGTGTTGCCCTGCTGATCGCCGGCTGTTCGGGTGGGAGTGATCCCTCGGCGGCGCCGGCGTCCTCGAGCACCGCTCCGCCCACGGTCACGACCTCGGCCTCCGCGGAGCCGGTCACGACCACGCAGCCCGCGCCGTCGACCAAGAAGGCGGCCGACGATGCGGTCGGGCGGTATGAAACCTATCTGCACGCCGTGGGTGGCAAAGACGTCACCACGGCCTGTGAAATCGCCGCGCCCGCCGCCAAGAAGGCGGAGGACGAGGGTTTTGGGCCCTGTGAACAGACGCTTCCGATCAGCTTCGGGATGTTCTCCGCCGCGCAGCGGAAAGCACTGCTGAGCGCCACAGTGGACCGGTCCCGCATCACCGATTCCGCGACGAAGGTCGAGATCCCGGCCAAGGCGGTCAAGGCGGGCGCCAAGTTCTCCTCCGGCGACCTGGGCGACGCCGTTCTGGAGCTGCGCAACGGAAAGTGGTACGTCACCGACTGAGTGCGCGGATGGCGGTGCCGTCCTTTCCACGCGCGACTGGGCCGAACGGTTTAGCGTGGGAATCCGGACGATCAGCCCGTATGCTCCGGACGGCCGAACGTAGGGGGGATGACCATCAGCACCGACTTCACGGCGGATCCGGACGCGATCCAGAAGCTCGCCGCGCTCGCCGGGCGGGCCGGTTCCGCGGCCGGGCTCTACGCCGCGGCCGCCAACGAGGGCCCCAACGCCGGCGGCGAGGGGGTGCTGATCAACCTCCTCGCCCAGCCGCTCGACCAGTGGCAAGCGCTCTGCCTCGCCAACGACCGCAAGGCCGCGTCGCTCGCCGACGCCTACGACATCGCGCTGGTCGCCGTGGCCAAGCTGTACCGCACGACCGATCACGAGGCCGCGGAGAAGGCCGACCGGTCCTACCCGGACGCGCACTCCGAGCGGGTCGACGCCGATGACGTCGTCTCCCCGGAGACCGCCGCGGCCTTCACCGACTTCGACAACGCGTCCCTCAACCCCCGGACCCTCGAACCGTATCCGGGGTCGCTCAACCCGAGCGAGGACGCGTTCGGCGGCTGGAACATCGAACTGCAGCGCATCGCGGACAAGATCGCGGGCGGGGCCTCGATCTCCGGGCCGGTGCGCGGGCTGCTGACCAAGATCATCGGGACCGACCTGCTGACGTTCGTCGAGAAGCTGGTGACCGGCGACTGGGACCTGCTGCTGCGGCAGGGCATGGTGTTCGAAGACACCGGGCTCGCCTTCGGCAAGATCAAGCAGAACGTCGATCGTGGTCGCCTCGGCATCCAGGAACGCTGGACCGGGCACGCCGGGGAAGCCGCGCGGGCCTGGCTCACCGACTACTCGTACGCCTGCGCCGCCCACGCCAAGTTCTGCACCGAGGCCGGCTGGAAGATCAAGAACTTCGCCCGCGCCGCCTACGACGCCATGCAGGCCCTCGACATCGCGCTCGAGTCCCTGCTGGACGCCGTGCTCGGCAAGGTGCTGAAACTCGGGAAAGCCCTCGAACTGGCCCTGCTCGGCATCGTCGGTCTCAGCGACGGCGAGTCCGTGCGCCAGGCGATCGCCGGCATCCTCGCCGAGGTCAGCCCGCTGCGCGCCGCCATCGACACGCTCACCGCGCTGGCGCACACGGTCGCGTCGGTGTCCGAACTGGTGGCGGGCAACGGCGAAATCGCCGCCCGGACCTGGCCGGGCGAGCCCTACAAGCATCCGGGGACCTGACGTGGACAGCTCACCGTGGCGCACCGGGCCAGGCCGCCTCGCCCGGCACAACCAGATGGTGCTCCTCGCCCGCGGCGAGGGCGACCTGGCCGACTTCGCCCGCGACGTCCTGGCGGGGCGGGCGAAGCCGGAAGACCTGCTCTACCGCTCGTACCTGAGCGAGAAGACGCTGGCGGCGGCACACGCGGAAATCGACGAGTGGCACGCCCTGCCGGACGACGAACAGCAGGCCGCCATCGCCGGCGCGGAAGCCGGGACCAAGGCGGAGATCGCCGCGCTCGCGGCCCTCGACCTGGCGGAACCGGCTCCCGGCGGGGACGACGACGAGCACGACTTCGGCGGCGGGGTCATGAAGTCGTCGTGGTGACACGAGGACACAGTGAGGGGAAACGGCGGGGATGAACGACACCTGGCGCGTGCCCGGGTACGCCGAAGTGGACGTGCTCGGCACCGGCGGTTTCGGGCGGGTCGTGCTGGCCAAGCACGAGGCCTCGGGGAAGATGGCGGCGATCAAGTACCTGCAGGCGGATTTCCTCGCCGACGCGCGGATCGTGGACGGGTTCCGGCGGGAGGCGTGGCTGCTGTCCGGCGTGCGGAGCCCGCACGTGGTCCGCCTCTTCGACTTCGTCGAGACGCCGCAGGGCGCCGCGCTGGTCATGGAGGCGGTGCCGGGCGTGTCGCTGCGCGCACTGCTGGTGGCGGAGAACGTCTTGGCGCCCGAAGCGGCGCTGGCGATCCTGAAGGGCTCACTGCTCGGCCTCGCCGACGCGCACGCCGTCGGCGTGGTCCACCGGGACTACAAGCCGGGGAACGTGCTGGTGTCGCGGGAGGGCGAGTCGAAGCTGGTCGACTTCGGACTGGCCACTTTGGATGGCCACAACGGACTGACCGCCGGTTCCCCGGCCTACATGGCGCCGGAGCAGTGGGCCGGCCGGCCCGGCCTGCCCGCCACCGACGTGTACGCGGCCACGTGCGTGTTCTACCAGTGCATCACCGGGCACCGGCCGTTCGAGGCGGACACCAGCGAGCAGCTGCGCGCCCTGCACGGGGCAGCGCCGGTGCCGCTGGAGGCGGTGCCCGAAGCGCTGCGCCCGCTGATCGCGCGGGGCATGGCGAAGGACCCGGCGTGGCGCCCGGCGACGGCGGACGGCTTCGTGACCGAGCTGGAAGCCGTCGCCCGCAAGGCCTACGGGAAGAACTGGGAGAAGCGCGGCTGGAAGCGGCTGGCCACCTCGGCCGCGGCGCTGACGGCGCTGACGCCGTTGGCGCTCCTGACGGCCGCCGGGACGGCGGCCGCCCCGGTCGCGGCGGCCGGCGCCGGGGCCGGCGTGACGGCCGCGGGCACCGGGACGGGCGTGACCGCGGCGATGGTGGGCAAGATAGCCGCCGCGGTCGCGATCCTCGGCGGACTGGTCGCCGGCGGACTGGTGATCTTCCCGCCCGGCGACGACCCGCCCGCCCCGCCCGCGGCGCTGTCGGTCGCCGTGCAGACCACGTCCGGGCGGGACCAGGCGCTGCCGATCAGCTACGAGCTCCAGTACCCGCAGGTGTCCGGCGGTCCGGACGCCGCGGTCCGGCAACGGGTCAACGACGCGTTGCGGGCGCCGATCGACAAGCGGCTGAAGACGGTGCGGGACGCGGTCGCCCAGCCGGATCTGGCCGAGCGGTTCCGGGAGGCGGGGGAGACGGCCGCGTTGCACACGTCCGCGCGGGTCCTGCTGCAGACACCGGGCCTGCTTTCCGTGCGGTACGACCACGATCTCGACTCGGACACCCTGGGGCACACCACCTGGCGGTTCCCCGAAGCGTTCTCCGTCGACCTCGCCACGGGACAGGTGCTGGGCCCCCAGGACGTGTTCCGGCCCGAAATCCTGACGGCCGCCGGCATGCGGACGCTGACCCAGCGGCTGACCCCGCACACGAAGAACGGTTTCTGCACCGTACCCACGGTCGCCGGGGATTCGGAACGGCAGGTCGGCATGGACGCCGCGGAGCAGCCCGGCGGCGGCGACCACGTGCCGGCCGCGACGTTCGGGTTCACCCGGACCGGCGCCGAGTTCGAGATCCTGTGGTACGAGCTCGGCTGCGCCTCGGCGGCCGGGAACGAGCCCGTGGCGCTGCCGTACGACGAGCTCGACGACCTGCTGCAGCCGAAGTTCCTGACGATGGTGGGCAGGACGGCGCCGGCCGCTTCTTCGCCGTCGCCGTCAGGGCAGCCCGGTGCCGGGACCACGTACACGAATTCCCGCTTCGGGTTCACCACGCAAGTGCCGCCGGGCTACACGGCGTCGTCGTGGGTCCCGGAGAACGGCGAGGGGATGAGGTTCACCGATGCCGGTCTCGGCGCGACGCTGACGGTGTGGGGAACCAACTCGGGAGGCCGCCGGCCGGCGGACGAGCTGGCGCAGCTGGTCGGTTCGGTGGAAGGGAACGGCGGCCGGGTGACCTTCCGCTCCGCCGACAGCGACGGCTACACGGTCTCCGGCTACCAAGGCGACGGCAAGATCTTCTACGAGCACGAGTCGATCGGAGCCGGTTCGACAGCCGGGCTGCGCTGGGTCTACCCGGCCGCCCGCAAGGCGGACCTCGACAAGCCCGTCACCGACACGGTCGAGGCCTTCAAGCCCGGCGACCTCTCCCGGCCGCACTGACCCTTCCCGGCCGGAGACGGTGAGGTCCGGTTCGGTGCCACGGGCAGTTGTCTCGCCGGTCTCGCTTCAAATCACCGGAACGGGGAACTCCGGGCCCGTTGACAACCGGCGGTACGGAGGGACACGACCATGGCAGCTTCTTCCGGTGACGAGCCCGGCGACCGCGCGGACCCCGCACACGAAGGGCACCACGACTTGGTGGCCCAGCCCCACACCGAGGACGAAGGCGCGGTGGCCGAGGCGGAGGCGGAGGCCGCGCAGCTGAGCACCCCGGCCCAGCCGCTGGGAGAACCCGGCCGCCGGCTCGACCGGAAGTCGCCGTTCTTCGTCGGCCTGCTCGGGGCCGCCGGGGTGGCGGTGGCCTACGTGCTCGCCCAGGCGATCGTGACCGCGCAGGACACCCCCGTCCTGATCGGGCTGGCGCTGTTCCTGGCGATCGGCTTGGAGCCCGCGGTGTCGTGGCTGGTGGGCCGCCGGTTCCCGCGGTGGGCGGCGGTGCTGGCCGTGCTGCTCGGCCTGCTGGTCGTGGTGGGCGGATTCCTCGCGCTGGCGATCCCGGTGGTCGTCGAGCAGGCGACGGCGTTCGCGCACCAGGCTCCCCGATACCTGCAGGCGCTGCAGGACCACAGCTCCCCGCTGGGGCAGCTCAACGACCGCTTCGGCGTGCAACAGCACCTGCAGCAGCTGCTCAGCGGTGGGTCGGGAGTGCTCGACACCGCGTTGTCGGCCGGCAAGGCGGTGCTGGGAACGCTGGGGGACCTGCTGATCGTGATCGTGCTGACGATCTACTTCCTGGCCGACCTGCCGCGCATCCGCCGGGGCTTCTACCGGCTGGTGCCGCACTCCCGGCGGCCGCGGGTGATCCTGATCGGCGACGAGATCTTCGCCAAGGTCGGCGGATACGTGCTGGGCAACGCGCTGATCTCCCTGATCGCCGGGTCGGTGACCTTCGGCTGGCTGCTGATCTTCGGGGTGCCCTACGCGTTGCTGCTGGCGATCCTGGTCGCGCTGCTCGACCTGATCCCGGTGCTCGGTACGGCCATCGCCGGCATCACCGTCTCGCTGGTGGCGCTGACGGTGTCCTGGCCGGTCGCGCTGGCCACCGTCGGGTTCTTCCTCGTCTACCGGGTGCTCGAGGACTACTTGCTGGTCCCGCGGATCATCGGGCGGGTCGTCAAGGTCCCCGCGCTGGTCACCGTGGTCGCGGTCCTGCTCGGCGGCGTCCTGCTGGGGGTGATCGGCGCGCTCGTCGCGATTCCGATCGCCGCGGCGGTGCTGCTGATCCTGCACGAAGTCACCTTCCCGCGGCTCGATCAGGCCTGACCCGCGTGGCCGCCGGCACGGTCCGTACCAGGTGAAGATCGCCGGGGACCGGTATCGTCCGGCCGGTGTGGCTCGCTCTGGGGAGGACATCGTGACGAACGGCCGGAACATGACCACAACGGACGAAGCTCCGGCGACCGGCGGCCGCACCGTGCGCGAGTCGGTGCGGCTCGCGGTCGTCATCGGCGCGCTCGGTGTCGTCTTCGGCGACATCGGGACGAGCCCGATCTACACCCTGCAGACGGTGTTCAGCCCGAGTGACCCGCACCCGGTGCCGGTCAGCGTCGACAACGTCTACGGTGTCGTGTCGCTGATCTTCTGGTCCGTAACGATCATCGTCACGGTCACCTACATCCTGCTCGCCATGCGCGCCGACAACGACGGCGAAGGCGGCATCATGGCGCTCATCACGCTGCTGCGGAAGTGGGCCGCGGGCCGCGGCCGGCGGGCCGCGGTGGTGCTGGCCGGGCTGGGCATCTTCGGGGCGTCGCTGTTCTTCGGCGACAGCATGATCACCCCGGCGATCTCCGTGCTGTCCGCCGTGGAGGGGCTCAAGGTCGTCGACGACTCGTTCGGCGGCTGGGTCGTGCCGATCACCGCGGTGATCATCGTGGCGCTGTTCCTGGTGCAGCGGCGGGGGACCGCGGCGGTCGGACGGGTGTTCGGCCCGGTGATGATCGCCTGGTTCACCGTGATCGGCGTGGCCGGGGCGGTCGGCATCGCCGGGCATCCGGAAATCCTCAAAGCCCTCTCGCCCACCTACGCGGTGGGATTCCTGGCCGGCCACTTCGGTGTCGCTTTCTTCGCACTGGCCGCGATCGTCCTCGCGGTCACCGGCGCCGAAGCCCTCTACGCTGACATGGGCCACTTCGGCCGCCGCGCCATCACGCGCGGCTGGCTGTTCCTGGTGTTCCCGGCGTGCGTGCTCAGCTACTTCGGCCAGGGCGCGCTCATCCTCGAAGACCCGGCCAACGTCAGCAGCCCGTTCTTCCTGCTCGTTCCCGGCTGGGCGCGCATCCTGCTGGTCCTGCTCGCCACGGCCGCGACGGTGATCGCCTCCCAGGCCGTGATCACGGGCGCGTATTCGGTCGCGTCGCAGGCGGCCCAGCTCGGCTACCTGCCGAGGCTGCGGATCGCGCACACGTCCGAGAGCGAGCGGGGCCAGATCTACGTGCCGTGGGTGAACTGGCTGCTGCTGGCCTCGGTGCTGACGCTGGTGTTCGCGTTCCGCAGCTCGGCGGCGCTGGCGTTCGCGTTCGGCATGGCGGTGACCGGGACGATCACCATCACCACCACGCTGTTCTTCTACGTCGCCCGGATCAAGTGGCGCACCCCGGTGTGGGTGCTGGGGCTGGGCGGGGCCGTGCTGCTGCTGGTGGACCTGCTGTTCGTCGCGGCCAACCTCACCAAGCTGGTCCACGGCGCGTGGCTGCCGCTGCTCATCGGTCTCACGGCGTTCACCGTCATGACCACCTGGCAGCGCGGCCGCCAGATCGTCACGGCCGAGCGAAACCGCCACGAAGGCTCACTGCGCGAGTTCGTGGACCAGATCCACAGCGGTGAAGAGACGACGCAACGGGTGCCCGGCACGGCCGTGTTCCTCAACCGCGGCAACGAAACCGCGCCGCTGGCCATGCGGGCCAACGTCGAGCACAACCACGTCCGGCACGAGCACGTCGTGATCCTGTCGCTGGAGACGGAGCCGGTGCCCCGCATATCGGACGCGGAGCGGATCACCGTGGACGACCTCGGCTACGCCGACGACGGGATCACCTACGTCACCGCGCGGTTCGGGTACATGGAGACCCCGGACGTGCCGAGGACGCTCGGGCAGCTCGACGCGGACGCGACGGAGGGCCGGCTCGAGGTCGGCGAGGCGTCCTACTTCCTGTCGAAGATCGAGCTCCGCCGCGGCCCGGAGCCGACCATGGCGGGCTGGCGCAAGCGGTTGTTCATCGCCACGTCCTACATCACGGCGGACGCCGCGGAGTATTTCGCGCTCCCGCGCGAGCGGACGGTGATCATGGGCTCGCACATCGACGTGTAGCCGGCTGGCGCGCCGACGTGCTGCGGCGACTGAGCCACCACGCCGACCCCGCCCGGTCGGCCTGAGGCTGTGACCTGCGCCTCAGCCGGTTGCCCCTGACACCGGTGTGAGCAATGAGGATGGCCGTAGCGCCCGGAACGACCGGGCCGGTCACCCGGGAGGCAGCGGAAAATGGGACAGGCGTGGGGTTTCAGCAGGTACGGCGGGCCCGAGGTGCAGGAGTTCTTCGATCGCCGGGATCCCGCCCCCGGCCCCGGCGAGGTGCTGATCCGCGTCGACGTCGCCGGGGTCAACCCCCTCGACCACCTGCTGCGCGCGGGCCTGGTCCCCGGGCTCGACGGTGGGCGTCCGTTTCCCCGGGTGCTCGGCATGGAGGCCGCGGGGACCGTTCTCGCGCTGGGGGAGGACGTCGACGGGCTCGAAGTCGGTGACGCGGTCTTCGGTTTCGCGCTCACCGGAGGCGGCACCTACGCCGAGACGACGGTGCTCTCGGCGTCGAACACCGCCCGCATCCCGGCCGGACTGCCGGCCACCGTGGCGGCGACGCTGCCGATCGCGGGAACGACCGCGGTGGACGCGCTCGATCAGCTCGGCCTCCCGGCAGGCGCCACGATCCTGGTGAACGGGGTCGGGGGCGGGGTCGGTCTCGCGGTCGCCCGGCTGGCCGCCGCGCGCGGGCTGCGGGTGCTCGGCACCGGCAGCGCCGCCAAGCGCGAGCAGGCCGAAGCCGCCGGGGTGCGGTTCCTCGACTACACCGCCGAGGACGTCGTCGCCGAGGCCCGCGAGCTGGCGCCCGGCGGCGTCGACGGGATCGTCGACCTGGTCGGCGGCACCTCCCTGCGGGCGGTCGCCCCGCTGGCGCGCGAGCCGCACACCGTCCTCGCCGTGGGCGATCAGTCCGTGGCCGACATCGGCGGCCGGTTCGTCGAGCGGCGCCTCGATCGCGCGAATCTGGAGCGCGCCGCCCGGCTGGCGCTCGAGGGAGTCCTCGCCCCGGTGATCACCGCGGTCCACCCGTTGTCCGACGCCCCGGCCGCCCTCGCCGTCGTCGAGAGCGGCCACACCGCGGGAAAGGTCGTCATCAAGGTGACTTGAGGGGTCCGGCGATCAGCGCGTCGACGGTTTCGGCGTAGTACCGCAGTTCGGGGTGATCGGGCCGCGCTGCCGGAAAGCGAGGATTCCGCCACTCGCCGACCGGCCGGGCAACGGTGATCGCCGAGGCCCGGACCGGCTCGGCGGCGAAGGTGACGATCGCGTCGAGGACGGTCACCACCTCCGTGCGCGCGTGATCCTTCGCGGATCGCGACGAGCGGCGGCTGGTTCGGCGCGCCTCGCTAGACTCCGCAGACCGACTGACGGAAAGGCGTGGCGCCATGCGGAAGCTGGTCTACGGCATGAACCTGTCCCTGGACGGCTACGTCGCCGCGCCGGGCGATGACATCGGCTGGAGCGAGCCGAGCGACGAGCTGTTCCAGTGGTGGCTCGACCAGGAGCGGGGGATCGGTCTGTTCCTGTACGGGCGCAAGCTGTGGGAGAACATGAGTTCCTACTGGCCGACCGGCGATCAGCAGCCGGGCGCCACCCCGGCGCACGTCGAGTTCGCGCGGAACTGGCGGGACACGCCGAAGGTGGTGTTCTCTTCCACCGTCGACGAGGTCGACTGGAACACCCGGGTGGTCACCGGCGACGCGGTCGAGGAGATCACCCGCCTCAAGGCCGAGGACGGCGAGCCGATGAGGGTGGGCGGCGCAACGCTCGCCGGCGCGGCCATGCGGGCCGGGCTGGTCGACGAGTACGAGATCGTGACCCACCCCGTGCTGGTGGGCGGCGGCACCCCGTTCTTCGCCGCGGTGGACAGCTGGGTGAACCTGAACCTGGTGGAGACGCGGACGTTTCCCGGCGGGGTGGTACTGACCAGGTACGAGACGAGGCAGTGAGCGCGACAGCCGTAGCCGGTTCTCGAGTTCCGGGCGGAGGTGGGTGCTCAGCTGCGTGACCACCGCTGGTTCGCGGCGCCGGTGCAGGGCCAGATGACGAACGGGGTGCCGTTGGCCGTCCCGTGACCGGTCACGTCGAGGCACTTGCCGGACCCGACGTTGACGACCGCGCCGCCGGCCTGGACCCGCCACTGCTGGGTGGCGGCGCCGGTGCAGTCGTGGATCTGGACCGCGGTCCCGTCCGCGGTGGCGCCGCCGGCGGTCTCGAGGCACTTGGTGTCGAACACCTCGAGCTGGTTGCTCGTGGTGGACGTCCACGTCTGGTTGGTGCCGTTGTTGCAGTCCCACAGCGCCGGGACGGTGCCGTTGGCCTGGTTCGCCGCGGGGACGTCGGCGCACTTGCCCGACTCCTGCGCCTTGAGGACGCCGGCGGTGTCGCCGCGCGCCCACTTCTGGTTCGCGCCGCCGTTGCAGCCCCACAGCACCAGCGCGGTCCCGGTGACCGTGCCGTGCCCGGTCGCGTCGAGGCACTTGCCCGACCCGGCGTTGACGACCGAGCCGTCCGCGTTGATCGTCCACTGCTGGGCGGCGCCGCCGGTGCAGTCGGAGATCTGGACGGGAGACCCGTCGGTGGTGCCGCGCGCGTCCAGGCACTTGGTGCCGTAGACCATCAGCTGCTTGGCTGGCGTCGCGGTCCAGCTCTGGTTGGCGCCGCCGGTGCAGTCCCAGAGGGCGACGGCGGTGCCGTTGGTCTGGCTCGCCGCCGGAACGTCGGCGCACAGCCCGGATTCCTGGCCCTTGAGGATGCCGCCGTAGTTCCCGTCGGCGTTCGGGGTGACGGAGATGTTGTCGAAGAGGTTCGTCTGGTAGCCGACCACGCCGACGCCGACGAGGCCGGTGGTGAACGCGGTGTCGGTGACGCTGCCGAGCGTGGCGCCGTCGAGGATCGCGGTGATCCGGTTGCCGCTGAAGCCGAGTTTGACGTTGTGCCAGGTGTTGAGACCCAGCGCCGCGTGCGAGCCGGAGGTGAGGGTGGTGAGGACGCCGCCGCTGCTGTTCTTCGCGATGGACCACGCGCCCGTGTCGGCGATGCGCAGCTGGTAGGCCGCTTGGTGGCTTTGCGGGCGGTTCTGGGTGCCGGCCCGGCCGAGCAGGGTCACGGTCCCGGCCTGCTGCAGGTCGACGTCGGTGCTGACGGTGTAGTTGCTCCACTGTGGATCGCCGACGAGGGTGAAGGCGTCGCTGTCGTCCTGCCAGTTGATCGGCCGGACCGGCGCGACCTGCTGCAGGCACTGGCCGCCCCGGCCGGCCGCGCACGGACGGACCTCGTACGAGCCCTGCATGTCGGAGAAGTACTTGGCGGCGCTGCGGGAGCTGTAGCCGTCGAAGTTGTCCGAGTAGGGCAGAGCGAGGTTGCCGGCGGGGGGACTGGTCGCGGTGCCCTTGCCCTGGCCGGTGGTCGTGGTGACGGTGTAGATCCGGTTCGGTTGCAGGGTCAGGGAATACGCCCCCGACGCCGGGGTGATGTCGGCCTGCTTCACGAAGTAGTCGGCGGGGTTCGCCGACCCGAGGTCGGTGGACCAGACGTGCACGGTGCCGGTGTTCAGCCCGCCCGACGCGGTGACGTTCACGGTCTGGGCGGCCGTCGCGCCGGTGGTTTCGTAGATGGTGGAGTAGTCGGTGTTGTTGGTGGACTTCAGGGAGATGTAGCTGCCGTTCGCCCGGTTGCCGCCGAGGTAGCCGCTCGCCGAGCCGGTGAGGAACTTCCAGCCGGGCTGGGTGAACTGGGCCACCTGTGCGTTGGCCCACAGGTTCTTCCCGAGCGCGTAGGTACCCGACCACGGGGTGTTCGCGGTCGCCAGCCCGACGGTGTTGTAGGGCAGGTTCGAGTACAGCGCGGCGATCAGCGGCCAGTTCATGAAGCCGGTCATCTGGCCGTCGAGGTAGCCGCGGGTGATGGTGCGGATGTAGGCGGCCGAGCCGGTGTTGAAGTCCTGGGAGCCGAATTCGCTGGCCCACAGGGGCTTTCCGGTGGCGACGGCGTTCGCGCTCGAGGAGCAGGTGGTCGCGTCGGAGAGGTAGCCGCACGGGTAGTGCGAGCCGACCACACCGACCGCGGCGTTGAAGCCGCTGTCGGAGAGCATGTCGTCGGCGGTGTTCCAGCTGCTGTCGTCGCCGACGATCTGCACGGCGCCGTAGCCGCGGGAGTTCAGTGCCGCGCGCAGGTTCTTGTACCAGGTCTTGTCGTGGCCGCGTTCGTTCCAGCCGCCGAGGTAGGAGATCGTCAGACCGTGTTGCTTCGCGCAGTCGAGCCAGGAGATGTCGTAGTCGATCATGTCCGGGGACCAGAAGTTCCCGCCGCCGATCCAGCCCGGCGCGGCCCAGGGGAGCGCCACCAGCTTGATGCCGGGGTTGCGGGCGACGGCTTGCTCGCCGAGCCAGAATTCGTAGCCGGCGTTGCAGTTGATGTCGCCGCGCACGTGCTGGTGGCTGGGTTCGGAGCCGTCGGTGGAGTTGGCGTCGCCGCCGATCTCCAGTTTCAGCAGCTGCACGGCGGCGCCGTAGCCCGGCTTGAACAGGTAGTCGAGGATCTGGGCCCGTGGCGCGGGCGGGTAGTCGATGAGCAGGCGGGAGTTGCCACCACCGCCGCTGATCGCGCCGACGCCGTCGAAGGTGCGCCCGGTGCTGCCGCCGTTGACGGCGATCGTGGTGGTGGCCGCGCCGGCGGGCGCCGCGGCCACCTCCAGGGTCATCGTGGCGAGCAGGACGGGCAGGAACAGGCGGAGGAGCCGGCGCAGCGTGGAACCGCGGCGGTGCGGACGCATGGAGTACTCCTTCGAGGCCTTGGCGGGGAGGAGCTCAAGATGTCGACGGTAGCGTTCGTCCGGTGGTTGGTGAAGGCGTCGCGGCTCCGGCCCGAGAGGTTGTCCGGCGGTTTGTCCACTTGCGTACCGGATGCTGTTGTATGGTGTGTCATATATCAGATCGCCACTCCGTCCGGTCTGTGTCAGAGGCTCGGTAGTTTGGAGACTCAGTGGAATTCGATCGGCGCACGGCGTTGGCCATCGGCACGGTGGGCGTGGCGGGACTGTCCACGCTCGGCGTCACGTCGGCGGGGGAAGCCCGTGCGGCGCTCGCCGGTCCGGTGACCGAAACCCTGCTCCTGACCGGCGCCGACGCCGACCACACGGTCGACTGGGACTTCCAGGTCACGGCCGGTCGCCGCGCGGGGGAGTGGAGCACGATCCCGACGCCGTCGAACTGGGAGTGCCACGGCTTCGGCAGCTACCACTACGGCGGGGAGCTCGTCCCGGCGGAGAAGGGCAACTACCGCCACCGGTTCACGCCGCCCGCGTCCTGGGCCGGGCGCCGGATCTTCCTGGTGTTCGAAGCCGCCATGACCGACGCCGACGTGCGCGTCAACGGCGTCTCCGCCGGGCCGGTGCACCAAGGTGGCTTCTACCGCTTCCGCTACGACGTGACGGCCCTGCTGCGGCTCGGCGAGCCGAACCTCCTGGAAGCGACCGTCAGCAAGGAATCGGCGGACGGCTCGGTGAACGACGCCGAGCGCCGCGGTGACTTCTGGAACTTCGGCGGGATCTTCCGGCCGGTGACGCTGGAGGCTTACCCGGCCTCGCGGATCGACCGCGTCGCGATCGACGCCCGCGCGGACGGGACGTTCGCCGCCCACGTCACGCTCGCCGGGGTGACCGCGGCGGCCCGGCTGACGGCGCAGCTGCGCCGGCTCGACGGCACGGCCGTCGGCGCCCCCTTTTCGGTCGCCGTCGCCAGCGGGGCCACCGGCGCGACCCTGACCACCACCGCGGCCCAGCCTCCCTTGTGGACAGCCGAAACGCCGAACCGCCACCAGGTCGAGCTGACGCTCGTGAACTCCGGCGGGATGCCGTTGCACAGCACCGTCGAGCGCTTCGGCTTCCGCACGGTCGAAGTCCGGGCCGGCGACGGCATCTACGTCAACGGCCGGCGGATCGTCCTCAAAGGAGCGAACCGGCACACCTTCTGGCCGACCTCCGGCCGGGCTTCGAGCCCGCGCCTCGCCCGGCTGGACATCGGGCTGATGAAGGACATGAACATGAACGCCGTCCGGATGTCGCACTACCCGCCGGACGCGTACTTCCTCGACCTCTGCGACGAGCTCGGGCTCTACGTCCTGGACGAGCTGACCGGCTGGCAGCGCCGCTACGACGAGGGTGTCGGGGCTCCGCTGGTCAAGGCCCTGGTGGAGCGCGACGTCAACCACCCGTCGATCCTGTTCTGGGACAACGGCAACGAAGGCGGCTGGAACACCGCGCTGGACGACGACTTCGGCCAGTACGACCCGCAGCGGCGGGCGGTGCTGCACCCCTGGACGACCTTCAGCGGCGTCGACACGAGCCACTACCAGACCTACAGCAGCACGGCGAGCAAGGTCGCCGGCACCACGATCTTCCTGCCGACCGAGTTCCTGCACGGTCTCTACGACGGCGGCGCCGGCGCCGGCCTGAACGACTACTGGAAACTGATGGGCGGGTCGCAGCGTTCGGCGGGCGGCTTCATCTGGGCGCTCGTCGACGAAAGCGTCGTGCGCGACGACCGCGGCGGGGCCCTCGACACCAACGGGAGCCGCGCTCCCGACGGCATCCTCGGCCCGTACCGCGAAAAGGAAGGCAGCTTCTTCACGATCAAGGACATCTGGTCGCCGGTCCAGCTGGCCAACCCGGCCTACTACGACTCGGTGTTCCCGGCGTCGTTCGACAAGACGGTGAAGCTCGTCAACCGGTACGACTTCACGAACCTCCGGACGTGCCGGTTCGGCTGGCAGCTGCTGGCGTTCCCCGCGCCCGGCGCGGGACCCGGTCACCAGGTGCTCGCCCAAGGCGAGGCGGCGGCGCCGGACGTCGCGCCGGGGGCCACCGGCGCGGTGACGCTCGGCCTGCCCGCCGACTGGACCGGGGCCGACGCGCTGCGGCTGAGCGTGACCGATCCGACCGGCCGGGAGGTCGCGGGCTGGACGTGGCGGATCCGCAAGGCGCCGGACTTCGCCACGCACCTGGTCAAGCCTGCGACCACGGGGAGCGTCGTCACGACCGAGACCGCCGCCGACGTCACGCTCGTCGCCGGCGCCACCCGGATCACCATCGGCAAGGCCGACGGCCGGCTGACCGGCGTGCGCCGCGGCAGCACGCCGGTGTCGCTGGCCAACGGTCCCGCCCCGGCCGGCGGCGCGGCCGCCCTGACCGGGTTCAGCCACTTCCGCGACGGCACCGGCTGGGTCGTGCAGTGCGACTACAGCGGCGACCTGACGTCCGTGCGCTGGCGGCTGGACGCCAACGGCTGGCTGCGGCTGGAGTACCGCTACCACGCCACCGGCGACCACGACCACCTCGGCGTGAACTTCGACTACCCCGAGGCCGGCGTGCGAGGCTTGACCTGGCTCGGGGACGGGCCGTACCGCGTCTACAAGAACCGGCTTCGCGGGGTGGCTCCCGATGTCTGGACCAAGCCGTTCAACGACACCGCGACCGGGGCGAGCGGGTTCGCCTACCCGGAGTTCAAGGGCTACCATGCCCGGACCTGCTGGGCGGTGCTGGACACCACCGAAGGCTCGATCACGGTGGTCGCCGCGGAGGAGGGCCTGTACCTTCGGTTGTTCACCCCGGCGGTGGGCCCCGACCCGCAGAACGCCGTGGTGACCTACCCGGCCGGCGGAATCTCCCTACTCGACGGCATCGCCCCGATCGGCACCAAGTTCCACGGCGTCTCGGCGCTGGGCCCGGAGAGCCGCCCGAACGCCGCCACCGGCGACTACCACCGCACCGTGTACTTCCGCTTCGACGGGTGAAGTCAGCCCACCGCGAAAGGCCGAAAATGTTCCCCTCGAGTTCCCGCCGGCGTGTCCTGGCCGCGGTGATCGCCGCCGTCGCCGCGGTGACGGCGGTCGTGCCCGCGGCCACCGCGGCTTCCGGTGCCACGGTGGTCGGCGTGGCGTCCGGGCGGTGCCTCGACGTTGTCGGCAACAGCACCGCGGCGAAAACGCGCGTCAACATCTACGACTGCGTCGGCCAGGCCAACCAGGCGTGGACGTTCACGGCGGCGGGCGAACTGCGGGTGTACGACGGCGCGATGTGCCTCGACGTCGCCGGCGCGAGCACGACGTCCCCGGCCGACGCCCAGATCTACCCCTGCAACGGTGGGGCGAACCAGAAGTGGCGGATCGGCACCGACGGCACGATCACCGGGGTGCAGTCGGGTCTCTGCCTGGACGTCACCGGGGCGGGCACGGCCAACAGCACCCTGGTCGGGTTGTACACCTGCAACGGCGGGGGCAACCAGAAGTGGCGGACCGCCCTCGGTGACACCCAGCCCCCGAGCGTCCCGGGCAACCCCCGGGTGAGCGACCTGGTCTGCGACGCCGTGACGTTCGCGTGGAACGCGTCCACCGACAACGTGGGCGTGGCGTTCTACGACGTCTACCACGACGGTCAGCTGATGAAGTCGGTGAGCGGGAGCACCCTGTCGACGAGCCTGACCGTGGTCGCCGGCGCGACTTGGGGCCTCTACGTCAACGCGCGCGACGCCGCGGGCAACGTCTCGCAGGCCAGCACCACGGTGCCGATCACGCCGCCGCAGTGCCAGCCGGACACCCAGGCGCCGAGCGCGCCCACGAAGCTGACCGGCAGCGCCTCCGGCACCACGGTGACCCTGAACTGGGCCGCGGCCACGGACAACATCGGCGTCCGGGCGTATGACGTGTACCGCGGCGGCGCCAAGGCCGGCACCGTCACCGGAACCGCCACCGCACCGCCCGCGACCACCTTCGTCGACAGCGGCCTGGCGGCGAACACGAGCTACCAGTACTCCGTCGTGGCGCGGGACGCGCAGGCGAACGTGTCGCCGCCCAGCGCGACCACGACCGTGACCACCGGTGCGGCGTGCGGCGACTCCGTGTGCGCGGTGACGCAGCTCGCCACCGACACCGACATCCCGTGGGGTCTGGTGACACTGCCGGACGGCACGATCCTCTACACCCGGCGCGACGCCCACGACATCGTCCACCTGAACCCCGCCACCGGCGCCAAGACGTCGGTGGGCACGGTCCCCGGGGTGGACAACACCGACGGCGAGGGCGGCTTGCTCGGCCTGGCCGTCTCGTCCGGGTTCGCCGCCGACCACTGGCTCTACCTCATGCACACCTCGCCGTCGGACAACCGGATCGTGCGGATCAAGCTGGAGAACGACCGGCTCGACACGGCGTCGGAACAGGTCCTGCTCAGTGGGTTGCTGCGCAACAAGTTCCACAACGGCGGCCGGCTGCGCTTCGGTCCCGACGGCAAGCTCTACGCCACCACCGGGGACGCCCAGAACGGCGACAACGCGCAGAACAAGGCGAGCCTCAACGGCAAGGTCCTGCGGTTGAACGCGGACGGCGGCGTGCCCTCGGACAACCCGTTCGGCAACGCCGTGTGGAGCTACGGCCACCGCAACCCGCAAGGACTCGCGTTCGATGCCCAAGGACGGTTGTGGGAACAGGAGTTCGGCAACTCGGTGATGGACGAAACCAACCTCATCACCAAGGGCGGCAACTACGGCTGGCCGGCGTGTGAAGGCACGTCCGGGACGTGCGGCACCGCGGGCTTCATCGCGCCGAAGCGGACGTACTCGACGGCGGAGGGCTCCTGCTCCGGCATCGCCATCGTCCGCGACGTGCTCTACGTCGCCTGCGAACGCGGGACCCGGATGTACCGGGAGGTGATCAGCGGCAGTGACCTGACGGACGTCCGGGCGTACTTCAACGGCACCTACGGGCGGCTGCGCACGGTGGAACCCGCACCCGACGGCGGGTTGTGGCTGACGACCACGAACAACGGCGACAAGGACAGCGTTCCCGACAACAGCAACGAGAAGATCTTCCACGTCGCCCTCGGCGGATAGCCGCGCGACCGGCAGCCGGATCATCGACCGTCGTGACTACCGGCGGCAGGCTGGAGTACGTGTTCTCCGTCGATGCTGACCGTCACCTTTGCGATGATGTCTTCGTCGTCGTAGAACCGGAAGAGCCAGGCGGCGGCGGGTGGCGTGCGGGTCATGGCCACGGACATCACGGTGAAGTCGACCGCGGCGGTTTCGACGGCCAGCGTTCGTGCGCGTTCCAGTCCGTCGAGGAGTTCCGCGATCGCGGGTACGGGCGTCCGTTCGAGTGGCACGGTCATCGACAGCGCCGGACCCACGTCCGTCAGCTCGGTGCGGCTTCCGCGTCCGCACACGATCTGCCGGTATTCGTAGCGGGTACCGTCCGGCACCGGGGCCGACTCGGTGCCGCACACCTCGAACACCCATTGGCCCGCCACTCCGTGGTGGTTCATCAGACCCAGATCGGCGCTGGTGTTGTCGGGGCTCAGGGCCGTGCTCACCACACCGGTGTTGGACAGGAACGCCACCTGCCATTTCCGGCCCGGGTCGGTCTGCTGGAGTTTCTCGCCCGCCAGGACGATCGCCTGAGTAGCGGTCAGGCCGGCCTCCGGGATGTCCCAGATGCGGCTTTCCATCGCCCGCTGCTGATTGGCGACGCTGAGCGTGAAGCCCCCTTCGCGCTCACTCGCCCGCATCGTCATGAAGTTGGCGTTGAGCACCTCGTCGCGCATGCGCGGGTGCAGCACCTCGCCGGACTCGGCGTCGATGCCGACCGTGGCGGTGCTCACCGTCACGGTGGGGTCGAAGAGCGCCACCTTCCACAGCGGCTGCCCGCCGTAGCGTTTGTCGCGCTCCAGCTTCACGAGGGCGAACAGGTCCGCGCTGTGGTCCGGCGCCCCTGAAGCGCCGTATACGGATCGCAGTGCGGCGGAGACCGCGACGGTCGAATCGACGAACCCGTTGACGAAGGGCACCGGCCGGAACCGGCAGTACCTTCGCGAGATCGTCGTCGTGGCGTCGCTGTGCTGCTCCAGGAGTTCCCGGGCGCGCTCTTCCGGCATGCGGTCGAGATGGTTCAGGGCGCAGGAGAAGGTGAGCACGGACCCCGGCAGTGGCTGCGGGTCGGCATCGTAGAGGAACAGTTCCGGTAGTTCGTGGATCTTGCGGTCGATCACCGCGTAGGACTGGATGCGGGAGGTGTACTGATCGAAGAACTCGACTATCCAATACCGGCTGGTGCCGTCCATGGCGTCGGCGAATTCCCAGTCTCTGGCGTTGGCCAGGTGGTAGAGGCTGGCCACTCCCTGGTGGGAAATGCCGAACAGGTTGCCGATCGGGCTGAATTCTTCCTTGACCAGAGCCGCGGCTTCTTTCGCTCCCATCGGTCTGCCGCCCTCGGGCGCGTTTCGAATGGCGGCGACCAGGTTGTGCAGCCCGCGCCGGTACCGCGTCGGCCGCCGGAAGTCGGCGAACGCCAGGTCGTCCACGCCGGCGGCCCAGTTCGGCGGGGCGTCCCGCAGCAGTACCGGCAGCACCCGGACGTTCGACGATCGTGCCGACGCGATCTCCCGCCGGACCCAGCGGGACGCTGCGGCATCCGGGGAGACCACCACCACCAGGGCTTCCGACGTACCGATGGTCGCGTCGATCACCGCCAGGTCGTGCCCGGCCCGAAGCTCGTCTTGGTCGATCCACGCCGTGATACCGGCCCGGCCGAGATCGGCCGCGAGCCGCCGGACGAAGTCCTGGTCCTGGCTGCTGTGCGAGAGGAACACTGCCATGCCCCGCATTCTTGCGATGAGCTGTGCGCTCTGGCTAGACGACGACGTCGCGATCAGTAGCGTCCGGCTCCTGCGGAGGCTGGGGCGGCATCGACGTCGGTGCCTGGTGTAGCCGGGCGGTCGAACTCGACTGGATCCCGGAGGACGCCCGCCGGCGGGGCCCGGATGCGGCACCATGGCCCGCATGACCCTGCCTGCCTTGCCCGAGGAGTCCTTCCGGCGCGTGCTCTGCGTCGTCGCGCATCCGGACGACATGGAGTACGGCACCTCCGCGGCCGTCGCCCGGTGGACCGCGCGCGGCATCGAGGTCGGTTACCTGCTGCTCACCCGCGGCGAGGCCGGCATGCCGAACCCGCCCGAGGAGACGGCTCGCCTGCGTGTCGCCGAGCAGCGGGCCGCCTGCGACGTCGTCGGCGTCGAGCACCTGACGGTCTTGGAACACCCGGACGGGGTGCTCGTATACGGCCTCGACCTGCGCCGGGACATCTGCCGGGAGATCCGCCGCTTCCGGCCCGACGTCGTGTTCGGCACCGGCTTCGACGTCGAGACGCCCTACGGCTTCGACCAGGCCGACCACCGCGCGGCCGGGCTCGCCACGCTCGACGCGATCCGCGACGCGGGCAACCGGTGGGTCTTCCCGGAGCAGGTCGAGGCCGAGAACCTGGAACCGCACCCCGTGCGCTGGTACCTCACTCCCGGCATCACCGACGCCACCCACGGCGTCGACGTCACCGGTGAGCCGCTGCGCCGCGGTGTCGCCTCGCTCGAGGCGCACGCCGCGTACCTGGCCGCGCTCCCGGACCACCCCGCTCCCGGGGACTTCATCCCGGACTTCGCCGCGATGAGCGGCAAGGCCATGGGCGTCGAGCACGCCGTCCTGTTCCGCGCCCACGACCTCCAGGCGCCACCGGAGTTGCCCGCCGACGCCGCGCGAGACTGACTCACCCCTTCGCCGGGACTCGCCCGGCCTCGACGTCCGGCCGGCGATCGGCGGCAACGGCGGAGGCGGAGAGAACCGTCGCGGCGGCGAGGCCGCCCCAGAGGGCAGCCGAGCCGCGAGCGGCGAGAGCGGTGATGACCGCGGGGGAAACGGCGAGCCCGAAGCCCGTCGAGAGCTGGAAGCGGGCGAGTGCGCGTCCCCGGACGTGGGGCGGAGCGAGGGCGGTGACGAGCGCCGTGGCACTGCCGGCGTAGCCGACTTCGCCGAGGGTGCAGACCACGGACACCGCGGCGACGGCCGGGGGACCCCAGCCGGGTCCCAGGGAGGTGGCCGCGAGGAAACCCAGGTAGGACGCGGCGAGTACGACGCCGGCGAGCGCCAGCGCGGTCCGCCGGGAAAAGCGGAGCAGCAGGACGGTGACCGGAACCTGCAGGGTGACCACCAGCACGGTGTTGGTCACGAAGATGGCCGCGGACCACACCGGGGACGCGTGCAGCTCGGTCAGCAGGACCAAGGGGATCGCGATCTCGAAGAGGTTGAGGCAGAAGACGTAGATCACGTTGGCGGCCAGCAGCGCGCGCATCCGCGGTGGCGGCCGGTCGTCCTCGGCCCGGGTGGCGGCCGGACCCGCGTGGAGGCGGACCGACCACGCCAAGGTCGCCGCGGCGAGGTAGGCGAGTCCGGTGAGGGCGGCCAGCGCTTGCAACGCGGTGGTGCCGCCCGCCATGCACGCGGTCGCGACGAGCGCACCCGCGCCCAGGCCGGCGTTGCGCAGGGCGCGGCCGCCCGCGAGGGCGGCGTCGCGTTCGCGGCCGTGGGCGACCGTGGCCACGACCGCCGCGTGGGCGGCGGGCCAGGCCTGGTTGCCGAGGCCGAGGAAGAGCGCCGCCGCCGCGAACAGCCGGACGTCCCCCTCCGGAGTGACCAGCAGCAGCGCCACGCCCAGCACCCGCACCAGCATCGACGCCGCCACGACGGTGCTGCGCGCGCCCCGGTCCAGCCATCGGCCCACCACGGGCGTGCACCCCAGGGCCACCACGACGCCGGCCGTCATGGCGATGCCGGTGGCCGCCGCGGACAGCCTCAGCACGGTCACCCCGTAGAGCAGCAGGAAAGGCCGCAGCATGCCGGTGCCGAGCGCGTCCACGGCCAGCGCGACGGCGTAGCGGGGGCCGCCGGAGGCACGGACGAGGGCGCGCGGCCGGATCTTGGTGGTGGTTGCCATGGCGCCAACGGTGCGTTCGATCGCCGGGCTCGCCACGCCGGTTGACGGATACCGTCAACCGGCGCGGTCGCCGGCCGGCCGGCCGGCGAGGATGAGGGGGTGACGGTGAGGATCGACATCGGGGGTCTGCCGTCCGAGCGGCTGCGGTTCGCCGTCTCGCCGCTGGCCGAGCTGACCGCGATGCTGCACGTGCTGGCCGAACCCGGGCACCACCCGCAGCTCGCCGGCTGGGCCGGGGACGTCCGGGCCGGGCTGCGGCCGGAGCTGGCCGAACGGCTCCGGGAGGCGGAGTTCCTCTGGCGTTCCTCACGAGCCGACTTCCTGGTCCCCGCGCGTCCCCGGCCGACCCTCGGCGAGGAACTGGACGAGGTGGACCGGATCGACGACGAAACCTACGTGACCGCCGCGCTCGTCACGACGTGCGGCAGCAACCGGGTCCACTTCGGTGCGCCGTCGCCGCTCACCGACGCGACGGCGCGCGAGCGGGCCCTGGACCTGGCCCAGGCACGCGGCGCGCTCCAAGAGGCCTTCGCGGAACGGCTGCTCGCGGACCCGGCCGCCGTGCGGGCGCGGGTGCGGCAGACCCTCGAACAGTGCGCCGAGGCCTTCTTCGACGCCGCCTGGACGGGCGTCGCCGGGCGGCTCGCCACCGACCTGCGCCTGAAGAGCGACCTGCGGGAACACCAGGGCATCGGCGCGGCACTGGCGTCGGTCTCCGGCGCCGTGGCCCTGGCGCCGGACGGCACCAGCATCGTCGTGGACAAGCTGCAGGACAACGCGACCACCGCCCGCGGCAGCGGGGTCACCTTCCTCCCCAGCGTCTTCGGCCGCCCGCACCTGGTGGTGATCCACGCGCCCGGCTGGCAGCCGGTGGTGCAGTACCCGGTCGCCGAGGCGAGTCCCTCGGAGCCGGTATCGCTGGAGACGGTCACGCGCCGGCTGGAGGCACTCGCGCACCCGGTCCGGCTGCGGCTGCTGCGCACGCTGGCCCGCGGCCCGCACACCACCGGTGAGCTGGCCGACGCGTGGGGACTTTCGCCGCCGGAGGTCTCCCGCCACCTCGCTGTCCTGCGCCGCGCGGGCCTGCTCACGGCCCGGCGGCAGGGCCGTTACGTCCGCTACACCGTCGATCTGCCCGGTCTGACGGCGCTGGGGGGCGACCTGCTGGCGGCCGTGCTGCGCTGAGTGGCCCGCGGCGATCGCGGGATTGGAGGGGCGTCGTCCGCTTCACCGGGCGCCCGAAGAGGTCGGCTCGTCGAACGGCGTGGCGTAGGAAGGCGGACGCACCCGCAGGGCGAGCCGCAGCGTCAGGCGGATGCGGGTGGAGCGGGGCAGCTCGACGTGCAGCCACGGACCCTCGACGCCGATCGACGCGGACGTCACGGCCGGCTCGCCGTGACCGTAGTCGTAGAGGCCGCCGATCCACGAAGGGTCGTCGCACGCGCTGTAGCCCGCGGTGCGGATGTGGTGCTCGGCGAACGCCCCGGCCTGCACGATCACCGAGCGCCGCTCTTCCGGGTCGAGGTTGACCAGGTCGAGCACGGTCGCGTCCGGGGCGATGCTCGAAACCAGGGCCGACACCGACGGCGGCAGGCCCGGGCGCCGCGCCTGCGCGTCGTAGTAGCGCACGCGGGCCTGCTGCAGGCCGCCGTTGTAGACGACCTGCGGGGCGCCCCAGGTGAGCTGGACCAGTGCCTCGGTGACCACCGGGTTGGACTGCTGCCACAGGTGGATGTCGGCTTCGGGGACTTCCCGGCCGCGGTAGCGCTCCATGCGGGTCAGCCGGTGGCGCACCTGGGCCTGCGCCGCGGCCAGGATCCGCTCCGGGTAGCCGGGGTCGTCGCCGGCGAGGTAGGCGAACCAGGGCTCTTCGTGACCGGCCTCTTCCTTGCTGCGGAAGGGCCGCACCGTGCGCCAGTCGTAGCCGCTCGCCGCCCGCAGCCGGTCGAGGCGGGCGAGGTCGTCCGCCGAGGCCGAGTGGTGCCACAGCGCGACCGGGACGCCCATCAGCATCGGGTTGTAGTCGAACCACCCGCGGTCGTCGTGGCGGTAGGGAACGTGCAGCGTGGGCGTGTGCACGTCCTCGCGCAGCTGAACCGACCACTTCGACCCGAGACTGGAGTCCGCTTCGGTGAAGGTCATGACCTTGCCCTGGGCGATGATCTCGTCCAGGGCCGGGCGCACCAGGTCGGCGAACGTGTCGTCGCCCGTCGCCAGCGCGGCCGACAGCGCGCCGACGACGGCGGCGTGCCCGACGCTGTACCAGCCGTGCGGCCACGACCAGCCGTAGTGCCCGCCGTACCAGCGGCCCTCCAGCAGCCCGCCCACGGTGCCGTCGGGAGCGACGTTGTCGGGCAGGATGCCGCCGTTGGCGGCCGCGCGTTCGCGCCAGGCGCCCACGTAGCCGGCGAGCCAGTCGCGGTAGCGCGGCTCGCCGGACAGCAGCAGGGCGTTGAGGACGAGCCCGGCCGCCGCCAGGTTGACCGCGGTGTCGCCCACCCCCATCCGCCGGCGCATCTGCTCACCCAGTGCGGAGTCCGCCGGCGGCAGCCACTCCAGGGGGAAGCCGTACGTCCGGGCTTCTCGGGGCAGCCACGGGTACGAGTCGCCGTCGAAGAGTCCTTCGCGCGCCGGGTCGCTGCCGTTGTGGGGGCGCCGGATGATGCGGTGCTCCGGGTCGTAGTTGCCGTGCGCGGGATCGACGTAGAGCTCGGCGAACCGCAGCGCCCGGTCCCGCCACCGCTCCGGCGCGGCCATGCACAGGAAGTACAGCAGCAGCAGGCTTTCCCCTTGGTGGAACCAGTCGTAGCCGCGTTCGTACTCGTCGTGCAGCATGCCCAGTTCGGTCAGCTGCCGGGTGACGCCCTCCCAGTGGTGCTCGGCCTCGGCGAGGAGGTCGCCGGCGCCGCCGAGCAGGTAGAGCTGGGGCCAGTTGAAGAACGTCTCGTAGAAGTCGTCCACGCCGTCGCGGCTGGTGAGCTCGCCGGTGTACCGCAGCCGTCCGTCCGGGCCGGTGAAGTCGCGGGCGAACCGGCGCCAGGCCCGGTCGAGCAGGTCGAACAGCCCGCGCTGGGCGATCGCCCAGCCGGGCGGTTCGAGCAGGGGCACCGAGGCGGTGATGACGGGAGGCATCAGGGTCACTCCTTGGTCGCGCCGGCGAGCATCCCGGCTACCAGGAAACGTTGGGAGAACAGGAAGACGACGAGCACCGGGGTGACCGCGAGCAGGGTGGCCAGCGCGAGTTCCGGGCGCTGGACCGCCGCGGTGCCGACGGTCGGGTTGAACTGCGGTACGGCGTCGAGCAGGGTGCCCAGGCCGACCTGGACGGGGAACTGGTCGCTTTCCGGGAGCAGGACGTAGGGCAGGAAGTAGTTGGTCCAGTTGGCGACGAAGCTGAAGAACCCGACGAGGGCCACGACCGGGGCGGCCAGCGGCAGGGCGATGTGGCGGAACACGCCGAACGGCGAGCAGCCGTCGAGCTTCGCCGCGTCGATCAGGTCGCGGGGGAGCGCGGTGGAGAAGTAGATGTAGGTCAGGTACACGCCGAACGGGTAGAACGAATACGGCAGGATGATCGACCACATCGAACCGATCAGGTGCACGGCGTTGGCTTCGAGGAACAGCGGGACCACCAGCGTCGCGTTCGGCATCAGCATGACCACCAGCGTCGCGACGAGCAGCGTGCGCCGGCCGCGGAACTCGGTCATCGCGAGGGCGTAGCCGGCCGGGATCGCCACGCACAGCGTGATCGCGAGCGCGATGAACGAGTACACCGCCGAGTTGCCCAGCCACCGGAAGATCGCGTTGTCCCCGAAGGAGGTCAACGCGGTCCAGTTGTCCCTGAGCGCGCCCCACGAGCCGACCGACAACGGGTGGCCGTGCACGAGCTGGTCGTCGGTCTTGGTGGCGGCCAGCAGCAGCCACAGCACCGGAAGCACGAAGAAGACCACGAACAGCGCGAGCACCAGCACCGACAGCGGGTTCGGCGGCTTCCGGCCGGGGCTAGTCGGCATCGAAGAACCCCGATCGGGCGACGAACACGCCGGCGACGACCACGCTGACCACCAGCAGCTCGACCGAGATGGCCGCGGCCGTGTTCACGTTGTTGTTCTGGAACGCGAAGTCGTAGGAGAGCTGGTTGAGCGAGTAGTCGCGGCCGGCGACCCCGACACTCGCCTGCGAGAGCAGCTGCGGTTCGACGAACAGCTGGGTGCCGCCGGCGAAGGCGAGGATCACCATGTAGACGATCCACTTGCGCAGCAAGGGGATCTGGACGCGCCACGCGGTCTGCCACGCGCCCGCGCCGTCGATCCGCGCCGCTTCCAGCAGGTCGGGGGAGATGGTGTTCAGCGCGCCGTACATGACGACGATCCAGCCGCCCGCCCCGGTCCAGAAAGCGATCATGGTGAACAGGACCGGCAGGTGCCCGGGCGCGACGACCTCGCCGAAGGTGTCGAACCCGAACGCCCGCAACAGGAAGCTCAGCGGGCTCACCGACGGGTCCAGCATGAACAGCCAGACCATGACACTCGCCGCACCGGCCAGCGCGCCGGGGACGTAGTAGAGGAAGCGCAACGCGGTGCCGGCCGCCCGGGAGGTCAGGCGGTGCAGCAGCAGGGCCAGCCCGACGACGAACACCACCAGCGACACCAGCCAGAACAGCAGGTAGAGCGCCACGTGCCCGACGGCGGAGAAGTACCGGAAATCGGCGGCGGCGTCGACGAAGTTCGTCAAGCCGGCGAAGCGGTCGCCCGCGTCGGTGAACGCGAAGTAGACCGCGTACACCGTGGGCACGACCCCGAACGCGACCAGCAGGACGACGTAGGCGGCGACGAAGAGGTGCCCGGCCCGGCCCGGCCGGAGCGTCCGTCGCCGGGACGGTGCCCTGGCCGGCCGGGTGGCCGTGGTCACTGGGCGACCTCGTACCCGTTGGACTTCGCGTAGTCGGTGATCGCCTTCTGCCAGTCGGGCAGCAGGGAGACGATCGTCTTGCCGGCGGTCTGGCCGGTCGTGACGGTCGCGGCCCAGATCGCCTCCTGGCTGAACTGCCCGTAGCCCCAACCCGGCCACACCTGCGCGGCGGCCGTCTGCATCGTCGCGGTGATGTCGCCGGCGTAATACCCGCTGGCCGTCTGCTTCGCCAGCCAGGCCTTCGCCGCGGTCGTGTTCGCCGGGTAGCCCGGCGCGACCTGGCCCTGGTAGTCGGGCGCGGTGGTCACCCAGGTGAGGAAGTCGGTCGCTTCCTTGAGGTTGGCGCTGTGCGCGGACAGCAGCCAGGTGCCGCCGCCGACGTTGCCGACCGACGGCGCCGTTTCGCCGGCCCACTGGGGCATCGGCGCGACGCCGATCTGGCCCTTGGGCGTCTTCAAGGACTCCTGGAAGATCGAACCGCCGAACCAGGACGGCCCCGGCAGCATGAGGATCTTGTCGCCGGCGTTCTTGTCGAAGTCCGAGCTGAACACGCTGCTGGTGGACATCGTCCGGTTCCGCACCAGCGTGTCGAGCAGCGCCGCCATCCGGGTGCAGGCCGGGCTGGTGGTGTTGACCCTCACCGCCTTCGGGCCGGTGATTTCGTTGGCGCCGCACTTGCCGGCCCACAGGTAGATCTCCGGGGTGAAGTTGTCCCCGGCCGTGCCGACCAGGTAGCCGGGGTGCTCGGTGGCGACCCGCTGACCCAGCGCCTGGTACTCCTCCCAGGTCCTGGGCACCTGGTAGTTCCACTGCCGCATCAGCGAAGCGTTGTACCAGAGCACGGTCTGGGCGAGATCGTTGCGCAGGCAGTAGAGCGTCCCGTTCACCGTGCACGGGTCGTTGGCGCCGGGGGCCCACCCGCTCAGCGTGGCGTCGGGGATCTGCCCTTTGTTCAGGGGCGCGGTGAAGCCCGCCGGGACCGCCCAGGAGACTTCGTTGTTCTGGGTGCTGAACACCACGTCCGGCCAGCCGCTGCGGGTGCGGTTGAACAGGCTCACCTTGGTCTGCAGGTAGTTCGAGCCGTTGGCGTCGCCGTCGTAGGTGACGATGTCCAGCTTCACCGCCGGGTGCTGCTTCTGGTACAGCTGCGCGGCGGGCAGCCGCGTCGAGTCGACCCACACGGTGAGCGGACCGCCGGTCTGCGGCACCGGCTGGAACTGGCTCGGGGCGCCGGCGCCGCTGCCGCCGTTCCCGCACGCCGTGACCGCGGCGAGGACGGCCGCGACGCCGAGCACCAGTCTTGCGGGCGGGCGGCGGCGCCGGACTGGTCGCCGGGCTCCTGGGGCTGGGGTCGTCATGAGCTCCTCCACTCCATCGTGGGGCCCGCGGGTCAACCTGATCAGGCAACGACAGCTGGCTATGTGTCAGACACATATCGCGTTGTCGGCGGGGTGTCGTCTATGAGAGTCGGTCAGCTGCCGGGAGTCAAGGGGTTGGTCACCGCTGAATGTGTAGTACTTATCTTCGCAAGGGCGAGACAAAGGTATGCTTCATGGTCGCTGAGGGTGAAGGAGGCCAGTGATGGACGGCGTGCCGCCGTACCGGCCGGGCTACGAGCTCGTCGCCGAGCGGATCCTCCGGCTCATCGCCGAGCTCCGGCTGCTCCCGGGCGACCGCATGCCCACCGAGAACGAGCTGGCTGCCCGGCTGGGCAGCTCACGCACGGTGGTGCGGGAGGCGGTCAAGATCCTCTCCGCGATCGGCCGGGTGCGGGCACAGAAGGGGCGAGGCCTCTACGTCGCCGACGACGAGGGGATGCTCGGCTCGGCGCACTGGGGCGGCCTGTTCCTGCCGACCGACCTCGAGCACGTCTACATGCTGTTCGAGTTCCGCCGGGTCCAGGAGATGACCGCCGGCCGGCTGGCGGCGACCCGGGCCACCCCCGTCGAGCTGCGGTCGATCGAGGCGGCGGCGGAAACCTGCCGCCAGGGACACCTGACCGGCGAAGCGGCCCTGTTCGACCGCGGGGACGACGAGTTCCACCTCGGCATCGCGGCCGCGTCCCACAACCAGTTCCTCCTGGCCGCCGTCCGCGAAGCGCGGCGGCTGCAGCACCAGTCCAGCACGATCGGGCTGCACGGCACCGTCGGCGGACACGCGGCCGAGGCGATCGACGAGCACGCCGCGATCTACCGGGCGATCCGGGACGGCGATCCGGAAGCGGCCGCGCGGGCCGCCGCGGTCCACCTGGACAACACCCTGGAGGACTACCGCCGCGAAATCCAGCGGCGCGTCTTCGGTTGAGCCGGCCCCGGCCGGGGAATCGTTGAGACGCGGACGTCTTCAGCAACGAGGACGGAGAGCCCGGAGAGGGTGGAGTCGCGATGCCCGAAGTGGACGGTGGGCCCGGCGCGTCAGTGCCGTCGTCGGTGGCACTGTGGTCGATGGACTTGCGGCACGCCACCGCCCCGGCGCTGGTGGAGATCCGGCGGTGGGCTTCTCGCGCCCTGTCCCACGTCGGTGACGAGCACCTGGGGGACGTGCTGCTGGTGGCCACCGAGCTGGTGACCAACGCCTACGACCACGGCCGCGGGCCGGCCGAGGTCCGGATGAGCTGCACCGAGCGGCCGTGCCGGGTCCGGATCGAAGTGGACGACCACTGCCCGGAGCACCCGGCGATCGCGGACCCGGCGGTGGACACGCCCGGTGGCCGGGGCATGCAGATCGTGGCCAAGCTCGCCGCCTCCTGGGGCGTGCGGGACCATCCCGGGGGCGGTGGCAAGACCGTGTGGGCGGAGGTGTCCTGCGACCGGACCGGCGGCACACCGTGCGCTTGACGGCTTTCCCTTTCATCGTTCAATAGGGCCCGCTTTCTCGAGCACCCGGAGGAAAGCACGGGACCACTCGGGCAGGTCGGGCCAGCCGCGGCAGGACACCATCGCGCCGTCGACGACGTCGGGCGCGTCCGCGAACGTCGCGCCCGCCTGCTCCATGTCCGTCTTCAGGGGTGGGAACGCGGCCGTGGTGCGGCCGCGGAGGAGGCCCAGCGCCGCCGGGACCTGGGCGCCGTGGCAGATCGTGCCGACCGGGAGTTCCCGCTCGAAGAAGTGCGTGACGATCCGGGCCACGTCGGCGTCGGTCCGCAGGTACTCCGGGGCGCGCCCGCCGGGGATCACGAGCGCGTCGAAATCGCCCGGGTCCACGTCGGCGAACGCCAGGTCGACCGGGAGCAGGTGCCCCGGTTTCTCGGTGTAGGCGTCCCACCCGGGTTCGAAGTCGTGGACCACCAGGTGCACCGGGCGCGTCGTGGGAGCGGCCACGACCGCCTGGTGGCCGCCTTCGCGCAGGCGGAAGATCGGGTACATCGAGTCGAGCTCCTCGGCGGCGTCACCGGTCAGGACCAGCACCCGGGCCATGTCGTTCCCTCCTAGCGCAGCGTCCACCGCTGGTTCGCCTGCCCGCCGCAGGTCCAGAGGACCAGCTGGGTGCCGTTGGCGGTGCCCTGCCCGTACGCGTCGAGGCAGAGACCCGACTGGACCCCGGTGATCGTGCCGTTCGCGGTGACGGTCCACTGCTGGTTCGCCTGCCCGTGGCAGTCCCAGACGATCACCGGGGTGCCGTTGGCCGTCCCGTGGCCGGACGCGTCGAGGCACTTCGTCCCGCCGACCGTCAGCGTCTGGCCGGCCGGGGTCCACGCCTGGCCGGTCTGCCCGCCGCAGTCCTGCAGCCGCACCTGGGTGCCGTTGGCCGCGCTCGCGGCGTCCACGCACCGGCCCGACTGCGCGCCGACGATCTGCCGCGCCGAAGAGGTCCCGGGGGTGCCGATGCTCCCGGGCACGGACTGCAGCGCGCCGAACCAGGTGGCGGCCATCTTGTCGTACCCGGTGGCCGTGGGGTGGACGCCGTCGATCAGGTCGCCGGTGGTCACCGCGGCGTGCATGTCGACCAGGTGCACGTGCTTCCCGGCGTTCTGGTTGCTCTGCACGATGCCGGGGATCGCGGAGTTGAACGTGCGGGCGGCGGACTCCTGCCCGGAGTTGGCGATCGGGATGATCGTGGCGACGAAGACCTCGGCGTCCGGTGCGGTCGCGGTGATGTGGTCGATCAGCCCGGACAGCCGGGCGGGCGCGCGGCCGACGTCGTAGTTCTGCAGGACGTCGTTGGTGCCGATGTGCAGCAACACCGTGTGCGAGCCGGTGTTCCGCAGCCAGGTGACGACGTTCGCGTCGATCTGGTCGATCCGCCAGCCCGGGTGGCCTTCGTGGTCGTGGTCGCCGAGGGTGGCCGGGCCGTTGTACTGCGAGCCGGTGAAGTCGACCCGGTAGCCGCCCGCGCTCAGGCGTTGCCAGAGCCCGATCCGGTACCCGCCGGGGACCTGGGTGCCTTCGGTGATCGAGTCGCCCAGCGGCATGACCCGGACCCCGCCGTTGGATTCGGCGGCCGCCGGGGTGCCCGGGAGCAAGGCGCTCAGGAACAGGGCCGTCGCGGCCGCGATGAGCCGGATTCTCATGGTTCTCCTCGATCGGTCAGCCGAAGGTCCACTGCTGGTTCGCTTGCCCGGTGCAGGTCCAGAGCCGGACGGCGGTGCCGTTCGCGGTCCCGCTGCCGGTCACGTCCAGGCACAGTCCGGATTGGACACCGGTGACGGCGCCGGCCGAGGTGACCTGCCAGCGCTGGTTGGCCCCGCCGTTGCAGGTCCAGACGACGACCTTGGTGCCCGGGGTGGTGCCCTGGCCGGAGGCGTCCAGGCACCGGGTGCTGTCGCCGCTGTAGACGGTCAGTTCCCCCGCGGTCGTGCGGGTCCAGGACTGGTTGGTGCCGCCGGTGCAGTCCCAGATCTGCACCTGGGTGCCGGGGGTGGTGCTGACGCCGTTGACGTCCAGGCACTTGCCCGCCCCGGCCGCGCGCACCGGGCTCGCGGCCGTCCCGGTGCCGCCCGGGCCCGCGGCGGCGATGACCTGCTGCGCGCCCGAAGGCCAGTTGGTGCCGCTCACCTGGACGTTGCCGCTCAGGACGTTGTTGTGCGGCGACCCGGTGGCCACGTTCGTCGCGCCACCGTTGTACCAGTTGCCGCTGAAGGTGCTGTCGCTGGTGTTGTTGCTGCCGCTCGCGTTGGTGAAGGCCCACACGCCGGAGTCCTGGATCACGTTGGCCGACAGGGAGACGTGGCGGGAGCCTTCGTCCAGGTACAGGCCGACCGTGCGGTTGTTGTCGTACACGTGGTTGTGGTCGATGGAGCTGCCGGGGTTGGCGGAGAGGTTGTAGATGCTGCCGCCGTCGTGCATGAGCTTCTTGGTGCCGTGCACCCGGTTGTAGCTGACGACGGTGTCGCGCAGCGTCGTCGGGGTGGAGTACACGGGCTGGTAGTCGTAAAGACCCCGGTTGCGGTAGTCCTGGCTGCCACCGGGATCGTTCGCACCCCAGCCCCAGCCGACGTCGATGCCGTCGTAGGTCAGGTTCGAGACGTCGTTGTGCGTGATCACCGCGTGCGTGACGTAGGTCGACAGGATGCCGGCCATCTCCCGGTAGTCCAGGGCGACCCGGCTCACCGTGTTGTCCGACAGCGTGATGTCGCGGTTGGTCATCGCCGCGTTCGACGGGTGGTGGGCGTCCGGCCGCACACCGCCGACGACGATGCCCGCGCCCGAGTCCTCGGTGAACGTGTTGTGGTCCACGACGATCGACGACGCCCCGAGGCCGATCCCGGACGCGTGGGCGTTCGCGTCGTTGCCGATGCCCAGCGCCACCTGTCCGAGGTGGGTGAACGTGTTGCCGCTGAACGTGATCCCGGTGGCGGCCGAGACCTGCACGGCGGCCGGGGCCTGCGCCCAGCCGTTGCGGGCTCCTTCGAACAGTCGGCAGCCCGACTGGCACGAGCTCAGGAAGTCGCCCGGCATCGACGCCGCGGCGGGGAGGAACGTGCCGCTCTGCTGGTTGGCGTAGCCGACCGAAGTGCTGGGCGTGAGCCACGTCGTGTGTTCGAAGTGCAGGCCCTGGAAGGCGATTCCCCGCACCGGGTTGTCGTAGGTGCCGCTGACCTGCAGCAGCGACGTCAGCCGGGGGAGCTCGACGTCGTGGTCGCCGGACACCCAGCCGCCCGGTGCCTTGTAGTAGAGGCGGCCGGCCTGCGGGTCCAGGTACCACTGGCCGGCGTTCTTCAGGAACGAGTAGGAGTTCTCGAGGTACAGCTGGCCGCCCCCGAAGGGCTTGGCGAGGGTGTCGTAACCCCAGTTGTTGTTGTTCCACGCGGGTTGCTGCATGACGATCGAGGTGCCGCTGACGTGGTCGACGGGGGAGTACCGGTCGGTGAAGGAGTTCTGGCTCTCCACCTCGATCCGGTTCTGCCGCGGCAGCGTGCCGAGGTAGTTCAGCGCCGAGTTGACGATGGTCAGGCCGGTGGTGGTGACCTGCACGTCGCCGCGCGAGATCGGGATCGCCGCGCGCGGTGCCAGTGCCCCGTCCACGAACAGCTGCCGCGAGTCGGTGCCCTGCGGCACCGAAGCCGCCCAGATGTTCTGGCCGGCGTCCTGCACCGTCCAGCCGGTGACCTGGGTGCCGCCCGAGAGGGTCGGCGTCTGGCCGGCGGCGGCCTGCCAGGTGACGGTGTGGCCGTTCTGCCCGGAGTCGGCACCGGTGAACTTCAGCGGGGCGGACAGCCGGTAGGTGCCGCCGGCGAGCCGCACGACCACGTCACCGGCCCCCGACTGGGCACGGGCCAGTTGCTGGGCCTTCGCCGGGGTGGCGACCGGCTGGTCGGGGGTGCCGGGGTTGGCGTCGTCGCCGGTGGGCGCCACGGCGATGGTGACGGTCGCGGCGTGGGCGGGCGGCGCGGCGACCGCGGCCACCACGAGGGCGGTGACGAGCGCGGCGGCCACGGAACCGGTGCGCGGCGGCATGGCGGAACCTCTCCGGGAACGGGATCGTACCGCTCGAAAGTCCACAGTGGACATATGACCGTGGTGACGATGTGTACGACTCATACGAGATCATCGGGTGCCCGGCGTCAAGAGGTGGGCGGCCGCGTCGACCGCGTTCGACATTTTCACCTGCGCGAACGCATGTAAGTTTCATTCCGGGCTTCGCCGGTGTTGACGGGGTCGGCGGCTCGCGAGGTACAGTCACTGCCCGGCGCCCACTGAGTCATACTCATCGGGTGACTCGAAACGAGGAAACCGCACCGCCTGCCCCGTACCGGCCCGGCTACGAAGTGGTGGCCGAGCAGATCCTGCGGCTGATCGCCGAGCTGGAACTGCGGCCCGGTGACCGGATGCCGACCGAGGTCGAGCTGGCGGCGCGGATGGGAAGCAGCCGGACCGTGGTGCGGGAGGCCGTGAAGATCCTCTCGGCGATCGGCCGGGTGCGAGCGCACAAGGGACGTGGGCTGTATGTGTCCGACGACGAGGGCATGCTCGGCGCTTCCCGGTGGGGCGGGTTCTTCCTGCCCGCCGATCTCGACCACGTCTACATGCTGTTCGAGTTCCGCCGGGTCCAGGAGACCGCGGCCGGCCGGCTGGCGGCGACGAACGCGACCCCGGTCGAGCTGCGTGCGATCGAGGCCGCCGCCGATACCTGCCGGCGCGGTCACCTGACCGGGCAGAGCGCGCTGTTCGACCGCGGCGACGACGACTTCCACCTGGCGATCGCCACCGCGTCCCACAACCAGTTCCTCGTCGCGGCCGTGCGCGAAGCCCGCCGCCTGCAACGCCAGACGAACATCATCGGGATGTCCGGCGCGGTCGGCGGCCACGCGTCGGACGCTGTCGAAGAGCACGCCGCCCTCTACACGGCGATCCGTGACGGCGACCCGGAGAAGGCGGCGCGGGCGGCCGCCATCCACCTCGACAACACCCTGGAGGACTACCGGCGGGAGATCCAGCGGCGGCTGTTCAAAGAATGAGCTCAGCAGTGCGTACCCGAAGCCGGGCTTCGGGTACGCAGTGCTGTCCTCATTCCTTTGTGGACGGCGGTGAGCAAGCGGCCCGTCCGATTCGGTACGGGGTGAGTAAGTTTCACATCGCATTGACCTTTGGCGCCGGCGGCTCCTATCTTGGCTCTTGCCCGTTCGTTCGGTAGCTGAACGATTCCGGAGCGCGCACCCCGCACGCTCCTTCCGCTCCTGAAGAGGAGTACCCGTGACGACGCTGTCTCGTACACTCCGCGTGGTTGTCCTGGTCGCCGCGGTGGTTCTGGAGCTGGCGACACCCGTTGCCGCCGCACCCGCGGCGGCCTTCAAGGTCCTGGTGTTCTCCAAGACCACCGGCTTCCGGCACGACTCCATCCCCGCCGGGATCGCCGCGATCCGGCAATTGGGGCAGCAGAACGACTTCGCGGTGGACGCCACCGAGGACGACGCGGTGTTCACCGACACCGGCCTGGCCCCGTACGCCGCCGTGGTCTTCCTCTCCACGACCGGCGATCCGGTCGGCACGCAGGCCGGGAAGGACGCCTTCCGGCGGTACATCGAGCTCGGCGGCGGGTTCGCCGGCATCCACGCCGCGTCCGACAGCGGGTACGACTGGACCTGGTACGGCCAGCTCGTCGGGGCCTACTTCAAGCAGCACCCCGCGCAGCAGAACGCGCTCGTCGAGGTCGAAGACGCGAACCACCCGTCCACGCAGGGGCTGCCGGCCCGGTACACCCACTACGACGAGTGGTACGACTTCCGGGCGAACCCGCGCCCGTCGGTCCACGTCCTGACCACTGTGGACGAATCGAGCTACTCGGGCGCCACGATGGGTGCGGACCACCCCGCCACGTGGTGCCACGACTTCGACGGCGGCCGTGCCTGGTACACCGGCATGGGCCACACGAGCGAGAGCTTCGGCGAACCGAACTTCCTGCACCTGCTGCTGGGCGGGATCCGGACCGCGGCGGGGGCGGTCCCCGCCGACTGTGCGGTCGCCACCACGCCGCCGCCGTCGGGCAACCAGCTCGTCGGCGCGCAGTCGGGCCGGTGCGTGGAGGTGCCGAACGCCTCGACGGCGAACGGGACGCAGGTGCAGCTGCGGGACTGCGTGGCGGGCCAGGCGAACCAGACGTGGACCTACACCGCGGGCAAGCAGCTGACGGTGTACGGGACCAAGTGCCTGGACGCCTCCGGCCGGGGAACGGCCAACGGCACCCCGGTGATCGTCTGGGACTGCACCGGGCAACCCAATCAGCAGTGGAATGTTAACGCGAACACGATCACGGGCGTCCAGTCGAACCTCTGCGTGGACGCCTCCGGCCGCGGGACGGCCAACGGCACGAAGATCATCTTGTGGTCCTGCGGTGGGCAGGCCAACCAGCAGTGGTCCCTCCGCTGACCGCCCCTCCCTTGCCTAGAGGAGAGCTCGTCATGTCCGGATTTTCCGTGCTGCGCCGCGGCGCGCCGGTGGTGGCCGGGTTGGTGGCCGCCGCCCTGTTCCCGGTGCTCACAGCCCCCGTGAGCCCGGCCACCGCGGCCGCGCTGCCGCCGGACTCGAAGTTCCAGAAGGTCACCCTGCACACCGAGACGTCCAACCCGATGGCGCTGGACGTGGCCCCGGACGGGCGGGTGTTCTACATCGACCGGCTCGGGGACGTGAAAGTCGTCAAGCCCACCGGCACCGCGGTCCTCTCGACGCACCTGAACGTCTTCACGGCCAACGAATCCGGTGGCCTCAACATCGCGGTGGACCCGGGTTTCGCGACCAACCAATGGGTGTACGTCTACTACTCGCCGAACAACGCCGGCAACGTCGACCGGTTGAGCCGGTTCACCGTCACCGGCGACACGATCGACCAGTCGACCGAGAAGGTCGTGCTGGACGTGCCGGTGCAGCGCGCCGAATGCTGCCACCACGGCGCGGGCCTGGTGATCGACAAGACGAACGGGAACCTGTGGTTGTCCCTGGGGGACAACACCAATCCCTTCGCCTCCGACGGCTACAGCCCGCTGGACCAGCGCTCCGGGCGCGCGTACTGGGACGCCGAACGCACCGCGGGCAACACCAACAGCCTGTCCGGCAAGGTCCTGCGGATCCACCCGGAGACCAACGGCGGCTACACGATCCCCTCGGGCAACCTGTTCGCGCCCGGAACGGCGAACACCCGCCCGGAGATCTACACGATGGGTGAGCGCAACCCGTTCCGGATGGGCCTCGACCCGAAGACCGGCTACCCCCTGGTCGCCAACTACGGCCCGGACGCCGGGTCGGCCAACCCGAACCGCGGGCCCCAGAACACCGTGGAATGGGACGTCGTCAGCAAGCCCGGCAACGCCGGCTGGCCGTTCTGCGTCGGCCCGAACCTGGCGTACAACCAGTACGACTTCGCCACCGGCACCTCCGGTGCGAAGTTCGACTGCGCCGGCGGCCCCACCAACAGCTCGCCGAACAACACCGGGCTGACCAAGCTGCCGCCGGCCATCCCGGCGCAGGTGTACTACCACTACACCGCCGATTCGGCGCACTTCCCGCAGCTGTCCGGCGGGGCGCCGATGGCCGGGCCGGTCTACCGGTACGACCCGAACCTCGCCTCGACCCGCAAGTGGCCGATCGACTTCGACGGCCGCGCGGTCTTCGCCGAGTGGAACACCAGCTCGATGTACACCTTCCAGCTCGACAGCGGCGGCACTGACGTCACCTCGATCGACCCGCTGCTGCCGTCGGTGAAGTTCAACCGGCCGATGGACTTCAAGTTCGGCCCGGACGGCGCGCTCTACGTCATCGAGTGGGGCACCGGGTACGGCGGTGGCAACAGCGACGCGGCCATCGTCCGGGTCGACTACCTCGGCGGCGGTGCGGCCGCACCGGTCGCGAAGGCTGCCGCGGACCGCACCAGCGGGCCCGCCCCGCTCACCGTGACCTTCTCCAGCGCCGGCTCGACCGACCCGGGCGGCTCCACGCTGCGGTACAGCTGGAACTTCGGGGACGGCACGACGTCCACCGCGGCGAACCCGAGTCACACCTACGCCGCTGGCAACTACACCGCGGTGCTGACCGTGACGAACGCGGCCGGCGCCACCGCGACCGCGAGCGTCGCCGTCACCGCGGGCAACACCGCGCCGGTGCTGACCATCACGAATCCACCGGCGGGCGGGCTGTTCGACTGGGGTGACAAGGTGAACTTCGCCGTCACGGTCAGCGATCCGGAGGACGGGACGGCCGACTGCTCGCAGGTGACCGTCCAGGCCATCCTCGGCCACGACGAGCACGGGCACCCGCTCGACCAGTACCACGGCTGCACCGCCCAGGTGCAGACCACGCTCTCCTCGGGCCACAGCGAGGGCGACAACATCTTCTACGTCCTCGAAGCGTCCTACACCGACAAGGGCGGGGCCGGCGGAGCCGACCCGATCACCGGCCGGGCCCAGGTGATCCTGCAACCCAAGCACAAGCAGGCCGAGTTCTTCAGCGCCACGGGCCGCACCGCGGACGGGAAGGGCACCGACACCGCGGGTGTCACCGTGGAGGCCGCCACCGACCCGATGGGCGGCAGCAGCAGCGCGGCGTTCGTCCAGGACGGCGACTGGTGGTCCTTCGACCCGATCGCCCTGGACAACATCACCGGGGTGGACGTCCGGGCGTCCTCCGGTGGTTCCGGCGGAACCCTCGAGCTGCGCCGCGACGCACCCGACGGCACGCTGCTCGCCTCGGTCCCGATCACCGGGACCGGCGGCTGGCAGAACTGGCAGGACTTCACCGCCACCCTGGCCAACCCGCCCGCCGGTACGGGGAAGCTGTACTTCGTGGCCCGCAACCCGGCGGGTCAGAGCGGTGCCACCTACCTGTTCAACGTGAACTGGGTCCACTTCACCGGCTCCGGCGTGGGCCAGCCCGGCACCGCACCCTCGGGCAAGCAGATCGTGGGGACGCCGTCCGGGCGGTGCGTGGAGGTGCCGAACTCGGCGACGGCCAACGGGACCCAGGTGCAGCTGCGCGACTGCGGCCAAGCCGCCAACCAGCAGTGGACCTACACCAGCGGCAAGCAGCTGACGGTCTACGGCAACAAGTGCCTGGACGCGTCCGGTCAGGGCACGGCCAACGGCACCCAGGTGATCATCTGGGACTGCCACGGCCAGGTGAACCAGCAGTGGAACGTGAACGCGAACGGCACCATCACCGGCATCCAGTCGGGGCTGTGCGTGGACGCGAACGCACAAGGTACGGCCAACGGCACGAAGGTCATCCTCTGGTCGTGCGGCGGCCAGGCCAGCCAGCAGTGGAGCCTGCGATGAAACGTCTGCTCGCGTTCCTCCTCCTGATGCCGCTCCTGGTGGTGTTCGCGCCCGCCCGCCCGGCCGAGGCCGCCGCGTTGACGCGCGTCACCGGCTTCGGCGCCAACCCCACCAACCTCGGCATGTACCTCTACGTGCCGGACAACGTGGCACCCCAGCCGGCCCTGCTCGTCCTGGTGCACTACTGCGGTGGTTCGGCCGGCGCGATCTTCAACGGCAACGGGCACGACTACGCGACGGCGGCCGACCGCTACGGCTACCTCGTCGTCGTGCCGGAGGCGACCCGGGACGGCCACTGCTTCGACGTGTCCACGAAAGCGGGCCTGACGCGCGACGGCGGCAGCGACACCACCGGCATCATGGCGATGGTGGCCTGGACCCGCCAGCACTACAACGTGGACCCGGGCCGCATCGTCGTGAGCGGCTTCTCCTCGGGCGCCATGATGACGAACGTCCTGGCCGCGCAGTACCCGGACGTCTTCTCCGCCGGTTCCGCGTTCTCCGGCGTGCCCGCGGGGTGCTTCGCGACCACCGACGGCTCGCTGTGGAACAGCCAGTGCGCCGGCGGGAACGTCGTCAAGTCCGCGCAGCAGTGGGCCGACCAGGCCCACGCCATGTACCCCGGCTATTCCGGCGCCTACCCGCGGATGCAGCTGTGGCACGGGAACCAGGACACCACCCTGGCGTATCCCGACTACGGCGAAGAGATCAAGCAGTGGACGGCCCTGCGCGGGCTGAGCCAGACGCCGTCGTTCACCGACCACCCGCAGTCGTCGTGGACGCGGAACCGCTACGGCGGCACCGGCACCCAGGCCCCCGTCGAAGGCATCACGATCGCCGGAACCGGCCACACCCTGCCGCAGGCGGGGATGATCGCGTACGCCATCTCCTTCCTCGGCCTCGACAGCGGCGGGAGCGGGACCACCGGCACGCCGGTGCGGTCGGTGGCCGCGGGCCGGTGCTTGGACGTGCCGGGCCAGTCGACCACGCAAGGCACCCGGACCCAGGTCTGGGACTGCCACGGCGGCACGAACCAGACGTGGACCGCCACCGCGGCCGGGGAACTGACCGTCTACTCCGGCGACGCGGTGCGCTGCCTGGACGCCGAGGGCGGCGGGACCGCCCCGGGCACGGCCGCGATCATCTGGGCCTGCCACGGCGGGGCCAACCAGAAGTGGCGGATCGGCTCCGACGGCACCGTCACCGCGGCGCAGTCGGGCCTCTGCCTCGAGCTCGCGGGCGCGACCGGGAACGGCACTGCCGTCCGGCTGGGGACCTGCACCCACGCGACCACCCAGCAGTGGACCCGGAACTGACCGGGGAAAGGAGCGGCATGATGAGGTTCAGACGTCTGTTCGCGTCCGCCGGGATCGGGGCGCTGCTCGCGCTGGCCGGAACCGGCACCGCACAAGCCGTTCCCCCCAGTGTGCAGCCGGCGGCCGCGGCCGGGACCGCGGGCTGCGGCCAGGCTCCCGGCCTGGCGAGCGGCAACCACACGATCGCCAGCGGCGGCCAGAACCGCAGCTACGTCCTGCGGGTGCCGGCGAACTACGACAGCAGCCACCCGTACCGGCTGTTCGTCGGGCTGCACTGGCGCGGTGGCACGGCCAACGACGTCGACTCCGGCGGGACCGACGGCTACAACTGGTCCTACTACGGGCTCCGGCGGCTCGCGGACAGCGTGGGCAACAACACGATCTTCGTGGCGCCCCAGGGCAACGGCAACGGCTGGGCCAATCCGGGCGGCCAGGACGTCACGTTCATCGACGACCTGCTGAGGCAGCTCGAGGCGGCGTTGTGCGTCGACCCGTCGCAGGTCTTCGCGGGCGGCTTCAGCTACGGCGGCGCGATGAGCTACGCGCTCGCCTGCGCGCGGCCGACGGTCTTCCGCGCGGTCGCCGTCTACTCCGGGGCGAACCTCAGCGGCTGCAGTGGCGGCACCCAGCCGGTTGCCTACATCGGCATGCACGGCATCGGGGACAACGTCCTGCCCATCGCGTCCGGCCGTTCGCTGCGCGACCAGTTCGTCCGGAACAACGGGTGCACCCCGCAGAACCCGCCGGAGCCCTCGAGCGGCAGCCGGACGCACGTCGTCACCGCCTACTCCGGCTGCCGGGCCGGGTACCCGGTGGTCTGGGCCGCGTTCGACGGCGGCCACGACCCCGGCCCGCGCGACGGGTGCACCTGCAGCGGCTGGCAGACCTGGACCTCGGGCGAGGTGTGGAAGTTCCTCACGCAGTTCGATGCGTCGACCCCGCCGTCCGGGGCGCCGGTGCAGGTCGGGGTGAACTACACCCTGGTGGCCGAGCACAGCGGCAAGGTCCTGGACGTCAGCGGCGTCTCCACCGCGGCCGGCGCCCTGCTGCAGCAGTGGACGGCCACCGGCGGGCAGAACCAGCAGTTCGACTTCCTCGACTCCGGCGACGGCTACTACCGCGTCCGGGCCCGCCACAGCGGCCTGGTGCTCCAGGTGGCCGGTTCGGGCACCGGCGCGGACATCAGCCAGCAGCCGGACTCCGGTGCCGCCGCCCAGCAGTGGCGCGTGGTCGACCAGGGCGGCGGCGTAGCCGGCCTGGTCAACCGCCTGAGCGGCCTGACGCTGGACGTCTGGGAAGCCTCGGCCGCCGACGGCGCGCGGATCTCCCAGTGGACGGCCACCGGCGCGGCCAACCAGCGGTTCCGGATCCAACGCGCCTGAGGTACCCGGCGATATCCTCTGGCGAGCCCGCAAAGACAACGACGTCTTGGGAGAGCGAACGTGTCGTCCGTCGAGTTGCCCCAGCTCCGTCCGACCCTGGCCGACGTCGCGCGGGCGGCCGGGGTGTCGACCGCCACCGCGTCCCGCGTGCTCAACGGCTTTCCGCGGGTCCGGCCGAAAACGCGCAAGCAGGTGGAGTCGGCGATGTCGGCCCTCGGCTACGCCCGGCAAAGAGCCGCGCGGGCGACGGCGGGGCGGACCGGATCGGTCGCGCTGGTCGTGTGCGAGGAGGTGCTGCGGCTGTTCGCCGATCCCTACTTCGCCCGCATCTCCGCCGGCGCCGGGAAGGAGCTGACCGAGGCGGGCCTGCAGCTCGTCCTGCTCACCGTGCCCGCGACGGAGAACTACCAGGCCCCGGTGGTGCGGTACCTCGACGGCGGCCACGTCGACGGCGCCCTCGTCGTCGGCATGCACGGCCGCCGTCCGCTCGACCTGGACTGGCTCGGCATCCCGGTGGTGTTCGGCGGACGCCCGGTCCGCGAAGGGGGCTGCTCTTCCTACGTCGACGTGGACAACCGGGGTGGTGCGCGGCGGGCCACCCAGCGCCTCATCGACGCGGGCCGGCGCACCGTGGCGACCATCGCCGGCCCCCAGGACATGACCGCCGGCGTGGACCGGCTGCTCGGCTACCGGCAGGCGGTGGTGGGTGCCGGTCACGCCGACCGCGGCCTGGTGGTGTTCGGTGACTTCGGCCAGGCCTCCGGCGAGCACGCCACCGCCCGCCTGCTGGACCGCCGGCCGCACGTCGACGCCATCTTCGCCGCCTCCGACATGATGGCGGTCGGCGCGATGCGGGCCCTGCGCCGCGCGGGACGGCGGGTACCCGGCGACGTCGCTGTCATCGGGTTCGACGACCTGCCGATCGGCCGCCGGACGGATCCGCCGCTCACCACCGTCCGCCAGCCGATCGAAGAGATGGGGGCCCGGATGACGGGTGAGCTGCTCGCGATGCTCGGCGGCTCGGCCGAGCCCCGCTGTGCCGTGCTGGACACCAAGCTCGTCCTGCGCGCGTCGGCTTGAACCTGAGGTGTTAGCGCTAACAATCCGCCCTGCGGGTGATCCGCAGTGCCCGAAGGAGGATTCGTGACCACTCGAGTCAAGCCGGTGCGCCTCGCCGGAGTCCTGGCCGTGGTGCTGGCCGCCGCGCTCACCGGCGCGGCACCGGCGGCCGCGGCGTCGACGTCACTCACGAGCGCGGCGTCGGGGCGGTGCCTGAACGTGACGGGCGGGGTCGACACAGCGGGAACGGCGCTGGAGATCCGGGACTGCACCGGCCAAGCGAGCCAGGCCTTCGAATTCAGCTCCACCGGGGAGCTGCGGGCGATGGGCGGGACGCGGTGCGTGGACGCCTACGGCAACCGGACGGCACCCGGGACGGCGGTGATCATCTGGTCCTGCACCGGCGGGACGAACCAGCAGTGGCGGCAGAACTCCGACGGGTCGATCACCGGCGTCCAGTCGGGGCTGTGCCTCGACGTGAACGGGGCCGGGACGGCCAACGGCACCGCGGTCATCCTGTGGACCTGCCACGGCCAGAGCAACCAGCGGTGGACCGCGAACACCCCGCCACCGACCGGCGCGGGCCCGTGCGACATCTACGCCTCGGGCGGCACGCCGTGCATCGCCGCGCACAGCACGGTTCGCGCGCTCTACGGCTCCTACGCCGGAAACCTGTACCAGGTCCGGCGTGCGTCCGACAACACGACCCGCAACGTCGGCGTCGTGGCGGCGGGCGGGGCCGCCGACGCCGCGGGCCAGGACTCCTTCTGCGCCGGCACGTCCTGCGTCACCACGGTGGTCTACGACCAGTCCGGACGGGGGAACGACCTGTGGTACCAGGGGTCGAGCGTGGTTCCGGGCTCCAGCCAAAGCAGTCCCGCGAAGGCGACCACGGAGTCGCTCACGATCGGCAGCCGAAAGGCCTATTCCCTGTACATCAACCCCGGCAACAGCTACTGGCGCGACGGTCACGCGACCGGCGTGCCCACCGGCAGCGCGCCCGAGGGCATGTACATGGTGACCAGCGGGACGCACGTCAACAGCGGCTGCTGCTTCGACTACGGCAACTGCGAAACGACCCGCAAGGCCGACGCCGCCGGCGCCATGGACGCGCTCAACTTCGGCAAGCAGTGCTGGTTCGGCGGTTGCTCCGGCACCGGCCCGTGGGTGCAGGCCGACCTCGAGTGGGGGCTGTACCCCGGCGGCAGCCAGTCGTGGAACCCGAACCAGCGCGCGTTCACCAGCAAGTTCGTCACGGCGGTGCTGAAGAACAACGGGACGTCGCGGTTCGCGATCAAGGGCAGCGACGCCCAGTCCGGCAGCCTGACGACGCTGTGGGACGGCGGGCTCCCGAGCGGGTACAGCCCGATGAAGAAGCAGGGGGCGATCGTGCTCGGCAGCGGAGGTGACTGCTGCAAGCCGGGAGGCGGCGCCAACCTCAGCGCCGGGACGTTCTACGAAGGGGCGATGGTCGCCGGGTATCCGTCCGACGCGACCGAGAACGCGGTGCAGGCCAACATCGTGGCCGCCGGGTACCGCTGAGGCTCTGTTCCCGGGGAGAACCGAACGCCCGAGCCGGGTCGACCGGCTCGGGCGTTCGGCTTTTTGCCGTGCCACCGGTACTGCTGGGCTGGCTGGGCCGCGAAGGGCTGGCGAAGGAACCAGCGTGTGTTGTCGCCGACGCGGGTGATCCGGAGGTGGCAACCCGACGACGCTGCGAAGCACCACATCAGCAGAAAGCCGAGCGCCCGAGCCATCCCATCCGGGACAGCTCGGGCGTTCGGCCGGTCGCCGGACCGATCAGACGCGGCTCCACCGCTGGTTCGGCTGTCCGTTGCAGGTCCACAGGATCGCGTGGGTCCCGTTGGCGGTGCCCGCGCCTTCGGCGTCCAAGCACAGTCCGGAATGGACGTTGCGGACCGAGCCGTCCGCACCGAACGTCCACTTCTGGTTGTCCTGCCCGGTGCACGGCCAGCTGAGCACCCGGGTGCCGTTGGTGGTGCCCTGGTGGTCGGCGTCGAGGCACTTGTCGCCGAAGACGCGGACCTCACCGGTTTCCCAGGTGGTCCACAGCTGGTTCGCCGCGGTCTGGCAGTCCCAGAGCAGCGTGCCCGCGCCGGCGGCCGTCGAGGCGTTGTCGACGTCGAGGCAGCGGCTCGAACCCGCGCCGCGCAGCCGGGACGTGGTGGCGGCCAGCGGGGCACCGCCGGACACCCGGTAGGCCACGGCGCCGTGCGACGGGACGCTCGCGGTGATCGGGCCGCTCGTCGCGGACGTGGCGCCGGTCCACAGGTCGGTCAGGGTGAACGCCGTGCCGGCGAGCCCCGTCTGCGCGGCGGTCGTGCTCACGGTGGCCGTGGCGCCGCCGCGGTTGAGCAGCCCGACCGCCACCGATCCGTCGGCCAGCGGCTTCGCGAAGACCTCGACGTCGCCGTCGTCGCGCACCCGGCGTCCCCCGGCACCGAGCCGGTCCTGGTCGACCGCCAGCAGCCGCGGGTTCCGCAGCACCGCGCTGATGTCGGCCGACATCGTGCGGATGTCGTTGCCCGCCATCAGCGGCGCGGCCAGCAACGCCCACAGGGTGAAGTGCGCGCGGGATTCGGTCAGGGACAGCCCGGGCCGGCCGACCACGAGCATGTCCGGGTCGTTCCAGTGCCCGGGGCCGGCCTGCGCGGCCAGCGGGGCGGTGACGTCGAGGACGTTGCCCACGCCCATCGGGTAACTGTTGGTGTTGCCGTTCTGCCAGATGTCCAGCAGGTCCTCGGTGGTGCGCCAGAGGTCCGCGACCTGGCCCCAGTCGTACTTGTCCCCGGTGATGGCGTGGTAGCTGTTGGGGTTGACGCTGTAGACGATCGGGCGCCCGGTGGCGCGCACCGCGTCGCGCATCACCGTGAACCGGGCGACCTGCTCGTCGCGCGTGCCGGCGGGGGAGCACCAGTCGTACTTGAGGTAGTCCACGCCCCAGGACGCGAAGGTGCGGGCGTCCTGGACCTCGTGCCCCGCGCTGCCGGTCGAACCGGGGTAGGTGCCGGTGCGCTGGGCGCAGGTGCGGTCGGTCGGCACCTGGTAGATGCCGAACTTCAGGCCGCGGCCGTGGATGTAGTCGCCCAGGGCCTTCATCCCGCTCGGGAACTTCGACGAGTTGGCGCGCAGCCCGCCTTGGGAGTCGCGTTGCGGGTCGAACCAGCAGTCGTCGACGACGACGTACTGGTAGCCCGCGTCCTTCATCCCGGACGAGACCATCGCGTCGGCCGCCTGGCGGACGGCGGACTCGGTGACGCCGCAGCCGAAGCTGTTCCAGCTGTTCCAGCCCAGCGGCGGGGTGAGCGCCGGGCTGCCCGGCGCGGCCACGGCGGCCGTCGGCACGGTGCTCAGGGCCAGTGCGGTGGCCGCGGCGGTGAGCAGGTGGCGCAGTCGAACGGGCATCGTCGCCCCTTTCCGGGAGGTGGGAAGCGGTGGGGGGTGGCGGCCGGCCGGCGATGCCGAAGCGCTCGTTCACCCGGGCCGGCCGCCACGGCGTCAGGCAGCGAACTGCCACCAGTTCACGTTGACCAGGTAGCCGCTGCCCCCGGTGAACCGGAGGTACAGGTCGTGCGTCCCCGTTGCCCCGGTCACCGGGCAGGACACGCTCGTCCAGGTCTGCCAGCCGCCGGTGCCCCCGACGGTGCAGGTGCCGGCCAGGGTGCCGCCGGTGCTGTCCAGCCGCAGCTCGATCCGCCCGCCGGCCGCCCCTGAGGCGACTCGCGCGGTGAAGGATCGGGCGCCGGAACCGAAAGCGGCGCCCTTGACCTTGATCCAGTCACCGTTCTCGAGGTAGCCGACGTTCATCCCGCCTTCGGTGGACGGCTCGGTCTCGACGCCGGATTCGAAGGCGATCGTCTCCGCTTCCTGCCGTGTGTACGGGTTGAGCGTCCCCACCTGCGGCGCCCCCGTGGTGGTCATGGTGATCGTCGGGATGGTGCCGTCGGCGTTGTAGGCGAACTTTTCCACGGCCACCGAGCGCGTGTAGCCACCGCCGCCCGGCAAAGCGCCGTTGTGGTAGAAGAAGTAGGAGCCTCCGTTGAAGTCGATCACCCCCGGGTGGTTGGTGAAGCTGCCGCCCTGGGTGGGCATGACCGTCCCGCGGTAGGTCCACGGCCCGGTGGGGCCGGGCGCGGTCGAGTAGCCGATGAACTCGGAGCAGCACTTCGCCGCGAACACGTTGTAGTACAAGCCGTTGCGCTTGTAGACCCAGGGTCCTTCTTCGAACAGCGTCGGCCGGCTCGTGTTCCCCGTGCGCGTGCCGAACCCGGCGGTGGTGAGCGGGATCTGGGTCACCCCGCCCGAGTAGGAGATCATGTCGGCGTTGAGCTTCACGTACCACAGGTGCGGGTTGCCCCAGTACAGGTAGGCCTGCCCGTCGTCGTCGACGAACACCGTGGGGTCGATCTCGCCGTTGCCGACGAGCGGGTGCCCGAGCGCGTCGCTGAACGGTCCGGTCGGGCTCGTCGACACGGCCACGCCGATGGCCATCGCGCCGGTGGCCCGGACCGTCATCGGGACGTACCAGTAGAACTTGCCGTTCCGGTAGACGGTCTGGCCCGCCCAGGCGTTGGCGCTCGCCCAGGTGAAGCTGCCGAGGTTCAACGGCGACCCGTGGTCGGTCCAGTTCACCATGTCCGCCGACGACCACACCCGCCATTCCTTCATGGTGAAGTACGTCGAGGCGTCTTCGTCGTGGCCGGTGTAGAGGTAGACGCGGCCGTTGTACACCAGCGGTGCCGGGTCGGCGGTGTAGCTGGTCTGGATGATCGGGTTGTCCGCCCGGGCCACCGCCGGGAACAGCCCGAGAGCGCACAGCAGCGCGACGACGAGGGTGAACGCCCGCCGGGGCTGGACGATCGCCGAAGGCGAGGAAGCGACTTTCACGGGTGCTCCTTCGATGGGTGGTCACCGTTGCTCGCGCTCCGAGGCCAGGCGAAGAGCAGTGTGGCACGGCGATGTTCACGCTCACAAGCATTCGTCGCAGCGCATGAAAGTTACACCTCGCTCGTACGGTGCACGCTGGGATTTCGCCGCATACCGCGATTTCGATCCCGGGCAAGGCTTGACCGCCGGGCTCGCCCGAGCCTAGACAGAGCGTGTTAGCGCTAACTTGTTCCGGTGCCGAGGAGGCTCCCCGACATGCCCGAGTTCAGCCGTCGCACCGCACTGGGCCTGATCACGGTGGGCGGTGCGGCGGCGGCCGGCCTCCTGCGTGGCGGAATCGCCTCGGCCACCGCCGGTCCAAGCAGTTACACGCCCACCTGGTCGTCGGTCGACCAGCACCCGCCCGCGGCGGAGTGGTTCTCCGACGCCAAGTTCGGCATCTACTTCCACTGGGGTGTCTTCAGCGTTCCCGCGTTCGGCAACGAGTGGTACCCGCGGAACATGTACGTCAGCGGGTCCAGCGAAAACAACCACCACAAGGCCGTGTACGGCGACCCGTCGGCGTGGCCCTACCACAACTTCGTCAACGGGGCCCGGGACAAGGCCGGCGCCTGGGTGCAGTTCGCGCCGAAGCTCAAGTCCGCGGGCGGGAACTTCGACCCGGCGGAGTGGGCGCAGTTGTTCGCCGACGCCGGCGCGAAGTTCGCCGGACCCGTCGCCGAGCACCACGACGGCTTCTCGATGTGGAACAGCGCGGTCAACGAATGGAACTCGGTGGCCAAGGGGCCGCGGCTGGACCTGGTGCGGCTGCACGCCGACGCGATCCGGGCCCGGGGCCTGAAGTTCATGGTGTCGCTGCACCACGCCTACCACTTCACCGGCTACTACGACCACGTCCCGGCGCAGCCGGACGCCAGTCTGCGCAAGCTGTACGGCCAGCTGGGCTCGGCGGCGGAGAACCAGCTCTGGTACGACAAGCTGGCCGAGGTCATCGACGGCTACCAGCCGGACCTGCTCTGGCAGGACTTCAACCTGCCCCGTGTCGACGAGTCCCGGCGGTTGAACTTCCTGGCGTACTACTACAACAAGGCCGTCGCGTGGAACAAGGACGTCGTCGCGACCTACAAAGACGGGTTCAACAGCCGTGGCGAGGTCTTCGACTTCGAGCGCGGCGGACCGGGGGACATCCAGACCCCGTACTGGCTGACCGACGACAGCATCTCCTCTTCCAGCTGGTGCTACACGACCGGCATCGGCTACTACTCGATGAAGGCGATGCTGCACGCGCTGATCGACCGCGTCAGCAAGAACGGCACCATGCTGCTCAACATCGCGCCGATGGCCGACGGCACCATCCCGTCCGGGCAGCGGACGATCCTGATCGGCATCGGCGACTACCTCGCCCGCTTCGGGGAGTCGATCTACGCCACGCGCGCGTGGTCGGCCTACGGCGAGGGCCCGACGCAGATGGGCGGCGGCTCCTTCACGACCCCGCGCGAGGGCACCAACCGCGACATCCGGTTCACCCGCAGCAAGGACAACACCGTGCTCTACGCCACGGTCCTGGGCTGGCCGGGCAGCACGCTGGACGTCACGACGCTCGGCTCGAGCCGGATCAACCTCGCTTCGCTGAAGACCGTGCAGCTGCTCGGTTCCACGGCCGGGTCGTACACCGACCTGCCCGACCGCACCCAGGACGGCTCCGGCCTGCACCTCCGGCTGCCGTCGGCCACGGCGCCGTTCAGCGCACCGGCGTACGTGGTGAAGCTGACCTTCTCCGGCCAGATCCCCGCGCCGGGATCTGGGCCGGTTCCCACGAGCTGGGTGCGGATCGCGAACGTCACCACCGGTCTGGTGCTCGACAGCGGCGGGAACGTCGCGGCCGGGTCGGTGCTCAAGCAGTGGTCCTACGACGGGTCGGCCAACCTGCAGTGGCAGCTGGCCGACCTCGGCAGCGGGTACTACCGGATCGTCAACCGCACCAACGGCATGGTCGCCGACAGCGGTGGCCGGACCGGCAACGGCGTCAGCGCCGTGCAGGCGGCCTGGACCGGCGGCGACAACCAGCAGTGGCGGCTGGCCGGCCTGGGCAACGGGCGCTACCAGATCGTCAACCGGGCCACCGGCACCGCGCTCGACGGCGCGGGCACCACCACGGCCGGCTCGACCGTCGTCCTGTGGGCCCCGAACAGCAGCACCAACAACCAGTGGACCGTCACGGCCGTCTGACCCCCCTTCGTCGGAAGAGAGAACAGCCATGCCCCGAACCCTGCTGCGGAGGGTGCGAGCCGCGGTGGTCACCACCGTCGTCCTGGCCGCCGGCGTCGTCGCCGCTCCCGCGCCGGCCGAGGCCGCCACCTCGATCACCATCAACGGCGGGTCGGCCGGCCGGACGTTCGACGGCGTCGGCGCGGTCAGCGGCGGGGGTGGCAACAGCCGCCTGCTGATCGACTACCCCGAGCCCCAGCGCGGCCAGATCCTCGACTACCTGTTCAAGCCGGGGTACGGCGCCGCGTTGCAGATCCTCAAGGTGGAGATGGGCGGGGACACCAACTCGACCAGCGGCGCGGAACCCAGCCACGCGCACTTCCGCGGCGACCTGGACTGCAACCGCGGGTACGAGTGGTGGCTCATGGAGCAGGCCAAGGCGCGCAACCCCGGTATCAAGCTCGTGGGCCTGCCGTGGGGCGCGCCCGGCTGGATCGGCAACGGCACGTTCTTCTCCAGCGACCTGACCGATTACTACTTGTCGTGGCTCGGGTGCGCCAAGCAGCACGGGCTGACGATCGACTACCTCACGACCGTCCAGAACGAGAAGCAGTGGAGCGCCGACTGGACCGTGACGATCCGCAACGCGCTCAACGCCAACGGGTACACCGCCGTCAAGCTCATCTCCGGCGACTCGTGGCCGGGGGACTGGGGGCCCGCGAGCGCGATCTCGACGAACACGGCCTACCGCAACGCCACCGACGTGCTCAGCGCCCACTACACCTGCGGCTACCTCAGCGCGCAGACGTCGTGCAGCGTCCCGTCCAGCGTCACCGGCACGGGCAAGACGCTGTGGTCGAGCGAGAACGGTTCCCAGGACTACAACGACGGCGCCAAGCCGCTGGCCCGGGGCATCAACCGCGTCTACCTCGACGGCAAGATGACCGCCTACCTCAACTGGGACCTCATCGCCGCGACCACCCCGAACATCCCCTGGCCGACCGTGGGCCTGGTGCTGGCCAACCAGCCGTGGTCGGGCTACTACTCGGTCGGCAAGGACGCCTGGGCGCTGGCGCACACCACGCAGTTCACCGCGCCCGGCTGGAAGTACCTCGACGCCTCCAGCGGCTACCTCGGCGGGAACCGCGCCAACGGCAGCTACGTCTCGCTGAGGTCCCCGAGCACCGGTGACTACAGCACGATCATCGAGACGATGGACGCCACTTCGGCCCAGACGCTGAACCTGAACGTCACCGGCGGGCTGTCCACCGGCCAGGTGCACGTGTGGGCGACCAACCTGAACTCGAACAACCCCGCCGACTTCTTCAAGCACACGGCCGACATCACGCCGTCCGGCGGAGCGTTCTCCCTGACCGCCCAACCCGGCTATCAGTACACGATCACGACCACCACCGGGCAGGGCAAGGGCACCGCGGCCGGCCCGGCGCAGGGGTCGCTGAACCTGCCCTACAGCGACGACTTCGACGGGTACGCGAAGGGCAAGGAAGCCAAGTACCTGATGGACATGGAGGGCGCCTTCGAGACGTCCTCGTGTGGCGCCGGCCGCTCCGGCACGTGCGTGCGCCAGGCCGCGCCGCAGAAGACGATCCCCTGGAAGAAGTTCGTCGATCCCTACGCGCTGCTGGGCAACGTGGCGTGGAGCAACTACACGGTCAACGCGGACGTGCTGCTGGAGAAGTCCGGCTACGTCGAGCTGCTCGGCCGGGTCGGCTCGCAGGACACGGGCAACCAGGGCGCGGTGAACGCCTACTACCTGCGGGTCAGCGACACCGGCGCGTGGTCGATCCGGCGCAACAACACCAGCCAGCAGATCACGACCCTGCGCAGCGGCACGACGACCGCGCTCGGTACCACCAGCTGGCACAAGCTGTCACTGGGCTTCTCCGGCAGCACCATCACCGCTTCCGTCGACGGCGCCGTGCTCGGCACGGTCACCGACAGCACCTTCCCGGCCGGCCAGGTCGGGATCGGCACGAGCACGGGGGAGACCGCCCAGTTCGACAACCTCGCCGTGACCGGTTCGGGCGGCGGATCGACCTCCGTGCTGCGCAACACCGCTTCGAGCCGGTGCCTCGACGTCCCGAGCGCGTCGCAGACCAACGGCACCCAGGTGACGTTGTGGGACTGCAACGGCGGCGGCAACCAGCAGTGGACGCTCACCTCCGGCAAGCAGCTCCTGGTGTACGGCAGCAAGTGCCTCGACGCCGAGGGCGCGAGCACGGCGGCCGGCACCCGGGTGCTCATCTGGGACTGCACGGGCGGCACCAACCAGCAGTGGAACGCCAACACCGACGGCACGATCACCGGCGTCCCCTCAGGACTGTGCCTCGGTCCGGGCGGCACCGGGAACAGCGCACCGGTGACCCTGCAGGCCTGCACGGGCAGCAGCGCCCAGAAGTGGACACGGAGCTAGCACCGGTTCATCCGGACAAAGGAGTTCGATGAAAGCACGATGGAGAAGGTCCCTTCAGACCACGGGAGCCGCGGTGGCGCTGGCCACGGGCGCGCTGGCCGGTCCGGCCGCACCGGCGCAGGCCGCCACGCAGGGGCCGTGTGACCTCTACGCCGCCGGCGGCACGCCCTGCGTGGCCGCGCATTCCACGACCCGGGCACTTTACGGCGCCTACAACGGCGCGCTCTACCAAGTCCGGCGAGCCTCGGACAACGCGACCCGGGACATCGGCCTGCTGAGCGCGGGCGGCGTCGCGAACGCGGCGACCCAGGATTCCTTCTGCGGCGGGACGACCTGCCTGATCACCGTCATCTACGACCAGTCCGGCCGCGGCAACCACCTCACGCAGGCCCCACCCGGCGGATTCTCCGGCCCGGCCGCCGGCGGGTACGACAACCTCGCCGACGCGGCGGCCGCCCCGATCACGGTCGGCGGGCAGAAGGCGTACGGCGTGTTCGTGGCCCCGGGCACCGGGTACCGGAACAACAACGCCACCGGCACGGCGACCGGTGACCAGCCCGAGGGCATGTACGCGATCTTCGACGGCACGCACTACAACGGCGGCTGCTGCTTCGACTACGGCAACGCCGAGCGCAACAGCCGGGACAACGGCAACGGCACGATGGAAGCCATCTACTTCGGCAACATCAAGGTCTGGGGCTACGGCGCCGGGAACGGCCCGTGGATCATGGCCGACCTCGAGAACGGCCTCTTCTCCGGGATCAACCAGCGCTACAACGCCAACGACCCCAGCATCAGCCACCGCTACCTGACCGCCATCATCAAGGGAGCGCCCAACCACTGGGCCATCCGCGGCGGCAACGCGCAGTCCGGCGGCCTGTCGACCTTCTACGACGGCGCCCGTCCCAACGTGTCCGGGTACAACCCGATGCGCAAGGAGGGCGCGATCATCCTCGGCACCGGTGGCGACAACAGCATCGGCTCCGCGGGGACGTTCTACGAAGGCGTGATGACTTCCGGCTACCCGTCGGACGCCACCGAGAACGCCGTGCAGGCCAACATCACCGCGGCGGGCTACGGCACCGGCGGCGGCACCAGCACCGGGCCGCTGCGCGCGGTCGGCGCCGGCAAGTGCCTCGACGTTCCCGGATCCACCACCACCGCCGGCACCCAGCTGCAGATCTACAGCTGCAGCGGCCAGGCGAACCAGACCTGGACCCGCACCTCGTCGAACCAGCTGACGGCCACCGTCGGCGGGCAGACGCTCTGCCTGGACGCCTCGGGCAACGGGACCGGTGCCGGGACGAAGGTGGTGACCTGGTCCTGCACCGGCGGGGCCAACCAGCAGTGGACCGTCAACTCGAACGGCACGGTCACCGGTGGGCAGTCGGGTCTGTGCCTGGACGTGACGAGCGCGTCCACGGCCAACGGCGCACTGGTCGAGCTGTGGACCTGCAACGGCGGCAGCAACCAGCAGTGGGCGCTGGGCTAGGCGTCTTCGACGAAGGAACGAGGTTGTGATGACCACCAATACGACCCGGTGGCGGACCGCGCTGGCCGCCACCGCGACCGCCGGCCTCACGGCGGCCTCCGTGGTGCTGTTCCCCGGCACCGCCGGAGCAGCGAGCACGCTCGGCGCCGCGGCGGCGCAGAGCGGCAGGTACTTCGGCGCCGCGATCTCCACGAGCCACCTCGGCGAATCGGCCTACGTGAACACGTTTGCGGCGGAGCACAACGGCGTGACCCCGGAAAACGAGATGAAGTGGGCCACGGTCGAGCCGAACCGGAACCAGTTCAACTTCGGGCCGGGCGAGCAGATCGTCAGCCAGGGCCGGAGCAAGGGCATGAAGATCCGCGGGCACACGCTGGTGTGGCACGGGCAGCTGGCCGGGTGGGTGAGCGGCCTGGACGCGAGCAACCTGCGATCGGCGATGCAGAACCACATCAGCCAGGTGGCCGGCCACTGGAAGGGGCAGCTCTACGCGTGGGACGTCGTCAACGAGGCGTTCGAGGAGAACGGCACGCGCCGGCAGTCGGTGTTCCAGCAGAAGCTCGGTGACGGCTACATCGAGGACGCGTTCCGCACGGCCCGGACGGCCGACCCGAACGCCAAGCTCTGCTACAACGACTACAACACCGACGGCGTCAACGCGAAGAGCACCGGGATCTACAACATGGTCCGGGACTTCAAGAGCCGCGGCGTGCCCATCGACTGCGTGGGCTTCCAGAGCCACCTCGGCTCGAACTCCAACCTCGGCAGCTACCAGGCGAACCTGCAGCGCTTCGCCGACCTCGGCGTCGACGTGCAGATCACCGAGCTGGACGTGGGCGGCTCGGGCTCCGGCCAGGCGAACGTCTACCGGCAGGTCACCCAGGCGTGCATGGCGGTTTCCCGCTGCACCGGCATCACCGTCTGGGGGGTCACGGACAAGTACTCGTGGCGCTCGGGCGACACGCCGCTGCTGTTCGACGGCAACTACGGCAAGAAGCAGGCCTACACCGCCGTCCTCGACGTGCTCAACAGCGGGGGCAACGGGAGCGGCGGCAATGGCGCGGTGCGCGCCGTGGCCGCGAACCGGTGCCTGGACGTGCCCAGCTCGTCGACCGCGGCCGGCACTTCGCTGCAGATCTGGGACTGTCACGGCGGGACGAACCAGCAGTGGACGCGCACGAGCGCCGGGGCACTGACCGTCTACTCCGGTGACTCGCAGCGGTGCCTGGACACCGCGGGTGGCGGTACCGCCACCGGCACCGCCGCGGTGCTCGCGAACTGCACCGGGGGCAACGGCCAGAAGTGGACGTCGAACACCAACGGGACGATCACGAACGGGCAGTCGGGACTGTGCCTGGACGTCACCGGCGCCGCGACCGCCAACGGGACGGCCGTGATCATCTGGAGCTGCAACGGCGGAACCAACCAGCAGTGGACCGGACCGGCGACCTAGGACGGCCGCACGTGGAGCTCGATCGGCGCTTCCGCCGCGCCGAACCCGACGAGAGACAACAACCTGAAGCCGACTGGAGAAGTTCGTGATGAACAGAAGAAGTATCCGGCCCCGGATCGCGGCGCTCGCCGCCGCGGCGACGGTCGCGGCGGCGTCGGTGGTGATGCTGGGTGCGAATTCGGCGTTGGCCGATGTCACCGGCGCGTTGCACGGTACCGGTTCGGGTCGGTGCCTGGACGTCCCGAACGCCGCCCAGGCCGACGGGACGTTGCTGCAGATCTACGACTGTTCGGGCGGCGCGGGCCAGCAGTGGACCTCGACGGCCGCGGGTCTGCTGACGGTGTTCGGTGGTAAGTGCCTGGACGTGCCCGGTGGCGCGGCCGCCGGTACCCGGGTCCAGATCTGGTCTTGTCACGGCGGAGCCAACCAGCAGTGGCGGCTGAACTCCGATGGCACGGTGGCCGGGGTGCAGTCGGGGCTGTGTCTGGATGTCACCGGGGCGGGCACGGCCAACGGCACCGCGGTGGAGCTGTGGACGTGTCACGGGGGGAGCAATCAGAAGTGGACGGGTCTGTCGTCGAGCACGCCGACCACGACCACGACGGGGGGTGGCGGTAGCTGTTCGCTGCCGTCGTCGTATCGGTGGTCGTCGACGGGGGTGTTGGCGACGCCGAAGAACGGGTGGGTGTCGCTGAAGGACTTCACCAATGTCGTCTACAACGGCAAGCACCTGGTGTATGCCTCCAACGTGTCGGGCTCGTCGTACGGTTCGATGGCGTTCACTCCGTTCACGAACTGGTCGGACATGGCTTCGGCCGGGCAGAGCGGGATGAGCCAGGCGGCGGTGGCGCCGACGTTGTTCTACTTCGCGCCGAAGAACATCTGGGTGCTGGCGTATCAGTGGGGGGCGTGGCCGTTCATCTACCGCACGTCCAGTGACCCGACCAATCCCAATGGGTGGTCGTCGCCGCAGCCGTTGTTCACGGGCAGTATTTCCGGTTCGGGTACCGGTCCGATCGATCAGACGTTGATCGCGGACGGGTCGAACATGTATTTGTTCTTCGCTGGTGACAACGGGAAGATTTATCGGGCGAGTATGCCGATCGGGAATTTTCCGGGGAGTTTCGGTTCGTCGTACACGACGGTGATGAGTGATACGCAGGCGAATTTGTTCGAGGCGGTTCAGGTGTACAAGGTGCAGGGGCAGAGCCAGTACCTGATGATCGTGGAGGCGATGGGTGCGAACGGGCGGTATTTCCGGTCGTTCACGGCGAGTGGTTTGGGTGGTTCGTGGACGCCGCAGGCGGCCAGTGAGGGTAATCCGTTCGCGGGTAAGGCCAACAGTGGTGCGAGCTGGACCAATGACATCAGTCATGGTGATCTGGTGCGTAACAATCCGGATCAGACGATGACGGTCGATCCGTGCAATCTGCAGTTGTTGTATCAGGGCAAGTCCCCCTCGGCGAGTGGTCCGTACGACCAGTTGCCGTGGCGCCCGGGTGTCCTGACGCTGCAGCGCTGACCCGACCGACGCCGGCTCCCGTTCCCGTTCCGGGACGGGAGCCGGCGTCGGCGTGCTGGTGTCCAGCGCGGTAGGTGGCGAGGTTGTGGCAATGGTGTGGGAGGGAAGGCTCGAGATACCGACCGTTCTCTCTGCTACTATCGAACGGATGGTGCACAACACTCGCGGCCAGGTGTCCGAAGCGCGGTCGAGGCTGCTCGCGACGGCCACCCGGATCTTCTACGCGGAGGGTCTGCACTCCGTGGGCATCGACCGGATCGTCGCGGAGGCGAAGGTCACCCGCGCCACGCTGTACCGCCACTTTCCCAGCAAGGAAGACCTCGTTGTCGCCTATCTCCGGAGTGTCTCCGAGATGGAGCGCGAAGGGTTCGACAAGGTCCTCGCCGGTGATCTGCCCGCGGCCGACGCCCTGCGCGCCCTCGCCCGGTCGATCACCGACGGTATCCGGTCGGCGCACTTCCGCGGCTGCGCCTTCCTCAACGCGGTGGCCGAGTACGCGGATTCCGCGCACCCCGTGCACCAGGCCGTGCTCGCGCACCGCGAGTGGTTCCGCCGCACGGTCACGGACCTGCTCGCGCAGGTGGGCGAAACGCCGCCGGAGCTCGCGGGGCGGCACTTCGTGATGCTGCGGGACGGCGCGATGGCGTCGGGCTGCCTGTCGGACCCCGCCGAGGTCTGCGACACGTTCCTCCAGGGCGTCGAGGGAATCCTGCAGTTCCGCCTCGGCTCGGCGGCCGAGAAGTAGCTGCCCGCGGCGCGGGCGACCCTCGGAAAGAAGGTTCGGTCAGGACGGCCGGTGGGTCGTCGTCACCGGCCCTCCCACGCGTAAGACTTTGGATAGAACGTTCTGTCTTGACATCTCCGGGCGAGCCACCATGCTGAATTGAGATAGAACGTTCGGTCTTGCCGGGGGAGTTCCCCCGCAGCCTCGAGAGGATCATGGTGACTACTGTCGACTCGCCCGCCGTAGGTGGGTTCGCCCCGGCACTGCGCCGGTTGTACTTCGTGCGGTTCGCGTTCGCCATCGTGTGGGCGGCCCTGGTGTTCCTGACGACCAAGTCGGGTTTGGGGGCGGCCGGCGTCGTCCTGGTCGTCGTGTACCCGCTGTTCGACGTGGGTTCGGCCGTTGTGGACGCTCGTTCGTCCAAGGGGGCCGGCTCGGCCCGCGGGTTGTACGTGAACATGGCGATCAGCCTGCTCGCGGCCATCGGGATCGCCATCGCATCCGCCTCCGGTGTGCCGGGAGTACTGCGGGTGTGGGGCGCCTGGGCGATCGTGGCCGGGCTGGTCCAGCTGATCGTCGCCATCGGCAGGCGCAAGATGGGCGGCCAGTGGCCGATGATCCTCAGCGGCGGCATCTCCGTGCTGGCCGGCGCCAACTTCGTCATCGGCGCCTCCGCGGCGAACCCGTCACTGTCGACTGTGGCCGGTTACGCCGTGCTCGGCGGGGTCTTCTTCCTCGTCTCGGCGATCCGGCTCGGCCGCGCCGCGAAAGAGCACTGAAATGACCACCTACGACGTCATCGTCGTCGGGGCCGGCCCGGTCGGGGAGAACGCGGCCGACCGGGTGGTCCAGGGCGGCCTGACCGCCGCGATCGTCGAGCGGGAACTGGTCGGGGGCGAGTGCTCCTACTGGGCCTGCATGCCGACCAAGGCGCTGCTGCGCAGCGGCGCGGCACTGCGGGCCGCGCGCCAGGTGCCCGGCGCGCGCGAAGCGGTGACCGGCGAGCTCGACGTGGCCGCGGTGCTGCGCCGCCGCGACTCCTTCGCCTCGAACTGGAACGACGAGGGCCAGGTGTCCTGGCTCGAGTCGGCGGGCATCCCGCTGTTCCGCGGGCACGGCCGGCTCCGCGCCGACCGGGTCGTCGAGGTGACCGGCGCCGACGGCACCACCACGACGCTGAGCGCGCGGCACGCGGTCGTCGTCGCCACCGGCAGTGGCGCGCTGGTCCCGGACATCGAAGGACTCCGCGACGCGAAGCCGTGGACGAGCCGCGAAGCCGTTGCGGCGAAGGAGGTCCCGGCCCGGCTCGCCGTCATCGGCGGCGGGGTGGTCGCCTCGGAAATGGCGACCGCGTTCAGCCAGCTGGGCTCGGCGGTGACGATGCTGGCCCGGGACGGCGTGCTGCACCTCAACGAGCCGTTCGTCGGCGAGCTGGTCGCGGAGTCCTTGCGGGAGAAGGGCGTCTCGGTGCGCATCGGTGCCGAGGCCGGGTCCGCCAAGCGCAACGACGACGGCACGGTGTCCATCACGCTCACCGACGGCGAGCAGATCGAAGCCGACGAACTGCTCGTCGCGATCGGCCGGACCCCGAACACCCAGGACATCGGCCTGGACGACGTCGGCCTCGAGCCGGGTTCCTGGCTCACGGTCGACGGCACGATGCGGGTCGTCGGAGGCGACGGCTGGCTCTACGCCGCCGGCGACGTCAACCGGCGCGTCCTGCTGACGCACCAGGGCAAGTACCAGGCCCGGCTGGTCGGCGACGTCATCGTGGCCCGCGCCAAGGGCGAAGCGATCGACGACGGCGAGTGGGGCCGGCACGCGGCGACCGCCGACGAGCGCGCGGTGCCGCAGGTCGTCTTCACCGATCCGGAGATCGCCTCGGTCGGCCTCACCGCGGCCGACGCCGAGGCCGCCGGGCTGCGGATCCGGGTCGTCGACCACGACCTGGCCGCCACCGCCGGCTCCGCCCTCCACGCCGAGGGCTACCGCGGCCACGCCCGGATGGTCGTCGACGAAGACCGCAAGGTGATCGTCGGCTTCACCCTCGTCGGACCCGACGTCGCGGAGATGATCCACGCGGCGACGATCGCGGTCGCCGGCGAGGTGCCGCTGGACCGGCTCTGGCACGCGGTCCCGGCTTTTCCCACCGTGAGCGAAGTCTGGCTGCGGCTGCTCGAGGCCTACGGCCGCTAGGGCAGCCGGCGATCGGCGGTACGGGTCCCGCCCGACGACGCGATCGTCGTCATCGCGGTCCTCCGCGGCGTCATCCGCCGCGCCGGACTCGACAGCGGCGTCGCGGTCGAGGGTGGTGTTATTCGAACACCCCGTAGCCCGGGACGGCGTGGGCCCGGACACCGGCCATGTCGAGCTCCACGCCGATGCCGGGACTGTCGGGAAGCGTGATGTAACCGTCCTTGACGATCGAGCCGCTCCCGTCGGGGGCGTGGACGTAGCTGTCCCACACCGCGCGCTCCTCGAGGGCGTGCCACTCCTGGACCAGGAAGTTGGGGATCGCGCCGCACTGGTGGGACGTGGCCATCGTGCCCAGTGGCGTCGACACCAGGTGCGGGGCGAACGGGATGTAGTGCAGCTCCGCGAGGTTGGCGATCTTCTTGGCCTCGGCGAGGCCGCCGCACTTCGGCACGTCCGGCTCGATGACGTCCACGGCGCCGCGTTCGAGCAGCTCGCGGAATCCCCAGCGCAGGTACAGGTTTTCTCCCGCGCAGATCGGCGTCCGGGTCTGCTCGCGCACCCGCACCAGCGCGTCGACGTTCTCCGCCGGCAGCGGCTCCTCGAGCCACATCAGGCGGAACGGCTCGAGCTCCCACGAGATCCGGCACGCGCTCGGCACGTCGTAGCGGGCGTGCAGGTCGATGGCGAGATCGACGTCCGGTCCGATCGCTTCGCGGACGGCCGCCACGCGCTCGACCATCGAGCGCAGCTCGGCGGCGTTGATCGTGTGGTTGAAATCGTCGAACTTGGCCGGGTGGCGCAGGTTGTCGATGTCGAACTTGAGGGCGGTGAAGCCTTCGGCGACCATCCGCTGGGCCCGGTCGACGCACCCGGCGACCGAGCCCGCCGGGTCGTCGCCGTCGCCGCAGTCGGCGTAGAGGCGGATGCGGTCGCGGAACTTCCCGCCGAGCAGCCGGTACACCGGCTGGCCCGCGGCCTTGCCCGCGAGGTCCCACAGCGCGAGCTCGATCCCGGACAGGGCGATCACGAACACCCCGCTCTGGGCGCCCGCGAAAACCTTGCTGCGGCGCAGTTTCTCCCAGCACCGCTCGACGTTGCGCGGGTCCTCGCCGATCAGGAGCGGCGTCAAGGACTCGATCATCCCGACGACTGCGCCCGCGCCGGCGTCGGGATTGGCTTCGCCGAACCCGCTGAGGCCCTCGTCGGTGTCGATCCGCACCAGCGTGGCCTGACCGTGGTAGGCCACCACCGCCGTCGTCACGTTCACGATCCGCATTGCTCTCCCGCCGCCGGGTAGTGCCGGAAAAAACGGACTGTCGCGAAGTCCAACTTGTCCTATAAGCTGATGACATGCCAAGGAGACAAGAGTCTCCGGACGCTGTCAAGGTCCGGACTCTTCCGGTGCAGGTGGCGGCCCACCTGACCCGGCGCATCGTCAGCGGCGAAATCGAGGACGGCCGGGCGCCGTCGGAGCTCGAGATCTCGAGTGAGTTCGGGGTGTCCCGCGTCGTGGCGCGGGAGACGCTCAAGATCCTCGCCTCGCTCGACATCGTCGACGTCGCGCAGGGCCGCCGCGTCGTCGTGCGGCCGCGCGCGGAGTGGGACTACCTGAACCCGTTGCTGATCGAGTGGCTGCCCACGGAGCTCGTCGACGAGCTGCTGCAGGAACTGCACCAGATGCGCGCCCTGCTCGAGCCCGAACTGGCCGCCATGGCCGCGGCCAGCATCACCGACGAGACGCTGGAGCGGCTCAGGGGCGAGCTCGACCGCATGTCGGCGCTCGAGGCGGACCCCGATGCCTACCTCGAGGTCGACCACGAATTCCACATGGAGATCTGCCGGGCGGCCGACAACCGCATCCTCGACCGGATCATGTACTCCGCCCGCTGGCTCGGCACGGCCAGCCGGCGCGTCACCAACGAGGCGCCGGCCGGGCTGCACCGCGCCACCGCTCAGCACACGGAGATCTACGAGGCACTCGTCGCGCGCGACCCGGCAGCGGCCCGCGCGGCGATGCGGAACCACCTGAGCAACAACTACTCCACGCTCGTCGCGGAGAAGAAGCAGCGAAGCAAGCGGGCCGCCAAGCGGCGCTAGGGCAACTGCACGACCGAGTTCCGGAACCCATGACGAGGACGGACGAGGCATGGCAGCATCGGCGATCCCACCGATCCGGTTGGGACTGATCGGCACCGGGCTCGCGGTCGAGAAGCTGCACTGGCCGGCGTTGCGCACCCTCGCGGACCGGTACGCGGTCACCGCGTTCACCGACTCCTCCGCCGAGCAGAGCCGGCGGTTCGCCGGCTACAGCGGGACCGATCCGGCTCGCGCCGTCGCCGATCGGGCCGCGCTGCTCGCCCGCGACGACGTGGATGCCGTGCTGATCTCGGTGCCGATCCCGCACCTGTACGAGGTGGCGTGCGACGCGCTCGCGGCGGGCAAGGACGTGTTCTGCGAGAAGCCGGCCGGCGCCGACGCGGAGCAGGCCGCGGCCTTCCTCGCCCTCGCGGCCGGGCATCCGGACCGCACTTTCATGGTGGGGGAGAACTACTTCTACCGCGACGACCTGCGCTACGCCCGCGCGTTGCTCGACAGCGGCGCGATCGGCCGCCCGCACCTGATGGCGTGGCGGCACGCCGGCCAGTCGGTGCCCCGGGCGGGCGGGTTCACCGGCACGCCGTGGCGACAGCGGCCGCAGTACCGCGGTGGCGTGCACCTCGACTTCGGCGTGCACCACATCGCTCAGATCCGGTTGCTCTGCGGCGACATCGCACAGGTGCACGGCGCCGTGCAGGCGGCCAACAGCACGATCGACGCCCCGTCGGACCTCGCGCTCAACCTCGTCTTCGCCGGAGGCGCCATCGGCAACTACACCGCGTCCTTCCCCGAAATCCCGGTGCCCCCCGAACCCAACGACATGCGGCTGTACGGCACCGAAGGGGTGCTCGTGCTCGCCGGATCCGAGGCGGAGCGCCGCGTGACGCGCAGCAGCTCCGACGCCACCACCCACACGACGGTCTTCCGCGGCAGCGACAACGGCTACCGCGCGGAGCTCGTCGACTTCGCCGATGCCGTGCAGTTCGGACTGCGGCCGGTCGGCAGTGTTGCCCAAAGCGTGGCCAACACGATGGTCGTCCAGCGGGCGTTCGACTCCGCGGAACGGGCGGCCGCGCTGGCACTCGACCCCGTGCCCGGCGCGGGCCCGGTGCCGCTGTGGCGGCCCCGTGGCTCGGCCGGGCTGTTCGACGGGCTGCCAGGACAACGCATCAGCAGTTCGGCGTCCTTCGCCGCTTGAAAGACCCGGTTCTGAAGGCTCGTTTTGAAGGCTTGTTTTGAAGGCTCACAGCGCGGCACTCGCCTCGCTGTCCCGCCGGTCGCAACGTCGCCCCGTCGGTACGAGGAGTTGTCATGGAAGAGAACAATGACCTGTCGAGACGCACGTTCCTCGGGATGAGCGCGGGGGTGAGCGCGCTGGGCGTGCTCGGGCTCGCCGGGTGCGGGGGCGGCCCCGCACCCGCGCCGCAGGTCGACGTCCAGGTGCCGAAGGCGCTGCTCGACCAGGCCGCCGCGCTGCGCGGCGGGTCGGTGGGGATGCTCTCGCAGAAGCTGTACGCGGAGGCCGCCAACAAGGCGCTGGACAAGTCGCTGCAGGTGTTCGCGCAGGCCACGGGCACCACGATCCGCAACGACCTGGTCTCCGGCGACGCCGGCGACATGGTCGCGAAGATGGACGCCGAAGTGAAGGCGGGCACCAACCGCGATCTGGCCTTCGTGAGCGACCGGCGGTTCGTCGGCCAGCTCCACAACCTCGGCGCCCTCACCGACGTCACCGACGTGGTCACCGAGATGAAAGCGCTTTACGGGGAACCCGCGACGGAGGCGAACAACTACTGCGTGTTCGACGGCCGCTGGTTCGCGATCCCGTACCACTTCATCGCGACCGGGATGTACCTGCGCAAGGACTGGTACCAGGAAAAGGGTCTTCCCCTCAAGCCCTACTACACGTGGGAAGAGCTGCGCGACAACGCCTTGGCGGTCTCCGACCCGGCGAAGCGGCGCTTCGGGTGGGGTCTCACGGTGAACCGCTCCGGCGACGCCAACGGCTTCATCCAGAACGTCATCAACGTCTACGGCGGGGCGATCGCGGACAACACCGGCACGAAGGTGGTGTTCAACTCCCCGGAGACCGTCGCCGCCGTCACGTTCATCGGCGACATCTACACGAACCCGAAGTACCAGCCGATGCTGCCACCCGGGATCGGCAGCTGGACCGACTCGAGCAACAACGAGAACTGGCTGGCCGGGATCCTGGGGCTCACGCTGAACCAGTTCAGCGTCTACGCCGACTCGAAGACCAAGAAGAACCCCGTCTACGGCAACACGCACGTGTTCAACGGTGCCAGCGGACCGGCACTGGACCAGCCGCTCGCGTTCGGCGAGTCCAACTCCTTCGTCGTGTTCAAGGGGGCGAAGAACCCCGATCTCGCCAAGGTGGTGGCGAAGTTCATGGCCGGCGGGAGCGCGCTGCTCGGGGTCGCGAAGGAAGCACCGTGCCTGGTCAACCCCTCGTGGGACAAGGTGTGGGACTCCGACCCGTACTACACGAGCGGTGATCCGGCCTTCGCCGCGCTGCGGGAGCAGACCCGCGTGCCGCTGCCGGTGAAGACCAGGACCGGCTACGCGTTCCCCCAGCCCCCGAGCCCCGGCGAGCAAGCCGCCCTCGCCGCCTACCTGCTGACCGACATGATGCAGTCGGTCATCCAGGGCACCCGGCCGGCGGACGCCGTGGCCACGACCCACGGCCGGATCGTCCAGATCTTCGAGCAGCAGGGCTACAAGCAGTGACCACCTTGCGTCCGAAAAGGACACAGCCGGCGCCGGCGCCGGCCCGTCCGGCGCCGGGCGGGTCGTCCTCGCTGACAAGGGTGCAGCGGCGGCTCGGGCGCGACTGGCGCCTCGCCGCGGTGTTCATCGGGCCGACGCTGCTGCTGGTCGCCGGCCTGATCCTGGTCCCCATCATCAGCTCGATCTTCACCAGCGCCACGGAACGCCACGGTGCGGACACGGTCTTCGTCGGGCTGGACAACTACACCGCGCTGGTCGACGACGCCCTGTTCCACAAGGGAGTGCTCAACTCGTTCGTCTTCACCGCCTACGCCGAGATCTTCAAGGTGACCTTCGGCCTCATCGCGGCGTTGATGCTGCACCACATGCGCCGCGGCAAGGCGATCATCGCCGGGGTGATCCTGCTGCCGTGGGTGATTCCGACGGTCGTCACGGCCTTCACCTGGCGGTCGTTGTTCGACCCGATCTTCGGCAGCGTCAACGTCCTGCTCACCGACTCCGGCATCGGGCCGGCCCTCGCCGCGATGGGGCTCGTCGACAAGTGGCCCGCGGAGTGGCTGTCCGATCCCGCGCTCGCGATGCCGGCGGTCATCCTGGTCAACGTCTGGAAGGGCATCCCGTTCTTCACGGTGACGTTCCTCGCCGGGCTCAAGGCCATCGACAGCGGTCTCCACGAGGCGGCGATGGTGGACGGCGCCTCGCCGTGGCAGCGCTTCGCGCACATCACGCTGCCGGGGCTGCGCCCCGTCATGATCGTGACGGTGCTGCTCTCGTCGATCTGGACGTTCAACAACTTCGACCTGATCTGGCTGATGACCCAGGGCGGGCCGGGGGACGCCACCGCCCCGTACGTGATGGTGGCCTACTCGAAGGCCATCCAGCAGCTGCAGCTGGGCGCGGGCGCCGCGGTCACGCTGGTGATGCTGCCGATCATCGCCATCCTCGTGGTGATCCTCGTGCGGATGATGCGGCGCAGCGACCAGCCGGGCGCGGCCGACCTCGGGCGACGGCGGCTGAGTCCCGCTCAGCGCCGGGCGCTGCCGTGGGTGATCGTCGCGGGCTCGGTGCTCGTGCTGGCCTGGGCGTCGCCGCACATCGTCTGGAAGGCCGCGCTCGTGCTGGGCGTCTTCGTGGTGCTCGCGGCCGCCGTCGGCCGGGTCGTCTCCGTGCTCGCCACGCGGGGCAGCCGCCTGGCCGCGCGCCTGGTCGGCGGCGCCGGTTCGGGGGTCGCGCTCGTGGGCCTGCTGGCTTTCGTGCTCGCCCCGATCTACTGGATGACGATCACCGCTTTCAAGTCCGACGACCAGATCGTCGCGCGCACCGACGACCTCTGGCCGACCCCGTGGAGCACCGAGCAGTTCACCAACCTGTTCACCGGGCGGGCGTTCGGCACCTGGTACCTCAACACGATCCTGGTGTCGGTGGCGTCCACCGTGATCGCCCTGGTCTGCGCGGCGCTGGCCGGCTACGCGCTGGCGCGGCTGAAGTTCCGGGGTTCGGAGAGCTTCACGGTGACGATCCTGCTCACCTACGTGATGCCGGGCGCGTTGCTGTTCATCCCGCTGTACCAGCTGATGAGCGGGATCGGGCTCAACGACTCGTTGTGGTCGCTCGTGCTCGCCTACCCCACGTTCACCCTGCCGTTCGCGACGTGGCTGCTCGTCGGCTACTTCAAGTCGATCCCGGCCGATCTCGAGGAGGCCGCGCTGGTCGACGGCTGCACGCGGTTCGGGGCGTTCCGCCGGATCGTGCTGCCGCTGGCCAAGCCGGGCCTGCTCGCGGTCGCGCTGTTCACGCTGACGAATGCGTGGAACGAGTTCTTGTTCGCCTTCGTGTTCATCACCAAGGACGACTACAAGACGCTGCCCGTCGGCATGCAGTCGATGATCTTCGGTGACGTCGTACCGCAGGGGCAGCTGGCCGCGGCCTCGTTGCTGGTGAGCATCCCGGTCGTGCTCATGTACGGGTTCGGGCAGCGGTTCCTGACCGAGGGCCTCACCGCGGGAGCCGTGAAGGGATGAGCGCCATCACGGAGGAGCACGTCGCCACGGCGTCCCGGCCGAGCGACCTGCGCATCACCGACCTGCGGGTGGCCAACCTGGCCGGCGTGCCGTTCCGCTCGTCGATCATCCGGATCGACACCAACCAGGGGCTCGTCGGCTACGGCGAGGTGCGCGACCAGGCCAGCGCCACCTACGCACTGGTGCTCAAGAGCCGGCTCGTCGGCGAGAACCCCTGCAACGTCGACAAGATCTTCCGCAAGATCAAGCAGTTCGGGTTCCACGGCCGCCAGGGCGGCGGGGTCTCCGGCGTCGAGATGGCGCTGATGGACCTGGCGGGCAAGGCGTACGGAGTGCCCGCGTACGCGCTGCTCGGGGGCCGGTTCCGGGACGAGATCCGCTGCTACGCGGACACGCCGTCGCTGGCGGACCCGCACGCGATGGGCGCCCGGCTGCTGGAGCGCAAGCAGCGCGGGTTCACGATGCTGAAGATGGACGTGGGCATCGACCTGCTGTGGGACGTACCGGGGGCGCTGATCGCGCCGCCGGGCGCCCGCGCGGACGTGACGACGATGCACCCGTTCACCGGCATCCAGGTCACCGGGAAGGGCATCGACCACCTGGTGTCCTATGTGGACATCGTCCGGTCCGTGGTCGGCTACGACGTCGCGCTCGCCGCCGACCACTTCGGTCACATCGCCCTCGACTCGGGCATCCGGATCGGCCGCGCGCTGGAACCGTTCACCCTGGCGTGGATCGAGGACCTGATCCCGTGGCAGCTGACCGACCAGTGGCGCCAGCTCACCGAGGCCGTCGCCGTCCCGACGTGCACGGGGGAGGACATCTACCTGCTCGAGGGCTGCCGGCCGCTGCTGGACGCCGGCGCCATCCGCGTCGTGCACCCCGACCCGGCGACGGCGGGCGGGATCGCGGAGACCAAGCGGCTCGGCGACTACGCGCAGGAGCGCGGGATCGCGATGGCGCTGCACCTGGCGGCGTCGCCGATCGCGACGATGGCGTGCGTGCACCTGGCCGCCGCCACGGAGAACTTCCTCGCCCTCGAACACCACGCGGCCGAGGTGGAGTTCTGGAGCGACCTCGTCACCGACCTGCCGCGCCCGCTGATCCGGGACGGCCACATCACGGTGCCGGACACGCCGGGACTGCGGTTCGGCGACCTCGACGAGGACCTGCTGCGCCGCCACCTCGACCCGCGCGATCCGGTGTTCTTCGCGGAGACGACGCACTGGGACTCCGAATCGAGCCACGACCGGCTGTGGAGCTGAGCGGCCTCAGTTCTTCTTCAGCTCCTCGGCGAGCATCACGATGATGCCGCTGGGACCTCGGACGTACGTGAGCTTGTAGACGTCCTCGTACGTCGCCACGCCGCGAAGCGGGTGGCAGCCGTGCTTCGCGGCTGTCTCGAGGGCTTTGTCGATGTCGTCGACGGAGAAGGCGACGCGGTGCATGCCGATCTCGTGGGGACGGGTGGGCTCCGACTCGATGGCTTCGGGATGGATGTACTCGAAGAGCTCGAGGCGACCGTGCCCGTCCGGCGTCGCCAGCATGGCGATCTTGGCGTGGTTGCCGTCGAGGCCGACGGCGGTTTCGGTCCACTCGCCACTGACCGTGTCCCGGCCGACGAGCGTGAGACCCAGGTCGGTGAAAAAGGCGATCGTCGCTTCGAGATCGCGAACGGCGATGCCGACGTTCTCCAGTGTGATGGCCATGCGGTGCATGGTAGCGAGCGTCAGGCGCGGTCCTGTTCGGCGCGCCACTGCTCGTACTCCGGCCGGGCTTCGTCCGACAGCGGGTAGTACCGCCGCAGGTCGCCGCCCTCGGCCAGCCGGATCCGTGAGAACTCCTCCCACTCCGCGTGCTCCTGAGCGTGGGCCACCAAAGCCGGGGCGAGCTTGACCGGCACCACGACCGCCCCGTCGTCGTCGGCGACGACGATGTCGCCCGGCTCGACGAGCGTGCCACCGCACGCCACCGGCACGTTGACGGCGGCCGGGACGATGCCGGTCTGGGCGTGGAAGTTCGGGGTGGCGCCCCGGATCCACAGCCCGAGGCCGAGCTGCTTGGCCTCGCCGGTGTCGCGCAGGCACCCGTCGATCACCACGCCGGCGCCGCCGCGGCCCTTGAAGTAGGTCAGCATCATCTCGCCGAACACACCGCTGTCCATGTCGCCGCGCGCGTCGACGACGATCATGTCGCCGGGCTGCGCGTGGTACATGACGTGCCGGTGCAGTTGTTTCTCCGGTTCTTCGTACTCGTCGACGGGGTAGAGGTCCTCCCGCTTCGGCAGGAACTGCAGCGTCAGCGCCGGGCCGGCCACGCGCACGCCGGGCGTCACCGAAACCGGGCCGCGGATGAACGCGCTGCGGATGCCCATGCGGCTGAGCTCGCCGCTGGCCGTCGCGCTGCCGATGGCCGCGAGGGCCGCGCTGAGCTCGGCGGGCGGGCGAACGATGTCGTGCGTCTCGACCACGTCGGTGGCTCCCTCGGATCCGCGCTGACTGTCGGAGAGTTTCCTGGTCGAGCGTAGTCGGGCGAAGCCCGGATCACGACCCCTCCGGCACGGTTCGAGCACCAGCCCGGTGATGCGATCCCCGGCCGAGGTGAACCGGAAGCGCAAGTCGGCGACCCCGCCGGGGAAATCGCCCTCGAGCGGCCGGGTGCGGCCCCTGCACCTCCGGGGCGCCGAACTCGCCGTCGTCGTCCACTCCGGACCCATGACGACATCGACGTCACCTACGGCCGGCTCGGTACGTGCGTCCGGCACCCGGGCGAGCTCCGTCGAGTCCACTCGGAGAGATCGCTCAACGACTCGCCGCCACGGGCTCGCGTGGCCGGGCCGGGTCGGGGAGGCCGTAGCGGGCGTTGAGCACCTGCATCGCCGCGCCGGCCGCCACGACGTCCTTTCCCAGCGACGTCAGGGAAACGTCCACGGTGAGCCAGTCGGCGCCCGGCAGCTGGGTGCGCACGGCGTGTTCGACGGCTTCCCGGTAGAGGTCGCCGTGGGGGAGCAGGTCCGCGCCGCCGAGGACGATGTGGCCGAGGTCGAGGGTCTGCAGGAGGTTGACCACGCCGGTCGCGAGCACGGCGGCGGCCGCGGCGGGGCCGGGGGCTTGCTCGTGGACGGCTTCCAGGCACCCGTGCCGGCCGCAGGCGCAGAGCGGACCGCCGAGCTGGACGACGGCGTGGCCGAACTCGCTGGCGTTGGTGTGCGAGCCGCGATGGGCGGCTCCGCCCAGCCAAAGGCCGGCGCCGACCCCGGCGTCGACCACGACCAAGGCCGCGTCGCGGAAAGTGGTTCCGCGGCGCCAGGCTTCGGCCGTGACGCCGGCGGTGACGTCCTTGTCGACGACCACGGGCAGTCCCAGCCGCGCCTCGGCGAGCTCGGCCAGCGGGACGTCGCGCCAGTGCCGCAGCCGGTGGGCGCCGCGGACGGTGCCGGTCGACTGGTCGAGCGGCCCGATCATGCCGATGCCGACCCCGGCGAGCTCCGGCGCGGCCAGGCGGTGCTCGGTGACCATCGCCGTGACGCCGGACGCCAGCTCGTCCAGCAGCTGGTCCGGCGTGAAGTCGGCGGGCAGTGGCGTCGCCGTGGAAGCGCGGACGGTGCCGGCCAGGTCGGCGAGGACCAGGCGCAGCACGCGGCGGCTGACGTGCGCGCCGATCGCCCGGCGGCTGCCCGCGACGAGCCGGTAGACCGCGGCCGGTTTGCCCCGCGGCGGGCGCCGCACGCCGGCCGGCTCGAGCAGTCCTTCCTCGACCAGCCGGGCGAGCACCTTCGACACGGCCTGCGGGGTCAGCCCGGTGACCTCGGCGACGGTGCCGCGCTCGAGCGTGGGCACGGTCCGGGCCAGCGCGATCACCAGCGCTTCGTGGTAGTCCCGCAGGAAAGCCAGGTGCACGGCGTCACCCTACCGCCGGGCTCTGGTATTAACGCAACAGCGTTGCTAAAGTCGCCGGAATGGACGACCTCACCCGTCGGCGCCGCTGGTCGGCGCTGCTCGCACTGGCCCTCGGCTCGGTCGCGATCGGGCTGACCGAGTTCGTGCCGGCCGGGCTGCTGCCGGACATCGCGCGCAGCGTGCTCGGGAACACCGAACCGGACTCGGTCGCGCGGGCCGGGTGGATGATCACCGCGTACGCGCTCGGCGTGGTCGTCGGCGCGCCCGTGCTCGCCACGATCACCGCGCGGATGCGGCGCAAACGGCTGGTGCTCGGGCTGCTGGTGCTCTTCGTGGTCGGCACCGTCGCGTCCGCGGTGGCGTCGACGTTCGGTCTGGTGCTGGTCGCCCGGTTCGCCGCGGGCTTGCCGCACGGCGCGTACTTCGGGGCCGCCGGGCTGCTGGCGGCGACGCTGATGGGGCCGGGCAGCGAGGGGCGCGGGTTCGCCGTGGTGCTCAGCGGGTTGACGGTGGCGAACGTGGCCGGTGTCCCGGTGATCACCCGGCTGGGGCAGGCCGCGGGCTGGCGGACGGCGTACCTGGTGATCGCCGGGGTCTTCCTGCTCGCGCTGGTGGCGGTGGCGGCCACGGTGCCGGACGCGCCGGCCACGGGCGGGTCGCCGGCCGGCGAGCTGCGCGCGCTGCGCCGGCCGCAGGTGTGGCTGGTCGCGGTGACCGCGTCGATCGGGATCGCCGGGTTCTTCGCCGTCGACAGCTACCTCGCGCCGATCACGACGTCGGTCACCGGGCTGTCGCCGGGCGCGGTCCCGTGGGCCCTCGTCGCGGTCGGGCTCGGCATGACGGTGGGCAATTTCCTGGGTGGCTGGCAGGCCGACCGGGACCTGCGCCGCGCCATGGTGGTGGGCTTCGCCGCGGTGATCGCCGCGAACGTCTACTTCGGACTGACCGTGGGCTCGGCGTTCGGCCTGTTCACCGGCGCGTTCCTGATCGGCGGGTCGATCCTGTTCCTCGGGCCCGTGCTGCAGGCCCGGCTGATCGCGGTGGCGCCGGGCGCCCAGCTGATGGGCGCGGCGCTGAACCAGTCGGCGTTCAACACGGCCAACAGCCTCGGCGCGGCACTGGGCAGCGTCGTCATCGCCGTGGGCCTGGGGTACCGCGCGACGGCGTGGGCCGGGGTGGTGGTGAGCGCGATCGGGCTCGCGCTGGCCATCGTGGGTTTCACGGTGGACCGCCGCGCCACCGGGAGAACGGCGGAGGAGCTCGTGCCGGCCCGGGGCCCGCGGGGACCGTGAGGGACCGCCCGCGCGGCGTCGCGATGGCCTGGACCGCCGCCGCCCCGGTCGGTGGGGCGGCCTGAACGCGGGAGCACCGGTCCTTCCGCACCGGAGGCGGCCCGCGACCGGACGTTGTTCCGGCCGGGCCGCAGGTGCTATACCGGCAGCTGCCCGGTATCGCGACGACGCGATGCCCGATGCGAGCGGAGTGTCTGGTGGCGAACCGTGCTTTGCGCTCATCCCTCGTGGTGGCGGCTCTGACCGCGCCCGTCCTCCTGCTGGGGACCGCGACCGCGGTGGCCGCCCCTGACCCGTCCCGAGGGCGGCAGCTGACGATCGAGACGGTGTCGAACCCGCGCCCGGCGCTCGTCAGCGGGGGACAGGTCCTGGTCAAGGTCGTCCCGCCGGGGAGAACGCGGGTCGCCGTCAGCGCCAACGGCCACGACGTCACGCCGGGTTTCCGCGCTCAGCCGGACGGCAGCCTGCTCGGCCTGGTCAGCGGCCTGCGCGACGGCGCCAACGACGTGAGCGCCCGGACGAGCGGACCCGGCCCGGACCGGCGGGCGAACCTGCGCGTCACCAACCACCCGATCACCGGGCCCGTCTTCTCCGGCTCGCAGCAGCACCCGTTCTACTGCGAGACCCAGGCGTTCGGCCTGCCTCCGGCGGCGCAGCCGTTCTGCAGCGCGCCGACCCAGGTGAGCTACCAGTACAAGACCACCGCCGGGGCGTTCGCGCCGCTGGCGGACCCGGCGAGCCGGCCCGCGGACCTCGCGACGGCCACGGTCGGCGGCCACGCGGTGCCGTACGTGGTCCGCGTCGAGCGCGGCACGATCGACCGCGCCGTCTACGAGATCGCGGCGCTCTACGCCGGTGCGCCGTCGCCCGTCGCGCCGGACGGCAGCTGGAACGGGAAGCTGGTCTACACCTTCGGCGGTGGCTGCAACGCGGGCTACCACCAAGGCAACTCGACCGGCGGGGTCGTCAACGACCTGTTCCTGGCCCAGGGCTACGCGGTCGCGTCGTCGAGCCTGAACGTGCTCGACAACAACTGCAGCCCGATCATCTCGGCCGAAGCGGCGATGATGGTCAAGGAGCACTTCGTCGAGACCTACGGCCCGGTCGCCCACACCATCGGCTGGGGTGGCTCGGGCGGCGCGATCCAGCAGTACGACATCGCCGAGAACTACCCCGGTATCGTCGACGGCATCATCCCCGGCGTCTCGTTCCCGGACCCGCTCAGCACGGGCGGCCCGGTGTCGGACTGCCGCTTGCTCGAACAGTACTTCGCCGGGCCGGGCGCGTCGTTCACCGCGGCGCAGAAGCAGGCTGTCGCGGGCTTCGCCAGCTATGACACCTGCGTCTCCTGGAACCTGACCTTCGCCAGCCGCGCCACCGCGACCGGCAGCTGCAACGCGGCCATCCCGGTCCCGGCGCGGTGGGATCCGGTCAGCAACCCGCGCGGGGTGAAGTGCAACTCCAACGAGCAGCTGGCCAACCAGATCGGACGGGACCCGAGGACCGGGTTCGTGCGCAGCCCGCTGGACACCACCGGCGTGCAGTACGGCCTGGCCGCGCTGAAGGCCGGGACGATCACCGCGGCGCAGTTCGTGGACCTCAACGCCGCGATCGGCGGCCTCGACTACACCGGAAAGCCCGTGGCGCAGCGGATCGCGGCCGATCCGAAGGCGCTCGCCACGGTGTACGCCGAGGACATCGTGAACTCGGCGTCGCAGGGGTTGCGGGAAACGCCGATCATCGACCAGCGGACCGACCTCGACCTCGCCGGGTTCGGCAACGACATCCACACCACCGAGTGGTCCTACGTGATGCGGCAACGGCTTCTGCGCGCCAACGGCACGGCGGCCAACCAGGTCATCATCGAAAACCACGCGACCGCGGCCGAGGCGGCGGCCGCCAGTGTCTACGAGCTCGACGCGATGGACCGCTGGCTCACCGCGATCGACGCCGACGGTTCACACCGGAATCTCCAGCAGAAGGTGCTGGCGAACCGGCCGCGCGACCTCGGCGACGGGTGTTACCTCTCGGCCGCGTCGCGGATCACCGAAAAGCTGACGTACCCGGCGACCGGCCAGTGCGGCGCGCAGTACCCGGTGGCGGCCAACACCCGGATGGTCGCGGGGGAGGGTCTGTCCCTCGACGTGCTGAAGTGCCGGCTGAAGCCGCTGGACTTCCGCGACTACCCGGCCACGTTCACGACGGCGGACCGGAACCGCCTGCGGGCGACGTTCCCCGGCGGAGTGTGCGACTACAGCCGCCCGGGAGTCGGGCAGCGCGCCCCGATCGGGCCGTGGCTGAGTTACGGCGACGAACGGACGGGCACCACCCCGCCGACGAAGCTGCGGTGAGGGACCGGCGAGCACGCCGGTCGTCGAAGACTTCCGATCCGGACAAGGCTCGGATGCCGGGATCGTCAAGGTTCTTCGCCCGAGTTCGGTAGCCCCGGGTCAGGGAGTGGGCCAAGGCGATCAGCCGCGAGACCGCGCTGAAGCGACGGCGCCGCCGTCGTAGTCGACGACCTCGACGAGGCCCGCGACCCCGCCCAGCTCGTGATCCTCGCCTACGAGTCCCGTCTCGTCCCCCCGGCGGCTCCTGACAGCGAGGGATTTACATCAATCCAGATTGATGTATCGTCCTTCTCGTGTCGCAAGCCGAAGCGTCGCCGTCGTTCGTGCGGCTGGCGGGCCACCCCGTGCGGTGGCGGCTGCTGCGCGAGCTGGCCCACAGCGATCGCCGCGTGCGGGAGCTGGTGGAACGGCTCGGGCAGCCGCAGAACCTGCTGTCCTACCACCTGAACAAGCTGCGCGCCGCCCAGCTCGTGGTGGGGCGGCGCAGCAGCTACGACGGGCGCGACACCTACTACCACCTCGACCTGGAGCAGTGCGCGGGATTACTGGCCGACGCGGGCGCGGCCCTGCACCCGGGCCTGCGGCTCGACCCCGTCGCGCCGCCGGCCCCGGCGGCTGTTCGCCGCCGGGTGTTGTTCCTCTGCACGGGAAACAGCGCGCGCTCGCCGATGGCCGCCGCGCTGCTGAGCCACCGCGGCGGGGTCGCGGTCGAGGTCGCCAGCGCCGGCAGCCGGCCGAAACCGGTGCACCCCAACGCCGTGCGCGTGCTTCGCGGCTACGGCATCACCCTGTCCCACGAGCCGACTCACCTGGACACGCTGCGGGACCGGCACTTCGACGCGGTGATCAGCCTCTGCGACCGGGTCCGCGAAGTCTGCCCGGAGTTCCCCGGCCACCCCGAGGCGATCCACTGGAGCGTGCCCGACCCGGCACTCGAAGGCGGCACCGACGCCGAGACCTACCCCGCGTTCGAGCGCACCGCCGCCGAACTCGACCGCCGGGCCCGGTTCCTGCTGCACCACCTCGCCGCTCTGCCCGACATCGAAAGGAAGAGGTGACAAGAGGATGTCCACCGACCTGACCGGCTTGGTCCACGTGCGCTACCTCGTCGACGACGTCGGGGCCGCCGTCGCCTTCTACACCGGGCACTTCGGCTTCACGCTGCGGACCGACGCGGCCCCGGCGTTCGCCGACGTCGTGCGCGGGAACCTGCGCCTGCTGCTGAGCGGGCCGGCCAGCTCGGCCGGCCGCCCGATGCCCGACGGCCGGACTCCGGAACCCGGTGGCTGGAACCGCATCCACCTGCTCGTCGAGGACATCGACGCCGAGGTGGAGCGCCTGCGCGCCGCCGGGGTCCGGTTCCGCAACGACGTGGTCACCGGCCCCGGCGGCCGTCAGATCCTGCTCGACGACCCCGCCGGCAACCCCGTCGAACTGTTCCAGCCGGCCGCGCGGTGACGCAGGTGTCCGCGCCCGGGCTGCTGACCGTGGTCCGGGAGTGGGGCCGGATCGGCTGCCTCGGCTTCGGCGGGCCGCCCGCCCACATCGCGTTGCTGCGCGCCCTGTGCGTGGACCGGCGGAAGTGGCTGTCGGCGCAGGAGTTCGAGGACGCGGTCGCGGCGTGCAACCTGCTCCCGGGACCGGCGTCCACCCAGCTGTCGATCTTCTGCGCCTGGCGGGTCCGCGGCCGCTGGGGGGCGCTGGCCGGCGGGGTCGCGTTCATCGTGCCCGGTCTCGTCGTCATCCTCGTCCTGGCCGCGCTGTTCCTCACCGGTACTCCACCGGCCTGGGTGACCGGCGCCGGAGCCGGCGCGGGCGCGGCGGTGGCCGCGGTGGCCGTGCACGCCGGGGTCGGCCTGGTCCCGGCGAGCCGGCGCCGATCGGCGGCGGCGAACCGGCTGCGCTGGGGTGCCTATCTCGGCGCCGGGCTCGCCGCCGCGGCGATCCTCGGCCCCTGGCTCGTGCTGGTGCTGCTGGGCTGCGGCATCGTCGAGTGGACGGTGCACCGCTCCCGCGACGCCGATGCGTCACCCGCCGCGGTGCTGGTCCCGGCCGGGAAAAGCGTGCTCGCCGGCGCTGCGAGTGCCGGCGTCCTGCTGTCGGTGGCGTGGGTGGCGCTGAAGGTCGGCGCGTTGTCCTACGGCGGCGGGTTCGTGATCATCCCGCTCATGCAGGCCGACGCCGTGGACCACTACCACTGGATGACCGGCGGCCAGTTCCTCAACGCCGTCGCGCTCGGCCAGATCACGCCCGGGCCGGTGGTGCAGACCGTCGCGGTGGTCGGCTACGCGGCCGCCGGTCTCGGCGGCGGACTGCTGGCTTCGGCGATCGCGTTCTCGCCGTCCTTCGTGTTCGTCCTGCTCGGCGCCCGGCACTTCGACCGGCTGCGCGGGAACCTGGCGGTCCGCGCGTTCCTCGACGGCGCCGGCCCGGCCGCGATCGGCGCGATCCTCGGCTCGGCCATCCCCTTGGCCTTGGCGCTCACCCAAGCTTGGCAGTACGCCGTGCTGGCCGGGGCCGCCGTCCTGCTCTTGCTCCTGCGGCGAGGTGTGGTGGTGACCTTGATCGCCGCCGGCGGGGCCGGCGTCCTGCTCGCGCTGCTCGGCGCGCCGTTGCCGCACTGATGAACACCTGCCAGGGCGCGCCGGCGGTTGTCCGGTCGACCCTTCAGGCTCCGGGCCGGTTTCCGGTGGGGATCGTGATGGGCGTGCTCGTCGGGGAGGTGACCTTGTCGAGGAAGAGCATCGCGATCGCGCGCACGAACTGGTCGAACAGGTAGAACCCCGCCGGGGCGATGGGCAGCAGTCCCTCGCGGAACGCGATGTACGCGGGCCACCCGGTGCGGACGAGGGCCGCGGCCGCGTAGTCGCGGGGCAGGCCGAGCCAGTCGCCCACCGCGTCGCTCAGCACGTAACGCACGAACTCGTCGAGGAACCCCCGGGTGACGCCCAGGTCGATCTGCGCGGTCAGCCCGAGCAGGTCCTCGGCCAGTTCCTTGCCCTCGGTCGTGGGGGACAGGAGCGGGGTGAGGACCCGCGTCGACTGCGCGTCCGCTTCGGCCCACGTCTTGGGGATGAACTCGTCGCGCACGCCGAGCAGGTGGAGGGCGACCTGCCACTGGTGCAGGAAGGCCTCCTCGTCCGCGGCCGACATCGGGACGCGCCATTCGAGCAGCTTGCGGTGCACGAAGGTGCCGAGGCTGTGGAAGGTCACCAGGATGTCGCCGTTGCTGATCGGCACCTGCTCGTCGGCGACCGCCCGCCAGTGCGGCGACTGCGGCAGCAGGTGGCGCACCGCGGCGTGCACCAGCCGGGTCTTGGTGGCCGTCACCACGAACTGGCCGGTGGGCCGGAAAGCGTTCAGGTCGCTCAGGTCGTAGCCGAAGGTGAACGTCTTGGCCGCGCGGTCCTGCATGTTCGCCCCGCCCGCGGACCAGTAGACCGACTTGGCCTCCCGCGGGATCACCGTGCTCATGATGCCGCTGCCCAGGCCGTACAGCATGAACAGGTAGGTGTCCTTGCGCCGGTTGAAGTCGGCGGCGCGGCGCAGCTTGGCGGCGTCGGCCCAGGAGGGCAGCCGGCCGACCTGCCCGAGGTAGGTGGCCAGGTCGGCGGGGAGGCCGGTGGGCAGCGGGTCGTCGTTGTTCACCCACGGCCGCAGCGCGGTGTTGACCGCGGGCACCTGGCCGGCGTCGACGATGCCCGCCATCAGGCGGTCGGCTTCGTCGTCCCAGACCCACCAGGGGTCGGTGCCCGCGGTGGCACCGCCGGCCGACGCCCAGCCGGGGACGACGCCGGTCGCGCTCGCCAAGCCCAGTGCGACGCCCAGGGAGAGGATGTTCCTTCGGCTGAGATTGCTCATTTACTTACCTAGCTTCCTCGATAGGCAGTAACTACGTCGAGCGGCGGCTCCAGGTGAGATTCCTCATTAACATAGCGAGGCCGGTCGCTGGTCGGCAAGGGGTTCTCCGGCCTGAATCGGTCCGCCGCGGCGGCCGCGAGGCGCGAGTCTCCCGGTTCACTTCGTGGTTGACTGGCACGCATGGACCCGCTCCCGCGCACCGCTGCCCGGCGGCCTCGGTGACCGCCGAGCCGGCCGCGGCCGTCCGGCCGCGCAACCGCAAGCAGCTCATCGTCGAAGCGGGTGCCACGGTGTTCAGCGAGCGCGGTTACCACGCCGCCTCCATGGAGGAGATCGCCGCCGGCGTCGGCATCACCGCGGCCGCCCTCTACCGGCACTTCCCGAACAAGTACGCCCTGTTCGCCGAGTGCGCGAACGTGATGGCGGACCGGCTCGTCGCGGCGCTCGGCGAGGTTCCCCTCGACGCGGCATTGACGGACGTCCTCGGCGCCGTCACCCGGGTCACCGTGGCCCACCGCGCGGCCGGGGGCGTCTACCGGTGGGAGGCCCGGTACCTCAACCGCGAGGATCGCCGGGTGCTCAAGGGAAAGTTCGCGCACGTCGTCGGGCGCGTGGCGGACGTGGTGCGGCGCGAGTACCCGGCACCGTCCGAACACCTGCGCGCCGTGGCGGCCCTGGGCGCGATCGGTTCCATCACGATGCACCACAACTCGATCGCCCGCCGCCGGGTCGAAGACCTGCTGCGGGCGTCCGCTCTCCGCGTGGCCGCGAGCGATCCCGCCGCGGCGCTCGCGGACGCGCACCTCGTCGAACTGCCCGCCCGGCCCACCCCCCGCACGCGGCGTTCGGAGATCCTCGCGGCGGCTGTCCCGCTGTTCGAACGGGACGGGTTCGCCGCCGTCACCAACGGCATGATCGCCGAGGCGGTGGGGATGGTGTCGTCGGGGCTGTACCGGTACTTCCCGGGCAAGGCCGACATCCTGGCGGCGGCGTGCCTGCAAGCCGCGGACCTGTTGGCCCAGGCGGTCGAGCACAACCTCCGCGGGGTCACCGACCCGCACGACGCCCTGACCGCGCTGTCCGCGACCTACGTCGCGTACAGCTTCGAGCACAACGCCCTCACCAGCGTGGCCGACGCCGAGATCGTCGGTCTGCCGGCCGGCCTGCGCCGGCCCCTGGTCGCCGCGCAGCGGGAGCACATCGCCGTTTGGGAGCAGCACCTGCGGGCGGCTCGCCCGAACCTCGACGCGCGTCAGGCGCGGGTGCTGGTGCACGCGGGGTTCGGCGTGGTGGTCGAGGCCGGCCGTCACCTGCGGTGGCGGGACCGCCCCGAGCACCGGGCCGCCGTCGCCGCTTTGCTCCTGAGCGCCCTGGCACAACGCGCTCCCGAAGAACGGTGAAGACGGTACGACCAAACCGGACCGCGGCCTTGCCTCCGCCCGTGCGCGGATGACGTGGCGCGCGTGAGGTTGCCCGGCTGTGACGAAGCCGACTTCGGCTCAGCCGGACCGCGGGGCAACGCGTTTCGCCGGCATGAAACCGAGATCGAAAGTCTTCGCTGTCCTCACGTTCGCCCTGTCCGCGGTCCTGGCCGGTACCGCGCAGGCGCCGGCGGCCCCGGCCCAGACCGTGGAACTCGCCGCGCCGGCCGGCAGCGGCCTGCCGCCCTACGTCGCCGTCATCAAGGCGGTCACCGCGGAGCGGCTCGGTTCCAGCTGGCACGAGGGCTGCCCCGTCGGCCCCGGGCAGCTGCGGCTGGTGAGCATGAACTTCTTCGGCTTCGACGGTGCGGTGCACCGGGGCGAACTGGTCGTCAACGCCGATCGCGCCACCGAGGTCGCGTTCAGCTTCGCGTCGCTGTACTTCGGCCGGTTCCCCCTCGAGCGGATGGAAACCGTCGAGAAGTACGACTCCGACGACGACGCTTCCATGGCGGCGAACAACACTTCGGCGTTCAACTGCCGCGCGATCACCGGCGGGACCGCGTGGTCCAACCACTCCTACGGGCGCGCCATCGACGTCAACACCGTGCAGAACCCCTACATCTCCGGCAGTGGCGCGATTTACCCGCCCAACGGCGCGCCGTACGCCGACCGCACGCAAAACGCGCCGGGCATGATCCACGCCGGTGACGCCACGGAGCGGGCGTTCACCTCGCGCGGCTGGACCTGGGGCGGCTCCTGGGACACCCCGATCGACTACCAGCACTTCGAGAAGCCCTGACCCTGTCGCCCGGGATCGCCGCCGGAGGGGATGGCGGCGATCCCGGGCGGGTGGTTTCACCGGGCCGCCGTGCCGGATGGGGGAAACCGTTGCAGCACTTCGCACAACGTGGTCAGCGCACCGGGCCACGCGCTGTCCGACGGAGTCGCGTACCCGACGACCAGCCCGGCACGACGCGGCTGCCCGGGCGACGGGTGCGCGAAGTCCCCGAGGCCGTCCAGCGCCAAGCCCGCCTTCGCCGCCGCCGCGAGCACCGGCCGCTCGGTGCCCGGTGGGAGGTCCAGCACCGCGTGCAGACCCGCGGCGATGCCCGACACGCGGATCCCCGGCGCCCGCTCGGCGACCGCCGCCACCAGCTGGTCGCGGCGGCGTCGATACCGCAGCCGCATCGCGCGGACGTGCCGGTCGTAGTCGCCGGACGTCAGGAACTCCGCGAGCGTCAGCTGGTCGAACGAGCCGGGCGCCCAGTCCACGTGCCCCTTGGCCGCGATCACCTCGCGCGTCAGCGACCGGGGGAGCACCATCCAGCCGAGGCGCAGCCCGGGCGCGAGTGACTTGCTCGCCGTGCCGAAGTACACGACCCGCTCGGGATCGAGGCCCTGCAGCGCGCCGATCGGCTGGCGGTCGTAGCGGAACTCGCCGTCGTAGTCGTCCTCGAGCACCAGCCCGCCCGTGGTGCGCGCCCAGTCGACGACGCCGGCGCGGCGGTCCGGGCTCAGCGCGCCGCCGGTCGGGTACTGGTGGGCCGGCGTCAGCAGGACCGCGCCGGCGTCGGTGAGTTCTTCCGTGCGCGTGCCGTGGTCGTCCAGGGGGAGGGCGGGAGTGCGCAGGCCCGCGTCGGTCAGCAGGTCGTAGTACTGCGGCACGCCGTACGCCTCGACCGCGACCGTCCGCACGCCTCGGCCGTGCAGCACGGCGCCGATCAGGCGCAGCGCGTGGACGAACCCCGCGCAGACCACGATGCGGCCGGGTGTCGCGTGCACCCCGCGGGCCCGGGCGAGGTAGCCGGCGAGGGCGGTGCGCAGTTCGACGCGACCCCGCGCGTCGCCGTAGCCGAGCGCTTCGTGCGGCGCGGCCGTGAGGGCGCGCCGGGCCGCCGCGAGCCAGTGCGCGCGCGGGAAGCTCGACAGGTCCGGGTTGCCGGGCAGCAGGCTGAACCGGGTGCCGGGCGCGCGGATCGGCGTCGGCCGCGCGAGGGGGACGCGCTCGGAGCCGGCCCTCGGCGGCCGGCCGGGTTCCGCGCGCGGGGCGACGCGGGTGCCCGAACCCTGCCGCGCGGTGAGCCAGCCTTCCGCGACGAGCTCCGCGTAGGCCTCGGCGACGGTGTTGCGCGCGATCCCCAGGTCGGTGGCCAAGGTCCGCGACGGCGGCAGCCGCGCCCCGGGCTGGAGCCGGCCGGTGCGCACGGCCTCGCGCAGCGCGGCCATCAGCGAATCGCGCAGGCCGTGGCGGCCACGCGGGCCGACGTGGTCCAGGTGCAGGTCGACGCCGGGACCGCCGTCGTCCGCCGGGGAATTGGCCCGTGTTCCCGCCATGAGAATGGACCATACTCCCGATCCATTTCGGCTTAGCGTCGAAAGCGTGACTTCGACCGAAGTCCGGGAGTCCCCCGGACCACCCACCATCAGCACGCGGTTCGCCCTCCTGCTGGCCGTCGCCTGCGGGATCGCGGTCGCGAACATCTACTACGCCCAGCCGCTGCTGGAGGAGATCGGGCGCGACCTCGGGGTCGGGCCCGCCGGTCTCGGGTTCGTGACGACGGTGACCCAGCTCGGCTACTTCCTCGGCCTGCTCCTGATCGTGCCGCTCGGCGACCTGCTCGACCGGCGGGTGCTCATCCCGGCGGGGTCGGTGATCGCCGCCCTCGCGCTGGTCGCCGTGGCCGTCTCGCCGAGCCCGGTGATGTTCTTCGTCGCCAGTGGGGTCGTCGGGCTCGCGACCGTCGTGCAGCAGGTGATCATCGCCTACTCGGCCGTGCTGAGCGATCCCGGTTCCCGCGGCCGGGTCCTCGGCATCGTGACCAGCGGCGTCGTGCTCGGCATCCTGCTCGCCCGCACGGTGTCCGGGCTGCTCTCCGACGCGTTCGGCTGGCGCTCGGTGTACGTCGTCTCGGCGCTGCTCATGCTCGGTGTCGCGGTCGTCCTCGGTCTGCGGCTGCCGCCGGAGCGGCCGGACCGGCCGTCCGTGTCCTACCGCCGGCTGATCACTTCGGTGGTCACGCTGACCTTGCACGAGCGGGTGTTCCGCGTCCGCAGCCTGATCACGCTGTTCATGTTCGCCGGCTTCGGCGCCCTGTGGGGTTCGATGGCGCTGCCGCTGTCCGCGCGGCCGTGGCACCTGTCGGCGTCGGAGGTGGGGCTGTTCGGCCTCGTCGGCGCCGCCGGTGCGATCGGCGCGGCCCGGGCGGGCGCACTGGCCGACCGCGGCCGGGCGCAGTGGGTCACCGGCGTCACGCTGACGCTGTTCGCGGTGTCCTGGCTGCCGATCGCGTGGCTGCCGCGCTCGCTGATCCCGTTGCTCGTCGGCATCGTGGTCATCGACTTCGCCGGGCAGGCCGTGCACGTGACCAACCAGCACCTGATCGTGGGTGTCGACCCGAGCTCGAGCAGCCGGCTCATCGGCAGCAACATGGCGTACTACTCCGTCGGGTTCGGCGGCGGCGCCGTCGCGGCGACGGCCAGCTACAGCGCGTGGGGCTGGGGCGCGGTCTGCGTCCTCGGCGCCGGGTTCAGCGTCGCGGCCCTGCTGGTGTGGGGCATCGACCGCGTCATCCCCAATGGACAGTCCACATCGGAGTAAAGGAGAAAGTGATGAAGGTGTTCCTCGCCGGCGCCACGGGAGTGCTCGGGCAGCGGCTCGTTCCGCTCCTGGTCGCGGCCGGCCACGAGGTCGGCGCGATGACGCGCTCGGCCGCCAAGGTCGAGCCGCTGGCCCACCTCGGCGCGGTGGCGATCCTGTGCGACGTCTTCGACCGCGACGAGCTCGTCCAGGCGGTGCGCGACTTCAAGCCGGACGTCATCCTCAACGAGCTCACCGACCTGCCCGACGACGTCACGAAGATCGGCGACCACGCCGAGCGCAACGCCCGCATCCGCACCGAGGGCAACCACAACCTGATCGAGGCGGCCCGCCGCGGCGGCGCGCCGAAGATCCTGGCCCAGAGCGTGGCCTGGCCGCTGCCCGACGGCCCGGACGCGCGCGCGGTCGCGGACCTCGAAAGCTCGGTCCTGGCCGAGGGCGGAGTCGTCCTGAGCTACGGCCAGTTCTACGGCCCTGGCACCTACCACGAGGGTGAAAAGCCGGCCGAGCCGCGAGTCCACCTCGACCGCGCGGCCGAGCTGACGGTCGAGGCCCTCGACGCGCCATCGGGCGTCGTCACCATCGTCGACTGACGCCGGCGGCTTTCCGGTGCGCCCGGCCGCCGGTCCGGACGAGGGCGGCTCAGGCCGAGAAGCAGGCCGCCTGCCGGCTCATCAGCGACCTCGGCGTCGTGAACCGCCGGCTGGACGCCCTCTCCGACGACGACCTCCGCACCACCCTCGTCGAGCGGTGCCGCCGGGTTTTCCGCGCAGCTTGATCCTCGCCGACGAGCCGGGGGCGAGCGGTGCCCGCCCCCGGCCGTTCACCGGGTCAGCGTCGGCAGGGGTTGCCGGCCGGGTGCGCGGTGGATCCGTGCACGTCGGCCTGCGACTCCGCCAGCACGATCTTCGCGAGTGCCGTGTCCAGCGCCACTGCCTGCTGCTTCACGACGCCGTTGGCGACCGTCTGGCCGTTGAGCTTCAGCGAGCCGATGACCAAGGGGATGGTCAGCGGTGCCGAGCCCACGGTGACCGAGACACCGTTGATCTTCAGCGAGGCGATGTTCGAGCTGCCGGTCAACACCGGCGCGAGGCCGCCCGGAGCCGGCTGACAGGTCGCCGCCGCCTGGGACTGGATCACGCCCAGCTCGATCGTGAGCCCGATCGTGCTGATCACCGTCTTGTCGATCTTGGCCGACGCCTGCGCGTGGTCACCGGCCGCCGGAGCCGCGGACTGGTCGTCCGGGGTCAGCTCGGTCGACGAGGACAGCGCGTGCGTCTGCACCTTGATGAGACCGGCGTTCAGCGTCGCGTCGAGGACGGTCTCGCTGTCGTCGGCGCAGGGCAGGTTCTGCGGGTTCGCCACGGCCGCGGTGATGCCGAGGACGTTCGCCGCGGTGCCGGTGCAGGAGAAGGCGCCGTCGCGGTCGTCGTCGACGATCGTGCCGACGCCCGTCGGGTCGACCAGCCCGGCGCCCGCCGGGGCGGAGAGGTTCACCGTGAAGGTCTCGTCCGGCTCGTCGACGGTGTCCGGCGCGACCAGGACGGTCACCGGCTTGGCCGTTTCCCCGGGCGCGAACGTGACGTCACCGCTCGCCGCCTGGTAGTCCGCCGGCGCGGTGGCGGTGCCGTTGGCGGTGGCGTAGTGGACGGTCACCGGGTTCGGGCTCGCCCCGCCGAGCAGCGACACGGTGAAGGTGGCCGGCACCGGCGCGCCGCCGGAGCCTTCGGCGACCGTGACGTCGTTGATGCTCAGGCCGAGCACGCGCACGGTCGTCGTCTCGACGTAGCCGCGCGAGACGCCGTCGACCAGGTAGTCGACCGTGCAGTGGTACGTGCCGGGCGCCGCGCTCGCCGACGCGGCGATGCTCTCGGTGAACGTCGCGACGTCGCCGCTGGTCACCTTCGCGCTCGCCGGCGCGTTGGTCACGGTCAGCTGCGGGTCGCAGGTCGTGACCTGCGGGGTCACCGTGACCTCGATGGACTTGATGCCGGCGAGGATGGCCTGCGACACCTGGTTCGAGGGAACGTTGTTGAGCAGCACGCCACCGGTGGCTTCGGTGATGGCGGTGGCCTGGCCGGACGCGTCGAGGGCACCGACGTTGACCGCGACGACGCGGATGTTCGCCGCCTGGAGCGCGGCGATCGTGTCGGCCAGGGTGTGCCCGCCGCTCGGGTCGTGCGACGGCGCGTCGCCGAACCAGGCGACGATCCGGGTGCCGTCCGGGCGGAAGGTGACCGCGCCGGTGGCCAGTTCGTAGAGTGCGTTGAGGTCGGCTTCCGGGCCGTCACCGCCACCGGAGGCGACCCACTGGTTGGTTCCCGCCTGGACGGCGGCCGTGTTCCCGGTGATGCCCTGGTTGACCTTGAACGGCACGGAGTCGGAGAAGTCCTTGTATTCGGCGACGCCGAACTGGGCGGTCGGCTGCGCCGCGAGCACGTCGCCGGTGATGGCGTTGGCGTTGGTGCGCACGTTGGTGATCGCGCCGCCCATGCTGCCGGTGGTGTCGGCGAGCAGGACGAGGTCGGGGTTCGGCGGTACGGCGGAGGTGGTGACGTGTTTGGTGACGGTCGTGCTCTGCCCGGCCGCGAGCGTGAGGTCGACGGTCGCCGGGTCGACTCCCGGCGGTGCCGCGGCCGCCACGGCGGTGGGGGCCAGCAAAGCGCCGACCGCCGTCAGCGCGACGAATACTGATCTTCGAACCATGGACGTCCCTTTCGAGCCCCGGCGAAGTGCCGGATTCCTGTGGGTTGCCGAAGAGAGACGACACGCGCGTGAATTCGTTAGCGAGCGGGGACAACGTCACCCGGACCGCCCTGTGTCAAGGGTCTCAACGGGGGCAGGCCGGGGGAACGGACCCACGGAGAACATGACCGCACTGGGCCGAGACGTTGAGGAACTACCGGGAATCATCACACTGCGGAGTGACGGTATTGGCATTTCCCGGCACGATCAGTATCGGCAGATCGCTTCTCGCGTCGCTGTTACCGTGTTTAGGCGGACGAATTACCACCATTCGGCGTATCGCTGCCGCGCCGGGGCAGGCGGACGGGGTCTCGCGGGTGCCGTTGTTCAGAGAGGGGTGTAGGCGATCTCCGGGCCCGCGCGCTCCCAGAGCACGTCGGGGCAGTTCAGGCCCTCGGCGGACAGCCGCCGTTTGACGACCTTGAACGTCGACGTCCGCGGCAGTTCCCGGACCGTGCGCACGTACCGGGGCACCTGTTTGGGCCCGAGGTCGGGCTGGCCGGCGAGGAAGCGGCCGAACTCCGCGGGATCCATGGTGGTGCCGTCGGTGACGATGGCGGCCATCACCTGGTCCCCGGTCACCGGGTCGGGCACCGCGTAGACGGCCGTGTCGGTGATCGCCGGGTGCCGCAGCAGGATGCGCTCGATCGGCGCGGTGCCGAGGTTCTCGCCGTCGACGCGGAGCCAGTCGCCGAGCCGCCCGGCGAAGTAGCAGAATCCGTCGATGTCGGCGTAGGCGAGGTCGCCGGTGTGGAACCGGCCGTCGCGCAGCCGGTCCGCGTCGGCTTCGGGGTCGCGGTAGTACCCGGCGAACCAGCCGGCGCCCGCGGTGTTGACCAGTTCGCCGACGGCCGCCTCGGCGTTGGCCAGCCGGCCGTCGGGAGCGAACTCGGCCGGCGGGCACGGACGGCCGGTGTGCGGGTGCAGGATGGCGACGTCTTCGGCCGGCCTGCCGAGTGAGCCGAGCGGGGTGTCGTCGGTGCGCGCGAAGCCCACGCCGCCTTCGGTGGAGCCGAACGCGTCGATCACCTTGCAGCCGAAGCGTTTCTCGAACGCGGCCAGGTCGGCGCTCGCGCCTTCGTTCCCGTAGACGAGGCGCAGGGGGTTGTCCGCGTCGTCCGGGCGTGGGGGAGTGGCGACCACGTAGGACAGTGGCTTGCCGACGTAGCTGGCGTAGGTCGCGCCGAACTTCCGCACGTCGGGCAGGAAGCCGGACGCGGAAAACCTGCGGCGCAGGGCCAGGCCGGCGCCGGCCGCGAGCCCGACCGCCCAGCCGGCCATGATGGCGTTGGAGTGGAACATCGGCATCGTGACGTAGACCGTGTCCGCTGTGGACAGTCCGAAGCGCTCGGCGAGCATGGCGCCGGGGAACGCGATCTTGCCGTGGGTGCAGCGCACGGCCTTCGGGTCGCCGCTGGTGCCGGAGGTGAAGATCAGCATGAGCAGGTCGTCCGCCGACGCGGGAACGGGATCGAGCGCGTCGTTCGCCGACGGCCACGATTCCAGGTCCCGCACGTGGATCCCGCCGAGGTCGAGTCCCGCCAGCAGGGGCCGGTACTTCCGCTCGGCGAGCACGAACTGGCAGTCGGCGAGCCGGATGTCGCGCGCCAGGGCCGCACCGCGCCGGGTGGGGTTGAGCCCGACCAGCACCGCCCCGGCGAACGCACAGGCGCCCAAGAGGACGGAGAAGGCCGGCACGTTGTCGGCCAGGATGCCCACGTGCGGTGGAAGGTCCCAGCGCAGCGCCGCCCGGAGGTCGGCCGCGCGGCGTGCCGAAGCCCGGACGTGCTCGGCCCACGACCACGTCTCGTCTTCGAACCGCAGGCCCGGACGCTCGTCCTGGGCACGGGCCAGCAGCAGCTCGGTCACGGTCGGAACGCTCATCCGCGCACCTCCCGCCGCCGGTCAGAACTGGAACACGTTCTATTTCTAGCACGGCGACGGCCGCGAGGTCCACCAAGCGCGGCTCAGCGGCGGCCGCTCGCCAGGAGGACGAGGAACTGGCCGCCGCCCGGCTCGACGGCGGCGGTCACCGGCAGCCCCGGCACCAGCCGGGAGAACCGGTCCACCAGCCAATCGGCCGCCTCCTGGGCGTCTTGCTTCGTCGGGCAGCGGGCCACCATCTCGCGGCCCCCCTTGCGCTCCAGCCGGCCGGCCACGGTGATCAGCGGGGCGGGTTCGGCCACGTGCAGGCGGTCCGGCCAGGCGATGACCACCTTGACCGCGCCCTTGCGGGTGTTGCACCCGCGGTGCGCGAGCCGCTCGGCGACCTTGGCCTTCCGGTCGGCGGTCCGGCTGTCGACGCTGGGTCCCCGCGGGTCGTTCACCGACATCCCGGGGTCGACCGGTTCGTCGCACACCCAGCATCGCCAGCCGTCGCGTTCGGCCACGTCGTCGAGGAGACTCATCCGGGCAAACTAGCCTGCCCGGCCCGGACCGCACACGTCCCCCCGGGAGTCGAACGTGGCAAGACTCGACGTGCCGGCCTTCTGACCGGGCCGGTCGGTCAGCGGCCGGTGGTGCCGCCGGAGCCGGGCCCGTCCCCCTCGGACCGGTCAGCGGAGCGCTCCGTGCGGCAGGACGGCGTGCACCCCCCACGTCTCGTTGGCGACCTGCGTGATCCGCAGGTCGACGACCGGGCTGGCGAGGGCGAGCGCGGTCGGCCGGTCCACCTCGAAGAGCCGCTGCAGCCAGGTGGTCATCGCGGCCAGCGCGTCCGCCGCCGCCTCGTTGAGGTCGGTGCCGAACCCGAACGTCACCCGGCCTTCCGGTGTCTCCGCGTGGATGCCCGGGAGCACCGGATCCGCCGGCAGCGTGAGGACCACCTCGGTCGTCATCGAGCACTCGATCGCCGTCCCGCCGACTTCGCCGTGGCCCTGGGCCGCGTGGCCGTCGCCGAGGTGGAGCCGCGCGCCGGGCACCGTCACCGGCAGGAACACCGTGGACCCGGCGAGCAGGTCGCGGCAGTCGATGTTGCCGCCGCCGACCGCTCTCGGCGGGATCGTCGAGTGCCGGCCCGGCTCGGCGGGCGGAACGCCGACGACACCGAGGAAGGGCGCGACGGCGACCGTGTGGCCGAGGTTGCTGGTGGCCGTGGTGCCGTCGATGTCCCACGTCAGCCGCGAGACCGGTCCGGCGGCCACGCCCAGCCTGCGGTTGAGCGCGTTGTCCTTCACGCCGGCGGTGGTCCAGCCCCAGTCCCCGGGCGTGATCGACGTGAAGTGCACCCCCAGGACCATGCCCGGCTCGGCGCCGCGGACCTCGATCGGGCCCGTCAGGCAGTGCCCGCGCCGGCCGGGGAACATCGTGGGGCCGTCGATCCGGCGCTCCAGGTAGCCCGCCGCGTCGAGCGAACGGGCCACGACGGAATCGCCGGGGTCGATCGTGAGCACCGGCGGGGTGTCCCGGTCGAACGCGTCCACGGTGGTCTCGCGCGTCGCCGGAAGGTGGTGTCGTGCCACGAATCGTCTCCTGCCGTGTGCCGCGGTTCGGTTCGCCTCGGTCGGTTCCGGGCTCAGTGGAGCACGGACCCGGCGGTCGGCTCCAGCCGGAGGGTGGTGGGCGCGCTTCCGCCGGTCAGTGCCGAAACGGTGTCGGCCATGGCCGCGCACCGGGGATGCCGGTGGACGGCGGTCAGGACGCGGTCGCGGTCGGCGGCGTCCTCGAACCGCCGGATCCAGACGAAGGTGTCCTCGTCGCCGGCCACCGTGAACGCTCCCACCACCCGCATGCCCATTTCCTGGTGCAGGGGGATGACGGTTTCGTCCAGGTAGCGGGCCAGTTCGGCGCCGCGCCCGGGGCGGGCGTGCTCGGTGCGGATCTCGTAGAACATCGATGCTCCTCCTCGGGACGGCGGTCAGGACCGGGCGGCGGCGAGTGCGTAGACGTCCGGGGATCCTTCCCACGGTGCGGTGCGCAGCACGGCCCAGTGGTGGATGAGCCAGCGCCCGCCGGTTTTGCGGAGCTCCAGCTGCCAGCAGCCGCGCATCGTGCAGTGGTCGACGACTCCGGGGTCGGCGGGGACGTGGTGGTAGGCCACCATGTGCGTCCGGCACCCGGCTTCGTCTCCGGACAGCCGGACGACGAGGTCGGTCGCGGCGTGGTGGGTGCAGTCGAACCCCGCCAGGGTCGCGCGGGCCAGCTCGACCAAGTCGTCGGCCGGCACGGTTTTCGGTGGCCTGCCGTGGTAGTGGGTCGACAGGTCCAGCGTCACCTCGTCGGCGAACAGCCGCCGCAGAGCGGTCCAGTCCCGGTCGTCCTGGGCGTGGGCGAGCCCGGCGACGACGTCGGCGATCGCCGCCCGGTCGGTCAGTTCCTCCAGCGCGTTCATGCTCGGGTCTCCTTGGGCATCGGGCCGATCAGCGGCAGGACCAGCCGGCTGGGGTGGGCCGGTCCGTGGTGGACGTGGTTGACCGCGACGACCAGGTCGTCCTCGCCGGCGGTGGCGACCGGGCCGCCCGTGTTGGGGTTGCGGTCGTAGCGGGGGAAGTTGCTGCTGGACACCTCGAGCCGGATGCGGTGCCCGGGCAGGAAGACGTTCGCGGTGACACCCAGGTCGAGGGTGAGCTCGCCGACGGTGCCCGGTTCCAGGAGCGTGGGTTCGGTGAGCGACTCGCGATAGCGGACGCGCTGGATGCCCTCGCACAGCAGGATCGCCTGGCCGTCGGGGTGCACGTCGACGAGCTTGCCGGTGAAGTCCGTGTCCGGCGCCGACGAAGACACGTGCAGCACCAGGGTGACGTGGCCGGTGACCTCGACGGGACGCTCGAGCACGGCCGTGGTGAAGCACAGCACGTCCTCGCGGGTTTCGACCGCCGTCTGGTCGGCCGGCCCGGGGTAGGCGCCGGACGCGGCGGCGAGCACCGTGCCGCCCAGGCTCGGAACCGGGTCGCGAGGGTCGTAGCGGAAGGTGTCCGTCGCCTTCTCCGACGGGGTTTCGCGGGTCAGGACGCCGTCGCCGGTGAGGAAGAAACCGGTGTGCCGGGTGTCCGGCAATGGCCAGTCCGGCTCGTCACGCCACTGGTCGAGGCCCATCACGAAGAGCCGGACCCGGGGGTCGTCGCCGGTGTCCGGCCGGCCGCGGACCCAGCGGTCGAAGAACCGCAGGTGGGCTTCGGTGACGCCGGCGGCCTTGATGCTGCCGGCGAGCCCGAAGGACCGGTCGGGGTAGGTGCCGAGGTCGGTGCCGTCGGCGTGCGACCAGGGCCCGATGATCAGCCGTTGACCGTCCCGGGCCGCGGCGCTGCCGCCGTGCCGGCGCATCATCGTGTAGGACCGCACGGTTTCGCCGATGAACACGTCGTACCACCCTCCGATGTGGAGGGCCGGGACGGTGATGCGGTCGCACTGGTCGATCGCGGCGATGTCCCGCCAGAAGCCATCCCGTTCGGGGTGGCCGAGTACCTGGCCGAGCCAGGGGAGGGAGCGGGTCAGCGGGCCGCGATCGGCGATCGGCAGCGGTTCGTGCAGCAGCCGCGGATCGGCCAGCCCGGACAGCAGCGTTGCGGCGTCGGCGGGGTCACCGCTGTCGCGGCGCAGGTTGCGCAGGGCCGAAAGCGTGCCCCAGGTCAGCACGGCGTCCTGGGACAGCGCGCCACCGGGGGAGCGCCACGGTGCCCCGTACGGATCGGCGGAGCTCATCACCGGGGCGATCGCGCGCAACGCCGGAACGTCGTGCGGGGCCGCCTGCCACTGCGTGAAGCCCATGTAGGAACCGCCCCACATGCCGACCGCGCCGTCACACCACGGTTGCGCGGCCAGCCAGGTGAGGGTGTCGAGACCGTCCGGGCCTTCGCGGGTGTGCGGCACGAACGTCCCGGGGGAGCGGGACGTGCCGCGGACGTCCTGCGCCACCACCGCGTACCCGGCCTCGACGAGGGCGAACACGTCCGGGAGCTTCGGATTTCCGTACAGTCCGGCGTCGTCCTTGCCGTAGGGCGTGCGGATCAGCAGCGCGGGGAACGGTCCCGGCCCCTCCGGCAGCCACACGTTGGTGGCGAGCGCGACGCCGTCGCGCATCGGCACCGGCACGTCCACTTCCACGGTGAAGGTCATGCCGGCGTCATCATCCAGTGGCTGAACGCCGCGTAGTGGCGCGCGAATTCCCGCGGCGTGGGTGCGTGTTCGACCGCCGCCGACAGTTCCGCGGCGTGGGCGTAGCGCGGGATCCGGTTCGCTTCGTAGGCGGCCAGCGCCGCGGGCACGTCCCCGGCCGGGGTGAGCAGGCGGCCGAGCAGCGCGGCGTCCTCGATGCCCAGCGTCGCGCCGGCGGTGATGTGCGGCGACATCGCGTGGGCCGCGTCCCCGGCGAGCACGACGCGCCCGGAAGCCCAGTGGGGCAACGGTGGCACCAGCATGATCCGGTTGTGCAGGATGCGGTCTTCGGGCGTCGCGGCGATCAGTTCGGTGAGGACGCCGGGGTTCCCGGGCTCTTCCAGGTGCGCGGCGCGCTCCAGCGCCTGCTGCTTCAGGGGGCCGGTCAGCTCGGGCGCGGTGAACTGGTTCACCAGCCAGTAGACGCTGCCGTCGTGGGTGCGCACGTACCCACCGCGGCAGCCGTGGGCGCCCAGGACCAGCCGGTCCTCGGTCAGCGTCAGGCCCGGGTCCGGGATGACCGCGCGCCAGGCGTGGTGGCCGGCGTGTTCCTCCGCGGGGGTGCCCGGCACCAGCTGCGCGCGCACCGCCGAGTACGCGCCGTCCGCCCCGACGAGCACGTCGGCGTTCTCCTCGCCGCCCTCGGCCGACCGGACCGTGACGTGGTCCGCGTGCTCCTCGTACGCGGCGAACCCGGTGGCCAGGCGGATGTTCTCCCGGCCGACGGCGTCGGCGAGCAGGTCGGTGAGCTTCGCCCGGTGCACCAGCAGGAACCGGTGGTCCTCGGCCCCGAACTCCGGCGTCTCGAGCCGCCGTCCGGCCGCGTCGTGGAAGTACATCTCGCCGGGCTTGCCGATGGCGCGCACCTGCTCGCCGACGCCGAGGTCGTCGAAGACCGCCAGCGCGTTGGCCCACAGCCCCAGCCCGGCCCCGGCGGCGCGGATTTCCGGGGCCTGCTCGTGGATCGCGACCGCGATCCCGGCGCGCCGCAGGGCAAGGCCGGTCGTCAAGCCGACGATCCCGCCGCCGATCACCACCGCTCGCATCAGCGTCCTCCTTCGGTCGTCGTTCGATTCCGACGATAAGGAGGGACGCCGTTTCACTCCAGTGCAACGTTGGTACACAGTCATTTCATCTGTGATAATCGGGACGTGGACTACGACCTCACCCTCGTCGAGGCGCTGGACGCGCTGCTCACCGAGAGCAGCGTGACCAAGGCGGCGGCCCGCCTGCACACCTCGGCACCGGCGATGAGCCGGGCGCTGGCCCGGTTGCGGCGCGCCTTCGACGATCCGCTCCTCGTCCGGGCCGGCCGCGACCTCGTGCCGACGCCCCGGGCGCTGGAGCTGCGCGGTGAGGTGCACGCGGTCGCCACCCGGGCCCGGGCGCTGTTCGCCCCGCCGGACGCGGCCGATCCGCGGACCGCGGTGCGCACGTTCGACCTGCAGGTCACCGACATGCTGTCCACGACGTTCATCCCGTCCCTGGTCGACGACTTGAGGGCCGGCGCGCCGGGGATTTCGCTGCGGCTGCGGCCGGAGAACCTGGAGGACACCCCGGCCCTGCGCGAAGGGCTCGTGGACCTGGAGATCGGGACCATCCGCGCGGGCGACCCGGAGATCCACTCGGAAACGCTCGTCACGGAGACGCTGGTCGGCGTGGTCCGGCCGGACCACCCGCTGGCGAAGGCGAAGACGGTCACGGCGAGGCGGTTCGCCGCGGCCGACCACGTCGTCGTCTCGCGCCGGGGCCGGGCGCACGGCCCGATCGACGAGCGGCTCGCCGAGCTGGGCCTGAGCCGGCGGGTGCTCGCCGTGCTCCCCAGCTTCGCGGGCGCGCTGTACCTGGCCCGGGGAACCGACGTCGTCTGCGTCGCCCCGGCCGGCCTGGGCCGCTCGATGCTGGACACGCTCGGGCTGCGGACGTTCCCGATCCCCGTGGCCCTGCCGGCCGTCGCGCTCGGCATGGCCTGGCATCCCCGCAACCACCACGACCGCACGCACCGGCTGCTGCGCGAGCGCGTCCGGCACGTCATGGCCGCCACCGGGGCGGCGGGCTCGAGCACGCCCGGCTGAACCGCCGCCGATCGGCGGAACACCCGCGTTCGTTCCGGAGTTGAGCGTGGCATGAACCAACTCGTCGATCGCACGATCACCGCCCTCCGGGCCGAGCACGACACGCTCGCCGGCCTCGTCCGCACCCTCACCGACGACCAGCTGGCCACCACCAGCGGCGCCGCGGAGTGGACCGTCGCGCAGGCCCTTTCCCACCTCGGCAGCGGTGCGGAGATCGGTCGCGCGCCCATCGCGCGGGCCGCCGGCGAGACCGTGGCGGCCGAGGACAACCAGACGATCTGGGCGCGCTGGGACGCGTCCACGCCGCGAGCGCAGGCCGAGGGCTTCCTGGAGTACAACGGCCGCTGGCTCGAAACGGTCGAGGCGCTCACGCCCGAGCAACGCTCGTCGCTGACCGTCGACCTCGGCTTCCTGCCGGAGCCGGTCCCGCTGCTGACCGCGGTGGGCATGCGGCTCAGCGAGGTGGCCAACCACTCGTGGGACGTGCGGGTGGCCTTCGACCCGGAGGCCGGGGTGGACGCCGGCTCGGCCGAGGTGCTCGTCGACCTCCTGACCGGGCCGGTGGGGTTCATGCTGAGCTTCCTCGCGAAGCCTTCCGAGCTCGCGAAGCCGGCGTCCGTCGCGGTGCCCGGCGCCGCCCTCGTGATCGACGACGCGGTCACCGTGGTGACCGACCTGGAGTCGCCGTCCGCGACGTTCCACGGGCCGGCGGAAGCGGTGGTCCGGTTGATCAGTGGCCGGCTCAAGGCGCCGTACGACAAGGGCGTCACCGTCGAGGGCAACGTCACGCTCGACGACCTGCGCCGGGTGTTCCCCGGGTTCTGACGGAGTCCGTGAACGCGCCGCCGGCCGCGGTGGTTTAGCCCCGGCCGGCAAAAGCGTGCCTTCGAGTGGAATACCGCGGGGGAACCTGGTGCTCCCGCCGCCGCGCGGCTTCACTGTGCGGCGGCGGAAACCACCGCGGACCGAGGGGAAATCATGCTGCGTCGTTTCACGAGGACCTTGTGCGCCCTTTTCCTGGCGGCGGCCGGAACCGTGACGCTCACCGGCGTCGCGCAGGCCGACGTCATCGTCGCGCCGGGCGCCACCGGCCACGTCTGCACCGGCTACAGCTACATCCAGGTCAACCCGACGGCCGTGTACTGGCAGACCTGCGCCTGGGCCGACGACGACGAGGTCTGGTTCACGGTCCACTTCGGCAACGGCGGCTCGAGCCCGTACACGATCGAGCACGTGTTCTCCGACTACTACAAGTCCGGGTCGTTCCACGCCTGCCAGACCGCGGTCCCGCCGAACCTGGTGATCCCGGCGCACAGCGTCATCGGCACCTCGACCAGCCGGTGCGCCCAGAAGCGCCGCACCCCGGCCGCCTGGGCCGCCACCACCCGGGTGCTCACCGGCAACTACGACGTGACCCTGACCAGCGACACCCTGCAGGTCCAGTAGCCGCCCGTTGGTGCGGGCCGCCCGCGTTCGGGGCAGACTGTCGGCATGGCTGAGATCGAGGGAATCGACGTCACCGCTCCGCCGAGCGGGACGGGCTGCGCGGAGTGCCTGGCCGTGGACGGGTGGTGGGTGCACCTGCGGCGCTGTGCGCAGTGCGGCCACATCGGCTGCTGCGACAGCTCGCCGGCCCAGCACGCGACGGCGCACTACAAGGCGAGCGGGCACTCCATGATCCGCAGCTTCGAGCCGGGCGAAGACTGGTTCTACAGCTTCGAGACGGGCGAGGCCTACGACGGCCCGGCGCTGGCGCCGCCGGAGCACCGGCCGGTCACGCAGCCGGTGCCGGGTCCGGAGGGCCGGGTTCCCGCCGACTGGCAGTCGCACGTGCACTGACGCGGCCGGCGGATCGCTCACCCGCGCGATCAGGGGTGGCGATCCGCGGTCACGTGCTCGCCGACGGCGGCGATGCCCGGTCCGCCGAGCGTTCATCAAGGACCTCGACGCCAAGGTCACCGCGCTCGGCTCCTCGCTCGACGTCGTCACGAAGTTCGTCACGGACAGCTCGGCGCACCCGGTCGACGCCGACCAGCTCGCCGCCGCGCTGGAGGGGAAGCTGGTCGCCGAGCTCGTGCCGGCCGTGATCGAGGCCGTCACCCGGGCGGCCGGCACCGAAACCGCGGACGAGGTCAGGAAGATGCTGGTCGATCGCCTCGGCACCGCGGCGTGACGCGGCGCTAGCGGGGCCGCAGTGCCGACGGTTCGGCCCGGCGGAGGGCGGCGACGTGCTCGGCGAGGGTGAACGCCTCGCTGAGCGTGGCCCCCGCGTCGAGCCGGTCGATGACCGCGTTCTCGGCCTTCTTGATCGCCAGCGCTCCCTCGAGGAGGCCCCGGATCCGGTCCGGGGCCACCACGATGAGCCCTTCGCCGTCGGCCAGGACCAGGTCGCCGGGGGTCACCGTGACGCCGCCGCAGGTCACCGGCACCTGCAGCTCGCCGAGCTTCGACGACGTGCCGGCGAGCGGGGTGACGAAGCGGCTGTACACGGGCAGTTCGCAGCCGCCGACGTACGCCATGTCCCGGTAGCCGGCGTCCACGACGATCCCGCCGAGCGACCGGGCCAGGGCGCCGCGCGCGAACAGTTCGCCGCCGAGGGCGATTTCGCGCGCGCCGCCGTCGACCACGATCACGTCGCCGGGCGCTGCCGCTTCGACGGCCTGGAGCACGCCGAGGAAGTCGTCGCGGCAGCGGACCGTGAAGGCGGGCCCGAAGATCCGGCGCCGGGCGGATCGGGCGCGGATCGCGCTGTGCAGCACCCTGGTCGTCTTGTCGACATCGCACAGGGCGGTCGTGTCCACCTCGAGGAACTGCTGGGCGAGCTCGTCGTTCACCGGCATCGCCCGATGCTACCCACCGGGGCTGACGCGGCTAGGAGATCCGGCGCCGGTGAGCAGCCGTCGCGAAGACGAACGCCACCACGAGGATGCCCGCGCACCACGCGAGCGCGGTCCAGCTGTCCGGGCCGGTCGGCTGCCCGGTGAGCAGGTCCCGGATCGTGTCGACGATGGACGTCACCGGCTGGTGCTCGGCGAACCAGCGCACCGGACCGGGCATCGTGCCGGTGGGGACGAACGCCGAACTGAGGAACGGCAGGAAGATCAGCGGGTAGGAGAACGCGCTGCCGCCTTCCGCTGTCTTCGCGGTCAGGCCGGCGAGCACCGCGATCCACGTCAGCGCCAGGGTGAACAGCACCAGGATGCCGATGACCGCGAGCCACGCCGCCGCTCCCGCGCCCGAGCGGAAGCCCATCAGCAGCGCGACGCCCACGACGATCACCAGCGAGATCAGGTTGGCGACCAGCGAGGTCAGCACGTGCGCCCACAGCGCGGCCGAGCGGGCGATCGGCATGGAGCGGAACCGCTCGAAGATCCCGCTCTTCAGGTCGGTGAACAGGCGCAGCGCCGTGTACGCGACGCCAGAGGCGATCGTGATCAGCAAGATGCCGGGCAACAGGTAGCTGACGTACGAGTCCGACCCGGTGTCGATCGCGCCGCCGAAGACGTAGACGAACATCAGCAGCATCGCGATCGGCATGATCGCCGTCGTGATGATGGTGTCCGGGCTGCGGGTGACGTGGCGCAGGGACCGTCCCAACAGGACAGTGGTGTCGCCGAGGACGTGCGTGGTCATCGTCGTTCCTCCTCTTCCGGGCGGGCGCCGACGACGGCGAAGTAGACGTCCTCGAGCGTCGGCTGCTTCTCGACGTACTCGACCTCGGCGGGCGGGAGCAGCCGCTTGAGCTCGGCGAGCGTGCCGTTGACGATGATCCGGCCCTCGTGCAGGATCGCGATCCGGTCGGCGAGCTGCTCGGCCTCGTCCAGGTACTGGGTGGTGAGCAGCACCGTCGTGCCGCGCGCGGCGAGGCCCTTCACCGCGGCCCACACCTCGAGCCGCGCCTCGGGGTCGAGCCCGGTGGTCGGCTCGTCCAGGAAGATCACCGGGGGCTCGCCGATGAGGCTCATGGCGATGTCGAGGCGGCGGCGCATGCCCCCGGAGTACGTCGACACCTTGCGCGCGCCCGCGTCGGTCAGCGAGAAGCGCTCCAGCAGGTCGTCGGCGATCTTGCCCGGCTGCTTGCGGTGCCGCAGCCGGGCGATGAGCACGAGGTTCTCGCGCCCGCTGAGGATCTCGTCGACGGCGGCGAACTGCCCGGTGAGGCTGATGGCGGCCCGCACGTCCCCGGCGTGGGTGGCGACGTCGAACCCGTTGACGCTGACCGTTCCCCCGTCCGCCTTGAGGAGCGTGGACAGGATCTTCACGGCGGTCGTCTTGCCCGCCCCGTTGGAGCCGAGCAGGGCGAAGATGCTGCCCCGCGCGACGTCGAAGTCCACTCCGCGCAGCACCTCGAGCGTCTTGTACGCCTTCTCCAGGCCGCGCACGTGGATCGCCGGGGTCACCGGACGGTCCCGTCGTCGCCGGCGGCCTGGTCGATGGCGCTGATCAGGCGTTGCCGCTCGCGGGCGACGTAGCCGCCCTTCGCGTAGTTGCGGATCAGCTCGTCCACGAACTCCACGGGGTCGTCGCCGACGATTTCGCGGATCGGCGTACCGTCGGCCGCGGCCCGTTCGAACAGGTCGGCGACGTCTTCGAACAGCGAAGCCGCGCTGTCGTTGTCGAGCGACCCGAAGTGCATCAGGTACCGCTCGATCCCTTCGACCGCCGTGCGGTAGTTCGGCGGAAGCTGCTTGACGCGGGCCTTGTACTGCCGCCAGCGCCGCTTGTCGCCGATGACCAGCGTGAGGAACTTCGAGACGAAGCCGCCGTCTTCGGTGTCGGTCATGGTCGTTTCCCTCCTCGGTGGAGCTGTTCGAGGCGTTCGGAGAGGAAGCCCCAGTTCTTCCAGAACTCGTCGAGGTACTGCCGTCCCCGATCGTTGAGCGAGAACACCTTGCGCGGCGGGCCCTTCTCGGACGGCACCTTCTCCACGTCGACCAGTCCGCGTTGCTCGACCCTGATCAGCAGCGCGTAGACGGTGCCCTCGGCGATGTCGGAGAACCCCTGCTCCCGCAACCACGCGGTGATCTCGTAGCCGTACGCGGACCGGCCGGCCAGGACCGCCAGGACGATGCCTTCCAGCACGCCTTTGAGCATCTCCGTGATCTGCTTGCCCATGCACCGCCTCCTCGTACTACTCAGTCTTGCTGAGTACCAGTACATAGTAACACTGACTAGTGGCGACGAGGCAAGCTTCCGGGGCGGGGAAACGACAACGAGGCCATCGCGGCGTTTCCGCGATGGCCTCGTCGTGCGTGGTCGGCTTCCCGAGCTCAGCCGGCGGTCCCGGTGGTGGGCGCGACCCCCAACGACGCGCCCGCCACCGGGTCGCCCCGGCATTCCCCCTCTTTCACCGTGCCCCTAGGGTTGCCGACGCCGTCCTCGTTTCGTCCTCGCGCCGGCATCCGGGCCGCCACCTGCGCGTTTCGAAGCCGGTAGCCTCGAGGACAGGGGGGATGCGATGAGGTTCCGGATTCTCGGGACGCTGGAAGTGCGGGCGTACGGGGACCGGATCACCCTCGCGAGCCCGCGCCAGCAGCGCGCGCTCGCCGTCCTGCTGCTCAACCCCAACGCGGTCGTCCCGGTGGAGCGCATGATCGACGCGCTCTGGGCGGACGAGCCGCCGGCGACGGCCGTGAAGCAGGTGCGCAACTGCGTTTCCGCCCTCCGCGCCCGGCTCGGCGAGGCCGGCGGCGCGATCGTCACCGACGGCCCCGGGTACCGCCTGCGGACCGACGTGGACGACCTCGACTCACTCCGGTTCCGCCGTCACGTCGCGGCCGCTCGAGTACTCGCCGGCCAGGCGAAGCTCGTCGACGCCGTCGAAGAGATCCGCGCCGCGCTCGCCCTCTGGCGCGGCCCGGCGCTCGACGGACTGCGGACGACGACGCTCGCCGGCCGCGCCGCGGTGCTCGACGAACAGCGCGCCGACGCCGTCGAGCTCGGTGCCGAGTGGCGGCTGCGGCTCGGTGAAACGGCCGAGGTCGTCCGCGAGCTCACCGAGTTCTGCGGCGAGCACCCGACGCGCGAGCTGTCCCACCTGCTCCTGATGCGCGCCCTCGCCAAGGCCGGCCGCTACGCCGAAGCCTCGACGCTGTTCCACGGCCTGCGCCGGCGGCTGGCCGACGAGCTCGGCGTCGACCCCAACCCCGACCTGCGGCGGCTGCACGAGCAGATCCTCGCCGAGGCCACCCCGGGTGAGCTCGAGCCGGCAACCCCGCCGGAGCACCACCCCTTCGACCGCGCGGTCACCGAACTGGCCGAAGCCGTCACGTGGCAGTGGCGCGCCGAAGCCGAGCTGCGGTCCCTGCACCGGCCGCAGCCGATCGTCCTGCGCTGGTCGGCGGTCGGGCGGACGGGGAAGCGCGGCGACCTCGACGACATCGCGGAGACGTTCACCGCGCTGCCCGAGCGGCAGCTGGTCGTGCTCGGCGATCCCGGGTCCGGCAAGTCGGTGCTCGCCCTGATGCTGACGCTCGAGCTGCTGCGCACCCGTGCCCCGGGGGCCCCGGTCCCGGTCCTGCTCTCGCTCGCCTCCTGGGATCCGCGCCGCGAACACCTCGACCGGTGGCTGGCCGGCCGGCTCGCCGACAACCACCCCGCCCTGCTCAACGCCCGGCAGTACGGGCCGGACGCACCCACCCGGCTCGTCCTGGGCGGCCACGTCGTCCCGGTCCTCGACGGCCTCGACGAGATGCCGGCCGATCTGCGCGTCGCGGCGCTCGACGCACTGGACCAGACCATGGCGGTGGGCCGCTCGCTGGTGCTGACCTGCCGGTCCGCCGAGTACGACGAGGTCACGCGCGAGTCCGGCCCGGTGCTGGGCGCCGCCACCGTGGTGCGGCTGGAACCCGTCGCGCGGCAGGAGGCGATCACCTACCTCTCCGCGCGGGGGAGCGACCGCTGGCGGCCCGTGGCCGAGCGGCTGCGCCGCGACCCGGACGCGGCCCTGGGCCGGGTGCTGCGGACGCCGTTGATGGTCGACCTCGCGCGGATCGGCTACGGCCGTCCCGGGGCGGATCCCGCGGAGCTGCTCGGCGCCGAAGACGTGGGAGCCCTCGAAGGGCAGCTGCTCGATTCGTTCGTCCCCAACGCCTACGCGCGGGTACCGCAGCCGCCGGGGCGCAACCCGAAGACCAGCCCGTCCGGGCGGTACACGGCCGAGCAGGCGACCCGCTGGCTCGGCTTCCTGGCCCGGCACCTCGAACGGACGCGCAGCCGCGACCTGGCCTGGTGGCAGCTCTACCGGGCGGTGCCCGCCGGGACCCGCTCGGCCTTAATCGGCGCGCTGATCGCGGTGTTCTTCGTCGTCACCGGCTGGGTCGACGACGGACCGGTGCTGGCCGCGATCTACGGCTTCTCGTTCGGCGGCGCCGGCTACCTGACCCACCGCTTCGGGCGTCCGCCGGAGCCGCTGCGCACCGAACTGCGCTTCGCCGGGGCGACCGGGAAGTTCGCCGGCCGCTTCGCGATCGGCGCCGTCGTGGGGGTCCTGCTCGGCCTCGGCTGGTCGCTGGCCGCCGGCCTGGTCGTGTTCCTGGCGCTCGTGTTCGGGTGCGTGTTCGCGGTGCACGTGTGGCTCGCGGAACCGGTCGACGCCAGCCGCGTGTCCAGCCCTGGGACGATCCTGCGCAACGAACGGACCGGGGCGATCGCGCTGGCCCTGTCCTTCCTGGTGTCCCTGGGGCTGTTCGACGGAATGGCGTTCGCGTTCACCGCGCAGACGCGGTTCCTGCCGGTGCTGGGTGGCCGGTACGACCTCGCGCTGGCCGTCGCCGGCGGGGTCGCGGGCGCGTCGTTCGGCTGGTTCATGGCTCGCGGCGTCGCCGCCGTGTGCTACGGCCTGGCGGGCGCGCTCGCCGGCGGCCAGGTGTTCCCGGCGGCGACGACCCCGGTCCTGCCGATCGTGGCCGGCGTCTTCTTCGGCGGCGGCATCGGCCTGGCGGTCCTGGTGACGCGCGCCTGGGGCAACCACTTCGTCCACCACGCCCTCCTCGCCGCGACCGGCCGCCTTCCCTGGCGGCTCATGCACTTCCTCGACGACGCCCACCGCCGCGGCGTCCTCCGGCAGGCCGGCGGCGTCTACCAGTTCCGCCACGCCCGCGTGCAGGAGCGGCTGGCCGAGATCAGTCACGACGAGCAGGAGGTTCGATGACCGGCGAAGAGATCGTGCTGGGTCCGCTGCCGAAGGGGATCACGCCGGCCGGGGAGGGGAAGGTGTGGAACGTCCTCGGCCACACCTACTCCCTGAAGGCCGCGAGCGAGTCGAGCTTCGCGTTCGAAACGCTCGACCCGCCCGGCACCGGGGTGCCGCCGCACGTGCACCCGACCCAGGACGAGCACATCTACGTCCTGGAGGGCGTGTTCACCCTCTACCTCGACGGTGAATGGACGACCGCGGGCCCCGGCGACACCGTGCGGATGCCGAAAGGCCTGCCGCACGCCTATTACAACCGCGGCGAGAGCGTCACCCGTGGACTGTTCTGGGTGAGCCCGGCCGGGCGCTTGGCGCAGCTGTTCGACCGGCTGCACGACCTGGCGGACCCGGCGGAGGTGGTCCGGCTGTCGGCGCTGCACGACGTCGACTTCCTGCCGCCCGGTTCGGTGGAAGGCGCCTGAACGCCGGCCCGGTGGGGACCGCGGAGTCCCCACCGGGCGGGGTTCAGATCAGGGCGAAGCGCTGGGCCGCCGACCCGTTGCAGTCGTAGATCTGCAGCCGCGTGCCGTTGCCCGTCGCGCCGCTCGGGGAGTCGAGGCAGCGACCGGACTGCGGGTTGCGCAGCGAGCCGTCGGCCTGCTGCGTCCACACCTGGCCGCCGACGCCGTTGCAGTCCCACAGCTCCACCTGGGTGCCGTTCGCCGTGCCGTTGCCGTTGATGTCGAGGCAGCCGCCCAGGGTGCGCAACGCGCCGCCGGAGAGGTGGAACCAGTGCTGGTCCACCGCGAAGGACTGGCAGTCCCACAGCTGCACGGCGGTCCCGTTCACCCCGTGGTCGTCGCCGGCCACGTCGACGCACTTGCCGCCGGGGCCGGTGACCGGGCCGCCGCCGCTCACGGAGAACTTCTGCGCCGCGGCACCGTTGCAGTCCCAGATCTGCAGACGGGTGCCGTTGGCCGTGGCGCCGTTGGGGGAGTCGACGCAGCGGCCCGACTGGGGGTTGCGCAGCGAACCGTCGGCCTGCTGCACCCACTTCTGGCCGCCGACGCCGTTGCAGTCCCACAGTTCCAGCAGCGCGCCGTTCGCCGTGCCGTTACCGGTGACGTCGAGGCACCTGCCCAAAGTGGACAGTGAGGAGTCGGCGTTGTGCGCCCAGTGCTGGTCGGCGGCGTTCGCCTGGCAGTCCCACAGCTGCACGGCCGTGCCGTTGCCGCCGGTGTCGTCCCCGGCGACGTCGAGGCACTTGCCGCCGGGCCCGGAAACCGTGGCCGCGTAGGGCGGTGTCCCGGTGGACCCGGCGTAGCCGACGGAGACCACATTGGACTGGACGGCGTCGTCCGCGGCGTCGGTCGGGTAGCCCGCGGTCATCACGCCTTCGAAGAACGAGCCGATGGACGCGTTGCTGTTGTCGCCGCCGGTGCCGAGCACGATCGAACCCTCCTGGTGCATCGGCGTGTACCCGCCCGAGGGCAGCGCGCCGTTGTACCAGGTGGTGAGGCCGCCGCTCTGCGAGTTGCCGCCCTTGAGCGCGAAAGTCGTCTGGCCGTTGTTCTTCAGCAGCGCGGTGACGAACGGTGTGGCGTTGCCGCGGTTGGCGGTGTTGGAGCGGTTCCCTTGGAACAGCCCGTTTTCGAGGTCGCCCGCCACCCACGGGCCGATCCCGGTGCACGGCGGGAAGTAGCAGGTGGTGCCGAGGTTGACGGCGTCCATGTGGCCGTTTCCGGTGTCGGCGATCTGCGCTTCGACGTTGCCGTAGTCGAAGCAGCAGCCGCCGTTGACGTGCGTCCCGCTGGCGACCATGTACATGCCTTCGGGCTGGCCGTTGACCGCGACGCCGGCGCCGACGTAGTGCCGGTACCCGGTGCCGGGGGAGACGTAGACGCCGTAGACCTTGTGCCCGCCCGCGGTGACCGGCAGCGCGGACGCGATCGCGGCGACGTCCTGCCCGCCGGCGGTGCCCGGGCCTTCGACGGTGAGGTCGTTGTGGCGCGGGGACTGGTCGTAGATCACCGTGATGGTGCACGTGGTGCCGGCGCAGAACGAGTCCTGCGCGGCGGCGTTGGCGTACCCGCCGGTGGCGAGCAGGCCGATGTTCGTTTCGGCGCGGTCGGAGGCGCGCTGCACGCGGTAGAGGTTGCCGGCGTAGGCGGAGTACAGGGCGCGCGTGGTGCTGTGCGCGGCGACGCACTGGGTGCCAGCGGAGCCGTAGATGTCGCACGGCAGGGAGCCGGCGGCCTGCGCGGTGGCGCTCAGGCCGAGCACCGTCCCGAGGACGAGCAGTGTCGTGGTGAGGGTGGCGAGGAGTTTTCGACCGCTGGGCACGGGGACGCGGGGCACGGGGACCTCACTCTCGAACCGCAGGTCAGCGACCTGCGTGGATTTTTACAACGTTGTATTTCCAGGAGAGAGGGGGAGCGCGGGAGAGCCGATGGGATGCGGCGAGGGTAGGGCCGCGTTCTCGATCGTGTCAACCGTTCACGAGGTGCCGGTGGCCAGTCCACTGCCGGATTCGCGGTGGTGCACCCGGACGGCCCAGCGGGCGGGATCCGTTGTGGGGCGCGGGAAACCGGATCGGATCGGACTTTCCGGGCAACTCGCCCGCGGGCTGCTCGGTCGCCCTTCGGGGGCGGCGTCGATCGTTTTCCCGCGACGCGCGCGGTTCCCCTGGTCACCGGCCCGTCGCGCGGCCGGGCGTCGTCTCCTACGCAGTAGGCTGAGGCGAATGAGCGCGGCATCCGGCACGGAGCACTCGATGGTCGAAACCCGGCACCAGACCCGGCTGCTCACCCTGTTGCGGGACGAGGGCCCGATGTCGCGGGTCGAGCTGGGCGAACGGCTGGAGCTGCCGCGCGCCCGGGTCGGGGCCGAGGTGACGCGGCTCGGGGAGGTCGGGCTCATCGAGACGGCGGGGCCCTCGGCCAGCCGGGGCGGGCGGCGCTCGACGCTGGTCCGGCTCGCGGGCGACCTGCGGGTGCTCGCGGTCGACGTCGGCGCGACGTCGGTCGGCGTGGCCGTGACCGACGCTTCGTGCGAGGTGCTCGCGCACGCCGTCGAGGACTGCGACGTCCGGCAGGGGCCGCACCCGGTGCTGCGGCGGGTCGCCGAGCTCGCGGCCAAGGTGCGGGACGAGGCGCCCGGCCGGCTGGTCGCGGCTGGCATCGGGCTGCCGGGGCCGGTCAGCTTCGCCGAGGGGATGGCGGTCGCGCCGCCGATCATGCCGGGCTGGGACCGGTTCAACGTGCGCGACCACCTCGGCGGCCTCTGGGGCTGCCCGGTCGCGGTGGACAACGACGTCAACGCGATGGCCCTCGGGGAGCGGCACGCCGGGGTCGCGCGGTCGACCGACGACCTGATGTTCGTCAAGATCGGCACCGGGATCGGCTGCGGGATCGTGCTCGGCGGCAAGGTGTACCGCGGGGTCGCCGGCACGGCGGGCGACATCGGGCACATCCGGCTCGACGAGTTCGGCCCGACCTGCGCCTGCGGCGAAGTCGGCTGCCTGGAGGCCTACTTCGGCGGGGCCGCGCTGGCCCGCGACGGGCTGGCCCTGGCCCGCAGCGGCCGGTCGGCCCACCTCGCCGAGGTGGCCGCCGGCCGCGGGGTGGTCACCGCCCGCGACGTCGGCCGCGCCGCCGCGGCGGGCGACTTCGGCGCGGTCAACCTGATCCGCGACGGCGGGCGCCGGCTCGGCCAGGTCGTCGCCTCGCTGGTCTCGTTCATCAACCCGGGGATGGTCGTGATGGGCGGCGGGGTGGCCCAGCTCGGGCACCAGCTGCTCGCCGAGGTGCGCAGCGCGGTGTACCGGCGATCCCTGCCCCTGGCGACGGGGAACCTGCCGATCGTGCTGTCGGAGCTGGGCGAGACGGCCGGCGTGATCGGGGCGGCGTGGTCCGCCACGGACCGGGCCTTCACCCTCAGCAGCTGACCGCGGCAGACCCGCGCGTCTCACGTTCCGTTGCTGAACAACCTCCCGTCGTAACGTCGAAACCGGACAGACTTTTGCATCTTCGAATCGAAAGTCTGTCCGGTTTCGCACGTCTATCCGGGTGAAAACCCGATCAAACGCGACGACTTCACCTTGACGAGTGATGCGCGCCACCCTACTTTCGCTGCCTGAGAGACAAAGTCTGTTCAGTGCACAGCACAAGTGGAGGCACCGTGGCCGTCACCGGGACGAGGGGCGCCGATTCGGCGAGCCCGCGGACGGCGAACCTGGCCGCGATCCTCCGTGCGCTGCGCACCGGGCCGCTCTCGCGCACCCAGCTCGCGGCGAGCTGCGGGATCGCGAAGTCGGCGGTTCCCGGCCTGCTCACCGAGCTCGCGGAGCGCGGCCTGGTCCGGCCCGCCGGCGTCCTCCCGGGCAACGGGCGGCCGAGCCGGCTGGTCGAACTGCACGGCGAAGACGCGTACGCCCTGGCGCTGGGCATTGAGGCCGATCGGCTGTCGGCGCTGGTCACCGACCTCTCCGGCCGGGTGCTCGCCGAGCGGGAGGAGACCGTCGACGTCGCCGCGCTCGGGCTCCAGAGAGGCATGGACGAACTCGCCCACCTCGCCCACCGGGTGCTGCCCGGCCCGCCGGTCGGGGTCGCGATCTCGGTGCCCGGGCTGGTCGACTCGGCCGCGGCCGTGCTGCGGCTGGCACCGGCCCTGCGCTGGCGGGACGCCGAAATCGCCGGGCTGATGGCGGCCCGGCTGAACCTCCCGGCCGACGCCATCGCCGTGGACAACGACGCCAACCTCGGTGCGCTCGCCGAGTCGGCCGCCGGTACCGGTGACGTGTTCTACCTCAGCGGCGGCACGGCGGTCGGGGGCGGGCTCGTCTCCGGCGGCGCCGTCCTGCGTGGCGCGCGCGGGTTCGCGGGCGAGGTCGGGCACATCGCCGTCGACCCGTCCGGCGAGCGGTGTTCCTGCGGCCGGACCGGCTGCCTCGAAACGAAGGCGAACCTGGCCGCCGTCCTGCGCGCGGCGGCACCCCCGGGCGACCCGCTGCACGATCCCGCCCTCGGCGTCGAAGGCCGGGTCGCCCAGCTGAAGCACCGCGTCCGCCGAGGTGACCAGCGCGCGGCCACGGCGGTGCACGGCCTCGGCGTCGCCCTCGGCGTCGCCCTGTCCACTGTGGTCGACGTGCTCGACCCGGACGTCGTCGTCCTCGGCGGGTACTTCGCCGAACTCGGCGATTGGCTGGTCGAACCGATCCGCGTCGAACTCGCCGTCCGGCCCCTCGGCCACGCCCGGGTCGTGCCGTCCCGGCTCGGCCTGAAGGCCCCGCTGCGGGGTGCCGCGCACCTGGCCGCCGAGCGGCTCTTCGCGAACCCGACCCTGGTCGAGGAGGCCTCGGTATGAGCGAGCTTGCGAGCGAATCATTCACCACTGCGCTTCCGGCTCAGGCGGCACCGAGCGCCAGCGAGGTGTGCGCATGAGCCTGCTTTCCGTTCGCGGGATCGTGAAGACCTTCCCGGGGGTGCGCGCGCTCGACGGCGTCGACCTCGACGTCGAACCCGGCGAGGTGCACTGCCTGCTCGGGCAGAACGGCGCGGGGAAGTCGACGCTGATCAAGGTCCTGTCCGGCGCGCACCGGCCGGACGAGGGCGAGATCAGCTGGCAGGGTCAGCCGACCACCCTCGGCTCGCCGGTCGACGCGCTGCGCCTGGGTATCGCCACCATGTACCAGGAGCTCGACCTGGTGCCCGGGCTTTCGGTGGCGGACAACATCTTCCTCGGCCACGAGCGCGCCCGGTTCGGGTTCACCAAGATCTCGCAGGCTCGCGACGAAGCCGCGCGGCTGATGGCCCGGCTGGGCCACCCCGGCATCCGGCCGTGGCACGAGGTCGGCAAGCTCTCCGCCGCCGGCCAGCAGCTGGTGTCGATGGCCCGCGCGCTGGCCCACGACGCCCGGCTGCTCGTCATGGACGAACCCACCGCCGCGCTGGCCGGCGAGGAGGTCGACAACCTCTTCCGCATCGTCGGCGAGCTGACCGCCGACGGCGTCGCGGTCGTCTACATCTCGCACCGGCTCGAGGAGCTGCGCCGGATCGGGCACCGGGTGACCGTGCTCAAGGACGGCCGGACCGTCGGCACCGGCCTGGACGCGCGCACCACGCCGACCGCCGACCTCGTCGCGCTGATGGCCGGGCGCAAGGTCGAGACCGTCTTCGGGCCGCGCCACGACGGCCACGCGGACCGGACCAAGCCGGCCCTCGTGGTCGACGGACTCGCCCGGGACGGCGAGTTCGAGGACGTCGGCTTCACCGTGCACGCCGGGGAGGTCGTCGGGATCGCCGGCCTGGTCGGGTCCGGCCGCAGCGAGCTGCTGGAGACGATCTTCGGCGCGCGCAAGGCCGACCGCGGAACCGTGGCGGTGCAGGGGAAGCCGCTGGTCCCCGGCAACGTCCGGGCCGCCGTCAAGGCGGGCATCGGGCTGGCCCCGGAGGAGCGCAAGAGCCAGGGCCTCCTGCTGGACCTGCCGGTGGTGCACAACGTGACGCTGGCGAGCCTCGGCCGGTACGCGAAGCTCGGGTTCACCGAGCGCGGCCGGGAGCTGGACGACGCCGGCGCCAGCCTGCGGCGCCTCGACCTGCGGCCCGCCGACCCGCGCCGGATCGTCCGCACGCTCTCGGGCGGCAACCAGCAGAAGGCCGTGCTCGCCCGGTGGCTGGTCCGCGGGTGCCGGGTGCTGCTGCTCGACGAACCGACGCGCGGCGTCGACGTCGGTGCCCGCGCCGAGCTCTACCGGCTGATCGACGAGCTGGCCGCGACCGGCGTCGCGATCGTGCTGGTGTCCAGCGAGATCCCCGAGGTGCTCGGGCTGTCCGACCGGGTGCTGGTGCTGCGCGAGGGCCGCGTCCTCGCCGACCGGTCCTCCACCGGCCTCACCGAGGCCGAAGTGCTCGACGTGATTCTGGAGGGGAGCGCGGCATGACCGATACCCAAGCACCGCCACAGGAAGCGCTGCCCGTCGAACGGAAACGGTTCTCCGTCCGGGCCGACCCGCGGTTGCTCGGCCTGGCCGGGGTGCTCGTCGTGCTGTGCCTGGTCGGCCAGTTCACCCGGCCCGAGCTGTTCTTCACCGAAAGCAACATCTCCACGATCCTGCGGCTGGCCGCGGCGATCGGGGTGGTCAGCGTCGGGATGACGTTCGTGATCATCAGCGGCGGCATCGACCTGTCCGTCGGCTCGATCGTCGCGCTGTCCAGCGTCTGGCTCACCACGTTGGCCACCCAGTCCTACGGGCCGTGGGTGATGGTCCTCTGCGGACTCGCCGTCGGCCTCGGCTGCGGGCTGGTCAACGGCGTGCTCGTCTCCTACGGCAAGGTCGTGCCGTTCATCGCCACGCTGGCGATGTACGTCTCGGCACGCGGGCTCGCCGAACGGCTCAGCGGCCGCCGCACGCAGGTGGTCGCCGACCAGGACTTCCTCGCCTTCTTCCGCGGCGACCTGCTCGGCATCCCGGTGCTGATCTGGCTGTTCGCGCTGGTGTTCGCGGTCGGCTGGGTCGTGCTCAACCGCACCACCTTCGGCCGCCGGACGTACGCGGTCGGCGGCAACATCGAGGCGTCGCGGCTGGCGGGCATCAACGTCAAGCGGCACCTCGCGCTCGTCTACGGCGTGGCCGGGCTGTGCTGCGGGATCGCCGCGCTCATGGTCGTCGCGCGGACGACGGCGGGCGCGTCGACCAACGGCATGTTCTACGAGCTCGACGCGATCGCGGCCGTGGTCATCGGCGGCACGCTGCTCACCGGCGGCCGCGGCTCGCTGATCGGCACCCTCATCGGCGTGCTGATCTTCACGGTGCTGTCCAACCTCTTCACGCTCAACAACCTGGACACCGACATCCAGAACATCGCCAAAGGCGTGATCATCGTGCTCGCCGTGCTCTTGCAGTTCCGGGCCAGGAAAGCCAGGACCGGTCCGTAGTTCCACCACCGATGGAGGTCACCATGGCCGAACAACCCTTCCTCGGCCGCCGAGGATTCCTGCTGGGCGGGGCCGCCGTCGGCGCCGGCGCACTGCTGGCCGGCTGCACGTCGAACACGCCCGCGAACTCGGCGTCCAACGCGCCGGTCGCCAACGCGGGCAACAACGCCCAGCCGGGAAAGGCGGTCACGATCGGCTTCTCCGCGCCGGCCGCCGACCACGGCTGGATCGCGGCGATCACCAAGAACGCCAAGGCCCAGGCGCAGAAGTTCAGCGAGGTGAAGTTCAACGCCACCGAGGGCACCAACGACGTCAACCAGCAGATCTCCCAGGTGGAGACGCTGATCAACGCCAAGGTCGACGTGCTCGTCATCCTGCCCTTCGACGGGAAGGCGCTCACCTCGGTCGGGCAGCAGGCGATGGACGCCGGCATCCCGGTGATCAACCTGGACCGCGTCTTCGACACGCCGCTCGCGTACAGAACGTGGATCGGCGGCGACAACTACCGGATGGGCGTCAACGCGGGCAACTACATCGCCGCGGAGCTCAAGAAGAAGAACGTCGCGAACCCGATCATCGGCGAGGTCGCCGGGATCGACTCGCTGCCGCTGACCCAGGAACGCAGCAAGGGCTTCGCGGACGCGCTCGGGCGGGCCGGGTTCAAGGTCGGCCCGCGCGTCTCGGCGCAGTTCACGTCGGAGTCGGGTGAGCAGCAGACGGCGAACCTGCTCCAGGGCGCGCCCAAGCTGGACGCGCTGTGGAACCACGACGACGACCAGGGCATCGGCGTCAACGCCGCGATCGACACCGCGGGCCGCAAGGAGTTCCTGATGGTCGGGGGCGCCGGCTCGAAGAACATGATGACCCTGATCAAGGCCGACGCGTCGCCGATCAAGGCGACCGTGCTCTACAGCCCGTCGATGGCCTCGACGGCGATCGCGCTGGCCCGGCTGCTCGGGCAGGCCAAGGGGATCGGCGACCTGGCCGAGCACGACATCCCGGCCGAGATCACGACGTACTCCGCGGTCGTCACCAAGGAGAACGTCGACCAGTACCTCGACGTCGGCTTCGACTCCTGACCGAAGCCTGCCGCAGCCGGTCGTGAGTGAGAAACAGGGTTAGAACCCTGTTTCTCACTCACGACCACCCGCACCGAGAACACAAGGAGGGGTATGTCCCCGGCACGGGAAACGATCGGGATCGGCATGGTGGGCCACGCGTTCATGGGTGCGGTGCACTCCCACGCGTGGCGCAGCGTCCACCGGTTCTTCGACCCACCGCTGGTCCCGAGGCTCGCCGTGCTCGCCGGGCGCGACGAGGCCCGGGCCACGGCGGCGGCGCAGCGGTTCGGCTGGGAAGCCGTCGAGACGGACTGGCGGAAGCTGATCGCCCGCGACGACGTCGACCTGGTCGACGTCTGCACGCCGGGGGACAGCCACGCGGAGATCGCGATCGCCGCGCTGGAGGCCGGGAAGCACGTGCTGTGCGAGAAGCCCCTGGCCAACTCGGTCGCGGAGGCCGAAGCGATGGCCGAGGCGGCGCGCCGGGCTCGTGATCGCGGGGTACGGGCCATGGTCGCGTTCAACTACCGCCGGGTGCCCGCGCTCGCGCACGCCCGGAACCTGGTGGCGAGCGGGGCACTCGGCGAGATCCGGCACGTGCGGTCGGTCTACCTGCAGGACTGGTTGTCCGATCCCCAGGCGCCGATGACGTGGCGGCTCCGCAAGGAATCCGCCGGCTCGGGCGCACTCGGCGACCTCGGCGCGCACATCGTCGACGCCGCCCAGTTCGTCACCGGCGAGGTGATCACCGGCGTCTCGGCGCTGACGAACACCTTCGTGAAGCAGCGGCCGTCCGAGACCGGCGGGACGGACGACGTGACCGTCGACGACACCGCGCTGTTCCTGGCGCGGCTGTCGTCGGGGGCGGTGGCCAGCTTCGAGGCGACGCGGTTCGCGCTCGGCCGCAAGAACGCGATGCGGCTGGAGGTCAACGGCTCGAAGGCGAGCCTGGCGTTCGACTTCGAGTCGATGAACGAACTGCAGTGGTACGAGGGCACCGGGACGGAGGCGGGCTTCCGGCGCATCCTCGTCACCGAGCCCGAGCACCCGTACGTCGGGGTGTGGTGGCCGCCGGGCCACCTGCTCGGCTACGAGCACACCTTCACCAACGAGGTCGCCGACCTCCTGCACGCCATCGGCGCGGGCACCGACCCGGAGCCGAGCTTCGACGACGGCCTGCGCGTCCAGCGGGTGCTGGACGCCGTCGAACGGAGCGCGGCGGCGGAAGCGAAGTGGACCGAGGTGTCCCGATGAGCCGTCCGGTCACGCTGTTCACCGGCCAGTGGGCGGACCTGCCGTTCACCGAGGTCTGCAAGCTCGCCGCCGAGTGGGGCTACGACGGCCTGGAAATCGCCTGCTCCGGCGACCACTTCGAGGTCGACCGGGCACTGTCCGAAGAGGACTACGTGCCCGGCCGCCTGGCGCTGCTCGCCGAGCACGGGCTCAAGGTGTGGGCGATCTCGAACCACCTGGTCGGCCAGGCCGTCTGCGACGACCCGATCGACGCCCGGCACCGCGCGATCCTCCCGTCCCGCATCTGGGGCGACGGCGAACCCGAGGGCGTCCGGCAGCGGGCGGCCGCGGAAATGGCCGACACCGCGCGCGCCGCGGCGAAGCTCGGGGTGGACACGGTCATCGGTTTCACCGGGTCGAAGATCTGGCAGTACGTGGCGATGTTTCCGCCGGTCACGCGCGATGACATCGATGACGGTTACGCGGACTTCGCCCGCCGGTGGAACCCGATCCTCGACGTCTTCGACGAGGTCGGCGTCCGGTTCGCGCACGAAGTGCACCCGTCGGAGATCGCGTACGACTACTGGACGACCCGACGGGCCCTCGAGGCCGTGGGCCACCGGCCCGCGTTCGGGCTGAACTGGCATCCGTCGCACTTCGTCTGGCAGGACCTCGACCCGGTCGGGTTCATCCTCGACTTCGCCGACCGGATCTACCACGTCGACTGCAAGGACACCCGCAAGCGCTTCGACGGCCGCAACGGCCGGCTCGGCTCGCACCTGGCCTGGGCCGATCCGCGCCGGGGCTGGGACTTCGTGTCCGTCGGCCACGGCGACGTCCCGTGGGAGGACTGCTTCCGGGCGCTGAACTCGATCGGCTACACCGGCCCGATCTCGGTGGAGTGGGAAGACGCCGGGATGGACCGCCTCCGCGGCGCGGCGGAGGCGGTGAAGTACCTGCGCGAGCACCTGTTCGACCAGCCGTCGGCGGCTTTCGACGCGGCTTTCAGCAACCAGAAATGAGGGAGTTCCATGTGCGGTGACCTGCCAGAACAGCACTCCCGAAGGACGTTCCTGAACGTGGCCACGGCGGCCCTCACGGTGGGGGCGGCGGCCATCGCGTTGCCCGGCACCGCGGACGCCACCCCGGCCCGGCAGCGCGTCCCGCTCGACAAGATCAGCATCCAGCTCTACTCGCTGCGTTCCCTGCTGCAGAACGACCCCGAAGGCACGCTCTCCGCGCTGGCCGACATCGGCTACCGGAAGGTCGAGCTGGCCGGGACGTACGGCCGCAGCGCCACCGAGTTCCGCGCCATCCTCGACAAGAACCACCTCAAGGCGTCCTCGACGCACGTCGGCATCGACGGCGACCTGAACCAGATCATCGCCGACGCGAAGGTCCTCGGCAACCGCTACGCCGTCGTGCCGTACGCGCAGTTCGGCACCATCGCCGAGTGGGAGGCTTTCGCGGGCCGGATGAACACCGCCGCGGTCGCCTTCAAGAAGGCCGGGCTCAAGCTCGGATACCACAACCACGACCACGAGTTCGCCCCGATCGACGGCGTGGTCCCGTACGACGTGCTCACGAAGAAGACGAACAAGCGTGACGTCCACCTGGAAATCGATCTCTTCTGGGCGGTGAACGGCGGCGCGGACCCGGTCGAGCTGTTCCGGCGCAACTACCCGCGCGTGACGCAGTACCACGTGAAGGACCGGACCGCGGACGGGCAGATGGTCGACCCCGGCGCGGGGGTCATCAACTTCCCGCGCATCTTCGCCGCGTCCTGCCACAACATCAGCGAGTACATCGTCGAGCACGACCAGCCGACCGACCCGTTGAGCACCGCCAAGGTCGGCTTCGAGTACCTCCGCACCGTTCGGTTCTGACTCCCGGGGGAAAGCACATGCGAGTGTCACGTCGGTCGATGCTGGCCGGAACCGCCGCCGGGGTGCTGGTGCCCGCCATCGGCGTAGGCGCCGATCCGGCGTCGGCGGCGGGTCTGACCCGCAAGATCACGATCTACGCGGAAGCGCTTCCCGGCGGCCTCTACGGCTACGGCCTGGAGCCGGGCAAAGCGACGATCCCGGGGCCGTTGCTGGAGATCTACGAGGCCGACACCCTCGAGATCGAACTGGTCAACCGGACCGACCAGCGGCTGTCGATCCACCCGCACGGCGTCCTCTACGACACCGCGTCCGACGGCGCCCCGCTCAACGCGTCGTTCAACAACCCGGGCGAGACCCGGACCTACACCTGGAAGACGCGCACCCGCTATGAAGCGAGTGGCGGGTTCTGGATGCCGGGCAGCGCCGGGTACTGGCACTACCACGACCACGCGATGGGCACCGACCACGGCACCGGCGGCCTCGCCCGCGGGCTCTACGGCGGGCTGATCGTGCGCAAGCGCGGCGACCTGCTGCCCAGCCGGCAGTACACCGTCGTGTTCAACGAGATGATGATCAACCACGAGATGGCGCCCGACACGCCGATGTTCGAAGCGCGGCTCGGCGAGCGCGTCGAGTGGGTCTGCGTCGGGTACGGCAGCCTGCCGCACACGTTCCACCTGCACGGGCACCGCTGGGCCGACACCCGCACCGGGATGTTGAGCAGTGCCACCGACAACGCCCAGATCGTCGACAACAAGAACCTCGACCCCGGCAGCTCGTTCGGTTTCCAGGTCATCGCCGGCGAAGGGGCCGGGCCCGGGGTGTGGATGTACCACTGCCACGTCCAGACCCACTCCGACGGCGGGATGGTGGGCCTGTTCCTGGTCCGCAATCCCGACGGCAGCCTGCCCGAGGGCGCACAGGACGCGATCGACCGGTTCAAGCAGCACGGCCACGCCGGGCACGACATGAATCCCGACGGCCGCACTCACGCTTAGGAGGGATCGATCATGAGGAGAAGGTGGTTCGGCAGGCGCGGCGCGCTCGTGCTCGCCATCGGGGCGGTGCTCGCGGCCGGGGCCCCGCTGATCACGATGCCGGTGGCCCAGGCGGCCCCGGCCGCGGTGAACGTCCCGGTCGGCGTGCTGGTCTTCCACGGCGCGGCGGCCGACCAGAAGGACCCGGTGCTGCGCGCGGCGGACGCGATCGCGCGGCTCGGGCAGGACAACGGCATCACGGTCACGGCGTCGTCCGACCCCGCCGTGTTCAGCGCGGTGAACCTCGCCAAGTACCGCGGCGTGGTGTTCCTGTCCGCGCAGGGCGTGACGCTCGCGCGTGAGCAGGAAGCCGCGCTGCAGGCCTACATGAGGGCCGGCGGCGGGTTCCTCGGCATCTCCGACGCCGCCCGCGCGCAGGACTCGTCCCAGTGGTTCACCGGCTTGATCGGCGCGCGCCCGGTCGGCGCCCGCCCGACGCCCGAGGCCGTGGCATCGGTGACCGCGAGCGCGGAGAACCCGCCGAACGAGACCAAGGAGAAGCTGGCCGACAACAACGAGAACACCAAGTGGCTGACGTTCGCGACGACCGGCTGGGCGGCCTACAAGCTGGCCACCCCGGTCGCGGTCAGCAGCTACTCGCTGGTGTCGGCGAACGACTTCCCCGGCCGGGACCCGAAGAGCTGGACCCTGCAGGGTTCGGCCGACGGGAGCACCTGGACCGACCTGGACACGCGCACGAACGAGGTGTTCACCGACCGGTTCCAGACCCGGACCTTCACCTTCGCCAACACGACGGTGTACCCGAACTACCGGCTGAACATCACCGCGAACTCGGGTGAGCCGCTCATCCAGCTCGCCGACTTCAAGCTGTTCAAGGACACCTCGACCACCCCGCCGCCGCCCGAACCGGCACCGCAGCAGGCCGTCGTCGACGTCCTGGACGCCCAGCACCCGGCCACCGCCGGACTGCCGCAGAACTGGACGCGGACCGACCGGTGGCTCAACTGGGAGACCAACCCGGTCGGCACCGTCCACACGGTCGCGCAGGTCGAGGAGAAGGGTTACCAACCGGGCGTCGGCGCGAACGGCGCGTTCCACCCGATCTCCTGGTGCCGCGACTACGAAGGCGGCCGCTCCTTCTACACCGGCATGGGCCGCACCGAGGCCTCCTACGGCGAAGACCAGTTCCGCAAGCACCTGCTCGGCGCCCTGCGCTGGACGACCGGCATGGTGCGCGGCGACTGCCAGGCCGGGATCGCGGCGAACTACAAGATCGAGCGGCTGACCGGGAAGAACGCGACCGGGCAGCTCGACCAGATCGGCGAGCCGCACGGGCTGACCATCGCCCCGGACGGCAAGGTCTTCTACATCGGCAAGGCGGCCTGCCCGACCGGGCCGATCGTCAGCTGGGACGACCCGAACGTCGGCCTCGGCTGCGGCACGGTCCACCAGTGGGACCCCGCCACCAAGAAGGTCAAGCTGCTCACGACGTTGCCCGTGATGGGCAACCGCGGCAGCGGTGATGAGCTGGTCAAGAACGAAGAGGGCCTGCTCGGGCTGGCGCTGGACCCGAAGTTCGCCGAGAACGGCTGGATGTACGCCTACTGGATGCCGCACGCGTCGATCGACCGCGACAAGCGGATCGGCAAGCGCACCATCTCGCGGTTCACCTACAACGCCACGGCACAGACGATCGACCAGGCGACCCGCAAGGACCTGCTGTCCTGGGACGTGCAGATCCACAGCTGCTGCCACGCCGGTGGCGGCATGGCGTTCGACAAGGACGGGAACCTCTACGTCGGCTCCGGGGACAACAACTCCTCGGGCGGCTCGAACGGCTATTCCGGCAACAACTGGACGCTCGACTACAAGGGCATCTCCTTCCAGGACGCGCGCCGCACGGCGGGCAACACGAACGACCTGGACGGCAAGATCCTGCGCATCCACCCGGAGGCGAACGGCACCTACACGGTCCCGCCGGGCAACCTCTTCCCGAACGGGCCGGCGGACAAGACGCGCCCGGAGATCTACGTGATGGGCGTCCGCAACATCGCCCGGCTGCAGATCGACCCGGTGCGCAACTGGCTGACGGCGGGCTGGGTCGGCCCCGACGCGTCGTCGCCGAGCCCGGAGCTCGGGCCGGCGAAGTACGAGACGGCGACGGTCATCACCGAGGCGGGCAACCACGGCTGGCCGTACTGCATGGGCAACCGGCAGCCCTACCGCGACCGCAGCAGCACGAACGCCGCGGAGCTGACCGGCTGGTACGACTGCGACAACCCGGTGAACACCTCGCCGCGCAACACGGGCCTGGTGAACCTGCCGCCGATCAAGGACAACATGATCTGGTACTCGCCCGACGGCGGCGGCCCGGTCTTCCCGAAGCGGCCGGGCAGCTCGATCCCGACCTACAACGCTGCGGACGCCACCTACACCGAGCCGTACCTGCGGGGCGGTGGCCAGGCGGTCATGTCCGGGCCGACGTACCACCGTTCGCTGGTCAACACGAACAGCGGCGTGGCGTGGCCGGCCTACTGGGACAACAAGTGGTTCATCGGCGACGAGTCGAACTCCCAGAACCGGGTCGCGGTGACGGTCGACCCGGCGGGTGTGCCGACGCACCAGCCGCCGGTGTTCGCCGAGACGTTCCGGCAGATCATCCCGGGCGGCTCGGGGGACACCCGGGTGCAGAGCTGGATGGACGCCAAGTTCGGGCCGGACGGCGCGCTGTACGTGCTCGACTACGGCAACGGCTTCTTCTCCCTGGACGCCAACCAGAAGCTGCTCAAGATCAGCTACACCGGTGGCGCCCCGACCCCGGCGCCGGCGGCGACGTCGACGCTGGTGCAGAACAAGGCGCTGACGGCGGCGTTCGTCGGCTCGAAGTCCGGCGGCGTGTCCTACCGCTGGGAGTTCGGCGACGGCTCGGTGTCCACCCAGGCGGACCCGCGGCACACCTACCCGCGCACCGGGATCTTCACCGCCAAGCTGACCGTGACCTACGCGAACGGTGAGCAGGTGACCACGCGGACCGCGGTGAACGTCGGGTGTCTCGTGGCCGATCGCAGTCCGGTGGTGACCCTGGGCGACGCGATCACGAAGGTGCCGAACCGCAACGCGGGCGGCGGCTGCTCGGTGGACGACTTCATCGACGACGAAAGCACGTGGAGCACGCACGCCGCCTTCGTCAACAATGTCGAGCAGGCCACCGAAACGCTGTCGGACCTCGGGGTGCTGAACGACGCCGAGGTGACCGAGCTGAACGCCGCGGCCGAGGCGTCGCCGATCGGGAAGCCCGGGACCACCGGGTACGACGCGATCTTCGACGGCACGGCGGAGTCGTTGCGCGGCTGGGAACAGGCGCCGTCGGGGCAGTTCACGCTGCAACCCGACGGGTCGATCCGCTCGGCCGGCGGGCTGGGCATGCTCTGGTACGCCCAGCGGCAGTTCGGCGACTTCTCGGTGAAACTGCAGTTCAAGGACATCGCGCCGGATCCGAACCGGGCCAACAGCGGCGTCTTCGTCCGGTTCCCGGATCCGCGGACGCCCCTGGACCAGCGGCCGCCGGGCAGCTGCGGCACCGTGGGCTCGGCGCGGACGTCGCAGGCCTGGGTCGCGATCTACTGCGGTCACGAGATCCAGATCTACGACGGCGACAGCGGCGAGCCGCAGAAGACCGGGTCGGTCTACAACTTCGACCCGCGCACGCTGGACCAGGCGGGCGCGCGGCCGAAGGGGACCTGGAACGAGTACGAGATCAAGGTCGTCGGGCAGCACTACACGATGATCCGCAACGGCGTGGTGATCAACGAGTTCGACAACACGCCGGGCCAGCAGTCGTCTCGCGCGGGTGACCCGCCCACCGACCTGCGGCAGTTCGTCAGCGGGTTCATCGGGCTGCAGAACCACAGCGACAACGACCTGACCGAGTTCCGCAACATCCGGGTGCGGCAGCTGTAGCGCTGCCGCGGCTGGTCGTGAGTGAGAAACAGTGTTCCAACACTGTTTCTCACTCACGACCCTCCTGCTCCCTCTTCAGGAAGGTCTCCGGCGATGTCCCGACGATCGATCGCAGTACTGCTGGCCGGGCTCCTGGTCTTGCTCGGCCTCGCCACCCCCGCGGTGGCGGCGCCGGTCCAGACCCTGACCTGGACCGGGAACAACAGCACCACCGAATACGCGTCCGCGCCCACCGGCGCGCTGCCCGGCGAGACCACGATCGTCTTCGAGAACAGCGAAGCCACCGGCAACACCACGGGGATGTCGCACACCCTGACCTTCGACACCTCGACGCCGGGCTACAACCACGACGTCTCGCTGAACGTCCTGGCCAACCCCTTCGACCCGCAGAACGGCCGGCACGAGGCGGTCGTGACGCTCACGCCGGGCAAGTACCGATACTTCTGCACGATTCCCGGCCACACGGCGATGGTGGGGGAGTTCGTCGTCTCCGACGGCACCGGCGACACGACCCCGCCGACCGTGACGGCCGCGGTGGCGGGCGATCGCGATCCTTCCGGCAACTACATCGAGTCGGCCACCGTGTCCTTGACCGCGACGGACGCGGGCTCCGGCGTGGCCGCGGTGGAGTACCAGCTCGACGGCGGCACCTGGACGGCTTACGCCGCGCCGGTGGTGGTTTCCGCGGTCGGCATGCACATGCTGCACCACCGCGCTCGGGACGTCGCCGGGAACAGCTCCGAAGAGGGCATGGCGCACTTCACGATCGTCGAAGGCCAGGGGGACACCACTCCGCCCACGGTGACCGCCGCGATCACGGGGCAGCAGGACTCCTCGGGCAACTACGTCGACGTCGCGACGGTGAAGCTGACGGCGACCGACGCCGACTCCACGGTGTCCTCAGTGGAGTACCAGCTGGACGGCGGGGCGTGGACCGCTTACACCGCCCCGGTCACGGTGACCGGGGCCGGTGAGCACATGGTCCACTTCCGGGCGACCGACGCCGCCGGCAACACCTCACCGGAGGGCATGTCCCACTTCACCGTGGTGAAGAGCGACACGACCGCGCCGATCGTCACGGCTTCCGTGGCCGGTACGCAGGACGCCGACGGCAGCTACGTCGGCAAGGCGACCGTCACGGTCGTGGCTTCGGACACCGGGTCCGGGGTCGCCGCGGTCGAGTACCAGGTGGACAGTGGTGCGTGGACCGCTTACGCGGCTCCGGTGGCGGTTTCTTCCCCCGGCGCGCACACGGTGGGCTACCGCGCGCGTGACGTCGCGGGGAACACGTCCGTCGCGGGGAGCGTGTCGTTCACCGTGGTCGCCGGCGGCGACACGACGGCGCCGGTGCTGACGATGGTGGTGGGCGGGAACCAGAGTGGCGACTGGTCGTACGTCGGCCAGGCGACGGTGTCGCTGGCCGCCACCGACGCCGGGTCCGGTGTGGACTCCGTCGAGTACAAAATAGACAGTGGAGGGTGGACGCGCTACACCGCCCCGGTGGTGGTCTCCGCGCTCGGCGCGCACACCGTGCGCTCGCGGGCCACGGACGTCGCCGGGAACGTCTCGGACGAGGTGTCCGGCACGTTCACGGTGGTCGCGACCCCGCTGCCGCCGGACGCCTGCCCGGTCTCGGACACCCGGGAGACCGTGGTGATCGGCGGGGTCGACAGCCAGGTGGAGAACATCGACATCGGCAACGGCTGCACGCTCAACGACGTCATCGACGAGAACGCGGAGTACGCGTCGCACGACCGGTTCGTGAAGCACGTGAAGGCGGTGACCCAGGAACTGGTCGGCAACGGAGTGCTGTCCGTCGGGGACCGCAACCGCATCGTGACGGCGGCGATCGAGTCGGACATCGGCGGCGCTCCCACCGCCGGTGCCCGGCCCGGCGACGTCAGGAAGCTGCTGTAGCCGCCTGCACCTCGCGGAGTGCCCGCCGGGCGGCGGCGCCGAACCCGGCGTCGCCGCCCGGCTCGCACCAGCGTTCGTAGGCGAGCGTCATGACGAGCGCGCCGAGCTGGGCGGCCACCCGGGAGGCCGGGTCGGGCACGCCGCGGCGTTCGAGGGCTTCGGCCATCGCCGCGGTGAGCCCGAGTCCCTTCAGCGCTTCGCGTTCCCGCAGTTCCGGGTGGGCGGCGATGACCGCCCGCCGCCGGGCGCCGAACGCGCGGCGCTCGGGGGTGAAGGCTTCGCGGCCGAGCGCGTCGAGGGCGTGGGCGACGGCTTCGAGCGGGGTGGCGGCGGCCGGCGCGTCGGCGATCCCGTCGGCGAGCAGGCCGGCCATCGTGTCGCCGCCGAAGAGCACCTCGCGCTTGTCCGGGAAGTGGCGGAAGAAGGTGCTCTTCGTCAGCCCGGCGCGTTCGGCGATCTCGATCACGGTCGTGTTTTCGTAGCCCCGCTCCTCGAACAGGTCGAGCGCGGCGACGACGAGCCGCTCCGATGCGTGGGGCTGCCAGCGGGCCATGAACCGAGTGTACGGGACTTGGTCCCGTCACCTCGTGTACGGTGATGGGACCAAGTCTCATCACTGTGGAGGTGGCTCATGAGCCGCGCGGTCATCTACGAGAAGTTCGGCGGTCCCGAGGTCCTGGAGCTGCACGAGGTGCCGGAGCCGCACGCCGGGCCGGGCGAGATCCGCATCCGGGTGGCGGCGGCCGGGCTGAACCCGATGGACTGGGGCTTGGCGTCGGACGCCGCGCGGGCGGCGCAGTTCGGCGTCACGGTGCCCTCGGGGTTCGGCTACGACCTCGCGGGGGTGGTCGACGAGGTCGGCCCCGGTGCCACGGGATTCACAGTGGGCCAACGCGTGTTCGGGGGAGTGATGGCTCGCGCGGCGGCGGACTTCGTGGTGGTGGCCACGCCGGCCGACACGCTCTGGCCGACTCCGGCCGGCATCGGTGACGAGGTGGCGGCCACGCTCCCGGTCGCGGGCATGACGGCGGCGGCGGCCCTGGCGGCGATCGGGGTGCGGCCGGGGGACACGGTCCTGATCGGCGGCGCCGCGGGTGGGGTGGGCGTCTTCGCGGTTCAGCTGGCGAGGCTCGCGGGCGCCCGGGTGATCGGCACGGCCGGTGAAGGCACGTTCGACTTCCTGCGGCAGCTGGGGGTGACGCCGGTTGCCTACGGCCCGGGGCTGGCGGACCGGGTCCGGTCCCTGGCTCCCACGGCGGCAACGGACTTGTACGGCACGGAAACGGCGGAGGCGGCGCTCGCGCTCGGGGTCGCGCCCGAGCGGATCTCGACGATCGCGGCGGGGCCGAACCCACCCGGGGGAGTGCGCGCGACCGGGGGTGTCGACGCGGCCCCGGACGCGATGGCGCGGCTCACGGACGCGATCCTCGCGGGGGAGGTGGTGGTGCCGATCGCCGGGACCTTCCCGATCGAGAAGGTCCGCGAGGCGGTGGAGCGGCAGGCGGGCCGCCACGTCCACGGCAAGATCGTGCTGACGCTGTGATGCGTCACCCCGGCAGCGATCCCCTAATGCCGGTGGTGATCAGCTCGAGCCCGTCGCCGAAAGTGCTCCTCGGGGGCCATCGGGGCCCGAGGACGACGGAGTCCCGCTCCTCGTGGCCCGGGAGCTGCGTGCGTTCTTCGGCGCGCCGGGCTACGAATAAGTCCAGTGGCCCAGCCAGGATTCGCGCCAGGCCACGGTCAGCTCACCCACTCCGTCCACACCGGACTGGTCCACGTGGGCCTTCCACGCCTCCTCCAGCGACGCGCACAGCTTGGACGCGGGCAGCTCGCCGCCGCCCGAGGAGAACTGGCGCAGGACCGACTTCGGCACCGCCAGCTTCGCCTTGCCCCGCACCACGGACTGCTCGGTGGCGCGGCAGATGAGGTACTCGACGGTGGCCAGGTCGCCCGCCGAACCCGGGGTGTCCGGGGACACCCGGGGCACCACCTGGGCCAGCGCGCGGTACAGGCAGTCCAGCGGGGCGGCCAGCCCCCGCTGCTGGCGGGCGATCTCCCACGACACCCACACCGCCACGCAGTCCGGCATCTGGTACGGCCGGTAGGCGAACGCGGGGCCGGTGAACGTCTGGTAGTCGCCGGTCGGGTCCTGGGCGGACGGGGCCGGCCCGTCGGGGTCGGGCGGCAGGCCGAGGCGCTTGAACAGCTCGCGCAGCAGCTTGTGCGGCCGGGCCGGCGTCGTCGACTCGCCGAGCAGCTTGCCGAGGATGCGGTTCAGCCGGTCGGCGGCCACGCCGTGGATCGCCAGCTGCAGGTGGACGAACGCGACGTCCGACAGCGTCGTGGCGGCGCAGCCGACCACCCCCACCTGGGGGTAGCGTTGCAGGAAGGAGACGATCGCGTTCGTCGAGCCGATCCGCGCCGGCCCGACGAACGTCACCGGCAGGACCGTGCCGATCCGCTGGCGGGACCGGAGGTCGCCCTTGTACAGCGGGGAGAACTCGCCGTCGGCGTGGTAGACCTCGAACCAGTTGCCCTGCCGGTGCCCCGGCCGCGTGTCGGCGAGCCAAAAGCTGTACCCGTGCTTCTCGCACAGCTCGCGGAACCGGTCGGCCAGCTCGAACCGCGCGGCCGCGGACGCGTCCCGCAGCGCGATCGCGAACCGGACGGCCAGCGACGCGCACGGCGACGCGACTTCCTTGCGGGTGCGGAGGTCGTGGTTGCGGGTCTTGACGAGCGTCGGCAGCTGGGCCGGGCTCTGCAGCGACAGCAGCGGCGCGTCGATCAGCGCCGACGCGGCGTCGGAGATCTCCCGGATCAGGTCGCGGACGGCCAGGCCGTGCCACTCGCCCACCTCGCGCGCCGCCGGGTCGATCGCGATCAGGCCCTCGAACGTCTGCGCGGACTCGTAGATGAACGTCGGATTGGGCGACGTCGTCTGGTGGAACACCCAGCCGCCGTCGTTCTGCTCGGGGCGTTCCGCCGGCTGCTGGCCGTCGACGCGCTCGACGACCTCGGTGCCGTCCAGGGGCTTGCGGGTGCGGGTGCCGATCACGACACCGGCACCGTTCGTGGCCGAGCACAGCGTCTCCAGGAACACCGTGTTCTCGGAGTCCGTGGAGACGAGCTCGCGCAGGTAGCCGTGGCGGGCCGCCGCGTGGTGCACCTCGAAGTCCACTTTGGTCACCGGCTGCCGGGCGATCTCGAAGCCGGCCCGGGCCAGGTCGGCCACGTTCCGCACGGAGATCCGCTGGCCGCGCACCTTCACCACCCCCCGGACGAGTCGAACCGCACGTCGGCCTCGAGTGGCTTGCGGCGGTCCCAAGCGCCGGTGCCCGCCCACCGCGGTGCCCCGATGCGCGAGAGCGGGATCGCCGATTCGCGCCACGACGCCTGGCCGAACAGCACGAGCGCGGCGAGCACCGGCAGCCCGACCGCGACCGTCAGGGTCGCTTGCACGACTTCGCCCCGGCTCTGCGTCGCGACGGCCGCGGCGAACGCGGCGACGGCCGCGATGCTCAGCTGCACCAGCGCCTGCGGCAGCGTGCCGAGGTAGCCGAGCACGGTGCGCCGCGGCGGCAGCGACAGACGGCTGTAGAGGAAACCCGGCAGCAGCAGCAACATCGTGATCACGGACTGGCCGTCGCCGACGTGGCCGAGCGCCTCGGTGGCGGCCCGGCCGTACGGCCACGGGCTGCCCACCAGCATCCAGCCGAGCACGAACGAGACCGCCGCGACGGCCAGCGCGTAGAAGGTCACGTTGAGCGGGCCGGACTTCGTGGAGTCCTTGAGCACGAGCGTCGCGCGCACCCGGACGTGGTCGCCGCGCGGGTCGCGGCCGCCGGAGCGGCGCCAGTAGGCCCGTGCCTCGTCTTCGGCGATGCCGTTGACCAGCACGAGGTCCTGGCCGAACTCCCGCTCGGTCAGCTCGCGCGCGGCCTCGCGCAGGTTCGCGGACGTGAACTCGGGGTGGCGCCGCAGCGAGTTGTCCAGCTCGCCCGAGCCCGTCCGCACCGCCTCGCCCGTGGTGGCCGCGGCGGTGAGCCGGTGGCAGACCGGCAGGCTGCGCGGGGACAGCTCCACCCCGGACTGGCCGGCCTCCCACTTGCGGCGGCGCACCAGGTCCGCCAGCCGCCGCAGCACGGTCTGCGCCTGCAGCTCCAGGATCTTGTGCCGGGCGCCGTCGGCTTCCTGCAGCGGGGCGGCGTCCTGGCGTTCGGCCAGCGAGAGCAGGTCCTCGGCCAGGCCGTCCACCTGGTGCTGGTCGGCGTCGGTGGACAGGTACATCCGGGAGATCTCGGCCTCCGGCGCGGTGCGGGCCACGAGGTGGTAGGACTTCAGCGTCGCCGGGATCATGGTCTCGTAGCTCACGACGTAGCCGCGCCGGCTGGCGGCCAGCCGCCGCCACTGCTCCCTCGCGAGGGGTTGCCGGGCGTCGACGTGCAGCGGGGTTTCGTAGCTGAGCCGGTGTTCCTCGACCGAGTCGTCCAGCGCCACGACCAGCATGTAGTCGCGGACGGCGACGTTCAGCAGGTACGCGTATTCGACCAGCAGGTCCGCGCAGCCGGAAAGGATGTCGAGGGCGAGCTCCCGGCACTGCCTGCCGTACCCGGGAACCGTGCCCCCGGTGGGGGCCAGCGCGAACTCCTCCTCCGGGTGGTTCCGCTCGGTGAGCAGCGTCAGCAGCGCCTGCTGGATGAGCCAGCGCGGTTCGTGCACCTGGAAGAGGAAGGTGTTGAGCTCGTGCTTGGCGGTCTGCGCGTTTTCGTCGCCGGCGAGGATCCCGCGCAGCAGCCGGTAGAGCCCGGCGGCGACCAGCCGGGACGCCTCGTGCTGGGTGAGCCGCGGCAGTTTCTGGCCGGCGCTGTCGAACACGTCGATGGGGGAGACGTGCCGGCGCGGCAGCCGGGCGAGCGGCACCCAGAGGGACCGCTGCCGCGCCGGTCTCGAGGCGGCCCGCTCGCCGTGTTCCTGGCCGATGAGGTCCTGCAGCTGCGCGGTCGCCTGGCGCTGCCCCTCGTCGAGGAGCTTGAGGCTGACGTCGACCTCGGTGCTGCGCCGCGCGGTGCCGTGCTCGACGACGGTCAGCCGCTCGGTCAGCCGGCGCACGTGGTTGAGCCGCAACGACGTGTCCAGCAGCGCCAGCCCGACGGCCGCGCCCTGCCGCGAGAGCCGGGGCGGGGCGCCGGGAATGGGGATCGTCTCGATCGCGTGCCGGAGACTCTCGATGCCGTCCACGCCACTGAGAGTAGGAGGTCCCGGGACCTGATACGAGCGGAATGCAGCTATTGCCCGGATGGCCGTACCGTCCGCACCCGCCGCCGCTCAGGCGGCTCGCTTCACCTCGTCCCCCTGGTAGGGGCCGGGCTTCGGGCGGACCTTCCCGCCGGGGAACGCCAGCCGGAGGATCGTGCGGTGCACCGTGCCGAGCTGCCGGGAGAACGGCCCGGTGTTGTACGGCAGGCCGTACCGGCGGCAGATCTCGCGGACCTGCGGGGCGATCTCGGCGTAACGGCTGCTGGGCATGTCCGGGAACAGGTGGTGCTCGACCTGGTAGCCGAGGTTGCCGCTCAGCAGGTGGAACAGCGGGGAGCCGGTGATGTTCGCCGCGCCGACCAGCTGCCGGACGTACCAGCCGCCGCGGCTCTCGTCGCGGACCTCCTCCTGGCCGAACGTGTAGGTCTGGTCGGGGAAGTGGCCGCAGAAGATGATCGAGTGCGCCCACAGGTTGCGGATGATGTTCGCGGTGAAGTCCGCCCAGAACGTGGCGGCGAACGTGCCACCGCCCTCCTCGCGGGCCGCCGCGAGCTGAGCCCGGAGCGCGCCCTTGAACCCCCGCCCGCGGACGCGGTCCGCCAGCACCCGCCCCCGCGAACGGGGTTCGGGGCGGACGACCCGGCCGACGGCGGTCGCGGCGAGGGCACTCACCAGCGGCCAGCCCACGTAGTCCTTGAGGATCTGGTCGCGGGCCTTGCCCGAGATGCCCTTGAGGTCGTGCCAGACGTCCTTCATCGGCTTCTCGCCGGCGCGGATGGCTTCGACGTCCAGGTCGTGCACCGCGACGCCCCATTCGAAGAACGCCATCAGCAGCAGGTTGTACAGCGGCTGCGCCAGGTACGCCGGGTGCCACTTCTGGTGCGGGTCGATGCGCATGATCTCGTACCCGAGATCCTTGTCCTTGCCGCGGATGTTCGTGTACGTGTGGTGGATGTAGTTGTGCGAGTGCTTCCACGCCGCGGCCGTCGACGCGGTGTCCCAGTCCCAAGTGGACGAATGGATGTAGGGGTCGTTCATCCAATCCCACTGGCCGTGCAGGACGTTGTGCCCGATCTCCATGTTCTCCAGGATCTTCGCGATCGCCAGGCAACCGGTACCCGCCGTCCAGGCCACCTTGGACCGGGAGCCGAGCAGCAGCGCCCGGCCGGCCACCGCGATCTGCCGGTGCAGCCGGATGACGCCCTTGATGTACCGGCGGTCGCGCTCGCCGAGGTCGCCGCGCACCTGGTCGTGGATGGCGTCGAACTCGCGGGCGAGTTCGTCGAGCTGGTCCGCGCTCAGGTGGGCGAACGGGTGCGTGGTGGAGGGCATGGGTTCCTTTCGGGGTTCGGCGTTCAGAGTTCGACCGTGACCCGGCCTTCGGCGCCGTGCACGCAGGTGCGCACGATCTCGTTGTGCTTCTCGCTGACGACGTTGGTGCGCAGGTCCCGGAGCCGGCCTTCCCGGATCGGCAGCACGCACGTGTGGCAAACCCCGACCCGGCAGCCGAAGGGCATGTCGACGCCCGCGTTCTCGCCCGCGACGAGGATCGGGGTGCCGGGCGGGCAGTCCGCGTCCAGGTTGCGGTGCGCGAACCGCACGGTCCCGCCCGCCCCTTCGGCGTCCTCGCCCCCGACGATCGGCTGGAACCGCTCGTGGTGCAGCCGGTCGACGTCGCCGTGCCCCTTCCAGTGCTTCTGCAGCGCGTCGAGCAGCTCGCCGGGCCCGCAGGCGTAGGTCTCCCGCTCGCGCCAGTCCGGGCACAGGACGTCCAGGTCGGCGGGGGTGAACCGGCCGTCCTCGCTCGTGATGCGCAGTTCGAGGCGGAAGCCGTCGTGCTGCTTTTCGAGGTCGGCCAGCTCGTCGCCGAAGGTGACGCCGCCCGCGTCCCGCGCGGAGTGCACGTGGACGACGTCGTGCAGGCCGGGCCCCGGCGCCAGGTGGCGCAGCATGCTCATGACCGGCGTGATGCCGCTGCCGGCGGTGACGAACAGCAGGCCGCGGTCCAGCCGGTTCGGCAGGGTGAAGGAGCCTTCGACCTCGCCGAGCCGCACGACCTCGCCGGGGCGGACCTCCTCGACCAGGAACGGTGAGACCACGCCGCCGTCGACCCTCTTGGGGGTGACCGAGACGAGCCCGTCCGGGCGGTCCGGGCTCGACGTCAGCGAGTACGCGCGCCAGTGGTGGACGCCGTCGATGACGACGCCGAGGCGCACGTACTGCCCGGGCCGGTGCCCGACCCAGTCGAAGCCGGGCCGGATCAGCACGGTGGCCGCGCCGCCCCGTTCGGGCTCGACGCGCTCGACGCGTCCGCGCAGCTCCCGGGTCGACCACAGGGGGTTGATCAGCTCGAGGTAGTCGTCCGGGCGCAGGGGGGTGAACAGCCAGCGCAACGCGCGCAGGGCCCGCCGTCGCAGTGGCGACGCCGGGGGACGCATTCCCACTTCAGCCATGCTCATTGAGTGTACAGACGTGCACTCAGTTCGCACGCCGAGTGGTGTGAAACGTTTAAGCCAGTGGCACGACCACGAGCCGGTGAGGCCGCAGCACCACCGGCCCGAGCAGACCGGACACGAGCACTTGGCCGCGCTCGTTGGCGCCGGTGTTCGTGACGCGCACCCGGACGCGGTTGCGGCCGGGGCGCAGGGTCGCGGTCACGTCGACCCGGTACGGCGGCCACAGCCGGGACCCGGCGGCCTGGCCGTTGACCTCCACTTCGGCCACTTCGCGGACCTCGCCGAGGTCGAGCGTCCACCGCCGGCCGGGGACGGCGGGCAGGTCGAACTCCGTTTCGTACCAAGCGGATCCGGAGTACGCGGGGTCCGCGTCGGTCCACGAGCCGAGCGGACGCGTGGTCGTCGGCGCTGCCGCGCGGTCGAAGCGGAACGTCCAGTCGCCGTCGAGGGGAACGGGTGCGAGGGAGTCGGAGACGGTCGTCGAGCCGCGCAGACCGGCGGTCGCGGTGACGGTGATCCGGCCCGGTCCGGTGGCCCGCACGATCGCGCCGCGCCCGTCGACGCGCTCCACCGGCGCCGACGCGGACACCGCGTGCAGCGGCTCCCGCCCGCCGCGGAACACCACGAGCAGCGCCGCTTTCGGCTCCAGTCGCAGCGGCACCGCGGTGGTCGCGCCGGCCCGGCGCCAGACGCCCGCCGGCGTCGCCGAGCCGGTGTCGGGGTCCCACACCTCGGGGACTCCGGTCGCGGGGAACGTCGCGGTGAGATCCACGGCGTCGGCGCGTTCGCTCACCACGACGAACGCCTGCTCGCCCCGGTTTTCCAGGCGCAGCACCCGGACGTCGGCGTGCGGTGGGTCCAGCTCGGCCGCCGCCCCGCCGGCCGTGACCGCCGCGGCCGCGGCGGCCCCCGGATCGGCCGCCCGCTCCACCGACCGCGTCGCGAACAGCTCGGCCAGGGCGGCCCGCAGGCCGGCGTCGTCCCCACCGGCTTCCCGGGCCGGCGTGCCGACGACGACCACGACGCCGCCACCGCGGGCGAACCGGGTCAGCGTCCGCACCGCGCCGAGCGCCAGGACCGGCGTCGCCGGCACCACGACGATCCGGTACGCCTGCTGCCCGACGACCAGCTTCGGCCCGCTCGGCCGGGCGTGGGTCACCAGCGCGGGGTCGGCGTCGAGCGCGCCTTCGTCGAGGAAGTCGAAGTCCACCTGGACGTCCTCGAGCGCGTGCGCGGCAGTCAGGAACGCCGTGTCGAGCTCGGCCATCGCCGGAGTGTCCTGAGTGGACTCCGCGGCGCGTTGCGGCTGCAGCAGCGCGGTCCGCGCCACGGCCGGTGCCCGGCAGGCTTCCATCAGCCTGCCGATCCAGTCGTTCAGCGGCGCCGACACCGGCCACCACGGGTTGGCCGGCTGGAACGGCGGCGGGTAGACGATCTGGCTCTCGTCGCTGAACCGCGCGTGCAGCAGCGTGTGGTTGACCCCGCGCACGGCGAACGCGCCGACGACCTCGCGGACGAACGCCGGGGTCACCGGCCACCCGGTGCCGCCCATGGCTTCGAGGTAGACCCGCTCGAGCCCCAGCTGGTGCGCGGTGCTGGCCGGGAACCGCGACAGGGTGCGGTGGTAGCCCTGCTGGTAGTGGTCGAAGATCAGGTCGGTGCCCGGCACCTGCGCCCACTGGTTGTTCGCGTTGAGGTTCCCGGAGCTCTGGAGCTGTTCGCCCGGACCGTATTCGTCCCAGAGCGGGTTGGAGATGAACCGGACGCCGTGGTCGGCCATCCACTGGCCCTGGGTGCGGTAGTACGCGGCGGCGAACCGGTTGCCGACCGCGCGCCAGAACAGCCCGCGCAGGCGGAGGCCGTCCGGGCCCAGGTCGTCGTGCACCGCGGTCAGGGCGATCCCGGGAGACGTCCCGAGCGCGGCCAGCTCGGCGTCGAGGGTGGGGGACCAGGGGACGGTGTCGAAGGGGCCGTGCGCCGAGGCGAGGTAGGGCTCGTCGTCGGCGAAGCCGCGCAGCACCGTTTCCGCCGCCCACGGGAAGCGCCGTAGGTACTCGCCCGGTACGGCGTCGAGGAACAGCCGTACCGCTTCGTCGTCGAGGAGGTCGAGGTAGGCGCGGCCGGAGCCGGTGGGCGTGCTCAGCGGGCGGACGGTGAACAGGTCCAGCTGCCACCGGCCCGCCGGCGGCGTCCACGTCCCGCCCGCGCGGGCCTGTTTCGTGAGGTCCACCAGTGACCTCGGGTCGGTGGAGCCCGCCGGGCGGGCGGTCGCGGCGACCAGGGGCAGGCCGCCGGCGGGCAGGTCGAAGGCGTCGAGCGCGGCCGCGGTGTCGAAGGTCTCGTCGTACAGCGAGGTTCCGGCGGGATCGCGGACGGTCAGCCGGTCCCAGGAGGACCGCTGGCTCGCCACCGCGCGCACCCCGACGCGGCCGGTGGCGAAGGCGATGTCCGCGGGGGCTTGCGCGGTGCCGTCGAGGGTCAGGGTCAGGTGCGTGCCGCGGATTTTCACTTCCAGTATGTGGTCCGCGCTCGCGTCGAAGCCCGGCACGGGAGTGCCGCTCCGGACGAGGGTGAACGAGCCGCCGGTCTGCTGCCAGACGTCGACGGCGCCGTCGGCCCGCAGGTCGGCGAGGACGCCGTCGCCTTCGCTCGCACTGCGCACCATCAGGCCCGCGGTGGCGCTCTCGACGCGGACCTTCGCCTCGACGTCGTAGTCCTGCCACTGGGCGCCCTGTTCCAGCAGGGTGACGCCGTCGCGAGCCGCCGCGTCGACGAGCAGCCGGCCGTCCGAAACGGACAGTCCGCGGCTCACCAGCGGCACCGGTGCGCCGCCGGTCGCCGTCAGGACCTGGTGCCCGACGCCCTTGAGCCGCAGATCCGGCCGCGGCGGGTACACGCGTCCGCCGACGGTCCCGCCGTCGACGACGAGCCCGCCGGCGCGGCCGCTGGGGAAGTAGTCGTCGTTGAACAGCCAGACGTGCATGCCGTGGCGCTGGGCCTCCCGCAGGGCGAACTCGATGACGGAGAACCACTCTTCGGTGAAGAACGCGGGCTTCAGGGCCGCGGTCTCGAAGGGGAAGAGGAGGACTTCGTGCACGCCTTGGCCACGCAGGTCGGCGAGTCCGGCGGCGACGAGGTCGGGAGTGACGGTGCCGTTCCAGAACCACAGCACGGTGGGGCGCGAGTCGGGCCGCGGGTCGGCGAAGCGGCCCGCTTGGAAGCCGGCGCTTGCCGCTCCGGTCGCTGCGGCCGCGGGGACCCGGATCGCCAGCCCGGCCGCGACGGTCGTCGCCGCGGCGAGCGCGAGCACCTGCCGCCGGGACAGCCGGACGCCGCCGGTGGGCGTGATCCGCACTTCGTCGTGCTCGGCCATGGGGACCCCTCAGTGTGTTGAAACGATTCAACGGGTAGGTAATTTACGTGACCGGAGTCACGTCCGTCAAGGACTGTTCGGGGGTGATCGCGTGTATGTCCTTTATGGACGCTCGCCCTGGCTGCCCGCCCGGCCACCGATGGCAGCGGCGATGTCATGAACGACCCGTTCACCGCGTCCGACGCCGGGGCCCCGGCAAAGTCGCGTTTGCTGGGCGGGATGTCATGAAAGGGTCGTTCATGACGCTGGACGACATGAACGACTCGTTCATGACATCCGGACCCGGCCGCGCGGACTCAGTGGGGCGTGTTGCGGGCGTACTCCGTCAGCTCGCCCCGGTTCTGCAGGTTCGACTTCGCCATCAAGCTCGCCACGTGCTTTTCCACCGTGCGCGGGGAAATGTGCAGCCGGCGGGCGATGTCCTTGTTGCCCATGTTGTCCGCCAGCAGCTGCAGCACCTCGTACTCCCGCACCGTGACCCCCGCCGAACGCAGGCCCGCCGGGAGGCGGTCCGAGCCCGTGCGGCGCTGGCCCACCGGGGCGCCGATCTTGCGCAGCAGGCCGCGGCACGCGCTCGCCACCGCCGTCACGTCCGCCTGGTGGAAGTACTCTTCGGCCTCCTTGAGCCACGTCACCGGGTCGCCCCAGCCGTCGGCCGACGCGGATTCCGCCACCATGCGCAGTCCCAGGTGCCGGCTCACCGGGAACGGCGCCGCCGCCTCGATCGCCGCCGCCACCGCCGCGTCGGCGAGCTCCGGTGCGCCCGCGCGGCCGTGGCGGACCGCGTCGCCCAGCAGCACGAACTGGCGGTTCCAGCGCATCCCGCTCACCGCCGCCGGGGGCCGGGCCTCCTCCGGCTCCGTCCCGTCCAGCGCTTCGACCAGCAGCCGCAGGCCGTGCTGGCCGGCCAGGTGGAAGCGGCTGGGCTGGCGCTCCTCCAAGCTCAGCACCTGGGCCAGCTCGCGGCGGGCGCGTTCGGCGTCCTCTTCGAGCAGGGAACAGAACACCTGGGCCAGCCCCACGCTCAGCACCAGCTCCTGCGCGGTGGCGCCGCCTTCGGCGCGGAAGTCCTCGAGCGCGCGATCCATCCGCGGCCGGTCCGCCTGGTGCGCCGCCACCATCGCGCGCGTCATGTGCGTGTACTGCAGAAGCGCGACCAGGCCGAGCCGGCCGAGCACCGCGAGGTTCTCTTCGAGGATCGTCTCGGCCTGCGCGAACTCGCCGCGCATCACCGCGTGCACCGCACGGCTCGCGTCGACCGCGCAGGTCAACGTGATCGCGCCGGTCCGCTGGGCTTCCGCGCGGGCCAGGTCGAACGTCCGGACGTCGCCCTCGGCGAGCATCCGGTGCCCGCCGAGGCGGACCAGCACCTGGGTGCGCAGGTGCGTCAGCTGGTGGTGCTCGGCCAGCCGCCGCGCCAGCTGCAGGTAGCGCTCGGCTTCGGTCAGGTCCGTCTCCAGCGCCACCATGCCGAGGACCTGCAGCGCCTGGCACGACACGAACGGCACGCCGACGCGCTCGGCGACCTCCCACGCCTGCTCGGCCAGCTTCCGGGCCCGCTCGGTGTGCGCCGGGCCCGGGATGTCCAGCCACAGCGTCGCTTCGACGGCGTCGAGGCCCGCCTTCTGCTCTTCGGTGATCTCGCCGCCGAGCGGGGCGCGGGCCTGCTCGATCTGGTTGAGGCACTCGTCGTGCCGCCCGCCGATGTAGGCCGCCCACGCCAGCTGGATGTGCAGGTCGACCGCCCGCTCCAGGCGGCCGATCTCGGCGAAGCGGGCGGAGAACTCGACGGCCCGGTCGAACTGCCCGGTCTGCCCGAGCGCGTGCAGCAGGGTCTCCAGGGCGTCGGCCCGGTCGTCGGGGCTCGCCGTGGCCAGGAGCTCGACGGCGCGGGTCAGCATCGTCACCGCCGTGTCGGCCGCGCCGCCGTCGAGCGCGCGGCGGCCGGCTTCGGCGAACAGCCGCCCGGCGCCCGGGTGGTCCATCGCGGTCAGCCGCAGCGCCGCGGCCAGCGCGCACAGCTCACCGGGCAGGCCGGGGTGCAGCAGTTCGACGGCGTCGGCGGCCCGGCGCGCCAGGTTCGCCTTGGTCGACGGCACGAGCCGCGCCAGCAGGGCCTCGGCGGTGAGCGGGTGGCGGAAGGCGTACCAGCCGGGCGTCGTCTCGTCGGTGGTGACCAGGTGCGCGGCGACGCTCGCGCTGATGTGGTTGTGCAGCATGCGGTCGTCCATGTCGGTGACCGCCTGCACGACCGACAGCGGGAACCGGCGGCCCAGCACGGCGGCCACCGAGAGCAGCGTTTCGCCGTCCGAGCCGAGCGCGTCGACGCGGGTGGCGATGCTGCTGATCAGCGCCTCCGGTACGCGGGCTTGCAGCTCGCCGACGACCTGCCAGCCGTTCGCGCCGCCGACGAGCAGGCCGTCGCCGAGCATGCCGTGCAGCAGCTCCTCGACGACGAAGGGCACGCCCTCGCTGTTCTGCCACAACAGGTTCGCGACGGCGGCGGGGACCGCGGCAGGCTCGGTCTCCAGGCAGGCAGCCGCGAACTCCCGGGTGCGCTCGGCGTCGAGCCGGGCCAGTTCGAAGGTGTGGCTGGACGAACGCTGCGCCGCCGCGGTCGCCAGCCGCAGCGCCTCACCCGGTTCGCCGCGCAGGGTGCCGATCAGCATCACCCGGCTCGACGCCAGGTTGTCGACGAGGTACTCGACGATGAACAGCGTTTCGGCGTCGGCGTTGTGCAGGTCCTCCAGCACGATCAGGCAGCCGCCTTCGCGGCCCGCCACCGACAGCAGCCGGAACACCGCTTCGGCCAGCACGAGCAGGTTCCCGTTGTCGTGCGGCCGGTCGCCGCGGTACCAGTCGGGCACGAGCCGGGCGAGCACCGGCACGAGCGGGTCGAGCTCGGGCGCGGCGGGCGGGAGGCCGCCGCGGAAGTGCGAAAGCAGCGCTTCGGCCAGCGGCCGGAACGGCACCATCGGGCCGATGGAGCTGGCCCGTCCGCGTAGCACGGGGAGCCCGGTCGCCAGTGCCCGCGAGGCGATGTCGGCGGCGAGCCGGGATTTCCCGATCCCGCCTTCGCCGACAAGGAAGAAGGCCCCACCGTGGTCGGTGCGGGCCTTCTCCAGAGCCTCCGACAGTGCGCCGAGCTCCCTGTCGCGTCCGATGAGACGCGTGGATCGGATGCCCATCGCGGTCACTATAACCGGAGTGGCCACATCCGGACGTAGGTCGAATTACCGACGTCCGGAGCGTCTCACTATTCGGTGAAGCCGCCCGTGACGACCGTGATGTCCATCGTGGTCAGGGAGTTCTGGCTCACCCGGGCGGCCTTGCCCGACAGGGCGTGGTTGCGGGCGCCGGTGCGGGAGGTCCGGGGGAGGGTCAAGTCGCCGATCGGGTTGTCCGTGGCGGCGAAGTCGTGCTCGGTCATGCGGGTGGCTCCACTCTCGGTAGTGCTGGGGGCGGGAACGGCTACTGGGGGAAAGCGATGCTGACGGTGAAGACCGGGGTGATGTCCAGGGTGTCGGCGCCGTTGTGGCTCAGCCGCGCGGTCCGGCCGGCGAGGGCGCGGTTGCGGGCGCCGGTCCGGGTCGGCGCCGGGAGGGTGGGGTCGCCGATGGGGTTGTCCGTGCCGATGAAGTCGTGCTCGCTCATGGCGTGTTCTCCGCTTTCGGTCGCGATCGGGGCAGGGGGACGGACGTCAGAGGGCGAAGGTGCCGTTGGTGACGACGGTGGGGCCACCGAGCGTCTCGAGGGTCATCCCGGACATCCGGGGCCGGGTGCCGGCCAGCGCCTGGTTGCGGGCACCGCGGCGGTTCGCGCGGGGGAGCACCAGGGCACCGACGGTGGCTTCGACGGTCTCGGCGGTGATTTCGGGCATCGTTCGTTTTCTCCTCTGGGCGGGGCGGGGCGGTTCAGCGGGTCGGGGGTTGCAGGAGCAGGGCGGACGGGACGCGGGGGCCGAAGCCGAGGCGCAGCAGGCCGTAGCCGATGCCGGCCAGGCCGGTGAGCAGGCCGGGGGACGGGACGCCGTCGGGGGTGCCGCAGCGCGCGCCGTCCTGTTCGACGGCGGTGAGCAGCTGCCCGGTGCGGGTGGCGACCGCCGCGGCGGCGGCTTCGTGCCCGGTCTCGGCGAGGAAGCCGAGCACGTCGGTGATGCCGGTTTCGCCGTGGCAGAGGCTGAGGTCGCGCAGCGGGTCCTGCGCCGCGAGGGCCCCGACCTGCTCGCCGAGCCCGCCGAGCACCGCGGGCTGGCCGGCGTAGGCCAGCACCTGGCCGGCCAGGCCGGAGCACCAGCCGTGCCCGGTGGCGGCCTTGGCGGGCGGCAGCGTCGCGGTCTCGCGGGGATACCCGGCCAGCGCCCAGTCGACGCCGGCCGCGCCGTGCGCGAACCCCGGGTCGGCGAGGTCGGGATCGAGGGAGCGGACGGAGAGTTCGGCCGCGTAGGCGTCGGCCAGCAGTGTGGCTTCGGCGAACCCGGTCTGGGTGGCCACCGAGCGCAGCGCGACGAGGCCGCCGGCCAGCCCGGTGGTGTAGCGCGGGGACGTCTCGGGCGTCGGCGCCGGCATCACAGCGACCGTGCGGGCGGTCAGGTCGAGCAGGTCCGGCCGGTCGAGCAGCCGGGAGAGCCGGGCCGTGGCGTAGGCGACCCCGCCGAGCCCGAGCAGCCCGCCGGGGCCGGCCGCGGCGGCGAGCTCCGGGTCGGCCTCCAGCGCCGACACCAGCCACGGCAGGCCGGAAAGCGCCTTCGCGGCCAGGTCGCGGTAGCGGTCGATGCCGGTCAGCTCGGCCAGCTGGGCGAGGAACAGCGCCACGCCGGTGTAGCCCTCGCCGAGCCCGGCGCCCATCGGCAGCACGGTCCAGTACTGCTCGTCGACGAGCTCCAGCCCGACCCAGTTGACGCGGCCGGCGGCCGACGACGCCCGGGCGATGATCGCGTCGGCGACGCCGCACGCGGCCGAAAGCAGGTGCGCGGGCTCGGGGCTCTTGCTCGGCCGGACGGTGCCGGTGACCCCGGTACCGGCGTGGGTCTCGGCCGCCGGCCGGGTGGCCAGCGCCGCGGAGATCAGCCACTCCTGGTCGCGGCGGTCGATCGTGGTCATCCCGGCGACCTTCGCGCGCACCGTCTCGAGCGGCGGTTCGCCCAGCAGGCCGGGCAGGCGGGTTCCGTCGGCGTCCCAGAGGTCCGCGGACCCGGGGCGGCCGGTGAACATCGGGACGTCGCCCGCCCACAGGTCGGTGAGCTCGGCGTCGACGAGCCCGCGGCGGACCTCGTCGGTGCTGTCGTCGTGCAGCAGCCCGAACGCGTCGTCGCGCGCGTCGGCTTCGGCCAGCAGCGACGGGTGCGTGGTCTCGTCGAGCAGCCGGGCGTAGAAGCTGGTCGGGCGGACCAGGACGCGGATCCCCGTGCCGGCGCAGCGGTCGAGCCGGGCGGTGAACTCCGCCGCGCCGGCGGCGATGGCGTCGTACCCGGCGCGGAACCCGGCCAGCAGCGCGGCGCCGTGCTCGGCCGGCTCGACGTCGACGCCGCCGAGGGTGGGCCGGTTGACGCCGGTGCCGACGCCGCCGGGCACCCGGGTCAGGCGCATCCGGTCGGTGCCGGCGTCGAGCCAGTCGACGCGGGTCAGCGCCGGGGCGGCCGCGCGGCCGCCGCCGAGGCCGGAGATGTCGACCGCGCCGTGCTCGCCGACGATCATCTGCGGCAGCAGCATGGTCCGGTGCACCGACCGCACGAGCAGCTCGGCGGCGGGGTCCGGGTCGGCCGCGGTGTCCTCAGCGGCGGGCAGCACCGGCTGGAACAGCGTCTCGATGTCGATCAGCACGGGCTGGTCGCCGTCGGCGATGATGTTCTCGAAGTGCACGTCGGTGCCGTCGAGGGCGTGCAGCAGGGCGAGCAGCACGCCTTGGCGGCGGTAGAAGCGATCCACCTCGGTCAGGTCGGCGCACGGCCGGTGCTCGACGAAGCGCAGCCAGCCGTAGCCGGGGCGCACCAGGACGTCGACCGTGCGCAGCTCGAGGCCGGGCACGCGCGGGTTGAGCCAGTCCACCAGGCCGGTGAACGCCGCGTGCAGGTCGAGCGGGCGGGGCTTGTAGATGACGCGCGCGCCGCCGGCGAACCGCAGCTCGCGGACCGAGCGGCCGCGCTGGTGGGCGTCGCCGGTGCCGCCGCTGATCTCGGTCAGGAGTCCCGGCTCGGTGCCGACGAACGCGGTGAGGGCGGCGCGGTCGGCGGCGAAGCGGTCGAGCAGCTCGGTGACCGACTCGATCGCGTGCAGCGCCGCCTGCGCCGCGAGCCGGGCGAGCACGGGGTAGCGGTGCAGCAGGTCGGTGAGCCCGGTGGGGGTGCCGGTCTGCCGGACGAAGCCGGCGAAGCGCGCTTCCGGCGTTTCCTCCGCGAGGACCTCCGCGCGCCGGGCCCGGCCCAGCTCCAGCACCAGGGTGCGGGCGGCGAGCCCGGCCAGCTGGTGGCCCAGCCGCGCGGCGCAGCCGTCGGCGACCGCGGTGGCGTCGACGGCGGGCGAAGCCGCTGCGGCGCCGGCGATCGCGGCGCGGGCCGCGTCGGTGAAGGGCCGGAACACCGCGGCGAACGCGGCCCGCCAGTGCGCGGAGCTTTCACGTGAAAGCTCCGCCTGCAGGTCGTCGCTTTCACGTGAAAGCGACGCTTCGGCGAAGGCGGCCCACGCGGGGAGAGCGGCGCCGGGACGGCGTTCCCGCGCGGTCAGCGCCGCCGCCCACCAGGTGGGCGGGAGCGTCGTGGTCGCCGGGTTCGGCTGCGGGGGAATCACGAGATCGAGCATGCCAGCGGGTGACCTGGGTTACATGGGGGTGCTACGCCCGCATTCCCGTGCGGCATGGGGGCCTTCTAGGGGTTCATGGGGGCGTCGCCGGCGAAAAGCCTGGTCGTGACCTACGTGCTTGCGCCGGACGGACGTGGCGGTTGCTCCGTTCGGCGGGCGGGCTCGGCAGGGGTTGACGACGGTGTGCGCACCCGTGATCCCCCATGCGGGGCACCCCCGGCACACCGGACTCCGCGGTCGCGCGCGCGACCGCGTCGCTCGCGCGCGAGGCCGGCCGGGGGCCGGGAGCGGCGCCGGAATGCGGGGCCGCCGCACCCATGTGCGCCGGGCCCGCGGCGATGACGATTCGTCGTGAGAAGTTCGCGGCTCGCCCCGCGGACGTTCCCCGAACGCACAGGGAGCGACGCACGATGACCACGTTCCAGATCGAGCAGACCCCCGACGGGCCCGGCGTGGCCGCGGGTCCTCCGCTCAAGTTCGTCCTGTCCAGCGTCCAGTCCGACTCGCACATGTGGAACCTCGTCGCCCTCCAGCTGATCATGGAGGAGATGGGGCACGAGGTGGTCAACCTCGGCGCCTGCGTCCCGGTGGAGCGGCTGCTGGCCGCCTGCCGCGCCGAGCGGCCGGACTGCCTGGTGATCAGCACCGTCAACGGCCACGGTCACGTCGACGGCGCCCGGGTGATCTCCGCCCTGCGCGCCGACACCGGGCTCGCCGGGCTGCCCGCCGTCATCGGCGGCAAGCTCGGCGTCCAGGGCGACGCCAACGCCGAGCTGGAGACCGAGCTGCTGGCGCTGGGCTACGACGCGGTGTTCCACGTCGGTGCCGGCGACTCCGGCCAGGCGATCGAATCGTTCCGCGAGTTCGTCGCCGCGAACGTCCGGACCTTGCGGTGACCGCTGCCCGGTCGGTGTTCAGCGGCTTCGTGGCCGAGCACCGGCGCCGCCGGACGCTGCTCGTCCAGCCGCGGATGGGGTTCTCCGACCCCGCCACGATGCGCCGCGGGCTGCGCGCGGTCGCCGAAGCCGGCGTTCCGGCCATCGGCACGGTGACCCTGGACAGCTACACCCGCACCGGGCAGCACGACCTCGCCGCCATGTCGATCGCCTCCGGCGTCCCGCTCAACGGCTACCCGCTGGTGGCGCTCGGCCCGGCCGTCACCGCCGAGCTGGTGGACGGCCTGCACGGCCCGCGGTTCCCGATCCAGGTGCGGCACGGGTCGGCCCAGCCGGAGGACATCTTCGCCGCGATGCTCGAAGCCGGGCTCGACGCCTCCGAAGGCGGGCCGGTGTCGTACTGCCTGCCCTACAGCAGCGTGCCGCTGCGGACGGCGGCGAAGTCGTGGTCGCGCTCGGCGTCGCTGCTGGCGGAGCAGGCCGTCGAGTGCCACCTGGAGAGTTTCGGCGGCTGCATGCTCGGGCAGCTGTGCCCGCCGGGCCTGCTCGTCGCGCTGTCGGTGCTGGAGTGCCTGTTCTTCGTCGAGCACGGCGTGCGCAGCGTGTCGGCCAGCTACGCGCAGCAGACCAGCTCGGAGCAAGACGCCGAAGCGCTGTGGGCGATACGGCGGCTCTGCGCCGAGGAGTTGTCCACTGTGGACTACCACGTCGTGCTCTACACGTACATGGGTCTCTTCCCGGAGTCCGCCGCCGGGGCGCGGGAGCTGGTCGCCGAGAGCGTCCGGCTGGCCGTGCGCACCGGCACCGAGCGGCTGATCGTCAAGACCACCGCGGAAGCGCACCGGATCCCGACCGTCGAAGAGAACGTCGCGGCCCTGCGGCTGGCCCACGCCACCGCGCTGGACCAGCCCGCTCCGGCCGCCCCCACATCAGGGGACACCGAGGTGTACGCGCAGGCGCGGCGGCTCGTCGACGAGGTGCGCTCGCTCGCCCCGACGCTGGCCGAAGCGCTGCCGGCGGCGTTCGAGCGCGGCCTGCTCGACGTCCCGTACTGCCTGCACCCCGACAACGGCGGCGAAACCCGGTGCGTGCTCGACGACGAAGGCCGCCTGCAGTGGTGGCACACCGGCCGGATGCCGTTGCCGCCCGCGCTGGGCGGCCGCCGCGGCCACGACCGGGTCAGCGCGACCCGGCTTCTCGCCGACCTGTCCTACCACCGCCGAAGGCTCGACCCGGTCCTGTCCTGATCCGTCCCGACCCGCTGGGAGTGAGAACGCCATGGAGTACACCGATCCGCCGGACCCCCGCACGCACCTGACCTCGGAGACCACGCGGAACGTGCTGGGCCTCCAGCACAAGCTGCTGGCCGAGGCGCGCGCGTTCCTGGGCGCCCGCGGCTTCACCGAGCTGCTGCCGCCGGTGATCGGCCCGGTCACCGACCCCGGCGGCCGCGGCGCCAAGCCGGTCGACGTCGACTTCTACGGCCACCGCTACAAGCTGATGACCAGCGCGATCCTGTACAAGCAGGCGTCGCTGCTCGGCTTCTCGAAGATCTTCTACGTCGCGCCGAACGTGCGGCTCGAGCCCCTGGAGACGGCGAACACGAGCCGGCACCTGGCCGAGTTCCACCAGCTCGACGTCGAGGTCGCCGGGGCGTCCCGCGACGACGTGCTCGACCTGCTGCAGGACCTGGTGGCGCACGTGGTGCGCCGGGTCGTCGAGGACGCGGGCGACGTGCTGGAGGCGCTCGGCCGCGACTCGGGCGCGTTCGCCGACCTCCTCGGGGGCGCGTTCGGCCGGCTGTCGCACGCCACCGCCGTCGAGACGCTGCGCGAGCTCGGGCACCCGCAGAGCGCGGACGCCGAGATCGACTGGGCGGGCGAGGCGATCCTGTCGGAGAAACACGCGCGGCCGTTCTTCCTCGTCGACTACCCGAAGGGTTCGCGGGGGTTCTACGACCGCGAAAGCGTTTCCACGCCGGGTGTCCTGCGCAACTTCGACCTGATCGCGCCGGAGGGGTACGGCGAGCTGTGCTCCGGCAGCGAGCGGGAGCACGACTACGGCCGGATCGTCACGCGGATGCGCGAGACGGGCGAGAACCCGGCGAAGTACGCGTGGTACCTCGACCTGGTCCGCACGGGCATCCCGGCGAGCGCCGGCTTCGGCCTGGGGGTGCAGCGGTTCACGCGGTACGTGGCCGGGCTGGACGCGGTGTGGCAGGCGACGGCGTTCCCGAAGCTGCCGGGGGTGGTTTCGCCGTGACCGCGTTGAGTGCCGGGGGTTTCCCCGCCGATGAGGTCCGGGCGCGGGCCCTGCAGGGTGCCGCGGCGGTGTTCCCTCCTGCTTCGTCCTACGGGACTTCGCTGTTCGGCGCTTCGTCTTCTGTCGCGGGCGACGTCTTGGAAGAGGCCCGGCTGGTGCCGCCGGTGTTCGTGCCGCGGCGGCTGGAGAAGCTGATCGGGCTGGGCCGCGAGCCGCTGTACGGCGACGTCTCGCTGTCGACGTCGATCGGCGGGTTCGAGTCTTCGCTGCCGCTGTACCTGTCGGCGTTCGGTTCGACGCAGGTGGCGGGGGCCGGACTGGGTGCGGCGGCTTCGGCGCAGGCCGCACGGCTCGGGATCCCGATGGTGATCGGCGAGAACGTCGTCCCGATGCACGGCCACGGCCGGACGGACGACGCGTCGGACGGGACGTTGCTGGAGCGGATGCGGGCGTATGCGGACGCGGTCCCCGACGGGCTCGGCGGCGTGGTCGTCCAGCAGAGCACCGAGGACGCGGACGCGGAGGTCTGGAACCTCGTGTACTCCGACCCGTCGGCGGCCGCGCTGCTCGAATCCGGGCGGCTGGCGTTCGAGCTGAAGGTCGGCCAAGGCGCGAAGCCGGGGCTGGGCGGGATGACGCTGGTCTCGCCGGCGGCCGCCGCTTCGCTGGCCTCGCAGTACGCGGTGGACGTTTCCCTGGGCTCCGCGGTACTGCGGAGCAGTTCGCCGGGGACGTTCACCGACGAGATCCTGCGGCAGCAGATCCGGTTGATGCGCAACAACTTCCCGCGGGCCGGGGTGTGGGTGAAGCTCCCGCCCGGCCGTGATGTGGGTGCCGCGGCGGCGGTGGCTTGGTCGGCCGGGGCGTCGGCCGTCACCGTCGACGGGGCCGAAGGCGGGTCGGGCTGGGCGCCTACATCTTTCGCCTCCGTGGGGCTGCCGTTGGCGGAGTGCCTGGCGCGGATCGGCACGCCGGCGGGCTGCCTGCTGGCGTCGGGCCGCATGTGGGAGGGGACGCGGGTGGCGAAGGTCCTGGCCCTGGGCGCCCGAGCGGCGGGTCTCGGCCGGGCGGCGTTGCTGGCGGTGGACACGGACCCGGTCGACGGGTTGGTCCGCTTCGCGGAGGCGCTGGCCTTGGAGCTGCGGTTGCTGTTGAGCGCGCTGGGCCAGTACCGCGCCGACGCCCTGACGCCCGAGGACGTGTGGTTCCCGGGCACGCCGGACCGGGTCCGCGAGCAGGTGCTGTCATGACGCCCGATCCGGAGGTCGCGAATGACTCATTCGCGACGCTCGGTGCGGCGGGGATCGGCGGTGCGTCATGACGGCGGTCGAGGAGCCCCGCGCCGCGGCGGCCGAAATCGTGGCGGAGCCGCGCATTGTGGCGGCCGGGCCGGATGTCACCACGGCCGAACCGGGCGCGGCGGCGGCCGAGCCCGCTACCATCGCGGGCAAGCCCACGGGCAAAGCCCTTCCTGCCCCCTTCCTCGGCCTCGTCCTCGCCATGGGGCTCTCCTCCTTCGGCGACGCGGTCTGGCTGATCGCCCTCTCCATCACCCTCGTCGGCACTGCCGGGCCCGCCCTCGCGGGCCTCGTCCTCGCCCTCGGCTCCCTCCCTAAAGTCCTCACCCTGCTCGTCGGCGGCGCGGTCGCCGACCGCACCGGGCCGCGGCGCGTCCTCGTCACCACCGACCTCATCCGCGCCGGGGCCATGCTCGCCGGGGCCGGCGCCGTGCTCTTCGTCGGGCCCCAGCTGCCCCTGCTCGCCGGGCTCATCGTCGTCATGGCCGTCGCCAGTGCCTTCTTCATCCCGGCCTCCGATGCCCTCCGCCCGAACCTGCTGCCGCCCGAACACCTCGTGCGGGGCAACGCCGTCTACCTCGCCGCCGTGCGGGGCGGCCAAGCCGCCGGCGGGGCGCTCGGATCGTGGCTGGCCGGGCTCGGCGGGCTCGTCACCGTCGCCGTCGTCAACGGCGTCAGCTTCGCCATCTCCGCCCTCGCCGCCGGCAACACCAAGACCCTGACCGCCAGAGAACCCCGGGAGCGGGTCAAGCTCAAGCAGCTCGGCAAGGAAATCGGCGAAGGCTGCCGGTACGTCGCACGAAGGCCCGCGCTCAGGACCGCCATGATCGTCACCGGCCTCCTCGAACTCAGCGGGGCCGGGCCGATCAACCTCGGTCTCGTCCTGCTGGGCGGCAACCAAGGCGCCGGCTGGCTGCTCACCGCCATGACGCTCGGCGCGTCCCTCGCCTTCGTCGTCTCGGTCAAGTGGCCGCCGCGCGAGAAGGCCGGCCGGCTCGCCACCGCGGGCCTCGCCGCCCAAGCCGGCTGCCTGGCCCTGCTGGCCAGCGGGAACCTCGCCGTCGGCATCGCCGCCTTCTTCGCCCTCGGCCTGGTCGCCGGCCTCACCGCGCTCGTGCTCGTGTCCCTCGCCCAGCGGTGGGCGACCCCCGAAATGCGCGGCCGCGTCATGTCGATCCTCGCGCTGTTCACCCTCGCCGCCACCCCGGTCGGCAACCTGCTGATCGGCGTGCTGACCGAGGCGATCGGCGTCCCGCTCACCATGTTCGCCCACGCCGCGGTCGCGCTCGGCGCGCTCGCCCTGCTCGTCGCCACCCCGGCACTCGGCCGGGCCACCCTCACAGAGGAGAAGAAGTCATGACCAACCCCTTCGAAGACGAGAACGGCACCTTCCTGGTCCTGGTCAACGCCGAGAACCAGCACTCGCTCTGGCCGTCCACTGTGGACGTCCCGGCCGGCTGGCGCCAGGTGCACGGCGAGGACACCCGCGCCGCGTGCCTGGAGTACGTCGAGACGCACTGGACCGACCTGCGTCCGGCGAGCCTCGTCGCCGCGATGCGCTGACCCCCACCCGCCGGCAGAACCGAACTGGAGCTGATCTACGTGAACGACGACACCCGGCAGCTGCTGGCGGCCTGGAACGACACCACCACCGACGTCCCGGGAGCGGGCCGCACGCTCGCCCGGCTGCTCGCCGAGCAGGCGGCCCGCACCCCGGAGGCGACGGCGTTGGTGTTCGAAGGCGAGTCCCTGACCTACCGCGAACTCCACGGGAGGGCCAACGCGCTCGCGCACCTCCTGGTCGAGCGGGGCGTGGGCCCCGGCGTCCTCACCGGCGTCTGCGCCGACCGATCCCTTGAGCTGGTGATCGCCCTGCTGGGGGTGCTCAAGGCCGGCGGCGCCTACGTCCCGCTCGACCCGGACTACCCGGCCGACCGGCTGGCCTACATGGTCGCCGACAGCGCCGCGCCCGTCGTCCTCACGCAAACCCACCACAGAAACCTGTTCGACGCCGAGACGATCTGCCTCGACACCCTCGACCTCGGCGCCGCCGCCGAGCCGGAACCGAAGACGTCCACAACGGACCTCGCGTACGCCATCTACACCTCCGGCTCCACCGGCCGGCCCAAGGGCGTGCTGGTGCCGCACGAAGGCATCGTCAACCGGCTCGCCTGGACCCAGGCCGAGTACGGCCTCACCGCCGAAGACCGCGTGCTCCAGAAGACGCCGTCCAGCTTCGACGTCTCCGTCTGGGAGTTCTTCTGGCCGCTGCTGACCGGCGCCACGCTCGTCGTCGCGCGCCCCGGCGGCCACCGCGACCCCGCCTACCTGGCCGGGCTGATCCGCGCCGAGCGGATCACCACCGTCCACTTCGTCCCGTCGATGCTGCAGGCGTTCCTGCTCGACCCGGCCGCCGCGACCTGCACCGGCCTGCGCCGCGTGCTGTGCAGCGGCGAGGCCCTGCCCGTCGAGCTGCAGGCGCGGTTCTTCGAGACGCTTCCCGGCGTCGAGCTGCACAACCTCTACGGCCCGACCGAGGCGTCCGTCGACGTGACGTACTGGGCGTGCGACCCGGCACAACGGACAGTCCCCATCGGACGTCCGGTGTGGAACACCCGCACGTACGTCCTCGACGCCGAGCTGAACCCGGTCGCGCCCGGCGTGGCCGGTGAGCTGTACCTCGCCGGGATCCAGCTGGCCCGCGGCTACCACGGCCGGCCCGGTCTGACGGCCGAGCGGTTCGTGGCCTCGCCGTTCGAGCCGGGGGAGCGGATGTACCGCACCGGCGACCTCGCGCGCTGGTCGGAAGACGGCGCACTGGAGTACCTCGGCCGCACCGACCACCAGGTGAAGATCCGCGGCCTGCGCGTCGAGCTGGGTGAGATCGAGGCCGTCCTCGACCGGCAGCCCGGTGTCGGCGGCTCGTGCGTGCTGGCGCGTGAGGACCGCGCGGGCGACCAGCGCCTGGTCGGTTACGTCGTCCCGGACGGTGTGACCCCGGACGTCGACGCCCTGCGCGCGGCCCTGGCGGAGAACCTGCCGGAGTACATGGTCCCGGCCGCGTTCGTCGTCCTTGACGACCTGCCGCTGACCCCGAGCGGCAAGCTCGACCGCAAGGCCCTGCCCGCGCCGGACTGGTCCGCGGCCCGCACCGGCCGTGCTCCGCGCACCCCGCGCGAAGCCGCGCTCTGCGAGCTGTTCTCCGAGATCCTCGGCGTCGACGGCGTCGGCATCGACGACGGCTTCCTCGCCCTCGGCGGCCATTCCCTCCTCGCGGCCAAGCTCGTCTCCCGGATCCGCGCGACGCTCGGTGTCGAAGCCGCCATCGGTGACGTCTTCCGCGCGCCGACCCCGGCAGGCTTGGCCGAACTCCTCGAAGACGCCCCGGAAGCGCGTCTGCCGCTGACCCCGCGTTCTCGTCCCGAGCCGATGCCGCTGTCGTTCGCGCAGCGCCGCCTGTGGTTCCTCGACCAGGCCGACACCCGGAACGCGAGCTACCACATCCCGCAGGCCGTCCGCCTCGCCGGCCAGATCGACGCCGACGCGCTGCGCCTGGCCGTCGAAGACGTGGTCGCCCGGCACGAGAGCCTCCGCACGATCTTCACGAGCGACGGCGACGAGCCGGTGCAGCGCATCCTGCCGTCCGGAGAGGTCTCATGGACCGAGGAAGAGTCCACTGAGGACTTTCTCGCCGCCGCCCTGACCGCGGCCACGGAGGCCGGGTTCGACCTCACCCGTGAGCTGCCGATCCGCGCCACACTCTTCACCCTGCCCGGCGACACCGCCGTGCTGCTGCTGGTCGTGCACCACATCGCCGGCGACGGCTGGTCGTTCGCCCCGCTCCTGCGCGACCTGTCGACCGCCTACGCGGCCCGCGTCACAGGGAAGAGTCCGAAGTGGACGCCGCTGCCGGTGCAGTACGCGGATTACACGCTGTGGCAACAGGAACTCCCCGTCGAACGGGACCTCGCGTACTGGCGCGACGCCCTGGCCGGGCTTCCCGAGGAACTGCCGCTGCCGACGGATCGCCCCCGACCGGCGGTCGGCAGCCACCGCGGCGGAGTCGTCCCGATGGACGTGCCGGCCGAAACGCGCCAGAAGCTGACGGCCCTCGCCGCGGCGGAAGGCGCGACGCTGTTCATGGTCCTGCAGGCCGCGTTCGCCGCGCTGCTGTCCCGCCTCGGCGCCGGCGACGACGTCCCCGTCGGCTCGCCGGTCGCCGGTCGCACCGACGCCGCCCTCGACGACCTCGTCGGGTTCTTCGTCAACACCGTCGTCCTGCGCACGGCCACCGGCGGCGACCCGACGTTCCGCGAGCTCCTGGACCGGGCCCGCGAGACCTGCCTGGCCGCGTTCGAGCACTCCGAGGTGCCGTTCGAGCGCGTCGTCGAAGAGCTGAACCCGGCCCGCTCGCTCGGCCGCCACCCACTGTTCCAGGTGCTCCTGGTGTTGCAGAACAACCTCGCCGCCGAACTGAAGCTGCCAGGCGTCGGCGCCACCGGCGAGCGCGTCGACATCGGGTACGCGAAGTTCGACCTGGCCGCGATCTTCGAGGAACGCGACGGCGAGCTGACCGGTCTGCTGGAGTACGCGAGCGACCTGTTCGACCGCGCCACCGCCACGACGCTCGCCGGCCGCCTGCTGCGCGTCCTGGCCGCCGTCGCCGCCAACCCCGACACGCGGATCGGCGACCTCGACCTCCTCGACGCCGCCGAGCGCACCCAGGCCGTCAGCGGCGGCATGTCCGCGCCCGCCGCGCCGGCCGTCACCCTGCACGAGGTGATCGAGGGCCACGCCCGCCGCACCCCGGACCGCACCGCGCTGCTGTTCGAGGACGAGACCGTCACCTACGCCGAGCTGGACGCCCGCGCGAACGGCGTCGCCGCGCTCCTCGGCGGCATCGAGGCCGGGCGGATCATCGGGATCTGCCTCGACCGCGGCCCCGGCCTGGTCGCCGCGATCCTCGGCGTGCTCAAGGCCGGCTGCGGCTACACGCTGCTGGACCCGTCGTTCCCGGCCGAGCGGCGGCAGCTGCTGGCCGAGCAGGTCGACGCGCCGGTCGTGCTCGACGACCTGGCCGCCGTGGAGCCCACCACTCAGGCGCCCGAGCGCGCGGTCGACCCGGCCGGCCCCGCCTGCGTCATGTTCACCTCCGGCTCGACCGGGACGCCGAAGGGCGTCGTCGCCTCGCACGAAGCCGTCGCGACGACGATCCTCGGCCAGGGCTACGCGGGTGACGTCTGGCTGCAGACCGCGCCCGTCTCCTGGGACGCCTTCGCGTTCGAGCTGTTCGGCGCGCTGCTGACCGGCGCCGCCTGCGTCCTGCAGTCCGGTCCGAAGCCCGAGCCCGCGCTCATCGCGGACCTCGTCGAGCGCCACGGCATCACGACGATGTTCGCCTCGGCCAGCCTCCTGAACTTCCTCCTCGACGAGTACCCGGCCGTCTTCTCTCAGGTCAGCGACGTCTACACCGGCGGCGAAGTCGCGTCGGTCACCCACCTGACCAAGGCCCTGCAGACCCACCCGGAGGTGACGTTCACCAACGCCTACGGGCCGGTCGAGAACATGATCTTCGTCAGCGGCCACCGCGTCACGGCCGCCGACCTCACCGGCGCGCCCATCCCGATCGGCGTGCCGCTCACCGGCAAGCGCGCGTACGTCCTGGACGAGCGGCTGCGGCCGGTCGCGCCCGGCGTCGCCGGCGAGCTGTACGCCGCGGGCGGGGGCATCGCGGACGGCTACGTCGGCCGTCCCGGTCTGACGGCGGAGCGGTTCGTGGCCTCGCCGTTCGAGGCGGGGGAGCGGATGTACCGCACCGGTGACCTGGTGCGCCGCCGCGCCGACGGCGTCCTCGAGTACGTCGGCCGCGCCGACGACCAGGTCAAGATCCGCGGGTTCCGCGTCGAGCCGGGCGAGATCCGGACGGCGCTGGGCACGCACCCGGCCGTCACCGAGTCCGCCGTCGTCGTCCGCGAGGACCGGCCCGGCCAGAAGCTCCTGGTCGCCTACGTGGTCGGCGAGCCGGCCGATTTCCGCACCTACCTGGCCGAGCGGCTGCCGGAACACCTCGTGCCGTCGGCGTTCGTCCTGCTCGACGCGCTGCCGCTGACGCCCAACGGCAAGCTCGACCGCCGTGCCCTGCCCGTCCCCGAGCGCACGACCACGAGCCGCGAGCCGCGCACCCCGCGCGAGGAAGTCCTCTGTGGACTCTTCGCCGACGTGCTCGGCGTCGAGGCGGTCGGCGTCGACGACGGGTTCTTCGCCCTCGGCGGGCATTCGCTGCTCGCCGCCCGGCTCGTCGCCCGCGTCGGGGCGGTGCTCGGGGTCCGGATCGGCGTCGCGGACGTCTTCCGCGCGCCGACCGTCGCCGGGCTGGCCGCGGTGCTCGACACCGCCCGGGCGGCCCGCCCGGCCGTCGTGGCCCGGCCGCGTCCGGACGTCCTGCCGCTCTCGTCCGCGCAGCGCAGCCTGTGGTTCGTCGAGCAGCTCGACCGGCCCGGCGCCACCTACCACGTCCCGCGCGCCGTGCGGCTGACCGGCGCCCTCGACGTCGCCGCGCTGCGTCAGGCATTCGCCGACGTCGTCGAGCGCCACGAGGCGCTGCGGACGGTGTTCCCGGACACCGATGGCGTGCCCCGCCAGGAGATCCGCCCGCTCACCGAGCTGCCGTGGACCGAAACCGCGGTGGACGTCGCCGAGTTCGCCGCCCGCGAGTTCGACCTGGCCGCCGACCTGCCGATCCGCGCCGCACTGGTCCGCCAGGCCGACGACGAGCACGTCCTGGTGATCGTCACCCACCACATCGCCGGCGACGGCTGGTCGTTCGGCCCGCTGCTGCGTGACCTGTCGGCCGCCTACACCGCCCGTGCGGCGGGCGACGCTCCGAAGTGGACACCGCTGCCCATCCAGTACGCGGACTACGCGCTGTGGCAGCAGGACTTGCCCGAAGACTCGCTCGACTACTGGGCCGACGCCCTCGCCGGGCTGCCCGACGAGATCTCCCTGCCCTTCGACCACCCGCGCCCGCCGGTCGCGAGCCACCGCGGCGCGGTCGTGCCGGTAGCCCTCGACGCCGACCTGCACGCCCGGCTCCTGCACCTGGCCCGCGGCGAGCACGCGACGCTGTTCATGGTGCTGCAGGCCGGGTTCGCGGCACTGCTGTCCCGGCTCGGCGCCGGGGACGACGTCGCCGTCGGCACCCCGTCGGCGGGCCGCCCGGACGCCGCGCTGGACGACCTCGTCGGCTTCTTCGTCACGACGCTGGTGCTGCGCACCGACCTCAGCGGCGACCCGACGTTCACGGAGCTGGTCAGCCGGGTCCGCGAGAGCTCGCTCAAGGCGTTCGACCACGCGGACGTCCCGTTCGAGCGGGTCGTCGAGCGGCTCAACCCGGCCCGCTCGACCGCGCGGCACCCGCTGTTCCAGGTGATGCTGGCGCTGCAGAACAACGTCGCGGCGAACCTGGCCCTGCCCGGCCTGGCCGCGGCGGACGTGCCGGTGACCACCGCGACCGCGAAGTTCGACCTGACCCTCAACCTGGAGGAGACCACCGGCGCCGACGGCTCGCCGGCCGGGGTCGGCGGCTACCTGGAGTACGCGGCCGACCTGGTCGACCCGGGTACCGCGGCCGACCTGGCCGCCCGGTTCGTCCGGCTGCTCACCGCCGCCGTCGCGACCCCCGGCGTTGCTTTGTCCACAGTGGACCTTCTGTCGGATGCCGAGCGGGCGGCGATCGACGCGGCCAACGAGGAAACCCGGCGGCAGCTGCCGGACACCTCGGTCATCGAGCTGTTCGAAGCCCAGGCCGCGGCTACCCCGGACGCCCCCGCGCTGGAGTTCGGCGCGACGACCCTGACCTACGCCGAGCTGAACGCCCAGGCCAACCGGCTCGCCCACCGCCTGGCCGAACGCGGCGCGGGGCCGGAGCGGTACGTCGCCCTCGCCCTGCCGCGCGACGAGCAGCTGATCATCGCCATGCTCGCCGTGCTCAAGACCGGCGCCGGCTACCTCGCGCTCGACCTGGACTACCCGGCCGACCGCGTGGCCATGATGCTGGAGGACGCCGACCCGGCCCTGGTCCTGACCCGCGACGAGCTGGTCTTCGACGGCCCGGCGGAGAACCTGGAGCACACCGCGTCGCCGGACAGCCCCGCGTACGTGATCTTCACCTCCGGCTCGACCGGCCGCCCCAAGGGTGTCGTCGTCCCGCGCCGGTCACTCCTGAACTTCCTGCTGGACATGGTCGAGCGCTTCGGCATCACCCCGGACGACCGGCTGCTGGCCGTCACGACCGTCGGGTTCGACATCGCCGGCCTGGAGATCTTCGCGCCGCTGCTGGCCGGGGCGACCGTCGTCCTCGCGAGCCGCGACGACGTCCGCGACACCCGCGCGCTGGCCGCCCTCGCCGAGGACGGCGTCACGCTCCTGCAGGCCACCCCGAGCCTCTTCCACGCGCTGCTGGCCGAGCCCGTCGACCTTTCCGGCGTGCACGTCCTGGTCGGCGGCGAGGCGCTGCCGGACGACCTGGCCGTCGCGCTGCGGGCGCGGGCCGCGTCGGTCACCAACATGTACGGCCCGACCGAGACGACGATCTGGTCGACCACCGCCCGCGTCGGCGAGGGCGCACCGACCATCGGCACGGCGATCGCGAACACCCAGGTCCACGTGCTGGACCGCGCGCTGCGGCCGGTGCCGCCGGGCGTGCCGGGCGAGCTGTACATCGCCGGTGACGGTGTCGTGCGCGGGTACCTCGGCCGGCCGGACCTCACCGCGGACCGGTTCGTCGCGTCGCCGCATCAGCCGGGGGAGCGGATGTACCGCACCGGTGACCTGGTCGCCCGCCGTCGTGACGGCGAGATCCGCTTCCTCGGCCGCGTCGACCACCAGGTCAAGATCCGCGGCTTCCGCATCGAGCTGGGCGAGATCGAGGCCGTGCTGGCCACGCACCCGGCCGTCGCGCTGCGCGCGGTCGTCGTCCGCGAGGACCGGCCCGGTGACAAGCGCCTGGTCGCCTACGTCGTGGCGCACGGGAGTGTCGAGGTCGAGGACCTGCGCCGGCACCTGGCCGCCGCGCTGCCGGGGTACATGGTGCCCTCGGCGTTCGTGCTGCTCGACGAGCTGCCCCGGACGCCGAACGGCAAGCTCGACCGCAAGGCCCTGCCCGCGCCGGCTCTCGAAGCCGGCGTCGGCCGGCTGCCGCGAAACGCGCGTGAGCACGCGCTGTGCGAGCTGTTCGCCGAGGTCCTCGGCGTGCCCGAGGTCGGCGTCGAAGACGGGTTCTTCGACCTGGGTGGCCACTCGCTGCTGGCCACCCGGCTCGCCGGCCGGATCCGCGCGGTCCTCGGCCTCGACGTCACCGTGCGGGCGCTGTTCGCGAACCCGACCGTCGCCGGGCTGAGTGAGAGCCTGGGAGACGCGGTCGCGGCGCACCCGGCGATCACCCGGCGCGAGCGCCCGGAGCGGCTTCCGCTGGCGCCCGGCCAGGAACGCCTGTGGTTCCTGGCGCGCATGGACCGCGACGACACGTCGTACCACATGCCGATCGCGCTGCGGCTGCGCGGCGACGTCGACGCGTCCGCGCTGGCGGCCGCATTGTCCGATGTGGCCGGACGACACGAAGCCCTGCGCACGTACTACGCCGAGGACGAGTCCGGGCCGTATCAAGTGATCCTGGACAACTTCGAGGTCCCGTTCGAGGTCACGACCGGCTCGGTCGCCGAAGCCGCCCGGACCCCGTTCGACCTGGCCGCCGCGCCGCCGGTGCGGTCGTGGCTGTTCAGCGAGGGCGACGAGCACGTCCTGCTCGTGCTGACCCACCACATCGCCGGCGACGGCTGGTCGATCCCGGTCCTGCTCGGCGACCTCGCCGACGCGTACGCCGCCCGCGTCGAGGGCGAGCGTCCGAAGTGGACTCCGCTGCCGGTGCAGTACGCGGACTACACGCTGTGGAAACGGGAACTCGACACCGACATCGCCTACTGGACGAACGCGCTCGCCGGCCTGCCCGAGGAGCTGGCGCTGCCCTACGACCGCGTGCGGCCCGCCACCGCGGACCACGCCGGCGCGTCGGCAGCCATCGAAATCCCCGCCGAGCTGCACGCCCGGCTCCTGGACCTCGCCGCCGGGCAGCGCGCGACCCTGTTCATGGTCCTGCAGGCCGCGCTCGCCACCCTGCTGGCGCGGTTCGGCGCCGGGGACGACATCCCGATCGGCACCCCGGTCGCCGGTCGGCCGGACCCGGCCCTCGACGACCTCGTCGGCTTCTTCGTCAACACCGTCGTGCTGCGCACGGACCTCGGCGGCGCTCCGACGTTCGCCGAGCTGGTCGAGCGCGTCCGCGAAGCCGACCTGAGCGCGTTCGAACACGACGACGTCCCGTTCGAGCGCCTGGTCGAGGAGCTGAACCCGGCCCGCTCGGCTTCCCGGCACCCGCTGTTCCAGGTGATGCTGGTGCTGCAGCAGGACAACCCACCGGTCGTCCTGTCCGGAGTGGACACCGAGCCGTACGAGGTGGCCCGCGCGGTCGCCAAGTTCGACTTGACCGCCGCGCTGGAGGAACACGGCAACGCCGGGGGCATCACCGGCGCCTTCGAGTACGCGACCGCGCTGTTCGACGCCGCCACCGCCTCGCGGCTGGCGAGCGCGTTCGTCCGGCTGCTGGAGCAGATCGCCGACGCACCCACGAAGCCAGTGACGGCGTACGACGTGCTCACGAGTACTGAACGCGACCTCGTGCTGACCGCGGGCCACGCCGTACAGGTAAGTGCCGCGCCGGAGGACTGCCTGCACACCATCGTCGAACGCCAGGACCCTGACGCCGTCGCGATCCTGTTCGAGGGCGAGACGCTGACCTACGGCGAGCTGAACGCCCGCGCCAACCAGGTCGCCCACCACCTCTTGGACGACGGCGTCCGCCGCGGCGAGGTGGTCGGCGTCCTGCTGGACCGCGGTCTCGACTTCGCGGCGGCGGTGCTCGGGGTGCTCAAGTCCGGCGCCGCGTACACCCTGCTGGACCCGAGCTACCCGGCCGAGCGCCTGGCCACGGTCACCGAGCAGGCCGGTGTGAAGCGGGTCCTGAAGGCGATGCCGGTCCACCCGGACAGGACGAACCCGGACGTCGAGCTGACCCCGGCCGACCTGGCCTGCGTCATGTTCACCTCGGGCTCCACCGGCGTGCCCAAGGGCGTCGCCACCTCGCACCGCGGCGTCGTCGCGACCATGGGCCAGGCCTACGCCCCCTTCGACGCCGATCAGGTGTGGCTCCAGTGCGCCCCGGTGTCCTGGGACGGCTTCGCGCTCCAGCTGTTCGGCGCGCTGCTCTACGGCGGCCGGACGGTCCTGCAGCCCGGCCAGAACCCCGAACCGGACCGCATCGCCGCGCTGGTCGTCGAGCACGGCGTCACCGTGCTGCACGCCTCGGCGAGCCTGTTCAACTACCTCCTCGACCAGGAGCCGCAGGTCTTCACCGTGCTGCGCCGTGCAATGACCGGCGGCGAGCCGGCGTCCGTGGAGCACGTCACGAAGGCGCTGCGCGAGTACCCCGACGTCGAGCTGATCAACGGCTACGGCCCGGCCGAGAGCATGGGCTACACGACGTTCCACCCGATCACGCCGGCGGACCTCGGTGGAGTCGCCATCCCGATCGGACGGCCGGTGGCGAGCAAGCGCGCCTACGTCCTCGACGCGCACCTCGCCCTGGCCGCGCCGGGGGTCACGGGAGAGCTGTACCTCGCGGGCCACGGCCTCGCCGACGGCTACCGCGGCCTGCCCGCGGCTACGGCCGAGCGGTTCGTGGCGTCGCCGTTCGTCCCGGGGGAGCGGATGTACCGCACCGGTGACCTGGTCCGCTGGACCGCCGAGGGCGTCCTGGAGTACGTCGGCCGCGCCGACGACCAGGTCAAGGTCCGCGGCTTCCGCGTCGAACCGGGCGAGGTGCGCGCGGTGCTGGCCCGGCACGACGGTGTCGAGCAGGCCGCGGTCGTCGTCCGCGACGGGCGGTTGATCGGCTACGTCGTCGGCTCGGCCGAACCAGCCGCACTGCGCGCGTACCTGGCCGACCGGCTGCCGGACTACCTGGTGCCGTCGGCGATCGTGCCGCTGCCCGAGCTGCCCCGGACCGCCAACGGCAAGCTCGACCGCCGCGCGCTGCCCGCGCCGGACTTCGCGGCGGGTTCCCGCCGCCGGCCGCGGACCGTCACCGAGAACGTCCTCTGTGGACTGTTCGCCGAGGTGCTCGGGCGGCCCGAGGTCGGCCTCGACGACGGCTTCTTCGAGCTGGGCGGGCATTCGCTGCTGGCCGCCCGGCTGATCGGCCGGGTCCGCGCGGTGCTCGGCGTCGAGCTCGGCATCCGCGACCTGTTCCGGACGCCGTCCGTCGCCGGGCTCGCCGAGATCCTCGGCGACGCCGCCCCGGCGCGCCCGCCGGTGACCCGCCGCGAGCGGCCCGAGCGCCTGCCGTTGTCGTTCGCGCAGCAACGGCTGTGGTTCGTCGACCAGGCCGAGGAGGCCAACGCGGGCTACGACGTCCCGCGTGCACTGCGCTTGCGCGGCTCTCTCGACGTGGCCGCACTGCAGGCCGCCTTGGCCGATGTCGTCGAGCGGCACGAGTCGCTGCGCACGGTGTTCCCCTCGCACGAAGGCGAGCCGTGGCAGGAGATCCTGACCGCGGCTTCGGTGCCGTGGACGCTCACCCAGTCCACTGAGGACGCACTGGACGACGTGCTGGCCGAGGCCGCGGCGCACGTCTTCGACCTGCGAACCGAGCTGCCGATCCGGGCGCACCTGGTCGAGGTCGCCGCCGACGACCACGTGCTGCTGCTGGTGCTGCACCACATCGCGTCCGACGGCTGGTCGGCCGCGCCGCTGTGGCGCGACCTGGCCACCGCCTACGCGGCCCGCCTCGACGGCGAGGCGCCAGGTTGGACCCCGCTGCCGGTGCAGTACGCGGACTACACGCTGTGGCAGCGCGAAGTCCTCGACGAGCCGGAGATCGCCGGCCAGCTCGCGTTCTGGCGCGACGCTCTCGCCGGAGCACCCGAGGAGCTGGCGCTGCCCACCGACCGGGTCCGCCCGGCCGTGGCGAGCCACCGCGGTGGCTCGGTGGAGCTCACGCTCGGCGCGGACGTCCACGCGGCGCTGGCCGACCTGGCCCGCGGCAGCGGCGGGACGCTGTTCATGGCGCTGCAGGCCGGGTTCGCGGCCCTGCTGTCGCGGCTCGGCGCAGGCGACGACGTGCCCCTCGGCACCGCGGTCGCCGGCCGCGGCGACACCGCCCTCGACGACCTCGCCGGGTTCTTCGTCAACACCCTGGTCCTGCGCACCGACGTCTCCGGCCAGCCGACGTTCCGGCAGCTCCTGGCCCGCGTCCGCGACCTCGGGCTGGCCGCGCTGGCGCACGCCGACGTCCCGTTCGAGCGGGTCGTCGAGGAGCTGAACCCGGCGCGGTCGGCCGCGCGGCACCCGCTGTTCCAGGTGATGCTGGTGCTGCAGAACAACGCCACCGCGCGGCTCGGCCTGCCGGGCCTGGAGACCGAGGGGGTCACGGTCCGCCGCGACGTCGCGAAGTTCGACCTGACCGCGGGCCTCGAAGAAAACCACTTCGCCGACGGCACTCCGGCCGGCCTGAGCGGGCAGCTGGAGTACGCGGCCGACCTGTTCGACGCGGCGACGGCGGAGTCGATCGCGGCCCGGTTCGCCCGGTTCCTCACCGCCGCGGCCGCCACCCCGGACGTCCCTCTCGCGGACCTGGACCTGCTCGCCGACGGCGAACGCGCGGCGCTGCTGGCCCAGGGCACGACGACGGTGACCGCTCCGGCGATGCGGCTGCACGACCTGGTCGAGCGGCAGGCGGCGTGGGCGCCGGACGCGACCGCGGTGATCTTCGAGGGCTCGTCGCTCACCTACGGGCAGCTCGACGTCGAGGCCAACCGGCTCGCCCGGCACCTCGTCGCCGAGGGCGTCCGGCGCGGTGACCTGGTCGGTGTCCACATCGGACGCTCGCCGCGGCTGGCCGTCGCGCTGCTCGCCGTGCTCAAGGCCGGCGCCGCCTACACCGTGCTGGACCCGGACTTCCCGGTCGAACGCCTGGTCGGGGCGCTGCGGCGGACGTCGGCCGCGGTCGTCCTCACCGACGGGCGCTCGCTGCCGTGGAAGCGGATCGACGTCGTCGAAGACGCGGCCGCGATCGCCGTCCGCGACGGCGGGGTCCTCGGCCTACCCGGCAGCCCGGACGACCTGGCCGTGGTGATGTTCACCTCCGGCTCCACCGGCGTCCCCAAAGCGGTCGCGGCCCCGCACCGCGCGGTCGTCGGCACGCTGACCGGCCAGGACTACGCCGGCTTCGGCCCGGACGACGTCTGGCTGCAGTGCGCGCCGGTGTCGTGGGACGCGTTCGGCACGCAGCTGCTCGGCCCGCTGCTGGCCGGCGGCACGGTCGTGCTGCAGCCCGGCCAGCGCCCCGAGCCGGCGCTGATCGAGGACCTGGTCGTGGCCCACGACGTCACCGTCCTGGACGTCTCGGCCAGCTTGTTCAACTTCCTGGTCGACGAGCACCCGGCGGTGTTCGCGACGGTCCGCCGCGCGATGACCGGCGGCGAGGCGGCCTCGCCCGCGCACCTGGCGAAGGTGCTGCGCTCGGCTCCGCACGTCGCGGTGATCAACGGCTACGGCCCGGCCGAGACCATGGGCTTCAGCACCTTCCACGCGGTCACGGCGGTCGACGGGCCGGTGCCGATCGGCCGGCCGGTCACCGGCAAACACGCGTACGTCCTCGACGCGCGGCTGCGGCCGGTGCCCGCCGGGGTCGTCGGTGAGCTGTACCTGGCGGGCGTCGGCACCGCGCACGGCTACCTCGGCCAGCCGGCGGTGACGGCCGAGCGGTTCGTCGCTTCGCCGTTCGCGGCGGGGGAGCGGATGTACCGCACCGGCGACCTCGCCCGCTGGAACGCTCTCGGTGTTCTCGAGTACGCCGGCCGCGCCGACGACCAGGTCAAGATCCGCGGCTTCCGGGTCGAACCCGGGGAGGTGCAGGCCGTGCTGGCCGGTTTCGAGGGCGTCTCGCAGGCCGCGGTGGTCGTTCGCGACGGGCTGTTGATCGCCTACGTCGTCGGCACCGCGGATCCGGCGGTGCTGGCCGACCACGCCGCCGCGCGGCTGCCGGAGTACCTGGTGCCGTCGGTGATCGTGCCCCTCGAAGAGCTGCCGCGGACCGCGAACGGCAAGCTCGACCGCGCCGCGTTGCCCACGCCGCGGCGAGTGGTCGCCGGGCACGTCGCCCCGCGGACGCCCGTCGAGGTCGCGCTCGCCGCGATCTGGGCCGACGTGCTGGGGGTGCCGGAGCCGGGAGTGGAGGACAACTTCTTCGCCCTGGGCGGCCACTCGCTGCTGGCGGCGAAGGTGACCGGCCGGATGCGCACGGAGTTCGGCGTGCCGCTGGGGGTGCGGGCGCTGTTCGAGGCCCCGACGATCGCGGCGCTGGCCCGGCTCCTGCCGGAGGCGTCTACTGTGGACTTCGAGCCGATCCCGGTACGGGAGCACGGGGCCCGCACACCGCTGTCGCCGGTGCAGCGCGGGCTCTGGTTCGCCGAACGGCTCGCGCCGGGCTCGGCGGAGTACCTGGTACCCCTCGCCCTGCGCATCGGCGGCGACCTGGAGGTGGCGGCCTTGGCCGGCGCGCTGTCGGCGGTCGTGGCCCGGCACGAGGTGCTGCGCAGCCGGTTCGTCGAGTTCCAGGGCGAGCCGGCCCAGGTGGTCGACCCGGTGCGGCCGCTGCCGCTCCCGGTCACCGAGGTCACCGACGTCGAGGCGTTCGTCCGCTCCCAAGTGGACACTCCGCTCGACCTCGAACACGGCCCCGTGGTCCGGGCCGCACTCGGCCGGATCTCCGCCACCGAGCACGTCCTGGTGCTGCTCCTGCACCACATCGTCGCCGACGGGTGGTCCATGGGCGTCCTCGCCGCCGAACTGCGTGACCACTACGCGGGGATCCGCCCGGCGGCCCTGCCGGTGCAGTTCGGCGACGTCGCCGCGTGGCAGGCCGCCGCCGATGACGAAGCCGGGCTCGCCTTCTGGCGCGACGCCCTCGACGGCATGCCGCACGTCGCCGAGCTGCCCGCCGACCGGCCGCGTCCCCTGACCCGGGACATCGCCGGGGCCAAGACCCCCGTCCACGTCCCGGCCGAGGTGGTGGGCCGCCTGGCGAAGCTGGGCGCGAGCCACGGCGCAAGCCTGTTCATGACCGTGCTCGCCGCCTTCGAGGTCCTGATCGGCCGCTACACCGCCATGCGGGACTTCGCGATCGGCACCCCGGTGTCCGGGCGCAGCCACCCGCAGACCGAGCCCCTGATCGGCCACTTCGTCAACACCGTGCCGCTGCGCGCCGACCTCGGCGGCGACCCGGCGTTCACGGAACTGCTGCGCAGGGTCCGCGCCGGCACCCTCGCCGCGTTCGACCACGACGACGTCCCGTTCGACCGGATCGTCGAGCTCCTGCGCCCGCAGCGCGACCTCACCCGCACCCCGCTGGTGCAGATCGTGTTCGCCCTGCAGAACAACGAGAAGGCCGGCTGGGCGCTGCCCGGCCTGGCCGTCGAGCAGCTCGCCGTCGACACCCGGGTCAGCAAGTTCGACCTCGAACTCGCCATGGCCCAGGACGACGACGGCGCCCTGACCGGCATCTTCGAGTACCCGACCGCGCTGTTCGACGCCACCACGATCGAGCGGCTGGCCGGCCACTTCACGACGCTGCTCGAAAGGATCGCCGAAGCACCCGAGACCCCGGTCGGCGAGCTGGATCTGCTCACCGATACCGAGCACGCCCACCTGGTGCGAGGCGTCAACGACACCGACGTCGCCTACGACGAGAGCGGCTGCCTGCACCACCTCATCACCGAGCAGGCAGCGAAGACCCCGCACGCGATCGCCGTCGAGTACCTCGACGACCACATCGACTACGCCGAGCTGGAACGCCGCGCCGGCGTCCTCGCCGCTCGGTTGCGCGAGCACGGCGTCGGCCCGGACGTCCCGGTCGGCCTGCGGATGGACCGCTCGATCGACCTGATCGTCGGCCTGGTCGCCATCCTCAAGGCCGGCGGCGCGTTCGTGCCGATCGAGACCGACGCGCCCGAACCCCGGGTCCTCGGCATCCTCGGCGACGCGAACTCGCCCGTCTGCCTGATCAACGCCGGGGCGCCCGCGCCGGACAGCACCGAGGTCACCTTCCTCGAAGTGTCCGATGTGGATGGTGAAGTGCCACCGCTGCCCGACCGCACCCACCCGGACAACCTGGTGTCGATCTACTACACCTCCGGCTCGACCGGGAAGCCCAAGGGCGTCGCGAGCACCCACCGCGGCTGGGTCAACCGGCTGCGCTGGCACCAGGACACCTACCGGCTCCAGCCGGGGGAAGGCGTCCTGCAGAAGACGACGCTCGTGTTCGACGACGCCGCCGTGGAATGCCTGTGGCCGCTCATCGTCGGCGGTCGCGTCGCCCTGATCCCGCCGGGCCTGCACCGCGACCCCGCCGCGATCCTGGCCGGCGCCGTGCGCCACCGGGTCGTCAACCTGCAGTTCGTACCGAGCATGCTGACGCTGTTCCTGGAGCAGCTGACCCCGGCCGACCGGGCCGCGCTCAAGACGGTCCGCAACGTCATCACCAGTGGTGAAGCGCTGCAGCCGGAACTGCTGAAGCTGTTCTTCGACCGGCTGGGCGAGACCGCGACCCTGCACAACCAGTGGGGCGCCACCGAGGTGTCGATCGACTCGACCATGCGCGAGTGCCTCCGGTCCGACCTCGACGGCGCGGGCTCGGTGAGCGTCGGCTCGCCGATCGCGAACAACCGGATCCACGTCCTCGACGAGCACCTGCGGCCGGTCCCGGTCGGCGTCCCGGGCGACCTCTTCATCGGCGGCGTCGGGCTCGCCCGGGGCTACCTCGGCGACCCGGGCAAGACGGCGGCGGCGTTCCTGCCGAGCCCGTTCGACCCCGGCGAGCGGCTCTACCGCACCGGCGACCGCGGCCTGCGCACCCCCGACGGCGCGCTGACCTTCCTCGGCCGCCAGGACTCGCAGGTCAAGATCCGCGGCATCCGCGTCGAACCCGGCGAGGTCGAGCAGGTGCTCCTGGAGCTGCCGGGCGTGCGTGAAGCGGCCGTCACGGTCTGGCAGCCGTCGCCGGGGGACAAGCGTCTCGCCGGCTACGTCACCCCGCAGGCCGGCGTGACGCTCACCGAGGCCGAGGTCCGGGAACAGCTGCGCGAGCGGCTGCCGGTCTACCTCGTGCCGACGGCGCTGAGCGTGCTGCCCGAGTTCCCGACCACGACCAGCGGCAAGATCGACCGCAAGGCACTGCCCGCGCCGGCCGCCGCGGGGGCCGAGTACCGCGCCCCGGAGGGCCCGGTCGCCGAGTTGGTCGCCGAAGTGCTGCAGAACGTCCTCGGCATCGAGCGGGTCGGTGCCGACGACAACTTCTTCGACCTCGGCGGCCACTCGCTGCTGGGTGTCCGGGTGGTCGCGGAGCTGCGCAAGCGGCTCTCGGCGGACATCCCGATCCGGCTGATCTTCGACTCGCCCACGGTGGCGGAACTCGCCGACGCCGTCGCCCGCGCCACCCGGCGCGAGTTCGAGGCGATCCCGAAGCGGCTCAGCGGTCCCGCGCCGCTGGCCGGCGTCCAGGTCGGCATGTGGCTGGCCGACCGGATGGCGCCGGCCAGCGCCGAATACCTGGTGCCCACCGCGGTTCGCCTGCGTGGTGCCCTGGACGTCGGCGCTCTGACCGGCGCGCTCACGAAGCTGGTGGAGCGGCACGAGATCCTGCGGACCCGGTTCGTGGAGATCGACGGTGAGCCGAAGCAGGTCGTCGACCCGGCCGGGCCGGTTCCGCTGCCCGTCACCGAGCTCGACGAGATCACGCCGTTCCTGGCGCCCCGGGGCGTCGACCTGGCCACCGGCCCGGTGTTCGCCGCGGCGCTCGGCCGGCTCGCCGAGGACGACCACGTCCTGGTCCTGTCGGCCCACCACATCGTCCTCGACGGCTGGTCCGAAGGCCTCCTCGCCGAGGAGCTGCGGGACCTCTACGCCGGTGTCGACCTGCCGCCGTTGCCGGTGCAGTACGCCGACGTCGCGGCCTGGTCCCGGCCGAGCGAGGCCGACGTCGAGTTCTGGCGGAGGCAGCTCGCCGGGGTGCCGCAGGTCGTGGGGCTGCCGGCGGACCGGCCACGGCCGCCCGTGCGTGACCCGCGGGGCGCGCGGTACGAGTTCAGCATTCCCGCCGAGCTGGCGAACCGGCTCGGTGCGCTGGGCGCGCAGGCCCGGGCCAGCCTGTTCATGACCCTGCTGGCCGGCTTCCAGGTCCTCGTCTCCCGGCACACCGGGCTGCGGGAGTTCGCCATCGGCAGCCCGGTCGCCGGCCGGGACCACCCGGACACCGAGCGGCTGATCGGCCAGTTCGTCAACACCCTCGCCCTGCGCGCGGACCTGACCGGCTCGCCCGGCTTCACCGAGCTGCTGGACCGCGTCCGGGAGACGGCGCTGAACTCCTTCAGCCACCAGGAGGTCCCCTTCGACCGGGTCGTCGCCGAGCTGCGGCCCGACCGCGACCCGAGCCGCAACCCCTTGGTGCAGCTCATGTTCGCGCTGCAGACGGTGTCCGAAGGCGGCTGGGAACTCGGCGACCTGGACTGCGAGCCCCTGGGGATCGAGACGGGTGCGGCCAAGTTCGACCTCGCCGTGGTGCTGCGCGAGCAGCCCTCCGGCGCGGTCGACGGCGTCCTCGAATACCCGGTCGCGCTGTTCGACGAGGAGACGATCGCGGCGTTCGCCGAGCGGTACGTCCGGCTCCTCACCGGGTTCGCCGCCGACCCGCGACGGCCGGTGGACCGCGTCCCGATGCTCGACGCGGCCGAAGTCACCCCGCTCGGCGAACCTGCCCCCGGCGGGACTTTCGCGGAGCTGGTGGAAGCCCAGGTGCGACGCGATCCGGATGCCCCGGCCGTGATCGCCGGACCGGACTCGCTGACCTACGCCGAACTGGACGCGGCGGCCGACCGCGTGGCCCGGGTCCTGCGAAGCCGCGGCGCCGGCCCGGAGCAGGTCGTCGCGCTGCTGCTGCCGCGGTCGGCCGACCTGGTCGTCGCGCAGCTGGCCGTGGTCAAGACCGGGGCCGCGTTCCTCCCCGTCGACCCGAGCTACCCGGCGGAGCGCGTCCAGTACATGCTCGACGACGCGAACCCGGTGCTCACGCTGCGGGAGCTGCCGGCGTCCACAAGGGACGACAGCCCCCTGGACGTCGAAGTCGAGCCGGAGAACGCGGCGTACGTGATCTACACGTCGGGTTCGACCGGCCGGCCCAAGGGCGTCGTCGTCAGTCACGCCGGCCTCGCCACCCTGGTGGCGAACACCATCGCCGCCTACCGGGTCGGCCCGGGCGACCGGGTGCTGCAGTACGTGTCGCCGAGCTTCGACGCGTCGATCCTCGAACTTTGCGCGTCCCTGATGACCGGCGCCGCACTCGTCGTGACACCGCCGGGCCCGCTGCTCGGCGACCAGCTGCGGGACGTCCTCGCCGAGGGACGGGTGACGCACGCGCTGATCCCGCCCGCGGCACTGGCCACGGTCGAGGACCCGGACCTGCCGGACTTCCGGACGGTCGTCGTCGGCGGCGACGTCTGCCCGCCGGAGCTGGTCGCGAAGTGGGCGCCGGGGCGCCGGATGCTCAACATGTACGGCCCGACCGAAGCCACGGTCGTCTCCACGGTGTCGGAACCCCTGGTGGTGGGCGCCGCGGTGACCATCGGCCGCGCGCTGCGGTACACGAGCGCGTACGTCCTGGACGACCGGCTCCAGCCGGTGCCGCCGGGCGTGGCGGGCGAGCTGTACGTCGTGAGCCCGGGACTGGCCCGCGGCTACCTCGGGCGGCCGGGACTCACCGCGAGCCGGTTCGTCGCCAACCCGGCGGGCGGGCGGATGTACCGCACCGGCGACCTGGTCCGGCGCACCCGCGCCGGCGACCTGGAGTTCCTCGGGCGGACCGACGACCAGGTCAAGATCCGCGGCTTCCGCATCGAACTCGGCGAGGTCGAGTCCGCGCTGCGGGCCCACCCGGCGCTCATGGCCGCAGTGGTGTTGGCCAAACCGGACCCGGCCGGGCAGAAACGCCTGGTCGCCTACACCGTCGGCGATGTCACCCCCGCGGACCTGCGTGCCTTCCTCGGGCAGCGGCTGCCGGAGCACCTGGTGCCGAGCGCGTTCGTCGTGCTCGACGTGCTGCCGGTCAACACCAGCGGCAAGCTCGACCGGGCCGCGCTGCCCGAACCGGCCGAGGAGACGGCGGACTACGTCGCCCCGAGCAGCCCCGAGGAGCAGCTGATCGCCGACATCTGGGCCGAGGTGCTCGGCGTGCCCCGCGTCGGGCTCGGCGACGACTTCTTCGCCCTCGGCGGGCATTCCGTGCTCGCCGCCAAGGTCCGCATGCGGCTGCAGGCCGCCTTCGGCGTGGACCTGCCCCTGCCCGTGCTGTTCCAGACCACCACGGTCGCCGCGCTCGCCGCCGTGGTCCACACCGAGATCGAGGCCGAGCTCGCCGGCATGTCCGAGCAGGAGCTCCTCGACTCCCTCACCGAGGAGGCCAGCGCATGACCACGTTCGACACCCGCCCCGCCGACGACACCGCTGACCGGGCGGCCCGGCTTCGGGCCGCGGTGCTCGCGAAGCGCCTGCGCGGCCGGGCGGCCACCGCGCCGGTCCGCACCTTCGGCCGCGCCGACCGCGACGCCCCGCTCCCGCTTTCCGCCGGCCAGCAGCGCCTGTGGTTCCTCGATCGCCTCGACCCGGACAGCGCGGAGTACGCCGTGCCGCTGCTGCTCCGCCTGGACGGCGCCCTCGACGTCGACGCACTGCGCCGCTCGCTCGACGCCCTGGTCGCGCGGCACGAGATCTTGCGCACGGCCTACGTCGCGGAGGACAACAAGCCGCGGCAGGTGATCGGGGCTCCGGCGCCGGTCGAGCTGCCGGTGGTCGACGGCGATCCGGATGCCGTGCTGGCCGAGTACGTGAGCCGTCCGTTCGACCTCGCGGCGGGCCCGGTGTTCCGGGCGATGCTGGTCCGCGAGGCACCCGAGCGGCACGTCCTCGCCCTGAACGTCCACCACATCGCCTGCGACGGCTGGTCGCTGCCGATCCTCCTCGACGACCTCCGCAAGCTCTACACCGGCACCGAACTGGCCCCGATCGAACTGTCCTATGCGGACTTCGCGGTCTGGGAGCAGTCCCGGGTGGACGCCCACGACGCCGGCCTCGCGTACTGGAAGGACCGGCTCGCCGGGCTGGAAACCCTGGAGCTGCCGGCCGACCGACCGAGGCCGGCCCAGCGCGACCCCCACGGCGCGTCAGCCCGCTTCACCATCCCGGCGGCCGCGGCGGAAGCGGTGCTGAATCAGGGAAAGAGCGTGGGCGCGACGCCGTTCGTGACGCTGCTCGCCGCCGCGTACGTCGTGCTCGGCCGCCACACCGGCCGGGACGACCTCGCCGTCGGCACCCCGGTCGCCGGGCGCGGCCGGGCCGAGCTGGAACACATGGTCGGGTTCTTCGTGAACACCGTCGTCGCTCGCGGCGACCTGTCCGGCGACCCGGACTTCACCACCCTCGCCGACCGCGTCCGCGTGGCACGGCTGGCCGACCAGGCCCACGAGGACCTGCCGTTCGAACGGCCGGTCCAGGAGCTGGCCCCGGAACGCGACCTCGCCCACACCCCGGTCGTCCAGGTGATGTTCGCGGTGTACGACTCTTCGTCGGGGGAAGGCGCGCTGGGCGACCTCGCGGTGTCCTCTGTGGACCTGCCCTCGACCACGGCGAAGTTCGACCTGATGATCTCCTTCGTCCGCCAGGCCGACGGGTCCGTCGAAGGCGTCCTCGAATACGCGACCGCTCTCTTCGACCAAGCTCGGATGGACCGCATGGGCGAGCACTTCGTCCGGCTCTTCACCGAACTCGCCGCCCGCCCCGGCGCCCGGCTGTCCGAAGTGGACGTCCTCGGCACCGGCGAGCGGAAGCTGCTCCTCGAGACCTGGAACGCCACCGCCGAGCCCTACCTGCGCGGCACGCTGCACGGCCGGATCGCCGAGCAGGCGGCGACGAACCCGGACGCGATCGCCGTCCGCTGCGGCGGCGCCGAGCTGACCTACGCCGGGCTGGAAGCCCGCGCGACCCGGCTGGCCCAGCGGCTGCGGGCCCACGGCGTCGGCGTCGAAACCCCCGTCGGCGTGCTGTGCGAACGCGGCCCGCTGCTGCTGCCGGTGCTGCTGGCCATCCTCAAGACCGGCGGCCACTACATCCCCCTCGACCCGGCCTACCCGCAGGACCGCAAGGAGTACATGCTCCGCCAGGCCGGCGCCCGCGTGCTCGTCACCACCCGCCGGTACGCCGGTGAGAACCTCGGCGACGTCGTGGTCTTCGCCGACGAGCCGGTCGCCGACGACCCGGAGCCGTGGCAGGACCCGGTCGTCGACCCCGAGAACCTCGCCTACGTCATCTACACCTCCGGCTCCACCGGCCGCCCCAAGGGCGTGATGATCAGCCACCGCGGCGTGCTGCACTACCTGGACTGGTGCCGCCAGGCCTACCGCGCCGACGAGGGCGACGGCGCCCCGGTGCACTCGTCGCTCGCCTTCGACCTCACCGTCACCGGGCTGTTCCTGCCGCTCCTGTGCGGCACGACCGTGACGCTGGTGCCGGAGGACGAGCACCCGGTCGCCGGCCTCGCGGACGTGTTGTCGAGCGGCCGGAAGTTCAGCTTCGTCAAGCTGACCCCGGCGCACCTCGAGCCGCTGCGCCGGTGCCTCGCCCCCGAGGCGGCGGCCGCGGCCGCGCACCTGGTCGTCGGCGGCGAGCAGCTCACCGCCGAAGCCCTGGAGTTCTGGCGCGAGAACGCCCCCGAGGTCGTGGTGGCCAACGAGTACGGCCACACCGAGACGTCCGTGGCGAACGTGATCAACCTGCTGCCCGCGGCCGAGTGCGTGACCACGCCCATCCCGGTCGGGCGGCCGATCTGGAACACCGAGGTCTACCTCCTCGACGAGCACCTGCGGCCGGTCCCCGCCGGCGTCACCGGCGAGCTGTACGCGGGGGGTGCCGGAGTGGCGCGCGGCTTCGCGGGCAGCCCGGGCCTGACCGCCGCGAAGTACGTGCCGAACCCGTTCGGGCCGGGCCGCCTCTACCGCAGTGGCGACCTGGCCCGGTACCTGCCGGACGGGCGGCTGGAGTTCGTCGGCCGCACCGACCACCAGGTCAAGGTGCGCGGTTACCGCATCGAGCTGGGCGAGATCGAGGCCGCCCTGGTCGGCGGTCCCGGCGTCACCGAGGCGGTCGCCGTGGTCCGCGACGGCGGGCTCGCCGGGTACGTCTCGCCGTCCACAGTGGACGCCGGAGCGTTGCGTGCGCACCTGTCCGAGCGGCTGCCGGAGTACATGGTCCCGTCGACGCTGACCACTTTGGACACCCTGCCGCTCACTTCGAACGGCAAGATCGACCGCGTCGCCCTGCCCGCCCCGGACGCCGCCCCCGTGTCGACGTCCGGGGTGCTCCCGCGCGACGAACTGGAGATGGCGCTGGCGAAGCTCTGGGAGGACCTGCTCGGCCGCCGCGTCGGCGTCACCGACGGCTTCTTCGACGTCGGCGGCCACTCCCTGCTGGCGGTGGTGCTGGTCGACCGGATCAAGGCCGAACTGGGCGCGACCGTCGGCCTCGCCGAGGTGTTCCGCGCCCCGACGATCCGGGCGCTGGCCGACTTCATCCGCGCCGGGGGAAGCGGCGGGGGACTGGTCGTCCCGCTCTCGCCGGGCCGGGCCGGTGCCGCCCCCCTGTTCCTGCTGCCGCCGACCGCCGGGAGCCCGTTCCCGTACCTGCAGCTGGTGGCCGAACTGGACCCGGCGCTGCCGGTGTTCGGCCTGCAGGCGCCCGGGTTCGCGCCCGGCGAGGACCCGGTGCACACCATCGAGGAGCTGGCCGCGGCGTTCATCGCCGACCTCCTGCCGGTGGCGGGTGACCGCCCGATCCGGCTCGCCGGCTGGTCGCAGGGCGGCTCGGTCGCCTTCGAAATGGCCGCCCAGCTGGAAAAGGCCGGCCGCGCGGTCGAGCACCTGTGCGTCATCGACGCGACCGTCCTCGGCGTCGACGACTACGGCAACCCGCTGCCGGAGGTCGACACCAGCGACCCCCTCGCGTGGTTCGGCGAGGCCGTGCTGAAGCTCGCTCCGGGAGCTGTCGACACGCTCGACGAGATGCTCGCCGAGGCCCGCGACCGCGGCATGGTCTCCGAAGTGGCGGGCAACGCCGTCGTCGAGCAGATGGCGCGGGTCTACCTCGCCGGCAAGGACGCCGTCGAGGCCTACCGCTGCCGCGCCGTCGTCGATGCCGGCATCCACCTCATCACCTCCACCGGCACCCACCCGGTGAAGGGCCGCCCGGAGGTGCGGCCGGAGAGCTGGCGCGCCCGCACGCGCGGCGAGCTCACGGTGACGCCGGTTTCGGGCCACCACTGGGACATGGTCGAACCGCCGCACGTGGCGGAGCTGGCCCGGGCCGTGCTGGCCGGGCTCGCCGTGACCGCCGACGAGTGAAGGAGAACGCCATGACCGAAGACGTCGCGGTCGCCGCACCGGCCCCGGCCACCGTCACCAGTCCGGCCAAAAGCAGGCCGACCCTCGCGCGGAACGCAACCGTCGCCACGGAGCCATTCGGCCGCGACTGTGGTCGGACTGGTGACCATCAGCACAGTACCGACCCGCGCGCGGGCAGCTTCCGCGTCGACGCCCACCACGGCGAGATCCTGCAAGGAGTCTTCGTCGCCGACGGCCGGCTGCGCCGCGGGCTCGTCACCCTGCCGTGCCCGCTCTACAGCACCCGGGCGACTTTCCTGCCCACCGAAGACAGCGGCACGACCGTCCGGCCGGCGTGGCGCACGAAGGCACGGCGCGCCGCCGACCTCACCCTGGCGCGGCTCGGCCACCCGATCCCGGGCGGGCTGCTCGACATCACCAGCGACATCCCGCTGTGCCGCGGCTTCGGCTCCTCGACCGCGGACGTGACGTCGGCGATCGGCGCGGTCCTGGCCGCGACCGGACGGCGGCTCTCGCCCGCCGAGGTCGGCGCGCTGGCCGTCGAAGCCGAGACGGCGTCCGACTCGCTGATGTACGGCGGGCGGGCGGTGGTCTTCGCCCACCGCGAAGGCGAGCCGATCGAGGACCTGGGGGAGCTGATGCCCCTGTCCGTACTGGGGTTCGGCACCAGCCCGGGCGGCCGCGGCGTCGACACCCTGGAACTCCCGCCCGCGCGCTACACGTCGTGGGAGATCGAGGCGTTCCGGCCGTTGCGCGGCCTGCTGCGCCGCGCCGTGCGCGACGGCGACGCGGGCCTGCTCGGCCGCGTCGCCACCGCCAGCACCCTGCTCAACCAGCGGCACCTGCCCGTGCCGGGGCTGGACGACGTCCTCGCCGTCGCCCGCGCCGCCGGGGCCGCCGGCGTCCAGGTCGCCCACAGCGGCGACGTCGCCGGCCTGATCTTCGACGCGACCGACCCCGAAACCCCGGCGCGGCTGGAGTTCGCCGCGACGCGGCTCGACGTGACCGAGACCTGGCAGTTCGAAACCGAGAGGTGAGTCCGATGACCCTTGCCACCCCCGTGAGCCGGTCCGTCGTGGAGGCGACCGAGCTGCCCCGGATCATCCGCATCCGGCCCAACTTCCACGTGGCCGCGTTCGGCCTGATGAAGCTGCTGCCCGCCCGGTTCATGCTCGACCGCGCCGAGGAACGCGGTGAGGTCGGCCCGGGCACGACCGTGCTCGAGACGTCGTCGGGCACCTTCGGCCTCGGCCTCGCCATGGTCTGCCGGCTGCGCGGCTACCCGCTCACGATCGTCGGCGACCCGGCGATCGACGCGCCGTTGAAGCGCCGGCTCGAGCACCTCGGCGCCCGCGTCGAAATCTGCCCGGAGCCCAGCCCGGTGGGCGGGTTCCAGCGCGCCCGGCTCGACCGGCTCGAGGAGCTGCGCGCCGAGTACCCGAACCACTGGGTGCCGGGCCAGTACAGCAATCCCGACAACCCGCGGTCCTACGCGCTGGTGGCCGAACAGCTCGCCGAGACGATCGGCGTGCCCGACTGCCTGGTCGGCGCGGTCGGCTCCGGCGGCTCGACGTCCGGCACGAGTTCGTTCCTGCGGATGCTCGTCCCGGACCTGGCGCTCATCGGCGTCGACACCCAGCGCAGCGCCATCTTCGGTCAGGAGGACGGGCCGCGCGTGCTGCGCGGGCTCGGCAACAGCCTGGTGCCGCCCAACGTCGACCACGGCAGCTACGACCAGGTGCACTGGATCGGCGCGGCCGAGGCGTTCGCCGCGACGCGCGAGCTGTACGCGCGGCACTGCCTGTTCATGGGCCCGACCAGCGGCGCGTCGTTCAAGGTCGCCGACTGGTTCGCGCGCCGGAACCCGGACGCGACGGTCGTCGCGCTGCTGCCGGACGAGGGCTACCGCTACCAGGACACGGTGTACTCCGACGAGTGGCTGCGCGCGCAGGGGCTGGCGCACCCGGGCGCGGCCGAGCCGTACGAGGTCGTCGCGCCCGCCGAGCCCGGCGGCTCGTGGACGTGGCTCAACTGGGGCCGGCGCTCGCTGGCCGACGCGTCGTGACGCGCACGCTGCTGCTCGTCGAGAGCAACACGACCGGTACCGGCCGGCTGTTCGCGCGGCAGGCCCGTTCCCTCGGGTACGAGCCGGTGCTCGCCGCGGCCGACCCGGCGCGCTACCCGTACGCGGCCGAGGACGGCGTCCGCGTCGTCCGCTGCGACACGGCGGACGCGTGCGCGGTGCTGGCGGCGGAGATCGGCGAGCCGGCCGGGGTGACGAGCAGCTCGGAGTACTTCATCCCGGTGGCGGCCCGGATCGCGGCGAAGCTGGGCCTGCCCGGACCGGATCCCCTGGCCGTGACCGACTGCCGCAACAAGGCCCACCAGCGGACGGTGCTCGGGGCGCCGTGCACGGTGGCGACCTCGGTTTTTGAGGCCGTCGCGGCGGCGGTCGAGTTCCCGGTGGTGCTCAAGCCGGCCGAGGGGTCGGGGAGCGTCGGGGTGCTGCGCTGCGAGACACCCGACGCGGTGGCCGCCCAGGCGGCGGCGCTGCTGTCGGTGACCCACAACGAACGCGGGCTGCCGGTGCCGGCGCAGGTGCTGGTGGAGCCGTACGCGAGCGGGCCGGAGTACTCGGTGGAGCTGTTCGGCGACGTCGTCGTCGCGGTCGTGCGCAAGCACCTCGGACCGGCGCCGTTCTTCGTCGAAGTGGGCCACGACGTCCCGGCTTCCCTGCCGCCCGCGGACGAGACGGCCTTGATCGACACGGCCCGGTCGGCGGTGACGGCGCTGGGTCTCGGCTTCGGCGCGGCGCACGTCGAGATCCGGCTGACTCCGTCCGGGCCGCGGCTGATGGAGGTCAACCCGCGTCCGGCGGGCGGCATGATCCCGGAGCTGGTCCGCGCGGCGACCGGCGTCGACCTGGTGGCGGCGCAGGTTTCGGCGGTGCTGGGTCTACCGCCGGACCTGCGCCCGACGCGGCGGGCTTGCGCGTCGCTGCGGTTCCTCACCGCGACGGCGACCTCGGCGCTTTCGGCCGGCGACGCGGTGGCGAAGGCATCCAGCGTGCCCGGCGTGACCGAAGCGCGGCTCTACCGTCCCGACGGCACGGTGGTGCGCCCGGCGCGGGACTACCGCGACCGCGCCGGGCACGTGCTCGCCGTGGCGGACCGTCCCCGCGGCTCCCGGGCGGCCGCGGTGGCCGGGCTGGACCGGCTGCGCGCGGCGCTGGTCCCCGAACTGCGGCGCGAGACGTCATGAACGAGTCTTTCATGACATCCCGCCCGGCAAACGCGTCTTTGCCGGGGACCCGCCCCCGAACGTCATGAACGAGTCGTTCACCTCGCCGGACGTCATGAACGAGTCGTTCATGACGTTCGGGCCGCGGGGGAGGACCCGATGACCCTGCGATTCCTCATCACCACGGTGGCCCAGACCGCCGCCGTCCGCCCCGCCCGCGTCGCGAATGACTCATTCGCGGCGCCGGAGGTCGCGAAGGAGTCATTCGCGACCTCCGGACGGGCCAAGCCACCCCACCCGGACACCCCGGAAGGAGCACCTCGATGACCATCGCCCCAGGCGGAACCGGCCGGCTCACCAGCACCGTCTCCGCCGCGGCCAGGGAGATCCTCTTCGACCGCGACACCGCCCCCGCCCCCGATCCGGTCGCCGCCGAACTCGGGCTCATCAGCCAGGTCGACCGCGCCCACGTCGTCATGCTCGCCGAACGCGGCATCGTCGACCGGGCCCGGGCCGGCCGGCTCCTCCACGGCATCGAAAGCCTGCGGAAACAAGGCTTCGCGCCGCTGCACGACGTTCCCGCCCCCCGCGGCCGCTACCTCGCCTACGAGTCCCACCTCATCGACACCCTCGGCGCGGAGGTCGGTGGCATCCTCCACAGTGGACGCTCGCGCAACGACCTCAACGCCACCGTCGTCCGGCTGCGGCTGCGCGAACCGCACGAACGCCTGCTCGCCGAGTCCGACGCCCTCGGCCGCGCCTTGCTCGAACGGGCCCGGCGCTGGGCCGCCGTCACCATGCCCGCCTACACCCACCACCAGCCCGCCGTCCCGATCACCTACGGCCACTACCTCGCCGGCGTCGCGAGCGCGCTCGTCCGCGACGTCGAAGGCCTCTGGCAGGCCGGTGCGGAGATCGACCAGAACCCGCTCGGCGCGGGCGCGGTCGGCGGCACGTCGCTGCCGGTCGACCAGGATCGCACCACCGCGCTGCTCGGCTTCACCACCCCGATCCCGAACTCGCTGCACGCGGTGGCGTCGCGGGATCTGGTGCTGCGCCAGCTTTCCGCGGCCACCGTCCTCGGTGTGCTGCTCTGCCGCGTCTCCCACGACTTCCAGGCGTGGACCAGCGCCGAGGCCGGGCTGCTGCGGCTGGCCGACGACGTCGTCGGGTCCAGTTCGATGATGCCGCAGAAGCGCAACCCGTTCCTGCTGGAACACGTCCAGGGCCGCGCGCTGGCCCCGCTCGGCGCGTTCACCGCGTCGGCGAGCGCCATGGCGACGGCCCGGTTCACCAACGCCATCGCCGTCGGCACCGAAGCCGTCGCCCCGGCGTGGTCGGCGCTCGAAGCCGCAACCGACGCCGTTGTGCTGCTTCGGCTCGTCGTCGAGGGCGCCGAGCCGGTGCCGGAGCGGATGTACGCACGCGCCGTCGACGGCCAGACCGCGGCCACCCACCTCGCGGAACGGCTCGTCGACGCCGGCGTCCCGTTCCGCCACGCCCACCACGAAGTCGGGGCCATCGCCAAGGAAGCCCTCGACCGGAACCTGCCGCTGCACGAAGTCGCCCGCGTCCGGCTGGCCGGGCAGCCCGAGCACGTGCTCGCCGCGCTCGACCCGGCCGAGGTCGCCCAGCACGCGGCCCACGGCGGTGGCCCGGCGCGGGCGTCCGTGCTCGCCGCGGTCACCGAAGCCGAGACGGGGCTCGCCCGGATCCGCGCCGCGGCCGAGGAACGCCGGTGGCGCTGGAGCCAGGCCGAGGTCGGCCTCGACGACGCCGTCCGATCCCTCACCAGGAGCCTCCCGTGACCTTCACCGTCGTCCGCAACGACGAAGACCAGTACTCGATCTGGCCCGCCGGCCGCGACCTGCCGCCGGGCTGGCTGAGCGTCGGCGTCACCGGCAGCCGCGAGGAATGCCTCGCGCACATCGACACCGTCTGGACCGACATGCGCCCGCGGACCCTCCGCGAACGCATGGCCACCCGCTGAACCTCTCGTCGACACCCAGGAGCCTGTTGTGACCACCTTCGCCGATGACCTCGCCACCCTCCGTCCCGAAGCCGCGCCCGCGCAGGGCACGCACGTCGAACTCCGCAGCGACACCTTCACCCTGCCGACGCCCACGATGCTGGAGGCCGCCGCGCGCGCCCCGCTCGGCGACGACGTCTACGGCGAGGACCCGACCGTGGACCGGCTGGAGCAGCTCGCCGCCGAGCTGCTCGGCAAGCAGGCCGGCTGCCTGATGCCGAGCGGCACCATGGCGAACCTGACCGCCCTGCTGGCGCACTGCCCGCGCGGCGGCAAGGCGATCGTCGGGCACGAGTCCGACGTGTACGTCTACGAAGCGGGTGGCGCGTCGCTGTGCGGCGGCATCGTCTACGACCCGCTGCCGAACCTGCCCGACGGCACGATCGACCCGGCGGCGATCGCCGAGGCGTGCGCGGTCGACCGCAGCGACCCGCAGATCGCGCCGCCGGCGGTGCTGAGCCTGGAGACGCCGCAGAACCGGTGCGGCGGGCTGCCCCTGCAGCTGGACTACCTCAGCGAGGTGTCCCGGCTGATCCGCTCGCACGGCGTCGCCCTGCACCTCGACGGCGCCCGGCTGTTCAACGCGGCCGTCGCGCTCGGCGTCAGCGCGGCGGAGGTCGCCAAGCACGCGGACACGGTGCAGATCTGCCTGTCGAAGGGCCTGTGCGCGCCGATCGGCTCGGTGCTGGTGGGCGACCGCGTGACGATCGCGGCGGCGCGCCGGATGCGCAAGATGCTCGGCGGCGGCATGCGCCAGGCGGGCATGATCGCGGCGTGCGGCATCGTGGCGCTGACCGACATGACCGAGCGCCTGGCCGACGACCACGCCCGCGCGGCGCGCCTGGCCCGTGGTCTGTCGCGCATCCCGGGCGTTCGGCTGGACCCGGGGCCGCCGTTGACGAACATGGTGTTCTTCAAGGTCCGCGACGACCGCTACACGACCCGGACGCTGATCGAGGCGGCCCGGCGGCGGGGGATCCGGGTGGAGGAGCTGGGCACCGACCGCATCCGCGCGGTGACCCACGCGGGTGTCGACGACGACGCGGTGGACCGCGCGGTCTCGGTCTTCGGCGACCTCCTCGGCCACGACGCGCTGGTGCGGTGAGCCTCCGGGCCGGGCGGGTGCCGCCCGGGTCCGAACGTCGCGAATGAGTCATTCGCGGCGCCGGAGGTCGCGAACGACTCTTCGCGACCTCCGGCGAGGCAGCCGCGCCGGCGAGCAGGCCGCCACCCGCACCAGCCCACCCGAAGCGGCCGCCCTTGACACGTGCTCCCTGTAACTGTACATGTTTGTACATGTTCACCGGACCGTCGTCGATGCGGGAGCGAGCGCTCGGCGCCTTCTACGGGCTCGCGATCGGCGACGCCCTCGGCATGCCGACGCAGTCGATGTCGCGCGCGGCCATCGCCGCCGCCTACGGGCCCATCCGCGGCTTCGTCGACGCCGTCGCCGAGCAGCCGATCGCCCCCTCGATGCCCGCCGGGTCGGTCACCGACGACACCGAACAGGCCGTGCTCGTGGCCCGGCTCGCCATCGACGGCCACGGCCACATCGATCCCCACGACTTCGCCCGGGCCCTGCGTGCGTGGGAGGCGGACATGATCCGCCGTGGCTCACTCGACCTGCTCGGCCCCTCCACCCGGCGCGCCCTCGACCGGCTCGACGCGGGCGCCGACGCCGGGGAAGCCGGCCGGGACGGGGCCACCAACGGCGCCGCCATGCGGATCACCCCCGTCGGCATCGCCACTCCGCTGGGCGAGGGGTTCCTCGACGCCGTCGTCGCGGCCAGCCGCGTCACCCACAACACCGGGCTGGGGATCGCCGCGGCCGCCGCGGTGGCCGCCGCCGTTTCCTCCGGCGTGGACGGCGCCGACCTCAAGACCTCCCTGGACGAAGCCGAGCAGGCCGCCGCCGACGGCGCGCTGCGCGGGCACTGGGTCGCCGGCGGGGACATCGCGGCCCGCATCGCCTGGGCGCGCGGCTGGGTGCGGGGCCTGGGCCGCGCCGGCCTGGCCGACGCGCTCACCCAGGTCATCGGGACGTCGGTCGCCGCGCAAGAATCCGTGGTCGCCGCCTTCGCGCTCGCCGAAACCCTCGGCGACGACCCGGCCGCGGCCCTGACCCTCGCCGCCGAGATCGGCGGCGACACCGACACCGTGGCAGCCGTGTGCGGGGCGATCCTCGGCGCACACCACGGGATTTCCGGACTGCCCGCGCACCTGGTCGATAAGGTGCGCGCGGTCAACCGGCTCGACTTGGCCGTCATCGTGGACGGCCTCCTGCAGGTGCGAGGTAACGATGGTCGATTCAGCTGAAGTCCCCGGCAAGAACGCCGTGACCACCCGAGAGCGGACCGGGGCGCTGGAGACCCGCGGCATCGAACCCGTGTCCGCGGGCGAGCGCCACGGGCACCCGATGCAGTTGTTCTGGGTGTGGTTCGCCGCGAACATCAGCATCCTCGGGCTGCCGCTCGGCGCGACGCTGGTCGCGGTGCAGCACCTGGCGTTCTGGCAGGCCGCCATCGTCGCGGTGCTCGGCGCCGCCGGGTCGTTCGCGGTCGTCGGCGTCGTCTCCATCGCCGGACGGCGCGGTGGCGCGCCCGGGCTCACGCTCTCGCGCGCGGTGTTCGGCGTGCGGGGCAACATCGGGCCGACCATCGTGTCGCTGGTGTCCCGGCTCGGCTGGGAGACGGTCAACACGACGACCGCCGCGTTCGCGTTCCTCTCGCTCTGCGCGATCCTGTTCGGCGCGAACGCGGACGCGAAGGCCTCCCCGGTGCTGACGATCGCCGGCGTGGCGGTGTTCGTCCTGCTCACGGTCACGGTCTCGGGTCTCGGCCACGCGGTGCTGGTGGCGGTGCAGCGGTGGTCGACGTGGATCTTCGGCGCGCTCAACGTCGTCGTCGCGGTCAGCCTGATCACCCGCATCCACTGGGGCCAGGTGTTCGCCGCGTCGCCGGCGCCGGTCGGCGCGATGATCGCCGGCGTCGGCACCATCGCCGCCGGGACCGGGATCGGCTGGGCCAACGCCTCCGCCGACATGTCGCGCTACCAGTCGCCCACCGTGCGGGCCGGGTCGCTCGTCGCCTCCGCCGCGGCAGGCGCGGGCATCCCGCTGGTGCTGCTCATCTCGCTCGGCAGCCTGGTCTCGGCCGACGATCCTTCGCTGGCTTCGGCGGGTGACCCGGTCGCGGCCATCCGCGAGCTGCTGCCGAGCTGGATGGCGGTGCCGTACCTGATCGCCGCGTTCGGCGGCCTGCTGCTCTCGAACCACCTGTCCGTGTACTCCGCCGGTCTCACCACGCTGACCCTGGGCATCCGGCTCAAGCGGGTCTACGCGGTGGTGGTCGACATCGTCGTGACGTTCCTCGGGTCGCTGTACTTCATGCTCGTGGCCGACGGGTTCTACGGCCCGTTCATCGCGTTCATCAGCCTGCTGGCGGTGCCGATCACGGCGTGGGTCGGGGTGTTCGTCGTCGACATGGTGCGCCGGCGCGACTACGACCCGGCGGCGCTGATGGACGTCCACCGCACGAGTGCGTACTGGTACCGCGCGGGCTGCGAGCCGCGCGCCCTGCTCGCGTGGGCCGCGGCCATCGTCGCGGGCTACCTGTTCACGACGGCCGGCACCGGCGACGACGCCTGGTTCACCGGGCCGCTGGCCGGCACGTGGATCGGCGCGAACGGACTCGGCTGGGTCGTCACGTTCGTGGTGGGCGCCGGGTTGTACGCCGCGCTCGGCGGTGCGAGGATCCGTCGATGACCGGCCGGCTCGTCCACACCGGACAGGCCATCGTCGACCTCGTGATGCGGGTCGAGGCGCTGCCGCCCCCGGGCGGTGACGTGCTCGCCTCGGACGTCCGCTTCACCGCGGGCGGCGGGTTCAACGTAATGGCCGCCGCGGCCCGGGCCGGGGCGGAGGTCGTCTACGCGGGGGAGCACGGCACCGGACGCTTCGGCGACCTCGTGCGGGAAGCCCTGACGGCCGAAGGTGTCGAGCTCGTCCAGTCGCCGGCCGGCTCGGACACCGGGGTGTGCGTCGTCCTGGTCGACGCGGCGGGCGAACGGACGTTCATCACCGAGACCGGCGCCGAGGGCACCCTGACGGCCGAGCACCTGCGCCGGGTGCGGTCGCGGGCCGGGGACCTGGTGTACGTCACCGGGTACAGCCTCCTCCGGGAGTCGAACCGCGACGCGCTGCTCGAGTGGCTGCCGTCGATGGGGGAGCACCGGGTGCTGCTGGACCCCGGGCCGCTCGCGGCGGACGTCGCCTCCGACGTCTGGCGGGCGGTGCTGCCGCAGGTCGACATCCTTTCCTGCAACGCCGCCGAGGCCGCGATGATGTCCACTGTGGACGGCGTCGAGGCGGTCTCGGTGCGGGTCACGCGCGCCGGCGCCGAGGGGTGCGATGTCGTGGAGAACGGGGTGACCGTGCGCGTCCCGGGGTTCCCGGTCGATCCGGTGGACACCAACGGTGCGGGCGACGCCCACGCCGGCGTGCTGGCGGCGGAACTGCTGCGCGGGGAGCCGATCCTGGTCGCGGCGAAACGCGCGAACGCCGCCGCGGCGATCGCGGTCGGGCGGTACGGCCCGGCGACGAGCCCGTCCCGCGCGGAGGTCGACGAGCTATTGGCTCGCCGGCAGGAACTCGGTCACGGCGGGTAGCACCGCCTCGCCGACGTGCCCGACGCCCTCGACGACGTCGAAGCGCACCTCGCACCCGAAGTCCCTCAGCGTGCGGGCCCGCGCCATCCGGTCCGCTCCGCCGTCGCTCGGCATCCACGTGACCGTCGCGGGGTCCGCACCCAGGAGCAGCGCGACGGCCCGGGCAATGCCGCTCGCGAAAAGCGTGCCTTTCACGAGGGGAAAGCCAGTCGTTCCGGCAGCCGGGCGGCCAGGTGGGCGATCAGCTCGCTCGTGCGCCGGGGCACGTGGACGTCGTCGGCCAGCAGGGCGTAGATGTCCGCCGGTGGCGTCGGCACGCCGGGGAGCACCCGCACCAGCGCGCCACTGTCCAACTGGGACCGGACCTGCCACTCCGAACGCATGACGATCCCGCGGCCCTGCAGCGCCCAGTCGGTCACGATGTCGCCGTCGTTGCTCGACAGGCTGCCGCGCACCCGCACCTGGCGCGGCTGGGCGGCACCGCCGAAGCGCCACACGGCGAAGTCGCCCTCGTTCTCCCGCAGCACGATGCAGTCGTGCCCGGCGAGGTCCTCGATCCGCTCGGGCGTCCCGCGCCGGTCCAGATAGGACGGTGCCGCGCACGGCACCCGGCGGTTGCGCGCGAGCCGGCGCATCCGCAGCGTGGAGTCCGGCGGCGGGCCGACGTGCACGGCCAGGTCGAACTCGCGCCGGTGCGGCCGCAGGGGCAGCGCGGACGTGCGGAGCCGGACGCGCACCTGGGGGTGCAGCGCGGTGAATTCGCCGATGAGCGGTGCCACGTGGGCGCGGCCGAGCCCGAGGGTCGCCTGGACGACGATCGAGCCCCGCAGGTCACCGGCGCGGTGGCCGACCAGGTCGTCGAGTTCCCTCACCTGGTCGAGGATCGCCTCGACGCGGGAGGCGTAGAGCTCGCCTTCGGAGGTCAGCACGAGCCGTCGCGCGCCGCGGTGCACCAGCCGGACGTCGAGCCGCTGTTCCAGCGCTTTCAGGCGTTTGCTGACCACCGGCAGCGAGACGTCCAGCTCGCGCGCGGCGGCCGTGAGCGTCTCGCTGGCGGCGACCACGTGGAAGAAGCCGAGGTCGTCGAGTCTTTCCATGGCGGAAAGGATAGGTTGCCGCCCGCGATCTTGCCGGGGCGCCGGGCCGCCGCCCACAGTGGAGAGACCCCACATCGAGGAGCGTCTGTGCCCCCTTACCGCATCGCGGTCGTCCCCGGCGACGGCATCGGACGCGAGGTCGTCCCGGAAGGCTTGCGCTGTCTGCGCGCCGCCGCCGAAGTCCACGGCTTCGCGCTCGAGACCACCGAATTCGGCTTCGCGTCCGCCGAGTACTGGCTGGAGCACGGCGAGATGCTGCCGCCGGACTGGCAGGACATTCTCGCCGGCTTCGACGCCATTTTCTTCGGCGCGGTCGGGTGGCCGGCGGTGGTGCCCGACCACGTGTCGCTGTGGGGCAGCCTGCTGAGGTTCCGCCGCGGGTTCGACCAGTACGTCAACCTGCGGCCGGTCCGGCTGCTGCGCGGGGTGCGCGGCCCGCTGCGGGACCACGGGCCGGGGGACATCGACTTCCTCGTCGTCCGGGAGAACACCGAAGGCGAGTACTCCAGCATCGGCGGCCGCATCTTCGAGGGGACCGACCGGGAGACCGTGCTGCAGGAGACGGTGATGACCCGCACCGGCGTGGACCGCGTCCTGCGCTACGCGTTCGAACTCGCCGCCGCGCGGCCGCGCCAGCACCTGACGTGGGCGACCAAGAGCAACGGGATCGCCATCTCGATGCCCTACTGGGACGAGCGCGCGGCCGCGATGGCGGCCCGGTACCCGGAAGTGACCGCGGACAAGGACCACATCGACATCCTCGCGGCCAGGTTCGTGCTGAGCCCGCGGAGGTACGACGTCGTCGTGGCCAGCAACCTCTTCGGCGACATCCTGTCGGATCTCGGGCCCGCGTGCACCGGCACGATCGGCATCGCCCCGAGCGCCAACATCAACCCGGACCGCACCTGGCCGAGCTTGTTCGAGCCGGTCCACGGCTCGGCCCCCGACATCGCCGGCCGCGGGATCGCCAACCCGATCGGCCAGATCTGGAGCGGCGCGATGATGCTCGACCACCTTCGGTGCGTCTGACGCACCCAAGGCGGCCTTCGGTGCGTCAGACGCAACCAAGGCCACATTGGGGCGCTTGCCTGGTCGGCCGAGGGGTCGTCAGGAGCCCGCCAGCAGGTCGCCCAGGCCGCCGCGGGCGTCTTCGAGCACCAGCGCCTCCGCCTGCACCGAATCGCCCGCCCGCAGCGCGCGGACCAGCGCGCGGTGGGTCGTGTAGCGGTCCAGGCCGAACGTCTCGTCCACGCTGACCCGCTCGAGCACCCGCGAGCGCCGTTCCGGGTAGGAGAACACCCGGGTCTGGTCGAGCAGGCGGACGAGCACCGGGTTGCCCGCGCAGGACTCGACGAGCGCGTTGAACCGCTGCATCGCGTCGAAGAGCCGGCCGACGTGCTTCGCGACGTCCTGGCCGGATTCGTGCCGCTGCTTGATGAGGATCAGCAGGTCGTCGGCCTCGTCGAGGATCACGTCGAGCCCGTCCAGCTGTTCGGGCGTCGCGTGCCGGGCGGCGAAGCGGGCGACCATGCCGCGCAGGCCCACCTCGACCTCGGCGAGGTCCTGGATCGCGACGCCGCCGAACATCGCCACCTTGACCGTCTTCGGGCCGGACCGCTCGAGGAGGCCGTCCTGTTCGAGGCGCCGGATGGCCTCGCGCACCGGCGTCGGGCTGACCGACAGCTGCTCGGCGAAGCCGCGTTCGGTGACCTTCTGACCCGGGCGCAGCTCGCCGGTCGTGATCGCGTCGCGGATCGCGCGGTACACGCGGTCGGCCAGCGTGTCGGTCTGCAGTGCTTCGCCCATCATGCCGCCCAGCCTACGGCAAAACTAGTTTGCAACTATTGACCATCTTGCTATAGCAAAAGTACGGTAGCCGCCAAGCCGAAGGGAAGGTGCCGACGATGACGTTGACCACCCCGCGCGTCCGGACCGGACGCATCACGTTCTTCGTGGCTCTGGCGGTCTTCGCGCAGGAGTCGACCTGGAACCTCTACGACTCGCAGGTCCCGCCGCTGCTGCGCGAGCACGTCGGCAGCGCCGCGCTCATCGGCGCGCTGATGGGCATGGACAACCTGCTCGGCATCTTCATCCAGCCGTGGATGGGCAACCGCTCGGACGGCACCCGGACGTCGTGGGGCCGCCGCGTCCCGTACCTGGTCGTCGGCATGCCGGTGGCGGCGCTGCTGTTCGTCCTCATCCCGCACGCCGCGGTCTCGCTGCCGCTGCTGGTCCTGGTGATGTTCGGCTACGCGCTCGTCGCGAACTCGTTCAAGCCGATCGCCGAGTCGCTGCTCCCGGACTTCATCGCCCCCGACCGCCGCAGCCGGGCCAACGCGGCGGTCAAGATCGCCTCCAGCATCACGGTGATCGTCGCCGCGCTGATCAGCCTCTTCCTGATCGACGACTTCCCGAAGCTGTCCTTCGCGATCCCGGCGGTCCTGATGCTGGTGTCCGTGGGCGTCCTCGCCTGGCGGGTGCGCGACAGCAGGTCCCCGGCCTACCGGGCCGCGCTCGAAGAGGATCGCGCCGGCCACACCGAAAACGCGCCCCGCGTGCGGATGCGGGACATCCTGCTCGACCTCCTGCGGGACACCGACCGCAGCCGGCTGCTGGTCATCCTGGCCGTCTTCGCCTTCGGCGGCGCGTGGTTCGCGTCGCGCTCGCTCGTCACCAACTACGGCATGGAGACGCTCGGCATGTCCCGCGGCGACGCCGGCGGCCTCACCCTGCCCAGCGGCCTGGCGTTCCTCGTGGCCGCCTACCCGGTCGCGCTGTTCGCCGAACGCTTCGGCCGGCTGCGGGTGATCCTGCTCGGGATGGCCGTGTTCGCCGCGGCCATGGTGCTCGGGACGATCGTGCGGACACCCACCGGCACGGTCGTCGCCCTGTGCGTGGCGGCCGCGGGCGCGGCGGCGTTCATGGTCAACATGGCGGTCGTCCTCTGGAACCTCGCGCCCTCGGCCCGCGTGCTCGGCACCTACACCGGCCTCTACACCGTCGGCTGGTCGGGCGGCGGGTTCCTCGGACCGGCGCTGGTCGGGGGCATGGTGGACGTGACCGGGTGGCCGTTCCTGCTCCTCGACGTCGGGGTCGTCACGGCGATCGCGGTGCTCCTGGTGGCCCGCGTCGCCGTGCTGCAGCGGCGCCGGACCGACGGGCGGGTGCTGTGAGCCGCGTCCTGATCACCGCCGACTACCTGCGCCCCGGTGACGAGGTGGACGCGTACCTGCGCGGCGCGGGGCTGGAAACCGGGTACTCGCCGATGACCGGCAAGCGCGACCCCGAACACCTGGTGGCCGCCCTCGACGGAGCCGACGCCGCGCTGGTCGCGAACGAGCCGTTGACCGCCGAGGTGCTGGCCCTCGCTCCGCGGCTGCGCGTCGTCGTCCGGACCGGCGTGGGCTACGACTCCATCGACGTCGAGGCCGCCGCCCGGCAGGGGATCAGCGTCAGCAACCTGCCCGGTGTCAACGCCAACGCCGTCGCCGAGTACACCTTCGGGCTGCTGCTCGCCGGAGCGCGACGGCTCGTGCAGTCGGCTTCCGGGGTGGCGCGGGGGGAGTGGCCGCGCGAGGACGGGCACGAACTGCGCGGATCGACGCTCGGGCTCATCGGGTACGGGGCTTCCGCGCGGGCGGTCGTGCCGCTGGCCCGCGCCTTCGGGATGACCGTCGTCTGCACGTCCGGTCTGCGTGATCCGGACGTCCGGTTCGTCGAGCTGGCCGAACTGCTGTCCACTTCGGACTACGTCTCGGTGCACACGTCGCTCACCGACCGGACTCGCGGACTGCTGGACGCCTTGGCGTTCAAGCGGATGAAGCCGACGGCGTTGCTCGTCAACACCGCGCGGGGTGCGATCGTCGACGAAGACGCGCTCGTCGAGGCGGTCCGGGCCGGGGAGATCGCGGGCGCGGCGCTCGACGTCGTGCGTGAAGAGCCTCTGCCCGCGGACAGCCCGCTGCGCGGGGTCGACGGGATCGTCGTCTATTCGCACCTGGCCGGGCAGACCGCCGAAGCGCGCCGGGCTGCCGGTCTACGCGGAGCCGAGGAAGTCGTGGCGGCGCTCGACGGCCGGCCCCGGTTCGTTGTCAACGGAGGGAAATGACATGGAGAAAGTACGCGTGCTGGCGCCGAGCGGCATGCTCGGCGCGGGCTGGGACCACGCGACGGTCGAGCGCGGCATCGCCCTGGGCGCCGACGTCATCAGCATCGACGGCGGGTCGACCGACTCCGGCCCGTACTACCTCGGGGCCGCGAAGGCCAAGACGACCGCCAAGGCCGTGGCGCGCGACCTGCGCAGCCTGTTCACGGCCGCCGCGGGCGCCGGGATCCCGGTGATCGTGGGCTCGTGCGGGACGAGCGGGACCGACACCGGCGTCGACTGGGTCGCCGGGATCGCCGCCGAGGTCCTCGCGGAGGAGGGCTTGGACCTGAAGGTCGCGAAGATCTACAGCGAGCAGGACGCGGCCGAGCTGAAGGAGCACCTCGGCGCGGGCCGCGTGCATCCGCTGCCTCCGCTGGGAGAACTCGACGCCGAGACCCTGGAAAGCTGCACGCACATCGTCGGCGCGATGGGCCACGAGCCGATCGTTGAGGCGTTGCGCGCGGGGGCCCAGGTCGTGCTCGCCGGTCGCGCGACCGACACGGCGGTGGCGGCCGCCTACCCGCTCATGAAGGGGATGCCGGCCGGGCCGACGTGGCACGCCGCGAAGATCGTCGAGTGCGGTGGCCAGTGCACCGACAACCCGCGCGCGGGCGGTGTCCTGGCGACGATCGACGCCGGCGGTTTCACGATCGAGCCGCTCGACCCGGGCGCGGCGTGCACGCCGATCCTGGTGGCCGCGCACATGCTGTACGAGACCGCGAACCCGTTCGAGATGCGCGAACCCGACGGCACGCTCGACGTCCGTGAAGCGGAGTACTCGGCCGTCGACGACCGGATCGTCCGGGTCACCGGATCGCGGTTCCACGTCGCGGACCAGTACACGATCAAGCTGGAAGGCGCGCGGATCACCGGCTACGAGACGATGTCGTTTTCGGCGATCCGCGACCCGCTGGTGCTCGCCGACATCGACGAGTGGGCCGCGCTGATGCGCGCGCTGATCACGCAGCGGGTGGGCCAGACGCTGGGTCTGGCCGACGACGAGTACGCGTTCGACCTGCGGCTGTACGGCCACAACGCGGTGCTGGGCGCGCTGGAACCCGAGAGCGGGCCGCCGCGTGAGGTGGGCGTGATGCTGCTGGTCAACGCCCCCGACCAGGCGACGGCGACGGCGGTGGCCAAGATCGCCAACCCGCTGATGCTGCACCTGCCGACCCCGGCGATGGACTACCTGCCGAGCTTCGCGTTCGCGTCGTCCCCGGCCGAGGTCGAGCGCGGCGCGGCCTACGAGTTCGTGCTGAACCACGTCGTCGACTGCGCGCCGCCGGAGCTGTTCCGGATCGAGTTCGAGGAGAAGACCCATGCCTGACCCCACTTTGGCGGACCTGGCCCACGAGGTCCGGTCGAAGAACGCGGGCCCGTTCTGGGTGACGCTGGAGCTGTTCCTGCGCGACGCCGACGGCTACCGGGTGGCGGCGGACGAGACGTTCCTGAACGAGCGCGTGGTGGCGTCGCTCTACCAGGTCGGCGAAGAGACGATCCGGATCTTCCGGATCCCGTCGTTGAACGTCGTCAAGATTTCCTTTCCGCGGCCGGTGAGCCAGGGATCGCTGCGGGACCGGGACATGCACGCGGGGCAGCACCACGTGCCGCTGGCGCGGATGGTGGTCCCGCTCAGCTGAACAGGCGCGGGAACAGCCGGCGCACCCCGCGCCGCAGGTCGTCGAGCGCGTCCTCCGCGCCGACGATGTGCCGCTGCAACGCCTGCTGGAACAGGCCGTCGAACAGGGCGTAGGCCTCCGGCGGGGTGCACGTCGGCTCGACCCCCGTCAGATCCGCGTAGGCCCGGACGTTGCGCCAGATCATCTCCTGCAGACTCGAGTCGATCTCGGCGACGTCGTCGCGGAAGGCTTCCTCGAACAGGGACTGCGAGCGCAGGTCGTACCAGAGCCGGTGCATGAGCGGCGCCTCTTCGAGCGCCGCCGCCAGCCCGTCCGCGCACGCTTCGGCCAGCGCGGACGGGGTGGCCGCCCCGCCCACTCCGCCCTCGTAGCGCTTCACGCACGCTTCCTTGTAGCGGCGCACGCAGTACGTGATCAGCTCGACCTTGTCGGCGAAGTAGTAGTGCAGCAGCCCGTGCGAGAACTTGGTGTGCTCGGCGATCGTGCGCAGGCTCGTGCGGGCGTAGCCGAGGTCGGCCAACGCCACGAGGGCGGCATCGGCGAGTTCGCGGCGGCGGTCTTCGAACTTGTCGACGCGGGTCCGGCGCTTCACAGCGGCTGGGCTGGTCACCGGCCGAAGATACCACCGAGCGGTTCTCTGACCAATCGTCCAAGAAAATCTTGACATTCGTCCAAACGGCGGCCAAGGTCGGGTCCAGCGACCGACGCGGCTCGGGAGGGACGACGATGTCTCTGTACTTCTACCTGGAAAAAGGCGCCTCCCTGGACCCGGACGCGCCCTGCCTGACCCTCGACGGCAACTCCCTGTCCTACGGCCGGGTGGTCGAGTTCGCCGAGGCCGTCGCCCGCGCGCTGCGGCGCTCCGGCGTGCGGCCGGGGGACAAGGTCGGCATCCTCTCGGCCAACGACCCGACCGCGTTCAGCTGCGTCTTCGGCATCGCCCGCGCGGGTGCCGTCTGGTGCCCGATCAACCCACGCAACGCCGCCGGCGAGAACGCCGAACTCCTGGACCTCTTCGACTGCGCCACCCTGATCTTCCAGCCCGGCTTCGAAGACCTCGTCCGCCAGATCGCGCCGAAACTCCCCAAGCTGACCACGCTCGTGCGCCTCGGCGACGGCGACGACTTCGCACCCGGCTTCCCCGAATGGCTCGACGCGGCCCGCGACGATCCCCCGGCCGAAGCGGCGCAGCCCGAAGACGTCGTCGCCCTCGTCGGGACCGGGGGCACCACCGGGCGCCCCAAGGGCGTCATGCTCACCGGCCGCAACCTCGAAGCGATGTCGGCCAGCACGCTGATGAGCTACCCCTTCGACGGCCGTCCGGTCTACCTCGCCCTGGCTCCGCTCACCCACGCGGCCGGCGTCCTGTGCTTCCCGATCCTCGCCCGCGGCGGCGAGGTCGTGATCATGGCCAAGCCCGACGTCGGCCGGTTCCTGGAGCTGATCGAACGCCACCGCGTCACCCACACGTTCCTGCCGCCGACGCTGATCTACCTGGTGCTCGGCCACGAAGGGCTCGATCGCACGGACCTGTCGTCCCTGCAGTGCTTCTGGTACGGCGCGGCCCCGATGTCGACGGCCCGGCTCACCGAAGCCCTCGCCCGCATCGGCCCGATGGCACAGCTGTTCGGCCAGTCCGAGGCCCCGATGATGATCTCGACGATGTCGCCCGCCGAGCACCGCAGACCCGACGGCACCGTCCACACGGGACGACTGGCGTCCGCCGGCCGGCCCTCGCCGCTGGTCACGGTGGCGATCCTCGACGAGGACGGGCGGCCCGTCCCGAAGGGGGAGCGCGGCGAGATCTGCGTCCGCGGCTCGCTGGTCATGGCGGGCTACTACCGCAACCCCGAGGCGACGGCGGAAGCGTCCGCGCACGGCTGGCACCACACCGGCGACATCGGCTTCCTCGACGACGAGGGCTTCCTCCACATCGTCGACCGCGCCAAGGACATGGTCATCACCGGCGGCTTCAACGTCTACTCCGCCGAGGTCGAGCAGGCGATCATGGCCCACGACGCCGTCCGCGACTGCGCCGTGATCGGGCTGCCCGACGACAAGTGGGGTGAACGCGTCACCGCCGTCGTCCAGCTGCAGCCCGGCCGGGAGCTGGACACCGGCGAGCTGATCGCGTTCGTCAAGGACCGCATCGGCAGCGTCAAGGCGCCGAAGCAGATCGAGATCTGGCCGGAGCTGCCGCGCTCCACCGTCGGCAAGGTCCTGAAGGCCGACATCCGCTCCACCTTCACCGAACGCAGCAAGGAGGCTGTCCGACCATGAAACTCGCGCTCTACCTGCCGAACTTCCGGGACAAGGTGACCGTCCGGGAGCTCGAAGACCTCACCGCGCTGGCCGAAGACCTCGACTTCGACTCCGTCTGGACGCTCGACCGGATCATCGTGCCGGAGGCCTCGGACCGAGGGGAAATGCAGTACCCCTTCGGGATGCTGGACGAAATGGGGAGGCAGCTCCCGGTGAGCTCGCGGGGCGAGTTCCTCCAGGGCATGCCGCTGCTCCCGTGGCTCGCCGCGAAGACCTCGAAAGTCCGGATCGGCATGAGCATCATCGACACGCCGTACCGTTCCCCCGGCGTGCTCGCCGCGGAGCTGGCCACCATCGACCACCTCTCGGGCGGCCGGCTCAACGTCGCCGTGGGCTCCGGCTGGATGCCGGAAGAGTTCGCCGCCGCCAGCGCCGCGCACATCTTTCCCAAGCGGCACAAGCACGTGCGCGAAACCCTGGAGATCATGCAGGGCATCTGGACCAACGAGGTCTTCGAGTACCACGGCGAGTTCGCCGACTTCGAGCCGGCCGGGTTCGGCGCCAAGCCGGTGCAGAAGCCGCACCCGCCGATCTTCTTCAGCGGCCTCAAGGACCCGAAGCGCTCGGCCAGCCGCATCGCCAAGTACCACCTGTCGGGCTGGATCGGGATCCAGGACTCGCCCGAGGACATCCGGCGGTGGCGCACCGAGATCCAGCGCGAGCTCGACGAGCTCGACACCCAGCGGTCGGTCGACGACCTCGAGATCTCCAGCATGATCTGGTTCGTCATCACCGATCAGGACATGGACCAAAGCCCCCGGGGCAAGGGCACCAACCTGCTCGTCGGCTCGGAAGCGCAGATCACCGACCAGCTCAAGCGGTACCGGGAAGCCGGGCTGACCATGCCGTTCCTGTGGCCGCCGTTCGCGGACGTACCGGTGGCGAAGACACTTGACGACCTGAAGCGCTTGAAGGAAGAAATCCTGCCCAAGATCGAAGCGATGTGAGAGGAACCAGCATGTCCGAACTCGAGGGAAAGCGCGTCTTCGTCACCGGGTCCGGCGCGGGCATCGGCAAGGCGATCGCGGCGCTGTTCACCGAACGCGGCGCCCGGGTCGTGATCAGCGACATGAATGCCGATGCGGCGAAGCAGGCAGCCGAGGAGATCGGCGCCGCCGGCGTCGCCAACTGCGACGTCACCGACGAAGCCCAGGTCCAGTCGGCCATCCAGCAGGCGGTCGACCTCCTCGGCGGGCTCGACGTCCTGGTCAACAACGCCGGGATCGAGGTGGCGTCGCCGCTGCTGCAGCAGTCCACGGAGAGCTTCGACAAGATCTTCGCGGTCAACGTGCGCGGCACGTTCGTGACGATGAAGGCGGCGACGCCGCACCTGGTGGAGTCCAAGGGGAACATCGTCAACATCGCGTCGATCGCCGGCGTCGGCGGCAGCCCGCTGCTCGGCTCCTACTGCGCGACGAAGGCGGCGGTCATCCAGCTGACCCGGGTCGCCGCGGTGGAGATGCGCCCGGCCGGCATCCGCGTCAACGCGGTCTGCCCGGGCTTCGCCGACACGGCCATGGTCGAGCGCCTGGTCCCCGACTTCGAGGCGGCGACCCAGGTCCCGTTCGGTGACCTGGTCGCGGCGAAGCAGGGCCGGCTCGGCACGCCGCAGGACATCGCGGAGGTGGCGGCGTTCCTCGCCTCCGACCGGGCGACGTGGATCACCGGCAGCCACTACGTCCTCGACGGCGGGCTGACCGCGTCGCTGGTGTGACGCTCTCGGCGGCTTGGTCGTCGTTGCGCCGAGCGTGATGTCCCCGGCCGGTGGGTCCGCGCGCCCCACCGGCCGGGGCCGGTCACGAGCGGCAGAGCAGCGCGTCGGGCGTGCGGTTCGAGCCGATGCGGCCCGTGTAGGCGACCCCGGCGATGTACTCGCCCGGCGCGCACTGTCCCTTGTAGTTCCCCGAAGCGAAGTCTCCACCCGGGTCGCCGCCCGGACGGTTGTCGCCGCGGTCGAACCAGACCGTCCGGCCGGTGCGGCCGAGCGGCGTGGGGGAGCGGCCGCACAGCACCGCTGAAACGGCCGCGCCCCGGAGGCTGTAACCCACCACCGCGTGGTCGGGTGGGCACTGCGCCTTGGTGTACCCCGACGCCCAGTCCGTGTCCACATAGGACTCATCGCGGACCACGGTGTAGGAGGCCGGTGCCGGCAAGGTGCCGGTGCACAGGCCACGGCCGCCGGTGTGCGCCAGGCCGATGAGGCGCCGGCCGTCCGGACAGACGCCCTTGCGCGCGCCCGGGTCCCAGTCCGGCTGCGCGCGGACCGCGCGCGACTCCTGGAAGTCGGCGTAGTCCAGGTTGAGCATCGACCAGTGTTCGGCCGGCGCGATCTGCCCGGTCCGCGACGGGGCGTCCACCAGCCGCTGCCAGGCCGGACCTCGCCAGTCACTGCCGTCGAGGACGTCGATGCGGTGGCCGGCCGCGTCCCATGCGAGCAGCGACCACCCGTCGCCCGAGCCGTTCGTCTGGAAGCCCACCGCCGGCCAGTAGGCAAAATCCGTGTCGGTCTGGGCGAGGTAGTCCACGAAGTTCTCGAAGAATGCGCGCGACGCCGGGTCGGTGGTGTTCCGGCCCTCGCCGAACTCGCTGATCCACAGCGGCGCGGTGTAGTGCTTCCCGGTGTCCTGCTCGACGAAGAACGCCTGCCGGTACAGGGTGTCGCGCAGTTCCTGGGGCGAGAGGTCGCGGTAGCGCGGGTCGTGGGTTTCGCCGATGCCGGTCGCACCCGAATGGTTCGGACCCGTGTAGCCGTAGAAGTGCGCCGAATACACGAGCTTCCCGGAGTCGACGAGCGTGTGCGACAGCGTGCGGGCGGGCTCCAGCGTGGGCCGTCCGTGGGCGAAGCCGTCGATGGGCAGGCCGGTCCAGTTGATGCCTTCGACGATGATCAGCAGGTCGCGGTTCGCCTCGGTCAGGATGCGGTCGCCCACCTGCTGGCTGGCCCGCTGCCAGTCCTTGTCGTTGCCCCAGCCCCAGTTCGGGTCGTCGAAGGTGTTGCGGCGGACCTCGTTGTACAGGTCGGCGCCGACGACGCGCTTGTTCGCGGCGTACCGGCGGGCCATGAACAGCCAGTCGTCCTGCCACTGCTGCTCGGTCTGCGCGGTGTTCCAGCGTTCGTTGCCGTCGAGCCCGCAGCACCAGCGCGACGTCGTCGTGTGGTTGTTGAGGATCACGGCGAACCCGCGCGCGGTGAGCCGGTCGACGACGCGGTCGTAAACCTGCAGCGGGGTCAGGCCGTGCAGGCCGGGGTTGGCCGGCAGGTCGGGCACCGGCCGCGGGTCGTGGATCATCGCGTTGGAGAACTGCAGCCGGACGCTGGTGAGGCCCAGCTGCCCGAGCCCGTCGATCACGGTGTCGATCGACGCGCGGTCCAGCCCGAGCGGGGTCTGGTAGGCGATCTCACCGGCGTGGTGGCTGGCCGGGTCGGTCACGTCGCCCGACCCGGTCCACGTGCCGCTCGCGCCGTGCCAGTTGGCGGCCTTCAGCTTGAAGCGGTCGCCGTTCGCGTCGACGACGTAGCGGCCGCGGGTGCTGAGCGGTCCCGCGAAGGCCGGCGGGTCGGTAGCGGCCGACGCGGACGGGGCGGGAACGACCACGAAACCGACGGCCGAGAGCACGGTGAGCACGACACCCAGGATCCTCACGGGCGGAGGTTAACCACCCTACCCACGAGTCGGATACGGCCAAGTGGATCAACCCGGCGGTGGACAGGACCACGCGGACGTGTTGGGCTGGGGGTGAGTTTCCGCCCTGCGACGCCGAGGAGCGCGGTCCTGAGCCTGTTCGAGTACCTCCGCGAGAACTGGATCGACGTCGTGAACGACGCGATCCTCCACGTGGACCTCACCCTCGCGGCGGTGGCGCTGGCCGTGCTGGTCGGGATGGCGATCGGCCTGCTCACCTACCGGCGCCGCTGGCTCGGCGAGCTGGCGACCACCACGACCGCGGCGTTCCTGACCATTCCGTCGATCGCGCTGCTGGGCATCCTGATCGGCCCGTTCGGACTCGGGCTGACGAACGTCCTGTTCGCACTCGTGCTCTACGCGCTGCTGCCGATCACGCGCAACACGATCGTCGGCCTGCGCGGCGTCGACCCGGCCGTGGTGGACGCCGCGCACGGCATGGGGCTCGGCCGCGCGCGGGTGCTGTGGCGCGTGCGGCTGCCGCTGGCCTGGCCGGTGATCCTTTCCGGCATCCGCGTCTCGACGCAGATCACGATCGGGATCGCCGCCATCGGCGCGTACGTCAAGGGCCCCGGGCTCGGCAACGAGATCTTCGACGGCCTCGGCCGGTTCGGCGCGGTCAACTCGCTCAACCAGGTGCTGACCGGCACGCTGGGCATCGTCGTGCTGGCGCTGCTGTTCGACTTGGCCTTCGTGGTGATCGGCAAGCTCACCACGCGACGGCGGCCACGCTCCCTGCCCGATGTCGCACCGGAGCGGGCCGTCGGCACCGCGGGCGAGACGATCGAGCTGACCGACGTCAGCAAGCACTACCCCGGGCAGGCGTTGCCCGCGGTCGACCGGCTCTCGCTGCGGATCCCCGCCGGGGAGATCGTCGTGCTGACCGGCCCGTCCGGCTGCGGCAAGACGACGACCATGCGGATGATCAACCGGCTCGTCGAGCCCTCCTCGGGCGCGATCACCATCGGCGGCACCGACGTGACGGCGCTCGACGTCGACGAGCACCGGCGCCACACCGGGTACGTCATCCAGCAGGTCGGCCTGTTCCCGCACCTGCGCGTGGACGCCAACATCGGCGTGGTGCCGCGGGTGCTCGGCTGGACCCGGCGGCGCGTCGCCGGCCGCGTTCGCGAGCTCCTCGACGTCGTCGGCCTGACCCGCGAACACGGCCTGCGGTACCCGCGCGAGCTGTCCGGTGGCCAGCAGCAGCGCGTCGGCGTGGCCCGGGCGATGGCCGCGGACCCGCCGGTGCTGCTGATGGACGAGCCGTTCGGCTCCACCGACCCGATCACGCGCGCCCGGCTGCAGGACGAATTCCTGCGCCTGCAACGGGAAGTGCGCAAGACGATCGTGTTCGTCACGCACGACTTCGACGAGGCGCTCAAGATGGGCGACCGGATCGCTGTGCTGCGCCCGCGTTCGGAGATCGCGCAGTACGACACGCCCCAGGCGATCCTCGCCGCGCCGGCCGACGACTACGTCGCTTCCTTCGTCGGTTCGCAGCGGAACCTGAAGCGGCTCGCGCTGATCCCGGTGGCCGATCTCGACCTCGGATCGGCGGCCGACGGGCTGCCGTCGATCCCGCCCGAGGCCACCTTGCGGGACGCCCTGGACACGATGGTGCGCACCGGAAGCACCGCGGTCGCGGTGAACGGGCGGACGCTCGACGTCCCCCGCCTGGTCGCGGCCCTCCAGCCCGCCGGGGAACCGCCGCCGGCCGCAGCGGAAACCGTGCCGGCAACGGCATCAGCGCCGCCGAGACGCCGTCGGCGCCGGCTCGGGCTGCTGGTCCGCCCGGTGCTGATCGCCCTCGCCCTGCTGGTGCTCTTCCTGATCGTGCGCGCGCAGCCGATCGACTCGATCGAACAGCGGTACCTCAACGCCGGCGAGATCTTCGCCGAGCTGGGCGCGCACCTGCGGCTCACGCTGATCTCGACGGTGTGCACCATCGCCATCGCCCTCCCGCTCGGCATCCTGCTCACCCGCCCCGGCGCCCGGTGGGTCCGCCCGATCGGCCTGGGCCTGGGCAACCTCGGCCAGGCGATCCCGTCGATCGGGCTCGTCGTCCTGCTCGCGCTCTGGACCGGCACGGGCACCGCGACGGCGGTGACCGCGCTGGTCGTCTACGCGACCTTGCCGGTGCTGCGCAACACGATGGTCGGGCTCGACGGCGTCGACCCGACGCTCGTCGACGCCGCGCGCGGCATGGGCATGACGAAGACGGCGATCCTGTGGCGGATCGAACTGCCGCTGGCCGTCCCGGTGATCCTCGCCGGGATCCGCACGGCGCTGGTGCTCACCGTCGCGAGCGCGACGCTCGCGACGTTCATCGACGGCGGCGGTCTCGGCGGCGGGCTCGTCGCCGGGATCGGGCTGTACCGCCCGATCCTCAGCCTGACCTTCGGCATCGTCGTCGCCGCGCTGGCGCTCTTCGCCGACTGGCTGGGCCTGGTCGCGGAGGAGGTCCTGCACCCGCGCGGCAGGTAACCGGCTCACAATCCCAGGAGGACGACCATGCGACGCACGACTGCCGCTGTTCTCGCGCTCGTCGCGGTGCTTGCCGCGGGGTGCACGATCGGCAAGGACGAGACCGGTGCCCAGGTGGGCCAGGGATCCATCAAGAAGATCGACGCGCTGAGCGGCGCCCAGCTCCGCGTCAGCTCCAAGGAGTTCGACGAACAGCTGCTGCTCGGTCAGATCGCGCTCGTCGCGCTGCAGGCGGCCGGGGCGAGCCCGCAGGACAAGACCAACATCACCGGGTCGAGCAACGTCCGCCAGGCGCTCACCAGCGGCGCGGTCGACCTGTACTGGGAGTACACCGGCACCGCCTGGATCAGCTACCTCAAGCAGACCGAGCCGATCGCCGACGCGCAGGCGCAGTACGACGCGGTCAAGCAGGCCGACGCCGCCAACGGCGTCACGTGGTGGGCCCGTTCGCCGGCCAACGACACGTACGCGATCGCGGGCAACCCGGCGGTGGTGGCCCGGACCGGCGTGAAGACGGTGTCGGACTACGCGGCCCTGGTGAAGAAGGACCCGGCCGCGGCCTCCACCTGCATGGGCCCGGAATTCCGGAGCCGCGACGACGGGTTCCCCGGGTTGGCCAAGACCTACGGCTTCACCCTGCCCGACCCGCAGGTGCACCTGCTCAACGACGCCGTCGTCTACCCCAGCGTCGGCAAGGGCGACCCCTGCGGCTTCGGCTCGGTCGCCTCCACCGACGGGCGCGTGGCCGGGCAGAAGCTGACGGTGCTGGACGACGACAAGCACTTCTTCCCGACCTACAACCCGGCCATCGCGATCGCGTCCGGCGTCGCCGGGAAGTACCCGCAGCTGGAGCAGGTGTTCACGCCGATCGCGGCGAAGCTCGACACCGCGACGCTCACGGAGCTGAACAAGAAGGTGAGCGTGGACGGCCAGAAGCCGGCCACGGTCGCCCGCGACTGGCTCAAGTCGGCGGGCTTCATCAGCTGAGCGGGGTGGCGGCCGAACGTCATGAAAGAGTCGTTCACGTCGTCGGACGAGGTGAACGGGTCTTTCATGACGTCCCGGCCGCGGCGGCACGCTGAGCAGAAGGGCGGTTCTTCGCATTCGGCCGAAATGCCGCGGTGCCGCCGGGGATCTGTCATGATCCGGCGAAGCCCCCGTACCGCGAAGGAAGTGACCATGTCGGCCGAAATGGACCAGCTGATCGCCCAGTTCGAGACCTTCCAGTCGAAGGTCCGCCAGGCCGAAGCCCGGTTCGCCGGTGTCGGCGACATGCAGGAGCGGATCGCCCAGGTCGGCACCTCCGTGACCTCGCCGGACGGCACGGTGACGGTCACCGCGGGGGCCGGTGGGACCGTCACCGACCTGCGGCTCACCGCCGGCGCCATGCACCTGGAAGCGGGCCAGCTCGCCCAGCGCATCATGAGCACGCTGCGCCAGGCCGTGGCCGGGGCCGCCCAGCAGCAGGCCGCCATCGTCGACGACGCGTTCGGTGACCAGCTCGGCGTCGACGTCAGCGGGCAGGTGCGGGAGGCCCAGGCCGAAGCGTTCGGAACCGCGGCGCCGGAACCCGCGTCGGAGCCGCAGGCGCCGCGGCCGCGACGCCGGCCCGCTCCGGGCGACGACGACGACTTCGACCAGGGCCCGATCCTCCGCCGCTCCTGAAACCGACCGAGGGAACTTCCGCGATGTCAGACGGAATCCAGACCAACATCGACGCGATCGCCGGATACGCGCGCCAGCTGCCGTTCTACGAGCAGGAAGCGGACAAGTTCGGGGCCAAGATCGACGCCGCCGACGTGACCGACACCGCCTGGGGCGTCGTCGGGATCTGGGCCAAGCAGGGCTACACCGACCGCCTCGGCGAGCTGCGGTCGCTGCTGGGCGAGCTGAAGGACGGCGTCGACGGGCTCACCACCAAGATGACCAAGGCCGCCGAGATGTACCGCGGCACCGAAGAAGCGGGCGTGATCGCCTTCGGCCGGTACGAGGCGGAGATCGACGCGATCGGAGGGCAGGGCAAGTGACCGAGCCCAAGCGGAGCATCGCGGACGCGCTGGACGTCCAGCCGTACGACGAGAGCACGAGCGCGAACCTCGACCGCGCGGCGGAGGCCACCCCGGTGGTCGGCACCGTGTACAAGTCCGGCAAGTCGATCGCCGAGCACGCCCAGCAGGCGGCCTCGGCGGACGGCGCGGGGGAGCTCGCATCGGCGGGCAAGGCGCTGGTCGGCGACGGCGCGGCGTTCGTCGGCGCCGCGGCGACCGACATGGTCACCTTCGCGATGGACCCGATCGGCTGGCTGGTGAGCCACGGGCTGAACATGCTGCTCGAGCTGGTCCAGCCGCTGCAGGACGCGCTGCACGCGGTCACCGGCGACGGGCCGGCCATCGGGCACGCGTCGGAGAACTTCACCTCGATCGCGCACGGCTTCGTCGCGCTCGCCGAGGACTTCGAGCGGACCGGCGACACGGCGCTGGCCGAGTGGGTCGACGAAGCCGGCCAGGCGGCCAAGGAGGCGCTCGGCGACTTCTCCTCCGGCATCCGCGGCGTCGGCTCGGCGGCCGGGTCGGTCGCCGAGGTGCTGCAGATGTGGTCGATGGTCATGCAGGTCATCGAAGAGGTGATCAAGGCGATCATCACCGAGCTGGTGTCCTGGCTGATCACCATCTGGCTGCCGGCGCTGGCCGCGTCGGTGATCAGCTTCGGCAGCTCGGTCGCCGTCGCGATGACCGCGTCGATCGCCAAGGCCGCGAGCGTGCTGCAGAAGGTCACCCGCTACCTCGGCAAGTTCGGCAAGCTGCTCGACACGTTCATCGAGTTCCTCGCGAAGTACTCGACGAAGGTCGTGGAGATGACCCGGAAGTTCCGGCTCGGCCGGTACGCCGGGGAGTCGCGGTTCGGGCTGGACACGCTGGAGAACACCGCGCGCGTGCCGTTCACGCCTGGCAACCGCGCGCTGACCACGATGTTCGGCACCTCGGTCGGCGCGAGCCCGCTGGTCGCGGGCGCGAGCGTCAAGGCCGGGATCGCGGCGGGCAAGACGGCGTTCGCCGAAGGCAAGGAAGCCGTCACCCCGGAGGAGGACGAGCCGTGGTTCGACAAGAGCGCGATCGGCGGGGACCAGAGCCCGGAGGAGACCCGGCGGAACTTGGACATCTAGCGCGGAAGGCCGTCGAGTTCGGCGACCGCATGGAGTCCGTCGCCGAGGCCGCCCAAGTGCGCCCGGGGTTCCGGGAGCGCGTCGAGGCACTGATGCGCGACCACTGGCGGGAGCCGGTGATCGTGCTGCGCTTGGGCGACGCGGACCTGCGGTACGCCGTGCCCGGCCGGCGCGAGGACGGCACGGTCGAGGGCTCGCGGCCCGTGCTGCGGGCGCTCGGGAACGTCGCGCGCGGGATCGGCGCGGCGGTGGGCTTCGTCGCGTACCTGGCGAGCTCGGCCGGCAGCGGGGGCGGCAAGGGCGAGCGCGCGGTCCACGTGACCGGCCCGGCGGACGCCCAGGTCCTCGAGCCGCTGGATCTGCTCCGGCGGGCGAAGGGCCCGTGGCTGGTGTGCTCGCCGTCGTCGGTCGCGCTGGTCGAGACCGGCTCGACCTACCTGGACCCGGCGGACGCGCCGGAACCGCGGATCCTCTGGGAGGCCAGGGGAGCGGCCGCGCCCGCGGTCAGCTTCCGCAAGCGCACGCTGACCTGGCCGGACGGCTCGCGGTTCACGTTCCCGTTGCGGAGCCGTGCCGAGGACGAGCACCTGCGGCGGTTCCACGAGTACCCGGACGTGGTCCACTGGCCGCCGGGACCGGCCTGAGGGCCGCCACCGGCTCAGTACCGAAGGGCCTCATCCCGTGCGCCCCCGCGTAAAATCGGCCCGTTATCGACCTGGCGCGAGTGCGGTTCGCCCGCTCGCCGATGGAGGAGCTCCGCAGCAGCGTCTACGTCTTGGCGAGCCGAGCCGCCGCCGAAGAACTGCTGCTGCGTCTAAACCTCACGAACACCCTCGAGCGCCGGATCGCCGCCGCGCGGCAGGAGCCCGGCCTGCTCGGCACGCTGGCCGGGCTCGGCGGCGGGCCCGGACCTCGCCGACCCGCTGCGCCTGCGCTACGGCGCCGCCCACCGGGAGCTCCGCACCCGCCTCGCCACCACCGCTCCGGCGCGCGGCCACGAGACCCGCACGACCTCGGCGCTGGCCGTCCACCTGGAGAAGTAGGCCTCAGCGGGCCGGGAAGTCCGGCAGCGTGAGCGCCGAGTGCTCGGGGTGCGGCGCGCGCGCCGGTGCCGCGGTGAGCTGCCGGAGCGCGGCGTTCCGTTGGGCGAGAGCCTCCGCGGTGGTCGGGAACAGCGTGGCCTTGCCTTCGCTCACCAGGGCCTGGTTGCGTTCGACGAAGTCCCGTGACCGGCTCTCGTAGGCGGCGAAAGCCGCCGCGTGGTCCGGGATCGTGGCCAAGGCTTGGCCGAGCATGTAGGCCCCGACGAGGGCGAGACTCGTGCCCTGGCCGGTCAGGAAGGACGGGGCGTGGGCGGCGTCGCCGACGAGGGCGACGCGGCCTTCCGACCAGCGCGGCAGGTGGATCTGGCTGACCACGTCGAAGAACAGGTCGTCGGCCTCGCGCATCGCCTCGACCATGCGCGGGACTTCCCAGCCCTCGCCGGCGAACGTGGCGGCGACGAGGTCCCGTTGTGCCTCCGGGTCCCGGAACGCCTCGATCGGCGGGTCCGTCCGGGCGAAGACCAGGAAACCGTGGACCTCCTTGCTTTCGAGGACCGCGTAGAGCGCCGCGCCCTTGCCCGGGGTGCTCCACGTGAGCCCCTCGCGGTAGAGGCCGAAGTCGTTGGGCATGGTGAACCCGGCGAAGCTGTAGCCGAGGTAGCGGTGGAACTGCTTCTCGTCGCCGAAGACCAGCCCGCGGGTGTTCGAGTGCAGGCCGTCGGCGCCGATCACCAAGGCGAAGGTTTCCTGTCGGCCGCTCCGGAAGGTGACGTCGACGCCGTCTTCGTGCTGGACCAGGGTTTCGATCGTCTCGCCGAACCGGAGGTCGACGTCGTCGCGCACGAGGTCGTACAGCGTGCGCGTCAGGTCGCCCCGGCGGACTTCGACGTCTTCGCCGTCGACGCCGCCGATGATCGAGTTGGGCTCCAGCGAAGCCACCTGGCTGCCGTCGGTGTCGAGGAAGGTCAGCAGGCGGGACGAGATGTGCAGGTCCCGCAGGCGGGGGAGGATCCCCATCCGCCGGACGGCGTCCAGGGCCGTGCCGCGGACGTCGATCGGGTAGCCGCCGTCCCGGAGCTCGGCGGACTTCTCCACGATGGTGACCGCGAATCCGGCTTTCCGCAGCCAGAAGGCCAGCGCCGGGCCGGCGATGCTCGCGCCCGAGATCAGGACGGAGCGTGGTGTGGTGTTCATGGTGACCCCCGATAGCTAAGTTAGGTATCCATGTCGCGGGTGCGACAATGCCGGGGAGCGCTTCCGGCCTGGCTCAACCATATACCTAAGTTAGCTATCTAAGGGGTGTGATGGCCGCCACCGAACCCGGCGACGGGTCCGAGCTGCGTTCCGTGCTGCCGCGGCTCATGCAGCTGGGCAACCTGATGAACCGCAGTGGCCTGGGGGAGCGGGCGATGAAGCAGGTCGGGGCCGACCTCGACCGGCCGGGCCTGTCGATCATCCTTGCCCTGCACATGGCGGGGAAGGCGATGCGCGTCGGCGAGATCGCGGACCGGATGCAGGTTGCCGGCCCGCACGTCACGCGGCACCTGCACGTGCTCGAACGACGCCGGCTCGTGCACGGCCTCGCCGACCCCGACGACCGGCGCGCCCGCCTGGTCGAGCTGACCCCGGACGGCGCCGAGCTGGCCGACCGGTACGTCACGACGCTCCTCGGCTGGTTCGGCGAAGCGCTGTCCGGGTGGTCCTCGAAGGATCGTCAGGCGTTTTACGACCTGCTGCTGCGATTCACCGACGACCTCGCGGCGTTCCTGGCGGCGACCACCGACGAGGACTGATTCTTCGTTCGCGGTGAGCGAAACGCGGTAACGCGGTGATTGTGCGGCGTGCAGTCCGCGGAAAAGTTCCGACACGCGGCGCGTTTCGATGATATTCTTGCGGTGTTCGAACCATTGGTTCCGGTGCAATCTCGACCCGTCGATTCCCTCTGTCCGGCGAGATCCCTCTACCTGACGCAGCCGCCGTTTCCGGCGCCATCACTTGTCCCTTGTGGACACGAGAAGCCGCTGTTCCACGCGTGCGTGCGCGTGGACCGATGTGAAGGGGAATGTCCATGAACGACGCTGTTCTGGCCCAGACCGCCAACATCAACCCCGGCCTCGCCGCCATCGGCTACGGACTGGGTGCGATCGGCCCGGGAATCGGGGTCGGCCTGATTTTCGCGGCCGTCATCAATGGTACCGCGCGCCAGCCGGAAGCGAAAGGAAAACTGCAGACGATGGGTTACTCGACCTTCGTCCTGAGTGAAGTCCTCGCGTTGATCGGCATCGTCGTGTACTTCATCGCGTCCACCCAGTGAGTTCGGCGCCCGCCCGCGCTCGGCCGCCGGTCGAGCGCGAGCGGGCGCCGTCGTCCACGTTAGATAGGTTACAGAACTTGACTGTAACGAAATAGCGGGCTAGCGTCGATCGCGGACCTCGTTCCGGACACGAGGCGTTCGTGACGCGTCCCGAGGCACTCGTCGCACTACTCGAAGGGAAAGGCGAAAATCATGACCGAGGTCATCGCCGGTCTGGAGGTGCCCGACACCGCGGCCGTCGCCGAAGCGACGCGCCACCTCCAGGAGACGACCAGCCCGCTCCTCTACCACCACTCCCGCCGGGTCTACTTCTTCGGCCGGATCCACGCCGAGCGGCTCGGCGTCCGGCCGGACCCCGAGCTGCTCTACCTGGCCGCCATGTTCCACGACACCGGCCTCGCGACCCCGTTCTCCGATGCGGAGCAGCGCTTCGAGGTCGACGGCGCCGACCACGGGCGCAAGTTCCTGCTCGAGCGCGGCTTCTCCGCCGCGGCCGCGGAAACCGTGTGGACGGCGATCGCGCTGCACACGACGCCCGGCATCCCCGGCCGCATGGGCCCGGAGATCGCCGGCACGCACTTCGGCGTGCTGACCGACATCGTCGGGTTCGGGCTCGGCGAGCTGGACACCGACCGGGTGGGGGAGATCCTCGCCGCGCACCCGCGCGGCGACTTCAAGAACGAGTTCTTGACCGCCTACTTCGAGGGGCAGAAGAACCGCCCGGACACCACCAACGGCACCGTGAACGCCGACGTGCTCGAACACTTCCTCCCCGGCTTCCGGCGCACGACGACCGTCGAGCGCGTTCTCGGGTCCGCCTGGCCGAGCTGAACCGGAGCAGCCGTGAAAGCCATCACCGTGCAAGACCGGGACGCGGGCGTCGGCGGGTTCACCGTCACCGAGCTGCCCTACCCGCACGCCGCCGAGAACGACGTCGTCGTCCGGGTCCACGCCGCCGGGTTCACCCCCGGCGAGCTCACCTGGCCCGCCAGCTGGACCGACCGCGCCGGCCGCGACCGCACGCCCAGCGTGCCCGGGCACGAGCTGTCCGGCGTCGTCGCCGAGCTGGGCTACGGCACCACCGGCCTGACCGTCGGCCAGCGGGTCTTCGGCCTGGCCGACTGGACGCGCAACGGTTCCCTGGCCGAGTACACCGCCGTCGAGGCGCGCAACCTCGCACCGCTGGCGGCCGACATCGACCACCCGGTGGCCGCGGCGCTGCCGATCTCGGGACTGACCGCGTGGCAGGGACTGTTCGACCACGCCGGGCTCACCACCGGCCAGACCGTGGTGGTGCACGGCGCCGCCGGCGGCGTGGGGTCGATCGCCGTCCAGCTCGCCCGGGAGGCCGGCGCCCGGGTGATCGGCACCGGCCGGGCCGGCGACCGCGACCTGGTGCTCGACCTCGGCGCCCACGCCTTCCAGGCGCCGGACGCCGATCCGGGCGAGCAGGCCGACGTGGTCTTCGACGTCATCGGCGGCGACGTCCTCGCGAAGTCGGCCGAGCTGGTGCGCCCCGGCGGCACCCTGGTGACGATCGCCGAGCCGCCGACGGTCCGCCCGAAGGACGGGCGCGCGATCTTTTTCGTGGTCGAGCCCGACCGGGCCCGGCTCGCGGACCTGGCCCAGCGGGTGCGGGACGGACGCCTCAAGCCCCTCGTCGGCGAGGTGCGCCCGCTCGCGGAGGCGGCCGACGCGTTCGCCGGCCGCCGGCGCGTCCCCGGCAAGATCATCATCCGGGTGGCGGACTGACCGGCCGGGCCCGGAAGACGCCGGCAGCGGCGCGGACTCGACGTGCTCGGCCACGACCGCGCCCTGCCGGGGCGGCGAAGCGGTAGCCGGAGCCGCGCCGCGAGCGGGGGTGCTCGCGGCGCGGCCGCCGGTCAGCGGGATTCCGCCGCGCAGAACACGTCGTGCGCCGGGCGTGCGCCCGTCGCCAGGAACCCGGTCACCGTGCTGTTCGCGCACTGGTTCGGCCCGAACAGGTAGGCGCCGTGCCCGCCCTGGTCGGCGGTCACCATCCGGGCGCGGTCGCCGAACGCCGCGCGCAGCTTGCGGGCGTTCGCCAGCGGCGTCCCCGGGTCACGCTCGTTCTGCACCATCAGCACGTTCGCCGGGCCCCGGCCGGTGATCCGCACCTTCGCTTCCACCGGCGCCGACGGCCAGAACGCGCACGCCGCGATGTTCGCCGAGGCCGCGCCGAGCAGCGGGTACCGGATCCGGTCGACCGCCACGTCCACCTGGTAGCCCGCCACCGACCGGGGCCAGGCCGTGTCCCCGCACAGCACGGCGAACCGGGCCGCGAAGAGGTTGTCGGTGGGCGCGTCCAGTGCGGCCGGCGACTTGGGCACCCGGCCCTCGTCCAGGGCCTGCCAAGCCTCGGCCAGCGGCGTCAGGTCGGTGGCGTACAGCAGCTCGAACGTGAAGCCGCGGAACAGCGACCCGGTGATCTGCCCGACCGGGTTCCGGTCCAGCCGCGCGGCCAGCTCGTGGAACTTGGCGGTCACGCGCGCCGGCGTGGTGCCGAGCCCGTACTCCGGATGGGCCGCGGCGAACTTCGCGAAGTCCGGGAAGCGGTCCTCCATCCCGCGGCCGAACCCGCGCATCGCGTCGATGTCGTAGCCACCCGGCCCGAGGTTGCTGTCCAGCACGAACCGGTCGCTGCGCTCGGGGAACATCGTCGTGTAGACCGCGCCCAGGTACGTGCCGTAGGACGCACCCAGGTAGGACACCGTGGACTCGCCGAGCGCCCCGCGGATGCGGTCCATGTCCCGGGCGGTGTTCGCGGTCGTGACGTACGGCAGCATCGACCCGGTCGAGGCGTCGGCGCACTGCCGCGCCTCCGTCTTCGCGAGCTCTGCCTGCTTCACGACGTCGGCCGGACCCTTTGCGTACGGCAGGTTCCCGACCGCCATCTGCGCCGGCGTCAGGTCGCAGGTCACCGGCGTGCTGTGGCCGACACCGCGCGGGTCGAAGCCGATGATGTCGTATTCGTCGAGCACGCTCTGCGGCAGCTTGAAGAGCTTGAGCAGCTGCGGGTAGTCCAGCCCCACGCCGCCGGGACCGCCCGGGTTCGTGAGCAGCACACCGCGCCGCTTCTCCGGGTTCTTGCTCGGGAGACGCGACACCGCGACGTCGATCTTCCGGCCGTCCGGGGCCCGGTAGTCCAACGGGACCTTCATGGTCGTGCACTCGAGGTCCGGCGTCGGGAACGCCCCGGCCGGGCACGGGCCCCAGCTCGGCTGGTTCGGAGCCGCGGCCGCGGACGGCACCACCACCGTCGCGCCGAGCACGGCGATCGCCGCGGCCAGCAAGGTTTTGCGCATCGGATTTCCCTCTCTCGTACGCGCCGCCGGTCAGCGGCGCGGTTCCCAGCGGAAGAGCCGCGTGGCCAGCGCGACGGAGATGACGACCCAGGCCACGGTCGGTCCGAAGAGGACCAGCGAGTCGCCGAGCGGACGGCCGCCGTTCCAGGCGTCGAGCACCAGCTCGGTCGCCGAGCCGCCCGGGAGCAGGCGCTTGAGCAGCGTGAGGTCGCCGGTACCGGTGAGGCCGACCCAGCCGCCGACGGCGATGACGCCGACGCTCACCGGCAGGGTCGTCACCTGCGCGTGCTCGGGCGAGTTCGTCAGCCCGGCCGTCGCCAGCCCCAGCGCGAGCATCATGGCCACCGTCGCGACGACGGCCGCCACCAGCAGCAGCGGGTTCGACGGCGTCCCGGTGACCGCGGCCAGCACCCCGAGGATGACGCCGATCTGGACCACCGACAGCACGGTGATCGGCAGCAGCAGCCCGCCGAGGATGCCGGCGTCGCCCGCCGCGGTCGAGCGCAGGCGCTTGAGGAACAGGTTCTGGCGGCGGGAGGCCAGCGTGGTCACCGTCGTCGTGTACAGCCCGATGCCCGTCACGAAGAACAAGGCCAGCGAGGCGATGTAGCCGAGGCTGCCGGCCTCGGTGAACAGGTCGTGCTTGGCGATGAAGAACGCGCTGAGCGCGGCCGGCAGCACCATGGCGGTGACCAGGACGAGCCGGTTGCGGAAGATCTGGATCAGCTCGCCACGAGCGATCGTCCACATGGGAGGGTCCTCTTCTCAGGAGTGTTCGATGGCGCGGAAGACGTCGTCGAGCCGGGTCGGCCCGGCGCGCAGGTCGTGCAGTTCCACGGCGTGGTCCTGCGCCCAGCCGAGCAGGGTGTGGAGGTCCTTCTGCAGGCCGAAGGTCTCGACGAGGAACTGGCCGCCGGCCTCGCGCGCGGCGTGCAGCGGCGGGTGGGGCGACCCCGGCGGCAGGCCGAAGTGGATGGTGGCCGGCAGGGTCCGCGTCAGCTCGGCGACGGTCCCTTCCCGGTGGAACGCGCCCTGGTGCATCAGCCCGATGCGGTCGGCGCGCTGCTGGGCCTCTTCGAGGTAGTGCGTGGTGAGCACGATCGTCGAGCCGTCCTCGCGGAGCCGGTCCACCGCGTCCCACAGCGCGTCCCGCGACTGGATGTCCAGCCCGGTGGTGGGCTCGTCGAGGAACACCAGTTCGGGCGTCCCGTACACGGCGGTGGCGAAGTCGAGCCGCCGCTTCTCGCCGCCCGAGAGCCGGCCGACCTTCGTCGCCGCCTTGCGGGTCAGGTCGACGACGCCGAGCACGCGCCCGACGTCGTCGGTGCGTTCGGTGAGCCGCCCGACCAGCCCGATGGTCTCCCGCACGGTCAGGTCCGGGGCGAACCCGCTCTCCTGCAGCATGATCCCCATCCGCGGCCGGACGGCGGCGCGGTCGCGGGGGTCCTTCCCGAACACCCGCACGGCTCCCGAGTCCGGCGCGCGGTGGCCTTCGACCGTTTCCAGGGTCGAGGTCTTCCCGGCGCCGTTCGTGCCGAGCAGCGCGTACAGCTCCCCGCGTTCCACCTGGAACGAAAGGTCTTTCACCGCGGGGAAGTCGTCGTAGGTGAGGTTCAGGCGATCGACGTCGATGACCGGTGTCGTGGACATGCTCCGATTCCAGCGGGATCGCCGTCCGTCCGGCAGTGCGCTGACGTCATCCCGGCGTATGACGCAGTGTCACTGGTGCCGCCCGCCCGGCCCGATACGCTCGGATCATGGAGGTGCCCGCGATCGCGCGCAGGACGTCCTGGACCGGCGGGGCGGTCCAGGACCGGCTGCGCCGGCTCAACCTGATCACGACCATCCCGCCGCTCGCGTTCGTCGGCGCGCTGCTGCTGGTGTTCACCGCCCGGACCTGGTGGCACGTCGTCATCCAGGTCGTGGGGCTGATCGCGGCCCTGGCGACGGCCGAACGCTGGACCGCGGGCGACTTCCTCCGCGTCGCGCGGCCCAGCCTGGTCGTGACCTCGGTGGTCTGGCTGGCCGGCGCGCTGACCGACGACTCCGCCGCGTTCTACGGCTTGTCCCTCGTGGGGTCGTTCCTCATCCCGCCGCTCCCGCGCCGCCGGCTCCCGGCGCTGGCCGGGTACACCGTGCTGGTCGCCGTCCTCGGTGCGACGAACGTGCTCGTGCACGGCGACCGCGTCGGCGCCCGGCTGATCCAGTTCGCCGCCGTCCCCGCGGCCGCCGTGCTGATCTCGACGGTGTTCATGTTCGCCAGCCAGCGGTTCTTCGACCTGATCGCGGAACTCGAGCAGTCGCGCGAGCGGGAGGCGGAGCTGGCCGTGATCCGGGAGCGCGTGCGCTTCGCCGGCGACCTGCACGACATCCAGGGCCACACGCTGCACGTCGTCAAGCTGAAGGTCGCGCTCGCCGAAAAGCTGCTGGACAGCGACGTCGACCGGGCGCGCGCGGAGCTGGCGGAGGTGCGCAGCCTGGTCGGTGACACGATCGTGCAGACCAAGGAACTCGCTCACGCGCAGCGGCGGCTCAACCTCTCCGCCGAACTGGAGAACGCGAAGAACCTCTTCGAGGCCGCGGGCATCCACGTGCGCGTCGAGCGGGAGTCCGAAGTGGACGCTCGCGCGGGCGAGCTGCTCGGCCAGGTCCTGCGCGAGACGACGACCAACATCCTGCGCCACGCCCAGGCGCGGCAGGTGCGGATCACCCTGGCGCAGTGGGGGATCACCATCGTCAACGACGGCGCGGCCGACGACGGGCCGCTCGAGCTGAGCGGGCTCTCGGCGTTGCGCCACCGCCTGGTGGAGAACGGCGGCGAGCTGGAAGTGTCGCGTTCGGACGGCCGCTTCCTGACGGCGGCGGCCTTCCCGCCGAAGACCCGGGAGGGCGGCCGATGACCACCGTGGTGCTCGTCGACGACGAAGCCCTGCTCCGCAAGGCGCTGGCGGCGCTGCTGCCGCTGGAGGGCGAGATCACCGTGCTCGCCGAGGCCGAAGACGGCCGAGAGGCGGTGGCGGCCACGCTGCGGCACCGCCCGGACGTCCTCGTCATCGACCTCGAGATGCCGAATGTGGACGGTCTGGGCGCGGTCGCGGAGATCCGGCGCGCGCGGCCGGAGCAGGTGATCCTGATGCTGACCCGGCACGCCCGCCCCGGCGTGCTCCGGAAGGCGCTGAAGCTGGGGGTGCAGGGGTTCGTCAGCAAGTCGGCGGAACCGGCGCACATCACGTCGGTGATCCGGACGCTGCACGCGGGCAAGCGCTGGATCGACCCGGACGTCTCGGCGCTCGCGGTCGTCGACGACTGCCCGTTGACCGACCGCGAGCTCGACGTCCTGCGCGCGACGCGGGAGGGGTTTTCGGTGGCCGACATCGCCGGGCAGCTGCACCTGGCGGAGGGCACGGTGCGGAACTACCTGTCGAACGCGATGCAGAAGACCCAGACCCGCACCCGCCACGAGGCGGCCCGTTACGCCCGCGAGCACGACTGGCTCTAGCCCGGCGTCGACGTCACGACGGCGCGGCCCGGAGGTCGATGACCACCTTGCCGTGCACGTGCCGGCCGGCCTGGAGCCCGGCCGCGCGGCGGATCTGCTCGACGGGGAAGCTCGCCGCGAGCGGCACCCGGAGCCGGCCCGCCGCGACCAGGCGGGCGATCTCTTCCAGGGCGCCGGGCGCGGCGTTCGCGCCGTTGGCCGCCGGCACGCCGTCGACCTGCGCGGCGATGGTGCAGAGGCGGCCGTCCGGGACGCCGAGTTCCCGGGCGGTGCGCACGGTCTCCGTCCCGTGCAGGTCGATGGCGGCGGTGACACCGCCGGGGGCGAGGGCACGGACCCGGTCGGCCAGGCCGTCGCCGTAGGTGACCGGCTCGGCTCCGAGGTCGCGCAGGAAACCGGCCGACGCCGCCGATCCCGTCCCGAGCACACGCGCTCCGGCGAGCCGGGCCAGCTGGACGGCGAACACCCCGACCCCGCCCGCCGCGCCGCCGATCAGCACGGTGTCGTCCGGGCCGGGGGCGACCACGGCGAGGGCGGCGGAGGCCGTGCGGCCGGCGATCGCGAGGGTGGCGGCGGTGCGGTCGTCGACGCCGTCGGGGGTGTGGTGGGCCTCGTTCGCCGCGATCCCGCCCGCCGGGTCGACCACCACGAAGTCGGCGACCGCGCGGGACAGGGCGCCGCCGAACACCCGGTCGCCGGGGGCGAAGCCGGTCACCCCGGCGCCGACCTGGTCGACCACGCCCGCGTAGTCGGTCCCGAACCCGGCCGGGAGGCGCAAGCCGAACCGGGCGGCGGTGTCCGCGTCGGCGGTCATGATCCAGTCCATCGGGTTGAGACCGGCCGCGGTGACCCGCACCCGGATCTGTCCCGGGCCGGCCTGGGGTGCGGGAATCTCCCGGACGTCCAGGACTTCGGGGCCGCCGAAGGACTCGAGCCGGACCGCCTTGCTCTGCTCCTGCATGTACGCCTGTCTCCTGGGGCCGAGGGAAACGGACTATGCTCCGTTTATCTGGACGACCCTACCACAACCGGAGCGTGATCCGTTTTGACTGAGGCGGAGGGGCGGGCGCCGCGGGCGGATGCGGCCCGCAACCGCGACCACCTGCTCGCGGTGGCGACCCGCGTGTTCGTGTCGGCTGACGCCGAGCCCTCGATGCGGGCGATCGCCCGCGAGGCCGGAGTCGGCATCGGCACGCTCTACCGGCACTTCCCGACCCGCGAGGCGCTGGTCGACGCGGTCTACCGGGACCAGGTCGCGCGGCTGACGACCGGCGCCCGGGAGCTGCTCGGCCGGCTGTCCCCGGCCGCGGCGATGCGGCGCTGGATGGACTTGTTCGGCGACTGGATCGCGACCAAGAACGGCATGCTCGACACGCTGCTCGCGATGATCGAGTCGGGGGAGATCGCTCATGCGCGGAGCCGGGCCGAGCTGCTGACGGCCATCACCGCGATGCTCGACGCCGGCCGCGTGGCGGGCGACCTCCGCGCCGACGTCTCCGCCGAAGACATCGCCGCCTCGCTCATCGGCATCTTCACGGTGGCCCCCCGGCCCGAGCACGAAGCCAAGGCCGCTCGCCTGCTGGACCTCCTGATGGACGGCCTCCGGCCGGCGGCCGTCAGCCGACCGGGAACTTGACCGCGGTGAGCTCCTCCGAAACCGCCCACAGGCGCCGCTGGATCCCGGCGTCGTACGACTGCGGGGTGGACGCCACCACCTGCGGGCGCCCGCGGTAGCCGCCCGGGCCGGCGGGGCCGTAGTACTGGCCGCCGAGGGCCGCGGGGTCCGTCGCCGCCCGCAGCGTCGGGAGGGCGCCGCGCTCCGAGCTCTGGGTGAACAGCGGGGCGACCAGCGGGAAGAGGGCGCGGGCGATCGCGGGGGAGTTGCGCATCAGCTCCGTGCGGGCCACCCCCGGGTGGGCGGCGATCGACGTCGTCGTGCCGTGCGGGGCGAGGCGGCGCTGCAGCTCGTAGGCGAACATCAGGTTCGCGAGCTTGGCCTGCCCGTACGCCGCGACGCGGTCGTAGGAGTTCTCCCACTGCAGGTCGTCGAAGTGGATCGCGGCGCGGATGCGGTGGGCGATGCTCGCGACCGTCACCACCCGGGAGCCCTCGACCGGCAGCAGCAGGTCGAGCAGCAGGCCGGTGAACGCGAAGTGCCCGAGGTGGTTCGTGCCGAACTGCAGCTCGAAGCCGTCCCGCGTGGTCTGCTTCGGCGGGTACATGACGCCGGCGTTGTTGACCAGCAGGTCGATCTTCGGCAGCGTCCCGTGCAGCTCGGCCGCGGCGGCCCGGACGGAGTCCAGTGACCCCAGGTCCAGCTCCTGCACGGTGACGTCGGCGTTCGCGCCGAGGCGGGCGGCGGCCCGCTTGCCCTTTTCGACGTCGCGGACGGCCAGCACCACCGTCGCACCGCGCTCGGCCAGCACCTTCGCGGTGTCGAACCCGAGCCCGGTGTTGGCGCCGGTGATGACGGCGACGCGGCCCTTTTGACTCGGGACGTCGCGTTCGGTCCAGTTTTCGGCCATGGTGCTTCCCTTCGAGGCGGCCCTTTCGGACCGGCGGTCTGTTATGTGGACGACGTTAAGGAACCGTCGGTCTGTTGTCAAGAGACTGCCGGTCTTCAATTTCGGCCGCCGGGCGTTACGCTGGGTGGCATGACGTTCCAGCGGGCCCGCAGCGCGGAGCAGCGGGAGGAGCGGCGCCGCACGATCCTCGACACGGCGCTGGCGATGCTCGACGAGATGCCGGTGGCCGACGTGAGCCTCAACGAGCTCAGCCGGCGGGTCGGGCTCGCGAAGTCCAATGTGTTGCGCTACTTCGAATCCCGTGAAGCGGTACTGCTCGAGCTGCTCGACCGGGCCCTGCGCGACTGGCTGTCCGAAGTGGCGGACGAACTGGCCGGCGGCGTCGACCTCGACGGCCCGGCAGGGGAGCGAGGCGGGCGGTTCGCGGCGGTCGTCGCCCATTCGCTGGCGCGGCACACGGTGCTGTGCGACCTCATCGGCGCGCAGGCGGGTGTCCTGGAACACAACGTGTCCACCGGCGCCGTCGTGCGCTTCAAGCGGTCCGCCCTCGCCGGGCTGGGCTCGATGGCGGAGCTGATGCGCCGGTACGTGCCGGAGGTCGGGCAGGAGGCGGCGTCGGTGTGCCTGCTGGCGATGATCCTGACCGGCGGGCTGTGGACGCATTGCCGGCCGTCGCCGAGTGCTCTCGCCGCGTACGAGGTGGACCCGGCGCTGGCCGCGCTGCACCTGGATCTGGCCCCCGCGCTGCAGAACGGCTTGGCGTTGCTGATCGCCGGCGCCATGGCGCGCGCCGGCGGCTGACCGGCCCTCGAACGGACCGGACATGCGGGCATGCCCATTTGCTAGCATGTGGGCATGCCGGAACCCGCCAAGCGGCAGTTCAGCGTCTACCTGCCGGTCGAGCTCATCCGGCGGGTGAAGCACGCCTCCGTCGATGCCGACGAGTCCCTTTCGGCCTACGTCGAGCGCGTTCTCGAGGGCCACCTGCGACAGAGCGAGGAACGCCCGTGATGCGAGTGATGCCGATCCGCTACAGCTCCGACGTCGAGGCCATGACGCGCTTCTACGAGGCACTCGGCCTCCGGGTCGGCTCGGTGTCGCGGCCCGGGGGCTGGGTCGAGCTGCCCGCCGGCGACGGCATGCTGGCCCTGCACCAGGGCGATGCCGGCCGGTGCGAGCTGGCTTTCGAGACCGACGAACTCCTCGAAGACGTCGCGGACCGGCTGCGGTCCGCCGGGTACGAGCCGGGGCCCGTCCTCGACGAAGGGTTCGGGCGCTCGCTGCGCGTCCCGGACCCCGACGGCGTCCCGGTGCAGATCAACGCCTACGACCGGGAGCTCTACACGTGACCGTGCTGCCGCGGGGAACGCCGGTCCTCGCGGTGGGCATCGTCGCGCTCGAGTTCGCGGCGGCGGTCACCAGCTTCGTCGCTTCGACGCTGCTGCCCGTCGTCGCCGACGACCTCGACGCGGGAGACCGGCTCGGGCTCCTGATCGCCGGCTCGACGCTCGGGTTGTTCGTCGCGCTTCCGCTGGCGAGCCGGGTACTGCGTCGGCTGGGTGCGCGGGGCACCCTCGCCGCCGGGATGGTCGCCTACGTCGGCGGGCTCGTCGTGGCGGCCGGCGCGCGGGGCGCGTGGATGTTCGCCCTGGGGCAGCTCTCCACCGGGCTCGCCAGTGGCCTGCTCGCGGTGTTCGGCGTCAGCTCCGCGATCCGGCACCTCGACGAGCGGGTGCGCCTGCGGGTGGTGGCGGCGTCGTCGGCGATGTGGATCGTGCCCGCCCTGGTCGGTCCGGCCGCGACGCTCGGGCTGGAACACCTGGTGGGCTGGCGCTGGACCCTGCTGGTGCCGGTGCCCTTCGTCCTCTTCGGACGGTTGCTGGTCGTGCGCGCCGTCCACGACGACCCGCCCGCGGACGCCGCGCCACGCCCGCTCGGACGGACGTTGCTGGTGCCCTTGGGGGCGGCGGGGGTCGTGCTGAGCGCGGGGTGGTGGCCGCTCGCGGTCGCCGGCGCGGGGGTCGCCGCGGCCGGGATGGTCGCGATCCTGCCGGCGGGCACCGCGCGCCTGCGCCGGGGGACGCCCGCCGCGCTCGCGGCGCTGGTGCTGTTCGCGGTCGGCTACTTCGGCGCCGACAGCCTGATCACCGTCCTGCTGACGACGGGGTTCGGGGTGAGCCTCGGCCAGGCGGCGATCGTCCTCGGCGCGGCGCCGCTGGCCTGGGCGGTGACGAGCCTGTCCGGACTACGCCGTCCCGCGACCGGCCTGGCCCTGACCGCGCTCGGCACGGCGGTCTTGGCCGTCGGCGGCCCGTTCTTCGTGCTGCTCGCCGCGTGGACGGTGGCCGGGATCGGCGTCGGGCTCGCCTATCCCGGCCTGTACGTCCGGGCGAGCACCGCGGGCTCGAGCGGGTTCACCGCGACCGAGCTGGCCACCGCGGTGATCACGGCCGAGTGCGTCGGGCAGCTCCTGGGCCGCGCGATCGGCGGCACCCTGAGCTCGGCCGGCGGGCTGTTCGCCTCCTACGGGGTGTTCGCGGTCGCGCTGGCCGCGGCCGCGGCGGTCAGTCGAAGGTGACGGCGGTCGGCTTGGTCAGGCGACCTCGTCCAGCTTGCCGGTGGCGACGTCGAACACGAACCCCCGCACGGAATCCTTCTTGGGGATGAAGGGGCTGTTCTTGATCCGCGCGATGGACTGGCGGACGTCTTCGTCGAGGTCGCTGAACGCTTCGGCGGCCCAGGCGGGTTTGACGCCGACGTCTTCCTGGATCGACTTCTTGAAGTCGTCGTCGGTGAAGGTGAGCATGCCGCAGTCGGTGTGGTGGATGAGGATGATCTCCTCGGTGCCGAGCAGCCGCTGGCTGATGGCCAGCGAGCGGATCTCGTCCTCGGTGACCACGCCGCCGGCGTTGCGGATCACGTGGGCTTCGCCTTCGTTCAGGCCGAGCACGCCGTAGACGTTGATGCGCGCGTCCATGCACGCGAGCACGGCGACGTGCTTGGCGGGCGGCAGCGGGAGCGGCCCGGTGAACCGGGCGGCGTAATCGGCGTTGTTGGCCAGGAGCTCGTCGGTGACCGACATGGTGATCCTTCCGGCGTAGAAGCGGGTACGCCGAGTGGACCGCTCCCCGCACCCGAAGGCAATGGTGCCCAGGAACTGGGACGCACCGAGGTCCAGGATCCGGCCCCGGCTCGTTGACCGCCCTCGGCCCGGCTTCCTAGAGTCGACGACGTCAGCGGAAAGCGCCTGCGCTTTTCTCCCCCCTTTTTTTCCGGAGCAGGTACTCCCATGCCCGAATCCGTCTGGGTCGCCCAGTCTGATCCGCGGGTCCGGCCATTGCTCGCCGACCTGGCCCGCGAATGTTCGACGCGTTACCACCGCGTCCTCAACGACGTCCACTTCGAGCTCCGCGAATACCCCGCGGCCCGGTTCGCGGCCCCGGAAGGCGGGCTGCTGCTGCTCGTGTGCGACGGGCACGCCGTCGCGGGCGGGGCGTTCCAGCGCCACGACGGCGAAACCGCCGAGCTCAAGCGGGTCTGGACCCACCGCGCGCACCGCGGCCGCGGGCTCGCGCGCCGGGTCGTCGCCGAACTGGAGGCCGAAGCCGCGCGTCGCGGGTACCGCCGGATCTTCCTCACCACCGGCCCGAACCAGCCCGAGGCGCGGGGCCTCTACCTGGCCACCGGCTACACGCCGCACTTCGACGTCGACGCCGTCCCGACGACCCGGTTGCCGTTCTCGAAAGCGCTTCCCGCTCCGGTGGGGGCGAGATGACCAGCGACCTCGGGACCCGGCCCGCGCCCGCCGCGGTACCGGAGGAGTCGCTGAAGATCGTCCCCGCGCGGCACCCGGCGACCTGGGTGGCCGCGGCCATCGTGGCGGTCCTCGTCGCGATGGCGGGCCACGCCCTGGTGACCAACGAAGCGTTCGACTGGCCGACGTTCGGCCGGTTCGTCTTCCAGAAATCGATCTTGGAAGCGGTCGCGCTGACGCTGGAACTGACGTTGTTCGGCGTCATTGCCGGATTCGTGCTGGGCACGGTCCTCGCGTTGATGCGCATTTCCCGGAATCCGCTCCTGCGGGCGGTGAGCTGGACCTACACGTGGATCTTCCGATCCGTCCCGCTCATTCTCCAGCTGCTCTTCTGGTACAACCTCGCGATCCTGTACAACGAGATTTCCTTCGGCGTCCCGTTCGGGCCGTCGTTCGTCTCGGTCGGGACGATGAGCCTGATCCCGCCGTTCCTCGCCGCCGGCCTCGGGCTCGCCCTGCACCAGGGCGCCTACGCCGCGGAAATCGTGCGCGCCAGTCCGGGCCCATCGGGCGGCGGCCCTGGTGCGGAGCGATCCACTGCGGTACAACCGGAGGCGTGGCTGAGCGCGTACGGCGCCCTGACCAGCACGCCGCGGTGGAGCGGGACGTGCTGGTGCGGTACCTCGACGCGTGGACGGCGAAGGCACTGCGGTCCCAGCGCGGCGGCACGTACGTCGAGTGCGGCGGGTTCGCGGCCGACGCGCTCCGGGTGTTCGGCGAGTTCTCCGACCGGCTCGAGGGACACCACCTGGAACTGGTGATCGTCGGCTCGGCCGTGCCCGGCGAAGTGCCGGCGGGCCTTTCGGTGCGGGTCGCCGAAGATCCCCGTGACCTCGGGCTCACCGGTCCGGTACTGACCCATTTGGACGGTCCCGGGGCGTGGCCGCTGGTCGAGCCGATGGCCCGCGGCAAGGGGCACGAGGTGGTCGTCACGGCGCCGGCGGGGGACCACCACGGGGAGCACGGGTGCTCGGTCGAGCTCGTCGACGAGGACGGCGAGGCGCGCCTGCTGGTGTTCTCGACCGCGGACCTCAAGCACCTCGCGACGTTCAAGAGCGAGCTGTGGGCGGTGGACGAGTTCGCGGGCATCCGCTACCGCGACCCGCGCGACGCCGAGGGCATTCTGGTCGACATCTCGCTGACGCCGCAGCTGTTGCCGCTGCGCCGGGCCCTGCTGGCGGAACTGGCGCGCCGGGGGAGCCGCACGGTCGCGGAGCTGCAGCGGTTCACGCTGCTGGAGACGATCTACCGCCCGGAGGACGCGGCCGGGGCGCTCACGTCGGCGGTCGCCGCGGGGGAAGTCACGCGGGAGCCCGAAAAGGGACGCTTGACGCCGCGAACGGTGGTCGCCCTTCCCCCGCCGGTCGTGAGTGAGAAACCGGGTTAGAACACTGTTTCCCACTCACGACGACCGCGGCAGGGATTCGAGGGCGGCTTCCCGCAGCGCCGCGGCGACGCGGTCCGCCGCGTCGGACAGGGGCCGGGGGAGGTGGGCGAGCAAGACCCGGCGCTGCTCCCCGGGACCACCGCGAACCGCCAGCACGCGCACCCCGGGTGGCACCGCCGCGCCAAGAGAACCGGGCACCGTCGTGATGCCGCAGCCGGCCGCGACGAGGTGCAGCTTCGCCAGCCAGTCGCGGGCGGTGTGGGCGATCTCGGGCCGCTCGTCCAGGCCGGGCCACACGCCCAGCACGCGGTCGTCGCCCGAGCCCGCGATCCAGCGCCGGCCGCGCAGGTCGGCGACGTCGGCGAACTCCCGGCGCGCCAGCGGGTCGCCGGCCGGCACCGCCACGCGCAAGCTGCGCTCGGCGAGCGTCCGCACGGCCAGCGCCGGGGTTTCGGTGTCGAGGGGGCGGAACGGCGGCGCCGACGCCACCAGCGCGAGGTCCAGGGTGCCGGCGCGCAGCGCGCGGACCAGCGCCGGCGTGCCGCCTTCCCGGCTGAGCACGGTGATCGCCGGGTGCGTGCGCCGCAGGGCGGCCAGCGCGCGGGGCAGCAGGTCGGCCCCGGCGGTCGGGAACCAGCCGAGCCGGACCGTCCCCTGCTCGCCGGGCAGCCCGGCCAGTTCGCGCGCGGTGGCGTCGAGCTGGTCGAGGACGCCGGCGGCGCGGCGCACCACGATCCGCCCGGCCGAGGTGAGCCGCACGCCGTCGTGCCGCCGTTCGAGCAACGGCGTGCCCGCCGCCCGCTCCAGCGACGCGATTTGCCGGGAGACCGCGGACTGGGTGTAGCCGAGCGCGGTGGCCGCGGCGGTGAGCGTGCCCCGCTCGGCCACCTCGCGGAACACCCGCAGGGCGGTCAGGGACGCGTCGGCGAAGGTCATGACGTCCACGCATACCAGGTGTGCGGAACTTTCGCTGTTCGCATGGCTCGAGCCGACCTAGCGTGCAGGCATGACCCCGAAAACCGCACTCGTCACCGGCGCCACCCAGGGCCTGGGACTCGCCCTGGTCGAAGGGCTCGCGGCCCGCCTGTCCACCGAGGACACCGTCTACCTGACCGGCCGTGACGCCGGGCGCGTCGCCCGGGCCGTCGAAGCCGTGCCCGCCGGCGGTGCCGAAGTCCGCGGCGAGGTCCTCGACGTCGCGGAGCCCGGCGCCTCCGGCCGTCTCGCCGCCCGGCTGGCGCAGCGGCACGGCGGTGTCGACGTCGTGCTCGGCAACGCCGTCATGCGCGTCGGCCCCGACGACGACCCGCGCGAGATCGTGCGCGAATACGCCGAGGTCAACAACTTCGGCACCACCGGCCTGCTCCGCGCGTTCGCGCCGTTGCTGCGGGACGGCGGCCGGTTCCTCGTCGTGGCCAGCTCCTTCGGCACGCTGAACCACCTCGCGCCCGCGCTGCACGACCGGTTCGCCGGACTGTCCTCATTGGACGAGGTGGACGAGCGGGTCGCCGCCTGGCGTGACGCGGTCGAGGACGGCAGCGCCCGCGCCGGCGACTGGCCGGGTTTCGTCAACATCCCGTCGAAGATCGGCCAGGTCGCGGCGGTGCGGGCGCTCGCCGCCCAGCGCCGTGACGACGACCTGGCGCGCGGGATCCTGCTCGCCGCCGTCTGCCCCGGGATGATGAACACGCCGACGTCCGCCCTGTGGTGGGACGTCAGCGACGCGCCGAGTCCCGCGCGAGCGGCGGAGGCGGTGCTGGACCTCGTGTTCCGGCCCGTCGAGCCGGCGCAGTACGGCGAACTGGTCCGCGACGGCGTCGTCCTGCCCTGGGGTGCTCAGCCGCCGAGCGTGGCGTCCAGCGAGCGGGACAAGACCGCATCCAGGGCGGCCAGCGTCTCGCCGTCGAGCTCGATCTCGCCCGCGGAGACGTTGCCCGCCAGGTGATCGGCGTTCGCGGTGCCCGGGATGAGGTGGACGTTCGGCGCGTGGTGCAGCAGCCAGGCCAGCCCGACCTGCGCCGGCGTGCGGCCCAGGTCCCGGGCGGCCGCCCGCACCGCCGGTTCGTCGGTCACCTTGGGCAGGCCGGGGAAAGCGCCGCCGAGCGGGAAGAACGGCACCCAGGCGATGTCGTGGGCGACGCAGAGCTCGAGCAGGTCCTCGTCGTCGCGGCCGACGAGGCTGTACGCGTTCTGCACGCACGCGATGCCGGCCGGGAGCGCCCGGCGCAGGACGTCGAGGGTGACGCTGCTGAGGCCGATCGCGCCGATCTTGCCTTCGTCACGCAGGGCGGTCATCACCGCGAGCTGGTCGTCGAGGCCGACCAGCTGGTCGCCTTCGGCCACCACACCGGGCCGCCGGTCCGTGCGGCGCAGGTTGACCAGCGGGATCCGGTCGAGGCCGAGCGCCCGCAGGTTGTCCTCGACGCTCGCCCGCAGCTGCTCGGGCCGTTGCGCCAGGCGGAGCGGGATGGGGCCGCCGGGATCGGGGTCGGCGCCGACCTTGCTGGCGACCAGGACGTCGTCGCCGGGCCGGACGGCTTCGCGGATGACGTCGTTGACGAAGCCGTTGCCGTAGAACTGCGCGGTGTCGACGTGGTCGACGCCGAGGTCGAAGGCCCGGCGCAGCAGCGCGACGGCCGCGTCGCGGTCGTCGCGGAGCCGTTCCAGCTGCATCGCGCCGTACCCGACGCGGGAGACGGTCCGGCCGGCGAGCGCACCGGCGCCACCCGGCCGCGGGGCGTTTTCGAGGGAAGGCATGGGTTGTCCCGTCTTCGTGCGATGATGGGGAAGCGGAGGAACCTCCGCTAAGCCGACAGTAGCACAACCGGAGGTGCCTCCGTTTTGTCCTCGTCCGAACCCGGCCGCCCGGTGCGCTCCGACGCGCGGCGCAACCGGGAAAAGCTCGTCGCGGTCGCGCGGGCCGCGTTCGCCGCCGCCGACGGCACCGTCGCGCTGGAAACGATCGCCCGCGAGGCCGGCGTCGGGATCGGCACGCTCTACCGCCACTTCCCGACCCGCGAGGCGCTCGTCGAAGCCGTCTACGCGGCCGAACTCGACGACGTCACCGCGAGTGCCCCGGCGCTGCTCGGGGAGCTTCCGCCCGAGGCCGCCCTGCGCGCGTGGATGGACCGCTATTCGGCTTTCGTGGAAACCAAGCGCGGAATGGCGGACAGCCTGCGCGCGAGCCTGGCTTCGGGCCGCATCGCGACCCCGGCGACGCGCCGGCGGATCACCGCGGCGATCGGCTCGATCCTCGACGCGGGCGCGCTCGCGGGCACGCTGCGCGCCGGCGTCGACCCGGAGGACGTCACCTTGATGCTGCTCGGCGTGTTCCTGTCCACCTCGGCCGACCAGGACGCGGACCGGATCGGCCGGCTGCTGAACCTGATCGTCGACGCCCTGCGCCCGGAGCTGACAACTGCGCCGTGACGAGCCTGGACGACTTCGCCGGTCCACAATGCGCCGCGCGAACGGGGTTCCGAAACGCACAGTATTCGGACCGGCGGCATTGATCCGCCATGCGGCCCCTCACAAATCCCGTTTCGTGTTGCATGATGATTACTCCCCCCGATCGTGGGGCGTGTCGTGAGGGAGGACCTGATATGGGACAGGCTCGGGGCGAAGTCACCACGAGGATGGTCGATCTGAGCACCTTCCCCTTGGCCGAACTGCGCGCGAGTGACGACCCGGCGCTCCTCCGGTCGCTCGAGCAGCTCGCCGGGCGGGCCGAGTGCGGCCGGACCGGGGTGCTCCAGAACCAGGCGCCGGACGCCCGCTGAGCAGGGAGTAGAAAAACCGCGACCCGATGCTGGACACCCACCGGGTGTCACTGACGAACCTCGACGCGATGGCCGCGGGGCGGAGTGACGCGGCCATCGTCGGGCAGCTCGGGCAGGCCGACCGCAGCCGGCGGCTGACGCTGCTGCGCGCGGTCCTCGACGGCGCCGCCGAGCTGAAGCCCGCGATGTCCCCGTTGCCGCCGCTCGACGACGCCTGGACCTTGCTGGTCGAAGCGCAGCAGCGCGCTCCGGCCGCGACCGACCGGGTCCTCGCGCACCCGCACACCGGCCTGTGGGCGGCGAACGTCCTGCAGCGGCTGGCGAAAGGCGGGCTCGACGACCCGCCGCTGTGGGCCGATCTCGGCGGCCTCCACCGCCTCGCCACCGCCGCGGCGATCCGCGCCGGGCACGACTTCCGCTCCCGGGTCCCGGTGTGGCGCGGCCGGCTCATGCTGCCCACCCTCGGACTCGCCGACGTCCGCGGCCGGCGGGAGTGGGATTTCGCGCAGGTGCACGCCGAACGCGGGCACGTCCTCGTGCGAGGTCCGTTCGGCAGCGTGCAGCTGCCCGACGACCACGCGTCCGACGGCGCGGGCTGGTTCGCCCTGCGCACCCTGCGCGCCGGCGACGGCGAGTTCTTCCTCGACGACATCGACCCGTACCGCGAGTTCGACGGGCCCCTCCCGCCGCAGCGGCTCGACGCCGGCGAAGTCGCGCGCTGGGCGGAAGTCCTGGAGGACACCTGGCGGCTGCTGACCGAGCACCACCCCGCGATCACCGCCGAGCTCGCCGCCGGGCTGACCACCCTCGTGCCGAAAGCGGCGGTCGACCGGCACACCCCCTACAGCGCGTCCCACAGCGACGTCTTCGGCTCGCTCGTGCTGTCGAGGCCGCCGGACGCGACGACGTTCGCCGCGACACTGGTGCACGAGTTCCAGCACAGCAAGCTCGGCGTGCTGCTGGCTCTCGTCGATCTGCTCGATCCCGCCGGGGACCACGACTCCCCGCGGCTCTACGCCCCCTGGCGCGACGATCCGCGGCCGTCCGTGGGTCTGCTCCACGGCGCGTATTCCTTCCTGGGCGTGACCGCGTTCTACCGCGGGCACTACCCACGGGAAAAGGGGCTGGCGGCCCGGGCCGCGCAATTCGAGTTCGCTTACCGGCGCGAGCAGACGGCGCACGCCGTCGGCACGCTGCTCGCCGACGCGGTCCCGTCGGCGCTGGGCCGCCGGTTCCTGGTGATCGCGCGGGAGCGGCTCCACGAGTGGGGTACCGAGCCGCTGCCGGACGACATCGGGCACGCGGCCGCGCGGGCGAACCTCGACCACCGCCTGTCCTGGCGGCTGCGGCACCTGCGGGTCGCGGACCGGGTCGTGGCGGAGCTGGCCGAGGCCTGGCTGCGGAACCGGCCGTGCCCGCTCGTCCCGGCCGGGTCACCGGCCCTGCTCCCGGCGACGGGTCCCGCCGGGCAGGCGCGCCTCACGCTCACGCGAACCTGGCTGACCGACCCGGATCTCTTCGAGATCTACCGCGCCGAACCGGACCTGGCGATGGCGGAGATCAGCGGGATGTCCGCCGCGGACCTGGCCCTCGTCGACGGCGACACCACGACGGCCGCCGAGCTCTACCGGCGGCAGCTCACGACCACACCCGGCTCGCCGGCGGTCTGGGCCGGCTTCGCGCTGGCGACCCGGCACCCGGTGCTGCTGCGCCGGCCGGAACTGGTCTACGCGGTCCACCGTGAAGTGCGCAGGCAACGCGGGGTGGCGCCGAACCCGGACCGGCTGACGCGCTGGCTCGGCTGACTCGGGAACGGGAAAAGCCTCCGGTCGAGGGAATCATTCCCTCGACCGGAGGCCTTTGCGTCCGAGCTAGATCTGCATCGGGTCGATGTCGCAGTTGGCGCGGTGGTTGAACTGCGCGTCCGCGGTCGCCGGGTGCTCCGAACCGAGGACCTGGCGCAGCCGCTGGACGGCGTTCAGCTGGAGGCTGTCCGCTTCTTCGCCGCGGCCGAGGCCCCGCAGGTCGAGCGCCTGGTTGACCAGGAGCGCCAACGTGGAGGGGTGGTCCGCGCCGAGGATGCGCTCCGAGCGTTCGAGGGTCGCCTGATCGAGTGCGTACGCGGCTTCGTAATCACCCGAAGCGGCGAGATCGCTCGCGTGGTTGGTCGCGCAGACCAACGTGAACGGGTGGTCTTCGCCGAGGGCTTCGGTCATGTCGGCCAGCGCTCGTTCGCCCAGTTCCCGCGCCTGTTCGACCGAACCGAGCAGACGCAGCGTGACCGCGAGGTTGGTCGCGGCGGCCACCGCGAAGGGGTGCTTCTCGCCCCAGCTCGCCTCGTAGAGGCCCTTGACGTGGTCGCCGAGCCGCCGCGCCTCGGCGAGGTTGCCGTCCTGACGGTGCTCGATCGACAGGTCCATCGTCGCGGACATCGCGTCGGGGTGGGATTCCCCGTACTTGGTGACCAGCCCGTCGGTGGCCTCCATGGCCAGGGTGAGCGCCTTCTTGTCGCGGTGCAGACCGGCCTTGCGGTAGGCGATCGCGAGGTTCTTGATGGCCGCCAGGGTCATCGGGTGCCGGCCGCCCAGCTGCGACCGCATCCGGCGGACGGTGTCCTCCTGCTCGGTGCGCGCCCGCAGGTAGTCGCCCGTCTCGCGCAGGTCCACCGACCAGTTGTCCAGGGTCAGCAGGGTGTGCCGGTGGTCCGCGCCCAGGACGGTCTGCTTGCGCTGCGCCGTCCGTTCGTCGAGGTCGCGGGCCGCGGCGAAGTCGCCGACCAGCCGGAGGCTGAGTGCGTAGTTGTTGGCCGCGGCCAACGTGTCCGGGTCTTCGTCGCCGAAGCGGTCCAGCGCGCTCAGGTAAGCGAACTCGTTCATCTGGCGTGCCCGCTCGAAGTCGCCCTTGGCCCGCAGGTCCGAGGCGACGCCGTGCATGGTGAGCAGGGTTTCTTCGTGCGTTTCCCCCAGCGTTTCCTGCATCAGCGCCAACGTCCGCTCGGCGACGGTGCGGCCTTCTTCGAACCGGCCGAGCGCCCGGAGCATGCGTCCCCACCACCGCGAGACGACCAGCGTGTCCGGGTGCTTTTCGCCGAGCTTTTCGTTCCAGTACTGCGCGTAGTCCTGAGCCATCTCCAGCGCGCCCGCCGGGTCGCCGAACGCGAAGAGGTAGTTGACCGCGTTGATCGCCATCCGGCGCACCCAGCGGTCGGTGCAGTTGCGGGCGTCGACGGCCCGGATGTGCGGGAGCAGTTCGGCGTAGCGCGACCAGTATTCGACCGAGTCGGGCTGCTTCGGGTCGCGGTTGGCGAGCAGCAGGTGAGCGGTGTGGCGGACCCGCTCCTGGTCGTCCGGCCCCAGTTTGTTGCGCAGCACCAGCTGCACGAGGCGGTGCAGCTGGAGCGTGTCGCTGCGGTGGTCGATCTTGGCGAGGCTGTAGCGGTTGATCTCGCGGATCGCGCGGCCCAGCTGGATGGGGTCGCCCAGGGTCTGCTCGAGCGCCTCGGTGGTCGGGACGTTGCGGACACCGCTGAACATCGCCCGCGGAATGGGCTCCGGCGAAAAGAAGGCGCACACTTCGAGCAGTTCGAGTGCGCCGGGGTTCTCCTCGCGCAACCTGTCCAGCGAAACGTTCCACGCGGCTTCGACCGCGACGTCGTAGTCCGCCGGCGGCCGGGACTGGAGCAGTTCGGTGCGCTTGTTCTCGAACAGTTCCAGGTATTCGTCGGTGGCCATGCCGGTTTCGGCGCGCCAGGCCGCGGCCTGTTCGACGGCCAGCGGCAGGTCGCCCAGCACGGTGGCCAACCGGTCGGCGTCCTCGTCGGCGAGGTCGTGGTTGCGCCGCTGGAGCAGTTCCCGGCTTTCCGAACGCCGGAAGACGTCCACCTCGACCGCCTGCGAAACCTCGGACCACTGCGGGTTCCGGGACGTCACGAGGATGTGGCCCTCACCGCGCCGCGGCCAGAACCGGCGGACGTCCTCGGGCCGGTCGGCGTTGTCGAACACCAGCAGCCAGCGGCGGTAGGGCTCGCCGCCGCCCAGCGCTTCCAGCACGGCGGGCACGGCGGTGTCCACCGACTGCTCCACCGGAAGGTCGAGCCGCTTCGCCAGTTTCACCAGCGATGCCTGGATTTCCGAGGGGTTTTCCGAGGGAATCCACCAGATCAGGTCGTATTCTTCGGCGTGCCGGTACACGTATTCGACCGCGATCTGGGATTTGCCGATACCGCCCATCCCGTGCAGCGCACCGGGCAGTACGGCGGTACGGGTGGACTTGGAGAGCTCACCGTGCAACGCCTTCAGGATATCGCCGCGCCCGATGAAATTGACGTTGCGCAGTGGGACGCCGCCCCAGACGGTGGGCTGCTGGCCGGAGTGGCGGACCTCAGTGCCCGGCTCCGAAGTCGTGGTGGTCACTGAGATCCCTCGAGGCTTGATCGGTTCAGCTTGCGAATCGGATGCGGCGGACCTTACCTCACCGTCAATCGCGCGCGGCGCGAGGTCGTTACGGCTGTTTCGGAACCGGTCCAAGGCTTCACCCAATCGGTTCGCCCTCCGGGTGTACGGTCCTGAGAGGGCTCTCAAAGTGTCACGCTGAACAGTCAACAAGGGTTCAGTGTGCGATGTAACCGCCGGTAGGTTTACTTCATCGGGCCTGCTCAGCACGTCTCGCAGATTGGCCACCATGGGCTCTTGCGAACCCAGGACGTCCTGGACCACCCGCTGGACCCGGGCGGTGTCCGCACGCGACACCAGGGCCAGCAGCCGCCGCCGCAGTCCCGGTGCGAAGTCGTACTCGACCGGGCTCGCGCCGTCCGGGGTCGCCGGGACGCGGTGCAGCAACCGGCTCAGCTGGATTTCCGCCAGGTGAGCAGGGTGTGCCTGGGGCATCAGGGTGCCGTGCACCGCCTGCATCACACGCAGGGTGAGTGGTGCCGAGGCGAGCAACCCCGCCAATCGGATCGCGGGCGAGGTGCCCGTGGCGAGGAACTGTTCGAGCCTTTCCGTCGGGGAAGGTGGTTCTTCAGTATGCTCCGCGCCGTCCGCGCTGTCTTCGTTCGTAGGGGGGACCAGTACGGGGAGCCGCACTTCGGGAGTACCGGAAATCAGCTGGGCCCACCGGTGGACGTGCCGGGGTTCCAGTTCCAGCACGGGAATCGGGCTCGCCGTGCCGGGGCGGGCACCTCGCACCACCTGTGACACCACGCGCACGCCTGTCCAGCTCCAGCGTTCGCCCGGCAGGAGGTGGAACAGGGTGACCTGGCACGTTTTGGCCCACAGCGAGAGAAGCCCGAACATCGACCCGCTGCGCCACGCGGGGCCGACGCCGTCGCTGAGCACGACGATGATGCGCCGCCCGGTGGGGTCGGCCAGTTGCGCCGGCTCGCAGCCGGTGCCCGGTGCGGTTTCCACGGACCGCACGACGGAATCGTCAGTGTTCACCGAAACCGTCTTGACGTCGGAAAACGCGCCCTGCCGTTCCAACAGGGCGCGAAAGGCGCGGGAAGTGCGTTCCCAAAGCACCATCGAAGAACCGCGGTCGATGACCAACACGACCTCGAAAGGGTGACCTCGGGAGGGTCGGTGCACCGGCAGCCACACTTTGGTTTCCGCCGCGGCGATGGCGGTCTCTTCCTCGTCCAGTTCGGTTCGGTGCTTCAGCCGGACGACGCGGTTCAACGGCCGCAGCGCTTTCGCCAGTCCCTGGGGGAGGCTCGGCGCCACCACGCGGACCAGCGGGACGGCCGGGGGTTTGCGCGCCCGCGGCCGCGCCGGCCCCGGTTCGACGGGGAGCGCGGCCGGTTCCGGGTGGCCGCCCGGCCGCGGCGGCTCCGGACGGCTCGGCGGCGGGTGGTCGGCGTGGGGCTCCGGCGGCGGCGCGGGTGCCGGCTCGGGTCCGGGTTCCGGTTCGGGCCGCGGCGGTGGCGGCGGGCGTTCGGGACGTGGCCCGGTTTCCGCGCTCGACGGCGGGGTGCTCGCCGCGATGCGGGCGGCGAGCCAGACCGCGTCGGCGATCTCGTCCGCGCTGAGGGCCTCGGTGGCGAGGCGGTCGACCGGGTCGGCCATCGCTCAGTCCGTTCCGCGGACGTTGAGCCGCCGCCACAGGGTGTCGCGCAGCACCTCCCAGTTCGCGTCGTGCTGGTGCGCTCCCGAAGTCGTGAGGTGCAGGGCGTTGAGCAGCTGGTCGTTGGCGAGGCCGCCTTCCTGCCCGCTGCTGGCGAGGAACTCGTGGATCAGGTCGTCGCTGCGGGGCGGCACGTCGCGGAAGTGCGCGGCGACCATGCTCACGAGCTGCTCGAACCCGGGCTGCGGCATGTCGAGCCGCAGGCAGCGGCGCAGGAACGCGGGCGGGAAGTCCCGCTCGCCGTTGCTCGTCACCACCACGATCGGGAAGGCGCGGCACCGCACGTGCCCTTCGCGCACCGTCGCCCGGCCGCCGCGGTCGTGCGTGAAGACGGTGACCTCGGGCTGGGTGGCGGCGATCCGGGCCAGCGGCTGGATTTCGAAGTCGCCGTCCTCGAAGACGGCCAGCAGGTCGTTGGGCAGGTCGATGTCGGACTTGTCGAGCTCGTCGATCAGGAGCACGCGCGGCCGGTCGTAGGGGAGCAGCGCGGTGCCGAGCGGGCCGAGGCGGACGAACCCGCCGATGTCCGCGCCCTCTTCGGTCGCGGCGGCCTGGACCCGGCCGATGGCGTCGTAGGTCCACTGCCCGTCGCGGGACACGGTGCGGCTGCTGATCGGCCAGCGCAGCACCGGGCCGAGTCCCAGCTCGCGGGCGATCTTGTAGGCCAGGCTGGACTTCCCGGTGCCGGGGTTGCCGGTGACCAGCAGCGGGCGCCGCAGGTACAGCGCGGCGTTCACGGTCAGGACCTCTTCGAGCGTCGCGTCCCGCGCGGACGCCACGGCCGGCACCCCGAGCCGGCGGACGAACTCGGCGTCGGCCACCGAGGGGACCGGCAGCGCCGGCCCGCCGTCGAAGGTGCGCCAGCTGGGCGGTGCGGGCAGCTCGGGGGCGTCCTCGCCGGCCGGCGGCAGCCCGTGACCGCGGTAGACGCACCAGGGCGGGATCTCGGCACCGCTCATCGGGCGGGCACCTCCTCGATCGGGGCCGCGGGCGGATCCGGCGGCTCGACGGGTCTGTCCGGGTCGTCCCACAGGAGGGAGACCCGGCTGCCCACGTGGGAATCGGGCCGGGCCACCTGCCGGGCCCGGCTGCGCAGCAGGCGCAGGTGCTCGACGAGCTCGGGCAGGAAGTCGCGCAGGGACTTGATCTCCGCTTCGAAGGCCGAGCGGGCGGCCTCGGTGCGGTGCCAGATCATCACCGGGATGCCGGTCCGGACCCCGACCAGCACCTCGCCGGGATCCGCGCTGTCCGGTACCGAACGCAGCACGAGCGACACGACCTTCTTCTGCTCGGCCAGTTTCGCGTCGAGGGCGGTGAGGTGCCGCCGCTTCGCGCCGTCGCTCCACAGCCAGTGCTCTTCGGGTGTCGTCAGGCCGGCGGGCACCTTCTTGAGCAGGTCCCAGCGCCGCCGCCATTCCCGGTGCCAGCGGGGCGAGCGCGCGCGGTCGAGACTCCGGACGACGACGGGGTAGTGCAGGCCCAGCGGGCGCGGAAGCGAGCTGCCCGCCTCCAGGTCCCACTGGTCGACGGGCAGGTTCAGCAGTGCGTACGGGAGCAGGAACTCGATCCGGATCGCCGTGGCGTCGGTGGCCCAGCCGGTCTCGGCCTCGGCGACGAGGTCGGCCACGTGCGCGCGGACGGCGTCGAGGTCACCGGTGAACGGATCGCTGCGCCGCGGCCGCCAGCCGGTCGGATCGTTGTGCCGCCAGTGCACGACGACGAGCAAGCCGGTGTCGAGCAGGTCCGGCTCGATCCGGACCACGAGATAGGCGACAACCTCCTTCGGCGGCGCGGGTTCGGCGGGCTGAGCGAATCGCACGGCGGTGATCTGCTCGGTCAGGTTCAGGCGCGCGGCCTGCCGGTCGTTCCAGTCGCGCAGGCCTTCGGCCCGCTGGTCGTCGGCGGCGGCCGCGAGGTATTCGACGAACAGCAGCAGGGGCGGAATGCCGTCCGGCTGCGCGTTCATCCGTTCGAGCGTGGCGAGCGCATCGGCCGGGCGGTGGTCGGCCGAGGTCAGTTCGGCGGCGGGCCCGGCGGCCGCGCGGACGAGCTCGGCGAGCCGGCTGCTGGGGTTCTCGCCGAGCAGGTTCAGCAGTTCCCGGCGGTCGTATTCGGTGACGAGGTCCAGGGTGGCCATGTCCTCGACGGCCGACCGCGCCCGTTGCACGGGGATCGACCCGGGCTCCATCTGCTCGACGGCGTCGACGAAGGCCGAGAGCGCCCGCGGGTGCTGCCGGCGGCAGGCCTGCACGATGCCGATCAGGCAGGCCCGGGTGGTCGGCAGCTCCTCGACGACCAGCGGCATCCCGAGGTGATCGGCCAGCAGTTCCAGACAGAGGCGCCGGCTACCGGGGTCCCGCAGCGACGGGATCTGCTCCAGGCAGTCGATGAGGAACGCGAGGGAGCCCGGGTAGTCAGAGCCACTCCACGACGTCACCCCGCCCCCTCCCGCACCCTCCGGAAGTAACGGGATATCCCAGGAGTACCCACCGGGACAACCGCTGAGGTGCTATCTCAACCGGACGGCCTATTGCGGACGCCCGTACGGCAGTGAGGTTTCGCCTGCTCGAGGACGGTGTTCGAGGAGCACTGTCACGATTGAGGCGAGAACCCCATGTCGACCTGGACGTGTACGCGGGTGAACTCGTCCAGATCGTCCCACGTGGTGAGTTCGAAGGCGCGGCGTTCCTCCTGAGCGAGGTCGTCCACGGCGCCGCGGGCCGAACCGATGATCCGGTCCGCGGCGTAGAAAGTGGCTCCGAGAATCAAGGTCAGCACCGATCCGTGACGGTTCGTCACCGCCCCGTGGACGATGAGTGGCGACCGTTTCCACGGGTTCACCTCGAAGCCATCGAACTCGATCTTCCATTCGCCGGGGGCGCTGGAGAACACGGGGGTGCCGGAACCCTCGAGGCGGGACACGGTAGTGGGTTTCGGCGGCGAAGCCGACGGCAGAGCCGAGGTGGGTGGCGTGAGGTCGCCGGCCGTGAGCCAGTCCGAACCGCTCAGGTCGACCTCGCACCCGATCGACTTCAGCCGCTGCGCGAGCTTGTTGCGCTTCTCGGGGGAATTGTCGAGCTGGACGCGGTATCGCCCGTCCAGGTCGGTGAACCGGCGCACTTTTCCGAACTCGACCACGATCGTGTGCTCCGGAAATCGGCCGAACGCCATGCCGGCCTCGAACAGAACATTCGGTCGCGCCTGGCCGGACGGCCGGGAATCGGGGTCGTCCGCGTCGTCGGCGTGTTCGCTCTTCAGGTACGTGATGTCGTCCGGAGTGAGCAGCACGATGATGGCCCGCTGGGGGCCGATCGCCCCGTCCAGCATCTCGCTGATCAGCGGGGAGCCCTCGGTGGCCTCAGCCAGCGCGTCCGACCACTCGATCGGGTGCAATCCGATCGAGCGGAGGAACGAGTAGAACTGTCGCCGGGCGTTCCGGTCACGCCCGTGGATCACGAAGACCCGTCGTCCGAGGCTCATGACCGGCGATGATGTCACACGGCCCCGGCCCCGGCGGATACTCGTCCTCGCGGCGCACGCGACGACGATTCGGCAGCGTTCACCGGTTTCGTCGGATGCGGGTAGGGTGCTGCGAACGCGTCACGACGGTCGGTTTCGACGGGGTGGGCGACGACAGTTGAAATGGACGCGCAGAAGGGCACTGAGGCGTGACTGGGCACGCGGCGAGGTTCGCCGAGGTCGCTGTGGTCTCTTGTGACATTCTCGGTCATTCGGCCGCGAACGGGGCCGACCAGGTCCGCCGGGTGGCCGCCATCAACGCGATCGTGGCCTCGACGATCGGCCGGCGCGCCCCGGATCGGATCATCTGGTCGTCCGGCGGCGACGGGGGCCACGTCATCTTCTTCGGTGAAGATTGGCAACTGGACGCCGTCAAGCTGATGCGGCGCCTGTACCGCTGGGCGCGTGCCGAAGGCACCGTCCTTCGCGTCACGGGCCACGTCGGCGACGTCACCACCCTGCCCGGGGCCGACGGCCGGACGCAGGCCGTCGGCCCCGGGATCAACTTCGCCGGGTGGCTGATCCGCGTGGCCCCGGGTACGGGCATCGTCGTGTCCGATGCGTTCCGCCGCGGCGTCCGTTCTTCCCCGATGGCCGCCGACGTCACCTTCCACGGTGAACGGCTGCAGGTGGATCGCAGTTCCGCTCCGCAGCTCCTGCACCTGATGTCGATGGCCGGCGTTTCGTCGGAATGGGCCGATCCGGAGCCGGCCGACTACGGATCGCTGAGCGCGAGTCTCGACGCCGGAAACGCGTGGGAGGCCCTGTACTACGCCAAGCGCATATCCCAGATCAACCCCACGGACCCGGACATCGACCGCGCGCTCAAGCGGGTCTCGCTCATCCTGGATTCGGGGTCCACGGGCAGCGGAAGTTTTCTGGAATCGCTGCGATCCGGCGAACTGACCGAGATGCTGAAGCTGGGTCATCTGGTCGAACGCGCACCCGGGGAGGTCATTTGCCGGGTCGACGAGCCCGGTGACTCCCTTTTCGTGATCCTGCACGGCGACGTCGGGGTCTACAACCTGGAGGGCAAGGGGTTCGGGGGCAGTGCCGAACCCAAACACACCCTCCACGCGGGTCAGGTGGTCGGCGAGCTGGCGACGGCTTTGAAACGCCACCGGACCGCGGATCTCGTCGCGTTGACGAATGTCGCGCTGCTCTCCTTCATCGCGGAGGAGGTGAGCGAGAAGCTCAAGAGCGTCGACACCCCGGCCGGCTGGGAAGCGGCCCTGCAGTGGGAGTTGTTCCTCCGGAGCCGGGCTCTGGAGCACACGGTCCAGGTCGCGCCGTACCTGCTGGGGCCGAGCCGGAAGGGCCCGCTCAGTCTCGCCGACGCGCGGCGCCGCTCTCGGGCCGGCACCGGAGCAGCCTGGGAGCTGACGGTGCGCGAGCTGGTCAAGCACGCCGAGCTGGTCACCGTGGACGGCGGGGAGGCCGGCCTCGAACTCGAGCTCGAACTCGAGCACGTGACGCGCAAGGTGAGCCGGGCGAATGCGAAAGAGGGGCTGTTCATCCTGGTGTCCGGCCGGGTGCGGTCGTCGTCGGGAGCGGTTCTTTCCGAGACGCAATGTCCCCTGCTCTGGGTGAACTTGCCGAAGCTCTTCTCCGAAGAGCCGCAAACCTACACCCGCGTCAAAGAGCCGGTCATGGTGATGTGGATCGGCGTGAGCGGAATCGGGCAGCTGTCCCCCGAGCAGCGAGCGGAGCTGCGGAGTTCTCTGCGAAATACCGTGGGTGGCGTCCCTTCCGAGTACGAATACGATGTCTACCTGTGCCATGCGAGCGACGACAAGGCTGTCGTCGTCGAGATCAAGGACCGGCTCTGGCGGGACTACGGCATCCGGTCCTGGTATGACGACATCGAACTGAAGCCGGGGGACCTCACTCGCCGGACGATCGAAAAAGGATTGCGCGCCAGCCGCTTCCTGCTGCTCTGCGCGAGCGCGAACCTCAAAGCCTCGGCATGGGCGAACCGTGAGATCGATTCGGTGCTGCACCTCGACGTGAAGCGACGTGACGGTACCCCCAAGGTGCTCGTGCTCAAGTTGTACGAAAACGAAAGCAACGACGAAGCCATTCCGTCGATCCTCCGGGGGATCAAACGGCAGCACCTCGAGCGCGCCGGCGATTTCGACCGGCTCGCCGAGTACATCCTGGCGGCGGGACACGGTAGCGGAGAAACCGGCCGGTGAGCCGTTTTCTCGGCGCCTAGTAAGACGCTTCTTCGCCCTGAAGTGCAAGAATCCAGTGGTGGATCGCTTCGGCGATCCTCAGGTCATCGGGATCGACCGCCCCGGGAGTGCGTGCCGCCGCCTCTTCGAGGCCGTCGCGGGAATCCTCCGCGATGAGGAGAGCGACTTCGATCTGGCCGTCGTATTGGTCCGCCGCGGCCAGTGCGTGGGTCAGCACGATCTTGGCCCGCAGAGCTCGTGGGTCGTCCGGCCCGTGGACGGCTTCCTGGTCTTCGAACCGGACAGCGAGCGTGACGATCTCCGCGAGCTTCTCCGCGTGCTCACCATCCAGGCGGACGTTCTCGACCGGATGGCGGACCGGCTCGCGATCCACCCGCTCGAGAGCCCCTCCGCCGGTGCTCGGGCGCAAGAGGCGCTCCAAGGTGTTCAGCGTGTCGGGGTGGAGCGGTCCCTGCACCCGGAGGCGATTCGCGTAGCTCGGCCAGTAGGACGACCTGCGTGCCGTGGCGAGGTTCTCCTCCGCGTCGATCGTGCTCGGGTGGTCCGGGCCGAGCACGGCGCGTCGCCGTTCGGCCAGATATCCGTAGGTCTCAGCGGCCTCGTCGCGCGATCCCAGCCGGAGCAGGTTGTTCGCCGCATTCTCGACGCATTCCAGCGTTTCCGGTGCGTCCGGCCCCACCGCGCGGTACCACAGGGCGGCCGCTCCCAGCGCGAGCCGCAGGGCCAAGCCGCTGTCTCCGCACCGGCCGACGGCGATGACGAGGTTGTTCAACGCGATCAGGGTGTACCGGTCCGTCAGACCGTCCTTGGCTCGCCGCGCCCGGTACACCTCGGTGAGCACCCGCCGCGCGGTGCCGTGGTCGCCGAGCGCGGAAAGGGTGTTGGCGAGGTTTTCTTCGGCCTGCAGGGTGTCGCGGTGGTCGGGACCGCTCAGCTCCGTGAAGCGGCGAACCGTTTCCCGCTGGATGCGGAGCGCTTCGGTCAGGTTTCCCTGACCGAAATGGGCCGCCCCGAGGTTGACGAGGATGCCCATCCGGGTCTGCTCGTCGACCTCCGCCGAGTTCGCACACCGGTCGTTCAGGAATTCCAGCGACTCCAGGGCGCCGGCCGTGTCACCGAGTTCGTACCGCGTCCGGCCCGCTTCGCCGAGCATGTGCCATTGCGTCCGCGAAGACGGCCACTCCGAGTTCGCGACCAGGGGAAGGACGTGGGGCAGATAGGGCTCGCTCGACCGGACCAGGTCGAATCGGCCGCGGTTGCCCTCGAGCGAGTCACCGATCAGGTCGCAGGTTTTCTCCCGCAGCCGATTCAGGTGTGCGGTGGCGAACCTGAAGCGTGCCGCCCGCGCCACGAGCGCGTGGGTCAGGTAGGAATCGTTTCCGAGGTCGTCGGCGAGCCCGTGGGCACTCATCGTGTGGAGGCCCTGTTCGACGCCGGCGCGCCCGAGCCGGGTGAGCACCCCGCCGGCGAGGTCGAGGGGGATCGGTGCCGGGCCCAGGACACTGGTCACCGCGAGCAGGTCCCGACCGGCGTCGGTGAGTTGCTCGAAGCTCCGGGTGAGCGTCGCGCTGAACGGTTTCGCGTACCCGACCGGGAGTTCCTCCGCCAAGTGGGCCGCCAGCTCCAAGGAGTCCCGCGTGGTCCGGCGCAGCTCCTGCCGCAGAGCCGGGTACCCCGGGAAGGAGGGCAGCGAAGTGAGCCCGGCGGCGATGGTCAACCCGAGCGGATGTGCGTTGAGGTCGTCGACGATGCCGGCTGCCGCCGCCTTCGCCAGGGGATCGTCGCCGGGCAGCGGTCGTTCGCCGGTCAGCACGCGGACACCCTCGGCTCGGCCCAGGGGCGCCAGGGTGAGTTCGACCGAAACCCACTTGGCGAGCCGGCCCCGGGTGCTGAAGAGGGTCCGGCCGTTGCCGGTCGGTGCGACCAGCTGCTCCAGCTGTCGCTCGTCCACGGCGGGTGGCACGTCGTCGACGATCCAGAGGTAAGGGGCGCGGCCGGCCAGCTCGCCGGCGATGGCCGCGATGCTGCCGGTGTCGGCACCGGTGAGCTCGAGACGTTCACCGATCGCGCGCAGGCCGAGGTGGTACTGGCTGAGCAGGACGCGGGGATCCCGGTGGACGCGCTGATCGCTTCCGCCCAGGCGAATGAGGAACACCCCGCCGGGATGGTCCTGGGCGAACGAGCGTGCGTACTGCTCGCACAGGAGTGACTTGCCTTGACCGCCGACGCCGGTCACCGACACCACCGGGTGGCCGAGGTTGCCGGGCTTGTCCTTCACCCGGAACGCGTCGTGCAGGTCCCACAGGGTTTCGCTGCGGCCGTGGAAACGCTTGTTGGCCGGCAACGAGACCGGGTACCACGCCGGTTTCGGAAGGGCCGGCACGTCACCGAACCGCCGGTCGTCCGCCGTCTTGATCCGCGCCACCTTCGCCGCGATGAGCGCGGCCTGCGATTCGACGTCGTGCTGCTCGCGGGAAACCAGCCGCGCGCTCCGGAGCTGGGCCGGGCGGAGGGCGCTGGGCCGGACCCGCCAGGTCACCGGCATCACCCGTTCCGTGGTGCCGTCACCGAGCCGGTAGGCGTGGGTCAGCGCCGTGAGCAGCTCCAGCCGGCAGGTGGCGCTTTCGTGGAACCGCGGACCGATGAGGGGCACCAGCACGCGGGAGCCGAGCAACGCGTCTTGCAGGTGCGGGGCCAGCGTGTCACCGAAGGGGATGTCCACGTCGTCCTTGAACACGGACACACCGAGCCGCCGCAGTTCGACGTACAGGGCGTCCGCCCAGGTGGTCTTGTCGTCGGCCCAGGTGTAGCAGAGGAAGACATCGAACACCGGGAGGACACTACGTCAACCGATGCCCTCGGCACCCCTTCGATCGGTGCGCCGGAGGTTAGGCGTCCGGGATGGCGGCCAGCTCGGCAGCGACCCGCTCGGCTTCGGCGGAACCGAGTTCCCGGTAACGGTCCCGGGCGAGGCACCACCAACGACGCGCGTCGCCGAACTCGCCTGCCTCGGCGCCGAGGGTGCCGAGGCGGTGGGCGGCCCGGGCTTCCTCGTGCCGGCTGCCGCACTTGCGGCTGAAGTCGATGGCCTGGTGGGCCGCGATCGCCGCCAGCGCCGCCTGACCGGCGCGGTGGTGGGCCAGCCCGAGCACGTTGAACGCCTGCGCGATGTCGAGGTCCTGGCCGAGCCCGAGCGCGGTGCCCACGGCCTCGTCGGCACAGTGCACGGCGTCTTCGAACCGGCCCGCGTCCACGTGGACCCGGGCCATGCTGCGGAGGGTGATTCCCGCGTTCCGCTTCGCGCCGCTCAGCTCGTAGTGGGCGAGCGCGCGCCGTTGGTTGCGGATCGCCTCGTCGTACTTTCCCTGGCGCCGGAACACCGTGGCCTGATTGGCCAGCGCGTTGCTGACGCCGTGTTCGTCACCCTCGGCGGTGAAGAGGCGTTCCGCCTCCCGGTAGTGGCTCAGTGCTTCGTCGAGCCGGCCGCCGGCGACGAGGGCCATGCCCAGGTTGTTGCGCGTCACGGCCTGGCCGCGGCGGTCGCCGGCCCGCAGGCCGGCGGCCAAGGCGCTGGTGTGCGTGTCCACCCACGCGTCGAGGTGTTTGCTGAGGTAGAAGTAGCCGCGAAGGACGAACGCGAGCTGCCAGCGCCGCCGGTCGAGCGCGGGGTCGTCGATCCGGCACAGGGCGACCAGGTTGTCCCGTTCGCGGTCGAACCACTCCCGGGCCACCGCCGCGTCGCCGATGGGAAGAGCCGAACCCGGGTCCCCGTCCAGCGGGATGCGCAACCGGTGGGGGGTCAGCGCCCGGTCGGCGTGCTCGGCCGTGTGGAGGTAGTGGTCGAACAGGCGCTCCAGGGTGCCGCGACGTTCCTCCGGGCTTTCCTCGGCGACTTCCGCGGCGTACACGCGCAACAGGTCGTGCATCGAGTACCGGCCGGAACCGAGATCGGTGACCAGGCACGCGTCCGTCAGGACCTTCATCGCATCGCGCACCTCGCGGCTTGTTCGCCGCGTCGCGGCCAGTACGGCGCGGATGTCGAAGGTGTGCCCGGGATGCACTCCGAGGGTCCGGAACGTGGTGGCCGTGGACTCGTCGAGCTCCTGGTACGACCAGGCGAACACGGTCCGCACCGCCGAGTACGGGTCGCCGGAGTCCAGCACGCTGAGCCGGGTCTGCTCGTCCGTCAGGTTCTCGACGAGTTCTCGCAGGGGCAATCCCGGCCGGCTCGCGGCCGGTTCGGCCGCGATCCGGAGGGCCAGCGGCAGGTTCGAACACAGCGCCGCCAGCGACCGAGCCGCACCCGGCTCGGCCCCCACCCGGTCTCCGATGATCGTGCGCAGGAGGACCATCGCGTTTCCGGGATCCAGCGGCGAAAGGGAAACGCGTTCGACGGCGTGGTGGACGGCGAGGCCGCCGAGCCGGTGCCGGCTGGTGATCAGGACGGCCGACTCCCCGCCACCGGGCACCAGGAGCCGCACCTGCGCGACACTGCGCGCGTTGTCCAGCAGCACGAGAACCTTCTTCCGGCTCAGCACACTGCGATATCGGCCGGCGCGTTCTTCGTCGTGCCCGATCAGTTCGGGGCGTTCGACGCCCAGCGAACGGAGGAGGTGAGCGAGCGCCTCGGCCGGCGAAAGCGGAGACTCGGTCCCGTACCCGTGCAAGTCGAGGTAGAGCTGTCCGTCCGGGAAGTGCGCCGCGGCCTGGTGGCTCCAATGCAGGGCGAGTGCGGTCTTCCCGACCCCGGCGGTACCCGAGATGACCGCGACCTTGGCTCGCTCCTGGGCTTCGCCGACCAGCGCGCCGAGCCGGATCAGCTCCTGGTCCCGGCCGATGAGCGAGCCGCAGCCGGCGGGTACCTGACGCGGCACGTGCCGGCCGTCGGTCCGTCCGGCGTCCGGTACGAGGTCCAGCACCCGGTCGGCGAGCAGCCGGAGGTCCGCCGCGAAGTGCTGGTGCCTGACCTGCATGGTCTGGAGGTGGACCAGATGACGGATGTCGGCCGGGAGAAGCGCGGCCGCCGGCAGCGCGGTGCCGTCGAGCAACACCGGCACGATCGGGATGCCGCGTTCCAGCGCCCGGCGGATTTCGTAGCGCACCCAGTCGCGCTCACGCGCTATCGGCGGCTCCGAAGCCGTCGAACCGGCGGTCAGCCAGGTCGGGCCGATCAGCACGAGCAGAAGCTGGGCCGACTCCAGGGCCGTGCGGAGCGAACGCGGGTAATCGGCGCCGGGGGCGAGAGACTGGTTGTCGAGGAAAACCCGGTCCTTCCCCAGCCGTTCGGCGAGGAACTCGTAGGTGGCGGCCGCGCCGAAGGCGGTGTCGGCCGTCCGGTAGTTGATGAAGACGTCGAATCCCACCGTCAGCCTCCAGGTGACGCGACCTCTTATCTGCGTACCCGAAAAACCTCGGCACCGAAACGAACGGGCCCGGCCGATCAAGGCGATCGGCCGGGCCCGTCAGCGATTCACGATCAGACCAGATCGAACCGGTCCAGCTCCATGACCTTCGTCCAAGCCGCCACGAAGTCCGACACGAACTTCTCGCGCGCGTCGTCGCTCGCGTACACCTCGGCCAAGGCCCGCAGCTGGGAGTTCGCGCCGAACACCAGGTCGACCGCCGTCGCGGTCCACTTCAGCTTGTCCGTCGACGCGTCCAGGATCTCGTACACGTTCTCCTGGGACTCCGACGCCTTCCAGCGCGTTCCCGGCGAGAGCAGGTTCGCGAAGAAGTCGTTGGTGAGCACGCCCGGCTGGTCCGTCAGGACCCCGTGCTCGGCGCCGGCCAGGGCACGCAGGCCGCCGACCAGGACCGTCATCTCCGGGGCCGTCAGGTTGAGCAGGTAGGCGCGTTCGACCAGGAGCGTCTCCGGCTGGAGCTTCTCGCCCGCCCGCAGGTAGTTGCGGAACCCGTCGGCGCGCGGCTCGAGCACCTTGAACGAGTCCGTGTCCGTCTGCTCCTGGGTCGCGTCCGTGCGGCCCGGGTGGAACGGCACGGTCGTCTCGACGCCGGCGTCGCGTGCCGCCTTCTCGACGGCCGCCGAACCCGCCAGCACGATCAGGTCGGCCAGCGAGATCTGCGCGCCGCCGGCCTCGTTGAACTCGCGCTGGATGTCCTCGAGCTTCGCCAGGACCGTCGCGAGCTGCTCGGGCTGGTTGACTTCCCAGCTCCGCTGCGGCTCGAGGCGGATGCGGGCACCGTTCGCGCCGCCGCGCTTGTCGGTGGAGCGGAAGCTCGCGGCCGACGCCCACGCCGTGCCGACCAGCTGGGCGACCGTGAGACCGGAGTCGAGCACCTTCGCCTTGAGGGTGGTGATGTCGGCGTCGCCCACGAGGTCACCCTCGACGGCCGGCACCGGGTCCTGCCACAGCTGCGGCTCGGCGACCCACGGGCCCAGGAAGCGGCTGACCGGGCCCATGTCGCGGTGCAGCAGCTTGTACCACGCCTTGGCGAACGCCAGCGCGAACTCGTCCGGGTGCTCCAGGAAGCGGCGCGAGATCGGGCCGTAGACCGGGTCGAAGCGCAGCGACAGGTCCGTCGTGAGCATCGTCGGCTTGTGCTTCTTGTCCGGGTCGAACGGGTCCGGGATGATCTCCGGCGCGTCCTTGGCGACGTACTGCTTGGCGCCGCCGGGGCTCGTGGTGAGCTCCCACTCGTAGGCGAACAGGATCTCGAAGAAGCGGTTGCTCCACTCGGTCGGCTTGTCCGTCCAGGTCACCTCGAGGCCACTGGTGATCGTGTCCGCGCCCTTGCCGGTGCCGTGGGTGCTCAGCCAGCCGAGGCCCTGCGTCTCGATCGGCGCGCCCTCCGGCTCCGGGCCCACGTGGTCGTCGGCGATACCGGCGCCGTGGGTCTTGCCGAAGGTGTGGCCGCCGGCGATGAGGGCGACGGTCTCCTCGTCGTTCATCGCCATCCGGGCGAAGGTCTCCCGGATGAAGTGGGCCGCCGCCTCGAAGTCCGCGCTGCCGCGGGGGCCCTCGGGGTTGACGTAGATGAGGCCCATCTCGGTCGCGCCGACCTCGGGCGCCATCTCCGCGTCGCTGACGTAGCGCTCGTCGCCGAGCCAGGCGTCCTCAGGACCCCAGAAGATCTCCTCCGGCTCCCAGGTGTCGACGCGGCCGAAGCCGAAGCCGAAGGTCTGGAAGCCCATCGACTCCAGGGCGACGTTGCCGGCCAGGACCAGCAGGTCGGCCCAGGAGATCTTCTGGCCGTACTTCTGCTTGACCGGCCAGAGCAGGCGGCGCGCCTTGTCGAGGTTGGCGTTGTCGGGCCAGCTGTTCAGCGGCGCGAAGCGCTGACCGCCGTCACCGGCGCCGCCGCGGCCGTCGTGGATGCGGTAGGTGCCCGCGGCGTGCCAGCTCATCCGGATCATCAGGCCGCCGTAGTGGCCGAAGTCCGCCGGCCACCAGTCCTGCGAGGTGGTGAGCACGTCGCTGATGTCGCGCTTGAGGGCCTCGACGTCGAGCTTCGCGAACTCCTTGGCGTAGGCGAACTTCTCGCCCAGCGGGTTGCTCTTCGACGAGTGCGCGTGCAGCACCGTCAGGTCGAGCTGGTTGGGCCACCAGTCCTTGTTGGTGCGCGGACGGCCACCCGTCTTCGGGGTCGGCGAGTCGATCGCCGGGTTCTCGCTCTCGCTGCCGTGCGAGGTCACCGAGTCGTGCGCGACCGGGCAGCCGGCCGCCGCCTTCTGGTCCACACCCTGTGCGCTCGAGGGGGTGTTGTCCTGGGTGTTGCTCATCTACTTCCTTCCGGAGCCGGCGTTCATTCGGGAGTTCGGGCGGCCGCGCAGCCGGGGCAGGTGCCCCAGTACACGACCTCCGCCTGGTCGATCACGAAACCGTGGTCGTCCGAGGCGGTCAGGCACGGGGTGTGGCCGACGGCGCAGTCGACGTCCGCGATCGCGCCGCAGGTGCGGCACACGACGTGGTGGTGGTTGTCCCCGACCCGGGACTCGTACCGGGCGGTCGCGCCCGCGGGTTGGATGCGCCGCACCAGGCCGGTGTCGGTGAGCGCCCGCAGGACGTCGTAGATCGTCTGGTGCGACACCGTCGGGTGCTCGGCCCGCACCAGCTCGATCACCGTCTCGGTGTCCACGTGCGGGTGGTCCCGCAACGCGGTGAGCACGGCCAGCCGAGGCCGCGTCACCCGCAACGAGACCGCCCGCAGCTGCGCCTCGAAGTCGGTCATCACTCCGGTCACCCTAGGCGGCTTCTCTGGAATGAGTCAAGTTACCGGCGGCGTGTCACCCGGCCGGGTTCTCATGATCAGGTTAGCGGGATCCGGTGGCGGGCGATGAGCTGGGCGGCGATGACGGACCGCTGGATCTCGTTGGTGCCCTCGCCGACGATCATCAGCGGCGCGTCGCGGAAATAGCGTTCGACGTCGTATTCCTTCGAGTAGCCGTAGCCGCCGTGGACGCGGATCGCATCCAGCGCCACCTGCATCGCGGCCTCCGACGCGAACAGCTTCGCCATCCCGGCCTCCAGGTCGGCGCGCTCACCGGCGTCGAGCTTCCCGGCGGCGTCCAGGGTGAGCAGCCGGGCGGCCCGCACCTTGGTGGCCATGTCGGCGAGCAGGTTGCCGACCGACTGGTGCTGCCAGATCGGCTTCCCGAACGACTCGCGTTCCTGCGCGTACTTCACGGCGTCGGCCAGCGCCGCCTGCCCGACGCCCACCGCGCGGGCGGCGACCTGCACGCGGCCGACCTCCAGGCCGCGCATCATCTGCGCCCAGCCGGCGTGCGGCGTCCCGCCCAGCACGGCGTCGCCGGGCACCGGCATCGCGTCGAAGACCAGCTCGCACGCTTCGACGCCGCGGTAGCCGAGCTTGGGCAGCTTGGGGGAGACGGTCAGGCCGGCACCGGGCTCGACCAGCAGGACGCTCATGCCTCGGTGGGCCGGGGAGGCGTCGCGGTCGGTGACGCAGAGCAGGCCGATCAGGCCGGAATGGGCGGCGTTGGAGATCCAGGTCTTGGACCCGGTGACCGCCCAGCCGTCGCCGTCGGGGACGGCGTGGGTGCGCATGGCCTGCAGGTCGCTGCCGCCGCCGGGCTCGGTCAGCGCCATCGTGGCGCGGACGGTGCCCTCGGCCATGGCGGGCAGGTACTTTTCCCGCTGGCCGGGCGTGCCGAACGTCTTGATCAGGTACGTGATCACGGAGTGGCCGCCGATGGCGCCGGCGAGGCTCATCCAGCCGCGCGCGAGCTCTTCGGTGACCCGGGCGAAACACGCGGTGCTGACGTCGACGCCGCCGTGTTCGGCCGGGGCCAGCAGACCGAAGAAACCGAGCGCCTTCATTTCGTCGATGAGTTCGGCGGGATAGACGTCGTCGGCTTCGAATTCGCGGACGCGGGGCCGGACGCGCTCGTCGACGAACCGCGCGGTCAAGGCCACCATCTGCGTCTCGTCGCCGGTGAGCGCCATCACCCGATCTTAACGCGGACGGCGTACTGCACCCCGGCTCCCATTCGCGTGCAGTCCGGCGATGGCGAATGCGGAAACCGGGTACAGCACTGTTCTTCGGGCCCGCAGCGGTCGATGGCCGTCGCGGAGGCGGACGGCCTGGTGGCCGGCTCGACCGGGGACATCACGCAGCACACCGCGCCGATGACCGACCAGGAGCGCGCCGAGCACTGCGGCCGGTTCGCTCACACCGGGGAATCATTCGCGCCCGCCGGACGCTGGGAGGGGTGTGAAAAAGATCGGCTTCCTCTCGTTCGGCCACTGGTCGGCGAGCCCGCACTCCGAGACCCGGTCCGCCGCCGACTTCCTGCACCAGTCGATCGACCTCGCGGTCGCGGCCGAGGAGCTCGGCGTCGACGGCGCGTACTTCCGCGTGCACCACTTCGCGCGGCAGGCGGCGAGCCCGTTCCCGCTGCTCTCGGCGATCGGGGCGCGCACGTCGAAGATCGAGCTCGGCACCGGCGTGATCGACATGCGCTACGAGAACCCGCTGTACATGGTCGAGGACGCCGGCGCGGCCGACCTCATCTCCGGCGGCCGGCTCCAGCTCGGCATCAGCCGGGGATCCCCCGAGCAGGTGATCGAGGGCTGGCGCTACTTCGGGTACGCCCCGGCCGACGGGGAGACCGACGCCGACATGGCCCGGCAGCACACCGAGGTCTTCCTCAAGCTGCTCGACGGCGAGGGCTTCGCGCAGCCGAACCCGCGGCCGATGTTCGCCAACCCGCCCGGGCTGCTGCGGCTCGAGCCGCACTCGGCGGGGCTGCGGGACCGCATCTGGTGGGGGTCGAGCTCGAACGCCACGAGTGTGTGGGCGGCGAAGCTGGGCATGAACCTGCAGAGCTCCACGCTCAAGGACGACGAGACGGGCGAGCCGCTCCACGTCCAGCAGCGCAAGCAGATCGAGGCGTACCGCGAAGCGTGGAAGGAGGCCGGCCACGAGCGCGAGCCGCGCGTGTCGGTCAGCCGCAGCATCTTCGCGCTGACGAACGACCAGGACCGCGCGTACTTCGGCCGCGACCGGAACTCCCGCGACCAGGTCGGCATGATCGACGAGAACACCCGGGCGATCTTCGGGCGCTCGTACGCCGCCGAGCCGGACGAGCTGGTGCACGAGCTGAAGGAGGACGAGGCCATCCAGGCCGCGGACACCTTGCTGCTGACGATCCCGAACCAGCTCGGCGTCGACTACAACGCCCACGTGCTGGAGAGCATCCTCACCCACGTGGCCCCGGAGCTGGGCTGGCGCTGAAGGCGCTGCCGGTCCGGTGGTGGCGGCCACCGGGCCGGACCCGTCAGCTGTGGGAGACGGTCAGGCCGTAGAAGGCGACCCGCGCGCCCTTGGTCGTGCTGCTCGACGACGACTGGTTGTACGAGCCCGCCTTGAAGTACTGCTTGTAGGCCTTGAACGACGACGGGATCGAGTAGTGGGTGGTGCTGCCGTTGACCGTCAGGTCGATGGTGTTGCCGCCCGAAATGCCGATCGAGTACGTCCAGGTCTTGCCGATCGACACGTGCCCGACCGTGTGTGCCGTCTGGCCGCCGTCGGGGGAGTTCTCCGTGCCCAGGACGATGTCGCCGTTCGAGTGGTAGTACAGCTCCAGCAACGGTTTCGTCGACGAGCCGCCCGTGCCCAGGTGGACCTGGCCCACGCACACGTTCGACGTCACCGACACCACCCGCAGCGTGGCGTTCAGCTTGTGCGATCCGCTCAGCGACCAGTTCGCGGCCGAGCCGTCGCGGTTCATCTCGCGCAGCTCGGACCGCGCGTAGTTCGAATTCGGGGTGGTGACGCCCTTTTCCGGCGCCCAGAAGGTCATCGCGCCGTCGCGGGTGTCGGTGTAGAAGTAGCTGTCCTGGAAACCGTTCGCGCCCTCCAGGCGGGACGAGGAGATGGTGGTCGGCGACCCGGGGGAGCCGACCGGCTCCTGCAGCTGCCAGATCCCCAGGTCGAAGTTGCCGCCCGGGGCCACCGACGGGTCGGCCGCTTGCGCGGGGAGGGCGGAGGCGACGGCCAATGCCGGGACCGCCAGCAGGACGAGCAGGGAACGCACGCGCATCGAGGTGTCCTTTCGCGACGTGGACGGGGAACGGAGTGCGAGCGCACTCAGCTCCACCATTCGTTCACGGAGGTGAATAAATGGTCTGGACAACCCGGCGGCGATGAAAGAACGTTAAGACGGCGTTGGCAGGTTGTCAAGGAATGACCGGGGCCGGGCAGCTGAAGTCGTGGTGGGGTGTCTTCAGCGTCAGCAGGTAGCCGTCCACCGCCGCCAGGGTGCACGGGGTGCGCCGGTAGGCCCCGTGCCCCGAACCCTCGTAGGTCAGCAGCGTGGTGTTCGCCGCCTGGCGGTGGACGTTCACGGCCCAGGCGTACGGCGTCGCCGGGTCGTAGCGGCTGCTGAGCAGCAGGATCCGCGGCGCTCGCGGGATATTCAGCCGGTGCGGCGGGTTCGCGGGCGGCCCGGCGACGCCGAGGCAAGCGGTCGCTTCGTCGTGGCCGATCGTGCTGCCGCGCATGATCGGCGACCGGCGCAGCTCTTCGGCGTGCATCGCCGAATACCGCGCGAAGGTCGGCATCCGCAGGTCGAAGTCCTGGCAGACGACGGCCAGGCGGATCGACGGGTAGTTGGGCACGAACTCGGCCCGCACCGGCGCGCTGCCGGCCGCGGTGTCGGCGATCACCCGGCCCAGGTCGTCCCAGTCCGGGATGCGCATGTCCTCGTACACCCGGTCGCGCAACCAGTTGTGGGGGAACGGCATCGCGTCGGCGGCGACCTGCGCCCGGCGCCAGGTCGCCAGGACGTCCAGGCCGTGCAGCGCACACGTCGCCGTCCGGCCGCACCACGCGGTGAACTGCCCGAACAGCTCGTCCTCGGCGGCGGCCCGGTCGCCGACGAAGTGCGCCAGGTCCACGCTGTGGTCGATGACGCCGTCCAGCACCATCGCGCGGACGTGGTCGCCGTACCGCTCGGCGTACTGCTGGCCGAGCAGCGTGCCGTAGGAGGCGCCGTGGAAAGTGATCTTGTCTTCGCCCAGCGCGCGGCGGACGGCGTCCAGGTCGCGGGCGTTGGCGGCGGTGTCGGCGTGGTCGAAGATCGGCCGGTGCCGGGCGCGGCAGTCCGTGACCACCTGCCGGTTGTACGCGCGCAAGGCATCGAACTGCACCGGGCCGGCCGGCTCGTTGCCGGGCGCGCCGGGCGGGATCTCGCAGTCGATGTACCCGCTGTTGCCGGTTCCCCGCAGGTCGAAGCCCACGACGTCGAACCGGGCCCGGATCTCCGGGGCGAAGTAGCCGGAGGACAGCGGGATCTCCGCGCCGGACGAGCCGGGGCCGCCGGCGTCGGCCATGAGCACGCCGACGCGGTGGGCGGGGTCGGTGGCGCGGTGCCGGGCCACCGCGAGGCCGATCGAGGGGCCCCACGGCCGGTCCCAGTCGAGCGGCACCCGGAGCGTGCCGCATTCCCCGTCGGGAACGCCGGGGTTGTCCGGGTCGTCGGGACAGGTCGTCCAGGCGATCGGAGACGGCGACCACGCGGCGTCCGCCACGGCGGGGGTGGCACCGGTCAAGAGGAAAGCGCTTGCCAGGACAGCTCCGAACGCCCGCACGGCGCCCCCTCCACGTGTCGGTCCGCATCCGACCGTAGGACGCCCGGGTCCGGACCACAAGCGTTCGCGGGAAGGAAAAACCAACCGGTCCACGGGCGTCGATCGTGCTTATGCTGACGCCCTCGTTCTCTCGCGAAAGGGTCCCCGCCATGGAACAGCCCGAGAGCCAAGCAGTCGCTTCGCCGTCCGCCGACGGCGTCAACCGGCGCAGCCTGCTCGCCGGAGTCGGCGGTCTCCTCGCCGCCGGGGGAGCCGCCACGGCGCTCGCCCCGCCCGCCGCGGCGGACCCCGCCGCCCGGCCCGAGCGGAACCCGCGGGTCGAGGACCTGCTCCGGAAGATGACCCTCGCCGAGAAGCTCGGGCAGCTCCAGCTGGTCGGCACCGAAGACCTCGCGCGGACCTCGCTGGCGACCGGGCAGCTCGGCGGCGTCTTCTCGGTCGTCGGCGCGGCCAAGCTGAACGCGCTGCAGAAGATCGCCGTCGAGCAGACGCGGTTGCGGATCCCGCTGATCTTCGGCCTCGACGTGATCCACGGGTACACCACGAACTTCCCGATCCCGCTGGCCCAGGGGGCGAGCTTCGACCCCGGCGTGCCGGCCGCCGACGCGACGGTGTCGGCGAAGGAAGCGCGGCGCAGCGGCATCCACTGGACGTACGCGCCGATGATGGACGTCACGCACGAGCCGCGCTGGGGGCGCATCGCCGAGGGCTCGGGCGAAGATCCTTACGTGGCTTCGCAAATGGCCGTGGCGAAGGTTCGCGGCTACCAGGGCGGTGACTATTCGTCCCCGGACCGGCTCGCCGCCTGCGCCAAGCACTTCGTCGCCTACGGCGGCGCGGAGGGCGGCCGCGACTACAACACCGTCGACGTCTCGCTGCAGCGGCTGCACAACCTCTACCTGCCGCCGTTCAAGGCCGGCGTCGAGGCCGGCGTGGCGACCGTGATGGCCAGCTTCAACACGATCAGCGGCGTTCCCGCGCACGGCAACGGCTATGTCCTGCACGACGTCCTCAAAGGCGCGTACGGCTTCCGCGGGTTCGTCGTCAGCGATTACACGGGCATCGAAGAGCTGATCAACCACGGCCTCGCCGGGGACGGCGCGGATGCCGCGGCCGCCGCGCTGCCGGCCGGGGTGGACATGGAGATGGTCAGCACCAACTACGTCAAGTTCGGGGAGCAGCTGCTGGCCCAGCGGCGGATCACCCGTGACCAGATCGACGACGCCGTCCGCCGGATCCTGCTGGTCAAGGTCAAGCTGGGGCTGTTCGAACGGCCGTACGTCGACGAGGCCGGCGAGGTGAAGGCGCCTTCGCCCGCCGCGCTCGCCGCGTCTCGGCAGGCCGCCGGGCGGTGCATGGTGCTGCTCAAGAACGAGGGGCCGGTGCTGCCGCTGGCGAAGTCGGTCGGCTCGGTGGCCGTGGTCGGCCCGCTCGGCACGGCGACCTACGACCTCAACGGCACTTGGGCGGGCCTGGGCACCGGCGCGGGCACGACCCCGCCGGTGACGGTGGTCGACGGGATCAAGGCCGCGGCGCCCGGGGCCGCGGTGACCTACACCGCGGGCTGCACCGTCGACGGGACCGACACGAGCGGGTTCGCCGCCGCGCAGCAGGCCGCCCGCGCGGCCGCCGTCACCGTCGTCGTGGTCGGCGAGACCGCCGCGATGAGCGGCGAAGCGGCCGCGCGCAGCACCATCGACCTCCCCGGCGTGCAGCAACAGCTGGTGGCCGCGATCAAGGAGGCCGGGAAGCCGTTCGTGGTGGTGCTGGTCAACGGCCGGCCGCTGACGATCCCGTACCTGCACGACAACGCGCCCGCGATCCTCGAAGCGTGGGCGCCGGGCGTGCAGGGCGGGCACGCGATCGCCGACGTCCTGTTCGGCACGGTCAACCCGGGCGGCAAGCTGCCGGTGAGCTTCCCGCGCGCGGTCGGCCAGGTCCCGATCTACTACAACCACGAGAACACCGGACGGCCGGCCGACCCGAACAACAAGTACACGTCGAAGTACCTCGACCTGGAAACCGGTCCGCTCTACGAGTTCGGCTACGGCCTGTCGTACACGACGTTCCGCGTCGACGGCCTGCGGCTTTCGGACACGCGGATGTCGTCGCGCGGCGGCCGGATCCAGGTGAGCGCCCGGGTGACCAACACCGGCGGTCGCGCGGGCGACGAGGTCGTCCAGCTGTACCTGCGCGACCCGGTCGCGAGCATCGTGCAGCCCGTCCGGCGGCTGCGCGGGTTCCAGCGGGTCACCCTGGACGCGGGGGCCTCGAAGACGGTCTTGTTCACCCTGACCCCGGACGACGTCGGCTTTTACGACAACGCCGCGAAGTTCCGCGTCGAGCCGGGCAAGATCGAGGTCTACGTGGGCACCAGCTCGGCGGCCACGCTGACCGCGAGCTTCACCGTGGGTTGAGGCCGAGGACGCAGGCCACCGGCGGATCGAGGTCGAGGGTCTCGACCCGCAGGTCGGTGAACCCGGCCTTCGTGAGCAGGTCCTGAAGTTCGCCCGCGGCCCTGGTCGTGGTGTCCTGGTTCGCGCCGGGGCACCGCGGCTGGGACGCGAGCGCGATGCGCCCGCCGGGGCGCAGCAGGCCCCGCAGCTCGCGCAGCCGCTGCGGGAGATCGGGCCAGAAGCCCGACGAATTCACGGCGAGGACCGCGTCGAGCGGCTCGCCGAACGACGGCAGCCGGTCCACCGGGGCGTGGATCAGCTCGATCCGGTCCGCCGCGGCCCGGGTGCGCCGGCTCGCGCGCTCGACCATGACCGCGGAGTGGTCGACGCCGTAGACGCGGCCGCGGGTGGCGCGGGCGGCCAGCTCGCCGAGCGCGATCCCGGGCCCGAAGCCGACTTCGAGCACCCGGGTCTCGGGCTGGATGTCCAGCAGTTCGACCACCCAGATGTTCCGCCGCCGGTTCGAGCCCCGGTGGGCCATCACCCACCCGGCCACCCGCCCGCCGAGGCCGCGCGGGTGGTGGAACTGCTCGATCATCCGCTGCTGGAGACCTGTCTTCGCCATGCCGCGAGTCAACGGCTTCAAGTACGCTCGAAGTCAAATGTCCGAGGAACTGCTGACGATCGGCGAGCTGGCCCACCGCACCGGCGTGGCCACCTCGGCGCTGCGGTACTGGGAGGAGCTGGGGCTCTTGCCGGCGCCCGAGCGGGTCGCGGGCCAGCGGCGTTACCCGCCTTCGGCCGTCGAGCTGGTCGGCGAGATCCTGATCTTCCGCGATGTCGGGTTCACCCTGCGCGAACTGAAGACGCTCGTGGACCTGCGCACGTCGGCCGCGGAGGGCTGGCGCGAGCTGCACGAACGCAAGCTCGCCGAACTCGACCGGCGGATCGCGCAGGCCCAGGCGGCCCGCACGGCGATCGCGCACGGCCTGGCGTGCCCGCGCGAAGACGTCCACGACTGCCCGAACTTCCGCCGGGGCGTCACGGCCCGCCTGGCCGGGGCCTCCCTGGAAGAGGCCCACTCACACTGAGCTTCGGGTACCGGCACCCAGAGCACGGGCGAACGTCTCCGGGATCCGGACGTCTTCGCGGCTGAGGTCGTGGACGCTCCGGTGGCCCAGCGCCAGCAGCGTCGAGTCGATGCCGTTTCGTAGGACGTCGAGGACGTTTTCGACGCCCGCCTGGCCGTTCGCGGCGAGGCCCCAGAGGTACGCGCGGCCGATGAGAACGGCCCGGGCGCCGAGGGCGAGCGCCTTGACGACGTCGCTGCCGCGCCGGATGCCGCCGTCGAGCAGGACTTCGACCTGGCCGCCGACGGCGTCGGCGATCGCGGGGAGCGCCCGGATCGTCGCCGGGGTGCCGTCGAGGTTGTTGCCGCCGTGGTTCGACACGGAGATCGCGCTGACGCCCGCGTCGACCGCGCGCCGGGCCTCGTCGACGCGGATGACGCCCTTGAGGAGGAACGGCCCGGCCCACTGCTCGCGCAGCCACCGGACGTCGTCCCACGACGGCGGCGGCGTCTGCATCCACTGGCCGTAGGCGCCGAAGAACGTGGGGACCGGCGAACCGGGTTCGGCCATGTTCGGCACGCTGAGGTCGGGCAGGCGGCGGGTGCGGGCGTAGTCCAGCAGCCAGCGCGGGCGAGCCAGGCCTTCGGGCGCGAAGCGCAGCAGCTCGCGGAAGGTGAGCTTTTCGGGGATGTGCGGGCTGCCCCAGTCGCGGCTGTGGGAGAACGACCAGTCGAGCGTGAGGATGAGCCCCACGGCCCCGGCTTTCCGGGCGCGGTCGAGCCGGGCGAGGATGTCGTCGCGGCTGCCGGTCCAGTAGACCTGGAAGAACGTGGCCGGGTTCGCGGCGACGACGTCTTCGATCGGCTTGCCGGCAAAGGAACTGAGGCCGATCGCCGTGCCGCGCGCGGCGGCGGCCCGGGCGACGGCGACCTCGCCGTCCGGGTGCACCGCCTGCACGCCGGTGGGGGAGATGACGACCGGCAGCGCGATCTCGCGGCCGAGCACGGTGGTGGCGAGCGCGCGTTCGCCGGAGTGCCCGGCCGTGCGCGGCGCGAACGTCAGCTCGTCGAACGCGTCGAGGTTGTCCTTGAGCGTCAGGCCCTTCTCGGAGCCGGCGATCAGGGCCGAGTAGACGGACGCGGGCAGGCGCTTCTTCGCGCGCCGCTGGGCCTCGGCGACGGATTCGAACCAGGTGCCGCTCATGGTTTTTCCTCACGGTCGAAACGAAGTGGGCGCCAGGCGAGCTGGGGCAGCACCGGTGCGGGCGTCCGGTGGGTCAGGCAGCCGGCCCAGACGCCGGCGCCGTAGGCGATGTCGTCGGCGAGGGCGGCGGCGGTGTAGCGGAGGGGGTCGAGGGCGGGCCGGTCGGCGAACCACCGGGTCAGCGGCGGGCCGAGCAGCAGCGACGCGACCGCGGCGCGCCGTCCCCGGCCGCGCCGGGCGAGGAGCGCGACGAGGACCGGCGCGGCGAACTGCGTCCCGTAGCGGCCGGCGCCGAGCCAGGTCTGGTGCACGGCGGTGCCCATCGCTTTGACCACGCCCTCGGCCGGGATGTCGTGGGTCTTCAGGGTTTTCCGCATGGTCAGGACGGCGCCGGCAAAGCCACCGGCCGCGAGCACGGGCCGCCGGGCGAGCAGCGCGGCGACGGTCAGGGCCGGCCACGGGTGCAGGACGAGCGGCGCGAGGTTCCCGGGATGGCGCTTCGCGAGCGGGGCGGCGGAGGTGCCGTAGCGCGCTCGGCGGCCGAGGAGTTCGCGCCAGGTCTCGGGTTCCTGGTGGTCGACGTGGACGTCGGGGGCGTACCGGACCCGGTGGTTCGCGGCGTGCAGCCGCCAGACGAGGTCGACGTCCTCGCCGACCCGCAGGTCCGGGTCGAACCCGCCGATCTCCGCCAGGGCCGACCGGCGGGCGACCAGTGCGGCGGTCGGCACGTACGAGGTCCGGGTGCGGGGCGCGACCCGCGCGGGCCGGTCGCCGAGGTCGAGGCCGCCGGTTGCCTTTGTGTACCGGCCGGCGGTGGTGCCGGGGGCCAGTGCGCGAACGCGCGGTGCGACGGCGGCGAGCAGGGGGTCGGCGAAGTGGGCGGCGAGCCGGCCCGTCCAGTTTCCGGTGGTGACGCAGTCACTGTCCACAAAGGCCACCAGGTCGGTCTCGATCTGGTCGAGAGCGGTGTTTCGCGCGGCTCCGGGGCCGAGGTTGACGTCGTGGCGCACGAGTTTCGCCCCGTGCGCGGCGGCGACGGCGGCGATCGCGGCGGGGTCGCGCGACCCGTCGTCGACGACGAGCACGGGGTGCCGCCCGCCGAGCGACGCCAGGCAGCGGGCGAGCGGGCCGGGCCGGTCCAGGACCGGGACGACGACGGTGAGGTCCGGGAGTTCGGCCGGTTCGGGCGGAACCGGATGGGCGAAGCCGGTATCGGTGAGCCGCCGGGCGAGCGCACCCGTGGCTCGGGAGGTGACCGGACCCCGGGCGAGTTCTTCCCAGGCTCGTCGGCCGGCGGCGGTGAGGCGCAGGACGCGGGCCGGTGAGCCGCCGAACCAGAGGTCTTCGCGGAGCTGCTTGGTGTCCGGGTCGAGGGAGATCCGGAAGCCGGCGGGCAGGGGAGCGGGCGCGGGGGTCACGGGGTCGGCCCACCGTCGACGGAAGCGGCGGCGCTCGGAGGTCGGCTGCGCGGATCGCGCCTGGTCCGGAGGCTGGGTGCGGCGGGGTACTCCGGCGTGGTGCTGCTCGGGGGTCGGGTACGCGGATCGCGCCTGGTCCGGAGGCTGCTCGGTGCGGGGCGGTGGGGCGGCGTGGTGCTGCTCGGGGTTCGGGTGGCCGGGCCGGGTTCGGCGGCGGTTGCGGCACTGCTCGGCCGGTCGTTGCGTGGGGGAGTCACAGGGCCAGCCCTCCGTCCACCGGCACCACCGCGCCGGTCGTCGCGCCGCTCTCCGGATCCGCCAGGAACGCCAGCACCCGCGCGATCTCGGCCGGCTCCAGCAACCTCCCGACCGGTTGCTGCACCGCGAACTCCGCTGCTCCGGGCAGGTCGTACAGCCGGGCGCTCTCGGCGAGGATCGGCGTGTCGGTCGAGCCGGGACTCACCGCGTTGGCCGTCACCCCCGTTCCGCCCAGCTCGGCGCCCAGCGCGCGGACCAGGGCCGCCACCCCCGCCTTCGCCGCGCAGTACGCCGCCAGCATCGGCAACCCGCGCGTCGCGGCGGCGGAGGCGACCGCGAGGAACCGGCCCGACCTCGGCTCCGGCCGCCGCAGCAACGCCGGGATGGCCACCCGCGCCAGGTTGAGCACCCCGCGCAGGTCCACGTCGAGCACCGCGTCCTCCTGCGCCGGCGGGACCTCCCACAGCGGCACGCCCCCGGCGATCACTCCGGCGGCCGCGATCGCGACGTCGAGGCCACCCCAGCGGTCTTCCGCCGAGGCCACCGCGGCCGCCAGCGCCGTGGGGTCCCGGACGTCGGCGACGAACACCTCGGCGCCCGTCTGCGAGGCGACCGCCGCCAGCTCGGCCTTGCTCCCCAGCGTGTACGGCAGCGCCGGGTCGTCGGCGGCGACGTCGACCGCGAGCACGGCGTAACCCTGGCCCGTCAGGTGTCGCACGGTCGCGGCCCCGATCCCGCGGGCCGCGCCGGTGACGAGCGCCGTCCTCATGCCCAACCGTCCACATGGGACACCAGCCGGTCGGTCAGCTCGTCCAGCAACGCCCGGCCTTCCCGCGCCGTCGCGGCGGTCGGGTCGCCGAGCACCCCGGTCGGGCTCACCGCACGCACTCCGGCCGCCCGCAGCAGCGGCAGCACCTCACCCAGGGGCCGCCGGTCGCCCGCGACCGCCTGGTCCATCCGCACGACGGACGGCCGCAAAGCCAGCTGCACCGCGGTTTCCGGGCGTCCGGCGTGCGGGTCGCCGTCCCAGCGCGGCCGGTACACCTCGACGTCCCGCGACTCCGCCCGCAGCCGGGCCACCGCGCGGGCGACCGGGCCCGCGTTGCCGCCGTGCGCGGAGACGAACAGCAGCCGCCGGAACGTCTCCGAGGCGGATCGGCCCAGCTCCAGCAGCAGGAGCTCGGTGGCGGCCTGGCCGATCGAGAGCGTCCCGGCGAACCCGGCGTGCTCGCCGCTGGACCCGACCGCCACGGCGGGCGCCACCAGGACGTCCGGACGCTTTTCCGAGAGCCGGTCGCACAGCGCGAGCGCGATGTCGGTGTCGGTCGAGAGCGGCAGGTGCGGTCCGTGCTGCTCGGTCGCGCCGACCGGCACCGCGAGGATCGCACCGGCCGCCGCGCGGGCGGCGACGTCCGGCCAGGACAGGTCGGCGAGCCGCACGGTCAGCGCCCGAAGCCCGCGAGCGGGCTCTCGTCGCAGGCCCGTTCCGGCGGGCGGCGCATCCCGATGGTGACCGGGACCGGACGCCGCCGGTGGGAGTGGTCGAGCGACGGCTTCGGGACGCTGGTGACGCCCGCGAGAGCCGGCTCTCCGTGGCCGCGCACGCATTCCGGGTCGGGCCCGCCGAGCGGCAGGCCGGTGAAGAACTTCGCCGCCATGCAGCCGCCGCGGCAGGCGTCGAACGCCGAACACGACTCGCACGCCCCACCGCTCTGCGGGCTCCGCAGCGACGTGAACAGCTCGGACTCCCGCCACACCGGGGTGAAGCCGGCGTCCCGGACGTTGCCGGCGAGGAAGGTGTCGTGGATGGCGAACGGGCACGCGTAGACGTCGCCGACCGGGTCGACCAGGCACACGACCCGCCCGGCGCCGCACAGGTTCAGCCCGGGCAGCTCGCCCTCGCCGTAGCCGGCGAGGTGGAAGAACGAGTCGCCGGTGAGGACGCCCTCGCCGCGGGCCACCAGCCAGTCGTACAACTCCCGCTGCTGGGCGGCGGTCGGGTGCAGCTCGTTCCAGGTGACGGCCCCGCGGCCGGACGGGCGCAGCCGCGTGATCCGCAGCTGGGCGCGGTAGCGGTCGGCGATGGCCTTGAACGCGTCGAGCTGGCCGACGTTGTGGCGCGTCATCACCACGGAGATCTTGAAGTTCTCGAAGCCCGCGTCGGCCAGGTGTTCCATGGCGCGGATCGCGGTGGCGTAGGAGCCGGGGCCGCGGACGTGGTCGTTGACCTCGGCGGTGGCGCCGTCCAGGGAGATCTGGACGTCGACGTAGTCGCTCGCGGCCAGGCGCCGCGCCACTTCGGGGGTGATCTTGACGCCGTTGGTGGAGAACTTGACCCCGACGTGGTGCTCGGTCGCGTAGTCGACGAGCTCCCAGAAGTCCGGGCGCACGGTGGGTTCGCCGCCGCCGATGTTGACGTAGAAGACCTGCATGCGTTCGAACTCGTCGATCAGCGCCTTGCACTCCGTTGTGGACAGTTCGCGCGGATCACGTCTGCCGGACGAGGAAAGGCAGTGCACGCAGGAAAGGTTGCACGCGTAGGTCAGTTCCCAGGTGAGGCAGATGGGCGCGTCGAGCCCGTACTGGAATTCGTCCACCAGGGACATCAGGGCCTCCTCGGCCGGATCATGCTCGAGGCGGCGAGGGCGGACAGCGCCGCGCGGTACCTCGGCAGCTCCGCGGCGCCGACGCCGGCTTCGGCGCAAGCCGCCCGCGCGTCCGGGTGCCGGGCCAGGCCGCGGACGACGTCCAGGAGCTTCGGGCTCTTCAGGAAGGAAAGCCGGCGGGTACCGAAGTGGTACAGCAGGGCGCCGAACCGCTCGGGCCGGATCGAGACCCGGTCGTCGAGGCGCCACGGGCCGTCCAGGTCGAAGCCCGCCGGCGAGTCCTCAGTAGACACCGCACATGCCGTCGATCGAGACCTCTTCGACCAGCAGTTCTTCGGTGAGGGGCTCGTCGGTCTCGGGCGTGGTCTGGTTCTCGCTCATCCTGGCTCCTTCGGCAGTGATGATTTTCGACACTCAGTGTCGAATAGGGGGAGGGTAATGTCACCCCGTGTCGATAATCAAGGCTCTGGAGGGAACGGCACCCGGATGACCGATGACGTGCTCGCCCGGCCCGCGAACCGCCGGGGCCGTCCGCCGGGCACCAGCGCCCGGGAACTCGAGGTCGCCGCGCTGCGGCTGTTCAGCGAGCAGGGCTTCCACGAGACCACGGTGGACCAGATCGCCACCGCGGCCGGTGTCAGCAGGCGGACGTTCTTCCGCTACTACGACGCCAAGGCCGACGTGCTCTGGAACGAGTTCGACACCGAGGTCGAGACGATCCGGACCCTGCTCGCCGAGATGCCGGCGGACCTGCCGGTACTGGAGGCGGTGCGCCGCGCGGTGCTGGCGGCCAACCACTACCGCGCGGAGGACGTGCCGGAGCTGCGCCGGCGGATGACCCTGCTGAGCACGGTGCCGGACCTGGCCGCGAGCGCGGCGGTCCATTACGACGCGTGGGAGCGCGCGGTGAGCGCGTTCGTCGCCCGCCGGTCCGGCCAGCCGGAGGAGTCGCTGTACCCGCTGGTGGTGGGCCGCGCGGTGCTCGCCGCCTGCCGAGCGGCGTACGACCGCTGGTCGGCCCGCGCGGACGCCGACTTGACGGTGTACTTGGACGCGGCACTGCGCGCGCTGGCGGCCGGCCTGGCCGACGACGTGCTGAGGGCGGAGCCGGACCCGGTACCGAGCTGAACGAGGGCGCGGCGCTTCCGTCGGGTGCGGCGAGGGTGCGGCGCGTTCGCGCAGCGGTGCGGCGGGGTGTCGCGGGGTGCGGCGCGCCGGCGACCCGGTGATCGGGCGGCCGGTGTGGGGCCGAACCCCGGCGTGCCCGAGACGGTCATGCCCCGCCGGGCCGCCCGGCTCGAACTCGGGGCCGGGATGCCACCTCTGCCCGCTTGTCGCCCGATGGGGTGACTGCTTACAGTTTTCCTCTGGTTCCGCGGGGAGGAAACATGCACGCCAGACGGCGGTCGATCCGGTTCAGCGGCACGGAAGTCACCATCAGCGCCGCCGTCAAGGACGGCTTCTTCGGCACCGACCGCAAGCACACCTTCCACGTCAAGCAGATCAAGAAGATCAGCAACTCCGAGCCCGGGTTCTCCCGCCCCGGAAAGCTGACCTTCACCGTCGAAGGCGCCTCCGACGAAGTCGTGAAGAACCCCGCCGGCGGCGGTGACCAGGTGGACATGAACACGTTCTGTTACGGGAGCCTGGACACCGGCCGCGTGCGCAAGCTGGTCGCGGAGATCGAAAAGGCCAGGAAAGCGACGTAGGAGTACCCGTTGCGCTCCGAGGCGGCGAAGCTATACCGTGAGCAAACTAGAACAGGTTATAGTTTGTGGCGGGCCGGACCGAGGAGCGGACATGGCGAAGAAGGCGCCGCGCGGCGACGAGGCCGACTACGTCGTCGTCGGGTCGGGGAGCTCGGGGGCGGCGATCGCGGGCCGGCTGGCGCAGTCCGGGGCCAGCGTCATCGTCCTCGAAGCCGGGAAGAGCGACGATCAGCTGCTGGTCAAGAAGCCCGGGCTGGTGGGCCCGATGCACGCGGTGCCGCAGCTCAAGGCCCTCAACGACTGGGGCTACTACGGCGTCCCGCAGAAACACGTTCTCGATCGCCGGATGCCGGTGCCGCGCGGCAAGGTCGTCGGCGGCTCCAGCTCCATCAACGGCATGGTCTACGTCCGCGGCAACCGCGCCAACTTCGACTCCTGGGCCGCCGAGGGCAACACCGGCTGGGACGCCGACAGCGTCAACGCCGCCTACAAGCGCATAGAGGACTTCGAGGACGGCGAGAACGCCTTCCGCGGCGCGGGCGGCCCGATCCGGGTCACCCGCAACAAGATCCCCCAAGAAGGCTCGCTGCAATTCATCGACGCCACCTCCGACGCGCTCGGCTGCAAGATCCTCGACGACTACAACGCCGAGTCCCAAGAAGGCGTCAGCCGGATGCAGCAGAACGCCGCCGACGGCCTCCGCTACAGCGCCTCGCGCGGCTACCTTCACCACCTCGCGCCGCCGACCCTCGAACTCCAGTCCGGCGTGCTGGCGAAGAAGATCCTCTTCGAGAACGGCCGCGCCGTCGGCGTCGAGGTAGTCGACGGCGGCCGGGCGCGCACGATCCGCGCCGGCAAGGAGGTCATCCTCTCCGCCGGGTTCGTCGGCTCCGCGCAGCTGCTCATGCTGTCCGGGATCGGCCACGCCGAGCACCTCAGGGAGCACGGCGTCGACGTGCTCGCCGACCTGCCCGTCGGCGACAACATGCACGACCACATGTTCCACGCGCTGACGTTCCACGTGTCCTCCAGCAAGAACAAGGGCGCGGCGTCGTACTTCGCCCGCGGCCTGGCCCGCGAGCTGCTGAAGCCCGGCACCACGTTCCTCGCGAACTCGGTCTTCGAGGCGGTCGCGTTCCTCAAGACATCGCAAGCCGGCGCCGTCCCCGACCTGCAGCTGCACCTCCTGCCGTGGGCGTACGTGTCGCCCAACCAGGACGCGCCGATCCGCCACGACGTCGACAAGCGCCCCGCGCTCACCGTGCTCTCCACGCTGATCTACCCGAAGAGCCGAGGCACGCTGCGGCTCGCGTCGGCCGATCCCACGGCCGCGCCGCTCATCGACTTCCAGTACCTCTCCGACCCGGCCGACCTGGAGGTGCTCGCGGAGGGCTCGGAGATGGTCCGCGAGATCTTCGCGTCGAAGGCCTTCAAGGGCGCGGTCAAGGAAGAGATCCACCCCGGCCCGAACCTGCGCGGCCAGGAGCTGCGCGACGCGATCCTCAACCGCGCGACGTCGGTCTACCACGGCGTCGGCACCTGCCGGATGGGCGTCGACGAGCTCGCCGTCGTCGGCCCCGACCTCAAGGTGCGCGGCGTCGAGGGCCTGCGGGTCTGCGACGCGTCGATCATGCCGTCGATCACCGGCGGCAACACCAACGCGCCCGCCATCATGATCGGCGAACTGGGCGCCCGGCTCGTCCTCGGGAGCGGATCGTGACCGTGACCCCGCTGAAGCTCACCCGCCCGGCATCGGTGACCGACGCGCTCCTGCGAGAGCTGGTCGCCCGCGTACCGGGCTCGTCCGGCGAAACCTGGAAGCTCACCGAGGTCTACACCGGCGAGGCGCTCGTCGAGCTGCCGCAGTCGACGCCGGCCGACATCGAGCAGGCGTTCGCCGTCGCCCGCGAGGCGCAACGCGAGTGGGCCGCCACGCCGCTCAAGCAGCGGCTGGCGGTGTTCAAGCGGGCGCACGCCTTGTTCGTCGACCGCGCGCGGGCCGTCGCCGACCTGATCCAGGTCGAGAGCGGCAAGAACCGGCGGATGGCGATCGAAGAAACCTGCGACCCAGCCATGGTGATGAGCCACTACCTGCGGCGGGCCGCCAAGCTGCTGGCGCCGGTCAAGCGCGGCGGACCGGTGCCGATGTTGACGTCGTCGACCGAGGTCCGGCAGCCCAAGGGGGTCGTCGGCATCATCGCGCCGTGGAACTTCCCGTTCGCCACCGGCATTTCCGACGCGATCCCGGCGCTGATGGCCGGCAACGCCGTCGTCTTGAAGCCGGACAACAAGACCGCGCTCTCACCGCTCTACGGCATCCGGATGCTGGAAGAGGCCGGCCTGCCGGAGGGGTTGTTCCAGGTCGTCTGCGGCGAGGGCCCCGACGTCGGCCCGACGCTGATCGACCAAGCCGACTACGTGATGTTCACCGGCTCCACGGCCACCGGCCGGGTGATCGGCGAGCGGGCCGGGCGCAACCTCATCGGCTGCTGCCTGGAGCTCGGCGGCAAGAACCCGATGATCGTCCTCGACGACGCCGACCTCGCCGAAGCCGTGCCGGGCGCGATCTTCGGCGCGTTCGGCAACACCGGCCAGATCTGCATGCACATCGAGCGGATCTACCTGCCGGAGTCCCGCTACGACGAGTTCAAGGACGCGTTCGTCGCGGCGACGAACGCGCTGGACGTCCGCGCGGCCTACGACTTCGGGCCCGACATGGGTTCGCTCGTCTCGCCCGACCACCTGCACCGCGTCAAGGAGCACGTCGACGACGCCGTCGCCAAGGGCGCGACCGTGCTGTGCGGCGGTAAGCCGCGTCCCGACCTCGGGCCGGCGTTCTTCGAGCCGACGATCCTCGAAGGCGTCACGAAGGACATGGTCTGTGGGGTCACCGAAACCTTCGGGCCGGTGATCGCGCTGCACGAGTACCGCACGGTCGACGAAGCCGTCGAGCTGGCCAACGACACCGACTACGGCCTCAACGCCTCGGTCTGGAGCCGCGACATCGGCGCCGCGCGGGCGGTCGCGGCGCGCCTGGAGTCCGGCAACGTCAACATCAACGACACCCTCGCGACGGCGTTCGCCGCCAAGGGGACGCCGTCCGGCGGCGTGAAGAGCTCCGGGGTCGGTGCCCGCCACGGCGACCAGGGCCTGCTCAAGTACACCGACGGGCAGAACCTGGCCGTGCTGAAGAAGCAGGTCATGGGCCCGCGGCCCGGACAGGGCTACGAGAAGTACGTCGAAAGCATGCTGTCCGGGCTCAAGCTCATGCGGAAGTTCCGGATCCGCTGATCAGTTGAGCTTGCGCGTGTCGGCGGGCAGGCCGCCGCCGGCGTAGACGTCCTCGGCGAGCTTGGCCAGCGCGGTCAGGGCGACGTTCTGGCTCCACGGGCCGTAGGACACGCGGGAGACGCCGAGCTCCTGCGCGCGCTTGAGCGGGATCGACCCGGGGATGCCGATGAGGTTGATCTTGCGCTCGCCCAGTTCGCCGACCAGCCGGGCGACCTGGTCTTCGTCCAGCTTGCCGGGGACGAAGAAGTTGGACGCGCCCGCGTCGAGGTAGGCGCGACCGCGGGTGATGGCCTCTTCCAACGCGGTTTCGGGGTCGGTCTTGAGGAAGGCGTCGGTGCGGGCGTTGAGCACGAAGTCGACGCCGGCCTTCTGAGCGGCGGCGACCGCGGCTTCGACCGCCTTCACGGCGTCACCCAGCGGCTTCATCTGGTCTTCGAGGTTGGCGCCGACGGCCCCGGCCTCGATGGCCCGGGCGATGGTGCCGCCGGGGTCGCCGTAGCCGGCTTCGAGGTCGGCGGTGACGGGCAGGTCGCCCGCCGTCCGCACGATCAGCGCGACCTCGGCGATCATCTCGTCGCGCGGGATCTTCTCGCCGTCCGGGTAGCCGCGCGAGGCGGCGATGCCGTGGCTGGGGGTGGCGAGGGCCTGCGTGCCGGGCGTCTCGGCGACGACCTTGGCGGTGATGGCGTCCCAGACGTTGACGACGAGCAGCAGCTCGGGCGCGGCGTGCAGCTCCTGCAGCCGGGTGGCCTTCTCGGCGGTGGAAGTCATAGCGCCCAATCTAGGGTGCGCGGGCGATCTTCGCTTCAGCCGTCGACGAGGAGTCCACGCAGTGGTCCCTGCAGCCGGCCCGCTCGCCGCGAAACACCCGGGAGCAGCACGAGCCGGTGGGTGCGGGGCTCGTCCCGGCGCTCCCGCTCGAGCTGCTCCTCGGCCAGCGGCCGCCAGAGGTGGTCGACGACGTCGGCCGGGTCGCCGTCCACCTCGGCCACCTCGCGGCCGAGGTGCTCGGCCCACAGGCGCAGCCGCGTCGTGCGGGCCAGCTCGGGGTCGTCGGTCGCGATGTTGACCTCGGTGTCGTTGAACAGCGAGTGCTCGTTGAGGTTCGCCGACCCGACGGTCAGCCACTCGTCGTCGACGATGCCGAGCTTGGCGTGGACGTAGACGGGGGAGGAGGCGTCTCCGTCATGGGCGCTGATCGTCGTCGCGAGCAGGCGGCCGTTCCCGTCGTCGGCGTCGAGCAGCCGGCCCAGCTGGCCGCGGGTGGTGTCGGCGCCGTTGCTCGGCTTGCGCGGCAGCAGCAGGACCATGCGGAAGCGGTCGTCGGGCGGGTTGCGCAGCTTGTCGAGGAGCACCTCGGCGATCTCGGGCGACCAGAGGAACTGGTTCTCCAGGTAGACGAGCCGGCGCGCCGACCGCAGGGCCCGCAGGTAGCCGTCGAGGATCGTGAACTCGCCCTTCGGCGCGAAGTCGTACGTGCTGTTCGGCACCGTGCGCAGCAGCTGGACGCGGCTGCCGCCGGCCGGCCCGGGCACCTTCGGCGCCGGCAGGTCCTCGTCCGCGACCTCCGTCCAGCGCCGCCGGAAGTGGTCCGCGACGTCGGCGACGACCGGTCCTTCGAGCCGGGACGCCAGGTCGTGCCAGCCGATCGGCCGCGGCGGGTGGTCCGGGCTGTCGTGGCGGTCGCCCTCCAGCGCGGTGAAGTCCACGCCGCCGACGAACGCGACCGCGTCGTCGACCACCACGAGCTTTTCGTGGTGGCAGTGCATGGTCCGCTCGCGGGAGTCCAGCACGCAGCGCACGGCCGAGCCGTCGGTGAACTTCCGCTGCTCCCGCTGCGCGAGGCCCCGCGTCGGCTGGAACGCCGGGATCGGCGGCCCGGCCCACATCAGCACCCGGACCTCGACGCCGCGTCCGGCGGTCTCGGCGAGCAGCTCCCGCAGGGTGAGGGCGCCGGGCTCGCGCGTCAGCCGGAAGTCGGCGCTCGCGTGCCAGTTGGCGAGGTGCACGTGGGATTTCGCGCTCCGGATGGCGTCCTCGATCGCCGGCAAGGTCTCCTCGCCGTCGATCAGCACTTCGACGCGGTTGCCGTCGCGGACCGCCGCCCGGCCGCCGAAGCGGTCGCCGCCCGGCTCGAGCACGTCGCCCCACCCCAGCGCACGGAGTCGTCGCTGGTGGTGGGCGCACAGGACGTGCTCGAGCCCGTCGCCCAGGCGTTCATCCACCTTGTCCAAGAAAGAGTGAAAAGACTGCACGGTCCTATGTCACTACAGATCGGCCCGGTTCGCCGATCAGCGGCTGCCGCGGAGGGTGGCGCGACCGGCGTAGCGCGCTTCGGCGCCCAGCTCCTCCTCGATGCGGATCAGCTGGTTGTACTTGGCCGTGCGGTCGGAGCGGGACAGCGAACCCGTCTTGATCTGGCCGCAACCGGTGGCGACGGCGAGGTCGGCGATCGTGGTGTCCTCGGTCTCGCCGGAGCGGTGGGACATCACGGCCGAGTAGCCCGCCTTGTGCGCGGTGTCGACGGTCAGCAGCGTCTCGGTGAGCGTGCCGATCTGGTTGACCTTGATCAGGATCGAGTTCCCGATCCCGCGGTCGATCCCGTCCTGCAGCAGCTTGACGTTGGTGCAGAAGACGTCGTCGCCGACGAGCTGCACGCGGTCGCCGATGCCGTCGGTGAGCTGCTTCCAGCCGTCGTAGTCGTCCTGCGCGAGGCCGTCTTCGATGGAGACGATCGGGAAGCGCGTGGTCAGCTCGGCGAGGTAGGCGACGTGCTCCTCGACGCTGCGCTTGCGGCCCTCGCCGCGGTAGTCGTAGACGCCGTTGTCGTAGAACTCCGACGCGGCCGGGTCGAGCAGCAGCGCGATGTCCTCGCCGGGGGTGTAGCCGCTTTCCTCGATCGCGCGGACGACGAACTCGAGCGCTTCGTCGGCCGAAGCGAGGTTGGGCGCGAAGCCGCCTTCGTCGCCGACGTTGGTGCCGTGCCCGGCCTTCCGCAGCGACGCGCGCAGGGTGTGGAAGACCTCCGAGCCCATCCGCACGGCCTCGGCGAACGTCTCCGCGCCGACCGGGCCGATCATGAACTCCTGGAAGTCGATCGGGTTGTCGGCGTGCGCGCCGCCGTTGATGATGTTCATCATCGGCATCGGCAGCTGGTGGGCGAAGACGCCACCGACGTAGCGGTACAGCGGCAGGGTGTTCGCCGCCGCGGCGGCCTTCGCGACGGCCAGGGAGATCCCGAGCGTGGCGTTGGCGCCGACGCGGGCCTTGTTCGGCGTTCCGTCCGCCGCGATCAGCGCGGCGTCGACCTCGGACTGGGCCTCGGCGTTCAGCCCGACGACGGCGTCGGCGAGTTCGGTGTTGACCGCCGTGACGGCCTTCCGGACGCCTTTGCCGTGGTAGCGGGCCTGGTCGCCGTCGCGGAGCTCGACGGCCTCCCGGGTGCCGGTGGAGGCACCCGACGGGACGGCGGCCCGGCCCAGCGAGCCGTCCGCCAGGACGACGTCGACCTCGACGGTCGGGTTGCCCCGGCTGTCGAGCACTTCGCGGCCATGAACACGGGCGATTGCCGTCATTTCAGCTCCTTGAAGATTTTCCCCAGGGGCGCCGGCGGCGCTGCCGTGCGCGGGTTCGTGCCGCAGGCTAGCAGAGAGTTTCTGAATCGATAAGGGCTAGTTCACGTGGCCGCATGGGTGCCCGCGGCCGGTGCCTGGAGGGGTCGGCTCGCGTACCCAGGAGGTCGGCTCGCGTACCTGGAGAGTCGGTTCGCGTGGTCCGGGGCGTGACTCGCGTGTTCAGCGGCGTAACTCGCGTGATTGCACGGGCATCTCGCGTGATTGGGCGGGTATCTCGCGTGATTGGAGGGGCATCTCGCGTGATTGGGGGGGGGACGACACGGGGTCAGGCGTGGCCGGCTTGGGCGCGCTGGTGCTCGGTGATGTCGGTGAGTGTGCGCTTGAAGCGCTCGTAGGTGTCCTGGCCGAGGCGGTCCGCGTGGCGGCGCTGGATGGCCGCCATGATCGCGTCCGCCGCGCGCATCTGGGCGAGGCCGCGCTCGGTGGGGCAGATCAGCTTCGCGCGGCGGTCACTCGGGTCCGGCCGCCGTTCGACGTACCCCAGACCCTCCAGTTCGTCGATCAGCGTCCCGATGATCTGCTTGTACTGCCCCGAAAGCCGGGACAGCTCGGTCGCCCGGACACCGCCGGGGTCCAGGTAGGCGAGCACGGCGCCGTGCCGGTGCTTGAGGTCGTCGAAGCCTTGCGAGGCCAGCGTGGCGAACAGCTCCCGTTGGACCGCGAACAGGAGCCGTCCCGAAAGGACACCCAGGTCGGGGTCCGTCGCGTTCCGCTCCGCGCGGGTGACCATCGGCTGTCCTCCTCACCGTCGGCCCCCACCTTAACGATCGTCAGGAGCCGAGCGTGGGAAGGAAGGCCGGCGCCCGGCGCGCCGGGGCGGCCCGCTCGAACGCCGCCGCGAAGGCGAGGACCCGGGCGTCGGCCCAGCGACCGGCGAAGAACGACACGCCGATCGGCAGCGGGCCCGCGAACCCGGCCGGGACCGACACGTTCGGGTAGCCCGCGACGGCCGCCGGCGTCGACGAGCCGAGGACGAACGCGTCGCCGGCGGCGTAGTCCGTCTTCCACGCCGGGCTGTTGGTCGGCGCGACGATCGCGTCGAGGTGCAGCCGCGAGAGCGTCTCGTCGATCGACCGCTGCGCCAGCGACGTGGCCGTCGCCCGCTGCTGCCGGTACGTCGGGTCGCTCGGGGCCGGCGCGGCCGCGGCCTGCTCGAACAGCTCCTGGCCGAACTTCGACAGCTCCACGGGATCGCGACGGTTGAACGCGATCAGCTCGTCGAGCGTGGCGGGGTGGCCCGGACGGTGCTTGAGATACGCGTTCAGGTCCCGCTTGAACTCGGTGAGCAGCGCCGGCGTCTCGGCCGCGCCGATCTGGTCCTGGTAGGGCAGGTCGACGTCGACGACCGTGGCGCCGCGGGCGGTCAACGTCCGGACGGCGTCCCCGACCACCCGGTCGACGTCGGCGTCCAGACCGGCCAGCCGCCAGACGCCGATCCGGGCCCCGCGCAGCGCACCCGGGTTCAGGAGGGCCGCGTAGTCGCGCGGCTGCCCGGCGGGGATGGCCGCCGTCGCGGGGTCGGCCTTGTCGCGGCCCTGCAGCACCGACAGCGTGACGGCGGCGTCGACGACGTGGCGCGCCATCGGCCCGGCGGTGTCCTGCTCCGCGGAGATCGGCACGACCCCGGTCCGGCTGACGAGCCCGAGCGTCGGCTTCTCGCCGACGACGTCGTTCGCGCCGGCCGGGCAGACGATCGAGCCGTCGGTCTCGGTACCGATCGCGACCTGGGCCAGCGTGGCCGCGACGGCGGCGCCGGAGCCCGACGACGAGCCGCACGGGTTGCGGTCCAGCACGTAGGGGTTGTTCGTCTGGCCGCCGATGCCGGACCAGCCCGACGTCGAATGCGTCGAGCGGAAGTTGGCCCACTCGGACAGGTTGGTCTTGCCGAGGATCACGGCGCCGCCCTGCTGGAGCCGGTTCACCAGGGCCGCGTCGGCGGCCGGCCGGCTGCGCGGCAGGGCCCGCGAACCCGCGGTCGCCGGCTGCGCGCGCGTGTCGATGTTGTCCTTGAGCAGCACCGGGATCCCGTCGAGCTGCCCGAGCGTGTGGTGCGCGCGGCGACGGGCGTCGCTGGCGGCGGCGGCGCGGAGCGCACCGGGGTCGATCGCGACCACCGAACGGACCTTGCCGTCGAGCGTGTCGATGCGGTGCAGGTAGGCGGTGGTGAGGCGCACGGCGGTGAGGCCACCGTGGTCCATCCGCTGCTGGAGTTCGGGGATGGTGGCCGCGTCGAGGTCGAAACCCAGGCCGGTCGCGGCGACGGCGGGAACCGGGGCCAGGAGGGAACCGGCGAGGACGACGAGCACGGCGGCCGAGCGCAGACGATTCACGGCGTCCATCGGACTCCTCGACGCGCCGGTGCGTCAACCCCCCGTTGGTCGGGCGGCTCCTCTGTCCGCAAGGGCTCTGTCCACAAGGGATTCGATGCCGGGCGGGAGGCTCGCGCGGTCGGCGACGAACCCGACGATCGCGGTGCGCAGCGCCCGGACGGCCCGCGTCGGCTCGACTTCCTTGCGGTAGGCCAGCTGCACGATCCGGGTCATGCCCGCCTCCGGCGCGAACCGCGTCATCAGGAACCGCTCACCCGCCACGGTGCTCGGCACGACCGCGGCTCCGACGCCCGCGCGCACCAGCTCCAGCACGGCGTCCATCTCGCCGCCCTCGATCGCGAACGACGGCTCGAACCCGGCCGCGCGGCACGCGTTGACCGTCGCTTCCCGGACGTCGTAGCCGCGGCGGAACATCACCAGCGGGACGTCCGCGAGCTCGCGGACGTCGAGCCGGGCGCCCGCGTGCGGCACCGGCGCGTCCGCGGGGGAGATCACGACCAGCTCCTCCAGCAGCAGCGGCGTCGCCGCCAGGTGGAGGTCGCCGGACATCCGCGCCCCGGCCAGCAGGGCCAGGTCCAGCGCACCTTCGGCCAGCCGCTGCCGGAGGTCGCCCGACCCGCTTTCGTGCAGTTCCAGCTGGATGCCCGGGTACCGGCGGCGGAACGCCGACAGCATCGCGGGCAGCAGGCCGGTGCACAGGCTGGGCGGCGCGCCGAGCCGCACCCGGCCGCGGTCCAGTTCATCGAGCTCCCGGATCGCGAGCCGCGCGCTTTCGGTCTCCGCCAGGATCCGCCGCGCGATCGGCAGCAGGACCTCGCCGGCTTCGGTGAGCGAGACGTTGCCGCGGATCCGGTGGAACAGCGGCGCGCCCAGGTCGTGCTCGAGCGTGCGGATCTGCTGGGACAGCGAGGGCTGCGCGACCCGCATCTCCTCGGCGGCGCGGGTGAAGTGCCGGTGCTCGGCGACGGCGACGAAGTAGGCGAGCTGGTGCAGCTGCATGACCCCCACGATAGCCGATGGCTATCGTATGCAGAGCTATCATGTCTTTGACCTCTGGTGAAACCGCTCTTACCGTCGATCGGGTGGTAACTGACCTCGAGCGCCGTTCGAACGTCCGCCGGTTCTGGGACTCGACGATCGGCAAGAAGATCGTCATGGCGGTGAGCGGCGGGCTCCTGCTCGCGTTCGTCTTCGCGCACATGGTCGGCAACCTGAAGACGTTCCTCGGCGCCGACGACCTCAACCACTACGCGCACTGGCTGCGCACCATCGGCGAGCCGGTCCTGCACTACGCCTGGTTCCTCTGGATCCAGCGCGTCGTCCTGCTGGTCGCGCTGGTCCTGCACGTCACGGCGGCGGTGCAGCTGGTCCGGCGGGACCTCCGGGCGCGGCCGGTGCGCTACGTCCACCGGCGGCCGGTGCGCGCGACCTTCGCGGTGCGCACGATGCGCTGGGGCGGCGCGACGCTGGCGGTGTTCGTCGTCTGGCACATCCTCGACTTCACGGTGGGCACGGTGAACCAGGACTTCGTGCCCGGCGACCCGTACCACAACCTGGTCGCGGACTTCCAGGTCTGGTGGGTCAACGTGATCTACCTCGTCGCGCTCGCGATGCTCGGCCTGCACATCCACCACGGCTTCGCCAGCGCCGCGCGCACGCTGGGTGTCACCAGCGCGCGACGGGAACGGGCGATCAAGATCTTCGGCAGCACGACGGCGGTCGTGATCGCGGGCGGCTACGCGCTCGTCCCGGTCGCGATCATGACGGGACTGGTGGACTGATGTCCGACTACGTGACGGGCGATCCGATCGCCGACACCAAGGCGCCCACGGTGCCCCTGGAGAACCGCTGGGACGAACGGAAGTTCACGGCGAAGCTGGTGAACCCGGCGAACCGGCGCAAGCACCGCGTGATCGTGGTGGGCACCGGGCTGGCCGGCGGGTCGGCCGGGGCGACGCTGGCCGAGCAGGGCTACCACGTCGTGCAGTTCTGCTTCCAGGACTCGCCGCGGCGGGCGCACTCGGTCGCCGCGCAGGGCGGGATCAACGCGGCGAAGAACTACCGCAACGACGGCGACTCCGTCCACCGCCTGTTCTACGACACGGTGAAGGGCGGCGACTTCCGGTCCCGAGAGTCCAATGTGTACCGGCTCGCCCAGGTGTCGGCGCAGATCATCGACCAGGCCGTGGCGCAGGGCGTGCCGTTCGCCCGCGAGTACGGCGGCCTGCTCGACACGCGCTCGTTCGGGGGCGTGCAGGTCCAGCGGACGTTCTACGCGCGGGGCCAGACGGGCCAGCAGCTGCTGATCGGCGCCTACCAGGCGTTGTCGCGGCAGATCGACGCCGGGAACGTCGAGCTGCACCCGCGGACGGAAATGCTCGACTTGATCGTCGTCGACGGCCGGGCGCGCGGGATCGTCGCCCGCGACCTGGTGACCGGGAAGATCGAGACGCACCTCGCCGACGCCGTCGTCCTCGCGACCGGCGGCTACGGCAACGTCTTCTACCTGTCCACCAACGCAAAGGGCTCCAACGCGACGGCGATCTGGCGGGCGCACAAGCGCGGTGCGTATTTCGCCAACCCGTGCTTCACGCAGATCCACCCGACGTGCATCCCGCGGTCGGGGGAGCACCAGTCGAAGCTGACGCTGATGAGCGAGTCGCTGCGCAACGACGGCCGGATCTGGGTGCCGAAGCGCCAGGGTGACCCGCGCCCGCCGGGGGAGATCCCCGAGGACGAGCGCGACTACTACCTCGAGCGCCTGTACCCGAGCTTCGGCAACCTGGTGCCGCGCGACATCGCGTCACGGGCGGCGAAGAACGTGTGCGACGCGGGACTCGGCGTCGGGCCCGGCGGCCTGGGCGTCTACCTGGACTTCGCCGACGCGATCGCGCGCATGGGCCGCCCGGCGATCGAAGCCCGCTACGGCAACCTCTTCGACATGTACCAGCGCATCACGGCGGAGGACCCGTACCGCACGCCGATGCGGATCTACCCGGCCATCCACTACACGATGGGCGGCCTGTGGGTGGACTACGACCTGCAGAGCACCATCCCCGGGCTGTTCGTCATCGGGGAGGCCAACTTCTCCGACCACGGCGCCAACCGGCTCGGCGCGTCCGCGTTGATGCAGGGCCTCGCCGACGGCTACTTCGTCCTCCCGGCGACCCTCAACGACTATCTCGGCGGCACCCGGCTGGACGAGGTTTCCCCGCACCACGACGAGGTCACGCGGGTGGAAACCGAGGTCCGCGACCGGATCACCCGGCTTCTCGGGGTCAACGGCACGCGGTCGGTCGACTCGTTCCACCGCGAGCTGGGTCTGCTGATGTGGGACCACTGCGGGATGTCGCGCAGCCGGGAAGGCCTGCGCAAGGCCCTGGAACGGATCCCCGGCCTGCGCGCGGAGTTCTGGCGCGACGTCCGCATCCCCGGCGTCGCGGCGGAGCTGAACCAGGAGCTGGAAAAGGCCAACCGCGTGGCGGACTTCCTGGAGCTGGCCGAGCTGCTGCTGATCGACGCGCTCGCGCGGGAGGAGTCCTGCGGCGGCCACTTCCGCGAAGAACACCAGACCGCCGACGGCGAGGCGGAGCGCGACGACGAGCACTTCTCGTACGTCGCCGCGTGGGAGTACGGCGAGAAACCCGTGCTGCACCGCGAGGACCTCACCTTCGAGCACGTCCACCCGACCCAACGGAGCTACACATGAACCTCACCGTCCGCGTCTGGCGGCAGGCCGGCCCGGCGACCGAGGGCCGGCTGGTGTCCTACCCGGTCGACGACCTCAGCCCGGACATGTCCTTCCTCGAACTGCTGGACGTGCTCAACCAGGAGCTGATCGCGAACGGCGAAGAGCCGGTGGCCTTCGACCACGACTGCCGCGAAGGCATCTGCGGCTCGTGCGGAGTCGTGATCAACGGGCAGGCGCACGGCCCGGAGCGCACGACGTCCTGCCAGCTGCACCTGCGGTCCTTCTCCGACGGCGACGTGGTCGACGTGGAACCGTGGCGCGCCAAGGGGTTCCCGGTGATCAAGGACCTGGTGGTGGACCGGTCGGCGCTGGACCGGATCGTCCAGGCGGGCGGGTACGTCAGCGCCCCGACGGGCAGCGCCCCGGACGCCCACGCGACCCCGGTCCCCAAGCCGGACGCCGACCTGGCGTTCGACAACGCGACGTGCATCGGGTGCGGCGCCTGCGTGGCGGCGTGCCCCAACGGCTCGGCGACGCTGTTCACGGCGGCGAAGGTGACGCACTTGAGCCTGCTGCCGCAGGGACAGCCGGAACGGGCCCGCCGGGTGCTGGACATGGTCGACACGATGGACGCGGAAGGCTTCGGGGGGTGCACGAACACCGGTGAGTGCGTGGCGTCGTGCCCGAAGGGGATCCCGTTCGCGAGCATCGCGAGTCTCAACCGCGAGTTCCGCAAGGCGAGCCGCTCCGGCCGTGGCTGAGCGGCTCGCCCCCGGGTTCAGCGTTTGAGCGTGAAGGTGAAGCCGCTGGAGAGCTTGCCGGTCAGCCGGACCGCCGAGACGAGCTTCCCCTCCGTGATCAGCCGTTCCACCTCGGCCCGCGAGAGCCCGGCCCCTTCGGCGACCAGCCGCGCCGGCCGGATCGGGATCCGCGCGGCGAAGCGAACCGAGACCTCGATCACCTCGCGGTCCCGGTAGTCCGCTCCGCCGGTGTCGAGGCGCCACGCACCGTCCCAGTCGAGGGCGATGTGGTTGCGGCGTCGCAGCACCGGGTCCCGGAGCAGCTCGGCGGCCAGGCCGGGATCGTTGGTGTGCAGCCGGTCCAGCAGCTCGGGCCGCACGGAGCGCACGTTGACGCGCTCCAGGACCGTGAGCTTCACCGTGTCCCCGCACTCGGTGCAGAGCGCGAGGAGCCAGGCGTCGATGAGCTTGTGGTTGGCGTTGACGCGAAACTTTCCGCTCGTCCGGAAGCGATCGGCCGCGCACACGTGGCAACGGCGGACGACGAGGGGCAGGCGGGTGGGGGCGACCACCCAGGTTTCGAGCACGGGAGTACACCGGTTTCCGTGAGAAGTCCGCAGCAAGAGGCGGCGCGACGCGCGGGCGCGTCGCGCGACGGTTCAGCGCTCAGGGGTTCTCACGCGATGTACAACGGCACGTCCTTCGGCGGGGCGACGGGGCTCCGAGGACGATAGTGGCGCGCGGCGGTGCCGTTCCACCGAATTTCGTGAGCCGGGCCGGCGTTCACCGCCGACCCGGCTCGGTGTCACTTGAGCTTGGCGTACACGATCACGTTGTCGAGGTAGTTCCGGTTGGCCGCGTCGTACTCGCCGCCGCAGGTGATCAGGCGCAGCTCGGGGTCGGCGGTGTTGCCGTAGACGGCTTCGGTCGGGAACTCCTTCTTCGCGATCTGGTCGACCTTCGTCACCTCGAACGTCAGCTTCCCGCCGTCGGCGCGGTCGACGTGCACGGGATCGCCCGGCTTCAGCTCGTGCAGCCGCCAGAAGATGCCCTTGCGGTGGTCGCCGTCGATGTGCCCGAGGATCACCGCGGGCCCGGCCTCGCCGGGCGTCGGGCCGTACTCGTACCAGCCGGCCTGCAGCGGCTGGTCGACCGGCGGTACCTCGACGGTGCGGTCGGGGTTGAGCCCGAGCGACACCAGCGTCGACTTCGCGTCGATCGCGGGGACGTCGAGCGCGGTCGGCAGGGACCGGGTCAGCCCGGCGGCGGCGGTGGTGGTGGTAGGGGCCGGCGGCGGGGCGGCGGGGGTCGTCGTCGCCCCGCAGCCGGTTAGCAGCAGCGCGGAGACGGCGATGAGGAGGGCGCGGCGCAGCATGGCCTCAGCCCTCGCCGGCGAGGCTGCCGTCGCCGGTCTGCGGGGCCCCGGCGGGCACGACGACGACCTGGCCCGGCCCCCGCGGCGGCGCCTCGGGGGCGCGTTCCTTCGACGGGCCGCAGGTGACGGAGGCGAGCTTGACGTCGCCGCTGCCGAGCGCGCCGGTGGTCCGGCCGCCGAGCAGCCTGACGTGCAGCGCGGTGACTTCGAGGCTGCCGTCGTAGCGCTGGTTCTGCTCGTTGACGATCACCTCGGCGACGCCGGGGATGCCGAGCCTCTGGTTGGGCGAGGTGGCGGCGGGCAGCGTGCCGAGCCGCCCGAGGTTGACGCCGGCGAGGTCGCTGCTGCCGGTGACGTGCCCGTCGGCCGACGCGCAGCGGGCGCTGATCAGCCGGATCGACGGCACGCGCCCGGCGGCCGCGGCGAGCAGCGGCAGCGTCACCTCGGCGACGCTCGCCTTGGCGGCCACCGACCCGGCGCCGTCGACGACCGCGCTGCTGATGGCCTTGGCGGTGACGAGCCCCTTGAGCGGGACGTCGGCGACGCTCGCCTCGGCGGGCCCGGCGCTGCTCGACTTCGCCAGCTGCCCGGTGTCCACGGTGCTGCCCTTGCCGTCGGTGAGGACTCCGGGCAGCAGGGAAACACTCGCCGACGCGCCGAAGGCGGACCCGGCGACGGCGTCGCCGGCGGTGGCGGTGGCGGTGGCGGTGGCGATGCCGGTGGAGCCGGCGAGAACGGCGACGGTCACCCCGGCCAGGCTCCCGGCTCGGAGCAGGGTCGTGCGCATGAAGAAATCCTTTCGCCACAACGGAAAAACGAGGAGACGCCGCATCGGGACGTGGCCCGGCGGCGAGGGAATCCCGGCCACGCTATCAAAATCACTACGTGGGGCAAGGATTCCGGATGGCGGCGAGGATTCCGGTGGTGCGCGAAACGTGATCTTCCGGCCCGAGGACAACTCGATGCGGTCACGCGCCGGCTCAAGTTTCCGTGATCTGCCGACGCGGAGTAGTGCACATTGCGGCATTCGAGGAAGTTCGGCGGGGATCAGACACGGACGAGTGATTACCTGGACGGGCGGCGGCGAACACGCAGCGTCATGTGACCACCACGGTTCACCGGCGCCCGCCGACCGATCTCAAGCCCGGTAGGGGCCGTGGTTCCCGAGGTCCGGGCTGACCCGCGGCGACGCACCGCTCTGCCCGGGCACCGGCGTCACGGTCGTCTGCCCGGGCATCGGCCGGACGGTCGTCTGCTCGATCGCGGCCTCGGCGACCGGCTGCACGTACACCTCGGCCGGCCGGTCGATCTCCCGTTCGTAGTGGGATTCGACGATCGTGTCCTGCCGGCGGCGGCCGAGCACCGCCAGGGTCAGCGCGTGGGCCACCGCCAGCAGCAGCAGGAACACGCCCAGCCGACCGACCAGCGCGGCCGTCGAGCCCGACCAGCCCGGGCCGACGACCGACAGCAGGGCCAGCACGCCGAACGCGATCAGGTGGAAGACCGTCACCACCATCCACGCCATCGAGCCGGTCCCTTCACCGCCGTCCGGACCGCTCAGGTAGCGGCGGCCGCCGCGGTAGAGGACCTGGCCGTCGGCGATCACGAAGATCAGGCCGATGATCAGGAATCCCGGGAGTTCGTTGTCGGGCATGGTCTCCTCCTCGTTTCCGAGGGGGTACCCGGGGACGGCGGCGAGCCGGGCCGCTTCACCGGATCGAGCGACCACCGTCCTGGAGGAACTCCAGGTTTACGATCACGGTCATGCGATTCGCCATCAAGACCTCGCCCCAGGACACCGTCTGGGCGGACATGCTCGCGGTGTGGCAGGCCGCCGACGAGATCGACCTGTTCGAGTCCGGCTGGACCTTCGACCACTTCTACCCCATTTTCTCCGATTCGACCGGGCCGTGCCTCGAAGGCTGGGTCACGCTCACCGCGCTCGCGCAGGCCACCCAGCGGCTGCGCCTCGGCACGCTGGTCAGCGGCATCCACTACCGCCACCCGGCGCTGCTCGCGAACATGGCCGCGACGCTCGACATCGTCTCGGGCGGCCGGCTCGAGATCGGCATCGGCGCCGGCTGGAACGAGGAGGAGTCCGGCGCGTACGGTATGCGGCTCGGCTCGGTCAAGGAACGCAGCGACCGCTTCGAGGAGGGCTGCGAGGTGCTCGTCGGCCTGCTGACCCAGGAGACGACGACGTTCCAGGGCGAGCACTACCAGCTGACCGACGCCCGCTGCGAACCGAAGGGCGTGCAGACGCCGCACCCGCCGATCTGCATCGGCGGCAGCGGCGAGAAGCGCACCCTGCGCACGGCCGCGAAGTACGCCCAGCACTGGAACTTCGTCGGCGGCACGCCCGAGGAGTTCGCGCACAAGCGCGACGTGCTGCACCGCCACTGCGCGGACATCGGCCGCGACCCGGGCGAGATCACGCTGTCCTCGCACGTCCGCCTCGGCCCGGACGGCGACTACGCCAAGGTCGCGGCCGAAGCGGAGGCGCTCGGCGAAGCGGGCGTCGACCTGGCGATCATCTACCTGCCGCCGCCGCACACCCCGGCCGTGCTGGAGCCGCTGGCGAAGGCACTCGAGCCGCTGCGCTGAAAGACACTGCGTTGACGCCAAACTCACCCGGGCGTGCGGAGTGGATCACCCAGGCGAGTTGCGGTGAATTGCGCGACCCCGGAACCGGTGGCAGCGTCGGGAAACCGAACTGAAATCCCACCACGGATCCCGGAGTCGCGCATGACCACCACCGAAATGCCCGCCGTCCACGAATGCACCGTCAGCGGTTGTTCCTACAACCACGACGGCTGCCACGCCTTCGCCATCACCGTCGGCGGTGACAACGGTTCCGCGGACTGCGGCACCTTCGTCCCGCTGAACACGAAGGGCGGCCTCGACCGCGTCGTGGCCCAGGTGGGTGCCTGCTCGCGGGCCGACTGCCGGCACAACTCCTCGCTGGAGTGCACGGCTTCGAGCGTCCGGGTCGGCCCGGGCGAGGGCGCGCACTCCGCGAACTGCCTCACCTTCACGAAGTAGTGCTCGGCGAACGCGGCGCCGGTCGGCTCCCGACCGGCGCCGCGGCGCGCCGCCGCACCAGGTGCAGGCCGACGGCGGCCACCACGCCCACCGCCGTGACGACTCCCGTCGCCACCGGACTCAAGGATTTCGACAGGCTCGGCGCCGTGCTCGGCCCGGCCAGCCAGATCGCCAGCGGGACGACGTAGGCGGCCGCCAGCAAGCCGCTCCACCAGCGGGCCGCGGGGGACCGCAGGGTGCGGGCCAGCACGATCGCGACCGGGATACCGGCGAGCAACGCGAACTGGCCGAGGACCATGACCGGGAACGCCCACGCCGCGACGAGCACGGCCTTCGACGGGCGAGTGGGTGCGGACACGACTTTCTCCTTCGAGTTCAGCGGTGGCGGGCTTCGGCGGCGGTCTTGAGGTCGGCCAGCCAGCGGTCGAGGCCGGGCGCGAGGTACGTGATGGCCGTGGCGGGGTCGGCCTCGACCTGGGCCCCCGTCCAGCTCTCTTCGGTGCGGACGACGACGCCGCCCCGGACCGGCGTGAACGTCCAGACGTGGACGCCCCGGTCGATGCGCAGGCCGTCGCCGATCGCCGGACCGGTCCAGCGGATGCACCGCTCGGCCCGCACCTGCCCGACGGTGGACGTGATGACGAGCGTCGTGGCGGGGGAGAAGGGCGTCGCCGGGACCGGCGTCGTCCAGCGGAACCGCGAGCCCGGGTGCAGGGGACCCGGATCCAGCCGCTTCACGCTGGTGACCGCGGCCTGCCAGGCCGGCCACCCCTCCACGCCGGTCTGCACCTTCCAGACGGTGCTCGGGGCCGCCTTGACGACCGTCTCGGTCCGGTGGTGCAGCCGAGCGGTGGGATCGATGCCCTGACCGCGGCAGGTCAGCGGGCTCGCGGTGGCCGCGTCCGCCGGGGCGGCGGCGATGAGGGCCGCGGCGGCCAGCGGGACGGCGAGCAGGGCGGACCGCAGCCGGGTGGTCTGGAACATGGCGCTTCTCCTTGGTTGATTAGTGGCTATCGCTGTAGTTAGAAGCTATAACGCACGGTGGCTTAGTGTCAATAAGAAAAGTGATAACCTCTAACCAATCGGAAGGAGCCGCTCATGACGGACGCAGGGCCGAGCTCACGCGAGCGCTACCGCGCGCAGGTGCGCGCGGAGATCAAGCAGCACGCGTGGGCGCAGATCGCCGAGGCGGGCGTACCGGCCTTGTCGCTCAACGCCATCGCCAAGAAGGTCGGGATGAGCGGGCCGGCCCTCTACCGGTACTTCGCGAACCGGGACGAGCTGATCACCGCGCTCATCCGCGACGCGTACCGCAGCGTCGCCGACACCGTCCGCGCGGCCCACGACGGCGGGGCGGACCTGGCCGGCCTGGCGCACGTCATCCGGGACTGGGCCCGCGAGGACCCCCAGCGGTACTTCCTGATCTACGGCACGCCCGTCCCCGGCTACCACGCCCCCGACGACACCACGGCGATCTCGCACGAGGTGATGGCGGTGCTCATCGAAGCCTGCGCCGCGCCGGGAGCCGGCGGCTCGGCGACCCCGTTCGACACCCACCTGGAGGACCACCGCGAGTGGGCCGGTGGCCACCCGGCCCCCTCGACGGTGCTGCACCGCGCGCTGTCGTTCTGGACGCGCCTGCACGGCGTCCTCTCCCTCGAGCTGGCCGGCCACTTCGCCGGCATGCGGTTCGACCCCGGCCTGCTGATCGACGAGGAGATCACCGGTTTGGCACCGGGATCGGCCGGGTAGCCGCACCGGCATGCCCGGACGCGAAGACCTGCCCAGCACACTGCTGCGATCGCCGCGCAAGGCGCAGGACACGTGGGTGGCCGCGCACGACTCGGCGCTGCGCACCTACGGTCCCGGCCGGCGCGCCCAGCAGACGGCGTACTCGGCGTTGAAGCACTCCTTCGAGAAGGTCGGCGACCACTGGGAGCCCAAGCCCGAGCGCGGCCCGTCGGACGAGCAGGCCGCCCGGGGCGCGGGGGAGCCGGCGAAGCCGACGCGCGGGGGCGTCAACGCGACGGCGAGCCGGCAGCACCTCTACGAGCGGGCCAAGCAGCTCGGCATCCCCGGCCGGTCGCGGATGTCCAAAGAGGACCTCGTCACGGCGCTGGAGAAGGAGAACCGGCGGCGCACCGACCGGGCCCGGCGCTCCGGGTGAACCGCCGATAGCTTCGCGGGGCTCAGTTCGTAGAGCTCCGGTCCCATCCCGGGCAATTCCCCGCTGAGCCGCGGCTCACCCGGGCGGTGCCGCGCGGGTGGCGGATCTCGTGGCCGGCGCGACGATTCCGGCCAGCCCGAGCCGGGCGAGCTTGCCTTCGACCGTGGCCGACGCCGCGACGATCACCCGGCAGCCGGCGCCCCGCAGGTGGGGGATCAGCGCCGCGACGGCCTCGGTGGTGAAGTGCTCGACGGCGGTCAGGTCGACCAGCACGCTCGGCGCGCCCCCGGCCGCGGTGGCCAGCGCGGCGGCGAAGTCGTCCGCCGGGGGCGCCCCCTGTGCCCGGACGATCGCCGTCCCGCCGGCGGTGCCGCTGACCTCGATCGTGCCGTCCGGCACCGGGCTCATCGGGACTTCCTTTCACGGCGGCGACGCGGTCGTGGGCATTCGGAGCCGGACGGCCGCCGGATGGGCGGTCAGGGGGTGAAACAGCTCAGCGACGGGAGCGCCGCGGAGCTGTCCGACAGTTCGACGAGCCACACGAGCAGGTGGATCACGACGCCGACGACGTCCTCCGGCCGCCCGCGGGTGGCCAGCTCCACCTGGATGTCGCGGCTCGCTCCGTCGTCACCGAGGGCCGCGAGGAGGGCGCGCAACGCGGCAAGGGGCCCGGGCGGCAGCCGGTCCACCTCGACCGGCCGGTCCTGCTCGTCCGCCACGGCGATGGTGAAGATCGACCCGGGATCGGCCGGGTGGCGGGCGCGCACCACGGACGCGCACCGGCCGACCAGCTCCCCGACGATCTCGGCGGGAGCGTGCGGGGAGCCGGCGCGGGTGAGCACGTCCAGCGCGTCGGCCACCTCGTCGTACGCCCCGGCCATCGCGGCGCCGACCAGGTCGGCGGTGAACCGCCGGACCGGGCGGCCGGGATCTCGGTTCTCCGTCATCCGGTCGAAGTACCCGGCCCGCCCGGGCCTAACCGGTCAGCGAGGCTCCGGCAGCGCGAAGAGGGTGTGCTGGGCGGGATCTTCCGGTTCGCCGCCGAGACGCAGGCACTTGCGGCAGGTCACCGGCAGGTCGACCGGGGTGATCTCGCCCGCGGCGCCGAGCCCGGACCACCCCTGGTGGCAGGCGGGCGCGGGCAGCGTCAGGTCGTCGAGCCAGGGCACCCACGCGACCCGGTGGGCGACGCCGGACCGGCCGATCCGCAGCCGCATGCCGGTGAAGAGCCGGTGCTGCGTGGCCGCGAACCGCCCGGGATCGACGCGGGTGACCGGGAACAGCGGGATCGGTTCGCTCACCCGTCCAGTATGCGGGGCTCGGGTGCGTGTGCGCGGTGGCCGGCCGGTCGGGGGGCGTGCCGCCCGGCCACCGCGAACAACTACCAAGAGGGCCGCATCGCCGCGACTATGACGGCCGGGCGGGCAATTCACCGGTTCGAGTGACGTCGCCGGAAGACCGCCGAGCCGGACCCGCCCCGCAGAGCGGCGGCGAGTCCGGCCGGGCGGACCTCAGCGAGCGGCCGCGGTGGCGGACAGCCAGTCGAGGTTGATCGAGCCCGTGTCACCGGTGCCGTACGACAGCGTGACCACCGGGTCCCGGCCGGTGAGCGGGATGTCGGCGAACGTCACGGTGCCCCACGCGTCCCAGCTGTCGGAGACCTTCGGGAAGCTCACCTGCCGCAGCGGGCGGCCGTCCACCGACAGCGTCATCGTGCGGGCGTCGCCGTTCGCGTTGGCGTAGCGCGCGGTGATCGCGGCCGTGGCCGAGCCGCTCGACGTGCGGTGCAGCGTGAACGACGACGCCGCGCCCTGGGCCCAGAGCCCGTCGAGGAACGCGCGGCCGGAGTAGCCGGTGTGGTTCACGTTCGTTTTCACACCGCCGGTGTTGACCGCGTCCTCCGCCTCGAGGTGGCCCGGGGCGGGGCAGCCGTCGACGGTGCCCGCGGTGTCGGCGCAGCGGTCGGCCGCGTCGGGCACGTGGTCGCCGTCGCGGTCGGCGGCGGTCGCGCCGGTGAGCGTGATCGCGATGGTGTGGCTCCCGCTCAGCGTGGCCGGGACCGTGTTTCCGGCCGCGGGGCGGCCGTCGATCGTGAACGAGCCGACCTTGGTGCCCGCGCCGCGCAGCGTGATCGTCAGGTTCGCGGTGCGGTAGCTCAGGTTCCGGAGGGTGACGTCACCCCAGCCCGCCGGGAGGTCCGGCGCGAACGCCAGGCCGCGGTCGGTGAACGTCAGCCCGAACAGGCCGGTGTGGATCATGTCGAGGAACGCGGTGGCCGACCAGGTCTGGTCGGGTTCGGAACCCCAGTGGAACTTCACGGTGTCGCCGAGCCGCTGGTAGCCGCCGTCCACCACACCGGTGTGGCCGTTGTAGATCTCCCAGAACCCGCTGTTGTTGTCCGCCAGCTTCGCCAGGCGCGCGGTTTCGGCCGCGAAAGCGCTCTGGTCACCCTGCCCGGCCAGCGCTTTGGCCCACAGCCCCTGGACGAGCGGCCAGACGATCGCGTTGTGCCGGCCCGGTTGCGCGTCCGAATAGCGGTCCCAGTTCGGGAACGTGTCGGGCATGCCCCACGGCATTTCCTGGGCGTGGGCCAGGATCGACCGGGCCTGGGCCGGGTTCGCGATGCCGAAGAGCAGGGCGAACGCGAGCCCGGTGCCTTCCTGGTAGGCGCCGCGGCTGCCGTCGGCGAGGAGCTGGTAGTCGTACAGGCCGGTCTTCGCGTTCCAGAAGTACTGGTTGACGGCCGCCTTGAGCGCGTTCGCCTTGGCCCGGTAGCCGGCGACCTCCGCGGCGGGACGGCGGAGTTTCTCCGCCATGTTCGCGGCGTTGACGTAGGCGGAGTAGTAGACCTCGTTGGTGCTCAAGTACATCCCGCTCGCCACGCCCGGCCACGGCGAGCTGCCGGTGCTGACCGACTCGGTGGCGTCGGCGGGCGGCGCGGGGTAGCCGGCGATGCCGTCGTTGAAGAACGACGGGCCGGTGAACAGCCCGTACTTCGCGTTGAAGCCGGCCGTGGTGGCGTGTTCGCGGATGGTCAGCGTGTCCGCCGTGGTGCGGTAGGCGTTTTCGAGGAACGCGCCGTCGCCGGTGACCAGGTAGTGGTGCCACGCGGCGGTCGCCCAGACGACCTGGTCCCACTGCTGGTCGTCCTGCTGCACGCGCAGGGCCCCGCTGGCGTCCTTGTCGACGACCGCCCACAGCGTGTTCTCCGCCAGGGCGGGGGAAAGCAGGCTGGTCGCGTTCCAGCTGTTGATCGACGCGTCGCGCGTCCACGGCTGGGCGTACCCGCCGCCCGCGCGGACGATGCCCGTGGCCGGGTCGAGCAGGCCGCTCTTGTCGTACTTCGCGTCGTAACCGGTCGTGTTGGTGCGCAGCAGGTTGTCCAGCGCTTCGCGGTAGGCGGTGCCGAACAAGGCTTGACTGGCGGGGTTCGCGAATTCGAGCTGCGGCGGCGCCGGGCTCGCGGACGCCGGGCTCGTGGCCGGCGGAGCGGCGATGACGCCGCACGCGACCGCCGCGGCCAAGAGTGTCGAACCGACCCGTTTCCTCATGCGCGTACCTCTTTCGGCGCTCGGGGGACCGTCGACAGTGCACCACGGAACGCGAGTTCTTCCCGGGGAACCGGGGAATCCTGTCCGTTTCTGTCCGGCGGCCCGGGCCGCCGTCACGGTCCGGTAAAGATCGTTGTGCCTGGTAGCACCGTGTGATCGGGTGTCGGGACCCGTGACCCGAGACCGGTGAGGAGGGTCGGTGACGTTCTTCCTCTCGCGGCTGTTCGCACGCTGGCTCCCGAACCGCGGCCGGCTCCTGCCGGTCGCCGTGGTGGTGGTCGTGTTCGCGACGAGCTGGCCGCTGATGGTGCTCGCCGAACCGGCCGGCAGCGAGCTCGTCCGGCCCGGCAACTACTGGTGGTACTTCGTCGTCACGACGACCACGGTCGGGTACGGCGACTTCTCGCCCGAGACGGTCGCCGGGCACGTCGTGGGCGCGTACGTCATCGCCGGCGGGCTCGCCACGCTGACGACGGTGTTCACGAGGCTCGCGTCGGTGCTGGAACAGGCGAAGGGACGGCGGATGCAGGGGACGGAGGCGGTGCGCGCGACCGGGCACACGGTGCTGATCGGGTACGCGGCCGGGCGGACCGAGCGGATCGTGGCCCAGCTGCTGGCCGACGGTGTGACCGGGCTGGTGCTCTGCGCGGAGGTGCCGGTGCACCCGATGCCGGGACAGCCGGTGGAGTTCGTCCGCGGCGAGCCGACGGCCGCCGAGGTGCTGGAGCGGGCGGGTGTGCCGCGCGCGGCCGCCGTCCTGGTCGACGTAGCCGACGACAACGAGGCGCTGGCGGTCGCGGTCACGGTGGACCACGCGAGCCCGGCGTCGCACGTCGTGGTCACGCTGCGCGACCTCGAGCGGGCGGAGCTGGTGCGGTACGTGGACCCGCGGATCCGCTGCGTGCAGTGGCACACGCCGCGGATGGTGACCGAGGAGCTGACGTCGCCGGGGATCGCCGAGGTCTACGCGGAGCTGATGACGGCCGGGGGAGCGGACACGTTCTCGGTGGCGCTCCCGGAGTCACTCGGCCGCCTGACGGCGTCCCACTGCCGCATCGCGCTCGGGCGCGCGTACGGCGCGACGGTGCTGGCCGCGCGCACCGGGGAAGACCTGGTGGTGAACCCGGGCTGGGACGCGGAGCTGGCGGCGGGGACGGTGCTGTACTACGTCGGCCCCCGCCGGCTCACCGGCGGCGAAGTCGAGACGGCTTTGCGGGCACCCGGGCGGTGAATCAGGCACTTTGTCCGGGTTTCTCCGGGCTGATGGTGGCCGGTTCGCGCCGGGAGTTGCATACTTCGACCATGGCGCGAGGGAAAGCGGAGGTCGCGCGGTGAGTCCCCGGGAGGGGCCGTCCCGCCCGAAGTTCGGCCGGATCGATCCGTTCTGCCTGATGGCGGTGCTGCCGGTGCTGCTGGTGGCGGGCATCATCGGGTCCCTGGTCAACGTGGCACTGGGGCTGGGGTGCGCGGTGTTCGCGGGGCTGATCGTGCTGTTCGACTCGTGGGCGAACCGGCCGTCCCGGGCACCCGAGCCCGAACCCGAACCGGAGAGGCGCGCCCCTCGCCCGGCCGGAGCTCGCCCACCGGCGCGGCGGCCGGGCCCACCGCCGCCGCGGCCGCAGGTACCCCGTGGGCAGGCACCACGGGCTCAGGCCCAGCCCGGACAGGCGCCGCGCACGCAGGCCCAGCGTGGACAGCCGCCGCGCGCGCAGGCTCCCCGGGCGCGGCAGGCGCCGCGCGAGGCGCCTTATCACTGAGCGAGGGTTGGCGTACCGGGTGTAGGCAGGGCGGCTCCTTGCGGTGCTGCGGGCCCAAGCCGCGCTGAACGACGAGCCCCAGCCGGTACTCCATCCGACGCGGCACGTGCACCCGCGCGATCCTCGCGGAAGCCGCGCGCCGCCCGGCTCAGTCCGATGTGGACACCTCTCACACCGCCCCCATGTCCAGCGAAAGCCAATGCTCGGGCCGCAAGAACACCACGACGTGCTCCCCGATCCGGGTCCGTTCGAACTCCAGGTACCCGTCCACCTTCTCCGCGGGCAGGTACCGCGCCGCCAGCTCTCTCGCCCGCTCCGGCGTGTCCGGTTCCGTCCTCGTCACCGGGCCTTCCACCGAGGCGTACCGGACCGTCGGCGCCGTTCGCTGCGCCATCAAGCTGAAGCGCCCCGTCGCGTCGATCGCCTTCTTCTTGCGGGAACCCGGCGCTGTGCGCACCCAGAGCTCGCCGCCCGGGGTGTACTGGTACCAAATGGGGATCGTCAAGGGCGCGCGGTCCGGCCGCTCCACCACCGACAGCGCGCCGATGTGGGGTGCTGCCAGGAATTGCTCGCGTTCCTCCACGGAAAGTGCCATGTGCCGGACGCTACCTCGCACCACCGACAAAAAATCACGTGTCGAGGAGCGCGAAGACCTCCTCGACCGCCCACGGCCGTGAAGACAAACCCTGCTCGTAGTGGTAACGGAGGTAGGTCTCCAACGCCGTGCGATTGGCGGAAATCCCGTACGGCCACCAGTCCTCGCCGAACTGCGACTCGTTGCGCTCGACCAGGGCGTTCATCCACGGCACCATCGTCGGCACCTGGTACAGCCGGCGATCGCGCCGGTACCGGTCGGCGGCCGACGTCGCGGCCTCCGAGAACAGCCGGTAGACGTCGGCGGCCTGGTCCAGCAGCTCGCGGCGGATCACCACCGCGTGCATGATCGGGAAGATCCCGGTGCGCCGGTGGTAGTCGCGTTCCAGGGGCTCGAAGTCGGGGAACAGCCGGGCCGCGCCCGGGTGGCCGTCGAGCACGCACTGCGGGACGTTCGCCGAGAACAGCGCGTCGATCTCGCCCGTGGCCAGCAGGTCGCCGAGCGCCCGGTCCGCGGGAACGACCGAGACGTCGTCCGGGTGCGGGTGCGGGGTGAAGCCGAACGGCGCCGACGGGCGGTCGATCCCGCCGATCACCCACTTGTTCGCCGCGGGCTCGAAGCCGTACTCGTCGCTCAGGATTCCCTTGGCCCACACGCCGGAATCCTGGCCGTAGGTGCCGAACTCCCCGATGGTCCGGCCCACGAGATCACCCGGTCCGGTGATTCCCGAACGGGTGCTGACGAAGACGCACGAGTGCCGGAACACCCGGTTGGGGAAGATCGGCAGCGCGACGTACGGCAGGCCCGACTCCAGCAGCCGGAGGTAGAACGTCAGGCCGAGCTCGCCGACGTCGAACTCGCGTCCGCCGGCCACCCGCTCGAAGATCTCCGGCAGCGTGGCGGCCGTCGTGACGTCGACGTCCGTCCGGTCGAAGAGGGCCTGGGTCGTGTCGTACCGGTAGCACGCGATCGTGGGATTCATACCGGTGATCGTTCTCCGCCGGGACGGGGGACGTCCAAGTCCGGCTCGGTCGACCCGATACCGCACGGGTATCGTGTTGTGGTGGATCTGCGTTCGCTCAGGTACTTCGTCGTCGTGGCCGACGAGCGGCACGTCGGCCGGGCGGCGAGCCGCCTGCACATGACGCAGCCGCCGCTCAGCCGGGCGATCCGGCAGCTGGAGGACGAGCTCGGCGCGGCGCTGTTCGAACGCACGCCCAAGGGCGTCACCCTCACCCCCGCCGGCACGGCGCTCTACGGCGAAGCGGACGCGCTGCTGAAGCAGGCCGGCCGGATCCGCGGCCGGGTGACCGCCGCGGCGGGCGCGGCGCGCCTGACGGTCGGCACCCTGGCCGATGCCGCCGAGCACGTCGGCGGCCGATTGGTCCCGCTGTTCCGGGAGCGGCACCCCCACGTCGACGTCCGCGTCCACGAAGCCGACCTGGGCGACCCGACGGCGGGGTTGCGCGCCGGGCTCGTCGACGTCGCGCTGACGCGGACTCCCTTCGACACCACGGGAATCGGCACGCAGGTGCTGCGCTCGGTGCCGGTCGGGGTCGTGGTGCGCGACGACGACCCGCTCGCCCGCCGCCGCTCGGTGCCGGCGGGCGGGCCGGCCGGGCGCCGGTGGGTCCGGCTGCCCGACGGGACCGACCCCGGGTGGACCGCCTACTGGACCGGCGGCGCGCCCGACGACGCGGCGCCGGTGCTGCGGACCGTCCAGGAATGCCTGCAGGCGGTGTTGTGGAACGGAACCACGGCGCTGGCTCCGGTCGACCAGCCCCTGCCGGCCGGGCTGGTCGTCGTCCCGCTGGCGGACCGGCCGCCGAGCGACCTGGTCGTGGCGTGGCCCAAGGCCGGCCGGAGCCCGCTGGTCCGCAGCTTCGTCCAGGTGGCCTGGGCCGCTTACCGGGATTGACCGGCGCTCAGGAGTTCTGCCGACCACGATGCCCCGGCGCGGAGTGGACCGCACCGGGGCGCCGGGTTCACTGGCAGGCTTCGCAGTCCGGGTCGTCGATGCGGCAGGCCGCGCCGTCGGTCAGGTCGAAGTCGAAGTCGTCGAGCGCGGGCACCACCGGGGTGGTGGACGTTCCCTCCGGCGTGGTGGTGGCGGACATGGCCCTCCTAGGGATTCGTACGGTTCCTACCCCTCTGTAGCGCCCGAGATCGACGCGCATTCCGTGACGCACGGCACACCCGGTCTGGTAGCTTCCCCGCATGCGCCTCGCCTTCGCCCGGACGCTCGCGATCTTCTTCTCCCTCCTCCTGTTATGCCTGGTCAGCCCGCCGGCGAACGCCTCGCCGAGGCCGGGTTGCGAGTGCTCGACGCCGTCGATCGACGGCTACCAGCAGTGGCTCGCCAGTGGTGAGGGCGCCACCGTCCCGGCCACCGGGAACCTTCTTGTCCGCGAAGGGCACCGGTACACGGCGAAGGTGGAGTTCCTCGACGCCGAGTGGCACGTGGCCGTCCTGTGGCTCGGCAACCAGTTCGAGGCGCAGGCCGATCTCTCGCACTCGGCCGGCTTCCGGCTGACCTACCGCGCGACCGACGACCTCTACGTCCAGCTGCGCCCGGCCTCGCACTGGAGCGGCGGCGACAAGTGGCTCACGCTGGTGCCCTCGACCCGCGGGAAGCTCGTCACGAAGTTCTTCAGCTTCCAGCCCCAGGCCTGGACGTCGCTGCCGGAACTGGGGACGCCGGCGTACTCGTTCGCCTCGGCGCTGACCGAGGCCCGCGGCCTGGTGTTCGTCGGCAAGACGCCCAACCGGCTCGAGTTCCGCGGCCTGCGCGTCGACGGCTACCGGCCGCCCTGCCTCTGATCGGCTTTCCGTGTTTTGACGGATGCCCGCGGCTCGCGGGCCTCGTGATACTCGGGGCCCGCAGACGTTGAGGAGAACGACCATGACCGACACATCCGACGTCCCCGACGCCGGGACCGACCCGCGCATCGAGCGACGCGTCCGCGAGTTCCTCGCCGAGCTCAACAAGAACCCCGACCCGTTCTGGCTCCTCCCCGGCCCGCAGGTCCGCGCCACGCTCGGCGGCCTGCAGGCGTCCGTCGACGTCGACCTCGGCGGGGTCGACGTCGAGGAGCGCGACGTCGAAGTCGACGGCACGCGCGTGAAGCTTTACCTCCAGCGGCCCGCCGGCTCGACCGGGACGTTGCCGGTGATCCTCTTCCTGCACGGTGGCGTGTGGATCGCCGGCGACTTCGGCAACCACCAGCGCCTCACCCGCGACCTCGTCGTCGAAACCGGGTACGCGGTGGTCTTCGTCGAGTACACGCCGATCCCCGACGCGGTCTTCCCGACCCAGCTCGAGGAGTGCTTCGCCGCCCTCAAGTGGGTCGCCCGCGAAGGCGCCTCCGCGCGCCTGGACGCGTCGCGCCTCGCCGTCGCGGGCAACAGCGTCGGCGGCAACCTCAGCGCCGCGCTCACGCTCTACAGCCGCGACCACGACGGCCCGCCGATCAAGGCGCAGCTGCTGCTCTACCCGGCCACCGACGCGCGCGTCGACACCGAGTCGTACCGCGCGTTCGCCGACGGCCGCTTCCTGCCGCTGGACTTCATGAAGTTCGGCTGGGACGTCTACGCCCCGGACGAAACCACCCGCGACAACCCGTACGCGTCCCCGCTGCGAGCCGGCGTCGACCGGCTGCGCGGCCTGCCGCCGGCGATCATCCACACCTCGGGCAACGACGTGCTGCGCGACGAAGGTGTCGCGTATGGACACCGGCTCGACGAGGCCGGCGTCGACGTCGTCTCGGTCCAGTACATCGGGCAGATCCACGACATGGCCCTGCTGAACCCGATCCACGACCTGCCGTCGGTGCGCGCCGAGCTCCGGCACGCGGCGGCGGATCTGAAGTACCTGCTTCGCTGATCCTTCCTCGGTAGGATCGGCTACGGCCCCGAAGGCCGCAGCCGTGACGAGGAAGTGATCGACGTGCCCGCGCTACCGGCGGAAGTGACGAGTTTCGTCGGACGCCGGCGGGAGCTGAGCGAGACCCGCAAGCTCCTGTCGGCCGAGCGGCTGGTCACCCTCACCGGCACCGGCGGAGTGGGCAAGACCCGGCTGGCGGTGCGGGCCGCCGCGCAGGTGCACCGCATGTTCCCGGACGGGGCGTGGCTGATCGAGCTCGCCGCGGTCCAGGACCCGGACCTGGTGGCCGTGACCGTCGCCGTCGCGCTCGGGGTGCGCGACACCGGCGGCGACCCGGTGGCCCGGCTCACGGCGTTCCTGCGGGACAAACGGCTCCTGCTCGTCCTCGACAACTGCGAGCACCTGGGCCGCTCGTGCGCCGCGCTGGTCCACGAACTGCTGGCGGCCGCGCCGGGCCTGCGGATCCTGACCACCAGCCGGCACGTGCTCGGGGTCGAAGGCGAGCACGTGTTCCCGGTCCCGCCGTTGGCCGTCCCCGAGGTCCGCGACTTCGAAAGCGCCGCCGGGCTCGACGTCGTCGCGCTGTTCGCCGACCGGGCCGCCGCGGTGTCGGCCGGCTTCGCCGTGGACCGCGCGAACTGGCCGCAGGTCGTGCAGGTCTGCCGGCGGCTGGACGGGATCCCGTTGGCCATCGAGCTCGCGGCCGTGTGGCTGCGGGTGCTCGGTGTCGACGAGCTCCTCGACCGGCTCGACGACTACTTCGCCCTGCTGGCGCGCGGCAGCCCGGCGGCGCCGGCGCGGCACCGGACGCTGGCCGGCGCGGTCGCCTGGAGCCACGACCTCTGCGGCGCGGCCGAACAGCGGCTGTGGGCGCGGCTGGCGGTGTTCGCCGACGGCTTCGACCTCGCCGCCGCCGAGGCCGTGGGCGGCGGCCCCGAGCCCGCGGCCGTGCTCGACCTGGTGGCGGGGCTCGTCGACAGCTCCGTCGTCCAGGCCGGCCGGGTCGACGGCGTCCCGCGCTTCCGCCTGCTGGAGCCGGTGCGGCAGTACGCGCTGGCGAAGCTGCGCGAGTCCGGCGAGGAGGACGTCGTGCGGCAGCGCCACCGGGACCACTACCTGGCCGTCGCCGAGCAGGCCGAGCACGACTGGCGGCACGGGCCGGACCAGGCCGGGGCGGCCGCGCGCCTGCGGCGGGAGGGCTCGAACATCCGGGCCGCGCTCGAGTACTCCCTGAGCACGCCGGGCCAGGAGGCCGCGGGCCTGCGCCTGGGAGTCTCGTGCCGGCTCCGGTGGCTCTTCTTCGGGCACGTCGCGGAGGGCAGGCGCTGGCTCGAACGCGCGCTGGCGCTCAACCCCGCACCGAGCCGGGACCGCGCCCGGGCCCTGTGGATCGTGGCCTCGGCCCGGTGCTTCATGGGCGAAGCGGCGTCGGCGTTCGAGCCCGCCGAGGAGGTCGAAGCGTGGGCTCGGGCGAACGAGGACGAAAGCGAGCTGGCCCACGCCCACTTGGTCCTCGGCGGTTGCCACTTCCTTTCCGGTGACGTGCGCGCGGCGGCGGTGTTGTTCCGAGCGGCGGCCGACCGGCTCGAGGCGCGCGGCGAACGCAGCAGCCTGCTGTTCCAGAGCCTTTCCTCGCTGGCCCAGTCGCTGGCCTGGCACGGCGAGCTCGACGAAGCCCTCGCCGTCGCCGACCGCGGGTTGGCGCTGAGCGACCGGACGGGGGAGCAGTTCTCGCGCGTCAACCTCCGGTACGCCCGCGGCCTGACGTACTGGCGGCAGGGGCGCTTCGCCGAAGCGTCGCGAGAGCTCGTCTCCGCGTTGCGGCACGCCCGCCCGTTCGACGACGTGCTCGGCGCGGTGAAGGCGATGGAGGTCCTCGCGTGGGCGACGGCGGGCGAGGGCCGCCCCGACCGCGCGGCCGAGCTGCTCGGCGTCTCGCACGCGGTGTGGCCACTGCTCGGTCCCGAACCGCTGTTCGGGTTCCCTCAGCTGGTCGGAGCCCACGAGAAGTGCGTCGCCGACGTGGTCCACGCGTTGGGAGCCGCTCGCTACGAGACGGCGTTCGCCCGCGGTGTCTCGGCCGCCGGCGACGTGGGCCGGGCGATCGCGGCCGCTCTCGGCGAAGCCCTGCCGCCGCCCCACCCGCCGGAACTGAGCGAGCGGGAGTTCGAGGTGGCCCAGCTCGTCGCGGAGGGGCTGACCAACAAGGACATCGCGCTGCGCCTGGTGATCAGCCGCCGCACGGCCGAGTCCCACGTGGCGCACATCCTCGGCAAGCTGGGGTTCGGCTCCCGGAGCCAGATCGCCACCTGGCTGGCCCGCCGGGGGATGAGTGGCTGAGCCGGGTCAGCTGTGGGCGGAGATGGCCTCGCCGGCCGTCGGGTAGGTCGGGAAGAAGTCCGCCAGCCCCGTCAGCGCGAAGGTTCGCGTGAGCCGGGCGGGTACGGCGACCAACGCGATCTTCGCTTCGGCCGCTTCGGCCACGTTCCGTGCCGCGATGAGCGTCGAGATGCCGCTGGAGTCGCAGAACGTCACCCCCGCCAGGTCCACCACCAGCAGCTGCCCGGCCGCCAGCGTGAGCTCGCCGATGCGCGCGCGGAGCCGGGGCGCGGTGGCCACGTCGAGCTCTCCGCGGACCGCCAGGACCGGGCCCGTGGCCGCCGAATCGGTCGAAGTCGAGAACGGGCTCGTCATGGCTGGTCGCCTCCGGGCAGGGGGATGCTGAACGCCAGCAGGGCGGTGTCGTCCTCGACGCCGTCGCCGAAGCCGGCGAGCAGGTCGGTGACCGCCTCGATCACCGCGGGGGCGGTGGTCGGGGCCAGGCCGGTCAGGTCGGCGCGCAGCTGTTCTTCGCTGTAGCGAGTGCGGCCGTGCGTGCGGGCTTCGGTCAGCCCGTCGGTGTAGAGGAGCACCGTATCCCCGGGCTCCAGGCGGACGTCCACCGCGGCGAAGCGCGCGCCGGGCAGGGCGCCGACCAGCTGGCCGCCCCGGATCGGCAGGAACGTCGCGGTCCCGTCGGCCCGGATCAGCAGCGCCGGTGGGTGGCCGCCGCCGGCCAGGGTGACCGTCGCGCTGTCCCCGTGCGGGCGGATGCGGCCGTGGATCACCGTGCAGTAGCGCGGATCGGTGCCGTGGAACTCCTGGCCGAGCACCGTGTTGAGGGTGCCGAGCGCGACGGTCGGGTCCGGGTCGTGGACCGCGGCCGCCCGCAGCGTGTAGCGCGCCAGCGACGTCACCACCGCGGCGGCGGCACCCTTGCCCGAGACGTCGCCGAGGAAGAACCCCCACGTGGCGCCGGTGACCGGGAACAGGTCGTAGAAGTCGCCGCCCACCTGGTCGGCCGACGCGGGGTGGTAGTACGCCGCGACCTCCATCCCGGGCACTTCGGCCAGCCGGGGTGGCAGCAGCGTCTGCTGCAGCGTCCTCGCCAGCCGCTGCACCCGGTCGCGTTCGCGCTCGGCTTCGTCACGCGCCCGCAGCAGCTCCCGCTCGTAGGCGCGCCGGTCGCTCGCGTCGAACACCGTGGTGCGGATCAGCTGCGGCTCGCCGTCGGAGCCGGTCTTGAGCGTCGAGGTCACCAGCACCGGCAGCCGGGCGCCGTTCGCCGTCTTCATCTCGAAGGCGACGCCGCCGAGCTCGCCCTGCATGCGCAGCAGCGGCGCGAAGTGCGTCTCGTGGTACAGCCGCCCGCCGACGGTGAGCAGGTCGGAGAACCGGCGGCGCCCGGCGATTTCCTCGCGCCGGTAACCCAGCCAGCCGAGCAGCGTGGCGTTGATCTTCGCGATCGTGCCGTCCAGCAGCGTCGAGAGGTACCCGCACGGAGCGTTCTCGTAGAGGTCCTCCGCGCTGTCCTCCAGCAACGCCGAAAACGCCGGATCGGCGTTCTCCCGGCCGCCCGCGCCGGCTTCGCACATCATGGGCCGCTCACGAACGCCGTGATCGCGGCCGCGGTGGCTTCGGGGGCGCTCAGCTGCGGGCAGTGCCCGATCGCGTCGAGCGTCACCAGGTGGCTGCCCGCGATCCGCTCGTGGGTGAACCGCCCGACCTCCGGGGGCGCGATGGCGTCCTGGGCGCACTCGAGCACCAGCGTCGGCACGGAGACCTTCGCCAGGTCGGCGCGGTTGTCGGAGAGGAACGTCGCCCGCGCGAAGACGCGCGCGATCGCGGGATCGGTGCGGCAGAAGCTGTTCGTCAGCTCCTCGCCCAGCTCCGGGCGGTCCGGGTTGCCCATGATCACCGGCGCCATCGCGGCCGACCAGCCCAGGTAGTTCGACTCCAGTGCCTCGAGGAGCTCGTCGATGTCCTCGCGGCTGAACCCGCCGCGGTAGTCCTCGTCGTCGATGTAGCACGGGGACGGCGTGAGCAGCACCAGCTTCGCGAACCGGTCCGGCTCGCGGTTGGCGGCCAGCACCGCGATCATCGCGCTGACCGAGTGCCCCACGAGCACGACGTCGGTCAGGTCCAGTTCGTGGCAGAGGGCCAGGACGTCGTCGGCGTAGCCCTCGAGCGTGCCGTAGCGCTCCGGGGTCCAGGCCGACAGGTCCGAGCGCCCGGCGCCGGTGTGGTCGAACAGCACCACGCGGTACCGCTCGGCCAGGTCGGGAACGACGAGGCGCCACAGGTTCTGATCGCAGCCGAAACCGTGGGCCAGCAGGACCGTCGGCCCGTCCTCTCGACCGGTCACGACCACGTTGTTCCTGGTGCGCATGTTCACCGGGCACATCCTGCCACCCGGGCCCCCGCCTCGTGGACCGAGCCGCGGCTTGTTTGGAAGCCGCGGGAAGTGGGTAGGTGATACAGGTTTCGAAGGAGTGTGAGAACGATCCTGACGCGCGAGCTCGGCACGAGCCCCGACCAGCCGGCGCAGGTCCGGGAGTGGGCCCAGGACCGGACGGGGCTGCTGCTGGTCGACGCGTGCAGCCGGCGGTGGGGACAGTGGCGGCACGCGACACCGGCAAGACCGTCTGGGCCGAACTCGCCGTCGTCCTCGGCTGACACTTGCCGGTGACGTCGAGACCGGCGCGCCGGGTTACGTGCCCGAGCTCCGCCTGCCGAGCGTGGGCGACCCGGTGAAGGCCGCCTTCGTCGCCGCGGACGCCGGTTACGCCGACCAGTCCCACCTGCACCGCGAGGTCCGCGCGTTCACGGGGAGCACGCCGACGGCGGTGGCGGGCGAACCCTTCCTGACCATCGACGCCCTCGCGTGGGCGTCTTCGCGGTAGTCGCTGTCCGGTTACTTGCGCGGGGCGAATTGTCCGGTACCTATCTTTTGTCCTGTACGACGAAAGTCGGTACCCCTCGTCCCGGCCGCGGATCACGCTCGGGCGCACCGGAACACACCGGACCCCCACCGCGACCGGCGCGGCCATCCCTCGCGCCGGTTTCCCCGTGAAAGCGAGTACCGGCATGCGCACAAGACACCTGCTCGCCCGCTCCGCCACCACCCTGGTGGCCGCCGCCGCGGTCGCCGGCTTCCTGACGAGCCCGGCCGCCGCCGTCGCGATCGACGGCTACTCGGCCGACGTGCAGCGCGACGCCGTCGCGTCCCTGATGGCCGACGCCGGGATCAGCGAGTCCGCCGCCGTCACGTTCCTGCGGACGCAGGCCGCCGGTGTCGAAACGCTGCACCAGGTCACCACCGCGCTCGGTGCCCGGGCCGTCGACGGCTACCTCGACGCGGCCGCGAAGCCCGTCGTGAACGTGCTCGACCAGACGGCCGCCGACCGGGTCGTCGCCGCCGGTGCGCAGGCCCGCGTGGTCAAGCACTCGAGCGCGGCGCTGGCGGACGCGCAGACCGCGCTGCAGGCGCTGCCGGCGGTCGCGCACACGTCGATCGGCCTCGACCCGAAGACCAACCAGGTCGTGCTGACCGTGGCGGACGCGGCGCGCGGCACCGACGCCGTGCTGAAGGCCGCCGGCTCGCTGGGCGACCGCGTCCGGGTCGAGCGGATCGCGGGCGAACTGCACGCCGCGATCTACAACGGCGAGGCCATCACCGGCGGCGGCACCCGCTGTTCAGTCGGCTTCAACACCAACCGCGGCGGCGTGAACTACATCGTCGACGCCGGCCACTGCACGCGCGCGGTGTCGACGTGGAACGTCGGCCCGTCGCAGGGTTCCAGCTTCCCGGGCAACGACTACGGCCTGATCCGCAACAACACCGGCAGCGCGCCGGGCGCGGTGACCCTGTGGAACGGCTCCACGCAGCGGATCAGCTCCGCCGGCACCGCGACGGTCGGCCAGCGGATCAGCAAGAGCGGCAGCACCACGCACCTGACGTCGGGCTCGGTCACCCGGACGAACGTGACCGTGAACTACGCCGAAGGTTCGGTGTCGCAGCTGATCCAGACCAACGCGCTGGTCAACCCGGGCGACTCGGGCGGCTGCCTGTTCGCCGGCAGCGTCGGCCTGGGCATCACGTCCGGCAAGGGCACCGGCACGTCGTTCTTCCAGCCGGTCGGCGAGGCGCTGAGCGCGTACGGCGTCAGTCTCAACTGAGCACCTAGTCGCGGCGGCTCCGGCCGAAGGCCATCCGGTAGATCACCAGGATGATCAGTGCGCCCAGGACCGCCAGGCCCCAGGTGCGCAGGTCGAAGAAGGTGCCGAGGTCCGTGTGGAAGAGGGTCTTGCCGACCCAGCCACCGACGAAGGCGCCGCCGACGCCGAGCAGGATCGTGATGATGCAGCCGCCGGGGTCCTTGCCCGGCATGAGGACCTTCGCGATCACGCCCGCGATGAGCCCGAGCACGATCCAGCCGATGATGCCCACGGGTGCCTCCGTCCGCCTGTCTTCCTGACGGCACAGGATGGCAGGCGGACGGCACCCCGGCACAGCGAGCCACGCCGACGTGACGGGCGTCTCAGCCGACGAACGAACTGATCCGTCCGGGTGACCGTTCGTAACGCCCCGATCGCTCTCGGCGTCTGCCTTCTCGGTAACCCCGACGAAGCGGAGGCCGCGGATGAAGGTCGACCTGTTCAACGAGATCCAGAACCCGCGGCCCTGGCCCGAAGGCCACGAACAGCTGCGGTTCCGGCAAGCCATCGAACAGGCCGTGCTCGCCGACGAGCTCGGCTACGGGTGCTGGTGGCAGGTCGAGCACCACGGCGCGGGGGAGTTCAGCCTCTCGTCCGCGCCCGAACTCGTGCTGGCCGCGCTTTCCCAGCGCACCAGCCGGATCCGGCTCGGACACTCGGCGGTGCTCGCGCCGGGGCGGTTCAACCACCCGATCCGCGTCGCCGAGCGCGCGGCGACGCTCGACCACCTCAGCGGTGGCCGGGTGGAGCTCGGCCTGACCCGGTCGACGATCCCGGAGTGGCGCCTGTTCGGCATCGAGCCGGACGACGCCCGCGCCCAGACGCGGCAGGCGTTCGAGATGGTGCCGAAGATGTGGACGTCCGAGCGGTTCTCGTGGGAGAGCGCCGACTACCGCGTCGACGACGTCCCGATCGGCCCGAAGCCGCTGCAGAAGCCGCACCCGCCGCTCTGGCAGGCGGCGGCCAGCCCGGCGTCGTTCGAGGAGGCCGGCCGACGCGGGGTGGGTGTGCTGGGCACGACGATGTGGGAGTCGCTGGAGCGGGCGAGCCGGCTGATCGGCTTGTACCGCTCGGCGGCCGCGGAGTGCACTGACCCGGTCGGGGCGTTCGTCAACGACCAGGTCGGGTTCTTCACGTTCGTCCACTGCGCGGACACCGACGAAGAGGCGATGCGCAACGGCGCGGCGGCGGCCGCGGCCTGGTACACGGTGACGGCGCTGACGTTCTTCGAAGCGGCGACGGAGTTCGTCCGCGCCAACGCCCGCAACGAAGAGCTGCTGAAGTCCCCGGGCCTCACGAGCGACTTCCTCCGCGGTGAGGCGGCGAACGCGCCGTCGGAGGCGAACCTCCTGATCGCGCGGATCCTCCAGGGCGAGCAGGTGCGCGACGACGAGGTGTTCGAGGTGCTGAGCGCGCAGGACTCGCTGATCGTGGGCAGCCCGGAGACATGCCGCAAGAAGCTGCGCGCGTACGCGGACCTGGGCATCGACCGCATGATGTGCCTGCAGCAGATCGGCGGAATCCCGCACGAGAAGGTGCTGAAGAGCATCCGGCTGATCGGCGAGCTGATCCCGGACCTGGCCTGAAAGTCCGTGAATGTCGCATCGAGGGACTTGAAGTCCCTCAATGCGACATTCACGGCTTCGGGCTCAGGCAGTGAAGCCGCCGTCGACCGGGAGGACCACGCCGCTCAGGTGGCTCGCCCGGTCGCTCAGCAGGAACGCCGCCGTCGAGCCGACTTCCGCGCCCGTGCCCGCCTTCCGCAACGGCGTGGCCGCGATCCGGGCCTCCACGCCGCCCGGGATGGTGCGGCGCAGCTCGTCCAGCATCGGCGTTTCCGTCGGGCCGGGCGCGATCACGTTGACCCGGATGCCCAGCGGCCCGAAGTCGTGGGCCGCGGTGCGGGTCAGGCCGATCACCGCGTGCTTCGTCGCCTGGTACGCGCCCATGCCCGAACTGCCGCGCAGGCCGCCGATGCTGCTGACGTTCACGATCGAGCCGGAGCCCTGGCCCTCCATCGCGCGGACCTCCGCGCGCAGGCACAGCCACGTGCCCTTGACGTTCACCGCCATGATCCGGTCGAAGTCCTCCTCCGAGACCGAGTCGAGACGCCCGCCGCCGCCCATGGCCGCGTTGTTGAACGCGCCGTCGAGGCGGCCGAACCGCGAGACCGTGGCCGCCACGAAGGCGTCCACACCGGACGCAGAGGTGATGTCGCCGGTCGTGTACGCGACGTCGTGGTCGGACAGTTCCGCGGCGAGTTTCGCCAAGGGTTCTTCCGTCCGCGCCACCAGCATCACCGAAGCGCCGTCGGCGGCGAACACCCGCGCCGCGTCCGCGCCGATGCCCGAACTGGCCCCGACGACCAGGACCACTTTTCCGGTCAGCAGGCTCATGCCGCTCCTCCTCGCAGTGCCAGCATCGCGCGGGCGTCGGTGGGCGTGGCGATCGGCTTGCCGAGATCCTCCACCACCGCCCGGATCTTCCGGACCTGCTGGGCGTTGCTCTCCGCGAGCTTGCCCTTGCCGATCCACAGGCTGTCCTCCAGGCCGACCCGCACGTGCCCGCCGAGCCACGCGCTGTGCGTACCGAACCCCAGCTGGTCGCGGCCGGCGGCGAACGCCGAAAACGCGTAGTCGTCGCCGAAGAGCTTGTCCGCGATCCGGACCATGTGCTCCAGGTTCGCGTGGTCGGCGCCGATCCCGCCGAGGACACCGAACACGCCCTGGATCAGCAACGGCGGTTTCGCCAGCCCGAGCTCGACGAAGTACGCCAGCGAGTAGAGGTGCCCGATGTCGTAGCACTCGTACTCGAACCGGGTCCCGGACTCGCCGAGGGTCCGCAGCGTGTGCTCGATCTTGTCGAAGGTGTTCACGAACGGCTTCGAGTACGTGTTGAGCACGTACGGCTTTTCCCAGTCGTGCTTCCACTCCGTCACCTTGTCGGCGATGCCGGAGTAGACGAAGTTCATCGACCCCATGTTCATCGACGCGAGCTCCGGCCGCAGCCGGTAGGCGGCCGCGAGCCGTTCGTCCATCGTCATCGAGGACGCGCCGCCGGTCGTGATGTTGATGACGGCGTCGGTCTCCGCGGTGATCCGCCCGACGATCTTCTCGAACACGTCGGGATCGGGCGTCGGACGGCCGTCCGGCTCGCGGGCGTGCAGGTGCACGACGGCCGACCCGGCTTCGATGGCCGCCAAGGCGGCGTCGGCGACTTCGTCGGCGGACAGCGGCAAGTACGGGCTCTGCGACGGGATGTTCACCGATCCCGTGATGGCGGTGGTGATGATGACCTTTTCGGCCGTGCGCATCAGTTCTCCTCTTCGGCGAGTGCGCGGTAGGCATCGAGCTTCGCGTCGTCGAGCGGGCCGACCAGGCTCAAGGCGACCTGCGTGGCGCCCGCGTCGTACTGCGCCCGCACCGCTTCGCGCACCTGGTCGGGCGAGCCGTACGGGACGAGCGCGTCGAGCAGCCGGTCGGACCCCGGTGGCGTGAGGTCCGCTTCGGTGAAGCCGAGCCGGTTCAGCTTGGCGAGCTGGTGGGGGAGCGTGAGGTAGTAGGCGAGCCGCTCGCGGGCCACTTCGCGCGCGGCCGCCCGGGAACGACCGATCACCGCCCACTGGACCACCGACAGGAAGAGGTCCCCGATCGTCTCGCGTGCCCAGCGGGTGTGCTCGGGCGTGACGAGGAACGTGAGCAAACCGTCGGCGCGTTCGGCAGCGAGCCGCGTGATCCCGGCCGAATACGCGCCGAGGACCCGCGGCACCCCGTGCGCCACCTTGTCGACGCCGTCGAGGTACTCGCGCAGGAACGGGAGCGGTCCGACCCCGCGTTCACGGACCGCTCCGCTGACCCCGAGCCCCAGCACGTACCGTCCGGGATACCCCGCGGCGAGGTCCCGCGCGGCCGATCCCGCCGACTTCGGCACCCGCTCGAGGGCCCGCGCGACGCCGTTCCCGACGAGCAACGTCGACGTCGATGCCAAGACCAGGGAAGCCGTCGTGAACGCCTCGCGCCCGGCGACCTCGGGGATCCAGACCATGCGGTGGCCGTACTCCTCGAGCGCCCGCACGAACCGCACGACACCGTCGTGGTCCAGGTCGTCCAGCTCGGCGATCGACAGCGCGGTGCGCGGCAGGGACAGCGTCATGCGGTCGCGTCCCGGAACGCCCGGACCAGGCCGCGCGCGGCCTCCGCCAGCATCGTGGTGTCGTTGCTGAGCAGGACGAAGTCGCAGCCGTCCCGCACCGCTTGCGCGGCCTTCTCCGGAACCCCGCCGAACGCCAGCCCGCAGCGCTTCCCGGCGTCGTGCGCGGCCGCGATCGCCGAGGCGATCAGGTCGAGCACGTCCGGCGACGCCGGCGTCGAGCCCATCGACATCGACAGGTCCGCCGCGCCGACGAACACCGCGTCCACCGTGTCCAGCGCCAGCATCTCGGGCGCGGCCTTGATCGCCTCGACGCTTTCCAGCTGCGGGATGCACAGCACGTCGTCGTTGCCCGCCGCCAGGTACTCGGCGTTCGGCCGCAGCCCCCACGCCCCGGCCCGGCTGGTGCCACCGGCGCCGCGGACGCCGTGGGGCGGGAACCGGCACGCCCGGCCGACGGCCGCCGCCTCCTCGACCGTGTCGACGTGCGGCACGAGGATGCCCAGCGCGCCCGCGTCGAGGATCTTCTGGATCGTCGACGGCGTCTTGTCCGGCACCCGCACGATCGGCGTCATGCCGAGCGCCGCGGCGGTGTTGATCAGCCGGTACGCCGTCACCAGGTCCAGCGGCGCGTGCTCCAGGTCGACGACCACGAAGTCGAACCCGGCGAACGCCATGATCTCGGCCGGCTCGGTCGAGGCGATCTTCAGCCACGTACCCACGGGGGTGGTTTCGCGGGCGAACAACCCGCCACCGGTGCGCGCGCTCACGGCATCGGGTAGTCGTCGGCGTTGAGGACCCAGCCCGGTTTCTCCGAGAAGTCCACCCGCGGCGGGCTGAAGATGTCGATCAGCTGGTTGACGCCCGGGTCGCTCGCCTCGGAGGTGTGCACGGTCGGCGGCGGGATGACCGTCACCGACGGACTGCCGATCCGCACGTGCTCGTCCTCGCGCCAGGTGCTGCTGTCGGGCAGCCACGGCGTGCGGATGTGGTGCACGTACTCGCCCTGCACGGCCAGCGAAAGCTGCTCGAAGTCGTCGTGGTGGTGCGGCGACAGCTTGCGCGGGTCGCGCGGGCCGTCCTGCAGCGGCAGGAAGTTCACCATGAACGAGCGGGTGCGGAAGATCCGGCCGAACCGCTTCGGGTCGTCCGGCACCTCGGACAGCGGGTAAAAGCGCACCCGCTCTTCGGCCGGTTCCGGCCAGCGCTCCAGCAGCGTGACACGCGGGTGGGCTTGCGCGTACGCGGCCGCGTTGGCCGGCTTGTCGCGCCACGCGGGTTCGGTGGCTTCGACCAGCCGGACGAGCGGCCCGTCGCCGTGGACGCTGATCCGCGACGCGCCCGGCGGGACGACGACGAGCCCGGGTTCGGTGATCCGGGCGGCGCCGTCGCCGGTCAGCACGGTGAACGCGGGGGAGGCGTCGGTGACGACGATCGCCAGCTCGCCGTCCAGGGTGCCGTTGTCCAGGTCGTCACCGTTCCGGGCGTCGGTGTGGACGAGGATGACGTTCTGCGCGCGCACCACCGGAGTCGCGCTCAGGTCGAGGTACTGCGCGGCGGTGATCGCGGCGCCGCTGTCGGGCCGGGCCGCGGTGGCCAGCGCCGACCGGGGATCGTCCTTTTCGTACACGAGAGGTCCTTTCAGGCGTCGAGGTTCAGCAGGTAGGTCGGGTTGTCGCGGACCATCCGCCGCAGGTCCTTCTCCGGCAGGCCGAGGTCGAGCAGCGCCTCGCCGACGCGCAGCCACGCGTCGACCGGCTTCGGGTTGGCCTTCTGGCCGAAGTCCGACGCCAGTACCGTGTGCTCCGGGCCGAGGGCCTCGATCCAGGTCAGCAGGTTCTTCGGGTCCCACTTCTGGGTGCCTTCGGGGTCGTACATCCCGACCTCGTGCTCGATGAACGCGCCCAGCTCGATCAGCTCGCGGCACAGGGCCGGGTCGGCGCCGATGACGAAGTCCGGGTGGCTGACGACCATCCGCTTCATCCCGCGCTCGTGCGCCTCCTGGAACAGCGTCTTGATGTACTCCGGGTACATGTGGCCGCCGTTGAGGACGGCCTGCTGCTCCTTGATCTCGTCGAGGATCTCGATCGCCTCGGGCTTGAGGGCGCCGTCGCCGTCGACGATGTCGATGCGCTCGAGCGTGAGCGGGACGGTGGTGGTCGGGAAGGCGCCGTCCTCGGGGTGGCAGTCGATGTGCCGGCCCGACGAGATCGTCGGGAACCAGACGACCTTGCCGCCCATGCGCAGGGTCATGCGCACGGCGTGGACGTTGAGGCCGCCGACGGTGCTGTTGAGCGCGATCCCGCCGAAGGCCTGCGCCTTGACGCCCTCGAAGCGGCCCTTCATCGCGAGGACGTCCATCTGGGTGTTGTGGTGGTGGGACTTCGCGACCATGGCGCGCATCCCGATGCGCGCGCCGTCCTGCGCGGCCTCGACGTGGTCGAAGCGGCGGGGGAACGGGCTGGGGCCGGAGTGGACGTGCATGTCGACCAAGCCGTCCAGGACGGAGGCGATAGCGGGACGCGAGCTCATGAGCGGCCTTTCGGTTCACATTATGAAGTCAAAGTTCACTATAAGACCGGCTGTCAACCCTGTGACCGCTCTTGTGCATCGGCGCACCCGTATTTAGAGTGTCGGACGTTCACTTGGTGAACATTCAGTTCGGAGTAACGGAGGACGCTGATGTCCACACCGCTCAGCGCCGCAGAGGCGGCCGCCCGACCCGGTACCCCGCACGGCCCGGACGCGGCCAAGGTGCGCGCCGCGGTCCGCGGCGGGACGCTCGCCTACTTCGTCGACCAGTTCGACATCTACCTGCCGATCGTCGTGCTGGCCCCGGCGACGGCGTACTTCCAGGCGGCCAACCTCAGCGCGAGCACGACGGCGCTGCTGGCGTCCCTGGTGTTCGCCTCGACGCTGATCGGCCGCCCGCTCGGCGCGATCATCTTCGGCCACTTCGCCGACACGGTCGGGCGCAAGCGCACGACGCTGGTCGCGGTCGGCGGCTTCGGGATCATCACGCTCTTGACCGCGTGCCTGCCCGGGCACGAGACGATCGGGATGTGGTCGGTCGGCATCCTCATCGCGCTGAGGTTCGTCGACGGGATCTTCCTCGGCGGCGAATACACGACGGCGGTGCCGCTGGCGATGGAGTGGAGCCCGAAGCACAAACGCGGCCTCTACGCCTCGATCATCACGTCGACCTCGCCCGCCGCGTATGCCGTGATCGCCGCGATCACGCTGCTCATGCTGCAGCTGCTGCCGTCGGCCGGCCTGCACAGCGCGTACGTCCAGTGGGGCTGGCGGATCCCGTTCTTCGTCGGCGCGCTGCTGGCGGCCGTGCTGTTCCGCTACTACCAGAAGCAGGTGCACGAGCCGCCGACCGAGCTGACCGGCGAGAAGCACAAGCTGCCGTTCGTCCGGCTGCTGAAGAAGTACCCGCGGGCGCTGGGCCAGGTGTTCATCCTGATGACCGGCACGTGGCTCGCGACCAACATGGAAGCCGCCGTGACGCCCGCGCAGCTGAAGGCGCACCTGGACCTGTCGAGCAAAGAGGTCACCCTGACCATGCTCGTGATCAACGCGTCCGCCGCGCTGTCCTACCCGGTCTTCGGGGTGCTGTCCCAGCGCATCGGCCGGCGGCGGTTCTACATCGGCTACGGCCTGGCGATGGTCGTGCTCGGCGCGGGTTCCTACACGCTGCTGATGGCCTCGAACGGCGGCTTCGGCGCGGCGCTCGGCTTCGGCGTGCTCATCGGCGTGTTCACCGTCGGCACGTTCGGCCCGATCGCGGCGTACCTGACCGAGCGGTTCCCGGCGAGCATCCGGTCGACCGGTTACGGCGTCGGCTACAGCCTCGCGCTCATCGCCCCGGCGTTCTACCAGTTCTACCTGCAGCGGTTCGACGGGGTGATGCCCGCACACCTCGCCCCGGGCGTCCTGATCGTCCTCGCCGGCCTGCTGATCAGCCTCGGCGGCTTCCTCGGCCCGGAGACGAAGGACGTCGACATGGCCGACGACAGCACGATTCCCGCACTGTCCTGATGGATCTGGGGGGACTGGTCGCCGCGAACCCGGTGTGGGTCGGCTCGTCCGAACTCACCATGACCCTCGACGGCATCGTCGCCTGCGTCGACGCGGGCGCCGGTGCCGTCGTGGCGAAGTCGGTGAACGAAAGCGCCGCCCCCCGGCGTCAACTGGACATCGCGGACTACGCCTTCGTCTCCGGTGACCGGCAGGTGCGGCCACCGGGCCAGGCGTACCTGGGGGACAGCCTGCTGAACCGCTCAGGGCTCGCGCAGGTGACGGCGTCGCCGGGATCCAGGGACGACTTCATCGGCAGCGCGGTGGCCGCCACGCGGGAGTACGCGGAGGTGCCGCCGCTGCCCGCGCCGGCGTGGCTGCCCTACACCGCCCGCTGGACGTCGTCGGGCCGGTAGTGCCCGCCCAGCTCGTGGGTGAGCTCGCGCGCGGTGTCGACCACGACCCGCAGCTCGGGCGTGTCGTCGCCCATCGACAGCGTGTTGTCCGGGCCCACGATCGCGATCGTGGCGCAGATGCCGTACTCGTCGAAGACCGGCGCGGCCACCGCGACGATGCCGGGCGTGCTCATGGCCGAGCAGTGGCCGACCGCGCGCACGCGGTCGACGTCGGCGCGCAGCTCGTCGCGGGCGGTGCCGGAGAGGTTGCCGATCAGCCGTTCCATCGACAGCTGGTCGGCGTGGTAGGCGAGGAAGACCTTGCTCTGCGCGGTGTCCAGCGGCAGGTGGCTGCCGACGCGCACGGACACGATGACGATCGTCGAAGGGTTCTCCTCGACCCGCGAGACCACCGGGCCGGAGATGCCCCAGAGACTGAGCACGACACTGGTCTGCGTGGCCCGCGAGAGCGCCTGCATGTGCCGCGGCGCGAGGTTGACGACCCGGCGGTGCCCGATGGCGAACGCGCCGAGCTGCAGCAGCAGCCCGCCGGGCACGTAACCGCCGTCGGCACTGCGTTCCAGCAGTCCGGCCGCGACGAGCGAGGTGCAGTAGCGGTACGCCGTCGTGCGGTTGAGCCCGAGCCGTTCGGCCACCTCGCCGGCGGTCAGCTCCGGGGTCGCCGGGTCGAACAGCGAGAGGATCTGGCTGACCCGGCTGACCGCCTGGATGTCCGCCTGGTCGGCGCGGGCGTCCGGGGACCGCGTCGGTTTCGTCACGGGGAGCCTCCGCCGGAAGTCTGGAATCGCTGTTCACTTCGTGAACACGGACATCAGGCTACCGGACCGGACGCTTGCGCTTGACCCATCGGATCAATCTCCTTCGAAAGTCGGGCCGGTGGCTTGTCCACGCCATTCGTTGTCATCTGGTTAGGTCTAGACATCCGATGGATGGCCGACCTAGTGTGGCGATCGTCCACCCCGTCTCGCCGCCGCCGGGCTCGTGGCCGCGGTCCGTCACGAGGAGAGTCATGACGTTTCGCGGTCTGGTCCTCGCGGCCGCCGTCCTTTCCGGCACCCTGGTGGCGGTCCCGGCCGCCGCGGCCGAACGCTGCGGCGGGCCGATCAAGCCGGCCGACATCATCGTCGTTGACGCCTGCGACAGCCCGGACCGCGTCGTCGCGAAGGCCGCGGCCGTCGTCCCGCGGAAGGGCCAGCTGGCCTGGCAGCAGCGGCCGGTCACGGCGTTCACGCACTTCGGGATGAACACCTTCACCGACCGCGAATGGGGCTCCGGCGCCGAGCACGAATCCACCTTCGCGCCGCCGTCCGTCGACACCGCCCAGTGGATGCGGTCCCTCAAGGCCGCGGGCGTCACGCAGGTGATGCTCACCGCCAAGCACCACGACGGTTTCGTCCTCTACCCGACCCGCTACACCAACCACTCGGTGGTCGCGAGCCCGTGGTGGGTGACGCCCGGGTGCGCCGACCCGGCCCGCGACGCGGCGGAAGCCGCGCGGGGTCAGGACCCGTCCGCCTACTGGCAGACGCGCGACACCGGCTGCGCCAACCCGCGCGGCGACATCCTGCGCGACTACGTCGACTCCGCGCGCGCCGCGGGTCTCAAGGTCGGCGTCTACCTGTCGCCCGCCGACGGCGCCGAGCTGCCCAAGACGTTCTTCGCCGACGAGGTGCGGCGCATCGAAGCGAAGGTCGCGGCCGGGCAGCCGTTGAGCATCGAAGAACAAGCCACCTACGAAGACCGGGCGAGCGCGCCGCGGGGCCAGGGCCGCTACGGGACGAACAGCCCGGTCACCCGCCGGACCATCCCGACGCTCGTGCCGCACGACGACCGCACGGCCGCGCTCGCTCACGGCAAGCTGCCGAAGTTCACCGTCGACGAGGACGACTACAACGCCTACTACCTCAACCAGATCTACGAGCTGTTCACCCAGTACGGCCCGATCGACGAGCTGTGGCTGGACGGCGCGAACCCCTGGCGTGACCACGGGATCAGCGAAACCTACGACTTCACGACGTGGTTCGAGCTGATCCACGCGCTGTCCCCGGACACCGTCACCTTCGCCGGGCCCGCCGGGGTGCGCTGGGTCGGCAACGAGGCCGGGCAGGCGCGCGAGACCGAGTGGAGCGCACTTCCGACGACCGGCGACCCTCGGACCGCCCACAACGAAGAGTTGTTCCTCGGTGGCGCGACCGCCGCCGACCTCGGGTCGCGGCAGAAGCTGGCCGACCCGTCGGTGCGGTACCTGCAGTGGGCCCCGGCGGAGTCCGACGTCTCGATCCGGCCGGGCTGGTTCTTCCACCCTGCCGAACAGCCGAAGTCCGCCGCCCAGCTGGTCGAGACCTACCGCCGGACGGTCGGGCGGAACTCGTCGCTGCTGCTCAACGTCCCGCCCGGCCCGGACGGCCGGATCGCGCCCGCCGACACCGCCGCGCTCGCCGGGTTCGGCCAGGCGATCGCCCGGACGCAGTCACGCAACCTCGCCGAGGGCGGTCCCGCGGCCGTCACGGATTCCTCGATCACCACGGCGAAACCGCTGGATCGCCCGCTCGACGTCCGGCTGCCCCGGCCGGTCACGTTCGACCAGATCCGGCTCGGCGAGGACATCACGCGCGGCCAGCACGTGGAAGGCGCGCTCGTGCAGGCCGAGCTCGGCGGCACTTGGCAGACCCTCGCCACGGTGACCACGATCGGCTACACCCGCCTGGTCACGCTGCCCGCGCCGGTGACCGCCGAGCACCTCCGCGTCGTCGTCACACAGTCTCGCGCGACCCCGCGCCTGGCCACGTTCGCCCTGTACCGCACCGCCGCCTGAAAGGCAGTCATGACCCGCCGCCGAGCTCTGTTCGCCGCCGTCGTCACGGTGGCCGCCACCCTCACCGTCGCCGGACCTACAGCCGGACCCGCTGCCGCCGGTGGCGCGCTTCCGGTGGTTTCCCCGACCCCGCAGCAGATCAGCCGGACGTCCGCGGACGTGCCGCTGCCGTCGTCGGTCGCGCTCGTCACCGACGCCGGCACCGACCCGGCGGCCAAGGACCTGCTGACGTCGTTGTTGCGCGACCACGGCGTCACCGCGGGCGGCCACGGCCTGGTCATCCGGCTCGGCGGCACCGGTCGCGACGTTCCGGAGCAGGCCGAGGGCTACGCGCTGAGCGTGTCCCGGGCCGGGATCACCATCGCCGGGCGCGACGGCGCCGGGCAGTACTACGGCGTGCAGACGCTGCGGCAGCTGTTCGTCCGTGCGGGACACGGCTGGGCGGTGCGCGGCGCGACCGCGCGCGACTGGCCGAACATGGCCCTGCGCGGGTCGATCGAGGGGTTCTACGGTCCACCGTGGACGACCGCGGACCGGCTGCGGCAGCTCGCGTTCCTCGGCGAGGTCAAGGCGAACACGTACATCTACAGCGCGAAGGACGACACCTACCTGCGCGCGAAGTGGCGTGATCCGTACCCGGCCGGCGAGCTGGCCACGCTCGGGCAGCTCGTGCGGTCGGCCACGGCCCACCACGTCGAGTTCACGTACGCGCTCTCGCCCGGCGTCTCCGTCTGCTTCTCCTCATCGGCCGACATCGCGGCGGTCGAGGCGAAGTTCCAGGCCGTTTACGACGTCGGCGTCCGCTCGTTCTCGCTGCCGTTCGACGACATCTCGTACACGAAGTGGAACTGCGACGCCGACCAGGCGGCCTTCGGGGCACCCGGTCAGGCAGCGGTCGGCACGGCGCAGGTCTCCCTGCTCAACACGATCACCGAGCAGTTCGCGAAGACCCACGACGGCGTCCGTCCCCTGCAGACGGTGCCGACCGAGTACAGCGATCTGAAGGATTCGCCGTACAAGACCGAACTGCGCGAGCACCTCGACCCGTCGGTGGTGGTGCAGTGGACCGGGACCGACGTCGTCCCGCCGAGCGTGACCACCGACGAGGCCGCGCAGGTGTCGGCGGTGTACGGGCGCAAGGTGTTCCTCTGGGACAACTACCCGGTGAACGACTACGAGCAGTCGGCCGGGCGGCTGCTGCTCGCGCCCTACGCGCAGCGGGAGGACGGGCTTTCGCGGTACCTCAACGGGATCGTCGCCAACCCGATGAACCAGGAGGCGGCCAGCGAGGTCGCCGAGTTCGGTGCCGCGGACTTCGCGTGGAACGACGCGGGCTACGCGCCTTCGCGGTCGTGGCCGCAGGCGCTGGCGCGGCTGGCGGGCGGAGACCCGCGGGCGTCGGCCGCGTTGACGGTGTTCGCCGACCTCGAGCACCTCGCGCCGACGTTCGGCCCGACGCCGTGGCAACCGCAGGCACCGGCGCTGGCGGCGCGGATCGCCGCGTTCCGGCCGGGGGACCACCGTTCCTTCGCCGACCTGCGCGCGTATGCGGTCCGCATCCACGACGCGGCTTCGGTGATCCGTGCCGGCCGGGTGCGGAGTGCGTTCGTCGCCGAGGCCGGACCGTGGCTGAACGCGACGACGCTGTGGGGCGACGCGATGGTGACCCGGCTCGACGCGTTCGCGGCGTCTTCTCGGGGCGACCACGCTCGGGCTTCGCGGTTGACCGCTCGCGCCGATGAGCTGGTGACACGAGCACAGGCGGTCAAGACGGGCAACACCAACCGGTGGGGCGTCCGGCAGGCGCTCGTCGGCGACGGCGTCCTCGACACGTTCCTCGGTCAGCTCCGGGAGCAGTCGTGAACTCGGTGAGCAGGCGGAGCTTCCTCGGCGGAGCGGCGGCGATCACGGCGGGCGCGGTGCTGGCCGGCCCGGCGGGAGCGGCGGGCCGGCGGGGTCTGTCGGTGGCCGGCGATCGATTCCTGCTGGACGGCAGACCGTTCCGGATCGTCTCGGGGGCCATCCACTACTTCCGCATCCACCCGGACCAGTGGCGCGACCGCCTTTCACGGTTGAAGGCGCTGGGGCTGAACACGATCGAGACGTACGTTCCGTGGAACTTCCACCAGCCCGCACGCGGCCGCGCCGACTTCAGCGGCTGGCGGGACCTGCCGGCGTTCGTGCGGCTGGCGGGTGACCTGGGGTTCCAGGTGATCGTCCGGCCCAGCCCGTACATCTGCGCGGAGTGGGAGTTCGGCGGCCTCCCGGCGTGGCTGCTGGCCGACCGGAACCTGGAGCTGCGCTGCGCCGATCCGGCGTACCTGAAGGCCGTGGACGCGTGGTACGACCAGCTGATCCCGCGTCTGGTGCCGCTGGAGGCCCGGCACGGCGGGCCGATCGTGGCGGTGCAGATCGAAAACGAGTACGGCAGCTACGGCAACGACACCAGCTACCTCGCCCACCTGCGCGACGGCCTGCGTAGCCGAGGCATGACGAGCCTGCTGTTCGCGGCCGACGGCGCGTCCGAGTTCTTCATGCGTTTCGGCTCGCTACCGGGCACGCTGGAGGTCGGCACGGGCGACGGCGACCCGGCGCCGAGCGTGGCGGCTCTGCAGAAGTTCCAACCCGGTGCGCCGGTCATGATGGCCGAGTACTGGGACGGCTGGTTCGACCACTGGGGCGAGCAGCACAACACGCGCGATCCGGAGCAGCTCGCGTCCTACGTGGACTCTTTGCTCGCGACCGGCGCATCGGTGAACCTGTACATGGCGTGCGGGGGAACGAACTTCGGTTTCACCAGCGGTGCGAACACTTCCGGCACGACGTACCAGCCGACGGTGACCAGCTACGACTACGATTCCCCGGTCGGCGAGGCCGGCGACCTGGGCGCGAAGTTCACGGCTCTCCGGGCGGTGCTGACGAAGTACACGGGCGTGCCTCCGGGTCCGATCCCCGGCCGCTCGCCCCGCTTGCCGGCACAGACGGTCACGCCGTCGGGCGCGGTGTCGCTGCTGGACTCGCTTCCGGCGCTTTCCACGCCGGTCCGATCGGCCCAGCCGGTACCGATGGAGCGCGTCGGCCAGGCGACGGGCCTGATCCACTACCGCACGACGGTCCAGGGCCCGCATTCGGGACCGCTGAGCATCCACGGCTTGGCGGACCGCGCGCTGGTGTTCGTCGACGGAGCGTTCCTGGGGGTGCTGGACCGCAACCAGCCGTCGGGGACGCTGGATTTGTCGCTGGTGAAGCCGGCTACGCGGCTGGACATCTTGGTGGACGCGATGGGGAGAGTGAACTACGGCCCGTACCTGGCCGACCGCAAGGGCATCGACGGCTGGGTGGCGATGAGCACCCAGCAGAAGCTGTTCGGCTGGGAGATCCGCCCATTGCCACTGGACGACCTTTCCCGGTTGCGGTTCTCGTCCGCGGCGGTGCCGGGTCCGGCCTTCCACCGGGCAACGGTCGAGGTGGCGAGTCCTGAGGACGGTTTCGTCGCGTTGCCTGGGTGGGAGAAGGGGGTCGTGTGGTTGAACGGGTTCAACCTGGGGCGGTATTGGAAGGTCGGGCCGCAGCGGACTTTGTATGCCCCGAAGCCGTTGTGGCGCCGGGGGAGGAACGAAATCGTGGTCTTGGAGCTGCACCATCCCGGGACGGCGATCGAGATTCGTCCGGAGGCGGACTTGGGTTAGGGCCCGGTTCCGCTGTCTGAGGGGCGTAGGTGTAGGCCCGTAGCCGGTGGCTGCGGGCCTTTCCCGTGTTCTCCTTGCGTCAGGCTGCGAGGGGGAGTGGTTGGTGGAGGTTGTTGCGCCTGGGTTTTCGGCGTTTGTCCAGGAACACTGGGGGAAGAAACTCGGGGAGGCCGTCGGCGGCAATGCGGACTTGCCAGCCGGAGCGGTGTAGGAGCCGGTGGTGGTGGGCGCACATCAAGACGAGGTTGGCGAGGTTGGTGGGGCCGCCGTCTGCCCAGTGGCGGATGTGGTGGCCTTGGCAGTGCCGGGGTGGGCGGTGGCAGCCGGGGAAGGCGCAGCCGCGGTCGCGCAGGTACAGGGCTCGGCGGAGTCCGGGGGAGATCAGGCGGCGCTGGCGGCCGAGGTCGAGCGGTTCACTCTTCGTGCCCAGGACCACGGGGATGAGCATGCAGTCGCAGGCGTGGAGTCGGGCTTCGGCCGCGGAGATGCGGCCGAGGTCGCCGAGGGTGGCCCGACCGGCGCGCGGCTTGGGCGTGGTCTCGGTGTCGCCGAGGGTGGCCTGGCCGATGCCAGACTTCAAATCCTGCAACGACACCGCCACCATCACGTGGGCCCGTTCGCCCGCCTGCATCGGCAGGTCTGGGGAGTTCAACGCCAGGTCGATCGCGTCGGAGAACGCGTCGCCGTAGCGTTCCAGCGGGGAACGCAAGTCCGGGCCCTCGTCGCTCGTGCGACGTTGGGCGAGGGAGTCCAAGAGGGCGCTGGCACGGGTACCGGTCTCGTCGTCGAAGCGACCGTTCAGCTCCCACACCCCGGTTCTCTTGCGGCGCAACGACAGCTCGCGGCTGGGGACAGCGGGTTCGGCGGTGTCCGGCTCGGCGCCGTCGGGGTCGAGGTGAGCCAGGATCCGCGCGCCCAGCGCCGCGACCTGCTTGTGCCCGGCGTCTTCGGCGAACGTGAGCAGATGCTGTTCAGCCTCGTCGCGATGCTTGAGCGGAACCTGCGCCATCACCCCGACGATCGTGTCGATCATCGGGGTGCTTAGACGGCCCTCGAGAGCAGCAGTGCCGGTGGCAGGAGCAACAGCAGGCACCGGGCTGCCGTCGAGATTCCGGCCAGGCGTAAGAGCCCGGGCTCGTTTCACCACAGACTCAGCGGCAGCCTTGGGAACGTCGGCGAGGTGCTCGAGGAGACGGCCCACAGATCGGTATCCGAACAACTCCATGACACCGCGCGACTCGATTTCCATCAGCAGCGCACCGATCTCGGCCTCAGCGGACCGCACCACAGTGAGCAGCGCGGAGATGCGGTCGGCCAAGGCCACCGCATCCGCTCGAACCACCGCATCGCTGTCCACACCCCAAGATTACCGGCAGACGAACGCATGTTCATCACTCGATCAGGTGGAAGCGACAGCCCGGCAGGGCCACCGTAGCGTGGGGAATCGCGCTCTCGCACCGAGCGGTAAGCGACAACAAGAAGCGCCGATTTCCCACGCCCCGGCGAAGCCGTATCCCTAAAACTCGGTGAGACCCACATGCACAAAGGCAAGCAGAGAACCAGGCCCAACGAGCAGACAGATCCCCAACCCGCCGAGGAGAGGCTCATCCTGCCGGAACATCTTGACCACCAACCCAACAGCAAGAGCGACAACGGCAACGAGAAGAGCAAGCACAACAGAGGACATCAGCAAGAATCCTTCAGGCAGCAGAGATCACGACACCGAGAAGACGGTGCCGAAGAAAGAGCTCACGCAGCGAAGGAAGGCGGAGCGCGGGTAGACCGCGACGTCGGAGTCGAGACAACCGGAGGAGCATCGTCAACCTGCTCACCGAGCAACCACAGCGAAGCAAACGAAGACCCGGCGACGGAAGGAACGACAGCCCAAGGGAGAGAAGCGGGCAAACGCGGAACCGCATGCCGGCCCGAGACGAGCGAGGAGGACTGCGCCGTCGCCACGGCCGGCCCGTCGAACGTGGCCGACGGAGAATGGACGACGGCTACCCCGGAAAGGAACAACAGGGCAGCAAGCAGCAACCCGAGGCGGTGCTCCCGCCTCGGGTTGCGCTGCTGTCTGCAAGGTCCGAAGTGTCCGATAGGACCCAGGCTACCTCAGCCGCCGCCGTACGTGGCCTGGGTGACCGCGAAGACGTTGCGGTTGCCCGCGCCCTCCTGCAACGACCACAGCAGGTCGGCCTCGGTGTCGTCCTCCCAGTACGAGAGGCTTTCGCCGCTACCCACCCAGGAGAACGTGGACGCGCCGGCCGAAGGAGTCCAGTAGTACAACTGCTTCTGGCCGGACGAGTTGAACCACCAGCGCCCGTTGTGCGACGCCACGCCGTTGAGCTTGTACCAGGGCAGCTGCAGCGCCTGGCTCGCCGTCGTCGTGGCGGCGAACGTGCCCGAAGCGGCGAACGGGTACCGGATCGCCCGCGGGGCGCGGTTGGGGTAGTCCGTGCAGCCGGACGGGCACGTGTACTCGGTCATGACGATCGACTTGCTCACCCGGTCCAGGGAGATCGACGACCACGCGAGGTTCGTCCCGGACGTCGTCTTCGAGGTGATCGTGCCGACCTGCGGCAGGACGTACGCGTAGTTGTGCGCGTAGTACGTCGTCCCCGTCTGGTGCCCGATCTGGTCGGCCGTGCCGCCCGTGTTCGTCTTCAGGATCTTCCGCATGTCGAAGACCCGCATGCCCTTCCCGGTGTCGGCGACGTAGAGGTAGTCGCCGTACCAGGAGACGCCGCCCGCGTGGACCGGGATGTCCTTGAAGTCCGGGGCCGCCGCCGTGCCGGTCGGCTCGACCAGCAGGACCTTGCGGTACTTGTTCGGGTAGGTGGCGTCCCAGTCGACCAGCGTGATCCGGCTGCGGGCCTGGCCGCCGTCGCAGCCGTCCTTGGTGTACCAGCTGACCACGACGAGCTGGTGCCCGTCGTAGTTGCCGCTGTTGGCCGTGCCGACCGCGTCCCGGCTGGTCGTGATGCCCTGCGGGTAGTTCGCGCAGTCGGAGTTGTCGCCGCTGTCGAACCGGAAACCGGTGGACAGCCCGGCGACGGAGAACGACGACGGCAGCGCCGTGCGGTCGTGGTTCGCGTTGTCCATCACCGTGTGGACGGCCGCGGTCCCCAGTGTCGAGACCAGCGCGGAGTTGACGGCGTCGAACTGGTTGTAGTTCGCCGCCAGGGTGTACTGCGAGGCGGGCAACGTCGTCGGCCCGGCCGCGGCGGACGCCGTCGGCGGAGCGGCGACCAGGCCCGCGAGGATGCCCGCCGCGAGGGCGGCTTTGCCTAATCGGTGGCGCAGTGACATGAGACCCCCAGTAGTCCGATCAATGCCCGGGACACAGTAGAACCGGGCGGGGTGAATGGGCAACAACTTCCCGGCGAACAGGGGAAGATCTTTTCCGGCGCGTCTCACATTGAGACCTGCGAGGTCCGGGTCACGTGCTGTGATCACAGCCATGGAGCCCGAACCCGAACCCGACGAGCACCGGGTGTGCTTCGAGCGCGCCCTGGTGCCCGCCGGGTGGCAGATCGATTTCGAGGACGCCGGCGGGACTACCAGCTCGACGGGACGTAGGCCCAGCCGAGGTAGTCGGAGCGCTGCGCGTACGTGCTCGTCTGGTACACCGACGGGCCCGTGCTGATCGCGACGCCGCCGCCGAGCGCGAGCATGATGTGCCCGTTGCTGGTGGTGCTGGTGAAGAAGACCGCCGTGCCGGCCGGGGCGACCGAGCCCGTGTGGATGCGGCCGTTGGCCTTCTGCCACTGGTAGTGCGTGGTGGCCGAAGCGAACCGGCCGCTGGTGCCGAAGGAGCGTTCGACGAACAGCTCGCACTGGTTGTTCCAGTCCGTGTGGCCCAGGCGTGCCTCGGCGAACGCGATCGCGCTGTCCGCCCGCGAGTCCGCCGGGTAGGCCGAGCCGCCCGCCTTCAGGCCGTCCGTATCGCAGTGCGGCACACCGCTCGCGAACCCGTCGGTCCCGGTCTTGATCAGGGCGTCCGGCACCCACAGGTTGTCGGTGGTGAAGTCCCAGATCTCGTCCGACGCGGTGGCCTGGCAGACCACCGGCACCGACGCGCCGGTCAGGTACTTGTTCGCCACGCTGCCGGCCGCGTCCGCCGCGTCACCCTTCTTCGCGCGGCCGTTGATGTCCGCCTTCGCCGGGTACGCGTGCGGCGTGGTGCACTGCGGCGCGACCATCGACGTCGAGCCGGTCTTGACGTAGGCGTCCGGGATCCAGAGACCGTCGGTGGTCAGGTCCCAGATGCTGCTGCCGCCGTACGCCGGGCCGCTGTCCTGGCACGCCAGCGTCACCGACGTGCCCGCCGGGTACATGTTCGCGATGCGCTGCTTGCCCACCGCGACGTCCGGGTCCTTGACGGTGCGACCGTCCACTGTGGTCGTGACGGGGTAGGCCGGCGCGGCCTCGGCCGCGGGCGCGGCCAGCCCGGTGATCGCGACGGCCAGGCCGATCGTGGCGACCGCCGTCTTGAGTGTGGTTCTCACGTTTCCTCCATCGGGGATGTCCGGCGAATCGTCGGCGGGTCCCGTACAAGAGCCGTACAAGCGGGCCGGGACGCCTAGTACTTTCCGCCTATCCCGGAGTCCCCGAAGATCGGATGCGCGGGCCCGCGCGATCGGCGATCTTGGAAGCGAGAGACACCGACGTGAGGAGAAGCCCATGCACCCGGCCGCCCTGATCGAAGGCCACGAGAAAACTTGGTCGTGGCTCGCGCTCGGCCTGACCGGCGCCGTCCTGCTGGCCTTCGTCGTGCTGTTCCTGGCCGCGCTGATCAGCATCCTCGGCTCGCGCCTCACCGGCGGCATGAAGCTCGTCTGGGTGATCTTCGCCTTCTGCGCGCCGTTCCTGGGCAGCCTGCTGTGGTTCGCGTTCGGCCGTCGTGACGCCTACGAGCCGGTGCGCCGATGATCGTCGCGGAAGGGCTCGCGAAGACCTACCGCGGCGGGGCCGGCGTCGAAGACCTGTCCTTCACCGTCCGGCCCGGCGTGGTGACCGGCTTCCTGGGGCCCAACGGCGCCGGCAAGTCGACGACCATCCGGCTGATGCTCGGCCTGACCCGCGGCCGCGGCCGCACCACCTTCGGCGGCCGGACCTACGCCGAGGTCCCGGGTCCACTGCGGACGGTCGGGGTGCTCACCGACGCCGCGGCGGTGCACCCCGCGCGGCCGGCCGCCGCGCACCTGCGGATGGTCGCCGCGGGCGGGGGCCTGCCGGCGCGGCGCGTCCGGGAGGTCCTGGACACCGTCGGCCTGGAGTCCGTCGCGAGGAGGCCCGCCGGCCGGTTCAGCCTCGGCATGAAGCAGCGGCTCGGCCTGGCCACGGCGCTGCTCGGCGACCCGGAGTACCTGATCCTCGACGAGCCGGCCACCGGGCTCGACCCCGAAGGCGTGCGGTGGATCCGCGACCTCCTGCGGCGGCTGGCGGGGGAGGGCCGGACGATCTTCGCGTCTTCGCACCTGCTGGCCGAGATGTCGCTGCTCGCGGACGACCTGATCGTCATCGGCGCCGGCCGGCTCGTCTCGGCCGGGCCCCTGGCCGAGTTCGTCCGGCGCCACGCGCGCGCCGACGTCGTGGTCCGCGCCGACCACCCCAGCGTGCTCCTGGTCGCCCTGGCCCGCGACGGCCTGCGCGTGCGCCAGGAATCCGCCGAACTGGTCGTCGACACCGCCGACCCCGAGCGGGTGGCGGCGATCGCCGGCCGGGCGGGGGTCGGCGTGCGGGAGCTGTTCGTCCGCCAGAGCGGCCTGGAAGACGCCTTCCTCGCCGCGACCGCGGCCGCCGTCCGGCACCGGGGGGAGCTGCCGTGAAGCACGCGCTGGCCTACGAATGGGTGCGGGCCCGCTCGCTGCGCTCGACGTGGCTGCTGCTGCTCGGCGCCGGGGTGCTGCAGTTCGCGTCCGGCCTGTACTGGGGCCTCAAGCGCGACCTCGGCGACCTCGACGCGGTCACCTCGGCGTTCGGCCTCGTCGACCGGCTGGGCGCGCTGCTGATCGCCGCGATCGGGGTCGCCGCGTTCGGGCTCGACCACCAGCACGGCACCCTCGCGACCACCCGGCTGGTGCTGCGCTCGCCGGCCCGGATCGTCGCCGCGCGGGCCCTGGTCACCGCCGGGCTCGGGCTGGTGGGCGGGGTGCTGATGGTGGTGCTGACCGCCGCCGGGGTGCTGACCGGCGGGGGCGCCCTGCCTGCCGGCGCGGGGGCGGCAGGCAGGGCGGTGGGCGGGGTGCTCGCGCTGACCGTCCTGTCCGGACCGGCCGGCGTGGCGCTCGGCGGGCTGCTGCGGCACACCGGCCTCGCCGTCGGGGTGTTCGCGGTGTGGACGTTCGTCGCGGAGACGGCGCTGGCCGCGCTCACCGGCGTGCCGGTCACTGTGCTGCCGTTCAGCGGCACGGCCTTGTCCGCCCTCCCGGGGACCGTCGCCTTCGTGGCGCTGGTCGGGCTCGCGCTGGGAGCGACCACGTTCACCCTGGCTCGCCGTGACGGCTGAGCCGGCGCGCCCTAACCTGAACCCGATGAAGCGCTGGCTGAGCTGGTGGGACGGCCGGGTCGTCCTGCTCGCGCTCGACGTCGCGGTGGCCGCGGCCGTGATCGTGGTGACCCTGGCCGGCGGCGACCCGCGGGACCCGCACCCGGCGCTCTACGTCCCCGCGGTCCTCGTCTCGGGGGTCGCGCTGCTGGCGCGGCGCCGGTGGCCCTTCCTGGTGCTGCTGGTCGCGGTGGGGTGCATGCCGGCCGGGGTGACGCTGCTGCCGCTGATGGTGGCGCAGTACTCGGTCGCGGTCCGGCACGGCGTGAGCGTCGTGACCGGGCTCGCGGTCGTCGTCGCCGGGATCGCCGGCAACGTCGTGCCGGTGCTGCGGGACCCGGAGAGCTTCACCCTCGTCGTGATCGTGCTGGGCTTCTTCGTGCTCGGCCCGGCGCTGGCCGGGCTGTGGATGCACCAGCGCGCCGCGCTGCTGGGCGTGCTGCGGGACCGCGCCGAGGAAGCCGAACGCACTCGGACGCTGTTGGCCGACCAGGCCGTCTTCGCCGAACGGCGGCGGATCGCGCGCGAGATGCACGACGTCGTCGCCCACCGGGTGACCGCGGTCGCGCTGCAGGCCGGCGCGCTGTCGCTGCGGGCGCCGGACGAGCCGACCGAGCAGGCCGCCGAAACGATCCGGGCCACCAGCGCGACGGCCCTCGACGAGCTGCGCGGCATCCTGCGGGTGCTGCGCGACGACGCCCCGGACGCGGGGCCGGGTGTGCTCGCGTCGCTGGAGGACCTGGTCGCGGAGGTCGCGGCGACCGGCGCGCGGGTCGAGCTGACGCTGCCGGACCCGCTGCCCACGGTGCCCGACCAGGTCGGGCGGGCCGTCTACCGGGTGGTGCAGGAGTCGCTGACCAACGCGGGCAAGCACGCGCCGCACGCGGCGGTCGACGTCCGGCTGGCCGTCACCGGCGACCGGCTGGCGGTCGAGGTGACCAACCGCCTGACCCCGCACGGCAGCGCCGTCCCCGGGTCCGGGTACGGCCTGGTGGGCATGCGCGAACGCGTCGAGCTGGCCGGGGGCGACCTGCGCACCGGCCCGACGGGTGACGGACGGTTCCAGGTGCGGGCGGCGTTTCGGGTCGGGGAGGGACAGTGACGGTCAAGGTCGTGCTGCTGGAGGACGAGGAACTGGTCCGCAGCGGCATCCGGATGATCCTCGAGTCGGCCGACGACGTCGAGGTGGTCGCCGAGGACACGAACGGCGCGCGGGCGGTCGAGCTGACCGACCGCTACCGGCCGGACGTGGTGCTGACCGACGTGCAGATGCCGAAGGTCGACGGCATCGAGGTGGTCCGGCGGCTGGCTTCGCACCCGGCGGCGCCGGCGGTGGTGGTGCTGACGACGTTCGACGTGGACGAGTACGTGTACGCGGCCCTGCGCCACGGCGCGGCGGGCTTCCTGCTGAAGGACACGCCGCCGCGCGAGCTGGTCAACGCCGTCCGGGTGGCTGCCCGCGGCGAGGCGATGCTGTCCCCGAAGATCACGAAGCGACTGCTGACGGACTTCGCTTCCGGGGGAGGGAGTTCGCGGGCTCGGCTCCGGTTGAAGGAGCTGACGCCGCGCGAGCATGACGTGGCCGTCCACATCGGACGCGGACTGAGCAACGCCGAGATCGCTCGCGCTCTCGTGGTGAGCGAGTCCACGGTGAAGGTCCACATCGGACACATCATGGCCAAGCTGGAGGCGGCCAACCGCACGCAGGTGGCGATCCTGGTCCACGACGCCGGCTTGAGCTGACCCGGTCGTGAGTAAGAAACAGGGTTCTAACCCTGTTTCTCACTCACGACCCGGCGCTGGAGGATCTTCAGCGACTGTTCGCACCAGCGGAGGTTCTCGCGCTCGAAGGACAGCCCCCGCATCAGCGTCAGGTACGGCCCCACCCGCTCGGCCGCCGCGAGGTAGTCGTCCTCGAAACGGCCGTCCAGCAGGGCCGCCCGGAGACGCTCGTACCGGGCGATCTTCGTCTCCGCCCGGGTCATGCGCTCTGCCAGCGCCCGGCGGACCGCCGCCTCGTCGCCGGTGTCGACCGCCTGGACCTGGATCAGCAGCTCGTCGCGGATCACGCCGGGGCGCGGCGGACTCGCCGTGAAGCCGTGGAGGGCCCGCTCGCCGGCGTCGGTCAGGGAGAACAGCCTCTTGTCCGGCCGCTTCTCCTGGCGGACCAGGCGGGCGCGGACCAGGCCGTCCGCCGCCATCCGGTCCAGTTCGCGGTAGAGCTGCTGGGGTGTCGCCGGCCAGAAGTTCGCCACCGACGCGTCGAACCCCTTCGCCAGGTCATAGCCCGACGCCTCGCCCTCGAGCAGCGCCGCCATCAGCGCGTGACGCAGAGCCATGGTGAACTAGTTGAGTGCTTCGCGCTGGATCTGGTCGAACTGGGCCGCCATCGCCTCCGACAGCGCCTGCGCGGCGGACAGCGGCCGGACCATGACCGTGAACTCGTCGATCAGCCCGTCGTCGTCGAAGTGCAGGAAGTCGCAGCCTTCGACGCGCGCGTCGCCGATGCGGGCCTCGAACACGAGCGCGTGGTCGCGGCCTTCGCCGCCGCTCAGCTCGCGCACGTAACGGAAGTCTTCGAACACTCGCAGCACGCCGCGCAGGATCGCGGCCGTGATCGCCTTGCCCGGGTACGGCCGGAACGCCACCGGGCTCCGGAACACGACGTTCTCCGCCAGCGTCGCAGCCATGGCGTCGGGATCGCGGGCCTCGACGGCCTTTCGGAAGCTGGTCACGCCTCACCTCACCTAGTCAACTTGTTGAATATAAGTGTACCCCGTAAGTGACCGCTCGGCGACCCACAGCGTCACCACAGCTCCGGCACAGCCCCGGCCGCCACCTTGGTTCAAGGCCGGCTCAGGTAACCGTCAACCGGCCTTTACTCCCGACCCCACCGCGAAAGGACAGGCATGGAACACGACCACGAAGGACAACGGGTCAGCAGGCGCCGGATGCTCGCCGGGGTGAGCTCGGTCGGCTTGGGCGCGCTCGTCACGGCGTGCGCGGGCAAGAGCCCCGTCACCACGTCCACCGGCGAGACCGTCGCCCTGCAGGCGGTGACCGACGCGGACCTCACCGCGCTGTTCGCCGGCGCGCGGACCTGCACCCTCACCGCGTCCACCACCCAGGGTCCGTACTACTTCGACGCCGACAAGATCCGCAGCGACGTCCGCGAGGACAAGCAGGGCGCGAAGCTGCGGCTCGCCCTCCAGCTGCAGGACAGCGAGACGTGCAAACCGATCCCGCACGCGGTCGTCGAGATCTGGCACTGCGACGCGGGCGGCCTGTACTCCGGCGCGGAAGCGGCGTCCGGCGGCGGTGGCGGTACTCCGCCCACCGGTCCGCCCCCGACCGGGACTCCGCCCACCGGTGGCCCGCCGCCCGGCGGGGACGCCGACCTCGAGCCGACCGACGACAAGCGGTACCTTCGCGGCGCCCAGGTCACCAACCAGCGCGGAACCGTCGAGTTCACCACGATCTGGCCGGGCTGGTACCGCGGCCGGACGATCCACGTCCACGTGATGGCGCACGTGGGCACCGAAAAGACCCTCACCACGCAGCTCATGTTCGACGAAACCCTGAACACCGAGGTGATGGCGACCCAGCCCTACGCGCAGCGCACCGGCCGGGACACGTTCAACGACGGCGACTCCATCTACCAGCCGAGCATGCTGCTGAAAGTCACGAAGGCCCGTGACGGGTACGTCGGCTGCATCGTGCTCAACGCCGACCCGGACCACGACGGCGTCTAGCGCAGTTTCGCGTATGGGCACAGGGTTTTCGCCCGCTCGACCCATCGCTGCACATCGTCGGTGCCCGGCCACGTGACCGCGACTTCGGTGCGCAGCAGGGAACCGGCGCCGGCTGGGTCGGGGCCGACGGCCACCGTCACCGCGACGGTCAGCCCGGCCGGGTCGGCGCCGGTTTCCCGCGCGAGCACGCTCAGCGTCGCGTGGAACGAGGCGGCGTACCCGGCCGCGAACAGCTGCTCCGGGTGGGTGCCGTCGCCCTCCCCGCCGAGCTCGGCGGGTCGAGCCGGAGCGTGCCGTCGGCGGACCGCGCCCGGCCGGACGCGAGGGAACCGCCGTCCACCGTCACGGTGGTCGTGGAAAACGCCGTGCCCGCACGGGTGGCGCCGGGCCACCCGTGCGGCGCGGTCACGACCGGGCCAGCCAGTCGGCGAGCTTGGTCTCGGCGAGTTTCGCGTCCGGCCCGGGCAGGAGGTCCCGCGGTCCCGGTACCGCGCCGAAGTACGGCGCCTGCGGGTCGGTGACGACCTCGCGCGGGTCTTCGCGCGCGGTCAGCACGGTGCGCACCCACTCGTCGAGGCCGAAGACTTCCGGGCCCGCGATCTCGGTGACACCGCCGACCGGCTGCCCGGCCGCGGTCCGGGCGACGGCCGCGGACACCTCGGCCGCGGCCATCGGCTGTACGCCGGCGCCCGGCAGGTGGACGACGCCGTCGGCGGTCGAGCCGTCCGCGATCCCGCCGGCGAACTCGAAGAACTGCGTCGCCCGCACGATCGAGAACGGCAGGCCCGACTCGGTGATCAGCTTCTCCTGCGCGACCTTGGCGCGGAAGTAGCCGACGTCCGGCTGCCGGTCGGTGCCCACCACCGACAGCGCGACGTAGTGCCCGACGCCGGCTTCCTTCGCCGCGGCGGCGAGGTTTTCGGTCGAGGTGCGGAAGAAGTTCATGACGTCGTCGTCGGCGAACGACGGCGAGTTCGACACGTCGACGAGGACGTCCGCGCCCTGCAGCACCTCCTTCAGCCCTTCCCCGGTCAGGGTGTTCACCCCGGTGCTGGGGGCGGCGGCGACCGCCTCGTGGCCGTGCTCGGCCAGCCGTGCGACCACGTTCGTGCCGATCAGGCCGGTTCCGCCGATGACGACGACCTTCATGTCCGTTCCTTCCGCTCGGCGCCGCCCCGGCGGAGCCGGGACGGCTGCACCACCCACTAGGACAAGACAGCGCGTTCGTTCGTGACAACGGGCCAGCCTCGCAGCTCGGCGGGGTCGAGAACCAGCCGGAGGTCGGCGATCACCCGGTCGCGTGCCCGCCAGAGGACGACCGCCGCGACGCGGTCGTCCACCCGCACGACGAGGCCGGCGCTCCCGTTGACCGAGCGCTCGTCCACGTGGGTGCCGGGGCGGGGTGCGAGCAGGGCGAGGACGGCCCGCGTCACCTCGGCGCGGCCCCGCACCGGCCGGTCCGCCGTGCGCAGCTTCCCGCCGCCGTCGAACCAGGCGGTGATCCGACCGGAAGGATGATCAACACCGGTCGTGCGTGGCCGGTACGCTGCCGCTGTCAGAAGGGATCCGCACGCATGGAGGACAGCGGCTTGAGCTCGGCCGGGTGGGTGGCGCCCGGACGTCATGAAAGAGTCGTTCATGCCGTCCGGCGACAGGAACGAGTCGTTCATGACGTCGCCAACCCCTACACGCGCGCGCTCCGGGGCTCGTACTGGGCCCGCAGCGCCTTCTTGTCCGGCTTCCCCAGCCCCGTCATCGGCAGCGACGCCGCCACGATCACCTGCTTCGGCACGTGCACCGGGCCCTTCTTCTCCCGCACCGCCGCCTGGATCTCGCCCGTCAGCCGCTCGATCGCCGCGTCGTCGGCGGGCGCGCCGGGCCGCAGGACCACCACCGCCGTCACCGCTTCGCCCCACTTCTCGTCCGGGGTGCCGATCACGCCCACCTGGGCGATCGCCGGGTGCTCGGCCACCACGTCCTCCACTTCGCGGGGGAACACGTTGAACCCGCCCGTGACGATCATGTCCTTGACCCGGTCGACGATGAACCAGAAGCCGTCCTCGTCCTCGCGGGCGACGTCGCCGGTGTGGAGCCAGCCGTCGCGGAACGTCTCCGCCGTCACCTCCGGCAGGTTCCAGTAGCCGGCCGCCAGCAGCGGGCCGGCCACGCAGATCTCGCCCGGTTCGCCGGGTGGCACCTGATTGCCGTCGGTGTCGAGCAGCGCCGTGCGCAGGAACGCCGACGGCCGCCCGCACGAGGACAGCCGCGCGTCGTCGTGGTCGCCCTTGGCGAGGTAGCTGATCGCCATCGGGGCTTCGGACTGGCCGTAGTACTGCGCGAAGATCGGCCCGAACCGGTCGATCGCCTCCTTCAGGCGCACCGGGTTGATCGACGCGGCGCCGTAGTACACCGTCTGCAGCGACGAGAGGTCGCGCGTGCGCGAGTCGGGGTGGTCCATCAGGGCGTAGAGCATGGTCGGCACCAGCATGGTGGCCGTGATCCGCTCCTCCTCGATGATCCGCAGGACGCCGGCCGGGTCGAACTTCGGCACGACGACCAGGGAGCCGCCCTTCAGCAGCGTCGGTGCGAAGAACGCCGCGCCGGCGTGGGAAAGCGGCGTGCAGATGAGGAACTTCGGCGCCTCGGGCCACTCCCACTCGGCGAGCTGGATCTGGGTCATCGTCGCCATCGCCTGCGCGGTGCCCATGACGCCCTTGGGCTTGCCGGTCGTCCCGCCGGTGTAGGTGATCGAGACGACCTGGTCCGGCGGCAGGTCGGCGGGCTTCAGCGGGCCCGGCTCGAACTTCGCGGCGGTCGCGGTCAGGTCCGTGCCGACGTGCGCGAGCTGCTCGGGCACCGGCCCGATGGTGAGCACCTGGGTCAGCCCCGGCACCTTCTCGAGCAGGCCGAGCGCGCGCTCGACGAACATCGGCACCGGGTCGATGATCAGCGTCGTGATACCGGCGTCGCCGAGGATGTAGGCGTGGTCGTCGAGCGAGCCGAGCGGGTGCAGCGCCGAGCGCCGCGAACCCTGCATCTGGCCGGCCGCGATGATCAGCAGGACCTCGGGCCGGTTCAGCGACAGCAGCGCCACCGCCGCGCCGGTGCCGGCCCCGAGCTCCTCGAAGGCCTGGGCGTACTGGCTGACCTGCTCGGCGGTCCCGCCGCCGGTCATCGTGGTCTCGCCCAGCACCATCACCGGCGCGTCCCGGTGGCGCTTCAGGGCGGAGACGACCAGATGCCCGAGGTGGTTCGGATACCGCATCGCCTGCTCGTCCATCCCGGTCCCTTCGACGCGAAATACTAGAACACGTTACTGTTTTCGACACTGTACCCGCACGGGGCAAGGGGTGGCTGTCTCCTGTTCCGGTGAAACAGGTTCCATCGCCGGATTCCTCCCCTCAGCCCGCCCGACGGGCACCGATGGGCTGAGCGGAGCCACTTCCTTGTGTCCCGGCGACCGGGGCCGCTACGTTCGGTGATCGGCAGCCGATAGCGGGGGACACCGTGGCGACGAGGTCGTGCGCATCCAGGTGCTGGGTTCGGTGCGGGCGTGGCGCGACGGCGTGGAGCTCGAGCTCGGCCCGCCCGGCCGCCGCGCGGTGCTGGGGCTGCTCGCGGTCAGCGGCGGTCAACACGACGACGGACCAGGTCGTCATCCAGTCGCCGGCCAACAACGGCACGCTGGCCCCGACCGGGGCGCTGGGCGTGGACGCGACCCCGAACGCGGGTCTCGACATCTACAGCGACCTGGTCAACGGCAAGACGGTCTCGGCGACGGCGTTCGCGACGATCGTCCCGGCGGCGGCTCGGCGACGCTGTACAGCGTGAACCTGCTGACCGGCGCGGTGGGGCAGCTCCCGCTGGCCATCACCGACCTCGCGATCGCCCTCGACACCAACTGACCCCTCCCGGCCGCGAGCCCGCCGCGCGCGGCGGTGGGCTCGCGGCCACGGCTCACGGAATGGGCGCCGCCTGCGCCCGGGCGACGGCTTCGTCGCGGTCGGCGGGGAGGAGGTAGCCGGCCCGCAGCGCCCGATCCGCCGCCGCCGTGAACTTCGTGACGTACGTGGCGTGGTCCGGGTAGAGCTGCCGGATCCGCGCCGCGGTCAACGGGGTCGTCGTACCCAGCAGCAGGCACGCGCCCGGCACGTTTCCGCCGCTGTTGTTGGGCGCGTAGGCCGCGACCGGCGCGTCGAAGTCGGGCAGGCGGATCCCGCCGCGGGCGTTCTGGTCACCGTCGCGCACGATGAACAGGCCCAGCAGCAGGGAGATCGGCGGTGCCGTCGGCGGGGCCGCGCCGCCGCGGGCCCAGCGGTCCAGGTGCGCGAACGCCGCGTTCTCCGCGTACCGGAACGTCATGCTGTTCACCGGCTTGTCGCACGTCGTGGGCGCGCCGTCGTTGATCGACCGGTCGCGGGCGTTGGCCGCGTTGTAGAGGTCCAACCCGTACCGGTCGGCGTGCGCGGTGCCCGCGACCTCCCACGTCCGCACCCGGGCGGTGTCCTGACGGACCGAGGCCGACGCCACGACGTCCGTCTCAGACTGCAGCACGAACACCGGGACGCCGAGGTCGGTGCGGATGTGCGCGGACAACGGACCGACGACGCCGTCGCCGATCGGGGCCGCGAGGGCCGCCCGGCCGTGGATCAGCAGACCGTCGTAGCTGCCGCGCACCGGCTGAACAGCGTTCGCATAGGTGGTCAGCCGCAGCGCGGACTGCGAGTGCCCGGTGCCGAGCACGACGGCCGGGGTGCGCCCGCCGAGCAGCTCCAGGTGCGTCCGGACCGCCTGCGCGGCCTGCGAAAACACGTCGTAGGACAGCGCGTCGGAGCTGAGGCTCACGGTGTCGTACCGACCGGGGTCGAGGCTCTTCAGCTTGTCGGCCCCGGCTTTCTGCGTCGTCACGCCGATGTAGGCGTAGCCCTCCCGCAGGAAGTGCTCGTACGACTGGGAGAAGTCGACCGGGATGTCGACGCCGAAGCTGACGTTGAGCCATTCGACGACGGCGGTGCCGTTGAACCGCGTGGGATCGCTCGGCCGGACCACGACCATCCGCGTGGTGTACGGGTTTCCGGTGGTGGCAACGTGCGTGGCCCAGCGGCCGTCGTCGGTCCACAAGCCGTCCTGGGCGTACGTGTCGGCCTGACCGGACAGAAGGTACTCCTCCTCGACGTACCCGCGGCCGGCGAGGTCGAGGATGCCCTGGGCCCCGCTGACCGGCCGGCCTTTGCCGGCGTCGGCCGGTATCGCCGTCACCGTGGGCGCGGGCGCGGCTTCGGCCACGCCGGTGACCACGACGGCCGGGAGCAGCAAGGTCAGCAGAAGACACCGGACTCTGCGCATGGGGGAGACCCTCCTGGTGACGGGACGCGGACCGTCCACATCGGACACTGGTGCGGTGGCCACCGCCCCTCGTCTCTACTCGCCCGGTAACGCCGCGGCAACGACGGGCCGCCCGACCGGGACGAAACCGCGCCCGAGTGCTCAGTCACCTGACAAGACGCGGGTCCGGGACACTCACCGCGGAAGAAAAAGGGCTTTCCACCCCGAAACCTTGCGCCCGGCCTCTCGTTGGACGACTATCGCGTGACGTTGTGCACGTGCAAGCGCACGAGCAAGGGGGTGTGGGTGACCGAGGTGGCGCCGGCGGTGGCCGGGACGAAGGACGTCCCGAGCGACGCGGTCTTGATCCAGGCGGTGCGCGGCGGGGACATCTCCGCGTACGGCCAGCTCTACGACCGGCACCTGGTCGCGGCGCGCCGGGTGGCGGCCGCGATCGCGACGGGCGAGGCGGAGCGGGACGACCTCATCGCCGAAGGATTCACCCGCGTACTGCGGATTCTGCGGTCGGGCGAGGGCCCGGACGAGGAATTCCGGCCGTACCTGCTCACGACCATCCGGAACACGATGATCAGCTGGCGGCGGCGCGACTCCGCGCTGTCCCTGGTCGCCGAGGTCCCGGACGTCCTGCCGAGCGAAGGCAGCGACGAGCCGGTGGACAGCCGGATGCACGGCACGGTCGCCGCGGGCGCGTTCGCGAGCCTGCCCGAGCGGTGGCGGACGGTGCTGTGGCGGACCGAAATCGAGGGCGAGTCGCCGGCCCGGATCGCCGAGGACTTCGGGATGACGCCGAACGGCGTCGCCGCGCTGGCCTACCGGGCCCGGGAAGGACTGCGGCAGGCGTACCTCGACCAGCACGTCCCGGAGGCCCGGCGGCGCAGCTGCCGGGTCGTCTCCGGCCAGCTCGCCCGCTGGGTGCGCGACGGCGTCGGGGACCACAAGGCGCACCGGATCACGACCCACCTGGACCGCTGCGCGGACTGCCGCAAGCTGGCCACCGGTCTGCGGGAGATCAACGAAGAACTGCCCGCCGCCGTCGCCCCGCTGATCCTGGGCCTCCCGGTCGTGACGCACTGGCTGACCACCACCGGATCCCTCGCTTCGTCCGGAACGGCCGCGAGCACCGGCGCCTCGGTCCTGTCGTGGGCCACGGCGGCGAAGGTGGCCGCCGCGGGCGCGGCGCTGGTCACGACGGTGACGATCGGCGCGAGCACGTCCGACGTGGCACCGCCGCCCCCGGCGACCGGCGCGGACGGTTCGACGACGCAGCCGGTGGGAACGCGGCCCGCGGCGGGCGTACCGGCCGGCGGCGACCCGCGGTCCACCTCCGAGGCGCAGCTCACGTCGGTCCCGCCCACCACGCCGGGTGAGACGGAGGCCGCGGAAGAGTCCGGCATCGCGGAGGGCACCGGGACGGCCGCGGACGACAAGCAAGCGGCGAAAGAGGCGAAGCAGGACTCGAAGCAAGCCGCGAAGGAGTCGAAGCAGGCGGCGAAAGAGTCCAAGAAGGCGGAAAAGACGAAGGAATCCAAGCCGGAGAAGACGAAGCAGCCGAAGGGATGACCCGGCCCCGCGGCGGGGCCGGGCCATCCGGTTGCCCGGTCAGCAGGGCTGCAGCAGCCAGCAGAGCCGGTACTTCGCCTGGTAGGTCGCGGAAGTCGCCGGGGCGACGATGTTCTGCGTCCGCGCCCCGCCGTGCGCCCAGCTCGTGAAGGCGTACTTCAGGTTGAGCGGCGGCAGGTTCTGCGGGCTGTCCGCGCTGATCGAGTTGGTGGAGCCGGCGATCACGGTCCGCGAGAACGGCGTGCGCTGCTGGGTTCCGCCGACCGTGAGCAGTGCCTGGTTCGGGCTCGACGTGAAGTTCAGCGTCACCGTCTTCGGTTGCAGGTCGACGGTCTGGGAGCCGGTCCGGCCGGTCGAGTCCGTCGCCGTCAGGGTGAGCTGGAGGTACGACGGGTACTCGTGGTCCGGCGCGACGAACGTGCCAGACGCGACGCCCGGGAAGTCCTGGACGTTGTGCGTGTGGCAGGTGCCGTTGGCCGCGCAGTGCCGGATCGCGAGCCGCCAGGACAGCGCCGAGGGCGGCAGGTCGCCGTCCTGGGCGTCGACCGCGCGGCCGGAGAACGCCACGGGCTGGCCCACCGACCAGGTCAGCGCCGCGGCGGGGGCGTCGATGACCGGGACCGGGTCGAGCCCGGCGGGCGTCCCGACCGTCACGCGGACCGTCGTGGTGGCCGTCGCGCCGTGGGAGTCCGTCACCCGCAGGCCGGCGTCGACCGCCGCCGCCGTGGTGTACGTCCAGGCCGGGTCCGGGGCCGCCGAGTCGTCGTACGCGCCGTCGGCGTCGAGGTCCCAGGCGTAGGACAGCACGTCACCGGCGTCCGGGTCGGTGGACCCGGTGCCGTCGAACCGGACGGTCAGCGGAGCCGGTCCGGACGACGGCGTCGCGGTGGCCGAAGCGACCGGCGGGCGGTTGGTGCCACCCGGGTAGCTCACGCGACGCAGTTCGCCGCTGCCCAGCGCGACGTAGAAGAGGTCGCCGCCGGGTCCGGTGAGCACCTGCACGGGCGTGTTCGCCCCGGTCACGAACGGGACCAGCAGGCTCGGGCTCGGCTGGCCGTTCGCCGTCTGCATCGCCCAGATGCAGCCGCGTGAGGAGTCGGCGAAGAACAGCGCGCCGGCGTAGGCGGCGGGGTAGTTGCTGCCCGCCTCGAAGGCGATCCCGCTGATCGACGAGCCGCCGGTGGGACACGGGTCGCTCGCGACGACCTTGGCGTTGTGGTTGTAGGCGTAGAACGGCGCGGTCTGCCCGCCGGCGGCGTAGAGGGATTCGCAGCGGTCGAGGTTCGCGCCGTCGTAGCCGGCTTGCCGGGCGGTGCCTTCGAAGCAGGGCCAGCCGAAGTTCTCCGCCACCGCGTCACCGGCGTTCGCGACGCGGTTGATCTCCTCCCAGGTGTTCCAGCCGACATCGCCGGCCCAGAGCTCGCCGGTGCCGGGCCGGAACCCGAACCGGAACTGGTTGCGCGCGCCGTAGGCGATCACGCGCCGGGCGTTGGCGTCGGAGCTGCTCGCGAACGGGTTGCCGGGCAGGCCTTCGCCGGTGTCCGGGTCGAGGCGCAGAAGCGTGCCGTTGAGCAGCACCGGCTGACCGGCCGCGCGGCGCGGCGACTGCGACCGCAGCGCGCCGCCTTCGGCGTTCGGCGGGGCGAGGTTGGTGCCGGCCGGGGAAGGCGGGTCGGCGCAGGGGTTTCCGACCTGGCCGTAGTCGGCGAAGTTGAAGCTGGCGCCGTCTCCGCCGCCCGCGTACAGGGCGCCGTCCGGGCCGAAGGCCAGCGAGCCCACCGAGTGGCTGGGGAACTGCTGGCACCAGCCGGTGACGAGCGGCTTCTCGCTGACGGCCGTGCCGCCGGCGCCCATGGTCAGCTGGGAGATCCGGCCGGTGACGACGCAGCCCTGGTCGGTCGCGCCCGGCGGCGTCGGACAGGTGTCGCCCCACCGCGGCGCGGTGCCGCCGGGCACGGCGTCGAGGGTGTAGGAGACGTAGACGTACGGCCGGGCGGGGAACGCGGGGTCGACGGCCAGGCCGAGCAGACCGCGGTCCCAGAAGTCCTGGGTCGGGGTCCGCAGGTCGGCGAAGACCGTCGCGGTCGGGTCGGCGAGGGAGTCGAAGACCTTGACCAGGCCGCTCTTCTCGGCGACGAAGACGTGCCCGTCGGGCGCGAACGCCGCGGCGGTCGGCGACGTCAGGCCGCCGATCGCGACGGTGTCGGCGAACCCGGTGGGCACGGCCGCGGCGGGTGCGGCGACGGCCACCGCGAGGGCGCCGGCGAGCGGCACGACCACCGCGGCGGCGAGGGCTCGCCGGGATCTTCGGGGGAACAGGGGACGACGGGAAAGCATCTGGGACCTCCTGGTGCGCGGGGACCGGGACCGTCCCCTATGGCGCCGGAAGTCCGATAGTTGTTACATCCGGGCGGAAAATGCACACGAACCGCTCAGTCGTGGCGGGCCCCGGTGGCGGCGGGGGACCGAACGTCATGAACGACTCTTTCCTGACGTCGGGCGAGGTGAACGAGTCGTTCATGACGTCGCCGCGCCCGCCCGCCCGGCCCGCGCCGCTCAGTCGCGGTCGAGCCACTCCGCGAGCAGGGCGCGCTCGGCGCCGGTGAGCTTCGACAGCTCCGGAGGGGTGGCGGCCGGTAGTGGCGCGTCGGTGAGGATCCGGGCCAGCACGGCCTCGTACATCGTCTCGGCGAGGCCGGGATCCCGGTCCGCCGGGGACCGCGCCAGCAGGGTGAGCACGGCGCCGGTGCCGGCGGCGTGGACCAGTTCGACCGCGCGGGGTTCGGGGACGCGCAGCCGGCCGATCCCGGCGATGCGGTGCACCCGGGCGCGCAGGACCGCCAGCCCCGCCTCGGCCGCCGGGGACGTCCGGCCCGGCGTCACGAGCAGGCCGAACAGGGAAGCGTTGGCCAGGCCGAAGCCGATGTGCGCGTCCCAGCCGGCGCGCAGGTCCGCGACGGGATCACCCGGGGCGACCGCCTTCCCGGTGACGTAGGTGGCGAAGACGTGCTCGGCGACGGCGTCGAGCAGCGCGTCCTTGTCCTCGAAGAACCGGTAGAGCGCCGGCGGCTGCAGGCCGGCCGCCCCGGCGACCGCGCGGATGGTGAGCGCGGCCGCGCCTTCGTCGTCGAGGAGCCGCGTGGCGGTCTCGAGGATGTGCGCCCGCGTTTCGCTCCGGCTCTTCACCATGGTTGCGATGATAACGCACTGTTGCTTACGGTGGTGCTAACGTGGTTACTATCAACGTTAGTCAACCGAGAGGGTCAACCATGATCGTGATCACCGGGGGAACCGGCAAGCTCGGCTCCCAGGTCGTCGAGCAGGTGCTCCGGCGCGTCCCGGCCGACCAGGTCGGCGTCAGCGTCCGCGAGCCCGGGAAGGCGGCCGGCCTCGCCGAGCGCGGCGTGCGCGTGCGACACGGCGACTTCGCCGACCCGGACTCGCTCGCTTCCGCGTTCGAAGGCGCGACGCAGGTTCTCGTCGTCTCGACGGACGCCACGGGCGAAGCGGCGCTGCGGCACCACGTCGCGGCGATCGACGCCGCGCGGGACGCCGGAGCCAAGCGCGTGCTCTACACGAGCCACCAGGGCGCGGCCGACGACTCGCTGTTCGCGCCGATGCCCGACCACGCCGCGACCGAGCGTCACCTGGCCGCGGCGGGCCCGGCGTTCACCGTGCTGCGCAACGGGTTCTACGCCGCCACCGTCCCGCTGCTGCTCGGCCGGGCGCGGGAAACCGGCGAGCTGGTCGCGCCCGCCGACGGGCCGGTGTCGTGGACGGCGCACGCCGACCTCGCCGAAGCCGCGGCGGTGATCCTCGCCGACGAGGGCCGCTTCGACGGGCCGACCCCGCCCCTGACCGCCCCGGTCGCGCACGACCTCGAGGACGTCGCCGGTCTCCTTTCCGGGCTCACCGGACGCACGATCCGCCGCGTGGTCGCCGACGACGACGAGTGGGTGGCGGGCCTGACCGGGCACGGCGTCCCCGCCGCGCAGGCCGCGATGTTGCTCGGCATGTTCCGCGCCGCCCGCCGGGGCGAGTTCGCCACCACCGGTCCCGACCTCGAAGAACTGCTCGGCTGGCCCGCCACGCCCCTGGCGGCGCTCCTCGGCTGAGCACTATGAACGGTGTGTATAAACTCCGGCTATACACACCGTGTATAGTCTGGCGCATGTCGATCGGACACACCCTGCTCGGCCTGTTGGAAAACGGCCCTCGGCACGGCTACGACCTCAAACGCGCTTACGACGACCGGTTCGGGCACGACCGCCGCGTCCACTACGGCCAGGTCTATTCGACCCTGGCCCGGCTGCTCAAGCAGGGACTCGTCGAGGCCGATGGCATCGAAGCCGGCGGCGGTCCCGAGCGGAAGCGCTACGCGATCACCGAGGCCGGGGTCGCCGACGTCGGCACCTGGCTGGCGACCCCGGAGAAGCCGGAGGCCTACCTGCAGAACACGCTCTACACCAAGGTGGTGCTCGCGCTGCTCTCCGGCCGCGCGGCCACCGACGTCCTCGACGTCCAGCGCTCGGCCCACCTCGACGCCATGCGGGAGCTGACCCGCCGCAAGACCCGGGGCGACCTCGTCGACCAGCTGGTCTGCGACCACGCGCTGTTCCACCTGGAGGCCGACCTCCGCTGGCTGGAGCTGACCGCGGCCCGGCTCGGCCAGCTGGCGGAGGAGATCGCGTGAGCACCACCGAGCACGTCCTGCTGGAGGCCGCCGAGATCCGGAAGGCCTACGGGCCCACCGACGCGCTGACTTCGGCGAGCTTGCGGGTGCGCGCGGGAGAGGTCGTGGCCCTGATGGGCCCGTCCGGGGCGGGGAAGTCGACGCTGCTGCACTGCCTGGCCGGGATCGTCCGGCCGGACGACGGCGCCGTCCGCTACCGGGGTGCCGACCTCGCCCGGCTGACCGACCGCGCACGCTCGGCGTTGCGCCGCACCGACTTCGGCTTCGTCTTCCAGTTCGGCCGGCTCGTCCCGGAGCTCACCTGCCTGGAGAACGTCGCCCTGCCGCTGCGGCTCAACGGCGAGCGTGGCCGGGTGGCGGCGCGGCGGGCCCGCGAAATGCTGGCGGAGCTCGACCTCGCCGACGTGGCCGGCAAGCGGCCGGGTGAGGTGTCGGGCGGGCAGGGCCAGCGGGTGGCGGTGGCCCGCGCGCTCGTGACCGGCCCGCGCGTCGTCTTCGCCGACGAGCCGACCGGCGCCCTGGACTCGCTCAACGGCGAGCAGGTGATGCAGCTGCTGACGACCGCGGCCCGGGAGCGGGACGCGGCGGTGGTCCTGGTGACGCACGAACCCCGCGTCGCGGCGTACTCCGACCGCGAGGTCGTCGTGCGCGACGGCCGGACACGAGAGCTCGAGGTGACCCGGTGATCCGGCGCTGGGCCGCCGACTTCGCGCTCGGGATGCGCCTCGCGCTGGGCGGCGGCGGGGCGCGGACCGCGCTGGTGCGGCTCACGCTGACCGCGGCCGGGGTCGGCCTCGGCGTCGCCGTCCTGCTCACCGCGTCGTCGGTGCCGAACCTGCTCGGCGCCCGGGACGACCGGGCGAGCGCGCGCGTCCTCGTCCCCGGGGCGCCCGCCGAGGGCGTCGACCCGGTCCACGCGGTCACCCGCAACGACGAGTTCCGCGGCCGCGGACTGCAGGGCTACCTCGTGCAGCTCACCGGGCCGCGCCCGCCCGCCGCCCCGGGCGTGGACCGGCTGCCGGGGCCGGGGGAGGTGGTGTTGTCCCCGGCGCTGGCGGACCTGCTGCGCTCACCCGGCGGCGAGCTGCTGCGCCCGCGGTTCGCCGGGCGGGTGATCGGCACCATCGGCGACGCCGGGCTGACCGGCCCGAACGAGCTGCGGTTCTACGTCGGCTCCGACACCGTCGCGCAGCAGCCGGACGCCGCCCTGGTGAGCCGGTTCGGGTACGAAACCCCTCGCCGTCCCCTGTCCTCGCTCGAGCTGCTGCTGGTCGTGATGGGCGCGACGACCTGCCTGGTGCCGGTGTTCGTCTTCGTCGTCACCAGCACCCGGCTCGCGGCGGCGGCCCGGGACCGGCGGCTCGCCGCGCTGCGCCTGGTCGGCGCGGACCGCGGCCAGGTGCACCGGATCGCGGCCGGCGAGGCGCTGCTCGGGGCGTTCGCCGGCCTGCTCGCCGGCCTGGCGCTGTTCCAGCTCGTCCGCGTGCTCGTACCGAGGATCACCGTGGACGCCTTCCGCGGCGGCCTCTTCGGGACCGACGTCGTGCCCGACTGGCGGCTGGGCGTTCCGGCCCTGCTGGCGCTGCCGGTGCTGGCGTGCGCGGCGGCCGTGTTCGCGCTGCGGCAGGTCGTCATCGAGCCGCTGGGCGTCGAGCGCCGGGGAACGCGGACCCGGCGGAAGCTGGCGTGGCGCCTGTTCCCCGCGGTCGTGGGCGGGGCACTGCTGCTCACCGGCCTGGGTGGCGACGGCGCCGACCACCCCGCCGTGATCGTCGGCGTGGTCTTCGTCCTCACGGCCGTGCCCCTGGTGCTGCCGTGGGTGGTCGAGCGGGTCGCCGGCCTGCTCGGCGGCGGTTCGCCGGCCTGGCTGCTGGCCGTCCGGCGGCTCCAGCTCGACAGCGCGACGGCAGCGCGCCTGGTCAGCGGCGTCGCCGTGGTACTCGCCGGATCTATTGCGCTGCAAGGGGTCTACAGCCGGACCGAGAGCGAACGGCCCGCGCCGCGGGAGATCCGGGTGCTCGCGAGCTACTACGCCACCAGCGTCGCCGACGGAGCGGCGTTCACCGCCGCCTTCCACGCGCTGCCCGGGCTGGGCGACGTGCCGGTGCGGACCGGGGCCCTGATCGAGACCGCGTCGGGAGAACGCACCTCGATCGTCGTCGAGGACTGCGCGCGGCTGCGCGCCGCCGCCGGGATCGCGGACTGCCGCGACGGCGACGTCTACGCCGCGACGACCCGCGGCGGCCCCGTGCCCGAGGCGGGGGTCCACGTGTGGTTCTCCGAGATCCGCCGGGCCGCCCGGACCGCCGTTCCGCAGTGGACGGTGCCGGCGGTGCGTCGCGTGCCGGTGTACGGGAACGAAGCGCCGGAGCTGATCGTGACCCCGGCCGCGCTGGCGACGGCGTCCGGCGTCGGGCTGACGGTGTCCGCGACCCTGCCGGACGCCGACCCGGACCTGGTGGAGCGCGTCCGGAACGTGGTGGGGTGGAACGGGTCCGTGGACTCGCTCGGCACCGGGCGGGACGGCACCTCCGCGCTGATCACGCGCGTGCTGTCGGTCGGTTCGGTGCTGGTGCTGCTGTTCGTCGCGGGCAGCCTGCTGGTCGCCGCGTGGGAGCAGTTGCGGGAACGGCGGCGGAGCCTCGCCGCGCTGGCCGCGAACGGGGTCGGGCGCGGCGTGCTCGCCCGCTCGCTGGTGTGGCAGCTGGTCATCCCGGTGGCGGTGGCGGTGCTCGTCGCCGTGCCGGCCGGGCTCGCCCTCGACTGGCTGGTGCTCACGTTCGTCGTGCACCGCCCGATGTCGGCCGACGTGCCCGCGATCGCGCTCCTGACGGCGACCGCGATCGCCGCGGTACTGTTCGTCACCGCCCTGACACTGCCCGCGTTGTGGCGGACGACGAACCTGGAGAATTTGCGCGAAGAATGACCCGGCCGGGCGGCGGGTCCGGTTGTTTCCGGGCCCGCCGCCGCGCGTGAAACCTTTTCGGCCGCCGCGCTTTCGCCCGAAAAGGCGCCCTTTTCGCCGTTGTGGCGTTATCCTCCTTCCGCGATCGTGAATACGTCGATATCCGCCGCACCACGATTTCGAGGCAAGCCGATGCGCACCATGTACGACGCCGTCACCCCGCGGAACATCCTGAAGAAGGACAGCCGGCCCGCGCTGGTGGCCGGCTACATCGACCGGATCAAGCTCGCGCCGTGGACCCCCGCCGACTGGGCGCTCTTCCCGCACGCCCTGAAGGTGCGAATAGTCAAGAAGGCGTCGACCAACGACGGGCACGTGCTCGACGTCGAGCCGGGCGACGCGACGCCGGAGGAGGCGCCGGGCTGGGCCCGGCGGCGGCGTGAGTCGGGATTCGCCTACCCGGTCATCTACTGCAACCGGTCGACCTGGCCGAAGGTGAAGGCCGCGTTCAAGGCCCAGCACGTCGAGCCGCCGTTGTACTGGATCGCCACGGCCACCGGCAAACCCGAAATACCCGAAGGCGCGATCGCCGCGCAGTACCTGCTGGACGTCGCGCCCGGCATCGACATCTCCGTCGTGGCCGACTTCTGGCCCGGCGTCGATTCGCCGGGAGCCGGAAACCTGACCGCCGAACCGGAAGTGGAGCTCATGGAACGCATCACCGTCACCCCGCCCAACGCCGGGCAGAACACGGTCCGGCTCAACCTGTCCGGCAGTGCCGGTGCCGCCCTCGTCATCCGGCCGCGGATCAACGGCCAAGGCGTGTCGAAGCCGATGTGGGTCGGCAACATCTTCGCGTGGGGCTCCGACAAGACGGGCGTGGGCCACAACCCCAAGTCCGACCCGCACTACGACGACCGGCTGACGTCCCACCGCCGCTTCGCCCTGCCGGGCGCGGTGTGGGCCGACGTCGAGTACAGCGCGGCGGAACCGTTCGAGGTCGACGTCGTCGGCTGAGCGGCTCAGGCGGGCAGCCACCCCGTGCGCCACCCCGCGTTCCGCCTCTGGCCCGCGCGGAAGGTGGTCACGGGGTCGGCCGCCGTGCCCGGGACGTCGTCCGGTCGGCGCAGTGCCGCTCAGGCGGGCGGCGCGAGGTGGTTGCGGAGGAAGGCGATCCCGGCGTCGGTGACGTGCTGGAGCTTGCGTTCGCCGTAGAAGTGGCCGGCGCCGTCGACGCGGATCAGGTCGGCGTCGGCGCTGGCCCGCCAGTAGGCCGCGACCAGTGCTTCGCTGTGCGCGATCGGGATCCCGGCGTCGTCGGTGCCGTGGGCCAGCAGGAGCGGGGCCGCGGTCGCCGACGCGTGGAGCAGCGGCGTCGCGGTCGGCCCGGGGAGCCACTCGTGCGGGTCGTGGCCGTTGCTGTGCAACGGGGAATCCGCCGGCGGCGGCGGGATGCGCGTGAAGTCCGTCGGCGCGCTCCAGGCGATCGCGGCGCCGACGCGGCTCGACGGGCCCGTGATCCCGAGGTCGCCTTCGAGGTCGGGGTCGTCCGCCGTGACGGCGAGCATCGCGGCCAGGTAACCGCCGGCCGAGTGTCCCCAGGCCGCGACGCGGCCGGCGGCGAGCGCCAGCTCCTCGGCGTGGTGGCGCACCCAGCGCACCGCGGCCTTCACGTCGTGGACCTGCGCGGGGAAAGCGGCTTCGCGCCCTTGCCGGTACTGGGCCCGCGCGACGGCGAACCCGGCCGCCACCAAGCGATCCGTCACCCGGTCGCCCAGCAGGCTGTGCTTGTGCGACCCGCCCGCCGGCGCGCCACCGTAGAGGTAGACCACCACCGGGTGGCCACCCCCGGGCGCGCGCCCGGCCGGGACGACGAGGTCCAGCAGCAGCGGCCGGTAGCCGGCGAGGTTCGCGACGAGTGCGTCCCGATAGGACACCCGGGTCCCGGTCCGTTCGGCCCGGGGCAGGGTGAGCGGGGCACGGGAAGTGAGCACGCGACCACTATCGGGGCATTCCGGTCAAGGCGGCCAGCCGTACCAGGATGCGGGAGCGGCGCCGGAACGTCATGAACGAGTCGTTCACCGCGCCCGACGTCAGGCCTCGGCAAAGTCACGGCCGCGCTCGGATTCGCGTCGTTCGGCAGGGGTTGGCGACGTCATGAACGACTCGTTCCTGTCGTCCAGCGTCATGAACGACCCGTTCATGACATCCCGCCCGGCAAACGCGACTTTGCCGAGACCCTGGCGAGCCTCCGCGTGACCGGCTCAGTGCTCTCCGTGTCGTGTTGACAGGTCCCGCTCACCGGTGCCAGTATCAGGATTAATCCGATTGGAAACGTTTCCAACTCCGCCTTCCGCAGCTGGAAACGTTTCCAAGAACGCACTACGAGGTAGCCGATGACGTCAACACGGGCCACGCTGCTCCAGGTCGCCGAGCGCGCCGGGGTCTCCCTGGCCTCGACCTCGCGCGCGCTGCACGGCACCGGGGCCAGCCCGGCGATGGTCGAGCGCGTCCGGGCCGCCGCGGCCGAGCTCGGGTACAGCGCCGATGCCATCGGGCGGTCGCTGCGGCTGAAGCGGACCTCCCAGGTCGCCTTCGCCGTCGCCGACATCGGGAACCCCGTCTACGTCGAGATGATGCGGGCCATCCACGAAGTCCTCGCTCCGCACGGGTACCGGGTCGTCGTCATGAGCACGGGGGACACCGCGACGTCGACCACCGACCTCGTGCGCAGCCTCAACAGCGGGTTCGTCGACGGCATGATCGTCAGCCCGCTGCGCACCGACGACCGGCTGATCCGCGAGATCCAGCAGGCCCCCGTCCCGGTCGTGGTGATCGGGCGGACCCTCCAGGACCGGGGCATCAGCTCCGTCTCCACCGACTCCGCGGGCGGGATCGGCACCGCGGTCCGCCACCTGCGCGCCCTCGGCCGCCGGCGCGTCGGCTTCCTCAACGGCCCGCTCGACACGACGCCCGGTGCCGCGCGCCAGCGGGGGTTCGACGCCGCCACCAAGACGACCGCGTTCGAGAGCGTCGACCAGGAGATCGCCGGCGACTTCACCGTCACCGCCGGGCTCGAGGCCGCCCGGGAGCTGCTCGCCCGCGGCGCGGTCGACGCGCTCGTGGCCGCCAACGACCTGCTCGCCATCGGCGCCATCCGGGCCGTGCGGGAACTCGGCCTGTCCGTGCCGGCGGACGTCGCCGTCACCGGCATGGACGACACCGAGCTCGGCCGGGTCTTCCAGCCCAGCCTGACCAGCGTGTCCCTCGGCTCGACCGAGCGCGGGCGCGCGGCGGCGCGGATCATGCTCCAGCTCGCCGACGACCCGGACCACGCGGCGCAGCAGGTCGCCGTCGGCCCGGAGCTGATGGTGCGCGAATCGACCGGAGGTGCGCGATGACCGCGACCGTGACGCGCCCGGCGCCCCCGAGCGGGAAGAAGAAGCCCGCGCTGGCCCGCACCCGGCGGCGCGAGGCGATCGGGCTGGTGCTGCCCTCGCTGATCCCGATCCTCGTGCTGAGCGTCGCGCCGCTGGTCGTCGGGATCTTCCTGGCCTTCACCGACGCGCGCCTGGTGCGCCACCCGGACTACGGCTTCGCCGGCGTCGACAACTTCACGAAGCTCGCCGGCAACAACCTGTTCTGGGACTCGCTGCGGATCGGCATGATCTGGACCGTCGGCGTCACCCTGCTCCAGCTGGCCGCCGCGATGGGCCTGGCCCTGCTGCTCAACTCCGGGCTCCGGCTGCAGGGCCTGACGCGGGTGCTCGCGCTCGTGCCGTGGGCGATGCCGCCGGTCGTCGTGGCGATCATGTGGCAGATGATCTACTCGGCCAACGGTGGCCCGCTCAACGCCGTCCTCGGCAGCGTCGGCCTGCCCAGCGACATCAACTGGCTCGGCGACTTCTCGGTCGCGCTGCCCGCGGTGATCGTCGTCGGCGTCTGGGTCGGCATGCCGCAGACGACGGTGACGCTGCTGGCCGGCCTGCAGCAGATCCCCGCCGAACTGCAGGAAGCCGCCGCGATGGACGGCGCGGGCGCGTGGCGGCGGTTCACGGCGGTGACGTGGCCGAGCCTGCGCCCGATCGTCACGTCGATCACGTCGCTGAACTTCATCTGGAACTTCAACTCGTTCTCGCTGGTCTACGTGCTCACCGCGGGCGGCCCGGGCGGCAAGACCATGGTCCCGGTGCTGTTCATCTACCTCGAGGCCTTCAAGAACCGCGAGATCGGCTACGCCGCCGCGATGGGCCTGGTGCTCGTCGTCGTGGTCGTGCTCATCCTCGCCGTCTACCTGCGGTCGCAGTTCCGCGACGACCGCGGGGGAAAGGGGCGCTGATGCGGGTTCTCGTGCGCCCGGCGCAATACGCCGCCCTCGCGCTGTACATCTTGTTCCTCGGCTTCCCGTTGCTCTGGCTGATTTCCGCGTCGGTGAAGTCTTCGGGCGAGCTCAATTCGCTCACGGTGAGCCTGCTGCCGAGCGAATGGCACTGGGACAACTACACCGAGGCCCTGGAAAAGCAGGGCCTGGTCCGGTCCGCCGCGAACAGCCTGATCGTCGCGCTGGCTTCGACCGCGCTGTCGGTCGTCATCGCCGTGCCCGCGTCCTACGTGCTCGCGCGGCTCAAGGGCAAGGTGCGCGCCGCCGGCGTCGGCTGGATCCTGGTGAGCCAGGTGTTCCCGGTCGTGCTGATCATCCTGCCGCTGTACCTCATCCTGCGGACGCTCGGCCTGGCCGACAACCTCGCCGGCCTGACGCTGGTGCACACGACGTACATGCTGCCGTTCGCGCTCTGGATGCTGCAGGGGTACGTCGCCGCGATCCCGGTGGAACTGGAGGAGGCCGGGGCGATGGACGGCGCGAGCCGGCTGACCGTGCTGCGCACGATCGTCTTCCCGCTGCTCATGCCCGGCGTCGTCGCGACGGCGATGTTCAGCTTCGTCTCCTCGTGGAACGAGTTCTTCTTCGCGCTGGTCCTCCTGCAGTCGCCGGAGAACTACACGCTGCCCATCACGCTCAACATGTTCGTCGGCGGGGAGGGCAAGGTCGCCCTCGGCCCGCTCGCCGCGGGCGCCGTGCTCGCCGCCATCCCCAGCATCGTCTTCTTCAGCATCCTGCGCAGGAAGCTCACCAGCGGCCTGATGGCCGGGGCGGTGAAGGGATGAACCCCACCAAGAATCACCTGAAAGGTCGGTCGATGAAGACACGACGTTTGCTCGCCGCCACCGCGCTGACGGCCGTCGGCCTGCTGCTCACCGCCTGCGGGGGTGGTGGCAGCGGGGACAGCGGGGACGGTCCCACCACCCTCACGTTCCAGTCCCTGTCCGACCAGCCCGCCGCCATCGCCGCGACGCAGAAGATCGTCGGCGACTGGAACAAGGCCCACCCGGACGTGCAGGTCAAGATCGTCCAGGCGGGCTGGGACGGCGTCTACGACAAGCTGATCACCCAGTTCAACGCGGGCACCGCGCCGGACATCGTCCACTACGAGGCGGCCGGCATCGCGCCCTTCGCCACGGACGGGTACCTCGCCGACCTCACGCAGTACCTGCCGGAGGCCAAGCGCGCGGACATCCCGAAGGGCGTGCTCGACTCGGTGACGGTCGACGGCAAGGTGATCGCCGCGCCCACCGAGCTGCAGTCCTATGTGGTCTTCGCGAACAAGACCCAGCTGCAGCAGGCCGGCGTCACGATCCCGACCGGCGCCACGATGACGTGGGACCAGCTGCGCGACATCGCCAAGGCGACGACCAAGGACGGCAAGTTCGGCCTCGGCTGGGGCCTCTCGAGCCCGACGGCGGCGTTCGTCGCGCTGGCCCCCGGGTTCGGCGGCAAGTACTTCGACGGCGCCGGCGACAAGGCGACCCTGAGCGTCGGCCAGGGTGAGCAGGCGCTGCCGCAGCTCGTGGACGCGATGGCCCACCAGGACCACTCGATCCTGCCGGTCACGCTGACGCAGTCGGGCACCAAGGCCCTCGCGCCGTTCTACGCCGGCCAGGTCGCCATGACCGTCCAGGGTTCCTACCAGGCGGCCAACATCGCGAAGGACGCGCCGAAGGGCTTCGACTGGGTCGTGCTCCCGCCGCTGGCCGGCTCGGCCGGTCCCGCGCAGGCCGCGAACCCGCAGACGCTGTCGGTGAACAAGGACTCCGGCCACGTCAAGGAGGCCGCGGAGTTCGTCGACTTCTTCACCGGCACCGAAAACCTCGCCGCCGTCAACGAGGCCGACGCGCTGATCCCGCCGACGACGTCGGCGCGGCAGGCGCTCACGACCAAGCTCGGCGCGAAGAACGGCTGGAACGCGATCCTCGCCTCCGGCCAGTACCTCACCTCGGCGCCCTACCTGTTCGCCGGCAAGTACGCGCAGTGGAAGGACACCGTCGCGACCCCGGCGTACCAGCAGTTCCTCGGACAGAAGATCGACGCCGCCGGCCTCGCGAAGCAGCTCGAGGACGGCTGGAAGAGCGTCAGCAAGTGACAGGAGCGGATTCTTGACCTGGCTGGAAGACCGAGCCGTCGCGGTGATCACCGGTGCGGCCGTCGGGGACGCCCTCGGCGGCGCCACCGAAGGGTGGACGCCCGAACAGATCGAAGAGCGCCACGGCGGCCGGGTGACCGGCGTCGTCGGGCCGTGGTACCCGGACTGGCGGACCGCGCGCCCGATCGCGCCCTACCACAAGGGCGACGGGCACATCACCGACGACACCCTCATGACGCGGGCGCTCGTCGAGGTGTACGCGAAGCGCCGCGCGCACCTCGACGCGTACGCGATGGCCGAGGACCTGGTGCCGCTCATGATCGGCGAGCCGCGCTGGGTGCCGGAGCTGGAGTCGACCGCACTGCTGCTGCAGCGGGTCTTCCTGGCGGAGAAGTGGATCGTCGCGCGGCTCCACTACGGACACGTCGACCCGCGCGAAGCCGGTGTGGGCAACGTGGTCAACTGCGGCGCGGCGATGTACGTCGCCCCGGTGGGCGTCGTCAACGCGGGTGACCCGCGGGCGGCCTACGCCGAGGCGATCGACCTCACCGGCGCGCACCAGGCGAGCTACGGCCGCGAGGCGGCGGGCGTGCTGGCCGCGATGGTGGCGGCCGCCGTCACGCCGGGCGCGTCGCTCGACGACGTCGTCGCGGCGGCGCTCGATGTGGCCCACGACGGGACCGCGGCGGCGCTGCGGGCCGTCGTCGAAGAGTTCGGTGGCCGGACCGTCCCCCCGGCCACCGACGACGAAGAGCGGGCGCTCGCCGCGCTCGTCCGGGAGACGGTCGCGCCGTTCGACTCGGTGGGGCCGCACTACCGGGAGATGTCGATGGACGCGCGGCGCCCGTCGCGGACGAAGTCGATCGAGGAGCTGCCCGCCGCGCTGGCGTTCGTCCTCGCGCACCGAGGCGACTTCCGCGGCGCGGTCCTGGCCTCGGTGAACTACGGCCGGGACGCGGACTCGATCGCGGTGATGGCGGCGGCGATCTGCGCCGGCCTCGGCGGGACGGCGGTCGTACCCGCCGAGTGGGTCGACGAGATCGGCGACGCCAGCCGGATGGACCTGCGCGAGACCGGGCACCTGCTGGCCTCGGCGGCCGCGGACATCCTGAAGGCCGACCGGGAGCGGGCCGCGGCGCGGGTCGCCTTCTTCGAGGAGACGGCGTGAGGCTGACCTGGGCCCAGCCCGAGGACCTGCTCCCGCACGAGCTGGTGCAATCGGCCGCGGAGGGCAAGGACGTCACCGCCGTGCGAGAGCGGTGGGTCGCGGCGGGCGGTGACCCGACGCCCGCCGTCAGTGGCGCGGGTCCCGCGATGCCTTCGTTGCGTTCTCTGGCTCGCGAGCTGTTGGACGAACTGGACGCCCCCGTCCCCGAACCGGAGCCGGTCCTGCCCGGGGCGCCTGTCCTGCGGCGCGGCTCCCGCGGACGCGAGCTGAACGCGTGGACCGGCCGGGCGGCGGGCTGCCTGCTCGGCAAGCCGGTGGAGAAGATCCCGCGCGAGGGGATCGAGGAGATCCTGCGGGCGACCGGCCGGTGGCCCCTCGATCGGTGGTTCACCGCGGTAGGACTGCCTGACGACGTCGCCGAGCGGTGGCCGTGGAACCGCCGGTCCGCGCCGACGTCGCTCGAGGAGAACATCGACGGGATGCCCGAGGACGACGACCTCAACTACCCGATGCTGGCGTTGTCCTTGCTGGAGACGCACGGCCGGGAGTTCACGACGTCGGATGTCGCGCAGCTGTGGCTGGACAACCTGCCCGCGGGGCGGGTCTTCACCGCGGAGCGCGCGGCGTACCGGAACCTCCTCGACGCGCGCGTGGACACCGCGACTTACCGCAACCCGTTCCGGGAGTGGATCGGCGCGCTGATCCGCGCGGACGTGTTCGGCTGGATCAGCCCGGGTGACGTCCACGGGGCGGCCCGGTTGGCGTGGGTGGACGCCCGGCTGAGCCACACGCGCAACGGCGTGTACGGCGCGATGTGGGCGGCGAGCCTGGCCTCGGCGGCGATGGTGTGCGACACGGTCGACGAGGTCCTCGACGCGGCGATGGCGGCGATCCCGGCGGCGAGCGACCTGGCGGCCGCGGTCCACTTCGGACGATCGGCGGCTTCGGACGGCGATGTCCGAAGTGGACTCGACCGGCTGCACGCGGCCTACGGGCACCTGCACTGGGTGCACGTGCTGAACAACGCGGCGGTGATCGCCTACGCCCTCGCCGCGGGGGGCGGGGAGTTCGGGCCGAGCGTGGCGATCGCGGTGACGGCGGGCTGGGACACGGATTCCGCGGCCGCGACGGTCGGGGGAGTGGCCGGCGCGCTGAGCGGGGTCGACGAGTACTGGAGCAAACCCCTCGACGGCCGGATCGCGACCTCGTTGCCGGGCGGGGAACGGCGGATCGCGGACCTCGCGGCCCGCACGGCGGCGTTGGCGGAGGTGGGCGAGTGACCGGCCACCCGGGCCCCGGCTCACCGGGCCGGGAACGGCTGATCGCGGTCCGCCCGGCCACGCTCGCCGCGGTGCGGCCATGAGCGGCCCCACGAGCGCCGGCTCGCCCGCCGGAGACCGAAGCTCACTCGGCGACCCCGGCCCGCACCGTCCCGCCCCCACCGGGCGAGTCGTGGTCGTCGGCTCGGCGAACGTCGACCTCGCCGTCGACGTGCCCCGGCCGCCGCGAGCCGGGGAAACGATCCTCGGCGAGCGGTTGCGCCGTAGCCCTGGGGGCAAGGGCGCGAACCAGGCCGTCGCCGCCGCGTGGGCCGGGGGTGCCGAGACCACCTTCGTCGGCGCGCTCGGCGAAGACGAAGCCGCCGACCTCCTTCTCGTCTCCCTCGGCGGCGCCGGCGTCCGGACCGACCTGATCGAGCGGGCCGACGCCCCCACCGGGACGGCCTTCATCACCGTCGCCCCCGACGGTGAGAACGCCATCGTCGTCGCACCCGGGGCGAACGACCACGTGCACGTCGGCGCCGCCCAGGCCGAGCGGATCGCCGAGGCCGATGTCGTGCTGGCCCAGCTGGAAATCCCCCTCGACGTCGTGGCGGCGGCCGCCGCGGCCCGGCGTTCCGGCGCCTTGATGATCCTCAACGCGGCGCCGTCGCGGGAGCTGCCGGACTCGCTGTGGGACGCCGTCGACCTGCTCGTCGTCAACGAGCACGAGGCGGCCGACCTCGCGGGCGAACCCGAGAAGCTGCTCGAGCGGGTGCCCGCCGTCGTGGTCACCCTCGGCGGGGAGGGCTGTGTGATCCTTCGAAGAGATCACGAACCCGTGCGGATTCCCGGGTTTCCGGTGGACGTCGTCGACACCACCGGCGCCGGCGACACCTTCTGCGGCGTGCTCGCGGCGGCGCTGGCCCGGGGCGAAGACCTTCCCGAGGCCGCGAGACGGGCGTCGGCGGCCGGTGCGCTCGCCGTCACCCGGCCCGGCGCCCAAACCGCCGTTCCCACCGAAGCCGAGGTCGCAGGAAAGACATCATGACCTACACGTTCGACCCGCTCGTCCCGCGCCCGATCGACCGGCCCACCGACGTGACCGGCCCCGATCCCGACGCGGCCAAGATCTTCGCGGCGCCGGAGGACCCGGCCGACCGGCCGGCGTGGCGCGCGGCCCTCGAGAACTGGCGCGAAGACGCGCGAGCCCGGCACGCGTACACCGGCAAGGCCTACGAACGTCCCGAAGCGGCCTGGGCGCAGACCTGCCACACAGTCGCTCAGGTGTGGCTCTGGGACGAACTGCTCTACTCCTTCGACGAGCGCCGGTTCACCCCGGACCGCTTCCTCGCCGACGCGCGTGACCGCTTCGGCGGTCTCGACGCCGTGGTCCTCTGGCACGCCTATCCGGTGATCGGCCTCGACGACCGCAACCAGTGGGACTTCTACCGCGACGTCCCCGGCCTCGCCGAGCTGATCGAGACCCTGCACGGAGAAGGCCTGCACGTCTTCGTCGACTACAACCCCTGGGACGTCGGCACCCGCCGCGGCGAGGACGACCTCACCGAGCTCGCGGCGCTCGTCGCCGACCTGAAAGCCGACGGCGTCTTCCTCGACACGCTCAAGAAGGCCGAGCCGGACTTCGTCGACCGGCTCGAAGCCGCCCGGCCCGGCCTCGTCCTCGAAGGCGAGTCCAAGCTGCCGGTCGAGCGGATCGAGGACCACGCCGCGTCGTGGGCACAGTTCTTCGCCGACTCGCCCGTGCCTGGCGTCCTGCGCGCCCACTGGTACGAGCGCCGGCACATGCAGCACCACGTCCGCCGCTGGCACCGCGACCACAGCGAAGAGCTGCAGTCGGCGTGGCTCAACGGCGCCGGCGTGATGGTGTGGGAGGTCGTCTTCGGCGTGTGGGTCGGCTGGTCGCCCCGCGACGCGGCGACCGTCCGCCGAATGGTCACGATCCAGCGCGCGGCCGAGGACCTGCTCCTGGACGGCGAATGGACGCCCCTGGCCGAACTGGACCCGGCGGCCGAGGCGGCCGGTGTCTACGCGTCCCAGTGGGAGCTGGACGGCAAGACCTTGTGGACCCTCGTCAACCGCGGCGACACCGACTACCACGGCCCGCTGCCCGGCACCGACCTCCTGGGCGGCGTCCCGGCTCGCGGGATCGGTGCCGCGGTGCGGGGCTGGCTGCCGGATCTCCCGGCGCTGCCGCACGACCCGGACTCCCGCTTCCCGCACCGCGTCGCGACCCGACTGAGTCCACAAAGGACCACCGGAAAGCCCGACGAAGACGCCGTGGTAGTCCCCAAAGGACCGTACGTGCTGACCGTCCGCTACCGCGCCCGCGAAACCGGCATGTACCAGGGAGCGCCCTATGTGGACGAATGGAAACCGCTCCCGCCGCGCCTGCACGACGCGCGCACCCTGCAGCGCGAGGGCGAACTGACCACCGCGGTGGCGGTAGCGGCCACCGAAGTGACCAACGCGCAGTTCGCGGAGTTCGTGGCGGCCACCGGCTACGAGTGGAAACCGAAGCACGTGGGCGCCGCGAGCGAACCCGTCACCTACGTCGACCTCGACGACGCCCGCGCGTACTGCGCGTGGCGCGGCGGCCGCCTGCCCACCGAGGACGAATGGCAGCTGGCCGGAGAGCGCCTCGAGCGCGGTACCCCGGCCGTGTGGAACTGGACCGAGAGCGAGCACTCCGACGGCCGGACGCGGTTCGTGATGCTCAAGGGGGGTAGCGACTACGCGGCCGAAGGGTCCGAGTGGTACGTCGAAGGCGGCGTGAAAGCGCCCGACCACACGGTGAAGCTGCTTCTGCCCGGCCTGGGCCTCGCGCGGAGCGCGACGGTCGGCTTCCGCTGCGCCTGGGAGGTGCCGGCGTGACCGTCTCCCGCGATCGATCGACCGGGGCACTGGCCGGGCTGCGCGTCATCGACGCGTCCACGCTCTTCGCCGGCCCGATGGCCGCGATGCACCTCGGCGACATGGGCGCCGAGGTGATCAAGGTCGAGCACCCGCGCAAGCCCGACCCCTCGCGCACCCACGGCGCCGCGAAGGACGGCGTCAACCTGTGGTGGAAGACCCTGGGCCGCAACAAGCGCACGGTCACCGCCGACCTCGGCAGCGAGGGCGGCCGCGAGGTGTTCCTCGCCCTGGCCACCACGGCGGACGTCGTCATCGAGAACTTCCGCCCCGGCACGCTCGAACGCTGGAACCTCGGGTACGACGAGCTGGCGGGCTGGAACCCGAAGCTGGTGCTGGCCCGCGTCACCGGCTTCGGGCAGCTCGGCCCCTACCGGAGCCGGCCGGGCTTCGGCACGCTCGCCGAGGCGATGAGCGGGTTCGCGGCGACGACCGGGGAGCCGGACGGGCCGCCGACGCTCCCGCCGTTCGGGCTCGCCGACGGCGTCGCGTCGCTGGCCACGGCGTACGCGATCATGGTCGCGCTCGCCTCCCGCGCGAACACCGGGCGCGGGCAGGTCGTCGACACCGCGATCATCGAGCCGATGCTGGCCATGCTCGGCCCGCAGATCACGCGCTGGGACCAGCTGCGCACCGTCCAGCCGCGCACCGGCAACCGATCGACGAACAACGCGCCGCGCAACACCTACCGCACGGCCGACGGCCAGTGGGTCGCGGTGTCCACCTCGGCCCAGTCGATCGCCGAGCGCGTGGTCCGCCTGGTCGGCCGGCCGGACCTGGCCGCCGAGCCGTGGTTCGCCACCGGCGCCGACCGGGCCCGCCACGCCGACGAACTCGACGAAGCCGTCGGCAAGTGGATCGGGCAGCGCACGCGCGACGAGGTCGTCGCCGCGTTCGAAGAGGCGCAGGCCGCGGTCGCGCCGATCTACGACGCCGCCGACATCGTCGCGGACCCGCAGTTCCGGGCGCTCGGCACGATCCACGAGATCGAGGACGCCGACCTCGGCCCGATGCTCATGCAGGCCCCGCTGTTCCGGCTGTCCGGCCACGACGGCGTCATCGGCTTCACGGGCCGCCCGCACGGCGCCGACACCGACGCCGTGCTGGACGAGCTGGGATTCTCGCCCGAGCGCGTGGCCGAGCTGCGCGAACGGGGTGCGGTGTGAGCCCGCCGCTGACGTTCCTCTACACCCCGGCCGACCGGCCGGACCGGGTGCGCAAGGCCCTGGCGTCCGAGGCTGACGTCGTGCTCGTCGACCTCGAGGACGCGGTCGCCCCGGCGCGCAAGGACGAAGCCCGGGCGAACGCGCTGGAGCTGCTGGCGTCGGTGGCCAGGCCGGTGCAGGTGCGCGTCAACCACCCGAGCACGCCGTGGCACGACGCCGACCTCGCCGCGCTCGCCCGGCTGCCGCTGCCGGTGGGGGTGCGCCTGCCGAAGGTCGAAGCGCCGGCGGAGATCCTGGCCGTCGAGGCCGTGCTGCCGGGCCGGGCACTGCACCCGCTGATCGAGTCGGCGCTCGGGGTGGAACGGGCCCTGGACATCGCGACGGCGTCGCCGCGGATCGCCTCGATCGGGCTCGGCGAGGCCGACCTGCGCTCGGACCTCGGCGTCGCCGACGACGCCGGGCTGACGTGGGCCCGCAGCCGCGTGATCGTCGCGGCGCGGGCGGCCCGGCTCGCGCCGCCCGCGATGTCCGCCTACCCGAACGTCCGCGACCTCGCCGGGCTGGCGGCGTCGTGCCGGGCGGGCCGCGCGCTCGGCTTCCGCGGCCGGACCGCGATCCACCCGGTCCAGCTCGAGCCGATCCGAGCGGCGTTCCTGCCGACGCGCGAGGAGGTCTCGCGGGCGCGCGAGGTCATCGCCCGGGTCGCGGACGCGACGGCCGCCGGCGTCGGCGCGATCGCGTTGCCCGACGGGACCTTCCTCGACGTGGCCATGGTGGAGCAGGCGCGGACGGTGCTGTCGCTGGCGGACTGATACAAGTGCCGTACAACCGGGTGTACGGATTTTGGATCCGCCTCTGGCGCAATGGCGCCCATGCGAACTCCGAAAGTGCTCCTCCTCGCGCTGGCCGTGGTGGCCGGCGCACTGGCGCTGCCCGGGACGGCCAGTGCCGCCTACAGCGACCCGCTGACGACCACGACCAAGCAGAACCTGGTCTGGCACGCGACGCCGGCCGCCGCGTTGACCGCGCTGGACAACGCGCTGCCCAACGTCAGCCTCAACACCGTCGTCAACGACCCCAGCTACGCGATGACCGGTTGCACCGGCGCGGAGAAGGCCGCACTGCCCAAGGCGCCGGCCGCCACGAAGTCGTTGTGCTGGGACGCCGAACGCGCGGGCAGCACCACCTGGGTCCCGCAGGGCATCACGACCTCCGGCGACGCCGACGACGACGGCATGTGGGGCGCCGACAAGATCATCCTGTCCGGCTGGCACGGCACCGACGCGCTCGGCCGCTACAACGACGCGCGGATCCAGGCGGTCAACTACGACGACCCCGCCTCGGCCGCCCACCGGATGCTGTACCTGGCCGTGCCGAACAGCACCGGCAGCAGCTTCTCGGCGGCGAAGGCGCACCTGGGCGGGATGGCCTGGTACGGCGACAAGATCTACGTCACCGCCGTCGGGAACACCTCGACCGCGATCCGGGTGTTCAGCACCAAGCACATCCTGCAGCTGACCGACACGACGTCGAACGCGATCGGCAAGACGTCGGGCGGCTATGCGGCGTACACGTACAAGTACGCGATGATGCAGGTCGGCTACTACACCTACGCGGGCGGCACGTGCAGCATGGCCTCCGACACGGGCGTGCCGTGCTTCTCGTCGCTGTCGCTGGACCGCACCACGAGCCCGCCGAGCGTCGTGACGACCGAGTACTTCTCCGACCAGAGCCTGCACGGCCGGCTCTACCGCTTCCCGGTGGGCACGGACTACCTGCTGACCGGGACCGCTTCGGAGGCGTTCCGCAGCTCCGTCGGCAACATGCAGGGCGTCCTGTCCCACGACGGCAAGTGGTACGTCGCCCACAGCTCGGCGACGATCAACGGCCAGCTCTGGGCCCAGACGACGACGGCGAGCACCTCGGCGACGTGCGGCGCCACCTCCGCCTGCTGGGCGGTCCACCCGGAGGCGCTGACCTACGACTGGTCGACGGGCCTGGTCTGGTCCCAGTCGGAGTGGTCGACGGCCGACTGCCAGGCGCAGAACCAGACGTGCGGCCGGTCGGTGTTCGCGGTGCCGCTGACTTCGCTGGGTTAGCCGGTGAGTAGGGACGTTCCGAGCGCCGTGATCAGGTACAGGACCTGGCGCCCGGAGCGTTCCCGTTCGACCAGCCCGTTCTCCCGCAGCACGCTCAGGTGCTGCGACACCGCGCTGGGCGTCACGCCGAGGGCGTGGGCCAGGTCGGTCGTGGTGGCGGGGGAGCGCAGCGCCTCGAGGAGCCCGGCCCGCGCGCGCCCGAGCAACCGGACCGTGCCGCCTGATGGCGCGCGGGTGCCCGCGGTCCACAGGGCGCCGCGGCCGCGGGCCGGGTAGCGGACCGTCGTCTGCGTGGACGTGCTCCGCTTGATCAGGACGTGCGGGCAGCCGAGCGCGACCGGGATGAGGACGAGGCCGCCGGGACCGGGGTTCACCCGGCGGTCGCCGTCGAGCAGCAGCTTCCCGTGGTGCCAGCGCAAGTCCGGGTGCAGGCCGGCGAACAGCCGTTCCGCGCCGCCCGCGGCCAGCGTCCGCGCGCGATGGGCGACGTCGGCGTCGAGGACGGCCCGGATCCTCGGCCAGTGCGGGGCGAGCAGCCGGTCGTGGGCCTGCCGCAGCTCGGCGGCGATCGCCGTCAGCCCGGCCGCCGGGCGCTCGGCCAGCTCCGCGACGGTCCCGCGCAGGTCGGAGCCGAACACGCGCCCGAGGCTGCGCCGGACCTGACGCGCGGTCGTGCGCCGCAGCGCGGCCAGATCGTCCTCGATGGACGGACCGGAGCCGCGCGGCGCGGGGACCAGGAACTCCGGCCAGTTGGGCCGGTCGCTCACGATCAGCGGCCACGTCCACGGGAGGTCCAGCGGCGCGCGGGCGAGCTCGTCTTCGGCCCAGCGCAGCCACGGCAGGGCGCTCGCCTGCCGCTCGCGGCCGCCCAGCTGCTGCAGGCACGCGACCGTCTCCGACAGCGGGGAGATCGCGAAGCGGGTCGCCGCGAGCTGCGCGACGTCGAGTTCGATCGTCAGGCCCATCGTGCCGAGTATGTAGCACCCGGCTAAATCGTGTCCGGGCCCGGCTCGCGCCCCGAGGATTCGTCGCATGACCCTGCCGACGGCGTACCGGCGGCTCTGGTGGGCCACCGGGATCGACAACCTCGGTACCGGCGCGTTCACCGCGGCGGTACCCCTGCTGACCGTCACGGTCACCCACGACCCGCGGCTCGTTTCGCTCGTCTCGGCCGCGGCGTACCTGCCGTGGCTGCTGCTTTCCCTGCCCGCCGGTGCGCTGGCCGACCGGCACGACCGGGCCGGCCTGATGTGGCGCGCGCAGGCGGCGCAGGCCGTGCTGGTCGCCGTGACCGCCGTCCTGGCCGCCGGCGGGGCGATCGGGATCCCGGTCCTCGCCGTCACGGCGTTCGGGCTCGGGGCGGGCGAGGTCGTGTACGGCACCGCGGCCCAGGCGATCCTGCCGGACCTGGTCGCGAAGCCGCTGCTGCCGCGGGCCAACGGCCGCCAGCAGGCGATCACGACGGTCACCGAGCAGTTCGCCGGCCCGCCGCTGGGCAGCCTGCTGTTCGGCGTCGCCGCCGCGCTCCCGTTCGGGCTCGACGCCGTCTCGTTCGCGGTGTCCGCCGTCCTGGTGGCGACGCTGCCCCGGCGCGCCCGCGGCGCCCGGACCCGCGGCGCCGTCCGGGACGGCCTGGCGTGGCTGCTGCGGCACCGGCTGCTGCGCACGCTCGCGCTCCTGGTGGGCGTCAACACCTTCTGCGGTCAGCTGGCCGCCGCGACGCTCGTCCTGCTGGCCACTCAGGTCGTGCACCTCGACGCGCGCGGCTACGGCCTGCTGCTCGCCGGCGCCGCGCTCGGGAGCGTGCTCGGCGGTTTGGTCAACGCGCGCGTCGTGGCCCGGATCGGCTCCCGGGCGGCGTTGCTGACGGCGCTGGCGGCGAACGTCGCCGCGTTCGCCGGCATCGGCCTGAGCCGCGACGCCGTGGTGCTCGGCGCGTTCCTCGCCGTCAACGGCTTCGTGACGACGTTGTGGAACATCGTCACCGCCGGACTCCGGCAGGAGCTCGTCCCGCCCGCCCTCCTCGGCCGGGTCTCCAGCGCGTACCGGCTGGTCAGCTGGGGCCTGATCCCGGTCGGCACCCTGGCCGGCGGGCTGGTGGCCCACGAGCTGGGGCTGCGGGCGCCGTACCTCGTCGCGGCGGCCGTGCGCGGGCTCGCCCTGGTGGCCGCGCTGCCCGTCCTTTGTGGACGGGTCAGCGCCGGGTGTAGATGAAGCCCAGCTGGTCCACCTCGTCGCCCGCACGGCCGTGGAAGCCCGCGATCTGCCAGCCGTCCGGCGCGGTGGCGGTCGTGCAGTCCGACGTCTTCGTGCCGCCGGCGAGCGTGCCGCCTCGGTTGGTCGTGATGCTCGCGGAAAAGATCCGCGTGTGGCCGTGGTAGGCGCCTTGGCACAGCTCGGTCGAGACCGCGTACTCGCCGTCGGCCAGCCGGTAGGTCCGCGGGGTGCCGCCGGTCCCGCCGTGGCTGACCGTCGTCCCGTCCGCCGAGGTCAAGCCGATCCGGTCGAGGCGGGTGCCCGCGCTCAGGGTGAACGTCGAAGCCCGCGCGGCCGGCGCGACCCGGTCCAGGTCGGTGAACGGCGTGCCGTGCGGGCCGCCGAAGCGGTCGCTCAGCCGGAACGCCGGGTCGGCCGTCCAGCCGAACCGCACGGTCACCGGATCGTGGTCGGACAGCATCGCCCCGGACGCGTCGAGGAACGCGTCGTGCTCGTTGTCGTAGTGCGTCGCGTCGAGGGAGATCTGCTTGTTCCCGCGGTAGAGCACCTTGTCGACGATCTCGCACGCGTTGGTGACCGCGGTTTCGTCGCACACCAGGGGATCGCTGCCCGCGGCGGGCGGGACGCCGCCGCGTTCGAGCCGGACCCACGCGTCGGTGAGGCCGTTGTCGGCGGCGAAGGACCGGATCGTGTCGGCGGCGCGGGTGTAGCGCGTGTTGGTGTCGCCCATGACCAGCACGGCGTTGCCCGCCGAGTGCGTGGTGATGAACGCGGTGAGCTGGCTGAGGTTCGCCGCCCGCGACGCCTGGTCGCCGTCGTTCGTACCCGCGTTCGTGTGGATGTTGTAGGCGTCGACGTAGACGCCCTCGGCCAGCCGGAGCCGGGTGAAGGTGAAGCCCTTCGGCGTCAAGCAGTCGCCGGAGTCGAACTGGCAGGAGTCCCAGCGGACTCGCTCCAGCTCGTCGACGGGCAGGGTGGACAGGCTGTTCAGGCCGCTCCCGATGCCGGCACCGCCGCTGGTCGGCGTCCGGTACGGGTGGGCGTCGGCCGCGTACAGGTTCGCGTGGTAGTTGAAGTCCTCCTGGACGTGCACCAGGTCGTACGGGCCGAGGCGCTGCCCGATCGCGGTCGTGCTCGGCGCGCGCGGGGCCGGAGCGCTGGAAATGCCCTCGGGCAGCCCGGCGACGTTGTAGGACAACACGCTGAAGGTGCCGCCGGCGGCCTGGGCGGCGGGAGCGGCGACGGCGAGACCGGACGCGGCGAGCACGGCCGTCGCGAAGGCGGTGAACACTCTGCGCAAGGCGGTGTTCCTTCCGTGGCGGGGGAGGGGGAACAGCCGGCAGTATCGTGAACAAGATTCACGTTAGCCGGTTGTTCGCGCTCACACAACCGTCTCAGGCGCCGGGGTGGCCGCAGGCGTAGACGTTCGCCGAGGCCAGCCGCACGCAGGCGGGGCACGTGTTCACCGGCCGGTCGCGGCGGCCGTAGTACGGGTGCCGGGCGCCGCACAGCGCGATGAGCACTTGGCCCGGTTGCGGGTCCGGATCGCACCGGGGGCAGAAGGCGTGCGCGGCGCGTTCGACGTCGGTGCTCATGTCCGCTCGGGTACCCGCGGCTCGGGCGTGCCAACCCGCCGGAACCGCGAGAGGACCGACCGGCCGCCGGTGAAGCACCAGATCGCGATCACCGGGTCGCAGAACGCGCAACCGAACGACGAGTCGTGCGCGAACGGCAGGATCGGCTGGCCCTTCAGGTGGTGGACGACGTCCCAGCCGGTGTGCAGGAGCCAGCCGATGCCGATGAACGTCCACGAGTCGAGCCCGCGGAACGCGACGTACGTCAGCACCGCGCAGAACACCAGCTCCCACGGCCCGAGCGCGCCGCCGGAGAGGTAGGCCGCGCCGGCGCCGCCCACCACGACGGCGTTGAACTTCCGCCGGTGGGGCTCGGCGATCAGCGAGCTGAGCACGACGTAGAGGAGGCCGATCAGGATCGGCGCGAGCACTGCGATCATGATCGACCACGCTAGGAACGGCGGTCCCGCGCGGCCAGTGGCTGTTCTGCCACGGTCCGCCGATTTCTCGCCAGCGCGGCGGCTCCGTAAGCTGGGGGCCGGCGGATGATCAGGTGGTTCGGGAATGAACGTGAAGGCGGCCCGCGCGAGTGCGACGCGGGAAAGCATCCTCGTGACGGCGGAGCGGTTGTTCGCCGAGCACGGGGTGCAGGTGGTGTCCAACCGGCACATCAGCGAGGCCGCCGGGCAGGGCAACAACGCCGCCGTCAACTACCACTTCGGCACCAAGGTGGACCTGGTCCGCGCGATCGTCCGCAAGCACGCCGAGCCGATGGAGCGGCTGCGCGCGGAGCTCGTCGAGGGCACCGGCGCGGACGCGGGGCTGAGGGAGTGGGTGGCCTGCCTGGTCCGCCCGAGCACCACCTACCTGCGGGAGCTGGGCGCCCCGACGTGGTTCGCCCGCTTCAGCGCGCAGGTGATGACCGACCCGGCGCTGCGGGAGATCATCGCGGAGGAGTCGCTGACGTCCCCGGCGCTCGCCCGGGCGGTCGAGGGGCTGAACCGCTGCCTGGCCGGCCTGCCGCCGGACGTCCGCGCCGAGCGGAGCGACATGGCCCGGCAGCTGATGATCCACATGACGGCGGAGCGCGAGCGAGCGCTGGCGGAGGGCACCCCGACACCGAGGGCGACCTGGGACGACGCGGGGACGGGCTTGATCGACGCGGTCACCGGCTTGCTGCTGGCCCCGGTCACCCCGGCCTGACCCTGGTTCGCGTTCGCCGGGCGTCCCGGACGTCATGAAAGAGTCGTTCATGACGCCGGACGACAGGAAAGAGTCGTTCATGACCTTCCCTGGCCCCGCATGCCCGGGGGGAGTTCGTCCGCGCGGATCAACCGCGCCGCTCCGATTCGTCGCCTCGGACGAACGGTCCCGCCCGAAATCCTCCTAACGTCGCCGGGAACGACGATGAGGAGGCGGACGGGTGCGCACACTCTTGCGGGGCGGCCGGGTCGTGGACCCCGGGAGCGGCTTCGACGGCATCGCCGACGTCCTCCTCGACGGCGACCACGTCGAAGCCGTCGGCACCGGACTTCACGCACCGGAAGCCACCGAAGTCGACGTCGAAGGGCTCGTCGTCGGGCCCGGGTTCGTCGATCTGCACAGCCACGTGCACTCCATCGCCGGGCAGCGGCTGCAGGCCATGGACGGCGTCACCACCGCCCTCGACCTCGAAGCCGGCCTCATGCCCGTCGACCGCGCCTACGCCGAGGCCGCGGAAGCCGGACGGCCGCTGCACTACGGCTTCTCCGCCTCCTGGGGCGCCGCCCGGGCGCAGGTCCTCGCGGGCATCGCCCCCGACGCGAACATCGACAGCGGACTCGCCGTGCTCGGAAACCCGCGGTGGCAACGCAGTTCCACGAAAACCGAACTCGCCGCCTGGCTTTCGCTGCTCGAAGCCGAACTCGCGAAGGGCGCCCTGGGCATCGGCGTCCTCATGGGCTACGCGCCCGCGACCGAGCCCGGCGAGTTCATGGCCGTCGCGCACCTCGCCGCGAAGGCCGGTGTGCCGACCTACACCCACGTCCGCGAGCTGGTCGAGGTCGACCCCGCCATCCCGGTCGACGGCTCGGTCGAGATCGTCGCCGCCGCGGGCGAGACCGGCGCCGCGATGCACCACTGCCACGTCAACAGCACCTCCGGCCACCACATCGACCGCGTCCTCGCCACCCTCGAGACCGCCCGGAGCGAAGGTTCGCGCGTCACCGTCGAGGCCTACCCCTACGGCGCGGGCAGCACGGCCGTCGGCGCCGCCTTCCTCGAGCCGGCCCGCCTGCGCCTCAAGGGCTTGAAGCCGTCGAGCGTCGTCATCCTCGAAACGGGGGAGCGGGTCCGCGACGAAGGCCGCCTGCGCCAGCTGCGAGAAGCCGACCCGGGCGCGCCCTGCCTCCTCGAGTTCCTCGACGAACAGGACCCCCGCGACCGCGGTCTGCTGCACCAGGCGCTCGCGTTCCCCGACGCCGTCGTCGCCAGCGACGCCATGCCCGTCCACTGGAAGGACGGCCGCACCGAGAGCACCGAGTGGCCGTTGCCCCCGGGCGGCACGACGCACCCGCGAACCGCCGGCACCTTCGCCAAGACCCTGCGCCTGATGGTCCGCGAAGCCGGTGAGTGGAGCTGGCTCGAAGCGTTCCGCCGCTGCTCCTACCTGCCGTCACGGCTCCTCGACGACGTCGCGCCCGGCGCCCGCGGCAAGGGCCACCTGGGCGTGGGCGCCGACGCCGACCTCGTGATCCTCGACCCGGATCGCGTCACCGACGCGGCCACCTACACCGACCCCACCCGCCCGTCGGCCGGTGTCCGGCACCTGTACGTCGCCGGGGTTCCTGTTGTCAGCGAAGGAAAGCTGAACACCGGCGCGCTGCCGGGCCGGCCGCTGCGAGGGGAACCGCGATGATCGACGACATCGAGACGCTCGTCCGCTGCGAGTCGCCGTCGGCCGACCACGAAGCCGTCGCCCGCAGTGCCGAAGCCGTCGCGAAGATCGGCCGCCGGCTGCTCGGTACCGAGCCCGAACGCCTCGTCGTCGACGGCTGCACGCACCTGCGCTGGCGGTTCGGCGACCCGAGGGTGCTGCTGCTCGGCCACCACGACACCGTGTGGCCACTGGGATCCCTGCGCACGCACCCCTTCGAGGTCCGCGACGGCGTCCTGCGCGGCTCCGGCTGCTTCGACATGAAAGCCGGCGTCGTGATGGCCCTGCACGCGGTCGCCGCGCTGCCCGACCGCGACGGCGTGTCGATCCTCGTCACCGGTGACGAGGAGATCGGCTCGCCGTCGTCCCGCACGCTGATCGAGGACGAGGCCAAGAGCTGCGACGCGGTGTTCGTGCTCGAAGCCTCGGCCGACGGGGGTGCGCTCAAGACCCGCCGCAAAGGGGTTTCCGCGTACCGCGTCGAGATCGAGGGCCGGGCCGCGCACGCCGGGCTCGAACCCGAAAAGGGCGTCAACGCGGGCGTCGAGCTCGCCCACCAGATCCTCGCCGTCGCCGCGCTCGCCGATCCCGGGAAGGGCACCACGGTCGTCCCGACCGCGCTGAACGCGGGTACGACGACCAACACCGTGCCCGCCCGAGCCGGGGTCGCCGTCGACGTCCGGGTCTGGGACACCGCCGAACAGGACCGCGTCGACCGGGCGATCCGGAACCTCACGCCGGTGGACGGGAACGCGCGCATCCACATCGCCGGCGGGATCAACCGGGCGCCGCTGGACGCACGAGCGTCGTCGGAGCTCTTCGCGCTGGCGAACGACCTCGGCGGCCCGCTCACCGAGGCGGCGGTCGGCGGTGCGTCCGACGGCAACTTCACCGCCGGGCTGGGCATTCCGACGCTCGACGGCCTCGGCGCGGTCGGTGGCGGGGCCCACGCCGACGACGAACACGTCGTCGTCGCCGAGCTGCCGCGACGCACCGCGTTGCTCACCGCTCTCACCGAAACCGTGCTCGCGCAACGAAGTTCGTCCGCCCCGACGAACGCGCGGGGCGAATCCGGTGCGGGACAACGGTGACCCGCCGCCGGTCTCCGGAGAGGATCGGAGGCGTGACAGAAGTCGTGACGAACACAGCCCCGCCGCTGCGGGACGAGGCGGCCGCCGCGGCGACCGCCGCCGCCACGGCCTCGGGGGTCCACGTCCGGACCCTGGCCGAGGTCGCCGACCTGATCGCCGTGACCCGGCTCTTCGAGTCGATCTGGCGCCCGGCCCCCGGCAACCAGCCCGTGACGTCGGAACTGCTGCGTGCCATGGTTTCGGCGGGCAACTACGTCGGCGGCGCGTTCGACGGGCCCGACCTCCTCGGCGCCTGCTTCGGGTTCTTCGGCGGTCCCGCGAAGGGGGGACTGCACAGCCACATCGCCGGGGTCGCCACCGCCGGGCACGGCCGCGGCATCGGCTTCGCGCTCAAGCTGCACCAGCGCGCGTGGGCCCTGCGCCAGGACGTCCCGGTGATCTCGTGGACGTTCGACCCGCTGGTGCGGCGCAACGCCCACTTCAACCTGACCAAGCTCGCCGCCCTGCCCGAGCAGTACCTGCCCGACTTCTACGGCCCGATGAACGACGGCATCAACGGCGCGGGCGACACCGACCGGATCATGGCCGTCTGGGACCTGGCGAGCCCGGCCGTGCGGGCGGCCGCCGAGGGCCGGCCCGCCCGGCTGGACGCGGCCGCGCTGCGGAACCAAGGTGCCGCGGTCGCGCTGGCGGCCGGCTCCGACGGTGGCCCGGTCGCCGGGGCTACCGGGTCTTCGGACGCGCGGATCGTGCTCGTCGCCGTCCCGCCGGACATCGAGGCGCTCCGCCGCACCGACCCCGGCCGGGGCGGCGCGTGGCGGGTCGCGCTGCGGGAGGTGCTCGGCGGCCTGCTGGCCGGCGGCGCCTCGGTCGTCGGATTCGATCGTGCCGGCTGGTACGTGGTCGCGAAGGAGCAGTCGTCGTGAAACTCACCGGGGTGGAACTACTGCGCGTCCGGATGCCGCTGGTCGCGCCGTTCCGGACGTCGTTCGGCACGCAGAACGAACGGGAACTGCTGCTCCTGCGCGCGGTGACGGCCGAGGGCGAGGGCTGGGGCGAGTGCGGCGCGATGGTCGACCCGCTCTACTCCTCGGAGTACGTCGACGGCGTCGAGCACGTGCTGCGGACCTTCCTCGTGCCCACCCTGCTCGCCGCCGGCGACCTCACCGCGAACAAGGTCGCGCCGCTGCTGGCGAAGTTCAAGGGCCACCGGATGGCCAAGGGCGCGCTGGAGATGGCGGTGCTCGACGCCGAACTCCGCGCCCACGGCGTGTCCTTCGGCACCGCGCTGGGATCCACCCGCGACTCGGTGCCGTGCGGAGTGTCGGTCGGCATCATGGACACCGTCCCGAAGCTCCTCGACGTCGTCGGCGGCTACCTCGACGCCGGGTACCTCCGGATCAAGCTGAAGATCGAGCCCGGCTGGGACGTCGAGCCGGTGCGCGCGGTCCGCGAGCGCTTCGGCGACGACATCCTGCTGCAGGTCGACGCGAACACGGCGTACACGCTCTCGGACGTGCCTCAGCTGCAGCGGCTCGACCCCTTCGAGCTGCTGCTCATCGAGCAGCCCCTCGAAGAGGAGGACGTGCTCGGCCACGCCGAGCTGGCCAAGCACATCCGGACGCCGATCTGCCTGGACGAGTCGATCGTCTCCGCCCGCTCGGCCGCCGACGCGATCAAGCTCGGCGCGTGCCGGATCGTCAACATCAAGCCGAGCCGCGTCGGCGGGTACCTGGAGGCGCGGCGGGTGCACGACGTCTGCGCCGCGCACGGCGTCCCGGTGTGGTGCGGCGGCATGATCGAGACCGGACTGGGCCGGGCGGCGAACGTCGCCCTCGCGTCGCTGCCCGGCTTCACGCTGCCCGGCGACACCTCGGCGTCGGACCGGTTCTACACCCAGGACATCACCGAACCGTTCGTGCTCGAGGGCGGCCGACTGCCGGTGCCGTCCGGGCCCGGCCTCGGCGTCACCCCGATCCCGGAGCGGCTCGCCGAAGTGACCACCGCCAAGTCCTGGCTCGCGTCATGACCACAGTGGACACGGTGACCGCACGGGTCCGGCAGTACGCGCTCAAGGCGGCGGTGACCGCCTCGAAGGTCAGGATCCGGCTCGCGGCCGGGGGTGCGGCGGTGCGGGCCGCGCCGTCCCTGCGGCTCCGGCCGCGCCGCCGGCGGTGATTCGTCCGCCGGGATGAAAGTTTCCCCGGGTCTCGTCGGTTTCGACGAACCGCACCGCCCCGGTCCCGTCCTAGCATCCCGGCATCGCCGGTTCCCCCACTCCCCGGACGAGAGGCAACCATGTCGAAGCTCACCGAACTCGCCGCCTGGCTCGAAACCCGGCTGCCCGCCGTCCTGGCCGAGCACCGCGTGCCCGGCGCGTCCGTGGCCGTGTACGCCGGCGGCGAGATCATCGACCACGCGGCCGGGGTGCTCAACAAGGGCACCGGCGTCGAGGCCGACGCCGACTCGCTGTTCCAGATCGGGTCCATCACCAAGATCTGGACGACCACACTGGCGCTGCAGCTCGTCGACGAAGGCGCACTCGACCTGGACGAGACCGTGCGGAAGTACCTCCCCGAGTTCACGATCGCCGACGAGGACGCCGCCGCGCGGATCACGATCCGGCAGCTGCTGTCCCACACCGCCGGCTTCGAGGGCGACATCTTCACCGACACCGGCCGCGGCGCCGACTGCGTCGACAAGTACGTCGCCACCCTCGGCGACGTGCCCCAGCTGTTCCCGCCGGGGGAGATGTTCTCCTACAACAACGCCGGGTTCTGCGTGCTCGGCCGGGTCGTGGAGGTGCTGCGGGGCAAGTCCTACAACGACTGCCTGGCCGAGCACCTGTTCGTCCCCTTGGGACTGACGCACGCCGCCGCGAGCCCGTACGAGGCGATCCGCTTCCGGGCCGCGCTGGGTCACGTGGCGCCGGAGCCCGGCGCCGACCCGGAGCCCGCCGGGATCTGGGCGCTGGCACCGTCCAACGCCCCGGCCGGCTCGATGCTCGCGATGCGCGCGCGTGACCTCGTGACGTTCGCCGGCATGCACCTGCGCGACGGCGAAGGCCCGGACGGCACCCGCGTGCTCGGCGCGGAAAGCGCCCGCGCCATGCGGGAACGCGTGGTGGACCTGCCCGACCTCGGCCTGATGGGCCGGGCGTGGGGCCTCGGCTGGTCGCTCTTCGACGACGGCGTCGTCGGCCACGACGGTGGCACGATCGGGCAGTCGGCGTTCCTGCGCCTCGCGCCCGGCCACGACGTCGCCGTCGCGCTGCTGACCAACGGCGGCGACCCGATCCCCGTCTACACCGAGGTCGTCGGCCACCTGCTCGAGGAGCTCACCGGCATCGAGCTGGCCGTGCCGCCGGTGCCGGCAGTGCCGGATTCGGACGCGCCCCGCATCGACGCCACGCGGTACGTCGGCGAATACGCGTCGTCGGTCGCGGACATCACGGTCAGCCAGGACGACGACGGCCGCGTCTGGGTCGAGCGCGTCCCGAAGGGGATCTTCGCGGACCTGGCCGAGCCCGACAAGTCCGAGCTGGTCGCGATGAACGGCGACACGCTGATCCTGGCCGAGCCGATGCAGGGGATGTACCTGCCGCACGCCTTCGTCGGCGACGACGGCACCGGCCGCGCGCTGTACCTGCACACCGGCCGGGCCGATCGGCGGGTGAGCGCATGACCCTCGTCGAGACGGAGATCGCCGGCGTCTTCACCGACGCCGGCGCGCGGGGGTTCGTGCACGCGCGGGAGATCGGCGGCGGGCCGGAGGTGGCCGTCGGCGCCGACGACCCGGTGGTGCTCGCGTCGGTGTTCAAGATCCCGGTCGCCGTCGCCTACGCCCGCGAGGTCGTCGCGGGCCGGCTCGACGAGACCGCGCGGACCCGCGTCGGGAAGCGCTACCGCATCGGCGGGATCGGCACCGCGGGGTGCGCCGACGACGTCGAGCTCAGCTGGCGCGACCTGGCGCTGCTCATGCTGACCATGAGCGACAACGCGGCGACCGACGTCGTCTTCCACCGCGTCGGCCAGGACGCCGTCGACCGCGTCCTGGCCGACCTGGACCTGCGCGGCACCCGGCTGATCGGCTGCTGCGAGGACCTCTTCGCCTCCGTGCTGGCGGACCTCGGCGCGGCGGACGATGCCGACCTCGACGCCGTGTTCGCCGGCGCCACTCCGGAGCAGATCCGGAAGCTCGCGGCCCTCGACCCGGAGCGCACGTCGGCGTCCACCCCCCGCGAGATCACCACGCTGCTCGACGCGATCTGGACCGACCGCGCCGCGGACCCGCCGGCGTGCGAACGGGTGCGCTCGATGATGGCGCGCCAGATCTGGCCGCACCGGATCTCCGCCGGCTTCCCCTCCGACGTCGCCGTCGCGGCCAAGACCGGCACCCTGCCCGCGGTGCGCAACGAAGCGGGCGTCGTGTCCTACCCGGACGGTCGCCGGTTCGCCGTCGCCGTCTTCACCCGCGCGGACTCCCTCGCCGAGCGGCAACCCGCCGTCGACGCCGCGATCGGCAAAGCCGCCCGGCTCGCCGTGGATCACCTCCGGAAGGAAACCCCATGACCAAGACACGGACCGCGGCGGTCCTGCTCGGGGTCGTCGCCCTCGCCGCGACCGCCTGCGGGGGCTCGGGCGGCAGCACCGGCAGCGGCGACGGAACTCCGGTCGACGGCAAGACGTTCAGCTTGGGCGTCGGCTCCGACCCCGGCAGCCTCGACCCGCACCAGACCGTGCTGTCGGTGGCCATCCAGGTCGACCGGTTCCTCTACGACACGTTGCTGAACCTCGACGCCGACGGCAAGGCGGTCGCCGGGCTGGCCGCGAAGTGGGAGGCGTCGACGACGTCGGCGTCCTTCACGCTCCGCCCGGGCCTCACGTGCGCGGACGGCACCCCGCTGACCGCCGCCGACGTCGCGGCCAACGTGAACTACATCGGCGACCCGGCGAACAAGTCGCCCATCGCCGGCCTCTACATCGCGCCGGGCACCAAGGCGACCGCGGACGCGGCGACCGGCACGATCACCGTCACCAGCGGGAAGCCGGACGCGTTCCTGGCCCGCAACGTCGGCGGGGTGCCGATCGCCTGCGCCAAGGGGCTCGCGGACCGCAAGCTGCTGGCCAAGGGCGACGCCGGCACCGGGATGTTCACCGTCACCGAGTCCGTGCCCAACGACCACTACACGTTCACCCGCCGCAAGGACTACACGTGGGGCCCGGGCGACTGGAAGGCGGAGCCCGGCCTGCCGGACAAGGTCGTCGTGCGGGTCATCCCGAACACCACGACCGCGACGAACCTGCTGCTGTCGGGCGAGCTGAGCGCGGCCGCGATCAACGGGCCGGACCGGCAGCGCCTGGAGGCGCGCAAGCTCTTCCACGGCGACTTCACCGCCCCGATGGGCGAGGTGTTCTACAACCAGGCTCCGGGGCGGCCCGGGCAGGACGAAGCCGTCCGCCGGGCCCTCACCCAGGCGCTGGACCTGCCCCAGCTCGGCAAGGTGCTGACCAGCGGCGCCGGCAAGCCGTCGAAGGGCATGATCACGAACGAGCCGAAGGTGTGCCCCGGCGACACCGTCACCGGCAACCTGCCGGCCCACGACCCGGCCGCGGCGGCGTCCGCGCTGGACGCGGCGGGCTGGAAGGCTGGCCCGGACGGCGTGCGCGCGAAGGACGGCAAGAAGCTCGCGCTCACCGTTCTCTACGGCACCCAGCTCGGCCCGACGATGGCGCCCACCGCGGAGCTCGCTCAGCAGACGTGGAAGTCCCTCGGCGCCGACGTGACGCTCAAGGCGGTCGACAGCCCCGGCCTCAGCCAGGTCCTGTTCGGCACCGGCGAGTGGGAGGTCTCCCTCGGCCCGGTCGGGTTCTCGCTGCCGAGCCAGCTGGTCCCGTTCGTCTCCGGGCCGGCCGCGCCCGACGGGACGAACTTCGCCCACATCAGCAACCCCGGGTACGACCAGGCGGCGCAGCAGGCGGCTTCGAAGGCCGGCGACACGAGCTGCGCGGACTGGAACGCGGCGGAGACCGCGCTGGTCAAGCGGGTCGACGCGGTGCCCTACTTCGACTCCGTCGTCCCGATCTACGGCAGCGGCGTGAAGTTCGGCGTCAGCCAGGGCAACGTCGAGCCGTCCTCGATCCGGATGTACGCGAAATGACGACCGCGGCGGCGCCCGCCGGCCTGCGGGGCAGCCCGTGGCCGGCGTTCGCCGCACGGCGGCTGACCCGGTTCGCCGTGTCGCTGTGGGCGCTGCTCACCGCGGCGTTCCTGATGATCCACCTGGTCCCCGGCGACCCGGTGCGGGCCTCGCTCGGCCTCACCGCGCCCGCCGAGCTGGTGGCGGCCAAGCGGGCGGCGCTCGGCCTGGACGACCCGCTGTGGGTGCAGTACGGGCACTACGTGCGCGGCCTGCTCACCGGGGACTTCGGGACGTCGATGGCGAGCGGGCAGCCGGTGGCGCAGGTCATCGGCGACCGGCTGCCCTCGACGCTGCAGCTGGCGGTGCCGGCCTTCGCGGTCGTGGTCGTCGTCGCGGTCCCGGTCGGCGTCTGCTTCGCGGTGCTGACCCGCGGCGGCCGCCGCCGGGGCGCGGAACTGGGGTTCACGTCGGTGAGCGTGTTCCTCGCGGCCATCCCGGAGTTCCTGGTCGCGGTCGGGCTCGTGGCGTTGCTCGCGGTCGGCCTCGGCTGGTTCCCGGTGGCGGGCAGCGACGACGTGAGCGCGTACGTCCTGCCGGTGGCGGCCCTGGCGGTCGGGCCGGCGGCGGTGCTCGCCCGGATGATCCGGGTCGAGCTGCTTTCGGTGCTGGGCGCCGACTTCGTCCGCACCGCGCGGGCCAAGCGGCTGCCCGCGCGGCTGGTGTACGTGCGGCACGCGCTGCCGAACGCGCTGACCGCGTCGCTCACCCTCGGCGGGCTGATGCTGACCGGGATGGTGGCGGGCACGGTGCTCGTGGAGAACGTGTTCGCCTGGCCCGGCCTCGGCTCGACGATCGTCGCTTCGATCCTGCAGAAGGACTACCCGCTGGTGCAGGGGATCGTGCTGGTCTACGGAGTCGGCGTGCTGCTGGTGAACCTGCTGGTCGACGTCGTGCTCGGGCTGCTCGACCCGCGCTCGGCCATTCGGGAGGCGTGAACATGGCGCGACGCGGTTCGGTCTGGGTGGCGGCGGTGCGCACGCCGGTGGGCGCGTGCTCGGCGGTGCTGCTGGCGGGGGTCGTCGTCCTGGCGGTGCTGGCCCCGCTGCTGTGGGGCGACTCCGCCGCCGCGATCGACACGGACGCGATCGGCCAGGGCCCGTCCGGGGCGCACTGGTTCGGTACCGACTCCCTCGGCCGCGACCTCTTCTTCCGCACCCTGGTCGCGACCCGGCTTTCGGTCGGGCTCGCGGTGCTGGCCACCGCGATCGGCGTTGTGGCCGGGGTCATCCTCGGGACGTTGCCGTCGGTGCTGCCGCGCTGGGCGGGCCGGCTGCTCACCGCGGCGGTCAACGTCGCGGTCGCGTTCCCGGGGCTGCTGCTGGCGCTGTTCCTCGCGGTGATCTTCGGCGTCGGCACGCACGGCGCGGTGCTGGCGATCGCGTTCGCCGTGGCGCCGGCGTTCGCCCGGCTGGTGCAGACGCTGTCCGCGTCGGTGGCCGGGCGGGACTACATCGCCGCGGCCCGGGTGTCCGGCGTCGGCCGGATCCGGCTGCTGGCCCGGCACGTGCTGCCGAACATCGGGGAGCCGCTCGTCGTGAACGCGACGATCGGGGCCGGCTCGGCGCTGCTGGCCTTCGCCGGGCTGTCGTTCCTCGGGATCGGCGTGCAGGCGCCGGACTACGACTGGGGCCGGCTGCTGCGCGAGGGCCTCGACGGCATCTACGTCAACCCGGTGGCCGCGCTCGGGCCGTGTGTGGCGGTGGTGCTGGCCGGCCTGGCGTTCAACCTGGTCGGCGAGACGGTGGCCGGCGTGGTCGGGGTCCGGACGCGCGTTTCCCGGCGTACCGCGGGGCCGCTCCCTTCGCCGCGGCCCGCGGTCGCCGTCGAGGCTCCCGGCGACGCCGTGCTCGTCGTCGAGAACCTTCAGGTTGCGTTCCCGGGACCGAGCGGGTGGACCGTGCCGGTGCGCGGGGTCAGCTTCAGCGTGCGCGCCGGCGAAGCGATCGGCGTCGTCGGCGAGTCCGGCTCCGGCAAGAGCCTGACGGCGCTGGCGGTGTCCCGCCTGATCGAAGCGCCCGGCGTGGTCACCGCGGACCGGCTGGAATTCGACGGCAAGCCCGTCGACAAGGCGTCGGACCGCGAACTCGGCACGTCGCTCGCCATGGTGTTCCAGGACCCGATGACGTCGTTCAACCCGGCCCGCCGGGTCGGCCGGCAGCTCGCCGAGGTGTCCGAACAGCACCACGGCCTGTCGCGGCGGGCGGCGTTCGCCCGCGCGGTCGACCGGCTGGCCGCGGTGCGCGTTCCGGCCGCGGCCCGGCGGGCCCGGCAGTACCCGCACGAGTTCTCCGGCGGCATGCGGCAGCGGGCGATGATCGGCATGGGCCTGATGGGGCAGCCGAAGCTCGTCATCGCCGACGAGCCGACGACGGCGCTCGACGTCACCGTGCAGCGGCAGGTGCTGCGCCTGCTCGCCCGCACGCGCGCGGCGGAGGGTGCGGCGATCCTGCTGATCAGCCACGACATCGCCGTCGTTTCCCAGACGTGCGAACGGATGCTGGTGATGTACGCCGGCCGGGTCGTGGAGGACCTGCCGACCGGGAGCCCGGCCCAGCACCCGTACACGCGCGCGCTGCTGGCCACGACCGTCGACCTCGGCACCGACCGCGACGAGCCACTGGCGGTGATCCCCGGGCGGCCGCCGGACCCGGACCAGGTGCCGGCGGGCTGCGCGTTCGCTGCCCGCTGCCCGCTGGCCACGGACCGCTGCCGGACCGAGGACCCGACCCTGGAACCGGCCGCGGGCGGGCACCGGGTCGCGTGCTGGCACCCGCAGGTGAGCGTCCTTTCCGGACAGTCGCACGAGGAGGGGGCCGCATGAGCGAGCCTGCGAGCGAATCATTCACCACTGCGCCTTCCGCTCAGGTCGCGCCGAGCGTCAGCGAGGCGTGCGCATGAGTGCCTTGGAGTTCGACGCCGTGAGCGTCCGCTACGGCAAGCTGACCGCGGTCGACGGGGTCCGCCTGACCGTCCCTTCCGGACAGGTCGTCGGCCTGGTCGGCGAGTCCGGCTCGGGCAAGTCGACGCTGGCCCGGGCGGCGGTCGGGCTCGCGCCGGTGGGCGCGGGCCGGGTGCTGCTCGACGGCGTCGACGTCCGGAAGCTGCCCCGGCGCCGTCCGCTGCAGATGGTGTTCCAGGACCCGTACTCGTCGCTGGACCCGCGGATGGCGATCGGCGAGTCGATCACCGAGGCCATGCCGCCGGGTACGTCCCGCGGGGACCGCCGGGCGGAGGTGGCCCGGCTGCTGGACCTCGTCCACCTCGGCCCCGACCGGGCGACGATGCTGCCCGGGCAGCTTTCCGGCGGGCAACGCCAGCGCGTCGCGCTCGCCCGGGCGCTGGCCGGGCGGCCGAAGGTGCTGATCGCCGACGAGATCACCTCGGCGCTCGACGTCTCGGTGCAGGGCGCGGTGCTCAACCTCGTCCGCGACGTCCAGCGGCGGCTGAACCTGTCGATGCTGTTCATCTCGCACAACCTCGCCGTGGTGCGGTACGTCAGCGACGTCGTCGCGGTGATGTACCTCGGCCGGATCGTCGAAGCCGGGCCCGCCGAGCAGGTGCTCACCGACCCGCGGCACCCGTACACGCGGGACCTGCTGGCCGCCGCGCCGTCGGCGCACCGGAACCTGCTCGCCGACACCGACGACGCCCTCGCCGACACCGAGCCCGCCGACCCGCACCACCCGCCGCCCGGGTGCCGCTACCACCCGCGGTGCCCGATCGGCCCGCTCGTGCACACCGACCGGACCCTGTGCGTCAGCGCCGACCCGGCCGACGACGCCGCCCACCGGCCGCACCGCGCGGCCTGCCACTTCGCCGCGTGAGCCGGCATCCCACAAGGAGATCCGCATGACCCGCCGTATCGGCATCGACGACCTGTACGCCCTGGAGCTGCCCGAGCAACCGGCGATCTCGCCCGACGGCGCCCGGATCGTCTACGTGCTGCGCACCGCCGACCGCGACCGGGACGAGGACACCCACTCGCTCTGGGAGGTCGCCATGGCCACCCCCAGTGAGGCGCGCCGGCTGACCCACGGCCGCGCCGACGCGGCACCGGCGTGGTCGCCGGACGGGACGCGGCTCGCGTTCCTACGCGCCCAGGACGGCCCGCCGCAGCTGTGGCTGCTGCCCGCGAACGGCGGTGAGCCCGAGCGGGTCACCACGCTGCCGCTGGGCGCGGGCACGCCGGTGTGGCGCCCGGACGGCACCGAAATCGCCTTCAGCGCCCCGATCGACCTCGCCGCCGAGGAGGGCGAGGACGACGGCGCGCAAGGTCGCCGCGCGAGCGCCCCGGTGGTCGCCGACCGGCTGGACTTCAAGGCCGACGGCGCCGGGTTCCTGCGGACGCTGCGCAAACACGTCCACGTCCTCGACGTCGCCACCGGCGAGGTCCGCCGGGTGACGTCGGGGGACTGGCACGCGGGCGACCCCGCCTGGGCGCCGGCCGGCTCGCGGCTGGCCTTCCCCGCGGCGCGCGACGCCGACGCCGACCTGACTTTCCGTTCGGGCACCTACGTCCTCGACACCGGCGACCGCACCGCCGAGCCTCGCCTGGCGGACTCGGGTGAAGGGATGAGCGGGACGGTCACGTGGACCGCGGACGGGGAGGCTTTGCTCGTCGTCGGCCGCCGGGACACCGCCACGGGCCACGCCGGACTGCTGCGCGTCCCGCTGGACGGCGGCGAGCCCGTCGACCTCGCCGCGCCGCTCGACCGCACCGTGATGCCGGGCGGCCCGGGGTACCCCGGCGCGCTCCCGCAGCTCTCCGGCGACGGCGCCACGGTCCTGTTCTGCGTTCGGGACCGCGGCTACACCCACCTCTACGCCGTCGACGTCGCCGGCGGCGAGCCGCGGCGGGTCTTCGGCGAAGCCGGGACCGCCGTGGCCGGGCTCAGCGTCGCCGGGAACACCGCGGTGGTCGTGCTGACCACGGCGACGTCCTACGGCGAGATCGCGACGATCGACCTCACCGGGGGAGCGGCGCGGGTGCGCACCGCGCACGGCCCCGGCGACGTCGACCTGTTCACCCACGAGGAGCGGGAGTTCACCGTCTCCGACGGCACGGTCGTGCACGGCTGGCTGCTGCGCGACCCCGCCCGCACCGGCCCGCGGCCGCTGCTGCTGGACATCCACGGCGGCCCGCACAACGCGTGGAACGGCGCCGCCGACCCCGTGCACCTCTACCACCAGCAGCTCGCCGCCCGCGGCTGGGCGGTCCTGCTGCTCAACCCGCGCGGCAGCGACGGCTACGGCGAAGCGTTCTACACCGCCGCGATCGGCGCCTGGGGCCTGGCCGACGCCAAGGACTTCCTCGAGCCGCTGGCCCAGCTCGTGGCCGAAGGGGTGGCCGACGCGGCGCGGCTCGCGGTGTCCGGGTACAGCTACGGCGGCTTCATGACCTGCTACCTGACCAGCCGCGACGGCCGGTTCGCCGCCGCGGTCGCGGGCGGGGTCGTCAGCGACGCGGTCAGCATGGCCGGCACGTCGGACGGCGGCCACTACCTGGGCGTCACCGAGTTGGGGGCCGTCCCGGCGGAGAACCGGGCGCACTACGAGGCGCTTTCCCCGCTGGCACAGGTGGAGAAGGTGCGCACGCCGACCCTGGTCCTGCACGGCGCCGCCGACGACCGGTGCCCGGCGGGACAGGCCGAACAGTGGTTCACCGCCCTGCGCGAGCAGGGCGTGCCCACCCGGATGGTGCTCTACCCGGACGCGTCGCACCTGTTCATCCTCGAAGGCCGCCCGTCGCACCGCGCCGACTTCAACCGCCGCATCGTGGACTGGGTCGAGCAGCACGCGGGCGAGCCGGGCAAGCCGGCGCGGGTGCCGATCGACGCGGCGCACTGGCGCCGCCGGCTCGCCGAGCTCGCGCGCAAGCACCGCGTCCCCGGCGCGGTGCTGGGCATCCTGCGGCTCGACGGCGACGAAGTCGTCCGGACGAGCTACGGCGTGCTGAACAAGGCGACCGGCGTCGAGACCACGGACGACTCGGTGTTCCAGATCGGCTCGATCACCAAGGTGTGGACGGCCACCGTCGCGATGCAGCTCGTCGACGAAGGGCTGCTGAAGCTGGACGCGCCGATCGCCGACGTCCTGCCCGAGCTGCGGCTGGCCGATCCCGACGTCACGAAGAAGGTGACGCTGCGGCACCTGCTGACCCACACCAGCGGCATCGACGGCGACGTCTTCACCGACACCGGCCGCGGCGACGACTGCCTCGAGAAGTACGTGGCGGTGCTCGACCAGGCCGCGCAGAGCCATCCCCTCGGCGCCACCCTCTCCTACTGCAACTCGGGGTTCGTTCTCGTCGGCCGCGTGATCGAGAAGCTGACCGGCAAGACGTGGGACGCGGCCCTGCGCGAGCGGCTGTTCACCCCGCTGGCCCTGAAGCGCACGGGCACGCTGCCGGAGGAGGCCATGCTGCACCGCGCGGCGGTGGGTCACGTCGCGGCGGGCGACGCCGAGCCGCAGCCCGCGCCGGTGTGGGGGCTGCCGCGCTCGGCCGGCCCGGCCGGGCTCGTCTCGGCCTCGACCGACGACGTCCTGGCGTTCGCCCGCCTGCACCTGACCGGCGGCCTCGGCCCGGACGGCTCGCGGCTGCTCTCCGCCGAGTCCGCGCGGGCGATGACCGAGGAGCAGTTCGAGATGCCGGACAAGGACACGCTCGGCGACTCGTGGGGCCTGGGCTGGATCCGCTTCGGCTGGGACGGCCACCGCGTGTACGGCCACGACGGCAACACGATCGGGCAGTCGGCGTTCCTGCGGATCCTGCCGGAGCACGGGCTGGCGGTCACGGTGCTCGCCAACGGCGGCAGCACCCACGACCTCTACGAAGAGCTCTACCGCGAGATCTTCGCGGAGCTGGCGGGCGTGGCGATGCCGCGCCCGCTCGAACCGGCCGCGGTGCTGCCCGAGGTCGACGCCTCGGAGTTCCTCGGCGTCTACGAGCGGGAGTCGGTCCGGATCGACGTCCTCACGCGCGACGACAAGCTGTGGATGCGCCAGACCGTCACCGGTCCGCTCGCCGAGCTGGTGCCCGAGACGACGACCGAGGACGAGCTGGTGCCGATCGGCCCGGCGCACTTCGCCCACAGCCCCGCGGGGATGCGGGGCTGGGTTTCGGTGACGTTCTACACGCTGCCGACGGGGGAGCGGTACCTGCACTCCGGCGTGCGGGCGACGCCGAAGGTCAAGGAGTGACGACGACGCGCTGAGTGCTCGTGGTGTCCCGCCAGGCGCTTTCGACGTCCTGGAGGGGCACCGCGCGCGCGTCGATCCGGAAGGTCCCGATCTCCTTCACGAGGGCGTGCAGCTCCGCGACGATGTCCCTGGTCGGTACCGAGCCCTGCCCGCTGCCGACGAGCTGCAGGCGCGCCGCCCGCAGCGCGGCCGACGGGAGCTCGATCACCGGTCCCGCCACCGAGCCGATCTCGACCCAGGTCAGCGGGCGGCCGCGATCGGAGCGGCCGGTGACGATCGTGCGCAGGGCGTCGGCGGTCGGCGGGCCCCAGACGTAGTCGAGGACGACGTCGACGTCGGCGGCCTTGCCGAGCTCGTCGAAGGTGAGGGCTTCGTCGGCCTGCACCTCGGCGAGCCGCCCGGTGTCGCGGCCGGCGGCGATCACCCGGCCCGCGCCGAGGTGCTTCGCGACCTGCACGGCGAGGCGGCCGGCGTTCCCGGTGGCGCCCAGGACGAGGACGTCCTGCCCGGCGGCGCATTCGATCCGCCGGCGCAGGGCGATCCAGGCCGACATCGCGGGGTTCACGCCGGCGGCGACGAGCACCGGGTCGGCGTCGGCGGGCAGGACGACGCTGCGCCGGGTGTCCACGACCGTGCGTTCCGCCATGGCGCCCATCGAGGTGTCGGGCAGGACGAAGTACCGCAGCGTCCCGTCGGGGCACCGGCCGACGCCGTCGATGCCGGGGACGAGCGGAAGTTCACCCTTTTCGGTGTAGTGCGAACCGTCCGCCTGGGAGCGGACGCGCGGGTGCAGGCCCGCCGCGACGACGTCGACGAGCACCTCGTCCGGGTTGGTGGGCTGCGGTTCGGCGAACTCCCGGCAGGTGGGTGGGGTGCCGAACTCGGTGACGACAGCGGCGCGCATGCGGACTCCTTTTAGTTGGTAATACCCACTACTTTAGATGGCATCACCAACTAGTTTAAGGTAGTCTCGGGAGCATGACCGAACCCGACGAGGTGCTGGACAACCTGGCCCAGGTGTCCTTCGCCGTGATGGCGCACCTGAGCCAGGTGGCGGCGGCGCACGAGCTTTCCCTGACGCAGCTGCGGGTTCTGGGGATCCTGCGCGACCGCACGCCGAAGATGGCGGAGCTGGCCGCGCACCTGGGGCTGGACCGGTCGTCGGTGAGCGGCCTGGTGGACCGGGCGGCCCGCCGAGGGCTGGTGGCCCGAGAGGCCAGCCGCGACGACGGGCGTTCGGTCCGCGTCAGCCTGACCCCGGCGGGCTTTTCGTTGGCCGCGGAACTGACGGCGGAGGTGTCGCGCGTGCTGGCACCGATGACGGCGGGTCTGCCTGCCGCGGACCGCACCCGGCTGGGTGTCCTCCTGGGCCGCATGCTGGCATGAGCCCGGTCACGTGGGGGAACACCGGCAGGCGCGCGACGTTGTAACGGGTGTCGGTACGGAGGAGTCCCCGGGCCTCACCCAATGCCTTCACGGAATGCCAGTTCGGCTGGAGCCGTGTAGCGCCACTCGCCGCGAGGCGACCCCCGTACCGGCCTCGAACTCCCGCTTTCGCTCGCAGGTCTCCCCCCAGCCTTCGCTGAGCGGAAGCGGGACTTACTTTGTCCTCAATGGACGGACGACGGGGCCCCGGCAAAGTCGCGTTTGCTGGGCGGGATGTCATGAACGGGTCGTTCATGACGCTGGACGTCAGGAAAGGGTCGTTCATGACGTCGCCAACCCCGGCCGAACGTCGCGCATGACTCAGTTCACGCCATCGGCGACGGCACGCGAAGTCCGCGTCAGCGTGGAGCCGCCTGCCGTCAGTGCTTCGGTGCGGTCGAAGCCCCGGGTGCCGACTTCCGGATCAGCCAAGTCCCCGCGAAGGCCAGCAACCCGACCACCCCGGCCACCACGAACGCCGCCCGCAGCCCCGAAGCGTCCGGTCCGGCGGCCGCCCCGGCCGCGCTCCACAGCGTCGCCACGCTCACGAACACCGCCGTGCCCAACGCGCCCGCCACCTGCTGCAGCGTCGACAGGATCGCGCTCCCGTGGGAGTACAGGTGTTCCGGCAGCGCGCCGAGTGACTCGGTGAACAGCGGCGTCATCATCAGCCCGAGCCCGGTCATCAGCAGCACGTGGATCCCGATCACCGCGATCAGCGGCGAGCCCGACCCCAGCGTCGTGAACAGCCACAGCGACACCGCCATCGCCGCCGCGCCCGGGATCACCAGCGGGCGCGCGCCCACCTTGTCGAACAACGCGCCCACCGGGCGGCCCAGGAGGCCGAGCACCAGGCCGCCGGGCAGCACCGCCAAGCCGCTCACGAACGTGCTCGTGTGCAGCACCGTCTGCAGGTACAGCGGCAGCAGGATCGCCGCCGCGCCGATCAGGCACACGAACAGCAGCGACGTCAGCACCAGCGCCACCACGAAACTCCGGTGCGTGAACGGCCGCAGGTCCAGCAGCGCCCGGTCGCGGCGCTGCAGCCGCAGCTGGCGCCACGTGAACACCACCAGCGAGACGACGCCGACGACGATCGGCACCCATGCCGGCACCGGCGGCTCCGCGCCGCCCTGCTCGCCGGTCGACGACAGCCCGTACAGCACGCCGCCGAAGCCGATCGCCGACAGCAGCACCGACGGCACGTCCAGCGGCACCCGCCGCGTCTCGCTGTCCAGCCGCAGCTGCAGCGCGCCGGTCACCAGCGCCGCCACCGACAGCGGCAGCACGATCCAGAACATCCAGCGCCAGCTCAGCGACGAGAGCACCGCGCCGCCGATCGTCGGCCCGATCGCGGGTGCCACCGCGATGACGATCGTGATCGTGCCCATCGTCGCGCCGCGGCGCTCCGGCGGCACCAGCCGCATCACCGTCGTCATCAGCAACGGCAGCATCACCGCCGTGCCGCACGCCTGCACCACGCGCCCGGCCATCAGCATCCCGAAGCCGGGTGCGAGCGCGCACAACAGCGTGCCGAGGCTGAACGCCGACAGCGAGAACAGGAAGACCTGCCGCGGCGAGAACCGCTCGAGCAGGAAGCCGGTCGTCGGGATGACGACCGCCATGGTCAGCAGGAACCCGCTGGTCAGCCACTGCACGGTCGTGGTCGGCACCCGCAGGTCGACGGTCAGGTCGCGCAGCGCGACGCTCAGGATCGTCTCGTTGAGGATCATCACGAACGCGGACAGCACGAGGACCCCGATGAGGAGCCCCGGGCGCACCGGGGCGCGGTCCAGGTCGGCGGGCGGGGTGGACACGGTGTCGGTCATCGGGGCGAGAGCTCTCCTGGTCTGGCGCGCATCCCCCGGCGGTGGCCGGGACGCAGGCACGCTGTCCTTGCAGTCTGCCCGTTTCGGCACCTTCGTGTCACGGCGGTTTCCGCCGTGCGCGCGGTCACACCGGACCCCCTGCTGACCCTCCGCAGACGTCCGATATGCTTCTGTGAGTACGGAGTTCCGCAGCGCGCGATTAGCTCAGCGGGAGAGCGCTTCCCTGACACGGAAGAGGTCACTGGTTCAATCCCAGTATCGCGCACCACGAGACCGCCCCCGGGACCTCGTGGAAGTTCGTACGACGGGCGATTAGCTCAGGGGGAGAGCGCTTCGTTCACACCGAAGAGGTCACTGGTTCGATCCCAGTATCGCCCACGAGATTCGGGGTTGGCCCTGTTCGCGGAACGCGCGAACAGGGCCTCTCTCGTTCTGTGTCCTGTGGGGGCCGAGCCCCCACACCCCCGCCGGGGGCACGCCCCCGGACCCCCGCGTGTGTTCGCGTGTCGTTGCGGGCCAGACTTGTGTCTACTTCGGACTTTTACAGCAGGCGGCGTTGGACCACGTCCGCGATTACCGTTGACACCAGCTTTTCCAGCTCCGCCGGGTCGGGGAGGGTGTGGCGGGGGCGGCCTGCGAAGAGCAGGTGGCTTGCTCCGATCAGGGATAGCGCCAGGGAATCCACGTTTGCGTCTGGTGCTATGCGGCCCTGGGCTCGCTCGGCCGTCAGGTAGGTCGAGAGCATCTGCCTTGCTTCTGCCAAGAAGGGCAGGCCGTCGGTGCCTGGGCGGCGTAGGCGGGTGCGGAGCTCGTCGCGGATGAACACCAAGCTCGTCAGGGCCAGGGAGACCGGGTCGAACAGCTCTGTGACCGCGTCCACCAGGTTCGACGCCACTGTGCGGGTTCCTGCCGATGCCTCCAGGATCGCTGCCTGGTCGGCCAGGCGGGCGATGCGGTCCTGCACCAGCTCCGCCAGGAACGCGTCGAAGTCCGCGAAGTGACGGTGCAGCACGCCCTTCGCGACGTCGGCTTCGGCGGTCACCGCGCGGCTGGTCAGCGCGTTCGGGCCGTCGCGGAGCAGGACGCGCTCGGCCGCGTGGAACAGCTGCTGGCGCACGTCGCGCAGGTGGACACCGGTCGGCATGGCCCCATTCTCCGTTACGCCCGGCGCGAACGCCCACGCGGTTGCCCGAGTGGGCGAGCGCCCATTAAAGTGGGCGCATGCCCACTCAGCCGCATGAAGCCCGTGCCTTCGCCGAATCCTTCGGGATCGACGCCGAACGCTACGACCGCGCCCGGCCGGAGTATCCCGCCGAACTCGTCGACCGGGTCGTCGAGGTGAGTCCCGGTCCCGACTTCCTCGACGTCGGCTGCGGCACCGGCATCGAGGCCCGGCAGTTCCGGGCGGCGGGCCGCCGGGTGCTCGGCGTCGACCCCGATCCGCGGATGGCCGCCTTCGCGCGGAACACCGGCCTCGACGTGGAAGTCGCGAAGTTCGAAGACTGGGACAGTGCGGGACGGACCTTCGACGCGGTCGTCGCCGGCCAGGCGTGGCACTGGGTCGACCCCGTCGCCGGCCCGGCGAAGGCGGCCGGCATCCTGCGCCCCGGCGGCCTCCTCGCCGTGTTCGCGCACGTGTTCCAGCCGCCGGACGCGGTCGCCGGTGCCCTCGCCGAGGGCATCCGGCGGGTGCTGCCCGGCTCGCCCTTCGGGACGGAGACGAGGACTGCCGCCGAACTCTACGAAGTCATGTTCACCCAGTTCGCCGACGGCCTCCGGGAGTCGGGTCGCTTCGGCGCGCCCGAGCGGTGGTCGTTCGCGTGGGAGCGGACCTACACCCGCGACGAATGGCTGGACCTCCTGCCGACGACCGGCGGCCTGACGCGTCTCGAGCCCGACGCGCTGGCCGACGTCCTCGGCGGCGTCGGCGCGGCCATCGACGCGCTCGGCGGCGGCTTCGCGCTGTCGTACACGACGCTGGCGGTCGTGGCCCGAAAGCCTTGACGAAAAGTCACGTTGGGGACAAGCGCGGTCCGGCTCCTGCGGGGTCGGGGCCGGACCGTGGTGGCCCGCCCGGAAGGACCGGGCGCGAACCACCCCTGGAGCCGCCGGTCAGCGGCCGGCCGCGGCCGCCGGCTCCGGGCTCGCGGGCGCCGACGCCGCCGGCGAATGGCGCGGCAGGAAGGCGGCGACGGCCAGCGCGATCAGCGCCGCGGCCGAGCCCATCCCCAGCACGAGCCGGAAACCGTTCTGCGAAGGCAGGTCCACCGGTCCGAAGTGGATGGTCAGCCGGGCGAGGACCAGCCCGGCGGTGGCGCTCGAGACCGAGGTCCCGATCGAGCGCATCAGCGTGTTGAGGCTGTTCGCGGCGGCCGTCTCCGACACCGGCACGGCGCCCATCACGAGCGACGGCATCGCGCCGTAGGCGAGCCCGATGCCGGCGCCGATGACGCTCGAAACCACGACGAGGTGCCAGGTCGCGCTCATCAGGAAGATGCCGAGGGCGTACCCGGCCGCGACGACGACCGCGCCGAGCATCAGCGTCGTCTTCGGGCCGCGCGTGGCCGTGATGCGCGCGGACACCGGCGCCAGTGCCATCATGACCAGCCCCGACGGCGCCATCACCAGGCCCACCACCAGCATCGACTTCCCGAGGCCGTACCCGGTGGCGGCCGGCAGCTGCAGCAGCTGGGGGAGCACCAGCGACATCGCGAACATCGCGAAGCCGAAGACCGCCGAGCTGATGTTCGTCAGCAGGACCTGGCGCCGCGCGCTCGTCCTCAGGTCCACCAGGGGCCGCGGGGTGCGCAGCTCCCACCGGCCCCACAGCGCCAAGACGACGACCGCCGCGGCGATCAGGCCGAGCGTGGCGACGCTGCCCCAGCCCCAGTCGGCGCCCTTCGAGATCGCCAGGAGCAGGCACACCAGGGCGATCGACAGCCCGGCCGCGCCGAGGACGTCGAACCGGCCGCCGGTGCGCACCGGGGACTCCGGCACGAGCGCGACCACCAGCGCGGTGACGACCAGGCCGAGGCCGGCCGCGGTCCAGAAGAGCACGTGCCAGTCGGCGTTCTCGGCCAGGAGCGCCGCCGCGGGCAGGCCCAGCGCACCGCCGACGCCCAGCGACGCGCTCATCAGCGCCGTGGCCGAGCCGAGCCGTTCGGCGGGCAGCTCGTCGCGCATGATGCTGATCCCGAGCGGGATGACGCCCGCGGCCAGGCCCTGCAGCGTCCGCCCGGCGACCATCGGCACGAGGGTGTCGGAGAGCGCGCCGATCGCCGAGCCCACGACGAGCGCGCCGAGGCTGACGAGCAGCATCCGCCGCTTGCCGTACATGTCGCCGAGGCGGCCCATGGTCGGCGTCGCCACCGCGCCCGCGGGGAGGGTGGCCGTGATGGCCCACGTGGCGTCGGCCGCGGAGGCGTGCAGCAACCCGGGCAGGGCGGGGATCAGCGGGATGACCAGCGTCTGCATCAGCGAGACGGTGATGCCCGCGAGGGCGAGGACCGCGACGACGAGGTTCGCGCGTCTTGGTGGCGGCGTGGCTGGGTCGAGCACGGGACGGTCCTCCGGATGTCCGAATTAAATCAGTCGCTTGACTTAGCGTAGCAGTGTTCGGTTGACTGATCACGAACTGACGGCCACCGCGGAGGAACGATGACGAGCACCGCCGAGATCCCCGAGTTCCCGATGACGCGCGCCGCGGGCTGTCCGTTCGACCCCCCGCCCGCCGCCCGCGCGCTGCAGGGGGAGGCTCCGCTCGCGCGCGTGCGGCTGTGGGACGGCAGCACGCCGTGGCTGGTCACCCGCTACGCCGAGCAGCGGACGCTGCTGGCCGATCCCCGCGTCAGCGCCGACGTCACGCGCCCCGGCTACCCGAGCCCGGCGCCGCTGCCCAAGGGCGGCACCGGGATCAGCTTCATCCTGATGGACAACCCGGAGCACGCGCGGCTGCGGAAGATGGTGACCGCGCCCTTCACGATCCGGCGCACGGCCGCGATGCGCCCGGCGGTGCAGAAGATCGTCGACGAGCGGGTCGACCGGCTGCTGGCCGGCCCGAAGCCGGTCGACCTCGTCGAGGCGTTCGCGCTGCCGGTGCCGTCCCTGGTGATCTGCGAGCTGCTCGGCGTCCCGTACGCCGACCACGACTTCTTCCAGGAGAACAGCAAGCTCATCATCCGGCGGGACGCGAAGCCCGAGGAGCGGGCGGCCGGGCACCAGGCGCTCGTCGGCTACCTCGACCGGCTGATGGGGGAGAAGCTCGAGGCACCCGCCGACGACCTGCTCTCCGGGCTCGCCGGCCGGGTGAACGCCGGGGAGCTGTCGCGCACGGAGGCGGCGCAGATGGGCGTGCTGCTGCTCATCGCCGGGCACGAGACGACGGCGAACATGATCGCGCTCGGCACCCTGGCCCTGCTGGAGCACCCGGACCAGCTGGCCCTGCTGCGGGAGAGCGACGACCCGGCGCTCGTGGCGTCAGCGGTCGAGGAGCTGTTGCGCTACCTCAACATCACGCACAACGGCCGGCGCCGCCTCGCGCTGGAGGACATCGAGATCGCCGGGGAGACCATCCGCGCCGGCGAGGGGATGATCATGGCCAACGACGTCGCCAACCGCGACCCGGCGGTCTTCCCGGACGGCGACCGGCTCGACCTCACCCGCGACGCGCACCGCCACGTCGCCTTCGGGTTCGGCGTCCACCAGTGCCTCGGGCAGCCGCTGGCCCGGCTGGAGCTGCAGGTCGTCTACAGCACGCTGTACCGGCGGATCCCGACGCTGGCGCTGGCCACCGGCCTCGACCGGATCCCGTTCAAGCACGACGGGTCCGTGTACGGCGTCTACGAGCTGCCGGTCACCTGGTGAAGCGGGTCAGACGCTCCGCAGCACCGAGACGATCACGCCCAGGATCGCCGCCCGGTCGCCGTCGATGACGTCGTAGGCCGGGTTGCGGGGCTCGAGGTACACGTGGCCGTTACGGCGTCGGTAGACCTTGACCGTCGCCTCCTCGTCGATCATCGCCGCGACGATCTGGCCCGAGTGGGCCTCGCTCTGCTGCTTGACCACGACGATGTCGCCGTCGCAGATCGCGGCGTCGATCATCGAGTCGCCGCGCACGCGCAGGCCGAAGACGGTGCCCCGGCCGGTGAGGTCGCGCGGCAGCTTGAGGACGTCGTCGACGTGCTCCACGGCCGAGATCGGCGTGCCGGCGGCGATGTCGCCGACGACCGGCACCGGGACCGAGTCGCCGTCTTCCCGCCCTTCGCCGCCGTTCAGGAACGCGCGCACGTCCATCGGGCGCGACACGCCGGCGCCGCGGCGCAGGAAGCCCTTGTCCTCCAGGCTCGCCAGGTGCTTCGACACCGACGACGTCGACTGCAGGCCGACGGCCTCGCCGATCTCGCGGGTGCTGGGGGAGTAGCCGTGGCTGACCACCCAGTCCCGGATGGCCACCAGGATCTTCTGCTGCCGCTCCGGCAGGGCCGCGGCGTCGAGGTGCTCGAACGTGTCGTCGTAGGTGGTCACCGGCGGAATCCTAGAGGCAGGTGCGCCGCGCGGTGCGCCCTGGTCGCCCCGGCGAGTCCCACTGGCCGGAACATCGGGTGACAGTTGGCGACTGACCAACATGGGGCCGTACTTCGCGATCTATTGACTCACTGCCCGATTCGTCTTATGGTCTAGACCACAATTTCCTTCGCTCGAAACACTTCCCGGCGCGGTGGCCATCCCGCCGCGACTTCGTCGTACCCGGCGACGGGAACCGAGCCTGTCCCCGAAGGAGCTGGATATGAACCGCAAACTGGTCGCGGCCGCAGCGGGTGCTCTCCTGGCCCCGGTGCTGGTGGTCGTGAGTCCCGCCGGGATCGCGAGCGCGCACGGCTACGTCAACTCCCCGGCGAGCCGGCAGGCGCAGTGCGCGCAGGGCACGGTGTCGTGCGGCGACATCAAGTACGAACCCCAGAGCGTCGAGGGGCCGAAGGGCCTGAAGTCGTGCGACGGCGGCAACGAGCAGTTCGCCGAGCTGAACGACAACGGCAAGGGCTGGCACGCCTCGCCGGTCGGCACCACGGCGACGTTCACGTGTACCTTCACCGCCCGCCACCGCACGGCGAACTACGAGTACTACATCGGCAACGAGAAGGTCGCGGACATCAGCGGCAACAACGAGCAGCCGCCGGAAACCGTTGCCCACCAGGTGAACCTGAGCGGCCACACCGGACGGCAGACGGTCCTGGCGGTCTGGAACATCGCCGACACGACGAACGCGTTCTACTCCTGCGTCGACCTGCAGGTGGGGTGAGTCCCCGTCCACCCGGGAGCGCGCGGCTCCCGGGTGGACGGTCGCCGCCGGCGCGTCCAGCGGGCGACCAGCTCGCCGAGGCGTCGCTCGGACCGCCGGCGGTCCTGTGCGTCCTGGTGGGTGGCGGTCCACAGCTGTCCGGTCTGGCTGATCGGGATCATGACGGCTCCTCCGGTCGTGGGGTGCTTCCACCCTGACGACGCCGAGCGTCGCCCGATTCGACACGGCGTCCGAAAAACTTTCCGGCGACCTGTCGATTCCGGACCACCGCGGCGTCGGGGGGGTGAGAAGCTGCACCGGACGACCAGGAGGAACCTTGCGGTACATGCTGATGATCTGCGACGACGGCGCGGAGCCGGCCGGCCCGCCCGAGATCGACGCCAAGCCCGAGTTCGTCGCCTGGCTGCGCGACGTCGAAGCGCGCGGCGCCCGCCGGGCCGGGACGCTGCTGCGCCCGCCCGCCGAAGCGGTCACCGTGCGGGTGCGGGACGGGCGGCGGCTGACGTCGGACGGCCCGTTCGCCGAGACGAAGGAGTGGATCGCCGGCTGCGAGGTCGTCGAGTGCGACGACCTCGACGAGGCCATCGCGATCGCGTCCGCGCACCCCGCGGCCGGGCGCTTCCCCATCGAGATCCGGCCGTTCGGGGAGGACTGAGCGATGAAGTTCCTGATGTGGGTGTGCGTCGATCCCGAGCTCGTCGGCACCGCCGAAGACCACCCGGACGACTGGGTCGCCGAAGCCGGGGACCGCCGTCTCGACGGCAGCCGGCTACGGCCGGTCGCCGACGCGACGACGCTGTGGCCGCGGGAGGGCGGCACGTTCGTCTCCGACGGCCCGTTCGCCGAGACGAAGGAGCAGATCGCCGGGTACGACATCCTCGAGTGCGCCGACCTGGCCGAAGCGATCGATGTCGCGGGGGCGCACCCCGTCGCGAAGTTCGGCGCCATCGAGCTGCGCCCGGTGTGGGGGTGACCGACTCCGTCCGCGCGGCGGTCGACGACGCCTTCCGCGGCGAGTGGGGCCGCGTCGTCGCCACCCTGATCCGGGTCACCGGCGACTGGGACCTGGCCGAGGAGTGCGCGCAGGAAGCGTTCGCCAAGGCCCTGGACACCTGGCCCCGGGACGGCGTGCCGCGCCGTCCCGGGGCGTGGCTCACGACCACCGCCCGTCACCGGGCCCTGGACAAGCTGCGCCGCGGCGCGGCTGAGGCGAACCGGCTGCGCGACCTGGTCGTCACGGCGTCCGGGGACGACGAGGCGCCGGAGCCGGACGACGTCCCGGACGACCGGCTGCGGCTGATGTTCACCTGCTGCCACCCGGCCCTGCCGCTGGAGGCGCAGGTGGCGCTGACGCTGCGGACGCTCGCCGGCCTGACCACGCCGGAGATCGCCCGCGCGTTCCTGGTGCCCGAACCGACGATGGCGCAGCGGATCGTGCGCGCCAAGCGGAAGATCACGGGCGCGCGCATCCCGTACCGCGTCCCGCCCGCCGAGCTGCTGCCCGAGCGGACGGCGGGCGTGCTCGGCGTGCTCTACCTGCTGTTCAACGAAGGCTATTCGGCCAGCGCCGGCGCCGACCTGGTCCGCCGCACCCTGACGGCGGAGGCGATCCGGCTCGCGCGCGTCGTCGCCGGGTTGCTGCCGGACGCGCCGGAGGCGAGCGGGCTGCTGGCCCTGATGCTGTTCCACGACGCCCGCCGCGCGACCCGCACCGACGACGACGGCGACCTGGTCACCCTCGCCGACCAGGACCGCACCGGCTGGGACCGCCCAGCGATCGACGAGGGCGTCCGGGTCCTGGACGAGGCGCTGGCCCTCGGCCGGCCGGGCCCCTACCAGCTCCAAGCGGCGATCGCGGCGTGCCACGCGACGGCGTCTCGGGCCGAGGACACGAACTGGGCCCGGATCGCCCGGCTGTACGAACTGGTCGCGCGGCTGAACCCGTCCCCGGTGGTCGAGCTGAACCGGGCGGTGGCGGTGGCCATGGCCGACGGTCCGGCGGCGGGTCTGGCTTTGGCCGACGACCTGGCGGACGGCGGCGGGTTGGCGGGCTACCACCTGCTCCCGGCGACGCGGGCGGACTTCCTGCGCCGCCTCGGCCGCGACGAGGACGCGGTGGGGGCGTACCGGGAGGCGCTGGAACTGGCGCCCACCGAGGCGGAACGCCGGTTCCTCACACGGCGGATCGAAGAACTGGCCCGGGGCGAGCACCGCGCCGGTGCCTGACGGTCCCTCGCCGCTTAGCCTGGGCGCGCCGTCCACGAGGTCTGAGCTCGGGGGCGGGCGCCGGCCGGCGTCGCGGCGCCGCGAGAATACCGGCATGGGGACCTCCGAACAGCTTGCCGCCGCCGTCGCCGAGCTGACCAGCCGGCCGGAGGTGTTCGCCGTTTCCGGCGAGCGCACCGGAACCGGCCTGGCCGAGCACGTCCACGCGCTCGCGGCCGCCGGCGAGCGGGCCTGGGAAGACCACCTCGACGCGCGCGCCGCGGCGGTCTCGGTGGCGCAGGTCGAGGCGGCGCTGCGACCCGTCGACGGGAAGACGGCGGAACGGAAGCTCGCCGCACTGGCGTCGGGCAGCATGGTCTACACCTACGAAATCCTCGAGCCGCAGCGCGCCGCGCGGCTCGCCGGGCAGGTGGTGACGCTGCTGGGCGAGGACGCCGAATGGTGGTCCAACCACGAACCGGGCGCGGAGGGCGACGATCACCTCAGCTGGGCGAGCGTCACCCGGTGCACCTTCGACGGGGTCGTCGCGGGCCGGAACGCCACCCATTTCGCCGTGCTGCTCCAGGTCGGCGAGGACTAGCCGGCGGCGTTGTCGGCGTAGTTCACGGTGACGTTCTTGAAGCCGAGCGACTGCAGCAGGCCGGCCAGCATCGTCCGCGTGTTCCGCTCCGCGTCCGCGACCAACGGGCTCTTCGCGGCCGCCTCCTGGATCTTCTTCTGGGCGAGCTCGTACAGCGCCTGCTGCGAATTCGGGTTGCCGCTGAGGAAATCGTTGATCCGGGTGAACAGGCCCTGCTGCTGTGCGTACACATAGGACTCGTGCACGTCCAGCGTCGCCGGCTCCAGCTGCGCGTGCGCCAGGGTGACCGTGGCCGACAGGCGGTCTTCGGAGACCTGGACCGCGTTGCCCTTCAACCCCGAGAACTCGACGAAGGCGTTGTCCGTGCCGACCCCGACGAACAGCGTGTCGCTGCCGGCCAGGAAGCTCGGCAGGATCGAGCTGGTCTTGATGTCGACGATGACCTGGAACGAACCGCTGGCCGCCTCGTAGCGGGACAGCTCGACGATCGACTGCAGGAGCACCGGTCCGGAGCGCTCCTCGGTCTGTTCGGCGAACGGGTTGCGCAACTGGGGTAACAGGTGCACCGCCGATGCGACGAGTGCCGCGACGGCCAGAAGTACCACCACCGCCGCGATCGCGACGAGCCGCTTGCCCCATGCGCCCATGCCGCGGAGGTTACCCACACCGGGACGCGACCAATCCGCCGCGGCTGTACGGTGTCCTCGCTTACGTGGTCCGGTCCGTCGAGGGGAAGCGCGGTGCGCAAGTCCGTCTGGTTGTGGGTCCTGCTGGTCGTCCTCGCCATCCTGGTGCTCGGGCTGATCTTCGGTGGCTATCGCAGGGGCGACAAGCTCGGTGCGCCCGAGCCGGTGGCGGCGTGGAGCGTCGGCCGGCCGGCGTAGCTGTCTTCGGGAGCGCCGGTGCCGAGGTCCCTACCAGAGACCGTCGGTGTCGAACGTCCGGCGGGAGCGTTCCACCGCGTCGGGGTCGCTGCCGAACGGGGTTTTCGTGTCCGGGTCGGTTTCCACGCCGAAGCGTCGAAGGTCATGGCGCCCGGTTTGACGGCCGGCTTGGCCGGTGCCGCGGGTTTGGCCGCGGGCACCGGTTTGGCCGCGGACCGTGGGGCGGCCGGCCTGCCGGGCGGAGCGATGCGGGGCCGTGGGTCGACCATCGGTTCCCTCAGACCTGCTGGCCGGTTTTGGGGTCGTACTCGACCTCGACCACCGCGACCTGGTCGGTGGGCAGCACTTCCACCCACTGGTCGAAGACCTCGTAACCTCTTCGCTCTCGGCCTTGAAGCCCTTGTCCAGCGGGTCGAACCCCTTCTCGTACACCATGTCCGGCCGCAGGTAGTTCAGGGTGACGCCGGGTTCGAGCTGCTCGGTGACCACCTCGTGGCCTTCGTCGTGCTTGGCCGTCACGGTGATCGCCACGTAGCGCAGCACGTCGCGGATGGTCAGGCCGGCGGGGTCAGGTCGCGGTAGCGGGTCACCAGCGCCGGGTCCGACCACGGGTGGGCCGCAGGCGCACGAGGACCCGGGTGCTCTCGTCGGCCGAGCCGGGCTGGTACCCGTCGTCGAGTCCCTCGGCGCCCTCGATGCTCGGATCGGACAGCCAGTTCAGCGCGGCGAGTTCCTTGCCCGGCCGGATCGGCACGACCGCCTCGACCCACGGCGCGTTCAGGAAGGCGTTGCGCTGGGTGCTCCCCGTCGAGCTGCACGACCCAGCCCAGCGAGCTGCCCTGCCGGGCCGGAGCGGAGTCGGCGGTGATGAAGTAGTTGTCCCGCCGGGCCCGTCCATCGGGTTCGCCCAGCCGACGGCGTAGTCGTCGAGGCCGGTCGGGCCGGCGCGGACGACCCGCTCCACGGCCGCTTCCGTCGACCAAGGGGACCGATCGACCGCGTCCGGGGTGGCGTACCGGGGCACCCTCACGGGCAACGGCCGGCCGCCGGGCCGCGACGCGCGCCTGCCGGCCGAGGGTGACCGAAGACCCCGACGTGCGGCTCCGCCCCTCGTCTCGGACCGGGCTACCGAGGACGCCGGGCGGCACGGTCCCCGCCGCCGGCCGTCCGGGCGGACACCACCGCGCGTCCCAGCGTTGTCCCACGGGCGTGGTGTTCTCGCTGGTCCGGCGGGGTGGGACTGTCCCGGCGTCCCGAATCGGCCGCCGACCGGTGATCGGCGGGCCGGCCACTGCCAGCCTCCTCGCCATGCAAAGACTCGCTCTGGCCGTCGCGGTGCTGCTGCTGGTCCCCGCCGCGGCCGCCACCACCGCCGCGGCCGCACCCGTCGCGGTGTGCGGGCACACCAGTGCCCAGCCCACCCTGAAGCAAGGGGCGACCGGCACCGAGGTCGCCGAGGCCCAGTGCGAACTGAACCTGGCGACCAAGGCGAGCCGGTACACGCCGATCGGCGCGGACGGTTCCTTCGGCGCGGCGACCGACGCCCGGGTCCGCGTGTTCCAGCGGTGCGCCGCGCTGAGCGTGGACGGCCAGATCGGGCCGAACACCTGGGCCGCACTGAACACGTGGTCCGCGCACCCCCGCAAGTGCGCCACCCAGGGCACTTCGGACGCCGCGCAGAGCGTCGTCTGCGGACTGTCCACCGCTCGCCCGACCCTGCAGAGCAGGTCCACCGGCACGGAGGTCAAGGAGCTGCAGTGCCGGCTGAACCTCGCCATGGAACCCGGCCACTACCCGCCGTTGACGATCGACGGCAACTTCGGCGACGGCACCCGCACCCGGGTGATCCAGTTCCAGCACTGCGTCAACGCCAGCGCCGACGGAGTCGCCGGGCCCACCACCTGGGCGAAGGTCGCCGACTGGTCCAGCCGCAACGCTTACTGCGTGCCGCCGAAGCCCGCCGGCCACCCGATCGACGGCGTGGACACGGCGAAGTACCAGCACCCCGGGGGCGCGCCCATCAACTGGGGCGCGGTGAAGGCGTCCGGTGTCGAGTTCGCGACCGTCAAGGCGACCCGCGGCCTGAACACCACCGACGACTACCTGGCCACGGACCTGCCCGCCGCGCGCAACGCCGGCCTGGCCGTGGGGCCGTACCACTTCTACACGGGCACGGCGGCCGGCACCGGCGGTGCGCAGGCCGATCGGTTCATCGCCGCGGTGCGAGCCACCGGGTACACCGGCAAACGCGCCGGTGACCTGCCGCCCGTGTTCGACCTGGAGTGGAAGGACGACGGCTCCGGCGGCTGCCCGCCGTACGTGACCGTCGCCGACGCCAAGGCCTGGCTGGACAAGGTGCAGGCGGCGTTCGGCCGGACCCCGATCATCTACACCCAGAAGTCGTTCCTGGACGCGTGCCTGGGCGGCACCACGGCGCTCTCCGCGTACCCGATGCAGCTCGCGGACTACCGGCAGTCCGTCACGCAGCCGGCGCTGCCCGCCGGGTCGTCGACCTGGCTGATGTGGCAGTACACCGACGCGGCCATCGCCGACGGCATCCCCGCGCCGGCGACCGGGGACGTCTTCAACGGCACCCAGGCCGCGCTCGACCAGCTCGCCAACCGCTGAATCCCCGCTAGGAAAGGATGAGAATGAGTCTCCCCATGAGCCGCCGCACGGCGCTGCGCGGCGCGGCGGTCATCGGCACGGCCGCGGTGCTCAGCCCGCTGCTGCTGTCGGGCACCGCCCAGGCGTACCCGTGGTCCCGCACCCTCGCGCAGGGCGCCACGGGCGCCGACGTCACCGAACTCCAGATCCGGGTCGCGGGCTGGGCGGCCGACTCGGCGAGCCACAGCCGGGTCTCGATCGACGGCGAGTTCGGCCCCGGCACGGCGGCCGCGGTCCGCAGGTTCCAGGCGGCCTACGGCCTGGGCGCGGACGGCGAGGCCGGTCCGGCCACCCAGTCCGCGCTCAACGCGCTGGAACAGAGCGACGGGTCCACCGCGCACTTCGACTTCAGCGAGTTCACCGACCGGGTGAGCGGCACCTTCAACGGCGGCAAGGTCAGCGCGGCCACCGCCAAGGAGAACGCCCGCCGCTGCATGTACAAGCTCGAAGCGGTGCGCAAGAAGCTCGGGAACAAGGCGATCACGGTGAACTCCGGGTTCCGCAGCATCGCGCACAACGCGGAGATCGGCGGCGCCAGCGACAGCATGCACATGTACGGCACCGCGGCCGACCTCGACGTGCCGGGCGTGGCCAACAAGACCGTCTACCAGAAGGCCGAGACCAGCGGGTTCTCCGGCCTGGAGACCTACAACACCGATCACCAGCACGTGGACAGCCGGGCCGACCTCGGCCGCGCGTGGTGGTGGGAGAACGGCACGGTCTGACCGGCGACCGGGGGTCTGACGCCGGAAACCCCGCCCTCGGGGGTTTCCGGCGTCAGGGTGCCGCGAAGCCCGCGTCCTCCGGGCCCGCTCCCCGGGGCCGCCCCTCGCGGGGGACGCGGGCTTCGCCCGGCGTCCGCTCAGTGCGACTGCGGGTTCTCCAGCGCCGCCGAGCAGGACGGCCAGTCGTGGAAGTCGTGGTGCGCGCTCCACAGGCGGTGGGCGGCGTCGATGTTCCAGGCCGGGTCGAACGCCTGCCGTGGCGTGCCGCCCAGGTCCAGCAGGCGGGCGTCGGAGATCTGGAAGATCCCCCAGTTGCGGCTGCCGTTCGTGTTCGGCAGCACCCACAGCGGATCGAGGAACGAGGCGCAGCGGGCGATCGCGACCGCGGTGTCCGGCGCCTCGGTGAACACGGCCCGGATCCGCTGCTCCACCATGGCCGCCGACCAGCCCGCCAGGCTGGTCCGGTGGTCGTACAGCGCGTTCTTGGTGGCCTCGTCGACCACGCCGCGCGCGGGCAGGCCGGCCAGCACCTGGAACGCCGTGACCCGGCGCAGCGTCTCCGGCCCGAACGAGCCGTCGACCGAGAGCCGTCCCTGGGCCGCGACCAGCAGGTTCTGCACCTCGGTGACGCACTCGTCGTGCTGTCCCATGCTCACCGGCGGCTGACAGGCCTGCGAGAACAGCACGCGGTCGGCGTACCGGCCGGCCGGCGGGGACCCGTCGGCGGTGGCCCAGACCAGGCCGCCCGCCAGCAGGACCACGATCGCGATGGCCACCGCCGCGTACCCGGGCCGGCGGGGCGGCCGCGCTCTCGCGGGGGCATCCGGCGGGGTCTCGACGGGTTCGGACGGCACCTCGTCGACCCGGCCGGCGTCGGCCAGGGCCCACAGCTGGTGCAGTTCGCGCAGTTCCTCGGCGGACGCGCCGCAGACCTTGGCGAACGAGTGGACCACGCGGTAGTCCGCGGGCACGCTCTTGCCCGAGCAGTACCGGTGCAGGCTGGAGCCGCTGGCCCCGGCCTGCCTGCCGAGACGTTCGTAGCCCTGCCCGCTGCGGTCCTTCAACATGCGCAGGTAGGCGGCGAACTTGTCCATGTGCGGTGTCACTGTGGCTGGAACACCTCGCTCGGGCCGCGGATAGACGGGACGGAAGTTAACACCGTCCCACCACGCACCGGGCAGAAACCCACGGATTGCGCCACACGGCCGATCACCTCCGCCCGGAAGGCCGCGGCCGGAGCTCAGCGGCGCCGGCGCGCCATCCACTGCCAGATGTGGGTGCCGCCGTCGCTCGGGTCGTTGCGGGCCACGTAGATCCACGACCAGTGCCCGGGGAACCGGTGGCCGTTCCGGACGACGTGGTCGTAAAGCGTCAGCCGGGAGCGGGGGATCAGCTCGTGCGCGTGGACGGTGTTGGCCTGCGGGTCCACGGTGTCGTCGTCGCGGGAGGCGACCAGCCAGGTCGGGGTGCCGATCGCGGCCAGCTCGGCGTCGGGCACCAGCGGTGGGTCGCCTTCCGCGCGGCCGGCGACGACTCCGCAGATCGGGACCGACGCGGCGAACGTCGCCGGGTAGACGGTGGTCATCTTCAGGCTCATGTAACCGCCGTTGCTGCAGCCGGCCACGAGGACGCGCCCGGGATCGACCGGCCGCGTGCGCAGGACGTCCCGGATGATCTCGTGGATGAGCGGGGCGAAGCGGGGACCGTCGTCCATCCAGGCGGACGTGCTCTGCGGGGCGACCACGTAGGCGCCGTCGAAGATCCCTTGCGCCTCCCGGGTGGCGAAGCCCAGTGCGCCGCGGTTGGCGCGCAACGTGGTCTCGTTGTCGTAGTAGCCGTCCGGCAGGGAAGCGCCTTCACCGCCGCCGTGCAGCCAGACGATCAGGGGCCGCCGGCCGCGGGGGGACGCGGGGGAGTACAGCCGGTACTTCATCCCGGAACGCGAGGTGTGGTAGCCGAAGGCGTCGACTTCGGGGTTGGTGAGCCGCCCTTGCGTGAACCGGGCGAAGGAAACCGGCCGGCCGTGCCGCAGGCGGACGGGGGTGTTCTGCGTGATGGTGTAGACCAGGTCGAGCCGGACGTTGCGGGCCTTGCTGGTGATGTAGCCGAGGGTGCCGGCGCCGGCCTGGCCTTCGCCGTGGCTCAGCTCGAGCACGATGTTCCCGCGGCGGTCGAGCCGCGCGGCCGTCACGGGCCGGTCGAGGTCGTAGCCGATGTCCTGGCCGCCGGTGTCGATCGGGCTGGTGGCCGCGGCGTGCACGCTGAACGTGCCGGTGGTCAGGCTCGCCGGATCGATCGGCCCGACCCGCGAGGTGCCGAGGGTGAGCGAAGTGACCTGCTCGCCGCCGTCGAGGGTTTCCGCGTCGAGGGTGAACCCGATGCCGCCGGTCCCCTGGGCGCGGGCGACGCCCGGCACCGCGAGGCCGGCGGTGAGGCCCGCCCCGGCGACCAGAGCAGTGCGACGGCCGAACACCTTGCTCATGCGAACTCCTTCCGGATGCCGTGCGCGAGCAGGTCATTGTATCGCCGGATCGGGCACCCGGACCGCGCGTCGCCGAACTCCGCGCCGGACGCTCTCCGGCGGCCACCGCCACGAACTCACGTCCTTTGTGGACGTCCACAGTGCACGGACGACCGGGCGGTGAACGAGCGCACGAACACCTCGGCGTCAGGTGGTCGTCGTGCGGTGGGCGGCCGCGTAGTGCGCGGTGCCGATCGCCCCCGCGACGGCCAGGACGAATCCCGCGACGGCCGCGGCGGTGAAGCCGTCGCGGACGCGGTCGTCCAGCACGGCCACCCCGATGACCGAGGACACCGCCGTGTTGGTGGTGAACATGATGGCGGTGACCGCGGTCGCGCGGCCGCGTTGCAGGGCCATCGCGAACGCCGCCGCCGCGACGAGCCCGTTGGCGATCATCGCCCAGACCGCCGGCTCCAGGGCGAGGCGCCAGACCGGCCCGGACGCGTCGAGCGTCCGCGCCGAGATCCCGACGGCGCTGAACCCCAGCCCGGCGCAGAACCCCAGCACGATCGGCGCCCACCGGCCGGTACGGCGCTGCGCGGTGAACGCGATCGCCGCGATCACGACCGCCACGCCCACCAGCAGCAGTTTCCAGCCGGCCGGCAGCGGCTGCGCCGGACCCGGATCGGCGGACAGCCCGAGCAGGACCAGGCCCGTCGCGCCGACGCCCAGCGCGGCCCACCCGGCGCCGGCCAGCCGGACGCCGAGGACCGCGGAGATCGTCGCGGTGATGCCGACGCTGAACGCGAGCACCGACTGGACGAGGAACAGCGGCAGGCGGTGCAGCGCGGCGGCGGCGAAGACGAACCCGAGCAGGTCCACGCCGAACCCGAGGAAGTAGAGCGGTTGCCGGCGCAGCGCGACCAGGTCCTGGGGCGAGCCGCCGAAGGCGCCGGCCCGCCGGACCCCGGCGGACTCCAGGATGGAGCCGCTGCCCGAGGCGACGGCGGCCAGCACGGCGAGGACGTATCCGAGGATCACGGCTTGAGTCTGTCAGCCCGCCCCCGGGCCGCCTCACCTCGGCGGCCACTTCGGACGGTCACCCCAGCCGCGCGGCGCGGGCCTGGAGGTGGCGCCGCTCGGGTTCGCTGGTGGTCCGCCGGGCCGCCTCTTGGTAGCCGGCGCGCGCCGCGTCGTGGTCGGCGGCCAGCTCCAGCAGGTGGGCCCGCACGGACACGAGGTGGTGGGAGGCGGAGAGGTGCTCGTCGGCCGACAGGGCGTCGAGCAGGGCCAGCCCGGCCGCGGGTCCGTGCACCTCGGCCACCGCCACCGCCCGGTTGAGCGTCACCGTCGGGTTGGGCGCCACGTGCTCCAGAACCGTGTAGAGGGCCAGGATCTGCCGCCAGTCGGTGACGTCGGCGGTGGGCGCCTCGTCGTGGACGGCGGCGATGGCGGCCTGGAGCTGGTACGGGCCGATCGGGCCCCTCGACAGGGTGTCGGTCACCAGCGCCACGCCCTCGGCGATGGCTTCGGTGTTCCAGAGCGTGCGGTCCTGCTCGCTCAGCGGCACCAGCGACCCGTCCGGGGCCGTGCGGGCGCGGCGGCGGGCGTCGGTCAGCAGCAGCAGGCCCAGCAGCCCGGCCACCTCGCCGTCGCCGGGGACCAGCCGGTGCAGCTCGCGGGCCAGCCGGATGGCCTCGGCCGTCAGCTCGGCCCGCACCAGCTGCGCCCCCGAGGTGGCCGTGTAGCCCTCGTTGAAGACCAGGTAGACGACCTGGAGCACGACGCCGAGCCGCCGCGCCTGCTCGGCCGGCGGCGGCAGGGCGAAGCCGGCTCCGGCGGCCTTGATGCGGTGCTTCGCCCGGCTGATGCGCTGCGCCATGGTCGCCTCGGGCACCAGGAAGGCCCGGGCGATCTCGGCGGTGGACAGGCCGCCGACGGCCCGCAGGGTCAGCGCGATCTGCGACGGCGGCGTCAGCGCCGGGTGGCAGCAAAGGAACAGCAGCGTGAGGGTGTCGTCCCCGATGGGTCCGGGGTCCGCATCGGCACCGGCGGGGGGAGCGCGGAGGGCGTCGGCCTCCTCCCGCCGGCGACGGGCGGCGTCGCTGCGCACCTGGTCGGCGAGGCGACGCGACGCCACCGTCACCAACCAGCCGCGGGGGCTGTCCGGCCAGCCCTCGACCGGCCACTGCGCCGCGGCCGCCACCAGCGCCTCCTGGACGGCGTCCTCGCAGGCGTCGAAGTGGCCGTAGCGGCGCACCAGCGTGCCGAGCACTTCCGGGACCAGCCGCCGGACGGCGTGCCAGTCGGTCACGGCTCGACGTCGGCCTCGTGCATGAGCGGCCGGACCTCGACACCCCAGTGGCGTGCCGACGGGTTGCGGGCCGCGATCTCCAGGGCCCGATCCAGGCTGTCGCAGTCGAGGATCGTGAAGCTGCCCAGGTACTCCTTGGCCTCGGCGTAGGGGCCGTCGGTCACCACCGGCGTCCCGCCGGCGACCCGGACCATCTTGGAGTTCACCTGGTCGGCCATCCCGTAGGCGCCGACCAGCTCACCGGACTCGAACAGCTCCTGGTTGAGGGCATCGGTCTCGCGGATGAGCTCGGCGAGGGTGTCCGCCCCGATCGAGGTGAAGGCTTCCTCGTTGCCGTAGATCAGCAGCATGTACTTCACGGTTCGCTCCTTTCAGCGCTTCGGCCGGGCTCAGTGCTTCGGCTGGGCCAGGCCGACCAGGTCACCGCTGGCACCGCGATCGTCCAGCACCAGCTTCGACCGCCCCGTGACGCTATAACGGATGTGGGTGACCGCGGGCGTTCCGACGACCCGGGTCGGAACCAGCTCGATGCCGTCGTCCGCGCCGAGGCCCAGGCCGGGGTCGAACAGGCGCTGGCCGTCGCCCAGCAGCACCGGGGCGATGTGCAGCTCGAGCTGGTCGAGCAACCCGGCGCGCAGCACCTGGCGCAGGAGCTCCCCGCCGCCGGCCACCGCCACGTCCTGGTCACCGGCGGCGTCCCGGGCCAGCTCGACGGCCCGCTCGAGCCCGCCGGTGACGAAGGTGAAGGAGGTGCCGCCCCGGCGTTCGAGCACCGGCCGGGGCCGGTGGGTGACGACGAACACCGGGACGTGGAACGGCGGCTCGTCGCCCCAGGGGACCTCACCGGCGTCGAACATGCGCCGGCCCATGACGTAGGCCCCGGCCGCGGCGAACGTCTCCTCGATGATCTCCGAGTCGACCGACCGCTCACCACCGGCGATGCCCTGCCGCTCCCGCCAGGCCGCGGCGTCCACGGCCCAGCGGGTGACCCGGAAGAAACCGGGCGCTTCGGGCCCCCGCATCCAGCCACTCATGTCCGTGGAGCCCGGCGTGTCCCGCGGCCCGGTGTAGCAGCCGTCGAGGGACACCGACATCTGGGCGGTCACCTTGGTCATCGTTCGTGCTCCACTCGTGGGGCGGCCCGTTCGGCCACCGATGCCCCTCAGTCGGAGCCGACCGTCCGTTCTCGACACGCGGCGACGAGAAATCCCGCCCGGCCGGCGTCGTCGACGTACGGCCTTGACGGCTCAGGCGGGCCGGCGCGGGCGCGGGCCGGAGCGCTTCCCGGCTTTCGCCGGTCGGCGCACCAGCTTCCGGACGGCCGAGAAGGCGAGCCCGCCGGCCAGCACCCACGGGCCCGCCACGATGATCGGGTCGAGCAGCTGGTGCTTGACGTCCGCGCGGTTCTTGCCGAACCGCGAGGAGATCCCGTGCCGGCGGAACTCGCTCAGCACGCCGGTCTCGGTGATCGGGTTGTCCGGGCGCAGCGTGGCGAACGAGCGCAGGTGGCTCTCCCACGCGTCCACCCGGTCGGCGGCGAGCAGGAGCAGCCAGTGCGCGGCTCGTCCCTCGCTGTAGCGGCGGTAGGAAAACCTGCGCAGCACACCGGAAAGCCCTTTCGGCGGGCACGAGGTCCCGAAGACGGGGGTGAGGAACTTGTGCTCGATGGAGCGTTCCCGCGGCCATTTCTCCACCTGCCGTTCGGGGAACTCCCAGTGGGCGCCGGTCCGGTCCTCCTGCCAGCTCAGCTTCGGCACCGACGGCCGGTTCTTCGGGTCCAGGTCGGCGCCCCAGCCGGGGATCCGGGCGCGCAGCTCGTCGCTCGACTCGGCGATCGGCGGCCGTTCCGATGTGTAGGCCATGGTGGTTCCTTCCTCAGCCGGCGTTCGCGATGATCAGCGGCTTGATGCAGCCGTCCAGCTTCGCGGAGAACATGTGGTAGCCCTCGGCGATGTGCTCGAGCGGGATCCGGTGGGTGACGATGTCGCTGGGCTTGAGGTAGCCGTTGCGGATGTGGTCGAACAGCCGCGGCCACTGCCGCTTGACCGGGCACTGGTTCATCCGCAGCGTCAGGCCCTTGTTGAGCGCGTCGCCGAACTTGACGGCGCTGAACATCGGGCCGTAGGCGCCCATCACCGAGATCGTGCCGCCCTTGCGGACGCCGTCGATGGCCCAGTTGAGCGCGACCGGCGACCCGCCCTGCAGCTTCAGCTTCGCCGACGTGATGTGCTGGGTGAGGTTGCCGTCGGCTTCGGCGCCGACCGCGTCGATCGCGACGTCGGCGCCGAGGTGATCGGTGATCTTCTTCAGGTGCACGACGATGTCGTCGTACTCGGCGAAGTTGTAGGTCTCGGCGTGGGCGAAGGTGCGGGCCTTCTCCAGGCGGTAGTCGAGGTGGTCGATGACGATGACCCGGCCCGCGCCCATCAGCCACGCCGACTTCGCGGCGAACAACCCCACCGGCCCGGCGCCGAAGACCACGACGACGTCGCCTTCCACGATGTCGCCGAGCTGCGCGCCGAAATACCCGGTGGCGAGCGCGTCGGTGAGCAGGACGGCGTCGTCGTCGGCCAGCCAGTCGGGGATCACGGTCGGTCCCACGTCGGCGAACGGCACCCGGACGAACTCCGCCTGGCCGCCGTCGTAGCCACCGCAGGTGTGCGAGTAGCCGTAGATGCCGCCGACGGCGGTGGCGTTGGGGTTGACGTTGTGGCAGTTCGAGTACAGGCCGCGGGCGCAGAACCAGCACGTCCCGCAGAAGACGTTGAACGGCACCATGACGCGGTCGCCGCGCTTGAGGTTCCGCACGCCGGAGCCCACTTCTTCGACCACGCCGATGAACTCGTGCCCGAACGTCATCCCGACCCGGGTGTCGGGCATCATCCCGTGGTAGAGGTGCAGGTCGGAGCCGCAGATCGCGGCCATCGTGACGCGGACGATCGCGTCACCGGGGTGTTCGATCGGCGGAACGTCCTTTTCTTCGACACGGATCTTGTACGGTCCGCGATACACCATCGCACGCACGGGGGCCTCCTCCGACGGGTAGCTCGGCGGGAGCCCGGGACGAACCGGTCGTCGCGACAGCGGGTCACCCGAGCCGAGCGGCGGAGTACCCGGGTCCTCCCCGGGTAACCGCGGAGCGTTGTCGTCGGTCTCCCGCTTTCGAAGAATGGGGTCCCCGGACCGCGGCCAGCCGAGATTCGTAGTGGTCGACCGCGGCCAGGACAGCGGGACGGGCGCCGGGCGCCATCGACACTCCCGAGCTGCCGACGCGCAAAAGCGGGGTTCGGTACCAGAAGGAATCGAACAGCCAGTTCACCGCCCGCACCACGGCCAATTCGGTCCGCGTCACCTCGTGCCACCCCGGCCGGGTCAGCCGTTTCAGCAACAGGTGGTGTTGTCGCGGCAGATTGCCCAGGACGCCCTCGACGTCTTCGCGCACCTGCGGGCTGTCTATCCATTCCCGCTTCGGCGCCATTGCGCCGGCTCCGCTCCCCGCGGTCATGACCCCCACCCGATTCCGGCGGCGGTGGCGAAGTCGCCGGGCTCCGCCGGATCGGCGGGCGGCGGCGCGAAGTCCTCGGTGTGGTGGGCGACCAGCCAGTGGGCGACGTCGACGAGTTTGAGATTGGCGTGCTGGGACGCCTTGACGAGCTTCTGGAAGGCTTGTTCGCCGGTGATCTTGTGCCGGTGGATCAGGACGCCTTTGGCCTGGCCGATCAAGTCGCGGGTGGCGAGCGCGCGTGCGAAGTCCTTTTGCGCGTGGGCTTGTGCCAGGGCGAGGGAAGCGCAGGCGGCGAACACGGTCGCGGTCGCGATGTCGTCGCCGGTGAAAGCATCGGCTTCGGGCGCGTAGAGGTTGAGGCTGCCGAGTTCGTGGCCGTTCGCGGACAACGGCAGGCACAGCAGGCCGGCCACGCCCGCGTCGAGGGCGTGCGCGGCGTACTCCGGCCACCGTGTTTCCGCGGCCGTGTCCGGCACCACGAGCAGCCGCTGTTCGTGCATGGCGTGCGGGCCGGGACGAGTGAAGGCGGGTGATTCCAAGGTGGCCACGACGGCGTCCGTGGCACCCAGCACTCGCCCTCGCGCGGGGGGAGCGCCGATGACGACACCGGCCATGTGGGCCTGGGGGATCGCCGCGAGTACGGCAGTCGTGACGCCGGTCGCCGCGGATTCCACGTCGGAGGGTTCGAGCCAGCGAGCGGCGGCGTCGGCCAGCTGCCGCGTGATTTCCCCGACGGACCGGTCCGACTCCTGGCCTGAGGTCGGCGGCGCGAAGACGGTGTCCGGAATCGATTGCCGGAACTCGTCTGGTCGAGTCATGGGCCCCCTCCCGTAGGCGTGCTGCGCACTGGCGTGGTCAGCAACCGCCGAGGTCTGGGGCAGTCAGGTGCAAGGTCAAGAATGCACCTCTCCCCTTTGTAGCACCGTGCGGTCCTGATGTGTAGCCCCGCCGAACCGGCTTACCTCATCGCGTGGCCGCGTGCGGTCAGCCGAGGACGGTGGTCGGGTGACAGCCGGGGTCTTGATGCCTCACGCCGTGGCGGGTGGCCCGGCCGGCTCCCGTTCCGGTTCGAACGGGAGCCGGCCGATAGGGCCGGGCGCCGAGCGTTTCGTTTCGGATCAGGTCAGCTTGTTCTTGACCGCCTTGGCCTTGCCCTTCGCGGTGCCTGCGGCGTCTTGCAGCGGCGCGTAGGTGCCGTAGAGGGCCGGGTCGGGCTTCGGTGCGGTGCCCGGCCCGCCGAGGGGTTCGGGGTCCATCAGGTACTCGATGCCCGCGTCGGTGGTCCAGCTGGTGCCCTTGGCGCCGTCGGGACCGTCGGAGAGGTGCCAGATCGTGTGGTTGTGGGTCTGGTCCTCTTCGTCGAGCAGGGCGTTCGGCACGATCTCGTCTTCGAGGCCGTCGGCCTTGAGCTCTTCGATGGCGGCCAGCCACTGCTTCTGGTGGACGGTGTCGCGGGCGAGGTTGAACTGGAGCATGGCTTTGACGCCGGGGTCGTCGGTCATGTTGTAGAGGCGGGCGGTCTGCAGGCGGCCTTGGGCTTCGGCGGCGACGTTGGCGCGGAAGTCGGCGAGCAGGTTGCCGGAGGCGACGATGTAGCGGCCGTTCCAGGGGTAGCCGTTGCTGTCGGCCGGGAGGGCGCCGCCGCCGGCGACGATGGCTTGCTGGACGTCCATGCCGCCGAGGGTGGCGGCCATGACGGGGTCCTTGACGGCTTCGGCGGTCATGGTGGCAGGGGCGCCTTCCAGCAACCGCGCGACCATGGTGGCGAGCATTTCGACGTGCCCGATCTCTTCGGTGGCGGTGTCCATGAGGAGGTCTTTGTATTTGCCTTCGATGCGGCAGTTCCAGCCTTGGAACAGGTACTGCATCGTCACGCTCATCTCGCCGAAGGCGCCGCCGATGAGTTCTTGGAGTTTGTGGGCGTAGACGGGGTCGGGCTTTTCGGGCTTGGCTTCGAACTGCAGCAGCTTGGTGTGACGGAACACGCGAGGGTCCCTTTCGTCGGCGCCGGTGGTTCCCGGGGCGGAACCGGTGGCCGGAAGCCAGCGCATTCCCGAACGTCGGGACGATAACCACGAAAACCGGGATTTCCGCGCGAGGTTTGCGGTGCCGGGAATCGGGTAGAAGCGGCCCTCGCGTGCGGTGCCGGGCTACGTGATCGGCACCGTGGCGACGCAGGACGTCGTGCCGTTGTCGAACGTCGTGGACGCGGTGCCGCGGGCCGTGGCCGGGATCGCGAGCCCCGTGGGCAGCGCCTCGGTGCCGTTGGTGGCCGGGCCGACCCGGGTGTAGACCGTGTGGGTGCCCAGCCCGTCACGGTAGGAGATCTGCAGCGACTGCGTGCCTGTGTCGCCGATGTAGGGGCCCGACGTCGTGTACGAGCCGATCGGGTGGTGATAACCGCCGGAGGTTTCGTACCGCAGGGTGAACGTCGCGGCGAACTCTCCGGAGTGGCAGGTGCTGGTGACCTGCTTGACGGTCGCCGCCTGGGCCGGGGCCGCCAGCGCCGTGGCCAGTATCGCGACGAGCCCCGCTCGCACCACTGTCTTCATTTGATCCTCGCTCTCGGTCCCGGCCATCGTGGCGGACCCCGCTTCCGTCCCGCTTCCCTCAGCCGGCGGTGCGGACGAGCAGGACCGGGCACGCCGCGTGGTGCAGCAGCGCCTGGCCGGTCGACCCGAGCAGCAGCCCGGGGAAGCCGCCGCGGCCGCGGTCGCCGAGGACGACCAGTTGCGCGGACCCGCTGCGGTCGATCAGCTCGCGCCGCGGGTGGGTGTGGACGACGACCTGCTCGACCGCGACGTCGCCGACGTCGTGGTCGTCGAGCCGTTCGCCGAGCAGCCGGCGCCCGGCGTCGGTGACGCACCGCGGGTCCGGCCGCGGCGGCGGGGCGTCCGTCCAGGCGTGCAGCACGACCAGGGGAGCGCGGCGGCCGCGGGCTTCGGCGAGCGCCGCCGCGAGCACGCGGGAGCCGGCCTCGCTGCCGTCGATGCCGGTCACGACCGGGCGTTCGCCCGCGCCGGGCTCGTCCCAGCTGTCCCCGCGGACGACGACGGTGTCGCAGCGCGCGTGCGTCCCGACCGCCGCGGCGACCGAGCCGGCGAGCAGGCTGGTGAGCCTGCCGTGCCCGGCGGAGCCGACGACGAGCAGGGCGGCCGCCCGCGACGCCCCGATCAGCGCCTGGGCGGCGCGGTCGGGGTCGAGCCGCGTCGCCGCGGCGGGCACCCCTTGCGCGGCGGCCAGTTCCCGCGCGGTCCGCAGCGCCCGCCGGCCGCGGGCGCGAAGCGCGTCGACCATCTCCTCGGGCGGCGGCACGACCCCGCCCGCGAGCAGGGCCGGGACGTCGAGGGCGTGCACGATTTCCAGGGGCGCGTCCCGCAGGCAGGCGGTCCGCGCGGCCCAGCGGACGGCGTCCAGGGACTCGGCCGACCCGTCCACCCCGGTGACGATCGGCGGCGCGGCTGCAGCGGTCATCCGCCGACTCTATGCCCGCCGGACAGGTCTCCGGCCAAGTCGCGGTTGCGGACGGGACGTCAGGAAAGAGTCGTTCATGACGCTGGACGACAGGAAAGAGTCGTTCATGACGTCGCCAACCCCCGTTACACGTCGCGAATGACTCATTCGAGACCTCCGGCGAGCGGTGCTACGCCCGGCCGAGGGTCCGGCGAGCCGACCAGCCGAGCAGGGCCAGCTCCAGCGCCGCGAACCCGGCCAGCACCACCGCCCCGGACGCCACCAGCATCGCCAGGCCGATCAGCAGCACCGGCAGCACCAGACCCGCGTAGGCGGCGAGGAACAGCGCGGCCAGGACTTCGCCGCGGGTCAGGTCGTCCGCCAGGGCGGCCACCGCGGCGACCGACGCGCGGAAGCCCAGCCCGAACCCGGCTCCGGCGAGCACGCTCGCCCCGAAGAACAGCGGGAGCGACCCCGCGAACGCCGACCCCGCCAGCAGCACCAGGCCGGCGCCCATCAGCGCGTACCCCGCCCGCAGCTGCGGGCGCGTGCCGAGGCGGGCCAGCCCGAGCTGGGCGAGCGCGGCGCTGCCGAGCATCGTGAACGGCGCCAGCCCGGCGAGCAGGCGGGACGGCTCGTGCAGCTCGTGCGCCAGCAGGGCCGGCGCCAGCGCCATGAACAGCCCGCTGATGGCGAACGCCGCGAACGCGCCGATCGCGGCGCCGGCGAACTCGGGGCGGGCGGCCGCCGGCAGGGAGAGCCGCTGCGGCCGGTACGCCGGGCGCTCCTCCCGGCGTTCGACGGTCTCCGGCACCAGGCTCACCGCGACGGCCGCCAGGAGCAGCACGACCAGGAACACCGCGAACGGCGTGTGCAGCGGCCGGCCCGCGAACCGCGCGAACAGCCCCCCGGCCACCGGGCCCAGCGCGAGGCCGCCGGCGTTGACCACGGTCGCGACGAGGCCGGGGCGGCCCTGCGGGCGCAGCTCGGACAGGTGCGCGGTGGCGGTCGCGGTGAGCACGCCGATGCCGGCGCCGCTGACCAGCCGCGCGATGATCAGGCCCGGCACCTCCGGCCAGAACAGGAACACCGCCGCGGACAGCGCTTCCGCCAGCAGTCCCGCGACGAGCACGCGACGGCGCCCCAGCCAGTCGCTGACGTGCCCGGCCAGGTACAGGCTCAGCATCACCCCGACCGCGTAGGCGGCGAACACCACGGTGACCAGGAACGCCGGGAAACCGTCCCGCTGCTGGTAAAGCGCGTACAGCGGGGTCGGGACGGTGGAGAACGCGAGCGCTGTCGCGAACGCGACCGCGACGACGCGGAAACCCAGGCCGTGGCTCATGCGGAGCCGGGCCGGGGCGAGGGTGACGGACATCGGGACCTTCCAGGACGCCAAGGGATCTTCCGCCTTCCACGATGTCCTCGGTGACTCACCAAGTCCAACGAAGAGCCCTGGTCTCAGTTATCGCTATCGTCGATGAATGGAGACGCGTCAGCTCGAGTACTTCGTCGCCGTGGCCGAGGAGCTCAGCTTCACCCGCGCCGCCCAGCGGGTGTTCGCGGTCCAGTCCACCGTGTCCGCCGCCGTCCGCGCGCTGGAGACCGAGCTCGGCACCCGGCTGTTCGACCGGTCCACCCGCCGGGTCGCGCTGTCGGCGGCGGGCGCGGCGTTCCTGCCCGAGGCCAAGAGCGCGCTCGAGGCCCTCGAGCGCGCCCGCGCGACCGTGCAGGAAGCGTCGGAGGGCCTGCGCGGCAGCCTGCGGATCGGCACGCTGACCTCGATCGGCGGGGTGAACCTGCCCGAGCTGCTCGGCGCGTTCCGCCGGCGCCACCCGCGCGTGGACATCCACGTGACGGTGTCGATCACCGGGTCGACCGGGCTGGCCGACGAGGTCCGCCAGGGGCGGCTCGACCTCGCCCTGGTGGGCCTGCCCGAGTCCGACCTCGCCGGGCTGGACGTCCTGCGGGCCGGCACGCGGCCGTTCGTCGCCCTGCTGCCGGTCACGCACCCGCTCGCCGGGCGGCGCGCGCTGAAGCTCGCCGATGTCGCGGGCGAGCCGTTCGTCGACATGCCGCGGGGGTTCGGCAACCGCGTGGTGCTGGACCGCGCCTTCGACGCACTCGGCCTGGCGCGGCGGGTCACGGTCGAGGTCGCGGACCTGCGCGCGGTGCCGGAGTACGTCCGGGCCGGGCTGGGGATCGCCGTCGTTCCGGACACGCCCGCGCCGGAGGTGCCCGACGTCGTCGTGCTGCCGCTGGCCGGCGCCGGGCTCCGGTGGCCGCTCAGCGTGGTCACGGCGGGGACGAAGCCGCCGAGCCGCGCGCTGCGGACCCTGCTCGACCTGATGGCGGCCTCCGCAGCTATTTGAACGCGTTCAAATAGCTGCGGTACGGTGGTCGTGGGCGGACCGTCGAAGGGGGACTTCATGAAGGTCGTGCTACCCGGGGGCACCGGGCACGTGGGGCGGGTGCTGAGCCGCGCGCTGGCCGGACGCGGGGACGAGGTCGTCGTGCTCACCCGGCGGGAGGCGACGCCGGAACCGGGGGTGCGCCACGTCCGCTGGGACGGGCGCGCCGCGGGGCCGTGGACGGCCGAGATCGACGGCAGCGACGTCGTCCTCAACCTGGCCGGCCGGTCGGTGAACTGCCGCTACACCCGGGCGAACCTGCGGGAGATGTGGAACTCGCGCGTCGATTCGGCGCGGGTCGTCGGGGGCGCGATCGAGCGCGCCGCGCGGCCGCCGCGGGTCTGGCTGCAGATGAGCACGGCGACGATCTACGCCCACCGGTACGACGCCCCGAACGACGAGACCACCGGCGTGCTCGGCGGCGACGAGCCGGGGGTGCCCGCCTACTGGGCCTACAGCGTCGACCTCGCCCGGGCGTGGGAGCGCGAGCAGGAGGTGGCGAACACCCCGCGCACCCGCAAGGTGGCGCTGCGGACGGCGATGGTGATGAGCCCGGAGCCCGGCGGCGCGTTCGCGATGCTGCTGCGGCTCACCCGGCTGGGCCTGGGCGGCCCGGTCGCGGGCGGGGCGCAGTACCTGTCGTGGATCCACGAGGACGACCTCGTCCGGGCGATCGGCTTCCTCGTCGCGCGGGACGACCTGAGCGGGCCGGTGAACCTGGCGGCCCCGGAACCCCTGCCGCACCGGGACTTCCTGCGCGCGCTGCGCGCGGCGGCGGGTGTCCCGCTCGGACTGCCGGCGACGAAGTGGATGGCGGAGATCGGGGCGCTGGCCCTGCGTACCGACACGGAACTGCTGCTGAAGAGCCGGCTGGTGGTGCCGGGCCGGTTGCTGGACGCCGGCTTCGTCTTCGGCCACCCCCTCTGGCAGGCGGCGGCGCAGGACCTGGTGCGGCGGACGCGGAGTCCACTGAGGATGGTCGGCTGAGGTCGCTTGGGGCGCTTGGTCACTGTGGACGGTCAGCCGAGCTCGCTGTTGTCCCGCAGTCTTCTCAGCATCAGCGCGAGGTGCAGCCGGAACCGGCCCGCGGGGGAGTCGACGTCGAAGCCGAGGACGGCCTCGGCGCGGGCCAGGCGGGCCGGCATGGTGCTGTGGTGGCGGTGCAGCACCGCCGCCGCCTTGCGGGCCGAGCCGGTCGCGCACAGCGCGTCGAGCGCGGCCAGGGTGTCCTCGCCGTGGGCTTCGGCCGCGAGCCGGTCGAGCGCGCGAACATCGGGCAGCTCGGCCAGCTCCGGCCCGTCGAGGCGGCCGGCGAGCGCGGCGAGGCTGCCGAGCCGTTCCCACCACACCACCGGCTCGGCGACCGAGGTGAAGCGCAGCGCCGTCCGGGCGGCGGCCCAGGAGCGGGCGGCGTCGATGGCCGGGAGCTCCGGGCCGATGCCCGCCCGGCCGCCGTCCGGGAGCGGGCCGGGTACCGCCTCCGCCAGGACCGCGCGCACCCCGCCCAGCTGGGCCGAGCGCCCGGCGAGCCCGTCGGCGCCGGTGGCCGCCAGCACGCGCAGCCGGGCCGCCGGGGCGATCCCCAGCAGGTGCAGGGCCCGCGCCCGCTCGGCCGTGCCGGCGTCCTCGGACAGCACCAGCTCGACCAGCGCCGGATCACCGAGTTCGGGGCGAGGCACGCCGCCCTGCTCCAGCAGGATCGCGGTGGCGATCGCGAACCGCTCCAGCAGCATGTCGTCGAGCGGGACCGGCGGGCCGCCGCGGGCCACCCACACCTCGACGCCGCCCTCGAGCCGGCGGACGGCGGCGCCCGCCGGCGCCGCCGCGGGCGTGACGGCGGCTTCGCCGGGATTCGCGCGCAGCGACAGCCCCTGGCCCGGCGCGTGCACGCCGACCCGGCAGCCGGCGAGCTCGGCCGTGCTGCGCACCAGCGCGTCCAGGCCGGCGCGCCCGGTGATCAGGCGGTCGAAGAACCCGATCACCCGCACGGCGTTCTCGGCGTCGGCGTCGAGCCCGGACAGCCGCAGCAGCAGCCCCTTCATGCCGCCACGATAGGCGCGCCCGCCGCCGGATGGCGAGGTCCGGCCCGGCAACGCCCGCCGCGTGGCGGTGGCCGGAGGAGCCTCCGGCGGCCGAAGATCACACCATGACCTACGCGATCGATCCCGAGCTGCTGCCCTGGCTGGACATGCTGCCGGGCGTGACCCTGACCGACCACGAAGCCCTGGTCGCCGCGCGCTCCTCGATGGGGCAGCTCGGCGAGGTCCTGCCGGCCTACGAGCCGGTGAACCCCGTCGACGTCCGCGACACGGCCGTGCCCGGGCCGTCGGACGCGCCGGACGTCCCGGTGCGCGTCTACTCCCCGCCGAACCGCACCGGCGCGGTGCCCGGCCTGCTCTACCTCCACGGCGGCGGGTTCGTCCTCGGCGACCTGGACATGTTCCACGCGTCGCTACTCCGGCTGGTCGACGAGCTGGGCATCGTGATCGTGTCGGTCGACTACCGCCTGGCGCCGGAGCACCCGTACCCGGCGCCGGTCGAGGACTGCTACGCGGCCCTGCAGTGGGTCGAGGCGAAGGCGGCGGAGCTGGGCATCGACCCGGCCCGGCTCGGCGTGGCCGGCGAAAGCGCGGGCGGCGGCCTCTCGGCGGCGGTGGCACTGCTGGCCCGCGACCGCGGCGGCCCCGCGCTGTGCTTCCAGTACCTCGGCATCCCGGAGGTGGACGACCGCCTGGACACGCCGTCGATGCGCGCCTACACCGACACGCCACTGTGGAACCGGCCGAACGCGATCTTCAGCTGGACCAGCTACCTCGGCGCGGAACCCGGTGGCGACGACGTCTCGCCGTACGCCGCACCGGCCCGGGCGGCGGACCTGGCCGGCTTGCCGCCCGCGTTCGTCACGACCTGCCAGTTCGACCCGTTGCGCGACGAGGGAATCCAGTACGCGCAACGCCTCGCGCACGCGGGCGTGGCGGCCGAGCTGCGGCACTACCCCGGCACGTTCCACGGGTCGATGTTGGTGGAGACGGCGGCGATCTCGCGCCGGATGTTCGCCGACGAGGTCGACGCGCTGCGCCGCGGGCTGCGGGTGGGCTGAGCCAGGGCCCGGGGACGCCGAGCACCTTGCCCGCCCGCCGCACCCGTGCCCGGTCACCGTTCCCCGGGCCGGGTCAGGGCTTCGGCAGCTTGGCCACGACGGCCTTGCCGACCGCCACGGCCGTCGCGCAGGAGCCGCCGCCGGTGGTCACGGCGGAGATCCGGACCTGCTCGTCCTGCCTCGCGCCGGACTGCCGGTGGCTCCACGCCACCGTGCAGCCCGGCCCGGTCTCGCGCTGGTCGGCGGGGACGCCGCCCAGGTCGACCGGGGTGCCCCCGGGTTCCGGCACGGTCGGGTAGCGGTCGAAGACCACCCCGAGCGTCGTCGTGCCCGTCCACTCGCAGCTGCGCAGCCGCTTGAGCTCGCCCTTCCCGACCCGGCCGAGCGCCGGGACGGCCGCCGGGTCCACCGTCGCGCACGGGTCCAGCGGCAGCAGCGAGCCGGGCGGGAGGTCGAACCGCGCGTCGCCCGAGCGGATCCGGGCGACGGCCTGGCCGAGCGCGGCCTTGGCCAGGTCACACGTGCCGGCCTCGGTCGTCAGGCCCAGTTCGGGCCGGTCCGGCAGCTGGATGCTCGCGTCGCACGTGCTCGTCCCGACCGTGCTGAACAGCACGGGCCGGCCGTCGAGGTCGCCGGGCGGCTGCCCGTGGACGACGGTGATCTCCTGGCCCACTTCGAGCGTGATCTTCGAGCCGTCGGCGCTCCGGTAGTCGCAGTGGTCGAGGGCGGGGTAGTCCGTGTCCGGTTTGTGCAGCCGGCCGGCGCCCGGGACGGAGACGTCGTCGAGCACCCGGCAGGGATCCACGCCGCGCAAGGTGGCCGGGCTCGTCGGGTCGAGGTTCGCGCCCGGGCCGATGGGCTCGACCCGGAACGCGCTCCACGCGATCAGGCTGCCCGCGGCGAGCGCGCAGACGGCGGCGAGCGCGGTGACGACGAGCAGCCGGCGGCGACGCGGCGGCGCGGGCGGGGGAGGAGGCGCCGGCCACGACAACGCCGTGCGGACCGCGGCCTCCTGGGTGCCGATCAGCTCGTGCACCGCCGGCGGCCACGGCCGGGTCCCGGGCGGGACCGGACCGAGGAAGTCCAGGATCCGGTGCGGCGCCGGCCGGTGAGCCGGGTCCTTGGCCAGGCACGGCTCGACGAGCGCGCGGATCTCGGGCGGCACGCCCGCCAGGTCGGGGTCGGCGTGGACGACGTCGTAGAGCAACTGCGCCGTCGTCGCGCCGGTGAACGGGCCGTGCCCGGTCGCCGCCATCACCAGCAGGCCGCCGAGGGCGAAGACGTCGCTCGCCGGGGTCAGCGGGCGGCTTTCCGCCTGCTCGGGCGACATGAACGCGGGGGAGCCGACGATGCCGCCGGTGCCGGTGAGGTCCGAGCCGCCTTCGGCGGCGCGCGCGATGCCGAAGTCGATCACGCGCGGGCCGTCGCCGGTCAGCAGGACGTTGCCGGGCTTGAGGTCCCGGTGGACCAGGCCGACGCGGTGGATCTCGATCAACGCGGTCGCGAGCCCGACGGCGAGCCGGCGCACCGCCTCGACCGGCAGCGGCCCGGTGGCTTCGACGGCCTCCTTCAGCGACGGCCCGGTGACGAACACCGAAGCCAGCCAGGGGATTTCGGCATCTGGGCCGGCGTCCATGACCGCGGCGGTGAACGCCCCGGAAACCCGTTGCGACGCTTGGACTTCCTGCCGGAACCGGGTTCGGAAGCGGTCGTTGTGCGCGAGCTCCGGGTGGATCTGCTTGACCGCGACGAGCCGGCCGTCCGGCGCCACGCCGAGCAGGACGCGGCCCATCCCGCCCTCGCCGAGCGCGGCGACCAGGCGGTACTTGCCGGCGTGCCGGGCCTCGCCGGCTTCGAGCGGCTTCACGGTTTCGGCAGCCCGGGCCGGGCCGCCTTGGCGACTTCTTGGGCCTGGCGGCAGGTTTCCCCGGCCGAGAGGGTGCTGCCGGTGGTCGTGTAGCCGACGACGACGTTCTCCGACGACCGGTCGTCGACCGGCCGGTGCGCCCAGGACAGGCTGCAGCTGATCGACGCGGGGTTGTTCCGCTTCGTCGTGAAGTACGCCGTGACGCCACCGAGGTCGACGGTGCCGGCCGAGTCGTAGTACGAGTCCTTCGACTGGAACGGCCGGATACCGCGTTCGAGCGTCACGGTGACCTTTCCGCCGACCTGCCACTGGCATTCGTGCAGCCCTCGGGGTTCGACCTTGAAGACCGGGCCGGCGATCCGCTGCACGGTGGCCGACGGGACCAGGCCGCAGGGGTCGACCGGGGCGAGACTTCCTTGCGGTACGGGCCAATCGACCCCGGCGCGAAGGCGTTTCACCGCTTCGGTGACGGCGGCTTTCGCCGCGTCGCAGGGCTTGTCGAACCTTTCGGCCGCTTGACTGGCTTCGACACCGATCGTGGCGTCCGGCCGGTCGGCGATCGGCACGGACGCGGTGCAGCCGCCCGCCTTGTCGTCGATGCTCAGCGGGAGTCCGTCGAGTTCCCCGGACGCGGTGCCACCGGCGGTCACGGGTCCGCCGATCGCCAGCTCCAGCCACTGGCCTCGGGCCGTTTCGTAGGTGCACTGGAAGAGGTGGACGTCGATCTTCGGCGTGAGCTTCCCGATCGGCGGCACCGACGGCAGCACCCGGCAGGGCGCGACGCCGCGCAGCTTGTCGGGGCCGAGCGGGTCCGGGTTCGGGGTGGCCGAGGTGGTGACCGGGGCGGGGGTGCTCGCCGGGGCGGCGGTCGCACCGTCGTCTCCGCTGGTCAGGGTGACCGCGGTGAGGGCGCCGCCCAGGACGACGGCGGCCGCCGCGGCGGCGAGCGCGATCCGGGGCCCCCTCCGCGTGGGCTTCTTCGCGACGACGGCCGCCACCTCGGCCCGGCGCCGCGCGATCAGCGCGTGCACGGCCGGCGGCCACGGGCGCTGGACCGGCGGCAGGGGACCGAGCAGCTCCAAGACCCGGGCGGGCGTCGGGCGGAGAGCGGGGTCCTTGGCGAGGCAGGGCTCGGCGACGGCGCGGACCTCGGGCGGCAGGAAGCGCAGGTCCGGGTGGGTGTGGACGACGTTGTAGAGCGACTGCGGGCCGGACGCCCCGGCGAACGGGCTGTGCCCGGTGGCGGCCAGCACCAGGAGGGCGCCGAGGGAGAAGACGTCGCTCGCCGGGGTCAGCGGCCGCCCGTCGGCCTGCTCCGGCGACATGAACGCCGGCGAGCCGAGGATGACACCGGTGTGGGTGAGGTCGGTGCCGCCCTCGACGGCGCGGGCGATGCCGAAGTCGATGACGCGGGGGCCGTCGTCGGCGAGCAGGACGTTGCCGGGTTTGAGGTCCCGGTGCACGAGCCCGGCCCGGTGGATGCCGGCCAGCGCGGACGCCAGCCCGGCGGCGAGGTGCCGCACGGCGCCCGGCGGCAGCGGCCCGGTCGAGTCGACGGCTTCCTGCAGCGAGGGGCCGGCGACGAAGACGGAAGCGAGCCACGGCGTCGGCGCGTGCGCGTCGGCGTCCATCACGGCGGCGGTGTAGGCGCCGGAGACGAGCCGCGAGACCTCGACCTCGCGCCGGAACCGTTCGCGGAAGCCGGGATCGTGCGCGAACCCGCGGTGCACCCGCTTGACGGCGGCGAGGCGCCCATCGGGGCCGACTCCGAGCAGCACGCGGCCCATCCCGCCCTCGCCGACCGCGGCGAGCAGCCGGTACCGCCCGGCCTGCGCCGGCTCACCCCGCCCCAACGGCTCCACACCCACCTCCGCGGGCGATGGTAGAGCGTCGGGGGCGGCCGGCGGCGGGGAACGGCCTGATCCGGGCCGGACCGGCGACCACGGTAGGAAGGAAGCATGAACACTTCCGTCGGTCTGCTGCACCCCGGCGCGATGGGCGCCGCCGTCGGGGCGGTGCTCACCGCCCGAGGGATCCCGGTCTCCTGGCTGCCCGCCGGCCGGGGGCCCGCGACGCGACGCCGGGCCGACGACGCCGGGCTCACCGACGCCCGGGACCTCACCGGTTGCGACTTCATCCTCGGCATCTGCCCGCCCTCGGCCGCGCTCGAGGTCGCCCGGAGCGTCGCCGGGTTCACCGGGGTCTACCTCGACGCCAACGCCATCAGTCCCGGGCACGCCACCGAAATCGAGCGGATCCTGCCCGAAGCGACCGTCGCCGACGGCGGGATCGTCGGCCCGCCGCCGCGGCACGCCGGGACCACCCGGCTCTACCTGTCCGGGCCCGCGGCCGCCGTCGCGCGGCTGGCGGATCTGTTCGCGGACACCGATCTGAAGCCCGTGGTGCTGAACGGCCCGGTCGGCCGGGCGTCGGCCCTCAAGCTCGCCTTCGCCGCCTACAACAAGCTCACCTTCGCGCTCGCCGCGCAGTCCCACGCGCTGGCGGAACGCCACGGCGTCGGCGGCGAGCTGCGGGAGCTCGCCGCCGACGTGCTGCCCGGCACCCCGTTCGGCGCACCCGGCGGGATCGTCGGCGCCGGAACCAAAGCCTGGCGCTGGGAAGGCGAAATGGCCGAGATCGCCGCAGCGTGCGCCGACGCCGGGTTGTCGCCGGCCCTGGTGTCCGCCGCCGGCGAGCTGTTCGGCCGCTGGCGCGAGCACCGCGACGACGACGGCGTCACCCTCGACGCCCTGCTTCAGGCGCTGGTCACTCCGCCGCGGTGACGTCGATCAGCACCTTGCCGGTCACGCCTTCCTCGGACGCCACGTGGGCCTTTGCGGTGTCTTCGAGGGAAAAGCGGTGGACCGGCACGCCGCGGTCCGCACCGAGCCGCAGCGCGCCGTCGGCCAGCGCCGCCGTGACGTCTTCGGCGCCGGCGCGGAGCTTGTCCGCCCCCACCGTGTAGAGCACCAGGAACTGGTAGCGCGCGTTCAACCACAGGTTCGCGCCGAAGTCGAGGCTCACGGTCCCCGTCCCGCGGTCGTCGCCGTAGATCGCGACCGTGCCGCGCGGGCGCAGGACCTCGGTGTGGAGCCCGGCGTTGACCCCGGCCGCGACCTCGACGACCAGGTCGACGCCGTCCGGGGCGACCTCCCGGATCCGGGCGGCGAGCTCCGGGTCCGGGTAGCGCAGCACGTGCTGGGCGCCGGCCGCGCGGGCGAGCGCGGCCTTCTCGTCGCTGCTGACCGTCGCGACCACCGTCGCCCCGGCCCAGCGGCCGAGCTGGATCGTGGCGTTGCCGACCGCGCCGGCGCCGCCGCTGACCAGCACCGTCCGGCCCGTCAAGGCGCCGGGGGCGAGCCGCGCGGGCCCGTCTTCGGCGACCGTCAGCGCCCGGTGCGCGGTCAGCCCGGGGACGCCGAACCCGGCGCCCTCGTCGAACCCCACCGAGCCGGGCAGCCGGACCAGCTGCGCGGCCGGGAGCACGGTGTACTCCTGCGCGGAGCCGGCCGCCGGGCCGTGGGTGCCCGCGAGGATCAGCCACACGCGGTCGCCGGGGGCGAAGCCGGTGACGTCCGGGCCCACGGCGTCGACGACGCCCGCGCCGTCCTGGTTGGGCACGGTGTCGGGCGTTTCGGTCCCGGCTTCCGCGCCGCGGCCGAGCCGGGCCTTCCAGTCGGTCGGGTTGACCGCGGACACGACGATCCGGACACGGACCTCGCCGGGCCCCGGGTCCGCGACGGCCCGCTCCGACAGCGACAGCACCTCGGGTCCGCCGTGGCGGCGGTAGATCACTGCTTTCATGCCCGGTGCAATCCCGCGGTACCCCGGGTTATTCCCGGCGCCCGGAATTGAATCCGCGGTGCTTTTCCCGCCGGCGCCCGGAAGAATTGCACCACGCGGGTGATCCCCCGGCCGGGCGATTTTCGGTGCTGCCCGCGCGAAACCGGCCGCCGTCGCAGAAACTGAGCGCGTGGGAGAGGAAAAGGGCGGCCCGGGGGACGAGCGGCCGAAGGGCGACGACGGGGAACCGACGCCGATCTTCGACGCGGTGTTCAGCGCCACGCGCGCGCGGGACGCCGCGAAGAATCCGCCGGGGGAACCGGAGAAATCGGGACGCTGAATCGCTTTCGGCGGCATGGCGAGACCCCGTGCGCGAGGGGGGCGTGGCGCGGTGGTCTCGGTGACCTGAGGCAGGTTGTTCGACGTCCGCGATGAACATGTAGCATGTCCGCCGCACGTGGGTCTGCGGTTGAGGAGTGGAACGTGGCCGGGGTCGTGGACAGCATGATCGCCGCCGAGTACGCGGCGGGGGCGACGATTTCGGAGCTGGCCGAGCGCTGGGGCATCGACCCGCGCCAGGTCCTCGAGCGCCTGGCGGCGACCGCCGGTTCCTGACAGCCGCCGCGACCGGCCTCAGATCGCGCGTTCTCCCTTGCCGAGCACGACGATCCCGCCCTCGCTGACGTGGTAGTGCCCCCGGTCCCGGGCCAGGTCGACCCCGATGTGCGCCCCCGGCGGCACGACGACGTTCTTGTCGAGGATCGCCCGCCGCACCACCGCGCCGCGGCCCACGCGGGCCCCGTCGAGCAGCACCGACCCCTGGACGACCGCGCCCTGTTCCACGATCACGCCCGGTGACAGCACCGAGTCGACGACCTGCGCGCCCGAGATGATGCAGCCGTTGCTGACGATCGACTGGTTGGCCGAGCCGCCCTCGACGAACTTCGCCGCCGCGCGCTGGGCGGGGTGGGCCAGGATCGGCCACTTCCGGTTGTAGAGGTTGAAGATCGGGTGCGTCGAGATCAGGTCGGTGTGCGCCTCGTAGTAGCTGTCGATCGTCCCGACGTCGCGCCAGTAGCCGTGGTCGCGCTCGGTCTCGCCGGGCACGACGTTGCCGTTGAAGTCGTACACCGCCGCCTCGCCCGACTTGACCAGCGCCGGGATGATGTCGCGGCCCATGTCGTGGTGCGACGCCGCGTTGTCGGCGTCCGCGTGCAGCGCCTCCAACATCACCTTCGTCGTGAAGAGGTAGTTGCCCATCGACACGTACGACTCTTCGGGGGAGTCCGGCAGGCCCGGCGGGTCGTCGGGCTTCTCCATGAACGCGTCGATCATCAGGCCGTCGGTGGTCCGGATGACGCCGAACGAGCTCGCCTCCGCCCTGGGGACGCGGATCCCGGCCACCGTCACGCCGGCGCCGGAAGCGATGTGGGACTCCAGCATCTGCCGGGGGTCCATCCGGTAGATGTTGTCCGCGCCGAACACCGCGATGTACTCGGGGTCCTCGTCATAGACCAGGTTGAGGCTCTGGTGGATGGCGTCGGCGCTGCCCTGGTACCAGCGCGGGCCCAGCCGCTGCTGCGCCGGCACCGGCGTGACGTACTCGCCGGTCAGCGCCGAGAGGCGCCACGTCGTCGAGATGTGCCGGTCGAGCGAATGCGACTTGTACTGCGTCAGCACGCACAACCGCCGGAACCCGCCGTGCACCAGGTTCGACAGCACGAAGTCGACCAGCCGGTGCACACCCCCGAAGGGCACCGCGGGTTTGGCGCGGTCGGCGGTCAGCGGCATCAGCCGTTTGCCCTCGCCGCCCGCGAGCACGATGCCCAGCACGTCGGCTCCAGTGTTCACGACGACCTCCCGCACGCTTCGTAGAGGGCGACCGTCCGCTCGGCGATCGCCTTCCAGCCGAACTCGCCGACCGCGCGCTCGCGGCCGGCGGTACCCATCGCGGCGGCCCGGTCCGGGGAACCCACCACCTCGTTCAGCGCGGCGGCCAGGCCCGCCTCGAACCCTCGCGCGTCCTGCTCGTCGTAGTGCACCAGCAGCCCGGTCCGGCCGTCGTCGACGACCTCCGGGATGCCGCCGACGTCACTGGCGACCACCGGCGTGCCGCACGCCATCGCCTCCAGGTTCACGATGCCCAGCGGCTCGTAGACCGACGGGCAGGCGAACACCGCGGCGTGGGTGAGCAGCTGCACGACCTCGGGACGCGGGAGCATCTCCGGGATCCAGCGGACCCCGGTGCGGGACTTCTCCAGCTCGGCGACCAGCCCGCGGAACTCCGCGTCGAGCTCCGGGGTGTCCGCGCCGCCCGCGCACAGCACCAGCTGGGTGCCGGGATCGAGCGACGCGGCCGCGCGGACCAGGTGCGGGACGCCCTTCTGCCGGGTGATCCGGCCGACGAACAGCACGTACGGCCGGTCGGGGTCGATGCCGTGCTTCGCCAGCGCGCCGGTGCCGGGGTCCGGGCGGTACAGGGTGGTGTCGATGCCGTTGTGGATCACGTGCACCCGCTCGGGCGGCACCGCCGGGTACGCGGCCAGGACGTCGCGGCGCATGCCGCCGCTGACCGCGACGATCGCGTCCGCGGCCTCGTAGGCCTCGCGCTCGATCCACGACGAGACGCGGTAGCCGCCGCCGAGCTGCTCGGCCTTCCACGGCCGCAGCGGTTCCAGCGAGTGCGCGGTGACGACGTGCGGGATGCCGTGCGTCAGCTTCGCCAGGTGCCCGGCGAGGTTCGCGTACCAGGTGTGGCTGTGCGCGAGGTCGTGGCCTTCGAGGGCGTTCGCCATCGACACGGCGATGTCCATGGTCGTGAACGCGGGCTGGCGGTAGCCGTGCGGATCCGTGTGCCCGGTGGCGTCCGCGCGGTCCGCGCCCCAGCAGTGCACGTCGAGATCGACCAGCGGCCGCAACTCCCGGGCGAGGAACTCCACGTGAACTCCGGCGCCGCCGTAGACCTCCGGCGGGTATTCCCGGGTGAGCAGGCCGACCTTCATGACCGGAACCCTATGGCCTCCCCGGCCTGTGGCGCAGTCTGGCGTCCAGGGGAATCTTCGGAGTTTTCGGTCACTGCTCAGATGAGCGCGAAGATCACCGCTCGCGGGTGAGGGTGAAGTGGCCGACGCCCTTCGCCGCCGACCGGACCTGCCAGCTGTCCGGTCCGGTCGCCGGGCCCGTGGCGTACTGCAGCCGGTAGTCCGGTTCGCGCGGCGCGGCCGAGGTGTCCAGCCAGTGGTAGTTCACCCGCAACGCCAGGCTCATCAGCGGGTTCGCCGTCGCGATCCGCTGCTCGACGAGCGCGACCGCCCGGCCGCGGTCGGAGAACTCGTCGAGGATCGCGCATTCGCAGAAGTAGGCGAGCGTGCCGACCTCACCGGGACTGGCGACACTGGCGCCATCGAGCCGGGCACCGAGTTCCGTGCCGACACGGGCGTAGTCCGTCGAGCTCGCCCAGTTCCCGAAGATCACCGGCGACCTCCACGGCAGGCCCTGCGCGGCGTCGACCGCGGCGCCGGCCAGCACCAGGACCCCGGTGAGCCCCAGCGCGAGCGCCGGGGGAGCGCCCCGCAGCGCCGGGCGTCGGCGGGCCTGCGCGGACCAAGCGCCGAACGCGGCGACGGCGAAAGCGCTCGCCGCGGTCATCGGGGCCACGTAGTACCAGTGGAACGGCCCGACCCCGAGGAACGAGTACGCGACGTAGTAGAGGATCCCGCCGCCGGCCAGCGCGGCCAGGGGGCCGAGCGCGGGGAACTCCGGCCACCTGACCCCGAACCGCGTGGCGGCCCACCCGGCGAGCGCGACGACGCCGAGCAGCGCCGGGACGAACGACACGAGCACGGTGACCGGCCAGCCCACGTAGTACATGACCGGCCCGGTGCTGTAGGTCCACGGCGCGAACAGCCCGGCCTGCAGCTGCTTGATCACCAGGGTGTCCGGGACGAACGACCCGAAAGCGACCCAGCTGACGACGAACCACGGCGCGGCCGTCAGCGCCGCCCACCCCGCGGCGGGGAGCAGCCTGCGGCGGATGGCGGGCGCGCTCACCGCGATCACCACGACGAAGAGCACGAGGTCGAGCCGGGTGAGGATCGTGAGCCCGGCGGTCACGCCGAACAGCAGCGGCCGGCTTTCGAGCGCGAAGACCGTGAGCACCAGCAGCACCGCGGGGATCAACAGGACTTCCAGCCCGATCGCGGACAGCACGAACGGGTTGAGCAGCACGAGCGTGACGCCGAGGACCCCGGCGGCGGCCGGCAGCGCGAGCGCGCGGCCGAGACGCAGCCACGCCCAGCCGAGCGCCGCGCCGCACAGCACCGTGAGGATCCCGAGCGCGACCACCGGGTGGGGGCTGCCGGTCACCCGCGTCACCAGCGTCAAGGCGGCGAGGAGCAGGACGTTCAACGGGGACGTCGCCGAGTTCGCCGGCGAGCCCGGGATCAGGCCCCACTCGCCGTGGACGGCGAGGTTCTTCGCGTAGGCGAGGGTGATGTAGCCGTCGTCGGTCAGGCTGCCGCGCACCACGAGGAAGACGGCGGCGCCCAGCACCGCCCCGAAGACGGGCAGCCACCGGCCCGGCGCGTTCCCGGGTTCCGCGGTCGTCCGTTCCGCGTCCGTTTCCGCCAGCACCTGCCCACCTCGCGGAACCACCGCCCGCTGTCCGATTGCCATGGCCCGGCACCGTAGCGACGGCGCATTACCGGGGTGCTACACCCGGGTCACGTCCACCGCCCCGCCGGGGTTCACCCGATCGTGTCATGACCGGCCCGGGCTCGCAGCGTGGTCCACTGTGGACGGGGGCCGGCCTTCCTGTCCATTGGGGATTCGCCAGGCCGGCGTCCCGGTGACCGCGGCGTGCGCCTCGGCGACACCGGGGTGCAGCGGGAGCACGCTGTCCAAGCCGAGGACGGCCAGCGGCCGCGCGACCGCCGTCCTGGCCGCGGCGATGGCGTAGGGGACGTCGTGCGCGAGGGCTTCGCGGTAAGACTCGACCAGGACGCTGAAGACGGTCGAATCGCAGTACGTCGTCTCGGTCAGGTCGGCGACGACGGCGGCCGCGCCGTCGCGGAACGGGCCCAGCAGCGCGTCCCGGAGCCGGGAAGTGGTGGCCAGGTCGAGGTCGCCGGCGCAGTGGACGGTCACGACCTCGGCGTCGGTCGTCGTCGCGAAGCGGGGCTGAATGCGGTCGTCGGTCATCGAATCCCTCCTGTCGTGCGAGTACCCATCGCGGGCCGGAATCACCCGCCCAGGTGGCGTGAACCGCTACGGCATCCGAGGGATAGCGATGCGCAAGCGTTGCATCCGGGTATAGCTTGGCGTGGCAGCACCCTTCCGTTCCGGGACTGGCCGGCCGTGGCGGGTTGCCACACCCCACGGCCGTCCTGATCCGGCCGACGCGGGCCGGATCCCGGCGCCGGGCGGCGCCGAAGGGGACGCGGCAGGCCGACGCCCCGCCGCCGCGTCCCCGGCCGCGCCGCGCCGGTGCCACCGGGCCCGGTTTCGTCGTGCCGGCGGCGGCTTCTTCCCTCGTCCGGCCGTCGTCGCCCCTCGGTGATCTCCGAGGCGGGGACGACCATCGTGTCCCCGCCGGTCAGGTGGCCTGGCCGTCGCTAAGCTGCCTCGAGCGAGGCGAAGGGGAACGGTGGAACCGAAGAACGTCGAGACGGGTGCCTGGGCGCCGGGCAAGGTGGCCGAGCTGCTGGGCGTCTCGCCGGTGACCCTGCGCAGCTGGAGCGCGCGCTACGGGATCGGCCCGTCGGCCGCGGCCACCGGACGGCACCGCCGCTACTCCGACGCCGACGTCCGGCGGCTGCAGCACATGCAGCGGCTCGTCGCGCGGGGGATGCCCGTGCGCGAAGCCGCCGCCGCGGCCTTCGGGGCCGCGCCGGCCGGCCCGCCCGAGGTGCCCGCCGCCCGCCGGGTGCGCGAGCTCGAGGAGGCCGCCGCGGAGCTGCGGTCCGCGTCGATCTCCGGGCTGCTCGACGAGACCCTCGGCACCCTCGGCCCGGCCGCGGCGTGGACCGACGTCCTGGCCCCGGTCCTGCGCGGCCTGGGCGACCGCTGGCAGCGCGGCGACGTCTGCTTCGCGTCGGAATGGGCGCTGACGACGGAGATCTCGCTGGCGTTCGAGCGGTTCAGCCGCCGCTTCCCGGCAGCGGTCCCGGGCCGGCCGGTGCTGCTGGCCTGCTGCCCGGCCGAGCGGCATTCGCTGCCGATGGAGGCCCTGCGCGCGACGCTGGCCGAGGCCGGGGTTTCGGTCGCCTACCTCGGGCAGCTGGTGCCGGCCGAGACGGTCGCCGACCTGGCGGCGCGCCTGGACCCGGTCCTGGTGCTGCTGTGGTCCCTGGCACCCCCGACGGCCGACGACCTGCTCGCGGCCCGGGTGCGCGACATCGGCCGGGTGGTGGGCACGGCGGGCCCGGGCTGGCAGCACCTGGGCGACCGCGGCTTCGCCCGGGTGAACGACCTGGCCTCGGCAGTGGAACTGGCCGTGGAGCACGCCGAGGCGTAGCGGAAGTCACGTGATCGGGGCCGGAACCCGCGTGATCGGGGCCGGAACTCGCGAGTTCCGCCTTCAAGCACGCGAGTCACGTGCCTGATCACGCGAGTTCCGGCCCTCATCACTCACTTGGCCCGCTCGCGCGGAGCCCGCCCGGTCCTCGCTCAGCCGAGCCCCTCCAGTGCCCGCGTCAACTGCGGTACCACTTCGTCCCCGAGCCGCTCGAACTCGCGCTTCAACAGCGGGCTCGCCAGCTTCGCCCAGCCGTGGAACACGATTGTCGCGCGGTAGCGCACCGTCGTCCCGTCCGGACCCGACGACAGGCCGAAGTCGTCCGTCGAGGTCGCCGTCTTGTTCTCCCCCACGAACGTCACGCGGCCCGCTTCGCGCCGGGTCAGGTGGTAGTCCAGTTCCGTCCGGCGGCCGCGGAACTCCGACACGTTGTGCCACTCGGCGCCCACCGCGATCGGGCCCGCGTCCGTGCGCGTGCACGAAACCGTGCCCGGATCCCAGTCCTCCGTGTGCGCGAAGTCCGCGAGGTACTCCGCCACGCGCTCGACCGGCGTGCGCACCGTGACGGTGCGTTCGACCTGGACCATCGGGACCTCCCGGATCGGTTCGTTGCGCAGCCGTTGCAACCGTAGCGGGCACCGCTCAGCGGGGCACGGCGAACCGCTCACCGACATCGATGTCATTATTCCGAATTCTTGTCCTCCTTGTCTTCTTGACGCTTCCAGCGCGCACGGCGGAAGCTTCCTGGCAACGTTGTCACCCCGTTCCGATCGGAGTTCCCGCATGGCGGAGGAGTACGGCATCACCGCGGATGTCGAGCCCGCGGAGGTGGCCGCCGTCTCGCGGCGGCACGTCCTGACCGCCGGGACCGGCCTGCTGGCCGGCTTCGGCCTCGCGGCCGTCCTGCCCGGGGTCGCGTCCGCGGCGCCCGCCGTCGCCGAGGGGCAGAAGACCGACCTCGCCCTCTTCCGGCCGGTGCAGGTGTCCTCGACCGACTACGCCGCCACCCCGGCCGAGTTCGCCGTCGACGGCCTCGCCCAGGTCGGCGTGAAGGGCTCCGGCTGGCGGGCCACCCCGGGCGACGGCCAGTGGATCGTCGTCGACCTCCAAGGCCAGTGCCGGATCGACTCGGTCGTGCTGACCTTCGAAGCGCGGCCCGGCGACCCGGCCTTCGACGCCACCGCGTCCCGCAGCCACACCAGCGGCTTCGAGATCCTGTCCAGCTACGCGACGGCGTTCGACCTCGACGTCTCGGGCGACGGCAAAGCCTGGCGCACCGTCCACCACACCGACGCCGGCACCGGTGGCGTCGTGACGATCCCGCTCACCGCCGTCACCGCCCGCTGGGTCCGGTTCACCGCGTCGCGCCGCTCGACGACCAACCCCTTGGGCCTCAACGGCTTCCAGGTGTTCGGCACCGGCCCGCGGAACCGCCCGGCGGTGCACGGCTGGACCAGCTTCCCGGTCCGCCCGCACGACGACCCGCCCGCGCTCGCCGTCGCGCCCGACGGCACCGTGCCGCTCGAGTCCGGCTGGGTCCTCACGATGGACGACTGGGCGCCCACCGGCGACGGCAAGGCCCTCTCCGGAGCGGATGTGGACACCCGCGGCTGGCTCCCGGCGACCGTCCCGGGCACGGTCCTGGCTTCGCTGGTCGAGCAGGGCCAGTTGCCCGATCCGGTGGCCGGGATGAACACGCTGCACGTCCCGGAAGCGTTGTCGCGGCACGCCTGGTGGTACCGGCGCCGCTTCTCGGTCCCGCGCGGCCTCGACACTTCGGCGGGCCGGCACGTCTGGCTCGAGTTCGACGGCGTCAACCACGAAGCCCGGATCTGGCTCAACGGCGCCGAAATCGGCACCCAGAGCCACCCGTTCGGCCGCGGCGCCTACGACGTCACCGCCGCCCTGCGCCGCACCGGCGACCAAGCGCTCGCCGTGCGGATCGCGCCGATGCCGCGGCCCGGCAGCCCCAGTGACAAGGGGGCGAACGGCAGTTCCTGGGTCGACGCCGGCGGCACGATGTTCGACAACTCGCCGACCTACCTGGCGGTGTCGGGCTGGGACTGGATGCCCGCGGTGCGCGACCGCGCGTCCGGCATCTGGGACCACGTGCGCCTGCGCTCCACCGGCGCCGCCGTCCTCGGCGACGTCCGGGTCGACACGAAGGTGCCCGACGCCGCCACCGCCGTGGTGACGCTCACGGTGCCGGTGCGCAACGCCGCCGCGACGGCCCAGCGCGTCAAGGTCACCGCCGCGTTCGGCCCGGTGACCGTGTCGAGCACCGTCACCGTCCCGGCCGGGCAAACCACCGATGTCGCGTTCCCGGCGCAGCAGGTCAAGAACCCGAAGCTGTGGTGGCCCAACGGCTACGGCGACCCGAACCTGTACGACCTGACGCTCACCGCGGCGATCGGTGCGTCGACCAGCGACCGGCGGACGACGAAGATCGGCCTGCGCCAGATCGGCTACCAGTACGACCTGCCGATCGTCATCGCCGACGGCCGGGCCACCCAGTCGGTCGACCTCGCGCCGCAGAACGCCCGGTTCGTCCGGATGCAGGGCCTCAAGCGCGCCACCAGCTGGGGCTTCTCGCTCTGGACGATGGCCGTGGTCGACAGCAAGGCACCGGACACGGACCTGGCGCGGGGCAAGACCGCGACGTCGCAGTCGGTCGCCGACGGCAACCCGCCCGAACGCGCCTTCGACGGCGACCCGAACACCCGCTGGACGTCCGCCTACGAGGACAACCAGTGGCTGCAGGTCGACCTCGGCGCCGCGACCGCGTTCGACCGCGTCGTCCTGACCTGGGAGACCGCCTACGCGGCGACGTTCAAGATCCAGGTGTCGCCGGACGGTGACACCTGGACCGACGCCGCTTCCGTGGACAACAGCCCGAAGCCGCTGACGTTCCTCGTCAACGGCGTCAAGGTGTTCGCCCGCGGTGGCAGCTGGGGCTGGGACGAACTGCTGCGCCGGATGACGCCCGAGCGGACCGACGCCGTCGTCGCGATGCACCGCGACATGAACTTCACCCTGATCCGCAACTGGGTGGGCTCGTCGTACCGGCAGGAGCTGTTCGACGCCTGCGACAAGTACGGCATCCTGCTGTGGAACGAGTTCTGGGACGGCTGGTCGACCGACCCGGCCAACCACGACATCTTCCTCGCGCAGGCGAAGGACACGGTGCTGCGCTACCGCCACCACGCGTGCGCGACGGTCTGGTTCGGCTGCAACGAGGGCACGCCGCCGCCGGTGATCGACAACGCGCTGCGCGATATTGTGCACGACAACACCGATCTGCTGTACCAGGGCAACTCGGCGGGCGGCGTGATCACCGGCGACGGGCCCTACTACTGGCAGGACCCGAAGCGGTACTTCACGGGTGAGGCGACCGGCGGCAAGTACGGGTTCTGGAGCGAGATCGGGCTGCCGACGGTGTCGGTCGTCGAGAGCATGCGCAACCTCGTCGGGAAGGACGACCCGGGCTGGCCGATCGGCGCGCCGTGGTTCCTGCACGACTGGTCCACCGCCGGCAACCAGTCGCCGCAGAGCTACCTCGCGGCGATCGACGCGCGGCTCGCGCCGTCGACGAGCCTGGCGGAGTTCTGCCGCAAGGCGCAGTTCGTCAACTACGAGAGCATGCGCGCGATCTTCGAGGCCTGGAACACGAAGCTGTGGGCCGACGCGACCGGCGTGCTGCTGTGGATGTCGCACCCCGCCTGGCACAGCACGGTCTGGCAGACCTACGACTACGACCTCGACGTCAACGGCAGCTACTACGGCGCGCGCAAGGGCTGCGAGGCCCGGCACGTGCAGGCCGACCTGACGACGTGGCAGGTCCGGGTCGTCAACCACACGCCGGCCGCGTTGAGCGGGGTGACGGTCACCGCGCGGCTGTTCTCGTTGGACGGCGCTTCGCTCGGAGCTCCGGTGCAGCAGAAGCTCGACGTCGCCGCGAACGTCGGCGCGACGGCGTTCACGGTGCCGTTCGACGCCGCGCACCCGGACCTGCACCTGCTGCGGCTGAACCTGACTGACGCGCGCGGCGCGGTGCTGTCGGAGAACACGTACTGGCGCTACCGCGGTGACACGGCGATGCGCGCGCTCAACCAGCTCCCGGGCGCGCGGCTGACGTCGTCGCTGAAGGCGGACGGCGACGCGTACACGGCCACGATCCGCAACGACGGCAAGACGGTCGCGGCGATGATCCGGCTGTCGCTGCGCGAGCACAACGGCACCGACCGCGTCCTGCCGACCCGCTACGGCGACAACTACTTCTGGCTGCTGCCGGGCGAGAGCCGCACGGTCCGCGTCGAGCCGCGGCGGCGCGTGCCGAACGCCCGGCTGCTGGTGGAGGCGTACAACGTGGCGGCGAAGCTGACCTAGCCGCGGTTTTTGTCGGACCTCGCCGCTACGCTCGCGGGGACCGCGAGCGAGGAGTTCCGGTGCGTGGCTGTGGGTCGCGATCCGGAGCGAGTGGAGGGGTGCGCGTGTCCCCTCACCGTCCGCCGACGACCAGCCCGGAGCCGATCCGGGTCTCGGTTCTCCTCGCTCGCGGACCTGACGTGGGGGAGGGGCGGTCATCGAAGAGCTGTACCGGCTGGCGCTGGCCAGGGCGGCGTACCAGGACGCGTTCTTCGCGTGGCCAGGCGGGGACCGGGAACGCTACCTCTCGCTGCTGCGGAACGCGGATCCCGGGTGGACGCCGGGGTTTCTGCGCTGGCTGCGCGTCGAGACCCCGATGCGCTACCCGGCGCTGGCCGGGGCGGCGGCGTTCGTGGCCGGGCGGCTTTCACGGGGCGAAAACGGGATCTCGCGGCAGGTGATCGCGTCGGTGCTGTGCCGCGCCGACGACCCGGGCCACCTGCTCGCGTACTGGGCGGCGGAGTACGGGCCGTCGCTGCCGAAGCCGGTGAAGCGCGGCGTGGCCGACGCGGTGACGCGCCTGTACGACGAGCCGGCGCTGCTGGCGTACGACGACGGTGGCCACCACCTCGAGCTGGGCTTCGTTCGCGGTGACCTGCCGCGGCACGGCGGGATCGGGACGCCCCGGCCGGTGGCGTTCGGCGAGGTGATCAGGCTGGTGCACCCGCGGGCCCGTGATCGTGCGCAGGGTGATCTGTTCCGGTACGCGCTGGCCCGGCGGAACGGGAGGGTGCGGGGGATACCGGCGACGTTGCCGTTGGTGCGGAGCAGGGAGGGGATGGAGCGGTTGCCGATCGTGTCTTCGGCCGGCGACTTCCGTGGGGAGAGCGCTGACCCGCGGCTTTCGTCGGTCGCCGAGACACCCGGACCGATGGGCCTGCTCGCCGCACTCCACCGGCCGACCGATCAGCGGCCGCCGGGCCAGGCACTCGCCCAGCTTCGCAGAGCCGGGTCCTCGCAGCACGCCGGAGCCCTGCTCGCCGCCCTGCCCGTGTCCGACCTCGTGGCCGAGCCGGACAGTCGCGCCCGCCTGGAAGCGCTGATCCCGTGCCTGCCGCTCTCCGCGCTGGTCGCCCACCTGCGCCGGTTCGACGCCGCCGGGATCGGGTTCGAGACCGCCATGGCCATCGCCGCGCGGATCGCCGATCCCGCCGAGGTCCGAGCGTCCGGGCTGGGGCCGCTGCGGTTCGCCGCCGCGTGGGGCGCGGTGGACAGCCGGCGGTGGGAACCCGCGCTGGCCGCCGGGGCCCGGCACAGCCTCGGCGCCGTCCCGCGGCTGCCCGGGCGGACCCTCGTCCTCGTCGAACCGCGCAGCGACACCCGGATCGTCTTCGGGCTCGCCCTCGCCCAGCGGTGCGAGGCCGCCGACCTCGCCGTGCTCGGCGGCGGGCGGTTCCCGCTCGAGCCGGAAGAGTCCCCGCTGCACGCCCTGATCCGCTGGCACGCCACGAACCTTCGCGGGACTCCGACCGAGTTCGCCGGGCACGACCGCGTCGTCCTCGTCACCGAGCAGTTCCGCGACGAGCCGGACGTGCCCGGCCGGGTCCCGCTCTACATCTGGGAGACCAGGCGGCACAGCCGGCACGAATACGACCCACCGTTCACGGCCGGTCCGCGGCGCGGGCTCTTCCGCGGGCTCGGCGACGCGTCGTTCCTGATCATCCCCTGGTGGGAGGCGTTCGTCGGCCGCGACCAAATCGAGTGCTGATTTCGTGCCCCTCGACGAACTAGGCTGAAGGCATCGCGCCTAGCTTCGGGAGGTGCTCGTTTCGGTGAACCTGCGCCCGCACGCCAGCCTCGGCCGCGTCCTCGACGACCTGGGCGGCACGCTCCTGGACCTCGTCCTCGGCGACGCCGACCGCCCCGGCGGCATCGGGGGCGTCGCCATCCACGACCCCCTCGACGAGCCCGCCCTGCCCCAGCACGCCCTGATGCTCGGCGTCGGTCTCGCCGAACCCGACGAGGTGGTGCGCCAGCTGCGGACCCTGGCCCGCCACGACGCGGCCGGGCTCGTGCTGCGCGCGCCCGTCACGGTCACCGCGGCGATCACCGCCGCCGTCGAGGAGACCGGCGTCGCGCTGCTGGCCCTGGCGCGCGGCGCGTCCTGGGCCCAGCTCGCCGCGATGCTGCGGTCGCTGCTGGCCGAGGGCGACGTCGGCGACGCCGAACCCGAGACGCTCGCCGGGCTGCCCTCGGGCGACCTGTTCGCCGTGGCCAACGCGATCGGGGCGCTCATCGACGCTCCGGTGACCATCGAGGACCGCCGTTCGCGCGTGCTCGCGTTTTCGGGACGCCAGGACGAAGCCGACCCGTCGCGGGTCGAGACCATCCTGGGGCGGCAGGTGCCCGAGCGGTTCTCCCGGATGCTGGCCGACCGCGGCGTGTTCCGCGAGCTCTACCGCAGCGATCGGCCGGTGTACGTCGACCGGCCGCCGGAGAGCCCCGACGGGTTCAAGATCCCGCGTGTGGCCGTCGCGGTCCGGGCGGGCGACGAGATCCTCGGCTCCATCTGGGCCGCGGTGCGCGAGCCGCTGACCCCCGACCGCACCCAGGCCCTCTGCGACGCCGCCCGCCTGGTGGCGCTGCACCTGCTGCGCGTCCGGGCGGGTGCCGACGTCGAACGCCGGTTGCGCGCGGACCTGGTGAGCACGGCGCTCGAAGGCGGGGCCGCCGCGCGGGAGGCGCTGAGCCGGCTGGGGCTGGCCGACCAGCCGGTCGTCGTGCTGGCGCTGGCGGTGCTCGAGAACGGCGCTGAGGACGCCGAAATCGCCACCGAGCGGCAGCGCCTGGCCGACGGTCTGGCGATGCACCTGAGCGCGGTGCACCCGCGCTGCGCGGCGGCGCTCGTCGGCGACACCGCGTACGGGCTGGTGCCGGTGACCCGCGACGCGGACGGCGAGCGTCGCGCCCTGCGGATCGCGAAGGACTTCCTGGACCGGGTGGGTGACCGCGTCCGGGCGGTGGTCGGGATCGGGCCGGTGGCGCGCAGCGCGGCCGAGCTGCCGGAAGCCCGCGACAGCGCGGACCGCGCGTTGCGGGTCCTGCGGTCGGGCAGCGGCCCGGGGCGCCGGGTGGCGTCGCTGGCCGACGTGCACGTCGAGGCGCTGCTGCTCGAGCTGCAGGACCTGGTCGCCGCCCGCGGCGACCGCCCGACCGGCCCGGTCGCGCGCCTGCTCGACTACGACGAGCAGCACCACGCCCACCTGGTCGAGACGTTGCGAGCCTGGCTCGACGCCTTCGGCGACGTCATCGCCGCGTCGGCCGCGGTCCACGTGCACCCCAACACGTTCCGCTACCGCCTGCGCCGCCTCGCCGAGGTCGGCGGTTTCGACATGACAGACCCGGAAGCCCGCTTCGCGGCGATGCTCCAGCTCCGGGTAGTGGCCCCACCCTCGTCGTAACCCGTGCGCGAACCGTCGACACGCGTGTTTGAGCAGTCGACACGCGTGATTGAGGCGACGACACGGCGGGCGAGACCGGGTTTCGCCGTGTCGACCCCCTGATCACGCGTGTCGGCTTCCGGATCACGGGGTGTGGTGCGTCCGAAATGTGGTTACCTGCTGACCAGGACCCCAGCTGAGCCACCGCTGTACCCGAAGGCCACCCCGGGCGACCGGGGTGGCCTTCGGCATAAATCCGGTTGGCGGCGCGAAAAGCCGCCGCTACGCTCCGGGAATCCAAGATCGCGTCGAACGAAGGGAGCCGGCCGTGCAGGTCGCCGTCGTCTCCCGTCCGCGGTCCGAGGTGCTCCTCGTGTCTTCGCGCCGGTGGTGTCCGCCGCGCGGCTGACACCGCACCCGTGACGCTGCCGTCGCGGTGAATCGCGCTGCCCTCACCGGATCGTCCACAAAGGACCGCGCCATGCGCACCCACGACCTGACCACCGTCCGCAACCTGGGCATCCTCGCCCACGTCGACGCGGGCAAGACCACCGTCACCGAACGGATCCTCCACCTGACCGGAGCCACCCACAAAACCGGCGAGGTCCACGACGGCACCACCGTCACCGACTTCGACCCGCAGGAACGCGACCGCGGCATCACGATCTTCTCCGCGGCCGTCACCTGCGCGTGGGCCGGCCACCGGCTCACCCTGATCGACACGCCCGGCCACGTCGACTTCACCGCCGAGGTCGAGCGGGCGCTGCGCGTCCTGGACGGCGCCGTCGCCGTGTTCGACGCCGTCGCAGGCGTCGAGCCGCAGAGCGAAACCGTCTGGCGCCAAGCCGATCGGCACGGTGTCCCGCGCATCGCGTTCGTCAACAAGATGGATCGCGCGGGCGCCGACCTCGACGCGGCCGTGACGTCGATCCGGGCGCGGCTGCACCCGGCACCGCTGGTGGTTCAGCTGCCGGTCGGGCGCGAGGACGGCTTCACCGGCGTCGTCGACCTGGTGCGCCTGCCGGTGGACGCCTCGGCCGAGGCACGACGACGTCGGCGCGAGCTCGAGGAGGCCGTCGCCGAGCTGCACCCGTTGGCACTGGAAGAATTCTGCGCCGCCGGGACCATTTCGGCGGAGACGCTGGAGAAGGTGCTGCGGGAGCTGACCCTCAGCGGCGACGGGCTCGTCGTGCTGTGCGGGGCGGCCTACCGCGACCGCGGGATCGAGCCGCTGCTCGACGCCGTCGTGGCCTACCTGCCGTCGCCGGCGGACGTCCCGCCGGTGCGCGGTGACCGGCCCGCCGACCCGGCGGCGCCGCTGGCCGCGCTCGTGTTCAAGGTCGTCGCGACGACCACCGGACGGCTGACCTACCTACGGGTGTACTCGGGAACGCTGCGGAAAGGAGACCAGGTCACGGACGCCGGACGCACCGAGCGGATCGCGCGCGTCCTGCGCGTGCAGGCCGACCGGCAGGCGCAAGTGGACAGTGCGGTGGCCGGCGACATCGTGGCGGTGGCCGGGCCGAAGGCGGCGCGCGTCGGCGCCACGCTCTGCGCGCCGGACGCCCCGGTGCTGCTGGAGCCGCCGCCGACGGCGGACCCGGTGGTCTCGGTGGCCGTCGAGGCCCGCCGGGCGGGCGACGGCGAGCGGCTGACTTCGGCGCTGGCGCGGCTGGCGGAGGAGGACCCGTCGCTGGTCGTGCGGACCGACCCGGAGACCGGGCAGACGGTGCTGTCCGGCCTCGGCGAGCTGCACCTGGAGGTGGCGGTGGAGAAGCTGCGGCGCGACCGCGGGCTGGACGTCGCGGTCGGCCGGCCTTCGGTGGCCCACCGCGAGACCGTGGTCCGCGGGGTGTCCGGGCTGCTGTACCGGCACGTCAAGCAGGACGGCGGGGCGGGCCAGTTCGCCCACGTGGTCCTGGACGTCACGCCGGCGGCCGAGGGGTTCGAGTTCGCCTCGGCGGTCGTGGGCGGCCGGGTGCCGCGCGAGTACGTCCGCGCGGTCGAGGCCGGCTGCCGGGACGCCCTGGCCGACGGACCGCTGGGCGGGCACCCGGTCACGGGCCTGCGGGTGGTGCTGACCGACGGGGCGACGCACCCGAAGGACTCGTCGGACCTGGCGTTCCGCGCGGCGGGCCGGCTCGGCCTGCGGGAGGCGTTGCGTGCCTCGGTCCTCCGGCTGCTCGAGCCGGTGGTAGAGGTGGCGGTGACGGTCCCGGCCGACGCGGTCGGCGGCGTGCTCGGCGACCTGGCCGCCCGCCGCGGCCGGGTGACGGCTTCGGCGGTCCGCGGCGGCACGGCGCTGGTGACGGCGACGGTCCCGGTGGCGGAGCTGTTCGGCTACGCGAACCGGCTCCGCGGCCGGACCCAGGGCCGGGGCACGTTCACCGCCCGGCCGTCGGGCTACGCGCCGGTCCCGTAGCGCGGGTCGGCTCAAGCGCCCCAATGTGGCGTTCGGTGCGTCAGACGCACCGAACGCCACATTGGGTGCGTCAGACGCAACCAACGCCACATTGGGACGCTGGGGTCAGTCCGCGAGGGCCAGGAGGTCCTCCGGCTCCGAGACGGGCTCGGCGACCGGTGCCGGCTGCT
>JAEBEK010000006.1:0-594450 GCA_049998055.1 Amycolatopsis sp. cmx-4-37 | reverse complement strand
TCTCCAACAATGAACAGTTCGATCGAGACTATGTACTCAATCATTCTCAAAGGAACCTCTTACGAGGTTATATAAGCTCTACTGGCTTAGTTCACTAGCACACTGTTGAGTTCTCAAGCAACACACCCCGAGTCGCGCCGCCGTCAAGCGGCCTTACCCGAAGCGATTATTCCTAGCAGTTTTGGTGGGACACCCACTCAATCGCTTCGAGCGAGAGCTTGGTTCGTGTCCCGGCGGCCGCCCGGTTTCCCTGGCGACTTGGAGAACTTTACACCCCGGGAAGGGGCCCGAAACAGGGGGGTACCTTAACCGCGTTCCCGCAGGTCAGATCCCTGTTTCGGGCCGCCGGGGCCGGTCAGCCGCCGAGGGCGACGCCGGCGACGTTCCGCTTGCCCTTGCGGACGACGAGCCACTTGCCGTGCAAGGCGTCTCCCGCCGCCGGCTTCCACTCCTCGTCCGCGATCTTCACGTTGTTGACGTACGCGCCGCCCTCCTTGAGGGTGCGGCGCGCGGCACCCTTGCTGTCCACCAGTCCCCCGGCGAGCAGCAGGTCGACGATCGTCACGTCGCCGGACGGGTCGACCTTGCCGTTCGGCACCTCGGCCATCGCGGCGTCCAAGGTGCGTTCGTCCAGGTCACCGAGCTCGCCGCGGCCGAACAGCGCCTGGCTGGCGTTGATGACCTGCCGCGTCTGCTCCTCGCCGTGGACGAGGATCGTGAACTCCTCCGCCAGCCGCTTCTGCGCGGCGCGCAGGTGGGGACGTTGTTCGGTGTCCTCCGCCAAGGCGGCGATCTCCTCCTGGCTCAGGAACGTGAACATCCGCAGGTAGCGGACCACGTCGGCGTCGCCCACGTTCACGAAGTACTGGTACCAGGCATACGGCGAGGTCATCTCCGGGTCGAGCCAGAGGTTCCCGCCCCCGGTGGACTTGCCGAACTTGCGGCCCTCGGCGTCGGTGACCAGCGGCGCGGTCAGCGCGTGCGCCCCCGCCCCGTCGGTCCGGCGGATCAGGTCGACCCCGCCGACGAGGTTGCCCCATTGGTCGGAGCCGCCGACCTGCAGCTTGCAACCGTACTTGCGGTGCAGCTGCAGGTAGTCCTGCGACTGCAGCAGCAGGTAGCTGAACTCGGTGTAGGACATGCCGTCGCCCTCGAGCCGGCGCTTCACCGTCTCCCGGTTGAGCATGACGTTGACCGAGAAGTGCTTCCCGACGTCGCGCAGGAACTCCAGGACGTTCTGCTCGCCGGTCCAGTTGAGGTTGTTCTCGACGACCGCTCCGGTCGGCGAGTCGTCGAAGTCGACGAACCGCTCGAGCTGGCCGCGGATGCGCCCGGCCCACTCGGCGACGACGTCGAGCGTGTTCAGCGTGCGCTCACCGGTGTCGCGCGGGTCGCCGATCATCCCGGTCGCGCCGCCGGCCAGCACGATCGGCCGGTGCCCGGCGCGCTGGAACCGCTTGAGCATGAGCAGCGGGACCAGGTTGCCGGCGTGCAGGCTGGGCGCGGTGGGGTCGAAGCCGCAATAGAGCGTCACGGGACCCTGGTCGAGCTCGCGCCGGAGGGCGTCGATGTCGGTGGACTGCGCGATGAGGCCGCGCCAGGACAGCTCGTCGAGGATGTGTTCGCTCACGCCTGTAGATCCTCCCGCACCAGGTCAACCGACTAACTGGCGGGTCGGACCCGGCGCTTCCCGCCGCGGCGGTAGGTGGACACGGCCGGCGAGGCCCCGTCCCAGAAGCGCCACGGCGTGTCGATCGCCGTCGCGACGCCGACGCGGGGGCCGACCCGGATCCGCTCGGCGGGCACGCGCTCGCCGACGCGCAGCCGGACCGGCGAGGCCGGATCGGTCAGGTCGACGCCGTTCTGCGCGCGGTCGACGCGCAGTACCGACGTGAGGATGGCCGGGCCTTTGGCCAGTTCACCGGTCCCCCGGGCGTTGGGGCGCCGGCGGCGGACGACGTCGAGGCCGCTGACGACCTCTCCGGCCCGCAGCAGCACCGCGCCGGGCATGTCCTCGTGGGTGCCGACGACGTTCGCGCAGAAGTGCATCCCGTAGACGAAGTACACGTAGAGGTGGCCCGCGGGTCCCCACATGACGGCGTTGCGCGGGGTGCGACCGCGGTAGCAGTGCGACGCCGGGTCGTCCTCGCCGCGGTAGGCCTCGACCTCCACGAGCCGGACGCCGACCGTGCCGTCGGGGCCGTCGGCCTCCAGGACCGAGCCGAGCAGCAGGTGGGCCAGGTCGACCGGGTCGAGCGCCAGCTCCTCGCGGGTGAACAACCGGCTTGCGTCGCCGCTCAAACGGATTCCTTTCCTCGGCTGGCCTGGCCGGAGCACTCTAACCCTTGAGCGATCGCTCAAACTTCTCTACAGTCGATTTGAGCAGTCGCTCAAACTCTGAGGGGAGCCGAGAAATGCGACCGAAGGCGCTCTACGTCGAGACCGTGATCCGCACGGACCTGGACACCCTGTGGCGGCACACGCAGGACCCGGACCTGCACCGTCGCTGGGACCTCCGCTTCGCCGACATCAGCCCGCTGGCCGGGCACGACGGCCACTTTCTTTACGCCTCACGGTTCCTCGGGGTCACGGTCACCGGCGTCGGGGTCAGCGCGGCGTCGCGCACCTGGCCGGACGGCTCGCGCACGTCGGTGCTGCGGTTCGTCTCCGCCGACCCGCTGTCGTTGATCGCCGCGGGTGCCGGGTTTTGGCGTTACACACCGGTCGGCGACGGCGTCCGCTTCGTCACCGGGTTCGACTACGGCACGCGCTGGGGGCGCTCCGGGCAGGTGGCCGACCGGGTGTTCCGCCCGGTGTTCGGCTGGCTGACGGCCTGGTCGTTCGACCGGCTGCGGCTCTGGCTGGAGACCGGGACGCCACCCGAGGACCAGCCCCTGACCGCGCCGTCGGCGGCCCGCTGCGGCCGGACGCGCCCCCGTGACCAGGTGAACGTCGGGGCGCCGGCGTGAGCGGGGTCTTCGAGCGCGCGCTCGGCGCGGACTTCACGTACCTGCACCCGCGGATGCGGGAGCGGCTCGCCCTCTCGGCCGGGCGCGGCATGATCGGCCACGGCGTGATGGACCGGATCTGGCGCGGCCCCGCGTTCACCCTGCCGTTCCTGTGGCTCGGGTCGACGCGGCACATCCTGTTCCCCGACTGCGGGCGGAACGTGCCCTTCACCATCGAGAACTACCCGTACGTGGACCGCCACGGCCGCGAAACCGTGTCTTTCGTGCGCACCTTCGAGTTCCCGAGACGGCGAAGGCGCTTCGACGCGCAGATGGTCCACAGCCCCGGACGCGGGCTCGTCGACTACCTGGGGACGCACCAGCACCTGGCGGTGGACCTGGCCGTGTCGGCCCGGCCGGACGGCGGGTTCCGGATCCGCTCCGGCGAGTTCCGGTTGCAGGAGGGCCCGGTCCGGGCCGGTCTGCCGCAGGTGCTCACCGGCACCGCGCGGGTCGAGGAGTGGTTCGACGACGCGAGCGGGCAGTTCCGGATCGAGGTCGCCGTGGTCAACCCGCGCTTCGGGCCGGTGTTCGGCTACGAAGGCCGCTTCAGCGCGAAGTTCGTCGATGTCCGCGGCGGGGTCAGCGGGGCGGTCAAGCCGCTCCGTGAGAAGGTCATGGACTGATGGGCACCGGCCGGAACTCCAGTTCGCGGGACACGAAGCAGAAGCTCGTGGACGGCGTGCTCGAGATCGTCCGGCACCAGGGCATCACCGCCGTCTCCGCCCGGTCGGTCGCCACCGCGGCCGGCGCGAACCAGGCGCTGATCTTCTACCACTTCGGCAGTGTCGAGGAGCTCGTCGCGCAGGCGTGCGTCCTCGCGACCGAAGCCCGGGTTTCGCTCTACCGCGAGCGCTTCGCCGCGGTGACGACGGTCGGCGACCTGCTGGAGCTCGGTCGCGAGATCCGGGTCGCGGAACGCGCCGAGGGCAACCTCGCCATGCTGGCCCAAACGCTGGCCGGGGCGCACGGCAGCGAACGGCTCGCCGAAGCCACCCGCGAGGGCCTCGGCATGTGGATCACCGAGGTCCGGACGGCCCTCGAGCGCGCGCTCGACGGGTCGCCGCTGGCCGAGCTGGCGGACCCCGCCGGGCTGGCCCACGCCGTGTCGTCGGGGTTTCTCGGGTTGTCGCTGTTCGAGACCGTCGATCCCGAGGGCGCCGAGCAGGCCGTCACCGCGCTGGAGCAGCTGGCGGTGCTCGTCGACGTCCTGGACGGGCTCGGGCCGGTCGCGACCCGAGCCGTCCGGGCGAAGCTGCGGAAGACCGGCCGGGCGCGCGCCTAGCCGGTCTTCGCCGTCAGTTGAGCCACTGACGGGCCGCGGTGACGCGTTCCTCCAGCCGGGTGCGCTGCTCGGCCACCCGGACCGGCGCGGTACCGCCGCGGGCGTCGCGGGACTTCACCGAGCCTTCGACGGTGAGCACGGCCCGCACCTCGGGGGTGAGCGCCGAGTTGATCTTCTCGAACTCCTCGTCCGTCAGCTCGTCCAGACCGACCCCACGGGACTCGGCGACGCGGACACTTTCGCCCGCGGCCTCGTGCGCGACGCGGAACGGGACGCCCTGGCGCACCAGCCACTCCGCGATGTCGGTGGCCAGGGTGAAGCCGGCCGGCGCCAGCTCGGCGAGCCGGTCGGTGTGGAAGGTCAGCGTGGCGAGCATGCCGGCGATCGCCGGGAACAGGAGCTCGAGCTGCTCGACCGAGTCGAACACCGGCTCCTTGTCCTCCTGCAGGTCGCGGTTGTAGGCCAGCGGCTGCGCCTTGAGCGTGGCCAGCAGGCCGGTGAGGTTGCCGATCAGCCGGCCGGCCTTGCCGCGGGTCAGCTCCGCCACGTCCGGGTTCTTCTTCTGCGGCATGATCGAGCTGCCGGTCGCCCAAGCGTCGTCGAGCGTCACGTAACCGAACTCGGCGGTGTTCCAGATGATCACCTCTTCGGCGATCCGGGACAGGTTCACCGCGAGCATCGCGACGGCGAAGGCGAACTCGGCGACGAAGTCGCGCGAAGCGGTGCCGTCGATGGAGTTCTCGACGCTCGTCGCGAAACCCAGCTCCTCGGCGACGGCCTCGGGGTCGAGACCCAGCGACGAGCCGGCCAGCGCGCCCGAGCCGTACGGCGACTCGGCCGTGCGCGCGTCCCAGTCCTGCAGCCGCGAGACGTCGCGCAGCAGCGCCTGGCCGTGGGCCATCAGGTGGTGCGCGAGCAGCACCGGCTGGGCGTGCTGCAGGTGGGTGCGGCCGGGCAGGATCGCGTCCGGGTGCCGCTTCGCCTGCGACACCAGGGCGTCGATGACGTCGAGCGTGCCCGCGACGACCCGGCGGGACGCGTCGCGCAGCCACATCCGGAACAGCGTGGCGACCTGGTCGTTGCGCGAGCGGCCGGCGCGCAGCTTGCCGCCGAGCTCGGTGCCCGCTCGCTCGAGGAGGCCGCGCTCGAGGGCCGTGTGCACGTCCTCGTCGGCGATCGTCGGGGTGAACTCCCCCGTCGCGACGTCCTGGGCAAGGGTGTCCAACGCGGCCAGCATGCCGGCCAGTTCTTCCTCGGTGAGCAGGCCCGCCTTGCTCAGTACGCGGGCGTGCGCGCGGGACCCGGCGATGTCGTAGGGCGCCAGGCGCCAGTCGAAGTGCGTCGACGCGCTCAGCGCGGCCATGGCCTCCGCCGGACCGCTGGCGAACCGGCCGCCCCACAGCTGCACCGGCTGCTCGTTGCCGCTCACTGTTCTCGCTTCTCCTCGGTGTGTTCGGTGGTTGCGACCGTGACCCGGCCGTCGTACAGGACCAGGTGGACTTCGCCCGAAGCGGTGGCCCGCCCGAGCGCACGATAGGCCGTCGCCAGCCCGAGCGCCCCACCCCGGCCGATGCCCTGCGCCTCGCCGCGGGCGTCCAGCATCCGGCGCGCTTCCGCGACCGAGACGGTCTCGCCGTCGATCGCCACCGGAACCCCGCGGTCGAAGGTGACGACGACCTCGTCCGGCGCGAGGAACTCGCCCTCGACCGGGAAGATGTCGGCGAGCGCGGTCATGGCGGCCCTTCGTCTCCTTGTTCCTGGGCCGACCGGTGCGCGAGTGCGGCGAAGCGCTCCGCCAGTTCCTTGCCGTTCAGGGGTTCGCGCGCGATCACGGCGACCGTGTCGTCGCCCGCGATCGAGCCGACGACCTCTTCCAGCGCCGCCCGGTCGATGGCGCTGGCCAGGAACTGCGCCGCGCCCGGCGGCGTGCGCAGGACCATCAGGTTGCCCGACGAGTCGGCCGAGACCATCAGTTCCGCGAGCAGCCGGGAGAGCCGCGACGTGCCGCCCTGCACCCCGCGGACGGGGCTGCCGTCCTCGGGGATGACGTAGACCGGCGCGCCCGAGTCCGGCCCGCGCAGCTTGACCGCGCCCAGCTCGTCGAGGTCCCGCGACAGCGTCGCCTGGGTGACCTCGATGCCCTCGGCGGCCAGCAGCTTGGCCAGCTCGGTCTGGCTGCGGATCGTCATCGTGGACACCAGCTCGGTGATCCGCGCCTGCCGCCCCACCCGGCTGCTGGTCATCGCCGGCTCTCTTCGAAGAGCCAGACCAGCAGGGCCTTCTGGGCGTGGAGCCGGTTTTCCGCCTCGTCCCACACCGCGCTGGCCGGGCCGTCGATCACCTCGTCGGTGATCTCCCAGCCGCGGTGCGCGGGCAGGCAGTGCAGGACGATCGCGTCGTCCGCGGCCTTCTTCAGCAGCTCGGCGTTGACCTGCAGGGCGCGGAACGGGCCCACCCGGTCGAGCCCGTCGTTCTCCTGCCCCATCGACGTCCACGTGTCGGTGACGAGCACGTCCGCGCCGGCGACCGCCGCGTACGGGTCGGTGAAGACGGTGGCCGTGCCGCCGGTCTCCTCGCCGCGCTGCTTGGCGTCGAGCATGACCTGCTGGTCGGGCTGGAACCCGAGCGGGGAGACCACGCGGATGTGCATCCCGGCGGTGACCCCGGCGAGCAGCAGCGAGTGCGCCATGTTGTTGGCGCCGTCACCGAGGTAGACGAGGGTCAAGCCTTCGAGCTTCCCCTTGCGCTCGCGGACGGTCATCAGGTCGGTGAGCGCCTGGCACGGGTGGAACTCGTCGGTCAGCGCGTTGACCACCGGGATCGACGCCGCCGACGCCATCGCCTCGATGCGCTTCTGCGCGAAGGTCCGCCACACGATCCCGTCGACGTACCGCGACAGCACCCGCGACGTGTCCTCGATCGTCTCCTCGCGGCCGAGCTGCATCGAGCGGCCGTCGACGATCACCGGGTGCCCGCCGAGCTGGCTGATGCCCACCTCGAACGAGAACCGGGTGCGCGTCGAGTTCTTTTCGAAGATCGCCGTGATGGACTTGCCGGCGAGGGTCTTGGTGCCCAGCGGGTCGGCCTTCAGCGCGTCGGCCAGGTCGAGGATGGCCTTCTGTTCGGCGGGACTGACGTCGTCGTCGCGGAGGAAGTGGCGCAGCATCAGTCGGAGTCCTTCGTGGTGGAGTCGAGCGCGTTCGGGAGGGCGGCGAGGAAGCCCGCGGCCTGATCGGCGTCGAGCACGAGCGGCGGCGCGAGCCGGACGATGTCGGGCGCGACCGGGTTGACGAGGTAGCCGGCTTCCTGGACGGCCTTCGCCACCGCGGCCGAGACGGGCTCGCGCAGGGCGATGCCGAGCAGCAGGCCGGCGCCGCGCACCCCGGCGACGAGCGGGTGGCCGAGCGCCTCGACGCCCGCCGCGAGGTCCTTGCCCAGCGTCGAGACGTGGTCGAGGAGGCTGTCCGCGGCGATCGTCTTGATGACGGCGAGACCGGCCGCGCAGCACACGGGGTTGCCGCCGAAGGTGGTGCCGTGCTGGCCGGGCTTGAGCAGGTCGCCCGCCGCGCCGACACCGATCACCGCGCCCAGCGGCAGCCCGCCGCCGAGGCCCTTGGCCAGCGTGATCACGTCCGGGACGACCCCGGCCTGCTGGAACCCGAACCAGGTGCCGAGCCGGCCGAGACCGGTCTGCACCTCGTCGAGCACCAGCAGCGTGCCGGTGGCCTTGGTGATCTCGCGAGCGGCCTGCAGGTAGCCGTCGGGCGCCGGGATCACCCCCGCCTCCCCGAGCACCGGCTCCAGGAAGACGGCGGCGGTTTCGGTGTCGACGGCCGCCTTCAGCGCCGCGACGTCCCCGAACGGCACGTGCTCCACCCCGGGGACCAGCGGCTTGAAGGGGTCGCGCTTGCCGGGCTGGCCGGTCAGCGTCAGCGCGCCCATGGTCCGGCCGTGGAACGCGCCCTCGGCGGCGATCACCTTGGTGCGCCCGGTCAGCCGGCTGATCTTCAGCGCGGCTTCGTTGGCCTCGGCGCCGGAGTTGACGAAGAGCACCTTGCCGTTGCCGGTAAGGCCGGCGACGTCGAGCAGCGCCTCGGCGAGCTCGACGGCCACCGGGTTGACGTACAGGTTCGACGTGTGGCCCAGCTGCTTGATCTGCGCGGTGACGGCCTCGACGACCGCCGGGTGCGCGTGCCCGAGCGCGTTGACGGCGATGCCGCCGACCAGGTCGACGTACTCCTTGCCGTCGGCGTCCCACACCTTCGCGCCTTCGCCGCGGACCAGCGTCAGGCCGGGCGTGCCGTAGTTGTCCATCAGGGCGGACTGCCAGTGCTGCTGGCCATCCACATTGGACTTGAGGTCGGTCACGGGAGCTCCGTTTCGGGGAAGACCATGGTGCCGACGCCGCGGGAGGTGAAGACCTCCAGCAACACCGAATGGGCGAGGCGGCCGTCGATCACGTGCGCCCGGCGCACGCCGCCGCGGATGGCGCGCACGCACGCCTCCATCTTCGGGATCATGCCGCTGGCCAGGGTGGGCAGCATCGGCTCGAGGTGGTCGACGCGGATGCGGTCGATCAGCGACGACCGGTCGGGCCAGTTCGCGTACAGGCCTTCGACGTCGGTGAGCACGACGAGCTTCTCGGCGCCCAGCGCGGCCGCCAGCGCACCCGCGGCCGTGTCGGCGTTGACGTTGTGCACCACGCCCTCGACGTCCGGCGCGACGGTGGACACGACCGGGATGCGCCCGGCGTTGACGATGTCGAGCACCGCGTCCGGGTTGACCTCGGCGACCTCGCCGACGAGCCCGATGTCGACCTGTTCACCGTCCACAGTGGCCTGTTTGCGCTCGGCGGTGAACAGCCGGGCGTCCTCGCCGGAGATGCCGACCGCGTACGGCCCGTGGGCGTTGATCAGCCCGACCAGCTCGCGGCTGACCTGCCCGGTGAGCACCATCCGGACGATGTCCATCGTCTCCGGCGTGGTGACGCGCAGGCCGCCCTTGAACTCGCCTTCGACGCCGAGGCGCTTGAGCATCGCGGTGATCTGCGGGCCGCCGCCGTGCACGACCACCGGGCGCAGGCCGGCCAGCCGGAGGAACACCATGTCCTCGGCGAAGGCCGCCTTCAGGCTGTCGTCGATCATCGCGTTGCCGCCGTACTTCACCACCACCGTGGCGCCGTGGAACCGCTGCAGCCACGGCAGTGCTTCGATCAGGACCCCGGCCTTCTCGGCCGCCGTCGCAAGTCTCTCGTCCGCGGAAATCAGTGCCTCCTGGTTCATGAGGAGTACGCGCTGTTCTCTTCGACATAGCCGTGCGAAAGGTCCGTGGTGTAGATCGTGGCCGCCTCGCCGCCGACCCCGAGGTCGACGACGATCTCGATGGCGCGCGCGGTGAGGTCGGCTTCCGAACGGTCGGCGGCCGGCATCCCGTTGGCGAACAGCGTGACGCCGTTGATCGCGATCGACACGGTTTCCGGGTCGATGCGAGCCGGGACGCGGCCCAGCGCCATCGCGATCCGGCCCCAGTTCGGATCGGAGCCGAACAGCGCCGTCTTGACCAGGTTGTCCTCGGCGATCGTGCGGGCGACCGCGATCGCGTCGGCCTCGGAATCGGCGCCCTGGACGGTGAGGTCGACGTCCTTCGTCGCGCCTTCGGAGTCGGCGCGCAGCTGGAGGACGAGGTCGAGGCTGACCTGGGTGAGCAGCTCCGTGAGCTCGGCCTCGGCCGGTTCGACGCCGCTCGCGCCGGAAGCCAGGACCAGGACGGTGTCGTTGGTGGACGTGCCGCCGTCGACGTCGAGGCGGTCGAAGGTCACGTGGGTGGCCGCGCGCAGGGCCCGGTCGAGGGTCTCCTTGCTCACCACGGCGTCGGTGGTCAGCACCGAGAGCATGGTGGCGAGGTTCGGCGCGAGCATGCCCGCGCCCTTCGCGAAGCCGCCGACGCTCCAGCCGCTGTCGTGCTTCGCGAAGGCCTGCTTCGGCTTCGTGTCGGTGGTCATCACGCCCGTGGCGGCGTTCAGGCTCGCTTCGGCGCTCGCGTCGAGGGCCTTGAACGCCGTGTCCACTCCGGACAGGACCGCGTCCATCGGGAGCCGTTCGCCGATCAGGCCGGTGGAGCAGACGGCGACCTCGATCGCGCCCGCTTGCAGGACTTCGGCGACCTTCTCGGCGGTGGCGTGGGTGTCCTGGAAGCCGCCGGGACCGGTGGCCGCGTTGGCGCCGCCCGAGTTGAGGACGACGGCCTTGAGCCGCTGCTGCTTGAGCACCTCTTGCGACCACAGGACGGGCGCGGCCTTGATGACGTTGCGGGTGAACACGCCGGCCGCGACGTCGAGCGGGCCGTCGTTGACGACCAGCGTGAAGTCGAGCGCGCCGGAGGCCTTGATCCCGGCGGCGACGCCGGCGGCGCGGAAACCCTGGGGGCCGGTGACGGTCACGGTGCCACTCCTACGGTGGAAAGGCCGGTGGTCTCGGGGAAACCGAGGGCCAGGTTCATCGACTGGACGGCACCGCCGGCGGTGCCCTTGGTGAGGTTGTCGATCGCGGCGACGACGACCAGGCGCCGCGCGTCGGCGTCGACCGCGACCTGCAGCTGGACGTTGTTCGAGCCGAGCGTCGCCGAGGTCGTCGGCCAGGCGCCCGCGGGCAGCAGCTGGACGAACGGCTCCGCGTCGTAGGCCTTCTCGTACGCGGCGCGGGCCGCGGCCTCGTCGACGTCGTCCTTCAGCGGGGCGCTCGCCGTGGTGAGGATGCCGCGGGGCATCGGCGCGAGCACCGGGGTGAAGGACACGGTGACCTTCTCCCCCGCGACGGCCGAGAGGTTCTGCGCGAACTCGGGCGTGTGCCGGTGGGCGCCGCCGACGCCGTACGCGCTGGCCGAGCCCATCACCTCCGAGCCGAGCAGGTTCGGCTTGAGGCTCTTGCCGGCGCCGGAGGTGCCGGTGACCGCGACGACCGTGACGTCCGGCTCGATGAGTCCCGCGGCGAACGCGGGCGCGAGGGCCAGCGACCCGCCGGTCGGGAAGCAGCCGGGCACGGCGACGCGCTTGGTGCCGACGAGCTTCTCGCGGGCGCCGGGGAGTTCGGGCAGGCCGTAGGGCCATTGGCCGGCGTGGTCGCCGCCGTACCAGCGCTGCCAGTCGGCCGGGTCGGCCAGGCGGTGGTCGGCGCCGAGGTCGACCACCAGGACGTCCGGGCCGAGCCGCGCCGCGATCTCCGCCGAGTGCCCGTGGGGCAGCGCGAGGAACACGACGTCGTGGCCGGCGAGGGTCTCCGGCGTCGTCTCGGCCAAGACCCGGTCGGCGAGGGGAACGAGGTGCGGCTGGTGGACGCCGAGCTTCGTGCCCGCGCTGCTGGCCGCCGTGAGCGCGCCGATTTCGATCTCGGGATGGGCCAGGAGCAGGCGCAGCAGTTCGCCGCCCGCGTACCCGCTGGCTCCGGCCACCGCGATGTTCACCGTCATACGCATGATTATGCACGCCCTTGCAAGACTAAACAAACACGTTTACCGGGAAGTGGCGCCCGCCACCTTGGGATGCTGGTCGGATGACGGACACCCCGGCGCGGCTGCTCGGCCTGCTCTCGCTGCTCCAGACGCCCCGGGAGTGGCCGGGCAGCGAGCTGGCCGGCCGGCTCGGCGTCAGCCCCCGCACGATCCGCCGCGACGTCGAGCGGCTGCGTGAGCTCGGCTACCCGGTGGAGGCCAGCCGCGGTGTCGCGGGTGGCTACCGGCTGGTGGCCGGCACCGCGATGCCGCCCCTCGTGCTCGAGGACGACGAAGCCGTCGCGATCGCGGTGGGGCTGCGGACCGCCGCCGGGCAGACCATCGCCGGGATCGAGGAGGCGTCCGTGCGGGCGCTGGCCAAGCTGGAGCAGGTCCTGCCGGCGCGGCTGCGTCGCCGGGTGGGCACGATCGGCACGGCGACGGTCGCCGTGCCGGCCGTGGGACCCGCCGTCGACCCCGCCCAGCTGACGGTGTTCGCCGGCGCGATCACCAACCGCGAAACGGTCCGCTTCCGCTACCGCGCGAACGACGGGTCCGAGACGCGGCGCCGGGCCGAGCCCCTCCGGCTGGTCGCCACCGGGCGCCGCTGGTACCTGGTGGCCTACGACCTCGACCGCGCGGACTGGCGCATCTTCCGCGCCGACCGGGTCCGCGACGCCCAGGCGACGGGCGGCCGCGTCACCGCGCGCCGCCCACCCGCAACGGATCTGGCGGCCTACGTGCTCGACCGGCTCCACGACCTCGTGCCGACGTACCGCGCGGTGGCCGTGCTGGCGGAACCGGCGGCGCAGGCCGCACCCCGGCTCGGCGCGGCGGCCGGCGAGCTGACCGACCTCGACGACGGCGGCTGCCGGTGGCGGAGTCACCCGGACACCTTGGACTGGCTCGCGTTCCGGCTGCTCGGGCTGGGGTGCGCGTTCACGGTGGAAGAACCGCCGGAACTGGTGGAGCGGTTGAAGGTGCTCGCGGCCCGAGCTGCCGCTGCTTCCGGCGCGCGAAAGTGATCGATGATGCGGCACTGTTCCCCCTCTCCGGTGCTTGCCTGCACCGAATCCTCTGTATTCCGCCTGCTGCCGATCGAACTCGCTCGCCCTCTGTCGTCGCGCGGCGAAACCGGTGAACGCAAGGACGATCCGGGGCGGCCGGCCGGTCCACTGTGGACCGGCCGGCCGCCGCTCAGGTCGGCTCGTCTCCGTCCAGGTGCGCGCGCCTGCTCGGCGGCACGGGGAGGTAGCAGCCCGGGTTCTCCGGGTCGCACCCCACCCGGGGCAGCCGGGCGCGGATGCCGCCGGGGGTGCGCTCGAAGTACGCCGCGATCTGCGCGACGGTCTCCCCCGCGATCCACCGGTTCTCCAGCTCCGCGTCCATCTCCTCGTTCCACGGGCGGCCCTGCTGGGCAGGGCGGCCCGCGGATCTTCGCTTCGGCCCCCGGCTCGCGCCGGCCGCCGACAGCAGCCCGTCCGCGACGAGGTCGGCCACCGTGGCCGCCACCGCCACGTCCAGGTCGAGGCTGCCCTCGGCGACCGGTTCGCCGCCGGGCCCGCCCGCTTCGAGGGTGATCATCACCCGGGGAGTCGGTTCGGCGCGGTCGTCGTCCGTCCTGGTGGCGACCGCGATCTGGTAGGTGATTTCCTGTGCCCGGACCTCGGTCCGGCGCTCTTCGATGATCGACATGCCACGAAGCTAGCGCGCACCCCCGACAATTTCCGGCCACGCGCTGCTCACGGGCGACTTCACTCCGAAACTGTCGGACCCCTCGCCTAACGTCCTTTCTCGACCACACCACGTGCTCGGGAGGCGACGATGGGACACCGGCGGAAAAGACACTGCCCCGGTCCGGGCGAACCGGACCGGGGCAGCGGACTGCGTCGAGATCGCTCAGAAGTGCAGCAGCCGGGCCAGTGTGCTCTGCTTCTCCGGCGCGGCCTTCGCGGAGCTGTCGGACTTCTGCGTCGCGGCGCCGTCGGGCACCGGCGCGGGCACCGGATCGCACTGGGCGTCCGAGTGGTTGCCGGGTTGGCGCTTCGGCAGCTCACCGGTCGCGAGGTAGTCGGCGATCTTGTCGTCCACACAGGACACCCCGGACAGCGAGCCGGCGTGCGTCGTGCCGCCCGGCGCGCTGATCAGGCTCGAGTTCGGGAACCGCTTCCGGACCTCGAGGCTGCCGGCGTACGGCGTGGCGGCGTCGAGCTCCTCGCTGATCAGGAGCGCCCCCGCCACCTTGCGGCCGTCGATGTCCACCGGCTTGCCCGCCTTCGCCGGCCAGAAAGCGCACGGCGCGTTGAACCAGGCGTTGCCCCAGGTCTCGAACGGGGCCTTGAAGTGGGTGATCCAGTTGTCGATCCGCCACTGGTTCCAGTTGGTCGGCCACTGCACGTCGGTGCACTGGACGCCGAGGTAGACGGCGAACCCGTTGTCGTCACCGGGCGGGTTCGAGTCGTCGTAGAGCGCCTTCAGCGTCTGCCAGTCACCCTGGTGGACGTATCCGTCGAAGGCCTTGGCCATGTCGACCCAGCCGAAGACGTAGTAACCGGCCTGCAGGAAGATGTCGGTCCACTCGTCGCCGCCGATGACGCCGCCCGCCGGATTCTCGGCGAGCTTGCGCTGCGTGTCGTACCAGAGCTTCTCGACGGCGGAGCCGGTCTTGCCGAGGTGGTAGACGCTGTCGTAGGACGCCAGCCAGCCGAAGTAGGTCTTGATGTTCTTGTCGAACGCGACGTCCTGGTCGAGGTTGGCCTGGTACCAGACCTTCCGCGGGTCGACGTTGCCGTCCAGCACCATCCGGCGGACGTTCTTCGGGTACAGCGTGCTGTACACCTGGCCGAGGTAGGTGCCGTAGGAGAAGCCGTAGTAGTTGATCTGCTTCTCGCCCAGGGCCTTGCGCAGGCTGTCCATGTCCTGCGCGACGTCGGTCGTCTTCAGGTGGTCGAGGATCGGGCCGTTCTTCTTGCACGCCTGGGCGTAGCCCTTGGAGCGGTCGAGCCAGGTCTTCTCCAGCTTCGGCGTGGTCGGCACGTACGCCGGCCGGTCGTAGCCGAAGTAGTTCCCGTCGCAGCTGATCGACGGCTTGCTGGACCCGACGCCCCGCGGGTCGAAGCCGATCCAGTCGTAGTCGTCCCCCGCGTGGTCCGGCACGTACTTGCCGAGCACCGAGAGCCCGAGGCCGGACCCACCGGGGCCGCCGGGGTTCACCAGCATGATCCCCTGCGACTGCGGGGTCTTGTGCTTGATCCGCGACACCGCGACGGAGACCTTCGCCCCGCCCGGCTTCGCGTAGTCCATCGGCACCTCGAGGAAGCCGCACTCGGCTCCCGCGGCCTTCAAGCTCGCCGACGTGCAAGGCCCCCAGGCGATCGGCGCGGGGGCGAACTGCACCCCGGGGTCCGCCGAGGCGGCGGGCGCGGCGGCCATCAGCCCGGCCGCGAGCCCCGCGGCGGCGACAGCGGCAACGATTCTCTTCACAGTCGTCCTTTTCATCCTCATTGGACAGAGTTCGCCGGATTCCGGCGAAACTACCGGCAACCTCCGCCAATCTCGTCGACCGACGCGACTTGCGCCATCCGTCTTTCGTCGGTACCTGCGCCGGTCTTCGCGCACCGGAAGTGTCGGTGCTCCGCAGTACGCTCCGGATCGCCGGAACGCGACGGGAGGACGCATGAGCGTGGACGAACAGCTGGTCAAGGCGATCCGTACCGGACTGGCGGAGCTGGCCGATCCGGTCAAAGCGCCCGCCATGCAGGCTTACATGAAGTCGGCCATGCCCTTCCGCGGGGTGGCTTCGCCCGAGCGAAGCGTGCTTCTCAAGCGGGTGCTGGCCGACCACATATTGCCCGATCGGGTGACATACACGGCGACGGTCCTGGAGTTGTGGCGGTCAGCAGAATTCCGCGAAGAGCGCTACGCGGCCATCGCGCTTTCCGGGCACCGGGAGTACCGGCAGTGGCAGGACCCGGACCTGGTGCCGATGTACGAGGAGATGATCGTCAGCGGGGCGTGGTGGGACCACGTGGACGAGCTCGCCATCCGCAGGGTCGGGCCGATCCTGCGCGCCGACCGGGGCCGGGTCACGCCGATCATGCTGAGCTGGGGGGCCGACGGCGACCTGTGGCGCCGCCGCACGGCGATCATCTGCCAGATCGGCGCCAAGGAGGACACGGACACCGACCTGCTCACCCGGACGATCGAGCCGGCGATCGCCGAGCCGGAGTTCTTCCTGCGCAAGGGAATCGGCTGGGCCCTGCGCGAGTACGCGAAGACGGCACCGGACTGGGTCCGGTCCTTCGTGGACGATCACCCGGGGTTGTCGGGACTGTCACGCCGGGAGGCGCTCAAGCACATCGGCTGAGGTCCGGCCGCGGACGGGTGCATCCAGACGGACGACACGCGTACGTGGATGGACGACACGCGCACCTGGAGAGTCGGCTCGCGTTCCTGGACCGTCGGCTCGCGCACCGCGAGAGTCGGCTCGCGCACCGGGACGGTCGGCTCGCGCACCGCGAGAGTCGGATCGCGTACCTGGATGGACGACACGCGTACCTGGAGAGTCGGCTCGCGTACCTGGACCGTCGGGGCGCGTGCCCGGACGGTCGGGTCGCGTGCCGGGAGAGTCGGGGCGTGCGGGCGGAGGTTCGCGAAGCGTCGGCCGGCACGCCGGTTTTCGCTTCGGAGATGCCGAGAGGGGCCGGTTTCCCGGCCCCTCTCGGAATTGCTCGTGCGAGCCGGCTACGCGCGCAGCGTCGCGTCGAAGCGCTCGCCCGCCGCCGCGACCGCCGCGTCGCGAGCCTTCGTCGCCTCGTCCACCGTCAGCGTGCGGTCCGCCGCGCGGAAGCGCAGCTTGTACGCCAGCGAGCGCTTGCCCTCGCCGACCTGCTCGCCCACGTACACGTCGAACAGCGTGATGTCCTCCAGCAGCTCGCCCGCTCCGTCGCGCAGGACCGCCGCCAGGTCGGCCGTCGGTACGTCCTTCGCCGCGACCAGCGCGACGTCCAGGAGAACCGGCGGGTACCCCGACACGCTCGGCGCCGGGCGGGAGTCCGGCAGCGGGATCGCGTCCAGGTCCAGCTCCATCGCCACCGTGCGCGGCGGCAGGCCGAGGGCCTCGACCACCTTGGGGTGCAGCTCGCCGGCGTGGCCGACCGGCCAGTCGCCGACCCGCAACTGGGCGCAGCGGCCCGGGTGCCACGGCGGCAGGTCCGCGGCCTGCACCGTCAGCTTCGTGCCGGCGGCCTCGGCGATCGTCCGGGCGGCCTGCACCGCGTCGGCCCAGTTCGCCGGCTCGCCGCCGCCCCACCAGCCCGCGCGGTGGCGCCGGCCGGCGAGCACCACGGCCACGTGCAGCGGCTGCTGCGGCACCGCGGCCTCCAGCACGGCCAGCTCCTCGTCCGACGGCCGCCGGTCGACGCCGAGGTCCGGCACCTTCAGCGGGTTCGGCGCGGGCAGCACCACCTGGCCGATGTGGTACAGCGACACGTCCTTCATCCCGCGGGACACGTTGCGCTGCAACGTGTCCAGCAGGCCCGGCAGCAGCGTGGTGGCCAGCCGGTCGCGGTCGGCCTCCAGCGGGTTGCGGACCACGACCGTGTTGCGGCGGACGTCGTCGGCCGGCAGGCCGAAGACGTCCCACACCGCGTCGCCGATGAACGGGAACGGGCGCACCTCGACGTACCCCGCCTCGGCCAGCGCCCGGGAAACGCTCCGGACACGCCGCTGGGCGTCGGTCAGGCCGCGGCCGGCCGGGGCGGCGGGCAGCGTCGACGGGATGCTGTCGTAGCCCTCCAGCCGCAGCACCTCTTCGACGAGGTCGGCGGGCTGGCGCAGGTCGCCGCGCCAGCTCGGCGGGATCGCGGTGACCTGGCCGGTGCCGTCGTCACCCGTGCTGACCGAGACCTTGCAGCCGATCTGGGACAGGCGCCGGACGGTCACGCCGCGCTGGTAGTTCACGCCCGCGACCTTGTCGGGCAGGTTGATCGGCATCACGACGGCCGGGTTCGGCTCGACCGCACCCTCGTCGGTGCGGCCGGGCCGGATCGAGGCGTCGCCGTACTGGCGCAGCAGCCGCGCGGCCAGCTCGACGGCGGCCGGGCACAGCTGCGGGTCGGTGAACCGCTCGAACCGCTTCGCCGCCTCGGAGAACAGCTTGTGCCGGCGCGCGGTGCGGCTGATCGCGGCGGGGTTCCAGTGCGCCGCCTCGAGCAGCACGTCGGTGCTCTCCGGCGTGATCTCGGTGCTCGCGCCGCCCATCGTGCCGGCGAGCGAGATGACGCCGCTGTCGTCGGCGATGATCACGTCGTCCGGGTCGAGCGTGCGCTCGACGTCGTCCAGCGTGGTCAGCTTCTCGCCCGGCTTCGCCCGGCGGACCACCAGGTCGCCCTGGATGGCCTTGGTGGCGAACGCGTGCAGCGGGTGCCCGAGCTCGAGCATCACGTAGTTGGTGACGTCGACGGCCAGGGAGATGGAGCGGATGCCGGCCAGCATCAGCCGCCGCCGCATCCACCACGGCGTCGGCGCGGTCGCGTCCAGCCCGGTGACGCGGCGCAGCACGAACCGCGGGCAGCCGTCGGGGTCCTCGACGCGGACCGGCCAGGCGTCGCCTTCGGCCGCCGGGACCTCCAGCAGCGCCGGGTCGCCGAAGGGCACGTCCAGCGCGTTCGACAACTCGCGCGCGAGGCCGCGGACCGACAGCGCGTAGCCGCGGTCCGGGGTCGGGGCCAGCTCGATCACGGTGTCGCCGAGGCCGAGCAGCTCGGCCGCGTCGTCACCCGGGCTCGCGGTGCCCGAGGGCAGCACGAGGATGCCCGTGTGGTCGTCGCCCAGGCCGAGCTCGCGGGCCGAGCAGATCATCCCGTCGCTGACCCGGCCGTAGGTCTTGCGGGTCGCGATGGTGAAGTCGCCGGGCAGGACCGCGCCCGGCAGCGCGATGACGACCAGGTCGCCCTCGGTGAAGTTGCGGGCGCCGCAGACGATGCCGCGGGTCCGGATGCCGTGCGGGCCCTCGTCGAACTCGCCGACCTCGTCGTCGTCCTCGTCTTCTTCGTCGTCGGCCGGCTCTTCCGGCTCCTCGGCCTCTTCGCCGACGTCGACGCGGCAGAACCGGATCGGCTTCTTGAACTCGGTGAGCTCCTCGATCTCGGCCACCCGGCCGACGACCAGCGGGCCGGTCACCGGCCCGAGCTGCTTGAGGTCGTCGACCTCGATGCCGATCCGGACGAACGCGTCGGCCAGGTCCTGCGGCGTGACCTCCTCGCCGATGTCGAGGTGCTCGGTCAGCCAGCTGACGGGGACTCGCACTACGCCTCCGTTCCGAAGGGAAGGGTGAAGCGGACGTCGCCCTCCACCATGTCGCGCATGTCCGGGATCCCGTTGCGGAACTGCAGGGTGCGCTCGATGCCCATGCCGAAGGCGAAGCCCGAGTACACCGCGGGGTCGACGCCGCAGGCGCGCAGGACGTTCGGGTTGACCATGCCGCAGCCGCCCCACTCGACCCAGCCGGGGCCGCCCTTCTTCTCCTCGAACCAGACGTCCACCTCGGCGGACGGCTCGGTGAACGGGAAGAAGTGCGGACGCAGCCGCGTCTTCGAGTTCTCGCCGAACATCGCGCGGGCGAAGGCGTCGAGCGTGCCCTTGAGGTGCGCCATGGTGATGCCCTTGTCCACCGCGAGGCCCTCGACCTGCGTGAACACCGGGGTGTGCGTCGAGTCGAGCTCGTCGGTGCGGTACGTCCGGCCGGGGCAGACGACGTACACGGGCAGGTCGCGGTGCAGCAGGGTGCGGGCCTGCACCGGCGAGGTGTGCGTGCGCAGCACCAGGCCGGAGTCCTCCTCGCCGACGTAGAACGTGTCCTGCAGCTGGCGGGCGGGGTGGTCCTTGCCGAAGTTCAGCGCGTCGAAGTTGAACCACTCGGCTTCGAGCTCCGGGCCTTCGGCGATCTCGTAGCCCATCGCGACGAAGGCGTCGGCGACGCGCTCGGAGATGGTGCTGATCGGGTGCCGGGCCCCGCGCGGGACGCGGTCCCACGGCAGCGTGACGTCGACGGCCTCCTCGCGCAGCACCCTCTCGTCGCGCTCCACCTGAAGCTCGGCGCGGCGGGTGTCGAAGGCCGCCTGGACGGCTTGGCGGGCCTCGTTGACGCGCTTGCCCGCCTCGGCCTTCTCCTGCTTCGGCAGGGCGCCGATCTCGCGGCGGGCCAGCAGCAGCGGCGAGTGGTCGCCGAGATGAGCCGGCTTGACCTCGGCCAGCGCTTCGAGCCCGGTCGCGGCGGCGAACGCGGCTTCGGCGGCCTTGACCGCTTCCTGCAGCGTCTCGGGGGCGAGCACCGCGCCCTGGGCTTCCTTCTCCTTGGCTCCGGACATAACTCCTCGGCGTCCGCTGGGACTGGTCGTACGCGCGCCGCCGGACACCCGGCGCACGAGAAGGTCAAAGGCAGGAAAAGTCTATGGGATCGGGTCAGCGCGCCCGTGGTCGCCCTAGGCCGGTGCGGAGGCACGGCCGGCGCGGCGCGCGGTGGCGGCCGGTACGGTCGTCGGCCGGGTTCGGGCGATCGATGTTTCCCCTGGTCAGCGCCATGGCGAAAAGATCGGCGAGCGCCCGTGGATCAGCGACGGGCCGCCATCGCGCTCGTGTACACGCAGACGGCCGCCGCGGTGGCCAGGTTGAGGCTCTCCGCCTTGCCGTACAGCGGGATCCGGACGGCGAGGTCGGCGCGGTCGAGGACGTCGGCGGGCAGGCCGTGGGCCTCGTTGCCGAAGACCCACGCCGTCGGCTCGGCGAGATCCACCCGATCGAGTTCGGCGTCGGCGTAGCCGTGCGCGGCGAACGTGCGCAGGCCCGCCGCCGAGCAGGCGGACAGGGCGGCCGGGACGTCGCGGACGCGCGCGATGGGCAGGTGGAACAGGCTGCCGGCGGCCGCGCGGACGCACTTGCCGTTGTGCGGGTCGACCGTGTCGCCCGCCAGGACCACGGCGTCGGCGCCCGCCGCGTCGGCGACGCGGATCACCGTGCCCGCGTTGCCGGGGTCGGCGACGTCCACCAGCACCACGACGAGCCGGGCACCCGGTGTCACGGCCTCTTCGAGCGGCCGGTCGAGCAGCGCGCAAACCGCGACGATGCCTTGCGGCGTAACGGTTTCCGACAGTCCGTCGGCGGCGCGGTCGGTGATGGGCGAGACGGCGACACCGGCCGCGCGGGCCGCGTCGACGAGGTTCGCGTGCTGCTCCGCCGCGCGGGAGGTGACGAACAGCTCGTGCACCGAACCGCCGGCCAACGCGGCTTCGACGGCGTTGGCGCCCTCGGCCAGGAAGCGGCCGGTCTTGTCGCGTTCCGCGCGCCGCGTCAGCTTGCGCGCAGCAACGACCCGGGGGGTCCGTGCGGTGAACGGATCCGCCCCGGGCCGGGGAAAGCTGCCGGTCAGGCCGACTTCGCTTCGGTGTTCACGTTGGCCTTGGCGAGCTCGGCCAGCGCGGTGAAGGCAACGGCGTCGTTGACGGCGAGGTCCGCGAGGATCTTGCGGTCGACCTCGACACCCGCGGCCTTGATGCCCTGGATGAACCGGTTGTAGGTCACGCCGTTCGCGCGGGCGGCCGCGTTGATGCGGGTGACCCACAGGCGGCGGAAGTCACCCTTGCGGGCACGACGGTCCCGGTAGGCGTAGTTGAGCGAGTGAAGCGTCTGCTCCTTGGCCTTGCGGTACAGCCGCGAACGCTGGCCGCGGTAGCCGCTGGCCAGTTCGAGAGTTGCGCGACGCTTCTTCTGGGCGTTGACCGCCCGCTTGACGCGTGCCACGGGTCCATCCTGTCGATCTCAGGGGGCAAAAGGAACACCCCGGGTGGTTACAGCAAGTTCTGCGGGATCAGATGCCGAGAAGGCGCTTGACCCGGCCGGCCTCGGTCTTCGACAGCTCGGTCGTGCCCTCGAGCCGGCGGGTGAGGCGGTTGGACTTCTTCTCCATCAGGTGCCGGCGACCGGCCTTCTGACGGCGCAGCTTGCCCGTGCCCGTGACGCGGATTCGCTTGGAGGTCCCGCTGTGGGTCTTCATCTTCGGCATTTCAGTCCTCTTTCGTGCGGCGGCTCACCGGAGAATCCGGTGAGCCGCTGACTGTGCTGGTCGGCGCCTACGCCTCGGGGACCGGCTCGGGAGCCGTCTCTGCCTTGGCCTTCGGCTTCACGTTCTTGTGCGGGGCCAGCACCATGATCATGTTGCGACCGTCCTGCTTGGCCGACGACTCGACGAAGCCGAGCTCCGTGACGTCTTCGGCGAGCTTCTGCAGCAGCCGGTAGCCGAGCTCCGGCCGGGACTGCTCGCGACCGCGGAACATGATCGTGACCTTGACCTTGTTGCCCGCCGCCAGGAAGCGCGACACGTGACCCTTCTTGGTCTCGTAGTCGTGCTGGTCGATCTTCGGGCGCAGCTTCTGTTCCTTGATGACGGTCAGCTGCTGGTTCCGACGCGACTCGCGGGCCTTCTGCGCGCTCTCGTACTTGAACTTGCCGAAGTCCATGAGCTTGCACACCGGCGGGCGGGCCTGCGGCGCGACCTCGACGAGGTCGAGGTCGTTCTCCTGCGCCAGGCGCAGCGCATCCTCGATCCGGACGATGCCGACCTGTTCACCGGCGGGTCCGACGAGTCGGACCTCCGGCACCCGGATGCGGTCGTTGATGCGTGTCTCGGAGCTGATGGGGCCTCCTTGGTCCGAGGAATGTTTCCTGTTTCTCGTTTCGACCCGGTGCCCACATAGCGAAGGCCCCGACACCTCTCGGTGCGCGGGGCCCACTCTGTTTCCGATCGCACCCGGCCGCGAAAGCCGGGTACTTCACCCTGGACTAGCAGTCCGGGCGAGACCGGACCCGGCCACCTGTACGGTGACGCGGGTGGGAGCGGGGCTCCACTTGCCGCCCCCGATCGCTCGGAGGCTGGTCGCTCGTGGAAGGGTACCAGACGTGTCAGATCAACCCTCCGAACAGCCCCCCTATTCCCCGGACGACCGCCACCTGGAGGACATCCCCAGCGTGGAGGTGATCAGCCGCGCGGCCGTGATGCTGCTGTCGGCCGGCGCCGAACGGCTCGGCCTGGCCGACGCCGATCCGGACAGCTCCCCGCACCGCGACCTCGACGAAGCGCGCCGGCTCATCACCGCGCTGGCCGGGCTCGTGACGGCGTCCGCCGAGTACCTCGGGCTGCACGCCGGGCCGCTGCGCGACGGCCTGCAGTCACTCCAGAAGGCCTTCCGGGAGGCTTCGGCCGTGCCGGACGAGCCCGGCAAGGGCCCCGGCGAGAAGTACACCGGCCCGGTCTACTGACGGTCCGCTCGTCCGGCTCCTTGCCGGACGGGCTTCCCGACATCTAACATGTTAGATGTGAGTCTCCCGAAGGTCACCCGGCCACTCCTGCGCGACGAGGCGTACGACCGCATCCGGCGGGCCATCGTCGACGGCACGCTGCCGCCCGGCGCTCCCCTGCGGGACGGCGACCTCGCCGGCCAGCTCGGCCTCTCCAAAGCCCCCGTCCGCGAGGCCCTCAGACGGCTCGTCGACGACGGCCTCGCCGACTCCAAGCCGCAGAGCTACACGCGGGTCTCCGACGTCATGTCCCGCGACGTCCTCGACGCCCGGCAGATCGTGCGCGTGCTGCACGAGTTCGCCGTGCGGGAGGCGGCCTCGCGGTGCCGCCCGGCCGACGTCGCCGCGATGCGCGCGGCCAACGACCGCTTCGCGAAAGCCATCGAAGCCGGGGACATCAAGACCGCCGTCAAAGCGGACGACGAGCTGCACGACGTCCCGGTCCGGCTGGCCGGCAACGCCGCCGTCGCCGCGACCCTCGACCGCTACACGCCGCTGCTGCGCCGGCTGGAACACGCCCGCTTCAGCTCGACGCTCGCCTGGAACTCGGTCGAGCGCCACACGAAGCTCATCGACGCGCTCGAAGCCCACGACACCGAGACCGCCGTCTCCGTGATCTCGACCATCTGGACCGACCTGCTGGAGGACCGATGACCCTCGCCGACTTCCCGCGCTACCCCCTGCTGTTCGGCCCGTCGCCGGTGCACCCCCTCGATCGCCTCACCGAGCACCTCGGCGGCGCGAAGGTCTGGGCCAAGCGCGAAGACGTCAACTCGGGCCTGGCCTTCGGCGGCAACAAGACCCGCAAGCTCGAATACCTCGTCGCGGACGCGCTCGCGCAAGGCGCCGACACGCTCGTCTCCATCGGCGGCGTCCAGTCCAACCACACCCGGCAGGTCGCGGCCGCCGCGGCGCGCGCCGGGCTGAAGGCCGTGCTGGTGCAGGAAAGCTGGGTCGACTGGCACGACCCGCTCTACGACAAGGTCGGCAACATCCAGCTCTCGCGGATCCTCGGGGCGGACGTCCGGCTGGTCGAAGCCGGCTTCGGCATCGGGTTCAAGCAGGCGTGGGAGGACGCCGTCGCCGAGATCGAGGCGGGCGGCGGGAAGCCGTACGCCATCCCGGCCGGCGCGTCGGACCACCGGCTCGGCGGCCTCGGGTTCGCGAACTGGATCGTCGAACTCGAAGCCCAGGAAGCAGAACTCGGCGTCTTCTTCGACACCGTGATCGTCTGCTCGGTCACCGGCAGCACGCAGGGCGGCATGGTCGCCGGGGTGGCCAAAAACAAGAAGAGGCGCATCCTCGGCATCGACGCCTCCGCGAAGCCGGCCGAGACCCGCGAGCAGGTCACGCGCATCGCGCGGAACACCGCCGAGCTGATCGGCGCCGGGGAGATCGCGGACGTCGAGCTGGACGACCGCTACCACGCCGGGATCTACGGCATCCCGGACAAGTCCACTGTGGACGCCATCGAGACGTGCGCCCGGCTGGAGGGCATGATCACCGACCCGGTGTACGAAGGAAAGTCCATGGCCGGGCTGATCGACCTGGTCGGCCGCGGGGAAATCGGGAAGGACTCGAACGTCCTCTACGCCCACCTCGGCGGGCAGCCCGCGCTCAACGGCTACACGAGCGTCCTCGGCTGAGCGCCCCGGGGCCGCGGCCCCGGGGCAAGACCTCAGTCCAGCACGCAGAGCACGTCGATCTCGACGAGGAGCTCGCCCGGGAGGCCGACGTACACCGTCGTGCGGGCGGCGTGCGGCGCGTCGCCGATCAGCTCGTTGTAGACCTCGTTGAACGGCGCGAAGTGCGCCGTATCGGTCAGGTACACCCGCACCATGATCGCGTCGGCGAGGCTCGAGCCCGCTTCGGCCAGCACGGCTTCGATGTTCTTGAACGTCTGCCGGGTCTGGCCCACGACGTCCTCGCCGACGATCGCGCCCGTCGCCGGGTCGAACCCGACCTGGCCGGCGACCTGCAGCAGGTTCCCCTTGCGGACGGCCTGCGAGAACTTCGCCGGCGGCTTCGGCGCGTTCTCGGTGGAAACTGCCGTCTTGCTCATCAGTGCCCCTTTCCGTTCTCCGTCCATCCACTGTGGACGGAAGCTTCCGTGGTCGCGGCGCGCAGGTCCGGGACCAGCGCCAGCAGGCCTTCGTAGTCGAGCAGCACCTTCGGCACCGACATCGACGCGGCGGCCAGCACCTCGCCGTCCGCCCCGCGGACGGGCGCCGCGACGCAGTGGATGAAGTCCTCGTGCTCGGCGTTGTCGACGGCGTACCCGAGCCGCGCGACGCGCTCGAGCTCGGCGAGGTACGCCTCGGCCGAGGTGATCGTGTTCGGCGTCAGCACCGGGTACTCGATCGACCGCGCGATCTCCTCGCGGCGGGCCTGCGGCATCGCCGCGACGAGCACCTTGCCGACCGCCGTGCAGTGCAGCGGCGCGCGCTTGCCGACGCGCGAGTACATCCGCACCGAGTGCCGGCCCTCGTACTTGTCGATGTAGACGACTTCGCCGTCGTCGTAGCTGGCCAGGTGCACGGTGTGGCCGGTGCGCGCGTTGAGCGCGGCCAGGGCGGGCTGCGCGCTGCGCCGGACGTCGATCGAGTCGAGCGCCTGGTTGGCCAGGTCGAACATCGCGCTGCCCAGCCGGTAGTACCGGGTGCCCTCGCGCCGGACGAAGTGGTGCTGTTCGAGGGTGCGCAGCAGGCGCAGCACGGTCGACTTGTGGACGCCGATCTCCTCGGCGAGGTCGTCGAGGGTACGCGCGTCCTTCGCGATCGAATTCAGCAGTGTCAACGCGCGATCCAGGCTCTGGCTCACGTCCGCACCACGCCTTCTCCCGTCAACCGGGCCGAACGCCACTCGTCCGGGTCCGCCTGAAGCAGGCTATCCACGACCGCGCGCGGCAGGGGGACCCCGACGTCGTCGTGGGTGAGCAGGGTCGCGGCCGCCTGCAGGTGGCCGCGACGGAGCCGTTCCAACTGCGAAGCGCCCCGCAGCGTCGCCGCCAGGAAGCCGGCCGCGAACGCGTCCCCGGCGCCGACCGGCTCGACGACCTCGACGGCCAGCGCCGGCGCGAACAGCGGCTCGCCTTCGACCAGCGTCGCACCGCGTTCGCCGTGCTTGACGACGAGCGTGCGCGGCCTCGGCAGCAACGCACGCAGCTCGGCCGGGTCGCCGGTCCCCCACACGTGCTGGGCCTCGTCGTCGCCGGTCAGGACGATGTCGGCCTGCCCGGCCAGCTCGGCGAGCAGCCGCCGGTCGCGGCCCGCCCACAGCGCGGGCCGCAGGTTGACGTCGAACGAGATCAACCGGTCGCCGCGGGGCAGCTCGAGAAGGGCGCGCACCAGCGCGAGGCAGCTCTCGGACAGCGCGGGCGTGATACCGGACAGGTGCAGCACGCGGACGCCGTCGAGATCGAGCCGGTCCAGCACCGACGGGCCCATCCCGGACGCCGCGGAGCCGGCCCGGTAGTAGCGCACGGGGCTGCCGCCGGCGCCGCTTTCCTTGATGTAGAGCCCGGTCGGCCGCACCGGGTCGACGGAACACGCGCTGACGTCGACCCCCGCGGCGGCGATCTCGCGCAGCATCGCGCGCCCGAACGGGTCGTCGCCGACCGCGCTCACCCAGCCGCTCGGGACGCCGAGGGCCGGCAGGTGGCAGGCGACGTTCGACTCGGCGCCCCCGATCGTGCGCGTCCACTGCTTCACCTGGTCCGGCGGGCCGGGTTCGGCGGGGACGAACAGCGCCATCGTCTCGCCGACACAGAGCACCTCGGGCCCGCTCGTCACTTTCCGTCTCCCCTGTCCGTCACCCCGTTGACCTGTGGCGACCCGGATGCTACACCTATGGCACTCAAAATGCGCAACAGTCGTTGCAACATACGCAACCGAGGTCGCCGCCGATGAACCCTTGCCTGATGGACCCCGCCGCGCTCGCCGCCCTCCGCGACGAGCGGATCGACTGGCGCTTCCGCTCGGCCGCCCCCGCCCTGACCGGGCTCACGCTCACCGAAGCCGCGGACCGGCGCCTGAACCTGTTCACCGACGGGTTCTTCGCGCCCTTCGTCGTCCTCGACGACGACGCCCTCGAGCACAACCTGCGCACGATGGCCGCCTGGTGCGCCGCCCGCGGCGTCGTGCTCGCCCCGCACGGCAAGACGACCATGGCACCGCAGCTGTTCGCCCGCCAGATCGAGCACGGCGCGTGGGGCATCACCTGCGCGAACGCCGGTCACCTCCGGATCTACCGCGCGTTCGGCGTCTCCCGGATCCTGCTGGCCAACCAGTTCCTGGACCCGGCGGGCCTGCGCTGGCTGGCCGCCGAACTGGCCGCCGACCCGGACTTCGAGTTCGTCTGCTGGGTCGACTCCGTCCGCGGCGCCGAGCTGATGACCGAAGCTCTCGAAGGCACCGAGCGGCCGGTCGACGTCCTGCTCGAACTGGGCGCCGACGGCGGCCGCACGGGTGTTCGCGACACCGCGACCGCCCTGGCCGTCGCCGAAGCGGTGCACGCGAGCCCGGCGTTGCGGCTGCGCGGCACCGGCGGGTACGAAGGCGCGCTCTCCCACGACACCGACGAAGCCGCGCTCGCCAAGATCAGCTCCTATGTGGACGGTCTGCGCGACCTCGCGATCACGTTCGCGGACAAGGGGATGCTCGACGACCAGATCATCGTCACCGCGGGCGGCAGCGCCTACTTCGACCAGGTCGCGAACGAGCTGACCAAGCCGTGGCCGGACGGCCTCGACGTCCTGCCGGTGCTGCGCAGCGGCGCGTACGTCACCCACGACGACGGCTTCTACCGCGAGATCTCCCCGCTCGGCGACCACCCGCGCATCGACGGCGTCGCGTCGTTCCGGCCCGCGCTGCGAGCCTGGGCGCAGGTGACGTCGAAGCCGTCGGACACCCTCGCGCTGCTGACCATCGGCAAGCGCGACGCGTCCTTCGACGAGGGCATGCCCGAGCCGCAGCTGCGCCGCACCCCGAACGGTCCCGCCGAGCCCCTCGAAGGCCACGTCGTCGCGAAGATGAACGACCAGCACGCGTTCCTCACGCTGCCCGCCGGGTCGCCGGTCGAGGTCGGCGACTGGATCGGGCTCGGGCTCTCGCACCCGTGCACGGTGTTCGACAAGTGGCCGCTGCTGCCGGTGACCGCCGCCGACGGCGAGACCGTCGTCGACCTCGTGCGGACGTGGTTCTGATGGACGTCGTCATCAAGAACGCCATGGTCGCCGACGGCACCGGCGACGCGCTGACCCGCCACGACGTCGGCATCACCGGCGACCGGATCGCGAGCGTCGGCGAAGCGGGCTCGCTGGCCGGGCGCCGGAACATCGAGGCGCACGGGCTGGTGCTCGCGCCCGGGTTCATCGACATGCACTCGCACTCCGACCTGCAGCTGCTGGCCAACCCGGACCACCCGGCCAAGATCACCCAGGGCGTCACGACCGAGGTGCTCGGCCAGGACGGGCTCTCGTACGCGCCGGTCGACGACACCGTTCTCGAGGCGTTGCGGCAGCAGCTCGCCGGGTGGAACGACGACCCGGCCGGCTTCGACTGGAACTGGCGCTCGGTCGGCGAGTACCTCGACCGCCTCGACCGGGGCGTCGCCGTCAACGCCGCCTACCTGGTGCCGCAGGGCACGGTCCGGATGCTCGCCGTCGGCTTCGACGACCGGCCCGCCACCGACGCCGAGCTGACCCGCATGAAGGAACTCGTCGCCACCGGCCTGGCCGAGGGCGCGATGGGGATGTCGTCCGGGCTGACCTACACGCCGGGGATGTACGCGGAGACGAGTGAGCTGGTCGAGCTGTGCGAGGTCGTCGCCGAGGGCGGCGGCTTCTACAGCCCGCACCACCGCAGCTACGGCAAGGGCGCGCTGGCGGCGTTCGCCGAGATGATCGACGTCTCCCGGCGGTCCGGCTGCCCGCTGCACCTCGCGCACGCCACCATGAACTTCTCGGTGAACAAGGGCAAAGCACCGGATCTGCTCAAGCTCCTGGACGATGCCTTGGACGAGGGCTGCGACATCTCCCTCGACACCTATCCGTACCTGCCGGGCGCGACTTACCTCTCGGCCCTGCTGCCGAGCTGGGCCACCGAAGGCGGCTTGGAGCCGACCCTCGCCCGGCTGTCCGATGTGGACGAGCGCGAACGGATCCGCGTCGCCATCGAGGAGTCCGGTTCGGACGGTGCGCACGGCGTCCCGATCGACTGGGACGCCATCGAAATCAACGGCGTGCGGAACGACCGCAACGCCCACCTCGTCGGGCACAGCGTGGCGGCGTCGGCCCGCACCGCGGGTACCGAGCCCGCGAAGCTGTACTTCGACACGCTCCTCGACGAGAAGCTCGGCACGTCGTGCCTGATGCACGTGGGGCACGAGGAGAACGTCCAGGCGATCATGCGGCACCGCACGCACACCGGTGGCAGCGACGGCCTCCTCGTCGGCGCCCGGCCGCACCCGCGCGCGTGGGGCACGTTCCCCCGCTACCTCGCCCGGTACGTCCGCGAGCTCGGCGTGCTGGACCTCGCCGAGTGCGTCGCCCACCTCACCGGGCGCGCCGCACACCGGCTGCGGTTGACCGACCGCGGGCTCGTCCGCGCCGGCTACGCCGCCGACCTGGTGCTGTTCGACTCCGACGCGGTCGCCGACACCGCCACCTTCGACGACCCGCGGCAACCGGCCGCGGGCATCACGCACGTCTTCGTCAACGGCGTCGCCGCGCTCGATGACGGCCATCCCACCGGCGCCCTTGCCGGCAAGTCCCTGCGCAACCCCGGGAGAGCCCGATGATCCACTGGCTGCAACACACCACCGGCGGCCTGCTGACGCTCGCCGCAGTCTCGATCGCCGTCCTGCTGCTGTTGATCGTCAAGCTCAAGATCGAGCCGTTCATCGCGCTGATCGTGGTCGGCCTGCTCACCGCGCTGGCCGCGGGCCTGCCCGTCGGCACGATCGTCGGCACGGCCCAGAAGTCGTCGGACTCCTTGCTGGAAAAGGGGTTCGGCAGCATCCTCGGGCACATCACGGCGATCATCGGGCTCGGCACGCTGCTCGGGTCGATCCTGGAACGCTCGGGGGGCGCGAAGGTGCTCACCGGCGCGCTGCTGCGCGGCTTCGGCGAGAAGCGGGCGCCGCTGGCGATGGGTGTCGCCGGGTTCATCTTCGGCATCCCGGTGTTCTTCGACATCGGCATCTTCGTGCTGGCGCCGCTGGTGTACGTCGCGGCGAAGCAGGGTAAGCGCTCGCTGGTGCTCTACGCGATGCCGCTGATCGCGGGCCTGTCGATCACCCACGCCTTCCTGCCGCCGCACCCCGGCCCGGTGGCCGCGGCGGGCCTGCTGCACGTCGAGCTCGGCTGGATCATCCTGATGGGCCTCGCCTGCGGCATCCCCGCGTTCCTCGTCGGCGGCGTGCTGTACGCGACCTGGATCGGCAAGCGCATCGACGTCGGGGTTCCCGAAGAGATGATCGTCGCCGAAGAAGAAGGCGAAGAAGAGAAGGACGTGCCGTCGCTGGCGCTGGTCGGCTCGATCATCGCGGTGCCGCTGGTGCTGATCCTCGCCGGTACGTTCGGCAGCATCTGGCTGCCGAAGGGCTCCGCGCTGTCGGGGGTCGCCGCGTTCATCGGCACGCCGGCGGTCGCGCTCACGGTCGCCGTGCTGCTCGCGTCCTGGCTGCTCGGGCTGCGGCGCGGGTTCACCGGCAAGGACCTCAACGAACTCGCGGCGAAGTCGCTGCGGCCGGTCGCGATGATCCTGCTGGTCGTCGGCGCGGGTGCGTTCTTCGGCGCGGTGCTTTCGGCCACCGGGATCGGCAAGGCCGTCGCCGACTCGCTGCACGACGCCGGGCTGCCGGTGCTGCTCGCGGCGTACGTGATCAGCTGTGGCATGCGGATCGCGCAGGGTTCGGCCACCGTCGCCATCGTGACCACGAGCGGGATCATCGCGCCGACCGTGGCGCAGCTCGGGTATTCGCAGGTGCAGCTGGCCCTGCTGGTCATGGCGATCTCGGCCGGGTCGATCATCGCCTCGCACGTCAACGACGGCGGTTTTTGGATCGTTTCGCGGTACTTCAACATGAGCGTGGTCCAGACGCTGAAGTCGTGGACGGCGCTGGAAACCGTGCTTTCCGTTTCCGGATTCGCGGTTTCGGCATTGCTCATGGCCGTGGTCTAGACCATACTGGAGGGAAGCCGCCGCCCGAACCGTTGGGAGACAATGACGATGACCGGACTTTCCCGTCGTACGTTCCTCGGCGCCGCCGCGGGGGCGAGTGCCGCGACCGTTCTCGGTGCCCAGCTCGCCTCCGCGGCCACCACCGCGAAGGGCTGCATCGCCGGAGGGACCGTGTACATCGGCAGCTACACCAGCGGGGCAGGCGGCCACGGCCTCGACGTCTCGAGCCGGTCGGGCGCCAAGCTGGGCCCGGTGCGCACGGTGCCGGGCATCACCGACACGTCGTGGTTCGACCGCGGCGCCGACGGCAAGACCCTCTACGTCACCAACGAAGGCGACCCGAACGGGTTCGTCTCGGCGCTGAACATCGCCGACGCCGCGAACCCCAAGCTGCTCAACAAGGTTTCGTCGAAGGGCGGCGCGCCGACGCACCTGAGCGTGCACTCGAGCCAGAAGTACGTGCTGGCCGCGAACTACAGCTCGGGCAGCGTCGTCGTGCTGCCGATCCTGGCCGGCGGCAAGCTCGGCGCGGCCACGGACCTGGTGACGCACCAGGCCGATTCCAGGCAGGCGCACGCCCACCAGGTCGTCAACGACCCGACCGGGCGCTGGGTGCTGTCGGTCGACCTCGGCGCCGACTCGGTGTACGTCTACTCGCTCGACGTCGCCACCGGGAAGCTCGCGCTGCACCAGCAGCTGAAGCTGCCCGCCGGCGCCGGGCCGCGGCACCTCGCGTTCGACAAGACCGGGACGTTCGCCTACGTCCTGCAGGAGCTGCGCCCGGAGGTGACGGTCGCGAGCTGGGACGCGGCCACCGGGACGCTGAAGGCGCTATCCGTCGTCCCGGCCGTGCCGCCGGGCAGCACCGGGGACCTGTTCCCGGGCGAGATCGCCCTGTCGAAGGACGGGAAGTTCGCCTACGCGACCGTCCGCGGGCCCAACACCCTGGCGACGTTCTCCGTCGCCGGTGACTCGCTGAAGCTGGTGTCCACTGTGTCCAGTGGCGGCAACTGGCCGCGGCACGTCGCCCTCGACCCCGGAGAGAACTGGTTCTACGTCTCGAACCAGCGCTCCGGCACCGTCACGTGGCTGCCGCGCGACCCGGCCACCGGCCTGCCCGGCGCGGTCGCCGGCAGCCTCGCCGTCCCCGACGTCAACTCGGTTTACTTCGCCTGAGTACCGGTCGTGAGTGCGTAACAGTGTTAGAACACTGTTACGCACTCACGACCCTCCCCACTGGAGGATCCCCATGAGACTGCGCCGCACGCTGCCCGTCGCCGCCGGGCTGGCCCTGCTGGCCGGCTGTGCGCCCACCCAGTCCGCGCCCGCCGGCTCCGGCGGGGACGACAAGACCGGCACCGTCCGCGTCTGGCTGTTCGACGAGGCCAACCGAGCGCCGAAGGAGGCCGCGGTCAAGGACGCCATCACCGAGTTCAAGGCCGCGCACCAGGGTGTCGAGGTCGACGTCCAGTGGGTGCCGGTCGAGGGCCGCGCCGACAAGTTCTCCGGCGCGTTCAACGACTCGGCCAACGCGCCGGACGTCGCCGAGTTCGGCAACACCGACGTCTCCAGCTACGCCGCCACCGGCGCGCTCGCCGACCTGACCGGCGATCTGGCGTCGTGGGGCGAGGGCAAGGACCTCATCCCGACCGTGCTGGACACCGCGAAGTCCGGCGGCAAGACCTACGGCCTGCCCTGGTACACCGGCATCCGCGCCTTGTACTACCGCACTGACGTCTTCACCGAGCTCGGTCTCAAGCCGCCGGCGACGCTCTCGGAGCTCACCGACGACGCCCGGAGGATCCGCGCCGCGAAGCCGGACCTCTACGGCATCTCCGTCGGCGGCAAGTACACCTACGCGATGCTGCCCTTCCTCTGGGCCAACGGCGGCGAGCTCGCGCAGGAGAGCGGCGGCAAGTGGAAGTCCACGGTCACCGGTGAGCAGGCCAAGGCCGGCGTGACGCAGTACGCGAACCTGCTCAAGGACGACATCTGCCCGCCCGCGCAGTGCGCGAACCTGACCGGCACGCAGAGCGTCACCGCGTTCGCCGGCGGCAAGGCCGGGATGACCATCGGCGGCGACTTCAACCGCAAGGCCGTCGAGCAGGGCGCGGTGAAGGGCAAGTACGCCGTCGTCCCGATCCCGGGCACGGCCGCCGGCAGCATCGCCCCCGCGTTCGCCGGCGGAAACCTGCTCGGGGTGTTCAACGCGAGCAAGCACCGCGGCCTGGCCACGGAGTTCATCGAGCTGCTCGGCGGCGCGAAGTACCAGGAGAAGATGTACACGGCGATGGGGAACCTGCCGACGCTGAGCAGCGTGCAGCAGAAGCTCGCCGCGAACGACCCGTTCCTCAAGCCGTTCGTCGACACGCTGAAGGCGGGCACGAAGTTCGTCCCGGCGACGCCGGCGTGGTCGAAGATCGACAGCCAGAACGTGCTGCCGACCGCCGTCCAGCAGATCGCGACCGGCGGCAAGGACCCGGGCGCTGCGCTCACTGACGCGGCCGCGGCGATGGACAAGGCCTTCGGGTAGTGGTGGCCGTCCAGGAAGCCCCTTCCGCCGTGGCCCCCGCACGGAGGCCGCGGCGGAAGGGGGACGGCCGGGCCGCCGCGCTCTACCTCGCCCCGGCGGGCATCCTGCTCGCGGCGATGCTGGCCTACCCGATCTACCAGCTGGTCCTGATCTCGTTCTACGACTACGGCCAGCCGCAGGCCGCGGGCAACGCGCCGCTGGTGTTCCTCGGCCTCGCGAACTACACCGACCTGCTGTCCCAGGTGCAGTTCTGGACCGTGCTCGGCAACACGGTCGGCTTCGCCGCTGCCTGCGTCGTCGGTTCGCTCGTCGTCGGCACCGGGCTCGCCGTGCTGGCGAGCCGGGTGCGTTCGCTCCCCCGGACGCTGCTGTTCCTGGCCGCGCTGGGCGCGTGGTCGACCCCGGCGATCGCCGGCTCCTACGTCTGGCTGTTCCTCTTCGACACCGACTTCGGCCTGGTCAACGAGGTGCTCTCGGGGATCGGGCTGCCGTTCGAACACCACTCGTGGACCTTCGGCACGCTCGGCGCGTTCGGGTTGGTCGCCGCCGAGGTCATCTGGTGCTCGTTCCCGTTCGTGCTGGTCACGATGTACGCCGGGATCAAGGGCGTCCCGGACGAGGTCCTGGAAGCCGCGTCGCTCGACGGCGCCTCGGTGTGGCGGACGACCTATTCGATCGTGCTGCCGATGGTGCGGCCGCTGCTGGTGATCGCGACCGTCCAGTCGATCATCTGGGACTTCAAGGTGTTCACCCAGATCTACGTGATGACCAACGGCGGCGGCGTCGCCGGCCGCAACCTCGTGCTCAACGTCTATGCGTACCAACAGGCTTTCGCCGGGCAGGAGTACGGCCTCGGCTCGGCGATCGGAGTCGTCATGACGCTGTTGCTCCTGTCGGTCACCGGGCTGTACGTCCGGTCGCAACGCCGGAGCGCGGCATGGCTGTGAAGCGTCCGGGGCGCTTGATCGCCGAAGTGATCACCGTCGTCATCGCCGGGATCGTGGCGTTCCCGCTGTACTGGATGCTGCTCTCGGCGTTCAAGCCGCCGGGCGAGATCCAGTCGGCGAACCCGAAGCCGTGGACGTTCAGCCCGTCGTTCGACAGCTTCTCGCGCGTGCTCACGGTGTCCGGCTTCGGGCGGTTCTTCGTCAACAGCCTGGTGGTGGCGCTGGTCGTCGTGGTGCTTTCGCTGCTGCTGTCGTTCCTCTCGGCGGTCGCGCTGACCCGGTTCTCGTTCAAGGGCCGGACCGTGCTGCTGGTGATGATCCTGGTCGCGCAGATGGTGCCGGTCGAGGCGCTGACCATCCCGCTGTTCTTCCTGATGCGCCAGATCGGCGGCGTCGCGCCGGCGTTCGGGCTGAACGAGCTGGGTTCGCTGGTGCTGGTGCACCTGGCGTTCAGCCTGCCGTTCGCGATCTGGATGCTGCGCGGGTTCGTCGCCGCGGTGCCGGTGGAGCTCGAAGAAGCGGCGAAGCTGGACGGCGCGTCCCGGATGCGGTTCACGTGGCAGATCCTGTTCCCGCTGGTGGCGCCGGGCCTGGTCGCGGTGAGCGTGCTCGCGTTCATCCACGCCTGGAACGACTTCCTCTTCGCCAAGACGTTCATCATCTCCAAGACCGAGAACCAGACGCTGCCGCAGGCGATCCTGGTGTTCTTCAAGCCGGAGGACACCGACTGGGGCGCGGTGATGGCGTCCTCGACGCTGATGACGATCCCGGTTCTCGTGTTCTTCGTCCTCGTGCAACGACGGCTGGTGTCCGGGATGGCCGGCGCCGTGAAGGGCTGACATGGCTTTCGACACCTTGCTCCCCCGCCCGGTTTCGGTGACGCCCGCACCGGGTTCGTGCCCGTGGCCGTCCACTGTGGACGTGCGGTCCGCTTCCCTGCCGGCCGAGGGCTATCGGCTGGAGATTTCGCCGGCCGGCGTCGTGCTCCACTGCGGTGACCTTGCCGGGGAGGTTTACGGCCGGCAGACGTTGCGACAGCTGGCGGGGCCTTCGGCGTTCCGCGTCGCCGGGTTCTCGCCGTCGTCCCTGCCGTGCGGGGTCGTCGAGGACCACCCGCGGTTCGGCTGGCGCGGGTGCCTGCTCGACGTCGCCCGGCACTTCCGGACCAAGGCCGAAGTGCTGCGGTTCGTCGACCTGCTGGCGGCGCACAAGCTGAACGTGCTCAACCTGCACCTGACCGACGACCAAGGCTGGCGCTTCGAGGTTCCTGCGTTTCCGCTGCTGACGTCCGTGGGCGGCTGGCGGCCGTCGTCGATGGCGGGCAGCGGGGGCGCGCAGGACGGTCGTCCCCACGGGGGCTTCTACACCGGCGACGACCTGCGGGAGATCGTGGCTTACGCTTCGGCGCACGCGATCACCGTCGTGCCGGAGATCGACATCCCCGGACACGCCCGTGCGGCGCTGGCGGCCTACCCCGCGCTGGGCACCGCCGAGTCCTACGAAGTCTGGACCGGCTGGGGCATCAGCACTTCGCTGCTCGCCCCGTCACAGTCCACTTTGGACTTCTTCCGCCGCGTGTTCGACCACCTGCTGGACATCTTCCCGTCGAAGGTGATCGCGCTGGGCGGCGACGAGACCCCGGGCGCGACCGACGAGCACGGCGCGTTCGTCCGGCTGCTGGCCGAGCACCTGGTGTCCCGCGGCCGGACGCCGATGGGCTGGGACGAGGTCCTCGACATCCCCGGCCTGCCCCCGATGGTGATCGGCTCGTGGCAGAACGAAGAGGCCGGCGTCCGCGCCGCTTCGGACGGCCACGATGTCGTGATGTGCCCCGAGCAGCACGTCTACCTCGACCACCGGCAGTCTTCGGAGCCGGACGAGCCGATCCCGGTGGGAATGGTGCACACGCTCGAGAACGTCTACGCGTACGAGCCGGCGCTGACCGGGCCGCGGCTGCGCGGGGTCCAGGCCCAGGTGTGGAGCGAGCACCTGGACAGCGTGCGGCGGGTGGACTACATGGCCTTCCCGCGGCTGTCGGCGTTCGCCGAGGTGGCGTGGAGCAGCGGGCCGCGGGACTACGCGGAATTCCTGCCGCGGCTGCGGGACCACCACCTGCCGCGCCTGGACGCGCTCGGGGTGGAGTACCGGCCGCTCGACGGGCCGCACCCGTGGCAGCTGTGGCCGGGTGTGCCGGGCCGGCCGCGCTGATCGGCCCCCGCCCTCCCAAGGCAGGGTTCCGGCAAAGTCTTTTGGCCTGGTCGCAGGGCGGGCACGGCCCTCGTTGATCATGTGATTGGCTAGGTCCCAGGATCGCGTGAGAGAGCCGTGCCCGCTGCGCAATCGCGCCTGAACCCTGTCGTAGGTGATCGCTTGACCCCAAAGCCGCAGTTCTGCCGGCGCCCGGTCGCGGCTGGGGTTTCGAGCGACCCAATGTGGCGTCGGGTGCGTGGCCGCCGCGGACAACACGCAACCCACCATGCCCGGCGCCCGGCGCAAGAGGTGGTGAACGAGTCGTTCACCACGTCGGACGCCGGGGCCCGGCAAGTCGCGTTTGCTGGGCGGGATGTCATGAAAGGGTCGTTCATGACGCTGGACGACAGGAAAGAGTCGTTCATGACGTCGCCAACCCCTGCCGAACGTCGCGAGTGACTTATCGCGACCTCCGACGCCCGGAATGAGTCATTCGCGACGGTCAGATCCCCAGCCACGCAGAGATTCGCGCCCGGCGCCGTTCGCCTGGCACGTCGACAACCGACTTTGCCGGAACCCTGCCCTCCCAAGGGGGGCGTCCCCAGTCCAGTCTATCGGCGGTGGCCGGCAAACCCCGCCGAAAGCCGCGGCGGGCACCGGGTTGTCCACATTCGCGGCCGGGTGTGGATGGCTCACGGCAACAGCGTCACCGTCACCGAGCGGGTCGGGCCGATGTTGCCCGCCGCGTCGGTCGAGCGGTACTCGATCCGGTGCCGGCCATAACCCGGCGTGCGCGTCGAGAACGGCGACACCGTCAACCCGCCGGAGCCGAGGTTGCCGTACGCCAGCCCGTCGATCTCCGTGCCGCGCGGGGTGAACAGGTACGGCGCGTTCGGGTCCGTCGGCCAGCCGTAGTACTTGTGCCAGCCGTCGCCGTCCACGCGGAACTCCGGCATCCCGTCCGACGCCGTCAGCCGCATCGTGAACGAGCCGTGGACCACCGTGCCCGCCGGCAGCTCGGCGGTCGTCGTCGGGCCCGCCGCGTCGACCGTCCAGCTCAGCGTGGTGCCGCCGGTGGTCGCGGTGAGCCGGTGCGTCCCGCGTGACTCGTCGAGGGCGAAGTCGGGACCACTCCCGACTCGCTTCCCGTCGAGCGCCCAGGACACCGCCGGAACGGCCCCGGTCGGCTCGCCGGTTTCGACGTAGACGACGTCGTGCCCGCCGACCGGCTGCGCGGTGGGGGTCGACGCCACGACGGCCGCGCCGCCGGTGGGCGGCGTGACGACCGAGGTGTCGACGGTCCACGTGCGGGTCGCCGTCGGCCGGACCGCCGGGTCGCGCACGAACGGCGTCGGGTCGGTCACCGTCGCCACCAGCGTGTGCTTCCCCGGCTTGACGCGCGTCTGGCGCAGGTCGAGCGCGTCCGAGCCACGCAGAAAAACGCCGTCGAGGGTCCAGGTGACGTCGAGGCGGTGGCTCACCGGGTGCACGGTCCGCACCCACACGACGCGGTCGGCGCCGATCGTCCCGGCCGGCGTGCCGCCGCTGATCAGCGGCACCTTCGCGGAGATCCGCTGCGTCATCCGCTCGCGGCCGACCTGGTCGAAGGCGTAGCCGAGGGTCTTCATCATCGAGTGCTCGCTCGGCCGCCAGACGCCGGTCTGGGTGTAGAGGCCGCCTTCGAACCGGCCGATCGTGCCGCCGGACTCGCTCGGCTCGCCCAGCCAGCGGTACCACTTCGCGTGCTGGTCGCGCATCTGCCGCGTCGTCAGCAGGGTGTGGTGGATCGAATCGGGCTCGCCGCCTTCGTACGCGCCGCCCGGCACGTTGCGGGCGTAGTAGTCGTACTCGTCGTCGAGGCCGCCGAGCGAGTGGCCCAGCTCGTGCGGCGAGATCAGGGCCGACAGCGCGTTGCCGCCGGACGCCGTCGCGTAGGTGCCGCCCGCGCCGCCGTAGGTACCGCTGTTGGCGAGGGCCAGGATCTGCCGGTTGGCGCGGGTGGTGCCGGGCACGAGGTCGGCGTACCGCTGGGCCGCGTCGTCGTCGACGGTCAGCAGACGTTGGACGCTCTGAGCGTTGCAGCCACCCCAGAAACCCATGTTCAGCGGGGTGTCCTTCTGCGGCGCGTCGAGTGAGGGGTCGCAGTCCACACCGGACTCGGGCGAGGCGATCGACACGGCGTAGACGTTGAAGTAGCTGCGGTAGGACTTGAACGGCTCGAGCGACCACAGGGTGCTGACGTGCCGCTGGACGTCGGCGAAGAACTTCGGCTGTTCGGCGGCCGTGTAGCCGTCCCCGAGGACCACGAGGTTGAACCGCTGCGCGACCGGCCCGGTCACTTGGACGTCCGTGACACTCGCGACAGGCTCGTCGGCCTGGGCCGGAGTGGCGATTCCGACGGTGATCAGCAGTGCGGCGACGAACCCGGCCCACTTCGACATGGTCCCGGTCTACCGCACCGGAAAAGCGCCCGGAACCGCCGGAAGTCGGGCTATCCTCCCGAGATGGGGAATCGAGGGGGAATCCTGCTGGTCGTCGGCGCGGTGGCCCTGCTGACCGCGTGCTCGACGCCGGCGCCGGTCGCGAGCACCACCACCACCTCGGCGGTGCCGTCGACGACGAAGCCGGTCCCGTCGTCCGACGCGCCGGCGCTCGGCAACGGCCCGGGCTCTCAGCCGCCGACCACGCCGCAGCCACCGCCGCCGCACTCGCCGGCCAAGGTGACGTCGGCCTGCCCGTTCCTGGGCGTGACCGAGTCGAGCGCCACGATGGGCGTCGTCTTGGACTCCTACGCGGTCGAGGAGGCGAAGACCACGCAGCAGGACGCCACGACCTACCACTGCAACTACGCCAGCCGGACCGGCGGGCGGCAGCTGCTCGACCTCTTCGTCACCGTCGTCCCGGGTACCGGACAGGTCGCGTCCCTGGTCACGGCGTGGACCAAGGACTGCAAGGGCCCGGTGAAACCGATCGGCGGAGTGACCGGCAACACCACCCGCGCCTGCTCGCTGGACGGCACCAACTCGAGCGACGTCATGGTGCTGGTGGCGAAGAAGTCCCACGGCCAGACCCGGCTGGCCGAGCTCTACCTCCGCCCCTTCACCGACGAGGTCTACACCAAGCTGGCCCAGCTCCTGATCGACCGGCTATAAGTCGTTATACGCGGGTGAGCCGGTACCAGACCTCGGGCCGTCCGACCTGGCCGTAGTGCGGCTCGCGGTGGGCCATTCCGTTGTCCGCCAGGTACTCCAGATACCGGCGCGCCGTCACGCGGGACGCTCCGATCGCGCTCGCCGCCGCTCCCGCCGACAGTCCTTCCGCGGCTCCGGACAGCGCGTCCGTGATCGCCTCCAGGGTCTGGACGCTCATCCCCTTCGGCAGCGGCGGCTGCTCCGTCGTGCGCAGCGCACCCAGGGCCCGGTCGATCTCGGCCTGGCCGGTCACCTCGCCCGACGCGTCGCGGAACTCCGCGTACCGCTCCAGCTTTTCGCGCAGGGTGGCGAACGTGAACGGTTTGAGCAGGTACTGCACCACTCCCACCGACACCGCGGCCTTCACCAGGCCGAGGTCGCGCGCCGACGTCACCGCGATGACGTCGATCGGCAAGCCCGCCGCGCGCAGGGAGCGGCACACCGCCAGGCCGTGCGTGTCGGGCAGGTAGAAGTCCAGCAGCACCAGGTCGACCGGCTCGCGCTCGCAGAACCGCAGCGCGTCGCCGCCGGAATGGACGACGCCGGCCACCGAAAACCCGGACAGCCGCTCGACGTAGACGCGGTGCGCCTCGGCGGCCACCGGCTCGTCCTCCACGACCAGCACCCGGATCACCAGGCCGCCTCCCGTCGCGGCAGCCGGACGGTGAACACCGCGCCGCCGTCGTGCCCGACGTCGATCGTGCCGCCGTAGCGGCGCACCGCCTGCCCGACCAGCGCCAGGCCGAGCCCGTGGCCGTCCTCGGCCTTGGTCGACCAGCCGCGGCGGAAGACGTCGGCGTCCTCGGGGACGCCGGGGCCGGTGTCGGCCACGCGCAGCAGCAGCTCCCCGGGATCGGAGCGGGCCGTGACGACCACGGCCGGCTTGCCTGTTCCGCGCACGGCCGCGTCGATGCCGTTGTCGATCAGGTTGCCGAGGATGGTCACCAGGTCGCGGGCGGCGACGCCGAGCGAGACGTCGTCGATCATCGTGTCCGGCGTGATCGTCAGTTCGACCCCGCGTTCGCTCGCCTCGGCCGCCTTGCCCAGCAGCAGCGCGGCGAGGACCGGCTCGGCGACGGCGCCGACGACGCGGTCGGTCAGCTTCTGCGCGAGCGCCAGCTCGGCGGTCGCGAACTCGACGGCCTGCTCCGGCCGGCCGATCTCCACGAGGGAAACGACGGTGTGCAGCCGGTTCGCGGCCTCGTGCGCCTGAGACCGCAGCGCTTCCGCGAGGCCGCGCGCGGTGGTCAGCTCGCCGGTCAGGGTCTGCAGTTCCGTGTGGTCGCGCAGAACGACGACCGTGCCCTGCGAGCGGCCGCCCATGCGGACCGCGGTCGTGCTGACCAGGAGCACGCGGGCGTCGGTCAGGTGCAGCTGCTCGGCGCGGTTCGCCGCCGACGTGAACGCCTCGGCCAGCTCGTCCGGCAGGCCCAGCGACGTCAGCTCGCGCCCGACCGGGTCGGCGTCGAGACCGAGGAGGGTGCGCGCGCCGTCGTTGCACAGGCCGATCCGCCCGTCCCGGCCGACGAGCAGCACGCCCTCGCGGACCGAGTGCAGCACGGCTTCGTGGTACTCGAAGAGGTTGCTCAGCTCGTCCGGCGCGACCCCGCGGGTCTGGCGCCGCAGCCGGGCGCTGATCAGCCAGCCGCCCAGCGCCCCGACCAGCAGCACCACGCCGGCGACGCCGAAGAGCGGCCACAGCCGTTCGCGCAGCTCCGCCGTGATCGCCGCGACGGTGATCCCGACGGCGACCAGCGCGACCACCCGCTGCCCCGGCCCGAACACCGGCACGACCGTGCGCACCGACGGGCCGAGCGAGCCGGTGTAGGTCTCGGTGTAGTCCTGCCCGCGCTGCGCCTGCTCGATGTTCCCGATGTAGTGCTGCCCGATCAGCGCGGGGGTCGGGTGGGTGTAGCGGATCCCGGCCGGGCTCATGATCGTGATGAAGTCGACGTGGGTGTGGGCCTGCACCCGCAACGCGAACGGCTGCAGCGTGGCGCTCGGGTTCGCGGTCGCCGCCGCGGCGGCGACGGTCGGCGCGTCCGCCACGGCCAAGGCGATCGCGCGGACCTGGTCCCGCGCGTTCTCGTCCACCGCCCGCCGCGCGTCCAGCCAGGCGAACGTGATCCCGGCGCCGGCGAGCACGCAGAGCACCACCAGCTGCAGCACGAGCAGCTGGCGCGCCAGGCTCCAGCGGGACGACGTCGGGAACACCTCCTCATACCAGCACACCGGTGGCCGGGTGTCCGAACGGGACGGTGGGACCCTCGCGCGAACTCAATGAACACAAGTGAGCCGGGTCACCCGGTTGGGCCTACAGTGTGCCGCAACCTGGAACACCCCTGAGCTGGAGGCAACGGTGCCGACCCCACCGACCACCGAGGAGACCCCGCGCAAGCGGGACAAGACCCACTACCTGTACCTGGCCGTGATCGTCGCGGTCGCGCTCGGGATCCTGGTGGGCTTCCTCTTCCCGGGCTTCGCCAAGGGCCTCAAGCCCCTCGGCGACGGCTTCGTCAACCTGATCAAGATGATGATCACGCCGATCATCTTCTGCACCATCGTCATCGGCGTCGGCTCGGTCGCGAAGGCGGCCAAGGTCGGCAAAGTCGGTCTGATGGCGTTGTTCTACTTCATCATCATGTCGACCTTCGCCCTGGCGATCGGCCTGGTCGTCGGCAACATCCTGCACCCGGGCACCGGCCTGCACCTCAACCCGGCCGACGTGAAGAGCGTCCAGAAGTCCGCCACCGGCGCCGAAGGCCCGGTCGACTTCCTGCTCGGCATCATCCCCAAGACCTTCGTCTCCGCCTTCACCGAGGGCGAGGTCCTGCAGGCCCTGCTGGTCGCGCTGCTCGTCGGGTTCGCGCTGCAGAAGCTGGGCCCGAAGGGCGCGCCGATCCTGCGCGGCATCGAACACATCCAGCGCCTGGTGTTCCGCGTCCTCGCCATGATCATGTGGGCCGCCCCGATCGGCGCGTTCGGCGCCATCGCCGCGGTCGTCGGCGCGACCGGCTGGGCCGCGCTCAAGAGCCTCGCCGTCATCATGCTCGGGTTCTACGCGACCTGCCTGGTGTTCGTGTTCGTGGTCCTCGGGATCGTGCTGTGGCTCGGGGCCCGCGTCTTCATCTGGAACCTGCTGCGCTACCTCGGCCGCGAGTTCCTGCTGATCCTCTCGACGTCGTCGTCGGAGTCGGCGCTGCCGCGGCTCATCGCGAAGATGGAGCACGTCGGCGTCAGCAAGTCCGTCGTCGGCATCACGGTCCCGACCGGGTACTCGTTCAACCTGGACGGCACCGCGATCTACCTGACCATGGCGACGCTGTTCATCGCCGCCGCGCAGGACGAGCCGCTGTCCATCGGTTCGCAGATCGGCCTGCTGGCCTTCATGATCATCGCGTCCAAGGGCGCGGCGGGGGTCAGCGGTTCGGGCATCGCGACGCTGGCTTCGGGTCTGCAGTCCCACCGGCCGGAGCTGGTCAACGGCGTCGGGTTCATCCTCGGCATCGACCGGTTCATGTCGGAAGCCCGCGCGCTGACGAACTTCGCGGGCAACGCCGTCGCGACCGTCCTCATCGGAAACTGGACGAACGAATTCGACCGGGAGAAGGCGCAACGCGTCTTCGCCGGCCAGGAACCGTTCGACGAAGCCACGATGCTCGACGAGCACAGCCACGCGGCGGGGACCGACGACCTGGACGACGCCGTCAAGGAACCCGCCAGGTAACACCGAAGACGTTCGTGTTCATGCCCCCGCTGAGCACGAGCCACGCGGGCCGCGGTGCGAGTTCCCCGACTTCGCACCGCGGCCCGTTTCCACGTCCGCTTCAGCAGGCGGCGTGGCCGTCGTAGACGACGCGCGCCGCGGCGATGTCCTCACGGTGCTGCTCCGCCCAGCCGAGCAGACCGCTCAGCGACTGGTATAGCTCCTTCGCCATCGGCGTGGCTTCGTACTCCACGCGCGGCGGGACCGTCGGGTAGATCGTGCGCTCCAGGAGGCCGTCGCGCTCGAGGTTGCGCAGCGTCAGGGTCAGCATCCGGCGGCTGATCCCGTTGACCGCGCGTTCCAGCTCGGTGAAGCGCACCGGGCCGCGGATGGCCTCCAGGAGGATGCCGATCGCCCACTTCCCGCTGATCCGGTTGATGACCTCCAGCACCGTGCACACATCGAGTTTCTCCGGGTCGATCTCGGTGACCTGGACAGGTACACCGATGTTCCCCTGGGACATGGAAGTGCCTCCTTCCCGGCGCACCCATGGTCACACATGATGGGCACTGTTACAAGAAGTGCCCTGGCAACGACCAGGGGGAACACTCGACTGGAGGGGCCTACTGTGCCATTCGACGACAACGTGGCCGAGAACCACCCCACCCGCTCCCGCGGCCTCGCGCTGGCGGTGCTGTGCGCCGCGTCGCTGATGGTCGTGCTGGACAGCAGCATCGTCGCGGTGGCGCTACCCGCGATCCAGGCCGACCTCGGCTTCACCGCCGCCGGTCTCGCCTGGGTCGTCACCGCGTACCTGGTCGCCTTCGGCGGTCTGCTCCTGATCTCCGGCCGCCTCGGCGATCTGCTCGGCCGCCGCCGCGTCTTCCTCGCCGGGCTCGGCCTGTTCACGGCCGCTTCCCTGGTCGCCGGCCTGGCTTCGGACGCGGGCGTGCTGGTCGTCTCGCGGTTCGCGCAGGGGGTCGGCGGCGCGCTCGCGTCGGCCGTCGTGCTCGGCATGATCGTCACGATGTACCCCGAGCCGCGGGCCCGGGGTCGCGCGATCGGCGTCTACAGCTTCACGCAGGCCGCGGGCGCGTCGATCGGGCTCATCGCGGGCGGCGCGCTGACGCAGGCGCTGAGCTGGCACTGGACGTTCTACGTCAACCTGCCGATCGGCGTGGCCGCGCTGGTGCTGGCGGTCCGCGTGGTCGAGGCCGACCGCGGCCCGGGGCTGCGGGCCGGCCTGGACGTGCTCGGCGCGGTGCTCGTGACCGCCGCGGTGATGCTCGGCGTGTACGGGATTTCGTCCTACGCCTGGGGTGCGCTGGTCGCGGCCGCCGGGCTGCTGGCCGCGTTCGTGGTGCGGCAGGCGAAGGCGCGCACCCCGCTGCTGCCGCTGCGGCTGTTCCGGATCCGCGCGGTCACCGGCGCCAACGTCGTGATGGTGCTGATGGTCGCCGGGATGCTGGGCTTCCAGTTCGTCACGGCGTTGTACCTGCAGCAGGTGCTCGGCCTCGACGCGCTGCGGACCGGCGTCGCGTTCCTGCCGGTGCCGCTGGTGATCGCGGTGGCGTCGCTGGGCTTCGCGGAGAAGCTGGCGGCGCGGTTCGGGCCGCGGACAGTGCTGTTGTCCGGCCTGGGCCTGGTGATCGTGGGCCTGCTGCTGCTGACGCAGGTGTCCGGCGGCTACTTCACCGGCGTCCTGCCGCCGCTGCTGCTGATGGGCCTCGGCGCGGGAGCGGCGATCCCGGCGCTGATGGGGCTGGCGATGTCCGACGTCGCCGACGGGGACGCGGGCGTGGCGTCCGGCCTGATCAACACGACCCAGCAGGTGGGTGCGGCGGTCGGCACGGCGGTCCTGGCTTCCCTTGCCGCGTCTCGGACCGCGAGCCTCGGCTCGCTCGACCACCGGGAGGCCTTGGCATCGGGGTTCCAGCTGGCGTACGGGGTCAGCGCGGGCTTCCTGATCGCGGCGGTGGCCCTGGGCGCTCTGGTCCTGTCCCGCCCCAAGCGCCCCAATGTGGCCTTGGTTGCGTCTGGCGCACCGAAGGGCCCCTTGGGTGCGTCTGACGCACCGAAGGCCACATTGGGGCGCTTTGAACCGGGGTGTCAGGCCAGGTAGGCCGAGAGGCCACGGTGGCCCCGCCGCATCATCAGCGCGTGGTTCGCGCGGAAGAGCGGCCGGGCCACCGCGTCGAGCCGCCGCAGCAGCTCCTTGCGAGCCTGGACGTCCTGGGTGATCTCCAGGAGCGTGCCCGCGCCCGCCGCGCGGACCGCTCCGGCCAGCACCCCGTCCAGGTCGCCGCTCAACCGGACCCGCATCAGGCCCGCCCGCTCGTCCTGGTGGTCCCGGTGCATCCGGACCACCAGGCGGAACGGGAGCCGGGACCGGCAGATCAGCTCGGCGGTGTCGTCGTCCACCCGGCGCACCGTGCGGACGTCCGACCACCACCGCGGGTAGCCGGCGAGGTCGGTGACCGCGCCGAACACCCGCTCGGGCGCGGTACCGGGCAGCAACCACCTGCTGCTGAACCGGTAACGCGCGCCCGTCATACCTGGGCCGAGACCAGCTTCCGGCCGTCCACCGTGACGATGTCGACCGACTTCACGTCGTCCGGCGCCACCAGAGCGGAGCCGTCGAGCGAGAAGCCCGAACTCTCCCACTTCTCGGACACCTTCCAGCTGCCGGCGGTGACCGCCTGGCCTTCCTTCGTGACGACCTGGAGCAAGCACTGCTCCCCGGCCTTGACGCCCTTCACGGCGACGTTGACCCGGACCCAGCCTTGGAAGGGACTCACCGACGCGGCCAGCTGCACGCCGGTTGTCGGATCACGCCCTTCGACGCTCTTCGTGCCCGGCACGTCGGTCGGCGGCGCGGGGATCGCGATCGGCTCGCTGCCCCCACCCGTCTGCCGGCCGACCAGGATCCCGCCGCCGAGCGCGGCCACGACCAGCACGGCCGCCGCGACCAGGGCGAGGCCCCGACGTGACGTCGAGCGGCCCGAGGAGCGGGCCGGCAGTGCTTCTTCTTCGTCGCGCACCCGCCGCAGGGTCTTCTGCAGCAGCAGATCCCCGCCTTCGGGCGGCCCGTCGAGGAACGCCTCGGGCGGTACCTCGTCGAGCGACTCGCGCAACGCCACGAGCTCGTTCAGGTCGAACCGGCACTGCGCGCAGGTCTGCAGGTGCCGCCGCTCGAAGTCGGCCGCCTCCCCGGGATCGAGCGCGCCGAGGGCGTACGCGCCGAGCTGCGTGTGACTCTCGTCGACCGAGTTCATCGCGCCACCTCCGTTCCGCTCGAAATCATCGCTGCTCTCAGTGCTCTCAGTGCGTAGTAAGACCTTGATTTCACGGTACCCGGTGCGACGCCCAATGTTCTCGCCGCTTCGGCCACCGTCCGTCCCCGGTAGTAGATCTCCACCAGGACCTCTCGGTGCTCGTTCGAAAGGCCGTCCATCGCGCCGAGCACCGTCATCGAGTCGACCACGCCCTGGGCGTGATCGCGCTCGACGGACGGCGTCGGCACGCCTTCAGCCGGTTCGGCCACCTCCTGTGGCCGGGCCGCCCGGGCGCGTGCCCGGTCGGTGACCAGGTTGCGCGCGACGGTCAGCAACCAGCCGCGCACCGAGCCTTTCCCGTCGTTCTGCAGGTCGTCGGCGTGTTTCCACGCGCGGACCAACGTCTCCTGGACCACGTCCTCGGCTGCCGCCCGATCACCGGTCAGCCTCGTCGCGTAGGCCAGCAGGCTCCGGCCGTGTTCGGCGTAGAGCTGCCGAATCAGGTCCTCGCCTTTGGCCTTCTTAGGCCGCCTGCCTCCTATGGCCACCCTCGTCCTCCCGACGGTGTTCTGAGTCGTCGAGGACAGTAGTGCAACCCTCAGCTCCACCGGCGGTGCGTGCGTCGAGCGCAGCGCGACCATGGTGTTCATCGGCTGCCGTCCTTCCTCGTTCTGCCCGGAATCCGTCGGTGTTCAGTAGCCGGAGCCACCGGCCGCGGGCTGCGCCGCGGTGATCTTGCTGCCGTCCGGGGCGACGGCGAACCAGGTGCCGTTGGCGCCCTGGCCGTTCAGCTGCCCGGGGGCCTTGTCGCCCGAGAACTCGTACAACGCCCAGCCGTTGAGCGTGAGCTGCTTGCTGCCGTCCGGGCGGGCCAGCGTGCCGACCTGGCTGTCCTGGATGCCCTCGAGCATCGGCGAGCCTTCTCCGGCCAGCGCCGGCGGCCAGGTCGTGGCGCACTGGGCGTCGCAGTGGGTCATCGGCGGCGTCGCCATGTCCTTGTCGAACCGGTAGAGCGTCTTGCCCGCGGCGTCGGTGACGACCGTGCCGACCCCCGCGACCTCCGTGGCGGCGAGCATCACGTGCCCGGGCTGCCCGTGGTCCGGGTTCCCGGCTCCCGCGGAGGCCATGTCCCCGCAGGCCGACAGGGGGGCGACGACGGCGATCGCGGCGGCGCACAAACTGGCCGTCCGGATACGGTTCATGGCGTTTCTCTCCTCGGTGAGGGCGGCACCGCCGTCCGGCGGACCTCGACACCACAGACACGGACGGTTGCCGGAAACGGTTCAGCGGGGTTTCGCGCGGTTCGGTGCCGGTCCGGGCGCGGATTGGTGGGTTCCGGTGATCGGCACGACCTTGTCGCCGTGCGGACCGGTTCCTAAGCTGAGCACGGTCACACCGCCGCCCCGATCACCGCGGGAGCCGCCGTGTCCGTGAAACCCCTCGTCTGCGTCGCCCTGCTGGCCGCGGGCTGCTCGACGGCCGCCCCGGCACCCTCGTTCAACGCCACACTGACGTCACCGACCGACGTGGTGTTGACGTGGCCGGACGACGCCGACGGGCACCGCGTCGACTACGCCAACGATCCCGCCGGGCCGTGGACGACGCTGCGGTTCCTGCCCCCGCACACGACGAGCTACCACCACCCGGACCTGATCCCGGAGACGCCGTTCTACTACCGGGAGCAGCCGTTCAGCGGCCCGGTCTCGACTGACCTGCACAGGGTGACGTCCGGCGGCACGGTGACGTTCACGTGGGCCGACCGCTCGGCCGACGAGGCCGGCTTCCTGCTGGAGATCCGGCGGCCGGGCTCGCCGGAGTTCGACCCCGTCGAGGTGACGGACCCGGACGCGACGACGTGCACGCTGTCGACCTTCCCCGGCGAAGAGGGCTCGGCCTACCGGCTCCGGGCGCTGCACTACGGGCCGCTCTCGCCGGTGGTCCACCGGACCACCGGCAAGGGCTGACGCTTACTCGGCGGGTGTCAGGACCGTGCGCAGGAACTCGCCCGTGTAGCTCTCCTCGACCGCCGCGACCTGCTCCGGCGTGCCCTCGGCGACGATCGTGCCGCCGCCGTTGCCGCCTTCGGGGCCCATGTCGATGATCCAGTCGGACGTCTTGATCACGTCGAGGTTGTGCTCGATCACGATCACCGAGTTGCCCTTGTCGACCAGCCCGTTGATCACGCCGATCAGCTTGTTGATGTCCTCGAAGTGCAGACCGGTGGTCGGCTCGTCGAGGATGTACACCGTCTTGCCGGTCGAGCGCTTCTGCAGCTCGCTGGCCAGCTTGACGCGCTGCGCCTCGCCACCCGACAGCGTCGGCGCGGGCTGGCCGAGCCGGACGTACCCGAGGCCGACGTCCACCAGCGTCTGCAGGTGGCGGTGGATGGCCTTGATCGGCTCGAAGAACTCCGCCGCCTCCTCGATGGGCATGTCGAGCACGTCCGAGACGGTCTTGCCCTTGTAGTGCACCTCGAGGGTTTCCCGGTTGTACCGCGCGCCCTTGCAGACCTCGCAGGGGACGTAGACGTCCGGCAGGAAGTTCATCTCGATCTTGATCGTGCCGTCGCCGGCGCACGCCTCGCAGCGGCCGCCCTTGACGTTGAACGAGAACCGGCCCTGCTGGTAGCCGCGGACCTTCGCCTCGGTCGTCGCGGCGAACAGCTTGCGCACGTGGTCCCAGACACCGGTGTAGGTGGCCGGGTTGGACCGCGGGGTCCGCCCGATCGGCGACTGGTCGACGCGCACCAGCTTGTCGACGTGGCCGAGGCCGTTGACCCGGGTGTGGCGGCCCGGCACCTGGCGGGCGCCGTTGAGCTTGTTGGCCAGCACGGTCGCCAGGATGTCGTTGACCAGCGTCGACTTGCCCGAGCCCGACACGCCGGTGACCGACACGAGGGCGCCGAGCGGGAACGAGACGTCCAGCCCGCGCAGGTTGTGCTCGCGCGCGCCCACGACGGTCAGCTGCCGCTTCTTGTCGATCGGCCGCCGGATGGCCGGGATCTCGATCCTGCGCCGCCCCGACAGGTACTGCCCGGTCAGGGATTCCTTGCTCTTGAGCAGCTTCTTGTACGGTCCACTGTGGACGATGTGGCCGCCGTGCTCGCCCGCGCCCGGGCCGATGTCGACCACCCAGTCGCTCGAGCGGATCGTGTCTTCGTCGTGCTCGACGACGATCAGCGTGTTGCCCAGGTTCCGCAGCCGGGTCAGCGTCTCGATCAGACGGTGGTTGTCGCGCTGGTGCAGGCCGATCGACGGCTCGTCGAGCACGTAGAGCACGCCGACGAGACCCGAACCGATCTGCGTCGCGAGCCGGATCCGCTGCGCTTCACCACCCGAAAGAGTGGCCGACGCGCGGTCGAGCGAGAGGTACGTCAGGCCGACGTCGAGGAGGAAGCGCAGCCGCGCCTGGATCTCCTTGAGCACCGCGCCGGCGATCATCGACTCGCGCTGCCCGAGCTCCAGCTCGTCGAGGAACTGCGACGCCTCCGCGATGGACAGCCCGCAGACCTCGGCGATCGACATGTCGCCGCGGGACTTGTGCTGCAGCGTGACGGCGAGGATCTCCGGCTTGAGCCGCGTGCCCTGGCAGGCCGGGCACGGCACCTCGCGCATGTAGCCCTCGTACCGCTCGCGCATGTACTCGGACTCGGTCTGCTCCTGCCGCCGCTCGAGGAACGGGATGACGCCCTCGAAGGCCGCGTAGTACGACCGCTGGCGGCCGTAGCGGTTCTTGTAGCGGACGTGCACCTGCTCGTCGACGCCGTGCAGGACGGCCTTCTGGGCGCGCGCGGGCAGGCGGCGCCACGGCGTGTCCATCCGGAAGCCGATGGTCTCCGACAGCGACTCCAGCAGCCGGATGAAGTAGTCCGCGCTCTGCCCGCCCGACCACGGCGCGATCGCGCCCTCGGCGAGCGACAGCTCGTCGTCCGGGACCACCAGCTCCGGGTCGACCTCCTTGCGGATGCCGATGCCGGTGCACTCGGGGCAGGCGCCGTAGGGCGAGTTGAAGGAGAACGAGCGGGGCTCGAGGTCCTCGATGGCCAGCGGGTGGCCGTTGGGGCAGGCCAGGTTCTCGGAGAAGCCGCGGATCCGGTGCGGGTCGTTCTCGGGCAGGTCGACGAACTCCAGCTCGATCAGCCCGTCGGCCAGCCGCAGCGCCGTCTCGACCGAGTCGGTGAGCCGCTGACGCGAAGACGACTTCACGCTCAGCCGGTCGATCACCACGCCGATCTGGTGCTTTTCCTGCTTCTTCAGCTTCGGCGGGTCGGTGAGCGCGTGGACCGTGCCGTCGACGACCACGCGCGCGTAGCCCTGCTGCTGCAGGTTCTCGAACAGGTCGACGTACTCGCCCTTGCGCCCGCGCACCACCGGCGCGAGCACCTGGAAGCGGACGCCTTCGTCCATCTCCAGCACCTGGTCGACGATCTGCTGCGGGGTCTGCTTGCTGATCGGCTCGCCGCACTTGGGGCAGTGCGCCTTGCCGGCGCGCGCGTAGAGCAGGCGCAGGTAGTCGTAGACCTCGGTGATCGTGCCCACGGTCGAGCGCGGGTTGCGCGAGGTGGACTTCTGGTCGATCGACACCGCGGGCGAGAGGCCCTCGATGAAGTCGACGTCCGGCTTGTCCATCTGCCCCAGGAACTGGCGGGCGTACGCCGAGAGCGACTCGACGTAGCGCCGCTGCCCTTCGGCGAAGATGGTGTCGAAGGCGAGGCTCGACTTCCCGGACCCGGACAGACCGGTGAAAACGATCAGGCTGTCGCGGGGCAGGTCGAGATCCACGCCGCGGAGGTTGTGCTCGCGGGCGCCGCGAACAACGAGGCGATCAGCCACGCCAGGGTCCCTTCAGTGTCATTCTCAGCTGCGGTCGCCGGCCCGGTAGGAGGCTGCACGGGCGGCCTCTCCATGCTACGAGCCACCACCGACAGAAACTGGCTCCGCGTCCTTGACCTGCGGTTCTTCCGGCTTTCGGCGGGTGGTGAGCCACCGGTGGACCGGCCGTTCGACCCCCGCGGTGACCGCCCAGCCGGCCAGCACGGCGGCACCGACGACCACGGGGAGCCGCAGCCAGCCGGGCAGGCCGGCGTCGAGCAGAGCGCGGGCCAGGACGTAACCCAGTTCCTGGTGCACCAGATAAAGACCATACGAGATGCCCGCGAGCCAGGTGACGGCCGGGGCGATCCTCGCCAGTCCGGGGAACCGCCAGTCCGGGCCGCGGGCGGCCAGGCAGACCAGCAGCAGGAGCACGGCGAACCCGATCGTGGACGGCCAGCGCAGGGCGTCCTGGGGCAGCGCGACGTGGAACGGGAAGACCTGCAGGTCCTGCGCGGCGACGGCGGCGACGGCGAACAGCGCGGCGTGCCACGTCTCGAGCCGGCGCTGAGACCAGAGCCACAGTGCGACGCCGATCGCGAAGACGTGCAGCCGGTGCAGACCCAGGCCGTAGAAGAAGGTCTCGACGACCGGGCTCGCCGTCCCCGGCGCGAACACGAGGAAGCGGAGCGCGAGCGGGACGAGGATCAGCGCCCAGAGCAGGGCGACGGTCAGCCGGTGGGTGCGCCACGGCCGCGGCCACAGCAGGGCCGCGCCGGTGAAGGCGAGCAGCTGCACCGGCAGCGTCCAGTAGGAGCCGTCGAGGTAGTAGAACGTCTCCGAGCGCACGCCCCACTCCTGCACCATGCCGAGGTTGGCGACCAGGTCGAGCCCGGTCGGGATGTACCACGGCGACGCGGTCGTGGGCGGCCCCGGCGGCACGCCGAACAGGAACCCGAGGACACCCGGCGGGTAGGGCAGCCCGCTGAAGGACATGGCGGCCCACCGCGTCACGACGTAGGTCACCAGGACGGCGACGAGGTAGGCCGGCACGAGGCGCGCGACGCGGTTCCACAGCCACCGGCGCGGATTGCCCTTGCGGAGGCTCGCGCAAACGAAGAAGGCGGAGATCACCAGCAGGATCGCGGCGCCGAACTGCGCTGTCACCCGGAAGGGGTACCCCGCCAGCTCGGGGTGCAGGAGCGCACCCTGGTGGGTGACGTGCCCGAGGATCACCGCGAGGACGGCGCCGACGCGGAGGAGGTCCCAGCTGATCCGGCGCGGCGTCGGGGAGGTGGGCACGGTCGTCCTGAGGTCAGTCGGCGGGGGCTCCGGCGAGCCTACGTGGACCGGCGGCCGCGCGCTTGTGCGGGTGGAACCGGTTGGCGCGAAACGACTACCGTGTGCCCGGTGAACATCGTGGAGACCTACACCGGGCACGTCGACCCGGGCGGCGACGCCACCCGGCGCACCCTGGACGCGCTGACCATCACCAAGCTGTCCGTCGGCCCGATGGACAACAACACGTACCTGCTGGTGTGCCGGGCATCGCAGGAGGCGTTGCTGATCGACGCGGCCAGCGACCCGGAGCGCATCTCGGACCTGATCGGCCACGGCCCGGACCGCCCGGCTTTGAAGACGGTGGTGACCACCCACCAGCACCAGGACCACTGGCAGGCGCTGGGCGCGGTGGCGGGGGCGAACGGCGCCAACACGGCGGCCCACCCGCTGGACGCTTCGCCGTTGCCGGTACCGCCGGACTTCCTGGTGGAGCACGGGGACACGCTCGCGGTGGGCCAGGTCACGCTGTCGGTGATCCACCTGCGCGGGCACACGCCGGGGTCGATCGCGTTGCTGTACCGCGATCCCGCGGGCCACCCGCACCTGTTCACGGGAGACTCGCTGTTCCCTGGTGGGGTGGGGCGGACGACATCGCCCGAGGACTTCGCCTCGTTGCTGGACGACGTGTCGTCGCGGATCTTCGACGAGCTGCCGGACGAGACGTGGTTCTACCCGGGGCACGGGGATGACTCGACGCTGGGCGCGGAGCGGGCGAAGCTGAAGGAGTGGCGCGAGCGCGGCTGGTGAGCTGGCGTCAGCCGGCGACGCTGAGTAGCCAACAGATCCGCGCGGCCTCCCAAGATTACCGCGAGGCCTCTCCAGGACCGAACTGGCACGTCCCCATCGCGCCCTCGATCAGCGAGGCAGCGCGCAAGATGACCACGTCGGATTCCCCTATTGACTCATCGTCAACAGAGGGCCCAGACGTGGATCGATTGCTGTTCACCACAAGGGCTCCATGACGTCCCCTAATACAGCTGGGACCATCTCCAAAAGTAACAAGAGCGCAACGCCGCGTCCGACGCGTAACAACCAACACGTCACAGCCGACGACGTACCTACGCACTAGAAGCAAGCGGCAGCCAAGGCGGACTTTGCTACTCGGGGAGACGTGAGATGGACATTGAAGAGATCTGCGAACATCTCGGAACCGAGTACGCCCACAAAGGATATTCCGAAGCCTGGACTCATGAAGGTCCGAAGCTCCGATCGACCTTGAACTCCTTCGTCAAACAGTACGGGAATCTGTACAAGTTAACAGAAGCTCTCAGCCTCGGAGGTAGCGGCATAGCACTTGCCGCCGAGTTCATACCTCTTGGCAACGAGCCACAAGTGATCAAATTTCCCCGCCCCGTGCTTGGACAGGAAGAAGCTCTCAACCAAACGATCGCCAAAGAAACCGAAAAGCTTAGAACTCTTCGTCATCAAAACATCATTCGCATCACATTTCAAGGCGAAGTCGAAGGACTCGAGGCAACGCAATTCTATGCCATGGAGTATCTCGAAGGGGTGCGGGACGCCGACGACTACTTACTTCACCTGATGGATGTCCACAGTTCAACAGTCAACCTTATCGAAATCGTCCAAGGGTCCCTGAGTGGACTCTCCTATCTCCATGACAACGGAATCGTACATCTCGACCTGAAGCCAGCAAATCTTTTCGTAAACACGAAAGGCAAGGTAGTTGTAGCCGATTTCGGGTTTGCCAAAAAATTTGCCAGCTCAGGCCAAACAGCAAATATAGGCGGCACGGACGGCTACATGCATCCGGCATACGCTCAACTCATGGCCAGAACCAGTGATCCAAATCGAAATCAAGGTGGAATTACCCTAAGAGACCAATTGCAGCCCATTTGGGACCTATATAGCCTAGGCCAAACCTACCTCAGATTGCTCGAAATAACTGACAAGCGCGACCCGAAAGGAGCATCTGATTATCAGCGGCAGTACATCCGCCTGATGGCCTACCGAATGCTGGACGGAAACTTTCCCTCCGGGCCACTGCCAAACGGGTTGCCTCGCGCCGTATTCACTGCAACATCCTACAACGACGTGCACGATGTTCTCGTAGATCTCGGAAAACTGACCGGCACACACAATTTGGCCGTTCGAGTCCCAGAAATATCGCGATATCAGAAACACACGATCCAAGCAGCAAGCCATGGCCCAGTCCCATTTACTCCGCGCGTAGAAAAATTAATTGACTCTCCTGAAGTCCGCCGCCTTGGGCAACTTCCACAACTTGGCCTGGTGCAGTTTATCTACCCGACAGCCACTCACAGCAGGCTTGAGCACAGCCTCGGCACATTCGCCATGGCGTGCAGATACATTCGATCCCTCTACAATGATCCGTTCAACCCGCTATTTCGGCAGATAGTCACAGATCGAGACATCGAAGCACTCTTGGTAGCGGCGCTAGTTCATGATGTCGGACACTACCCACTCGCCCACGACCTGGAGGAGGCCGAAGAGGACGTATTCGGTCACGAACGTCGCACACTCGAAATATTGCACAATATAAACAGCGAAGTTTCGTCGGTCATCAACTTCAAGAACGGAGCCACTACCGAAGAACACTGGACAATCACCGTCGGTGACGTCACAGCTATATTGGATCGAACCACTACCGGCATCAAGAGCCAAGTGCTGCGCTCGTGCCTGGATGGCCCTATAGATGCAGACAAGCTCGACTACCTGTTGCGCGATTCCGAAAACTTACGCCTACCGTATGGACGCGGCATCGATGTCGAAAAGCTGATCCAATCACTAACAGTGATTGCCGAAATCAAGCTCGGCAAGACTACAGCCAGAGTGGGTATTCACGAGCGCGGCAAGATCGCCGCTGAAAGTCTGGCATTTGCTCGATACGCAATGTATGGGTCAGTATACTGGCACCACGCCCATCGATCAGCGAAGTCGATGTTGAACGCCCTGGCATTCGAAGCTCTCCATCAAGCAGAGCAAGCAGACAGGACATCAAAAGCCGGATACAAGAAGACCCTCCGAGAGGAGCTGTACAGATTTCTGTCCGCCGTCGTTAACGACCAAACGGAGCTCGCTCTCCTCGCCAGGGCCCCTCATGACAATGGCGCGGCATTTCTGGACCGCGGCAGCGAGGACCTAATACACTGGCTCGATGAACGCGGAAAATTGAAGGCTCACAGCCTGGCCAATTCGCTCATAAGCCGAGACCTCTTCAAGAGGGCCTTGGTTATTTCTCGAGTTCACGATGGAGCCTTTGACTGGAGCGCCGTCGAGGATGTGTACGGGCACCTAGGCAGAAATTGGCGAATACGTCGCCGCATCAATGAAATCCTGCAAGGATTTGTGGTCGACCAGTTGCAGTCCTCGACACCCGGAGCAAGCAGCGCCCTCTCGGCAAACAATGTCACTCGCGCCATCGCAGCCTCAACCGAAGGACCAGTGATCTTAGTCGATTATCCACCCGACAAAACAGGTGTGCTACACGGCTCAAGTCTTGATTACTTGCGAGAAGGCGCACTCCGGCGAGGCGACGGGAATGACACTGGCATCGAAGGGCTCGAACAGTCTCCCGTCTGGCGATCTCTACGGAATGACTCCAGGCGCTCTCTGGCAAAATTGAGAGTTTTTTGCCACCCGTTGCTGCAAGCACCGATTTCGGCCGCGATCTCCAGGCCCGACTTCGAGAAAGCGATTCGAGACGCCATCACCCAGGCTCAGCAAGACGTTCGTTAGAACGAGCTACGAGCGCGTACTCGAGCCGAACGCTGCCGACACCTGAAGGGCTGCGGTAGACCTCCGGCTCCGGCCCAGCACGGCGGGCCAAGTAGATGCTGACCACGCTGGCAACCCTCCCACGGGTTCACCTCGGCCACTCAGCCTGAGCCGGTCCTCGCGGACTCGTTCGGAGCAGCCGGATAACGAAACGGGACTCCTGAGCAACTCGCCGGACGAACCGGACGTCTCCCGTAGACCCAGCGCTGGGACTTCCACCGGTTCACCCAGGAGGTCCACCATGTCCAGACCCGTCAGACGCGCCCTTCTCGCCGTCGTTCTGCTGATCGCCGGGACGCTCGCCGGCGCCGTGCCCGCGCAGGCCGTGTCCTCCGTTCCGACCCTCACCGCCATCCGGACCGGGAACAACCCCGGGTTCGACCGCATCGTGCTCGACCTCGGCCCCGGGAGCGCGCCCATTCCCAGCTACCAGCTGGTCGACGAGCTCATCGCCGATCCGAGCACCGAAATCGTGTGGCTCACCGGGGAGTACTTCATCAACGTCAGCGTGCCGTACGCCGCGGCGCACGACGACAACGGGAACCCCACCTACCCCGGGCCGCAGAAGTTCCGGACGCGGAACCTCGCCAACGTCATGGCCGTCGCCGTCATCGGGGACTGGGAGGCCCACCTGCTGATCGGGCTCGGCGTGCGGTCGCGGACCGCGGTGAACGTCTTCACGCTCACCGCGCCCAACCGCGTCGTCATCGATGTAGCGCACTGAAGGCGGGCGGGGGAGTCACCCGCGCTCGTACGGGATCTTCTCCCCCGCCTCGACCGCGAACGGCAGGTGGTTGCCCGCCGGCGGCAGCGGGCACGTCGCGAAGTCCGTGAACGCGCACGGCAGGTTGACCGCCCGGGTGAAGTCCAGCGTCACCGCACCGTCCGGCGACGGCGCATCGACGGGCAGCGAGCGGTTCGCCGCGTACGTCGTCACGCCACTCGTCTCGTCGGTGAACAGGATGCTGAGGCCGCCGTTCTTGCCGTTGAACGCGGTCAGCGTGTGCGCCTGCCCGCCCACCGAAAAGTGGACCAGGCCCGGCGCCGTGTAGACGTGGCTGAGGCCCTCCACCACGGCGCCGACCGTGGTGGGCCGCGGCTCGTCGAAGGGCTCGAAGCGGCCCTGAAGCACCCACGACTCCGACGGCTCGTACGCCGGGACGCCGTGGAACGCACGCAGCACCTCCGCCTTCGGGTCGTGCACGCGGATCAGGTAACCGGAACGGCGGGCGACCTCGATCTCGACGTCGCCGGCCAGCACCCGCGTGCCCGCGCCGCTGTTGACCAGCTCGAACCGGCGGGTGCCGGTGATCGGCGAACCCTCGTGCGAAAGCGACGCGCCGGCCGGGTCGACGTACGCCGCCTCGGCGTCCTGCCACCAGCGGCCGGGGATGCCCGGGTACTCCCGCGGGGCGTCCGTCAGCCAGTCGAGCGACACCAGCGCCAGCCAGCCGTGGGGTGCCGCGAGGTCCTCCTCACGGTGCGTCTTCCAGTCCTGCCACTCGCTCGTGAACGTGCTCATCGCGGGCCCCTTCTCTCGGCTACGACGGTGCCAACCCACTGCCGGAGCCGGTATTCCGCGTCCCAGTATCCGGACCGGTCCCCAGCCACGCGATTTCGCGCTCGCCACCGGCGGGGACGACGACGCGCCGGAAGCCCGGCACGTCGCCGACCGCCGCGTGGAACCGGTCGGAGAGGATCAGCAGGTGGTCGCGCTCGGGCGCCGCGGCCATCGCCGCCTTCACCACCTCCGCTTCGCACAACCAGACGGCCAGCGCGATCGCGGCGCCGCCGAAGTTCGGCGGCCGCAGCACGACGTCGCCGTGGTCGGCGGCGAGCCGCAGCCGCAGCCGGCCGAACTCGTTGAGGTGGCGGTTGCGGCGCCGCAGCGCCTCGGCCAGCGCGCCGGCGAACTCCGTGGCGACCCACCGCGGCGGCACGGCCGGCGGGATGACCAGCGTCGTGCTGTCCCCCTCCGGCCGCCGGTACCAGGTCGGCGTGCGGTACGGCACCGGGACGTGGTCGAACACCTCGTCCAGCACTCCGTCGAGGGTGGTGCCGAGGTGCACCGCGCGGGCGGTGCCGCCGCGGCTCGGGGCGACGATCCCGATCCGGACGACGGTCGCGGCCACCGGGACGGTGCGCATGACCTCAGTCCTCCCGGGGGTCGAAGGACCACTGCAGGCCGTAACTCAGCCCCTGGTGCAGCTCGTGGAACTCGAGCCCCACCTCGCCGACGCGGTTGACCGTCAGCGCGTCCCCCGAGTCGACGCCGTCGTCCACCACCCGGCCCGGGACGCCGTTGAGCCGCCACACGCGCGACGGCGGGTTCGTGCGGTCGAACCGGACGCGCACCGCGAACTCTTCGCAGCGGCGCAGGGGCATCATGACGTAGTACGGCCGCAGCGACGTGCGCCGCGGCGCGAACCGGATCCCGTACTCGTGCCGCTGGCCGAGCCGCAGCGGGCTGGGCAGCCGCATCACGAACTGCGCGTGGCTCACCGAAACCTGGCGCGCTTCGACGATCTCGCCGCCGAACAGGACGTCGGCGGTGATGTCCGGCACCGGGTCGCTGCCCGGCTCGGCCGGGACGCTGAACGAGAGCACGAGCTCGTCCAGCTCGTCGACCTCCGCGACGATCCGGCGCTCTTCCTGCAGGTCCGGCGGGTCGTGGTCGAGCCGCAGCACTGCCTTCGCCGACTCTACGTACCAGCCGGCCAGCGGGTGCAGGTCGCGCTCCGGCGGGGGCGTGCCGAGCAGCTCGTCGATCCGGCGGAACGCGAGGTCGATCCGGCGGCGCGCGGTGCGCGGGTCGCGGTCCAAGACGCTGGCCAGCCACGAGATCCGCCGGTCGAGGAACTCCCCCGCCGCCTCTTCGTGCAGGCCGAACGCCGCGAGCGCGGCCAACCGCAGGTCGGCGGGCAGTCGGCCGCACAGCTCGGTGAGCCGCAGCACGAGCTTCTGCCGGGCGGCGGAGGGCTGGTCGGCGTCGGTGATCTCGCACGCCTCGCGCAGGCAGGGACCGATCCGCTGGTGCAGGTCGGCCGCGTCGAGCCCACGGCCGCGGCGCAGTTCGTTGAGCTCGCGCACGAACGGGGAGGAGTTCTCCGAGTTCATCCCACCCCCTCCCGGTGCCGCGGTGAAATGACAGCCCACATTACCAAGAACGGTTCCGCGCGGGACGTGACAGATCGCGGACACCCGCATTCCCGGAAATACCCGGCCGGCCGGCCCCCCACGAGCCGGCCGGCCGGGCGCCGCGGATCAGTTCGCGCCGAAGATCAGCGCCCAGATCGAGTGGCTCTCCATCACACACACCTCCTCATCGCTGCACCCAGGCCGAGGCGGAGAAGGGAGCGGAGCCGTGCGACGCCGGCTCCGCCGCGTTTCCGGTGGCCGCCAGGAATCCCGCGACGGCGCCGACCACGAACGCGACGAAGACCGATTTCACCAGGGTCAAGATCTTGCAGTAGACGTTCACGGCAAAGCACTCCCCGACCTCGCTCCGAAAGGGAATCGACCGGTCGGCATCAGCATTCTTTTCCGGCCGGACCCCAGGATGGCGCCGGGGCGGGGTTTGCTCAGAGGTCCGCTGTCACGGGCGGTGTGTGCCGTTTGGCTCAGAACGGGCGAAAGCGCGCAGGACGCGGGGGTTGCGGATCAGGATCCGGCGGCGGCCGGTCTCGACGATCCCCTTCTCGCGCAGCACGCGCAACGCCCGTGCGACGGTACGCCGCGCCGCCCCGATCTGCGCGGCGATGTCCTCCTGCGAGAACGCGTCCTCGATGAGGACACCCTCCGGGACGCGCCGGCCGTGTTCCTCCGCCAGCCGGACCAGGACCACCGCGACGCGGCGGCTGACGTCGAAGGCGGCGGAGTCGACCCGGGCCGACTCGGCGTGGCGGAGCCGGGTCGCGACGGTCTTGATCGTCGCGATGGCGATCTCGGGGCGGGCGTGCAGGACGTCGACGAACTCCGCGCCGGTCAGCTGGTAGACGGTGCAGGGTTCGATCGCGCGCACCGACGCCGACCGCGGCCGCCCGGTCACCGCGGCGAGGTCGCCGAGCACCTCGCCGGGGCCGCGCAGGCCGAAGAGCACCTCGCGGCCGTCCTCGACGATCGTGGAGACGCGCACCCAGCCGGAGACCAGCACGTGCACGTGGTCGGAGGGGTCGCCTTCCATGAGCACGACGTCGTTCGCGCGGAACCGGCGGCGGGTGCCGCGGGCGAGCAGGTACTCGCGATCGGTGTCGGCGAGGTGGGCCAGGAGCCCGCCCTCGGCCGTGTCGTCGTGCCCGCTCATGGCTCCCCTCCGGATCTCCACCGTACTGTGCCGTTCGTTACCAATCCGACCACAGTCACGGCCGGATGGCTTTTGTGGCAATCGCACGTACCGCTCGGGGGCCGGCCTGCTTTTGGTCGGATCAGTAACCCGGCGTGGCGGGCCGGGGCGAGCGCCGGGACCGGTAGGGTCGCCGCGTGGACGTGGAGATCTTCACCGACGGCGCGTGCAGCGGGAACCCGGGACCGGGCGGCTGGGGCGCGGTCCTCCGCTACGGAAGGCACGAGCGCGAGCTCTACGGCGGCGAAGCCACGCCGACGACGAACAACCGGATGGAGCTGACGGCGCCGATCCGGGCGCTGGAGAGCCTGACCCGGCCGTCCCAGGTCCGCGTGTACACGGACAGCACGTACGTGCGCAACGGGATCATGCAGTGGCTGCCGCGCTGGAAGAAGAACGGCTGGCAGACGGCGGCGCGCGAGCCGGTGAAGAACGCGGACCTGTGGCAGCGCCTGGACACGGCGGCCGGCGCGCACGAGGTCGAGTGGCTGTGGGTGAAGGGCCACGCGGGACACCCGGAGAACGAGCGAGCCGACCGGCTCGCGGTGCGCGGGGCCCAGGAGGCGCGGGAGAGCGGGAAGCCGGTCAACGCGGAATAGTCCCGTGTGGACGGTCACTGCGCCGTTCGGGCGATCGGCGTTCCTTCGCGCGGCGTTTCGTTGCAAGATCGGACCCTTCCGGACCGGGAGGGAACGGAATGGTCAGGTTCCGCCAGAAGGACGGCCGCACGATCCCGATCAAGAGCGGCGCCGGTGCGGCGGTGGCCGTCGTCGCCGGGGGCGCGATCGCTTGGGGCGGCGGCGCGGCCGGAGGAGGTGGTGGCGCGGCGTCGATCGAGTCCGGCGGCGGATCGAGCCTGCAGGCGCGGAACTCGGGCAAGGACTCGGCCCGCAAGGGCAAGCACGAAGACGCGATGAAGCGCCTCGGACTCAAGACGCTGAAGAAGCTCGCCCAGCGCGAACTGAAGTGCGCCCCGTATGCGTTCGGGCAGGTTCAGCAGTTCTTCGTGCGCCATCCGTGCAAGTCCCTTTCGCGGATGTTGCTCGCCGTGGGCGACGGTGGCGGGAACACCGTCGTCGTCACGATCGCCTGGGTCCGGATGCCGAAAACCGCCGAAGCGCGCGACCTGCGGGACCTGGCGGATCGTGACGGGAGCGGGAACATCTACGCCCTTCCCGATGCCCTCCTGAAGCGGGCCGGCGTGCGGTTCACCGGCGACCACTACTCCTCCCGCCTCGACGGCTCCCTCCTGGTGATCGCGGAAGCGACCGGCGGTGGCGGCCGTCCCGATCCGGCCGTGCTCGATGACGCCGCCGACGTCGCCGTGGAATTTCCCGTCCCGTGAAGTTTCCCGTCTTCCTCCCACAATTCTTTCCCGGACCCGCCGTGGCACAATTCCTCGATGCGTCCCGCCTCGTGCCCGTGCGGCCTCGCCGAGTCCTACGCCGCCTGCTGCGGCCGGTTCCACGACGGCGGGCTCGCCGCTCCCACCGCCGAACTGCTGATGCGCTCGCGGTTCAGCGCCTTCGCCGTCGGGGACTCCGCCTACCTGCTGCGCACCTGGCACCCGGACACCCGCCCGCGCCGCCTCGGCCTCGACCCGCGCCAGGAGTGGACCGAGCTGGAGGTCCTCGGCCGCACCGGCGGCGGCCTCCTGCACACCGAAGGCACCGTCGAGTTCCGCGCCCACTACCGCCACCACGGCCGCGACGGCTTCCTCGAGGAGAACAGCCGCTTCCGCCGGGACGACGGCCGCTGGGTCTACCTCGACGCCGAAGCCTGAAACTCGCCGCGCACACCGCCGCCGGCGTGCTAAACAGTGCGGCGATGGGAAAACTGACGCTCCGCGCCCGGGCCAAAGCCGACTACCTCGGCTTCATCGGCGCCCGGGAATGGCCGCTCGCCGCTTCCGGGCTGGGCGTCGTGCTCGGGTTCGTCACCATCCTGCCGAGCGCTGTCGGGGTCGTGCTCTCCGTCGTCGCGCTCGGGCTCGGTGCCGCCACCTTCACCCGGGACGTCCGGCTGCTGCGCGGCATCGACTGACACGAAGCAGCCCCCGCCCTTCCCTGGCAGGGCCCCGGCAAAGTCGCGTTTGCTGGGCGGGATGTCATGAAAGGGTCGTTCATGACGCTGGACGACAGGAAAGAGTCGTTCATGACGTCGCCAACCCCGGCCGAACGTCGCGAATGACTCATTCGGGACCTCCGGCGTCCCCCATGACTCATTCGCGACACCCGAATCCCCGCGCGGCCAAGACTTTGCCGGGCCCCCGCCCTCCCAAGGCAAGGTTCCGGCAAAGTCTTTTGGCCTGGTTGCAGGGCGGGCACGGCCTTCGTCGATCATGTGATTGGCTAGGTCCCAGGATCGTCTGAGAGAGCCGTGCCCGCTGCGCAATCGTGCCTGATCCCCGTCGTACGTGATCGCCTGGCCCCGGTCATCGATTCCCACGCCGATCCAATTTGGGCCGCTGACCTGCGCACACAGCTCGCCGACATACCCGACCCACGAGACCGACGGGGTATACGACATTCGATCGGGTCGATACTGGCGCTCGCCGCCGCAGCCGTAGTCGCCGGAGCGCAGTCGTTCACCGCGATCGGCGAATGGGCCGCCGACGCCCCACAGTCGGTGCTGGCCGCGCTGGGCACCCGATTCGACTCCCGCCATGCCCGGTATGCAGCACCCGATGAGGCCACCGTGCGGCGCGTGGCCGCCCGGGTCGACGGCGACATCCTCGACGACGCGATCAGCAGCTGGCTCGCCCGCCACGACACCGGCAACACCGCCCTGGCCGAGACCCCACCAGCGGCGATCGCGGTGGACGGCAAATCCTTACGCGGCACCTTCGCCCGCACCGGCGGCGCCGGAGTGCACCTGCTCGCCGCGATCACCCACGACACGGCAATGGTGCTCGGTCAACGCCAGGTCCCGGCCGGCAGCAGCGAAATCACCTGGTTCCCGCCGCTGCTGGACACGATCGACCTGGCCGGGCGGGTGGTCACCGCCGACGCCCTGCACACCACCGCCGACCATGCCCGCTACCTGCATCAACGCGGCGCGCACTACGTGTTCACCGTCAAAGAAAACCAGCACCGTCTCCACGGCCTGCTCGACACCCTGCCCTGGGACGAGATTCCCGCCCACATCACCAGCGGCAGCGGGCACGGCCGCAGCGAACGCCGCACCGTCCAGCTCGCGCCCCTGGGCGAATTCCTCGGCTATCCCACGATTGACTTCCCGCACGCCACGCACGCGTTCCTCATCGAGCGCTACACCACCCACCACACCAGCCGGAAACACTCCGCCCACGCCGCATTCGGCCTCACCAGCCTCACCGGCCGCTTCGCCCACCCCGCCCACATCGGAGACTACGTCCGCGGTCACTGGCACATCGAAAACAAACTCCACTGGGTCCGTGACGTCACCTACAACGAGGACCAACCCCGGGCCCGCACCGGCACCGCACCCCGGGTCATAGCCAGCCTGCGCAACCTCGCCACCAGCACCCTTCGCCAAGCCGGGCACACCAACATCGCCAAAGCGCTCCGCCACACCGCCCGCGACGCCACCCGAGCCCTGACCCTGCTCGGAATACCCACCTAAAACACCACAAAGACTTTGCCGGAACCCTGCCCTTCCCTGGGGGGCGTCCCCGGCCCAGTTTATCGGCTGACGCCGACAAACTCGCCGAAAAGGGCGCTCGTGGGCCGAGTTGTCCACAAGCGGCGGGGCCTGTGGACCGGCCCGGACGGCCCACGATCACCGTCGCCGCGCGAGGAGCCCTACCGGCTGCCGCCCGCGCTCAAGGCGACCGCGCCGCACGTGTTGCCGCTGCGGGCCCGCGGCCGGTTGCTGTTCAACGGCCCGATCGTCGGTATGCGCGGCGATCCGCTGCCCGCCGCCGGCACGCGGCCCGCGCCGATCCGGCTGCACCGGGCCCGGTTCTTCGACGCCGTCTGCTCGAACGAACTCGGCACGCTCCGCATCACCCGCGCCGACACCGGCGAGGAGTACGACCTCCGCAAGGCCGAACTGACCGGCACCGACGGCGCGCTCCGGGAGCTCGGCAGCAGCACGCTGGCCGACCTCGTCGGCGTCTCCACCGTCGCGTTCACGACCGACGGCAAGCTCGTCACCGTCCGCCAGTCGTCGCTCAACTGCGTGAGCGGGCTGCTGCTCGCGCCGTTGGGCAGCGGCTCGCTCGAGCCCCGCGACCTGCGCACCCCCGACGGCGGCGCGCGCCGGACCCTCCACACCGCCGTCTGCGCCGGGATGGACCGCGAACTCTGCGAGGAAAGCGGCCTCAAGCCCGAAGACGTCCGCGAGACGAAGCTCGCCGGCTTCGCGCGCTGGATGGAACGCGGCGCCAAGCCGGAGTTCTTCGGCGTGACCGAGCTGGCCGTCGACAGCACCGAGGTCGCCGCGCGCCGCCCGCTCAGCGGCGAACGCCTCTACCGCGCCGGGCTGACGCTCTTCGACGTCGACCTCGCGGCGATCGGCGCCGCGCTGGCCGGCGGTGTCCCGCTCAGCGAGGCACTTCCGCAGCGGATCTGGGAAGACGGTTCCCTGCCGCTCCTGCTGGCGCTGCGCCCCGCGGCGGCGTGGCAGGCGGCGCGGGTCTGACCGGAACGCCCCTGTTCTCCCGGTGACCGGACCGCTACGATCGTCCGCAATTGTTAGGAAAGTTCCCTAACGATGGTCCGCTGTCCCCCACGCCGCCGCGGTGCCTAGGAGGCGCGCAAGTGAGCTATCGGCAGAGAAGAACCCGGACCCTCGTGGCGGCGGCGGTGCTCGCCGTCGCCGTGAGCGGGGCAACCGTCCCGGCGGCGGCCACCGGCCAGGAATCCGCCAAGATCGCGGCCGCGGGCCCCGCCACCGCCGTCCCCGGCTTCCTGATCCAGACGTCGGCGCAGGTCAGCGACGACTCGGCGGTGTCGAAGCCCGGCTTCAACACCGCCGGCTGGTACCCCGTCGGCCCGCGCTCGACCGTCTACGCCGGCCTGCTGGCCAACGGCAAGTACGCCGACCCGTTCTACTCGACGAACATGAAGAACGTCCCGACCGCGGACTTCAAGGTCCCGTGGTGGTACCGCACGGACCTCACGGTCACCGACCCGGCCCAGCGCACCTACCTCGACTTCAGCGGTGTGCTGTCGAAGGCCGACGTCTGGGTGAACGGGACGCGGATCGCGGACAAGACCCAGGTCACCGGCGCCTACACGCGCCACGACCTGGACATCACCGCACAGGTGAAGGCCGGGACGAACAGCATCGCGTTCAAGGTCTACCCCAACGACCCGAACAAGGACCTGTCGATGGGCTGGATCGACTGGGCGCAGACCCCGCCGGACCAGAACATGGGCATCGTGCGGGACGTCCTCGTGCGGCGCAGCGGCCCGGTGGCGCTGCGCGGCGGCCACGTCGTCACGAAACTGACCGGGACGAGCCACGCCGACCTCACGGTGAAGGCCGACGTCCGCAACGACTCCGCGGCCGCCGTCTCCACGACCGTCTCCGGCACGGTCGCCGGCAAGGCGATCAGCCAGACGGTGAGCCTGGCGGCCAAGGAGAAGAAGACCGTCACCTTCCCCGTGATCGGGATCGACAACCCGCAGGTCTGGTGGCCGGCCGGGATGGGCGGGCAGCCGCTCTACGACCTCGACCTGACCGCGAGCGTCGGCGGCACGACGTCCGACTCCGCACACGAGAGCTTCGGCGTGCGCCAGGTGACGGCGAACAAGAACTCCAGCGGCAGCCGGTCGTACACCATCAACGGGCGCCCGCTGCTGATCAAGGGCGGCGGCTACTCGCCGGACCTGTTCCTGCGCTGGAACGAGCAGTACGCGGCGGACAAGCTCGCCTACGTCAAGGACCTCGGACTCAACACCGTGCGCCTGGAGGGGCACATCGAGCCGGACGAGTTCTTCGACCTCGCCGACCGGATGGGCGTGCTCACGCTGCCCGGCTGGGAGTGCTGCGACAAGTGGGAAGGCCAGGTCAACGGCGACGAGAAGGGTGACCCCTGGACGGCCGCGGACTACCCGGTCGCCAAGGCGTCGATGACCGCGGAGGCCGAGCGCCTGCGCGACCACCCGAGCGTCATCTCGTTCCTGATCGGCAGTGACTTCGCGCCCGACGCGACGATCGAAAAGAACTACCTCGACGCGCTGAGCGCCGCGGACTGGCCCACCCCGGTCGTCCCGGCCGCGTCGGCGAAGTCGTCGCCGCAGCTCGGGTCGTCCGGCATGAAGATGAACGGGCCGTACGACTACGTCCCGCCGAACTACTGGTACGACAAGGCGCACAGCGACCTCGGCGGTGCCTGGAGCTTCAACTCCGAGACCAGCGCCGGGCCGGACATCCCGACGATGGACACGCTCAAGCGGATGATGTCGTCGAGCGAGCTGGACACGATGTGGAAGAGCCCGTCGACCGCGCAGTACCACCGGTCCTCGTCGGAGACATTCGCGAACCTGAAGCTCTTCGGCGACGCGCTGACCGGCCGCTACGGCAAGCCGGCGAGCCTGGACGACTTCGTCCGCAAGGCGCAACTGGCGCAGTACGAGAACGTCCGCGCCGAGTTCGAGTCGCACTCGCGCAACTTCAGCGACAGCTCGAACCCGGCCACCGGGATCATCTACTGGATGCTCAACAGCGGCTGGACGTCGCTGCACTGGCAGCTGTTCGACGCCTACCTCGACCAGAACGGCTCCTACTTCGGGGCCAAGAAGGCGAACGAGCCGCTGCACATCCAGTACTCGTACGACACCAAGTCGGTCGTAGTCGTGAACCACAACCACGACGCGGCGTCGAACCTCACCGCGTCCGTGAAGCTGTACAACCTGGACGGGACCGAGAAGTTCAACCAATCGAAGACGGTGTCCGTGGGCGGTGACGGCGCGAAGACCACCGCGCTGACCATCGGCTCGGTGAGCGGCTTGTCGACGACGTACCTGGCGAAGCTGGTCCTGAGCGACGCGTCGGGCAAGGAGGTCAGCCGCAACGTCTACTGGCTGTCCACCAAGGCCGACACGCTGAACTGGGACGCGAGCGACTGGTACTACACGCCGCAGTCGGCCTACGCGGACCTGTCCGGGCTGAACGGCCTGGCCCAGGTGTCGCTCGGGTCGACGGCCACCTCGGCCGCCAACGGCGACGGCACCACGACGACCAAGGTGACGCTGACGAACCCGGCGTCCGGCAAGGTGCCGGCGTTCTTCGTCGACGCGCACGTCCTCGGCGCGGCGGGTGCGCCGGTGCTGCCGGTGCGGTGGACCGACAACCAGGTCAGCCTCTGGCCGGGCGAGTCGACCACGCTGACGGCGACGTACCGGACCGCGGACCTCAAGGGCGCCAAGCCGTCCGTGCGGGTCGCGGGCTGGAACACCGGGACGAAGACGATCCCGGCGGACGGCACGGTCACCCCCGGCACCCCGGCCGACCACCAGGCCGAGGACGCCACGATCACCAGCGGCGTCGCGGAGTCGAACCACGCCGGCTTCACCGGCACCGGGTTCGTCAACTACGACAACGCGACCGGCAGCGCGGTGGAGTTCTCCGTCAACGCGGCCGCCGCGGGCTCCGCGAACGTCGTCCTGCGGTTCGCCAACGGCACCACGGTGAACCGGCCGATGGACCTCACGGTGAACGGCACGAGGGTGGCGTCCGCGGTGGCGTTCGGCGGCACGGGCACCTGGGACACCTGGCAGACGGTCACGATCCCGGTGACGCTGACCGCCGGGACGAACAAGATCAAGGCGACCGCGACGACCGCCAACGGCGGCCCGAACGTCGACAAGATCACCGTCTAGCGCACGTCCGTGAGGAGGCGCTGGGCGCGGTCCGGGTCGCTGACCGTGGTCGAGACGTCGTCGAAGAGGCGCGTCACCCGGTCGGCCGGCGTGTAGCGCGGCCAGCCCGGGTCGCCCGTCGCGATGAAGCGGACCCAGGCGGCGGACATCTCCGTCGCCACCGCCTGCATCCGCTCGGCCGGGAACGTCCGGCCGGCGAAGAGGAACCGCCAGTTCTTGTTGCGGATGTCGTCGAACACCAGCGGCAGGTCGAGCCCGTGCGGCGCGCCGAGACCGCGGCCGCGTGGGGCGATCCGCCAGTCCAGCCGGTACATCCACGCGTCCGGCTGCTTCTCGGCGAAGCGGATCGCCGGGATCCACCAGTCCCCCGCGGTCAACGCGCGGTTGCGGACCTGGTCGTCGGGCCAATCCGGCAGCAGCGCGGCGTAGGCCGCGACGGCCTTCTCCACCGAGGAAGCGTCCAGCACCGTCGAACCGACCCCCAGCAGCTTCGCGCCGCCGGACTGCAGCCAGCTGAACAGGTCTTCCTCGTCGGCCGTCGTCCCGATGAGCAGCGGGACCTCGCGGGCGCCCTCCAGCGGCCGTTCGGGCAGCAACTCGTCGCCGACGACGACGCGGTAGGTCACCTTGGTCCCGGAGACAGCTGAAACCCGTTGCTGTGCCTCAAGAATCTGCTTTACCGGCAGCGTCACGAGGGCAGAAGGCGAAGCGTCTAATTCGGACAAAACCGCCGAAGCGGTCGCAGCGTCTTCGGCCGGGGTGTGCACGACCGAGCCGACGCCGGTGCCGCTCTGCACGATCGCCTGGTGGACGAGCCCGCGCGTGGCGGGCACGGCCAGCAGCGTCCCGACCGTGCGGCCACCGTTGGACTGCCCGGCGAGCGTCACGCGATCCGGGTCTCCGCCGAACGCGCCGACGTTGTCCCGCACCCACTCCAGCGCGGCGACCTGGTCGCGCAGGGACAGGTTGGAGTCGGCGACCCCGGGCAGGTGCACCATGCCGAGCACCCCGAGCCGGTAGGCGACGGTCACGACGACGACACCGCGCCGCGCGAACGCCGAACCGTCGAACTGGTGCGGCGCGCCCATCACGCCGCCCCCGCCGTGGATCCACACCAGCACCGGGTACGACCCAGGCGACGCCGGCGCGTAGACGTTCAGGTAGAGGCAGTCCTCGTCGCCGGTGAAGCCCCGGCCGGTCAGCTCCGGCTGCGGCGCCCGGGCCGCCCAGCGAGTCGCGTCACGGAGACCGGACCAGGCCGGCGCCGGACGCGGCGCGCGGAACCGCAGCTCGCCCACCGGCGGCTCGGCGTAGGGCACGCCGAGGAACGTCCTGACCCCGTCCTGGCCGGACCCGCGCAGGGCGCCGGCCGCGATCTCCACCGTCGTCACGAAGCCAGCCTAGAAGCTTGCGCTGGAGTGCGCTCCAGCCTGTTGACTGGGACACACACTGGGAGGCAACCATGAGCGCGTCCGAAAACAAGCAGCTCCTGAAAGCGGCGTTCGACGCCTGGGGTACCGGCGACATCCGGCCCCTGATCGCCGCCATGGCCGACGACGTCACGTGGACGGTCACCGGCCACAACAGCTGGTCCGGTAGCTTCCGCGGCAAGGACTCGGTCCGTCGCGACCTGCTCGCCCCGCTCGGCGAGCAGTTCGACGGCACCTACACCAGCACCGCGAGCCGCTTCGTCGCCGAGGACGACGTCGTCGTGGTCGAGACGCGGGGCAGCGTCGCCACGAAGGCCGGGCCACGCTACGACAACCAGTACTGCTTCGTCTTCCGGCTCGAGGACGGCCGCATCCGCGAGATCACCGAGTACCTGGACCCCCAGCTGGTCGCCGAAGTGCTCACCGAGCTGGCCAGGTGACACGCGCCGGGAGCGGCGGGTAATGATTACCCCGTGCACATAGCGGCAGAGATAGTGGCGCTGGTCGTGACGGTCCTCGTCGTCAGCGCGGTGGCGCGGCGGCTGGACTGGTCCGCCCCGCTGTGCCTGATCGTCGTCGGCGTCGGGGCGTCGTACGTCCCCGGCGTACCCGAGTACCACCTCGACCCCGAGGTCGTGCTGCTCGGCCTGCTCCCCCCGCTGCTGTATTCGGCGGCCATCCAGACGTCGCTGGTCGACTTCCGGAAGAACCGCGGGGCGATCGGGCTCATGTCGGTGGGGCTGGTCGTGTTCACCGCGTTCGGCGTCGGGCTCGTCGCCTGGGCGGTGATCCCCGGCCTCCCGCTGGCCGGCGGGATCGCGCTCGGGGCGATCGTCGCCCCGCCGGACGCGGTCGCGGCCAGCGTCGTCGCCCGCCGGGTGGGCATGCCGCGCAAGCTCATCCGGCTGTTGGAGGGCGAGAGCCTGTTCAACGACGCGGCCGCGCTGGTCGCCCTGCGCACGGCCATCGCCGCGCTGGCCGGCTCGGTCAGCTTCTGGCAGGTCGGTGCCGACTTCTTCCGCGCGGCCATCGGCGGGATCGTGGTCGGGCTGGTCGTCGGGTTCGTGGCCGCGTTCATCCGCGCCCGGCTGAACGAGCCGGTGCTGGACACCGCGCTGTCGTTCGCGGTGCCGTTCATCGCCTACATCCCGGCCGAGGCGATCCACGGGTCCGGCGTGCTCGCCGTGGTCGTCGCCGGACTCATCCTGGGGCACAAGGCGCCGAAGATCCTCTCCGGCTCGGCCCGGCTGGCCAGCAGGCTGAACTGGCAGACCATCGCGTTCCTGCTGGAGAACATGGTCTTCCTGCTGATCGGCCTGCAGCTGCGGCGGATCCTGTCCGAAGTGGGCGAATCCGGGCTGTCGCTGGCCGTGCTGACCTGGATCTGCGTGGCGGTGCTCGCTGCGACGATCCTCACGCGGATGCTGTGGCTCATCGGGATCGGCACCGTGAAGCGGCTGGAACGGCGGCTGCTCCCGACCAAGGCGAGGGCCAAGATCTGGCCCTGGCGCTACTCGGCGGTGATCTCCTGGGCGGGCATGCGCGGCGTCGTCACGCTCGCCGCGGCCTTCGTGCTGCCGGCGGACACCCCGCAACGCGCCGTGCTGGTGCTCGCCGCGTTCGTCGTCGTGGCCGGCACGCTCGCCCTGCAGGGCATGACGCTGCCGCCGCTGATCCGGCGGCTGCGCCTGCCGCGGCCGGACCCGGCGGAGGACGCGCTGCAGGAGGCGTCCGTGCTGCACGACATGACCACCGCGGCGCTGGCGAAGCTCGAGGAGATCCAGCGGCCCGACGACCCGCCGGAGATCATCCAGCGCATCCGCGACCGGCTGCAGAACCGCTCCGACTCGGCGTGGGAGCAGCTCGGCAGGCAGAGTGTCCTGGCCGAGACGCCGAGCGACGCCTACCGCCGCCTGCGGATCCAGCTCCTCGAAGTCGAGCGCGAGCAGTTCCTGAAGGCCCGTGACGCCGGCAGCGCCGACGACGACGTCCTGCGGAAGGTCCTGGAGCGGCTCGACATCGAAGAGTCCATGCTGGACCGGGACGACGAAGAACCCGACGTGGAAGGCCGCGAGCTGCGCACCCCGGCCGCGACGGCCGGTTCGTGCAAGCACCTGGCCCACGAGTGGGTCGATCGTGACCCCACCTCCCCGGACACCTGCGCCGCCTGCCTCGAAGAAGGCACGACCTGGGTGCACCTGCGGATGTGCCTCAAGTGCGGCAACGTCGCGTGCTGCGACTCTTCGCCGCGGCGCCACGCCACCCGGCACTTCCACGAGTCCCGCCACCCGGTGATGCGCAGCTTCGAGCCGGGCGAGACGTGGCGATGGTGTTTCGTGGACAAGCAACTCGGCTAACCTCGGGGCCATGAGCACGCCCGAGCAGGAGATCGAGTACCGCCAGCACCGTTTCAGCCCGCCGCCGGGTGCGACCGAGATCTTCCTGGTGCGACACGGTGAATCAGCTCCCGCCCGCGGGGACAACCCGTTCCCGCTGGTCGACGGCCAGGCCGATCCGGAACTCGCGCTCGACGGCCGTGACCACGCCCGGCGCGTCGGCGACCGGCTGGCCGGCGAGCGGATCGACGCGATCTACGTGACGACGCTGCGCCGGACCGCGGAGACCGCCGCACCGCTGGCGGAGAAGCTCGGGCTGACCCCGGTCGTCGAGCCGGACCTGCGCGAGATCCACCTCGGCGACTGGGAGAACGGCCTCTTCCGGAAGTACACGACCGACGGCCACCCGATCGTCGATCGGCTGTGGACCGAGCAGCGCTGGGACGTCATCCCGGGCGCGGAGTCCGACGAGCGGTTCGGCGCCCGGCTGCGCGGCGCGCTGACGCGGATCGCCGCCGCGCACCCGGACCAGCGAGTCGCCGTGTTCACCCACGGCGGCGTGATCGGCGAGGTGTTCGCGCAGGCCAGCCGCTCGGTCGAGCGCTTCGCGTTCCTCGGCGCCGACAACGGGTCCGTTTCGCACCTGGTGCTGCACGGCGACAACTGGATCATCCGGCGCTTCAACGACACTTCGCACCTGGCTACTCCGCTCGGCTGAGCTTCCCCGCCGCGACGAACTGCACGGTCACCAGGATCGAGACGGCTTCCGCGGCGAGCAGCCCGATCAGCACCAGCACCTGCGTCAGGCCCGCCTGGATCGGCCCGTCGCCGCCCAGCAGCACGCCGACGTAGGCGCCCGGCAGCGTCACCAGCCCGACCGTGCGGGTCTGGTCCAGCGCCGGGATCAGCGCGTGCCCGGCGCTCGGACGGCAGATTTCCAGGGCGGCCGCGCGCGGCAGGAACCCCAGCGCGAGGGCGGCTTCGTACTCGCCGTGGCGGGCCTTCAGCTCGTCGAGCGCCCGGCGCGCGGCCTGCGACGTCGCCGTCATCGCGCCGCCGATGACGATGCCGGCGATCGGCACGACCGCGATCGGCTTCGGCGGGACCACCCCGGCGCCCAGGACCAGCGCGAGCACCGGGGCGACACCCGCGGCGATCGCCAACGCCGTCCACGGCAGGTTCGCCCAGGGACCGGCGCGGCGCGCCGACGTCACCGCGGCGATGCCGAACATCAGCAGCACGAACAGGCCGGTGAGCGGCGCCGACCGCAGGACGGCCGTGATCACCAGGGAGACCAAGGCCAGCTGCGCGACGGCGCGGACGGCGGCGATCAGCACGTCCCGGCCGCGGCCTAGCCCGCCGGCCTGCACGACCGCGGTGGCAGCGACGGCGAGCAGGACCAGCACCGCCACGAGGGCGGGCCCGAAGGTGATCGCGGCGTCGTTCACGCCGCCCATGGTGCCGTCAAACGGCGCAGCTGAACTGGCGGCCCGGTTCGGCGACGGTCTTCTCGGCGACGACGACGCCGTCGACGACGATCCGGCAGCGCAGGTCGCCGGGCCCGGGGTTGCGGGCGGCGATGCTGTAGAACTCGGTGCGGCCGACCGGGCCGACGCGGGTGAACTCCGCCGACCACGGCGTCGTCACCTCGGCGTGCTGGGTCAGCGCCGAGCCCGCGGCGGCGTAGGTGACGTCCCGGGCGCCGTGCGCGCCGAGCAGCTCGTAGACGACGGAGTGGCTCGTGGTGGCGACCGCGGCCGGGACGACGACGACCGGCGCGGCCACCGGCTCGTTCTTGGCCGGACCGCGGGCGGACCGCGGCACGACGAACGCCGTCACCGCGATGGCGGCGGCGAGCACACCCAGGACGACCACGACGCTGCCGGCCGACCTGGCGCGGCCCGGACCGTCACGGCCGGGGCGGATCGCGGTGGGAGCACCCATGGAGAGGTCTTCTCTCGTCGCGCGCACTTCCGTCGAGTGCGTCGTCTACATCTCGCCGTGACCTCACTGCGCGTTAGCCGCGATTCGTGAGATGTCCAACTTTCACCCAATCGGGTGCCCCCGCTGCCTGGTCGGTTTCGCGCTGTTTTTGTCGGACCCGGGGTGCATCATCGGGGGCGTGTACGAAGAGGCGGCACCACCGGCGGCGTTGGCGGGCGTGGCGCGCTGCGTGTGGCGGTCGGCTTCGGCGGGGCCGAAGCGGATCGTCCCCGACGGCTGCCTGGACCTGGTCGTCGGCGACGGCGGGGTGTTCGTCGCGGGCCCGGACACGGCGGCGTGGTCGTCGGTGACCCGGCCGGGGGCCGAGCTGCGCGGGGTCCGGTTCACCCCGGGCCGGGCCCCGGCGGTCCTCGGCGTGGCGGCCGACGAGCTGCGCGACCGCCGGGTGACGCTGGACGAGCTGTGGGGGCGCGCCGGCGAGGTGCTGGCGGAACGGTTGCTGTCGGGCGAGCTGTCCCCGGCGCAAGCGGTTGCGTCGAGGCTCGAGGAGGTACCACCGGCGGATCAGGCGGTGGCGGCGTTGATCGCGAGGCTGGACGCGGGGGCGGCGCGGGTTTCGGAAGCGGCGGCGATGGTGACGGGGGCCGGTGAGGCCGCCGCGGCACCGGATGTCGCGGTCGCGCGGCTCGAAGAACCCTTCGCCGTCAGCGAGCGGCGGCTGCGGCGGCGGTTCGTCCAAGCCGTCGGGTACGGGCCGGCCACCTACCTCCGCGTCAGCCGCTTCCAGCGCGCCGTCGCCCTGGCTCCGCGCGTCCCGGGGCTCGCCGCGCTGGCCGCCGCCGCGGGGTACTCCGATCAGGCGCACCTCAGCCGGGACTGCCGGGCCCTGACCGGTCTGACCCCGCGCGCCTACTTCCGCCGACCCTCCACTGTGGACGTGGCGGTGCGTGATCGACTCCGTTCGGCGTAACCCGTGCGGGCAACCGGAAGTGGGCCCTCACCCGGGAAGGTAAGCGGACGGTAAACGACTACCAGGAGCGCTATCCTCCCTTCGACCGGTGATCAGGGAGGGCGTGTGGCCACCATCAGCGACGTCGCGGCCAGGGCCGGCGTCTCCACGGCGACCGTGTCGCGCGCGCTCAACGGCAAGTCCACTGTGGACCCGATGCTCGCCGCGCGCGTCCAGGAGGCCGCCACCGAGCTCGGCTATCACCCGAACGGGCTGGCACGGAACCTCCGCCGCCAGGAGACCGCGGTTCTCGCGCTGATCATCTCCGACGTCGAAAACCCGTTCTTCACGGCCATCGCGCGCGGCGTCGAGGACCTCGCGCAGCGGTCGGGCTACTCCGTCGTGCTCTGCAACTCCGACGAGAACGAGGACAAGGAGCGCCGCTACATCGAGGTCGCGCTGCAGGAGCGGGTTGCCGGGGTCGTGCTGTCACCCACCGGCCGGTCGACGAACGTCGAGGGCCTGCGGCGCCAGGGCACGCCGCTGGTGGCGGTCGACCGCCCGCTGCCGGCCGACGCGGGCGACCAGGTCCTGGTCGCCACGCGCCACGCGGCCGCCGACGCGACGCGGCACCTGCTGGCGGGCGGCTACCGCCGCGTCGGCTGCCTGACCGGACCCACCGGCGTCCGCACCGCCGACGACCGCCTGGCCGGGTACGCCGACGTCGTCGGCGAAGCGAACGTCGTGTCCCGGCGCGCGGAGTACCGCGCCGAGGGCGCCCGGCTGGCGGCGCTGGAGCTGCTCGACGAGCCGTCCCCGCCGGACGCGCTCCTGGTCGCGAACAGCACGATGGCGATCGGCGTACTGGAGGCGCTGTCGTCGCGCGGCCTGCGCTCGGGCCGCGACGTCGGCATCGTCTCGTTCGACGACGCCCCCTGGACGACGCTCATCGACCCGCCCCTGACGGTGGTCGCCCAGCCGGCGTACGAGGTCGGCCGCGTGGCGGCGCAGCTCCTGCTGGCGAGGATCACCGACAGCAGCCGCGAAGCGACGACCACGACGCTCGAGGCCCGGCTGATCGAGCGGAAAAGCTCCCGACGCTGACGCCGCCCCGGGTTCGCACACCGCAAGACCGCGCCCCGGAAGACCCGCGACGGTCGACATGCGTGATCGAGGGGTCAACTCGCGTGATTGAAGGGTCAACTCGCGTACCCGGAGAGTCGGCTCGCGTACCCAGGCGGTCGGCTCGCGTACCCAGGCGGTCGGCTCGCGTACCCAGAGAGTCGGCTCGCGTGTCTGGTGGGTCGGTTCATGCACCGGGTTCGGCTCGTGCGCACTTGGGTGGAGCGACGTGCCCGGGGGGCCGGCTCGTGCCGGGCCCCCCAGGCACGCCCCACCCCCTGTGTCCCCCATGACCGGCGCCGAGGCGCCGGATCCTGTGAGCACGGAGCGGAAATCGTTTACTCACACGGAACGTAAGGCCGGACAAGCGCACTGTCAAGCCTGGACAACGTCGTCCGATCCGGGGAAACTGACCGGAAGTTGCCTACTCAACGTGTTGAGTGATGTGCGGTAAGTGTCGATCTCTGGTGAATTCACCCACAGTCAGGGCAAGAAACCGCACGAACCCGCACACGCGCGCTGTTTCGGGTTAACCTGAGCCACATGTCTGTAGCGCTGGAGAACATCCTCGCCAAGGCGGGCCTGAAGGTCGACGCGAACGAGTTCCTGACGCTCGTCGAAGACGCGGCGCGCAGACTGTCCCCACCGAATCCGGATCCCTCGCACTACTTCTCCGCCGACCAGCGCGCCGCGCTCACCGACGTCGGCCTGGACCTTTCTCCGCGCCGCGAGGGCGAACCGGACTTCCGGGCGCGCACCGTCGCCGCCCACGCCGTCCTCGCCGAAGGCGCGCTCAGCGTCAACGAGGCCGCGAAGGCCCTCGGCGTCGACGACAGCCGGATCCGCCACCGCCTCAAGGAAGGCAGGCTGACCGGCTGGAAAGACAGCGGCTGGCGCCTGCCCGCGTGGCAGTTCGCCGGCTCGGGCGTGCTGCCCGGCCTCGAGGTGGTGCTCAAGGCTCTTCCCGGCGACCAGCCCGCGCTCGTCGTCGCCGCGTTCATGAGCACCCCGCAGCCGGACCTGGTCATCAACGAGCACCCGGCGACCCCGCGCCAATGGCTCCTTTCCGGGGGTGACCCGGACCACGTCGCCCGCCTCATCGCCACGCTCGGCTCGCCGTTCTAGGCTGGACCACCCCGAGCAAGATCACCGACAAGGACGGACCACCCCTGACCCATGGCCCGGCTCCCGCTGCCGCCCGCCCGATCCGTCCTGGTCCGGCAGCTGAACCGCGCCGATGACGTGGTGACGGTCCAGCCCGCGACCAGGCTGGTACGCATTTTCACGGCGCACGGCAACCACCCCCAGCAGTGGAACTCGTTCCGCTACACCGGCCCGCTCCCGCACGGCCGGTTCGACCAGCAGTCGCCCGGCCGCGGCGGCGCGCCGGTCACCGATCCCGCGAACGGGGTCCTCTACTTCGGCCTCACGGTCCGCACCTCGGTCGCCGAGGTCTTCCAGACGAGCTCGGCGGTCGACCGCCGCACGCGCGGCCCCCGGCTGGTCGTCGTCCGCCCGACGCGCACGCTGCGCCTGCTCGACCTGACCGGCCTGTGGCCGACGCGGGTGGGCGCCTCGCAGGAGATCTCCAGCGGGCCGAAGAAGCTGACGCAGGCGTGGGCCCGCGCGATCCGCGGCGCGTTCAGCGACCTCGACGGCCTCTGGTACCGCTCCTCGATGGACTCCGGCGACCCGGCGATCTGCCTCTGGGACCCGCCGGCGGGTGCGGCGCTGCCGATCGCACCGGACGTGCTGCTGCCGCTGGACCACCCGGGCCTGGACGTCCCGCTGGGCCGGGTCTGCGAAGAGCTGAACTACACGCTGCTGAACTGAGCCTCGAGCAGCGGGAGGATCGCCCGCAGGTCGTCGCCGTCGACGAGGTGCGTCGCGACGGCGCGGGCGTCGGGGCTGGCGTTGAAGCCGATGCTCGTCCCGACGGCGGCGAAGAGCGGCAGATCCGAACGGCTGTCCCCCACCGCGACGCACCGCTCGGGCGCGATGCCCTGGGACAGCGCGAAGTCCCGCTTGCCGAACTCGTCGAAGTGCTCGGCGACCGCGCCGGTGTACCGGCCGCCGACGGCTTCGGGCACCGGACCGCAGTAGGCGGCGAACCCGAACCGGTCGGCGAGCATGCGGCCCACCGGGGTCCACGCGAGCGTCGTCAGGATCGGGCGCAGGCCGCGCCCGTGGCACCACGCCACCGTCTCGCCGATCCCGGCGACCAGCGGCAGGGACTCCAGCCGGGCCCCGATCTCGGCCTCGGTGTGCCCGGCCCAGCCGCGCGCGTCGATCACCGACGCCTCCTGGTTGGTCATCCGCCCCGCCGCGTACGCCGCTTCGGCCGCGACGAGCTCGGCCTCGTGGCCCAGCGCCGCGGCCACCCAGGCGCACGAACTCGTGCCCGGGACCAGCGTTCCATCGACGTCGAAGCAGATCAGGCCCTCAGCCGAGGGTGCCCCACGAACAGACGAATCCGACGATCTCCGACGCGATCGGCCCCGCAGCGTCATGACCACGGACATTCGCAGACGCCGGCCACCGGCGCAAGGGACCTACAGGTGCCGGCCCCACCACTCGAGGATCGCTTCGAAGCGCTGGACGCGGTGCCGCGGGCGGCCGGACCGCGAAAGCTCGTGGCCTTCGCCCGGGAACAACACCATCTCCGCCGGCGCGCCCGCCCGCCGCAGCGCCACGAACATCCGCTGCGCCTGCTCCAGCGGGCAGCGCCAGTCCTGCTCCGAATGCACCACCGCGAACGGGATCTTGATCTGCGCGGCGTAGGAAAGCGGCGAACGGTCGCGCTGCACTTCCGGCGAAGCGCCGATGTACGCGTCGACGAACGTGTAGCCGATGTCGGAGCTGCCGACCATCGAGTCCCACGCGTTGACCGCGCGCTCGCTCCAGGCCGCCTTGAACCGCTCGCCGTGGTGGGCCGCCAGCCAGCTCGTCATGAACCCGCCGTAGGAGCCGCCCATGATGCCGACGCGCGAGGCGTCCAGGTCCGGCCGCTCCAGGGCCTTGTCCAGCAGCGCCAGGACGTCGTCGACGTCGACCGTGCCGAAGGCGTGCGTGATCGCGTGGCCGTGGGTCTGGCCGTAGCCCGCCGACCCGCGCGGGTTGCCGAGCACCACCGCGTAACCCGCGGCCGCGTACACCTGCGCCTCGTCGAACACCACCCAGTCCTGCTGGGTGAACGGGCCACCGTGCACCACGCGCAGCACCGGGTGCGGGCCGTCGCCCTCGGGCAGCACCAGCCAGCCGTGCACCGGGTAGCCGTCCGGCGCCGTGGTCTCCAGCTCCACCATCGGCCGGATGCCCTTGTCGCGCAACGGCTTCGAGTAGTCCGTCAGCACCTGCGGGACGCCGTCCCGGAGCAGCACGACCTCACCCGACGTCGACGGCGTCGCGATCACCGCGGCCAGCACCGAGCCGTCCAGCGTGAACGAGCGCAGCGCGGTGCGGTCCGCGTAGACCACCGGCAGGTCGGCCAGCGGAGCGTCCGCGGCGTCGACGGCGACCGCGCGCAGCTCCACCGCGCCGCGGTTGCGGACCGCCACGAGCACGTCGCCCCCGCGCGGCGCCGGCGGGCCCGCCGAGGCCTCGCAGTCCACGGTTTCGATGTCGGTGAGCCGGCGCGCCTTCACCGGGCCGGCGCCGAACTCCGGGGTGGCCGCGTAGAGCCCGGTCATCGCGGCTTCGTGGTGCTCCGCGAAGGACTGTCCGAAGTAGAACAACGTGCCGTCGGCGGCGAACACCGGGCGCTCCGCGAACCCATCGCCCCGCACGAGGACCTCGGGCTCGCCCCCGGAAGCGGAGATCGCGCAGATGTCGCGGAAGTCGCTCTCGGCCGCGCCCCAGTCCGGCAGCGCGGTGAAGACGACGCGGGTGCCGTCCGGCGTCCACACCGGGTGGGTCACGTCGTAGCCGTCGCCGGTCAGCGGCTCGGGCTCCGCCGGTTCCCCGGCCAGGGCGTCGACGACGAACAGCCGCTGCATCCGGTCGCGCAGGAACCCGATGTCGTCGATCCGGTAGTCCATGCGCGTGATCCGGCGCGGGGCCTCGGCGGCCGGCTCCGGCGTCTCGTCGTCGGCGTCGGCCGTGCCGTACCGGCCGGCTTCGGGCACCCGCGCGGTGAAGGCGATCCGCCGGGAGTCCGGCGCCCACACCGGCTCGCCGACGCCGAGGTGCAGCGACGTCAGGCGGCGCGCGTCACCGCCGTCGGCCGGCATGACGTGCAGCTGCGGGCTGCCCTCGGCCCCCTTGCCCTCCCCCGCGCGGAGGAACGCCACCCAGCGCCCGTCCGGGGAGATCGCGGGCGCCGAGTCGCGCGGACCGTGCGTCCACGCGGACTCGCCGCCGTCGAGCGGGACGCGCCGCAGCGAGCCGTGCGCGGCGTTCGTCTTCAGGTCGGGCCTCTTCAGCGCGGTGAGCAGCAGGTTCCCGCGCAGCGCGGGACGGCCGGGGACGACGAGGTCTTCGATGTCGGCAGGACGCACGTCCTCGACCGTACCCGAAATCCTTAGCGCTGCGAACGACCTTCGTCGGAACTTACGCGGCGACCTGCTTGCGCTCGTCGCGCCGGGCCTTCGCCAGGCTGGCCACCGTGGTCACGGTGAGCACGACGATGATGACGCCGAGGGAGACCCAGTTGTTGATGTCCAGCCAGTCCGGCACGACGTGGTACTCGTGCAGGGCGTGCAGGAACAGCTTCGCGCCGATGAACGCGAGGATCACCGCGAGGCCGTAGGTCAGGTAGACGAGCTTCGTCACCAGGCCGCCGAGCAGGAAGTACAGCTGCCGCAGACCCATCAGCGCGAACGCGTTCGCCGTGAAGACGAGGAACGCCTCCTGGGTGATGCCGAAGATCGCCGGGATCGAGTCGACCGCGAAGAGCAGGTCCGCCGAGCCGATGGCCACGATCACCAGCAGCATCGGCGTGATCATCCGCTTGCCGTTCAGCTTCACCGTGTAGTGGTGGCCGTGGTAGTCGTCGGTCACCGGGGCGAACTTGCGCACCTGCCGGGTGACGGCGTTCTCGTGGTACTCCTCGTCCTCGCCCTTGCCGCGCAGCATGCTGACCGCGGTCCACACCAGGATCGCGCCGAAGAGGAAGAACACCCACACGAACTGCGCGATCAGCGCGGCCCCGATGGCGATGAAGACGCTGCGGAAGGCCAGCGCGAGCAGGATGCCGACCAGCAGCACGCGGTGCTGGTGGATGGCGGGCACCTTGAACGACGCCATGATGATCATGAAGATGAACAGGTTGTCCACGCTCAGCGAGTACTCGGTGATGTACCCGGTGAAGAACTCGACACCCGGGTCGTGCCCGGCGAAGAACCACACGCCCGCACCGAAGAGCACCGCGCAGGAAACGTAGAAGATCACCCAGCGAGCGGCTTCCCCCGTGGTCACTTCGTGCGGCTTGCGATCGACGATGACCAGGTCCAGCGCGATGAGCGCGAGCAGGCCGCCGATCGTGGCGATCCACAGCCACAGGGGGACAGTCATGAAACCGAAACCTCCGGATAGTGCGCATGAGCAACTAACCGGAGGTCTCTTCCGCCGGTGAAAACACCGGCCGACGGTGCCGGGGGCGCAGGGCCACCGTGCTGACGACACCGCCGCGAAGGAATACTCCCCTCACAGCGCGTCCAGTTTGCCGGTTCTCCCCGGTCGAGCGCCAGCCGGAATCGCGCACGTCACCGGGTTGGTCCTGTAATTTCGGTCACCTCGGTCCACCAGGCGGTCACGAGCGTGTGATCGACGTGAGCCGGTGAGGGCACTCTCAGGAAACTTCACATACGGTCACCTCGTGCCCCGACTCCCGCTCCCGCGCACCCGCGGAGCCCGCCTCACCGCGCTCGCCGCCGTCGTCGTGGTCCTGGCCGCCGGCGCGGTCTTCTGGATCACGCGGCCCGCGGCACCCATCGACCCGCCCACGCAGGACGCGTTGATCGACCTGCCCGCCGCGCCCGGCTCGGCGGAGCAGGTCAAGATCGACACGACCACCTACCTGCCCGCCACCGTGCCCGCGCCCGCGGTGCTGCTCGCGCACGGCTTCGGCGGGGACAAGAACAGCGTCGCCGACGACGCGCGCGAGCTGGCCCGGAAGGGCTTCGTCGTCATGACGTGGTCCGCGCGCGGGTTCGGCAAGAGCACCGGCAAGATCGGGCTCAACGACCCGGACGGCGAAGTCGCCGACGCGAGCCGGCTGATCGACCGGCTCGTCGCGCAGCACCAGGTGAGCACCGACGCCGGCGGCGACCCGCAGGTCGCCGTCACCGGGGCCTCCTACGGCGGCGCGCTCTCGCTGCTGCTGGCCGGCACGGACAAGCGCGTCGACGCGATCGCCCCGGTGATCACCTACAACGACCTCGCGCAAGGCCTGGTCCCGAACGCGGCCACGCCGGGCCTCCAGGCCTCGGGCACCCCCGCCGCCGGCGCCTTCGCGGCCGACGGCGTGTTCAAGAAGAGCTGGGCCGGCATCTTCTTCTCGGCCGGCTCCGGCGCGGCCTCCAGCGGCTCGCCGTCGGCCGAGGCACCGGAAGCCGGGCAGCAGACGGACACCGGGTCCACGGGAGCCACCGGGGCCGCCGCGGCGGCCGTCCCCGCCGTGCCCCCGGGCGCGGGTGGCGGGCGTCAAGGCGGCCCGGCCGACCCGTGCGGCCGGTTCACCGCCGCCGTCTGCAAGGCCTACACCGAGCTGGGCACCACCGGGCAGACGAGCCAGGCGAGCGTCGACCTGCTGCGCCGCGTCTCCCCCGTCTCGGTGACGAACAAGATTTCCGTCCCGACCCTGCTGGTGCAGGGGGAGAGCGACACCCTGTTCGGCCTCGACCAGTCCGACGCCACCGCCCGCCAGATCACCGCGGCGGGCGGCAAGGTCAAGACGATCTGGTACACCGGCGGCCACGACGGCGGCAAGCCCGGGCCGCAGCTGCGCGCGAAGATCGCGGACTTCCTGTGGACCGCCGTCCAGGGCGGCGACCCGGGCACCGGGTTCAGCTACGACGTCCAGGGCACGTTGCGCGCCAACGGAACGCCGTCGGTCCGCACGGTCAACACCGACACCTACCCCGGCCTGACCGGCCCGGCCACCGAGCGGCGGCTGCTGGCGATGGCCGGTCCCGCGCAGGCGATCGTCCGCCCGGCCGGGGCGAACCCCTCGGCGGTGAGCGGGATCCCCGGCCTCAACGGCGTCGCGAGCAGCACGTCGCGGCTGGGCGCGCTGTTCAGCAACGACCCGCCCGGCCAGGCCGCGCAGTTCACGACCGCGCCGGTCGACGGGCAGGTCGTCGTCAGCGGCTCCTCCACCGTGCGGCTACAGGTCGCCGCGGACCCCGCGCACCCGCAGCCGGACGCGGTGCTGTTCGCGAAGCTCTACGACGTCGGCCAGGACGGCTCCCGGGTGCTGCCGGCCAACGCGATCGCGCCGTTCCGGGTGAGTGGGCTGCCCGCCGACGGCACGCCGGTCGACGTCACCGTGACGCTGCCCGGCATCGTCCGGCCGATCGAGGGCGGGCACTCGCTGCGCCTGGTGATCGGCACGACCGACCAGGCGTTCGCGACCCCGGCCGCGCCCGCGGTGTTCCGGGTCGCGCTCGCCGGCGGCACCGCGCTGGCCGTGCCGGTCGTCCCCGGGACGTCCGTCGGCTCACCGGCCCCGGTGGGGCAGCTCGTCGGCATCGGCGTGACGCTGGCGATCGCCGCGGCCGTCGTGGCCTTCGCGGCGCTGCGCCGCCGCCGGGCCACCGACATCGACCCGGACCTCGCCACCACCCCGCTGGTCATCGAGGGGCTGCGCAAGGAGTACCCGGGCGGGTTCGTCGCGGTGAACGACCTGTCCTTCCGCGTCGAGCCGGGCCAGGTGCTCGGTCTGCTCGGGCCGAACGGCGCGGGCAAGACGACCACGCTGCGGATGCTGATGGGCCTGATCACGCCGACGAAGGGCCACATCCGGGTCTTCGGGCACAAGATCACCGGAGGCGCTCCGGTGCTCTCGCGCATCGGGTCGTTCGTCGAGGGGTCCGGCTTCCTGCCGCACCTGTCCGGCCGGGCGAACCTCGAGCTGTACTGGGCGGCCACCGGCCGGCCCGCGGAGAAGGCGCACTTCGGCGAGGCGCTGGAGATCGCCGGGCTCGGCGCCGCGGTCGACCGCCGGGTCCGCACCTACAGCCAGGGCATGCGGCAGCGGCTGGCGATCGCCCAGGCGATGCTCGGGCTGCCGGAGCTCATGGTGCTCGACGAGCCGACCAACGGGCTCGACCCGCCCCAGATCCACCAGATGCGCGAAGTGCTGCAGCGCTACGCCGCGACCGGCCGCACCGTGGTGGTGTCCAGCCACCTGCTGGCCGAGGTCGAGCAGACCTGCACACACGTCGTCGTCATGCACCGCGGCGCGCTGGTGGCCTCGGGCGAGGTCGGTGAGCTGGCCGCGGCCGGCGGTGAGGCGACGTTCCGGGTCGACGACCCGGCCGCGGCCGCCGCCGCGCTGAAGGCGGCACCCGGGGTCACCACGGTCGACGTCGACGGCGATCTGGTGCACGCCGACCTCGACGGGCTGCCGCGCGCCGAGGCGGTCGCGGCGCTGGTCCGCGCCGGCGTCGCCGTGGAACAGGCCGGGCCGAGGCGCCGGCTGGAAGACGCGTTCCTGCAACTGGTCGGAGAAGAGTCATGAGCGAGGGTGTGCACACCGACCCGCATGCACTCGACGAGCTGAGCGACGTCGCGTCGCACGAGCACGCCGGGGTCGGGCCGGACGGCGCCGTCGAGGGCTACAGCGCCCGGCGGACGCTGCGGCTCGGCGTCGAGCTGCGGCGCCAGCTCAAGCGGCGGCGCACGCAGTTCCTGCTCGGGTTCGTCGCGATCCTGCCGTTCATCCTGGTGATCGCGTTCGAGCTCGGGCAGTCCAACCCGAACCGGCGCAGCGGCGGGTTCGTCGACCTGGCCACGGCGTCCGCGCCGAACTTCGTCGTGCTGGCGCTGTTCGTCTCGGGGACGTTCCTGCTGCCGATGATCGTCGCGTTGTTCTTCGGCGACACGATCGCGAGCGAGGCGTCGTGGTCGAGCCTGAAGTACCTGCTGGCGATCCCGGTGCCGCGGCAGCGGGTGCTGCGGCAGAAGGCGATCGTGTCCGGGCTGCTGTCGGCGGCGGCGCTGGTGCTGCTGCCGCTGGTGTCCCTCGGCGTCGGGGTGCTCTGGTACGGCGCGGGCGACGCGATCAGCCCCACGGGTGACGCGGTGACCTTCGGCGACAGCCTGCTGGCCATCGCACTGTCCACTGTGTACATCATCCTGCAGCTGGCCTGGGTGGCCGGGCTGGCGCTGGCGCTGAGCGTGTCGACCGACGCCCCGCTCGGCGCGGTCGGCGGCGCGGTGCTGGTGGCGATCCTGTCGCAGATCCTCGACCAGATCACGGCGCTGGAAGGGCTGCGCAACTACCTGCCGACGCACTACGCGTTCTCGTGGATGGACCTGATCTCGACCGACGTCGACTGGACCAACCTGGCGAGCGGCCTGCTCTCGGCGGTCATCTACGGGACGGTGTTCTTCCTCTACGCCGGGCGGCGGTTCGCCCGGAAGGACATCACCAGCTGAGGGGCGGGGCGGCCGCACCACCGCGGCGGTCGCCCCGCCGGGGTACGGTCGGGCTCGTGCCGATCACCCTGGACAGCCACCACGACGTCGCCGTGCTGCGGATCGACCACGGCAAGGCCAACACCCTCGACAGCGACTCCTGCCGCGAGCTCGTGCTCCGGCTGGAGGAGGCTTCGCCGGCCCGCGCCGTGGTGCTCACCGGCACCGGCCGCATCTTCTCCGCGGGCGTGGACCTCAAGCGGATCCACGACGGCGGCGCGGCGTACGTGTCGGAGTTCCTGCCGCTGCTGTCGGACGCGCTGCTGGCCGTGTTCGGCTTCCCGCGTCCGGTGGTCGCCGCGCTGAACGGGCCCGCCATCGCCGGCGGCGCGGTGCTCGCCGCCGCGTGCGACCACCGCGTCCTCGGACCCGGCACCATCGGCGTCACCGAACTGCTGGTGGGAGTGCCCTTCCCGCTCGCCGCACTGGAGATCCTGCGCTGCGCCTACGGCACGGCGCCGTTGCCCGGGCTCACCTACTCGGGCGAGGTCTACCGCGGCGAGGACGCCCTCGCGCGCGGGCTGGTCGACGAGCTGGCCGCGCCGGAGGACGTGGTCGAGCGGGCGCTGGCCGTCGCGAGCCGGTTCGGCGAACTGCCCGCCGAGGCGTTCGCGCACACCAAGGCCCAGATTCGCCAGCCCTTCCACGAGCGGATCGCCGAGCACCGCCACACCGACGACCCGGAGGTCGAGCGGCAGTGGCGCTCCCCCGCGGCGCTCGCCGCCGTCAAGTCCTATGTGGACGAGGTACTCCGCTAGGCGGCGCGCACGCCGCTCTCGGCGAGGGCCTTGATGCCTTCGACCGTCTTCTGCATGTTGCCCTGCAGCTCGCCCAGCCGCATCGCGACGATCTCCTCCTCGTGCTCGGGCATCGAGCCGATGATCGTCGTCAGGTTGGACGGGCCGGGGCCGATCTGGGCCCACTGGCGCAGGATCGTGCCGTCACCGTCGGGGACGAGCTCGAAGCGCCACGACGCGGCCGGGTTCGTCACGTCCATCACGGCCCACGCGAACAGCCGCTCGGGCTCGTAGCCGGTCACGGTCGAGACCGTCTCCCACTCGCCGGCGACCGGGTGGGAGTTGCGGCCGCGGAACCGCGCACCCAGGCCGGGCTCGGACCCCTCGACCCAGCCGCCGCCCTGGAACTCGGTCGAGAACCGGGCCGGCAGGTCGACGTCCAGGAGCCAGGACCAGACCTCGGCCGGCCGCGCCGCGATCCGGACTTCGACCTGGGTCGTAGGGCAGTCGGAAACCTTCATGGCGGACCCCTCGCTCGATGCCGGTGCCTACGGCTTCGGACCGTAACGCGGCCCTGATCACCCGGACAACTCGCACGGTGCCCGCGGTTGCGCACAGTGGAGGACGCGCGCGCCACCCGCCGAAAGTCGGAACCTGACCGATTCTGCGCCCGGACAGCCGATTGCCGACCGCGCCCGGTTCTGTGAGGGTCCCACGTGGGTTCCGGAGCCGGGAGGGTGCTTCCATGCGCAGACTGTTCACCGCCGTGGCGGCCGTGGTGATGGCGGTGGGCCTGGCGCCCGCCGCGAACGCCGCGACCGACATCGAGACCGCGCTGGCGCGGATCCCCGGGCTCACCGTCGTCAAGGAGGACCCGGCGCCGGCCGGGTTCCGGTTCTTCGAGCTGACCTTCACCCAGCCCGCCGACCACCGCCACCCCGGCGCCGGCACGTTCCAACAGCGGTTCACCCTGCTGCACCGCGACTTCGCCGCGCCGACGGTGGCCTTCACCAGCGGCTACAACGTCAGCACCGCGCCGAACCGGTCGGAGCCGACGCAGATCGTCGACGGCAACCAGCTTTCGATGGAGTACCGGTACTTCACGCCGTCGCGGCCGCAGCCGGAGAACTGGGCGAAGCAGCTGACGATCTGGCAGGCCGCCGCGGACGAGCACCGCGCGGTGCAGGCGTTCAAGGCGATCTACCCGGGCAAGTGGCTGGCCACCGGCGGCAGCAAGGGCGGCATGACCGCGACGTACTTCCGGCGCTTCTTCCCCGACGACGTCGACGGCACGGTCCCCTACGTCGCGCCCAACGACGTCATCGACCCGATCGACGTCTACAACAAGTTCCTTTCCCGGGTGGGCAACGACCCCGGGTGCCGCGACGCGCTCAAGGCCATCCAGCGCGACGCGCTGAAGCGGCGTGACGAGCTGGGCGTGATCGCCGCGGCGGACGCGGCCGAGCGGGGGCTGACGTTCTCGATCGTCGGCTCGGCGGACAAGTCCCTCGAGATCTCGGTGATCGATTCGTACTTCGCCTTCTGGCAGTACCAGAAGCAGGCGGACTGCGCGACGGTGCCCGCGCCGGGCGCGCCCGCGGCCGAGGTCTACGCCTGGTACGAAAAGGTGGAAAGTCTCAACACCTACTCGGACCAGGACCTCGAGCCGTTCATCCCGTACTACTACCAGGCGGCCGCGCAGCTGGGCTCGCCCGAGGCGTACGACGGCTACCTGCGCGACCTGCTCCGCTACCCCGGCGCCGACCAGCCGAAGACGTTCGTGCCGTCGTCGGTCAAGATCCCGCGGTTCGACTACCTGGCGATGCCGGACATCGACTTCTGGGTGAAGTCCCGCGGCACCCGGCTGCTGTACGTGTACGGCTCGAACGACCCGTGGGGCGCCGAGCCGTTCGAGCTGGGCTTCGGCAGCCGCGACTCCTACCGCTACTACGTGCCGGGCGGCAACCACGGCTCGAAGATCGCCCAGCTGCCGGCGGCCGACGCCGCCGCGGCGACCGCGACGGTCCGGCGCTGGGCGGGGCTGCCCGCGACTGCCGCCTTGACGGCTCGCAGCGCCCCGGCCGGGTTCCCGGACTTCGACGCCGACCTCACCCTCGCGGCGCGGCCACCGCTGTGACTTTCCTCAGGCCGGGCGTAGTCTCATGGCGCCTTGACGGCCCGGTCTGAGGAGGCGGCATGCCTCGTCCCGTCCACTTCGAGATCCACGCGGGCGACCCCGAACGCGCGGTGGCCTTCTACACGGCGGTGTTCGGCTGGAAGTTCGACCGCTGGGGCGAGGTCCCGTACTGGGTGATCACGACCGGCGAGGGCAACGGGATCGACGGCGGGCTCGTCCCCCGCGTCGGCCCGGCCCCCGAGGAGTCGGCCCCGGTGCACGGTTTCGTGAACACGATCGCCGTCACCGACCTCGACCACGCCCTCGCCGCCGTGACCGAGGCGGGCGGATCGCTGGCGCTGCCGAAGAACCCGGTGCCGGGCGTCGGGTGGCTGGCGTACGCCAAGGACACCGAAGGCAACATCTTCGGCATGCTGCAGCCGGACTCGGACGCGCCGGCGCCCGGTTAAGGCCGTTTCGCTTTCGGCAGCCGCCGGACGACGTCGTCGTAGGAGGCGTCGATGAGCTCTTCGAGTTCGGCGCCGGGGACCCCGGCGCCGAGTTCGACGCGGTTCCAGCCGTAGCGGCCGAGGTAGTCCATGACGGTGACGGAGTCCGGGTACCGTTCCCGGATCTCAGCGGCTTCATCGCTGGTGGCGCCGCACTTGACGGCGACGCTGCCGGGCTCGTCCTGCCCGATGAAGGCGAAGCCCTTGCCGCCGACCTTCGCCACGAGCACGTGGTCGCCGAAGGGGTAGGTCTCCTCGGCCCCGGGCTTGGCGAGGCAGTACACGACGACGGCTTCGACGTTCACGAGTTGAGCTTGACGAGTTCGAGGTCGGTCTGCGGGAACTCCTTGCCGATGCAGAGCAACGGTTCCCTGGCTATCTTGGCCGTCGCGTAGCAATGGCAATCGCCCAAGTTGAGCTTCGCCGAGTGCCTGCCGTTTCCGAACCTCTGGAACGCCTCGATGGCAACTTCGGCATGGCGGTGGTCGAACGGGAGCGTGACCACCCCCCACTCCTGCAGGAACCGTTCGAACAGGCTCCGGCCCCGCATTCCGAACTTGGCCTGCAGGACGATTCCCGCCTCCGCCCTGGTCGGTGCACCGATCTTGGGCTCGGCGGCCGTGATCAGTGCCCGCTCGAGGACCATGCTTTCCGGCTCGCGGTTGATCATCGCGATGATGGCCGACGAATCGATGATCACACGCCCTCCGGTCCGAAGCCGAGGATGTCTTCCTGCTCTTCCTTGGTGATCGGCACGCCCAGCTGATCAGGTGGCAACTGGGACCAGACCTCCTCCTCCAGGAAGCGATGCAACCGCGCAAGGCGCTCTTCGGGCGTTTCCGTGTCCGCGAGCAGCTGGTCACGCCGCAGGCGCAGCGCCTCCCGGACGGCACCGGTCTTGGTGTCGCCGGTCAACTCGGCGACCTCGGCGGCCAGTCGCTCGACCTCCGGGTCCTTGATGTTCATCGCCACGGTAATCATACCGCCCAGGGTGTAATACTCGATCGCGTGATCGGTGTCACTTGATCCCGGCGGCGTCCATCCCTCGGAGCTCCTTCTTCAGGTCCTGGACCTCGTCGCGCAGCCGGGCGGCCAGCTCGAACTGCAGGTCGCGGGCCGCCTGCATCATCTGGTCCGTCATCTGCTGGATCAGGTCCGCCAGCTGGGCGCGCGGCATCGCCGACACGTCCTTGTCCACCAGCATTCCCGAGCTGCGCACCCGGTCGCCCTGCTCGGGCTTCTTGCCGCGGGAGGAGTTGCGGCCCGAGCCGCCCACCGAGACCTGCTCGGTGTCCTCGGCCTCGCTGTAGACCCGGTCGAGGATGTCCGCGATCTTCTTCCGCAGCGGCTGCGGGTCCACCCCGCGCTCCACGTTGTAGGCGACCTGCTTCTCGCGGCGGCGGTCGGTCTCGTCGATCGCGTGCTTCATCGAGTCGGTGATCTTGTCCGCGTACATGTGGACCTCGCCCGAGACGTTGCGCGCCGCGCGGCCGATCGTCTGGATCAGGGACGTCCCGCTCCGGAGGAAGCCTTCCTTGTCCGCGTCGAGGATCGCCACCAGCGACACCTCCGGCAGGTCGAGCCCCTCGCGCAGCAGGTTGATGCCGACCAGCACGTCGAAGTCGCCCGCCCGCAGCTGCCGCAGCAGCTCCACCCGGCGCAGCGTGTCGACCTCCGAGTGCAGGTACCGCACCCGGATGCCCAGCTCCAGCAGGTAGTCCGTCAGGTCCTCGGACATCTTCTTCGTCAGCGTGGTGACCAGGACGCGCTCGTCCTTCTCCGCGCGCTCCCGGATCTCGTGGACCAGGTCGTCGATCTGGCCCTCGGTCGGCTTCACGACCACCTTCGGGTCGACCAGGCCCGTCGGCCGGATGACCTGCTCGACGAACTCGCCGCCGGCCTGACCCATCTCGTACGGGCCCGGCGTCGCCGACAGGTACACCGTCTGCCCGATCCGGTCGGAGAACTCCTCCCAGGTCAGCGGCCGGTTGTCGACCGCGCTCGGCAGCCGGAAGCCGTACTCCACCAGGTTCCGCTTCCGGGACATGTCACCCTCGTACATGCCGCCGATCTGCGGGACGGTCTGGTGCGACTCGTCGATCACCAGCAGGAAGTCGTCCGGGAAGTAGTCGATCAGCGTCGCCGGCGCGGTGCCCGGCCCGCGGCCGTCGATGTGCCGCGAGTAGTTCTCGATGCCGGAGCAGAAGCCGACCTGGCGCATCATCTCGATGTCGTAGGCCGTGCGCATCCGCAGCCGCTGCGCCTCCAGCAGCTTGCCCTGCTTCTCCAGCTCCGCCAGCCGATCCTCGAGCTCCTTCTCGATGCCGCCGATCGCCTTTTCCATCCGCTCCGGACCGGCGACGTAGTGCGTCGCCGGGAAGATCCGGACTTCGTCGACCTCCCTGACGATGTCCCCGGTCAGCGGGTGCAGGTAGTACAGCTTCTCGACCTCGTCGCCGAAGAACTCGACGCGGATCGCCAGCTCCTCGTACGCCGGGATGATCTCGACCGTGTCCCCGCGCGCCCGGAACGTGCCGCGCGCGAAGGCGATGTCGTTGCGCGTGTACTGCACGTCCACCAGCGCCCGCAGGAACACGTCCCGGTCGAGCTGCATGCCGACCTTCAGCATCGACGACCGGTCGAGGTAGGACTGCGGGGTACCCAGGCCGTAGATGCACGAGACACTGGCGACCACGATGACGTCGCGGCGCGACAGCAGGTTCATCGTCGCCGAGTGCCGCAGCCGCTCGACGTCGTCGTTGATCGACGAGTCCTTCTCGATGTACGTGTCCGTCTGCGCGATGTACGCCTCGGGCTGGTAGTAGTCGTAGTAGCTGACGAAGTATTCGACCGCGTTGTGCGGGAACAGCTCGCGCAGCTCGTTGGCCAGCTGCGCGGCCAGGGTCTTGTTCGGCGCCATCACCAGCGTCGGCCGCTGGACGCGCTCGATCAGCCACGCCGTCGTCGCCGACTTGCCGGTGCCGGTGGCGCCCAGCAGCACGATGTCCTTCTCGCCCGCCCGGACGCGGCGTTCGAGGTCGTCGATGGCCGCCGGCTGGTCACCGGCGGGCTGGTAGTCGCTGACCACCTCGAAGCGGCCGCCGGTCCGGGGGATCTCCGAGACCGGGCGGAAGTCGGACTGGGCGAGCACGGGGTGTTCGGTTGCGAAAGCCACGTCGACCAGAGTAAGCCGACCCACCGACAATTTCCGTCGGGCCTGGTCAGCGGGGCCGGAACACCGTGACGGAGGTGACTTCGCCGCCGGTCACGGCGCAGTGCAGGACGGCACCGGGCACCGGGTCGTCGCCGAAGCAGGAGACCAGCACCCGGTCGGGCCCGGTCGCCTGGACCTCGGTGCGCGGGAACTCCCCGAGCACCTCGGCGACTTCACCCTCGGGTCCGGCCAGGTGAGCCAGCACCACCTCGCGCGGAGAGGGCGGCGGCGGGATCGGGAGACCGTGGCCTTCGAAGAGGCGGTTCAGCTGGTCGGCGGCCGAAACCGCGCGGGGGAAGCCCGCGAACGCGGCCGTCTGGACGACGACTTCGCAGACCTCGGCCGGCGACAGTCCCGAGGCGAGGCCCGTGCGGAGGTGGACGCTCAGCGGCGGGCCCACCATCCCGGCCGCGACGATCGCCGCCAGGGTGGCCGCCTCCCGCGTCCGGCTGTCCAGCGCCGGGCGTTCGTGCAGGTGGCCGTAGACCGTGCCGACCGCCAGCTCACCCAGCGCGGGGATCGTGGCGAACAGCGCGTCGAGCCGCTGCGCACCGCCCTCGACCAGCCCGGCGAAGGTCTCGCGGCCCCGGTCGTGCAGGTCCGCCATCGGCTCGGTCATCGGCCCTCCCCCTCAGCAACTGCAGTCGCAGCAGTCACAACAGTCGCAGCAGTCGCAATCGCAACCGCAGGCGGAGTGGGGTTTCCCGCTCCACGGCCCAGGATAGGGATCGCGGCAGCAGAATTGGCAGGTGCAGCACATGTAGGGCGTGAGGGCGCAGCCGAGGAAGAAGTTGCGCTTCTTCGGCGGGACGGCGAACTTCGGGTACCAGAGGCCGCCGCCCTTGCCGTCGAGCGGTTCCGGATCACCGGAATCGCCGGGTCCGCCCGGGCCACCGGGGCCGCCCGGACCCCCTGGACCGTTGGGCCCGCCTGGGCTTCCCGGACCTCCCGGACCATTGGGCCCGCCCGGGCCCCGGCCACCGGGAGCACCCGGTGGCGGAACCGGCGCCGGCGGCGGAAAGCCGTGCGGCGCACCGGATCCCGGAGGCTGGTGCGGGTACTGCTGAGGAGCGGGCCCCCGGCCGATCCAGCCCGGCGGCGGCTGCTGCGGGTGCTGCGGCGGCGTGGGCCCCGGCCCGATCCACCCGGGCGGCGGCTGCTGACCGAGGTCCGAGCCGTGGGCGTGCGCCGAACCGGATCCGGCGCCTAGGCCGCTTCCGGCGCCGGAGGGCGAGCCGTGCCCGGGGTGCGAGCCGTGGGCCTCCCTCGAACCGAAGCCGAAGTCCGACCCACCGCCGGCCGCCGAGTCGGAGCCGTCGGCGTGCGCCGAGCCGTGGCCGAAGGTGCGCCGCACCGCCTGCCGCAGCTCGTGGACCAGCAACGCGTGCACCAGCGCCGGCTCCGCGAAAGCGGCCTCCCGCAGCGCCAGCTCCACACCCAGCACGGCGTCGTCGCACAACCGCCGTGCCTCGGCCCACGAGGTTCCCGTGGCCCGCAACGGGTTCCACGCACCGGCCTCGACATCCGCCGCGTAGTCCTGGACCGCGTCCAGCAGGTGCGCCACCCGCCCGAACAGCCGGCCGGCCTCCGCCAGCGGCGCCACGTTCCCCGGCCGCCCGGCCAGCTCCGCCGTCCGCGCGAACGCCGCGGAGGTGGCCAGCTCGGCGGGCTCGGTCGCGAGGAGCGCCGAGTCACCCCAGCGAACCGAATGCTCCAGCGAGCCCTGTCGCGAGACGGCGTCCACCACCACCGAGGTGTCGAACCCGACCCGGCCGCCGGTGCTGCCGCCCTGCGCCGCCCACCGGGCCGCGACCCGCCGCGCGGCCATCGCCACCGGACGCCGCCCGAAGGCGCCGTCGCGGTCCTCGACGTGGTCGTCCACCTTCGCCGCGGCCAGCACCAGCGACACCGCCGCGGCGAGCTGGGCGCCTTCGCCGCGCGCCACCGACGCCGCCCGCATGCCCCGCAGCGGGCACGGCCCGGCGTCCCGGCGAAGGCCGGCGCGCGGTGCCTGGGCCTCGACCAGCGCGGAGATGATCAGCCCGTCGTAGTTCGTGACGACGCGGGCCAGCTGCCCGTGTTCGTCACGCAGCGTGAGACACAGCCCGCAGAGGTGAGCGAGCCAGTCCGCGTGCAGGCTGTCGGACAGCCGATGCCGGCAGGGTCTGATGATTCCGAACACGCCCGGCTCCCCTCACCCACAGTCGCCGAACCTTAGCCCGAACGTGTGGCGCGAGCGTCGCTTGTGCGCGATTCGTGATCCGCCCGGCAGGATGAGCGCCATGGCCGCACTGCACCCGCCGAAGGTCGAGGTCTTCGAACCCGCCGCGCGCGCGAACATCGACCCGAAGGGGATCCTCCGGGAGGTCGAGGAGTACCGCGAGGAGCCGTTCGGCCTGTACCTCGCCCGCCCCACGCCCGGCCGCGCCCAGTTCCACTACCTCGAGTCGTGGCTGGTGCCCGGCCTCGGGCTGCGGTTCACCGACTTCTGGTTCGCCCCCGGCCACGAACGCGACCAGGACTTCTACCTCGACGTCGTGCGCGTCCGCCGCGACGGCCCGCGCTGGGTCGCCACCGACCTCTACGTCGACCTGGTGCTCAGGGACAAGCTGTCGCTGCGGGTGATCGACACCGACGAGCTCCTCGAAGCCCACGCCGCCGGTCTCGTCACCGCCGAGGACGCGCAGTACGCGCTCGAGACCACCTACGCGGCGGTGGAAGGGCTGGCCGCGCACGGCTACGACCTGAGCGCCTGGCTGTCCACAAAGGACATCACGCTGACCTGGCGGCGCCACCCCTAGGGGTCGCCGCATCCTCCGAACGATGGATGCGATGCGGACCGTTCTGATGACGCGCCGCACCGGCTCGGCGCGGGATTCTCGATCCAGCGGAAACGGATCGGGAAGGGGGACGGCGCGATGCCGGTCATCGAGGTCGAGCACCTGCACAAGCGGTACGGGGACAAGGTCGCGGTCGACGACGTGTCGTTCACCGTCGAGCGCGGCGAGATCTTCGGGATCCTCGGCCCGAACGGCGCGGGCAAGACCACGACCGTCGAGTGCCTGGAGGGTCTCCGGACGCCCGACGGCGGCCGGCTCGCGGTGCTGGGCCTCGACCCGCGCCGCGACCGGGCCGAGCTGCGCCAGCGCGTCGGCGTCCAGCTCCAGGAGGGCCGGCTGCAGGACAAGCTGCGGGTCGGCGAGCTGCTCGAGCTCTACGCCGCCTTCTACCGCACCCCGGCGGACCCGGAAAGGCTGCTCGCCACGCTCGGGCTCACCGAGCACCGGGACACCGCGTACAAGAAGCTCTCCGGCGGCCAGCAGCAGCGGCTGTCCATCGCGCTCGCGCTGGTCGGGAGCCCGGAGGTGGCGGTGCTCGACGAGCTCACCACCGGCCTCGACCCGCAGGCCCGGCGCGACACGTGGGACCTCATCGAGGCCGTGCGCGCCCAGGGCGTGACGATCCTGCTGGTCACGCACTTCATGGCCGAAGCCGAACGCCTCTGCGACCGGATCGCGGTGATCGACGCCGGCCGCGTCGTCGCGGTCGACTCGCCCGCCGGGCTGGTCGCGCGGGTGTCCGACGAGCAGGTCGTGCGGTTCCGGCCGTCGGCACCGCTGGACCCCGGGGTGCTCGAAGCCCTGCCCCAGGTCCGGAAAGCCGAGCGCCACGGCGACCGCCTCGTGGTCAGCGGCGGCGGCAACGTGCTCCACGCGGTGACCTCGCTGCTCGCCCGCCTCGGCGTGATCGCAGGGGACCTGCGCGTCGAGCAGGCGGGCCTCGACGACGCCTTCGTCGCACTCACCGGCCACCGGCCGGAATGAAGGGACCAGCCATGTCCGTCCTGACCAAGCTGACCACCGCCGAGGCCAAGGTGTTCCTGCGCGACCCCGGCGCCCCGGCCGTCGTCGTCGGCATCCCGCTCGCGCTGCTGCTGGTGTTCGGGCTGCTGCCCGGCGCGAACCAGCCGGACCCGAAGTATGGCGGGCACAGCGCCCTGGCCACGGTGATCGCGCCGATGGCCGTCACGATCCTGCTGGCCATGCTGGCCCTGTCGCTGTTCCCGAACGCCATGGCCACCCACCGCGAAAAGGGCCTGCTGAAACGGCTTTCCGCGAGCCCGGTGCCGCCGAGCCGGCTGCTCACCGCACAGCTGCTGGTGAACCTGGCCGCCGCGGTCGTCGTGGTCCTGCTCATCGCGGGGGTCGGCGGGCTCGTCCTCGGCATCCCCCTGCCGGGCAACCCGGGTGGCTTCCTGCTGTCGATCGTCCTCGGCGCGCTCGCGCTGTTCTCCGTCGGCCTCCTGGTCGCGGCGGTGGCGCGGACCGGCCGTGCGGCCGGCGGCATCGGCAGCGCGCTGTTCTTCCCCATGCTGGCGCTGGGCGGGGTCTGGGTGCCGAAGGAGCAGCTGCCCGTCTTCCTGCAGCACGTCGCCGACGTCCTGCCGCTCGGGGCGACGCTCAACGCGCTGCGCGCCACCTGGGCCGGCGACGCCCCGGAGCTGCTGCAGCTCGGCGCGATGGCGGCGTTCGCCGTCGTCTGCACCACGATCGCGGTGCGGGTGTTCCGATGGGAGTGACGACCGCGCCCGCTCCGGCCCGGGTCCGGCCGGTCGCGCCGGTCGCCGTCGCCGGAGTGGCGATCGTCACCACGCTGATGGCGATCCCGTTGCTGCTCACCGCGAACCGGTACGGCTACTTCGGCGACGAGCTCTACTTCCTGGCCGCCGGGAAGCACCTGGCCTGGGGGTACGTCGACCAGCCGCCACTGGTGCCCTTGCTGGCCAGGGTGCTGGACGAGGTCGGGCATTCGCCGTTCTTCCTGCGGATGCCCGCGATGCTGGCGATGCTCGGCGGGGTGGTGCTCACCGCGCTGATCGCCCGGGAGCTCGGTGGCGGCGCCAAGGCACAGGTGCTGGCCGCCGCGACCTTCGCCGTCTCGACGAACTTCCTGGCGGGCGGGCACTACCTCGCGACGTCCACAGTGGATCCGTTCCTGTGGACCGCGCTGCTGTGGCTGCTCGTCCGGTGGCTGCGCACCCGCGCCGACGGCCTGCTCGTCCGGGCCGGTGTGGTGACGGCGGTCGCGCTCTACGCGAAGTTCCTCGTCGGCGGGTTCTGGCTCGCCGCCGGGATGGCGCTCCTCGTCTGCGGTCCTCGCGAACTGCTGCGCCGGCCCGCGTTGTGGCTCGGCGCCGCGATCGCCGTCGTAGCGCTCGTGCCGACGCTGCTCTGGCAGGCCACGCACGGTTGGCCGCAGCTGGGGATGGGCGCGGCGATCTCGCACGAGGTCGACGGGACCTGGGGCGGCCGGCTGACGTTCCTGCCGACGGCCTTGGTCACCGCCGGTCTCCCGGTGGGCGCCGTCCTGCTCTGCTACGGCCTGTACCGGCTCCTGCGCAACCGGGAACTCCGCTTCCTCGGCTGGACGACGCTGCTGCTGACCGTCGTGTTCCTGGCGGTGAACGGCCGGTTCTACTACGTCGCCGGGATGTACCCGCTCTGCTGGGCGGTGGCCGCGGTCGCGCTCGAACGCCGGGAGCCGGCGCGCTGGTGGCGGTGGATCGCGACCTGGCCGGGTTACGTGCTCGCGGCGGTGCTGGTGCTGCCGGTCGCGCTGCCGATCTGGCCGCGGGCCTGGCTGACCGAGCACCCGTCGCTGCCGTCGACGGTGTTCGCCTTCGCGGAGATCGGCTGGCCGGAGGGCGCCCGGTCGGTTGCCGAGGCGTTCGCCCGGCTGCCCGGCCGGGACCGCACGGCGGTGGTGACCGAGACGTACTGGCAAGCCAGTGCGCTCGACCGCTTCGGGCGCGACCTCGGCCTGCCCGAGCCGGCCAGCGGGAACCGCGGGTATGCGACGCTCGTCGTGCCGCCCGAAGGTGCGACGGACGTCCTGTTCGTCGGCGCCGATCCGCGGCCGCTGCTCGGGCACTTCGCCGACCTGCGGCCGATCGGTGCGGTGGAGACCGGTGCCGCGAAGCCGAGCCACTTCGACGGTGTGCCGCTGTGGCTGGCGACCGGCCGGGCCGAGCCGTGGTCCGCGCTGTGGCCGAAGCTGGTGAACACCCACACGTGAGCGGGGTGCCCGGCGTCACCATCCGCACGGTGGCGCCGGGTGGGCCCCCGTAGGGTGCGGGAAGGACCGGCGCCGACCCAGGACAAGGAGCACGATGGACGCCGTAGCCGCGGCCCCCGCCCCGGTGAAAGCCGGGCTCGCCCCCTTCGCCCGGCTGCCGGTCGCGCTGCTCGCGCTGGGCACGGCCACCGCCCTGCTGCTGACCGCCGGCCGCTACGGCTACTTCGGCGACGAGCTGTACTTCCTCGCCGCCGGGAAGCACCTGGCGTGGGGCTACGCCGACCAGCCGCCGCTCGTCCCGTTCCTGGCCTGGGCGATGGACTCGCTGGCGCCCGGATCCCTGGTCGTCTTCCGGCTGCCGGCGATCGCCGCGACCGCGGCCGGGGTCGTCGTGACCGCGCTGATCGCCCGGGAGCTCGGGGGCCGGCGCAAGGCGCAGGCGCGCGCCGCGGCGGCGTTCGCGCTCTGCGGGCAGTTCGTCGGCAGCGGCCACTACCTGGCGACGTCGACGATCGACCCGCTGCTGTGGACGCTCGTGCTGTGGCTGCTGGTCCGCTGGGTCCGCACCCGGGCCGACTCGCTTTTGGGGTGGCTCGGCGTCGTGACGGCCGTGGCGCTCAACGGCAAGCTCCTCATCGGCGCGTTCTGGGTGGTGGCCGCGCTCGCGGTGCTCGTGTTCGGACCGCGAGAGCTGCTTCGCCGGCCGAAGCTCTGGCTGGGCGCGCTGATCGCCGCCGCCTCGCTGGTGCCCACGCTGCTGTGGCAGCGCGCGAACGGCTGGCCGCAGCTGGGCATGGGCGACGCGGTCGGCGCCGAGGTCGACGCGGCGGGCGGCCGCGAGAGCTTCGTCCCGGACCTCCTGGCCGGCGCCGGCTGGGTGATCGGCGCGCTCGGCGTCCTCTACGGCGTGGCTGTGCTGCTCGGGAGCAAGCAGCTGCGGCCGTACCGGTTCCTCGGCTGGACGACGCTGGGGGTCGTCGCGGTCTTCCTGATCGCCAACGGGCGGTACTACTACGCCGCCGGGATGTTCGGCGTGCTGTGGGCGGCGGCCGCAGTCCACCTGGAGACGCGGGAACCCGCAAGGTGGTGGCGGTGGGTGCCGACCTGGCCGGTGTTCGTGCTGTCGGCCTTGTTCAGCCTGCCGTTCACGCTGCCGCTCTGGCCGGCGGACTGGCCGGCCGACCACCCCGGCGCGCCGCGGCCCGCCTACGCGGCCGAAGAGATCGGCTGGCCGGACCTCGCCGACGACGTCGCCGCGCTGTACCGGACCGCGCCGCCGGGCACGGCCGTCGTCACCGGCGGCTACTGGCAGGCGGGCGCGCTCGGCCGCTACGGGCCCGAACGCGGCCTGCCCGAGGCCTCCAGCCCGAGCCGGGGCTTCTGGTACTTCGGCCGGCCCGCCGACGACGCCGACACCGTGCTCTTCGTCGGCTACGACCCGTCGAAGCTGGCGAAGTACTTCGGCAGCGCGCACATCGCCGGGCAGGTCGGCAACCGGCTCGGCGTCGCCAACGCGAGCGAGCACATGCCGGTCTGGCAGCTCACCGGCCGGACCGCGAGCTGGGCGGCGATCTGGCCCCGGCTCAAGGACATGAGAGCGTGAGCCTCGAGGTCGACTGGGCCCGGCCGATGTGGCCGCCGGAGTCGGCGCGGACCCCGGATGGCTGGCAGCCGTGGCTGTTCCGGGCCGAGCGGATCCTGCCCGGCGTGCTGCTCGCCGTCGCGACGGTGGTCACCGCCGGCGTCGGCGGGCACGACGCCCGCTGGTGGGCGACCACCGGTGCCTTGGTCGCCGCGGCCGCGCTCTGGGTGCTCGGCACGGTGGTCCTCGCGCCGCCGCGGCTGCGCGAACGGCCGGCCTTCGCCCTGCTCACGTTCCTCGGCGTCATCGGGCTGGGCAGCGCGCTCGAAGTCCGGGACATCACGTTCCTCATCTTCATGGTCTTCGCGTTCCTGGCCGCCATGCGGCTGCGGCCCACGTGGCTCGCCTTCGCCGCGTTGGCGGTGACGTCGCTGCTGATCAACACCCTCGGCAACGGCGGCCCCGTGCACGCCCTGCGGGAGCGGCCGGCCATCTGGGTCACGATCATCGTCGTGCAGACCGCGGCCATCGGGGGCGGCGGCCTGCTCTCGACGGCCATCGCCCGGCAGAACGAGGAACGCCGGCGCATGCTCGACGACCTCGCCGCGGCGCACGCGGAAAACGAAGGCCTGCACCAGCAGCTGGTCAGCCAGGCCCGGGAAGCCGGGGTCCTCGACGAGCGGCAGCGGCTGGCGCAGGAGATCCACGACACCCTGGCGCAGGGCTTCACCGGCATCATCACCCAGCTCGAAGCCGCCGCGCTGGCCAAGGACGACCGCGCGGAGTGGCAGCGGCACCTGGACTCCGCGAACGCGCTCGCGCGCGAGAACCTCACCGCCGCCCGGCGTTCGGTGCGTGCGCTGCACCCGGAGGCCCTCGACGCCGCGACGCTGCCCGAGGCGCTCACCGGCGTCGCGGCCCGCTGGAGCGAGCGGACCGGCGTGCCCGCCGTGGTCACCGCCACCGGCGACCCGCGGCCGCTGCACCCCGAGATCGAGTCGACCATCCTGCGCGTAACCCAGGAAGCGCTGTCCAATGTGGACAAGCACGCCACCGCCGGGCGGGTCGGTCTCACCCTGTCCTACATGGACGACGAAGTGACCCTGGACGTCCGCGACGACGGTGTCGGGTTCACCCCCGGCCCCGGTCCGGGCTTCGGGCTGCCCGGGATGCGGCGCCGCGTCCAGCGGCTCGCCGGTACGCTGCACGTCGAGTCCGAACCCGGCGGCGGCACCGCGATCTCGGCCGTCCTGCCCGCCGTCCCGTTCCCGCCGGAGGCCGCCCCGTGACGATCACCGTGCTCATCGCCGACGACCACCCGATCGTCCGCGACGGGCTGCGCGGCATCTTCACCGGCCGCGGCTTCGAGGTCGTCGGCGAGGCGGCGAACGGTGCCGAAGCCGTCGTGCTGGCCGAGCGGCTGCGCCCCGACGTCGTGCTGATGGACCTGCGGATGCCGGGCACCGACGGCGTCGCGGCGATCACCGAGCTGGCCCGGCTGGGCAACCCGGCGCGGGTCCTGGTGCTCACGACCTACGACACCGACTCCGACGTCCTGCCCGCCATCGAGGCCGGCGCGACGGGCTACCTGCTCAAGGACGCCCCGCGCGAGGACCTCTTCCGCGCCGTCGAGGCCGCCGCCCGCGGGGAGGCCGTGCTCTCCCCCGCGGTCGCCAGCCGGCTGCTGGGCCGGATCCGGGAGCCGACGCGGGAACCGCTGTCCCAGCGCGAGCGCGAAGTGCTCACCCTGGTCGCCCGCGGGTCGACGAACAAGGAAGCGGCGAAGAAGCTCTTCATCAGCGAAGCGACGGTCAAGACGCACCTGATCCACGTCTACGCGAAGCTCGGCGTGAAGGACCGCGCGGCGGCCGTCGCGGTCGCGTTCGAACGCGGGCTGCTGGGCGCCTAGAGCGTCCAGCCGGTGGTCGCCGCCCACTTTTCCGCGCGGGCGAACACGCCGTGGACGAATTCCTGCTTCTCCTCCGCGTAGGCCGCGACGTTGCCGTCCTCGGCGTGCGCGTCGGCCAGCCCCAGCTTGACGTCGCGGTAGTCGTCGCGCTCGTCCGGGTTCGCGCGCAGGTAGTCGCGGAAGAGCAGCGCGAGCCGCCACGCGGGCGTCTCCTCGGACCGGACGTGCAGGTTCACCGCGCGCTTCGGGTCGGCGCCGACGTGCAGGCGCTTCGGCCAGGTCCCGGTTCCGTCCACGGCGTCGTCGGCCCAGTCGCCTTCCAGCCGCGGGAACCCGGCGTCGGACAGCAGGTCCCTCAGCGTGTCGGCGTCGTCCGAAGTGGACACGGTGAGCTGGAAGTCGAGGACGTCCTTCGCCGGCAGGCCGGGGACGGCGGTGGAACCGATGTGGTCGGCGCGCCGGGCCAGGTACCCCGCCGCGGCGCGGATCCGGGAGAGCACCCGCTCGGCCTGCGCCGGCCACGTGAGGTCGTACTCGGCGATCTTCGGGGACACCGGCGGGCGGGGCCGGCGCAGCCGGACGTTCGCCTCGAACGGCACGAGGCGGTCGGCCCACAGCGCGTCGACGTCGGCGAGCACGGCGTCTTCGGCGCCGCCGTTGTCCAGCCACACGTCGGCGACGGCGCGGCGCTGCTCGTCGCTCGCCTGCGCCCGGATCCGCGCCCGCGCGTCCTCCTCGGCCATGCCCCGCGCCGTCACCAGCCGCCGGACCCGCACCTCGACCGGCGCATCGACCACCACGACCAGGTGGTACGCGGTCGCGAGGCCGTTTTCGACCAGCAGCGGGATGTCGTGGACGAGGACGGCGTCCGGCGCGGCGGCGGCCATCAGCTCGCCGGTGCGGGCGCCGACCAGCGGGTGCACGATCGCGTTCAGCCGGCGACGCGACTCGTCGTCGGCGAACGCCTTCGCGGCGAGCGCGGGCCGGTCGAGCGAACCGTCGGCGGCCAGGATCTCCTCGCCGAACTCCTCGACGAGCCGGGCGAGCCCGTCGGTGCCGGGCTCGACCACCTCGCGGGCGATCCGGTCGGAGTCGATCAGCACGGCGCCGTGCTCGGCGAGCCGGTTCGCCACCGTCGACTTGCCGGCCCCGATCCCACCCGTCAACCCCACACGCAGCATGCCGATCACCCTAGTCAGGCCGGATGGCCCGCTGGACGGTGCGCCCATTCGTGTGGCACATCCGCCCGGCCCGTAACGCGGGTAATCGTTTTCCGATGCGTCGGGCAGCGGGTCAGCCGCCCGCCTGGTCAAGGGAGGGACCATGAGGACGACGAAAATCGGCCGGGCCGCGGTCGTGCTGCTGGGGGTGGGCGGGCTCGCCGTGGCGGCGCCCGTTGTCACGATGGCGAGGCCGGCCGAGCCGGTCACCCGCTGCGTGTCGGGTGTCTACCGGATCCGGGTCGAGCCGTCCGGCCCGCTGTACGCGGTGAAGAGCGCGTGGATCCCGTTCCTCACCACGTGCCCGAAAGACGAGGTCACGGCGCCGCCTGCGTGAGGGGCCGATGAGGGCACACGAACGGGTGATCCGCAAGGCGATCGTGACGCGTGACTCAACCGATATCCGGACACGCCGCGTTGCTTACTCACCTTCCCGGGCCCGGCTGCGTACCGTGCGCGCGACAGGGTCGCCCACACGGAGGAACGATGGCGGACAGCAAGCACGTCGGGAGGCACCGGCTCGGCACGCCGGGGCTGGCGCACTGCGTTGTCCACCGCACCGTGGCCGACGCGCTGGCGGACTACCGCCGGACCTGGCTCAGCGCCCTGCTCGTCCCGGCGAAGCACAGCTTCGCCGGGCTCCGCCGCAAGGCCCGCGCCGCGGCCCTCGAGCGCATCTGGGTCCCGGCGGTGGGCACGGTCACGATCCGGCCGGTGACGGCCCAAGCCGCCTGACGCTGGCCGCTCGCGGGAGGCCGAGCCTCCGCGCCGGCAACCGGTGACCTCTCCGGTGTCTTGACCGAGTCATTCAGGACGCTTCCCGCGCCCCTTGCCTCAGCGGCCGGTCTCGCGGGTCTCGATCGCGATCTCCGCGGACAGTGTCCGGTGCACCGGACACTTGTCCGCGATCACCATGAGCTTCGCGCGCTGGTCGTCGTCCAGGTCGCCCTTCAGCTCGATCTCGCGCGTGATCCGGCTCAGCATCCCGCGCTCGGTCTCGCACTTGGCGCAGTCCTCCGCGTGGATGCGGTCGTGCCGGAGCCGGATCGTCGCGCGGGTCAACGGGATGCCCTTGCGGTCCGCGTACATCCGCAGCGTGATCGCCGTGCACGAACCCAGGGACGCGAGCAGCAGCTCGTACGGGTTCGGGCCGGCGTCGGCGCCCCCGACCGCGACCGGTTCGTCGACGAGCAGCTCGTGGGTGGCCGTCGTGACCCGTTGCGTGTAGGTGCCGTCGCCGCTCGCGGTGACGACGACCGTGCCGGGCTCGGGGTGCTCCATCCGCGTCAGTCCTCCCAGGGTGAGTCCAAGATCGTGGTCACGAAGTCCGTGCGCACGAAGCCTGGCACGAACCGGGCCAGCACGTCGGCTTTGACGTTCCCGAAGGTCGTGTCGGGCCGGTCACGGATGCCGTCGGTGAATGCCTCGAGGATGCGCCGCTTGAAGTCCGGCCGCGGGTGCGCGGCCACGACCGCGGCGCGGGCCTCGGCGGAGAGGTCGTGGAACCCGATGCCCAGGACGTCGTACTCGACGCCGGCCGTCACCAGCGCGACCTCGGGTTCCATGTGCTCGGGGATGCCCGGGGTGGTGTGCAGCGCGATGGCCGTCCAGGCGACCCGGGCGCGTTCGGCGTCCACGCCGTGGCCGAGGAGGAAGCGGCGGGCCTCGTCCGCGCCGTCGACCTCGAAGCGCCGGTCGGTGCGGTGGCCCGCGACGAGGCCGAGGTCGTGGAACAGCGCCGCCACGTAGAGGAGCTCGGCGTCGAAGCCGAGGCCGCGGCGCCGGCCCTGGAGCGCGCCGAACTGGTAGACGCGGGCGGAGTGGTCGTACAGGAGCGGGCCCGCGGTGTCGCGGACGTATTCGGTGGCTTCGCGGGCGAGGGCGGTGTCGGGGACGTCGATGGTCATGCCGTCGACGATGCCCGTCCGCGCGCCGCTCGAACCTGTGTCCGCCGGACGGGAATCCCGCACATCCGGACATCCGGCACATTCCCAAGACGCGCCGGATATCGTATCTTCTGCTGCGGGTGGGTCACCCGGACGTCGTCGTGGGCGAAGGGGGTGCGCCGTGGCCACCAGGCACCTGTCGACGCGCCCCGCCGAGCAGGGCAACCGCGAGCGCTTCCTGGACACCGCTCTGGCGGTGCTGTTCGACCGCGGCGTCACGGGGCTGACGGTCCGCGGCGTGGCCGAGGCGGCCGGCGCGTCGACGATCTCGGTGTACGCGCGCTTCGGCGGCCGCGCGGGCCTGCTCGACGCGCTGTACGAGCGCACGTTCGACTCGTTGCGGACGCTGCTGGAGGGGCTGCCGCCGGCGAGCCCGGACGGGGTCGCGGACCTGCTGCACCTGGCGCTCGAGTACCGGCTGTTCGCCCGGGAGAGCCCGGTCCGCTACGCGCTGATGTTCGAGCGCCCGGTGCCGCGGTTCGATCCGGACCCGGCGCTGCGGTCGGCGGTCCTGCGGACGACGTTCGCGTTGTTCATCGCCCGGGTCCAGCGGGTGTGCCCGCCGGGAGCGGACGCCCGCGAGGCGACGTACCAGCTGTGGACGGCGATGCACGGTCTGGTCGGGGCGGAGCTGATGCTGGCGTCGCGAACGCCGCTGCCGGACTGGTTCATCCCGCCGACCGACGAGGCGAACGAGCGGATGTACCGGCGCGGAGTGATCGCGATGATGACCGGCTTGGGCCTGCGCAACCCCTGAGCCGGACGCGCCGACCGAACCAACCGGCGGCGCAACCCCACGCACCCAATGTGGCGTTCGGTGCGTCCCACGCACCCAACGCCACATTGGGGCGCTCGGGCCGGCACTGCTCCGGCGCCCGCGAACGGCAGCCGAGCGGCACTCGGGCCGCAGCAGGCGCCCAGCCGAGCCGCACCCGGGCCGCGGGCCGAGCCGCGGCGAAGTCCTTACTGAGGCGGAAACCCCGGAACGCAGCGAACCCCCGGTCCACTCGGGACCGGGGGTTCGCTGTCAGCTCAGAAGCTCACAAGCTCAGAGCGCTGGTGCTCACGCACCGCCGGAAAGCTTCTCGCGGAGCGCCGCGAGCTGCTCATCGGAGGCGAGGGTGCCGCCCGTGCTCTTCGTGTCGGTCGAGGTCGAACCCGAGGTGTAGCTCTCCGAGCCACCCTCGACGCCGGTCGCCGCGTCGGCCGCGGCCTCCGCGTCGGCCTCGACGGCCTTCACGACCTGCTTCATGTGGGCCTCGTAACGAGTGTGCGCCTCGGCGTACTGGCGCTCCCACTCCTCACGCTGCTTGTCGAAGCCTTCCTGCCACTCCTGGGTGTCCGGGTCGAAGCCCTCGGGGTAGATGTAGTTCCCCTCGGTGTCGTACTCGGCGGCCATGCCGTACTGGGCCGGGTCGAACTCGGTGTCCGGCGTGACACCCTCGTTCGCCTGCTTCAGCGACAGCGAGATGCGACGGCGCTCGAGGTCGATGTCGATGACCTTGACCATGACGTCGCCGTTGACCTGGACGACCTGCTCCGGGATCTCCACGTGGCGCTCGGCCAGCTCGGAGATGTGGACCAGACCCTCGATGCCCTCTTCGACGCGCACGAACGCACCGAACGGAACCAGCTTGGTGACCTTGCCCGGCACGATCTGACCGATCGCGTGGGTGCGGGCGAACTGGCGCCACGGGTCTTCCTGGGTCGCCTTCAGCGACAGCGAGACGCGCTCGCGGTCCATGTCGACGTCCAGGACCTCGACCGTGACCTCCTGGCCGACCTCGACGACCTCGGACGGGTGGTCGATGTGCTTCCAGGACAGCTCGGAAACGTGCACCAGGCCGTCGACGCCACCCAGGTCCACGAAGGCACCGAAGTTGACGATGGACGACACGACGCCCTTGCGGACCTGGCCCTTGGCGAGCGCGTTGAGGAACTCGCTGCGCACCTCGGACTGGGTCTGCTCCAGGTAGGCGCGGCGGGACAGGACCACGTTGTTGCGGTTCTTGTCCAGCTCGATGATCTTCGCCTCGAGCTCGCGGCCGACGTACGGCTGCAGGTCGCGGACGCGGCGCATCTCGACCAGGGACGCGGGGAGGAAGCCGCGCAGGCCGATGTCCAGGATGAGGCCGCCCTTGACGACCTCGATGACGGTGCCCTTGACGGGCTCGTCCTTCTCCTTGAGCTCCTCGATCGTGCCCCAGGCGCGCTCGTACTGCGCGCGCTTCTTGGACAGGATCAGACGGCCTTCCTTGTCCTCCTTCTGGAGAACGAGGGCTTCGACCTCATCGCCGACGGTGACAACCTCAGCCGGGTCGACATCGTGCTTGATGGACAGCTCACGCGAGGGGATGACGCCCTCGGTCTTGTAGCCGATGTCGAGCAGGACTTCGTCGCGGTCGACCTTGACGATGGTGCCTTCGACGATGTCACCATCGTTGAAGTACTTGATCGTCTTGTCGATAGCCGCGAGGAAATCTTCCTCCGACCCGATGTCGTTGATGGCGACCTGCGGGGCCGCGTTCGGGGCGGTCGGGGCGGTGGCGGTGTCGATGGTCATTAGGCGGGTTGCTCCGGTGGATGGGATCGAGGGTTGGCAGTTGTCGGCGCGATGGGCTGCTGGGAGCATGCGACGACCCTGCGAGCAAACGTCCACCAGTGAACGACCGCGGCATGACCCGCATAACGGTGCGCGACCCGAGCCCGACCAAGAAAGCTGAGCGGAAGGCAGCGCGAACCCACTGCGCTAACACTTATCCTACGCGGCGGCCGCTAGGCGGCACAATCAGGGTCCCCCTCGGTCGCTAAGGTCCTCGCGGAAGCAAACCGCACGCACCAGGACGCAGGGACCGGAGACCACCATCATGCCACCGGAGGAGTCCCCCGCGCCGGGGCGCCACGACGCGGCCGAGCACCGGCTGGGCACCGCGGCCGTCGCCTACCGCACGGTCGGGGGCGCCGAAGCCGCCGCCGCGAACCTGGCCTGGTGGGACGCCGACGCCGACGACTACCAGGCCGAGCACGGCGGGTTCCTCGGCGACGCCGACTTCGTCTGGTGCCCGGAAGGCGTGCGGGAGGCGGACGCGCGGCTGCTCGGCGACGTCCGCGGCAAGCGCGTGCTGGAGGTCGGCTGCGGGCAGGCCGCGTGCTCGCGCTGGCTGGCGGCCCAGGGTGCCCGCGCCGTGGCGACCGACCTGTCCGCCGGCATGCTGCGCCACGCCCGCGAAGGCAACGAGCGCACCGGCGCCGACGTCCCGCTCGTGCAGGCGAACGCCGAGTACCTGCCGATGGCGTCCGGCAGCTTCGACGCCGCCTGCTCGGCCTTCGGCGCGATCCCGTTCGTGTCCTCGGTGGACGCCGTCTTCGCCGAGGTGCACCGGGTGCTGCGGCCGGGCGCGCCGTGGGTGTTTTCGGTGACGCACCCGATGCGGTGGATCTTCCCGGACGACCCCGGCCCGCAGGGGCTCACCGTCACCCAGCCGTACTTCGACCGCACGCCGTACGTGGAGGTCGACGACGAGGGCGCCGCCACCTACGTCGAGTACCACCGCACCCTCGGCGACTACGTGCGCGCGCTCGCCGCGGCCGGGTTCACCCTCACCGACCTGGTCGAGCCCGAGTGGCCGGCGGGGCACACGCGGGTCTGGGGCCAGTGGAGCCCGCTGCGGGGCCGGCTCTTCCCGGGCACCGCGATCTTCCGCACGCACCGCTCGTGAACCCCCTGGAGGAAGAGCAGAACGCGCGGTTCGCCGCGCTCGACCCGCTGCTGCCCCCGATCGCCGCCCCGCCGGCGGCGAGCGAGCCGCTGGTGGTGACCACCGGCGAGCGCCGGGCGGGCGGCCTGCTGACGCACGTCGTGCACGCGCCGGGAGCGTGGCCCGCGCTGTGGGGCCCACTGGAGATCTGGGACCTGACCGCGGTGCCCGGCGACAGCGGCGCGGCGGGGCTGACCGCGCTGCTGGGGGCCTGGCGCGACCGGATGCGCGGGACGCGGCCCGATCCCGACTCGGGCTGCTCGCTGGCCTGGCCGAGCCGCGACGCCGAGGCGTCGGCGGTCCTGCTGGCCCACGGCTTCGCGCCGATGACGTGCCTGGCGGTGCGGGCCCCCGCACCGCCCGCGGACGAGGGGCCGTCGCGGGTGGCCGTCCGCCTCGCCGGCGAGGGCGACGTCGAGGCCCTCACCGACCTGCGCGTGGCGGAATGGCGGTACACGTCGCTGGTCGGCACCGCGGTGCCGCGGGCCGGCGCGCGGGAGCTGCTGCGCGCGGAGGTCGTCCGCGCGCTGCGCTTCAGCGGCCTGGTCTGGCTCGCGGAGGACGACGGCGTCCCGGTGGGCATGGCCGCGTGCCTGCCGACCTCGCCGGCGCCGGGCGACGGCATCCACGGCCGATTGCGGCCGGGCCGCTGGGGGTACGTCGACACGCTGTCGGTCGCGCCCGGCGCGCGGGGCGGCGGCGTGGGCCGGGCGCTGATGGCGGTGGCCCATCGCGAGCTGCTCCGGCCGCAGGTGCGCGGTACGTTCCTCTTCTACCACCCGGCGAACCCGCTCTCGCCGGTGTTCTGGCACCGGCAGGGCTATCGTCCACTGTGGACGATGTGGATCCGGCGACCCGCCTGGTCCTGATCGACGCACCAGGGGGGCCCATGGACATCGCCGAACCGCTGCTCGCCGCCCACCGCGCGCGTTTCGCGGCGGTCGACGCGCTGCTGCCGCCCGCCGCGCCCCCGGCGGAGGGACGGCGGCTGGCCGCCGCGACCGCGGACGGCACCCGGGTCGCCGGGGTGCTCCAGCGGCAGCGCGCGGCACCCGGCGACGTCACGACGCTGTGGGCGGCCGCCGACGTCTGGCAGCTCTTCCCGTACTTCGGCGCCACCGGCACCGAAGGCGTGGATCTCCTGCTGCGCGCGTTCAAAGGCGTTGTGGAGGCGGAGGAGACCGGCGCCGACTCGGCGTGCGTCGTCCTCTGGCCCAGCCGGGACGCCGAGGCGATCCGCGCCTTCCTCGACCACGGTCTCGTCCCGCTGGCCGCGGTCGGTGTGCGCACGGCTCCCCCGGTCGAGGCGGACCCGGCGGTCACCGTCCGCCGCGCGGGGCCCGACGACTTCGCCACGGCGCTGGAGCTGGCCACGGCGACGTTCGACTACACCGGCCTCGTGGCCGCGGCCCGCCGGGACGACACGGCCGAGCTGCTCGCCCCCGCGCTGCGGGACGCGCTGGCCGAGGACGAGCCGGCGGTGTGGCTGGCCGAGGAAGCCGGCGAAGCCCGCGCGCTCGCGCACTGCGGCTGGATCGACGCGACCCCGGGCAGCGCGGCGGCCGAGCTGCTCCCGCCGGGACGCTGGGGTTACGTGAACAACGTGGTGACGGTGCCCGGTGAGCGCGGCAGCGGCTTCGGCCGGGCACTGATGGCCCACGCGCACCGGGAGCTGCACCGGGGCGGCGCCACGCGCACCTACCTCTACTACAACCCGACCAACCCGCTGGCCTCGGTGTTCTGGCACCGGCAGGGCTACCGTCCGCTGTGGACCAGCTGGGAGGTCCGCCCGGCGTCGGCGCTGCGCTGAGCGAAGCAGCGGCCAGGCGCTCTGCCGCGACTGGTCGTGCGTGGGAAACAGGGTTAGAACACTGTTTCCCACTCACGACCCCCGAGCGGAACCGCTGAGCGGCCCTCCCCCGCCCGGGGTCTCCGAGGGGCGCCGCGACCGGCGAGCTGCGAAAGTCACCCGCGGGTGTGACGTGCGTCCGGTGATCTTGCCGCGCCCCGGCGCGAGGACTAGCTTTTGAACTGACCGGTCAGTTCAAAAAGTTCCGACGCTGGAGTAACCGTGCAGGTCCGAGCCGATCGGGTGTCCCTCGAAGGGCACCACGGCCCCTTGTTACCGCCCACCTCGCTGACCGTCGGCGAGGGCGACCTGGCGATCGTGCACGGCGAACCCGGCGTCGGCGTCACCGCGTTCGGCCTCGCGCTGGCCGGGCGGCTGAAGCCGACCACCGGCACGGTGCACGCCGAAGGAACCGACGCCGGGCTGCCCGAGCTCGTCGCCGTCGTCGACGCCCCCGGCGTCAGCGAGCCCGACGACGCCCTCGCTCTGCGCGTGGTCGTCGGCGAGGAGCTGGCGCTGGCCCACCGCCCGGCCGGCAAGGAGGACGTCGCGCGCTGGCTCGCCGGGCACGACGCCGCGCCGTTCGCGGGCACGCGCTTCGAGAACCTCGCCCCGGCGCTGCGCACCCGGCTGCTGACCGAGCTGGCCGCCGAGCGCAAGGGCGTGCGGCTGCTGGTCCTCGACACCCCCGACCGGCACACCAGCGACGTCGACAGCTGGGCCGGGCTGGCGCGCGAGCAGGCCGAGCGTGGCCTGGCCGTGGTCGTCCTGACCGCGACGACGCCGCTGTCCGCGCTGCCCTTCACGCCGGCGCGCCTCGGCTCGGCCGAGCAGCCCGAGCCGCAGCACCACTCCCCCGAACCTGAACCTGAACCCGAACCCACCGAAGAGCTCCCCGAGAGCACTGACGGAGTCTGACGAATGAACGCCTTCCGGATCGCGCGCAACGAGCTGCGCCGCCTCTCCACCGGCACGATGCCCAAGCTCGCGCTGGTCGCGCTCGTGCTGGTGCCGCTGCTCTACGCGTCCTTCTACCTCTACGCGAACTACGACCCGTACGGCCGCCTCGACAAGCTGCCCGCCGCGGTGTTCACCAGCGACACCGGCGCCAAGGACGCCGGCGGCCAGCAGCGCAACGTCGGCCGCGAGGTGACCGACGAGCTGGTCAAGTCCGGCACCTTCCAGTGGCACGAGGTGTCCGAGCAGGAGGCCCGCGACGGCGTCCGCGACGACAAGTACTCCTTCGCCATCGGCATCCCCAGCGGCTTCTCCGCCGCGCTGCTGTCGGTCGGCAACTTCCAGCCGCAGCAGGCGACGATCACGCTGACCACCAACGACGCCAACAACTACCTGTCCGGCACCATCGCCAAGCAGGTGGCCGAGCAGGTGCGCAAGACGATCGCGGAGAAGGTCGGCAGCGAGGCCGCGGACCGGTTCCTGGTCGGCTTCTCGACGATCTACGCCAAGATCCAGGAGGCGTCGACCGGCGCGTCCCAGCTCGCCGACGGCGCCACACGGCTCAAGTCGGGCCAGCAACAGCTGGCCGACGGTGCCGCGAAGCTCGCGGACGGCTCGTCGACGCTGGCGACCGGCCTCGGCACCCTCAAGAGCAGCACGGCTTCCCTCCCCTCGCAGACGGAGAAGCTGGCCGACGGCGCTTCGCAGGTGGCGGCCGGGGACCAGAAGGTCGCCGACGCGGCGTCGCTGGCCGCCACGGCGTCGTCCGACATCCAGGGCAAGCTCGACTCGTACCGCACCCAGCTCGTGACGGACCTGCGCAACGCCGGCGTGCCCGAGGAGCAGGTCCAGGCGATCGTCGCGCGCGCCGATCAGCTGCGCTCCCCGGTCGACCAGGCGAACAGCAAGATCCAGCAGGCCAACGGCGACCTCGCGAAGCTGGCCGACGGCGCCCGGCAGGTGTCCGACGGCGCGGCCAAGCTCGCCGCCGCGTCCCCGCAGCTGGCGAACGGCATCGCGCAGGCGTCCGACGGCGCGAACCAGCTGCGTGACGGCGCTTCGCAGCTCAACGACGGCGAGAAGACCGCCGTCACCGGCACGAACCAGCTCGCGGACGGCGCGGTGAAGCTGCGCGACGGGCTGGCCGCCGGGCTCCAGCAGATCCCGAACCCGGACGACCCGACCCGCGCGGCGACGGCCAACACCATCGCCGACCCGGTGGCGGTGAACGCCAACGGCGAGGCGTCGGCGGGGACGTACGGCGCCGGGCTCGCGCCGTTCTTCATCTCGCTGGCCACGTGGATCGGCGCGTTCGTGCTGTTCCTGATCCTGCGGCCGCTCTCGACGCGGGCGCTGACCGCGGGCGCGGCGCCGTTCCGGGTCGCCGTCGGCGGCTGGCTGTCGTCGGCCTTGCTCGGCGTCGCGCAGGTGATCGTGCTCTTCGGCGCGGTGACGTGGCTGGTGGGCATCCACATCGCACACCCGTTGGGCGCCATCGGGTTCGCCGTGCTGGTGTCGCTGACGTTCACGTCCGTGGTGCACGCGCTCAACGCGTTCTTCGGCGCGGTCGGGAAGTTCCTCGGCCTGGTGCTGCTGGTGCTGCAGCTGGTCAGCGCGGGCGGGACGTTCCCGTGGCAGACCATCCCGGACGCGCTGTACCCGCTGCACGTGGTGCTGCCGATGGGCTACGCGATCGACGGCTTCCGCCACCTGTTCTACAGTGGCGCCACTGTGCAGATCCTGGGAGACATCGGCGTGCTGCTGGCCTACCTGGTCGGTGGGGTCCTGGTGTCCACCCTGGCCGCGCGCAAGCGTCGCGTTTGGACGGTGTCCGCGCTCAAGCCCGAGCTGAGCCTGTGAGCGGCGGGACGAAGCAGAAGCTCTTCGAGGCCACCTTGCGGCTCTCGAAGAGCCGGGGCCTGGTGGGGCTGACGGTGGACGACATCGCCGCCGAGGCGGGCGTCGCGAAGGGCACGGTCTACTACAACTTCGGGTCGAAGGACGGCCTGGTCGACGGGCTCCTGCGGTACGGGGTGGACATGCTCGCTCTCCGGCTGCGCGCCGCGGTTTCGGATGCGGATCCGCTCGACGTGATCGAGGCGCAGGTCGACACGACGCTGGAGTTCATCGCTTTGTACCCCGGCTTCTCGCAGATCCTGGTGAGCGAGCTGTGGCGGACGCCGGGCCAGTGGCACGGGACGCTTTCGTTGCTGCGCGAGGAGATCATCTCGATCGTGAAGCACCAGCTGTCGCGGTTGGAGTCGGCCGGCCGGCTGCCGGAGGGAGTGGAGATCCCGACGGCGGCGGCCGGGCTGTTCGGCACGATGGTGGTGGTGGCGCTGGACTGGCAGGTGTTCGGACCGCAGCGGACGCGGGCCGAGGTGCGGGAAGCGGTGATGGTGCTGATCCGCGGACTGGGCCGGGGGCTTGGCTGACGCGGAGCCGGCGGCGGCCGCGAGCGGAGGGTTCCAGTCCCCGCGGCTGCTTGCGGCCGGGCCCGCGGGGGCGCCCCCGTTTTCCACTTTACCGGCCGGCACCGACAGTTTCGGTGCCCGGCAGCCGCCGCTGGAAGCCGTCAGCCGCGGTCCTCGATGCGGGCCCGGACCGCCGCCGCGTACGTGTCGACCGCCGTGGCCGCCGCCGTCAGCTCGCAGGGGCCGTCGATCAACAGTCGCTTCGCCGGGACGTACGCCTGCTCCAGCTCCGGGTCGCCCGCCAAGCCCTGCTCGCGCGCGAGCTCGTTGTCCGCGGCCAGGCGCGCCCGCAGTTCCTCGCGGCGGGCGACCAGTCCGTCGAGCACCGCGCGCTGGCGGCGGCCGTCCTCGACCGCCGGGGCGACCGCGTGCTCGTGGCCGCCGATGTGCTTCTCGACCCACTCCGCGTCGCCGTCGACCTCGGCCGACCGCAGCTGCTTCAGCGCGCCGCGCAGCCGCTGGGCCCGGGCCGGCAGCATCGCGACGCCGGTGAACCGGGTCGCCACGCGCAGCTGGTACGCCTCGATCTCGGCGAGCTCCTCGACGGACTGGGTCAGCACGTCGAGCCGGCCCGCGAGGTCGTCCGGCGCCGGGCGGGCCCCGAGGGTGCTCGCGCGCACCGCCGCGACCCCGGGCGAGGACTCCTCCCGGAACCCGAGCAGCAGGCGGATCCCGAGCTCGGCCGCGCGGCCGGCGAGCGGGGCCAGCACCTCGCCGACGAGCCGGTCGGGCTCGGCGGAGTCGTCGATCGCGTCGACGACGAGGGTGCGGCCCGCGACCCCGGTCGTGAGCCGGTCGGCGATCCGGTGGCGGACGGCGTCGGCGGTGCGGCCGGTGGCGTCGACGGCGAGGTCGACGCTGCCCGCCGGCGGCATCCCGCCGAGCGGCAGGCCGGCCACGCCGAGGGAGCGTTCGCGGTCGGCGAGGACGATCCCGAACCGCAGGGCCGCGGCGACGGGCGAGCCGGCCTCACCGGTGTCGACGACCCAGACGGTGCCGGGCTCGGCCTTGGCGAACCAGTCGGCGACGCGCTGCACGAAGGACCCGTCGACGGCTTCGCCGACGGGCCGCGAAAAACTCGCGTCGACCGCCGGGCTGCCCGAGGTCCAGATGCTCAGCTGCGGCAGGTGCCCGAGCATGGTCTCGACCGGGATCATCCAGGTCCCGGAATCCTTGCCGACGACGACGCCGACGACGTGGCCGGTCGCCTCGTCGAGCACCGCCGTGCCCCCGAAGCCGGGGCCGAGCGGTTCGGCTTCGGACGTGCGGAACAACCGGATCCACTCGCCGCCGGGACCGCCGGGGTGCTCCGGGCCGCCGAGCCGGGCGTGGGTCCAGCGGCCGACCGAGCCCGGCGGGAACCCGAAAGCGCGCACGAGCTGGTGCTCGCCGAGCGGCATGCGGTGCAGCGGCGCGCGGAAGACGCGGGATTCGGGCCGTTCGAGCCGCAGCACGGCGAGATCGCCGCGGCCACCGCCGTCGGAGGGCACCCAGCAGCCGTCGACGACGGCGGCCGTGGCGGGCATCGCCTCGGCGAGGCCGACGAAGTCGACGCTCAGCGCGGACCGCGGACCCCCGGCGGCCTCGACGACGTGCGCGCTCGTGAGGACGTGGTACTCGTCAAGAACCGTGCCCGCACCGCACACCCGGCCGAGTTCGTCGTGCAGCCGGACCCGCCAGCGTCGTCGCTCACGCTCGAACCCCATTCGGCGGACCCTACGCCGTGATCGCCGCGCCTCGGGCGCCGACCTCCCTACCCAGCGGTAATGGCTCACCCGAACGGAGTCCTCCGTTCGTCGCAATGCCAACGGTTTTCGCGCGCGGATGACCGAACGGGCTCCCGGGGAGACCGCTCAGCGGGACCGTGGTGCCGTCCGGCGGTCTGCCCGAAAGATCACCCGACACTGCACCGTCAGACCCGCCGGACCCCTCAGACCCGGCCGAAGACCGCGCTGCCCGGGGCCGCCGGGTCGTCGCCCGCCCAGAACTCGTACCAGTGGCCGGTGAACTCGTCGTGGGACAGGCGCCCGTCGCCGTCGGTGTCCAAGAGGGCGAACACCCCGGCCGTGGGGGTGCCGCCGCCGCTCCAGGCCTCGATCATCCGGCGGTACTCCTCCGCCGAGATCACGCCGTCGCCGTTTTCGTCGACCGCTTCGAACATCGCCGCCGCGGTTCCGGTGACCGCCTCGGGCGTCTTCGGCAGCTGGTCGACGACGCTCAGGACCTCGTCGAGGGAGACCTTGCCGTCGCGGTCGCGGTCGGACGCGTCGAGCAGCGTCGTCCACCAGCCCATCATGATCGCGGTGAGCTTCTCGCCCTCGGGCGTGCCGCCGTCGGTGCCGCGCACGTCGAGCCATCTCGCCGTGAGCGCCCGGAAGTCGGACTCGGTCAGGTAGCCGTCGTCATCGGTGTCCATCGCGCCGAACACACCGGAGATCTTGCGTCGCTGAAAGTCACTGGCCATGCACGAAGCATCGTCCCGGCGACCGGCACCCGACGACGTCCGCCCGAGTACACCCGCGCCACGACCCGGTGATCCAGGTCGTGGCGCAGAGTGAACGTCAGTGCGCGGCGTCGTTCCAGGACCGGCCGTAGCCGACCGAGACCTCCAGCGGCACGGCCAGGTCGTAGGCCGACCCCATGCCGTGGCGCACGAGCTTCTCCAGCTCCTCGCGCTCGCCTTCGGCGACCTCGAGCACCAGTTCGTCGTGCACCTGCAGCAGGATCCGGCTCTTCAGCTTCGCCTCGACCAGCGCATTGTGGACGTTGAGCATCGCGACCTTGATGATGTCGGCGGCGCTGCCCTGGATCGGGGCGTTCAGCGCCATCCGCTCGGCCATCTCGCGGCGCTGGCGGTTGTCGCTGTTGAGGTCGGGCAGGTAGCGGCGGCGGCCGAAGACCGTCTCCGTGTACCCGTTCTTCGCCGCGATGCCGACGACCGAGTGGAGGTAGTCGCTGATCCCGCCGAAGCGGTCGAAGTACGCCTCCATCTGGGTCTTGGCGTCCTCGGTGGAAATCCGCAGCTGCTGGGAGAGCCCGTACGCCGACAGCCCGTACGCGAGGCCGTACGACATCGCCTTGACGCGGTAGCGCAGCTCCGGCGTGATCTCCTCCGGCGGCATCGAGAACGCCCGCGACGCGACGAACGTGTGCAGGTCTTCGCCGGAGTTGAACGCCTCGATGAGGCCCTCGTCCTTCGACAGGTGCGCCATGATCCGCATTTCGATCTGGCTGTAGTCCGCGGTCATCAGCTCGCTGAAGCCCTCGCCGACCACGAACGCGTCACGGATGCGGCGGCCTTCTTCGGTGCGGACCGGGATGTTCTGCAGGTTCGGCTCGGTCGAGGACAGGCGCCCGGTGGCCGCGATGGTCTGCAGCAGCGTCGTGTGGATGCGCCCGTCGTCGGCGACGGACTTGATCAGGCCTTCGACGGTCGTGCGCAGCTTCGTCGCGTCCCGGTGCTCCAGCATGTGCTGCAGGAACGGGTGCTCGGTCTTCTCGAACAGGCCCTGCAGCGCCTCGGCGTCGGTGGTGTAGCCGGTCTTGGTGCGCTTGGTCTTCGGCATGCCGAGCTCGTCGAACAGCACGACCTGCAGCTGCTTCGGCGAGCCGAGGTTGATCTGCTTGCCGATGACCGCGTACGCCTCTTCGGCCGCCTGCGTGACGCGCGAGAGGTAGTGCGCCTCGAGCGTGGTCAGCTGCTCCAGGTCGACGGCGACGCCGGCGATCTCCAGCGCGGTGATGACCTCCAGCAGCGGCAGCTCCAGCTCGGCGAGCAGCCGCGCGCCGCCGATCTGCTCGAGCTCCTTGTCGAGGGCGCCGGCCAGCTCGAAGATCGCGCGGGCCTTGACCAGCTCCTCTTCGATCTCCTTCTGTTCCAGGCCTTCCGCGCCGCCGTCGAGCAGGGACAGCTGCCCGTCGCCGCCGTCGGTCTCCGAGCGCAGCTCGCGGTGCAGGTACCGCAGCGCGAGGTCGTCGAGCTCGAACGTGCGCTGCCCGGGCCGCACGAGGTAGGCGGCGAGCGCGGTGTCCATGGCGAGCCCGGTCAGCGTCCAGCCGCGGGAGTGGATGGCGTGCAGCGGGACCTTGAGGTCGTGGCCGGTCTTGCGGATCTTCGGGTCGGCGAACCACGCGGCGAGCGCGGCGTCGTCGGCCTGGTCCATCGCCGTCACGTCGACGTACGCGCCTTCGCCGTCGGCCGACGCGAAGGCGACCGCCCGCAGGTCGGACCGGACCGACGCGCCCGCGGTGCGGAAGGCCAGCGCCACCGGCTCACCCGCACCCGCGTGGGCCGCGAGCCACGCCCCCAGCGCGCCGGGCGCGAGCGCGGACCCCGAGACCTCGAAGCCTTCGTCGGCCTCGGGTTCGGCGCTCTGCAGCGTCGCGAACAGCCGGTCCCGCAGGACGCGAAACTCCAGCTCGTCGAACAGCGCGTGCACGGCCTCGCGGTCCCACGGGCGCAGCTCCAGCCCGGCCGGGGCGATCTCCAGCTCCACGTCGCGGATCAGCTCGGTGAGCTGGCGGTTCAGCTGGACCGAGCTGAGGTGCGCGCGCAACGCCTCGCCGGCCTTGCCCTTGACCTCGTCGACGCGGTCGATCAGGTCGTCGAGCGAGCCGAACTGCTTGATCCACTTGGCCGCGGTCTTCTCGCCGACGCCGGGGATGTTCGGCAGGTTGTCCGACGGGTCGCCGCGCAGCGCGGCGAAGTCCGGGTACTGCCGCGGGGTGAGCCCGTACTTCTCCTCGACGGCGTCCGGCGTGAACCGCGTCATCTCCGAGACGCCGCGCTTCGGGTACAGCACGGTGACCTGGTCGGTCACCAGCTGCAGCGCGTCGCGGTCGCCGGTACAGATCAAGACGTCGAAGCCGTCCGCTGTCGCCTGTGTCGTGAGCGTGGCGATGATGTCGTCGGCCTCGAAGTTCTCCTTCACCAGCGACGGGATGCCGAGCACGTCGAGGACTTCCTTGACCAGGTCCACCTGGCCGCGGAACTCGTCCGGGGTCGCGCTGCGGTTCGCCTTGTAGTCCGCGAAGGTCTCCGAGCGGAACGTCTTGCGCGAGAGGTCGAACGCCACCGCGAGGTGGGTCGGCGTCTCGTCGCGCAGCAGGTTGATGAGCATCGAGGTGAACCCGAAGACCGCGTTGGTGACCTGCCCGGTCTTGGTCTTGAAGTTCTCCGCGGGCAGCGCGAAAAAGGCGCGGTAGGCCATCGAATGGCCGTCGATCAGCAGCAGCTTCGGCCGCTCGGCGACACCGGTCGTTCCTGTGGCGTTGGCAACGGTCGTCTTCTCACTCGGGCTCACGAAGCCGAGTCTAGGCTGAGGGTCCGACACTCTTACGTGTCGCATAGGAACAGGAGCTTTGCGTGACCGAAAGTGCCGCCCCCATCGACGTGGACCGGCTGTCGGGGATCGACCCGGCCGCCGCGGACCAGCAGCTGAACGACAAGGTCGGCATGAAGCTGCTGGAAGCGACCGCCGAGCGCGTGGTCGGCACGATCCCGGTCGAGGGCAACCTCCAGCCGTACGGCCTGCTGCACGGCGGCGCCAACGCCGTGCTCGCCGAGGCGCTGGGCTCGACGGTCGCCGCGCTGAACGCGGGCCCGGACCGCGCGGCGATGGGGCTGGAGCTGTCCTGCACGCACCACCGGGCCGTCCGCTCGGGCACCGTCACCGGCGTCGCGACGCCGCTGCACGTCGGGCGCGGCACCATCACCGCGGAGATCGTGCTGACCGACGACGAGGGCCGGCGCACCTGCACCGCGCGGCTCACCTGCGTCGTCCGGGACCGCCCCCCGGGCGCCTGAGCCGGTGGACCTCGACCTCGCGCAGGTACGGGCGTTCGTCGTCACCGCGGAGCAGCGCCACTTCGGGCGCGCGGCCCAGGCGCTGTTCCTCACCCAGCAGGCGCTGTCGAAGCGGATCCGGAAGCTCGAGGACGCCCTCGCGACGCCGTTGTTCCTGCGCACCAACCGTTCGGTGGAGCTCACCGCCGACGGCGAGCGCTTCCTCCCGCACGCGCGCGAGCTGGTGCGGGTGGCCGACGCCGCGGTGGCCGCCATGCGGGCCGACGACCGGCCGCTGCGGATGGACGTCGTCGACTTCCGGCTGTCCCCGATGTTCCTGCTGCGCCGGCTCGCCGAACGGGAGCCGGCGCTGCGGATCGACCGGGTCGCCGGCGGCGGGTTCGCGAACGCCCTCGACCCGCTGCTGTCCGGCGAGCTCGACGTCGCGATCGGCCGCGTCACCGGCTTCGGCCGGCCGCTGCCCGACGAGCTGGAGCACCGGACGCTCCGGCTCGAACCGCTGGTCGCGCTGCTGGCCCCGGAACACCCGCTGGCCCAGCTGACCGTGCTGCCGCTCGAGGAGCTGCGCGCCGACGGCATCTGGCTGCCCGGCTCCGGCGGCGCCGCCGAATGGCTGTCCTACCTGCAGGCGATGTGCGCCCGCTTCGACGTGCCGATCGACGACTCCGGCGTCAGCTACGACCTGCGGCACACGCTCGAGCAGACGCGGTACGGCAAGCGGCGCGTGACCCTCGCCGGCGCCGACATGGAGCTCGCGCCCGACCTCGACCTGAAAGTGCTGCCGTTCGAGCCGTCCCCGCTGTTCCCGTGGTCGCTGGTCTGGCGGCGCGGGAAAGCGCACCCGGCGCTGCGGCGGCTCCTCGCCCTGGCCGGGCGCACCAGCCGCGAAGAGGACTGGTGCGCCTACGACCCGGCGCACGCCTGGCTGCCGGAGGACGACCTCAAGCTCGCAACCACCGCGCGAACCACTCGGTGAACGCCGCGTCGACCTGCTTCGCGGCCGGCGTCCCCGGTGCGAACTCGTGCGCCATCCCGTCGACCACCACCAGCTCGGTCCCCAGCTTCTCGCGCAGCGCCGCCGCCGGTTCACGCACGGCGACGTCGTCGTCCGCCCCGGTGACCAGCAGCAGCGGCGTGGTCAGCTCCCCGGCCCGGCGCACGAAGTCGTAGTGGCCGGCGACCTCCCGGGACCGCGGGGTCCACGGGTAGGTGACGTCGAAGAGCCGCTCGTTGCGGCCGATCACCGGCGTCAGCTGCGCGACCGGGCTGACCACGGCGGCGGCCTCGACGGCGACGTCCCCGCGGGCGAGCACCTCCAGCGCCACCAGCGAGCCCGCCGAGCCGCCGAACACGCCGAGCGGGCCGTCCGCGCCCGGGAGCCGGTCCCGCAGCTCGGCCAGCGCCGCGGGGAACTCCGCCACCGCCTGCTCGGTGACCGGCCCGAAGACGTTGAGGACCGCGTCCTCGCTCGCCCGCCGGAACAGCTCCGCCGGACCGCCCTCGGGCAGCCGCGCCCCGGTCAGCGGCAGGCCGAAGTACACCCGCCACGCCGGCAAGCCGCTCATCGGCACCGCCTCGGCGAAGGCCTGCTCGCTCGCGGGCACCTCCATCAGGTGCCAGCCCGCCACCAGCGCCGCCGGTGCCTGCGGGTCCGCCGGCGGCAGCGCCACGAACGGCACCCCCGCCGCGACGCCCTCGACCACTTCCCGCATCCTTCTCTCCCTGTCTCTCGGCTGGCTCCAGCGAACAGCCGGGGAGGGTGCGGGTCCAACAGCCGTTCCGGCCGCCACGACAACCGCTGGTTGTGCCACCCGGGTGCCCTTTCGGGCAGACCTGCCGTCCCGGTCAGCGGGGGGCTGGTCCGTTCGGCCGCCCGAACCGGACGTAAGGTGCATCCCCACGGCGGTGCCCGCCCCGCGGCGCCCCCGCCAGGGTGAACAGCGGATCGCCGGGAAACCGGCCACGCACCGGCCCCCGAAATGGGCGATGACATACCGGGGAAACACGGCTGTCACCCATTCGCAGAACAAGCCCCGATACTTAGCATCGCTGCGTGACCAGCGGCGGGCTGTAACGAAACGCCGTTCGGCTTTTCGTGCAATTCGTGTCGGTTGCGATCGTCACGATGTGGACACAGAGTAGTGAGGCCGCCTGTGCACATGACGGGCGAGAGGGATATCTTCCTGCCCTAACCTAGCCCCTGTGTCGGGGGCAACGCCTACCGGCGGCTGGTTGGTCATGGGAGGTAGTCGGTGTCAGGAGTGCGTTTTGGACGGGTTCTCGCCCTCGCAGCGGCGACGTCGCTCGCGCTGGCGGGCTGCGCCGGCGGCGGCTCGTCGAGCAACAGTGGCGACAGCAGCACGCTGAAGATCGGGTTCATGGGCGACCTGACCGGGGAGAACTCCGGGATCGTGATTCCGCCCAACAACGGCGCCAAGCTCGCGATCGACGAGTACAACGCCACGAACCCCAGCGTGAAGCTCGAACTGAAGAACTACGACAGCCAGGGCAAGCCGGAGCAGGCCACCTCGCTGGTGCAGACCGCGATCGGGACGGACAAGATCACCGCCCTGATCGGCCCGGCGTTCTCGGGTGAGTCGAAGGCCGTGGGCGGCGTCCTGGAGCAGGGCAAGGTCCCGAGCGTGTCGCCGTCGGCGACCAACCCGGGTCTGGCCGCGAACGGCTGGAAGTACTGGCACCGCGTCGTCGCGAACGACAACGACCAGGGGCCCGCGATCGCGAACTTCCTCATCACGGCGAAGTCGCCCAAGAACGCGTACGTCCTCTCGGACGACCAGGAGTACAGCGTCGGCCTCGCGGACGCGTTCGAGAAGACCTTCAAGGACAAGGGCATCACGACCGAGCGCGACAAGTTCGCCAAGGACGCGTCGGACTACTCGTCGACCGTGCAGAAGGTCAAGGCGGCCAACCCGGACGTCATCACCTTCGGTGGTTACTACGCCCAGGGCGGCCGGCTGCTCAAGCAGCTCCGCGACGGCGGCGTGACGGCCATCTTCGCCACCGGTGACGGCTCGCTCGACCCGCAGCTGGTCTCGGGCGCGGGCGCCGCGGCCGCCGAGAAGGCGGTCATCGGCTGCCCGTGCAACATCCCGGACGCCGGCGCGACCAACGAGTTCGCCACCAAGTACAAGGCGAAGTTCAACGTCGACCCGGCGATCTACGCCACCGAGGGCTACGACGCCGCGACCGCCATCATCAACGCGGTCAAGGCCGGCAACACCACCGGTGAGAAGATCAACGACTTCCTGAAGACGGAAGACTTCAAGGGCGCGTCGAAGCAGATCAAGTTCAAGGAGAACGGCGAGCCGCAGACGAACGCGATCTACGTGTACCAGGTCGTCGGCGGGGTCATCAAGAACCTCGGCGCCTCGACCGAAGCCAAGATCAACGGCTGACGGAGCTAGTTAACACCTAACGGGAGCGGGGGCGCTGGCTACAGCACCCCCGCTCCCCGCCAATGTGGCGACCATCCTCGCCCCGTCAGGTAAGGCAACTACGTCATGTTCCAAGATCTGCAGAGCCAGTTTCTGGGCAGCACCATCGGCGGCCTGGTAGCCGGCTCCATCTACGCCCTCATCGCCCTCGGCTACACGATGGTCTACGGCGTGCTGAGGCTGATCAACTTCGCGCACTCCGAAATCTTCATGATCGGGACGATGACGTCCCTGTTCATCCTCATCGCCATCGCCGGTGGCACCGCCCCGATCACCGTCGGCGTGTTCGGGATGATCGGCATCCTCCTGCTCATCGCGGTGTCCTCCGCCGCCGTGTCCGGCGGGTCGGCCATCGTGCTGGAGCAGCTGGCCTACCGGCCGCTGCGCAAGAAGGGCGCGACCCGGCTGGCCGCGCTGATCTCCGCGATCGGCGCCTCCCTGTTCCTGCAGGAGCTGTTCGGTCTCGCGATCATCCCCGCCCTGTCGGACAAGGCGGGCAAGGTCCAGCAGAACGCACCCCGCTTCGTGCCGCACGAGGAGCTGTTCCGGATCGGCAACGGCGTCGTGCGCACCGACCACGTCTTCGTCGTCATCGCCGCCGTCGTCGTGATGGTCGTGCTCGACCAGCTGGTCAGCCGCACGCGCATCGGCCGCGGCATCCGGGCGACCGCGCAGGACCCCGAAGCCGCCGTGCTCATGGGCGTCAGCATCGACCGCATCGTCCGGATCACGTTCCTGCTCGGCGGCGCGATGGCCGGCGTCGCCGCGGCGCTGTACGTCATGGAGTACGAAAACACGGACTACCGGGTCGGCTTCCTGCTCGGCATCAAGGCGTTCACCGCGGCCGTCCTCGGCGGTATCGGCAACCTGCGCGGCGCCCTCCTGGGCGGCATCGTGCTGGGCCTGGTCGAGAACTGGAGCTCCATCTTCCTCGGTTCCGAGTGGAAGGACGTCACCGCGTTCGTGGTCCTCGTCCTCGTGCTGATGCTCCGGCCCACCGGCATCCTCGGTGAATCCCTCCAGCGAGCACGCGCATGAAAGGCGACGGAGTGGCTGACAACAACGAAACCCCGGCGCGCAAGGGTTTCCACCCCGTCGACGGGATGCGCGACTGGTGGGCCGACGCGCCCGCGTGGCAGCGCTACGGCGTGTACCTCGCCCTGCTCGTCCTGGTCCTGATCCTGCCCGCGCCGTGGATCGGCGCGTTCATGTCGCCGTACTCGGACTGGACGACCGTCCTGATCTTCCCGGTCGGCACCTACATCCTGCTGGCCGTGGGCCTCAACATCGTGGTCGGCCACGCAGGCATGCTCGACCTCGGGTACGTCGCGTTCTTCGCGATCGGCGCGTACACGTGGGCGTCGATCGGCACGACCTACGGCTGGTCGTTCTGGCCGACGGTGGTGATCGGCATCTTCCTGGCCTCGGTGTCGGGCGTCATCCTCGGCGCACCGACACTCCGGCTACGCGGCGACTACCTGGCGATCGTGACCCTGGGCTTCGGTGAGATCGTCCGGATCACGGCGAACAACACCGACGGCATCGGCGGCGCGCGCGGCATCACGAACGTCCCGCACCCCGAGCCGCTGTTCGGCATGGAGTTCTTCCTCGACCCGGCGCCGTACTACTACCTGATGGTGTTCGCGATCGTGCTCGTCATCGTCTTCTCGGTGCGGCTGACCAAGAGCCGGGTCGGGCGGGCGTGGGCGGCGATCCGCGAGGACGAGGACGCGGCCGAGCTGATGGGCGTCCCGACGTTCAAGTTCAAGCTGCTCGCCTTCGCGATCGGCGCGATGATCGGTGGCTTCGCCGGCACGATCTACGCCAGCAAGGCCGTGTTCATCGAGCCGAACAACTTCCCGTTCATCCTGTCCGCGACCATCCTGGCCGCGGTCGTGCTGGGCGGGTCCGGCAACCTGCCCGGCGTCATCCTCGGGGCGTTCGTGATCGCGTGGCTGCCGGAGCGGTTCCGCCAGTTCAACGACTACCGCGTCCTCATCTTCGGTGCTGTCCTGGTGCTGATGATGGCGCTGCGGCCGGAGGGCCTGCTGCCGTCGCGGCAGCGCAAGGCCGAACTACGGGAAGGAACCGGCGGCATGGGCGCCATGGGCGCGGAAGTGGCCGGCCCCGACTCCGAGGCTTCGGCGGAGGTGACGAAGTGAGCGCGCTGCTCGAATTCGACAACGTGACCATGCGCTTCGGCGGCGTCACGGCGTTGCGCGAGGTCAACCTCACCATCAACGAGGGCGAGATCTTCGCCCTCATCGGCCCGAACGGCGCGGGCAAGACCACGGTGTTCAACGTGGTCACCGGCGTCTACCAGCCGACCGAGGGCGAGGTCCGCTTCGACGGCGACCGCATCGACGGCATGAAGCGGTTCAAGGTCACCAAGCGCGGCATCGCCCGGACGTTCCAGAACATCCGGCTGTTCCACAACATGACGGCGCTGGAGAACGTCATGGTGGGCGTCGACGCCCACCACAAGACGGGCGCGATCGGCGCGACGCTCGGTCTGCCGTGGCACCGCAAGGAAGAGAAGCACGGCCGCGAGCGGGCCCGTGAGCTGCTCGACTTCGTCGGCATCGGCCGGGTCGAGCACAACGTCGCGAAGAACCTCTCCTACGGCGACCAGCGCCGGCTGGAGATCGCGCGGGCCCTGGCCACCGACCCGAAGCTGCTCCTGCTCGACGAGCCGGCCGCGGGCATGAACCCGGCGGAGAAGAACGCCTTGCAGGCGCTGATCCGCAAGATCCGGGACGACGGCCGCACGGTGCTGCTGATCGAGCACGACATGGGCCTGGTCATGCACATCAGCGACCGGCTGGCGGTGCTCGACTTCGGCCAGAAGATCGCAGAAGGGCTGCCGCACGAGGTGCAGAACAACCAGAAGGTGATCGAGGCTTATCTGGGGGTGTCCGAAGATGCTTCTTGAGGTCGAGGACATCAACGTCCACTACGGCAAGATCGCGGCCCTCAAGGGCATGAGCATCCAGGTCGGCGAGGGTGAGATCGTCTCCCTCATCGGGGCCAACGGCGCCGGCAAGACCACGACGCTCAAGACGATCTCCGGGCTCCGTCCGCTCACCAGCGGCCGGATCCTGTTCAACGGCCAGGACATCTCGAAGACCCCGGGGCACAAGCGCGTGCTGCTCGGGATCGGCCAGTCGCCGGAGGGCCGGGGCGTGTTCCCCGGTATGACGGTGCAGGAGAACCTCCTGATGGGTGCCTACACCCGCAAGGACGACCTCCAGGCCGACCTCGCCGAGGTCTACGAGCTGTTCCCCCGGCTCGCCGAGCGCAAGACGCAGTTCGGCGGCACGATGTCGGGCGGCGAGCAGCAGATGATCGCCATCGGCCGCGCGCTGATGACGAAGCCGAAGGTGCTGCTGCTCGACGAGCCGTCGATGGGCCTGGCGCCGATGCTGATCGCGCAGATCTTCGACATCATCCGCGAGATCAACAAGCGCGGGACGACGGTGCTGCTGGTGGAGCAGAACGCCCAGCAGGCGCTGAAGCTGTCGGACCGGGCGTACGTGCTCGAGACGGGCCGCGTGGTCCAGAGCGCGCCCGGGGCCGAGCTGCTGAACGACCCGAAGGTGCGGGCCGCCTACCTCGGTGGCGACCTCGGCGTCTGATTTTTCGCGGAAGGGGCCCGGCCTTCGTGCCGGGCCCCTTCTCATAGCTTGAGGTCGGTGCCGTTGGCGTTCTTCATGTCGGTGATGGTCGGGCCACCGAAGGCCCTGACGGCGACCGGCTTCCGGTCCTTGGGGATGTCCCAGTAGAGGTCGAACTCGACGCGCACGCCGTGCCCGAGGTCGAACTGGCCGGGCTGGCGCTTGATGAGCATGGCCTGCTCGTCCGGCGGGTGGGTGGCGCCCTGATCGTCGACGAGCAGCTGGCGCTTGGTGTCGAACAGGACGCTCGAGGTCCCGGTGTTGGTGATCACGAGCCGCAGGCGCACGTACTGGCCCTTGGGGAGCATTTCGGCGTGGCTGCCGGTGATGCTGGGCAGGCCCGCGGCGAGGCCGATCAGGGTGAACTCGGTGTCACCGTTCTTCGCGGGCGGCACCTTGAGGGCGGTCTCGTCGGGCCGGACCTGGCGCGGCGGCAGCTCGTAGGTGGCCGGCGCGGGCGCGCTCGGGGCTGCTTCGCACCCGGTCAGCAGCATGAGGGCGACGACGGCCGGCAGCAGTTTCACCTGCGTGATTCTGCCCGCCGGCCGCCGGTCCGGCTAGCTTCCGATGCTTTCGACGACGGCCTCGGCGACGGCCTTCATGGTGGTCCGGCGGTCCATGGCGGTGCGCTGGATCCAGCGGAAGGCGTCGGGCTCGGTGAGGCCTTGGCGGCTCATGAGCAGGCCCTTGGCGCGGTCGATGACCTTCCGCGTCTCGAGCCGGTCGGTGAGCCCGGCGACCTCGGCCTCGAGGGCCTGCAGCTCGGAGAACCGGCTGACGGCGAGCTCGATGGCGGGCACGAGGTCCCGCTTGGCGAACGGCTTGACGAGGTAGGCCATGGTGCCGGCATCCCGCGCGCGTTCGACGAGATCACGCTGGCTGAAGGCGGTGAGGATGACGACGGGCGCGATCCGGTCACCGGTGATCTTGGCGGCGGCCTCGATGCCGTCCAGCTTGGGCATCTTGACGTCGAGGATCACGAGGTCGGGCTTGAGATCGGTGGCCAGCGAAATGGCCTGCTCGCCATCCCCGGCCTCCCCGACGACCTCATAGCCCTCTTCACGCAGCATTTCGACGAGGTCCAGCCGGATGAGCGCCTCGTCTTCCGCGACGAGCACCCGACGCTGCGGCACGGTGGCGGCACCGTTGGCCTCGGTAGCCTGATCGGTCACCGGGGTCCTCCTGAAGACTCGGCGGGACGGTCGGTTTCGCGGCTTCCCGCGAACCAGAAGCCTACCGGGAACGATCCAGAAGAGGAGATGGCGTTCACCACGTAGTGGCGGGCGCGACACTCCCCGCCCCGGTAACAGCCGGGAGGCGGTGATCCCGTAGAGTCACTGCGTCGCGCCCCCGTAGCCCAACTGGCAGAGGCAACGGATTCAAAACCCGTCCAGTGTGAGTTCGAATCTCACCGGGGGCACTCGCAGCAATCACACCAGCGTCGACCTGCGGCTTCGCCATTCTGACGACTTCCGCGTCCGCTGCGGCTGTGGCCACCTCCTCGATCCTGTCGCCGGGCAGTGTGATGTCGATCATGGCGTGATCCGTTTCGTGGTCGATGCTGACTCGGAGTTTCGTGAGCTCGTAGAGCCGGACCTGGAGCTCGGCCGGCGCGCGGTGAAGGTTGACCGCCAGGTGCGGCAGCAGGTCGAGGACGTCGAGGTCCTCGCGGGTCGCCGTGGCCGGTGACCTCTGGTCGTCCTGATCGAGTTCGGTGATCTGGTCCAGCAGGAGCTGACGTTCGGCCCCGAGTGCGTTGTAGCGGTCCTTCAGGCCCTGGGTAAAGGGATCAGTGGGGTCGGCGTCCTCGGCTTGGCTGAGGATGTTGCTCTGCTTGCGCGCGAAGTCCGCGGCTCGCTTCTCCAGCCGAGCCCGACGCTCGCTCCGTTCGGTACGTTCCCGATCGTCGGCCTGATCCAGCTGCGGGTGAGCAGGTCGATCCGGCGGTGGCCGAACAGGTACTCGGCATATACGTGATTGACGGCCGCGAGGATGGCGTCCTCGCGCATGTAAACCGTCTGGGGATGGTCGGCGAACTTGTCCAGCCGGCCGCGGTTGTTGTTCTTCGGCCAACAGCGGTAGTAGTTGTGCCCGCGGTGGTGATGCCCGAGCATCCGCCGATCACAACGGCAGACCACCCGCCCGCGAAGCAGGTAGGCCCGCTTGGTGTTCCGGTGCAGGTTGAGTTCGCTTCCATCCCGCGACCCGCGCTTGGCCAGACGGCGTGCGCCCAGTTCGTCGTACATCCACTTCGGAATCAACGGCTCGTGCGCTGGCTCGACGGACCACACCCACATCTCCGGTGGGTTGACGACTCCGGTGCCACCGCGACTGCGCCGGGCGCGGCGGTTGTAGACCTGGTAGCCGGTGTACTTCGGGTTCTTCAGCACATCGGCCACAGCAGACTTCGACCACGCTCCCCTGGCCCGCCGGCCACCGGGCGGTTCCGGCGGCGGATGTGCTTCCAGGTCCGCGTTCAGGCGTTCGGCACAGCGGTTTGCCGATGTTGTAGCCCTCGCGCACGTGCGTGCACGTCCCGCCCCAGGACTGCTCCAGCATGTTGAGCACTTCGTACTCGGCCACCGACTGGTTGATCCGGCGTTGCAGGATCTGCTGGGCACGACCACCGGCGAGCATGATCGGCTCGTTCGAGGCGAACACCGTCACGCCGACGTCTTCCAGCCGACGCTCGACACTCAACGTCTCGTACATCCTGCGCGCGAGCCGCGCCATGGACTCGCACATCACCACGTCGAACCGACGGCCTGGTCCAGCCGCTTCGGCGAGGAGGTCACCGATGCCGCCGTCGCGGGCGATCGGGATGTCGAAGCGCTCGTAGTTCGACTTCCGGCTTCGCTTGTCCAGCTCCATGCGTCCGGACTCGACGTCGTAGAAGTGCGCGACTATCACCCAGGAATCGGGCAACGCGACCTTGGACCGCTCCAGCTGGCGGAGCAACGACTGCCGCGGATCCTGGTGCTCCTCAGTCGACGTGCGACCCACCCACGCGACCCGGACTTCCTTCGCGCGCAATGCCAGCGGCAAGCCGAACGGGGAGACCGCCAAGTCGGACATGCCGGTGTGCCCGACCCGTGCGGCGACGGCCGGAGATGGAGGATTGACAGCCTCGGTCATGCGGCACGCTCCTGCGATTCGTCTACGGATTCGGCGCCAAGCCCGCGATCTTCACGCGCCCATGCGAGTAAGCCCCGCAGCACCGTTGCGAGTTCGGCAGCGAGCCAAGCCGCCTCAGCATCGCGAGCTTCATGGACAGCAGTGCTGAACTCCCACTGTCGTTGCGCTTCGATGGTTACTGCGCGCCGACCATGCGGGAACTCAACGACGTCCTCCGCGCCCGCCATGCGGTCACCTCCTCCGACCCTCGTGCTCGCTCGGACCTTGGCGATCTCGGCCAGCTGTACCAGCTGAAACAGCTGGTAGACAAGACGAATCACCCCAGCACGCACGAGCCTGAAGCGGCCTGGCCAACTTCCGGCGCAGATCTCCCACCGCGTTCGACGGACGTTGTCGACGCCTAGCGAGCGGCGCGGCCGAGACGCCGTCGTCCAGCCCTGCCGAGGTCGGAGATCGGCAACGGGGAGCAGGCCAGCGGCACGCAAACTCGCGCCGCTCTCCCCCGCTTGCGTATAGCTGACGAGGCGCACGTACCCCATGGCTCGCGCCGCGCGCCGGACAGCGCCGTACAGCTTTGAGTTCGCGTTCGGCTCACCGACGGTGCAGCTGCGCGTGACCTCGAGCGTGACGCAGTCATCAAGGCACCGGGCGACGGGACGGCCAGCGGTCGCCACACCGACCAGTTCGTCCCCGCACGCGACGCCGATCGCGAACTTCATTCCACGGGGTGGTCGGTGGTGCCGGTGGTGCGCGTCGATGAACTCGCAAGCCTGCCGGAAAGTCACAGGAACGATCGTCAGGCTCCCGGGCCCGGCTTCGCGGTGGTGTGGTCCGCTCGATCCGGCTTCGTTCGGGCGCCGGTCCTGACGGCGGTTTGCGCCTATTCCGATCGGGTAATTACCACGGACGGCCTCCACCGGGCCGTGAACCAAGCCTCCGCACCAGGCCGAGGGGGTGGTGATCGTGGCTGAGTCCTACCGGCCCGAGCGTCTCGAGGTGGTGCAGTCGCACCGGGACTCCGAGGGCGTCATCCTCGTGCTCTACGGCGAGCTCGATGCGGGCACGGCCCTCCAACTCGAACAAGCCGCCGCCCAGCTGTTCGCCGCCGAGTACCCGCCAGAAGTTCTGCTCTTGGACCTGTCCGGGCTGTCGTTCCTGTCCGTCGCCGGGGCACGCGCGGTCCACGCCGTGCACGAGTACGCCGGCGTGTCGCGCGTGCGGGTGGTCACCGGGGACCGGCCCGCGGTGCGGGACTTCCTGCACGCCACCGGTTTCGACGCGGTCCTCGACTGCTACCGCACCCGGGTCGGGGCGATCGCCGCGGGCAGCCGTGCCGAGTTCGTCAGCCAGGTGAGGACCATCTGGGACGCCGGCTGACGGCACCGCGACGACTCGACCGCCCTTGGCCGGTGCCCTGACCCCGCAGACCACCAGACGGGTGAATCGCGGCGATGGAGAGCCGATTCGCGGCTACTTCGCCCGAGGCCGGGTAGACGACCGCCGACGCACAGCTTGATGGACGGCCGTGCGCGGGGTGCCCACCTCCCGCCCCGCGCATGCACCGACGGGCGTCCTGCCCGAGGGTGACCCGGCGGCGGGAGCGGGGCTGCCACCCGCGGCCGGGTCACCCGGTCTTCGGCGAGGATCCGGCCATTCTCCCGGCCCGACCGGCTGGGTCGTCCCGGCCACCAGCCGGCAAGCGCTGTGGTGGATCCCGCCCGGCCACTGCCCACCGTCCGCGAAGGCTTGGCCACGGCCGGGTAGCCGATCCGCGATCGACGCCCGAGGAGGGCCGCCCCATGCCGGACCGGATCGAAATCAGCCACCGCAGCAAGCCCATCCCCTGTGGACAGTGCGGCCAGCAAACGTCGCACGTCGGACGGATCGTGTCCGCCGCCGGAGCCCTGCTCGGGAGAGACCATGGTCTGCACGGTCTGCCGCCCGCGGCGCCACGCAGCTACGTTCCGGCGTGCCGCCTGACGGCTCGGGACGCCCCGGTCTCAGAGCCGATGCTGATCCGCGGCCGCATGGTCGAGCCGGTCGACGCCGAGAGCGCCCGCGCGAGTGACGTCCTCAGCTGTACTGACCTGCGCGCACATGCTTAGCCGCGAGGCGTGCGGGGCAGATCGGCCGCCGGGTCGTTGAGCAGCCAGCGTCCCGACCGCTCTCCCTCCCGGTACACGGCGAACTCAAGCAATCGCTGAGGCCGCGCCACCCAGGACTCGGCCCAGTGGACCGCGGTTTGGCGCGGCCGGTGATCCAGGAGGTCCTGCCGCTCGAGCAGGTCCACGAGGCACACGAACGCCTCGACTCCGGGCACGGTCAGGGCAAGACCATCCTCGAGCTGTCCTGGACGTGCAGCCCGGATCGATCCACGGTTCGCCGTCGATCGTCCGGCCGACCCGCGGATCAGCGCGCGGGCCGGCTCCCGGCAGCCGGCCCGCGCAGGTGCCGGTGGACAGATCGGCGGGCGGTACGCCGCGACGGAAGCCGTGCGTCGGCATCATGGCTACCGGGGGATGAACGCGGCTGCAGCGGCGTCGACAGGGTGCTCGACGCCGAGCGTCACCACGGCGTTTCCGGTGACCTCGCCCGGGTATTCACCCCACCTCCGAAGCGATGGGGTCACGTTCATGACAGCACGAACCGACGCGAAAACTGCTCCACCGCGACTGACGGGAGTGCTGATCGCGGCGGCCGCGGTCTCCGCTGTCTCGTCGTTGCTCTACGGGTACGACACCGGCATCATCTCCGGCGCGTTGCTGCAGATCCGCCGCGACTTCGCCGTCGGCAGCGGGATGGAGCAGGTGATCGCCTCGGCCATCCTGCTCGGTGCGGTGCTGGGCGCGCTGGGGTGCAGCTGGTTGTCCGAGCGGCGCGGCCGGCGTGGCACGGTCCTGCTGATCGCCGGGGTGTACGCCGTGGGAGCGATACTGTCCTCGCTCGCGCCCAGCGCCGTGCTGCTCGTACTGGGCCGGATCGTGCTGGGTTTCGCCGTCGGTGGCGCGACCCAAACCGTGCCCATGTACGTCGCCGAACTGGCCCCGGCCGCCCGGCGCGGCCGGATGGTGCTCACCTTCCAGGTCGGCATCGGCGTGGGGATCGTCGTTTCCACGTTGGTCGGCGCCAGCGAGAACGTCTCCTGGCGGGTGTCGATCGGGGCCGCCGCCGTTCCGGCCCTGATCATGCTGCTGCTCGCTCTGAAGCTGCCCGAGAGCCCCCGCTGGCTGGTCAAGCGGAATGACCACGAGACCGCGCGCCGAACTCTGCGGCGAGTGCGCGCCGAGGGCACCGACATCGACGCCGAACTGGACGACATCATCGGCCTGGAGGACAAGGAGCAGCAGACGACGGACCGCAACCGCGGGTGGTCGGGACTGCGCCAGGCGTGGGTGCGCCCGGCGCTGGTCGTGGGCTGCGGTATCGCGGTCTTCACCCAGCTCAGCGGCATCGAAATGATCATTTACTACGCGCCGACCATTCTGACCGACAACGGTTTCTCCACCACCGCCGCCTTGTGGGTCAGCGTCGGACTGGGAGTGACGTACCTGGTGATGATGCTGGTCGGGCTGACGATCGTCGACCGCGTCGGCCGGCGCAGGCTCACGCTGGTGATGGTGCCGGGAGCCGCGCTGAGCCTCGCGGTTCTCGGTTTCCTGTTCGCCACGGGGCACAGCGGGCGCGACAGCATCGTATTCATCATCGTCTGCCTGATCGCCTTCATGTTCTTCAACGCCGGTGGCCTGCAGCTGATGGGCTGGCTGACCGGCTCGGAGACGTACCCGCTGGCCGTGCGCAGCGCAGGCACCAGCGCCCAGGCCGCCGCCCTGTGGACCACCAATCTGATCATCAGCCTGACCGTGCTGACGATCATCAACGCGATCGGGGCCGGTGCCACCATGTGGCTCTACGCGGCCTTCAACGTCGCCGCGTTCGTCTTCATCTGGCGCCGGATGCCCGAACTCACCGGCCGCAGCCTCGAACAGATCGAGCAGAGCCTGCGCCGCGGCCGGTTCCGCCCGCGTGACTTCGCCGCCGCGACGGCGAAGACCGCGGATGCGCCGGCGGAGAGCCGGTGAGACCGGCGCGGTGGAGCACGATCAAGCCCCGCCGAGCGGAGGTCTGGTCGCGGTTGAGCATCGTCAGCCGCCGTCCGGCGCGGGTGATTTCCCCGATCAGCGGGGTTGCGACGGTGACCGGTCGAACATGGTGGCGGATCCGGGCCTCGTAGTAGAGCGTCGTTGTCAGCCGCACAGAATGCGCGTATCCGACCGACAGAATCACCCGGGTGTGCTCTCAAATCCAGCGCGGACCCAGGTCGGCGCAGTGGTCCGCCGACGGTGCTTGGTGGCGCTCGACGGCGTGGCTGAATGCGAGATCGGCCGTCGTCATGACTGCAGTGAGCGGCGTACCCATGCTGACTGGGCCGGTGGCCACAGGCGCCAGCTCGGGCTTGCGGGTCTGGAAATGCTGCTAGAACTCCGTCCACTCGCCCTCGGCGACATCGGATATCCAAACCGTCGGAATGGTGCGGCGTCAGGGTTCCTGGCGAGGTGTTCGCGAGCTGTTGCCTTTGGGTTTCAGTAGGCGGCCGACACCACAGCTAAGGGCCGATGAGCGACCAGGTTCGGCAGGCACCAACCGCGTTGCTCATCGATCTGTCCGACTTCGACGGGGTCGTTAGCGGCCGGACGCCGCCGCAGCAGCAGGCGGGGCGGTACAAAGCGCGTCGCCCATGCGTCCCGCGGCACCTTCGTGCGAGCCGGCGACGTGCTCGGGTCCGGCACGTGTGGCCACGGCGGCTGCCTCGCCGAGCTGTGGGGACGGCGCGGCGAACAGGCACCGCCGCCGCTGAAGCCCGGTGACGTCGTCGAGGTGACCGTCGAGGGCATCGGGAGCATCCGCAACACCGTCGTCGCCGGGACCGACCTGCCGCCGGTCCGCCCGGCCCGCCCCCGGGACCGGTCTCGTTGAAAGGCAAGGTCGTGCTCGTCATCGGCGCCGGGCAAGGCCTCGGCGCGACGGTCTGCCGTCGCCTGGTCGCGGACGGCGCCACGGTGCTCGGGGTCAACGTCGCCGAGGCCCCGGACCTCCCCGGCGTCGACCACCGGCGGCTCGACGTGACGGACTCCGCCGGCTGGGCGCGTCTCGTGGCGGACCTCGAGCGGGTCGACGGGCTCGTCGCGAACGCGGGCATCACCTGGCGCGCCCGGCTCGACGACCTGGACCCGGCCGACCTGGACCACGGCCAGGACGTCGACGTTGGCGGCGTCCTGCGCGCGGTGCGCGCGGTCGTGCCGCTGATGCCGGCCGGCGGGTCGATCGTCGTGGTCGGTTCCGCCGCCGCCCTGACCGGGCACTACCCGGTCGCCTACACCGCCGGCACCGCCGCCGAGATCGCCGCCCTCGACGCGTTCCTGATCAGTGACGAGGCCTCGTACACCTCCGGCGCGGAGATCCCCGTCGACGGCGGGATGACCGCGCACGACGGCGTCGAGTCGATCAGTGACGCAGCACGAATCTGAGCGGAAACCCCGTGTTCGAATACTTTCCCGGCAACTACGTCTGGAACCTGGGCGTCGTCGCCACCCTCAACAGCGGCGGCCTCATCGACGAGGTCGACCGCGCCTGCCGCCCCATCCGCGAGGCCGCGACCCGCGGCGAGGACGCCGGCGCCCCGGACTTCCTGCGGGCGTGGACGGCGCTGACCGACCAGCTCGTCACCCAGGCCGAAGAAGCCGAGAAGGCCGGCCACACCCGCACCGCCGGGCAGTTCTACGCCCGCGCCACCAACTACCTGTGCCAGGCCGAACGCCTGCAGAGCGCGTCGACGCCCGGGCGGCTCGACACCTACCGGCGGGTCCTGGAGCTGCAGCAAAAGACGTTCGACCTGGCCGCACCGCAGGTCTCCCACGTGGAATCCCGTACGAGGGAACGACTTTGCCCGCGTACTTCAGCCCGGCGGGTGGCCGGGACCCGGCTCCGGTGATGATCATGTGGAACGGCCTGGACTCGACGGAGGAGCACATGTACTCCTCCGGGCACTGGGCGGAGCTGGCCGCCCGCGGCATCTCGTGCCTCATGGTCGACTGCCCCGGCTCCGGTGAGGCGCTGCGCCTGCAGGGGCTGACCGCGCGTGTCGAAACCGAGGGTTGGGCGAGCGCCTGCGTGGACTACCTCGAAAGCCGTGACGACGTCGGCCCCGCCCGGATCGGGCTCGTCGGCTGGTCACTGGGCGGGTATTTCGCCCCGCGCGCGGCCGCGTTCGAGAAGCGCCTCGCTCTCGTGGACGCTTGGGGCCAACCACGACTGGGGTGCCGTGCAGCGCCGCCGCCTGGAGCGGGAAGGAGAGCGGCCGGTGCCGCACTACTGGGAGCACGTGCTGGGGTCTGGGGTCACGACGACGACCTCGACGCCTTCGCGGACTTCGCCGACAGCGTCAACCTGGACGGTGTCGCGGAGAAGATCACGGTGCCGTTCCTCATCTGCCACGGCGAGAACGACCGGCAGATCCCCGTCGCCTACGCGCACCGGTCGTACGAGCAGGCGGTCACAGCCCGAACCGGCACCTGAGGCTGTTCACGGCGGAGGAGGGTGCGACCGAGCACATCGGGCTGGACCATCTTTCGCACACCAGCACGTACATCGCGGACTGGGTCGCCGACACCCTTGGATCACGGGACAGCGAGGCGGAGCCGGCGCCATTCCCAGACCCACCGGCTCCCCCCGCGCCGATCAGGGCGCTGTGAAAGTTTCATGGATCGGCACCACCAGAACTACCGGGATTTCGTCACCGGGGACAGGAATCGAACCCGCAACGCGCGGAAACGAAATCGTCTCCGTTTCCGGCGGGAAGGCGGCACGTCACGCGGCGGGCGTGCCGCGCTGCTCGCGGCTGGTCGCCTGGTGGAACCGAGGTCGGGCCGGCCGCCGGGGGCAGGACGTGGCCGGTGAAAGGGAGCCGCAGGCCCAACGCCTTGAGACGCAACTGCATTCACGAGCCGGCGCGGGAGGAGTACCCCGGTCGCCGCGACGGCCGGGCTGCCTCCTGCCCGATGGTCGCGGGTGACTTGACGGCTGCCACGGGTCCCTCCAGCATGCTGTCGACAAATGAACAATGTCCGTGCACTGGATCGGGTGGAGGCGTCCGTGGTGACTATCCGGCGATGGCGGAAGCGACGGTCGGTCACGGCTGCCGGCCTGACGGCGTCCCTCGTGGCACTGATGCTCACGGACCAGACGGCCACGAGCGCCGAGGCGGCGACTGCCGGGCCCGCGCTGTCGATCGACGTTTCCGCCGCCCGGCACGCGATCAGCCCCGGCATCTACGGCCTGAACGGCGGCGATCCGGCGTTCAACGCCGAGATCGGCCAGTCGGTGGCGCGCTGGGGCGGCAACGCGGCCAGCCGCTACAACTTCAAGAACCACACCTACAACACCGGCAGCGACTGGTACTTCGAGAACATCGTCGCCGACCAGGAACACTCCGTCGAGGGGATGGTCGGGTCCAACCTCGACCGCGGCGTCAAGCCGGTCGTCACCGTGCCCCTGAGCGGGTGGGTGGCCAAGGATTCGCCGTCGTCGCACCCGTTCACCTGTGGTTTCCCGGCGACCCGGTTCCCGCAGCAGGACCGGTTCGACGAGTGGGACGCCAACTGCGGCAACGGACAGCTCGACCAGCAGAACCTCACCGGTGTGCCCACCGACAGCTCGATCCCGGTGGACGCGTCGTTCGACGGCGAGATGGTGTCGCACCTGGTGGACCGGTTCGGCACGGCGGCGCAGGGCGGCGTGCCGATCTACGAGCTCGACAACGAGCCGGTGCTGTGGGCCAGCACCCATCGTGACGTGCACCCCGCGCTGGTCTCGGACGACGAACTGGGCGGCAAGGGCACCGCCGCCGCCGCGGCGATCAAGGCCGCCGACCCCAGCGCGGCGGTCCTCGGCCCTTCGGGCTGGGGATACTGCGAGTGGGTCGCGTCCGGGGTGGACGGCTGCGGGCCGGGTGCCGATTCGGCCGCGCACGGCGGGCTCAACCTCTCCCAGTGGTACCTGAAGAACATGAAGGACTACAGCGACGCCCACGGCGGAAAGCGCTATCTCGACTACTTCGACCAGCACTTCTACCCGCAGATCAGCGGGGACAAGGACCCCGCGACCAACGCGTTGCGGCTGCGGTCCACCCGGTCGCTGTGGGACCCGACGTACGTCGAGGAGTCCTGGATCGGCCCGAGCGGGGTCAACGCGCCGCCGCTGCAGTACATCCGCACGGCCAAGCAATGGATCGCCCAATACAACCCCGGCACCAAGACCGCCATCACCGAATACAACTGGGGCGCCCTGGACGACATCAACGGCGCACTGACCCAGGCCGACATCCTCGGCATCTTCGGACGTGAAGGCCTCGACCTCGCCACCATGTGGGGCGAGCCCAAGCCGACCGATCCGGGTGCCTACGCGTTCCGGATGTACCGCGACTACGACGGCGCGGGCAGCCGGTTCGGTGACGTCAGCGTGTCGGCGAACGCCGCCGATCAAGACCAGCTGGCGGTGTACGCGGCGCAGCGCTCCTCGGACCAGGCGCTGACCGTCATGGTCGTCAACAAGACCGGCGGCGACCTGACCTCACCGCTGTCGGTGGCCGGGCTCGACAACACCGGTGCGGCACAGCGGTTCACGTACGGCCCGGCCAACCTGGGCGCCATCGTGCGCGGCGGCGATCTCCCGGTCAGCAGCGGCCACATCGACGCGACGTACCCGGCGAACTCCATCACGCTGCTGGTCCTGCCGGCGGCCGGGTGCTCGGCGAGCATGCACGTCAACGGCGACTGGGGCACCGGACACAACGCGACGGTGACCGTCACCAACGACCGCCGCACGGCGACGACCGGGTGGCGGGTCGGCTGGACGTGGCCCGGCGACCAGCAGATCACCAACTCGTGGAACACCACCCTGAAGCAGAACGCCGCCGGCGTGGTCGCCACGGACGCCAGGTGGAACGGCTCGATCACCGCGGGCGGCAGCACCACCTTCGGGTTCCAGGCGACCGGGAGGGCAGCGCCACCGACGCTGACCTGTGTCGTCACCTGAGAGCGAACCCGCGCAGCGGCGCCGGATCGCCACCGGTCGGCCCGGCGCCGGCGCGATCATCGCGCCGTCGCAATCCGCGACGCCGGCCTCGGCGCCGTAATTTGCGACATCTTGCACTGGCGCCGGCCTTGGTCACCAACGGCAGCACCTCGTCCTTGCTCGGCGCTCCACCGCCACCCCCTTGGCGCGAAGGCACGGGCGGATGGAGCATCGCAAAACCCCCTCGGTCGAGGGCGGAGTTTACGTCTCCGAAGGAAAGCTGGAGCCAAGTGGCCGTCGCCTGCACTGTCAGCCCCGGACCGCAACCGTGACCCTGGCGGATGCAACGAACCGATTCGACAAGCTTGACTGTCGCTGTAGAAGGCTGGAGTCAGCGAATCGTCGATCGCCGCCGGGCGCGCCGGCGCGGATCCAGGGCCTCCTCGGGCCAGCAGCGGAGTGCACCCCGCTGCTGGACAGCGGCCGCGGCCCAGCCGAACGCGTCCGGCTCGTCGCCTGGGGCGAGCCACGACGTCCGGTGCTCGAAGACCGTAAGCAGGGCCCCCTTGGTCGGGCCTCCGCGCCACGACCGCCGGAAGGGTGGGACTGCTGATCGGCACGCGGCGCCGGGCCGCGTGCCGAGTCGGGACTCAGTCGCCGGCAGGAAGTTCGGTGTTGCGGCGCTGCGCTTCGTGAAGCTGGTCCTCGAGGGTGATGATGCGACACGCGGCATCGATAGCGGTGCCCTGATCCACCAGCTCCCGCACCCGCGTCGCCAGACGCAGCTGGTGACGGGAGTAACGGCGATGCCCACCAGCGGAGCGTTGCGGGGTGATCAGGCCGGCCTCGTCGAGGCTGCGCAGGAAACCTTGGGTGGTGCCGAGCATGTCGGCGGCCCGGCCCATCGTGTAGCCGGGGTACTGCTCATCATCGAACTTCTCAGCCGCGCTCGGCGTGGCCCGGCCTGGCTGCTCAGGGATCATTCCACCTCCACATCACAGAAGACCCCGGGTGCCACTGCGGCACCCGGGGTCCTCAAGGGTAGGGACTTTCACCATTGTCAACCGGCGCGACCGCCGGCGTCCTGCACCCGCGTCCGGCCGAAAGCCGGATTCCGCGGGGATCGCTTACTCGTGACCGAGCACCACCTCCGAACTCGATGGAACTGCGGCACCCGCGCGGCACAACCCGGCCGCTGCGGGCGATCCAATGATGTTCCCGATCCCTTCTCTCCTGCGTATTCCACTTACTCGGTACTGCTACTGCTACTTCGCTTGCTGCGCACGTCACTGCCGGAACCCTTCCACTGACCGGTCCCAGCACGCTGACGCCGCTGGTCACTGCCCGGAGCCCCTTCACCGATCGACCCCGGCCACCTGACATGTCCTGCCACTGCACTTGCACACAACAACTACTGATACTGCTGATCTTCAACTACCGATACTGCAAATTGCCGATACTGCCGAACTTCGCGGGCCCACACACTCCGCCCGCGTCCTGCACTTCACTACTCCGGTCACCAGCCGAAACCTTGTTCCCGTGATCGGCTCCGTGCTGCCTGACCGCCTTGTCTCACCTCGCGGGTAGTTACGTCCTCTCCCGCGCCTGCTTGACGTTGTCTCTCTCCGTATGAGCAGAACACTACACACGCCGGTCGTTGAATGTCTACCCCGGGCGGCATAGATTTTCTGGAGCCAGTCGAACGGGTGACGAGGAGGGCGCACGGCCATGAGCGACGACATCACGCAGCAGAGCCCGCTCGATGAGCGGTACGGCCTGATCGGAGTGCGTGACCGGGCCGAATACACCGAAGCTTTGACTCGGTTGCTGGAGCGGGGCCGGCGGGAGCGGTGCGCGGCCGTGCTGTCGGAGGCCGAGGCCTACGCGGCGGCGGAGCTGCTCGGCCAGTTCGCGCAGCTCGACCCGCTGGCGGCGGTGAACCGGCTGGCCGCGTCGCTGGCCGCCCGCATCCACAGCCGCCTCGGCGCCTGACACCCGACCGGCTGACGCAGCGAACGACACGGGACACGAGGTGGTACGCAACACCGGCCAGGCGACGTCCTCGAGTCACCGGCTACCTTGCGACCGAGCGGTGTGGATGATGAGGTTGATCAGGCTCGAAATGGTCGGAGGGGCTGTGGACGGTCGGGTACTGGGACCGGGTGATGTACTGGCGGCGGCCGAGAGCGCACCGCCCGTGGAGTCGGTCGAGGTCGTCGCGCGCGACCTGACGAAGCGGCTGGGCGCCTTCGACGTCTCCTTCCTGCTGGTAGACCTCGTCGAGGAGCACCTGGTGCGGCTGACCTCGACCGCGCAGGACCCGGACGGGCGCGACCCGGAGCTGCTCGACCTGCGCGACAGCGCCTATGAGAGGGTGCTGCGCACCCAGCAGCCGTGGCAGGAGCAGAGCGACGGCGGCGTCCGGGTGGTGCTGCCGGTGACCAACCGAGGCGACTGCATCGGTGTCCTGGAAGTGACCGTGCCCGCCTGCGACGAGGAGGTGCTGGCACAGCTCGGGGAAGCCGCGCACGCACTGGCCTACGTCATCATCACCGACCGCCGCTTCACCGACCGCTACCACACCGGCCGGCGCACCACCCCGATGAGCCTGGCCGCGGAGATCCAGCACCAGCTGCTGCCCTCGGCGTCCTGCTGCGAGGCGGCCCAGTTCACCATCGCCGGTGCCCTGGTGCCCGCCGACGACATCGGCGGCGACACCTACGACTACACCCTCGACCGCGACACCCTGCACCTGTCGATCACCGACGCCGCCGGTCACGACGTGACCTCGGCACTGACCGCGACCCTGCTGGTCGGTGCGCTGCGCGGGGCCCGCCGAGGCGGCCACGACCTGGCCGAGCAGGCCCGCCAAGCCAACCAGGCACTGCTCGACCACGGCGAGGAAGTATCCCTGGCGACCGGGCTGCTGCTGCGCGTGGACCTGCACGCCGGAGGGGTCGAGCTGGTGAACGCCGGACATCCCGCACCGCTGCTACTGCGCGACGGCGTGGTGAAACCGGTCGAGCTGGAGATCGACCTGCTCTTCGGCTTCAAGCCGTACCGGTACCGGGTGCAACGGCTGGACCTGCGCCCCGGTGACCGGCTCGTCCTGATCACCGACGGCATGTTCGAACGCGACGCCGGCGACGTCGACCTACCCGCTCTGATCCGCGAGACCGGGGGTCTCCACTCCCGGGAAGTGGTGCGGGCGGTGACCGGGGCGGTGCGGTACGCCTGCCGCAATCAACTCCAGGACGACGCCACCGTGCTGTGCCTGGACTGGCACGGAACCGACCGCACCGAACGCCAGGCCGACAACGGCGCCGACACCGACACCGCCTCGTCCGCCTGACATTTCAGGCAACCAAGTGCGGCCGCTGGGCTCGCATCGACGTCCACAGCTTCTGCGCATCAGGATTTCGTACGCGGAACAATCGGTGCAGCCGACCGGAGTCCGCCAACCAACGACACCACAGTCTCCTGCGTAGGTCGCGGGTGGTGATCGCGCTCGCTCGGCAAGCCCGAGCCCACCTCGACGATGTACGAGCTACCCCTCGTTCGGTGCGGCCGTCAGCCCGTCGAGCAGGGCAATCGTCGCGGCGTTCGCGTCCGGCACACGTGAACCCCTTGGCCGACAGCTCCTTCATCACCGTTGCGGGTGCTCCAGGATCGCGGCCAAATCGGCATCGCTGCGGGCGACAGCGCGAGCGAGGTCGGTCAGGCGCAGGTTCCGCGAACGGGCGTAGCCGCGCAACCGGGAGAACGCCTCGTCCATCGAGACAGCGCCGTGCTCGGCGAGTACCCCCTTGGCCTGTTCGATCACCAGGCGGCTGGTGAGCGCGGTCTGCAGCTTCCCGTTGAGCTGGTCACCGCGTTCGATGCTCCGCTGCTGCAGGATGCCGATCGTGGCGACGTCCGCCAGGGCTTGCCCGAGCTCGACCTCCTCCTGGTCCGCGCCGCCGAGTTCGGTGTCCAGCAGGGTGAGGACCCCGACAACCTGGTCACGTAGCCGCATCGGCAGGGCCTGAGCCGTGCGGAACCCGCAGCTGGCAGCGTCCTATGACTCGAACAAGGGCATCTCAACCCTTCAGCGCCTGATCTGACCGAGCAGACTACGAACGCCCTGAGCAGGCGGAGCCTGAAACGACGTCGGCGCGACGCACCCGTCAGCCAGTCCGCAAGGCACTCACCGGCTGAACCGTCTCCTCGTCGAGTTCGGTTTCGAGCGAGGCGGCCAACGAGCTCAACCTGTCCGCGATCCCACGCACCGCGGCCGCGTTGCCGGCGCGATGTTTCGACCCGGAGCAGGTCCCGGTGAAGGAGTTCGCTCACCGGATCGGCCTGAAGCCCACGGACAGCTGCCCGGCGCGCCGTCGTGGGATCACCAGCCTCGTAGGCACGTTGCTCGGGGGCGGCCCCGAGAGCAAGTTCATCACGGCTTTCAACTGGTTCACCGAAGTCTCGGGCGCTGCCGGGCCATCCGAGACGACACCGATCGCGATGGCCGGCAGGCCCCGCCGCAGCAGGAACGTTGACCAGGCCGCGAAGGAAATGCGCTGATTCGGTTACTGGGCCCGGACAATCCGGGCCCAGCCCTCGCAGCACCACCGACCAAGGTCGGGTTCGAGAAGGTCACCACCGACAGCGTCACGGCTTCGTACGGCAATGGTCGACCGTTTTCACTGCCAGCCCAGCTCGGCCAGCTGTTTCGCGGCTTTGCCCACGGGCCAGAAGCTCACCTTGTCCAACCGGCCCGACTCGGTCCGGAACTCGAAGCCGCGGCTGAACGGGCCACGCACCCGACGTACGCCGGTCACCTCGGCGCGGGCGATCCGGATCGGCGCCAGGACCTGGACGCGCAGCTCGATCTGGTTCCGGCTGACCAGCAGGCTGGCGAACGGCCACGTCGCGCTCACGCCGTTGACCCGGGCCCCGCCCCGCAGGACGAGGTCGTAGTCCTCGTCCTGCAGCTCGGCGATCCGGCACACGTACTCCGGGGCCGGCGGCGGGACCTTGCCGAAACCTCCGGTCTTCTCCCGCCGCCGGATCCCGGCGAACACCGTCGTCGCCAAAAGAGCGCAGATCGCCAGCAGGACGATCCCCATTGCCGCGCCGGGGCTCATCGACGTTTCTCCCGCATCACCGGCGAAGTATCTCAGCCGAACAGATTCGTCAGCCAGTTCCAGACCTTCGGGATGCTGAACGACGCCGACCAGGTGTCGGACACGCCGCCGTGCACCTCGGCCGGAAACGGCAGCTCGGCGCCCACGCCGCCGCTCAGCTCACCGACGTACACCGGACGCCCCTGGCCGTCGGTGCCCCACGAGAAGTCAGCCCCGCCGAAGTAGGGCTCGCCGCCACTGACCCCCGCCGTGCAGAACAGGCCGTTCAAGTCCTTGATCCGGTCGGCGTTGCTGCCCTGGAGCCCCACGCCGGCGCCGAGTCCGGGGGTGGACCCGCCGCCCGCCATCGTGCCGGTGACGCCCAGATCGCCGTGACCGTCGATCTGGATGCACACCTGACCGGACCAGAAGACGAGACCGGCGAGGTGCGAGGTGAGGCAGATGCCACCGGTCCACAGGCCGGATGGATCTTTCCTGCCGATCGGGTCGCCGTCGGCGTACCCGTAGACGGAACCGGACAGCGACAACGCCGGGTCGCGGGTGAGGAACTGCCCGGTCGCCGGGTCGTAGTAGCGGGCTCGCAGGTAAAGCAGACCGCTTTCGGCGTCGGTGTATTGGCCGGCGAAACCGAATGGCGTGGTCGTGCCGCCGGCCGTGGCGAACGTTCGCACGCCGTAGGCGGTATAGGTGGCGGTGTTGGCGACGGTGCCGTCCGCCGCGGTCAGCACGCGGACGCTGCCGAGCTGGTCGGCGTGCAGGTAAGTGGGCGTACCGGAGGTCGCGCCGATCTGTTCGATCGGCGTGCCGCCAGGGCCGTAGAGGTAGAAGTTCGCGCCGTCCGCGAGCAGCTGCGGCAACCCGTCCACGGTGTCGTAGGCGAACGTGCTGGTGGTCGTGCCGATCTTCTTGGTCGTACGCAGGCCATCACCGTTGTAGCCGTAGCTAGCGGCGGTGGCGCCGGCGGTGTACGAGGTGAGCCGGTTGGCCTGGTCGTAGGAGTAGGACGTGGTCCCGGAGCCGGTCCGGTTGCCCCGCCGGTCGAAGGTGTACGACCCGGTCAGCTGGCCCGCCGCGTCGTAGGCCTGGGTGGTTCCCGCGTTCGAGGTGAGCTGGCCGGCGTTGTCGTAGGCGTACGTGGTGCCGGTGTCGGTGGTGAGCCGCCCGTCCGGGTCGTAGCCGAAGGCGCGGTCGGACCCGAGCCCGGCTGACGTCTCGCCGCTCAGCTGCCCGGCCGCGTCCCACGTGTCGGTCAGGCTGCCCAGCGGTGTGCCGCCGTTCGCCAGCGTGATGCCGGTGATCCGGCCGGGGGCGTCGTGGCCGATCGTCGTGGTGACGCCGTTGGGAGCCGTCATCGTGGCGAGCCGGCCGCCGCCGTCGTAGCCGAAGGTGCCGGCGCCGCCGAGCCAGTCGGTCACACCGGTCAGCGAGCCGTCCCCGTCGTAGGTGCGGGTCACGTTCTTGCCGTTGGGGTAGGTCAGGGTGGTGACCCGGCCGGCGAGGTCGTAGCCGTACCCGACGGTCTGGCCCGCCACCGACTGGCTGGTGAGCCGGCCGAGGCTGTCGTACGCCGAGGTGGTGGTGCCGCTGCCGTCGGCGATCGTGGCCGCGCGCCCGCCGGCGTTGTACGTGCGGGTCACCTTGGGCGTGACGCCGTCCGAATAGGTGGTGCTCAGCAACTGCCCGGCGTCGTCGTAAGCGTTGGTGGTGACCTGGTTCTGCGGGTCGGTGGTGGTCAGCACCGCGTCGGCGGCGTCGTAGGTGTAAGTCGTGACGCGGCCCAGCGGGTCGGTGACCGAGGCGACCCGGCCCAGCGTGTCGGCACCGTACGAGGTGATCTTGCCGAGCCCGTCGACCCGCGTCTTGACCGTGCCGTCGGGCCAGTAGGTGGTCTGCCGGGTGCTGCCGTCCGGCTGGGTCGCCGTGATCAGCTCGCCGGCCAGGTCGTAGGTGTTGCGGCTGACGTGGCTGAGAGGATCGGTGCTGCTGGTGAGCCGGCCGTCGAGGTCGTAGGTCTGGCTGGTGACCAGCGGACCGCCGGGCGCGGCGACGCTGGTCGACGTGAGCCGCCCGTTGGGGTCGTACCCGAAGGTGGTCGTGTGTGCGGCGGGGTCGGCACCGCTGACGGCTCCTTGCGGGGCGATCGTCGTGATCCGGTGCCCGTCCGCGTCGTAGGTGTGGGTGGTGGTGCGGCCCTGCGGCGTCGTGACGGTGGCGACGTTGCCGGCGCTGTTGTAGGTCGTGGTCGTGACCTTGCCCAACGGGTCGACGACGCCGGTCACGTCGCCGGGGTGTGTGCTGTCGTCGTGCCGGTAGGTCACCGTCTGGTTGGTGGAGGCCGTCGCCGACGTGTAGAGCGGCTGGCCCTTGCTCACCAGGTTGCCCTTGTCGTCGTAGGTGTACGTGGTGGTGATCCGGGCCGGTCCGACGGACGACGGGTTCGGTTCAGTCTTGGTGAGCGGCTCGTTGAGCGCGTTGTACGTCGTGTCGACTTCCCGGCCTAGGCCGTCGATCTCGGCGGTCGGGTTGCCCTTGGTGTCATAGGTCGCGGTGGTCCGGTGCGCGTTCGGGTCACCCGCGGTGGTCCGGGTGGTCGCGGTCGGCGCGAGGGTCGTCTTGTCGTAGGTGTAGCTGGTGGTGACGGCGGCCGTGGTGCCGAAGCCGCGGACATTCGAGACGCGGATGCCGTACTGATACGTGTCGGCGTTCTGGTGGCCCGCGGGGTCGAGCACGACGGTCGTGCCGCCGGCGGAGCTGTACGGGTCACCGGTGTAGGCGAAGGTCGTCACCCGGCCCAGCGCGTCGGTCTGGTTGGTGACGCGGCCCTTGGCGTCGTACACGTTGGTGGTGGGGTGCTTGGTCGTCGCGCTTTGCTGCGCCGGATCCAGCACCGAGGTGACCCGGTGCGCGCTGTCGTACCCGAACGTCGTGACGCCGCCGTCGGGCGCGGTCACGGTGGTGAGGTTGCCGGCCGTGTCGTAGGCGTAGTTGTACGCGTTTCCGAGCGGGTCGGACACCTTGGTGATGTGCGTGCCGGTGTAGGTCACCGTCAACGCCCGGCCGGCGCTGTCGGTCACCTTCGACAGCAGTGCGCCGACGTAGGTCAGCGTGGTCTTCTCGCCGTTGAGGTCGGCGATCGCGGTGAGGTGCCCCGCCGAGTCGAAGCGCAGGATCTGAGTGGCGTGCCGGGTGAAGGTGTACGTGCCGTCGGCGTTCTTGACCAGAGCCGCCTGGACGCGCGCGGGAGCGGTGTAGGTGCCCGAAGAGCTGGTGAACACCACCTCGGCGCCGTTCTCCTGGCTCACCGTGACGGCGCCGGTGGTCGCGTTGACGACCAGGCGGGCCCCGTAGCCGGTGTGCCAGCCGTACCCGAACGGCCCGTCGTCGGCGGCCATCACGGAGTTGTACGACCGGGCCCAGACGAGCCCGGGACCGCGGCCGGAGACCGACAGGTCGGTGTACCTCTCGTGGAACGCCCCGGACGCGGTGTCCACCGGGTCACCTCCCGAGCCGGTGCCGGACTGCACGAGCGGGCACGGCAGGCACGGGTTGCCGTCGCCGGGCAGCTGCCGGGGCGGCACCGCGCCCGCGGCGGGGATCGTGCCACCGGCCAGCGCGTATCCGCTGCTGTAGTTGGCGGCCACCGCGATCACCGAGGTCAGCGTGCTGACCACCACCGGCGTCTTCGCATTGGTGGTGGTGCCGTTGCCCAGCTGGCCGTTGGAGTTGCTCCCCCAGGAACGCGCCGTGCCGTCGGCGCGGGTGGCGTAGGCCGAATGGCCGCCCGCGGCGATCGCGGCGATGCCGGTCAGGCCACTGACCTGAACCGCGACGGCGCTCTGGGTGGTGCCGCCGTTGCCCAGCTGGCCGTAGGAGCCGTCACCCCAGCTCCACACCGTGCCGTCGGACCTGAGGGCGTAGCCGTCGGAAACGCCGCCGGCGATCGCGGTCGCTCCGGTGAAGTTCTTCACCTGCACGGCGGTGCCGGAGTTGGCGGCGGTGGACCCGTTGCCGAGCTGGCCGCTGGCATTGTCGCCCCACGACCACACCGTTCCGTCGGACTTCATCGCGTACGCCGTCTCGGAGCCACTCGCCGCGGCGACGGCACCGACGCCGGTCAAATTCTTGACCTGGACGGGCGAGAGGCGGTTGGTCGTCGTGCCGTCACCGATCTGGCCGCTGGAATTGATGCCCCACGACCACACGGTGCCGTCCGACTTGAGCGCATAGCCGTTCCCGCCCGAGCCCGCGATCGCCGTGACGCCGGTCAGCGACCCCACCCGCACCGGGGTGTGGCTGTCCGCCGTTCCCCCGTTGCCGAGCTCACCGTCGAAGCCGTTGCCCCAGGCCCAGACGGTGCCGTCGGACTTGAGCGCGTAGCCCGTGAACGAGCCTCCGGCGACCGCGATCACGTTGGTCAGCGTGCCGACGCGGACCGGCGTCGAGCGGTCGGTGGTGGTGCCGTCGCCGAGACCGCCATAGGTGTTGTAGCCCCACGCCCAGGCGGTGCCGTCGGACTTGACCGCGTAACCGGTGTACAGGCCGGACGCGATCGCGGTGCTCGCGGTCAGCCCGCTGACCTGGGCCGGCGTCTTGGCGTCGGCGGTGGTCCCGTTGCCCAGCTGGCCCATCGCGTTGTAGCCCCAGGAGGCGACGGTGCCGGTGCCGTTGAGGGCGGCGGGAGCCGCGGGAGCCGCCGGGATGGCAGGACCGGGTTGGGGTGCGCTGCGCGACTCGCCGGACTCTGCCGGCCGGATCGGTCCGGCCTGCGCCGACGCCGGTACGACGGCGACGCTCAAGGCGGCGACGATGGCTGTCGCCAGGGCACGGCGCAGCAGGAATGGGTTGACAAGACGAAACATGCACTTCCCCCATGCGAGCAGCAAGCAACGTTGTCGGTCCACAACGTAGCATCGACGAACTTGCGCATGTCAATGAAGAAAAGGAAATCGAGGCACAAGTCGTGGAATTTTCAGAAAAGGGCTGCGTCAGGCCAGCAAGCCGACGGGAATCGCGGTCAGCACGTCCAGCGGGACGTGCCGGCCGCGCTCAGCCGGACGCATTCGCCCAGTTCAGGACGATCACGACAATCCGTACTGGCATCGAAATGATTTCCACCATGTGAGAACAGGGGAAATACTGGATGATTTTGGAGACGCTTGGCAACTGAAGTCAAAGACAACCGAAACGGGACAGCCTCTCGAAATGACGACGCCTCTGCTTACCGCAGGCTCGATGCATTCGGCGGAACAGCAGGAGTGGAAGCAGCTGATCATGGGTGCCACCGCACCGCGTCCGCCTGGTCTTCGACCGGGCCGCACGTCGAGCTCGCGGCCCAGCGCCGCGACAAGGGCACCACCGCGCTGCCGGCGGCGCCACGATCTTCGGCGTAGTGCGGACACAGGGATCACGGAAGCGGCCGTGTCCGAGGTGGTCAGCCTCCTGCAGAACCTGCGCGATCAGCGGTTCCACATGTGTTCGGCCGCGGTGAGGAACGCGGTTCGCTCGTCGATCCGCAGCGCCGATGTCCGATCGGCGTAGACGTTCAACACCCGATCCAGCCCGCCGATGTGGAGCGCACGTTCGACGAGCCGGTTCGCGCCGGTGACGATGCGCGCCGTGATGCCGTCCTCCGCGGCGTGGTCGACCGCGGAATGCAGGACCCTCAACCCGGGTGCGGATAGAACTGTCAGTGCGGTCAAGTCGACGATGATGGTGTTCGAAGGAAGCTGATCCGCGAGAACGGCGCCGATCGCGCGTACCACCGTGAGCACTGTTTCGGAGTCCAGTTCGCCCGCGAACGCGACGACAACCGGATCACCGTGCGAACGCGAGGCCGCGAGCCGCAGCGATCGCGTGCCGAACGGCTCGAGTTCCATGGCGCACAACCCTTTCTCGGTGTCATCGAAGCGAACCGTCGCAGTTCGTGGGAACCCGGCTGCGGCTTGCCTGACGATGGCCACCCACCTTCTCCGCAGCACCGCGAGCAACTGTGCCAGGACCGCCGGGGGCAGGGGCGGGGTGCGGACGGCCCGGCTTCCCCGGTTGCCGGGGGTCACCAGCGCGTTCGCACGTCAACGAATACCAAGCGTTGCACGAACGATGCACGACGGCAAGGGGTGCGCCCCGAGGTGGAACGGATGTGCGCAACTCGCGAAGGGGGAACGCCTGGCTCGGAAGGCCGTCGTCAGGTTGAACGCGTCAACCGGGAGAGCTACCGTGAGGGTGCGTGGCCGAGCAGTGCTGCCACCGCCCACCGCTGCGGTCCGGCCCAGCCCCCGCTTGTCACCAGCGTCCAATCTTCGCGCTGTGGTGAAGGGGAACGATGAAGCAGTCAGCCAACTGGATCGACGTCGGCCGCTACGCACTCCTGTCTTTCGCGACCGCCCGCCCCGAGCCCTCGGTCGCGGTGGTGTCGATCAGCGGAGAGCTGGATCCGGTCACCACACCACCGATGGCGGAGGAAATCGACGCGCTTCGCCGCACGGCGCCCACGCAGCTCATCGTGAACATGTCCGCGGTGTCTTTCCTTTCGGCGAGGGGCGTCAGGATGTTGCGGCACCTGCACGCCGAATGCCGGCGGACCCACGTCGAACTGGTCGTCGTCCCGTCGCCGGTCGTCCGGCGAGTCGTCACCATGGTCGGACTGGCCGACATACTGGGCGACGGCGAATCGTCGGCGGCGACGCGGTCCCTGTAGTTGCCTTGGGACAGTCCCGCCGCCCTGAGCGCCGGCGGTTCGCGTCTCGGCACAACCCCTTCACCTCGCATCGGTTTGTCAGCGAATTCCCGGGATACCCGCAGGCCAAGCCACCAGAACGGCCAGCCGAGGAGGATCCGCATGCCGGTGATCCCGTCCACCTCCACACCCGCGTATGCGCCCACCGCGGTTCTTCGTCCGCGTCAGGTGCGGCATCCGTTCGCGGTCAGCCGCGTGCTGGCGCCGGCGCTGGCGATCGTGGGTGTCCGTCAAGACACCGCTTGGGTCGAAGTCGACGACGAGCACCTGCACGTCCGGTTCGGCCCCCTGGCGATTCGCACACCGGCGACCTCGGTCCACTCGGTCGTCTCTCACGGTGAAAGACAGGTGGCTCCTCGCATCACGGCGACCCACCACGCGTTGCACTTGGTCACCAACGCCGGCCCACGGGTGGTGATCGAGCTCGACGGGGCCGTACCCGGAGTCGCGGGCTGGTCGGCGCCGCGCCTGCGATCGATCACCGTGACGGTCGAGCGGTCCGGCCGGCTGGTGCACCGGCTCCGCCAGCACATCGACGCCCGCACGTTCGATCCCGCTGATCCGCTCTGACAACAGGGAAAGCCTCGGCCACCGGGAAGCAGAACGAAGCAACGGCCGGTTCGAGGGGGTGGGCCCGGTCGTCGAGGGGGGAGGGACGACCGGGCCCACCCGGTGTATGCCCAAATTCGCGGCGAACCAATCCGATACCGCCGGATCGGTTCGCGACTTGGTTCGCGGTCGGCTCCGTTGCGCGGCAACAACCCGAAGGCACTAGGGTCGATGGCATCGACACGTCTTGGTGTGGACCCTGACCCCGTCACCGCCCGGAGGCCACTCGGCCGAGCAACCCAGGTGAAGGTCAGCGCCATGCGTACAAGCCGTTTTCCGACCGCCCTTCCGCTCCTCGCACGCGCCGACCTCACAGGTCCGCCGTGACGATCCGCCAACCAGGGCCCGCGCTGGACCGGTTGCGGGACGCGGTCCGACACGCGCTGCGGGAGCAAACCGGCATCCTGGACCCGCTGGCCCGGCTGTGCCGCGCGTGCGCGCGGCTGCTACCGGTCGACGGCGCGTCCGTCTCGCTGATGACCCGGGCCGGCAGCGGACACCGGGAAACGCTCTACGCCAGCGACACGATCATCGACCACATCGAGACGCTGCAGTTCAGCCTCGGGGAAGGTCCTTGTTTCGAGGCCTTCACCACCGGCCGCCCCGTGTTGGTCGCCGATCTGGCCGCGGACGCCGCCACCGCCTGGCCCGTCTTCGCCGCGCAGATGACCGACCAGCCGGTCGGGGCGATCTTCGCCTTCCCCCTGCAGCACGGCGCCGCCCGGGTCGGCGCGATCGACCTGTACCGCCGCACGCCCGGCTGGCTCACCCCGCCGGAGCTGGCCATCGCGCTGCAGATCGCCGACATCGCCGCCACCGCCGTCATCGGACCGTTCCCCGTCGGCCCGGACGGCGACATCGCGGAAGCGTCGCTGCTGGCCACCCCCGGCAACCGGGAGCACGTCCACCAAGCCACCGGCATGCTCGTCGCCGAGCACGCCGTGCCCGCCGACCAGGCCCTGGCGCGGTTGCGCGGCCACGCGTTCGCCACCGGCCGCCTGGTCGACGAGGTCGCCGCCGACCTGGTCGGGCGGCGGCTGCACCCCGGCGAAATCGGCAAGTGACGTGGCCACGCGGGACCGTCAGACCAGCGACTTCGCCGAAACGGCGCCGAACAGTACGACTACCCTGCTACGTGAGGACAGGAGACAGCCGAGATGACCAACACGCCCTCAGCCTCGACCGCGCGCGAAGCCCTGATGGTGGGTGCGTTCGTCGAGATGGCCGACACCCTCGTGGACGACTACGACGTCGCCGACGTCCTGCACCGGCTCGTCGAGCACAGCGTGGAGCTCCTGGACGCCGCCGCGGCCGGCCTGCTGCTGGCCGACCAGCGGGGCAGCCTGCAGGTGCTGGCGTCCTCCACCGAAGAAGTCCGGCTGCTGGAGCTCTTCCAGCTGCAGGCCGACGAAGGTCCTTGCATGGACGCTTTCCGCACCGGCGAGCCCGTCCTGATCGACGATCTCGCCGCCTTCGTCGAGCGGTGGCCGACGTTCGCGCCGCAAGCCCTCCTCCAGGACTTCTCCTCGGTCCACGCCGTGCCACTGCGGTTGCGCGGCGAAGTCATCGGGGCGCTCAACCTGTTCGGCAGGCAGGCCACCGGGCTCTCCCCGGCGGACCTGCGCGTCGCGCAGGCGCTGGCCGACACCGCGACCATCGGCATCCTGCAGGAACGCGCCATCCGCCGCGGCGAGGTCCTCACGGAACAGCTGCAGACGGCGTTGAACAGCCGGATCATCATCGAACAGGCCAAGGGCGTGCTCTTCCACGCCGGCGACCTCGAGATGGGCGAGACGTTCGACGTGCTGCGCGGCTACTGCCGAGCCCGCTCCGCCCGGCTGTCCGACGTCGCCACCCGGCTGGCCAGCGCCACCCTCGACCCGCAGGTCGTGCTGGCGCACCACAGGGCGTCACCGCGGTGAGCGCCATGGAATCACGACCGGGTCGGTTTCGGTCCCCCGGCACGCGTGGAGTTTCAGCAGCGTTCTGACCGCCCTCGCCGACAGGAAACTCACCGCGGACAGGTCCTCGCCGCCGAACCGATGCAGAAACGACGCCGTGAGGTTTTTGCCCGCGCCGCTTCGGGGTAACCACCTCTCGGCAGGCGTGATCGCGGCCAGCGAGTGAACACGACCGTGTTCTTGCCGACGCCGCGGATGACCGGAAAGGTGTCTCGGAGATCGGACGAGGTGGGAGAGCCTGATGGGCCAGGAGGTGGCGGTCGACCCGGTGCGGGTGCGGTCAGTGGTGACCTTGCAGGTGACCGGCGAGCTGACGGCGGAAACCGTGGGCGTCGTCGAGCAGCGGGCAGCCGACACGACGGCGCTGTCGGTGCTGGTGCTGGACCTGCGTGCGCTGCAGCTGCTGACGGCATCGGGAGTCCGCCGGCTGGCCGCGCTGGCCGGCCGGTTCGCGGCGCGAGGCGTGCGGTGCTGCGTGGTGGTGCGCCCCGGCAGCACCGTCGCGACCGTCCTCGACGCCGCGGGCACCCGGTCGGTGCTGCCTTCGTTCCCGGACGTCGAACAGGCCCTGACCGGCGTCGCTCCGGACACCGAAGACCTGTCCGGGCAGTTCGAGATGCTGACCCGGGCCTTGCTGGGGACGAGGACCATCGGCGGCGCGCTGCAGCACGTGGTCGACGCGACCATGGTCGCCATCCCCGCCGCCGCGGTCGTCAGCGTGACCCTGCGAGCCCCCGACGGCACCGTGTTCACCCCGGTGCAGACCGGCGACGCGGCCGCCGACCTGGACCGGGTGCAGTACCGCACCGGCCAAGGGCCGTGCCTGGACGCGGCCGACCCCCGCGGCCCGGCCTACGCCGCCAGCCACGACCTCGCCGACGAAGCGCGGTGGCGCGATTTCGCCGCCGCGGCGGCCGCGGCGGGCTACCGGGCGGTGCACTCCGCCGAAGTGCTGCCCGGCGCCGGCCCCGGCCGCTCCACCGGCGCGCTGAACATCTACTTCCGCGACCCCCTCGCGCTCGGGGACACCGACCGGCACACCGCGTTGCTCCTGGCCACCCACGCCGCGCTCGCCTTGGCCCACGCCCGCAGCGCCGAGCTCGCCGACCTCAACGACGTCACGCTGCACCGGGCGATCGACACCCGCGACGTCATCGGTCAGGCGAAGGGCATCCTGATGCACCGCCAGGGCATCACCGCCGACGCCGCGTTCGCCGTGCTGCGCCGCACTTCCCAGAACCTCAACGTCAAACTCGTCGAGCTCGCCCGGACACTGGTCGCGCGCCACTCCACGCTCGACGGATGATTCCGCAAGCCGGCGCAGCGTCCTGGCGTGTCGGTGCCGTCACCGGCCGCTGTGCGCGGAGCGTCACCTCGATGGCCTGACCCGAGCCGCATAGTGCGGTCGGCGGTGGGTATCCGCCCGTCGAGGTTTGCCGGTCCTGCGGCGACGCGGTACGAAAGAAAACACATGATCAAGACGGCCACATCAGCGCTCGGCGACCTGGCGGGCGGGCTCGCGGCGCTCGCCCTGGCGACCTCCCAGCTGCCCGCCCTGCTCGCCCGGGACTACTGGACCACCTCCGTCCTCGATTCTCCCCCCGCGCACTACGCCACCGGCCTCGCCCACGGGATGTTCGGTGCGCACCTGCCCGCGACCGGACGAGACGCGGAGATGACGGTCCGGAACGACCGGCGACCGGTCGGCCTCGACCACCGGTCCCTCACCACCGCCTTCCCCGACGCGACCGGCCGCCTGGTGGTCTTCCTGCACGGACTGGTCGAAACCGAACGGTGCTGGTTCCGCGGCGCCGGCTTCGGCGCGCGCCTCGACGGCGACCTGGGCACCAGCTCCGTGTACGTGCGCTACAACTCCGGCCGGCACGTCTCCGACAACGGCGGCGACCTCGTCACCCTGCTGACCCGGCTGGTCGCCGCGTGGCCGGTGCCCGTCACCGACATCGTCCTCATCGGACACTCCATGGGCGGCCTGGTCGCCCGAAGTGCCCTCTACCAAGCACGAGAACGCGACGCGCGGTGGCTGCCTCACGCGAGCCGGCTGGTGTGCCTGGGCACCCCGCACACGGGAGCGCCGCTGGAGCGCCGCGTCGCGCAAGTGGCCGGGCTGCTGAGCAAGTCGTCCCTGACCGCTCCCCTGGCCCGGTTGCTCGCGATCCGCAGCGACGGCATCCAAGACCTCGCCCACGGCTACGTGCACCGCACGCAGTGGGTGACCGGCGACGAATCCCCACGGCCGCCCGAGAGTGAGCCGGGCATCCGTCGCTTGTTCGTCTCCGCGACGCTGTCGCGGACCGAGGGCAGCGTGTGGGGCCGCGTCCTCGGCGACCTGCTCGTGGCCCCGATCACCGACGACGACCTGACCGAAGACGCCGACATCGCCTGGCTCGGCGGGCTGCACCACTTCAGCCTGCTCCACGACGACGCCGTCTACGAAACGCTTCTCGAGTGGCTGGGCGCGAACAGCCGGCCGGGTCTCGAGGCAGCCGTCGCTGGTGATGCCGCGTAGTGCCCGGGATGACGATGGTGGCGGATCGTGACCACATTCGCGGGTAAGAGTTACGAGGCTGGGTATTCTCGCTTGAAGACGATCACCTTCGGCCGGGCTTTCTCGCCGAACTGATCGTCGAGAGGAGTTGTACCGTGCCAGTGACCTGGGACGGAGACGACCAGGACGGCTGGCAGACCCGGGAATTGCCGGGTACGGACCTGGCCGATCTCGCGCCGGCCCGGCGGTGGGCCGAGGAGCGGCTCGCCACGCTCGGTGAGGACCACCGGATCGACGTCCTGCTCGTGCTCGCCGAACTGCTGGACAACGCCTACCGGTACACCGACGGCACGGTCCAGCTGCGCCTGAACCGGCTCGACGACCCGTGTGAGATCACGGTGGCCGTCGCCGACACCGGCCGCGACGCACCGCGCCTGCGCGTGCCCGACGACGAGGGTGGGCGGGGGCTGCACCTGGTCGACCGGATCTGCTCCGCGTGGGGCACCAGCCACCACGACGACGGCAAGGTGGTGTGGGGCCGCATCGCGTGCGCGCGGTCCGGCGCGGCGTGCCCATCGGCATCGAGCGCCGGAGCCGGCGGCTCGCGCTAGCGACGCCGCAAGACGATCGCGCCGACGCGGCAAGCAAACGTTCGGGCCACCACGGTCAGGCACTGGCCGCCAAGAGCTCAGCGAGCAGTTCACGCACGCGGCGGTCGATCTCGTCGCGGATCGGCCGCACCGCTTCGACGTCCTGGCCCGCCGGGTCCTCGAGCTGCCAGTCGAGGTACCGCTTGCCGGGGAAGATCGGGCAGGCGTCGCCGCACCCCATCGTGATGACGACGTCGGAGGCCTCGACCGCGTCCGTCGTCAGCTTCTTCGGGACTTCCCGGGAGAGGTCGAGCCCGATCTCGGCCATCGCCTCGCGGACCGCGGGGTTGATGCTGCCGGCCGGCGCCGAGCCCGCCGACCGGACCTCGACCGCGCCGTGGGCGTGGTGGGCCAGCAGCGCGGCGGCCATCTGGGAGCGGCCCGCGTTGTGCACGCAGACGAACAGGACTTCGGGCTTGCCGGTCATGGCTGCTCTCTCCGTCGGAGGGCGAGGGAAACGTAGACGACGGCGACGAGCACGGGAACTTCGATCAGTGGCCCGACGACGCCGGCGAGCGCCTGCCCGCTCGTGGCCCCGAACGTCGCGATGGCCACCGCGATCGCGAGTTCGAAGTTGTTGCCCGCGGCGGTGAACGCGAGTGTCGTGGTCCGTTCGTAGGACAGGCCGACGGCTTTGCCGAACGCGTAGGACCCGGCCCACATCAGTCCGAAGTAGACCAGCAGCGGCACGGCGATGCGGGCGACGTCCAGCGGGCGGCTGGTGATCTGCCCGCCCTGCAAGGCGAAGAGGACGACGATCGTGAACAGCAGGCCGTAGAGCGCGGCCGGACCGATCTTGGGCAGGAACCGCGTCTCGTACCAATCCCGGCCGCGGGCGCGTTCGCCGAGGCGGCGGGTCAGGTAGCCGGCGACCAGCGGGATGCCGAGGAAGATCAGCACGCTCTTGGCGATCTGCCACCCGGACACGGCGAGGTCGGCCTGCGGAAGGCCGAGCCAGCCGGGCAGCACCGAGAGGTAGAACCAGCCGAGCAGCCCGAACGCGAGCACCTGGAACACGGAGTTCAGCGCGACGAGCACGGCGGCGGCCTCGCGATCGCCGCACGCGAGGTCGTTCCAGATGATCACCATGGCGATGCAGCGGGCGAGCCCGACGATGATCAGGCCCGTCCGGTACTCCGGCAGGTCCGGCAGGAGCAGCCACGCGAGGGCGAACATCAGCGCGGGGCCGATGATCCAGTTCAGCACCAGCGACGGCCACAGCAGCCGCCGGTCGCGGGTGACGGCGCCGAGCCGGTCGTAGCGGACCTTCGCCAGCACCGGGTACATCATGATCAGCAGCCCGAGCGCGATCGGCAGCGAGATCCCGTCGATCTCGACGGCGGACAGCGCGGTGTTCAGGCCGGGGATCCAGCGCCCGGCCAGCAGCCCGGCGACCATGGCGACCGCGATCCAGACCGGCAGCAGCTTGTCCACGGTCGACAAGCGCGGTGCTGTCCTGGTGTCGATGGCGGTCACGCCGTGACTGCTTCGCCGGTGGTGGTGAGCACCACCGACAGCCGCGCCAGCACCTCGGGGTGCACGCGGTAGTAGATCCAGGTGCCGCGCCGGTCCCCGGTGATCAGCCCGGACTCGCGCAGCACCTTCAGGTGGTGGGAGATGGTCGGGCCGGTCAGGTCGAAGGCGTCGGTCAGGTCGCATACGCACGCCTCGCCGCCCGCGTGGGAGGCGATCAGCGAGAGCAGCCGCAGCCGGACCGGGTCGGCCATCGCCTTGAACAGGTGCGACAGCTCCACGGCCTGGTCCTGCGTCAGCGGCTCGCGGACCAGGGGCGCGCAGCAGGCGTCCATCGCGACGAGCGGCAGTTGCTTCGACATGCCTCTATATTGACAGATTCGAATATAGAGAGCAATCTAAGTTCGTCTGTTTAGACAGTCATCTATTCAAGGAGGCAGCGACGATGTCACGGGTGCAGCTGGCCCTGCGGGTCGGCGATCTGGCGGGCTCGATCGACTTCTACTCGAAGCTCTTCGGCGCCGAGCCGGCCAAGCTCCGGCCGGGCTACGCGAACTTCGCGATCGAGGAGCCCGCGTTGAAGCTGGTCCTGCTCGAAGGCGAGCCCGGGCAGGCAACAGTCATGGACCACCTCGGCGTCGAGGTCGAGTCGACCGATCAGGTCAGCGCGGCGACCCAGCGGCTGACGGGCGAGGGTCTGGAGACGCTCACCGAGGACGACACGACGTGCTGCTACGCGGTGCAGGACAAGGTGTGGGTGCACGGGCCGGGCAAGGAGCCGTGGGAGGTCTACACGGTCAAGGGCGACTCGACGACGTACGGAAGCGACAGCGCGGCGCTGGTCACCCCCGCCACCTGCTGCACGCCGGACGCCGAGGTTGCCAAGCCCGAGGGCTGCTGCGGCTGAGAACGGACGCCGGTGCGCGATCGAGGGGCGCACCGGCTCCGCTCCCCTACCTGCCGACGCGCGCGCTACGCCGTTCGATCATGACGACGTCCCGCCAGACGCCGTGATGCCGCCCGACGCGCTCGCGAACCCCGACCTCCCGGAATCCAGCGCGGCGGTGCAGTTCCCGGCTCGCGGTGTTCTCGGGGAACACGCCGCTCTGGATCGTCCAGATCCCCGCGCTCTCGGTCGAGGCGATCAACGCGGCCAGCAGGGCCTGCCCGACTCCGCGGCCCTGCGCCTCGGGATCGACGTACACGCCGTGCTCGACAACCCCTTCATAGACGCACCGCGAGGACACGGCGGTGATCGCCGTCCAGCCGATGGCTCGCCCGGTCGGATCAAGGGCGACCAGTCGGTGGTCCGGAAGATGGGCGGCATCCCAGGTGGACCAGTCAGGCGCGGTGATCTCGAAGCTCGCCTGCCCGGTGTCGAGCCCGGCCTGGTAGATCGCCAGCACCCGATCCGCGTGCTCGGCCGTCATCGCCACGACCTGGACCGGCTTGGTGGCGCGGATGATCGCCGAGTGGAGCTTGTCGCCGACCTCGTGGGTCAGCTCGATCTCGACGTCGACGAGGCCGGCGTCACGCAGCAGCGTCCGGTAGCGCTCGGCGGTGAGCGCGCCACCGAGGCACTCGACCGCACCGGCCCGCGCGGCGCGTTCGGCGTCGGTGAGGGTGTCGTCGGCGAGGATGTCGGTGATGCCGAGGCGACCGCCGGACCGCAGGACCCGGGCGATCTCACCGAACACCGCGGGCTTGTCGGGCGAGAGCGCGATGACGCAGTTGGAGATGACGACGTCGACCGAGGCGTCCGGCAGCGGGATCTGCTCGATGGTGCCCTTGAGGAACTCGACGTTGGTGACGCCGGCCTGCTCGGCGTGCCGGCGCGCGAGGGTGAGCATGTCGTCGGTCATGTCCAGGCCGATGGCCCGCCCACCCGGCCCGACACGGCGCGCGGAGAGCAGGACGTCCAGGCCGCCACCGGAACCGAGGTCGAGCACGACCTCACCGGGCTTCAGCTCGGCGACGGCGAGGGGATTGCCGCAGCCGAGGCTGGTCGCGGTCACCTCGACCGCGATTTCTTCCCCGGCGTAGTGGACGGCACCGAGCCGATCGGCGTCCCCGTCGCCGGTGAGCATGCCGGTGCCGTTCCCGGCCAGTGCGCTCCGCGCGGCGCCGGCGTACCGGTCTCGGACAGCTTCCCGGTCGGGGTTCATCGGGCTACCTCTTCGGCTTCGGCGAACGGCCGGACCCCGCGGCCCATGACGACGTCCGCGGCGGTCGGGAAGCAGGAGACGCACTCTTCGTTGACCCGGTAGAGCCGAGCGGTCCCCCGCGGCTCGACCAGCACGAACCGGGTGTCGGCGAGAACCTTGAGGTGCGCGGAGACGGTGGACTGGCCCACGCTGACCCGCTCGACGATCTCCCCCACCGTCATCGGGTCGCCGGTCTCGGCGAGCAGGTTGAGGATCTGCACCCGCGTCGGATCGGCGAGCGTCCGGAACCACCCGGCGTAGGTCTTGGCGGTCTCCCGGTCCAACACGGCAGCTCCTTCCATCGCTCATCGACGATAAACGATGAACGCAGTTCGCAAAAGGGGCGACCTCGCCGAATCCGCGGCTGTGGAATCCTTCGAGCCGTGCGGCTCCGGGGTGCCCGGCTCACCGGCGAGCCGGACCTCGACGCGATGACGATCACCTGCCCGCTGGCGCTGCACCAGTGCGTTTTCGACGGCGCGGTGCGTCTCACCGAGACGGAGGCGAAGTCGATCAGCCTGCGCGGGAGCCGGCTCACTCATCTCAGTGCGAACGACCTGCGGACCAGCGGGGTTCTCGACCTCGCCAAGATCGAAGTCGCCTACTTCGTGGCCCTCACCGGCGCACGCGTCGGCCGGGACCGCTACTTGATCGGCGCGCGGCTCGGCCGGATCGACAAAACCGCCCTGCTGGCCACCGGGCTCGAGGTCGGTGGCCACCTGCGGGCCGCCGAGCTGACCGCCGAGGGAGCCCTGGTACTCACGGACGCGACGATCGGCGGCCATTTCGACCTCGGCCGCGCGACCGTGCGCAACGCCGGGGACCGAGCCCTGACCGCGGACAAGCTCCAAGTGGGGACCTTCCTGCGCGGCGCAGGGTTTCCGCGCCCGGGGCGATCTTCCTCAGTGGGGCCCGGATCGGCGCGGAGCTCGGTTTCGACGGTGCTCAACTGTCCAATCCGGACGGTTTCGCGCTCTCGGCCGACCGGATTTCCGAAGTCGTGGTACCCGCAGGGCGCCGCGCAGGTGTGGTCGTGGGTCTTCACCGGCGCGGGCCGGGTGCTGACCACCGCGGTCGTCGCCGGGCTCACCCACGCGCTGAAACGGGACTGACCCACCGGCCTAGTGCGTTTCGGTCGAGTAGCCGCCGTCGATGGCCACCGTCGCGCCGGTGATGTTGCCCGCCACCAGGTCGCTGGCCAGGAACGCCGCGAGGTTCGCGACCTCGGCGGGCCGGGTGAAGCGGCCGGTGACGGCGTGGGTGGCGGCTTCGGCGGCGACGGCTCCGGGATCCGCGCCGGTGGTGGCGGCGATGGTTTCGGCGACCCCGCCGCTGCCCAGCCACAGGTCGGTCGCGACCGGGCCGGGGTTGATCGCGTTGGCGCGGATCCCGTGCGGGCCGAACTCCTTCGACACGGACTTCGTGAAGTTGACCAGAGCGGCCTTCGCCGCGCTGTAGTCGATGACGCCGGGGTCGGGCAGGATCGCGTTCACCGAGGCGATCGTGACGATGCTGCCCCGGCCGGCGGTCACCATCGTCGGCAGCACGGCGCGCGTGGCCCGGACCGCGCTGACCAGGTTCAGCGTCAGCGACCGCGTCCACTCGTCGTCGGTGACCAGCAGGAAGCCGTTCGGCCGCGGCGTGACGGCGCCGACGTTGTTCACCAGGATGTCGATCCGCCCGAACTCGGTCAGGGCCAGCTCCGCCAGCTTGCCCGGTCCGTCGGCGGTGCCGAGGTCCACGGCCAGGGTGTGCACCTTCCCCGTCCGGGCGAGCACGTCCAGGTCCGGGCCGGGGTGGCGGGCCCCGGCCACGACGTGGACACCCTCGCCGACGAGAACTTCGGTGACGGCGAGGCCGATTCCGCGGCCGGCGCCGGTGACGACGGCGACCGCGCCGGCCAATCCGAGGTCCACCGGCTCAGAGCCCGTGCTCGCGCAGCCAGGCGAGTACGGCGTCGGCGACGTCGCGCCAGCCGCTGTCGACGGTCAGCGAGTGGCCCCGGCCCTCGAACTGCTTCAGCTCGGTGACGGCGGTGGAGTCGCGGTACTGCTTGAGCGTCGACCGGGTCACCACGTCCGGCACGGTGTGGTCGGCGGTACCGGAGATCAGCAGGAGCGGGCCACGGTCCGCGCGGTGGGTGTCGACCTTGGCCTGCGAGTGCAGCACGAAGTTGGCCGCCGCGGCCTGGAACAGCGGCCGGGCCGGGGACGGGATGGTCCAGCGCCGGTGCAGCTCCGCCGACTCCTCGTCGCTCAGCGCGTTGCCGAAGCCGAACCGGAACTCCTTCTCCGTGAGCGAGACGGACCGGCGGAGGTTCGCGGGGTTGCCCAACGCCGGCAGCCCGGCGCGCAGCTGCGCCAGCGGCAAGGGCAGGACGCCCTTGATCTGGGCGGGGTCGATGGCGACGCCGGCCAGCCCGATGCCCTGGCCCAGCAGCTTCTCGGTGATCAGGCCGCCGAAGGAGTGGCCGATGATCACCGGGGGCCGCTCGAGGCCCGCGATGATCTCGGCGAAGTGGCCGGTGGCGTCGTCGATCGAGGTGTCGGCGACGGCGTCCGGGTTTTCCCGGGCCTGCTCGACCGTGCCGGGCTCGTGCGGCCAGCCGGGGGCGACCGGCGCGTACCCCGCCGCCCGGAAGTGGTCGATCCAGGGGTTCCACGAGGTGGCGTGCAGCCACAGGCCGTGGATGAACACGACGGGGGTGCCCGGGTCGGCCATCGGATCCTCCAGTTCGTACGGGCTTTCCCGAAGCCAACACGACCCGCGGCGCCGGCGTCCAAGACCTGTCGGGTCCGCATCGATAGCCGCAGTGGCATCGTTGACGCACTGCTTCACTCTTCGCGCGTGGGAAGGCCCGGATGGACCTCGATCTCAGGCTGGTGCGGTACTTCGTCACCGTCGCCGACGAACTGCACTTCGGACGGGCCGCCACCCGGCTGTTCATCAGCCAGCCGACGCTGTCCAAGCAGATCCGCAAGCTCGAAGCCGACGTCGGCGCGCCGCTGCTGGTGCGCGACAGCCGGCACGTCGCGCTGACCCCGCGTGGCGAGCGGTTCCTGCACCTCGCCCGGCAGCTGCTGGCCACCGCCGACCGCATGCTGCGCGAGCCGGCCCCGGACCACCTGCGGATCGCCCACATCTTCGAGCTCGACACCAGCCGGGTCGTCGCCGACGCGTTCCTCGCCGCCCATCCCGGCGTCCGGCTCGTCCAGAGCCAGATGGACAGCGCCCGCCAGCTCACGGCGCTGCTGGAGGGCCACCTCGACATCGCGGTCATCCGCGTCACCGCCACCCTCAAGGCCGATCACCCGGCCGGGTGGCGGCACACCCTGCTCCGGCTCGAGCCGTTCTGGCTGGTCGGCCGGCCCGGTGACCCGAGGCGGACGTCCGCGTCGGTGCACGAGCGGCCCCTCGAGGTCTTCGCGGACGCGCCCGGCACGGCGTTGTACAACGTGCACGGGCGGTACCTGAGCTCGTGGGAGCAGCACACCGGTCTCGCCCTGCACTGGCTGGGCAACCCCGGCACGTTCGACAACTGCCACGCCGCCCTGGGCCGCGCACGCGACAGCGCGTACCTGCTCGAGTTCGACAGCTACGCCCGTCGCTACGCCGACCGCGGCGTTCCGATCCACCGGCCGCGGGAGCTGCAGCCCGTCTACTCGTGGTCGCTGGCCTGGCGGGAGGGCGAGCAACCGGAAGCCGTTCAGGCCTACCTGCGGATCGCGCGGGAGACCGCCGAGCAGCGGCGGTGGCTGCACCCCGAGCACGCGGACACCGCGCCGCTGTGGGTCCCGCCCGAAGATCTGACGTCCGCTTAGCAGCGCGTGCGTCCAAACAGGACTGCTCGGTCAGGTCAGGCTCACCACGACGCCGGTCCGTCCCGCCGGGACTTCGCCGTGGAGCGGGATCACCAGCGGGTCGATGATCTTCTTGACGGTGCGGGTCAGCGGGCCGCCGTCCCCGGCCGACAGGACCTCGACGCGGGGATCCGCCGCCACACCGCCGAGAGAACGGCCGAGCGCGGCCGGGGCTCGCCCGATCCCGTCACCGCCGTCCCCGCCACGAGCGCACCTACGTGATCATTCGGCTCAGCCGCGCTGCTCGGGCGGCGCCCGCAGCGCGCACTTCGCGCCGACCGGGTTACCTTTGGAGCACCGCCGCCTCGTACTCGTCGGCCGGCAGCGTGGACGGGCTCCGCCGCGCGCCCGGTGCCGAGGAGGCCTGCCCACGAGCGAGCAACCCCTTGCCGAGTGCGGTCAGCGTCGCGAGGAACGCCACGTCGAGCGCCGTCCCCCAGGCGAAGGTCGTGAGGTCGAACGCCTCCGCGGCCACGAACGAGCCGAACAGCGATCCGAGGAAGGTCCTGGCCAGCCGCACCGCGAGGTCCGGCCAGAAACCCAGGTCCGTCAGCCGCCCGAGGTACTGCAGGACGGTGCCGGCGACGGACACGACCGCCGCACCGGCGCCCAGCGTGGCGGCGTAGGCCCACGGCAACCCCGCGACCGTGACTCCGCCCGCGAGAAGCGTCGCGAAGAACACCTGCCCGGCCGACCACCCGGCCCGCTCCAGGAGATCCAGGAGCACCGCGCGCCACTTGGACCACGTCCAGTTCACCGTTCCGCCACCTTCCGGTCGACCACCGGGACGCCGGCGCGCCTCGGACCGCCGGGCAGATCGTACGGCCGAACCCGGTCGCCGCAACGGTTTTCCGGCACCCGATCGCGAACCGGCACGGGCTTGTGACTACCGGGGGCCGTTGGTCAGCGAAAGGTTGAACGCGTAGCGGGACGCGCGGTAGACGTGCCAGCCGTACTCGACCACGCGGCCCGTGTCGTCGTACGTCGTGCGCTGCGTGGTCAGCAGGGCCGCTCCCGGCTTCTCGTCCAGCAGCTTCGCGTCCTCTTCGGTCGCCAGGCGGGCGCCGATGTTCTGCTCCGCCGCGTGCAGGCGGACCCCTGCCGAGCGCAGCAGCTGGTAGAGGCCCTTGTCGCGCAGTTCCTCGTCCGTCGGGTCGAGGACGCCGCCGGGCAGGTAGTTGTTCATCAAGGCCAGCGGTTCGCCGTCGGTCGAACGGAGGCGCTTGAGCCGCCGGACGTGCGTCAGGCCCGGGGCTTCCAGCAGCTCGGCCACCTTCGCGTCGGCTTCCTCGACGCTGTTGGCCAGCACCACCGATCCCGGCTTGCCGCCGAGCCCGGTGAGGTCGTCGAACAGGCTGCTCAGCCGCAGCGGCCGCGCCACCTTCGTCCGGACGACCTGGGTGCCGACGCCGCGCCGCCGCACCAGCAGTCCCTGGTTGACCAGCGTCTGGATCGCCTGGCGGACGGTCGGGCGCGACAGCCGCAGGTTCGCCGCCAGGTCGACTTCGTTGCCCAGCCGGGCGCCCGCCGGGAGACGGCCGTCCTCGATCGCGGCGTGCAGCTGCTGCGAGACCTGGTGGTACAGCGGTTCGGGGCTGCCCGGGTCCAGCACGATCTCCCGGCCGGGGTCCCAGGCCGGGTGTGTGACGTCCACGCGGGACGACGGCGGAGGCGTGCTCACCGGCCGAAGCCTACCGTCACCCGGCCGGATGACCGTATGTCCATATGTCTTGACAAAGTCCGCCGGGCGCTGGCATCGTCGATCGCGTGACGGAACTGGTACGGCGCATCGTCGCCAAGCGGGTGCACGACCCGGGCGCGGTCGCCGAGGCGGCCGCGAGCCGCGTGCGGGCCGAATCGCCCTTCAACGACAAGGGGCGCGCGATGATCATCGCCGCGGACCACCCCGCCCGCGGCGCCAACGCCGTCGGCGGCAACCCCACGGCGATGGCGAACCGGGGCGAACTGCTCGAACGACTGTGCCTCGCGCTCGAACGCCCCGGCGTCACCGGCGTGCTCGGGACCGCGGACGTCCTCGACGACCTGCTCCTGCTCGGCGTGCTCGACGGCAAGACGGTCATCGGCTCGATGAACCGCACCGGGCTGGCCGGGTCGAGCTTCGAGGTCGACGACCGCTTCGCCTGCTACGACGCCGAAACGATCGCCCGGATGCGGTTCGACGGCGGCAAGACCCTCACCCGCATCTGCCTCGACGACCCGGCCACGCCGAGCGTTTTGGAGAACACCGCGAAGGCGGTCAACGAGCTGGCCGAGCGCAAACTCGTCGCACTGGTCGAGCCGTTCCTGTCACGGTGGACCGACGGGCGCCTGAAGAACGACCTCTCCCCCGACGCCGTGATCCGCTCGATCACCATCGCCGCCGGGCTCGGCCGCTCGTCGGCCTACACCTGGCTCAAGCTCCCCGTGGTGGACGACATGGACCGTGTGCTCGCCTCCTCGACCCTGCCGGCCGTCCTGCTCGGCGGCGAGGTCACCGACCCGGACGCGGCCTTCGCGGCGTGGCAACGCGCGCTCACCCAGCCGACCGTGCAGGGCCTGGTCGTCGGACGCTCGCTGCTGTACCCGCACGACGGCGACGTCGCCAAGGCAGTCGACACCGCGGTGGGGCTGTTGTGAACCCTCGCGCCACTACCGGTAGGAGCACCGTGAACACCATCGAACACTGGATCAACGGCGCCGCCACTCCGGCGGGCTCGACCCGCACCGCACCCGTCTACGACCCCGCCACCGGGCGGGAACAGGCCCGGGTGCTGCTCGCCGAAGCGTCCGATGTGGACACCGCGGTCGCGGCCGCGAGCAAGGCTTTCGAGTCGTGGGGCGACTCCTCGCTGTCCCAGCGGATCAAGGTGATGTTCGCCTTCCGCGAGCTGCTGGTGAAGCACGAGGACGAACTCGCGCGGATCATCTCCGGCGAGCACGGCAAGGTCGTCGACGACGCCCGCGGCGAGATCGTGCGCGGCCGCGAGGTCGTCGAATACGCCTGCGGCATCGCCGACGCGCTCAAAGGCAGCTTCTCCGACCAGGTCTCCCGCGACGTCGATGTCCACGACTTCCGCCAACCCCTGGGGGTGGTCGCCGGGATCACGCCGTTCAACTTCCCCATCATGGTCCCGCTGTGGATGCACCCGGTCGCGATCGCCACCGGCAACACGTTCGTCCTCAAGCCCAGCGAGCGCGACCCGTCGGCGTCGAACTTCGTCGCGCGGCTCTACGCCGAGGCCGGGCTGCCCGAGGGCGTGTTCAATGTCGTGCACGGCGACAAGGTCGCGGTGGACTCGATCCTCGACCACCCCGACATCGCCGCGGTGTCGTTCGTCGGCTCGACGCCGATCGCCAAGTACGTGCACGAGCGCGCCACCGCGGCCGGCAAGCGCGTGCAGGCCCTCGGCGGCGCCAAGAACCACGCGGTCGTCCTGCCCGACGCCGACCTCGAGTACGCGGCGAACCACCTGACGGCCGCCGCGTTCGGCTCGGCCGGGCAGCGGTGCATGGCGATCTCGGTCGGCGTGGCCGTCGGGGCGGCCGGCGACAAGCTGGTCGAGATCCTCGAACGCAAAGCCCGCGAAGTAAAGGTCGGGCCCGGCAACGATCCCGCCAGCGACATGGGCCCCGTCGTCACCGAAGCCGCGCGCGAACGCGTCGTCAGCGCCGTCGCCGGAGGCGCTGAACAGGGTGCGTCGGTAGTGGTCGACGGGCGCGGCCTGACCGTCGAGGGCCATGAGGAAGGCTTCTTCGTCGGCCCGTCCCTGCTGGATCACGTCACCACCGACATGCGGGCCTACAAGGAGGAAATCTTCGGCCCGGTGCTGGCGATCGTGCGCGCGGAGACCGTGGACGAGGCGATCGCGATCATCAACGCCAACCCCTACGGCAACGGCACCGCGATCTTCACCGCCAGCGGCGAGGCAGCGCGTAAGTTCCAACGCGAAGTCACGGTCGGCATGATCGGCGTCAACGTCCCGATCCCGGTCCCGATGTCGTACTACTCCTTCGGCGGCTGGAAGGACTCCTTGATCCGCGACAGCCCCATCCACGGCCCGGCGGGCGTCACCTTCTACACCCGCGCCAAGGTCGTCACGACCCGCTGGCCGCACACGAGCGCCTCGGCGGCGTTCACCTTCCCCACCTCCAGCTGACCGGCGTGGCGGTAACCGGAACACCCATCTCCGGTTTCCGGTACGGTGGGTGGCGGCACCGACGAAGGAGGCCGTCATGGGTTACCGAGGTCCGCTCCCGAAGAACGCCGTCGACCGCGTCAACACGTGCGTCGGCTCGCTCCGGACGTCCCCGCGCTGGGGGCGGCTGGTGCGTCGCCACCTCACGCAGGTCACCTACACGGGACGGCGGTCGGGTCGCACGTTCACCACTCCCGTCGGGTACCGGCGCGCGGGCAACGTCGTCACCATCGGCGTCCGCATCCCCGACGCGAAGAAGTGGTGGCGCAACTTCACCGGCGACGGCGGCCCGCTGTCCCTCGAGCTCGACGACGCGGAACGCACCGGCCACGCGGTGGCGCATCGCGACGAGAAGGGCCGCGTCACCGTGACGGTCCGGCTCGACGGCGACGTCTAGGACGCCATCCCGTGCCAGAGCAGGTGGGCGAGCCCCGCCGCGTCGCCACGCCAGTCACCGTTCGGGTCGAGCAGCAGCAGGCCGGCCAAGCCGCGCAACACCACCAGCGGGTCGAGGTCCGGCCGCACGGTCCCGGCCGCCTCGTTGGCCTTCAGCAACGTCGACACCGCGCCGACCATCGCCTCGTACGCGTTCGCCGGCAGCTCGCCGCGGGACGCCGTCGCGCGGCGCAACGCGTCGGCCAGGCCCTTCTTGGTCATCATGTAGTGCGCCAGGTGGTCGGTCACCCACACCCGGAACGCCTCGTCCGCGGGGTGCTCGGCCAGCAGCACCGGCACGATGTCGACGATGTGCCGCACCTCGCGCTGGTACACCGCCAGGATCAGCGCTTCCGGCGTCGGGAAGTGCCGGTACACCGTGCCGACGCCGACCTCGGCCTGCTTCGCGATCGCGTTGAACGAGACCTCGCCCGTCCGGGAAAGCGACTCCGCGGCGACGACGAGGATGCGTTCGTGGTTGCGCCGGGTGTCCGCGCGCCGGGGACTGACCGATCCCGTCGTCATCGTCCTCCCGCTCCTCGTGCCGTTCCGCCGAATCTAACCCAGACCTGGAGCCGCTCCAGCATGATCGGTTCGTTGCGAACCGGATTGTAATCCGCTAGCCTCGCGATCGGGTGAAGCGGATGAGTATCCGCTCCCCGTTCGCCGCCACCACCACCGTCAGGTACCCACCCGGACGAGCTGCGGAAAGAGACCAGTGGACATCTCACTCGAAGTCAACGGCAGTACCGAACACCTGGACGTCGATCCCGGTGTGACCCTCCTCGACGCGCTGCGCGAGCGCCTCGACGTCACCGGCCCGAAGAAGGGCTGCGACCGCGGGCAGTGCGGCGCCTGCACCGTGCACGTCGGCGGCCGGCCCGTGCTTTCGTGCCTCACCCTGGCCGCCACCGTCCGGCAGCCGGTGACGACCGTCGAAGGACTGTCCACAGAGGACAAGCTGCACCCGGTGCAGCAGGCGTTCGTCGACCAGGACGCCCTGCAGTGCGGGTTCTGCACCGCCGGGCAGATCATGTCGGCGGTCGCCGCCGTCGAGCAGGACGTCGAAGACGTGCGGGAGTTCATGTCCGGCAACCTCTGCCGGTGCGCGGCCTACCCGAACATCGTCAAGGCCGTCGACCAGGCGAGGCGGGCCGATGCGTCCCTTTGAGCTGACCGCGCCCACCACCGTGGAAGACGCCCTCGCCTCGTCCGGCACGTTCCTCGCCGGCGGGACGACCCTGGTCGACCTCATGAAGCTCGACGTCCTCACGCCGCGGCACGTCCTGGACATCAACCAGGTCCCGCTGCGCGGCATCGACACGAGCGACGGCCTGCGCTTCGGCGCGCTGGAGCGGATGAGCGCCATCGCCGCGCACCCGCAGGTGTACCCGGCGATCTCGCGCGCCCTGCTGCTGAGCGCCTCCCAGCAGATCCGGAACATGGCCAGCATCGGCGGGAACCTGCTGCAGCGCACGCGCTGCACGTACTTCCGCGACGTCGCCACGCCGTGCAACAAGCGCGAGCCGGGCAGCGGCTGCTCCGCGCTCGAAGGCGCCAACCGGATGCAGGCGATCCTCGGCACCAGCGACTCGTGCGTCGCCACGCACGCCAGTGACGTGGCCGTCGCCCTGGTCGCGCTCGACGCGCGCCTGCGGCTGGCGGACGCCGAAGGCACCCGCGAAGTCGCCCTGCGCGACTTCTACCAGGTGCCCGGCGACACCCCCGCGCTGGAGAACGACCTGCGCCCCGGCGAGCTGATCACCGAGGTGCTCGTCCCGCGGCTGGACTGGGCGGCGAACTCCACCTACGTCAAGGTGCGCGACCGGCAGTCCTACGAGTTCGCGCTGTGCTCCGCCGCGGTCGCGCTGGACGTGCGCGACGGGAAGATCGCCGACGCCCGCGTCGCGGCCGGCGGCGTCGGGACGGTGCCGTGGCACCTGCCCGCCGTCGAGGACGCCCTGCGCGGCGCCCCGGCGACCCAGGCCACCTTCGAAGAAGCCGCGGCGGTGGCGGCCGACGGTGCGCGCCCGTTGTCCGACAACGGTTTCAAGGTGTCGCTGCTCAAGCGGACGATCGTCCGCGCGCTGCTCGAACTGACCGAGGGGAGCTCCCGATGATCACCCGGCTCGACGCGCCGCTGAAGGTCACCGGCGAAGCCAAGTACGGCGCCGACCGCACCTTCTCCGGCATGGTCTACGGCTACGTCCTGCTCAGCACGATCGCGCACGGCGAGATCGAGGCCGTGGACGCCACCGCAGCGAAGAGCGCACCCGGTGTGCTCGAGGTGTACACGCCGTTCGACCCGCTGACGCTGCGGACCCCGAGCATGCCGCCCTTCGGCGAGACCTGGGTTCCGTTGCAGAACAAGGAAGTCACCTACTACGGCCAGCCGATCGGCTTCGTCGTCGCGGAGACGTTCGAGCAGGCCCGGGACGCCGCGACCCTCGTCGAGGTCGCCTACCGCGAGCGGCCCGCCCGGACCTCGCTCGCCGAACACCTCGACTCGGCCGAACCCGCGCCCCCGGCCATGGACGGCGCACCGCCGGAAATCGAGGTGCTCGAAGACGGCGTCGAATCCTTCGATGCCGCCCTCGCCGCGAGCCCGGTGGTCGTCGAGGCGACCTACACGACCGCGACGCAGAACCACGCCGCGATGGAGCCGCACTCCGCGGTCGCGGTGTGGGACGACGGCGAGCTGACCATCTACAGCGGGAACCAGGCGTCGAACATGCAGGCGGCGGAAGTGGCCATGGCCCTCGAGCTGGCGCCGGAGGCCGTCCACGCGATCAACCCGTTCGTCGGCGGCGCGTTCGGCGGCAAGGGGCGGACGTCCACGCCGGCGTTCCTGGCCGCGGCCGCGGCCCGCGCCCTCGGCCGGCCGGTGAAGGCCGCGCTCACCCGCGAACAGGTCTTCACCGCCACCGCCGGCCGGGCCGCGACGGTGCAGAAGCTCGCGCTCGGCGCCGAGCCGGACGGCACCCTGGTGGCCCTGCGCCACGACTCGTGGTGCCACACCGACACCGCCCGGTCGTTCGTCGAACCGACGTCGCACGGCACCTCGCGCGAGTGGTACGCCACGAAGAACCTGTCCATCTCCCAGAAGATCGTGCCGCTGAACGTCCCGCCGACGACGTTCATGCGGGCTCCCGGCGAGGCACCCGGGTCGTTCGCGCTGGAGAGCGCGGTCGACGAGCTCGCCGTGAAGCTGGGCATGGACCCGATCGAGCTGCGCGTCCGCAACAACTCGACCGCCCCGCCCGGCCACGACCTGCAGTGGTCGAGCAAGCACCTCGACGAGTGCTTCCGCATCGGCGCGGACCGCTTCGGCTGGGCGCACCGCCCGGCGGGCTCGCGCACCGACGGCGACTGGCTCGTCGGCATGGGCGTGGCCACCGCGGTGTTCCCCGCCCTGCGGTTCCCGGCCACCGTCGGCATCACCCTGCGGGCGGACGACACCGCCGTCGTCGCGACGAGCGGCGCGGACCCCGGCACCGGCCTGCTGACCGTCCTCTCCTTGGTGGGCGCCGAATCGCTGGACATCCCGGCGGACCGGATCACCCCGCGCCTCGGCGACTCGGCCCTCCCGCCGGGCGGCATGTCCGGCGGCTCGACGGCGACGGCGAGCGCCGGCACGGCGATCATGCTCGCCGCCACCAAGGCGATCGACGAACTGACCGCGCTCGCCGCCGACCCCGGCGCGCCGTTCGACGGGCGGGAGGTCACCTACGCCGACGGCCGCGTCTTCGCCGACGGCGAGTCGATGACCTTCGGCGAGCTGCTGCGGACCGTGGGGCGCGAATCGCTCGACGTGACCGGCACGTCGGCGCCCGGGGAGGAGTTGACCAAGCACTCCTTCGCCTCGTGGGGCGCCCAGTTCGTCGAGGTCCGCGTGCACAAGTGGACGCGCGAGGCCCGGGTGTCGCGGATGCTCGGCGTGTTCGACGCGGGCCGGATCATCAACGACAAGGCGGCCCGCAGCCAGCTGATGGGCGGGATGATCTGGGGCATCTCGGCGGCCCTGCACGAGGGCCTGGAGATCGAGGCGAACGGCCGGCTCGCGAACGGTGACTTCGCGAGCTACCTGCTCCCGGTGAACGCCGACATCCCGGAGGTCGACGTCCAGTTCGTCGAGTACCCGGACACCCTGCACAACGCGGTCGGCGCGCGGGGGCTCGGCGAGATCGGCACGGTCGGCATGGCCGCGGCGGTCGCCAACGCCGTGCACAACGCCACCGGCATCCGGGTCCGGCACATCCCGATCACCATCGAAGATCTGCTCGAAGACTGAGGCTTGTTCCGGTCAGGTCGCCGCGCCCCGCATGCACGCAGCTGTTCAGGGCGAAGTCATGCGGCGGCCGACGGCTGAACAAGCCTCACCGACTCCCCCGGGCGGGGCACGCGAGTGCCCCGCCCGGGTGCGTTGGTCCACCTGGCCGAACCGGCCCGGCGCCGTTATCCATTCGCGACAACTCCCGCGACGGTTCGCCCATGACGGCGGCCGGTCCCCGGTCCTAGGCTGACGGGCGCTCGCCCGATCTTCCTCGAAGGGACCCCCCGGCATGACCGACCCCGTCGTCCCCACCGCGTCCGGCGCGGTCCGCGGTCAGGTCACCGCCGCCGGCTTCGCGTTGTTCCGCGGCATTCCCTACGCCGCCGCTCCCGAGGGCGACCTGCGCTTCGCCGAACCCGTCCCGGCCCCGCCGTGGGAGGACGTCCGCGACACGACCAGACCCGGGCCGACCGCGCCGCAACGCCGCCACGACGTGCCCGGGCTCGACCTGTCCCCCCTCACCGGCAGCGGCTGGCGGCCGGGACCGGAGTACCTGACGGTCGACGTCTGGACCCCGCGGCTCGGCGCGGCCGGCCTGCCCGTGCTGGTGTTCGTGCACGGCGGCGCGTTCCTCGGCGGCACCGGGTCGGCGCCGGTCTACGACGGCACGTCGTTCTCGCACGCCGGCGCGGTGCTCGTGACCGTCCAATACCGCCTCGGCGTCGACGGATTCCTGCCGCTGGACGGCGGGACGACGAACCTCGGGCTGCGCGACCAGCTCGCGGCCCTGCGGTGGGTCCAAGAGAACATCGCCGGCTTCGGCGGCGACCCCGGCAACGTCACGTTCTTCGGCGCCGCCTCCGGCGCGGTGAGCGTCGCGTGCCTCCTCGGTTCTCCGCTCTCCCAGGGACTCTTCCGCCGGGCCATCGTCCAGAGTGGACACCCGGACATGGTGCGCGACGGCGTCCAGGCGCGCCGCCTCGCCCGGGTGATCGCCGACGAGCTGAAGGCCGAACCGACCGCCGAGGCGTTCCGGAAGGTGTCGACCGAGCAGCTGCTCGACGCGCAGGACGCCGTCCTGCGGCCCGGTGGCGCCCCCGACCTGCGCGACGCGCTCGGCTACGACCGCGGGTACGGGCTCAGCCCGTTCCTCCCGGTGGTCGGCGACGACGTCCTGCCGCAGCACCCGGCCAAGGCGATCCGGGCGGGCGCGGGCCGCGACGTCGACCTCGTCGTCGGCAGCTGCAGTGAGGAGATGCGGCTCTACCTGGTGCCCACCGGCGCGCTCGACGCGGTCACCGACGACCAGGCCGTGGCGTCGCTGGCGGTGTCGCACCCCGACCCGGCCGGCGTGCTCGTCCGGTACGGCCTCGGCTCGGACCGCTCGGCGGGCGAGGTCCTCGTCGCGGCCCTGACCGACCTGGTCTTCCGCGACGGCGTCCGGGACCTGGCCGAACACCACGGCGGCCGGACCTTCCGGTACGAGTTCGAGTGGGGTTCCCCGCTGCTCGAGGGCAGCCTGGGCGCGTGCCACGGGCTCGAGCTGCCCTTCGTGTTCGACGCGCTGAAGCCGGCGTCCGGGCGGCGGGGGCTGCTGGGCGAGCACCCGCCGCGCGAGCTGGCCCGCGACCTGAACAGCGCTTGGTACCGCTTCGCCGCCACCGGGTCGCCCGGCTGGGAGGAGTACACGGGCGAAGACACGCTGTTCCACACGTACTGACCCCTACCCCGGGGAGCGGTTGACGACGCCCCCGCCGCGCTGCCAGGCTCAGACCGCCCGGACGGCCGGATGAAATGGGGACCACCGATGCCCGAGGCGGGCTCCGCCGCACCGCCGCGCGCGCTCGTTCGCACCCTGCTGCGCAGCGGCACCCCCGCGGAGCCGGCCGGGCCTCCCGACGAGCACGGCGACCTCGCCGACGTCGGGGAAGCGACGCTCGCCCGCGCCGCGCGCTACTGGGTCGTCGTGCCGCTGGCCTACCGGACCGCGGCGTTCGTCAAGGTGTTCATCGGGTTCGCCGCGGCCAACGGCCGGCTCGGGCTCGGGCCGGTGCTGGCGGCCACCGTGTTCGCCGTCGCGGCCAACACCGCCGCGATGGCCTGGGTGCTGCGCTCGGGCGGCCTGCGGGCCCGCGTCACCGGCCGGGCCCTGGCCCTGGACCTGGCCGTCGGGGTGGTGCTCAACTTCGCCGTCGCCGCCACGGCCCCGGCGTCGGTGCAGCCGTTCGCCGTCGACGTGTCCTGGACGTGGCTGGTCGGCGCGGTCGCCATGTGGGCGGGCACGTCCGGGCTGCCCTCGGCGCTGTGGCTGCTGGTGGCGGCCATCCCGCTCCGGGCGGCGCTCACGCTGGCCGGCGGTCTCCCGCTGACCGACCAGCTCTCCGTGACGCGCTCGATCGGCTGCACGATCGCGCTGGGGGTGGCGATCGTGCTCGCCGCGGGCATCTTGATCCTGCTCGGCGCGGGCACGCGGTTCGCGGTCGACATCGGGATCCGGCGCGGGCGTGAGGCCGAGCGCCGCCGGACGCGGCGCATCATGCACGACAGCGTGCTGCAGACGTTGGAAGCGCTCGCCATCTCGGCGCCGGGCGACGACGCGCACGCCGTGAGCCGGCTGTCCGAGGTGCGGTCGGTGGCGAAGGCCGAGGCCGCCGAGATCCGCCGCCGGATCACCGAGCCGGTCCCGAACGGGACGACGCGCGGGTTCGCGGTCGAACTCGCCGACGTCGCGACCGAGATGGCCCGCGACGGTCTGCGCACCCAGCTGGTCGCCGCGGACTTCGCCGACGACGACAAGCTGTCGCAGGACCGCCGCACGGCGATGTGCGAAGCGGTGCGGGAAGCGTTGCGCAACACGGTGAAGCACTCCGGGACGAAACAGGTCGTGCTGCGCGTGGAGGAGCGCGACGGCGGGATCGCGGTGGTGGCGCGCGACCAGGGCGAGGGCTTCGACGTCCGCGAGCGCCCCCCGGGCTTCGGCATCACCCAGTCGATCGTGGCCCGCCTGGCCGAGGTGGGCGGCCACGGCACGGTGGACTCCCAGCCGGGCCGCGGCACCCGCGTGACCATGTGGGTGCCGAGCTAGCGCTGCCCGTCAACGGCTCTGCGCGGCGGTCCAAGACGGCGGCGGCTGTCCGGGCAGGCCTCCGCGGGAGGATCCCATGTCCGACGCACTGCGCCGGACGCGCTGGGCACGCCGGGTGTCGTCTTCCTCGTGCTGCTGCCGTGGCTGCGGAGCCGTCGACCGGACGTCTACGCGGGCCTGGACGAGCCGGGGCTCGACGCCGAGCCCGTGTCGCGTTAGGCCGCACGCCGGGCGTCGCGCTCGGCGGCCAGGCTCGCGCGGCAGGCCGCGGTCAGCCGGGTGGTGGCGGCGCTGCCGCCGCGACCGCAGCGCGGGCAGGTCATCGAAACGGCCAGCGCCAGCTCGTCGACGGCGACGCACAGCTCCGACCGGCAGCCGCGGCACCAGCGGTGCCGGGTGACCGGGCTGACGTGCGTCGGCGAGGCGACGCACTGGTGGATCCACCGGCCGTGCACGTGGCAGGTCAGGCGGTCGTCCGGCGCCAGCAGGCCCATGTCCTCGGCGTCGTCCTCGGTGGCGAGCAGGACCGGCAGGCTGCGGATCCGCGTGGTGGTGCACGTCGTGGTGGTCATCGTGGTCCCCTTCCGCTACCCGGACGTCGAACCGGGGACGGCGGAATCGACATCCGGACGCGGTTGGCCGGATCTCGGTGGTTCCTGGCATTCCAGCCACTGCCGGGTCCTCACGAAGATCGGTAACTTCGGCGCGTGTCGAAATTCCTGCTCTCGGTCCACGTCCTGGCGGCGATCCTCGCCGTCGGCCCGGTCGCCGTCGCGGCCAGCATGTTCCCCGCCGCCGTCCGGAAGGGCGATCTCAAGATCGCGAAGACGCTGCACCGGATCTGCCGCGTGTACGCCTACGCCGCCATCGCGGTGCCCGTGTTCGGCTTCGGCGTCGCGGGCACGATGCACGTCATGGGCGATCCGTGGCTGCTCACGTCGATCGGGCTGACCGCCGTCGCGGCCGCGGTGCTCGCGGTACTGGTGCTGCCGCGGCAGAAGCGGCTGCTGGCCGAGGAGTCCACTTCGGACAGACTGGCCCGGCTCGCCATGGTGACGGGCGTGTTCAACCTGCTCTGGGCCGCCGTGACAGTGCTGATGATCGTGCGGCCCGGCTCCTCGACCGGCGCTTAGCCGGGCACGCGGACGGCGACGAAGTCCGGCCGCCGCCGCAGGGCGAACCCGAGGGAGAGGTAGAGGCGGATCGCGGCGGTGTTGCTCGCGGCCGCGTGCATCATCGGTGTCTCGCCGCGCTCGCGGATGCCCGCCGCCACGGCGAGCACGAGCCGCGTCCCGAGGCCTTGCCCGCGGTGGGCGGGGTCCGTGCACACCGCGCTGATCTCGGTGTAGCCCGGCGGGTGCAACCGCTCCCCGGCCATCGCGACCAGCGCCCCGCCCCGCCGGATCCCGAGGTACGTGCCGAGCTCGACGGTCCGCTTCCGGAACGGCCCAGGCTTCGTCCGCTCGACGAGGTCGAGCATCTCCGGCACGTCGGCGAGCCCCAGCCGCACGGCTTCCGGGTCCGGCGCGGCCGCGACGCCCTCGTCGACGAGCTGGACGCCGGGCAGCTCGTCGAGCACCTCCCAGTCCGACGGCGGCCGTGCGGCGGTGGCGGCGAGCACCACGACCGCGCCCGGCCCGCCGAGCGCCGCGACGTCGAGCCAGTCCTGCTCGCCGGGATCGTCGGGAAGACCGAGGAAGGGGGCGACGTCCTCGGGGTAGCGCACCACGCGCCCGCGGCGTTCCGCGAAGCGGGCGTGCGGGCCGGTCAGCGACGCCCACGTCGGGTTGTCGAGCGGAGAAGCCATACCGCCAGGATGCGCAAACCCGCCGACGCGACGTCGGCGCTCCCACATCCTGAGCACGCGCTCAGCCGACGGTGGTCAGCTCGTCGTCCGAGAGCACGCCGGACCCGGCCGACACGACCAGCCTGCCGTCCCTGATCTGGTAGGTGTAGTCGCCGTTCTTCGCGACGAAACCCTCGCCCGCAGCCTGGGCGGGCAGCACGATGTGGGTGTCGTCCGAGGCCGCCTGCCCGCGGGCCTGGCCGTCGTAGAAGATCCGGCCGTCGGGCACCCGGCAGATCGTGATCAGCGACTTCACCGTCTGCGCGACCAGCAGCGCCGTCCCCTGACCGCCCGGCAGGTACCGCGCCGCGTCCCCGGGGCAGGGCTTGCCCGCCGGCGTGGCCGACGTCGTCGGCGATGTGGCCGACGTGGACGACGCTGGCGGCTGGGTGACGCCGTTCGCGGTCGTGACCACGGTCTTCGTCGTCGGCAAGGCGGGCGTCGTGTACGACGGGAACGGCCCGGCCGAGTCCGGGGAGGGCTTCGAGCGCCCGGCGAACAGCAGGACCCCGCCCACCGCCACCCCGGCGACCAGCATCAGGGTCAGCAGCACCCACAGCGCCCGCGCGCGAGCCCGGCCGGGGGCCAGGCTCGAGCAGGTGCCGCACCGTCCGGCCGCGGGGTCGTTGACGGCGCCGCACTGTGCGCACACCCAGGGGGCACCCGCCATCGGGCCTCCTTCTCCCCCCTCATCGTCACCGACGCGGGCGCGGGCTGCAACGCCCCGTTACGCCTGGTGGACGACGTTGACCATCCACGGGATGCCGAACTTGTCGACGCAGGAACCGAATTCGTCGCCCCACATCTGCTTTTCGAACGGAACCGTCACGGTGCCGCCCTCGCTCAGCTTGTCCCAGTAGCCGCGCAGGTCGTCCGCGTCGTCGCCGCTGAGGCTGACGGTGATGTTCGTGCCCGGGTTGTGGTCCATGCCGGCCGGGGTGTCGGACGCCATGAGCGTGTAGCCGTTGTCGGTCTCCAGCTGGGCGTGCATGATCTTTTCCGCGTCCGCTCCTTCGGGTGAACCGAATTCCCCGAACGTGTTGACGCGGAGGGTGCCCCCGAAGACGTCCTTGTAGAACTCCATGGCCTGGCGGGCCTCGGCGCGGAAGGTCAGGTACGGGTTGAGAACGGAAGCCACGGCGATCTCCTTCTGCTCGGAAGAGAGCAGCATCCTCGCAGAAGCGTGTGACCTCGACAAACGTGGGAATTTCAGACGACGAACCGGCGGTGCGCGTGCGGTTCCAACGGCAACGCGCCGTGCAGCGCGGCGCGGGCGCGCAGCTCGAGCGCGCGGTCGAGAGGCGGGGTCCCGGCGGCCGCGGTGGTGTGGAACGTGCCGCGGTCGAACAGGTAGACCAGCGCGAGCTTGCGGTCGCGGCGCCCGCCCGGCTCGGCGAACTCGACGGTCGCCGACCGCAGGCAGCCGCCGTAGCCCGCCCGGGCCAGCCGGTCCGCGACGTCGACCAGGTCGCCGGTCAGCACGCGCAGGTCGCGGTCGCGGCGCCAGCACCGGACCGTCGAACGCCCGTGGAGGTCCTGCGTCACCAGCGGGTGCACCGGCAGCCGCGCCGACGTCGCGGCGATCAGTTCCGCCTCGGTGCGGGCCAGCGCGTCCCCGTCCACCTTGAAGCCGACCGTGCCGCCGCCGGTGGGCAGCAGGCCGAGCGCCGCGCGCACCCGCGGGGCGGCCGCGGCGAGGGTGTAGAGGGACTGCAGGTGCGGACGGGACGTCCAGCAGCGGACGAGCTTGCTGTCCAGCAGGGTCACGGGCGTGGTGTCCTATCTCCGGTCGAGAAGACCGCCGGGCCGGGCGCTCTGGCAATGTCCACAGTGGACGTCAGGCGCGGGGACGCGGGGTCGGAGAGGACAGCATGCGCCCGCGGCCGCCGATTCCGGACCGGAACCCCGCGATCACGCGGCGAACGGCAGCACTTCGCCGCCGAACGGTCACTCCGGGTCAGGTTCAGCCGATCAGCGGTACCTTTCGCCTCATCCGGCCGCGACGACGACCTTCCCGAAGGTGCGCCGGCTCCGGAACCGATTGAGTTCCGGCCATTTATCCCAGACCAGACATTTAGCATTGCCAATAGATCTGAGTCAGAGCTACTTTGGCGGCATGACCGAACTCGCCGACCGGTTGCTCGGCACTGTCCTGGGGATCCGCCGGGTGGTGCGCCGCCGCGTGCGCGCCGAAGTACCCGGGTTCCCGCTGCCCGGCGCGCAGGTCGAGGTCCTGCGCGTGGTGGCCGACCACCCCGGCGTCGGCGTCGCCGCGGCCGCGCGCGAGCTGCACCTGGCCGCCAACTCGGTCAGCACCCTGGTCAACCAGCTCGTCGACGCCGGCCTGCTGCGCCGGGAGGCCGATCCCGCCGACCGGCGCGCGGCCCGGCTGGAGATCACCGACGGCGCGCGCGACCGGATGACCGCGTGGCGGCGCGCCCGGACCGGGCTCGTCGCCGAAGCGCTCACCGGACTGTCCGAAGAGGACATAGCGGCGATCGAACACGCGTTGCCGGCGCTCGAAAAACTCACGGGCATCCTGAAGGAGTGGCCATGACCGAACCCGCGGTGCGCTGCACCGGCCTCCGCCACTCGTTCGGGTCGACCCGCGCGGTGGACGGCGTCGACCTGGAGATCCCGCCCGGCGAGGTGTTCGGCCTGCTCGGCCCGAACGGCGCCGGCAAGACGACGACGCTCCGCATGATCACCACGCTGCTGCCGACCACTCCGGACCGCATCACCGTCTTCGGCGTCGACGTCGCGCGCCGCCGGATGGCCGTGCGGCGGCTCATCGGCTACGTCCCGCAGCAGCTGTCGGCCGACGGCGCGCTGACCGGGCGCGAGAACGTCACGTTGTTCGCGCGGCTCTTCGACGTGCCGCGCGCCCGGCGCGCCGGCGAGGTGCGGCGCGCCCTGGACCTCGTCGGGCTGGCCGACGAAGCCGATCGCGTCGCGAAAGGCTACTCCGGCGGCATGATCCGCCGGCTCGAGCTCGCCCAGGCCCTGGTCAGCTCGCCGCGGCTGCTGATCCTCGACGAACCGACGATCGGGCTCGACCCGGTCGCCCGCTCGGCGGTGTGGGAGCGGATCACGCAGATCCGCACCGACACCGGCATGACCGTGCTCGTCACCACGCACTACATGGACGAGGCCGAGCAGTACTGCGACCGCGTCGCGCTCATGCACACCGGCCGGATCCGGGCGCTGGGCACCCCCGCCGACCTCGAGACCGACCTCGGCCCGGGGTCCACATTGGACGACGTGTTCCGCGCGGTCACCGGCGACCGCTTCGAAACCGACGAAGGAGGGATCCGCAGTGTCCGTGCCGCTCGCCGCACCGCCCGCCGTCTCGGCTGACCCCGGTCCGCTGCGCCAGGTGCGCATCCTCTCCGCGCGCGTCGGCGCGATGTGCCTGGTGGAACTGCAGAAGCTGCGCCGCGACCAGACCGAACTGCTCACCCGGGCGATCCAGCCCGCGCTGTGGCTGCTGATCTTCGGGGAGACGTTCACCCGGCTGCGCGCGATCCCCACCGGCTCGACGCCGTACCTCGACTACCTGGCGCCCGGCATCCTCGCGCAGTCGGCGCTGTTCATCTCGATCTTCTACGGCATCCAGATCATCTGGGAACGTGACGCGGGGGTGCTCGCCAAGCTCCTGGTGACGCCGACCCCGCGCGCCGCGCTCGTCGCGGGAAAGGCGTTCGCGGCGGGCGTCCGCGCGCTCGTGCAGGCACTGATGGTGCTGGTCCTCGCGGCGATCCTCGGCGTCGGGCTGACCGTGAACCCGCTGAAGCTGCTCGCGATGGCGGTCGTGCTCGTGCTCGGCTCGGCGTTCTTCTGCTGCCTGTCCATCGTGATCGCCGGGATCGTGCTCTCGCGCGAGCGGCTGATGGGCATCGGGCAGGCGATCACGATGCCGCTGTTCTTCGGCTCGAACGCGTTGTACCCGGTGGACCTGATGCCGTCGTGGCTTAAGGTGCTCAGCCACGTCAACCCGCTGAGCTACCAGGTCGACGCCCTGCGCGGGCTGCTGATCGGCACCCCGTCGCACCTCGGGCTCGACTTCGGCGTGCTGGCCGCGGCGACGGTCGTCGCGATCACCGTCGCCTCGGCACTGCTCGGCAGGTTGGCCCGGTGAGGCACATGTCTCACCGAACAGAAGCTTTATCGCGGAATGTCTAATCTCGATTTCGTGAATCGTGGCCGGGGCGTGGTCCCCTTTGTCGGGTTGTGTCTGCTCGCCGGAATTCTCGTGGCCGGGACGGCGGCACCGGCCGCCATCGGCGCGGGTCTGCTGTCGAATCAGGTCAGCGATTCGGTGGACGCGATTTCCGCTCAGCTGGCCGCGGCTGATCCGCCGCTGACGACCACGGTGACCGACCGGGACGGCACGCCGATCGCGACGCTGTACGCGCAGTACCGCCTCCCGGTGACGCCGGCCGGCATCGCGATGACGATGAAGGCGGCCATCATCGGGATCGAGGACCGCCGGTTCTACACCGAAGGCGGCGTCGACCTGCAGGGCATGCTCCGCGCGGCGGTCAACGACAGCGCCGGCGGCTCGCTGCAGGGCGCGTCGACGATCACCCAGCAGTACGTCAAGAACTACCTCGTGAACGTCGTCGACCGGACCAACCCGATCGCGCAGCAGGAAGACCGCGAAGACTCCCTCGCGCGCAAGCTGCGTGAGGCGAAAATGGCCGTCCAGCTCAACGACACCGCGAGCAAGGACGACATTCTGGCGAATTACCTCAACGTGGTGGAATTCAGCGGAACCGTGTACGGGGTCGGCGCCGCGGCGAAAGCCTACTTCGGGACAACGGCGGACAAACTGACCGTGCCGCAGGCGGCGTTGCTCGCCGGAATGGTGAACAACCCCAGCGTCTACAACCCGTACACGCATCCGGACAAAGCGCTGCAAAGGCGCAACCTCGTCATCGACGCCATGGTGACCAACCGCTCCCTCCCGGCGTCCTACGCGGCGACGGCGAAAGCGGCGCCGCTCGGGCTGCTGCCGGACGGCCCGGTGACGCCGTCCGGGACGTGCCTGGGCGCGGCACCCGACGCCGGGTTCTTCTGCGCCTACGCGGAAAACTACCTCGTGCGCGCCGGGTTCACCGCGGACCAGCTCGCCACCGGCGGCTACACGATCAAGACGACCCTCGACCCGCGCGTCTCGCAGGTGACCAAGGACGCCGTCGACGCGAACGTCCCGACCACCCAGGACGGCGTGGCGAACACCTTCGCCGTCGTGCAGCCGGGTTCGACCGGCCACCAGGTGCTCGCCATGGTCGCGAACCGGAACTACGGCACGGATCCGGCGCGGGGCGAGACGTCCACGGACATCGTCGCGGACGCGAGCAACGAGTTCGGCGCGGGCTCGTCGTTCAAGATCTTCACCTCGGCCGCGGCGCTCGTCACCGGCAAGGCGGGCCTGGAGACGCCGCTGCCCAACCCGGACAGCCAGTGCTTCGCGCCGCCGAACGCCAACGCGCACACGGCGTGCTACACCGTCCACAACGACGGCCACTACGCCGACCCGATCAGCCTCGCCGACGGGCTCGCGACGTCACCGAACGTCGCCTTCGTCGGGCTCGAGAACCAGGTCGGGATGCCCGCCGTGCTCGACATGGCGTACAAGCTGGGGCTGCGGAACACCCTCGCGACCAACGACGCCGGGGCCGCGCCGAACCCCGCGTCGAGCAACCCTCAGTACAACGAGCCGCAGTCGCAGTACTTCCAGAACCTGCTTTCGTTCACCCTCGGCAACAGCCCGGTCAGCCCGCTGGAGATGGCGAACGTCTCGGCGACGCTGATGAGCGGCGGTGTCTGGTGCCCGCCGGACCCGATCCTGTCGGTGACCGACCGCAACGGGACCGCCGTGCCGGTGCGGCAGCAGGCGTGCGAGCAGGTCATCCCGACCGGCGTGGCGAACACCCTCGAAGCGGGCCTGAGCAAGGACACGACGGAAGGCACGTCGGCCCAAGCCGCCCACGCGGCCGGCTGGACCCGCCCCGACATCGGCAAGACCGGCACGACGCAGCAGAGCGAGTCCGTGGCGTTCGTCGGCGGCGTCGACGGGTACGCGGTCTCGTCGATGGTCTTCGCCGACGGCCCGCGTCCCCGGGAAATCTGCCCGGGGACGCCCGTGCACCTCGGCAACTGCGGCCACGGCGCGTTCGGTGGCACGGTCGCCGCGCCGCCGTACTTCCACGCGATGAGCCGGCTGCTCGCGGGTGTGCCGGACCAGCAGATCCCCGGTCCGGACCCGGGCTACCTGATGGCGCGGAGCTAGCGCGGCTCGAGGAAGACGAGCGGGATCTCGCGCTCGGTCTTGGTCTGGTACTGCGCGTAGTTCTTGAAGTCGCCGGAGATCTTCGGCCAGAGCCTCGCGCGCTCGTCGGCGTCGGCGACCCGGGCGTGCATCGGCCGCTTCGGCGCGCCCTTGAGCGAAACCTCGACCTCGGGGTTGTCGCGCAGGTTGAGGAACCACGCGGGGTGCGTGTCGTCCCCGCCGCGCGAAGCCACGACGACGAGGGTGTCGCCGTCCTGGTGCGGCGAGGTCAGCAGCACGGACCGCGCCTGGCCGCTCTTGCGGCCGATCGTGGTGAGCTCCAGGACGGGCATGGCGGCGGTCCAGCCCACCTTCCCGCCGGTGAGCTTGATCAGGCCGCGGTGCACGGCGTTCATGGTCTTGAGGGCGAAATCGCTCGGCATGATCACAATCTAGTCCCCGAGTTCGGCGAAACCGCCACGCGGCGGCGCGCCGGTGTGCGAGGCTCCGCGGCGAACTGAAGACCCGGGAGAAAGAAGTACCGATGCTGATCTGGGGCTGGCGGACACGGATCTACGTGCTGGCGATGACGACCTTCCTGTGCGGCCGCTGCGGCAACCCCGCCTCGCACGCGGTGCGCAAGGCGGTCACGAAGTTCACCCTCTTCTTCATCCCGCTCTTCCCGATCAGCGTGAAGTACTCCGCGCAGTGCACGTTCTGCGGGATCGAGAACCGGATTTCGAAGGAAGACGCCGTCCGCCTGCAGGCGCAGGAGGAGCAGGGGCAGGCTCCGGCGGCGGGCTACCCGCAGCAGCAGTCCGGCGGGTACCCGTCGCAAGGGTTCCCGCAGCAGGGGGCGCCGTCGCAGGGGTTCCCGCAGCAGGGGGCGCCGCAGGGCTTCCAGCAGTCGCCGCACCCGTCCCAGCCGCAGGGGTTCCCGCAGCCGCAGCACCCGTCGCAGGGGGATCGGCAGCAGTACCCGCAGCAGGGCCAGTTCCCCCAGCAGGGCAGCTGAGCCGGCCGACGTTCGAGCGCCGGATCCGCGCGGGTCGCCGGCCGGCCTCGGGCGTCGAGAGCCGCTCTGTCCTTTTCGGACTTATCGGTACAAACCACGCATAACCGGCTTTCGCGGTCAGGCACCCACCGCCACGAACCCCGCGGCCCGGCGCGCGATCGAGGCCGAATCCCTGGCGAACCGCCCGTGCACCGCGGCGAGCGGCACCACGTCGATCGCGGCGCCGGTCCCGAACCGGCCCGCCTCCTCGCGCAGCTCCCGCTCGGCGACCCCGGCGCGCGCGACAGCGTCGGCCAACCCGGCGCCCCCTTCTCCGGCGAGCAGCTCCCGAAGAGCCCGGGCGGCGGCCACCGCGTGCCCGCCCAGCCGACCGAGCGCGGGCCGCACCTCCACCGGTACCCGCCACGGCTCCGCGACCTCCCGCGCAAGACCACCCATCCGAGTGAGATCCGCGGCGGCGTGGACGGCGGCGAGCACCGCCTTCACGTCCTCCTCCTGCGGCGCGTGGAGGGCGAGCAGCGCACCCGCCTGGTCCTCGCACGCGGCCGCGTCTTCCCACACCCGTCCGCCCAGCGTGTGGTCACTTTCGAGCAGGCACCGCGGGGCCTCTTCGAACGTGCTCGCGACCAGCGCGCACAGGTGCGCCAGCCGGTGGGCGAGCGTGCCCGGCTCCTTCTGAAGCGCCGTCGGCATGACGGCAGGAACCAGCCCGGCCGGGTGTCGGCCTCTCGTCGCCCGGCCCGGAACTGTCGGACCCCCGTGCTCTCCTCGTCGGCGAGAGCGGTGCACCCCGCACCGGCAGGAGAAGGAGAGCCCGATGGCAGGCGAAACGCTGGTCACCGTGATCGGCAACCTGACGACCGACCCCGAGCTGCGGTTCACCCCGTCCGGCGCCGCGGTCGCGAACTTCACGGTCGCGTCCACGCCGCGCACGTTCGACCGCGAGTCCGGTGCCTGGCGCGACGGCGAGGCGATGTTCCTGCGCTGCAGCCTGTGGCGGCAGTACGCGGAGAACGTCGCGGAGTCCCTCGGGCGCGGCGCCCGCGTGGTCGTCCAAGGCCGGCTGAGACAGCGGTCGTACGACACGAAGGAGGGTGAGAAGCGCACCGTGACGGAGCTGGACGTCGACGAGATCGGCCCCGCGCTGCGGTACGCCACGGCGAAGGTGACGAAGCTCAGCCGGGCCGCCGGCGGCGAGGCGACCAGTTCGTGGACCCCGGAGCCGGCGGTTTCCGGGTTGCCTCCGTTCTGAGCCCATCCGGTCGCGGCCGGGGCCCGAACGCCTGTCGACGGGGAGTCGACCCGGGCTCGACCGGCGGCGGTGACGATGGACGGACGCTTCTGGCCGGGCCGGTTCCGGATGTGCTGTCGAAATCCCGTCAGCTGGTTCGACGCATCAGTAGGACGAGGTCGAACCACGAGCGGGAGGGACCGAGATGAACAGGAACGAAAAGACCGGAACACCGGCTGTGCGCCCCCTGGTGAACCACCGGATGCTGGCGATGCTGCGAGCGGTCGGCGCGGGCCGCGGCTCGGTGTCCTGCAGCAGCGAGCCCGACCTGTTCATCGACGGCCTGTCGTGCGGCGACCAGTTCGCGGCCCACGCACTGGCCCACCAGGGCCTGGTCCGCGCGGCCCGCCCGGGCCTGCCGGGCGAGCTGGTCCCGGCGCTCCTGACGGCCGCCGGCCAGGCGATCGTCACGGCGCAGCAGCAGCACCACGCCGCCTGACCCGGCGGCGCGAAGTTTGACAACTCCACAAAGCGAACCCGGCCGCCACCGCGCCACTTCCCTCGGCCACCCCCAGGCCGAGGCCCAGCGCGCGCAGTTCACCGCGGCCGAGGCGTGCGTCGCCCAGCCCGGCGCGCTACCCCGAAGCCCGCCACCGCAGCCGATCCCCACCCGCCCGGCCCACCCGGCACCCGAGCCCCCGCCGGCAACGCGACTACCGTGGCGGACATGAGCAACACCGAGGCCGCCCCCGCCGAGCTCGCCCCCGCCGAGCTCGCCTGCGGCGACCGGCCCGCGACCGTCGACCCCGAGCACCCGGCCGTCGAGATCCTCACCCCGCGCGAGGTTCCCCTCGGCGGCCCGCGGGCGATGCGGGTCCGGCGGACGCTCCCCCAGCGGTCCCGCTCGCTGATCGGCGCCTGGTGCTTCGCCGACCACTACGGCCCGACCGAGGTCACCGGCGCGATGGACGTCGCCCCGCACCCGCACACCGGCCTGCAGACGGTGAGCTGGCTGTTCGCCGGCGAAATCGAGCACCGCGACAGCCTGGGCACGCACGCGATGGTCCGCCCCGGTGAGCTGAACCTGATGACCGGCGGCCACGGCATCTGCCACTCGGAGGTCTCGACCGCGGCCGCGAAGACGCTCCACGGCGTCCAGCTCTGGGTGGCGCTGCCCGAGCGGCACCGGCACACGGCCCGCGCCTTCGACCACTACGTGCCGTCGGTGAACCGGATCGAGGGCGCCGAGATCCGGGTGTTCCTGGGGTCGCTGGCCGGTCGGACGTCCCCGATCCCGACGTTCACCCCGCTCCTGGGCGCGGAGATCGTGCTCGGCCCGGACGCCCACATGTCCCTCGGCGTCGACCCCCGCTTCGAGCACGGCGTCCTGGCCGACAGCGGCGACGTCGTCGTCGCGGGCACCCGCGTCCGCGCGGCCGAGCTGGGCTACGTCGGCACCGGCGTGCGCTCCCTGACGCTGAGCAACCGGGGCTCGGCGCCGGCCCGGTTCCTCCTGCTGGGCGGGACCCCGTTCGACGAAGAGATCTTGATGTGGTGGAACTTCGTCGGCCGCACCCACGAGGAGATCGCGGCTTTCCGCGAAGCGTGGCAGGCGGAATCCGACCAGTTCGGCAGCGTGACCGGCTACACGGGCACCCCGCGGCGGCTGCCGGCACCGGAGCTGCCGGCGGTCCGCATCAAGCCGCGCCGGAACCCGGCTTCAGGCCAGGAAACCCACCACGGCTGAGACGAACGCCGCCGCGTCGTCCAGCCAGGGATAGTGCGCGGCGCCGGGCAGGACGACGACCCGCGCGTCCGGGAACAGCGCGGCGAACTCGCCCGCGACGCCCGGGCTGGCGATCCAGTCCAGCTCGCCGGCCAGCACCAGCACGGGAACGTCGACGGCACCGAGCGCGGCCCGGGTGAGCCCGGGTTCGAAGGCGCCGTCGGAGTTGTAGACGCGCGCGGCGGCGCCGTTGCGCTGACCGGGCTCGGCGGCCTGGTGCCGCCGGGCGGCGTCGTCCCAGCGGCCGTAGTACATCGGGGCGATGGCGGCCCAGTCGGCGCTGGTCGCGGTCCTGGCGGCGATCGCCTCGTAGGCCGCGGCGGCGTCGTCGAACCAGGGCGCGCCGGCCCGCCGGGCCATGATCCGCCGCCGTTCGGCCACGGGCAGCTGCAACCCGACGGCCCGCGGGCTGGGCGCGACGAGCGCGAGCCGCCGCAGCCGTCCGGGATACCGGGCGGCGTAGAGCACGGCAAGGCTCGCCCCGGCGGAGTGCCCCAGCAGATCGAGCCGCTCGAGGCCGAGGTGCTTGCGCAGCGCTTCGACGTCCTCGACCTGCCGATCGCACCGGTAGGTAGCCGGATCGGCGGGTTCCCCGGACGCCCCGGTCCCCCGCGCATCCAGCACGGCAAGCCGGCGCCGGGCCCCCAGCCCACCGAGATCGCCCAGGTAGGCACCGGCCCGCATGGGCCCACCGGGCAGGCAGACGACCGGCTCACCACCGGAGCCGCAGAAGCGAAAGGCGAGCGCGGTCCCATCCGGCGCGGAGAAGATCGGCATCCCCGACCCTGACATTCCCCAGCCGCCCCGGGCAACCCTCACCCCGGCCACCGCCGGCTCCCGCCAGCCCACCGGTGGTTGTCAGCCCCGCACCGGCCGAGCAAACCATGCCCACGAAACTCCCGGACCGCGCCGGCCGGGCAACCCCACGGCCGGCGCAGCGCGCTCACCGCACCCTCGGGCCCACCCGCCGGCGCACCCGTCAAGCCGGCCGACCCGGCGCACCCGTCCCCACCGCCAGCCCGCCCCGCCACGCCGCCCAACCCGCGCACCCGTCCCACCGGAGCCCGCCAGCGCCCCCACCCAGCAGCACCCACCCACCTCAGCCGCGCCGGGACCCCTCACCGCTCCCGCGCGAGATAGGCCTCCAAAGTCGCCAACCGATGCCCCCGCGCGAACTGCTCGACCTCCGCCGGATCGCCCCCGCCCTCGATCAGGGCGAGCAGCCGCTCGTGCTCCTCCACCGACTCCGGTGCCCGCCCCGGCACGGACGCGAACGTGCTGTCGCGGACCGCGGCCAGCCTGGTCCAGCACCGCCGCACCAGGTCGACCAGGTTCGGGTTCGGGCAGGCGCTGAACAACGCTTCGTGGAACTCCGCGTTCAGCGCGGTGAACGCCAGCGGGTCGAACTCCACCAGACTCCGCCGCATCCGCTCGTTCAACGACCGGGCCCGCGCCAGTGCCGAAGGCGTCAGCAGCGGCGCGGCGAGCCCGGTGGCCGCGCCTTCGACGATCGCCACCGTCTGCATCGCGTGCCGGTACTCCGTCGGGTCGATGGCCACCACCCGGGCACCGACGTTCCGCTCGAACTGGATCAGCTCTTCGGCCTCGAGCCGGCGCAGGGCTTCGCGGACCGGCACCGCGCTGACCTCGAGCTCGCGGCCGATCTGGTCGAGCACCAGCCGGTACCCGGGTCCGTAGCGGCCGTCGAGGATCCTGGCCTTGATCGTCTCGTAGGCCAGCTGGGACTTCGTGACCGGTCTTCCCGAGGACGCGCTGATCATGTAGGAAACCATATATGGTCCCGCCGACGGACGACGCCCAGGAGGCCGTGCCGATGCCGATTCCCCCGCCCGCCCCCACCGCGGCCGACCTGATCGTCGACGGGCTGCGGGCCCACGGCGTCGACACCGTCTTCGGGCTGCCCGGCGTGCAGACCTACGACCTGTTCGACAGCCTGGCCCGCGCGGGCGACGACATCCGGGTGATCGGCGCGCGGCACGAACAGACCGTGGCCTACATGGCGTTCGGGTACGCGCAGGCGACCGGCCGCACCGGCGTCTACACCGTGGTGCCCGGCCCCGGCGTCCTCAACGCGTCGGCGGCGATGCTCTCGGCGCACGGAGCCAGCGCGCCGGTGCTCTGCCTGACCGGCGAGATCCCGCGCGCGTACCTCGGCCGCGGGCTCGGGCACCTGCACGAGATGCCCGACCAGCTGGCCACGCTGCGGACGATGACCAAGTGGTCGGCGCTGGTCGAGCACCCGGTCGAGATCCCGGACGCGCTGGCGACCGCGTTCCGCGAAGCCGCGGGCGGGCGGCCGAGGCCGGTTTCCCTGGCGGTCCCGTGGGACGTGCTGGGCCTGCGCGCTCCCGCCGCGACGGCCGGCCCGCTGCCGCTGCCCCGCCCGGCCGTCGACCCGGCGGCCCTGGCCGCGGCGGCGGAACTGCTGCACGGCGCGAAGAACCCGATGATCATGGTGGGCGGCGGCGCCCGGCACGCGGCCGCCGAGGTCCGGGCGCTGGCCGAACGGCTGCAGGCGCCGGTGGTGCCGTTCCGCGGCGGGCGCGGCATCGTGGGCGACGACCACCCGCTCGGCTTCACCTGCGTCTCCGGCTTCGAGCGGTGGGCGGAGACCGACGTGGTGATCGGCATCGGCTCGCGGATGGAGCTGTCCTGGTTCCGCTGGCCGGAGAAGCCCGCGGGCCTGAAGACGATCCTGCTCGACATCGACCCCCGGCAGGCGACCCGGCTGGAGGCGGACGTCGCGATCGTCGCCGACGCCGCCGACGCCACGGCGGCACTCACCGAGGTCGCGGGTCCACAAAGGACGGATCGGACCGCGGAGTTCGCCACGCTGAAGACGACCGTGGCCGAGCGCTTCACCGACGTCGGACCCGAACTGGAATACCTGCGGGCGATCCGGGACGTGCTGCCGCGCGACGGCTTCTTCGTCGAGGAGATCTGCCAGGTCGGCTTCGCGTCCTACTTCGGGTTCGAGGTCTACTCGCCGCGCACCTTCGTCACGTGCGGGCACCAGGGCACGCTCGGCTTCGGCTACCCGACCGCGCTCGGCGTGCAGGCGGCCTTCCCCGGCCGCCCGGTGGTGTCCGTGGCCGGGGACGGCGGCTTCATGTTCGCGGCGCAGGAACTGGCCACGGCCGTCCAATACGGACTCAACGTGGTGGCGGTCGTGTTCGACAACGGCTACTACGGCAACGTCCACCTCGACCAGGAGCGGCTGTTCGAGGGCCGCGCGCTGGGCGGCCGGCTGCGGAATCCCGACTTCGCTCGGCTCGCCGAGACGTTCGGCGCGCTCGGCCTGACCGCGCGCACCCCGGACGACCTGCGCGGCGCGCTGGACAAGGCGTTCGCCGCGGGGCGGCCGGCGCTGGTGCACGTGCCGTGCGAGCTGGGCGCCGGTGCCTCGCCGTGGAAGTACCTGATGCCGAAGTCGGACCGCAGCTAGCCGGCGGCCACGCGCTCGAGCACGGCGTAGACGCGGTCGACGTCGGCGGGAGTCGTCCGCCAGTTGCTGAAGGCCGCGCGCAGGGCGGGGCGGCCTTCGTACACGGTCGGGGTGAGGAAGGTGGTCCCCTCCTCGGCGATGGCGTGGACGAGGGCGTCGATCCGGTCCTGGGTGACGTCCTGGGCCGGGGCGAAGCACACGACGTTGAGCCGCACCGGCGCGAGCAACCGCCAGTGGGGCGAGCCGTCGAGCCGCGCGCCGAGGTCCCGGGCGAGCGACACGCAGCGCTCGACGATCTCGCGGTGCCCGTCCCGGCCGTAGGCGACGAGTGAGAACCAGGCCGGAAGGGCGCGCAGCCGCCGGGAGTTCTCCGGCGTGAGGTGCAGGAAGTCCGGGGTTTCGCCGATCTCGCCCAGGTAGGCCGCGTTGTTGCTGAACACGCGCAGCTGCAGGTCGCGGCGGCGGGTGAACTGGACGGCGGAGTCGTAGGGCACGTTGAGCCACTTGTGCAGGTCGACGACCACCGAGTCGGCCCGGTCGAGGCCCGCGGTCAGCGCCGCGTGCTCCGGCGCGAGCGCGGCGAACCCGCCGAACGCGGCGTCGACGTGCAGCCAGAAGCCGTACCGCCGCTTGAGCGCGGCGATCGCGCGCAGGTCGTCGAAGTCGACGGTGTTCACGGTGCCCGCGTTCGCGACGACGACGGCCGGCCCGTCGAGCGATTCGAGCGCTTCGGCCAGCTTGGCGACGTCGACGGCTTCGCGGCCCGGCAGCACCGGCACCTTCCGCAGCGCCGAACGGCCCATCCCGAGGAACGACAACGCCTTCAAGACGCTCGAATGCGGCGAGCCGGACAGCACGGTGACCGGCCCGAGCGCGGCGGCGCCGTCGTCGGACACCGAGATCCCGGCGCGCTCGCCGAGCCATTCGCGGGCGATGGCTAGGCCGGTGACCGTGGACATCGTGGCGCCGGTGACGAACGCGCCGGAGAACTCCGCACCGAGCCCGAAGAGTTCGGCCAGCCAGCCGACCGTCTCGCGTTCCAGGTCCTGCGCCGAGGAGTCCATGCCGCTGGCCGGGTTCTGGTCGTAGGCGGAGGTGAGCCAGTCGCCGGCCAGCGACGCCGGGGTCGCGCCGCCGGTGACGAACCCGAGGTAGCGAGGCCCGGCGCTGCCCGCGAAGCCGGCTTCCCAGCGCTGCGAGAACTCCTCCAGCGCACCCCGGGCCCCGGCGCCGTCGAGCGGCAGCGGCGCCCGCACCAGGTCACCGGGCGGGACGGCGGCGGGCCGCTCGGGCAGCCCGGCCAGTGCGTCGCCGGCGAGTTTCCGCGCGGCGTCGAGCAGTGCGGGCAGGGAGTTCAGGTCTTCGGCAAGCCTCGGATGCACCGCACCGACGCTAAGCGCCGCGACCAGCGCTGTCGCGGTCCAATCCCCCGAAACTGGCCCGCTCGCCGCCGTGTCGACCCTCGAATCACGCGAGATGCCCCTCCAATCACGCGAAATACCCCGCCAGACACGCGAGTTGCCCCTCCAGCCACGCGAGTTCCGCCTTCAATCACGCGAGTTCCGGCCTGGATCACGCGAGATCGGCCTCAGATCACGCGAGTCGTCCGTCCAGGCACGCGAACCGACCCTCCAGGCACGCGAACCGACCCTCCAGGCACGCCGACCGACCCCCCAGGCACGCGAACCGACCCTCCAGGCACGCCGACCGACCCCCCAGGCACGCGAACCGACCCTCCAGGCACGCCGACCGACCGCCCGGACCCCCGAACCGCGCCCGTCAGCGGCGCCGGAGCCGCCGGACCCGGACCTCCGCCGGGTCGAACGCCACCCGCCTCAACGGTGCCGCCAGCAGGAGCACCACCGCCATCGCCGACAGCGCGGCGAGCACCATCGCGGCGACGAACTGGGCGGCGCCGGACGTCGCCGTCCCGAGGACCAGGTAGCCGGCCAGCACCAGGGCGACCGGCGCCAGCAAGCCGCAGAGCACCGGCACCGGCGGCACGCGGTCACCGTCGGGGCGGCGGGCGGACACCACCGCCGCCCCGGCGCAGGTGACCGCGGCGACCAGGAGACAGCCGCCGACGGTGTCGCTCAACCGGTGCCAGCCCAGGGCCACGGCCGCGGCCGAGACCCAGGCGACGCCGACCCCGCCGGCCACCAGGGCCTGGGGGCGGAAGCGGCGCGGCAGGACGATCGCGAGCGCCACCAGCACGGCCATCGCCGCGCTGACGTGCCCGCTGGGGAAGCTGTTGTGGCTCGCGACGCCGAGCCGGTCGCCCGTCGCCGGGCGGTCCAGGACGTACAGCTTGAGCAGCTGCGCCACCATCAGCGGCGCGGCGAGCATGAGCAGGGCCGTCACGCCGAGCGCGAACCGCCGCCGGGCCAGGGCGATCACCACCAGCAGCACCGCGACGCCGCCGAGCACGACCACCAGGTCGGCGTCGCGCAGCGGGGCCGCCCACGCCACCGTCGTCCCCGCGGACTGGGCACTGCGGACGACGCCGTTCTCGACCCCGCGGCCGGCCTCGGTGCGGACGAAGAGCAGGTAGGCCGCGACGAAGGCGAGGGCGAACCCGGCCGCGCTCGCCGCGAGCACGGCGGTGCGGGACACGGCCCGGGTCACGAGCGCGTGGCGCCCGGCCGGCGGGGTGCTGGGGCGTACCTCGGAGATGATCACTGCCATGTCTTCGAGTCTGGCTCCGGGATTTCGAGATCCCGTCAGGGCGATGTCATGGTTTCGCTACAAGATCCGCCCGGGTCGCCACGACGTGCGCTTTTCCGAATAATGGCGCCGTGGCCGAGGTACTGGTGGTAGAGGACGACGCGGCGGTCCGGGAAGGACTGCAACTGGCCCTGCGCCGGCAGGGACACGTGGTGCACACCGCGGAGTCGGGTGAGCTCGGCATCGAGGTGCTCGTGCGCCGGCACCCCGACATCGTCGTGCTCGACCTCATGCTGCCCGGCATGGACGGCTTCGAGACGTGCCGCCGGATGCGCGCGTCGGGGCCGATCCCGATCATCATGCTCACCGCGCGCAGCGACGACTTCGACGTCGTGGCCGGGCTCGAAGCGGGCGCGGACGACTACGTCGCCAAACCGGTCGAGCCCCGCGTGCTCGACGCGCGGATCCGGGCCGTGCTGCGCCGGGCCGTCACCGAGCGGCCCGGCGAACGGCCGGGCGAGCAGCCGGAGCCCCGCGAACGCCACGGCGACCTGGTGATCGACCGGGCCGGGCTCGAGGTGACCAAGCGCGGCGTCCCGGTGTCGCTGACCCCGACCGAGCTGAAGCTGCTGCTGGAGCTCTCGCGCACGCCCGGGCAGGTGTTCAGCCGCCGGCAGATCCTCGCCGCCGTCTGGGACCACGACTACCTCGGCGACTCGCGGCTGGTCGACGCGTGCGTGCAGCGGCTGCGCTCGAAGATCGAAGACGTGCCGGCGAAGCCGGAGCACGTCCAGACGGTCCGCGGGTTCGGCTACCGGTTCGGCCGTTCGTGATCCGGCAGGTCCGCTCGTGGCTCGCCGGGCTGCGGCCCCGGCTGGTCGCCGCCTTCGCGGTCATCATGATCCTCGGCGCCACCGCCGCGGCCGGCGCGAGCTACGTCTCCGCGCGCAACGCCATCCTCGAAGGCATCCAGGACCAGACGATGCTGAAGCTGCGCGACCAGATCGTCGCGTACCTGCCGACCGTGTCGCTGCCGCCGTCGCAGGCCACGCTCGACGCGTTCGCGAGCGCGCTCAAGCCCAGCGGCGCACTGGTGGTCTACCACGACTTGTACTCGTCTTCCGGCATGTCGCTGGACGAGGTGCCGGCCGAGCTGCGCCGGACCGTCGCGACCAGCACGACCATCCAGTTCCAGCGGGTCGACGCCGCGGGGTTCCCGCGGTTCTTCGTGGGGATCCCGGTGCAGACCGAGTCGGGCGGCGCGACCGGCCTCGAGGTCTACGCGGTGGCGTCACTGAGCCAGCAGCAGGCCGCGATCGGCGAACTGGCGCGCCAGGCCTGGCTGGTCTCCGCCCTCGCGCTGCCGTTCGCCGTGGCGGTGGCGCTGCTGGCCGCGCGGCAGGTGCTGCGGCCGGTCCGCGCGCTGAACACCGCGGCGAACCAGCTCGGCCGCGGACGGCTCGACGTGCGGCTGCGTGCCAAGGGCTCCGACGAGCTCGCCGAGCTGGTCACGACGTTCAACCACACCGCGGCGGAGCTGGAGCGCACAGTCGGCACGCTGCGCGCGATGGAGGCCGACGCGCGGCGGTTCGTCGCCGACGTCTCGCACGAGCTGCGGACGCCGCTGGCGGCGATGAACGCCGTCACCGACGTCCTCGACGAGGACGCCGGCCAGCTGCCGGCGGACACCGCGGTCGCCGCCCGGCTGGTGTCGGCGGAGACGAAGCGGCTGACCCGGCTGGTGCAGGACCTGATCGAGATCTCCCGGTTCGACGCCGGCCGGGCGGAGCTGCGGCGGGAGGAGCTGGACGTCGCCGCCGCCGTCACCGACAGCCTCGCCGCGCGCGGCTGGGAACCCGGCTCCGAAAGCAGCGGAGACACCGGCGTGGTCGCCGACCTGCCGCCCGGGATCACGGCCGCGCTCGACCGGCGGCGGCTCGACATCGTCGTGGCGAACCTCGTCGGCAACGCGTTGCGGCACGGCGCGCCCCCGGTCCAGGTGGTGCTGCGGACGGAACGCGGCGACGTCGTGCTGACCGTCACCGACCACGGGCCGGGCATCCCGGCGGAAGTGCTGCCCCGGGTTTTCGACCGCTTCGCCAAGGCGGACACGGCCCGGGCGCGGTCCGAGGGCAGCGGGCTCGGGCTGTCCATCGCGCGCGAGAACGCGCGGCTGCACGGCGGCGACATCCTCGCGGCCAACACCGGGACGGGCGCCCGGTTCGAGCTGCGCCTGCCCCGGGAAGCCCGGTTCGGGGAGGCGCGGTGAAGAAGCTCTTCGTCCTGGTCGTGCTGGTGCTGGTGAGCGCGTGCGGCGTCAAGCCGACGGGCGTCGTGTCGGCCGGCCCGGCACCGACGCTGCGGAACCCGGACAGCGGGCGCGGCACCGACGCGATCCTGTACTTCGTCCTCGACGGGCGGGTGGCCCCGGTGACGCGGTCGAACGGCAGCAAAGTGGGTGTCGAGACCGCACTGTCGATGCTGCTGGCCGGACCGACCGCCGGCGAGGTGGCCGAGGGGTACGTGACGGCCCTCCCGGCCCGGAGCGGACCGATCGTGCTGGCCCCGGGCTCGCCGCCGGCGATCACGCTCTCGTTCCCGCTGAAGCCGATCGGCAGCGTCGGGATCAACCAGCTGGTCTGCACCGCGTTCGCGGCGTTGGCGGCGCAGAGCGGCGACGCGGCCGACGGCACCATCTCCCTCACCGGAACGGACGTCCAGCTGCCGTACCAGACGTGCCAGGCGTTCTGAGCGACTCCGGCTGTCTACTGTGGACCTTCCGGCGCGGTGGCCGAGGCGACGAAGATCGGGATCGCCAGGAAGAACCGCCCCGCCGTGACCCGCGCCGACTGCTCCCGCAGCCACGCATCGACTTGCGCTCGCGCCGCGACGCCGGCGTCGCGGGCCGCGGCGGCGAGGCCGTCGAGCAGGGGCAGGAGGCTGCCGCCGGTGTCGATCATCGTCCGGACCTCGACCGCGACCTCGGTGAACCCGGCGTCGACCAGCAGGGTCCGGTACTGCCGGGCCGCCCGCGGGCCCGCGATCCCGTCCGCGCGGGCGTGGACGATCGCGCGGGTCAGGGCCGGCCGGTCCGAGTCGAGCACGAGGGTGTCCCAGTCCTGCCCGCACAGCACGGCCCGGCCCCCGGGCGCGAGCACCCGCCGCGCCTCCGCGACGGCCGCCGCCGGGTCGGCGAGCTCGTGCAGCACCTTGTCGGCCCGGTAACCGCGGAACTCACCATCGGCGAACGGCAGCCGGAGCACATCGGCTTCGACGAACCCGGCGGCCGCGGCACGCTCGCCGGCCGAGGTCCGCACCACCGAAGGCGGTTGGCCGGTTGGAGTGGGCACCACTGCGCGCGATTCGCCGACCGGGGCGGGCACCACCGCGGCACGCCCGCCGACCGGGATACGTGCCGCCGCGGGACGTTCGCTGGCCGCGGTCCGCACCACCGAAGGCGGTTGGCCGGTCGGAGTGGGCATTACTGCGGGCGATTCGCCGACCGGGGCGGGCGCCACCGCGGCACGCTCGCCGGCCGAGGTCCACGTCACCGCCGGCAGTTCGGCGGACGGGGTGCGCGCGGCGGCGGAGGACCCCGGCCACGCCATGATGCCGGACGCGGGAACGCCGCGAGCCGACCCGGAAAGCCCGGCACCTCGCGCCCGGGCCGCGGCGAGCATTCCCGGGTCGCGATCCACCCCCACCGCGCGCACCCCGCGGCCGCACAACTCGGCGACCGCCCGCCCTCCTCCGCACCCGACGTCCAGGACCCGGTCGCCCGGCTCGCACCGCAACAGCTCGTACGTCGCCTCGCGCAGGTCCCCGGCTCCCGGCAGTGCGTCGGCCCGGTCGAGGCGGGCGAGCAGCTGTTCCGTCGTCATGCCCGCCAGCGTGGGCCTTCAAGCCGGCTTGAAGTCAAGCTCCGGGATACGGCCGGACCGCCCGGGCCTCCGCCAGCGACCGGGCCCACCAGCCCAGCTGGTCGAGCATCGCCTTCGCCGCGACCGCCGCCGCGTCGTCCTTCGGGTGCCCGTCCGCGCCGAAGCGTGCCTGGGCGCCGTGGAAGCTGACCGTCTCGCGGATCGTCACCGCGTGGAGCTCGGCGAAGACCGCCCGCAGGTGCTCGACCGCGCGCAGGCCGCCCGACATCCCGCCGTACGAGACGAACGCGACCGGCTTGGCCGTCCACTCCGCGCGGTGCCAGTCGATCGCGTTCTTCAGCGACGCCGGATAGCTGTGGTTGTACTCCGGGGTGACCACGACGAACGCGTCGGCCGCGAGAAGCCGTGGCGTCACCTTCGCGACCTCGGCGACCACCGCTGCCGACGGCACCGAGCCGAACGCCGGCAGCACCATCGGAAGGTCCGGCTCGGCGAGGTCGACGACGTCGACCTCGAACCCGCCGTGGTCGCCCGCGACGCCGGCCAGCCAGTCCGCCACCACCGGGCCGAACCGTCCTTCCCGGACGCTTCCCACGATTACCGCGACCCGCACGGGAGCTTCAGCCACACTTCCTCCTTGGCACAGCGGCGTTGGCGCCGTCCGGGCCAGGATCAGACTTCAAGCTCGCTTGAAGTCAAGGGCGCGGTCGTGGTTGGCTGGGAAACATGGTCAACGCCACCGCCCGGACGCTGCCCGAGCTCACCGTCGGCGAACTCTCCCGGCGCAGCGGGGTGCCGGCTTCGGCCCTGCGGTTCTACGAGGACGAAGGCCTCATCCGCAGCCGCCGCACCGCCGGCAACCAGCGCCGTTACGGCCGCGACGCACTGCGGCGGGTGACGTTCATCCGGATGTCCCAGCGGGTCGGCATGCCGCTGTCGACGATCCGCGAGGTGCTCGCCCTGCTGCCCGACGACCGCACGCCGACCCGGGCCGACTGGGCGCGGATCTCCCAGTGCTGGCAGGAAGACCTGAACGCGCGGATCCGCCAGATGGAACAGCTGCGCGACGAGCTCACCGACTGCATCGGCTGCGGGTGCATGTCCCTGGCCAAGTGCCGGCTCGCCAACCCGGGCGACCGGCTCGGCGCCGACGGGCCCGGCCCGCGGCGCTTGGCCGATCACCGCGGAGAAGGTTACTAGCGGCGCTCCAGCACGCCGCGGACGAACATCGCCTGTCCGGCGTGCTGGATGTCGTCGTCGAGGACGCTGACGAGCCGCACGCCCAGGGTCACCGGTGGGTCCCAGGCCTCGTCGACGACCCGGTCGAGCGCCTGCCCGTCCAGGCCGGAGACGAACCGGACGGTCTGCTCGTGCACGGCGTCGTAGTACCCGGTGAGCAGCTCCGGCTGGTCGACCCGGACCGCTTCGACGTCGGCCGGGCGGTGCCCGAAGCCGGTGTCGCCCGCCGGGAACGGGAGACCGAACCGCGAAAGCCAGTCCTGGCCGGTCCACACCTGCTCGGTCCCGGCCACGTCGGCGACGTGGTCGTCCTGGACCCGGGTCAGGTGCCACACCAGCCAGGCGATCGAGTTGGCCTCGTCGTCCAGCCGGGTCCGGAGCTGCTCGGCGGTGAGCCCTTCCACCGCCGCGTGCACGTTCTCCCGGACCCGGCCGAAGCCGTCGACGAGCAGATCGGCCACGTTCATCGGCTGCCTCCCGTTGCTGAAGCCGTTCACCGGCGAGCTACCCGATCATGCCCGCCGGCAAACGGTTCCCGCTACCGCGGCAGCAGCTGGTCGAAGAACGAGCGGTAGCGGCGCAGCGCGATCCGCAGCTCCTCGGTGGCCGGCTCGCCCTGCTGCCACTGGCTTTCCAGCTCGCTCTTGTGCTCGGCGAACGTGGTGGCCAGGGCGCTGATCACGGCCGCGACCAGCTCGTCGGCCTGGTGGACCGCCTGCTTCGGGTCGTCGACGAAGCCGGTCTGCACGTTCTGCCAGCGGTCCCGGAAGCCGGTGACCTTCTCTTCGTCGATCAGCGGCGGCGCTTCCACGTCGCCACCCGATCCCGCGGGAGTGGTGTCCGAGTCCGGGCGGGAGCCGGTGGGCTGAGCGGACGCCGAAGCCAGGTCGGCGGTACTCAGGGTGTGGTCACCACCGTCGTCGCGGCTTTCGTCGACCCGGCTCTCGTCGGTGCCGGGCTCGCGGAAGTCGGCCTGGTTCCCGTCGACGCCCGTGGCGCCGGGCTCGCGGACTTCCTCACGCCCGGTGAAGTCGTCGTCGTGTTCGGTGCTGTGCCGGGTCAGGTGCTCGGTCATGGTCAGCGTCCTCCGTTCCACTCGGTCCGCGGCTGCGCGGACGCCTGGCGCTCGTGCTGTCCCGTCTCGGGGGTCTGGGTCTCGGGAGTCTGGGGGGTCTTGCGGGTCTCGTGCCGGTCGTCGTCACGGGTTTCGGTGTCGCGACGATCGGCGTGGTCGCCGTCGTGGCCGGCGTGGTCGTGCCCGTTGCGACGGTCGTGGTGCTCGCGCTCCTGGCCAGGGTCGCGGTCGGCGTCGTCGTGCCGGTCGTCGTCCGCGCCGTCGGTCAGCAGGTCCTCGAAGACCGTGCGGTAGCGCACCATCGCGGCGCGCAGGTCCTCAGTAGACGCTCCGTCACGCTTCTGCTGCGTGGTGTGCGCGGCGCGGTAGTGCTCCAGGGTCTTGGCGTGGCGCACGGAAAGGTCGGCCAGCTGCTGCTCGTAGCCCTCGGTCGGGTAGCCGCGCTCGCCCATCAGCGAGACCAGGAGCCGATCGGCTTCGGCGACCGCCGCGGACGGCTGGTCGACGAAGTTTTCCTGCACCTGCGCCCATTCCCGGGCGTAGCGCTCACGCGCCGACGCCGAGAGCGGGCGGATGTCCAGCTCCTTGTGCCGGCGTTCCCGCTCGGCGAGTTCGCGTTGCGCCGCACGCGGGTTGTCGCTCTCCTTGACGGCCCGGTCGTACTCCGGACCGAACCGCTGCTGCAGCCGCTTGCGCTGCATCTCTTGTGTCACAAGCCAAATCACGGCGCCGAGCACCGCGATGGCCACGATGACGATCACGACGATCAGCCATGTGGGCATTGTGCAAACTCCTTCACGGATGTCGCCCCCGACGCGTCCGGAGTTCCCGCGCACCGGTATCGGCAACCGCGTTTATCCGCGATTCGGCCGACCGGCGGCGCGGATACGGCCGGATGCCGAGCGGAGCCACCGGTGTAACGACGATAACACTGCAGGACTAGCAACGTTACCATCGGAGTGCTATCATCGATAACAGAACGACGGAAGCGGTGATAACCACCGCCTGACGGAAGAAGGATCCATGAGCACCACTCGCGTCGCGATCGTCACCGGCGGCTCCCGCGGCATCGGCCGCCAGGTCGCCGAACGCCTGGCCGCCGACGGCATGGCGGTCGTCGTCAACTACGCCGGCAACGAGACGGAAGCCCAGGCCGCGGTCGACGCCATCAGCGAGCGGGGCGGGCAGGCGATCGCCGTCCGCGCCGACGTGGCCGACCCGGCCGCGGTCGCGGAGCTGTTCGACACGGCGGAGGCCACGTTCGGCGGCGTCGACGTCGTCGCGCACCTGGCCGGCGTCATGAACGCGCCGACCCCGATCGCCGACACCGACTTCGAGGTGCTCGACCGGGTGCACCGCACGAACATCCGCGGCACGTTCGCCGTGGCCCAGCAGGCCGCGAAGCGGGTGCGCGACGGCGGCGCGGTGATCACCACCTCGACGTCGGTGCTCGGGCTGAACCTGCCCGGCTACGGCGTCTACAACGCGACCAAGGGCGCGGTCGAGGCGATCACCATGATCCTGGCGCGCGAGCTGCGCGGCCGCGACATCACCGTCAACACCGTGGCGCCCGGCCCGACGGCCACCGCGCTGTTCCTCGACGGCAAGGACGAGGAGACCATCGGCCGGATGGCCAAGCAGCCGCCGCTCGAGCGGCTCGGCAAGCCCGAGGACATCGCCGAGGTCGTCGCGTTCCTCGCCGGCCCGGCCCGCTGGGTCAACGGCCAGGTGCTGCGCGCCAACGGCGGAATCGTCTGAGCACCCCGGCCACCGCGAAGGAGAAGAAGTCATGATCATCGTCGTCACCGGCGCCTCCAGCGGGATCGGCGCCCTCTCGGCCCGGGCACTCGCCCGCGCCGGCCACACGGTCTACGCCGGGATGCGCGCGACCACCGGCCGCAACGCACCCCAGGTCGAAGCCGCCGCGGCGTTCGCCGAGGAGCACGGCGTGGACCTGCGGCCGGTCGAGCTGGACGTCGCCAGCCAGGACTCGGCCGACGCCGCGATCGCCACGATCATCGCCGACCAGGGACGGCTGGACGCGGTCGTGCACAACGCCGGGCACATGGTGCTCGGCCCGGCCGAGGCGTTCACCCCCGAACAGCTCGCGCAGCTCTACGACACGAACGTGCTCGGCGCCCAGCGGGTCAACCGGGCCGCGCTGCCGCACCTGCGGGCGCAGCGGGACGGGCTGCTGGTGTGGGTGTCGAGCAGCAGCGTCCGCGGCGGGACCCCGCCCTACCTCGGGCCGTACTTCGCGGCGAAAGCGGCCATGGACAGCCTCGCGGTGTCCTACGCGGCGGAGCTGGCGCGGTTCGGCATCGACACCGCGATCGTCGTGCCCGGGGCGTTCACCTCGGGCACCAACCACTTCCCGAACTCCGGACACCCGGCCGACGAGGCCGTCGCGGCCGCCTACGAAGAGCGGTACGCGGGCCTGACTGACCACGTCGCGCGGAAGCTGGCCGAGATCACCCCGGCCGATGCCGACGTCGCGGTCGTCGCCGAGGAGCTGGCGCGGGTGGTCGACCTGCCGAAGGGGAAGCGGCCCTTCCGGGTGCACATCGACCCGTCCGACGACGGCGGGTGGCTGGTCGCCGAGGTCGGCGACCGGATCCGGAGCGAGTTCCTGCGCCGGATCGACCTGGGTGACCTGCTCAGCCCGGCGGCCGGGTGAACCGCGTGACGATCACGTGGTCCTTCGCCGGGCCGCGGACCGCCCACTCCTGCCGCCAGCGGCGCGCGTCGAGCACCTCGTAGCTGCCGCGATACAGGTCGTCGCGGCAGGGGTGGTCGGTGGACCAGTAGCCGGCGCGCAGGTCCACCTCGTGGAAGAACCCGCCGTGGTCGAAGTGGACGTCGGCGCGGCCGGGCGCGGTGGGGCGGTAGTGCAGCGTGCGCGTGACCGGGCCCGAGTAGCTGCCGAGCCGCAGTTCGCCGGCTTCGCGGTAGACGAGGACGCCGGCTTCGCCGGTGAAGCTCGCGGTGCCGGTCACCTCCCCCGCCGGCTCGCCGTCGGCGGTGAGGATTTCGCGGTCCAGCCGCCAGGCGCCGGCGAAATGCGCGGCGAGATCGGGGACCGGCCAGTACTCCACGGGCCCAGTCTGCCACCCCGAGGAAGACGCGGTGGGGCGGCCCGGAACTGTCGGGCCCCCGCTCTATAGTCGGCCGGGTGGCAGAGACCGACCTCGCACCCGCGTCCGACGCGCTGGACACGCTCCAGCGCGTGTTCGGCTACGACAGCTTCCGCGGCGACCAGGCGGCGATCGTCGAGCACGTGATCGCCGGCGGCGACGCGCTCGTGCTGATGCCCACCGGGGGCGGGAAGTCGTTGTGCTACCAGATCCCCGCGCTGGTGCGGCCCGGGGTGGGCGTGGTCGTCTCGCCGCTGATCGCACTGATGCAGGACCAGGTCGACGCGCTGCGCAACGCCGGGGTCCGCGCCGGTTTCCTCAACTCCACGCAGGACTACGCGGCTCGCCAGGAAGTCGAGTCGGCGTTCCTGTCCGGCGAGCTCGACCTGCTCTACCTGGCACCGGAACGGCTTTCGGTCGAGTCCACCGTGCGGCTGCTCGACCGCGGCAAGATCTCGCTGTTCGCGATCGACGAGGCGCACTGCGTCGCCCAGTGGGGCCACGACTTCCGGCCCGACTACCTCCAGCTCTCCGCGCTGCACGAGCGCTGGCCGGACGTGCCGCGGATCGCGCTGACCGCGACCGCCACCGAAGCCACGCACAAGGAGATCGCGGCGCGGCTGAACCTCGACGAGGCCCGTCACTTCGTCGCCAGCTTCGACCGGCCGAACATCCAGTACCGGATCGTCGGCAAGAACTCGCCGCAGCGGCAGTTGCTGGAGCTGCTGCGCACCGAGCACCCGGGTGACGCGGGGATCGTCTACTGCCTGTCCCGCAACTCGGTCGAGAAGACCGCGGAGTTCCTGGTGCAGAACGGCATTCCGGCGGTGCCCTACCACGCGGGCCTCGACGCGCGCACCCGCGCGAAGCACCAGTCGCGGTTCCTGCGCGAGGACGGCCTGATCGTGGTCGCGACGATCGCGTTCGGCATGGGTATCGACAAGCCGGACGTCCGGTTCGTCGCGCACCTCGACCTGCCGAAGTCGGTCGAGGGCTACTACCAGGAGACCGGGCGCGCGGGGCGTGACGGCCTGCCGTCCACCGCCTGGCTCGCGTACGGGCTGCAGGACGTTGTGCAGCAGCGCAAGATGATCGACACGTCCGAGGGCGACGACGCGCACCGGCGCCGGCTGGGCGCGCACCTGAACGCGATGCTCGCGCTGTGCGAGACGGTGGAATGCCGCCGCGTGCAGATCCTCAACTACTTCGGGCAGCAGGGGCAGCCCTGCGGCAACTGCGACACGTGCCTGAGCCCGCCGGAGAAGTTCGACGGCACGATCCCGGCGCAGAAGCTGCTGTCGACGATCGTGCGGCTGCGCAACGAACGGCGGCAGAAGTTCGGCGCCGGGCAGGTGATCGACATCCTGCTCGGCAAGTCCACGCCGAAGGTCACGCAGTTCCAGCACGACACGCTCAAGACGTTCGGCATCGGCACCGAGCTGCGCGAGCCGGAGTGGCGCGCGGTCGTGCGGCAGCTGCTGGCCCAAGGCCTGCTCGCGGTCGAGGGCGACTACGGCTCGCTGGTGCTCACCGAGGCCAGCGCCGAGGTGCTGGGCGGTGATCGCGAGGTGCTGCTGCGGCGCGAGCCCGAGCGCGCGGCGGCCGCGAAGGTCCGTGGCAGCCGGAAGGCCGCCCCCGCGGTCGACATGCCCGCGGAGGCGGCCCCGTTGTTCGAGCGTCTGCGTGCCTGGCGGGCCGGCGTCGCGAAAGAGCAAGGCGTACCCGCCTACGTCATCTTCCACGACGCGACCCTGCGCCAGATCGCCACGCAACGGCCGGCTTCGCTCGCCGACCTGGGTACGGTCAGCGGCGTCGGCGAGAACAAGCTCGCCAAGTACGGCGAAGGTGTCCTCGAGGTCCTGACGGCCGAGTGACCTAGCGGGCAGCCGGCCCCGGTCCCGGCCGGCCGTCCGGCCCGGTCACGGAGTTGACCTTGCGGACCGCGCCGGCGATCCGGTCGTGGTACTTGCCCTTGGTCCGGTCGTCGACGAACTTGGCGGCCTTGCCGACGTACTGGTTCACCTTTTCGGGGTTCTTCTTCGCGTAGGCACGGGCCGCGCCCGCGGCCCCGGCCAACATGGTCAGTCTGCGCATCAACGGCACGGTGATCTCCCTCATCGGTGTCCGGTCATCCTGACAACGCGGACGAACCACCCGAAGGTTCCCCGTGTGACGACGGCCAAACCCTCCGGCGCTCAGCGTACCCGGCCGTGGACGCGCAGTGGGCGGCCGGAAAAGGGGGCGCGGTCACCTCCTCGCGTGCCTAGGCTCGCGATCATGCGCGACTTGGCCACCCTGCCGAAGGCCCACCTGCACGTCCACCTGGAGAGCACGATCCGGCCGGGCACGCTCCGGGAGCTCGGTGAGGCCAACGGCGTCGACGTCCCCGCCGAGCCCCCGGTCTTCGCCGGTTTCCGCGCCTTCGCCGACTACAACGCGCTCGTCCGCGCCTGCCTCCGGCGGCCCGAAGACTTCGAGCGCATCGCCCGCGAGTACTGCGAAGACGAGACCGCTCAGGGCACGCGCTACGCCGAGATCACGTTCACCGCGGCCTCGCACGGGGAACGCTTGGACGACCTGGCAATGCCGCTCGAATCCGTCCTCAAAGGACTCAACGCCAGCCCTTCCGGCCTCGGCTGGCGGCTGCTGCTGGACCACTCGCGACGCCGTTCGGTCGAACGGGCCGAGCGCACCCTCGACCTCGCGCTGAACTACGACGAAGTCTTCGCGATCGGCATGGCCGGCGAGGAGAACCACTCCCTGCGTCCCTTCGCGACGGTCTTCGAGAAGGCCCGGGCCGGCGGCCTCCACCTGCTGCACCACACCGGCGAAGACGCGGGACCGGACAGCATCCGCGAGGCACTCGACGTCGGCCGCACCGAACGGCTGGGCCACGGCATCCGGGTACTCGACGATCCGGCGCTCGTCGCCGAAGTCCGCGCACGGGGGCTGGCCTTGGAAGTCTGCGCGTCGTCGAACGTGACGCTCGGACTGGTGCCGTCCCTACCCGAGCACCCGCTCCCCCGGCTCCTCGACGCCGGGCTGACGGTCACGCTCAACACCGACGTCCCGTCGGTCACCGGCGCGAACCTGGCCGCGGAGTACGCCCGGGTCCGGGACGCCTTCGGCTACGACGACGCCGTGATGGCGGACTTCGCGCGGGCGAGCGTCACCGCGTCCTTCGCGCCCGAAGCGACCAAGGAAGCGATGCTGCGTGACATCGACGCGTGGCTCACACCGGCAGCAGGCGGGTGACCAGCGTGCCGAGCTGGTGCACCGTGCGGCACTCGTGCATCTCGACGACCTCGGCGTACTCCAGCGCCGCCGAGTCGCCGGTCGACCACAGCGACCGCCGCTCCGGGTTGAGCCAGTAGACGTGCCGGGCGCGGGCCTTGATCGCGCGGACGGCGTCGAGGTTCGGGTCGCCGCCGTTGGTGCGGGCGTCGCCGAGGATCAGCACCGACGTCCGCGGGCCGACCGCGTCGAGCCAGTTCGCCGTGAACTGGCGCAGTGAGCCGCCGTAGTCGCTGTGGCCGTCCCAGCGCACCAGCGCCGCTTCGGACAGCATGCGCGCGCCCAGGTGCTCGGGGTCGGCGACGCCGGTGGTGACCAGGTGGGTGACCTCGTCGGCGCTGTCGACGAACGCGAACACGCGGATCTTGCTGAACTGGTCGCGCAGGGCCTGGACCAGCAGCATGGTGAAGTTCGCGAACCCCGCCACCGAGCCGGAGAGGTCGCACAGCAGCACGATCTCGGGCCGGCCGGGCCGCCGGTGGCGGTAGGCCGGGCGCAGCGGCACCCCGCCGGTCGACAGGGACCGCCGCAGCGTGCGGCGCAGGTCGATCTGCCCGCGCGTCGTGCGCTTGCGGCGGGCGGCGAGGCGCGTCGCGAGCTTGCGGGACAGTGGCTGGATCGTGCGGCGCAGCTCGGCGAGCTGGGCGCGGCTGGCGATGAGGAAGTCGACGCGGTCGGCCGCGGGCGCGATGGCGTGCTTGGCGACGCGCTCGCGGCCGCGGACCTCGGCCGCGCGCCGGCGGGCCTCCGTGCGGACCTGTCCGCGGAAGCCTTCGACGCGGCGGCGGATCTCGTCGCGGTCGAGCCGGTCGGTGAACTCGCCGCGCGCGCCGCCGCCGCGCACCGCGGCCAGCACCCGCGCGATGAGCGTCTGCGGCTGGAGCCGCTCCAGGGTCTGGTGCGCCGAGAAGCCGCCCCCGGGGCCGGACGCCGAGCCGTACTGCCCGAGCATGTCCACCGCGAGCCCGGCCAGCTGGGAGAGGGCCTGCCGGTCGCCGTCCGCGAGCGCGGCGGCGAGCTCCTCGCGCAGCTCCTCCAGCGTCGACGGCTGCTCTTCGCGGGCCCGCTCGGGCGTGCCGATCCCGGCGGGGAAGTACAGGTCGAACGCGGCGTCGAACACCGCGCGCTGGCCGCCGCGCCGGACCAGCGCCGCGGCCAGTCCTTCGCGGACCAGCGAGCGGTCGTCCAGGCCGAGGACTTCCAGCGCGGCCGCGGCGTCGACCGTCTCGGCGGGCCCGGCCGGGATGCCCTGGGCCCGCAGGGCCCGGACGAACGACGCGAGCCGCTCCGGCACGCCGCCGGTCACGACGCGTCCAGGACCTGTTCGAGCTTCAGACCGGCCCCGGCCTTGGCGATGTCGTCCTGGTGCTTGAGGACGACGCCGAGGCTCTCCCGCACGACCTGCTCGTCGAGCGTCGACGCGCCGAGTGCGAGCAGCGTGCGCGCCCAGTCGATGGTCTCGGCGACCGACGGCAGCTTGCGCAGGTCCATCGCGCGCAGTGCGGCGATCACCCGGACGACGGAATCCGCGAGCGCGGCGTCGATGCCCGGGACCTTGAGCCGGACGATGTCGCGTTCGAGCTCTTCGTCCGGGAAGTCGATGTGCAGGAACAGGCACCGGCGACGCAGTGCCTCGGACAGCTCGCGCGTCGCGTTGGAGGTCAGCACGGCGAACGGCGCGCGCGTGGCGGTGATCGTGCCCAGCTCCGGCACGGTCACCTGGAAGTCGCCGAGCACCTCCAGCAGCAGGCCCTCGACCTCCATGTCGGCCTTGTCGGTCTCGTCGATGAGCAGCACGGTCGGCTCGTCGGAGGAGATCGCGGTGAGCAGCGGCCGGCGCAGCAGGAACTCCTCGCCGAAGATGTCGGTGCGGGCGTCCTCCCACGTCTCGTCGCGACCGGCGGTGATCCGCAGCAGCTGCTTCGCGTGGTTCCACTCGTAGAGCGCGCGAGCCTCGTCGATGCCCTCGTAGCACTGCAGGCGCACCAGGCGCGAGCCGCTGACCTGCGCGACGGCCTTGGCGAGCTCGGTCTTGCCGACGCCGGCCGGGCCCTCGACGAGCAACGGCTTGCCGAGCCGGTCGGCCAGGAACACCGTGGTCGCCACCGCCGTCGAGGCCAGATAGCCGGCTTCGGCCAGCTTGGCCGACACGTCGTCGACGGAGGTGAAGAATCCGGTGCCCACCACGTGCCTCCTAAGCGGTCGCTCACCCGGAGCGTACCCGACCGCCGGACTAGCATCGGCCGCGTGACCTACGTTGCGGCTTCCGGCCGATACGAATCGATCCCCTACCGGCGCTGCGGGCGGTCCGGGCTCAAGCTGCCCGCGATCTCGCTCGGGCTGTGGCACAACTTCGGCCACGACAAGCCCCTGCAGACGCAGCGCGACATCACCCGCCGCGCCTTCGACCTCGGCATCACGCACTTCGACCTGGCCAACAACTACGGCCCGCCCTACGGCTCGGCGGAGGAGAACTTCGGGCGGCTGCTGGCCACCGACTTCAAGCCGTACCGCGACGAGCTGGTGATCTCCAGCAAGGCGGGCTACGACATGTGGCCCGGCCCGTACGGCGAGTGGGGCTCCCGCAAGTACCTGCTGTCCTCCCTGGACCAGTCGCTCGGCCGGCTGGGCCTGGACTACGTCGACATCTTCTACTCCCACCGGTTCGACCCCGAGACGCCACTGGAGGAGACCGTCGGCGCGCTCGACAGCGCCGTCCGCGCCGGGAAAGCGCTCTACGTCGGGATTTCGTCGTACAACTCGGAGCGGACCGCGGAGGCGGTGCGGCTGCTGCGCGAGCTCGGCACGCCGCTGCTGATCCACCAGCCGTCGTATTCGATGCTGAACCGCTGGATCGAGGAGGACGGCCTCCTGGACACCCTGGACGAGGCGGGCGCGGGCTGCATCGCGTTCTCGCCGCTGGCGCAGGGGCTGCTCACGGACAAGTACCTGAAGGGCGTCCCGTCGGATTCGCGGGCGGCGCAGGGCAAGTCCCTCGACCCGGACACCCTCGACGAGAACCGGCTGGGCCGGGTTCGCGCGCTCAACGAGATCGCCGGCCGCCGCGGGCAGTCGCTGGCGCAGCTGGCGCTCGCGTGGGCCCTGCGCGACAGCCGGGTGACGTCTGTGCTGATCGGCGCGAGCAGCGTCAAGCAGCTGGAAGACAACGTCGGCGCGCTCGGCAATCTGGACTTCAGCTCGGAGGAGCTGACCGAGATCGACGGCCACGCGACCGACGCGGACATCAACCTCTGGAAGCGGTCCTCGGACGGCTGACGGCGGACTCACGGCGGGGCGCCCGGCGCGTCCCGCCGTTTTTTCGCCCTGACGTTGACCAGATTTCGCATTTGGTCATATGGTGGCAGCATGCCTCCTGCCGAAGACCGCGCCGCGCGGGCCGAGCGGATCCTCGACGCGGCCGCCGAGCTGCTGCTGCGGGCGGGGTACCGGCGCACGACGATCGAGGACGTCGCCGAGCGCGCGGACGTCGGCAAGGGAACCGTCTACCTGCACTGGAAGAACCGTGAGGAGCTGTTCCTCGCCGTCCTGCTCCGGGAGTCCGTGCGCAGCATCGAAGATCTCGTCCGGGCGCTCGAGGCGGACCCGCTCGCCGCGCGGCTGTCACGCCTGACCGAGATCCAGTACACCAACGTGCTCGGCCGCCCGCTGCTGCGCGCGGGGTACGCCGACGACGCCGAGACGCTCGGCAAGCTCCTGCCGAAACTGCACGCCAAGCTCGACCCACGCCACGACGAGGCGTTCGTCGAGTACCTCGAGCTGCTGGCGGCGAACGACCTGCTCCGCGCCGACCGGCCGGCCGGCGAACTCGCCGTCGCCTACCAGGCGGTGCTGCACGGGTTCCTCGTCGGCACTCCCCCGCCGGAGCCCGCGCTGATCGCCGACACCGTCGCGCACGCCTTCGAGCCGGTCGCCGTCTCGACGATGCGGCTGCGCGCGATCGCGCCGCGGGTCGTCCGGCTGTTCACCGAATCCGTCGCGCTCGACCGGAAGCAGCTCGAGCAGGCTTACTAGAACTGGGGAGACACACATGCGCACCGGAATCCTGATCGACGAACTGAACGTCGGCTTCGACGGCATGATCGCGCAAGCCCGCGAAGCGGCGAAGCTCGGCTACCGCACGCTGTGGCTGGCGCAGCGCGGCGGCTGGGACGCGCTCACGGCGTTGCCCGCGCTCGGCGCCGCGGCGCCCGGCGTGGACCTGGGCACCTGCGTCGTGCCGACCTACCCACGGCACCCGATCACGATGGCCGCGCAGGCGCTGACCGTCCAGGCCGCGACCGGCGTGCCGGTCCACCTCGGCGTCGGGCTGAGCCACCGGTCCATCGTCGAGCGCGAGTTCGGGTACTCCTACGACCGCCCGCTGCGGCACCTGCGCGAGTACCTCGAAGCGCTGAACCCGTTGCTGCGTGGCGAAAAGGCGGACGTCCACGGCGAGTCGCTCACCGCGGCGGGCAGCTTGACGACACCGGGCGCGTCCCGGCCCGCGATCCTGGTGGGCTCGGTCAGCCCGGGCTCGACCCGCTTGGCGGGCGAGCTGGCCGACGGCGTGATCACGACGTGGGCGGGCCCACGGGCGATCGGCGAGTTCGTGGTGCCGGCACTGGGCGCGGACCGGCGCGTGGTCTCCGGCCAGCTGATCTGCGTGACGTCCGAAGTGGACGAACGCCGCAAGTGGGTCGAGGACACGTACGGTGCGGCGGCGAGCGTGCCGGCCTACCGGTCCGTTTTGGACCGTGACGGCTACGAGCGTGCCTCGGACAGCGCGATCGTCGGCGACGAGGAAACCGTGCGCCGCCAGGTGAAGTCACTGGAAGACGCGGGCGCGACCGAACTGCTGGTGATGCCGTTCGGGTCCGCGGCGGAGCAGGCCCGCACCCGCGAGCTGCTGGCCGCTTGACCGGCCTCCGGGTGGCCGACCCGCGGCGATGACGCTGCGGCGAGAACCCGAGATCGCCGACGCCAGGACTCAGCCGGCGCCCCGAGCCCGGCGAGCCTGGATCAAGTCCTCGCGAGCGCGGGCGACCCGGGAACGAACCGTCCCGACCGGGCAGCCGCACACGTCCGCGGCCTCGGCATACGACAGGCCGAGAACCTGCGTCAACACCAAGACTTCGCGCCGCTCCGGGTCCAGGCCGTCCAGGAGCAAACCCAGCTCGACGAGCTCCTCGAAGCCCGCCGCCGGGTCTCGAGTGCGCTCGGCGGCCGCTTCCCAGTCCGTGTCCGCGATCTTGGGGCGGGCCCCCGCCGCGCGGATCTGGTCCACCACCACCCGGCGGGCGATCGACAGCAGCCACGTCCGGGACGACGAGCGTCCGGCGAAACGGCGAAGGCTGCCGAACGCGCGAAGGTAGGTCTCCTGCGTCAGGTCGTCGGCCGACGGCGCGTCGGTGAGGTGGACGAGGAAGCGCCAGACGTCGGCCTGTGTCGCGCGGACCCACTCCTCCAGCGCCCGGCGATCGCCGCGGCCGGCCGCCATCGCCAGGGCCGTGACGCGCTCGTCGTCCTCACCGCGGGTCATGATCCGGAAGATAGCAGTGACGGGCGAACCCGCAGCCAGATAGGGCGTTATACGACCTTCACTCGACCTGCTTGACCGCCCACTCCGCCCACTCGCGCTGCATCGCCGAGAACCGTTTGCCCCATTCGAGCACCAGGCGGCCGTAGAGCGACTGGTTGTCGTCGCCCCAGTCGATCGAGCCCTCCAGCTCGTCCAGCCGCTCTTCGCGCGCCCGCGCCGACTCCCCCATCGACGCGACGTAGCCGCGCGCCTGCGCCGGCGAGACCGAGCCGAGGAAGTACACGCGCAGCAAGCCGGCGCTGCGCGGCGGGCCACCCGGGTCGACGTCGACCAGCCAGTGCCGCAGTTCTTCGAGCCCGGCCTCGGTGATCTCGTACTCCTTGCGCCCGCGCGGGCCCTCGGCGAGGACGTGGATCATGCCCGCCGCCTCCAGCTTGCCGAGCTCGCCGTAGAGCTGGCTCTGCGTGGCAGGCCAGACGTTGGCCATCGCCCGCTCGAACCGCTTGAGCAGGTCGTAGCCGCTTCCGGGCTCGTCGGCCAGCATGCCGAGCACCGCGTGTCGAAGGCTCATGCGCCCATCATGACATTCCACTATTGACATGTCTATCCAGGAGCTTCTAGTTTCGACATGTCACAGTTGGAACGTCCGGGGGAGACCGGCATGAACTACCTGAAGAGCTTCCTTCCGTGGATCGCGTTCGCCGTGGTCGCGACGCAGTTCGACTGGCGCTGGTCCGGCCTGACCGGCCTGGTCATCTCGGCCGCGCTCCTCGTGCTCGCCCGCCGCGAAGGCCGCAAGGCGGACGCCCTCATCATCGAGTGGAGCGCCCTGGCCTTCTTCGCCCTGCTCACGGCCGTCGCGTTCAGCTTCCCCGCGTCGCCGCTGAAGACCTACACCGGCGCGCTCACCGACGCCTGGCTGGCGCTCACCGCCTGGGGTTCGCTCGCCCTGCGCCGGCCGTTCACCCTCGGCATCGCGCGGACGATGACGCCGCCGGAGCTCTGGGACAACCCGATCTTCAAGCGGGTCAACGTGCTCATCACGCTCGTGTGGGCCGCGAGCTTCACCGTCACCGGCCTCGCCGGCATCGCGCTGCTGAACTACGCCCCGCACGCGACGGCCGCGCTGATCACCCTCAAGGTCCTCGGCTTCGCCGTGCCGGTCGCCTTCACCGTCCGCTACCCGCGCCTCGTGCGCGCCCGAGCCGAGAAAGCCGCCTGACATGACCACCAGCGACTTCCACCTGAGCGGTGCCTACGCCCCCGTCCACGACGAGCTGACCGCGTTCGACCTCCCGGTGACCGGTGCCCTGCCGCCCGAGCTGACCGGCTGGTACCTGCGCAACGGCCCGAACCCGCGCGAGGACAGCAAGCACTGGTTCACCGGCGACGGCATGGTCCACGGCGTCCGGCTCGAGCACGGCCGCGCCGCCTGGTACCGCAACCGGTGGGTGCGCACCGAGAGCTTCGACGACCCGGATCTCGAGCTGTACAACGAAGACGGCACGCGCAACCTGCACGCCAGCGTCGCGAACACGCACGTGGTGAACCACGCCGGCCGCACGCTCGCGCTCGTCGAATCCTCGCTGCCGTACGAGATCACGACGGACCTCGAGACCGTCGGCGCCTACGACTTCGGCGGCGACTTGGCCGACTCGATGACCGCGCACCCCAAGATCTGCCCCAAGACCGGCGAACTGCACTTCTTCGGCTACGGCAGCATCACCGCGCCGCACGTCGGCTACTACCGCGCCGACGCCGCCGGCAAGCTCGTCGTCAAGCAGCCCATCGACGTGCCGGGGCTGACGATGATGCACGACTTCGCGCTCACGGCGGAGTACGCCGTCTTCTACGACCTGCCGGTGGTGTTCGACCAAGCTTCGGTCGGCCAGGGCATGCCCTACCGCTGGAACCCGGGCTACGGCGCCCGGCTCGGCGTGCTGCGCCGCGACCGGCCCGAGGCCGGCGTGCGCTGGCTGGAGACCGAGCCCTGCTACGTCTTCCACACGCTCAACGCGTTCGACACGCCGGACGGCCGGATCGTCGTGCACGTCCTGCGCTACGACCACCAGTGGTGGGTGGGCCACGACGACCCGCCGGCGTTCCTCCACCGGTGGACGGTCGATCCCGTCGCCGGGACGGTGACCGAGGAGCGGCTGGACGACCGGCCGGGCGAGTTCCCCCGCATCGACGACCGGCTCGCCGGTTCCGACGCGCGGTTCGGGCACGTCACCGGCCACGACGTCCTGCGCCGCCACGACCTGCACGCGGGCACCAGCGCCGAGCACGTCTTCGCGGAAGGCCGCACTCCCGGCGAAGCGGTGTTCGTCCCGGCGGAGCACGGCGAGGGCTGGCTGCTCACCTACGTCTACGACGCGGCGGAAGACCGCAGCGACCTCGTCGTGCTCGACGCCGGCGACGTCGCCGCGGCGCCGGTCGCCACGGTCCACCTCCCGCAGCGGGTTCCCGCGGGCTTCCACGGGAACTGGCTGCCGGACGCGTGAGGGCTCAGGCGAACTTGGTCTTCGGCCGCTCCTGCCGGACGTCGTCGACGTAGACGTCGACCTTCTCGTCGAGGAAGGCCACCAGACCGGCGACGCGCTCGCTCTCCGGCAGCGGCGTCGGGTAGCTCCACGCGAGGTCCTCGTGCCCGGTCACGTCGAAGTGGTCGGCCGCGCCCTTGTACGGGCAGTGCGTCACGGTGTCGATCTTCTCGAGCAGGTCCATCCGGACGTCGACGCGGGGCAGGTAGTAGCGGGTCGGCAGGCCGGTCTCGAACAGCAGGTGCGGCCGGACGGTGTCGGCCACGGTGACGCCGTCGACCTCGATCCGCACGTGGCGCGAGCTCGGCAGGACGTCGACCCGGACGCCGGGGTCGCGCGGGTGCGTGAAGATCTGTTCGTCCTCTTCGAACCAGTCGAAGGCGCCGAACTCGAAGCGGACGTGGTCCCGGAGCTCCTCGATGGGCGAATCCGGGTATTCCAGCGCGGCGTCCACCGCCTCGGCTCCGCCACCCTTTATCGTCGACAGAACGCCTTCTCCGCGGCTGGGCGAGTGCGACGTCCGGCCGGAGGGGGTGAGAACGCCGCTGACGACGTCCGCGCGCGGGAAGTAGTACGTCGGGTAGTAAGGAACTTCCCACACCAGAAGGGGGTGCACCGTGTCCGCGACAACCTGTCCGCCGAGGAACACGCGTACCCGCTTCGCGCCTTGTGCCACGCGGACCCGGCCGCGTACCGGAGTGCTCATGCCCCGGTCAACGGGTCCCGAAGCGGGCGTATTCCGGCGAAACCGGGGGCCGGGCGGCTAGCGTGGCGGGAAGCACGAGGATTACAGGAGGCGGGCACGGGTGGCCGGCGTAGATGCTCCAACGGTCGGGACCCCCGCCGGGATGCGCAAGATCAACCAGCGGGCGGTGCTCGACCTGCTGCGCCGCAGCGGACCGGCGACCCGGCCGCAGGTGGCGAAGGACACCGGGCTGTCGAAGCCGACGGTGAGCCAGGCGCTGCTGGCGCTCGAAGCCGCCGGGCTGGCGCGCCCGACCGGGCACACCTCCACCGGCACCGGGCGCTCGGCCGTGCTCTACGAGGCCGACCCGACCGCGGGGTACGTGCTGGGCGTCGACATCGGGCGCGAGCACATCCGCGTCGCGGTGTCGGACCTCGGCCGCACGATCGTGGCGCGCCGCGACGAGCGCAACACGGCGCGTTCGGGTGCCGCGCTGGTCACGGCGGTCGGGAAGATCGCGGCTTCGGCCGTCGCCGAGGCGCGGCTGGCGCAGTCCGACATCGTTGTCCGCGTGGTCGGCTCCCCCGGTGTCGCCGATCCGGAGAAGCGCTGCTTCCGGCACGCGCCGAACCTGCCGGGCTGGGGCCGGGCCGGCCTGATCGACGACCTCGAGGCCGCGCTGGGCCCGGACCTGATGGTGGAGAACGACGCGAACCTGACGGCGGTTGGCGAGGGCGAGAGCGGCGCCGCGCGCGGGGCGTCGGTGTTCGGCTGCATCACGATCGGCACGGGCGTCGGCATGGGCATGATGGTCGACGGCCGGGTGTTCCGCGGCGCGACGGGCGCGGCGGGCGAGATCGGTTACCTGCCGTACGGCCGCACGCGATCGTCCTCGGAGGACGGCACCCCGCCCGCCCGCGGTCACCTGGAGGAGGCGACGGCGGCCCAGTCGGTGGTCCGCGGCGCCCGCGAACTCGGTCTGGGCACGGCGAAGTCGGCCCGCGAGGTGTTCCGCCTGGCCCGCGAAGGCGACGAACTCGCCCGGCGGGCGCTGGAAGCGGAAGCCGACCGGCTGGCGTACACGGTGGCTTCGGTGGCGGCGGTGATCGACCCGGAGCTGATCGTCCTGGGCGGCGGCATGGGCACGGCCGCCGATCTGTTGCTGGAGCCGTTGGACCGCGCGCTGCGGGCGTTCACGCCGTTGGTGCCGAAGGTCGTCCAGGGCGAACTGGGCGAGGACGCGGTGCTGGCGGGGGCGATCAGCGTGGGCTTGCGGGCGGCCCAGGGCCTGGTCTTCGACCGCCGCGTCGGCGCGGCTTAGGCCGCGCGCCAGGCCTCCCCGCCGGTCGAGACCCGCCACGGCGTCAGCTTCAGCACCGTGATCTTCGGGTCCAGGTGGTCCTCGCCGCCGAGGATCTTCGGGTCGTAGCCCAGCGGCTCCGGCGTCGAGGCGAACAGGTCCCACAGGTACCTGCGCGTCTCCTCGTCGTCGGCGAACTCCGCCCGGCACTCCGCCACCGCGACCTCGTGCTGCGGGTCCCAGTACGAGCACGAGACGTACGGCGACGCCGCCAGGTGCGCCACCTTCAGCGGCGTCGGCCGGGTGAACAGCCACCCCGTCAAGCCGGCCGGCCCGGCTTCCCAGATCGGGTGGACCACCCGCGACCGCGGCCGGCCCCGCCGGTCGACGGTCACCAGCGTGCACCACACGATCCGGTGCGCCACGCGGACGAACGTTCCGGCCAGTTCGGCCGGTACTCTGGCAGACTCCACAACCATGGTTGTGCATCCTACCACCCTCGACCTGCCCCTCACCGCCCTCTTCGCGGGCTGGGCGATGACCGACGAGGTCCAGCGGCGGCTCACCGAGCAGGGCTTCGGCGACCTGCGCTTCAACGACGGCGTCGTGATCCAGCACGTCCTGGCCGCGCCGCTGTCCATCACCGCGCTGGCCGAGCGGATGGGCGTGACCCAGCAGGCCGCGTCGAAAGCCGTCGCCGACCTGGAACGCCGGGGGCTGCTGAGCCGCGAACCCGACCCCGAAGACGCGCGGACCAAGCTGCTGCAGCTGACCGACCACGCACGGGAAGGCGTCGAAGCGACCCGAGCCTTGCGAAAAGACCTTCAGGACGAACTCGAGGCCGAGTTCGGCGAAGCACGCATCGAGGACGCGCGAAAACTGCTGGCCGCGGTCATCGGCCGCTTCGGCGGCGGCGACGCCATCCGCGCCCGGCGCGTCCGCCCCCCGCGCTGATTACCTGCCACGTAATCGACCGCGAAGCCCCGACCGCCGACGATGGCCCCATGAGCCGAACCAACCGCATGATCGTCCTCGACTGCCTGGAAAACCTGTTCGTGCACAAGGACTTCGACGCCGCGAAGGCCGCACTGCACCCCGATTTCGTCACCCACAGCCCCGGCCTGCCCAACGGCCGGGACGCCTTCGCCGACGCCGTCAAGAACTCGCCGCTCGCCGGCGCGACCGCCGAGATCCGGCACGTCGTCGCCGAGCACGACCTCGTCATGGTGCACCTGCACGTGGCGGGCACGGCCATCGTCGACATCCTGCGCGTCGAGGACGGCCTGCTCGTCGAACACTGGGACGTCAAGCAGCCCGGGTGAGCACGCAGGTCCCCGACGCCGTCGCCAGCAGCTTGCCTTCGGCGTCGCGGATCTCCCCCTCGGCGAACGCGATCCGCGAGCCCTCCTTCACGACCCGGCCGGTCGCGCGGATCTCGCCGCGGCCGGCGTGGATGGCGCGCAGGTAGCTCACCTTCAGCTCCACCGACGAGTAGCCGACGCCGGCCGGCAGCGTCGAGTGCACCGCGCAGCCGACCACCGAGTCCAGCAGCGTGGCCGCGACCCCGCCGTGGACCATCCCGATCGGGTTGTACAGCGACTCGTCGGGCTCGATGACCGCGACGACCTCGCCGTGGCCGACGTGCGTCCAGCGCATCCCGAAGTGCGCGGCGATCGGCGGCGCGGGCAGGCGCCCCTCCGCGATGCCCGTCAGGTACTCGAACCCGGTCATCGTGGCGCCGAGGCGGGCGGTCGGCAGCGGGTCCTGCCAGGTGATGGTCTTCGAGCGGGTCTGCGCCCCGGCGGCCACGTCGGTCATCTCGGCTCCTCGATTATGACAGCTGTCTTAATCGCAGCTTCGCCCGCGCACCCCCCGGCGTCAAGCGCGGCGTGACCCAGGCCACGCGGCCGGGCCCACGGGTGGAATCATCCGGGGGTGGACAACGACGCCGGCCGCAAGCTCATCGACCCCGAACGCGTGGCCGCGGCGGTCGACGGGCTGGGCGACCGCGCCGTCATCGACGAGTGGGCCCAGCGCTTCTCCGTGGTCGCCGACCCGTCCCGGCTGGCGCTGCTGGTCTCGATCCACTACGCCCGCGAAATCAGCGTCACCGACCTCGCCGCGGTCACCGGCATGACGGACACCGCGGTTTCGCAGGCCCTGCGGCTGCTGCGCGCGCACGGGCTGGTCACCACCCGGCGCGACGGACGCGTCGTGCGCTACCGGCTCGCCGACGCCACCGTGCACGAGCTCATCCATCGGGTTCGGCCGCACCCGGAACAGCCCGTGACCGACGATGACCGGTAGCGTGCGGGCATGACGGGACTGCCCGAGACCATCACCGCCTGCCTGTTCGACCTCGATGGAGTTCTTACCGGTACGGCCGTTCTGCACAGCCAAGCGTGGAAACGGACTTTCGACGAGTTTCTTCGCGCCCGCGACGGCGCCGGCTTCCGCGAGTTCACCGACCAGGACTACGCGACCTATGTGGACGGCCGCCCGCGCGCCGACGGAGTCCGCGAATTCCTGCGCTCACGCGGGATCGAACTGCCGGAAGGTACCCCCGACGACCCGCCGGACGCCCCCACCGTCAACGGCGTCGGCAACCGCAAGAACGAGCTCGTCCTGAAGATCATCGACGAAAACGGGGTGAACACCTACCCCGGTTCGGTCCGCTATCTGGAAGCCGCCAAGGCGGCCGGTTTGCGGATCGCCGTCGTGACGTCGTCCGCGAACGGCGCCAAGGTGCTCGACGCCGGTGACCTGACCAAGTACGTCGAAGCCCGCGTCGACGGCCTGACCATCCGCGAGCAGCACCTCAAGGGCAAGCCCGCGCCCGACTCGTTCCTGGCCGGCGCCGCGGCGCTCGGTGTCGAACCCGCCCACGCTGCCGTGTTCGAGGACGCCCAGTCCGGCGTCCAGGCCGGCAAGGCCGGCAACTTCGGGTACGTCGTGGGCGTGAACCGCGCGAACCAGGCCGAGCAGCTGCGGGCCCACGGGGCCGACATCGTCGTCGACGACCTCGCCGACCTCCTGGAGGATTGATGACCGAAGAAGAACCCCGCGGCTACGAATGCGCGGCGTGGGAGCTGCGCTGGCGCGGGATGGACGTCGACGCCCTGCAGCGCACCGAGTCGGCGTTCGCCGTCTCGAACGGGCACATCGGGATGCGCGGCACGCTCGAGGAAGCCGAGCCGCGCGGCCTGCCCGGCACCTACCTCAACGGCTTCTACGAGCAGCACGAGCTCCCCTACGCCGAAGCGGGCTACGGCTACCCCGAAGAGGGCCAGACCGTCGTCAACGTGACCGACGGCAAGATCATCCGGCTGCTCGTCGAAGACGAGCCGCTCGACATGCGCTACGGCGCCGCCACCAAGCACGACCGGGTGCTCGACTTCCGCAAGGGCACGCTGTGCCGCAGCACCGAGTGGTCGTCGCCGACCGGGCGGCGGGTCCGCGTGCGCACCGAACGGCTGGTGTCGTTCACCCAGCGCGCGGTCGCCGCCATCCGGTACGAGGTCGAGCCGCTCGACGAGGACCTGCAGCTGGTCGTCCAGTCCGACCTGCTGGCCAACGAGCCGATCGAGTCCGACACCAGCGACCCGCGGGTGGCCGCCGCGCTGAACTCGCCGCTGGTCGGCGAGTTCCACCGCGCGTCCGACTACAACGCCGTGCTGGTGCACCAGACCCGCCGGTCCGGGCTGCGGATGGCCGCGGCGATGGACCACAAGATCGAGGTGGACGACGGGATCCGCGCCCGCATCCACTCCGAGGAGGACCTCGCGCGGCTCACCGTCGCGGTCGACGTGCCGAAGGGCGGGCGGCTGCGCATCACCAAGTTCCTCGCCTACGGCTGGTCCGCGCAGCGCTCGGTGCCCGCGTTGCGGTCGCAGGTCGAAGCCGCGCTCGCGGGCGCGCGCCAGACCGGCTGGAAGGGCCTGGTCACCGAGCAGCGGGAATTCCTCGACGACTTCTGGGCCACCTCGGACATCGAGATCGAGGGCGATCCCGAGCTGCAGCAAGCCGTCCGCTTCGCGCTGTTCCACCTCCTGCAGGCCGGGGCCCGCGGCGAAAGCCGCGCGATCGCGGGCAAGGGGCTGACCGGCCCGGGCTACGACGGGCACGCCTTCTGGGACACCGAATCGTTCGTCCTGCCCGTGCTCACCTACACGATGCCGGACGCGGCACGCGACGCCCTGCGCTGGCGGCACTCCACAATAGACAAAGCGCGGGAACGCGCGCACCAGCTGGCGTTGCGCGGCGCGGCGTTCCCGTGGCGGTCGATCAACGGCGCCGAGTGCTCGGCGTACTGGCCGGCGGGCACGGCCGCGTTCCACGTCAGCGCGGACATCGCCGACGCCGTGCTGCGGTACCTGAACGCGACCGGCGACGAGCAGTTCGAGCGCGACTACGGCGTCGAGCTGCTGCTGGAAACCGCGCGGCTGTGGGCGTCTCTGGGGCACCACGACCGCCACGGCGCCTTCCGCATCGACGGCGTCACCGGCCCCGACGAGTACTCGGCCGTGGCGGACAACAACGTCTACACGAACCTGATGGCGCGCCGGAACCTGCTGGCCGCCGCGGATTCGTGCGCGCGCCACCCGGACGTGGCGGCGCGGTTCGGCGTCGACACCGTCGAGCTGGACACCTGGCGCGCGGCCGCCGCGGCGATGTACCTGCCCTACGACGCCGAGCTCGGCGTGCACCCGCAGTCGGAGGGCTTCCTCGACCACGACGAGTGGGACTACGAGCACACGGACTTCGCGCACTACCCGCTGCTGCTGCACTTCCCGTACTTCGACCTGTACCGCAAGCAGGTCGTCAAGCAGGCGGACCTGGTGCTGGCGCTGCACATGTGCGGCGACTCGTTCAGCCCGGAGGAGAAGGCCCGCAACTTCGCCTACTACGAGGCGAGGACCGTGCGCGACTCTTCGCTGTCGGCGGGGACGCAGGCGGTGGTCGCGGCCGAGGTCGGGCACCTCGAGCTGGCCTACGACTACCTCGCCGAAGCCGCCCTGACCGACCTGCACGACGTGCACAACAACGTCCGCAACGGCTTGCACATGGCGTCGCTGGCCGGCGCCTGGCTGGGCGCCGTGGCCGGCTTCGGCGGCCTGCGGGACCACGGCGGCGACCTGGCGTTCGCGCCGCGGCTGCCGCCGCAGCTGGACCGGATCACCTTCCGGCTGATGTTCCGCGGCACCCGGTTCCAGGTCGAGATCGACCGCGACCAGGCCACCTACCACGTGCTGGACGGCGAGCCACTGGAAGTGCTGCACCACGGCGAGCGCGTCACGGTCACCGCGGAACCGCAGCGGTTCGCGATCCCGAAGATCGACGCGGGCGACCCGCCGACGCAGCCCCCGGGCCGCGCCCCCATGCGGCGCGACTCGGAAAAGGTGCGTCAGTACGCGGACCCGACCAACCCGGTCACCCTGGAAGGTCGCTGACGGCGTCCCGCCCGGGTGGGGCCGGAACCTCTTCGGTCCCGCCCGGGTTCACGTCCGGGTCCGGCGCGGTCGGCACGTCGTGGGTCAGCTTGCCGGGGGCCGGCAGCTTCGGGAGCTCGTCGTCATCGTCGTCACGGGCGTGAATGCGCTGCTGCTCGCTCATGCTTTCCGGAATACCCGGTTTTCCCGGCGACGGCCAGAGCTCAGGCCGCGGCGACCTTGGTCCCGGCCTTTTCCCGCGCTTTGTCCTGCAGGGTCAGCAGCAGTCCGTCACGGGTCGACCAGGGGCAGATCGCGACCTTGCCGCCCGCGACCGTCAGCAGCGCTTCCGCGACGATCGCGCCCGCCAGCGCCTGGTGCGCGCGGCTGCGGGAGATGCCCGGCAGCTTCGCGCGCTTCGACGGCGGCAGCGCGGCGAGCCGCGGGATCCAGGCGCGCAGTTCGTCGAGCCGCAGCTCCTTGCACTTGTTCGGGCGCGCCCCCGCCAGCCGCGCGAGCTGCTGCAGCACCTTCGAACAGCCGACGACCCGCGGGTCGTCGACGTCCGCGGCGCCCAGCGTGGTGGTCACGACGTCGAGCGCGTGCGCACGCAGGGCTTTGACCTGCTTGGTCGACACGCGTTCGCCCGGCAGCCAGTCGCGGGTCATCGATCGCGCGCCCAGCGGCAGCGACCGCGCGAAGGTGGCCTGCTCGCCGCGGCCCGCGGCCAGCTCGACCGTGCCGCCGCCGATGTCGAGCACCAGCAGTGGCCCGGCTTCCGAACCGAACCAGCGGCGGGTGGCCAGGTAGGTCAGTTCGGCTTCGCGGCGGCCGGAGAGGAACCGCAGCTCGACGCCGGTTTCGCCGGCGACGTGCCGGACGACGTCGGCCGCGTTGGCGGCGTCGCGGATCGAGGAGGTCGCGAGCGGGTAGACGTCGTTCACGCCGTGGCGGTAGGCGGTGGTCATCCCGGCGGCGACAGCGGTCGTGACGGCGGCGATGCCCCGGTCGGAGAGCCGGCCGCGGGCGTCGAGCTCGCGATCGAGGCGCAGCCGCGTCTGGTGGTTCAGCACCGGTTCACGGGGTGAACCGTCCACCGGGACCACGACCAAGCGGGCGCTGAACGATCCGACGTCCAGTACGCCCACCGCGGGCTCTTCGATTTTTCGCACGACGCGGCGCACCTCACTTCCGGGCGAATGGATATCCCCAGTTCGACAGGTCGAAACACGCAATACTGCCCGAAATCGCCGAGGTCTGCCGGTGATTGTCCGATTTGCCCCCTCCGGACGGGCCTTTTGACGCGAAGGTCACAGGGGAATAACCCGATCGAGTGAACCCCGACACCCTGGACACGATTCGGTAACGCTCACCCGGCCGATCCCGACTTACCGATGTGCGGCAGGGGAACGTGGGCGAGCACTCGAAGCTCGTACGGCCGGCCGCCGCCGTGCTCGCGGTGGTGGCCGGGCTCGGCTGTGTCCTGCTCGGCGCCACGGCGGTGCTCACCCCGGGCGTCCCGGCCGGCCCCGGCACGGCCGTGGACCGGCCCGCGAGCGCCGGCGCCGGCGTCCTGCCGGCCGCGCTGGCGATCCCCGACCTGGGCCTCGCGCTGAGCCATCTGGTCGACCTGGGCCACGTCGGCGGGCGCCGGGAGCAGCCCGGCACGGCGCTGGGCGTCGGCTGGTTCGCCGACGGCCCGGCCCCCGGCGCCCCGGGCGTCGCCGTGCTGTCCGGCCACCTCGGCTTCGGGTACTCGAGCGGCGCTTTCGCCCGCCTCGGCACGCTGAAGCCGGGCGCCGCGGTCGTCGTGCGCGACGACGGAGGCCGCGAAGCCCGTTTCGCGGTCCGCAAGACCGCGTCCTTCCCGCCGGACGAGCCGGACAGCACGCTCGTCGCCCCGGAGGGACCGGGCCCCGAGCTGCGCCTGATCACCAGCGACGGGACCCACGACCTCGCCGGGATCGACTCCCCGCGGATCGCCGTCTACGCGGTCCCGGTCTGACACCCGGTCAGCCGAGCAGCTCCCGCAGCTGAGCCACCGCCGAAACCCGCGCCTCGCGGCCGGGGAGCATCGGGTTGACGACCAGCGTGGTCGCCCCCGCCTCCTGGAACGCCGCGAGCCGCTCCTTGACGTACCCGGCCGGGCCGACCAGCGAGATCGAGCGCAGCAGCTCGATCGGCACGGCCGCCGCGGCCTCGTCCTTCTTGCCGTCGAGGTAGAGGTCCTGGATCAGCTTTGCCTCGGCCTCGTAGCCGTAGCGGCGGGCGAGGTCGTTGTAGAAGTTCTTGCCGCGCGCGCCCATCCCGCCGACGTAGAGGGCGACGAGCGGGCGCAGGTGGTCGAGCAGCGGCTCGACGTCGTCCCCGATCGCCAGCGCGGCGCTGACGAACGTGTCGAGCTCGCCCAGCGCCGGGTCGCGCTTGGCCTTGCCCGCGGCCAGGGACTCGCCCCAGACGTCGGCGGCCTTCTCCGGGTGGAAGAAGATCGGCTGCCAGCCCTCGGCGATCTCGGCGGTGAGCGCGACGTTCTTCGGCCCGAGCGAGGCCAGCAGCACCGGGATGCGCTCGCGCACCGGGTGGTTGATCAGCTTGAGCGGCTTGCCCAGGCCGGTGCCCTGCTCCGGCGGCAGCGGGATCGTGTAGTGCTTGCCGTCGTGGACGACGCGTTCGCGGCGCCACACCTGACGGCAGATCTCGACGATCTCGCGGGTGCGGGCCAGCGGCGCGTCGTACTTCACGCCGTGGAAACCCTCGATGACCTGCGGGCCGGAAGCGCCGAGCCCGAGGATGAACCGCCCGTCGGAGACGAAGTCGAGCCCGGCCGCGGTCATCGCGGTGAGGGTCGGGGTGCGGGTGTAGATCTGGAAGATGCCCGACGCGAGCTGGACGCGCTCGGTCTTCGCCGCCAGGTAGCCGAGCTGGCTGACGGCGTCGAAGGAGTAGGCCTCCGGCACGAAGACGACGTCGAGGCCGGCCTTCTCCAGTTCGACGACGTCGGCGACGCTCTCGGCGAAGCCTCCGGCGTAGCTGATCGCGGTCCCGATCCTCATGGACGTCCTCCCGTGCTGAGCAAGCGCTAAGTCGCGCTTCTACGTGATACCTCACGCACCGCTCGCCGCTCCCTGCGACGCACTGATTGCAACGCGTGTCACACCCCTGACCTCCTCGAACGAGTGGCGGTGGTCACATGCCTGAACAGCTCGTGCCCGCCTTGATCCCCTCCGACGTCCGGGTTCCGCACCCGAGTCAGCACGCGCGGATCACTCCACCCAGCGCCCCTCCCCTGGCAGACGTCTTCCCGGCTCCAACCGAGACGACCTGGACCTACGCGATCGCTCGTGTCGACCGCTCCGGTCGCATTTCTGAACAGTCCATCGTCGACAAACTGGGCTGGGCACCTGACGATCACCTGTCCTTGACGACCATTGGAACCGGTATCGGGGTGTTCCGACGCGCTGCCGACGGCTGGTATCGCCTGACCGGCCGAGGCGGGTTCCACGTCCCTGGCCCGGTCCGCGCGCGATGCGGGATCCGCAAAGGCGACCGGCTTCTGCTGGCAGCCCCTCAGGCCGGCGATGCATTGATCTTCTACACGATGCCCCAGCTCGATCACTGCCTGACACTCCAGAACGACTGCGCGCTTCGAGGAGGTCAGCCATGACCGTGGCAGGCCCTCCGGCAGACGAAGCGATCGCGGCGGCGGCCGAGCTGGTGCTCGCCAAGCTCGGCGTGCCGCTCGTCCAGCTGGCAGCCAAGGCGCAAGAGGCGAGGATCCCGACCTTCGCGGAGTACGTTCCGGAAGTCGCCAAAGCGACCGCGAAGGGCTCCCGCGACACGTGGCAGCACTACTGGCGCGTTCTGGTCGACGAATGGGGCGACAGGCCGATCGACGAGCCTCGCGCCACCGAGGTCAGCCAGCTGGCCAAGCTGGTCCAAGAGCGCGCCGCCGCGAAGCCGTACTCCCGTTCCGGCCAAGGCGCGGAGTCGAACTTCATGGACGCACTCAAGTGCGTCTACCGGCGGGCTGACGCCGACAAGTTGATCGACTTGAGGGACAGCCCGACAGCCAACCTGAACTACTCCAGGCAACGCGACAGCAACCGTCGCGCGCTCAAGGCCAGCGAGCTCAGCGAGATCAACTTCGTCGCGTCCACCACCGGTTTCGACCCGCTCCTCGACAGCCTCCTGCTCAGACTCCACAGCGAAACGGCATGCCGTCGCGGTGGAGCACTCGCCCTTCGCCGTCGCGATCTCAACCCCATGGACTGCACTGTGTTGCTGCGTGAGAAGGGCAACAAGAGCCGTCGCCAACCCGTTTCGCCCACCCTGCTCAAAGCGCTCGTCGACCACGTCGAAACCCGCGCTCCGGGCAACGGCCCCGACGACCAGGTTCTGCGTCGCAGCAACGGTCAACCCATAAACCGCCTGAAGTACCCCAACATGTGGGAGCGGATCTACCGGCATCTGCCGTGGAGCAAGACGCTCGGTGTCACCGCGCACTGGCTCCGGTACACGACGTTGACCTGGGTGGAACGCAACTTCGGTTACGCGGTCGCTGTCGCCTACGCCGGACACGCTGGTCCTGGCAGGTCTAGCAACCGCGGCGGCGTCACCCTGACCTATACCGAGGCGACCATCCACGAGGTGGCCGCCGCCCTGTCCGCCCTGACACGCGAACCGCACCCGTTGGCCGAGTTGGCCGAAACCGAGTCCGTCGATGACGGCTTCCGCGGCAACCGCCGGCTGTCCCTCGATGGGGCGAACTCGTCCATGCCACGCGCAGGTGAGTACGCCGAAGTCGAGCGGGGGCTGCGATGAACGATGCTCAAGCGCCGACCGGTCGTCTCGCGACCGAGCCCGCCCAAGGGCACGTGTTTCGGCTTCAGCAATTGACCTTGAAACAAGAGAGGACTCGATACGCTTGCGAGATCCTGCACCGCCAGGCCCCGACTGCCGTGTCGACTGCCGCCGTCATGGCGTGGCTGGCCAAGTACGGCTACGGCGAGAACGACCCTGAGGGACAAAAACGCAACCGCGTCTCTCCGGTAGTCGCCGCGTTCCGGCGGGAGCACAACCTTCAAGTGACCGGCAGTGTCGAGGCGTCCGGCGGACACGTCGGCGCGGCAGCGCCAGCTCATCGCGATGTCGGGTGGACGGACATCGAAACGGACGCGTCGCCAGCTCGGCAAGCCGATCCGCCGGACGCGTCCGGCGCCGGACACGCCGACCGGACGCCAGGAGTCCCCCGTCAGCGTCCGCTGGACGAGGACCGGTCATCCCCGAAGTCAGGCGGTGCGCCCGCAGTGTCCGCCCCGTCCTGCGGTTCGGACGATGAGACGCGTCCTGCATTCGACAGGTCGTCGCCCGCGACGCGGAAGGTTCGATTCGGCTGGCAGGCGTGGGTGGCCGTCCTGCTGGGCTTGATCGCGTGCGTTCTCTTGCTGGCCGGCGGCGCCGTACTGCTCGCCGATCGGTTTCTCACCCAACGCTTGCTGCCCCCGGGAGGGTGGCGGCTCAGTGGGTTGGCAACGCTGGCAGGCGCGCCGCTTACTGTCTTGTCGGGCCTGATGTGGCGGCGCGCTCCCCGACGCCTCGTCACCTCAGAGCCGCTGCCGGTCGAGGTCCGCGTGTTCTACTTCGGATTTGCGGGTGCGCTGGCGGCGTCGGCCGATGCGTCGTTCCGCGTGTGGCACGACGTGCTCAAGGTGCACCTGTGGGAAGCCGTCGCGTTCTTCACCGTGGTCGAGGTGCTGTTGCTCGGTTCGGGCCTCGCGATGCGCGCGAACCTGAAGCGGACTGGTCGTCCGGGCATGTACGGATCTGTCGTGTGGCTACTGTCTGGTTTCGGCGTGGTTGCGGCCTTGCTGGTGTCGGAGTGGCCTGGCAGCTTGTGGCGGGCCCTGGGCGGTCCGGTGGCCTCGGTACTCGCCCTCCACCTGGCGCTCGGTCTGGAACTACGTGCTGCAGGTGCCCGTCAGCGGTTCAGCAGATCCAGCCAGGTCCTCCGATCGCTCGGAGAACACCTGTCGTCCTACCTCGGCACCGGCACCGGCGAGCACACGTGGATCCTGATCCGCCACGAACGAGCTCTCGTCCGGGCGGCTCGACTTGCCTCCAAACGGAAGTTGACCGCTTGGGGCCGATGGCGGCTGAGCCGAGCGACACGACTATGCGGCGCCGGCCGGTCGGACGCGGCGACGACAGGCCTGATCAGGGCACTCGCCGCGCAACGAGCCACGGACGCGTTGCTGACGATGCCAACCGTGTCGCCATGGGACGGCACCACCTTGATCGAGGCTCCGGCAACGCTCGCTCGCCGGCTGAGGCGACCGAAGAACGAGAGGCACTGACGACAAATAGAGGGGACGCGTCCGGTTTGGGTGGTCGGTAATCGGGCCCCCGCCGGACGCGTCCACAGGAAGCTCGCACTGTCGGCAACCAGGTCATGAACCACCGGAAACCTCTACTTGTCGCCAGTCACTGACACATCGTCACTCCATCAGGCGAACGTCGCTCACCATCCGTAACAAGCTTGTGCTGGCAAGCGACCCTCCCGGCGATTGATCGACTTGGGACTCCCTGACCCCGCGGGTCGTTGGAGTCCGCGGGATAGGGGCAAAATGCGGTTGACTTCGATCGAGGCACGAAACTTCCGTTCGCTGCGCGACCTACGAGTGCCGGTCTGTGAACACCTCACGGTGGTCATCGGAGAAAACAATGGCGGCAAGTCGAACCTCCTCGACGTGGTGCGGCTGCTCACCGACCCGCTCGACGGGCGTCGCGACCGTTTCTGGGACGCGGATGACGTGGCAAGGATGCCCGGGAGCGAGGCGGTCGAACTGGCTGCGACCTTCAAGCTGACCTCCGCGGACCAGCTCGGTATCTACAGCCAAGGCGTCCTCGACGACATGCAGACCGTCCGGTACCGGGTCAGCTACACAGCACCCGTCGGCGCGGAGACCCGCGGCCGGTTCACCTGGGTCGCAGGTGAAAACCGATCGAGCGACCGCGATCCCGAACCCGAAGCTCGTGGCCGGCTGCGGCACGTCTACCTCCCGCCGCTCCGAGACGCGCAGCGGGAGCTGAACTCCGGCTCAGGGAACCGTTTGCGGGTGATCTTGAACTACCTGCTGGATGATCGAAACGTGCCGGTGAACGACTTCGTCGACGCGGTCAAGAGAAACCTTGATTCACTCAGGTCGACCAAAGCAACCGGTGAAGTCCTCAACGGCGTTGAGACCGCGGTCCGCGCACCGCTTGCAGACGTGTCAGCGGGCGCGAGCCCTCAGGTCGCCGACATCTCGTTCGCCGACCCCGACCTGTTGTCCATCGCCCGATCCCTCCGTATCCGCATGAACGACCACGGCCTCGACCCTCGCGACATCCGAGGATCCGGGCTCGGCTACACGAACCTCCTGTTCATCGCGACCGTCGTGGCGGAACTGCGTGCCGCTCGCGATCACGACTTGACGGTCTTCCTCGTCGAGGAGCCTGAGGCTCACCTCCACCCACAGCTGCAGAGCTTGCTCGTCGAGTACTTGCGCGACGCCGCGAAGGCCTCGGCGAGTGCACCGGCATCTGCCGACTACGCGGGACGTATCCAAGTGATCGTCACGACGCATTCGCCCTTGATCGCCGCTTCGGCGGAGGTCGAGGACATTGTGGTGCTCAAGCGACATCCACTTCCGGCAATCGCCGATCAACTTGCGGCCGTCTCGGCGGAGACGGAGCCGGCCGACGAATCGCGCATCGGCGGCAGCCGCTTCGAATCCAAAGCGATCCCCCTGGCCGAGCTCGATCTCAACGGCGGCCGGGGGAAGTTGAAGCGCTACCTCGATGCGACCCGCAGCGCCATGCTGTTCGGCCCCCGCGTCATCCTGGTCGAAGGTGTGGCCGAGTCGCTGCTTCTGCCGGTTTTCGCCCGAAAAGTGCTGCCCCGGCCGGCGGTGTCCCCTCTGTTCCGAACCCCTTCGGCGACATCGGAGGAAGAGGCGCAGGCCGAACTGGCACGTGCGCGCTGGGCGCGGTTCGTCGGCACCACGATCGTCGCGATCGACGGAGTGGACTTCGATCCCTATATCCGGGTTCTGTTGACGGAGTCCCGCGGCGGCCGCATCGCCGAGCGAGTTGCGGTTGTCACCGATAAGGATCCCAAGCTCACCTACGACCGGCGGGCCAACCTCGAGGGTTTGGCGGTGAGCCTCGGAGCCGGTGACCGGCTCAAGGTGTTCGTCGCAAATCCCACGCTGGAGCCCGAGCTGCTGCGCGCCGGGCCGGCCAACTTCATAGTCGCTGAGAAAGCCTTCAATAGGCGGAAACCTCAGGCAGGGCGTCCGGTTTGGATGGCAATCAACGCCGAGACGGACATCGAGGAGCGCATCAAGAAGTTCCAGGAAGCGTTCAAGAACAAAGCCCTCCGGAAGGGAGACTTCGCCCAGGACGTCGCCGAGCTCAGCCGGGAACACCCTGACTTCGTCATACCCGAGTACCTGCGTGCGGCTATCGAGTGGATCGCCGAGGCGACACCGTGACAGTCGAAGTCCTGCCCGCTGCCACCGCGATTCGCCAGCAACGCGAGGCGGTTCTCCGCTCGGCACCGCTTTACGTCCAGGCTTGCCCTGGTGCGGGCAAAACCCGGGTCATCGTCGATCGGCACCTGGCCGGAGGACAAGGAGCTAGTGGCCGTGCCGTCCTGTCGTTCACGAACATCGCTTGCGATGAGCTGACGCGGCGCTGCCGGGAAGCAGGCAAACCTGAACTCGCCGCGTTCCCGAACTACATCGGCACCATCGACACCTTCCTCTGGCGCTACCTGGTACGCCCGTTCCTGAAGTCCGGCAGGCACTGGCACCGGATCGACTCATGGGACCGCATCGACGCATTCGTCGAAGTAGGAACGGGTACCAACCGACACAAAGTCTTCCTGAATGATTTCCTGTGGAACCGTGACCCCGCCGCGGAACAGTGCACGGCTCAGCTCCAACGGAGAAAGAGGAGCGTCAAGAGCTACAACGCCCTCCTCAAACAAGGCAAGCTCGACGAGGCGGCGCTCGCGGCGATAGACAGGCGGGACGACTTGGCCCGGAAAGGCTACGTGACCGGCCACGAGATCCGGATCATGGCCTTGCGCACGCTCCGGCAGAAACATGCGGAAGCCATCGCGATCCTGGCAGGGCGGTTCAGCGAGATCGTAGTCGACGAAGCTCAGGACTGCTCAGCTCACGACCTCGCTATCCTCTCCGAACTGCATGTAGCCGGTATCCCCTTGGTCTTCGTCTGCGATCCCGATCAGGCGATCTACGAGTTCCGAGGCGCACTACCGACCAACATCCGCGCGTTCGGCGCGAAGCTCGGCTCTCCCGTCGAGCTGACGGGCAACTGGCGCAGCAGTCCCGCCATCTGCGGATTCGCAGCCACTCTTCGCCCCGCGGCAGCTGGCAGACCGGCCGATGTCGCCGTAGGTCCGAACAGCGACGAACCGGCCGGCGTCCTGCTCATCAGTGCCAGTGGCAGCTCACAGGCGACTAAGGCGCTCACCATCTTCAACGACCACGCCGACAGTATGGGCATCACCGAAAGGCAGCGGGTGGTACTGGCTCACGCAGGAACGAGCTTGCCCGCCGCCACGGGGGCATCAGCTTCCTCGCCGCCGGGCAACTACTCGGCGCGCGTAGCGTGGGCAGCGGCGGTCGTCAAGGCGAGCAACTCTTCGCAGCGCAATGTCGCATACGAGATCCTCCAGCGGACGCTTCTTCGTTACTGGTACGACGACACCGATCATCGATCCATCGAAGCGATTTGCGACAGCGTCGGCCTTGCACCCTGGCGACTCCGGCAGCTGGCAGGGCAGTTGGCCGTTGCTCTGCCGGCTGTAGACCAAGGCACCTTCGCCGAGTGGTGCAAGGAGGCGAACGACCAGCTCAGGAACCTGCCGCCCAAGCCCGGCATGACACGACTCGACAGGGCGGGAAGTTTGAGTGCGAAAGGCGACCTGAAGGACAAAACTCCCCGAGAGGCCGGCGGAGCTCCATCGGTTGCCTCGACTGCTCGGGTACGAGCCAGCAACGTTCACCAGTTCAAGGGAGACGAAGAAGACGGTGTCCTCGTCGTGGTACCTAGTGGTGCTCGGACCGACGCTCTTGTCGACGCATGGCTGTCCGGCAACCACCCAGCCGAAGTCGCCGAAAATCTCCGGGTCCTCTACGTCGCCGCCACCAGGGCACGCCGTCTGCTCGCGGTCGCCTTACCCGCCGACGCACGAACGCGCCTGACTCAACTGCTCAAGGAGAAGAATGTCCCCTTCGACTTGGCGACCGGCCAAGGATAGTCGCCGACCCTCGACCGTGCTGTCGTGTAGGCGATATCAATCAGCTTGCACAGGGTCAGGCGCGCCGTCCGGAGTACCGACGACCTCCTCGTCCAGGACGTGGAGGTCGAATCGAGCCAAGTCGTAGCCACCGATCTCCCAGGCCAGGTCGGAGTCGCCGGCTCTCCAAGTGCGTCCGCTGGCTCGTTCGGACACCAACCACGCCACCACGGTCTCCTCGCCTGGGCCAATAGATCGCAACCACTGAAACATAGAACACGCGTTCGACGAACCTTCTCTTGCCCCGCCGTACACGACGTTATACAGGAGTCGCCCGAAGTGGCCGCGCCGATGTCGCAGAGCCTTCGCAAGGCTGCTCCCCCTTGCCAAGCGCTCGCCCATGGCGTCTGCGCCACCGGCTGACTGAAATCTCGCACCCGAACCTTCAGGCCTCAGCACCGATGTGCGCGCACGGCGGTCCGGGGTCGGCTCACCGAGCTGAGCGGCCGTGCGGACACCGAGGATCGCCGCCAGCCCGGCCACCGCTTCCGGCACCGCCACCACGCACCTCCAGCACCACGAACACGCACCGGAGACGCCCACGAGGGAAAGCCGTGAGCGAACCCGAACCAGTCGAACACTTGTTCGAATACTGCGAGATGGCGCTGGCGCTGTCAAGTCGAGCCAGGCAACCTCACCCCGCCGCAGCGTAGGGCGCTCGGCTCCGTACTCGTAGTCACCGATCAGGGGTGTTGACCAGCACAAACACAGCAGAACCGGGTCAGCCGGGTTACCGTCGAGCCAGGCGATGATCCTTCGGCCTCGGGAGGCCGCCGTGGCTGCGCGTGCCTCCTCTGACGTGCCCGACTGGATCACGCCGATGCTGGCCAAGCCCGACGGCGGCTGGCTGCGCGCCGGCCCGGAATCGGGCGTATGAGTACAAGCTGGACGGCTACCGGGCCTGCATGCAGATCGCCCCGACGGCACCACCGTGCTCACCAGCCGCAACGGGATCGACTTCACCCACGAGTTCGCCGACCTCGCCGGCGCTCTCGACGGCCGGGCCGCGGTGCTCGACGGCGAGATCGTCGTCTACAACGACGCCGGGCAAATCGACTTCGGGCTCGTGCAGGAACGCCGCGGCCGCTACCAGACCCACCGAAACTCCCCCCACCGCGGCCAGCCCTTCGACGACGCCCCAGTCCGCTTCCTCGCCTTCCGGCGCGGCCAGCGCCCTGACCGACATCCCCTCGATTTGAAAGCGCTCAACCCGATCTAGGTCGAGAAAGCCGCAGCGCACAGGGAGTCGCCCCACGTCCCATGCCCAGGCATAGTCTACGAGCGTCTCCGCGCGGTCAAGGCCGAATACGACCCGCGCAACGTGCTGCGCTGGAATCACACCATCCCGCCCCGCGACTGACCATCGCGCGCTCCCACGGCGTAGCTTTCCGTCGTGACGGATTCGAAAGACCCGCAGGTGACCGAGGACCGGCTGATCGGCAGAGAATGCCACAACTGCGGAGCGGCGATCGAGGTGGCGAGTACGGGACGGCGCCCGCGGTACTGCTCGCCCGCGTGCCGGCAGCGCGCGTGGGCGCTGCGGCAAGCCGCAGAACAACTCGGTGCGGGTAATCCCCGGCCCACGGTCGTGCGCGAGGTCGTCGCTCGGGAGCGCGTCCGCACCGAGTGGAAGACGCAGCTGGTCGAGGTGCCCAAGCCGCCGCAGCGGGCTGAGGACTGGGTCGAGCACCTTCGTCACCTCAACCACCAGATCGGAACAGGCTTGGTCTTCGCCAATCCGCAGAGCGTCGGATCGCCGCACCAGGCTGTGGCTGATGAACTCGCGAAAGCCGTGCGGCAGCTGGCTCGGATGCATCGCGGGATCAGCTGGGCGCTGCTGGCGCCAGCAGCGCCGCGCCGACCCGCCCGCTAGTTTCGTCAGAACGAAACGCCGCCGCGCACGCGCGTAAGGCCAGCGTCCGTCGTCACTTACATCCCATGACGGGGTGCGACTGGTTGCTCCGGCGAAGTGGAGTGGCGGGGCACCTGTCGTGAGCAGGTACCCCGCTCGATGTCTCCTGGAAGGGAGCTTCGGTCGGACATGGTGGAGAGCGGGCAGGTGGGTCGTCGTGATGGCGATGCGGCGAAAAAGTCGCCGATCAGAGACCGGATCGGAGAGGTTCGGCGGCACATGACCGTGGCACGTGAGCTGATGAACGAACTGGAGGACGAGCTCGCCGTTCGATCGGCCACGTTGCAGCGACTGCAGGCCGACGCCCAACGGTACGAGCGGCTGGCCACGTTGAACGCCGAGCAGGCGGAGGCCGTCGAGGAGCTGGTCGGCCGTCAGTTTCGGCGGCAGGGCCGGATCGCGGCCATGCAATGGTGGCTGAGCGTCGTCCTGGCGATCGTGATCGGATTCCTCATCAACTGGTTGAGCGCTCCGGTGTGGAACTGGATTGCCCGCTGAGGCGGTGGACAAGGGTTTGCCGCGGAATCGACGTTCACGGAAGCGAGAAGAGGGACGTGACATTGTCCTGTCCAGGCACCTCTACCGCATCCGCCGCGGCTCGCTGGGCCTGCCGAGGTCCATAGCAGCACGCTGCGCTCCAGGACGTTGATGTTCAGAATGTGATCATGAAGAAGAACAGGTTGTCGACGCTCAACGGGGTGCTAGGTCGTGCAGTGCCTGCCCGGCAGGCATCCTCGTGACGCTCCGGCGGGCCACGGCGTCAAGCCGGGGACGTGAACATCCTGGTCTTGAGTAGCTCAGTCACGTCGTCGCCGGCTGGCTTCCGAAAAGCTGCCGCAGGAGCAGCGTCACGGCTGTTCCGTTTCGCCAGATTGAGGTGCGCAATGCTGTGCAGCTCGGCAGCGAAGGTGTCTTCGAACTGCACGGCGTGTCGGCCGCGACGTCGCGCGCCCCGCGGGCGCCGCGATGGGAACAGGACGACCCCTCTGAGCGCGGCGCCGGCGACTCGAGGCTGCGGCAGCGACCATCGTATGGAAAACCTTATTTCCGCTGGTCAGCCCAGGTGATCAACTACCTGTGTAATACTGCCTTCGTGGCACGGGGGCCGGATCCCGGTAGTCTCCGGTACCCAGCCCCCGCCATGGTTTCGCCTCGAAACCACTAGTGCAGGAGGTTGTTGACCTCGTGCACGAACGCCGTCAGGGCGAGGAGGAGCGCGGTGGCAGCCACCACTGCGCTCCTTGCCCGGCGGCGAACTCGACTGCAGATGCAGTCAGGCTGATCCTTCTTCACAGGGGCTCCCGTGTTGAGAATCTCCAGGACGTCCAGCCGCGTCCGACTGGGCAGAGCTACCCCTGCGGGTTGCGCGTGAGTCGCTCCTGTGGCCATAGGTAGAACCATAACCGGGCACCCCTGCTTAGCCGCTCTCATCAGTACCTCCGCAGATCGCACTTCACGTCCGTCGGCGTAGCCACTCGGTGCGTCTTGGGACGTGACAAACTGCTGTTCACAGGGCCTTAGGAGGCTGCATCTGCACGTTCTCTTGTCAGCTGGCGCGACATAGCGGCCAGACGGGGGATTTCCTTGAAGACTTGCGAGACAGCCCTCCAACCCACAGTGAAAATGCCCGCTGATCTGCGATTTGTCACCTCCGCGACCAGTTGGACCGGAACGGCAGGCGGCTACAGATGTACTCGGCGACGATCTGCGTCTTGCCGAACCCACCCAAGCCCCACCTGGCGGAGCCAGCGTGGGCGTGGTGTTTACGGCCGTAAACCGGGCTGCTAGGCCTGTGGACGTTGACGGGGAGTCCTGGGACGTCCCCGCGGCTGCTGAGGCTCGGCGGCAGCGGAGCCGCAGTTGGTGCTCGCCGGCGGCGTCGGACGTCGCCGGCGCCGATGACGTCGTGTTGTGACCTGGGGAGGGCGAGGGGAAGTTGCTCTGGCGGCGGTGGTGGAGCTGCTGGTTGGGGTGGGGACGTGATTTTGTGCCGTTCAGCGCGGCGGGCGACCCGCGTGGCTGGCCGGCATGCCGGCTGGGCGGATTTTCAGAGGCCGAAGGCGCCGCCTTCGATAAGGATGAGCAGGCCGATCCGATCAGCACGACCGGCAGCAGGATGTGCACCCACCGCGAGAACCCTTTCGCGATCGCCGGGCGGGTGGCGAAGAACCGGCCCACGGCGATCCGACACGGCGAGCATGAGCAGGAACACCACCAGGTACAGGCTCATGCCGCCGATCCTGCCGAAGGTGACCGCGGCGACCTTGAAGATCTTCGAGCCGCCGTCCTTGGCGTCCTTGTCCTCGTCGGAGTCGTGGCGGTGCCGCCATGCCTGGCCTGCACCGCTGCTTTGATTCCCAAGGCCAGCGGCAGCAGGCCGAGGTAGGGGATGAAGCTCTCGGGCAGGAAGGTGGCGCCGAACGCCGCGGCGACCGCGACTGTCGCGCGGACCAGATTCACTGTCGCCTGACACGGTCAGCGTCAAGGGACAACCATCCTGGTCCGCTGCAGTGGCCTGACCTGGGCGGCGGCCAAGCCTATTGACGCAGCAGCCCGAACTCTCCGTCAAACAACTGGGCCGTTTTCGTGAGATGAGTCAGCACTCGACTGGCGCCTCAAGATACTGGGTCACCTGCCGCAGCGCCCTGACCAGCAGGCGCCGCGCCGCCCTGTTCACCAACGGAGCCAGCATTCTCGCGCACGGACCTATTCGTTTTGCTGCGCGACCCAATGACCGGCTCCGCATTGGACAATGATTGAGCAACCACCGCCGCCATCAACCTGCTTCGCTCAGCCTCAGGCGCCTCCCTGGCTATCCGCTCTGCCTGCAGCAAATAACTTGTAATCAGAGGCTGGTTGAAATAGTAATTCAGTTGATCAAGTGAGGCATTGCGCGACTGAATGAATGTTCGTGAAATAAAGCTCGCCAGAGCTGCAGCGATCGCACTAAGGGATGCCGCCGTGACCTTGGTTCCAAGATCACGGCCGAGTACCGTGATCAGAATTCCCACAATTATGAGCGTCAACCCTGCAGCCATCGCCAAGTTGCTGACCATAAACGACGTCTTAGCTTGCCCTCGGGCAATAATCTGATACTCCTCCATTTCTTTTCGATTCAAACGGAGGAGATTTATTACATCTCCGTCGTCCTGAACTTCGCGAGCCACCGTTTCGACAGCTTCCTTTGCCTTCAATTCGATGGCCGCCTGCTTGGCCGCTTGCTGGTTCGCCAACACTGTCACAACGCCCGCCAAGGAGTACAAGCCCAGAAATCCGCCGACAATTGGCCATACCCAAGCAGAAAATGGCTTCGATCCGACTTCATCGGCCGCGACGTATCCTGCATATCCAGCAGTTGTCAAGAATGAGATTGCCGCAACAGCAAAAACCCATACAAAAACTCTTGCGAGAACTCTGCGTCGAGCGCGGAGAAACACCTCGCGATCACCGTCAACCTCTGCATCTTTGGTTGTAGAAATCGACGTCGTCGAACTTTCCTCATGTGCCCGGTCGACGCTGGCGTCAGTTTTTTCGTTGTCCAGCGACGCATCGATAGTGCTTCCATTCCTACCCTTCCGCGAATCACGCAAGGGAGCCTCATCAGGACCTTGTGGCTCTTGCTTGACCATTGCGTCATCTCCCAAGTACGTCGCCGACTTGTAGACCTTAACGGAAGTTTCCTTGACCTAACGGGACCGCTATCAAATGTTACGAAATCGGTCCGCAAGCGGCGATAGCTAGAGCCGAGCGGCGCGCTCCGGCCTGACGACGGCGGCCTCCGGGCAGCGTTTCCGGGCCGCCGCAACGACGGCGGCCGTTCCGCCGCGGGCGCCGGACGGGCAGCCATCCCAGACGCCGACCATCCTGTCCATGAGGGACAGAACATGTTTGATGGCGGCGATTCAGGCATCGCAGTTGGACTTTGATGAACGGCATCGTGTAAACGCTCGCGTTTGCGATGAGACTGTCGAACTCGGCTGCGTTGCCCGGCTTGACCTTGCGGTCGCGATAGTCAGCCACCGGCAGCACGACTTCGAGCCTCCCACCCAGCTCCAAGACGACTCGGACGAAGACCTGGTCGGCGCCGCGGGCCAAGCAGGTGACACCCACGAGATCGTCGCGCTGTTCCTCCAGGAGCTCGCGGAGCTCGCCGGCCACGAGCTCGGCGGCGTCGGCCGTCAGGTTGGAGTGGCCGGTGATTCCGATGCGCACCACTGAGTGTCCTTTCCTAGACGGTAAGCTTCGCCGCGACGCTCCTGCTTCCCGATGGAAGTCCGAAGTTTGACCCCGACCCTGCCCGAGGTCCACGGCGCAGCATCAGGCAAGGCCGTGCCGGCCAGCTCGGCGGCACGTTCCGGCTCGCGGGTGATCAGGTGGGCGCGAGCCCGACGAGGTCGCGCAGGGTGATCGCGCGGCCGATGTAGTGCTGGGCTTGGGCCGGGTGCCGGGGTTCGTGTCGTGATAGGTCGCGGTACCTGGCGCCGATGACGTCCATCAGCTCGGCTTCGTCCAAGCTTCCGACCGAGAGGGTCGCCGCGTCACCGTCACGGAGGCCCTCGATGAAGTAGTCCTCGGCAAGGCGGACGGATCGTCGGAACGCGGGCGCGCCACCAAGCTGGGCGTGCGCCCATGCCTCGCAGGTGGCCAGGACACCTTGTAGCCGCGGGCTGGCCGTCCGGCGCGTGGCGTACTGCGCCAGCTGCACCACCTCCAGACCGTCAGCCGGCCGATCGAGGTCGAAGCACTGCCTGGCCAGCGAGGCGAGGGCGACCGCGGCAAGGGCGTCATCGCCGGCGACGTGGGCCAGCTGAGCCGCCAGCTTGAAGTAGCGTTGCGCCGCGCCGTGCGCAGCTTCGTCCCAGGCCATCGTCGCGACGATGTCGGCGAGTTCGGCGCCGACGCGGAAGGCGCGGCGTGTCTCCGCGGTACCGGACGGAGCCTCCTTCAGGCGGCGAAGGTGGGAGTCGAGCTGCGCCACGGCGGTCGAGCGTGCGACGGAGCCGCTGGCCGAACGCCAGCGACGAACGAACTGGACGAATTCTTCTGCCGAGGTCAGCTCGGCCACGGTGAACGCGGTCGACGTCCGCCGCGGCGCAGCGCCACCAGCCGGCCAGAGGAACGGAGTCAGCTCGGCGGCCAACGCCGAACCAGCCAGGACAGCAGCACTCGCGAGCAAACGGCGGGAGGTCGGCGTGAGGTCCTATTCCGTCGCAGCCTCACCCCGCTTGAAATGGCTAGCATCGACCGGGCGACTCCCAGGTCAGGACCGTGAACAACGCAAGAGACACCCGGCCTGAACCACGACACCTGCTGGCAGGCGGCAAGGTCAACAATCGCATCCGAACAACCCCGGTCGGCAATGAGCCTTGAAGGCTAGCTTTATTCTTCAAGGCTCACCCACTCGTACTAAGTTCAATTTTGGGGTTACGACAAGACTGGCAGCGACGTACCATATAGCAGTGACCGATTCTTCCGACATCCGGATCAGCGATGACGAACGCGAATCAGCCCTGGCCGCATTGGGCACGCACATGAGCAGCGGGCGACTGGATGTGGACGAGTTCAGTGAACGCAGCGCGAAGGCAGCCATCGCCAAGACGCGCGGTGATTTGATCCTGCTCTTCCGCGATCTCCCGCATCCACACCCGGAATGCGGAGCCATCGACGCACCGAAAGCCGAACCAGTTGCCACCTCTGGCACCGTGCCGGAACTCCAGCCGACTGCTCGCCGCGAACCGGCCACCGGCAGGCGGTTTGCGAAGCGCGCAGTGCCCGCTGTCATCGTTGTCGCGCTGGCGATCTTCGTGCTGACCCATCTTTGGGTTCTCGTCGTTATTCCCGTGGTCGCCGCCGTCATCGGCGGCATTGTGTGGGCAGCACTGCGCAGCCGGGGCTCAGGGTGGGCAGACTCGAGTTTCGACGCCGAATTCGACGCCGAATTCGACAAGCATTTCAACGCGCGGCACTCGGTGTACGACAAGGACTACTCGAAGAACTACACCAGGAACTATCTTCGCAACTACATGCGCAAGTACAACGATCGATACCACCGTCGCGACGATGACGACTGAGCGCGCGATGACTCAAATAGCGCCGAAGAACAGGTAGAAAGATGCAGTGAAGAGCGCCGCGAAGATTATCACGGAGCTCACCACATACTGCCTGACCGTGGATCCGCCCGAGAGCTCCTTTTCGACACTCTGCCGCACTCCCGCCGGCATCGCCTCCACCACCGTCCGATCGAGCTCGGCGAACGCCTTGCGCGCGTCCTTGGTCTTCAGCTGGCGAACCAGGTTCACCGTCAGGAACAGCGCGGTCAACGGCAAGTACCACCAGAAGAAGCTCTTGAACTCCAGCTGCCGCAGCAGGTACGCGGTCCCGACAGCATAGAGGATCACGAACGGCACCACGTGGAAGAAATACTTGCGGTAACTGGCGAACCTGAACAGCTGCATCAACAGGAACCAGGTGGCGAAGACGAACAGCACGAACCCGCCGACGTGGCGGTATCCACCGAAGTACATGCCCGCGCCCAGGACGAAGATCAGCATTGTGCCGCCGATCATGACTGCGTGCGGGCCACGCCGGGACAGCTGCCAGACGGCGATCAGGAACAACGGGATGTCGACGTACAGGAGCAGCGAGTCCATGGAATTCCGTCCTCTTCTACGAACAGGGAATCAGGCAAGGGGAGCCGGGTGCCGGGGATGGGCCAAGCCCGGGCTTGGCCCATCCCCGGCACCCGGTCCCTCACCTGCGGCCGACGGGAACGCGACTGCCTCCGCGTACAGCCGGACTCGCCTTGGCGCCGCCGGGCCACCAGATGCCGCGACCGATCAACGCCGTGAGCGCCGGCACGAGGAAGATCGCCATCACGAACGCGCTGATCGCAATGCCAAGGGCGACCGCGAAGCCCATCTGCTGCATCATCGCCACCGGCGCGAGCAACATCACGGAGAACGTGCCGGCGAGAATGAGACCGGCGCCGGCGGCGATCGGGCCGGCGTGCTCCACCGCGAGCCCGGCGGCTGTCCGAGGGTCATGTCCGGCCTGGTTCTCCTCCCGGAGCCGCGACACCATCAAGATGTTGTAGTCGGTTCCGATGGCCAGCACGAACAGGTACAGCAGGATCGGCAGCTGGAAGTTCAGCCCGGGTTCGCCCAACGGTCCTTGGAACACGTACACCGCGGCACCGAGGGCGGCGGCGAATCCCAGCAGCACGGCCGGCACCAGCAGCAACGGCGCCACCAGTGATCGCAGGACCAGCGCCAAGATCAAGGCGATGAGCACCGCCGCCACCAGCAGGATCAGGGGCAGGTCCCGCTTCGTGGCGTGGTCGATGTCCGCGAATCCCGCCGTGATGCCGCCGACGTAGGCCCTGGTCCCCGACGGCGCCGCGGCGTGGATGTCTTCGCGGAGCTGATCCCGCATCTGGATGATCATCGGGTCCGAGAACGGGTCCTGCTGCAACAGCAGGTTGACCCGGACGACCGAGGCGTCCGCGGGACCGCGGGTGGGCGGCTCGACCGAGCCGACGCCCGGCAGCTGCCGCGCCTTGACCACGAAGCTGTCGATCTGCTCTTCGGTGACGGGCGCACCGTTGTCGGCGTGCAGCAACACCTTGGCCGGATAGTTCAAGCCAGCGGAGCCAGGCACGACCTGTTCGAGCTGCTTCTTGGCCTGCGCCGACTCGGTGTTGTCCGGGAACCCGCCCTGGATGTCGTAGCTGATGCGGAACGCCAGCACGCCGCCGGCCAACATCACCATCAACACGGTCGAGGCCAGCGCGACCACGGCCGGCCTCCGCGAGACCAGGCCGCCGAGTTTCGCCGGGATCACGTTCCGCGGCTGGGTCCGCCACTTCTTGGACGGCCAGAAGACCGCGCCACCGAGCAGCCGCAGCACCGCGGGGATCAGTGTGAGCGCCGTGACGGCCATGGTGCCGACAGCGATCGCCAACGCGGGCCCCCAGGCCTGGAAGATCCGGAACGAAGCCAGCAGGAGCACAAGCACCGCGCACATGGTGGTGACCGCCGTGCCGATGATCACCTTGCCAGCCCGTTCGATCGCATAGGCGAGCGCCGTTTCCTTGTCGTCCCCGGCGCGCAGTCGATCCCGGTACCGCCACAGCAGGAATAGGAAGTAGTCCGCGCCGATGCCGAACATCAGGATCAGGATCACGATCTGCAGACTGTCGTCGAAGACCAGACCGAACGGCTTGGCCACCATCGCGGTGATGGCGAGGCCGACCTGCATCGCCGCGGCGATGGCCAGGATGGGCAGCAGCGCGGCCAGGATTCCCCGGAAAATCAAGAGGCTCAGGCCGAGGATCAGGATGAGGGTCGCGACCGTCACGATCAACAGGGACTTGCTCAGGGATCCCGAGTTGTCCACATAGGATGCCGCGTCGCCGCCGACCAGGGCAGTCAGATCTGTCCCCGACAGCTTGCCCGGCAGGTCGGCACGAATCCGCGTCATCGCGTCGCCCTGTGCCAGCAGGTCGGCGCCGACCGTGCTCTTGTTCATGAGCACGGAGATGCGCGTCAGGGAGCGATCGGGCGCCACCGCGTCCGGGCCGGTGACCAGCCCGGTCACCGCCGGATACCCGTTGGCGCGCAACGAATCGGCGATCTGCGTCGCTTTCGCGACGTCGGCGTCGGTCAACTTCTGCCCGTCGGCACGCCGGAGCAGCACGTAACCGCCGGTGTAGGCTTCTTGCTGCCCCTTGAAGGCGTTCTCTTCGAGGTGGGCCGACTGGACGGACTCGTAACTGTCGGGTAGCGAGTGTCCCTGATCGGGATCTGTGGGCAGTGGCGGGGCGAGCAGGAGAACGAGCACGGCTCCGACCAGCCAGCCTCCGATCGTCCACCACGGATGGCGCGCGACCGCGCGCGCGAACCGGCCCAGCATGGGGGTCTCCTCACATCGTCGGCACCCGAATCGGGGCGCCATTTACCAACCTGCGGTCTGTGAAAAGGCCGGGCGAGGCGCTCCCCGCCCGGCCGCCGGTGGTACTCGGTGGATTACTGCGGTTGTGCGCGATCGCGGGCGAACGCCTTCTTCGCCCAGACATAGCCGACCACGGTGATGCCCACGCTCCAGGCCACGGCGATGATCCCGTTGCTGCCGATCGGAGTGCCCATGAGCAAGCCGCGCAGCGTTTCGATGATCGGCGTGAACGGCTGGTACTCGGCGAACTCACGGATGCCGGGAGCCATCGACGCGGTGGGGACGATCCCGCTGCCGACGAACGGCAGGAGGATCAGGGGAAACGGTGCGTTGCTGGCGGCGTCGAGCGTCTTGGCGGCGAGGCCGAACGCCACGGCGATCCAGGTGAACGCGAAGGTGACCAAGGCCAGCAGGCCGATCGCGCCGAGCCACCCACCGAAACCGGCGGGCGGCCGGAATCCCATCAGCAGTGCGACGCCCAAGACAAGCGCCATGCTCACCATCGTCTGGATCATGCTGGCGATGACGCGGGCGATCAGGATCGCCGGCCGGAAGATCGCCATGGTCCGGAACCGGGTGATGATCCCTTCGGTCATGTCGACGCTGACCGAAGTCGACGTCCCGAGGGAACCGGTGGCCGCGACCATCGCGACCAGCCCGGGCACGACGTAGTTGACGTAGTCCGCGCGACCGCCGCCGGTGCCGCCGATGGATGTGCCGAGCGCGCCGCCGAAAACGTAGACGAACAGCAGCAGGAAGATGATCGGGATGCCGGCTACGGCGATCGCCGTGGTCGGGTACCGCAGGATGTGCTTGAGGTTGCGGCGCAGCAGGGTGGCCGAGTCGGCCACGGCGTAGGACAGCGTGCTCATGCTAGGCGCTCTCTTCCGTGCGAGGCTGGCCGGTGAGGGAGAGGAAGACGTCGTCGAGGTCAGGCGTGTGAAGTGAGAGGTCCTCGACGGTCACGGCCGAACGCTCCAGACGGTCCAGCAGCACGCGCAGCGAATGCGGGCTCCCGTTGCCCGGTACCTGCAGGGTGAGCTCGTCTTCGTTGCGGGAAAACTCACCCTCCAGCACCCGCGCCCCCTTCTCGAGCATCGCCAGGTTGCCGAAGCGCAGCAGGACGTGACCACCGGGCACGCGGCGCTTGAGCTCCTCGGCGGTCCCTTCGGCGACCAGCCTGCCGTGGTCGAGGACAGCGATCCGGTCAGCGAGTTCGTCGGCTTCCTCCAGGTACTGCGTGGTGAGGAAGACCGTGACGCCGTCGGCGACGAGGTCCCGGATGATCTGCCACATCGTGCGCCGGCTGCGTGGGTCCAGGCCGGTCGTGGGCTCGTCGAGGAAGATGATCCGCGGCGAGCCGACCAGGGTCATAGCAAGATCGAGCCGGCGTCGCATCCCGCCGGAATAGGTGATGGCCGGTTTCCGGGCCGCCTCCCCGAGGTCGAACTGTTCGAGCAGGCCAGCGACACGAGGCTTGCGCTTGCGCCGGTCGAGGTGCCACAAATCGGCCATGAGGAGCAGGTTCTCCTCACCGTTCAGGAACGGGTCGACGGCCGAGAACTGGCCGGTGACGCCGATCGCAGCACGCACCGCGTCGGGCTCCGTGGCGAGGTCGTGGCCGGCGACCCTCAGCTCGCCGGCGTCGGCGGTGATGAGCGTCGAAAGGATCTTCACGACGGTGGTCTTGCCCGCACCGTTCGGCCCGAGCAGGGAGAAGATCGTCCCCTCCTGAATGCTCAGATCGATGCCGTCGAGCACCACTTGGTCCCCGTACGACTTGCGCAATCCTTCGGCCGCAATGGCCGCGAACGTCTTGGTGATCGTCATGCTTCACGCTCTCCCCGGAACTTGCACATCGTTCAAGTCGGAGTGTAGAGCACGACTCGAACAATGTGCAAGTGTCACTCGAACGATGTGCAAGTCACCACTCGGACGGTGTGCAAGTGATGGCTTATCCTGGGCTCATGCCCCGCGACACGCTGACCAGGGATCAAATAGTCCGTGCCGCCATCGAGCTCTTGGACGACGAAGGGCTCGAGCGCCTGAACATGCGCAGCCTGGGTCGCCGGCTCAACTCCGCGGCGACGGCGGTGTACTGGCACGTCAAGAGCAAGGACAACCTGGTCGTGCTCGCCGGCGACGCGGTCTGGGCCGAGATCGACCTGCCCGACCTCAGCACGGTCGACTGGCGGAAAGCCGCCACCACGATGGCCATCGGCGCCCGCGACATGGTCAGCCGGCACCTGTGGCTCGTACCGGCGATGGGCACTCACCTCATCTACGGCCCAGGCAAGGCCCGGCACGACGACCACTGTCTCGGGGTCTACGAAAAGGCCGGGTTCAGCAGGCTCGACGCCGACTGGGCGATGAACACCGTGTTCGTATTCGTCCTCGGCCGGGCGCTCGGTGAGGCCGCCGAACTCGCCTGGAACCGTCGACTGCGCCGTAGCGGCAATAACGAGGAGGAGGAACTGCAGAACACGATGGAGCGGATCACCAAGATCGCGATGCAGTTCCCCAGGTTGCGCGCCCGGATGGAGGAATGGGGCGACTCCGACTCCGTCGAGCCCGCAGACCAGAGCTTCGAATTCGGCCTCAACGCCATCCTCGACGGGCTCGAGGCCCGGCTGCTGAGCCGGAACGTCGAGCTGGAGCTGCCGAACACCGCCGGGCGCTGACGGACCCGGCGGATGGCCGAGCACGCGAACCGGGAGCGGGCCGACCGGATCCTTGACGCCGCGGGTGAGTTGCTGGTGCGTATGGGGTACCGCAAAGTCGCCATCGAAGACATCGCGCGCGCGGCCGGCATCGGCAAAGGCACTGTCTACCTGCACTGGCGGACCAAGGAACGGCTGTTCCAGGCGTTGCTGCAGCGCGAAACCGTCGACTTGGTCGACGAGCTCGTCTCGCGGCTGGCTGAAGACCCACGCGAGGTGCTGCCACACCGGCACCTCCGGACATCGTTCCTCGCGACCGTCCGCCGGCCCCTGATGGCCGCGATCTTGGCCAGGGACACGGAGCTGCTGGGCGCGCACGCCCGTACCTCGCCGACCGGCGGAGAAGACGCGCTCGCCGCTGAGGAGATCTTCGGCATCCTGATCCGCCACGGCCTCCTCCGCGCCGACATCCCGAACGTGCGCTTCGCGACGAACGCCGCCGCTCTGGGTTACTACGTCCACGAAAACTTCACCGACGGGTACGCGGGCATCGACATCCAAGCCAAAGCCGACGCGCTGGCCCATACGATCCACGCGGCGTTCGAGCCGCCGGGGGAACCCGATCCCGCGGTCGTCATCACGGCGGCGCGCGAGCTCGGCGCGATCCTGCGGAAGTTCAACGCGGCTCACCGCGCCGCGATCTATTCATCCGCTCAGGCCACACCGTCCGCCTGACTTCTGTCTATTCACGAACGCCGCAAACGCCCTCGCAGGCAAGAGATTGGTTCGTGGTAACCCCGCGGTGGTAGCGTGCGCAGCAGGGGCGACCATTGCCCGCACTCGGGAAGGACCTGCATTCGCACAGGTTCGTTTATGACCGCAGACGCACTCTCCGAAGGAAATCAGATGACCGATTTCGCCGACCGCTGGGGTCTCAATCCGGAACACTTCTGGCTGCGAGGCAAGCAACCGGAACAGATCGTCAGGCACGACGAAAAACTGGGTGTGTGGCACGTCTACGGCTATCCCGAGGCAGTGGAGATCCTCGGCGACCCGGTGACGTTCGCGTCCGACTCGTCGTACCTGCTGCCCGACGCCGACGACAAGGCGGAATACGCGGCAGGCGACCTGTTGCAGATGGCCGAACCGGAACACGGCAACCTGCGCAAACAGGTCGGGCACGTGTTCAGCCCGAAAGCCGTGGCGGATCTCGAGTCGCGGATCACCAAGCTCGCCCACGAACTGATCGACGAGCTGGCCGGACGCGAAGCGATCGACCTGGTGACGGACTTCGCCGATCCGCTGTCGGGCACGCTGTTCTGCGAGCTGCTGGGCATCCCGACCGACGACCGTGAGCTGTTCAAGCTGGTCCAGAAGTCGATCGACAGCCCGGTTCAGTTGTCCACATTGGAGCAGGGCGAGGACCAGGAGAGCTACCTGGAGGCGCAGCTGGCGCACCTGCAGCCGCTGCGGGACCGGCTCACCGAGCACATCGTCGAACGCCGGGCGCGGCCCCGCGATGATCTGCTGAGCCTGCTCATCCGCCTGCGAAAACTCGACGGGACCGGGCTGGACGACACCGAAGCGTTGAACTTCGCGATCATCATGCTCGGCGCCGGCCACCTCACGAGCACCGTGCTGATCGGCAACACCGCGCTGTTGCTGGACGAATTCCCGGAGCAGGCAGCCCGCGTGCGGGAGGACCGCGCGCTGGTGCCGTCCGCCATCGACGAGTCGCTGCGCTTCCTCACCCCTGCCGCGGCGACGTACCGCGCCAGCACCACGGAAGTCACCATCGGCGGAACCCGCGTGCCGAAGGACCAGATGCTCCAGGTGTGGTTCGCGTGCGCGAACCGGGACAAGCGCCAGTTCACCCACCCAGAGGTGTTCGATCCGGCCCGGGATCCCAATCCCCACCTCGGATTCGGGCGGGGCATCCACTACTGCCTCGGCGCGCACATGGCGCGGATGGAAGGCCGGATCGTGTTCGACATCCTGCTCGACCGCTTCCCGGTGCTGCGCACCGATCCGGACAACCCACCCAAGTTCTACGGTGCGCCCGACTTCGTCGGCCTGCACAGCCTGCCGGTGCTGACCGCCTGATCCGGCGCCCGGCTGTTGTCCCGTCGCCAGGACATCGCCGAAGCCGGGCACAGGTTCGCAGGCACGTTTTCCAGCGCGGAACAGAACTGTTTCGTCATTCCAGGAATCACCAGGAGGTCACTCCAGATGTCGTCTCCAGCGACAAATGAAAGGACATCCCAGCCCATCGCTCCGGAACAGGTCGAGGCAGCCGCGGTCGAGTGGCTACGATCCGAACTGGACGACCCGGAGATCACCGCGGCCGAGAACTTCCTCGACATCGGCGGCCATTCGCTGACTTTCTCGAAGTTGAACATCTTTCTCCGTGACTCGTTCGGCGTCGTCCTCGACCCCAAGATCACCTACGCGGAACCGCTCAGCACCGCGGTGGCCGAGATGCAGCCCACCCCGGAGCCGACCAGCACCTAAGGAGCCACCATGACCACCAGCGCGGAACGCGCCGAGTTCGCCCTCTCGGCCGACGAGCTCGAATTCTTCCGGAACAACGGCTACGTCGGGCCGCTCACCATCTACACCCCCGACGAGATGGACCGGATCTGGAAGACGGTGCAACGCGAATCGCTGGACCGCTCGCACGCGGCCTATCCGGAAGCCGTGGCGGTCTCCGGTGCGCCGAACATCGTGAACTACGACCGTCACCTCGACGTCGACCTGCTCGCCCGGCACGTCCGGAACCGGAAAATCGTCGATCGAGTGGCCTCGATCCTCGGCCCGGACCTGCTGTGCTGGCGGTCCGAGTTCTTCCCGAAGTACCCCGGGGACGAGGGGACGGACTGGCACCAGGCGGACACCTTCGCGAACGCCAGCGGCAAGCCGCAGCTGCTGTGGCCGGGCGAGTCCGAGGACGAGTTCGGCGCGGGCACGCTCACGGTGTGGACCGCGTTCACCGACTCCACGCTCGAGAACGGCTGCCTGCAGATCATCCCGGGCACGCACAACAAGATGAACTACGACGAGACCAAGCAGATGGATTACCGCGCGGAGCGCATCAACACCGAGGTCAAGAACGGCGTCCCCCGCGGCTTCTTCGGCTACGACTACCGCCAGCTGCAGGTCGACCCGGACTGGCGGCCCAACGAAGAGGACGCGTTCTCGCTCGTCATGAACAAGGGCCAGTGCGTGATCTTCTGGTCGACCCTGATGCACGCCTCGCTGCCGAACCGCAGCTCCGGCAAGGACTACCGGATGGGCTTCGCCACCCGCTACGTACCGACCAAGGTGCGGGTCTACCCGGACACCGATCGCATCGACGAGTACGGCGGCAGCATCCCGCTGGATCGGTGGGGCGCCGTCCTCGCCGGCGGGCACGATGAGTACGGCCACAACAAGATCGCCACCGAGACACTTCGGGGCACTCCTTTCGCGACGCTGTGACCTCGGAGCACGGCGGCAGGCCGGTGGTGGCGTTCGTCCCCCCGGCCTGCTGCGGCGCCGGCTACTTCCGGCGGCTTCGGCGTCTGGTCGACGACCGGCTCGAAGTCCGGGCCGTCGAGCTACCCGGCCGCGGCCGCCGGCACAGTGAACCCACCATCACTCAGGCCGGTCTCGCCGCGAAGGACCTCACGGACCGCCTCGGCGGTCGGGTGGACGCCATCTACGGCGAAAGCCTCGGCGCCTACCTCGGCTTGGCGGTCGTCGCCGCGCTCGAACAGGACCCGCCGCCGGTCCTCCTGGCCGCTTCCAACTCCCCACCCTGCGCCCGTCGCGCATCCGGCGGCAAACCGGCGTCCTCGATCGAGGCGGCGATCGCCGGGCTCGCGGCGCTCGGCGGTGAAATCCCGGCGGAGGTGCTGACCGATCGCGCACTGGCCGAAAGCGCGTTCCCGCTGCTGCGGGACGACCTGTCGCTGTCGTGGTCGCTCATCGGCGCGCTGCGGGAGACGGTCGTCGCCTGCCGCGTCGTCGTCCTCGGCGGTCGGGACGACACCACCTTGACCAGGCTGGGGTCCTGGGCAGCCCACACGACCCGCAACTGCACCGTGACCCGTCTCCCGGGAGACCACCTGCTGTCCGCTTCCAACCCGGCCGGCGTAGCCCGGGTCATCCTGGGCACCGTCCTGGCCGACGCGTGAAGTCACGCTCGGCGACGCGGATCCGGGAGCGCTGAACGATCGAGTTTTCCGTTGGGCGTCAACGGGAGCCTTTCCAGGATGACGAAGGCGGCGGGAACCATGAACTCGGGCAGCCGGGCCGAAACGAAGCGGCGGACTTCGCGAGGCTCGAGAGCGGCATCGGCCACGGGAACGAGGTAGCCGACGAGACGCGGGCCTCCGCCCGGGCCCGGCCGCGAGGTCACCACGGCCTGGGCCACGGCCGGATGAGCGCGCAGGGCGGCCTCGACCTCGGCGGGCTCGATGCGGAACCCGCGCACCTTCAGCTGGAAGTCGCTCCGGCCGACGCACTCGAGCCCGGTGTCGCGCGTCCAGCGGGCCAGATCGCCGGTGCGGTACATGCGATCGCCCGGCGCGCCGAAGGGATCGGCTACGAACCGCTCGGAGGTCAGGACCGGGCGCTCGTGATAGCCGCGCCCCACGGCACCCGCGACGTACAACTCCCCGACCACGCCCGGCGGCACCGGGGCCAGCCCGGGCCCGAGGACGTACGTCCGCATGTTGCCGATGGGCGCGCCGATCGGCACCCCGCCCGCGCCATCCCAGTCGCTCGGCACCACGAATGTCGTGGCGTAGAAGCTTTCGGTCTGGCCGTAGGCATTGACCACCCGCACCCCGGGTAACGCCTTGCGCACCTGCCCGACCAGCGGCCCGGGCAGCCCTTCGCCGGCGAACGCGACGGTGTCCACCTCGACCTTGCCCGCCATCTGGTCCAGCATCTCGGCGAAGACCGACGGGACCGTGTGCAGCACCGTGCCACGCGTGCCGCCCCGCTCCCCCAGCACGAGGACGTCGCGCAGGAGCTCGACCGCCGCGCCCCGGCTCAGTGCGGTGAACACTTCGAAGACAGATACGTCGAAGTTGACCGACGTCGTGGCGAGCACCCGCGAATCACTCCGGACGCCCATGACGCCCGCCAGCTCGGTCACGCCGTTGACGACGCCCTCATGCGTGATCACCACCCCCTTCGGCGCGCCCGCGGAGCCGGAGGTGTACATCAGGTACGCGAGATTGTCCGGCCGTGGCCGGGGCAAGTCGCCGACGGGACCCGCGGGGAGGTCATCGATCATCAGGAGCCGGACCCCGCCAAGCGGGAGCGACGGCGCGGTAACGCGATCCGTCAGCACGGCCAGGGGACTCGCGTCGGCCAGCACGAACCCCAGCCGGTCGCTCGGGTACCGGGGATCGACGGGCAGGTAGCCGGCGCCCGACTTCAGCACCCCCAGCATCGCCACCACGAGCTCCACCGAGCGCGGCAGCGCCAGGCCCACCACGGACTCCGGCCCGGCACCGGCCCGCACCAGCGCCCGCGCCAGGCGGTTCGCCCGCGCATCGAGCTCCGCGTAGGTGAGCGACACGTCGCCGCACACCACCGCCAGCGCGTCCGGCGTCGCCGTGACCTGCCGTTCCACCAGTTCCGTGATCGTGAGGGACGGCTTCGGCGTGGTAGTGGCGTTCAGGTCCCGCAGCCATCCCCGCTCGGCCGGTTCCAGGACGCCGATGGTGTCCACCCGGATCCGTGGGTCCGCGGTGACCTGGCGCAGTACACGCAGGTACCGGGTCGTCATCGCGGCCACGGTGTCCCGTTCGAAGAGATCGACCGCGTATTCGAACTCGCCGCGCACGCCGGCACCGGTCCGGGTCAGGGTGACCGAAAGGTCGCACGGCGCGAGCCCGGCCGGTACCTGCTCGACCGCCAGCGCCAGCCCCGGGACGTGCAGATCGTGCCGGGTGCCGTCGTGCCAGGTGAGCATCACCTGGAAGAACGGGTGATACGCACTGGAACCCGTCAGGCCCGAGGATTCCACGAGCCGGTCGAAGGGAACTTCCAGCCGGCCATCAGCCGCCAGCGATTTGGCACGCACCCGCACGAGCACCTCATCGAACGACGGGCCCCCCGACAGGTCCACCCGCAGCACCCAGGTACCGCCGCCGACCTGGCCGACCGCGCCGATCGGGACGTCGTCACCCCCGCCCAGCTGGTGCACCAGCACCGCCAGGGCCGCTTGCGCCACCAGCGACACCGGCACATCTCGCCGTCTCGCACACCGCTCGAGACCGGCGAGCAGCCCGCCATCGAATGAGAAGCCGACGACGTCGCCGCGGTGGCTCGCGGCCGACGGCCGGGGATGGTCGAGCGGGAGCGGCAACGGCGTGGGCACTCCAGCCAGTTCGCGGTGCCAGTACGCGAGACGCTCCGCCACGCCTTCCGCCCGGTGGTCCGTCCACTGTGGAACCCGACCCTGCCTCCGTTCGGCGTAGGTCGTAGCCAAATCCCTGGCCAGGGGCTCGGCCGCGCCGACATCCCCGACAGCGTGCGGAACGACCAGCACCAGCCGGTGCTCGTCCGCCGCGCTCCCCAGCACACTGGCGCGCACCCCGCTTCGAGACCGCTCAGCGGCGATCCTTCGCACGGCGACGGCGAGCGCGTCCGGGGCCACCGTCGTGAAGGGAACGTCGAGTGGTACCTGGGGCTCGAACCGGCGGGACACGACGTCGCGGACAGCTGCCACCAGCGCGGCCGGATCCAGCACGCCGGTCAGCCGGAAGACGAACAAGAGCGGGGTCATGCGTGCCTCTTCCTGGTCCTCGGGAGGGCGATCCGCGGCAACCGGCCGGTTCTCCTGCGTGTCACACGGTGCGAAGCGGCAGGACGCTGACGCCGGTCGTGTCCGGCGCCGGGAAGAAGGTCGGCGGGGCGTCCGGGTCCACCCTCAGCACCGGGAACCGGTCCAGCAGGATGTTCAGCGCGACCCGGCCTTCCAGCCGCGCGAGCGGGGCGCCGAGGCAGAAGTGGACGCTGCGGCCGAAGCCGAGGTGGGGATTCGGATCCCGAGCCGGATCGAACACGTCCGGGTGTGGGAACTGTCGTTCGTCCCGGTTGGCCGCGGCAAACCACACCTGGACCATCTGGTGCTCCGGGATCCGCTCTCCCCCGAGCTCCACCTCCCTGGTGGTGGCCCGGTACGTGGACGCGACCGGGGGCAGGAAGCGCATCGACTCGTCGACCACGGTCGGCATCAGCGCTCGGTCGCCGCGCACCCGCGCGTCGAGCGCCGGGTCGGAGTCCAGGCACAGCACCGTGTTCCCGAGCAGCATGGTGGTGGTGAGGTGGCCGGCGATGAGGAGCATCTTCGCGAAGGACGCGATCGTGTTGTCGCTCAGGCGCTCGCCGTCGACTTCGGCGACCACGAGCTGCGACAACAGATCCTGCCGCGGGTTCCGCCGACGCTCGGCGACGTGCCCGCGAACGTAGTCCACCATCAGCTTGGTCTGTTCCATCATGACCCGGAACGTGCGCTCCTGGTCGCCGTCTCCCTCGACCAGCGAAAGCTCCCCTGTGACGCTTTCCGACATCTTGTCCATCCACCGCTTGAGCAGCGGGCGCTCGTCGGCGGGCAGCCCGAGCAGTTCGCCGACGATCATCATCGGCAGCGGATAGGACAAGTCGGCCACGAGCTCGATCCGGGACTGCCCGGCCACCGCGTCCAGCAGCTCGTGCGTGATCTCGGCGATCCGCGGCTCCAGCTCGGCCACCATCTTCGGGGTGAAGGCCTGGCTGACGACCTTGCGCAGCTTGCGGTGCTCGAGGCCCTGCATCTCCAGCAGGTTGCCCTCGTTGACCGACTCGTCGATCTCGAACGGCAGCAGCTGCGCCGACTTCGTCGAGAAGGTCTCCGGGTCGCTGAGGACCGCCAACGCCTCGGGATAGCCGTAGACGTGCCACATGCCCAGTTTCTCGTCGAACCGGACCGGCTGCTCCGGCCGGCGGCCGCGCAGCCAGAAGTGCTCCTCGTGGATGGTCCACCGATCGGCGAACGTGGTCATCGGAATCCTCCTCGGGTTCGTCATCCGGTGCGGACCGAAAGCGTGCTGACGCCCGTGGTGTCCGGCGCGGGGTAGAACGTCGGCGGGATGTCGGGATCCACCTTCAGCACCGGGAACCGGTCGAGCAGGATGTTCAGCACCACCCGCCCCTCCATCCGGGCCAGCGGCGCGCCGAGGCAGAAATGGGTGCCGCGGCTGAATCCCAGCTGGGGATTGGGGTCCCGGGCCGGATCGAAAACCTGCGGACGCGCGAACTGCCGCTCGTCCCGGTTCGCCGCCGCGAGCCACACGAGCACCAGCTGGTCCTTGGGAATGGTGACCCCGGCGATCTCGACCTCGGTGGTCGTGGCCCGGTAGGTCGCCGCGATCGGGCTGAGGTACCGCATCGACTCCTCGACCAGCGTCGGCATCAGCGACCGGTCCGCGCGTACCCGGGCGTCCACCTCGGGAAAGCCGTCCAGGCACAGAACCGTGTTGCCGAGCAGCATGGTGGTCGTGAGGTAGCCCGCGATGAGCAGCATCTTCGCGAAGTTGACCACCTGGTCGTCGGACAGCCGCGCCCCTTCGACCTCCGCCTGCACGAGCTGGCTCAGCAGATCTTCCCGAGGCGACTTCCGGCATTCGGCGGTCACCACTCGCAGGTAGTCGAGCATCTGCTCGGTCTGCTCCATGGTGACCTTGAACGCGCGTTCCTGGTCCTCGGACACGTCGCCGAGGGAGATGTCGGCCGTCGCGCTCTCGGACATCTTGCGCATCCACGTCTCGAACAGGTGCGTGTCGGCGGCCGGCACGCCCAGCAGATCGGCCACCACCACCGCGGGAAGCGGGTAGACCAGGGTCTCCATCAGGTCGAACCGGTCCCGGCCCGCCACCTTGTCCAGCAGCTCGTGAGTCAGCTTGCTGATCCGCGGCTCCAGGTCGGACACGATCTTCGGGGTGAACGCGTGGTTGACCAGCAGTCGCTGCCGCCGGTGTTCCGGTGGGTCCATCTGCAGGAGATCGCCGTCGGAGATCGGCCCGTCGACCGGGACCGGGAACAGGCGCGCGGTGTCGTTGGAGAACGTCGCCGGGTCGCCGATGACCGCCAAGGCCTCCGGGTAGCCGTAGACGTTCCACATCCCGGTCTTCTCGTCGAACGCGACGGTCCGCTCCGGCCACTGCCCGCGCAGCCAGAAGTGCTCGGGATGAATCCCCCACCGGTCGGCAAGGTTCGTCACGGCTCGTCCCTTCCGGGTCATGGCCAGCAGGCCCGACGCGTTGTTGCACTGGCTTTCCACGGGCGTCACCCCGCCCGGAGGGGCAGCGCGCGGACACCGATCATGTCCGGCGACGGGAAGAAAGCCGGCGCGTCCTCCGGATCCGTGCGCAGCTCGGGAAAGCGATCGAACAGGCCGTTGAGCGCGATCCGGCCCTCCAGCCGGGCCAGCGGCGCGCCGATGCAGAAGTGGACACCGCGGCCGAACCCCAGGTGCGGGTTGGGATCGCGAGCCGGGTCGAACTCCGCGGGCGCGATGAACTGGTGCGGGTCCCGGTTGGCCGCGCCCAACCAGATCAGGATCATCTTGTCCTTCGGGATGGTGACTCCGCCGACCTCGACGTCGCGCGTCGTCGACCGGGACATGGCGGCGGACGGCGTGAGCAGGCGCAAGGACTCCTCGATCGCGGTCGGCACGAGCGACCGGTCCTCGCGCACGCGCCTCGCCTGGTCGGGGTAGGAGTCCAGGCAGAGCATCGTGTTGCCCAGCAGCATGGTGGTGGTGATGTGCCCGGTGACCAGGAGGATGTTGGCGATGTTCACGATCTCGTTGTCGGTCAGCCGCTGGCCGTCGACCTCCGCGGCGGACAGCTGGGTGAGGAGGTCTTCGCGCGGGCGCCGACGCCGCTCGAGAACGTGCTCGAGCAGGTAGTCCAGCATCGGCTTCACGCTGTCGTTGGCCGCGTCGACGCTCGCCTGCGCCTCCTCGCCGCCGCTGAGGTACGCCATCCCGTTCAGCTCTTCGATGATGTTGAAGGCCCACTGCTTGAACAGGTGCCGATCGCTGCTCGGCACGCCCAGCAGTTCGGCGATGACGATGACCGGCAGGGGGTAGGCCAGCTCGGCCACCAGGTCGAACCGGTCCTTGCCGGTGATCCCGTCGAGCAGCTCCCCGGTGATCTCCGCGATCCGCGGCTCGAGGTCGGCCACCACCTTCGGGGTGAACCCGTGACTCAGCAGCTTGCGGTACTTGGTGTGATCCGGCGGATCCATCTGCGACATGTCACCTTCGCTCAGCGACTCGTCGTAGGTGATCGGCGCCAGATGCGCGGTCCGCGAGGAGAACGTCTTGGGATCGTTGAGCATTTCGAGTGCTTCGGGGTAACCGTAGACTCCCCACAGGCCCATCTGCTCGTCGAACCCCACCGGCTTCTCCGGCCGGACACCCCGCAGCCAGGCGTGCACCGGGTGGATGTCCCACCGATCGACGACCGTGGTCATCGGAGGCCTCCTTCTCTGCTCATCGGGCCGCGACCCGGGCGTCGGCGGCCATCGCTTCGCGCAGGCTCTTCGGCCGGATGTCGGTCCAGTTCTCCTCGACGTACTTCAGGCATTCCGCCCTGCTCTCCTCGCCGAACACGATCTTCCAGCCGTCGGGGACGGCGGCGAAGGACGGCCAGAGCGAATGCTGGTCCTCGTCGTTGACGAGGATGTAGAACCGGCCGTTCTCGTCGTCGAACGGGTTGGTGCTCATACGTGCACTCCATTTCCTGGGACAGGGACCAGGCGGGCGAGGATCGAGCTCGCGATCTCCCCGCTTCGGACCGCGATGTTCGACAGCAGCGAGGAAGTCAGCCCGTGCGTGTGCTCGATGCCGCCCTGCAGGTAGATCCCGCAGTCCAGATCCGGCGTGACGAGCCGGTAGTCACGCTCCACGCGGTATCGGCCGTCGCCGTCGTGGACGACGTATTCGGCGAGCTCACCCAGCACGTCCGCCGGCTCCATCGGGTCGTAGCCGGTGGCGCAGACCAGCACGTCGACGTCCAGGTCGTAGGACGTCTCGGTGGCCAGCGAGTGCACGGTGACCCGGGTGTCGTCGTCGACGCGCTTGACGTCGACCACCCGCGCGAGGTTGACGAAGCTGAGCCGTTCGCACTTGCTCACCTCGTCGTCGTAAGCGCGCTGGTAAAGCCCCCGGATCACCTCGTCGTCGACGACCGAATAGTTCGTGTTCCGGTGGTAGTGCCAGATCGCGTCCTTCGACCGGCTCGACCCCTGGTAGAAGTCGTCGACCGCGGCGGGGTCGAAGACCTGGTTCGCGAACGGGGTGTTGTCGGCGATGGAATAGCCGTACGACGGCATGATCGCGGAGATGCTCGCTTCCGGCAGCGCGTCGTAGAGGAAGCGGACGATTTCGGCGGCGCTCTGCCCGGCCCCGACGACGGCGACCCGCCTCAGCTTCCGGCGGTCGAACGCGCGGAAGCGGTGGAGGAACTCCGAGCTGTGCCAGGTGAAGCCGTCCCGCTCGATGCCGGCCGGCATCCGGGGCACGAGACCCGTCGAGATCACCACGTTCCGCGCGGTGACCAGCCGCGGGCCGCCCGGATCGCGGATTTCGAGCTCCACGTGGTCTTCCGGTCCGGAACGGAGCAAGCGCATTCCCGTCACCTCGGAGCCGTAGTTCACCCGCCGGGTGAGCTTTGATTCGGCCCATTCGAGGTAGTCGTGGAACTCACGGCGCGTCGGGAAGAAGTCGGAATTGTTGACGAACCGCGGCAGCCGCCCGACCTCGTGCAGGTAGGACACGAAGCTGAACCGCGACACCGGGTTGCGGAAGGTGACCAGGTCCTTGAGGAAGGAGACCTGCATCTTCGCCGTCGGGACGAGCATCGCCCGGTGCCAGGACAGCGACGCCTGCCGTTCGAAGAACGCCGCCGAGACCGGCTCCGGGCTTTCCTCCAGCGCGATGGCGAGCGAGAGGTTGGAGGGCCCGAACCCGATTCCCACGACGTCATAGGTCTGGAGTTCACGCTTGTCCACGACAGTTATCCCCTTTGCGACGGCCGGGCGGACATGACACTGCTAGTGATCGCGGCCTCCTCGGTCTGCGGCGAGCCTGTGGCTGATGATCCGGCAGATTTCGGCCGCCGGACCGGGCAGGTACATGTCCTCGTGAGCGCTCACGATGTCGTATCGCTCGATGGCGCCGAGAATGTGCGGGCGCCACAGTCCGTCTTGGTCGACGTCCTCGTTGGGCACCGCGGCGAAGTAGAGCGCATCGCCATCATAGGTCGGCGACGTGAATTCCGGAATCAAATTCGTGTGATTGACGATGACCGAGACGGCGTTGTCCAGGAATGACTCGTAGTCCGCATCACCGGCGACACCGGCGAGGTGCTCGTGGAAGTATTCTCGGATTTCGGCCGGTGTCGGCGGCGCGTGGTTCGCCAAGTAGCCGCCCGGAACGCTGTCCAGCAAGGCCAGCAGCCCCACTTCACGGCCTTGCCGCCGCAGCTCCGCCGCCATCGCCTGGGCGAGCGTGCCGCCGATGGACAGGCCCATCAGGTGGTACGGTCCTTCGGGCTGGACCTTCACGACTTCCGCGACGTAGTCCGCGACCATCGCCTCGATCGAATCCGGCCGCTGTGTGACACTGTCGAAGCCCTTCGCCTGAATCCCGTAGACCGGGCGGTCTTCCGGCAGCTGTCCGGCGAATCCCAGATAGACCCAGCACAGACCACCACCGGGATGGATCCACCACAAAGGCTCGGCGTCACCATCGGTCTTGATCGGCAGCACGGGTGCGAGCGGGTCGGCCGAAAGCGTCGTCCCGCAATCCTCGTCCAGTCGCGCGGCCAGTTCCGCCACGGTGGGCGCCTGGAAGACGAGCCGGATCGGCAAGTCGACGCCGAGCACGACCCGGATGCGGGTAATCAGCTTGGTGACGAGGAGAGAATGCCCGCCGAGAACGAAGAAGTTGTCGTCGATGCCGACCCGCGGCAACCCGAGGACCTCGGCGAACAGACCGCAAAGGATCTCTTCCCGGGTGGTCCGCGGCGCTCGAGAGGCCGACGCCGGGGCGTAGTCCGGTGCGGGAAGCGCACGCCGGTCGAGCTTGGCGCTCGGGGTCAGCGGGATCTCGTCGAGGAGTGTCAGCGCCGACGGCACCATGTACCCCGGCAACCGCTCCCGCAGGTGCGTTTGGAGTTCGGTGACGAGATCCCGGTCGGGGTCGCCGTCCGGGACCGCGTAGCCGGCCAGCCGCCGATCCCCCGTCCGGTCGTCGACCACGACAACGGCCCGGGCGACCCGGGGGTGCGCCAGCAGCGCCGCCTCGATTTCCCCGAGCTCGATCCGGAATCCGCGGATCTTCACCTGGTCGTCCGCTCGGCCGTGGAAGATCAGCTCACCGTCCGGCGCCCAGGTCACGACGTCTCCGGTGCGGTACATCCGCTCACCCGGCTTGCCGAACGGACAGGGCACGAACCGCCCGGCCGTCAGCCCTGGCCGCCCGACGTAGCCGCGTGCCACGCCGGAACCCGCGATGTACAGCTCGCCCGGCACGCCCTCCGGCACCGGCCGCAATGCGGCGTCCAGCACGTATCCTTGGGTGTCGGGTATCGGCCGCCCGATCGGCGGCACCCTGCCGTCAGCGGCAAGGGGCGCGCTCATGGTGGCGCACGCGGTGGTCTCGGTCGGTCCGTAGATGTTCACCATCCGCCTGCCCGGCGACCAGGCGGCCACCAGCTCGGGCGGGGTCACTTCCCCACCGACCACCAGTGACTCCACTGTGGACAGCGAGCCTCCGGGAAGAACGGCCAGCATTGCGGGCGGGATCATCGCGTGGGTGACCTGGTGCGCCTCGATGGTATCGGCCAGTGGTCGGCCGGCCGCCAGCTCGTCCGGGCCGGCCAGCACGACGGTCGCACCGGAGAACAGCGCCGTGAACAGCTCGCAGAGCGAGACGTCGAAACTGGGCGAGGCCAGCTGCAGCATCCGGCTGCCCGGCTTCACCTGAAGACGCGCCACGTGTGCCGCGGCCAGCCCGGCGATTCCGCGGTGGGTGACCGCGACACCTTTGGGCCGTCCGGTGGAACCGGATGTGTAGATGACGTAGGCGGTGTTGTCGAGCACGGCAGGGCATTCGAACGAGCCGTCATCGAAATCGGCGACCGGCCGGTCCATGCGCACCACGGGAATCGGGAGTTCTCCGAGCGCTTCCACGGACGTGCCGTCCACGATGGCCAGACCCGAACCGGAATCCGCCACCATGAAGGCGATCCGCTCGGCGGGGTAGCCGTAGTCGACCGGCAGGTAGGCGCCACCCGCCTTCGCGACGGCCAGCAATGCGGTCACCAGCTCCGGCGTACGCCGCAAGGACACGGTCACCACCGTCTCCGGGCCTACACCGCGTCGTCTCAGCTCGCGCGCCAGGTGGTTCGAGCGTGCGTCCAGCTCGTGATAGGTCAGCTCGTCGCCTTCGAAGACGACCGCGACCGCGTCCGGCGTGCGGGCGGCCTGACGCTCGAACAGTTCGGCGACGGTACCCTCCACCGCCGGATCCGCGGCGTCGCCGAGCTCGGTGAGCAGCCGGTTTCGCTCCACCGGATCCGCGGCGTCCACCAGCCCGACCGGCACGTCCGGGTCCGTGGCCACCTGCTGCAGCAGCCGGGAGAACCGCGCGGCGATCGCCTCCGCCGTCGCCGGCTCGAACAGGTCATCCTGGAACTGCACGACGAGGCGCAGGTGCGGGTCGGCCGTGGCCACCACACCGAACGGGTAGTGGGTGCCGTTCGCCGAGTCGACTCCGGTGATCGCGATTTCGGTCTCGACGTCTTCGGCAACGTCTGCCGGGTAGGACTCGAAGACGACGACGGTGTCGAAAAGTGCGTGCAGCCCCGTCGCGCGCTGGATCTCGGCCAGCCCGTGGTGGTGGTGGTCCAGGAGCGCGGCCTGACGGGCCTGCAACGTGGTGAACACCTGGTGGAAGGTGTCCCACGGGATGTACCGCACCCGCACCGGCAGGGTGTTGATGAACATCCCGACCATCGAATCGACCCCGGGCACGGCGGGTGGGCGGCCGGACACCGTGGTGCCGAACACGACGTCCGTCCGGCCCGTGAGCCCGCCCAGCACGAGTGCCCACGTGCCCTGGACCAAGGTGTTCAGGGTGACGCCGAGGTCAGCGGCGCGCCGGGAGAGTTCGCCGGCGACCTCCGCGGTCAACGGAACTTCGAGGGTGCCGAGGCTCCCTCGGCCCTCGGCGGCGCCGGCGAGCAGAGTGGGCTGGTCCACGCCTTCGAGTTCGGCGGTCCACGCCTTCGCGGCGGCCGCCTTGTCCTGTGCGGACAGCCACTCCAGGAACCGCCGATAGCCCGGCGCCGGCGGCGGCGCGGACACGCCGGACGTGTAGAACCGCACCAGGTCGTGGATCAGCAAGGGCAGCGACCAGCCGTCGAAGAGCGCGTGGTGCGCGGTGAACACCAGCTCGGCGCGCTCGGGACCGGTCCGCACCAGAGCCAGCCGCAGCAGCGGCGGCGTGGCCGGGTCGAACCGGCTCGCCCGGTCCTCGTCCAGCAGCCGCTCGAACTCGGCCGCACGCTCTGCCGCGCCGAGAGCACGCAGGTCGTGTTCGGCCCAGGGCAGTTCGAGACCGTCGACGACGAGCTGCACGAGATCACCGGAGAGGTCGCCGACGAACGCCGTGCGCAGGTTGGCGTACCGGTCGAGCAGGGCTTGCCCCGCAGCCCGCATCCGGACCGGGTCCACTTCCCCGGAGACGTGGTAGACGAGCTGGACGTGGTAGGCGTCGGCGCCCGCGTCGGCCAGCATCGACTGGAAGAGCAAGCCTGACTGCAACGCGGTCAGCGGCCAGACGTCGGCCAACCTCGGATAGCGCTTCTCCCACGTCTCCAGCTCGCTCTGCCGGACCGAAACCAGGGGCACGTCCGACGGCGTCAAGCCACCCGCGCCCGGCCGCGCGACGTGCCGGGCCAGGCCCTCCAGCGCGGCACACCACAGCTCGGCCAGCTCCCGGACCTCAGCCGGGGACAGCACACCCACCGGCGCACCGAACTGAGCCGTCAGCCGCGGCCCGTCAGCGGTGTCGGTCACGACGGCGTTGATTTCGACGGCGGACATCGCGGGCATGTCGGCGTCCGGCGTCGCGGCGAGTTCGGCCGTGTCTTCTGCCTGCGTCCAGCCCAGCCCGCGCAAGTGTTCGGGCATGTCGGCGTCGGAGAACCGGCCGAGGTAGTTGAAGGCGATCTGGCCGTCCGGGTACGGCGCCAGCTCCGCGGCCGTCTCGTCGTTGAGGAACCGCAACAGCCCGTAGCCGAGTCCCTTGCCGGGTACGGCGAGGAGCTGTTCCTTGATCGACTTGACGGCGGTCGCCGCGGCGCCACCCCCGCCGAACGCGTCGTCGAGGTCGATGTCCCCGAGGTTCAGGCGCACCGGGAACATGCTGGTGAGCCAGCCGATGGTCCGGGACAGGTCCGCACCGGGCGCGATGTCCTCTTCGCGGCCGTGCCCTTCGAGCCGGACCAGCGTCGAGGGCTCGTCGACGCCCCGCGCGCGCCGCCACGCGGCCACGGCCAACGCCAGCCCGGCGAGGAGCCCGTCGTTGACGCCAGCGTGGAACGCGGCCGGCACCGCGGTCATCAACGACTCGGTCACCGGGACCGGCAGCCGCACCCATGTGTGGTCCACAGTGGACGCGACGTCGACGGCGGGAACCAGGCGGCGTGAGCCCAGGGTCGGGTCCGGACCGTCCACGATGGCCAGCCAGCGAGGCAGCTCGGCGACCCGCGCGGGCGCGGAGGCTTCCTCGGCCAGCGCGTGCGCCCAGCGGCGCGCGGTCGTCCCGGCCGGTGGCAGAACCGGCTCCCGGCCGTCCCGGACCTGCTCCCACGCCATCGCGAGATCCGGGAGCAGAACGCGCCAGGACACGCCGTCCACCACCAGGTGGTGCAGCACGATCAGCAGCCGGCCCGCGTCGAACCACACGAACTGCGCCATCACCCCGGCGCGCGGGTCCAGCCGATCCGTCGCCGCGTCGAGCTCTGTGGCCAGCAGCGCTCGCCCGGCCTCACTCGTCCAGTCACCGTCGCAGGCGACCTGGTGGATCAGCGCGGCGACGTCCACCGCGTCCGGCGGACCGATCTCGAGCCCGTCGGCCACGAGACGGGCCCGGAGGACGTCGTGCCGCTCAAGCACCGCACCCAGCGTCGCGACGAGCCCCGCGTGCTCGATGCCGTTCGGCAGATCCACCACGGTGGACATCGAGAACCGGTCGATTCCGCCACCGAGCTCGATGAGGTACTTGCCCATCGGCGGTAAGGGCAGCCAGCCGGTGCCACCGCCGTCGAGCTCCTCCAGGACGGCACCTGTGGCGCGTCGCCCGGCCGCTCGCACGGCCAGTTCGGCCACCGTCCGGCACTCGAAGATCTCGCGGGGCGAAACCTCGACGCCCCGCACCCGGGCCCGCGACACCACCTGGATCGAGCGGATGCTGTCGCCGCCCACGGCGAAGAAGTCGTCGTCGATCCCGACTCGCTCCAGGCCCAGTACGTCCGCGTAAACCGCGGCGAGGACCAGTTCCTCCGACGTGCGTGGCGAGCGGTAGACCGCGCCGGTGAAGGATGGCTCCGGCAATGCGGCCCGGTCGAGCTTCCCGTTGGGGTCCACCGGGAGCCGGTCCAGCAGCACGAACACCGAAGGCACCATGAACTCCGGCAGCCGGCCGGCCGCGAACCGGCGCAGGTCCCGCTCGACGTCATCGCCACGCTCGGCGGGGACGACGTAACCGACGAGGTGCTTGGCGGTGCCTCGACCGGTCCGTGCGACGACGACGGCTTGCGCGACTGCCGGGTGGGCCAGCAGGACGGCCTCGACTTCGCCCGGCTCGATCCGGAAGCCGCGGACCTTCACCTGCGAGTCACCACGGCCGACGTACTCGAGCTGGTGATCGGCATTCCAGCGCACCAGGTCGCCGGTCCGGTACATCCGGTCGCCCGCCGGGCCGAACGGGTCCGCCACGAACCGCTCCGCAGTCAGCGCGGTCCGGCCGTGGTAGCCCCTCGCGACGGCACCCGCGACGTACAGCTCGCCGACCACGCCGGGCGGCACCGGGACCAGGCCCGGGCCCAGGACGTAGGCCCGCATGTTCCCGACCGGCCGGCCGATCGGTGCGCTCCCGGTCCCGGCCCAGTCGGCCGGCATGGGGAAAGCCGTGGCGTAGAAGCTTTCCGTCTGCCCGTAGGGATTGACCACCCGCACTCCGGGGATCGCCTCCCGCACCCGCCGCACCAGCGACGCGGACAACGCGTCGCCGCCGAATACGACGGTGTGCGCCCTGATCTCGTCGGGCGCCCGGTCCATCAGCTCCGCGAAGACCGAAGGCACGCCGCTGAGCACACCGCCTGACCAGCCGCCCCGCTCGTCGAGCACGAGCACGTCCCGGACGACCTCGACGCAGCCGCCGGTGAGGAGCGTGGTGAAGATCTCGAACACCGAGACGTCGAAGTTGATCGACGTCCCGGCCAGCATCCGCGTGTCCGGGCCGACTCCGACGACGGAAATCAGCCACAGCACGCCGTTCACCACGTTGCGGTGCGAGAGCGTCACGCCCTTCGGGTTACCGGTGGATCCGGAGGTGTACATCACGAACGCGACATGGCCGGGCAGCGGCCGGGAGATCTCCGCGGCACCGTCCTCGACACCATCGAGGAAGAGCTGGGGAATCCCGTTGTCCGGCAGCACCTTCGCCGCTTCGGCATCGGTGACGATCAGCTGCGGGCGAGCTTCGGCGAGGATGAACTCCAGCCGCGCGCTCGGATAGCGCGGATCGATCGGCAGGTATCCCGCGCCCGCCTTGAGGATCCCCAGCATCGCCACGACCAGGTCGGCCGTCCGCGGCATCGCTAAGCCCACCAGCGACTCCGGTCCCACTCCGCGCCGGGCCAGCTCGCGCGCCAGGCGGTTCACCCGCGCGTTCAGATCGCCGTAGGTGAGCGACACCGGGCCGGAGACCACGGCGACCGCGTCCGGCGTCGCGGCGACCTGGCGCTCGAACAGCTCGGGCAGGGTCTCATCCGGGACGGCTCGTGCCGTGTCGTTGAGCTCGGTCAGCAGCAACTCCCGCTCGCCCGGCACCAGCGCGTCCACGAGCCCGATCCGCAGTCCCGGCTCGGTCACCACTTGGTGCACCACGCGGACGAACCGCGCGGCCAGCTTCTCGACCGTGTCGCGGTCGAACAAGTCGGTGGCGTACTCGAGATGGCCGACGACGCCGAGCCCCGGGAGGTCGGCCATGTTGAAGAACAGGTCGAACTTCGCCGTGCGGGTCGACGCCGATTCGAGCCGGACGCTCAGGCCGCGCAACCGGAAGTCTTCGCGGAGGATGTTCTGCCAGGCGAACATCACCTGGAACAGCGGGTGGTACGCGGTGGAGCGCACCGGGTTGAGCAGCTCCACCAGCCGTTCGAACGGCGCGTCCTGGTTGTCGTACGCGGCCAGCGCCTTCTCGCGGACCCGCACGAGCACCTCGTCGAACGACGGGTCCCCGGACAGGTCGGCACGGAGCACCCAGGTGTTGACGAAGAATCCCACGAGGTCCGCGAGATCGTCGTCGGTCCGGCCCGCGATCGGCGCCCCGATCGGGATGTCCTCACCCGCGCCGAGCTGGTACAGCAGGACCGCGAGCGCCGCCTGCAGCACCATGGACGCGGTCGCGCCACGGACCTGGGCCAACCGCTCGACCGCGGTCATGACCTCGGGCTGGAGTGTGAACTCGACGAAGTCGCCCCGGTGGGTCGCCACCGACGGCCGCGGGCGGTCGGTCGGCAGCTGCAGCGGTTCCGGGACACCCGCCAGTTCCTTGCGCCAGTAGGAGAACTGCGTGGCGAGCACGCTCGCGGGATCGCTCTCGGCACCGAGCAGTTCCTGTTGCCACAGCGTGTAGTCGGCGTATTGCACCGGCAGTTCCCGCCAGGCCGGCTCCTCGCCGTCCAGGCGAGCCGCGTAGGCATTCGCGAGGTCTCGTGCCAGGGGGGCCATCGACTCGCCGTCGCCGGCGATGTGGTGGATCAGCAGCAGCAGGACGTGTTCCTCGGGAGCGGACCGGAACACGTGCGCACGCACCGGAATCTCCGCTACCAGGTCGAACGGCCGAGCCGCCGCGGCCATCAGGGCCTCGGGCAGTTCCGCCGGAACCACCTCGACGACCGACATGTCCAGACGCACGTCGTCCACCGACAGGACCTGCTGGTACGGCACGCCTTCGCCGTCCTCGCCCAGCACGGTGCGCAGGATCTCGTGCCTGCCGACGACGTCCCGCACCGCCGACGCCAGCGCCACCACGTCGAGTCTTCCGGCCAGGCGCAGGACGAATGGGAGGTTGTACGTGGCCGACGGTCCTTCGAAGCGGTCGATGAACCATAAGCGGCGCTGGGCGAAGGAAACCGGCATCCGGTCCGGCCGGCGTGGCACCCGCCGGAGTTCCGGCCGCACCCGGGCACCCGCCGCCAGGTGCCCGGCCAGCTCCGCGATCGTCGGTGACTCGAACACCACGCGGATCGGAATCTCGACGTCGAGCGTGGTGCGGATCCGGCTGATCAGCCGGGTGGCCAGCAGCGAATGTCCGCCCATGGCGAAGAAGTCGTCATCGACGCCGACCCGGTCCACGCCGAGCACCTCGGCGAACAGCGCGCAGAGGACCTGCTCCTGCTGGGTTCGCGGCGCGCGGCCGGTCGACGCCGCGGCGTAGTCGGGCACCGGCAGCGCACGCCGGTCCAGTTTTCCGCTCGGGGTCAACGGCACCTCGCCGACGGCGACCACGGCCGACGGCATCATGTACTCGGGCAACCGCTCCTGCAGGTAGCCGCGCAGGCTCGTGACCAGGGAGCCGATCTCCCTCGCGCTCGCCGGGTCGTTGACGAGCGCACGATCCGGCCGGTCGGTGGAGACGAAGCCGCCGGAAACCACCTGACCGGGGGCCAGGCCGCCGGGGAACACGATCGCGTCGAAGCACTCGACCAGGCCGGCGGACCACGTCGGGAGCACACCCCAGCCGAGCTGTGCCGCCCAGTCGCGCAGGTCCTGCGGATCCACCGGGTGACCGGCGTGAGCGGGTTGCGCCAGCACGCCCACCGCGGCAGCGGTCTCGATCTCCCCGGACAGCCGAGCGTTGGGGAACCGCGTGACGCGCACCGGTCCGCTGCCCTCGGTGCGGCAGAACTCCGCCAGTCCGCCGAGGTCTGCCACCTGGTGGCCCCACACCAGCGTGGGGAGGCCGTCCAGCGTCAGCGTGCCCGCTGGTGCCTTGTGCAGCACCACCTCGTATCGGTGCCGGGTCAGCTCGTTGTGCGCCCGTCCCGGCTTCAGCCGGACGTCGACCGCGACGCCGTCGTGCCGCGACGCCCAGCGCGTAAACCACTCCGGGTCGAGCACCAGTTCCTTCTCCATCAGGACGGCCTGTTCAACCGCGGCCCGGGTCAGCGCGGGCGGCGCGGCCGGGTGCTGCGCGCGGTGCACCGCGGCCCGCAGCACCCGCAGGGAACCCCCGTAGCGGACGTCGCCGACGACGATCCGGCCCCCGGGCGAGAGCAGCTCAATGGCTTGCGTGAGCACCCGGTCGAGGTATCCGGCGTCGGGGAAGTACTGGACGACGGAGTTCAGCACCACGGTGTCGAAATGCCCGCGGGGCAGGCCGGACACGTCGTCCGCGGGCTGACAGCGCAGCCGTACGCGATCGGCCCAGCCGGTCTGGTCGATCTGGGCGCGCAGGTCATCGAGGACCGGCGCCGAGAAGTCGGTGCCCCAGTATTCGTCCACTTCCGACACGATCTGGGACAGCAGCAGCCCCGAGCCGACGCCGAGTTCCAGCACGCGCCGGGGAGACCAGCAGGTGATCCGCTCGACGGCGGCGTCCCGCCAGGCGCGCATCTCGCGCAGCGGGATCGGCTCGCCGGTGTAGCTGGAGTTCCAGCCGGTGAAGTCCTGGCCCCATTCCGCGTTCTTCGAAGCCGTGTAGGCCTGGTCGTAGACCTGCTGCCACTCTTCGACCTGTTCGCCCGCCCCGGCCGGGGACCCGGCCACGTCGGGCACGACGTAGGCCACCAGCCGCCGGTCGCCCGGCTGGTCTTCGCGGGTCACCGCGACCGCCTGGGCGACCCCCGGGTGCGTCACCAGCGCGGCCTCGATCTCCCCCGGTTCGATCCGGAAACCGCGGACTTTGACCTGGAAGTCGACGCGGCCGAGGTAGACGATCGCCCCGTCCGGCCGCCAGGTGACCAGGTCACCGGTGCGATACAGGCGCTCCCCCGGCGCGAACGGGCTGGCCACGAACCGTTCCGCGGTCAGGCCGGGCCGGTTCAGGTAGCCGCGTGCCAGTTGGACCCCGGCGAGGTAGAGCTCCCCGCGCACACCGGGCGGAACGGGCCGCAACGCCGAGTCCAGGACGTAGACCTGGGTGTTCCACACCGGTGCCCCGATCGGGACGGCTACGGCGCCGGGTTCCGGCCGGTACCGCCAAGCGGTCACCTCGACCGCGGCCTCGGTGGGGCCGTAGACGTTGTGCAGCTCGCAACCGGGCAGCACTTCGGCGAACCGGCCGGCCAGGTCGGCCATGAGCGCCTCACCGGCGGCCTCGACCCGCCGGAGGCTCGTGCACCCGGCGGCAGCCGGCTCGGCGAGGAACGCCGTCAGCATCGACGGCACGAAATCGACGTCCGTGACCTGGTGCTCCTGGATCAGCCGGGCCAGGTATCCGGGGTCGCGGTGGCCGTCCGGCCGGGCGATCACCAGCGCGGCGCCGACCTGCAGCGGCCAGAACAGTTCCGGCACCGACACGTCGAACCCGATCGGTGTCTTGAGCAGCATCCGGCCGTCGGCACCCATGCCGTAGACGCCGTGGCCCCACGCGATCCGGTTGGTGATCGAACGGTGCGACACCACTACGCCCTTGGGCTGCCCGGTCGAGCCGGACGTGTAGATCACGTACGCGGCGTTCGCCGGGGACACGGGGACGTCTGGATTCGCGGCCGGCTGATCGGAAACGTCGGGGAGCTCGGCGAGCACCAGCACCGGCTCGGCGTCCGCGACCATCGCGGCCACCCGATCCGGCGGCAGATCGGCTTCGATCGGCAGGTACGCGGCGCCCGCCTTGAGCACGGCGTAGATCGCGACGAGCAGGTCGAACGACCGGGGCACGCGCAGGGCGACGATCCGCTCCGGCCCGGCGCCGTGCGCGATCAGCCAGTGCGCGAGCCGGTTGGCGCGTGCGTTGAATTCGGCGTAGTGGAGCGTCTCGCCTTCGAAGATCAGGGCAGGGCGGTCGGGCGTGCGCCGGACCTGGTGCTCGAACGCACCGTGCAGCGTCCGGGCGGGGACGTCGTGGTCGGTGGCGTTCCATCCGGCCACGACCTGGTCGCGCTCGGCCGGCGCCAAGATGTCCACATCGTCGACCCGCAGGCCGGGGTTCGCCGCGAACTGCTCCAGCACCCGCCGGAACCGGGCGGCGATGGCTTGGACCGTCTCGTGGTCGAACACGTGGTGCTGGTACTGCAACGCCAGGCGCAGGGTGGGGTCCGCGTCGGCGGTCACGGTGAGCGGGTAGTGGGTGCCGCTGAACGGGGTCAAGCCGGTGATCGTCACTCCGGCCGCGTCGTTGGCCTCGCTCAGGCCGACGTGATCGATGGGGAAGGACTCGAACACGACGACCGTGTCGAACAGCACGTTCAGCTCGGTGGCCTGGTGGATTTCGGTCAGGCTGTGGTGGTGGTGGTCCAGCAGCGCCGCCTGCCGGTCCTGCAGCTCGGTCAGCAGCCGCGCCAACGGTTCGCCGGGGCGGCAGCGCACGCGCACCGGCAGGGTGTTGATGAACAGCCCCACCATCGCGTCGATTCCGGCCACCGCGGGTGGGCGGCCGGACACCGTGGCCCCGAAGACGACGTCGTCCCGGCCGGTCAGCTGTCCCAGCAAGACGGCCCACGTTCCCTGTACCAGGGTGTTCAGTGTGACGCCCAGCTCGGCCGCTCGCCGCGACAAAGTGTGTGCGACGTAGGCCGGTAGAGGGACGTCGACCTGTCCGATGTCGCCCGAGTCCGAGCCGGCGTCCCGCCCGGAAGCGAGCAGGGTCGGCTCGTCGACACCGTCGAGTTCGGCCGCCCAGGCGCGCGCCGAAGCCTCCTGGTCCTGCCGGGCCAGCCAGGCCAGGAAGTCCCGGTAGCTCCGTACTCGTGGAAGCGCCGCGGCGTCTCCGGCGGACCCGTAGAGCCGCAGCAGATCCTGCATCAGCAGAGGCACGGACCAGCCATCGAACAGCACATGGTGCGCCGTGAAGACCAGTTCGGCCCGCTCGGGGCCGAGGGTGACCAGGGACAGCCTCAGCAATGGTGGCGAAGCGAGGTCGAAGTGCGCGTTGCGGTCCTCGAGCAGGAACCGCTCCAGCTCCCCCTCGTCGCGACCGGCGAGGTCGAGGTGCCGCCACGGCAGTTCGACGCGGCCGGGCACCACTTGCACGTGGTCTCCGGACGCGTCGGTCACGAAACCGGCCCGCAGGTTGGGGTAGCGATCGAGCAGGGCTGCCCCGGCCGCGCGCATCCGGTCGGGGTCGACCCGGCCGGCCAGGTGGTAGACCAGCTGCATGTGATAGGCGTCGAACGCGGCGTCGGCCAGCATCGCGTGGAACAGCAGGCCGGACTGCAGGGCGGTCAACGGCCACACGTCGGTCAGCCCTGGGTAGCGCTTCTCCCAGTCCTCGAGTTCACCTTGCCGCACCGAAACCAGTGGCACGTCCGACGGCGTCAGGCCACCGGCGTCCGGATCGGCGGCGTGCCGCGCAAGCGCTTCCAGGGATGACGTCCACCGTCCGGCGAGTTCCTCCACCTCGGCGCGGGAGAGCACCCCGGCGGGAAAGCTGAACCGCGCGTCGAGCCGCGGCCCGTCGGCGGTCTCGGTCACCAACGCGTTCAGGTCGAGCGACGACAGCGCGGGCATGTCCGGGTCCGGCTCGGCGACGAGCTCCGCCGTCCCGGGCACCTGGGTCCAGCCCAGGCCGCGCAGGTGCTCCGGCATGTCCGTCGCCGAGAACCGGCCGAGGTAGTTGAACGCGATCTGGCCGGTCGGATGGCGGCGCAGCACGGCGGCGGACTCGTCGTCCAGGTACCGCAGCAAGCCGTAGCCGACACCTTTGTCCGGGATCCGCAGGAGCTGCTCCTTGACCGCCTTGACCGCGCCGCCTGCCGCGGGGCCGCCCGCGAAGGCCTCGTCGAGGTCGGTACCGGCGATCTCGAGGCGTACCGGGAACATGCTGGTGAACCAGCCGACCGTGCGCGACAGGTCCGCTCCCGGCACCACGCTCTCTTCCCGGCCGTGCCCTTCCAGCCGGACCAGCAGTGACGGCTCGTCCACTCCGCGCGCTCGGCGCCAGCTCGCGACCGCGAGCGCGAGCCCGGCCAAAAGGCCGTCGTTGACGCCGCAGTGGAACGCCTTCGGCACCGCGGTCAGCAGTGCCTCGGTCACCGGCGCGGGCAGCCGCACCCAGACGTGGTCCACGGTGGACTGGACGTCCACGGCGGGATCCAGCGGCCGGGCACCCAGGACCGGATCCGGCCCGTCCACGATGGAGCGCCAGAGCGGCAGCTCCGCCGCTCGCGCGGCCGCCGCGCCGCGCAGCGCGTGCGCCCACCGCCGGGCCGAGGTGGTGACAGCCGGCAGAACCGGTTTCTTCCCGGCGCGCACCTGCTGCCAGGCGTCGGCGAGGTCCGGCAGCAAGATCCGCCACGAAACGCCGTCGACGGCGAAGTGGTGCAGCACGACCAGGATCCGCCCGGGATCGAACCACACGAACTGGGCCATCACCCCGGCCTCGGGGTCCAACCGGCCCGTGGCCGCGTCCAGCTCGGTAGCGGCCACGGCGTCGTCCCAGCCGTCGCAGGCGACCCGGTGGATCAGCGTCGAAACGTCCACCGAGCCCGCCGCGGCGACCTGCAAGCCACCGGAAACGAGCCGCGCACGCAAGACATCGTGACGGTCCACCACGGCGCGCAGCGTGGCGACGAGGCCCGCTTCGTCGACGTCACCCGGCAGGTCGAGCACCATCGACATCGAGAACCGGCGGATCCCGCCGCCGAGCTCGACCAGGTACCTTCCCACCGGGAGCAGGGGCATCCAGCCGACGCCGCCGCCGTCGAGTTCCTCGAGCACGACCTCGGCGCCGGCGCGGCCGGTCACCAGTGCCGCCAGCTCGGCCACCGTGCGGCATTCGAAAATCTCGCGCGGGCTGACCTCCACTCCCCGCGCCCGCGCACGGGCCACCACCTGGATCGACCGGATACTGTCGCCGCCGACGGCGAAGAAGTCGTCGTCGACGCCGACCCGGTCAAGCCCGAGGACCTCGGCGTACACCGCGGCCAGGATCTCTTCCTCCCGCGTCCCTGGCGCCCGGTACACGGCACCGGCGAACTCCGGCTCCGGCAGCGCGGCGTGATCCAGCTTCCCGTTCGGCGTGAGCGGAAGCCGGTCAACGAGCACGAAGGCCGAAGGGACCATGAACTCTGGCAACCGGTCCGTGCAGAACCGGCGCAGTTCGGCCGCGGAGACACCGGCCGTGAGATCGACGTTGAGGCCGCCGAGGCTCTCCACGGTGCCGATCCCCGCCACGCTCGACGGGACCACGTAACCGGCCAGGCCCAGGCCGGCCGGTCCCGGCCGGACCGTCACGACGGCTTGTGCCACCCCGGGATGCGCGGTCAGCACGGCCTCGACCTCGGCCGGTTCGATCCGGACGCCGTGCACCTTCACCTGGGCATCGGCCCGGCCCGTGTACTCCAGCTGCCCGTCGGGGCCGACGCGGGCGAGGTCGCCGGTGCGGTACATCCGCGCCCCCGCGGGCCCGAGCGGGTCCGCGACGAAGCGTTCGGCGGTCAGCTCGGCCCGCCCGTGATAGCCGCGGCCGATTGCACCCGCGACGTAAAGCTCGCCTTCCACGCCGGGCGGAACCGGCATCAGGCCCGGGCCCAGCACGTACGCGCGCATGTTGCCCAGCGGGACGCCGATCGGCGCACTGCGCACGGCTTCCGCCGTCCCCTCGTCGGGAACGGTGAAGGTGGTGGCGTAGAAGCTTTCGCTCTGCCCGTAGGCGTTGATCACCCGCACACCCGGGAACACACCTCGGACGTGCTCCACCAGTGAAGCCGGAAGCATCTCCCCGGCGAAGACCAAGGTGTCCACGGTGATCTTGTCCGCGACCCGGTCCGCCAGCTCGGCGAAGACCGAGGGGACGGAGTGGATGACGCTCCCCGTCCACGTCTCGCGCTCGGCCAGCTCCACGACGTCCCGGACCACCTCGACCGTGCCGCCGACGCTCAACGTGGTGACGATCTCGAACACCGAGACGTCGAAGTTGACCGACGTCCCGGCCAGCATCCGGGAGCCGCGCTCGACACCGACCACCTCGGCGAGGCGGAGCACGCCGTTGACCACCCCGTGGTGCGTGATCGCCACGCCTTTGGGCGTGCCGGTGGACCCCGAGGTGTACATCACGTAGGCCGCGTTCTCCGGCCGCAGCCGAACCGGAACCGGCGCGGCGCCTTCGGCTTCGTCGATGTAGAGCCGCGGGATGTCCGTGCGCGGCAGCACCTCCTCCGTGCCCCGGTCTGTGAGGAGCAGCTGGGGCCGGGCCTCGGCGAGGATGAGGTCGAGGCGCCGGCTCGGGTACCGCGGATCGATCGGCAGGTAGGCGGCGCCGGACTTCCACGTCCCCAGCAGGGCGACGACGAGATCCGCCGAGCGCGGCAAGGCCAGGGCCACCAAGGCTTCCGGACCCGCGCCCCGTCGGCGCAACACCCCTGCCAGCGACTCGGCGCGAGCATCGAGCTCACGGTAGGTGATCTCCTCACCACCGAAGACCACGGCGACCGCGTCGGGTGTCTGCGCGACCTGCCGTTCGATCAGCTCCGGAACCGTGATCGCGGGCGTCGGCTTCGCCGTCGTGACGAACCTGGTAAGCAGTTCACGTTCCGCGGCCGACAGGACGTCCGCGGTTGCCGCCGGCTCCGCCGGGTAAGCGACGAAGTGGCGCAACACGCGGACGAATCGCGCGCCGATCTCGGTCACCGTGGCCCGGTCGAAGAGGTCGGTCGCGTATTCGAGAGTGCACCGCACACCGGATCCGGTCGGGCCGTCGGCGAAGTTGAATTCGAGGTCGAACTTCGACGTCCGCGTCGGAAGCGCCTCCAGACGGGCCTCCAGCCCCGGCAGCTCCAGCTCGACCCGGGCCGCGCCCTGCCAGGTGAACATCACCTGGAACAACGGGTGGTAGGCAGTGGAACGCTCCGGGTTCAGCGCCTCCACCAGCCGTTCGAACGGGGCGTCCTGGTTGTCGTAGGCACGCAACGCCTTGTCACGCACCCGCTTCAGGAACTCCTCGACCGACGGGTTGCCGGACAGATCGGCACGCAGCACCCAGGTGTTGACGAAGAAGCCGACCAGATCCGCCAGGTCCTCTTCGGTTCGGCCGGCGATCGTGGAGCCGATCGGAACGTCCTCTCCCGCACCGTGCGCCGACAGCAGCACCGCCAACGCCGCCTGCATCACCATCGATGTCGTGACCTGGTTGGCGCGCGCGAGCTCCGTCACGGCGGCGAGGAGATCCGCATCGACGGTGAACTCGACCATGTCGCCGTGGTGGCTTGCCACCGGCGGCCGCGGGCGATCGGTGGGCAGCCGCAGCTGCCGGGGCGCGCCGGTCAGCTCGTCGCGCCAATAGGCCAGTTGCGTCGCGAGCACGCTCTCCGGATCAGCCTCGTCGCCGAGCAGTTCCCGCTGCCACAGCGTGTAATCCGAGTACTGGACCGGCAGGTCGGGCCAGTCCGGCGCGGCCGAGCCCAAGCGTGCCCGGTACGCAGTCGCGAGGTCGCGCGCCAGCGGCGCCATCGATTCGCCGTCCGCGGCGATGTGGTGTACCACCAGGGCCAGCACGTGGTCGCGGGGGCCGCAGCGCAACACATAGGCGCGCACCGGGATCTCGGCGGAAAGATCGAACCGGTACTCCACCGATTCGGCGAGTGTCGCACCGACGTCACCGGGTCGCACTTCGACGACCGGGATCGACACCGCGAGATCGCCCGCCGGCAGGACTTTCTGCGTGGGTACACCGTCGCCGTCCTCGACGAAGATCGTGCGGAGGCTCTCGTGCCGGACGATCACGTCCCGCACCGCCGCGGTCAGAGCGGTCACGTCGAGCGCACCGGTCAGGCGGAGCACGAATGGCAGGTTGTAGGTCGCCGACGGCCCTTCGAACCGGTCGATGAACCACAACCGCCGCTGCGCGTAGGACAGGGGGATCATTTCGCGTCCACTCCTCGATCGGTCACCTTGCGCAGCCGGGGCCGGCTCGGGGCACTCCCGGTCTCGAGCGCGCGGGCCAGGTCGGCCGGCGTCGCGCTCTCGAAAACGGCGCTGACCGCAACTTGGCGGCCGAGTACCGAGCGAATCCGGCCGACGAGCCGGATCGCCACCAGCGAATGTCCGCCCAGGACGAAGAAGTCGTCGTCGATGCCGACCCGCTCCGAGCCAAGCAGCTCGGCGTACAGGCGGCAGAGCGTTTCTTCGACCGGTGTGCGTGGCGCGCGATAGGCCGCGCCGGTGAACCCGGGTTCGGGCAGCGCCGCACGGTCGAGCTTTCCGTTCGGCATCAACGGGAACTTCGCCAGTGGCACGAACGCCGACGGCACCATGAACGCGGGCAGCTTCTCCGCCAGGAAGACCCGCAGATCGTCGGGCTCGTCCGGAACGACGTACGCGACGAGCTGTTTCGCCGTCTCCACACGCCGGGCGATGACGACCGCCTGGTCGATGTCCGGGTGCGCGGTCAGCGCCGCTTCCACTTCGGCCGGTTCGACACGGACGCCGCGGATCTTCACCTGCGCGTCGACGCGCCCGACGTACTCCAGCAGTCCCGCGGAGTTCCGGCGGGCGAGGTCCCCGGTGCGGTACATCCGGGTGCCCGCCGGGCCGAACGGGTCGGCCACGAACCGTTCCGCGGTCGGACCCGGACGATCATGGTAGCCACGACCCACCGTGGCGCCCGCGACGTACAGCTCACCGGTCACACCCGGCGGTACCGGAGCCAGCCCCGGGCCGAGGACGTGCACCCGGACGTTGTCGAGCGGTGCTCCGATCGGCGCGGCGGCCGTGGTCGCGTCCCACGCTTCCGTACTGGCGAGGGAGAACGTGGTGGCGTAGAACGTTTCGCTCTGCCCGTAACCGTTGACGACGCGCACGCCCGGAATCGCTTCACGCATCCGCTGCACCAGTGATCCGGCCAACGTCTCACCGGCGACCACGACGGTGCGGACGTCGATCTCGCCCGGCCGGTCCAGCAGCTCGGCGAACGCGGACGGGACCGAACTGACCACGTCGGCCGACCAGCCGTCTCGTCCGGCCAGCACCAGCACGTCCCGGATCACCTCGACGGTGCCCCCGGTGCAGAGCGTCGAAAAGATCTCGAACACCGACACATCGAAGTTGACCGACGCCCCGGCCAGCACCCGCGCCTCTGGTCCCACGCCGAGGGCGGCCACCAGCCCCGGCACGCAGTTGGTCACGTTGCGATGGGTGATGGCCACCCCCTTCGGCGTGCCGGTGGACCCCGAGGTGTACATCAGGTACGCGACGCCGTCCGGCCGCGGCTCTTTCGGCGTCGCGGTGTCCGATTGCTCGCCCAGATACACCCGGGGAACGTCCGTCTCCGGCAGGATCCCTTCGGTCGCGGGGTCGGTGAGGATCAGGGACGGAGCCGCGTCCGCGAGGACGTACTCGAGGCGTCGGCTCGGATACGCCGGATCGATCGGCAGGTACCCGGCACCGGACTTCAGCACGCCGAGGAGCGCGACGACCAGGTCCGCCGAGCGCGGCAGCGCCACCGCCACCACGTCCTCCGGCCCGACCCCGTGACCGGCCAGCCCGCAGGCAAGCCGGTTCGCCCGCTCGTCGAGTTCGCGGTAGGTCAGCGAGTCCTCGCCGCAGACGACCGCGACGGCGTCCGGTGCCGCGGTCGCCTGGCGTTCGAACAGCTTCGGGATCGTCGTCTCGGGCAGCACCTTCGCGGTGTCGTTGAAGTCGTCGAGGGACCGCCGCTCGGCGGAGCTCAGCAGCTCTACCGAACCCACCCGGCGGCCGGGGTCCTCCGCGATCCGGCGCAAGACCCGGCCGAAGCGCTCCGCGATGGCGCTCGCCGCCTCGTGCTCGAAGACGTTGCGCTGGTACTGCACGACGAGCCGCAGGGATTCCCCGCCCGGAAAGGCCATCACGGTCAGTGGATAGTGCGTGGTGGCGAACGGACGCAGGCCGGTGAACGCGACTCCGGCCGCCTTGCCCGCCGCATCGAGGCCGCCGCGGTCCAGCGGGAACGACTCGAAGGCGACGTAGGTGTCGAACAACGCGGGCAGGCCGGTCGCTCGCTGGATCTCCGAAAGCGGATGGTGGTGGTGGTCCAACAGCGCGGCCTGCCGCCGTTGCAGGCCGGTCAGCAGGCCGGCGATGGTGTCGCCCGGAGCGCAGCGCACGCGCACGGGGACCGTGTTGAGGAACAGGCCGACCATCGTGTCCACGCCCGCGAGGGCGGGTGGACGGCCGGACACCGTCGCGCCGAACACGACGTCCGCACGACCGGTCAGCTGGCCCAGGACGATCGCCCATGCGCCTTGTACGACGGTGTTGAGTGTGACGCCCAGCGCGGCGGCACACCGGGAAAGGTCGCGCGCCGCGGCAGGGGACAGCGGAACGTCGACCTGACCGATGCCGGCGGATCCCGGTGCGGCACCGGGTGCGAGCAACGCCGGCTCGTCGAATCCGTCGAGCTCGTCCGACCACGCCCGTGCCGACGCGGTGACGTCCCGGCTTGACAGCCAGGCAAGGAATTCGCGGTAGGTCTGTGGCCGCGGCAACGCCGAGGCGTCGCCGCCGGACCCGTAGAGCCGCAAGAGGTCACGCATCATGACCGGGATCGACCAGCCGTCGAACAGCACGTGGTGCGCTGTCAGAACCAGCTCGGAGCGGCCGGGGCCGCGCCGGGCCAGCGTCAGCCGCAGCAGGGGCGCCACAGCGGGGTCGAAGCGGGTACGCAGGTCCTCGGCCAGCCAGTGCTCGAATTTCTCGTCGTTCGCCGGTTCGATCTCCTGCCAGGGCAGTGCGACGCCGTCGATCACCAGCTGGACGAGGTCCCCGGCGGCGTCCGGCGCGAACGCGGTCCGCAGGCTCGGGTGCCGGTCCAGCAACGCCTGCCCGGCCGCGCGGAGCCGTCCGGGCTCGACCGGTCCCGTGAGGTGCAGGGTGTACTGCACCTGGTAGGCGTCGAAAGCCGAGTCGTCCACCATCGACTGGAACAGCAGGCCCGACTGCAAGGGCGTCAACGGCCACACGTCGGCCAGCCCCGGATACCGCCGTTCCCAGGCTTCGATTTCGGCCTGATCCGGCGAGACCAGCGGGACGTCTGCCGGAGTGAGCCCACCGGCTCCGGGTTCGGCGACGTGCCGAACCAGCCCTTCGAGCGCCGCGCACCACAGCTCGGCCAGCTCACGCACTTCGGCCGGCGACAGCACTCCGGCCGGCGCGCCGAAGATCGCGCTGAGCTGCGGGCCGTCGACGGTGTCGGTCACCACGGCGTTGATGTCCACCTCGGACAGCGCGGGCATGGCCGCGTGGTGCCCGGCGTCGAGCTCGGCCAGTTCGGCGAATTCGGTCAGGTCCGGAGTCTGCGACCAGCCCAGCCCGCTCAGGTGCTCCGGCATGGCGGTAGCCGAGAACCGGCCCAGGTAGTTGAACCCGATCTGCCCGATCGGGCGCTCCCGCAGCGAAGGCGCGGTCTCGTCGTTGAGATACCGGAGCAGCCCGTATCCGAGACCCCGGCCGGGCACGGCAAGGAGTTGCTCCTTGACTTTCTTGACCGCGGTGCCGGCCGCCGGTCCGCCCGCGAACGCGTCGTCGAGGTCGATCCCGCCCAGGTCCAGGCACACCGGGAAGACACTGGTGAACCAGCCGACAGTGCGGGAGAGGTCGGCCCCGGGCACCGCGCCCTCTTCTCGGCCGTGGCCCTCGAGGCGAAGCAACGTCGAAGGTTCGTCGACGCCCCGGCCACGGCGCCACCGGGCGACCGCCAGCGCCAGGCCGGCGAGCAAGCCGTCGTTGACCCCACCGTGGAACGCCTCGGGAAGCGTGGTGAGCAGCCCCTCGGTCACCGGTACCGGGAGCGCCACCCGCACCTTCTCCACCGTGGACATGACATCCGCGTCCGGATCCAGCCGCCGTACCCCGAGTACCGGGTCCGGGCCGTCCAGGATGGCCAGCCATTGCGGCAACTCGGCGACACGTTCCGGCGAGACGGCGTCGTCGGCCAGCGCGTGTGCCCAACGCCGCACCGACGTCACGACTGCGGGAAGCACGGGCTCCTCGCCGACTCGCACTTGCCGCCACGCCTCGGCGAAGTCGGGCATCAGGATGCGCCAAGACACCCCGTCGACGGCCAGGTGGTGCACCGCCACCAACAGCCGTCCCGGCACGCGGCCGCCCGGGTCGAACCACACGAACTGCGCCACCACGCCGGCCGCCGGATCCAGCCGTTCGGCAGCAGCGTCCAGGTCGGCGACGAGTACTCGGCGCCACGGCTCACCGGTCCACGGACCGCCGTACGAGCGCCGCCGGATCAGCGGACCCACGTCGACCGAGCCCGGCGGTGCAACTTCCAGCGTGTCCTCGAGCAAACGGGCGCGGAGCAGGTCGTGCCGGTCCACCACCGCGGTCAGCGTCGCGGCCAGCCCGGCCGGGTCGACGTCCGCCGGCAGCTCGAGGACCATCGCCTGCAGGAGCCGCTCGAAACCCGGTCCGAGATCGCGGATCCACTTCGCCACCGGCATCAGCGGCAGGCGGCCGACCCCGCCGCCGTCGAGCTCCGCAAGGACCGGAACGCGGCCGACCTGCCGATCCGCCGCGAAATCGGCCAGCTCGGCCACGGTGCGGTGGTCGAAGATGTCACGTGGGCTCAGCTCCACCCCGTGCGCTCGCGCGCGCGTTGCGACCTGGATCGATTGGATGCTGTCGCCGCCGGCGGTGAAGAAATCGTCGTCGACCCCGATCCGGTCCAGGCCGAGGACCTCGGCGAAAAGCTTCGTCAGCAGTTCCTCGGCCGACGTCCGCGGCGCCCGGTACACCCGGCCGGCCCGCTGCGGCGCGGGCAGTGCGGCGCGGTCGAGCTTGCCGTTCGGCGTCAGCGGCAGGCGATCCAGCACGGTGAACGCCGTCGGCACCATGAACTCCGGAAGCCTCTCGGCCGTGAACGCGCGCAGCTCGGCTGGGGAAAGCTCTGCCCCGAGCACGAATTCACGCCCCGGTGCGGCGACGGGCACCACGTAACCGACCAGTTGCTTCACACCGCGGTCCTCGCGCGCGATGACCGCCGCGTGCGCCACCGACGGGTGGGCGAGCAGGACGGCTTCGATCTCGCCCGGCTCGATGCGGAATCCGCGGACCTTCACCTGGTCGTCCGCGCGGCCCTGGTACACCAGCTCGCCGTCCGGGGTCCGGACGACCACGTCGCCGGTCCGGTACATCCGGTCCCCCGCCGAAAATGGGCACGCGACGAACCGCTCCGCGGTCTGCGCCGGGCGGTTCAGGTAGCCGCGGGCCACGCCCGGGCCCGCGAGGTACAACTCACCGGGGTCACCGGCCGCGACCGGGCGTAGCGTGCCGTCCAGGACGTAGGCACGCATCGTGTCGAGGGGCCGGCCGATCGGGATCTCCGGACCGATGCCCTTGGCCGGGTCCACCAGATGACTGGCCGCGAAGACGGTCGTCTCCGTCGGTCCGTAGCCGTTCGCGATCACGAGGTCCGGGCAGGCGTGCAGGGCCCGTTCGACGGAGGTCGGCGAGACGCGCTCTCCACCGACCCACAACTCCCGCAGCCCCGCGAGGCAGCCGACGTCCTCTTCCACCATGAGGTTGAACAAGGCGCTGGTGAGCCAGGCCGCGGTGACCCCGTGGCCGGCCACCAGCTCGGCGAGCCCGCCGGGCGTCAGGTCCGCGGCCGGGTCGACCACGACCCGGCCGCCGTTGAGCAACGGCACCCAGAGTTCGTAAACGGACGCGTCGAAGGCGAGCGGCGAGTGCAGCAGGACGTGTTCCTGGCTGCTACCGCACCACCGGCGGTCGATGGCGAGGGCCACGACGTCTTCGTGCGTGATCCCGATTCCTTTCGGCAGGCCGGTCGAGCCGGATGTGTAGATCACGTAGGCGAGCTGGTCGGGATGCCCGCCGCCGGTCGCCGGTGTTCGCGGCCGCGGTTCGAGGTCGTCCAGCACGACGATCGGGCAGACGTCCGGCAAGCTCTTCGCGGCTTCGGCGGTGGTCAAGACCAGCACCGGCTGGACGTCGCGCAGCATGAGCTCGATCCGCTCCGCCGGATAGCCCGGATCCATCGGCAGGTAGGCCGCGCCGGCTTTCAGCACGCCGAGCAGCGCGGCCGCGACGTCGGCGGACCGGGGCAGCGCCACACCGACCACCGATTCCCGGCGCACCCCGTGCCCGGCGAGCCCTGCGGCCAGCCGGTTCGCCCGGTCGTCGAGTTCCACGTAGGTCAGCGAAATGTCCCCGCACACCACCGCGGTCGCGTACGGGGTGGCCTCGGCCTGCCGCGCGAACATTCCCGGAATCGTCAGGCCGGAAACCGGCACGGTGCCTTCGTCGGCTTCGACCGGCCACCGGTGCCGCTCCGCCGGATCCAGCACGTCATCACCCACCCGAACTATCGATCGGAAATTCGGCCAACTCGCGGCATCGGCACATCTGGTGACTGCCCCTCGACAATGGCGAGGTCTCCGTCGGCGAAATCGCCGCTGGCTATTCGCCGCGTTCGACCCCAAGGCCCTGCTCTCACCTTCATGCTTGCGAGCTTTCGGGTCAAGCGGGGGCCGACCCGTCGCACCGGATGGCTCTCGCGTCCCGTCGACAGGACAGTGAACGGCTTGACGTGTGCGAAGATCCGACCATCCGCCACCTCGTTCACGGTGGCCGGTTTCCCGGCTCCCACCGAAAGGGGCATATTGTGTTCGTTCCTGACCACTACCGCGAACCGGACGGGTCGTGGCTGGTCGATCTCGTTCGCGGCAATCCACTCGCCCAACTCGTGAGCAATGGTCCCGCCACGGAAGGACCCCACGCGACACACGTGCCGGTCATCCTCGATCCGGCGGCCGACCCGGACCAAGCTGATCTGACCGGGATGACCTTGTGGGGACACATGAACAGGGCCAACCCACACTGGGCCGCCCTCGAGCGAAACACCCCCGTCGTGGTCACCTTCACCGGCCCGCACGCGTACGTTTCGCCGACGGTCTACGACATGACACCTGCTGCGCCGACGTGGAACTTCACCGCCGTCCACGTCCGCGGCTTCCTGGGCAAAGTCGAGGCCGACGAATCCAGCCAGGAAACACTCGAAACGGTCAAGGCCACCGTGCGGGCCTTCGAGACGGAATTCGGCGCGAGCTGGCCCATGTCAGATTCACTCGACTATTTCCGTCGGATACTTCCCGGTGTTGGCGCTTTCCGCGTCGCCGTGACTCATACCGATGGCATGTTCAAGCTCAGCCAGGAGCAGAAACCTGACGTCCGCCGTCGCGTGAAGAACCACTTCGCCGCCCGGGAATCCAGCAACCACCGCGAAATCGCCGCTCTCATGGACCGCCTCACCGCTGTCGAGTGAGCGGTCGTGAGTGGTGGTCAGGCAGCACACCGATCACCACTCACGCGCCCCGTCACTCCGCCGGATCGCCCCGGAGCTCCAGGGTGCAGCACTTCACGCTGCCACCGGCCTTGAGCAGCTCGGACATCTCAACGCCGATCGGCTCGAAACCGCGTTCCGCCAACTGGTCCGCGAGCCCCTTCGCCTGCCCCGGCAAGATGACGTGCCGACCGTCGGAGACGGCGTTCAGCCCGAATGCTTCGGCGTCGGCATCGTCTGCCAGAATCGCGTCCGGGAAGAGGTCGCCGAGCACGGCGCGGCTCTCCACGGAGAAGGCGCTCGGGTAGTACATGATCTCGCTGCCGTCGAGCACGGCCAAGGCGGTATCCAGGTGATAGAAGCGCGGGTCGACCAGCGTCAGGCTCCGCACCGGCCGGCCGAAGAAGGCACGGACCTCGTCGTGTGCCCGCGATTCACTGCGAAAGCCGCGGCCGGCCAGGAACGTGTCGCCCGCGAGGAGAAAGTCCCCCTCCCCTTCATTCAGGTACTCGGCCTGCCGAACCTCTCGCCAGCCGTGCCGGCCGAACCAACCGAGATAGGACGCCGACTCCGGAGCACGGTAACGGTGCCGGAACCGGGCGACCAGCACCCGCCCGTCGAGGGTGATCGCTCCGTTGGCGGCGAACACCATGTCCGGCAGGCCAGGCTCCGGTTCGATGAGCTCCACCTGGTGCCCGAGTTCGGCGAACAGGTCGTGCAGCCACTTCCACTGGGCGAGCCCGACGTCGGTCGCGGTGGGCCGCGCCGGGTCCATCCAGGGGTTGATCGAGTAGCGCACGTCGAAGTGGGCCGGTCGGCACATCAGGAAGCGCCGTTGTTTCGCAGTCCTCATGTCTGTCCTCATCGGTTTCGTCTGGCCCGTCCGTCACCGGGACGGCACCACGGGATCCGAGTCCGGGGCCAACGCGGACTTCGCGTTGACAGCGCTGGTGACCCCGGGCGCGGCGGCCGCGTTCGCCATTACCTCCTCGGTGGTCATGCCCATGAAGTGAATGATCGTCTCGTGGTTGGTCGACCGGACGGCGCTTTCCGCGCCGGTGCGGTAGTAGAGGTCCACCGAGGTCGGCGCCGGCTTCAGATCCGGCCGCCCACCCGCCCGCAGCGTGGCGATTACCGCGGGCACGTCGTAGCCCAGTGCCACCCCCTCGATCAAGTAGTAATCGCCGCCGCGCACCGAAACCCGGCGGTGTTCGGCACCGTCCGAGCCACAGATCGGCTGGGTCAGCAGGTCGTACCGGAAGATCTCGTCGAGCAGCGGCACGGCGTCCGCGGGCAGCAACGGCCGGATGCTTTCATCCCACCAACGGCGAAGCAGCCGCTTCGCGCCGGGATCGGTGTAAAGCCAGCCGATCCCCGTTTCGAGGTCGCCCGCACCGCCGATCGCACTCTCCATCGCGGCTCGCAGGGGCTCTGCTGCCGGTTCGTCGACGCGCTCGATCCACTCCTCGAAGTTCCGCAGCGCCTGCGACTGCGTGACGTCCGTGAGCTCGCGCAACCCGATCCAGGAGTGCCGCAGCACGCACATCTCCGCGATCACCCGGGCCCAGTACAGGAACCGGGCCATCCGCTGGTTCTGCGCGAACGAAACCGTGCGGTTGGCCAGCATGTACTCGAAGTCGTCGGCGTCACCACGCACCGAGACGATCCCGTGCTGCTCCTTCTTGTCCGCGTAGTCGGTGTTGGGCAGCATGAGCATCGGGTAACACGCGATCCGGGAGACCTTTCTGGACAGCCGGTCGTATCCCGCCATGAACGACTCGACCGTCTCGCCGGGCGCGCCCCAGATCAGCTCGGCGTAGCAGTCGAGCCCTTCCTTGGTCAGCCACTCGACGAGGTCCTCCCAGTCGTTCACCTTCATGTTCCGGCGGTTCATCAGGTCGAGCGTGCCCTCGTCGAGAGTCTGCAGCGCGAGGGTGAACGAACTGCGCATGCCGGCGTCCTTCATCATCCGCACGATCCGGTAGAACGTCTTGGACTTGTTCTTGGCCCACGACGTCTCCAGCGCCCGCGGGAACCCGTGTTGATCGCGAAGCTCGATCAGGTCCTCGACGAACTGCACATCGCCGGGCAGCAGCCCGAAGTTCGCATCACACAGGACGATCGTGTGCACCTGGAGCTTCGCGAAGAGCTCGAGTTCGGCCCGTAGGCGTTCGCGTGAGAAGGCTCGGACTTTCTGCCCGGTCGCGCCGCCCCAGTAGCAGAACGCGCACTTGTACGGGCAGCCGCGGTTGGTCTCCATCAACGCGACGTCGTAGCGGAATCGGCCGGACTCGTCCGTCAGCTCGACGGCACCGGTCAGGAACGGTGATGGGATGTCGTCGAGGTTCGTGATCCTCGGTCTCTCGCCGGTGCTGACCACTCGACCGTCGGGATCCAGGTACGTCAGCCCGGTGACGCTGCCCAGGTCACGCGGCGACACACCGTCGAGGTACGCGCGGAGCACATCCGCGAAGACCAGTTCACCCTCACCGTCGACCACCACGTCGACCTCGGGGAACATCCGGAAGGCCCGCTCCCCTTGGTGCGCGACGTGCGTTCCGCCGAAAATTACCCAGCCGTCCGGGTTGAGCTGCTTGAACGTCTCGGCGAGCGCGCCGAAGCTCCGGTAGTTCCAACCCAGGACGGAGAAGGCGAGGACGTCGGGGACCCCTTGCCCGAACAGGTCGTTCGCCAGGCTCGAGAGCGTGCGGCCACCCCGGTAGTTGTGGATCGTGATGTCCGTCTCGCGTTGAATGCGCTCGTCGGCCAGCGCGGACGCCTTGAGATAACCCATGGCCAGCGGCATCGACTCGAGGGGCGAGTCCCAGACGCCTTGCTGCACCAGGGAGATGGCTGCTTTCACGGTTCGTGGCATGCGTGGCTCCCAGAAAGGAGAGCGGTTCCGTTTCACGGCACCGAAGAAATCGACGCATTCTCTCCCCGGAACGAACCGGACGACAAGATCAATTCCCATGGAAGACTGAGGCGATCACGGAGAGACTCCCGCAGATAGCGGAATGCGTGCCGCCACCTTAGCAAACCCGCACAACCACGGACAAGCAATCGGAATTACTCCAGTTATGAATAGCGCAAACTGAAATTCCGTCCTGACAAAGGGCAGCCGCCGTTCGACAGCACGTCGATGTCCCGTCGACAGGACACAGCACCACCTCGGCGGCCGACCCGGCCCCTGCGCACTTCGACGGTGTCCGGCCCACACTCGCCATCTCACCCGAGACGAAGCCAGTTATCCCCACCTACACTGAGATCCACCACCGCGATGACGATGGAACAGCCACGATTCGCCGGAGGATCCACCCGATTCCCGACCGGTCGACATGCGGCGAGTTCTCGATCATCCGGATTTCGCCACACTTCTGCTTGGGAGTCGAATCGTTGACCACGAACGACGAAGTTCTCGATCCGGTCACCAGCCGGATGCCGGACGTGCCGCCCCAGCCGGGCTCGCGTCACGACCCCGCACAGGTGCTGCTCACCCGAGTAGGCCTGCAGATCCCCGCCGAACTGAGCTACGACGACTGGGCGCGGGCAGGCCACCGGCTCTCGGGAATAGTCGATTCGTCGTCGTGGTGCCTCGGCGACTGGCTCGTGTACGGGAAGAAGCATTACGCGGACCGCTACAAGAGGGCGATCGACGCCGCCGGACTACAGTACCAAACGCTACGCAACTACGCTTGGGTTTCCCGCCGCTTCGAACTGCACCGGCGCCGACCGAGGCTGACCTTCCAGCACCACGCGGAGGTGGCGTCGCTGCCCCTACGCGACCAAGAACGCCTTCTCGACGAGGCGGAACAGCAAATGTGGACAACGAAGCAATTGCGAACTCGAATTCGCGACGAACGAACCGTCCACACGAGCGAAACGGGAAATCCGGTGATTATTCCCCGTATCGAGGTGCCGGACGCCAGGCTCGCCTGGTGGCGCGAGGCCGCGGACCAATCCGGGATGCCGTTCGAGGACTGGGTACGGGTCACGCTCGACGGCGCGGCCGAAGAAGCCCTCGAAGACGACAGGACTGACCACATGGCATCGCGTCGGTTGCCGGGAGCCGGCGCGGCACCGGAGTCACGGGACGTTTGAAGGCAGGCATGGCGTCCCGTTGACAGGACGAGGAACGCGCCGAGAAGCGGCTGCCCCGCCGGCAGGCGACAATCTCGCCCGCGGCGCGGGACAAACCGCTAGCCTGCTGATCGGACCGGGCTTTTCCCCGGGATCGCCGACGAGCGGCCGAATGTGCCTCGTCACCCGAGCGGGCAACACGCCAATCGCCCATGGGAACAGAGGAGAAATCCGATGACCACCAGCATTCCCGATCGGTGGGGCACCCACCCGGACCACATCTGGTTACGAGGGATCCGACCGGAGCAGCGAGTGCAGTTCGACGACAAGAGAGGGCTGTGGCACGTATACGGCTACCCGGAGGCGGTCGAGATCCTCTCCGACCCGAAGGTCTATTCGTCCGACACGGCACGGCTGTTCCCCATCGACATCGACGAATCGCTCCACGAAGGCGATGTCACGCACATGGATCCCCCGGAGCACACCAAGATGCGAACGCTGATCAGCAGCGCGTTCACCCCGAAGGTCGTGGCGGACCTCGAGCCGCGGATCCGGGCCATCACCCACGAGCTGCTCGACGCGGTCGAAGGACAGGACCGGTTCGAGTTCGTGAAGGCGCTCGCGTTCCCGCTGCCGGTGATCGTGATCGCCGAGCTGCTCGGCCTGCCGGCCAGCGATCGCGAGCTGCTCAAGGACTGGACCTACAAGATCACGGAGAGCAAGAGTCCGTTCACCCTGAAGGACAGCACCGCGGCGGAAGAGAAGACCAATCTCCAGGTGTTCGACGAGATGAGCCGGAAGCTCAACGACTATCTGCTCGAACACCTCACCGAACGCCGGAAGCGGCCTCGGGAGGACCTGCTGACCCGGCTCGTCCAGGCCGAAGTGGACGGCAAACGGCTGTCCGACAACGAGGTCGCCGGGTTCTCGAGCATCGTGTTGTTCGCCGGGCACATCACGACCACCCTGTTGCTCGGCAACACGCTGCTGTGCCTGGACGCCACGCCGGACGAGGCCGTGCGCGTGCGGGAAGACCGTTCGCGAGTGCCGGCGGTGATCGAGGAGACGTTGCGCTTCCTCTCCCCTTTCCCGGCGACGTCCCGGGCCACCACGGAGACGGTGGGCCTCGGCGGATGCAAGGTACCCGCCGACCAGATGCTGGTCGTGTGGCTCGGCGCGGCGAACCGGGACGAGCGCCAGTTCGAACGGCCCGACGTGTTCGACTCGTCCCGGGATCCCAACCCGCACATCGGGTTCAGCCGCAGCAGCCACTACTGCGTCGGCGCACCACTGGCCCGTCTCGAAGGCCGGGTGGCGCTCAACGTCCTGCTGGACCGCTTGCCGACCCTCGGTGTCGACCCGGAGGAGCCGCCGGTGTTCTTCCCGGCCATGGACCTCGCCGGTGCCTGCGTGCTGCCCGTGCGCACCGCGTAGCGCCCCACCGACCACAGCAACGAGAGGAACGACTCCGATGGACCAGCCTTCCCTGCCCCAAGTAGCCAGCGGGTACATCCCCGCTCAGATTCTCTACGTCACCGTGGAACTGGGCATCGCCGACCTGCTCGCCGACGGCCCCCGCAGCTACACCGAACTCGCCGAGAAGACCGGCACCCATCCGCGCACGCTCCGCAGCTTGCTCCGGGCGCTCGTCGGGCAGGGCGTGGCAATCCAGGTCGACGCCGACCAGTTCGCTCTCACCGAGCTCGGTGGCCAGCTCCGTACCGGCGCAGCGGGCTCGGTTCGGGAGCAGATCATGCTCACGACCGCGCCGGAACTGTGGCGCGCTTGGGGCGACCTGACGACCATCGTCCGCTCCGGCGAACCGTCACGGCAGCCCGGCACCGGGTGGACGCCACTGGAATGGCTGCTGCAGGACCCCGAAGGATCGGTCAAGCTGCACGAGCTCTCGGGGCAGAGCACCCGCGCACTCGCGCCGGGCATCGCCGAGGCGGCCGACTTCACGCGGTTCGGCCGGGTCGCCGACATCGGCGGCGGCGACGGCACGCTGATCGCTGGCATCCTGACCGCGGTGCCGGGCCTGCGCGGCATCCTCTACGACCTGCCCTCCGCGGTGGAGACGGCTGCGCCGACCCTGGCCGAGGCGGGCGTCACCGACCGGTGCCAGGTCATCGGCGGCGACTTCTTCGAGTCCGTGCCGGTCGGCGCCGAGGCCTACGTGCTCAAGTACGTGATCCACGACTGGAACGACGATCAGGTGACCACGATCCTGCGTAACTGCCGAGCGGTCATGCGCGGGGAGGACCGGCTGTTCATCGTGGAGACCGTGGTTCCACCGATCATGACCAAGGACAACCCGATCGCCGTGGCCGACCTCGGCGTCCTGGTCGGATGTGGCGGCGCCGAACGCACCGAAGACGAGTACCGGGTACTGCTCGAAGCCGGCGGGTTCACGCTTGCCACGGTCAAGAATGTCCTCCTCGGCACGGAGCCGTCGGGGCTCCAGGTCATCGAGGCGGCACCCGCCGCGTAACCCAGGACCGGCACGACGAGAGTCCCCGAAGATCTGTGAGGTCGTTCGATGGAGTACCGCATCTTGGGACCCGTTGAGGTGCGGGACGGCGGCGCCGACGTCCCCCTGGACGGGGCGAAGCAGCGCACGGTGCTGGCGGCCCTGCTCATCGCCGACGGTTCGCTGGTCTCCGCTGCCAGGCTCAGCGAGCTGCTGTGGGGCGGCCGGCCACCGGCGACGCTCAACGCCCAGATCTACAACAACATCTCGCGGCTGCGGAAGACCCTTGGTACCCGGGCGAGCATCATCCGTCGCTCGCCTGGGTACCTGCTGCACCTCGGCGCCGCCTCGTTCGACCTGGTCGAGTTCGAAAACCTGGCCGCGCGCGGCCAGTCGGCGCTGCTGACCGGTCGTTTCGAGGAAGCGCGCCACCTCCTGCGGGCTGCGCTGCAGCTCTGGCGCGGCCCCGCCCTCGCGAATGTGTCGGAGCACCTCGTCGGCGCCGAAGGGCCTCGGCTCGAGGAGACCCGGATTTCCGTACTGCAGAACCGGGTCGAAGCGGATCTCGCGACGGGACGACACGCGGAGGTGCTGCCGGAGCTGACCAGGCTCGTCGGTCAGTACCCGCTGCGAGAGCGGTTTCGAGCCCAGCTGATGACCACGCTGTACCGGTGCGACCGGCAGGCCGAGGCGCTGGCGTTGTACGACCAGGGCAGGCTGATGCTCGCCAACGAGCTCGGCGTCGAGCCCGGGACGCTGCTGCGAGAAGTGCACCACGCCATCCTCACCGCGGACCCCGCCATGCACCGCCCGCTCGACCGCCGCCTGGTGGGCTGAGCCGGCGGTGCCGAACCGGGCGCCCTTCACCTCTCCGACCAGCCCCGGTAGCTGCGCAGGCCGTAGAGCAGGGGCCGGCAGTCGTCTTCCCACGTGACATCGAACGGCATGCCGAACACCACGACGTGGTCGCCGACCGGCATCGTCTTCACGATCTCGCAGTCCGCGACGGCGTGAGCGTCCTCTGTCAGGTGCGGGCCCGCCGCGTGCGGGCCCAGAGTCCAGGCCACCAGGTCAAAACGGTCGGGGTTGCCGGAGGAAAACAGCTCGGCGGTTTCGCGTGCGTCCTCGTTCAAGAGGTTCACCGCGAACCGGCCGCGAACCAGGACCGCCGCCAGCGTAGGGCTTTTCGCCCGCAACGAGACGAGCAGCGTGGGCGGGTCGAGGGTGACGCTGCAGACCGACGAGCATGTCATGCCCCACGGCGTTCCGGTGCGATCCAGGGCGGTTACCACGGCCACGCCGGTGGGGAACCCGCGCATCATCGCGCGGAATCCCTCTGGCGTCGCCGCTCCCGCAGATCGGGTGAGTGAATCGGTCACGAGATCCCATCCTGCGCATCGATGGTGATCCGGGTGGCCACGCGGCGATCGATCAGCAACAGCAGCGGTCCGGTCATCATGGTCGTCACCACGGCCATCACGACGAGCGCGACGAACATCGGCCCGGTGAGGATGTGCGCGCTGTAACCGACCTTGAGCACGATGAGCTCGGTGAGACCGCGGGTGTTCATCAGGACCCCCACCTTGGTCGCGCTCCGGACGGGCTGGCCGGCCAGCCGGGTCCCGAGGTAGCTTCCGCCGCCCTTCCCGAGCACCGCCATCAGAATCGCGACAGCGATCAGCGACCAGGGCAGCGTGCCCACACCGGTCGCGAACACGGTCAGGCCGGTCACCACGAAGAACACGGGGATGAGCGCGCGCCCGACCCTGGTCACCCACGCGACGACCTTCGACCAGGCTCCGTCCGGCGGCACGGCGAGCCCGACCAGGACGGCACCGAAGATGGCGGTCAACCCGAGCCGTTCCACGCTCAGAGCCACCACGAGCGCGATGGCACCCAAGAGCGTCGCCGTGACCGCAGGTCGTCGTCCACAAAGAGAACCCGCCGCGCGGCTGCGCAGGGCGTACCGCACCGCCAGCGCGGCCAAGGCACCACCGCCGAGCACGATGACCGCCTGCGCGAAGCCGCTCAACCGCCCGGACGCGAGCCCGACGGTGACCGAGAGCAACAGCCAGCCGACGGTGTCGATGACGACCGCCGCCGTCATCGACAACCGGCCCTCGGTGGTTTCGCTGATACCGCGATCGGCCAGGATCCTCGCCAGCACCGGAACCGCGGTGATCGACAGCGCCACCGCGCACATCAGCACGAACGCCGGAAGCGGTGCACTCCCCCGCACTTCGGGTCCCTCGACCAGGATGATCCAGCAGGCGAACAACGCGCCGGAAGCCAGTGCGGGCACCAGCCCGCCCGCGACGACCCACCCGGTGGTTCGGCGTGAAAAGCGTTTCTCGCCGAGGCGAAGCTTGTGGGCCAGCCCGACCAGGAACAGGATCAGCCCTATCTCGGCGACCAGCTTGAGAACGTCGACGACCGCGCCCGGGAGCACCGCGGCGAAGTTCGCGGGCCCGAGCACCGCGACGGCGGCGGGCCCGGCGAGCAGGCCCGCGGCGATCTCGCCGATCACCTCGGGCTGCCGCAGCGTGCGAGCGACGAGCCGGCCCAGCCAGCCGATGGCGAACACGACGGTCAGGGCGACGAGCACGTGCACGCCCCGGAACAGGGCTTCCGCCGCGGTCATGAGCGCATCTGGGCGAAGTACTCGTATTGCGTGGGCAGGGTTTCGACCAGGAATCGCGCTTTGTCCCGGATCGCCGCGAACTCCTTCTGCGCGGCGGTGTCGTCCGCGAGACCCAGGGCTGGAGACGGGCGCAATGGGATCGCGCCCATACCGAGCAGGATGCACATGTACGAATACGGCGGCAGCCCGTGGTAGTACGGGAAGACGTTCTCCGAGTCGGGCAGCTGGGCCTTCCAGCGCTCGATTCGCTCGGCCAGCGCGTCGGGCACCGCCCTGGTCTTGGTGTCCTTCCAGTACTGTGTGTCGTCGCGCGCTGCGCTCCGGTAGTGCACCGCCAGGAATTCCCGCACGCCGTCCATCACGTGCGCCACCGCGGAGTTGTACCGCTCGCGCAGCATCGGGTGCCAGTCACCGGCGGGGAAGTGCTTGACGAGCTGCTCGATGGCGTGGTGGATGAAGAAGATCCCGGTCGACTCCAGCGGCTCCACGAACCCGCTCGACAGCCCGATCGCGACGCAGTTGTGCTTCCACGACTGCGCGCTGCGCCCGATCCGCATTCGGATGTGGTTGGCCTCGACCTCGGCCGCCTCGGGTCCGACGAACTCGCGTAGCGTTCGTTCGGCCTCCTCCGGAGTGCAGTAGTCCTTGGCGAACACATAGCCGGTGCCTATCCGGCCGAACAGCGGAATCGTCCAGATCCAGCCCGCCTTCTGCGCGGTGGCGGTCGTGCAGGGCCGGATACCGAGCCTCTTCATGTCGAGCGGAACCTGCAATGCAACGGCGCTGTCGTTGGGGAGCGTGTCCTGGTAGGACAGGAACGGCACCTCGAGCGCCTTGTTCAGCAAGAGTCCCCGAAAGCCCGTGCAGTCGACGAACAGGTCACCGTGGATGTCGCCGTGCTCCTTCGTGACGACATGGTCGATCCAGCCGCGCTCGTCCACCTGGACGTCCTGGACCTCGTCCACGATGTGGCGCACGCCCCGATCCGTCGAGTACCTGGTTAGGTACTTCGCGAGCAATGCGGCTTCGAAGTGGTAGGCGTAAGGGAACTGCGTTTTGCCCTGGTGTTCGGACATCGTCAGCCCGATCGGCTCCTCGGCGCCCTCCACGAACTCCTGCTCGAGCAGCGAACCGTTGAGGTAGCGCGGGCTTCGTCCGGCGTCGCAGAGCGACGCCATGACAAAACAGTCCTTGTCGAACCTTTCGGTGGCGCCGCTTTGGAGCCACCAGTCGGTCAGCGGGAACCCGGCGACCGAGCGCATCTGCTCGAACGGGTGGTAGAAGTGGTGCCCCGGCCGACGCCAGTCCTGGAACCGGACTGCCAGCTTGTAGGTGGCGTTGCACGCCGGCATCCAGTCCTCCTCCTTGAGGTCCAGGAACTCGAAGAAGTGCCGGATGTCGCTGAAGGTCGCTTCGCCGACCCCGATGGTGCCGATCTTTCCCGACTCCACGAGCGTCACCGACAGCCGGTCGCCGAAGGCCGCCTTCAGGTATGAAGCAGTCATCCAGCCCGCAGTACCACCGCCGACGATGACGACCTGGTCGGGGTTCTTCACACTCACATCAGCACCTCAGTTCACTTGGCGGGCTCCTCGCGCGGTCGCTTCCTCGCGCGTCGTCCTTCGACCTTGACCTGCGGCACTATCCGACTTCTACACAGCACCTATTTTTGGCGAACCCTGGCACGATTCCGCGCCCTTGGCTGCACGAATACGAGAAAGCCGTGAAGGATCGTCGGCGCACGCGCTACAAGCACGGTGACGACTATCCTTCACGGCATGACGGGACAGCAGGGTTCCGCTCAAATCTCCGATCGACCCTGCCGGAGTATTGCTATGACGCCACCCTGGCGCCATACTTACATCACGAGCGATTACCTACCCACACTCACCAGTCCCCACGCAGCCGGACACCCAGCGAAACAAGCTTATGCGGGCCGCTTGACCAGCGTCCGTGACGAAGCAGATACTCGCCAGCTCTCGGCACGGATTTCCGCACTGAGCACCAGCTCGGCCGCCCTATCGAGCATGGCCAGTACCCAATCGTCGAACTCGACACCCGAATGGGTGGCGGCTCTACGCCAGCGCACGAGATGGTTGTCCGGTACTTCGATCCGCGGGATCACCGTGAGTTGCTTGCGCGCACCGTCTTCGATCGCGCGCTCCCGGCGGATCTCGGTTCTCAGTTGCTTGGTCGACCAAGCCTCGTGCTCCGCGCGGTTGAGCCAGAAATTCTGCTCCTCGACCGGCAGTGAAGCGACTTCCGCATGGTGCTGGAAGCTCAGCTTGACCCGCCTGCGGTCCAGTTCGAATCGGCGCGACACCCACGCGTAGTTGCGCAAGGTTTGGTACTGCAGGCCGGCCGCGCGAATCGCCCGCCGATAGCGATCGGCATAGTGCTTCTTTCCATAAACCAGCCAGTCGCCGAGCCACCACGAAGAGGAATCGACGATCCCGGCAAGCTGCCGGCCGGCGCGCTCCCAGCCGTCGAACGTAAGTCCGGCCGGGATACACAGCCCGACCCCGGTCATCAGCACCTGGTCCGACTCGGCTGCGCCCGGCACCACTTTTCTTTCCGGCCCCGTCGAAACCGTCCGGTCGGCGGCCGCGTCCACCGCCGGCGCCGTCACGAAATCAGCAATAGTCATAAATCCCCCAAGCCCACAGGAATTCAACATCAGCAGAAATACCGACGAATTTGCCCATGGCAACACTGTCCGAATACTTCGGACTACATTGCATGCGTCCGGATATCACCCACGCCGGACACCTCAGGATGTCGATTACCGCTCAGCGCGACTACCGACGGCCATCACCGGGCACGTTCAGTTCCCATACGGCTCCCCCTGCTTCGCAGTTCCTCGCACTTTGTTAAAGTCACGGCGAGTCTCGCAGAGCGCGAAGTTTCCGAGAAACCTCCAAACGGGTGACTTTTCCACTTCGCCACGTGACAACTTTCTGGTAATCCGCAGGTCAAAAGGGTCGGCCGCCGCCAGGACGAGAACTGACGGCGGCCGTCAAGGAAGCGTAAATGTGTCACACTACGGTTGGCATCCCGAAAATGATCTGCTATAGGTGCGCACAGCTCGGACCAAACTGGCCGCACGCAGCAGCAGCAAACGACTACCCCTGGTGCGAGATTGTCTACTTTCCGCCACGATGATCAAGAGGAGTGCGGCCCGAAAACCGCCAGGGGGTAACGGTTTCCGGGCCGCGGCAGGGCCTCGCCGGAGCCTCTGGGGGAAGCCTCCAGCTGAGACCGAAGTTCACTCACGTGCCCGTCGGGCTCTTCCGTCCGGCCGAGCCCGATACGTAGTCAGGCTCGGTGGATCAAGATGTCACCATGCGCGCTGCGGGCGCGAACGCCCCCGATTTCGGCGGCCCGGCCCGGGCCGTCCGTGGACTCCAGAGTGTTGAGAAGACTCCCGTAGCGGGTGCGCACGTCGAGCCGCGCGGCGGTACCTTGCCGAACACCGACCTCTACCGAACCGGTGCCGGTTTCGAGCTCGACCGAGCCCCGCACAACTTCGGCCACCCGTATGTCGCCGTGGGCGACCTTGGCCTCGAGCACGGCGCGCGAACGACCGACTGACACGCTGCCGTTAGCGGCCCGCAACCGCAGGTCACCGGTCGCCGTGCCGACCCAGCTGTTCCCGTTGGACGTCTTGATCACGGCCGTGCCGACGACCTCCTGGATGCGCACCGCTCCGCTCCCTACGGTCACCAGAATGGTCCCTTCGGCGCGGTTGATGTCGACGTCTCCCCTGGATGTGGTGACGTGGAGTGACCTGGTCCGGTCGAGCCGGATGTCGCCAGCGACGTTCTTGATCAGGCAATCGCCGAGCCATCCTTCGCCGCGCACGGCTGCCATCGTCGCGCTCGCCCAGACATGAGAGCCTGCCGGCAGTTCGATCTTGACGTCGATCGAACCGCTCCGCCGGAAGACTGTGGACCAGGAATGCCGCTCCTCCACCGCCTTGATCCGCAGGCGACCGTCCGCATAGTCGACGCGGGCAAGTTCCGCGACGTCGACGTCTCGTTTCGCGGCCGTCCCGGGACGTACCTCGACCCTGGTGTCGGACCGGTCCGACGCCACGATCCACACGCCGCCGACTGCGAGGTCGATTGCGACGCAGATCGGTTCGGGAGTGTCGAAGGTCAGCATGCGAGTCTCATCTTGATGCGTACCGGATCGGGGCGGCGCCGACGGGACGGAGAGGTTGTGCGCCATCGAAACGTCACCGCACCCAGCCGACGTAGTGTTGCTCGCTTCGGACGGTGCGCCGTTCGGACTGACGGCCGTCGAGCGTCGCCGCGACCACTCGAACGAGCCAGGCGTTGACCGACAGGCCTTCCTGCCCCGCGGCCTCCTCTATCCGGACCTTGAGCTGCTCCGGCGGCCGGAAGTTGATGCGGGCGGTTGTCCCCTCATTGTTCGGCGCAGCCGACACCCTCGCCGCCGAGGAAGGAGAGTCGTTCGCCGTGTTCACCAGTCCGTTCTCGCACGGCTCGTCCTCGAGCGGTCGGCCGGCTAGCGGTGACGTCACCACGAAGCCGGGATCGGTGCCACGCAGACGCACTTCCACAGACACCGGCGCGATATCGCGGGTCATCTCGTCCGCGGCCGCCGACAAGGCGTCCAGCAGGACCAAACGGGCGGCCGAATCGAGCGGCGAGAGGATGCGCTCTGCCAACTCGCGAAACTCCTCGCCGCCTGCCTCGGCGACAACCATCAGCTCCTTGCGGAGGTTGTCGACGTACGGCCTGAGGTCCATGACGCCACTATGGCGCAGAAATCCCCGTAACAACACCAGGAACAGCCCAAAATGGCGCCACCTGCCGGCGTTCGTCCCGTCGACAGGACAGGTCCTCCGGCGCGGTTACGCGGTGCTCTACAAGCTGTCTTCGCTAGCCTGCGTGCCGAAAGGACCGACCTGGGGCCGCAGCTGATCCGCCGAGAAAGACACCCCAGGTGGCACCCGCGCACTTCACCTGCCGTGGCGGAATCGCCGCGCAGCGGGCAAGTACGTGTGCCGCGGCACTAGCGGTCGTCGTAGGCAGTGACGCGCGCACCCGATCGGCGTACGCACTGCAGCGCCGCTAAACATCGATGTGAGAACCCATGATCACCGTTCGATCGCGTGGTAAACCGAAGTATTCTGCGGCGTCCGCGGTGATGTAGGACGTGGCGATGAAAAGGCGCTTTCGCCAACCCGCCATCGTCGGCTCGGGGCCGCGCTGCAGCTCGATCTTGGACAGGAAGTACGACGCTTCGTTGAGGTTCAGGCGTCCCTCGGTTTCCGCCGGATCGAGCTGCGCCAGCGCGCCCGGCACATCCGGGGTTTCCATGTAGCCGTAGCGGGCAGTAACGAAAATGATCCCGTCGTCTTGGTGACCCAGATCTTCGACGGTCACCCGCTGCTCGGCCGGCATCCGCGGCACCGGCTCGATCTCCAGCGACAAGATGACGACCTGTTCGTGGCGGACGTGGTTGTGCTCGGCGTTGGCCCGCAGCGCCAACGGCGCGGTCTGTCCGCCCCGGTTGAGGAAAACGGCAGTGCCGGGGACCTGCTGTATCGGCGTCTCGCGGGCGCTAAGTTCGTCGATGAACTCCCGCAACGGGCCTTCGCGACGCTCACGTTCAGCTGTGACGATCTTCCGTCCGCGCTGCCAGGTGATCATCACGGTGAACGCCGTGAGACCGATCAGCAGAGGCAGCCACGCGCCGTGCACTAGCTTGGTCAGATTGGCGCCGACGAACAGGAGGTCAACGACCAGCAGTACGGTCGCGCCGACTCCGATGAGCCAGCGCGGTGTGCCCCATTTGGCGCGCGCGACGTAGAAGAACAGCAATGTGGTGATGGTGATCGTGCCGGTCACCGCCATGCCGAAGGCGAACGCGAGCGCGGACGAACTGCGGAACGCGAAGATCAGCGTCAGCACTGAGACGAGCAGGAGCCAGTTGACCCACGGCACGTAGATCTGCCCACGCTCGGTCTCCGACGTGTGCGCGATCCGTAGCCGCGGCAGGTACCCGAGCTGAGCGGCCTGCGACGCGACCGAATACGCCCCGGTAATCACCGCCTGGGACGCGATCACCGTCGCAGCCGTGGCCAGCAGCACCATGAGCAGGCGTCCCCAGCCGGGGACGAGCAGGAAGAACGGGCTGCTGATGTTGGCCGGGTCCGCGAGGATGAGCGCGCCCTGGCCGAAGTAGCTGAGTACGCAGGCGGGCAGCACCAGGAACAGCCAGCCCCGGGTGATTGCTTTGCGGCCGAAGTGGCCCATGTCCGCGTACAGGGCTTCGGCGCCGGTGACCGCGAGCACGACCGCCGCCAGCGCGAAGAACGCGATGTCGAAGTGGCCGATCATAAAGCTCAGCGCGTACGTGGGCGAGAGCGCCTTCAGGATTTCCGGATGCCCGGCGATGCCGGTGATGCCGAGCAGGCCGATCACCGCGAACCACGCGATCATCACTGGCCCGAAGACGCGCCCGACCGCCGCCGTGCCGCGCTTTTGCACGAGAAACAACACCATCGCGATCACGGCGGTGATCGGCACGATCCAGCCCTCGAACGATTCGTCGACGACCTTGAGGCCCTCGACGGCGGACAGCACCGACATCGCCGGCGTGATCATACTGTCGCCGAAGAACAGGGCGGCCCCGAAGATGCCCAGCCCGGCCAGCACGACGGCGGCGCGTTTGCCGCGCGGCCCGCTCCAGCGGCGCAGCAGGGTGATCAGCGCCATGATGCCGCCCTCGCCGTCGTTGTCGGCGCGCATCGCCAGCAGCACGTACGTGACGGTCACGATGATCATCACCGACCAGAAGATCAGCGACACCACGCCGAAGACGTTGTCTGCGCTCACCGGCACTGGGTGCGGGTCGGCTGGATTGAATACAGTCTGCAGTGTGTAGATCGGGCTGGTGCCGATGTCCCCGAACACCACGCCGAGCGCGCCGATCACGAGTCCCAGCCGCACCACGTCGCGGGCCGGCTTCGCCTGGCTCACGCGCTCTCCATCCATCCCGGCAATCACGAGACAGAACCCTATCGGTCCACTGTGGCCGGACCCTGAGCATCACGAGGGGTTCGAGAAGAGCTTTACGCGTATTTACGAAATCTTAGCGACGACGAGCGCACACGTACCGGACTGGGTGAACGACCCGGCGGAGATCAATACGGCGTCAAGGTTGCTTCGGCGAGCTCGCCCGGTCGGCAGGCCAGGTCCATTCTCGTTTCATGAGCGATTTTTGGTGGGCGTTGACGCTGATGGGCAGCTTCGTGCTGGTGGCCGTCCTCCTGCGGCTCGCCGGCACGTGGCTCGAAACCCACGACGACGATCCCCGGTGAGCCCGCTCAGTCCTCCAGCCCCGTGTATTCCAGGTCCAGCAGCCGCTGGATGCGCCGCCGGGTGCCGTCGGTGATCTTGCCCGCCTCGAACAGCCGCGTCAGCTCGGCCGCCTCCACGTCGATCAGCTCACGCCGCAGAGCGCGGTAGTCGATTCCGCGCACCCAGTCCGTCGCTTCCTCGCCGCTGTCGCCGCGGACGTGGTCGAGCCTCGCCTGCCAGCCCGCCCGCAACTGGTCGACCACGAACGCCGGCGCCGACTCGGTCTCGGCCAGGTGATCCAAGTGAGACAGCCCAGCTTCGGCGAGCTTGCGGCGCGCGCTGCCGTACTCGGTGCGCAAGTCGGCGGGGTCGAGGGCGATCCCCGCGCGGCGGACCAGCGGCGCCAGCGTGAACCCTTGGACCACGAGCGTCAGCACGATCACCGCCGTCGTCAGCAGCAACACCAGGTCCCGAGCGGGCAGTTCGGAACCGTCCAAAGTGGCCACCGGCAGGGACAGCGCCGCCGCCAGCGGCACGACACCACGCGCACCCGCCCAGGAGACGACCGCGGGAACCTGCCAGGAAATCCGCCCGTCCTCCCGCCGTTGCCGCAGCGCCGAGAGCACGAACACCAGCAGCAGCCGCGCCACGACCAGCGTCGCCGCGATCGCGAGCGCCTGCAGCAGCCACCACGCGCCCCCGCCGGCCACCCGGCGCACCAGGGCGGGCAGCTGCAGCCCGATCAGGCCGAACACGACGCTCTCCAGCAGGAACACCACGGTCTGGTAGACCGCGCCGACCTGCAGCCGGATCCGCGCGGTCGTCAGGCGCTCGGCTTGGGTCCCGAGGATGACGCTCGCCACCACGACCGCGGTCACACCCGACCCGCCGAACGACTCCGCCACGACGTACCCCGCGTACGGCGTGACCAGGGAGATCACCGTCTCCAGCACCGGGTCTTCGGTCCGCCGCCGGATCACGAACGCCCCGAGCGCCGTCAGCACCCCGACCGCCACCCCGCCGCCCGCGAGCACGCCGAACTCCGCGAGCGTCCGGCCCCACGACGTGGCTCCCCCGGCGACCGCCAAGAAGAGCGCCACCCGAAACAGCAGCAGGCTCGTCGCGTCGTTGAACAGGCTCTCGGCCTGAATCAGCGCCTGCACCCGCGGCGGCAACGCCAGCCGCCGCGCCAGCGCCGTCACCGCGACCGGGTCCGTGCTCGCCAGCACCGCGCCGAGCACGAACGCCATCCCGACCGGCAACGGCGTCACCGCAACCGCGACCCCGATCACCGCCGCGGCCGACAGCAGCACCAGCCCCACCGACAGCACCGCGACCGGACGGCCGACCGCGCGCAGGTCCCGCCAGGGCAGCTCCTCCCCCGCAGCGAACAACAGCGGCGGGAGCACGACCAGGCTGATCACCTCGGGCGTCACCTGTACGACCGGGACACCGGGCAGCAACCCCACGACGACCCCGACGACGACCAGCAGCGAGGGCGCGGGGATCCGCCACCGCCGGGCGAACGTGGCCACCACGGTCGCCACGACCACGAGGAACAGTACGGTTTCGACGCCGCGCATCAGCCGGTCCTTCCGATCCGAATCCGGATGCCGACCAGACTTCCCGGCGCGCCGGGATCAGCCTACGCGACGCGCCCACCCGACCGGGCCCGCCGAAGGCACACCAGCACTAGCCTGAGGCGGGTGACGATCGAGCTGGTCCTGCTGCCGCGGGTGGCCTACCGCGGCCGGGAGATCACCAGCCCCCGCCTGGGCGGGTTGCTCGCCCTGCTCGCCGACGACCTCCGGACCGGCGCGAGCACCGCCCGCCTGATCGAAGGGCTCTGGCCCGACGAGCAACGACCTGCACACCCGGCCAAGGCGCTGCAAGTGCTCGTGTCCCGCGCTCGAGCCCAGCTCGGCCGCGACGTCCTCGAAGCCACGCCGTCCGGCTACCGGCTCACCCTGGCCGAGCATCAGGTGGACGCCGCCGCACTCGTACTCAGCGCCACGGCCTGCGCCCGGCTCTCCCGCGACGGCGACCACGAAGCCGCGCTCACCCAAGCCGAGGCGGGCCTGGCGCTCTGGACAGCGCACGACGACCCGGCCAGCGCCGATCCGCTCGGCGCGCTGCGGGCGGCTCGCGCGTCGACCAGCCGATGGCTGGTCCGGGCCCGCGCGCTGTGCCGCTCACGGCTGGGCCGGGCGGACCTGGCCGTCGACGAGCTCGCCGAGCTGGCGTCGGAACGACCGCGCGACGAGGAACTGCTCCTGGAACTACTGCGCAGCGAAGCCGCGACGGCCGGGCCTGCCGCCGCGCTGGCCCGCTACGAGGACTACCGGCGCAGGGTGCGCGACGAACTCGGCACCGACCCTGGACCTGCGCTGCGTGAGCTGCACCAGCAGCTGTTGCAGGGCGAAGCGCCAGCGGTCCGCCACGGCGTCGCGCACGAGCCGAACCCGCTGCTGGGCCGGGACGCCGACCTGGCCGCCGTCGCCGCGCTGCTGCGGACGTCCCGGGTGACGTCGATCGTCGGCGCGGGCGGGCTCGGCAAGACCCGGCTGGCGCACGCCGTCAGCCGCCGGGCTGACCAGCGGATCGTGCACTTCGTGCCGCTCGCCGGGATCACCCACGACGGCGACGTCGCCGCGGAAGTCGCCTCGGCGATCGGTGGTGGCGACGCCGGCGGCCCGCCGGGCAGCCGCCCGCAGGCTCCGCGCGACGCCGTGGCCGCCATTCTGGACGTGCTCGGCTCCGGCCCGGCCCTGCTGGTGCTCGACAACTGCGAGCATGTCGTGCGCGGCGCGGCCGACCTCGTCCGGACACTGGTCGCGCTCAGCGCCGACATCCGGGTGCTTACGACCAGCCGGACCCCGCTCGACCTCTCCTCCGAGGCCGTCCACGCGCTGCCGGAACTGAGCCCGGGGGTCGCCGCGGAGCTGTTCCGGGAGCGGGCCCGCGCCGTCCGCCCGGACGTCGAACTGCCGGACGAGGCCGTCCGGGAGCTGTGTGCGCACCTCGACGGCCTGCCCCTTGCCATCGAGCTGGCCGCGGCCCGCAGCCGCGTCATGTCGGTCCCCGAGATCGCCCGCCACCTCGACGACCGGTTCGCGCTGCTGCGGGGCGGCGCCCGCGACTCCCCGGCCCGCCACCACACGCTTCACGCCGTCATCGACTGGAGCTGGGCCCTGCTGGACCAGCGCGGTCAGGCCGCCATGCGGGCCCTGTCGGTCTTTCCCGACGGCTTCACCGCCGACGCCGCCCAGCCGCTGCTCGGCGCCGACGCGGTCGACCTGCTCGACCAGCTCGCCGGCCACTCGCTGCTCAAGGTGCAGAACACCCCGGTGGGGACGCGGTTCCGGATGCTGGAGACGGTCCGCGAGTTCAGCGCCGCCCGCCGCGAGGAAGCCGGCGAGACCGAGAAGGCCACCACCGGCTTCCTGACCTGGGCCGTGGACTTCGCCTTGGCCCACCACGAATCCCTCTTCGCCGCCGACCTCGTCCCGGCCATGCGCCGGGTCGCCGACGAGCAGGACAACCTGGTGCACGCGCTGCGGCTCCGCCTTGACCACGAGGATGGCGCGATCGTGGCGGCGACGACCGCCGTCCTGGCCGGGTTGTGGACGTTCGAGTCGAACTTCGGCCGCATGGCCGCCCTCGTCGAGGACACCGCCTGGCTGCTCTCGCACCACCGGCCCGAGCCGGGCTTCGTGGCCGCGACCCGGGCGGCGCTGGTGCTGAGCGCGGTGAACAGCTTCCTGTTGCAGGGCCCGCGGCCCGCTCGCGCGGTGGTCGCCCTCCGCCGTCTTCCGCCCGCGGCACCCGGCACCTTGGTGCACGCCGCCGAGACTGTGCTCCGCACCGTGGCCGCGCCGGACTTCGCCCCGTTGTTCGCCTTGTGCGCCAACGACGACCCTCTCGTCGCCGGGCTGGCCGAGGGCGTCGCCAGCTACGCCTGGTCGGCGCTCGACGATCCCGGGCGCGCGCTGGCCGCGGCCGAGCGCATGGTCGCCGTCTTCGACGACCGAGAGTCGCCGTGGCTGCGCGCCGTCGCCCACGCCCGGGTCGGCGAATTGTGCCTGGACTTGGAACGCGGGGAAGAGGCGCGGCGGTCGCTCGGCACGGTGCTCGCGGTGCTCGACGAGACCGGCACCTGGTCCGGCGGCGCCCGGATCCGGGGTGCTCTGGTGCTCGCCAATCTGCAGACCGGCGCGATCGACGAAGCGGAACGCTGGCTCGAACAGGCCATGCTGACCGGCGGCAGCGAGGTTGCCGGGGCGTCCATGGTGGACGTCGGTGCCCGCGCGGAGATCCTGCTCGCCCGTAGCGACATCGAGACGGGCCTGCGACTGTGGCGGCAGACCGCCGAACGACTCCGGTCCACAAAGGACACCGGTCCCGGCGTCGACGGCTGGGCGTGGGAAACCCAGGCCGTCACCGTGGTCGCCCACGCCCACTACGGACGTCTCGGCCTCGTCACCGAGATCACCGGCGACCTGCCCCGCGCACTGCCCGGCCTCCTCGAAGACCCCGGCACGTCACTCCCGGTCTGCGGCGCCCTCCTGCTGGCACTGGCCCTGACCGATCTTGATCGCGCGCAGACCGCCGACGAGCGTGCCACGGCGGTGCGCCTGATCGCCCTGGCAGAGCGCTTCCGGTACGTGCGGGGCTTCCACCCGACGATGTCCTCAGCCCGCATCCGCGCACTGGCCGAACAGGCCGACGAGCCGGCGTACACCGACGCGCGGTCGGAATACGCCGGCCTCGGCCGCGAAGATCTACGCGCCACGGCGATCGCGGCACTCGCGCTCAGGCCGCGGGATCGCGCCTGAACAACACCCGCGCCCAGACGTACCCCGCGACCGCGAACCCGGCGCACCAGGCCACGGCGATCCACGCACTGCTCCCGACCGGCGCGCCCAACGTCAACCCGCGCAGGGTGTCGATGACCGGCGTGAACGGCTCGTGGCGCGCGAACCACCGCACCGCTCCCGACATCGTGTCCGTCGGCACGAACGCACTGCTGACGAACGGCAGCACCTGCACGAAGAGGATGAACAGGTTCGCGCCCTCGGCGTTCTTCGCCGCCAACCCGACCGCCACGGCCAGCCACGTCAGCGCCAACGCCAGCATGAGCACCAGCCCCAGCGTCGCGAACCAGCCACCCGCCCCCGCGGCGGGCCGGAACCCGAACAGCAACGCCACCCCGACGACCAGTGTCGCGCTGACCACCGTGCGGAGCACCGCGCCCAGGACGTGCCCGGTCAGCACCGACACCCGCGCGATCGCCATCGTCCGGAACCGCGAAATGATCCCCTCCGTCATGTCCCGGTTCACCGCCAGCGCCGTCATCGACGCGCCGTACCCCACGGTCATCAACAGGATGCCCGGCACCAGGTAGTCGACGTACGCCCCACCGCGGACGCCCGCCTGCATCGCACCGCCGAACACCCCGACGAACAGCAGCAGGAGCAGCACCGGCATGCCCAGCGACATGATCATCATCCCGGGATACCGGCGCAGGTGCTTCAGGTTGCGCCGCAGCATGGTCGCCGAATCACGCACCGCGTAGCTCATCGAGCGGCCTCCTTCTCGGTCGTGAGGGCGAAGAAGACGTCGTCGAGGTCCGGGGTGTGCACCGACAGGTTTTCGACATCGACCCCCGCGCCGTCCAGCCGGTCGAGCAGCCCACGCAATGAGCGGACCCCGCCGTCGCCCGGCACCGACAGCGTGAATGCCCCGTCGTCCCGAGTCCCCTCCCCCAGCGCCCGGGCAGCGGCGTCGAGGCTTGCGGCGTCGGCGAACTGCAGCCGGACGTGCCCGCCGGCGACCCGCCGCTTGAGCTCCTCCGGTGTCCCCTCGGCGACCACCCGCCCGTGATCGAGCACCGCGACCCGGCCGGCCAGCTCGTCGGCCTCCTCCAGGTACTGCGTCGTCAGGAAGACGGTGACCCCGCCGGCGACGAGGTCCCGGATGATCCGCCACATCGTGTGCCGGCTGCGCGGATCGAGCCCGGTGGTCGGCTCGTCGAGGAAGAGCACGCGCGGCGCGCCGGTGAGGGTCATCGCCAGGTCGAGCCGCCGCCGCATCCCGCCGGAGTAGGCCGAAACCAGCTTGCCCGCGGACTCCACGAGGTCGAACCGCTCGAGCAGCTCGGCCGCCTTCCGCCGTCCTTCGGCCCGCCCGAGGTGGTGCAGGTCGGCCATCAGCAGCAGGTTCTCCTCGCCGGTCAGCAAGTTGTCGACCGCCGAGAACTGCCCCGTGACGCCGATCGCCGCGCGGACCCCGTCCGGTTCGGCGGCCACGTCGTGCCCCGCGACCGACGCCCGTCCGCCGTCTGCGCGGATCAGGGTGGACAGGATCCGCACGGCGGTGGTCTTGCCGGCACCGTTGGGCCCGAGCAGGGCGAAGATCGTGCCCTCGCCGACCTGCAGGTCGATGCCGTCGAGCACGACCTGGTCGCCGAAGGACTTGCGCAGCCCGCTGGCCGCAATCGCCGGGGTGGTCACGGTTCTCCTCTCGTCCACCGTGACCTCGGCGGCCACGGCTGTCACGAGAGTGCGTGACCCCGGTTTCAGCCTGGTTTCACGCCGCTTTCCGGCTACTTCTCGCCCTTGTCCTTGAGCGACTCCTGGTAGCGGTCGGCGTAGGTCGGCGAATCTTTGATCAGCTCGTCGCAGAAGGCGGCGACGTCCTCGCCGATCACCTCCAGCACTCCCCTGCCGCTCGCGGCGCCCTCCTCGAAGAAGTCGACGATCCCCGAGAGCAGGTTCCCCTCGAGCAGGTCGACCGGGCCGACTTTGAACAGGTACTTCTGCATCTCCTTGTAGACGATCTGGTAGTCCGGCGGCAGGGCTTTGACCCGGGCCATGTGCGCCCGCCACTGCTTCTTACCTTCGATGACGTCCTGGATGCCCATCTCAGCCTCCCAGCCGACCCAGTTTTTTCGCGACATTCCGGTTCAACTGTTTCCGCCACCGGTCGCGGAAGGTCCGGGACCCTTCCCCGCCGGCCAGCGCCGCGCAGAAGCCCTCGATGTCGTCGCCCAGGACGTCGTGCACGTTCTGGCCTTCCGCCGCGGTCTCCTCCAGCAGCCCCAGTGCGCCGTCGAGGATCGGCATCAGGTTGCGGCCCGAGAAGTCCCCGTACGGGACGAGGTTCGCCTTGATCTGTTCCCACGCCGTCCGGTAGTCCTCGGGCAACGCCCCGGCCCTGGCTTCGAACGCCTGGTATTCCCGGGTCATGTCGCTGCCGGTGATGGTCTCCCAGAAGTTCATTCCCCACCTTCCTTCAGTTTGTCGATGCGCGAGGAGACGTACTGCCACTTCGCCCAGAACCGCCCGAGTTCTTCGCGACCGGCGTTGTTGAGCGCGTAGAACTTACGCGGCGGCCCCTTCTCGGACGGCCGTTTCGTCACCTGGACGAGCTTGTTCTTCTCCAGCCGCAACAAGATCGTGTACACGGTCCCCTCGACGACGTCGCCGAAGCCGAGGTCGTTCAGCCGGCGTGTGATGGCGTAGCCGTAGGTCTCCTCCTTGCCGATGATCTCGAGCACGCAGCCTTCGAGGGTGCCCTTCAACATCTCCGTCAGGTCGTCCATCGCTCCTCCGGGCTTGCCCTGGCGCCACTACTCAGTACTACTGTATACCAGTACTCAGCACCACTGACTAGTTGGACGAGGGGATGACCGATGACAGCGATACGAGTTCGTGGCCTCGAGAAGTCGTACAACCAGCTACACGTCCTGCGCGGCGTGGACTTCGACGTGGAGCGGGGCAGCATCTTCGCCCTGCTCGGCTCGAACGGCGCCGGCAAGACCACCGTGGTGCGGATCCTGGCCACGCTGCTGAAGCCGGACGCGGGGACCGCCGCGATCACCGGCTTCGACGTCGTCACCCAAGCCGACGACGTGCGCGCGGCGATCAGCCTCACCGGGCAGTTCGCCGCCGTCGACGAGATCCTCAGCGGGCGGGAGAACCTCGTTCTCATCGCCAGGCTGCGCCGGCTGAAGCACCCAGGCAAGATCGCCGACGACCTGCTGGCGCGCTTCTCCCTGACCGACGCGGGCGCACGGAAGGTCTCGACCTACTCCGGGGGCATGCGACGGCGTCTGGACATCGCGATGAGCCTCATCGGCGATCCGCCGGTGATCTTCCTCGACGAGCCGACCACCGGGCTCGCCCCGGAGGCCCGCGTCGAGGTGTGGGACGCGGTGAAGGGCCTCGCCGCCCGTGGAACGACGGTGCTGCTCACCACCCAGTACCTGAACGAGGCCGAACAGCTCGCCGACCAGATCGCGATCCTGCACGAGGGCCGGATCATCGTCGACGGCACCCTCGCCGAACTCAAGCAACTGCTCCCGCCCGCCAAGGTCGAATACGTCGAGAAGCAGCCAACCCTCGAAGACGTCTTCTTCGCCGTCGTCGGTGCCCGCACGGAAAGTGAGACTCGATGACCACCCACGCACTCGGCGACACCACCGTCCTCTTGGGACGATCGCTGCGCCACATCACCCGGAGCCCGGACACCATCATCACGACCGTCATCACCCCGGTCGCCATGATGCTGATGTTCGTCTACGTCTTCGGCGGCGCGATCGACACCGGATCGGGCTCCTACATCGGCTACATGCTGCCCGGCATCCTGCTGATCACGACCGCATCGAGCATCGCCTACACGGCCCTGCGGCTGTTCACCGACCTCAAGAGCGGGATCTTCGAACGCCTCCACTCCATGCCGATCACGCGCTCGGCCGTGCTGTGGACGCACGCGCTGACCTCGCTGGTCGCCAACCTGATCTCGCTCGTGATCGTCGTGGGCGTCGCGCTGCTGTTGGGCTTCCGCTCGGGAGCCGGACTACCGGCCTGGCTCGCGGTCACCGGCATCCTGCTCCTCTTCACCCTGGCGCTGACGTGGATCGCGGTGCTCGCCGGTCTTACCGCGAAGACCGCGGAAGGCGGCGGCGCGTTCTCCTACCCGCTGATCTTCCTGCCGTTCCTCAGCTCGGCGTTCGTCCCCACCGCCACGATGCCCGGGCCGGTGCGCTGGTTCGCCGAACACCAGCCCGTGACGTCCATCGTCAACACCATCCGGGCCCTGTTCACGCAAGCTCCGGTCGGCACCGACATCTGGACCGCCCTCGCCTGGTGCGCCGGAATCCTCGTCGTCGCCTACGTCTTCGCCACCGCGGCTTACCGCCGCAAGCTCTCCTGACCGTGCCAGCACGGCGGCCGTCCCGTGTCAGCGCGGCCGGAGATCGTAGTCGCAGCTTCGCATCCCGAAAGCTCCTGCAAGAACTCGGCGCGGGTGATCGGCGTGCTGCCCAGCCGGGTGTAGAGCTGATAGCCGGTGGCTGTCGGCTCAGGCGTGCCGTCGCGCAGGCCCGCGGCAGCGACCGCGGCGACCGTCCCCAGGGTGCCGCGCTCCACCGCCCCACTTCGGCAATGACTGCTGGTCCTGACCACGGCCGGTTCCCTGCTGGCGCTCGTCGTGCTGGCGCTACCCGCGTCGCGTGCGTTCTTCCGGGCGCGAAAGCAGATCAACCCGACCGCGGCACGCCATCGTTCGGTGACGGAGTTCCGGCGGTCCGAAGGGTCTCGATGAGCGATCTGGTCTACACGCTGATGCTGATCGGCGGTTTCGTCGTGCTGACCGTGGTGTTGCGCGTGGCAGAACGCTGGTGCCAGGAACGCCCGCGCCGGGACGGGGTCGCTTCGGTACGGGCGAGCCGCGACGAGCGGCACTAGCTACTTACGAGGTTCTAGCTATTCGCCTTCGAGCTCGGCGAGCACCTCGGCCGCGGTCTGGCTGCCTTCATCGGCGAGCCGGCGGAGTTCGTCGAGATCTTCTCGTTCGGTGGCGAGCTCGATGAGCAAATCGACGGCGTCGGGGTGCCCGGCGGCGGCCCACCGGCGCAATTCGGCGGTGTCGCCGCGCTCGGCCGCCAGCTCGATGGCTTCCTCGGGATCGGTCATAGCGACTCCTCCGGGACGAAGCGGTACCCGATGCCGGTTTCGGTGATCAGGTATCGCGGATGGGACGGCTCGGGTTCGAGCTTGCGCCGCAACTGTGCCATGTAGACGCGCAGATAGTGCCCACGGTCCGCATAGTCCGGCCCCCAGACCGTGGTCAGCAGATGTTTACCACTGATCAGCGAGTCGGCATTGCGGACGAGCTGTTCGAGGATGGCCCACTCCGTTCGCGTCAGGTGCACTGCCACGGCACCCCGGCGGACGGTCTTCGACGAGACGTCCACGGTGAATGCGGCGGTCTCCACGACGAGGTCCGGCTCGGCCGGCGCGCCGAGGGCCAGCCGGCGTTCCGCGACGCGCAGGCAGGCCAGCAGCTCCTCCATGCCGAACGGCTTGGTGATGTAGGTGTCGGCGCCGGTGTCGAGGGCCCGGATCTTGTCGGCGGAGGTATCCCGGGCCGAGAGCACGATGATCGGCATCGCGCTCCAGGTGCGCAGCTCGCGGATCACCTCGATGCCGTCGATGTCGGGCAGCCCGAGGTCGAGCAGTACCAGGTCCGGGTGCTCGGTCGCCGCGGCCAGCAGGGCGGAGGCACCGTCGGTGGCGGTGACCACGGAGTAGCCGCGGGCGGTGAGGTTGATCCGCAGGGCCCGCACGAGCGCGGTCTCGTCGTCGACCACGAGCACGGACGTCATGGCATCTCCCCCGTGACAGCGACGGGCAGCGAGATGACGATCGTCAGGCCGCCGCCCGGGGTGTCCTCGGCGCGGATCGTCCCGGCCATCGCCTCGACGAAGCCCTTCGCGACCGACAGACCCAGCCCGACGCCGGTGGTGGTGTTGCGGTCACCGAGCCGCTGGAACGGCGCGAACGCCGACTCCGCGGCGCCCTTCGGCAGCCCGCGGCCGTGGTCGACGACGCGCAGCTCGACCCGGCCGGCGTAGGCGCTGGCGCGGATCGCGATCGCCGACGGCGTCCGCACGGTGGCGCCGTGGCGGAACGCGTTGTCGATCACGTTGGCGACCGCGCGCTCCAGCAGGCCGGCATCCGCCAGCACGGCGGGCAGCTGCTCGTCGACGTCGATGTCGACCGGCTCCCGGCCGTCCAGCGCGGACAGTGCGGTGGCGACGACCTCGTCGTAGCCGACCGGGCGCAACACCGGCCGGACCGCGCCGGTGGCCAGCCGGGAGGAGTCGAGGAGGTTGTCGATCAGGCCGGAGAGCCGGTCGGTGGACTCCTCGCCGGCCGCGAGCAGCTCTTCGGCGTCCTCTTCGGACAGGCTGACGTCGTGGGCGCGCAACCCACCGAAGACGGCCTTGATGGAGGTCAGCGGCGTGCGCAGATCGTGGCCGATGGCCGAGAGCAATGCCGTCCGCAGCTCGGTGGTTTCCGCCCGCCGCTGCGCCTCCTGCGTCTGAGCGGCCATCCGCTGCTGCCGCAGGGCGAGCAGTGCCTGGCCCGCCGCGGCCTCGAGGACGCGCTGGTCGTGCGCCGGCAGGGTCCGGCCGCGCAGTGCCAGGTGGACGTCGTCGGTCACCGGGACGTCGACGTCGGCCTCGTCCGGGTCGTCGCACGGCCGCTCCCCCGTGCAGGCCGCGCGCACCCATTCGTCGTCCCGCTTCTCCAGCAGCGACACGGATTCGAGCCCGAAGTTCTCGCGCACCTTTTCCAGCAGTCGCTGCAGCGGATCGCCGTCGCCGAGCACAGTCCGGGCGTAGGAAGCCAGCAGCGCGGCTTCGGTCCGCGCCCGCGCGGCGGCGTCGGCCCGGCGCGAAGCCCGGTCGACGACGAGCGCGAACGCCACCGCGACCACCACCATCGCCACCAGCGTGATGACGTTCTGCTGGGCGTCCACGGTCAGCGTGTACAGCGGCGGGGTGAAGAAGAAGTTCAGCAGCAACGCGCTCGCGATGGAGGCGAACAGTGCTGGCCCGAGACCGCCGACGAGGGCCACGATGATCGTCGCGAGGAAGTAGTCGATCACGTTGGTGGACAGGATCAGCGTCTGCCGCAGCACCACTCCGATCAGCGTCGCCACCGCGGGAAGGAGCAGCGCGAGCGCCCAGCCGAGTAGCTGCCGCCGCCAGGCCAGAGAACTGCGCGGAAACAGCTTCGCGCGCAGCCGCCCGCCGGACTCGTCGTGGGTGACCATGTGCACGTCGATCGGCCCGGACTCCTGGACCACCGTCGCGCCGATGCCCTCGTCGAACAGCCGCGCCACCCGCGAGCGCCGGGACGTGCCCACCACGATCTGCGTCGCGTTCACCCCGCGGGCGAAGTCGAGCAGAGCGGTCGGGACGTCGTCGCCGACGACGGTGTGGAAGGTGGCGCCGACGTCCTCGGCGAGCTTGCGGTACTCGGCGAGAGCTTGAGGGGAGACGCCGGCCAGGCCGTCACCGCGCAGGATCTGCAGGACGAGCAGTTCGGCGCCGGCCCGTTTCGCGATGCGCCGGGCCCGCCGGACCAGCGTCTCGCTCTCCCGGCCGCCGCTGATCGCGACGACCACCCGCTCCCGTGCCTCCCAGGTGTCGGTGATGTCGCGTTCGCTGCGGTAGCGCTGCAGCGCGACGTCGACCTGGTCGGCTACCCACAGCAGGGCGATTTCCCGTAACGCGGTGAGGTTGCCGGGGCGGAAGTAGTTGCCCAGCGCGGCGTCGATCCGGTTGGCCGGGTAGACGTTGCCGTGGGCGAGCCGCCGTCGCAGCGCCTCCGGCGTGATGTCGACCAGCTCGAGCTGTTCAGCTCGGCGGACCACCTCGTCCGGCACGGTTTCCTGCTGGGCGATGCCGGTGATCCGCTCGACGACGTCGTTGAGGCTCTCCAGGTGCTGCACGTTGACCGTCGAGAGGACGTCGATCCCGGCGTCCAGGAGTTCCTCGATGTCCTGCCAGCGCTTTTCGTTGCGCGAGCCGGCCACGTTCGTGTGCGCCAGCTCGTCGACGACCGCGACCTCCGGGACGCGGGCGAGGATCGCGTCGACGTCCATTTCTTCGAAGGCGTGCCCGCGGTACTCCAGCTTGTGCCGCGGAACGGCTTCGAGCCCGTCCAGGAGCTCGGCGGTCTTGCGCCGGCCATGCGTCTCCACCAGGCCGACGACGACGTCGGTGCCGCGGTCGAGCCGGCGGCGGGCCTCCCCGAGCATGGCGAAGGTCTTCCCCACGCCCGGGGCGGCTCCGAGGTAGATCCGCAGCTCGCCGCGGCGACGCTTGGGCGCACTCGCGTCCGCTGTCGTCACGGGTCAGTGCCTGGCCGCCGCGACGGCAAGGTTGAGCTGCAGGACGTTGACCGCCGGGTCGCCGAGCACACCGAGCCCGCGCCCGGTGGTGTTGTCGGTGACGAGCTTGCGGACCTCGTCCTCGCTCAGGCCGTTTTCCCGGGCGACCCGTGGCACCTGCAGCTCGGCGTAGGCCGGGCTGATCTGCGGGTCGAGTCCGGACGCCGACGCGGTCACGGCGTCGGCGGGGACCTTCGAGACGTCGACCCCTTCTCGCTTGGCGATCAGCTCCTGCCGCTGCTTGACCAGGGCGAGCAGGTCGTCGTTGGCGGTGCCCTTGTTCGAGGCGCCCGAGGTGGACGGGTCGCCCGGTCCGAGCGGGTCCTTCGAGCCGGCCGAGGGCCGGTTGTGGAAGTACGGGTCGTGGGCCGGGTCCTTCGCGACCGGGTCGACCCCGATCAGCGAGGACCCGACGGCCTGCCCGTTCTGCGTGACGATCGAGCCCTCGGCCTGGTCCGACAGGCCGGGCACCCGGGCCACCGCCCACACCGCGAGCGGGTAGACCACACCCAGCAGCACGGTCAGCACCAACAGCATCTTCAGGCCGGCGACGGTCTGCTTGTACAGCACCTTCATGGTCACATTCCCGGGATCAGTCGGACGAGCAGGTCGATCAGCCAGATCCCGGCGAACGGCGTCACGATCCCGCCGAGGCCGTAGACCAGCAGGTTGCGCCGCAGCAGCGCCTTCGCGCTGGAGGGCCGGTACCGCACGCCGCGCAGGGCGAGCGGGATCAGGGCCACGATGATGAGCGCGTTGAAGATCACCGCGGACAGGATCGCCGAGTTCGGCGAGCGCAGGCCCATGATGTTCAGGCCGCCCAGCTGCGGGTAGATCGCGGCGAACATGGCAGGCAGGATCGCGAAGTACTTCGCCAGGTCGTTGGCGATGGAGAACGTCGTCAGCGCGCCGCGGGTGATGAGCAGCTGCTTGCCGATCTCCACGATCTCGATGAGCTTCGTCGGGTTGGAGTCGAGGTCGACCATGTTGCCGGCCTCCTTGGCCGCCATAGTCCCCGTGTTCATCGCCACCCCGACGTCCGCCTGCGCCAGCGCCGGAGCGTCGTTGGTGCCGTCACCGGTCATCGCGACCAGCCGGCCACCCTCCTGCTCCTTCTTGATCAGCGCCATCTTGTCTTCGGGCTTGGCCTCGGCGAGGAAGTCGTCGACGCCGGCCTCCGCCGCGATCGCCCGCGCGGTCAGCGGGTTGTCGCCGGTGATCATCACCGTCTTGATACCCATCGCGCGCAGCTCTTCGAAGCGTTCCTTCATGCCCGGCTTGACCACGTCGGACAGCCGGATCACCCCGCGCACCACCGCGACGCCTTCGACCTGCTCGGCGACGACGAGCGGCGTGCCGCCCTCGCCGCTGATCCCGTCGACGACCGTGTGCACCTCGTCCGGCACCGTGCCGCCGTGCTCTTCCACCCAGGCCCGCACGGCACTGGCCGCGCCCTTGCGCACGACCCGGCCGTTCAAGTCGATGCCGCTCATCCGGGTCTGCGCGGTGAACGGGACGAAATCGCCGGACTTCTCGGCCACGCTCGGCGCGACGGGCAACACGTGCTCCCGCGCGCACAGGTCGACGATGCTGCGCCCCTCGGGCGTGCCGTCGGCCAGGCTGGAGAGACGGGCAGCGATCGCCAGGTCGTCGATCGTCGACGACCCGACCGGCAGCAGCTCGGTCGCCTGCCGGTTGCCGAAGGTGATGGTGCCGGTCTTGTCCAGCAGCAACGTCGAGACGTCGCCCGCGGCCTCCACCGCACGGCCGCTCGTCGCGAGAACGTTGCGCTGCACCAGCCGGTCCATACCCGCGATGCCGATCGCGGACAGCAGCGCACCGATCGTCGTCGGGATGAGGCAGACCAGCAACGCGGTCAGCACGATCACCGAGACCAGGCCACCGGAGTAGCCGGCCATCGGCTGCAGCGCCACCACGGCAAGGACGAAGATGATCGTCAGCACCGCGAGCAGGATGGTCAGCGCGATCTCGTTCGGCGTCTTCTGCCGCGAAGCGCCTTCCACCAACGCGATCATGCGGTCCACAAAGGACTCACCCGGCTTGGTCGTGATCTTGACGACGATCCGGTCGCTCAGCACGGTCGTGCCGCCGGTGACGGCGCTGCGGTCGCCGCCGGACTCGCGGATGACCGGTGCCGACTCGCCGGTGATGGCGGATTCGTCGACGGTCGCGATGCCCTCGACGACGTCGCCGTCGCCCGGGATCACCTCGCCTGCCTCGACGACCACGAGGTCGCCGATCCGCAGGTCGACGCCCGGGATGCGCTCCTCGGAGCCGTCCTCGGTGAGCCGCCGCGCGACGGTCTCCTTCTTCGTCTTGCGCAGGGACTCGGCCTGGGCCTTGCCCCGGCCCTCGGCGACCGCTTCGGCGAGGTTGGCGAACAGCACCGTGAACCACAGCCACAGCGCGACGCCGATGTTGAACACCCCGGGGTCGGTGACGGCGAAGACGGTGACCAGCACCGACCCCACCCACACGACGAACATGACGGGGTTGCGCAATTGGTGGCGCGGGCTGAGCTTCCGGAAGGCGTCCGGCAGCGAGGTCCACAACTGGCGGGGGTTGAACACGCCCGCCCCGATCCGGCCCGCGTTCTCGACGTGGTGCTGGGTCACTTCCTCGGGGGTGCGGTCGGTGGTCATGGTCATGCGAGAGCCTCTGCAATCGGCCCGAGGGCCAGGGCGGGGATGAACGTCAGGGCCGCGACCAGCACGACCGTGCCGCCGAGCATGGTGGCGAACAGCGGGCTCGTGGTCGGCAGCGTGCCGGCGGTCTCCGGGACCTTCTTCTGCGCCGCCAGCGAACCGGCCAGGCAGAGCACAGCCAGGATCGGGACGAACCGGCCCAGCGCCATGCAGACGCCGAGCGTCGACTGGTACCAGTCGTTGGTCACGGTGATTCCGGCGAACGCGCTGCCGTTGTTGTTGCTGGCCGAGGTGTAGGCGTAGAGCAGCTCGGAGAAGCCGTGCGCGCCCGGGTTGTTGAACGCGTCGGTGTTGCCCGGGATCAGCAGGGCCGCCCCCGCGCCGATCAGCACCACGGCGGGCATGGCCAGCATCGCGATCGAGGCGCAGGTGACCTCGCGTTTGCCGAGCTTCTTGCCCAGGTACTCCGGAGTCCGCCCAACCATGAGGCCGGCCAGGAACATGGCGATGATCGCCATCACCAGGATGCTGTAGAGGCCGGTGCCGACGCCGCCGGGCGACAGCTCGCCGAACATCATGTTCAGTAGCGTCCCGAACCCGCCGAGGCCGGTGAAGCTGTCGTGCATCGAGTTCACCGCGCCGGTCGACGTGCCGGTGGTCGAGTCGGCGAATAGCGCCGACCCCGCGATCCCGAACCGGGTCTCCTTGCCTTCCAGGGCCGCACCGGCCAGCCGGGCGGCGGCGCCGTTCGCGTGCGTCTCGCCCCACCAGATCACCGCGAGCATGCCGGCCCACAGCACGCCCATGACGGACAACAGGACGTAGCCCTGCTTCGTGTTGCCGACCAGCTTGCCGAACGTGCGAGTCAGGCTGACCGGGATGACCAGCAGCAAGAAGATCTCGATCAGGTTGGACCATGAGTTCGGGTTCTCGAACGGGTGCGCGGAGTTGGCGTTGTAGATGCCGCCGCCGTTGGTGCCCAGCTCCTTGATGGCTTCCTGGCTCGCCGCCGGCGCAAGCGCGATGGTGCTGCTCGAGCCGTCCGGATTGGTCACGGCGACGCCGGACTTGAGGCTCTGCACGACCCCGAGGGCCACCAGGACAATGGCGAACACGAACGAGAGCGGCAGCAGGACGCGGACCGTGCCGCGGGTCAGGTCGACCCAGAAGTTGCCGAGCCGGTCGCTCTGCGAGCGGACGAACGCGCGGGTCAGCGCGATCGCCACGGCCAGGCCGACGCCGGCGGAGACGAAGTTCTGCACGGTCAGCCCGGCCATCTGGACCACGTGGCCCATGACGCCTTCGGGGATGTACGACTGCCAGTTCGTGTTGGTGACGAAGCTGATCGCGGTGTTGAAGGCGACCCCGGGATCGACCGTCCGGCCGAAGTTCAGCGGCAGCAGCGGCTGGATCCGCTGCAGCAGGTAGAGGAACAGCACCGAGACGAACGAGAAGCCCAGCACGCCCGAGGCGTAGGTCTTCCAGTGCTGCTCGGACTCCGGGTCCGCGCGCACGATCTTGTAGACGGCCTTCTCCAGCCGCCAGTGCTTCGTGCTCGTGAACACGCGGTACATGTAGTCGCCCAGTGGCCGGTACACCAGCGCCAGGGCGAGCAGGAGGAGGCCGACCTGCCCGAGGCCGGCCCACGTCGAGGACATCAGAACTTCTCCGGTTTGATCAACGCGATGAACAGGTAGACGATCAGGGCCAACGCCAGGACACCGCCGACGACGTTGGCGACCACGCCGGTGCCGCTCACAACCGCTCCAATCCACGCAGGGTCAGGGCCAGCACGGCGAACACGACGATCGCCAGCAGCACATAGGCCAGGTCGGCCATGGCACTGCTCCTTTCTCACGCACGACAAGCTCGAGGTCGACCAGAATGGTGACCGGGCTTGCGGAAGCGTGCCTGCCGGAGCTCCCGTTCGGACGCCACCTGACAGAGTCTTGATGCCTCCTCACGGCGCGTTGACGCGTTCTTGACGGCGGCCTCGAATGTCCACTCCGGACTTTGTCACAACTCGGCGTCGACGGGGTGAACGGCTCGCATCGCCGGGAATCGGGGCCACCCTTGAACGATCACGTCTTCAGCCCGATCCGGATTCCATCCCGGGAGTTCCCCTTGGCAGCAGACCCCGAGCTCCGCATGTCCTTTCCCCGGCGGACCAACGTCCAGGTGAGCCACAGCAGTCACGACGGCGCGATCTCGGTCGTCGTGACCCTCGACGGCCAGGTGCGCGACCTGCAGCTGGCCGACACCGTCACCACGCGCCCCGCGACCCGGCTGGCCCGGGACATCCTCGAGTGCATCCACTCCGCCCAGGCCCTGTTCGACCCGGGCCCGGCTACCCGTTGAGGTAGCGCTCGTATACCTCGACCCAGACGTCCAAATCGGACAATCCGGCAACCAATCGGCGGCCGACGGCAGTGAGGGAGACCAGAACCTCATCGCCCTGTCGTCCGTCCCACGTGCCCACCGACGAGCGCCGGATCGCGCCTTCAGCCGCCAGCGCACGCAGTGCAGGGGCGAGCACCCGCCGCGGGGCGGCCCGGCGCAGCGCGGCGACGGGGCGAGCGCCGGACGCGAGTTCGTCGAGCAGCTCCACCGCACCGGGGCAGCAGATCACGCGCGTGAGGCCGGTTTCGGCCATGGCAGCTCCCCGGGTCAACGTGCCGGAACCGTAGGCAACCGGCCGGACGCGGCCGATGTCGTTGACGGGAATCTGACGACCTTCCTGGCGACACTTACGATTTCCCTACGCCGCTGCCCGCATCTTGACGTTTTCTCTACGCCGATCGCGGCCGGCAGCAGGCACGCTGCGGTACGTGCCGGCACCCACCTCATGGCTGAAACGGCTGGTCGTCGGCCGGCCGTTCCGCAGCGACACCCTCGGCGAGACGCTCCTGCCGAAGTGGCTCGCGCTGCCCATCTTCGCCAGCGACCCGCTCTCCTCGGTCGCCTACGCCACGCAGGAAATCCTGCTCATCCTCAGCATCGGCGGCCTCGCCTACTTCACCCTCGCACCGTGGGTGGGCCTGGGCGTCGCCGTGCTGCTCACCGTGGTGGTGATCTCCTACCGGCAGGTCGTGAAGGCCTACCCCAGCGGCGGCGGCTCCTACGAGGTCGCCTCCCGCAATCTCGGGTCGCACGCCGGGCTCGTCGTCGCCGGGGCGCTGATGGTCGACTACATCATGACCGTCGCCGTCTCGGTCGCCTCCGGCGTCGACAACATCATCTCGGCCGTGCCCGAACTCAACGACCAGCGCCTCCTGCTCGACATCGGGTTCATCGTCGTGCTGATGGCGATGAACCTGCGCGGCATCCGCGAATCCGGCCGCGCCTTCGCCGCGCCGACCTACCTGTTCATCGCCACGGTCGTGCTGATGATCGTCGTCGGCTTCACCCGCGTCCTCACCGGACACCCCCCGGTCTCCGAAAGCGCCGGCTACGACGTCCGGCCCGAACAGGCCGGGCTGACCGGCTTCGCGCTGGTGTTCCTCCTCCTGCGGTCGTTCTCCTCCGGCTGCACCGCGCTCACCGGCGTCGAAGCCATCTCCAACGGCGTCCCGGCCTTCCGCAAGCCCAAAGCGCTCAACGCCGCCCGCACCATGACCGCCATGGGCGTCACCGCCGTGGTCATGTTCGCCGGCATCACCGCACTGGCCCTGATCACCAAGGTGCACATCGCCGAAAACACCTGCGACCTGACCGGCTTCCGCGGCGACTGCACCACCGACCCCCAGCGCACCGTCATCAGCCAGATCGCCGCGGCCGTCTTCGGCGGCGACCACGCCGTGCTGTTCTACATCCTGCAGGCCGCCACCGCGCTGATCCTCATCCTGGCCGCGAACACCGCCTTCAACGGCTTCCCGCTACTGGCCTCGATCCTCGCGCAGGACCGCTATCTGCCCCGCCAGCTGCACACCCGCGGCGACCGGCTCGCCTTCTCCAACGGCATCATCGCCCTGTCGCTGGTCGCCGGGATCCTGATCTTCGCCTTCGACGGCTCCACCACCCGGCTCATCCAGCTCTACATCCTCGGCGTGTTCACGTCGTTCACGCTGTGCCAGGCCGGAATGGTCCGGCACTGGAACCGGGTCCTCGCCGACACCGCCGACGCCCGCGAACGCCGGCCGGCTCAACGGTCACGGCTGATCAACGCCGTCGGCGCGCTCCTGACCGCGATCGTGCTCGTCGTCGTGCTGATCACCAAGTTCACCCACGGCGCCTACCTCGTCGTCATCGCCATCCCCGCGCTGTACCTGCTGATGCGCGCCATCCACCGCCACTACACCCACGTCCGCGAAGAACTCCTGCCCGACGACGAAAGCGAGCTGCTGCCCAGCCGCGTCCACGCGATCGTGCTGGTGTCCACTTTGCACAAACCGAGCCAGCGCGCGATCGCGTTCGCCCGCGCGACGCGGCCGGATACGCTGACCGCGATCACCGTCAACGTCGACGACGCCGACACCCGCGAGCTCCAACACCGGTGGGAACAGCGCGGGATGAAGCTGCCGCTCAAGGTGATCGAGTCCCCGTACCGCGAGATCACGCGACCGGTCGTGCAGTACGTCAAGAACCTCCGGCGCGGCAGCCCCCGCGACGTCGTCTGCATCTACATCCCCGAGTACGTCGTCGGCCGCTGGTGGGAGAACGTCCTCCACAACCAAAGCTCCCTGCGCCTGAAGGGACGCCTGCTGTTCGAGCCCGGGGTGACGGTGACGAGCGTGCCGTGGCAGCTGCACTCGACGACCCGCCGCGACCTGCAACGAGTCCGCCCACTCCCCGGCGACATCCGCCGCGGCGTCACGACCCAGCGACGCTCGGGCTGAGCCGGTATTCTCCACGGCGGCTCAAGTAGCAGCCGCGGTGCTTCGCTCGTCCACACTTTGCCGGTGCTCGTGATCGGTTCGCCGACGTGCGTGGCTGCGCCGTTCCACCGGTCGGCCGGCAGGCTCGCCAGCTACAGGAGCAACAGGAGTTAACCTTGCTCTTAGGGCAGGCTGGAGTCTGGCCGCATGACGGATGACATCAGTTCCCCGGCTCGGATCGCTTCGCCGGTGCACCCGGCCCGGTCTACGTGCTTGAGGGAACGGCTACGATCCCTCACCGCGACCGAGGCTGGCATAGGCGGGAACCTCGATGACTCGACTGGGCACTGACGCTTTTGGACTGTTCGCAGCCGCGATGGTGGTCTTCGGACGTCGCTGCCGAGTATCGCGCTGTAACACAGCCAACCCCACTAGCGATCACATTCCGGCGAGCGAACCGCCGGACGCTCCATGGGCAAGTCCACTCGAAACAGACGGCTCAGGCAAGCCGCCACGGCCAGACAGGGCTCACCTCGGGCCCTCAAGCGAGGAAATCGCGCCGAACATTACGGCCGCTCAGTGGGCGACGAGTTGCCGGACTACGAACAGGCTGCCCGGCGCGGTCGCGACTCGCTCGCCGCCGCCTTGATCTCCCGGCACAACCAGAGGATGGACCGGCTGGGGTTGATCGACCCGGAAGTCACCGCCCGCTCGAGGATCATCCTCAACCAGCTTTTCGTCCTGGAGTCCGGACTGCGAAGGTTGCGTTCCCGGGACGCTTGGATGGCCCGCGCGGAGGCAGCGCCGTGGCTGGACCATCTGCACTGGGGAATCGACAGCCTGGTCTCCGCCATCAGATTGCTGGCATCGGGCCAGCTGATCGGCGCCGCGCAGATCGCGAGATCCCAGCTCGAACGCTGGGCACTCAACCTCGCCCACAACTCCGGAATCCGACGGCGCTCCGGGGAGTCGACCATCGAGTACTACACCAGGCTTTGGTCCGGGCGCACGTTCTTCCACGTGGAGTCCGCCAAGCCCCATGACCTTCGGAGTGCGTCGGCCGCCCGGCGGTCACTTCGTCCCGGTGTTCTTTACGGCGCCGTCTCCGAGTTCCTCCACGGTCGCGGACCGGATGCCAAGGCCGTCCTGTGCGAGTCATGCCTGCTCCTCGACAAGGCATACATCGGCAGCATGATCGAAGCCGCGAGCAAAACACTGGATCTGGTCGACTTGTGTGTCGATCGCCTCCGCGCCTGCGTGGCCACTGCTATGGAAGAGGCGGGCTACCCGGACCGTGCTGTCGAGGACTTCCATCGCGGCTCGTTCATCGCAGACCCTGCCGGAGCGAGCCCGTTCGCCCGTTGGGGACTTTGGCCACTGGATCCTAGGACCGGTTTGTCTCCGGCCATCGTCGAAAGACTGCGTGTCAATCAGGACCGGATCGACCGCGTGTACAACGGCGAGCGCCCCGAGGGGCGCCTGTACCGCGACGACGAGATATCCGAGTCGTTCTTCCTGTTTAAGAGGGCTGCGGCCGCCGCGATCGCCCTGACGGCTTTTGAGGAGGAAGCGAAGCAACTCGGCCGGCCGGTTGAAAGCCTGGATCTCGGAGACCAGCAAACCAGATTCATTTTCGTCGCGGAGACGCTCGCTCTGCTCGGCTCGTGGAGTTACCGCCAGAGAGAAGTCGCCATCGCGTTGGCGGTGGCATCGTCTGGGTTCCGCTCCGCTTACTGGTTGTGGCTCGAAGACGACGATCGGGCGATGGGAGTGCTGCGCGTCGTCCTCGAGTCGTTGGCCCGCGTCAAGACCTGGATGAAGAACGAAAGCCGCGCCAGGAAGCTGGAGGGCAGGAGCAGCACGACGCCGCGCGACTGGCTCGAAGCCGCGGGCTGGCGCCGGCTCCACGCGCTGAACCTCGCGTTGGGCGAACTCGCTCACACGAGGCAGAACTCCCGCTGGGGCGGCGCACGCGACCTGCTCGCCCAGTTGCTGCCACCAGAGGTCTCCCCGGAACTTGCGCCTCATCGAGGCCGCGGATTCGCACTGGAAACGGTTGTCGAACTGGCAGCTCGCTTGTGCTTGGAGGTCGTCGCCGTTCACTCGGAAGAGCTGAAGGTCGCGCTGGCGGACCTGCTCGAGTCGACCGGGACGTTCGACGATCAGGTGGACGCCCACCTCGAAGCGTGGCTGTCGAGGAACTGGGACAACCGAAACTTCGATCTCGGTGAGAGCGACTTCATCCGGCCGGACGGGGATGACTTCGCCAAGGCGGATAGCTAGGTCGCCGGAGTGCAGGTGACCACACGCTGGGTCAAGCCGCTCCCTGGCGTTGACGTCCCGCACGGGGCGAAGCCTCTGCGGGTGACTGATCATCCGTCCATGCACCTCAGCGCGTCAGACCTCGACCACCCTTCGGAAGTCGCCATGGTCGTCCCGCGGAGCGTCACGGACCACTGGGTCCTCTGTGTCGTTGAGATCGCGGATGGCCAGTCGCCCTGCCGGTGCATTCTCGCGTCGTACCACCGCCACGAGACTCCTTGACGTCGTCGCACCGACCCGAAGCTGCTTCCGCAACGTCTCAGCGGAGATGGGACGGCTGGGAGACCACCGCAGTCGAGCTCGTCTCGGGAAGCACGCTCACTTACACCGACCTGCACGCCTTGAACCTGTCCGCGGTGTCGAACGTCGTCACGGCAAACCCGAAGTCGCGGACTGTCGAAGAGGCGGCTGAAGACGTCATCGGCTTATCCCACGGCTGGGGGCGCCGATCCGCCCATCCCGGCCGCCTCGCCGCTGGGAACGGTAACGGTGGCACAGCGCCGTGGCCTGGTGTCGACCGGGAACTCCCCGACGACCTCACGCAGCGCCGAGCTTCTTCTTCAACTCCGAGAGCGCTGCACGCCGAACATTGCACAGTTCTTCGAACTCAGCGTCGCTCAGTTCGCGATGTTCAACGGCTCGGAACGTGACCCTTTCCCCGATCTCTTTGAGTATTCGTCCCCTAGGTGCCTGTGCCAAATTCGACAACACTGCTGCCACAAACTCCCTATCCAGATGATCCAGAATCGCAGCCGCCTCCCACGGCGGATTACTCTCCAGAAGCTCAGTGACATGAGTCATCGGGAGACGATTCAGCCATCTAGCAATACCGCGGAAATCGCCAATACTGAGCACTATCCGCGAAGACTCTTCCGGATCCATCGCCGCCAACAGTTCATCCGCCGGAATGGGAGAGCTATCAAGTTCCTCCAGATATTCCGCCGCGCGATACTCGTTCAAATTACGGAGATGCCCTGCCAGCTGATCAGGCTCCAGCTGAGCGCGGAAGTACCGCGCCCGATCTTCCGGCAACGCGCGCAGGACAGACTTCCGCGTCGGCACGCACGCCAGCCACAGAACTCCCTCCGACGAATCGGCAATGTCGATGATCTCGGCAAGTATCGCGACAGGCAACGACTTGAGCTTACCCGTGAATCCCTCGCCACGCGAGAATGTGAGCACCGCCGCGGCGACGGAACGGTCGAGCAGGTTCGATAGCAGCAACACCTGGACGCCGGAGTCAAGCTGATCGAACATCCTCCCCAAGGCTTCAACGGAGATAGTTCTGAGGACACGATTCCGGGATTCGATATCCATTTCAGAGATCGTCCGGGCCGCAGTGTGGGAATGAAACTCACTCAACAAGGTGGCCGCCCGAGCGGAGAGCTCTTTCACGAGCCAGCGCGCAACGAGCTTCCGATCCATCTGCTCCAGGATGCTCGCCACCTTGCGAACACGCTCCGTTCCCGCGAGCTCAACCACAAGTTCGGCGCCGAGGGCAGCCACCAGCGGCGCAGCCTTATCCGAAGGTATCAGCATAAGAAGCTCGACTCTGCGAGAACGTTCGAGATCTTGCAACAGCCGAACCGCCTTGCCGACCGGCATAGCCGACACCATGTCCGCGATACGCCAAGGTTCGACACTATTGAGCAGCCCTGCGACATCCCGAGCTGTCAGCTCAGCCAGAAGTTCTGCGCCTCGTTCCCGTGAGACGCCGTCGAACAGGCTCTCCAGTCCGGCAGACCCAGCAGTCACTTCTATCGATTGCGGAGGCAGCACAGGAGGATCATTCCTTCGGCGTCGAGCACCTCGCGCCTCGATGCGCAATCGGCACGCCTCGGCTACCTCATCCGGCCCTGCACCTTCTCCCATCGCAAGCACAATACCTTTGACATGATCTTCAGGTATCTCCTCGGCATTGGTGAGGAATTCACTGACCCTCGACTTCGCCAGGTGCAACTTGTTGGCCAGTTCTGCATAGGTGGGACGCCCGTTGTCCTCGCGAAGACGATCCAGGTACTCGAGGAAGTCTCGATACGCGCCTGACGGCGGCCAACCATGGCGCTTCGTCTTCCTGCTACCACCCACACCTACACCCCGCCTCGCTCGAACACCCAGAATACTGACTTTAGACCAAAGTTCGGCGATAGTTCGGACGTCGTCGGCAGCCGAGACGACAAATAGCTGGTCAGCGCCTTGCAGTGGCCCCGCATCGGCATGTCCGAACTTGACCAGGTGCCCTGCGGGATCGTCTGGCCGCAAAATCATCGTCGTCAACCGCTTCCGGCCGGAGCACCGAATGATCAAATGAGGAGACTGCGATGAGTCAGTGGAGTATCTGGCTCCCTGCTGTCACAGGGATGTTGCGTGCGGCCAGCGATATCGTCACACTCGTCCTGATGAAGAGGAAGGGGCGATCGTGCACCGGGTGCATGATCGATGTCAGTCCTCAGCAACACCACTGACAGTACGAAACCGCCAGCTCTGCCCGGTGGCGGCTCACACCCAGTGAGCCGCCACGGGGATTCGCATGCTTTCTTCTCGGCTGCGATTGGACCATGAGCTTGGTCGGTCTGCGTCAAGCAGAAGGCAGATTCGTCGCCACCCAGGCGGTTGCCGATCCAGCCGCCGGCTCGCTGGCCAGGATCCGACGCCAGGGCCGTTCTCAATGCCCTTCAAGTCGGCTGCCGATCTACCGCCGCGGCTCGCAGCGGTTGTCAGCTCGTCACTGCCGGCGGCGGGCTGATCGGCGGGGTCACGTCGGCGGTGAAGGCGGTGCGGCCGGGCGCAAAGGGCTATCAAAAGATCGAGAGGCGCGCGACCTCGGCGGCCTGTCAACGACCGATCAGCGCGTCGTGCAGGTGGTCGTCGAGTTCGGCGACGAAGTCCTCGGCACGCCAGGGCCGAAGCTCCTCCCGGACAAGCCGGACGCGCTGGGTCGCCACGCGGCCCCCCGTTGCCGATGCCAAGTCGATAGCTTCGTGCAGGTCGGCGGCGCAAGCCCTCGGATCTCCCAGCTTCAACCGCGCGAACGCCAGGTCCGAGGTGACGATCCCTCGCTGCACCGCATCGCGCGATTCCCCCAACGCATCTAGCGACCGCTCGAGACTGCCATGGGCATGCTCGACATCGCCCGCGTGGAGCGCGCACAAGCCGTCGAAGCCCCTCAGCCGTTCGCCGTCGAACCCGCCGTGGGGATCGTCGACCGACAGCTGGTCGACGGTCGTCCACGCCCGGCCGATCGCCTCGGCAGCCTCCCCACTTTGACCGGCTCGAGCGCTGATCTCGGCGTGCACAGCATGGGCGCGGGCCCGGACGGCGTAACTCGAACCGCGATGCGCGTCGACGGTCGCCGCCCTGGCGATCTCCCGAGCCAGCCGATGATCACCCGTCGCATGGAGGGTCACCATGGTGTGACTCGTCCCGATCATCGCGCGGAGGCTTTGATCTTTCATCCCTCCAGCGGCCTGAATCGCCTCTGCGTAGAAGCTCATCGCCATCTCGTCGTCACGCGTCTCGAAGGCCAGACGGGCAGCGAGGGCGAGCGTCTTGGCCGTCAGCGTCGGCAAGCCCGCGATCTGCCCGGCCTGTGAGCCAAGTCGTCGGCAGGCATCCACGACCGGAGCGAGCTGGAGCTGAAGCCGGACGAACGGCTGCGTGCCCACCTGCCGGTCGATCGACAGGACCGCGGCGTGCAGCCTGGGGATCACCTCGTCGAGATCGGGTCGCTTTCGCTCGGTGGCCGCCACGCTCGCACGCGCGGCGGGTTCGAGGAGCATCGCCAGTTCTGGGCCCTCCGCTCCCGCACACGCCGCGACCACCTCGACGATTTCCTGAATCCGTGGAGACGGCAAACCGAAATACCGGAACGCCTCCAGGAGCAATTCGAAGTCCGATCCCGGTCCCAGCTGGATCTGCCCCGTCGGTGCGCAGGCGTAGACGTGAGCCAGCACGACCTGGTAGCGCTCGCCGGGGTTGGTTCCGTCGTCGATGCTTTCCCACCGGGCGACGGCTCGCCGGATACTCGAACGCTGGCTGGCCGCCAGGGACACCATGCCGAGCCGACTCGCGGAGTCCTGCAGCGCCCGCGCCAGGTCCGCCCAAGACCAGCCGCGCGAAACACGCAGACGCCGCAGAAGGCGCGCCCCGGTCTGCCTGCCAGTAGTCACGGTATTCAGTACACCATTCGAGGAGGTCAAAGAGGAACTATGAGACGCGGTTTACCCTGGTCAGCCGCGTAATTGAGGGTATACCAGGTACCCCGAGTCTGATCCGCGCCGCGCGGAAAGCCGATCACCAATTCGCTGCGATCCACCATCCACCGGTTCCGGGCGTGGTAGGCCCTGGTACCGAGTTGGTCGGCCTGGAGTTCCACGACCTCGGCGACGCGACGTGCCCGGACACCCGCATCGATCGCGTCCACAGCCTCCGCTGGTTGATCGGCCACTCTGCACGGAACGACGACGAACAGCTCGGAAGTCGTCCGCTCGCAAAGCCAGGTCAACGCGGCCGTGTCGATGCCGGCAGCGCCACCGACGTAAAAGCGCGTGCCGGCGTCCGCGAAGGGCTGTAGGTAGGCCTCGAAGAGGGAGTCGCCCCGCGCTCGGCCTGACTCGCCCATGGAGCGCGTTCCGGTGATCGTCACCCGCCGTCCCACCGCTGCCGTCTCCTTCATGTCACCAGATGTCATCTCCCCTGAAACCGCTGTCCACGGTCTCATGAGCGCAGGTGCAACGGAAAGATCAAGGGGCGGCATGTGGGATCCACGACCGACGCGGTGGACATGGGGCTCGACGCTTCATGAGCGCGGTGATCTACCTCGACCCAGGTGGTCTCCACCCCGTCGTCAACGGCTACTGGCACCGCACCCGGTTGACCCGCATCCCCGAGCCCGGGCAGGACATCACCATGCTCTGCGGGGTAACAGCGCCGGCCGAGTTCCAGTCACTGGCCGATCGCCGTGCGCACGGCGTCCCTCGCATGTGCCCTCAGTGCGACGCGATCTACCGACGCGAACGAGGAATCCCGCTCCAGCAAGACCGGCTTCGGCGGTGAACGGCGAAAACCGCCGTCGCCCTGGCCCACGCGCTACCGAAACCCCCGCACCACAGAAGAAGGCGTTCACCATGTCCACTCGCGCACCCAATACGATGCCGACCTGGCGGCGGCCCGTAGCCACCGACTCGACGAGGGCCAACCTGCCCTACGTCTACGACGCCTTCCTCTTCGGGCAGGATGCCCACGACATCGAGCTGGACACCCGCCGCGATCTCGAGGCAGCCCTGCCCGACATCGGCTACGTCTTCTCCTCCGAACACGCCGCTCACCTGCGTATCGCGCGCTGTCTCGCCGGCCACGTCAAGCAGCTCGTCGTCGCCGGTACTCTGCTTCCCGGCCCGCGCGATGACGACCTGCACCGTGTCATCCGCCGCGCGAACCCGACCGCAGCCGTCACCTGCGTCGAGCACGATCCGCTCGTGGCAGCCGTCTTGCGCGCCCTCGTCGAGCACCGCGCCGACGACATCAAGGTCACCGAAGCCGACGCGTTCACTCCGGACGCCATGTGGGCCACCCTGGATGAGGACGACACCGTCAACCACGATCACCCGATCGGGTTGTTCCTCGCCGGCCTCCTGTCTTTCCACGGCGGATCCCGCGCCGACGTCGCGGACGTCGTCCAAGCCCACATCGCGATGCTGCCTGCCGGCTCCTTTCTGGCCTTGACCCACCTGTTCGATCCCGAAACCCCGGAGCACACACCGGTGGCGCGCGAACTCGAAGACCGCCTGCGCAGCAGCGCGCTCGGCCGCGGCGCCGTCGCCACCCAGGACGACATCGAAGGCATGGTCGAGGGCACCGTGCTGCTGCCGCCCGGCATCGTCCGAGCCGACGCCTGGTGGCCCGACGGACCGCCATCCACCGCCCCGGACACCGGAGCCCTCGTCGCCGCCGCCGTTGTCCGCGTCGCTCCGCCGAACCAGCAGGCACGAGTGTCTCGTCGCTCGCCTCCTTGAGCGCCGGTTCTCCCGGAACTGGTCGCGTGAAGGCAACGCGACCAGGGTGACCCGCCCTGGACCGCACCCCCGGCCGGGTCGCCAGGTGGGATGTCCGGGCCGCAGCTGCCGCCCCAGCGCCCGGGCATCCCACCGATCAAGCGATCACCGATCGTCGTTCCTGGAGAGGCCAGCTCGACATGCCCGTACCCACCCGAGCGCGGCCCGCAAGGGCATCGTGAACTGGTCGGTCACGGTCGTGCTCACCACTATCGCCTCGCCCGTCGCCATCACGATCGGTCTTCAGCTCATCGATCACCACCGCCGTTCCGCACGCGACGACCAAGCTCACGCGCAAGCGGAGCCATCAGCCGCCACGTCGTCGCCGCACCGTCCGGCCGCGCCGCTCCCCAGGCACCGCAGCGAGCGACCACAACCCCAGCTGGAGGCCCCTGCCACCGCTCTGATGCAGCGAGTCCTCGACGGACTCCGTGACCTGCCTGACCGACCACGCTCGATTCCGGAGAACCACCGTGCGCGCACGCCCGATCCACTATCCAGAACAAGCCTCGAACGTCGTGCAGACCCCCGCGGCCCTCGCAACCAGCATCGGCCTACGTCAAGCACGCCAGATCCGAAATATCGGTTTGCGCGCCTTGGCCCGCTCCCTCGACATTCCGGCTCAGTACCTCTCCGGCTGGGAACTCGGCAGGCGCACGCCGCCGGCTGTGACGCTCGCGATGCTGCTCACCGCGTTGAAGGCCGACTCCGCAACGGTTGATCGCCTTCTCCACTTGGCCCGACACAGCGACGACCCGGACCTCATCGACTCGAACCCCGGCCACCACGAGGCAACCGCTTGGCACTACGAGAGCCTCTCCACCGAGACCGTCACCTGGGCACCGGCGCTCATCCCCGACCTGCTACGCACTCCCGCACACGAGATCCACCTCGCGAACCATCCCCTCACCGACCCGCAGGACAACGGCGCCCGCACCCTCGCCGCAGCAACGCGGAGCCAGAACCTCGCCGACTCCACCCGGCGTTACACCTTCCTCATCGGCGAGACCGCCCTGCACACGTGCCCCACCTACCTCCACGCCGACCAGCTCGAACACCTCAGGAAGCTCGCCGCCCAGCCGAACATCACCATGCAGATCGTTTCCACCGACACCTGCCCGCCAGGCCTGCTCAGCCCGTTCACCGCCTACCAGGAGCGCAAGATCACCCTCGCGGTCGCGGTCCCGCACCACCACGCCACCACCTATCTTTCCGCTCGCGACACGCTCGGCCGGTACCACCGCACCGTGCGCTGGCTGCGCGAAAACGCGCTCGACGCCGTCGGTAGCGCGCGCTGGCTAGACCGTCACGCGCTCGACGCCGTCGATGCCCTTCCCATCAGCGACTCCGCACCGCACGTCGATGCCGCCGCGAGCGATCTGTCCCGAGCGGGCGCCATCCTGCAGCAGGCGCTGGATGAAGCAACCCTGCCCTCCGGCTCCGCAAGACTGGTCAACCGCATCGACCAGACCGCGTCTCGCCTGCGGGCACTCCCTGGCTCACCCGAGCGCGACGGCACAGACCAGTCCGATCGAACTGGGTAGAACTACCCAGCTCGGCGGAGGTAGATCCGCTCGAATCGCTGTTTGCGCAGCTCACGAGCCCACGCCACGACTTGAACGATCCGACGGCGCTGTCGTACGGTGACCGGGTGGTTACCAACGACGGGGAGGCGTTGTGAACTCGGGCTATCAGGTCGTGATCGACAAAATCCGCAGCACCGGCCGAGCCGCCGCGCGCGTCGCCGACGGACTGCGCGGCGCCAACTGCGCCGCGATGGTACCGGCAGGCGACCTCGGAATGCCCGGCTCCCGAGCGGCGCAGGCGATGGCACAGGTCAAGCACGCCCTGGTGCAACGCGAGGTCGGATTCGAGAGCAGGCTCGACTCCCACGCCGGCAACATGGCGAAGGCCGCCGACCGCTACGCCGAGCAGGAGTCGGCCGCCGCAACGGAGCTCACCACCCGAGCGCCGGGTCCGGTGAAGGCGAGCTGATGGTCACCTGGGCAGAGGCCGTCCGCTGGAACCCAGCCGCGCTGCAAGACGCGGTCGGGGCGATCAACGCGGCCTACAACAAGCTGGTCGCCTCGTCCGACGACCTGCGCGACATCAACACCCCCGACGGCTGGCACGGCGACGCCGCCGGTGCCGCCGCAGGAGAGGTCAACCAGATCATCGACGGCCTCGAGGAGTACGCCGCCGACATCGCCGCACTCCGGCGCGCGGCCGCCGACACCGGCGACGCCATCACCGGCGTGCAGAACGGAGTGCGAGAAGCCGAGGCAATCGCCGCAAGCAACCACTTCACCATCGCCGCCGACGGCGCCGTCGTGGACAACGGCGTTCCCGGTGTACCGGCCGAGCAACAGCAGCTCGTCACGGAAGAACGCGCCCGGCTCGCCGACGAGCTGAAAGACCGCGTCGAAGAAGTCCTGCGGCAAGCCGCCGACATCGACAACGACCTCTGCACCGTCCTCGACAAGATCCAGGCCGGGCACGTCATCGACGCCACCGCGAACGACAACGAGAACACCAGCCTCGCCGCGGCCGGCAACTCGGGCGCCGCCAACGCCGCCTTGTCGATCCTCGCGCCGCCGCCAGTCGATGCCGACCCGTCCATGAACGCGGCCTGGTGGGCCGCCCTCTCAGACTCGCAGCGGCAGCGACTGATCGCCGACTACCCGGACTGGGTCGGCAACCGCGACGGGGTCAAAGCCGCCGATCGCAGCAAGGCCAACCTGAATCTGCTCGAGCAAGAGAAGCGCAGCTTCGCCGCGGACCTGGACCGGCTCAAGCTCGAAGACGGCGACTCCGACGAGATCGCCCGCATCGAGGAGCGCCTCAAAGCACTGGATTCGATCACCGGGATGATGCACAACCCCGACGGCACCCTCAACACGAACCGCCAGCTGATGTCCTTGGACATGACCGGTGACCACCCCAAGGCGGCGATCGCCAACGGCGACCTCGACACCGCCCAGCACGTCGCCGTGTTCACCCCGGGCATGAACTCCACCGTCGACGGCAACATGAACGGCTACGTCAACGACATGCAGGGCGTCCGCCACAGCGCCGAGGACATGCTGCGCCGCGCCGGCGACATGTCGAACGTCGCCACCGTCACCTGGATCGGCTACGAGCCCTCCTCCTTCGACGACCCCGCCTCGTTGACCGGCTTGATCACCGCGGAGAACGCCGACACCGGCGGCGACAAGCTCGCGAAGTTCGACCAGGGCATCAACGCCTCCCGCCCCACCGACCCGCACTTCACCGCCCTCGGGCATTCCCAGGGCTCGATCGTCACCGGGATCAGCCTCACCCACGGCGGCACCGGCGTCGACGACGCCGTCGTGTTCGGCTCACCGGGCGTGGCGAACCACTTCGGGATCGACAACACCGCCGCCGACCTCAAGGTCCCGGAGGGCCACGCCTACAACATCAAGGCAGACGGTGACCCGATCGCCCAGTGGGTGCCGGAAACCTGGCGCTACGGCCGCGCCCCCTACGCGATGGACGGAATGACCCAGCTGTCGGCCGACGCGGCGGTCGGCCCGGACGGCACCCCGCTGGCGGCATCCCACGGCCACAGCGAGTACACCAGGACCACGCCCGAAGGTGTCGACAGCACCAGCAAGCACAACATCGCCGCGATCGTGGCCGGCAAACCACAGCTGACGGTCCCCGCCCACTAGGAAGTAGATCCCGTTGTTCTCACGAGTTCTGCACATCGCCGCCGCGCTGGCGGCGGCGACCATCGTGGCCGGGTGCAGCGACGGCCACGAGTACCTCGACCCGCAACCCACAGGACCCTCGATGTCGAAGCAGCAACAGCAGGCACAGCTCGCGACGCGGCCAGCGCTCGACGAGGCGATCGCCGGCTACGAAAAGGTCCGCACCGCGATCCGCGACCGCCTCACGAACGACTTCGGTGTAGCGCAGTGGACCGAAGAGCCCAACTCGGCCGAATTCAGCGGATGCGCGCCGCAGTTCCCGGACCTGACCGAACAGGAAGCCGCCAAGAAGTTCCTCCCCCGCTGGTACGCGCAGACATCCCTGCTGGTCCAGTGGGATCACGTGAAGCAGGTCGTCCGCGAGGTCGCCGGCGGATACGGATTCACCACCGTCACCTTGGACACGAATGAGGCAGGCGACGCCGAACTCAACCTCGCCGATCAGCTCGGCGCGCAACTTTCCGTCGGTACCAGCAAGAACACCGTTCTTTCACTCACGACCGGCTGTCACCTCGTCAAAAAGTAACGAACGACCTCAGTCTCTCGACCTGTCGTTGCGGCGGACGGCTGACGGCCGTTGCGCTCTCGTTCCTCGTCTGCTCATCCTGGAGCGGCAGAAGTTGCCGGAATGAGTGACGGGGTCGCTATGCCCGCGGTGCACCGAACGATTCTCGTCGTGGACGTCGAGCGGTACGGCTCACCGATGCGATCGGACTCGGACCGGCTGGCCATCCGCGCCGGGCTGTACGAGGCACTCGAAAACGCGTTCGTCGACGCGACCCTTCCATGGGGCGACTGCGAACACGCGAACAGCGGCGACGGTGTCCTCGTGGTAGTTCCGCCAACGGTGTCCAAGAGCGCGTTCGTCGAGCTCCTGCCCGGCGAGCTGATCGCCCGGCTGCGCCGCCACAACCAGCGAAACGGCAGCACAAGGCAGATCCGGCTACGCATGGCGCTCCACGCCGGCGAGGTGCACTACGACGACCACGGCGTGGTCGGAACGTCCGTCAACCACACGTTCAGGTTGGTCGAATCGACTGCCTTCCAGGCCGCTTTCGCCCGCTCCGACGGCGAGCTGGGGTTGATCATTTCGTCATGGTTCTTCGAGAACGTGGTGCTGCACAGCGATCTCGGCCTGCCCGAGGCGTACCTGCCTCTCCACGCGGCGGTCAAGGAGACCGAGACGACCGCGTGGGTGCGGCTCTGGGGCGGTCAGGCAGTTCCACAGCCGGTGGTCACGGCGCCGCCACGCCAGCTCCCGCCGCCGGGCCGGCACTTCGTAGGCCGAACCTCGGAACTCGACGCGCTGGCGTCGTTCGTGCTGACCGACGACGCGCAGACCGTGGTGATCACCGCCATCGCCGGTACCGCGGGAATCGGGAAGACGACACTCGCCACCAGGTGGGCCAACGCGGTCCGCGGCAGGTTCCCCGACGGCCAGCTGCACGTCGACCTGCGAGGTTTCGACCACCGCGCGGAGCTGGATCCTGCCCAGGTGCTGCACGGGTTCTTGCAGGCGCTGGGCGTCGCGGCCTCCGCGATGCCGGGAGACCTCGAAGGGCGGTCAGCGCTCTACCGCGGGCTGCTCGCCGACCGGCGGGTGCTGGTCATGCTGGACAACGCCCGGTCAGCGGAGCAGGTCCGCCCGCTCCTCCCGAACTCCCCGACGTGCCTCGTGCTGATCACCAGCCGAGACCGTCTGGACAGCCTGGTTGTCCACGAGGGCGCGCATCGCCTGAGCCTGGACGTGCTGCCTGAGGATGACGCGGCACATGTGCTCGCGTGCCACATCACGCCAGACCGGATCGCCGCCGAACCCGAAGCCGTCGCAGACCTCGTCGAGCTGTGCGCGCGGCTGCCGCTGGCCCTTAGCATCGTCGCGGCGCGCGCGGCGAACCAGCCCCTCCTGACGCTCGAGCGGCTCGCCGCGCAGCTGCGGGACGAGCGGCTCCGGCTCGATACGTTAGATCTCGGCGGCCACGACCTCGACTTCCGCGCGGTCGTTTCGTGGTCGTGCCGTGTGTTGTCGCCGGGAGCCGCACGGCTTTTCCGGCTTCTCGGGGTCCACCCTGGCCCCGACATCGACGCACTCGCATGCACGGCACTCCTCGACGACGGCCGTGTGCGATCGCTGCTCATCGAACTCACCGCCGCCCACCTGCTTGACGAGCACCGACCCGACCGTTTTCGCTTCCACGACCTGCTTCGCGTTTACGCGCAGGAGTGCGCGGAGAGCGAAGAGCCGGACCTCGAGCGGGTAAAAGTTCTCGTCTTGGACCACTACCTGAACGCTGCGCTAGTCGCGGACTGCCACGTACTTCCCTGGCGCGAAGGCGTGTTCCGCCCCGCTCCGTCCGCGGACACGGTCCCGTACGTCAACGGCTACCACGAAGCGATGGCTTGGCTGACGGAGGAGAACGCCACGCTGCTCGCGATCGTCGACTTCGCTGTCCGCAACGGTTTCCCCGACCACGTCGGCCGGATCGCCTGGGCGCTGAATACCTTTCTGAGTCGGACCGGTCAACGCCACGAACGGGAAGCAGTGCTCCGTAAAGCGCTCGCAGTCGCCCGCGATGACGACGCACGACTGATCGTGATGCCCGCCCTCGCTCGCGCGCTCTTACGGCTGGGGCGCCATGAGGAAGCACAGGCGTTGTTCGACGACGCCGCCGCGATGGCGGCCAGTCGCGAAGACGACGACGCGAAGATCAGCGTGCTGATGGGCAATGCGGACTTGTTCGAACAGCAGAAGCTGCACGACAAGGCGCTCGAGTGCCTGAACCAGATGTGGTCGCTGGTACGGGAGCTGCCGAACCCGATGCTCCACGCCGACGCGCTCTGCAGGATCGCTCGGCAACAAGCTTGGCTCGGCTCGCCGGCCGACGCGCTCGACTTGGCCGAGCGCGCCCTCGATCTGTACCGCCACATCGACCATCGCGACGGCGAGGCATACGCCTGCATCACGCTGGGCTTTACCCACCAGGCGCTTGGCGAATACGAACGCGCGCTCGAGTGGTTCGAGCTCGCGTTGGCGACCGATCGTGAGCTGGGCGTCCAGTTCTGGGAGGCGGAGGCCCTGATCCGGATCGGTGACGCACATCGCATGTGGGGCGCCCGAGACGAAGCGATAGCCGCGTGGAACGAGGCAGTCGCAATCCTGGATAGGCTGCATCATCCGGAGTTCCTCGACGTACGCGCCAAACTCGATAGCCTCTGGTCGGAGGCCACCGGGTGATGTGCTGGCGTCAGGCTGCTCGGCCAGAGCGTCCGCTTGCCGGGCAGAACTTCTGAGCTGTTAGCTCCACCGCAAGCGCGATGTTCGCGGCAGCATCGGCTTCGCTACGCCGGCCAAGACCGCAGCTGGCGGCGACCGCGTACACCCGCCGCTTGATCGCCTGCTCGGTCAGCCGCAGCGCCACCCGCGAGGACTCCGGATGCCGCTCGTCGACGAGCCCGGCGATCAGCTCGAAACCGTCGTCGAGCTTGGCCAACGGCGCGTAGTCCACCGCGTCGATCGAAGGCGGTGTTTCACCGTCGCAGAGTGCGACGTGCAGAGCCGGGAGCCCGCGTTCCGCGCGCCCAAGCCGCCGAGCCACTGCGTTCGAGAAGGCGACGAGCGGTGCGAGGTTACGCAACCGTGTGATCGGCTTGTGCCCGAGATCGCCGTGGCACCACTTGTGGAAGATGAACCGCGTGTGCGGCGGTGCGGCTGCCACGATCGAGGCGCTGTGACGGGCCAGCCACCAGGTTACGAACGGCCAGAGCGCGCGCGGAGTGCGGTCGTAGGCGACCATCACCGCCGGGCTCTCCAACTGGATGACCACCTCCTCCCTCGCGTCGTCGGCCAGCTTCTGGATCTGCTCGATCTCGCTGACGACCGCCTCAACGAAGGCGGGTAGGTGGCGCAGCGCAGCGCCGATCGCCTGCAACGCGGCAAGGACCGGCAGCCGCCCCATCTCCACGGCCGGAACTCCGAAAGCGAACAGGCACAGGTCCAGCGGCCCCGGCATCGACACCTGCAGCGGCGGCAACGAGACGGCGCCGAGCCGACGGCGCGCCGCGAGCATCGCGTTGACCTCGTCCGCCCGGCCCGGCGCGACGTCGGCAGGCGTGATCGAAGTGCCTTTGCGACGTCGGTAGGCCGGCATCTTGCGGTAGTCCGACGAGTCGCCGTCCAGCAGCAGCTCGAGCGGCTCACGCTCGCGTAATCCGTCGAGCCAGTCGATGATCCAGCGCGAGTCCCGATCGCACGGCAGCGTTGTCAGCTCGGCCGCCGCCCGCGGCGGGGCTGCCATCACGCCACCGCCGGACGTCCGTCACCGTGGCCGTCCGTGTCCGGCGGCGCGACGTGCTCGAGTGCCCACCGCATCGCCGACAACTCGGAGCCGGCTACCGCCCGCGGCAACGACCCGACCAGGTGGAGCAGCCTTGGCCTTGTGCCTGGAACGGCGGTCTGAGCTACAGGAACGGGCTGATCCGCGTGCTTCATGATCGTTATCCTTCGCATGTTCGAATGTTCCGGTTCGACAGCAGGCCGTAGGACCTTCCGGAAGCTCACTCACGGGCCGCACGAGCGATACGGAGTTTCGGCTCAGGCTCGTCGGCGCTCGAAGTCGGCCGACGTCTCCAAGACGTGGCCGTAGACCAGCTCGCTACCCCGTCAGCAGCCGGTCCCAGGCACTGCACCCAGAAGTGCTATGCCAGTTTTCTCATTCGCGACTCTAACACCGACAGGGCTACGTTGGTCAACTGTTGTAGCACCTAGCTTGGATCGGCGGTGTGCCGCTCGGCCTGCGAGATGGTGACGTGATGGCGCGCTCGCGCAACTTCTTGGAGGGCTGAGCCACCGGCCGCCGCGCCTTGCAGGTGTGCGTCGTGGCCGAGCTGATCGACGTCGACTAGCTGCTGTTCGCAACCCGAGCGGCGGAAGTACTTACTGGTTCACCGAAAGGAAGGATCGCCCCAGCGGGTAGGCCTTCACGGAGAATTCGGTGTCCATCCAGATGGGAACCGTGGACCAGACGCGCATTGTCCAGCTCGCCCTCGACCTCGCGAATGTAGTTGGTAGAGAACGGAAGTCCCAGATAGGCGATGCCGTTTCCTGCGGGCCAGATGGGGTCGTGAACAGTCCCGTTTCCGTCGACACACCACGCATGCGCGAAGACCAGGCCGACGGCTGACAGCCCGTACCCCTCGACGTAAGTCAGGCCGTGAGCTTCGCTGTAACCGGAAGCGTTCGCGTAACACATCCGCTCCCGGCCTCGGGACCGGCCAGACGGCAAAGGTGAAGGAACGCCCCACCGACCGAGCCCGAGTACGAGTTCCTCAGTGCAGCAGTATTTCCAGTCGGCCGAGCCTTCGTACGAGCTGTGAATCTGAACTTGTACGGACAGCCAATCGAGTAGCCGCGCGTGGTGTCCGGCGTCCGGCTCCTGAGTCACCGGTTCATGATGCCACCCGTCTGCCGCGACCAAGCAGGCCCCGCACCGCTGAGCCCGGGCCGCTGTGCGCCGCGCAGCCTGCTCCACCGGGCCCAGGGTGTCCAGCAAAAAGCGCTGGACACCCCAGCCCCGGAAGAGCAACGGCAGCGGGCGCACCACCGGACCGGGTCAGACGGCACGCCGGCCCTTCCCTCCGGATTTTTCTTTCATATCAACAAATTTCAGCGTTCAAGCCAGGGCAGAGCCATGCCCGTGACACCCGAAATGGGGCCACCTAATGACCACGAAGCTGGCCGAACGCGACGTCGACGTCGCGGGCCCGGTCGCCGAGGATGTCCAGTACCCGTACGTCCTGCACGGCATCGACCCGCGCGACCTGATCCGGGAGGGCAACACCCGCGTCGTCGGTGACATCCGCGAGACCCGGCCTGACCTGGTGGCCTCCATCGCCGAACACGGCGTGGACCCCAAGATCTCGATCATCAACGTCGTACGCCGAGCGGAGGACGACGCCCTCGTCGTCCTGGTCGGCTTCCACCGGACGGCCGCTGCGATCGCGGTGAAGGAGCTGGAAAACCCGGACCTCACCATCGTGGTTCTGCTGCACGCGCCCGGAACGACCCGCCGAGAAGTGCTGGTCGCCCAGGGCATCGAGAACATCCACCGCCAGGGCTACACCCAGGCGGAAGAGGCCGGTCTCTACGAGCAGTTGTCGCTGGCCGGCCTGGACGACGGTGAAATCTCCCGGCAGCTCACCCGCCCCGTCGAGCGAGTCCGCGCCGGCCGCGCCGTCGCCGGCAGCCCGCCCACCCGCGCGGCCAGCGAAGCCGTGCCGGCACTCGACCTGCTGTCCCTCTCCCTGCTGGCCGAGTTCGCCGACGACGAGGCCGATCACCAGAGGCTCGTCGAAGTCCTTGCCACCAGGCCCCAGAGCCTCGACTACGAGATGAAGCGCATCCGTGGGCGCCGCGAGATGGAAGCGGCGAAGTCCGAGGAGGAGAAGCGGCTCGCCGAGCTGGGCTACGGCATCATCGAGAACCAGTTCGAACCGCCCGAGGGTGCCGTCCGGCTTGAGGAGCTGTGCGCAGGCGAGGACGCCAGGCCCCTGGCCGCCGCCGAGCACACCGACTGCCCGGGCCGCGCGGTCGCGGTGGACGTCGACTCCGACCTGCAGATCGAACGCATCGAGTTCTGCGGCGGCTTCGCCGAGCACGGCCACCGCACCATCGTCTCGGTCAAAGCCGCGACCGCGATGGCGCAGCTGGAGGCCGACGGCGTCCCGATCGCCCACCCCGAGGCCGACGGCCTGGTGCGGCTGCGCGACCTGTTCGCCGACGAACGGGCCGAGCACCCTATCCCCGTCGAGCAGCACACCGCGTGCCCCGGCCATGCCGCCTACATCGAACAAGAGCCGTGGGAGGTGAGCGTCGACATCATCCACGTCTGCACCGACCCGGCTGCCCACGGACACGTCGTGCGTGGTGCCCGCGCGGCCAAGCCCGAGCAGAGCGCAGCCGTGCGGAAACTGGAGTACGACCGCACCCGGGTCAACAACGCCGCATGGCGCAAGCGCAAGGCCGAGCGGCGGACGTGGCTGGACGACTTCTTCGCCAAGTGGCGCTCGTGGAACCCGGAAAAGGCAGCGCAGAAGGGTAAGCAGCGGAGTAAGGCCCCCGTGCAGGTACAAATGCTCCCGCCGCGCGTGCACCACCTGCTGACGCTCGCGCCGGTTCTGGCTCCCCACTACCTCGCCGAAGCTCTCCCGGGCCACCACTACGCCTGCCGGCTGCTCAAGCTCGACCAGCCCTCCGGCCGGACTGGCGACACCCACCCGATGGCGCTGCAGTTGCGCAAGCGCACCACCAGCGAGACGCAGGCGCACCTCGTCCGCCTCGCCCAGGTCGTCGGCGCCTGCGAACAGCACTGGGACTACGCCCATACCGACAACGCCGACTCCAGCTGGCGCTCCCCCAGCCGTGATGCCCGGTTCTACTTCGAGCTGCTCGAAGCCCTCGGCTACCCGCTCGAGCACGTCGAGAAGCTGTTCAACAACCCGGAGCTCGACCACGCGAAGTGGCCCCACCTCACCCCCGAGCCCACCACCGACCCGCTCGTCGACTGCCCGGACGCGCCGGGCAACACCTTCGCGGCCTGACGACCGCCCCGAGCCGGTCAGGCCCGCGCCCCCTTCCCCGGGTGCGGGCCTGACCACCCTTCCGGCCACCGCACCCACAGCTGCACGTACCCAAGGAGCTTCACCATGCCCTCACGCACTCGCGCTCGACGCCGCGGCTGCCGTCCACCCGCCTTCCAACGGGAGCACCGCGAATGGCTAACGCTTACCGCGCTCGCCGACGTCGGCCCCGACAATCCGGTCGCCAACGCGTTGGTGGCTGCCGCCGAGAGCGTGCAACAGCTGAGCTTGCGCAACCAGCTCATGCTGCTGATCCAGGCCGGCGAGAAGCACCTGCAGCTACGCGACATCGACACCGCAGCCGGGTGGGCGCGGCGCGGGCGTGCCGTGCGTGGCGCGGGCCTGTCGATCATCTACCCGTTCGAGCGCCCCGGCACCGGTCCTGGCGGCCGTCGTACCTTCCGCGCGGACGCCCGCTGGGAGTTCACCCAAACCGTTCTGCTCGGCGGCGCGATCGACTCGCAGACCGCACCGCACCCGGCGGGCGATCCGCGCGCCTTCGCCGACCACCTCGCAACCCAGGTCAGGCAGTGCGGCTACCAGGTCGGTCCGGGACCCGAGACCGCGGTCGACCTCGACCGCCGGCTGGTCACGATCGACGAGCCCGTCTGGCATGCCCACTCCGAAGGTGCGGCGCGCGTGCTGCTCACCGTGCTGGCCCAGCTGATCGTCGGGGACCAGGACGCCATCACGGCGGCTTGGGGCGGCCCCCGCTCCCGCCCGCCATCGGCCGGACGAACAACCCGGACGGTGCGCTCGTCCAGCGCGCGTCCCACGACAGCCGGTCCGCCGAAGCGGCCGCGGCGAACCGAAGTTCGCTGACCCCGACGCTCATCCGGGCCGTTCAGCGCTCGGCTATCGACCACCGCGCAAACCAAATCTGCGGCTGCAGGACCGCGAACGAGACTGCTGAGAGACGGCGCGGGCACCTCCGGGTGGGCGGGGCCGCGCACTCTGCCGCACCCGCCCGCTGGTGTCCAGCCGGGAAAAGCGCCCGGCATGGACACCACCACGCCGGCACGGCCGGATCGAGTGCGCCCCGCCACCAGGAGGGGCCCGCGTGAATTCGCGACGGCCGGCGCGTCGCGGTCACCGAGTACGTCATCGACTCGGACGCCTGAACCATCCACTCTCGCCGATCACTTTCCCAGGAGGAACCATGGACAGCTGTCCCGACGAACGCCGCGCTCGCGCGTTCCTGCAGCACGCGCTCGAGCCGGCGTCTCCTCACATCGCACGTCTGGTCGCCGATCTCGGCCCCGTGGACGCCGCACGCAGCGTCGACGACGGCACCGCGCCGCCCAACGTTCTCCAGACACGCCGCACCACGGGAGGAACCTGGTTCGACACTGACGCCAGCCTCCGGTTCGCCGCGGACAACGAGATCCGCTTCGTCACTCCCGAGGACGAGGAGTGGCCGACCGAGCGGCTCGCCGCCCTCACCGGTCTGCCGAACACCGACACCCAGTTCAGCTCGCCCCCGCTGGGCCTGTGGGTGCGCGGAAAACGACGACTCGACGAGTTCGCGGCCCGGTCGGTGAGCGTCATCGGCGCGCGTGCCGCAACCGAGTACGGCGAGCACCACGCCGCCGAGATGGCGTACGACCTCGCCATCAAGGAAGTCGTCGTGTGGAGCGGGGCCGCGTACGGCATCGACGGAGCCGCCCACCGCGGAGCACTGGCCGCGCCCGGCGGAAACACCGTTGCCGTCCTCGGCTCCGGTATCGCCGCCGGCTACCCGGCCGGGCACGTCGCTCTCCTGAAGCGGATCAGCTGGGAGGGCGGTGCGGTGGTGTCGGAGTACCCGCCGCACCGTGCGCCTGCGCGGCACCAGTTCCTGGCCCGCAACCGGCTCCTCGCCGCGCTGACCCAGGCGACCCTGCTCATCGAAGCAGGAAAGCTCAGTGGCGCCGGCAACTGCGCTCGTCGCGCCGCTGCGCTCGAACGACCGGTGATGGCCCTGCCGGGGCCGGCGAGCTCGACTTTGTCCTGGGGCTGCCACGAGCTGGTGAAGCTCGGCATCGCCCGGCTGGCGACCTCGGCCGCAGACATCCTCGACGCGCTCAGCCCCCGTGACGGAGTACCGATCGCCGGCTCCGTGCCGGCCGACACGTGAACACCGGTTGGCATTCCACACCTCGCATTATTTGCACCGCAACGAAAACAAGAAAGGACGCTCGTTCATGAGCAAACCCATCCGGTCGTTGGTCGGCCGGCTCGACCCCGACGGCAGCTACCGGGCCCGTAGCTGTCACGACGACGGCTTCCCCGTCCACCAGGGCGAAAGCCTCGCCGAGGCCTTGCACCGCTACCACGGCGGCGACCCCGACGCGCTGTTCGACGTCATCCTCAGCCGCGACTGGCAGCGGCTCGCCCCGACCGAGGCCGCTGCCGAGCGCAGTCGAGAGCCGGGTGAGGTCGGCGCGCACGCCGGCATCGGCTACTACCTGACCACGTCTTCGCCGGAGCCGGTCACCGGCACCATCGCGGAGTCGACCACCGACACGTACGCGTGGCTGTATCTCTGGGACCGCGACCAGCTGCGGATTTACGGCAACGATCACTACCGCAGCCGCTGGCAGTTCTACAACGACATCTGGCTGACCAGCTCGTCGTTCGCCGAGAAATGGAATGCCCGATGAGTAGGAACCTCATGCCTAGCAACGATTACACTACGGACGCCGTGCCTACCGAACCGGCCGGCACACCCGAGCCTCAGGAGAGCACGCCGCTGTTCGACGCAACGCTGCAGACGTTGCCCGCACCGCCCGGCGACGTCGTCGCGGAGCACACGACGGATCCCGACGACCCCGCCGCCGCGCAGTGGCCCGAGTCCGAGCCCAGCGACGAGATCGACGAGTGGTACGGCGCCGACGAGGCGGAGCCGGCGATCGACCCGCAAACCCGGGAAGGTCGCGCGATCATGCGGCTGTTCCGGATGCTCAAGGAAGGCGAGAACGAAGACTGCTATCCGCCGAGCCGCTGGAACGCCGGCGACACCACGCAGACGGTGTGCGAATGGCTGTCCTCGCTCGGCATCGACCCGGACGAGAGCGCGATCGACGCCGGCCAGCGGCTGACCCTGGCTACCCGCGCCCGCCCCGGTCAGTCGCTGCGCGCCGCTGACTACACGGTCCGGATCGACACCGAGAACGCCGACGCCGCCGACGTTCTCATCCCGGCGATGAGCGCACTGGCCAAGCAGCTCGGCCCGGGCACCGGCCTCCTCGTCCTCGACGCCGACGACCGGATCATCGCCCGCCACGAACACCCCGCGCTCACCACGCCCTCCTGAACCGCGCACTACGACGGCCCCGCCCGGCTTCGGCCAGGAACGGGGCCGTCGTGCTGCCCGGCCTCGAAAGGCTTCGCATGCCCGACCACCAGCTCCGCACCAACTACCAGGTCGCCGCCGACGAGATCGCCGCGGCCGCCGGCATCACCGCCGATACCGGGACGAGTTACCAGCTCGTCGACCGCTACGGCGTCACCTACCGCGGGACTCCCTCGCACCTGGCGATCAACGCGCTGATCCGCCCGGACCTCACACCTGGGCTCTTCCCCGACGACAACGTTCTGCAGGCGGCCGTCCGCAGCGCCGCGCACCGGCTCGGCGTGTGGTTCACCTGTCCCCACACCGACCCCGACCACGCCGCCGCGTTCGCGGCGCTGCCACCGCAGCGCGTGTGCGTCCTGATCGCCCACCTGGCCAACCACGGCTGCGCAGACGCTCTCGAACAAGTCGGCCCCGCATCCCTGTCGGCGTACACCGCATACCTCACCAGCAACGCCGTCGACGACCCCGAGATCAGCCTGCCGACCCTGGCCGACAACAGCTACCAGACCTTGAGCCGGAGCGTCTGGGACGACGGCCTCCTCCTCGACGTCCGGCCGACTACAGCGGACGGCGCCGACACCGTCGCCGTGCGGATGAGCATCGACGCCGGGGAGACGATCAGCTGGACCTTCGTCACCGATGCGCCCGTGCCCGTCGCCCAGCTGAACGACCTGATCAGGGAACCCCGCATCGCCGGCATGACCGTGGGCGGCTGGCTCGAAGACAACCGCGCCCTCATCGACGAGCACCTGTCCTACGACGCCAGTTCCAGCGACACCGGTGTCGATGTCACCGCGCACGTCGTCGAGGGGACCACCGGACTGCGTCCGCCTACGCCCGGATCCAGCCACGTCAACTGAACAACCGAGTGAACTCGAAAGGCCTGACCATGACCGTGGAAACGCTGGAAAGCCAGCGACGAACCACCGCACGCAACACCGACATCGCCGACATGATGGCCGTCCTGACGGAGCAGAAGGCCATCAAGGTCGACGCCGTCGTCCCGGCGACCGCACTGCGCTCCCGCGATGGCGCCATCGAGCTGTCCGGCATCGAGCCCGTGGTCGACGACAACGGCGTCACCGACGCCAACGGCCTCTACTTGCCGACCAAGGCAGCCGATGCCACGATCGCCGACAAGCTCGGTATCGGCCTGAAGTACCTGCGCCGTCTGCGAGCCGACGGCCGGTTCGACCTCTACGACGCGAACGTCAACGGCCTGCTGCACGGCAAGACCAAGCGCACGATCAACGGCGCTACGACCCGGATCCACGCCGCCGACAAGCGCTCGTTCCTGGTGCGCACGTTCGTGCCGCGTGATGGCGGCCGCCGGGTGCTGCGGGCGATGCTCTCCGACCGCTACGAGATCTTCGACAACCTCGACGTCCTCACCGCCGTGATGGCCGGCGTCCGTCAGGCAGACGCCGAGGTCGAAATCCGCTCCTGCGACCTGACCGAATCCTCGATGCACTGCAAGGTCTATTCCCCCGGCGTCGCCGCCCTGGCCCCGCACTTCCTGCGCGGCTACCGCAACCCGTTCGCCAACCCCGAGCTGGAGGCCCAACGCGCCAAGATCAGCACCGAGATCGACAGCATCCGCCAGGCCGCAGCGTTCGAGGGCATGGGCTACGAACACGGCGAGGAGCCGGTGATGTTCGCCGGCTTCCGGTTCTCCAACTCCGAGATCGGCAAGGGCGCCGTCACGATCAAGCCCGAGCTCTACGTCAAGATGTGCCGCAACGGCTACACGCTCCCGCTGCTCGGCGACAGCAAGATGCACTTGGGCGCGAAGCAGGAGCCCGGCTCGGTGACCTGGTCGCTCGACACCCAGCGCAAGCAGCTGGACGTCCTCGCCGCGAAGACGCGCGACCTCGTGGCGAAGTGGCTGTCCCCCGCGTTCGTCGAGGCGCAGGTCGAGAACATCGAGAGGCGAGCCACCACCGCGGTCCACGAGCCGGACAAGACCATCAAGGTCGTCTCCCAGAAGCTCGGGTTCAGCGACGCCGAGCGGGAGGGCATCCTCGCCCACTTCGTCTCGGCCGGCCAGCTCTCGGCTGCCGGGATCGCCAACGCGATCACCTCCTACAGCCAAACCGTGGCCGACCCCGACCGCGCCGACGAGCTCGACGACCGCGCCCTGGCTTCGCTGGTGCTGGTCAAGTAGAGGTGATGATCAACGACCTGCCGTTCCGACTGAGCTCTGGAGACATGATCGTTGTCGCCCAGCCGGGCGGAGTGGACTGGGACCACGCGGAACGGCGGTACGTCCCCGGTCCCCGGTGGAACCTGACGTTCCGGGTGATCCGACCGATCGAGCGGACAGACGGCCCAGGCCACCGGCGCGCGTACTGCGAAGAGTGGGACGGCGATACCGCTTCGCTCGAGTGCCCGGTCGAGCACACTCGGCCGGCGACGCCCGCTGAGATCCGAGCTTGGCGCGAAAAGCACGCGGCGAATCACGCCGCATGCGGCTGGGACGACCTCCCGGACTGCGAGGCAGAGCCAAGAGCAAGTATCGACAGGACGGAGTCCCCGCGATGAGCTTGACCCCGGATCCGTTCCACCACCGCATCCATCTGATCCAGGTCGGTCCGTACGGCAGCGTCAGCGCCATCGCCGAGCAGCTCGACGGCGCCAGCCGCGGCAACTGGAACGTCACCAGCAGCGGGCCGCTGGAGGAGTTCCTGGCCCGGCCCAACTACGAGATCCCGGACGGCACCCCGCTGATCCGGCTGGATCTCAGCGGCCTCGACGTCTACCGCACCCGTGTGGTCGGCGGACCCGGCTGGCTGGCAGAAATCCCGCCCGGCCACATCGAGGTGTCGCCGGGACGGTACCGACGCTACGCCGGCGAATCTTGGCACCAGCTGTCGTACGGCTGGCTCGCCGGGGACGTCTACGCCGACCTCGCCCCTTCGGCCGGAGTAGTCGTCGAGCGTCTCGCCGGGCCAGCCAAGACCGGCGATTCCGTCCACGGACCCACCACGTGAGATGGAAGTACCCGACCATGTCCACCAAAGAGCTGACCTACGACCCGCTGCGGGTCTTCGTCGAGGTCTTCTCGGACTCGATGACCGCCAACCATGTCGGCGAAGCCCTCAGCTGCCAGGAGGTCAACGCCCTGGTCGCGTTGCTGGAGGCCTGTGGCGAGAGGACCGCCGCCTCCTGGTACCTCGACACCCACCGCAACGATCCTGACGACGACTGCGCCGAAGAGGGCCTGCACTGACTCCGCGGGCCCTGCCCAGCCGGCGGAGCGCTCGCAGCCTGCGCCGGTGACGGCCGGAGGTCAAGGGCGCGGGAAAAGCGCCCGCACCACCTTGACCTCCTTGCCCCGTCTCCGGCGCCCGGCCGAGCGCGCCCGGCCGACCGGGCGGTGACAGCACAACCCAACGAAGCAGTTCGTTTTCTGGCAGAACAAGAGGACCTCCCCACTATCCAGTTCGCGGGCCGGGACGCACTTGGCGTCCCGGCCCGCCGCTTTTTCCCGCCCGACGAGACGTCTTGGAGACACCATGTCCTTGTTCCGCAGGCTCCGTCCCCGCCACGACCACTTCACGAAGCACCCAGCCGGCTCCCCGCCGGCCAACGCCGCTCAGCACCGCGAGGCGGCAATGTACCAGCTGCACCTGGCGCAGTGGTACCCCAAGCTCGCCGGCGACTACCTCGCCGCGGCGCAGGTGCACATGCTGGCCGCGCTGTTGGCCCACGACAAGGAAGCCGCGGCACGAGCCGCCGTCATGCGGCAGCAGCTGGCCGACTACGGCATCCAGAGCCTGCTGACCGGAATCGGCGACCTGCTCAACCCTCCCCGATCAGCCCACGTGCGGATCTACCACACCGTCGCCGACGAATCCGACCCGCTGACCACCTACGCCGACAGCGATCCGCTGGTCGAGGTCTTTGCCTACGTCCAGAACGACGTCTTCCCCGGCACCGGCGACCACGCGATCGCCAACACCGCGATGAGGATGTTCGGCAACACCGCCGCGATCACCTCGACCGAGGAGCGCGGTGAGGAGTACCGCCGCCGCGGAAACCGGCCGCTGCGTGAGGGCGACGTGGTGGCCGTCGACGGCCGGTTCTACCGCAACACCTCGTTCGGCTGGGTGCCGGTGTCGTCGCCGAACCTCATCGGCACCAGCCGCCAGGCGGACGCGACACAGAGCGCCGAGCGGGAGACGTCGTGACGGAGTTCTGGCTGAAGCAGGCCGCCAAGATATTGGTCGCCCTGGTCCTGTGGCCCGTCCTCCTCGGCATCTCCGTCCTCATCGGACACCACATCGAGTGGTGGGCCGCCGGGCTGGCTGCGCTCGTCGTCGCCTTCATCGGCTGGGACGTAGTCGTAGCGATCGTCATCAGCTTCATCTTCGACGACTTCTCCGACGACTGAGTTCGCCGATCCGCTCCCTGCGACGCCCGGCACCCTCCGAAGGAGCAGAACTTTGAGCATCCAAACCACGACGAGACCCGCCGTCGGGCATCGCACTTGCCTGCCGTCGCGAGCCCTCATGCGCGCCGCGCTCGCCGCCGCGCGAGCTGGGCACTTCGTGTTCCCGCTCTGGCCGCGATCCAAGCGGCCCGCGATCGAGAACTGGGCGTCCGTCGCCACCCGCGACCCGGACGCCATCCGGGAACGCTGGTCGCTGATGCCCTACAACATCGGCATCGCCTGCGAACCCAGCAAGCTGTACGTGATCGACCTCGACGACGGCCACGGCCACGCACCGCCCGCGGACTGGGCCGGTGCGCGCCACGGCCAAGACGTCCTCGCGCGACTGGCCGCCGCGGCCGGCGCGACATTCCCCATCCGGACCTACACCGTCCGGACTCCGCCGAGGGGCAAGCATCTCTACCTGCACGCGCCGGACGATCCGCCGCTGCGCAACACGATCGGGCGGCTCGGCTGGCGGGTCGACACCCGCGGCATCGGCGGTTACGTCGTCGCCGCGGGCTCTGTCCGGCGTGAAGGCCACTACGAAGTGCTCGACGACGCTCCCATCGCGCCGATGCCGCAATGGCTCGCCACCAAGCTGACACCGCCGCCGCGGCCCGAGCCAGCGGTATTCGTGCAGCGGCTCCCGCACACAGTCAGCGAGCTGTCCCGGATCGACGCCTACGTCGCTCGGGTCGCCGGCAACGTCGCGCTGGCCGAAATCGGCCGACGACACGACACACTGAACAAGGCCGCGTTCACACTCGGCCGGCTGGTCGGCGGCGGTGATCTCATCGAATCCGACGCCCGTGCCACCCTTCACAGCGCCGCCACCTGCCACGTCGGCATCGCCGGATGGACCGCAGCGCACGCCGAGAAGACCATCAGCGACGGATTGGCCGCGGGCGAGAAGCAGCCGCGCAGCCTCGCCGAAGCATCCTGGTCAATGGTGGCTCCCGCCGGGCGGGAGCCACCATCTCGGTCGGCCACCACCCGAGCTTTCTCTTTCCCCGCCACAGCTTTCACGGAATGAGCGACGATGACCAAGTTCAGCATGGATGCCGTCGTATCGTTGCTGCGCACCGTGGGCCGCAAGGCGTACGTGCAGCAGACCGGCGGCGGTTGCGCAACGATCTACGCTGGCGAAGGCTTCCTCGATGCGGCAAGCCACCCGCGGTACCAAATCCTCGCCGGGCCCGGCCACTACAGCTGGAACGCGGATGAGGACTCCCTCGCCGTCACCGAGGACTTCTACGTCGGACCTGACGACGACGGTGAGTCCGGCGACATCGATGACGTACGACAGCTTGGCGTTTATCCGCAGTGGACGATCGAATCGATGCTCGCCATCGAGATCGCACGACAGCTCGACGACTTCGTCTGGCCGGCCGGCGCCCACCAGCGCCTCGATCACCGGGCGATCGACACCGCCCGCGGCTGGACCTACGACAGGTCGCTCGCCGACGAAGAGGACAAGGTTCGCGAGCTGGCCGGTGAGCAGTGGCCGTTCTACGCGATCAAGGAGTTCTGATCGTGGCCCACGAACCTGCGAAGGTCCGGTTCGCCGTCTACGGCGCGGACGACGAGGTCGACCGTACGAGACTCGTGCCTGGCGCATCCGTGCGCCGCTACACCGACGCCGGCCCCGACGGCAGCCTGGACACCGCCGCGCCGTGCTGCGGCCGCATCGCACGCCTGCACGGTAACTGGCGCCGCGCCGAGCACTTCGTGCTGTGCGGCCCATGCGCGCTGGCCTACGATGTCGACCTCATCGACGAGAACGACGGCGGCTTCGCGGCCGTGTTCGTCGTCCGTGACGAGCAGCCCACCCTGACCCGCCACCACGCTGTCGAAGTGACGACCTCGCCGGGAAACGTCCGCAAGGGCGACGTCATCGTCGCCGTCGCCCTCTCCGGGAACTTGGCCCCCGACATCCAGCGCAACCACCCATTGTGCGGAGAGACCGTCCAGGCGACGCAGTATCTCGGCGTCGTCCGCAAAGCTCAACTCGAGATCGGCACCGCCCTAGTGAAGCTGACCTTCACCTCCGGGGAGAGCGTGCGAGTCGAGGCCCACACGTACGGCTGGGTCGTCCGCCGACGCGGTACCAGCCAGCCGTAACCGACCACGTCAACGCAACGTCCACCACTGTCCGGCCCGACGGCAGCACGGCGGACCGGGCCAGTGGGATGTCCAAGGAGAGCACGATCACGGCCGCTACAGCCAGCACCGCCGCGCGCCGCCGCCTTTACGGATCTGCGGCCATCCACTTTCCCTGCGTCACAATCGATGAAGGAGCGTCCTATGTGGAACGAAATTCTCGGCACCCTCGCCATCGTGGCGATGGTCTACCTCTGTATGAACGCATCACAGCTGACGGCCGCGATGTGCGACCGCATCCGCTACGGCGTCCAATCCATCGACGAAACCGAGCCCGACCCGGAAGCCTCGGCGTCGACGACTGCCGCGCCCGTCGGTAAGACCGTCGCGCCCGCGAAGCCAGTTTCGGCGAAGGCGGCAGCATGATCGACTCGACGAGCGGCCAGACCGGGACCGGGGCGCGATTTTAACGCGGCGATTCGTGCGCGGGCTGTCGATCTCCGCCAAGTCGATCAGGGACCGGCGGGCCGGTCAAGGGCGCCTGACGGCGTCGCTGCGCGATGTGCTGCGCACACCCCGGACCGGCCCGCCGGATCCTTGATCTCCCTTGCGCAGATCGGCAGTCCCTCAAGCACGAACCCCCACCCGAACACCGGGCGGAAATGGGGAAAGGGGTTGTCGGCGGACCTGATCACCGATGTTTCGTGAGGAGTACGTCATGGCCGGAGAGACTGTCATCACCGTGGTGGGAAATCTGACTGCGGACCCCGAGCTGCGGTACACCCCCGCCGGCGCGGCCGTCGCCAACTTCACCGTCGCCTCCACCCCGCGCACCCTCGACCGGGAATCCGGCGAGTGGAAGGACGGCCAGGGGCTGTTCCTGCGCTGCAACATCTGGCGCCAGGCCGCCGAGAACGTCGCCGAGTCGCTCAGCCGCGGCACGCGAGTGATCGTCCAGGGCCGTCTCAAGCAGCGCTCGTACGAGACGAAAGAAGGCGAGAAGCGCACCGTGGTCGAACTGGACGTCGACGAGGTCGCCCCGTCGCTGCGCTTCGCCACCGCGAAGGTCAACAAGGTCAGCCGCGGCAACAACGGCGGCGGCCAAGGCGGCGACGCCTGGGACGCCGCCGCGCCGGCAGGCGACAGCCAGTCCGGCGACGAGCCGCCGTTCTGACGGCGCCCTCGCTGGCCGGGAGCCGCACCCGGCCAGCGGGGCCGCTCATCTCCGAGCTCGACGACGCGGCCGTGCCGCCCTGACCTTCTGGCCGAGCCGTGGCGCCCCGTCGACCCCGACGACGGCGGCAGCCCGCTCATCCGCGGCCGGGCGCCCCACCGGCGCCCGGCCGCGGCGTACGTCCTGCTGGTTCCCCCTCCGCAGATGACCACCCGTTCGAGGAGTGCGCGTGACAGATCCAGCGATCTCGATTCTCGAGGGCTACCGCAAGACCCGGATGCGTCGACTTTGGGCACTCGACGGCTGCCCCGAGTGCCGCGGCAGCGGCGAATACCTGGTCAATGACCGCGACGACTCCCTCGCCCAGCGGGTCCCCGGGGATGACGACGTCTGGTACCCGCAGCCCTGCGACTGCCTCTGGTCACCACCACCGGAGGTTCTCCGCGCGCTCGATGCAGCGGACGTCCGCGTCCGACGACACCGCGAGCGGATGCGCGACGTCTTCGACGCGATCGGGCCGCGCGAAGTCGGCGGCACCTACTGGGACGGGTACTGGTTCCACTGGTACCTCGTCGAGCGCATCGATATCCGGTTCCGCTTCGGCGACTTGGCCGAGCCGTCCTGGTCGATCATCGTGCGATGGGACAGCGGCGAACGCGCCGCGCACCGAACGCCGTGGGATCACGGCCGCGACGGCAGTCCGAGCGTTCCGCGCCCACCCGGCCCGGCACCGCCGCCGCCCGAGCTGCGCTACGACCACTTCTGTCGGTGGTGCCGGTCCCGGTTCGCGCTCGTGCGCGCCGTCCACCCCGTCTTGTCCAGGCTGAAGGACAAACCTGATGTCCGCTGCTGCCCCGCTTGGGTCCGCTGACGCCGTGGCCGTCCGAGCTCTGTGTGGCCTGGACTGCACCTGATCCGGACTACCACCAGCGGTTCGGCGGCGTACGTCTCCGAGGCAAGCGAAGCCCACTGTCCCGGGCGGTTCTTGTCTTCTGGCCGAGCTGAGGCGCCCCGTCGCTCCCCACGACGGCGGCAGCCCGCTCACCCGCGGCCGGGCGCACCACCGCGCCTATGCGCCCGGCCGCGCGTACTCGCCTACGGTTTCGCCCATCCGCCAGCAGAAAGGTCGATCGCGGATGCCCGCAGAGTCGCATTACCCAAGCCAGCCAGCACGACGTCGTAGACAAGTGGTACGACGACGTCCTAGTCATCACGCTCCATCTCGACGCCGTCCAGCGCGACGACCAGCCGCTCGACCTCACGTCCGTGTCAACCGGCTACTCCACGACACGAAACGGCACAGGCGGCGAAGGTGCAGCGGGACGTCGACGACATCGATGACGGCTGACCAGCAACACCCACCCTCGCCGACCTCGGTTCCGACTCGCCGCTCGGCCGGGCCAGAGCAACAACCTGATCGTCACTGCCGGTCCGGTGCCTTACCCTCGGACGGCATGAGGTTCAGCCGGCTGCTCCTGCTCGGTCGCTTCCTCGCCGTCTCGGGCCTGGGCACCATCACCGGGCTCGCCGTCGGCGGGCTCATCACGGTCGCCACCGGCCAGGCCTTCGCGGCCGGCAGCGTCTGGTCCACCGCGCTACCCGGGTTGATCGTGCTCGGCGCCGGCATCGGCGCCCTCGCCTCCCGAGGCAGCCGTCGTTGGCTCTTCTCCACCTCGACCGGCCCGTCGCACGCACGGCACCGGATGTTGCTGTTCACCGTGGCCGGGATGCTGGTCGTTCCCCTCGCCGTCGCCGTGGGCGAGTCCGATGGCATCGGGCCGCTGGTGCTTGCCCCGGCGGCAGCGTGCTGGGTGACCACCCTGGCTGTCTGGATCCGCCACGTCCGGCGGCCCGTCCGCCGGACGGCCCCGTTGAGCGAGGCCGCCCGCTGAACGACGCGGCCGCTCACCCCTCGACTTCGATGCTGCCGGTCGCCGACGCGGCGAACGGATGCTCCTCGGCGCGACGGCGGCCGTGGTCGACCACGGCCGCCGTCGCCGGGAGGACGCCCGTGCTGCCGCTCGACGGTCCCGCAGCCGCCCGGCCGGCTGCTATCAGGTCACGTGCCTCTCGCTGGGAAAGCTGCAGCAGCTCGGCGACCTGACTCACCTTCCGGCCGGCCTCGTGCATGGTGAGCGCCGCGATCGCCTGCCGTCGGCGCGCACTTGCTGTCTTGTCCCGGGCGAGCTCGCGTTGCCGGGCGATCCGGTTCTCGAGCTCGGCAACCTTCGCCTCGCACGCCGCGTTCGTCGCGGCGATCCGCTCCTCCGCGACCAGGAATGCCTCCAGCTCGGCCAGCACCCGCTTCTCGCGGTCACGTTCCTCGGCCAGCTGCACGGCCAGGCGGGTACGCGCCGCCTCCAGCTTCTGGCTCTTCGCCGTCGAGCGCCGGTTCTTCTTCTGCGGGGCCATCGTCGAGTCGGCCATGCCGCACACTCCTGACTTCGTGCTCGTCAGGGCCCCCACCGTCGCCGACGATACCCGCAACGACACGTCTGACGCCGTGTCTGCACGCCGCTCCGGCGCGCCCTCGGTCGAACCGCTGAGACGGCAAAGACGTGTCCAGCCGAAGCCGGACACGCCTTTTGTGCCGTCACGCAGTGGTCCCGAAGGACCGGTCACCGTTGCCGGCGACTCCGCCAAGAACTGCGCCGCACGTGCGCCGGGTGGTCACTGGGCCCGCAAGAGCCCGTAACCCAACGCGGTGTCGAGTGTACCCAGCCGGCGTCGCGGTGGCCGTCGGCACTCGCACCGGTACCCCATCGTCGGGTGGCCATGGCGTCCGTCTCGACAGCGTCCGAAGTCGCCGGGCACGGCGGCGACCAGGGTGGTCCCCGGCCTGGCGGCCGCCGGTCACCAAAGCCCCCCTCGTGCCGGAACCGTCTTGTGCCGCGACAGCCGCGTCAAGGGCACCCGAAAAATTCTTCTCCGCAGGCTCCGAAGATTTTTTCAGGACCCGCCCTTGACCCGACCGCCGCAGCACAAGGCCAAGCACTCGCGAGGGGGGCGGCCGGGAAAGGAGTTGCGAGGAGTATTGCACGCATCGCGTTGTGCAGGAGGCTCGCGTTTTCAAGTGGCAAAACCGCAGGTCAGCGACTTGTTTTCACTCGAAAGAGTCTAAATAATTAACCCAAGATCCGGCTTTAGTCACTAGAATTAGAAATGCAAGAAACCCGGGAACGCCAAGCCCGGGCCGGTCACAAAACCGCATTGGGGAAGTTATTCATGTCGCAGATTCTTGCTATTTCCGACGAGCTCGCCGAGGTTGCCGCCCTGGTCAGGGCCGGTAAGAAAGCCCAGGCCAAGCGCCGGATGAGCGTCGTGCTCGACAAGGGCGAAACCGAACTGCTGAGCGTCGTCGGCCGCTGTGCGACCACGCTGGAAACCTACCCGCACGCGATCGCGGTGGAAAAGCTGCGCGACGCCTACCGCGCCACCAGCAACCCTGCCTACCGCGCGGTGATCGTCGCGTGCGTGCCCGCCGAGGACAACGGCCAGTACATCCGACGGACCGAAACCCGCTTCGAGCAGGACCCCAACCGTTGGCCCGACGACCTCACCACTCGCGTGGACGAGACGCAGAAGAAGACCAAGAAAGGCAAGAAGGCCAAGCGCGCGCAGCGCCAGGCCGAGCAGAACGCCAAGGCTACCCAGTACCTCACCGAGCGCGGCGGAGTCGTCGACGGTCCGCAGATCGCCGACCGAGAGGACCGCGCCGAGGCCAGCCAGGTCTACGGTTCGGGACTCGACTACGACAAGGCCGCCGTGCACGCCCAGCGCGGCTTTCCGTGTCTGCTGTGCCGCTGCGAGCGCGCCGCCTACCGGAAGGACGGCGGAGACAGCGGGCTGTGCGAGAACTGCGAAACCCCATGGCGCAAGGGCCTCGCGCAGCTGGCGGAGGGCTACACCCGCGCCGACGTGCTTCAGGCCCGGTGCGAATGGTTGGCCGCGCAGTTCCCCCGCCCACGCGGCGTACTGGTCGCCGAGTGGCGATCGGCCACCGGAACCGGCGACCGCGACGTCATCGAAGCGTGGATTTCCGACCATAAGGCGGAACGCCCGACCTGCGACGAATGCCTCAGCCGCAACGGCGTCGCGCCCCTGGAGATCGACGAGGGTGGCGCGCCCGTCGACAGTTCCCCACTGGTGTGCGTCGACTGCCGCAAGCAGGCCGAAGCCGAAGCCGAGCCCGTAACCGCCCAGGCCAAGGCCAGTGAACAGCACGATACGTGCGACCGGTGCGGACGACCGGGAGCCCCGTTCCAGCTTTGCGACGGTTGCGACAAGCAAGCCGACGCCGAAGCCGCCATGCAGGCCACCATCGCCACCGAGCCCGGCGGTTGTGAGGGATGCGGCAGCCTGCGCCAGGTCCGGCAAGGCCTGTGCGTCGGATGCCGCAAGCTCGCCGACGAAGCCGAACACCTGCTCACCGAAGCGGCCGCCGAGCCGCCCGCCGAGCTGGTCGGCGTGTAGCCGTCAGGGGTCCGGCCCGTGGGGCCGGACCCCTGCCCCGATGGCGACGTGAATTCCGACGGCCGCCCTCCCCCAACCAGAGCCCCCGGCGTTCCGCCGGGGGTTCTTTCGCGCGCCCAGTACTCAGCGGACGGCCCTGCGGGCCGACAGCCCGGCGGGCGCGTCGGCCCGCCGACGTTCGCGCGTCGCATCGCGCGCTCACCAAGGCCCGGCCGTCCTTCAAAGCCGGACCGCCCGCCACGGACCAGCCACACAGACCCGACCACCGCCGGCCCTTCCTCGCCCTTACTGCCGGCCGCCCCGCCGGCGCCAACCCGCCGACCTGGCCGGCCGCCGGCCGACCAGCCACTCACCCTTCACTACGACACAGCACCTTTTGCATATGAAATGCGCTCTGGAAATGAATCGATAAAGATAACTGTTGTAGCACTTTCGTGTACCGTGCTACTCGGGGGCCAGAACTGACGTGACGCAGTGGGGTTCCTTCAGTGATCGGGGTCCGCAAGCTGAGCCCCGGCGGGTACGAGTACCTGACAGGCTCGGTGGCCTGCGGCGATGGCCATGAACTCGAGGCCGGCGAGTCCCTTTCGGACTACTACGTCCGCCACGGCTACCCGCCCGGCCGGTGGTTCGGCCAAGGCGCAGCCGAGCTCGGCGTATCCGGTGAGGTCACCGCGGCGCAGATGAACGCGCTATTCGGCGAAGGCCGCCACCCGGACGCCGACCGCATCCTCGCCGAGAAGATCGCCGAAGGCGCCACCGAAGCCGAAGCGCTCGCTGCGACGAAACTCGGCCGCCGGTTCTACCAGTACAAGGGCGCGGACGAACTGCGCAGCCGCGTCATCGCCGCCTACAAGCAGCACAACCGCGACCTCGGCCGCCCCGCCACCGCACCGATCGACGACGACACCCGCCCGACGATCCGCCGCGCCGTCCAGACCCAGGCCTTCGCCGAAGCCCACGAGGGCCGCCAGCCCACCGAGGACGAACTCCGCAAGTGGTTGTCCAGGCACAAGCGCGAGATGAAGTCCGCGACCGCCGGATTCGAGCTGGTCTTCGCGCCTCCGAAGAGCGTCAGCGTGCTGTGGGCGCTCGGCGACCAAGCCACCAGCGATCTGGTCGCCGAAATCCACCGTCAGGCTGTCCACGACACCTTGACCCACCTGGAGCAAAACGTCGCCTACACCCGCCGCGGCAACGGTGGTTACGCCCAGCACGACGTCAAAGGGATCGCCGCCGCGATCTTCGAGCATTGGGATTCCCGCGCCGGCGACCCGCACCTCCACACCCACGTGCCGATCTCGACCAAGGTCAAGAACTCCGACGGGACCTGGACCGCGCTCGACGGCCGCACGATCCTCGCCGCCTCGGTCACCATGAGCGAGTACTACAACTCCCGTGTCCGCGACCTGTTCCGTGACCAAGGCGCGTCTTGGACACAGCGCGGTGCCGGCGGCATCGACTTGAAACGCCCCACCTGGGAACTCGACGGCGTCCCCAACGAACTGCTGGCCGGTTTTTCCCAACGGGCCGCCAAGGTCGAGCAGGAACGAGCTCGACAGATCGTGAAGTTCCGCCGCGAGCACGGCTGCGAGCCCTCACCGAAGGACGTCCTGGAGATCTCGCGCCGCGCCCAGTACGAGACGCGCCGCGCGAAACTGCCGCCAAGGCTGTTGACCGCGCACAAGCGCTTCTGGCGCAGCATGAGCACCGACATGGTCGCCCCTGACGTCGCCGCCGAGCTCGGTTCCCGTGTTCTCGAAGGGGAAGACGAACCGCTTGCCACGATCGATCTCGACCAGCTCGCCGCGACCGTCATCGACGTGGTCTCCGACCACTACAGCCACTTCAACAGCTGGAACTTGCTCGCCGAAGCCCATCGGCAGACCGCCGGAATGCGCGTTGCGCCCGGCACTCGCGAACGCCTGGTCGACGACATCCTCCGCACCGCGATCCACTCCGGCGAGACCGTCGCCCTGGAAGCGCCGTCCGTCGTCGACGAGCCCGTCACGCTGCGCAGGAAATCCGGCGAGAGCGTGTTCGTCGAGCACAACTCCCAGCGCTACACCACACACCGAACCTTGCGCGAGGAAGCCGCACTCGCCGAGTTCGGCCGGCTGCGTGACGGCCAGAAGCTCGCCGAGGACACCGTCTGGACGGCGCTCAATGAGGAGAAGAAACTCAACCCCGGCCAGCGCAACGCGGTCATCTCCTTCGCCCGCTCCGGCGCTCGGGTCCAGCTGCTCTACGCCCCCGCCGGCGCCGGCAAGACCACCGCGATGCGCGTCTACTCGAAGGCCGTGCGCGCGGACGGCGGCCGGGTGTTCGCGTTCGGCCCGAGCGCCCGCGCCGCGAAGGAGCTGGCCACGTCGATCGACGCCCACCCGCACACGCTGCACCAGCTCACCACCGCGCAGCGGCTCGGCTCTGCGGAGCGGTACTTCGCGTTCCGCCGCGGTGACGTGCTGATCATCGACGAGGTGTCGATGGCCGGCACCCATACGCTGCACGACGTCGTCGCCTACGCCTTGGCGCACGACGCCGACGTCCGGCTCGTCGGCGACGGCAAGCAGCTCGCCGCCGTCGAGGCCGGCGGCGCGGTCCGTTGGTTCGAGCACCGCAACGGCGCGGTCCGGCTCAACGAGGTCGTGCGCTTCGCCGACCCCGCCCAAGCGGCCGCGTCCATGGGACTGCGGGACGGCGACATCGCCGCGCTCGACTACTACTTCGCCCAGCGCTGGGTCGAATCCGGCAGCCGCGAAACGATGCGTGATACCGCGCATCGCAACTGGCGCGCCGACTTGGACGCGGGCCTCGAGAGCCTGCTCGTCGTGCCGAGTAATGAGGACGTCGCCGCCCTCAACCTCGAAGCCCGCGCGCTGCGGGTCGAACGAGGCGACGTCAGCACCCGCCGCTCAGTGCAGCTGCACGACGGAACCACGGCAAGCCGCGGCGACTGGATCGTCACCCGCTCCAACGACCGGCTCAAGACCCTCTTCGCCGGCCGGGACTTCGTGAAGAACGGCGACAGCTGGGATCTAATGCGAGTACGTCGCGACGGCTCGATCAAGGTCCGCCACCACGAATCCGGCGGCACGATCGTCCTCCCCGCCGAGTACGTCGCCGAGCACGTCGAGCTCCGCTACGCCGCCACGGTCAACACCGTCCAAGGGATGACCTCCCACGGCTCATCGCACGGCTTGGTCGATCCCGGCATGTCGCTCGAGCAGCTCTACCCGCAGTCGACCCGGGCCCGGCACGAGAACCGCATGTACGTGATCACCCACGAACACACCATCGACTCCCACCAGGAGACCCCGCTCGAACGCAGCGCTCGCGACGTCCTCGTCACCGTGATGGGACGCTCTTCGGCCGAAACCGCGGCCACCGAGGAACTGCGCGCTTCGCAGAACAAGTCGGAATCGCTGCGCACCCTGGTCCGTCGCCACGACTACGTCGCCCAGCTCGGCGTCGAATCCCGCATCGACCGCGCCCTCGAGCGGCACGCTCCCGAACTGCTGGACTGCCCCGCCGCGCCGGCACTGCGCCAGACCCTGATGACAGCCGAAGCGCTCGGGTGGCAGGCCGAGAAGCTCGTCCCCACCGCGCTGAGATCCCGCTCGCTGGGCGACGCGGACGACGCGGCCGCCGTGATGCAATGGCGCATCCAAGGCATCGTTGCCAAGGAGTCGCCACCACTGCGCGACGTCCCAATTCCGGACGCGACCACGGTCAACCGCTGGCGCAGCATCGTCGAACGCTTCGCCCCGGACATCGCCGTCGAAGAACCTTGCTTCAACGCGGTATGGGAGCGCGCCGCCGCGGCCACGGCCGAGGGATTCGACGCCGACGCGGCGCTGACCTACGCGGCGAAACGCCTGACCGAACGCCCCGCCAGCGACCCGATGCCCGACGCCCGCTTCACCACGGGAGCACTCGACGACGCGATCGCCCGCCAACGCACCGTCGGCGGCGGCTGGCAGCCGGCGCTGCCCTGGCTGGCGCGCCCGGATCACGCCCATCTAGCCGCCGGCGACCGCAGCTTGCCCGACTACCTAGACCGCCTCAACACGGCGATCGCCGCCCGCACCGACCAGTTGCGCGCCGTTGCGATCGCCGAGCAACCCGACTGGACCGCCGCGCTCGGACCGCGGCCACTCCACGACGTCGTCGCGGCGGAGCACTGGGACCGGCTCGCCGGGCTCGGCGCCGCGTTCCGCGACACGTACGACGTCACCAGCGACGACCCGCGTTACCCGCTCGGCGAAGAGCCCGAGCACAACGGTCTCAAGGCGCGCGCCTGGCGGACGCTCATCAGCCAGTGGCACCCCTACGACCCGCCATCCGCCGCGCCGAACAACACGGCTGCCGAGCCGGCCAGCGTCCTGGACCGCATCCGCGCGAAGGCCTCGCCGCAGCACCTGGAAGACGCGCTCGCCACCGAGCTGGCGGTGACCGAACCCCGCGAGCAACGGCTGGGCGAGCTCGTCTACCACTACGGCCGCGGAGTCCGCGCAGCCCACGACGACCTACGCGACATCCAGATCGAGCAGGTCCTCGCCGAGCGCGCCCCACAGGTATTCGGAGCCGACGCGGAAGACGCCCTGTGGTGGCAGCTGCGCCGCGCCCACGAGCTCGGCTGGACCGCTGAGCAGGTCATTCCCGACGTCGGAAGCCTGCGCAACCTCGACCGCGCCCGCGACCCGGCGGCGGTGTTGTTCCGGCTCGTGCAGCAGCGCGTCGATCGCGTCGAACCACCGGACGGTCCCCGCCAGCACGCGACGGGTCCACTCCCCTGGCTCGACGCGCCTGACCCCGCCGCGCTGGCCAGCCGACCAGGACTGGCCGAGCACCTCGAGCGGCTCGCCGAGCAAATCGCCGAGCACGTCGACGAGTTGCACACCGAGGTCGCGATCTCCGAACCCGGTTGGACAACCGGGCTCGGCCCGCGGTCCGGGGAACCGCTGGCCGCCCAGCAATGGGACAACCTCGCCGCTACCGCTGCGGCATACCGCAAGATCTATAACATCCGTACCATCGGCCCAGCCACTCCGATCGGCCCGCAACCCGCCGGTGACGGCCCAAGAGCCCACGCGTGGAGCCTGATCACCGACAACTGGAAGTCCATCGTGGCCAGCCGGTCCGAGCAGTCCTTCCGCAATGACGAGGCGATCGCCGCGCTACGCGAACGGGCCGACGACCTCGGCGCCGGCTACGAGGACGAGACCGAGAACTTGACCGCCGGCCACGCCGCCCACCGCAGCAGTGACGTGGATGCGGAGTTTGGCGCCGTCGATGAACAGCAGTACCTCGACGACGACGCGGCGACGGACGAGCTCGATGGTCTGCGGCGCGGGCTGTAACTGCCAGCCGCTGGAAACAGTCACTCCTGGCGGCGGGCGAAGAAGCCTCGCGACCTCTATACCCGCTTGCCTCAACGGCATTGATCTCAGCCGGGTAGATGCCGGCTGTGGAGGGGCTGGGCCAAGACTCGTTCCTATGGAACGATCGGGAACGGGCCTCCAGGATCGTCCGGATCTGTCCAGGTTTCCGGACGCGGCTCACCCGGGTACGGATCCGGTCCTGGACGTTCTTCGGGCACTGGCCGATCTTCGACAGCCACCGCGCGCGAGCGAGGGCGCCGGAGGAGCTCGCCGGCGTGGTCGATCGAGAGGTACTCTTGATCGAACAGCCCTGGCCGCCGCGGGTAGTTGTCCTGAGCCTCCGTACGTCGTCGCGTGCGCACGGTGCCTTCGCCGGCGCCTTCGTCGTTGTCCTCTCCGAACACCCATTGCCTGCACAACATCAGCTCGTGGTAGAGCACCCGCGTGGTGTTCTGCCCGACGCCGAGCACGGCCTCGGCGCGCAGATGAGCCGTTTCCAGCGATTTCAGCGCGGCTTCGGGAGTCACTTCTCCGCTGCCCGCCCGGGCTAGCTCGAAGCCGGCCGTCGCTGTGTTCACAAGAGCAAGGACAGAGTGGGGATGGCGTTCGCCAAGCCTTAGCATGATTGCGTCGGCAGCGGCCCGGATGCTTCGGAAGGCCGTGCGGACGGCCTCGGTGGACTTCGCCCACCGAGCCGCTTCGAATTCCGCCGCGGCGAGATTTACGCGGGCGACCAGGACCTGGGGGTGCTCCGACCCCAGCTCGGTCTCGAGGTTCACCGTCGCCCCGCGCAACGCGCCGGTGGCGCGCAGCAACTCGGTGGCGTCTTTCCGCGCCCTGGCCAAGCTGAAGTCGGCAGCCGCAAAGTTCAACCGGGCTGCCAGCGTCTGCTGGTTCTTCATGCCCAACGCCGCGGAGATCCGTTGCACAGTGAGCTCAACGCTTTCGAGGATCCGCATGGCATCGACCGTGCGGCCCGCGGCGAGCGCCGCTTGGAACTCGTTCGTCTCGATCGCGGCCATGGCGACGAGTGCGGTCGGAGAACCCGCGCCGACCTGCGAGACGTACTGCGCCACCACCCGTTGCTGCCACGCCGCTGCACCAGTGATCCTCGAGGAGTCCGCTTCCGGCTTGGCCAGCGCGGCGCGGACCGAAGCCATAAGAACGTCGGCGGCGCCGACCTCCTGGCTGTTCGGCTGCGTGAGCCAGCGCTTCGCCCGGCGCAGGTCACCCTCGCGCACGCCGAGCATCGCGAGGTTCGCCCGGCAGACAGCGGCCCAGCGGGAGCCGACCTGGCCTGCGTCGAGGTATGCGTCTTCCAGCTTCGCACGGGCGACGGCGAAGTCCCCCGATTCGGCCGTCAGGACACCTTCTTGCAGACGCAGACGGATACCGGTCTCGGACCGGGGGTCGACTACGGCCACCGCGGCCGAAACCAGCTGCAGCGCTCCCTCGCCGGAAATCCGGGCTGTCACCGCGGTCAGCCGGTCCAGGTGCTGCTCGACGAGCGCAGCCGTGATCGGCGTGGCCAATAGCGCATCCTCGCGCTTCTGGCTCCAGCCGCGCTCGGCGAGAGCGTCCAACGCGAGCCAGGCGACGCTCATCGCGGCACCCGCCTGACCGTCGAGTCCACGACGCTGCGGGCGATGTCCACCTGGATCAGCTGCACCTCGGTCGGCGACAGGAGCCCTTGCGCCAGCCAGTCCCTTGCCTGCTCCAGCACGGCGGTGTGGGCGGCGAGCGCCGCCGCCACATCCACCGAGGCGGTCACCGGCGACCCGGGTTCCGGCGTGGCGCGGTCGAAGTAGCCGGCGAACTGTTCCATTGCCGCGTGCATGGTCACGGCGAACAAGACGTTCGTCGCGCGCTGCCCGTCGTAACGGTCGAAATATTGCTCCTGCAGCACACCGACGAGCGCTGGCTGGTCCCCAGTCCGCTCGACGGCACTGCCCGAGTAGCCGGAGAAGCTGCCCAGATCGAGCTCCGATCTGAGCTGCAACGCGTCCAGCGTCCCCCCGCCGACGCACTCGAACTGCGCACTCGGCTCGTCCACCACCCCGTTGAGGTGCGGGTCCGAGGGATGGGGCCGGTTCGGGCTGCGCCAACGATCACCAGACGCGCACAGGTCCGCAGGGGGCGGCAGGCGCGGAAAATCGGCGTCCACCCGGCGGATCAACGCGAGGTCGACAGCTGGTCTGCGCTCGCAGACCTCTCCGGTCGCGCTCCAGCCGTCCTCGTGAGTGATCATCACGGTCCGGTGGTCCGGTGGCAACGGCTGCAGGCAGTGTTCGGCGGTCAGCAGGAACCTGCGGGTGATGTAGAAGCCCGCGCCGAGGCGTGCGCCCTCCCCGGTGTGCAGATCAACCCAGTACCCCTCAGCCACGGCGACCGACTCAGGCTCGTTCGATGGTCATCGTCACTTCGAGTGACGCTTCGGCCGACGCCTTCGTAATGATGACTCCCGCCTCGGCCGAGAGGGTGATCCCGAAAGTGGCTTCGACGCTGGACACCTGCCAGCCGTCTTGCTGCTCCACCGACGCCATCGAGGTTCGCACGATGTCCGCGGCGCCGGCGATCCCCGCTTCGATCTCACCACGCCGCTCCTCGAGCAGGGAAGACGTGCGATCTGCCGCGGAAATCTGCCTCCCGCCCCGGCGATCGAAGGCGACGGTCTCGATCCGCACGACCGGTTCGGCGAACTCAGCCATCAATACCCACTTTCCACAGTGAAATCGAGCCAACGACATGCTAGCGGTTACTGGGCTCCGTTTCACTGACCTGCGGCTTTTGGTGGGCGCCGCTGGCGTAGAGCACGTCACCCGTACGGATGTCTCGCACTGGAACGGCGGGACGGCTCAGTGCACGGTTGACAGCGGACTGCCGGTTGAACCGGCAGTCCGGAGCTACGTCGACAAAAGCAGCATGGGTGGCCTGCCAGGTTCGCCGATCGCGGTCGGGCCAGACGTCCAGCTGAGCGGCTTCCCAACGGCACTGCACACCAGCACGAGCGACCACGCTTCCGCGGCCTTGTCGAGGCGTCAGTGGCCGGTGACCGGTGTTGCAGGCAGCGAGCGTCGTTGCCGGTGGTGGCGCATGGAGATCAGCGGGGCGACGACACGAATGAAGACGCTGTCCTCGGTGGTGCTGATGGTGTCGAGGAGGTAGGTCAATATCAGAGGGCAGGCGATGGACGCCGAAGAAGCCGCAGTCGGGTGCGTATCGCTGGCTGGTCTAGGGAGGTCGCGAGCAAATAGCGCTCCTTGATGCGCTTGATCACCAGCCCGATCGGGCTCGTCGAGGCGGCACAGGCGCAACGCGTGCCGGACCTACACTTCTGACGCGCACAAAGAGCGAGGTTTGGGGACCGTGGTGCACTTGAGCTCGGCGACGGAGACAACCTACTGGGCGAGTTGCACCTGACCGAAATCGGCAGCCGTCGATGTCACGGCCTCTCGTCCGTTGCAGAGCTGTGGTCGCATTCCGGCTTCGTCAACCGATCATGCCGCGCTGCAGCATGAGGCTCGTTTCGCCACCAGCTCCAGGTGCGCGGCTGACATCGGTGCGGGATCCGCACCTTGGTTCACCTAACCTTCCGATTGTCGTAAGCTGAGGACAAGTGCGCGTAACGTACGTCAGACTGGCGTGGTGCCTGATCACACGGAAGCCTCAGATCATAAATGGGTTCGAGCACTACTGGGCGTTCCGAAACCGGTTTCGATGAGTGAGCTCGAGAAATGGATCGCCAACAACCCGAAGCGGATTCCACGCACGTTCCGGCGCGAGGGCTGGTTCCCGCAAGTCGTCGCGACTCTCACGCAACTAGGCGGCCGCACCGCAGTATCAGGGTTCCTGACAACTTTCCCCCCGAGAGGCGTCGAGCTCAAATATCTGAGCGCGGTCGGGTTGCCCGAACATGTATCCGGCAAGATGGTAACGGCGGCTCTGCTACAGGCGCTCGCGTATTGGTACAGCGGACTCACGACGGTGTACGTGCTGGCACTCTTTGGGACCGTGGTCCAAGACCAGTTGTGGCCGCCAGCGGGACGCCCGCCAACAACATTTAAGTCGTCGTGGTTGCTGTTCTTCGTTCTCCTCTCTCCAGCCTTACTGGCACTGCCGTCATTTTCAGTTCGCTCACGCCTACTGGCTTCAGCCTTCCGCAGCATCCGCCTCATTCGCGCTCTCCACCCCGAACCGACACCAGGGCCGGTTCGACTGACCGCGGAGCTGTTCACCTTGAAACGCCGCACCCGCACTCACCGGAGGGACAGGATGTTCGAACTGCTGCTGAAGAACCCCCGCCATCGGCGCCGGGCAGTGGCCGGCCTTGCCTGGTCGTTGACCCGTGACACAGCTAAACTCTCTGGCCGACCAGCCGCTTCCGGCACAACAACAGGCGAGGTGTTACTGTGGTTCGCCGACAATCCTGGCGACAAACGCCGTCGCCCGATCGCCGTCTCGTACATCAGCGAACTGGTTACGGCGGTAGCCGACGACGAGCCGGTCCCACACACTGATTTCGCGGCCGCGAGCAGATTTCGAAATCGATCTCCTCGCGAACGGGTTCTGCGGCAAGTACGCGCGTTCTTCGGTGGCGCGCTGTTCACCGCTGTTCTGGTTGCAATCGTCTCCGCGGTCTTGAGGCTTTGGTTCAAGTGAGCTGGACGGATTGAACGTCGGCATAAGCGCGCCTGAGGTCATGAACCGGTCGCTTCCTGAGGCCGGCCGGCCGCAGGAGGGTCCAGTGATGGCATCTCGCCGAACCGATTGGATCGTGGCGGGGCACCAGCAGGCACGTGGGCGCCGTCGAAACAGTCGACGTGTACCCAATCGCGCAGCCGATCGGCGAAGCTTGGACGCCACTGGTGCAACCAGTGCTGGGCATCGCGGTTGGTGGCGTTCGGGCCAATATTGGCGTCGCGCCAACTGTAGGCCAGAGTGGCCACTTCCATCGCCAAGCCCGGGTGCTGCATCCAGCAGGCGGGGACCGCCTTGGCGCGACCGCCATCGACGCCGACGAACGTGGCGTTGAACCACGTCACGAAATTCTCGATGGTGACGCGCGGGTCCTGCAGCCCGTCGGGCTGGTCCTCTGTGGCAGCAGGCGGGTGGAACCAGACCCAAGCAGCCGGTGCAGCGGGATCGTCCTGACCACCGGTGCCGGCGTTGTCCCTGGTCAGCTTGGCCAGACGGCCTTCCATGCGACGAAGATTGCGGGACAACGTACCGACCAGCTCGATGAGCGCAGCGATCTGCCCATCCCGAGCGTCGCCGTACCCCTCACTGCCTGCGGCTCCCCCACCGACGCCAGCCACGACCTATCGCCTGTCCGGGAGCTGCGGCGCCGTCGCGCCGTCGATCGGCGGCGCGAGAATGTAGCCGCCGGGACTGATCGGAACCTCGCCGGCGCGGACGACGGCGACGTGGTCGCGGATCGTCGGCCAGTCCGGCCGCCTCTTCACGTCCACGGTCCGGGCCAGGATCGGGTCGAGGTGCCGATGGATGACCAACACGCGGCCGCGACCGACCTTCCGGATCGCACCAGGCCGGTAGGTCGGTACCGTCTCCGCACCAATCGACGTGCGACCTCGGCCGAGCAAGCCGTCCGACTGCTCCTGGTGCCGCAGCCGCTCGTGGTGGTCGGTCAGCAACGACACCCACCTCAGCGTGTCGGGGTCCTTGATACCGCCCCACACCGACAGGGTCGTGGTGTTGTCCATCAGCTGCCGAGCACCTTGCCGGCTGAAGGCGTCTTCGAGCTTGGCCACCGACTGAGCACCCCAGTGCACCAGCACGCCGCGGCCTGCGGAGTCGGCCAGCACGTCCGGTAGCGATGGCACCGGCGTGGCCGAGGTGACCTCGTCGAGGATCGCCGAAGCCGGCGGGTCGAGACGTCGGTGCTCGGTGTGCAAAGCCATTTCCCGCGCGGTGGAGAGCCAGTAGTCCACCAGGGAGGTCAGGATCGGTGCCGCCTGTGCGGCCTGCTCCTGCCCGGCGATCAAGTAGAGCGAGCCGCCCTGCCGGATGAACTCGCGTGGGTTGAAGCTGTCTACCGGGCTCGGGCTGCACAGCCACCGCAGCTGCGGGTCCATCAGCGGCTCGATCGCGCGGCGCACGGACAGCCACACCGCATCCGCGGTCTCCGCGACCAGCCCGATCTCCTGCCGGAGGTTACGGGCGTGCTCGGTGAAACCAGCTTGCTGCAGCAGCTTCACCGGCTCCTGGTCAGCGGGTTTCGATAGCGCCCACCGGATCAGGTCGGTGAGGTCGCGCCGGTGGGTGGCCGCGGCGAGGAAGTACGCCTGCAGGACGATCTTCGCCCGGTCGCGGAACACCTTGTCGTTGCCGCCGACGCTGTCCAGCCCGGTCGCGGACGCATCCACCCAAGGCGCGGCCCGCCGGTAGGCCAGGTTCGGGTCTTCGCACCCCTCGTACGGCAGCCACCGCACCTGCGCCGGCCAGGCCACCGCGCCGGTCGTGTCGAACACCCGCACCGGCCCGGCCCCGCGGCGCTGGGCACGCAGCAGCCCGGAGAACTCAAGCAAGTCCGGCTTCGTGGTGGAGCACAGCAAGGCGCCGGGCGCCGCGATCGCCTTGTGCACGAGGTCGCGGCGGGACTTGCCCGACTGCGTCGGGGCGAGGGCGCCGGTCGGGTTCTCGAACGGAGTGCACATCGGCACCCCCCACGGCGCGAGGTGCAGCGGCACGCCGACCTCGACCAGTGGCGCCCGAGTCGCCTGCAGTCCAGGTCGAGTCCACTCCGCGGTCGCGCGGGCCGCGGCCAGCGAGAGCTCGTCGTGGACGGCGGCGCGCGACGCGTGCCCGGCCTGGACGGGTCCGAAACGCCGCCAGCTGCGTGTCCCGGCCAGCCCGGCGGCCGTGGTCGAGCCCGCGAGCAGCAGGCCGGTGATCACCCAGTACCACCCGGCCGACGCGTTCGACCATGGTGGCCCAAGCCCGGCTCCGGGGTCCCCTGCGTTCGTGAGCACGGCGAATGCGCCCGAAGCCCACGAGGCGAAGCGAGGCATCGCCCACTCCCCCTGCTGCAGCAAGGTGGTGATCGCGGCGCCGAGCATCAGCACGCCGGCCAGCGCGAGGAATCCGACGAGAACGGCGACGAGCAGGCCCAGCAGCATGAGGTCGCGCTGGGTGCTCGGGGACTTGCGGGGATTCATGCGCGCGGATCACCCGCCGGTGCCGTGTCGATGGTGACGATGCGCCGGATTGCGACGACCTTCGGCGCCCAAGCGGTGAGCTGCTCGGTGATGACGCCGTGGTTGGTGTCGTAGGCATCGACGACCACGCCGGACCCAGCGTAGAGCCCGACGTGTCCAGGGGCCACAGCAGAGCCGTTCGCCCCTGGGATGAACAGCAAGTCCCCAGCCACGACAGCCTTGAGGGAGCCGACTGGGGCACCGTCGTGGATCTGGGTGGCGGTCGTGCGGGAGATCGCGACGCCGGCGTGCGCCCAGGCAGCCTGCATCAGCCCGGAGCAGTCGAAGGCTCGTGGGCCGGTCGCGCCCCAGACGTAGGGCTTGCCGACCTGGGCGACGGCGTAGGTGACCGCGGCGAGGATCGTCGGATTGGCCGGCGGCTGGAAGCCGGGCGGGAGTGCCTTCGGGTTCCAGTTCCGATCCAGCGGCAGGTCCGATCGGCCCGCATCCGGACAGCCACCTGCCGCGAGGTCGACCTGCTGGGCGGAGCCCTGGACGGGGTTGTCCGGACCGTGCCAGAAGCGCTCGGCCAGGGCGGCTGCGGCGGCTTCGCGCGGGGCATAGCGGTCCGGGAAGCCCGAGCGCTGAACGGCTTGCTCGGCCCGTCCCGGCGGCATGGTGGCCCAGCCCGGGACGCGGACGAGGTGGTCGTAGAACAGGCCTGCCGCGTAAGTGGGGTTGAGGACCTGCTCAGGCGATCCCCAGCCCTGACTGGGGCGCTGCTGGAACAGTCCGAGCGAGTCCCGGTCGCCATAGTTCAGATTGCGCAGTCCCGACTCGACCATCGCGGTCGCGATCCCCAGGACCGCAGCCCTCCGCGGAAGCGCGCGGGAGACCGCGACGCTGGTGATGGTCTGGGCGTTGGCCAGCTGGTCACCGTTGTACTGCTCGTCGCCGATCTGCTGGGTGCCGCCGCCCGGCCCGACTCCTCCGGCACCGGTAGAGCAATTCGCGGCGAGCGTCGACGTGGTGCTCTGCGTGATGAACACCGTGGCCAGCACCATCGGCACCGCGAACACGAAGTACACGAGCGCGGCGACAAGGCCGCCCTTCAACGCTCCTGCCGCGCGCATCAGCCGCTCCACCGGCTGGAAACCCGACGCAGCTGAAGGTCAGTAGCCGTAGCCCCACGGCCGAGCGTCGCCAAAGTCGAAGTTCTCGTCCAGCCGCTCCTGGTCAACGCCCAGGAGGTCGATTTCCTCAACGTCGTCGTCAAGCTCTTCGTCACGCTCCTGCTGCTCGACAAGCTCCCGGATGTCGTCGATCTCGGACATGCGTGTCCTCCTCGGGGATACGTAATGTGCCCGGTCATGACCGGGCGTCCGTTGTGCTTGTCTCTAGTGCCGTGAGTTCGCGGCAGGCGTGGAGGCCCTGGTCGGCCGCTCCGCCTGGTGGAGTGCCGTTCACTCCTCTGGATGAAGATTCGATGTTTCGGTCGAGATTCCCGAAGGTTCTGCCGAATACATGAGTCATGGACGGGTTTGCTGAACGGGAGGCTCGATGAGCCTCGCTGTCGTGCGGAACGTCGGTGCCCCGCGAAGCCTCCGTTCGGCGCAGGACCTCGAGGATTTCGAGCAGGAGATCGTCGACCAGTACGCCCTGGCGATGGCAGCGGCCGGCCTGACCGACGGACACATCAGCGCATCGCGGTCCACTGTGGTCGAGTTCGCCCGAGCCCTGTCGGGGCCGTTGTGGTCGGCCTCGACCGACGACGCTGACCGCTACCTCACCGATCTGCGCCGGCAGGGCCGGGCACGCGGCACGGTCAAGGGCAAGGCCGACGGCGTCGCCCGCTTCTACGACTTTCTGCTCGCCCGCTATCAGGGCGACATTCACCGGCTCACCGGCTGGGTCGTCGCGCAGCCGATCGACGAGTACAACCGACCCACCAACCCGACGCACGGGTCGGTCCGCGTCCCGCCCTCCGACGACGAGATTGACGAACTGTTTTCCCAGTGGCGACAGGCGATCACCCACGCACGCAAGTACTTGCCGGCGGCGCGTGACTACTTCGCCGCATCGTTGTGGCGCCGGCTGGGGCTGCGGATCAGCGAGACGGTCATGCTCGACATCCGCGACTGGCGTCCCGATCTGAGCGAGCTCGGCAAGCTGCATGTCCGCCATGGCAAGGGAAGCGCCGGACGTGGACCGAAACCGCGACTGGTCCCCGCCATCAACTCCGCGGACGTGCTGATCGATTGGTGGCTGGCAGAAGTACGACCACAGTACGGCCCGGACTGGGCAGATCCGGACGCACCGATGCTGCCCAGCGAACGACGGGATCCCGACTCCAGCCGCAGTATGCGAGTGGGTGACGATGCCCTGCGCAGCGGACTGGCCGGCGCGACCGAACAGTGGCTGCCGGCATGGGTCGGCAAGCTGACTCCGCATGTGCTGCGCCACTACTGCGCGTCCTCGCTCTACGGCAACGGAATGGACCTTAAGGCAGTGCAAGAGCTTCTCGGCCACGAATGGCTGTCCACGACGACTCGGTACGTGCACGTGCGCAGCGACTGCATCGAACGGGCCTGGGAACAGGCCAATCAGCGCCTCACGGCGCGATTCGCGACTACAGAGGGACGGTGAGGACGTGCGGTGGAATCTGCGGATGAAGGCCGCGGAGTGCGGGATTTGGAAGTCCGCCGAGCTGCGCCGCAGGCTGGCTGATGCCGGGCTCGAGATCAGCGCCGGGAAGATGTCCGCGCTGTGGACCGGCACGCCGACAACCATCCGGCTGGACGATCTCGACGTGATCTGCGCGGTGCTCGACTGCGAGCCCACCGAGCTGCTGATCCGCGAACCCGAGAAGGTCGCCGCGTTACGTCCGGCGAAGACCGCAACCAACCACGCCGGCCCGACACCGGTCACCCCCCGACTTGGCCATTCCCGCTCCATGCCACCGGTATGAATGCCCCACCACGGTTCTGTGCCGTATGCCGAACCAACCGTGTTGCCTGGTCGGCGCCCCGGGTCGACTACTGCTACGCCTGCCTGCCCGGCGGCCCGTTCACTCCGCCGCTCTGCCAAGCGTGCGGGTCCGAGGACTACTTCTGCCAGGGACTGTGCGGCGTCTGCCATCCCAGTGCCCCCGACCATCCCGGGACATGCAAGGACTGCCTGGCGTGGGGCGTGCTGCGCAAGCACAACTGGCGCTGCTGGAGTTGCCGGGGGTGGCGATACCGGCACCCGGTCGACAACTGCCCCTACTGTGGTGAAAGCAGGCCGCTGGCCGCCCACGGAGCCTGTCGGCTCTGCTGGCACCAAGCCCTCACGGCTCGCCAATCCGAGGAGCCGATCGAGTTGGCCGAAGCCAACCGCTTTGGCCAGCAACTGTTCTTGGCCAACATGCACTACCAACCGCGCGGCCCACGCCGCGGCAGTCGCCAGCCGCGCCGATTCCGCGCGTCGGCGGCGTCGCGAGGACAGGCCGAGCAAACGGACTTCGCCGTCGTGGATAGCGAACAGCTGGCGCTGTTCTGGGCCCGGCCGGACTTGCGGCGGGCACAATCGCTGCCGGCCGCACCGGACTCGATCATGTCCCGCTACTGCGACACAGTCCTGCACGAGCACGCGACGCGCAACGGGTGGAGCAAACGGCTGATCAACGTCGTCAGCCGATCGCTGGACATGGTGCAAGCACAGCAGCCAACACCTGGCGCCAAAATCAAGGCGAGCGAAGCACGGTCGCTGCTGACACAGGACGGCCTCACCGCCGACTCCACGCTGGAAGTCCTGGCCGCGGCCGGTCTGCTCATCGACGACCGCGTTCCCGCCATCCGCACCTATTTCCTCGCGCAGACCGCTGCTCTTCCCGATGCCATGCGCGCACAGTTGGAAATCTGGTACACGATCATGGCCGAGGGAACCGCTGTCCCTCCACGCCGCAAACCACGCCACCCGCAGACCATCCGGATCCAGTTGCAAGCAATGGTCCCCCGCCTCCACGCGTGGGCTGACGACGGCCACGAGAGCCTGGCTGAGATCACGCCGGACGACATCCACGCGGCACTGACCGGCACCGCAGCTCAGCGCAAGCTCGTCGGCCAGGCCCTGCGGTCGCTGTTTCATATCCTCAAGTCCCGCAAAGAAATCTTCACCAACCCCACGGCGTCGATATCGACGGAACGACCAGCCGCCAGCACTCCGATGCCGATCGACACCACGACCATCCAGGACGCGCTCAACGCACCGCACCCGGCCCGGGCCCTGGCTGTCGCGCTGGTGGCCTTCCACGGCCTCACCGCCGGGCAGATCACGAAGATCCTGATCACGGACGTACGCGATAGCCGCCTTACCCTCGACGGCCGGACCATTCCGTTGGCCGGGCCAGTCCGAGTCCGGCTGAGGGCCTACCTCGACTACCGAAACCAGCGATGGCCGAACACGGCCAACCCGCACCTCCTGGTCAACCGCAAATCTGCTCCCCACGTGACACCGGTCGCTGCCCGATATCCCTGGCACAGATATCCGCTGGCTCCGAGACCTTTGCGCGAAGACCGGATCCTCCACGAGGTCCACGCCACCGGCGGCGACGTCCGCCGCATCTGCGATCTGTTCGGTCTCAGCATCAAAGGCGCCATGCGCTACCAAGCGGTCCTCGAACACCCCGACCTGACCGAGTAGCCCACCCCGAGTCCCTGAACCCACGACACCGCGCCCCGTCATGACCGGTCCCCTACACTTGGGTTCCGGCCAACAGAACCGTCAGTTTTCCTGAACCCACGGGGGACCGGTCGCAGCTGGGCGTTGGTGTCGAAGAAGCGCCTCTCCACGCTGGACAGCACGGTCTGGACCTTGTAGCCGGGCCGGTTCTCGATCTTCCAAAGCGCACGTCCCTTGCGATCCATCGCCCACCCGGTGCAGACGTCCTGCTCGCGTTCACTCAGCCCGAGCATGTCGGCGATCTCGTCGGCGACCCGGGTGGACTGTCCGAACAGGACGCGTGTGGAGCACAAGGCCAGCATGTCTTTGGCCATCGCGACTTCCGGCGATCCGGCCGGTCCCACGGTGAGCCAGTCGCCCGGCTTGTGTGAGACCAGAAGCTCGATCTCCTGGTCGCTGCGTGAGAGCCGCAGACTGGCGTCGGTGTTCTGCATCGACCGCGGGCCGAGCCGCATCTGCCGCCACACCTCGTCCCGCACGACCATCCGGATCTCGCCGTCGTTGCGCAGGTCCGCGGTCATCGACGACCACGAGTTCAGGCAGGCCAGACCCACGGCGACGGCTTGGTCGCCGCGGGATCGCCACAGCCTGGAGAGGTCCATCGACTGCACCGGGGCGTCCCAGTCGAGGGCGAAGTTCGTGGGCTCGTCGAACAACCCGGCCAGCGCGCCGTTGACCAGCTTGTTCAGCGCGTCGGTGATCGGGCGCAAGGTGTCCAGGAACTGCCAGCGGTCCGCGAACCGGGTCTGTTCGACCAGCTCGTCGTCGGGCTCAGCGAGCATGCGCACGACGTCGGGGATGGTGATCGGGGTCAGTTCGGTGTAGGCCTCGGTCGCGCCGACCAGCCGCCGCAGCACCGCGGCCAGCGCGGCTTCGTCGGTGACGTTCGGCGCGTAGCCCTGGGCTTCGGCCAGCGCGGCCAAGAGCGCTACCCAGCGACCGATGACGTCGTCGAGTTCTTGGATCTGCCGCTCGGCCGGCCACGAGGCCCACACCCGGCGCAGCGGTCCGAGGTCGAGTGCGTTGAGCCGTGCGGGGCTGCCGCGTCCGAGCGCGATCGGGGTGATCCCGAGGGCGGTGAGCACCGGGGTGTACTCGCCCTTGACGTCCCCGGAGATCAGCGTCCTGATCCCGAACGTCAGCATCCGCAGCATCAGCGCTACGACCATGCTCGACTTGCCTCGTCCCGGCTCTCCGAAGATCGCGATGTTCGGGTTGGCCGCGACGCCGCGCAGCACCCATTCGATCGGGTGGCAGTAGAAAGCTCCGCCGGAAAGGACGTCGTAGCCGATGCGGGCACCGACCGCCGGGACGCCGTTGGCCGATAGCAGCGGGAACAGCCCACCGACCTCCGAGGTGGCAGCCTGGTACACCGCCAGCGGCGCCTCCACCGGCGACCATCCTTCACCGACCTGGGTGCGGCCGCGGCGCGGCGCGATCGGCCGGTTCACCCGCTCCCGTCCCGACCCGGGCGACGGAGCGAGTGGTTTCGCTGCCGGCGGGGCGCCGAACGCGCCGAGCAGCTGCGCGACGCTGCGCTCCCGGGCGCTCCCCCGGCTCACAGCAGGCCTTCCCGGTGCCGGCGCAGTCCGATGCCGACGGGGAGCACGGCGACCACGAACGTGGAGTCCTGGGCGAGGTCCAGACGCAGCAATCGGAACCGGCCGGAGGCGTCGTTCTCCAGCCGCGCGGCGTGGTCCTCGACCGGCCAGTCCCGCGGCACGGTGACCGACGCGGCGACGGCGAAGCGAACCACTGCGTGCCCGGCTGCGACAGCACGCTCCTGTGCGCGTGCGCTGCTCGCGGTCCGTTCTTCGTCGGCGTTGGTGTTGAACCCCTTGCGACGCTTGAGGTCGGTCATCACCATCGAACGGAATCGGGTGCTGCGCACCGCGCGCCGAGTCCGGCCCGCAGCCAGCACTTCGTAGTGGATCGCCAGGGTCCGTCGCTCGCCTGCGGACCGAACCGCGAGCAGTGGCCCGAGGCTGCCGAACACGGTGCCGGACTCCGGCATCAGCGCCGTGTACGAGACGGTGGTGTAGCCGTCGTGGGTGTAGGCCCGCGGCGCCGGGGCCGGGGCTTCGGTCGGGCCGGCTGCGGCCTTCTCCAACCCCGAGCCGCCGGGACCACGCTCGTGCGCGCGGGTCAGGACGGCGCGGGCTGCCGGGTTGAACCCGGTGCGGATGGCTTCCGCGAGTCGGCCGCCGTCGAGCCACCGCACGGTCTGCGCGCCGATCGACTTGAGCGACTCCTCAAGGCCGTCCAGCACGCGGTAGAGCACCCGGGCGCGGCCGGCGACACCGCCACCGGCGGCGGCAGCCGGTTTGCGCAGTTTCTCCTCCGGACCGGACACGGTCACGAACACCTCGTGCCGGACGCTGGCGGTGCCGATGATCCGGTCCAGCTCGCGGGAGGCCCGCTTGGCCAGCGGCGGAGCGTCGGCGACTTCGTGGTCGCCGCGCCAGACCTCGTACTCGGTGCCGTCGTCGGGGACGGTGCGTACGAGCAGGCTGAGCCGGTCGATGACCTCACGCTGCCCGAGCGAGAGCAGCAGTGTGCCGAGCCGGTCCGCCAGCCTCTCGCACTGGGCGTCCGAGAGCATGCCGACGCCGGAGTGCGTGAGGCGTGCGGTGGCCCCCCAGCGGCCTTCGGCGGTGTCGTGGATCAGGCACACGCGGCCCCGGTCGCGGAACTGCGGGCCGTCCGGAAAGGACACGCGCTGCAGCACACCGGGTAAGTCCGGCTCGGCTGGGTCGACCGGAACTCCAGCGGCCACTTTGGACTGCCAGCGCGACCAGCCGGTCAGGATGCCGATCTGGAACAGCAGCAGATGCCCGAGCCAGCGGATCGCCGGGCGCCCGCGCACCGGAACCACGACCAGCGCGGCGAGGGTGCCGCAGATCAGCAGCAGGACTCCCGCGTCGCCGAACCGAGCGTCCGTCAGCGCCCACAGCACCGGCGTGACCAACAGGACGCACAGCACGACCTGCAGCGGGGTCAGTCCCATGATCCAGCCCGCGTGCTCGCGGCGATTGAGGCCGCGGTAGATCCGTGGGACCGTCATGCGCTCGGCTCCACGTCATCGGCGTCCGCCGGCGAATCGCCCTCGGATTCGCCATCGTCCCCTGGCGGTTCGGTGGCAGCAGGCGTTTCCATCGGCGACTCACCGCCGTAGTCGCCCGTCGGGCCCGAGCCCGAGCTCGATGACACGACCCGGCCGCGGTTGGCGACCCCCGGCGTCGGCAGGGCGTCACCAGGTGCGTCGCCGGTCTCGGGTTCGCCGGAGTCCTCGCCGCTTTCTTCCTTGTCACCGCCGATGGCTTCCTCGGCAGCACCTGCTCCAGCCGCCGCGGCCGCGCCCTCCGGCGTCGCGGCCGCCAGCTCACCCGCCTCCGCCGCGTCGAAGCGGCCGGTGTTTGCGTTTTCGCCCGCGTTCTTGTCCTTGTCGCCGCCACCGGTCAGCTTGTCCATAGCCAGCTGGGCGGGGTTGTTGGAGCCGTAGGAATCGATGCCCTCGGAAGCCAGGAAGTCCCGGAACCCCGCGCCGGCGTCGGTGTTGGGATCGATGAACGCCAGCAGCCGGAACAGCAGGAACGGCATCCACAACGAGATGACCAACACCCCGACTCCAGCCAGGAGCCCGGAGATTCCCTCGGCTCCGCCGACGATCCCGACGCCTAGCACGAGGATCAGCGCGAGCGCCGGCTTCATCACGATGCAGACGACCATCATGCGGCAGGTGCGCCAGAACCAGATGGCCGAGATTCTGGCCAGCAGCCCCGCGGCAACGATCGGAATCGACGCCGCCATCACGTAGATCGCGGCTTCACGGAACAGCATCTCCAGTGCGAACCCGATCGCTGACGGAAAGACGCCTGCGATCGCGATGAAACCCAGGGCGACACCGTCGACGGCGTCGTAAGCACCGTCGACGAACGAGGTGTGGGTCAAAGCGGCGTCGAAGTTCTCCGACTGCAGGCCGACCTGCAGGATGCCTTGGGTGAGTCCGTCGGCGGCGGCCAGGAACGCGGCGGCCATCCCGACGGTGACCGCGAGCGCGATCCCGTACTGCACCGGGCCGGAGATCAGCCGGACGAAGCCGCGGCCACCGCGCAGGACGGTGGAGAGCAGCTGCCAGAAAAACAGGCCCAGCGCCAGAGCGACCGAGATCCACAGCATCATCGGCCACAGCACCGAAACCGGTCCGCTCCGGGTGTCGACGGTGAAAATCGAGAACCGGTCCGCGAGGCCGAAGGACGCCCTCAGAATGAACAGCGCCATCTTCCAGATGCCGAGCATGATCGCCGCGAACGTCGACACGGCGAAATTTCTGAGCCCGCCGCCGAAGAAGTCGCCGATGGCACCGAAGACGTCCATCAGTTCAGCTCCCGGTATCCGGCGCGCGCGGCATCGGCGGTGCCCGGCCAGGCGCTCGGAGCAGCGGCGGCCAATGGTCCTGGCGCGATCCGCCAGGCGACGCCGTTCCAGCGCATCGCCTGGCAGTCGCCGACCCCGGCGACGATCGTCTGGCCCTTGACGGTGACGGCGAACTCGCCGAGGACGCACACGACGACGTAGCGACCGCCGCTGGCGGTGCCCTTGATCTGCCCGTGCGTGACCGCGTAGGTGGCGGTGAGGTCCGGAACCGGGCCGTTGGCAGGGAAGTCCGCGCGGGCACGCATGGTTTGGAGCAATCTCACCAGCCCGGTCGAGCCCGGGTCCGGCGCGCCGGCTAGCGACAGCTGCCGAAAAGCGTCGGCGTAGACCTGCGGATCCGCTGCCGACAGCGCGGTGGCGTCCAAGACCTTCAACTGACCGAGCGCGCCTTCGGGCGTGGCCGGGAATCCGCCCGGGATCCACTCCCCCGCCGACACCGATGGGGCGGGGACCGCGATGGCGGGACCGGCGGTCGCGGTGGTCAGGACCTGCGGCTGAGCGGCCTGCGCCGGCAGTGCCACCATGGCCCGGACGGCAAGTGCCTGCTCTTCGGAGGTGACCGCGCCCGGCCACGGCGAAGTCGTCTCGACGGCCGGCGCAGTCGGAATGATCGGCGTGTTCTGGCCGGTATCGGTGACGAAGTGAGCGATTGCCGTCGCGATCAAGATCAGCGCGATGGCGGCCAGCACGGCAAGTCCGGCGAGGCTGATGCGCGCCCGGCGCCGGGCTCGGGTGTTCTCGTGCGCTCCCTCCATCGCTCAGCTCGCACCGGCGAAGTGGGTGATGACCTGGTAGCCGATCCCGTAGAGCAAGCCACCGGCGACAGCGCAGACCATCATGATCACACCAACCCGCCCAGCTCGGTGGTGGTCGACCCAGCGGCCACCGGCCCACACCAGCAAGCCGATGAAGAATCCAGCGACCAGCCCGATCCCGGCCGCCCACTTGATGTTGCTGACCACCGCGAGGATCTGTTCGGCCCCTGGCGGCTTGGCTGGCTGCGGGTCCTCGGGGAACTGGGCGAAGTACTGCAGCAGCAGGACGAGGTGGTGACTCATGACGACACCGCCTTCGCACGCCGGCGGCTGGAGACGCGCTCGGGCAGCAGGCCGAAACGACGCAAGACCGGCGTGATCGCCTGCCTCAGCCGAGCCGGCGTGACGTCCTCGGTGATGCCCGAGGCTGCGAGCTCGGCGTCGTACGGCACGAACACCGCATTGGGCAACAGCTCGGCGACCCGCCGCCCGGCCGCGCCGGCGACACCAGGCGGCCAGCGCTTGGCGCCCATCACCACCAGCTGCACCGGCGGCACGACGGCGGCGCACGCGGCCCACGGCTCAAGGCGGGCGAGGACCTGCTCGGCGTGCAGCAGCGACGGCCGCGACGACCGCACGACAAGCACCGGCTTCGGCTGCGGGGCGCCCCGGCGCAACCACGCACCCGCGCCCGACAACGGCTGCGCGGTGATCCGCCACGGATCGTGCCCGAGGTCGACGACCGTGACATCGAGCTGCGGCACCGGCGGCAGCCAGAACCGCGGTGGCGGCACCGCGCCCGGCGCAAGGACCGTCGGCGGCACATCGAGCCGGGCCAGCAGCGCCTGCGCACGCCAGGAGAACCGGATGCGGGCACGGCCGGCGACGGCCACTCGGGCGGCGCCGTCGGAGCGAGTCGCCGAGGCCAGACCCGAGCGGGGCGGGTCGGCCGGGTCGACCAGCAGCGTCCGGCGGTAGGCCAGCTGCAGGACGTCGGTCAGCAAGGTCGCCGCGACCGAAGCGCCGACGCCGGGCGACGCGGCGACGACCGGGATGACGGTGCCGAACGCGGACCAGTCCACCCGCTGAGCCGCGGCGGGAGGCAGGCCGTGCCGTTGCAGGGCCGCAGCGGCCGCGATCGCCTCGGTCGTCGTTGTCGCGTTCGTCTGGACAGGGTTGCCGTCGCCGCGCCGACCATCCTGGAGGTCGCCGGCGGCTCCTTGGCACGCCGCCAGGATTCCGCCTTCGACTGCCGCAGCGACGTCTTCGGCGGGCAGCGCCGACCACGATCGCCGGGCGGCCCGTGCGAGCTCGGCTTCGAGGGGGTGGACTCCCTCGACGTCGACCGGCACGCGAGCCGGCCCGGCGAGTGGCAACGGTGTTCCGCCGGGAGGCTTGGCGGAAACCCGTGCTCGGGAAGGCGCTCGGTGGCCACCGGCCAGGCCGGAAGACGACGCCGGACGCGTTGGACGTTCTTTGTGTTCCCCGAAAACTCGAGGTTCGGTGGCCATCTTGTAATCCCCTCCCCCTCCCGGCACGAGACCGGTTCACGGGGCGAAGTCAGACGCGCGAAACCCGCTCCGCAAGACAGGGAGCTGACTGGGTAAGCGGTGCGACGGAGCCGACAGCGGGCGCGGGCGCGACGAACCGCGCACCGGCCGCTGCACTCGATCGGTCGTTGGTGCGGCCCATGCGGCCGTGTCGACTTGGTGAGGCGCGGCAGCCGCCTGCGCCGGCCTGCTGGAACGCGGCTGAGCGAAACCTTCCGGCCCGCTACCTGATACCTCCATTGGGCAGGCGCCGACGAAAGTCAGCCACCTGCTCGTTGACGGCCCCCACCGCCGGTGTCGGGAAGCTGACTGCAGTCCCGGGGCACCTGGAAGAGGAGCGGACGTCAAGGTTGCACGTCGGTTGACTCCTCTAGGGCGAGGATACGTACCTGAGCACAAAAGTCAACTGACGTAGCACTTCACGGTCCAATGCCCTAAGCTCCAGTGAGATCGATCAGCGCCCGGAGGAGGCTCGTTCGTGCCGGATTCAGGACACGCACCGGTGTCGTCGGTCCTCAAGCTCCTGCTCGAAAAGGTCCCTGGCCCCGACGGCAAACCATGGAAGATCAAGCCCCTGGCGGCGGCTTGCGAGAAGTGGTTGAGCGAGAACGTGCCCGAGGACGAACCGAGCCGGACGTTCTCCCCCGCCTACATGTACCAGTTGCGGGACGGCAAGAAGGACAACCTGCGCAGGAACCACATCCAGGCGATCTGCGCGGTGATGGGCGTGCCCGCCGACGTCTTCTTCGATACCCGCGAAGGCGCACAAGTGCGCGAAAGCCTGCCGCTCCTCATGGCGATCAAGTCGAAAGGCGTTACCGCGATCGCCATGCGGGCAGCCTCGCTCGACGAAGCCGGCCGGGCGAAGGTTCTCGAACTGCTCGATCTCGTGGACGCAGCCGGCAAGGCCACGCAATCCGATCACGATAAGTGATCGCGTCGTCTGATCGAGTGAACTCGCGGAAGGTTGAAGTTAGCCGCGGAGATCGTCTCTACCCTCGACAGACATGACGCATATGTAGTCAACCGTGCACGGAGGGCGGCATGGCTCGAGGGGGGACCTCGCAGAGCCGGCCCCAGCTGCCGCGTGGCGAATTCGCCGCGCTGTGGCAGGGCGAGTTCTGCTCGGCGATGGGCGATCAGCTCGCCAAAGTCGCCGTAGCGCTAGCAGTGTTCGACCTGACCGGCTCGGCGGTCGCGACGGCCGCGGCCTACGCGGCGACGTTCTTCGCTCCGTTGATCACCGGTGTTCTGCTGGCAGGACTGGCTGACCGCTATCGCCGCCGGGGCCTGATGGTGACCTGCTGCTTGCTGCAGGCGGCGTGCATCGCCTTGGTCGCGATTCCCGGCACGCCCATCGGGCTGCTGGTCGCCGGCACGGTCGCCGTGGCCGGAATCCAGACGGTGTTCAAAGCAGCCCAAGGACCGACCGTTCACCAGGTGCTCGGCGACCACCTGGTCGAAGTCCGCGGAACCTCGATCGGCGACGACGAACGCCGAGCGTTCAACGCAGCCGGCCGCGCTCGCCTGAGCATGGTGCGCGAGCTTGCTCAGGTGGCCGGGCTGGCCGGCGGCGCCGCGGCCGTGCTGGCCATCGGCAGCACCTCGGCGCTGCTGATCGACGCGGCGACCTTCCTGGCCGCCGCCGCCTTGCTGCGCTGGCGGCTGCTGGACCGGCCTCCAAACGGCGACAAGCCGGTCGGCAAATCGGCCGTGACCGCGTTTCTGCTGCAACAGCGCCAGATGTGGAGGATGCTGCGCCGGCCCGCGGTGCGCGTCCTGTTCATCTTGCTGGCGCTGGTCGGCCTGACCAACGCACCCGACGCGGTCGTCGTACCGCTGGTCGCCGAGCTCGGGTCACCGCAGTGGGTCGTGGGGTTGATCCTGGCCACCGACGGCGTCGGCGTGGCGGCGGGCATGGCCTGGATCGAACGGCAGCCCGGAGGCCGGGCCGCGCGGGCGATCGGGCCGCTGGCCGTCCTGAGCATGGCGGCGATGGCGGCGTTCTGGATAAGCCCGCTCACCGCCGCGGTCGCGATCGGTCTGCTCGTGATTTCCGGGATCGGCGGTGCGTATTTCTCACCGGTGGTGTCCGAGTTGACCGACCGTGTCGACGCCGAAATCACCGGCGCCACCAACGGTCTAATGAATGCTGTTTTGCGTGCCAGTCAAGGCGTCGGCGCGCTCACAGCGGGTGCACTCGCCGAAGGAACTTCTGCCGTAATGGCCGTTGCCCTGCTCGGCAGCTTGGGGGTACTCCTGACAGGGGCATGCGCGCTCCGCTGGCGGCAACTGGTGCGTTTGCCCCAGGTCAGGAGACCCGCCGAGGCGTAGCGATCAGGACTCGCGGTCGCCGCGGAACGACTCGCGGTCGCCGAGGATGGTGAAGGATTCGCGGTCACCAAGGGTCACGAAAGACATGGGGATACCTCCGGGAGACAGAGAAGGAGGCCGATTACCGGCCGGGCTGACGTCGGTTTGGGATCGCACTCAGGTTTCGCGGTCGCCGAGCTCACGCATCGAGCACCTCCGAGTGTCGACGGGGCAGAGGGGAAGAGAAATTGGGCAGGTGGAAGATCCGGGGGCGGCACCCGGTCAATTCAGCGTCATCACCTCCGCGAGTGGGCGGTCCCGCGGTCATCACGCACCCGGTCGGGGCAGGGAATGCCGACCGGCTGGTTGTGACGAGGGTAATGCAGGCAGTCCTCGCCTGTCTCACCCATGTGGCGCAGCGGGTGATGCACTGTGTTCGGGTTGTTACGCATCCGCGCTCGACCTGGAGCTTGTGGGACTGGGGTCCGAGATCGGTGCGCTGGGTGCTGGTCGCCGAGCCGATCGTCCTGACCTGGGTGGTCGTCGAGTCGGTCCGAGCGTTCTCCTCGGGTCTCGGCGTGGCGGACTGGGTGCGGTTCGGGGTCTTGGCGGCAGCCGCGGCGCTCTATCTGCTGGGCACGAAGAAGGCGGAGGAGATCCGCCGTGGACGTCATGCCGGCCGGAACCACATCGACCACACGTCGCTCGTCTTCTTCGCGGCCGCGCTGCTGCTACCAATACCGCTGACCGTCCTGCTGGTCGGCGTCGTCCGCATCCACCGGTGGATGATCGCTCGCAAGCCGATCCACAAGTTCTTCCACACCACGGTGGCGATCTGGCTCAGCGCCTTGGGCGTCCACCTCGTCGCCGAGTTGACGCCGCTGCAGACGTGGATGACCGGCGAGGGCGAGCCGACTACCACCCTGGAGACCGAGGCCGGCGCCGCCCTCCTCGCCGCGGTCGCCGCCTACTTCATCGCCCAGCTGATCATGGTCGGCGCGGTCCGCGGGCTCGCCTCCGAGGTCATGTACACACCGAAGTCCGAGCGGAAGCCCGGCTGGCGGCACGACGTCGGCGTCGACATGTTCGGCACGGCGTGGGACAACGCGGAGATCGTCGTGACGTTGCTGCTGGCGATGGGCATAGCGGCTCTGGCCGCCCTGTGGCTGCCGCTGCTCCTGGTCGTGGTGCCGGTCGGCATTTTCTTCTCGGTGGTCATGTCCTGGATCGACGACCTCCGCCAGGAGGCGTCAACCGACATCAAGACCGGTCTGCTGACGGTGGGCACGTTCAAGAAGCGCGCGGCGAAGGTCCTGGCGCGCGCAGCACGCTCGGCGACGCCGACGTCGGTCCTGATCATCGACATCGACCACTTCAAGAGGGTGAACGACACGTACGGCCATTTCGCCGGCGACGAGGTCCTCAAAGCGGTGGCCGACCGGCTCCAGCTGGCCGCCCGCACGGGCGACGAGGTCTGCCGCTTCGGCGGCGAGGAGATGCTGATCCTGCTCCCGGAGACCGACCTGACCGACGCGCTCACGGTGGCGGAGCGGGTCCGCGCTGAGGTCGAGCTGCTCAGCGTTCCGGTCACGATGGCGAAGGGCGGCGATCCGGTGGTGATCGAGGTGACGGTCTCGATCGGCGCAGCTACGATCCCCACCCATGGCGCCGAGCTCGACACGGCGATGAATCGGGCGGACGCCGCGCTCTACGCCGCCAAGAGCGGCGGCCGCAACCAGGTCCGTCCCGCGATAGTGGGAGGCCACTGAGGTCACCAAAGCGTTGTACCCGAAAAGAACCTCAAACGGGTCACGGAACTCCGGGGAAGTACGCAGTGACCACTCGGACGGTCTTCGGCGGCGGGAATGCTTCGCCGTCGCCACCCAAAGCTCCGACCTGCACCGTCCATGCGGGGCTCGCCTTGTTCACCGCGGACTCCGGAGACTGCGGTCCGACCAAGACGAACTCGGACTCGCCGCGATCGCAGAAGTAGGCGCCGACGTAGTCATCGGCACGTCCACCCCATGAGCCACCGTTGCGCAAGCGGCAGCGGGCGCCGTCGGCAAGGACCAAACCCCAGGGATCAGGATCGCTGTGCGGCGGCGTAACTGCACCGATAGGCCGGTCCGACGTTGCGGGAAGGAGCTTCTTCTCCCAGGGGCTGGTTCCACATAGGAGATTCGTACGATCCGGCTTTACCCAGCAGACGTCGGCTCCGGCGGCACTCGGCGAGCAGGACACCATGTTCTTGCTCGTGCTGGCCGGCGACGCAGCACATGCCTCGACGGGGTTGTCGATCGCCTCGACTGTGAAACCGGCGGCTGGGTCACCGGTTCTGGTCACCCCGGTGACTGTCACGATTTTGGTAGCCGGCGGCTGGGCGAGAGCAGCGAGTGCTCCTTTGATCGTTTCGGTCGCCTGGTTGAGCGCACTCTGATCGGTGGGCAGGTGGATGTGGGAGCAGGCAGCGATGAACGTCGAAGCACCCAGGTAAGCCATCACTGACGGGCCGAACCGATCGGCTTGCAAGTCCTGCAAGGTGACGTAGTCGATCAGCAGATCCGGTCTGCCGAAACCCAACTGCACGAAGGCGTTCTTTACACGGGCGAAGTCGACGTTGCAGGTGTCGGTACGGCTCGCGGCCTTCGCTCCATCGAGGGGCGGGACTCCCGAAGAACCGGATGTTGGGTAGCCATGCGCCGACGGCACCGGAACGATGCCGTCGCTGAATAGTGGGATCGAATACAGCTTCAGGCCGAAGAGGCTGCGATCGACCGTGATGTCGCCGGCGATCTGCGTCAGCTGCACCCCGCTCGGCAACCACGGCGGCAGGTCGCCGCAGTTCTTCGGCAGCGCCTGCCCTTTCTCGTGCTTGGCAAGGCAATCGCCACCGCTCGCACCGGGAGGATCTGCGGCTCCGAACACCTTCTGCAGGTATTCCTTACCCTTGGGGAACATCGTCCCGCCCCACGGCGATCCGAGGCTGGGAGTGCCCATCGTGATGATGTACGGCACGACGGAGGCCAAAGAAGGCTTCGCCGAAGCACCGTCAGCGACGGCGTAGCGCATCGCGAGGCCGCCCATCGAGTGCGCGACGACGATGACCTTCGAGTCACCTCCCGCTTTGCCGTACGCGGACGAGACCTGGCCGATATAGGAAGCCAAGCACGGCGCGATGTGCTCATCCGATGCCCAGTACGAAGACCAGTGCGAGTAGTCGTAGACGAAAGTGCTGATCCGGTCGCCGAATTGCTTCCGCAGCGCTTCGGCCGTCGCCTCCATCGGCGCACCGGTCCATCCGTGCACGAGCACCACGGGGCGACTGCCGGCCTTCTGCCCGTTGGTGACCTTGGTCGACTGAGCGAAGTCGCACCCACCCGACGGAGCAGCGACCGCTGAGCTCGGCACGACGACCGGCAGGCCGACGATGCTCGCGGCAACCGATGCGGCGAAGACGCGCCAGCGGATCACGGTGCCGACTCCGTGGTGGACACTTTCCACTTCCCGTCGACTTGGACCAGCGTCACCAGCCAGGACGCAGCCCCGGCGACTTCGGCCCTGACCGTGGCCGTCGTGTCACCGGTCGGCTTGAAGGTGGTGACGTCGAAGGTCACCCGCAGGGCGTTCAGCCCGGCAATCGTCGCGGCATCCACCTCCTGGTTCGGGCTGATCGTGACCGCGTTCCGAATCCGCTTCTGGTCTCCACTGGTGAGATCGGAGGCCAACAACTGGGCGTCAGGCTGGGTGAACGGCTGCGCCGAGGGCACCCCTGTTTGGGAGTCGGAGGCGCCGGCGGGCGCGGCTGCCCACGGCTGCCAAAGCCACACGGCGACCGCGGACGCCACAGCTACGACGACGGCGGCGGCGATCAGAACAGGGCGTTTCACGCGAGCAAGGTCGGGACTCCCTGGTCGAGCGTTACGCCGATGCACCCGCAGAGCCCATACCGTTGAGCGGTCGTGACCACGCCTGCGATGCCGGGCGCACCCAGTAGAGACTCAACGGGTGCACGGGAGGCTCCGAAGTCCTCGGAGGCGCAGCTTGTTAACAAAGTCGTCGAGACCGGCGACATCCTGTGGACGAACGCAACGCCGCGACCGATGGCGCCGTTCGTGTCGTCGCAATCGAAAGGGGCGAGTTTCGTGGGCATCGGCAAACGGCTTGCGCGAAAGGCGGTGCGACGCACCGTTCCGCGCAGCGTCCGGCGCGCCGCCCACCCGGTCAGAACGGTCAAACGTGCCGTAACACGTCGCCCCGTACGTCAGGTAAGCCGGGCGATGTACAGCGTCACAAATCCCCTCGGTGCGGCAGAGAACCTACTCATCAACAGCGTCACCAGCTCACGACGCCATGGCCGACGGACCACCACTGGCAACCGCCGACAAACTCCCCGCTCTGGAGCTTCTCGTGCGACTTCTGCGTCCCCTGCCGCGAGCGCAACAGATGTGCGGGCCGCGGAAGGCGCCGCGGCGCACAACCACCTCGCCGAACTGATGGCCGTCCAGCGTGAACGCTTTGCGCCGGCCCAACGGCCGATGATTCCACTGCCGACTCCGGTCGATCCGGCCGTCATCGAGCAACAGGAGTGGGCGAAGACCAAACACGAAGCCCACCTCTGGCAACGCGCCCGACGCAGGGAACTACGCCGGTCGGCGGCGAATCGCGCTGTGCAGCAGGCTGCGGAACTCAACGCCCGCGCTCAAGAGCACGTTCGGATTCAGCAGTCACAGGCCGACGAGTGGTGGGCAGCGTTGCAGCGAGGAGAGGCTCGGGTACTCCGCGCCGCGCTGGAAGCTGCCTTCGCGGACAATCCCGCACCAGTCAAGGTGACCCGCGCCGAGGGACATCACGCGGACTTGGTAGTTCTGCTCCCCGGACTCGACGTTCTCCCCGCAAAGAAGGCGCACGTCACCCCGACGGGACGGCTGTCCAGCAAGGCCTGGACCAAGATCGAGCTCAACGACGTCTACGCCGACCTCCTGGGCGCGCACCTTCTCGCAACTATCCGGGAAAGCTGGGCCACTGGTCCGTCGCTCACCAATCTCAAGGTCAGCGGTATCCGCAGAGGACCCGGCGGCGCCGACGAGCACCTGTTCACTGTCGAGGTCAACCGCACCGAAGTTGCCTGGCAGGACGATCAGGCCGGAACGGCTGTCCTCCGGGCTGCGACGTATGGCCTCAACCGAGTTGGCAGGACACGCGTGGTGCGCCCTCAGCCCGCGGGCACCGCCACGTGAACGGAACGTGTTCCTCGCCGTCGTGTGAGAACGAATCGCGCTGGCCCCGAGTCAGACGAGCGATCGGCTTCTGTGACCACTGCCTCACCGCACTGATAGCGGACTGCGACGCGACTCCCCTTGTCCTCGGGGACGGCGTCCGCGCGCGATTCCGCACCCGGCACAACCCGTGCGGAGCGATCGTCGACGTCTCCCTGCCGATGATCCGTCGAGGCGGCTGGGTCTGCCAGATGTGCAAGTGGGTACAGCACGGAATCGAGAACCGCCGGCTCGGATACCCCAACCTCGTCGGCGACTGGCCAGTCGAACGGCAAGAGCAACTCCTCACCGCAGCCGGGATGCGTTCATTGCACCCGCTCGGCGACCAGGACGGCAACGATCCGCTCAACGTGGAGTGCCTGGAATGCGGTACCGCTCAAGCGAACACGCTCTTCGGCATCTCCGAGGGAATCCGCTTGTCTTGGCTCCCCTGCTCGGAATGCAACGCGAAGCGGTTCAAGCCCACGCAGGAGACCGTTCAGACACGCTTGGCTTCGCTGGGGCTCACCCTCGCCGGCGAATTCACCGGAGACCCCACGGTGCCGCTGAGCGCGAACTGCACCCGCTGCTCGACGCCACGATCGGTGTCGTGGAGCGCGATCTGCGGCGGCACCCCGCCGTGCCTGCGATGCGACGGATCCAGGTTGGACCCCGACGCACCGCACCGGGTTTACCTGATCGAGTTCCCCCACCTCGGTGAGTGCGGGGTGTACAAGGTCGGCATCACACACTGCGCCAACGACAATCGCCTACGCAACCACGAGAAAGCAGGCGGTCGCGTCATGACGACCATTCGGGTCGCCAATCGTGCCGCGGCGTTCGCTATCGAGCGGCGCATCCTTGACACCTACCTCCCGCTCGCGCCTGTCCAGCTTCATCGCGACTTGCTTCCGCATGGCGGCACCACCGAATGCTGGTCACGTCATGCGGGCTACCCTGACTTGTCCGTTGTCGACACCTTCAGTGCCGGTGTTCGTGAAGTCGGCTCTTCGACATGACTCGACGCTCCTCGAAGTCGGCACAATCGACGACGACGAAGGCCAGCGTCGCGCACCCCGTCTCCTCGTATCCATCATGGACACGGACTTCCCATTCGCTGTACGGGTGCCGGGTCACAGTGCAACGAGCCGTGATGGCCAAGTGCGCGCCGATCGCGATCGGCGCCCGGTGATCGAGGTGCTGGTACGCGCCGAGGCTGCACTCGTTCGGTGCGATCGTTTCGCGAACGGCCTCCATGCACGGCCACTCGCACAGCTCGAGCAAGCGCGCTGATGCGACCACGTCCGGTTTGCGCGCGAACTCAACCGAACGACCGGCCAGACGCCGTACCGAATCTTCGGCAGTGACGTCGTAGTGAACGGTTCGCTCGACCCCGGCGAGGCTGCTGAGCCCCGGATCGACGTCATCCTCATGCGACGAGGTTCGAGCCGGTGCGGACATCGCAGCCTCCTTCGTCATGGGCCAGAGCGTCGTAGATGCCGGCGATCGAGGTGAAGTAGGCCTGCAGCTGCCGGGCCGTGATCCCGACCGTCGCCGCGACCTCGTCGAGGCTGACCTCCTCGACCCCGTGCTCGGCGAGCAAGTCCGCGGCCGCGCGGAGGATGGCGTCGCGCATCGGTGTCCCCTTTCGGTCAGGACGCGGATCGGGGTCGGCCGGGCACCGAGGGAAGTACCAGTGCCCGGCCAAGTCCGGTGGCGGCGCCCGCCGACGGGCCAAGGCGCTGCATGACGGCCACGACTCGCAGCAACCAGGCGGCGTCCTCGAGCAACCGAGGTGAAGCCGGCTGCGGTGCGGTCCTGCTCGCGAGGTCGGCGACTGGAGCTCCGCGGCGGTGATATGCCAAGGCCAACGCCAGCTCTGTCGCCTCGACCAGGACGACGGCCGCGCGGTCCGGGAGGTTCCGACGTCGGGCCGTAGCCAAGGCGCTCTCGCGCGCGCCGGCCGGGATGTACGCGCGCAAAGCCAGCTGCGCGTCGCGGATCTCCAGGACACGGCGGTAGAGCTGGTATCGACGAACTTCGTCGTCGGCCACGGGCACCACGACATCGAGGTGGACCTCGGGAACGGCATCCACCAGGAGCCGCCAGAGCGGTTCGAGCCCACGGTAGGCAACCTGGATCGCGAGCGCAGCGCGGCGCGAAGGTCGCGGGGCGGTGGCGCGCAGCGCGACGAGGGTAGCGAACAGCTCGGCTTGGACCTCGTCAGTGTCGCCGTATGAGCTGCGAGCCCGCGCGTTGCGGGCCGGCGTCGATGGGCTGCCGGGCAGAAGCCGACCGATCGCATTGACGACTTCGTGGTCTTCGGCGCCAAGAACGCCGTGGTTCAAGAGCAGATGACCGAGCTCGTGCAGCACGATTTGCTGAGTCTGAAGAGGTGACGTGTCGTCGGGATAGAAGATGTGGTCGGCAGCGTGAGTACTGATCAGCAGACCGCTCGGAGCGCCCGGTCCGAGTCGCGTCGCCGTCGCGCGAATCGGCTTGCCGCGTTGTCCTGCCAAGGTGGCGAGGAAGGCTGCGAGGTCGAACGGCTGCGGCAACTCCATGCTCCGGGCCAGCTCTTCGCAGAATGCCATTGCGTCGCGAGGAGTCATGGTCATCACCTGCCAAACCGCGTCGGAATGCCGGGACGAACGGCAGGCGGTGCCTGCAGGACAACGAACCTGAAGCTGCCCGGCCGATCGAGTGCTGCACCAACCGAGATAGCCAGGCCGGCTGCCGAGATCAAGGACCAGCCGCCCTCGAGGATGAGCATGCCCCACTGGTGTCCGGCCCATGCCGCCATGGCCAGCACCTCCGATCCGATCGTGTTGCAGAGCAGGTAGACGAGCGACTTCGCGTGCAGCAGCCTCGTCTGGGACACCCCGAACGCCGCTAGCAGTAGCAACGCGGCCGCAATCTGCAGGTGCTGATCGTTCATCAGCGCACCGAGGTGCAGACGGTCTGTCCCGGCACGTAAAGGATCTCGCCGAAAGCCGCGGCGCCAGTTGAAATTTTCCTCATGACAAAGGCTTTCGTCCGAAGGTGAGGAGGCGGCTGGCTGAGGGGGAGGTCGCCAGCCGCCTCCCCGGGTCGCGGTTGCGCTACCGCTCGGGTACCGCACCCGCGAGATCATCGACAGGTGGTCACCGTGGTCGGTTCAGGACCGGAGTACCGAGCTCCAGAGGTCCTCGCCGTGGTAGTAGTCGAGGTTCCACCAGCCGCCAGCCGGGATCGTGGAGCGCAGGTCGACGTAGTTGATGCCGTTGTAGAGCCGGAAGGCGTACGGTGCGCGGTTCCACTGCGAGGACGTGTTGTTGTTCGCTCCCTGGTCCGCGAGGTTCGGCGAGCCGGTGCGGAAGTACGCCATGTGCCCGCCGCCGTCGCGGTCCGAGAACAGGCAGAGGTAGCCGGAGGGACAGCGATACCACCCGCCGGCCGCTGCGGCGGATACCACGCCGGACTCGGCGTGCTTGGCCATGATCCCCTGCCGTACGGCCATGGCCGTCGCGGAGTCCCTGGCCGCGGCGGGACTCGCCGCCACGCCGACCTGCGGGTCGGCCGCGGCTTGCGCGACACCGACCCCTCCGAGCACGCCGACGGCCGCCGCGGCGGCCACCAGGCCGGCCTTCATCGTCCACATCAATGACATACTTCTCTCCCTGTTCTGACTTTCCCGATTAGAAAGCTGCGGAGAGCCATCACCCGAGCCTGACACTGCGAGTAGGCGCCTCAGAGTTGCGCCGGAATTCCCCGTCAGAGCGGATGCCGTACTCCCGGTTCCCCAACCCGACAGCCTCCGCGAGACCCGAAACAGCTAGATGATCCCCACGATCAGCGCCTGTGGTTGCTGATGCCTTCAACCCTGTACGGCGAATTCCTCGCCGTCAAGAACTTCCGCAAAATCTGCTCAATTATTTTGCGCCACGATTTTCGCGCAGCACAAATGACCCACTCGAACTCAGACCAAACGCGATTCAGCCCGTATGACGCGAGTCGGCCGCGCCCGCGTGACGTGGCTGCGCTCGGTGACGTCCAGCCCCGACCGCGCGGTCCCGCAAGGGAGCATGAGTGAGGCCGCAGGCGACCGCGCCGATGACGTGGTCGCGACGAGCCCAGCGCGATCCGCAAAATCGATTCGAGCACGAGAACAACCGGACGCTCTGCGGACCGCAGCGCACGCGCGCCTCCGCGCCATAGCAGTCGCGCGCCGTGCCTTCCAGACCTGCGTTGCAGCACGCTGAAGACGCGCAAGCCCCGACGACGAGCCGCCAGTGGCCCCGGGCCTGGACTCGACTTAAGCTCAAGGCAGTTGAAGATCATCGTCACTCCTTGTCCGCCGCCGCACCACGCGACGCCAGTGTCGGCGCCGACCCGGCAGATCCCCGCGGTCGCAGGACGATCGAGCTGCCGAGCCGACACGCACCTCGCGCCGGCAACCCGAGATGCCGGCTTTCACCGGAGGGCGCACGCCCCCGCCCAAAAGTGCGTGCGCCGTCCGGCCGGATCCCTGCCGCCCTGGGGAGGCCCGTCGGCGGGATCCGCAGCACGCGGGTGTCGCGCCCCGTGAAGCGGGGCCAGGCCGATCGAGTGCGCCAGAAAGGACCGCCGGTCCCGCGCTATCTCGTCCGCTCATGGATCAACCCTTCGTGCTCCCCTGTCGCGAGGTGCGCCTCGGCTCAGATTTCCCTGCCGGGCCAAGGCTTATCCGGCTACCCGTTCGGAGTGGCATCCGGCTTCCCCGTCGACACCACGAACACTAGATCAGAAATTCGACCCGTCAACGCCCCAGAGAAGCGTTTTCAGCGATTCGCGTACGCACGACAAGAGAATCTAGGTGGTTCCACGTACACAACTACGGAGCTTCCACACTTTCGACTACAAGGTGTCGTGGATGCAGATCAGAGGGTCGCCGTCGACGACACGTGCGTTTCGGTAGCTCGACAACAGAGCAAGCCACCTCACGCGAGATGAAATTGGCGAGCGCAACCCGACATATCGATTCATCGAATTCAAATTCTGTGAACGTGACCCGAGTTTTTCGGGGTTGCGGACATGGGCGCGCACGTGCTCGGACACAGCATGCGCGTGGCGTTCGGCGAACGAGCAAGTGCGCCCATGATCAGAACGGGTGGTTCCGCGCGCAGTGCCGGTGGCCCCACTCGCCGATTCTGTGGCAAGGGCGCGACTACGGGGCGTGTCCTTGTCGGGGACCTGATTCATCCGGGGTCAAGCAGCTGCCCGGCCACGAACTCGAACGTCGCGCGCCAGACGCCTCTCGTCCTACCGGGACTGAAACGTCGAGTCGTCCCCAATATCTGGACGAAGGAGGGATCACGATGACCACCGCGCAGGAGCTGTTCACGCCGAAGTACTTTAGTTAAGCGCACGAAGTCGCCGAGGCCCTGCGCCGAGGGGCCCACCTACCAAGCGAGACTGTCCACCGGCCTGCCGGCCCGGGTCGTGGCCGACTTCGCCGAGGCTCGGGCAGCCCTCCCCAACGCCCGGTTGCCGAAGGACAGCCCCCGGCTCAAAGAACTACAGCGAGCACACCTGGAACGCGCGGGTCAGCGCGAGGATCTGCGCAAGCTGTTCGACGGTCACCTGATGTTCAAGGACGGCGCTGCCCAGCGGCGGTTGCGCAGGTTGGTGTCGACAGCCTTCACCCAGCGCCGAGTGGACAAGTTACGGCCGCGGGTCGAGCACCTGGTCGACGCGACCATGGACCGCTTGCATCTCGACGGCCCGGTCGACGTGGTCGCCGAAGTCGCGTTTCCCTGCCGTTGGCGGTGATCTGCGAGCTGCTCGGCATTCACGAGCCAGACCGCGCGCCGCTGCGCGGCTGTACAGAGGCGATGATGGAGGACGTCCCGATCGAACCAAGCCCGCGTCCGACGCGATCGCATCGTTCTTCTTGGGCTTGATCGGGGCGAAGCAGAGCCGACCTGGGACCGACCTGATCTCGGGCTCGCTGGAGGTTACCGCGGACGAAGACCGGCTCTCACCGGACGAGCTGATGGCGACGTTGTTCCTGCTTCTGGTCGCGGACACGAAACCACCGCGAACATGATCGGCAACAGCATGGCGCACCCTTCTGACCGATCCGCACCGGTGGTAGCTGCACTGCCGGTGCGGCTTGCCAGCTGAACTCGACCAAGGCTATCGCCATGTCGTCTGGAGGTTCTTCATCACGTAGCCGGTGATCTCGGTTCGGTTGCGTGTTCCCAGTTTGCCGTTGATCTTGCCGACGTGGCCTTCGACCGTCCGCTCGCTGAGGAAAAGGACGGTGGCGATCTCGCCGTTGGTCTTGCCCTCCGCAATCAGGCGCGCGACTTCGAGCTCTCGCTCCGACAACTTGCTCTCCACCTTGGCGGCGGATGGCGGGGCAACGGACTGAGCTGGCTCCATTGCTCTTGCGAAAGCCTCCTTGGCCGACATCGCGAACCCGGACGCGACGTGCTCTTCGAACGCCCCATCACCCATCGCGGACCGCGCGGCCGCCACGAACCGTTGCTGCGCTCGCAAGAACGACAGCAACCCGGAGACACTGGTCTGGGTGGTGGACTGCTCGCGGTCCGCGGCGCCGAGGAGCACGGAGCCCAGCTCGAACTCGCCGGCGTTGATCGCGCACAGGGCTAGCAGCCAGGTTGCCCAGCCCCACTTGTCGCCGATGCCGACCTGGATTCCCAAAGCGCCCTGGGCCAGCCGGGTTGCCTTGGCAGCGTCGTCGCCGTGCATCAACTCGGCAAGAGCCGACACCCACAAACCCCACGAAATGCACCATTCGGATCGAGCAGCTCGGGCAGCTGCGAGGACACGTGCGCTTTCGGCGAACGCGGCGTCCCTCGAGCCGCCGAAGGCCGTCACGATAGCCAGAAACAAGGCCGCCATGAACTCGTCGCCGGGCTCGCCGTCCTCCTGGAGTGCCTTCTCCGCACGAGCGAGCAGGCCCAACGCCTCACGGGTCTGCGCGGGAGTCGAAGCGTTGAGCCCCACCCGGGAGCCGCGGGCGTAGAGAAGCGGTCCGAACGTTTCGACGCACTCCAGCTCGCCGGCCACCTCCGTCACCTGCCCCAGCAGGCAGTCGGCGAGTTCTTGCTCCCCTTGCAGCACCGCCACCCACAACGTCAGCGACAGCGCGGCGACTTGGCTCAGGCTCGGTTCGGCGGGGTGCTTGGCCAACCCCGCTTCGAGCATCCGGCGTGACTCGTTGAGCCGGCCACCGAAGACGAAGGCACGGGTCGCTGTCGCGTTGAGCGCCAGCTCGAGCCCCTGCGCCGCGGTCTCCGGATGGGACAGCAGGCGCTCCTGCACAGTCCGGAAGTTCGGCAGATCCACGCTGATGGCGCGCATCCAGAACGGCTCTCGAGGACCGAACCACTCCCGCCGCGCATGGGCGCTGAGATCGAGGTAGTAGCGGTTGTGAGCTTCCAGGAGCGCGCGGGCGTCGACGGGACCATCGTGCACGCGCTGCTGCGCAAACTGCCGGATGATCTCCATCAGCCGATACCGCTTTCGGCCGTCGTAGTTTTCGGCGACCACCAGGGACAATCGGACGAGCCGCACGATGGCCGTATCCAGGCCGGCGGCGTCCACACCGACGTCGGACACGACCGCGGCCGCAGCGTCCAAGTCGAAGCCGCCGCGGAAAACCGAAAGCAACGCGAGCAGGAGCTGCTCGGACTCGCTGAGCAGCTCGTAGGAGCCGGCGATGTTGTCCGCCATCGTCCGGTGGTTGCGCTGCTCAGAGGTACCGTCGACCAACGCGCGAAGGAGATCCCCTGCTTTGGCGCGATCGACCAGCTCCTGCAAGGTATGGATGTCCAGACGTCCAGCCGCCAGCTCGATCGCCAGCGGGATGCCGTCGGTCGCTTCGCACAGGCACTCGGCGAGCGGGTACTCCTCCTCCGCGATCGGCGCGCCGACGGCCGCCGCCCGGTCTACGAGGACCTCCAGGCCCTCCCGCACGCTGAGCGGCGACACCTTGAGCACGCGCTCACCGACCGCGCCGACCTTCACCACACTGGTCGCCACCACGCTGAGGTTCTCCGTCGAGCGAAGCAGGCTGTTGAGCAGCTGGGTCAGCGGAGCGTCGCCGACCACCAGGTGTTCGCAGTTGTCCAGCAGAAGCAATGCTCGCCTGGTGCGGAAGTGCTTGATCAGCCTGGGCAGTGCCGGCTCGCTGGCGTTGTCGAGCAACTGGACGCGGTGCGCGATCGTCGACGCGACGTGGTCAGCCGACGCCGGCAGGTCCGTCAGTCGCACCAGGGTTATCCCGTCCGGGAAGGCGCCGGTGCCGTGGAGCACCCTCGGCAGTCGCTCCAGCAACCGCGACTTTCCGACTCCGCCAATGCCAACCAGCGTCACCAGTCGACGCTCTTCGTCCAGAAGGAGCGCGCGGGCGGTCCGGATCTCCTCGTCGCGGCCGACAAAGCTGGTCAGATCTTGCGGCAGCGGCGTGTCCCAGCCCAGCAATTCGGCATCGACCTCGTGGTCTCTGTCGTGTGCGCGACCGCTCACGTGCCCTCCCCGTCAAATCGAACGGCGGCGGGCGAGCCTCGTGAGCGCGCCCCGCCTGTTTCCCGCCATCGACGACCTGGAGATCGCCCGATATGCACCGATCTGCCCGCTGCGACATCGTGAACGACGTCCGCGCTCATGCCGCGCACGCAGCGTTACTTCCCCCTCTCGCCCGATCGTCACCTGCCTGCTCACCCAGACAGGTGGCGTAAGTAGTTCACCAGTCGACATTCGGCTGATTCGGTCGCCTGACCAGCGACGACGCCGCGTCGCCGATCATTTCGAACCCTAACCGACAACTTGACTCTGAGGGCATGGTGAATCTCCGACACGTCGCCCTCAGTGACTAAATTAGCTCGTTTGGCCTAGTCTTTTGTGACTTTCCGTAGTCGCACGAGCCTATAGTCGCTACCGGTGTCGCGAAAATGGGACACCGTCGGCTATCCGGCGCATCTGACCGGTCGCCGCTGATAGGCGTGGCGAGATTTCAGCACGACGATGCTTCTCCACCGGGCCGAAGCCCACACCAGAACCCGTCAACAACCATTGCCTGCCAACTGACTCGCTTGGCTGTCGCGCGATGTAGCACCAGGGCGAGTCGCTCACCTCGGGGTATAGAGAGGAACTACGTAACCCGGCCAGGTGCGATACCCGTTCCCACATGCCCGGGTACGCGTATGTACCGGCAACGCGCGCGGAAACCACTCACTTCGCAAATGCGGCTGATCTCTCGCCCGTCCCGGCTGCCGACCTGCACCTGGCCGCAGGCCGTGGGTGCGTCCCGCTCTGGCCGCAGCCTTCTCGAACGTTGTCTCGGAAGCAGAGAAATCCCGCACTAACCCTTCGAGAGGTACGCGAGTCTTGACGAAGCGCCTCAAAGTCATTGACGAACAGGATTCCTAACCTAGGGTTCAAGTAAGCGGACATCAAATTCTCCGCGGCACTGACAACGACGTGCGGACCGACTGACCTCTTCGGCGCATTGCTTACATCTGCACTCCGACGGGCATTTTCCACACCTACGTCTGACGCATCCGCCAGCGGACTCGCCTGCGCGAAAGTATCCGCGCAGAACATATTTGTGAATTTGGGGACGACCATGCCTTTGCCTCGAAGAGCGTCCGAACTGGACGAGGCGGTGGACCTTGATAGCGGCATCCTCGCCAGGCCATCGCCGCCCGAGAGGCCTTCAGCCGCAGCGAGCAGAATCCTCCAAGCCGTCATCCCCGACGCCCTCGCAGCCATCGAACGGCCTCAGCCCGAGCCGCTGCCAGTAGCCCAGTTGCTGTCAAGACCTCCTCGGGATTCCATCGTCTTCGCCCTCCCACGGATTGACCGGTCCGGACGGGCTCACGACCAACTCATCGCCGCAGCCTCCGCCTGGCAGACCGGTGAGGCTCTCGAAATCATCGCGACGGCGCATGCCGTCATCTTCCGCCCTCATCCCAACGGGCTGGTACGAGTCGCCCCGACAAGGTGCATCACCCTGCCGGCTGCCGCACGCCACAAGTTCAGACTGGCGGCCGGCGACCGAGTCCTGCTCGCCGCCATCGAGTCGCATCGAATCGTCGTGGCCTATCCACTTGCCACGCTCGACAAAGCCCTCGCCGCTCTTCACGATCAACCAGTTCGATGATCGCGCCGACGGCTTCTTTGCCCGTGAGATCAGGCCTGTCTCCCAGAGACCGCGACACCGATCTACAGGCCGCTCAGCTACTTCTCGACAGGCTTGGCATCTCGGCGGAGGAGATTCTGGAAGCTGAGACGCATGTTCTGGACATACCAACGTTCCAGCAATACATACCTGCGGTCGCTCGGGCAGCGTCGAAGAAATCGGCAGAGACTTGGTCCGTCTACTGGCGAGTTCTCGAGGAACAGTGGGGAGATCGCCCGATCGACGAGCCCACAGCCTCCGAGATCAAGGCCCTGGCCAATCAGGTTCAGGTACGTGCGGCCAAGCGCCCCGGCGCTCGCGACGGACAGTCCGCCAAGGGAACCTTCATAGATGCCACCAGGAATCTCTACCGGAGCGCAGTCGACGATCGCTACATCAGAGCTTCAAAAAATCCCACTGCGTCGCTGAGAAAACCGCGACGCCCGAAGAACTTGCGGCGAGCTCTGACCGCGAGACAGCTGATTGCCATCAACGAAGTTGCCGCGTCAACCGGAAGGGACCCCGCCCTGGATACGCTCATCCTCCGGCTGCACACTGAGACGGCATGCCGCAGAGGCGGCGCGCTGGCGCTTCGCCCTTGCGACATCAACACCGAGCTGTGCACGGCACGACTACGAGAGAAGGGCGGAACAACGCGCGACCAGCCGATCTCCCGAACGCTCGCACTCGGCCTCCTCGAGCACGCGCACGAGCGCTCGCAGCAACTACATGACCACGAGCAACTTCTTCGTCACCGCAACGGTAGCCCGATCCACTCCTCACGGTACGAGGCCCTCTGGAAACGGCTCAGCACCTACCTCCCATGGATTGGCGCGACCGGTATAACCGCCCACTGGATCAGGTACACGACGTTGACGTGGGTCGAACGCAACTACGGGTATGCCGTCGCCGCGACGTACGCCGGCCACGCTGCCAATCCTCAGACGGGCACTACGTTGACCTACGTCGCCGCCCCGATCGAAGAACTTGCGGTCGCCGTCTCGGCCCTCACCGGCGAGCCTCATCCACTAGCCGCATAGCTGGACGTAGCGTCAAGACAGCCACTTCGTCGCTGCTAGCACTGCAACGGCACTCCAGATCATGATGGTCGGTGGCCGCTGCGTCGGTATTGGCTAGTTCGGGCTTGATGTTGACGGCGCCGGCGCTCGGTCCGCTAAGCGGCGTTGGTGCTGATTGGCACGTCAATGACGTCCCGTGCGACCACGATCCCGTCCTTGATGACATAGCACTCGACGACGTGCTCGCCGCGGAAGCTGGTCCGCTCGTGTCGAGCGTTGCTGGCACCGTTGGGAGAGATGATCTCCCCTCGGATCTGGTTCCGGCGCTCCGCCTCGTCTCCGCGGTTCAACACCTTCCACTTCACTTCGTACGGGTACGAGACGCTGCACTCGGTGAGGGTGAAGTCAAGCCCCTTGTTCGGAAGCAGCAAGGCCTTGTTCCTGAGCATCTCCCGGAGTGAAGCCGGTCGCCATCCGTTCTGCGTGACCTTGCAGTCGATCGCGAGCGACTCACTGATGTCGACGGGGTGCCGACTCTCGATGAACTCCTCGGTGTCCTTGAACGAGCGGGCGGACTCGCTGACCTCCAGCGGAACCGCCGACCCGAACACCTCGCGCCATTTCTTGTTCGCGGAGGCTTTGCCGTCGCTGACGATGGCCGCGAGGCAGCGGTTGTATGCCTTCTTCGCCTTCGGCTGGAACGGCTTCTTCACGTTCACACGCTGATTACTGCCCAGCGCGAGGTAGTAGTCTTTGACAGGCTCGTTCATGAGGAACTCGAAGAAGTCCCTAGCCATGAAGTCGAACCAGAGGCTCCCTTTGTCGTCGTACTCGGACGTGGACAAGAAGAACCGGTAAACGAGCGTGTCGATGAGCAGGCCACCCATCACCACGCCGTTCGCGTCCTTCCACGCCCGGACCAGCCGAGCGAGGTGGCGCATGTTAGTCGATGTACGGTCATTGCAGACCCTCGTCGCCGTGATCTCCTTGCGCGGCTTGGTGGTCCTCCAGCTTTCGTCGTCCGTGTCGGGGTAGTCGAAACTGCCATCACTGTTCTCGAACGCCGGCTGCACCTCGAACTTGAACTTGTTGCTCTTGAACTGCACACGCACGACGCACTGGTCGACGCGTATGTCTGTGTTCGGGTATCGCGCGGTCAGTTCGCCCCGAACACGGTTGAGCATCTTCCGTGGTCCCGTATCGCTGCTGTAGCTTGAGCGTAGGCTGGCCGGGAGGATGTAGATCATGTCCAGGTCTGAGACGCCGCGGATCGCAGTGTGCCGGCCGTAGGAGCCGACCATCAGCCGATTCGCCGTGGAGCCGTCGACCGACCGGAAGTCCTTATTCAAGGCCTTTGTGATCTCATCGCGGCGCGCGGCGACGATGGCGCTGGCGTCGCCGACCTTCAGGTTGGCGAGCAGGGCGTCAAAGAGCTCGTCCACCTTCATCGTTCCGCCTCACCTTCGTTGAGACGGAGCGCCTCTGGTAGGAACAGGTCGATCTCGCGCGAGCTGAAGGTCAGCTCCTCGTTGTTCTTGAGCCCGTCCTGCGCTCGGCCGTAAGCCTTGGATGTCGTCCGGGGTGCATCGGCGTAAGCCGCACGCGTGGCCTCCTGGAGCTCATCGCGGCGCGCACGAGCATCCGCAGAGACCGTCGCACCGGACATCAGGTCGGCGATCAGCGACAGGTACGACTCGCGCACGTCCCACAGCCGCGAGGCGATTTTGCGATGGGCCTCAGACTCCTCACTGAACTTGAAGCTCTTGGAGGCGAGGCTCAGCGCGCTGACGACGAGGGCGATGAACGAGGTCGCGAGGCTGGTCAGAACCTGGTTTCCCAGCGTGCCGAGCACGGACGCGAGGAACGTCCCGGTGCTGACAGCCGTGAACGCGACCAGCACACCCTGCTGCCACCGGTATCGCCGGAAGCAGATGTCCGCTTGCTTCTCGTGAGTCTTGTGGCTGTAGACCACCCGACCGAACGCCTCGCGGACCTGCGCGAGCAAGTACTCCTCTCGCTCCACCTCAACTGCCGACTCTATCGCCACTTTTCTCCCGCTATGTACTCGCAAGCCCAGGCACGTACAGCGTGATGGACGAGCCCGGGCAGCCGCGCGCTGCCACCCGGGCTCATCGGGACATCAGCTGGTCGGCAACAGGCTGTTCAGCTTGGCCATCAGCTTCTCGAACCGAGTCAACGTCGCCTGGTTGATCTTCGACAGGAGACTCTTCTGGTTGCGCAGCAGCGCGGCAGCGGGCTTGTAGTGGTTGAACTTCCCGCCGGCGATGTTGTTGGCCTTGAAGTAGGCCTCGACGGCGCGGACCACCCGCGGGTCGTGTTCGTTGAGGTCGGCGAGCGTGATGGGCGCGGGGAGTTCCTTCTCGTAGGCGGCGTTGACCAGCCGGAGGTAGAACTCACGCTCGAAGAGGTCTTCGATGTCCGCGTCCGCGGTGCCGGTGAACTCGCTGACCTGGATCAGCCCGTTCTTGTCGAGCTGTCCGTTGTCGCGCAGACGCTTGACCGCGCCTGCCTCCTGGGTACTGGAGTCGGTCAGGACAGCGACGTGGAGCTTGTTCGCGCCGAGCAGGGTAGCGAACGTCGACAGCTTGCCGGCGCCGCCGATCGGGGCCTTGACCCACCGGGTGTCGAGGCCGACCTTGTTCTTGTTCTCCAGGGCGTCGGTCAGGACGTCGAGGTAGATCAGATCGGAGGGCCCTTCAAGCAGCAGCGTGTGCTCTCCGACGAAGAGCGTCTGGCTCAGCCCGATGCCCATCGCGTTCAGCAGCGGGAAGGCGGTGTCCTCGTCGGCCTGGAAGACGTCGGCGGAGACCTTCGTGCCGACGCCGTCCCGGTCGATGACAGTGCGGACGCGCTGGAAGTGGTCCGCCGAAACCAGGAACGGCGAGTGCGTGGTGTAGAGGACCTGGTGCTTGGGGGCGAGGCGAGCGTCGATCAGCTTCAGCAGGTCTTCCTGGGCCCGGCCGTGCAGGGACAGGCCCGGCTCATCGAGCAGCAGGATCAGGTCCTGATCGGCCGCGGCTTCCAGCTCGTTGAAGTAGGCGAGGAAGCTGAAGAACCAGACGAACCCGCGGGAGCGGTCGTCGAAGGGAACCGATGCCCGATGTCGGCTGTTGTGGACCCGGATCTGCAGGATCGGGCCTTCGTTCAACGGCGGAAGGGCCTCGGTTTCGGGCTGCAACACCCGGAGCTCGACGGCAAGCTCGGTGTTCTGCGACCAGTACTCGAAGACCTCGTCGGAGATGACCGCGCTGGAGTTCTCCAGCTCCCGGATGAGGCGTTCGTGCTTGTCGTTGTGCAGGAACTCCTCGGGCGTCGTCCCGGCCATGCTCAGCAGGCTCAGCAACGCCGTTTCCCCACGGCTCAGCGTGCCCTCGTCGCGGCTGCGGATCAGCTGCGGGATCGACACGGTGCCCGGCATCGAGTCGTAGTCGTCGAAGTAGACGAACTTCGGCAGTCGGTTCCGCAGCAGCCGTTCGACGCAGCGGAACGAGTTGCCACCCCACCCAACGAGGCGCTCGAGAAGCTCGGACGCCTTGGCGGTGGGTTCCTCGAGTTCCTTCAACGCGGTCACCAGATCGACGACCGTGGTGGCCTTGGCCAGTTCAGCAGTCGCGGCTGCGTTCAGGTCGAGGGAGCTGCGGAAATGGTTGACCATGACCTTCTCGCTGTACCGGATGTTCCAGTACCGCTTCTCGTCGCGGTAGCCGCGCGTCACGGTCAGCTCGGGGTCGGTGATCACCCCGGCTCCGAGCCGCTGCTCCACCAAATCGATCTCCGACTGTTCGAGGCGGAAGGTCGCGACAACGACCGGCACCTGCTCGTCGTCGGCCCAGCGCTTGCGTTCGCGGGTCTTGCGGGTCGGGAAGTCGATGACCTCGTCGAAGACGGCCGACTTTTCCACCGGGTTGAGCCGGAAGAGAGCTCGGAGCGTCGCGGTCTTGCCGGACTCGTTCTTGCCGACGAGGCAGGTCACGTCCGGCTCGACGGCGAATCTGCCCGAGTCTTCGACAGACCGGTAGTTCTTGATGTGGGCGTTGATCAGCTTCACTTGGTTCCTCAGGTACGTACGGAGCACTCAAGCGCACGCAGCGAAGAGACCTAGGTCACAATTAGGGTGGCCATCTGTCACCCGTTCGTGGACCCGCGGTACGTTCCTGACGCCAATCTGGACGGACCCCGGTACTCGTCGCCCCGTGTGCACGAGCACCGGGGATTCCTATGTGGTCAGCAAGCTTAGCCTGGGGGTCCGACACTTTTACGCGACCCCGCCCGCTGCCACGCCGGTTTCCGCTTGTGTGTTCGAACTCTCGCTCGCCGTAACGGCCCGCGCGGCACTTCACCGATTCTGATGAGCGGTCAGTGACCATTCGCGCACCAGTCGACCTCCAAGCAGGACCCCGACCTAGGCTGCTGCCCGAGGCGTACCCGAACATCACGGACTTCGCTTCGCGTCTCGAGCAGCGAACCAGCCGTCGCCGCTCCGAGGTTCACTACGTTAGGTGACGGACTGTGCGCGACAACGCGGTTATGATTCCGCGTATGGAGACACCACTTTGGGGATCAGTCCCCCGGTTTGTCGTCAAAGCAAGCGCTTAGTAGGGGTCATTATGCGGCACGCCGGCGGCCGATCGGTGTGCGCAGCGCCACTCCCGGCCGAGGAGTGGCGGACCCGCTTCGCGTTCGTGGCGGGTCAGCCGGGGACCACCGTGCCCCGCACGTCGCCGAAGCCGATCCGGGTGCCGGACGGGCCGGGGGCCGTGGCGCTGATCACGACCTCGTCGCCGTCCTGCAGGAACGTCCGCTGCCCACCGTCCGGGAGGTCGAGCGGCTCGCGGCCGCCCCAGGACAGCTCGAGGAACGAGCCGCGCTGGTCGCGCTCCGGGCCGGTCACCGTGCCCGAGGCGAACAGGTCGCCCGTGCGCAGGCTCGCGCCGTTGACCGTCAGGTGCGCCAGCTGCTGCGGTGCCGTCCAGTACTGCGTCGCGAACGGCGGGCTCGACACCAGGTGGCCGTTGAGCCGGATCTCGATCGCCAGGTCCAGGCCCTGCTTGTCGCCGGTGCGCAGGTAGTCGAACGGTTCCGGGTCCTGCGGCGGGCCGTCCACCCACGCGTGCTCCAAAGCCGCGAGGGGGACGATCCACGGTGACACCGACGTCGCGAACGACTTGCCGAGGAACGGGCCCAGCGGCTGCGACTCCCAGGCCTGGATGTCGCGAGCCGACCAGTCGTTGACCAGGCAGACGCCGAAGACGTGGCCGGCGAAGTCCGCAGTGGACACTCGCGTGCCCGGGGTGGACGGGACGCCGACGACGAACCCCACCTCCGCCTCGATGTCCAGCCGCTGCGACGGGCCGAACGAAGGAGCGTCGGCGTTGCGCGGCTTGCGCTGCCCGTGCGGGCGGACGACCGGCGTGCCCGACGTGACGACGGTGCCCGCCCGGCCGTGGTAGCCGATCGGGACGTGCTTCCAGTTCGGCGGCAGCTCGGCCGCGTCGGGCCGGAAGATCCGGCCGGCGTTGAGGGCGTGCTGCTCACTGGAGTAGAAGTCGACGTAGTCGGCGACTTCGAACGCGAGGTGCGTGGTCACCTCCGCCAGGGGCACGAGGTGCGGGCGCAGCGAGTCGGCGTACCGGGGTTCGGTCAGCCAGGTCCGGACGCTCTCGCGGACCTCCCGCCAGGTGTCCGGCCCGGCGGCCAGCAGCGGGTTGAGCACCCCGGAGGTGAGCAACGGCGCGAAGGCCGACGCGGTCTCGGCGGCCGCGGCGGTCAGGTCGAGGACCTGCTCGCCGACGGGCACGCCGATCCGGCGCTCGGGCGCGCCCCCGACCGAGAACACGCCGTGGGGCAGGTTGTCCAGGCCGAACGGCGAGTCGTCGGCGAGTTCGAGCCAGGTCACGTCAGCTCCTCGTCGGCCGAGCCGGGCCGGGGCACCGCACGCGTGATCAGCGGGTCGACACGCGTGATGGAGAGGTCGACACGCGTGATAGGCGGGTCGACACGGCAGTTCCCCGCCGCGGTCACTTCTCGTCCTCCGCGGACCGTGCGGCCACCCAGGTGGCCACCACGTCCGCCAGCACCGGGAGCGGCAGGGTTCCGCTGCCCAGCACCGTGTCGTGGAACTCGCGGATGTCGAACCGCTCGCCCAGCGCCCGCTCGGCGTCCGCGCGCAGGCGCTCGATCTCGAGGCGGCCCACCATGTAGCCGAGCGCCTGGCCCGGGTGGCCGGCGTAGCGGTCGATCTCCGCCTCGATCTCGAGTTGCGCCATCGGTGTGTTGTCCCGCAGGTAGTCCACCGCCCGCTGCCGGCTCCAGCCGAGCGCGTGCAGCCCCGTGTCGACGACCAGCCGCGCCGCCCGCATCGAGTCCTGCGTCAGCAAGCCCAGGCGCGAGACGTCGTCGGAGTACAGCCCCATCTCGTCGGCGAGGCGTTCCGCGTACAGCCCCCAGCCTTCGGCGTAGGCGTTGAACATCGCGATCCGCCGCAGCAGCGGGACTCCGGTGAGCTGCTGCGCGAGCGTCAGCTGGAAGTGGTGTCCCGGCACGGCTTCGTGGAACGCGACCGACTCGCCCAGCGTCCGCTGCCGCTGGTCCGCCTCGTGCGTGTTGGCGTAGTACGTGCCCGGCCGGGAACCGTCGAGCGACGGGTCGATGTAGTAGGCGATCGACCCGCTTTCGGCCTCCGCGGCCGGCACCGGGGCGACCTGGCACCGCTGCTCCGGCACGCGCGAGAACCACTGCGGCGCCACGGCTTCCGCCCGCGCGATCGTCCGCCGGGCGGCGTCCAGGAGCTCGTCACCGTCCCGCCAGCGCAGCGCCGGGTCCGTGCGGATCCGCTCGAAGATCTGCGCGAGGTCGGTCGTGCCGAAGACCTTCTGCCCCAGCTCGCGGTACTCCTCCCCCAGCCGCTCGATGATCGCCAGCCCGGTGTCGTGCAGGTCCTGGGCCGTGCGCTCGGTCGTCGTCTCCGCGCGGATGAGCGCCGCGTACCGCTGCGGGCCGCCCGGCAGGTCGCCGATGCCCGGCGACGTCTCCGGCCGCGCGACCGGGACCACCTCGCCGGCCAGGAAGTCGCGGTACCGCGCGTACGCCGGCCATACGACGTCCGCCAGCAACCGGTCACGCTCGGCCTCGAGCCCGTGGAGCGGCACCTTCAGCGGGTCGGCTTCCGGGTCCGCGAGGTAGCGTTCGACGTACCCGACCCCGATGCGCGCCAGGAACTCCGGCGGCGTGAGGCCGTCGGCGAGCGCCGCCCGCTGCCGCTCGATCAGCTGGTCCACGTACGTGCCGATCGCCGCGAGCCGGCTCAGGTAGCCGCGGGCCTTGGCTTCGTCGTCGATCACCGTCTGCGGCAGCTCCATCAGCAGCTCCAGCGCCGGCGCCGCGAGCCCGTCGCTCACCGCGATGTCGGCGCGGCCCGAGTCCAGCACGTCGATCAGCGTGCGCGCCTGCCAGATCACGACGTCACGGGTGACCCGCGCGTCCGAGGTCAGCGAAGCCGGCTCGAGCGCCTCGGCCCGCGCGATGATCCCGGCGAACGCGGCACGCTGCCGGGCGCCCGCCTCGGCGGACTGGTCGGCGAGCCGGTCGTGCGCGCCGGGGAGGCCGTAGAGCGACGGCAGCAGCGGCTGTGCCTCGAACATCAGCTCCAGGCACTCGTCCGCGAGCGAATCCGGGGTGTCGGTCCGGCTCGCGACCCAGTCGGTGACGACCTTCGCCAGCGCCGAGAGCGGCAGCATGCCGTGCCCCAGCACGACTTCGTGGAAGTCCCGGATGTCGAAGCGCTCGCCGAGCGCCGCCTCGGCCTCGGCGCGCAGCCGCTGGATCTCCAGCCGCCCCACCATGTACCCGAGGGCTTGGCCCGGCCAGCCGGCGTACCGGTCGATCTCCGCCTCGATCTCGATCCGCGCCATCGGCGTGTGGTCGACGAGGAAGTCGATCGCCCGCTGCCGGCTCCAGCCCAGCGCGTGCATCCCGGTGTCGACGACCAGCCGGCCCGCCCGCATCGAGTCCTGCGTCAGCATGCCCAGCCGCGCGACGTCGTCGGCGTACAGGCCCATCTCGTCGGCCAGCCGCTCGGCGTAGAGCCCCCAGCCCTCCGCGTAGGCGGTGAACATGCCGATCCGCCGCAGCAGCGGCAGGTCCCGCAGCTCTTGCGCCAGGCTGAGCTGGAAGTGGTGCCCCGGCACGGCTTCGTGGAACGCGATCGCTTCGCTGGTGAAGCGCGGCCGCTGGTCGGCTTCGTGGGTGTTGGCGTAGTAGGTGCCCGGCCGCGAACCGTCGAGCGACGGCTGCAGGTAGTACGCGATCGTGCCGCTCGCCGCGTCGGCGTCGGGCACCGGCGCGACCTCGCACTTCTCGGCCGGGATGCGCGAGAACCACCGCGGCGCCACGGCTTCGGCACGGGCGATGGCGTCGCGGGCCGCGGACAGCAGCTCTTCGCCGTCCCGCCAGCGCAGCGCCGGATCGGTGCGCAGGCGCTCGAAGATCTCGGCCAGCTCGGTGGTGCCGAAGACCTTCTGCCCCAGTTCGCGGTACTCCGCCGAGAGCCGCTCGATGATCGCCAGCCCGGTGTCGTGCAGGTCCTGGGCCGTGCGCTCGGTCGTCGTCTCCGCGCGGATCAGCGCGGCGTACCGCTGCGCGCCGCCCGGGACGTGGCCGATGCCGGGCGCGGTGTCGGGCCGCCCGGCCGGTTCGACCTCGGTGCGCAGGAAGTCGCGGTAGCGGGCGTACGCCGGGTGGACGACCTCGGCGAGCAGCCGGTCGCGGTCGGCTTCGAAGCCCTCGACCGCCGCCGTCGTGCCCACCTTCAGCGGGTCGCTGTCCGGCGCGGCGAGGTAGCGGTCGATGTACTCGACGCCGACGCGGGCGAGGTACGCCGGCGGCACGAGCCCCTCGGCCAGGCTCTCGCGCTGCCGCTCGGCCAGCGTCTCGAGGAACGGCTCGATGGCGGCGAGCCGGGTGAGGTAGCCGCGGGCCTTCTTCTCGTCGTCCAGCTGGTAGTACGGCAGGAACAGCAGCAGCCCCAGCGCGGGGGCGCTCAGCCCGTCGCTGACCGCGATGTCGGCGGCCCGCGCGGCGAGCCGGTCGGCCTCTACCTCGGCGGCGGCGATCACCACCTCGCGCGTGACGGCCTCTTCCGGCGTGAGGCCGTCCGCGGCCAGCGCGCGGGCGCGGCCGGCGAGCTCCCGGTAACCGGCGAGGAACCGCTCCTGCGCCTCCCGGGTCTGCTCGCCGAGCCGGTCGTGCTCGCCGGGCAGGCCGAAGACGGACCGGGACAGCGGCTCCTGCTCGAAGGACAGCTCGACGAGCTCGGCGGCCAGGCCGTTGACCGTGTCCCCGTGCCCGGTCACCCAGTCGTCGACGGCGGAAGCGAGCGCCGAGAGCGGCAGCGCACCCCCGGCGAGCACGAGGTCGTGGAACGCGCGGACGTCGAACCGGGAGCCGAGGCGCTCCTCGGCGCCGGCGCGGATCCGCTGGATCTCCAGCCGTCCCACCATGTACGCCAGCGCCTGGCCCGGCCACGCGATGTAGCGGTCGATCTCGGTCTCGACCTCGACGCGGGCCTCCGGCGTGTGCTCGAGCAGGTAGTCCACGGCCTGCTGCCGGCTCCAGCCCAGCGCGTGCAGGCCGGTGTCGACCACCAGGCGGGCGGCCCGCATCGAATCGCCGGTCAGCATGCCCAGCCGCGCGACGTCGTCGGAGTAGAGCCCCATCTCGTCGGCGAGGCGCTCGCTGTAGAGCCCCCAGCCCTCGGTGTAGGCGGTGAAGTTGCCGATGCGGCGCAGCAGCGGCAGCTCCGTGAGCCCCTGCGCGATGCTGAGCTGGAAGTGGTGCCCGGGCACGGCTTCGTGGAACGCGGTCGACTCGGCCGTGTGCCGGAACCGCTCGCCGGCGTCGTGGGTGTTCGCGAAGTAGATGCCCGGGCGGGAGCCGTCGGCGGCCGGGCGCAGGTAGTACGCCGCGGGCGAGCCGGGCGCCACCTCCTCCGGGACCGGCTCGACCGCGCACTCCTGCGCCGGGACCCGGCCGAACCACTTCGGGGCCTCGGCGGCGGCCCGCCGGACGGCCGTGCGGGCGGTGTCCAGGAGCTCGTCACCGCTGCTCCAGCGCAGGGCGGGGTCGGTGCGCAGGCGCTCGAAGATCTCCGCCGGGTCGTCGGTGCCGAACACCTTCTGCCCCAGCTCGCGGTACTCGCCGGCGAGCGAGTCGATGACGTCGAGGCCGATCCGGTGCAGCTCCTCCGGGGTGCGGTCGGTGGTCGTGTGCACCTTCGCGAGCCGCGCGTACGCCTCTTCGCCGCCGGGCAGCCACTTCAGGCCGGGCCGGTCGGCGGGGCGCCCGTGCGGCTTCACCTCGGTGACGAGGAACTCGCGGTACTCGGCGTAGGCCGGGCGCACGACCTCGGCCAGCAGCTCGTCGCGCCGGCGCCCGAACTCTTCGTCCGGCGCGGGCTGGCGGCGGAGCGGGTCCGCGGCCGGGTCGGCGAGGTAGCGGTCGAGGTGCGCGATCGCGGCGTCGACCAGGTGCGCCACCGGAACGAGCCCGGCGGCGATGCCCTCGGCGTGGCGCCGCGCGGCCTGCCGCAGGTACTCCGGGACCGCGGCCAGGCGGCCGAGCTGGGCCTGCGCGGCCTCGCCCGCCGTCACCGTCGTCATCGGCAGCGCCATCAGCAGCGAAGCCGCGGGCGCGATCATGATGTCCGTGACGGTGAACTCGGCCATCCGGCTGTCGATCGACGCGACGCGGTCTTCCGCGGTGGCGATCAGGACCTCGCGCGTGACCCGGTCGGCGGCCGACAGCCCGCCGGCGTCCAGCGCGCGGGCCCGCTCGGCGAACTCCGCGAGCCGGGCCCGGTGCGCCTGCTCGGCTTCGGCGGACAGGTCCGGCAGCCCGGGCTCGGCCGGGCGGAGGCCCAGCAGCGCGGGCGTCAGCGGATCGGCGGCGAACAGCGCTTCGACGAACTCGTCGGCGAGTTCGGTGACCGCGGTCATGGCAGGACCCCCAGCTTCGGCGATGTGCTCCACGGCCGACCCTAACGGAGATCACCGACAAGAACGGTGAGCTGTTCGCCGGGGGCGGACCACCTCGGCGCGGCCGCTTCGGCGAGACGGTAGCGTTCTGCGGGTGGCCGTGACCGATCCCGTGGATACCCGCCTGCTCGCCGCGCTCGCCGACCTCGGCAAGGCCGCGGTCCACGAGCTGGCGGCCAAGGTCGGCATGGATCCGCGCGAGGTCGCCTACCGGCTGGTGGCGCTGTCCGGCAGCGGGCTGCCGCTGCTCGTCGGCGTCGAAAGCGACCCCCAGGGGCTCCGGGCGGCGATCGCGGCCTCGCCGCCGTCGTGGGCGAACCGGCCGCCGCAGCAGTTCCCGCCCCCGCCGTCACAGCCGGTGCCGCAGCAGCCGCCGCCGCCGGGCCCGCACGGGGTGCCGTCGGGTCCGTACAACGTGCAGGGCGCGCCCTCGGGATCGTACAACGTCCAAGGGGCATCCTCGGGGCCGTACAACGTCCAGGGGACGCCGTCCGGGCGGTATCCGGGCCCGCCGCCCCAGCAGCGTCCGCCCCAGCAGTTCGCCCCGCCGCCGGACCCGGTGGTGAGCACGTGGGGCCTGCCGCAGACGGCGTCCTGGGCCCGCGGTGACGAGCCCGCCCGCCCCGCGGCGCCGCCGGGCGGCAAGCGGGGCCGGCTCCGCGAGGTCATGGAGACCCAGGGCCTGGAGGGCGAGCAGCTGTCGGTGCAGCTGCTGGAGGTGCAGGACCCGGCGGACTACCTGTTCAGCGCGGCGGGCTACCGCCTGGAAGAGGGCGAACGCGCGGTGGTCGTGCACACCGAGATCACCAACCGCGGGGCGATCCCGTTCGCGTCGCTGCCGGACAACTACCTGGAGCTGCTCGCCGCCGACGGCACCCCGATCGGCAAGGCCCCGGTGTCGCTGACGTCGCGGCCCCCGCACAAGATCGGCGTCCAGCCCGGCGAAACCCTGGGCGGCCACACGGTGTACGTCCTCCCGGACGCGACGCGCGTGGTGTCGGTGCGCTGGAGCCCGCGGCCGGAGCCGGACGAGCGCACGCTGACCTGGTCGATCGAGGACTAGTAGCTCTCGTCCTGCAGGATCTTCAGCGCGTTCGCGAGGTCGTCCGGGTACTCCGACTCGAACTCGACCCAGCGGCCGTCCGCCGGGTGGGCGAACGCGAGCGTCTTCGCGTGCAGCCACTGGCGGTTCAGGCCCAGGTGGCGGGCCAGGACCGGGTCCGCGCCGTACGTCAGGTCGCCGACGCACGGGTGCTTGAGGGCCGAGAAGTGGACGCGGATCTGGTGCGTCCGCCCGGTTTCCAGCTTGATGTGGGTCAGCGACGCCGCGCGGAACGCTTCGACGACCTCGTAGTGCGTCACGCTCGGGCGGCCGCCCTGGACCACCGCGAACTTGTAGTCGTGGCGCGGGTGGCGGTCGATCGGGGCGTCGATCGTGCCGCGCGTCGGGTCGGGGTGGCCCTGGACGATCGCGTGGTAGCCCTTGTCGACCGTGCGTTCCTTGAACGCGCGCTTCAGCACCGTGTACGCGTGCTCGCTCTTGGCCACCACCATCACACCGGTCGTGCCCGCGTCGAGCCGGTGCACGACGCCCTGGCGCTCGGCCGCGCCCGACGTCGCGATGCGCAGGCCGGCCGCGGCGAGGCCGCCGACCACCGTCGGGCCGGTCCAGCCCGGGCTCGGGTGCACCGCGACGCCGACCGGCTTGGAGATCACGACGATGTCGTCGTCGTCGTGGAGGATCTTCATGCCCTCGACCGGTTCGGCGACGATTGCGGCCGGGTTCGCCGGCTCCGGCAGGGTGACTTCCAGGAGGCCGTCCGCGGTGAGCCGGTCCGACTTGCCGGCCGGCTGGCCGTTCAGCAGCACCGCACCGGATTCGGCGAGCTCGGCGACGACCGTGCGGGACAGCCCGAGCAGCTTGGCGAGGCCGGCGTCGACCCGCATCCCGTCGAGCCCGTCGGGCACCGGGAGCATCCGCGCGCTCACGCCTGCTCCTCCGGCGCTTCGGTCTTCTTCTTGTCCTTGGTCGACGTGCCGTCGTAGTCCTTGCCCAGCAAGGACAGCAGCACGATCAGCGCACCGCCGACGCAGATCGCCGAGTCGGCGATGTTGAAGATCGCGAAGCCCTTGCCGTTCGGCGCGAACGCCGAGATGAAGTCGACGACGTGGCCCTGCAGCCCGCCGGGCGCGCGGAAGACGCGGTCGGTCAGGTTGCCGAGCGCGCCGGCGAGCACCAGGCCGAGGCCGATGGCCCAGCCGATCGAGCGCAGCCGCCGGGACAGCCAGATGATCGCGATGACGACGGCCAGCGCGACCAGCGCGAGCACCCAGGTCATGCCGGTCGCCATCGAGAACGCGGCGCCCGGGTTGCGGATCACCTGCAGGTAGATCAGCCCGCCGAGGATCTTCTGCGGCTCCTTGCCCTCGAGGTTGGCGGCGACCAGGTTCTTCGTCACCAGGTCGATCGCCCAGAACACGACCGCGACGGCGAACACCCAGCCCACGCGGCGCTTCGGCAGCGGCTTCGCCGGGGCTTCCGGCGACTCCTGCACGGTCTCGGGCGTCGCCTCGGCGGCCGCGGCGGTGTCGGGTTCGGAGTGGCTGGGGTCGGTGCTCACGACTCCATTCTCCACGGCCCTGGTCAGGGCGTGTCGGCGGCGGTGACCGGCCCGCGCAGGAGCACCGCGAACGCCGCCCCGAACAGGACGCCGGCCGAGCCGAGCGCCCCGGCCGGCGGGGTCAGGAAGACGACGGTGACCAGGACGAAGACGCCGGTGACGGCCAGCACGAACCAGCTGCGCTCGTGGGCGGCGAGCACCAGGAGGCCGAGCGCCGCCAGCAGCGCGCCCCGGACGTCCCCGGGCAGCCGCAGCTCGAGCGCGCCGACCAGGTCGAGCAGCGGGACGGCGGTGAGCGCGCCCAAGGTGCCGAGCACGAACCGGACGGGCCGCGGCGGCGTCCCGGCCCGGCGCAGAACCAGCCAGTACCAGCCCGCCACGGCGAGCACCACGCAGGCGAGGCCCACCAGCCAGCCGAGCGTCGCCGACGGCACGACGTCGGTACCGGTGGCGAAGGCGACGCCCGAGAGCTGGTTGGCGGGCAGGCCCGTGCCGTCGAGCCCGCCGGTACCCACCAGCAGCTGGTTCTCGCGGGTCATCGGCAGCGCCCGGAGGCCGGCGAACCGGCCGGCGCCGTCGTCCGGGACCAGCGCCACCGCCACCATCACGAGCTGGGCGAACCCCAGCGCGGCCAACGGGAACCAGAGTCGTCGTCCATCCCCCACCGGGGCAGGATAGCGGCGCTCAGCAGAACGGCGGCAGCTCGCGCGGGTCGCCGGCCGGGGCCCAGCGGCCGTCGACCTTCGCGTACTCCCAGCGGGCCCCCCGCGCGACGATCTGGCGCAGCGCCAGCACGACGCGGTCGACGTGCTCTTCGGTGCTGCCCAGGCCGAGGCTGACGCGGACCGCCTGCCGCCCGTCGCCGCCCGTCACGCCGATGAGCCGCTTGGCCGCGATGTGGGCGCAGAAGGCGCCGTCGCGCACGCCGATGCCGTATTCGGCCGAGAGCACGGCGGCCAGCCAGCCCGGGTCGAAGCCGTCGACGACGAAGCTGACCGTGCCGACGCGGTCGACCGGTGCGTCGAACAGCCGCAGCTCGGCACAGCCCGGGATGCCTTCGAGCCCCTTGCGCAGCCGGGTGAGCAGGGCCTGCTCGTGCGCCACGACGGCGTCCCAGTTCTCGCTGAGCGTCTCGCAGGCGACGCCGAGCGCGTACACGCCGACGGTGTTGGGCGAGCCGGCTTCGTGGCGCTCGGGCCCGGTGTTCCAGACCACCGCGTCCTCGGTGACGAGCTTGGTCGCGCCGCCGCCGGCGAGGTAGGGCCGGGCGGCGCGCAGCCAGTCGGCGCGGCCGATCAGCGCGCCCGCGCCGAAGGGTGCGTAAAGCTTGTGGCCGGACAGGGCGACGTAGTCGACGTCCAGGTCCTTGATCGAGATCCGGCGGTGCGGGGCCAGCTGGGCGGCGTCGAGCGCGATGCGGGCGCCGTGCTTGCGCGCCACGGCGGCGATCTCCGCCACCGGCAAGAGCTCACCGGTCACATTGGACGCTCCGGTCACGACGACCAACCGCGGGCCCTGCGGGGCAGCCGCGAGCGCTTCGTCCACAGCGGACACTGCCGCGAGGCGGGTGCGCGGGGTCGGGATCCGCCGGACGTTCGGGCCCTGCCACGGCAGCAGCGCGGCGTGGTGCTCGGTGTCGAACACGATCACCGTGGTGTGCCGGGGCAGGCTGCGGGCGAGCAGGTTGAAGGAATCGGTGGTGTTGCGGGTGAAGACGACGGTGTCGGTGCGGCGGGCGTCGACGAAGCGACGCAGGACGTCGCGGGTGCGCTCGTAGAGGCGTGTCGAGACCTGCGACGCGAAGCCGGCGCCGCGGTGGACGCTGGCGTACCAGGGCAGGAACTCGTCGACCTTGGTGCGGACGGCGTCGAGGCACGGGGCGCTCGCGGCGTGGTCGAGGTTGGCGTAACCGATGGTTTCGCCGGTGACGAGCGGGACTCGCAGCGACGCGCCGGCGACGGCCGGGATGCTTTGCGCGGCAAGGGTTTCAGCGAAGGGGGTCGGGCTGGTGCGGTCGATGGCGAGAGTCATCGGTGCCTCCTCGGCGATCCGGGGGACCCCGGCGAGGGGCCCGCGCTTGCCCGTCGCACGGCGCGACCGGCCCGGTCTTCACCCGGGGCACCCCACCGCGGTAGGAGGGTTGCCGGCCAGCAAGCCGGGGCTTCGCGCTGGCACTCATGACCTGAGTCAGAAGGTAACCGAGAACGCCGCCGGCGGCCAACCCCCGCTTCACATTGTGAGACGCCGCTCACACGCCTGCCGGGCGGGTCGTCCGATCGGTCGCGGCCACGGACGGGTCACTGGCCCGACTCGCCCTTCCAGCGGGCCAGGCGGCCGGCCCGGTCCACCGCGCGGAGCCGGCGCTCGACGACGTCGCGGACCCCGCTCGTCGTGACGACCAGCAGCTGGTCGTGCTCCTGCAGCCGGCTGGTCTTCTGCGGCGTGAAGCCCGCGCCCTCGCGCACGACCAGGCTGACCGTCGCGCCGATCGGCAGCCGCAGCTCGGACAGGTACACGCCGTGCAGCTTCGACCCCGGCTGGATGCGGACCTGCAGCAGCTCGGCGCCCAGCTCGTCCAGCGGCGCGGCGTCGACCTCGATCTCGTGCGGCTCGGACTTCTTGGCCAGCCCGAGCCGGCGCCCGAGCGGCCCGAGGGTCGCCCCCTGCACCAGCGTCAGCACGATGACCAGCACGAACACCGCGTCGACCAGCCGTTGCGCGCCCGGGAGCCCTTCCGAGAGGGGGATCATCGCGAGCACGATCGGCACCGCGCCGCGCAGCCCGGCCCACGACAGGAAGACCTGTTCCCGCCACGGCAGCTTGAAGGGCAGCACCGAGAGCACCACCGAGATCGGCCGGGCCAGCAGCAGCACGACGGCGCCCGCGACCAGGCCCGGCACGATCGTCTCGAACAGCCGGCCCGGCGAGGCGAACAGCCCGAGCAGCACGAACAGCCCGATCTGCGCCAGCCAGCCGAGCCCCTCGGCGAACGACAGCGTGTCCGAGCGGTGCGGCAGCCGCGAATTGCCCAGCACGAGCGCGGCGACGTAGGTGGCGAGCAGCCCGGACGCGTGCGCCAGCTGCCCGGACGAGTACGCCACGACGCACACCGCGACCGTGGCGAGCGGGTAGAGACCGGTCGCCGGCAGCGCGGCCCGGCGCAGCGCGATGCCGCCGAGCCAGCCGAAAGCGAGCCCGATCGCCAGGCCCGCCCCGAGTTCGTAGACCACCAGCAGCGGCAGCGTCCAGTCCACAGTGGTGCCTTCGGCGAGCACGACGACGGCGATGTACGCCGGCGCGTCGTTGATGCCGGACTCCAGCTCCAGCGCGCCGACCAGGCGTTTGCCGATCCCGGCCGTGCGCAGCACGGAGAACACCGCCGCCGCGTCGGTCGAAGCGAGCACCGCGCCCCACAGCAGGGCGAACCGCCAGTCGAGGCCCAGCAGGAAGTGCAGGGCGGCGCCGGTGACCGCGACGCTCACCACCACGGCCACTGTGGACAGTGCGATTCCGAGGCCCAGTGAGGGTTTCACGGCCGACCACCGGGTCGTCAGCCCGCCTTCGGCGAGGATCATGACGAGCGCGGCGAGACCGAGCGACTGGGTCAGCTCGGGGTTGTCGAACCGGATGCCGAACCCGGCTTCGCCCAGCAGCACGCCGATCCCGAGGTACAGCAGCAGCGAGGGCAGCCCGAGCCGGATGGAGACGCGCACGGCGAGCACGGAGGCGAGCAGCACGACGCCGCCGACGCCGAGCAGCACGGGAAGCTGGTCCATGCCGCCTCCCTCCGAGTGCCGTGGGCACTCAGAATAGTGAAGCGGCCGGGTTAACTCGTTCGTGTACCGCCGGCCCGAGCCGGCCGCTCGGTGTGTTAAGGCCCACCGAGCGCGTCCACGTCGACACCCAGCGCCGCGAACGGCTTCGCCGCCGGCGGAAGCACCTTCACCGCGCGGTGGCCGTCGCGGGCGACCCAGCCGGCTCCGACCGCGCGGTCGAGCAGCGCCGCGGGCAGCGCACCGGCGAGGTGGTCGCGGCGCTCCGTCCAATCCAGACAGTCGCGCAGCAGCGGCCGCCGCCCGGCGGCGACCGGCACGCCGAGCCCGGTCAGCACCTCGCGGCCGCGACCGGTCAACGTCAGCCCGTCGGCGGTGTCGAGGAGGCCGGTGGCGAGCATGCCGTCGCGGACGGCGACGCCGAGCACGCCGGCGAGGTGGTCGTAGCAGGTCCGCGCGAACCCGAGCCGCTTCACCCGCAGCGACGACTTCAGCCCGGTCACCGGCCGGTGCTCGGCGTGCTGGGCCAGGTGCTCGATCAGCTCGGCGACGCGCGGGTCGGCGATCCGGACGTAGCTGGCCCGGCCCTGCTTGACCCGGGCGACGAACCCGGCGTCGACCAGCCGGGTGACGTGCTCGCTGGCCGTGGAGAGCGCGATCCCGGCCGCCTTGGCCAGCTCACCGACGGTCCAGGCCCGCCCGTCGAGCAGGGCGAGGCACATGGTGGCGCGGCTCGGGTCGGCGAGCACCGCGGCGACCTCGGCGAGAGCGATCGTCTCCATGCGACCACGGTACGGCGGCCACCCTTCGCCCCCGGCCGAAGCGACGCGGAGCTTTCACGTGAAAGCTCCCACCAGGGGGCCGAGCTTTCACGTGAAAGCTCCGCCTTGGCCGGGGTCAGAGGGCCTTCAGGAACTTCGCGGCCAGGGTGACCGCCGGGCCCGAGTCGTTCGAGTCCTCCAGGAGCACCGCGAACGCCACGGTCCCGCGGTACCCGACGAACCAGCCGGTGGCGTCCGAGCCGTCGCCGAACTGGGCCGTGCCCGTCTTGCCGAACACCGCGCCGGCGCCCGCGGCACCGCGGCCCGTTCCGCTGGTCACCACCGCGCGCATCATCTTCCGGACCTCGCCGAGCACCGACGCCGGCGGCGGCGAGTAGCCCTTGACGACCGTCGTCTCCAGGTCGTGCCACAGCCGCGGCGTGATCGCCTTGCCGGCCGCGACCGTGGCCGCCATCAGCGCGCCGCCGAGGCAGCTCGCCTGGATCCGGCCCTGGCCGAAGCCGTCTTCGACCTGCTCGTCCTTGCTCGCCGCGGGCTCGACCTTGCCCAGCTCGGTGTCGATCCCCGGGATCTCGTAGTCGGCGTTGAGGCCCAGCTCGTCGGCCGCTTTCTGCAGCCCGTTGGCCGGCAGGTCCAGCGCGAGCTGCCCGAACGTCGTGTTGCACGACCGCGCGAACGCCGTCTGCAGGTTCGTCGCCCCGAGCTCGAAGCCCTCGTTCTTGACGGTCCGCGTCCCGACCGTCGCGACGCCGGGGCAGTCGACCGGCGAGCCCGCGTTCAGGCCGCTCTGCTGGACCGCGGCGACGGAGGTCGCGATCTTGAACGACGAACCCGGCTCGTAAAGCCCGTGAAGCGCCTTCGGGGCATTTCCCGCGGCCGCGTTCTGCGCGACGGCCAGGATGTCTCCCGAGCCGGTGTCGAGGGCGACCAGCATCGCCGACCCCTGGTAGCTGTTCACCGCGGCCTGCGCGGCGGACTGCGCGGCCAGGCTCAGGCTCGACGTCAGCGTCTTCGCCTCGCCGCCGGCCTTCCCGAACAACGTCTCCACGCTCTTGCCGCTCGTGTCGACGCGCTGGACGGCGAAGCCGCCGCCGGCCGCCGCCGTGACCTGCCCGGTGAGCGCGGAACGCAGCAGCGGCGCCGGGTCGCCTTCGACCGCGCGCAGGCCGCTCGCCCCGCTGATCAGCAGCGGCTTGCCGTCGCGGTCGGCCACGGCGGTCGTGTCCTGCACGGCGGTGCTGATCACCAGCCGCTGGCCCGCCTCCAGCTTCGGGTGCAGCAGCGACGGCGCCCAGTGCACGAGCCACTTCCCGCCGGCCTGGGCCAGCTGGAACGGCACGTCGTAGGTCCAGACCTGGCCCGGCTTCAGCGTCCACGCGAAGCTGAACGTCCCGCCGGTCTGCTTCGCCCCCGCCGGGGTCGGCTGCAGGACGGTCAGCTTGGCCGTCACCGACGCCGGGTTCAGCGTGTTCCGCGCGTCCCGCAGGGCCACCGCGGCCGCCGGGGCGGCGTCGGTCAGCCGGGCCGCCGCGTCCGGGTTGTTCTCGGACAGGTCCTGCAGGTACTCGGTGATCGCCGAGTGCGGGTCGATGGCGCCCGGGCTCTCGACGCTCGTGGCGCCGGCTTCCGCCTCCGGCGCCGCTCCCCCGCCGTTCAGCACGAAGAACGCCGCCACCACGACCACGACGACCAGCACCGCGCCGCCGAGCAGGATGCCCCGTCTCTTGCCAGGACTCATTTCCGCGTACCCCTCCCCCAAGGAACACCACCGCCGTGGGTGACCGGCCGATCTTACCGGCCACCCACGACAGCCCGTCAGGCTTTTGCGACCGAAACCGTCACCTTCGTGCCGTCGCCGACCGTGCCGGCCGAGCCGTCGGCCACCGGAGCGTGGGTGACCGACGTCGCCAGCGTCTCCGACGCCAGGAACTCCTGGTGCGTCCGAGCGGCCTCGACGACGTCGGCAGGCCCGTCGACGGTCAGCGCGATCCGGTCGGCGACGTCCAGCCCGGCGTCGCGACGCGCCTGCTGCACGACCCGGACCAGGTCGCGGACCAGGCCTTCGGCCGCCAGCTCCGGCGTCACGTCGGTGTCGATCAGGACCAGCCCCGACCCGCCGGGCAGCTCGGCCGCCGCGCCGCCGCCCTTGGCGACCAGCCGGCGGTCGAACTCGCCCTCCCGCAGCGAGATCCCGGCCGCGACGACGGTGTCGCCCCGCAGCGACCAGTCACCCGCCTTGACGGCCTTGATCACGGTCTGGACGTCCTTGCCCAGGCGCGGGCCGGCCGCGCGCGCGTTGACCGCGACCTCGAACCCGCCGTGCGCGGCGACGTCGGCGGTCAGCTCGACCGCCTTGACGTTCACCTCGTCGCGCAGGATGTCGGCGAAGGGCGCCATCGACTCGGCGTCGCCGGCCGCCACGACCAGCGAAGACAGTGGAAGCCGCACACGCAGCTTGTTCGCCTTCCGCAGCGACAGCGCCGACGACGCCACCTGCCGCACCCGGTCCATCGCGGTGACGAGCGCCGCGTCGGCGGGCAGGTCGAGCGCGTTCGGCCAGTCGGTGAGGTGCACCGAGCGGCCGCCGGTGAGCCCGCGCCAGACGACCTCGGTGGTCAGCGGCAGCAGCGGCGCCGCGACCCGCGACGTCACCTCCAGGACCGTGTGCAGCGTGTCGATCGCGTCCTTGTCCCCGGCCCAGAAGCGGTCGCGCGAGCGCCGGACGTACCAGTTCGTGAGGACCTCGAGGAAGTCCCGCACGGTCTGGCACGCGCCCGCGACGTCGTAGTGGTCCATCGCGTACTCGACGTCGGTGACGAGCTCGTGCGTCTTCGCCAGGACGTACCGGTCGAGCACGTTCGGCGAATCCGTGCGCCACCGGCCTTCCACGCCTTCGGCGTTCGCGTACAGCGCGAGGAAGTAGTACGAGTTCCACAGCGGCAGCACGGCCTGGCGGACGGCGTCGCGGATGCCCTTGTCGGTGACGACCAGGTTGCCGCCGCGCAGGATCGGGCTCGCCATCAGGTACCAGCGCATGGCGTCGGAGCCGTCGCGCTCGAAGACCTCGTTGACGTCCGGGTAGTTGCGCAGCGACTTGGACATCTTCGCACCGTCCGAACCCAGCACGATGCCGTGCGCGACGCAGGCGCGGAACGCCGGCCGGTCGAACAGCGCCGTCGCGAGCACGTGCAGCAGGTAGAACCAGCCGCGGGTCTGCCCGATGTACTCGACGATGAAGTCGCTCGGGTAGTGGTGCTCGAACCACTCGGCGTTCTCGAACGGGTAGTGCACCTGGGCGTACGGCATCGAGCCCGAGTCGAACCAGACGTCGAGGACGTCCGGGACGCGGCGCATGGTCGAGTTCCCGGTCGGGTCGTCCGGGTTCGGCCGGGTCAGCTCGTCGATGTAGGGCCGGTGCAGGTTGTCCAGCCGGACGCCGAAGTCGGCCTCCAGCTCGTCGAGCGAGCCGTAGACGTCGGTGCGCGGGTACTCCGGGTCGTCGGACTGCCACACCGGGATCGGCGTGCCGAAGTAGCGGTTGCGGGAGATCGACCAGTCGATGGCGTTCTCGAGCCACTTCCCGAACTGGCCGTCCTTGACGTTCTCCGGGTACCAGGTGATCTGCTGGTTCAGCTCGACCATCCGGTCCTTGAACTGCGTCACCGCGACGAACCACGACGAGACGGCGCGGTAGATCAGCGGGTTCCGGCAGCGCCAGCAGTGCGGGTAGGAGTGGTCGTAGGTTTCGTGGCGCAGCAGCACGGCACCCTGCTGCCCCGCCGAACCCGTGCCGTTCTTGAGGTCGCGGACGATGTTCGGGTTGGCGTCGAAGACCTGCTGACCCTCGTAGTCGGGCACGGTGGCGTCGAACTTGCCGTGCGCGTCGACCGGCGTGACCGGCGGGATCCCGGCGGCGTCGGTGACCACCTTGTCGTCGGCGCCGTAGGCTGGCGCGATGTGCACGATCCCCGTGCCGTCGTCGGTGGTGACGTAGTCCGCCGAGAGCACCTGGTGCGCGTTCTCGGTGCCGGTGAAGTACGGGAACGGCGGTGCGTAACGGTTCCCGAGCAGCTGCGCGCCGGTGTAGTGCGCGACGACCGTCGGCTCTTCGCCGAGTTCACGCGCGTACGCGGCGACGCGCGCTTCGGCGAGCAGAAACCGCTTCCCGTCGTGCTCCACGACGACGTAGTCCACCTCGGGGTGCACGGCCGTGGCGAGGTTCGACGGCAGCGTCCACGGCGTCGTCGTCCAGATCAGCAGGTAGGTGCCGTCGAGCTCGTTGTCGTTGCCCTCCAACCGGAAGCCGACCGTGACGGCCGGGTCCTGGCGGTTGCGGTAGACGTCGGCGTCCATGCCCAGCTCGTGGTTGGACAGCGGCGTCGCGTCACGCCAGCAGTACGGCAGGACGCGGTAGCCCTCGTAGACGAGTCCCTTGTCCCACAGGCGTTTGAACGCCCACAGCACCGACTCCATGTAGGTGACGTCGAGCGTCTTGTAGTCGTTGTCGAAGTCGACCCAGCGCGCCTGGCGGGTGACGTAGTCGCGCCACTCGTCGGTGTAGCGCAGGACGGACTCGCGCGAAGCCTCGTTGAACTTCGCGATGCCCATCTCTTCGATCTCGGACGTCTCGGTGATGCCGAGCTGCCGCATCGCTTCGAGCTCGGCGGGCAGGCCGTGGGTGTCCCAGCCGAAGCGGCGCTCGACCTTGCGGCCCTTCATCGTCTGGTAACGCGGCACCAGGTCCTTGACGTACCCGGTGAGCAGGTGACCGTAGTGCGGCAGGCCGTTGGCGAAGGGCGGGCCGTCGTAGAAGACGTACTCGTTGTCGCCGTGTTCGCCCGCGGGGCGCGCGTCGATGGTCGCCTGGAACGTCCGGTCCGTCTCCCAGTAGGCGAGGACCTGCTTCTCCAGCGCGGGGAAGGACGGCTGCGACGGGACGCCGGTGCCGTCGCCGAGCTGGGCCTGGGGGTACATCCGGGTGCTCCTCGGTTCATCGCTCTCGTACGGACGACCGGGTTCCCGGTCACCCACACGGGGACGAAACGCCTTGGCGGCGCACCGCGGTACCACCCCGCTTGCCCGGCGGTGGAGCTGCCGGGCCGCTCGTTCGGCGGCTGTCACGGGCCGCACCCGTCCGGTTCTACTGAGAGCGGCGAAGCTCGGTTCTTCCGGAGGCTCCCCGGTGATGGCCGGATCGACGCCTTGCTGATACCAGGTTAACCGGCCCGCGCAACCGAGTTGTCACGAGGGGCACGTACGCCGGCCGGCGTCACGCCGATCGCCGGCAGCCACAACGTTCCCGCGATCAAGCCCGCGGCGTGCTGGAGACCCACTTGGGCCTCGACGATCTTGCCGTCTGACGGCGTGTCGTCGCGCCGCGCTCGCGTGTCGTCGGCTAGCGGTGGGCGGAGACCAGGTTCTCGTCGGGGCGGCAACGGTCACAGGGAGTGAAGCCGAGCTGACGCGCCTCGCCGACGCCGATCGGGATCGTGTCGCGGGTGCCCAGCCAGACGCACGTCGTCAGGTGGTAGCGCGGGTGCTCGTCGACCACCACGACCTCGTCCTCGAGGTCGGCCAGGACGGCGATGTCGGCCGCCGTGGTCTCTTCCTCGCCCGGGTCGGTCTCGGGTTCGGGTTCTGCCCGGGTCTCGGCCGGGGCTTCCGCCGCGGCGGGTTCCGCCGGCGCGTCGGGCTCGGGCGTGTCGGCCGGATCACCCAGGTCACCGGCCGCGGGGATGAGGACAGTTTGCTCCGCCTCGGCCGGAAGCTTCGCCGCCGAAGGCTCTTCGGAGACCGGCTCCTCGGAGGCCGGTTCTTCCGAGGCCGGTTCTTCCGAGACAGGTTCTTCCGGCGCGGGCTTTTCGGGTGCCGGCTCGGCGCGCGGCGCCGATCGACGCCGGCGGCGCAGCCAGTCGGCGACCAGGATCAGCCCGGCCAGCACCGAGAGGCCGATGGAAACCCACGCCCACAGCGAAGAAGCGGTGATGAGCGCGGAGACGAGCAACCCCAGAGCCGCCAGTACCAGGACCAGCACGATGTAAAGCACGCTGAATTACAGCACGAACGGGGCAAGATCGTGGACCGACCCGCCCACGTGCGGTACCGGATCGACTCCGAACCGTGGCCCGCCCCGCCGGCTCGTGCCGACGGGGCCAGGCCAGGGCCGGAACTCAGCCCGCTTCGGCCCGCGGGCCGAACGAGTAGCCCTGGCCGCCGCTCGACGAACCGGACGACTGCCCGGAGTTCGACGAGGCCGACGCCGGGGCCGCGGAGCCGCGGTCGTCGAGCTCGCGCAGCTGGGACTCGAGGAACCCGCGCAACCTCGTGCGGTACTCCCGCTCGATCGTGCGCAGCTCTTCGATCTTCTTGCCCAGCCCGCCCTTCTCGGAGTTGAGGCTGTTCATCGTCTCGGTGTACTTGCGCTGGGACTCGCGCTCCAGCGTGGTCGCCTTGTCGCGCGCCTGGCGCTCCAAGGTCTCGGCCCGCGTCCGTGCGTCGTTCAGCATCGTGTCGACGCGGGTCCGGGCCTCGTTGACCATCGAGTCGGACTTCGCCCGGGCGTCCGAGAGCAGCTGCTCGGACTTGGTGCGGGCCTCGGCCAGCATCCCGTCGGACTCGGTCTTCGCCTCGGCGGTCAGCCGGTCGGCCATCTCCTGGGCCAGGCCCAGGACCTTGGCGGCCTGCACGTTCGGCTCGGCGCTGTCGCCGACCATCGAGTGCGCCTGGGTCTGCTCCATGGCGGACTGCGGCGGCGGCACGGGCGCGAGGCGCCGCGAGGGCTCCTCGCGCATCGGGGGCGCGGATTTGGCGCTGTCGAGCTCGCCACGAGTCGACTCGAGCTCCGCGTCGAGCTGCTCCATCTGCTGGCGCAGCTCGTTGTTGTCTTCGATCAAGCGGGCCAGCTCGGTCTCCACCAGGTCGAGGAACGCGTCCACCTCGTCCTCGTTGTAGCCCCTCTTGCCGATGGGCGGCTTGCTGAACGCAACGTTATGCACGTCAGCGGGGGTCAACGACATCAGATCACCTCACGCACTCCATGGCCTGCAGGGTCCACCCAAGTTTCCCCGATCAACTTGGAGTCGCCAGTTGCATCGCGAAGAACACAACCAACAGCAGCACCATAATCGACAAGTCCAGTCCGACGCCGCCGATTCGAACCATCGGAATGATTCGTCTGAACAGACGAACCGGCGGGTCCGTCACTGTGTAGATGGTCTCGAGCGTGACCGCAACCCCCCCGGCCGGATGCCACTCACGGGCGAAGGTCCGGACGAGTTCGATCACGATCCGTGCCGTCAGCAGCAGCCAGAAGGCGAACAGCACGTACCAGACGACCAGCCACACAGCTTCCACGTACCTACTCTAACCGGGCGTCCTCGTTGAAGACGCAGTTGAGGGGGTCGACGCGGCATCGGGTCGACAAAATCACGTCTGCTTGCGCTCAGCGGTCCGCGAGACTTCAGCCCCGCAAGAATAATCCGCCCTCGGCAATCCGCCGACGGTCTTCCGCGGTGACGTCCACATCGGGCGGTGAGAGAAGGAACACCTTGTTGGTGACCTTGTCCATCGACCCGCGCAGCGCGAACGCCAGCCCGGCGGCGAAGTCGACGAGCCGCTTGGCGTCCGCGTTCTCCATCTCGGTGAGGTTGATGATCACCGGGATGCCCTCGCGGTAGTGCTCGCCGATGGCGCGCGCCTCCACGTAGCTCGTCGGGTGCAGCGTCGTGATCCGGCTGAGCGGATCACGCAGCGGCGGGCGCGCCGGCTCGGTCACCGGGCGCAGGCGCGCCACCGGCTCCGGCTGCCGGTCCATCGCCAGCGCGCCGTGGACGGCGGGCTCGGCCGAGGCCACTGAGCGTGACCGGCTGCGGCTGATGGGCTCGTCGTACGTGTCGTCGACGTCGCGGTACCGTGAACGGGACGGCCGCGGCGCCGGCTCCTCGTAGGAGTCGTAGTCGTCGTCGTAACCGCGCCGGTAATCGTCCTCGGCCTCGTAGCCGTCGTCGTCTGCGGGCACCATCCCGAAGTAGGCCTTCAGCTTCTGCAGCGCGCTCATGCCTCTCCCTAGCCCTAGCCGCTCCCGCACCAACGTTTCCACGCCGTCAGTGCCCCGTCCGGGCGAACACTAAACGTGACGACCGGGCGAGCTCCCTACGGCGAGGCTAAACCGCGTCCGCCGAGCAACGCGGTTCCGACACGCACACAGGTCGAGCCGTGCGTGATCGCCTGCTCGAGATCATGGCTCATCCCGGCAGAGACTTCTGCGGCATTCGGGTGATCTTTGCGGAGCCGCTCACCGGCCAGAGCGAGCCGTTCGAAGACCGCCGACGGGTCGGCGCCGAGGGGTGCGACGGCCATCAGCCCACGAAGCCGCAGTTCACCCGTGTGAGTGACGCGCTCGGCGAGCGCGCCGAGCTCGTCCAGCGGGCAGCCGCCGCGCTCCGGGTCGCCGTCGAGGCTGGCCTGGATCAGGACGTCGAGGGGTTCCTCACGTTTACCGGCGTCACGCGCGGTGTGCACCGCCTTCGCGAGCGCGTCGGCGAGCCGGGCCGAGTCGAGGGACTGCACTTCCTGTGCCCACTCGACCACGGAACGCGCCTTGTTCCGCTGCAGCCGGCCGACCATGTGCCAGCGCAGGGTGGCGTCGGGCCGCAGCCCGGCGACCTCGACGGTCTTCGGGCCGGCGTCCTGGTCGCGGTTCTCGCCGAGGTCGGTGACGCCGAGGTCGGCGAGCAGCGCGGCGTCGGAAGCGGGGAACGTCTTGGTGACGGCGACCAGCTTGACGTCGTCCCGCGCCCGCCCGGCAGCGCGGCAGGCGGCGGCGATCCGCTCTTCGACCTCGGCCAGGTTCGCGGCCAGCTCGGCCCGCCTGTCGCTCATGCCTCGATCCAGGTGATGCCCGCGATCCGCCCGGTGGTCCCGTCGCGGCGGTAGCTGAACAGCGTCTTGTCCTCGTTCGTGCAGCGCGGGTCGACGCCGATCTTGCCGACGCCCAGGTCCGCCAGCTGCCGCCAGAGCCCGGCGCGCAGGTCGAGCCCGGGCGTGCCCTGGCGGGTCTTGCACGCGCTGCCCGGCACGTGCTTCTCGACGTCGGCGGCCATGGCGGCCGGCACCTCGTAGCAGTCGCCGCAGATGGCCGGGCCCAGCAGCGCTTCGATGCGGCCCACCTCGGCACCGGCTTCCCGCATGGCCTCGACCGCCGCCGGGACGACCCCGACCCGCGTGCCGACGCGCCCGGCGTGCACCGCCGAGACGACGCCGGCCTCGGCGTCGGCCAGCAGGATCGGGACGCAGTCGGCGACCAGCACCACGAGCGCGACGCCCGGGGTCGCGGTCACCAGGGCGTCGGTCGCCTCGGCGGCCCGGGTCTCGGAACCGTCCACAGTGGTCGCCGTGCGGCCGTGGACCTGCTCCATCCAGGCCAGCTTGTCCTCGGCCAGGCCCAGCTCGGCGGCGAGGCGCTTGCGGTTGGCGTAGACGTTCCCCTCGTCGTCGCCGACGTGGTCGCCCAGGTTGAACGTGTCGTACGGCGGCCGTGACGCGCCGCCCGCCCTGGTCGTGACCACTCGCCGAACCCGCATGTGCCCATCCTCCCAAACGCCGTGAAGGCCACCTTCAGGAACTACAAGTTCCTCAAGGTGGCCTTCACGAACCAGTGACTCTAGCGCCGCATGAACGGCGGGACGTCGACCTCGTCGTCCGACGGGTCGTCGTGGACCGGCATCGCGCGGCCGGGCAGGCTGCCCTGGGTCGCGTTGGAGCCCATCGGCGAGTAGCCGCGTGAGCCGCCGCCCGGCTGCGGGAGCCCGCCCGACGACTGGTTCCCCGTGGCCGAGGGCAGCGGCGAGTGCGACCGCGGCGGCGCGACCGGGTAGCCGGAGCTGCCGGACGACGGCACCGGGGTGGCGCCCGACGGCGGCGTCGGCGGGTGCGAGACCTGGCCGGCCGAGGCCGACGCGGTGGTCGAGCCCTGCCGCGAGCCGGAGCCGAACGTCGACGGGTCGAGCTTCTTGTGCGTCGGCGCGCCGGCGTCGAACCCGGCCGCGATCACCGTGACGCGGACCTCGTCGCCGAGCGAGTCGTCGATGATCGTGCCGAAGATGATGTTCGCGTCCGGGTGCGCGGACTCCTGCACCAGCGACGCCGCTTCGTTGATTTCGAACAGGCCCAGGTCCGAACCACCCGCGATCGAAAGCAGCGCGCCGTGCGCACCATCCATGGAGGCCTCGAGGAGCGGCGAGTTGATCGCCTTCTCCGCGGCCTGGATGGCCCTGCCTTCACCGCGTGCGCTCCCTATTCCCATCAACGCCGAGCCCGCGCCGGACATGACGCTCTTCACGTCGGCGAAGTCGAGGTTGATCAGGCCGGGGGTGGTGATCAGGTCGGTGATGCCCTGGACACCGGAGAGCAGCACCTCGTCCGCCGAGCGGAACGCGTCCATCAGCGACACGCCGATGTCGCCGAGCTGCAGCAGCCGGTCGTTCGGGATCACGATGAGCGTGTCGCACTCGTTGCGCAGCTGCTGGATGCCGTCCTCGGCCTGCTTGCCGCGGCGCTTGCCCTCGAAGGTGAACGGGCGGGTCACCACGCCGATGGTCAGCGCGCCCAGCTTGCGGGCGATCTGCGCCACGACCGGCGCGCCGCCGGTACCCGTGCCGCCGCCTTCACCGGCGGTCACGAACACCATGTCGGCGCCCTTGATGACCTCTTCGATCTCTTCCCGGTGGTCTTCGGCGGCCCGCTGGCCGACCTCGGGGGCGGCGCCCGCGCCGAGGCCACGGGTCAGCTCGCGGCCGATGTCCAGCTTGACGTCGGCGTCGGACATGAGCAGTGCTTGGGCGTCGGTGTTCACCGCGATGAACTCGACACCCTTGAGGCCGACCTCGATCATGCGGTTCACGGCGTTCACGCCGCCACCGCCGATGCCGACCACCTTGATCACCGCAAGGTAGTTGTGCGGGGGCGTCATCGAAGTCCGCCTTCCTGATCGTTGTGCCCGTACAGCCCGCCGGTGGTGATCGACTCTCAACCTCAACCCCAGATTGAGAGTTATGTCAACCGCCGACGTTAGGCAGGACGGTAGGCACCAGGCAGGCTCTAATCCAGTAGGCACGCCGTGTGTCGCAAAGGTGTTTTGCCACAACACGTTCGAGCGCGCAAGAGCGAGGAGCCGCGAAGACCCTCCCGGCCCCGTCTGCTATGGCGCTCCGGTCAGGCCGGAACCGGCATGCTCATGAGCACGTCGGTGGGGGCTCCGCTGGGCGATCCACCGGCCTGCTCGAGGCTCACCGCCAGGTGGTCGGCGCTCCCGACGCCCTCCGCGACGACCAGGCCGCCGTCGGCCGCGGCGGCGAGCACCCCGGCCGAGCGCGGCGCGGCGTTCCCGGTGATCAGCCAGGCCTCGTACACCTTGCCGCCCGGCTGCGCCGGCAGCCCCGCGTCCATCACCATCACGCGGTTCAGCGACTTCGACAGGACGACCGTCACGCCGCCGCCACCGGTGGGCAACTCGCCGTGCGCGGTCTTCGCGTCGGGCGCGGCGAGCAGCGCCGCCACCGGCGCGTAGCGGTCCTTGGCCTGGTCGAGCTGCTTCTGCGCCGACTGCAGCTCCTGCTGCTGGTTCAGCGCGATGCCGCCGAACACGCCGCCCGCGGCGAGCCCGACGACGGCGGCCGCGGCCGCCACGACGACCGCCCAGCGCGGAGCCCGCGCCGAGCGCCGGTGCCGATCGGGCGCGCCGGGCCGCGTCCGCGGCGGCAGCTGGCGGGTCGCGTGCATGGCGGACAGGACCCGGTCCTTGAACTCCGGCGGCGGCTCCTCGGCCATCGCCGCGCCCAGCCGGGCCGCGGTCGCGCGCAGCTCGGCGACCTCCTGCGCGCAGGACTCGCACTGCTCGAGGTGGCGGCTGAACTCCGCCCGCTCGAGGTCGGACACCGCGTCGAGCGCGAACGCGCCCGCCAGGGTGTGCATTTCGGGAGTGCTCACGCGGTCACCCCCAGGCAGTCCCGCAGGCGGATCAAGCCGTCGCGCAGCCGCGTCTTGATGGTTCCTTGCGGCGTCGAAAGCACTTCGGCCACCTCGCGATACGTATAGCCCTGGTAGTAGGCGAGCAGCACGGACTCGCGCTGCAGATCGGTCAGGAAGGACAGGCACTTGCGCACCTGGGAGCGTTCGAGCCGCGCGGTGACGGACTCGGCGACCTCGTCGAACGGCCGGCCGCGGGCGGCTTCGAAGGTCGCCTTCTGCTCCCGCTCGGTGCTGGCGCGCGCCGACCGGACGCGGTCGACCGCGCGGCGGTGCGCCAGGGTCATCGCCCAGTTCAGCGCCGAGCCCTTCTCCGGCGCGTACCGCGTTGCAGTCCGCCAGAGCTCGACGAGCACCTCCTGGGCGACCTCTTCGGACTGCGCCGCGTCCCGCACGATCCGCCGCACCAGCCCGAAGATCGGCCCGGCGAGCTGGTCGTAGAGCAGCTCGAAGGCCCGCTCGTCACCCTTCGCGACGCGCGCCATCAGCTCCTCGGCGGTGGGCGCGGCCGGGGTGTCCGAAGGTACCGGCGCGACGGGTCGCCGGCGGGCCGACTCATCCATGCAGCTGTCCTCCGGCGTTCTGCGGCGTGCGCGGGACGACCGCGGCCTTCCGCAGCCACAGCACGACGCCGTGACGGCGGATCAGCGCGGACACCCGCTGCGGGAGCAGCGGCCGGGCCAGCACGAGCCGGGCCAGCCACCGCGCGTTCACCGGGCGGCGAACTCCCCGCAGCGTAGCGACCAGCGGCGTCGAACTCCCGCGCCGCAACGCCACGGTGAGGTCGAGCAACGCTTCCGGGTGGGGCAGGCGCATCCGGTACTCGCCGTCCATCTCCTGGAACGGCGAGACGTAGAACGCCTTGTCCGCGCGGGCGCGGCCGGCCTCGTCGGGGTGCAGCAGGTAGGCGTGCCGGCCGCCGTAGGTGTTGTGCACCTCGGCGACGACGCACGCGAGCCGGCCCTCGGGGTCGTGGCACCAGTAGACGCTGATCGGGTTGAACACGTACCCGAGCACGCGCGCGGCGGCCAGCATGACGACCTTCCCGCCGCGCAGGTCGACGTCGCGCTCGGCGAGCCACGCGTCCAGCTTCTCCCGGATCCCCCGGGGGTCGCCCGCGACGAAGTGGTCGCGGGCGTCGAACCGGGCGAACGGCCGCAGCCACGCCGGCAGCCGCGGCGGGGCGTCGAGGTCGACCAGCCACAGGTACACGCGGTGCGCGAAGGAGTGCGGCGGGTCGATCCGCCGCACGTGCGCGACCGTGGCGTCGTAGAGCGCGTTCGTCACCAATCGACTCCGAGGCTTTCGGCGGCGCGGGCGCCGGAAGAACAGCCGTCCTCGTGGAAGCCCCAGCCGTGGTACGCGCCGGCGTAGGCGAGGACGCCGTCGTTGAGCTCGGGCAATCGTCGTTGCGCCGCAACGGATTCCGGGGTGTAGACGGGGTGCTCGTAGTGCATCTTGGCGACCAGCGCGTCCTGGCCGGTGTTCCCGCCCGGGTTGAGCGTCACGACGTAACCGGTCGGCTCGTCCAGCCGCATCAGGCGGTTCATGTCGTAGCTGACCTGGACCGCGCCGGTCGGGGCGCCGCACACCGGGGCCCGGTAGTTCCAGCCCGCGCGGGCGTCGGCCCGCGACGGCAGCACGCTGGTGTCGGTGTGCAGCCAGGCTTCGTTGGCCGAGTAGCGGAAGGCGCCGAGCACCTCGCGCTCGGCGGCGGTCGGGTTGGCCAGCAGGGACAGCGCCTGGTCGGCGTGCGTGGCGATGACGACCTTGTCGACGCGGTGCGGGGTGTCGGCGTCGTCGCGGACCTCCACGCCGCGTCCCGTCCGCAGCACCGACCGCACCGGCGTGGACAGGTGCACCGCGGTGAGCTGCTTGGCCGCGCGTTCGACGTATTCGCGCGACCCGCCGACGACGGTCCGCCAGGACGGCGAGTTCTTGACGCTCAGCATCCCGTGGTTGCGGAGGAACTCGAACAGGTAGCGCGCCGGGTAGCGCAGCGTGTCGCTGCGGTCGGCCGACCAGACCGTCGAAACCAGCGGCAGCATGAAGTGGTCGACGAAGTAGCGCGTGTAGCCGCCGATGGCGAGGAACGCGCCCAGCGTGACTTCGCCGGCGGCTGCGGAGTCGCCGGCCTCCAGCAGCCGCTTGGCGTGCCGGTGGAACTGCTTCACCTCGGCCAGCATCCGCAAGTAGCGGGCGCGGACCAGGTTGCCGCGCTGGGCGAACAACCCGGGCAGCCCCTTCGCGCCGGCGTACTGCAGGCCGCAGCCGTCGCACCGGATGCTCATCGACATCTCGGTGTCGCGGGTGTGCACGCCGAGCTCCCCGAACAGCTTCAGCAGCGTCGGGTAGGTGCTCTCGTTGTGGACGATGAAGCCCGAGTCCACGCCGACGGTGCCGCCGTGGGCGCTGGGCACGTCGTGGGTGTGCGCGTGCCCGCCGAGCCGGGCGTCGGACTCGAACAGCAGGACCTCGTGCTTGCGTTGCAGCAGGTATGCCGCCGTCAGCCCGGCCACCCCGCTGCCGATGACGGCGATGCGTTCTCCCGTGATCTCCACACCGGTACTTCGCCGCCGGGCCGGCGGTGGATTGGCTGGAACCGGCACCAATCCACCACGCAGGAGAGAGCGAATCCCGGACATGCCGAACAGCACCGCGCACCGCCTCGCCTCGTTCGCCGAACAGCTCCTCGGCGGGCAGCTCCCCGTCGGCCTCCGAACCTGGGACGGAACCCGCGCCGGACCAGAAGACGCGCCCACGGTGGTGCTGCGCAACCGCCGCGCCCTGCGCCGCCTGCTCTACGCGCCCGGCGAGCTGGGGCTCGCCCGCGCCTACGTCACCGGTGACCTCGACGTCGAGGGGGACCTGGCGGACGGCTTCCGCCGAATCTGGAGCCTCACCCGCACGGGTGAGCTCAATCGGGTGAAGATCGGCCCGCGTGACTGGGCCGGAGCCGTCTCGCTCGCCGCCCGCCTCGGCGTCGCCGGGCCGCCGCCGAAGCCGCCCGCCGAAGAGGCCCGGCTCTCGGGCAAGCTGCACAGCCTCCGGCGGGACAAGTCCGCCATCGCCCACCACTACGACCTGGGCAACGCCTTCTACCAGCTGCTGCTGGACGACTCGATGGCCTACTCCAGCGCGTACTTCACCTCCGGCTCGCAGAGCCTCGAACAGGCGCAGCACGACAAGCTGGAGATGATCTGCCGCAAGCTCGGGCTGCGGCCGGGCATGCGGCTGCTCGACGTCGGCTGCGGCTGGGGTTCGCTGCTGGTCCACGCGGCCAAGCACCACGGCGTGCACGCCGTCGGCATCACGCTCTCGGCCGAGCAGCTGCAGCACGTCCGCGGCCGGCTCGCCCAGCACGACCTCGAAGACCGCGTCGAGGTCCGGCGCCAGGACTACCGGGAGCTGCCGGACGCGCCGTTCGACGCGGTCGCGTCGATCGAGATGGGCGAGCACGTCGGCGAGGCCAACTACCCCACCTACACCGCGACGCTGCACAAGATGGTCAAGCCGGGCGGCCGGGTGCTGATCCAGCAGATGTCGCGGGGGAACGTCGCGCCCGGCGGCGGCGCGTTCATCGAGCGCTACATCGCCCCCGACATGACCATGCGGCCGGTCGGCCGGACCGTCGAGCACCTGGAGAACGCCGGGCTGGAGGTCCGGGACGTGCACGCGATGCGCGAGCACTACGTCTGGACGGTCCGGGCCTGGGCCGACACCCTGGAGGAGAACTGGGCCGACGTCGTCGCACTGATCGGCGAGACCGGCGCGCGGGTCTGGCGGCTGTACCTGGTGGGCGGGGCACTGGCGTTCGAGGAGAACCGGATGGGCGTGGACCAGATCCTGAGCGTGCGACCGCACCCGGACGGGACGAGCGGCATGCCGGCGACCCGGGAGTGGCTCTGATGGCGCTGGGCACGACGCTGCTCGGCACCGCCGCCGTCACGCTCGTGGCGGTCGTGGCGACCTTCGGGATCGCGCGGGCGCGCAAGCGCTACGACACGGTCGACACGTTCTGGGGGCTCGGCTTCGCGATCGTCGCGCTGGCCGCGTTCCCCTTCGGCGACGGCCCCCTGGCGCTGCGGCTGGTGGTCACGGCGCTGACCGTCGTCTGGGGCGGGCGGTTGTCGCTGCACCTGCACCTGCGCAACCACCAGCTGCCGGAGGACCCGCGGTACGCGAAGATGCGGCAGGAGCCGCTCCGGATCTTCGTCCGCGTGTACCTGTTCCAGGGCCTGGTGCTGTACTTCGTTTCGCTGCCGGTGCAGTTCGCGATGTACGGCACCGGGATCGGCGTGCTCGGCTGGCTCGGCGTCGTGGTGTGGCTGGTCGGGTTCGGCTTCGAGACGATCGGCGACGAGCAGCTGCGCCGGTTCAAGGCCGATCCCTCGACCAAGGGCAAGGTGCTCGACACGGGGCTGTGGCGCTACACGCGGCACCCGAACTACTTCGGCGACGCGTGCGTGTGGTGGGGCCTCTACCTGCTGGCCTGCTCGACGTGGCCGGGCGCGCTGACCATCCTCTCCCCCGTGGCGATGACGTTCACGCTGGCCCGCGGCACGGGGAAACCCATGCTGGAGAAGGGAATGGCTCGGACCCGGCCGGCGTACGCGCAGTACGTCGAGCGGACCAGTGGCTTCTTCCCGTTGCCGCCGAAGAAGGTCACTCCCCGGTGAGGCCGTCGGTCAGCTCGCGCAGCAGGTCGAGGTGGCCGACGTGCCGGGCGGTCTCCTCGATCATGTGCGTGAGCACCCAGCGGACGTTGAACGTCTCGTCCTTGTGCGTGACTTCGTCGGCCAAGCCGTGCTTCGCGACGATCTCGCGGCTGCGGGCGCTCTGTTTTTCGTAGTCGGCGAGCAGGGTCCCCAGCGTGGCCTCGGGCGGGATCCGGAATTCGGCGTCCGGGTCCTGCTCGAGCTTCTCCTCCCAGGTGTCCTCTTCGCCGTCGACGACCACGGCGAACCAGAACCATTCGTTCAGCGTGAGGTGGGCGATCAGGCCGGCGATGGTCGTCAGCTCGCTGGGCAGGTGGACCCGGCGGACCTGCTCTTCGGTGAGCCCGCCGGCCTTCCACGCGACGGTGGCGCGGTGGTGGTCGAGCACGCTCGTGAGGATTTCGCGCTCGCCGCCGGTCAGCGGAACCTTCGGGCGCGGCGGTGGTGAGGTCATGCGCGGGAGTCTGCCAGCCACCACCGACAGGATTTACCTTGCACACGATGTAATCGTGGGCTAGGTTTACGGACGTGCCGGATGAGTTCCAGTTGGACGAGCAAGCCTGCTTCGCGCTCTACGCGGCGTCGCGCGCGGTGACGGACGCATACCGTCCCCTGCTCGGCGAACTGGGGCTCACCTACCCGCAGTACCTGGTGCTGCTGGTGCTGTGGGAGTCCGACGCCCGGCCGGTCAAGGAGATCGGCGAGGCGCTGCACCTCGACTACGGCACGCTTTCCCCGCTGCTCAAGCGACTCGAGGCCAACGGGCTGGTGACGCGGGCACGCCTGCCCGCGGACGAACGCACCGTGGTGATCAGCCTGACCGAACAGGGCCGTCACCTGCGCACCCGCGCGGCCGGCGTCCCGTCGGCCATCGGTTGCGCACTGGGCCTGGACGACGCTTCGCGGCGAGAACTCATCACAACCCTGCGGCGGCTGACGGCGTCGGCCACCGCGTACTCACTTGGAGGCTTCGATGCCCAGCCGTGACGCGACCACCCACTGGACCGGCGGACTGCAGAAGGGCAAGGGGGAGGTCACGCTGGACTCGTCCAACGCCGGCACGTTCTCCGTGTCGTTCCCGACCCGCGCGGGCAACCCGGACGGCCAGACGAGCCCCGAGGAGCTCATCGCGGCGGCCCACTCGTCGTGCCTGGCGATGAACCTGTCGGGCGTGCTCGAGGCCGCTCAGCTCACCGCGGATTCGATCGACGTGACCGCGGAGGTGACGCTCGGCCCGGCAGCCGGCGGCGGCTTCGAGATCAGCGGCATCGCGATCACGCTGCGCGCGGTCCTGCCGGGCGTCAGCGCGGAGCAGTTCGCGGAGTACGCGGAGACGGCCGAGAAGACGTGCCCGGTGTCGAAGGCCCTGGCCGGCACGACGATCACCCTGGACGCGGCCCTCGCCTGAGTCCACAGCGCCCCAATGTGGCCTTCGGTGCGTCAGACGCACCGAAGGCCGCCTTGGGTGCGTCAGACGCAACCAAGGCCACATTGGGGCGCGCTAGGCGCCGGTCCCTGCCTTGGCTCGATAAGTCGACTTCTTCGCCTGGTTCCCGCAGATCTCCATCGAGCACCACCGCCGCGTCCCCGGGCGGGACGTGTCCAGGAACAGCGCGCCGCACGTCGGGCCGGCGCAGCGGCGGACCCGGGCGAACTCCGGTGACGTCACCAGCTCCAATGCGTCCCGCGCCAGCAAAGCCACCATCGCCGAGGCCGGATCCGGCGCCTGCCAGCGCAACGCACCCGAAGCTGTCAGCGACGGCGCAGGCACCGGCAACGCCGCGAAGCGGTTCAGGCGTTGCCGATCGGAGGGCCGCAAGGAATCCGTGAGCAGTGCATGGATCGCCTCGCGCGCCGCCCGTGCGTCGGCCGCCGAAGCGGGGCGAACCGGGGAAGAGAACGGGCCGAACTCGTCGATCCACGCTCCCCACGCCGCCGCGTCCGGGAGCTCCTCCGCTTCCGAGGGTGTCCCGCGGTAGCGCAGCGTCCGGATGAAGTCGAGGCACAGTCTGCCCGCTCCCGCGCGGAATCGGTCCGTCATCCGGGTCACAGTACGCCGGAACCGGTTTGACTGGTACCGTCGGGAACCGATCAAACCGGTTCCAAGGGGGGCACCCGATGACGGACACGAAGCAGGACGCGCCGCCCGGGTGGCTCGTGCTGCTGCTCGCCGTCTCCTGTGGGCTGACCGTCGCCAACCTCTACTACGCCCAGCCGCTGCTCGCCGAGCTGCGGCACACCTTCGGCGTCGGCGAGGCCGCCGCCGGCGGGGTCGTCACCGCCACCCAGATCGGTTACGCCGCCGGGATGCTGCTGCTCGTCCCGCTCGGTGACCGCCTCGAGAACCGCGGCCTGGTCGCGACGCTGCTCGCGCTCGCCTGCGCCGGCCTCGTCGTCACCGGCGTCGCGCCGGGGTTCGCCGTGCTGCTGGTCGCCTCCCTCCTCGTCGGGGCGACGTCGGTCGTCGTGCAGGTCCTCATCCCGTTCGCCGCCGACATCTCCCCCGACGCCATCCGCGGCCGGATCGTCGGGCGGGTCGTGAGCGGGCTGCTGTTCGGCATCCTGCTCTCGCGCGTGGTCGCCAGCTTCCTGGCCGAGGTGACCGGCTGGCGCGTGGTGTTCCTGATCTCGGCGGCCGCGATGGCCGCCCTGGCCGTGGTGCTGCGGTTCACCCTGCCGCGCCGCGCACCCAAGACCGACGTCCACTATGGACAGCTGCTTCGCTCGACCCTGGCCATGTGGAAGAAGCACCCCGATCTTCGCCACCGCGCGCTGTACCAGTCGGCGATGTTCGGGGCGTTCAGCGCGTTCTGGACGACGATCGCTTTCGTGCTCACCGCCCCGCCGTTCGGCTACACGCAGCTCGGCGTCGGCCTGTTCGCGCTGGTGGGCGCGGGCGGCGCCGCGGTGGCACCGCTGGCCGGGCGGTGGTCCGACCACGGCCACGGCCGGCGGCTCACCGCGGGCGCGTTCGTGCTGTGCGCGGCCGCCTTCGCACTCGCCGGCTTCGGCGCGCACAGCGTCATCCTGCTGGCGATCGCCGCGATCGCGGTGGACATGGCCGTGCAGGCGACGCTGGTGACCGGCCAGCACGTGATCTACCAGCTCGACCCGTCGGCCCGCGCCCGCGTCAACAGCGTCTACCTGGGCACGTTCTTCATCGGCGGCGCGATCGGCTCCCAGGCGGGCTCGATCGCCTACCACCTGGGCGGCTGGACGGCGGTCGTCGTCTTCGCCGGCGCACTGCCGCTGCTCGGCCTGGCCGGGATGGCGCGCACGCGCGTCTAGGCGAACACCTCCCGCCGCGCGGCCGCCCACCCGGCGTACGTCGTCCCCGGGCGGCCCAGCAGCTCCTCGACCACCCCCGTCGGCACCTGCGGGTGCCGCAGCGTCTCCTCGAAGCCGTCGAGGATCCAGTCGACCGCCTGCTCGGGGACGCCGTACCCGACCCACTGCGCGCGCTGCCCGGCCCGGCTCAGCTCGCGGAACCGGATCTCCTTGCCCAGCACCGCTCCGAGCGTCTCGACCTGCCCGCGCAGACTGATCGCCTCCGGTCCGCTGAGGACGTGTGTCCGGCCGACGTGCCCTTCGGTGGTCAGCACGCGCGCGGCGACCGCGGCGATGTCGCCGAGGTCGATCGGCGTCTGCGTCGCGTCGCCGTAGGCCAGCGCGACCTCACCCGCGCGCACCATGTCCGCCCAGTCGAGCGTGTTGTTCATGAAGACGCCGGGGCGCAGGAACGTCCACGCGAAGCCGGCTTCCCGGACGGCTTTCTCGACCGCCGCGTACTCGTTGCCGCTCGAGCCTTCGTGGTCGTCGCCGACGCTGCTGCCCGACAACGCGACGACCCGCTTGATGCCCGCTTCGGTGGCCAGCTCGCAGAACCGCCGGACGGTCCGCGCCATCGGCGCCAGGTACACGGCGTCGACGCCCGCCAGCGGCAACGTCGACGGCCGGGCCAGCGAACCGACCACCACCTCGGCTTCGGCGGGCAGCGAAGCCCGCTCCGGATCGACGGTCAGCGCCCGCACCGGCACCCCCGCGGCGAGCAGCTCGTCGACCACCAGCCGCCCGACGCTGCCGGTCGCCCCCGTCACCAGGATCGTCATGACACCCTCCTCATTCTCGTATACCGTACGAGATCGTACGGCATACGAGAACCATGATGCACCTAAAACGGACTTCAGGAACTGATGGTCGGCAGCTCGGGCGCCGCGACGTCGTAGACCTTGCCGTCCTGGGTCAGCAGCGCGGCCAGGACCTTCGCCTTGCGGTCCGTCTGCTCCGCCGTCCCCCAGCGGACGATCTTCCCGCTCGCCAGCGTGAACTCCACGCTCGCCGGGGTCTTCGCCGTCGCCGTCGTGACCTGCTTCAGCAGCTGCTCCGGGATCACCCCGAGGACCGCCGTCACCGCGCGCGTCACCGGGTCGTCGGCCGACACCTTGGGCAGCTTGAGCTCCGGCAGCCCCGCCGGGCGCGCCGGAACCGTCTTGAACACCACGCCGCCGCCGTCGACCAGGTGGACGCCGTCGCCGCCCGGGCCGCTGTCGAAGAACGCGATCGCCGTCCGCTCGGTCACCGTGATCTCGACCGTGTTCGGCCACGACCGCGACACCTCGACCGTCGCGATGCCCGGCATCGCCGCCACCCGGTCGCGGATCTCGTCAGGGCTCAGCCGCAGCATCGGCTTGTCCACCGGCACCGCCGCCACCGCGCGGATCTGGTCGGCCGTCACCGTGCGCGAGCCGCTGACCTCGACGTCCTTCGCGCCGAGCATCGAGCTGAAGAACAGCAGGTACACCAGGGCGATCACGGTCAGCACCGACAGCAGCGCCACCCAGCGGCGGCGGATTTCGGCCCGCCGGTTGGGCCGGTTGCGCGGCGAAGGACGCGTGGCGACGCGCGTGCGGCGGCGCTCCTCGGCGGAGCGCCGCCCCCGGCGTTCCCGCGCCAGGGCGGCGCGATCCCGTTCGTCCTCTTCGGACGGACGGCGGCGTTCCCTGGTCGGACTCATGGGCTCAGCGCTTGTCCAGCTCGGCGAGGATCTCCGGGCCCAGCTGCGTCACGTCCCCGGCACCCATGGTGACGACGAGGTCACCGGGCTTCGCCAGCCCGGCCACCAGCCGCGCGGCGACGTCGAACGCCGGCTCGTAGTGCACCGGCTTGGTCACCGCGTCCGCGATCAGCGCGCCGGTCACCCCGGGCTCGGGTTCCTCGCGAGCACCGTAGACGTCCAGCACGACGACCTCGTCGGCCTGCGACAGCGCCTCGGCGAACTCCGCCGAGAACGTCTTGGTTCGCGAGTACAGGTGCGGCTGGAACACCACGATCACGCGCCCGGACCCGGCCGCCGTCCGCACCGCGCGCAGCTGCGCGGACACCTCGGTCGGGTGGTGGGCGTAGTCGTCGTAGACGCGGACGTCGCCGGCGCGGCCCTTGAACTCGAACCGCCGCCGCACGCCGCCGAACACCGCGAGCCCCTCGACCAGGCCTTCGAGCGGCGCCCCGAGCTCGATCCCGGCCAGCAGGGCCGCGAGCGCGTTGTTCGCCATGTGGTCGCCCGGCACCGCGACCTTCACGTCGATCAGCTTGGTCTTCAACGAGATCCGCACGATCCCGCCGTCGGGCCGCGGCTCGTAGGACATGATCTTGGCGTCGTCCGGCCCGCTGACCCAGTAGCCGTACCGCTGGACGCGGATACGGCGCTTCTCGGCGGCGTCGCCCAGGGCGTCGGCCCCCTCGTCGTCGGCGCAGACGATCAGCAGCCCGGACGGGTCGAGCCGGTCGACGAAGTCGGTGAACACCTTCGTGTAGGCCTCGGCGGTGCCGTGGTGGTCCAGGTGGTCCGGCTCGACGTTCGTCACGACCGCGACCGACGGCGAGTAGGCCAGGAACGAGCCGTCGCTCTCGTCGGCTTCGGCGACGAAGACGCCGCCCTCGCCGTGGTGGGCGTTGGCCCCGGACTCGTTGAGGTCACCACCGATCGCGAACGACGGGTCGAGCCGGCAGTGCTGCAGCGCCACGGTGAGCATCGACGTCGTCGACGTCTTGCCGTGCGTGCCCGCGATGCAGGCGACGCGGTGGCCTTCCATCAGCCCGGCCAGCGCCTCCGCCCGGTGCAGCACCGGGATCCCCGCGGCCCGGGCCGCGACCAGCTCCGGGTTGGTCTCCTTGATCGCCGTCGAGACGACCACCGCGGAAGGCGGTTCCGGGAGCGCCGAAATGTTCGACGCGCTCTGCCCGACGAACAGCTCGGCGCCCTGGGCGCGCAGCGACAGCAGCGCGCGCGACTCCTTCGCGTCCGAGCCCGACACGAAAGCCCCCCGCGCCAGCAGGATCCGCGCGATGCCGGACATGCCGGCGCCGCCGATCCCGATCAGGTGCGCCCGGCGCAGCTCTTCAGGCAACTCAAGCACCGGCGGCCTCCAGCACGATCTTGGCGAGCAGTTCGTCGGCCTCGCGGTGGCCCATGCCGACCGCGGCCGCGCCCATCTTCGCGACGCGGTCGGCGTCGGTGACCAGCGGGACCACGAGTTCGGCGACCTTCGCCGCGGTCAGCTCGGCGTCGGCGACCATCAGCGCGGCCCCGGCGTCGACGGCCGGCCGGGCGTTGGTGGCCTGCTCGCCGTTGCCGATCGGCAGCGGGACGAACACCGCGGGCAGCCCGACCGAGGTCACCTCGGCGACCGTCATCGCGCCCGAGCGGCAGATCGCGACGTCCGCCGCCGCGTAGGCCAGGTCCATCCGCTCCAGGTACGGCACCGGCACGTACGCCGGCCGGCCCGGGAACTCCTGCACGACCAGCGTGTTCTTCGGGCCGTGCGCGTGCAGCACGCCGACCCCGGCGTCGGCCAGGTCCTTCGCCGCACCGGACACCGCGGCGTTGATCGACTGCGCGCCCTGCGAGCCGCCGAACACCAGCAGCGTCGGCGCGTCCGGGTCCAGCCCGAAGTGCTCGCGGGCCTCGGCGCGCAGCGCCGACCGGTCGAGCGACGTGATCGACCGCCGGAGCGGGATCCCGACGACCTCGGCCTTCGGCAGCGGGGTGCCCGCGACGGCGACGGCGACCCGCTTGGCGAACCGCGCGCCCACCTTGTTCGCCAGGCCCGGCGACTGGTTGGCCTCGTGCACGACGATCGGGACGCGCCCGCGCGCGGCGAGGTAGGCGGGCAGGGCGACGTAGCCGCCGAAGCCGACGACGACGTCCGCGCCGACCCGGTCCAGCACCTCACGGGTGCGCCGCACCGAGTCGCGCACCTTCAGCGGCAGCCGCAGCAGCTCCGGCGTCGGCTTGCGCGGCAGCGGCACCGGCGGGATCAGCTCCAGCTCGTAGCCACGGGCCGGGACCAGCTTGTTCTCCAGGCCGCGCTCGGTGCCCAGCGCGATGACCGTCGCGTCCGGGCGCAGCCGCTTGACGGCGTCGGCCAGGGCGAGGGCGGGTTCGATGTGTCCTGCGGTGCCACCTCCGGCGACCACGACCACGGGCGCCTTGCCCGCGGCCGACCGCTCGGTTCCCTTGACGGGCTTGCTCACCAATGACCTCTCCGGTTCGCGGTACTCCGGGTACCACGGCTCGCTGTTGTCCGCGCGGCCCCGCCGCGAGACGTGGCCGTGCTCGTCCGTGCCGCGCTGCGGCGCACCGGCTCGCGGACCGGCTTGCGCCGTTCCTGCGCCGGGGCGGGCCGCGCCGCACGGGGCGCGGGCCTGGCCGCCTTCGCCCCGGCGCGCGCCGCCCCCTTGCGGGTGGCGGGCGGGCGGTACGGATCGGGCGCGGGCAGCCGCAGCAGGCGTCCGAATTTACCCGGCCCCTGCGTGCGCAGTGCGGCCACCGCCTCCGGTTCGTGCCGGGCGGCGTTCGCGAGCACGCCCATGATGAGCATGGTGATCACCAGCGAGGTGCCGCCGTAGGAGATCAGCGGCAGCGTGACGCCGGTGACCGGCAGCAGGCCGACGACGTAGCCGATGTTGATGCCGGCCTGCGCCACCAGGAACACCGTCAGCGTGCCGGAGACGATCCGGATCCACGGGTCGATGTTGCGGGTGGCGATCCGCAGGCCCACGATCGCGACCCCGGCGAACAGGGCGAGCACGACGACGCAGCCGATCAGCCCGAGCTCCTCGCCGACCAGGGCGAAGATGAAGTCGTTCTGCACGTTGGGCAGGTAGCCCCAGTTGGACGTGCCCTGGCCGAGGCCCTTGCCGAGGAACCCGCCGTCGGCCAGCGCCAGCTTGGCCTGGTTGGCCTGGAAGCCCTCGGCGGTGGTGTCGGCGTCCGGCGACAGGAACGACATGACCCGGGCGAGCCGGTAGGGCGCGATGACGGCGAGCACCAGCACGCCGGCCAGGCCGCCCGCGAGGATCACGCCGAACAGCCGTTTCGGGGCGCCGGCGAACCACAGCAGCGCCAGCAGCACCACGGCCAGGGTGACCGTGCCGCCGAGGTCCGGCTGCAGCATGACCAGGGCGAACATCAGCAGCGCGATCGGCACCACCGGCACCAGCAGGTGCCGCCACTGGTGGATCACGTTGTACTTGATCACCAGGATGTGGGCGCCCCAGAAGGCCAGCGCGACCTTCGCCGCCTCGACCGGCTGGAAGGTGAAGTCGCCGAGCTTGAACCAGCCCTGCGAGCCGTTGACCGTCGAGCCGAGCGGGGTCAGCACGAGCACGAGCAGGCCGAGGCAGACCACGGTCGCGGTGGCCGACATCCGCCGGATCCGCTCGAGCTTGACCCGCAGGCCCAGCCAGAACACGACCGAGCCGATCGCGACGAACACGAGGTGCTTGGTGAACAGCGAGTACACCCCGCTGCCGGTCTTCGGGTTGTAGGACGCCACCGACGACGCCGAGAGCACCATGACGATGCCGATGACGGTGAGCACGCCGGTGAGGGCGAGCACGAGGTGGAACGACGCGAGCGGGCGCGAGAGCCACGCGGTCAGCGCGGTCCGGAACGCGACGAAGCCGCTCTCCTTGCGCTCGCGGCGCGGCCGCCGCTTGGGCGCGGCCGGGTTCTTGGGCTTGGGCTCAGTGACCGTCACGCGGCGCCCCCGCTGCGTCGTCGCGGAGGACGTGCACCGCCGCGGCGAACGCGTCGCCGCGTTCGCCGTAGCCCGTGAACATGTCCAACGACGCCGCGGCGGGTGCGAGCAGCACCACGTCACCTGGCCGGGCCATCGCGCTGGCCGCACTCACCGCCGCAGTCATGGGTTCATCGTCACCCGGACGGAGGCTGTTCACCGGGACATCCGGCGCGTGTCGCGCGACCGCGGCGGCGATCACGGGTGAATCGACCCCGAGGAGCACGACTCCGCGGAGACGGCCGGAGATGCTGCTCACGAGTTCGTCGACGGAAGCGCCCTTGAGCTGGCCGCCGGCGATCCACACGATGCTCTGGTGCGCGCGCAGCGACCCGGCGGCCGCGTGCGGGTTGGTCGCCTTCGAGTCGTTGACGTACCGCACCCCGGCGACCTCGGCCACCTCGACGGCCCGGTGCGGGGCCGGCTGGTACTCGCGCAGGCCCTTCAGCACGGCCTCCGGCGGGACGCCGTGGGCGCGGGCCAGCGCGGCCGCGGCGAGGGCGTTCGAGACGTTGTGCGGGCCCGCCGGGCGGACGTCGGCCAGCGTGGCAAGCTCTTCGGCGCTGTTCGCCGGGTCCGCGACGAAGGCGCGGTCGGCCAGCAGGTCCTCCACCAGGCCGAGCTCGCCGGCGCGCGGGGTGTCCAACCGGAAGCCGACGCGGCGGGCGCTCTCGGGCGCGTGCTCGCCGGCGATCCGCGTGGACCACTCGTCGTCGGCGTTGTGCACGGCGACCTTGGCGCGCGCGTACGCGCGCCCCTTGGCGGCGGCGTAGGAGTCCATCGAGCCGTGCCAGTCGATGTGGTCCTCGGCCAGGTTGAGCACCACGGCGGCGTCCGGCGCCAGCGTCGAGGACCAGTGCAGCTGGAAACTCGACAGCTCCACGGCCAGCACGGCGTAGCCGGCGCGGACCGCGTCGAGGGCCGCGTAACCGATGTTCCCGCAGGCCACGGCGTTGACGCCGGCCGCCTTGAGGATCGACTCGAGCATGCCCACGGTGGTCGTCTTGCCGTTGGTGCCGGTGACCACGAGCCACGACGGCGGGTGCTCACGCAGCTGCCCGACCCGCCAGGCCAGCTCGACGTCGCCGATCACCTCGACCCCGGCCTCCGCGGCGGCCACCAGCAGCGGCGACGTCGGCCGCCAGCCGGGGCTGGTGACGACGAGGACGACGTCGGACGGCGGCTCGGTCAGGCCGGGCACCAGCTCGGCGCCCAGGCCGTCCAGCTCGGCCAGGCGTTCGGCGTTGCCGTCGGTGACCGTGACGCGGGCGCCGAGGTCGACGAGCACGGGCACGATCGACTTACCGGTGACGCCGGCACCGGCGACCAGGACGTGACGACCGGCGATCTCCACGTCAGCCGCCGAAACCGAGCTGTTCGCTGTAGAACAGGCCCAGGCCGAACATGCAGCAGATCGCCGACAGCAGCCAGAACCTGATGATCACCGTGGTTTCCGCCCACCCGGCGAGCTCGAAGTGGTGGTGGAAGGGCGCCATCCGGAACAGTCTTCGCCGGGTCGTCCGGAACACCGCGATCTGCGCGACCACCGAGATCATCTCGACCATGAACAGGCCGCCGATGACGATGGCGAGCAGCTCGGTGCGGGTGGTCATCGACAGCCCGGCGACCAGGCCGCCGAGGGCCAGCGAGCCGGTGTCGCCCATGAAGATCTTCGCCGGGGCCGCGTTCCACCAGAGGAACCCGACACAGGCGCCGGCGGCCGCGGCGGCGACCACCGCCAGGTCGAGCGGGTCGCGGACGTCGTAGCAGGCCGGCGCCGGGCCGTTGGCGCAGTTCAGCCGCTCCTGCCAGAACGCGATGACGACGTAGGTGGCCAGCACCATCGCCGCCGAGCCGCCCGCCAGGCCGTCGAGGCCGTCGGTGAAGTTCACCGCGTTCGACCAGCCGGAGATCACGATGTAGCAGAAGATCACGAAGAACACTGCGGGGAAGGTGATCAGCGCGAGGTCGCGGACGTAGGAGAGGCTCTCCGACGCCGGCGTGATGCCGCGGGCGTCGGCGAAGTTCAGCGCCAGTACCGCGAACGCGATGGTGACCACCAGCTGGCCGACCAGCTTCGCGGTCTTGTTCAGCCCCAGGTTGCGCTGCTTGCGGATCTTGATGAAGTCGTCGAGGAACCCGACGATCCCGAGGCCCACCGCCAGCATCAGCACGAGCAGCCCGGAGGCCGTCGGCGCGCCGCTGCGGGAGTTGAACATCCAGTTGATCAAGTGCGCGGCGAAGTACCCGACGACCATCGCGGTGATGATCGCGACGCCACCCATCGTCGGCGTACCGCGCTTGGACTTGTGTCCCTGCGGGCCTTCCTCGCGGATCTCCTGCCCGAAGCCCTGCCGGGAAAAAACCCGGATGAGGTAGGGCGTGAGCATGATGGAGACCAGCAGGCCCGCCGCGGCCGCGATCAGGATGCTGATCACGCGTCACCACCGTTCGAGCGATTCTCGGAGTTGTCGGTTTCCCGGGGTTCGAGCAGAGCTTCGGCGACCCGCCAGAGGCCGGCGGCCTTGGAGGCCTTGACCAGCACCACGTCCCCGGGACGGAGCTGATCATGCAGCAGGGCGATCGCGGCCTCGACGTCGGGTACCAGGGTCGATTCCTCGCCCCAGGAGCCTTCCTGGTGCGCGCCCTGGTGCATGGCCGCCGCCTCGGGGCCGATCACGACGAGTTTCGCGATGTTGAGCCGGACGACCAGGCGCCCGATCTCGTCGTGGGCGGTGACCGCGTCCGCGCCGAGCTCGCCCATCACGCCGAGCACGGCCCACGACCGGCGGCCGCTGTCCCGCGTCATCGCCGCGAGGGCCTTCAGGCCGGCCCGCATGGACTCGGGGTTGGCGTTGAAGGAGTCGTTGAGGATCGTGACGCCGTCTTCGCGGGTGACGACCTCCATGCGCCGCGCCGAGCGCCGTTCGAGGCTCGAGAGCCGCGTGGCGATCTCCGCCGGCGTCGCGCCCAGCTCCAGCGCGACCGCCGCGGCGGACAGCGCGTTGCCGACGTGGTGCTCGCCGTGCAGCGGCAGCTTCACGTCGGCCTCGCCGGCCGGCGTGACCAGCCGGAAGGAGGCACGGGCTTCGTCGTCGAGGGTGATGCGCTCCGCGCGGACCTGCGCCGAGGGGCTTTCGCCGACGAACACGACGCGGGCCTTCGTACGGCTCGCCATGGCCGCGACCAGCGGGTCGTCGAGGTTGAGGACCGCGACGCCGTCCTCGGGCAGGGCCTCGACCAGCTCGCCCTTGGTCTTCGCGATGCCTTCGCGCGAGCCGAACTCGCCGACGTGCGCGGTGCCGACGTTGAGCACCACGCCGATCTTCGGCGGCGCGATCTCGGCGAGGTGGGCGATGTGCCCCGGCCCGCGCGCGGACAGCTCCAGCACCAGGTGCCGGGTCTCGGCGTCGGCCCGCAGCGCCGTCCAGGGGTGCCCCAGCTCGTTGTTGAACGACCCGGGCGGCGCGACCGTCGGGCCGAGCGGCTCGAGCAGCTGCGCGATGACGTCCTTCGTCGACGTCTTGCCGGAGGACCCGGTGACGCCGACGACGGTCAGGTTCCCCTCGGCCAGGCGCTGCACGACGTACCGGGCGAGCTTGGCCAGCGCGGCGAGCACCGCGGCGCCGGAGCCGTCCTTGTCGCCGGTCAGGGCGACCGACCGCTCGTGGGCCTCGCCCGGGGCCAGTGGCGGGACGACGATCGCGGGCGCGTCGACCTCGCGGGCGGCCAGCACGGCGACCGCGCCGGCTTCGACGGCCTGCGCGGCGAAGTCGTGGCCGTCGACCTTCTCCCCCGGCAGGGCGGCGAACAGGCTGCCGGGCGTGAGCTGCCGGGTGTCGAACTCCACGCTGCCGGTCACCAGCGCGGCTGGGTCGGCGCGGTGCGGCCGGCCGCCGACGACGTCGGCGATCTCGGCCAGGCTGAGCACGATCACACACTCACCTCGAGTTTGTTGCGGATGGCCGCGGCCAGCTCGTCGCGGTCGGAGAACGGGTGCACGACGCCGCCGGCCTCCTGGCCGGACTCGTGCCCCTTGCCGGCGAGGAAGACGATGTCGCCGGGCTTGGCGAGCGCGACGGCGTGCTCGATGGCCTCGCGGCGGTCGCCGATTTCGATGATCTCGCCGCCTTCGGCGGGCCCGACGGCGCGGGCGCCGGCGAGCATCGCGGCGCGGATCGCCGCGGGGTCTTCGGAGCGCGGGTTGTCGTCGGTGACGATGAGGACCTCGCTGCGCCGGACCGCCGCCTCGCCCATCATCGGGCGCTTGGCGGTGTCGCGGTCGCCGCCGCAGCCGAGCACGGTGATGATCCGGCCCTCGGCGCGGGCCCGCAGCGCGTCCAGGCCCTGGGCGACCGCGGCGGGCTTGTGGGCGTAGTCGACGACGGCGGTGAACTCCTGGCCGACGTGGACCCGCTCCATCCGGCCCGGCACCTGCACCTGGGCCAGCCCGGCGACGATGTGCTCGAGGGAGACGCCGGCGGTGCTCAGGATCGCCGCCGCGAGCACGGCGTTGGCGACGTTGAACTCACCGGGCAGCGGGATCCGGGCGGGCGCGCTGAGACCGTCCGGGCCGTGCAGGGTGAACGTCTGCTCGCCGTGCGGGGTGGCTTGCAGGTCGGTGGCCTTCCACGCGGCGTCGGTGCCCGGGTCGGTGGTGACCGTGACCGTCTGCGGCGTGAGCAGCGCCTGGCCCCACGCGCTGTCGACCACGACGACCTCGGTGGTCGAACGGCCGTCGAACAGCAGCGCCTTCGCGGCGAAGTACTCCTGCATGTCCTTGTGGAAGTCCAGGTGGTCCTGGGAGAGGTTGGTGAAGGCGCCGACCGCGAACCGGGTGCCGTTGGCGCGGCCCAGCGCGAGCGCGTGGCTGGAGACCTCCATCGGCACGTGCGTGACGCCGCGCTCCAGCATGACCGCGAGCAGCGCCTGCAGGTCCGGCGCCTCCGGCGTGGTGAACCCGCTGACCAGCCGCTCGCCGGCGATCCGGGTCTCGACGGTGCCGATCAGGCCGGTGGTCAGCCCGGCGGCCTGCAGGCCGGCGTCGACCAGGTAGGACGTCGTGGTCTTGCCGGAGGTCCCGGTGACGCCGAGGACGGCCAGCCGCAGTGACGGCTCGCCGTAGATCCAGGCGGCGATCTCGCCGAGGGCGGCGCGCGGGTCGGCGTGCACGAGGATCGGGACGCCGGCGTCGCGCAGCGCGGGGCGCTCGGCCCCGTCGGCGTCGGTGAGGACCGCGACGGCCCCCGCGGCGATCGCCTGGTCGCTGAAGTCGGCGCCGTGGGCCCGGGCCCCGGGCAGGGCGGCGAAGAGGTCGCCGGGCAGCACGTGCTGGGCGCGCAGGGTGGTGCCGGTGACGGTGAGCTCGGCGGCGTCGGGCCGGTCGGCGATCAGCCGGGCGTCCGCCCTGGCGAGCAGCGTCGCCAGCGGGACCGGGTCGATGCGCGCCGGGCGCGGCGGCGCGGGGACCGCTTTCACCGGGCTTTCCGGCACCTGGGAACTGGACGATGACACGGACACGGCCAAGAGGCTACCGGCGGCCGTTCCGGGGGCCCGCACGCGGTACGGCGATTGCGCGCGGCTGAGGCAGATGTGCTAGGCGGCGCCGCGCACCCCGTTGCCCCGCAACACTTTCCCGCCCGCGGCCGGCCGAAGTGGACGCTCCACGCGGAAAGCCCCCGCACCGGAGTGAGGGGGCTCTCACGGATCGTGCTCACTGCACGATGAGCGGGACTTCCGGTGCCGGCCCGTCGGAGAGCGGGATCTGGTACCGCTGCGTCAGGTACGAGGCGATGCTGTGGAACAGCGGCGCGGCGGAGTGCCCCACCGGCAGCGTCGTGTCGGGCGCGTCCAGCCGGATCCCGACGACGAACCGCGGGTGGTCCGCGGGCAGGATGCCGGCGAAGGTGATGTTGTAGAGGTGGTCGCTGTACAGCTTCGTCCGCGGGTCGATCTGCTGGCCGGTGCCGGTCTTGCCGGAGATCTGGTAGCCCTCGACCGCCGCCGTCGGCGCGGTGCCCTTCTGCAGGCCCTTGCCGTTCTGCGCGACCGCGCGCATCATGTCGCGCACCGTCTTCGCCGTCTGCGGGCTGACCACCTGGACCGACTTCGGCGCCGGCTCGGGCACCGTGGTGCCGTCCGGGTTCACCTTCGCCTCGACGATCCGGGGTTCGACGCGCAGGCCGTCGTTCGCGATCGCCTGGTACATCCCGGCCATCTGCAGCACGGTCATCGACAGGCCCTGCCCGATCGGCAGGTTGCCGAAGGTGGTCGCCGACCACTGGCTGCGCGCCGGCACCACCCCCGCGCTCTCCCCGGGCAGGCCGACGCCGGTGCGCTGGCCGAGGCCGAACTTCTTGAGCAGGTCGATGTAGCGTTCCTCGCCGATCTTCTGCGCCAGCAGCAGCGTGCCGATGTTGGACGACTTGGCGAAGATCCCGGCGGTGGTGAACGTCTGCGTGCCGTGGGTCCAGGCGTCGTGCACGGTCTTGTCGGCCACCTGCAGCGCGCCGGGCACCTGGATCGTCGACTCGGGCGTCGCGACGCCGTAGTCGATCGCCCCGGTGGCGGTGACGATCTTGTTGACCGACCCCGGTTCGAACGGCGTGGTGACGGCGCGGTCGTTCATCGCTTCGGCGTCGGCGAAGGTCGACTGGTCGTTCGGGTCGAACGTCTTGTCGTTGGCCAGCGCGTAGACCTCGCCGGTCTTCGAGTCCAGGACCACGGCCTGCCCGCCCTTGGCGTGCGACTGCTGGACGTAGTCGGTGAGCTGCCGCTGCACCTCGTACTGGAGGTCCGAGTCGATGGTCAGCTCGAGGTCCGAGCCCGGGACGGCGGCCTGCAGGTCGCGCTCGGTGCCCGGGATGACGACGTTGTCGCTGCCGTTCTTGGTGTTGACCAGCATCCGGCCCGGCGTACCCGCGAGGTCGTTGTCGCGGGACTGCTCCAGCCCCACCAGGCCGTGCAGGTTGTGCTTGGAGACGTCCTTGTCGTCGGTGCGCCAGTTCGCGACGCCGACGATGTTCGCCGCCAGGTTGTCACCCGGGTACTCCCGCAGCGCGCGCTTCTCGATTTCGATCCACGCGAAGTGCTTCTGGATGTCGGCGGCGACCGAGGGCTCGACGTTGTGCTCGAGGTAGGTGAAGGACGCCTGCTTGTGGAAGAGGTCGAGCAGCTGCTGCTCGGTGAGCTGGTTCGGCACCTTGGCCGCGATGTACTTGGCGGCCGCGGCGGTCTCGCTGTCGAACGTCTTCTTCGTGCCGGGGTTCTTCGTGCCGAAGTCGTCCATGTTCTTGTGGAACGCCTTCAGGTTCACCGAGAGGGACCGCACCTCGACGCTGAACGCCAGCTTGGCGCCGTTGCGGTCCACAATGGACCCGCGCTGGGCCGGGATGTCGATGGTCTGGGTGCGCTGCCGCTCGGCCGCGGCCGAGAGCGCCCCCGCCTCGAACCACTGCACCTGCACCAGTTTCACGCCGGCGACGAGCAGCACGGCGACCAGGATCAGGCGCACGGCGGAGAACCGGCCGCGGTGGCCGCCGTTGCCCCGCCGCGCGGCCGCGCTGCGCGTCCCGGCGGCGTAGGTCCGCCGCGCGCTGCCGGTGGTGCGCGCGCGGGCCTGTCCCCGGCTCGAAGCCATCACTGGCCGGCACCCGGCTGCGCCGGCGGCACGGGCTGCTCGTCGGCGGGCACGGCGGGCTGGTCGCCCTCGATCGGCGCGCCCTGCTGCGACTGCGTGCCCGCGGCGGGCGCCGCCGGCGGCGCGACCGGCACCGCCGACGTGTCCGCCTTGGCCTTCTTCGGCTCGCCGACGAGCGACGTCTTCCCGTCCGGGCCCACGACGATGCGCGCCGGGTCGCCGCCCGGCACCATGCCCAGCTGCTGGGCCGCGGGGGCCAGCGACGCGGGCGACTCGGCCTTCGCGACGTCGCGCTGCAGCTGTTCCTTCGTCTCGGCCAGGGTCGCGTTGGTCGTGCGCAGCTGCTCGAGCCGGTAGGAGTCGGCGATCGCCTGCGTGGTCAGCCACAGCGTGGTCGCCACGCCGGCGGCCAGCAGCGCCATCATCAGCAGCACGAACGACGCGCGCGACTTCGGCAGCCGCAGCTTGAGCTTCAGCTTGGGCGCGGGCGCGTCCGGCGTGCGCCGCGGCTTCGGCGCGGGCCGGGGCTCGCGCTCCTTGAGCAGGTCGGCGCGCTGGGCGCGGCGCGCGTAGGCGCGCTCGGCCGCGGACGTCCGGCCGCGCGAGGCGCGCCGGGGCGCGGCCTTGCCCGGTTCGGTGGTCTGCGGCTCTTCGACGGTGGTCGCGCGCGCGGGCTCGGCACGCTTGCGCGTCGCGGGCCCGCCGGCCCGGCGCTTCGTGGGAGCGGTCATCGCGGCTCTCCGATCCTCTCTGCGGCCCGCAGTCGCACCGAAGCGGCGCGCGGGTTCCGTTCGATCTCCTCTTCGCCGGCCTTTTCGGCCCCCCGGGTCAGGAGCTTCAGTTCCGGTCCGTGTCCCGGCAGCTCGACCGGAAGCCCCTCCGGGGTGCGGGACTTCGCGAGCTCGGCCAGCGCCTGCTTGACCAACCGGTCTTCCAGGGACTGGTAGGACTCGACGACGATCCGCCCGCCGACCGGCAGCGCGCCCAGCGCGGCGGGCATCGCCCGGCGGAGCACCTCCAGCTCGCCGTTGACCTCGATCCGCAGCGCCTGGAAGGTGCGCTTGGCCGGGTGCCCGCCGGTGCGGCGGGTGGCGGCCGGGACGGCGTCGTAGAGCAGCTCGACCAGGCGCCCGCTGTTCGTGAACGGCTCCTGCGCCCGCGCGGCCACGACGGACTTGACGATCCGCTGCGCGAAGCGTTCCTCGCCGTAGTCCCGCAGGATCCGGATCAGCTCGCCGGGCGCGTAGGTGTTGAGGACGTCGGCGGCGGTGAACCCGGTGGTCGGGTCCATCCGCATGTCCAGGGGCGAGTCCTTCGAGTAGGCGAACCCGCGCTCGGCCCGGTCCAGCTGCATCGAGGAGACGCCGAGGTCGAACAGGATGCCGTCGGCGCTTTCCAGGCCCAGCCCGGCGAGCGCTTCGGGGAGTTCGTCGTAGACGGTGTGCACGAAATCGACGCGGTCGCCGTGCCGGGCGAGGCGTTCGGCCGACTTCTCGAGCGCGGCCGGGTCCCGGTCCAGCGCGACGAGGCGCAGCCGCGGGAACGCTTCGAGGAGGGCGTCGGAGTGCCCGCCGAGGCCGACGGTCGCGTCCACGAGGACGCCGTCGCGGTCGGCGAACACGGGGGTGAACAGCTCGACGATGCGGCCCAGCAGTACCGGGACGTGCTCGGGTGCCGCCATGTTCCCTCCCCCCTTTCTCGCCTGGCCCGGGGGAAATATGGCGGATGCCGTCAGGTCCCTGTCCGCCCGCTGCCGACCTGGTACCGGGGAAGGTGCACCAGGGCTGTTGAGCGGACAGAGGCCTCACGGCATCCGGGTGGACGTTCCCCTCACCGCGCGGGCGGCGAACCTGTCGTCCCCCGACGACGAAGGTGCACCGCGACCGCACGCCTAGAAGACGCCCGGCAGTACTTCCTCTCGAGCCTTCGCGTAGCTGTCTTCGTGTTCTTCCAGGTAGCCCTGCCACGCTTGGGCGTCCCAGATCTCCAGCCTGGTGATCGCCCCGATCACCACGCAGTCCTTGCTGAGCCCCGCGTAGCGGCGGAGCTCGGGCGCGATGCTGATGCGCCCCTGCCCGTCAGGGCGTTGCTCATCGGTCCCGGCGAACAGGTAGCGCTGGTAGGCCCGAACCGCCTCGTTGGTGAACGGGGCCTCGGCGACCTTGCGCGCCATCTGCTCGAACTCGGCGCGGGGGAAGACGAAGAGGCAGTGGTCCTGCCCCTTGGTGAGCATCAGCCCGCCGGCCAAGGCGTCGCGGAACTTCGCGGGCAGCGCGAGCCGCCCTTTGTCGTCCAGCTTCGGGGTGTGGGTGCCGAGGAACACGGCGTCCACCTCCCTACCGCGACCGGTGGCGGACCACCGGCTGCGGCTACGGGGCTTCCCTTCCGCCCCACTGGCCACCACCGTACCCCACTTTTCACCACAGTCAACGCGTGAAACCGGCGCCTCACTCCGTCGTGTGCTTTGTTTGCGCAGGTCAGCAGGGTGGGGGTAGGTGGGGGGTGCGGTGGGGCACGGTGCGCAAGATCCCCCGCGCCGGGGTCCGGAGCAACCTCAGCTGCATCCCATGCGTCCGCATAACGGCCGCGAAAGAACCGAGGACCGCTCCCGTGGGGCCCGGTGGGGACCGGGGGTGGGGCCCGGTGGGGGCCCGGGTGGGGAGGCCCGGCCCGAACGTCATGAACGAGTCGTTCACCGCGTCTGACGACATGAACGAGTCGTTCATGACATCCGGTGAGCTACCGACTTATCCACAGGCCCACCGGCATCACCCCGAGTAGTCCACAGATCACGGAAAGGTCTGGTCCCGCGCCGCCCGACCGGTCACCATCGAAACGTGGCTAGAGGATCTTGGACACGTGACGCGGACGCGCTCTTCGCGGCCAGCCGACGGGGTGTGATCACAGTGGCGCGGCTGGAGTCCTTGGGCGTTCCCCCAGGGACCAGTTACCGCCGTTGCCTTCCCGGCGGACCGTGGCAGCGGCTCTTACCGGGCGTGGTGCTGCTGCGCACCGGCGAACCGACACGACGGCAGCTGGTCGAAGGCGCCCTTCTCCACTGTGGCGACCAGGCGGTCGTGACCGGACTGGAGTCGTGCCGCCGGCAAGGGCTGAAGCGCGATGTCCGCCCCGGCGAACCCGTCCACGTTCTCCTCCCCGTGCACCTGAAGACCACCAGCAGCGGGTACGTGCTGGTCGAGCGGACGAAACGGATGCCCGCGCCGGTGCGGTCGGAGGGGCTCTCCCTGGCTCCGGTCGCCCGAGCCGTGCTGGACGCGTGCCGGCGCATGCGCGAACGCCCGCCGATCCGGGCCCTCCTCGCCGAAGCGGTTCAGCAGCTGGGCGCGGAGCCGGCCGAGCTGGCCGCGGAACTGGAGAGCGGCAGCAAACGGGGAACCGCGCTGCCTCGTGCGGCGCTCCGTGAGATCGCGGATGGTGCCCGGTCGGCCGTCGAGGCCGAAGCCATGGCCGTGTGGCGCCACGTCGGGCTTCCGGAACCGGTCTGGAACTTCCCGCTCCACGACGAGCGTGGCCGTTACGTCGCCACACCTGACGCTTGGTGGGACGACGTGGCTTTGGCCTGGGAGATCGACTCGTACGAATTTCACTTCGGACAACCCGGCTACGCGTCGACCCTCGCCCGGAACAATCGCTACGCGGCCGCCGGAGTCGCACTGGTTCAGACGGTTCCGAGTCGCCTTCGCAGCGAGCCCCGCGCGGTCGCCAGGGAGCTCATGCTGGCTTACCAAGCCGCCGCCGCCCGCCCGCGCCCGCCGGTGGTCCTGGCCGAACGTCGTGAACGACTCGTTCATGGCCGCTGACGTCAGGGTTCCGGCAAATTCGCGTTTGCTGGGCGGGACGTCATGAAAGGGTCGTTCATGACGCTGGATGTCATGAAAGAGTCGTTCATGCCAAGCGGAAGCCGGCGGTCAGTCCTCCGGGGTGAGCAGGGCCGCGACCCGTGCGGCCAGCCGGGCGCTGTCGACCGGGGTCACGCTCACCCACTCCTGCCCACCTCGCCCGGACGTCTTGGTCGCGCAGTAAGCCCCGACGTCCGTGTCGAACCACGTCAGCCCGCCCACCCGCGAAACCCGCCCCGACGGGGAACGCCGGCTCACGCTGAACTGGCCCGCCGCGTACACCGGCCGCGCCTGGATCGCCAGGACCTCCTGCTGCTGAGCGGACGACGAAGGAGCGCCCGAAAGCGACGAAGCCGCCAAATTGACCCCGTAGCCAGGACCCGCCGTCAGCTCCGGCAAGACGTCGACCAACGCCGTGCACGACTCGCTCGAGCGGATCGAGTCCAGGGCGATCGTCTGCTCCGGCTGGGTCGCCAGCACGCCCCGGCTGCCGCGGGTCGCCGTGACGGCGCGGAACGGTGCCGGCGCCGTCATGTCCGCCAGCGCCTCGCACGCCACGAACACCTCGCCGCCCGCGAGGAGCTCCAAGCGCGCGACCAGCGCCGGGGCCAACGAGCCGTCGTAGAGCCCCCGCTCGGCGAGGTTCTCGTACACCGCCTTCCGCACCTCGGCGCGCTCCTCTTCGGTCCCGCCGACGCTGCGCACGGTCAGCGGCTCCGGCGGCCGGTCGTGGCCGAGGTCGGTCCAGAGGATGTCGAACGCCGACGCCGAGACGCGGATCAAGCCGGCCCCAGCGTCGGCGGGTCCGCGAACGGCTCGGCGGGCACGTGCCCGCGCAAGGCCGCGTCGCGGGTCCGCATGACGTCGATCGCCTTCTGCCGCGCGGCTTCCGCTTCCGCCCGGCGGGCCGCCATCGCGTCGGCCAATCCGGCCAGGACGAGCACGTTCCCGGACGAGGCGGCGTCGCGGATCATCGACGCCGGGTCGTACGTCACCGGCGGCGGCATGTCGGCGCGGGCCCGCGCGGCCGCGTCCGCCTGCGCGCCGACCGCGCCGCCCACCGACGCCGACACCGTGGCCGAGTGCGAAAGCCACTGCGCGGCCCGGCCCACCGCCGCCCGCGCCGCGTCCCCCGCGGCGCCGCGCCAGTTCTCTTCCGAAGACGCCACCAGCGCGGCGAGGTCCGCCGTCGACTCGTGCAGCCGTTTCGCCAGCTCCTCCCAGCGCGCGCCCGCCTCGCCCGCGGCGACCGGGTCGTTGTCGCGCTCGACCTCCGCGGCCATCGCCTCGTGGCTGTAGGCCTCGTACCTCGCGGTGGGCACAGGGGGCTCGGACACGGCGCACCTCCCGGGTTTCAGGGCAGCTTGGGCTCGACCAGCCCGGCCACCGTGCCCGCGCGGCGGCACGCGAGCGGGGTGTCCGAGAAGCCGGTGTTGCTGACGTCGATCTGGACGCTGGCCGCGTCGCCCACCCCGAGCAGCACGGCGCAGGTGCCGTCGGCGGCCTTCTTGTCCGCCACCTGCAACGCCGCGTGCGCGCCGACCTTCGTCTTGGTGGCCGTCTTCTTCGCGACCTCGAGGTCGGCCAAGCCGTCGGTTTCGCTGAGGGTCACGGTGACGCCGAAGGCGCCGGGCACGGTCCAGTCGCACGCGCGGGCGCCGGCGATCTCCTTGGGCTTGCCCGGCACGCTCACCCCGGCGGTCGAGCGGTCCTGCGGGTTCAGCAGCGTGCAGGGGTCGAGCGCGGCCAGGCCGGTCCACGCGACGACGGGCGGCGGCCCGGCCGTGGCGGCGGCGTGGGTGGAGGTGTGGCCGACGGCGGCCGGCCGGGCGGGCTGCTGCCCGCACCCGGCGACCAGCACGAGCAGGGCCGGTACCCACAGCAGTCGCATCCGATCAGCCACCCGTGCAGTCCACCCCTTCGGCCGCCTGCTCGTCGGCGTGCTGGTACTTGGCCAGCGCCGTGCCGATCCGGTGTTTCAACGTCTCGAGCTCCTTGCCGAACGCGGTCAGCTGCTGCACGGCCGAGCCGCGCCCGCCGATGCCGTACTCGGCCATGAACTGGCCGATCTCCCCCGCGTACCCGCCGCCGAGCGGCACGGTCCGGCCGAGCACCTTCGCCTCGCGGACCATCTCGCCGACGACGTCCTGCAAGGCGCCGATCTTCGTGTAGGCGTCCGTCGCCAGCTCGGGCGCGACCGCGAACCCGCGGACGTCGTACGACTGCTGCCGCACCTCGCTCATGAGCGGTTACGCCTCTCTGTAGCCGGGCGAACTCGTATCGGAGCATAGAACAGAGCGGGGTGTCAGCGGGAGCGCCCAGAATCGGGTGACAACACACCCGTTCGGGGTATCGTCCCTGCTTGCGCAGTGTCATCAACCGACGTGCCGGGCGTGATGCCCCGGGCTTCGCGGGGTTCCGCCCCCCGGTTCGCCCGGGTTTGACACACTGGATGGAAGGCTGGTCGCTGCGCGCGGACAGCAGCGAGGGGGCCGATCGGGCCCGGCGGTGCGCACCGAGCGCGCGGCCATGCGCCACCAGGAGGTCGAGTGACGTCGAGAATCCAGTCTGCGACGCCCGGATCGGGCGAGCAGGCATCCGGGCGACCGCCTTATCCGGCGGACCCCGCGGGCAACGGCCGGGCCAACGGCCGCCCCGCCAGAGTGTCGCTGGACGAGCTGCACGAGACCGCGCGGCGGATCGCCGCGAACGTGGAGCGGGTGCTGGTCGGCAAGCCCGACGTCATCCGGATCGCGCTGGTCACGCTGCTCGCCGAAGGCCACCTGCTGGTCGAGGACGTGCCCGGCGTCGGGAAGACGTCGCTGGCCAAGGCCCTCGCCCGGTCGATCGACTGCACGGTCAGCCGCATCCAGTTCACCCCGGACCTGCTGCCGAGCGACGTCACCGGCGTCTCCATCTACAACCGGCAGAGCGGCGGGTTCGAGTTCCGCCCCGGCCCGGTGTTCGCGAACATCGTGGTGGGCGACGAGATCAACCGCGCGTCGCCGAAGACGCAGTCGGCGCTGCTGGAGTGCATGGAAGAGCACCAGGTCACCGTCGACACCTCGACCTACCACCTCGACGAGCCGTTCATGGTGATCGCCACCCAGAACCCGATCGAGATGGAAGGCACCTACGCGCTGCCCGAAGCCCAGCGCGACCGGTTCACCGCGCGGGTGTCCATCGGCTACCCCGACCAGCAGGCCGAGCTGGCCATGGTCGACGAGCACGCCGGGCACAACCCGATGGACGACCTGCAGCCGGTTTCCGACGGCGAGACCGTGCACCGGCTGATCGAGACGGTCCGCGGCGTGCACATGGCGCCGGAGGTCCGCCGCTACGCCGTCGACGTCGTCTCGGCCACCCGCCAGGTCCCGGAGATCCGGCTCGGCGCGTCCCCGCGCGCGACGCTGCACCTCGTCCGCGCGGCGCGGGCGCAGGCGGCGCTGTCGGGCCGCGACTACGTCGTGCCCGACGACCTGCACACGGTCGCGGTGCCGGTGCTGGCGCACCGCCTGGTGCTGACCACCGAAGCCCACGCGGCGCGCCGGTCGGCGACCGACGTCGTGCGGGCGGTGCTGCACCGGGTGCCGGTGCCGCAGGGCTCCCGGCCCAGTGCCAATCCGGCCCAAAAGTAGGCCGGACCCGGAGCGGCACGTATCCGTCGCCGCAAAAGCCATCCGGCCGTGACTGTGGTCGGATTGGCACGAACTTCACAGTAAACCGCCGGCGAACGGGAGAGAACGACGTGCTGCGTGCCCTGTCCGGTCTGACCACCCGCGGCCGCTGCCTGCTGGCCGCGGGGCTGGCGGCCGCGGTGTGCTCGTTCGTGCTCAACGAACGCGACCTGCTGCGGGTCGCCGTCTTCGTGGTGGGGCTGCCGCTGCTGGTCGCCGCGTTCATCTCGGCGACCCGGCTGCGCATCGGCGCCACCCGCGCGCTGCACCCCCAGCGGGTCGCGGTGGGCGGCAACGGCGAAGTGCAGCTGGAACTGTGGCGCAGCGGGCGGCTGCCGGCCGGCGAGATCCTCCTCGAGGACGGCGTGCCCTACGCGCTGGGCTCGCGGCCCCGGTTCGTCGTCGAACGCCTCCCGCACGACCGGCGGGTCGCGCTGCGCTACCCGCTGCAGCCGGTGCTGCGCGGGATCCAGCAGGTCGGGCCGCTGCGCGCGACCATCACCGACCCGTTCGGGCTGTGCGAGTTCGAGCGTGAGCTGATCGGGCACTCGCGGCTGGTCGTCGTCCCCCGGGTGGTCCCGCTGTGGGGCCTGCCGAGCGGCGCGGGCATCGGCGTCGGCGACGACGGCACGGTCCGGCTGCACGCCGGGCAGGGCGAGGCCGACGTCATCGTCCGGCAGTACCGCCAGGGCGACGACCTGCGGAAGGTGCACTGGCGCTCGACCGCCCGCCGCGACGAGATCATGGTGCGCGTCGAGGAGCGGCCGTGGCGCGGCGGCACCACGGTGCTGCTCGACCACCGGGCCGCCGCCCACCACGGCAGCGGCCCGGCCGCGAGCCTGGAGTGGGCGGTGTCGTTCGCCGCTTCGGCCGCGCTGCACCTGCGCCGGGCCGGGCACCGCGTCCGGCTGGTCAGCGAGCACGGCGCCACGTTGGCCGACACCCCCGGCGACGGCGGCGACCACTACGACCACGTCGTGCTCGACGCGCTGGCCGCGCTTCAGCCGGCGCACCAGCGCGACATCACGCTGGCGAGCGACCCGGCCGACGGCCAGGAGCTGATCGCCGTGCTCGGCACGGTCAGCACCGAGGCCGTGCACGAGCTGGCCCAGTTCCGCCCGCGCGGCATCCGCAGCCTGGCCGTCCTGTTGGACACGCCGACGTGGTCGGCGGGGGTGAGCGCGCCCGAACAGCGAGCGGCCGCCACGGAGGATTCGGCCGCGCTGCTGCGCGCGTCCGGCTGGGGCGTGGTGATCGCGGGCCCCGGCTCGCCGATGCCCCAGGTGTGGGCCGAGCTGTGCCAGGCAGGCGCCCGCCGCGGCACGCTGATCGGCGGTCCGCGATGAGCACGCCCGCCTTGTACCGCTGCCCCGCATCACGGCCCGCGACGAGCACGACCGCCAGCCACCGCCGCCGCGCACCGCGGCTCGCGAGGAGCACCGACGCCACCTCGGCTCCCAATCGGCGGCCGGCGACAAGCACGCACGCCAGCCACCGCCACCCCGCAGCACGGCCCGCGAGGAGCGCACGTCCCGGCCACCGCCACCCGACGAAACAGCCCGCGATGAGCACGCACGCCAGCCACCGCCACCCCGCACCGCGGCCCGCGACAAGCCCGTCCGCCGCCTCGATCCGGATCGGCGGTACCCGATGAGCACCGCCGCCCCGCCGCGTCCGTCCGCGACCCCGCCGCGGCGCCCCTCCTCCCAGCACCCCCTCTCCGCCTGGCGCGGCAGCCTGCTCGCGCCGGCCGCCGCCGGGATCGCGACGCTCTGTGCCGCCACCTCGGTGACCAGCGTCGTCTCGGGCCTGGCCTGGTTCGGTTACCTCTTCGTCGCGGTCCTGCTGATCGCCGCGACCGGTCTGGCCCTGCGCTCGCTGCAGGTGCCGACCGTGCTGGTCGGCCTCGGCCAGCTGCTCGTGCTGCTCTTCCTGATCACCGGCGCGTTCACCACGCACGGGATCCTGCAGGTCATCCCCGGCCCGGAAGCGTTCGGCGAGATCGGGAGCACGCTCTCGGCCGCCGCCGAGCAGATCCGCGTCGGGCTGCCGCCGGTCGAGGGCAGCCAGCCGATCCTGTGCCTGGTGACGATCCTGGTCGGCCTGGTCGCCGTCCTCGTCGACACGCTGACGGTGGCCGCCGCGGCCCCCGCCGCGACCGGGCTCGTGCTGCTCTGCGTCTACGCCGTGCCGGCCGCGCTCTCCGAAGAAATGCTGCCGTGGTGGACCTTCCTGCTCGGCGGGGCCGCGTTCGCCGGCCTGCTGGCGGTCGACGGCAACCACCGGCACCGGCGCTGGCGGACCCGGGAAGCGCCCGGGCGCAGCGGCAAGCCGGGCGTCCTGTCCGCGCCGGTCGCGGTCGTGGCCGCGGCGATCGTGCTCGGACTGTTCGGCGGCGCGATCACCTGGGTCGGCACGGTCGGGCGGATCCCGTTCGGCAACGGCGGCGACGGGCCGGGCGCGGGCTCCGGCGGGTTCGGCATCCAGCCGTTCACCGAGCTGCGCGGCATGCTCGACCAGGGGTCCAACCGCGAGCTGTTCAAGGTCCGCGGCCTCGGCACCGACCGGCGGCTGCTGCGCGCGATGACCTTGGACACCTACTACCCGAACAAGGGCTGGGGCCTGCACGACGAAGGCCGTTCGCAGCAGGGCGTCCCGGTCGGGCCGCAGCTGCCGCCCGCCCCCGGCGACGACGGCAGCGGCGCCGCGCGCCGGATCGACGTCGAGCCGGCGAGCTGGCGCGACAACTGGCTGCCGGTGTACGGCGCGCCGCGGGTGATCAACGGCGCCGCCGGCGGCTACCTCTACGACCAGGTCAGCGGCACGGTGTTCACCACGCGCAGCGAGGTCCCGCCGTCCTACACCGAATACGCGTCGCTGAAGGAGCCCACGGCGCCGGAGCTGCGCGTGACCCCGCAGGTCGACGACCTGCCGCCGCGCTACCTCCAGATCGACCGCGTCGACGACCGCGTCCGCGCGAAGACGCAGCAGCTGATCGCCGCCGAGTCCAACGACTTCGACCGCGCGTCGGCGATCTGGCGGTACTTCACCGCGCAGAACGGCTTCGTCTACGACACGAAGACCGCGCCGGCGAACGACGCCGACGCGCTCGCGGACTTCATCCTCAACGGCAAGCGCGGCTTCTGCGAGCAGTTCGCGTCGGCGATGGCCGTGATGCTGCGGGTGGCGGGCATCCCGTCGCGGGTGGCCATCGGGTTCACGCCCGGGGTGCCGGTCAACGACTACCTCTCGATCAGCACCCAGGACGCGCACGCGTGGGTCGAGGCGTACTTCGGCGACAAGGGCTGGGTGACGTTCGACCCGACACCGCTGTCCGACGGCCGCGGCATCACCCCGTCGTACCTGCAGGCCGGCACGCAGGACGGCAACCAGCCCGACGACACGCAGGTGGCGCCGAGCACGGTCCAGTCGAGCGCGGCGCCGACCGGCGCGCCCCGCGACACCGAGCAGAACCAGCAGGCGCAGGACCAGCAGAACGCCGACGAGGGCACGCCCGGCTGGGTGTGGGTGCTCGTCGTGGCCCTGGTCGTCCTCGCGCTGGTGGCGACGATCCTGGTGGTCGCCGGCGGGCGCCGCAGACGGCCGGACCGCGAACCCGCGTCCACCGGTTTCGCGGCGCTGCTGAAGAACTGGCTGCCGCTGATCGCCGCCGCGCTGTGGGTGGCGGTGCTCGGCGTGCTGACGTGGCTGGTGGCGTGGTGGTTCAGCCTGATCGTGGTGCTGCTGCTGGCCGGGTTGCTGGGTCCGTCGGCGGCGCGCGACGTCGGCCGGCGCCGCCGGCTGCAGGAGATCGTCGCGCAGCGGCCGGGCGCGGCGGACGCGGCGTGGTCCGAGCTGCGGGCCGAGTGCGCCGACCGCGGACTGCCGATCCCGCCGAGCGACACGGTCCGCGTGGCCGGCCAGAAGCTGGCGGCGAAGCACCACCTGGACGACGAGGGCCGCGACGGCTTGCGCACGGTGATCGGCGTGGTGGAGAAGTCGTGGTACGGCGAGGACGGCCAAGCCGACCCGACGCTCCCCCCGGCGTTCGACCACCTGCGGCGGAGCCTGCACCGCAACGCCCCGCTGTCCTGGAAGGGCCGGCTGTTCCCGAAGTCCCTGTTCCGCAACCGCGACTGACGCGACCGAGGTGTGCGGGAACGGGTATCTCGCGTGATCAGGCAGGCATCACGCGTGTCTGGACGGGCATCGCGCCGATGCCCCTCCGATCACGCGAGATGCCCGCTCAATCACGCGAGATGCCCCTCTGATCACGCGAGATACGTTTCTGATCACGTGAGTTCCGGGTTCGATCACGTGAGTTGCGGCTTTGGTCACGCGGGTCCCCCGGCCGGGCGTCACCCGTTGTCACCGCCGACGGGGCGGGAGCGGCGGACCGGCTGAGCACACAAGAAGATCCGCGTCCCGCCGCGGGCGGTGGGACGCGGATCTTTGTGGTCTTGCGGCGCTACTGTTCCTCGAAGCGCTGGCGGAAGCGCTCTTCCATGCGCTGGGTGAAGGAGCTCCGACGGCCCGACTGCTTGGCCCCGCGAGATCCCGTTCCACCGCCCTTGCCGTCCGATTCGGCGCCGTGCCGGATCGATGTGACGGCCAACATGACCCCGAAGAACATCACGAGGAACCCGAGCACGCTGATCAGCGGGATGTCGGCCACCCGGAACTGCGGCACCACCACGCCCAGCACCAGCAGGGCCACGCCCACCACGAACAGGGCGATGCCCTGGATACGCCGTCGGCGAGCGGGGCGACGCAACCGGGTGCCACGCACCGTGGATGCGAACTTGGGGTCCTCGGCATAGAGCTCGCGCTCGATTTGATCGAGCAGCCGCTGCTCATGCTCGGAGAGTGGCATCTTTCCTCCTCCGGCACAGCTGTCGCGGGCGCCGGGCCGCGCAACGGTTCTGGACCCAACAGCCAACCCCAGGCGGGGTGGCACTGTCCAGGATACGAGGCCCGCGCCCGGACGACTACCCGATCCCGCATCCAGAAGGGATCGAATTGGGCTAAATCCCGCCGGAGCGGGGTTGCGGACCGTCACCGCCACCTAAAGTGACCGATTCACGGCCTGTGCGGCGATGTGGGGGACGGTCGACGAGCCGAAGATCACGCGGGGTTCGCGAGGCTCGGAGGGGCGGTCGGCGGCGTGAGAGGCCGCCGCGGTGGAAGCGGTGCCGGCCTACCCGCGGCGGAGGCGGTGCCGCCTACTCCACGGGACGGCAATCCCACACGCCCCGGGCGGCAGCGCGCCGCAACCCGAGTGGCGCCGGCCTACCTCCGCGGCACGGCAATCCCACACGCCCCGGGCGGCAGCGCGCCGCAACCCGAGTGGCGCCGGCCTACCTCCGCGGCACGGCAATCCCACACGCCCCGGGCGGCAGCGCGCCGCAACCCAAGTGGCGCGGCCTGCTCCACGAGCCGCCGGCTCGGCGGCGCCGGGCGGCGCGAGCGAAACCCGGTGCAATCGGGCGAAACGGGCCGCCGGGCAAATCGACCGCCACCGCGGGCGAACCCCGCAGCACCACCCCTGAGAAACCCCAGCCCGCCTCACTCCTCCCGCGGCCCCAGCAGCGACGCCGGCCGCACCGCCGCGGACCCGAACTTCGACCGCGCCACGTCGGCCGCCACCTCCGCGTCCCGCCACCGCGGGGCCGGGGAGTCGAACACCAGCTGCTCCCCCGCCTCCCCCGTGTCCAGCCCCTCCACGCGCACGCCGATCAGCCGGACCGCACCCGTCGGCGCGTGTTCCGTGAGCAACGCCACCGCCACCGCGTGGATCTCCCGCGCCACGTCCGTGGCCGAGACCAGCGTTCGCGCCCGCGTGATCGTGTGGAAGTCCGCGAACCGCACCTTGATCGACACCGTGCGGCCGCGCACGCCCCGCTCCCGCAGCGTCGCCCCCACCCGCGACGCCAGGCGCAGCAGCTCCAGGCCCAGCTCGGCGCGGGAGTGGCGGTCGACGTCGAACGTGTGCTCCGCGCCGATCGACTTCTCCGGCGAGTCGACGACCACCGACCGCTCGTCGACGCCGTGCGCGAGCCGGTACAGGTGCTCGCCGGCCGCCACGCCCAGCGACTTCTTCAGCCGCTCCGGCGGGAACGCCGCGACGTCGGCGATCGTGCCCAGCCCCAGCCGCCGCAGGTGTTCCTCCGTCCGCGCGCCGACGCCCCACAGCGCCGACACCGGCAGCGGGTGCAGGAACGCCAGGGTCTCCGCCGCGGGCACCACGACCATGCCGTCCGGCTTCGCCATCCCCGACGCCAGCTTCGCGACGAACTTGACCTTCGCCACCCCGACCGAGCAGGTGATCCCGTGCTCGGCCTCGACCCGCGAGCGGATCCGCGCGCCCAGCGCGGCCGGCGTCGCGCCCAGGCGCCGCAAAGCCCCGCTGACGTCCAGGAACGCCTCGTCGAGGCTCAACGGCTCGACCAGCGGGGTCAGCTCGCGGAAGATGCCCATCACCCCGCGGGAGACCTCGCTGTAGAGCCCGCCGGTCGGCGGGATGTTGATCAGGTGCGGGCACAGCCGCTTCGCCGTCGAGAACGGCATCGCCGAGCGCACGCCGAACTTCCGCGCCGGGTAGTTCGCCGCGGCCACGACCGCCCGCGGCCCACCACCGGACACGACGACCGGCTTGTCCGCCAGCTCGGGCCGCGTGCGCAGCTCGACCGACACGAAGAACGCGTCCATGTCGACGTGCAGCATCCCGCACCCGGTGTCGTCCGGCGGCGGTTCCCCCGGCCGGACGCGGAACCGGCCCATCCCGCCCGGCAGCTCAGCATTTCGCCCCACGATCAGGACGCTACCGGCCACCACCGACAGTTTCGGCGAGCGCGAGCACCAAGGCCGAAATCCGCTACGAAAGAGCGAGCCGCGCGAGCGCGTGCAGCCGGCCGGCGATGTCCCGCAGCGCCGGCGAGGCCGCCGCGACGCGTTCGAACTCGGCCAGCTCGTCCTCGCGGACGTCGCCGCCGACGAGGTCCGAGATCACCCGGTCGCCCTGCAGCGAAGCGACTTCCAGGCCCGCTGTCTCCAGGTCGGCCCGCAGCCCGGCAGCGGAATACCGCCGCAGCACCGTCTCGCCCGGGACGACCCCGTCCGCGCTCTCGAGCAGCCGCTGGGCCTCGCCCACCCGGCCCGACAGCGCGCGGTTCAGCACCGCCGCGTGCCGGTTCGCGACCAGCACGGACACCGCTCCGCCCGGCGCGACCGCGGTGGCCAGCGCGGTGAGCACCGCGGCGGGGTCGTCGACGATCTCCAGCAGCCCGTGCGCCAGCACCAGGTCGGCCGAGCCGGCCTCGACGTACCGGCCGAGCGCGTCCGAGTCGTCCGCGACGACCGTGATCAGCCCCGAGACGCCCTCTTCCTCGGCCCGGCGCTGCAGCGTCGCCAGGGCGTTCGGGCTCGGCTCGACGACGGTCACCCGGCAGCCCGCCGCCGCGAACGGCACCGCCCAGCCGCCGCTGCCGCCGCCCACGTCGACGACGTGGGGGTGTTCGGCGCCGCGGGCGCGGGCGGCCTTCAGCTCGGCCTCGAGCACCCGGCGGACGGCGCCCGAACCCCGGGCGGCCACGGTCTCCGTCTTCATGCCGCACAGGGTAGTGCCCGCCCCGGCCCGCCTCCCCGGCTCCTCCCTTCGAGTGAACGCCCCTTGCCCGGCGGCGCGCCTGGCCCGCACCCGTAGGCTGGTGAACGTGCACACGGTCGCCGTACTCAGCCTCAAGGGAGGCGTCGGCAAGACGACGGTCGCTCTCGGTATCGCGTCCGCCGCCCTGCGTAGAGGCACGCGGACGCTGGTCGTGGACCTCGACCCGCAGGGCAACGCCACGACCTCGCTCGACCCGCCGTACACCGACGCGACCCTCGCCGACGTGCTCGAGAACCCCACGCGCGAGACGCTGGAACGCGCCATCGCGCCGAGCGTCTGGAGCGAGGACGTCGACGTCCTCGTCGGAACCGAAGAGCTGGAGCTGCTCAACGATCCGGACGCCGACCCGGAGCGGCTCGCGAACTTCTCCCGCGCGCTCGACGAGCTGCACCGCACGCCGCTGCGCGAGACGCCGTACGAGCTGGTGGTCCTGGACTGCCCGCCGTCGCTGGGCCGGCTGACGAAGTCGGCGCTGGTCGGCGCGGACAGCGCGCTGATCGTCACCGAGCCGACGATCTACGCCGTCGCCGGCGCGAACCGGGCACTGGAAGCGATCGAGAAGATCCGCAAGGAGCTCAACCCGGACCTGCGCCCGATCGGCGTCCTGGTGAACAAGCTGCGCGTGCGGTCCTACGAGCACCAGTTCCGCATCGCCGAGCTGCGCGACAACTTCGGTTCACTCGTGATGCCGACGGCGATCCCCGACCGGCTCGCGGTCCAGCAGGCCCAGGGCGCGTGCAGCCCGATCCACGAGTGGCACTCGCCTGGCGCGCAGGAGATCGCGCTGACGTTCAACATGGTGCTGGCCAAGATCCTGCGCTCCAACCGGGCGGGCCGCCACCGCATCGCCGGCGAAGAGCCCGAAGGCCCGGACTGGCCCGAAGGCCCGGCCCCGGAGACGCCCGGGGCCCCGGCCGAGGTGTCCGAATCCGCGGGGTGAGCCGTGCCCGAAGGTGACACCGTGTACCTCGTCGCGAAGCGCTTCACCCAGGCCATCGCGGGGAAGACGTTGCTGCGCGGGCAATTCCGGGTGCCGCAACTGGCCACTGTGGACCTGGCCGGCCGCGAGGTGCTGAGCGTCGGGACGGTCGGCAAGCACCTGTTCACCCGCTTCTCCGGCGACCTCACCCTCCATTCGCACCTGATGATGGACGGCATGTGGGACGTCTACCCGGCCGGCGCGAAGTGGCGCCGGCCCGGCCACCACGCCCGCGTCGTCCTGACCGCGGCCGACGTCCAGGTGATCGGCTTCCGCGTCCACGACCTCAGGCTCGTGCCCACGCCGAAGGAACGCGACCTCGTCGCCCACCTCGGCCCGGACCTGCTGGATCCACAGTGGACGGACGAGCACGCGGCCCGCGCCACCGCCGCACTGGCCGCGAAACCCGAGCGCGAACTGGGGCTCGCGCTCCTCGACCAGCGCGTGATGGCGGGCGTCGGGAACCTCTACAAGTGCGAGATCGCCTTCCTGCTCGGCGTGACGCCGTGGACGCCGGTGTCCGAAGTGGACGCCGTCCGCACGGTCGCGCTGGCCCGCAAGCTGTTGCTGGCCAACGCGACCGCCGGGCGCTTCGACCAGAGCACCACCGGCCACCTCGATCGCAACCGCAAGAACTGGGTCTACGAGCGCACCCGCCAGGGCTGCTTCCGCTGCGGCGGCAAGGTCCAGGTCCGCACGCAGGGCCACGACGTCCAGCGGCGGCCGACGTGGTTCTGCCCGAAGGACCAGCACGGTCCCGCGCCCGCGAGCTGAGCCGGTGTTCGCGCTGGGCGAAAGCCCGTAGGTGCCGAGTGAGATCACACCGGTGTCTTTCGAAAATGACGTTGCCGGACACCGGGATCTTCGCCTAGCGTGGAGGTACACGAGAGAGGAGGTGGTCCAAAGTTGTATATCGACAGGACTCGTGAGGTGGCTGTCCGCTAGCGGATGGCACGTGGAGGACTTTGAGCAGCGCTACAGCTGAGCCACCTTCGGCTCATCGCCTGCTCCACGTGATGCCTGATAGCGAATACCAGGCAGTCACCGTGCCCCCGGGGTTTCCGAGCACCAGTCCGGCTCGGGCTCAAGCGTTTGACGGCGTTTGAGAGGCACCCCGGGGGTTCCTTCATGCGCTCATTTGTGCAGGTCATGCCATCCGGCGTCGCAGGACGACCGTCCGGCGATCAGCGTTTCGCCGTTCTGTCCCCCGGACGGCTGACGCTCGCTAGCCTGGAAGCATGCTCAGGCCCGACTACCCGATCACCACGGCCCGGCTGCTCCTGCGCCCGTTCACGCCCGACGACCTCGACGCGCTGAACTCCTTCCAGTCCCGCGCCGACGTCGCCCGCTACCTGTACTGGGGCCCGCGCAGCCGCGCCGAATCGGCCGCGGCACTGGCGAAACGGGTGCACAGCTCGACGTTGACCAAAGAAGGGCAGTTCTTGGCCGTGGCGGTCGAGCTGGCCTCGACCGGGCAGCTGATCGGCGACCTGAACCTGGAGTGGCTCAGCAGCGAGCACCGGCAGGGCGAGATCGGGTTCGTCTTCCACCCGGACCACCACGGCAAGGGCCTGGCCGCCGAGGCGACCACGGAACTGCTGCGGCTGGGCTTCGAGGACCTGGGGCTGCACCGCGTCATCGGCCGGTGCGACGGCCGCAACGAAGCCTCCGCCGCGCTGATGGAACGCCTCGGCATGCGCCGGGAAGCGCACCTCAAGGAGAACGAGATCGTCAAGGGCGAGTGGACCGACGAACTGGTCTACGCGATGCTCGAAGACGAGTGGAAGGACCGCGACTAGTGGTCCCGTTCACGCGGGGGTGACGCTCCGGTCGCGCAGTTCGCGCGGTTTGGCAGCATGGGGGCGTGTTCTTCGACAAGATCGTCCGCCCGGCGCTGTACCGGCTGTCCTACCACGACCCCGAGCTGGTGCACGAGCGCACGATCAGCGTCCTCGCGCGGCTCGGGAAGGTCGCGCCCGCGGTCGGCGGCGCCCTCCGGGTCGACGACCCGGTGACCGTGCTGGGCCTGCGCTTCCCCAACCGGGTCGGCTTGGCCGCCGGGATGGACAAGAACGGCCGCGCGCTGCCCGCGTGGGCCGCGCTCGGCTTCGGTTTCGTCGAGGTCGGCACGGTGACGCGGCTGGCCCAGCCGGGCAACCCGAAGCCGCGGCTGTTCAGCCTCCCCGCCAGCGACGCGGTGATCAACCGCATGGGCTTCAACAACGACGGCGCGGAAGCGCTTGCGGCCAAGCTCGCCCGCGACGGGAAACCCGGCGTGCCGCTCGGGATCAGCATCGGCAAGTCGAAGGTGACGCCGCTCGAAGACGCCGTCGAGGACTACCGCTTCTCCCTGCGCGCGCTGTACCCGTACGCCGACTACTTCGCCGTCAACGTCAGCTCGCCGAACACGCCGGGGCTGCGGCAGCTGCAGGACCGCGCCGCGCTCGGCGAGCTGCTCGGCGAGCTGCGCGCGACGGCCACCGAGCTGGCGGGCCCGGGCACCCCGACCCCGATCCTGGCGAAGGTCGCGCCGGACCTGACCGACGACGCCCTGGGCGAGCTCCTGGCGGTCGCGCTCGAGCACGGCGTCGCCGGGATCATCGCCACGAACACGACGCTCGCCCGCGACGGCATCGCGCCCGCGGAAAGCGGCCTGGCCGGACAGGGGGGAGGCCTGTCCGGCCGGCCGCTGACCACCCGCGCGGCGCAGGTCGTGCGGTTCGTGCACGACCACACCGGCGGGAGCCTGCCGATCATCGGCGTCGGCGGGATCCTGGGCCCGGACGACGCCGCCGCGCTGGTGGACGCGGGGGCGTCGCTCGTGCAGCTCTACACCGGGTTCGCGCTGCACGGGCCGGGCCTGGTGCGCCGGGTCAGCCGGGGTCTCGCGGCCCGGCGGTCGAAGTGAACCGGACGTAACCGCGCCAGGATTCGTAGCGGTCCAGACCGGTCCCGGCCGCGTGCGGATCGCACCGGACCGCGAGCAGCCTCGAGCCGTCTTCGAGCTCGACGCGGTCCAGCACGAACGGATCCTTCAGCGTGGTGACGAACCGCTCGAACGCCGCCGGGGACAGCCGCCAGCACTCGCCGTCCAACACGCTTTCGCCGTCCAGAACGCCGGGCTGCGGCGGTTCCGTGTCCAGCAGCACCATCCGGTAGCCCTCGGTGGTCCGGACCGGCCGGGTGAACCGGGCACCGAGCTCGGTGAGCCGGCCGTTGAGCGGCTGGCCGCGCAGGTGCGCGCCGAACACGACGACGTCCTCGCCCGGTTCCGGGTAGGGCGTCATGGGCTCGTCCGTGCAGACCGTCGCGAGGTCCAGACCGATCTGGTCCTCGAACGCCCGCGTCAGGAAGGTGACGCCGAACGGGCGCCTGTCCCCCGGCAGCACCGGGACGGTGACCGCCGCCAGGTCGAGCAGGTTCGCGAAGGCGGTGCAGCCGGCCAGGCGGTGGTTCACCGCGGCCGGGTCGGCCAGTGCCTCGGCGAGCTCCGGGTGGTCCGGCACGGTGGGCAGGAGGAGCGCGTCCCCGAAGTCCTGCTCGCCGAGGACGATCGGCTCCATGACGGCGCCGGCCGCCGTCAGCCGCTTCACGACGTCCTCGAACGCCATGGCCGCGGCGGCGCTCAGGGGCAGGTTCTTCGGATACGCGACGCGCGGGTGCTCGCCGGCGCCGAGGCGGACGTCGGCGGGCCAGGTGCGGGTCGAGGAGCGGCCGTCCGGCCCGGTCATCAGCGCGAGCGCGTGGCGCCCGGCGACCAGGCCGTTCGTGTACACGGAGACGGCTTCGGAGGCGCGGACGCCGGTCATGGGCAGCAGGCCGCGGGTCGGTTTGAGCGCGACGATGGCGTTCAGGGCCGCCGGGACCGCGCCCGCGGTGCTCAGCGCCAGGTCGACGATGCCCAGCGCGACGGCGACGGCCGCGCCGCGGCCACCGGTCTTCGTCCGGTCCCAGGCCGAGGCCACGGTGGCGGCGCCGGTCTTGCCGAGCACGACGGCACCGGCCGCGGTGAGCCGGGAGACGACCGTGGCACTGGTTTCGGGGACCGAGCGGCCGGACGGCTGCCCGGCGACGTCGATCAGCTCCGGCACGGCGAAGACGGTGCCCGCCAGCGGCAGGTCCTCCCCCGCCTGGACGCGCTCTTCGACGGCCTTGGCGTCGACGAGGACGTCTTCTACGGCGCGGAGGGTGGACCAGAGTTCGGGACGGTTCGCTTCGGTGATGCGCTCGAAGGCCGCGATGACGCGCTGCGACGCGGTGGGCGGGGTCGGCGGGGTGGGATCCGGGTCCGGCGGGAGCGTGTTCACGGGGCGTCCTTCCCTCGGCGATCGAGAAAGTCCACTGTGTACGGTCGGCGCCGGCGATCCTCAAAGCACGGCGGGCCTCCCGGCGAGTGACACCTCTGCATGCATGACAGAAACGTTAGGTGGTCGACGTTTCCGTAGCCAGCTGTTTCCGATTACGCGCGGGTTTCGGCACCAAGAGGTGAACAGGGCGCGACGCCGGGGTGAAACGCACGATCACGCACGCCGGGTGACGAAGACCCGAATCCGCCGGATCCGGCACCCGAACGGCCGAGTTTCAAACCCCAGGCGGCGCAGCGAAGCCCGAATCCGCGTGATCAGGGGGTCGACACGCGTGATGGGAAGGTCGACACGCGTGATCAGGAGGTCGACACGCCGCGGCGGGGCCCGCTTCGCCGTGTCGACCCTTCAATCACGCGTGTCGGCTCCTCAATCACGCGTGTCGGCCCTGGGATCACGGGGCCGGGGTCAGGAGAGTTCGCGCAGGGCCATGGCCAGGCCGGCCAGGCGGTCCGTCGCGTCGGTGAGGGCCTGTTTGGACGTCACCAGGCCGTCGCTCGACGCCGCCACCGTGTGGCCGGCCGCGGCGACCAGGCCGCGATAGCCCTCGAGGCCGTCTTCGAGCTGTTCGCGGAGCTTGCCGACCGCCGCGTCCAGGGCCGCCTGCTCGCGGGCCGGGGCGGAGTTGCGGCCGCGTTCGATCGCCTGGATGCGGCCCGCCAGTCCGCGCAGGGCCCCCGCGGCTTCGGCGGCGGTCTGCCGCGCGTCGGCGACGGACACTTCGGATACCGGCGTCGTGCCCACCGAGGACGGTACGGAGAGCTGGCGCAGCAGCTCGCCCAAGGAGGCCTCGCACTCCGCCAGCCGTTCCATCGGCTCGCGCGCGGCGGACCCCGCGGGCGGCAGCGGCGGCGGGCCGGCCGGTGCGGTGGGGAGCGGGATGCGCTTGAGCTCACGCAGCTTGAGGCCGCTTCGGACGCCGAACGTGCCGAAGACGACGGCTCCGGCGAACGCCGTGATCGCCTGCGGCATCATCGGCGCGCCGGCGGCGCTCATCCAGCCCAGCCCGGCCGCCACGGCGAGGACGCCGCACAGGATCGTCAGCAGGATCCAGAGCGTCATCGCGCGCGACGTCCGGCGCTTGCGGCGTTCCAGCTTCGCGGCCGGGTGGTTCCAGCGGTCCCACTTGGCGCGGGCCTCGGCGAACGCCGGGACCTGGTTCGCCACCGTCGAAAAGGTCGCCGACATGTCGGGCCGCCGCACCGGCGGCCGCTGCAGCGGGTTCGGCCGGGGACGCGGGGGTGCGGGCTTCCCGCCGGCCTGCTCGGCCGGCGGGAAGTACTTCTGCACCTTTTGGAGCTTTTCCTGGGCGCGCACGGCGTAGTCAGGCAGCTTCTCGATGTGCTTCTCCAGCTTCGCGCCGAACTCGCTGAAGTCGCGTCGTCTGCCCTGCTGCCCCATGCTCGCCCCCTTCGACTTGGCTGCTCGCGTCAGGCCGGGTTCTTGCCCTGCTCGGCCTGGACGCGCGCCTGGATCTCGCGCTGGATGTCGGCCGAGCTGCTCGCCGCCGGCTTCTGGGCCGCCGCCGCGCCGCCGTCGGTCACCTGGGCGACCGAGTCACCGTGCATCGACGCGCGGATCTGCTGCAGCCGCGACTGGCCGGCCAGCTGCGTGGTGGAGGCCTGGACCTCCATCATGCGCCCCTGGACCGAGTTCTGCGCCAGCTCGGCCGAGCCCAGCGCCGTGGTGTAGCGCTTCTCGATCTTGTCGCGGACCTCTTCCAGCGACGGCGTGTTGCCCGGCGCCGCCAGCTGGCTCATCTGGTTCAGCGAAGCGGAGACCTGCTCCTGCATCTTCGCCTGCTCCAGCTGCGAGAGCAGCTTCGTGCGCTCGGCCAGCTTCTGCTGCAGCATCTGCGAGTTGCGCTCCACGGCCTTCTTGGCCTGGGCCGCGGCCTGCAGCGACTGGTCGTGCAGCGTCTTCAGGTCCTCGATGTTCTGCTCGGCCGTGACGAGCTGCGTCGCGAAGCTCTCCGCGGCGTTCTCGAACTCGACGGCCTTCTGCTCGTCACCCTTCGACCGCGCTTCGTCCGCGAGGACGAGGGCCTGCCGGGTCGAGGCCTGCAGCTTCTCGACGTCGCCGAGCTGCCGGTTGAGCTTCATCTCCAGCTGCCGCTGGTTGCCGATCACGGAGGCGGCCTGCTGCGTCAGCGCCTGGTGGTTGCGCTGCGCCTCCTCGATGGCCTGCTGGATCTGTACCTTCGGGTCGGCGTGTTCGTCGATCTTCGACGAGAACGCCGCCATCATGTACTTCCAGAACTTCACGAACGGGTTGGCCATCTCCTCCGCCTGCCTTCTTGCGTCCCACGGGCCTAGGTACTCGGGGTGGGGCGTCACTCCCCTGCACATGCAACGCACCGACCCCGGCGTTGGGTTCCATCGTGTCAGGTCGGCCACGTCCGTTCCAGGCGACCCCGGGGGATTTCAGGGTTCGCCCCTGATCACCCCCGTAGGTAACGCGAACGGCCCCGGGCGGGTTGCCCGGGGCCGACGGCCGAAAACGGGTTCGAACCTCGCCCCGGCGAGCGGACTCGCACCGACGGGGTCCAGACCTCGCCCGCGGCGGAGTCGGGGGCTCGGCCTCCCGGAAAGGCGAGGTCAAGGGCCTGAGAACCGGCATCAGGCTCCACGCGGCCGGCCCCGGGCGGGTCGCCCGGGGCCGGCTTCGCGTCTGCTTCCCGCTACGCGGCGATGGTCGAGGCCAGCTTCGGCTGCCCGATCGTCGTGCGCAGGGTGGTGTTCATCCGCGGTGCCGGGGAAACCCGCAGGTCGGCGAGGTCGTTGCCGATCAGCTCCGACATCAGGCGGCCGCCTTCGATGCCGGCCGCGGATGCCTTGGCACCGCGCTCGGGCACCTTCTCCCGGCGCGCGCCTTCCGCGATCCGCTCGTCGACCGGTGCGACCTCGACGTTGTCGAGGGCCGAAACGTCTGCCGCCACTTTGTGCAGCAGTTCGCCGAGCGGAAGGTCCAAGGCCTGGCAGATGGACGCGAGCAGCTCGCTCGACGCCTCCTTCTGGCCCCGCTCCACCTCCGAGAGGTAGCCGAGGCTGACCCTGGCGGCGCGGGAGATGTCGCGCAGCGTACGACGCTGGTTGGTGCGGGCATGACGGAGCCGATCACCGATCGCCTCACGCAACAGCACGGTCATCACGCGCCTCCCTTCCGTACAAGTACCCCCTACGTTACCCAGAGCGGTGCCCCGAGCGCAGGAGTTGGTGTGCCCGTACGCCAAGGGCGAACGCCCGTTTCACCTCAGATGTTCCCCGAGCAGGGCAAACGCCGCCCGGACGGATTCGGTCCTGATCAAGTCCCGGTCGCCGCTCAGCGCCAGGGTACGGACTGTGACAAACGAGGCTTCGCCTCGGGGCGGGGGCTCCGCCACCCGAGCCCCCGAAAGACGCGGGGTGCGTGTTCCCGGCCCGGCGAGCCCGACGTGCACCGTGCCCGGCGCGACCCCGTCCTGGGCGGCCGGCCCGGCGACACCGGTGAGCCCGAGGCCCCACGTGGCGCCGCACCGCTCGCGGGCGCCGACGGCCAGCTGCGCGGCGACCTCCGGGTGAACGGCGCCGTGCTCGGCCAGCAGATCGGCGTCGACCCCGGCCAGCGCGGTCTTCAGCTCGGTGGCGTAGACGACCAGGCCGCCGCGCAGGGCGGCGCTCGCCCCGGGCACGCGCGCCAGGGTGGCGCAGACGAGCCCGGCGGTCAGCGACTCGGCGGCCGCGACGGTCTCGCCGCGGGCGGTCAAGGCGGCGATGAGGGCCGCGGCCGGCTCGTCGGCCGGCTCCACCGCGGGTCGCGAATGACTCATCGGGGACGCCGGAGGCCGCGAATGAGTCATTCGCGACCCTTCGGCCGGGACCGGTTCGACGTCCCCGGGCACCTCGGCCACCGTCAGCTCCCGGTGACGCGGCGCCCGGCCGCGCGCAGCCGCACGGCCCGGACCAGGTAGTCCACGCCGGTCACCACGGTCAGCACCACGGCCAGGCCCATCAGCGCCCAGCGGACCGGGTCGGCGCCGGCCGGCAGCGGCAGCAGGTAGGCGGTGATCGCGGCGATCTGCGCCATGGTCTTGGCCTTGCCGCCGCGGCTGGCCGGGATCACGCCGTGGCGGATCACCCAGAACCGCAGCAGCGTGACCCCGATTTCGCGGACGGCGATCACGATCGTGACCCACCAGCCCAGCTCGCCGAGGACGCTCAGGCCCACCAGCGCGGCTCCGGTCAGCGCCTTGTCCGCGATGGGGTCGGCGATCTTGCCGAAGTCGGTGATCAGGCCGTACCGGCGCGCCACCCAGCCGTCGAGCTGGTCGGTGAAGGAGGCGACGGCGAACAGGCCGGTGGCGATCGCGCGCCAGGTGGTGTCGTGGCCGTCGCCGGTGAACAGCGCGACGACGAACAGCGGCACCAGCACCAGGCGCGAAAGCGTCAGGAGGTTCGCCAGGTTCAGGGTCGGGACCGGGGTCGGCTCCGGGACCTGCGCGGGGGCGACGCTCTCGTGACCCGTGCCTTCGCCGGCGTCGCTGGGGAGCGCACTCACCGGTCGGCGTCCGGTACCGCACGGACGACCAGGTCCACGCCCGCGGAGTCGACGACCTCGCAGCGCAGGAAGTCACCCACCTCGGTCTTCTCCGGCGCGTCGAGGATGACGCACTCGCCGTCGACCTCGGGGGCCTGGTGGGCGGCGCGGCCGGTGAGCTCGCCGTCGTCGTCCAGCTCGACGAGCACGTCGACGAAGGTGCCGATCCGGTCCTCGGCGCGCTGGGCGGTCAGCTCCTCGACCAGCGCGGAGATCCGCGTGACGCGCTTGGCGACCTCGTCGGCGTCGTGCTTGCCGTCGAAGCCCTCGGCCTCGGTGCCGTCCTCGTCGGAGTAGCCGAAGACGCCGACGGCGTCGAGGCGCGCGCCGGTCAGGAAGCGTTCCAGCTCGCTCAGGTCGTGCTCGGTCTCGCCCGGGAAGCCGACGATGACGTTGGTGCGGATGCCCGCCTCGGGCGCGTGCTCGCGGATCTGCTCGGTCAGCGCCAGGAACGAGTCGGTCGAGCCGAACCGGCGCATCCGGCGCAGCACCTGCTCGCTGGAGTGCTGGAAGGACAGGTCGAAGTACTCGGCGACGCCCGGCGTGGTCGCGATGGCCTTGACCAGCTGCGGGCGCGTCTCGGCCGGCTGCAGGTAGGAGACCCGGACGCGCTCGATGCCGTCGATCTCCGCCAGCCGCGGGAGCAGCCGCTCCAGCGCGGTGACGCCGTCGCGGCCGAAGTCCTTGCCGTAGGACGTCGAGTTCTCGCTGACCAGGAACAGCTCCTTGACGCCGTGCTCGGCCAGCCACCTCGCCTCGGCGACGATCTCGTCCGGCTGGCGGGACACGAAGGAGCCGCGGAACGACGGGATCGCGCAGAAAGAACAGCGCCGGTCGCAGCCGGAGGCGATCTTCAGCGCGGCCACCGGCGCGTCGTCGAGGCGCGTGCGCAGCACCCGCGGGCCCCAGCCGTGCTGCGCGTGGCCCGGGACCTCGACGGTCTCGGCCGCGGCGGGCCGCTGGACCGGGCTGATCGGCAGCAGCTTGCGGCGGTCGCCCGGCGTGTGCGAGGCGACCTTGCGGCCCGCGACGACGTCGTCGAGCCGGTCGGAAAGGTCCGCGTAGTGGTCGAAACCCAGGACGGCGTCGGCCTCGGGGAGGCTGTCGGCGAGCTCGTGGCCGTAACGCTCGGCCATGCAGCCGACGGCGACGACCTTCTTGCCGGTGTCCGAGGCCGCGAGCAGCGTGTCGACGGAGTCCTTCTTGGCCGACTCGACGAAGCCGCAGGTGTTGACCACCACGACGTCGGAGTCCTCCGGATCGGCCGCCAGCTCCCAGCCGCCGGCCGCCAGCCGGCCCGCCAGCTCCTCCGAGTCGACCTCGTTGCGGGCGCAGCCCAGGGTCAGCAGGGAGACGCGTCGGGTGGCGGCGGGGTCCGTGGCAGGAGAAGGCACGACGTTCAGGGTAGCCGCCGGTCCCGGGCGGGCCGACGACGGCGTAGCCGGTCGTGACAACCAGGGCTCCGCCCCGAGCCGGGGGCTCCGCCACCCGGACCCCCGAAAAACAGCTGTAACAACCGGGGCTCCGCCCCGAGCCGGGGGCTCCGCCACCCGGACCCCCGAAAAGCAGCTGTGTCGGCGCCCGCGCCGCGCGATGTGGCAGGGTTGACGATCGTGCCGTCCGCCTCCCCCGCCGTCCGCCGCGCGCGGATCGCCGACGTCCGCAAGATCAAGGCACTCGTCGACTCGGACGCCGGCCGCGTCCTGCTCGAGAAGGACCTGGTCACGCTGTACGAAGCGGTCCAGGAGTTCTGGGTCGCCGAGGTGGACGGCGAGGTCGCCGGCGCGGCCGCGCTGCACGTGCTCTGGGAGGACATCGCCGAGCTGCGCACGGTCGTGGTCGACAAGGCCGTCCGCGGCCAGGGCGTCGGGCGGGTGCTGGTGAGCCGGCTGATCGACGAAGCGCGTGAGCTGGGTCTCCGCCGGCTGTTCGTGCTGACGTTCGAGACGGGCTTCTTCACCGGGCACGGCTTCGTGGAGATCCAGGGGACGCCGGTGTCCCACGAGGTCTACGAGGAGATGCGGCGTTCGCACGACACCGGGGTCGCCGAGTTCCTCGACCTGCCCTACGTCAAGCCGAACACCCTCGGCAACTCGCGGATGCTCCTCGAGCTCTGACCACCCCTATTCACCGCCCGGATTCTGATGGTTTCCCCTTAACATCCTTCCGGGCGGTGACGCGCGCCACCTCGGTGTCCCAGGATGATCAGGTCAATTTCTCACCTGATCAGCAAGGAACGCACAAGATGCGCACGACTCTCCGGAACCTGGGGGCCACCATCGCCGTGGCCGCGACAGTCGGCGGGGGCGCCCTGCTGGGCGCCGGCACCGCGGCGGCCGTCGACATCCCGACGGTCACCGACCAGTACCTCTTCTCGACCTCGCTCTCGAACTTCGAGACGATCCGGGGACAGGCGCCCTACAACGGCCAGCTCGACTGGTCCTCGGACGGCTGTTCGTGGGCGCCGGACAACCCGTTCGGCTGGAAGTTCCTCCCCGGTTGCCACCGGCACGACTTCGGCTACCGCAACTACAAGAAGCAGGGCCGGTTCTCCGAGGCGAACCGCCTGAAGATCGACGACAACCTGTACTCCGACCTGAAGAACGTCTGCGGCTCCAACGTGGCCTGCAAGGCCGCCGCCTGGACGTACTACCAGGCCGTGCGCAAGTTCGGCAGCTGAGCTTCAGCTGACCCGGACCGTGGCCTCCCGGCCGTCCTCGCTCACCGACACCAGCTCGACTCGGCTGGCGGCGTACGAGGTGGCCTGGGGGCCGGTGCGCGGACCGCTGTGCAGCTCGGCCGTGGTGCTTTCACCGCGGCCGGGCTCGCGCAGCAGGAACGCGAGCGTCGCTTCGCCCTGCCAGACGCACGTCATGGTCGGGCGGCACCGCGAGTCCGACACCACGCGCGTGAAGCGGATCGTCAGGTCCTTCCCCTGGATCGCGGCCTCTTGGCCGAGCCGCAGGGTGACGTCCCCTTGAGGAGCGGTGCTGACGGTCGACGGCGCCGCCGGCCGCGCCGGGACGGGCTGCCCGGAAGCGACCGAACTCCCGGCACCCACCGCGACGACGGCGAAGGCGAACAGTCCGGCTGCGAAGCGCTGCAGGTCCATGTGCTCAGGACGGAACGACCGCGGCGCGGGTTGCACCCGGCGCTCAGCCGATCTTCTCGACCAAGAGCCCGACCTGCGTGGACGGATTGCGGCCATGCCCGGCGTCCGGATGACGCGCCCGCTCGACAGCTACCTCCACGCCGTGGGCGTAGTCGTGGAAGCGCAGCGCTGACTTGCGATAGCCGGGGACGTGCCGCAACAGACGTTTCTCGACATCTCCGTAGCAGGTCAACGGCGCCGCACAAGCCTCGAAGTGCAGCAGCAACCAGTACTCGAAGCACGGGTTCGAGATGGCCAGGCACACGTCCAGCTGCCGAGCCGCCGCGACGGCCTTGTCGAGGTCGAACTCGTCGACGTCGACGACACACCAGATTTCGTCGTACTCCGCCCTGGCGCGGCTTCCGAGATCGGCTGCGTACTTCACGACGGTCGCGGGATCCGCCGGTTTCGACTTGATCTTGATCGTGACGGCCGGGTTCCGCCTCGACCGCTTGAGCCCGTCGAAGTAGGCGGGCTCGGTCGCCTTCGCACCGCAGACGACGAGGATCGACCGGTGCGGCTCACGGAACGGCGCTCGGCGCCGATCGCTGTTTTCACGACGGTTCATCGGCTGCGGAGCGCCTCGGCGAAATCACCCAGAATCGGCACTGCGCCGTAACTGCCCGCGAGGTAACGCCGTTCGGTGTTCTGGTCCTTGCGAGGCTTGAAGTCCGTCAGCGGGTAAAGGGTGCTCGCCCCCTCGCCGTCCCGGTCGACGAACCAGATCTGGTCACGGTCGAGCACCTGCTCGCCGAGCATGGTCCCGAGCAGGCTGGTGTCATGCGTTGTGAAGATCAACTGGGCGCCGTGGGTGTTCACACCGGGATCCTGGAACAGACCCACCAGTTTCGCCGTCAGAAGCGGGTGCAGGCTGGCGTCGACTTCGTCGACCAGCAGGACCAGTCCGTTGTCCAGTGCGGAGAGCACTTGCGGCAGCAGCCCGATCCAGTTGCGTGTCCCCGCGGACTCGTCGTGGAAGTTGAACCGTTCGCGAGCAGGCCCGTGGAGAAAACTCAGTAACAGGTCGGTCCCTGTGTTGTGCGGGATGTCCAAGGCCTCTCGCTTCTCCACAACGATGTCGACGATACCGACATCGGCTACGTTGAGTAGCGAAACCATGCGCTGCCGCTTCTCCGGGTTCCGGAGCAAGTAGTCACCGACAGCCGACTGCGCAAAATGCGAGCCGAACGACCTGCCTACGTCGCTGACCAGGATCCCGGAGGAGAACCACCGGTAGACCGGCATCAGCGGACCGAGTTCGAGCCGGTCACAAACGCTCAGGAACAGCGCCGTCGGCCGGATCAGCTCTTCCAGGACATCCAGCTTCGACTTGAGATCGGCCACCGTGGTGCCGAACTTGATGCCCGCCCGATCTCGTTCGAAGACGACTCGCTTCCTCTTCTCCGGATAGGAGTAGAGCCACTCTTCGACGATCTCGGTTCCCTCCAGGAGGAAGCCGTAGGTGTATGGAACACCTTCGGCAATCAGCTCGAAGACGAACGTCGATGGCCGCGGCTCAGCATCGGCGTTCGGCCGGAAGGCGTCCTGAAAGCCCACCTCGATGCCGTTACGAATGATGCTGGGGTGCTGATTCAAAACGGCCTTCATCACCAGCGTCATGCCGCTGAAGAGGTTCGACTTGCCGGAAGCGTTGGCGCCATAAACGGCGGCCACCGGCACCGCGGGTCGCTCGTCACCCGGCGAGGCGGGCATGAGGAGGAGCTCCTGCTCGTCCCGGAACGAGCGATGGTTGCCCAGCCGGAAGCTCCGCAACATCCCGACCACCTCCCTGGCGATACTCCAAGCCGTTCCGTACCAGTAAACCGCACAGAACGACCTGAAGCATCAACCAGGTACTACTCGTCGTCCGGGTCGGCCGGGACCGGGTCGCCGCCGCGGATCATGAACAGCACCGACTCCAGCTCCTCCGGCTTGATCAGCACGTCGCGGGCCTTCGAGCCCTCCGACGGGCCGACGATCCCGCGGCTCTCCAGCAGGTCCATCAGGCGGCCCGCCTTGGCGAACCCGACCCGCAGCTTGCGCTGCAGCATGGACGTCGAGCCGAACTGGGACGTCACGATCAGCTCCGCCGCCTGCAGCAGGACGTCGAGGTCGTCGCCGATGTCCGGGTCGATCTCCTTCTTCTCGCCGGCCTTCTGCGCGGTGACGCCGTCCTGGTAGTCCGGCTGCGCCTGCTCCTTGGCGTAGTTGACGACGGCGGAGATCTCCTCGTCGCCGACGAACGCGCCCTGGATGCGGACCGGCTTGCCGGCGCCCATCGGCAGGTACAGCGCGTCACCCATGCCGATCAGCTTCTCCGCGCCCGGCTGGTCGAGGATGACCCGCGAGTCGGTCAGCGACGACGTCGCGAAGGCCAGCCGCGAGGGCACGTTCGTCTTGATCAGGCCGGTGACGACGTCGACCGACGGCCGCTGCGTGGCCAGGACCAGGTGGATCCCGGCCGCGCGGGCCTTCTGGGTGATCCGGACGATCGCGTCCTCGACGTCGCGCGGGGCGGTCATCATCAGGTCGGCGAGCTCGTCGACGATCGCCATGATGTAGGGGTAAGGCCGGTACTCGCGCTCGGACCCGGGCGGCGCGGTGATCTCGCCGGACTTCACCTTCTTGTTGTAGTCGTCGATGTGCCGGACCTTGTTGACCTGCATGTCCTGGTAGCGCTGCTCCATCTCCTCCACCAGCCAGGCCAGCGCGGCGGCGGCCTTCTTCGGCTGGGTGATGATGGGCGTGATCAGGTGCGGGATGCCCTCGTAGGGCGTCAGCTCGACCATCTTCGGGTCGATCAGGATCATCCGGCACTCGTCCGGCGTCGCCCGCGCGAGCAGCGACACCAGCATCGAGTTGACGAAGCTCGACTTACCGGAACCGGTGGAACCGGCGACCAGGAGGTGGGGCATCTTCGTCAGGTTCGCGGTGACGAAGTGGCCCTCGATGTCCTTGCCGAGGCCGATCACCATCGGGTGGTTGTCCTTGACCGTGGTCGGCGCCCGCAGGACGTCACCCAGGCGGACCATCTCGCGGTCGGAGTTCGGCACCTCGATGCCGACGGCGGACTTGCCCGGGATCGGCGCCAGCAGCCGGACGTTGTCGGTGGCCACCGCGTAGGCGATGTTCTTGGTCAGCGCGGTGATCTTCTCGACCTTCACGCCCGGGCCGAGCTCGACCTCGTAGCGCGTGACCGTCGGGCCGCGGGTGAAGCCGGTGACCTGCGCGTCGACGTTGAACTGCTCCAGCACGCCGGTGATCGCCTCGATCATCGTGTCGTTGGCCTTGCTGCGGGACTTCGGCGCGTCGCCGAGCTTCAGCAGGTCGGGCGGCGGGAGCTGGTAGTCGCCTTCGACCGTCCGCGTGACGGCGAGCGGCGGTTCCGGGGCCTTCTTCGGCTTCTTCTCGGGCACCTCGACCGGCTTGGGCGCGGGCTTGGGCGGCTTGATCGGCGTCGGCAGTTCGGCCAGGGCGGCGTCGAGGTCGAGCTGCTCGGGGTCGGCGTCGGCGGCCTGGCGGCGGCGCGAGGGCTTGCGCAGCCTCGCGGCCTTCGGGTCGGCCTCGGTGACGGCCTCTTCGTCGGTGGCGAAGCCGGAGCCCTCGGCCTCGGCGATCTCCTCGTCGTCGAGGCCCCAGTTGCGCAGCCGGTGCGGGATCTCGCGGACCGGGGTGCCGGTGAACACGAGCACGCCGAAGACCAGCGCGAGGACGAGGATCGGCACGGCGACCCAGGTGGTGACGCCGACGGTGAGCAGGCCGCCGGAAAAGGCGCCGATGATGCCGCCGGCGTACATCCGGCCGTCGTTCGTGGCCGGGAGCGCGGTGAAGATGTGCAGCATCCCGAGCACCGACAGGACGACCATGATCGTGCCGATCACCATCCGGGGCCGCGTCTCGGGGTGCGGTTCGGACCGCATGAGCGCGACGGCCACGACGACGAGGACCAGCGGAAGCGTCACGGCCCCGGCGCCGAGAACGGACCGGGTGGCGATCTCGACGCCGGCCCCGATCGGCCCGGCGGCCCGCCACCAGACCCCGACGGCCGCGACGATGGCCAGGGCGATCAGGCCGAGCGCGAGGCCGTCACGGCGGTGTTCGGCCTCGAGCTCGCGGGTGCGGCCGACGGTCCTGGCCAGCGTGCCGATGCCCTTGGCCAGCAGGTTCCAGGTGCCGCGCACGCCCTTGCCGAAGATCCCGGGCGTCTTGCGGCGCGACCGGGGGGCGGGCTTGCGAGCGGACGATGTACGTGGCTTCGCGGGTGTACGCGGCTTACGCGCCGCTGCCCCCTTAGCGCCGCTTCCCGTGCTTCGCTTCCTCGTCGCCGACCCAGCCATACCCTCAACGGTAACCGGCCGTCGCCGTTCGTCACATGCGCCACTCTCGGCGCAGCGTGAACTTCTGCCTCACATCCGGCCCTGAGCGGCCATCCGGGTGAACGGATCCGGCCAGTGCGCATCCGGGTGAATCCGGCGTCTGCCATGCTCTGCCCCATGGTCGCGCTGCACTCCGACAACACCTCCCGCCGGGCCCCCGCCATCTGGCGGACCATGCTGAACATCGACCGCGGGCTGGTGAACCTCGTCGGCAGGCTCACCGTCTCCGGCCGGATCCCGGCCGGGCTGCGCGGCAAGCCGCTGCTGATGACCGCGAACCACATCGGCGTGTTCGACGCGTTCGTGCTGATGGCCGCGTGCAAGCGGATCGGCCTCAACCCGCGGTTCATGCTGGCCGGCGGCATCCTGGACGCCCCGGTCATCGGCCCGGCGCTGCGGGTCAGCGGCCACCTGCGGGTCGACCGGAAGGTCGCCGCGACCGCCGTCGGGCAGTTCGCCGAGGCCGTCGAAGCGCTCAAGACCACGCGCGAGCCGATCATCGTCTACCCGGAGGGCCGGATCAGCCACGACCCGGGCCTGTGGCCGGAACGCGGCAAGACCGGCGCGGCGCGGCTGGCGCTGGCCGCGGGCGTGCCGGTGATCCCGATCAGCCAGTGGGGCGCGCACGAGGCCGTCTACTGGGGCACCGAGACCGTCAACGGCCCGGCCGACCTGGTCCCGCTCGCCCGTTCCGGGCTGAGCGCGCCGCTGCGCCGGCCGAAGTTCCGGGTGCACTTCGGCGACCCGGTCGACCTGTCGGACGTCGAGCCGGAGCGCCCGGGCGCCGGGGTGCGCGCGCACGCGAAGATCATGCAGGCGATCACCGACGGCCTGATCCCGCTGCGCGCGGGCGAGCTGGACCGGCCCCGCTTCCACGACCCGACGCGGCCGACCGACACCGTCAGCCCGTGGAAACCGCAGCAGCCGAAGTCCGGATCCTGAGCGCTGGTTCCGCGCGTCGGCTAAACCCTTCTCCCGCCGTAGGCGTGAGTGCTGCGTTCTCGTCGGCGACGCGGAGGAGCAGGGTTCCATGCGAAGGATCGCGAAGACCGTGGGCTCGATCTTGGCCGTGCTCGGCATCGTGCTGACCACCGGAGCCGTCACGGCGGCACCGGCGAACGCCGCGGTGTCGTGCTCGGGGACGAAGACCTACGACAGCAGCAGCGGCACCCTCGGCCTGGGCGAGCTGACGATCTACTACAACAGCTCCAACGGCGGGACCAACAGCGCCTGCTTCTACCACCTCGGCGCCACTTACGGTGTGGCCGCGGAGACCTGGGTGAAGATCGAACGCTGCGTCGAAACCAGCGGCGTGGGCCAGCTGTGCACTCCCGACCGCTCGTCGAGCCCCGACACCGGCAACTACAAGTACTACGCGGGCCCCCGAGGGGTCACGGGCACGGCGAACCGCTGCGTGGCCGCCATCGGCTGGGTCTTCTGGCACGAGGAGTACTACGTGATCGACAGCGGCCGGCGGGGCTGCTGAACCCGGCGTCCGGATCCTGGGACGCCGGCCGGACGCCGCCTAGAGTCTGCGGACGTGAGCACCCGGATTCTCGTCGTCTACTACAGCTCGACCGGCAACACGGCCGCCCTCGCCGAATCCTTGGCCGCGGGCGCCCGCGAGACCGGCGCCGACGTCCGGGTGCGGACCGTGCCGGAGACGGTGCCCGCCGAGGCCATCGCCCAGAACCGGCGCTGGCAGGCCTGGATCGACTCGGGCCCGCACCACGCGCTGGCCACGCTCGACGACCTCGTGTGGGCCGACGGGCTCGCCGTCGGCAGCCCGACCCGCTTCGGCGGGCCCGCGGCCCAGCTGAAGTCCTATTTGGACAGCACGGGTGGGCTGTGGGCGCAGGGGAAGCTGGCCGACAAGGTCGCGACGTCGTTCACGACGGCGTCCACCCGGCACGGCGGCCTGGAGTCGACGCTGCTGGCGATCAACAACGTCTTCTACCACTGGGGCGCGATCGTCGTCCCGCTCGGCTACACCGACCCGCACCTGATGGAGTCCGGCAACCCGTACGGCGGCTCGTTCGTCTCCCGCAAGTCGGCGGCGCCGGACGAGCTGGCCCTCGGCGCGCTGCGTGTCCAGGGCCGGCGGCTCGCGACGATCACGACGCACGTCGCGACCGGGCTGAAGCAGGCTGAATAACCGGAAAACCCGTTTCGGCAGTCACGCCGCGGCCTTAGAGTCGCGACGGTGACCACCGAGCTGCCCGTCCTCGCCCCTCCCCGGGTCGCCCACCGCGGCCGCGGGACCACGCTCGTGCTGCTCGCGGCGCTGTTCTTCAGCACGTCGGGCACGCTGGGCAAGTCCGCCATGTCCGCCGGCTTCAGCCCGGAGCAGGTGGCCGCGATGCGGATCGGGGTCGCCGGCGTGCTCCTGCTCGCCGGGGTGGCGCTGGTGGCGCCGCGGAAGCTGCGGGTGCGCCGGGCCGAGCTCCCGGTGCTGGCCGGCTACGGCCTGCTCGGCGTCGCGGGCGTGCAGCTGCTCTACTTCGTCGCCGCGGGCCGGATCCCGGTCGGCATCGCGATCCTGCTGGAGTTCATCTCGCCGGTGCTCATCGCGCTGTGGGTGCGGTTCGTGCGCCGGCACCGGCTGCCGCGGTCGGTGTGGGGCGGCATCGCGCTGGCCATGGTGGGCCTGTCACTGGTCGCCCAGGTCTGGCAGGGCGTCACGCTGAACGGCGTCGGGCTGCTCGCCGGATTCGGTGCGGCGCTGTGCTCGGCCGGGTACTTCCTGCTCGGCGAGCGCGCGGTGGCCGACATCGACCCGCTGGGCCTGGTCACCTGGGGCATGGTGATCGGCGCGGTCCTGGTCAGCCTGGTCGCGCCGCCGTGGACGTGGCCGGTGGAGCTGCTCGGCACGGACGTCCCGTTCGGCGCCTGGCGGCCGCCGGTGTGGCTCCTGCTCGTGCTGCTGGTGCTGGTCGCGACCGTGCTCGCCTACGTCTTCGGCATCTCGTCGCTGCGGCACCTGCCGGCGTCGGTGGCGAGCGTGTTAGGGCTGGTCGAGCCCGTGATCGTCACGGTCACGGCGTGGGCGCTGCTCGGCGAGGAGCTCACCTGGCCGCAGCTGCTCGGCTCGGCGATCCTGCTGGCCGGTGCGTACCTGGTGCAGCGGAAGTCGGAGATCCTGACGAGCTGAACTTGAAGGCTAGCCGCCGGCGATCCGGCTCAGGGCCCCGAAGAACACGTCCGTGATCTTCGCCGGGTCCGGGGCGATGAACGCCTGACCACCCGTCGCCGCGGTGAGCTGGTCCAGTTCCGGCTTGTCCGCGTCCGGGCCGATGCCGACGCCGATCAGCGGGATCGGGCGGCGGGGGTCCTGGAGTTTCACCAGCTCCGCCAGCACATCCTCGCGCGAGATCCCGTGCGGGTCCTCGTTTCTCCCGTCCGTCAGCACGATCACCAGGTTGAGCCGGCCCGGCTCCCACTCGCGGCGCGCCGTGCGGTAGGTGTCCAGGACGCTGTCGTACAACCCCGTGCCGCCGTTCGGCGTGGCCTTCACCTGGGCCAGCTTGTCCAGCGCGCCGCTCGCCAGGTGCTGGGCCACCGGCGCCATCGGCAGCAGCTCGCGGTAGTCCTTGTCGCCGTCCAGCCGGGTCGAGAACGCCAGCATCCGCAGCTGGGTCGTGGGCTTGAACAGGTGCAGCGCCTTCGCCGTCGCCTGCATCGAGAGCTGCATCCGGTTCAGCCCGGTCCCCGGCACCTGCGCGTTCATCGACCCCGAAACGTCGACGAGCACCTGCACCCGCGCGCTCAGGTTGACCCCGGCCCACTGGTTGAGCAGCTCGTCGATCGTCGTGGCCGCGGGCAGGTTCGCGGCCCGGAAACCGGCCGTCGACACCCTCGGGTCGTCCGTGTGCTCGCGCAGCGCCTGTCCGCCCGCCGCGCGCAGGCCCGTCTTCGCGATGGCGTCCGCGCCCGCGTCGCCGAGGACCGCGTCCCGCAGCGCGTCGACGAGCGGACGTTGCTGCGGCGTGATCCCGCCCAGCTCGGCGAACGGGTAGTCCAAACTGGGTACCGCGGCCGAGTAGACGGCGACGAGCGGCGACGTCGCGTCCTCGATGTTGTGGCGCAGCAACGAGTTCTCCGACACGGGGAACGTCGTCACCGCGCCCGTGCCGCCGCTGCCGCCCGAGCCCGGCAGCCGCGCGATCAGGTCCGTCTCGGCGCCGAGCGTGTTGGCCGAGAACCGCCGCAGCAGCGCGACATACGCCCCCGCGGGCTCGGTGACCGTCTTGACGCTCTCCTTCATGCCGAGCAGCGCCACCGCGGCGACCGAGTCGCGCGCGGGGTCCGACATCCCCGGGACGGCACCCTGCGCGCCCAGCACGTCGGCCCAGGTGGGCGTGCGCTCGGGCCAGCCGATGCCCTTCACGACGTCCTCGGCGACGGCCAGCACCACCGGCGAGCTGGCCACCGACGCGCCGGTCTCGGGGACGTCGGCCGCGCCGAGCTGGTGGGCGCGCCGCAGCGCGAGGGTCGAGTCCGGCACCCACACCTGCGGCCGCGCGCTGCCGTCGGAGATGGCGAGCCGCTCGGCGGCCGAGGGCGCCTCCCTGGTCTGGACCTCGACGCTGCCGCACCGGAGGTCCAGACCACGGGCGACGAGCGAAAGCGCGGGCGCGACGTCGGGGGACGCGGTGACGAGGACCTTCGCCGGCTGCTCGCACGTGGGCCGGGACTTCACCACCGAGACGGTGACCCAGGCCCCGACCCCGAGGACGAGCACGAGCCCGGTCGCGACGACGGGCACGAGCAGCCGGCGTCGTCGTCCGTCCGGCGAGTGACGTCCCATCGGCACGGCCTCTCTTCCCGAGGCGGGGTGGGATCAAGGTTAGTCCCCGGCCGAGCGGCGGTTCGTGGTCCAGACGGCGTAACAGGCGGCCTCATACCTCAGGGGGAGGCGATCCGTCCCGGAGTGGGATGTCCGGCGCCGCGGAAGGCGGAACACTGGAGCCTGACCGCTTGGGGGTACGCATGAAACCGACACGAGCCGACCAGCGCCGGGCCCGCCGGGCCCTGCTCCGCCAAACCGCGTTCGTCACCTTCGCCCTGCTGCTGGCCAAGGTGACACCCTAGAAAGCCTCCGAAGGCCACCATCAGGGCACTAGATGCCCTGATGGTGGCCTTCAGAGGCTTGGAAATCAGACCGGGATGACTGTCGGGACGATCATCGGGCGGCGGCGGTACGTGTCCGCCACCCAGCGGCCGACCACCCGGCGGACCGCCTGCGCGATCCGGTGGGTGTCGGTGATGCCCTCGGACTCCGTGCGCGCCAGCTCCATCTCCACCAGCGGCACGACCGCGTCGAGCGCCTTCGGGTCGTCGGAGAAGCCGCGGCCGGACACCGTCGGGGCGCTGACCGGGCGGCCGGTGGCGGATTCGATCGCGACGCTGATCGAGATGAACCCGCCCTCGCCCAGCACCAGCCGGTCGGACAGGGTCGACTCGCCGACGTCACCGACCGAGAGGCCGTCGACGTAGACGTGCCCGACCTCGACCCGCCCGGTGCGGGAGGCCTTGCCGTCGACCAGGTCGACGACCACGCCGTCTTCGGCGATCACCACGTTGTCCGCCGCGACGCCGGTACGGATCGCCAGCTCGGCGTTGGCTTTCAGGTGCTTCCACTCGCCGTGGACCGGCATCACGTTGCTCGGCCGGACCGCGTTGTACAGGTAGAGCAGCTCCCCCGCCGACGCGTGGCCGGACACGTGCACCTTGGCGTTGCCCTGGTGGACGACGTTCGCGCCGAGCCGGGTCAGGCCGTTGACCACGCCGAACACCGCGGTCTCGTTGCCCGGGATCATCGAGCTGGCCAGCACGACGGTGTCGCCCGCGCGGATCGAGATCTGCCGGTGCTCGCCGCGCGCCATCCGCGACAGCGCCGAGAGCGGCTCACCCTGCGAACCCGTCGAGACGAACAGGACCTTGCTCTCCGGCAGGCTGCTCGCCTGGTCGAGGTCGACCAGCAGCCCGTCCGGCACGTTGAGCAGGCCCAGCTCGGCCGCGATCCCCATGTTGCGGACCATCGACCGGCCGACGAACGCGATCCGGCGGCCGTGCCGCTGCGCGGCGTCCAGCACCTGCTGGACGCGGTGGACGTGGCTGGCGAAGCAGGCCACGATCACGCGCTGGTCGACGCGGCGGATGACGTCGTCGAGGACCGGGCCGATGTCGCGCTCGGGCATCACGAACCCGGGCACCTCAGCGTTGGTCGAGTCGACGCAGAACAGGTCGACGCCCTCGTCGCCGAGCCGGGAGAAGCCGGCCAGGTCGGTGAGGCGCCCGTCCAGCGGCAGCTGGTCCAGCTTGATGTCGCCGGTGTGCAGCACCACGCCCGCCGGGGTGCGGATGGCCACGGCCAGCGCGTCCGGGATGGAGTGGTTGACCGCGAAGAACTCGAGGTTGAACACGCCGACGTCGCGGCGCTCACCCTCGCGGACCTGGATCAGCTTCGGCCGCTGCCGGTGCTCCTTGGCCTTCGCCGCGAGCAGGGCGTTGGTGAACTTCGAGCCGTAGATCGGCAGGTCCGGCCGCAGGCGCAGGAGGAACGGGACGGCACCGATGTGGTCCTCGTGCCCGTGGGTGAGCACCAGTCCGTCGATGTCGTCGAGGCGGTCCTCGATCGCGCGGAAGTCGGGCAGGATCAGGTCGACGCCGGGCTGGTCGTCCTCGGGGAAGAGGACCCCGCAGTCGACGATGAGCAGCCGGCCGCCGTACTCGAAGACGGTCATGTTGCGCCCGACCTCGCCGATACCGCCCAGCGCGACGACGCGCAGGGCTCCGGCGGGCAGTGCGGGCGGGGCGTTGGTGGGGCCTGGACCTGGGGGAAGTGAGCTCACCGAGGCAGGGTCCCAACGCTGGTGTGCGAGGTCGGCGCCACGTAGGCGGCCCTCGAATCTGCTTGTGCCACCCGCTCACCATGCCAGTCCTGGGCCGCCGTGTCGCCCAGCGGCACGCCGCCCTGCCCCAGATCACCGGCGATCAGGGCCGTCTGCTCCGCGGTCGGCGGGACGATCGGGAGCCGCGGCTCGCCGACGTCGAAGCCGCGCAGCCGCAGCGCCGTCTTGCTGAACGCGACCCCGCCGACCCGCGACATCGCGCGCAGCACCGGCAGCATGCCGCGGTGGTTGGTGCGCGCGGTGGACGTGTCGCCGTTCTCGTAGGCATCGATCATCGCGCGGATCCGGCCCGCGACGACGTGACCGATCACACTCACCACGCCGGTGCCGCCGACCGAGATCCACGGCAGGTTCAGGCCGTCGTCGCCGGAGTAGTAGGCGAGGTGGGTGTTGGCGATGACCTCGGAGCCGGCGATCAGGTCGCCCTTGGCGTCCTTGACCGCGACGATCCGGGGGTGCTCGGCCAGCCGCAGCAGCGTGTCGACCTCGATCGGCACGACCGAGCGCGGCGGGATGTCGTAGAGCATCACCGGCAGCCCGGTGCTGTCCGCGACCGCCGTGAAGTGCGCGTGCAGGCCGGCCTGGCTCGGCCGCGAGTAGTACGGGGTGACGACCAGCAGGCCGTGCGCGCCGGCTTCTTCGGCCTGCTTCGCCTGCTCGAGGCTGTGCGCGGTGTTGTTGGTGCCCGCGCCGGCCACGATGGTCGCGCGGTCGCCGACGGCCTCGACCACGGCGCGGATCAGCTCCTGCTTCTCCGCGTCGCTCGTGGTCGGGCTCTCGCCGGTGGTGCCGTTGATGACGAGGCCGTCGTTCCCCAGCTCCACGAGGTGCTCGGCCAGCTCCTGCGCCCGCTTCAGGTCCAGCGCGCCTTCGGCGTCGAAGGGGGTGACCATCGCGGTGAGCACGCGCCCGAAGGGTCTTCCGGGCGCTGCGGTAGGTGGGTTGGACATGCTGAGACGGTACCTCGTCACCCCGACAAAACCGCGTCGACCTGGTCACCTCGGGCGAAGTGCGGAGGATTTCCGTGCACCGGCCGCTCGTCGCGGAACTTCTACTTGACCTTGGTCACGATCGGCGCGGAGATCGGGCCGCCGTCGGCCTTGGCCAGCACGCAGTAGTACTCACGAGTGGGAGTGTCGTCGCCGTCGACCCCGGACGGCCTGCGCTCCCACTCGGTCTGGGTGGGGACGAGCGCGCGGTAGGTCAGCTCCTTCCGCTGGGGCTCCGGCACGATCGAGGAGCGGAACGAGGTCGCGCAGGCGGCCTCCGCGCTCGCCTGGACGGCGGCCGCTCCCGGGTAGGCGGCCACCTTCGCGTCCTCGGTGCTCCAGTTCTCGATCGACAGGACGTTCCCGATCTCGTAGACCTCCAGCGTGTGGCTGCGCTCGCACTCGATCTTGTTGTCGGCCGTGCTGATGAGCCCGCCGTCCTGGACCGGGGCGTTGTAGCAGCGGTAGTAGTCGGTGATGTCGACGCGCAGCTGCCCGTTGACGCCGAAGGTCATGGTCGGCTGCTTCTGCGGGTCGGCCGTGGGCTTCTCGAAGGCCCGGCCCGCGAAGAAGCCACCGACAAGGGCGGCCAGCACCAGCACCGCGGCGGCCGACAGCCACAACGCGCGGTGGTTCTTCTTCGGCGGCTGCGGCGCCACGTGCGTCGCGGGCTGCCCCAGCATCGCGGTGCCGTTCGGCGGCGTCGGGCGGACGCCCTGCGCCGTGGTCAGGAGGTTCTGCGCCTGGGCCGCGGTCAGGCGCGCGTCGGGGTTCGCGACGAGCAGGCCGAGGATGGCCGCGGCGATCGGGCCCTGGCCGCGGGTCAGGTACGGGATCTCGGTCATGATCGCGTGCAGCGTCGCGGCGGTGGTCGCGCGCTCGAACGGGATCGAGCCTTCGACGGCGAAGAACAGCGTCGCGCCGAGGGACCACAGGTCGGACGCGGGCAGCGCTTCGCGGCCCTCGACGCGCTCCGGCGCCATGAACGCGGGCGAGCCGACGATCATGCCGCTGGTGGTCAGGCGCGGGTCGTCGACGGCGTGGGCGATGCCGAAGTCGGTGAGCTTCACGCGGCCGTCGGGCGCGACGAGGATGTTCGCCGGCTTGACGTCCCGGTGCACGATCCCGGCGGCGTGCGCGGCCTGCAGCGCGGCCAGCACCCGCTCCCCCATCAGCGCCGCCTGCGCGGCGGGCATCGGGCCACGCTGCCGGACGAGGTCGGCCAGCGACGGCGCCTCGACGAGCTCCATGACGATGAAGGTGGTGCCGCCGTCGGTGATGACGTCGTAGACGGTGACGACGGCGGGGTCGTTGAGCCGCCCGCCGGTGCGCACCTCGCGCAGCGCGCGCTCGGAGAAGACGGCGGCGGACTCCGCGTCGGGCAGCCGCAGTTCCTTGACGGCGACCGGCCGGCCGATGACCTGGTCCTGCGCCCGCCACACGACGCCCATGCCGCCCCGGCCGAGCTCGCCGAGCAGCGCGTAACGGCCGGCGACAACCCGCTGACCAGGCGTGACGGGCGCCTGAGGTGGGTACGGCCGGGTCTGTTCGTCGGTCACGGTGCTCCTTCTAGCGGCGGTCGCGCAGATGCTAGTCGGACCACCGCGCACCGCCCGGGGTTCCGCCGAATTCGTGACCCGGCCGGGTGCCCGGGTTCGGCGGCCGGTCCCGGGCGCCGTGACTCAGCGACGCGGGCCGAACGCCTCACCGCGGTAAGGGATCCACCGGTAGCCCGGCGCGAAGTCGCTGAACGCGGCGCGCTTCCCGGTCGCGGCCCAGATGTCTTCGCTGACCACCAGGCCCGGGAACCTCGTCAGGTCCTTCTCGGCCATCAACTCCTCGAACGAGCGGAACCCGCCGGTCTCGACCCCCGCCAGCGCGTAGCGGTACACCGGCGGCGCCGTGCGGAGCAGCCAGTAGAGCCGCCGCCCGGCGGCGGTCATCGCCGTCGCGTCTTCGGCGGATTCGATCCGCTTCTCGCCGAGGTCCTCGGGCGCGACCCCGCACCACCAGCCCCCGCCGTCGGGGAAGATGCGGGACGAGAAGCCCTCGAAGTGACGTGCGAGGTCGCGGGCGTGAGTCTCCCGCCCGCCGCACTCGGCGTTGAGGGCGAAGATCCAGGCCATGGCCGCGGCCTCCCTGCTCGTGGGCTCAACCGGTGAAGGTGAGGTAGATCAGCACCAGGTTGAGCGCGATGATCACCACCGCGATCGATGATGCCGCGACGGTCGTCAGCCTGCGGTTGGCGTCCGCCCCCATCAGATCACGGTCGGCTGTCAGCCGGATCAGCGGCACCAGCGCGAACGGGATCCCGAACGACAGCACGACCTGCGAGACGACCAGCGCCGCGCTCGGGTCGGCGCCGAGGGCGAGCACCACGATGGCCGGGGTCAGCGTCACCAGCCGCCGCAGGACCAGCGGGATCCGCTTGTGCAGCAGCCCCTGCATGATCATCGCGCCCGCGTACGCGCCCACCGACGTCGACGCCAGGCCCGACGCCAGCAGGCCGATCGCGAACATCAGCGCGATGCCCGGGCCGAGCGCCACCGCGACCGCGGCGTGCGCGCCCTCGATGCTGTCGACGCCCGCCTGGCCCTGCAGGTTCGTCGCGGCGAGCAGCAGCATGCCGAGGTTGACCGCGCCGGCCAGCAGCATCGCCAGGCCGACGTCCGCGCGGGTGGCGCGCAGCAGCCGGCGGCGGGTGGTGACGTCCGGGAGGCCGTGCCGGTCGCGGACCAGGCCGGAGTGCAGGTAGACGGCGTGCGGCATGACCGTCGCGCCCAGCATCGCGGCGGCGATCAGGACGCTGCCGGCGCCGTCGAACTTCGGCACCAGCCCGCCGAGCGTGCCGGACGCCGACGGCGGCTCGACGAACAGGCTGGCCAGGAACCCGACCGCGATGACCAGCAGCAGCCCGGTGACGACGCGCTCGAACGTCCGCTGGCCGCCGCGGTCCTGGACCGCCAGCAGCGTCAGCGAGACGGCGCCGGTGATCAGGCCGCCGACGACGAGCGGCAGGTCGAAGAGCAGGTAGAGCGCGATGGCACCGCCGACGACCTCGGCGAGGTCGGTGGCGATGGCGACGACCTCGGCCTGCAGCCAGTAGGCCAGCCGCGCGGGCTTGGACAGCCGGGCGCGCAGGGCTTCCGGCAGCGACATCCCGCTGACCAGGCCGAGCTTCGCCGAGAGGTACTGCACGAGCACGGCCATCAGGTTCGCTGCGACGATCACCCAGACCAGCAGGTAGCCGTAGCGGGCGCCGGCGCTGATGTTGGACGCGACGTTCCCCGGGTCGACGTAGGCGATCGCGGCGACGAACGCCGGGCCCAGCAGGGCCGACCCGGTGCGCAGGCGCGACACGAGTCTCGGCCGGACAGCCTCGGTGACCGCCATGGCGCCTGCCTTTCAACCGGGTGTCGGGGATCCCAAATCGAAGTTTAGGCGTGCCGAACTTTCGATTTCAAGGGTGCTGGCTCCCACCCTCGTGCCGGGAGTACCCGTGAATCACCCGCCGAAAAGCGTCAGGGGTGCGCGACTTCGTGACCGGACTCGCGCAGCGCCTTCACGGCGTGGCCGAGGTCGGTGGCGCGGACCAGGATGTGATCGGTGTCGAAGGTGGACATCGAGAACAGCGCCACCCCGGCCGCGGCCAGCTCCGAAGCCAGCGCGGCGATGATGCCGGTGAGCGTGAACTCCAGCGGACCGCGGACCGAGAGCAGCCGCCAGCCGTCCTCGGACGCCGTGCCGCCGGCCGGTTCCCGTCCGGCCGGGCAGATCACGGACAGCTCTTCGGGCGTCCGGGTCACCGACACGAACGCGGGCTCGCCGGGAGCGAGGAGCTCGGCGGGCACCGGCGCGTCGGCGGGCAGCCGGACGACGGCGTACTCACCGGGCCGGACGTCGATCGCAAGACGCTTCATCAGCCTTCGAACACCTTCGGGCTCGTAGCGATCTCGGTGCCGTCCGGCAGCGTCGAGATGGTGAAATCGGCGAACACGTTCGCCGCGGCCTTCTGCAGGTGCCGCAGGCACTCCACGGCCAGTTCGCGGATCTCGACGTCGGCGTGCTCGGTGGCGCGCATCGCGACGAAGTGGCGCCAGGCCCGGTAGTTCCCGGTGACGACGATCCGCGTCTCGGTCGCGTTCGGCAGCACGGCCCGCGCGGCTTGGCGGGCCTGCTTCCGGCGCAGCGTCGCGCTCGGGACGTCGGCGAACTTCTCCTCGAGACCGGCGAGGAGCTCGGTGTAGGCGTCGACGCTGGCCTGGGCCGCCTTGAGGAACTTCTCGTGCAACACGGGGTCGTTCGCGATGACGTCGGGCTCGACGATCTCGGCGTCGCGCTCGGGCACGTACCGCTGGGAGAGCTGCGAGTAGGAGAAGTGGCGGTGCCGGATCAGTTCGTGGGTCAGGGAGCGCGAGATGCCGGTGATGTAGAAGGTCACCGAACCGTGCTCCAGCACCGAAAGGTGGCCGACGTCCATGATGTGCTCGAGGTAGCCGGCGTTGGTCGCGGTGGCGGGGTTCGGCTTCTTCCAGGACTGGTAGCAGGCGCGGCCGGCGAACTCCGCGAGCGCTTCGCCGCCGTCCGCGTCGGTCGACCACGGGACGTCGGCGGGTAGGAAGAACTCCGTCTTCGCGATCAGCTGCACCCTCGGTGACACGGTCTCGGCCACGTCCGCACTTCCTTCCGCAGGCTCCCCCGGCAGCCTAACCGCGCGCGGGCCCCCACTCCCGGGGGACACGTGACATCACCGGCTTCCTTGACTGACGCCACCTATGACGTCATAGTGGTGTCATGGACCTGACGCCGTACCTCGCCAACCTTCGCGAGGACCTCGCGAACACGGCTGCCGCCGGGGACGAACACACCCGGCGGGCGGCCGCGCTGCTGTCCTCCGCGCTCGAACCCGCCGTCCGCCTGACGCTGATGAACGCTCTCGCCGACCTCGCTGCCGAGGTCACAGCCGCTTTGCCCGGCCAGGTGGTCGACGTGCGGCTGGACGGCCGGGACGTCCGCGTGGTCGTTTCCGGGGCCGCCGAAGAGGCGCCGCCGCGAGCGACACCACGTGACACCACACCGCCACCACCGATCGACGGCGGTGACATCTCGCGCATCACGCTGCGCCTGGTCGAGCAGATCAAGGGCCAGGCGGAGCGCGCGGCGCAGGCACAGGGTGTCTCGCTGAACACGTTCGTCTCCCAGGCCGTCCAGGGCGCGCTGGGACACGGCGCGCTCGGCGGCGGCTCCAAGCACCACGGCAAGGGCGAGCGGCCCGGGTCGCACCTGCACGGCTGGGTCGAAGGCTGAGGGGATCGAAGATGGGCGACGAAGAAACGACACCGGCCGGGGAAACTCCCGAGGAGTCCGGCGGCGAGCTGGTCCGGATCGACGAGTTCGAGACCGACGTCCCGCTGGAGCTCGACGTCGGCGTGACGATCGGGCGCGTCGAGGTCGTGCTGGAAGGCGACTCCGGCGCGCGCGTCGAGCTGCGGCACGACCGGGGCGAGCAGCAGCCGTGGGTCGCGGGGGTCAACAGCCTGCTGTCCTGGGTCGGCGAGCGCTTCGGCGACCAGCTGGGCGTCGACCCGTCGGGGGCCGACCCCGCCGAAGCGGTGCGGCAGAGCCGGATCGAGAAGCTCGGCAACCGCCTGGTCGTCCAGGCGCCGAAGGCGTGGCAGCTGCGCAACGTCGCGCTGTCGGTGACCGTGCGCGCCCCGGCGGGGTCGCACGTCGAGGTGCGGGCCGGCGCGGCGGACGTCACGGTGACCGGCTCGGCCGGCCGCGTCGACCTGCTGACCGGCTCCGGCGAGGTCAAGCTCGACCGCGCCGACGGCTCGGCGACGATCCGCACGGGCAGCGGCGGCATCAAGCTGGGCCCGACGCTGGGTGGGCTGCAGCTGCGCAGCGGCAGCGGCCACGTCGAGGCGTCGTCGATCGCGGGATCCGCGACGCTGGCGACGGGCACCGGCGACGTCTGGCTGGGCGCGGTGTCGGGCGAGGTGATGGCCCGCACGGGCAGCGGCGACCTGTCGGTGGCCGACGCGGCCGCGGGTTCGCTCGACCTGATCACCGGCTCCGGCGAGGTCCGCATCGGCATCCGCGGCGGCACGGCGGCGGAGGTCGACCTGACCTCCAGCGGCGGCAAGGTGTCCAGCGAGCTGAACGTCACCGACAGCGCCCCCGAGGGCGGAGTGAAGCTGAAGGTGCGGGCCCGCACGGGCTCCGGCAACGCCGTGGTGACGCGCGCGGCCGGCTGAGTAAGGGGGAAACGGGTCGTTCCCGGCGGGGGCCGGGAACGACCCGTTCTTGCTATCCGGAAACCGAAGCCCCCAGGCGAAACCGCTCCGGCGCGGCCGGGATCACTTACCGGGTTTCTGGACCGTCTTCTTCGTCGCGACCGCGCCGAGGTGCTTTGCCACGCGCGCGGGGTCCGGCTGCTTCTTCGGGGCCTTCTCGATCCTCATCCCCGGGTCCTTCTCGAAATTGCTCACCATCTCGATCCACCTTTCCGTCGAACCGGGTACGACGAGGTGTGTTGTCGAGTCGGTCGACCGAACGGTTACGAGCTCACGAAGGCCGTGACAAAACAGTGACCGGCCTGGTTCCGGGCCGATGACTCTCGTTCGAGAGCGTAACAAGGTATCCCCGCCGATCGACTGTGGACGCGACCCGACGTCGCTGCCGTCTCGCGGAGGAACCGAACATGACCGGATCGACCGTCTTCGGACTGTGCTACCTCATCGGTGTTTTCGTGAGCTGGGCGATCTATTCGTCCCGAGCGGGCCTCGGCGAGATCAAGAGAAGCGAGGGGGTCACGTGGCACGAGTTCCTCATCCGCAACCCGCTCTTCTTCGCCCTGACGTGGTTCAAATGCCTCTACTGGCTGCCGGTTCTGGTCGTGTGGGGTGCGTTGTCCCTCGCGGGCATGTCCCGCTGCCCGTGGAAGGCGGCCACCTCGTTCGAAGGCCGTGCCGTGCGGAAGATCTTCCGGATCGGCTATCGACGTGCGATCCCGGAACTGGGAATCCAGGGCGCCTGACCCCTGCCGGAACAGCGCGAAAGGAGACGAGCCTTGGGAATCTTCGGCGGGAAGCGGCTACCAGTCACCTCCTACGGGTACCAAGCACCACCGGGTGCGACGGCGACCGGTTGGCGGTGCCCCGGCGACGGCTGCGGGCGCGGTGAGGGGATTCCGCCACGGCGCTGGCCGGCACGCTGCCCTGACTGCGGAACCGCGCTCGACCCGTCGTTCGCCGAACCGTGGGCGCATGACGCACGGAGGATGGAAATCGACGCGATTCTCCGGAACCCCGACGACAACCCCTACCTCGTCGATCTGATGCGGATCGAATCGGAGGTGTGGAACTACAAAGACGGTCTTCGACGCGGCGATGGGGCGATCTCCCGCAGAGCCACGGCGGCTTTGTTCGCCGTCACGACGAAGATCCAAGCCGAGGACAGTTACTTCGTGCCCGGCAGCGGATACCTGATCGTCGTGCTGCACGGCGTCGGAAACGGCGATTTCGACGGCGCCGCCGAAGTGCTGCTGGCGTGGCATCCGACTCTCGTGACGACCGACGTCGAAGACGACAATTCCCAGCGCACGACGAGCCGCCAATTCATCTCGTGCTGCGTCGAGTTCCTCGAACACCCGGTGGGCCGCCGTCATCCGACCGCGGACCGGATCCACCGGATGATGCTCGATGTCGCCGATCGGGCCCGGAACGTGCTGACCGCGGACAACTTGAGCGGCCTGGCACGGCTTGGTGCGCCGCGCAGGTAGCAGCCGCCACGGTCACCAGGAAGCTCAGCGCACCAGCTTCTTCAACGCCGGGGCCAAGTCACCCCGAGCGCCCACCGCCACGCCGGACAGCCCCAGCCACTCCGCCATGTGCCGCAGCTCTGCCGCCAGCTCCGGGAGTACCCGGGCCAAGTCCGCCCCTTCCTCCGCGAACGCTCCCTGGACCCGCAGCACCCCTGCCGCGCGGTCGGACTTCAGGTCCACTCGTGCCACCAGTGAACCGTCCAGCAGGAACGGGAACACGTAGTACCCGTACACCCGCTTCGGCTCCGGGACGTAGATCTCGATGCGGTAGTGGAACCCGAACAGCCGCTCCGTGCGGGCGCGCTCCCAGATCAGCGGGTCGAACGGGCACAGCAGGGCCCTCCCCGGCACCGTGCGCGGGGTCCGGGCGGCCACGTGGCGGTACGCCGCCGCCTTCCAGCCGTGGACCGCCACGGGCTCCAGGACTCCCGACTCCACCAGCTCCGTCACCGCCTGGCGCGCCGGGGCCGGGCCGAGGCGGTAGTAGTCGCGCAGGTCCGTCTCCGTCGCCACGCCGAGCGCCCGCGCCGACCGCTCGATCAGGCCCCGCGCGCCTTCCTCCGGGGACACCGTCCGGGACAGGATCTCCGGCGGGACCACCCGTTCGGTGAGGTCGTAGAGCCGTTCGAACGAGCGGCGCGTGCCCGTGGTCAGCCGGCCGGCGCCGAAGAGGTACTCGCAGACGCGCTTGATCTCGGACCGCTCCCACCACGAGCCCGGCCCGCGCCGCTGCGCGTCCGCCGCCACCTCGCGCTCGATGCCGCCCGCGCCGATCGGGCCCAGCTCCTTCACCACCGAGAGGATCTCCTCGACCAGCCCCGGTGACTTCTCGATCAACGGCGCGTAGTTCTTCCACCAGCCGTCGCGCTTCGCGCCGGAACGGATCAGCGGCCAGTCCTCGACCGGGAGCAGGCTCGCCTCGTGCGCCCACGTCTCGACCAGCATCCGGGGCTGGCGAGCCGAGTGCGCCCACGCCGCGCTGTCCAGCAGCGAAGGCTCGTACGCGCCCAGCCGCGAGAACACCGGCATGTAGTGCGCCCGGACCGCGACGTTCACCGAGTCCAGCTGCAGCAGCTGGACGCGCGACAGCACCCGTTTCAGGTGCCGCCGGGAAACCGGACCGGACGGACGTGGGTCGCCGAAGCCCTGGGCGGCCAGGAAGGTCTTCCGGGCCGTCGTGACGCTGATCGTTTGCATGGTCCCGTCATGGTGCCACCCACCACCGACAAAAACGCGGCCCCCGATATCTTCAGCACATGAGCGACGCCGCCGTCCGCCCCGCCGACCTGTCCGACGCCGCGGAGATCGCCCGGATCCAGCGCGACACCTGGCACGCCGCCTACGAGGACCTGCTCGGCAAGAACGCCCTCGCCGAGCTGGACGCCGCCGACCTCGTCGGCACCTGGACCGAAACCATCGACTACCCGGGCAGCCAGGTCTACGTCGCCACCGAGGGCGAGTTCACCGTCGGCTTCTGCGTCGCGGGCCGCGCGCCCGAAGGCGAGGTCGCCGCCGCCGACGGCAGCCTGCCCGAGGACGCGGACGCCACCGGCCTGGTCGCCACCCTGCTCGTCGAGCCGCGGTGGGGCCGCCGCGGGCACGCCGGACGCCTACTCGCGACGGCCGCCGCGGGCTTGCGGGCCGACGGCGCCGGCCGCGGCATCGCCTGGGTCGCCCAAGGCGACCACGCCTCCCTCGGCTTCTACCGCCGGGCCGGCTGGAACCCCGACGGCACGGTCCGCACCCTCGACACCGGCGACCGCATGGTCCGCGAGGTCCGCCTCACCGGCACCCTCGACCTCGGCCTCGCCTGAGCCGGCGTCCCGGAAGATCACCCACCGCAGCACGGCGTACATGAACACGCCCTCGCACGCGCCCGCGAGCACCCGTGACAGGTGGTATTCGACGCCCAGCGCCGTCAAGCCCGCGCCCACACCCAGCAAAAACGCCGCGTAATTGACAGCGACAGCGCCGATGTAAAGCACAAGCTGCATTCCGACCGCGGCGTGGGAATGGAAGTTGAACGTCCGGTTCAGCACGAAGCTCAAACCGAACGCGCAGACGTAGGACAGCGTGATCGCGAGCCACACGGGCCAGCCGAGCAGGCCGTGGAAAACGGTCAACAGCCCCAGATCGACGCCGAACGTGCACCCGTTGATGAGGCAGAAGCCGAGAAACGTCGGCGCCACGACCCGCGACAACCCCAGCGGGAGCATCCGCACGATCGTCCGGCAGAGGGCGCCGAATCGGTCGGCGGGCGTTCGGGAAAGGTCGGCGGACACCCCGTCAGCCTGGCAAGGGAAGGTGACCGAAAGCCGTCCGGCAGGTGATCTTCTGGTACCACCCCCCTACCGCATAGGGGGGTTAACCCCCGTGACCCCAGGTTTCGAACTGATAACTTGGAGGAACACGAATTACGGCAGGAGGTGACACGATGAGCTGGATCCTGCTGACGCTGGGGGTCGCGTTCGGTTCGGCCATCGTGCCGCTGATCAACGCCGAAGTCTTCCTGATCGGGCTGTGCGCGAGCCAGCCCGGCCTGCACTGGCTGTGGCTCGGCGCGGCGGTGGCCGTCGGGCAGATCGCCGGGAAATCGCTGTACTTCCTGGCCGCACGCGGCACGATCAAGCTCCCGAAGGCGCTGCACGACCGCCTCCACCGCGAGCGGCCGATGACGCCGCGACGCGTGCGCTGGGAACTGCGGACCAAGCGGCTGCGCGGCTGGGTCGACCGTCTGCGCGAGCGTTGCCACCGGCACCCGCACTGGATGGCGGGGACGTACGGGGTCAGCTCGCTGGTGGGCCTGCCGCCGTTCATGGCGACGAGCGTGCTGGCGGGGGTCGTGCGCATGCGGCTCGCGACGTTCCTGACCACGGGCCTGGCCGGAAGGTGGATCCGCTTCAGTTTGATAGCCGCTTCACCCGCGGTGTTCGCGGGTTGGCTGCACCACTGAGACGAGCGCGGTCCACGCGGTGCGGGAGACGGTGAGTTCGCCGAGGTGACGGGCTTTCGTGTCCCGCACACCCACGGTTTCGGCGAGCAGAACCTCGACACACTCGGTCTGCACGCTGTAGCTCGACTTCAGCCAGGTGAACACGTGACCCCCTATCGCGCCGCCTCCCGAAGCAGGGCTTGCGAGGCGTCTTCGCTCAATGCCTTGCTCAGCAAGAGCTTTACCAGCTTTCGGTAGCCGGAGATAGCCTCCAAGTCGTTGAGAAACGCGCTGGCGTGGAGGTGTTCGAGCAACACGATCGTTGGGTCGGTTGCGAAGTCGTAGAGGGTGAACATCCCGATCTTGCCCGGGTGGTAGCCCACGTCATCGGGCACGATACGCACTGAAATGTTAGATGTAACAGCTAAGGTGAGCAGCCGGTCGATCTGGTCGGACATGATGGCCGCATCGCCCACCTCCTCGCGGATCGCCGACTCCGAGACGAACGCGTCGAGGCGCACGGGCTCGCGCCCGGCGAGGACCTTCTGCCGGTCCAAGCGAGCCACCAGCCGCGAGTCGACATCCGCCACCTTGATGCCGGAGGCAGCCAGCAACGCGCGGGCGTAGTCGGGAGTCTGCAGCAATCCCGGGATGATCAACGGCGACCAGTTGGTGATCAGGCTCGCCGAGCGTTCGCACTGCATGACCGCCGTGAGCGCCGCGGGCAGATCCGCGGGATTCGAATCCAGCCAGTTGGGATCCTTGGCGTGCTTGGCCAGGAACAGGATCCGCGTGACCGTCGCCTGGTCCGCCCGCAGGTAGCCGAGGATCCGCGCGACCTCCTCCACCGGCGGCACCCGCATCCCGAGTTCCCACTGGGAAAGCAGCCGCGGGTCGATCTCCAGCGCCCGCGCCAGCTCACGCAGCCCGAATTTCCGCGCCTCGCGCACTTCGCGCAGCGACGCGGACAACGCCCGCAAACCCGGGGAAGACGAAGTCGGTTTCATGCGGGCGATGGTACGAAGGCCCGTCATTTCCCGAACGAACGACAACCGTCAGCGAATTGCCACACCACCGCACCACCGGCCGCGACCACGAACGCCCACCCGCCGATCGGCTCGGCCAAGACCGCCACCGAGAGGCAGAACGCCGCGAACCCGCCCAGACCGCGCAGCACGCCCCGCGTGGTCGCGACCGCCGCGGGCGGACCACCCTGCGCCAGCGCGAACACCGCCACGACGCTCAGCGCGGTCGGGAACGGCGCCAGCACCCCCGTGAGGTCGGGCCCGAGGCGGCCGGCGGCGGCCGTCACCGCCAGCACCAGCCCCGCCGTCACCACCGCCCGGGCGGGCAGGTCCCACCACGGCAGCGTCACCGGCCGGGCTTCCCCTGGCGCCGGCAGGAGCCGGAGGCCTCCCCAAGCCGCCGCCAAGGCCAAGCCCAGCGCACCCCACACCGGAACCGGCGCGAACGACAGCGCGAGATCCAGCGACAGGCACACCAGCCAGCTCAGCAGCACCGAACCCGCCCAGCCCCGCACCCGGCCGACCCGGGCGAAGACCACCGCGAACGCGGCCAGCGACACCAGCCCGAGCAGCGAAGCCGACGCGGCTCGCGCGACGAACGCCGGGCCGTGTTCCAGGTAGGTGATCAGCAGGATCGGGCCCGCCACCACGGGCAGAGCCACCAACAGGCCCGTCACGCCGGGCCCCCAGCGGCGTCCGGCCAGCGACGATCCGACCACCAGCAGCGGCGCCAGGAGGAGCTTCAAAACCAGCGTCACCGAGCCCAGTCTGCCAGGGCTCAGCGGTCGGCGGCCTCCAGCTCGACGGCCTTCTTCATCGTCTCGCGGGCCCGTCGCCGGTCACCTGCGATGTCGTAGGCGTACGCCAGCTTGTACCACGCACGCCAGTTCTCCTGGTCCGCCTCGACCTCCGCGCGGCGGTCCTGGAACCACGCGTCGGCCGCGTCGCGGTCCACGCGTCCCGAAGGGCGGCGCGGCAGGTCCGAGACGTCCGGGAGCGCGCCCTCCGAGTCCAAGCGGCGGGACAGCCGCTGGATCTGCACGCCGTTGCGCCAGGTCACCACCACGATCCAGATCCCCAGGATCGGCAGCAGCAGCACGCCGACACCCAGCGCGATGCCCGCGCCGGTGCCGGACGCGAACAGCGCGAACGCCCGGTCGGCGAGCAGGACCAGGTAGACGACCAGCGCCGCCGTCATCAGCAGCGCGACGTTGCGAGCCTTCACAGGTCGAGCACGTTCTCCAGGCCGACCGTCAGGCCGGGACGCGCCACCACCGTGCGCACGCCGAGCAGCACGCCCGGCATGAACGACGTCCGGTCGAGGGAGTCGTGGCGGATGGTCAGGGTCTCCCCCTCGCCGCCGAACAGGATCTCCTCGTGCGCCACCAGGCCCGGCAGCCGGACCGAGTGCACGCGGACCTCCTCGACCGAAGCGCCGCGGGCGCCGTCCAGCTCGGACGTCGTCGCGTCCGGGCCCGGCGTCACGCCCGCCTCGGCCCGCGCCGCGGCGATCATCCGCGCGGTGTGCGCCGCGGTGCCCGAGGGCGCGTCCGCCTTGCGGTTGTGGTGCAGCTCGATGATTTCGGCGGAGGCGTAGAACTTCGCCGCCTGGGCCGCGAACCGCATGGCCAGCACCGCGCCGAGGGCGAAGTTCGGCGCGATCAGCACGCCCAGCTCCGGCTTCGGCTCGAGCAGGGAACGCAAGGAAGCCAAGCGTTCCTCGCTGAAGCCCGTGGTGCCGACGACCGCGTGGATGTCGTGCTCCACCAGGTACTTCAGGTTGTCCATGACGGCGTCGGGGTGGGTGAAGTCGACGACGACCTCGGCCTCGGCCAGCGCCGAGAAGTCGTCTCCGGCGTCGAGCGCCGCGACGACCTTCAGGTCCGAAGCGCCTTCGACGGCGTTCACCACCGTCGCGCCCATCCGGCCGCGTGCGCCGAGCACACCGACGTTGATGGTCATGAAGCGATCACCTCGTGCAGGTCGTCCGGAAGGTCGTCGGCGTGAGCGTACGGCCCCACGACCGCCGCCGCGGAGACCCCGCCCGGCCGCGCGAACAAAGTGCGAGCGAGCGCACACACCTCGTCGGTGGTGACGGCGTCGATGCGCGCGATCGTGTCGTCGACGCCCAGGTACCGGCTGAAGTTGAGCTCGTTCTTACCGATCCGCGACATCCGCGACGACGTGTCCTCCAGCCCCAGCACGATCCCGCCGCGCAGCTGGCCCTTGGCGCGGGCCACCTCGGCGTCGGTCAGGCCGTCGACGCCGACCTTGTCCAGGATCTCGCGGATGACGCCGGCGACGTCGCCGAGCTTCTCCGGCTGGCAGCCCGCGTACACGGCCATGTGCCCGGTGTCGGCGTAGCTCGCGACCGACGAGTACACCTGGTAAGCCAGGCCGCGCTGCTCGCGGATCTCCTGGAACAGCCGTGACGACATGCCGCCGCCGAGCGCGGCGTTGAGCACGGAGAGCGCGAAGCGGCGCTCGTCGTGGCGCGACAGCGACCGGAGGCCGAGCATCACGTGCGCCTGCTCGGTGTCGTCGGTGTGCAGGGCCAGCTTCGGGACGGTCTTGATCCGGGCGCGGCCCTCGCGCGGCGCGAGCGGCGTCGCGTCACCCGCCAGCCGCTCCTTCAACGCCTTGCGCACGAGGCGAAGCACCTGGCCGTGGTCGACGTTGCCGGCCACCGCCAGGACCATCCGCGGCAAGGTGTAGCGGCGCTTGTAGAAGCCGCGCAGCGCCGCCGGTGACATCTCGATGATCGACTTCTCGGTGCCCAGCACCGGACGGCCCAGCGCGTGGTCGCCGAGGATCGCGCTGACGAACGTCTCGTGCAGCAGGTCCTCGGGGTCGTCGTCGCGCATCGAGATCTCTTCGAGGACGACGCTGCGTTCCATGTCCATGTCGCGGTCGGTGCAGAGCGCCTCGAACACGACGTCGGTGACCAGGTCCACGGCCAGCGGGAGGTCGGCGTCGAGCACCTGCGCGTAGTAGCAGGTGTGCTCCTTCGCCGTGAAGGCGTTGAACTCGCCGCCGACGGCGTCGATCTCCTCGGCGATCTGCGTCGCGTCGCGGTTCTTCGTGCCCTTGAACAGCAGGTGCTCGAGGTAGTGCGCGGCCCCGGCGACGGCGACCGGCTCGTCGCGGGAGCCGATGCCGACCCACAACCCGACCGTGGCCGAGCGCGACGCCGGGACGTGCTCGGTGATCACGCGCAGACCGCCCGGCAGGACGCTGCGCTTGACGACCGCACCGTCCGGAGTGGACTCCAGCGTGCGGGTGGTGCCGACGGGCTGCTCGTGCCCGGAAACCTGCCGTGCCATGGGTTCCTTACTCACGATGCCGTGAAGGCCCCCTGCCGCCGGGGTCGTGAGTGAGAAACAGGGTTAGAACACTGTTTCTCACTCACGACCTTGCACCGCGCGGTCAGGAGGCCTTCATCGGAACTGGTCTTACTTGGCGTCGACCTTCTCGGCGTCGGCGGCGGGAGCGGCGGCCGGGGCCTCCTCCTCCTGGACGACGATCAGGCTGATCTTGCCGCGGTTGTCGATGTCGGCGATCTCGACGCGGAGCTTGTCGCCCACGTTGACGACGTCCTCGACCTTGTTGATCCGCTTGCCGTTGCCCAGCTTGGAGATGTGCACCAGGCCGTCCTTGCCCGGCAGCAGCGAGACGAACGCGCCGAACGCGGCCGTCTTCACCACGGTGCCGAGGAAGCGCTCGCCGACCTTGGGCAGCTGCGGGTTGGCGATGGCGTTGATCAGGTCGATCGCCGCCTCAGCCGACGGGCCGTCGGCCGCGCCCACGTAGATCGTGCCGTCGTCCTCGATGGAGATGTCGGCACCGGTCTGCTCGGTGATCGAGTTGATCATCTTGCCCTTCGGGCCGATGACCTCTCCGATCTTGTCCACCGGGATCTTCACGCTGGTGACGCGCGGCGAGTACGGGCTCATCTCGTCCGGGCCGTCGATCGCCTCGGCGATGACCTCCAGGATGGTGAGGCGAGCGTCCTTCGCCTGCTTCAACGCGGCGGCGAGCACCTCGGAAGGGATGCCGTCGAGCTTCGTGTCCAGCTGCAGGGCGGTGATGATGTCCTTGGTGCCGGCGACCTTGAAGTCCATGTCGCCCATGGCGTCCTCGGCACCGAGGATGTCGGTCAGCGCGACGTAACGCGTCTCGCCGTCGACCTCGTCAGAGATGAGGCCCATCGCGATGCCCGCGACCGGCGCCTTCAGCGGCACGCCGGCGTTGTACAGGCCCATGGTGGACGCGCAGACCGAGCCCATCGACGTCGAGCCGTTGGAGCCCAGCGCCTCGGAGACCTGGCGGATCGCGTACGGGAACTCGTCGCGCTTCGGCAGCACCGGCACCAGGGCGCGCTCGGCGAGCATGCCGTGGCCGATCTCGCGCCGCTTCGGCGAACCGACGCGGCCGGTCTCGCCGGTGGAGAACGGCGGGAAGTTGTAGTGGTGCATGTAGCGCTTGTGCGTCTCCGGGGACAGCGAGTCGATCTGCTGCTCCAGGCGAAGCATGTTCAGCGTGGTGACGCCCAGGATCTGGGTTTCGCCGCGCTCGAACAGCGCCGAACCGTGCGCCCGCGGGATCACGGCGACCTCGGCCGCGAGCGACCGGATGTCGGTGAGGCCACGGCCGTCCATGCGGATCTTGTCCGTGAGGACGCGCTTGCGCATGACCTTCTTGGACAGCGCCTTGAACGCGGCGCCGATCTCCTTCTCGCGGCCCTCGAAGGCTTCGCCCTCGCCGACGCCGACCTTCTCCAGGACGGCGGCCTTGACCTGGTCGGTCGCGGCGTCGCGGTCCTGCTTGCCGGCGATCTGCAGCGCGTTCGCCAGGTCGTCGGTCGCGATCGCGGCGACGGCGTCGAACGCGTCCTGCTGGTAGGCCAGGAAGACCGGGAACTCGCCGGTCGGCTTGGCGGCGACGTCGGCCAGCTTCTGCTGGGCCTCGCAGAGGACCTTGATGAACGGCTTGGCGGCTTCGAGGCCCTCGGCGACCGAGACCTCGTCCGGCGCCTTGCCGCCCGCGGCGATCAGGTCGAGCGTGTTCTCGGTGCCCTCGGCCTCGACCATCATGATCGCGACGTCATCGGCACTGTCACCGACGGTGCGACCCGCGACGACCATGTTGAAGGTGGCCTTCTCCAGCTGCGACCAGGTCGGGAACGCGACCCACTGGTCCTCGATCAGGGCGACGCGCACGCCGCCGACCGGGCCCGAGAACGGCAGCCCGGCGATCTGGGTCGACGCCGACGCGGCGTTGATGGCCAGCACGTCGTACGGGTCGTCCGGGTTGAGGCTCTGGACGGTGATGACGACCTGGATCTCGTTGCGGAGACCGTCGGTGAACGACGGGCGCAGCGGCCGGTCGATCAGGCGGCAGGTCAGGATCGCGTCGGTCGAGGGGCGGCCCTCGCGGCGGAAGAACGCGCCCGGGATGCGGCCGGCCGCGTACATGCGCTCCTCGACGTCCACCGTCAGGGGGAAGAAGTCGAAGTGGTCCTTCGGGTGCTTCGACGCGGTCGTCGCCGAGAGCAGCATGGTCTCTTCGTCGAGGTACGCGACGACGGCGCCGGCGGCCTGCTTGGCCAGGCGGCCCGTCTCGAAACGAACGGTGCGAGTGCCGAACTTGCCGTTGTCGATCACGGCTTCGGTCTCGTGCACGGTGACTCCGGTGGAGTCGGTCATAGATGCTTCTCCTCTTTGGTTCCTTCATTCGGCGCGAGTCTCCCACCCTGGGACCCGTTTCGCTTCAGGACGCTCGAGGAGTGATGCCGGTCTTCGATCGAAGCCCCCGGGACTCTTCCCGGAAGCCACTACCGAGGACCGGCGGACGGTTCCTCGGGCGCGCTCGCGCCGTTCTGTGGTTGCTGCACCGAGGGGGAGCGACCATCGGTCACTCCCCCTCGGGTCGGAGCTATCGGCGCAGGCCGAGGCGCTGGATCAGCGCACGGTAACGCTCGATGTCCACCTTCATCACGTAGTTCAGCAGCCGGCGGCGACGGCCGACCAGCAGCAGGAGCCCGCGACGCGAGTGGTGGTCGTGCTTGTGAGCCTTGAGGTGCTCGGTGAGGCCGACGATCCGCTTGGTCAGCAGCGCGACCTGGGCCTCGGGGGATCCCGTGTCCGAGTCGTGCACGCCGTACTCGGCCAGGATCGACTTCTTGTCTTCGGTGGACAGCGCCACTTGAGTAACTCCTCGAGATGATCAGTGCCGTGCGGCCCCGGACGCGGATGAACGCCGGGAAGACGGTCACGGCCGCCACGGACTGCAGCCGAACCCGGTCACGACGTTACCATTCTGGTCACGTGCGCCTCTGAGCAGGGCCTTCAGCCGCGGTCCAACCCGAACGAGCGGGCGACCCGGTAGCGGGGCCCACCCGGTTCGCGCTCGCTGGTCACCAGCACCACCGAGGTGGCTGTCCAGCTCCGGCTGGTGAAGTTCGACAGGCTCTCGGTCCAACGCCCGGCGAGCCCCGGTTCTTCCCGGGGGAACCGCGCCAGCGTGAGGTGGGGCACGTACGGCCTCGCCTCGGCACCGGCCCCCGCGGCGAGCGCGAGCGGCGTCAGCTCTTCTCCGGCGGCAGTCAACCACAGCACCCCGGGGAACGTCGCGGCCTTTTCCAGCCGGACGCCGACGCCCGGCCGCCCGGCCAGCCGGTCCGCCAGCCACGCGGCGCGGGTGTCCACCTCGTCCGGCCCGTAGTAGGCGAGCGTGATGTGCCAGCGCTCCGGCGGCTCCCAGCGCAGGTCGTCCCCCGGGTCACCGAGCGTCTCGGCGACCGCTTCGGCCACCGCTTCGACAACGTCGTCCGGCGGGACCAGCGCGCTGAACAGGACCGGCATCAGGCGCCGTGGCCCGCCCGGCGCAGCAGGTCGGCGATGGCCGGGAACTCGTCGTCGAGCCGCTTGGCGGCCTCGCCCAGGTCCTCGTCCTCAGCCAGGTCACGCAGGTAGGCGAGGACCTTCGCGTCTTCGTTGACCACGGGGATGTTGTCGCGGCCGACGGTGGGCCGGGAGTCGCGGACGTCCTCCATCGCGGCCAGCATCGCGTCGCGGTTGCCCGCGGCGACCTCGGGCACCAGGATCTTGCGCTCGAGCATGATCATCCTGGCCAGCACGACCGGGTTGCCGATCTTCGCCCGCCGCCCGCTCATCACCTGGCTGAGCATGGGGGCGCTGATCCCGAGGACCTCGGCCAGGAACGCCTGCGAAACGTCGAACGCGACGACGAGCCGGCGCACCCGGTCACCGAGCGGCTCCCCGTACCACTCGCGCTGCAACGCGATGTTCCGCTGGACGATCTTGTGGTCCTCCACCAGTTCCGCTCCCCCTAAAACCGCTTGGCCTGCTGCTTGCGCGCACACCGTCCGTGAGCATCTTGCCATCGCGGTCACGGGCGTGAACGCGAAATCCCCTAATCGCGCCCGGTCGGGGCGTCCGGGGGCACCTCCAGTGCCTTTCTCGTCTCGATCACGTCGTCGTCGATCTGGGTGACCAGCCCGGCCGAGTCGGCGAAGCGCACCTGGTCACGCAGCCGCGTCACGAAGTCGATCGCCACGTGCTGGCCGTAGAAGTCCTCGTCGACGTCGAGGACGAACGCCTCGACGGTCCGCTCACGCCCGGAGAACGTCGGGTTGGTGCCCACCGAGACCGCGGCGCGCAGGCGGCGCGACGGGTCCGCCGAGCGGGTGAACCAGGCACTGTAGACGCCGTCGGCCGGGACGGCGGCGAAGCGCGGCGTGGACAGGTTCGCCGTCGGGTAGCCGAGCTCGTGGCCCCGGCCGTCGCCGCGGACGACGATGCCCTCCAGGCGGTGCGGGCGGCCGAGCGCCTCGGCCGCGGCGACGACGTCGCCCGCGTCGATGCACGACCGGACGTAGGTGCTCGAGAACGTGATCGCCGACTGGTCCTCTTCGGACAGTTCCTTGCCCTGCAGCTCGGCGCCGTAGGCGGCGAAGCCGAACCGGCGGCCGAGCGTGCGCAGCAGCGCGACGTCGCCCGCGGCCTTGGCGCCGAAGGTGAAGTTGTCGCCGACGATCACCGCGGCCGCGTGCAGCCGGTCGACGAGCACCTCGTGCACGAACTCCTCCGGCTGCAGCCGGGACAGCTCCAAGGTGAACGGCAGCACGCAGAAGACGTCGATGCCGAGGCCTTCGACGATCTCCGCCTTGCGCCGCAACGTGGTCAGCTGCGCCGGGTGGCTCCCCGGGCGCAGCACCTCCGACGGGTGCGGGTCGAACGTCAGCATGACGCTCGGCAGCCCGCGTTCGGCCGCCGCGGCCACGGTCCGGCCGACGAGCTCCTGGTGCCCGCGGTGGACACCGTCGAACACGCCGATGGTGACCACGCACCGGCCCCAGCCGCCGGGAAGGTCCCCCAGCCCACGCCACCGCAGCACGTCGAACTCCCGTCTCTCACCCGCCACCCTAGGCGGGCAGCAACACGACCACTGCCCGGGACACGCCTTCTTCGTCGGCGGCCAGGGCGAGCACCCGGCCATCGGGCCCGAAGAGGCCGTAGGTGCCTTCGACGCCGGCGGCCGGGATGCGCTGGCCGTGCCGGACCGCCTTCGCCGACGCCGCGTCGAGGTCGCGGCGCGGGAAGGCCGCGGCGACGGCGGCGTCGAGGTCCAGGCTCAGCTCGGGCGTCTCTTCGAGCCTGTCGAGGGTCTTCGCCTTCGCCAGCGTGAACGGGCCGACTGTGGTGCGCCTCAGCGCCTTCAGGTGGCCGCCGACGCCGAGGTCCGCGCCGAGGTCGCGGGCCAGCGCGCGGACGTAGGTGCCGGACGAGCACTCGACGACGGCGTCGACCTCGACGTGGTCCTCCTCGTGGCGGACGGCCAGGACGTCGAAGCGGTAGACGGTGACCGGGCGCGGCGGGAGGACGACGTCCTCGCCGGCGCGAACGCGGGCGTACGCGCGTTTGCCGTCGATCTTGACGGCGCTCACGGCGCTGGGCACCTGCTGGATGGGGCCGGTCAGCTTGGCGACGCCGGTCGCGATGGCGTCGTCCGCCACGGCCTTCGTGTCCGCGCTCGTGAGGACTTCGCCCTCGGCGTCGTCGGTCGTGGTGCTGCTGCCGAGGCTGAGGGTGGCCAGGTAGGTCTTGCGGTCCAGCGCGAGGTGGCCGAGCAGCTTGGTGGCGCGCTCGATGCCGAGCACCAGCACCCCGGTCGCCATCGGGTCGAGCGTGCCGGCGTGCCCGACCTTGCGGGTGCCCATGATCCGGCGGGCGCGGGCGACGACGTCGTGCGACGTCATGCCGGCGGGCTTGTCGACGATCACGAGACCGGGTGGCGGGGCGGGACGGCGGGGCGGTTTGGGGCTCGACACGCGGCAACCCTAGCGGCCGCTGCTCGTGGGTCGATCAGGCCGCTCGGCCGGGCCACCCAGCCCAGGGGCCGGAGCTTTCACGTGAAAGCTCCGCCCCCAGGTGGGAGCTTTCACGTGAAAGCTCCGCTCAGGCGGCCACGATCGGCGTCTCGGGTAAGGCGGCGTCCCAGCGGCGGCGCGTGATGCGCACCGGCAGCTCCTCGCCGCGGGCTTCGGCGAGGAACAGGTGGGCGCGCGTCCGGCGCCACCACACGAGCATCCGGGACGTGCCCAGCGCCAGGATCGCGACGATCGCCAGCAGCGACAGCCGGAAGCTCCCGCCCGTCCACTGCAGCAGCACGCCGACGGCGAGGGCCGCGATGGTCGTCGCGACGAAGCCGCCGACGTTGACCACGCCGGTCGCCGTGCCGACGCGGGAGAGCGGGTTGTAGTCGCGGGCGAGCGCGAAGCCGATCATCGACGCCGGGCCGCCGAGGGCGAGGAAGGCGAACGCGGGCACCAGCAGCGCCACCGGCACCCGGCCGGGCCAGCTCAGCAACACCGCCCAGAGCAGCGCGGCCCCGCCGATGTACCCGCCGACCAGCGGCATCCGCAGCGACGGGTGCCGGCCGATCACGCCGCCGAGCAGCGGCCCGCCGGCCATCGAGCCGAAGACGAACACCGTGAGCAGCGCGCTCGCGGTCGCCATCGACTGCCCCTGGCCCTGCACCAGCCAGGGCACGCCCCACAGCAGCGTCAGGGCGTTGGGGGCGAACATCGTGCTGAAGTGGACCCAGAAGCCCAGGCGCGTCCCCGGCGTCCGCCAGGCCTCGGCGACCTGGTGGGCGAGCTGGCGCGGGCGAACGGCTTCGCGCGCGGGCTGGGTGACGCCGGCCGGGACGTCGCGGACCCGGAGCGTCACGACCACGGTGTAGATGACGGTGACGGCGCCGGCCGCGAGGAAGGTCGGGGTCCAGCCGGCGCTGTCGAGCACCAGCGAGAGCGGGACGGTCGCGGCGAGGTTGCCGATGTAGCCGACGGCCGCGGTGAACGACGTCAGCAGCGCGTACTGGCGGCCCGGGAAGTGGGCGGCGACCAGGCGCAGGACGCTGACGAAGGTGAGCGCGTCGCCGAGGCCGAGCACGCCGCGGGCGAGCAGGCCGAGGCCGTAGGAGTGGGCCACGCCAAGGATGAGCTGGCCGGCGCCGAGCACCAGCACCGCGACGGTGAGGACGCGGCGGGGGCCGTAGCGGTCGACCAGGACGCCGGTCGGGATCTGCATCGCGGCGTAGACGCCCACCTGCAGCACGGTGAACGTCCCGAGCGCGGCCGCGCCGACGCCGAAGCGCTCGGCCGCCTGCAGCCCGGCGACGCCGAAGGAGGTGCGGTGGAAGACCGCGAGGAGGTAGACGGTGACGGCGGCGAGCCAGATGAGCCAGGACCGGGCGGTGGCGCGGCCGGTGGCGGGCGGCACAAGTTCCTCCAGGGATTCGGCGTTCGTTCCGTACGGACGCCTGCGCTGCCGTCCCTACTACTTGTAGCGCCTAAGCAACGACGAAACATAGCTGTTATCCCGGTGGCGTTCACCACATGGTTGTATCTGAATGTTCTTCACATTCCGGGGTGGTTTCGTGACCGGTCTGCACGGGTCGCACGCGGTGATCACGGGCGGGTCCAGCGGCATCGGCCTGGCGACGGCGGCCGCGCTGGCCGCGCGCGGCGCGTCCGTCTCGCTGGTGGCGCGGGACGAATCCCGGCTGCGGAAGGCCTCGGTGTCGCTGAAGTCACGCGGTGCTTCGGTGCGGACCGCCGTCGCCGACGTCTCGTCGCAGGCCGAGGTGTCGTCGGCCTTCGCGGACTTGGAGGGCGCGGCGGGGCCGTGCGACGTGCTGGTGACGTGCGCCGGGCAGGCGCGGCCGGGCGAGTTCCTGGAGCTGGACGACGAGGTCTTCCGGCGGATGGTCGAGGTCGACTACTTCGGGACGCTGCACGCGGTGCGGGCGGTGGCGCCGTCGATGGTCCGGCGGCGGAGCGGGTCGATCGTCGCGATCTCGTCGGCGGCCGCGGTGCCGGGGATCTACGGGTACACGGCGTACGCGCCGGCGAAGTTCGCGGTGCGGGGGTTGATGGAGGCGTTGCGGGATGAGCTGAACCCGGCGGGGGTGCACGTCGCGTGCGTCTACCCGCCGGACGTCGACACGCCGCAGCTGGCGGCGGAGAACCGCTGGAAGCCGGCGGAGACGGCGGCGATCAGCGGGACGATCCGCCCGATGGCGGCCGAGGCCGTCGCGTCGTCGATCGTCCGGGCGGTGGAGCGGGAGCGGTACGCGGTCTACCCGGACCGGTCGGTGGCCCTGCTGGCGGCTTTGGGTCCGCTGGCCGCGCCGTTCCTGCGCCGGATGGTGGACCGCCGGGTCCGCCACGCCCGCCGAGCCCGAGCCTGAACAGTCGGCTCGCGTACCTGGAGCGTCGGCTCGCGTACCTGGAGCGTCGGTTCGTGAGCCGACCCTCTGGGTACGCGAGCCGACTGCCTGGGTACGCGAGCCGACCCTTCAGGCGGGGCGGATCGCGCCGGTTACTGCCCAGTTTCCGGAGCGCCAGCGGACCAGCACCGCTGCCAGGCGGAGGACCATGAAGAGCGAGAGGCCGGTCCAGATGCCCGTCAGGCCCCAGCCGAAGCCCAGCGAAGCCCAGATCAGCGGCAGGAAACCGAGCGCCGCGCTGCCGAGGGTCGCGTTGCGGAGGAACGCCGCGTCGCCCGCTCCCAGCAGGACGCCGTCCAGCGCGAACACCACCCCCGCGATCGGCTGCAGCGCCACGAAGAACCACCACGCGTGCGGGATCTCCGCCAGCACCCCCGGGTCGGATGTGAACGCGTGCGGCAGCACCCACGACAGCGCCGCGAACAGCACGCACAGGAAGCACCCCAGCAGCAGCCCGTACCCGGTGATCTGCGCCGCCACCCCGCGCGCCTGGCGCGCCGAGTTCGCTCCCAGCGCCGCCCCCACCAGGGACTGCGCCGCGATCGCCACCGAGTCCAGCACCAGCGCCAGGAACGTCCACAGCTGCAGCACCACCTGGTGCGCGCCCACCGCCTCGGTCGACGTCCGGGCCGCGACGGCCGCCGCCGAGATGAAGCACGCCTGGAACGCCAGGCTGCGCAGCACCAGATCGCGGCCGAGGCCGAGCTGCGCGCGCATCACCTTGAAGTCCGGCCGCAAGCCTGCCTTCTCGCGCACCAGCGCCGCGATGAACATCGCCGCCGAGATCACCTGCGCGACGACGTTCGCGATCGCCGAGCCCTCCAGCCCGAGCCCGGCCCAGTAGACCAGCACCGGGCAGAGCACGGCCGAGATCCCGTTGCCCGCCAGGACGTACCGCAACGGCCTCGCGGAATCCTGCACCCCGCGCATCCAGCCGTTGCCGGCCATGGTGACCAGGATCAGCGGCGCCCCGAAGAGCGCGATCCGCACCCACGACACCGCCGCGGACGCGATCTCGTCGCTGCCGGAGAGCACCCGCGCGATCGGCCAGGCCAGCAGCTGCCCGGCGACCAGCACGAAGAGCCCGACGAACACCGCGAGCCACGTCGCCTGCACGCCCTCGCGGACGGCGTCGGCCCGGCGGCCGGCGCCGTGCAGCCGGGCGGTGCGCGACGTCGTGCCGTACGACAGGAACGTCAGCTGGCTCGACACCTGCGCCAGCACGACGCCGCCGAGCGCGAGCCCGGCCAGCGGCAGCGCGCCGAGGTGGCCGACCACCGCGGTGTCGACCAGCACGTACAACGGCTCGGCGGCCAGCACCCCCAGCGCGGGCACGGCCAGGCCGAGCACGCGCTTCGCCGGGATCCGCTCCGCTTCCTCCACGTTCACCACGAACCGGACTCTAACCGCCGGCACCGACAGTTCCGGCCGCCGGGAACGCTCCGCGGCCGGCCGCCGGGCCCGGCGAAGTCGCGGTGACCGCCGGCCCGGACGTCATGAACGACTCGTTCATGACGTCGGACGACAGGAAAGAGTCGTTCATGACATCACCGGCTCCCGCCGAAGCCCCGCCGTCACAGCAGCGGTGCCCGCTCCAGCGCCTCCCGCAACCCGGCCAAGACCTCCTCGGCACTACCCGCGATCGTGCAGCCCGCGGCCTGCCGGTGCCCGCCGCCGCCGAACTCCGACGCCACCGCCGAGACGTCGATCCCGATGGAGCGCAACGAAATCTGCCACTGCGCCGGGTTCGCCGGGTCCTGTTTGAGCACCGCCGCGACGGCCGCTTCGCGCACCGAGCGGACGACGTCGATCACCGACTCGACCTCTTCGCCGCGCACCGTCCGGGCCGCGTCGACGCGGACCACCGCGTGCACGAAACCCCGGCCCTGCGCGGCTTCCGGCTCCAGCTCGGCCTCGCGCAGCACCGACGACAGCATCGGCAGCCACGTGAACGGCCGCTCGTCGACGATCTTCCGCACCACCGCTTCGGCGTCGACGCCCGCCTCCAGCAGCCGCGCCGCCATCCGGTGCGTCTCCGGGCTCGCGCGGCGGAACCCGCTCGTGTCGGTGACGATCCCCGCGTAGATCCCCCGCGCGATCGGCTCGTCCAGCTCGACGCCCATCGCGTCCAGGATCCGGAACACGAGGATCGCGCTGGCCTCGGCGGACTCGTCGACGACGTTGCAGCCGCCGTAGAACGTGTTGGTCGCGTGGTGGTCGATCACCAGCACCGAGCCGGCCAGCTCGACGCGCCCGGCGAGCCGGCCCAGCCGCTTCGGCACCGGCGTGTCGACGCAGACCAGCAGCGCCTCGGTGTCGGGCAGGTCGTCCGGGTGGGTCAGCAGGCCGTCCTCGTCGAGCCACCGCAGCGTCTCCGGGGCTTCGTCCGGCTCGCCGAAGGACACCCGGACGCGAGCGCCGCGCTGGTGCAACGCCCGGCCGAGGGCGAGCGCGCTGCCGAGGGCGTCCGCGTCCGGGCGGACGTGGCCGAGGATCGTCACGTCGGTGGCTGAGGCGAGCAGCGCGGCCGCGTCCCGGATGTCCTGCGCCGAAATAGGGGTCACGGTGCGTCACGCTACGCTCTGCGGGATGCCTGAGTACGTGATCCTGGTCCACCCGTCCGCCAATCGGGTCTACGCCGCCTCCGCCCCCGCGCTGCTGCGCGCCGAGCTGGCGGTGTTCGGCGCCGCGCTGTCCGCCGAGCTGTCCGGGATCGAGGACGTCGAGCTCGGCGGCGTCGGCTACGTGCGCTTCACCAGTTCGGCCGCCCTCGGCGAGCCCGACCTCGCGCTGCTGTCGAACCTGTCGTCGCTGTACGCGCTGTTCGAGCTGGGTGACGGCGTCCTGCGCCCGGTCACCGTGACGCCGCTGGCGAAGGCCGACTCGGACCTGCTGACCATCCAGAAGTACGCCGGCAAGACCAACGAGTCGTTCACGAAGCTCCTGCTCAACGTGACGCTGCTGGCGACGGCGGACGCCTTGTCGGACCGGCCGAAGTACCTGCTCGACCCGCTGTGCGGCCGCGGCACCACGCTCAACCAGGCGATCATGTACGGCCTGCACGCGACCGGCCTGGACGTCGACGCCAAGGACTTCGAGGCCTACGAGGCGTTCATCAAGACGTGGCTGCGCAACAAGCGCGTCAAGCACACCGCCGACTCGGGACAGCTGCGGCGCAACAAGGTCCGCCTCGGGCGCCGGCTCGACATCGAGTACGCGCTCGACAAGGAAGACTACAAAACGGGCGACACCCGCAAGCTCACCTACTTCCAGGTCGACACGCTGACGACCGACGAGGTGCTGCGGGCGAACTCGTGCGACGTGATCGTCACCGACGCGCCGTACGGCGTGCAGCACGGCAGCCACCGCGAAGCCGGGCTTCAGCGCAGCCCGCGCGACCTGCTCGCGGCGGCCGTCCCGGTGTGGACGCGGGTGCTGCGGCCGGGCGGGGCGCTCGGCGTCTCGTGGAACACCACCGTGCTGCCGCGCGAAGAACTCGTCGAGGTCCTGCGGAAAGCCGGGCTCGACGTCCGTGAAGGCGGGCCGTGGGCGGAGTTCGTCCACCGGGTCGACCAGGCCATCCTGCGTGACCTGGTCGTCGCGGTGAAGCCCGCGTCTTGAGTCGACAAAGCGCTATTGGGTGAGCTCGCCCTTCACCGGCGCCTGCCCGTTCTCCTCCGGCGCGCCGGTGGGAGCCGGCGGCGGTGTGGTCAGGCCGCGCTTCACCGAGTCCAAGATGGACAGTCCCTGGCCGACGAGCCCGGCGGCCATCTCGCCGAGGCCGTCGGCGCCGTTGAGGATGTTGACGTTCGCGCCGGACAGCCCGCGCCCCGCTTCCTTGACGATCTGCGGCAGCTGGTCGATGAGCATCCGGTCGAGCGCGACCCGGTTGTTCGACGCGGCCGCCTCCGCCTGCACGCGCATCTTCTCCGCCTCGGCCACCGCCAGGATGCGGATCCGCTCGGCCTCCGCGTCGGCCGGCTTGATCACCTCGGCGACCAGCTGCTGCTGGCGCAGCTCGGCCTCGCGCTGGGCCAGCTCGGTGCGCGCGTCGATGACCTCCTGCTGCGCCTTCGCCTGCGCGAGCGGCCCGGCCTGGGCGGCCTCGGCCTGCGCCGCCTCGACCTCGGCGCGGTACTGCGCCTGCACGATCGACGTCTGCCGGGCGTACTCCGCCTGCGTCCGCTGCGACTTCTGCTCGGCCTCCGCCGCCGTCTGGTTCGCGACCGCCTGGGCGATCTGGGCGTCCCGCTGGATGGCGGCGTTGTGCGGCGCGGCCATCGCGGCGATGTAGCCGAGCTTCATGTCGTCGATGGACTGGATCTGCAGCGCGTCGACGGTGAGCCCGATCTTGGCCATTTCCACGGCCGAGCCGTCCAGCACCTCGGTCGCGAGCTTCTGCCGCTCGGTGATGATTTCCTCGACGGTCATCGACCCGATGATCGAGCGCAGGTGGCCGGCGAAGATCCGGCCGGTCAGCACGGACATCTGGTCCTGGTCGGAGAGAAAGCGCTGACCGGCGTTGACGATGCTTTCGGTGTCGTTGCCGACCTTGAACGCGATCACCGCCCGCACCGTGAGCGCGATGGCCTGTTTCGTGACGCACACTTCGGTCACTTCGGCTTCGTTCATGGAAAGCGTGAGGAACCGGACTTTCCGGAAGACCGGCATGACGAACGCGCCGTGGCCGGTGACGACCCGGAACGGCGACGCGCCCTTGCTGTTCTTGCCGCCCGAGATGAGCATCGCCTCGTTGGGGGCCGGAACGCGATAACCGAACATCGCTGTCCTTCCGCGAACACTAAGAAGCAGGATCCGAGGCGTCCCACGCCACGACGTCGACCGTGCGCCGGCCCCGGGTTTCCACGACCAGGACGGTCGTGCCCTTCGGCAGCTCCGTGTCGGACCAGGCCAGGAAGGTTTCCAGACCGCCCCGGATCCTGATCAGCACCTCCCCGGGCCCCCGCTGTCCGCGGGTGCCGACCAGGAGGACTCCCGTCCGGCCGGCCGGGGAGAGATCGGAGTGCACAGGTGCCCGACCTCCCTCGGTGGCCGCCTCGGTGCGGGTGAGCCCCCGCTGCTCCCCATTGTGCTCCCGGCCGGCGCGGGCGGCAGGCACTGTGAGGTTCCGATCAGGAGGCAACCGGCGGGGCCGCCCGCGCGTGAAGAACCCGGGACGGGCGCCGGCTTGGCTATACTCCGGCTCGTGACGGTCGAGCAACGCCCCCTGCGCGCGGACGCCCGGCGCAACCGGGAGGCACTGGTCGCGGCCGCGCGGGAGGTGTTCGGCGCCAAGGGCGTCGACGCCCCGCTCGACGAGATCGCGCGCCGCGCCGAGGTCGCGATCGGCACGCTCTACAACCGGTTCCCGACGCGGGCGGACCTCGTCGAGGCCGCGTTCCTGCCGACGCTGGAAGAAGCTCGCGCCGTGACCGAAGAGGCTCTCGCGTGCGAGGACCCGTGGAACGGTTTCGTGCTCTTCCTCGAACGGTCGATCCTGATGCAGGTCGGCGACCGCGGCTTCACCGAGATCTGTTCGCGGGTCTTCGATCCGGCGTCCGGGCTGGAGAAGGCCAAGCACGCCAACGGTTCCCGGATGAACCGGATCATCACCCGGGCCCAGGACGCCGGGGCGTTGCGGCGGGACTTCCGCGGCGAGGACCTGGCGATCGTGTTCGCCGCGGCGACGGCGACCCCCGACTGGCGGCGCGCGCTCGGCATCGTCCTCGACGGGCTGCGCGCGCGATGACCTGGCTCGCGGACACGCGCACGTCGTACGACACGGTGGCTTCGAGCTACGCCGAGTTCGCGGCGGACGCTTTGTCTTCACAGCCGCACATGAAGGCGGCGCTGACGCTGTTCGCGGCCGAGGTCGACGGGCCGGCGGTGGACGTCGGCTGCGGACCGGGGCAGTTCACGGCGTACCTGGACTCGCTGGGCGTCGACGCGTCCGGCATCGACCTCTCGCCGGCGATGATCGACCTCGCCCGCCGGAACCACCCGGGACCGCGGTTCGAGGTCGGCTCGATGACGGACCTGCCGCTGCCCGACGCGTCGATGGCGGGCGTGCTGGCGTTCTGGTCCCTGATCCACGTGCCGGACGACGACGTCCCGGTGGCCATCGGGCACTTCCGGCGCGTGCTGCGGCCGGGCGGGCTGCTGGTGATCGGCTACCACGTCGGCGTGGGGACCCGGCTGAAGACCGAGGGCTACGGCGGGCACCCGATGCGGGTGAACGTCCACCTGCGGCAGCCGTGGTGGCTGGCGAAGCGGGTGCGGGCGGCGGGGTTCACGATCGAGGCGGAGTGGGCGCTCAACCCGGAAAATAAGGTGTCGCAAGCGATCCTGTTCGCGCGCGCGTCAGCTTAGGCGCTGTCCTACGAACTTCAGCACGTCCGGCAGGATCCCGCGCCAATACTCGTCCTCGTGCTTGCCCGGGGAAAACCGGGACACGACAGGCGAAACCGCCTTCACCAGCTTGCGATCCGCCCCCAGGAACGGATCCGCGTCGCCGCACCAGACACCCAGCCGGTCCGCCGGCAGGTCTTCCGTGTGCAGCAACGGTTCCTCCGCGCGCCAGTTGTCCTCGCCGGAGAACACCTTGCGGCTGCGGGCATCCGGCCAGCTGACGAACAGCGCCGCGCTCGCCGTGGCGACCGCCTTCAGATCCGGGCGCGCCCGGGCGAAGCGCAACGCGCCGAAGCCGCCCATGGAAATGCCGAACACCGCCGAGGCCGGACGGAGGTCGCGGGCCGCCAGCCACCCCGGGACTTCTTCGGTGAGCATCCGCTGCGGGTCGTCATCGTCGCCGACGTCGACCCAGTAGTGGTCGCCGTCGACCGCGGCCACCGCGAACGGCGGGGTGCCGGCGCGGACCGCCGCCGTCAGCGCCGCGGGGACGCCCAGTTCGAGGAAGGTTCGCGCGCGAGCGCCGCGGCCGTGCAGGGCCAGGCACACCGGCAACCCCGACGACGGAACGCCTTCGGGGGTGACGAGGACCAGGTCGACGTCCGTGCCGCGGGCGGCCGAGGGCATGCGCTGGACCGTCACCGGATCGCGCAGCGGGGACGGGCCGGTCGGCACCGGCACCGCCGGCGGGCCGGGCGGCGGCCCGGACGGCGTCGACGAGCAGCCCGCCAGCAGCGCCAGGGCGCTGCCGGCGAGCAAGCCGCGGCGGGAGAGCACGGGTCAGCCCCGGCTCTCCTTCTCCGCGAACTCGTCGACCTCGGTGTCTTCGGTGTCTTCGATGTCAGCGTCGTCAGCGTCTTCGCGAGGCGCCTTGTACGGGTCGGGTTCGCCCGCGTGCTGGGCCCCCGCCGAACGCCGGGCGACCTCCGCGTCGGCCTGACGGGCCTTTTCGAGCAGGGCCTCGATGCGCTTCGACTCTTCGGGAATCGTGTCGGCCACGAACGTCAGGGTCGGCGTGTAGCGCACTCCGGTGCCCTGACCGACCTTGGTGCGGAGCATCCCGCGCGCCGACTCGAGCGCGGCGGCGGCACCGGCGAAGTCCGGGGGGATGTCCAGCTTCTCGCCGAGCACGGTGTAATACACCGTGGCGTCGTGCAGGTCGCCGGTGACCTTCGTGTCCGTGATGGTCACGTAGTCGAGCCGGGTGTCCTTGACCTCGTGTTCGATCGCGGACGCCACGATCTGCGAGATCCGCTTGGCGAGCTTGCGAGCCCGAGCAGGATCAGCCATGTCGTTCTCCTAGTCTTCTGGACCGAGCAGCCGGCGGCGGGCGGTGAGCAGCTCGAACTCCGGCCTGCTCGCCACGTACCGCTCGCACGAGTCGAGCACGTCGCGGACGTGCTCGCCACCTTCGGCGACCACGGCCACCCCGATGAGGGTCCGGCGGTGCAGATCGGTGTGCCCGGCTTCGGCCACTGACACGGCGAAGCGCTTGCGCACCTCCGCCAGCACCGGACGGACCACCGATCGCTTCTGCTTCAGCGAATGGACGTCACCGAGCAGGATGTCGAGCTCAAGGGCTCCGACGAACATAGGCAGGTGAGGTTGGTGTAGTAGGGACCACCCGGGGGTCCAGGGGGCTTGCCCCCTGGCGGGGGGGGTGGGGGTTCGACCCCCAAAGGACACCGTAGAGGCGGGGAGGGGCGAGCGATTTCCGCGAGCACGCCCCTCCCCCAATCAGCCTCTACGCCCGCGGCTTCTCGCGCTGCTCGTACGTCTCGATCAGGTCGCCGACCTTGAGGTCGCCGTACGAACCGAGCGTCAAACCGCACTCGTAGCCCTCGCGGACCTCGACCACGTCGTCCTTGAACCGCCGCAGCGAGCTGACCGGCAGGTTCTCCGCGACGACAGTGCCGTCGCGCAGCAGCCGGGCCCGCGCGTTGCGCCGGATCTCGCCGGACATGACCAGGCAACCCGCGATCGTGCCGATCTTGGAGGACTTGAAGACCTCGCGAACCTCCGCGCGGCCCAGCTCGACCTCTTCGTACTCCGGCTTGAGCATGCCCTTGAGGGCCTGCTCGATCTCGTCGATCGCCTGGTAGATGACCGTGTAGTACCGGACGTCGACGCCCTCGCGGGTGGCGCGCTCGGTCGCCTTGCCCTGGGCCCGGACGTTGAACCCGAGGACGATCGCGTCGGACGCGGTCGCCAGGTCGATGTCCGACTCGGTCACGCCACCGACACCGCGGTGGACCACGTTCAGCTCGACCTCGTCGCCGACGTCCAGCTGCAGCAGCGAGGCTTCGAGGGCCTCGACGGTGCCCGAGTTGTCACCCTTGATGATCAGGTTGAGGCTGTTCGTCTCCTTCAAGGCGGAGTCGAGGTCCTCGAGGCTGACCCGCTTGCGACGCGACGCGTTGAGCGCGTTGCGAGTGCGAGCGGCGCGGCGCTCGGCGATCTGCCGGGCGACGCGGTCCTCGTCGACCACCAGGAAGGTGTCGCCCGCACCCGGCACCGAGGTGAACCCGATGACCTGGACGGGACGCGACGGCAGCGCCTCGGTGACGTCGACGTTGTGCTCGTCGACCATCCGGCGGACGCGGCCGTAGGCGTCACCCGCCACGACCGAGTCACCGACGCGCAGCGTGCCGCGCTGGACCAGGACGGTGGCCACCGGGCCGCGGCCGCGGTCGAGGTGCGCCTCGATCGCGACACCCTGGGCCTCCATGTCCGGGTTGGCCCGGAGGTCCAGAGCGGCGTCGGCGGTCAGCAGGATCGCCTCGAGCAGGCCGTCGATGTTGATGTTCTGCCGCGCGGAGATCTCGACGAACATCGTGTCGCCGCCGTACTCCTCGGCGACCAGGCCGTACTCGGTCAGCTGCTGCCGGATCTTGTCCGGGTTCGCGCCTTCCTTGTCGATCTTGTTGATCGCGACCACGATCGGGGCCTTGGCGGCCTGCGCGTGGTTGATCGCCTCGACCGTCTGCGGCATCACACCGTCGTCGGCCGCCACCACGATCACCGCGATGTCGGTCGAGTTGGCACCACGGGCACGCATGGCGGTGAACGCCTCGTGACCCGGGGTGTCGATGAAGGTGATCAGGCGCGGGTTGCCCTCGAGCTCGGTCTCGATCTGGTACGCACCGATGTGCTGCGTGATGCCGCCGGCCTCGCTCTCGCGGACCTTCGTCTTCCGGATCGTGTCGAGCAGGCGGGTCTTACCGTGGTCGACGTGACCCATGATGGTCACGACCGGCGGCCTGATCTGCAGATCATCTTCGCCACCCGCGTCGTCGCCGTAGGTGATGTCGAAGGTCTCCAGCAGCTCGCGGTCCTCTTCCTCCGGCGAGACGACCTGAACCGTGTAGTTCATTTCGCCGCCGAGCAGCTCGAGGATGTCGTCCGACACGGACTGCGTCGCGGTGACCATCTCGCCGAGGTGGAAGAGCACCTGCACCAGCGAAGCCGGGTTGGCGTCGATCTTCTCGGCGAAGTCGGTCAGCGAAGCACCCCGCGGCAGCCGGATCGTCTCGCCCTGCCCCTTGGGCAGGCGGACGCCGCCGACGCTGGGCGCCTGCATGTTGTCCATGTACTCCTGGCGCTTCTGCCGCTTCGACTTGCGGCCCTTGCGCGAGGGACCACCGGGACGCCCGAAGGCACCCGCGGTGCCGCCACGGCCACCGGGGCCACCACGGCCACCGCCGCCGCCACGGAAACCGCCGCCACCCGCCGGGGCACCGGTGCCGCCACCCGGGCGGAAACCGCCGCCACCGCCGGCGCCACCGGGGCCGCCGCGGAAGCCACCGCCGCCGCCACCGCCACCGGGACCGCCGCGGAAACCGCCGCCGCCACCGCCACCGGGACCGCCACGCGCGCCGCCACCAGGGCCGCCACGCGCGCCGCCACCGGGACCACCGCGGGCGCCGCCACCGGGACCGGCGGGACGCTGCGTGCGGCCCGGCATCATGCCGGGGTTCGGCCGCGGGGGCATGTTGCCCGGGCTGGGCCGGTTGCCACCGGCGCCACCACCGGGACGCGGGGCCGGACGGTCACCGCCGCCACCGGTCCCACCGGGACGCGGCGGGCGGTTGTCGCCGCCCTGGCCGCCACCCGGGCGCGGGCCCTGCGGACGCGGCGGGGCGCCGGAACCGACGCCGAACGGGTTGTTGCCGACCCGCGGGGTGCGCGGACCGGGCTTGGGGCCGCCGGGCTTGGGGCCCTGCGGCCGCGGCGGGACGACCGAACCGGTGTTGCCCGAAGGCGCGGCCGGGGTCTCCTGCTGGGGTGCGGCGGGCGTTTCGGCTTTCGCCGCCGGGACCTGCTCCTGGGGAGCGGGCGCGGCCGGCTGCTGACGCGGGCCGGGCCGGGGACCGGGACCCGCGGGGCGGGCACCCGGTGCGGCGGCCGGCTTCGAAGCCGGTGCCTGCTGCTGCGGGGCCGCCGCGGGGGCGGCCTTCGCCGCGGGCGCCTGCTGCTGGGGAGCGGGCGACGCGGGCTTGGGCGCGCCCGGCTTGGCGGCCGGGGGCCCGGGGCGCGCCGACGGGCCGGGGGTCGGTGCGGGCTTCTTGGCGCCCTTGGGCGCGTACGCGTCGCGGAGACGGCGGGCGACGGGCGCCTCGACCGTGGACGACGCGGACTTCACGAACTCGCCCTGTTCCTTCAACTTGGCGAGAACGTCCTTGCTGGTGATGCCGAGCTCCTTCGCGAGCTCGTGTACTCGGGCCTTGCCTGGCACAGCTCTCCTCATCTAGGGGAGGCCAGGCGGAGAACCCGCTGACCTCGTCCTTATTGTCTGACGCTCATGGCTTCAGCTTCACGGCTGACTCATGACGGGTCGACCTGCTTCCTTCGTTCTCCCGAAGCCGGGGACGTCCCGGCTTCGTGGTGCTTAGTGCGCTCGACGTGCTCACGGACCTCCTGGACGTCGAGCGCTCCCGGAGCCCGCAGGGCCCTCGGGAAAGCTCGCCGCCGTTCGGCCTTGGCCAGGCAGTCCGGGTCGGGGTGCAACCAAGCCCCCCTACCGGGAAGCCGACGACGTCCGTCGACGACCACCCGTCCGGCCACCGCGACCACGCGCGACAGCTCACCGATCAAGGCCCGCCGCTTGCAGCCGACACAAGTCCGCACCGGGGATTCTCGGTGGGGCTGGTGCTCGGCTACCCGCCGCGGGCTTCGAACCACTCCTGAGTCTACCGCTTCGACCTTCACTCAGCCGAACCGGTTGTCGCGGCGGGCCGCGACGGACTGGCGTGGTCTTGATCACCCTCGTCGTCCACGGGCGCGGCGTCGCTGCGGATGTCGATCCGCCAGCCGGTCAGGCGGGCGGCGAGGCGGGCGTTCTGGCCCTCCTTGCCGATCGCCAGCGACAGCTGGAAGTCCGGCACCACGACGCGGGCGGTCTTCGCCCGCTCGTCCACCACTCGCACGGAAACAACCTTCGCCGGGGACAGGGCATTCCCCACGAACCGGGCCGGGTCCTCCGAGTAGTCGATGATGTCGATCTTCTCGCCGGCCAGCTCACTCATCACGTTGCGCACGCGCGCGCCGACCGGGCCGATGCAGGCGCCCTTGGCGTTGACGCCCGCCACGGTGGACTTCACGGCGATCTTGGTGCGGTGTCCCGGCTCGCGCGCGACGGCGGCGATCTCGACCGTGCCGTCGGCGATCTCCGGGACCTCCAGCGCGAACAGCTTGCGCACGAGGTTGGGGTGCGAGCGCGAGAGCGTGATCTGCGGGCCGCGGTTGCCGCGCGAGACGGTGACCACGTAGGCCTTGATCCGGCTGCCGTGCTCGTACGACTCCCCGGCCACCTGCTCCGCCGACGGCAGCACGCCCTCGGTGTCACCCACCTGGACCACGACCATGCCGCGGGCGTTGGCGCGGGCGTCGCGCTGGATCACGCCGGCGACGATCTCGCCCTCCTTGGTGGAGAACTCGCCGAAGGTCTTCTCGTGCTCGGCGTCGCGCAGCCGCTGCAGGATGACCTGGCGGGCGGTGGTGGCGGCGATCCGGCCGAAGCCCTCGGGGGTGTCGTCCCACTCTTCGTCGGTCTCGCCGTCGTGGGTCAGCGTGCGCGCGAGCACGCGCACCAGGCCGGTCTTGCGGTCGATGTCGACGCGGGCGTGCGGCTGGTGGCCCTCGGTGTGCTTGTACGCGGTGAGCAAGGCCGTCTCGATGGCCTCGATCACCGTTTCGAAGGGGATGTCCTTGTCCCGTTCGATCGCCCGCAGCGCGGCGATGTCGACGTTCACTTCGACCCCTTCTCCGTCTCGGCGGCGATCATGCCGGACGCGTCGTCTTCGAGCAGTTTCAGGTCCTCGGCGGGCGGCTGCTTGAACTCGATCTCCACGACCGCCTTCGCCACGTCGGCGTAGCGGACGTCGCGGAGCTTGCCGCCTTCGAGGACGCGGGCGGCGTCCGCGCCCGCGTGACCGACCCGGCCGATGAAGGCCTCGCCCTCGGCCGGGGTCACCTTCACCAGGCGGAACTTCGCGCGCCGCCAGTGCCGCCGCTCGGTGAGCGGGCGGTCGAGGCCCGGCGAGGTGACCTCCAGGGTGTAGGCACTCGCGAGCACGTGCTCGTTTTCGTCGAGCGCCGCCGCGACCTTGCGGCTGACCTCGGCGACCTCGTCCAGCCCGACCCCGTCGTCGGAGTCGACGACGACCTTGACCAGCTGCCGCCGGCCGGCCTGCTGCACCTCGAACGAATCGAGGTCGAAACCCGCGGCGGTGACGGCTTCGGCCACTATCGGCTGAAGCCGGCTGGCGAGTTCTCCTGGCACGTGGGGCTCTCCTTGTTTCGGACTGGAGTTGCGCGGGTGGTGGTGGACCAGCTTATCCGGTCGCCCGCTCGGCCCGCGCGAGCGGCGGGGGCGACCCGGGGCCTGGCAGGATGGGCCGACGTGACCGGAAGACCGACCGACCTGACCCGTCGTGCCGCCCTCCGCGCGGGGGCGCTGGCCGCGCTGGCCGTCCCCCTGGCCGCGTGCGGGCCCGGCTACGACGAGAGCCCCGACCCGTTGCAGCCGCTGCTGGCCGCCGCCGAGGCGGACGCCACCGCCGCGCGGGCGCTGGCCAAGGGCGAGAACGCCGACGCCGCCGGCCAGCTCGCCGACGCGCGCGCGGCCCACGCGGCCGCGCTGAAGTCCGAAGTGGACCGCCTGAACCGGCCCCGGGCATCGTCGTCGCCGGCGCCCCCGGCACCGGCCGCCCTGGGCGATCTCAAGGAGCGGCTGGCGACGGCGCGCAAGCAGGCCGAAGATCTCGTCGGCGGGCTGCCCCGCTACCGGGCCGGGCTGGTCGCGGCGGTGGCGGCGGGCTGCGCGGCGCTGCAGCGCACGGCCCCGGCGCTGGGCCCCGGCGAGGACGCCCCGGCGCTCACCGGGCCGGCCGGCGCCGTGCCCGCGGAGGCGGTGGACCCGCTGCAGACCGCGCTCGCGGCCGAGCACGCCGCCGTGTGGGTGTACGGGCTGGTCAGCGCGTTCCTGCCGGCCGACTTCGCCGAGGGCGAGAAGGCGGGGACGGCCGAGCACGCGGTGCGTCGCGACCTGCTGCAGACGATGCTGTCCGCGTCCGGGGCGACGCCTGTCGCGCCTGAAGCGGCGTACGTGCCGAAGGCACCGGTGACGGACGCGAAGTCGGCTTCGCTGGTGGTGGCGACGGCCGAGGCCGACTGCGCGTCGGCGTGGCTGGCGGTGGTGAACCACACCGACGACGCGGGCCTGCGCACCACGGCGCTGCACGCACTGGTGGCGGCTTCGCGGCGCGGGACGCCTTGGCGGTCGGAGGCGGGCGAGAAGCCGGTCGCGATCGCCATGCCGGGCCAGGCGAGCTGAGCCGACCCGAACGTGGTGAACGACTCGTTCATGTCGTCTGACGACATGAACGAGTCGTTCATGGCATCGCTGCCGGGGTGCTGGGGCCGGGTCGCTGCCCGGGCACGCGGGTCAGCCCTTGAGGTCGGCCGACAGGCGCAGCGCGTCGTCCGCGATCTTCTCGATCAGGGCCTTGTCCGTGTGCTTCCCGTAGAAGTCGGCCAGCACGATCGTCGTGTTCGTGCCGTCCACCTTCGACGCGTACGCCGCGTCGGCGCTGCTGACGCTCGGGACGCCGGTGCCGGTGAACGTCTTGTCCTTCACCAGGTCCGTGACGTTGCCGGTTTCGTCCTGCTCGGTCAGCGTCTTGAGCGCCTTGGCCTTCGTCGAGTCCGGCATCCCGACCAGCACCACCGACACCAGCGCCTTCGCGCCGCCCGACTCCGTCGTGTAGAGCGCGCGGACCAGCGACTGGCACTCGTTGTCCACGAAGAAGTCGTGCGTCTTGCCGTACGACTTCCCGGCGCACTCGTTCGACTTCGCCGGCCCGGCGACCATCGTGAACTGGTACTGCCCGGCGTTCTGGGCCGGCGGCTGCGCGACCGGCTCGTCGGCCGTCGAGTCGTGCCGGATCAGGAACCACAGCAGCCCGGAGACGACGGCGATCGCGACCAGCCCGGCGCCCCGGAGCAGCAGGGACCGCGTGTCGCGAGCCGGCGGTCCCGGCACGGACGGGCGGGGCTGCGGGGGTACCGCGCCCAGCGGGGCCGTGTCGGACGGGCCTGGGGTGAAACGCGCACCAACCACGAGGCCATACGGTAGTTCACCCGCTCGTGGGCGTTCACTCGAATGCGGGTAAAACGCGTTCGACGTCGTCAGCGGTGTTGTAGAGGTGGAAACCGACACGCACCCGGCCGCCGCGGACGCTCGAGACGATCCCCGCCGCCGCGACCCGCGCCGGATCGGCGTCGAGCGACACGATCGCGGTGCCGCGCGGGGGCAGGCCGAGCTTCTCGAGCAGCAGGTCGGCCAGGCCGGTGTTGTGCGCCTCGACCTGCGCGAGGTCGAGCCCGCCGAGGTACTCCAGCGCGGCCGCCGCACCGACCTGGGCGAGCCAGACCGGCGAGAGGTCGAACGCGCGCGCGTCGCCGGCCAGGCGCAGCGGGAGGCCGTAGACCGTGGCCCACGGGTCCTCCCCCGCGTACCAGTTCGCCGCGACCGGCCGGGTGCGGTCGCGGGCGTCCGGCCGCACGGCGAGCCACGCGCAGCCGCGCGGGGACAGCAGCCACTTGTAACCCGCCGCGACCACCCAGTCCGCCCACGCGACGTCCAGGGGCCGCCAGCCCACGGCCTGCGTGGCGTCGAGCAGCACCGCCGCCCCGGCGGCCTCGGCGGCGGCCCGCAGGGCCGGCAGGTCCACGAGCCGGCCGTCGGCGGACTGGACGACGCTCACCGCGACGACGTCGTGGCCCTCGACCCGCTCGGGCAGCAGCTCCAGCGGCACCTCGGTCACCGTGACGTCTTGCGCCGCGAACGGGAAGGTCACGCTGGTGAAGTCGCCTTCGGCGGCGAGCACGCGGGTGCCGGCGGGCCGCGGCGGCGACGTTCGCGACCAGCTGCGAGACCGACGCGCCGATCGCGACGCGCCCGGGTTCGACGCCGAGCAGCCGCGCGAACCCGGCCCGGGACCGGTCGACGTACTGGTCGAACTCCCCCGGCCGGGTCGCGCCGGTCCGCCAGCGTTCGACCGACTCGGCCACGGCGGCGGCCACCGGCGCCGGCGGGATGCCGACGCTGGGGGTGTTCAAGTATCCGGGCGGGACGGCGAAGTCGGCTCCGAAGGCGCGCATGGTCTTCAGGCTCGCAGACCGGGCAACCCGGTTACGGCAGCAGCGCGACGACGTCGGCGTAGCTCGGCGGGCTCAGCGGCAGTTCACCGCCGTCGCGGACCGCCGACGCCGTTCCGGCCGCCGCCCGCAGAGCCATGCGGTACGGCAGGGAACCCAGGCTGACCCGCGCGACCCCCAGCTCCGCCAGCCCGGCGAACGTGACCTTCCCCGGCAGGAACAGCAGATTGACCGGGAGGCCGGCGGCGACGATCCGCTCGACGTCCGCCGGGTCGGCCAGGCCGGGCACGAAGACGCCGTCGGCGCCGGCCGCCGCGTAGGCCCGCACGCGTTTTTCGGCGGTCTCGACGGAGTGGTCACCGGACCAGTGGGTGTCGGTGCGGGCGTTGACGAACAGGTCCGGAACACGGTCCTTCACGGCCTTGACCAGCGCGGCTTGGACGTCGGCCGGGGCGAGCGAGCCGTCGGCACGGCCGTCTTCGAGGTTGACGCCGACCGCGCCGGCGTCGGCGAGTTCCGCGGCGAGGTCGGCGACCGCGGCGGGTTCGGCGCTGAAGCCGTCGGCGATGTCGACGCTGACCAGGACGTCCAGCCGGGCCAGGCGGCGGGCCAGGGCGACGGTGGTGTCCCGCGTCGACGGTGCGCCGTCGGGCTCACCCGCCGCGGCGGACACGCCGAGGCTGGTCGTGCCGAGTGCGCGGAACCCCTGCGCGGCCAGGAAGGCGCCGACGCCGAACTCCCACGCGTTCGGCAGCAGCAGCGGGGAACCGGGGACGTGCAGGGCACGGAATTCGTCCATGGCCCGAACCTAGGCGGGCGACGCTTCGGTGGGCACCGAACGGAGGTCGTGAACGACCCGCGTCCGGCGCCAGGGCTCCGGCAAAGTCACGGCCGCGCGCGGATTCGCGACGTTCGGCAGGGGTTGGCGACGTCATGAACGACTCTTTCATGACGTCCGGCGTCATGAACGACTCGTTCATGACGTCCGGGCCGCCTCCGCGACCTCAGGCCGAGGCGGGGGTGTGCTCCGCGTCGTAGGCGTCGCGGGACTCCTGGACCGCCGTCATGTGCTGCCGGGCCCACTGGTCCAGCATCTCCAGCGGCTCGGACAGGTTGCGGCCCAGGGTCGTCAGCTCGTACTCCACCTTCGGCGGGATCACCGCGTACGCCGTGCGGGTCAGGATACCGTCGCGGACCAGGCTGCGCAGCGTCTGGGTCAGGACCTTCTGCGAGATCCCGTCCACCCGGTGGCCGATCTCGGTGAACCGCAGCGGCCCGTCCTTCAGGGCGCCGACGATCAGCACCGTCCACTGGTCGCCGATGCGGTCGAGCAGCTGGCGGGTCGGGCAGTTGCGGTCGTACGGGTTCGACAGCACGGCACGTCTCCTTACTTTCCCAGGGAGAGTAACAGGCCGTTCAGGCGGTGGCGGCCATCAGCGTGGTGAACAGCAGCCGCAGGTGCCGGCGGCCGCGTTCCCAGCGGGCCTCCAGCTCCTCCTGGTCCCGCGTCGCCCAGCTCGCGATCAAGATTCCGCGCACGACGTCCATCGCCGTGTACACCGCGTGCAGGAACTCGTGGTGCGCCGCGTGCTCCGGCAGCAGCGCCTTGCCGAACTCGACCAGGCTGGACGTCGCGATCGGCTCGACCGCCGCCATCTGCCGCCGCAGCTCGGCGTCCGTGCGGGCGGCGACCCACAGCTCGACCGTCGCCGAGAACACCGGCCCCTGGTGCATCTCCCACATCAGCTGCAGCGCGTCGCCGACCGGGTCGCTCGACGCGCGGAGGCGGTCGAGCTCGGCCATCGCGACCTCGGTGCGCTTCTCGGCCAGGTGCCGGATCGCCGACGTCACCAGGTCGGCCTTCGTCGGGAAGTGGTGCACCTGCGCGCCGCGCGTGACGCCGGCGCGGTCGGCGACCCGCGTGGTCGTCGTGCCCGCGTAGCCGTACTCGACGAGGCAGTCGATCGTCGCGTCGAGCAGCCGGACGCGCATCGCCGCGCTGCGTTCCTCCTGCGTGCGGCCGGTCGATCCCCGTCGTGGCGCTGACATGCGCCCACTTTATGGGGCCGCGCGCACCCCGGCCGCGTCGACCAGACCGGCGACCACCCGCCCGATGAAGCGGCCGAGGAACCGGCGGTAGCACCAGCCGGTGCCGGGGATCTTCGCGGTGAACGTCGAGTGCCAGTGGATCTCCGTGCCGCCGGCCACCGGCGAGAGGTCGACGTAGGCGACGTAGTCCCGCAGCGGCAGGCCGTGGTCGAGCGCGTAGCCGAACCGGCGGCCGGGTTCGAGCGCCACGATCTCCTCGTACGAGCGAAGGCCGCCGGTCCGGAACAACCGGAGGGCGCCGAGGCCCTCGGGCTCGTCTTTTCCCGGGCGGACCAGCTCGAACGACCCCAGCGGCGACCAGCGGGGCCAGCTCGCGCCGTCCCGCAGCAACGCGTAGACGGCGTCGGCGTCCGCGGCCGTCACCGCGCGGACCGAAATCCTCTGTACCATTTGGTACGTGTACCATTTGGTACATGATCGACGCAAGCCCGCGCGCGAAGCTCCTCGACGCGGCGATCGGCCACATCGCCCACCACGGCGGCGCGGGCAAGAGCCTGCGGGCGCTGGCCGCGGACCTCGGCACCAGCCACCGCATGCTGATCTACCACTTCGGCTCGAAGGAAGGCCTGCTCACGGCGGTGGCGCGGGAGGTCGAGGCCCGGCAGCGGGCGGCGCTGGCCGATCTCGACCCGGCGGAGTTCTGGCACCGGCTCACCGCGGACGACCTGCGCGCCAACGAAAAGCTCTTCTTCCAGCTCTACGGCCAGGCCCTCGGCGGCACCCCGGGCACCACCGAGTTCCTCGACGGCGTCATCCACGACTGGCTCGGCCCGATCGAGGCGTTGCTGAAGGCGCGGGGCGTCCCCGAAGCCGACCGGCCGGCCCACGCCCGGCTCGGCCTCGCCGTCACGCGCGGGCTGCTGCTCGACCTCGTCACGACCGGCGACCGCGACGCCGTGAACGCCGCGATGGAGCGGTTCCTGGCGATGTACGAGGCGGGCCTTACAAAGCCCGAACACTAGGCGGACGCCGTCCGTACACCGCCCCGCCAGAGTTCTCCTCGTAAGCACGACACGAGGGAGACACGATGCGAGGAACCACCTGGACGCGGCTGGCGCTGGCGGGCTGCGGGAGCGCGGCCTGCCTGCTGGTGGCGGCGCCGCTGGCCTCGGCCCAGACGACGTCGCCGGCGCCGGTCGCGCCGATCACGCTCAGCCCCGAGGAGTCGCAGCAGGTCTGCGGCGACTGGGTGCCGAAGCTGCGGAAGAAGGCCGACAACCTCAAGAAGCGGATCAACGGCGGCGCCGAGATCACCGGCTCGGTCGCCAACCTCAAGGCCCGGGCGGCCGACCAGCGCGCGAAGGGGCACGACGAGCGCGCCACCCAGCTCGACCAGCGGGCCACCAAGCGCCAGGGCCGCGTCGGCGAGATCGACACGGCGAAGCAGAAGCTGGACGCCTTCGCCGCCGCGCACTGCAAGCCGGCCAAGTGAGGGGCGCGAGGGTCGCGGCGGCGGTCGGGGCCGCCGCGCTCATCGCGCTCGGCTGCTCGGCCTGCCGCGACAACCTGATGGGCTCGCCGGACTCCGGGAGCCCGGCCCCGACGTCGGCCGGGTCTTCGGAGCTGGGCGGGATCGAGTCGACGCTGAACGGCATCGAATCCGACATGAACAGCGATGGGTCGCCCTGAGCGGCTAGCGTCTTCCCGCACACGACGGTGAAGACGGGAGCAGGCATGGGGTCACCGGGGCGCGGCCTCGTCCTCGTGGTCGAGGACGAGGCCGCGATCGCCGAATTGGCGGCGCTCTACCTCAAGCGCGACGGCTTCGGCGTGCACGTCGAGGCCGACGGCGGCCGGGCGCTGGACGCCGTCCGGCGGCTCAAGCCGGTGGCGATCGTGCTCGACATCGGACTGTCCGGAATGGACGGTATCGAGATCTGCAAGGCGCTGCGCGCGGCCGGGGACTGGACGCCGGTGCTGTTCGTCACCGCCCGGGACGACGAGCTGGATCGCCTGCTGGGCTTGGAAATCGGTGCCGACGATTACCTGACCAAGCCGTTCAGCCCGCGCGAGCTGGCCGCCCGGGTCCGGACGGTGCTGCGGCGCGCATCGGGGGCGACGCCGGCCCCCTCGGCGTTGACCGTCGGCGGCGCGCGCGTCGACCTCACCAGCCGCCGCGCCTGGGCGGGCGAGACGGAGATCTCCCTGACCTCCACCGAGTTCGACCTCCTCACGCACCTGCTCCGGCACCCGGGGCAGGTGCTTTCGCGCGACCAGCTGCTGAGCGCCGTCTGGGGCTACGCTGCCGCAGCGGGCACACGCACGGTGGACGTCCACGTGGCGCAGCTGCGGGCGAAACTGGGCGCGTCGAGTCCGATCAGGACGGTGCGCGGCATCGGCTACGCGGCGGACCCGGCATGAGAGGGACGCTGGCCGGGCGGATCACGCTGGTGTGCCTGGCCGTCGCGGGCGTGGCGGTGATCGTCGCCGGGCTCGTCGCGGCCCGGCTGATCCGGACCACGGCGGACAACGTGCTGCAGTCGTCGCTGGCCGCGCAGGCCGACGTCGTCGCTTCGCAGCTCGACGACACCGGCATCGGGAACCGGCTCGGCGTCGGCAAGGTCGCCGACGTCGTGCGCGGGCAGGGCATCTCCGTGGTGGTCCGGCGCGCGGGCGGGCAGGCGGCCGGGGACGCGGTCGCCGTGCAGGCCGCGGGCAAGCTCGGACTCGGCGCGGACCACTCCGGGCGCGTCACCGCCGGCGGCGCGCAGTACCTCGTCGAGACGCGGGTGGTGGGCACGCGCGGGGCGGCGTTCGCGCTGGTGCAGCCGGCCCGCAGCGCCGAAGCGACGCAGCGCGCGCTGGTGCGCAACATCGCCCTGGCACTGGGCATCGGGTTGCTGGTCGCGGCGCTGGCGGGCTTCTTCTCGGGCCGGCTGCTGGGCCGTCCCCTGCGACGGGCCGCTCTTGCCGCGGGCTCGCTGCGGGCGGGCCGCCGGGACGTCCGGGTGCCGGTGGAGGGACCGCGCGAGGTCGCGGAGGTGGCCGGGTCGCTGAACGCGCTGGCCGACGCGCTGGCGGTGAGTGAGGCGCGGCAGCGGGACTTCCTGCTGTCGGTGTCGCACGAGCTGCGGACGCCGCTGACCGCCGTGACGGGGTTCGCCGAGGCGATCGCGGACGGCGTCGCTTCCGGGGACGACGCGGTCCGGGCCGGCCAGACCATCCAACGGGAGGCTTCCCGGCTGGAGCGGCTGGTCTCCGACCTGCTGGAGCTGGCGCGGCTGGGGGCCGACGAGTTCCGGCTGGACGTCGCGTCGCTGGACCTGGGTGCGCTGCTGCGCGACTGCGCCGAGGTCTGGCAGCTGCGGTGCGCGCGGGAGGACGTGCGGCTGTCCGTCTCGGCGCCTTCGGCTCCGGTCCCGGTCCTGGCGGACGCGCGGCGGCTGCGTCAGGTCGTCGACGGGCTGGCGGAGAACGCGCTGCGGGTGACACCGCGCGGGGCGCCGATGGTGTTTTCGCTGTCGGTGTCCGGTTCGGGTGCTTCGTTATCGGTGCGGGACGGCGGCCCGGGCCTGGCCCCGGAGGACTACCCGGTGGCGTTCGAGCGGGGGGTGCTGAACGCGCGCTACCGCGACCGCCGCCCGGTCGGGTCGGGCATCGGGCTGGCGCTGGTCCACGGCCTGGTCACCCGGATGGGCGGAGCCCTGACGGCGGGCCCGGCCCCGGAGGGCGGCGCGGCCTTCACGATCACCCTCCCCCTGGCGGCCTCGGACCAGACGGTCCCCCTCCCCCTGGGCTGACCGTGTCGACCCCAATCACGTGAGCCGACCCTCCAGGTACGCGAACCGACCGTCTGGGTACGCGAACCGACCGTTGCGGTACGCGTCGGTCACCCCGCCAGCTGGGCCGCGCGGTCCGTCACGTCCATCACGGCCCAGTGCTCGACGACCCGGCCGTCGCGGACGCGGATCATGTCCATGCTGGTCACGGCGTAGCTGCGGCCGGTCGAGAGCTGCGTTCCCGTGCTCGTGTAGCGGTTGACCGAAAAATCGCCGTCGGCGACGTTCTGCTCGACCCGCACGCCGACGTCGCGGAAGTCCGCGAAGAACTCGCCGCCGAGCATGGCTTCCCACTTCGCGCGCCAGGCGTCGATGCCGTGGTGGTCGCCGCCCGCGCCGCCGCGGTGGTCGATCACCTGCGGGTCGATGTAGCGCAGGCCTTCGGCAACGCTCTCCGCGGTGAACGGCGTCAACGCGACCAGGCGGCGGTGGACCTCGGCGGCGTCCATGATCACTCCTTAAGTGGGGAGTTCCCCGGTTGGTGTTCGGCTACGCTAACCGGGGACGTCCCCGCTTGGCAAGGAGCAGCATGACCGCACGAGCCCGCCGGTCGGACGCGCGGGACAACCAGGCACTCGTGCTCGCCGCGGCGAGGGAGGTCTTCGCCGAAGACGGCCCGGACGCGCCGCTCGACCGCATCGCCCGTCGCGCTGGGCTCGGCAACGCCACCCTCTACCGGCACTTCCCGAACCGGCGCGAGCTCGTTGTCGCCGTGTACGCCGACGAAGTCGCGGAGCTGCGAAGCCGCGCGGACCTCGACGCCGACAACCCCGGCGAAGCGCTCTTCGCCTGGCTCGGGCTGTTCGTGGAGCACGTGCGGACGAAGCGCGCCCTCGCGCTTTCGCTGGCCGATCCCGCAGGGGAGCACGAGAGCCTGTTCGCCGGCTGGCACGCGGCGATGAACACGACCGCCGCCGCCCTGCTCGGCCGCGCGCGGACCGCCGGCGCGGTGGCGGCCGACGTCACCGAGCTCGACCTCCTCCTGCTCGCCACCGGCATCGCGTTGTCCGGCGGCGAGCCCGGCCGGCTGCTCACCCTGGTCCGCCGCGGCGCCGCGGCCACCTGAGCACGCCCCTGGAGAGTCGGCTCGCGTACCCAGAGAGTCGACTCGCGTACCTGGAGAGTCGGCTCGCGTGCCTGGAGGGTCGGATCGTTAGGGTCGGGGGATGGAGATGCTGCACCTGCGCTACTTCGTCGCGGTCGCCGAGGAACTGAACTTCTCCGCGGCCGCGCGGAAGCTGCACATGGCCGCGTCGCCGCTGTCGCAGCGGATCAAGGACCTCGAGCACGAACTCGGGCAGCAGCTGTTCGACCGCAGCACCCACCACGTCACGCTGACCGCCGCCGGGACCGCGCTGCTGCCGCTCGCCCGGGACGTCCTCGAGCAGGTGAGCGCCATCCCCTGGCGGCTCAAGGAGGCGACCGAGCCGCAGCGCAGCACCGTCTTCCTCGGCATGCCCGCCGGCGTGCACCCCGACCTGCGGGACCGCGTCAACGCCCTCGCCGGGCGCGTTCGCGAAAGGTACGAGCTCAAGCGCTGGCCCGGCACCACCGCCGATCTCGTCCAGGGCGTGCACGAGGGCAAGCTCGCCCTCACGCTCGCCCGGCTGCCGGTGACCGATCCGGCGCTGGAGCAGGTGCCGGTGATGTCGGAACGGCTCGGCGCGGTCGTCCCGGCCGACCTGTTCGCCGGGCGCGACTCGGTGAGCCTGGCCGAGCTGACCGAATTCCCGTACGTGGCCTCACCCGGGGAAATCACGCCGGCGTACTTCGACCAGCTCGACCACCAATTGAACGACCTGGGCGTCAAGAAACGCATCCGGCTGACCAACACCGGTTACGGCGGGACGTCGGAAATCATTTCCAGCGGCGCGGCTTTTTCCATTTCCATGCTGGACGAAAAGAGCCCGATGCACGGCTACCGGCTCGACAACGTCATCGTCCTGCCCTTCACCGACTTCCGCCCCCAGCTGGACACCGGCCTGCTCTGGCGCCGCGATCGCACCGACGGCGACCTGCGCGAACTCGTCGAAGCCGCGAAAGACGTCTTCCACTACCCGATCACCATCTGAGAAATGGTATGACCGCTGCGGTCACACCATTGTGCGCATTATGATCATTCCCTTTCGCGCCGCCCGCGCCTACGTTCGTAAGTAGAGCGAAGCAGCAAGGCGCGAAAGGACGAAAAGATGACGACCGGACCTCTGGACGGCGTGCGCGTGATCGACCTCTCGACCGTGGTCATGGGCCCGTACGCGGCCCAGATCCTCGGCGACCTCGGCGCCGACGTGATCAAGATCGAGTCCCCCGCGGACACCGTCCGGGTGGGCCAGTACCGCACCACGCCGGGCATGACCCCGCTGAACCTCAACGTCAACCGCAACAAGCGCAGCGTGGCCCTCAACCTCAAGGACGAGACCGAGCGCGAGCAGGCGCTGAAGCTGATCGACACGGCCGACGTGCTGATCACCAACATGCGCCCCGGCGCGCTGGCCCGGCTCGGCCTGAACTACGCCGACGTCGCCGAGCGCAACCCCCGCCTGGTCTACGCCCACGCGCAAGGCTTCCGCGGCGACTCCGACCGCGCCGGCAACGCCGCCTACGACGAGACCGTGCAGGCCTCCTCCGGCCTGGTCGACGTGGCCAACCGCGCACTGGGCGAGCCGGTCTACCTGCCGACGATCATCGGCGACAAGGTGTCGTCGCTGACCATCGCCTACAGCGTGCTCGCCGCGCTGGTCCACCGCGACCGGACCGGCCAGGGCCAGCAGGTCGAGATCCCGATGACCGACACGCTGCTCGCGTTCAACCTGGTCGAGCACCTCGCCGGGCACACCTACGAGCCGGCCGAGGGTCCCACCGGGTTCGCGCTGTCGATGACGAAGGGCCACGCCGCGGTCCGCACCAAGGACGGCCTCGCCTGCGTGATCCCCTACAACCCGAAGAACTTCCGCGACTTCTTCGCCGCGGCCGAGCGCCCCGACCTCGCCGAGGACCCGCGCGTGAACGGCGACGCCATCGACCGCGCCGACAACGAGTGGCTGACCGAGCAGATCGCCGCCTGCGCCCCGGCGCTGACCACCGACGAGTGGGCAGAGGTCTGCGCGAAGCACAGCATCCCGATGGCGCCGGTGCTCGAACTGGACCGCGCGCACGAGGACCCGTACGTCCGCGACGGCCACCTGCTCGACACCGTCGAGCACCCGAGCGAAGGCGCCATCCGCACGGTCGGCATCCCGGTGAAGTTCTCCGCGACGCCCGGCTCGATCCGCCGTCTGGCCCCGCTGGCCGGTCAGGACACCGCCGAAGTCCTCGCGGAACTGGTCTGAACCACCGGAGCTTTCACGTGAAAGCTCCACCAAGGAAGTGAAGTCATGAGTGAAGTGCGCACCGAACGGATCGGCAGCACCCTGCTGATCACGATCGACCGGCCCCAGGCGCGCAACGCGGTCAACGCCGCCGTCGCGACCCGGCTGGCCGCCGCCCTGGACGAGCTGGAGAACGACCCCACGCTCCGGGCGGGCGTCCTGACCGGCGCCGAGAACACCTTCAGCGCCGGCATGGACCTCAAGGCCGCGCTGAAGGGCGAGTCCCCGGAGATCCCGGGACGCGGGTTCGGCGGCCTCACCGAAGCCGAGCTGTCCAAGCCGCTGATCGCCGCCGTCGAAGGGTTCGCGATGGGCGGCGGGTTCGAGCTGGCCCTGGGCTGCGACCTGATCGTCGCCGCGGAAGACGCGAAGTTCGGGCTGCCCGAAGTGAAACGCGGCCTGATCGCCGCGGGTGGCGGGGTGATCCGGCTGCCGAAGCGGATCCCGCACCACCTGGCGATGGAGTTCCTGCTGAGCGGCGAGCCCGTCACCGGCCGCCGCGCGGGTGAGCTGGGCCTGGTCAACCGCGTGACGCCGAGTGGCGATGCCGCCGCCGTCGCGCTGCAGCTGGCCGAGAAGCTGGCGAAGAACGCGCCGCTGGCGCTCGCCGCCGTCAAGAAGATCGTGCGTGCCACGGATCCCGCGACCGCACAGCGCGAAGAAATCAAGAAGCTGATGCAGTCCGCCGACGTCCGCGAGGGCATGACCGCCTTCGCCGAGCGCCGCGCTCCGAAGTGGACAGGCGAGTAACCATGAAGATCGACGAAGTCCGCAGGCACGTGACCACTCCCTTGACCGCCCCGGCGTTCGCGCCCGTGGTCCCGAGGTTCACGAACCGCGAGTACCTGAACATCGTCTACCGCACCGACGCCGACGCCCTGCGCGCCGTCGTGCCGGAGCCGCTTCAGGTCGAGGAACCGTTGGTGCGCTTCGAGGTCATGAAGATGGGCGACGTCTCCGGTTACGGCCCGTACACCGAGTCCGGCCAGGCGATCGAGGTCAGCTTCGACGGCGAACGCGGCGAGTACCTGCACGCGATGTACCTCGACAACTTCCCGGCGACCGCGTCCGGGCGCGAGGTCAGCGCCTACCCGAAGACCGTCGGCAGCCCGAATCTCTACGTCGACAACGGCGTTCTGGTGGGCACGCTCGACTACGGGACGCTGCGGGTGGCGACCGCGACCATGGGCTACAAGCACCACGAGCTCGACGCCCGCGAGGCCGAGGAGCAGATCACGGTCCCGACGTTCATGCTCAAGACGATCCCGGGCTACGACGGCGCGCCGCGCGTGCAGGAGCTGGTCCGCACCGAGATCACCGACGTCGTGGTCAAGGAGGCCTACACCGGTCCCGCGCGGCTGCAGCTGTTCCAGCACGTCCTGGCCCCACTGGCCGACCTGCCGGTGCTGGAGGTCGTCTCCGCGAGCCACATCCGCACCGACCTGACGCTCGCCCCGGTCAAGCCGGTCTTCGACTACCTGAAGGGAGCGCGCTCATGAAGAACGCGGCAGTCATCGGCGCCGGCACCATCGGCCTGTCCTGGACGGCGCTGTTCGCCCACCACGGCCTGACCGTCCGGGTCACCGACCCCCGCCCCGATCTCGCCGAGGCCGTCGCCGACGCGCTGGCGAAGTTCGCCCCGCACCTCGGCACGACCGCGGAGGAATTGGCGACCCGCGTCCACCTCGCCCAGGACGTCACTGAATCAGTGAAAGATGCGGATGTGGTGCAGGAGAACGGGCCCGAGAACGTCGAGTTCAAGAAGGACCTCTTCAAGCAGCTCGTCGAGGAAGCTCCGGAGCACGCGCTGCTGCTCAGTTCGTCGAGCGCCATCCCGTCCACGGCCTTCACCGGCGAACTGGGAGACGCGAGCCGGGTCCTCATCGGACACCCGTTCAACCCGCCGCACCTGATCCCCCTGGTCGAGGTCGTCCCCGGCGAGCACACCAGCGAGGAGTCGGTGGACCAGGCCGTCGAGTTCTACACCTCCCTCGGCCGGACGCCGGTCGTGGAGCGCAAGGAAATCCCCGGGTTCGTCGGCAACCGGCTGCAGAACGCGCTGAGCCGCGAGGCGATCTACCTCGTCGAGCAAGGGGTCGTGACGCCGGAAGACCTGGACAAGGTCATCACGAACTCGCTCGGGATCCGCTGGGCGACCGTCGGGCCGTTCCTCGGCTCGCACCTCGGTGGCGGCCCCGGCGGCTACCGGCACATGGCCGAGCACATCGGCAAATCCATGAAGAAGATGTGGGCCGGCTTGGGAAACCCCAGCCAGAGCCCCGAAGAGCAGGAACGGCTCATCGAAGCCGTCGAACAGGCTTACGGCTCCTCCACGTATTCGGAACTCGCCGAGACGCGCGACCGCAAGCAGCTCGCCGTTTTGCACGCAGTGGAGGAGAACTGACATGGAACCGCTCAAGGACAAGCTGACCGCCGACTTCTACGACTTCGAAGCGCTGCTGCCGGACGACGAGCGCAAGCTGCTCGTCAAGGCGCGCGAGTTCATGCGGAACGACGTCAAGCCGCTGGTGAACGACAACTGGGAAGCCGGCACCTTCCCGCAGGAACTGATCGGGATGTTCCGCGAGTCCGGCCTCGCCGGTCTGCCCTACGAGGGCTACGGCGAGCACAAGCCCGCGGTCAGCCACCTGCTCACCGGCATGATGGCGATGGAGATGAGCCGCACCGACGCGTCCGTCGCGACGTTCTTCGGTGTCCACAACGGACTCGCGATGTACTCGATCCACTCCGGCGGCAGCCAGGAGCAGCGGGACCGCTGGCTCCCCGAAATGGCGGCGATGGACAAGATCGGCGCGTTCGCGATGACCGAGCCGCTCGGCGGGTCCGATGTGGCCGGTGGCATGCGCACCACCGCCAAGCGCGACGGGGACACGTGGATCCTCGACGGCGCCAAGAAGTGGATCGGCAACGCCACCTTCGCCGACTACGTCGTGGTGTGGGCCCGGGACGTCGACGACAACCACGTCAAGGGGTTCGTCGTCGAGAAGGGCACGCCGGGGTTCGTGCCGGAGAAGATCCAGGGCAAGACCGCGTTCCGGATCGTCGAGAACGCCGAGATCACGCTGACCGGCGTCCGGGTGCCGGAAGCGAACCGCCTGCAGGGCATCAACGGCTTCCGCGACGTCGCGGAGATCCTGCGTGCCACCCGCGGCGGCGTCGCGTGGCAGGCGCTCGGCGTGATGATCGGCGCCTACGAAGCCGCGCTGGCCTACTCGCAGGAGCGCAAGCAGTTCGGCCGGCCGATCGCGCGGTTCCAGCTGGTGCAGGACCTGCTCGTGAAGAGCCTCGGCAACATCACCGCGTCCTGGGGCATGCTCGTGCAGCTCGCCCACCTGCAGGACGCGGGGATCTTCAAGGACGAGCAGTCGTCGCTGGCCAAGGCGTTCGTCACCTCGCGGATGCGTGAGGTGGTCGCGTGGAGCCGGGAGATCTTCGGCGGCAACGGGATCGTGCTCGAATACGACGTCGCGCGGTTCTTCGCCGACGCCGAGGCGATCTACTCGTTCGAAGGCACGCGCGAGATGAACACCCTGATCGTCGGGAAGGCGATCACGGGACAGTCCGCGTTCGTCTGATCACTCAGTTCACGCAGCCGGCGGCCGTACTGGTCGCCGGCTGTTTCGTGGCCGAGGACGGCGTGCCGGTGGTGGTCGCCGCCACCGGCTTCACGCGGCCGCTGGTGTCATCGCCCGATGCCTGAACCGCGGGCGTGCTGATCGCCGTGCGCACGAACTGCTGGACCTGCGCCGGGTCGACCTTCACCGCGTCGCCGTCGGACGGCGTGGCCAGCGACAGGCTCTGCACCGGGATCGTGGCGAACGCGATCGCCCCCGAGCTCATCCCCCGCAGCTGCTGCGCGAAGCTCAGCACGTCCCAGCCCTGGTCCAGCACCACGGCCCCCTGCACCGCGTCGACGAGCGCGGAGAGCTTCGACACGTCGGTGAACGTGCCCGCGCTCAGTACTTTTTCGGCCATCCCGGACAGGAACGCCTGCTGCCGCGCGATCCGGTCGAGGTCGCCGTTGGTCAGGCCGTGGCGCTGCCGGACGAACGCGAGCGCCTGCGCCCCGGACAGCGTCTGCGGGCCGGCCGCGAAGTCCGCGCCGGAGTAGCTGTCGTGCACCGGCGCCTTGAGGCAGACCTCGACGCCGCCGACGGCCTGCGACAGCGCGTCGAAGCCGGCGAGGTTGATGGCCGCGTAGTGGTTGATCGTCAGGCCGGTGAACTTCTCGATCGTCTGGATCGCGGTCTTCGCCCCGGCCTCGTTCGCCGCCACCTCCAGCTGCGCGCCGGACAGGCCCTGGGCACGCAGGCCGGACATCGAGGCGTTCTTGCCGCGGCTGTACGCCGAGTTGATCTTGTGCTTGCCGTAGCCGCCCGCGATGTCCACATAGGAGTCGCGCGGGATCGAGATCGCCGTCGCCGCGGCGCCGCCCGCCGGGATGTGGACCACGATCATCGTGTCGGTGGTGTCGCCGCCGTCGTCGCCGCTGCCGGCGTGGAGCGCGTCGAGCACGTTCTGCGGCAACGGGTTGCCGTACGAGTCGGTGCGCGCGTCGATCCCGACGAGCAGGACGTTCTGGGCGACCTTGAGCGGCTCGCCGGGCATCGTGTCTTCGTCTTCGACCTGCCCCGACGGAGAGATGACGTTGGCCGTGACGAGGCCGTGGTCCAGCTTGCTCAGCTGCGACCACGCGTACCCGGTGGCGCCGAGCACCAGCGCCGACACGACGCCGAGCGCGACCCGCCCGCCGATGCGGCGCCCCCGGGACGACAACAGCACGACACTTCCCCTTGCTTCCCTGTGGTGAACCTCCGGCCCCACCTTCGAGGATCACCGGGTTAGCTGGGAATCAGCTGAGAAAGTTGTCGAAATGCTGTGACGCTGCCCGATCGGCCGAGCCGAACCGGGCCGATCGGCCGGTTTCGCGACGGAAAGTACCGGCGCGCACACGAAAACGTGCTGTGGCCGTGGCCACAGCTAGCGCGGCAGCCGGCGCCAGAGCGCGCGCGGCAGCAAGCGCATCCCGAAGAAGACCGGACGGAGTACGCCGGGCACCCAGACGACCCCGCGGCGCTTGCGCAGCGCGGCGACGGTCGCGTCGGCCACCTGGTCCGGGGTGCTCGAGAACGGCGCCGGGCTCATACCTTCGGTCATCCGCCCGATGACGAACCCGGGGCGGACGAGCAGCAGGTGGATCTTCGAGCCGTGCAGCGCGTCGGCGAGGCCGCTCGCGAAGCCGTCGAGGCCGGCCTTCGCCGAGCCGTAAACGTAGTTGGCGCGCCGCACGCGGACCCCGGCGACGGAGGAGAACACGACGAGGCTGCCGTGGCCCTGGGCGCGGAGCAGGTTCGCGGTGTGGGTCAGGACACCGACCTGGGCGACGTAGTCGGTGTGGACGATCGCGGCGGCGTGGGCGGCGTCCTCTTCGGCGCGGGCCTGGTCGCCGAGGATGCCGAAAGCGAGCACGACGACGTCCAGGGGGCCGTGCTCGGCGGCGACCTTCTCGAGGAAGGGGCCGTGGGCGGCGAGGTCGTCGGCGTCGAAGTCCACCGTCTCGACGGTTTCGGCGCCGGCTGCGCGCAGGGTCGCCGTGGCGGCGGTCAGGTCCGCGCCGGGGCGGGCGGCCAGCACGACCCGCTGGTGGTCCCCGGCCAGGCGTTGCGCCACGGCCAGCCCGATCTCGCTGCGTCCGCCGAGTACCAGCACCGTTCCGCTCACGGGAGCAGTCTTCCAGCCCACAGGGACCGCCGCGCGGGCACCCGCCCGGGTCCGCGGCGGCCCGGCGAACGTCGCGGGGTGGCCGAGGCGAGCCGAACCGGGCGCCCGGGGCTCGTGAACTGCGCTAGCGTGCCCGGGTGGGTCACGCTCCGGATTTCGAGACGGTCGTCGCGCGGCACCGGCGGGAGATCCAGGTGCACTGCTACCGGATGCTCGGCTCGCTGAGCGATGCCGAAGACCTCGCCCAGGAGACCTTCCTGCGCGCCTGGAAGGCCCGTGACCGGTTCGAGGGCCGGGCCAGCGTCCGGACGTGGCTGTACCGGATCGCGACCAACGCCTGCCTCGACGTCCTCGCCCGGCGGCCGCGGCGGGTGCTGCCCGATCAGCTCGGGCCCGCCGGGGAGCCCGACGGCCCCATCGCCGCCGCCGACCTGCCGTGGCTGGAGCCCTGCCCGGACCGGCTGCTGGACGAGGCCGGGCCGGACGCCGCCGTCGTCGAGCGGGAGACCATCGAGCTCGCCTACCTCGCCGCCGTCCAGTACCTGCCGCCGCGGCAGCGGGCGGCGCTCGTCCTGCGGGACGTCCTCGGCTGGTCGGCCAAGGAGACCGCGGACCTGCTGGAGACGAGCGTCGCGTCGGCGAACAGCGCGCTGCAACGGGCCCGGGCGACCCTGCGTGAACGGCTGCCCGCGCGCCGTACCGAGTGGACGGCCGGGGATCCGACGGCCGAGGAAACCGCGCTGCTCAAGCGGTTCATCGCGGCTTACGAACAGGGCGACCCGCAGGCGGTCGCCCGGCTGCTGCACGAAGAGGTCCGCGCGGTCATGCCGCCGTACGAGCTGTGGTTCGCCGGTGCGGCCTCGATCGTCCGGGCGTTGTCGCTGTCGCTCGACCCCGCGTCACCGCACTGCGTCGGCCGGTTCCGGATGCGCGCGACGCGGGCCAACCGCCAGCCCGCGGTCGCGACCTGGCTCCGGCGCCCGGGCGAGGACGAGTACCGCTGGTTCGGGGTGTCCCTGCTGACGGTCGAGCGCGGGCTGGTCACGGAAATGGCCGCCTTCGAGTCCGTCCCGGCGGCGGCGTGGGGGCTGCCGGAAACGTCGCACGACGAGTCCGCACGATGACCCGGGTGGCCCGGCACCGCGCACCGATGCCCGGTGCACGCATTCGGCAGTGCGTCGCTCACCCGTGAAGGACGGGAAAAAGCCCGGGCGGGTGATTCACGGGGAATCACCCGCCCGGGCGCACACCAGCCGGAAAGAAAATTTCGATTTCGGTGTTCGGCTTCCTGGCCGCCGGGAAGAGGTCACCGGGCGGCGGGTCAAGCAGCTCGGTGCCGCTGCGGCGCGGTACGCGCCAGCCGGCGTCGGTCCTCGGCGGTGGTCCCGCCGAAAACACCGTGGTCCAGGCCGTTGTCGAGCGCGTAGCCGAGGCATTCGGCGCGCACCGGGCAGCGTGCGCACACGGCCTTGGCCTGCGCCGCCTGCCGGGCGCCGGGACCCACTGCGGAGATCGGGAAGAACAGTTCCGGGTCCTCGTCCTTGCAGGCCGCGAGTTCCGCCCAGCCCGTCATCGTGGCTTCCATTTCCTTCGTTCACCTCCCTCTGCTTCTACTGTTTCCCATTGTCGTGGCGCGTCAACCGACTTGACCGCGGCGGACGCGCGAGCGTCTCCGCGTCGGTCAAGGGGGTTTTGGCTTCGGTCCCCGGCTCACCCTCCGGGCAACCAAGACTGCAACACGTGAGAGTACGCCTTTCTTCCCGGGATCTCGATGTCGATCACGTCACCCGATCGGCGAGACCGCGCTCCAGCGCGACCCGCACGAGCGCCGCCGCGAGGAGGGCCAGCTCGTCGGGATCGACGAGCTTCGCGAGCCGCCCCGGCTGCTTCGGCAGGCCGAGCTTTTCGGCACCCTGCAAGGCTTTCCGGTCCAGGTGCGGACGAAACTCCGGCCAGACCAGCTGCACCTCGCGGGCGAAGATCTCGGCCCCGACCGGCCCGAGTCTCGGCACCTTCGTCAGGAGTCCGGCCAGCGTCCGGAATTCGCCGTTCGCGGCCTCGCGCACCCGCCTCAGATCGCCGCTGTACTCGTCGAGGAGGTACTGCGCTCCTTCGCCGAGCGCGGTCGCCGTCTGTTCGTCGTAGCGCTTGTAGTGCGCGCGGCCGAGCGCGGCCACCCGCGCCCGCCACGTCGCCTCGGCCATCGCCCGGGCCGTGCCCATCCCCGCGACCCCCAGCTCCCGGGCCGCGTCGACGGCGATGCCCGCCTTGATCCGGGTCGAGAGCAGCACCGACAGCACCAGCAGCCGGTACAGCGGCGCGGGCCGGTCGGCCAGCCTGATTCCCGCTTCGGCGGCGTAGGTCGGTCCGGCCTCCGCCAGCAGGCGCCGGACCTTGTCTCGCTGGGTCATCGAATTCGGGTACCCGAGATGCCCGCACCCATTCGTCACCGGTCGTCACCGATCCGGCGCAGACCATTACTCCTATCGAGCAGTCTTGATCGAATCGTTACACGTAGCGGTCACCTCAGCGCACCTGTTCCAGTGAGGCGAGGGGTGGTGAGGGGTCCGTGTGCGCTGACGACGAGTTCGACGCGTTCTTCCGCGCCGACTTCCCCCCGCTCGTGGCGTTCCTGTGCAAGGCCGGGTTCGAGGCCGAACTGGCCCGCGACATCGCCGCCGAGGCGATGCTGCGCGCGCTGGAGGCGTGGCCGACCCTCGAAGACCCGCGGGCCTGGGTCCGCCGCGTCGCCGGCCGGCTGCTCGACGCGGTGGACGACACGCGGTCGGACTGGTCGCCCGCCGGCGACCCGCAGGACGACGAGAAGCTGGCCGTCCTGGTCGACCAGCACGCCGGGCTCATCGACCTGCTCGCGTCCCTCCCCGGCCAGCAGCGGATGGTCCTCGCCTGGTCCCTCGACGGCTTCACGCCCACGCAGATCGCGACGGCGTTGCGCATCGCCCCCGCGACCGTCCGCTCCAACCTCCGCCACGTACGGGAACGACTCAGGCGCCACCGGGCCGCACGACCCGGCGACCAGCGGGACAGGGAAGGGTGAGCACCATGCCGGCAACCGAGTACGGGGACCCCGCGATCACCGGGCTGCTGCGGGAGTCCAACGCCGCGCTGCACGACTCGCTGCGCGTCGGCCTCGACGTGGAAGGCACCCTGCTCCGGGTGCGCAGCCGCGCCCTCGTCCGCGAGATAGCCGCGACGCAGCCGCCCGAGGCGTTCCCCGCGCACTGGCGCCACCACGACGAGCCGGTCGCCGACGCGATCGCCGGCGACGGCGCCGCGACCGCCCGCCTGCTCGCCACCATCCGGCCGCTGGTGGTGCGCTACTGCCGGGCCCGCGTCGGCCGGCACGAGCGCTCGTTCGCCTCGGCCGACGACGTCGCCCAGGAGGTGTGCGTGGCCGTGCTGACCGCGCTGCGGTCCTACCGCGACCAGGGCCGCCCCTTCCTGGCGTTCGTCTACGGCATCGCGCAGCACAAGGTCGCCGACGCCCACCGCGCGGCGGCCCGCAACCGCTCCGACCCCGTCCCCGAGGTCCCCGACGGCGTGTCCGAAGCGGACGGCCCGGAGCAGCGCGCCCTGCGGTTCGAGCTGAACGAACGGCTGGCGCGGCTGCTGGACGTGCTGCCGGCGAAGCAGCGGGAGATCGTCGTGCTGCGGGTGGTCGTCGGGCTGTCCGCGGAGGAGACGGCCGCGGCGGTGGGCTCGACCCCCGGCGCCGTCCGCGTCGCCCAGCACCGCGCGCTGGCGCGGCTCCGAAGATTGCTGACGGGGGAAGAGGACTAGCGGCGCACGCTGTCCAGGACGAACTCCTCCAACGCCGCCGCCGGCCCTTCCTTCGCTTCGCGGGACAGCAGCATGAACTCGATCTCGCCCGGCTCGGGCAGGCCGTCGAGCTCGAGGAGGTCACCCGGCACCAGGCTGCGCGCGTGCAGGGTGACGCCGAGCCCGGCCGCCGCCGCGGCCCGCAGGCCGGTGAGGCTCGAGGTCTGGCACGCCGCCCGCCACTCCAGCCCGGCGCGCTCGAGGCACTCCACGGCGAGCTGGCGGGTGATCGACGGCATCGGGTACTGCACGAGCGGCACCGGCCGGCCGGGCTCCAGCACCGTCGCCGCCGAGCCGATCCACACCAGCGGCTCCCGCCAGAGCAGCCGCCCGTGGTGGGTGCCCGGGCGGCGTTTGCCCAGCACCAGGTCCAGCTGACCGGCGCGCAGCCGCCGCGCGAGGACGTCCGACAGCTCGACGGTCAGCTCGACGTCCACCAGCGGGTGGCTGCGGCGCAGCCGGTGCAGGATCTCCGGCAGTTCGCCGAGCGCGAAGTCCTCCGAAACGCCGAAGCGCACGCGGCCGCGCAGCTCGGCGCCGCGGAAGTGCCGCTCCGCCCGCTCTTCGGTGTCGACGACGGTCTGCGCGAACCCCAGCATCGCCTGCCCGCGCGCGGTCAGCTCGACGGTGTGGGTGTCGCGCGCGAAGAGCAGCCCGCCCGAGTCGCGCTCCAGGCGTCGCACGTGCTGGCTGACCGTCGGTTGGCCGACCCCCAGCCGCCGCGCGGCCGCGGTGAAGCTGCGCGTCTCGGCGACGGCGAGGAACGAACGGCACAGGCGCGGGTCCAGCACCCGGGCACTTTATCGCGATTCGCGATGACAGTCAGTCCGGTCATCGGGGTTCACAATGAGCGGGGCGTCGCCGAGAATAGCTGTGGAAGGAGATCCATGTCCCGGTTTCGTCCCGACCCGTTCGTCGTCGCCATCCTCGCCACCGTCGGGGTCGCCACGCTGCTCCCCGCTTCGGGGGTCGCGGCCGGCGGGTTCAGCACCGCCACCACGATCGCCGTCGGGCTGCTGTTCTTCCTGTACGGCGCCCGGTTGTCCACCCAGGAGGCGCTGGAAGGGCTGCGGCACTGGCGGCTGCACGCGGTCGTGCTGGCCGCGACGTTCGTCCTGTTCCCGCTGCTCGGCCTGGCGTTGTTCCTGCTGCCGCCGTCGGTGTTGCCGGACCGGCTCGCCGCCGGGGTGCTGTTCCTGGCCGTGCTGCCTTCGACCGTGCAGTCGTCGATCGCGTTCACCTCGATCGCCCGCGGCAACGTCGCGGCGGCGATCTGCAGCGCGTCGCTGTCCAACCTGGCCGGGATCGTGCTGACGCCGCTGCTGGTGGCGCTGCTGCTGTCGGGGGACGGCGCCGGCGTCGACGGTTCGGCCGTGCTCGGGATCGTGCTGCAGCTGCTCGCACCGTTCGTCGCGGGCCAGCTCGCGCGGCGCTGGATCGGCGAGTGGATCACGCGGAATTCGGCGCCGCTCAAGCTGTTCGACCGCGGGTCGATCCTGCTGGTCGTCTACACGGCCTTCAGCGCGGGCATGGTCGAAGGCAGCTGGCACCGGCTCGACGCCGGCCACCTGCTCGTGCTGGTCGCGGTGTGCTGCGTGCTGCTCGCGGCGGTGCTGGGCGCGACGGGCTGGGGCGCCCGGCTGCTGGGCTTCGCCCGCGCCGACCGGATCACGATCGTGTTCTGCGGGTCCAAGAAGAGCCTGGCGAGCGGGCTGCCGATGGCGACGGTGCTGTTCGGGCACGCGCAGGTGGGGCTGATCGTGCTGCCGCTGATGCTGTTCCACCAGATCCAGCTCATCGTGTGCGCGACGCTCGCCCGCCGGTACGCGGCGGCCGGGTCGCGGGAGCTCGTGCCCGTCTGACCGATGAGTTTTCCGGGCGGCGGGCGGCGACAATCCCGGTACCGGGTGGCGTGAGGGTCCACTGTCCACTGTGTACGGCGTAACAACGGCGGCCGGCCAGGCGACTCCCGGGTTCCGAGGCGGTCGTCGTGTCGCCGAACACGCCGAGCCCGTTCAACGGGTTCGTGCTCAACACGGTGCTCGGGTCGTACACCGCGACCACGTTCCAGGTGCGGGCGATATTCACGCAGACCACGCCGAAGACGTTCGGCCAGATCTGGTTCACCTACGCCGCATACGGTTCCGCGGCGCCGCCGCAATTCCCCACGACCTCGGACTCGCCGACCACCCCGACTACGACACCGACCGGCGGGAGATCCTGAGCGGAATCCGCACCCTCACCGCGGCCGGGGCGACGGCTTCCGCAGTTCTTCGGCGAAAATCGCGTCCACGCGCCGGTTTGCCCGGCGCAGGGCACGCGCCGCCGCGCGGATCACGTAGCCCGCCGCGAACGCCGACAACAGCCCCAGGCCGATGGCCGCGAGGTTCGCCACGAGCGCCTCCCGGTACTGGTGCGCCAGGTACCCCAGACCCGCCCCGGCGGTGAGTGCGTCCAGCAGCGCCAACCGGAGCGCGTACGGGCCGTGCGGGGCGGCTCGCGGTGCCGTGACCATCGCTCACCCCCCCCGCCGTTCCGTTCAGCGGTGACGCCCTTGCAACCTAGACGAGGCTGCGCCGGTCGGTGGCCACTTCAACCTGTTTGGCCTACCGGATCTGCCCGGATGGCCGCTGTGATAACTTGAAGCGAACTGAGTCTTCTGTGCGAACGCAAATCCCCGTGCCGCCTGCGCGCCGGGGCCAGGGGGCGGTAGCTCAGTTGGTTAGAGCAGGGGACTCATAATCCCTTGGCCGCGGGTTCGAGCCCCGCCCGCCCCACGAGGCGGGGTTGCTGTTCGCAATCCCCACGAGGCGGCTCCGGCTGCTCGGTGCTGACGCACCTTCGCCGGTGCCCGCGGTACCTACCCGGGGGACAACCCCCGGACCCCCGGCACCTGGTGGTCCCGTTTCGTCGTTCGTTCGCCGGTGTCCACAAAGGACGTCAGTGGGCGCGGTCGTAGACCAGGGCCGTCTCCCCCAGTTCGCCCGTTTCGTGGTGGGTCACCCGCCACTTCGTCGGCGGGAGGCCGTCTTCGAACAGGCGGGGGCCGCCGCCCGCTACCTCGGGGCAGATCATCAAGTACAGCCGGTCGAGCAGGTCCGCCGCCAGCAGCGCCTTGATGACACTCGCGCTGCTGTTGACCAGGATGTCACCCGATCCGGTGGTCTTCAGGTCCGCGACGACGGCCGCGGCCGGGGCGTTCACCACGCGGGCGCGTTCCCACGGCGCCTCGGTCAACGTCGACGAGAAGACCACCTTTTCCGCGTCCACCAGCCACTTCGCGTAGCCGCGGTCGCGCGGGTCCGCGTTCTCGTCCGCCGCGACCGTCGGCCAGTACCCCAGGAAACCCTCGGCGTTGAGCCGGCCGAGCACCGCCGTCGTCGCGTTCTCCCAAACGCGCGTCAGGTACCGCCGCGCGACGTCGGTCGTCGCGTACGGAACGATCGCGCTCAGGTCGCCAGGCCCGCCGGGCCCGTGGTAGCGCCCGTCGAGCGTCAAGCTCAGGTTCGCGGTGACTCGGCGATCCGTCATGGCGGTCAGCCCTTTCCTTGCAGGAGCACGTCGGCGAGGTGGTCGAGCACCTGGTCCCAGCCGGTTTCGATGCCGGCGATGGCGGGGACGGCCTCGACCGTCGTGGCGGTGATGCGCAGGCCGAGCCGCAACCGGGTGCCGCCGGGCACCGGCGCGAGCTCGAGGTCGTAGTGGCCGGTGAAGGACGCCTCGCCCGTCACCGCGAGGTCGAACGCGAGCCGCCCGGGCTCCTCCGCCCGGCGGACCCACCCTTCGGCGTGGTACTCGCCGTCGGCGTCGCGGTACGCGAGCACCGCGCGCCCGCCGGACCGCGGCTCGAGGAGGCACTCGGTGACCGTCATCGACGGCGGAACCCACCACGACGCCAGCAGCCCCGGGTCGACCCAGTGCCGCCAGACGACCTCGCGCGGCACGGCCAAGAAGCGCTCGAACGCGAACTCGCGCCCGTCCGCCCACCGGTCGCGGTCCGCGGCCGCGGTGTCCGCTTCGACGGCCGCGCGGTACCGCGCCACAGCGTCCCGCTCGCCTTCGTGCGCTTCGGTCGCCTTCGCCAGTTCCGCCAGCCGGCCCGCGAAAGCCGCCAGCGGCTCGGCCTCGAGGGCGTAGACGCGACGCTGCCCGAGCGGGAACACGATGACGAGCCCGGCGCGGGCGAGGGTCTGGAGGTGCTTGGTCGTCTGCGGCTGGCGCAGGCCGGTCAGCTCGGCCAGCTCCCCGACCGACCGGGGACGCTCGGCGAGGAGCTCGACGATGCGCCACCGCGCCGCGTCCCCCAGTGCTGCCGCGATCCCGTCCAGGGCCGAAGTGTCCACGACCTAAAGTATTCACACAGCAGAATATTCTTGTCAAGGAATGTGACTCAGAGATCCTCCTGAGGCACCCAGCGCAACCCGTGCGCGTAGCCCAGCTGCGGCGCGGCGAACTCCTGCGCCACCTCGCACGCGCCGTCGAGGGGCAGCGCCGGACCCGGCTTGGCCGGGTCGCCGAGCACCGACGGCGGGACCCGGTCCAGCCGCCACACCGTCCACGGCGGCCGCTGGGGGTCGAACCGGACCCGCACGGTGAACGACTCGCACGTCACCAGCGGCACGAACACGTACGACGGCCGGATGGGCAGGCCGTCCCGGACCCGGATCACCAGCGCGTAGGTGTGGGTGTCCCCGCGCGCCAAGGGCCGCGGGAGGTCGAGCAGCCAGCGGAAGTGCCGCTGCCCCTCCCGCTTGGCGTCGGCGATCCGGACGCCGTGCTGGGCGTCGACGGTCACCAGCCGCTCGCCGTCGCCGCCGTCTTCGAGGCGGGGCACGGTCAACTGCGCGGAGATCCGGCTCAGCCCGTCGCGGGTCGCCACGATCAGCCGTTCCTCGATCAGCTCCGGCTCGGCGGTGTCCAGGCGCACCAGGGCCTTGACGCGCTTGACGAACCAGCCCTCGTCCGGATCGGGCTCGCCGTCGCCCGGCCGCGTGCCGGCCTCGATCTCGGCGGCCAGGCGGGCGAACGCCCGGTCGATCCGCCGCCGGGCCGTGCGTTCGGAGACGCGCAGGCGGTCCGCGAGGACCCCGACCCGGTCGGACAGCAGCGCGTGCTGCGCGCCGGGCGCGATGCCCAGCGCGACGTTGACCGCCAGCCGGTCGTCGGCCGGGAATTCGGCGACCGCGGCGGAAACGGCGTCGCGCAGAACGCGCCGCGCTTCGCGGTCGTTCGCCGTCCGGTGGATTTCGCACCAGCCGGAAACGAGCGGCCCGAGCCGCCCCCGCAGCCGTTCGGTTTCCAATCCCCAGCCGCGGCGCAAAGTCGTGAGCTCGCGGAGCAACCCGTCCTCGTGTGCCATCGGATTTCGATTGTGGCACGCGGACTTCCGCGCGATCGGGCGTGCGGGCTGCGCCGATCAGGTGATTCCCGGATGGCCAGCGCGTGACCAGTTCCGGCGTGACTCGGCCAGGCCCGGGCCTTTTCCCGTTCCCCGGCTGACCGACCATTTTCCCGTCGACGACATCGGGGAGGACGGGTTGCTCGACACCACCACGCACGCGCCCATCGGGCCGGCGGACGTCGCCGGTGTCCGCCGGCTGGCCCGCGACGGCCGGCTCGCGGGCTCCGCTTCGGCCGCGCCGCCCGGCGCCCTCGCCCGCCTGCGCGGCGCGGTCTACACCGTCGCCTGGCCACTGGTCTTCGCCCGGATCACCAAGCCGCTGGAGCGGCAGCGCCGCCACCCGGACTGCGCCCGCGGGCTCGAATGGCTGCGCCCCGACTGCCTCGACCGCTTCCACGACGACGTCGAAGCCGTCGTGGAGCACGCGTTGCGGCGCGCGACGGACCCGATCGACAACTTCGACGGCTGGCTGGCGACCCGGCTGAGCCCGGCGACGGTCGACGCGCACCGGCGGCGGCGCGGCGCGATCGGCGCGCTGCAACGGCCGCGCCTGCCGGCCTGGCTGGGGGAAGCCCTCGGCGGCGACCCGTGGCTGTGCGAACTCGCCGTCCGGATCCTCGTGTGGGCCGGGGTCCCGGCGACCGCGGGCGCCGAGCTGTGGCCGCTGGACGGCTGGGCCGCGCGCCGCGCCGAGGTCACCGGGGCGCCGCCGGCCGGCCGCGACACGCTCGACCGCGAGGTGCGGACGGTCCTGACCGCCATGTGCACCCGGCCGAAGTGGCACGCCGAGCACGTCGAGCGTCCGCTCGGGCACAAGCGGGCGCCGGTCGCGCCGATGCCGGCGGACGGCGCGGCCGAACCCGCCCCCCTGCACCTGGTCGGCCCGGACGAGGTGGACGACGCGCGCCTCGTCGGCCTGGCCGACCAGGCGTTGCGCGCGATCGAAAAGCGCCTGGACCGCGGCCACGAGCCCGCGACGGCGGTCTCCGCGGTGGTCCGGTGCGTGTTCGGAACCGGCGACGAGGTGCTCGACCGCTTGCCGCACAACGGATCCACGCGCGAGGACTGGTTAGCCACCGCACTCGCCGACCGAGCCCGGCTCGACCGGATCGTGACGACGGTCCTGGCCGTCCTCGGCCGCTGAGCGCGGCCGCGCGCACCGACCGGGCCGGCCGGCATCGCCGGGGCAGCTGTCTTCGGCCAGTGGCCGCGACTCCGTGTCGGAGAGGTTGCGACCACTCCAGCCATCCCCGGCGGCCAGGCCACGGCCGCCACCCTCGGCCGCCGAGCGCAACCGCGCGTTCAGGATGTCGAACAGCGTCTCCGGTGGGCAGCCCATGGCGCGCGCCCGTGTGCCGGCGGACAGCAGCTCCGCCAGCAGCACCTCCCGCACGGCCACGCGGGTCGCGTGCGGGAGTCTCGTGGGCGGGACAGCTGCCGCGGCCATCCCGGCCTCCTTTCGCCCGGCGCCGGGCTCGGCCGGCTCAGCCTTCCCTGACGGACGGCCTCAACGCCACCACGACGGCGGCGGCACCGGCAGCCGCAGCGGGCAGCCGGTGTGGCGGCCCGCCCAGCAGTCGGCGAGCCACCGGGCCAGCGCGACCGGCCCGAGCAGGCTGTCCTCCCACACCGGCGTCAGCTCACCGGCCCGGCGCAGCACGGTTTCGGCCGTGGCGCAGAAGGAGATGATCGCGGCGACGGCGGCGTCCGCCCGTTCCAAGGACCAGGCGACGGCGGCCCCGCGCAGCCGGGCCGGGATGGCCAGGCCGGTACCGACGGTGCAGTTGCGCGCCAGCTGGACGGCGAGGTCGAACTCGACCGCTTCGGCGTGGCGCTGCCGGGCCCGCCAGCGGGGCGAAGCGGTGGCGGCGTGCAGCCCCGCGAGCCGGGCGGCGACCAGCCCGTCCCACACCGTCAGGAGCACCCCTCGCGTGTCGGCCGGGTGAGCTCCGGCGAGATCGAGGGTGACGGCGCTGAGCCAGGCACAAGGGTCCTTGACTTGACGATCGGCGGCGACGGTCACGGCTGCCAGTTTCGCACCTGGAAGCACGTCCGGCAGCAAGATGATCATGGTTCGAGGCAGGACCACCCGGTCGGTGGCGAACCGTTGAGCGGCTGGTTAATTCCTTTGGGCACGGCAAGTGACCGAACAGTTACGGTTGTGCGATCATGTCGTCGCTCAGTGCCGAGCGCGCCCCCGTCGTTCCTCTCTCCGAAAGGCCACCACAGCGTGATCAAGACCAGCAAGAGCCGGGCCGGCACCCAGCGAGTGACGTTCAGCCTCCCGGCCGGGGCGCCCCCCGGACGCGTGAGCGTGGTGGGGTCGTTCAACGACTGGACGCCCGGCCGCCACCGCCTCACGACGCGCTCCAACGGCCGCCGGTCGGCGTCGGTGGACGTGCCGCCGGGGACGGTGCTCCAGTTCCGGTACCTCGGCGAGAACGGCATGTGGTTCGACGACCCCGACCTGCCGGACCGGGCGGACGGCAACTGCGTGTACTCGACGAACTGAGGCCTGGGGACTCCGGACGCGGCGGCTGCGGGCGGGACGTCAGGAAAGGGTCGTTCATGACGCTGGACGACAGGAAAGAGTCGTTCATGACGTCGGGGCCGACGGGTTCAGGACTTGCGCCGCGGCTTCCCGCGCTTCGGGGCGCCCCGCCGGGCCGGCTGCTTGCCCGCCGGCTTGCGCTCCGGGCGCTTCTTCTCTGCGGGAGCCGGAGCCAGAGCGGGCTGCCGTCCGCGCGTGCTGTTGACCGTGCGTCCGCGCACGATGCCGATGAACGTCTCCATCAGGTCCGACGTCTCGTCCTCGAGCCACGACAGCGCCACGCTCGACTGCGGTGCGTCCGCCACCGTCCGGTAGGTCAGGTCGCGGCGGTGGTGCAGGCGCGCCAGGGACTGCGGGACCACCAGCACCCCGACCCCGGCCGCCACCAGCTCGATCGCGTCCGCCGTCGTCTCCGGGCGGGACGAAGCCGCCCGGCCCGGGAGCGAAGTCCACTCGATCGTGTCATCCAGGGGCCGCAGCACGACCTCGTCGGCCAAGTCCGCTGTGGACACTTCGTCCGCCGCCGCGATCAGGTGGTCCTTGGCGACCACGACCACCGTCGTCTCGGTGTAGAGCGGGATCGCGTGGAGGCCGTCGCGGTCGATCGGGGACCGCAGCAGCGCCGCGTCCGCGCCCCGCGCGCGGAGCAGGTCCGTCGCATCCGCCGCGGCGACTCCGACCAGCTCCAGCGGTACGTCCGGCTGCCGCTCGCCCCACGTCCGCACCCACTTGGCGGGGGTAGCGCCCGGGACGTACGCGAGACGGAACGAGGTCACCGGGTCAGGCTACCGGGCGGGGCGCTGGCTACCCTGGACGGCATGACGTCGCACAAGACCACCCAGACGATGAAGCCCGCGACGGCGGCGAAGAAGCTGGGTGTGTACCTCGAAGCCACGCCCCCGGAGTTCCAGGAGGGCGTCGTCTCGCGCGACGAGCTGAACGCGCTGCAGGCCGAACCGCCCGAGTGGCTGCGCGAGCTGCGCCGCACCGGCCCGCACCCGCGGCCGGTCGTCGCGGCGAAGCTGGGCATCTCCATCGGTGGCCTCAGCCGCGGCGGGATCACCGAGGCGCTCACCACCGAGCAGATCGACGCGCTGAAGACCGAGAACCCCGACTGGCTGGTGCGGGAACGCGCCACCCAGGCGGAGGTGCGCAAGGAAACCGTGCGGGCCAAGGAGCAGGAGCACTGACCACGCTCGAAGAGGCGAAGCGCCTCGACGCCGGAGACGAGCTCGCCGCGTTCCGCGACCGGTTCGTCCCGATCACCGACCCCGGCGTCGTCGCCTACCTCGACGGGAACTCGCTGGGGCGTCCCCTGCGCGCCACCGCCGAACGCCTGCAGGAGCTCGTCGCCGACCAGTGGGGCGCGCGGCTGATCCGCTCCTGGGAAGAACGCTGGCTCGACCTTCCCGAGCGGATCGGCGACGAGCTGGGCCGCGTCGCGCTCGGCGCCGCCCCCGGCCAGACCATCGTCGCCGACTCGACGTCCGTGTGCCTGTACAAGACGCTCCGGGCGGCGGCCGCGCTCCGGCCGGGGCGCGACGAGATCGTCACCGACTCCGCCAACTTCCCCACCGACCGGTTCCTCGTCGAGAGCGTCGCCGCCGAACTCGGCCACACGGTGCGGTGGATCGAGAGCGACGACGTCCGCCTCGACGACGTCGCGGCCGTCATCGGACCACGAACCGCCGCCGTCGTGCTGTCCCATGTGGACTACCGCTCCGCCGCGATCGCCGACCTGGCCGGGATCACGCGGCTGGTGCACGACCGCGGCGCCCTCACCGTCTGGGACCTCTGCCACAGCGTCGGCTCGATCCCGGTCGAGCTGGACGCCGGGGGCGCCGACTTCGCCGTCGGCTGCACGTACAAGTTCCTCAACGCCGGACCCGGCGCGCCCGCCTTCCTCTACGTGAACTCACGCCACCACGCGGAATTCGGGCAGCCGATCACCGGCTGGATGGGCGCCGCCGACACGTTCGGCATGGCCGCGCGCTACGTGCCCGCGCCCGGCATCCGCCGCGCGCTGTCCGGGACCCCGCCGGTGCTCGGCATGGTGGGCGTCCAGGAAGGCGTCGCGTTGCTGGCCGAAGCCGGGATCGAGCGCGTGCGGGCCAAGGCCGTCGCGCTGGGCCGCTGGGTGCTCGACCTCGCCGACGAGTGGCTCGTCCCGCTCGGCTTCACGGTGGCCTCGCCGCGTGAGGACGCCCGCCGCGGCGGGCACGTCACCCTGCGGCACCCGGACGCCGAACGGCTTTCCCGGGTGCTCATCGAGCACGGCGTGCTGATCGACTTCCGCCGTCCCGACGGCATCCGCTTCGGGCTGAGTCCGCTCACCACCGGTTTCACCGAGGTCCGGGCCGCGCTGGACCGCGTCCGCGAGCTCGCCGCCTGACCCGGCCCGGCCTGCGGGGTGGGTCAGCGGTGCCGCAGGGACGGGGTCGCGTCCACGCCGAGGACGCGCGCCGCCACCCACGCCAGCGCGTCGGCGGTGCGGGCCGGGGTGTCCGACGGCTGCATGACGTGGCTGAGCACCGTGCGGACGACGATGTCGATCACGACGCCGACCTGCTCTTCGGTGAGCGGCGGGTGGTAGGCCGCCACGCGCACGGTGAGCATCGCCTTCGCCTGCGTCAGGAGCGTGCCCGCCTCGGTGGTCAGCAGCGGGAGCAGCTCGGGCGCGGTGCCGTGCGTGGCGGAGGCGATCGCCCGCAGCAGGATGTTGTCGTCGGCCAGCTCGAGGACCGCGCGGACGGCGTCGTACATCGCCTCGACCAGGTCGTTCTCGTGCCGGTCGAAGGCGGCGACGACGACCGAGAGGAACCGGTCGAGCTCGTGCGCGACCATCGCCTCGGCCAGCGCGGCCTTGGAGCCGATCTCGTTGTAGACGGTCTGGCGGCTCACGCCGACGACCTCGGCCAGCCGGGCCATCGTGACCGCCGGCCAGCCGGACCGCGCGGTCAGCTCGATCGCCGCGGTGATGATCGGCCGCCGGTGCTGCCCGCCTTCGGGCGTCGCCGGAAGTGCCGCAGTCATGGTGGTCATCCTAGGCCGCGCCCGCGAAGGCCGGCGCCGCTGCCCACGCGACGCGACGGCGGTACTTCATGATCTCGCGCGGGCGGTCGACGGTCAGCGCGCCGACGATCCGGTCGCCGCGGCGGTGCAGCGTCGTGCCGCCCGCGGACACGACCTCGTCGGCGCGCGGGGTGCCGACGAACGGGAGCCGGTGGCCGTACCAGTCGGAACAGAAGTACGGGACGGCTTCGAGGGCCCGCGCCGACGCCGGGTCGAGCGCGTGGCGAGCGGCGGCCGCACCCTGCTCGGCCGCGTTCGTCCAGTGCTCCGGCCGCATCGGCTCGCCGTCGAAGAGCGGGTTCGCCACGCGCGCGACGTCGCCCGCGGCATACACGCCCGGCCGGTCGTAGGGCAGGTGCCCCTCGGCGCCGATGAGCACGATCCGGCCGCGGTACCCGGTGCGGCGCGCGGACTCCACGGCGCGCAGCCCCGCCAAGGAGGCGCCGACCACGACGAGAGTCACCGCAGCTTCAAGGCCAGCACGGGACAGGAGCCGACCGCCGCGGCGACGTCGGTCCGGTGCTCCTCACCGGGGCGTTCGTCGAGCACGACGACCGTGCCGTCGTCACCCACCTCGAAGAAGTCCGGCGCCATCGCCTCGCACATGCCCAGGCCGTCGCACTTGCCCCGGTCCGCTTCGATCCGCATCACGCACCCACCCGGCCCGGCGCGACGAAGTCGACCTTCTCGCGCACGCCGCAGTCCGGGCAGCACCACGAGTCCGGGATCGCCGACCACGGCGTGCCGGCCGGGAAGCCCTCGCGCGGATCGCCGAGCTTCTCGTCGTAGACGTACCCGCAGCCTGGGCACATCCCGCCCTCGGTGGCGTCGCCGTGGGTGTCGCCCGCCTCCGGGGTGCCGGCCGTGACGCGGGTGCCGTACTTCGCGAGCAGCTTGTCCCGTCGGCCCGGCTGGAGGTTCGCGCGGGTGAGATCGCCGTCGAAGTGGGCGAGCACGCGCGGGTCCATCACCCGGCGCCACACCGGCGGGAGCAGCGCGAGCACGATCATCCCGGCGTACCCGGTGGGCAGCACCGGCGACTCGGCGAAGTCGCGCAGCGTCTGGTAGCGCCGCGTCGGGTTGGCGTGGTGGTCGCTGTGCCGCTGCAGGTGGTAGAGCAGGACGTTGGTGGCGATGTTGTTGGAGTTCCAGCTGTGGCTGGGATCCACGCGCTCGTAGCGGCGCTTCCCCGGCGCGCCGACGCGCTGCCGGAGCATGCCGTAGTGCTCCATGTAGTTGACGACCTCCAGCAGCGAGAACCCGACGACGGCCTGGATCACCAGGTACGGCAGGACGCCCACGCCGAGCCACACGACCAGCGCGGCCCAGAGCACGGCCGACATCAGCCAGGCGTTGACGACGTCGTTGCCGAGGCGGTACGGGTGCTTGTCGCGGCGGGCGTAGCGCTTGCGCTCCAGGCGCCACGCCGACTTCAGCGAGCCGAAGACCGTGCGCGGCCAGAAGCGGTAGAAGCTTTCGCCGACGCGGCTGCTCGCCGGGTCCTCCGGCGTCGCCACGCGGACGTGGTGGCCGCGGTTGTGCTCGATGTAGAAGTGGCCGTAGAAGCTCTGCGCCAGCGCGATCTTCGACAGCCAGCGCTCGTGGCTCTCCTTCTTGTGCCCCAGTTCGTGCGCGGTGTTGATGCCGATCCCGCCGATGCAGCCGATCGACACGGCGAGCCCGATCTTGTCGGCGACGCCCAGGCCGCCGTGGGCGACCAGCCAGAACGCGGCGGCGAAGCCGAGGTACTGCACGGGCAGGAACGCGAAGGTGATCCAGCGGTAGTAGCGGTCGTTCTCCAGCCGCTCGAGGACGTCGTCGGGCGGGTTGGTGCGGTCCAGCCCGGCGGCCAGGTCGATGAGCGGCACGATCACGAGGATCACGACGGGCCCGATCCAGAACCAGCCGCCCCAGCCGGTGGCCGCGTGCAGGCCGATGGCGAGGAACGCCAGGGACGGCACGACCAGGCCGATGAGCCACAGGTAGCGCTTGCGGTCGCGCCACCGCTCGGTCGACCCGGCGGGGATCGTCGCTCCGCTCATCACACCCTCCTCCGTTGGCTGGTTTACGGAACGATAGAGGATGTACAGATCAATTGACAATAGTTCGTTTGATGTAAAGCCTTGCGCTGCTCGCTACCCTGGGAAGCGGGTGAAGAGCAGTGACGGACGTGATCGTGCCGAACTTCCGGGGGCGCCAGGCCCTCGACGCGTGGCTGTCCGGCCACGACGCGGGCTTGCTGCTGCAGGGCCCCGATCCGGACGGTCCGCACCCGCTGACGAACGGTCTCGTGGTGGCCCAGCTGCCGGCGGCGGGGGCGCGGGTGTCCCGCTGGGCGACGGTGACGGTGTGGATCACCGGCGGCGGGGATCCGAGCGGAGTGCGCGAACCGCGGCGGCCGTTGCCCCAGATGCGGGAGGACGTCGGATTCGGCGACCCGTGAGCGGTTTCGCGGCGGAGACACGATTTCCGGCCTCCGCCACTCTTCGTGACGAAGATCATCTTCCACCTCTGCCGTGACGCAGCGTCGCCCGCGACCACGCCCGGAGTCCCACCAGGGCATCCGCCGAGCCCCTTCTTTCCCGCCCCGCGAACGCATCGGCGCGCCGGACCGGGCGAATTCACTTTCACCCGTTCGGCCTAGCGTGCAAGAGCCGGAAATAGCGCCCGCGCCCGTTACCAGAGGAAATGGGAGTAACCACCCGGACGCACTCGGTAAACGCCGTTCGCCCTTCGCCGGACAACCGTCCGCTGACCGGGCCAGGACCACCGCCGTTCAGTGGTTCGTGGTAAAAAACGGACCCTGATCGATTCCGCGGCAACACGGAGGGTGAGGCGAAGACGGGTGACGGCGGCAGCTGTGTCCCATCGTCGTGTCCGCTTCCTCGTCCGGGTCCCCGTTTTTCGCCGACCGTCACTCAGGAGTTCGTGAACCGCCGTGCAGAACAAAGACGCTCAGGACGAGTCGGACAAGCCGTACGACAAGTCGATCCGCAAAAGGCTGACCAGGACCGTTCTCATTCCCAGCGTGACCCTGCTGGTGCTGTGGATCGCGGTCTCCTCCTACTTCCTCTTCAACGGCGTTTACGTCCGGCTGGTCGCGGCGTCGGTGCGGGAGGTGTCCATCCCCGCCGCCACCGCGCTGGGCGAGTTCCAGAAGGAACGCCAGACCGCCCTGCAGTACCTCGACGACCCGGCGCTCGGCCCGGGGCGCCTGCAGCTGCAGCAGAAGGCGACCGACGAAAAGCTCGGCGCGCTCCAGGACGCGTTCGCCGCGACGATCTCCAACGCACCCGACGAGATCGCGGCGAAGGTCAACGCGCTGAAGTCCCAGTTCGACCGGCTGCCCGTGCTGCGCTCGCAGATCAGCTTCCGCAGCATCGACCGCGGCCAGGTCAACTCCTACTACAACGGCGTGATGGACACGGCGTCGAACCTCTTCGACACCCAGGCCCGCGTCGTGCCCGACGCCGAAGCGGCGACCGGTGGCATCACGGCGACCTCGGTCTTCCGCGCCGGTGACGCCATGTCGCGCGAGACGTCGCTCGTGTCGACGGCGTTCTCGGCCGGCACCTTCGCGCCCGAGGACTTCGCCCAGTTCGCGCAGCTGTCCGGGACCTACCGGACGCAGCTCGCGCAGATCGAGCCGTTCCTCGATCCCAGCGTCCGCACCAAGTACCAGACACTGGCCAGGAGCGCCGCCTGGGGCCAGCTCGCCACCGCCGAGGTGGCGATCGTCAAGCACGGCCCGTGGTCGCCCAGCGACCAGAACTCCGTTCCGGTGTCCGAAACGGACTGGCTGAACGCGACGAGCCAGGTCGCCCAGGGGCTCAACGACCTCGCCATCACCCAGGCGGACAAGGTTTCCGCGGCCGCGATCGACTCCGGTGACGCCCAGCTGCGCAACGTGATCATCGGCAGCATCCTGGCGCTGCTCGCGTCGCTGGCGGCGATCATCGTCGCGGTGCGGGTGTCCCGCTCGCTCGTCGACCGCGCCCTGATGACGCGCCTCGCGCGGCTGCGCAACGACTCGCTCGACCTCGCCCGCAACCGGTTGCCGGACATCGTGGCGCGGCTGAAGAACGGCGAACCCGTCGACCTGAAGGCGGAGCTCCCGCAGCTCGACCACGGCCGCGACGAGATCGGCCAGGTGGCCGAGGCCTTCAACACCGCCCAGCTGACCGCCGTCAACGCCGCGGCGAGCGAAGCGAAAGCCCGCAGCGGCGTGCACAACGTGTTCCTCGGCATCGCCCACCGCAACCAGGTCCTGGTCCACCAGCAGCTGCAGATCCTCGACGAGATGGAAGCCCGCGAGGACAACTCGACGCAGCTCGCGTCGCTGTTCCAGCTCGACCACCTCGCCGCCCGCGCGCGCCGCACCACCGAGAACCTGATCATCCTCGGCGGGAAGCAGCCGGGCCGCCGCTGGCGCAAGCCGGTGGCGCTGATGGAGGTCCTGCGCGCGGCCGTCTCGGAAACCGAGCAGTACGCGCGGGTCCAGGTCGAGCAGGTGCCCGACGTCGCGATCGTCGGCGCCGCGGTGGCCGACACGATCCACCTCGTCGCCGAGCTGGTCGACAACGCGACGTCGTTCTCGCCGCCCGGGTCGCCGGTCGAGGTCACCAGCCGCGCGGTCGCGCGCGGGATCGTCGTCGACGTGTCGGACCAGGGTCTCGGCATGAAGGACGGCGTCCGCGACTGGGCGAACTCGATGATGGCCGAGGCGCCCGAGTTCGACGCGATGGCCCTGCGGGCCGACTCCAGCCTCGGCCTGTTCGTGGTCGCGCGCCTGGCGGCGAAGCTCGGCATGACCGTCACCTTCGACCCGTCCCGGTACGGCGGCCTCCGGGCCACCGTGCTGATCCCGTCCCAGCACCTGGCCGGCCAGCAGGAGAACCTCCCCGCCGAGCCCGGTGCCTCCCCGGCGGAGACCACCGCGGTCCTCGCCCCGGTGGGCGCACCGGCGCCGCAGGCAGCAGAAAGCTCACTCGGGTCCATGGACACCCCCAGCTCGTTCACCGGTCAGATCCCGATGAAGCGAGAAGCCAGGCCGAGGCCGTACCCGGCGCGCGCGCTCACCCCGCCCGACCCGCTGCCCTCCGTACCGGCCGCCGCCGCACCGCCGGCGGCCGCGGAACCGGCACCGGCGCCCGCCGGCGGACCGGCCGCGAAGCCCCCGACGACCGACGACCGGCCGCGGCTGCCCCGGCGCGAACCCCAGCAGAACCTCGTCGCCCAGCTCGAAACCGAACCCGACGACAGCGACGTCGTCGTCGCGCCCGGAGAGGGGACCGCGCGCACGCTCGCGGCGTTCCACAAGGGCACGCGCCGGGGCCGGGGCGGGCCGGACGACGATGCGTAGTCCGCGACAGCACACACGAAAGTCCACAGAGGAAAGTCAAGGTCTCTGACGCATGAACGAGTACGGGAACCCCAAACCCGATCTCAACTGGCTGCTCGACGACGTGGTCCACCGCGTGGTCGGCGCGCAGAACGCCATCGTGCTGTCCGCCGACGGGCTGCTGATCGGCAAGTCGGCCGGCATGAGCAAGGACGACTCCGACCAGCTGTCGGCCATCGCCTCCAGCCTGCAGAGCCTGGCCAAGGGGGTGAGCAAGCAGTTCAACCGCGGCCCGGTGCTGCAGAACATGATCGAGATGGAGCGCGGCTACCTGTTCGTCTCGGCGGCCGGGCAGGGCGCGTGCCTCGCCGTGCTGGCGGCGGACAGCGTCGACGTCGAGATGATCGCCTACGAGATGAGCCGGCTGGTCAAGCGGGTCGGGGACTACATGGCGTCCGCGCCGCGCGAAGCGGCGAACGTCCTACGGGAGGCCACATGAGCACCGACGAAGGCTGGTACGACGAGGCCGCCGGGCCGCTGGTCCGGCCCTACACGATCACCAGCGGCCGGACGCCGTCCGACGCGGCCCGGCTCGACCTGTCGACGCAGGTGATGACCCTGCGCTCGGAGCAGGAGCCGGTCGGGCTGGGCCCGGAGCACAACGCGATCGTGCAGCTGTGCCGCCACCCGGTTTCGGTCGCCGAGATCGCCGTGTACGTGAAGATCCCGCTGGGGGTCGTGCGCGTGCTCGTCGGCGACCTGATCGAACGCGGCCTCGTGATCACGCGCTCCCCCACCCACAACCCGGCCCAGGCGCCGGACCTCGAAACTCTCCAGGCGGTTCTCGATGGCCTCATCAAGTACTGACCGGACCGGGGCCGACCTGGTCCCGACGCCGGTCAAGATCATCGTCGCGGGCGGCTTCGGCGCCGGCAAGACCACCATGGTCGGCTCGGTCAGCGAGATCCCGCCGCTGACCACCGAGGAGGTGCTCACCGAAGCGAGCGCCGGGGTGGACGACCTGTCCGGCGTGGAGCGCAAGACCACGACGACGGTCGCGCTCGACTTCGGCCGGATCACGATCTCGCCGCGGCACGTGCTGTACCTCTTCGGGACGCCGGGCCAGGCGCGCTTCTGGTTCATGTGGGACGACCTCGCGCGCGGGGCGATCGGGACGATCGTGCTCGTCGACACCCGCCGCCTGGAGACCAGCTTCGCGGCCATCGACTTCTTCGAGCGCCGGAAGATCCCGTTCGTCGTCGCGGTGAACTGCTTCGACAACGCTCCGCGCTACACCGCCGACGAGGTCCGAGAGGCCCTCGTGGTCCCGGATCGGGTGCCGATCGTCATGTGTGACGCGCGTGACAGGGACTCGAGCAAGCTCGCGTTGATCCGGCTCGTCAAGCACGCGATGACGGTGGTGCCGGTGCGGGTCTGAGACCTGCGCTTTGTCCGTTCACTGTCCACCTGGTGTCCGGACCGGACAACGCCGGTGTCCGAGGTGTCCGAGCGTGTCCACCTCGGACACCGGCAAACCCACATGGCGCAATTGGTTGGACCACCCGGGTGCAGCTTTTTAGTTGAGCAAGCATCAAACTGATAGCATCCGCACGTGACGATTCACGTGCCGAGGTTTCCTGAATATATAAGGGAAAACTATCCGGCACAGGGTCGTCTCTTCGGCGACTTCCTGTGCGGGCTTTGGTCCACCGCCTGTGAAGCGCTCGAGGTTCCGGTCGAGCAGTCCGTCCGGGCCACGCGGATGCTGCGCGCCCTGCTGCCGCCGTGGGCGCACGAACGGATCGGCGCCACCCCGGCTCAGCCGTCCTATGTGGCGGCGGACGGGTTCCCCGCCGAGATGTCGGTGAACTGGTCCGGGGGCCACCCGGAGCTGCGGGTGTTGTTCGACAGCCTCGGCCACGACGTCGGTCTTCCCGCGGAGAGCGGTTTCCGCAGGCTGCGCGGGGTGCACGAGGTCTTCACGCCGCGCGGGGGCCGTCCGTCGCCCGCTCCCCTGTGGCACTCCATCGCCTGGCGCCCGCCGTCGCGGATCGTCCACAAGACCTACTTCGGGCTCTACCCGTGGCCGCACGCCCAGCGCGAAGCGGCCGTGGCCGAAGCGATGGCCCTGCTCGGCATGGCCGACGCGTGGGACACCACCCGGCGCGAGGTCGAAACCGTCGAAGGCAGCCGGGAAATCGAGTTCTTCGCGGTGGACCTGGCCGACGAGGCCGAGGCCCGGGTGAAGATCTACTACCGCAACCACGGCGCCGGCCTGGCCGAGGTGAACCGCGTCGCCTCGGTCGCTCTCCGCCACGACGCCGTCGACGCGCGCGCCGCGTACCGGATCCTGGCCGGTGACCGGGAAGACGCCGGTGAAGCGGCCTTGAGCTGCCTCGCGTTCCGGTCCGGACCGGACCGGGCGGCCGAGTCCACGACGTACCTGCGCCTGCCCGATCTCGCGGCCAGTGACGAAGAAGCCGTCGAGCGCACCGCGGCGTTGCTGCACCGCGAAGGCGTCGACCCGGGACGGTTCCGCCTCCTCACCGCCGCGCTGGCGCCCGGGCCACTGTCCGAGACGGTCATCCTCGAGCTGGTGAGCTACCGCACAGCGGGCCGGCGCGGCGACGTCACCACGTACTTCCGGTTCCCCGTGTACGACCACCCCCTCACGGCTGTTGATCTTGCTTAGCGTCCCCGGAAAGATGATCTCCCGCAGCACCACGGTAAGGAGCCGATCGTGACCCAGCAGGACGTCGAGCGCGTCGCGCGCCACAACGAGCAGCGGCAACGGGAGTACGAAGCGTCGGACCTGATCCGGCTGCTGACGGACGCGAGCACCACCGACGAGACGAAGAAGGCGGTGCTCACGTACCTGCAGCCGTGGTCGAACGCCTTCCAGCGGATGATCAGCGCCCGGGTCGCCTTCGAGAGCGACCCGGAGCTGCGGGCGCTGGCCCTGGAGCACCAGGAGGAGGAGATCGGGCACGACAAGATCCTGGCCCGCAGCCGCGCGAACGACCGGCAGCTGGTCTGGGACCCGGTGATCGAAGCGGGCGCGTCGTGGTTCGTCGACCAGTTCGCGGTCCTGCCCGGCGTGCAGCGCGCGGTGCTGGCGCACCTGGCCCTCGAAGCCGGCAGCCTGGTGTTCAGCCAGGCGGGCACGCGGGCGTTCCCCGACGACGAATACTTCGACCTGCACGACGAAGCGGACGTCGAGCACCTCGAGATGGGCTACGAACTGTTGCGCCGCCGCGGTGACTGGACGGTGGACGGCGTCGTCGAGGTGCTCGACCGGGCGTGGCAGGTGATCGGCGTCGTCTCCGATCGCATCGCCGAGCGCGCCCGCCGCGCTACGGTGGCGGCATGACCGCTACCGACCCGGCTTCGGCCGCCCGGGAAATCGCCGCCGAGGCCGCCCGCGCGTACCAGGAAGCCTTGGGAGAGCGCCTGATCGGCGCGTACCTACTGGGCAGCCTGTCCTACGGCGGCTACGCCCCGGCGGCGAGCGACATCGACCTGGCGCTCGTCCTGACCGACGCCGACGGCTCCTCGATCGCGGACACGACGGCGTCGCTGCAGGAGCGGAGTCCGGTGCACCGCAAGCTGTCGGTGTTCTGGGCGTCGCTGCCGGCGTTGCGCGAGGGCCGCGACGACGGCCGCTTCCCGGCGCTGGACCGCCTGCAGCTGGCCGACCACGGCCGCGTCCTGCTCGGCTCGGACGTCCTCGCGGAGATCGCCCGCCCGGCCGCTTCGGAGCTGCTGCTGGAGAGCGCTTCCTTCGCCATCGCCGTCCTGGCGACGCCCGAGGTGACGGCGGAGTTCCGCGAGCCGCGCCGGCTGCTGGTGGACACGGTGTGGTTCACGAAGGCGGTGCTGTTCCCGGTCCGCTTCCGGTACTCGGCCACGCTGGCCTCCGGTCGCGCGGCGAACAACGACGAGGCGATCGAGTGGTACCTGTCCCAGCCGGACGCCCCGGCGGGTTCGCTGGTCCGGTTGGCGTTGCGGGTCCGGGAGGGGCACCCGCTGGACGCGGACGAGCTGCGGCCGGAGCTGGCGGCGGGGCTGGTTCCGCTGTACCGGTACTACCTCGAGGACCAGCTGCGGCGGCTGAAGGAGATCGAGGCGCCCGCGGACCTGGTGGCGGCGTTCGCCGACTGGGAGGAGCGGCTCGGCTAGCACCGCCGGCGGGTGGCCTGGGCGGGATGTCATGAAAGGGTCGTTCATGACGCTGGACGTCATGAACGAGTCGTTCATGACGTCGCCAACCCCGGCCGAACGTCCCGAATCCGCGCGCGCCCACGACTTTGCCGAGGCCCTGGCGTCCAACGTCATGAACGACTCTTTCATGACGTTCGGGGGGCCGCGCTAGAGCTGTGACACCTGCGCCGCCCACGCCGCCACCTGGCTGCGCGAGCCGAACTCAAGCTTGCGCAGGATCCGGTTCACGTGCCCCTCGGCCGTCCGGCGGGAGATGACCAGCTTGTCCGCGATCTCCTGGTTCGACCGGCCGTCCGCGATCAGCAGCGCCACCTCGTGCTCCCGGTCCGTCAGCGGTGTCGGCCGCGACGGGCCGGGAACGGGCGAAGGCGCCGTATCCCCCAGCGCGTAGGCGATCGCTTCCTCCAAGCCGAACTCGCGCCCCCGGCGGAAAGCCGCGTCGAACGGGCCCTCCCCCAGCCCCTTGCGCGCCTGCGTCTCGCACTCTCCGTGCGGGGCGCCGAAATACCGCGATCCGAACATCGGGAACCCGACCGTCTGCCAGATCGGCTGAGCGGAGCCGAGCATCGTCGCCGCCGCTTCCCAGCGGCCGCGAGCCGCTTCGTTCCAGGCCAGGACTTCGATCGCCAGCACGATGCCCAGCAGGTCGTGGAACTTCCGCTTGACGCGCAGGCAGTGCTGCCCGTGCTCGGCCGCCCGGGCGAAGTCGCCGCGGCCCAGGGCGACCAGGGCCTGGACGAAGATCGCGTACGCCTGCGCCCACTGCTCGCCGTGGGCGACGCCGGTCGCGCACGCCTCTTCGCACAGCTCGCCCGCGCGGTCGAGGTCGCCCAGGAAGATCGACGCCACCGCCAGCTCGATGCCGGCCAGCATCACGTTGCTGTTGAGCTCGCCGAGCTGCCGGTAGCGGGCCTGCGCCTCCTCGAAGAGCGCCTTCGCGTCGCCGACGTCGTCGCCGACCAGCAGGTTGCAGCCGAGCCGGTGCGTCGCGTACGCCAGCGCCACGTCGTCGCCGGCCTGCCGGGCGTACGCGCGGCATTCCTCCAGCATCGCGACCGCGCCGGCGTTGTCCCCCTGCAACGTCGCGACGTACCCGTTGACCCACAGCGCTTTCGCCCGCAAGGCGCCCGGCTCGGGGGAAAGCGCCAGCGCGCGGTCGAGCCAGTGGCGGCCTTCGCCGAACACCCCGCAGCCCGCCCAGTAGAACCAGAGCGTCGAGGCGAGCCGGAGGCCGGTCTCGAGCTCGCCCGGCACCGTCAGGCTGTAGTCCAGCGCGGCCCGCAGGTTCGCGTGCTCCAGGCGGGTCCGGCGGAAGGTCTCCGCCTGCGCCGGGCCGAACCACTCGCGTTCGCTGCGCACCGCCAGGTCGAGGTAGTGGTCCCGCATGGACCGCAGGACGGCGTCCGCTTCCCCGGACTCGGTCAGCTTGTCCCGGCCGAACTGCCGCAGCGGCTCCAGCAGCCGGAACCGATCGGCTTCGCGGATCAGCACCGACTTCTCGACCAGCCCGGCGAGCCCGGCCCGGACGTCCTCGCCGGCGCAGACGCGTTCGGCCGCCGGCAGGTCGAAGCCGCCGGTGAACACCGACGCCCGGGCCCAGACGTGCCGTTCGACCGGGCCGCACAGCGCGAAGCTCCAGCCGATGGCGGCCTGCAGCGTCTGGTGCCGGGGCTCGCCGCCCCGCTTCACCGTGCCAGGCAGGCGGAAGCAGTCGGCCAGCCCGACCTCCAGCTCGGCCAGCGTCAGCACCCGCAGCCGGACGGCCGCCAGCTCGATCGCCAGCGGGATGCCGGCCAGCAGCCGGCACACCTGCGCCACGCGCTCCTGGTTCTCCGCGGTGACCGCGAACCCCGGGTCGACGGCGGCCGCGCGTTCGGCGAACAACGTCAGCGCCGGGTAGCGCAGCCACGCTCCGCCCGGCAGCGGACGGCCCGCCTCGGGCAACGGCAGCGGGGACACCGGCCAGATGTGCTCGGCGGCCAGCGCGAGCCGCTCCCGGCTGGTCGCGAGCAGGCGCAGCCCGGGCGCGGCCCGCAGCAGGTCGTGCGCGAGCGCGGCGCAGGCGTCGAGGACGTGCTCGCAGTTGTCCAGGACCAGCAGCAGCCGCCGGTCCCGCAGGTGCTCGGCCAGGACGGCCTTCGGCGCCCGGCCGGTTTCGTCGTGGACGCCCAGCGCCTCCAGCACGGTGTGCGCGACGAGCGCCGGGTCCTGCAGCGCGGCGAGCTCGACCAGCCAGACGCCGTCGCGGAACGCCCGGGACAGCCCGGCGGCGGTCTGCACGGCCAGCCGCGTCTTGCCGACCCCGCCCACCCCCGTCAGGGTGACCAGCCGGGCCCGCGTCAGCAGGTGCTTGACCTCGGCCACCTCGGACCTGCGTCCCACGAAACTCGTGGTCTCCGCGGGCAGGTTGCCCCGCTCGCCCCTCACGTCGGACTTCCCCACCCGTGCACCGTAAGGACGTCCGAGCGGGCCGGTCAATGCGAGCCCCTCGGAGGAAGCAACCGCGCCGGCTCAGGCGTCGGGGAGGCGGTACAGCGTGGGCGTGTCGCCGCCGTGCATCGCCGAGAGGCTCGTCCGGCAGGCCTGCCGGACCTCGCGGTTGGCCGCCGAGCCGGCCTGGCCGCAGCGCGGGCAGTACAGGTGCACCGCGCCGGGCGCGGTCTCGTCGACGGCGACGTCGACCGGGCACTCGCAGCGGCGGCACCACCGGTGGCCGGTGACGACGAGGACGTGCAGCGGGTCGCCCACGCACTGGTGGGCCCAGCACCGGTGGACGTAGCAGGTGCTGCGGGTGTGCGGGTTGAGGCCGTGCTCTTCCGCGGTGTCCTCGGCGGCCAGGATGGCGGCCAGCCGCCGGTCGTCGAGGTGGGCGTAGCGGTCACGCGACCCCGATGGGGCCGGTCGCGGCTCCGGGACGTCCGAGGGGGGAACGACCCGGAGGAGGGGACGCGACCGGCCGTGCACCATGGGTTTTCCGACCTCCTGCGGTCATCGGGGGCCGGACAAGCTTGCGCCGGGGCCCGCGGCGCCGCACCCGTACAAGTACCTGACTCCATACCTGTCCCTCACGTGCCGCGCTCGCGGCGCTACTCACCGCAGGGTCAGCGGGGTCTCCGACGCGACGCGGGTGAGCTTCTCCGGGTTGCGCACGTAGTAGAGGCCGGTGATGCGGCCGCCCTCGACGCGGACCGCCATGACGCCGTCGAGCTCGCCGTCCAGGTGCAGGACCAGCCCCGGGCCGCCGTTGACGGCCGTGGGGGCGCTGGTCAGCTTCGCTTCGGTCCGGCCGATGCCGCCGAGGACGAAGCGGACGATCTTGCCGGCGCCGACGACCGGGCGCAGGGCGGCCTGCTTGACGCCGCCGCCGTCGCTCATCAGGACGACGTCCGGGGCGAGGACGTCGAGCAGGCCCTGCAGGTCCCGGGTTTCGAGCGCCCGCTGGAACGACTCCAGCGCCGCCCGGGTCTCGCGGGCGGAGACCGTCTCGCGCGGGCGGCGGGCGTCGACGTGCCGGCGGGCGCGGTGCGCGATCTGCCGGCAGGTCGCCGCGGTCTTGCCGACGGCGCCGGCGATCTCGTCGTAGCCGAAGTCGAAGACCTCGCGCAGCACGAAGACGGCGCGCTCGGTCGGCGACAGCGTCTCGAGGACGAGCATGAGCGCCATCGACACGCTCTCGGCGAGTTCGACGTCCTCGGCGACGTCGGGCGCGGTGAGCAGCGGCTCGGGCAGCCAGGGACCGACGTAAGCCTCCCGGCGGCGCTTCACCGTGCGCAGCCGGTTGAGCGACAGGCGCGTCGTGATGCGGACCAGGTAGGCGCGCTGGTCGCGCACCTGCCCGAGGTCGATGCCGGCCCACCGCAGCCAGGTCTCCTGGAGGACGTCCTCGGCGTCGGCCGCCGAGCCGAGCATCTCGTAGGCGACGGTGAAGAGCAGGTTGCGGTGGGCCACGAAGGCTTCGGTGGCGGTCACGCGCGCCCCCAGGCGACGAAGACCGCGATGGCGAGGTAGGTCAGGTTCAGCGCGACGAACTTCGCCTCGCCGTGGCGGAGGTGGGTGACCACGGCCCCGATCATGAGCAGGACCCAGCAGGCGGCGGTCACCGGGACCAGGACGGGGGCGACGTCCAGGGCGAGCGGCAGGATCAGGCCCACGGCGGCCAGCAGCTCGAGGACACCGAGCGTCTTGACGAAGCCGTCGCCGCGTTCGCCGGTCCACGCCCCGCCGGGGGCGGCGGCGAGCTTCGCCCGGGGGACGAAGGTCTTGCTGACACCCCCGGTCAGCGCGACGACGGCGAGCAGGCTCGCGGCGATCCAGAGTGCGATGTTCATGAGGTCTCCCTTGGTCGGCCTCAAGACACCGGGTCCGCCGTGGCTGTGACAGGCATGACGCGGGTCACACCGGCCGGGTGACCGGCTCCAGCAGCCGTCGCGGCGTGGTGAGCGCGGCCGACACCGGGTCCGGGCCGCCGGGCTGGGGCTCATAGCCGGGGCCCGGCTCGATGCGGATCTCCGGGACCGGGACCAGCGCGCCGCACGTCTCGCAGCGGCCGTCCGGGCCGAGGCGGCCACCGTCGGCGTCGTGGCGGGTCGTGCGCTTCTCGCCCGCCGGGGAGTAGAACGCGTCGCCCCAGCCCATCAGCGCCCGGATGACCGGCCAGAGCGCGATGCCCTTGTCCGTCAGCCGGTACCCGCCGTCGTCCTCGCGGACCAGGACGTCCTCCTGTACCAGGGCCTTCAGCCGGCTGGTCAGGACCGCGCGCGGGATCCCGAGCTGGGTGGCGAAGTCGCCGAAGCGCCGGATGCCGAAGAACGCGTCACGGACGATCATGAGCGTCCATCGCTCCCCGACGACCTCCAGGGAGCGCGCGAGCGAGCAGTTGCGGTCCGCGTAGGTGCTGGGGAGAGCCATGTCCTCCAGCGTACACCGGCAGTTCGTTCATTGAACTGGCTCGTGCTGCGGTGAGGTAGTTCAATGAATGAACTGCCCTCAGGAGGTTCCGTGTCCCAGTTCCTCGTCACCGGCGCGGCCGGCAAGACCGGCGGCGCCACGGTCGACCTGCTCCTGGCCCGCGGCCACCGCGTCCGCGCCATGGTGCGCCGGGAGGACGACCGCTCCCGCGCGCTCGCCGCGGCCGGCGCCGAAGTCGTCCGAGCGGACTTCCTCGACCTCGACAGCGTCGCCGCCGCCATGCGCGACGTCAGCGGCGCCTACTTCTGCTACCCGATCCGCGAAGGCCTGCTCGAAGCGGCCGTCAACTTCGCCCAGGCGGCAACGGAAACCGGCGTCCGCTCGCTCGTCGACATGTCGCAGATCTCGGCCCGCCGCGAAGCGCGCAGCAACGCGGCCCGGCAGCATTGGCTCGCCGAACGCGTGCTGGAGCGCACCGGTCTGCTCACCACCCACCTGCGGCCGACGTTCTTCGCCGAGTGGCTCACCTCGTGGTGGGAACTGCGCGACGGCGAAGGACTCCTGCGCCTCCCGTTCGGCGACGGACGGCACGCGCCGATCGCCTCGGCCGACCAGGCGCACGTGATCGCCGCGGTCCTGACCGACCCCGAGCCGCACGACGGCGCCGCCTACCCCCTGCACGGCCCGGTCGAGCTGAACCACCACGAGATCGCCGGGATCATGGCCGCCACGCTCGGCATCCCGGTGCGCTACGAACCGATCGGCGTCGAGGAGTTCACCTCGGCCATGACCGCGCGCGGACTGCCCGCACACCTCGTCCAGCACCTCGGCAACGTCGCCGTCGACTACCGCGACGGCGTGTTCGCCGGCACCGACGACGTCGTCGAGAAGGTCGGCGGCCGGGCCCCGCAGCCGGTCGAGCAGTTCGTGCTGGCGCGGAAGGACACCTTCACCACCAACGGCCCGTACTTCGTTCCCTGAGGAGCACCACCATGAAGTCCGTCCTCGTCACCGGCGCGTCCAAAGGGATCGGCCGCGCGATCGCGCTCGAGCTGTCCCAGCGCGGCCACCGGGTGATCGCCACCGCGCGGAACCCCGAAACGCTCGCCGGCCTGCCCGTCGCCCGGCGGCTGCGCCTCGACGTCACCGACCCGGACACCGTCGAGGCGGCGATCCGCGACGCCGGCGACGTCGACGTGCTGGTCAGCAACGCCGGCGAGACCGTGCGCGCGCCGCTGGAAACCGTTCCGCTCGAGGAGGTCGAACGGCTCTTCCGGCTCAACACGGTGGGCGCGCTGCGGGTCGCCCAAGCCGTTCTCCCCGCGATGCGCGTGCGCGGATCGGGTCACCTCGTCTTCGTTTCGAGCATCCAGGGACGGCTGGTGCTGCCGCTCATCGGCCCGTACGCCGCCGGCAAGTGGGCCCTGGAGGCGATCGCCGAGACGCTCGCCATCGAGACGGGCCATTTCGGTGTCGACGTGAGCATCGTGCAGCCCGGCGCGGTTTCTTCGGGCGGGGGCGAACGCGCCAAGGTCTTCTTCGGAGACGACGACCCGTACACCCCGCTCTACGACCAGCTTTCCGCTCTTCGCGGCGAAGTGGTGACGCCGGAAGAAGTCGCCGTCACGGTGGCCACGACGATCGAACAGTCCGCGCCCCCGCTGCGCGTGCCGGTCGGGGCGCCGGCCGAGAAAGCCTTGCGGGCGCGCAAGGAAGCACCGGAGAACGCGCCGTTCCTCTTCGCGCAGGTCGAATGGTAAATCCGGACCGGTTCGGCCGACCTACTTGAACGAGCAACTAAACGCGAGTACTACTGGCATGAGGATCGCCAAGATCCGTTCGCTCTCCAGGGGAGAATTCATGCAGTTGGGGTTCAGCCTTCCGGTTTTCGGCAAGGCCGCCGCCGCACCAGGTGGGATCGCCCGGTACGCACGCGAAGCCGAGCGCGCCGGGGCGGCGAGTCTGTGGGTCGGTGACCGGTTGCTCTCGCCGGTCGCTCCCGTCGTCCCCTACCCGGGCTACGACACCATGCCCGAAGAGTTCCACACCGCGCAGGACCCGTTCACCGCGCTGGCGATCGCCGCCGCCGTGACCGAGACCGCGATCCTCGGCTCCAGCACCATCAACGCCACCCAGTACCAGCCCGCGAACTTCGCGCGGCTGCTCACCAGCATCGACGTCGCGAGCAACGGACGGCTGCTGCCCGGCCTGGGCATCGGCTGGTCGCCCGACGAGTACGCGGCCGTCGGCATCCCGATGAGCGAGCGCGGCAAGCGGCTCGACGACCTGCTCGACCTGCTCGGCACCTGGTGGACCGAGGACACCGTGGCGCACGAGGGCGTCGGCTACACCATCGCCGAGACGCACGTCGGCCTCAAGCCGGTGCGGAAGCCGCCGGTGCACCTGGCCGGGTTCGGCGAGAAGTCGCTGCGCCGGGTCGCCGAGCGGGCCGACGGCTGGCTGCCCGTCTGGTCGGTCCCCGAGCAGTTCCCCGCGGACGTGCTCACCTCCACCCTGGCCAAGATCCGCGCCGACGCCGAAAGCGCCGGGCGGGACCCGGGGGCCATCGGCGCGGCGCTGCGCGTGAACGCCGCCCCGGGCACCGAAGCGGAGGCCATCGCCGAGTCGGTGACGAAGATCGTCACGATCCTCGAACCGGACCACACCTTCGTCGACATCACCTACCTGACGAGCAGCGTGGACGAGCACCTCGACCTCACCGGCCGCCTGCTGGACCTGGTCGCCAAGGGCTGATCCCCGGCGCGGAACCCCTCGGTGCGGCCGGCCGTAGGGGTTCCGCGCCATCCGGGCGGCGGGGGCCCGGTCAATGCGATACTGCGGGGTGTGCGCACCCAAGTGACTGACGACAACGTGATCCGCCTGGTGATCGTCGACGACGAGCCGATGGTGCTCGCGCACCTGCGTACGGTGCTGACCTCCGCCGGCGACATCGACATCGTCGGGCAGGCGCAGGACGGCGCCGAGGCCGTCGAGGCCGCGGGCCGGTTCCGGCCCGACGTCATGCTGATGGACCTGCGGATGCCCGGCGTGGACGGGCTGACCGCGATCGAGCGCATCGTCAAGCTCCCGAACCCGCCGTCGGTCGTGGCGCTCACGACGTTCGACACCGACAGCTACGTCCTCAAGGCGCTGCGGGCCGGGGCCTCGGGCTTCCTGCTCAAGTCGACGCCGCCGGAGGACCTGATCGGGCTCGTCCGGGTCGCCGCCGACGGGCACACCGTGCTGTCGAAGGAAGCCGCGCGCCGGATGGTCACCGCGTCGGCGGGCGAGCACGAGCGCTCGCAGGAGGCGCGGGAGCGCACGGCCGACCTCACCGACCGGGAACTCGACATGCTGGTCTGCCTCGGCGAGGGCATGTCGAACGCCGCCATCGCGGCCAAGCTGCACCTGTCCGAGGCGACGGTGAAGAGCTACGTCTCGCGGATGCTGACCAAGCTCGGCTGCGCCAACCGCACCCAGGCGGGCCTGCTGGCCCACGAAGCGGGTCTCGCGGGCTGAGTCACGGGCTCCCCGCTGCCGCGGTGTCGGGGTCCGGCAAAGTCGCGTTTGCTGGGCGGGATGTCATGAAAGGGTCGTTCATGACGTTGGACGACCTGAAAGAGTCGTTCATGACGTCGGGCGGCGGCCTACCAGCGGCTACGCGCTGCTGCGCGCCCCGAAACCCCATGCCCCGAAGACCTCGGCGAGTTCCGCCCGCCCCGAGATGCCCAGCTTCCGGTAGCAGTTCGTCAAGTGCTTCTCGACCGCCCGCCGGGTCACGTTGATCTCGGCCGCGATCTCGCCGTTGGTCAGCCCGTCGAGGGCGAGCCCGACCACCCGGCCCTCCGCCTCGCTGAGCGCGGCCGACGGCCCGGCGGCCGTCCCCGGTCCGGTCGTCTCCTCGGCCGTCCGGCCGGTGAGCCACGGCGCGCCGCAGCCCTCGGCGAGCCGGTAGGCCTCGCGGAAGCGGTCCTCCGCGCCCGCCTTCCCGCCGTCGCGCAGCCGGGCGCCCTCCGCCAGCAGGGCGCGGACCAGCTCCAGCCGGTCCCCCGACGACCGGGAGGTCTCGATCGACTCCGCCACCATGCGATCGGCCTCGGTACCCGAGGACAGCGACGCCTTGATCCGCAGCGCGCGGCCGATCGGCGCCGGCGCGCCCCAGCACCGCGCCCACCGGATCTCGTCGTCGATCAGCTCGCCCGCCGAGCCGGGGTCGCCGAGCCGCCGCTGGAGCCAGGCGCTCCACGTCCGCCACGGGAACAGCGCCGGGTTCCGCCAGCCCGCCCGGTGCAGCGCCGCGCCGCAGTCGAGGAACCGCGCGAGCGCGCCGCGCGGGTCCTCGACCGCCGTCACGGCTCCGCGCAGCATCAGCAGCGCGGCCCGGATGTGCAGGCCGGTCTGCCTCAGCGCGGCCTCGTCGTAGTGCTCGACCAGGGTCGTGGCCAGCCGCTCGTCGCGGGTGACCACCGCGACCGCCACGAGCGCCATCACCAGCGATTCGGGCGCCTCGCCCAGGTTCCCGCCGATCAGCTCGTACGCCTCCCACGCCGCGGACCGCGCGCGGGTGAGCTGCCCGGTCTGGGCCAGCACCGCCCCGCGCGCGGCGATCAGCGACGCCGGTCGCGCCGGCCGGCCGCGGACCGGTTCTCCCGCCGCGCTCTCCAGCCACGACGACGTCTGCCCGAGCGCACCCGCGGTGAGCGCGGAGATGATCAGCAGCGGCGCGGTGCCCGCGAACTCCGCGGACGACGCGGGAGCGCACCGCAGCAACCGGTCGGTCAGCTCCGCCACGGTCGCGGCGGGCATCCCGGCGCTCAGCGTGGCCGCGTGCAGCAGGACCGCGAGCAGCTCCCGTTCGGCGAGGGTGGCGATCGGCGGCTCCGGGCCCAGCTCGCGCAGGCGGTCCACCGCGCCGGCGAGCAGCGCGGGGTCTTCGCAGCGGGTGAGCCGGATCCGCGCCTCCAGGCGCAGCCCGGCCTGGCCGCCGGCGTCCTCCGGGCGGACCCGGCCGGCGAGGACCGCGGCATCCGGGCGGAGGAACGCCGAGAGCGGCAGCAGGGTGACCGCCTCGGCCCGTTCGCGCGGGGTGGGCAGCAGCCCGATCGCCTGCGTGAGGTGCCGGATGGCGGCGACGACGTCGAAGGCGGCTTCGGTGAGCGCCAGGTCCACCAGCCGCCAGCCGCGGTCCGGGCCGTCGGGCGGCAGGTCGAGCAGCGCGCGGCGCAGGTACCGCGCCGCCGTCTCGGGCTCCCCGCGCCGGGTCGCCGCGTCGGCGGCGGTGCGCAGCTCCTCCGGCATCCACGGCGACGGCGACGGCGCGGGCACCTCGAGCAGCTGGGCGGCGACCGTCTCCGCGGCGAACCCGGCTTCGTGGAACACGGTCGCCGCGCGCACCCGCAGCCGCAGGTCCTCCTGCGTGGTCATCGACGCCTCGATCGCGGTCCGCAGCACGGGCGCGGCGAACCGCGGCGGGCGCGCCGGTGCGAGAACCCCCAGCCGGTCCAGGGCCCGCACGGCCTCCGCGACGGCCACCGAGTCGGCGCCGGTGAGGTGTTCGACCAGCCACGGCTGGGCGTGCTCGCCGAGCACCGCGATCGCGCGGGCGCAGTCGCGCACCTGCGGCGGCAGCACGGCGAGCTGGGCGGCCAGCCGTTCCTTCAGCACCGACGGCCCGATGCGGTGCACGTGGCCACCACGCACGACTTCGTCGAGGTACAAGGGGTTTCCGGCGCTCGCGGCGTGGCAGGCGGCCACGACGCGCGGGTCCTCGGCCCGGCCGCCGGACGCCGCGCGCAGCACCTCCCCGACGCCGGCCTCGGACAGGTTCGCCGGCCGGATCCGGGTCTTCGCCAGCTCCCACAGCTCGCGGATCGCGGGCCGGTCGGCGCCCGGGTCGCCTTCGCGGACCGCGACGACGAGCGCGCAGGGCAGGTCGTGGATCCGCCGCGCGCACTGCCGCAGCCAGGTCAGCGACTGCCGGTCGGCGACGTGCAGGTCGTCGACCAGCACGGCGAGCGGCCGGTCGGCGCTGATCGCGGCGAGCAGGCCGACCAGGCCGTGCGCGGTCAGCACGTCGTGGTGCTCGCCCGGTTCCCACCCCGGCCAGCCCGGGGCGCCGGGGAACAGCCACCGCGCCGCGGACGCGGTCCCCGCGAACCAGCGGTCCGCGTCGCGCGCGTCCGCCTCGGCGACCAGTGGTTCGAGCACCTGGCAGGCGATCCCGAAGTCGAAGTCCTGTTCGGTCCGGCTCGCCGCCGCGGTGAGCACCCGCGGACCGCCCGGATCCGCCTCCGCCGACCGCAGGACTTCCTTGAGCAGCGCCGTCTTCCCCACGCCGAGCTGCCCGGTGACCACCGTGACCGAGCCCTCCCCCGCCCCGGCCGCGCCGATCGCGCCACGCAGCCGGCGCAGGTCGGTCTCACGTTCCGGCAGCGTCACGACCGGCCCTCCCCACCCGCGGCCGCGAACACCTCGGCGAGCTGCCGCCGGCCCCCGATGCCCAACTTGCGGTAGACGTTGGTCAGATGCAGCTCGACCGTCCGCCGGGTCACCGCGAGCTGCTCCGCGATCACGGCGTTGGAGGTGCCCGCCGCGGCCAGCTCCGCCACCCGGCGCTGCGCCTCGGAAAGCCCGTGCAGCCGGGAAAATTCGCCCCCGGTGAGCTCGTGCAGCCGGCCGAGGACGCCCCGCCAGCGGTAGCGCGCGGCCAGGGTGCCCGCCTCCGCCAGGTGGTCGGCGGCCGCATCGCCGCCGGCGGTCGCCGCCAGCTCCACCAGGGCCGTCGCGTGGCGCAGGTGGCTGCCGCTGCCGCGCAGCAGCCCGGCGGCCCGCGCCAGGTGCCCCGCGTGGTCCGGGTCCCCGGGGCCGAGGGTGAGCGCGGCGGCCAGGTGCGCGCCGCCGACGGCGGCCGGGGTGCCCCACGCGGTCGCGGCGGCGAGCTCCTCGGCGAGCAGCGCCCGGGCGGCTTCCCGCTCACCGCCGGCGACCAGGCACTTCGCCGCGGCCGACCGCCACGGCAGGAGTTCCGGGTTTTCCCAGCCCCGCGCGGAAAGCCGGCGGCCGCACTCGCGCAGCGGGGCGAGCGCCTGGCCGGACCGGCCTTCGCCGAGCAGCACCGCGCCCGTGGCGTACAACAGGAACGCGCTGCCGAGCCCGGGTCCCGGCTCGACCGGGTCGCGCTCGAGCGCCCGCCGGGCGAGGTCGGTACGGCCGGCTTCGAGGTGCACCCGCGCCTCGGTCGCGACCACCCGGGCGCGCAGCATCGAGTGCCAGTGCCGGGGCGGCACCAGCTCGTGCGCCCCGGCCAGGTCGGCCGCCGCGTCGTCGAGGATCCCCGCCGCGAGGTGCCGTTCGGCCCGCTCGACGAGGGCGCGCGCGACCAGCGCCCGGGAGTACTGGCGGCGAGCCTGCGCGAGCACGGCTTGGCCGTGGGTCTCCGCCTCGGCGAGGTCCCCGGTGAGCACCAGCGCGCGGACCGCCGCGGCGCGCGCGGTCAGCGAGCTCACCTCCGCCATCGGCTGCGCCAGCGCGGCCCGCGCGAGCTCGCGCACCCGCGTGGGCAGCCGGCCGCGCCGGGCGAGCAGCAGCGCGGCCACGGCCGCCTGCACCGGGTCCGAGGGGTGCTCGGGCAGCGGCGGCATGCCGTACCCGCCGACCGCCGACCGGTCCTGCGGGTCGCCGTCGGCCAGCCAGTAGAGGCCGAGCAGGGTGTCACCCTCCGCCGTCGAGACGTCCGGGCGGCGGAACGCGGCGGTGAGGATGCGCGCGTTCAAGCCGCCCCGCGCGTTGAGCAGGTCGGCGGCCCGCAGCCGGTGCCCACCGAGCCCCGGACCGTCCAGTTCGGACACCACCCGGGCCAGGTGGCGGTCACCCGCCTCCTGGTCGAGCAGCAGCTCCGCGGCGCCGAGATCGATGAGCACGGCCGCGCGCCGCGCCGGCTCCAGGGGTTCCTGCAGGGCGCGCTTGAGCGACGCCGTCGCCTCCCCGTCGCGGCCGCCGGCCCGGCTCAGCCGGGCGGCCGCGACCAGCACCTCCACCACCCAGGGCTCGCCGATCACGCGGGTGCGCCGCAGGATCGCCGCGACAGCCGCGTTCGCGACGCCGTGTGCGTAGCCCAGCTTCGCCGCGCGCGTGAAGAAGGCGTCGCGCTCGGCCTCGGTCATCCGGCCGAGCACGCGCTGACCGGCGTCCGGTTCGGTCAGCTCGCCGTTCGCGGTGACCAGGCCGATCGCCCGCAGCCGCGCGAGGTCCCCGGCCAGCCGCCGCGGCGGGCACCCGGCGAGCTCGGCCAGCAGCGCCGGACCGAAACCGTCCTGGCACACCGAAACGGCCCGCAGCACCGCGGTGAGGTCGGCGGGCAGGCCGTCGACCAGGCGCAGCAGGCGTTCCCCGGCGACCCTGGTGAACAGCCCCGTTCCCGCCCGCGCGAGCCCGGGCTCCATGCGCAGCCGGTTCAGCGCCTCGGTCAGCACCGCCGGGTTCCCGCCGCTGCCGCGCACGGCGTGCTCGACCAGCGGCTCGTCGGCGCCCGCGCCCAGCCGCTCGCGCACCAGGCCGGCCACCGCGGCGTCGCCGAGCGCGCGCAGCCGGATGCCGTGTGCGGCGCCCGCGGGACGCCAGGTGTCCAGCCCGCCGGTCTGGCTGACCACCAGCAGCACCGGGATCTCCCGCGAGCGCCCGGAAAGCGTGCGCAGCCACGCCCGGGAGGCGGCGTCGGCCCAGTGCAGGTCGTCGACGGCGAGCACGAGCGGCCGGCCGTCGACGGCGGCGGACAGGTCCCGGCACAGGCCGCCGAGAACGCGGCCGGCGGGCACGCCGCCGGCGGTTTCGCCGACCGCGGCCGGGGGCAGCGCGCCCCCGAGGGCGGTGAAGACCTGGTGCAGCACGGTGAAGGGCCGGGTGCCGTCGGACGGGCAGCACGGCACGTGGGCGACGCGCAGCCGCGCCCGCCGGGCGGTCGCCGCGACGGCGGCCAGCAAGGCGCTGCGGCCGGAGCCGGGCGCGCCGGTGACCGTGACGACCGCCGGGCGTCCGCCGGCCAGGTCGTGGACCAGGCCGGTCAGCAGCGCGGCCTCTTCGTCCCGCTCGGCCAGCCACGGTCCGGGGACGCCACGCTGGTGCGGCAGACCGGCCGCGGCCGCCGGCGTCCGCTCGGCGAGCGCCGAGCCGTCTTCGCTACCCGGCGAGCCCATGCGTCCTCTTCGGAGCCCCGGCCGGCCCCGTGCTCCCCCGCAGCGCCACGGCCAGTTCGGCCCGGCTGTCCACGGCCAGCTTCCGGTAGACGTTGGTCAGGTGCAGCTCGACGGTCCTCGGCGAGACGAACAGGGTGCCCGCGACGTCGCGGTTGCTCGCCCCGCCGGCGACCAGTTCGGCCACTTCGCGTTCGCGCTGGGTCAGCACGTCGGCACGCGGCTTCCGCAGCCGGCCACCCGACTCCTCGAGCAGCTCCCGGGCGAGCGCGCCGATCGAGCGCCACCCCGAGCAGGCGGACAGCATCGCGGCCTGGCGCAGGTGCTGGCGCGCGGCCGTGCGGTCGCCGACGCCCGTCAAAGCCTTGCCCAGCAGGTATTCCGCCCGCGCGTACTCGATCCGGCAGGGCGAGGTCGCCAGTACCCGGGCCGCCTCCGCCAGCAGCTCGACCGCCCGGGTCGCCGACGCGGCCACGCCGCGGCCGGCCAGCACCAGGCCGCGCGCGGTCGGCGTCTGCCAGCTCTCGGCGAGCTCCTGCCCGCGTTCGGCGTAGGCGGCGGCTTCCCCGGGCCGGCCCTGCGCGGCGAGCAGCAGCGTGGCGGCGTACCACCACGGCGCGAACACCGGGTTGCCGATGCCGGCTTCGTCCTGCCGGCGGCCGGATTCGAGCAGCAGCTCCAGTGCACCGTCCACATCGGACCGCAGCACCCGGACCCTGGCCAGGCCGAGCAGCCAGAGGTGGTGCTCCGCCGGCGCGGCGACCAGTTCGTCCGGGCGTGCCGCGCGCAGCAGCGCTTCGGCGCCGACCGGCTCGTCGTCGTCGCACAAGGCGGTCGCCAGCGCGGTGCGGACCTCGAGCCCCGGGCGCTGTCCCGCGGTCGCCAGCGCGGCGACGCGGACGTCGGCGAGCGCGCCTTCGCGGTCGCCGCTCTCCCGCAGCGCGCGGTAGCGGGCGGCCAGGGCCCGGGCGAGCCCCGGCCGGTCGCCGCGCACCGCGGCCTCGGCCACCGCCCGGTCGAGGGCCCGCAGGGCGTTGGGCGCGTCGTCGACCAGCCGCAGGGTCCGCGCGGCGGCGAGCAGGTCGTCGCTGCTCGCGGCCGCCGCGGGCAGCCGGACCACGGCGCGGGCGCAGGCCGCGGCGACCTCGCTGGCGCGGCCGGCCAGCGCGAGGCCCACCGCCCGGTCGGCGAGGTCCCGCGCGCCGGGGTGGCGGGCCGCGGCCGCGCGGGGGGCGGTCGCGGCCCGTTCCCGCAGCAGGCCGCGCGCGGCCTCCCGGGTCGTGGCCGCGGCGGCGAGCGCCGCCACGGGCACCGCGGGCGAGTCCGTGCCGAGCCGGCGGGCCAGCCGGTCGATCAGGCCGCCGAGCGGCGCCTGCCGCCGGCCCGCGGCGTCCGCGGCGGTCACCGCGAGCGCGAACAGCACGGCCACGGCGCAGTGGTCACGCGGGTCGCGGGCGAGGCCGGCGGCCGTGCGCAGCTCCGTCATCGCCGCTTCCGGGTCGAGCCCGAGCCGGGCGGCGGCCAGCGCCAGCCGGACGTCGAGCCGGCCCGGCTCGGCGGCGGCCGCGCGGGCCAGGTGGGCGACCGCGGTCGCCGGGTCGCCCCGGTGGTCCGCGGCGGCCGCGGCTTCGAGCGCGAGGTCGATCATCCAGCGCTCCTCGAGCCGCGGCAGCGCGCCGAGGTGCGGGGCGACCTCGGCGGCGGGCCGCGCGTCGTCGTTGAGCACCCGGGCCGCGCGCAAATGCAGGTGGGCGAGTTCTTCGGCGGGCGTTTCCGCGAGCAGGCGGGATCGGACCGACCGGTCGAGCACGCTCCCGGCGAACAGATTCGCGCGTCGAATTCCGTCGATCGCGATCCGCACCGGGCGCGCGGGCAGCCCGCACAAAGCGGCCACCCTCGTCACGTTCTGCTCGTCGAGGACGGCGACGGCGGTGGCCACGGTCCGTGCCTGCGCGGACAGCCCGGCCAGCGCGTCGACCGGGCTCGAGGCGGCGACTTCCCAGCGGTGGCACCGGTCCTGCGCACCGATCTGCCCGAGGGCCCAGGTGCCGGGGCCCGGCTCGTCGGGCCGGCGGCAGAGGACGAGCAGAAACCGCTCTCCGCGGCCGCACCGCAGCAGGAAGTCGAAGAACCGCACCGACATTTCGTCGCACCGCTGGGCGTCTTCGACGACGATCACCGAATTCTTTTTCCGCAATGGCCCGGAAAGCAACAATGACCGAAGAGTGCGGAATTTCCGGTGCAGCGCGGAACCGTCTTCCGCGGGCAGTTCCAGAGTGCGTGCAATGGCCCCGCCCGGATCGGCGTGACCGGAGAACAGCTCGGTGAGCGCGTGGAACTCGGGCGGTTCGCCGACTTCCCCGCCAAAAAGGCGAAGAATATTCGCGGACCGGCCTGTTTCCGACGCTTCGAAGCCCGCGAGCAGGGCCCGGACGCCGCCGTCGGGCGTCCCGTCCACCAGCGCGGCCTGCGCGGACTCCGTCCACGCCAGCGCCGCGCACCGGGACAAGGCGCCTGAATACCCGGCGAAGACCGGGTCCGGAGTGGGTTCCGACATGCCGCCATCGACCTTTCCTGCAAGCTCGGCAAAACCGAGCCCATTCCCGCAGCCCCCAGAGCCGCCGAAGGATCTGACCGTCCGAACGTTATTGACACCGCCGCCGGGATGAAAACCACCGTCGGTGCCCGATCTGTGCCACTTCCTCCACTAACAGGTGACCGTACCAGGCGCGACGCATGCTGTCAGCGAAGACCACCACCCGGACGGGTGACACACTTGTAGCATTACCGAGCCCCTAAAACTGGACATTTAACCAAGACTTGAGGTCCCCCTTGTTGCCCGTGGGCCGACGGGGTGACGGGGAACCAACGAAAGTTGTCGGTCCGTCCGCCGGCGGGCAACTTTCGTCGCTAGTCCGGCCCGGGAACCCGCGGCCGGCCGCCGGAACGGGGGCCCGGGAGCTACCGTGGAGCCCGTGTCGGACGTCACTCCAGGTACTCGGACCACGCAGCGTGAGCAGCCCAGCCCCCGCGTGGGGCCCAAGCACGAACTGGCGACGCTGCTCAGCCTGGCGGTGATCTTCGGCGCGCTCGACGTGGCGATCAGCATCAACAGCCACCCCACCACCGGCTGGGCCGGCCCGCGCGCCGACCTGATCCTCCAGCTGCTCGTCGACGTCTCGGTGCTCGGGCTGCGGCGCTTCCCCAAGACGGTCGCGGGCATCGCGCTGGCGGTCACCTTCGCGACCGTGCTGGCCGACGCGCTCGCTCCGGGCCTGCTCTCCCCGGAGGACCCGGCCAGCCCGCTGATCCTGCCCCGCATCACGCCGGTCATCGTGATCTTCCTGGTCCGGACGCAGAGCCCGCGCGTCGCGTTCCCCCTCATCGGGGCGCTGGCGATCATCGGCAGCGAACCGTGGGCGCCCAGCTGGACGATCACCCCGGTCGGCCTGCTCAGCACGATCGGGCCCGCGGCGGTCGTGCTGTACCTGCAGGCGCGCAAGCAGCTGCTGCAGGAGCTGCGCGACCGCGCCGAGCGGGCCGAACGCGAGACGCACCTGCTCGCCGAGCAGGCCCGGTTCGAGGAACGCCGCCGCCTCGCGGCGGAGATGCACGACGTCCTCACCCACGGGCTCAGCCTGATGGTCCTGCACGCCGGAGCGCTGGGCATCAGCTCGAAGGAACCCGACGTCCGCAAGGCCGCCGAGGAGATCCGCGCGCGCGGCGCGATGGCGCTCGACGAGCTGCGCGACCTGGTCGGGGTGCTGAACACGACCACGGCCGACGTCTCCGAGCGGATGGCGAACCCGAGCCCGCGGACCGGCTCGGCGGGCACGCCGGAGCAACTGCCCGACCCCGCCACGCTGGTCGCCGAGTCGGTCTCGGCGGGGATCCCGGTGGAGCTGGACGTCGAGGGCGAGCGCTCGCAGATGTCCCCGACGATCGCGCGCACGGTCCACCGGATCGTGCAGGAGGCGCTGACCAACGCCCGCAAGCACGCGGCGGGCGCCGAGATCCGCGTCGAGCTGCGCTACCGGCCGGACGGCGTCGGCATCCGCGTGGTCAACACCCCACCCCGGCGGCAGCCGGACGAAGTCCTGGCCGGCAGCGGTTCGGGGCTGGGGTTGTCGAGCTTGCGCCACCGCGTGGAGCTGGTCGGCGGCACGCTGCAGGCGGGCCCGGCCCCGGACGGCGGCTTCCGGATCGCGGCGGACTTGCCGGCGTACGTGCCCACGACGGAGAACCGGCAGAAGCACCCGGCCCAGCGCTGACCCCGGGTCCGGACGTCATGAACGACTCGTTCACCTCGTCCGACGACATGAACGACTCGTTCATGACGTTCGGGCAGGGCCGGGCCAGGACTGGAGATTCTCCTACTCCTCCCGCGCTTAAGGTCGGGCCGGTCACGACCCTTACCGACCAAGAACGTGGGGCCCACATGAAAGGCATCATCCTGGCCGGCGGCAGTGGCTCCCGACTGCATCCGGTCACCCTCGGCGTCTCCAAACAGCTCGTCCCGGTCTACAACAAGCCGATGATCTACTACCCGCTCTCGGTCCTGATGCTCGCCGGCATCACCGAGATCCTGCTCATCTCGACCCCGCACGACCTGCCCGCGTTCAAGCGGCTGCTCGGCGACGGGGCCGAACTCGGCCTCCAGCTCAGCTACGCCGAGCAGGCCCACCCGAACGGTCTCGCGGAGGCCTTCATCATCGGCGAGGAGCACGTCGGCGACGACACCTCCGCCCTCATCCTCGGCGACAACATCTTCCACGGCCAGGGTTTCTCCGACGTGCTGCGCGCCGCGACGCACGATCTCAAGGGCTGCGTGCTGTTCGGCTACGAGGTCTCCGACCCGCACCGCCACGGCATCGGCGAGATCGACGCCGACGGGAACCTGCTCTCCATCGAGGAAAAGCCCGCCGACCCGAAGTCGAACCTGGCGCTCACCGGCCTGTACTTCTACGACAACGACGTCGTCGAGATCGCCAAGGGGCTCAAGCCGTCCGCGCGGGGCGAGCTGGAGATCACCGACGTCAACAACGTCTACCTCGACCGGGGCCGCGCCGGCTGCGTCGACCTCGGCCGCGGCTTCGCCTGGCTGGACACCGGCACCCACAAGTCCCTTTTGGACGCCGGGCAGTACGTGCAGACGATGGAGGCCCGCCAGGGCGTGCAGATCGCCTGTCTCGAGGAGATCGCGCTGCGCATGGGCTTCATCGACGCCGACCAGTGCTACGCGCTGGGCGAGCGGATCGGCAGCTCCGGCTACGGCGAGTACGTCATGGACTTCGCGCGCCGCGCGCGGCCGCTCACCACGGTCTGAACCCCGGAGGATCCTTCCCATGCGCATGGTGGTCACCGGCGGCGCCGGCTTCATCGGCTCGGCCTACGTCCGCAACGTCCTTTCCGGCCACTACGCCGGTTTCGCGCCCGACGAGCTGGTCGTGCTCGACAAGTTCACCTACGCCGGCAACCGCGCGAACCTGGCTCCGGTGGCCCACGACGACCGGCTCGAAGTCGTCGTGGGTGACATCTGCGACCCCGAGGTCGTCGCACGGGAGCTGACGAAGACCGACCTGGTCGTCCACTTCGCCGCCGAGTCCCATGTGGACCGTTCGATCGCCGGGTCGGCGGAGTTCGTCCGCACCAACGTCCTCGGCACCCAGACCCTGCTGCAGGCCGCGCTGGAGCGCGAGGTCGGCAAGTTCGTCCACGTGTCCACCGACGAGGTCTACGGCTCCGTCGACGAGGGCTCCTGGCCCGAAACGCACCCGGTCGCCCCCAACTCGCCGTACTCGGCCTCCAAAGCGTCGTCCGACCTGCTGGTCCGCGCCTTCTTCATCACCCACGGCCTCAACGCCTCGATCACGCGCTGCTCCAACAACTACGGGCCGTACCAGTACCCCGAGAAGGTCATCCCGCTGTTCGTCACCAACCTCGTCGACGGCCTCCAGGTCCCGCTCTACGGCGACGGCCTCAACGTCCGCGACTGGCTCCACGTCGACGACCACTGCCGCGGCATCCAGCTGGTGGCCGAAAACGGGCGGGCCGGCGAGGTCTACAACATCGGCGGCGGCACCGAGCTGACCAACCGCGAGCTCACCGAGCGGCTGCTCGAAATCACCGGCCGGGACCACACCGCGATCCGTCCGGTCGAGGACCGCAAGGGCCACGACCGCCGCTACTCGGTGGACATCACGAAGATCTCCACCGAGCTCGGCTACTCCCCGCGGGTCGGCATCGACGCCGGTCTGCGCGACACCGTCGACTGGTACAAGAACAACCGCGGCTGGTGGGAGCCGCTCAAGGGCTGAGCTACTGCGTGCGCAGCTCGGGCCACAAGACGTCCCACGCGGTGTGCCGTCCACTGAAGACGGTCATCAGCTGCGGCACGACGTCCTGGTGGCGGTCGAACGCCCCGGCCACCACCGGGCTCGCGTCGCCGACGAACAGGACGCTGTCGACGCGCTCGTCCGGGTGCCCGAAGTAGAAGTACCCGCGGTGCGCGCTGTAGACGTCCGGCAGTCCGCGTGCGCTGCCGAAGAGCTGGAGGTCGGCGGCGAAGGCGTAGCTGTCGGTCATGATCGCCGTCCGCGCGCGCTGCTCGGGCGGCAACGAGCGGTAGACCTCCACGACGGCGTCGGAGAGCTGACCCAGCTGGCCGTCGGACTGCACGAAGACCTTCGCCGTCAGCGGCACCAGCGGCACGTCCGGGATGCGCTCGGCCCAGGACTTCGGGTAGATCGGCAGCGCGACGAGCGCCTGCAGGATCGACACGGCGACGAGCACCCAGCCGACGACCTTCGCGGCGGTGGGCCACTTGACGTCCTGCAGGCCCACCGCGCCGGCCGCGAACAGCGGCGCGTACAGGCTGTAGACGTAGTACGACCGGCCGGAAGTCAGCAGGTAGGCCACGACCAGCACCAGGAACGCGACCCCGAGGAAGCGGTACGGCCGCAGGTCGCGCGCGGCGAGCAGGCGCCCGAAGCCGAACAGCGCCAGCGGTACGCCGATCACCAGGCCGGGCCCGGAGAGCAGCTCGAGCAGGAACGCGCCGGTGCCGGGGAACTCGGCCGCGACCACCTCGGACATTCGCGTGTAGGGCCAGCCGTTCGCGGCCTGCCAGACCAGCGTCGGCACGGTCGTCAGCATCGCGACCAGCGCGCCCGCCCACAGCAGCGGACGGCGCACGAGGTCACGCGGCCCGAAGACCAGCGACGCGGCGGCGAGCGCCACCCACAGCGCCGGCACCAGGAACTTCGTCTGCAGCGACCCGGCCGTGACGAGGCCGGCGACGAACAGCAGCCGGTCGTCGCGCACCCGGGTCCACCGCACGACCAGCCAGCCGATGAGCGACCAGAAGAACGGGTCGATCGAGTAGGTCGCGAGGTAGTGGCAGATCAGCGTGGCGCCGGACATCGCGTACGCCGCCGCGGCGACGGTCTGCGCGACGCGGCGGCCGCCCAGCTCGCGGGCGATCAGCGCGCTCAGCACGATGCCGCCGACCGCGGCGAGCGTGGCGGGCAGCCGCAGCGCCACCAGGGAGCCGGGGAACAGGTGGTCCAGCCCGGCGGCCAGGAACGGCACCAGCGGCGGCTGGTCGAAGTAGCCCCACGCGGGGTGGTCGCGGCCGGCCACCACGAAGTAGGCCTCGTCGAACGAGAACCCGTAGTTGCGGCTGGCGATGAGGAGCAGGACTCCGGCGGCTCCCGCGATCAGGAGAACCGGGGTCCGCGCGAACGCCGGGCGCGTGCGGCCCGGCCGGCTGTCGGTGGTCTCACCGGTAAGGGTCATACCTCGAGTAGACCCGACCGGACCTCGCGTTTTCTGCGGCCGGGAGTCCTCATCCCGAGCAACGAAAGTCGATCTCCCCGCGCGAACCCGCAACCTTCGTAGTCACTCAGAAGTGATGTTTCAGTACGGAAAGTGAGGGTAGCGATTCCCCTAGACTTCGCCCGCGAACCGGGTCTGAACTGGGGTTTTTCGCGATACTCCAGCCATGACCCAGGGCCGGCACATCGTCTTCTTCAGCTTTCCGGGCGTCGGGCACATCAACCCGATGCTGGGCCCGGTCGAAGCGCTCGCCGAGCGCGGCCACCGGGTCACGTTCGCCGTCGCCGAGCAGTTCGCGCGCCTGCTCGCCGACAGTCCCGCCGAGGTGCTGCCGTACCACTCGGACTTCCCCGCGTCGGTCACGAAGGTCGACAGCGCCGACGACGCCGTGACGATGATCATCGACCTCATGCGCGAAGGCTTCGCGGCGCTCGAACCGGCGCTGGAGCGGCTCTCCGGCGATCGTCCCGACCTCATCGTGCACGACACGATCAGCGGGAACGCCGCCCGCGTGCTCGCCCGCGCCTGGGACGTCCCGCTCGTCGAAAGCTGTCCCGTCTTCATCGAGAACGACGACGACGAGATCCCCGGCTCGCCCCAGCCCCCCGACGACCACCCGGCCGCCACCGATTTCGACCACCGGGACCCGCGCCTCGCGCGGTTCGGGGAAGAGTTCGGCGCGGGCGTCTCGGCGCTGCTGACGCGCCACGGGCTGAACCCGAACCTGGCGATGGAGAGCCTCACGCCGGCCGGCGACGAGCCGCGCCTGGTCTACATCCCCAGGGCGTTCCACTACGGGGGCGAGACGTTCGGCCCGCGGTACCGGTTCGTCGGCCCGACCGCGGACTGCCGTCCGCTCGAAGGCCATTGGACCCCGCCGGGCGACGACCGGCCGGTGGTGCTGATCTCGCTGGGCACGTCGATGAGCAAGGACCTCGGGTTCTTCACCGGCTGCATCGAGGCGTTCCGCGGGAAGCCGTGGCACGTGGTGCTGACGCTGGGCCGCGGCGCCGACCTGGCCGCGCTCGGCGAGCTGCCGCCGAACGTCGAGGCGCACAACTGGATGCCGCACCCGTCGGTGCTCCGGTACGCGACGGCACTGGTGTGCCAGGCGGGGATGGGCAGTGTGCTGGAGGCGCTGCGCTACGAGGTCCCGATCGTCGCGGTCTCCCACAGCGGCGAAACCCTGGCCAACGCCCACCGCGTCGCGGAATTGGGGTTGGGCCGGCACATCCCGGTCACCGACGCGAGCGGGCGGGCGATCTTCGACGCGGTGGAGTCTCTGGCGGCGGATGACTCGCTGACCGCCCGGCTCGCGCTGATGGCCAAGGAGATCGAGCAGGCCGGCGGCGCCCCCGCGGCTGCCGATGCGCTGGAAGCCCTGCTGGCCGAGTAGGTTCCCCACTTGCCAACGTCATGAACGACTCTTTCATGTCTGGGCTTGACCCGGTTTGGCGGACACCTCTCATCAGGGACGCAAGCCCCTGAGAAGGGATGTCGCTCATCATGGAACCCATGGCCAAGAAGAAACCGCGTGCCCGTCAACGACCCCGGCGGGTGTTCACACCTGAGTTCAAAGCCGAGATCGTTGAGCTGGTGCAG
>JAEBEK010000005.1:0-654389 GCA_049998055.1 Amycolatopsis sp. cmx-4-37 | reverse complement strand
CACTTGATCACCGTCGGACGAGAAACCCCGACCAGCCGGGCAGTACCTGCGGTTCCGTTCCCGTCCGCGACCGCCAGCACGATCCGGGCCCGCTCGACATGACTGGCCCGGATCGCCCGCGACCGTGTCCACGACTCCAGGATCGCCCGGTCCTCGTCACTGATCAACAAACCCGACGAAGGCATGCACCATCATCGCAAACACGCCAACGTCAAACAACTAACGACGCGCGACACTAGATGAGTAGGTCCGAACTGGGTCAGTGGTCGTAGGCGGTCAGGGATCGGGTGACGGGTTGGCCGGTCGCCCGGTGTGCCAGATGGCGGCGGTCATCGCGAGGATGCGCTGGGCGATCCGGGTGCCGACACCGTCGATGCTGCGGCCGCCGTGTAACTCGAGGTCGAGCTGTCCTTTGAGGGTACCGAAGATCGATTCGACGAGTTGGCGGACGGGTTTGAGCAGGTGCTCGGCCGGGTGCGGGGCGCGGTTGCGGTAGGACGGGCGCATCAGCGTGACACCGCGTTCGGCGAGGTAGGAGTCCAGCTCGCGAGACATAGCCTTTGTCGGCGATGATCGTCAGGCCGGCCCGATCTTGGGTCAGGGTGGGGTCGCGGTCCAGGGCGGCGATCAGCACCTGGCGTTCGTCGATCTTCGGGTCGGCCAGTACCCAGGTGATCGGCAGCCCGGCTGGGGTGGCGATCAGGTGCAGGCGCACGCCCCAGAAGAAGCGGGAGTGGGAGGCGCAGTAGCTGTAGTCGGCCCATCCGGCGAGGTTCGACCGCTTCACCGTCGGCCGGGCGCTTTCCATCGTCGTCCATCTGCATGCCGGGATCCGGTCTGGTGACGACGAACAGTTCGTGGTGCCGTAGATCCACGTCGACCTCGCGCAACGCGGCGGCTTCGCCGCGGCGAAGACCGGTGACGGCCACGAGGTGGTAATACAGGTAGCGCCTGTGTCCGGCGATGGCGTTGAGGAACTCGATGGTCTGCTCTCGAGTCCACACGCATACCGGCCCCGGGCGCCATCCGGTTGCCCGCCATCGCGCGACCCGTTCGTCGGTCCACACGTGCGGGCGCGGCCTCACCGCTTCGGGGAGACCAATTTCCCGGCCTCGCGCAGGGTTGTGTGCAAGCAGTCCTTGACCCACCGCTGACGTCAGGGCGGAGCTCAACGTCGCGCGGATCCGCGCCACGGTCGATGGCCCCAGCCGCCCATTGTGGGACCCGACCCCGTCGGCGACCGCAGTGAACGCCTTCTGCACATCGCTGACGCCGAGCGTCACCAACGGTAGTTTACCCAGCTGGGGGATCAGGTACGTGACGGTATGCTGCTGGTAGGCCCGGCGTGTACTTGGACGTAGTCGGACGTTGCAAACCCAGTCCTCCAGCCAGCGACCGGTCGTCAGCCCGATGCCCTTGGCCGTCGCCGCGACCTGTTCCCGGGCGGCCTTCGCGGCCTCCTCTGAAGCGTAGCCACCCCGGCGCACTCGTGAACGACGTCCGACCAGGTTGGGGCCTTCAACCGCGAACCACCATGACCCGTGCCCCTGCTCCGCCAAGCGTGGACAACGCGCATCCAGTTGTTTCCCGGTCACTGCGCACCGGCACCCACATCGCTTGAACACACCCTTCGACGCCATGTCGCACCTCTCGATCAGTTCGGGCAGATCGAACTGTGAGCGCGCCCGACCCGGCCGGCAACCTACGAAATCGTCCGCGAGAGTCGGTCGAAGCCGGACGCGCTGCCACCGATGGGTGGTTCCAACCGACGAATCATCGCTGTGCACCCACCTTCCGAGGTCCTCCACGAGCGAGGCGACGCCACCGTGGGGTGTTGGGCCACCGTGGTCCGTCTTGGTGTGACCCGCCGCAGCCTGGTCGGTCGATATCCGTGTAGCGCTGCGGTCAGAAGCCCGGGAGCAGCACGAACATCGGCGCCGGACCCCGTCCTACTGTTCGGATCGGCTCTGTTCAAGCGAGGAGCCCCGCGGGCCGGGTTTCCGTCTGCCTGGCGGCAATGGCGGTGCCACCTCTTCCTCGCGTGTAAAGGCCGCCTCGTCCTGCGTGCGGTATTTGCGTAGCAAAGTGGCCAGTCTTCCGCCGTCGCGTGGTGCCGCCGCGACCAAGGCGGCGAGGAGCTGGGCGCGACTTGCGTTTTCTCCCGCTTGTTCAACGAGGTGCAGCAGCAGGTCGAGGCGGTGATCGACCTTTTCCGGCCAGTGGACAAGCGTGCTGCGCCTGTGCCTGCCGAAAACCTCATCCGTGCAGGTAACAGAGGGTCCGCAGAGACCCATGCACGGATGCAGACGTGATCACCCTGCTGCCGACGAGCACGGCATGATGACCAGCCATGCTGCTTCGGCTGGCCTACCTCAGCATGACCAACGCGTTCGCTCTACTTCGTCTGCTGCTCGTGAGCAACCGGGACAAGGACGTGGAGATCCTGGTGCTGCGACACCAGATCACGATCCTGAAACGCCAACTGGATACGACGCGGCCGCAGTTCTCCCCCGCCGATCGGACGTTCCTCGCGGCACTGCTGCACCGACTCCCAACGGAAGTGCTTCGACGGTTTCAACTGCTGGTCCGCCCGGAAACAGTGCTCCGCTGGCACCGAGACCTCCTCGGGCGCCGCCACGCGACCAGATCACGACCCAAACGCCCAGGACGTCCACGGACCGTGCGCTCGATCCGGCTCTTGGTGCTACGCCTGGCAAGTGAAAACCCCACCTGGGGCTACCGCCGCATCCACGGCGAACTACTCGTACTCCAGATCAAGGTCGCCGCGTCCACCGTCTGGCAGATCCTCGCCGACGCAGGAATCGACCCGACAAACACACGCACCTCGACCACCTGGTCGACCTTCCTCCGCGCCCAAGCCGGTGCGCTACTCGCCTGCGACTTCTTCGAGACCTTCACCCTGAACGGTGCCCGCCTGTACGTGTTCGCGATCATCGAACACTCCAGCCGTCGAATCAGGATCCTGGGCGCCACAGCGCACCCGACCGCAGCCTGGGTCACTCAAGCCGCGAAGAACCTCGTCATGGACCTCGAAGACGCGGGCAACGCCGCGCGGTTCCTGATCCGCGATCGAGACGGGAAGTTCCCGACCTCGTTCGACGCCGTCCTCGCTGATGCAGGTATCTCGGTCGTTCTCAGCGGCGTCCGGATCCCGCGAATGAACGCGATCATGGAACGCTGGATCCAAAGCTGCCGCCACGAACTCCTCAACCGCACCCTTATCTGGAACCAACAGCACCTACTCCACGCCCTGCGCAAGTACGAACAGTTCTACAACGCGCACCGACCCCACCAAGGCATCGCCAACGCCCGACCACTGCACGCGCTGCCACCACCGATCACCAACCAAGCCCAACTCGTTGACTTGGACATCCGTCGACGACAACGACTGGGCGGCATCCTCAACGAGTACCACCACGCCGCCTGACCTGCACGGACGACATTTTCGGCTAGCACAACGCCCACCGCATCCTGGGCACCGACGACCTCGTCGGCGAGTTTCAAGGTGCTCGGTGAGATCTCAGGACTCCGACGGCGCCGTCGTTCAGGCCGGGTGTTCCGCGCCGAGCCGGTGAAACCCCTGTTCAGGAACCTTCTCCTTGACATTAAGTGAATGACAAGTAAGTCTCTAATCACTGTCGTCGGAGGGAAGGGAGCTGACGTGACCGACGTCGTCGTCGCGGGGGTGGGCATGGTCCCGTTCGCCAAGCCTCGCGAAAGTGGCGGCTACACCGCCTTGGGCGAGGCCGCCGTGCGGGCCGCGCTGGCCGACGCGGGGATCGACTACCGCGCCGTCGGCCAGGCCTACGCCGGCTATGTATACGGGGATTCAACCGCTGGCCAGGCCGTGTTGTACGGCGTCGGCCTGACCGGGATCCCGGTGGTCAACGTCAACAACAACTGCTCGACCGGCTCTTCGGCGCTGTTCCTGGCGCGCCAGGCCGTCGCGAGCGGCGTGGTCGACTGCGCGCTCGCCCTGGGCTTCGAGCAGATGACCCCGGGCGCGCTCTCCAGCGTCTACACCGACCGCGTGTCGCCGCTGGCCCGGTTCGACGAGGCCATGCACGCGGTCCAGGATCCGTCCGAAGCCCCGCAGGCCGCGCAGTTCTTCGGCGGCGCCGGTCAGGCCTACGTGGACGAGTACGGCATCGACCCCGCGGTCTTCGCCCGGATCTCGGTGAAGGCGCGCCGGCACGCGGCGAACAACCCGTACGCGGTCTTCCGCGACCCGATCACCCTCGACGACGTGCTGAACTCGCCGGTCGTCTACGGTCCGTTGACGCGCCTGCAGTGCTGCCCGCCCACCTGCGGCGCCGCCGCGGCGATCGTGTGCACGCCGGAGTTCGCCCGCGCGCACGGCGTCGACGCCGGCGTGCGGATCAAGGCCCAGTCCCTCGTGACGGACACCCCGAGCACCTTCGAGGCCCGCGACATGCGCCAGGTGGTCGGCTACGACATGACCGTCCAGGCGGCGAACGCCGTGTACGAGGCCTCCGGCGTCGGGCCCGAAGACGTCCGGGTGGTCGAGCTGCACGACTGCTTCACCACCAACGAGTTCCTCACCTACGAGGCCCTCGGCCTCACCCCGGCGGGCACCGCGGAAAAGTTCGTCTTGGCGGGCGACAACACCTACGGCGGCCGGGTGGTGACCAACCCCTCCGGCGGTCTGCTGTCCAAAGGGCACCCGCTCGGCGCCACCGGGCTCGCCCAGTGCGCCGAGCTGGTCTGGCAGCTGCGCGGGCAGGCGCAGGCCCGTCAGGTCGACGACGTGACCGTGGCCCTGCAGCACAACCTCGGCCTCGGCGGCGCGTGCGTCGTGACCCTGTACGAGAGGGTCTGAGATGCCGATCGACAAGGTCCACATCGGACGCGAGACCGGGACGCACACTCTGCTGGTCGAACGCGGCCGGCTGCGGCTGTTCGCCAAGGCGACCGGCCAGACCGACCCGGTCTACACCGACCTCGACGCCGCGAAGGCCGCCGGGCACCCGGACCTCCCGGTGCCGCCGACGTTCTTCTTCGCCGTCGCCCTGGAAACCCCCGACCCGTTCACGTGGCTGACCGACCTCGGCGTGGACCTGCGCACGTTGCTGCACGGCGAGCAGGAGTTCGTCTACCACCGCCTGGCCCACGCCGGCGACGAGCTGACCGCGACGGCGCGGATCACCGACGTCTACGACAAGCGCGGTGGCGCGCTGGAGTTCCTGGTCACCACCACGAGCATCACCGGCCTGGGTGGGCAACTGGTCGCCGAGGCGATCGGCACCACCGTGATCCGCCGGCCCGCGGAGGTGACCGCATGACGTCCTGGACCGTCGGCCACGAGTTCGAGCCGCTGCCGATCGAGCCGATCTCGCGCACCACCCTCGCCCTGTTCGCGGGTGGCTCGGGTGACCACAACCCGATCCACCTCGACCTCGACGTCGCCCGGTCCGCCGGGCTGGACGACGTCTTCGCGCACGGGATGCTCTCGATGGCCTACCTCGCGCGGCTGCTCACCGGCATCGCGCCGCAGGAGCGGCTGCGCTCCTACGGCGTCCGGTTCGTCGCCGTCACGCCCGTTGCGGCGCGGCCGGTGTGCCGCGCGCAGGTCGTGTCGGTCGACGACACGGCCGGGGAACGGCGCGCCACCCTCGACCTCGCCGTCGACCTCGACGACGGCAACACCACGCTGCGCGGCCACGCCGTCGTGGCGATCGACTGAAAAGGACCGGCCACCAGTGGGAAAGCTCGACGGGAAGACCGCCATCGTCACCGGCGCAGGACGCGGCATCGGCCGGGCCATCGCGCGGAAGCTCGCGGCCGAAGGCGCGAATGTCGTCGTGAACGACCTCGACGGCGCGCCGGCGGCCGAGGTCGTCGCCGAGATCACGAACAAGGGCGGCAACGCGGTCGCGTGCCCGGGCAGCGTCACCGCGCCGGACTTCGCCGAGCGCTTCGTGCGCACCGCCACCGACACCTTCGGCGGGCTGGACATCGTCATCAACAACGCCGGCTACACGTGGGACTCGGTCATCCAGAAGATGACCGACGACCAGTGGGACGCGATCCACGACGTCCACGTCAAGGCCCCCTTCCGGATCCTGCGCGCGGCGCAGCCGGTGATCAGCCAGGCCGCGAAGGCCGAAGCGGCGGCCGGGCTCGAAGTCCACCGCAAGGTCGTCAACATCTCCTCCGTCGCCGGATTGTCCGGCAACCCCGGCCAGGTCAACTACTCCTCGGCGAAGTCGGCGATCATCGGCCTGACCAAGACCCTCGCCCGGGAGTGGGGCCGCTACCGGGTCAACGTCAACGCCGTCGCGTTCGGCTTCATCGAGACCCGGCTCACCGCGGCGCCCGCCGACGGCACCTCGACCATCGACATCGAAGGCCAGGAGATCAAGGTGGGCGTGAGCCCGCAGATCCTCGAGGCCGCGAAGTCGCTGATCCCGCTCGGCCGCCCGGGCACCCCCGAGGAGGCGGCGGGCTCGGTGGTCATGCTGACCTACCCGGAGGCCGACTACGTGAGCGGGCAGGTCATCGTCACGGGTGGGGGCTGGGATTCGTGACGTGGCGCGACGACGAGGTCGCCGCTGTCGCGACGAAGTTCGTCGAGACCGAACTGGTGGCCCACCGGGAGCGGTTCGAACGGCAGCACCAGGTCGACCGCGACGTCTGGCGCCGGGCGGGCGAGCTGGGGCTGCTGTGCTGTTCGATCCCCGAGCAGTACGGCGGGGGCGGCGGTAGCTTCGCCCACGACCTGGCGGTGTTCGAAGCGCAGGCGCGGCTCGGCGAGACGGGCTGGGGCAACGGCGTCCACAGCGGCATCGTCGCGCACTACCTCCTCGCCTACGGCACCGAAGAGCAGAAGCGGCGCTGGCTGCCGGGGATGGCTTCCGGCGACCTGGTGGGCGCGATCGCGATGACCGAGCCCGGCGCCGGTTCGGACCTGAAGAACATCCACACCCGTGCGGTGCGCGACGGCGACGAGTACGTCATCACCGGCACCAAGACGTTCATCTCCAACGGCCAGCAGGCCGACCTGGTCGTCGTGGTCGCCAAGACCGACCCGGCCGCCGGCGCCAAGGGCATCTCGCTGATCGTCGTCGAGACCGCCGCCTGCCCGGGGTTCGTGCGCGGCCGCGTGCTCGAGAAGGTCGGGCTCCCGGCCGCCGACACGTCCGAACTGTCCTTCCAGGACGCCCGCGTCCCGGCCGGCAACCTCCTGGGCGGGGAGCCGGGCCGCGGGTTCGGGCAGCTGATGACCCAGCTCGCGCAGGAGCGCCTGCTCCTCGGCGTCACCGCCGTGGCGAGCGCCGAAACGGCGGTCGAGCTCACCACCGAGTACGTCAAGTCCCGGGACATGTTCGGGCAGTCCCTGTGGGACTTCCAGAACACGAAGTTCGTGCTGGCCGAGGTGGCCACCACGGCGCGGATCGCGCGGGTGTTCGTCGACGACTGCGTGCACCGCCACCTGGCCGGGGAGCTGGACGTGACCACGGCCGCGATGCTCAAGTGGTGGGCGACCGAGCAGTACGTCACCGTCGTGGACCGGTGCACGCAGCTGTTCGGCGGGTACGGCTACATGCGCGAGTACCCGATCGCGCGGATGTACGCCGACGCCCGCGTCACGAAGATCTTCGCCGGCTCCAACGAAACGATGAAGGACCTCGTCGCCCGGTCGCTCTAGGAGCACCCCCGCAAAGGAGCGGATCATGTACCTGACCCAACCCCTGCACCGAGCGGCGCAGCAACGGCCGGACGAGGTGTTCACCGCCTACGGCGAGCGCCGGACCACGGTCCGCGAGACCTGCGACCTCGTCTCCCGGCTCGCCGGCGGCCTGCGGACGCTCGGCGTCGCCCGGGACGACCGCGTCGGCCTGCTGTCGCCGAACACCGACCGGTTCTGCCAATTCGTCTTCGGGATCGCCTGGGCCGACGCGGTCGTCGTGCCGGTGAACACCCGGTGGAGCGTCAAGGAGATCGCCTACTCGCTCGAGGAAGCGGACGTGGCGGTGCTGGTCGTCGACGACGCGTTCACCGGCATCGTCGACGAGCTGCGGGCGCTGGCGCCGTCGGTGCGCACGATCGTCCACTGTGGAGACGGCGAGCCGCCGGACGGCGCGGTACCCCTCGGCGAGCTGCTGGCCGCCGAGCCGATCGAGGACGCGCACCGCAGTGGCGACGCGCTGCTGGGCATCTTCTACACCGGGGGCACGACCGGCTTCCCCAAGGGCGTCATGCTGGGCCACCGCCAGGTCATGACCGCGGCGATGGGCATGCTGGTGGCGCAGAGCCGGGTGCCGCACGGGGGCGCGGCCATCCTGGTCGCCCCGGCCTTCCACATGGCCGGGTTCGGCGCGTGGGTCGCGGGGATGCTCGTCGGCATGACGACCGTGCCGTTGCCGTCGTTCGATCCGGTGGGCGTGCTGCGCGCGATCTCCGAGCACGGCGCCAAGCAGATCCTCCTCGTGCCGACGATGATCCAGATGGTGGTCGACCACCCCGAGGTCGGGAACCACGACCTCAGCAGCCTGCAACTGGTGATCTACGGCGCTTCGCCGATCTCCGAGGCGGTGCTCGGCCGGGCCCGGGAGGTGTTCTCCTCGGCGCGGTTCCTGCAGGCGTACGGCATGACCGAGCTGTCGCCGTCGACGACCTTCCTGGTCGACGAGGACCACGACGATCCGGTGCTGCGCCGCTCGGCCGGCCGGGCCACCCCGTACGCGCGGGTGCGGATCGTCGACCCATTCGACGAAGAGGTGCCGCGCGGCACGGTCGGCGAGGTCGTCGTGGCCGGCGACCACGTCATGCTCGGCTACTGGAAGAAGCCGGCGGAGACGGCCGAGGCCGTGCGCGGCGGCTGGATGCACACCGGCGACGGCGGGTACATGGACGAGCGCGGGTACGTCTACATCGTCGACCGGATCAAGGACATGATCGTCAGCGGCGGAGAGAACGTGTACTCCATCGAGGTGGAGAACGTCGTCGCCAAGCACCCGGCGGTCGCGCAGGTCGCGGTGATCGGCCTGCCCGACGAGCGGTGGGGCGAGCGCGTGCACGCCGTCGTCGGCCTGGTCCCGGGCGCGACGCTGACGCTCGAGGAGCTCCGGGAGTTCTGCAAGCGGGAGATCGCCGGGTACAAGTGCCCGCGCAGCCTCGAGGTCGTGACGGCGTTCCCGATGTCGGCGGCCGGTAAGATCCTCAAACTGGAGCTGCGCGCGACGGCCGGAGGGGGCAAGCAGGGGTGAGTGCCGAGCCACGTCGGCGGCCCAAGGACCGCAAGCGCCAGATCGTGCTGCAGGCGTGCGAGCTGTTCGTCGAGCTCGGCTACCCGAACGTCACGATGACCGCGCTCGCCGAGCGCGTCGGCATCACCGCCGGCGCGCTGTACCGGCACTTCGCCACCAAGAACGACCTGCTGGACGCGGTGTTGCGGGAGAGCTTCGCTGGGTTCGATCGCACCATCACCGGCACGGCGCTCGAGCCCGCGGTCGACGAGGCGATCGACCTCGTCACGCCGCACCCCCACATCGCCGACCTGTGGGACCGGGAAGTCCGCTACGCCGAGCCCGGGCTGCGGCGCAAGTACGGGGACCTGATGCGCACCTGGGCCGCGGAGTTCGGGCGCGTCCTGCGGGCGCACCGCGGCGACCTGGACGAGGGCAACGAGGAACTGCTCGTCTGGGCGATGCAGTCCGCGCTCGCGTGCCTGGGCACGAGCACAATCCACGCGCCCGCCCCGCAGCGCCGGGTGGCGGTCCGGGCCGCGTTGCTCGCTATCGCTTCGGCGCCGTTGTCGGCGACCGGGTCTTCGCAGTACGCGCGGGGCAGTGGCCGGACCCCGGTGTCGCGCCGCGAGCGGCTGCTCCTGGCGGCCGCGTCGCAGTTCGCGACGCAGGGCTACCAGGAGACGTCGATGGCCGCCATCGGCGCGGCCGCCGACGTCACCGGCCCGAACCTGTACGGCTACTTCAAGAGCAAGGCCGAGCTGCTGCGCGCAGTCTACGAGCGTGGCACGCACTACCTGTGGATCGGCCTGGACGCGGCGTTCGCCCGCGCGGGCACCCCGGAGGAAGCCCTGCGCCTGGTGCTTCGGTCCTATGTGGAGCATTCGCGCGAATGGGGCTCGCTGGAGGTCGGCCGGTCCGGCGAGCGTGCGGTCGAGGCGGAAACCCTGGGCGCGCAACGGGAGTACGCGGCCGAGTGGATCGTACTGGTGCAGAAGATCGCGCCGGACCTGGAGCCACCGGCCGCCCGGCTGCGCGTGCAGATCGGCCTCAAGGTGGTCAACGACCTGCTGCGCACACCCCACGTGGCCCGGTATGCGTCCGCGAACGACAACTTGGCCGCGGTCGGGTACGCGATCCTCACGGCCACCTGACCGCGTCGGTGCCCGGCCCGCCAGGAGTGCTCAACGGTCGCCGTGCGGTCGTCGGACCCAGACGACCCCGCACCCCTGGCGGAGCCGGGGCGAATCATCCGGAGCTTCCCGGCACGGTTTCGTCGGCCGGGTCGAACGGCAGGTACGTCGTCCCCAGCTTCGGGGCCCAGCCGATCGTCAGCGGGGGTACGGCGGGGATCTCCGGGTGCTGGGGGAGCAGCCCGATGTTCACCGGCGGGGAGAAGTCGACGGTCAGGAACCGGGTGGGTTCGACGACGCTCACCTGAGGGCCTTCCTGATCGCTTCCTCGCCCAGGATCGGGTCGTTGGTCGGGTTGCCGGGGGCCGGGACGGCGGGCGTGCGCGGCGTCGGCTTCGGGGTGGGAGTTGCGAAGATCGGGTCCGGTGGGGCCGCGGTGTGGTATTCGGGGAAGTGGGCTTGGTAGTCCACCATCGCTTGGACCAGGGTGGGCTCGGCGAAGCGCGGACCCCAGAACTGGGCCGAGATCGGCAGGCCCGCGGTGTAGCCGGCGGGGAAGCTCACCATGGGCCAGCCCAGTGCGTTCGGTGCTTGGAAGCACGTCCGGTACACCGGGAAGTCCACGTCTCCGTCGGCTCGTTGGTTGATCACGTCGCCCAGGGACAGTACGAGCATGAAGTCGACGCCGGCGTGTTTCAGGGATTTGGTGTAGTTGGCGATGAGGCGGCGTCGCCGTTGTTCGCCTTCGTAGCGGACGGAGGCGGGTATGCCGCCGTTGAAGCGGTCGGCGCTGGCGAAGCTTGCCGCTGTTTCTCCGGGTGCGCGGCGGCCGTATTGTCCGGTGAGGGTTGCGACGGCGTCGGCTGGGGGGATGCCGCTGGCGCAGAAGTCCGCTACGGCCGGTCGAGATGCTGGAGAACTTGCCGGTCCACTTCTCACCCGACGTCGCTCCATGCTGCGCAAACAGGACGTGCGCCAGGCGCTGACGTGGCAAATCAACTAACTGGTTGGTCGGTTTAGTTCGCGTCCGGTCGGCTCGTCGGTAAGCTTCGAAGTCATGCGAGACGCAGCTGCCACCCGCCGGCGGATCCTGGATGCGGCGATCATCGAGTTCGCCGCCCACGGAATCGCCGGGTCCCGGGTGGACCGCATCGCCGCGGCCGCCGGATGCAACAAGGCGATGATCTACAGCTACTACGGCAGCAAGGACAGCTTGTTCGACGCGGTCTTCGACGTGCTGGTGGTCAGCACCGTGCACGACGTCCCCATTGACGCCGCGGACCTGCCCGGATACGCGGCCAAACTCTACGACCAGCACCGCAAGCGTCCGGAGCCGCTACGCATCAGCCGCTGGGACGCCCTCGAGCGCGGCGGTGCCGGGCAGCGTTTGCCGGTGGTGGCGGCGGCCGCGCGGGAGAAGGTGGCGGCGATCGCCGCGGCGCAGGCCGACGGGCGCATCAGCCGCCGGTTCAGTGCCGAGCGGCTGCTGGAGCTGGTCCTCACCCTCAGCCGCACCGCGGTGGCCGACGGGCACGGCGCCGACGGGGAAGAAGCTGTCGCGCGCCGCGAGTCGATCCGGCAGGCCGTAGCTCTTCTCGTCGACTTGTGAGGGGAAGCACTCCCCGGTTTCCAACCAACTGGTTGTATGGTTGGCGGGCGGACGTCCGCTGGCAACCTGGGACGTGTGACCGAGTTCTACGAGAAGCTTGCGCAGGAGTTGCCATGAACGATTCTGCTCTGCCCACTCTCGATCCCACTCCGAACGCCGCCGCGCCGCGCACCGACGGGTCGACCGCGGTTCCGGGCGCCCGGCTGGCCTGGACCAGTGAAGGTGCCGGGCCGCTGGTGATCTGGGTCCACGGGATGACCAATGACCGGTGGGCCCTGGAGAACGCCGGACTGTACGACTGGTCTCCGGTGGTGCGGTCCGGACACCGGCTGCTGCGCTACGACGTGCGCGGGCACGGCCGATCCACGGGTTCGGTCGACCCGGCCGAGTACCGGTGGGACGCTCTCGCCGGTGATCTGCTGGCCTTGATCGACGTCTTGTCCCCGGACGAGCCGGTCGTGGCGATGGGATCCTCGTTGGGTTCCGCGACGATCCTGCTCGCCGCACTGCGGGCACCGCAACGGTTTTCGAAGCTGGTGATCTCGGCGCCGCCGACCGCCTGGGAAGCTCGACGCGGCCAAGCCGACATCTACCGGCAGGCGGCCGAGCTCGCGCGCACCAACGGTGCGGTGGCGTTCGAAAAGCTCGTCTCCGGGCAGTCCAAGCAAGGCCTGTTCCGCGACTTGCCGGACTACCCGCCACGGTTGAAGGTCACCGATGCCCTGTTGCCGGCCGTCCTGGAAGGCGGTGCGGCGAACGATCTCCCCGAACGTCCGGCCTTCACCGGACTCGACCTGCCCACCTTGGTACTGTCGTGGGAAGGCGATCCGGTGCACCCGGTGCCGGTCGGCCGAGAACTGGCGGCGCTAATCCCGAACGCGGAGTTTCACGCCGCGGACACCGTTGAAGACCTGTGGGGTTGGGGACCGCTCGTCGCGGACTACCTGCAACGGTGACCATGCGCAGGGGGCGGCCATCGAACGGGCCGGTTACGCGCGCAAGCCGTTGATCGCGGCGTCGACCGCGCGCAGGGCCGCTTCTCTGTCGAGACCTGCCCTCGATACCAGCGAGAGGCCCTGGACGACGTACAGCAACAGCTGGGCCTGAGCCTGGGGAGTGGCGCTGCTGGACACTTCCCCGGCGGACTGCGCGCGGCGCAGCGCGTCGGCGACGATGTCGGTGAACCGGCGATAAGAGCGGGCGACGACTTCCGTGGCTTCGCTGTCGTGCGGGACGAGCTCGGCGGTCGTGTTGCCGACGAGGCAGCCGTTCGGCACCCCCGCGCTGGAGATCAGCTCGTCCAGGCGCGTCGGGTGGGTCAGGATCTCGCGAAGCGCGGGCAGGACGGGAACGGTGTCGAGTGTGTCGGTCAACCGCCGCTCGTACACATCCCAATAGAGCCTGACGGCGTCGAGGTAGAAGCGACGCTTGTCCCCGAACGCGCCGTAGAGGCTGCCGCGTTCGACGGCCAGGGTGTCGACGAGGTCTTGGACCGATGTCGCCCCGTAGCCCCGGGCCCAGAACAGCTCGAGTGCGTGCTCCAGCGTCTTGTCCTTGTCGAACTCACGAGGTCGCCCGGTCCGTGCCATGACCCCACCCTACGACTTCCTGACTGCTCGTTCAAGAAGTCGTAGTTTCGCCGGAGTTACTTCTTGAACGGATGCACAGAAGTCGTGGTGCGCGGATCAGCTCGAAGGGTGAAACTGGTGGAACTCGCGGGTAAGAGGGCACTCATCGCCGGGTCCGGCGCGATCGGTGGCCTCGGGCACGCGGTGGCGCGGGTGCTGGCGGGGCAGGGCGCGGAGGTGATCCTCACCGGCGCCGATTCGGACCGCGGTGAGGAGGTCGCGGCGGACCTGCGCGCCGCCGAGGCCGGGTCCGCCGCAGGAAAGGTGCGCTTCGTCGCAGCCGATCTGGCTGATGTGGCTGCCGTGCGAAAGCTGGTCGAGACGCCGGACCGGTGGACGTGTTGATCAACAACGCGAGCGTCATGCCGTTCGGCCCGACCGCCGAGCCGGACGTCGCGACCTACGACGCTGCCTTTCGCCGTCAACGTACGCGCGGTCTTCCTGCTCGTCGCGCTCATCGCGCCTCGGATGGCGGCCAACGGCGGCGGCAGCATTGTCAACGTCAGCTCCACCGCGGCGGCTCTCGGTATGCCGGGCATGGCGGTCTACGGCGCCACCAAAGCCGCGGTCGAATCGCTGACCCGCACCTGGGCGGCCGAGTTCGCCTCGGGGAACGTGCGGGTCAACACAGTCGCGCCAGGCCCGATACGCACCTCGAAGGTGATCGCGGCGATGGGGCCGGAAATGGGAGGGATGGGCCTGACCACGGCGCTCAAGCGCACCTCCGACCCCGCCGAGGTGGCGCAAGTGATCGCGTTCCTCGCCGGCGACAAAGCCAGCTACGTGACCGGGGCGACCGTAGCCGCGGACGGCGGCCGGACCGCGATCTGAACCCGGACCGCGATTTCGCAGCAAGCGCCTTGCCGGCGCTGGACGAAGGAAAGGGATGTCATGGGCCGTCTTGACGGAAAGCGCGCACTCATCACCGGAGGCACGAGCGGCATCGGCCTGGAAACTGCGCGGCAGTTCCTCGCGGAGGGAGCGTCCGTCGCGATCACCGGCCGCTCGCGGGACAGGCTGGACGAGGCGGCCCGGCAGTTGGCCGAACCGGTGTTGACCATCGTCAGCGACGCGGGCGACGTACCCGGCCAAGCCGCGCTCGCGGCAGCGCTGCGTGCGGAATGGCCGCACCTCGACATCCTGATGAGCAACGCCGCCGACATCACTCACCTCCCGATCGAAGAGTGGACGGAAGAGGCGTTCGACAGGCTCGTCGCCACCAACCTGAAATCGCCTTTCTTCCTGATCAGGGAACTGTTGCCGCTTTTCTCGTCATCCGCTTCGATGGTCCTCGTCGGCTCGGTGTCCGCCTTCATCGGTCACGAGAACGCGACGGTCTACGGTGCGGCCAAGGCGGGGTTGTTGTCCTACGCCCGCGGGCTGACCTACGAACTGAAAGAGCGGGGCATCCGCGTCAACGGACTGAGCCCCGGCCCCACTGTCACCAACGCGTTCGCGCCGCTCGGTCCGGAGCGTCAAGCCGCCATCTACGAGGAACTCAGCCGGATCGTGCCCCTGCATCGCCTGGGTACGGCCGTCGAACTGGCGAAGGCGGCGGTCTATCTCGCTTCGGACGAGTCCGCCTACACCGCGGGTACCGTGCTTCGCGTCGATGGCGGCATCGGAGAGCTCGCCTATTAGCCCGTCGCGGTCGTCACGCCGCTACGGATGCCTCTAGCGCCTTGGCCACATCGTCCGCGTGCGTGATGATCGCTTCGTGCGTCCCGGGCACGAGTACCGGCTCGGTTCCGAGCCGGGCCGCCAGTTCCGCGCCCGGCGCGGCGAGGCCGCGGTCGTGCTCGGCGAGCACGTACGCCATCGGGACGTCCAGACCGGCGAAGTCGACCTCGTCGAGCGCGTCGAGCATGTAGCCGCCCGGTTGCGGTACGAGCAGTTCGTAGACCAGCCGCTGGAGGCTTTCCGGCTCGTCCTGCATGAGCGAGTCGCGGACCGCGGCGAAGTCGAGGCTGATCGAGCGGTCCGGCGAGGCTTCGATGGTGGCGCGGAGGTAGCCGCCCATCTCCGGGCCCAGGGCTTCGACCATCGATTCCCCGCTGCGCGGCACGAACGCGCTGACCATGGTGATCGCGTGCAACCGCGTTCCCAGGCGGCGGGCGGCGCCGGCGATCGGGATGCCGCCCCAGCTGTGGCCGACCAGGACGACCTCGGTCAGGTCTCGCCGTTCGACCTCGGTGACCAGGTGCGCGACGGCGTCCGCCAAGCGGAGCTCACGGGTGTCGTCGCCGGCGGACATCCCGGGCATGGTCAGCGCGACGGCCCGGTGGCCCGCGCTCGCCAGGCGCCGGGCCACGGGGTGCCAGGCCCACCCGCCGTGCCACGCGCCGGGCACGAAGACGAAATCCACGATCGCTCCTCGGACACTAGTAGTGACATACTCACTGGAGTCTTACTCCAGTGAGTATGTCGTTACGCTACCACCATGCCCACCAAGCGTTCGAGGACAGCCGGCGGCGGCCGGCGCGCGGAGTACGCCGCGGCGACCCGGCAGGCGATTCACGACGCCGCCCGGGAGCTGTTCACCACGAAGGGGTTTTTCGCCACCACGGTCGACGACATCGCCGCCGCGGCCCGGGTCGCCCCCGCGTCCGTGTACGCCGTGGCCGGGGGAAAGCAAGGGTTGCTCACCTCGATCATCGAGGACCGTACGGTCGCACCGGATGTCGAGGAGACCTACGCTCGCATCGTTGCCCACGAGGACGCCGCCGAACTGCTCCGGTTCATCACCCGTGCCACGCGCGTCCGCTTCGAGAACGCCCGGTCCCTGATGCGTGTCGTCACCGATACCGCTCCCCACGAGCCGGCCGCCGCTCAGGCGTTGCGCTCCGCGTATGCCAGCCTGCGCACGGGGTTGGAACTTACCGCGCGCCGATTGGCCGAGCTGAACGCGCTGCGCGACGGGATCGACGTGGAGGCGGCTACCGACACGTTGTGGTTCTACCTCTGCAACGGTGCGTATTTCACGCTGACCGACGCCAATCACTGGTCGCTCGACCGGGCCGAAGAGTGGCTGTTCGAAGCGCTGCGAACGGCGTTGTTCGCAGCGGGGCCCGGACGGAGCTGACCCAGGCGAACAGCGTCTTCTCTCTGCGGTAACGGAATGCCGGGTCGCCGAGCAGGCTGATCGTCACCGGCCGGAGTCGCGGACGGCGGTCACCGCCGCCAGGAAGATCTGTGTCGGGTCGCCGGCGCCGTCGCGGCGCACCCAGATCTCGGTCGCGGTGTCGAGGCAGGACAGGACGCTGGAGACGATCGCGTGCGCGCCGGGGTCGGGCACAGGCCCTGGCTCGATGCCGAGTCGCTGCTCCACGTTCGGCAGCAGCAGTTCGACCCATTGCAGGCGCTTTTCGAACTGACGCGCTCGAAGCGATGGGGTCTCGTAGAACATCGTCGAGATTTTGAGCGCCCGTTCTGGTGAGTAGGCGGGGTCGTCCTCAAGGACGTGCAGCGCGGCGACCAGCGCGTCCCAGGGTGCCTCGTCGGCGGGTCGGGCTTCGAGCGCGGCCTTCACCGTCCTGCCCGAGTCGGCGAGATGGCCGAGGACCATGTCCTCCTTGGTGCCGAAGTAGCGGTACAGCGATCGCGCGGACACGCCGACCTCGCCGGCGATCTCACTGACGGTGACGTTGTCGAAGCCGTGCTCGAGGAAGAGGTTCATGGCCGCCGCCGCGATGTCGGTCTGCATCGCCCGCCGGGTGCGGTCCCACAATCCGGCGGCCTCGGCTTTTTGCGCGTGCATGGTCGAAGTGTATCCAGACGTCTGAGCCTGCGCCAGCTTGTCACAGACTGACAGGTAGGCGTACTGTGAAGTTTGTTGTCACTATCTGCTACAGGGGAACCCAATGAATGCCGTCGATTACCGCAACCAGACCACCCTCATCACCGGAGCCAGCTCGGGCATCGGCGCCGCCTTCGCGCACGCCCTGGCGGCGCGCGGCTCGAACGTCGTGCTCGTCGCCCGGCGGCTCGATCGCCTGGAAACCCTGGCCAAGGAGCTCGCCGCCACCCATGGCGTCGAGGCCACCGCGATCACCGGTGACCTGAGCGTTCCCGGTGGCGGAGCTACGCTCGCGGAAGAAACCGCCGGCCGGGGACTGCGTGTGACCAGTCTCGTCAACAACGCCGGCTTCGGCACCTACGCCCCGTTTCACACCGATGACCCGGCGCGGTTGCAGGAGATGATCACGGTGAACGTCGGCTCGGTCGTCGACCTGAGCCGGGCGTTCATCGGCCAGCTGCGCGAGGCCGGTACCGGTGTCCTGGTCAACGTCGCCAGCCTGGCCGCGCATTTCCCGGTGCCGAACATGGCTGTCTACGCGGCCTCGAAGGCGTTCGTGCTGAGCTTCACCGAAGGGCTCTGGCAGGAGTCGCTCGACAGCGGCCTGCGCGTGCTCGCGTTGTCGCCGGGGCTCACGCGCACCGAGTTCTTCGACGCGATCAGCTCGCCCGGCGCCAGCAGCGGCGGCAGCTTCCAGACCCCTGATCAGGTGGTGACCGCCGCCCTGCGCGCACTGGACCGCCGCATGCCCCCGCCCGCTCTCGTTTCGGGGCTCCGCAACCGGCTCATGGCCAACGCCGGCCGCTTGCTCACCCCCCGCCTCCTGGCGCTGGGTGCGGCGGCCAACACCAAGTCCGCCTGAACGAGCCCTCGGAATCGGAGAAACCATGACCACCTTGCTGCGACTGCCTTCGGAGCAGCGCCCGCGCCCGCGGTTCCTCGCAGGTCCGGAAAAGAAGCTGCTGATCGGTGGCGACTGGATGCCCGCGGCCTCCGGGAAGACGCTGACGGCCGTCGATCCGACGACCGAATTGCCACTGGCCTCGTTCGCGGCCGCGGACGGCGACGACGTCGACGAGGCGGTCGCAGCCGCTCGTCGTGCCTTCGAGGCCCCGGCGTGGTCGCGGATGTCACCCTACGAACGCAGCCGGGTCCTGCTGCGGATCGCCGACGCCGTCGAGGCCCACGCCGACGAGCTGTCCACATTGGACAGCTTGGATATGGGCGCGCCCCAGCCGCTGACCCGGTGGATGGCCGAGCACGCCGTGGAGATCTTCCGCTACTACGCCGGCTGGCCCACCAAGCTCTACGGCGATACCGCGCCGTCCGCGCCGTCGATGTTCAACTACACCCTTCGCCAGCCCTTGGGGGTCGTAGCCGGCATCAGCGCGTGGAACGGCCCGATCCTGCAGCTGTCCTGGAAGGTCGCACCCGCGCTCGCCGCCGGCAACACCGTGGTGTTCAAGCCGGCCGAGAACTCCTCGCTCAGCGCGCTCAGGTTCGCCGAACTGCTGCAGGAGCTCGATTTCCCAACGGGGATCTTCAACCTCGTCACCGGTCTCGGCTCGGTCGCGGGGGAAGCCCTGATCAACCACGCCGATGTGGACAAGGTCACCTTCACCGGCTCGACCCGGGTCGGAAAGCACATCCTGAACGCCTCCCAGGGCAACCTCAAACGGGTCACTCTCGAGCTGGGCGGAAAATCGCCCAACATCATCTTCGCCGATGCGGACTTGCCGGCGGCTGCAGCGGCGGCTGCGGCCGCGTTCTGCTCGGGCACCGGCCAGGGCTGCGTCGCCGGGACGCGGATCTTCGTGCACGACGGTGTCCGGGAAGAACTCAGCGCCCTGCTGGTCGAAGAACTGCAGAAGTACACCGTCGGCGATCCGTTCCACCCGGACACGATGATGGGCCCGCTCGCCTCCCAGGAGCACTTCACGCGTGTCGTGTCCTACTTCGACGTTGCCCGCCGGGAAGGCGCGTCGGTGCGGCTGGGCGGTGAGCTTCCGGCGGGGTCCGGTCTGTTCGTGCCCCCCACGCTGATCGACGGCGCCACCAACTCCATGCGCGTCGCCCGGGAAGAGATCTTCGGGCCGGTCGCCGCGATCATGTCGTTCACCGACGAAGCCGAAGCCGTGCACCTGGCCAACGACACCGACTACGGTCTGGCCGCGGCGGTATGGACCAAAGATCTCGCCCGGGCCCACCGCGTCTCGGCGGCATTGCGCGCGGGGACGGTCTGGGTGAACACCTACGCGGCCATGACCGACGGCACGGTGCCCTTTGGCGGCTTCAAGCAGTCCGGTATCGGCCGGGAACACGGCGCCTCGGCACTGGATGCCTTCACCGAGACCAAGACCGTGATTGTGAAACTGGCATGAGTGCCGAGACCGGAATCACCCACCCCACCGAAACGATCGACAACGAGCACAATGCCCAGGGAGGCAGCGTCATGGAACAGTCATCCTCGACCCACCAAGTCAATGGACACACCGAAACGCGCGCGCTGGTCCTCGGCGGAGGTGGTGCGCTGGGCATGGGATGGGAGCTGGGCCTGTTGACCGGTCTCGCCGAAGGCGGCGTCGACTTCGGTTCCGCGGACCTGCTGGGGGGAACCTCGTCGGGATCGTTGCTCGGCGCCCATCTGGCGATGAAACTCGACCCGGTCGGTGCCCTGCAGGCCCTGGGCGCCTTTGGTGCGGCGCTCAGCGCCGGATCATTCGAGATCGATCCCGCGGGCCTGGCCGACGCCATGGCGAAAGCAGCTGCGAGTGCCACGCCGGAGGAAGGCCTGCGAGTGGTGGGCCGGCTCGCGACCGAGGCCGTGACGCTGGACGAGGACACTTTCCTGGGACTGTTCCCGCAACTGGAAGGGCAGAGCTGGCCGCCCGGATTCGTCTGCACCGCGATCGCCGCGGCCACCGGATCCCTGCAGGTCTGGGACGCCTCGAGCGGGGTGCCGCTGCGGCGGGCGGTGGCGTCGAGCATGTCGTTGCCGCTGACCCTCCCGCCGGTGACCATCGGCGGCCGCCGCTACATCGACGGGGGCCTGCGTGACCCGCTCAACGCCGGCCTCGGCGCCGGTTACGACCGGGTCGTCGCGATCTCCTGTTTCCCGCTCAGCCCGCCGTTTGGGTCGGCTGCCTCCGAAGTGGCGAGTGTGGAGGTGCACGCGGGGCTGGATCGGGTTCGACAGCGGGCGCGAAGCGTGGCGGTGATCGAGCCGGGGCCGGAGTTCTTCGAGATCAGCGGGGGCGGCGCCAAGATCATGGACACGGACCGGGTCGCCGATGCCCACGCCGCCGGGCTGGAGCAGGGACGCTCGGAACTGGACCGGATCCGCCGGGCGTGGGACGGCTGATCGGCCCGCCCGCGGGCGGGCAGGCGGCGGCTCGCTTGCCCGCCCGCGGCAGTTCCGACCCGGGCTCGCCCGGGCGTCGCAGCCGACGGCGATTTTTCCGAACAGGCCTGACTGTTGCGGCCGGCAGGAGCACCCGAGTCTCTCGGGACGCCGCCGAACTTGATTGCGTGCAGATAATTCAAGACATGCAAAACCTGCATTTGGCGTTAATCCAGCAAGTCCGTAGCGTGATCGGCATGGAGCTCGCCATCCTCGCGGCTTCCGGGCGGACCGGCATTGTCCTTGTGCGACAAGCGCTCCAGCGTGGTCACACAGTCACGGCCCTCGTCCGCGATCCCGGGCGCATCGACCTCCCCGGGGTCGCCGGGCTGCACGTGGTCGTGGTCGACGCCGAGGATCCGGCGAGCATTGTCGCCGCTGTCGGCACCGAGTCAGTGGTGCTGTCGGGGCTGGGCACCGACCGGGCGGGCGTGCTGCTCGCGGGGGCGAAGGCCGTGGTCGCTGCCGGACGACGGAGGATCATCTGGCTCGACAACGTGCGTTCCCACGCGGCCGGGGTACTGCTGGTCGAGGAGGCGGGCGGGATCGTCACCGACCTCGACGGCAAACCGTGGGACGTCGCGAGCGAAAGCTACCTCGCCGCGGCTCCCGGCGTGCACGCGGCAGCCTTGGAGATCCTCACGCCGTAACGCGATACGACCTCAGACGCCGCGGCTTGCAAGAGCGCCGCGTTCGGCTTTCGGCGCAGTGGATCGTCACTGCAGCTGTCTTTTGAGAATTTTGCCGGTCGCCGTCATCGGCAGTGACGGCACTACTTCGACCAGGCGAGGGTATTTGTAGGCGGCGAACTGGTCTTTGCTCCACTGCAGGACCTCGTTCTCGTCAAGGAAAGCGCCGGCCTTCGGCACGACATAGGCCTTGATCTCTTCCCCGTGCCCAGGATCCGGGACGCCGACCACGGCGGCGAGGGACACGGCCGGGTGAGTCATCAGCACTTCTTCGATCTCGCGCGGGTACACGTTGTACCCGCCTCGGATGATCATGTCCTTCGAGCGGTCCACGATGTAGTACCAGCCGTCCTCGTCGCGCCGCCCGAGGTCTCCGGTGCGGAACCACCCGCGGTGGAGCACCTCGGCGGTCGCCTCGGGGCGCCCGAGGTAACCCTTCATCACGTTGTGGCCCTTGATCGCGATCTCGCCGACGGCATCAGGTGACCAGTCGATCTCCTCCCACGAGTCCGGCCGAAGCAGCTTCACCTCCACACCGGGAATGGGCGTGCCCACCGAACCCGGGCGGGTCGGAGATCCCAGCGGGGTGAAGGTGGCCGTGGGAGACGTCTCCGACAGGCCGTACCCCTCCTGGATCGTCACGCCGAGGCGGGCGCGGAACTGGCTGTGCACCTCCACCGGCAGCGGCGCGCCGCCACTGATGGCCAGCCGCAGCCGGCTGGTCAGCCGCGCGATCTCGGCGTCCGTCGCGCCGTCCCGGAGCTGCTGGAGCAGCGTGACGTACATGGTGGGGACACCGGCGAAGACGGTGACGCCGTGGTCGAGCATCGCCTCGAGGGCCGGGCGGGGAGCGAACCGGAGGAGCAGCAGGGTCGTGCCGCCGAAGGCGATCGCGCTGTTCTGGATGACGGTCTGCCCGAAGGAGTGGAACAGCGGTAGCACGCACAGGTAGGTGTCGGGCTGCTGATCGTTCCAGCCGAAGACCTCTCGTCCGACGAGTGCGTTGTCGCGCATGTTGCGAAGAACTGGGCGGCGGCCCCCGCCTGCCGATGGCCTGCTGCCCCTTCGGAACCCATGGGCAGCTCGGCGGTGCCTTCGCCATCCCGGGGGACGTGCCCGGCTTCCCGGGCGGTGCGAAGAAGCCGCCGACGTCGTCGAGCCAATCCGAGGCTGTGGGTGCGCCGCCGGCCTCGTCGGAGATGGGTTCGGTGGTCCGGTCCCCGGCCTCGGTGAGTTGCTGGCGGGCGCGGTTGAGCGTGTCGCGCGCCGCTTGCCGGTCGGCCTCGCCGGGATCGGAGAACGGCGCGACGGTCACCCTGGTGGGGTCACCGTTGGCGGCGTGCTGCTGGTTCTGGGTGTCGGCGTTGGTGACGTCGCGGTCATAGCGGGCCTTCGCGTCCGCCGTTGCGGCCTGGCCTCGGTTCCACAGCCGGATGGCGTCGCCGGCTTGGCCTTGTGTCCAGCGCAGTGTCTGCGCGTATCCGTCGAGTGCTTCGGCGACCGCGTCGAAGGAATCGGAGGCGGCCAGCCACTTGGCGGGTTCGTAGCTGAACTTGTCGTGGAACTTGGCCGCGGCCGGACCGGCCCATGAGCCGGTGTCGATTCGGCGGAGGCTGTCCCCGGCCTGTCCGGTTCCCCGGGACCGGGCGTGCAGTACCCGGGCGTTCTCCTCGATCGCGGCCGGGTCACCGGGAACGAGGGCGCGTGGGTCGGCGGTCTCACCGAGTTCGGCCATCAGTCGCCGATCGCCGAGGTGCCGGGATCTGCGGGCAGCTGTCGTGAGGCTGCCTCGTCGATTCCCCGGTAGGCGTCAGCGGCGTGGGTGAGGCAATCGCCGATCACGCCGGCGTCCTCGGTCAGCGTGTCCAGTCCCGTGCTCCACCGCGCGCAGTACTCTGCCAGCGCGTTGTGGACCCCGGCATGGCCGTAGAGTTCGGCGTCGCCGCAGAGGCCGCGCAGCTCGAATGTCTCCTGGTCATGGATGCTCTGGGTGATTCCCTTGCCCGCGTTGTCGAGTACGTCGACGTCGACGTGGAATCCTGGTCCGTCCACACTCACTCGGCGCCCTCCTCGCGCTTGACGTTGACCTCGCTGGTGGGCATGGCCTGCCCGGTGCGTTTCTGCTCGGCTCGTCGCTGTATCGCGGTGAGCGCCTGCGGCGGCACCATCCGGTGCAGGATCGGGAGCCGATGCTCGTCGTCCGGATCGAGCATCACGCCGATACCGATCGGCAGCTGTCCGAGAAGATCGGCGCCAGTGGTCGCATAGACGACGTAATCTCCGAAGTGCGCGGCGAGCCGCTGCGGCGTGGAGAACACGAACGTCCACCGGCCACGGCCAACGACGTCGACTGTCTCGACCCCGGGGCGAGCAGGTCGTCGCCCGTAGACCGTCGCCCGAGCGAACACCGGATCGAACTCGTGAAGACCGCGCCGACCAGCCACCACGTCCTGTGCGCATCTGGCCACGACGGGGTCACTTTCTGCTGCCGCACCTCCCCCTTCCATGGCTATGAGTGTACTGCCTGCTGCAAACAGTGACATCGTGGTAAGCGGCGAGTCGGACGCCGCCACGACCGCTATCTGCACGGGCCTGTCCTGTACGGTCGCCATCGCTGAACAGCTCTGCATGATCCCAACAGCGCCCGACAGTGGTGGCCGTCCGTCCGGCCTGGTCGTCGCCGATCGTGGCGACGCGGCCGAGCCCGTCGGTCCGCTTGACGAGGTTGCCCGCGAAGTACCACCCGTAACTGATCGCGCTGTGGCTACCGGGATCGACCTTGGGTCCGCCGAACTCCGCACGCCCGCCTTAGTCCCGTTCGGTCAAGGCGGGTATTGCCAGCCATCGAACCCTGCGCGAACGAGGTAAACCTCCAGCTCAGCCCATGTCGCGGGCCAGCTTGAGCACGCCAGGAAGAACGGAGACATAACGGAGCCCAGACTGCCCACTAGCAACCGCAAACATGATCTTGAAGATGGTGAATTACCAGGTAGAAGTCCTGCAATCAAAGACCATTTCAAGATCATCGCGATCGAACCCGCGCGCTTTTAATCCGTAGGTTCTGGGTTCGAGCCCCAGGCGGCCCACTGCGATCATGCTTCAGCCGGCGCCAAACGATCGATCCTGGCGTCGGGGTAGAGGGTGAGCCCGGCGGGCCAGGTCGGCCGAATTGTCGGCACACTTCTCCATACCTTCGCGGACCAGCAGCTCACCGACGCCCCGTCTCTACGTTCCGAGGCACGGACGGCCCTACTATTCCTCGGCGTGCTCCACCGAAGCGACAGGCAGTGAACATGGACGCGACCAGGCGACTCATCGTCCTCCGGCACGCCAAGTCGGACTGGTCGGACGACCTCCCCGACCACGAGCGCCCCCTTGCGCCACGCGGGGTCCGGGACGCTCCACGGCTCGGCCGATGGCTGCTCGAACGCGGGTACGTTCCCGGCTACGTCGTCTGCTCCACCGCCCGCCGCACCCGGGAGACCTGGGAGCGGGTGAGCGAGGCTCTCCCGGACAAGCCGCCCGTCGAGTACGACGAAGATCTCTACGGCGCCGGTCCCGAGGAGTTCCTGGAAGCCGCGCGACGGATCCCTGACGACGTCACCACGCTCGCCCTCGTCGGGCACGAGCCCGGTGTCAGCGAACTGACCCTGCACCTCGCCGGTCACGGGGACGACACCCGGCTGGTCCGGACCAAGTTCCCCACCGGCGCCGCGGCCGTGCTCGCCACCGCCGGCACCTGGACGGACCTCGCCACCGCGCGACTCGAAGCTTTCTTCCGACCCCGCGACTGATTCCGGCGTCCGGACGGCAAAGGGCCCGGCCGGGAAACGGCCGGGCCCTTTCCTTCGAATCAGACTCCCGCGACCTGGGAAATCCAGCTGCGATAACGCGTGATGTTCGTGTACGCCGTGTTGTTCGACCGGTCGCTGGTCGACGCGACGCCGACCTGGCGCCCGGACGCGAACATCGGGCCGCCCGAATCGCCGCCGGCGGTGATGCCGTTGACGCGGTTCGCGCACACCGCGACGCCGCCGGTGTAGTCGCTGCAGCCGATCGAGTTGACCCGCACCGTCGCGACCTTCAGGTACCGCGACTGGCAGTTGATCTCGGAGCCGCACTGGCTGGTCGCGCCCCAGCCGTAGACCGAGACGTTCTGGCCGACCGAGACGTCACCGACGCTGCCGAGCGGCGAGTAGGTGGCGTTCACCGAAGTCGTGAGCCGAACGATCGCCAGGTCAGCGCTGCCGTTGTAGCGGGTGATCGTCGACCCGGTGGCCATTGTCCCGCCGCTCGACTGGTCCAGGCTGCCGATCCGGAACGTGTACGTCCCGGAGCTGCTGACGCAGTGTTTCGCGGTCAGGATGTACTGCGGCGCGATGATCGTCGCGGTGCAGTTCTGCTGGCCGTTCACGAACAGCCGGGCCGCCCAGGGGCCGCTCGAGGCGGTGCTGCCACCGATGATCGACGGCTGGGCCTGCGGGGTGCTCTGGGCCGTCGCGGGGCCGCCGAGGCCGACCACGGCCAGCGCGGTGCTCGCGGCCAGCAGGATGAACTTGCCGAATTTCACGCTCACTCCTTTTCGTGCGGAGAGCCCGCACGGGAAAGCCGGTGGGGACCGAACGAGAAGAGTGTCCGAGTTTTCGGGGAATGTCCGGAACCGACGAAAGTCCGGTCGCATCCTTATTTATTTCGCCGAATGGACTACGTGCTGTTCCCGTACTGTTTCACGCTCAACCCGCGGGTGGAGGCAGTTCAACCGGGAGCTTGAGGACTCCGGCGTCGTGCCGCCCTAGCGTTTCCGAGGGCAACCGGAGGGGGCGACATGACGGTGAAGGCCGAGCCGATCGCGTGGGAGACGGTGCTGGGAGTCGCGGCGCTGCTGTGGGGATGGGCGCCGGCCGGCCGCCGCAGAGGGCGGCGCGGGTCCGCTGCGGCGTTCGACGCCGAGGTCGGCGGGCAGGTCGCCTGGCTGCTGCCGCTCGCGCTGGGGACCCTGGTCGTCAGGCGTTCGCCGCGCTCACGGCGCCGGGTCGGGCACGAAGGCGGGCTGGCCTGGCTAGTCGTGGCGTCAGGCCGTGACCTTCGCCGGCGCGGTGCGGCGGAGCCAGTACAGACCGATGACCGGCAGCACCAGCGGGATGAACAGGTAGCCCTCGCCGTAGACGGACCAGACGGTCGGGTGCCGGAACGCGGCCGCGTCGACGAGGCTCAGCGTGCCGATGGCCAGCACGCCCAGCAGCTCGATCGAGCAGGCCGTCAGCGCCACGCGCCACCAGCCGTCGCCGCGCCGGGCCAGCGCGATCGTCGCCACGATGTACACGACCGCGGCGAACGCCGAGAGCAGGTAGGCGAGCGGTGCTTCGTGGAACTTCGTGCTGATCTGGACGCCGGCCCGCGACGTCGCGGCGAGCGCGAAGATCGCGTACACGGCGACGAGCACCCGTCCGAGGCCGGAGGCCGTCCTACGCTGTTGCTCCACTCCACACCTCGTTCAGTCGCAGCACCATCACCGGGATGGCTATGCAGGCGATGCCGAGCACCGCGGTACTCGACCGGCTCCGCTCGGCCAGCGCCCAGGCGGCGCCGACGGGCAGGACGACCAGGGAGCCGATCAGGTAGGCCAGGTAGGTCGCCAGGCTGCCCGGCCGGTCGCCGCCGGCGAGCAGCACGATCCCGATCACCAGCTGGACGACCAGGAGGACCTCGACGACCGCGATCCCGATCAGGAGCGGGTTGTCCGGCAGCCGGTTGCGGGCCGACTGGACGAAGCTCCAAAGCGCGACGAGCGTGGCCGCCACGGCGACCGTCACGGCGAATCCGAAGATCACCCGTTCCTCCTTCCGGTCCGCCGGCCGCCAACTTACTCCGTAGTACCGGTGGGCCTGTCCGCCGAGGTGCCGCGGGCGTGGCGTGGACCACCAGGTCTGCTCCAATATGGACTGTCTGGAGCAACGAGGTGTGCCGGGTTCGCGAAAATTGATCACTGGAAGGTCTTGATGGCATTCTGCCAATTCCCGGGTTTATTCCGTGTTATCTTGGTGTGGACCTGCGGGAATGTTGGAAAAAGCTTCGTGTTACACCCCGACAGAGTGGTTGGCCGTCGGCCAAGAATTACGCTGGGTTTGGTTACCGACTGGTAAGGGACCTTTTTGCCTACCTCGGATAGACCAGTTGAACCCCCGGGTTGGCGGATAGGCGCGAGGCCGTCCGGCATGGGGGAATATTCCTCGTCCCCGGCGCCGAGGTGCCCGGGGGAACGCACGGAGGGGTATCTTCGATGGACCTGCGCTACGAAGCATTTTGCTTCGCCGACCCGTTGTTCTACGACGAACAACAGGAAATCGGCGCGCCGGTCGAAGATTTTGCCCAGGCGCTGCCGCTGCCGGCCACCGGCTGGGTCACCGCCGATCGCGGGGTCTGGCGGGCCCTGAGTCCCGAGGGGTGCCAACTCCCTGGTCAGGGCTGGAAAATCCACGTTTCGGCTGGCCTGGACAATGCCCGTCGGGTACTCATGCAGGTGCACGAGTACTGTGTCGAACGCCGGATCTCCTACAAGCACCTTCGCTCGCTGATGATCCTGCTCGCCCGGAATTCGAAATACGCCCCCCGTGACGGCAGCGCCAAGCTCATCACCATTTACCCGGCTGACGAAGACGAGCTGGGGCGTGTTCTCGAAGACCTGGCCACCCTGCTCGAAGGCGAGCACGGAGCCTATATCCTGAGCGACCTCAGATACGGGGCCGGACCACTCTACGTCCGTTACGGCGGATTCGCGGAACAGTGGGTCGAACACGACGGCAACCGCGTCCTGGCGATCCGCAAGCCGGATGGCCGGCTCGTGCCGGACAAGCGGGAACCGACGTTCTCCGTCCCCGACTGGGTGAAGATTCCGGCCTGTCTGCGGAGCAGCGTCGCCGCGCGCAAGAGCGGCGATCCGGCCCAGTTCCCCTACCAGGTGACGCGCTCCCTGCACTTCTCGAACGGCGGCGGCGTCTACCTCGCCGACCCCAAGGCGGGCGGTGAGGAGGTCGTCCTCAAGGAAGCTCGTCCGTACGCCGGCCTGGACAAAGCGGGCATCGACGCCGTCGAACGGCTACGCCGCGAGCACGAGGTGCTCGACCGGCTGAGCGACGTCCCCGGCGTGCCGCGGGTCTTCGAGCACTTCACGGTCTGGGAGCACCACTACCTGGCCATGGAGTACATGCCGGGCAACTCGCTGGGCAACTGGCTGGCCCACAACTACCCGCTGACCAGGCGCGGCACGACGGACGCAGACCTCGCGGCCTACGCCCGGCGCGCGCTCGACGTCGTCGCCCAGGTCGAGGAGACGGTCGAGGCGATCCACGCCCGCGGCGTCGTCTTCGGCGACCTGCACCCGCTGAACATCCTCATCGACGAGGACGACGACGGCCGGATCTCCCTGATCGACTTCGAGATGGCCTTCGACGTCGAGTCCGGCGACCACCCGGCGCTGGGCGCGCCGGGTTTCCGCGCCCCGGCCGACCGCACCGGCTTCGAGATCGACGAGCACGCGATCGCGGCGTTGCGGCTGTGGCTGTTCCTGCCGCTCTCGCAGCTGACGGAGCTCGCGCCGGCGAAGCTGCGCGGCATCGCCGACTTCGTCGAACGCCGGTTCGCGCTGCCCCAGGGGTACGCGGACGCCGCAGTCGCGGTGCTGGCCCCGCGTGACGTCCCCGCGGAGCCGGCACCGATCCACACGGAGCTCGACCAGGAGAAACCCGACTGGCCGCTGGTCCGCAAGCAGATCGCCGAAGCGATCCTGGCGAGCGCGACGCCCGAGCGCCAGGACCGGCTGTTCCCCGGCGACATCGAGCAGTTCCGGGTCGGCGGCGCCTGCTTCGGCGTCGGTGCCGCGGGCGTGCTGCACGCCCTCGACGTCATCGGCGCCGGCCGGTTCCCCGAACACGAGCGCTGGCTGATCGATTCGGTCCGCCGTGAGCCGCCGACCCGCCCCGGGTTCTTCGACGGCAGCTACGGCATCGCCTACGTGCTGGAGAACTTCGGTCACCACGACGAGGCGACCAAGCTGCTGGCGTCGTCCGCGCGGCTCGTCGAGCAGACGACCGACCACGCGCTGGAAGGCGGTCTGGCCGGCATCGGGCTGGCCATGCTGCACTTCGCGACGGTCCGCCAGGACAACGAGTTCGGCCGCCAGGCCCTGACCACGGCCGTCCGGCTGGCCGAGGCGCTGGAGACGGCGGCGTCGCCGGGGAACTTCGCCCGCGCGGGCCTGCTGTCCGGCTGGTCCGGACCCGCGCTGCTGTTCGTGCGGCTCTTCGAGCGCACCGGCGAGCCGGCGTGGCTGGCCTTCGCCGACCAGGCGCTGTGTCGTGACCTCGAAGAATGCGTCGAGTCCGACGACGGTTCGCTGCAGGTCCGCGACGGCGCGGCCCGCACGTTGCCCTACGTGGGCATCGGCAGCAGCGGGATTCTCTTGGTCGCCGAGCAGCTGGCGCGGCACCGCCCGGACGCCGAAGCCTGCGAGAGCCTCCCCGGCCTGCGCGAATCGTGCCGCGGCGAGTTCGTCATCCACCCCGGCCTGCTCTACGGCCGGTGCGGGCTGGCAGTCGCGCTGGGCATGGACGCGGACCCGACGGAGCCGATCCGCGCGGCGATCGACCTGCACCTGGCGCGGCTGGCCTGGTACGCGGTGCCGTTCAAGGGCGGGCTCGCCTTCCCCGGCAACCAGCTGCTGCGCCTGTCGATGGACCTCAAGACCGGCAGTGCGGGGATCCTCCTCGCGCTCGCCGCCCTCCTGGACGGCAAGGAGGTGCTGCCCTTCCTGGGCGGCACGCCGTCCCCTCAGACCACCGGTCGCTGACCGGCGGACCCCGAAGTGGAAACGAAGGAAGGAACACCAATGGAACTCGTTCTGGACCTGCAGGCCATGGAGACCCCCGAGGTGCTCGACGGCGGCCACGGTGGCGGCGGCGGCGGCACGTCGAACCTCAGCCTGCTGGCTTCCTGCGCCAACAGCACCATCAGCCTGCTGACCTGCCACTGACCTGGCGGATCACCGGCAAGTAGTGCCTAGGTGAACGGGTGCGGGAGCGGCACAGGCCAAGTGCGCCGCTCCCGCACCTTCATTGTGGCCCCAGTACCGCCCTGGCGGTACCTCGTCCGAAGGAGTGAGATGCGCGGCCCCGCCGATCGGTTGCTGGCCAGGGTGGCCGGTCTCGATCGCCCCCGGCTGGCCGCCGTCGTGGGTACCGCGCTGGTCGCCACCGCGGCCGGCCTGCTCCTTCCCGGCGCGCTCGCGGCAGCGGTCGACAGCGTTGTCGCGGGCCGCCGGAGCTGGCCTGAGGTTTCGTGGCTGCTGCTCGTCGGCGGCGCGGAGATCGCGGCCGACGTCGTGGGCGGCATCCTGACCACCCGGGTCACCGCGACGGCGTCCGCGTGGCTGCGCCGTACGGTTTCCGACAAGCTTTTCGCGGTCGGCACCCGTTCGCGCCTCGCCGAGGGCGACGCGATCAGCCGCCTCACCGGCGACTGCGTCGGTGCCGGCGGCATCGTCACGATCGTCGTCCAGTGCGGCTCGATGCTCGTCATCTCGACCGGCGCCGTCGTCCTGCTCGCCCTCCTGGATTGGCGCCTGGCACTCGTCTTCCTAGGCAGCATCCCGTTCGCCCTGCTGCTGGCCCGCAGCCACCTCCGCCGCACCGCCGACGACGTCCTCACCTACCAGCGGGTTTCCGGTGAGCTGGCGGCCCGGATGGTCGACGCGGTCGCCGGCCTCCGCACCATCGCCGCGTCCGGCACCGCCGACCGGGAAGCCGACCGGGTCCTGCGCCCCCTGCCGAAACTGACGCTCGCCGGCCAGGGACTCTGGCGCACCCAGGCCCGGATGGTCTGGCGCGCCGACCTGCTGACGCCGGCCGTGGAAATCTCGGTGCTGGCCGCGGCCGGCTTCGGCGTCCTCGCGGGCCGGCTCAGCGTCGGCGACGTCGTGGCCACGCTCGGCTACGTCGCGCTCGGCCTCGGCCTGGTCACCCAGATTCCGCTGCTCACCATGCTGTCCCGGGCGCGCGGCTGCGCCGAACGGCTCGTCGAGGTCCTCGACGAGCCCGAACCCGTGTCCGGCGAGCTCCCGCTTTTGCCCGGCAACGGCACCGTCGACCTTCGCCACATCGGCGTCACGGGCGCGCTGGCGGAGATCGACCTGCGCGTCGATGGCGGCACCTTCGTCGCGGTCGTCGGCCGATCGGGCGCGGGCAAGTCCGCGCTGGCCGGCGTGCTCGGCGGGCTGATCACCCCCGACGAAGGCCAGGTCCTCCTCGACGGTCGCCCGCTCGAGCGCCTCCGCCGCGAGGAGTTGCGCGCCGTTATCGGCTACGCATTCGAACGGCCCGCGTTGCTCGGCGCCACGGTCGCCGACGCGGTCGGCTACGGCACCTGGGCCGGCGAGTCCGCCGTCCGCGCCGCGTGCCGGACCGCGCAGGTCGACGAAGTTGTCGTGCGCCTGCCCGACGGCTACCACACGCCGCTGGCCGAGACGCCGCTTTCTGGCGGCGAAGCCCAGCGACTCGGCCTGGCCCGCGCGATCGTGCACAACCCGCGCGTCCTGATCTTCGACGACGCCACGGCCAGCCTCGACACGGTCACCGAGGCCGCGGTCGAGCGCGCGCTGGCCGGCGCGCTCCCCGGCCGCACTCGCGTCGTCGTGACCCACCGCGCGGGCACCGCCGCCCGCGCCGACCTCGTGGTCTGGCTCGAGGAGGGCCGGATCCGCGCGGTGGCCCCGCACGCCGCTCTCTGGCAGGAGCCCGGCTACCGGGGTGTCTTCACGGAGGACGACCAGTGAGCCTGCGCCGGTTGTACTGGTCCGCTCTCGCCGGGCAGTGGCGCGGCGGTGTGGTGCTGCTCGTGTGTTCGCTGCTCGAAGGTGTGCCTGCGTTCTTCTCGGGACGGCTCGTCGAGCTGTCCGTGGACCGTGGGTTTTCGGTCGGCGACCCGGCAGCCGGCATCGGCTGGCTGGCGCTGTTCGGCCTCGCCGCCGTGCTCGGCGCGTTCGGCTCGCGGATGGTGTGGCACCAGCTCGGCAAGGTGGTCGAGCCGCTGCGCGACGCCCTGGTGACCGCGGTCGTCCGTGGGGTGCTGCACGACGAGTCCCCACCACGCAACCAGCCGGACTCCAGCGGCGTCGCCCGGATCACCCAGCACGTCGAGGTGGTCCGCGACGCGACCGCCGGCCTGCTGGTGCAGGCCCGCGGCATGTTGGTGACCACGGCCTCCGCGCTCGCCGGCCTCGTGACGGTCGCCGGCGCGCTGGTGGTGCCGGTCGCGGTGCCGGTGGTCGTCTCGTTGGTCGCCTTCGTCTGCCTCCTTCCCTCTCTCGCCCGCCGACAGCGCGCGCTCGCGCTGGCCGACGAGCACACGGCTGCGACGGCGGGCGCGTCCCTGGCCGGGATGCGCGACATCGTGGCCTGCGGTGCCGAGCCGATCGCCGCGCTGGCGATGTACGACGCGGTCGACGAGCAGGCGACGGCTGCGATCCGCGTGGCGCGGTCGAGCGCCCTCCGAGCCCTGGTGATCTCGCTCGGCGGGTTCGTCCCGTTGTTGCTCGCGCTGGCGTTGGCGCCGGGTCTGGTGGCGCGCGGTGAACTGACCGCGGGTGCGGCGCTCGGCGCGCTGGTCTACCTGGCCACGACGATGCAACCGGCTCTGCGCGGCCTAGCGGCCACCGCCGGCACCGTCGTCCTGCGCCTGTTGGTCGCGCTCCGCAGACTGGCGGAGACGGCCGAGCTGCCCGTCGTGTCCGACGGCACGGCGACCCCGCGCGGCACCGACGTCGAGGTCCGCGGCCTGACGTTCGGCTGGGGCGCGACAGCCGAGCCCGTGGTCCGTGGGCTGGACCTCGGCCTGCGGCCGGGGGAGCACCTCGTCGTCGTCGGCCCGAGCGGCATCGGCAAGTCGACATTGGCCGGCTTGCTGACCGGGATGCTGACGCCGCAGGAAGGCCGGGTGCTGCTGGGCGGTGTCCCGGTCCGAGACGTGTCCGCGTCGCTCCGGCACGAACTCGTGGCGCTGATCCCGCAGGAGGCCTACGTCTTCGCGGGAAGCGTGCGCGACAACGTCGGTCTCTTCGCGTCGTCAGCTTCGGACGACGCGCTGTCGGCCGCCGTGGACGCGGTGGGCGCTAGCGCGCTGCTTCGGCGACTCGGCGGTCTCGACGCCGAGATCGGTCACGGTGGCGAAGGCATCTCCGCGGGCGAAGCGCAGTTGCTCGCGCTGGCGAGGGTCTACGCCAGTTCGGCGGAATTCGTGATCCTCGATGAAGCGACCTCCCATCTCGACCCGGTGTCGGAAGCCCGTGCGGAGCGGGCCTTCGCCGCGCGGGGTGGTGTCCTGGTGGTGATCGCACACCGGCTCTCGTCGGCGTTGCGCGCGGATCGCGTCCTCGTCATGGACGGTCGCGAGACCGCCCTGGGATGCCACACCGACCTGTTGGCCCGATCGGCGCGGTACGCCGAACTCATGCAGGCCTGGGCGACACCGGTGGCTGGGGAACCAGCCACCGGTGCCGAGCAGACCGCGGGTGCAGGCAGCCAACCGGCCGGTACCGGGGGCTCGCCGCCTGCGGGCAGTGGTGCGGCCGTTGGCGGGGCGCCTGCCGGCAACGGTCGCGCTACCACTGCCAATCCGCCAGTGGGCACAGGATCTGCGGTCGCCTCCGGGGCGCCTTCCGGCGACGGAGCCGCAGCTTCTGCTGATCCATCAGTGGACGTGGGGGCCGCCGCCGGCATGCCTGCGGGCGACGGAGCCACGAGCGGGCCGCCTTCTCACAACGGTGCCACCGGATCGACGCCTAGGTCGCCATCCGTGTCGCGAGCCGCTCGAGTGAGCTGACTGCCCGTCCACTGTGGACGTATCTCATCGGGCCTCCAGATTATCGCGATCGAGCGGCCGGGGAACCCCTCGTCGCGAATCTGTGGACAACTCGCCGATCTTTTCCCCGCCTGTGGACAACTCCCGCCGTGCGACAGGTTCTGTCGGTGCCGTGATGCATCATCGGAAGCGCGGGAAGAACCCGGCCCGGAACCGGCGCCGTCAGAGAGGAGGTGAACCGCCGGCGGTCGACGTCATCCGGGTTGCAGTGCTTCCAGCGCCTCACGAAGCTTGCCGGCGAGCGGTGTCGGCCGGCGGGACTCGCGGTCCACGAAGACGTGCACGAAGTGCCCTTCCGCGACCAGGGACTCGTCGGCGGCGTACATGCCGATCTCGTAGCGCACGCTGGACTTCCCGAGGTGTGCCACCCGCAAGCCCACCCGCAACGCTCCAGGAAAGGAAACCGATGAGTGATACCCGCAGTGCGACTCGACGCACAGGCCGATCACCTCCCCGGCTTCGATGTCGAGGCCGCCTTGCTCGATCAGCCACGTGTTGATCACGGTGTCCATGAGCGAGTAGTGCACCACGTTGTTGACGTGCCCGTAGACGTCGTTGTCCTTCCAGCGCAACGGAACCGTCTGCCAGTGCGGGTACCCGTTCACCACAGGGACACCGACTCGCGCAGGATGCCGGACAGGTCGTCCTCGGTCGCCTCGCGGGGTGCCGTGGCCAGCAACCGTTGCTGCTTCAACGTTCCCTCGACCAGCGAGTCCACATCGGACTCCGTGTACCCGACGGCACCGATGCCGTCCGGGATGCCGATCTGCCGCATGAGGTCGATCAGCACCGCGGGCAGGTGGTCGGCGAAGTCGCCGGGCCACTCGAAGTCGGGCGCCAGCAGGCGCGCGACGCGCAGGTGGCGGTCCGGGGCCGCGTCGAAGGTGAAGCGGAACGCGGCGGGCGCGGTCAGGGACACGGCCATGCCGTGCGGGACCATGGGTTCTTCGCCCGGGTAGCCGTCCGGGTGGAAATCCCGGACCTGACCGGCGATCGGGTACGCGTTGGCGTGCGGGATGTGCACGCCGGCGTTGCCGAACCCGAGCCCGGCGAACGTGGCGGCCAAGGCCATGGCTTCGCGCGCCTTGAGGTCCTCGCCGTCGCGCACGGCGGCGGGGAGGGCCCACGACAAGAGCCGCAGCGACTGTTCGGCGAACATGTCGGCCAGGGGGTTCGAGCCGCAGTACGGCACACGCTGCTCCGGGCGCTTGCGCTCGAACTCGGTGTACGGCTTCGCGGTGTAGCTCTCGGCGGCGTGGCAGAGGATGTCCATGCCGCTGGCGGCGGTCACGCCGGCCGGCTGGCTGACGGTGAGCCGGGGGTCGACGACAGCGAGGGTCGGGCGCAGCCGCAGGTGGCTGATCCCGCTCTTGACGCGCAGGGACAACACGTCGAGCACGCAGACCGTGGTGCTCTCCGATCCGGTGCCGGTGGTCGTGGGAACGGCGACCAGCGGCTTCAGCGGGCGGTCGGGCGCGCGGCCGCCGCCGACCGGCGCGTTGACGTAGTCCATCAGCTCGCCGTCGTTGCTGGTGAGCAGGTTCGCCGCCTTGGCGGTGTCGATGGCCGAGCCGCCGCCGACAGCGACGAAGGCGTCGTACGGACCGGTTCCGCGGGCGAAGTCAACCGCCTTCTGCATGCTGACATCGGTGGGCTCGACGTGTACGCCGTCGAAGATCTCGGTCTCGATGCCGTAGCCCGCGATCCCGTCGGCGATGCGGCGCGGCCAGCCGGTCGCGGCGACCTGCGGATCCGTCACGACGAGCACGCGGTGCACGCCGAACTGGGTGAGGTCGTAGCCGATCTCGTCACTGGCACCGGTGCCGTACTTCAACGCCGGTGCGCCATAAGTAAAAACGGTTTCATGTTCGGTCGCGGCCAAGACTGCGGTCCTCGCTCCCTTGATCGGCTAGCAGTCGGTCAAAGCGGACATTCAGCCCATCCTTACCGGGTTTCGGCGAAGATCACTTGACTGCACTGAACGGTGCCCGCCTAAGCTCTCCTCATTAGATACCAACTGGGAGCGACCGTCGCCCAGACGGCCGTGCGGATCCTGACCGAGGCGCGGGTCCGCCGCGTGTACGCGGTGGTCGGCGAGTCGTTCTTGGAACTGCTCGATGCGCTGCAGCGCGAGCGGGAGATCACGCTGGTCTCGGCGCGCCACGACGCGGGCGCGGCGTTCATGGCGGAGGCAGAGGGCAAGCTCACCGAACGGCCCGCCGTGCTGCTCGCCAGCCGGGGACCGAGCGCGGCGAGCCTGGCGATCGGCGTCCAAACGGCGTACCAGGACGAGACGCCGATGGTCGTGCTGCTGGAGATGCCGGCGACCGAACCGGTGCCGTCGTACTCCGGGGAGCTGCCGACGTCGGACCTGACGGCCATGTTCGAGTCGATCGCCAAGTCGACGTTGCGGGTGACCGACCCGGACGGCCTGCCCGGGCTGCTCGCGCACGCGCTGACGACGTCGCAGGAGGGCCGGCCGGGGCCGGTCGTGCTGGGTGTTCCCTCTGACGTCTGGGGGATGCCCTACGACGCGGCGAAGCCCATGGCGCGGGTGCGGCCACCGGCGTCCGGCACGCTGGGCCGTTCGGCGGATGCCGTGGCGCAATTGGTGGACGAGGCGAAGTACCCCGTGGTCATCGTCGGCGGGCGGGCCCGGTCCGCGCGCGACGAACTGATCGCGGTCGCCGACGAGCTCGCGCTGCCCGTCTACAACGCCTTCCGGCGGCAGGACGCCTTCCCGGAGAACCACGCGCGGTACGCCGGCCACCTCGGGCTCGGCATCCCGGCCCGGCAGCTCGACGCCTTGGAACGTGCCGACTTGGTGCTCGCGCTCGGCACGCAGCTCGACGAGGTGACGACCCAGGCCTACCGCTACCCCACGGTCCAGCAGACGCTGGTCATGGTCGGCACCGGCATCGAGGTCAGCATGCGGCGCCGGGGGCTGACCTTCCGCGTCGACTCCGAGGTCGAGCCGTTCCTGCGGGAGCTGCGCGAGGTGGCGTCGCCGCGGACGCGGCGGGCTTCGGCGGCGAACGCGGCCGTCCACACCTTCATGACCCCGCCCGACACGAGCGGCAACACCCGGGTGCACCCCGTCGACGTCGTCCGCGCGCTGCGGAAGCTGGCGCCCGAGGACACCATCGTGACCAGCGACGCCGGCAACTTCGCGCAGTTCATGCACCGGTACTGGTGCTTCACCGCGCCGCGCAGCCAGCTCGGCCCGAGCAACGCCGCGATGGGCTACGCCGTGCCGGCCGCGGTGGCGGCGAAGCTGGCCGAGCCGCGGCGGACCGTCGTCGCCATGGTCGGCGACGCCGGGACGCTGATGACCGGCCAGGAGATCGAAACGGCGGTGCGGTACCGGGCGCCGGTGATGGTCGTCGTCTTCCAGAACGGCGTGCACGGCGCGCTCGCCATGCACCAGGCCCGCACGCACGGCAGGCTGTCGGGGGTGTCCATCCCGCTTACCGACTTCGCGTCGTGGGCGCGTGGACTCGGCGCGGCGGGGTACACCGTGGACGATCGCGAGGAGCTCGAACCGATCATCGCCAGCGCGCTCGTGCGGCAGCGGCCGTGCGTCATCGACGTGCGCACCGACCCGGACGTGGTGACCCCGGACGTGCGGCTTTCGGCCCTGCTCGGGCAGGCTCGTCCGCAACCGCCCACCCAGTAAGGGTTTGCTCGGTTTCGCTTCGGAAAACGCCGGGAAGTTGTGTGGTAGCACAGCCGCGGCTCGGGTAATCTGGCGTTGTTCCGGTGGTGGTTCGCCGCTGAACCTTCCCAGCCGGGTCCCGGTGGGAAACAACCGGTTTCTGTCGGTGCCGCATGGCACCATCACGGTCATGACCCGCGCCGAAGCGGGCAGGGAACGAGGGGAGTTTCGACGTGACCGATCACCAGCACGCATCCGAACCAGCGCGGAAGTCCTCCGGCGTCGTACCGGTGCTGTTCAGCGCCAGCGCGGAGGCCCACGACGACGCCGTGGTCGCCGCGGAGCACGACACGACCTGGCGTTCGCCGTTCTCGTCGGAGGGGCTGCGCCCGGCGAGTGGCGAATAGCTCACCCCTGCTGAGTGAAGACGGCTTGTCCGCCCCGCTCGAGGTGTGCTTTACTGTCGTTGGTCTAGATTTTTGTGTTCGTGTTGAGTCACGCTCGCAGAATTCAGCGGGCGTAGTGTCTCCTCGCCGAGGAAGCAAACCGCTCGGGTGATGACCCGGGGCGCCGAAGTGGCTTCCTGTTTTGTGGTTGCATATGGAGATTTTTGATGACTCAGGGCACTGTGAAGTGGTTCAACTCCGAGAAGGGGTTCGGCTTCATCACCCCCGACAACGGTGGCGGCGACGTCTTCGTTCACTACAGCGAGATCCAGGGTAACGGCTTCAAGAGCCTGGAAGAGAACGCTCGCGTCGAGTTCGAGATCGGCCAGGGCCAGAAGGGCCCGCAGGCCACGTCGGTCACCGTGATCTGACTTTGATCTTGGGGAAGGGCCGTCACCCGTTCGGGGTGGCGGCCCTTTTCGTATGCTGCGCACCATGATCGAGCACGGTTACACCGTCTCCGGGATGAGTTGCGGGCACTGCGCCCAGTCGGTCACCGAAGAACTCACCGGCTTGCCGGGAGTGACCGAAGTGGACGTCGACGTCGCGACCGGCCGGGTGGTCGTTCGCGCCGAAGCCGCGTTGGCCGAGGATGACGTGCGGGCCGCTGTCGAGGAGGCGGGCTTCTCCTACGAGGGTACGGCGAGCCTGGTCTCGTAGCTCTTCACCGGGGGTTGACCCCGGTTTGTTCTTCTCCGTCGAGCCGGTCTCCAGGTTGGACAGTCCACGGGAGACCTCGGCGCCGGTGTGATCTTCGGCTCAGTCGCGGGCGGCCGCCGACATGGCAAGTGCGCAGCTTGAGTGGCGGACACGGCCGCGCGGCGAGCACGGTGTGGTGGCCGGCTGCGCGATGCGCGCGGGCACGGCTGCCGTCGGACGGGCGCAGATGGTGTGACGCGGCGCGCGTGGTGGCTGGCGCGGTGCACACGCCGGCCCGACTCGTCAGGCACGGCGGCGCCGTCAGAACTCGCCCCCTGCGAACCGCCCCAGACGGCCCTGTGAACACTGCAACGCCCTGCAACCCTTCCCTTTCTCGCGCTCTCGGAGTCTGCTGTTCTCCGGTGTTGTGACAGGAGGTCAGGTTGGGCGAGACGGTGGCGGGGATCGTCGCGAATCCGGCTTCGGGGCGGGACATCCGCCGGCTGGTTGCGCAGGCTTCCGTGTTCCCCACCGCGGAAAAGGCGAACATGGTCCAGCGGCTGCTGGCCGCCTTCGCGGTTACCGGGCTTGATCGGGCCCTGGTCTCCACCGATCTCGGGGGCATCTCCGCCGCGGTGCTCAAGGCGCTCGGGCGGGGTGGGACCTGGCCCACCGTCGACTTCCTCGCCGACGATCCCATCACCGGCACCGCCGCCGACACGACCAACGCCGTGCGCCGGATGGTCGAGGCCGGCGCCTCGGTCATCGTTGTCCTCGGGGGCGATGGCACCGCTCGCGTCGCCGCCGCGGCCTGCGAGGACGTGCCGCTCCTCGCCCTCTCCACCGGGACCAACAACGCCTTCCCGCAGATGCGGGAGGCGACCGTCGCCGGGTTGGCCGCCGGGCTGATCGCCTCCGGGCAAATCGATCCCGATCTCGTCACGCACCGCGTCAGCGTTCTCGAGGTCGTCACCAAGGCGCGCCGAGAGATCGCGCTCGTCGACGTCTGCGTTTCCTCGAGCCGGCACATCGGTGCCCGGGCGCTGTGGGATCCGTCCTCGCTCACCGAGCTCTACTGCACCTTCGCCGAACCCGACGGCATCGGCCTCTCCAGCGTGCCCGGGCAGCTCTGCCCCAGCCCGCGGTCGAGCCCGGACGGCGTCGCACTGCAGCTCGGGCCCGTCGAGGAGACGCCGTACGTCGTGCACGCGCCCATCGCGCCCGGGCTCGTGCGGCCCGTCGGGGTGCGCGGGTGGGGTGTGCTCAAGCCCGGGATGCGGGTCGAGCTGGCCGCGTCGGGCGGCGTCATCGCGCTCGACGGCGAACGCGAACTCGAGCTGAAGACCGGCGAAAGCGCGTTCGTCGAGCTCAAGCCGGACGGGCCGTGGGTCGTGGACGTCCGGGCGGCGATGGCGGAAGCGGCGCGGAAAGGGCTGTTGCGCACCGAACCGAACTAGGGAAGGAGTGCCGGGGATGACGGACACCCTGCGGGAGGCGTATCGCGTGATGCGCACCATCCGAGCGTTCGAAGAACGGGTGCACGAGGAGTTCGCGACCGGCGAAATCCCCGGGTTCGTGCACCTCTACGCCGGTGAGGAGGCCTCCGCCGCCGGGGTCTGCGCCCACCTCGACGACCGGGACGCCATCGCCAGCACCCACCGCGGCCACGGCCACTGCATCGCCAGGGGCGTCGACGTCAAGGCCATGATGGCCGAGATCTACGGCCGCCGGACCGGCTCCTGCCACGGCAAGGGCGGCTCCATGCACATCGCCGACCTCTCGAAGGGCATGCTCGGCGCGAACGGCATCGTCGGCGGCGGCCCGCCGCTCATCTGCGGTACCGCCCTCGCCGCGAAGCAGCAGAACACCGGCGGCGTCGGCGTCGCCTTCTTCGGCGACGGCGCCGGCAACCGGGGGACGACGCTGGAAGCGCTGAACCTCGCGTCGGTCTGGGACCTGCCCGCCCTCTTCATCGCCGAGAACAACGGCTACGCCGAAGCGACGTCGAGCACCTGGTCCGTCGCCTCGGACAACATCGCCGACCGGGCCGCCGGGTTCGGCATGCCGGGCGTGATCGTCGACGGGTTCGACTTCTTCGCCGTCCACGAAGCCGCGGGGGAGGCCGTCGAACGCGCCCGCCGCGGTGGCGGCCCGACGCTCATCGAGGTCAAGTTCACCCGCTACTTCGGGCACTTCGAGGGCGACCAGCAGACCTATCGGGCCGGCGAAGCCGCCGACGCCCGCGAGAACCTCGACTGCCTCAAGCAGTTCCGGGCACGGGTCACCGACTGCGGTGAGCTGCCCGGACAGGTCCTCGACGACATCGACGCCGAAGTGGCGAAGCTCATCGAGGACGCCGTCTCCGAGGCGAAGGCCGCGCCGAAACCCACGAAGGAAGACCTCGAAACCGACGTCTACGTCTCGTACTGAGAGGGCAGGCCATGGCACGCACGATCAGCTACCGCGAGGCGATCAACGAGGCGCTCACGCAGGAGATGGAGCGCGACGAGTCGGTCATCGTCATGGGTGAGGACAACGCGAGCGGCGCCGGCAGCCCCGGTGACGACGACGCCTGGGGCGGGGTCCTCGGCGTCACGAAGGGCCTGTTCCACAAGTTCCCGGGCCGGGTGCTCGACACGCCGATCTCCGAGTCGGCTTTCGTCGGCGCGGCGATCGGCGCCGCGACGCGCGGGCAGCGACCGGTCGCGGAACTCGTGTTCATCGACTTCATGGGTGTCTGCTTCGACCAGATCTTCAACCAGGCGGCCAAGTTCCGGTACATGTTCGGCGGCAACGCGCGCACGCCGGTGGTGATCCGCACGATGTACGGCGCCGGGCTGCGGGCCGCGGCGCAGCATTCGCAGTGCCTGTACCCGATCTTCACGCACATCCCGGGCCTGAAGGTCGTCGTGCCGTCGAACCCGTACGAGGCGAAAGGCCTGCTCATCCAGGCCATCCGTGACGACGACCCGGTGATCTTCTGCGAGCACAAGGCCCTCTACGACACCCGCGGCGACGTCCCCGAGGACAGCTACACGATCCCGTTCGGCGAGGCGAACGTCGTGCGCGACGGCGGTGACGTGACGATCGTCGCGATCGGGCGCATGGTCTCGGTCGCCGAAGAAGCGGCGAAAGAGCTGGCCGGCAACGGTGTCGAAGCCGAGCTCATCGACCCCCGCACCACCAGCCCGCTCGACACGGAGACGATCCTCGAAAGCGTCGAGAACACCGGACGCCTGGTCGTCGTCGACGAAGCGTCGCCGCGCTGCAACCTCGCCACGGACATCTCCGCGCTCGTCGCGAAGGAGGCGTTCGGCTCGCTGCGGGCCCCGATCGAGATGGTGACGCCGCCGCACACGCCCGTCCCGTTCTCCGACGCGCTCGAGGACCTCTACATCCCGGACGCGCAGAAGGTCCTCAACGCGGCGAAGGCGGTCGTGGAGTACCGGCGGTGATCCGGCCCGTCCTCGCCACCCTCCTGGGCACGCTCCTCGACGGCGACGCGCAGGCCATCGACGCAGGTCCGCGGCTGTCCGAAGTGGACATACCGACGACAACGGTCTGGGGGCGCCAAGACACGGGCTGACCCACCCCGCCTCCGGTGGCTCTTGGCCCCGCGGGAGGCGAGATTGTCGCCACCTTCCGATCAGCGGATCGAAAAGGCAGACTGAGGAGGCGGAGCGCAAGGAGCGGCGGTTGGGGCAGCGAGACCTCGAGGCAGCGTTGCCTGCCGGGGTGGATCCCCGGCGGCACGCGCGTGTCCTCGCGCAGGTGCACGAAGCGGCCCTGACCGGCAAGGCACTGCCCAGCCGGCCGCGGCCGGTCATCGACGCGTCCTGGCAGCGGATGCGCCGCCTCGGCATCGATCCCGACAGCCGGTCCGCCGCGCCCGTGCTGACCGTCGAAGAGCTGGAAGGGCGCCGCCGCACGAGCCGGCTGGCGGAGGCGCTGCCGACGCTGCGCGGTGGCCTGATCAGCCTCGCCGAGCAGGCCGCGCACATCATGGTGATCGTCGACGCGGGCGGCCACGTGCTCTGGCGCGACGGCAGCGCCGCGGTCCGCCGCCGCGCCGACGGGCTCGGGTTCGTCGAAGGCGCCGGCTGGCAGGAGGAAGCCGTCGGCACCAACGCGATCGGCACCGCGCTGGTCACGCGCCGCCCGGTCCAGGTGTACGCCGCCGAGCACTACGTCCGCGCGCACCACTCCTGGACGTGCGCCGCCGTGCCGCTGCACGACCCGCGCGACGGCAGGCTGCTCGGCGTCGTCGACCTCTCCGGCCCGGCCTCGACCGTCCACGCGACGACGTTGGCGCTGGTCGACGCCGTGACGCGGCTCGCGGAGTCCCAGCTGCGCACCACCCACCTCACCGAGCTGGAACGGCTGCGGGGCTTCGCCGTCCCGGTGCTCGCGAAGGTCGGCGGGCAGGCTGTCGTCGCCGACGAACACGGCTGGGTCGCCGCGGCCGCCGGGCTCGCGCCGGTCGACCGGATCGCGCTGCCCGCGAACCTCGCGCCGGGCGGGGTCTGGCTGCCGGCGTACGGCCACTGCGCGGTCGAGCCCGTGCCCGGCGGCTGGCTGATCCGGCCCACCGAGAACGACGCCGCCGCGCCGACCCGCGTCGTCCTCGACGTCCGGTCGCCGCGCGAACCGGAGCTGACCGTGGCCGGCGCGGCCGGGACCTGGACGCACCGGCTCAGCCCCCGCCACGCCGAGATGCTGTACGTGCTGGCCAGCCACCGCGCCGGCCGCTCGGCGTCCGAGCTGTCGTCGGACCTGTTCGGCGACGCGGGCCGCACGGTCACCGTCCGCGCCGAGATGTCCCGGCTGCGCCGCCACTTCGGCGGCATCCTCGGCGCGAAGCCGTACCGCTTCGCCGACGACGTCGAAGTGCTGGTCCGGCGCCCGCCGAGCCCCGAGGCGGTGCTGCCGCACTCCCTCGCCCCCGCCATCCGCGGCTGATCCCGCCGGGGAAGATGGGGACGTGCCGAAACGTCCCCTGCTGCCCGACACCATCGCGCCGAGCTGGCTCGTGGTGCAGGTGCTCGGCACGCTGTTCGTCGCGGGGACGCTGGTGACCGCGCGCGAGCCGGATCCGCGGATCTGGACCGCGTACGGCGTAGCGAGCGCGTGCTGGCTCGGCTTCGTCGTGCTCGCGTCCCGGCACCCGAAGCCGGCGGCCGCGCTGCTCGCCGTGGCCAGCGCGCTGCCGGCGGCGCTGGTCGGCCGGGCCGGGGACTCGTCGGCGATCCTCCTGTCCGTCATCGCGCTCGGCCGGCTCGCGGCGCTCACCACGGTGGGCGTCGGCGGGATCCTCGGGATCGGCCTGCTCGACATCGCGCTGGCGGTGACGGCGCACCTGGCCACCGGGGACTCCCTCGGTGACGCGCTCGGGGATGCCGCCGTGATGCTGCTGCTCGTGCTGGTCGGGCTCAACCGCCGCCAGTACGAGGTCCAGGCCATCCAGGCCGGCGCCCTGCTCGAGCAGACCCGGCTCGCGCAGGCCGAACACGCGCGCGCCGCCGCGCTCGACGAACGCACGCGCATCGCCCGCGAGATCCACGACGTCCTGGCGCATTCCCTGGGCGCGCTGGGCGTCCAGCTCGAGCTCGCCGAGGCGCTGCTCGCGGAACGGTCCGATGTGGACGGTGCACTGCGCTCGGTCCGGCGGTCGCGGCGGCTCGCCGCCGACGGGCTGGCCGAAGCGCGCAACGCCGTCGCCGCGCTGCGCCGGGACGTCCCGCCGCCGGCCGAGGCCCTCGCCGCGGTGGCCGCCGGGCACGCCGGCGACCACGGCGTCGAAGTCGGCTTCGACACCGGTGGCGAGGCCCGGCCGCTGCCGTCCGCCGCGGTCGTCGCGCTGGTGAGCGTCGCGCGGGAAGCCCTGACGAACGCGGGCAAGCACGCGCCCGGTGAGGACGTCCGGATGCGGCTGGCCTACGCGCCCGGCGTCGTCCGGCTCGACGTCCGCAACAAGCTCGGCGAATTCACTCGGACGAGTGAAGGTTTCGGCCTGGCCGGCATGCGCGAACGCCTGGCCCTCGCCGGTGGCACGCTGGAATCGGGCCCGGACGACGGCTACTGGTGCGTACGTGCCGAAATCCGGAGCTGACCGCCCGCGCCGAGATCACGTGCTGGTGACGGCGGGCGGTGCCCGTGCCCGCGCGCACGGCGACTCGGCTACCTTCTGCGAGTAAGCTTTCGGGGAGGAATCGGGGATGACCAGCACTGCGACGGCCCCGGGTCCCACGGCGCCCGCGCCGGGACCCCCACCGCCGTCGCCGCCGGACGGCCGCGACCGCGCCGGGGGCCGCAGCGGTCTCCTCGGGCTGCTGGACCTGCCGGGCCAGGGGGTCCGCGCGATCATCCGGTCCGCCGCGACCACGCCGGGCCGGCTCACCGTGATCGCCGTCGGGCTGGTGCTGCTGGCCCTCGTCGCCGGGCTGGTCGCGACGTTGTCGGTGCAGGACCGCGACGACACGATCAGCGGCGTCATCGACCACCGCGAACCGCTCGCCGCCGCGGCGCAGCAGGTCTACAAGTCGCTGTCGGACGCCGACGCGACCGCGGCGAGCGCGTTCCTGTCGATCGGCACCGAGCCGCCCGAGCTGCGCTCGCGCTACGAGCGCGACATCGCCGAAGCCGGCGCCGCGCTCGCGAAGGCCGCGTCCGACTCCGCCGACGTCGCCGACGCGGCCGCCCCGGTCGACGTCCTCAACCAGTCGCTGCCGGTCTACACCGGGCTCGTCGAGACGGCCCGCGCGAACAACCGCCTCGGCTACCCGGTCGGCGCGTCCTACCTGCGCGAGGCCTCCGAGCTGATGCGCGCGAAGATCCTGCCCGCCGCGCAGGACCTCTACCGCGTCGACACCGAGAAGCTGATCGAGGAGCAGGACAGCGCCACCGGGTTCCCGTGGCTCGCCACGATCCTCGTGGTCGCGCTGCTCGCCGCGCTGATCGCGGCGCAGGTCTACCTGACCAAGCGCACCAACCGCGTGCTCAACGTCGGGCTCGTCGTCGCGACGGCGGCCGTCGTGGTGTCGCTGCTGTGGGGCTCGGTCGCGCTGGTCGTGCAGGGCAGCCTGGTCGGCAGCGGCCAGGACGACGGTTCGCACCGCGTCGACGTGCTCGTCCGCGCGCGGATCGCCGCGCTGCAGGCCCGCGCCGACGAAACGCTGACGCTGGTCGCCCGCGGCGACGGCGCGGCGTACGAACGGGACTTCGGCACCAACGCGGCCCAGCTGGTCGGCCCGGACGGGACGGGCGGCCTGCTCGCGGAAGCCCGCGGCCTGATCCAGGACGGCGAAGGCGCCGCGAAGGTCGCCGACGCGACGAGGGCCGCCGAAGACTGGCTGAAGGCGCACAAGCAGGTCCGCGGCCAGGACGACTCCGGGCAGTACCAGGAAGCGGTCGACACCGCCGTGCTGGAGGACCGCAAGACCGGCTCGGCCCCGGCGTTCCGGCGGCTCGACGACAGCCTCCAGGCGGCGATCGACGTCGGCAGGCAGGAGTTCCTCGACGACACCCACGACGGCGACGCCGCGCTGACGCTCCTCGCGCCCGGCCTGGCCGTGCTGGCCGTCATCGCCGCGGCGGGTGTCACCATGGGGATCCGGGAGCGACTGAGGGAGTACCGGTGAGCAGGCGGGGGAACACGGTCCGGGCGGGCGTGCTGGCGGTCGTCGCGCTGCTCGCGGCGTCGTGCGGCAGTCCGGGGAAACCGGTCGACCCGGCCCCGGTGAGCAACGCGGCGTGGCCGCAGCCGGCGCACGTCGGCGGCCCGGACTCGAGCGCCGGCGGCGGCGCGGACACCAGCTGCAACCCGCTGGCCAGCCTCCCGCCGAACGGGACCATCGGCAGCGGCTCGACCATGGCGAAGATCAAGGAACGCGGGAAGCTGATCGCCGGCGTCGACCAGACCACCTACCTCTTCGGGTTCCGCAACCCGACCTCGGGCAACCTCGAGGGCTTCGACATCGACATGGTCAACGCGATCGCCCGGGCGCTGTTCGGCACCTCCGAGGGGCACGTCCAGTTCCGCGCGATCCCGTCGCTGCAGCGCGAGGACGTCCTGAAGGCGCACCAGGTCGACGTCGTGGTGCGGACCTACAGCATCACCTGCTCCCGCAAGAAGGACGTCGACTTCTCGTCCGTCTACTACCAGTCGGGGCAGCGGATCCTGGTCGCCAAGGAGTCGAAGGCGGAAAAGCTCTCCGACCTGAGCGGCAAGCGGGTGTGCGCGACGAAGAAGTCGACGTCGCTGGCGAAGATCGCGACGGACCCGGCCAAGCCGGTGCCGGTCTCGGTGGACAACTGGTCCGACTGCCTGGTGATGCTCCAGCAGGGACAGGTCGCCGCGGTGTCGACCGACGACACGATCCTCGCCGGGATGGCCGCGCAGGACCCGACGCTGAAGGTCGTCGGCGAGCAGTTCACGCAGGAGAACTACGGCATCGGCATCCCCAAGGACAACGCGGACATGGTCCGCTACGTCAACGCCGTGCTCGACGAAATCCGCGGTACCGGGGTCTGGCAGGACAGCTACCGCAAGTGGGTGGAGCCGTCGCTGGGGCCGGCCTCGCCGCCGTCGCCGCAGTACCGGTGAGCGCGTCGCGACTAGGATCGGTCCTCGGACGCCGGGGATCTGGGAGGTAGCAGTGTCGGAGGAGTCGCGCCGTCCTCGGCACGCCGCGCCGGACGAAGAGCAGCAGCAGCAGGTGGCCCGGCCGACCTGGCAGCCGCCGCCACCGGTGCGGTGGGAGACGCCGGAGCCGTCGATCTCGGGCCGCCTCGACGACGGCGTGCCCCCCGGTGGTTCCGGTGGCGAGGAGACCGTCATCCACGCGCCGGTCCGCCGTCCGCCGACGCCGCCGGGCGGGCGGCCGGCGGCCGTGCGCGGGACGATCCCGGGCGCGGAAGACCCGACGCGCCCGCCCGGCAGCATCACCCCCGTCCTGCCGCCGGTCCAGGCGACGCAGGCGGTGCAGCCGCCGACGCAGGCGATCCGCCCCGACCCGAACGCGCCGCAGCCGACGAGCGTGCTCGCCGCGCCGGCGCCGGAGACCCAGAGCATCATGCCGCCGGCGCCGCGGCCGGACACCGGCCCGGACACGCCGCTGCCCGACCCGGGCACCGAAAGCGTCCTGCCGGAACGCAGCAGCGAAGGCCGGCACACCGGCACCGGGACCGGCACGGGAACCGGCAGCGGCTCGCGCTCCGGCTCGGGGTCGTTCCCCGGCACCTCGCGGCGGACGTCGTCGCGGACGTCGCGCTCGCGCCGCGGCCGGCTCGGCGCCGGGCTGGTCGAGGTTCCGCCGGTGCCCGCGCGCGATCCCGCGTCGGCGGTGCTGGCGAACCCGATGGTGTCGGAGGAAAAGCGGTTCTGCGGCAGCTGCGCCGCAAAGGTCGGCCGGGGCAAGGACGGCAAACCCGGTGCGCCGGAAGGAAAGTGCGAAAACTGCGGCGCGGCGTTCTCGTTCGTCCCGAAGCTGGAGCCGCACGAGCTCGTCGGCGGCCAGTACGAAGTGCTCGGCGCGATCGCCTACGGCGGCCTGGGCTGGATCTACCTGGCGCAGGACCACAACGTCAGCGACCGCTGGGTCGTCCTCAAAGGACTGATCGACACCGGCGACCAGACGGCGATGGCGGCCGCGGCCAACGAGCAGCGGTTCCTGGCCGAGGTCGAGCACCCGAACATCGTCAAGATCCACAACTTCGTGCAGCACCCGGACGCCCACAGCGGGACGACCGTCGGCTACATCGTCATGGAGTACGTCGGCGGCCAGTCGCTGCGGCAGCTCGCGCTCGCGCACCACCGCGAAAGCCGCCGCCCGGAACCGCTGCCGATCGGGCAGGTCATCGCGTACGGGCTGGAGATCCTGCCCGCGCTCGGGTACCTGCACAGCCAGAACCTGCTCTACTGCGACCTCAAGCCCGACAACGTGATCCAGACCAACGAGCAGCTGAAGCTGATCGACCTGGGCGCGGTCCGGCGGATGGACGACTACGAGAGCCCGCTGTTCTTCACCACCGGCTACAGCGCGCCGGAACTGGCGAAGCAGGGTGCGTCGGTGGCGTCGGACCTGTTCACCGTCGGGCGCACGCTCGCGGTGCTGAGCTTCGAGTTCACCGGCTACACCAGCAAGTTCAAGACGACGCTGCCCGGCCCGGACGCGGTCCCGCTGTTCGCGCTCTTCGGTTCGTACTACCGGTTCCTGCGGCGCGCGACGCACGCCGACCCGGACCGGCGGTTCCTCTCCGCCGAGGAGATGGGCGACCAGCTGACCGGCGTGCTGCGCGAGATCATGGCGCTCGGCACCGGCAAGCCGCGGCCCGGCGCGTCGACGGTGTTCGGCCCGGAGAGCCGCACGTTCGGCGTGCAGCTGGTGGTGCCGGAGACCGGCCAGAGCGTGCCGCTGCCCGGCGCGGCCGAGGTCGTCGCCGGCCTGCCGATCCCGCAGGTCGACACGGACGACCCGGCGGCGGGCGTGCTCGCCACGACGACCGCGCTCGACCCGCGCGGCGCCATCGAAGCGCTGGCCGGCGCGCCGCGGGAGTCGATCGAGGTGCGGCTGCGGATCGTGCGCGCCCGGATCGAGCTGGGCGAGCTGGCCGAGGCGCAGCGGCAGCTGCAGGCGGGGCAGTACCTGGCGATCAAGAACGGTTTCCCGCACGACTGGCGGATCGACTGGTACCGCGGCCTGATCGAGCTGGCCGGCAGCCGGCCGCGGGTCGCGCAGGTCGCGTTCGAGTCCGTGTACGACGACCTGCCGGGCGAGATCGCGCCGAAGCTCGCGCTGGGGATCAGCGCCGAGGGCGTGGGCGACTACTTCGCCGCCGCGCGGTTCTACGAGCTGGTCTGGCGGACCGACCGCACGTACGTCAGCGCGGCGTTCGGCCTCGCGCGGGTGTACCTCGCGCAGGGCGCGCGCAACAGCGCGGTGGAGGTGCTGGAGACGGTGCCGCCGTCCTCGACGCACTACGTCGACGCGCAGGTCGCGGCGATCAAGATCAAGACGACGGCGACCAAGGCGAACGGCCGCGAGACGCCGGTGACCGAGCACGACCTGCTGGACGCGTCGTCCCGCCTGGAACGGCTCCGGCTCGACCTCGAGCGTCAGACGCGGCTGTCCGCCGGGGTGCTCGAGGCCGCGCACGACTGGCTCAAGCAGGGCAAGCCCACGCCGGGCGCGCGGGTGCTGGGGTGCTCGCTGGACGAGCGGGAGCTGCGGTTCGGGCTGGAGCGGTGCTACCGCGCGCTGGCGCGGCTGGCGAGCACGGTCGACGAGCGCGTGAAGCTCGTGGACCGGGCCAACGCCATCCGCCCGCGCACGTTCACCTGAGCGCAGCTTTCACGGGGAAAGCTGCGCTCAGGGGTTGATCTCCCAGTCGCGCTCTTCGCGTTGGCGCTGCTGGTTCTTCTCGTGCTGCGCCGCCAGCTTCTCCAGTGCCTGGGAGTCGCCGTGCGTGCTGAAGTGCTCGAAGCCCACGACGATGAACAGCGCCCGCGCGCTCACCGCGATCGGGCCGTCCTCGGCGTCGAGGCGGCCGTCGGCGCTGACGTAGATCTTGCGGCCCGCGATACCGTCCAGCCGGGCCTCGATGAACAGCGTCGAGCCGACCGGGACCGGGCGGCGGAAGTCCGTTTCGAGCTTGCCCGTCACCGCCGGGCGGCGCATCAGGTTGCCGACCGTCGAGCCGAGGGCCTCGTCGAACGCGCAGGCCAGGAGGCCGCCGTGGGCGAGCCCGGGGGCGCCCTGGTGCGCCGCCGTCACGGTGAACCGCGAGTGGATGACCTGGCCCTCGCCGACCGTCGAACGCAGGTGCAGCCCGGCGTCGGCCTCGTCACCGCAGCCGAAGCACTCGCTGAAGTGCACGCCGAGCTCGGTGCCCGGTGCGGGCGCCTTGGGGTGCGGCACGGCCGGCTCGACCTGCACCGGCGGCCAGGGTTGAGAAACACGACTCATGCGCTGACGTTAACTCGCCGGTAGCCGCCCGGCGCGCCCGGCCCGGGCCGTGAGCAGGCAACGTACACCTCTCGGTAGCCGGAAAGTTCCCCACCGTAGAAGATCTCCGGCTCAGGCTGCCGACCCCGGCCGACCGGGCAAGACTGGGTCGATGAGCTCGAACGGCCCAGTGGGCACTGCACGGAGGAGGTCGTCGCCGGCATGAGCGAAGAAGCAGCAACGACGGGCAAACCGTCGGTGGACGAAAGAACCGTCAAGCGCGCGGTCTGGGCGTCGGCGATGGGCAACGCCACCGAGTGGTACGACTACGGCGTCTTCACCTCGGGCGCCATCGCGGTGAGCATCGGCTCGCAGTTCTTCCCCGGCGAGGGGAACGCGGTGCTGAAATCGCTGGCGCTGCTCGCGGTCGGGTTCATCGTGCGGCCGTTCGGCGGGGCGTTCTTCGGGCCGCTCGGCGACAAGATCGGCCGCAAGCGGGTCCTCGCCGTCACGATCCTGCTGATGTCCGGGTGCACCTTCCTGGTCGGCGTCCTGCCGACCTATTCCGGCAGCTACAGCATGGGCATCGCGGCGCCGATCGCGATCCTGCTGCTCCGGATCATCCAGGGCTTCTCGACCGGTGGTGAGTACGGCGGAGCGGCGACGTTCATCGCCGAGTACTCGCCGACGAAACGCCGTGGCTTCTTCGGCAGCTTCCTGGAGCTCGGCACGCTGGGCGGCTACGTGCTCGGCAACCTCGTCGTGCTCTCCGTGACGCTCTCGCTGTCGGCCGACCAGGTCGACGCCTGGGGCTGGCGGATCCCGTTCTTCGTCGCGCTGCCGCTCGGCCTGATCGGGCTCTACCTGCGGAACAAGCTCGAGGACACCCCCGAGTTCCGCCGGATGGAGGCCGCGGGCGAGAAGCCGCAGAAGGCGCCGCTCAAGGAGATCTTCGTCCGCAACTGGCGGATGATCCTCAACCTGATCGGCATCGTGCTGCTGCTGAACGTCGCGGACTACCTGCTGCTGACCACGATGCCGACGTACTTCACGGACACGCTGAAGATCAACGACAACACGTCGACCCTGATCATCATCGCCGTCGAGGTCATCCAGATGGCGATCATCATCCCGCTCGGCGCGCTGTCCGACCGGATCGGCCGGAAACCGCTGCTGCTCACCGCGGCCATCGGGTTCCTGGTGCTGAGCTGGCCGAGTCTCAAGCTGATGCAGTCCGGCAGCATCTTCTGGCTCTTCGTCGGCTTCCTGGTCGTGGCGATCCTGCTGGTGCTCATGCTCGCGGTGATCGGCTCGACGTTCCCGGCGATGTTCCCGACGCGGGTGCGCTACGGCTCGTTCGCGATCGGCTACAACATCTCGACGTCGCTGTTCGGTGGTACCTGCGGGGTCATCGTGACGGCGTTGATCAAGAGCACCGGCAACGAAGACTGGCCGGCGTACTACCTGATGGCCGCGGCGCTGATCGCGATCATCCCCATCATCAAGATCCCGGAGACGTCGCAGGTGCCGATGGACGAGATCGACACCGCCGACAGCGGCGGCAAGCTGACCTCCGCGGCCGCTCAGCGCTGAGCGTCCACCGGAAACACGCGTGCCCCGTCCGGATCACCGGGCGGGGCACGCGTGCGTCGTGGGTCAGCTGGCGTCGCTACGAGGAGCGAAGCGCTTGCGAGACCAAGCGGCGAGCGCGCCCGCGACCACGACAGCGATTCCGGTTTCGACGATGAGTCGGCGAACGGAAACCCACATTGCCGCGGTGATCTACGCCACGCCGCCGACCTGCGAAAACGTCTAGCGCGACGTGGTCGCCACGGGCGTTTCCCGGCTCGGCTCCGTCGGGTTCGCCGACGGGGGTGCCGTCGGCCGCTCGACCTTCCGGGTGGACGGGGTCGGCACCGTCGTCTTCGACGTGCGGGGCGGCGTGCGGCCCGGCTGCGCCGCCGGCGGCGCGATCGACGTCGCCGGGACCTGGGTGGGCGGCGAGCTGGGAGCGGTGGTGCCGATCGTGGACAGCCCCGGGTCGGCGGGCTGCACGGGGTCCGGCGGCCCCACGCGGTGACCGGCCAGGAAACCGGCCACCGCGAGGATCACCGCCGTCGCCGTCGAGGTGCCGGCGACCGCCCAGCGCTTGCGTCGTCGCCGGATCCGGCCGCCACGCTCGATCACGTCGGCGGCCTCGAGCCGCATCGGCGGGGTGTCACCGGCGGCGCCGGTGAGGATCGCGCGGACGTCGTCTTCGGGGTCCATGTCGTCACCTCCCCTCCGTGGGCGCGCTGAAGGTCAGCGCTTCGTAGTGCGGGCCGAGCCGGTTGCGCAGGGTCGCCAGGCCCCGCGAGGCCTGGCTCTTGACCGTGCCGGTGCTGCAGCCGAGGGCCTGCGCCGTCTCCTCGACGCTCAGGTCCTCGAAGTACCGCAGCACCAGCACGGCGCGCTGCTTGGGGGCCAGCACGGCCAGCGCGTGCCGGAGCAGCATGTCCTGGTCGCTCCCGGCGGGTTCCGCCGGGAGCTCGGGCAGGGTGTCGGTGAGCCGCTCCCGTTTCCACCTGCTGCGCCGGTGCTCGGCGAGGAACGTGCGCAGCACGACCTTGCGGGCGTAGGCGTCCAAGGCGTCGTGGCGCGACAGCCTCGGCCAGGCGAGGTAGAGCTTGAGCAGCGCGGCCTGCGTGAGGTCCTCGGCTTGGTGCCAGTCGCCGCAGAGCAGGAAGGCGGTGGACCGCAGGCTGTGCGCGCGCTCGCCGAAGTACCGGGCGAACTCGCCGTCCCACGGCGAGCCCGGCCCGGTCGACGGACGGGAGCGGGAGATCACCTGACTACCGGGACACCCCGATGGCCGGCAGGTGCAGGTCACCGGTCGGGCCGGCGGGCACGGCGCGGGGGACGCGCTGCGGACGCGTGGACGGGGCCTTCGTCTCACGCGGAGCGGGCGCGACAGTCGGCGCCTGGGGCTGGCGGCTGGTGGCCGGCACCGCGGACGGCGGCGCGATGGGCCGCTCGGACGGCGCGGTCGTCGCGGTCGGGGCCGCCGGCTGCGCCTCCGAAGCCACCGCGATGCCACCGGTCAGGGCACCACCGGCGAGCACGAGAGCGCCGAGGGAAAGGGCGATACGGATACGCAAGACAGCTCCTCTTCTCGCGGGCGCGGCCGGGATCGGCGCGCCTCTGCCCGTAGTCATGCGGTGGGCGGGCACCGGGGTTGCATCGAATTTTCCGGGTCTCGCGGAGAAACACGAACGGCCGGGAAGTCCGCGTGGACTTCCCGGCCGCCCGGTTCGCAAGGGTCTCAGCCGGCGAGCGCCGACAGCTTCTGCCAGCCCGCCCAGTCGTACGTCCAGTCGCTGTAGTCGCCGTCCTTGGCGCTCAGCGTCTGCGTGCTGCCCGTGATCTCGACGGGGTCACCCGTGAGCACGCCGTCGTAGTACTCCTTGGCCCGCGCCGGCGACAGGTTCAGGCAGCCGTGCGAGACGTTCTTCTTGCCCTGCGCCCAGACCGACGCCGCCAGGCCGTGGATGAACTCGCCGTTGTTGGAGATCCGGACCGCCCACGGCACCACGACGTTCTCGTAGTGGTACTTCGGGTTGCTCATCGCGTACGTCGACTGCTTGCCCATCACGACGTGCACGCCACTGTGGGTGACGCGGCCCGGGTCGGAGTCGAGGCCGTAGCTCACCGGGTAGTCGGCGATCTGCTGGCCGTCGCGGATCACCTGCATCGTGTGCTGCGTGGTGTTGCCCTTGACGATCTGCGAACGTCCGATGGCGAAGCTGGCCGACACGTCCTGCTTGCCGTACACGCCTTCGCCGATCTTGACGCCGTAGATCTTGGCGTTGACCTTCACCGTGGTGCCCGGCTTGTAGTACTCCTTGGGCCGCCAGTGCACCGAGGTGTCGCCGTCCGTCCAGCCCCAGGAGCCCTCGGTCTTCGGCGTGGTCTCGACGGAAAGCGCCTTCTCGACGGAAGCCTTGTCGGTGACGTGGCTCGGGAAGGACAGCGCGATCGGCATCGCGATGCCGTACGTCTGCCCGTCGCCCACGTTCAGGCTGGCCGACATCTGGCGCTTCGGCTTCACCGTGGTGAACGCGCCGCCGATGGGCACGTTCTTGCCGTCGGCGCCCTGCGCCTGGCCGGACCACGTGTAGGTCTTGCCGTAGCCGAGCTGCTCGGTGGTGTTCCAGGTCTTCTTGTCCGCCGACGTCTGGCCCTGGACCTGCTTGCCGTCCGGGTTCGTCAGCGTGACCGAGACGATCGTGCCGCTGTCGACCTTGACCTCGACCGGCTCGCCGGGCGGCACGTCCTGCGCGCCACCGGCCGGCGTCACCGTCAGTTTCGCCGGCTGCGCGGTGGGCGCGGGCGACTGCGTCGGGCCCCCGCCCGACGTCCCGCTCGCCGACACCGTCGGTTCACTGCTGCACGCCCCCAGCGCGAGCACGGCGACCAAGCCCAGTGCCACAGTCGCGCCCCGGCGCCGCGTGGAAGTCCTCACCGTCAACACATTTCCCCTTTGCCCCTTTGGTGCTTCCCCTCAACGAGACGTCCCGCGGGCCTGCTACGTTGAGCAACAGTAGCGTGACGAAGGTCACACATCTTCGCCGAGGCTCTCACTAAGGGGGCACGGACGACTCCGAGCCGTATCCGGTGATCACGGGTCGCTGTGCTGCGCAAGACTAACCGGCGGGTCCGACAAAACGTGTGCGGGAGCCCTACGACGTTCCGGTGACCTTGGCCCGGACAGGCGGTTTTCGCCTCGATCACGGGGTTCAACTTTGGCCAGATCCCGGTAGTCTGCTCGGAGGCCGTCGTTTTGCGTGTTCGTGGCTTCACACTCGCGGAACTTCTGACGCGAGCCATGGAGCCGACACGCTCTTGACTCGACTCGTTGGAACCGCCCGGGACGGCCGGGGTGCCGCTTCGGTGGCATTCGAAGCGGATCTGTGCAACGAGGAGAACAGCGGTGGCGCAAGGCACTGTGAAGTGGTTCAACGCGGAGAAGGGCTTCGGCTTCATCGCGCAGGACGGCGGCGAAGGCGACGTGTTCGTTCACTACTCGGAGATCGAGGGCCGCGGCTTCCGCACCCTCGAGGAGAACCAGCGAGTGGAGTTCGAGGTCGGCCAGGGACAGAAGGGCCCGCAGGCCCAGAAGGTCCGCGCGATCTGAGAGACAGGCCCTTTAGCGTTGTCTTGAGGCCTGAGCGAAGGGCCCCCGGCGTGCTGCCGGGGGCCCTTTCTCATGAAGACATCAGCGTCGCCCGACGGCCGGCGCGTCGAAGGCGTCGGCGGCGAAGTGGAACTCGTCGGTGAGGTCGGTGAGGTCCCCGGCCTGCTGCCGCTGGTCCTGCAGCGAAGAGGCCTGACCTTCCCAGTTGAGCCGCTCGAGGATCCACTCCTGAGCGAGCACCTGGGGCGAGATGTCCCGCTCGGCGGCGATGTCCTTCAGCTGCTGGTTGGCGATGAGGCTCATCCGGAGCTGAATGACCTGAGCCTCACCGAACCGCTTGCCGGTCCCGGTGCTCTCGTTGTCAGCGTCCGGGGCCAGCGCGGCCAGGTAGGAGGTGAGTTCCGTGTCTTCGACAACGCCATCGTCCGCAGGCTTCGCGGCACCACGATGGCGTCCAGAGGACGCGGCTTTGAGGTTCGTCCGGCTGCTCAAGCGGCCAAGGGAGGGAAGAGGCACGAACGCCACGATAACGGTTAGGTCTCACCCCGCAAACCACTGTGAGCCACAACACGCCAAGCGGTAGCCCCAATAAGCCCAACGGCACCCCATTCAGCCCAACCCCCACAACACACTCCGCAACAGCCACTTAACCCACCGAGTCGATCAGGTAGTAGTTCGCCAGGGCGCGCAGCGCCCAAAGCGAAAACCCGCACCGGCTGGAAGGGGCACCAGAGGCACCGTGGGGGGTCCGGGGGGCTCGGCCCCCCGGGCAACACACCGGAATGAATGGGGCGAAGCGAAGGGCGAAGCCCGAGCAGCCCCAGAAATGGAGGACCCCCGCGCCAGGGGGAGGAACGCGGGGGTCGGAGGGGATCTCCACAGGCGCTGACCGGGGGTGTGTCAGCACTTCGATTGTTGCACGAGTTCCCTCTTCGGGCGAGTGGAGAGCGGGAAATTTCCGCGTGCGGTGTCACTTCCGGGCCAGGTGACCGTCGTTCGGGTGGTGACCTTCTCTCTCTGTGCCGATTGCGCTGCGTTGAGCGGAGCGTGGCCTCAGGTTCACTCTCCGGGGGGCTGTGTGTGGCGGCCGGCGCTGGTTAGCCTCGCGGCCAAGCTGTTGTGAGCCGTATGGAGGGGCTATGAGCGGGTCTGTTGAAGTGCGGCAGTTCCTCCTTCGGTACGAAGGTGCCGATGGGGGGAGTGCTCCGTTCGCCGGGGGGTTGCCGGCGCAGCGGAGCGGGGCCGCGGATACGCAGCGGGTGTCGGACGATCAGGTCCGGCGGGCTCGGCTGGCGGTGGCGAACGGTGCGCTGGGGGTCGAAGACTGCGCGCAGTTGCTGGAGATGCTGGGGTTGAACTTGGACGATGGCGGGCAGGCGCCGGTTCAGCGCTGAGCGGGTGTGGGCCGGTGGGTCCGGTGGGCGGTGTGGGTGCCGCCGGGCCTGTCCGGTGATGTTCGTGCTGGTTGCCGCCGTTTCCGGTGAGTGATTCGCAAGGCTGTATCCCCTCCTTGACGCGAGTTTTGTAACAGTGTTACGTTCGCGGGGCCGAAAGGGGACGGACATGACGACGATCGAGGGCGCGGCCGGGCCGGCGAACCGGATCCGGCCGGTGGTCCAGGTGCTGGGCGGCCGGTTCATGACGTCGCCGGAGCTGGCGGCGGTCGAGGCGGAGGTGGGGTTGCCGCCGCGTTCGCTGTACGTGCGGGGCCGGTCGGCGGTGCTCGGCGACGTCCCGCCGAAGGTGGCCGCGGAGCTGTTCGGGATCTTCCCGCACTGGCTGTTCGACTTCGTCCTCCCGCCGGCGACGGCGGCGTTGGACGCGGCCGCCTCCGTCCGTGCCTACGCGGAGTCATCGGCCCGGTGGTCGCGCGTCAACCTTTCGGCCGTACCGGAGCCCGGCCGTCTGGCGGACCTGCTGTTCCGCTTGGTCGACGCCGCGGACGCGAGCGGGCTGGCGCTGTTCACCGGCTGGAAGAACGCGTTGCGCCCCACCGGCGACGTCGAGCGGCTCGGGTTCGCGCTGATGGTCTTCCGCGAGCTGCGCGGCGGCTTGCACTTCGCGGCGCTGCGGGCGCTGGGCTTGTCGGTGCCGGAGGCGGTGATCGCGGACCCGGAGGGCGGCCGCGAGCGGCTCCTGCGCACGGCGTGGCCGGCAGAGGCGGCGGACGAGCTGGTGGTGGCGGCTTTGCGGAAGCCGGATCTACGCGAACGCTGGCAGCGCGCGGAGTCCCTGACGGACTCACGGATCGACGAGCTGCTGGCGTCGGAGCTGACGTCACCGGAGCGGGAGGAACTCGATCGTCGTCTGGCGGAGCTGTTTTCGCAGGTCTCGGCTTCGTAGGGGGCTTAAGGGAACCCCCGTGCAAAGCGGTGGCGGCGTGCCCTATGCTTGTAATCGCTCCCGGGGGGACCTGAGAGCGCGGTCGGTCGGTCACCCGAAACCGACCGGGCTCCCATCGTCCAGCGGCCTAGGACTCCGCCCTTTCAAGGCGGCAACGCGGGTTCGAATCCCGTTGGGAGTACGCAGTATCGTAAGACCGTAGTATGCAAGGCCCTGTGGCGCAGTTGGTTAGCGCGTCGCCCTGTCACGGCGAAGGTCGCGGGTTCGAGTCCCGTCAGGGTCGCAAGATCGTTCGGCTCCTGGCCGGCGTTCCCGGCCAGGTAGCTCAGTTGGTACGAGCGTCCGCCTGAAAAGCGGAAGGTCGCCGGTTCGACCCCGGCCCTGGCCACCGCTCACGAAAACCGCCCTGCTCGCTCAGGGCGGTTTTTTCGTGCGTCAGCTCGGGACCACGACGATCTGGTCCGCGTCCTCGTAGATGATGCGTCCCGGCGGCTCGTGCGCCACCAGCTTGTCGCAGCGGACGCCGTGGGCGGCGAGGATTTCGAGGTAGCCCCCGGCCCGGGCGACGAGAGCTTCGGCGGAGGCCTTGAACCAGGCGGTCGCCCCCGGGTTGACGGTGCGGTCGTAGACGGCCGGATCGACCGTGGCGGGATTCGTGTGGTGCGCCTCGTACCAGGCGTGGTTGGCCCGGCGGAACTCCTCCTGCTCGCGGGTCAGCCTGCCGGCCCGGCTGAGGTTGTTGATCAGGCCGAAGAAGCCGGGGTGCCGCCCTTCGGCGTTGGGCTCGGTGCTCTGGAACCTGACGTACGCCATGGCGAAGTCATAGCGGGTCGGGCGAGAATCGGGGCATGTACTGCCTTGAAACGGCCGCCGGCTCTCGACCGGAAGACCGACCGTGACGGCGAACCCCTGGGACGCGGAAGCAGCGACCTTCGACGACCAGCCCGACCACGGCCTCCGAGACCCCGACGTCCGCGCGGCCTGGGCAAGACTCATCCTCCCGCTCATGCCGGCCGCCAACACCACGATCGTCGACCTCGGGTGCGGGACCGGCAGCCTGGCCGTTCTCCTCGCCGAAGCCGGTCACGACGTCTGCGGGATCGACCTCTCCGACCGCATGCTCGACGTAGCAAGGCAGAAAGCCGACGGCCTGACCATCGACTTCCGGAACGGCGACGCCGCGGATCCGCCCACCGCCCGGACCTACGACGTCGTCCTCGTGCGGCACGTCCTCTGGGCCATGCCCGACCCCCATGTCGCCCTGGGGAACTGGGTACGGCTGCTCAACCCCGGCGGACGGCTCGTCCTCATCGAGGGACGCTGGTTCACCGGCGCCGGACTCACCCGGGACGAATGCCGAACCCTCGTCAGAGCACACCGCCACGAGGCGGAAATCCGCATGCTCGACGACCCCGCCTTGTGGGGCAAGGAAATCGACGACGAACGGTACCTCCTCCTGAGCCGGAGCTGACCTTGATCGAACTCGACAGCGCCTTCTTCGCCGACCCGCACCGGCACTACCGCGAGTGGAGCGAGACCGGCAGCGTCCACGAAGTCGGGTTCCCCGACGGGAAAACCGGCTGGGTCGTCACCGGGTACGCCGAAGCGCGGGCGGCGCTCGCCGATCCGCGGCTGCGGAAAGCCGGGGCCAACGCGCGGTGGGCCGGGGTCGCGAGCACCGCGAGCACCCACATGCTCGACGCCGATCCGCCCGATCACACCCGGCTGCGCAAGCTCGTCAACCAGGTCTTCACCGCCCGGGCCGTCGAGGCGCTGCGGCCGCGCGTCGAAGAGATCTGCGACGCGCTCCTCGACGAGTTCGCCGGGGACGAGGTCGACCTTCTCGAGCGGTTCGCCGTTCCGCTGCCGGTCACCGTCATCGGCGAGCTGCTCGGCGTCGCGCCCGCGGAACGCGTCGAGTTCCGGCGGCGCACGGCCGGCTTCGGGTCCGGGAGCGCCGCGCCCGAGCAGGTGCGGGGGCTCAAAGCCTTCCTCGTCGCACTCGTCCGGCGCAAGCGCGAAGACCCGCTGGACGACCTCCTCTCGCGCCTGGTCCAGGCCCGCGACGAGCACGACCGGCTCAGCGAGCGCGAACTCGTCGCCACCGCCTTCCTGCTGCTCTTCGCCGGCTACGAAACCACCGTCAACCTCATCGGCAACGGCATGTACGCGCTGCTTCGCAACCCCGATCAGCTCGACGCTCTTCGCGCGGACCTCACGCTGGTGCCCGCCGCCGTCGAGGAACTGCTGCGCTATGACGGGCCCGTCGGCTTCGCGACCCTGCGCTACGCCGGCGAACCGCTCGAGCTCGGCGGGGTCCGCGTCGAGACCGACGAGTTCGTGCACGTCGCGCTCGGGGCGGCCAACCGGGACCCGGTCCGGTTCGCCGGGGCCGACCGGCTGGACCTGGCGCGGGACCCGGCGGGGCACATCGCCTTCGGGCACGGCATCCACCACTGCGTCGGCGCGCCCCTCGCGCGGCTGGAAGCGCAGGTCGCGTTCACGAAACTCCTGGGAAGGTTCCCGCGGCTCAGCCTGGCGGAGGACCGCCTCGCCTGGCACGAAGGGATCCGGATCCGCGGCCTGACCACCCTGCCCGTTAGGCCGAACGAGTGAACCCCGAAACCCCGTGTCCGGACCGGGCGGCCGGCGCCGACCACCCGGCGAAAGGCAGCCCACCCGGGGCCGCCGCCCACACCGGGGAGCCGACGTGCGATACCTCCTGACCCTCCACATGAACCCGACCCTCTGGGCCACCCTCACCGACGACCAGAAGAACGGCGTCTACGAAGGCCACGGCGACTTCACCAAGCGCATCACCGACACCGGCGAGATGGTCGGCACCAAAGCGCTCGCCGAGCCCGCCGAGACCAGGACGGTCCGCGTCAAGGACGGCACGACCCACGTCCAGGACGGCGCTTTCATCGAGGCGGAAGCCTTCTTCTGCGGCTATTACATCGTCGACGTCGAAACCGAGGAACGCGCCGTGGAGCTCGCCGCGATGATCCCCGACGCCCAGTACACCGCCGTCGAGGTGCGGAAGATCATCCACGAAGGTTGACCTCCAGCAAGGTCGAGGGTGCACGCTCGGCCACATGACCACCGAGTGGGGCATCGACGCCGTCGACCTGGACGCCTACCTGACGAGGATCGGGCAAGAGCGGCGGCCGCCGTCCGAAGAGGCGCTCGGGGACCTCGTGCGCGCCCACGTCCGGGCCATTCCGTTCGAGAACGTCGACGTCGTTCTCCGGCAGCACGCGGGGATTTCCCTCGACGTCGTGAGCGCGAAGCTCGTGGGACGGCGGCGAGGCGGCTACTGCTACGAGCAGAGCGGCCTCTTCGCCGCCGTCCTGGAGCGGCTCGGCTACACCGTCCACCGGCTTGCCGAGCGCGTCCAGCCGCGGCGGCCGGGGCCGTACACCCACATGACGCTGGTCGTCGAGGTCGACGGCCGGCGGTTCCACGCCGACGTCGGCTTCGGCGCCGGGATCCTGGCCCCGATGCCGCTCGTCGACGGCCAGGAAACCGACCAGGCCGGCTGGCTCCACCGGCTGACCGAGAAGAACGGCTGGTGGACGCTCGCGAAGGGCGACGAGGACCTGCTCGACTTCCGGCTCGACGGCATGCACCCGATCGACTACGAGGTCTACCACCACTACACCTCGACGCACCCGAAGTCGCCGTTCACCGGGCGGCTGGTGATCATGACGCTCGAACCGGGCGTCAGCCGGAAGCTGCTGGGCCGTGAGCTGACCGTCGAGAGGCCCGGTGGCCGCAGCGAAACCACCACCGTCGCGCCGGATCAGCTCGACGCCACCCTCAAGGACCTCGGCATCGAGCTGACGGCGGACGAGCTGGAGCGCCTGAAAGCCGGCTACTGACCGAACAGCTCGGCCGCCGGCACCGGCCGGCCGAGGTGGAAGCCCTGCGCCTGGTCGCACCCCAGCGAGCGGAGCAGCTCGAGCTGCTCCGCGGACTCGACGCCCTCGGCGATCACCGTCAGGTCGACGGCGTGGGCCATCGCGATGATGCTCGTGACGATCGCCGCCGCGTCCCGGGACTCGGCGATGCCGGTGATGAACGAGCGGTCGATCTTGAGCGTGTCCAGCGTCAGCCGGCGCAGCTGCGCGAGTGACGAATACCCGGTGCCGAAGTCGTCGATCGCCAGCAGCACGCCCAGCGAACGCAGGGAGGCCAGCACTTCCGCGGCCGCTTCCTGGTCCCGCATCAACGCGCTTTCGGTGACCTCCAAGCACAGTGCGCCGGCCGGCAGCCCGGTGCTGGCCAGTGCGTCCTGCACCGCGGGCACCAGGTGCGGGTCGTCGAGCTGGCGGGTCGACAAGTTGACCTTCAGCGTCAGGTCCAGACCTTGGTCACGACGTCGCGTGGCGAGCTCGCGCGTCGTCGCGCGGAGCATCTCCTTGCCGATCACGTTGATCAGGTCGCTCTCCTCGGCGAGCGGGATGAACTCCACCGGCGAGATCGCGCCGTGGCGGGGGTGCGTCCAGCGCAGCAGCGCCTCGACCGCGACCATCTCACCGGTCCGCAGGTCGACGACCGGCTGGTAGGCGGGCCAGAGCTGGCCGTCGTGCACCGCGTCGCGCAGGTCCTGCTCCATCCGCAGCCGCCGCTGCATCCGCTCGCGCAGGCCGACGTCGAAGAAGTGGTGGCGGCCCCGGCCGAGCGTCTTGGCCTGGTACATCGCGACGTCGGCGTCGCGCAGCAGGTCCTCGGCGCTGCGGCGGTCGGCGCTCCCGACGAGGACGACGCCGATGCTGGCGTCGAGGTGCAGCTGCCGGCCGAGCACGCCGATCGGCTCGGCCAGCGCGGCCCGCAGGTGCTCGGCCAGCGCCCGCACTTCGCCGGGCTCGGTGACTTCGCCGGTGACGACGACGAACTCGTCGCCGCCGAGCCGGCCGACGAGGTCGTCGCGGCCGGAACAGCGGCGCAGGCGCTCGCCGACGATCCGCAGCACCTGGTCGCCGACCGAGTGCCCGAGCGAGTCGTTGATGACCTTGAACTTGTCCAGGTCGAGGAACAGCACCGTGACCGCGCCGCGCTCGCGGACGTCGAGACGGGTGAGCAGCAGGGTCCGGTTGGCCAGCCGGGTGAGCGGGTCGTGGGTCGCGTCGTGCGCGAGCTGCGCGCTGATCGCGCGGGTCTCGGTGATGTCGGTGAACGACGTGACGACGGCCAGCGCCGCCGGGTCGTCCGGGTTGAGCAGCCGCGAGGTCAGCGACACCCAGACGTCGCGGCCGTCGGGCCGGCGCAGCCGCACGACCAGGCCGTTGTGTGCGACGCCGGTCCGCCGCGTCCGCACCGACGGCGTCTCGTCCGGCGGGATCCAGTGCCCGGACTCGGTGAACAGCACGAGCGTGTGGCACGGGACGCCGATCAGCTCGGCTTCGGTGACGCCGATGATCCGGCAGGCCGCCGGGTTCGCCGCCTCGATGAGCCCGCCCGGGCCCATCACCAGGACGCCTTCGTCGAGGGACGCGACGACCGTGCGGTAGTTCTGCTCGGCCCGCCGCCGCGCGGTTTCGTCGGCGCAGACGAGCACGTACCCGTCGTTCATCTCCGCCGCCGAAACGCGGACCGCGAGAGGAGCGCCGTCCCGCCGCCGGTGCACCGCCTCGGTGACCCCACCGCCGCGCAGGTCGAGCGGCGCGCCGAGCAGCTCGCTCGCCCGCCGTCCGACGGCTTCGGCCGCGGTCCAGCCGTACACCGCTTCGGCGGCCGGGTTCCAGCTGGTCACGACGCCTTCGCCGGTGGTCGCGATCAGCGCGTCGCTGACGTGCGACACCAACGCGGCCTGGAAGCGCAGGGCGTCGGCGGCCGCCTTCTTCGCCGTGATGTCGCGCATGACGACCTGGTAGGCGAGCCGGCCGACCAGGCGCACCGACACGGTCTCGACGGCGAACTTGCTCCCGTCCAGCCGGGACATCAGCGCTTCGACCGGCTCGCTCGCCTGACCCGGTTCGGTCAGTTCGGCGAGCTTTTCGACGAGCGCGGCGCGCGAGTCCTCGGCGACGAAGTCGGTGAACCGCCGGCCGACGACCTCGGCGGCGGACCGCGCGGCGAACGTCTCGAGGGCCGCGCGGTTGGCGTAGGTCAGGACGCCGTTCTCGTGGACGCAGATCGCGTCCGGACCCAGCTCGACCAGCTCGGCGAGGGAGTCAGCCTCCATGAGCGTCCGTCCCCCATGCTTCGCGGCTGTGGCCCGTCGATTACACCACCGACCCGGGCCCCTGCCTACCCGCCGGAATCCGGGCCCGGCCTGCGGCTGGACCGCGCAGCCGCGGTCCCCAGAACAGCAGCCCGAAGTGCGCGGCGAACGCGTGGCCGAGCAGCGTGACGACCGAGTCGAGGCTCGCCGGGTCGTCGCCGAGCCAGATCACCGCGATGAACGCCTCCATGACGGCCAGCGCCACCGGGCGCGCGCGGCCGCGCACCAGGAAGACGAGCGCACCGGCGGTGGTGAAGAAGCCGTAGCTGACGCCGATGTCGAGCCAGTGGCCGGCCGAGTTCGGCAGGACGTGGGCGCTGATCAGGGCCATCACCGGCAGCTCGGTGCCGAGGGTGGCCAGCACGTGGCCGGAGAAGAACACGGTCGCCGCGCGGCGGGCGCCGAAGCGGCGTTCCAGCGGCGCCACGGCGATCGTGAAGATCACGACGTACGCGAGCCAGCCCTCGTCGGACAGCCAGAGCGCGCTGGTCAGCAGCGAGGTCAGCGGCCGCCGCCACAGGTTGTGGGCGTCGGTGCTCGACAGCTGGAGCAGCCGCGCGGTCAGCTCCGGGTCGGCGAACTTGAGCAGCAGCGTCGTGCCGAGCAGGAGGACGAGGTAACCGAACGTGAAGGGGGTCACCTTCGGGTGGGGGACGAGCTTGGCGAACGCCGTCCGGCCGCGACGCGGAACGGCGATCCGGGGGACCGGCCGATCGGCTTTCAGCAGCATGGTTCGAGCTTCGCCGGTCATACTGGGAGTCTCCCGAACCGCAGCTGTGAATCCGCTGTGGAATGTCACCCACCGTCAATCCGTCCGTTACGTGACGAATTTTTGCCAAAAACTCACCCTTTTGGGGGTCTTGTGCGGTAAAAATACGATCACGACACCGGCCGAAAGGCCTTTCGGGAAGGTCCGTCGGGGTGAACGACGAGGTATCGGTCGCCGAGCTGCTCGTGCGCGAGGGCTGGGGCGACCGTTCGGGACCGGGGCAGTCGCGCTGGCGCGTGCTCGCGGTGATGCTCGCCGTCGTCATCGGCTGCGGAGCCGCCGCGGTCCTGGTCGGCCTCAGCGGCAAGGGCACCGAGAACGCGTCCCCGGTCGATCAGATCCAGGTCATCCCGTTCCCCGGGCGCACCACCGGGCTCGGCGGCGCCGACCAGGCGACGGACTCCCCGCCGGAGGGCGGCACGGGCGGTGGTGACGTCGTCCCCGGCGTCGGCGTGCCCCGTGAGACCGTCACCGAGGTGCCGGGCACCGACCCCACCACCGAAAGCACCACGGACCCCGCGACGACGGCCACCACCACGCCGACCAGCGGCGACCCGTCGAGTTCGAGCACCCCGACCACGACGACCCCGCCCCAGGGGCAGCCGCCGGCGCCCACGACAACGCCGACCAAGCGCACGGTCTGCGTGCTCGTCATCTGCTGGTGATCAGGCAAGTTTTTCCGCGAGGTCGCTGAAGTCCGAGGTGTTCCAGCGCTCCGGGCGCATCACGATCGCGATGTTCTTCCCGTGGGTGTCGTCGGTCGCGTCGGTGTAGGCCTCGCTGATGCCCGGGGGCAGGTAGCGGGCGGCCATCTCGTGCCGCTGCGCCTTCGTCATCGGCCACGACTCCACGACCGGACCTTCGACCGAGACGTACTTGTAGACGCCGTCCTGCTGCTGGACGCACAGCGCGAACCGGCCGGCCGCCTCGATGAGCCGGGTCTTGCGCGAGCCGGGTGACGTCATCACGACGACGTCACCGCCGGGTTCGTAGCGGTACCAAATCGGCGTGGTCAGCGGCGCCCGGCCGGCCTCGGCCGTCACGCTGAGCACGCCGACCTGCGGCTGGGCGAGGAACGCTTCGCGCTCTTCCTTGGTCATCTTCCGGGCCATCACCGTCTCCTTAAAGCCATCTCGATTGCTTTAAGGCTAGCCGCATCCCGACGACAAAAGCAAGCGCGTTTGCTTTAAGCTGAGGTCATGACCCGACCCGGCGGCCGCAGCGCCCGCGTTCGCGATGCGGTGCACGAGGCCGTCGTCGAACTGCTGGCCGCCGGCGAGATCGACGCCGCGATCCCGAAGATCGCCGAGCGCGCGGGCGTGAACCCGACGAGCATCTACCGGCGCTGGGGCAGCCGCGACCACCTGCTGCTCGACGCCGCCGTGACGCGTCTGCGCGCGACGTCGCCGATCCCGGACACCGGCTCGCTGCGCGGCGATCTGGCCGGCTGGGCCGAGGGCGTCGAACGCGCGATGCGCGACAGCCGCGGCCAGATCCTGCTCCGCGCGCTCGTCGCGACCATGGCCCCGGACCAGGAGCCGGTCGAGTACCTCCGGGCCCGCGGGGACGACCTGCAGGCCGCGCTCGACCAGGCCGCGGCGCGCGGCGAGGCCGTGCCGACGGTCGACGAGGTGCTGGACTTCGTCCTGGCCCCGCTCTACCTGCGGGTGCTGTTCCGGCGCCCGGTCGAGCCGGGCACCGGGGCCCGGCTCGTCGAGCGGTTGCTCACGGCGCTTCCAGCAGATCCGGCTCCGCGCGCCGGCCGAGGTGGTTGAACAGCAGGTTCAGCGCGAACGCCAGCACCGCCGCCACCGTGATCGAGCTGCCGCAGATCGTCTGCAGCCAGGCCGGGAAGTGCTGGAAGATCTTCGGCGCGAACGCCGGCAGCAGGCCGACGCCGAGGGCGACCGCGACGATGAAGGTGTTGTGGTTGCCCGAAAACTCGACCGTCCGCAGGTTCTGCGCGCCGACCGCGGCGACCATCGCGAACATCACCACCGCGACCCCGCCGACGACCGGCTGCGGGATCGCCGCGATGAACGCGCCGATCTTCGGCACCAGGCCCATCAGCACCAGGATCCCGCCGGTCACCGCGACCACCCAGCGGCTGCGCACGCCGGTCATCCGCACCAGCCCGACGTTCTGCGCGAACGCCGTGTCGGGGAAGGAGTTCATCACCCCGCCGAGCACGGCCGAGAAGCCGTCGGTGGCCAGGCCGCGCGCGAGGTCGGAGTCCGTCGGCGGGCGCCCGGTGATCTCGCCGACGGCGATCATGTCGGCGGTCGACTCGGTGAACGTCACGAGCATGACCACGCACATCGACAGGACCGCGGCGACCGGGAACGTCGGTGCGCCGAAGTGGAACGGCGACGCCAGCCCGAACCAGCTCGCCGCGCCGAGGCCGTCCCAGTGCACGAGCCCCATCGGGATCGCGATCACCAGCCCGATCGCCAAGGCCAGCAGCGGGCCGATCTGGTTGGCGAACCCGCGCAGCACCCGCGTGAACAGCACGAGCAGCGCGAGCACGCCGAACGCGAGCAGGATGTGCGACAGGGCCGCGTAGTCCGGCGCGGCGGGGTCGTTGCCCGCGATCAGCCCCGCGCCCGGGCCGAGCAACGAGACGCCGATGACGAGCAGCAGCGTCCCGGTGACCAGCGGCGGGAAGAACCGGATCAGCTTCGCGAACGGCTTCGCGATGAGCAGCCCGAAGACGCCGGACGCCAGCATCGCGCCGTAGACCGCGGGCAGGCCGTACTGGGACGCGATCAGGATCATCGGGTTGACGACGCTGAACGTCGCGCCCGCGACCACCGGCAGCCGGATGCCGAGGAGCTTCCCGACGCCGATCGCCTGGATCAGGGTGGCGATGCCCGCGACGAGCAGGTCGGCGTTGACCAGCAGCCCGATCGTCGCCGGGTCCAGCTTCAGCGCGCTGCCGACGATCAGCGGCACCGCGACCGCGCCGGCGTACATGATCGACATGTGCTGCAGGCCGAGCAGCGCCAGCCGGGCGGCCGGCAGGCCCTGGTCGACGGGGTGCACCGCGGGTTTCGTCATGATCAAGCCCCTTTCCCCGGTACAGGGAACGCGGTGTGCGTGACGGTGGCAAGACCCGGGCGTCATGATCTTGTTGCAGGGGGCGGCGCAACGGCCGGGAATGTGTGACCATCGGTGCATGACTTCGGGTGGTATTTCCCAGGTGGGCCCGCCGTTTCGCGCCGATCACGTCGGGAGCCTCCTGCGGCCCCCGGTCCTGCGCGACGCGCGACGGCGGCACGAATCCGGCGAGATCGGCGCGGAGCAGCTCCGCGCGGTCGAGGACGACGCGATCCGCGACGTCATCAAGATGCAGCGGGTGGCCGGGCTGAGCTCGGCCACCGACGGCGAGTTCCGGCGCGCGTCGTGGCACATGGACTTCATCTACGCGCTCGGCGGCATCTCCAAGAGCGACGAGCGGCTGCACGTCAAGTTCCACAACCTGGCGGGCGACCTCGAGTTCAGCCCGCCGGGGCTGCAGGTCGACGGCAAGGTGCGGCTCGACGAGCCGATCTTCGCCGACCACTTCGAGTTCCTCCAGTCCCATGTGGACGACGGCGTGACGCCGAAGCTGACCATCCCGTCGCCGAGCATGGTCTACTACCGCGGCGGCCGGGCGGCGGTGAGCGAAAGCGTTTACCCGGACCTCGAGGAGTTCTACGCCGACCTGAGCGCGGCGTACCAGGCGCAGATCGCCGCGATGGCCGGCCTCGGCTGCCGGTACCTGCAGCTCGACGACACCAGCCTCGCCTACCTCAACGACCCGGCGCAGCGGGAGCTCGTCGCGCGGATGGGCGGCGACCCGGACACCCAGCACCTGCGCAACATCGCGACGCTCAACGCGGCGCTGGCCGGCCGTCCCGAGGGGCTGGCGGTGACGACCCACCTGTGCCGCGGCAACTTCCGGTCGTCGTGGGTCGCTTCGGGCAGCTACGAGTTCGTCGCGGAGGCGCTGTTCGGCGAGCTCGCCGTCGACGGGTTCTTCCTGGAGTTCGACGACGAACGCTCCGGCGGCTTCGAGCCGCTGCGGTTCGTGCCGAAGGACAAGAAGGTCGTCCTCGGCCTGGTCACGACGAAGCGGCCGGAGCTGGAGGACCCCGACGTCCTGGTGCGGCGGATCGAGGAGGCGTCGGCCTTCGTCGACGTCGACCAGCTTTGCCTTTCGCCGCAGTGCGGGTTCTCCTCGACCGAGGAGGGCAACGACCTCACGCCGGACGAGCAGCTGCGGAAGCTGGAGCTGATCGTGGCGACGGCCGACCGCGTCTGGGGCGGCCACTGATGATCACGTGCGTCGTCGACTACGTCATCGACCCCTCGAAGCTCGCCGACTTCGAACGCTTCGCCGCCGCGTGGATGCGGTTGGTGCAGCGCGAAGGCGGCGTCCACCACGGCTACTTCCTGCCGTCGGAGGGGGCGAGCGACGAAGCCCGGGCGCTGTTCAGCTTCGAGAGCTTCGCCGCGTACGAGCGCTACCGGACGCTGTTCGGCGTCGACCCGGACTTCATCGAGGCCGACAAGATCCGCGACGAAAGCGGGTGCGTGGTGCGGTACCGGCGGTCGTTCATGCGCCCGCTCCTGCCGGACGACGACCTCTGACGTGCGCCACAGCGCGCGGCGGCCGCCTTCGGTAGTGGATCGCGTCCTCGATCTGCTGGGCGCCTTCACGGCCGAGCGGCCGCAGCTGACGCTGTCCGAGCTGAGCCGTCGCGTCGACTTGCCGCTGTCGACCACGCACCGGCTGGCCGGTGAGCTGACGAAGCGCGGCGCCCTCGTGCGCGACGAAGACGGCCTCTACCGCGTCGGGCTGTGGCTGTGGGAAGTCGCTTCGCTCGCTCCGCACGGCGCGGAGCTGCGAGAGAGCGCGATGCCGTTCTTGGAGGACCTCTACGAGGCCACGCACCAGAACGTCCAGCTCGCGGTGCTCGACGGCGCGGAGGTCGTCTACGTCGAGCGCATCTCGGGCCGCGGCGCGGTCAACGTCCTGACGCGCGTCGGTGGCCGGCTGCCCGCGCACGCGACCGGCGTGGGCCAGGTGCTGCTCGCGCACGCCCCGGCCGAGGTCCAGGAGGAAGTCCTGTCCGCGCCGCTGAAGACCTTCACCGCGAAGACGATCAGCTCGCCCGTGCGGCTGCGGCGGGTACTGGCCGACGTCCGCCGCGACGGCTACGCGATCAGCGACGGCCAGATCGAGCTGATCTCCCTGTCGGTGGCGGCGCCGGTCCACGACTCGACGGACGAGGTGGTGGCGGCGATCTCGGTGGTCGTCCCGGCCGAGGGGACGGACCCGCGGACGCTGGTCCCGGCGGTGCGGGCCGCGGCGCGGGGGATCTCCCGGGTGCTCGGGGCACCCCGGGCCCGGCGGTCCTCGGGTGACTCGTCGACGGCTTGAGGCTCGTGTGATCGGATGGCAGGCATGGGTGCACAGAACACGGTCCTTGTCGTCGGGGCGGGTCAGAGCGGGTTCCAGGCGGTCGCGTCGCTGCGGGACCGCGGCTTCGCCGGCCAGGTCGTGCTGGTCGGGGACGAGCCGGGCGTGCCGTACCAGCGGCCGCCCCTGTCGAAGGCCTACCTGGCCGGGACCGCCGGGCTCGAGCAGCTGCACCTGCGCGGCGCGGGCTTCTTCGCCGAGAAGGACATCGAGCTGGTCGCCGGCCGGGTCGCGGAAATCGACCGCGCGGCTTCGCGCGCACGCCTCGAGGACGGCACCGAACTCGCGTACGACCACCTCGTCCTGGCCACCGGCTCGCGCAACCGGACGCTGCCCGTCCCCGGCGCGGACCTGCCGGGCGTGCTGACCCTGCGCACCCGCGACGACGCCGACCGGCTCCGCGAATCCCTGGCGCACGCCGGGAACGTCGTCGTGGTCGGCGGCGGGTTCATCGGGCTGGAGTTCGCGTCGCACGCCGGCCGCTCGGTGACGATCGTCGAGGCGCAGGACCGGCTGCTCAACCGCGTCGCGTCGCCGGAGATCTCCGCCTACTTCGCCCCTCTGCACCGCGAAGCCGGGCACACGGTGCTGCTCGGTCAAGGCGTCTCCGCGCTGCACGGCGACACGCGGGTGCGCGAAGTGGAGCTGTCTGACGGCCGTCGGCTATCCGCCGACCTGGTCGTCGTCGCCGTCGGCGTCGTGCCGGAGACGGCGCTCGCGGCGGAAGCCGGGCTGCCCGTGGACAACGGCGTGGTCGTCGACGCGCACCTGCGCACGACCGACGAGAAGATCTTCGCGATCGGCGACTGCGCGAACTTCCCGTGCGTGCAGGCGGGCGCCGCGACCCGGCTGGAGTCCGTGCAGAACGCCGTCGACCAGGCCCGCTGCGTGGCCGCGGCGATCACCGGCGCGCCCGAGCCGTACGCGAGCCTGCCGTGGTTCTGGACCGACCAGTCCGGCGCGAAGCTGCAGATCGCCGGGATCCTTTCGGGCGCCGACCGGACGGTCGTCGCGGGCGACCGGGCCGCGGGCAAGTTCTCGGTGCTGTCCTTCCGCGACGGCGTGCTGATCGCGGTCGAGTCGGTGAACCGGCCCGCGGACCACATCGCCGCGCGGCGCTTGTTCGCCGCGGACCCGCACCCGAAGTACGCGGACCTGGAAGCGAGCGAGTTCAACCTGAAGGAACATCTGAAGGTTGCGTCAACTCGCGGTTGACGATGAGCGATCGTCAACCTACAGTTGACGACATGACCCCACCTGAATATCCCGTCAAGCTCGACGACCTGATTTCCGCGATCAAGAGCAACAACGACCAGGACGCGCTGGCCCAGCTGTCCGACGCCGTGTACATGGGCGAACACCTCGGCGAAGTGGCCGACCACCTGATCGGCCACTTCGTCGACCAGGCCCGCCGCTCCGGTGCGTCCTGGACGGAGATCGGCCAGAGCATGGGCGTCACCAAGCAGGCCGCCCAGAAGCGGTTCGTGCCGAAGGTCGATCCGGGCGGCGACGCGTCCGGGGCGATCGAACGCGTCTACGGCCGCTACACCGACCGGGCCCGGCACGTCGTGGTCGCCGCGCAGAAGTCGGCCATCGACCACGCCAGCCCGAACATCGACACCGTGCACCTGCTGCTGGGCCTGCTCACCGAACCCGCCGCGCTCGCGGCCGGAGCGATCCTCGCCCAGGGCGTCACGCTGGAGACCGTGCGGGAGGCGGCCGAAGCGCGGCTGCCGGACCGCGTCGACCCGGCGCCCAGCCCGACGCCGTTCTCCGCGGCGGGCAAGAAGGCCCTCGAACTGACGCTGCGCGAGGGGCTGCGGCTCGGGCACAACTACATCGGCACCGAGCACATCCTGCTGGCGCTGCTGGAACAGGGCGAAGGCGCCGGCTTCGAGGTGCTCGACGGCTTGGGCATCACGAAGGACAAGGCCGAGGAGAAGATCGTCGCGATGCTGACGGAGATCCTCGCCGCCCGAGGGCAGTGAGACTCCTGCTGGCGGCCGCGCTCCTCGCGTTGGTGCTGGTGACGCTGCTCTGACCGGGATGGACCAGGGGGTCTTCCCGATCAGAGCAGCACCGGCTCAGGCGGAGGCTTCCGGGCGGCCGTCCTCGGCCCAGGCCGTGTGGAACGAGCCGTCGCGGTCCACGCGGCGGTAGGTGTGCGCTCCGAAGAAGTCGCGCTGACCCTGGACCAGCGCCGCCGGCAGCCGGTCCGCGCGGAGGCCGTCGTAGTACGCCAGCGCCGTCGAGAAGCCCGGCGTCGGGATGCCGAGCCGGACGGCCGTCGAGATCACCGAGCGCCACGAGTCCTGCGCGTCCTCGACCGCCTTGCGGAAGCCGCCCGACGTCAGCAGCGTCGGCAACGACGGCTCGTCGGCGTAGGCCGCGGTGATGTCGTTGAGGAACTTCGCGCGGATGATGCAGCCGCCGCGCCAGATCGAGGCGACCTTGCCGAGGTCGATGTCCCAGCCGTACTCCGTGGCGCCGGCCTGGATCTGGTTGAAGCCCTGCGCGTACGCGACGACCTTCGACGCGTACAGCGCCTGCTCGACGTCGTCGGCGAAGCGCTCCAGGGAGGAGCCCGTCAGCGGCGACCGCGAAGGACCGCCGAGCCCGCGAGCCGCCGAGCGCAGCGAAGTCGAGCCCGACAGCGAACGCGCGAAGACGGCTTCGGCGATGCCCGAGATCGGGACGCCCAGGTCGAGGCCGATCTGCACCGTCCAGCGGCCGGTACCCTTCTGCTCGGCGGCGTCCGCGACGACGTCGACGAACGGCTTGCCGGACGACTTGTCGACGTGCGCGAGCACGTCGGCCGTGATCTCGATCAGGTAGGAGTCGAGCCGCCCGGTGTTCCAGGTCCGGAACACGTCGGCGATCTCGGCGGGGGAGTAGCCGCCCGCGCCGCGCAGCAGGTCGAACGACTCCGCGATCAGCTGCATGTCGGCGTACTCGATGCCGTTGTGCACCATCTTGACGAAGTGGCCGGCGCCGTCCGCGCCGATGTGCGTGCAGCACGGCTCGCCGTCGACCTTCGCCGAGATGTCCTCGAACAGCGGGCCGAGGGACTCGTACGACTCCTTCGAACCGCCGGGCATGATGCTCGGCCCGTGCAGCGCGCCTTCCTCACCGCCGGAGACGCCGCTGCCGACGAAGTGCAGCCCGCGCTCGCGCAGCGCCTTCTCCCGGCGGCGCGTGTCGGCGAAGTGGGCGTTGCCGGCGTCGATGATCACGTCGCCCTCTTCGAGCAGCGGCGCGAACTCGTCGATGACGGCGTCGGTCGGACCGCCCGCCTTGACCATGATCACGACCTGCCGCGGCCGCTCCAGCGCGTTGACGAACTCCTGCGCCGTGTACGCCGGGATGAACTCGCCCTCGTCGCCGAACTGCTCCACCAGCGCGCGGGTCCGCTCCTCGGACCGGTTGTGCAGGGCCACCGTGTGGCCGTGCCGGGCCAGGTTGCGGGCCAGGTTGCGGCCCATGACCGCCAGGCCGGTGACCCCGATGCTCGCCTTCTTGCTCATCCGCATCCTCTCGAAGACTCTCTCGATTCAGACCCTAGTCCGATCGAGGCCTCAAGGAAGGGCACGGAGGAGCAGCTCACTCAGTTCAGGAGAAGCAGCGGATCGGGCCGCGGTTGATCGCGACCATGTCCGTCACCGCGGCGACGAGGTCGATGTCCGCGCCCCACTCGGCACCGTCCAGCTCGGCGTACGCGCGGTGCAGGTTGCCGGGCAGCCGCTCCTGCTCGCTCAGCGACGCGAACTCGCCGAGGTCCGTCTCCTTCGCGGCCTCCAGCGGCGACAGCCCGGCGGCCTTCCCGCGCTCGGCCGTCTCCTGGACGAACTGCAGGTACCGATCGACGCTGTCGACCACCGACAGGTCACACGGGCCGCCGTGCCCGGGCAAGATCACTTCCGGCGAAAGCTCCCGGATGACGTCGAGACCCTTGCGCCAGCCGGCCACCGAACCCATCAGCGCGAACGGGCTCCCGCCGTTGAACACCAGGTCGCCGGCGTAGAGCACGCGCTGCTCCGGCAGCCAGACCAGGACGTCGTTCGTCGTGTGGGCCGCGTGGCCGGGGTGGATCAGCTCGAGGGTGACGTCGCCGGCGTGCACGGTCAGCCGGTCGTCGAACACGACCTCCGGCGGCCGCGACCGCAGTTCGCCCCAGTCGCTGCCGACGAAGATGCCCTCGAACGTCTGGATGCCCTCGGCGACCATCAGCTCCCGGGTCTTGCGGTGCCCGATGATCGTCGCGCCCCCGACGAGGTAGTTGCCGTTGGTGTGGTCGCCGTGGTGGTGGGTGTTCACCAGCGTCGTCACCGGGCTGCCGGTCGCGGCTTCGACCGTCTCGAGCAGCGCGCGCGTGCGGCGCTCGGTCGAGCACGTGTCGATCAGCACGGTGTGGTCGCCGGCGTCGACGAACCCGCAGTTGTTGATGTACCAGGAGCCGTCCGGCTGGACGTAGCCGTGGACCCGGTCGGCCAGGCGGGTGACGGTGGCGGCGGCGGGCGAACGATCGGTCATGGGCCCAGTGTGCCCGAGACCGGGCTGCGCCGGTTGGCGGAATAATTCGGAATTTCGCTGGTCCAGGCGAGTGACAACCCAGGTGACTGGCATTCCGCGGCGTTTCCTGGAACGCTGCGCGATGTCATCATCGAGATCCGCAAGGTGAAGCACTAACCTGGGTGGGTTCGATAGTTCGCGTGCGACGGCGGCCGGTGGCCGCCGTCGCTTGTAGTGGTCCGGGAGAGCAGGGCGATGGCCAGCACCGTCACCTCGCGCCGGAAGCAGCTCGGGAACGAGCTCCGGCATGCCCGCACCGCGGCGCGGATGACACAGCAGCAGGTCGCCGAGGTCCTCGGCTGCACCCAGGGCAAGGTCAACAAGATCGAGTCCGGTGCCGTCGGGGTGAAGCTCGGGGATGTGCGATCGATGCTGAACGCGTTCGGGATCAACGGTGAAGAAGCCGACACGCTGATGAACCTGGCGCGCGCCGCCGCCGGGCAGCGCGGCCACTGGTCGGGCTACCGCTCGGTGGTGCCGCACTGGTTCCGCACCTTCACGGACCTGGAGCCCGCGGCCGCGGAGATCCTCACCTGGCACGGTGAGCGCATCCCCGGCCCGCTGCAGTCCGAGCACTACATGCTCAAGCAGTTCACCGAGTTCGGCGCGACGGACGTGACGTCCCTGGTGCGCAACCGGCTCGACCGCAAGGCCGTGTTCGAGCAGCAGCAGCCGCCGTACTACCGGTTCATCATCAGCGAGGGCGCGCTGCGCCGGGCCCCCGGCGGGTACGCGCCCGCGGTGATGCTGGACCAGGTCGAGCACCTGCTCTCGCTCGAACGGCACCCGCGGGTCTACGTCCACGTGCTGCCGTTCGGGGCCCGGCTGGCCGCGGTGCCCAACGACTTCACGATCATGCGCTTCCCGGACCGCACCCGGGACTTCGTCTACATCGAGCACTCCGCCGGCGGGCTCTACCTCGACGACGTCAAGGACTTCAACATCTTCGTCGACTCGTGGGACAGGCTGCGTGGAGCGGCGCTGGAGCGGCAGGAGACCCGGCAGTTCCTCAAGGAGCTCGCGGAGGGTTACCGCGCCCAGATGCAGCAGCTCCAATAGGGCGAACGGCCGCGCCGGCTATCCCGGGTGGTGAACAACTTTCGGTAGAGTCGCTCTGGTGCGCTGAAATCCACCGGAAGTGGACATCGTGGATCCCGACTTCCTCCCCGACACCGTCGACCTCGAGCGGCCGAACGTGGCGAGGATCTACGACTGGGCGCTCGGCGGCACCGCGAACTGGGCGATCGACCGCCAGTACGGCGAACTGGCCGTGAGAGCGTTTCCACTGGCGAAGGCCCTGGCGCGCGGCAACCGCGACTTCCTCGGCCGGGCCGTCCGCTACTGCGTCGCCGAAGGTGTCACGCAGTTCCTCGACCTCGGGTCCGGCATCCCGACCGCCGGCAACGTCCACGAGGTGGCCGACGAGTACGCCGACGACAGCCGGTGCGTCTACGTCGACAACGAGCCGGTGGCCGTCGCGCACGGGCGGATCCTGCTCGACGAAGAGGGCGACCCCGGGCGCCACGCCGTCCTGCACGCCGACCTGCGGGACGCCGGGGAGGTCTGGGAGGCCGCGCTGGCCACCGGCGTACTCGACCCCGAGCGGCCGATCTGCCTGCTCAGCGTGGCCGTGCTGCACTTCCTGCCGGACGTCACCGGCGTGCGCGAAGCCATCCGCGACTACCGGACGCTGCTGGCGCCGGGGTCGGCGTACGTGCTCTCGCACGCGACCGAGTCCGGCGTCGAAGGCGAGGAGCTGGCGCAGATCCGGCGGCTCGTGAAGTTGTCCGAACAGTCGAGTTCCCCCGCGGTTTCCCGGTCGCTCGACGAGATCGCCGCGTTCTTCGGTAACTTCGACGTCGTCGACCCCGGGATCGTGCCTGTGGGAGAGTGGCGCCCCGAGCCCGGCGCCGCCCCGGTCCCCCTCGCGAGCGTGGTCGGCGGTGTCGGCCGCAAGCCTGGAGGACGGAAATGACGACGCAGGATCCCGAGGCCCCCGAAGGCGTCGACCTCGACCGGCCGAACGCGGCCCGCATCTACGACTGGTTCCTCGGCGGCGACGCCAACTGGGCCATCGACCGCCAGTTCGGCGAACAGGCGGTCAAGACGTTCCCGATGATCAAGACGGTCGCGCGCGTCGGCCGTGACTTCCTCGGCCGCGGCGTCCGGTACCTGGCGCGCAACGGCATCGACCAGTTCCTCGACCTGGGGTCGGGCGTGCCGACGGTCGGGAACGTCCACGAGGTCGCGGCGGAGGTGAACCCGGACGCGCGGTGCGTGTACGTCGACAACGAGCCGGTCGCGGTGGCGCACTCGCAGGTCCTGCTGGAGAAGGAGGGCGTCGCGGACCGGCACGCGGTGCTGCAAGGCGATCTGCGCGACCCGGCCGACATCTGGAAGCGCGCGCTCGACACCGGGGTCCTCGACACGAACCGGCCGATCGGGCTGATCATCGTCGGCGTCCTGTACTTCCTCGGCAAGGACGAGCCGGTGGCCCAGACCATCCAGAAGTACCTGTCGCTGCTGCCGTCCGGCTCGTACTTCCTGTCCTCGCACCTGACCACCGAAGGCCTCGACGCGCTGGCCGACTCCGACAGCCGGGCGTCGATCGTGGAGCAGTACAACAGGTCCAGCACGCCGCTGTACCTGCGCAGCAAGGCGGAGTTCACGTCGTTCTTCGACGGCTTGGAGCTCGTGGAGCCGGGCATCGTCTACCTGCCGGAGTGGCACCCGGAGGAAATCGAGTCCCGGGCGACGAAGAAGCTCGCGAACGATCCGGCGTTCAGCGGCCACATCTGCGGCCTCGGCCGCAAACCGTGACGGCGGCCTACGACGCGGTCGCCGACCGGTACGCGGAGTTCGTCCGCGACATCTGGGACGCCGACCCGCTGGACCGGGCCGCGTGGACGGCGTTCGCGGACTTCGTGCGCGGCCGCGGCCCGGTCGCCGACCTCGGGTGCGGGCCCGGCCACCTGACGGCGCACCTGCGCTCGCTGGGACTCGACGCGTTCGGCGTCGACGTGTCGCCGGCGATGGTCGAGCTGGCGCGCGCGGCCGAGCCTTCGCTGCGGTTCGAGGTGGGTTCGATGGCGGCGCTGGACCTGCCCGACGAGTCGCTCGCCGGGATCCTGTCGTGGTATTCGGTGATCCACACGCCGCCGGCGGAGGTGCCGGGGTACTTCGCCGAATTCACCCGGACGTTGGCGTCCGGCGGTCACGTTCTGTTGGGGGTCTTCGAGTCCGGCGACGGCCCGGTCTCGGAGTTCGACCACCAGGTCACGACGGCGTACCGGTGGCCGCTCGGCGAGCTGGTGGGCATCGCGGCCGAGGCGGGCCTCGTCGAGGTGGGACGGATGTACCGCGAGGCCACGGAAGGGGAGCGTCCCTTCCGCCAAGGACGGGTGCTGCTGCGGAAACCGTAGCCGTGAACGGCGAGAGCCCCGGTCCCACCAGGGAACCGGGGCTCTTTGTGGTGGTGCGGCAGTGCGGGTTCTAAACGCGTGAACCGACGCGGCCGCGCAGGAGCGGGCTCAGGTCGATCGACGCTTCCAGCGGCCGGCTGGTCCGGAGCCCGTCGGAGTGGCGCTGCAGCGGGAGGTCCTGGTCCGTCGCCCACGTCGTCGTCTTGCGCAGGGGCGCCTGGATCAGGCTGAAGCCGAAGCGGTTCCGGAGCTCGTTCGCGATTCCCCGGCGGCCATGGTGCACTTCCTCTTCGCGGCGGAAGAGCGAGTTCAGCCGGACGGCCATCGTCTACACCCCCAGCTCTCGTCGCGGTGGCCGGGCGACGGCCAGTCCGGGACAGAGTTCGGTTGCGGTGCGGGAAAACGCTTCCCCGCCTGTGGTTCGGACCAGCTCGGTCGCACCGCGGGCGAACCTGCCCGCGACCAGGACGCCCGGTGGCGCGCTGTCCTCGACGATCACGCTGATCCTCCCCCATGAGGTCCTGCTGTGGTGGTTGGTCGGTCGTCAGCCAGAGGTCTGCGGCATCCGCGGACCGCCCGTCGCAGAGAGGCAGTCATTCACCGACACCAGCGCCCCGGCCGATGCGATTAATCCTACTCCTGGAATAATCTTCATGTCGAGGCCGGACCTAGTTGATCACCCGCTTGGCCGTGCGGCGTACTCCATTGAGACACTGAGTAGCCGGACGCGGGTACTTTTGACCTGGTCGCGGCCGCGCCCCCCATCGATCCACGGAGGTACGACCCATGGCGGATTATCCGTCGTTCGCGGATTACGATCCGAACACGGCCGTGTCCCTGTTCCAAGAGGCTGCCTGGGAGAAGTCGTTCGCCAGCGAGCCCAACGGTGGGAGCTGCGTCGAGGTCAACCTCGGCCGGGAAGGCCTGATCGGCGTCCGCGACACCAAGCTCGCGACCAGCCCCGTCTTCGTGTTCGACACCGCCGAATGGGAAGCGTTCCTGGTCGCCGTGAAGGCCGGGCAGTTCGACCTGCCCGCCTGATCCATCCCCCGCGGCGGTGATCGTGAGCACCCGCCTGCGTGCCGCTGTGTCGCAAAAGATCGCGAAGGCCCCCTTCCCGTCTCCACGGTGAAGGAGGCCTTCGCGACGGCACGGATACGTGCGGGTGCCGAATGTGAGCGGAATCTCACCCGATCGCCGGGAGCTCCCCTCCGCGCAACCGGCTCCGGGTCCGGCGCCAGGCCACCACGACCAGCGCCACGAGCCCGATCAACGGCAGCGTGCTGATCGCCCAGCTCAAGCCCATCGGCGGTCCCGGCTGTTCCAGCACCGGCAACGCCTTCAGGTCGCCGCTGCCGGACCCGGCCGGGCCGTTGACCGTGAAGCGGAACGTCCATTCCCCCGGCCGCGGCATCGAGCGGACGTCGAGCCCCCACACCTCGAGCTTGCGCGGGTGGCGGACGAGCGGCTGCGTCCGGTTCTTGCCGCCCTCGGGGTTGATCATCGTGAGCGTGCCGGACTTGTCGTCGATCCCGCCGTCGGGGATGAACGTGAAGTCCAGCGACTGCATGGCTTTCAGCGGCCAGGTGCTGAACCCGATCGTCATCCCGTACGGCCCGGCCTGCACGTGCTCGGTGTGCACGATGTTGACCGGCTCGTAGGCGTTCGCCGGCGCCGCGGTGGCGAACAGCAGCCCGGCGGCGGCCGCCATGGCCAGAAGTGCTTTACGCATCAGCGGTTTCCCCCTTCTTCGCGGGCGCCAGCAGGCAGAGCATCCCGCCGAACCGCCACCCGGCGAACCCGCCGAGCAGCCCGAGCAGGCCGCTGAGCACGGCCGTCGTGGTCAGGTACCAGGCCGGCGGCAGGTGCGCGCCGGTGTAGAGCAGGGTGCGCTGGACCGGCAGGCTCAGCCCGATCAGCAGCCCGGCGATCCCGCCGGCGAGCACCGACACCCGGCCCGCGCGCCACCCCCGGCGCCGGCCGGCGAAGTAGGCCAGCTCCATCAGCGCGGCCACCGGCAGCAGCGCCATCGGCGTCAGCGACGGCATTTCCGGCACCCCGGAGACCGCGTCGCGCATCGGCAGGCCGACGAGATCCGCGTAGGCCTGGGCCGCCCACGGCGAGAACCACCAGAAGACCGCCTGCACGGCCGCGACCATCGCCGCGGTGCCGACCGCCCCGCCGGGCCGGCGGAAGAACCCCGCGCCGACGGCGACGAGCAGCACCGCCATCATCGAGCAGCCGATCGAGACGGCGTCGGCGTAGTCGTCCGGCACCTGCTGCAGCCCGAGCGCGAGCACCGGCCCGAACGTGAGCAGCACGGTCAGCGACGCCAGCGTGCCGATCCGCCCCCAGCGGTGCTCGCGCGCCGCGGCGAACACGGCGGTCGTGCCGATGAGCGACACCGTGATCGACAGCAGCAGCCCGATGTGCGGCGGCGAGTCGATGACCGCGTCGAAGCCGTAGAGCCCGTGCCACCACTGGTCCCACAGGCCGTACAGCAGGAACGTGGCCGCGCCGACGCCGGAGACCAGGTAGCCGAGCGGCGCGGCGAACGTCCTGCCGAACACGTTGACGACGCGGCCGCCGATCCGCGGGTCGACCGGGCGCCCCGCGCGGCGCGCCGCCGTCGTGAGCAGCACGACGGCGAGGCTCGCCAGGCCGACGACCGCGCTGCCCGCGTACAGGAACAGGTGCGGCAGCGTGAAGAACGTGTCCGGCCCGACGTCGCTGTGCCACTGGATGTCCCAGGTCAGCCCGACCAGTGACAGCAGCGAACCGCCGAGCACGACGTTCGCCGGCAGCAACCCCGTTCGCGCCTGTTTCGCCACCGACGTGGTGCGCACGCCGGATGCGGTGAGATCCATTTCCCCCGAACCTTTCTACTTGACGAGCAACGGAAAAACGACTTGCGCGGGCCCTCCCGGCCCACTCAGCGACACGGTGATCTCCCACTGCCCGGACATCGGCAGCGCGACCCCCGTGGCGCGGAACCGGCCGGGACCCTCCGCCACGGCGAGCACCGGCGCGAACGCGTGTCCCATCTGCGCCATGACCGGTTCGACCAGGACGCTGTCGGGCGCGGGCCCGGTGACGGCCACCGCGAACGTGTTGCCGCCGGTGCGCGGCGGGTCCGCGGAGAACTGGACCGTGTACGGCCCGGAAACCGTCTGCTGCGTGGTGGCTTTCGCGGCACCGGCGGGCCAGAGCAGCCAGGCGGCACCGGCCGCGACCAGCAGCGCGACGACGGCGATCAGCACCGTGGGGCGTTTCATCGTCCGGCTCCTGTCGTCGGGACGTCGACCACGGCGGGGATGGTGAGCACGCGGTAGCCGCGTTCGGCCTGCAGCCAGATCCGGTACCGGCCGGGTGCCGCGAAGGTGTAGGTGAAGCCGACGTCCGGGCCGTACGCGGCGACGGTCTCGTCGGGGCGGTCGAGCTGCCCCGCCACCGGCGGGATCATCGCGTGGACGTGCGCCCACGTCGGTGCCTTCGCGGCGCTCTCGCCGATCGGCCCGGTGATCGGCCCGGCGACGATCAGGTGGCCGAGCATCCCCAGCCACGGCTGGAGGTCTTGGGTCTTGAAGTGCGCGGTGATCGTGGTCGGCGTGCCGGGGGTGATCGTGAGGTCGACCGGCGTGCCGTCGACCGTCCGCGGTCCGGCGCCGGGCGGTTCGGGCGCGGGGGCGGCGGTACCGGTCAGGCCCACAGTGGACCGGACTAGCTGCACCCCGCCGCCGCGCCGGACGAGTTCCGCGGCGACGGTGTACGTGCCCGCTTCCGGATCGGCCACGCCGACCCGGAAGCTGCCGGGCGCGACGCGCACCGGGTGCAGGTGACTCAGCCGGCCGGACGGCGAGACCAGCACCAGGTGCACGAGCGCGTTGTCGTGGATCAGCAGGTCGTCGACCGGGCGGCCGGTGGCGCCGTCGGTGAGGCTCAATGTCAGCTCGCCGCGCTCGTTATTGACGCTCAGGTTCACCGGCGGCCGCGAATAGTCCACAGTGGACAACTGTGCGTTGGCCCACGGGTCGGTGACGTTGTCGAACGTCGGATCGAGCTGGCTGCCGGGCGCGGGCGGCGGGGGAGTGCTCGCCGACAACAGTGCCCCGGTGACCGCGACGGCGAGCGCGGCGACCACGCCGCCCGCCGGGATCAGCGCGAAGGCGGTTCGCCGCGCTTTGACCCCGACGACCAGGGCGAGCAGCAGGAAGACGCCCGCGGCGACGAACCCGCCGTAGGTCGCCTTCTCCCACGGCGGGACCACCCGCGCCGGGACGATGAACGGGATGGTCGCGGTCGTCCCGCTGCCGTCGTCCAGCGACAGCACCCACGGCCCCGGCCGGCCGACTTGGAGATTTCCCGCGTATACGCCGGGTTCCGCGCCGAGGACGACGTCACCCCGCGACGTCACGACACCGTCGGCCGCGACGGCCAGGTGCAGCGTGCCGGGCGCGGTGCCCTGGTGCGTCACGACGTCGACCCGCAGCGGCGACGGCGTGCCGTCGACCCGGCGGATGATCACGGTCAGTTCGCGGGCGCCGAGCGTCTGCGCGACCTGGATGTCGGTGCCGGACGGCGCGCCGTCGGCGTGCGCGGTCCCGCCGGCCAGCGCGATCCACAGCACGGCCAGCAGCATCGGCAACGCGGCTTTCGATTTGGTCCCCATCGTGGTTCGAACCTAGCGACGGCGGACTGTGCCGGGCGTCACGGCCGGGAGGGAACTCCGGTCCCCAGTCCGGGGGACCGGAGCCCCCGGGGGTCTCAGGGGTGCAGGAACTCCCGCAGGTGGGCGACGACTTCCGCGGGCTGTTCCTCGGGCAGGAAGTGGCCGCATTCGGCCAGCGCCGCGTCCCTGACGTCGTTCGCGTACTCCCGCCAGATTTCGCGGGTCGGCAGGGTGCCGAGCAGGCCGTCGGCGCCCCAGAGCGCCAGAAGTGGCTGGGTGACGCGCTTTCCGGCTTCGTAGTCGGCGTCGTCGAGTTCGGCGTCGTCCGGGAAGGACGCGCGGTAGTCGTCGAAACCGGCGCGCAGGGCGCCGGGCTGGGAGAAGGCGCGGACGTACTCGGCGACGGCGTCCGGGTCGAGGCTGTGGCGCTGGTAGGTCCAGCGCTCGTAGAAGTAGCCGAGGTAGGCGGCGATGTTCTGGCCGGCGAGCAGTTCCGGCAGGTCGGGCTGGAGGTGGAAGAGCCAGTGCCAGTAGGCCTGCGCGACGTCCGTTTCGAGGCGCTGCCACATCGCGCGGGTCGGCGCGATGTCGAGGACGGCGAGGCGGTCGACCTGGTCCGGGCGGTCGAGGGCCCAGCGGTGGGCGACGCGGCCGCCGCGGTCGTGCCCGGCGACGGAGACTCGCGCGAATCCCAGGTGTTCGGCGAGAGCGGCGACGTCGGCGGCCATCGTGCGCTTGTCGAAGCCGGTCCGGGGCTTGTCGCTGCGGCCGTAGCCGCGCAGGTCGGGGGCGATGACCGTGTGCGTCTCGGCGAGGGGTTCGAGGACCCGGTGCCAGCAGTGCGACGTCTGCGGCCAGCCGTGGAGCAGGAACAGCGGCGGCCCTTCGCCCGCGCGCAGGTAGTGCATCCGGATCCCGTTGACCGTGGCCATGCCTTCTAACCTGTTCATAGGGTTAGAAGGTAGCGGTAGTTCTAACTGTTCGCAACGGTTAGAGTGGGGGCATGGAGTGGGCTTTCGACGGCGGACGGCCGTGCCTCGACCTGGTCAACACACTGCGCTCCCGGTACGCCGAGGGGGTGGAGATGCTGACCGGGCCCGACGCGCTGGCGGAGTGGCTCGAGCTGGCGGGCTTCACGACGGGCCCGGTGCCGGTGACGACCGGGAACGTACTGGCGGCGAAGGCGTTGCGGGAGGCCATCGACCGCGTGCTGCTCGCGGACGGGCGGCCGGCCGAGATGGACGTCGACCTGGTCAACAACGCGGCGGCCGCGGCCCCTTCGCCCCCGCCAAGGCTGGTTTCGGCCGACGGACGGCTGCGCCGCGACGTCCCGGCGCCGAAGGACCCGGTGGCCTCGGCGTTCGCGGCGTTGGCGGCGGACGCTATCGACCTGGCGACGAGCGACGCGGACGTCCGCATCTGCGCGGCGGACGACTGCGGGGTCCGGTTCTGCGACGCCTCGCCGCGGCGGAACCGCCAGTGGTGCTCGATGGCTCGGTGCGGGAACCGCGCCAAGGCCCGCGCCCACTACGCCCGCACCAGCGGTCGTGAGTGAGAAACAGTGTTCTAACCCTGTTTCCCACTCACGACCCTGGCGCCGAACCTGGGCCGTTGCCGCCCACCAGGCGCTGGTGGACCTTCGGGTGGGCGCGGAGCCAGACGTTGAGCTTGCCGATCCAGCGCATGTGTGCCGTTCGCAACCCGGCCGGGATCGGGGTCGCGAAGAGCCGGACGGCCCGGGTCAGGTGCGAGAAGCGGCGGGCGTCGCGAATAGTCCACTGTAGACCCAGGCGGTCCCGGAGTGCGGGTGGCAAAGTCGCCCGGAGCAGGAACATCTGGGTCCGGGCGTGCCACCGCCACCACGAGCCGGGCAGCCACCGCACCGGCTTCCGGACCGTGTGGATCGTCTCGAAGAGTTCCTCGATGGTCGGATTCGTCCCGAAACCCGCCACCATGTCGTCGTAGTAGCGCTCGAAGGCCGTCCAGTCCGGCGGCAAATCACGCTCGCGCACGCCGAGCATTCGCCCGACGTCGCACATCTGCGCGTAGTATTCGTCCAATTCGGACGGTGACAGTGGACGTCCGAAAAAGCTTTGTGCGTCAACCGGAACCTTCACCAGGGTCGCGTGTACCCAGGCGTAGGCCTCCGGGTTCAGCGCGCTGTAGCGCCGTCCTTCGAGAGAACCCGTGAACGAACGGTGCAAAGCGCGCAACCGGGCGGCCTCCACCCGCGCACCGGCAACCCCGCCGTAGACGTAGATCGACAGCGACGCGCCCGTCCGCATCAGCCGCGTCCAGGGATCCGCCGTGTAGTCCGAGTGGTCCCGCACCCCGGCGGCGACGACCGGGTGCGCCACCTGCAGCACCAGCACCTGCCCGGCCAGCAGCGCGTCGCGGAAGTCGCCGAAGTACTTCCACGCCGCCGTGCCGCGGACGATCGCCCGCGCCATCAAGCCCCGCGGAGCAACATCATCAGCGGCTCGGCGACCGGGGTGTCGGTCTCGCCGGTCGCCAGCCGGCGCAGCTGGAGCCCGGCGATCAACGCCACGACCGGCCCGGCCACCCGCTGGGGCTCCGGGACCCCGACCGCCGACAGGATCGTCACGGCCAGCTCGTCGTACGCCGCGAAGCAGCGTGAAGAAGCTTCGTGCAGCTCGGGATCGCGGGCGGACTGGAGGTACAGCTCGTGCGCGCCGAGCTCGTCGGCGCCGAACGGCAGCTGCGCGATCACGTGCTCCACGACCGACGCGGCCTGCTCGACGCTGAGCCCCTCGGAGCGGTAGCCGTCGACGATCGCGCCGAGCTTCGCCGTCTCTTCCTCGACGAACATCAGCATCGCTTCGCGCAGCAACGCCGTCTGGCTGGGGAAGTGGTAGGTGAGCGTGCCGAGCGAAACGCCCGCGGCGGCCACGATCCGGCGGTTCGTCAGCCCGCCGACGCCGTGCTCGCCGACGACCGTCAGCGCGCCGCGCAGGATGGCGTCCCGGGTGCTTACCAGCTTGTCTCGGGATGCCGCTCCGGCCACCGTTCGACCTCTTCCAGTTGCGCGGCGAGCGAAACCAGCCGCTCCTCGGCGTGCGAGGGGCCGAGCAGCTGCGCGCCCAGCGGCAACCCGCCGTCCGTCAGCCCGGCCGGGACGTTGACCCCCGGCCAGCCCAGCACGTTCCACGGCCAAGCGTACGGGCAGGCGGCGATCATGGCCTGGTCGGTCTCCCAGCCGGACAGTCCGTCGAACGTGCCGATCGGCGGCGGCGGGGTCGCGGTCGTCGGGGTCAGCAGCACGTCGACGCGGCCGAAGACCGAGCCGATCCGGCGGTGCAGCCCCGGCTCGAGCGCGCGGGCGAGCCGCAGCGCGGGGCCGGCCAGCAGGCGGCCGTGGCCGGCGTTGCTGCGCGTGCGCGGGTCGAGCCCGGTGCGGTCGGGCACGCGCAACGTCCAGTCGCGGACGCCGGTGAGCGAGCGCGGCAGGAACGTCAGGCCGATCAGCCCGTAGTCCGGCTCGACCTCGACGATCTCGTGGCCCAGCCCGGCGAGCGACTCCGCGAGCCGGCGCACCGCGGCTTCGACGACCGGGTCGAGCCGGGTTTTGGTGGCGGTGAACGGGATCCGCGTCGACAGGCCGATCCGCAGCCGCCCGGGTTCGCGCGCGGCGGCGGTCCGGAACGTCGCGCCGGTGGCGGCGGCGACGTCCAGCAGCAGGGCGGCGTCCTCCACGGTCCGGGCGAGCGGGCCGAGCACGGTCAGGCCGTGGAACAGCTCGCCGTCGGTCGGGATCCGGCCGCGCTGGGTCTTGATGCCGACGAGCCCGGTCCACGCGGCCGGGATGCGCACCGAGCCGGCGCCGTCGGAACCGAGCGCGGCCGCGATGACCCCCGACGCCACCGCGGCCGCGCTCCCGCCCGAAGAACCACCGGGCGTGTGCCCGAGGTGCCACGGGTTGCGTGTGGTCCCGAACGCCGGGCCTTCGGTGAACGGCCATTGACCCAGCTCGGGCGTGTTGGTCTTGCCGATGATGACGGCGCCGGCTTCCCGCAGCAGCGCGACGGCGGGAGCGTCGCTGGTGGCGCACGGGAACTCGCCGGCGCAGCCGAATGAGGTGGGCAGGCCGGTGAGGTCGACGTCGTCCTTGATCGCGAGGGGCACGCCGAGCAGGGGACGGCGGTCCCCGGCCTCGAGCTGCCGGTCCGCGTCGGCCGCTTCGGCGAGAGCCGCGTCGTCGCGCAGGTGCCGGAAGGCGTTGAGCGTGGGCTGGCTCGCGTGCGCGCGCCCGAGCGCCGTCGCGGTCAGCTCCGCCGAGGTGACCGCACCCGCGGCGAGCTGCGCGGCCTGCGCGGCGAGACCGGTGAAGTCCAGGCTCATGGCGGTCATGGCACCTCCCGGAAGCTCTCGTTCGTTCGAACGAACGTTACCGGATACCAACGGTCTCCGGCTACTCCCGAGCGCCCCAATGTGGCCTTGGTTGCGTCTTGCGCACCGAAGGCCGCCTTGGGTGCGTCAGACGCACCGAAGGCCACATTGGGGCGCTCTAGAGTGGGCCGATGACGTTCGACTTCGCCGGATTCCCCGACGCCGCACTCGCCGCGATTCCCCGCGTCGACCTCGGCGGCTGGCCGACGCCGCTGCACGAAGCGCCGCGGCTCGGCGAAGCCCTCGGCCTGCGGAACCTCTGGCTCAAGCGCGACGACGTCCACCCGCTCGGCGCCGGCGGCAACAAGCTCCGCAAGCTCGAATTCCACCTCGGCGCGGCCAAGGAAGCCGGCGCGGACACCGTGCTCACCTTCGGCGCGCTCCAGACCAACCACGGCCGCCAGACCGCCGCCGCGTGCGCGAAGCTCGGCCTGCGCTGCGAACTCGTCCTCACCGCGAAGGTTCCTCGTGACGGCGAAGCGTACGAGCGCGGCGGCAACATCCCGCTCGACAAGCTCTTCGGCGCGACCGTCCACGTCTGCGCCGACGGCGAGGAGACCGGCCGCACCTACGACCGCCTCATCGCCGACGCGCAAAAGGAGGGCCGGAAGGTCGCCACTGTCCCGGTCGGCGGCTCCAACGACCTCGGCGCCCTCGGTTACGTCCGCGCCACCCACGAACTCGCGAAGCAGCTCGAAGAACGCGGGATCGAGCGCGCCCACCTCGTCGTCCCGCACGCCAGCGGGGGCACGGCGGCCGGCGTGACCCTGGCCGCCGGGCTGCTCGGGAACCTCGGCGTCGGGATCGCCTGCGTCAGCCACCCGCTCGACGAGGCCACGGAGAACCTCCGCGACCTCGTCGCCGGCGCGGCCAAGCTGCTCGGCGTCGAACCGCCGCCGCTCACGCACGCGAAGATGAGCGACTCGACCCTCGGCCCCGGCTATGGCATCCCGACCGACGCGGTCTGGAACGCCCTACGGCTTTTCGGCCGCACCGAGGGAGTGGTGCTCGATCCGGTTTACACCGGCAAGGTGGCCGCCGCGCTGGTCGAATGGGCCGGCCACTTCGCCCCGGACGACCACGTGGTGTTCCTGCACACCGGCGGGATGCCCGGCCTGTACGGCTACGCGCCCGAATTCGCGGCTGCCGTCGAAGGCTGACTCCAGCCGGGTCGCGACCCGCAGCAGCGTGAGGAGCAGGACGACGTCGGCGAGCAGCAGCAGCCGCTGCGTGACGCCGATCGGGAACGCGTCCGAGATGGCCGGGAACGGCCCGATTCCGGCTTCGCTCAGCCGGACCAGTACGAAGCTGATCGCGAACAGCCCGAACGCGACCGCGCTCAGCCGGATCGCCCGGACGACGTCGACCCGCTCCGGCCGTCCCCGCAACGGTTCCAGCAGGGAGATCGCCGCTCCGGGCAGGCTCAGGAACGCCACCAGGCACGCGTAGAGGTGGATCTCGCCGCTCACCGGGTCCGGCGCTTCCGGGTAGCTCGCCGGGAACACCGCGGCGGCGGCCATCCCGAACGACCAGAGCATGAGCAGCAGCCGCGTCGTGCGCGACAGCGGCACCCCGGCGACGTGCAGCGCGCCGAGCACCGCCAGTGAGCCGATGGCCAGCGACAACACGCTCGCCGCGAGCATGCCTTCGCCCCGGTCGGTCACGGTGTAGCTCGACAGCGTGTCGTACACCGGGTCGTGCGAGCTGATGATGTGCAGCACCACGGCCGTGAACAGCCCCCAGCCGATCGCGCCCAGCGCCACGAGCCGCCACGGTCTCGTGCGCTTCCCCTGTTCCGTCCCCATGCTCTCCAGGTTCTCGGAGAACAGGACGGCCGTGATCAGGGAAGACCCTGAATTCCCCCGGATGCGAAGTCGATCAGCACCAGGGCCTGGTCGTCGTGGCGCTTCGGCCGCGGCCAGCGTTCGCCGTCCGGGTCCTGCTTCTCCGCGGTCCGGACGGCGTCCAGCACGGCGTCCGGGCCGTCGGCGCGGGTGGTCGCCAGGACCTCGCGCCAGTCGAAGAGCTCGTACTGGTCGACGCCGATGGAGACGCCGTCGCTGGCGAGCAGGACGGCGTCGACGTCGGTCCGGGGCCAGCTGCGGCGGACGGCGTGCGCGGCGGCGCCGGGATCGGCTTCGGCGACCCAGAAGCCGTCGTGGGCATTGCGCCGGCGCCGGACGTCGGCGCCGGTCTGGAGCATCCCGCGCCGCCGCAGCCGGGCGAGGCGGTCGTCGGAGACGACGTCGGCGCCGAAGCCGCCGAAGCCGACCACCGGGCTGTCGGCCAGCACGAGTGCGTCGACGCGGTCCTCGAGCCACCGCACGGCGGCGACGGTGCTCGACGGCGACCGTTGCGGGCGCAGGGCGTTCTCCGCCGTGACGACGGCGATCGCGCCGGTCAGGAGGTCCGTCAGGTCGGCTTCGGGCGCCGCGCGGAGGTCGTCGGCGAGGCGCCGGGCCAGCCGCTCGGCGTACCAGCCGCCCGGGGGCTGCGAGGGGTCCGACGAAGTGGCGCCGTCGAGGAGGAACACGGCGTTGTCCAGGACGACGACGTGGTCTTCGGTCGGGCGGGGGTGGCCGTCGGCGCCCACCCCGGCCCGCTCGGCGATCACGATCTCGGGCATCACCCGACTGTACGTCGCCGGTCCGGGACCTTCGCGCTGAAGACTGTCAACTCAGGTTGACACGACCCGGATGTCAACGTAGGTTGACAGGCATGACGGAAGCGACGGACCTGGCCGCCCGGGCCGGCGACCGCGATCCCCGGGTGGGACTGCGCGCGATCGCCGCGCTCCGGCGGCTGGTGGAACAACTGGAGGCCGTGCAGGTCCGCAGCGCGCGGATCAACGGCTGGTCGTGGCAGGAGATCGCCGCCGAGCTGGGGGTCAGCCGGCAGGCCGTGCACAAGAAGTACGGGAGGCACTGATGTTCGAGCGGTTCACGGCGGACGCGCGGCTCGCGGTCGTCGAGGCGCAGATGATGGCGCGGCAGTCCGGTTCGGTGGAGGTCGGGCCGGCGGACCTGCTGGCCGGACTGGTCAAGACCGGCCTGCCGCTGCTCACCGAGCTGGGCGTCGCCACCGACGACCTGGCCGCGGAGCTGGCGCGGACCCGGCGGCGCGGCGGGGTCAGCGACGCCGACGCCGAGGCGCTCACCGAGTTCGGCATCGACGTCGAGCAGATCGTCGAACGCGTGGAGCAGACCCACGGCGAAGGGGCCTTGGCCGGCCGGCTGGGCCCGGCCAAGCGCGGGCACGTCCCGTTCACCCCGCAGTCGAAGAAGACCTTGGAGCTGAGCCTCAAGGAGGCCGTCCGGCTGGGGGACAAGCACCTCGGGCAGGAGCACATCCTGCTGGCACTGGCCCAGCAGCGCGGCACCGACGAGCTGCTCGCCCGGCGCGGCGCCGACTACGTGACGCTGCGCCGGGTCGTGCAGCAGCGCAAGGCCGGCTAGTGACCTTGCTCGGCTCATCCCTGTTCGCGCCACGTGGTCAGCGGCAGCAGGGCCTGGGTGAGCGGGCCGATGGCCACCGCGTAGAGCACGGTGCCGACCCCGACGGTCCCGCCGAGCAGGAAGCCGATGCCGACCACGGTGATCTCGATGCCGGTGCGCACCAGCCGGACCGACCAGCCGGTGCGGCCGGCGAGCCCGGTCATCAGGCCGTCGCGGGGGCCCGGGCCGAGCCGGGCGCCGACGTAGGTGGCGGTCGCGACGCCGTTGAGCGCCACTCCGCCGGCCAGTAGCGCGATCTGCCACGCCAGGTCGTGCTGGTCCGGGAGGAAGGCCCGGACGACGTCGACCACGACCGAGATGACGACGACGTTCGCGATGGTGCCGATCCCGGGCCGCTGGCGCAGCGGGATCCACAGCAGGAGCACGACCACGGAGATCAGCCCGGTGACCGTGCCGAACGTCAGGCCGGTGTGCTTCATGACGCCTTCGGCCAGCACGCTCCACGGCTCGAGGCCGAGTCCGGCGCGGGTGACGAGGGCGACGCTGGTGCCGTAGAGGGCGAGGCCGCCGAACAGCTGGACGCTGCGGCGGACGGGGTCGCGGGAGATCCGGACGGGCCGGAGATCGATCTGAGCCACACTCCCACTATCAGGGCAAAGTGGCCTTGTAAACCATAGCCACTTACAGGATATTGGCCTTATGGAACCCGTCATCCCGGTAGGTGGACGCATCTCCGGTCCCCGATTGGCCGTCATGCTGGGCTCGTGGCGGCAAGGCGGGTCCCGGCAGGGCGCGGCCGACCTGGCCGCGGCCATCGAGCTGCAGGTGCTGGACGGCCAGCTCCCGCTCGGCACCCGGCTGCCCGCCGAGCGCGAGCTGGCCGACGCGCTCGGCGCCAGCCGGACGCTGATCGGCGCGGCCCTGGACCGGTTGCGGGAGAACGGGTTCGTCGCGAGCCGCCGGGGCGCGGGGTCGTGGGTCGCCGCCCCCGGGCGCCGCCGCCGCGGGCCGCTCGCGCCGGTGGGCGACGGCTCGATCGACTTCACCCACGCGTCGTCGCCGGCCATCGCGGGCACCGCCGCGGCGGTCGACGCGGCCCGCGTCCGGCTCGCCGACCACCTGGGGGACCACGGCTACCAGGAACGCGGCCTGTTCGGCCTGCGGGAGAAGATCGCGCGGCGCTACACCGAACGCGGGCTCCCGACGACGCCCGCGCAGGTCATGGTCACCAACGGCGCGCACCACGCGTTCGTCCTGGTCCTGCGGATGCTCTCGGGTCCCGGCGACCGCGTGCTCGTCGAGCAACCGACGTACCCGAACGCGCTGGAGGCGATCCGCGCCGCGCACGCGATCCCGGTGCCGGTGGCGCTCGACCCGGCCGGCCCGCGCGGCTGGGACATCGCGGGCATCGACGCGGCCCTGCGCCAGGCGAACCCTCGGTTCGCCTACCTCGTCGTCGACTTCCAGAACCCGACCGGCCTGCGCATGGACGCCGAAGGCCGCGCCCGGCTCGGCACCGTGCTGGCCCGCGCCCGGACACCGGTCGTCGTCGACGAGACGCTGGTCGAGCTGGATCTGGAGGGCGACCCGCTGACCGGGCCGCCGCCGCTGGCCGCGTTCGCCGGTGACCTGGCGATCTGCGTGGGGTCGGCGTCCAAGACGCACTGGGGCGGGCTGCGGCTCGGCTGGATCCGCGCGTCGGAGGACCTGCTCGGCCGGCTGGTTTCGGCGCGCTACGCGGTCGACCTCGGGTCGCCGGTGTTCGAACAGATCGTGCTCACCGAGCTGCTGGCCGACGAAGCCGCGCTGGGCCGCCGCCGCGAGGAACTGCGCGGCTACCGCGACGCGCTGGCCGGCGCGGTGCACCGGTACCTGCCGGACTGGACGTTCACGCTGCCGAAGGGCGGTCTGTCGCTGTGGTGCCGGATGCCGGAGCCGGTGAGCTCGCGGCTGGCGGTGGCGGCGGCGAGCCACGGCGTCCAGGTCGCGCCCGGCTCCCGCTTCGGCGTCCACGGTGGCCTGGAGCGCTGGATCCGGCTGCCGTTCTCCCTGCCGCCGGACAAGATCGACGAGGCGGTCCGCCGGTTGAGCGCCGCGGCGGCGTCGGTCAGCGGCACCCCGGAGTCGCTCGCCGCCCCCATCGCCTGAAAAACGAACCGGTGCGCTGGATGCGAGCCTGCTCCCAGGGATGGGCGGCGTTCATGTGCATCCAGCGCACCGGTTCGGTGTGCACACCCCCGTTCGCGGACGTGACCCCGCTCGCGGGTAACCGCTGGCTTCCCGGCACAGCCCCTCGACGTGCCGGGAAGCCCGCGGTTCAGGCGCGCTCTCGGTACTGCGAGATTCCGCTCGGCGCGGTGAGCGAAAACTCCCGGAGCGCACCCGGTGTGGGTCCCGGCGCCGCGGGGGCAGCGCGACGCCGGGACCGGGATCCGACCCGGCCGGGCGCGGTCGGCCGGTCGGAAAGACTGTGGTTTCGCATGGGTTTACGCCCCTGGAGTACGTCGGACGCGGTTGAGCGTCACGAGACGTGAAAGAGTCACGAATTTCGTACTGGAGCAGGGGAATCGTCACGCCGAGACGGCGTGCGCGTGCGTCTAGTTGATCTTGTTTTGGACGCAGTTCTCCCCGGCTGCCCGGTCCGGGTCAGTCGGGGGAGGTGGTGGGCAGGGCGGCTTCCCTGCCCGCGCCGTCGACGTCGTGGTCGCGGCTGGCGCCGATGAGCTTCAGCTGGGTGGTGGTGACGTCGTCGGTGTGGACGGCGAACGCGTGGCGGGCGCCGCCGGAGCCGTCGTGGCCGGGGGCCGCGGTCGGGGCCGGTGCGCTCGGGGCGCTGGTGCCGCCGGGCAGGCCCGGGGTGGAGTCGCCGCCGCCGCCGTTGCGAGCGTGGACACCGGAGTCGCGCGGCTGCTCCTGCTGGGCGGGCAGCGTGTTCTGCCGCTCGATGAGGTGCACGACCGCGACCCGGGAGGTCCGCGAAGTCGTCGCCGCTTCGGTCGTGGCGGCCGCGGTTTCGGTGACCGCGGGGGTGGTCGCCTGGGTGCCGGTGTCGCCCACGACGCCGGGCACGGTGACCGTGACGCCGCCCGAGTTCGAACCGCCGTTGAGGATCGGGCCGAGGACGTCGTCGAGGGGGAGCAGGACGGGCGCGTCCGGGTTGTCCGCGGGCGGCTGGGTGAGCGGCGCGAGGATGGTGTGGGACAGCGTGTCCGTGACGGCGCCGACGGTGTTCAGCGTGCCGCTGACGGTGGTGGTGACCGTGTTCAGCGTGCCGCCGACCACGTTGAGGACCCCGCCGACGAGGCCGCCGAGCAGGCCGCCGGATGACGTCGCCTTCGTCGTGGTCGCCGGTTCTGTGGTGGTTTTCGCCGCGGGCTGCGTCGCGGAGGCGAGGCCGCCGACGAGTCCGTTGAGCAGGCCGCCGGACGACGTCGCCTTCGCGGCCGGTTCCGCCGACGGCTCTGCAGCGGCCGGCTCTTCGGTGGACTGATCATCGGCGGGCAGAGTGTCCTTCGTGGACGGCTGCTCCGCGGCGGGCTCGGTGTCCGCGGCCGGGGTCTCGGTTCGCGTGCACGTGGCCGCGGCTTCGCGGTGGCTCTTGTGGTGCCTGCCGTGCGCGGACGGCTTCGCGGAATGGTCCACAGTGGAGACAGCGGGGGCGTCCGGGCAGGCGGCGTTTTCGGCGGCCGACGCGGTGGTGCCGGAGAGCGCTCCGGTGAGCAGCCAGCCGGCGAGGGCCAGGCCCCCGGCGACGAGGATCTTGGCGGCGGGCCGCTGCAGCGCGGCCGTCCACGGCCGCGGCGCGTTCCCGCGCGCGTGCGCGGATTTCCCGGTGGGAAGCGGGTGACCTGCGGAAACCAAGCCGACACCGGCACGGCCGGTTCCCCGGCGCGGCTCACCCGCTGTGAGCGCAGGCCGCACGGGAGCGCCGCGGCGCGCGTTCGCCGTGCTGCTCACCGCCACCACCACCGTCCGCGCCTGAAACTCTCGCTAAGCCGCTCGAGTTCGTTCTTGCTGGGGTCTTTCTCCGGCCAGGTCGCAGTTCCCTCGGGGCTGCACTCTTTCCAACGCCGCTCGGGAGTCTTTCATCTCTCCCGCGTTCTATCCAGCCCGCAAGGCGGAACGGCCCTGCCGGACAAGGCATCTGCGGCCGACGAGTTGATCACTCTCAGTGCCGTTCGGGGGTTCCGCTACGGCCATTCGGACCAGTTCTGCAATTTGCACATTTGCGCGTTGACCTGATGTTTCCGGCGACCTGGTCGCCTTGCGTGCCGACACGGTCGCTTTGGGTACGCCTGCTTGCATTTCGGCCGGCCGATCGGAAGAGCGGCAGCGTAGGGACCGCGCACTGGGCCGAATGGGTCCACTGTGGTCCGCGCGCCCGGATTCGCGCCGCTCGGGCCGCTCCGGTCCGTGATCGCCGACGGCCGGCGGGCGCCTGGTCCGGACCGGCCTCGCCAGGCGGCGCCCCAGACCCGGAATCGCCTTCATGATCGCGGAGCGTGACTACCGGTTACGGCAACCGGTCGACCCCTCCGGCCGGTGCCGTACCGGGCGCCGCCCGCGCCCGGCCTCGGCTCGCGCGTCCGGTCGGCTTTTCGCCCCTGGATTCACAGCGGGAAAGTTTCCGCCCGGGGACCGGGGTCGTCAGACCAGTTTGCGCAATCGGGTGATGGCCTCGTCGATGACCTCGTTGCGCTTGCAGAACGCGAAACGCAGGAGGTGTTTCCACTCGTCCGGGTGATCGGTGAACGCCTTCACGGGGACCGCGGCGACACCGACCCGCCCGGGCAGCTCCCACGCGAGGTCGGCGGCGTCGGTGAAGCCCAGCGGCCGGACGTCGGCGCAGACGAAGTAGGTGCCCGCCGTCGGGCGCACGGCGAACCCGGCGTCGGCGAGCCCGGCCGAAAGCCGGTCGCGCTTTTCCTCGAGGCTGGACCGCAGGCCGTCGACCCAGGGCAGCTCGTGGTCGAGCGCGTGCGCGACGGCCGGCTGCAGCGGCCCGCCGGACACGAAGGTGATGAACTGCTTCGCCGCCTTCACCGCCGCGACCAGCTCCGGTGTCGAGCAGACCCAGCCGATCTTCCAGCCGGTGCAGTTGAACGTCTTCCCGGCGCTCGAGACGCTCACCGTCCGCGCGCGCATCCCGGGCAGCGTGGCGAGCGGGATGTGCTCGTTGTCGTCGAACACGAGGTGCTCGTAGACCTCGTCGCAGATCGCGATGAGGTCGTGGTCGACGCACAGCGCGGCCAGCGCCGCCAGCTCGGCGCGGGTGAACACCGTGCCGGTGGGGTTGTGCGGCGAGTTGACCAGGATCGCCCGCGTCCGCGGCGTGACGGCGGCGCGCAGGCCCTCGACGTCGAGGCCGAACCGCCCGTCCGGGCCCTCGACCAGCCCGACGACCCGGCGCTCGGCACCCGCCATCGCGACCGCGGCGGCGTAGGAGTCGTAGTACGGCTCGATGACGAGGACCTCGTCGCCGGGCCCGGTCAGCGCGATGAGCGCCGCAGTGATGGCCTCGGTCGCGCCCGCCGTGACCAGGATCTCGGTGTCCGGGTCGTACTCGGTGCCGTAGCGCAGCCGGTGCCGCGCGATCGCCGCGCGCAGCTCGGGCCGTCCCGGCCCCGGCGGGTACTGGTTGGCCCCGCCGAACAGCGCGTTCTTGGCCGCTTCGAGCATGCCGGCCGGGCCGTCGGTGTCCGGGAAACCCTGGCCGAGGTTGACGGCGTCGTGCTGGACGGCCAGCGCGGTCATCTCGGCGAAGATGGTCGAGGTGAACGGCCGGAGGCGGGGGACGAGAGCAGGTTCGCGCACGATCAGCCATCCTCACGGACAATGGGGATGTGGAGCAACTGACCCCCGCCAAGGTGCCGCCCGCCGACCCGCCCGGCGGCGCGGCAGGCGAAGAGGAAAAACGGCGCGCGCTGCGCAAGATGAAGCTGGTCGCGCTGTCGTTCCTGATCGGCGCCACCGTCGTGTTCCTGCTGACGAGCTGGGCGCAGTCGAGCGGCTGGCCGGGCTGGGTCGGCTACGTGCGCGCCGCGGCCGAGGCCGGCATGGTCGGCGCGCTGGCCGACTGGTTCGCCGTCACGGCGCTCTTCCGGCACCCGCTCGGCCTGAAGATCCCGCACACGGCGATCATCCCGAACAAGAAGGACGCGCTGGGCAACAGCCTCGGCGACTTCGTCGGGTCGAACTTCCTGTCCGAGGAGGTCGTCCGCGACAAGCTGAAGCGCGTCGAGATCGCTCGCCGGCTGGGTGCGTGGCTGGCGCAGGAGGACAACGCCGAGCGCGTGACGTCGGAGCTGGCCACGGTGGTCCGGGCGGCGGTTCGCGTCCTTCGCGACGAGGACGTCCAGGCGATCATGGAGCAGGCGGTCGCGCGCCGGATCATCGACAAGCCGTGGGGCCCGCCGCTGGGCAAGATCCTGCAGGGCGTGTTCGCCGACGGCGCGCACCACAAGCTCGTGGACCTGATGTGCGACCGCGCGTACGAGTGGGTCCGCGACAACCACACGACGATGCTGCGCGTGGTGTCCGACCGCGCGCCGAGCTGGTCGCCGAAGTTCGTCGACGAGATGCTCGCGGACCGGGTCTACGGCGAGGTGCTCTCGTTCGCGTGGGCGGTGAAGACCGACGTCAACCACCCGATGCGGCTCGCGCTGGACAAGTTCCTCGGCGAGTTCGCCCAGGACCTGCAGACCAACCCGGACGTGATGGCCCGCGCCGAGCAGGTGAAGGGCCAGATCGTCAGCCACGAAGAGGTCCAGCGCCTGATCGGCTCGGCGTGGAGCACGGCGAAGGAGATGCTGCTGAACGCGGCGGAGGACCCGTCGAGCGAACTGCGCCGGCGCGTCCGGGCGGGGCTGGTGTCGCTGGGGTCGCGGCTGGTGTCGGACGACCAGCTGCGTTCGAAGGCCGACGGCTGGGTCGAGGGCGCGGCGGCGTACCTGGTGAAGAACTACTCGCGCGAGATCACGACGATCATCACGGACACGGTCGAGCGCTGGGACGCGGAGGAGACGTCCCGCAAGATCGAGCTCCAGGTGGGTCGCGACCTGCAGTTCATCCGCATCAACGGCACGGTCGTGGGCGCGCTGGCCGGGCTGGTCATCTACGCGGTGGCGGAGCTGCTGTTTTGACGGCAGAGCCATATACCACACCTGGGGGAGCTTCAAACGAGTTGTCCACAGGAAGCTGAGTTATCCCCGGGGTTATCCACAGGTTTTCACGGTGATGGCCTAATCGGTGTCCACAACGTGTGGGGGTGAGGCGGTCGGGGGCGTGGATATGTGGTGCCCGGTGGTGGAGTTGTCCACAGCCCTTCGAGGGTCCTCCGCTCGGATGAGCCAGGTGGGCCTAGCCGCCAGGGTGCTGCGATGTTGTGAACGACTCTTTGCTGTCGTCGGACGCGGTGAACGACCCGTTCATGACGTTCGGCCGCCCAGCCCGCCGGCGTGGGCCTCAGCCCGCCGCGGTCTCCGCCGCCCGCGCCCGCCAGCCGCGCGCCTTCTCGCGGTTGCCGCACACCCGCATCGAGCACCACGTCCGCGACCGGTTCCGGGACTCGTCGTAGAACGCCCACAGGCAGGTGTCGGCCGGGCAGATCTTCAGCCGGATCCAGTCGCCGCGCACCACCAGGCGGGCGCAGGCCGCGAACACCGCGCCCACGACGTCGTCCGCCACCAACGCCGGGCCGTCGTCGGTCAAGGAGATCCGCGTGCCGACGTCGAGGCTTCCGCCGGGCAGCCGCGGGTCGCCGATCGCGGCGCGCAAAGCGTCCCGCGCCGCGCGGGCCTCGGCCCCGGGGTTGGCCGTCAACGACCGCCCGGACGCCCACCTCCGCCACTGCCCGGGATCTTCGAGCAGGTCAGTGCCCTCTTCGACGTTGACCGTGTTGAGGAACTCCACGACGAGGGAGGCGTCGGTGTGCACCGACCCAGTGTACGGCGGTCGGTGGTTGCCCCCGCGTGCGCTAACCCACATACTCTGGTAGCTGGTTACTCGCGATCGAAGGGAGCGACGATGAGTGCGGTACCGACGCTGGGTGTGGTGGCCCTCGACTGCCCCGACCCGGTGGCGCTGGCCGGGTTCTACCGGGCGGTGCTGGAGTGGGACGCGCCCGAGGTAGCCGAGGACGGCCACTGGGTCACGCTCGCCAACCCCGCGGGCGGCGCGGGCATCGCCTTCCAGCGCGTTTCCGACTACCGGCCGCCGGCGTGGCCGTCCGCGGAGAACCCGCAGCAGCTGCACCTGGACCTGAACGTCACGGACCTGGAAGCGGCGCACGAGCGCGTGCTCGGCCTGGGCGCGAAACTGCTGGACGACGCGCCCAAGACGTTCCGCGTCTACGCCGATCCGGTGGGCCACCCGTTCTGCCTCTGCGCCTGCTGACCGATTTGTGCGTAGGCTCGCATGTGTGATTTGTCCGAAGTGTCAGAACCAGATGCGGACCGTGGACAAGAACGGCGTCCACATCGAGCAGTGCGAGGGCTGTCGCGGGATCTTCCTGGACCGCGGTGAGCTCGAAGCGATCGCCGGTGCGGAAAGTTCGTTCTACGGCCACCAGCCACCGCAGTACCAGGGCGGCCACGGTCGTCCCGACTCGCCGCGCCCCTACCGCGGCGGCTATCCGGATTCACCCAAGGCGTACCGCGGCGGGTACGCGGACTCGCCGCGGCCGCACCGCGGGTACTCGGATTCCCCGAGGCCGTACGGGCATGGCCACCGCAAGCGCGGCTTCCTCGAGAACCTCTTCGACTGAGGTGGGTCTCGACCTGCGGATCTGCCCGTCCTGCGGCGACCGGGCCGACCGCCCGGTCGTCGCCGGGGGGTCCATTTCGTGCGTCCGGTGCGGTCACGAGTGGTCGTTCCGCAAGCTGCCGCTGTTCGCCCTGACGGGCCCGAGCGGCGCGGGCAAGTCGACGCTCGGGCCCCTCTTGGCAGCGCGCTTCGGTGGCGAAGCCGTGGTGCTGGAGCAGGACATCCTCTGGACGGGCGCCCTGCGCGACGACGTCGCGGCGTTCCGCGCGGTCTGGCTCCGGATGGCGGCGATGCTGCACCAGAACGGCCGCCCGGTCGTCCTGTGCGGGACGGTGGTGCCCCCGGAGTTCGAGCCCCTGCCGGAGCGCGCTTTCTTCAGCGACATCCACTACCTGGCGCTGGTCGGCACGCCATCGTCGTTGGCCCGGCGCTTGCGGGCCCGGCCGGCGTGGCGCGAGTGGGACGAGCCGCGGATCGCGGAGATGCTGGAGTTCAACGACTGGCTCCGGAAGTCCGCGCCGGAGATCGGGGTGGAGCTCTTCGACACGACGGAGGCCGAGGTCGAGACGACGGCCGACCACGTCGAGAAGTGGATCCGGGACCGGCTCCCCTAGCCGCAGCTTTCACGTGAAAGCTGCGCGTCAGGCGAGCGGCCAGGTGCGGCCGCCCGGTTCGTCGAGCCAGAACTCCTGGCGCTCCGCGGTGACCGTCACCCCGAAGCGGTCGCGTTCCGGTTTGTCCAGCTCGCACCACTCGACGTACGCCGCTTCGACGAGCTCCCACAGCGCCCGCGGGCCGCCCTGGGCCACCTCGTCCGCGCCGGCGCGCTTGCGGTGGCGGACCCACGAGCCGTCCGCGTGGGTCAGCGAGACGCTGTCGTCCGTCTCGTCGCGCACCGGCCGCACGCCCGGCAGCGCCAGCCCGGCGAAGAACTCGAACTGCTTGCGCGGCTGGAGCACCGACGACATCGGCAGCCGCGTCTGCTCCCAGTCGTCCCGCGACGGCATCGGCAGCGGGTCGGCCTGCGCCAGCCGGTGCGCGCGAAGCGGCATGAAGCGGCCGTCGCGCGCGAGGACGCGGCCCTGGCCGGTGCCGTCTTCGCCGGCGACGAGCCGGACCAGCCCCGCGCCGATCGGCCGGTTCAGCGTCGTCACGATCAGTCCGCCCGGCGCCGTCTGCGCCAGCCACGCGAGCGGGATCGAGGAAACCGAAGCGGTGCACAGCACCCGGTCGAACAGGGTGCCGGCCGGGAAGCCGAGCGCGCCGTCGCCCACCACGCACGCCGGCCGGTAGCCCGCCACGGCCAGCCGTTCGCGCGCTTCGCCGACGATCACCGGGTCGATGTCCACTGTGGACACCTGGCCGGCGCCGCAGCGGTGGCTCAGCAGCGCGGCGTTGTAGCCGGTGCCGGTGCCGATCTCGAGCACGCGCTGGCCGTCCCGCACCCGCAGCTCCTCGAGCATGATCGCCATGATCGACGGCATGCTCGACGAGCTCGTCGGCGTCCCCGCCACCGGCCCAGTCCGCCGGGCCAGCTCCCAGCGGTCCGGGTCGTCGTCCAGCTGCGTGACCAGCACTTCGCGCGAGTAGACGGTCTCCAGCCAGCCCGGGTCGTCCTGGTCGACCGCCGCCCACAGCCCGCCCGCCGGCGCGAAGAACCGCGGCAGGAAGACGTGGCGCGGAACCGCGCGGAAGGCGGCGATCCATTCCGGGGCGTGCAGGACGTCCTCGTCGAGCAGGTGCTCGACGAGGCGTCGCCGCAGCCGGGCCGAGCGCGTCATGCGCCCACGTTAGCGGGTGAGCACCATCACGCCCGATAGTTGCAAGCAGAGTGCTTGCAACAGCTAGCACTCGCGCGTACCGTCGAAGGTGTCGCGAGGAGGTGACCGGATGGCCGAAACCGGTGGGACGTCAGGATCCGGCAGTCCCATGGAGAAGGTCGCGGACATCGCTTCCGACATCGGCGAGTACATCCGCCAGCAGCGCAACACCGCGAAGATCTCGTTGCGCCAGCTGTCGAAGCTCGCCGGCGTGTCCAACCCGTACCTGAGCCAGATCGAGCGCGGGGTGCGCAAGCCCAGCGCGGAGATCCTGCAGCAGATCGCCAAGGGACTGCGCATTTCGGCGGAAGCGCTGTACGTGCAGGCCGGGATCCTCGATCTGCCGACGGGTGGGCCGGTGGGCGACGCGATTCGCGCCGACGCCGAGCTGACCGAACGGCAGAAGCAGGTCCTGCTCGACGTCTACGAGTCCTTCCGCCGGGAGAACGCCGCGGCACGGCCGTCCGCCGAGCCTTCTCCCACCACAGACACCCCAGACACCACTCCAGCCGCGAACACCAAGGAGTCAGCATGACGACCCCCAAGACCACCGAAGACGTCAAGAAGGCCGTGACCAGCGCCCTCGACCAGGTCCGCACCCCGCTGCTCGCCGCGCTCGGCGCCGGCAACCTGGCCGGCCAGGCCGTCACGGACGCCGTGGCGAAGGCCCGCGAGAACGTGACCAAGGGCAGCGAGACCGCCCGCAAGAACCTGCAGGAGCTGCCGACCGACGTCGAGAGCCTCCGCGAGAAGCTGGACCCGGCCGAGCTGCGCAAGGTCATCGACGAGTACACCGAGGCCGCGCTCAAGCTGTACAACAAGCTGGCCGAGTCGGGCGAGCAGGCGTGGGACAAGTTTTCCACGCAGCCGCAGGTCAAGAAGGCCATCGAGCAGCTCGAGGAGGCCGTGGCCACCGCGCAGGGCCAGGTCGAGGGCGTCACCACCGAGGTCCGCGAGCGCGTCGACGGCGTGCTGGGCACCTTCACCAAGCGCACCCGCTCGGTCGGCGAGAAGACCGCCCGCAAGGTGACCGAGGTCGCCGGTGACACCGCCGAGGCCATCGAGGAGCTGGGTGACGACGTCGCCCACGAGACCCGCTCCGCGAGCCGCAGGGTCGCGAACAAGACGGCGCCGAAGACGGCCGCCCCGGCCCGCCGCAGCACCACCGGCACGACCACCAGCGCTGCCGCGAAGAAGCCGGCCGCCCCGAAGACCGACAAGTAACCGAGCCGATCGTTACCGGCCGGATCGGTGAAAACGCCGTGAACACCCCGGCCCCGCCACCGCACCCCGGTGGCGGGGCCGGGGTCGTTCGGGCGGTTTGCCGTAAGCTGTCGCTGTGCTGGTTGCCATCTGGATCCTCGAAGTAGTCCACTGGGGCAGCGCGCTGGTCGGGCTCTTCGCGTTCGTGCACGCGCTCCTGCAGCGCGCCGACGCCTATTCCGCGGCCGACCGCAAGACCAAGCCCATCTGGATGCTCATCACCGGCGGCGCGACGCTCGCGATGGCGCTCTTCAGCGTGATGGGGCCGGGGATGATCTTCTGGGTGCCGGCCATGGCCGCGGCCCTGGTCTACATCGTGGACGTCCGCCCCAAGCTGATCGAGGTCCAGCGCGGCGGCTCCAACTGGTAGTTACCCTGGCGAGGTGACCTGGACGATTGCCGGGAGCCTCACCGTGGTTCCCGCCCCCACGCGTACCGACCTGCTCGCCGATCCCGTCGCCAAGGCGCTCGCCGCGCTCGCTGACCCGGACGCGGTCGGCGTCGCCGAGATCGACCCCTCGCTGGCCGACACCGCCGCTTTCTGCGAGACGTACGGTTCGCCGCTCGAAGCGTCCGCGAACTGCGTCGTCGTCGCCGGCAAGCGCGCGGGCGAAGTCCGCTTCGCGGCCGCGCTCGTGCTCGCGACCACCCGCGCCGACGTCAACGGCGTGATCAAGCGCCGCCTCGACGTCCGCAAGGCGTCGTTCGCGCCGATGGACGAAGCCGTCTCCCTGACCGGGATGGAGTACGGCGGCATCACGCCCGTCGGCCTGCCCGCCGACTGGCCGATCCTGATCGACCAGCGGGTCGCCGACGCGCCCGAGCTCGTCATCGGCAGCGGGATCCGCGGCAGCAAGCTGCTGATCTCCGGCACCGCGCTGGCCTCGCTGCCCGGGGCCGAGGTCATCGAGGACCTCGCCAAGTGACGTCCGTCTGGCTCCGGTACCTCACCGGGGCCGACATCGACTCGCTCGGCGTCACGGACGCGGACATCGTCGGCGCGGTCGAGGACGTGCTCGCCGACCACGGCCGCGGCCAGGTCGTGTTCGAGCCGCGTACGCACCTCGTGCCGGACAACGGCGGCAAGGGCCACTTCAACATCCTTCGCGGCCACCTGTCCGCGAAGCAGGTCAGCGGCGTGAAGGTCGTCGGTGACTTCGTGGGGAACTTCGAACGGGGCCTCCCTTCCGAAATGGCGTTGATCCTGCTGCTGGACCCGGACACGGGCATGCCGCGGGCCATCGTCGACGGCACGATGATCACCGAGGCCCGCACCGGCGCGATGACCGCCGTCGGCGCGAAGTACCTGGCGCGTCCGGACTCCCGGGTGCTCGGGCACATCGGCGCCCGCGGTACCGCCTGGTGGAACGTCGTGCTCCTCGACTCGTTGTTCGACTTCGCCGAGATCCGCGTGACCAGCAAGCGCCCGGAGTCCCGCGAGGACTTCGGCCGCCGGCTGTCGGAACGGCTCGGCAAGGACGTCCGCGTCTGCGCCACGGCCGAGGAGACCCTGGACGGCGCGGACATCCAGGTCGAGGCCTCCCGGCTGGTCGAGCCCGAGCCGCTGGTGCGGCGCGAGTTCCTCCGGCCGGGCACCTTCCTGGTGCCCTACGGCACGATCAGCGCGCTGGAGCTCACGCTGCTCGACGACGTCGACAAGGTCGTCGTCGACGACTGGCGCGAATCGCGGTCCGGCAACCCGCGGTTCGGCGCCCTGCGCCCGCAGCTCAACGCCGGCCTCCTCACCGCGGACGGGGTCCACGCCGAGATCGGCGACATCGTGGCCGGGAAGAAGCCGGGCCGCGAGCACGACGCCGAGCGGATCCTGTTCTGGCACCGCGGACTGTCCACAACGGACGTCGCGGTGGCGAACATGGTCCTGGCCCGTGCCGAGGCTTCCGGCGTCGGCACCATGCTGCCGTACCGATGATCATCGACGGAAGCGAGTTCGCCGACGGTGAACGGTTGGTTCTGGCCAAAGCGCTGGTAGAGACGTTGCGGCAGCGCCGGAACGAGCTGTTGACAGCGCTCGAAAAGGGCGAAAAACCGGTCTACGGCGTCACCACCGGCATGGGCCGCCTGGCCGGGGTCGCCCTCGACGCGCGGCAGCAGGCCGAACACCAGCGCAACCTGCTGATCGGCCGCGCCGTCGGCGGCCCGCCGTGGCTCCCACCTGAGGACGTCCGCGCGCTGTTCGTCGTGCGGCTGCGCGACTTCCTGCAGCCTTGGTCGGGAGTGAGCGCGGAGCTGGTGCAGTTCCTCGTGGACCGCCTGAACGACGGTTTCACCCCGGCGGTTCCGCGTGGCGGCCTCGGCAGTTCGGGCGAGATCATCCCGCTGTCCCACGCTTTCCAGACGTTCCTCGGCATCGGCACGGTGCTCGAAGACGGCGACGAGGTTTCGGCGGCTTCGGCGCTCGCCAAGCGCGGCGTAGCGCCGTACGTGCTGGGGCCCAAAGAAGGTGCTTCGCTGCTTCAGGGTTCTCCGCTGGCCGTGATGCACGCGCAGCGCGGCTGGGCCGAAGCGCGCCAGCTCATCCAGCTGCAGACGCTCACCGAGGCGATGGCGATCGACGTCCTCGGCGCGCCGCGCGAGGTGTTCTCGCCGATCATGGCGGGCGGCGACGACCACCTCCGGCGGCTGCTGACGGCCCTGACCGGGATGGTGGGCGCGGGCCCGGTGCGCTCGGGGGTCGTGCAGGCACCGCTGTCGGTGCGGGTGGCGCCGCGCGCGCTGGCTCACGCGTCCCGCGTCAACGAGGAGCTGGCCGAGACCCACCGGCGCTGGGGGACGATGCCGGGTGACTCGCCGTCGTTCGTCGAGGGTTCATTCCTCTCGGGGACGGCCTACCACGCAGTGGACCTGGGCCTGCGGATGGACGCGGTGACGGCGGCGCTGGTGCACCTCGGCGAGATTTCGGTGCAGCGTCAGCACCGCTTGCTCGACGAGCGCTTCAGCGGGCTCCCGCCGCAGCTCACGACGGATCCCGGGCCGCGGGCGGGCTTGGTGCCGTTGCACAAGAGGGCGGTGGGGGAGCTGCACGCGTTGCGCCGGCTCGCGGCACCCGCGACGCTCGGTTCGATCGACACATCGGCCGGTCAGGAGGATGTGCAAGCGTTTGCGTGGGCGGCGGGCGAGCAGCTTCGAACGGCCGCGACGCACTTGTTCGCGATCACGGCGTGCGAGCTGATCACCGGGTCACAGGCGCGGTACCTGGCTTCGGGCGGAGTGCCGGGCCTGGGTGCGGCTTACGAATGGGTGCGGTCGGTGGTGCCGCCGGTGGACGAGGACCGTCCGCTCGGGCCCGAGGTCGGACGGCTGGCCGCGGCTTGCCGCTCGTTCAGCGGGTGATTTCCCCGCTGTGGCGCCGGGCTACGACTCGCGCCGGGCGTTCTGCAGCGCCAGACCTCGGGGCGTCGCCCAACGGGTGATCAGCGCGAACGCGCCGTCGCACACCAGCGCCAGGACCACCGCGGCCAAGCCGCCCGCGAAGATCTCGCCGTAGCCCGACGCTCCGAGGGCGAAGCCGTCGACGATGTAGCGGCCGAGGCCGCCGCCGTCGTTGACGATCGCGCCGATCGCGACCGTCGCGATCAGCTGGAGGAACGACACCCGCGCGCCCGCCAGGAGCACCGGGGACGCCAGCGGCAGTTCGACGCGCAGCATGATCTGCCACTCGCGGTACCCCGTGCCGCGAGCCGCGTCGACCGTCTCCTGCTCCAGGGACACCACGCCCGCGTACGTGTTCGTGAACAGCGGTGGCATCGCCAGCGCGACGAGCGCGAGCAGCAGCGGCCAGAACGTCGTGTCGACCTCCCAGCGGCTGGCCAGGAACCAGAACAGGATGATCAGGCCGAAGCTGGGGATCGCGCGGCCGATGTTCACCGCGCTGCTCGCGAGGAACGCGCCCTTGCGGTAGTGGGCCAGCCACAGCGCCGCCGGGATCGTCAGGACCGCCGCGATCACCAGCGCCAGCAACGAAAACCGGAGGTGCTCCAGCGTCCGGTACGGGATGCCGGCCTTGTCGGTCCAGCTCCAGCGGTGGGGGTCCGCGAGCCAGGCGTTCAGCTGGTCGAGGAAGCTCATCGCGCCGCCACCTTCCGCGACCACGGCGCCAGCAGGCGCTCGCTGAGCCACAGCAAGAGATCCACGATCACCGCCAGGACCACCGACAGCGCTACGCCGACGATGATCTCCGTCGGGTTGGGCGTCGCCGTCTGGATGCCCGCGCGGATGAAGTAGCCCAGGCCGCCGAGCCCGAGCATCGACGTCACCGTGACCAGGCCGATCGTCGTCACCGCGGCGACGCGCAGCCCGGCGATCACCACCGGCAGGGCGAGCGGCAGTTCGATCTGCCAGAGCAGCTTGCCGCGCGTGTAGCCCATGCCGACCGCGGCCTCGCGGACTTCGTTCGGCACCTGGTCGACGCCCGTGACGATGTTGCGGACCAGGATGAGCAGCGTGTACGTCGCGAGCGGGATCATCGCGGTGAGGAACGTCAGCCCGAAGAACGGCACCAGCACGGCGAACGCGCCGAGGCTCGGGATGACGTAGAGCGCGCCGGCCGTGCCCAGGATGACCGGGTACGACCAGCGGTACCGCAGTGAGAGCACCGCGAGCGCGATGGAGACGACGAGCCCGACCCCGAGCGCGGCGGCGGTCAGCGAGATGTGTTCGCCGAGGCGCTGGACGATGTCGTCCGCGTTGCGGTCCACCCACTTCCACTGGAAGATCGGGGGTCCGCTATCGGCGGCCAGCGGGGTCACCGCGGTCACGTGCACCGGGCGACCCTACCCCGTTTGGTGGGGACTCATTCCGGAGTCTGGGAATTCGAGTGCTTTTCTCTCAATATGTGGGCGCTTGTCGGTGGGCGGGTCTAGGGTCCTTTCGTCTGTTCGAGTGACGAGGGAGTGGATTCGTGCGCTGGTTCCGGAACGCGTCCGTGGTGGCGGTGGCCGTCGCGGCGACGCTCGGTTTGGCCGCCTGTGGGGGTGGCAGCGACAGCGGTGACAAGCCCGCCGCGCAGGGCAAGGGTGGGGCGCCGATCGTCGTCGCGTCCTTCAACTTCACCGACAGCCAGATCCTCGCCGAGATCTACGCGCAGGCGCTGGAGGCCAAGGGCTATCCGGTGACGCGGAAGCTGAACCTGGGGTCGCGGGAGCTGATCTACCCGTCGCTGAAGTCCGGTGAGCTGCAGTTCATCCCGGAGTACCAGGGTGCGGCGATCACCACCGGGTTCGGCAAGGAGGCCGGCAAGACCGCGCAGGAGGAGCACGAGCAGCTGGCCAAGCTGTTCGAGCCGAGCGGCGTGGGCCTGCTGGACTTCGCCGCGGCGGAGGACAAGAACACCTACATCATCAAGTCCGACGTGGCGAAGTCCCAGGGGATCGCCTCGATCAGCGATCTGAAGAAGCTGGACAAGGTCGTCATGGCGGGGCCGCCGGAGTGCGAGAAGCGCCTGCCGTGCTTCCTGGGCTTCAAGGACGTCTACAAGCTGACGAACGCGACGTTCCAGACGGTCCAGGAAGCGGGGCCGCGGGTCGAGCAGCTGAAGTCGGGCGCGGTGACGGTGATCCCGGTCGACTCCGTCAGCCCGCTGACCGGCGACTCGAACTACACGGTGCTCAAGGACGACCTGAACATCGTGCCGACGGAGAACGTCGTGCCGGCGGTGAACAAGAAGGTGCTCGACGAGCGTGGCGCCGACTTCGCGACCGCGGTGAACGCGGTGAGCGCGAAGCTGACGACGGACGTGATGCGCGATTTGAACAAGCGAGTCGACTCGGACGGCGAGAAGGCCGCTGATGTCGCGAAGGATTGGCTGTCGCAGGCCGGTCTCTGACCCGAGCGCCCCAAGGCGGCCTTGGTTGCGTCTGACGCACCGAAGGCCGCCTTGGTTGCGTCTGACGCACCGAAGGCCACATTGGGGCGCTTCAGGCCGTTCCGCGGACCACCCATGCGCGGGCTGACAGCGGGATCGAGCCGTCCGGGTTCGTCGGGAGCCTGCTGCGCAGCAACTCGCGGATCTGGCCGCGGCGGCCCTCCGGGAGCGTCGCCAAGTACGCCGGCGCCGGGCCCTGCGCACCCAGGAACGGCTGCCAGTAGTCGTCGAAGCCGGTGAACACCGTCGGGATCTTGATCTCGCCGACCGACACCCCGGTGAAGCCCGCCTCCGTCCACAGCCGGCCCAGTGGCTCGGGCCGGCACAGCGTGAACCGGCGGCCTTCGTCCAGCTCGGCGACCTTCGCCGGGTCCAGCTCGGCCGCGGCTTCCCAGAAGTGCCGGATCAGCTCCATGCCCTCCGCGAGGTCCCAGACGTACGCCGCGGCCGGGCCGCGCGTCACCCGGGCGATCTCCGCCGCCGCGCGGGCCGGGTCGGGGACGAAGTTGAGCACCAGGCCGGACACCACCACGTCGAAGCTGTCGTCCGGGAAGGGCAGCTCACGCGCGTCGGCGACCTCGAACGACGCCCGCGGGTCGGTCACCCGCGCCCGGGCGGTCGCGAGGAAACCCGAAGACGAATCCACGCCCACGACCTCGACGGGATCGGCCGCGGCCAGCACCGCCGACGTCAGCGCGCCCGTACCGCAGCCGACGTCGAGCCAGCGGCGGCTGGCCGGGACGCCGAGCCGCCGGACGAACGTCTCCGCGACGCGCCGGCTCCACCGTCCGATGTAAGCCTCGTACGCGTCGCCCGTCTGCCACATGCCTGGGAGTACAGCATAAAAACCGCTGGTCAGCTGTTGGCCAGATCACCCGTCGCGCCGTGGCCCGCCGACCGCGCGCGGCGGAGGAAGCCGGTGATCAGTTCCAGTTCGGCTTCGCTGTACTCGTCGCAGATGTCGTCCAGTGCGGTGTTCATCCCCGAATAGAGGCGGAACAGCTCGGCGTTGCGCCCGCGGACCGCGCGCACCGCGATCGCGCGCCGGTCGGCCGCGTCCGGGTCGCGCTCCCGGACGATCCAGCCGCCCTTCTGGAGCCGGTCGAGGATGCCGGTCATCGTCGCCGGGTGCAGGCCCGCGCTGCGCGCGAGGCTGCTCGGGCTCAGCGGGCCGTGGCGGGCGATCAGCTCCAGGCAGTCCAGGTCGACGTCCTTGAGCGACAGGTGGCTGCTGATCTGGTGGTTCAGCAGCGAAAGCTGGTTCCGCAGTTCGCGCAGCGACTCCTTGACCGCCACGGTCGACCGCCGACGACGGCGAGCGGCGTCCGCCCCGTCAGCTGCTACGGGACTCATATGATATGCTCCTCGTATCATCCGAACTTCAGGCATCAGGGTAACCCAGGGGAAGGGGTTTCATCATGATCGTGCTCACCGGGGCCACCGGCTTGGTCGGCCGCCTCCTCGTCGCCGGGCTCGAGGGTCACGAAGTCCGCGTCATCACGCGCTCGCCAGGGGATGCGGGCTTCCCGGCGGACGTCGAGGTCGTCGAAGGCGATCCGCAACGGCCGGAGTCGCTCCGGAACGCGCTGCGCGGCGCCGACGCGCTGTTCCTCCACTCGCGCGCGGTCGGCGATGCCGCGTACGACGTCGTCGCGCTGGCGCGGGAGCTCGGTGTCGGCCGGGTGGTCGCGCTCGCCGCGGCCAATGTGGACGACCGGCCCGACGCGCAGCCGTCGCGGTTCCGCGGCGACCGCAACAAGGAGGTCGACGACGCCGCCGCGACGAGCGGCCTGGAATGGGTCAGCCTGCGGCCCAGCTCGTTCGCGCTCAACGCCCTCACCGCGTGGGGCGGCCAGATCCGCGCCGGCGATGACGTCCGGTACGTGTACGCGGATTTCGAGGAGTCGCCGCTCCACGAACTCGACCTGGCCGAGGTGCTGGCCAAAGCGCTCGTCGACGACGACCTGCTCGGGCGGCGCATCGATCTCACCGGTCCGGAATCGTTGTCCCACCGGGAAATGGTTCAGCAGATCGGCACCGCGCTCGGCCGGCCCCTGCGGTTCCACGAGATCCCGGCGCCGATCGCGGCGCGGGGCATGCTGGCCAACGGCCTCCCGGAGCCGTTCGTCACGGCGATGATGGCCCGGTACGCCGCCCATCTCGCACGGCCGCAGTTCCCGCCCACGCCGGACGTCGAGAAGATCCTGGGCCACCCGGCGCGCACCTTCGCCGAATGGGCGGCCGACCACGTCGCCGAATTCGCGGCGCGACAATGAAGCTCACGCTCTTCGCCGCATCCGGACGGACTGGCGCGCACGTGCTCGACCGGTCCTCGCCGCCTGGTGTGCTCCGAGTGCTCGGCATGCCCGAAACCGTGCGGCATGGGGTCGCCGTCGCGTGCGGAGGAGGTGTGCGCGCGGTCTAGGGTCGACGCTGATCGGGTACCTCGGGAGAAGGAGTGCAATGGGAAAGGTCACGGCCACCGCGGAGCGGACGATCGACGCCCCGGCCGACAAGGTGCGCGCGCTCGTCGCGGACTACGCCGAAACGCGTCCGAAGCTGCTCACCGAGCACTACCGCGACTACGAGGTGACCGAGGGCGGTGTCGGCGCCGGGACCAAGGCCGGCTGGAAGCTGCAGGCGACGTCCAAGCGCGTGCGCGACGTCAAGGCCACCGTCAGCGAGCCGAAGCCCGGCACCCTGGTCGAGACCGACGCGAACTCCAGCATGGTCACCACCTGGACCGTCACCGAGGTCGGCGAGAAGAGCCTCGTCCGGATCGACACCAGCTGGGACGGCGCCGGCGGCATCGGCGGCTTCTTCGAGAAGACCTTCGCGCCCGGCGGCCTCAAGAAGATCTACGACGGCGTCCTCGGAAAACTTGCGGAGATCGTGTGACCAGTCACAATCGGAATGTGCGCCCCGGTTAGCCGGTTCTACCCGGTGGAATCCGGGGCGCCTGCCCCGCTTCGACCGACTTGAGGAGTTCGACGGTGAACGCACCCACCCAGGCGACCGAGATCCGGCTGGCTTCGCGTCCGGAAGGTGTTCCGACGCACGACAACTTCGACGTCGTCGACACCGAGATCCCGACCCCCGGCGAGGGGCAGATCCTGGTGCGCAACCTGGTCATGAGCGTCGACCCGGCCATGCGCGGCCGCATGCGCGACGTCAAGTCGTACGCGCCGCCCTTCGAGGTCGGCGAGGTCATGTCCGGCGGGGCCGTCGGCGAGGTCGTCGAGTCGAACGTCGACGACGTCAAGCCCGGCGACCACGTGCTGCACCAGGCGGGCTGGCGCACCCACGCCGTCCTCGACGCCAAGCGGTTCGTCAAGGTGGACGCCGACGCCGCTCCGCTCTCCACCTACCTCGGCGTGCTCGGCATGCCGGGCCTGACGGCCTACGCGGGCCTGCTGGAGTCGGCCGAGTTCAAGCCGGGCGACACCGTGTTCGTCTCGGGCGCGGCCGGCGCGGTCGGCTCGCTCGTCGGGCAGCTCGCGAAGCTGAAGGGCGCCAAGCGCGTCATCGGCTCGGCCGGGTCGGCGGAGAAGGTGCGTCACCTGGTCGAGGACCTCGGCTTCGACGCCGCCTTCAACTACAAGGACGGCCCGGTCGCCGAGCAGCTGCACAAGGCGGCGCCGGAAGGCATCGACGTCTACTTCGACAACGTCGGCGGCGAGCACCTCGAGGCCGCGATCAGCGCGATCAACCTCCACGGCCGGATCGCCGTCTGCGGCATGATCTCGCAGTACAACGCCACGGAGCCGACGCCGGCGCCGCGCAACCTGGCGCAGATCATCGCCAAGCGGATCACCATCCGCGGCCTGCTGGTGCTCGACCACTGGGGCCTGCAGCAGCAGTTCGTCAGCGAGATCGCGCCGCTGGTCAACTCGGGGCAGATCAAGTACTCCGAGACGTTCGTCGACGGCATCCGCAACGCGCCGGACGCGTTCCTCGGCCTGCTGGCCGGGGCCAACACCGGCAAGATGCTGGTCCGGATCGCCGACTGACCCAGCGGGCTAACCCAGCAGCGGGGCCAGTTCGGGCAGCGTCGAGATCGTGTACGTCGGCTCGGGCGAGCCGGGCAGCGGGCGGACGCCGGGGCGGGCGAGCAACGCCGTCCGCAGCCCGGCCGCCTGCGCGCCCGCGATGTCCCAGTCGTGCGCGGCGATCATCACCGCGTTCCGCGGTTCGGCGGAGTAGGCGTCCAGCACCTGCCGGTAGGGCTCCGGCGCGGGCTTGAGCCTGCCCACCTGCTCGGCCGAGAAGATCCGGTCGAAGAGCGTGGCCAGGCCCGAGTTCCGCAGCTGCGCCTCGGCCGTGGTGAGCGGCGAGTTCGTCAGCGCGACGACGTCGTGGCCGGCTTCGCGCAGCTTGGTGAGACCCGCTTCGACGTCCGGGTGGGCGGGGAGCGAGCGCAGTCCTTCGCCGACCTTCGCTAGGTCCAGCTCCCGCCCGTGCCGGGCGGCGACCTCGACCGCCGCTTCGCCGGCGATGCCCGCGAAGTCGCGGTAGCCGCCGCTGGCCGTGACGGTCAGGACCGTGTGGATGGCCAGCCCGAACCACTCGCGCCGCAGCTCGGGCCCGCCGACGAGGTCGTCCATCGCGGCGAGGTCGAGCAGGGTCTCGTTGACGTCGAACACGCACAGCATGCGGATCTCCGGAGGTTCGAAGGTTCTCGTACCTCGTCGAAGGTACGACAGCTGCCGTACCATGTCCAGCATGCCCGGTGAACTGCCGATCCCGGAGATGGCCGACGTCGACCTCGGCGCCGTCCTGTCCGCCCTCGCCGACCCGCACCGCCGCGCGGTCGTGCTGGAACTCGTCGACGGGGACGGCGCCGAGCGCGCGTGCTCGTCGTTCCCGCTGCCGATCGCCAAGTCGACCCGGACGCACCACTGGCGCGTGCTGCGCGAAGCCGGCCTGGTCCGCCAGCGCGACGCGGGCAACGGCACGTTCGTGCGCCTGCGCCGCGACGAGTTCGACGTGAAGTTCCCCGGGTTGCTGGACGTGGTCGCCGGAATCAGCGGCTAGCGGTCCGGCCCGCGATCGCGATGCGCGCGGCCTCGGTCGACTTCCGCACCACGAGGTCCACCGAGTAGCCGTGCTTCACGAAGACGCCGTCGAGCTGGAACGTGCCGTAGCCGTGGGCCTGGGTGAACAGCTGCTCCATCAGCTCCAGCGCCGTCGCCGGGTCGGGGGCGACCGCCAGGCAGCGCATCAGGAACTCGTCCGTCAGGCGGCGGGTCTGCTCCAGCAGTTCCACGTGCTCGGGGCCGTGGAGACCGTCCGCGTAGATGACGTTCATCCCGGCCCGGCGCTCGATCAGGTAGCGCGTGTACGCGCCCGCGCCCGCCGCCAGGGCGTCCGTCGGGTCTTCGTGCTCGGCCGCCGCCGTCGCGACGCGGTCGCCCAGCTGACCGGCGATGTGGCAAGCGACCTCGGCCAGCAGGCTCTCGCGCGTCGGGAAGTGCCGGTACGGCGCCCCGGGGCTGACGTTCGCCAGCTTCGCGACCTTCGCCACCGAGAAGCCCTCGAGGCCCTGCTCGGCGATCAGGTCGAGCGAGACGCGCACGAGCTCGGCCCGGAGGTCGCCGTGGTGGTACTTGCCGCCCATGACCTGGATCACATCTCCGATCGAAATATGTAAGACCCCTCTTACGTAGGTATGTAAGAGATCTCTTACGAGGATCAACGGTACTTGAACCTGGAGGGTTCCATGAGCACCACCACGCACGCCATTGCCGCACCGGCGCCGGGTGCGCCGCTCGCACCGACCACGATCGAGCGCCGCGACCTGCGCGCCGATGATGTCTTGATCGACATCGCCTACGCCGGCATCTGCCACAGCGACATCCACCAGGCCAAGGAAGACTGGGGCCAGGCGATCTTCCCGATGGTCCCGGGCCACGAGATCGCCGGCGTCGTCGCCGCGGTCGGCTCGGACGTCACGAAGCACCAGGTCGGCGACCGCGTCGGCGTCGGCTGCATGGTCGACTCCTGCGGCGAGTGCGAGTACTGCCAGGCCGGCACCGAGCAGTTCTGCGTCAAGGGCAACGTCCAGACGTACAACGGCGTCGGCTTCGACGGCGAGAACACCTACGGCGGCTACAGCAACCAGATCGTCGTGAAGGACGCCTTCGTCTGCCGCATCCCCGAGGGCATCAGCCTCGACATCGCCGCGCCGCTGCTGTGCGCGGGCATCACCACCTACTCGCCGCTGCACCACTGGGGCGCCGGGCCGGGCAAGAAGGTCGCCGTGATCGGCCTCGGCGGGCTCGGGCACATGGGCGTCAAGATCGCCGCCGCGATGGGCGCCGAGGTCACGGTGCTGAGCCAGAGCCTCAAGAAGCAGGAAGACGGCCTCAGGCTCGGCGCGACCGACTACTACGCGACCAGCGACGAAGCGACGTTCGACGTCCTCAAGGGCAAGTTCGACGTCATCCTCAACACCGTTTCGGCCAAGCTGCCGATCGACGCCTACCTCGGCCTGCTCAAGGTCGGCGGCGCGATGGTGAACGTCGGCGCGCCCGGCGAACCGCTGAACTACAACGCCTTCTCGCTGCTGGGCGGCAACAAGGTGCTGGCCGGGTCGATGATCGGCGGCATCGCCGAGACCCAGGAGATGCTGGACTTCTGCGCGAAGCACGGCATCGGCGCGGAGGTCGAGACGATCTCGGCCGACAAGGTCAACGAAGCCTACGAGCGCGTCGAGAACTCCGACGTGCGTTACCGATTCGTCATCGACGCCTCGACCATCGGCGCGTGAGCACCGCACGGCAACCGGTCAGAACACCACTGTCCGGTTGCCGTGCACCAGCACGCGGTTCTCCAGGTGCCAGCGCAGGCCGCGAGCGAGGGTGACCTTCTCGATGTCCCGGCCCTTGCGGACCATGTCCTCGACCGAGTCGCCGTGGTCGACGCGGATGACGTCCTGGTCGATGATCGGGCCGGCGTCGAGGTCCGCCGTCACGTAGTGGCACGTCGCGCCGACCAGCTTCACCCCGCGCGTGTGCGCTTGGTGGTAAGGCTTCGCGCCGATGAACGACGGCAGGAAGCTGTGGTGGATGTTGATCGCCCGGCCGGCCCACTCGCGGCACAGGTCCGCGGGCAGGATCTGCATGAACCGGGCCAGCACCACCGCGTGCGGCTCGTGCTCGTCGACCAGCTTCCGGACCTCTTCGAACGCCGAAGCCTTGTCGCCCGCCGGGAACGGCACGTGGTGGAACGGGATGCCGTGCGCGCGGGTGATGTCGGCCAGCGACTCGTGGTTGCCGATCACCGCTGCGATGTCGACGTCCAGCTCGCCGGAGGCGACGCGGCCGAGCAGGTCGTACAGGCAGTGCCCGGCCTTCGAGACGAGCACCACCGCGCGGCGCCGCTCGCCGGTGTCGCTGACCTGCCAGCTCGACTCCGCCGACAGGTCCGCGGCCACGTCGCCGAAGCGGGCGCGCAGCTCGTCGGCGTCGAACGGCAGGGAGTCGGCCCGGACGACCTGGCGGGTGAAGAACCAGCCCGTGTCCGGGTCGGTGTGGTAGGCCGCTTCGACGATCCAGCCGCCGTGCTCGGCGAGGAACCCGGAGATCCGGGCGATGATGCCGGTGCGGTCGGGGCAGCCGAAGGTGATGACGTAGCGGCGTTCGGGAGCGGTCACGACGGGCATTGTCCCCCGCGCTGGTCAGGGCGCCGCGAGCGGTGCGAGGTCACCCGTGACGCGCGCCTGGTGCGGACGCCCCCAGAGCGCGCGGTAGACGTCGTCGGCGGCGCCGGTGACCTCGGCGACCGGCTCGCCGAGCGCCCACGTGCGCTCCGGCGTCGTGACGCGGACGTCGGCTTTCTTGCCCCGGCGCGGGGTGAGGTAGGTCAGGAACTCGTCGATGCCGTCGTTCGCGAACTCGGGGGAGAAGCGCGTTTCCGGGGTGCCTTCGAGGGCCGATTCCGCGTCCAGGCGGTGGATCGCCGTCTCGTGGGCCATCCGGCGGGTCCAGGTGCCGACGGTCTCGGCGAAGCCCGGGTACGGCGAGAACGCCGGGGTTCCCAGGTCGCGGCTCAGTGCTTCACGCAGGGCCAGGCGCTGGCCGTCCCACCACCCCAGGACTTCGGCCCAGTCCGCGGGCGGCTCCGGTCTCACCGGCCGGTTCACCGCCAGGCTCACGGCGAAGCCGTGCACGAAGGCGATGTGCGCCACCAGGTCATGGACAGTCCACTTCGGACAGTTTCGGACCGGCCTCGCCGGGCCGGCTTTCAGCGCCGCCCGCTTCAGTGCGTCGGCGTGGACGTCGATCGCCTCCAGCAGCTGCATGGGCCGACCGTAGCCGTCGTCCGGCCTCGATGGCGAAAACCAGGCCGAGACCGAGGCTGAAGGACAGCAACAGGCCCTTCACCGGCTCGTCGGCGAAAGCCGCTCCGCCGGCCAAGCCGATCAGCACGCTGTAGACCGCCCAGATCGCCGCGCCGGCGAGGTCCAGCGGCACGAACCGGCGCAGGGGATACTCGAGGCTGCCGTTGGCGAGCGCGCTGGCGACGCGTCCGCCGGGCAGGTAGCGCGCGGCGATGATCAGCAGGCCGCCGTTGCGCTGGACCTGGTCGCGGGCCCACGCGTAACGCCGTTGCCCCTCCGGCCCGCGTTGCAGCCGCGCGATCGCCGGCGGCCCGGCGGCCCGGCCGACGGCGTACCCGAGGCAGTCGCCGGCCCACGCGCCCCCGGCGGCCACCGCCGCGAGCAGGGCGAGCTGCCGCGGATCGGGCCCGAGCAGCACGGCGACGGTGACGACGGTCGTCTCGCTGGGCATGAACGGCAGCAGTGCGTCCAACCCGGACACGGCGAAGACGAGCACCCACAGCCACGGCGAGCCGAGCGCGCCGCGCAGCAGCTCGGTCACGTGCGCCAGGAGTTCCACGGCTCAATGGTGATCACCGCAGGTCACTTCGGGGTGACGCAGCGGGGGTGGCTCGATGAACGTCATGAACGAGTCGTTCATGTCGCCGGGCGCCCTGAACGAGTCGTTCATGACATCCGGTGACGCTTCAGGCCGGGGCGACCGACGCCCAGGGGACCGTCAGCTCGCCCGGCCGGATCCGCGGGTCCGGCACCGGCCAGCCGCGGGCGATCAGCAGCCGGACCGTCTCCAGCCACCGTGACCGGACCCCGAACGCCTGCTGCGGGGCCGCCGTGGCCCAGCAGGCGTCCAGAGCGGTCAGCAACGCGTGCACCCGTTCACCCGGGACGTTCCGGTGGATCAGCGCCTTCGGCAGCCGCTCGGCGATCGTCGACGGCTTCTCTAGCCCGGCCAGCCGCATCGACAACGTCAGGGAAACCGGCCCCGAAGCCGACACCAGCACCCACGTCGACAGCCGGCCGATCTCGTCGCACGTGCCTTCGACCAGCAGGCCGCCCGGGGTCATCGAGTCCAGCACCAGCCCCCACGCGCCCGCGACCTCGTCCTCCGCGTACTGCCGCAGGACGTTGAACGCCCGGACCAGCACCGGCCGCGTCCCGGCCAGCTCGAACCCGCCGCGACGGAACTCCAGGAGCGGCGGTGACGCGGCGGGCTGCGCGAAAGCCACGCGAGCAGGATCCAGCTCCAGACCCAGCACCCGGACGTCCGGCCGGACGCGCCGCAGCCGGCGCGCCAGCTCGACGGTCGTCACCGGCGAAGCGCCGTAACCGAGGTCGACGACCAGCGGGTCCGAGGCCGCGCGCACCAGCCGGGTCGTCGCCGGCGAAGAAGCGATCCACCGGTCGACCCGGCGGAGGCGGTTCGGGTTGGTCGTGCCGCGGGTCGGGGCGCCGACCGGGCTCAGTTTGCTTCGGTGAGCCACTTCGCCGTGAATTCGGCTTCGCGCTCCAGCAGCTTCGTGACCTGCTCGGCGATCACGGCTTCAAGCTTCTTGCCGAACAGCGGGACCCGCATGGTCACCTCGCCGCTGGTCCGGTACACCGTCTTGTCGCCGTTGGCCAGCAACGCGGTCCGCGCGGTGATCTCGCCCGGGACGCCGCCGACCTCGACCGTCGCGTTGCCCTGCCGGCCGGTGCCGTCGTTGCTCACGCGCCAGGTCTGCGCGCGGGTCACCAGCAGGTCGCCCTTGTGCAGCGTCCGCACCGCCTGCGGCAGCTTGTCCGCGCTGATCCCCTGCCGCAGCGCGTACCGCAGGTCCGTGCCGGAGACCTCGTACGACAGCAGCGCCGCGCTGTGCCCGCCGAGCTGCTCGAGCCGGGCCCGCAGCGCGTCTTCGCCGGCGACCGCCGCGTACGTCGCGGCGACGTCGGCGGAGAACTCAGCACGGTGCTCGATCCGGGATCCCATGCGCCGGACAGTACCGTCAGACGCGTGAACACCGCCCGAACTCCCGCACTCCCGAAGCTCTCCGCGTACACCACGCTGCGCCTCGGCGGGCCGGCCCGCCACTTCGTCAGCGCCGTGACCAGCGAAGACCTCGTCGCGGCGGTCCTCGAAGCCGACGCGGCGGGCGAGCCGGTGCTGCTGCTCGGCGGCGGCTCGAACCTGGTGGTCGCGGACGCGGGGTTCGAGGGCACGCTGATCGAGGTGGCCAACACCGGCTGGCGACGTGCTGGGGACGTCGTGGACGTCGAGGCCGGCCAGAACTGGGACGCGTTCGTCGCCGGGCTCGTCGAAGCGGGCCTGGGCGGGCTCGAATGCCTCTCCGGCATCCCGGGCAGCGTCGGCGCGACGCCGATCCAGAACGTCGGCGCGTACGGCGGCGAAGTCGCCGAGTCGATCGTCTCGGTGGAGCTGTACGACCGGCGGACGCGCGAAGTGCGCACGCTCAAGGCCGATGAGCTCGGCTTCGCCTACCGCACCAGCGTCCTCAAGGGCACGGACTCCGGTGTCGTCCTGTCGGTTCGCTTCGAGATCCGCGAAGACGGCCTCTCCGCGCCCATCCGCTACGCCGAGCTGGCGCGCACGCTCGGCGTCGAGATCGGCGCGCGCGTCCCGGCGGCCGAAGCGCGTGAAGCCGTGCTCAAGCTGCGTCGCGGCAAGGGCATGGTGCTCGACCCGGACGACCACGACACGTGGAGCGCGGGCTCGTTCTTCACCAACCCCATCGTCCCGTCGGCCGAGGCCGAAGCTGTCCTGCGGCGCATCACTGACCGCGTCGGCGCCGAAGTCCCGCAGTACCCGGCCGAGGGCGGCGTCAAGCTGTCCGCGGCCTGGCTGATCGAGCGCGCCGGCTTCGCGAAGGGGTACCCCGGGCCGGGGAACCGCGTCTCGCTGTCGACCAAGCACACCCTGGCGCTGACCAACCGCGGCGACGCGACGACAGACGATCTGCTCGCTTTGGCTCGCGAGGTCCGCGACGGGGTTTTTGCCCGCTTCGGCGTCCGGCTGCACCCCGAACCGCTCTTGATCAACTGCGTCATTTGAGCCGAAACGGGCAACCTGGACGTGTATAGAACGTCTTTGTCGACATAGGCGAGGGCACCTGATCGGATGGTCTTTACCTTTCGACGGGTAACGTCGGCTGGGCCACCAGCGCTAAGGGCGTGTGCCTCGCTGGTCAGGCGGGGGAACTCGGGAGGTTTCGGTGATCGAACGGCGTACGGTCTTCAAGGCCGCTCTGGCGGCGGGGGCCGCCCTGGTCGCCGCGGCGTGTTCGAGCACGAACGACGGCACGGCCTTCCCGACCGGCGCGGCGAACGCCGACGGTGAGGGCGCGCAGCCCGTGGCGAAGATCACGGCCGAGCCCGCCGTCAACACCAAGGACGCCCCGGTCCTCAAGCCGGTCACCATCAAGGTCGCCGACGGCAAGCTCACCGAGTGCAAGGTGACCGCCGACGGCGGGAAGGCCGTCAAGGGCGACACCGCGCCGGACGGGCTCAGCTGGACCAGCGCCGAGCCGCTCGGCTACGGCAAGACCTACACCTACCTGGCCAAGGCCACCGGCACCGACGGCAAGCCGGTCGAGCTCACCGGCACCTTCAGCACGATCACCCCGGCCAAGCAGATCCGCGCGACGCTCAACCCGGCCGACAACCAGCAGGTCGGCGTGGCCATGCCGATCAGCGTCAAGTTCGCTTCGCCGGTCAAGGACCGCGCGGCGGTCGAAAAGGCGCTGTCGGTGAAGACGGACAAGGACGTCGAAGGCGCCTGGGGCTGGCTGTCCGACAGCCAGGTCGACTACCGGCCGAAGGAGTACTGGCCGCAGAACATCACCGTGAGCGTCGAGGCGAAGCTGTACGGCCTCGAGCTGGGCGGCGGCGCGTACGGCAAGGCCGACGTCACGACGAAGTTCAAGATCGGCCGCAACCAGGTGGTCAAGGTCAACACCCCGGACCACCAGATGCACGTCTACCGCGGCGGCTCGCAGGTCAAGAGCTACCCGTGCGCGAACGGGCTGGACGCCGAGGTCGACCGCAACACCCCGAACGGCACCTACATCATCATGAGCAAGGAGCCGACGGCCGTCTTCGACAACGCCCGCTACGGCTACACGAACGTCAACAAGAAGTGGGCCTGCCGCTTCTCCAACCACGGCGAGTACATCCACGAGAACCAGGACAACGCGGCCAACATCGGGAAGAACAACAACTCCCACGGCTGCGTCAACCTCCTCGAGGCCGACGCCAAGGACTACTTCGACTCCGCGCTGGTCGGCGACCCGGTCGAGATCACCGGCTCCCAGCTGGGCGCGCCGATGGCCTCCGACGTCAAGGACTGGAACTACAGCTGGGCGGCCTGGAAAGGGCTGGGTGCGAAGTAGCCCGTGCGCACCGAAGTCGTCGGGCACGGCGGGACGCGGCTCGGCTTGCGGGTCGAAGGCGTCGAAAACAGCCGGCCCATCGTGTTCGTGCACGGGTGGGCGCAGTCGGCGGGGTGCTGGGCCGCGCAGCTCGCCGACCCGGCGCTGACCGAGCGGTTCCGCCTGGTCGCGATGGACCTGCGGGGCCACGGCGCGTCCGACGTCCCGGCGGTGGCCAGTGCTGATGAGCCCTCGGCGGGGAAGAGTGCCTCGGGCTACGACGACCCCGTGGCCTGGGCCGACGACCTCGCCGCGGTGCTCGACTTCGCCGGCCCCGGCGCGATCGTCGTCGCCTGGTCCTACGGCGGCCTGGTGCTCACCGACCACATCCGCGTGCACGGCACCGCACGGCTGCGCGGGATCGTGCTCGTCGGCGCCATCACCGAAATCGGCCGCGACCGCGCGGGCGGGCGCGTCGGCCCGCTGATGCGCGAGCACATGCGGGCGATGCTTTCGGACGATCCGGACATCGCGGTCCCGGCGCTCACCGCGTTCAGCCGCGACATGGCCGGCGGCCCGGTGCCCGGAGCTCAGGTCCAGGCCCTGCTCGGGGCGTCTCTCAGCGTGCCCCCTTCGGTCCGCGCGGCCCTCTTCCGCCGGGACATCGGCGGCGACGAAGTCCTGGCCACGGTCGACAAACCCACTCTCGTCGTGCACGGCTCACAGGACCGCGTGATCGATCCTTCGACGGCGGAGCACACGATCGGGAAGATTCCGGGTGCCACCGGGCGTTGGTTCCTTGACGGGGGGCATGCGCCCTTCGCCGAGTCCGCGGCGGAGTTCGACGCGGTGCTCCGGCAGTTCGCCGAGGAATGCTGACGCAACGCGGGAGACGTGACCAGGTGACCAGCTCCATCCGGGGGTTCCGTGCTGCGCCGCGCAGAGTTGCGGTGTTGTCCGTGCACACTTCGCCGCTCGAGCAGCCGGGAACCGGCGACGCCGGCGGGCTGAACGTCTACGTCAGCCAGACGGCGACCGAGATGGCCCGCCAGGGTGTCGAGGTCGAGGTGTTCACCCGCGCGACGGCGTCGGACCAGCCACCGGTGGCCGAGCTCGCGCCGGGCGTGACCGTCCGGCACGTGCAGGCGGGCCCGTTCGAGCCGCTGAGCCGCGACGAGCTGCCCGCGCAGCTGTGCGCGTTCACCTCCGGCGTCCTGCGCACCGAGGCGTTCCACGAGCCCGGGTACTACGACCTCATCCACTCGCACTACTGGCTCTCGGGCCAGGTCGGCTGGCTGGCGCGCGACCGGTGGTCCGTGCCGCTGGTGCACACCGCGCACACGCTGGCGAAGGTCAAGAACGCCGCGCTCGCCGAGGGTGACCGGCCCGAGTCGCGGGTCCGCGTGATCGGCGAGGAGCAGGTGGTCGCCGAGGCCGACCGGCTGGTCGCCAACACCGCGGTCGAGGCGCGGCAGCTCATCGACCTCTACGACGCCGAGCCGCACGCGGTGCACGCCGTGCCGCCGGGGGTGGACCTCGAACGCTTCACGCCGGGCTCCCAGTCCGCTGCTCGTGCTGGCCTCGGCCTGGCCGACGACGACGTCGTGCTGGCCTTCGCCGGCCGGATCCAGCCGCTCAAGGCGCCGGACGTCCTGCTGCACGCCGCGGCCGCCCTGCTGCGTCGGCGCCCCGAGCTGGCGCCGCGCCTGGTCGTGCTGATCGTCGGCGGGCCGTCGGGCACCGGCTTGGAGCAGCCTCAGGCCTTGCGCGAGCTGGCTGTCGCGCTGGGCATCGAGCGGCAGGTCCGGTTCCTGCCGCCGCAGCCGGGCGAGGCGCTCGCCCGGGTCTTCCGCGCGGCCGACGTCGTCGCGGTACCCAGCTACAACGAGTCGTTCGGCCTGGTCGCGCTGGAGGCGCAGGCCTGTGGGACGCCGGTGGTCGCGGCCGAGGTCGGCGGGCTGCCGGTGGCGGTGCCGCACGGCGTGTCCGGCCTGCTGGTCCCCGGGCACGGCGCCGAGGAGTGGGCGGACGCGCTGGCCGCGGTCGCCCTGCGCCCGGACCGGCGCGCCGAACTCGGCGCCAACGCCGTCGTGCACGCGGGACGGTTCTCCTGGCGTCGCACGACGGACGCGCTCCTGGACATCTATGCTCAGGCCACCAGCGCCTTCCGGCACGCGCTGGACCTGCGCGCGGAGGTGGCGGTGTGAGCCTGGACGAGCTGATTCAGTCTACTTTGGACTCTGCGGAGCTGAAGTACGACAAGCGCGGTCCCGGCAAGTACTTCGTGACGCTGCCGGGGACGAAGAAGCTGCAGACGAACGCGTGGCTCGTCGACGGCGACCACGCGTTTTCGGTGGAGGCTTTCGTCTGCCGGCGGCCCGACGAGTCCCATGAGGACGTTTACCGGTTCCTGTTGCAGCGCAACGCGAAGCTCTACGGCGTGCACTACACAGTGGACAGTCTCGGCGACATCTACCTGGTCGGCCGGTTCGGCAAGGAAACGATGTCGGCCGACGAGCTCGACAAGGTGCTCGGCCAGGTCCTGGAGGCCGCCGACGGCGACTTCAACACGCTGCTGGAGATCGGCTTCGCGACGTCGATCAAGCGCGAGTGGGACTGGCGCGTCTCCCGCGGCGAGTCGCTGGCCAACCTCCAGGCGTTCAAGCACCTCGTGGCGCCGGCGCAGCCGCACGAACCGGGCTTGACCGAGTCGTGACCCGGACCGTGCAACGGTCCTGATCCGGACATCCGTCTCACCGCCAGTCGAAACTGGAGGGAGAACCAGGATGCGGACTCGATGGAGAGCTGCGCTGGCGATCACCGCGGTGGCGTTCGTGCTGGCCGGCTGCTCGGCGGCGGAGAACGGGGCATCGTCCACGGCGGACAGCGCGGGATCGGGGCGGGTGCCCGCCGCGCCCCAGCAGGGCACCGGGGGCACGGGCAAGCCCGAGCAGAATGCGAAGGTGACGCCGCCGCAGGCCGGCGCCACCGAACGCAAGCTTTCCCGCAGCGCGCGGCTCGAGCTGACCGCCACCAAGGTCGTCGACGTCGTCGCGCAGGCCCGCGGGATCGCGCTCGGCGCCGGCGGCTACACCGGGCAGGAGAGCACCGGCGACGACTCGGCGACGCTGTCGCTGGCGGTGCCCGCGGACAAGCTCGACCCGGTGCTCGACCAGCTCTCGCACCTCGGCTCGAGCATGGTGAAGCGGGAGCTGAACACCCAGGACGTGACCGAGCAGGTCGTCGACGTCGAAGCGCGGCTGGCGACGCAGCGGAAGTCGGTGGAGCGGATCCGCGCGCTGCTTTCCCAGGCGACGTCCGTGTCGGACATCACGTCGATCGAAAGCGAGCTTACGAGCCGCGAGTCGGCGCTCGAGTCGCTCGAGCAGCAGCGGAACTCCCTGGCGGGCAGCGTCGCGATGGCGACGGTGGCGATGAGCATCCGCAGCGTGGCGGCGCCCCCGCCGGCGCAGGAGGACCACAGCGGCTTCCTCGGCGGGCTGGCCGGCGGCTGGGACGCGTTCTTGACGTTCGGCGGCGGCCTGCTGACCGTGCTGGGCGCGATCGCGCCGTTCCTGCTGCTCGTGGTGCCGCTGGCGTGGCTGGGCTGGCGGCTGAACCGCCGCCGTCGTCCGGTGAAGCGGGAGCCGGTCTCCACCGAGGTGTGAAGCGGGCAGGCGGGACGGCTCGAGGGAGGGGGGAGTCGCGATCTCGAGCCGCCCCGCTGAAGTTCCCGCCGATCAGGACCCGGTGACGAGGGGGGTGCCATCGGGGCCGGCGGGCCGCGGCTCGGCAGGGGGGGACGAGCCGCGGTCGAAGCCCGAAACCGGCCGGGGAGTGCGTGGAATCCGGCCGCTCGGGACGTAGTCAACCTGTCAGATCTCGACCTGTAATCACAAGACTACTCACTAGTCTGTTCGAGTGAACTTCATCGGCGCCGTTAACGGTGTGCAGTCTGCTGCCGGGATTTTGCGCGTTGTTGGCGGTCGGACTTGTCGAAGAGTGAGGTGTTACTCCGAAGTAACACACTCTGTGTAGGACAGGCCTTTTGCCGGAGGTCACCGGTGGGCGCGGTGGTCCGTTCTGGCAGGCTGGGTGCCATGGCCGAGATTGGGACGTTGGTGCTGCTGCGGCACGGGCAGAGCACGTGGAACGCGGAAAACCTGTTCACCGGCTGGGTGGACGTACCGCTTTCGGAGCAGGGCGAAGGCGAAGCGCGCCAGGGTGGGCAGCTGCTGGCCGGCGCCGGGCTGCTGCCGGACGTGGTGCACACCTCGCTGCTGCGGCGCGCGATCTCCACCGCGAACCTCGCGCTGGACGCCGCCGACCGCCACTGGATCCCGGTGAAGCGGGACTGGCGCCTCAACGAGCGCCACTACGGCGCGCTGCAGGGCAAGAACAAGAAGCAGACCCTCGACGAGTTCGGCGAGGAGCAGTTCATGCTCTGGCGCCGCTCGTACGACACCCCGCCGCCGGAGATCGACCCGAAGGACGAGTGGAGCCAGGCGGGCGACGCCCGGTACGCGAACCTCGGCGATGACGCGCCGCTGACCGAGTGCCTGAAGGACGTCGTCGAGCGGCTGCTGCCGTACTGGGAGTCCGAGATCGTGCCGGACCTGCGCGCGGGCCAGACCGTGCTGGTCGCCGCGCACGGCAACTCCCTGCGCGCGCTGGTGAAGCACCTCGACGGGATCTCCGACGCCGACATCGCCGGCCTGAACATCCCGACCGGCATCCCGCTGCGCTACGACCTCACGGCCGACCTGAAGCCGGTCAAGGCGGGCGGCGAGTACCTCGACCCCGAGGCCGCCAAGGAAGCCGCGGCCGCGGTCGCGAACCAGGGCCGCTGACTTCACGAGGGAGCGAGCGGGCGGACGGCGGTGGCCTTCCAGGTGGACCCTTCGCGGACGACGTCGAACTCGGCCGTGAAGGGCCGGCCGGTCACCTTGCCGGTCGCGTCGGTCACCTGCAGTGTCGTGAAGAACAGCACGACCGCCCGGTCGCCGGCGAGCGCGAGCACCCCGGCCACCGGGTTCACCCCCAGCGCGACCTTCGTGCCGCTCTTGCGGATCGCGTCGACGTAGTCCGCCTTCTTCGCGCGGTAGCTGCTCAGCAGCGGCTCGGCGGTGACGGCCTCGGCCCGCGCGTACGAGCCGTCCGGGTCGGCGCTGTCGGTCGTGAACAGGCCGCCGGTGATCGTGCGGGCCCCGGCCAGTGCCGAGTCGCGCACCCCGCCCGTGCTGCCGTCGTCCGGCCGCGGCGCGGGGCCCGGCAGGGCCGGGTTGACCACGATGTCGGAGAGCCGCCAGCGCCCGCCTTCCCGGACCGCGGCGAGCGAGACCGTCGTCTGCCCGTTCGTGGCGCCGCTGTCCTGCTGGAGCACGGCCAGTTCGCGAACGCGGTCGCCGGTGAACTCCACCGCGGCCGCCTTGTGCACCCGCGTGACCAGGCGCACCGCCTGGGGGCGCTTCCTGACCTCGTCGAACCAGGCCGCGAGCTGGCCCTTCGCCGCTCCGGTGACGTTCGCCGCGACGGCCTGGTCGAACGCCGCCGGGTTCGCGGAGTCGTAGCTGAACACCGCTTCGGCGGCCGTCCTCACCCCGTCGAGGGCGGCGCCCGTCCCGCTCGCGTCGACCAGCGCGAGGTTGCCGGCGACCGGGACGGCCGTGCCGGCGACCGTGCACGCCGACGTCACCAGGACCAGGACCAGCGAGGGCAGTGCCCGCCTCACAGGAGGCCGGCCTCGCGGGCCCTCGCCCCGGCCTGGAACCGCGACGACGCGCCGAGGATCTCCATCACCTCCGCCACCCGCCGCCGGTAGGTCCGCAAGCCCACGCCGAGGGCGCGGGCCGCCGTCTCGTCCTTGCAGCCGGACGCCAGCTGCTCGAGGATCTCGCGCGCGCCCAGCTCGGTGAACCGCGCCTGGTACGACGCGAGGTCGGTGCCGCCGGCCCAGGCCGCCTCGAACAGCGACTGGATGCCCTGGACCAGCTCCGGGCTGCTGACCACGGTGTAGTTGCGGACGCCGAGGACGTTGTCGCCCGCCACGATCGCGATCCGGCGGTCCAGCAGGATCGTTTCGTTGACCTCGCGCTCGGTGATCCGGATCCGCGCGCCGTGCTCGGCCATGAACCGCAGGTGCTCGGCCAGCGCCGGGTCGAACAGGACGCCGGGCAGGTACATCTTGCGCACGTTCGTCTCGCGCACGGCCTGCTCGCGCTCGGGTGCCGTCGGGTGCGCCACCGACCAGGTGTGCAGGTCGCGGGCCGCGCACGAAACCTCCGTCGCGGCCGCGAACAGGTGGGCCGTCCGCTCGAACAGCTCGGCCTCGCCCCGCACCACGACGACGTCACTCACTCTCTCCACGCATTCCAGTGTGGCAGCTACCTGCCAGATCCGGCGCCGCTCGCGCCGGATCGCGAGGCTGGAGCCATGACCACGAACACCCTCCCCGCCGCCGCGGCGGGCACCTGGAAGCTCGGCTCCTTCGAAGTCAACCGCCTCGGCTTCGGCGCCATGCGCCTGATGTCCACTTCGGACGGCGGCATCCGCGACCGCGAGACGTCGATCGCCGTGCTCCGCCGCGCCGTCGAGCTCGGCGTCAACCACATCGACACCGCCGTCTTCTACTTCGCCGGCCCGCGCTCGGCGAACGAGCTGATCAACCGCGCCCTGGCGCCCTACGACGACCTGACGATCACCACCAAGGTCGGCCCGGGCCGCGACTTCACCGGCGCGTTCTACACCGCCCGGCCGGACCAGCTGCGGGACCAGGTCGAAGAGAACCTCCGCGAGCTGGGCCTCGACCACCTCGACGTCGCCAACTACCGGATCGGCCAGGGCCTCGAGCGCGGGGAAGGCTCGCTCGCCGACGGTTTCGGCGCGCTCGCCGAGCTGCGTGAGAAGGGCCTGATCCGCGAGCTGGGCATCTCCAACGTCGCGCCGCACCACCTCACCGAGGCCCTCGAGATCGCGCCGGTCGTCTGCGTCCAGAACCAGTACGGCCTCACCGCCCGCCGGGAGGACGACGAGATCGTCCGGCTGTGCGCCGAGCACGGGATCGCCTTCGTGCCGTTCTTCGCCGTCGCGAGCGGGACGGGCGAGGACGCCCGCGTCGCCGAGGTCGCGCGCCGGCACGACGCCACCCCGGCCCAGGTGCGGCTCGCGTGGACCCTCCACCAAGGACCGCACGTGCTCGCGATCCCGGGCACCGGCGACGTCGCGCACCTCGAGCAGAACGTCGCCGCGGCGGCGCTGGAGCTCACCGGCGACGACCTGAAGACCCTCGACGGCGAGGGGTGATTCACCCGGAATGTCTCGCCGCGGAATCGATCGGGTGAACGCCGGCTGAAGCACCGGCGAACATGTCCTCGCCAGGTGTCGCGGTGCTCACGACAAGGCGGACAACGCTAGGCCGAAGGGCCACCACTCAGCTTACGATCGGCCTGTGACCACGCCTGTTTCCCTCGCACTGGCCATCGGGGCACTGGTGGCCGGTGCGGTGGTCGGCTACCTCGTCGCGCGGGCCCGGACCCGTCGCGAAGAGGCCCGGCCGCCGGGACCGACCGTCGCGGAGCTCCTCGAGCGGCTGGTCCGGTCGTCCCACAACGGCGTCGTCGTGCTCAACCGGTTCGGCGACATGGTCCTGCACAACCCGCGCGCCTACGAGCTGGGCCTGGTGCGGGTCAACCAGGCCGACCCGCGGGCCCGCAAGGCCGCCGAGCAGGTCGCCGAAACCGACGAGCCGATGGAGATCGACCTTTCGCCGCTCGAAGCGCGCGGCCGCCAGCCGGAGGCGGTGCTCGGCCAGGTCCGGCCGCTCGGCGACGGCTTCACCGTCGTCGAGGCCGTCGACCACTCCGAGGCCATCCGGCTGGAGGCCGTGCGCCGCGACTTCGTCGCCAACGTCAGCCACGAGCTCAAGACCCCGGTCGGCGCGATCGCGCTGCTCACCGAGGCCGTGCTCGACGCCGCCGAGGACGTCGAGGAGGTCCGCCGCTTCGGCGGCAAGATCCTGCGCGAGTCCACCCGGCTCGGCCAGCTCGTCACCGAGCTGATCGCGCTTTCGCGGCTGCAGGGCGCCGAGCGGCTGCCGGACCTCAACGTCGTCGAGGTCGACGCGGTCGTGCGCGAGTCGCTCGGCCGGACGACGCTCTCGGCCGAGTCGGCCGACATCCGGATCACCACCGACACCCCCAGCGGCCTGCTCGTCGAGGGCGACCGGACGCTGCTGGTCACCGCGTTGTCGAACCTGCTGGAGAACGCCGTCGCGTACTCGCCGGCCGGCAGCCCGGTGTCGATCTCGCGCCGGCTCGCCGACGGAATGGTCGAGGTCGCCGTCACCGACCGGGGGATCGGCATCGCCGAGGACGAGCAGCAGCGCGTGTTCGAGCGCTTCTACCGCGCCGACAAGGCCCGCTCGCGCGCCACCGGCGGCACCGGGCTGGGCCTGGCGATCGTCAAGCACGTCGCGGCCAACCACGGCGGCTCGGTCGGGCTGTGGAGCCGTCCCGGCACCGGCTCGACCTTCACGCTGCGCATCCCCGCGCACGTCCGCCCCGAGCCGGCCCCCGAGCCGGCGCGGGCCGCCAAGACCTCGCCGGCACCACGGCAGGAGAAGACCCCCGAGCGCACCCCGAGGCTCGTGGTTACCGGGCAGGACAGCCCAGATCATGGAGGAAACCTGTGACCAGGGTTCTCATCGTCGAGGACGAGGAGTCGTTCGCCGACCCCCTCGCCTTCCTGCTGCGCAAGGAAGGGTTCACCGCGGCCGTGGCCGGCACCGGCCAGGCGGCGCTGGAGGAGTTCGACCGCAACGGCGCCGACATCGTGCTGCTCGACCTGATGCTGCCCGGGATGAGCGGCACCGACGTATGCAAGCAACTGCGCCAGCGCTCGGCCGTACCGGTGATCATGGTGACGGCGCGCGACAGCGAGATCGACAAGGTCGTCGGCCTCGAGCTCGGCGCGGACGACTACGTGACGAAGCCGTACTCGGCGCGTGAGCTGATCGCGCGGGTCCGGGCGGTGCTGCGCCGCGGCGGCGAACCGGGCTCCGAAGGCGAGCTGGCCCCGCTGGTGCTCTCGGCGGGCCCGGTCCGGATGGACGTCGAGCGTCACGTCGTGACGGTGGACGGCGCCGAGGTTTCGCTCCCGCTCAAGGAGTTCGACCTGCTGGAGTACCTGCTCCGCAACGTTGGCCGGGTGCTCACGCGCGGGCAGCTGATCGACCGGGTGTGGGGCGCGGACTACGTCGGCGACACGAAGACCCTGGACGTCCACGTGAAGCGGCTGCGCTCGAAGATCGAGCCGGACCCGGGCTCGCCGCGGCACCTGGTAACGGTCCGCGGCCTGGGCTACAAGTTCGAGACGTAAACCCGAGCTTTCACGTGAAAGCTATCCGGAGTCGACACTCCGGGTCGCTTTCACGTGAAAGCGGCGCCTCGTGGCCGCACCGAGTGTTGTTGGTTACAAGTTCGAGACCTGGCGCTGGGGCCGGTACGCTGGACCCCCGTGCGCCTAGGGGTACTCGACGTCGGTTCCAACACCGTCCACCTGCTCGTGGTCGACGCCCACCGTGGCGCCCACCCGACGCCGATGCATTCCGAGAAGTCCGTGCTCCGCCTGGCGGAGCAGCTGACCCCCGGCGGCGAGCTCAGCAAGGCCGGCGCCGACGACCTCGTGACGGCCGTCGAGTCCGCCAAGGAAGCCGCCGTCCGGCTCGGCTGCGAAGAAGTCATGGCCTTCGCCACGTCCGCGGTCCGCGAAGCGAAGAACTCCGCCAAGGTGCTGGCCCGCGTGGCCGACCGCACCGGCGTCGAGCTGCAGGTCCTCTCCGGTACCGACGAGGCCCGGCTGACCTTCCTCGCCGTCCGCCGCTGGTACGGCTGGTCGGCCGGCCAGCTCCTCGTGCTCGACATCGGCGGCGGCTCGCTGGAGATCGCAATGGGCCGCGACGAAGAGCCCGTCCTGGCCGAGTCGCTACCCCTGGGCGCGGGCCGCACCACGCGCACCCGCTTCAAGCACGACCCGCCGACGCGCTCCGAGCTCGTCGCAACGTCGGCCTGGCTCGACGACCAGCTCACCGAGCTCGCGCGGAAGGTCACCAAATGGGGTGAACCCGACCGCGTAGTGGCCACGTCGAAGACGTTCCGTTCACTCGCCCGGCTGACCGGCGCCGCCCCCTCGGCGGCAGGCCCGCGCGTGCGACGTACGCTCACGGACACGGCATTGCGCCAGCTCCTGGCCTTCATTTCGCGCATGCCGTCGGCCGATCTCGCGCAGCTCGAGGGCGTCAGCTCGAGCCGGTCGCACCAGCTGGTGGCGGGCGCAATCGTCGCGCAGGCCACGATGCGGGCGCTCGGTTTGCCGGAACTCGAGATCTGCCCGTGGGCTCTGCGAGAAGGTGTCATCCTGCGGCGGCTGGACCATTCCACCGGCGCGGATGAAACTGGAGCCGCCCTCGTGGCGCGCTTCGGCGCACAGGAGGACCGGTGAAAGCACGCGGCTGGACTTCCCGGAACGTAAACGGGCACGGTGGAGAGGTGACGGACATGCAGAGGTCGGCGTACAGCGCGCGCGGCGCCGCCGGCGTGCCGTCGGGTACCACTTCGCCGAGTGCCGAGGACCCGGAGCGCGCAGGGGACAACCAGGTATGACGGACCAGACCGGAGGCGACCAGCCGCAGAAGACCGTGGCTGAGCTGCTCGCCCAGCACGGTGCCCAGGTCGAGGGCGGCAGCCGCCGCCGGCGGCGGCGCGCGGCCGAGGACGACGACGAGCCCGCCACCCCGGAGGCCCCGCCCGGCGCGACCGGCTCCCACCGGCGTCCCGGCGTGAGCGACACCGGCCCGCAGGCGATCATCGACCGGGTCGCCGGCGAGGGCACGCCGCCGCCGCCGAACCGCCCCGCCGGACGGCGTCGCGCCGAGCCGCCGTCCCCGCCGCCGCCCGCGCCCCGCGCGGTCCCGCAGGACTCCCAGCCGCTGCCGCGGCCGGTCCCGCCGCCTCCGGCCCGCCCCGCTCCCGGCGGCGCCGAGTCCAGCCAGTACCAGCGGCCCCCGGCGCCGCCGCAGCCGTCGGGCCAGTACGCCCGGCCGCCTCAGGAGTCCGGGAAGTTCCCGAACCCGCCGGCGCGGCCGCCGCAGGAGCCCGGGCCGTTCGCGAGCCCGCAGGAGTCGGCGCAGCTGCCTGTGCCGCCGCGCGCGCCCCGGCGTCAGCCCCCGCAGGCCCCCCAGCCGTCGCAGCAGCTGCCGGTCCCGCCGCCGCCCGCGGCCGAGGAGACCCGCGGGGCCGTCCCGCCGGTCCGGCGCCGCCCGCCCCCTTCGCAGCAGCTGCCGACCCCGCCGCCGCAGCCGTCCCAGCAGCTGCCGACGCCCGGGACACCGGGCGGACCGCTGTCGGCCCGGCTCGACGGCCTCAACGGCACCCCGGACGCCGAGATCGACGTCCCGCCGTCGTTCTCGACGCCGCCGGCCGCCCCCGGGCGTGCGCGCCGCGGCCCGGCGCGCCGTCCGCAGCCGCAGCAGGAGGCGTACACCGAGCAGTTCGACGCGGTGGCCGGCCACCCACCGCTCCCGCCGGCCCCGGCGCCGGGCAAGAAGAAGCCCGACGCGCCCGAACCGTCGTCGCCGGGCGGGCTCGCGAACTGGCGCAAGCGCCGGCAGAAGGAGCAGCTGGAGGACACCGAGATCGGTGTCATGCCGGTGGTGCCCACGGAAACCCCGGACGACGGCTACCCCGACGACGACTTCGAGCCCGAGGGCTTCGCGCCGGAGGGCAGCGGCTACCAGGCCGCCTACGACGCGGGCCCGCCGACCGGCACGTACCCGCCGCCGATGCCGTTCGCGCCCGGCGACCGCGCCTCGCGGGCGCCGGTCCCGGACGACCTCGAGCCCTACGAGCGCGAGTTCGCCGACGGCTACCCGGCCGACGGCCCGGACTTCGAGCAGGACGAGTACGGCTACGAGCAGGGCGAAGGCTACGAGGACGACGAGTACGACGACGCGGCCGAGCCGGTCGCGGAGCCGGAGCCCGCGACCTCGCCGGGCAAGGCGTGGCTGGCGCTGGCCGGCCAGCTGGCGATGGGCGTCGTCGGCGGCGCGGCTGTGTGGCTGGGCTTCAACTGGCTGTGGGTGAACATCCCCGCGGCGGCCCTGGTGGCGGCGCTGCTGGTGGTGGTCGCGCTGGTCTGGATCGTGCGGAAGATCCGCCGGGCCGAGGACCTGCAGACGACGGTGCTGGCGGTGCTGGTCGGCCTGGTCGTGACGGTCTCCCCGGCGGCTCTGCTGCTCGTCGGCCGCTGATGCCGCTCGCCTGACGTCATGAACGACTCGTTCATGACGTCACGCGAGGTGAACGAGTCGTTCATGATGTCGCCGGCGCGCGCGGTGATCCGCGTCCCCTTCCGCGCGTGCCCCTGCTCCGCACCCTCGGTGACGAGGCAGGATGGCGCGCGTGACAGACGAGAAGCCGGTCCCCGTCGGGCTCAGCACGGCGTCCGTGTGGCCCCTCAAGGCCGGGACCGCCTTCGAGCTCGCCGCCGAGCTCGGGTACGACGGCGTCGAGGTCATGGTCTGGGCCGACGCGGTCAGCCAGGACGTCAGCGCCCTGCGCCGGTGGTCGCGCCGCACCGGGGTGCCCGTGCTGTCCGTCCACTCGCCGTCGCTGCTGATCACCCAGCGGATCTGGTCGCCCGATCCCGTGGTGCGGCTGCGGATGTCGGTCGACGCCGCGCTCGAGCTCGGCGCGCGGACCGTCGTGGTGCACCCGCCGTTCCGGTGGCAGCGCCGGTACGGCGATGCCTTCGGTGATCTCGTCGACGAGCTGGAGGAGTCCAGCGGGATCGAAATCGCCGTCGAGAACATGTTCAAGGTGCGCCCGCCGGGTGGTTCGAAGAATTCGCGCGTCTCCGCGTTCCGGCCGTCGATCGACCCGACGGACGTCGGTTTCCGGCACTACACGCTCGACCTGTCCCACACAGCGGCAGCCCGGATGGACGCACTCGCGCTGGCGCAGCGGATGGGGGAAGGCCTCTCGCACCTCCATCTGGCGGACGGCACCGGCCTCCCGAAGGACGAACACCTGGTGCCCGGCCGCGGTGGCCAGCCCTGCGCCGCGATCCTGGAGAAGCTGGTCAGCAGCGGTTTCGCCGGGCAGATCGTGCTGGAGATCAACACGCGGCACGCCGTCACCAGCGCCCAGCGGGTCCGGGATCTCGCGGAGGCATTGCTGTTCGCGCGATTCCACCTCGGGCAGTAATTGCGCACTTCTGTCGCGGACACGACTACTCCCGGGTCCATTTACCGGGGTCGAACACGTAAAGTTCCGACTGTGAAACCGTCGCGCTCGTTGCTCGCCACCTCTCCGGATTCCCCCATTGGTACGGCGCGTTCGTGAGCGGAACGGACGGCACTCCCGGGTCCTTCGACACGGCGAGTGCGGCGCGGTCGCTGGGGGACGGCACCTTCACCGCGGTGCTGCGTGCGGAATGGGCCATCGGCTCGCACCCGCACGGGGGTTTCCTGCTGGCCCTGCTGGCCAAGGCGGCGATCGCCGCGCTGCACGAACGGGGTGAGCCGCACGCGGAGCCGCTCGTCGTCAGCGCGGAGTTCCTGCACGCGCCCGCGCTCGGCCCGGTGCTGCTGCGCACGGACGTCCGCAAGGTCGGCCGCCGCGCGACGGTCGTCGAGGTGCGGCTGGAGCAGCGCGGCCGCAGCTGCGTCGAGGCCAGGGTGACGACCGGGCGGCTGCCGATGCGGCGCCCGGAGTGGACGGACGTGCCGTCGATGCCCGCCGAGCCGTCGCCGGGCGCGCTGAGCATGCCGGAGAGCCCCGAAGGGCCGTTCAACCTGGCCAAGGGCTGCGAGGTCCGCCTCGACCCGACGACGGCGGGGTACCTCGCCGGGCGCACCGGCGAGCCACCCCGGATGCGGCTGTGGGTCCGGCCGCGCCACGGCCTGGTCGACCCGTACTTCACGTTGCTGGCGTCCGACGTGAATCCGCCGGTGGTGATGAACCTGGGCCGGATCGGCTGGGCGCCGACGGTCCAGCTGACGGCGCTGCTGCGCACGCGCCCGGCCCCGGGCTGGCTGCGCGTGGTGGTGGAGTCCCGCTCGGTGCACGAGTCGTGGTTCGACTCGGACGCGACGGTGGTGGACTCCCAGGGGCGGCTGGTGTGCCAGGCCCGGCAGCTGGGTCTCGCCCCGGCACCGGGCGGCTGAGCCGCGTTTGGCACGCTTTACGGCATGACGGTCATCGCGGTGCTGGGTGCGGGCAAGATCGGCGAGGCGTTGCTCTCGGGGCTGCTGCACGGCGGCCACGAGCCGGGCGATCTCCTCTTCACCGAGCGGTACCCGGCGCGCGTCGAAGAACTCACCGCGCGCTACGGGATCCGCGGCGTCGAGGTCGAGGAAGCCGCCAAGCAGGCCGATGTCCTGGTCGTGGCCGTGAAGCCGCAGGACATCGACCCCGTGCTCGACGAGCTCGCGCCGCTGCTGAGCCCGTCGTCGCTGGTCGTGTCGCTGTGCGCGGGCCTGCCGACCTCGCTGTACGAGCGCCGCCTGGCCGAGGGCGTTCCCGTGGTGCGGGTCATGCCGAACACACCGATGCTGGTCAACGAGGCCATGAGCGCCATCTCGGCGGGCCGGCACGCCACCGCGGACCACCTCGCCGTGGTGCGCGACCTGCTTTCGCACGTCGGCCGGGTCGTCGAGGTGCCCGAGGGCCAGCAGGACGCCGTCACGGCGTTGTCCGGCTCCGGCCCGGCCTACTTCTTCTACCTGGTCGAGGCCATGATCGACGCCGGCATCCTGCTCGGGCTGCCGCGTGCGCTGGCCGGGCAGCTGATCATCCAGTCGGCCGTCGGGGCGGCGAAGATGCTGGCCGAGTCGGAGGAGCACCCGGTGCTGCTGCGCGAGGCCGTGACGTCGCCGGCGGGCACGACCATCAACGCGATCCGCGAGCTCGAGAAGCACGGCGTCCGCGCCGCCCTGCTCGACGCGATCGAGGCGGCCAAGGACCGGTCCGAGGCGCTGGGCAAGGCCCACGAGGCCTAAGCCCGCGGCGCTGCCGCGGCTCGTAAAACGACGATCGGCGTCGGCGCGCGCGCCCGAAATCGTCGTAATGGGCGATTGTGCCGATCTTGCACGCGCGAGTGCTCATGCGTTAGCGCTGGTAGGAGCCCATCTCGGTGACAGGCGTCGCTTTAGTCCCACCAGTCCCGCTACTCTCGATAGAGCACGTGCGTGTCGGTACCACAGGTGGGGAAGCCTCGTGGCGCGACGCGTGTCGAAGGACGCGGTAAACATGTCGCCGAACAAGAAGGAGGATCTGCCGGCAGTCGGGCAGGTCCAGTTCCTGACGGTCGCCGAGGTGGCCACGCTGATGCGGGTCTCCAAGATGACCGTCTACCGTCTCGTGCACTCGGGTGAGCTGCCCGCCGTAAGGGTCGGCAAGTCGTTCCGGGTGCCGGAGAAAGCAGTGCACGAGTACCTCCAAGGTGCCTACTACGACGTGGGCTGATCCCGCCCCGGCCAGCGGCGCGTCGTCCTACGACGTGCCCGCTGACCGGCCCGCGCGGGGTGACGGGTAACCTGGAAAACCGCTCGTGCCTGTGCGCTCCACCCGTTGGACGCTGCGCCGGGCAGCGTGACCGACGACGACCTAAGGAGCGCCCATGGGCTCTGTGATCAAGAAGCGCCGCAAGCGCATGTCGAAGAAGAAGCACCGCAAGCTGCTTCGCCGCACGCGAGTGCAGCGCCGGAAGGCCGGCAAGTAACTCTGCCTGCCAACGCGTAGCCGTGGCCCGTCCAGTCTCTGGACGGGCCACGTCCATGTGGTGGGCTCGTCCCCCCGTTCGAGTGAGGCCTTCGTCGCTTTCCGGGCGAATAGCGGTTAATAGCACGTGAGACACCCCGGAGCTACCACTGAAGAGCGGTAACATCTCAAGGGTGTCCGCGCGATGCTTCCACTGAGTGCAGGCTCGCGTACTTCGGGTGATCGTCCACCCCCACCACGCCCTACGCCGCAGGGAGTCGCATGCCGTCGAACATCGTGCTCGTCACCGGGGTAGCCGGCGAACTGGGCGGGAAACTCCTCGCCCGGCTGGGCAACAACCCCGACTTCGAACGGGTCATCGGTGTCGACACGGTCGCTCCGGACAAGACGGTCCTGCAGCGCATGGGTCACGCGGAGTTCGTCCGCGCGGACATCCGGAACCCCCTGATCGCCAAGGTGATCAGCACCGCCCGGGTGGACACCGTGGTGCACGCGTCGTGCACCGCGCACCCGGCCGGGCCCGGCCGCCGCACCGCGATCAAGGAAGTCAACGTCATCGGCACCATGCGGCTGCTCGCCGCGTGCCAGCGCTCGCCCCTGGTCCGCAAGCTGGTGGTCAAGTCGACGGCGGCGGTCTACGGCGCCGGTGCCCGTTCGCAGGCGGTCTTCACCGAGGACTCCGAGCTGATCCCGACGTCGACCAGCGGGTACGCGAAGGACGCCGTCGAGATGGAGGGGTACGTGCGCGGCCTGGTGCGACGCCGCCCGGACATCACCACGACGCTGTTCCGCTTCGCCAACATCATCGGGCCCTCGACCGACACCGTCCTTTCGCGCTACTTCGCGCTGCCGGTCGTGCCGACCGTTTTCGGGTACGACGCCCGCATCCAGCTGCTGCACTCTTCGGACGCGCTGGCCGTGCTGGAACGCGCGACCCTCGATGACAAGCCCGGCGTCTTCAACGTCGGCTCGGAAGGGGTGCTCACCCTGTCACAGGCGATCCGGCGAGCGGGCCGGGTCGAGCTGCCGATGCCGCGGAGCGTGGTGCCGTCGGTCGGCAAGGTCCTGCGCGGCGCGCGCGTCGTGGACTTCTCCGCCGACCAGGTCCGGTTGCTGAACTTCGGCCGGGTCGTCGACATCGCCAAGCTGAAGAACGAGTTCGGCTACACCCCGCGGTGGACCACGCGTGAGGCGTTCGACGACTACATCGTCGGACGCGGGCTCCGGCCGGTGCTCGACGGCGGCAAGCTGGCGGGCCTGGCCGGCAAGGTGCTCGTCGCCGCGGCGACCGGGCAGAGCCGATGACCGAACCGCACGACTTGGACGACTTCGGAAGCGAGGCGGGAATGGTGGGCGGTGCCGAGGCGCAGGTCATCCCCCTGCACGGACTAGGCCGGGAAAAGCCGGAAGCTCTTACTGCCAAACGCGATCTCCGTGAGGAGGAAGCGGCCCAGGCGGACGCGCCGGTCGTCGCCTTCCCCGGCGCGGACCAGCCGGCCCCCGTGGAGCCCCTTTCGGACGCCGCGCGTTCGGCGCTCGGCTTCATCCGCGACCGGCTGACCGGCGACTACACCGTCGACGAGTTCGGCTTCGACGCCGAGCTGACCGACGCGGTGTTCCTGCCGCCGCTGCGCGCGCTGTACAAGAAGTGGTTCCGCGTCGACACGTTCGGCGTCGAGAACCTGCCGCTCGAAGGTGGCGCGCTCCTGGTGTCGAACCACTCGGGCACGTTGCCCCTCGACTCGCTGATGACGGCGGTGGCGGTCCACGACGAGACCGGCGGCCGGCACCTGCGCGGCCTCGGCGCGGACCTGGTGTTCCAGGTGCCGCTGGTCGGTTCGTTCGCCCGCAAGTCCGGTCAGACGCTGGCCTGCAACGCGGACGCGGAACGCCTGCTGGGCAACGGCGAGCTGGTCGGCGTGTGGCCGGAAGGCTTCAAGGGCGTCGGCAAGCCGTTCTCGTCCCGCTACAAGCTGCAGCGCTTCGGCCGCGGCGGCTTCGTGTCGGCGGCGCTGCGCGCGGGTGTCCCGATCATCCCGGTGTCGGTGATCGGCGCGGAGGAGATCTACCCGAAGCTGGGCGACATCAAGGTCCTGGCGCGGATGTTCGGGCTGCCGTACTTCCCGGTGACGCCGTTCTTCCCGCTGTTCGGCGCCCTGGGCGCGATCCCGCTGCCGACGAAGTGGAGCATCGAGTTCGGCGAGCCGATCCCGACGGATGCGTACGGTCCGGAGGCGGTGGAGGACCCGATGCTGGTGTTCCAGCTGACCGACCAGGTGCGCGAGTCGATCCAGCAGACGCTGTACCAGCGGCTTTCGCAGCGGAAGTCGGTCTTCCGCGGCTGAGTCTCAGCGGCGGCGGTAGGCCATGCCCGCCGCCACCGCGCCGGCCAGCGCTCCCGCGCCCAGCACCGACGGGACCCCGATCTTCGCCGCCTTGCGCCCGGTCCGGAAGTCGCGGATCTCCCAGCCGCGCGCGCGGGCCACGTCCCGCAGGCCACCGTCCGGGTTGACCGCCACCGCGGTCCCGACCGCCGACAGCATCGGGATGTCGTTCGCCGAGTCCGAATAAGCCGTGCAGCGCTTGAGGTTCAGGCCCTCGCGGGAGGCCAGCGCCCGCACCGCGTGCGCCTTCGCGCGGCCGTGCAGGAGATCTCCCACCAAGCGTCCTGTGTAGACGCCGTCGCGAGTCTCCGCCACCGTGCCCAGCGCTCCCGTCAGCCCGAGCCGGCGGGAAATGATCGCCGCCAGCTCGATCGGGGTCGCCGTCACCAGCCAGACGCGCTGGCCCGCGTCCAGGTGCATCTGGGCCAACGCTCGCGTGCCGGACCAGATCTTGTCCGCCATCAGCTCGTCGTAGATCTCTTCGCTGATCGACGTCAGCTCCGCCACCGTGCGACCGGCCACAAAGGACAGCGCGCGCTCGCGGTGGGTCTTGATGTCCTCTTTGTTCTCGCGGCCGCCGAGGCGGAACTTGATCTGGCCCCAGACGAAACCGGCCAGGTCCGACGACGTGAAGAACTTCCGCGCCGCGAGCCCGCGGGCGAAGTAGAAGATCGACGCGCCCATCATCATCGTGTTGTCGACGTCGAAGAACGCGGCCGCGGTCAGGTCCGGGGGCGCGGGCGGAGCGGGGGGCTCGGCGACCACGCGGGCGTGGGCGGCCTCGGCCGACGCTTCGCCCGCGAGCGCGGCGAGCCGTTCCAGCTCCTGACTCTTATCCCTGCCACGCCAAGCTGACACGCACACCGCCTCCACGTCTGCCCACGTCCGGCCACGTCTCCCGGTCCTTCGCACAGCGTAGCGAGCCGCCCACCGAGTCGGCGCAGGTGTGGCCTGGACCTCAGCCGATCACGATCGGCGGCAAACCCGGGAGCAGCGGCGGGATCGAAACCAGGGGCGGCGGCTGCGTGGTCGACGTCACCGGGGGCCGCTGAGTGGTCGTGGGGGTCTGGCCGTACACCGGCGGCGGCGTGACCCCGCCGGTCGGCACGGGGATGCCGGGCGTCGTCGCGGCGTCCGAAGGCGGCAGCTCGGTGCCCGTCGGCGTCGGTGCGGTGCTCTCCCCCGACGAGGGCGAGATCGACGCCGACGTCGGCTCGCCGCCGGACGAGGGAACCGGCCGCTGGGTGCATTCGCCGGTCGCCGGGAGCGGGCCGAGGTCGTCGGACGCGCCGGTGGTGATCTGGTAGCAGTTCATCCGCCCGACCAGCCCGCTCGTGCGCTCCTGGACCTTGCCGAGCAGGTCGCGCACGTCACCGAACACCGTCGCCGCGTCCGCCGGGAGCTTCGGCTGGTCGGCCGCGAGCCGCGCCGCCTGGTTCCGCGCCCACAGCCGGACGTCGGACAGCGCCTGCGTGCCGCTGCCGTCACTGGTCGCCACCGCGGCCAGCTGGGCGACCCCGGCGCGGAGGTCGGTGGCGAAGTCGTCGTACGCCGTCCGGTAGTCGGCCTCGCTAGCGCCTTGCTCGGCCAGCTCGCCGAGTTCGGTGACGCGGTTGGTGGCGAACTCCAGGTGCTTGCGCGCCTTCGCCTGGTCGCCGAAGGTCAGGCCCAGCGCCGTCGACTCGCCGGCGCGCTTGACGCCGTACAGCGGGTCACCCGGCAACGCGTTGCGCGAGAGCACCAGGGTCAGGCCGGAAAGGACGAGCACGAGGAAGAGCGCGGCGGCCACCAGGTCGGCGGTCCGCGGCCGCCACCTCCGACGCGGGGTGGCCGCCGCCGTCTCCAGGCGGCCCGCGATCTCCGCGCGGATCCGCTGCCGCGTCTCCAGGTCCGGCGCCCCGGCCGCGCCGAGCTCGCGCAGGGCGCCGACGAGAGCCAGCTCGTCGGCGAACTCGCCGTCCCGCGCCGTGGGGGACGGCTCCAGGGCACGCGCGAACCGCTCTACGTCGGCTCGCTCACGCGCAAACCTCACTGCGCAGCTCCATCTCGGCCTCGGCCGGCCCTGACGCCGGTCTGGCAGGAGTAACGATCCAGAAGCCGCTGAGGTTACCGATTCGGTCGACGGGTCCGAAAAGTTCGCGGGATCAGCGCAATCCGGTGGGCAGAAGTTGTGCCAAACGGCGTACCGCGCGGTGCTGGAGCGCCTTGATCGCGCCCTCGTTGCGGTTCATGATCTCGGCCGTCTCGGCCACCGACAGGCCCTGCAGGAACCGCAGGACGATGCATTCCCGCTGGTCATCGCCCAGTTCGGCGACGCAGCGCAGCAGCTCGGTGCGGGTCGCGCGGCTGATCGCCTCCTGCTCCGGCCCGGCCTGGACGCTCGCGCCGACGCTGAAGGGCGCCGAACCCGGTTCGGTCACCTCGTCGGTGACGACCTCGAGGCGGAACCGGCTCGACTTCACGTGGTCGAGCACGAGGTTGCGGGCGATGGTGACGAACCAGGCGCCGACGTCACGTCCCTGGTAGCTCACCGACGTGATCCGGCGCAGCGCGCGCAGGAACGTCTCGCTGGTGACGTCCTCGGCGAGGTCGCGGTCGCCCAGGCGGAAGAGCACGTACCGGTAGACGACGTCGACGTAGCGGTCGTAGAGCCGGCCGAACGCGGACGTATCGCCGTCCTGCGCCGCGCGCACCAGGTCCCACGCCTCGGCCTTCGCCGCCTCGGCGCGTTCCTCGTCGACCGCCTGCCTGCTCAGCGGCACGGACGCCGCGCGGCCGAACACCCGCTCGGCGAACATGAAGACGGGCCCGCGGCTGACGGCGGTGGGGACGGTCATCGGGCGGCACCTCCGGCGGCGGCTTCGGCCCAGTCGTGGGCCACGGTACCCCCGGAATCCCGGCGAGCAGGGGCCTGCCGGCTCGCATGCCCCACGACCTCGTGGGCAGGCAAGTTCGTCACGGCGACTCCCTCTCTCCGGTCGCGGCGGTGATCAACACCACCCCGACCCAGTGCAGCATACGTGTAGTTACCGCGAAGTAGGTAGTGGCTCCGGGGGTTGCAGAGACGCGACGCTCGCGGTCAGCACCCATGACGTCGCTTCGAATGACAGACTTGCAACGGTTTGGGCCGGGCGAGGAGAGGTGGACCGCGCGTGAGTGCTCCAGAGGGGACGAAACCGGAGGTCGGCGGGCTGCTCACGCGGGCCGCGGCCACGTGGCCGGACCACCCGGCCGTGCGTGAGACGGGCACCGGGCGAGAGCTGACGTACCGCCAGGTCGAGGCCGCCGTGCAGGCGCAGGCCCAGCGGCTCGCGGACGCGGGCGCCGAGCCCGGCGACCGGGTCGCGCTGCGGTTGCCGACGTCGGTGGACTTCGTGGTGGCGTTCTTCGGCGCGCTGCGCGCCGGGGCGGTCGTCGTCCCGCTGTCGCCGCAGGCGCCCGGGCCCGAGCTCGAAACGCTGCTCGAGCACAGCGGTGCCAAGGTTGTCATCACGCGCGACGCGGAAGAGGCGCTGCCGGCCGGCGTGACCGGTCTCACTCCGGAACCCGACCCGGATGGCCCCATCGAATCCGTCGAAGACGGCCGGTCGGGCGCCGGTGAGGACATCGCCGTCGTCTCGTACACGTCGGGCACCACCGGCCCGCCGCGCGGCGTGATGCTGTCGCACCGCGCGCTGCTGGCGAACCTGGAGCAGCTGAGCGGCGTCGAGGGCGTCCTCACCCACGACGACCGCGTGCTGATCACCATCCCGCTGTTCCACGTCTACGGCCTGGGGCCCGGCCTGCTGCAGGCGGTGTCCGTCGGCGCGACGGCGATCCTGTCCGAGCGCTTCGAGGCGCGGCGCACGCTGGACGACTGCGCCGAACACGGCGTCACGACGATCACCGGCGTCCCGACGATGTACAGCGAGTTCGCCGCGCTAGGCACCGAGGAGCTGACCCGGGGACTGGCCACCGTCCGGCGGATGACGTCGGGCGCCGCGCCGCTGCACCCGAAGGTGCTGGGCGCGCTCCGCGAGGCGACCGGCCTCGACGTCTACGAGGGCTACGGGCTCACCGAGTGCGCGCCGGTGGTGACGTCGACGCTGGTCACCGGCTACCCGAAGCCGGGCTCGGTCGGGCGGCCGCTGCCCGGGGTCGAGCTGCGGCTGGTGGACAGCGACGGCACCGACCAGGCCGTGCCGCTCGACCCGGACGACGTCGACGACGTCTTCGAGGCCGAAGGCGAGACCGGGCTGGTGTCGATCCGCGGCGCGAACCTGTTCTCCGGCTATTGGCCCGACGGCGGCCACGGCCCGGACGACGAGGGCTGGTTCCGCACCGGCGACGTCGGCTACCTCGACGTCGACGGCGACCTGCACCTGGTCGACCGCGCGAACGACCTGATCATCGTCAACGGCTTCAACGTCTTCCCCAACGAGGTCGAGTCGGTCATCGGGCAGCTGCCGGAGGTGGCCGAGGCCGCGGTCGTCGGAGTCGTCGACGAGCGAAGCGGCGAAGCGGTGAAGGCGTTCGTGGTGCCGGCGGCCGGGGCGTCGCTGTCCGAGCAGCAGGTCGTCGACCACTGCGCGGCCCACCTGGCCGGGTACAAGGTGCCGCACGCGGTGGAGTTCGCCGAATCGTTGCCGCACTCGGCCACCGGCAAGCTGCGCCGCGTGCGGTTGCGATAGTTGCGGTAATAAGGACGGCATGGCGCACGAAGTGACGGTGATGAGCCGGGTGGGGTGCCACCTCTGCGAGGTCGCGGAGGCGGACGTCGCCCGGATCTGCGGCGAGCTCGGCCTCGCGTGGAAGACGGAGGACGTCGACACGGACCCGGAGTGGCGGGCGGAGTACGGCGACCGCGTCCCGGTGATCCTGGTCGACGGCGCCGAGCACGGGTACTGGCGGGTGGAAGAGGACCGGCTGCGGCGGGCGCTGGCTTGAGGCGGCGGCCCCGGACGTCATGAACGACTCGTTCATGACGCTGGACGTCATGAACGAGTCGTTCATGACGTCGCCAACCCCTGCCGAACGTCCCGAATCCGCGCGCGGCCGTGACTTTGCCGGGGTTCATGACGTCGGGTGCGGTGAAAGGGTCGTTCATGACGTTTGTCCCCGCGCACGGGAAGCCGTAACACGTCCGTAAGCCACATCGGGCGGCCTTCCGGAGCGAGTGCTCCGAAGATGGAGGCGTGAGCACTCTGCAGGAAGCGCCGCCCGAAGCCCCGAGGCGGCTTTCGCTGCCCGTCGCCACCCTCGTCGGGCTTCTCGCGCTGGCCGCGGCCCTCGGGGTCGGGCACCTCGTCGCGGGCTTCGTCGGCTACACCGCTTCGCCGTTCATCGCGGTCGCCAACTACGTCATCGACCACAGCCCGACCGGGATCGTGAAGTGGGCCGAGCGGACGCTGGGCACCTGGGACAAGCCGATCCTCAAGATCGGGCTCGGCGTCGTGCTCGTGCTGTTCGCGCTGCTGGCGGGTCAGCTCTCGCGCCGGACGCCCCGCGCCGGGCAGGTCCTCGTCTTCCTGCTGGGCGCCGCCGGGGTCGCCGCCGTCTACGCGCGCAGCGACCTCGGGCAGGTGTCGCTGCTCGCGCCGGTCGCCGCCCTCGTCGCCGGGCTCGTCGTGTTCACCCAGCTGCACCGGGTCGCGCTGCCCGTGGACCTCGTGCACGACCGGGGCTTCGACCGCCGGAAGTTCCTGCGCGCCGGGATCGGCGTCGCCGCGGGCTCGGGGGTCGCGGCGATCGTCGGCCAGGTGGCCGGGACCAGCTCGAACGCCGAGGACTCCCGGGCGGCTGTCGGGCCGCTCGTCCCCGCCCGCACCGCGCCGCCCCTGCCCGCGGACGCCGACTTCGCGAAGCTCGGCTCGCCGCCGTTCCTCACGCCGAACGGCGACTTCTACCGCATCGACACCGCCCTGGTCGTCCCGCAGATCCGCACCGAGGACTGGAGCCTCAAGATCCACGGCATGGTCGACAAGGAGGTCACCTTCTCCTACGCCGACATCCGCAACCGGCCGCTGGTCGAGCGCCGCGTCACGCTCACCTGCGTCTCCAACGAGGTCGGTGGCCCGCTGATCTCGAACGCGACCTGGCTCGGCGTCGACCTCGTGGACCTGCTGGACGAAGCCGGCGTGCAGACGGGCGCCGAGCAGATGTTCGCCACCAGCGTCGACGGCTGGACGTGCGGCACCCCGGCGAACGTCGCGCTCGATCCTCAGCGCGGCGCGATGCTGGCGATCGGCATGAACGGCGAGCCGCTGCCGGTCGAGCACGGCTTCCCGGCGCGGATCGTCATCCCGGGTCTCTACGGGTACGTCTCCGCGACGAAGTGGGTCGAATCCCTCGAATTCACGAAGTGGGACGCGCGGCAGTCGTACTGGCTGAACCGCGGCTGGGCCGAGCAGGCACCGATCAAGACGGAGTCCCGGATCGACACGCCGGCCGCCTCCGGTCACGTGCCGGCGGGCAAGGTCCGGCTGGCCGGCACGGCGTGGGCGCAGCACACGGGCATCGCGAAGGTCGAGGTGCGGCTGGACCAGGGTGCGTGGCAGCCGGCGGTGCTTTCGGCCGAGGTGAGCAAGGACACCTGGCGCATGTGGTGGATCGAACTGGACGTGCCGAAGGGGACGCACCAGGCCTTCGTCCGCGCGACCGACCAGGACGGCTACACGCAGACGGAGAACCGCGCGGACCCGGTCCCGGACGGGGCGACCGGCTGGCACTCGGTGACCCTCGACGCCCGCTGACCCGCGCCGCCGGACCCCGAACCGGCCTACGCCCAGCGTCGCTCGCGGTGGCCGGGGCGTCTTGAACGACTCGTTCATGTCGTCGGACGAGGTGAACGAGTCGTTCACGACATCAGAGCCGCCGGCCCGCCCGCACGCCGCAGCCGTTCACAGCGTCCCGTCGCCCGTTCGCCGCGCTGCCGGGACGGCACTCGATCACCCCTCGACCCGCGCCGGGCCCGGAAATGCCTGGCGGACAAGGATTCTGACACCGCGTCATGATCGTGGCCACCCCTGAACCGCCTCCGACCAGTGACTTTGTGCGCGCGTTCACAAGTGGTCTACCGTAGGACCATCGCCCCCGGGCGGTCCGCATCGAACCGGACCCCGCGCCCTGGGTCAAGACACAGTTCGGCAAGGCCGTGGCGATGGCCGCCGGGTGCACAGCGGGCAGGAGACGACGGCGTGGTGACACAGCGGGGGAGGCGCGACGACGCGGGCTCCCCGGGCCGGCCGCCGCGCCGGACGCGCCGCCAGGACACCCCCGACGCCGACAACGCGCCGACCGCCGAGATCCCGGCGATCCCCGCCAACGGCAACGGCCGCGGTGGCCCCACCGGGGATGCCCCTGAGGCCGTCCGGGCGAAGCAGATCCCCGAAGCCGCCGTCGCCCGCCTCGCCGTCTACCTCCGGGTCCTGTCCGGGATGTCCGAGCAGGGCGCGACGACCGTTTCGAGCGAGGAACTGTCCCAAGCGGCGGGCGTCAATTCCGCCAAATTGCGCAAAGACCTCTCGTACCTGGGCTCCTACGGCACCCGCGGCGTCGGCTACGAGGTCAGCGTCCTGGTCAGCCAGATCGAGCGCATCCTCGGCCTGACCCGGCAGCACAAAGTGGCCGTGGTCGGCATCGGCAACCTGGGCCACGCGCTGGCCAACTACGGCGGCTTCCCGGGGCGCGGTTTCCCGGTCGAGGCCCTGTTCGACCTGGACGCGGACCTGATCGGCGTGCCCGTCGGCGGCCTCCCGGTGTCGCACATGGACGACATCCCGCGGGTGTGCGCCGAGCGTGGCATCTCCATCGGCGTGATCGCCACTCCGCCGACCGCCGCGCAATCGGTGTGTGACCGCCTGGTCGCGGGCGGTGTCCAGTGCATCCTCAACTTCGCTCCGGTCGTGCTGCAGGTTCCTGCTCACATCGAGGTCCGCAAAGTGGATTTGGCCGTCGAGCTGCAGATACTCTCGTTCCATGTGGCCCGCCGCGCGGATGACGCCGCCGGCAATCAGGGCAATTCCGGATTACCCGGCACGGGTCTGCCGCCCGACAATAGGAGGGGCGGCCGGAACGGTTCGGGTCCGGACGGCGGACGGGAAATGGTGGTGCGCTCATGAGCGTCTTGGCGGTCGGGCTTTCGCATCGGAGCGCTGAGCTGAGCACGCTCGAGCGCGTCGCGGTGCCCGCACCCGAGATCGGCAAGGTCCTCGACGAGCTGCAGCAGGCCGAGCACATCAGTGAGGTCATGCTCGTCTCGACGTGCAACCGGATCGAGGTCTACGCGGTCGTCGAGACGTTCCACGGCGGCCTCAACGACGTCTCCGCGGTGCTGTCCCGCCAGGCCGGCATGGAGCCGGCCGACCTCTACGACAGCCTGTACGTGCACTACGCCGGCGCCGCCGTCGAGCACCTCTTCTCCGTCACCTCGGGCCTGGACTCGATGGTCGTCGGCGAGACGCAGATCCTCGGCCAGATCCGGTCCGCCTACGCCACCGCGCGCGAGGCCGGCACCGTCGGCCGCACGCTGCACGAGCTCGTCCAGACCACGCTGCGCGTCGGCAAGCGCGTGCACTCCGAGACCGGGCTCGACCAGCTCGGCGCGTCGGTCGTCTCCGAGGCGCTCGCCGCGGCCGGGGACGTCGCCGGCAAGCACGCCGTCATCGTCGGCGCCGGCTCGATGGGCGCGCTGAGCGCGTCGCAGCTGCGCAAGGCCGGCATCGGCGAGATCACCGTGGCCAACCGCACCGACGCCCGCGCCCGCCGGCTCGCCGCGAACGTCACCGAGCAGGGCGTCCCCGCCCGCGCGGTCCCGCTGTCCCACGTCGCCGACGCGGTCCGCGACGCCGACATCGTGATCTGCTGCACCGGCGCGCAGGACGCCGTCTTCGGCCCCGGGCACGTGCTGCCGCGCGGCGGCCGCGAGCTGGTCGTCTGCGACCTCGGCCTGCCCCGCGACGTCGACCCGGCGGTCGGCGAGCTGGCCGCCGTGCGCGTCGTCGACCTGGCCACCATCCAGCGCCGGATGCGCGAAGCCGGCACCCCGACCACCGAGCGCCAGACGGCCAAGGCGACCGGGATCGTCCTCGACGAGGTGCGCGACTACCTCGCCGGGCAGCGCAGCGCCGAGGTGACCCCGACGGTGACGGCGTTGCGCCGCCGCGCGGCCGAGGTCGTCGACGCCGAGCTGCTGCGGCTGGACCACCGCCTGCCCGACCTCGACGGCGCCGTCCGCGAAGAGGTCGGCCGCACGGTCCGCCGGGTGGTCGACAAGCTGCTGCACGCGCCGACGGTGCGGGTCAAGCAGCTGGCCGCCGAGACGGCCGAGACCGACTACGCGAACGCGTTGCGAGAACTGTTCTGCCTCGACCCGCAGGCGCCCGCCGCGGTGGCGAGCCCGAAGCCCCCACCGGAGAAGAAGTAGTAGTGACCAGAGTCATTCGCATGGGTACGCGTGGATCGAAGCTCGCGCTCGCCCAGACCGGGCACGTCGCGGACGCCTTGCGCGCCACCGGCGCCGAGGTCGAGATCGTCACCGTGACCACGCCGGGGGACAAGTCGATGGCGCCGATCCCGACGATCGGCGTCGGCGTGTTCACCTCCGCGCTGCGGGAAGCGTTGCTGCGCAACGAGGTCGACGTCATCGTCCACTCGTACAAGGACCTGCCGACCGCGCCGGAGCCGGGCATCTCGCTCGCCGCCGTGCCGCCGCGCGCGGACCCGCGGGACGCCCTGATCGCGCGTGACGGACTGACTCTCGGCGAGCTGCCGCCGGGCTCCACGGTGGGCACGGGCTCGCTGCGACGCACCGCGCAGCTGCGCGCGCTGGGTCTCGGTTTGGAAATCGTGCCGATTCGCGGCAATATCGACACCCGCATGCGCAAGGTCACCGACGGCGAGCTGGATGCCGTGGTGCTCGCGCGTGCCGGACTGGCCAGGGTCGGACTGGTCGAGGTGATCACCGAGACCCTCGACCCGATCCAGATGCTGCCCGCGCCCGCACAGGGCGCGCTGGCGGTGGAGTGCCGGGCCGCCGACGTTGATCTCGAGCAGCTGCTCGCGGCCACGTTGGACGACGAGGGCACGCGGGCCGCGGTGACGGCCGAGCGTGCTCTGCTGGCCGCGCTCGAGGCGGGGTGCAGCTCGCCCGTGGGCGCGCTCGCCGAGATCGTCGAAGATCTCGACGCCGAGGGCAAGGTCGTGGAACGGATCTCGCTGCGCGGCACCGCCGCGGTCGACGGCGAGGACGGCGCGGTGGACATGGTCCGGGCCATCGCGCTGGCCGACAAGCACCAGGCCGCCCAGCTGGGCAAGGACCTGGCCGCCGAGCTGCTGGACCTCGGTGCCGGAGCCCTCTCCGGTCCCGCTCAGTAGCGCTTTTCCGAGCGCTTCCAAAAGACGTAGGAGACCTGCGTCCGTGCGATCCCGCACGGCCGCCGCAAGAGGAGAAACGCACAGATGACCCCCGCGCGAAAGACCACCGGGCGCGTAGCGTTCGTGGGCTCCGGGCCCGGCGACGCCGGCCTGCTCACGGTCCGTGCCCAGGAACTGCTCGCCAAGGCCGAGGTCGTGGTGACCGACCCCGACGTGCCCCAGGCCGTGCTGGCCATGGCCGCCGAGGGCGCCGAGGTCCGGCCCGCCGTCGGCGAGGCCACCGAGGTCGCCAAGGACCTCACCGCCGAGGCCAAGGCCGGCCGGCTGGTGCTGCGCCTCATCGCGGGCGACCCGCTGACCACCCCGGCCGTGGTGGCCGAGGTGCAGGCGGTCGCGCGCACGAGCGCCGTGTTCGACGTCATCCCGGGCGTTTCGCCGGGCGCGGCCGTCCCGGCGTACGCCGGCGTCGCGCTGGGTGGCACGCACACCGAGGTCGACGTCCGCGGCGACGTCGACTGGGTGGCTCTCGCCGCCTCGCCGGGCCCGCTGGTGCTGCACGCGACCTCGGCCCACCTGGCCGAGGCCGCGTCGGCGTTGACCGGCAACGGCGTCCCGACGTCGACCCCGGTCGCGGTCACCGCGAACGGCACCATCAACACCCAGCGCACCCTCGACACCACGCTCGAGAAGGTCGCCAACGACGCGGGCGAGCTCGTCGGGCCGCTGATCGTCACGATCGGCCAGGCCGCCGGGCAGCGCTCGAAGCTGTCGTGGTGGGAGTCGCGGGCGCTCTACGGCTGGAAGGTCCTGGTGCCGCGCACCAAGGAGCAGGCCGGCGAGATGGCCGAGCGCCTGCGCGGTCACGGCGCGACGTCGCACGAGGTGCCGACCATCTCGGTCGAGCCGCCCCGCAGCCCGGCGCAGATGGAGCGCTCGGTCAAGGGCCTGGTCGACGGCCGCTACCAGTGGATCGTCTTCACCTCCACCAACGCGGTCCGCGCGGTGTGGGAGAAGTTCGAGGAGTTCGGCCTGGACGCCCGCGCGTTCTCCGGCGTGAAGATCGCCTGCGTCGGCGCGGCCACCGCGGAGAAGGTGCGCTCGTTCGGCATCATCCCCGAGCTGGTCCCGACCGGCGAGCAGTCGTCGGAAGGCCTGCTGGCCGAGTTCCCGCCGTACGACGACGTGCTGGACCCGGTCGACCGCGTGCTGCTGCCCCGGGCGGACATCGCCACCGAGACGCTGTCGGCCGGCCTGCGCGAGCGCGGCTGGGAAATCGACGACGTGACGGCCTACCGGACCGTCCGGGCGGCGCCGCCCCCCGCCGACACCCGCGAGATGATCAAGACCGGCGGGTTCGACGCGGTCTGCTTCACCTCGTCCTCGACCGTGCGGAACCTGGTCGGCATCGCCGGCAAGCCGCACACGCGCACGCTGGTCGCGTGCATCGGCCCGAAGACCGCGGAGACCGCGGTGGAATTCGGGCTCCGGGTCGACGTCCAGCCGGAGAAGGCGGACGTTCCGCACCTGGTGGACGCGCTGGCTGAGCACGCCGCTCGGCTTCGCGCGGAGGGCGCGCTGCCGCCGCCGCGGAAGGCGAAGCGGGCCCGCCGCTCCTGAAGTTCGTTGGTCCGTGAAGGCCACCTTGAGGGACTCCGAGTCCCTGAAGGTGGCCTTCACGGCGTTTCGGCTCCGCTGGTCGCGACCGGTGCGCTCGTCGTGTGGAAAGTGCCGCTGAGCACCCTTGCGGAACGCCGTCGAGCCGGGCGGGGGTAACTTGGAAGGGTGTTCCCAGAGCATCGTCCCCGCAGGCTCCGCACCACCCCGGCCATGCGCAGGCTGGTGGGTGAGACGACGCTGCGGCCACGCCAGCTGATCCTCCCGATGTTCGTCGCCGAGGGCCTCGACCAGCCGAAGGCGATCTCGAGCATGCCGGGCGTCGTGCAGCACACCCGCGACACGCTGCGGAAAGCCGCCGTCGACGCGGTCAACGCCGGGGTCGGCGGGCTCATGCTCTTCGGCATCCCGAAGACGCGGGACGCCGAGGGCTCCGGGGCGGTCGACGAGCACGGCATCCTCAACGTCGCCCTGCGCGACCTGCGGCACGAGCTCGGCGACGCCACCGTGCTGATGGCCGACACCTGCCTCGACGAGTTCACCGACCACGGCCACTGCGGCGTCCTGGACGCCGACGGCGGGGTCGACAACGACGCCACCTTGCGCATCTACGCCGAGATGGCCGTCGCGCAGGCCGAAGCCGGGGCGCACGTGCTCGGGCCGTCCGGGATGATGGACGGCCAGATCGGCGTCATCCGCCGGGCGCTCGACGAGGCCGGGCACCGCGACAAGGCCATCCTCGCGTACGCCGCGAAGTACGCCAGCGCGTTCTACGGCCCCTTCCGCGAGGCCGTCGACTCGCAGCTCAAGGGCGATCGCAAGACCTACCAGCAGGACCCGGGCAACGCCCGCGAAGCGCTGCGCGAGATCGAGCTGGACCTCGCCGAGGGCGCGGACATGATCATGGTCAAGCCCGCGCTGTCCTATTTGGACGTCATCAAGGCGGCCGCGGACATCTCCCCGGTCCCGGTGGCGGCGTACAACATCTCCGGCGAGTACGCGATGGTCGAGGCCGCCGCGGCGAACGGCTGGCTGGACCGCGAGCGGACGGTCCTCGAAGTGCTGACGTCGATCCGCCGCGCGGGCGCCGACATGATCCTCACGTACTGGGCCGCCGAAGCCGCTGCCTGGCTGGACTGACCAGCTATATTCACCCGCGTGGCGGACAGCAATCCCGAAAAGGCCGACATCGAAGACCTCAGCGGTCTGACCGACGACGAACGACGCAAGAAGGGCCGTTCGCCGGACCCGTTGATGCCGGGGCAGAAGGCGCCGAAGCTGACGCCGCCGCGGCCGGTGGCGATCTCGTTCTGGCTGTGGCTCGTCGGCGGCGTGGTGCTGATCCTCAGTTACGTCCAGCTGCTGACCAGCAAGTCCGCGGTCATCGACCAGTACGTCAAGGGCACGACGGACCCGAAGTACACGCCGCAGATGATCGCGGACGGCGTCACGACGCTGCTGTGGTACCTGCTCGGCGGGTCGATCGTGTTCGTGCTGCTGTTCCTGCTCTTCGCGTACAAGGCGCGCGAAGGCACGCGCTCGGCCCGGACGGTGCTGACGATCCTGCCGATCGTGATGGTGCTGCTGATCATGGTCGTCGCGCCGATCATCAACTACCTGACGCTGGTCGCGGTGCTGCTGTTCGTGATCGCGCTGGTGATGATGTACCTGCCCTCGGTGGCCGGCTACTTCCCGAAGGCCGGCCGCAAGCCGTGAGCGACCGGCTCTACGCCGAGTCCGGCGTGAGCTGGGCCGCCATCTTGTGGGGCCCGGTGTTCGCACTGGTCGGCGCGCTGGCCGAGCTGGCCACGGGCGGGCCGGTGCACATCGTGGGCTGGCTGATGGTCGGCGCGGGGCTGTGCGTGATCACGGTGCCGTGGGTGTACGCGCGGCGCCGGTTCCTTTCGCTGGAAGTCACGACGCAGCAGCTGCGCCAGGGCCGGGAGAAGGTCGCGGCGGACCAGCTGGCCTCGGTGAAGGACGTCGGCGTCCCGGTCGGCGCGCGGGTGCTCGGCGGTGGCTGGTCGGTCCCGCGCAAGTACGACTCGCTGCCGGTGGAGCTGGCCGACGGCACGGTGGTCCTCGCGTGGGCGAAGGACGTCGAAGCCCTCCAGGACGCGCTTGACCGGCTCGTCCGGGCGACGCCGGAGGAAGCATGAGAAAATCGCTCCCGTGATCGACCTTCCGCAGCCCACCGGGGCCGAGCTCTGGCCGCCCGAAGAGCCCGGTCCGCGCGCTCGGCTGCACAAGCCGTGGCGGACGCTCGTCGCCGTCGTGGAAGTCGTGCTCGCCGTCGCCGCCGGGTGGGTCGCCTACCTGTGCTGGCACGGCGGGTCCGCCATCGTCGTCACCCACACCGATGACGGCGCCGCGCTCGAGTCGCACCGGTACTTCGGCGGAATGCTCGCCGCCGCCATCGGGCTCGGGACCCTGGCCGCGATCCTGCTGGTCGACGCGGTGCGTCAGCTCTCGCTCGCGGTGCGTGCGCGGCACCCCGAGCCCAAGGCCTGATACACAGCTCCCGCACAGGGAACGAACAGTCAATTGCTAAACAGCGGCACCACTGTTGCCGCATGACGCGCGTGCGTGCCTCGAAGGCATGGGTGATCAACGGTGCTCTGGTCGTACTGCTGGCCGGAGCGGCTTTCGGGATATACCAGGCATTCAGCCCCGAACCGAGCACGGCGCAGGCGCAGACGCGCAGCACCCCGGTGCGCCGCGCGACGGTCACCGAGACCATCTCCGCCGCCGGGACGCTCGCCAGCAGCTACACCGGTGCGGCGAACTTCTCCGGGGCCGGCAAGGTCACCTCGATCGACGTGAAGGTCGGCGACGTCGTGAGCGCCGGCCAGAAGCTCGCGACGATCGACAGCACGCAGGCGTCGAAACAGCTTCAGGTCGCGAAGGCGAACCTCGCGGTCGCGCAGGACAGCCTGGACTCCGCCGAGGACGCCGAAGACACCCCGGCGACCGGGCAGAACAGCCAGAACAGCGCGCAGTCCGCCGCGAACAGCGTCACGTCGGCGCAGGCGAAGCTGGACCAGGCCCAGCTCGACGTCCAGACCGCTCAGGAAACCCTCGACAACACGACGCTCTACGCGCCCGGCGCGGGCACGGTCACCGCGGTCAACGGCACCGTGGGGCAGCAGTCCTCCAGCGGCTCGGCTTCGAGCAGCAGCAGCTCCCAGTCGTCCTCCAGCGGCAGCGGCCAGGGTGGGCAAGGCTCGTCGAACAGCGCGACGTCGAGCAGCAGTAGCAGCAGCACCGGCTTCATCACCATCACGAACATGACCGGCCTGGTCGTGAACACCTCGGTCGCCGAGATCGACGTCAGCAAGGTCAAGGCGGGCCAGAAGGCCACCGTGACGCTCAACGCCCTGCCGGACAAGCCGATCCAGGCCACCGTTTCGAGCATCAACCTGACGCCGACGACGAGCGGCAGCGTCGTGTCCTACGGCGCGCAGCTGGCCCTGACCGACCCGCCGGACGGGCTGCGGCCCGGCCAGTCGGCGAGCGTCGTGATCACCGTCGCGTCGGCCGAGAACGCGCTGAGCGTGCCGGCCGCGGCCGTGACGACCGCCGGCAACACCAACGTCGTCACCGTGCAGGTGAACGGTCAGAACGTCACGCGCCAGGTGCAGGTCGGCATCCGCGGCGAGTCGACGGTGCAGATCACCTCCGGGCTGACCGAGGGGGAGAACGTCGTGCTGACCGCGACGGCCGCGACCGGCACCGGCGGCACCGGCCGTACCGGCACGGGTGGCACCGGCGGGTTCCCGGGCGGCGGGACCGGGGGCTTCCCCGGCGGCGGCACCCGCACCGGCGGCACGGGTGGCTTCGGCGGCCGCGGGTGAACCCGGTGATCGCGGTCTCCGGGCTGCGCAAGACCTACGGCGCCGGGGAGACGGCCGTGCACGCGCTGCGCGGCGTCGAGCTCACCGTGTGGCCCGGCGAGTACGTCGCCATCATGGGCGCCTCGGGTTCGGGCAAGTCGACGCTGCTGAACATGCTCGGCTGCCTCGACATCCCGACGTCCGGCCAGTACCTTTTGGACGGTTTCGGCGTCGGCAAGCTCAACGAACGGCAGTTGGCGTTGCTGCGCAACCGAAAGATCGGGTTCATCTTCCAGTCGTTCAACCTGGTCCCGCGGACCTCCGCTCTGTCCAATGTGGAATTACCGTTGGTCTACAGTGGACTGCGGCGGTCGGAACGCCGTCGCCGCGCGCTCGCGGCGCTCGACATGGTCGGGCTGTCCGACCGCGCCAAGCACCTCCCCAGCGAGCTCTCCGGCGGGCAGATCCAGCGCGTCGCCGTCGCGCGGGCGCTGGTCACCGGCCCCGCGATGCTGCTGGCCGACGAGCCGACCGGCAACCTGGACCGCCGCAGCACCGCGGACGTCCTCGGTGTCTTCGACCGGCTCAACCAGCTCGGCCGCACCATCGTCGTCATCACGCACGAAGACGAGGTCGCCGCGCACGCGCACCGCGTCGTGCGGGTCGACGACGGCCTCATCGTGTCCGACGAGGTCACGCGCGCGGTGGGGGCGGTCTCGTGAACTTCTTCGAAGTCCTGCGCTTCGCCGTCCGCGGGCTCACCGCGAACAAGCTGCGCTCGGCGCTCACCACGCTCGGCATCACCATCGGCGTCGCGGCGGTGATCCTGCTCGTCGCGGTCGGCAACGGCGCGTCGGCGGCCATCGCGGCCAGCATCCAGGGCCTCGGCACCAACGTCGTCAACGTCTCCCCGGCGCGCGGCGGCGGGCAGGGCGCGTCCGCGCGGCCGCTGACGGTCCAGGACGCGCACGCGCTCGTCGACCCCGTCGGCGCGCCGGACGTCAAGGCCGCCTCGCCGGTGGTGAACACGACGGCGACCGCGACCTACGGGCAGACGTCCTACGACATCTCCAGCGTCGCCGGCACCGAACCCGCGTACTTCACGACGACCAACCGCGAACTCGCCCAAGGGCAGCTCTTCACGAGCGAGGACGTCACGGCCGCGCGCAAGGTCGTCGTCCTCGGCCCGACGACGGCGGAGTCGATCTTCGGCACCAGCACGGACGCGGTCGGCAAGAACGTGCTGCTCAACAGCATCCAGTTCACCGTGGTCGGGGTGCTCCAGGCGAAGGGCAGCACCGGCCTGCAGAACGCCGACGACGTCGCGATCGCGCCGATCTCGGCCGTGCAGAACTCCCTGGCCGGCTACGGCAGCCTCAGCCAGATCGCCGTCCAGGCCACCAGTGCGGACTCCGTCTCGCTGGCCCAGTCGGAGATCACCGCGATCCTCAACGCGCGCCACGGCATCCGGCTCGGCGGCACCGCCGACTACCAGATCCAAAACTCAGAAGAGCTGCTCGCGACCCGCACCTCGGCGACCGAGACGTTCACCGTGCTGCTGGCGGCGGTGGCGGCGATCTCCCTGCTCGTCGGCGGCATCGGCGTCACGAACATCATGCTCGTCACGGTGACCGAGCGGATCCGCGAGATCGGCATCCGCAAGGCCATCGGCGCCCCGCGCGCGGCCATCCTCGGCCAGTTCCTCGCCGAAGCGACCATGCTCAGCCTCTTCGGCGGGCTGCTCGGCGTCGCGATCGGGCTCATCGGCAGCGAGTTCACCATCTCCGGGATCAAGCCCGTCGTGGTGCCGTCGTCGATCCTGCTCGCCTTCGCGGTATCGGCCCTGATCGGGCTGTTCTTCGGCAGCTTCCCGGCGAACCGGGCCGCCAAGCTGCGGCCGATCGACGCCCTGCGTCACGAATAAGGAGTCCCCGAGATGACCACCAACCCGCCGCTTTCACGTGAAAGCGACCACCAGGGGGCGGAGCTTTCACGTGAAAGCTCCGCGGAGGAGATCGTCGCCAACCCGGCGGTCGGCGGCGACCTGAACGCGGAGATGCGGCGCGCCGCGAAGCCGTTCTCCCGCACGACGCTGGTGCTGGCCGGGCTCGTGGTGCTGGCGATCGCGTTCGGCGGCGGTGCCTGGACGCACGCGGCGTTCGGCTCGGCGTCCTCCTCGACGCCCACCGGGCGCCAGGGCGGTACCGGCGGAGCACAGGCCGGCGGCCCGAGCAGTACCCAAGGCGGTACCGGCCAGCAGCCGGGCGGCGGCTTCCGCGGCGGGGGTGGGCGCGGCACCACCGGCACGGTCGACCACGTCGACGGCACCACGGTCTACGTGAAGACCGCGCAGGGCACCGACGTCAAGGTGTCCACTTCGGACTCGACGACCGTCGGCGTGACGCAGCAGGGCAAGCTCTCGGACCTCAAGCCGGGCTCGACGGTCGTCGTCCAGGGGCAGGCGGGCGACGACGGGACGGTGGCCGCGCAGGCCATCACCCAGCAGGCCGCGCGCTAGTTGAGGGCGACGATCGCGCTGTTCAGCGCCGTCGCGTAGAGGATCCAGGCGAGGTAGGGCAGCAGGAGCAGCGCGGCGACCTTCGAGCGGCGGGCGAACAGGACGATCGTGACGATCACGACGACGTCCAGCACGATGATGTCGACGAGCGCCGCCTTCGCCGCGCCGCCCTCGAAGAACAGCGGCGTCCACAGCAGGTTGGCCAGCAGCCCGATGCCGTACGCGGCGAAGCCCCGGGTTTCGCCGTCCGTGCGCCAGTACAACCAGCCGGCCAGCGCGATCATGACGTACAGCACTGTCCACACCGGACCGAACAGGGACGAGGGCGGGGCCCACGGCGGCAGCTCGAGCCGCGCGTAGATCTCCTTCGACGAGGTCGCGGCCAGTGCGCCGACCACGGCCACCACGGCGACGACGCCGAGGAAGCAGGCCAGCACCAGCCACGGGTTGCGCTGTGACGCACGTTCGGTCACCGGCTGTTCCCCTCCCGGGCGGCGTCCGGCCATCTTAGGGCGGTTTGCCACACTGGACCTCGTGAGCACTGGAACCGAGCAGTCCAAGGCATGGTTCGACCGCGCGAAGACGGCCATCCCGGGCGGGGTGAACTCGCCGGTCCGGGCGTTCAACTCGGTGGGCGGCACCCCGCGGTTCATGGTCCGCGGCGAGGGCCCGCACCTGTGGGACGCCGACGGAAACCGCTACGTCGACCTGGTGTCGTCGTGGGGCCCGATGATCTTGGGGCACGCGCATCCGCACGTAGTCGAGGCGGCGCGCGCGGCGGCGACGTCCGGGCTGTCGTTCGGCACGCCGACCATCGGCGAGGTCGAGCTGGCCGAGGAGATCATCGGCCGGGTCGCGCCCGTCGAGCAGGTGCGCCTGGTCAACTCGGGCACCGAGGCGACGATGAGCGCGATCCGGCTGGCCCGGGGGTTCACCGAGCGGTCGAAGATCGTGAAGTTCGCCGGGTGTTACCACGGTCACGTCGACGCGCTGCTCGCCCAGGCCGGCTCTGGCGTCGCGACGCTCGGGCTGCCGACGTCGCCGGGTGTCACCGGCGCCCAGGCCGCCGACACGATCGTGCTGCCCTACAACGACCTCGACGCCGTCCGGCAGTCCTTTGCGGACAACCCGGACTCGATCGCCGCGGTGATCACCGAGGCCGCGGCGGGCAACATGGGCGCGATCGCGCCGGACGAAGGCTTCAACGCCGGCCTGCGCGACCTGGCCCACGAGCACGGCGCGCTGCTCGTCATGGACGAGGTGATGACCGGGTTCCGCGTCTCGAGCGCGGGCTGGTTCGGCCTCGAAGGCGTGGCCGGCGACCTCTACACGTTCGGCAAGGTGATGTCCGGCGGGCTGCCGGCGGCGGCGTTCGGCGGCCGCGCCGACGTGATGGCCAAGCTGGCCCCGGGCGGGCCGGTTTACCAGGCCGGGACGCTGTCCGGGAACCCCGTCGCGGTGGCCGCGGGCCTCGCGACGCTGCGCGCGGCCGACCACGCCGTCTACGCGGCGCTCGACGCCAACGCCAAGCGCCTCGGCGACCTCTTCCGGCGCGAGCTGAGCGCCGCCGGGGTCGCCAACCACGTCCAGTACGCGGGCAACCTGGTCAGCGTGTTCTTCGGCGACCAGCCGGTGCGCGACTACGCCGGCGCGCAGGCGTCCGAGACGTGGCGGTACCCGGCGTTCTTCCACGCGCTGCTCGACGCCGGCGTGTACGGGCCGCCCAGCGCGTACGAGGCCTGGTTCGTCAACGCGGCCATGGACGACGAAGCGTTCTCCGTGATCGAAGCGGCTTTGCCGGCGGCGGCTCGCGCGGCGGCGGAGGCGGTCAAGTGACCACCGTCGTCCACATGCTTCGCCACGGCGAAGTGCACAACCCCGAGAAAATCCTGTACGGCCGTCTTCCGGGCTACCGGCTGTCCGAGCGCGGGCAGCGGCAGGCGCTGACGGTCGCCGAAGCCGTGGCCGGCCACGACCTCGTGCACGTCGTCGCGTCGCCGCTACAGCGGGCGCAGGAGACGGCGGGCCCGATCGCCGCGGCGCACCGGCTCGACATCGCGACCGACGAGAGCCTGATCGAGGCCGGCAACCAGTTCGAGGGCCTGCACGTCGCGGTCGGCGACGGCGCGCTGCGGGAGCCCCGGCACTGGCCGAAGCTCGTGAACCCGTTCAAGCCGTCGTGGGGCGAGCCGTACCTGGAGATCGCGCACCGGATGCTCGGCGCGGTCCACCGCGCGCGGGCGGCGGCCGACGGCCACGAGGCGCTGTGCGTGTCGCACCAGCTGCCGATCTGGACGTTGCGGCGGTTCCTCGAGGGCAAGCGGCTGTGGCACGACCCGCGGCGCCGCCAGTGCTCGCTGGCGTCCCTGACGTCGCTGGTCTTCGACGGCGACGAACTGCGCGAGATCGTCTACAGCGAGCCCGCCGGCACGACCGACCCGAAGGTGACCGGGGCGTGAAAAGGGTCTTCTTCGCGGCTCTCGCGGTGCTGGCTTTGGCCGGGTGCAGCGCGGGCAAGGACGCGGTGGTGCAGGGGAGCAGCTTCAGTTTCGTGTCCCCGGGCGGCAAGGTCGACATCACGTACGACGCGTCCCAGCGCCAGACCGCGCCGGTCCTGGCGGGCGACGACCTGATGAACGAGGGCAAGCAGCTGTCGCTGGCGGACTTCCCCGGCAAGGTCGTCGTGCTCAACCTGTGGGGCCAGTGGTGCGGGCCGTGCCGCACGGAGGTGCCGGAGCTGGAGTCGCTGGCTCGCCAGGCACCGGGCACCCAGGTGGTGGGCATCGACGTCCGCGACCCGGCCCGCGAGGTGGCCCAGGACTTCGTGCGCGACCGGAAGCTGACGTACCCGTCGATCTACGACCCGGACGGCCGGGTCCTGCTGAAGCTGAGCGGCTACCCGCGCAACATCATCCCGTCGACGATCGTGCTGGACAAACAGCACCGCGTGGCGGCGGTGTTCCTGCGGCCGGTGCTGGCCCAGGACCTGCTCCCGGTGACGCAGCGCCTGGAGGCGGAACCAGCCTGACGCGGCTCGGCTGCGATGCCAGGGCTCCGGCAAAGTCACCGCTGCGCGCGAGTCGGGTGTCGCGACGTTGGGCGGGGGTTGGCGACGTCATGAACGACTCTTTCATGACATCCCGCCCCGGCGAACGCCCCTTTGCCGGGGCGCTCGGGGCGGGACCAAGGTCCTGAACTGCTGTGACCGAGGTCCTGTGAAGCGGCCCCGGAGTTCTCACCAGGACCTCACTGCCTACCCTCAACGGGGTGAACTCCGTGACCGAGCTGGCGATCTCCGGACCGCTGCTGCTCGCCGCGGGCGTCGCTCTGCTGGCCGGCGCCATCTCCTTCGCCTCGCCGTGCGTGGTGCCGCTCGTGCCGGGGTACCTCGCGTACCTCGCCGCGCTCGTCGGGGCGGATGCCCCCGCCGTCAGCGCCGACGAGGAGCGCAAGAAGGGCCGGTGGGCCGTTCTCGGCGCCGCCCTCCTCTTCGTGCTCGGCTTCACCGTCGTCTTCGTCGCCACGCTCGGCACCCTCGTCTGGCTGGCCGACACCCTCACCCTCAACCAGGACCTCCTCCAGCGCATCGGCGGCGTCCTGACCATCGCCATGGCGCTCGTCTTCCTCGGCTGGATCCCCGGCCTGCAGCGCGACGTCCGCTCGCACCGCGTCCCGGGTGGTGGCGTCTGGGGCGCTCCGCTGCTCGGCGCCGTCTTCGGTCTCGGCTGGACGCCCTGCATCGGCCCGACGCTCTCCGCCGTCATGTCGCTGGCCAGCGCGACCGGCGGCGCCGCGGCCCGCGGCTACCTGCTGATCGCCGTCTACTGCCTCGGCCTCGGGGTGCCGTTCCTGCTCATCGCGCTCGGCGCGCGCTGGGCCGTCCGGGCCACCGACTGGGTGCGCCGGCACGGCCGCCAGGTGCAGATCTTCGGCGGCGCGCTGCTGATGGTCGTCGGGATCCTGCTGGTCACCGGCGTTTGGGGAGACCTGATGGGCTTCCTCCGCAACGAGCTCACGGGCACCCTGGAGCTGCCGCTGTGACGACCACTGAGGCCCCGCCCGCCACCCCCAAGGGCCCGACGCCCGCCAAGCGCACCTTCGCCTTCGTCCGCAACACCTGGCGCGGTCTGACGTCGATGCGCACCGCGCTCGTCCTGCTGTTCCTGCTCGCCCTGGCCGCGCTGCCCGGCGCGCTCCTGCCGCAGCGCAAGCTCAACGCCCCCAAGGTCGACGAGTACATCGGCGCCCACGGCTGGTGGGGCACCCTGCTCGACAAGCTCGAGTTCTACGACGTCTACTCCAGCATCTGGTTCTCGGCCATCTACCTGCTGCTGATGATCTCGCTCATCGGCTGCCTGACCCCGCGCAGCTTCGACTACGTCAAGGCGATGCGCGCCAAGCCGGTGCTGACCCCGCGCAACCTCGCGCGGATGCCGCACTACCGGCTCGGCCGCGGCAAGCAGGACGTCGCCGCCGAGCTCGCGGCCGTCCACCAGCACCTGTCCGGCTGGCGCCGCGTCGAGCGCGAGGAGGCCGGCGGCGTCCGCACGATCTCCGCCGAACGCGGGTTCTTGCGCGAGACCGGCAACCTGCTCTTCCACTTCAGCATGCTCGGCCTGATCGTGTTCTTCGCCCTGGGCAAGCTCTACGGCTACGAGGGCCAGGTCATCGTCCAGGCCGACGGCGACAGCTTCTGCAACTCCGGCATCTACAACTACGACTCCTTCAACGCGGGCCTGCGCGTCGACGGCACCGACCTCGACCCGTTCTGCGTGAAGGTCAACGACTTCACCGTGCGCTACACCCCGGCGGGCGAGCCGGAGTACTACCACGCGAACATCCAGTACCAGTCCGGGCAAGACCTCGACACGAACACCTGGCGTCCGTACGGCCTCGAGGTCAACTCGCCGCTGCGCACCGCCGGCGACCGCGTCTACCTGCTCGGCCAGGGCTACTCGCCGCAGTTCACGGTGACCTTCCCCGACGGTGACAAGCGCACCCAGAACACCCAGTGGCGCACGGTCGACCCGACCACGATGCTCGCCGAGGGCGCGACGAAGTTCGACCAGCCCGGCGTCACCGACGAGGTGCAGCGGCGGACCCGCCAGCTCGCCATCACCGGGCTGTTCGCGCCGACGGCGTTCCTGCACGGCAACGTCCTGACGTCGTCGGCGCCGGAGCTGAACGACCCCTCGGTCGCCGTCGACATCATGCGCGGCGACCTCGGCCTCGACGCCGGGCGCGGCCAGTCGGTGTTCGAGATCGACCAGTCGCTCGTGGACGACGGCCGGCTGAAGAAGATCGCCCGCGAGAACATGAAGGTCGGGCAGGAGATCAAGCTCGACGACGGCACGAAGGTCCGCTTCGACGGCGTCAACCACTGGGTCTCCCTGCAGGTCTCCCACGACCCGACGCAGGTGTTCGTGCTCGGTTTCGCGATCGCGATGTTCGTCGGTCTGGGCGCGTCCCTGCTGGTCAAGCGCCGCCGGCTGTGGGTGCGGGTGAAACCGGGGACCGAGGACGAGCCGGGTACGGTGATCGAGGTCGCCGGACTGGCCCGCACCGACCAGGCCGGGTACGGCGAGGAGTTCCACCGGATCAGTGAACGCCTGATCAGTGGTCAGAAGGGCTGAGGCATGCCGATCAACGAGACGCTGTCGCAGTACAGCGACTGGCTGTACACCACCGCCGCGGCGATCTACGTCGTCGCGCTGATGATGACGCTGATCGAGCAGGGCTTCGGCGCCAAGGGCCGGCTCGCCACCGAGCGCGCCAAGCTCCGTGCGCGCGAGCTCGTCGGCGCCGGCGGCCCGCCGATCGAGGACGTCCGGGCCGCGCAGCGCGAGGTCGGCCGCCCCGAGCGGATCGGCCGGATGGGCGCGGCGCTGCTCGTGCTCGGCGCGCTGCTGCAGCTGTCGGCGATCGTGCTGCGCGGGCTCGCCGTGCACCGCGCGCCGTGGGGCAACATGTACGAGTACGGCATGGCGGTCACCTTCATCACGGTGGTCACCTGGATCGTCGTGCTGAAGAAGTTCCCGGTCCGGCACCTCACCGGCTTCCTGCTGCTGCCCGTCGTGATCCTGATGTTCATCAACGGCACGCTGCTGTACACGACCGCGGCGCCGGTGCAGCCCGCGCTGCAGTCGTACTGGCTGGTCATCCACGTCTCGGCGGCCATCATCGGCTCCGGCGTCTTCCTCGTCCCCGGCGTCGCGAGCGTGCTTTACCTGTTCCGCGCGGCCTACGAAAAGGACGAGACGAAGTTCGCGCGGTTCGCCTCGAAGCTGCCCGCGGCCGACGTCCTCGACCGGATCGCCTACCGGACGACGATCTTCGCCTTCCCGGTCTTCACCTTCGGCGTGCTCTGCGGCGCCGTCTGGGCCGAGTCGGCCTGGGGCCGGTTCTGGGGCTGGGACCCCAAGGAGACCGTCGCGTTCATCGCGTGGGTCATCTACGCGGCCTACCTGCACTCGCGGGCGACCGCGGGCTGGCGCGGGGCCCGGGCCGCGGCGATCAACATCGTCGGGTTCGCCGCGATGATCTTCAACCTCTTCTTCGTGAACCTCGTCACGGCGGGCTTGCACTCGTACGCCGGGGTGGGCTGAGCGGACCGCGGGTCCGCCGACTACCGTCGTCGCCAGGGGGAATGATGTCGGGCGGAGTGCGCGGAGGTTTACACCGGTGACCGGACCCAGTGAAGAATCGGCTCCTGGCCACCCCGAACAGGCCGAAAAGCAGCCTGAGGTGAGCCTGTTCGCCGACGACCGGACGGATTCGCACCCGCACCCGGAGGCGGTGGCGTCCCCGGGGGCGTTCGACGCGCAGCCGACCCAGGCGGTCGCGCCGCCCCCCAACCCGGCCGTGTCCGGCCCCCACCAGGTGCCGAACCCGGCGGTTTCGGGACCGCACCAGGTGCCGAACCCGGCGGTGTCCGGGCCGCACCAGGTGCCCGGAGCCCAGTACGGCTACGACCAGAACCTGCCGCCGCTGCAGCCGCAGTACGCTCAGGCGCAGGCCCAGTACCCACAGCAGCAGCCGGGACAGCCTTCGGGCCTGCCGCAGCCCCAGGGCGGCCGGCACGCGGCGCCGCAGCAGCCGGGCCACGGCCACGACCTGTCGACCGCGCACCTGGTCAAGCAGGTCAAGCGGCCTCCGCAGTCGGGCTGGCGCAAGGCCGTCTACGTCGGCACCGGGAAGCTGCTCAACCCCGGTGAGAGCCCGGCGGACACCCAGCGCCGTGACCTCATCGCGCGGGTCAACCAGCCGCTGCGCGGGTGCTACAAGATCGCGATGCTGTCGTTGAAGGGCGGCGTCGGCAAGACGACGGTGACGACGACGCTCGGGGCGACGTTCGCCTCCCTGCGCGGCGACCGGGTGGTGGCGGTGGACGCCAACCCCGACCGCGGCACGCTGTCGCAGAAGCTCCCGCTGGAGACGACGGCGACGGTCCGCCACCTCCTGCGCGACGCGGCCCGCATCACGCGCTACAGCGACGTCCGGTCGTACACGTCCCAGGGCGCCAGCCGGCTGGAAATCCTCGCCAGCGAGCAGGACCCGGCCGTTTCCGAGGCCTTCTCCGAGGAGGACTACCGGCGCACGGTCAACCTGCTCGAGCACTTCTACAACATCGTGCTCACCGACTGCGGCACCGGCCTGATGCACTCGGCGATGAAGGGCGTCCTCGACGTCGCGGACGCGCTGGTGGTGGTCTCGTCGGGCTCGGTCGACGGCGCCCGCAGCGCCTCGGCGACGCTCGACTGGCTCGAGGCCCACGGCTACGGCGAGCTGGTGAAGCGTTCGGTGGCGGTGATCAACTCGGTCCGCCCCAAGGGCGGTTCGGTCGACCTCGACAAGCTGTCGGCCCACTTCGGGGCGAAGGTCCGGGCAGTGTGCAAGGTGCCGTTCGACCCGCACCTGGAGGAGGGCGCGGAGATCGAGCTGGACCGCCTGTCCGGCGACACGCGCCTGGCCCTGCTGGACCTGGCCGCGACGGTGGCCGACGGCTTCGCCACCCCGCTCTCCCAGGGCTACCGCTAGAGAAGCCTCTGAAGGCCACCATCAGGGCGTCCAGTGCCCTGAAGGTGGCCTTCAGAGCACGAGGAAGCTAGCCGTCTTCGTCCCGGCGCTTGCGCTGCTGTTCGGACAGCTGACGCAGGAAGTCGGGGTCGTCGTCCGGGGCGATCGGGGCGCGGCGCGGGGGCGAAGTGACCATCCGCTGACCGGCGAACGACCGCCACAAGAGCAGGGCGACGACCAGCGCGCCGACCGCTGCGAGCAGAGCGAGCATGCCGGATCCTTCCGTGTTGGTCCCCCGAGGTTAACCCGTCGAGCCGGTTTCGGCCCGAACCCCGTCGAGCGGGGTGACGACCAGAACACGAAGGGCCGCGCGGGGCGGGGGAAGTCCCCCGTACCCGACACGGCCCGGCGCTCGAGATGGTTCAGGCCTTGCGGGCCGGTTCGCTGGCGTCCGTGGTCAGCTCCGCGAGGAGCTCGTTCACCTCGGACTCCCGGAATCGCCGGTGCCCGCCCGGGGTCCGGATCGAGCCGATCCGGCCCGCCGTCGCCCACCGGGTGACCGTCTTGGGGTCTACTCGGAACAACGCTGCCACCTCACCAGGGGTGAGCAGTCGTCCGCCCATCGTCGCGGTCATTTTCCGCCTCCTTAACGACCTCACTGCTATACCGGAGGCGTCCGGGCCCTTTTGGCCCGTTCCGCCGGGGTAGCCAACACGGCAATCGTTGCACTTCACCCGTCGGGTACTCGAACGGTTGTCCAAGAGTAAAGAGCCCTTAAAGGTCAAAACGGACAGTTTGCTTACGTTGTGCAACTATTTTCGGTGACCTGACGTGCCGAGATGTCCTTCGTCCCGGTCATCGGCCGCGAGGCGTGGTGCCAATGGGGGATTGTCCAACCGCATAGAGTGATGCCGTGGATCAGTTGGACCGGAAGATCATCGCGGCGTTGCGTATCAACGGACGGGCCACTTATGCGGACCTCGGGCGGGCGGTCGGGCTCTCCGCGTCGTCGGTGCACGAGCGGGTGGGCAAGCTGGAAGCCGCCGGCGTGATCACCGGCTACCACGCGGTCGTCGACCCGAGCTCGGTCGGCCTCGGCGTCACCGCCCTCGTCAGCATCCACCCGACCGACACCGCCACGGAGGACGACGTCGCCGACGCGTTGGCCGAGCTCGACGAGGTCGAGAGCTGCTACGCGGTGGCCGGCGACGAGGCCTTCGTCGTCAAGGTGCGCGTGTCGACCGTCGACGAGCTGGAGCGCACCCTCGGGCGGCTGCGGCGCATCCCGGGCGTCGGGCGGACGAACACGACGGTCGTGCTCTCGACGCGCTTCGAGGGGCGCCCGAACAACGCGGGCCTGCAGCGGGACCGGGCGGGCGGCGCGTAGCCTGCGTTGGTGTGAGCGACGAGAAGCCCCCGCAGCTGGCCCGTGACCTGACGCTGTACTTGCTGGCGCGGTTCGTGCTGGTCGCGGCGATCGCGTGGGTGCTGTCCGTGGTCGGCGTGCCCCTGCTGGTCGCGCTGCTCGTCGGCTTGGTCGTCGGCCTGCCGCTGGGTCTCCTGCTCTTCCGCTCGCTGAACGCCCGCGTCACGGCCGGCCTGGCCAAGCGCAACGAGAAGCGTGCCCAGACCCGCGCCGACCTGCGCGCGCAGCTGCGCGGAGACGTCTCCGGCCGGTCTGAATGAGGCCGGCCCGAATGAACCGCATGCACGCCCGCAGCTGGGTCCGCGAGGCCGTCCGGATCATCGAAGCCGACGCGAACCGCAGCGCCGACACCCACCTGCACGTCTTCCCGCTGCCCCCGGAGTGGGGCATCGACCTGTACCTCAAGGACGAGTCCGTCCACCCGACCGGCTCGCTGAAGCACCGGCTGGCGCGGTCGCTGTTCCTGTACGGGCTCGTCAACGGCCAGATCGGGCCGGACACCGTGCTCGTCGAGGCGTCCAGCGGCTCGACGGCGGTGTCGGAGGCCTACTTCGCCCGCATGCTCGGCCTGCGCTTCATCACCGTCGTGCCGCGGCGCACGTCGAAGGAGAAGATCGCGCTCATCGAGTTCTACGGCGGTGAGTGCCACTACGTCGACGAGGCGCCGGCGATGTACCCCGAGGCGGAGCGGCTCGCGGCCGAGTGCGGCGGGCACTACCTCGACCAGTTCACCTACGCCGAGCGTGCGACGGACTGGCGCGGCAACAACAACATCGCCGAGTCGGTGTTCGCGCAAATGCGCTCCGAGCGGCACCCGGTGCCCTCCTGGATCGTCGTCGGCGCGGGCACCGGCGGCACGAGCGCGACCTTCGGCCGGTACGTCCGCTACAAGCGCCACACGACGAAGATCTGCGTGGTCGACCCGGAGAACTCGTCGTTCTTCGGCGCCTGGGAGACCGGCGCGCTCGACTACGCGACCGGCATGCCGTCGCGGATCGAGGGGATCGGCCGGCCGCGGTGCGAACCGTCGTTCGTGCCGGGCGTCATCGACGAGATGTTCCAGATCCCCGACGCGGGCTCCCTGGCGGCGATCCGGCTGCTGCGCGAGCGCACCGGGCACTGGGCGGGCGGCTCGACGGGCACGAACCTCTACGGCGCGTTCCGGCTCATCTCCCGCATGGTCGAAGACGGCCAGGCGGGCAGCGTCGTGACGCTGCTGTGCGACGGCGGCGAGCGGTACGCGCACACGTACTACAACGACGAGTGGGTCGCGCAGCAGGAGCTCGACCTGACGCCGCACACGGCGTTGTTCGAGGAGTTCCTGACGACCGGGAAGTTCGTCCCGGAGAGCTAGACGGTCAGGCCGACCGCGGCCAGCACCGCCCACGCGAGCATCGCCAGCCCGGTGTCGCGCAGGGCCGGGATGAGGTCGCGGCCGGTCGCGTCCCGCAGGATCGCCTTGACGGACTGGGGCAGCAGGGCGGCGCTCAATACCGTGAGCGCGACGAGCGAGTGCGTGGTGAACTGCAGGATCCCGCTGAGCACGTACGGCACCGCGATCAGCACCAGGTAGAGCCGCCGGGTTCCGCCGTCGCCCAGGCGGGTCGCCAGTGTGCGCTTGCCCGACTCGACGTCGGTCGGGATGTCACGCAGGTTGTTGGCCGTCAGGACCGCCGTCGAGAAGCTGCCGACGGCGACCGCGCACGCCAGGGCGGCCCAGCTGGCCCGGCCGGCCTGGACGTACACCGTGCCCAGCACCCCGGCGAGCCCGAAGAACACGAACACGGCGATTTCGCCGAAACCGTAGTAGCCGTAGGGCTTCTTGCCGCCCGTGTAGAACCACGCGCCGAGGATGCAGACGCCGCCCATCGCCAGCAGCCACCAGTGCCCGCTCAGCGCGACCAGCAGCAGCCCCAGCACCCCGGCCAGCCCCAGCGCGGCGAGCGCCGCCCGCAGCACGGCCTTCGGCGCGGCGACCCCGGACCCGACCAGCCGCAACGGCCCGACGCGGTGCTCGTCCGTGCCGCGGATGCCGTCGGAGTAGTCGTTGGCGTAGTTGACGCCGACGATCAGCGAGAGGGAGACCAACAGCGCCAAGGCCGAGCGCCACCAGGAGAACGCGTCCAGCGCGATCGCCGCGCCGACGCCCGCCACCACCGGCGCCACCGCGTTCGGCAGCGTCCGGGGCCGGGCCCCTTCGATCCACTCGCTCACACTCGCCATGGCGTCATTCAACGCCATGACGATCAATGCGCGGCGGTCAGTCCGTGGTCGGCAGCTGCCAGGTGAGCGTGCCGCTGTTGGGGTCGACGGCGGGCGGGTCGGCCAGCGCGGCGCCCGTGGGGAGCAGGAGCCCCAGGGTGACGGCGGTGCCGACCAGGGCAGTGCGAATCCAGCGCGTCATGGTGCGTAGCCAAGCGGGTGCCCGGCGTACATGTCAACGAAGTGCCGCCATTCAGCCGCGCGAATCCGACCGAAGTCGCTCTTTCACGGCCGCGCGGTCGATCTTGCCCGGGCCGCGAAGGGGCAGCTCAGCGCCGTATTCGACGCGTTTCGGTGTCGCCGCCGCGCCCAGCTCGGCCCGGACCGCGGCGCGCAGTTCGTCCGCTTCGAGCGGTTCACCCTCCGGGACGACGAGCGCCACCACGGCCTCGCCCCACTCCGGGTCCGGCAGGCCGACGACGCAGGCGTCGCGCACGCCCGGCTGGGCGCCGAGGCACCGCTCGATCGCGGTGGCGGACACCTTCACGCCGCCGGTGTTGATCATGTCGTCGGCGCGGCCGAGGACCTCGACCCGGCCGTCGTCGTGACGAACCCCACGGTCGGACGTCGTGAACCAGCCGCCGTCGAACGACTCCGCGGTCAGGTCGGGCCTTCCCCGGTAGCCGTGCGCCAGGACGTCGCCGGCGATCCGGATCCGGTCCCCGGTGACGTCGACGCGGACGCCGTCGAGGGGGAAGCCGTCGTAGACGCAGCCGCTGGCCGTCTCGCTCATCCCGTACGCGGGCACGATCGCCACGCCCGCGTCGGCGGCGCGCTCGCGCAGGGCCGCCGACGTCGCCGCCGCGCCGACCACGATCGCGTCGAACGCCCTCGCCGCGGCCAGCCCGGCCCCGTCGTCGTCGAGCAGCCGGACCAGCTGGGTCGGCACTAGCGCCGTGTACCGCGGGCCGTTTTTCAGCTTCGCAGCCGCGGCGGCGAAGTCGTCCGGCCGGAAGCCCTGGCCGGTGAGCAGCGCCGGGGTGGTACCGGCCAGCAGCGACCGGACCAGCACCTGCAGGCCGCCGATGTAGTGCGCCGGGGTGGCCAGCAGCCAGTGCCCCGGGCCGCCGAGGCGCGCGTGCGTGGCGTCGGCGGACGCGGTCAGCGCGCGGGCCGACAGCAGCACGCCCTTGGGTGCGCCGGTCGAGCCCGACGTGGCGATCACCACGGCCGTGTCCGGCTCGGCGGGCTCGCCGGGCGTCATCGCGTCGCGCAGCGCGGGGTCGGTGAAGGGCAGGACGGCCGGGCCGCCGCCCAGCGCGTCCGCGAGGGCTCCCTTCAGCGCTTCGAGCGCTTCGGGCGAGCCGTCGAGGTGGACGGGGAGCAGCTCAGTAGTAATAGGGGACGTCCTTGAAGTCGGGGTCGCGCTTCTGCAGGAACGCGTCCCGGCCTTCGACGGCCTCGTCCTGCATGTACGCCAGGCGGGTGGTCTCGCCGGCGAACAGCTGCTGGCCGACCAGGCCGTCGTCGGTGAGGTTGAACGCGTACTTGAGCATCCGCTGCGCCGTCGGCGACTTGCGGGTGATCTCCCACGCCCAGGTCAGCGCCTCTTTTTCGAGATCCGCGTGCGGGACGACGGCGTTCACCGCGCCCATCTCGTGCATCTGCTCGGCGGAGTACTCGCGGCCGAGGAAGAAGATCTCGCGGGCGAACTTCTGCCCCACCATCTTCGCCAGGTAGGCCGAGCCGTAGCCGCCGTCGAACGAGCCGACGTCGGCGTCGGTCTGCTTGAACTTCGCGTGCTCGGCCGAGGCGAGCGTGAGATCGCACACGACGTGCAGGGAGTGCCCGCCGCCCGCGGCCCAGCCCGGCACGACCGCGATCACCGGTTTCGGCAGGAACCGGATCAGCCGCTGGACCTCGAGGATGTGCAGCCGGCCGGCCCGCGCGGGGTCCACCGTGTCGGAGGTCTCGCCGCTCGCGTACTGATACCCGGAGCGTCCGCGAATACGCTGGTCACCACCGGAGCAGAACGCCCACCCGCCGTCCTTGGGCGAGGGGCCGTTGCCGGTGAGCAGGACGCACCCGACGTCCGAGCTCATCCGGGCGTGGTCCAGCGCCCGGTAGAGCTCGTCGACGGTGTGCGGCCGAAAGGCGTTGCGGACCTCGGGACGGTCGAACGCGATGCGCACCACGCGTTTGCCGCCGCGGTTCTCAGCGGAGCGGTGGTAGGTGATGTCGGTGAAGGCGAAACCTTCGACCTCGGTCCACGCGGCGGGGTCGAACAGCTCGGAAACTCGGGCGTCATCCACGTTTGGGAGAATAGGACCTGTGGACACTTCTGATCTGTTCGGCGCCTGCCGGTGAACCCTTCCACCGCGCAGGCCAGGGTCATCGTCGACGAACTCGTCCGCAACACCGTTTCGCACGTCGTCCTCTGCCCGGGCTCCCGCAACGCGCCGCTGTCGATCGCGCTCTATGACGCCGCGGCGGCCGGGAAGCTCCAGCTCCACGTCCGCATCGACGAGCGCGGCGCCGCCTTCCTCGCGCTCGGCATCGCCGCGCGCACCGGCCGCCCGGTGGCCGTGCTCTGCACGTCCGGCACCGCGGCCGCGAACTTCCACCCGGCGGTGCTCGAGGCCGACCGCGCCGGCGTCCCGCTGATCGTGCTGACCGCCGACCGGCCGCCCGAGCTGCGCGCGGCCGGGGCGTCCCAGGTCATCGACCAGCACCAGCTCTACGGCGCCGCCGCCCGCTACTTCGACGAGCTGGCCGTCGCCGAGCGGCGGGCCGGGCAGAACTCGTACTGGCGCAGCCAGATCTGCCGGGCGTGGAACGCCGCCTACGGCGAGTGGCGCTGCGGGCCGGTGCACCTGAACATCCCGTTCCGCGAGCCGCTCGTGCCGGACCTGGACGATGACGGCGAGTGGTACGAGTCCCTCGACGGCCGTCCCGACGGGTCCCGGTGGACCGAGCTGCCGGACTTCGGCGCGCTGCCGTCGTTCGTGGTGCCCTCGGCGCGGCACGGCCTGGTGATCGCGTGCGACACCGGCGTCCAGGCCGCCAGCGAGTGGGCCGAGCAGCACGGCTGGCCGGTGGTGTCGGAGACCGGCGGGCTGGGGCTGTCCGGCGGCACGGCGATCTCGTCCGGCGCGTGGCTGCTGGGCGTCGAGGAGTTCATCGCCAAGCATAAGCCGGAACAGGTGCTCTGCCTCGGCCGGCCGACGGTGTTCCGGCAGATCCAGAAGGTGATCTCCGACCCGTCGGTCGAGGTCCTGCTGGTGCGCCCGGACTCGGACTGGCCGGCGCCCGCGCACAACGTCCGGCAGGTCGGGCAGTGGTTCGACGAGCCGACGAAGCCGGCCGACCCGGAGTGGCTGGCGAGCTGGCGGCGCGCCGACGCGGCGGCGTCTTCGGCGGTCGCGGCGGTGTTGGACGCGGAGTCGTGGCCGTCGGGGCTGCGGGTGGCGTCCGAGCTGGTGGACGCGCTGCCGCCGGACTCGCTGCTGGTGGTGGGCTCGTCCAACCCGACGCGGGACGTGGCGCTGGCGGGCCGGCTCCGCCCGGACGTCCTGGTGCACCGCAACCGCGGGGTGGCGGGCATCGACGGAACGGTCTCGACGGCGATCGGCGCGGCGTACGTCCACCGCGGCCCGTCGTACGCGCTGCTGGGCGACCTGACGTTCCTGCACGACGCGTCGGGGCTGTTGACGGGCCCGGCGGAGCAGCGCCCGGACCTGACGATCGTGGTGTGCAACGACGACGGCGGCGGGATCTTCTCCCTGCTGGAGCAGGGCGCACCGGAGCACTCGGCGAGCTTCGAGCGGGTGTTCGGGACACCGCACGGCGCGGACCTGGGCGCGTTGTGCGCGGGGTACCGGGTGCCGCACGTGGTGGCGGAGACGCTGACGGAGTTCCGCGCGGCGCTGAAGCCGGCACCGGGGCTGCGGGTGGTGGAGGTGAGGGTGGACCGGTCGCGGCACCGTGACCTGCACTCCCGGTTGCGCTCCGCGGTCAGCACGGCCGTTTCGGCGGTCTGAAAGCGGAGCTTTCACGTGAAAGCTCCGCCTCGGGCGCGGCGGTCAACCGCTTTCCGGGTGGGATCCCAGCAGGCAAGATCCTCCCTTCGGCTGTTCCTGGGTGCTTCCTGGCTGGCTACGTTCGAGCGCGCTGAACCTCACCCGTTGGAGGGATTCGAATGCGTGCAAGAACTCGCACCGGCTTCGGTGTGCTCGCGGCCGGGGTCGCCTCGGTGCTGCTCGCCGGCACCGCCAGTGCGGCTCCGGCACCCGGCGCGCCCGGTGTCGGTGACTCGTACTACCCGAACGCCGGCAACGGCGGCACGGACGTGCTGCACTACGACATCCGCCTGACCTACCAGCCCGCGACCGACGTGCTGGCCGGCACGACGACGCTGCTGCTCACCGCCACGCAGGACCTTTCGCGGTTCGACCTGGACTTCGCGCTGAAGGCGTCGAGCGTGCTGGTGAACAACCGTCCCGCGCAGTTCGCGAACCAGAACGGCAACGGCGAGCTCGTCGTCACGCCGGCGCAGCCGCTGCTCAAGGGCCAGACCGCGACCGTCGTCGTCGCCTACTCCGACACCCCGTCGACGGAGAAGGTCGACGGCCTCAATGCCTGGAAGAAGGGCTCCTTCGGCGCGCTCGGCGTCGATGAGCCGCAGAGCTCGGCCTGGTGGTTCCCGGCCAACGACCACCCGACCGACAAGGCGACCTACGACGTCTCCATCGAGGCGCCGGACGACAACGTCGCCGTCACCAACGGCACGCTCGTCCGCAAGACGAAGAGCCGCGCCGGCTGGACCCGCTGGCAGTGGCGCAGCACGAAGCAGCAGGCCACGTACCTGACGTCGTTCATCGTCGGCAAGTACGAGCTGAACCAGTCGACGACGCCGGACGGCAAGCCGTTCATCACGGCGTACGGCGCCGACCTCGGCGACTCGCTGTACGCGGCGAAGGCCAGCGTCGAGCGGACGCCGGAGATCGACGCGTTCCTGGCGACGCAGTTCGGGCCGTACCCGTTCGAGGCCGAGGGCGGTGTCGTCACCACCGGCATCACGTTCTCGCTGGAGAACCAGACCCGGCCGACCTACGGCGCGCGCAACTTCGCGGCGGGCTCCAACACGACGTTGATCGCGCACGAGAACGCCCACCAGTGGTTCGGCGACAACGTCTCGCTCGGTCGCTGGAGCGACATCTGGCTGAACGAGGGCTTCGCGTCCTACGCGGAGTGGCTGTGGTCGGAGCACGAGGGCGAGGGCACGGTCGCCGAGCTCGCGCAGTACACGTACGACTCCAACCCGGCCGACGGCGACCTGTGGAAGCTCGTCCCGGCCGACCCGGGCGCGGACAACCAGTTCGACAACGCCGTGTACGACCGTGGCGCGCTGACGCTGCAGGCGCTGCGGACGGCCGTCGGCGACGAGGCGTTCTTCAAGATCCTGCAGGCCTGGCAGGTCCAGAAGGGCGGGTCGCACGGGCGGATCCAGGAGTTCATCGCGCTGGCCGAGAAGGTTTCGGGCAAGCCGCTGTACGACCTGTTCCAGACGTGGCTGTACACGGCGGGCAAGCCGGCCGTCGGCCCGAACGGCGCTGCCGCTTTCACCGCGCGTGCGACTGCGGCTTCCAGCGTGGTCGCGAAGCCGCTGTCGTACGACCAGATCCAGGCGAACCACCGGAACCTCGCCGCGGAACACGCGGGGTAGCCGCTACGCTCGCCGCGTGAGCACGAAAGGTGAGCGGGTGAGGCGCGTCGGGTGGTGGGTCACCCTCGGCGCCGCCTCGCTCCTCACCGTGATGTGCGTGTGCTTGTTGTTCGCGGCGATCCGCAACGACGGCGCGATCGCGGCCCAGCTCGGCACGGCGAACGCGACGGTCGATTCGGTGGCGTTCGACCGGACGATCATCCACTTCGAGACCCCGGACGGGATTGTGCACAGCCCGGCCAACGGGGTGCTGTACCCGGACGGGCTGGCGGCGGGTCAGCTGGTGCGGATCGAGTACGACGCTTCTGATCCGGAGCTGGCGCGGGTGGCGGGGCGGTCGGCGACGTTGACGCTGCTGCCGCTGGGGAGTTTTGTGTTTTTCACCTGGCTGGTGGCGGGGCCGGTGCTGTGGTGGATCCGGCGGGTGAACAAGAAGGTTCCGGCTGCCGCCTGAGCTGTTGTCGGGTTCTCCCGCTCCTCGTCTTCGATTGTTCAACACCGGAGACCCGGCCTCAAGGGCGCCTTCGGCGTCGCTTCGCTCACCCTTGACCCCGGGTCTCCGGTGCTGACTGCGGCTGGGACGAGGGGCGGGGGAGATCTAGGCGCGATCCGATTACCTCGCGTGGGCCGTCTCCTGCCACCAGCCCAGCACCTCGTCCGCCACTCCCGGTGCCGCCACCAGCAGGCCGTCCGTCGGCAGCGCCGTGTCCTCTCCGTGCTTGTCCAGCACCACCGCTCCGGCCTCGATCGCCATCGCCACGGAGCCGGCCACGTCCCACTCGTGATAACTGTGCAGCACCGCCGCGGCCGCGTGCCCCAGTGCCACCTGGGCGATGGACAACGCCGCCGAGCCCAGCACCCGTACCCCCGCGTGCGCCGCCGCCGCGCGCTCGATGAAGCCGCCCATTCCCGGCCACGGGCCTCGGCGGGCGAACTCCGTGCACACCAGCGCTCCCGCCGTCACGCAACGGTCCGTCAGCCGGACCGGCTTGCCGTTCGCGCGGGCCCCTCGTCCGCGCGCCGCCGCGTAGATCTGCGCTCGGTACGGGTCCGCCACGACCCCCACCACCGGCCCCGCCGCGTCCACCAGCGCCAGGCTGTACGCGCACCACGGCACCCCCGCCACGTAGTTCGCCGTGCCGTCCACCGAGTCGACCACCCAGCGGTACTCGGCGACGTCGGCGCCGTGGTCGGCGCCGAATTCGTGGCCGACCACCGGGATGCCCGGGAACTCCGCCGTCAGGACGCGGCGCGTGTGCCGCTCCAGGATCCGGTCGGTGTCGGTGACCCAGTCGAACGGCGAATCGAGCGTCGACGGGTGGGCGCCGCGGCCGGCGGTCGCGGTGATCACGTCGGTGGCGTCGTTGGCCAGCCGTCCGGCCACTTCGAGCGCCCTCGACAGCAGGCCGGGCTCGACGGGCCGCGGCGGCCGGGAGGACAAGAGGGTCATGCCTGCTTAGTCTGGGTCCCGCTGGTTTCCGGGACACGACCATGAGATGACATGTCGTGGCTGATCTGTTCCGGCAGCGTTGGCCGAGGTGTCACGCCGTCGCCAGGATCGGGTGCGATCGTCCAAGACGTGCGAGTCGCCATAGTCACCGAAAGTTTCCTGCCCCAGGTGAACGGCGTGACCAACTCCGTCCTGCGGGTCGTCGAGCACCTGCGCGAACGCGCCCACGACGTGCTGATCATCGCCCCCGGCCCGGGCCCGGACTCCTACCGCGGCGCCCCGGTCGTCCGGATCCCCGCGCTGGACTTCCCCGGCGTCAACTCCCTGCCGATCGGCGTGCCGACGCGCACGGTGCTCAACGCGCTGGCCGCGTTCGGCCCGGACGTCGTGCACCTCGCCTCGCCGTTCGTGGTCGGCGCGCGCGGGCTGGCCGCGGCGCGCCGGCTGCGGGTGCCGTCGATCGCCGTCTACCAGACCGACATCGCCGGGTTCGCCGCCGCGTACGGCTTCGGCATCGCCGCGCGGGCCGCCTGGCGCTGGGTGCGGCGGCTGCATTCCCGCGCCGACCGGACCCTCGCCCCGTCCAGCGACGCGGTCGAGCAGCTGGAGCTGCACGGCGTCCCGCGCGTGCACCGCTGGGCGCGGGGCGTCGACGTCGAACGGTTCTCCCCGGAGCACGCCGACGCGGCGCTGCGGGCCGAGCTGGCGCCGGACGGCGAGCTGCTCGTCGGGTTCGTCGGCCGGTTGGCGCCCGAAAAAGAGGTCGTCCGGCTGGCCGCGCTCGCCGGGATGCCGGGGGTCCGCGTGGTCGTCGTCGGCGACGGGCCCGAACTCGAAAACCTCAGGGAGCGGCTGCCCGGCGCGGCCTTCCTCGGCGCGAAGTACGGCGACGAGCTCTCTAAGGCATACGCGAGCTTCGACGTCTTCGTCCACACCGGCCCGCACGAGACGTTCTGCCAGGCGGTGCAGGAGGCGATGGCGTCCGGCCTGCCGGTGCTCGCGCCGGACGCGGGCGGCCCGAAGGACCTCGTCCTGCCCGGCCGCACCGGCTACCTGCTGCCCGCCGACCGCGCGGGGTTCGGCCCCGCGCTCGTCGAGAAGGTCGACGCCCTGCGGGACGCCGCGCTGCGGGCGAGGCTCGGCGAGAAGGCGCGCAAGGTCGTGCTGGGCCGCACCTGGCCCGCCGTCTGCCGCGAGCTGATGGGGCACTACGAAGCCGTGCAGGGCCGGGCCGCCCGCGCGGCCTGACATGCACATCGTCCAGCTCGCGAACTTCTACGGGCCGCGCTCGGGCGGGCTGCGCACGGCACTGCACCACCTCGGCGCCGGCTACGTCGCGAGCGGCCACGAGGTGACGCTCGTCGTGCCCGGCACGCGCTACGCCGACGAGGTCCTGCCGACCGGCGTGCGCCGCTTCTCCTTGCCGGCGCCGAAGCTCCCGGGCACCGGCGGCTACCGCGCCGTCGACCCGCACCGCGTCCGCGCGGTCCTGCGCAGGCTCGAACCCGACCGGCTGGAGGTGTCGGACCGGCTGACGCTGCGGGGGATGGGCGGCTGGGCGCGGCGGCACGGCGTCCCGAGCACCGTCATCTCCCACGAGCGCCTCGACCGGCTGCTGGAGCAGTTCCTGCTGCCCGAGCCGGTCGCGCGCCGCGTCGCCGACGCCGCGAACCGCCGGATGGCCGCGAGCTACGACACGGTCGTCTGCACGACCGCGTTCGCCCGCGCCGAGTTCGACCGGATCGCCGCGCCGAACGTCCACCGGGTGCCGCTCGGCGTCGACCTCGCGACGTTCCGGCCCGCCATGCGCGACGACGGCTGGCGCACCGGCCTCGCCGGGGGAGCGGACGCGCTACTCGTCCACTGTGGACGTCTCTCGCCGGAGAAGCACGTGGAGCGCAGCGTGGACACCGTCGCCGAGCTGACGGAGGCGGGCGCCCGGGTCCGGCTGGTCGTGGCGGGCGACGGCCCGCGCCGCCGGGCCCTGGAGCGGCGGGCGCGCAGCCTGCCGGTGACGTTCCTGGGGTTCCTGTCCGGCCGCGGCGACGTCGCGCGGCTGCTGGCCAGCGCGGACGTCTCCCTGGCGCCGGGCCCGCACGAGACGTTCGGCTTGGCCGCGTTGGAGGCCCTGGCGTCGGGGACGCCGGTGGTGGTGTCGGCGTCGTCGGCGCTGCGGGAGATCGTGCGCCCGGGGTGCGGCGCGGCGGTGGACGACCACGCGCCGGCGTTCGCCACGGCGGTCACGGACCTGCTCGAGAGCCCGGAGGACCTGCGCCGCGCGGCGGCCCGGGCGCGGGCGGAAGAGTTCACCTGGCCCGCGGCGGTGGCCGGGATGCTGGCCACGTTCCGCTGAGGTACCCGGACTAATCTCAGGTCATGTCACGCGCAAGCCTGGACAAGGACCCGCACGAAGTCGCCGCGATGTTCGACGGCGTCGCGGACGGGTACGACCGGGCGAACTCGTTCATGACCTTCGGCTTCGACCGGCGCTGGCGCACCACCACCGCGCGCGTGCTCGACGCTCGCCGCGGCGAGAAGGTCCTGGACCTCGCCGCCGGCACCGGGGTGTCCACCGTCGAGTACGCCCGCGGGGGCGCCTGGTGCCTGGCCGCGGACTTCTCGTTCGGCATGCTGCGCGCCGGGCTGCACCGCAAGGTCCCGATGGTCGCGGCGGACGCGCTCAACCTGCCGTTCGCCGACGAGAGCTTCGACGCCGTGACGATCTCCCTCGCGCTGCGCAACTTCGTCGACACGAAGGCCGCGCTCACCGAGATCGCCCGGGTGGTCAAGCCGGGCGGCCGGCTGGTGATCTGCGAGGTCTCGACGCCGCCGTTCGCGCCGATCCGGTTCGTCCACCGGCGGTTCATGCTGAAGCTGCTCACGTGGGTCGGCAAGCGGACGTCGTCGAACCCCGAGGCGTACTCCTACCTGGCCGAATCGATGCTGGCCTGGCCGGACCAGCGGACGCTCGGCGAGATCATCGCGAGCGCGGGCTGGACCGACGTCGAGTGGTTGAACCTCACATTCGGGGTCGTGGCGATCCACCGCGCCCGAAAGCCTGCCTAGACTCGCGCGTATGACGCGACGCACCGCAGACCAGGACGCCGAAGTCATCGTCGTCGGCGCCGGACCCGCCGGGTCCACCGTGGCCACCTACCTGGCCCGCGCGGGCGTCGACGTCCTCCTGCTGGAGAAGACCGAGTTCCCCCGCGAGAAGGTCTGCGGCGACGGCCTGACCCCGCGCGGCGTCAAGCAGCTCATCGACCTGGGGATCGACACCAGCGAGGAAGCCGGCTGGGTGCACAGCCGCGGCCTGCGGATCCTCACCGGCGACCTGACGCTGGAGCTCGACTGGCCGGACCTGACCAGCTATCCGCCGTACGGCGTTTCCCGGACCCGCCACGACTTCGACGACCTGCTCGCGAAGCTCGCGGTGAAGGCGGGCGCGCGGCTGTACGAGCGCACCACGGTCACCGGCGCGATCACCAGCCCGGCCGGGCGGGTGGTCGGCGTCGAGGCGAAGGTCGGCCCGGAGCGGACGCCGGTGCACTACCGCGCGCCGCTGGTCCTGGCCTGCGACGGCGTGTCCGCGCGGCTCGCGCTGAGCGTCGGCATCCAGAAGAACGAGAAGCGCCCGATGGGCGTGGCGGTGCGCCAGTACTACAAGAGCCCGCGCCACGACGACCCGTTCATCGAGGGCCACCTCGAGCTGTGGGACCGCTCGGACCCGCGTGACCCGAAGCTGCTGCCGGGCTACGGCTGGGCGTTCCCGCTCGGCGACGGCACGGTGAACGTCGGCCTCGGCATGCTCTCGACGTCGGCGTCGTTCCGCAACACCGACTACCGCGCGCTGCTGCGCCAGTGGCTCGACGGGACGCCGGAGGAGTGGGGCTACCGCGAGGAGAACGCGATCGGCAAGGTCGGCGGCGCCGGCCTCCCGATGGGCTTCAACCGCACCCCGCACTACCGCGACGGGCTTCTGCTGCTGGGCGACGCGGGCGGCATGGTCAGCCCGTTCAACGGCGAAGGCATCTCGGCGGCGATGGAGTCCGCGCAGATCGCGGCGGAGGTCGTCGTCCAGGCCCTGGCCCGGCGCGAAGGGCCTTCGCGCGAGCGGGCGCTGGAGGCGTACCCGCGTGCGGTGCGCGAGCTGATGGGCGGCTACTACCAGCTGGGCAACGTGTTCGCGAAGATCATCGGCAAGCCGAAGATCATGCACGCCTGCACGAAGTACGGGCTGCGCATCAACAAGCTGTTGCCGCTGGTCTACAAGGGCCTGTCGGGCTGCTACGACGCCAAGGGCGGCGACGGCGTCGACCGCCTGATCTCGGCCCTGGCGAAGGCGGCCCCCAGCCCCCGCTGACTACTGATTTCAAAGCGTAGCTTTCACGTGAAAGCTGCGGCTTCCACGCGCGCGGACACTCGGGTGGCCTCGCAAGTTGGCCGTGCGGCCAGTGGTATCGGTCACAGCCTGACGTCCGGAATGTCGGCCATTTAGCGATCTTGACGGGCCTTCGCGCAGGTCGCGCGCGGGTCGTTGCCGGGCCGTGACAACGTTGGCGCTGGTACTTAGGGCACCCTCATAACATGGGGCCCTAGGGACAAGAATGTGAGTCGCGTCCTACACTCCCCCCATGCTTTGTGAATCCCTTCACATCCGCGACGAGTGGCTTGTGAACTATTTCACAAGCACCGTGCGGTCCAGCCACGGGCCGTAAGGAGACCCTGACCCTCGGCGGTGTGACCCAGGTCCCCTAGGGTGCCGACGAGGCCAAGCGGTTCCCACCACAAGCACAACCGCATCGGCGCGGAAAGGATGGCGAAGACCCCGTGCTGACGTTGCTGACCCGAACCGACACGGTGCAGCTGGCGCAAGAGGCCCCCAGCCTGAAGCCCTACCTGCCCATCGTGATCTTGTTCGTCCTGGCGCTCGGCTTCGCCGTGCTGTCGGTGCTGCTGGGCCCGCTCGTCGGCCCCAGCCGGTACAACAAGGCCAAGCTCGCCGCGTACGAATGCGGCATCGAGCCGTCCCCGCAGCCACTCGTCGGCGGCGGCCGGATGCCGGTGGCGTACTACATCACCGCGATGCTGTTCATCCTGTTCGACATCGAGATGGTCTTCCTCTACCCGTTCGCCGTGCAGGCGGACGCGCTGGGCACCTTCGGCCTGGTGGAGATCCTGCTGTTCATCGCGACGCTCGGCTTCGCGTACGCCTACGTGTGGCGGCGCGGCGGCTTGGATTGGAACTAGACCCATGGGCCTCGAAGAGAAACTCCCCAACGGCATCCTGCTGGCCAGCCTCGAAGGTCTCGTCAACTGGTCGCGGAAGAACTCGATGTGGCCGGCCACCTTCGGGCTCGCCTGCTGCGCGATCGAGATGATGACGGTCGGCGGCTCCCGCTACGACATCGCCCGCTTCGGCATGGAGCGCTTCAGCGCGACGCCGCGGCAGGCCGACCTGATGATCGTCGCCGGCCGGGTCACGCAGAAGATGGCGCCGGTCCTGCGCCAGATCTACGACCAGATGGCCGAGCCCAAGTGGGTGCTCGCCATGGGCGTCTGCGCCTCCTCCGGCGGCATGTTCAACAACTACGCCGTGGTCCAGGGCGTCGACCACGTCGTGCCGGTCGACATGTACCTGCCCGGCTGCCCGCCGCGGCCGGAGATGCTGCTGGACGCGATCCTCAAGCTGCACGCCAAGATCCAGGACGAGCCGATCAACGCCCGCCGCGCCGCGATCCGCGCCGCCAGCGGGGCCCGGACCGAGCTCGTCGCGTCGTCGATCAAGTACGCGAAGAAGTAGAGCGATGACTGAGAACCCCCAACCCGGCGAAGAGCAGTCGAGCGCCGAGCGCGCCGAGACCGGCCTGACGGCGCAGGGCCCGGGCGCGGCCGAACCGGTCGTCACCGGCCGCGAACGCCAGGGCATGTTCGGCGTCCACGGCTCCGGCGACACCTCCGGCTACGGCGGCGTCCGGCTCCCGGCCTACAGCCCCGCGCCGGCCGAGCGCCCGTACGGCGGCTGGTTCGACCAGTTCGCCGACGAGTTCTACGCGGCACTGGCGGACCACAAGATCCCCGCCGAAGCGATCCTGCAGACCACGGTCGACCGCGGTGAGATCACCTTCTACGTCGCCCGCGAGCAGCTGCCCGCGATCGCGAAGGTGCTGCGCGACGACGGCGGTCTCCGCTTCGAGCTGCTGTCCTCGGTGTCCGGCGTGGACTACGGCGTCGACGTCCCGCAGCGGCTGCACGCGGTGTACCACTTCACGTCGCTGACCTACCGCCGCCGGATCCGCCTCGAGGTCACCCTCGACGTCGAGGACGCGCACGTGCCGTCGCTGGTCGGGCTCTACCCGACCGCCGACTGGCAGGAGCGCGAGGCCTGGGACATGTTCGGCATCGTCTTCGACGGCCACCCGGCGCTGACCCGCATCCTCATGCCGGACGACTGGGACGGCCACCCCCAGCGCAAGGACTACCCGCTCGGCGGGATCCCGGTCGAATACAAGGGCGCGGAGATCCCGCCGCCGGACCAGCGGAGGTCGTACTCGTGAGCACCGAAAACATTTCGGACGTCGAGACGGGCACCTCGACGACGCCCGAAGGCAGCGACAGCACGGACAACGTCGACAACCGCACCGACAGCGCGGGCAACGTCGACTACGCCGATTCCCGCGACACCACCGAAGGCCGCGTCTACTCGGTCTCCGGCGGCGACTGGGACGACGTCATCGCCGACGCGGCGCACGACGAGCGCATGGTCATCAACATGGGCCCGCAGCACCCGTCGACGCACGGCGTGCTCCGGCTCGTGCTGGAGATGGAGGGCGAGACCGTCACGCAGCTGCGGTCGGTCATCGGCTACCTCCACACCGGCATCGAGAAGAACTGCGAGTACCGGACCTGGACCCAGGGCGTCACCTTCGTGACGCGCATGGACTACCTGGCGCCGCTGTTCACGGAGATGGCGTACTGCCTCGGGGTCGAGAAGCTGCTGCAGATCGAGGTCCCGCGCCGCGCGCAGCTGCTGCGCGTGCTGCTGATGGAGATCAACCGCATCGGCTCGCACCTGGTCTACATCGCCACCGGCGGCATGGAGCTCGGCGCCACCACCGCGATGACGCTCGGCTTCCGCGAGCGCGAAGAGGTGCTGCACCTGCTGGAGCACCTGACCGGCCTGCGCATGAACCACGCGTTCATCCGCCCCGGCGGTCTCGCGCAGGACATGCCTGCCGACTACGTCGAGGTCGTCAAGGCGTTCATCAAGACGATGAAGGAACGCCTTCCGCTGTACGACAAGCTCTTCACCGGGCAGCCGATCTGGCGCAACCGGCTCAAGGGTGTCGGGTACCTGCCGGTCGACGCGTGCCTCGCGCTCGGCGTCACCGGCCCGGTGCTGCGCAGCGCCGGCCTCCCGTGGGACCTGCGCAAGACCGAGCCGTACTCCTGCTACGACGAGTTCGACTTCGACGTGCCCGTGGACAACGGCGCCGACTGCTGGTCGCGCTACCTGATCCGGGTGCACGAGATGCACGAGAGCCTCAAGATCATCGAGCAGTGCCTGGAGAAGCTCGAGCCGGGCCCGGTCATGGTCGAGGACAAGAAGGTCGCCTGGCCCGCGCAGCTGTCGATCGGCAGTGACGGCATGGGCAACTCGCTCGAGCACGTCAAGAAGATCATGGGCCAGTCGATGGAATCCCTGATCCACCACTTCAAGCTGGTCACCGAGGGCTTCAAGGTGCCGGCCGGGCAGGTCTACACCTCGGTCGAGTCGCCGCGCGGCGAGCTGAGCGCGCACCTGGTGTCCGACGGCGGCACGCGGCCGCTGCGGGTCCACGTGCGCGAACCGAGCTTCGTGAACCTGCAGTCGATGCCCGCCATGGCCGAAGGCGGCCTGGTCGCGGACGTGATCGCCGCGATCGCCTCGATCGACCCCGTCATGGGGGGAGTGGACCGATGAGTACAGCAGTGCCCGAACCGGGCCCCAACGACGCCGCGACGACGTATGCCGCGGCCGGGCCGGACGTCGACGTCGTCGCCATCGCGCCCGATCCCGCGGTCGCCGCCGGCATCATCGAAGACACGCCGCTCGAGGACATCTTCGACGAAGGTGTCGTCGCGCGGGCCCAGGACCTGATCGCCCGCTACCCGATGTCCCGCTCGGCGCTGCTGCCGATGCTGCACCTCGTGCAGTCGGTGCAGGGCTACGTCAGCCAGGAGGGCATCGCGTTCTGCGCGGCGCAGCTCGACCTGTCCGACGCCGAGGTCAGCGCGGTCGCGACGTTCTACACGATGTACAAGCGCCGTCCGTGCGGTGAGCACCTCGTGAGCGTCTGCACCAACACGCTGTGCGCGGCCATGGGCGGCGACGCGATCTACAAGAAGCTCCAGACGCACCTGGGTTCCGAGTCGGAACCGCTGGGGCACAACGAGACCGCGGGCACGCCGAACGAGCCGGGCTCGGTCACCCTCGAGCACGCCGAGTGCCTCGCGGCCTGCGACCTCGCGCCGGTCATCCAGGTCAACTACGAGTACTTCGACAACCAGACCGAGGACAAGGCCGTCGCGCTGGTCGACGCGCTGCGGGCGGGCAAGAAGCCGGCCCCGACGCGCGGCGCCCCGCTGTCGAGCTTCAAGGGCGCCGAGCTGCAGCTCGCCGGGTTCTTCCCGGAGGACGAGCGCCAGTACCGCACCGACGTCGACGGTCCTTCGCAGGCCGTCGAGACGCTGCGGGGCGCCAAGATCGCGCAGGAGCGCGGCTGGGTCGCGCCCGTCGCGCAAGACGTCCCTCTCCCCGCTGTGCCCGCTAAAGATGCGGAGAAGAAGTAATGGCCGATCCCATTACCCCGGTCCTCACGAAGCGCTGGCTGTCGCCGAACTCCTGGCAGATCGGGACGTACGAGGCGCTGGAGGGCTACACGGCCGTCCGCAAGGCGCTCGCCGGCACGCCGGAGCAGCTCGTCCAGCTGGTCAAGGACTCGGGCCTGCGCGGCCGCGGCGGCGCGGGCTTCCCGGCCGGCGTCAAGTGGTCGTTCATGCCGCCGAACTTCGACAAGCCGCACTACCTGGTGATCAACGCCGACGAGGGTGAACCGGGTACCTGCAAGGACATCCCGCTGATGATGGCGGACCCGCACTCGCTCATCGAGGGCTGCATCATCGCCTCGTACGCGATGCGGTCCAACCACTGCTTCATCTACGTCCGCGGCGAGGCGCTGCACTGCATCCGCCGCCTCAACGCGGCCGTGCGCGAAGCCGAAGCGGCGGGCTACCTGGGCGAGAACATCCTCGGCTCCGGCTTCGACCTCAAGATCACCGTCCACGCGGGTGCGGGCGCGTACATCTGCGGTGAGGAGACCGCGCTGCTCGACTCGCTGGAAGGCCGTCGTGGCCAGCCGCGGCTCAAGCCGCCGTTCCCGGCCGCCGCGGGTCTCTACGCCGCACCGACCACGGTCAACAACGTCGAGACCATCGCGAGCGCGCCGTTCATCGTCAACGGCGGGTCGAGCTGGTTCCGCGAGATGGGCCGCGAGAAGTCGCCCGGCCCGAAGATCTACTCGATCTCCGGCCACGTCGAGAAGCCCGGCCAGTACGAGTGCCCGCTCGGCACCACGCTGCGCGAGCTGCTCGACATGGCGGGCGGCATGAAGGACGGCGTCCCGCTCAAGTTCTGGACCCCGGGCGGCTCGTCCACCCCGATGTTCACGGCCGAGCACCTCGACGTTCCGCTGGACTTCGAAGGCGCGGCGGAAGCCGGGTCGATGCTGGGCACGACCGCCGTGCAGGTCTTCAACGAGACGGTGTCGGTGCCCTGGGCCGTGATGAAGTGGACGCAGTTCTACGAGCACGAGTCCTGCGGCAAGTGCACGCCGTGCCGCGAAGGCACGTACTGGCTGGCGCAGATCCTCGAGCGGATGGTCGAGGGCCACGGCACCGAAGAGGACATCGACACCCTCCTCGACGTCTGTGACAACATCCTCGGCCGGTCGTTCTGCGCCCTCGGCGACGGCGCGGTGTCGCCGATCCAGAGCGGCATCAAGTACTTCCGCGAGGAGTTCCTCGCGCTGTGCGAGAAGAACCGGCACGAACAGACCAAGCCCGAACTCGTGGGAGCGCAGGCATGACGATCGCCCCCGACAAGACCGAGACCACCGAGACGCCGGTCCCCGAAGGCCACGTGAAGCTGGTCATCGACGGCGAAGAGGTCATCGCCCCCAAGGGCGAGCTGATCATCCGCACGGCCGAACGCCTCGGCACGGTCATCCCGCGGTTCTGCGACCACCCGCTCCTCGACCCGGCCGGCGCCTGCCGCCAGTGCCTGGTCGAGGTCGAGATGGGCGGCCGGCCGATGCCGAAGCCGCAGGCGTCCTGCACGATGACCGTCGCCGACGGCATGGTCGTCAAGACGCAACTGACGTCGCCGGTCGCGGACAAGGCCCAGCAGGGCGTGATGGAGCTCCTGCTCATCAACCACCCGCTGGACTGCCCGATCTGCGACAAGGGCGGCGAGTGCCCGCTGCAGAACCAGGCGCTGGAGCACGGCCGCACGGAGTCCCGGTTCGTCGACACGAAGCGGACCTTCCCGAAGCCGCTGCCGATCTCGACGCAGGTGCTGCTGGACCGCGAACGCTGCGTGCTCTGCCAGCGCTGCACCCGGTTCTCCCGCGAGATCGCCGGCGACCCGTTCATCGAGCTCCTCGAACGCGGTGCCCACCAGCAGATCGGCACGGCGGAGACGGCGGACGTCCTGGACCTGGCTTCGCGGACGACGTCCGGCCAGCCGTTCCAGTCCTACTTCTCCGGCAACGTCATCCAGATCTGCCCGGTCGGCGCGCTCACCAGCGCCGCCTACCGGTTCCGCTCCCGGCCGTTCGACCTGGTGTCCTCGCCGAGCGTCTGCGAGCACTGCTCGTCCGGCTGCGCCGAGCGCACCGACTTCCGGCGCGGCAAGGTCCAGCGCAAGCTGGCCGGCGACGACCCCGAGGTCAACGAAGAGTGGATCTGCGACAAGGGCCGGTTCGCCTTCCGCTACACCGGCGCCGAGGACCGCATCCGCCGCCCGCTGGTCCGCAACCAGGCGACCGGTGAGCTGGAAGAGGCGTCCTGGACCGACGCGCTGCGCGCCGCCGCGGCCGGCCTCACCGAGGCCCGCGCCAACGGCGGCGTCGGGGTCCTGCCCGGCGGCCGGCTGACCGTCGAGGACGCCTACGCGTACTCGAAGTTCGCCCGCGTCGCCCTGCAGACCAACGACGTCGACTTCCGCGCCCGGCCGCACTCGGCCGAGGAGCTGGCCTTCCTCACCTCGCACGTCGTGGGCGTGACGCCGGAGTCCGGCGTCACCTTCGGCGAGATCGAGCGGGCCCGCACGGTCCTGTGCGTGGCGTTCGAGCCCGAGGACGAGGCGCCGATCGTGTTCCTGCGGCTGCGCAAGGCGGCCCGCAAGAACCGCACCCGGGTCGTCCACTTGGGACAGTGGACGACGTCGTCGGTGCGCAAGACGTTCGGCGAGCTGCTCGCCTGCGTCCCCGGCCAGGAGGCCGCGGCCGTCGAAGCCATCGCCAAGCACGCGCCGGACCTCGACGAGGGCCTGCGCGGCGAAGGCGCCGTCGTCCTGGTCGGCGAGCGCGCCGCCCAGGTGCCCGGCCTGTTCTCCGCGCTGCACGACCTGGTCGAGCGCACCGGCGTCCGGCTCGCGTGGATCCCGCGCCGCGCCGGCGACCGGGGCGCGCTGGCCACCGGTTGCGTGCCGACGCTGCTGCCGGGCGGCCACCGGGTGGGCGACGACGCGGCTCGCGTCGCCGTCGAAAACGCCTGGGGCGTCCCGATCCCGGCCACGCCGGGCCGCGACACCACCGGCATCCTGCGGGCCGCTGCGGGCCGTGAGCTCGGCGGCCTGATCGTCGGCGGCGTCGACCCGTTCGACCTGCCGGACCCGGACCTCGCGCTGCGCGCGCTGGACGGCGCCGGTTTCGTCGTCAGCCTCGAGCTGCGCCACAGCGCGGTGACCGAGCGCGCGGACGTCGTGCTCCCGGTGGCCGCCTCCGACGAGAAGGCGGGCAGCTACCTCAACTGGGAGGGCCGCACCCGTCCCTTCGACACGACCATCGAAGGCACCGGCGCCCTGCCGGACTGCCGGGTGCTCGACACGCTCGCCGTCGAGATGGACGCCGACCTGTTCACGCAGACGCCGGCCGCCGCCCGCGGCGACTTCGAGAAGCTCGCCCCGGCGTCGGCCCTGCGCTGGGGCAACGTCGCCGCCGAGACCGGCGGAGCCACGGCGGCCCCGGGCGCCGGCCAGGCGGTCCTCTCGACCTGGCGCCAGCTGATCGACAACGGATCGCTGCAGGACGGCGAGCCGCACCTGAAGGGCACCCAGCGCACGCCGGTCGCGCGGCTGTCCGCGAAGACCGCCGAAGGGCTGGGGACCACCGTGAAGGTGAGCACCGACCGCGGCGCGATCACGCTGCCGGTGGAGCTCGCGGACCTGCCCGACGGCGTCGTGTGGCTGCCGGGCAACTCCGACGGCTCCGCCGTGTTCAAGACGCTCGGCGCCGGGCACGGCGCCGTCGTGAACCTCGCTGGGGGTGAGCAATGATCCCGCTGCTGACCGAGGCCGCTGTCGGGAGTGTGCCGGACGCGGCGACGCGAACGGCGCTGCTGGCGGACGACCCGTTGTGGCTGATCCTGCTGAAGTCCGTGGTCATCCTGCTGATCGGCCCGATCCTGACGATCCTGCTGATCGTCTGGGAGCGCAAGGCCGTCGGCCGGATGCAGAACCGGCCGGGTCCCAACCGCGTCGGCCCGAACGGCTACCTGCAGTCCCTGGCGGATGCGATCAAGCTGCCGTTCAAGGAACAGATCATCCCGGACACCGCCGACCGCAAGGTGTACTTCCTCGCGCCGGTCATGTGCGTGGTGCCCTCGCTGATCGCGCTGTCGGCCATCCCGTTCGGCCCGGTCGTGTCGATCTTCGGCGAGCGGACGGTGCTGCAGCTGCTCGACCTGCCGGTCAGCGCGCTGGTGATCCTGGCCTGCTCCTCGATCGGCGTCTACGGCATCGTGCTCGCCGGCTGGTCGTCCGGCTCGCCGTACCCGCTGCTCGGCGGCATGCGCAGCGCGGCGCAGGTGATCTCCTACGAGATCGCGATGGGCCTCTCGATCGTCGCGGTGATCCTGCAGGCCGGGTCGCTGAACCTGGCCGACATCGTCGGCGCGCAGCACAAGGCGTGGTTCCTCTACCTGGTCCCGAGCTTCGTGATCTACCTGATCTCGATGGTCGGCGAGACCAACCGCGCCCCGTTCGACCTCCCAGAGGCCGAGTCGGAGCTGGTCGGCGGCTTCCACACCGAGTACAGCTCGATGAAGTTCGCGATGTTCTTCCTCGCCGAGTACGTCAACATGGTGATCGTCTCGGCGTTCGCGACGACGCTGTTCCTCGGCGGCTGGATGGCCCCGTGGCCGCTGTCGCTGATCGGGAACAACGTCCTCAACACCGGCTGGTGGCCGGTGCTGTGGTTCTTCGCGAAGATGTTCGTCCTGCTCTTCGGGTTCATCTGGCTGCGCGGCACGCTGCCCCGCCTGCGCTACGACCAGTTCATGCGCCTGGGCTGGAAGGTCCTGGTCCCGCTGAACCTGGTGTGGATCGTCATGGTGACCTTCGCGAAGGTCATCACCTGGAACACCGCGTCGATCATCGTCGCCGCGGTCGCCATCTTCATCGTCCTCGCCCTGTTCTTCTACGTCCGCGCGTCGGGCCGCGAAGAGGAGAGCGACACCGTTCCGGTGACCGGTGGCGGTTTCCCGGTCCCGCCGCTGGATCTCAAGGTCCCGCAGACCACCCCGCGTCAGAAGGCCTTGGCCAAGGCCGAGGCGAAGGCAGCCCGCCGCAAGCCGGCGGCCGTCGGTACCGCAAAGGAAGGAGCGCAAGATGGGGTTTCTTGATCCCGTCAAGGGCTTCGGCGTCACCTTCGGGATGATGTTCAAGAAGGTCGCCACCGAGGAGTACCCCGAGGCCGGCGCCCCCGCCGCCCCGCGGTACCACGGCCGGCACCAGCTGAACCGCCACCCGGACGGCCTCGAGAAGTGCGTCGGCTGCGAGCTGTGCGCGTGGGCGTGCCCGGCGGACGCGATCTTCGTCGAGGGCGGTGACAACACCGAGGAAGCCCGGTTCTCCCCGGGCGAGCGGTACGGCGCGGACTACCAGATCAACTACCTGCGCTGCATCGGCTGCGGCCTCTGCATCGAGGCCTGCCCGACGCGGTCGCTGACGATGATCAACTTCTACGAGCTGGCCGACGACGACCGCCAGCGGCTGATCTACACGAAGGAAGACCTGCTCGCCCCGCTGCTGCCCGGCATGGAGCAGCCGCCGCACCCGATGCGGCTCGGCGAGAACGAGCAGGACTACTACGTGAACGGGCCACAGCTCGAAGCACGCTTCTCAGCTGAGAGCTCATCAACACAGCTCGCACGCGGGGAGGGCGTCAAGTGATCGCCGCACTCCTGGCCGAGGCCCCGACCGGTGCCGCTGCCGGCGTCTCCACCGGCGAGGCCATCGCGTTCTGGATCCTCGGCCCGCTTTCCCTGCTCGGCGGCCTCGGCATGATCTTCTCCCGCAACGCCGTGCACTCGGCGTTGTGGCTGGTGCTCACGATGCTGAGCCTGGGCGCGCTGTACATGATCCAGTCGGCGCCGTTCCTGGGCTTCACGCAGATCATCGTCTACACCGGCGCGATCATGATGCTGTTCCTGTTCGTGCTGATGCTGGTCGGCCGCGAGAGCTCCGACTCGGTCGTCGAAGTCCTGCGTGGCCAGCGGCTCGCCGCCACCGTGCTCGGCATCGGGATGGCCGCGCTGCTCGCGACCGGCATCTACCGGGCGCTGGCGAACGTCACCCCGGCGATCCCGCTCGACTCGGCCACGCCGGCCGGCGGCGGGCCGAAGGGCCTGGGCCGGCTGATCTTCACCGACTACCTGTTCCCCTTCGAGCTGACGTCGGCGCTGCTCATCACCGCCGCGATCGGCGCGATGGTGCTGGCCTTCACCGACCGGCACGGCAAGGGCGGCAAGCTCACGCAGAAGGAGCTCGTCCTGCTGCGCTTCCGCGGTGAGCACGACCGGCCCTCGCCGCTGCCCGGCCCGGGTGTCTTCGCCACCGCCAACTCGGTCGCGACGCCGGCGCTGCTGCCGGACGGCTCGATCGCCCCGGAGTCGCTCTCGGCGATCATCGAGTCCACCTCGGCGATCGAGCTGGCGAAGGAACGCAAGCTGGTGGCGGACGACACCCCGCACCCGGATGCGCACGCGCTGGTCGGCTCGGACACTGTGCGCTCTTCGGAAACCCAGGGGGAGAAGGCATGACCCCGACGTACTACCTGCTGCTGTCGGCGCTGCTGTTCGCGCTCGGCGCGGTCGGCGTGCTGGTGCGGCGCAACGCGATCGTCGTGTTCATGTGCATCGAGCTGATGCTCAACGCCGTGAACCTGTCGTTGGTCACCTTCGCCCGGATCAACGGCGGGCTCGACGGCCAGATCATGGCGTTCTTCGTCATGGTCGTCGCGGCCGCCGAGGTCGTGGTCGGCCTGGCGATCATCATGGCCATCTTCCGCACCCGGCGCTCGGCTTCGGTCGACGACACCAACCTGCTGAAGTACTAGGAGACCCCCGAGTGACCGCATCATCGTGGCTGCTGGTGGCCTTCCCTGCCCTCGGCGCCCTGATCCTCCTGTTGGCGGGCAAGCGCGCGAAGGCGTGGGGGCATCTGCTCGGCTGTGCCACCGTCACGCTCGCCTTCGTCTACGGGCTGATCCTGTTCTTCACCGCCGACACGAGCACCGCGACGGACACCAAGCTGTACTCGTGGATCCCGGCCGGCGCGCTGCAGATCGACTTCGGGCTGCGGATCGACGCGCTGTCGCTGACGTTCGTGCTGCTCATCACCGGCGTCGGCATGCTGATCCACTTCTACTCGATCGGCTACATGGCCGACGACGAGGGCCGGTACCGATTCTTCGCGTACCTGAACCTCTTCGTCGCGTCGATGCTGATCCTGGTGCTGGGCAACAGCTTCGTGACGCTGTACCTCGGCTGGGAAGGCGTGGGCCTCGCGTCCTACCTGCTCATCGGCTGGTACCAGGGCCGCCCGTCCGCCGCGACCGCGGCGAAGAAGGCGTTCCTGATGAACCGCGTCGGCGACGTCGGGCTCGCGCTGGCGATCTTCATCATGTTCAAGTACGCGGGCTCGACGGGCTACGCGCAGGTCTTCCAGGCGGTCGGCGACGGCAAGTTCTCGCCGGGCGCGATCACCGCGATGGCGGTCCTGCTCCTGCTGGGTGCCTGCGGTAAGTCCGGCCAGTTCCCGCTGCAGGCGTGGCTCCCGGACGCGATGGAGGGCCCGACCCCGGTGTCGGCCCTGATCCACGCGGCGACGATGGTCACCGCCGGCGTCTACCTGGTGGCCCGCTCGAAGGACATCTTCAACGCCACCGAGGACGGCAGGCTGATCGTCACACTCGTCGGCACGGTGACGCTCCTGCTCGGGTGCATCATCGGCTGCGCGTACGACGACATCAAGAAGGTCCTCGCGTACTCCACGGTCAGCCAGATCGGCTACATGATGCTGGCGGTCGGGCTCGGGCCCATCGCGTACGCGCTGGGCATCATGCACCTGGTCGCGCACGGCTTCTTCAAGGCCGGGCTCTTCCTCGGGGCCGGGTCGGTCATGCACGGCATGAACGACGAGGTCGACATGCGGAAGTTCGGCGGCCTGCGCAAGAAGATGCCGATCACCTTCATCACGTTCGGCCTCGGCTACCTGGCTCTGATCGGCATCCCGCCGCTGTCGGGCTTCTTCACCAAGGACGCGATCATCGAAGCGGCGTTCGGCCAGGGCGGCTGGCGCGGCTGGGTGATGGGCGGTGCCGCGCTGCTGGGCGCCGGGCTCACCGCGTTCTACATGACGCGCCTGATGATGATGACGTTCTTCGGCAAGGAGCGCTGGAAGGACATCAAGTCTTCGGACGGCCGGGACTTCCACCCGCACGAGTCGAAGGCGATCATGTGGATCCCGATGGCGGTGCTGGCGGTCGGTTCGGTCGGTGCCGGTGCGTTCTTCGCCCTCGGTGACCGCTTCGCCGAGTGGCTGACCCCCTCGGTCGGCGAGCTGGAGGAAGCGCACCACGCGCCGTTCGACGCCTGGGTGATCTCCGTCGCCGCGATCGTGTTCTCGGTGCTGGGCGTGCTGATCGCTTACCTGATCTTCCGCCGTGACGTCCCGGTCGAGCGGCCCGAGCGGGTCTCGTTCGTCACCCGCGCCGCGCGCAAGGACCTCTACGGCAACGCCCTCAACGAGACGCTGGTCGCCCGCCCGGGCACCTGGCTCTCGCGGGCGCTGGTGTTCGTCGACAACCGCGGCGTCGACGGTGCGGTCAACGGCCTGGCCGCCGGCCTCGGCGGCGGCTCCGGCCGGCTGAGGCGGCTCCAGACCGGGTTCGTCCGGTCCTACGCGCTCTCGATGCTGGGCGGCGCGTTCCTGCTTCTGGCGGCTCTCCTGCTGGTGAGGTTCTCCTGATGACCTGGTTGCTCATCCTCATCCTGGTGCCGCTCGCCGGTTCCCTGGTGCTGGCGTTCCTCAAGGGGAACGACCGCGCCGCGGTGCTGGCCGCGCTGGGGTTCTCGATCCTCGAGTTCCTGCTCGTGATCCCGTTCTGGCTCAGCTACTCGCCGTCCGGCGCGCGGCTGCAGCAGACGTCGAGCTTCGACTGGATCCCCAGCTTCGGCGTGCACATCGCGTTCGGCACCGACGGCATCTCGCTGATCATGATCGCGGTGATCGCGCTGCTGGTGCCGATCGTCGTCGGCGGCCTGGGCACGCTGGACAAGCTGCCGCCGGGCCGCAGCGCGGGCGGGTTCCTCTCGCTGATCCTGCTGCAGGAAGCGCTCACGATCGGCGTGTTCGCCGCGACCGACGTCTTCCTGTTCTACGTGCTGTTCGAGATCATGCTGATCCCGATGTACTTCCTGATCGGCGGCTACGGCGGCGCGAACCGGCAGTACGCGGCGGTCAAGTTCTTCCTCTACTCGTTCCTCGGCGGCCTGATCATGCTGGCGTCGGCGATCGGGGCGTACTCGCTCGCCGAAGACAAGCTCGGCAAGGGCACGTTCGACTGGGCGACGCTGGTGACGGTCGTCCGCGACGCGCCGCTGTCCACGCAGATCTGGCTGTTCCTCGGGTTCTTCCTGGCGTTCGCGATCAAGGCGCCGCTGGTGCCGTTCCACACCTGGCTGCCGGACGCGGCGGGGGAGGCGCCCATCGGCGTCGCCGTCCTGCTGGTCGGCGTGCTGGACAAGGTCGGCACGTTCGGGTTCCTGCGCTACTGCCTGCCGATGTTCCCGGACGCGAGCAAGGCCCTGGCGCCGCTGGTGCTGGTGCTTTCGGTGATCGGTGTCCTTTATGGATCGATCCTCGCCGCGGGCCAGCGGGACATGAAGCGGTTCATCGCCTATGTGTCCATTGCCCACTTCGGTTTCATCTCGCTGGGCATCTTCGCGTTCAACGAGCAGGCGATGGTCGGCTCGGCGACGTACATGCTGAACCACAGCATCGCGACCGGCATGCTGATCGTCGTGATCGGCCTGGTCATCGCGCGCGGCGGGTCTTCGAAGATCTCGGACTACGGCGGCATGGCCAAGGTGACGCCGCTGCTGGCGGGCCTGTTCCTGCTCGCCGGCCTGTCCACGTTGTCCTTGCCGGGCACCAACTCGTTCGTCTCCGAGTTCCTGGTGCTCATCGGGGCGTTCGTGGACCAGCCGGTGTACACGATCCTCGCCACGGTGGGCATGGTCCTGGCCGCGGCGTACGTCCTGTGGCTCTACCAGCGCGTCATGCAGGGACCGCTTCGCGGTGACGCCCTGGTGCGGTCCGCCGCGAAGGGCGGTGCCACGCCGGCGGGTGTGGAGTCGGGCGGCGCCGTGGCCACCGCGACCGTGACCGAGCCGGGCGCGACCAAGGTCATCCGCGACCTCAGCGGCCGGGAGATCGCGATCCTGGCGCCGCTGGTCGTGCTGGTCCTCTTCCTCGGCTTCTACCCGAAGCCGGTGCTCGACACAGTCACCCCGACGGTGCAGCAGACGCTGTCCGCGGTCCAGGGAGGCAAGTAACCGTGCTCGACATCCTCCTGACCCAGGCACCGGAGCCGGCGATCGTGACGCCGTCGGTGGACTACCCGGCGGTCCTGCCGATGCTGATCGTCTTCGGGGCGGCGTGCGTCAGCGTGCTGGTCGAGGCGTTCGCGTCGAAGCGCTCACGCTTCGGCCTGCAGGTCGGGCTGAGCCTGGCGGCGATCGTCGCGGCCGGCGTCAGCCTGTTCCTCTACGCCACGGGTGACGCGCCCGCGGGCGGCGTGAAGACGTTCAGCGGCGCGATCTCGATCGACAAGCCGGCGCTGTTCCTCTGGGGCACGCTGCTGGCCCTGGGCGTCGGCGCGGTGCTGCTGATCTCCGACCGCGTGGTCGAGCCGGGCGGCGCGCTGGTCGCGCAGGCCGGCATCCGCCCGGGCACGGTCCAGGACCGCGCCCAGACGGCGACGGTCATGCAGACCGAGGTGTTCCCGCTGACGCTGTTCGCGCTCGGCGGCATGATGGCGTTCTGCGCGTCGAACGACCTGCTGACGATGTTCATCGCGCTGGAAGTGCTGTCGCTGCCGCTGTACCTGATGTGCGGCCTGGCTCGGCGTCGCCGGCTGCTGTCGCAGGAGGCGGCGGTCAAGTACTTCCTGCTCGGCGCGTTCTCTTCGGCGTTCTTCCTGTACGGGCTCGCGCTGCTGTACGGCTACGCGAACTCCGTGAAGCTCGCGGACATCGCTGCCGCGGCGGCGGGTTCGGACCGGTCGGACACGCTGCTGTTCGCGGGCCTCGGCCTGCTGGTGGTCGGCCTGCTGTTCAAGGGTTCGGTCGGCCCGTTCCACACGTGGACCCCGGACGTGTACCAGGGCGCCCCGACACCGGTGACGGCGTTCATGGCGGCGTGCACGAAGGTCGCGGCGTTCGGCGGGATCCTGCGGGTGCTGTCGGTGGCGTTCGGCTCGACGAGCTGGGAGTGGCGCGGCGTCCTCTGGGGGGTGGCGATCATCTCGATGGTGATCGGCGCGGTGCTGGGCCTGACCCAGACGGACGTCAAGCGCATGATCGCGTACTCGTCGATCGCTCACGCCGGGTTCCTGCTGGTCGGGGCGATCGCGATCACGAAGAACGGTCTGTCGAGCACGCTGTTCTACCTGCTGGCGTACGGCTTCACGACGCTGGCGGCGTTCGGCGTGATCAGCCTGGTGCGCGATTCCTCGGGCGAGGCAACGCACCTTTCGGCGTGGGCCGGGCTGGCGAAGCGCTCCCCGCTGGTGGCCGGCGTCTTCACGTTCTTGCTGCTGGCGCTGGCGGGGATCCCGTTGACGTCCGGATTCGTCGGCAAGTTCGTGGTGTTCTCGGCGGCGCTGTCCGACGGAATGGCGCCGTTGGTCGTCGTGGCGCTGGTCTTCAGCGCGGTGGCGGCGTTCTTCTACCTGCGGGTGATCGTGTTGATGTACTTCTCCGAGCCGGCGGCAGACGGCCCGTCGGTCTCGGTCCCGGGCTTCGGCACGGGAACGGCGATCTTCTTGGGCACGGCGGTGACGCTGATCCTCGGCCTGGTCCCGGCCTTCGCCTTGGGCTGGGCCGGTGCGGGCGGTTTCGCTTCTTGAGTTTGCTTTTCCGGGCCGCCACTCTCTTTATCAGAGGGTGGCGGCTTTTAGTTTGTGGCTCAATTGTGTCGCCTCGCCGGGCAGAACGCTGATGTAACCATCGGCGAGCGCGATCCCGACGCGTCCGGCATCGAGGTCGAGGTAGTTGACGGTGGCGTTTCCGGCATAGAGCTGCCCGACGCCGAAGTGGGGTTGCTGGAAGAGGGCGTCGAGTTCTTGCGCTTCCCGGCTGCGGGCCGGGGCGTCGTCGAAGATGTCGCTTTCTTCGTGTGGTTTGAAGTCTTCCTGCGGAAGTGAGAAGGGCTTGATGGCCGCGGGTTGGTAAGGCGGCAGGAGCCTCACCAGGGCGTCGGCGGGGTGGGTGTCGGGGGAGACGTGTTTGAGTTCGACCGTTTCGCCGCGGCAGACAACGCTGACGGCGGTCCTGCTCTGCGCGGCGACGAGGATGCCGATTTGCTCTTCGGTGTCTCGGGCGTAGGCGAAGAATTCTTGGCGTGGGTTGTCGATGAGGCGCAGGACGTCCTCGAATTCGGGTGTGAAGCCGTCGCCTTGGGTGAAGCCGTAGTGGCTGAGTTCTTCGAAGGCTTCGCGGTTCGCTGTCTTTTTTATTGACGGCGGGATGTACCTGAGTCCCTTGGCGAGGATGGGATGCGGGTCGCCGCAGCCGACGTTGCGCAGGGCGGTGAGCAGGGTGTTCAGGCTGAATTCGGCGTTGAGCATCGGCTACTTCTTGGACCGGTTCTCACCGATGACCGGCGGCATCGGCTTTTCGATGAAGCCGCCGAAGGTCTCGTCCGGATCGGGGTTGCGGAGGTAGGGGGCAGCTTTCTTTTCTTTGTCTTCTTCTTTGCCTCCACGCCCGCCGGCGGGGGCGCCCATGGGCATGCCGTTGGCACCCCTGGCGCCGGCGGCACCTCGGGCTGCTGCTGAGCCTGGGAGCCGTTCTTCCGGCATCCTGGCGCCGGTGCTCGCTCCGGGGCTTCGCATGCCTGTTCCCGGCGTTGGTCCTGCCCCTGTTCCCGTTCCTGTACGTATTCCTGTCCCTGTCCCTGTCCCTGCGCCCGGTCGGTAGCCGGGTCCGGTGCCGGGGTTCGTTCCGCTTCCGTACCCGCCGGTGCCGGGCCCGAACCCACCACTCGGGTAGCCGCCGGGCCCGAAGGTGCTGTTACCACCGAAGTTGCCGCCGGGCTGCCCGGTGGGCCCGAACTGGTACCCACCCTGAGCGGCGGGGGGCGTCACGTAGCTGTTGGCGTGGGTGTTGTCTGTGTTGCTGGTGGCAGGCTGCTGAATTTGGTTCTGAAACTGGTTCTGATTCTGGTTTTGGTTTTGAACCTGGTTCTGGTTAGTGAATTGGTTTTGAACCTGGTTCTGCCCGGTTTGCCGGTTCTGCTGCGCGGGCACTTGCGGCTGCCGCGGGTTCCGAGCCCATTCGCCGGTATCGGTGGGGACGGCCGTGCGATCGTCGCGACCGGTCATGCCAATGGGAGCCCCGGAGTCAGCAAGCTGCGCGTACTGGGCGGGCATCTGCCCACCATTGGTGCCACTGGCGGAGTGATAGGCGCTGAAGGCATCGATGTTGGCCTGACTATCGGCTTGCCAGCCGGAGACTTTGGTGTTGTAGGAGCCGAAGCCCTCGCCGTTGATGACGTGAAGAACGTCGTCAGAGGTGATCTCGGGGGGCTGAGGAGCAACAGGCTTGACGGAGTTCTTGGCGGTCCCAAAGGCATCCATCTGGGCACCAACAGCAGCCTGAGCAGTCTTGAGATGAACAGCATCATCCCCGGCGGCTTGGACAAGGGGGAGGGTGGCATCGGCAGCAGCCTGCCCAGCACCGCCTTGCCAGCCAGACATGGTCTTGGCGCGGAGAGAGCTGATCCGCTGAGCCCGCTCAACCATCCGAGCGGTCAGCTGTCCCGCACTGTCCTGCGCATCGGCAAGCGAGCCAACACCTTCACCGCCGGTGATCTGCTCGTAGATCTGCGCTGCAGTCAGAGGCCCTTCGGCGACCATCAATTCACCTTCCGAAGGTTATCCAGCACTTTCGCAGCTACGTCGTGGGCGGCTGCGCACGGATCCTTCTTTTCGATATTGCTCTCCGATAACGCCACGGAGATGTCGACCTGCTGAGTGTCGCTCGTTCCCAGGGCGACCGTGCAACGGCCCTTGCTGTTGCGCTCGTCGGTCATGCCGAATGCAACGGTCGGATAACCGTCGATCGGCTGAAGTGGCAAGAAGAACGAGTACACCGAGTCTTTGGAACGGTAAATTCCAGTTAGCCCGAGACTGGTGGCCTTGAAGTAAGTTACGCCGACGCCCGCTTGGGAAACGGCGGGAACGTCCCAGTTGCAGGTGGGGCCAGCCTGATCATCCACTACGGGCTTTGCGACCACTTCCGAACCGAGGAGATCGTGGCTCTGCTCGGTGGTCAACGAATCGCATGGGGATTGCTGGAAGTGGCTGACGTCGAGTGGGGTTTCGACTTTCGGTACCCCCGGGCCGGGTACGGCCTCCGAAGGCGAAGTCGGCTCGCCCGTGGGGTTCGGCGATGGCGACGCAGTTCCGTTCGTGTTACTGGTGCAACCTGTGAGAACCAGCAACGATGCGCAGATCAGGATTAGTGTTCGGCGCATCAAAGCGTGCCTCCGGTCTGCTTGATCTCTGACTCGTGAGTCGCCTCGGCCTCGCCGTACTTGCCCAGAGCGGTTTCGAATTTCTTCGCCATCGTCCGACAGTGGCGCTCGCGCTCGCCGAGTGTCTCCATCAACGCCCGGCCCGAATTCCGTATCTGCTCGGCATTGCCGTCACTCGCATACTCAAGACCCGGTGCTCGGGTCTGCGCCAGTAGTTCGGCGCGTCGCTGATCGTTGCGAAACTCGTTCGCCAAGTCGTTCCACTCGTGCATCAACTCACGCAGCGTCGCCTCGTCGTACTCGAAGCCCCCGCCTGCGGTCGCGTTCCCATATGACCCCGCCCGCGGCGTCAGCGGCCTCAGTGGTGCCCGCCGTGTGCCGTTCGGGTCGTAAGCCGGACCCTCAACCATCACTCAACCCCGTCGTCATCAGCTCTCCCCTAGCTTGCAGTGTGCTCCGCCCCGGGCACCCTGCGTATCCGACGGCCAGCAGACTACCAGGGTTCCCGCACCCCAAAAGCCGGAAAGGCGAGGGCCGCGGCCCCCTCGGCCGCGGCCCTCTCCACCTCTACGGCGTCGGGGCGCAGGATGTGTGGCCCAGCTCCACCTGTCCCGCTATTCCCGATGCCGGGAGGAAGCTGATCCGCAGCATCGTCAAGCCGATGCTGCCGTCGCCCGGGAGGTTCTGCGTGTTGAACACCGCGTTCGCCAGCACCGTTCCGTCCGGCTTCTTGATCGGTGCCGTGTAACCGACCGGCACCGGGCTCGGCGGGTTCGGGATGCCCGACAGCCCGCCGTAGCTCCAGGTCGCGTTCGTCTGCGTCTGGGTCGCCGTGCACGTCACCGTGAACGTCGACAGCTTGACGCGCGGGCCGCCCGCGCTCACCAGGGCCGACAGCTCGAAGTTCTTGCCCGTTGCCGTGGACGTCGTCGTGGTCGGGTCCGTCACCGCCGCCGTGCAGGACGAGGTGCCGCCGCCGAACGTGATGCCCGGCTTCGCCACCACCTGGGCCGTCGCGCTCGTCGGGCCGTCCAGCGAACAGTGGCCCTGGATCGGGACCTTGATCGTCGAGCCGGACTTCGTGAACTCCGCCGAGCCGATGTTCGCCACGCCCGATTGTGGTGCGGCCTGCGCGGGCGCCGTCACGGCCAAGCCGGCCAAGATCACCGTTCCGGCGAGCGCGGCCCGCCTCGCGATGGTGTTGCGCATGTCGCGTCCTCCTTGACGACCGGGATCTTCCTCGAGCTGAATATCCGCCCGCCGGAGACGTCCGTTGCGCCCGAAACCGCTGATCACCCCTTCGTGGATCATGAACCACTCGTCGGAGAATCCGGTCGGTATCCGGATACACCTCCGCATACTCGACGCCCCGGTCCAACCGGACGACCTGGCCGGGCAGCTCTTCGGCCCGGAAGGCACGTCGTGCACGGACGACATCCGCACCAGGCGCCGCTGAGGTGTCATGTTCGTCACCGTTTCCGCAGGACAGCGGGTAAACGACGGCGCGGGGTAGCCACTACGCTCAAGGCCGTAACCCGACCGGTGCACGAGTAGAGCGGAGCCGACGTGTCTGTGCCTTCCCCAGCCCCCGGGGCGGGATCCCTCCCCGCTGCGCCGGGTGGCGCCCTCGAGGACCTGCGCGCGTCGGTCGGCCTGCAGATCGCCGACGAGACCCTGCTGCGCGCGATCGCGACCGGGCTGGCCGACGTCGAGAAGCTGCTTCGCGAGGTCGTCCGCAGTGACGTCCAGGCCGTCAACGACGCCGCGTTGCACCTGGTCGAGGCGGGGGGCAAACGCTTCCGTCCGCTGTTCACCCTGCTGTCCGCGCAGTTCGGCCCGAAACAGGACGACCACGTCGTGATCGCCGCCGCCGCGGTCGAGCTGGTGCACCTCGCCACGCTCTACCACGACGACGTCATGGACGAGGCGGACATGCGCCGCGGCGCCGAGAGCGTCAACGCGCGCTGGGACAACACCATCGCCATCCTCACCGGCGACTTCCTCTTCGCCCACGCCTCGCGCCTGGTCGCCGACCTCGGCACGGACGCCGCGCGGATCATCGCCGAGACCTTCGGTGAGCTGGTCACCGGCCAGATGCGCGAGACCGTCGGCCCCGGCCCGGGTGACGACGCCGTCGCGCACTACCTCACCGTGATCGCGCAGAAGACCGGCTCGCTGATCGCCACGTCCGGCCGCTTCGGCGGCATGATGTCCGGCGCCGCCGAGGAGCACATCCAGGCGCTGCGCCGGTTCGGCGACATCATCGGCACCGCGTTCCAGATCTCCGACGACATCATCGACATCGCGTCGCCGTCCGACGAGCTCGGCAAGGCCCAGGGCACCGACCTGCGCGAAGGCGTCCGGACGCTGCCCATGCTGTACGCGCTGGCCGACCCGGACACGGACCCGCGGCTCATCGAGCTGCTGTCCGGCCCGATCGCCGACGACGCCGTCGTCCAGGAGGCCCTGGAGCTGCTGCGGGCCAGTAGCGGACTCGCCCGCGCACGCGTCACCCTTTCCGACTACGCTCAGCGCGCGCGAGCCGAGCTTGCCGCGTTGCCCGCGTCACCCGCCCGGGACGCGTGCGAGTCGGTCGCCGACTACCTGGTCGCGCGCACGCACTAAACAGGGGCAGGAAAAAGAGATGTCCATTTTCGGACAGGTATGGCTGTGGAGTCTCGCCGCGTTCTTCGTCGGGGTGCTGCTCACCTGGCTGGTGCTGGTGCTGCCGCTCCGCAAGAGCGTTCGCAAGCTGGAGAGTTCGCTGGCGCAGGCCCACGCCGACGCCGCGCGCACCCCCGCGAACGCCGTGGGGCTCGCCGCGCCGGGCACCGAGGTCCTCTCCCGGCCGGAACCGCGGCCTCAGCGGCTGCTGGAGCCGTCGCCGTCGCGGCAGGAGACGTCCTACCCGGGCACGCTGGTCGCCGCGCCGCCGATCCACCGCGGTGAAGTCCACGACGACATCGACCAGGACTTCGCCGAGCTGGAGTCGCAGGTGCCGCCGGGGACGCACCCGGACCCCGACGACGCCTTCCGGCCGGAGCCGGAGCCCGAAGACGACGCTTCGCACCGAGCCTCGGAGACCCAGTTCCTGACGCCGGTCGCCGAGCCGGAGGACGACGACCCGTACCGCACGGCCGCGACCGAATACCTGACGCCGGAGGACGAGCCCGAGCCCGCCACGCCGGCGCTCTCGCGGCTCGAGCAGCAGCTCGACCCAGAACCCGCCGCCGGTTCGCTGTTCCAGCCGCCGGGGCAGGAGGCGCCGGCGCCGGACTGGTTCGACCACGAGCCCCCGGGTGAGCGGTCCGCCTTCGAGGAGCCGATGGAGCGCACGCGCTACCTGGCGGTCGGCGGGGAACAGGACGACGAAGCCGAGGAAGACGAGCCGGAAGAGGCGCCGCAGTACGCGTTCGGCGGCGACGACTCCGGCGCGAACGGCGAGCTGGACGTGCCGCCGGAGACCCCGGCCGAGGCGACGCAGGTGCTGCCGAAGCGGCAGCCGCGGGAAGCGCTGCGGGGCGGATTCGATGCGCCGCAGCCGATCGAGCCGTCGATGCGCACCGTCGAGCGGCGCGAGACCGACCACGCCGGCGCTCACAGCGGTTCGCTGTTCGAGCCGTCGGTGCAGCCGAACCAAGCCGCCCTCGCGGCGCCGGAGCCGCCGCCCGCGCGGCAGGCGGCCGAGGACGCGGTCCCGCCCGGCCCGTTCGGCCCCGGCTCGGCGATGCCGCGGCCCGGTGGCGGGCGGCCCGGCGACGGGTTCGAGGTGAAGGCGAGCGTGACGGCGTTGCGGTACTGCACCGAGGAATCCGCGCAGTTCCCGAAGATGGTGGCCGAGGTGTGGTTCCGGACCGCCGAGGACGCCGAGCGGGTCGGGTTCCGGCCGCTCAGCTGATTTTCGTGACGGAAGGGCCGCCCGCGGGCGGCCCTTCGTCGTTTCAGGCCGCCTGGAACAGGACCATGGCCGCACCGCCGGGATCGGTGATCACCACCAGGGAGCCGACCGGCAGATCGGTGCGCTCCCGCACGATCTTTCCGCCCAGCTCCACGGCTTTCGCCGAGGCGGCGTCCACATCGGACACGGGCGCGTAGGGCAGCCACTGCGGCGCGCGGTCGTCGTCCGGCGCCAGTTCGGTCAGGCCGCCCCACGGCGCGCCGTCGTCGGTCAGCAAGGCACCGGACGTCTGCCAGCCGAGCAGCTCGCCGAAGAACCGCTTGGTGCCGTCCACATCGGCCGTCCGGAGGTCGAAAAACACAAAAGGTCGCATGACCCAAAACTTAGGACACGTGTCCTAACTCTGGCAACCCCAGAATGCTCTGAAGCCCACCATCAGGGCATCTAGTGCCCTGATGGTGGCCTTCAGAGGCGTTCGGTCAGGCGACCGTCCAGGTGTCCTTGCCGCGCAGCAGTCCCTGCAGGTCGGGCGTGCGGGCCGCGCGGGCCTGCTCGACCTGGGCGCGGGCGCCGTCGTCGTACGTCGGGCGCTCGACCTGGCGGAGGATGCCCGTCGGGACGTGGTTCAGGCTCTGGTCGCCCAGGCGCGACAGCGCGAACGCGTACGACGTGTCGTGGATCGACGGGTCGTGCACCACGACGTTGTCTTCGCCGATGTCGGCCACCTTCGCGACGTCGAGGCCGCCCCAGTCGCCGCGCTTGACGCCGAACTCCTGGTTCGGGCCGAAGCGGATCGGCTCACCGGCGCGCAGCGGGATCAGCCGGGCGGCGGCCTCGTCGGCGTCCTTGAGGACGTCGAACGCGCCGTCGTTGAAGATCGGGCAGTTCTGGTAGATCTCCACCAGCGCCGACCCGCGGTGCGCCGCCGCGGCCTGCAGGACCTCGGTGAGGCCCTTGCGGTCGGAGTCCATCGCGCGCCCGACGAACGACGCCTCCGCGCCGATCGCCAGCGACAGCGGGTTGAACGGGGTGTCCACCGAGCCCATCGGCGTCGACTTCGTGACCATGCCCTGGCCGGACGTCGGGGAGTACTGGCCCTTGGTCAGGCCGTAGATCCGGTTGTTGAACAGCAGGATCTTGATGTTCACGTTGCGGCGCAGCGCGTGGATGAGGTGGTTGCCGCCGATGGACAGCGCGTCGCCGTCACCGGTGACGACCCACACCGACAGGTCCGGGCGCGTGGTGGCCAGCCCGGTCGCGATCGACGGCGCGCGGCCGTGGATCGAGTGCATGCCGTAGGTGTTGAGGTAGTACGGGAAGCGCGAGGAGCAGCCGATGCCCGAGATGAACACGATGTTCTCGCGCTTGAGGCCGAGCGTCGGCAGGAACGACTGGATCGTGTTGAGCACGATGTAGTCGCCGCAGCCGGGGCACCAGCGGACTTCCTGGTCGGACTTGTAGTCCTTGGCCTTCTGCGGCTCTTCGGTGGTGGGCACGAGGTCCAGGCCGCCGATGGTGGGGAGCCCGATGTCGACAGTAGTCATGCCGCCTCCGCGGTAAAGAGAACGTCGGCGATGGTCATTGGTTCGCCGCCTCCGTAGCAACGCTGGTGATGATCTCCGCGAACAGGTTCTGCAGCTCTTCGGCCTTGAACGCCATCCCGGCCACCTTGGTGTGCGAGTGGACGTCCACCAGGTACTTCGCCCGCAGCAGCAGCGAGAGCTGGCCGAGGTTCATCTCCGGCACCACGACCTTGTCGTAGCTGCGCAGGATGTCGCCGAGGTTGCCCGGCAGCGGGTTGAGGTGCCGCAGGTGGGCCTGCGCGATCGGCATCCCGAGCTTGCGCACCCGCCGGCACGCGGCACCGATCGGGCCGAACGACGAACCCCAGCCCAGCGCGAGCACGCGTGCCTTGCCGCCGGAGGGGTCGTCGACGACCAGGTCGGGGACGTCGATGCCGTCGATCTTCGCCTGCCGCAGCCGGACCATCTTGTCGTGGTTGTCCGGGTCGTAGGAGATGTGACCGGTCTTGTCGGCCTTCTCGAGCCCGCCGATGCGGTGCTGCAGCCCCGGCGTGCCCGGGACGGCCCAGGCGCGGGCCAGCGTCTCGGGGTCGCGCACGTAGGGCCAGAACTCGCCGGAGTCGTTGTCGGCGTTCGGCTCGGACGCGAACTCGACCCGCAGGTCGGGCAGCGTCTCGACGTCCGGGATCAGCCACGGCTCGGAGCCGTTGGCGATCGCGCCGTCCGAGAGCAGCAGCACCGGGGTGCGGTACTTCAGCGCGATCCGGGTGGCCTCGACGGCCGCGTCGAAGCAGTCCGCGGGGGACAGCGGCGCGACGATCGGGACCGGCGACTCGCCGTTGCGGCCGAACATCGCCTGCAGCAGGTCGGCCTGCTCGGTCTTCGTCGGCAGGCCGGTGGACGGGCCGCCGCGCTGGACGTCGATGACGACCAGCGGCAGCTCGACCATCACGCCGAGGCCGACGGCTTCGGACTTCAGCGCGACCCCCGGGCCGGACGTCGAGGTGACGCCGAGCGCGCCGCCGTAGGACGCGCCGAGAGCGGCGCCGATGCCGGCGATCTCGTCCTCGGCCTGGAAGGTGATGATGCCGAAGTTCTTGTGCTTGGACAGCTCGTGGAGGATGTCCGACGCCGGCGTGATCGGGTAGGTGCCGAGCAGGATCTGCAGGCCGGAGCGCTGCCCGGCGGCCACGATCCCGTACGCCAGCGCGGTGTTCCCGGTGATCTGGCGGTAGGTGCCCTGGGCCAGCTTCGCCGGCGCGACCTGGAACGTCGTCGCGAACGACTCGGTGGTCTCGCCGTAGTTCCACCCCGCGCGGAAGGCCAGGATGTTGGCCTCGGCGATGTCCGGCTTCTTGGCGAACTTCTCGCGCAGGAACTGCTCGGTGCCGTCGGTGGGCCGGTGGTACATCCACGACAGCAGGCCGAGGGCGAACATGTTCTTGCAGCGTTCGGCGTCCTTCTTGCCGAGCCCGGTGTCGGCGAGCGCGCCCTGGGTCAGCGTCGACATGGCGACCCGGTGCACCTGGTAGGCCTCGAGCGTGTCGTCCTCGAGCGGGTCCGCGGCGTAGCCGACCTTGGTGAGGTTGCGCTTGATGAAGTCGTCGGTGTTGAGGATGATCGTCCCACCGTGCGGGACGTCGGCGAGGTTGGCCTTGAGCGCGGCCGGGTTCATCGCCACCAGCACGTCCGGGCGGTCGCCGGGGGTGAGGATGTCGTAGTCGGCGAAGTGCACCTGGAAGCTCGAGACGCCGGGAATGGTGCCCTGCGGCGCGCGGATCTCGGCGGGGAAGTTCGGCATCGTCGACAGGTCGTTGCCGAACGCGGCGGCCTCGGACGTGAACCGGTCGCCGGTCAGCTGCATGCCGTCACCCGAGTCGCCCGCGAACCGGATCACGACCCGGTCCAGCTTGCTGATCTCGGTCGGCCTGGTTGCGGCGAGCGAGCCGTGACCAGCGCCGTTGCCGTTCGCACTCGTGCTCATGGGTCAGGGATTCCCTCTCTCCCGACGTTGTGGCCATCGGTCACCTGCCCGGTGTCGTGACAGGCTGATCACCAGGCCCTACCACGAGGTTAGCTCGCGCCCGACCACGATGTTCCTAGACTCCCGCCGTCCGGAACGACCTCATTGCTGCGCTATCGGTTCTTCTGCGCTGGTACGGCAAATACGTGTTACCGATGGTAACGGTAAAACCCCAGTCTTCGCTGTGACCCGAGTCTCGCGTAGGGGCGCCCACCTGGTGGGATCAGGAGCGGGACCGGATCCGGGCTCGCACGGCCTCGAGCCGCTCGGCGAACTCCGGCGAGGAAAGCGACGCGAGCTGCGGCTGGATCTCGACGTCGACGGCGTCGGCGTGCGCGGCGAGTGACGCGGTGGCCCGGAGGCTGCGCTTGGTGGCCAGGAGTGCCGCACGCGGCGCGGCGACCGCCGGGGCGGCCAGTTCTTTCGCGGCGGCGACGAGGTCGCCTTCGACCACCTTGAGGGCCAGACCGGCGCGCACGGCGGCTTCGGCGTCGAGCGGCTGCCCGAACAACGTCAGCGCGGCGGCCTGTTGGGGGCCGGCCAGCCGCTGCGTCATCCACGTCATGCCGCCGCCGGGGTGCAGCCCGAGCTCGAGGAACCGGGCGACGAACTTCGCCCGCGGCCCGGCGAGCCGGACATCGGCGGCGAGCGCCAGGTTCAGCCCGGCCCCGACGGCGGCGCCCCCGACCGCGGCGATGGTCGGCAGCGCGCATCGCGCAACGGCGAGGAAGCCTTCGTAGATGGCGCGCAGGCCGGCCTCGTCGGCGCGGCCGAGCGCGGTCAGGTCGGCGCCGGCGCAGAACGCGGGCGGCGTACCGGTGACGACAACGGCGTGGACGGTTTCATCGTTCTCGGCGGCTTCGACGGCGGCCACGAGCTGGGCGGAGAGGTCGAGGGTGAGCGCGTTGCGGCTGCCGGGCGCGTCGACGGTCAGCAGCGCGACGCCACCGGTGTGCTCGCTGACGATGCTGTCGGTCATCAGGTCAGGGTATTGGTGGGGCACGGGTGAAGTGGCCGGAGTGTTGGTCCGGGGGATCGTCGTGGTGGTGGGCACGGTGCAGGCGGCACTGGACCTGCCCGAGCTGTTCGGCGGCCGTCGCCGCTCGGCTCGGCGCGCGGCGGCTGGGGCAGGCCTCCGGCCCCCGGTTTCCACCGTAGCGAGGGCGGCCGACAGTTTTGCGGGCTCGGCGGCTCGGGGCGCGGATCTGTGCACATCCGCCAGGCCCTGTGGACAAGCACCGCGGAGCCGTGCACAACCACCGCGGAGCCCTGCACAAGCACCGCGGACTGTGCACAAGCACCGTCGACCTGTGCACAGGCACCGTGGACTTGTGGACAACCCACCGCGGACCTGTGCACAAGCGCGCGGAGCTGTGCGTCAGGTGCCGCGAACCTGTGGACAGGGCTCATGCACCCGACCGGAACTGTCGGTGCCCGCCGATAAGCTGGAAGACGGGGGCCGGAGGCGCGCCCCGCTCACTCCTCCGGCGTCGGCGGCCGCTCCAGCAACCTTGACAGGACCACCGTCGACACCGTCCGGTCCACGATCTCCAGTCCGCGCAGCCGCTCCAGCGCCGTCTCCAGGTGGTGGATGTCCGCCGCCCGCAAGTGGACGATCGCGTCCGCCGCTCCCGACACCGTGTACGCCGCCACCACCTCCGGTAGCGGCTCCAAGCGCGCGCGGATCCGGGCCGGCGTGATGTTGCCCTGGCACGTGACCTCGACGAACGCCTCCGTTCCCCAGCCCAGCGCCTCCGGGTCGACCACCGCCGTGAACCCCCGCAAGATGCCCGTTTCGAGGAGCCGGTCGACCCGCCGCTTCACCGCCGGCGCGGACAGTCCGACCACCTTGCCGATCTCCGCGTAGCTCGATCGCGCGTTGGCCACGAGGCACGAAACGATTCGCTGGTCGATGGTGTTCACACGCAACACTTAGCACAGATACACGCAGCGAACAGCGATTGATTGCGATATTAGGCGCCCCTTACCCTGCAATCATGCAGGCGATGCGCGTACCGACCACCCGTCGATACCTGATGTGCCCCCCGCGCCACTTCGCGGTGGACTACGTGATCAACCCCTGGATGGACCCGACCCAGCCGGTCAGCGCCGATGTCGCCGTCGCACAGTGGACCGAGCTGCGCGACACCTACCGCCGCCTCGGGCACACCGTCGAGGAGATCGACGCCCAGCCCGGCCTGCCCGACATGGTCTTCGCCGCGAACTCCGGCACGGTCGTCGACGGCCGCGTCCTCGGCTCGCGGTTCCGCGCGCCGCAGCGCGCCGCCGAGGCCGAGCACTTCCGCCGCTGGTTCGTCGAGCACGGCTACCGCGACATCACCATGCCCGAGAAGATCAACGAGGCCGAGGGCGACTTCGCCTGGACGGGCGCGCTGCTGCTCGCCGGCACCGGCTTCCGCACCGACCCGGCCGCGCACGCCGAAGCCCAGGAAGTTCTCGGTGTCCCGGTCGTCTCGCTGCACCTCATCGACCCGCTCTACTACCACCTCGACACGGCGTTGTTCGTGCTCGCCGAGGCGACCGACACGACGCGCGCGCAGATCGTCTACTACCCCGAGGCGTTTTCGGCCGGCTCGCGCCGCGTGCTGGAACGGCTGTTCCCCGACGCCGTGCAAGGGACGAAGGAAGACGCCGAGTGTTTCGGCCTCAACGCCGTATCCGATGGCCGCAACGTCGTCCTCCCTGTCGAGGCCACCCGACTGGGTGAACTTCTCGCCGATCGGGGGTACGAGCCGGTCTACGTCGACATCTCCGAGCTGCGGAAAGCCGGCGGCGGCCCCAAGTGCTGCACCCTCGAAATCCGAAAGGGCTGATTTTCCGCAAAAACTGTAACTCACCCGTTTGCCATGGCGATTAATCGAGGTAACAAATCGACTACTCGCAGTGGCAGGCGGTGAGAGCGGTGACGGTGAACCTCGCTTTGCACGGGATCGGGCGGCCGGCTCGTCAGCTCGACCCCGGCGAGGACGAGCGCTGGGTGACGGTCGAGCAGTTCGAACAGGTGCTGGAGGCGATCCAGGACAAGGCGTACGTCCACCTCACCTTCGACGACGGCAACGAGTCCGACGTCGAGATCGCGCTGCCCCGCCTGGTCGACCGCGGGCTGACGGCGGAGTTCTTCCCGCTCGCCGGCCGCCTCGGCCAGCGCGGCTACCTCGACTGCGCCGGCCTGCGCGAGCTGGCGCGCGCGGGGATGGAGATCGGCTCACACGGCTGGGAGCCCCGCGACTGGCGCCGCCTCGACGACCGCCACGCCCGCCGCGAGCTGACGGACGCGCCCAAGCTCCTCGGCGACCTGTGCGGCCGCCCGGTGCGCCGGTACTCCCTGCCGTTCGGCGCGTACGACAAGAAGGTGCTGACGCGGCTGCGGCAGGCGGGCGCGACGCGGGTGTACACGAGCGACGGCGGCGCGGCGAGTGACGACGGCTGGCTGCAGGCGCGGACCGAGCTCGGCCACGACCTCGACGGCGACTGGCTGGAGGACGTGCTCGTGGCCGGGCACCGGCGGGCCGGGACCTGGGTGAGCCGCGTCTTCCGGCGTCCCTGACGCCGTATCCGCTAAGTCGCTTTTGCCGGATCAGGCGTCTTCCCGGTCATCGACACATGGTCGAGACCAATTTTCGACGCCCTCCCACGGTGAGCAGCCCTTTCGTCAACCGCGCTCGCATGATGGGAAATTCCCGCACCGTCAGGTCTTGTACCCGCCTTCGCCCCGGGTGCATCCTGGTCGCCTCGCCGCCGTAAGGAAAGTTTCCTAACTAAAGGGAGCACCAGGAATGCGGAAACTGATCCTGCTCGCGACCATGGCGCTCGCCGCGGCCGTGCTGCCCTCGGCCCTCGCGTCGGCAGCCCCGGCCCCCGCCGCAACGCCGGCGACCACGGCGGCCGCCCCGACCGCGGCCCAGCTGCTCGCCAAGACGAACAGCTGCAAACAGATCTCCAACGGCAAGTACAAGACCGACGAAGACGTTTCCAGCAAGACCGTCGCCGTCTGCGACGCCAACGGCGCCGTGTTCTGGAAAGCCGACATGGACATCGACTGCGACGGCCAGCGCTCCACGCAGTGCAACGAAGACACCGACTGCTGCTACCAGGACGACACGGCGTTCCACCAGTCCGACGGCAAGCCGCTCAACGCCGCGAAGCTGCCCTACATCGTCGTGCCGAGCTCGAGCAGCATCTGGAAGTACTCGTCGTCGCAGCTGAAGGGCGGCGGCTCCTGTGCCGTGATCTACAACGGCAAGGTCGAGTACGCGGTCATCGGCGACACCGGGCCGACGCAGATCATCGGGGAAGCCTCTTACGCGACCGCGAAGGACCTCGGCATCAACCCCGACCCGTCCAACGGCGGCACCGACTCCGGGGTGACGTACATCTGCTTCAAGAACTCGACGGTCTCGCCGATCGAGAACCACTCGGCCGCGACGAGCAAGGGCCAGAGCCTCGCCACCACCTTCGTGAACAACAACTGACGCACGCGCGAGCCGGGGCCGATCCGTTCAAGACGGGATCGGCCCCGGCTGCTGTGCTGGAGACATGAGCAAGGAACTGCGGAAACTCGCCAACATCGGACCCGCGATGGTCCGCGACTTCGCCAAGCTCGGCATCACCGAGCCCGCGCAGCTGGCCGGGCGCGACCCGGTCGAGCTGTACGAACGCCTCTGCGAGACCGACGGCGTCCGGCACGACCCCTGTGTGCTCGACACCTTCATGTCCGCGGTCGACCAAGCCGACGGCGCGCCGCCCCGGCCGTGGTGGACCTACACCCCGGAACGGAAACGTCTTTTCGGGAGCCGCTGACGACAACCGCGCCGACCGCGTTGCTCACCCACTGCAAGATGCAATTCGAGATCCGATTTTTACGCGAAAACCGTTACGCCTAACGGCCTCCTCACGCTTTACCCCGTTCGCCGCCCCGGCGGTAACGATCCAGGGGTGCCCGCCGACCAACTTGAGGGTCGCGCGGAATAGCGGAGGTTTTGGCGTGAAGATCAGTGTCTTCGGGCTCGGTTACGTCGGCTGTGTCTCCGCCGCGTGCCTGGCGGGGCAGGGGCACCGGGTGGTCGGCGTGGACGTCAACCCGGTCAAGATCGACCTCATCACCCAGGGCAAGGCCCCGGTGGTGGAGGAGCGGATCGGCGAGCTGACCGCCGAAGTCGTCGCGAGTGGTGCGCTGAGAGCCACGACCGACGTCGTGGAAGCCGTCGCCGACAGCGAGATCTCGCTGGTCTGCGTCGGCACTCCGTCAGCGTCGAACGGCAGCCTCTCGACGGTCTACCTCGAGCGCGTCGCCGAGGAGATCGGCGAGGCGATCGGGAACAAGAGCGAGCGGCACACCGTCGTCTTCCGCAGCACGATGCTGCCGGGCACCTGCCTGGACCTGCTGGTCCCGATCCTGGAGAAGGCCTCGGGGCGCACGGCGGGCGTCGACTTCGGGGTCGCGGTCAACCCCGAGTTCCTGCGCGAGGGCACCAGCGTCAAGGACTTCTTCGACCCGCCGAAGACGGTCATCGGCGAGATCGACACCGCGAGCGGGGACGCCGTCGCCGGGCTGTACGAGGGGCTGCCCGGCCCGGTCTTCCGCGTGCCGATCCCGGTGGCGGAGATGACGAAGTACGCCGACAACTCCTTCCACGGCCTGAAGATCGGGTTCGCCAACGAGCTCGGCGCGGTCTGCCGGGCGCTCGGCCTCGACTCGCACCAGGTGATCGACGTCTTCCTCGCCGACACCAAGCTCAACATCAGCCCGGCCTACCTCAAGCCCGGGTTCGCGTTCGGCGGCTCCTGCCTGCCGAAGGACCTGCGCGGGCTGGTCTACGCCGCGCACCGCGCCGACGTCAGCGTGCCGATCCTGTCGCACGTGCTCGCGTCCAACGCCGACCACCTGCAGCGCGCGTTCGACCTGGTCGCGCGCACCGGCAAGCGCAAGGTGGGGCTGTTCGGGCTGTCGTTCAAGCCGGGCACCGACGACCTGCGCGAGTCCCCGCTGGTCGAGCTGGCCGAGAAGCTGCTCGGCAAGGGGTACGACCTCAAGATCTACGACGCCAACGTCAGCCTCTCGCGGCTGATGGGCGCCAACCGCGAGTACATCGAGGGCCGGCTGCCGCACCTCGGGCAGCTGCTCGCCGGGTCCGTCGAAGAAGTCAAGGACCACGCCGACGTCCTGCTCGTCGGCACCAAGGACCCGGACGTGCTGGCGGCGCTGCCGCACAGCGGCCGGGAGATCGTCGACCTCGTCCGCCTGCCCGACGCCGAGACGCGTCGCCTTGAAGAGGGATACGCCGGCCTTGCTTGGTAAAACACAGTCTGGTAAAGCGCTCATCTTGGTCGAAAACCTTTCCGTTCCCTTCGACCGGCGGGTTTGGCAGGAGTCCACGACCCTGCGCGACGCCGGGTGGGAAGTCCACGTGATCTGCCCGCAGGGCACGAAACGCGACACCGAGGCCGAGGCGGTCGTCGACGGCGTCCACATCCACCGGTACCCGCTGAAGGCGGCGACCGGCGGGCCCGCCGGCTACCTGCAGGAGTACGGCACCGCGCTGTGGCACACGCTGCGGCTGGCGCGCAAGATCGGACCGGTCGACGTCGTGCACGCCTGCAACCCGCCGGACCTGCTGTACCTGGTCGCGAAGGTGCTGAAGCGCCAAGGCGCGAGGTTCATCTTCGACCAGCACGACCTTTGCCCGGAGCTGTACCTCTCGCGGTTCGACCGCGGGCAGGACCTGCTCTACCGCGGGGTCTGCGCGCTCGAACGCGCCACCTACCGCGCCGCCGACGTCGTCATCTCGACGAACGAAAGCTACCAGCAGGTCGCCCGGATCCGCGGTGGCAAGAAGCCCGAAGACGTCTTCGTGGTGCGCAGCGCCCCGGTCGTCGAGCGGTTCCACGAGGTTCCCGTCGAGCCCGAGCTGAAGAAGGGCAAGCCGCACCTGCTGGCCTACCTCGGCGTGATGGGCCCGCAGGACGGCGTCGACTACGCCCTGCGCGCGCTCGCGAAGCTGCGGGACGAGATCGGGCGCACCGACTGGCACGCGGTGTTCGTCGGCTCCGGCGACGCCTTCGACGACATGGTCGCGCTCTCGGCCAAGCTCGGGCTGGCCAACCAGGTCGAGTTCACCGGCCGGATCCCCGACGAGGACCTCGTCCGCTACCTGTCCACCGCCGACGTCTGCCTGTCGCCGGACCCGCTGAACCCGCTGAACGACGTCTCCACGATGAACAAGGTCATGGAGTACATGGCGATGAGCAAGCCGATCGTCTCGTTCGAACTGCGCGAAGCGCGCGTTTCGGCCGGCGACGCGGCGGTCTACGCCCCGGCGAACGACGAGTCCGCGTTCGCGAAGCTCGTCTCGCAGCTGCTCGACGACCCGGAGGAGCGGGTCCGGATGGGCAAGCTCGGCCAGGCCAGGGTCGCCGGAGCGCTTTCGTGGGAGAACTCGGCGAAGAACCTGCTCGCCGCATATGAGCACGCTGTGAAATCTTGATCGCCGTTGGGTCAAGAACTCACCGGACCTGTAACCAAAGCTCGCGGCTCGACGACGGATCGGGTAACCGGGCGATCATGTGAATCCGTTCGGCGTACCCGTCTCAGGAATGGAGAACCCGCCGTTGACTGACGACACGGTGCGCCTGGCCCTCATCGGGCAGGTCCTCCGCCGGCGCTGGCGGCTGCTGGTCGCCCTCGCCGTCCTGGGCGCGGCGATCGGCGCCGGCGCCTCGGTGCTGCTCTCACCCGGCTACCAGACGTCGGCGAGCGTGCTGCTCCAGGGACCGCGCCAGGCGGACGAGCTGCTCACGCAGGTCGACGTCGCCACCAGCTCGGTCGTCCTCGACCGCGCCGCGGCCGTGCTGCCGTGGCACCCGAGCGGCGCCGACCTGAAGAAGCAGGTCACCGCGTCGGTGGCGAACGGCAACGTCGTGACGGTCACCGTCTCGGCCGACACCGCCGAGCACGCCCAGCAGCTCGCGGACCAGGTCGCGCAGCAGTTCGTCAAGTACTCCGGTCAGCTGGCCAGCAACTCCGCGGACGCGTCGGTGCAGCTGGCCCAGGAGCAGCGCGAGTCGCTGCGCCAGCAGGTCCAGCTGACCACGCAGAAGATCAGCGACCTCGCCAAGACGGTCGGCGGCGACCTGACTGTCGAGAGCGTCCAGGTCCGCACGCAGCTCGAAGGCCTGCGGACGTCGCTGGAGCAGGCCATCAACGACCTCAACCAGGCCGACCTCGCGACCGGCATCGGCAACACCGTCGTCCTGGGGCCGTCCGAGCGCCCGACCGGGCCCGCCGCCCCGACCCTGGTGCAGCTCGCCGCCGGGGGCGCGGTCCTGTTCTTCCTCGCCGGCGTGTTCGGCCACCTGTTCTCCGCGCGCGCCGACCGGCGGCTGCGGGGCGAGCCGGAAATCGCTTCGGCGCTCGGCTCGCCGATCCTGGCCGGCGTCGACGTCACGACGCCGCAGGGCGACCGCCTGCCGGCGACCGGCCTCTACGGCAAGCTGCGGCGGCTGCTCGGCGGCGACCGGCCGTGGGCGCTGCCGCCGATCGCGACCTCGGCCGACGAGGTCAACCGCGACATCCGCTACCGCCGGGTGCTGGCCCGGCTGGCCACCGGCCCCGCCGACGTCCTGCTCCTCGTGGCCGGCGACGACGAGACCGGCAAGCTGGCCGCCGGGCAGCTCGCCGAGCTGGCCGACCGCCTGTCCGTGCCGCTGCGGATCTTCGAGTTCGCGGCCGGGCGCCCGACGGTGCCGGACGCGGGCCCCGGCTCCGGCGTCCTGGTGGTGCTCAGCGCGGGCTCCCGCACCGCGTGGGAGCTCGTCCGGCTCGCCGAAGCGTGCTCCGACGCGGGCCAGGAGATCGTCGGCGCGGTCCTCACCCATCCCGTCCGGCCGTCCGGGCCGGAAGCCGAACCCGTGGCGGACGACGCCCCCGAGAAAGCCCTGGCAGGTTCGGCGTGAGCACATCCACGGAAACCGCCCCGCTGGTCGATCTCCAGCGCCTCTTCGTCGCGATCCGCCGTCGCAAGCGGCTCTGGCTGGCCACGGCGCTGCTCGGGCTGATCGCCGGCGCCGCGGTGGCGATCGTGCTGCCCGCGCCGCCGACCGCGGTGACCAAGGTGATCGTCGTCCACCAGGACGACTCGCCGACCGACAGCGGCACGCTCATGCGCACCGACGTCGCCGTGCTGTCGACGACCCAGATCGCCGAGGGCGCGCTGAAGAAGATCAACAGCACCGAGTCGCCCGAAGAGTTCATGAAGAACTACGCCGGGCTGGGCCTGACGAACAACGTCATGCAGATCACCGTCAAGGCGAAGAGCAACGAAGAGGCCGTGGCGCAGGCGAAGGCGCTGGCCGACACGTTCATCGCCGACCACGTCCAGCGCAGCCAGGCCGCCGCGGCCGCGCAGTCGAAGGCCATCCTCGACCAGCGGAAGAACGCCCAGGACGAGCTGACCAAGGTCGACCAGCAGATCGCCGAGGAGACCGGCAAGGGCCGCAACGCGAACGCCAGCACCCTCGAAGGCATGTACGGCCGCCGCGCCGCGCTCGCGTCGCAGATCTCCGACTTCGACTCCCGCGCCCAGCAGGCCGGCATCGGCAGCCCGCAGGTCGCCGCGGGCACCCAGATCGTCGACGCGCCCCGCGCGCTGCCGAAGGCGTTCCTCAAGACCACCGCGACCAACTCCGGCATCGGCTTCGCGCTCGGTCTGGTGCTGGGACTCGCGATCGCCGCCGTCGGCGCGGTGTCGCGCGACCGGCCGGTGCTGCGGCGCGAGATCTCCACGCACCTCGGCGCGTCCGTGCTCGCCCAGCTGCCTTCGAAGCGCCGGGGCCCGGCGCGGCTGTGGCAGCGCTCGCGGGCGGTGTCCGAACGGCAGCGCGTCGCGACGACGCTGGTGCGTGCGATCAAGAAGGACCGGCCCGCGGTGTCGCTGCTGGAGCTCGGCGCGCCGACGGTCGCCGCCGCGCTCGCCCTCGACATCGCCACCGAGCTCGCCGCCGACGGCAAGGCCAGCGTCCTCGACGACCTGCCGGGCGAGGACGTCCGCAAGCTCGCCGGAGAAACGAACAGCGACGTTCGCGTCGTCGGCGCCGGCGACCCGGACGCCGCGCCGGACGAGCGCCGGGTCGGCGTCGGCACGGTTTCGCCGGGCACGGCGTGGACGGACCTGGAGCACCTCGGCCGGGAGACCGTGCTGGTCGTCAAGGCCGGGCACGCGAACACGCTGTGGCTGCACACCGTGGCGCGGCAGCTCGCCGACCAGCAGATCCCGATCGTCGGCGTGGTGCTGGTCGACCCGGACCCGCGCGACAAGTCCGACGGCACGCTGTGGGACGGCCTGCACACGGCGCTGCGCGGCCGCGCGAAGGCGACTCCCGCGGTACATCGCGTCTCGGTCGTCGAGCACGAAGACCGCATCGACGAACTGGCCGCCCGCATCGCCGAGCGCGTCGCGGTCGCGGAGCCGCCGACCCGGCGGATCGCGCCGGTCCGGCCGGTCGCGCCGCCGCCGGTCAAGCCGCCCGCGCCGCTGCCGGAGCCGGGCAAGGTCAGCGTCCCGGACCACCTGGACGCGCCGACCAAGAAGTTCGCCCCGGTCAAGCCGAAGCGGCCGACGCCGTTCAAGCGCGACCACGGCGAGCCGACGCACAAAGGCGAACTGAACGCCGAGCTCGAGCCAGAAAAGAGCGCTGTGTCATCCGGGGCTTCGCCCCGAGCCGGGGGCTTCGCCACCCAGACCCCCGAAAAGAGTGCTGTGTCATCCGGGGCTTCGCCCCGAGCCGGGGGCTTCGCCACCCAGACCCCCGAAAAGAGTGCGGAGGTCTCCTGACCACCGCGCGCTGCGACCGAAGGGGACCCACTCGAGATGTGCGGCATCGCAGGCACCTACCTCTGGCCGGACGGCGGGCCGCTCACCGACCGGCTGACCAAGACGCTGGCCCACCGCGGGCCGGACGGCTCCGGCCGCTACGACCACGCCGTCGGCGGCGGCTCCGTCCACTTGGGACACCGGCGGCTCTCGATCATCGACCTGTCCGAGACCGGCGCCCAGCCGATGGTCCTCGACGGTCTCGCGCTGAGCTACAACGGCGAGCTGTACAACGCGCCCGAGCTGCGGGCCGAGCTTTCCGCGGCCGGCGTCCGGTTCCGGGGGACGTCCGACACCGAGGTGCTGCTGCAGGCGTGGCGGCGCTGGGGCACGGACTGCCTGCCGAAGCTGCGCGGGATGTTCGCCTTCGCGCTGTTCGAGGAGGGCACCGGCGAGCTGTTCCTGGTCCGCGACCAGCTGGGCATCAAGCCGCTGTTCTTCGTGCAGCGGGGCGGCGGGGTCGCCTTCGCCTCCGAGCTGAAGGCGCTGGCCGGTGAGCTGGGCGGGTCCCTGCGGATCGACAACGCCGCGCTGATCGCGTCGCTGCTCTACTACTGGGTGCCGGACAGCCGCTGCGCCTACGAGGGCGCGGAGAAGCTGCAGCCGGGCACGTGGCTGCGTTGCCGCCCGGACGGCCAGGTCGACCGCGGCCGGTTCTGGTCGCTGCGCGAGGTCGCCGAGGAGGGCGCGGCCTTCGAGGGCGAGGTCGACCTCCACGAGGTGATCTCCGAGTCGACCGCCAAGCACCTGCTCTCCGACGTCCCGGTCGCGACGTTCCTCTCGGGCGGGCTGGACTCCAGCTACCTGACGGCGCTGGCCGCGCGCTCGCAGCCGGGGATTTCCGCCTACACCATCGGGTTCCGCGCCGAGGACGCCAAGTTCGAGGCCATGCCGGACGACCTCAAGTACGCCCGGATCGTGGCGCAGCAGTTCGGCGTCGACCTGCACGAGATCGAGATCGCGCCGCAGGTGCTCGACCTGCTGCCGAAGATGACCTACCACCTCGACGAGCCGATCGGCGACCCGGCGGCGATCAACTCGTTCCTCATTTGTTCGGCGGCGCGCGACGCCGGCGTCAAGGTGATGCTGTCCGGGATGGGCGCCGACGAGCTGTTCGCCGGCTACCGCAAGCACCTCGCGAACCTGATCGCCCTGCGCTACCACAAGGTTCCGGGCGCGGTCCGGCGTCCGGTCGAGTCCGTTGTGGACCGACTGCCGGTCGCTTCGGCCAAGCGCGGGTACCGGTCGGTGCGGTTCGCCAAGCGGTTCCTGTCCTTCGCGGGCCTGCCCGAGGAGACGGCGTTCCGGCGCAGCTACACGATGTACGACCAGGCCGAGCTGCTCTCGCTGGTGAACCCGGACTTCGCGCCCGCGGTGGAGGACGTCCTGACCGAGCACGCGGACACGTACCACGACCAGGCGCTCGACGACTTCGTCAACCGCATGTGCCTGGCCGACTCGCGGATGTTCCTGCCGGGGCTGAACCTGACCTACACCGACCGCTCGACGATGGCGGCGTCCACCGAGGTGCGGACGCCGTTTGTCGACGTCGAGGTCGTTCGCGCCGCGTTCAAGATCCCGGGGAACAAGAAGATCGTCGGCCGCGCCGGCAAGGTCGCGCTGAAGAACGCGGCGCTGAACATCCTGCCCAGCGAGATCGTGCACCGGCCGAAGGGCCTGTTCAGCGCGCCGCTGCGGGCGTGGATGAGCCGCGACCTCGCGCCCTTGGTGCGGGAAGTCGTCAACGAAGGCGTGCTCGTTTCTTCAGGTTTCCTGCAGCGCGAGGCGCTGCAGCGCATGGTCGCCGAGGACGCCGCCGGCCAGGAAGACCGCGGCAAGCACCTCTGGCACGTCTTGACTCTTGAGTATTGGTACCGGAACGCGATGTCTGGAGCGGGAGCGAAGTGAAGCAGGTAGTCCAGAACTACAAGAGCGGGGAACTGGCGCTCCTCGAGGTCCCCGAGCCCGCCTGCAAGGCCGGCGGGGTGCTCGTTCGCACGGTGTACTCGCTGATCTCGACCGGCACCGAGATGATGAAGGTGTCCGAGGCCAGCCTGTCCCTGGTGGGCAAGGCGAAGGCCCGCCCGGACCAGGTCGCGAAGGTCATGCAGAGCGTCGCCACCAACGGCCTCTCGGCGACCTACCGCAAGGTGACGTCCAAACTGGACTCCTACACCCCGCTCGGCTACTCGCTGTGCGGCATCGTCGAGCAGGTCGGCGACGGCATCACCGACGTCGCGGTCGGCGACCTGGTGGCCTGCGCCGGCAACGAGCACGCGCTGCACTCCGAGCTCAACTGGGTGCCCAAGAACCTCTACTCGCGCGTGCCCAACGGCGTCGACCCGCGGCACGCGGCGTTCGGCACCGTCGGGTCGATCGCCATGCAGGGCGTGCGCCGCGGCGAGCCGCAGATCGGCGACGTCGCCCTGGTCATCGGGCTCGGCCTGATCGGCCAGCTCGTCGTGCAGCTGCTGACGTCGTCCGGCGTGCGCGTCGTCGGCGTCGACCCCGACCCGGAGCGCTGCAAGCTCGCCGAGAGCCTCGGCGCGCTGACCTGCGCACACCCGGCGTCCGGCATCGTCGACACGGCCGTGGAAGAGCTGACGCACGGCGCGGGCGTCGACCAGACCTATCTTGCCGCGGGCGGCAACACGAACGACCCGGTGGAGCTGGCCGCGAAGCTGTCCCGCGACCGCGGCCGCGTGATCGACATCGGCAAGTGCAAGCTCGACCTGCCGTGGAACGCCTACTACGAGAAGGAACTGGACGTCCGGTTCTCCCGCTCGTACGGCCCGGGCCGCTACGACCCGTCGTACGAGCTCGAAGGCCGCGACTACCCGATCGGCCAGGTCCGCTGGACCGAGCGCCGCAACCTCGAGTGCGTCCTCGACCTGATCGCGCGCGACCGCCTCGACGTCGAGCCGCTGATCACGCACGTCTCGGACTTCTCCGACGCCGTTTCGACGTACAAGTCCTTGAACGAGGGTGAGCTGAAAGCCGTCGCGGTGCTGTTCCGCTACCCGGACGCGGTCGCTCGGACGGAGCCCGTGGTCACGTCCGCGCGGGTCGGGCTGGTCGAGCACAAGGCCGCGCCGTTGCCTGCTGGGCAGCCGGTGCGCCTGGGCTTCATCGGCGCGGGCAACTACGCGTCGTCGATGCTGCTGCCGCACCTCACCGAGCGCTCGGACGTGCAGCTCAAGCACGTAGCGACGACCTCGGCGCTCTCGGGCGCCAACGCTCGGCGCAAGTTCGGCTTCGCCGGCGCCTCCACCGACATCGACGACGTCCTCGGCGACTCGTCGATCGACGCGGTGTTCGTCGTGACCCGGCACAGCTCACATGCCGAGCTGACCCGCCAGGCGTTGCTGGCGGGCAAGTCGGTGTTCGTCGAGAAGCCGCTGGCGCTGTCGCCGGAGGAGTTGCAGAAGGTCCTCGACGCGATCGAGGAGTCCGGCAACGACCGCCTGCAGGTTGGTTTCAACCGCCGGTTCGCACCGCTGCTGCACGAGGCCCGCGGCCAGTTCGGCCCGCGCGTCGGCCCGGCGACGGTCCGGTACCTGGTCAACGCCGGCCGCCTCGACCACGGCAGCTGGTACAACCAGACCGCGACCGAGGGCTCCCGCTTCGCCGGCGAGGGCGGGCACTTCATCGACACGGTGAGCTGGCTGCTCGACGCCGATCCGGTGTCGGTGTACGCCACCGGCGACCTCCAGGTGACCCTCGGCTACGAAGACGACTCGACGGCGGTCATCACCTACGCGGAGACCGGCTCGTCCGGCTTCCCGAAGGAGACCCTCGACCTCACGGCCGACGGCAAGGTCCTCAAGTTCGACGACTTCGTGCGCGCATCGGTGTACTCGCGCAAGAAGTGGGCCAGCTCGCGGATCCCGAAGGGCCGCGACAAGGGCCAGGCCGCCGAGGTCGACGCGTTCCTGACGGCGGTGCGAACGGGCGGCCCGATGCCGATTTCGATCGCGTCGCTGGCCGCGACGACGCTGGCCACGCTCGCCGCGCAGGCCAGCGTCTCGAACGCGGCGCCGGTCCGGATCGAGCTGCCGACCAAGGCGGGTGTCCAGGCGTGAGGAGTGTCGCGCGGGTCCGGTCGGAGCTGTCGTGGAAGGCCGGTGCGCGGACGTGATGGGTCCTGGCTGGTACCTGCGCCGGCTCTCCCGGATGGGGCCGGCGGAGGTCGTCGGTCGTGCCCGGCATGCCGTTGTCCAGCGGCAGTGGCGGACCGCGCTGCCCACGCCACCCGACTGGCCGTCGCACCCTCGCTTCACCGCCGCGCTGCCGGAAGGCGTGCTGGGCAAGGTGTCGGGCGAGGCCGTCAAGCGGCTGCTCGCCACCGCCGACGAGCTGATGGCCGGCCGCGCCGAGTACTTCGGCGTGCTCCGCTCCGATCTGGAAGCGCCGGACTGGTTCCTCGACCCGAAGACCGGCCGGCGCGCCCCTTCCGACCTGTACGCCTTCGACGTTCCGTACCGGTCGGAGGACACGGTCGGCGACATCAAGCAGATCTGGGAGCCGTCGCGCCACCAGCACCTCACCGTGCTGGCCGCGGCCTACGCGCTGACCGGGACGACGGCTTACGCGGAGCGCGTGGCCGCCCACCTGCGTTCGTGGTGGGCGGAGAACCCGCCGCTACGGGGGCCGCACTGGGTGAGCGGCATCGAGCTGGGCATCCGGCTGCTGTCGTGGGTCTGGACGCGCCGCCTGCTCGACGGCTGGGCCGGCGCCGCGGAGCTGTTCGAGGAGAACCCCGACTTCCAGCTGCAGCTGTGGCACCACCAGAACTGGCTTTCGACGCTGCGCAGTCACGGCTCGTCGGCGAACAACCACGTCATCGCCGAGGACGCCGGGCTGCTGGCCGCGGCGTGCGCGTTCGGCTGGTTCCCGGAGTCGGCGGGCTGGCGGACCGAGGCGGCGCGCTCGCTGGACGTCCAGCTGGCCCGCAACACCTTCGGCTCGGGGCTGAACGCCGAGCTGGCGTCCGAGTACCACGGCCTGGTCCTCGAGCTGGGTCTGGCGGCCGCGATCGAGGCCGACGCGGCGGGCACGCCGGTGCCGGATGCGACGTGGGACGCCCTGCGCCGGATGACCGACGCCCTGGCGTCCATTGTGGACAATCGACTCCGGCCGCCGCGGCAGGGCGACGCCGACGACGGCTTCGGCCTGATCGTCGACGGTCTCGAGACCGACCGCTGGGCGTCGCTGCTGGCGACCGGCGAGGCGCTGTTCGGCCGCATCGACTGGTGGCCGCCGATCCCGGGTGAGGACGTCCGGACGCCGCTGCTCGCGTCGCTCGCTTCGCGCACCCCACGGGCCACCGGCGTCCGCGCCGGGCGGCGTCCCGCGCACCTGCGGGACGCCGGCATGACGATCCTGCGGTCGGGCCGGATCTGGGCCCGCTGCGACGGTGGGCCGCACGGCTTCCTGTCGATCGCCGCGCACGCCCACGCGGACGCGTTGTCCGTGGAAGTCCGCCACGACGGCGTCGACGTCCTGGCCGACCCGGGCACCTTCTGCTACCACGGCGAACCGCGGTGGCGGTCGTACTTCCGCTCCACGCTCGGCCACAACACCCTCGAGCTGGGCGGGACCGACCAGTCGGTGTCCGGCGGGCCGTTCCTCTGGACGCGGCACGCGGTCACGAAGGTGCTCGACGTGCGCACCCCCGACGAAGGCGCCTCCCGCTGGACGGCGGCCCACGACGGCTACGCGCCGGCGGTCCACCGCCGCACGGTCGAGCTCGACGGCGACATGCTCGAGATCGTCGACGAAGTGCTCGGCGACCACCGCCCGGCCGCGCGCCTGGCGTTCCACCTCGGCCCGGCGGTCACCGTCCAGCTGGCGGGGAACGTCGCCCACCTGCGCTGGCCGGGCACCTCCACCGGTTCCGTGGCCCCGGTGCACACCGCGGTCATGGAACTGCCGCCCGAGCTGTCGTGGACGGCCCACCGCGGTGAGCTCGACCCACCCCTCGGCTGGTACTCCGCCGGTTTCGGCCGCAAGGAGCCCTCGACCACGCTCGTCGGTTCCGGCACCGCCGGACTCCTCACCACCACGCTCCGCTTCAGTTAGGACCCGCCCGTGACAGCCCGCCGCTTCCGACTCCGCCGTGCCGCTCCGCTGCTCGGCGTCCTCCTCACGGTCGCGGCGTGCTCCAGTGGCCCGGACACGACCGGCCCCGCCCAGGCGACCCCGGCCCCCAGCGGGTCGGTCGCGGCGGTGTGCGACAAGGAGCCGGCCGGTCCGGCGACGGCCCCGGCGGGCGCGGTCGTCGTCGACCCGGCGGTGCCCGGCGACCTCGCCACGAAGACGCGCTCGGCCGGCGCCGGCACGACGTTCTGGCTCAAGCCGGGCAAGCACATCCTCGGCGACGACAAGTACGACCAGATCTCGCCCAAGGACGGTGACGTCTACATCGGCGCCCCCGGCGCGGTCGTCGACGGCCGGAAGATCAACCAGTACGCGTTCACCGGCCACGGGACGAACGTCAAGCTCACCTACCTGACCGTCCAGGGCTTCGCCGCGCCCCGCGACGAAGGCGTGGTCAACCACGACTCCGGCGACGGCTGGGTGATCGAGCACTCGACCATCCAGGACAACGACGGCGCCGGCCTGATGGCGGGCGCGCGCCAGCAGGTGCGCGGCAACTGCCTGCGCCGCAACGGGCAGTACGGGATCAACGCCTTCTCCGGCAGCACCCCCATCACCGCGCTGGTCGTCGAGGGCAACGAGATCGCCGGCAACAACACCGGCGACTGGGAAGCGAAGATCGACGGCTGCGGCTGCACCGGCGGCGTCAAGTTCTGGGACGTCAACGGCGCCGACGTGCGCGGCAACTGGGTGCACGACAACCACGGCACCGGCCTGTGGGCCGACACGAACAACAACGACTTCCTCATCGAGGGCAACCTCATCGAGAACAACGACAGCGCCGCGCTGATCTACGAGATCAGCTACAACGCGATCATCCGCGACAACACGATCCGCAAGAACAACTGGGTCGACGGCCGCAAGTACGCCGACAAGGGCGACAACTTCCCGACCCCGGCGATCTACATCTCCGAGTCCGGCGGCGAGCCGCGGGTCAAGGCGCGGACGGCGAAGATCGAGATCTCCCGCAACTACCTGGAGAACAACTGGTCCGGGATCACGTTGTGGGAGAACGCCGACCGGTACTGCAACAGCCCGGCCAACACCAGCTCCGGCGACTGCACCCGGCTGGTGCCGTCCGTCAAGACGTGCGCGGACCCGGCCATCACGAGCGGGCCGCTGCTGAGCGACTGCCGCTGGAAGACCCAGCACGTCGACATCCACGACAACAAGTTCGTCCTGGACCCGGCCGTCGTCGGCTGCCAGGCCTCGTGCGGCCGGATGGGCCTGCTCTCGAACTTCGGCACCTACCCGGACTGGTCGCCGTACAAGGGCGACGTGGTCCAGGAGGCGATCACCTACAAGCAGGACAACCGCTGGCACGACAACAGCTACGCCGGCCCGTGGACCTTCATCGCCTACACGACCGACCGCATCCTCGAGATCGGCGAGTGGGAAGGCTCGCCGTACTCGCAGGACACCGGAAGCACGTACACCGCACAGGCCGGGGGCTGACATGGCCGCGCACACCGGCATCGCGGGCATCCGCGGCGACGCCGCGGTGGAACCCGCGTCGGCGACGCCGAAGTGGGCGGCCGTGGCGTGGGCGCTGCTGATCCTCAACACGCTCGGCTCGACCGGCGCGAAGACGGTCATCCCGCTGCCGCGGTCGGTCAGCCAGCTGGTCACGATGGGCGCGCTGATGACGGCCTTCGTGATCGCGCTGGTGCTGAACAAGCACCTGCGGATCCGGCCGAGCGCATACCTGCTGCTGCTGACCCTGCTCCTGGTGTCGAGCATCCTGTCCAGCGCCGACCTGCAGGAGGGCGCCGGCGCGTTGTTCCGGTGCTTCCGGCTCACGGTGTTCGTCTCCACACTCTGGTTGCTGACCCGCTGGTGGGACGGCGGGTTCACGTTCGTCCGCGCCCACATCCGCACGTACGCCGTCGTGCTCGCGTCGGTGGCGATCGGCCTGGTGATCTCGCCCGGCAACGCGATGCCTGAGGAGTACGGCGGCCGGCTCTCGGGCGTGATCTGGCCGCTCACGCCGCCGCAGATCGGCCAGTACGCGGCGGTCATCGCCGGGCTCACGCTCCTCCTCTGGTTCGGGCGCCGCACGACGTGGCGCAGCGCGCTGTCCATCGTGGTGCCGGCTCTGGGGTTGCTGCTGCTCACGCACACCCGCACGGCGACGCTCGGCCTGGTCGCCGGGCTGGCCGTGGCCTTCCTGTCGATGCTGCTCACCAGCGCCCGCGCGCGGAAGGTGTTCGCCTGGACGGTCGGCGTCGGCGGGGTCGTCGGCGTGGTGCTGGCGGGCGCGCTGCAGGCGTGGTTCCTCCGCGGGCAGAGCGCGGACAACTTCTCCAGCCTGACCGGCCGCGCGAAGGTGTGGGACGCGCTGCTGGAGGCCCCGCGGACGACGTCGGAGTACATCTTCGGGGTCGGGCTGACGGACAAGTCCTACGACGGCCTGCCGATCGACAACAGCTGGCTCGCGATCTACCACGAGCAGGGGTTCGTCGGGATCGCGCTGGTGGCGGGGTTCCTCCTCACGTTGGTGGTGGTGGCCGTGCTGCGGCCGCCGTCGCTGGCTCGCGCGTGCGCGATCTTCCTGATCACCTACTGCCTTTCGGCCTCCTACACCGAAGCCGGTCTCGGCGACGCGTCGCCGTACCTGCTGCACCTGGCCGTGGCCGCTTCACTGCTGGTCCGCGGGGTGCCGCAGTCCGACGAACAAGCATTCATCCCGGCGAAGGGGACAGGCGCGTGAAGGTGCTCGTGGTGCACAACCGGTACCGGTCCGAGCAGCCGAGTGGCGAGAACAACGTCGTCGACGCCGAGGTGACGTTGCTCGCCGAGGGCGGCCACCAGGTGTCGCTGTTCGAACGCCGCAGCGACGACATCTCGGCGATGTCGTTGCCCCGCAAGGCCGCGGTGCCGGCGACGGTGCCGTGGAACCCGGCAGTCCGGAAGGAGCTGGCCGCCCGGCTGCGCACGTCTCGTCCGGACGTCGTGCACATCCACAACACGTTCCCGCTGCTGTCGCCGTCGGTGGTCGCGGCCTGCGCGGACGCGGGGGTGCCCGCGGTCGCGACGCTGCACAACTACGGCATGGTCTGCCCACCCGGCACGCTCCACCGCGACGGCCACATCTGCACCGAATGCGTCGGCGGCGCACCGCTGCCGGCCGTGAAGCACGGCTGCTACCGCGATTCGCGGGTGGCGACGCTCCCGATGGCGGCGAGCACGGCCGCGAACCGGCGCCGGTGGTGGACGGGCATTGCGCGGTTCTTCTGCATTTCGGCGGCTCAACGTGACCTCCTGGTGTCGGCCGGGATGCCCGGCGAGCGGATGGCGGTGAAGCACAACTTCGTCACCGACCCCGGCGTCCGCCGCACCGGCGACGGCAAGCACGTGCTGTTCCTCGGCCGCGTCACCGAGGAGAAGGGGGTCGGCCTGCTGATGCGGGCGTGGGACCGCCTCGGCGGTGCCCTGGGGATCCCGCTGGTCATCGCCGGTACGGGCCCGATGCAGGACGAGGTCGCGACCTGGGCGGCCGGCCGCGCCGACGTGTCGTACGTGGGCCTGCAGAACAAGGCGGAGTGCCGTGCCCTGACGGCCGACGCGGTGGCGGTGGTGGCGCCCTCGACGTGGCTGGAGGCGTTCGGCCTGGTGGTGGTCGAGGCGATGGCCGCGGGCGTACCCACGGTGGCGGCGTCCCACGGCGCGTTCCCGGAACTGGTCGAGGAAGGCGTCACCGGCCTCCTGCACGCACCGAACGACGCCGGCTCGCTGGCGGACCGGCTGCGGGCGGTGGCCGGCGACCGCAACCGAGAGATGGGTGACGCGGCCCGGGTCCGGTACGAGAAGGACTTCACCCCGGCGGTGGGGCTCGACCGGTTGGTCGCCGGGTACGAGTCAGCGATCGAGGCGCGCGGGTGAGGCAGTTGGTCCGTGAGGCGCCCGCGGCCCTGCCGGCCGTGGTGCGCGCCCCCCTGGCCATGACGGCTGCCCTGGCGACGGCGATCCTGGTCGCGCTCGGCATCCTGCACTTCCACGACTCGGGCTTGACCGGGATCGACGCGGCGGTGCTCCCGTCGATCGACGGGGTCCGGCCGCCGTGGCGGTACGTGGCCCTGGTCTTCGACTTCGGCGGCGAACCGGTGGGGTCGACGATCCTGGTCGCGCTGATCGCGGTGCTGTGTTTCGTGGTCCACCGTGTCCGGGCGGCGGTGGTGACGGTGCTCGGCGTGGTGGTCACGGTGGCGGTGACGACGGTGCTGAAGCCGATCGTCGGCCGCACGATTCATGGCGAGTTCCTTTCTTATCCGAGTGGGCACACGGCTTTGGCTACCGCGTTGGCGGTGGTGATCGGGCTGGTGGCGGCCGATCGGCTGGGGCTCGGCCGGGTGGCCGCGGTGGTTTTGGTGCTGGTGCTGGGGCTGGCTCTCGTGGCCGGGGTGGCGATGGGGTGGGCCGAGGTGGCCTTGGGGGCGCACTACCCGACGGATGCGGTTGGTGGGTTCTGTGCCGCGCTGGCGGCGGTCCCGGCGACGGCGTGGCTGGTGGATCGCATAGCCGAACGGCTGTGACGCCGAGGTTGGCGCAAAGCTGCCGGCTGCCGTTGGGGTCGCTTTTCGATGAAGCGGGTTCGGTCGGCTCGGCTGCCTGGGCGGCCCGGTTCGGCTGGCTCAGCTTGGGCTGCCCGGCCGCCTGGCTCGGTTCGGCTGGCTCGACTTAGGCTGTCCGGCCGCCTACACCGGTTCGGTATGGGCTGGCCCGCTGGGTCGGCCCGGTCCCGGCCGGGCTCAGCTCGGCCTGCTTCGGTTCGGCCTAGCCGGGCTGCCCGCCCGGTTGGGTCTGGCCTGGCCAGGACCGGCCCGGTTCGGCTGGACCTGTTCGGCCGGCCTGGGCCGACCCGGTCCCGGCCAGCCCAGGATCTTCTTCTCGTCCTCTGCAACCGGCGGCTGCCGGTGGCGCGTCTTCGGGGAGAGCCGAGCGCGCGCTTCACCACGGTCTGAGCTCCTTTCGCAATTCCTCCATTGTGGACACTTTTGCCGTGCCGAATCGCAGTGCTTGCAGTCCGGCGGCCCGTGCGGCGACGACGTTTTCCGCGCGGTCGTCGATGAGCAGGATCCGGTTCGGGGTCACGTCGAGGCGCCGGCATGCGCCGGTGAACGATTCGGGAGCCGGCTTGCGCGCCCCGGTGTCGCCGCTGACGAACCAGGCGGTCAGGTACTCGCCGAGGCCGAACCGCTCGCGCAGGAGCTTCGACCACTCGCTGACGTCGTTGCTCAAGCAACCGAGGCGCACGCCGGTCGTCTCGAGTTCGGCGAGGACGGCGACCACGCCTTCGGTCAGGCGGTGGTTCCGGCAGTACTCCTCGTCCGACGCGCCGGATGCGCCGGCTGTGCCCCAGAAGTCCGCGGAGGACATCTTGCCGAGGCTGCATTCCTCGTACAGCTGCACGATTTCTTCCCGGCGCAGCACGCAGCCGTGGCTGCGTAGGTAGGGCACGAGCAACTCGCCGACGTCGTCGGCGGAGGAGTAGAGGACGCCCATCGCGTCGAACAGGATGACGTCGATCGCGTCGCGGTCGAGGGGTGCGGAGATGGCGGGCATGTCTCCGACGGTACCGAACACCCGTGCGAACGCCATCGCTGAAACGGGTGAAGTGCTGCTGTCCGGAATTCTCCGTTCGCGACTTTCCCCTTTGACTGCAAGGAAAATCGTGACCCAAGGCGATCGCGGCGACGAAAAGTGTCGGACCCCCTCGGCAAGCTCCCGATCAGCAGCCGGCGGTCCCACCGTCGAACGAAGAACACTCGTCCTGCGAGTAGGGCCCCGCCCGCCAGCCCGCAGCGTCGACCGTCCTGGAGGTGTCATGCACGACGAAGGTCCACGGCCCGGCATAGGAGTTGTCGTGCCACCGGTTGCCCTGTCGGAAGGTGATCGCCTCCTGCACGACGGTTCCCTTGTAGGGGGACCAGTCCGGGAAGGTCCCGTAGTTCGACAGCAGCGCCATCCGCCCGCAGAGGGTCGTGCACCCCATTCGCCCTGGATCGAACCGGAAGGTGTTCCCGTGGACCTCCACGCGCTGGGTCTTCCAGCGGCAGTCGTCGTACGCCGGTCGAGTCGCGATGGTGCCCGCCGCGCACGACGAACTCGAAGTCACCTTGGTGCAATAGCCCGAAGATGTGTTCGCCGGGCTGGTGCAGAAGCGGTCGGCGTTCTCCCACAACGTGATCCCGGCCCAGTTGTCCTCGAACGTGTTCCCGCTGATGTCGACGGCCGAGGTCCGCGCCGGCACGCGGGGCTCGCCGCCCGACTCCGACAGGTACACCGTCGCTGCCGGGAAGTTGTCGCCGCGCGACGCGAACGCGCGGCCCTGCACCAGGGCGTTGCCGCGGAACGTGTTGCCGCGCAGCACGAGGTTGTAGCTGATCTCGTAGAACAGCGCCTCGGCGTCGTTGGCCTCGAACAGGTTGCCCTCGACGAGGAAGTCGTTGTTGTTCGTGTCCGCCCACAGGCCGGCGCCGTGGTTGCCGTGGACCCAGTTTCCGCGGATGTCGGCGCCGTTCACGGCCCAGAACTTGGCGCCGCCGCTGCACCCGCAGCCCGGCACCTTGGCCTCCCAGTCGCCGGTGTTGTTGCCGGTGATCTCGTTGTCCTCCAGCACGAGCCCGGTGATGCCGTCGCCGGCCTGGTAGGCGTTGAGCCCGTACTGGCCGTTGTCGCGCAGGCAGGTGTGCCGGACGACCTGGCGCGCCCCGGCCATCAGCGCCGCGCCGGCGTTGTCCTCGATGGTCGTGTCGGCGATGAGCCAGCCGTCGCCGGAGTCGTGGTTCACCACGCCCTGGTCCTGGAGCGCGGCGAACCCGCGGATCGTGAGCCCGTGGAGCTCGACGTCCCGGGCCCGCTGGGTGAAGGCCGCCTGGTTGACGCCGCGCCCGTCGACGACCGCGCCCGGCGCGCCGAGGTACACGTCACCGTCCTTCGGGGCGACCTGGCCGTACTGGTCGGTGCCGAGCGTGTGGGTGCCGGGGCGGAGCCAGAACGTCGTGCCCGGCGGGTTCGCCGCCGTCTTCGTCGAGAGGTCCCCGTCGACGCCCGGATCGACGGGGACGGCCCCGGGAGGCGCTTCCTCGTACTCCGCGGGCTGGTGGTCGCACACCGGCCCGGGCCCGTCGGCGGCCCGCGCGAGCGCCGGGCAAGCCACGGTGATCAGGAGCGAGCAAGCGGCGACGAGTGCAACACGAGATCTGCCCATGGATGGAAGTTACGCACGAACGGGCCGGAAAACAGTCACCCTCAAGTGTCCTCATCGGACCTACGGGGTGAATCCGGCCCCTCCGTGGGGGGAGGTGACGGCGAAAGGCGACCCCGGCCGACCGGCGCCGATGTCGCGTCAGGAGAACTTGCGGAACACGGGCTGCACCGGGCGGCCGCCCATCCACGGCGCCGGGTCGTTGGCGTCGAGGGCCTTCCGGTAAACCGTGCAGGCCTGGGCGACCACGTCGATGGTCTTGTCGATGTCCGCCTCGGTGAGCGCGGCACTGACCACGAAGGACGGTCCGAGCACGCCGCCGCTGATCAGCTCGCGCAGGAACAGCGTCCGGTACGGCTGCGACGGCTTGCCCTGCTCGTCCAGCGTGCCGAAGACCAGGTTGCTGGCCCGGCCGCGGACGACCACGTGGTCGCCGACCCCGATCCCGGCGGCGACCTCGCGGACACCGGCGGCGAGCCGGTCGCCGAGGGCGTGGAGCCGGCCGATGACGTCCTCGTCGCGGTAGACGTCCATCACCGCCATGGCGGCGGCGAGGGAGTGGGTCTCCGCGCCGTGCGTGGTGGAGAGCAGGAACACCCGCTCGCGGTCGGTGCGCAGGCCGCCGATCTCCATCAGCTCCCGCTTGCCCGCGAGCGCGGACACGGCGAAGCCGTTGCCGAGGGCCTTGCCGAACGTCGAGAGGTCCGGTGTGACGCCGTAGAGGCCCTGGGCGCCGTGGGCCGACCACCGGAAGCCGGTGATCATCTCGTCGAAGACGAGCACGACGCCGTGGCGGGTGGCGAGCTCACGCAGCCCCTGCAGGTACCCGGGCGGCGGCTCGACCGCCGCCGCGGCCTCCAGGATCATGCACGCGATCTCGCCGTCGTGGCGCCGCAGCAGCTCCTCCGCGGCCTGCAGGTCGCCGTACGGGAAGGACACGACCGCTTCCGTCGTCTCGTCCGGGATGCCCGCGTTCATCGCCGTCGTGCCGATGAACCAGTCGTCGGTCGAGAAGAAGGCGTGGTCGGCGCACTTCGCGACGAGCCGGCGGCCGGTGGCGGCGCGCGCCAGCCGGACCGCGGCGGTCGTGGCGTCCGAGCCGTTCTTGGTGAACTTCACCATGTCGGCCGTCGGCACGTTCTCCAGGAACCGCTCGGCCGCCTCGGCCTCGAGGATCGAAGGACGGATGAAGTTGCTGCCCTTGCCGAGCTCGGCCCGGACCGCGTCGAGGACCCGCGGGTGGGCGTGGCCCAGGCTGACGGCTCTCAGCCCGGCGCCGTACTCGATGTAGTCGTTGCCGTCGACGTCCCAGACGTGGCCGCCGAGGCCGTGCGAGATGACCGGAGCCATCCTTTCGGGATACTGGTCCGAGCCCTTGGCGTAAGTGTGCGCACCACCCGGGATGACCCGGTGCAGCCGCTCGTTCGCCTCCGTGGAGCGGGGCAAGTTCGTTCCCATGGGGGTCACCTCGTTGGTTTCAACGCCTCTCCGAGAGACGGCGCGCGCTCATCCCGGTCACTGACCATTGTGACCGACAGTGGCCACAAAATGTCCAATTCAGGGTCTTTGTACGAAATCGTGATGTCTTCGGACGGATCGTGGGCGCGATCGATACGGTACGCGACGTCCGAGGGATCCGTGAGTGACTGGAACCCGTGCGCGCACCCCGCGGGGATGTACACGGAAACCTGCGTCTCACCGGAAAGTTCGAATGTTTTGACATTGCGGAATGTCGGCGAATCCGGTCGGAGGTCCACGACGACGTCGAAGATCGCGCCGTGCGAACACCGCACCAGCTTCGCCTCGCCGGCGCCGCCCCGCAGGTGCATCCCGCGCACGACTCCCTTGCGGGACCGGGAAAGGCTGTCCTGGGCGAAGCCGTCCGGGTCGATTCCCACCGACGCGACGACGTCGCGGTCGAACGTCCGGCTGAAGAAGCCGCGCTCATCACCGTGCGGAGTCGGTTCGAACAGGTACGCGCCCTGGATTTCGGGCACCGGAATGGCCTTCATCGCCCACCCCCGAAGAGGGCCGCCGAAAGGGCGGCGAACTGGTCCTTGAGCCGTTGCGCGTTCACGTCGTTCCGTTCCAGGAGCGTCTGGCGCAGTTCCACCGAGCGGTTTTCCAGCTCGGTGAACTGCTCGAGGAGCCGGTCGTGGTCGACGTCCTTCGCCCGCTGGGTGAAACCGTCGAGGCCCATCTCCGCCATCAGCACGTCGTTCTTCGGCGCGTACCCGATCGCGACGGTCGGTTTCGCGACCTTCAGGGCGCAGAGCACGTTGTGGTAGCGCGTGGCCACCACGCTGTCCACCGCCGCCATCTCGTGCATCAGCTCGTCCAGGGTCTCCGCCGAAGCCGCCGTCACCAGCGGGGAAGCGGTCTTCTCGATGATCTCGTCGACGACCTGCCGGTCGATCTGGTCACCGATGAACAGCCGGACCGGTCTGTCCTGGTCAACGAGCCAGCCGACGAAACGGTTCATCGTGTCGACGTAGTGGCGGTAGATGCGGTCGCCGTCGGCGCGGTCGTCGTTGCCGCCGTAGTAGGCCATCACGCCGATGCCGACGGTGCCCGGCGCACCGGCGGCGTCCGGAGTGGGGAGGGAGAACGCGAGGTCGGGGTAGACCTCGTCGCGGCTGGTGTCGACACCCATGGCGCGCATGGCGGCGCGGGAGATGTCGTCGCGGTAGGAGCGGTACGCGGCGAGCCGGCCGGACCAGCGGACGAGCGCCCGCGTGGCCCGCGCGCTGATCTCGTTGGCGCCGACGCTGACCAGTGCGACCTTGGTGCCGAAGAGCCGCCCGGTGGCGGAGAGGAGGAACAGCGAATACGGGAAACCCCACGGACGCAACGGAAGCGTCGCTTCGAGGACGCCCATGCCGGGCACGATGACGACGTCCTGCTTGCGGACCCAGGCGGCCGTGCGGCCGATGTCGACCAGCTTGCCGAGTCCCTTGAGGACGATCGAGCGGAGGCCGGACGCCGTTTCGTACTCGGCCTGGTTCCAGTGCAGGGGCGTGGTGTCGACGCCGTACCGCTCGCGGACGACGTCCGGACCGCCCACCAGGCCGGTCAGGACGGCGTCCGGGTGCTCGGCGCGGAGGTAGCCGAGCACGGCTTCGAGGGAACCGTCGTTGCCGAGGTTCCCCGAGCCGAGCAGGCCGAAGACGCCGACGCGCGGGGCACGCTTCACGCGAGCCTGCCTTCGCGGCCGGCCACGATCGTGTTGACCGTGGCGACGTCGGAGGCGGTCGGCGCGCGGTCCTCGACGCGCTCGCCGTGGCCGGACTTCGCGCGGTTGGTCAGCCAGGCGCCGAGGTGCCCGAAGCACTCGCGCTTGTCGGCGGCGGAGATCGGCGCGCGGCGGATCAGGTCCGCGAACCCGTAGACGTACTCGCCGAGCAGGCGGACGGTGGGATTCCGGAGCCGGTTCGCGCGCCGCGGGTCCAGATTCGCGCACCGGCTCCGGATGGTCGGGTTGGCCCGTTCCGCGCGGCCCGGGTGGTCGCGGCGGAAGTAGAGCAGCTCGGGCACCTGGTGGAACGGGCCGTGCAGGGCCATCTCGGCCGAGTACGTCCGGTCGGCGTGGTGGTAGCTGTCGAGCGGCTTGACGCGGCGGAGGACGTCGGCGCGGATGACGCCGTAGAAGTCGTCGCCGCCGGGCTCGAACAGGATGCTGCGGAACCGGTCCGGAGCGTGCGGGGACGCAGTGTCCAGCGTGTACTCGAGCGGCTGGACGATGCGGCCGTCGCCGTCGATGATCGCCTGGTCGCAGTGGGCGAGGATGACGTCCGGGCGCTCGTCGAGGGCCTCGATGCACCGCTTGAGCAGGTCGCGGGCGTAGAGGTCGTCGTGGGAGACCCACTTGAAGAGCTCGGTGCGGGACACGTCGAACACGTAGTTGTGGTTCGGGGTCGCCCCGATGTTCTTCGGCTGCCGGACGTAGCGGATCCGGGCGTCCTTCTCGGCGTAGCGGCGGCAGATCTCGTCGGTGCCGTCGGTGGACGCGTTGTCCGAGATGATCAGCTCGAAGTCTTCGTAGGTCTGGCCGAGCAGGGCGTCCAGCGACTCGGCGAGGTACTCCTCGCCGTTGTACACCGGGAGGCCGAGGCTCAGCCGCGGGACGGTGGTCATGGAGTCCTCATTCCTTGATCGGCTCTTTGAACGGCTCGAACACCACGGTGGTCTCGTTGATCGGCTCGAAGACGATCGTGGTCTCGTTGGCCCCGGCGTCCTCCACGACCGGCGGGACGTAGTCGCGCAGCCCGAGCCGCAGCTGCCACCACCAGACGACCGATCCGGTGAGCGTCGCGGTCGCGACGCCCCAGGCGGACCCGGCCGCGCCGCCGAGGAAGGCGCCGGTGATGCCGAACGTGACGTAGAACAGGGAGGCGATCAGCTGCGAGCGCAGGCTCCGCGGTGCCGCGCCCAGGGCCCGGAGGCCGGCCGCCGCGCCGGTGGCGAAGCTCGCGCCGACCACCGCCAGGGTGACCGGGAGGATCAGCGGGGACGACGAGTCCCACACCGAGCCCATCACCCAGCGGCCGGCGCTGTCGGGCAGCAGGAGCAGCAGCCCGAGGCCCCAGCACAGCGCCGCCGCGGCCTGGCCGCCGCCGAGGATCACGCAGAAGTGCTTCAGCCGGTGCGGCGCCCGCTGGAGCACCCGCGCGCCCTCGGCGACGGTGACCAGGGACAGCCCCATGAGCAGGGCCAGGAACGGGCCGAGCAACTGCTCCGCGCCGCGGACCGCGCCGACGGCGGTGATCCCGGTGATGGCGCCGAGGCCGTATGCGCGCAGCTGGGACGCGCCGCTGTTGCTGACGTTCTCGACCAGGTACCGGACACTCAGGTCGCGCTGCGTGCGAAGCCACCCGACGAGCTCCCGCGGGTGCGGGAGGATCCCGGTCTGGAACCAGCCGAAGACCGCGGCGACGGCGGCCGCGACGCCCCACGCGAGCACGAAGGCGACGACCGTGCCGACCTCCGCGGCGACGAACAGCGCCGGGATCAGTGCGACGCCGCACACGACGTCGTTGAGGAACGCCTTCTTCCCCTGCCCGCGAGCGAAGAAGGCGAACCGCCAGGCGTCCTGCAGCAGCAGGCCCGGCAGCACGACGGCGAGCGCGACGAACGCGTTGCCGAGCGGGCCGCCCGCGGCCAGCCCGGCGACCAGGCTGACCAGCCCGGTCACGCAGCCGACGCCGATCGCGGTGCCGGACGCGCTGGCGACCCCCAGGCGCCAGCGGTCCTCCGGCACCGCGCTGAACCGCACCATCAGCGGGTCGGTCGCCAGGCCGCGCGAGATGTTGAGCACCACGCCGTAGGTGACCCAGGCGAGGCTGAAGATGCCGAAGGCGAACGTCCCGAGCGAGCGGGCCACGTACAGCCCGACGGCGAAGTTGGTCAGGCTGGACACCGCCTGGTCGCCGAGGCCCCAGCTCAGCCGTCCGGCCATGGCGCGCACGGCGCCGTTCCGGAGCAGCGAGCGAGGGGCCCGGCGATGGTTGGCCACGTCGCTCACTCCTTGACCAGACCGGCGTCGTGCAGGGCGCGGGCGGCGACGTCGACGATGTCGAAGGGGAGCCCGGCCCGTTCGGCGATGTCCAGGAGGCTGTGCTCGCCGTCGGAGAGGTTGAGGACCCACAGCATCGCCATCTGGGCTTCCTTGGCGTCGCTGCGGCCGCCGAGCGAGTCGTACAGCCCGCGCTTGCCGAGCTGTGGCTCGCCGTACGGGCTGAGGTTGACGTACCGGCGGTTGCGGTCGAGGACGCCGAAAGCGTCGCGAAGGGCGCCGAGCGTGTCCTCCATGGCTGCAGGCGAGACGAAACCCGGGTTGTCCGCCGAGGTGTGGTACTCGGGGTAGCCCGCGTACGGCGTCCGCGTCAGCGAGCCGACGCCGAGGTTGAAGCCCGGCGAGCAGAACTGGCGCTCGTCGTAGCCGTACGGCGAGAAGTCGACGACGCGGTGCTCGCGCGACCGCAGGACGTGCTGCACGACCCGGTCGATCTCGGCGTCGTCGCGGCGGGACTTCTTGTACGTCAACGATCCCGGGTCGCCCGCGCACGCCAGCACCAGGCCGTGGCGAACCTTCTCGATCCGTGCGGCGTTGCGGGCCAGCCAGGTGATCGAGCCGATCGTCCCCGGCATGAACAGGAACCGGTACGTGTAGTGCGGGTCCGACGAGGCCAGCTGCTGCGCCAGCGAGACCGCCACCGCGATGCCGGCCAGGTTGTCGTTGGCCAGCGACGGGTGGCAGACGTGGCACGACACGATGACCTCGTCGGTGACGCGGCCCGGCACGACGTGCTCGCCATACGTCAGCGAGCCGTCGGCCAGGGTCGAGTCGATGACGACGTCGTACTCGCCGTCGGGCAGCGCGTCGAGCTTCTCCTGCGCGAGGCAGAAACCCCAGGCCGGGGCGTAGTAGCTGGTCCGGTAGGGCACCCACGACGGCTGGTCCGGCAGCGTGTGCAGGTGCTCCCGCAGCTCGCTCAGCGGCATCCGCTCGTGCACCGGCACGGAGTAGCCGACGACGTGCAGGTTCGACTCCTGGAAGTCGATGACGCGCGAGCCGTCAGGAGCGGCGACGTAGGCGTCCCGGATGTTCCACTCCTGCGGGATCGTCCAGTCCAGCACCTGCGTGCCGGTCGGGACCTCGTGCCGCTCCAGCGTGATGTGCTCGCCGATGATGTCCAAGGTCTGCCGCACACCGTCGCCGGTGATGCTGCGGCAGATCGGGTACAGCCGCTCGACCAGGGCGTGCAGCTCCGTCCCCGTCCGCAGCTGCGGGCCCGCCACTAGCGCCGCCGCATCGTGTCGTCGACGCGGCCGGCTTCGCCTTCGCTCTTCAGCCAGGCCAGCCGGGTGAACAGCTTCTCGAACGACTCCCGGGTCAGCCCGAACTTGCGGTAGGCCTCGATCAGCTCGACGGCGCCGTCCTTGACCGACCACTCGCAGGCGAAGCCCGGGATGGCGTCGCGGAAGCGCGAGAAGTCCACCCGGTACGAGCGCGGGTCGGAGCCGGCCTCGCCGGTGATGTTCAGCGTCGAGCCCGGCACGGCTTCGACGACTTCCTGGGCGATCTCGGCGACGGTGACGTTGTTGTCCTCGGTGCCGATGTTGAAGGCCTTGTTGTGCACGGCCTCCTTGGGCGCGGTCAGCGCGGCGGCGAACGCGCGCGCGATGTCCTGGGCGTGCACCAGGGGCCGCCACGGCGTGCCGTCGGACAGCACCAGCACCTCGCCGGACAGGTGCGCGTGGGCCGTGAGGTTGTTCAGCACGATGTCGCCGCGCAGCCGGGGCGAGTAGCCGAACGCGGTCGCGTTGCGCAGGTAGACCGGGGTGAAGTCGTCGTCGGCGAGCTCGTGGACGTCGGCCTCGACGCGCACCTTCGACTCCGCGTACGGCGTCACCGGCTTCAGCGGAGCGTCCTCGTTGACGAGATTGGCGCCGCCCGCGCCGTACACCGAGCAGGTCGACGCGTAGAGGTACCGCCCGACGCCGGCCTCCTTCGCCAGCTTCGCGAGCTTCACCGACGCGTGGTGGTTGATGTCGTAGGTCAGCTCCGGCGCGAGCGAGCCGAGCGGGTCGTTCGACAGCGCGGCCAGGTGGATCACGGCGTCGAAGCCCTCGACGTGCGAAACGGTGACGTCCCGCAGGTCGACGGCCACCCCGGCCGGGTCGGCGGGCGTGGGTCCGAGCAGGCAGTCCTCGAACAGCCCCGAGTCGAGGCCGACGACCTCGTGACCGGCGGCGGCGAGCACCGGGGCCATCACCGTCCCCAGGTAGCCCTTGTGCCCCGTCAGCAACACCCGCATCGGATCAACCCTTCAGGTCGAGAGTGAGTTTCTTGGCGAAAAACGCTTCGGCGTACTTCGCGGCCGCTTCGATCCCGCGGATCCGCGCCAGGCCGAGGAACGCCTCGCGGTCGTACCAGGGCCGGTGCCGCTGGGACGCGTAGTGCTCCTGCAGCAGCCGGACCTTCTGCTCGGCGACGTCGTCGTCGAGCGGCTGGTAGACCGAAGGGGCCCCGAGGTCGCCGTCCCACTTGACGATCTCGTAGCCCAGCGCCAGGTGGTCGCGGAACGTCGTCGGCACCAGCTTCGCGAGCCCGCGGTGGTCCTGGTGGGCGTCGTCGGTGCGGGGCGCCAGGATGACGTCCGGGTCGGTCCGCCGCCGCAGCTCCTCCAGCGCGTTCTTGGCCTCTTCCCAGTGCGCCGGGAAGCGCCCGTCCGGCAGCTTCAGCACCGTGACGTCGAGCTCGGCGCCCGGGCAGAACGCCGCGAGCGCGGCCCGCTCCTCGTCCTCGCGGGGCGTGCCGCCACCGGAGAGGATCAGCGCGTCGACCCGCAGGCCCGGCCGCGACGCGCACAGCGTCAGCAGGGTGCCGCCGGCGCCGATCGCGATGTCGTCGCAGTGCGCACCGAGGGCGACGACGCCGCCGAGCCGCGCCGGTCGCAGCCCGATCACGCGATGCTCGCCGTGGGGTGCTCCCACAGCGCCCAGGGCCGGTCGCCGTGGGTGTAGGCGTTGTCCAGGGCCGCGCGCTCCTTGACCGTGTCGGTCGGCTTCCAGAACCCGCGGTACGGGTAAGCCAGCAGGCGGCCGCGCTTGGCCAGCTCGCCGCAGCCGTCGGCGACCAGGTCGCCGTTCTCCGGGATGTGGTCGAAGACCTCCTGCCGCAGCACGAAGTACCCGCCGTTCTCCCACAGCGGCATTTCGCTCACCGCGGTGATCGACCCGACCTTGCCGCCTTCGTCCATCTCGACGCAGTGGAACGACGACTGCGGCGGGACGACCATCATCGACGCGCCCGCGTCGGTGTTGGAGAACCGCTCGATCATGTCGGGCAGCGGGACGTCGGACAGGACGTCGGCGTAGTTCGCGAGGAACATTTCGTCGCCGTCGAGGTAGTCGCGGACGCGGCGCAGGCGCTCACCGATCGGCGACTCGATGCCGGTCTGCACGAACGTGATCGTCCAGTCGGCGATGTCGGTCGAGAGCAGCTCCGGCTGCCCGTTGCGCAGGATGAAGTCGTTGGAAATGGTTTCCTGGTAGTTCAGGAAGAAGTTCTTGATGTGCGCCGCGCCGTAGCCCAGGCACAGGATGAACTCCGTGTGGCCGAAGTGCGCGTAGTAGCGCATGACGTGCCAGATGAGCGGTCTCGGTCCGACCATCGCCATCGGCTTCGGGACGTCGTCGGCCGCGCCGTTGCGCATCCGCATCCCGTAGCCACCGCAGAAGAGAACGACCTTCACTTCAAGCCACCTCGACGATCTCCAGGCGGGGAATGGGGAACACGAGCTTTCCGCCCCAGGCACCCACGAACGACAGCTGTTCGGTCAGTTCCTCCCGGAGGTTCCACGGGAGGACGAGCACGTAGTCGGGCCGATCGGCTTCGATCCGCTCCGGGGGCAGCACCGGGATGCGCGTGCCCGGGGTGAACCGGCCGTGCTTGTACGGGTTGCGATCGACCGTGTACTGCAGCAGGTCCGTCCGGATGCCGCAGTGGTTCAGCAGGGTGTTGCCCTTGCCCGGGGCGCCGTAGCCGACGACGGTCTTCCCGTCACCCCGCGCCTCGATGAGGAACTTCAGCAGGTCCAGCCGCACGCGGGTGACGCGCTCGGCGAACTCGGTGTACCCGGACAGCTCGTGCAGCCCGGCCGCCTTTTCGCGCTCCAGCACGTCGGTCATCCGCTCGCTGGGCTCGCCCGCGACCGCTGCGACAACCGGGGCGCCGCCCCGGGCCGGGGGCTCCGCCACCCGGGACCCCCCAAAAGCCTCGGTGGGACGCGCCCACAGCCGGATCGACCCGCCGTGCGTCGGCACCAGCTCGACGTCGACGACGGTCAGGCCGCCGGTCGCGAGGGCCCGGCGCGCGGATTCGACCGTGTAGTACTGGAAGTGCTCGTGGTAGATCGTGTCGTACTGGTTCTTTTCGATCAGCGTGAGCAGGTGCTGGACCTCGATGGAGACCCAGCCGTCGTCGGCGACCAGGGCGCGCAGGCCCTTGGTGAAGCCGAGGACGTCCGGGATGTGCGCGTAGACGTTGTTCGCGGCGACGAGGTCGGCCGGCCCGTGCTCCTCGCGCACCTTCAGGCCGGTTTCCTCGGAGAGGAACGCGGTCAGGGTGGGCACGCCGGCGTCGCGCGCCGCCTGCCCGACGTTCACCGAAGGTTCGACGCCCAGACACCGGATGCCGTGCCCGACGACGTGCTTGAGCAGGTAGCCGTCGTTGCTGGCGACCTCGACGACGAACGACTTCTCGCCGAGCCCCAGGCGCTCGACCGCGCCGTCGACGTACCGCTTCGCGTGCTCGACCCACGACGTCGAGAACGACGAGAAGTAGGCGTACTCGGTGAAGGTGTCGTCAGGATCGATCAGCGGGGGGATCTGCGCGAGCCAGCACTCGGTGCACACCAGGAGGTGGAGCGGAAAAGTGGCTTCCGGCTCGTCGAGCTGTTCGGCGGTCAAGAATCGCTCACACGGGGGAGTGGCCCCGAGGTCCACCACGCTGGCCGTGTTTGTCGAACCGCAGAGTCGACATGTGGTCATCTACCAGGCTCCTTGGCTCGCGGTCGCGATCTGCGCTTAACACGTCGAGCCGGGGTGGACCGTCGTTACAGCGAGCCGCGGTGGTGCCGTGGACCGATTCGGAACCGCAACATCACCACGCCGGCCGGGTGACGTGTGGCCGAGATCACGGACCGTGGCGGTCCGGACCCGTAACGTCCACAGTGGACCTGGGTCCTAGGCTGGCCCGATGACTTCGGAAACGGGTCCCCGCCTGAGCGGGGTCGCGGGCGTGGTGCTGACGATCCGCTTCCTGACCGAGCTGGCCCTGCTGGGCGGCCTGGCGCTGGCCGGGACCCAGCTCGGCAGCGGGGTGGCGCTGGCGATCGTCGACGCGGTCCTGCTGCCGCTGGTGGCCGCCGCGATCTGGGGTTTGTTCATCGCGCCGCGGGCTCACCGCCGGCTCCCGGAACCGGCCCGCTTCCTGGTGGAGTTCGCGCTGTTCGCGGTGACCGGCGTGGTGCTCGCGCTGACCGGCCGGCTGGTCGCGGGGATCGTGCTGGCCGTCGCCGGCATCGGCGTCGCCGCGCTCACCCGAGCGGTCGCCAAAGACGGCTGAGCCCTCCCCGCCGAACGGCGGAGAGGGCTCGGGCAAGGTGCCGATCGGGGGTTGCTCAGCCGATCTTGCCGGCGGCCGGGATGACGTCGGTGCCGAACTTCTCCAGCACCGCCGGGTTGTGGACGTGCGGGACCATGCCGAGCGCGACGTCGATGCCGAGACCGTGCAGGCGCTCCAGCTCCTTCAGCAGCTCGCCGGACTTCTCACCGTTCTCGCCGATGTCGAGGATGTGGTAGACGGTCTTGGTGATCGTGGCGTAGTCGCGGCCCTCGTTCTCGCAGTGCCGCTTGAGGACGTCGAGCTTGTGCTCCAGCTCGGGGCTGTTGAAGAGGTTGCACTGGTCGGCGTACTTGGCGACCAGCCGCAGCGTCTTCTTCTCGCCACCGCCGCCGATCATGATCGGCGGGCGCGGGTCCGACAGCGCCTGCGGCACGTTCAGCAGCCGTGCCGCGTCGAAGTGCGTGCTCTTGAACGGCTCATCGCCGTCGGCCCACATCTTCAGCACGTACTGGAGGTTCTCCTCCAGCAGCTCGAAGCGCTCCGCGACCGGCGGGAAGGGGAAGCCGAGCCCGCGGGACTCGTCCTCGTTCCAGCCCGCGCCGATACCGAGGATCGCGCGGCCGCCGGAGAGCACGTCCAACGTCGTGATCGCCTTGGCCAGCAGGCCCGGGTGCCGGTAGAGGACGCCGGTGACGACGGTCAGCAGCTTGGCGCGCTCGGTGTGCGCGGCGATGAAGCCGAGGGTCGTGTACGCCTCGAGCATGTCGTTCTCGACGGGGCCGACCCCGCCGATCTGGAAGAAGTGGTCCATCACGGCGATGGAGTCGAAGCCCGCGTTGTCGGCGGTGCGGACGACGGCGGCCAGGTCGGCGCCCAGCGCGGACGCCCCGTTCGGCCAGGTGAAGTCGGGGATCTGCAGTCCGAGTTTCATAGTCTCCGACCGTATACCTGGAGTTGCCCCAGCTGCGTGCTCAGAAATCCCGGACGACGGAAACCCTGCCGTGCAAGGGATCCGTGACGAACACCGTGCGCGTGCGCTGGTCGACCGCGACGTCGCCGGGGTTGACGCCGAGCGACAGCTCGCCGGTCAGTGTCCCGCTCGCGCCATCGACCCGGCTCAACCCGTTCTGCCCGCCGTTGGTGTACACGGTGTTCGTGCCCTGGTGCACGGCCAGCGCGGACGACTCGCTGCGCAGCAACACGGTCGTGCGCTCGGTGCGCGTCGCCGCGTCCACAATGGACATGTGGTGGATGCCGGAGTTGGCCACGTACACCGAACCGCTTTCGACGTGCACCGCGACGGCGGTCGGCCGCGCCCCGACCTTGACGCTGGCGACGAACTTCCCGCTGTCGATCGAGAACACCTCGAGCGAGTCCGTGCCGGTGCTGGCGCAGTAGACCAGCTTGCGGCCGGTGTCGACCGCGATCCCGCCGAGGCTCGGCTCCGGGCCCGGCACGAGCGCGGCGAGCGTGCAGCTGACGCCGTCGAGCACGGCGAGCATGCCGGTGCCGCCGCTGACGGCGTAGACGCGGTTGGCCCGCTCGTCGACGGCCAATGCGGACGCGCCGGCGCCCGCGCCGATCACGCTCACCAGGTCGTGGGTGCGTCCGTCCAGCACCACGACGGTGCCGGCCGGCGGGTTCGCGACGTAGACCCGGTTGGCCTTCGCGTCGACCGCGACGTCGCCGGGGGCGCCGCCGACGCGGAGCACCGCCTCGACCGCGGCGCCGCGCGGATCGATGACCGAGACCGTCCCGGCCCCGGGATCCGTGACGTACGCGAGCCCGGTGACAGGATTCACGGCGACCGCGGTGGGCGCCCCGCCGAGCTCGATCGACCGGACGTCCTGCGCCCGCGCGGCCCCCGGCAGGGCCACGGCCCCGGCACCCGCCGTGACCAGCGCGAACAGGGCCCTCCGGCCTATCGGGCGACCTCGCATCGGCGCCTCCGCTCGTGATCAACTCGCCCGTCGAGCCTAGCCCGCGCGCTCGCCACGTGAAGGAACTTCGCGTCCCCCGATCGCGTTGTTTCCTGTGGGTAACCCACTGGTGGAGCGGACGGAGGCGAGCGCGCGTGCACGGGCACCAAAACGGACTGAAGACGGCGATGCTGCTCGGCCTGCTGTCGGCGATCATCATCGCCATCAGCGGCCTGTTCGGCCGGGGCGCCCTGGTCATCGGCCTGGTCATCGCCCTCGGGATGAACGCTTTCGCGTACTTCAGCTCGGACAAGCTGGCGCTGCGCGCGATGCGGGCGCGGCCGGTGTCCGAGGTCGAGCAGCCCGCGATGTACCGGATCGTGCGCGAGCTCGCGCACGTCGCCCGCCAGCCGATGCCGCAGCTCTACCTCAGCCCGACCGTCGCGCCCAACGCGTTCGCGACCGGCCGCAGCCCGCGCCACGCGGCCGTCTGCTGCACCACCGGCATCCTCGACCTGCTCGACGAGCGCGAGCTGCGCGCGGTGCTCGGGCACGAGCTGTCCCACGTCTACAACCGCGACATCCTCATCTCCTGCGTCGCCGGGGCGCTGGCCAGCGTGATCAGCGTGCTCGCGAACATCGCGCTGTTCTTCGGCGGCAACAACCGCGACGGCAGCCCGCTGGTCAGCCTGATGCTGATCTTCGTCGGGCCGATCGCGGCCGCCGTCATCCGGATGGGCGTGAGCCGCTCGCGGGAGTACCAGGCCGACGCGTCCGGCGCCGAGCTGACCGGCGACCCGCTGGGCCTGGCCTCGGCGCTGCGGAAGCTGGACGCGGGGACGCGGGCGCGGCCGCTGGTCGCCGAGCCGCAGCTGGTGTCGCAGTCGCACCTGATGATCGCGAACCCGTTCCGGCCCGGCGAGGGCCTGAGCAAGCTGTTCTCGACGCACCCGCCGATCGCCGACCGCATCGCGCGGCTCGAGGAGATGGCCCGCCGCCAGTTCTGAGCTAAGACGGAGCTTTCACGTGAAAGCTCCGCTTTCCCAATAGGTGGGAGCGGGAATCCGCGCTCCGGCCACGAAGTTCTCAGGGCATGGTCTCCGCAGAGCTGCACCTGGGCGTCGCCATCGACGGGGCCGGGTACCACCCGGCCGCCTGGCGGGTATCCGCGGCCGAGCCCGCCGCGCTGTTCACCTCCGGCCACTACCTGAGGTACGCGAAGCTGGCCGAAGCCGCTTCGCTCGACTTCGTCACCCTCGACGACTCGCTGGCGCTGCAGTCCGGCGGCGAGGAGGTCGTGCGCGGACGGCTCGACGCGCTGCTCACGCTGTCCGCCCTCGCCCCGGCGACCAGCCGGATCGGCCTGGTCCCGACGGTCACCACCACCCACACCGAGCCGTTCCACGTCTCGACGTCGGTGGCGACCCTGGACCACGCGAGCCGCGGCCGCGCCGGCGTGCTCGCCGTGCCGTCCTCGACCGAGGCCGAGGCCGCGCACTTCGGCCGTCGCGCGGCTCCTTCACCCCAGGACGGCGAGGCCGAGACCGCCGAGGTCCTCGACGTCATCACCCGGCTGTGGGACAGCTGGGAGGACGGCGCGATCATCCGCGACGCCGCCACCGGCCGGTTCATCGACCGGGAGAAGCTGCACTACGTCGACTTCGACGGCCGGTTCTTCCGCGTGAAGGGCCCGTCGATCACGCCACGCCCGCCGCAGGGCCATCCGGTGACCGCGATCTACGGCGACTCGCCCCACGCCGTCGGCGCCGACCTGGTCATCATCCGCGCGGACCACCTCGACGCCGTGCGCGCCGACGCCGCCCGGTTCCCCGGCGCGAAGGTCCTCGCGACGGTGTCGATCGTGCTCGCCGAGACCGAGCAGGGCGCCCGCGACCGGCAGCGCGAGCTGGACGCCCTGGTCCCGTTCGAACCCGCCGGGCTGTCGTTCGCCGGCACTCCCGCGCAGCTGGCCGCCGAGCTGCCCCGCTGGGCCGCCGAGACCGGCGTCACCGGGTTCCACCTGCGGCCCGCCGTGCTGCCCGACGACCTCGGCCTGCTCGCCGGCGAGGTGATCCCGGCGCTGCGCGCGGCCGGCGCGTTCCGGGACCGCTACCGCGGCACGACCCTGCGCGACCACCTCGGCCTCGGCCGGGCCGTCAACGCCTACGCCGTCATCCCGGGAGCCTGAGATGACCAAGCAGATCAAGCTCGCCGCGCACTTCCCCGGCGTCAACAACACGACGGTGTGGAGCGACCCCGCGTCGGGCAGCCAGATCGACTTCGCCTCCTTCGAGCACTTCGCCCGCACCGCCGAACGCGGCAAGTTCGACTTCCTCTTCCTCGCCGAAGGCCTGCGGCTGCGCGAGCACGCCGGCAAGATCCTCGACTCCGACGTCGTCGGGCGGCCCAACACGACCACCGTGCTGGCCGCGCTGGCGGGAGTCACCACGCACCTCGGCCTGGCCGGGACGCTCTCCTCGACGTTCAACGAGCCCTACGAGGTCGCCCGCCAGGTCGCGAGCATCGACCACCTCTCCGGCGGGCGCGCGGCGTGGAACGTCGTGACGTCGCCGGACGCGTGGACCGGCCAGAACTTTCGCCGCGGCGGCTTCCTCAAGCGCGAAGACCGCTATGCGCGCGCCGAAGAGTTCCTGGCCACCGTGCGCGAGCTGTGGGACAGCTGGCAGCCCGGCACCCTGGTGGGGGACAAGGAGAACGGCGTCTTCGCCCGCGATCCCGGCAAGTTCGTCCACAGTGGACCGCAGTTCGACGTCCACGGGCAGTTCACGCTGCCGCGGACCCCGCAGGGGCAGCCGATCGTCATCCAGGCCGGCGACTCCGACGAAGGCCGCGAGTTCGCCGCGAAGGCCGCCGACGTCATCTTCAGCCGGCACGGCACCCTCGAAGACGGCCAGGCGTTCTTCCACGACGTCAAGCGCCGCCTGGCCGCGTACGGCCGCGAGCACGGCGAGCTGCTGATCATGCCGGCCGCGACGTTCGTCCTCGGCGACACCGACGCCGAAGCCGAGGCTCACGCGCGTGAGATCCGGCTCCAGCAGGTCCGGCCGGCGACCGCGATCCAGTTCCTCGAGCAGGTGTGGAGCCGCGACCTGTCGGGCTACGACGTCGACGGGCCGCTGCCGGAGGTCGACCCGAACCCGGACGCCGAGCCGCTGACCTGGGGCCGCGTCCGGCACGAGAAGGACCAGCTCGCGCTCGCGCGCAAGTGGCGGGCGATCGCGGAGGAGAAGAAGCTCTCGATCCGCGAGCTGGTGATCGAGGTCACCGCGCGCCAGCAGTTCGTCGGCACCGCGTCGACGATCGCTTCGACCATCGACGACTACGTCCAGTCCGACGCCGCCGACGGGTTCGTCCTCGTGCCGCACCTGACGCCGGGCGGGCTCGACGAGTTCGTCGAGAAGGTCGTCCCCCACCTGCAGGAACGCGGGGTGTTCCGGACCGAGTACAGCGGGCCGACGCTGCGCGAGCAGCTGTTCTAGGCCGAAGCACCCGCGGCTGCGGCGACTGCCTTCACGTAGTCGCCGTAGCCCGACTTCGCCAGCTTCTCGCCCAGCGCGTAGCACTCGTCGGCGTCGATGAAGCCCATCCGCAGCGCGATCTCCTCGAGGCACGCGATGCGCACGCCGGTGCGGTGCTCCAGCACCTGGACGAACTGGCCGGCCTCGAGCAGCGAGTCGTGCGTGCCGGTGTCCAGCCAGGCGAAGCCGCGACCGAGGTCGACCAGCGACGCCCGGTCCTGGCGCACGTACGTGAGGTTGACGTCGGTGATCTCGAGCTCACCGCGCGCCGACGGCTTCAGCGCGCGGGCGATCTCGACGACCTGGTTGTCGTAGAAGTACAGCCCGGTGATCGCCTTGTTCGAGCGCGGCTTCACCGGCTTCTCCTCGATGGACACCAGCTTGCCGTCCGCGTCGACCTCGCCGACGCCGTAGCGCTCGGGGTCCTTCACCGGGTAGCCGAACAGGACGCAGCCGTCGAGGTCGCGCACGGCCTGCTGCAGGCGGCCCGAGAAGCCCTGGCCGTAGAAGATGTTGTCGCCGAGCACGAGCGCCACGTCGTCGCCGCCGATGAAGTCCGCGCCGATGACGAAGGCCTCGGCCAGGCCGTTCGGGCTGGGCTGCTCGGCGTAGGAGAACGAGACGCCGAACTGGTCGCCGTTGCCGAGCAGCTTGCGGAACATCGGCAGGTCGGCGGGGGTGGAGATGACGAGGATCTCGCGGATCCCGGCGAGCATCAGCACCGAGATCGGGTAGTAGACCATCGGTTTGTCGTAGACCGGCAGCAGTTGCTTCGACACCGCCTGGGTGATCGGGTGCAGGCGTGTCCCGCTGCCTCCGGCCAGCACGATGCCCTTCATGAACTGCCTCCTCTAGTCCGGCTCCGGCCCCACCCTACGGGCCGGGCGGGATCAGAAAGCCGGTCCCTTGCCGAAGTAGGCCTTGCAGCCGGAGTTGTACTCGGTGGCGATCTCGAGCACGTTCTTGCCGTCGTCGACCGGCAGCAGCGTCGAGGAGTAGTTCGGGCAGAAGTTGTTGTAGATGCCGGTGATGTGCACCGGCGCGGGCAGCTCGTACCAGGTGCCGCTGCCGAAGTCGTCGTTCGCCAGCAGCACCTGGCCGTTCTGCGGCTGCGGCCGGCCCTTCGCGTCGGTGTAGATCTGCCCGACCATGACGATCCGGACGCCGTTCGGGCCGCCGGGGAAGAGCGTGATCGTCTGCGCGTGCTGGAAGTAGTTGCCGTTCGCGGTGTCGACGCGCGTGCCGGGGTCGGTGGGGCTGCCCCAGTTGGCGCCGTCGGGGGAGATCTTGAAGTACGGGTCGCAGTAGCGGTCGCGGAAGTTGCAGATCTCGTAGGCGAAGTAGTAGCGGCCGTCGGGCAGCCTGCGGATGATCGGCATGCCGGGCCGGACCCGGTCCGGCGGGATGGCGAGGGTGAGCTGCTTGGTGCCCCAGTGCACGCCGTCGGTCGAGGCGACGCGGTTGAGGACCTGCGCGTACTTCGGCGCCTGCGTCTCGTCGGCGAAGTGGAGCCAGAGCGTGCCGCCGGCGTCGACGGTGAACTCGGGCTCCCAGATGCCGTCGATGTTGTGCGAGCGGGCGGCCTCGGCCAGGAAGGCCCACGAGTGGCCGCCGTCCTTGCTGGCCCAGACCTTGATCCCGACGCGGCGCTGCGCCCCGGCGTCCTGCCGGTAGGAGGCGGCCCAGAGCAGGGTGCCCGCGCGCAGGCGGCCGACCCGCTGCGGCAGCTCGTAGAGCGTGCCGCAGCACATGCCGTACCGGCCGTCGGGGTCGCGGACGGCGCCGATCTGCTGGAACGTCTCGCCCTCGTCGGTGCTCTCCAGCACGGGCGTGAACTTGCCACTGGCGTCTTCGCTGGTCAGCGCGGCGATGATGTGCCCGCGGCCGAAGTTCGAGTGGTCGAGCCGCACCAGGCGCGCGTAGGAGCCGAGGCCGGGCAGGAGCTGCTTGCGCTCGGCGGCGCTCGCGGGGGTCAGTGTCGCGCCGATCACGGTGAGTGACAGTACGAAGGCGAGCAAGCGGCGCATCCTGACCCTCTCCACGCGGTGATCGCGCGATTACAGCACGCGGGCCGGGTCCTTCGTGGACAGTCACACGGGGCATTCGCGCGTTCGAGGGGTTGCTGTGCGCTTTCGGGTGACGGGTTGCGTAACGCTCCGGCAAAGAGCACCGAAAGATCATGTGGGGGCCGGTGGTGGTCCCGAGGGGGAACGATGAAACTCCGGCTCGCCTGCTTGCTGGTTCTGGTCTTGGCGTCGGCGTGCGCGCCCGCTACGGGGTTCGGGACGATCGTCGGGGCTGTCGGTTCGACTTCGGCCGAGGTGCCTACGCCCACGTCTTCCGCTGCGCCGGTGCCGCGGGATGTTCCGACGGAGACGCACACGGGCAAGGGCGAAGGCGAGTTCGCGGTGACGTGGCCGGCGGACCAGCTGGGCTACTTCACCTTCGAGTGCCCGAAGTGCTCGGCGAACGTGATGGTCGACACCGACGGCGGCGAGTTCAGCCTGGTCAACGCGATCGGCGCGTACAAGGGCACGACGTGGCTCAACACGGAACCGGACCGCCCGACGACGAAGATCACGGTCCTGGCGAACGCGGCCTGGACGGCGACGATCGCGGACTACCGGAGCGTGCCATCGGCCGCGCCGGGCGCGCCGACGTCCGGCAAGGGCGACGCGGTGCTGCGCGTCCCGGAGGGCGTCACGCACGTCCGGTTCACGGCGAAGACCCGCGGGAACGTCGCGCTGTGGGTCCGGTCGGAGGATCTCCACGACCTGCTGGTCAACGAGGTCGGCAACGTGGAGGTGGACCGTGAGGTCCGCGGCCCGGCGTACCTGCAGGTGGAGGGCTACGAGGCGAGCTGGACGGTGACGCCGTCCTGAGCGGGCACCCGGTGACCGGGTGCCTGCGGCCTCACGGCCAGTGGCTCAACCGAGGAGAGCCCGAAGCGCTGCGGCGTCGCCGGCGAGTTGCGCAGGGTCGATCTGGGATTCGCCACTTTGAGGCAGCAGCGGGAACGGCCTCCCCGGAGCAGGGTCCTCGACGAAGCGCGGCAGTAGGTGCGTGTGGAGATGCGGGACGGTGTTCCCCAGCGTCTCGTAGTTCATCTTGAGCGGCCGGTAGAACGTGGCCAGCGCCTTCGCCACGGTGAGAGTCGCCTTCCAGTAGGACTGCGCCTCCGGCTCGGTCAGCTCGAACGGCTCGACGACGTGGCGCCCGCGCCAGATGACGAGCGTGTAGCCGCGCTGGATGTCGGTTCGCTGGAGGACGGCGTCCACATCGTCCGTGCTGAAGATCCGGATCCCGTAGGTGTCTTCGTCCAAGCGCTTCGACTGGCACATCTCACAGGCTCAGCGCTCGGTTGTACCGACGTTGTACCCACGGGCACCTGAACCCAGATACCCGCAGGTCAACGCCGAAAACTCACCGGTAGTTGGTGAACTGCAGCGCGATCTCGAAGTCCTTGCCCTTCAGCAGGGCGATGACCTCCTGCAGCTGGTCCTTCTTCTTGCCCGACACCCGCAGCTGGTCGCCCTGGATCTGGGCCTGGACGCCCTTCGGACCCTCGTCCCGGATGAACTTGGCGATCTGCTTCGCCTTGTCGGACGCGATGCCCTGGATGATCTTGCCGCTGAGTTTGTAGATCTTGCCCGAGAGGGCCGGCTCGTCCGCTTCGAACGCCTTCAACGAGATGCTGCGCTTGATCAGCTTCTCCTTGAACACCTCGACCGCGGCCAGCGCGCGCTCCTCCGTCTCGGACTCGATCGCGATCGCCTCCTCGCCGGACCAGTTGATCGTCGTGCCCGTGCCGCGGAAGTCGAAGCGCGTACCGAGCTCCTTGCTCGCCTGGTTGAGCGCGTTGTCCACCTCCTGGCGGTCGACCTTGCTCACGACGTCGAAAGAGGGATCCGCCACGTGTCCTCACACCTCGTACTCGCTTGTCAGGGGCACCCAGCCTAGTCCCGGGTATCCCGGTTGACCCCCGCCGGGAGTGCTTGGGTAAGCTTCTTCCCGGCCGGTACGACCGGCTTGGGCGGGTTACCCGAGTGGCCAAAGGGGACTGGCTGTAAACCAGTTGGCTTACGCCTACGGGGGTTCGAATCCCTCACCCGCCACCCCAACAGCCCCGGTGACCAGCAGGTCACCGGGGCTGAGGTGTTTCAAGCGCGGTGTGTCTAGAAGCCGGAGTTCCCGGCCCCGCGCACCAACGTGTAGCCACCATCGTCGAGCAGACCGCCGGCTGAGGCGCCCGTCACGGAGGTGTGCGCGATCGACGCGCTGCCCGTCGCGTTCGTTTCGATGCCGTACGTGCCCGCGCCCGCGATCGTCACGCGGTCGAAGCTCAGCTGCGTGATCGACTTCTGGAAGCTCAGCAGCACACCCTGGTACGTGCTGTCGGTCACCGTGAGGTCTTCGACGACGATCGGGGCCGCGATGGGCGCCGAATCCGCGTAGATCCAGAGCGCACCGATCGCCGAGTTCCAGTTGTCCTCGAAGCTGCCCGTCCGCAGCAGCGTGTTGCGCCGGATCGACGTCGTGCCGGACAGCGGCACCGGGTTGAACCGGGTGCCCACCGTGATGCCCGAGCCCGCCGCGACGCTGTCCGCCACCACGTTGTCCTCCGCCCGGTTGCCGGCGCCGCCGAAGATGCCGATGCCGTTGGCCAGCGCCGGTGACTGGACCGTGTTGAACGTGTACGCGCTGCCCGTCACCCCCACGGCTTCGGAGAACATCGCCAGCCCGTCGTCACCCGTGTTGCGGACCATGGACTGGTCCACCCGCACGTTGCTCGTGCCCGCGTCCTTCGCGTGGATGTTGACGCCGTCCGCGAACGTGTCGCGGATCCGCGTGCCGACGACGTACAGGCCGTTCGTGCCCGAATCGGCCCACAGCCCGACCTTGGTGTGCTCGATCCACAGGTTCTGGATCAGCGACCCGGTGCCGAAGTTGCCGTCCAGCGCGCCGTCCGAGCCGTTGTCGTCGCGGACCCGGACGTCCCCGAAGATCGCGAAGTCGGCCAGCGTGACGTTGCTGCCCGTGCCGAAGAAGCCGCCGCGCGGCCCGGTGCCCTGGATCACCGAGGACCACGGCCCGGCGCCATACACGTGCACGTTCGCGACGTTGATCTTCGACGTGATCCGGAACGTGCCCGCCGGGATCCAGACGGGCTTGTTCTGCGCCGCGCCCGCCGCGATCGCGGCGGTGATCGCCGACGTCGCGTCCGACCCGTTGTCCGGCACCGCGCCGTACAACGTGATGGACAGCGCACCCGCCGGAGCCGTCGCCGCGGGCGGCGCTTGCTCGGCGTCCAGCAGGTCGACGTCGTAGTACGCGGCCGTGCTCGACGCGTCCTTCTGCAGCTTCAGGACCGTGCCCGCCGGCCAGTCGCCGATCAGCGCGCGCGTCTCGTCGTAGAACCGGTGCGGGCTGCCCTGCGACGGCACGTTCGTGTACGGGTACGCGCCGTAGACCCAGCTGTAGTTCGACGTCAGCGACAGGTCGCGGACCTTCGTCCCGTTCGCGTACAACGCCAGCGGCGTGGTCTGCCCGGCGCCGTCCGCGGTGTCCGGGATCGAGAACCGCACGGTGACGGCGTTCGCGGGCTTCGTCAGCGTGACGCTCACGGACTGTCCGGTCGCGCTCAGCCGCACCGCCCGGCGCCCGCTCGACTCGGCCTGGACCGTGTGGAACGTCCGGCTCGCCGCGAGCACGGCCCCGGTGGTCGTCCCGGCTTCGGCCTCGTACTCGGTGTACGGCGTCGTCGCGCCACGCGCGGCCGGCGCCGTCTCGTTCGCGACGACCACGCTGTCGACCAGCACGTCGCTGCCGGTCCCGGCCAGCTGCAGCGTGTTGACGCCCGCGCGTACCGGCACCGAAACCGTGGCCGTCCGCCAGCCCGTGCCCGAAGGCAGCGACGCGGATCCGGCGTCCCGGCCGTTCGCCGACACCGCGAGGGTGCCGGCGTTGCCGAACCGGATGGTCGCGGTCGCCGTGCCCGCGGAAGCCATCGCGAAGGTGCGCACCAGACGCGCGCCCGGCGTCGCGAAGCCCGTCACGTAGCCGGGTCCGGTGTAGCCCGCGGTCGTGGCACCGACCGTCGCGCCGCCGGAGAGGAACGCGGCTTCCGCCTCGCCCGGACCAGCCGGAACCGAGGGTGTCACCGTAAGGCTGTCCAGGTTCACGTTGCCGGAGTCGGCGCTGTCGAAGGCATAAGCCACGGTGTGGTCGCCCGTGGTCAGCGTCACGGACTCGGTCGCCGACGTCCACGTGTCCCAGTTCGCCGACGCCGGTAGCGACACCTGCCGCTGCCGGACACTGTCGACATAGAGCGAAAGCGTCATGGCGGTTCCGGTGCCGTTCGCGTACCGGAGGGCGAGCGACTGCGGCCCGGCGGTCGTCACCTTGACGACGAACGACGTCCGCGCGGCACCCTTGTTCCCGTCGGTGTACCCGCCGACGAACCCGCTCCCGCTGTAGCCCGGGTGGTCGGTCGCGACGACCGCGCCACCGGACAGCGTCGCGTTCTCGGCCTCGAACAGGGGACCCGCCTGCCCGGTCGCGGACGGCGTGACGTCGAGGCGGTCCAGGTTGACGTTCCCGCTGTCACCCGAGCCGAAGGTGTAGGCCACGCTGTGCGCGCCCGCGCCGAGCGAGACGGCCACGCTCGCCGAGCCCCAGCTGTCCCAGGAAGCTGTTGCGGGCAAAGAAATCTGCTGCGCCGTGGAATCCACGGTCAGCGTGAGGGTCCGAGCAGAGCCGGTGCCGTTCGCGTAGCCGAGCGCGAGGGTGTACGAACCGGCCGAGGCCGCGGAGACGGCGAACGTCGTCCGGGCCGTGCCGCGGTGGCCGTCGGTGAAGCCGCCGACGAACCCGGAGCCGCTGTAGCCGGAATGGTCGGTCTCGACAGCGGTGCCGCCCGAGAGCGTGGCGGATTCGGCTTCGAGACGGGTGGTCGCGGCATGAGCCGGGACCGTGCCCAAGAGAGCGGTGAAGGTGAGCACCGCGACGGCCAGGACAGGGGATCTGCGCATCTGTTTTCTCCCAACAAGAGAGTCAGCCTTTGACGGCTCCGCTCAAGGCGTTGCCGCGCAGGAACATCCGCTGGAACACGAGGAACAGCACGACGGGGATGACCGTCGAGATGGCGAGTGCGGCGAGGAAGACGTCGAGTTCGACGAACTTCTGCAGCGCCGGCAGCCGGACCGAGAGGGGCTGGACCGCCGGGTCGGGCAGCACCAGCATCGGCCACAGGAAGTCCTTCCAGGCCGCCACGATCGCGAACACCGAGACGACGCCGAGGATCGGCCGGGACATCGGCAGCACGACCGACCAGAACAACCGCAGCGGCCCGGCGCCGTCGACCCGCGCCGCCTCGAAGACCTCACGCGGGAGGTTGTCGAAGAACCGTTGCACCAGCAGGATGTTGAACGCGCTGGCGCCCGAAGGCAGCCAGACCGCCCAGAACGAGTTGATCAGCGAAAAGTCCACCATGGACAGGTAGAGCGGCACCAGGAGCACCACCCCGGGCACGAACAACGTCGTCAGGACGATCCCGGTCAGTACGCGACGGTAGCGCGGACGCAGGACCGACAGCGCGAACCCGGCCGTCGTCGCGACGATCAGCTGAACCAGCCACGACCCGGCGGCGACCCAGACCGTGTTGAGGAAGTACTTGTCGATCTGGACGCGGGTCCACGCCGTGGAGAGGTTGGCGAAGTCGATCCCGTGCGGCCACAGGGATAGCGGGTCGCGCAGCGTGTCCTGGGTCGGTGTGACCGCGGCCTTCGCCAGCCACAGCATCGGGCCCAGCCCGGCCAGGAACAGGGCCGCGAGCAACAAAGCGTGCAGCGTGCGGGTGGTGCGGCGGACGCCGGGACGTCGCCAGTCGGACGGCGAGAGCAGGGCGCGCGTCATGACTTGCTCCAGGAGCGCGTGAGACGGAAGTACACCGCGGAGAACAGGCCCAGCACCAGGGCGAGCAGCACGCTCAACGCGGTCGCCGCGCCGTAGTCGCCGCCCAGGCTGTCGGCGAAGGCGTAGTTGTAGACGAGCAGCAGGATCGTGGTCGTCGACCGCGCCGGGCCGCCGCCGGTGAACAGGAACGGCTCGAGGAACACCTGGGCCGTGCCGACGATCTGCAGGATGAACGTGATCAGCAGGACTCCGCGCAGGTGCGGCAGCGTGACGTGCCAGACCTTGCCCCAGACCGACGCGCCGTCGATCTCGGCCGCCTCGTACTGCTCCGGCGGGACGCTGGTCAGCGCGGCGAGGTAGATGATGATCGTGGCGCCGGCCGCGGCCCACGTCGCCTCCGCGACCAGCGAGAACATCGCCGTCGACGCCGACTGCAGCCACGGCGACGGACTCAGCCCGACGGCACCGAGCACGGTGTTGAACACGCCGTTCGGGCTCGCGTCGTAGAAGAACTTCCACAGCAGCACGGCCACCACCGGCGGGATCACCACCGGCAGGTAGGCCAGCGCGCTGTAGAGCCCCTTCGCCCGGCGGACCTCGCTCATCAGCACCGCGGCGACCAGCGGGATCGGGTAACCGAGCAGCAGTGCGAGCACCGCGAACCACAGGGTGTTGCCGACGGCGTTCCACAGCTGCGGATCACTGAGGACGGCCTGGTAGTTGTCCAGCCCGACGAACACCGGGTCCGAGACGAGGTTCGTCTGCTGGAAGCTCATCACGACGGCCTGGCCGATCGGCCGCCAGGAGAACAGCCCGAACACCACCAGCATCGGCAGCAGGAACAGCACCGCACCGAGGCCGCCGCCGCGCACCCACGTCAGCGGAGTGCGCCGGCGGCGGGCCCGGGCCGGGCGCGAGGTCACCGTCGCCGGCCGGGCCGCCGTGAGCGTCACGGCTTGTCCAGCAACGCCTGGGCCTGCGTCTGCGCGTCGGCCAGCAGCGCGGGGATGTCCGCGCCGCGGTCGGTCAGGACCTTCTGCGCCACCGGGTCGAGCAGGCCGTAGACCTGCTGGGTGGACCGCGTCGGCTCGGGGATCAGCGGCTGGCCGAACATCTTGTCCGTGTACGGCGTCATCTGCTTCACCGGCACGTTGACGTACTGCGCGATCCAGCCCATCCGCTGGTCGTAGGTCGCCTTGTCGAACACCGGCAGCTCGGGCGAGCCGACGGCCTCACCGGAGTCGGCGGTGGTCTTCGCGTCGGCGACCGCGGCGGCCTGGTCGGCCTGCTTCCGCAAGTAGTAGAAGTCGATCCACTTCACCGCCGCGGCCTTCGTGGCGTCCTTGGCCTTGGCGTTGACCGCGGCGAGGGTGCCGCCGCCGAGCACCCCGGCGTCCGGGCCGTCGAGCGGGAGGGCCGTGACGCCGTAGTCGTCCGCCTTGATCGCGTTCTGCGCCTTCAGCGAGCCGTAGTTGCCGCCGCCGGAGACGTACATCCCGATCCGGCCGGCGGCGAAGTCCTGGTTGATGCCGTTCCAGTCGTAGAGGAAGTTGGCGCCCATGCTGTTGTCGTCCCAGCGCATGGTGTGGATGGTCTGCAGCGCCCGGGTCATCTGCGGAGTGTTCAGCGACGCCGTCGCCTTGTCGCCGGCCAGCTGCTCGGTGCGGCCGCCGAAGGCGTAGTCGAGGGTGGCGAGGATCCAGCCGCCGGTGTTGTCCGTGGTCAGCTGGGCGTACCCGGCCTGGCCCGTCTTCTCGGCGATCTGCTTCGCGTCCGCGCGGATCTCGTCCCAAGTGGACGGTGGCTTGTCCGGGTCGAGACCCGCTTGCTTGAAGAGCGTCCGGTTGTAGTGCAGGGCCTGGCCGTGCGCCGCGATCGGGACGGCCCACATCTTGCCGTCGTCGGCCGAGCCGGCCTTCGCGACTTCGGGGTTGAACTTCCTCGCGTACGGCAGCTGGTCGACCAGGCCGCTGATGTCGGCGATCTGACGGCGTTCGATCAGGCCACGGCCGTCGGTGAACGGCATCGTGAGGACGTCCGGGAGCGTGCCGCCCGCCAGTTGCGCGGTGAACGTCGTCGCGTCCCACTTGAACTCCTGCGGGACCAGGTCGATGGCCGGGTTCGCGGCTTCGAACTGCGTCACCCGGGCGGTGAACGCGGCGACCGCGCCCTGGTCCAGGCCCGGTTCGATGGACACCTTGACGACGGTCTTGCCGTCGGCGGTCGTGGTGTCGCCACCGGAACAAGCGGTCAGCACGGCGGCGGCGCTCAGGCACACCGCGGCGATCTTCGAGGACTTCATCGTCTCTCCTGGCGGGGGTTTCAGACTCGCAACCAGACGGCTGTGTCGGTGGGCAACTGGGAGCCGGTCAGCTCTTCGCTGGCGAGCAGGACTTCGAGGCGGGCGGGCAGGTCGATCGGGGTTTCGCCGAAGTTGACCAGGCAGAGCAGGTCGTCGCCGCGGCGGAAGGCGAGGAGGTCGGCGCCGTCCTCGGCCGCCCAGGCGAACTCCTCGCCGCGCAACGCGGGTTCGGATCGGCGCAGCGCGATCATGGTGCGGTAGAGCGTCAGCATCGACCGCGGATCGCCGTCCTGCCGCTCGACCGAGTAGTCACCCCAGTTCGCGGGCTGGGGCAGCCACGGGGTTCCGGCGCCGAAGCCGAACGCCGTCCTCGCGTCGGACGTCCAGGGCAGCGGGACGCGGCAACCGTCCCGGCCGGGGTCGGTGCCGCCGGAACGGAAGTGCATCGGGTCCTGCAGCACTTCCAGGGGCAGGTCCTCGACCTCCGGCAGGCCCAGCTCGTCACCCTGGTAGACGTACAGCGAGCCGGGCAGGGCCGCGGACAGCAACGCGGCCGCGCGGGCCCGGCGTTGCGCCTTCGCGAGGTCCGTCGGGATGCCAAAGGTCCGGGCCACGAAGCCGAACGAGCTGTCCGCACGGCCGTAGCGGGTGGCCGCGCGGGTGACGTCGTGGTTGGACAGCACCCACGTCGGCGGCGCGCCGACCGGGCCGTGGGCGTCCAAAGTGGACACGATCGCGGTGCGCAGCTCGGCGGCGTCCCACGGGCGCATCATGAAGTCGAAGTTGAACGCCGTGTGCATCTCGTCGGTGCGCAGGTAACGGGCGAAGCGGTGCGGGTCGGCCAGCCAGACCTCGCCGACCAGGACGCGCGGCTCGGCGTAGGAGTCGGCGACGGCCCGCCAGCTCCGGTAGATGTCGTGGATCTCGTCGCGGTCGACGAACGGGTGCGCGTCCGGCGTCACCTCGGTGGGCAGCGAAGGGTCCTTGACCGGCATGGTCGCGGAGTCGATGCGGATGCCGGCGACGCCCCGGTCGAACCAGAACCGCAGCACCTGCTCGTGCTCGTGGCGGACGTCCGGGTGGTTCCAGTTCAGGTCCGGCTGCTCGGGCGCGAACAGGTGCAGGTACCACTCGCCGGGCGTGCCGTCCGGGTTCGTGGTGCGGGTCCAGGTGCCGCCGGAGAAGCTGGACTCCCAGTCCGTCGGCGGCAGCTCGCCGTGCTCGCCGCGGCCTTCGCGGAACCAGAACCGTTGCCGCTCGGGCGATCCCGGCCCGGCGGCGAGCGCGGCGCGGAACCACTCGTGCCGGTCGGAGACGTGGTTGGGGACGATGTCCACAATGGTCCGGATGCCGAGCGCGGCCGCGTCGGCGATCAGCCGCTCGGCTTCCGCGAGGGTCCCGAACGCCGGGTCGATCGCCCGGTAGTCGGCGACGTCGTAGCCGCCGTCGGCCAGCGGCGAGGAGTACCACGGGGTGAACCAGAGGGCGTCCACACCGAGGCTCTTCAGGTAGGGCAGGCGGGCGCGGACGCCGGCGAGGTCACCGGTGCCGTCGCCGTTGCCGTCGGCGAAACTGCGGGGATAGATCTGGTAGATGACCGCGCCGCGCCACCACGGCGACGCCTGGTCGGCGGGTGCGGTCAGCGGGTCGGTCGAGACGTCTGTGGTCACGGGACTCCCGTTCTGGCTCAACGGTTTCCGGAGCGCGGCGAGGGAAGCGGACCGTGGTCCGCGTGGATTAGGTTTAGCGCTATACCTTGATAGACGGTAATGTCGTCCTGAGGTACTTGTCAACGGCCGGTCCCGTAACCTTGGGACCCGGGTGAGCGAGAGGAGTCCGAGGGTGCGCGTCACGCTGCGGGAGGTCGCCGAGCAGGCGGGCGTGAGCATGATGACCGTGTCGAACGTGATGAACGGCAACCGCGCGCGGGTCTCGCCGAGCACCATCGAGAAGGTCCAGCGCATCGCGGACGAGCTCGGGTACGTCCCTAGTGCGTCGGCGCGCAGCCTCGCGACGAAGGCGTCCCGGCTGGTCGGGCTGCTGGTGCCGGCCGCGGACGAGGACAGCCTGATGCTCAGCCCGCACACCATGGCGATCGTCGGGATGATCGAGCGCGAGCTGCGCAAGTACGGCTACCACCTGCTGCTGCGCGGGGTCGCGCACCCGGATGAGGTCGCCGAAGCGTTGCGCTCGTGGAGCCTCGACGGCGCGATCCTGCTGGGGTTCCTCGACGAAGAGGTCGGCAAGCTGACCAAGAAGACGATCGGCGCGGTCCACGTCGTCGCGATCGACAGCTACTCGGCGAACCGCCTGACGACGGGCACGCGGTCCGACGACTTCGCGGGCGCCCGGCTCGCGGCCCAGCACCTGCTCGACCTCGGCCACCGGCGGATCCTGTTCGCCGGGCCGGCGTTCAGCGGCGTCGGCGTGGTCCACGAACGCTTCGAAGGCTTCAGTCAGGCGTTCACCGACGCCGGGATCTCGCGGCCGGACCTGGTGGAGACGGTCAACACGACGTACGCGGACGGCCGGGCCCTGGGCCTGACCCTGCGGGACCGGGGTCCGACCGCGGTGTTCGCGACGGCGGACATCCTGGCGGTCGGCATCGTCCACGGCCTGACCGAGGCGGGCGCGCGCGTGCCGGAGGACGTCTCGGTGGTCGGCTTCGACGACCTGGACCTGTGCAACTACGTGACCCCGAAGCTGACGACGATCTCGCAGGACATCGCGCGCAAGGCGTCGACGGCGGTGTCGATCCTGCTGGACTCGATCGAGAAGGGCGAGCGCCCGAAGCGGCCGGTGACGATCGACGTCTCGCTCGTCGAGCGCGAGTCGACCGCCCCGGTGCGGGCATAGAAACGGCCGGCTTCCCCGGGGGAGGGGGAAACCGGCCGTTCTGCGGCGGCGTTCGGGGTTACGCCGCCTGGGGAACCGGCGTCGAAGCCGGGGTCAAAGCGAGGTCGAGGACCTCGCGGACGTTCGCCACCGCGTGGACGTCCAGCTGGGACAGCACCTCGGCCGGGACGTCGTCGAGGTCCGGCTCGTTGCGCTGCGGGATGATCACCGTCTTCATCCCCGCCCGGTGGGCCGCCAGCAGCTTCTGCTTCACGCCGCCGATCGGGAGGACGCGGCCGGTCAGGGACACCTCGCCCGTCATCGCGACGTCCGTGCGGACCACGCGGCCCGAGAGCAGCGACGCCAGCGCCGTCGTCATCGTGACGCCCGCCGACGGCCCGTCCTTCGGGACCGCGCCCGCCGGCACGTGGACGTGGATGCCGCGCTCGCGCAGGTCGCCCACCGGCAGCTCCAGCTCCGCGCCGTGCGAGCGCAGGTAGGACAGCGCGATCTGGACGGACTCCTTCATCACGTCGCCGAGCTGGCCGGTCAGCTGCAGCCCGGACGCGCCGGACTCCTGGTCGGCCAGCGACGCCTCGATGTAGAGGACGTCACCGCCGGCGCCCGTCACCGCCAGGCCCGTCGCCACACCCGGGGTCGCGGTCCGCTGGGTCGACGCGGGCAGCGACGACTCCGGCACGTGCCGCGGGCGGCCCAGGTAGGTCTCCAGGTCGGCCGCGTCGATCGACAGCGGCAAGGACACCTCGTCCAAAGCCACCTTGGTCGCGATCTTCCGCAGCACCTTCGCGATCGTGCGGTTCACGTCGCGCACGCCCGCCTCGCGGGTGTACTCGGCGGCGATCCGGCTGAACGCGGCGTCGGTCAGGGTGACGTCGGCCGTGGCCAGCCCGGCGCGCTCCAGCTCCCGGGGGAGCAGGTGGTCGCGGGCGATGGTGACCTTCTCGTGCTCGGTGTAGCCGTCCAGCGTGACGAGCTCCATGCGGTCCAGCAGCGGGCCGGGGATGGTCTCCAGCGCGTTGGCCGTCGCCAGGAACACGACGTCGGACAGGTCCAGCTCGACCTCGAGGTAGTGGTCGCGGAACGTGTGGTTCTGCTCCGGGTCCAGCACTTCGAGCAGCGCCGCGGTCGGGTCGCCGCGGTAGTCGGCGCCCACCTTGTCGATCTCGTCGAGCAGGACGACCGGGTTCATCGAGCCGGCTTCCTTGATGGCGCGGACGATCCGGCCGGGCAGCGCGCCGACGTAGGTGCGGCGGTGGCCGCGGATCTCCGCCTCGTCGCGGATGCCGCCGAGGGCGACGCGGACGAACTTGCGGCCCATGGCCTTCGCGACGGACTCACCCAGCGAGGTCTTGCCGACCCCGGGAGGACCCGCGAGGGCGAGCACCGCGCCGGAACGCCGTCCGCCGACCGGGCCTCGGCCCGACTCCTCACGGCGCTTGCGCACGGCCAAGTACTCGATGATGCGTTCCTTGACGTCGTCGAGGCCGGCGTGGTCGGCGTCGAGCACGGCCCGCGCCGCGGCGATGTCGTAGCTGTCCTCGGTGCGCTCGTTCCAGGGCAGCTCCAGGACCGTGTCCAGCCAGGTGCGGATCCAGCCGCCTTCGGGGGACTGCTCGGACGTGCGGTCCAGCTTGTCCACTTCGGCCAGTGCGGCCTTCTTCACGGCGTCGGGCAGGTCGGCACCTTCGACGCGGGCGCGGTAGTCGTCGTCCTGCGCGGTGCCGTCGAGCTCACCGAGCTCCTTGCGGATGGCCTCGAGCTGGCGGCGCAGCAGGAACTCCTTCTGCTGCTTCTCCATGCCCTCAGAGACGTCCTTGCGGATCGTTTCGGTGACCTCGAGCTCGGCGAGGTGCTCCTTGCTCCACTCGAGCGCCTTCTCCAGGCGCGCGCTGACGTCGAGCGTGGTCAGCAGCTCGAGCTTCTGCTCGGTGTCGAGGTACGGCGCGTTGCCGGACAGGTCGGCGACCGCGGAAGCGTCCTCGACCTGCTGGACGGCGTCGATCAGCTGCCAGCCGCCGCGCTGCTGGAGGATCGACATGACGACGGCCTTGTACTCGGCCGCGAGCTTGGCGGTCTGGTCGTTCGTGGTCTCGGGGGCGTCCTCGGCGTGCACCCAGCGGGCGGCGCCGGGGCCGTCGGCCATCCGGCCGACGAGCGCGCGGGCCGTGCCGCGCAGCAGGACGGCGGCCTTGCCACCGGGCACGCGCCCGATGCGCTCGACGGTCGCGACGGTGCCGTACTCGGCGTACTCACCGTGGACGCGCGGCACGATCAGGACCTCGGCCTTGCTGCCGCCGGTCGACCGGATGCCGGGGAAGGACGCCTGGCTCGGCGTGTTGGCCTGGGCGGACTCCACCGCGGCCCGCGTCTCGGTGTCGGTGAGGTCGAGCGGGACGACCATGCCCGGCAGCACGACGTCGTCATCGAGCGGGAGCACGGGCAGGAGGCGGGTGTCGGACATGTGCACTCCTCGGGTAGTTGAGTCTGCCTAGCTCAACTCTCCGATGGGTGTGTTTGTTTCCGAGAGTGCGTTCGCCCACAGCGAAGGAAGAAGCCGCAGGTCAGAGGCTTGGCCGCCGGCCGACCGCGCACCAGGCGAAGGGCCGGGTCTCGAGATCCAGCACCGTCGGACGCTCTTCGGGACGCCAGTCCGGCAACGATGTCATCCCCGGCGGGAGCAGCGGCCAGCCGCCGAACCAGGGGAGCAGCTCCTCGGCCGAGCGCAGCCACGCCGGGTTCGACGTGTCGCGGTAGGCGTCGATGAACCGCTTCACCTCCGCGGCGCGCTCCGGCGGCGCGTCGTCGCGGCACGTGCCGTGCGTCAGCGCCAGCCAGCTGCCCGGCGCGAGCTTCGACCGGTACGTCGCCATCAGGTCCTCGGGGTCGTCGGACGGACCGACGAAGTGCATCACCGTGATCATCAGCAGGCACACGGGACGCGACCAGTCGATCAGCTCCTGGGTCACGTCGTCCGCGAAGATCTCCTTCGGCCGCCGGATGTCCCGCTCGACCAGGCCCGCCCAGTCCGTCGCGCCTTCCTTCTCCAGGATCAGCCGCGAATGCGCGGCCGCCACCGGCTCGTAGTCGACGTAGACGACCGACGCCCGTTCACCGGCGGGCAGCAGCTCCCGGACGATCTCGTGCACGTTGCCCGCGGTGGGCACGCCGGAGCCGAGGTCGACGAACTGGCGGACGCCGGCGTCCATCGCGGCCTTGACGACCCGGTTCATGAACGCCCGGTTCTGCCGCGAGATCGGCCGGATCAGCGGCCACACCTTCTCCACGCGCCGGCCGAACTCGCGGTCGACCGCCCAGTGGTGGTTGCCGCCGAGGTACCAGTCGTAGACGCGTGCCGCGGACGGTTTGTCGGTGTCGACGCCGGCCGGGGCGATGGGCGCTCCTTCGCTCATGCGCCGGGTTTCTCCGCGATGCCGCACCACGCGTACGGGCGGGCTTCCGCCTCCAGCGCGTTGAGCTTCCGGTCGGGCCGCCAGTCCGGCAGGTGCACGATGCCCGGCTCCAGGAGGTTCCAGTCGCCGAACAGCGGCTCGATCTCCTCGCGGTCGCGCAGCCACACCGGGTTGCTCGTCTTCCGGTACTGCTCGACGAACCAGCGCAGCCCGGCCAGGGACTCGCCGGTGCCGTCGCCCTCGCTCATCTGCGAGATCGCCAGCCAGCTGCCGGGCGCGAGCTTGTCGCGGTAGGCCTTCAGGAGGCCGATGGGGTCGTCGTCCGGCCCGACGAAGTGCAGCACCGCCATCATCATCAGGCAGACGGGCTTCGAAAAGTCGATGAGCCGCTTCGTCTCCTCGGCGCGCAGCACGGCCTTCGCGTCGCGCATGTCGGCCTGGACGATGCCCGCCCAGTCCGTCGCTGCCTCCTCTTCGAGGATCAGCGTCGCGTGCGCCACCGCGACCGGCTCGTAGTCGACGTACACGACCGTCGCGTCGTGGTCCTCGGGCAGCTCGGCCTCGACGACCTCGTGCACGTTCCCGGCCGTGGGGACCCCGGACCCGAGGTCGACGAACTGCCGGATCCCGGCCCGCAGCGCCGCCCGCACCGCGCGGTTCATGAACTCGCGGTTCTGCTTCGACCCGGGGCGCACCAGCGGCCACTGCTGCTCCATGCGCCGGCCGAACTCGCGGTCCACGGCCCAGTTCTGCGTGCCGCCGAGGTACCAGTCGTAGATCCGGGCCGCGGACGGCTTCTCGGTGTCGACGCCTTCGGGCGCTCTCGGCGCGGAATCCCGCTGATCGGTCACTTCCGGCTCCCCTCGCTGCTCCGGGAGCCAGCCTATAGAGACCGGCGACCAGGGGTAAGCCGCCACTGGTTCACCGAACGGCTGGTCGACGCTGCCAGTACGTCCACAGCGGGCGGTACCCCTGCGCGTACCAGAACGGCGTCGAGAGCGGGTTCGCCGCGGCGTGGTGCAGGAGCACGACGTCGGCGCCCTCCTCGTCGAGGACGTGGTGGGCGTGGGTGGCCAGCGCCGTACCGACACCGGACGACCGCGCCTCCTTCGCGACGGCCAGCGACGACAGGTAGCCGACGCGGTCCGCGGAGACCCGGTCGCTGATCCAGCCGGTCTCACCCGGGTGCTGGACGTTCACCATGCCGAGCGGGCGGCCGTAGAGCTCGGCGATCCACAGCGGCGGTTCCGGGCGGTCCAGCTGTTCGGCCAGGTCCTTGGCCATGATGTCCTCGACGCCCTTGCGCAGGTTGACCGTGCCGTACTGCGCGTCGAAGGAGTGCAGCTCGAGACCCAGCGAGACGACGGTTTCGAGGTCGCCCGGCTCGGCGCGGCGGATCTTGACCCCGGGCGTGCCGCGCGGGCCCGCCGGGATCATCCGGTCGGCCGGGCGGACCGCGATCACCCGCAGCGGCGCGAAGCCGTGGTGCAGCATTTCGCGCGTGCCGGCGGCGTCCCGGCTGCCGCGCGGAACGATCGCCGCGGTCTCGGTGTCGCCACGCTCGGCGACCGCGCGCAGATGTTCATCCCATCGGGTGAGGAGGGCGTCGAGCGCCGCCGCGGGCTGCGGGCCGGCCAGCTGGAGGTCGAGCCGGTGCTCGGTCAGCGCCCGCCACGGCGCGTTCGGGGCGTCCTGGTCGACCTGGATGCGCGAGGCGAGGCCGGACGCGGCCGAGCCGGCCGTCGCGACCTCCAGCACCACGGCGCTTTCGGCCGCTTCGAAGGGGGAAGAACCGGGGAGCAGGGAGTCCACCGCCGCGAGCCGGGCCGCGTGTTCGGTGGCAATCACGTCGCTGTGCATGGGCACATTGAAGCGCTATACGGGGCGCTGTGCGCAGATGACCACCCCTGAATACGCCACCCCATCTTTCACCCCTTGGTCCACGCAGGTCAGCGCCATCGAGGCATTGTTAACCCTGGGGTGATCTCCTACTGTCTCGAAAGGGACGCGGGTACGCCCTACGGGGTACGGTATGGCCCTTGTCCGCACCCGAAGTCACGGATCACCACCGGTGGACAAGCTGGGAGGGAAGGTCGGATGCCGGACACCAACGCCCACGGCCACGCCGTAGCGCAGGCGCAGCCCGGGCCGGGGGCCGCTTCCGGGACACCGCCCGTTTCCGCCGAAGCCCGCACCGACGAGCGCCGGTTCCGCGCGTACACCTTCGCCGTCCTGAGCATCGGGCTCGTCGCCGCGTTCGCCATCGGGTCCTGGCTGCCGTTCCACTGGGACAGCCGGCTGCTGTGGATCGGGCCGGTGCTCGCGGTCGCGTTCCTGCTCGCCGAGCAGCTCGGCATCAACGTCGACGTCCGCAGCGGCATCTCGTGGACCATCTCCTTCACCGAGATCCCGCTCGTCATCGGGTTCTTCGTCGCGCCGTTCGAAGTCGTGCTGGCGGCGCACCTGGTCGCCGGCATCGGCACGCTGCTCGCGCGCAAGGTCGCCGGCCGCGTCCTCTACAACGCGGGCGCGTTCCTGCTCGAGATCACCGGCGCCTTCGCGGTCGCTGGGCTCGTGAAGGTGGCCCTCGGCGCCGGTTCCGGCAGCGAGATCCCGTGGGTCGCCGCGCTCGCCGGCACGCTGACCGCGCCGCTCGTCAGCACGCTGCTCGCGCTCGCCGCGGTGCGCGTGCTGCGGCGCCGGATGCGGGTCAGCACCGCGGTCCGGCTCACCGCGCGGATCCTGGTCGTCGGCTTCGTCAACGCGTCCGTCGGCCTGTCCGGCTACCTCGTCATCTCCAACACGCCCAAGGCGTGGCCGCTGGTGCTCGCCGTGTTCCTCGGCCTGACCGCGCTGTACTGGGCCTACTCCGACCTGCTGCGCGAGCAGCGGGACATGGAGGCGCTGTCGGACGTCAGCCTGATGGTGGCCCGCTCCGGCCAGCAGGCGGCGGCGCGCCCTGCCAGCCGCGCGGACGAGCTCGTCGGCGGGGTCGACGTCCGCGAATGGGCCACGATCGCCGAGCGCATCAAGGACCAGCTGGCCGCGGGCCGCGTCGTGCTGAGACTCCGGCTCGAACCGAAGGACACCATGCGCGTCGTCGTCGCCGGCGACGACCTGCCGCCCGCCGACCCGGCCGCCGACGACCCGCTGCTGCGCCTGCCCGGCGCGCACGTCCGGCACTTCCGGATCACCGAGGCCAACCCCGACGTCCGCGCGGCGCTGCTCGACCGCGGCGCGCAGGAGGCGCTCGTCGTCCCGCTGCGCAGCGCGAACCAGCTGCTCGGCGTCGTCGAGGCGCACGACCGGCTGTCCCGCTGGCGCGGCTTCGGCAAGTACGACGTCCAGCTGCTCGGCACGATGGCCAGCCACCTCGCGACGTCGCTGGACAACCGGCGCCTGCTCGCGACCCTGCGCCACGACGCCTACCACGACCCGCTCACCGGGCACCTCAACCGGCCGGGCTTCCGGCAGGTGGCGAAGGAACCGTTGCGGGACTTCGCGAACGCCGTGGTGCTGCGGATCGACCTCGACGTCTTTTCGACGGTCAGTGACGCGCTGGGCTACGCCTGGGCCGACCGGATGGTGATCGCCGCCGGCCGCCGCATCCGCGACGCGCTCGGCCCCGACGTCCCGCTCGCCCGCCTCGAAGGCGCGTCGTTCGCGGCGCTGCTCGTCGGCTGCCCGCCCGAGGACGCCCACGCCGCGGCGGAACGGCTGCGCGAAGAGCTTTCCACGCCCTACCCGGTGGACCGGCTTTCGGTCGAGGCCAACGCGATGATCGGCTACGCGACGACGCCCGAGGAGTCCGGCGACGTCGTCGACATCGAAGGCCTGCTGCAGCGCGCCGATGTCGCGGTTCGCGCGACCAAGGGCGGCGAAGAGGTCCGCGGGTACGTGCCGAGCATGGGCCAGATCTTCCTGCGCCGCTTCCAGATGGTCACGCAGTTCCGGCAGTCCCTCGAAGACGGCCAGGTCAGCGTGCACTACCAGCCGAAGATCACCTTGCCGAACCGGCAGGTGGCCGGTGTCGAGGCACTGGTCCGCTGGGTGCACCCGGAGTTCGGCCGGCTCGGCCCGGACGAGTTCGTCCCGGCCATCGAGGCGGCCGGCCTGATCGGCGTGCTGACGTCGTTCGTGCTCGGCGAGGCGCTCAAGCGCTGCCGCAAGTGGCTCGACGAGGGCCTGCGAATCTCGGTGGCGGTCAACCTGTCGGTGCGCAACCTGGCCGACGAGGACTTCCCGGCCAAGGTGGCCCGCGAGCTGGAGCGCGTCGGCATCCCGCCGGAGCTGCTGACGTTCGAGCTGACCGAGTCCGGCGTGATGTCCGACCCGCAGAAGGCGCTCCCGATCCTGCGCGAGCTGCACTCGCTGGGCATCACCCTCGCCGTGGACGACTTCGGCACGGGCTACTCGTCGCTGGCCTACCTGCGGCAGCTGCCGGTCGACCAGGTCAAGATCGACAAGAGCTTCGTCCTCGGCATGGGTACCGACCTCGGCGACCTCGCGGTGGTGCGGTCGATCGTCGAGCTGGGGCACTCGCTCGGGCTGACGGTGGTCGCGGAAGGCGTCGAAGAGGACGTGGCGCGCGACCAGCTCGAGGCGATGGGCTGTGACGTCGCTCAGGGGTACCTGATCTCGCGCCCGCTGCCGGAGGATCGCCTGGAGGCGTGGCTGCAGGCCCGCACGGCGCGCTCGCCGGGGCGTCATTCGGAGACCGTGTTGACGCTGCTGACCTGAGGTTTTGCTCTTTCGGGACCCCGGTTGCACGGCCGGGTGACGGGGGTTGGTAATCTTTCGAAGTCCTCGCGAGAGGCCAGGCCCCTTTAGCTCAGTCGGCAGAGCGTCTCCATGGTAAGGAGAAGGTCTACGGTTCGATTCCGTAAAGGGGCTCACGACCTCAGCCGCGTCACGCCTGCGTGTCGCGGCTTGGGTCATGTAAGGGCGGTGTAGCTCAGTTGGCAGAGCAAGCGGCTCATAATCGCTGTGTCGCCGGTTCAAGTCCGGCCACCGCTACGCAGCTGAGAGGATTGTGCTCGCGGACCGCGCGAGCCACAGCCGCTCCGCTTAAACCCCGGGGGTCGAACCCCCGGACCCCCGCCAGGGGGCAAGCCCCCTGGACCCCCGCTTCGGGCGGCTGACGCTGTCGGGTGCGGACTCGGTACCGAGAGAGAAGGAAACGCTGTGGCTGCCACCGACGTGCGACCCAAGATCACGCTGGCGTGCGAAGAGTGCAAGCACCGCAACTACATCACCAAGAAGAACCGGCGCAACAACCCGGATCGCCTGGAGATGAAGAAGTTCTGCCCGAACTGCGGTACGCACCGGACTCACAAAGAGACCCGCTGAGTAGCGCGTTCTCACCAGCTTCGAAGAGCCGCCCCGGACCCCGGGGCGGCTCTTCTGCTGTTGATAGCCTCTCCGGGTGCCCTTGGACGAGTCGTTCACCGGGCGGGTGTACCCGCCGCAGACCAGCTACGAAGTGAGCCGGGAGAAGATCCGGGAGTTCGCCGACGCGATCGGCGACGCGAACCCGCTCTACCGCGACCCGGAGGCGGCGAAAGCGGCCGGCTACCCGGACGTCATCGCGCCCCCGACGTTCCTCACGATCATCAACCTGGCGTCGATCAACTCGATCGTCTCCGACCCCGAGCTGGGCCTCGACTACTCCCGCATGGTCCACGGCGACCAGCAGTTCACGTACAGCCGCCCGGCGCACGCCGGGGACAAGCTGCTGCTGACAACGCACATCGACCGGATCATGGCCCGGGCCGGCAACGACTTCATCAACCTGCGAGCCGAAATCACCGACGGCGACGGCGCGCACATCGCCACCACGAAGGCCCAGCTCGTGGTGCGGGGGGAGAACGCGTGAACGCCGGAGAAGAGCTGCCCGCCCTCGAGGTCCGCATCACCCGCGACCAGTTGGTGCGCTACGCGGGAGCGGCCCTGGACTTCAACCCGATCCACTGGAACGAGGCGTTCGCCAAGGAGGTCGGCCTCCCGGACGTGATCGCGCACGGCATGCTCACGATGGCGGTGGCCGGCCGAGTGGTGACGGACTGGCTGGGCGACCCGGGTCGCCTGGTCGACTTCAGCGCAAGGTTCACCCGCCCGGTGGTGGTCCCCAACACAGCCGAGGGCGCCCTGGTGGAGATCACGGGCAAGGTGGCGGCCATCAACGACGAAGGGGTCGCCCGCATCGACCTGGTGGTCAAGTTCGACGGCAAGACGGTCCTGGGCAAGCCGCAGGCACTGGTCCGAGTCTGAACGCAGGACGGCATCGAAGCAGGGCCAACGAGAACCCAGCCCGCCCCCCCGCACCCCGATCCGAAGCCAGAACACGGCCGCCGCCACCGGGTCAAGGCATCTTTCCCGCCTTGACGCGGTAGCGCCGGCCGTAGTCACAATGGGCCTTCGGGGTGCCGGCAGCTGAACCCGCTTAGAACAGCTTCAGAACCCCCAGCACGGCCTCAGCCATCCCCTGTTCCCCCCGGGCATTGGGATGCAGCGGAGTCCCGTGCAGCCCAGCGACAACACCCTCCACCCACCGCGTATCCGAAGCCGTACAAACGTCATGACCCTTCCCAGGCGTCGCGGTATCGGCATACCCGGCCTCGTGCGCGTCCGCCTGGTCTTCGAGCATCTTGTTCAGCTTGCCCAACGCCCCACGGAAGTAAGCGACGTCCCCGGCCCCGATCGGCAGGACGGGCCAGCAACCATCCCCGTCGGGAAGCACGGACGGATACCCCACAACGACGACCTTCGCCTTCGGCGCCTGCTTGTGGATCCGGTCCAGCACCGCCCCCACCTTCGGCGCGGTGGCGTCGATCCGCTCGGCGAGCTGATCGTGCCCACCCGCGGTCATCTTGTCCTTGCACGGTGAGGAGGACCGGTGCGCCGTCGCGCAGGACGACGCCAGCGACAGGAAGCCGATGTCGTTGCCGCCGATGCCGAGCGTGACGAGCGTCGTCTTCGCGGTCACCGCGTCCAGCTGGGGCGGGTTCGAGCCGTTGCCCGTCTTCTGCGCGCCGGACATGTTCGCGGTCGTCGCGCCGCTGCAGCTGACGTCGGCGAACTCGGCCGGCTTCAGGTCCGCCGAGACGAGGCGGGGGTAGTTGTCGTCGGACCGGTCGCAGCCCGGCGGGGTCCCGACGTTCTTCCCGGTGCGCGGCGAGGCCGTGTAGGAGTCGCCCAGTGCGACGTAGCGGCCGGTGCCGTCCCCGGTGTCCGCCCCCGCCGGCGGCGCGGACGACGAGCCGTGGTCCCACTTGTAGTAGCCGAAAGCCAGAAGCCCGACCACGATCACCACGACGAGGCAGCCGCCCCCGCTGTTCTTCGCCACACCTTCGTTTCTACCGAACGTACGCACCCGGTTACTGCGGCGATCCGGGTGACTGGGGAAAACCCCAAAGAGGGATTGACCGCTACCGGGAGTGGACGAGCTCGGCCGCGAGCTCCAGGGCGTGGTCGACGTCCTTCGCGACGAAGTGCAGGTCGACCAGGACCTCCGTGATGCCCTCTTCGCGGGCCACGTCCAGGCACGGCGGGACGTCCGCGACGGACTCGACCCCCGTGCCCGCGCGCGGGTTGATCCGCAGCACCCGCCGCAGGGCGCCGGGGTCGCGGCCGGCCTTCTCCGCCGCTTCGAGCGCGACCGACCAGAGACCGCTCAGGTACTGGCGCGGCATCCAGCCGGCCAGCCAGCCGTCGGCCCGCCGCCCGACGCGGGCCAGCGCCGGCGGGGAGAAGCCGCCGAGCAGCACCGGCGGCCGCGGGTCCTGCGCCGGGCGCAGGCCGACCGTCGACGGCGCGATCCGCCACTGCGGGCCCTCGTGCGCCACCGGGTCGCCGGTCCAGATCGCGTCGAGCGCGTCGAGCACCGCGTCGAGCCGCTTGCCGCGGCCCTCCCACGGGACGCCCGTGGCGAAGTACTCCTCGCGCAGCCAGCCGAGCCCGAGGCCGACGTCCAGCCGGCCGCCGCTGGCGAGGTCGAGCGAGGTCAGGGCCCTGGCGAGCAGCACCGGGGAATAGACCGGTCCGGTCAGGGCGCTCATCCCGAGGCGCGCGGTCCGCGTCACCGCGGCGGCGGTCGCGAGGGTCGTGAACGGGTCCGCGAAGGTCTCGAACTCCCGGGGGTACGGGTGCTCCGGCGTCCCGCCGCCCGGGTACAGGTCGGACGGCTCCCGCGGCGTCAGGATCCGGTCGCCCACCCACAGCGAGCCGAAGCCGAGGTCCTCCGCGGCGGTCGCGAAACGCGCGACGGCCGCGGGGTCGGCGAGCGCGCCGTACTGGGGCAGCGCCAGGCCGAGCCGCGTCCCGCTCACCGGTGAGCGGGACTCCGGGTTGCTCGTCATGGCGGACATCCTGGCATGATCGGGTGGCCGGCGGGGAGTGTTCCGCAGGCCGGCCGGGGTTCGGTGGTCGATCGGGGGGCGCGGTTGCGGGCTCTCGTGAGGCTTGCCGTAGACTTCGGGACTTGGAACGCACTACGGTCATCCCCGCCTGGATGGTGGGGATGATGGAATGTGTCCTCCGGGGCTCCGAGCGATCGGGGCTCCACAGGGGTGTAGCTCAATTGGCAGAGCAGCGGTCTCCAAAACCGCAGGTTGCAGGTTCAAGTCCTGTCACCCCTGCGTAACGGAACTGGTGGAGCGAAGGAGTGGTCGTGAGCGACAGCGACGCCAGCGGCGGCGAGCAGGAGCAGGACGGTACCGGGTCCAAGCCCGAGAGTCCGTCCCGCCCGGTCACAGCCGCTGCCCGGCGTGAACGCCGCGCGACCGCTCGCCCGGCGGGCAAGTCCGCGGCACGTGCGGACGACAAGACCCGGCCGGCCGGGAAGTCGGGGGAGAAGACCGCCTCCGACGCGAAGGGCGCTCCGACCCCGAAGCGGGACCAGAAGCCGAAGAAGGCATCGGTGTTCGCGCGGCTGGTCCGGTTCATCCGCGAGGTGTGGGCGGAGCTGCGCAAGGTCATCTGGCCGAACCGCAAGCAGATGGTCACCTACACCGCGGTCGTGCTGGCCTTCGTGGTGTTCATGGTGGCCCTTGTCAGCGTGCTCGATCTGGCATTCAAGTGGGGCATCGGCAAGATCTTCGGCTGACGCGCCTCGGCGCGCGCCGATTGGGGCTCAGGTCCCGGCCTGACCCCGGCAATGATCAACTGAGAGGACGGAACGTGACCTCCGACAACGGCACATCAGCCGGTCACGACCTGACCGAGCTTTCCGACGAGCAGGTGCACGCGGCACTCGGTGACGAGGAGTCCGCGCACCTCGAGCCCGTCGAGGTGTCCGACGAGGTCGACGAAGCCGCTTCCACCGAAGACGCAGACGTGGCCGCTGTCGAAGGCGACTCAGTGGAGGAAGCCGACGACGAGGCCGAGCCCGCCGAGGACGACGAGGACCCGGTCGCGAAGCTGCGCGCCGAGCTGGTCGCCGCACCCGGCGAGTGGTACGTCGTGCACTCCTACGCCGGGTACGAGAACAAGGTGAAGACCAACCTCGAGACCCGGACCACGACCCTGGACGTCGAGGACTACATCTTCCAGATCGAGGTCCCGACCGAAGAGGTCACCGAGATCAAGAACGGCCAGCGCAAGCAGGTGCAGCGCAAGGTGCTGCCCGGCTACATCCTGGTCCGGATGGACCTGAACGACGCCTCGTGGAGCGCGGTGCGCAACACGCCGGGCGTCACCGGGTTCGTCGGCGCCACCTCGCGGCCGTCGCCGCTGACCGTGGACGAGGTGCTCAAGTTCCTCGCCCCGAAGGTCGAGAGCGATGCCCCCGCGAAGGGCGGCAAGGGCGAGTCCTCCACGACCGCGGCCCCGCTCGGCGGCCCGGCCGTCGAGGTCGACTTCGAGATCGGCGAGTCGGTCACGGTCATGGACGGCCCGTTCGCGACGCTGCCGGCGACGATCTCCGAGGTCAACGTCGACGGGCAGAAGCTGAAAGTCCTGGTGTCGATCTTCGGCCGGGAGACCCCGGTCGAGCTGTCGTTCAACCAGGTCTCCAAGATCTGACGGCCGCCGCGCGGCCGCAGTCCCCACGTCCACGGCAGGTACGCGGGGAACGTAGTACAGGACAGGAAAAGAAATGCCACCCAAGAAGAAGAAGCTTGCGGCGATCATCAAGCTGCAGATCAAGGCGGGTGCGGCCAACCCCGCACCCCCGGTCGGCCCGGCTCTGGGTCAGCACGGCGTCAACATCATGGAGTTCTGCAAGGCCTACAACGCCGCGACCGAGTCGCAGCGCGGGGACGTCGTCCCGGTCGAGATCTCCGTGTACGAGGACCGGTCGTTCGACTTCAAGCTGAAGACGCCGCCGGCCGCGCGCCTGCTGCTCAAGGCCGCTGGTGTCGAGAAGGGCTCCGGCGAGCCGCACAAGACCAAGGTCGCCAAGGTCACCTGGGACCAGGTCCGCGAGATCGCCAAGACCAAGGAGACCGACCTCAACGCGCACGACATCGACCAGGCGGCGAAGATCATCGCCGGCACTGCTCGGTCGATGGGCATCACGGTCGTCGACGCCTGACGTCTGCAGCTTTACCCGTGGGAGAGCCAGTGCTGGCTCCTACCACACTGATCCGTTTTCGAAGTTAAGGACAGAAGCATGACCAAGCACAGCAAGGCTTACCGCCAGGCTGCGGAGCTCATCGACAAGGCGCGGCTGTACGCGCCCCTCGATGCCGCGAAGCTGGCGAAGGAGACCTCCAAGTCCAAGATGGACGCGACCGTCGAGGTCGCGATGCGTCTCGGTGTGGACCCCCGCAAGGCCGACCAGATGGTCCGCGGCACCGTGAACCTGCCGCACGGCACCGGTAAGACCGCCCGCGTCATCGTCTTCGCCGTCGGTGACAAGGCCGCCGAGGCCGAAGCCGCCGGCGCGGACGCGGTCGGCACCGACGAGCTGATCGAGCGCATCCAGGGTGGCTGGCTCGACTTCGACGCCGCGATCGCGACGCCGGACCAGATGGCCAAGGTGGGCCGCATCGCCCGCATCCTCGGCCCGCGTGGCCTGATGCCGAACCCGAAGACCGGCACGGTGACCCCCGCGGTCGAGAAGGCCGTGAAGGACATCAAGGGCGGTAAGATCAACTTCCGCGTCGACAAGCAGGCCAACCTGCACCTGGTGATCGGCAAGGCTTCCTTCGACACGGAGAAGCTGGTCGAGAACTACGCGGCGGCGCTGGACGAGATCCTCCGCGCCAAGCCGTCGTCGGCGAAGGGCCGTTACCTGAAGAAGGTCACCTTCACCACGACGATGGGCCCGGGCATCCCGGTCGACCCGCTGCGGACCCGCAACCTCCTTTCCGAGGACGCGAACGTCTGAGTCGGACATCACCGGAAAGGGCGTCCCCGCTTGCTGCGGGGGCGCCCTTTCTTCGTGTCTGATGGAGGTCATGCCGACTTTCGCGTCGTTCGACGGGCTCCGGTTGAACTACACCGTGTGGGAGGGCGACGCCGCCCACCACCCGGTGCTGCTGCAACACGGCTTCGCGGCCGACACGAACGCGAACTGGATCTCGACCGGTGTGGTGGCGGCCCTGCGCAAGGCCGGCTTGACGGTGATCTCCCTGGACGCCCGCGGCCACGGCCGGTCGGAGAAGCCCCACGATGAGGCCCGCTACACGGGCGACAGCATGGCCCGCGACATTTCGGCCCTGCTCGACGAGCTGCGCCTGGACGAGGTCTCCTTGGCCGGCTACTCGATGGGCGCGATCATCGCCTTGGCGGCCACGGCGGCGGACAAGCGCATCCGCCGCTTGGCGACGGGCGGAGTGGGATCGGGCATCGTCGACTTCGGCGGCGTCGACCTGCGAGTGGTGAAGCCGGCCGACATCGCCTCGGCTTTGCTGGCCGAGGACCCGTCGACGGTGCCGCCGTCGGGAGTGCCGTTCCGGCTGCTGGCTGACGCAGTGGGTGGGGATCGCCAGGCGCTGGCGGCGGTGGCGTTGGCTTCCCAGGAGGGCCGCCTCGACCTGTCGTCGATCGGCGTGCCGACGCTGGTGCTGGCGGGCGACCAGGACCTGCTGGCGGCGGAGCCGGAGCGCTTGGCGGCGGCCATCGCGGGGGCCAGGTTGGTCCGCATCCCGGGCGACCACATGACGGCGGTGATGTCACCGGCGTTCTCGGAGGCATTGGTGACGTTCATGACGGCACCGCACCCCCGCTGAGGTCAGCTGGTCGGCGGCGCCGCCGGGCACGGCGTGGGTTCGTTGGTGTGCGCCGTGATGAGCCACTGGCTCTTGTCGACCTTCTGCACGGTGAACGCGCCGAGCGCGGGGCCGCCCTTGATGCCGAACCGGCACGAGCTGATCGTGAACCGGTCGCCCGGCAGCGGCTCGGACACGTACGACGGCATCGACTCGGCGTAGTCGTTCTTGCTGGTGACCTTGCGGTTCAGCTCGTGCACCGCGACCTGGCAGTCGGCGTAGCCCAGGTCTTGGGCGAACTTTTGCTGGATGGGCTCGTCCATCCGCCCGCAGGCCTGCGGGACCAGGTTCTGCGCGATGGCGTCGTAGACCTCGCGGACAGCTTCGTACGGGCTGGTCGAGAGGATGCGGTTGGTGTGATAGGTCCCGCCGCCCTCTTGGGCCAGCTGGGCCGACGACTTACCCGCGTCATTCGGGAAGAAGTGGTTGTACAGCCACGTTCCCGCCAGGCCGAGGATCACGATCGCCAGCACCCACGCGATGACCTTCTTGCCCAGCCAGCTGACCCACTTCGGCGCCCGACGGCGCTCGGTCGGGACCAGCTGGTAGCCCGGGGGAATGACCGGCGGCTGGCCCGCGCCCGAGTTCTGCGTCGCCGGAGCTTGGACCACTCCCGCGTCCGGTGGGGGCGCCGGCTGGTTGCCCTGCTGGGACTGCGTGAACCGCAAGTAGTCCTGGAACTGCTGGAACTGCCTGAACTGCTCCAGCTGGTCCTGATCCACCGGTGGCTGGGCAGCGGGCGTCGAAGGGCCCGCCGGTTCGATTTCCGAGCCCGGCTTTCCGTCATCGCGCTGCTCCGCCACGTGACCATGATGCCCCACGCCGCCGCGAACGTGGGGGTGGAGCAAGGGTGTCGGCTTGACAAGGTATAGTTCACGACAGTTCTACCGAAGACCGCTGGTTTTCCCCGTCCAACCGGGGAACGAAGGCCCCGCACCCGTCGGGCGGCCCGCGCAGGAGGAACGAGGCCCCGGCACGTGTGCCGGATCGACGCCCCGCGCCTGCTTGCGCGAGGGCGTTTCGTCGTTTCGGGGGGCTCCTTCGGGCCAGTGGAAACACTAGCCAAGAGAGGAGGCGACCATGGCGAAGCCCGACAAGGTGGCGGCCGTCGCCGAGATCGCGGAGAGCTTCCGCACCAGCTCGGCCACCGTCGTTACCCAGTACACCGGCCTCTCCGTGTCCCAGCTGTCCCAGCTGCGCCGCGCTCTCGGCACCAGTGCCAAGTACCGGGTCGCGAAGAACACCCTCGTCAAGCGGGCCGCCGAGGACGCCGGCGTCAAGGGTCTCGAGAACCTGTTCGTCGGCGCGACCGCCATCGCCTTCGTCGAGGGTGAAGCGGTCGACGCCGCCAAGGCGCTTCGCGACTTCGCGAAGGACAACAACGCGCTTGTGATCAAGGGCGGCTACATGGACGGCAAAGCGCTGTCCGTGGACGAGATCAACCGGATCGCCGATCTCGACAGCCGTGAGGTCCTGCTCGCCAAGGCGGCGGGCGCGTTCAAGGCGAAGCTGTCCCAGGCCGCCGCGCTGTTCCAGGCGCCGGCGTCCCAGGTCGCCCGCCTGGCTGCCGCGCTGGAGGAGAAGCAGCGCGAAGCCACCGGTACCGAAGCAGCCGAAGCACCCGCCGAGAGCTGAACCACCCCCCCATCCCGAACGTCTAGTTCGTTTTTCTGAGAGGAAGCCATCATGGCGAAGCTGAGCACCGCCGAGCTGATCGACGCCTTCAAGGAGCTGACCCTCCTCGAGCTGTCCGAGTTCGTGAAGGAGTTCGAAGAGGTCTTCGACGTGACCGCCGCCGCGCCGGTCGCCGTCGCCGCCGCCGGCCCGGCCGGCGCCGCTGCCCCGGTCGCCGAGGAGCAGGACGAGTTCGACGTCGTCCTCGAGGGCGCCGGCGACAAGAAGATCCAGGTCATCAAGGTCGTCCGCGAGGTCGTCTCCGGTCTGGGCCTGAAGGAGGCCAAGGAGCTGGTCGAGGCCGCTCCCAAGGCCCTCCTGGAGAAGGTCGACAAGGAGGCCGCCGAGGCCGCCAAGGAGAAGCTCGAGGCCGCGGGCGCCAAGATCTCCATCAAGTGATTCCGGGCGCGTGAGCGCCTCGCACCACCTCGAGAAGGGGCGGGCATCCACTCGGATGCCCGCCCCTTCCGTGTTGCACGGACGCTCCTCGGAGCGATCTGATGACCATGACCGACCCCGAGCACATCGAGCTCCTCGCGCAGCAGCTGTCCGCCCGCAAGCCCCTGCTGACGCTTTCCCCGGCGGCCGTGCTCGCGCCCGTGTTGTTCCTGCTGGTCGTTGCCGCTTTGACGGTGATCCCCTAGGAGTGGTGTCCGAATAGCCCCGGGTCCCTAAATCGAGGGTTCCGGGCTTCGGAGGTCTGCGTCGTTGCCCCGAATGGACTACCGTGCCCGCAGATGCCGATCACGGCGGGGTGACGATGGAACCAGGGCTGGCCAGAAAAGAAAACTGGTGAGTAACCTGTTCGCACTCAGCTCGTTGCACCTGGTTGACGCGGGTTCTTGGGGCGCCAGGCCCGCACCCGCCGCCGGCATGGGGTGGCATGGGTGTGGCAGCGGGCGCAATGACGCGGAACAGCTCCTGGAGGTGCGATGGGTGCCGAGGTGGTCATCGAAGGTCTGACGAAGTCCTTCGGTAAGCAGGCCATCTGGCGGGACGTCACGCTGACGCTGCCTCCGGGCGAAGTGTCGGCGATGCTCGGACCGTCGGGAACCGGCAAGTCGGTGTTCCTCAAGTCGATGATCGGCCTGCTGAAGCCCGACCGCGGCCGCTGCGTGATCAACGGGGTGGACATCGTCACCTGCTCCGAGCACAAGCTGTACGAGATCCGGAAGCTCTTCGGCGTCCTCTTCCAGGACGGCGCGCTGTTCGGCTCGATGAACCTCTACGACAACGTCGCCTTCCCGCTGCGCGAGCACACGAAGAAGTCCGAGACGGAAATCCGCCGGATCGTCCTCGAGAAGCTCGACATGACGGGCCTGAACGGCGCCGACAAGAAGCTCCCCGGCGAGATCTCCGGCGGTATGCGCAAGCGCGCCGGCCTCGCCCGCGCCCTCGTGCTGGACCCGGAGATCATCCTGGTCGACGAGCCGGACTCGGGCCTCGACCCGGTCCGCACCACCTACATCTCGCAGCTGTTCCTCGACGTCAACGCGCAGATCGACGCGACGTTCCTGATCGTCACGCACAACATCAACCTGGCCCGCACGGTGCCGGACAACCTGGGCATGCTGTTCCGCAAGGAACTGGTCATGTTCGGCCCGCGCGAGGTGCTGCTGACCAGCGAGGAGCCGGTCGTCAAGCAGTTCCTCAACGGCAAGATGCAGGGCCCGATCGGCATGTCCGAGGAGAAGGACTCCGCGCAGATGGCCGCCGAGCAGGCGATGTTCGACGCCGGGCACCACGCGGGCGGGGTCGAGGACGTCACCGGGGTGCCGCCGCAGATGCAGACGACGCCGGGGGTGCCGACCCGGATGGGCGCGGTCCGCCGCAAGGACCGCGTCATGGAGGTCATGCACCGGCTGCCGCCGGCCGCGCAGGAGAGCATCATCGCGTCCCTGTCGCCCGAGGAGCAGCGCCACTACGGCGTCAGCCCGCGCGAGGTGGCGCGGGCCCAGCAGCAACAGCAGGTCCCGACGGGCGCCCGGCCGGGTGACGGCGTCCCGAACCAGCACCACGGCCAGCTGCCCGCCGACCAGGTCGCGCGCATTCCCGGCGGCCAGCCGCCGAGATCCGGCACGCACCGGATGCCACCGAGCAACGGGCCAGGTGGCCGGTGAGTTCTCCCGCATCACAGGCGAAGATTCCCGGGATCGGCATGCTCCGCGAAACCGGGAACCTGTTCGCCCTCGGCCTCGACATCATCCGTGGCCTGTTCCAGCGCCCGTTCCAGCTGCGGGAGTTCATCCAGCAGTCGTGGTTCATCGCGAGCGTGACCATCCTGCCGACGGCCCTCGTGGCGATCCCGTTCGGCGCGGTCATCTCGCTGCAGTTCGGTTCGCTCGCCCGTCAGCTGGGCGCGCAGTCCTACACCGGCGCGGGCTCCGTGCTCGCCACCGTGCAGCAGGCCAGCCCGCTGGTCACCGCGCTGCTGGTGGCGGGCGCGGGTGGCTCCGCCGTCTGCGCCGACATCGGCGCACGCACCATCCGCGAAGAGATCGCCGCGATGGAGGTGCTCGGTGTCTCCGCGGTGCAGCGGCTGATCGTGCCGCGCACCCTCGCGATGATGCTGGTCGCGCTGCTGCTCAACGGCATGGTCAGCGTCATCGGCGTGCTGGGCGGCTACTTCTTCAACGTCGTGCTGCAGGGCGGGACGCCGGGTGCGTACCTGGCGAGCTTCTCCGCCCTCGCGCAGCTGCCCGACCTCTGGGTCGGCGAGCTCAAGGCGCTGATCTTCGGGTTCATCGCCGCCGTCGTCGCGTCCTACCGGGGTCTCAACCCCTCCGGCGGCCCGAAGGGCGTCGGGGACGCGGTGAACCAGTCGGTGGTCATCACGTTCCTCATGCTGTTCGTCGTGAACTTCGTGATCACCCTGATCTACCTGCAGATCGTGCCCGGAAAGCTGGACTAGCGCCATGACGTTCCTCCAGGGCGCGAAACGCGTCGCCAACCGTCCCCTCCAGACGCTGGACACCTTGGGTGACCAGATGTCGTTCTACGGCCGGGCGCTGCTGTGGACGCCGCGAACCCTGCGCCGCTACACGAAGGAAGTCCTCCGGCTGCTGGCCGAGGTGAGCTTCGGCTCCGGCTCGCTCGCGGTCATCGGCGGCACGGTCGGCGTGATGGTCGGCCTGACGCTGTTCACCGGCGTCCTCGTCGGCCTCCAGGGCTACTCGGCGCTGAACTCGATCGGGACGTCGGCCTTCACCGGCTTCCTGACGGCGTTCTTCAACACGCGTGAGATCGCCCCGCTGGTCGCCGGGCTCGCCCTGAGCGCCACCGTCGGCGCCGGCTTCACCGCGCAGCTGGGCGCGATGCGGATCTCCGAGGAGATCGACGCGCTGGAAGTCATGGGCGTGCCGAGCCTGCCGTACCTGGTGACGACGCGGATCATCGCCGGGTTCGTCGCGGTCATCCCGCTCTACATCATCGGCCTGCTGAGCTCGTACCTCGCGTCACGACTGGTCGTCATCTACATCTACAACCAGTCGGCCGGTACCTACGACCACTACTTCGACCTGTTCTTACCACCGCAGGACGTGCTGTATTCGTTCATCAAGGTGCTGCTCTTCAGCGTCCTGATCATCCTGTCGCACTGCTACTTCGGGTACCGGGCGACCGGCGGGCCGGCCGGGGTCGGCGTCGCGGTCGGCAAGGCCGTGCGCCTGTCCATCGTCACGGTGTCGATCATGAACTTCTTCATCGGCTTCGCCATCTGGGGAACCGACGTCACGGTGAGGATCGCGGGATGAGGACGCTCCGACGCAGGCTGCTCGGCCTGGCGCTCATCGCCGTGATGGTCGGCGGGGTGGCGCTGTCGATCGCCATGTACGACAAGGCGTTCACGCCCGTGGTCACGGTCAAGCTGCAGGCCGACAAGATCGGCAACCAGCTGATCAAGCAGTCCGACGTCAAGGTGCGCGGGCTGATCGTCGGCTCGGTCCAGGACATCGTCGCCACCGACCACGGCGCCGAGCTGACCCTCGCGCTCGACCCGGAGTCGGTGAAGCTGATCCCCGAGAACGTCTCGGCGCGGTTCCTGCCGAAGACCCTCTTCGGCGAGCGGTTCGTCTCGCTGGAGATCCCGAAGGACCCGTCGGCCAAGACGCTGGCCAGCGGCGACGTCATCCCGCAGGACCGCACGTCCAGCGCGATCGAGCTGGACCAGGCCTTCGAGCACCTGATGCCGGTGCTGCAGGCGGTGCAGCCGCAGAAGCTGTCGGCGACGCTCACCGCGATCTCGACCGCGCTGCAGGGCCGCGGCGACCAGCTCGGCGACACGCTGACGCAGCTCGGCACCTACATCGGCGAGCTGAACCCGCACGAGCCCGAGCTGCAGCACAACCTCAAGGCGCTCGCGGAGTTCTCCGACCACCTCAAGGACGCCGCCCCCGACCTGGTGCAGAGCCTCGACAACCTGAGCACGACGACCCGGACCGTGGTCGACGAGCAGCAGAACCTGTCGAACCTCTACGGCAGCCTGACCCAGGCCTCGGTCGACCTGCAGACGTTCCTGCAGAACAACAAGGAGAACATCATCTCCCTCGCCGACACCGCCCGGCCGACGGCCGAGCTGCTGGCGAAGTACGCGCCGGAGTACCCCTGCGTGATCTCCCAGATGGCCAAGAACGTCCCGCTGATCGACCAGGCGCTGGGCAAGGGCACCAACCAGCCCGGCCTGCACGCGACGATCGAGATCATCGTGCCGCGCGGGCCGTACCAGGCGGGCAAGGAAGAACCGCGGTTCGACGACAAGCGCGGCCCGCGGTGCTACGACGCGGACAAGCTGCCGAACCCGTTCCCGTCGGAGCCACCGGACGGCGCCTTCCAGGACGGCACGAAGCACCAGACCGCGCCGAAGACCGTCGGCGAGGGCCTCAACCCGGCCAAGTTCAAGGCCGACGCGACCGGCAGCGGCGGTAGTGGCGGAGATCTGGCGTACTCGACCGCGGAGCAGGGCTTCCTCGCCGACCTCCTCGGCCCGCAGCTCGGCATGAACGCGGCCGACGTCCCGGGCTGGAGCTCGCTGCTCGTCGGACCGCTCTACCGGGGAGCGGAGGTGACGGTGAAGTGAGGGGCCTGCTCGCACCGCTGATCAAGCTCTGCGTCTTCGTGGTGGTCACCGTGGTGCTCACGACGATCCTCGGGATCAGCATCGCCAACATCAACACCACCAGCACGAACGCCTACAAGGCGCGCTTCACCGACGCGACGCTCCTGCTGCCCAACGACGACGTCCGCATCGCCGGCGTCCGCGTCGGGCAGGTCAAGGACGTCAAGATCGTCGACAAGCGCCAGGCCGAGGTCGAGTTCGAGGTCGACGCCGGCCGGACGCTGCCCGCCGGGGTGACCGCGCAGATCAAGTTCCGCAACCTGGTCGGCCAGCGCTACGTCTCCCTCGGCGAGGGAGACGACAGCGCCGGGAAGACCCTGCAGCCCGGCGGCACCATCCCGCTGGACCGCACCACCCCGGCGCTGGACCTGACCGAGCTGTTCAACGGCTTCAAGCCGCTGTTCACCGCGCTCAACCCGGACGACGTCAACAAGCTGTCCTACGAGGTCATCCAGGTCCTGCAGGGTGAGGGCGGCACCGTGGAGAGCCTGCTGTCGCACACGGCGTCGCTGGCCACCACGATCGCCGGCAAGGACCAGGTGATCGGCCAGGTCATCGACAACCTCAACTCGGTGCTCGACACGGTCAACGCGCACACGCCGCAGCTCAACGACCTGATCGTCAAGCTGCAGCAGCTGGTCTCCGGGCTGGCCGCGGACCGCAAGCCGATCGGCGACGCGATCGAAAGCCTCGGCAACCTGGCCGAGACGACGTCCGGCCTGCTGGGTGAGGTCCGGGAGCCGCTGAAGAACGACATCAGCGCCCTCGGGAACCTCACGGACCAGCTGAACAAGAACGAGCCGGAGCTGGAGCACTTCATCCAGTTCCTGCCGACCAAGGTGAGCACGCTGACCCGCACCGCGGACTACGGCTCCTGGTTCAACTTCTACGCCTGCGAGTTCTCCGGGAGCGTCAGCTTGCCGCCACTGATCAACGACGTCGCGCTCCCGTTGATCCCGGTCAACCGGGAGAGGTGCACGGGATGAAGTCCTTCCAGAAGCGCAACCCCGTCCCGATCGCGCTGGTCGGCATCGCCGTACTGGCCCTGGGCTTCATCGCCGCGCTGAACTCCGACGACCTGCCGGTGATCGGCGGCGGGACGACCTACTCCGCCGAGTTCAGCGAGGCCTCCGGGCTGCAGGTCGACAACGACGTCCGGGTCGCCGGTGTCAAGGTCGGCAAGGTCAGCGACATCGAGCTCGACGGCGCGTCGGTCAAGGTGTCGTTCAAGGTCAAGGACGCCTGGCTCGGCGACCGGACCAACGCCGCGATCAAGATCAAGACGCTGCTCGGGCAGAAGTACCTGTCGCTGGACCCGCAGGGCGAGGGCTCGCTGAGCCCGGACAAGGCGATCCCGCGGGACCGCACGATGGCCCCCTACGACGTGCTCGACGCCTTCCGCGGCCTGTCCCAGACGGTCGACAACATCGACACCCAGCAGCTGGCGAAGAGCTTCGACACCATCTCGGGGACCTTCGCCAACACGCCGGAAGACGTGAAGGGCGCGCTGTCCGGGCTGTCGAAGCTGTCGGACACGATCGCCTCGCGGGACACGCAGCTGTCGAACCTGCTGGCCAACACCCGCGAGGTGTCCCAGACCCTGGTCGACCGCGACGCCGAGGTGCAGAAGCTGCTCACCGACGGCAACAAGCTGCTCGACGAGCTGTCCCAGCGCGAAGACGCCATCACCTCGCTGCTGAACGGCTCCCGCGAGCTGGCCACGCAGCTGCAGGGCCTGATCGACGACAACGGCAAGCAGCTCGACCCGGTGCTCACGTCGCTGGACCAGCTGACGTCGATGCTGCAGCGCAACCAGGACTCGCTGGCCCAGGGCATCGCGAAGTTCGCGCCGTTCATCCGCGTCTTCACCAACACCATCGGCAACGGCCGCTGGTTCGACAACTACATCTGCGGCCTGGTGCTGCCGTCGTTCGGCCCGATCAACGAAGAGGGGTGCTACACGAAATGAGTGACACCCGCTTCGGCATGGCCCTGACCCGGGGCTTCACCATCGCGATCGTCCTCGCGCTCGTCGTCGCCGGCGGGATCTGGTGGACGCTCAAGGACGCCGGCCGCAACCACCTGACCGCGTACTTCGCCGGCGCCGTCGGCCTGTACGAGGGCAACAGCGTGCGGATGCTCGGCGTCGACATGGGCACGGTCACCAAGATCCAGCCCATGGGCAACCAGGTGAAGGTCGAGTTCGAGTACGACCGCTCGGTCGCCGTCCCGGCCGACGCGAAGGCGCTCATCGTGGCGCCGTCGCTGGTGTCCGACCGCTACGTCCAGCTCGCCCCGGCCTACACCGGCGGCCCGCGGATCTCCGACGGCGCGGTCATCGGCCTCGACCGCACCGAGGTGCCCCTGGAGGTCGACCAGCTGGCGGCCAGCCTGGCCCGGGTCAGCGAGACCCTCGGCCCGAACGGCGCCAACAAGGAAGGGTCGCTGTCGAACCTGCTGAACACGGCGGCGGCCAACGTCGACGGCAACGGCCAGGCCCTGCACGACACGATCACCAAGCTCGGCCAGGCGGCCGGCACGCTGGCCGGCAACAAGGACGACCTGTTCTCCACCGTGGAGAACCTCGGCAAGTTCTCGCAGACGCTGGCCGACAGCGACAAGCAGGTCCGCAGCTTCGAGAGCCAGCTCGCCGACGTCAGCGGCTACCTGGCGTCCGAAAAGGACAACCTGGCCGCGACCGTCCAGCAGCTGGGGGCGACGCTCACCGCGGTGCAGGCGTTCATCGACCAGAACCACGACCGGCTCAAGTCCAATGTGGACAAGCTGGCCGGCATCACCAAGGTGCTCGTCGACCAGCGCAGCTCGCTCGCCGAGATCCTCGACGTCGCGCCGGTCGGCCTGAGCAACCTGGTCAACACCTACAACGGCTCGTCCGGCACGCTCGACGCCCGGCCGAACCTCAACGAGCTGACCCAGCCGCCGCTGGTGATGATCTGCCGGCTGCTCAAGCAGGTCGGGACCAACAGCATCCCGGACGTGCTCGGCAACGCTTGCGAGAGCATCGCCGGCGTGGTCGACAAGGTGATCCCGCTGCCGTCCGTGGCGCAGACCGTGCAGGCCCTGCAGGCCGGTCAGCTGCCGCCGCTCCCGCTGCCCATCGCCGGGCAGCTGTACGGAGGTGGCCAGTGAAGAAGCTACTGACCGTCGGGGCGCTGGCCACCGTGTCCGCGTTGACGCTCTCGGGCTGCGCGTTCAACGGCATCTACGACCTGCCGCTGCCCGGTGGCGCCGACCTCGGCGACCACCCGTACACGGTGAACGTCGAATTCCGCGACGTGCTCGACCTGACCCCGCAGGCCGGGGTGAAGGTCGACGAGGTGCCGGTCGGCCGCGTCGAGAACGTCGGGCTCACGAAGGACGGCTGGCACGCGCTGGTGACGCTGAAGGTCAACGGCGACATCAAGCTGCCGGCCAACGCGCTGGCCAACGTGAAGCAGTCGAGCCTGCTCGGCGAGAAGTACGTCGAGCTGGCCTCGCCCGGCGACGACCAGGCCCAGGGCAAGCTCGCCGACAACGCGACCATCCCGCTGGCCCGGACGAACCGCAGCGTCGAGGTCGAAGAGCTGCTCGGCGCGCTGTCGCTGCTGCTCAACGGCGGCGGTGTCGACCAGCTCAACACCATCACCAAGGAGCTCAACAACGCCACGTCCGGGCGCGAGCCGGACATCAAGGCGCTGCTGGACAACGCGAACCAGCTGGTCACGAACCTCGACCAGCAGTCGCGGAACATCACCCGGGCCATCGACGGGCTCAACCGGCTGTCCTCGACGCTGAACGGCCAGAAGGACAAGCTGGTCGGCGCGGTCGACAACCTCGGGCCCGGCCTCGGCGTGCTCGAACAGCAGCGCGGCCAGCTGGTCACGATGCTGCAGGCCCTGGACAACCTCTCCGGCGTCGCCACCGACACCGTGAACCGGTCGCAGAAGGACCTCGTCGCCGACCTGAAGGCGCTGACGCCGACGCTGCAGAAGCTCGGCGAGGCGGGCAACGACCTGCCGAAGGCCCTGCAGATCCTGCTGACGTTCCCGTTCAGCGACCAGGCCGTCAACGGCGTCAAGGGCGACTACTTCAACCTGTACGCGAAAGTGGACCTGAACCTGAAGACCGTCGTCGAGAACCTGGGCAACAGCCGCCAGAACATCCTGTCCGGGCAGCTGCCGCTGGCCGGGCTGACCGGCGGCACCGAGGGCGCGGCGGCCAACCCGCCGCTGCCGATCCCCGGGGAGAGCGGCCAGCCGGCGCAGTCCGGGCAGTCGAAGCCGGGGCTCGGCAACCTCTTCGGGCTCCTTCCGGGAGGTGGGGGCTGATGCTGGTTCGCCGGACGAAACTCCAGTTGATCGCGTTCGCGATCATTTCGATCGTCGCGATCGTGTACGCGCTGATCCGGTTCGCCGGGCTCGGCACCGTCTTCGGCAACGACGGCTACACGGTGAAGCTGCAGCTCAACGAGTCGGGCGGCATCTTCACCAACGCCGAAGTCACCTACCGCGGCTACAACATCGGCCGGGTCGGCGAGATGCGGCTGACCCCGACCGGGCTCGAAGCGGACCTGAACATCGACCCGTCGGCGCCGCAGGTGCCCGCGGACCTCGACGCGGTCGTCGCCAACCGCTCGGCCGTCGGCGAGCAGTACGTCGACCTCAAGCCGAAGGCCGACCAGGGCCCGTACCTCGCGGGCGGCTCGGTCATCCCGGCGTCGAAGACGACCACCCCGGTCAGCACCGACCGGCTGATCGGCGACCTCGACACGCTGGCCGCGTCGGTCCCCGTCGACTCGCTGCGCACGGTCGTCGACGAGTCCTACGACGCCTTCCGCGGCACCGGCGGCGACCTGCAGAAGCTGCTCGACACCGCGCGCAGCTTCACCGCGACCGCGCAGGAGTACCTGCCGCAGACGATCCAGCTGCTCGACCAGGGCGGCAAGGTGCTGGACACGCAGAACGACGAGGCGGCGAACTTCGCGTCGTTCAGCAAGAGCCTCAACGAGCTCACCGGCACCCTGAAGAACTCCGACGGCGACCTGCGCAAGCTCATCGGCATCACGCCGCAGGTGGCGACGCAGATCAGCGAGGTGCTGCGGGAGTCCGGTCCGGGCCTCGGCGCGCTGACGGCGAACCTGCTCACCACGGCCAACCTGACCGTGACCCGGCTCGACGGCATCGAGCAGGGCCTGGTCACCTACCCGGCGCTGGCCGGCGCGGCGAGCAGCGTGGCGCCCGGCGACGGCACCGCGCACCTCGGGCTGGTGCTCAACCTCTTCAACCCGCCGGCGTGCACCAAGGGGTACCTGCCGTACTCGCAGTACCGCACCGGAGCCGAGACTTCGCCGAAGGCGGCGAAGGAGGACGCGTACTGTGCCGAACCGAAGGGCAGCCCGATCAACGTGCGGGGTGCGCAGAACGCGCCGTACGGCGGGGTGCCGGTGGCGCCGTCCTCGAGCGACGTGTCGGCCAACGCGAACCGGCCGGCCGAGGAGCTCGCGGAGGAGCGCGACACCCGCGGTGTCCCGGGCATCGTCGGTAGCCCCGGCGTCAGCCTGAACAGCCTGGGTTCGCTGCTCGGGCTCGCCTGACGTGGATTTGATGACCGCTACCTACCCTGGAGTGCTATGAGTTCGGACGAGCCGGCCGCCGTGGCGGTGGCGGAGGCCGAGGAGCCGGCCCCCGAGACGCCGTCGAAGGAGCCGTCCTCGCGGATCCTGGTGCTCGGCGCCGCGGCGCTGGCCCTGGCCGCGCTGATCGCGGCGGCGATCTTCGGGGTCCAGTGGTGGGTGGCCGCGAACGACGACAACGCCGGCCTGGCGGCCTCGCGTGAGGCCGTGGTCAAGGCGGGCACGAACGCGCTGAAGGCCTACACCGAGGTCGACTACACGGATCTGGACGGCTTCTTCGCCCGGCAGAAGTCCGTGTCGGACGACAAGATGTCGCAGCAGATCGACCAGTCGGCGCCGACGTTCCGCAAGGCGCTCGCCGACGCCAAGACGAAGGTCACCACCGACGTCCAGGACATCGCCGTCGAGGAGCTGGACGACCACGAAGGCAAGGCCAGTTTCCTCGCCGCCATCGCCACGACCGTCACCCAGGGGGACAAGAGCAGCGCGAAGCCGCTGCGCCTCGAGGTGTCGATGACCCGCGTGGGCGACGACTGGAAGCTGTCCGGCATCGACAGCGTCCCGCTCGTCGCCGCAGGCCAGTAGCGTCACGCAGAAGGAGTCGTAGTGCCCCCCTCCCGCCGCCAGCCGCCTCGCAGCAGCACGCCGCCGCCGCGCCGGCCCCGCGTGGCCGGCCTGCGCAAGCCGTCGACCGACGAGCCGCCCGCCGAGCGGACCGGCCAGCTCCCCGCGGTGCCGCCGGAAGGGGCGCGCAAGCCGCGGCCCCGGCCCGCGCCGCGGCCGGCGCCGAAGCCGGCCGCCAAGCCCGCGGAGTCGTTCGAAGCCGCGAGCGGGCAGCTCGACACCGCGCCGTCGGCCGAGGACACGGCGGTGTTCGCGGCGGTCGGCACCGAGGACGAGCCGAAGGTCGACGCCCTCACCGGCGAACCCGACGTCGAGGAGGCCGAGGAAGCGCCCGCGCGCCCGGCGCCGCGGCGGAAGAAGCGCGACACCGGGATCGCGAAGCCGAGCGACGTCTCCGAGGCCGAGGCCGCCGCCGCGGAGGACGAGGAGCCGTCGAAGCCCGCGGGCCCGAAGGTGCAGCGGCCGTACGTGGTCGCGGGCGCGCTGGTGCTCGTCGCGCTGATCCTGGGTGGCCTCGCGTTCTGGTTCAAGTCCGAGGAGGTCGCCGTGTCGCAGGCGACCAGCAACACCGCGCTGCTGGACGTCGCGAAGACGGCCCAGGTCAAGGACGCCGTGTCGAAGGCGGCCGAGGCGCTGTTCTCCTACGACTTCAACGACATCAAGAAGACCGAGGACGCGGCGAACGACCTGCTCGCCAACGACGACGTCAAGAACAAGTACAACTCGCTGATGGGCGAGGTGAAGCGCCTCGCACCGACGCAGAAGATGGTCGTGACCTGCAAGGTCACCCGCGCGGCGGTGATCATGCTCAACGGCGACCTGGCGAAGGTGATGGTCTTCGTCGACCAGACCTCGACCCGCACCGACACGAAGAAGACGACCGCGGGCACCGCCCAGCTCCACCTGAACGCCCAGCTGCAGGGCGACAAGTGGAAGATCACGGACATGGACACGTACAACGCGCCCAAGGTCCCGGCGGCCACCCAGGCGCCGGCGTCGTCCGCGCCGCCCGCGTCCCCCTCGCCGACGAAGTAGCGCGTTCCCGGCCGCGGCCCGTGACCCCTTGGGTCACGGGCCGCCGTCGTGTCCCGGGGCCTCAGCGGCTCCAGTGCCGTCCGCGGCGCGGGTGGTCACAGCGGGACCGGAGGGGCGTTCCAGGGCGCTCCACGGAGCCGTCACCGGGCCGGGACACGTGCGACACCTGAGACCAGTGGGACGGACGCCGGCCGGTTACCGGAACGCGTCGCGACCCGCCGCCGACGGCGGAACCGGTGCCGTCCGAAGTGGCCTGGAACACAGACCGCACGGCCGAAGAACGACGGAAAGCCCCAGGTCCGACCCCTATTACTGGCGCTACCAGCCGGTAACTGGAAGACTATTCGGCCGCTCACGCTCCGCTGACCCTCTTCCACGCTGCGCCAACCGGGCCGACCCCCGTGTGGCATCTTGACTCTCGGGCCCGGTGGGTTCACGCTTACTCCCGAACGGCGAAACCGGCGGCCCTTGCGGGAGGGACAACCGGCTCGCCTGGAGGCATACCTGAAGACGTCGCGAGGCAGGCTGGGCCCCATCGGGAGCGCCCCCTGGACAGACCGCGCCGTTCGGGCTAGACTGCCTCTTTGCGCTGCCCTCTTTCAGGCTGCCCGGAGCCGGTAGTTAGGATAGTGGGCACACGGCACCCTTGACAGTCGCTCATAGCTGTTGCTATGGCGGCCGTCACCGCTCATTGTCCCCGGAAGGACGCATCTTGGCAGTCTCTCCCGCGAACCAGGCCACTGCTGCGACCACCTCGGCTGAATCTCGCTCGGAGTCAGCGCACGCCTCGGGAATCCCCGGCGCGCCCAAGCGGGTTTCCTTCGCAAAGATTCGCGAACCGCTCAGCACCCCCAACCTGCTCGACGTCCAGATCCAGTCGTTCCAGTGGTTCACCGGGGACGAAGCGTGGTTCGAACGCCGTGTCGAAGAAGGAGAAGAAAACCCGGTCGGCGGCCTCGAAGAGGTCCTGAACGAGATCTCCCCGATCGAGGACTTCTCCGGCTCGATGTCCCTGTCCTTCTCCGCTCCGCGCTTCGACGAGGTCAAGGCCTCGATCGAGGAGTGCAAGGACAAGGACATGACCTACGCGGCCCCGCTGTTCGTCACGGCGGAGTTCGTCAACAACAACACGGGCGAGATCAAGAGCCAGACGGTCTTCCTGGGTGACTTCCCGGTCATGACCGACAAGGGCACGTTCATCATCAACGGCACCGAGCGTGTCGTCGTGTCCCAGCTGGTCCGCTCGCCGGGTGTCTACTACTCGAGGGACGTCGACAAGACGACCGACAAGGACGTCTTCAGCGTCCGCGTGATCCCGAGCCGCGGCGCGTGGCTCGAGTTCGACGTCGACAAGCGCGACACCGTCGGCGTCCGCATCGACCGCAAGCGCCGCCAGCCGGTCACCGTGCTGCTGAAGGCCCTGGGCTGGACCACCGAGGCGATCCGCGAGCGCTTCTCCTTCTCGGAGACGCTGCTGGCCACCCTCGAGAAGGACCACACCGCCGGCACCGACGAGGCGCTGCTCGACATCTACCGCAAGCTGCGCCCGGGCGAGCCGCCCACGAAGGAGAGCGCGCAGACCCTGCTGGAGAACCTGTTCTTCAAGGCGAAGCGCTACGACCTGGCCAAGGTCGGCCGGTACAAGGTCAACAAGAAGCTGGGCCTCGAGTCGCCGTACGACACCGGGACGCTGACCGAAGAGGACATCGTCACCACCATCGAGTACCTGGTCCGGCTGCACGCCGGCGAGGACAAGGTGGTCGCGGCGAACGGCACCGAGATCCCGGTCGAGACCGACGACATCGACCACTTCGGCAACCGGCGCCTGCGCACGGTCGGCGAGCTGATCCAGAACCAGATCCGGGTCGGCCTGTCGCGCACCGAGCGCGTCGTGCGTGAGCGCATGACCACGCAGGACGTCGAGGCGATCACCCCGCAGACCCTGATCAACATCCGCCCGATCGGCGCGGCGATCAAGGAGTTCTTCGGCACCTCGCAGCTGTCGCAGTTCATGGACCAGAACAACCCGCTGTCGGGCCTGACGCACAAGCGTCGTCTGTCGGCCCTCGGCCCGGGTGGTCTGTCCCGTGAGCGCGCCGGCATGGAGGTCCGGGACGTCCACCCGTCGCACTACGGCCGGATGTGCCCGATCGAGACGCCGGAAGGCCCGAACATCGGCCTGATCGGCTCGCTCTGCTCCTACGCGCGGGTCAACCCGTTCGGCTTCATCGAGACGCCGTACCGCAAGGTCGTCGAGGGCCGGGTCACCGACCAGGTCGACTACCTGACCGCGGACGAAGAGGACCGGTACGTCAAGGCCCAGGCCAACGCGCCGATCTCCGACGACGGCACCTTCGTGGAAGACCGGGTCATGGCCCGCCGCAAGGGCGGCGAGGTCGAGCTGATCGACCCGCTCGACATCGACTACATGGACGTCTCGCCGCGGCAGATGGTCTCGGTCGCGACGGCGATGATCCCGTTCCTCGAGCACGACGACGCGAACCGCGCCCTGATGGGTGCGAACATGCAGCGCCAGGCCGTGCCGCTGCTGCGCAACCAGGCCCCGTACGTGGGCACGGGTGTGGAGCTGCGCGCCGCGGTCGACGCCGGTGACGTGCTCGTCGCCGAGCAGTCCGGCATCGTCGAGGAGCTCTCGGCGGACCTGATCACGATCATGCACGACGACGGCACGCGGAAGAGCTACGGACTGTACAAGTTCCGCCGCTCGAACCACGGCACCTGCTTCAACCACCGCCCGATCGTCAACGAGGGCGACCGGGTCGAGCAGGGTCAGGTCATCGCCGACGGCCCGTCCACCGAGAACGGTGAGATGGCGCTCGGCAAGAACCTGCTCGTCGCGGTCATGCCGTGGGAGGGCCACAACTACGAGGACGCGATCATCCTCTCCGAGCGCCTGGTGCAGGACGACGTATTGACGTCGATCCACATCGAGGAGCACGAGATCGACGCCCGCGACACCAAGCTGGGCGCCGAGGAGATCACCCGGGACATCCCGAACGTCTCCGAGGAGGTGCTCGCCGACCTCGACGAGCGCGGCATCATCCGCATCGGCGCCGAGGTCCGCGACGGCGACATCCTGGTCGGCAAGGTCACGCCGAAGGGCGAGACCGAGCTGACGCCGGAAGAGCGCCTGCTCCGCGCGATCTTCGGCGAGAAGGCCCGCGAAGTCCGCGACACCTCGCTGAAGGTGCCGCACGGCGAGACCGGCAAGGTCATCGGCATCCGCGTGTTCTCGCGCGAGGACGACGACGAGCTGCCCCCGGGCGTCAACGAGCTGGTCCGCGTCTACGTGGCCCAGAAGCGCAAGATCCAGCCGGGCGACAAGCTCGCCGGCCGCCACGGCAACAAGGGCGTCATCGGCAAGATCCTGCCGGTCGAGGACATGCCGTTCATGGAGGACGGCACGCCCGTCGACATCATCCTGAACACGCACGGTGTGCCGCGACGGATGAACATCGGCCAGATCCTCGAGCTGCACCTGGGCTGGCTGGCCTCGCAGGGCTGGACGATCGAGGGCGACCCGGACTGGGCGAAGAACCTTTCGCCGGAGCTCTACGACGTCGCGCCGAACACGAACACCGCGACCCCGGTGTTCGACGGCGCGAAGGAAGAGGAGCTCACCGGGCTGCTCGGGGCGACCAAGCCGAACCGCGACGGCGAGCGCATGGTCAAGGAGAACGGCAAGGCGACCCTGCTGGACGGCCGCTCCGGCGAGCCGTACCCGTACCCGGTCGCGGTCGGCTACATGTACATCCTGAAGCTGCACCACCTGGTCGACGACAAGATCCACGCCCGCTCCACCGGCCCGTACTCGATGATCACGCAGCAGCCGCTGGGTGGTAAGGCGCAGTTCGGTGGCCAGCGCTTCGGTGAGATGGAGTGCTGGGCGATGCAGGCGTACGGCGCTGCCTACACGCTGCAGGAGCTGCTGACGATCAAGTCGGACGACGTGGTGGGCCGCGTCAAGGTGTACGAGGCCATCGTCAAGGGGGAGAACATCCCCGAGCCGGGCATCCCGGAGTCGTTCAAGGTGCTCCTCAAGGAGCTCCAGTCGCTGTGCCTCAACGTCGAGGTGCTCTCCAGCGACGGCGCGGCGATCGAGATGCGCGACTCCGACGACGAGGACCTCGAGCGCGCCGCGGCGAACCTCGGCATCAACCTGTCCCGCAACGAGTCGCCCTCGGTGGACGACGTCGTGCACTGATCGCGAGCTGAGCGAGGGGGACCGGCCTCCCGCAGGGCCCCCTCGCTCGCCCGCCAACCCCCTCTAGCCGAAACAACCCCAAGGGGATCTAGACGTGCTGGACGTCAACTTTTTCGATGAGCTCCGGATTGGCCTCGCCACCGCCGACGACATCCGTCAGTGGTCCTACGGCGAGGTCAAGAAGCCGGAGACCATCAACTACCGGACGCTCAAGCCCGAGAAGGACGGCCTCTTCTGCGAGAAGATCTTCGGTCCGACCCGGGACTGGGAGTGCTACTGCGGCAAGTACAAGCGCGTCCGCTTCAAGGGCATCATCTGTGAGCGCTGCGGCGTCGAGGTGACCCGCGCCAAGGTGCGCCGCGAGCGGATGGGCCACATCGAGCTGGCCGCCCCGGTCACCCACATCTGGTACTTCAAGGGTGTTCCCTCGCGCCTCGGCTACCTGCTGGACCTGGCGCCGAAGGACCTCGAGAAGATCATCTACTTCGCTGCTTACGTCATCACGGGCGTGAACACGGAGCTGCGTCACAACGACCTGCCGACCCTCGAGAACGAGATCGGCGTCGAGCGCAAGAACCTCGAGACCAAGCGTGACGCGGACATCGAGACCCGCGCGCAGAAGCTGGAAGCCGACCTGGCCGAGCTGGAGGCGGAGGGCGCCAAGTCCGACGTCCGCCGCAAGGTCAAGGAGGGCGGCGAGCGCGAGATGCGCCAGCTGCGTGACCGCGCCGGTCGCGAGCTGGACCGCCTCGAGGAGGTCTGGACGACCTTCACGAAGCTCGACACCCGCCAGCTGATCGCCGACGAGCTGCTCTACCGCGAGCTCGTCGACCGCTACGGCGAGTACTTCACCGGCGGCATGGGCGCGGAGGCCATCCAGAAGCTGGCCACCGAGTTCGACGTCAGCGCCGAGGCCGACAACCTGCGCGACACCATCCGCAACGGCAAGGGGCAGAAGAAGCTCCGCGCGCTGAAGCGGCTCAAGGTCGTCGCGGCGTTCCAGGCGACCGGCAACGACCCGCGCGGCATGGTGCTGGACGCCGTCCCGGTCATCCCGCCGGACCTGCGTCCGATGGTGCAGCTCGACGGTGGCCGCTTCGCGACGTCGGACCTGAACGACCTGTACCGCCGCGTGATCAACCGCAACAACCGCCTCAAGCGGCTGATCGACCTCGGCGCGCCCGAGATCATCGTCAACAACGAGAAGCGGATGCTGCAGGAGGCCGTCGACGCGCTGTTCGACAACGGCCGCCGCGGGCGTCCGGTCACCGGCCCGGGCAACCGGCCGCTGAAGTCGCTGTCCGACCTCCTCAAGGGCAAGCAGGGCCGGTTCCGCCAGAACCTGCTCGGCAAGCGCGTCGACTACTCGGGCCGTTCGGTCATCATCGTCGGTCCGCAGCTGAAGCTGCACCAGTGCGGCCTGCCGAAGGACATGGCGCTCGAGCTGTTCAAGCCGTTCGTCATGAAGCGGCTGGTCGACCTGAACCACGCGCAGAACATCAAGTCCGCCAAGCGGATGGTGGAGCGCTCGCGGCCGCAGGTGTGGGACGTGCTGGAAGAGGTCATCACCGGCCACCCGGTGATGCTGAACCGCGCGCCGACGCTGCACCGCCTCGGCATCCAGGCCTTCGAGCCGCAGCTGGTCGAGGGCAAGGCCATCCAGCTGCACCCGCTGGTCTGCGAGGCGTTCAACGCGGACTTCGACGGTGACCAGATGGCGGTGCACCTGCCGCTGTCGGCCGAGGCGCAGGCCGAGGCCCGGATCCTGATGCTGTCGGCGAACAACATCCTGTCGCCGGCGTCGGGCCGTCCGCTCGCCATGCCGCGACTGGACATGGTGACGGGTCTGTTCCACCTGACCCGCCTCAACGAGAAGGCCGAGGGCGCGGGCAACGCGTACTCGTCGACGGCCGAGGCCATCATGGCCTTCGACCGCAAGGCACTGGGCCTGCACGCCCCGGTCAAGATCCGCATCACCGACCGTCAGCCGGCGAAGGCCGACGAAGCGGCGCTCGCGGAGAAGGGCTGGGAGCCGGGCAAGGCGTGGCTGGCCGAGACGACCCTGGGCCGCGTGCTGTTCAACGAGCTGCTGCCGGCGGACTACCCGTTCATCAACGAGCCGATGCCGAAGAAGCGGCAGGCCGCGATCGTGAACGACCTCGCCGAGCGGTACTCGATGACCCAGGTCGCGCAGACCCTGGACCGGCTGAAGGACGCCGGTTTCTACTGGGCGACCCGGTCGGGCGTCACCATCGCCATCTCGGACGTGCTCACCCCGGTGGGCAAGGCCGCCATCCTCGACGAGTACGAGGGCAAGGCCTCCCAGGTGGAGAAGCGCTACCAGCGTGGTCAGCTGTCGCACACCGAGCGCAACAACGAGCTCGTCAAGGTGTGGACGCAGGCCACCGAAGAGGTCCACAAGATCATGGAGACGGCGCTGCCGGACGACAACCCGATCGCGGTGATCGTGAAGTCGGGCGCGGCGGGCAACATGACGCAGGTCCGGTCGCTGGCCGGCATGCGTGGCCTGGTGTCGAACCCGAAGGGCGAGTACATCCCGCGTCCGATCAAGGCCAACTTCCGTGAAGGCCTGTCGGTGGCGGAGTACTTCATCGCGACGCACGGTGCCCGGAAGGGCCTGGCGGACACGGCGCTGCGGACCGCCGACTCGGGTTACCTGACCCGGCGTCTGGTGGACGTCTCGCAGGACGTCATCGTCCGCGAGGTCGACTGCGGCACCACCCGCGGCATCATGATGCCGATCGGCGAGGACATCGGCGACGGCAAGGTGCTGCGCGACCAGCACGTCGAGACCTCCGTGTACGCGCGGAACCTCGCGACGGACGCGGTGGACGCCAAGGGCAACGTCGTGCTGAACGCGGGCGACGACATCGGCGACCCGGCCATCGACAAGCTGCTCTCCAGCGGCATCTCGAAGGTCAAGGTCCGCTCGGTGCTCACCTGCGAGTCGGTCGTCGGCATCTGCGCGACCTGCTACGGCCGCTCGATGGCGACCGGTCTGCTCGTCGACGTCGGCGAGGCCGTGGGTATCGTCGCGGCCCAGTCGATCGGTGAGCCGGGTACGCAGCTGACGATGCGTACGTTCCACCAGGGTGGTGTCGCCGGTGACGACATCACGACCGGTCTGCCCCGTGTGCAGGAGCTCTTCGAAGCTCGTGTCCCGAAGGGCAAGGCGCCGATCGCCGACGTCGATGGCCGCGTGCGCATCGAGGAGAGCGAGCGGTTCTGGAAGATCACGCTGATCCCGGACGACGGCGGCGAAGAGATCGTCTTCGACAAGCTGTCCAAGCGTCAGCGGCTCGCGAACACCCCGAACGGCCCGCTGGGCGACGGCGACCACGTCAACGTCGGCCAGCAGCTGCTCGAGGGCACGCCGGACCCGCACGAGGTCCTGCGGGTCATGGGGCCGCGTGAGGCGCAGATGCACCTCACCGACGAGGTCCAGAAGGTGTACCGCGCGCAGGGTGTGTCGATCCACGACAAGCACATCGAGGTCATCGTCCGGCAGATGCTGCGCCGGGTGACGGTCATCGATTCGGGTGGCACGGACTTCCTGCCGGGCGAGCTGCCCGAGCGGACCAAGTTCGAGGCGACGAACCGGGCGTCGGTCGCCGAGGGCGGCGAGCCGGCTTCGGGCCGTCCGGTGCTGATGGGCATCACGAAGGCGTCGCTCACCACGGACTCGTGGCTGTCGGCGGCGTCGTTCCAGGAGACCACGCGCGTCCTGACCGACGCGGCCATCAACGGCCGCTCGGACCGGCTCGTGGGCCTCAAGGAGAACGTGATCATCGGTAAGCTGATCCCGGCCGGTACGGGCATCAACAAGTACCGCAACATCCAGGTGCAGCCGACGGAAGAGGCCCGGGTCGCGGCGTACGCGATCCCGTCCTACGACGACGGTTACTACACCCCGGACGTGTTCGGTACGGGCACCGGTGCCGCGGTTCCGCTGGACGACTACGACTTCGGCCGCGACTTCCGCTGACGAAGCCGAACCACGGGAAAGGCCCTCGCCGGGATTCCGGCGGGGGCCTTTCCCGTTTCGAAACTGTCACCCAAATCGGTTACGCACCGGATAGATTGATCGAGTTCACGCGGCTCGGGGGCTTGCGCGGTTCCATCGGGTGATCAGGGGTGACTTTTCGTGAACAGATTTGGTTCCGTGGTGCGAAGAACGGCGGTCTACGCCGCCGTGTTCGCGTTGACCGGCGTGTTCGCCGCGCCGGCCGGGGCGCAGGAGGAGCCGACGTCGACGGCACCGTCCACATCGGAGGCTGCGCCGAGCAGTTCGGCGGTGCCGGAAGACAAGCCGGTCGCGCAGCCGCAGGACGATCCCGTTCCGCAGCCTGACCTCGACGTGTCATTCGACTTCAAGCCGTCGTACCCGACCAACGAAGACGTCCACTTCAGCATCAAGATCACGAACACCCGCAGCGTCCCGGTCGCCGGGCTCCAAGTCGCCCACTTCTTCACCAACCCGGACGACCTGGAGGTCCCCTTCATCGACGGATGGGGTCCGCTCGGCCAGAAGCCCGGCGTGACGCTGCCGCCGGGGGAGAGCTTCGTGCAGCAGGTGGTCGGGCAGATCAAGGACATCAGCCAGGACCACGCGGTCCTGCGCGGATTCGTGTACGACGAGTCCGGGCACGGCGTCGCCCCCGGCTTCGACTACTCGATCAAGCTCGAGAAGACGACCGGCCACCCGACCGGCCTCGTGTACGGCGACCGGAACGGCGACGGCAAGCCGGACAAGGGCGAAGCGCTCGCCGGCACGACGGTCACCCTGCGGTACGGCAACCTCACGTACCACGCTACGAGCGACCAGGACGGGAACGTCGACTTCGGCGAGATCCCGGCGGCCAGGTACTCCGTCGGGGGCGAGGTGATCGATGGCTGGTTGTTCCCGCTCCAGACCGTCCAGGTCGGACCCGGCACCAACCTGGCCATCCGCGGAGTGCGGCCGCTGAACGGCGCGCTGAAGGCGTCGATGGCGTTCACGCAGGACAGCTACCAGGCCGGGGACCTCGCGCACCTCGCCGTGACACTGTCCAACTCCGGCCCGATCCCGCTCACCGGCATCATCGCCGGGTGCGACCGCTTCGGTTCCGCCATCGCGCTGAAGGGCTTCGGGCCCGGCTGGGGGGACCTCGGCAACACCGCGGGCGGCGTGACGGTTCCGGCCGGCGAGACGCGGACCTTCGACGTCACCGAGCAGGTGCCGGAAGCGGCTCGCACCAGTGGTGTCGTGACGGCGGACTGCGACTTCGGCTACCGCGAGGTCGAAATCGGGAGCAACCCGACCGCCCACGCCCAGGCGGCGGTGCCCGGGGTCAAGGCGACCTTGGTCGGCGACGTGGCCGTCTACGACGATCGGGGCGAGGTGAAGCAGGGCATCGCCGGCGCCAAGGTCGTGCTGGTGTCCGACCGGCACTGCCCGGTCGTCGGTGAGCAGACGACCGACGGAAAGGGGCACTTCGAGTTCCACGACCTGGTGCCCGGACCCGAGTACCGGCTGTTCTTCCTGCCGCCGGCGGGATGGAAGATCAAGTACGACAACCCGTTCTCGATCTTCGTTCGCGGTCCCGCGGACCGGCCGGTCCGGCTGCAGGTCGAAGCCGGACAGGGTGACGCGCCGCTGCCGGTTGTCCCCGCCAATCCCGCGGACTGCGGTGCCGCTCCGACGTCGACGACCGGCGCGACCGGCGCGGCCGGCACCGGTGGCGGCCAGAGCGGCGGCAGCGGACTGGCCAGCACCGGCGTCGACGCGCTCGGGCTCGGGGCGCTCGCGTTGATCGCCCTGGTGCTCGGCGGTGGCCTGGTGATCGGCGCCCGCCGGCGCCGGAACGCGGCCTGACGAAACGCGAAGCGCCCCTGAGTCCACAGTGGACTCAGGGGCGCTTCGCGTTTCAGCGCACGCTGCAGCGCGAAACCGGGAAGTCGAAGTACGTGTCCGGGAACGGTTCGCCGTCGAGGGTGTAGTGCCACCACTCCTCGGGCAGGTTGTGGAAGCCCGCCGCGATCATCGTGGTCCGCAGCAGGTCGCGGTTCTGCCGCGCGACGCCGGTGATCGCCGGGTTGTCCGTGTGGGCCAGCGGGTCGAAGCAGTCGTAGCCGGTGCCCATGTCGACCATGTTGTCCGGGAAGCGCTGGTTCCGCGGTGCGAAGCACGGCACGAGCGGCTCGCCGGGGAAGTAGGGGCGCTGGAACCGCGGCGGGAGCTTCACGACGGTGAGGTCCATGGTGCTGCCGCGGCTGTGCCCGGACTTCTCGGCGATGTAGCCGTCCTCGAACAGCCGGTCCTTGGCGACGTCCGGGTAGAACTCCGCCTTCATCTTCTCGTCGGCGAGGTCCTTCGCCCACCGGACGAAGTGGTCGACCGCGCGCTGCGGGCGGTAGCAGTCGTAGACCTTGAGCGTGTAGCCCTGCTTCCGCAATCGGGACTGGGCCTGCCGCAGGCCTTCGGCGGCTTGCCGGGTGAGGAGGCAGGTGGGCTCGAGGTAGCCGTCGATGCGCCGGCCGACGAAGTTGTGCCGGGTGGCGTAGCGGATGTCCTGCAGGATCGACGGCGCGACGTCGGAGAGCGCGACGAACTCGCGAGGGGCGGCCGGCGTCGCGGCCTGTGCGGTGGCGGGGACGGTGAGAGCGGCCAAGGCGGTGAGGGTGACGGCCAGGGCGCGGAAGATCGGCATCCCTCTCGTCTATCAGCCGGGCACCGGACAATCAGCCGCCAACCGGTCAAGACCAGCCTTCGGACGTCGTCGCGCGCAGGAAGTCGTCCGTGGGCGGCTGCACCGGCCGTCCCTCGAACTGCGTCGACAGCACCACCGACGACCGCAGCTCGCCGTGCTTGCCGAGCCGCTCCAGCAGTCCCTCGAAGTGCTCGAGCGAGGCCGCGCGGATCTTCAGCATCGTGCAGTGGTCGCCGGACAGGCGATGGATCTCCACGACCTCCGGGTAGTCCTCGGACTTCGACGTCTTCAGCAGGCAGCTGCTCAGCGCGCACCGCATCTCGACGAACGCCTGCAGCGGCTGACCCGCGCGCCGCGCGTCGACCTGCGCGCGGTAGCCGGTGATCACCCCGGTCTCCTCCAGCCGCCGCACCCGCTCGGCCACCGCCGGCGGCGAAAGGTTGATCCGGCGGCCCAGCTCCTTGAACGACAGCCTCCCGTCGGTCTGCAGCAGGTCCAGCAGCCGCCAGTCGACGTCGTCCAGTGGCTTTTCCGAACGGAAGGTCATGGGGCTCATCTTCCTTCCGAATCGCGGTCGTGGCGACGCGTTTGCCGTCGACCGGCCCTTCGAAAGAGCGCCGGAAGTTCCTAAAGTTGCCGGTCATGGGGACTTCGACGGTGACCGGCCGGACTCGGGCGATGGGTGCGTTGTTCGCCGGCGTCGCGCTGCTCAACACGGCGACGGTCGGCCTGAGCACCGCGGCCACGCTGATCGTCGCCGCGGGCAGCGGGCCGGGGTGGAGCGGCCTGCCGAGCGTCGCGAACGTGCTCGGCACGGCCGCCGGCGCGTTCGGCGCGGGCCTGCTGCTGCCGGGGCACGGTCGCCGACGCGTGCTGGCCGTCGGGTACGGCGTGGCCGCGGCCGGCGCGCTGATCGCGTTCGCCGGCGCGCTGACGACGTCGCTGGTGCCGCTCCTGCTCGGCATCCTGCTGGTCGGCCTCGGCAACGGCGGCGCGCAGCTGTCGCGCTACCTGGCCGCGGATCTCTACCCGGAGGAACGCCGGGGCCGCGCGCTCTCGAACGTCGTGTGGGCCGGGACCGTCGGTGCGCTCGCCGGGCCGGCGCTGATGGCCCCGGCGGCGGACGTCGTCACCGGCTTCGGCTGGCCGTCGCTGTCCGGGCCGGTCGCGGTCGCGGTGCTGGCCACGGCGGGAGCGGCGCTGGCGGCCGCGTTCCTCCCGCGGCACGTCCCGCTCCCACCGGAAAAGCCGGTGGCCGCGGCCGCCCCGGTGCGGCCCGGCGGCGTCGCGCGGCCGCTGATCGCGATGGTCGCCGCGCAGCTGACGATGGTCGCGGTGATGACCATGACGCCGGTGCAGCTGGAGAGCCACGGGCACGGTCTCGACGTCGTCGGCTGGGTGCTGAGCGCGCACCTGTTCGGCATGTTCGCGCTGGCGCCGCTGTCCGGCCGGATCGCCGACCGCTGGGGCCCGCGCGTCGCGATCAACGCGGGCCTCGGTGTCCTGGCGCTGTCGACGGCGACCGCGCTCGCCGCGCCGACCGCGCACACGTCCGGCCTGCCGGTCGCGTTGTTCCTGCTGGGGTACGGCTGGAACCTGGTGTTCGTCGGCGGCAGCGCGCAGCTGAGCCGCGACCTCGCGCCGGAGACGCGCAGCCGGGTGCAGGGCACGGTGGACGCGGTGGTCTGGTCCGCGTCCGCTTTGGCCGGTTTGGGGTCCGGACAGCTGTTTGCCGGTGGCGGGTACGCGCTCGTCGCGGTCGTCGGCGGCGTGCTGGCGCTGCTTCCGTTGGCGCTACTGGTATCCCGTGACGGCCGGTAGCCGCGTCGTTGTCGGCAAATCTCTCGTCGTCACGAGGTGCTCCGGCTGGCGAAGATGGGCCGTGGCTGACTCTGTGCCCTTCACGGACAACTTTTCGGACCTCTCCAACACGCAGGGGTACCAGTTCGAGTTCCGCTGCGAACGCTGCGGGAACGGTTTCCGTTCCGCGTTCCAGCGCGACAACATGGAAACCGGGCGAAGCGTGCTTCGCACTGTCGGCTCGTTCTTCGGCGGGACGCTGCGAGACCTGAGCAACTCGGCCGACCAGTGGCGCTACGACCGCGCGACGAACTCACCCGCCAAGGACCGCGCGCTGGCCGCGGCGGTCAAGGAGATCACGCCGAGCTTCCGCCAGTGCCGCGGCTGCGGCGACTGGATGTGCCACGACCAGTGCTGGAACGAAGAGATCGGCCAGTGCCTGCGCTGCTCGCCGAGCGTCGCCGAGGAGATCTCGCGCGCTCAGGCGTCCGCGCAGCGGGACCAGATCTGGGACAAGGCCCGCGACAAGGACTGGACGTCCGACCTGGACCTCGACACCCGGGCGAAGGTCGCCTGCCCGGGCTGCGGCCTGAAGGCCGAGGGCGGCAAGTTCTGCTCGTCGTGCGGGACTTCGCTGGCGCTGAAGGTCCGCTGCGGCGGCTGCGGGAGCGAGGGCAACAAACCCGGCGCGCTGTTCTGCTCGGACTGCGGCGCCAAACTCTGACCGAAGGCCTATGGCGGCCGGCTATAAGGCCTTCGCGAACCAGTGCTCGGCGAACTGCCCGTCGTTGAAGGGCTCGACCTCGGCGTACCCGGTCTTCGCGTAGAGCGCGCGGGCCTCGACGAGGTCGTCGCGGGTGTCGAGCCGCATGAGGCCCGAGCCGAGCCGCCGGGCCGCGTCCTCGGCGGCCCTCACCAGCACGGGGCCGCCGCCGGTCCCTCGGTGGGCCGGCTTGACGAACACCTTCGTCAGCTCGCTGATCCCCGGCGCGACGACGCGGGTTCCGGCGCAGCCCGCGGCTTCGCCGTCGTGGTACCCGATGAGGAACGCCCCGGTGGGCGGCACCAGGTCGGTGCCGGGCTCCTCGGCCACGTACCGCGTGAGCTCGGCTTCGGTGATCGGGCGCCCGTAGTAGCGCGAAGCGACTTCGTCCATGTACTCGCGCATGATCGCGACGGCGTCCGGGTGGGCGACGTCGGTCTGGGTGATCTTCCAGTTCACGTCCTCATCCTGGGGTCGCTGTCCAGCGAATTCGTCCCGCCCCGGGCACCATGGGCGGATGACGACTGTCACGAAGCGCCTGACGGTGGTGGCCGTCCTGCTGATCACGGTGGGAGCGATCCTGCTGTCGGTGGGGGCGATCGGTTTCCAGGCGACGTCCGAGCAGGCCGACGCCAACATCGGCGCGGGGTTCGCGCTCCTGGCGGGGCCGTACGTCGTGGGGCTGGGGCTCGTGTTCGCCCTTTCGGCGGGGCTGACGCACTGGACCACCCGGCGCCGCTGACCGGGGATGTCGCGGAGCGCCGGCAGTGTGACGAACGGAACGCTCGATCCGATCCCACTACATCACCCGACCGGGTAATGGGTAGGTTTCCGGCCGCAAGGGGAAGCAGGGGAAGAGCGCTAGGAGTGCGTGATGAGCAGCAGCGAAGGGGCCGCGGGGCCCGACGAAGAGCCGAAGAAGACCGGTAGCCACGCGGCGCCCGAGGGGGCGGGTGTGCACCCGCTCATCGACCTCTCGCGCGACCCGAACCCGGGCAAGCCGGACCACGCGAAGCCCGACGAGGACTGAGCCGCCGGACGAGGCCGGGCGGGGGGAGTCCGGCCGGCCTCGCCGCCGCGCGCCCTGAACTACTCGTTCCGGACTCCAAGGACTCCGAGGCGGAACAATGCCGAGGCCGATCGTGTTGTAAACGGTGCCGGCAAGGACTGTCGCGCGGCCGCCGGAAGCCCGATCGAGAGCGGCCGGCGTCGCGAAAACCCCGCGGTGTCCCGGAAAGCCACCGTCCGCCGCTCGGCGTGACCGCACTCCGGAACATCCCGCGGCCCGGTGCTGTTCAGAGGTAGGCTGGCGGTTCGCCGACCTTCGGACCCCCCGCCGCGCTCCGCCCGGACCCGGGCGGGTATCTTTGGAGACCGTGCCCGGCAGGCGTCGGGCCGCTCCGCGTGCCGTGCGCATGGGCGGGGTGCTCAGGCACCCGGTCACCGGCTTCGGCAGGTCGGGGTTCCGACGGAAAATCCCTCCGGGAAGTTACCGGTCGCAAGACCGTGACGCGGGCCGACACGCCCGACCGCGGGGGCCGGTGAAGACACGAAGAAGCAGATCACGACAGGAAGCTGGTCCATTGCCCACGATCCAGCAGCTGGTCCGCAAGGGCCGCCAGGACAAGGCTGCCAAGCAGAAGACCGCGGCCCTCAAGGGGAGCCCGCAGCGGCGTGGCGTGTGCACTCGCGTGTACACCACGACCCCCAAGAAGCCGAACTCGGCGCTTCGCAAGGTCGCGCGTGTGAAGCTGACCAGCGGCATCGAGGTCACCGCCTACATCCCCGGTGAGGGCCACAACCTGCAGGAGCACTCGATGGTGCTCGTGCGTGGTGGTCGTGTGAAGGACCTTCCGGGTGTCCGTTACAAGATCATCCGCGGTTCGCTCGACACGCAGGGTGTCAAGAACCGCAAGCAGGCGCGCAGCCGGTACGGCGCGAAGAAGGAGAAGAGCTAATGCCCCGCAAGGGTCCGGCCCCGAAGCGGCCGCTGATCTCCGACCCCGTCTACGCCTCCCCGCTGGTCACCCAGCTGGTGAACAAGGTGCTGAAGGACGGGAAGCGGTCCCTGGCCGAGCGCATCGTGTACGGCGCGCTCGAAGGCGCTCGCGAGAAGACGGGCACCGACCCGGTCGTCACGCTGAAGCGCGCCCTCGACAACGTGAAGCCCACCATCGAGGTGAAGAGCCGCCGTGTCGGTGGCGCCACCTACCAGGTGCCGATCGAGGTCAAGCCGGGTCGCTCCACGACGCTGGCGCTGCGCTGGCTGGTCTCCTTCTCGCAGGCTCGCCGCGAGAAGACGATGATCGAGCGCCTGCAGAACGAGCTCCTCGACGCTTCCAACGGCCTCGGTGCCTCGGTGAAGCGCCGCGAGGACACGCACAAGATGGCCGAGTCCAACCGGGCCTTCGCGCACTACCGCTGGTAAGTAGTTCGGCATCGCCGCCCGTCTTTTGGGCCAGCCATGCCGGGCCCCAAGCTTGAGAACAGGGGAACACTCTCGTGGCACGTGAAGTGCTGACCGACCTGAACAAGGTCCGAAACATCGGCATCATGGCCCACATCGACGCCGGCAAGACGACCACCACCGAGCGGATCCTGTTCTACACCGGGGTCAACTACAAGATCGGTGAAGTCCACGACGGCGCCGCCACCATGGACTGGATGGAGGAGGAGCAGAAGCGGGGCATCACCATCACCTCGGCTGCGACCACCACCTTCTGGGACGACCACCAGATCAACATCATCGACACCCCCGGGCACGTCGACTTCACCGTCGAGGTGGAGCGCAACCTCCGGGTGCTCGACGGTGCGGTCGCGGTCTTCGACGGCAAGGAAGGCGTCGAGCCGCAGTCCGAGCAGGTCTGGCGGCAGGCGGACAAGTACGACGTCCCGCGCATCTGCTTCGTCAACAAGATGGACAAGCTCGGTGCGGACTTCTACTACACCGTGAAGACCATCGTCGAGCGCCTCGGGGTCCGGCCGCTGGTCATCCAGCTGCCGATCGGCGCCGAGAACGACTTCGAAGGCGTCGTCGACCTGGTCCGCATGAAGGCGCTGACCTGGCGCGGCGAGGTCCAGAAGGGCGAGGACTACTCCATCGAGGAGATCCCCGCCGAGCTGGCCGAGCTGGCCGCGGAGTACCGCGAGAAGCTCGTCGAGACCGTCGCCGAGGCGGACGACGCGCTGATGGAGAAGTTCCTCGAGGGTGAGGAGCTCACGGAGGCCGAGATCAAGGCCGGCATCCGCAAGCTCACCATCACCAGCCAGGTCTTCCCGGTGCTGGCCGGTTCCGCGTTCAAGAACAAGGGCGTGCAGCCCATGCTCGACGCGGTCATCGACTACCTGCCGACCCCGCTGGACGTCCCGGCCGTCGAGGGCCTGCTGCCCGACGGCGAGACCGTGGCGTCCCGCAAGGCGTCGGTCGACGAGCCGTTCGCCGCGCTCGCGTTCAAGATCGCCGCGCACCCGTTCTTCGGCAAGCTGACCTACATCCGGGTGTACTCGGGCAAGGTCGCCGCCGGGGCGCAGGTCGTCAACGCGACCAAGGAGCGCAAGGAGCGCATCGGGAAGATCTTCCAGATGCACTCCAACAAGGAGAACCCGGTCGACGACGCCCAGGTCGGCCACATCTACGCGGTCATCGGCCTGAAGGACACCACCACGGGTGACACCCTGGCGGACCCGCAGAACCCGATCGTGCTGGAGTCGATGACGTTCCCCGAGCCGGTCATCCGGGTCGCGATCGAACCGAAGACGAAGGCCGACCAGGAGAAGCTGTCCCTGGCGATCCAGAAGCTGGCCGAAGAGGACCCGACGTTCCAGGTCAAGCTGGACGAGGACACCGGCCAGACGATCATCGCGGGTATGGGCGAGCTGCACCTCGAGGTGCTGGTGAACCGGATGAAGTCCGACTACAAGGTCGAGGCGAACATCGGCAAGCCGCAGGTCGCCTACCGGGAGACCATCAAGAAGACGGTCGACAAGCTCGACTACGTCCACAAGAAGCAGACCGGTGGTTCCGGCCAGTTCGCGAAGGTCATCGTGAAGCTGGAGCCGCTGGAGCGCACCGACGGCGCGCTCTACGAGTTCGACAACAAGGTGTCCGGTGGCCGCGTGCCGCGGGAGTACATCCCGTCGGTCGACGCGGGCGCCCAGGACGCGATGCAGTACGGCGTCCTGGCCGGCTACCCGCTCGTCGGGTTGAAGTTCACCCTGTTGGACGGTGCTTACCACGAGGTCGACTCTTCGGAGATGGCGTTCAAGATCGCCGGTTCCATGGCGATGAAGGAAGCCGCGAAGAAGGCCCACCCCGTGATCCTGGAGCCGATGATGGCGGTCGAGGTGACCACGCCCGAGGACTACATGGGTGACGTCATCGGTGACCTCAACTCCCGTCGTGGTCAGATCCAGGCCATGGAGGAGCGGGCGGGCATCCGCGTCGTGAAGGCGCTGGTCCCGCTGTCGGAGATGTTCGGCTACGTCGGTGACCTCCGGTCCCGCACCCAGGGCCGGGCGAACTACTCCATGTTGTTCGACTCCTACGCCGAGGTTCCCGCGAACGTCGCGAAGGAAATCATCGCGAAGGCGACGGGGGAGTAACTCCCCCACCGCGCGCGGGCATTAAGGGACTCTCCTGAACGTCCGCAGCACCGACGAAGGAATCCGCCGACGTATTTTTCTCAGCGGAGGCGGCGTCAAACACAGCGGGGGTCGGCAGCCACGCCGGCCCCCGAGCACAAAGCGAAATCAGTCCAGGAGGACATTCCAGTGGCGAAGGCGAAGTTCGAGCGGAGCAAGCCGCACGTCAACATCGGGACCATCGGTCACGTCGACCACGGCAAGACCACGCTGACCGCGGCGATCACCAAGGTTCTGCACGACAAGTACCCGGAGCTCAACGAGTCCCGGGCGTTCGACCAGATCGACAACGCGCCGGAAGAGAAGCAGCGCGGCATCACGATCAACATCTCGCACGTCGAGTACCAGACCGAGAAGCGTCACTACGCGCACGTCGACGCCCCCGGTCACGCGGACTACATCAAGAACATGATCACCGGTGCCGCGCAGATGGACGGCGCGATCCTGGTGGTCGCCGCGACCGACGGCCCGATGCCGCAGACCCGTGAGCACGTGCTGCTCGCCCGCCAGGTCGGCGTGCCCTACATCGTGGTCGCGCTGAACAAGGCCGACATGGTCGACGACGAGGAGATCCTGGAGCTCGTCGAGCTCGAGGTCCGCGAGCTGCTGTCCTCGCAGGAGTTCCCGGGCGACGACGCCCCCGTCGTGCGCGTCTCGGGCCTCAAGGCCCTCGAGGGCGACGAGAAGTGGGCCGAGGCCGTTCTCGAGCTGATGACCGCCGTCGACGACAACGTGCCGGACCCGGTGCGCGAGCTCGACAAGCCGTTCCTCATGCCGATCGAGGACGTCTTCACGATCACCGGTCGCGGCACCGTCGTCACCGGCCGCGTCGAGCGTGGCGTGGTCAACGTGAACGAAGAGGTCGAGATCGTCGGCATCAAGGAGAAGTCGACCAAGACGACTGTCACCGGTGTCGAGATGTTCCGCAAGCTGCTGGACCAGGGCCAGGCGGGCGACAACGTCGGCCTCCTCGTCCGCGGTATCAAGCGTGAGGACGTCGAGCGCGGCCAGGTCGTCGTGAAGCCGGGGACCACCACCCCGCACACCGACTTCGAGGGCCGGGTCTACATCCTGTCGAAGGACGAGGGTGGCCGTCACACCCCGTTCTTCAACAACTACCGCCCGCAGTTCTACTTCCGCACCACCGACGTGACCGGCGTCGTGACCCTCCCCGAGGGCACCGAGATGGTCATGCCGGGCGACAACACCGACATCTCGGTCGCGCTGATCCAGCCGGTCGCGATGGACGTGAACCTGCGCTTCGCGATCCGCGAGGGCGGCCGCACCGTCGGTGCGGGTCAGGTCACCAAGATCATCAAGTGATTCAGGCGCCCCGCCCGGGGGCTCTACACCCCCGGGTCAGGGGCGTCAAATCACGTGTGCGACACTATTCAGGTTGCTCGTCCTGGGGCGGCCGATCCCTTCGGGTTTTTGACGAAAGGGTCCGGCCGCCTCGGTGCGAGTGGCCACGGTCCGCCGAGCCTCTTCCTTCGGGTAGGCGAGCGGGCAAGGGCAGTGAGGCGCGCAGAGCTTGCACAAGCGCTGCCGGCTCAACGCCTCCTCACGTTGAGGAAGACCAGGCAAGACGACGATCCCGCGGGATCCGTCTGTGCGTCGGGTGCGACACGCCCGACCGCGTGGACCGGGGACAGGGCCGTTGAACTGCGGAAACCCAGGCCAAAGTGGAGACACAGCGGCGGGGTTTGTGAGATAGCGGCACGAGACGACAAGGAACGAGCAGCCACCATGGCGGGACAGAAGATCCGCATCCGGCTCAAGGCCTACGACCACGAGGCGATCGACACCTCGGCGCGCAAGATCGTGGAGACGGTCACGCGCACCGGCGCCCGTGTTGTCGGGCCGGTGCCGCTGCCCACCGAGAAGAACGTTTACTGCGTCATCCGCTCGCCGCACAAGTACAAGGACTCGCGCGAGCACTTCGAGATGCGCACGCACAAGCGTCTGATCGACATCCTCGACCCGACGCCGAAGACGGTCGACGCGCTCATGCGCATCGACCTGCCGGCGAGCGTCGACGTCAACATCCAGTAGTAGCGGCGGGCGAGCGGCGGAGATAAGAGACTCATGTCTGACAGGCAGATGAAGGGCATCCTGGGCACAAAGCTCGGTATGACCCAGGTCTTCGACGAGCAGAACCGGGTTGTCCCGGTCACCGTCGTGAAGGCCGGTCCGAACGTGGTCACCCAGGTTCGGACCCAGGAGAAGGACGGCTACGTGGCCGTGCAGCTGGCGTTCGGCGCGGTCGACCCGCGCAAGGTGAACAAGCCGCGCACCGGGCACTACGACAAGGCGGGCGTGACCCCGCGGCGCTTCCTCGCGGAGCTGCGTACCACCGACGCCGACACGTACGAGGTCGGGCAGGAGATCACCGCCGAGGTGTTCGCCGCCGGCGTCGAGGTCGACGTCACCGGTACCAGCAAGGGCAAGGGCTACGCCGGTGTCATGAAGCGCCACGGTTTCAAGGGCCAGGGCGCGAGCCACGGTGCCCAGGCCGTGCACCGCAAGCCGGGTTCGATCGGTGGCTGTGCCACCCCCGGCCGCGTCTTCAAGGGCCTGCGCATGGCGGGCCGGATGGGCAACGACCGGGTCACCACGCAGAACCTGACCGTGCACGCCGTGCGTGCCGAGGACGGCCTGCTGCTGATCAAGGGCGCCGTGCCCGGTCCCAAGGGCGGCCTGCTGTTCGTGCGCAGCGCCGCGAAGGGTGGTAACTCCGAATGACAAGCGTCGAGCTGAAGACCCCGGCCGGTAAAGCCGACGGCACCGTGGACCTCCCCGAGGAGATCTTCGACGTGCAGGCCAATGTCGCGCTGATGCACCAGGTGGTGGTGGCCCAGCAGGCCGCCGCGCGCCAGGGCACGCACGACACGAAGACCCGTGGTGAGGTCTCCGGTGGCGGCAAGAAGCCGTACCGGCAGAAGGGCACCGGCCGTGCCCGCCAGGGTTCGACCCGCGCGCCGCAGTTCGTCGGCGGTGGCGTCGTCCACGGCCCCACGCCGCGTGACTACTCGCAGCGCACCCCGAAGAAGATGAAGGCCGCCGCTCTGCGTGGCGCCCTCTCCGACCGGGCGCGCGCCGGCCAGCTGCACATCGTCACCGAGCTGGTGACGGGTGAGAAGCCGTCCACGAAGGCCGCCAAGGCCGTGCTCGCCGCGGTGACGCAGGCGAGGCGCGTGCTCGTGGTGCTGCACCGGGACGACGAGTACAGCTGGGTTTCCCTGCGGAACCTCCCCGAGGTGCACCTGCTCTGGGCCGACCAGCTCAACACCTACGACGTGCTGGTCAACGACGACGTCGTGTTCACCAAGGCCGCGTACGACGCGTTCGTCGCCGGCCCCGCCCGCGGAAAGACCGTGAAGGCTTCCGCGCGGTCGGGCGAGGTCACGGAAGGGAGTGACGAGAAGTGAGTTCGGTCGCCATTCCGGACCCCCGCGACATCCTGCTCGCGCCGGTCATCTCCGAGAAGTCCTACGGGCTGCTCGAGGACCACAAGTACACGTTCATCGTCCGTCCGGACGCCAACAAGACCCAGATCAAGATCGCGGTCGAAAAGGTGTTCGGCGTCAAGGTGGTCAGCGTCAACACGGCCAACCGCCAGGGCAAGCGGAAGCGGACTCGCGCCGGCTTCGGCAAGCGCAAGGACACCAAGCGCGCCATCGTGACTCTTTCGCCCGAAAGCAAGGCGATCGAGATCTTCGGCGGACCCACCGCGTAAAGGACTGAGCTGACATGGGCATCCGCAAGTACAAGCCGACGACCCCGGGTCGTCGCGGTTCGAGCGTCTCGGACTTCGCCGAGATCACCCGCTCGACTCCTGAGAAGTCGCTGCTGCGTCCGCTGAGCGGCACGGGCGGTCGCAACTCGTCCGGCAAGATCACCACCCGGCACAAGGGTGGCGGCCACAAGCGTGCGTACCGGCTGATCGACTTCCGCCGGAACGACAAGGACGGCGTTCCCGCCAAGGTCGCGCACATCGAGTACGACCCCAACCGGTCCGCTCGTATCGCGCTCCTGCACTACGCCGACGGCGAGAAGCGCTACATCATCGCGCCGGAGAAGCTGAAGCAGGGCGACACGGTCGAGAACGGCCCCCGGGCCGACATCAAGCCGGGCAACAACCTGCCGCTGCGCAACATCCCGGTCGGTACCGTGATCCACGCGATCGAGCTCCGCCCGGGTGGCGGCGCGAAGATGGCGCGGTCGGCCGGCGCGAAGGTGCAGCTCGTCGCCAAGGACGGGCCGTACGCCCAGCTGCGTCTCCCCTCGGGTGAGATCCGCAACGTGGACGTGCGCAACCGCGCCACCGTCGGTGAGGTCGGGAACTCCGACCACTCCAACATCAACTGGGGCAAGGCCGGCCGCAACCGCTGGCGCGGCAAGCGCCCCACGGTCCGTGGTGTCGTGATGAACCCGGTCGACCACCCGCACGGTGGTGGCGAGGGCAAGACGTCCGGTGGTCGTCACCCCGTCAACCCGAACGGTAAGCCCGAGGGCCGCACGCGTCGCCGCAAGGCATCCGACGCGATGATCGTCCGCCGTCGCCGTACCGGCAAGAACAAGCGCTGAGCAGGGAGGTAGAAGAACATGCCACGTAGCCTGAAGAAGGGCCCCTTCGTGGACGACCACCTGCTCAAGAAGGTGGACGTTCTCAACGAGTCGGGCAAGAAGACCGTGATCAAGACCTGGTCGCGTCGTTCCACGATCATCCCGGACTTCCTGGGTCACACGATCGCGGTGCACGACGGCCGCAAGCACGTCCCGGTGTTCGTCACCGAGGCAATGGTGGGTCACAAGCTGGGGGAGTTCGCCCCGACTCGGACCTTCAAGGGTCACATCAAGGACGACCGGAAGTCGCGCCGCCGCTGAGCGGGCACGAGAGATCAAGGAACTAGCGATGAACGCCCAGAACGACGTGGCCGAGGCTTTGCCTGTGGCTTACGCGCGGGCTCGCTTCGTCCGGGACTCGCCTACCAAGGTGCGCCGGGTCATCGAGCTCATCAAGGGACGTAGCGCCGCCGACGCCTTGGCCGTGCTCCGTTTCGCCCCCCAGGCGGCGAGCGAGCCGGTCGCGAAGGTGCTCGCCAGCGCCGTGGCCAACGCCGAGAACAACCTTCAGCTGGACCCGGACACCCTCTGGGTCAAGAACGCGTACGCCGACGAGGGCCCGACCCTCAAGCGCATCCGGCCGCGGGCCCAGGGCCGTGCGTACCGGATCCGCAAGCGGACCAGCCACATCACCGTCGAGGTGGAGTCGCGTCCGGCCGTCGCGCCGAAGGCTCAGAGCAAGAAGAAGGCAGGTGGCCGGTAGTGGGCCAGAAGATCAACCCGCACGGCTTCCGCCTGGGTATCACCACGGACTGGAAGTCGCGCTGGTACGCCGACAAGCAGTACGCCGAGTACGTGGCCGAGGACGTCAAGATCCGCAAGCTGCTGGCGACGGGCATGGAGCGCGCCGGCATCTCCAAGGTCGAGATCGAGCGCACCCGTGACCGCGTCCGCGTCGACATCCACACCGCCCGGCCGGGCATCGTCATCGGCCGCCGCGGCGCGGAGGCCGACCGGATCCGCGGCGCGCTGGAGAAGCTGACCAAGAAGCAGGTCCAGCTGAACATCCTCGAGGTCAAGAACCCCGAGGCCGACGCCCAGCTGGTCGCCCAGGCGGTCGCGGAGCAGCTTTCCAACCGCGTGGCGTTCCGCCGCGCGATGCGGAAGGCGATCCAGACCTCCATGCGCTCGCCGCAGGTCAAGGGCATCCGCGTGCAGTGCGGCGGTCGTCTCGGCGGTGCCGAGATGTCCCGCTCCGAGCACTACCGCGACGGCCGCGTCCCGCTGCACACGCTGCGCGCCGACATCGACTACGGCTTCTTCGAGGCCAAGACGACGTTCGGTCGCATCGGCGTCAAGGTGTGGATCTACAAGGGTGAGCTCGTCGGTGGCCTGAAGGCTCGCGAAGCCCGTGACGCCGCCGAGCGCGCGCCGCGTGGCGGTCGCGGTGACCGTGACCGCAGCGACCGGCCGTCCCGCCCGCGTCGTTCCGGCGCCTCGGGCACGACCGCCACCTCGACCGAAGCCGGTCGTGCGGCCGCCGCCGCCACGACCGAGGCCCCGGCGGCCCCGGCCACCGAGACCGCAGAAAAGACGGAGGGCTGAGACGTGCTCATCCCGCGCAGGGTCAAGCACCGGAAGCAGCACTCCCCGAAGCGCCACGGCGCCGCCAAGGGTGGCACGAAGGTCAGCTTCGGCGAGTACGGCATCCAGGCGCTTGAGCACAGCTACGTGACGAACCGGCAGATCGAGTCCGCTCGTATCGCCATGACCCGTCACATCAAGCGTGGTGGCAAGGTGTGGACGACCATCTACCCGGACCGCCCGCTGACCAAGAAGCCGGCCGAAACCCGCATGGGTTCCGGTAAGGGTTCGCCCGAGTGGTGGATCGCCAACGTGAAGCCGGGCCGCGTGATGTTCGAGATCTCGTTCCCGAACGAGGAGACCGCCCGTGAGGCGCTCCGCCGCGCGATCCACAAGCTGCCCATGAAGTGCCGCATCGTGACCCGTGAAGGTGGTGAGTTCTGATGGCGAACGCAGGTGCCTTGGCATCGGAGCTGCGTGAGCTCACCGCGGAAGAGCTCGTCCTGCGTCTGAAGGAATACAAGGAGGAGCTCTTCAACCTCCGCTTCCAGATGGCGACCGGCCAGCTCGACAACAACCGCCGTCTGCGCACCGTCCGCACGGACATCGCGCGGATCTACACGGTCATGCGCGAGCGCGAACTCGGCCTGTCCGTTGCCCCCGACTCCGAGAGTGAAGGTGCCGCATGAGCGAGCCCACCTCCGAGACGCCGGCCCGGAACGACCGCAAGGTTCGCGAGGGCTACGTCGTCTCGGGCAAGATGAACAAGACGATCGTGGTCGAGCTCGAAGACCGCAAGAAGCACCCCCGTTACTCGAAGGTTCTCCGCAGCACCACCAAGGTCAAGGTGCACGACGAGAACAACGAGGCGGGCGTGGGCGACCGGGTCACCCTGATGGAGACCCGCCCGCTGTCGGCGACGAAGCGGTGGCGCCTGGTGCAGATCGTGGAGAAGGCCAAGTAAGCAGGGCTCTTCGGAGTTCTTAGTTCCGCAAGGCTCGCCACGGTGAATCCTCACCAGCGGGCGAGAACCGGCGCGACATACAGGAGTTGACGTGATCCAGCAGGAGTCGCGGCTTCGGGTAGCCGACAACACGGGTGCGAAGGAAATCCTCTGCATCCGGGTTCTCGGTGGTTCCGGGCGGCGCTACGCCGGCATCGGTGACATCATCGTCGCCACCGTGAAGGACGCCATCCCGGCTGCCGGGGTGAAGAAGGGCGATGTCGTCAAGGCGGTCATCGTCCGCACGGTCAAGGAGCGTCGTCGTCCGGACGGTTCCTACATCCGGTTCGACGAGAACGCCGCCGTGCTCATCAAGAACGACAACGAGCCCCGGGGCACCCGCATCTTCGGCCCGGTGGGCCGCGAGCTGCGCGACCGAAAGTTCATGAAGATCATTTCGCTCGCGCCGGAGGTGCTGTGATGAAGGTGAAGAAGGGCGACACGGTCGTCGTCATCGCCGGCAAGGACAAGGGCGCCAAGGGCAAGGTCATCCAGGCTTACCCGGAGCGCGACCGCGTGCTGGTCGAGGGCGTGAACCGGATCAAGAAGCACACGCGGATCACCCAGACCCAGCGCGGTGCGCAGTCCGGTGGCATCGTCACGCAGGAGGCCCCGATCCACGTCTCCAACGTGATGGTCGTCGACTCGGACGGCAAGCCGTCCCGGGTGGGTTACCGCATCGGCGAGGACGGCAAGAAGGTCCGGATCTCGCGCCGGAACGGTAAGGACATCTGATGACCACCGCAGAGAAGGTCGCGCCGCGCCTCAAGGTGCGCTACCGCGAAGAGATCAAGGGCCAGCTGCAGGCGGAGTTCTCCTTCACCAACGTCCACCAGATCCCGGGCGTTGTGAAGGTCGTCGTCAACATGGGCGTCGGTGACGCCGCCCGCGACAGCAAGCTGATCGACGGCGCGGTCAAGGACCTCGCCCTGATCACCGGCCAGAAGCCCGAGGTCCGCAAGGCCCGCAAGTCCATCGCGCAGTTCAAGCTGCGCGAGGGTCAGCCGATCGGTGCGCGCGTCACGCTGCGCGGCGACCGGATGTGGGAGTTCCTCGACCGGCTGCTGACCATCGCGCTGCCGCGTATCCGCGACTTCCGCGGGCTTTCGCCCAAGCAGTTCGACGGCCACGGCAACTACACGTTCGGTCTCAACGAGCAGTCGATGTTCCACGAGATCGACCCCGACTCCATCGACCGCCCGCGCGGCATGGACGTCACCGTCGTCACGACCGCCACGAACGACGACGAGGGCCGGGCGCTGCTGCGCAAGCTCGGCTTCCCGTTCAAGGAGAACTGAGCCGATGGCCAAGAAAGCACTGGTCCACAAGGCCGCGAAGAAGCCGAAGTTCGCCGTGCGCGGCTACACCCGCTGCCAGCGGTGCGGCCGCCCGCACGCCGTGTTCCGCAAGTTCGGGCTCTGCCGGATCTGCCTTCGCGAGATGGCGCACGCGGGCGAGCTGCCCGGCGTCCGCAAGTCCAGCTGGTAAGCGTTTTAAATACTCCACTTCGCCACAGGCCCTGCCGCCCGCATTCCCGGGCGGCGGGGAACCAGGGCGAGAAAGGTTGACAGGTCACCATGACGATGACCGACCCCATCGCAGACTTCTTGACGCGTCTGCGTAACGCGAACTCGGCGTACCACGACGAGGTCAAGCTTCCGCACTCGAAGCTCAAGGCGAACATCGCCGAGATCCTCAAGCGCGAGGGCTACATCGCGGGTTACCACGACGAGCCGGGCGAAAAGCACAAGAACCTCGTCGTCGAGCTCAAGTACGGCCCCAACCGTGAGCGGAGCATCGCCGGCCTCCGGCGCGTCTCCAAGCCGGGTCTGCGGGTCTACGCAAAATCGACCGAACTGCCGTCCGTTCTCGGTGGCCTCGGCGTCGCGATCATCTCGACGTCTTCGGGGCTGCAGACGGACCGTCAGGCCAAGCGCAACAGCGTGGGCGGCGAAGTCCTCGCCTACGTCTGGTAAGGAAGGGGGCACAGACATGTCACGCATCGGAAAGCTGCCGGTCGCCGTCCCCTCCGGGGTCGAGGTGACCATCGATGGTCAGCACATCAGCGTCAAGGGCCCCAAGGGGACCCTGGAGCACACCATCGCCGAGCCGATCACGGTCGAGCGCGACGATGACGGCACGCTGCTGGTGAAGCGCCCGGACGACGAGCGCACCAGCAAGGCTCTGCACGGCCTCACCCGCACCCTGGTGAACAACCTGGTCGTGGGTGTGACCGCGGGCTACGAGAAGAAGCTCGAGATCCACGGTGTCGGTTACCGCGTGCAGGCCAAGGGCTCGGACCTCGAGTTCGCCCTCGGCTACTCGCACCCGGTGAAGATCGAGGCGCCGGAGGGCATCACCTTCAAGGTGGAGACCCCGACCCGGTTCTCGGTTTCCGGCATCGACAAGCAGAAGGTCGGCCAGATCTCGGCCGTCATCCGCAAGCTGCGGCGCCCGGACCCCTACAAGGGCAAGGGCCTGCGCTACGAGGGTGAGAAGATCCGCCGCAAGGTCGGAAAGACGGGTAAGTGATCATGAGCGACACGACTACGAAGCGCAAGCCGGTGGGCAAGGACATCTCGACCCGCCGCCGCGTCGCGAAGGCCCGTCGGCACTTCCGGCTCCGCAAGAAGGTTTCGGGCACCGAGCAGCGTCCCCGCCTGGTCGTCAAGCGGTCCTCGCGGCACATCGCCGTGCAGGTCATCGACGACCTGGTCGGCCACACGCTGGTGTCGGCGTCCACCCTCGAGGCGGACGTGCGGGCGCTGGACGGCGACAAGAAGGCCAAGGCCGCGAAGGTCGGGGAACTCGTCGCCGCGCGCGCCAAGAACGCCGGGATCTCGGCTGTGGTGTTCGACCGTGGGGGCAACGCCTACCACGGCCGCATCGCCGCGCTCGCCGACGCCGCCCGTGAGGCGGGGTTGGAGTTCTGATGCAGATGCTCGTAAAGGGAAGGAAAGCCTGATGCCGGGACGTACACGGCAATTCGGCGGCGGACAGGGCGGACCCGGCGGGCAGGGCGGCAACGACCGCAATGACCGTCGCGGTGGCGGCCGGGACCGGCGCGACAGTGGCCGTGGCGGGGCCGGCCAGGACAAGACCCCGCACCTCGAGAAGGTCGTGACGATCAACCGCGTCGCCAAGGTCGTCAAGGGTGGTCGTCGCTTCAGCTTCACCGCCCTCGTCGTCGTCGGTGACGGTGACGGTCAGGTCGGCGTCGGCTACGGCAAGGCCAAGGAAGTTCCCGCGGCGATCGCCAAGGGCGTCGAGGAAGCGAAGAAGAACTTCTTCCGCGTTCCCCGCGTCGGCGGCACCATCCCGCACCCGATCCAGGGTGAGGAAGCGGCCGGTGTCGTGCTGCTCCGCCCGGCGTCCGCCGGTACCGGCGTCATCGCCGGTGGCCCGGTGCGCGCGGTGCTGGAGTGCGCGGGCGTCCACGACGTGCTGTCGAAGTCGCTCGGCTCCGACAACGCGATCAACATCGTGCACGCGACCGTGGCGGCCCTGAAGGGTCTGCAGCGTCCCGAAGAGGTCGCGGCCCGCCGCGGTCTCCCGCTCGAGGACGTCGCGCCGGCCCGGATGCTGCGCCAGCGCGCGGGCCAGGGGGCCTGACATGGCTGAGCTGAAGGTCACCCAGGTCAAGAGCAAGATCGGCACGAAGCACGCTCACCGCGAGTCGCTGCGCACCCTCGGGCTGCGCAAGATCCGCCAGAGCGTCGTGCGTGAAGACACCCCCCAGGTGCGCGGCCTGATCCACACCGTCCGCCACCTGGTGGAGGTCGAGGAGGTCCAGGCATGACGGCCATCAAGATCCACCACCTGCGCCCGGCTCCGGGCTCGAAGCGCGAGAAGATGCGCGTCGGTCGTGGTGAAGGTTCGAAGGGCAAGACGGCCGGTCGCGGTACGAAGGGCACCAAGGCCCGGAAGAACGTGCCCGCCGGGTTCGAGGGTGGGCAGATGCCCATCCACATGCGGCTCCCGAAGCTTCGCGGCTTCAAGAACCGTTTCCGCACCGAGTACCAGCCGGTGAACGTGGGCGACATCGCCCGCGTCTTCCCGGACGGTGGCAAGGTCGGCAACGAAGAGCTCGCCGCCGCGGGTCTCGTCCGCAAGGGCAAGCTCGTCAAGGTGCTCGGCAACGGTGACGTCGACGGCGTCAAGCTCGACGTGACCGCCGACGGCTTCTCCGGCTCCGCCAAGGAGAAGCTCGAAGCGGCCGGTGGCTCCGCCACCACCAACTGAGCCGATACTCGTTCGAAGGCCCGCCTGGTTCGCCAGGCGGGCCTTCGGCGTTCCCGGGTTCGCTTGTGGTCGCCGCGGCCCGGCGGAAGGATCGCCGGGGTGGACTCGACTTCTGACCGGCCGGCCCGTCGTGCTTTCCTGGCGCCCGCGCTCGTCGCGCTGGCACTGGCCCTGACGATCGCCGGGACCTTCCTGCCGTTCTTCCGCTCCGAGCAGCCGGTCGGGTGGGAGACGGGCGGGGTCGCGCGGACGGTCGTGAGCGCCTGGCGGATCGACTTCACGTTCCCGGGCCAGGCGGAAATCGGCTCGCCGTCCGCGCCGCTCGGGCTCCCGCTGGTGCTGGCCAGCGCGATCCTCCTGGCGGCGCTGGTCCTCGGCATCCGCCAGGCGGCGACCCACCACCAGGGCGCGGCCGCCACCCGGACGACGTTCGGGGGAGCGGCCTTCCTCGCCGGCGCGGTCTGCACGATCGCGATGCAGAGCGCCCGCCGCCTCCTCGACGACGGCCCGCCCCAGACGGAGACGACCTTCCTGGCCGGCCTGTGGGTGCTCCTGGCCGCGGTACTGGCCGCCGCGGCGGCAGCGGCGCTGAGCTTCCGCCGGCCGGTGGCGGACCGCCCGGAGTGGGCGGATCCCGCGGCGGCGTTCGCGGACACGACAACGCCCCCGTCCGGGGTCTCGATCACGGTGCTGCCCCCGGCGGACGACTGACCGGACAGGTTCGCGGCCTTCCTTGCCGTGGCGCGGATCCGGACGGAGGATCACAGGGTGGACAGACCGTCGCAGGAGCCACCCGAGCGGCCGGGCCCGCCGGCCGAGGCCGCGGAGTCGCCGTTGAGCTTCCCGGTCGAGGTCGCCTCGCCCGTCGACGCATCGCCTGTTCCGGTGGAAGCGGCGCCTGCTGACCCGCTTGTTCCGGGGCAGGCCACGTCGTCGCCTGCGGATCCGCTGAGTTTCCCGGTGGAGGCGCCTGCTGACCCGCTTGTGCCGGGACAAGCCACATCGCCGCCCGCGGATCCGCTGAACTTCCCGGCGGAAGCCGCTCCTGCCGACCCGTTTGTTCCGGAGCAGGCCGCATCGCCGCCCGCGGATCCGCTGAGCTTCCCGGTGGAAGCCGCGCCGCCGCCTGCCTACCCGGCCGCGGCGGCGTCCGCCGATCCGCTCGCCTTTCCCACGCCGGCCCCGCCCCTCGCCGACCCGCTCTTCCCGGCCCAGGCCACGCGAGCGCCCCACCCGCCTGACCAACTGCCGTTCCCGCTCGCCGAACTGCCCGGCGGGGTCACCGCCGTCCCGCCGCCCCTCCCGGCAGCCGAGCCCGCACCGACCCCAGCCGCGGAGACCCCCGCCGGCCTCCTGCGCTTCCTCCCGCCCCTCCTCACCGCCGTCGCTGCGCTCATGACCGTCGGCGGTTGCTTCTTCCCGCTCGTCCGGCTCCAGCAGCACGTCAGCGTCCGGCAGCGGTTCTTCGAAGCCCAGCTCACCATCACCGAAACCGCCTGGGGCCGCAGCATCGAAATCCCCGGGCAGGACGCCGTCGACCAGGGAGGCTCGCCCGTCGGCATCCCGCTGATCCTCGCCGCCCTGGTGCTCGCCACCGCCGCTTTCCGGGCCTTCTCGCGGCCGGAGCGCGGCCGGTGGCTGATCGCCGCCGGTGCCTTCTTCACCACCGGTGTCGTCATCACCGTCGGCATGAGCGGCGTCGGGTGGTCGGGCATGGCGGAGACCATGAACCTCGAAGTCGTCACCGCGGCCGGCATGTGGCTGCTGATCGGGGCCACCGTCCTGGTCGCCGTCGCGGCCGTGCTGGCCTACCTGCCCGTCTGGCGGCGCGGCGAGGACGACTGGGCCGACCCCACCCTCGCCTACGCCGACACCCCGACCCCGCCCACCGGCGTCGCCATCACGGTGCTGCCGCCGGACGAACCCGGACAACCCCGGCAACCCGGATAACCCGCTCGCCCCCGGCGCTACCGTGAGAACCATGACGTGGCTGCTGGTCTTCTTCGGGGCGTCCGTGCTCATCGCACTTACGCCAGGGGCGAACAACCTGCTCGGTCTCCACCACGGGATGACGCACGGTGTCCGTCGCGGGCTCGCCGGACTGCTCGGCCGGCTGACCGCGTTCACCCTGTTGATCACGGCCGTCGCGGCCGGGCTGGGGCAGCTGCTGGCCGCGTCCGAGACCGCCCTCACGATCATCAAGTGGGCCGGCGCGGCCTACCTGCTCTACCTCGGCGTGCGGATCCTGTGGTCCACCACCCGGCGCGACGACGGCGACGCCGGGACCACGAAGACGACCACCGAACCCGCGAGCGCCTGGCGCGTCGCGCGCAAGGAATTCAGCGTCGCGATCACCAACCCGAAGGCGATCCTCATCTTCACCGCGTTCGTCCCGCAGTTCATCGACGCAGGTCACGGGCCGTTTTCGGCACAGATCGCGCTGCTGGGCGGCGTCTACCTCCTGGCCGAGTTCCTGGCCGGCTCGGTGTACGTCGGCGTCGGCGCCGCGGTGAAGTCGATCGAGCTCACGCGGCGGGCCCGGCGCAACGTCCACCGCGGCACCGGCGTGGTCCTCGTCGGCCTCGCCGGCGTGCTCGCGACGTCGAGCGCTTGATCCTCTCTTGCCCTCGTGTGTCAAGGATTACGGGCAAGACGGCGATGTGGATCAACCCGCCGGAGCAACCTTGGTACGGAAAACGCACACGCACTGCGGACACGCCCTGTGAAGCTGTTAGAGTCGGCGACACGCTTCGGGACGAGTGTGCCCCGAAGCGTTCCTGGCTTGCGTGCCAGTAGTGCTGTGTGTTCCCGCCGGCCACCCGTGCCGGCCAAGCCGATCGTCGGTTGAGGACGGCCGACGACGCCGAGGAGGTCCCCCGCGTGTTCAGCGCCTTCCGCTCGGCTCTCGCGACGCCGGATCTACGCAAGAAGATCCTGTTCACGCTAGCCATCGTCGCGGTCTACCGAATCGGTGCGACCATTCCGGCACCCGGGATCTCCTACGGGGCGGTACAGGCCTGTAGTTCCCAGGCGCAGCAGGAAGGCGTCTACCAGCTGCTGAACCTGTTCAGCGGCGGTGCGCTGCTGCAGCTGTCGCTCTTCTCGACCGGCATCATGCCGTACATCACGGCGAGCATCATCATCCAGCTGCTGACCGTGGTCATCCCGCGGTTCGAGGAGCTGAAGAAGGAAGGCCAGTCCGGCCAGGGCAAGCTGACCCAGTACACCCGGTACCTGACGGTCGCGCTGGCGATCCTGCAGGCCACCGGCGTGGTCGCGCTCGCGGACCGCAAGCAGCTCTTCCCGGACTGCGACCAGCCGATCATCCCGGACAACAGCGTCTACTCGCTCGCCATCATCGTCATCACCATGACCGCGGGCACCGCCGTCATGATGTGGCTGGGCGAGCTGATCACGGAACGCGGCGTCGGCAACGGCATGTCCGTCCTGATCTTCCTGAACATCGCCGCGCGCATCCCGGTCGAGGGCGGCAACATCCTCAGCAACGGCGGTGGCGTCGCGCTGACGATGATCTGCGTCTTCGGCCTGGTGATCATCGCCAGCGTCATCTTCGTCGAGCAGGGGCAGCGCCGGATCCCGGTGCAGTACGCCAAGCGCATGATCGGCCGCCGGATGTACGGCGGCACGTCGACCTACCTGCCGATCAAGGTCAACCAGGCCGGCGTCATCCCGGTCATCTTCGCGTCGTCCCTGCTGTACCTGCCGGACCTGATCAGCCGCCTCGTCGGCGACCAGAACGCCAACTCCGGCTGGCAGGTCTTCATCAAGAACTACATCGTGAACCAGTCCAGCTGGGTGCACATCGCGCTGTACTTCGCCCTGATCATCTTCTTCACGTACTTCTACATCACGATCACGTTCAACGTGGACGAGCGTGCGGACGAGATGAAGAAGTTCGGCGGGTTCATCCCGGGCATCCGCCCGGGCCGCCCGACGGCGGAGTACCTGAGCTTCGTGCTCGGCCGGATCACCCTTCCGGGTTCGCTGTACCTGGGCATCATCGCGATCCTTCCGAACTTCTTCCTGTCGGTGACCGGTAGCGGGAACAACCAGAACTTCCCGTTCGGTGGCACGGCTGTGCTGATCATGGTCGGTGTCGGGCTCGACACCGTGAAGCAGATCGAAAGCCAGCTGATGCAGCGCAACTACGAAGGGTTCTTGAAGTGACGCGGCTGGTTCTCGTCGGTCCGCCAGGCGCGGGCAAAGGTACGCAGGCGGAGGCTCTGTCGGAGCAGCTGCGCGTCCCGCACATCTCCACAGGTGAACTGTTCCGCGCGCACGTCGGCCAGGAGACCCCGCTGGGCCAGGAAGCCAAGCGCTACCTGGACTCGGGCGAGCTCGTGCCCGACTCGGTGACGAACGAAATGGTCCGGGAGCGGCTGGCGGAGCCGGACGCGAAGGCCGGCTTCCTGCTCGACGGCTTCCCCCGCAACACCAAGCAGGCCGAGGTCCTCGGCGAGATCCTCGGCGACGCCGACGTTTCGCTCGACGCCGTGATCCAGCTCGAGGTGCCGGCGGACGTCGTCGTCGGGCGCCTCATGTCCCGCGGCCGCGCGGACGACACCGAAGAGGTCATCCGCCGCCGCCAGCAGATCTACGTGTCCGACACCGCGCCGCTGCTCGAGTACTACGCCGGCATCCTGGTGACCGTCGACGGCGTCGGCAGTGTCGAGGAGATCTCCGGCCGGGTGCTGAAAGCGCTGCGCGACCGCACGTGAATCTCGGAGGGTTGCGTGTTCTGCAAGTGCTCCGGCGTGGGCGCATGATCGAGGTCAAGACCGCGGACGAGCTCCAGGCGATGCGGGCCGCGGGGCTCGTCGTCGCCCGCACGCTCGCGGCGGTCCGGGCCATCGCGAAACCGGGCGTCAGCACGGCCGAGCTCGACGAGCTGGCCGAGCAGACGATCCGGGACGCCGGCGCGGTGCCGTCCTTCAAGGGCTACCACGGCTTCCCGGCGTCGATCTGCGCGTCGGTGAACGACCAGATCGTCCACGGCATCCCGGCGAAGACCCAGGTGCTGGCCGACGGCGACATCATCTCCGTCGACTGCGGGGCGATCCTCGACGGCTGGCACGGCGACTCCGCCGTCACGCTGGCGATCGGTGACGTCTCCGGCGCCGACCTCGCGCTGTCCGCGGCGACCGAAGCGGCGATGTGGGCCGGCATCGAGGCGGTCACCGCCGGCGGCCGGCTCACCGACATCTCCTACGCCGTCCAGTCGGCCGCCGAACGCGCGGGCCGCGACGACGGCATCGAGTACGGGATGATCGTCGAGTACGGCGGCCACGGCATCGGGCGCCAGATGCACATGGACCCGTTCCTGCCGAACATCGGCAAGCCGGGCAAGGGCCCGCGGCTGAAGCCCGGCATGGCGCTGGCGATCGAGCCGATGCTGACCGGCGGCGGCGGGGAGACCCGCGAGCTGGACGACGGCTGGACGGTCGTCACGGCCGACGGCTCCCGCGCGGCCCACTGGGAGCACACGGTGGCGATCACCGAAGAGGGCCCCTGGGTCCTCACGGCTCCGGAAGACTCCTGAGCTTTCGGGGGTCTGGGTCGCGGAGGCCCCGGCTCGGGGCGAAGCCCCGGACATCGCTGACCTGCGCATTCACCCGTCTGTGGTGACCGAGGTCACGTGCACCTGCGCGTTCTCCTAGCATGATTACCCCCGGTTTGGGGGTCGCGACACGACCTGCGTACACTGTCAAGTCGGCGCACTTATCGCGCCCGGGTCCTACGCGCTCGTGAATTCACGATCTAGGGAGTCGGGCACCAGTGTGCCACGCAACACCCAACCCAGCACTAGTGCTCGAGTTGATCGTGGTGTGGCGACAGACGATACCGACAGGGAAAAGCGGAGGACATGGCGAAGAAAGACGGGGCCATCGAGGTCGAAGGCCGCGTAGTCGAGCCGCTCCCCAACGCGATGTTCCGCGTCGAGTTGGAGAACGGTCACAAGGTCCTGGCACACATCAGCGGCAAGATGCGGCAGCACTACATCCGCATCCTGCCCGAGGACAGGGTTGTCGTGGAGCTCTCGCCCTACGACCTCTCTCGTGGTCGCATCGTCTACCGCTACAAGTGATCACGACGAGTCGCTTTTCGGGGGTTCCGGGTGGCGGAGCCCCCGGCTCCGGGGCGAAGCCCCGGATGACAGAGCAGCTAACAGGAGAGCAGAAGACGTGAAGGTCCAGCCGAGCGTCAAGAAGATCTGCGACAAGTGCAAGGTGATCCGCCGGCACGGCCGGATCATGGTGATCTGCGAGAACCTGCGGCACAAGCAGCGGCAGGGCTGATCACTCGCACTCGACCAGAGTGGATTGACGGCTACACACCCTCCCCGCACCTGCCGGGCCACGCGAGTGGGCCGGTTCACCCCCGGACTTCAGGCCGGGGCCGGGACACCCGAAGCGCAAGCAGAGGGCACGACAGGCGAGTCGGTCCCGGAACCGGACGGGGAGCAGACCTGAAGATGAATTCAATGAAGGAGCATCAACGCCAATGGCACGACTCGCTGGCGTAGACCTCCCCCGCGAAAAGCGGTTGGAGATCGCGCTTACGTACATCTACGGGATCGGCCGTACCCGCTCGAAGCAGCTCATCAAGGCTGCCGAGCTGAACGCGGACACCCGCGTCAAAGACCTCAGCGATGACGACCTCGCGAAGCTGCGTGTGTACATCGAAGAGAACTTCAAGGTCGAGGGTGACCTTCGCCGCGAGGTGAACGCCGACATCCGTCGGAAGATCGAGATCGGGTGCTACGAGGGCCTTCGCTGGCGCCGCGGACTTCCCGTCCGTGGTCAGCGCACGAAGACCAACGCTCGCACCCGCAAGGGTCCGAAGAAGACGGTCGCCGGCAAGAAGAAGGCTGGCAAGAAGTGAGCGTCCAGGGCAAGAAGGTCGTGCAGATGGGTGGCGCGCAGCGCCGCGGCTCGGCTTGTGTCTCGCCCAAGGCGCTCTACGCCCGCCCGATGGCGCTCCGCAACCTGTACACCGACGCCGGTTCGATCATCCGGCGCGGACAGGCCGAAGCGGTCGCCGCTCACCAAGAGAACGCGCGCTGAGTAGGAGAACCCTCAGAACATGCCACCGAAGTCTCGTACCGCGGCGGGGGCCAAGAAGGTCCGCCGCAAGGAAAAGAAGAATGTCGCGCACGGCCACGCGCACATCAAGAGCACCTTCAACAACACCATCGTCTCGATCACGGACCCGACCGGTGCCGTGATCGCGTGGGCGTCGAGTGGGCACGTGGGCTTCAAGGGCTCGCGCAAGTCCACCCCGTTCGCCGCGCAGATGGCCGCCGAGAACGCTGCCCGCAAGGCCGCCGAGCACGGCATGAAGAAGGTCGACGTCTTCGTGAAGGGCCCGGGTTCGGGCCGCGAGACGGCGATCCGCTCGCTGCAGGCGGCCGGCCTCGAGGTCGGCACCATCCAGGACGTGACCCCGCAGCCTCACAACGGCTGCCGCCCGCCCAAGCGGCGCCGGGTCTGAGGAACGGGGAGGAGTAAGAAGAAATGGCTCGTTACACCGGCCCCGCGACGCGTATTTCGCGTCGCCTCAAGGTTGACCTCATCGGCGGCGACCAGGCTTTCGAGCGTCGCCCCTACCCGCCGGGCCAGCACGGCCGCGGGCGCATCAAGGAGTCCGAGTACCTCCTGCAGTCGCAGGAGAAGCAGAAGGCTCGCTACACCTACGGCGTTCTCGAGCGTCAGTTCGTCCGGTACTACAAGGAAGCCGTCCGGCGTCCCGGTAAGACCGGTGAGAACCTGCTGCAGATCCTCGAGTCCCGCCTGGACAACGTGATCTACCGCGCCGGCATCGCCCGCACCCGCCGTCAGGCGCGTCAGCTCGTGAGCCACGGCCACTTCCTGGTCAACGGCGTCAAGGTCAACGTCCCGTCCTACCAGGTCTCGAAGTGGGACATCATCGACGTGCGGCCGAAGTCGTTCTCGATGCTGCCCCTGGTCGTCGCCAAGGAGTCCTACGGCGACCGCCCGATCCCGGCGTGGCTGCAGGTCGTCCAGTCCAACCTCCGCGTGCTGGTCCACCAGCTGCCGGAGCGTGCGCAGATCGACGTTCCGGTTCAGGAACAGCTGATCGTCGAGCTCTACTCGAAGTAGTCGAGTTACGGCGGCGGCGCCCAGCGCGCCGCCGCCGCGCCATCCCTTCGACGTCATATGGCGGGCGTCGTCTGGAAAGGAATTAGGAAGAATGCTGATTTCCCAGCGGCCGGCTCTCGGCGAAGAGACGGTCAACGAGACCCGCTCCCGGTTCACCATCGAACCGCTGGAGCCCGGCTTCGGCTACACGCTCGGCAACTCGCTGCGTCGTACGCTGCTGTCGTCCATCCCGGGCGCGGCCGTGACGAGCATCCGCATCGACGGCGTGCTGCACGAGTTCACCACCGTCCCGGGGGTGAAGGAAGACGTCACCGACATCATCCTGAACCTCAAGGAGCTCGTGGTGTCCTCGGAAGAGGACGAGCCGGTCACCATGTACCTGCGCAAGCAGGGTCCCGGTGAGGTCACCGCCGCTGACATCGTGCCCCCGGCCGGCGTCACCGTGCACAACCCGGACCTGCACATCGCGTCGCTGAACGGCAAGGGCAAGCTCGAGATCGAGCTCGTCGTCGAGCGCGGCCGCGGTTACGTTCCGGCCCTGCAGAACAAGCAGGCGGGCGCGGAGATCGGCCGGATCCCGGTCGACTCGATCTACTCGCCGGTGCTCAAGGTGACGTACAAGGTCGAGGCCACCCGTGTCGAGCAGCGCACCGACTTCGACAAGCTGATCCTGGACGTCGAGAGCAAGCCGTCGATCACGCCGCGCGACGCGGTCGCGTCGGCCGGTAAGACGCTGACGGAGCTGTTCGGTCTCGCCCGCGAGCTGAACGTCGACGCCGAGGGCATCGAGATCGGCCCGTCGCCGCAGGAAGCGGACACCATCGCCGCCTACGCGATGCCGATCGAGGACCTGGACCTCACCGTCCGGTCGTACAACTGCCTCAAGCGCGAGGGCATCCACACGGTGGGCGAGCTGGTCTCGCGCAGCGAGGCGGACCTGCTCGACATCCGCAACTTCGGCGCCAAGTCGATCGACGAGGTCAAGCTCAAGCTCGTCGGCCTCGGCCTCGCGCTGAAGGACAGCCCGCCCGGGTTCGACCCGACCGCCGCCGCCGCCAGCTACGACGGTGAAGGCTGGTCGGAGGGTGTCGGTGGCATCGCCGATGGGATTTCGGACGGCCACCACGACGATGGCCAGGACTACGCAGAGACCGAGCAGCTCTAGGGCTCTGTGCCTGGACGCTGCGAGCTGAACTAGTAGGAGAACCAATGCCCACCCCTACCAAGGGAGCCCGGCTCGGCGGGTCGTCCGCGCACGAGCGGCTGATCCTGGCCAACTTGGCCACGCAGCTGTTCGAGCACGGCAAGATCACGACGACCGAGGCGAAGGCGAAGCGGGTCCGTCCGCTGGCCGAGAAGCTGATCACGAAGGCGAAGCGGGGCGACCTGCACAACCGCCGTCAGGTTCAGCGCGTCGTCCGTGACAAGGACGTCGTCCACAAGCTGTTCGCCGAGATCGGTCCGCACTTCGCGGAGCGTCCCGGTGGCTACACCCGGATCACCAAGACGATGCCCCGCAAGGGTGACAACGCCAAGATGGCGGTCATCGAGCTGGTGCCCGAGAAGACGGTGACTTCGGAGGCCGAGCGCGCTCGGAAGACGAAGTTCGCGAAGGACGAGAAGAAGACCGCCGCGGAGGCTGTGCCTGCTGTCACCGAGGAAGCCGCTACCGAGGCTCCCTACGGTGAGGGCAGCCACGCCGCGCTCGAGGACGGGACGCAGCCCGAGGGCTTCCCGATCAAGGGCAACGACGAGTCGAAGTACTACCACACCGAGGAAAGCCCGTACTACGAGCAGACCAAGGCCGAGGTGTGGTTCGCCTCCGCCGAGGCTGCCGAAGCCGCCGGCTTCTCGCTGCCGCCGTCGCAGCAGGACGACGAGTCCTGACGACGGAAGCCGTTCCGGACGAGCCCGCCACTCCCCCTGGGGAGGGCGGGCTCGTTCGTCTGCGCCTGGACGTCTCCTACGACGGCACGGACTTCTCGGGCTGGGCCCGTCAGCCGGCGCGTCGCACGGTCCAGGGCGTGCTGGAAGAGGCCCTGCACAAGCAGCCGCCGGGGGCGTCGGTGCCCAAGTCCGTGGTGGTCGCGGGCCGCACGGACGCCGGGGTGCACGCGACGGGCCAGGTGGTGCACGTCGACGTCGTACCGCTTTCGGAGTCTTCCGGCCGGATCCCGGTCTCCGCTGCCGGCATCCCGGACCTCACGCGCATGACGGGCCGCTGGAACCGCCTGCTGCCGGGTGACGTCCGGGTGCTGGGCGCCCGCGTCGCCCCGCCGGGTTTCGACGCCCGGTTCTCGGCGGTCCGCCGCCACTACCGCTACCGCGTGTCCGACGCCCCGTGGGGCGTGGACCCGTTGCGCCGCCACGACACGCTGGCGTGGAACCGTCCACTGTCGACGGATGTGATGAACGAGGCGGCGGCGTCCCTGCTGGGGTTGCAGGATTTCGCGGCGTACTGCAAGCAGCGCGACACGGGCACGACGATCCGCGAGCTGCAGCGCCTGGAGTGGCGCCGGCTCGACGAGCACCTGCTCGAGGTCGAGGTCTCGGCGGACGCGTTCTGCCACTCGATGGTCCGCAGCCTGGTGGGTGCCCTGCTCCTGGTGGGCGACGGCCGCCGTGGACGCGCGTGGCCGGGCGAAGTCCTGGCGAGCGGAGTCCGCGACAGCGCGGTTGCCCCGGCCCACGGCCTCACCCTGACGGCGGTGGACTACCCCCCGGACGCGGAGCTGGCCACCCGCGCCGAGCAGACCCGCAACATCCGCACGTCCCCCTGAAAGTCACGGGCGGAACGTCAGTCGCCGCGGCGGACGGGGCCGAGCAGCTGCTGCTCCTTGCCGGTCGTCACCAAGCGCAGCGGCCGCCACAGGTTGCGGCCCAGGGCCACCACCTGGTCGTCCTTCAGCATCGTCAGCTGGCGCATCATCTGCGGCGGCAGGTTCCAGATGCGGCCCGCCAGCTCGGCCTGGCCGGCCGGGAGGCGCTGCATCAGCACCAGGTCCGCCGCGTTCGCCGTCACCCCCGCTTGGGGGTGCAGGTACGGCAGCACGTACACCGTCGTCTGCCACGGCGACCGCGGCGGGAACAGGTCCTGCGGGGTCGGGCCGCCGTCGGTCACGACCAGCAGCGGCGCGTCCTCCGACGGCCGCGGCAGCTCGACCGGCGACAGCCGCCGGATCTGCACCAGCGGCGACGGACGGCCGTCGCGGCTGCCGGCCGCGCGGGAGAGGACCTGCCACTCGGTCGGGCGCCCGGTCGCGACCACGACCCACGCGCCGACCGCCATCGCGCGCATCGCCACCTGGCGGGCCAGGTACAGCCCGCCCACCAGCACGATGCGGGTCGGCGTCGAGCGCAGCGCCGAGATCGTCAGCGGCTCGCCCTTCAGGCCCGAGCCGAGCACGATGCCGCCGCGGTCGCCCGAGGGGCTGACCGCGTCGAGCATGGCCGGGTCCACGGTGAACTCCGGGGCCACGCCGGTGTTCTGCCCGGCGTCACGGACGCGGGAGCTCATGCGGTACCTCCGATCGGCAGCGTCGCGGCGAACGCCGAGACCTGCAGCCCGCGCAGCGGCGTCAGGTTCACGTTCAGCCGCTCGGACAGCCCCTTCAGCCGCTGGTCGGCGGCGTCGAGCTCACGCGGGTTGCGCGCGCTCAGCCGGACCACGCCGCGCAGCCCGATCTTGCCCTCGTCGGACGCCGGGGAAATCGACATCGCGAGCGTCGCCGACAGCGCGCGGACGCTCGTCAGCGCGTCGAGGCTGCCGGCGATCTTGCCCTTCGGCCAGCCGGTGATCGCGTAGCTCGCGTGGCCGATGCCGGCCGCGGTCACACCCGACCACCGCTCCTGCAACGTGACCTTGCTCGGCGAGCCGGCGACGGACGTGAGCTCCGCGGCCGAAATGCTCGCGCGCAGCAGCTCGTCCGGGTCGAGCGGGCGGGTCGGCACGCCCTGCGACTCCAGCGCGTTGCGGACTCGCGAAAGCGCGCCGATCAGCGCGCGGTGGGCGCCGACGACGCCGCCGCCGCGCTCCCGGATCGCTGCCGGGCACCGCCTCGGGTCGAGCCGGATCGCGACCCACGTCGTGCGCCGCGCCGCCGCGGGCAGCGGCCCGAGCACCTCCATGTAGGAGCTCAGCGCGGGCGAATCCGCCGGCAGCGCCGCGCTGCCCGGGTAGCAGTGCCAGATCATCTGGATCGAGTCGAGGACGACGCCGCGGTCCTCCAGGCACGGCGCGAGCGCCGACAGCGGCAGGCTCGGCGCGCCACCCGCCTGGGTGATCAGCGCCGGCGTCGGCTCGACGAGCAGCACCGCCGTCCAGGTGCCGTCGTTCCAGGCGAGCCCGACCTGCTGGCGTTCGTGGTCGACGCCGTGCGCGACGACGAGGTCCGGCACGGCGATGCGGAGCAGGTTCACGCGGGCGTCGTCCGGGCCGGTGACCGTGGTCTCCTCGGCGGCGAGCTCCTCGACCGTGCTCGGCGGCAGCGGCTCCGCGACGCGGTCGTGCGAACGGAAGGAGTAGCGCGTCGTCAGCCCGATCCACTGGGTGAACCAGCGGCCGCGCCAGCGCAGCAGCGCGACGATGAGGGCGAAGCCGACGACGCCGATCGCGACGTACTTCATCGACATGTTGATCGCGAGCAGCACGAGCCCGACCGCGAGACCGACCTCGAGCACGACGAGGTTCGCGACGGGCAGCGGGCCGAGGTTCACGCCCGAGGACCGGCGCCGCGCGGGGGGCGCCATCCGCACCGGGGCGGGCGGCGGAGCGGAGGAGCCGCTGTCGTCGGGGCCGGAGGGACCACCGGGGCCGCCGGGACCACCGCCGCCGGGACCACCGGGGCCGCCAGGTCCGCCGCCACCGGGGCCGCCAGGTCCGCCGGGGCCACCAGGTCCACCACCGCCGGGTCCACCGGGACCACCGGGACGGGGACCGGGGCCTTGAGGACCACCGGGACCGCGCGGGGGCATGCCGGGTCCGCCAGGGCCACCACCGGGTCCACCGGGAACACCACCTGGACCGCCCGGCACAGCTCCCGGACCGCCGGGACCACCGGGTCTCCCCGGCCGCGGGGGCGGGCCCGGCGGGCGGCCGGGAGGCAGGGGCCCGGGCGGGCCAGGCGGACGTGGAGGAGTGGTGACGGACATCCGCGCTTTCTCTTCCCCTCGGTGCTTGCTGCGTACCCGGAAGCCGGGTCCCGGGGAGTCCGACCCTAGCCGGAGTTGGTAGAAACCCCACACCAGACGGTCCCCGTACGGCTATCCTGCGGAACCGTACCGCGACGGGGAGAGCTGTAGGTCGAGAATGCCATCAACACCCACGACTAAGTCTCAGGTCCAGGCGTACCAGTTCGTCCTGCGCCGGATGCAGTCGGCGCTGGTCCGGCGTGACGCCGTGATGTTGCACGACCCGATGCGCACCCACACGAGGGCCACGATCGTGGGGGTCGTGCTCGGCGCCCTCGGCATGATCGTGTTCGTCGTCTGGGGGCTGCTCAGCCCGGCCCCGTCGGTCCCCGAAGCCGGCAACATCGTGATCGGGGAGCAGTCCGGCACGGTCTACGTGGTGATGGGGAACCCGAAGATGCTCGTCCCGACGTTCAACCTCGCGTCGGCGCGGCTTCTGTTGCTGGCTCAGCAGAAGTCGCAGAGCGCGGGCAACGCCGCCGGCGCGCCGGCGGCGGCCCCCGCCCCCGCCCCGGCGAGCACCGAGAGTGTGAAGAATCCCACGGTCGTTTCCGACGACCAGCTGAAGGACATCCCGCGCGGGAAGCTGACCGGGATCCCGGACGGGCCGCAGCTGATCCCGACGGATTCCCAGCGGATCAGCCCCAACTGGGCGGTGTGCGACCAGGTCCAGCTCGACCCGACGCTGCCGGTGCCCGACAGCCTGAACCAGACCAACACCTACGTCTTCGGCGGCGTCGCCCCGAGCGCCCTCGGCACCGAGCTGGGCGACAACGAGGCCTTGCTGGCGAAGGGGGACAACGGCAAGACCTACCTGATCTACCGCCTGCCGAGCACGCAGAACCGCCCGAACGCCAACACCGTCCGCGCTGAGATCGACGCCAGTGACTCGCGCAACGCGGTCTCGACGGCCCTGCAGCTGAACCAGAAGCCGCGGAAGATCACGCAGGGGCTGCTGAACGCGATCCCCGAGGTCCCGCCCCTGACCCCGCCGCAGGTTCCGGAGGGCACGGCCCCGGTCGACCTCGACGGCCTCGCCGCGGGCGACGTCTTCTCCACGCAGCCGACCGGTGCCGCGCCGCAGTACTGGGCGATCACGACGAGCGGCATCCAGCAGGTGTCGAACGCGGTCGCCGACATCATGCGCGTCGCGAAGCACGGCAGCGCGAGCAAGCTCCGGACGCTCGGCCTCGACAAGCTGTCCGGCGCCAACGTCCTGAAGCCCGGCGACCAGGGCTACATCCCGGTCGACGAGTTCCCGCGGTCGGTCCCGACGGTCCTCGACGCGACGAAGAACTCGGCGGTCGCCTGCCTCGGCTGGTCCGTCGTCGGCGACGGCGACAACCGCGACGGCCACACCTCGGTCTACATCGAAACCCAGCTGCCGGGCCAGAACAGCCGCGGCGCGAAGTTCGGCACGACCAAGGTCACCACGCCGGGCCCGAACCGCGTGCCGATCAACGGTTTCTACCTCCAGCCCGGCTTCGGCGCGGTGGTGCAGTCCGCCACCGGCAAGGCCAGCTTCGGCAAGGGCGCGATCCAGCTGATCTCCGACCGCGGTATCCGCTACAGCGTCCCGGACGCCGCGACCGCCGACGCGATCGGCCTGAACAACCGCCAGCCCGCGCCCGAGTCGATCATCGGCCTGCTGCCGACCGGGGCTTCGCTGAACACCCAGGACGTGCTCAAGCAGTTCGACTCGGTGCCGATCGACCCGGACGCCGGCTCGTTCCCGACGCCGGGCCCGCAGGCCGGCGGCTGAGGGGAACCATCGGGCGGCGGCGTACGTCCCACGCTCGAAGGATTCTTCCGGTGAGCGGAGAGGTGCCATGGCCGGCTTGAGGATGGACGGCGTGGTCGTCGCCGAGTACGCCCGGACGGCCGAGGAGGCCGCTGACGACCTGCACGCGGCGGCGGCCCTCGTAGGGGGCGAAGGGGTTTCCGGCGAGTCCTACGGCGCGCTGGGGGCGCAGATCGGGCTCGGTGAGTCGTACGGCCGCGCGGCCGGCGCGCTGCGGCGTCAGCTGGCCGACGGCGCCGAGGCGCTGAAGTCGGCGGCGGAAGCGCTGCGGCAGGTCACCGTCCGCCACAGCGGCCAGGACGCGGAGGCCGCGGAGCTGATCGAGCGGGCGGGGCGGGTCGGATGATGTTCGCCGAACCGGAAGGCTCCACGGAGTCCATCCCGCACCCGCTGGCCAAGCCGGCCGCCCCGGCGCCGGCGGCTCCCGAGGTGGCCTTCGGCCCGGCCGCGGAAGGCGACGAAATCGCCGCCACGGCCGAGCCGTACCTGGCTTACCTCACCGAGGTTTCGCAGCGGCTCGGGGTGATCGACCCCGTCGAGACGTACTTCCGCCCGCTGATCGGCCGTTGGGGCGACCTCGGCGCCGAAGCCGGCCGGCTGCGCCAGGCGGCCGGTGCCGCGGCCGAGGTGTCCACGCGGCTCGACGACGGCCTCGGCCGGCTCGACGCGGGCTGGGAGGGCCGGGACGCCGACGCGTTCGTCCGGTACATGCGGGAGATCGGGGCCGCGGGCGGTGACCTCCAGGAGGCGCTCACCGTCCTCGCCGGCGCGCTCGACGAGCTGGTGACCACCCTCCGCCACGTCGTCGTCGACCTCGCCGAGGTGCTGGTCGACGCCGCGGACCTGGTCTCCGAGACGATGACGCTGCCGAGCGGCGGCGCGAAGCGGGCGCGGGTTCAGCTGCGGGAGACGCAGGATTCGGCGAAGGCGCTGTACGAGACGGCTCGGGACGTCCTCGAGGCGTTCGACCGGCTTTGCGACGGCGTCGACGACCCCGACGCGGCCACCCGGAGCATCGAGGTCGCGCACCGGTACCCGGAGGAGCGGTTCCGGCTGCACGACGACGCCGTCATCGGCAGCTCCGCGGCCGGGGAACCGACGGCGACGCCGGCCGCGGCGGATCCGGGTTCCGGTTCCGACGAAACGACGACGCCGTCGTCGGCGAGCGGAGACCCGGCGGAGCCGAAGCACACGGGCGCGGGCACGCCGGACGCCGCACAACCCGCCGACGCGGCACCGCAGCCGCAGGCTGCCCCGGACAGCTCGGCGGACCACAGCGCGTCGGGCATGCCGATGATGCCGATGATGGGCTTCGGATCCTTCGGCGGCGGTGGTGGCCAAGGACGGCGCCAGTCGAAGACGCGGCCGACGACGTCGCCGTCGGAACTGCTGGGGGAGCCGGGTTTGGTGGCCCCGCCGGTCATCGGCGAGGAAGAAACCCCGCAGCAGAAGAAGAAACCGCCGGCGAAGTGAGCGTCAGCGCCGGGAAGCCGCTTCCTCGGGCCGGTTGCGGCGGATCGTGCGCATCACGAACAGCGTGATCAGCAGCGCCACGACACCGCCGCCGGTGCCCGCCAGAGCCACGATCATCGGGGTCGAGCTGTGGTCGTTCGCCGGCGGGAGCTGGGCCAGCTGCGGGGGCGGGATCGGCGCCTGGTTCCCCACTTCCGACGGCAGGCTCTGGGTCAGCGCCGCCACCGGGTCGACTACCCCGTAGCCGACGAAGTTGTCCCGTCCGCCCGGAGCCGCCGGGTGCTGGGCCGTTTCCTTGATGCGGTTGATGATGGCCTTGGCGTCGAGGGTCGGGTACTTGGCCTTGACCAAGGCCGCGAGTCCCGCCACGTACGGTGCGGCGAAGCTCGTTCCTTGGATTTCGCTGGCCTTGTCGCCGCTTTCGAACGTCAGGTTCGCCAGGCCGTTGGATCCTTCGGCGGGGTCGAGCGAGATGATCTTCGTCCCCGGCGCCGCGACGCCGACCCACGGGCCGTGGACGCTGAACGGCGCCACCCCGCCGGATTCGTCGATCGCGCCCACGGACAGCACGTCGTCGGCGAACCACGGCGGTGTCACGATCGTCTTGGGCTTCTTCGCGTCCGGCTGGTCGTTCTGCGGGCAGGTGTCCGTCGCGTTGCCGGCGGCGGCGACGATCACGATGCCCGCCTGCGCCGCGTAGTGCACGGCCGCTTGGACCTGCTGCTCGCCTTCGGTGATGCTGCCGGTCGCCGTGCGGCAGTTGTCGACCGACATGTTGATGACGTCGGCCGCCTTGCGGTCGGCGATGCCGCGGATGATCTCGGCCAGCGTCTTCAGCGTGCCGGCGGTGCCGGCCTTTTCCAGCTGGCGGCCGCCGTTCGACTGCCCGGGCGACGTCCGGTCGCCGTCCCCGGAACCGGAGCCACCACCGCCCTCGCCGCTCGGCGGCAGCGAGGACTCCGAACCGGTGGGCGGGGTGGTGCTCGACGACGGGGTGCCCCCGGCGGTGCTGCTCGCCGGCGGCGTCGACGTCGACGTGTCGGGTTCGTAGTTCTCGCTCAGCTGGCGGTAGGACACGATGGTCGCGTCCGGTGCCACGCCGATGAACCCGACCTCCGGGTTGTCCGGTTTCGCCGCGATGATCCCGGCGACCTCGGTGCCGTGGCCGTCGCAGTCCTCGAGTCCCTTCGGCTGGCCGTTCGTCGGCGCCGCGACGTAATCGCCACCGGACTCGAGGTTCGGCAGCCAGGGATGCCTCGTCACGCCCGTGTCGACCACGGCGACCTTGACGCCCCGGCCGACGCCGCCGTTCGTGGCGGCCCGGACGATTTCCTGCGCCTTCGAGATCTGCAGGTACTCCTGGCCCCACGGCCGGTTCTTCAGCACGACGTTCTCGCCGAGGGTGCTGCGCTGGACGCAGCCCTTCGACTGCTTGTACCTCTTGTCCGGCTGGCCGGAATCCGGCAGCAGCTTGCTCATGTCCACCGGGGGCGGCGTCGCGAAGTAGCCGTCGGCGGGCGCCTGCTGCGCCCAGACCGGCACCGCGACGGCCACGGAGGACAGGAAGCCGACCGTGCCGGTCAGCAACGCGGTCGTGGTCCGCCGGGTGACGCCGAAACGCCGTCCTACTGCCATCCGAGACTCACCCGATCCGGTCACTTGAAGTTCAGGTGCCGCAGGGTGGTGTACAGGTCCATCACACCCAGGGCGAGCGGGAGCACCGAGGCGATGCACAGCGCCTCGATGATCTCCACCAAGCGCCGCAGCGGCGGCGAGAAGCGCTGGCCCGGGAAGATCACGCCGACCACGAGCGCGCCCGCGGCCAGCAGGATCAGGATGCCGAAGACGTAGAGCAGGCGGTTCTGCGCGCTCGCCGAGACGAGCCAGCCGATCGCGATCCCGGTCGCCGAGACGAGACCCGTCGTGAGCAGGGCGACCGCCTGGCTGCCGTTCGCGTACGCGCGGGCGCGCAGGAGCAGCACGAGCGTCGCGACGACGCCCAGGATGATCCCGAACGTGCCGGGTGCGCTCGCGGCGATGATCGCGGACACCGCGACCGTGACGCCGCAGCCGACCATCAGGCCGGTCATGTAGTTGTGCGCGACCGCCGTGCGGCGCTCGATCGCCCGGTAGTCCGGGAAGCCGGAGTCTTCCTTGAGCTCCTCCGCGCTGCCCGGGACGTGCGGCAGCGGCAGCTTCGCGAGCCAGATCGTGGCGCGCGGCAGGATCGAGATGCAGGCGAGGGCGACCGCGACCGTGCCGGCCGCGATGCCGGCCGCCGGGTGCGCGACGAGCGTGCCGAACAGGAACGCCAGCCCGCCGAAGGTGCCCGCGGTGGCCGCGGCGATGAACGTCGTGATGCCCGCGCCGATGACCATGATGCAGACGGACGCGACGATGATCACGAGGACCGCGCCGAGCAGCAGGTTCGCCCGCATCGACAGGCCGGGCACGATGTAGAAGCCGCTGACGAACGCCAGGGGCAGGCCGCCGGCCGCGGCGATCAGCACCCCGGTCGCCTCGGCGTGGTAGGCCTTGGCGAGCGTCGCGCCGATCGCGACGCACGCGATCGCGCCGATGCCGCCGGCGATGGCGGCGCCGAGCGCGTTGCCGCCGTAGAGCGACCCGCTCATGAACAGCGCGATCGCGGCGGCGACCAGCGCCAGCCCGCCCGCGACGTGCCCGAAGCGGTTCGCCGTCTCCTTGGTCCAGGGGCGGAAGCTGTCGGGGGAGGACTCCGCGATGGCGTCGACGACGTCGTCGTACAGCGGCGGCGGCGGGTTCTCGTTGCGCTTGCGCAGCTGGAGCAGCTCGCCGTCGACGACGCCGAGCGAGGCCAGCGTGCGGCTCGGGTCGAGCGGGGCGTCCCCGAGCTTGGCGAGCGCCCAGCCGCCGTGGCGGGCCCCGCCGTCCGGCGACGACTCCTTGGCCATGTCCAGGAGCATGGGCAGCAGATCGGCCACCGCGACGTCGGCGGGCAGCGCCACGTCGATCCGCGTCGAGGGCGCGACGACCGTCACCCTGCTGAAAACTGTCGTGCCCGTGGCCACTGCACTGCCCCCGCTCGGTCGAGACTGCTCCCGGGGGAACTTATACCGAACCCCGGTGCCGACATCATCGAACGTCCGAAATTCACCGCCATCCGCAGGTCGGCGGCCGGAAGGTGGGATTACTGCCGGTGCCGGGCCGTACACTCGCCGGGCGAGGGTGGGCAGGGTTCACGAGGGGATCGGGCATCCGGCGGAATTCCCCCGCGGCGTTCGATAGGTTGGTCGCACACCTTGCGGTGGCCGCCATCGTCGAGTTTTGAATGAGGGGTCCTTCGATGAGCACGCTGCAGTTCAAGAAGTCGCCGCGGCTGGCGGCACCGCGCCCGCCGGGCGGTGAGGTGCACCTCGAGCCGCCGCCCGAGGTGCCCCGCGTCATCCCCGGCAACATCGTCATGAAGGCGCTTCCGGTCGTCATGATCGTCGCGTCGCTCGGGATGATGGTCTTCATGTTCCAGGCCAGCAACCGGAACCCGATGATGATGGCCATGGGCGGCATGATGGTCGTCGGGACGCTCGGGATGATGGCCGGCGGTGGCGGCAAGGGCGGCGGCGCCAAGCGCGCCGAGATGGACGAGGACCGCAAGGACTACCTCCGCTACCTGGGCCAGATGCGCGACCGCGCCCGCGAGGCGATGGTCGACCAGCGCGCCGCGCTCGAGTGGGTGCACCCCGACCCCCAGTCCCTGTGGTCGCTGGCCGCCAGCCGCCGCATGTGGGAGCGCCGGCAGAACGACCAGGACTTCCTGCACCTGCGCGTCGGTCGCAGCTCGCACCGCCTCGCGACGCGGCTGGTCCCGCCGCAGACCGGGCCGGTCGACGAGCTGGAGCCGATCGCCACCCTCGCGCTGCGCCGGTTCGTGCGCGCGCACTCGATCGTCCCGGACCTGCCGACGCAGATCACCCTGCGCGGGTTCGCCGCGGTGAGCATGCAGGGCGACCGGGCGCTGACCCGCGGCCTGACCCGCGCGATGCTCGCGCAGATGGTCACCTTCCACAGCCCCGACGACGTGCTGGTCGCGGTCGCCACCGCGGGCCGGGCGAAGGAGGAGTGGGAGTGGGCGAAGTGGCTCCCGCACGCCCAGCACCCGACCCTGGCCGACGGCATCGGCCAGCTCCGCATGATGGCCGGCTCGCTGGCCCAGATCGAAGACTGGCTCGACGAAGAACTGCGTGACCGCCAACGGTTCTCCCGCAACGCCACCCCGGCGCCCGACCAGCCGCACGTCGTGATCATCATCGACGACGCCGAAGTCACCCGCGAAGAGCAGATCGTCCTCGAAGAGGGCCTGGTCGGCGTCACGCTGGTCGACCTGTCCGACTCCCTCGGCAACCTCGCCGCCCGCCGCGGCCTGCGGCTGGTCGTCGAGCCCGATCGGCTCGGCGCGCGCTCCGCCGGCGGTGTCGAGTGGTTCGGCCGGCCGGACACCCTGAGCCTGGTCGAGACCGAGTCGCTGGCCCGCCTGATCTCGCCGTACCGCGTCGGTGGCGCGGCGGGGCAGGACACGAGCGACGAAGAGCCGCTGCTGTCCAACCCGTCGCTGCTGGAGCTGCTCGGCATCCCGGGCGACCCGATGACCTTCGACGTGCAGCAGGCGTGGCGGCCCCGCCCGATCCGCGACCGCTACCGGGTTCCGTTCGGCGTCGGTGAGTACGGCCAGCCGGTCGAGCTGGACATCAAGGAAGCGGCGGCGGAGGGCATGGGCCCGCACGGGTTGTGCATCGGCGCGACCGGTTCCGGCAAGTCGGAGTTCCTGCGCACGCTGGTGCTGGGCATGCTCGCCACGCACTCGTCGAGCACGCTCAACTTCGTCCTCGTCGACTTCAAGGGTGGGGCGACCTTCCTCGGTCTGGACAAGGCGCCGCACGTCTCCGCGGTCATCACCAACCTCGCGGACGAGGTCACGCTGGTCGACCGCATGAAGGACGCGCTGGCCGGCGAGATGAACCGGCGGCAGGAGGCGTTGAAGAACGGCGGCAACTTCAAGAACGTCTGGGAGTACGAGAAGGCCCGGGAGAACGGCGCGGACCTGGACCCGCTGCCCGCGCTGTTCATCGTCTGTGACGAGTTCTCCGAACTGCTGGCGGCGAAGCCGGACTTCATCGACCTGTTCGTCGCGATCGGCCGGCTGGGCCGGTCGCTGCAGATGCACATGCTGCTCGCCTCCCAGCGCCTCGAAGAGGGCAAGCTGCGCGGCCTCGACTCGCACCTGTCCTACCGGATCGGCCTGAAGACGTTCTCGGCCGCGGAGTCCCGCGCGGCGATCGGCGTGCCGGACGCGTTCGAGCTGCCGTCGGTCCCCGGTGGCGGGTACCTCAAGTTCGACACCTCCACGCTGGTGCGGTTCAAGGCGTCCTACGTCTCGGGCCCGTACCGGCCGGCCGGCATCCAGGCGGCGGGCCCGGCGGCGACCGTGGTCCGCGCGGACAAGCGGCCGCAGCTGTTCGTCCCGGACTTCGTCGAACTGCCGAAGGAACCGGAACCGGAGCTGACCGAGGCGCCGGCCGCGCCGGTCGCGCCGCAGCAGCCGGAAGAGGCGGTCGAACCGTCCGAACTGGACGTGATCGTGTCGCGGCTGATCGGGCAGGGCCCGCCGGCGCACGAGGTGTGGCTGCCGCCGCTGAAGGACCCGAACTCCCTCGACACGCTGCTGCCGAACCTGAACCCGACCGACGACCGCGGCCTGTCCCCGGTCGGTTTCTTCGGCAACGGGCGGCTGCAGGTGCCGCTGGGCATCATCGACCGGCCGTACGAGCAGCGGCGTGACCCGCTGTGGGCCGACTTCTCCGGTGCCTCCGGCCACGGTGTGATCGTGGGCGGGCCGCAGTCGGGCAAGTCGACGATGCTGCGGACGCTGATCATGTCGATGGCCCTGACCCACACGCCGGAAGAGGCGCAGTTCTACTGCCTGGACCTCGGTGGTGGCACCCTGGCCGGGCTGGCCGACCTGCCGCACGTCGGTGGCGTCGCGGTCGCCCGGCGCGAGCCGGACAAGGCCCGCCGGATCGTCGCCGAGCTGGTCACCCTGCTCACCGAGCGGGAAGGCCGGTTCGGGGCGATGGGCATCGACTCGATGACCGAGTTCCGCAACCGGAAGCGCCGCGGCGAGATCCGGGCGGACCAGGACCCGTTCGGCGACGCGTTCCTGGTCGTCGACAACTGGCGCGCCCTGCGTGACGACTTCGAAGAGCTCGAGACCACGATCACCCGGCTGGCCACGCAGGGTCTGTCCTACGGCGTGCACGTCATCATCGCCGCCAACCGGTGGGCCGACATCCGCCCGGCGATCAAGGACATGATCGGCACCCGGTTCGAGCTGCGCCTGGGTGACCCGACCGAGTCGGACATCGACCGGCGCATCGCGGTCAACATCCCGGCCGGGCGGCCGGGCCGCGGCCTGACCCGGGAGAAGCTGCACATGCTCGGCGGCCTGCCGCGGATCGACGGGTCCAGCGACCCGGAGACGATCGCGGCCGGCGTGGCCGACTCGGTGGCGAAGATCAAGGCCGCGTGGCGCGGCCGGGTCGCGCCGCAGGTCCGGCTGCTGCCGGAGATGATCACCTACGACGAGGTGCTGAAGCTCGACGCGCACCGCGACTCCAAACTGATCCCGATCGGGGTCAACGAAGAGGACCTGCAGCCGATCTACCTCGACTTCAACGCCGAGCCGCACTTCTACGCGTTCGCCGACGGCGAGTCGGGCAAGACGAACCTGCTGCGGCAGATCGCCCGCGGTATCTCGGACCGGTTCACCTCGAAGGAAGCGCTGATCCTGCTGGTCGACTACCGGCGCACGATGCTCGGTTTCGTCCAGGGTGACTCGCTGCTCGGCTACGCGGTGTCGGCGGCGCAGCTGGAGAGCATGGTCAACGACGTCTTCAACTCGATGACACGGCGCCTGCCCGGCCCGGACGTCACGCAGGAGCAGCTGAAGACGCGGTCGTGGTGGAAGGGCCCGGAGCTGTTCATCCTGGTCGACGACTACGACCTGGTGGCGACCTCGACGAACAACCCGCTGCGGAAGATCTCGGACTTCCTGCCGCAGGCCAAGGACGTCGGCCTGCACCTGGTGGTCGTCCGCCGCACCGGTGGTGCCAGCAAGGCGATGTACGACCCGATCATCGGCAAGCTCAAGGAGATCGCGGCGCCGGGCATGGTGATGAACGGTTCGCGGGACGAGGGTGCGCTGGTCGGCAACATCAAGGCCAGCGCGATGCCGCCGGGCCGGGGCAACCTGCTGACCCGCAAGGCCGGCAAGCAGCTCGTCCAGGTGTCGTGGATCAACCCCGACTGAGTACGGCGGTTGGGCGCCCGGCGGCGAAGGGTAGGTTCCTCCCCGAGGGCGCGCCCCGTCGGCCGGGCGTGGGGGAACGCGACGAAATCTGCGGGAGCTGCTGGTGACGGTCCGGGTTGCGGTGGACTTCGGGACGTCGAGCACCTGCGTCGTCGCCTCGGTGAACGGGCGCGATCCCCAGGTCGTGGTGATCGACGGCCAGCCGCTGATGTCCTCGGCGGTGTTCGCGGCGGCGGACGGCACGCTGTTCGTCGGCCAGGAGGCCGAGCGGCAGGCGGCCGTCGACCCGTCGCGGTATGAGCCGAACCCGAAGCGCCGGATCGACGAAGGCGAGCTGCTGCTCGGTGACAGCGTGCTGCGCGTCACCGACGTCGTGCACGCCGTGCTGGGCCGCGCGGTCGCCGAGGCGCGCCGCCTCGCCGGCGAAGCCGAGGTCGACCTGCTGGTGCTGACCCACCCCGCGGACTGGGGTGCCATCCGCACCCGGCTGCTGCGGCAGGCGGCCGGTGGGCTGGCGCGCGAGGTCGCGCTGGTGCCCGAGCCGGTCGCGGCGGCGGTCTACCACGCGGCGACGTTCGCGCCGCAGGACGTGACGAACGACCGCACCGTCGAGTTCAGCGGCCGCCCCGGCGACGCGCTCGCGGTGCTGGACCTCGGCGGCGGCACGGTCGACGTGAGCGTGGTGCGGCGGCTGCCGCCGGACACCGCGCGCGATCGCGCCGGCCGCCCGCAGCGCGGCGGCTTCCAGGTGCTGGCCACCCGGGGCGACCCGGCCTTCGGCGGCGCGGACATCGACCAGGCGCTGCTGGAGCACGTCGGCTCGCTCGTGGCCGGGGCCGACCAGGACGCGTGGCGCCAGCTCGTCGAAGGGCGCGAGCTCGTCGACCGGCGTCGGCGCCGCGTGCTGCGCCAGGACGTGCGAGGAGCCAAGGAAACGCTGTCGCGGCACGCCTACACCGACGTGCCGATGCCGCCGCCGTTCGCCGACGCGCACGTCACGCGGGAAGACCTGGAACGGCTGATCACGGCGCCGCTGGGGCGCGCGGTGGAGCTGACGGTCGCGGCGATCGGCGACGCCGGCCTGCGGCCGAAGCAGCTCACGGCGATCTTCCTGGTGGGCGGGTCGAGCCGGATCCCGATGATCTCGCGGCTGGTGCACGAGCGCACCGGCGTCGTGCCGACGAGCCTCGACCAGCCCGAGACGGTGGTCGCGCGCGGCGCGCAGCGGGCGGTGCTGGTGGACCCGGACCGCACGGGCGCGCTGCCCGGCGAGGCGATGGCCCGGCTCGGCGCGGTACCGGGCGGCGGCCTCAACCCGGCGGCGCAGCGCACGGAGGTCGTCCGCCCCGGCGACGTCGCCCCTCGCCCCGGTGACGCGGGCCAGCGCCCGGCGCCGCCCCGCCCGCCGGCCGCCGCCAACGGCTTCCCGAACCGCGCGGTCCCGCCGCCGTCCCCGCCCCACGGGCAGCCGGTGGCCCGGCCGCCGTGGACCCCGGCCGCCGGCCAGCCCGCCCCGCCCGCCAACCGCTCCGGGGGCGCCACCGCGGCGCCGGAGAAGAAGCGGAGCCGGGGCAAGCTGTACGGGCTCATCGCCGGTGCCGTGGTCGTGGTGGCCGCGCTCGTCGTCGGCGGGGTGCTCGTGTTCGGCGACCCCGGCGGCCAGGCCGAGACGGGCCGGACGCTTTCGCAGTACGACTTCAAGTTCGTCGCGCCCGAGGACTGGGCGCAGACCGACGACCGGGTCGCCGAGCGCCAGGTCGTCATCCACCCGCAGGAGTCCCGCGAGGGCAACGACCTCCTGGTGGCCCAGGAGTTCGTCATGGACTACGACGCGACGGCGGACCCGCAGAAGCTGGTGGACTACCTCAAGCGCGGCGCGGACCAGGATCCCGACCACTACAGCGCGGTCAACCCGAGCCTGTCGTACGCGGGCAAGACCGTGATCGGCTACCACGAGATCAAGAAGGACCGGCCCGACCTCCAGGTCGACTGGTACGTCGTCGCGAAGGGCCGGATCCGGGTCCACGTCGGCTGCCAGTACGCCACGGCGCAGCTGCGCGACCGGGTCGCCGCCGCGTGCACGCAGGCCGTGCGCACGGTCGAGATCCTCAACTGAGAGACGAGGGCACGCGGTGCCGTCCGAAGAGTTCGAAAGCGCCGCGTCCGCCTTCCGGCGCGCCGGCGAAGACGCGGTGACCCACGCCCGGCGCGTCGCCGGGAACGCGAAGGCGCGCAGCCGGCGCCACCGCAGCGAAAACGCCGAACTGCTGAAGCGCAGCGGCCGCGGCGCGAAGTCCGGCGACCCGACTCCGGGCACGCTGCGCGCGGCCGCCGAACGGTTCCGCCGCGCCCGCGGGTTGGCGGTCCCGGCGGTTCCCGATCCCGCCGATTCGGTTCCTTCGCATTCGCAATCCACCTCCCGTTCACCTCGAACGAGTGACGAGGACGAAGACTTTTCCCAAATGCGAATCATGGGACGCGATCGGTAAGACCGCTCCGACGATCGCTGTGCGTGTGCTAATCACGCTGGTGGAGAACGCTTTTCCGGGTGCGGGTTCGCTGGTTCGCGGCACTCGCGGAATACGCGCGGCGATCGGTTCCCGGCACGAGCGTTCCCGCAAGCAACTACTTGCGGGCAAAGCACGACAAGGGGGAACCGGGCATGGCAGGGTCTGCGTCGTAGGGCCGTACACCGAACAAACTTGGTACGGACAATCACACTTCAGAAGGGGGTTCCAGCGTGTCTGGATCCGGGTTCACAGGGACAGTTCAGCAGTTCACCGAGGCCGAGGGCCGCGTGACCGAGGTCCGCGCCGGCATGGACCACAACCTCGTGCAGCTGCGTGACCGCATCGAAGCCACCCGCGCCGGCTGGCAGGGTATGGCGCAGAAGGCGTTCGACAACGTCATGAAGCGCTTCGACGACGACGCCCGTCAGATGAACCAGGCGCTGCAGAAGATCGCGGACCTGCTTCGCGAGGCCGGTTCGAAGTACGAGAAGTCCGAGCAGCAGCAGCAGGAGATCCTCGCGGCCGTCAACAAGGGCTTCGACGCGCTCGGCTGATCGCCACCCCACTTCCTTTAATCCACCTGAACTTTCTCAGTACCGAAGGAGAGCACCATGCCCAGTGACGCCGGCATTGTCGTCAATTACGCCACCATCCAGGCGGCCGCCGACGACTGCAACGCCACCGGTGGCGAGCTGCAGGCGGCGTTCGACCGCCTGAAGGACGACCTCAAGCCGCTGATCACCACCTGGACCGGTTCCGCGAAGGAGCAGTACGACCAGGCCCAGCGCACCTGGGACTCGAAGTTCGAGGACCTGAAGCAGGTTCTGGCGCAGATCGCCGCCGCCCTGCCGGAGATCGCCAACGGCTACCAGGCCACGGACAACGCCGTCGAAGGCCTGTTCTGATCCGCTAGCCCCGGAAACCACGGCGGGCCCGCACTTCGGTGCGGGGCCCGCCGTTTTCCTTATGCGGTAGAGGAACTCAGTGCGGCGCGCCGACCTCGTACTCGGGCCGGTCGTTGAGCACCCGCACGGTCACCTTCTTGTCCTGCCCGCCGATCTTCACCGTGCAGTCGAACGTCGTGCCGTTCTCGGCGGCTTCGTTCGCCGGGCACTGCGCGTCCTTCACGTCCGGCTCGCCGTAGTTCTCGTTGAGGACCTTGACCACACCGTCCTCAAGGGACTGTTGCTCGAGCACGTTCCCGCGGAACGCGCCCAGCAGCCACGCGGCACCGCCGCCGACGACGAGCACCAGGACGACGGCTCCGGCGACCAGCAACGGCTTCTTCGACTTCGGCTTCTTCTCCGGCGCGAGAGCGAACGCGCCGAGACCGCCGTACTGCGCCGGCTGGAACCCGCCGCCGTACTGCGGCCCGGAAGGCTGCGGAGACGGCCACCCGCCGCCGGGCGTGCCCGGCTGCTGGGGCGTCGGCTGGGACGGCGGCTGCCACGGCCCGCCCGCGGGCTGCCCCGGCTGCCACGGTCCCGAGAACGACCCGTTCGTGCCGGGCTGCGGCGCCTGGTTCCACTGGCCGGTGTAGGAATCGGTGCTCGCACCCGTGGCCGCGTTCTGCTGCCACTGCCCGGTGTGCGGACCGGTCGCCTGCTGGTCCGGCTGCCACCCGGGAGGGGTGCCCTGGGGGTTCGCCGGCGGCTGCCACCACTGCGGCTGCTGCGGGTCGGGCGGCTGGGTCATCGAAGCTCACCTCGGGTCGTGGCGGTGGTCACTGGCCCTGCGCTTCGCCGAGCCGGCGGTAGAAGTCGTCCATCGCCGCCCGGTCGGGCAGCACCGTGATCTGCGCCGCGTCCGGCAGCTTCGGCATGTCCTGCAGGCTGGCCTTGCCGGTGAACCGGAAGTCGTACTTGAGCTCCACCTGGTGGCCGTCGCCGGAGAACTTGGCGTCCATCACGAAGGAGACCAGGCTGCCGTCCGGGTTCAGCGTGATCGTGGTCGGCACCATGGCCTTGTTCAGCTCCGGCCCGACCTGGCTCGTGATGCTGGCCGGCAGGATCTCGACCCGGTTCTTGACGAAGACCTCGAACGGCACGTTCACGGTCAGCGCGGTCTTCCCGTCGCCGAGGCTCTTGGCCCCGCGGACCGCGCGCTTGTCGGCCTTGTAGGCGTCCACGGTCGAGTCCGCCATCCGGCACGGCGTCAGCACGCCGCCCCAGGCGCACGGCAGGATCAGGCCGGCCTCGGGCTTCGGCATCGACACCCACGCCGTCGGCGAGACGCCCTTCTGGACGTACATCGGGCCGAGGTAGGTGTACTCGACCGCGCCGTCGGCCGGCGTGTACGTGTCGATGATCTCGTCGGGGTTCTTCTGCGACCGGTGCCGCACCGCCCGGCTCTCCGGGCTGCCCGTGCGGGCCGACGTCACGGTGCTGTGGACCCACTTGTCGTCGAACTTGAAGTAGGCGTCCAGCGAGTTGGTGACGTCGCGCGTGTCGGTGATGGCGTCCCCGAGCTTGCCGATGACCTGCTCGAACTTGCCGCCGACGTAGTCCGCCGCGTCGTCGCCCTTCGGCAGCGCGGTACCGGCCTTGGCCGTGCCGCACGCGCTGACCAGGGCCAGGACGGCAGCCAGGACGAAGATCGCCGTCGGTCGTTTGCTCATCGCCGTCCCCTGCTCCGCCGGGCCGCCAAGATTCGGTCGCCCGGATCGTCTCATCCTCGCGTGTCGAGGCGGCGCGTGCAGGCACTTCGGCCGGAAAACCCGGTAGGGTCCGGCTGCGCCCGGGCCGATCTGTGCCTAGGATGAGCCCACCAACCCACCCCGATGCACAGCGGCGGTGGGCGTGCGGGTATCTTCATATGTCGTTGTGCGTTGCGGCGCATCAGCGCGCTAGGCCCGCACAGAACCCACACGCAATGTTGACGACGAGGTAGACCCTTGCCCACGTACAGCCCCAAGCCCGGCGACGTCACTCGTGCCTGGCACGTGATCGACGCCGAGGATGTCGTGCTCGGCCGGCTCGCGACCGAGGTCGCCACGCTGCTGCGCGGCAAGCACAAGCCGACCTACGCCCCGCACGTGGACACCGGTGACTTCGTCATCATCGTCAACGCCGAGAAGGTCGCGCTCACCGGCAACAAGCGCACGCAGAAGTTCGCGTACCGCCACAGCGGTTACCCGGGCGGTCTGCGGAAGCGCTCGTTCGGCGAACTGCTGGACACCAAGCCCGAACACCTTCTCGAGAAGGTCGTCAAGGGCATGCTGCCGAAGAACAAGCTCGGCCGCGCCCAGGCGAAGAAGCTGAAGGTCTACGCCGGCCCGCAGCACCCGCACACCGCGCAGCAGCCGCAGGTGCGCGAGATCACCAAGATCGCGCAGGTCGCGCAGTGAGTGAGGAACAGTCTGTGACCAGCACCGAGCCCGAGACCGCCGAGGTCACGACCGAGGCGACCGAGACCGGCGCCGTCGAGACCAGCGAGACCCCCGCCGAGGCCCCCGCCACCAGCGAGGCTCCCGCCGAGGCCGTCGCCACCAGTGAGACCCCGGTCGCCACCAGCGAGACCCCGGTCGCCACGAGCGAGTCGGCGTCCGCGCCGCGCCCGTCGCGCGCTGCCGGTGGCAACGCGCAGACCGTCGGCCGCCGCAAGGAAGCCGTCGTCCGCGTGCGCGTCGTCCCGGGCACCGGCGAGTTCAAGCTCAACGGCCGCACCCTCGAGGAGTACTTCCCGAACAAGGTGCACCAGCAGCTCATCAAGGACCCGCTGGTCCTGGTCGAGAAGCCGGACTCGTTCGACATCTTCGCCAACCTGCACGGTGGCGGCGTGTCGGGCCAGGCGGGCGCGCTGCGCCTCGCGATCGCCCGTGCGCTCATCGAGGTCGACGCCGACGACCGCCCGGCCCTCAAGAAGGCCGGCTTCCTGACCCGTGACGCGCGCGCCACGGAGCGGAAGAAGTACGGCCTCAAGAAGGCCCGCAAGGCCCCGCAGTACAGCAAGCGCTGATCGCGCCTCCGGCGCAACCACCGAAGCGCCCATCCGTCCATCGGGTGGGCGCTTCGGCGTTTCTACGGACGGTGTCGGTTCAAGGGTCCGGAGCGACATCCTGGGGTGGGGTTGTGCGCCCCTGGGTCGCTAGGTTGTCGTGGTCGGTTGCGCTGTCGCAACCACACTGAGGAGGTCCATCGATGGCACGCCTGTTCGGTACCGACGGGGTACGTGGCCTGGCCAACGCCGAGCTGACGCCGGAGCTGGCGCTGGCGCTGGCGGCCAGCGCCGCCCGCGTGCTCGCCGCGCACGACCGCTCGCACCGGCCGGTCGCGGTCGTCGGCCGCGACCCGCGTGCCAGCGGTGAGATGCTCGAGGCCGCCGTCGTGGCGGGCCTCACCTCCGCGGGGGCCGACGTCCTGCGCGTCGGCGTGCTGCCGACACCGGCCGTCGCCTACCTGGTCGGTACGCTCCAGGCCGACCTCGGCGTGATGATCTCCGCGTCGCACAACCCGATGCCCGACAACGGCATCAAGCTCTTCGCCGCGGGTGGGCACAAGCTCCCCGACGGCATCGAGGACGAGATCGAGGCCGGTCTCGCGGCCGGCAAGGTCCGCCCGACCGGCGCCGGCGTGGGCCGCGTCCACGACGTCGACGACGCCCTCGACCGCTACGCCACCCACCTGCTCGGCGCCACGCCGCACTCGCTCGCCGGGCTGAAGGTCGTCGTCGACTGCGCGAACGGCGCGTCGTCGGCCGCCGCCCCCGAGGTCTACCGCCGCGCCGGCGCCGAGGTCGTCGCGCTGTACGCGGAGCCGGACGGCGTCAACATCAACGAGCACTGCGGCTCGAACCACCCGGACAAGCTGCGTGAGGCGGTCGTCGCGCACGGCGCCCACCTGGGTATCGCCCACGACGGCGACGCCGACCGCTGCGTGGCCGTCGACTCCGCCGGCGAGCTGGTGGACGGCGACCAGATCATGGCGGTGCTGGCCCTGGCGTTCGCCGAGTCCGGTGAGCTGACCAAGGACACGCTGGTCGCGACCGTGATGAGCAACCTCGGTCTGCACCTGGCGATGAAGGCCCACGGCATCACCGTCGTCACGACGGCGGTCGGCGACCGGTACGTCCTCGAGGAGCTGCGCGCGAGCGGCTTCGCCCTCGGCGGCGAGCAGTCCGGCCACGTCGTGCTGCCGTCGCACGCCACCACCGGCGACGGCCTGCTCACGGCGCTGCGCCTGATGAGCCGCATGGCCGAGACGGGCAAGTCCCTCGAAGACCTGGCGGCCGTGATGAACCGGCTGCCGCAGGTCCTGGTGAACGTCCCGGTCGCGGACAAGGCGGCGGTGGCGGTCTCGAGCGAGGTCCGCGCCGCCGTCGGCGAGGTCGAGGCCGAGCTGGGCGAGGAGGGCCGGGTGCTGCTGCGCCCGTCTGGCACCGAGCAGCTGGTCCGCGTGATGGTGGAGGCCACGGCCCAGGCGACGGCCCAGGCCGCCGCCGACCGCCTGGCCGGCGTCGTCTCAGCGGTCTCGTAACCCGTCGTGAGTGAGAAACAGTGTTCTAACCCTGTTTCTCACTCACGACCACCTGCGCCGAGGCCAGGCCGTGGAACACCGGGTGGGTCTTCCACTCGACGTCGCCGACTTCGCAGCCGCCGTCGAGGAGCTTCGCCAACGCGGTGAGCGCGACCTCGCCCTCGGCCAGCGCGACTCCCGAACCCGGGCACGCGTGGCGTCCCAGTCCGAACGGGAGCCCGTCGGCCAGGGACACCGCCAGCGGGCCGTCCGGGCCGAAGCGCAGGACGTACCGGGCCGGGCAGATCGACGTCACCAGCTCGCGGACCCGCACCGGAGAAGGCGACGAAGCCAGCTCCAGCCCGGCGCAGGCCAGGAAGTTCAGCGAGTTCTCGTAGGCGGCGTGCGCCAGCACCACCGGGTTGAGCATCAGCTCGTCCTCGCCGAGCCGGCCGGCCGCGTGGGCCTCCCGCAACGCCGTCAAGCCGCCCGGCCCGGCCGGCGTCCGGCTGAGCTGCACCGCGAGCCGGAACGCCGACGCCTGCCCGGCGCGGTCGGTGCCGCCGAAGACGTCGAGGTTCGCCGTCGTCTTCTCCAGGTGGTCGAGGAAGACGTCGTCGAGGGGCACGCCGAGCACCGCCGACGTCACCGCGCCCGCGACCGGCCGCGCGAAGTCGCGCACGAGGTCGAACGACGTCCCGAGCCCGCCCACGACCGCTTCGATCGACGCGCGCACGGAGTCCGGGAGCGGTTCCAGCCCGGCGATGATCTCCCGCAGCACGCCGCGCACCCGCGCGTGGCCGTCGCCGTCGCGCAGCAGGACGCTGGGTGAGCCGCTGCCGGGATCGGACGTCAGGCCGGGGGACCGCAGGGCGTGCGCGCACGCGTCGCGGCCGGAGACCACGCCGATCCCGTGCCGTTCGAACTCGTCCATCGCTTCGACACGGTAGGGCAGGATGGGTCGGTGCCGCCCGCAGACGTCCCGGATGAGGTCCTGACCACGCCGTTCACGGACTACCTGCTCCGCAACGCGGCCGAGGAGCGGCCCGCGTTCACGTGCCGCACCTTCCCGGGTCCGGCCGACCGCACCCTGACCTGGCCGCAGGTGCTCGACCGCGTCCGCGGCGTCGCGCGTGAGCTGCGCCGCTTCACCCGGCCGGGTGACCGGGTGGCGATCGTCGCCCGCCAGGACCTCGGGTACGTCGTCGCCTTCCTCGGCACGCTCTACGCGGGCCGCGTCGCGGTGCCCCTGTCCGTCCCGACCGGCCGGACCGGCCGCACCCGGATCGAGTCGGCCTTCGCGGACGCCCGCCCGGTGGCCTGCCTGACCTCGAAGGACCTCCTGGACAAGATCCCGCCGGTCTCCGCGCTCGCCGTCGAGGACATCGAGCCCGACGACGCCGAGCCGCCCGCCGAGGTGGCGATGACCGACCCGGCGTACCTGCAATACACCTCGGGCTCGACGAGCCGTCCGGCCGGCGCGGTGATCTCGCACCGCGCGCTGGTGGCCGCCTGCTGGCAGACCACCGAGTGCTACCACGCCGACGCGTCCACCCACCTCGCCGGCTGGGTGCCGTTCTTCCACGACATGGGGCTCGTGCTGCTCGTCGGCACGCCCGTCTTCCTCGGTGCGCACTCGGTGTTCTTCACGCCGATGGAGTTCGTGCGCGACCCGCTGCGCTGGATCCGGCTGCTCGCCGAGCACCCCGGCGCGATCACCGCCGCGCCGAACTTCGCCTTCGACCTGGCCGCCGAGGCCGCGGGCGAGCTGACCGACGTCGACCTCTCGCACGTCAACTCCGTGCTGAACGGCAGCGAACCGATCCGCGCGGCGACGGTCGGCGCCTTCGACCGCGCCTTCGCGCCGTTCGGGCTGCCGCGCGCGGCGCACAAGCCGTGCTACGGCCTGGCCGAGGCGACGGTGTTCGTCACGAGCGCGGGCGACGAAGGACCGACGATCACGCCGTTCGGCGGGGGTGAGCTCGTCTCGGTGGGCCGGCCGTACGGCCAGCGGATCCGCATTGTCGACAAAGAGATCTGGGTGTCCGGCCCCAACGTCGCCGACGGCTACTGGGGCCGGCCGGACCGCGACGACACCTTCACCGCGGACGGCTGGCTCCGCACCGGCGACCTCGGCTTCGTCCACGACGGCTTGCTGTACGTCACCGGGCGGCTGAAGGACCTGATCATCGTCGACGGCCGCAACCACCACCCGCAGGACATCGAAGCCACCGTGGAGGCCGCGCACGCGCGCGTCCGGGCCGGGCGCGTCGCCGCGTTCGCCGTGCGGGACGGCCACGGCGAGGGCGTCGCGGTCGTGGCCGGCTGCGCGGCGCCGGACGACGACGTCGAGACGGCGATCCGGCGAGCCGTGTCCGCGGGCCACGACCTGCCGCTGCGTGCCCTGTGGCTGGTCCCGCCAGGCGCCGTGCCACGGACCTCCAGCGGCAAGGTGTCCCGCGCCGCGGCACGCGCCCGCTGGTGGGACGAGAATGGGCGCCATGACTGACCCGGCCGCCGCCGTCGACGAGATCCGGAAGATCGTCTGCACCGCGCTGCAGCTCCCGCTCGAGCAGCTGACCGACACGACGCCGTTCGACGACATCGGCATGACGTCCCGGCAGCGCGTCCAGCTGCTCGCCCGGGTCGAGGTGCGCTACGGCGTCTCCGTCGACCTGGACGAGCTCGACCGGCTGACGGACGTCCGCGGCGTCGCCGAAGTCATTTCCGAAGCGGTCGCCGCGCAGCACCCCACCGGGTGAGTGCACTTGGGCAAAGCCCAGGTCGGCCGCTCGGCCGAACGCTAGACTCTGTGTGCATCCGCGACGGCACCGAACGGCGTCCGGGTGCGTCACAGTCTTGACACCCGGAACAGGGGCTGTGGATCGAAGGGGGAAAGCCGACCATGCCAGACGGTTACGAAGCGAGTTCCGAGGCGATGACGCGGGCGCAGGTCCGCCTCAACGACGTCGCGGACGACCCGGCCGCCGAGGCCAAGAAGGTCGCGCCCACCGAAATCGCGCAGGCGGACTTCGGCCGGGTCCACGGGGACGGCTACAGCAAGTACAAGACCGGGATCGACGAGATCGGCGCGGGCATGACCGGGCTGTCGAACGCGCTGATGAACCTGGGCTCCGGGATCGGGACGGCCGGCTCGAAGTACACCGCGCAGGAAGCGGACGCCGGTGCGAAGGCGAACGCGGCGGGGAGCAAGTAATGGCGGACTGGGCGGAAATCAAGAAGGTCCTCGACGACCCGAACGTCTCCATGGAAAAGAAGTCGGCGCTCATGGAGGCGTACGACGACAACACCTGGAACTTCAACGAAGAAGAAGAAAAGTACGCCAAGGAATACATCGACGGGTATTCCGACCGGACCTGGCTCGACGCGAAGACGCCGTCCATCGGTTCCGGCGACGACGTCGACAACCGGCTGAAGGAAGCCCAGCAGGAGGCGGGGGCCAAGAGCAAGGAACAGCAGGCCCAGACCGACCGCAAGAACACCGCGAAGAAGAACCTCGACGGAATCGCGACGCCCACGCTCGGGGTCGGCGCGAAGAGCTCCGACGAAATGCTCGACCAGGGCAACGTCACGGTCGACTTCCTGGTCCAGTGGACCGACGAGATCTGGAACAAGATCAAGGGCGGGTCCGGCCACATCGACTCGCAGAAGGACCTCAAGGACAAGTTCCACGAGAACCGCGGCATCCAGTTCCAGAAGTTCCTCACCGAGGCCGACGACCTCTCGAAGGCGCACAAGGTCGTCGAGGACACGCTGACCAAGAGCGACACCGAGCTCCAGACCCTCTTCGGGGAGTGGAAGGGCAAGGGCGCGAACGCGGCGGAGATCAAGTACGACGAGGCGATCAAGCCGCACGCCAAGGAGCTCTCGCAGCAGATCGACGGCGCCGCGAAGCTGATCCCGCAGACCGTGACGCACGTCTACGACGCCGTCAAGAAGAAGGTCGACGAGGTCCTGCAGCTGCACCGCACGACGGTCGCCCAGGCCGACATCACCATGGCCAAGGACGTCCTCAAGATCGCCAACGGCGAGACCGAGGAGTTCGACGACTTCATGAAGGTCGCCGGCTGGGTCGACGCGGTCAATGCGAAGAACGGCAACCAGACGAACCTCGCCGAGCGGTTGCAGAACGACGACTGCGGCTTCAACGACGAGAACAAGGAGTACGGCCGCAACGTCTGCCGCTATTGGCGCGACGGCGCGTTCGCCACCGAGTACCAGGGCCTGATCAACGCCTTCAACGGCTCCTGCAAGTCCGCCAAGGACACGATCGACCAGCAGTTCGGCGCGCTCGAGCGGTACCTGGACGGCTACCGCAACCAGCTCACCGAGGCCAAGGGCACCGACAACGGCGGGACCGACAAGGGCGGCCAGGAGAACACCGGCGGCCCCGGCAAGAACGACAACGGCGGCGGTACCGGCGGCGGCACGGGCGGTGGCACCGGGGGTGGCACGGGCGGCGGTACCGGCGGGGGCGGCAGCACGACGCCGTCGGCGGCCGAGCCGCCCGCGGCCGAGGACCCGGCGAAGCCCGAGGACGGCAAGAACCCGATCACCGGGAAGCCGCTCGAGATGGACCCGGACACCGGCAAGCCGTACCCGATCGACCCGACGACCGGTGAGGCCATCAAGGACACCGACGACACCGACACGGTCTCGGTCAAGAAGGGCGACAACACGATCGAGATGTCCGAGCCCGACAAGGAGGGCAAGCAGGACATCTCCGTGGACGACGGTCACGGCAACAAGAAGGACTACCACCTCGACTGGGGTGACGACGACAAGGCCGAAGCCGGCAAGGACGGCAAGGACGGCGCCAAGGCCGGCGACGGCAGCTTCGGCCCGCAGGGCAGCCAGCAGGGCGCCGTCAAGGACGGGCAGCCCTCGGCCGACGGCAGCTACAAGCCGGGTCCGGACGGCAAGATCCACATCAAGGACGGCAACCTCGAGATCACCGCCGAGCGGCCCGAGGGGCCGGACGGCCCGACGATCGTGACCGTCGACGACGGCAAGGGCGAGCCGACGACGTACACGCTCGACGAGAAGGACGACCCCAAGGCGAGCGACCTCAAGACCGATCCCGCGGCGACCGACGGCAGCGGCTCCGCGATCAAGCACGACCCGGACGCCGAGCTGCCGCAGGCGAAGGACCCGGCTCCGGCCAACCCCGACCCGGCCTTCACGCAGGGCGCGGCGGCCGCTTCGGGTGGGGGCGGTTTCACCACCCCCGGCGGCCAGGACTTTTCCGGCGACTTCGGTGGCGGCGGCAGCGTCGGCGCGGAGCCCGCGATCGCGGTGGCCGACGCGGGTGCCGGCGGCGGTGACTCCGGCGTGGCCGGTGGCGGTGGCGACTCGACGACCACGGCGGGAGCGAGCGACTTCGGGTCCGCCGTGACCGGCGGCGGGTCGGCGGACTTCGCCGGCGCCGTGTCGCTGGACCCCGGTGCGCAGTCGGGCAGCGACGCGTCGATGCCGATGTCCGACGGCAGCGGCCTCGGCACCACCCCGGTCGACCCGGGCGGGCACCAGGCCGCGGCGAGCTCGTCCGGCGGGATGAGCGGCATGGGCGGCATGGGGATGATGGGCGGCATGGGTGGCGCGCCGGGTGGCGGCGGTGGCGGCGACCAGCAGCGCGGGCCCAGCCAGTACCGCATCGAGGGCGGCGTCTTCGAGACGAGTGGCGCCAAGGGCCGGATCAGCGGCTCGCTGGACGACGAGGGTGACCGTTCGATCCGGTACGACCGGTGACCAGGGCTGAGGAGGGCCGATGAGCAGCGCCGAAGACCGGTACCGCGCGGCGATCTCGACGATGGACGCCGCGGCGCGCGAGCAGGACGAGCAGCGGGGGCTGCGCGAACGCCGGGTCGCGGAGGCCGAGACGCAGGCCCGCGAGGGGTTGAAGAACGAGCTCGCCGCCGCGCAGAAGTACGCCGAGCACATGGACGAGCTCAACAAGCGCAAGCAGAGCGCGGGCGGCTGGGCGACGGAGAAGACGCTGGCCGACAAGGGCCGCGAGTCGCTGATGGAGTTCGGCGTCGAGGACGAAGAGGCGGCCACGGGCCGCACGCCGTACCCGACGCCGAGCTACGGGACGCCGGTGCCTGCGGCGGCGGCGCCTCAGCCGGCGCCGGAACCGCCCGCGCCCCCGGCGCCGGAGCCGCCGAAGCGGGGGCGGCACGCGCGTCCGGTGGACGACGAGGACGACTTCTCCAGCACGAGTTGGCTGGTCTGAGTTTGTTCGAAAGGGCCCGGCTTCGGCCGGGCCCTTTCGCGTCAGTGTGCGGGTTCCTCTTCGCGCTCGATGGGGGCGCGCTTGACGTCGGCTTCCAGCAGGGGCCGGTACTTGTCCGTGCCGGTCAGGTGGGTCAGGAAGAACGCCGTGAACAGCGCGCGCGTGAGCTGCTGGGTCTTGCGGTGCGGCTTGCCGTGCATGATCAGCTGCGACCAGTGCCGTCCCTCGGTGACGCCCAGGTGGGTCGACTTGCCGAGGGTGCGCAGCTGGACGTCTTCACCGCCCCAGGCGTCGGCGATGGCCTCGGCGTGCCCGACCTTCGGGGCGACGAGGTCCTCTTCGGCGGCGAGGTGCAGGCCGGGAACGGTGATGGCCTTCGCCGACTCGGTGGCCGGCGGGAGCGTCTGGGCGGCGGTGATGGTCGCGACGGCCTTGATGCGCGGGTGCTCGGCCCGCGCGTCCTGAGCCGCGGCGAGGACGGCGGCGCCACCGCCGGTCGAGTGCCCGGCGAGGCCGAGCTTGGCCGGGTCGACGCTGATGCCGTCCGGCCCGAGCCGCACGGTCGTGACGACGTCGAGGGTGGTCAGCAGGTCGGCGGCGAGCAACCGGTGCGACGGCAGCGGGCCCCGCTGGGTCGCGGGCGCGGCGGCGACGATGCCCCAGCTGGCGAGGTGGTGCAGCAGCTGCCGGTACCGATCGGGCGGCTGCAACCACCCGTGCCCGAAGGCGACGGCCGGCAACCCGAGACCGGAGCGCGGCGTGAACACCACGCCGGGCAGCCCGACCAGGGCGAGGTCGCCCCGCAGGACTTCGTGCGGACCCGGGTGCGTCAACTCCGCGAGCAGCTGCTTGGGCTTGCTGGCCATGGCGGGAACCCTACTGTGCGGAGGCCGCGGCGGCTCGCCCGCCGCCCGGCGCGCCGCTGGCCCGGGTGCCGACCGAGGTCATGAACGACTCTTTCCTGTCGCCAGGCGAGGTGAACGACTCTTTCATGACGTCCGGGGCCCGGGCGGGACCCGCGCCGTCACCCACGGGTGCCCCAAACTCGCATTGGTCCGGACCATCGCGACGCACAAAACCCCAGCTCACGACCCCTTTGCGGACCCCGTCAACCTGCCGAACATCCCTCGTTAGGCTGGTGCGCGTGTGTGGAATCGTGGGATATGTCGGGCACCGCCCGGCTCTGGACGTCGTCCTCGGCGGGCTCCGGCGCATGGAGTACCGGGGGTACGACTCGGCCGGTGTCGCGGTCCTCGACGGCGCCGGGGCGCTGACCGTCGAACGCAAGGCGGGCCGGCTCGCCAACCTGGAAGCCGAGCTCGACAAGGTCGGCCGGGACACCATCACCGGCACCGCCGGCATGGGCCACACCCGCTGGGCCACCCACGGCGCGCCGATCGATCGCAACTCGCACCCGCACCGCGACGCCTCGCAGCGCGTCGCCGTCGTGCACAACGGCATCATCGAGAACTTCGCCGCCCTGCGCGCCGAGCTCGAGGCCGACGGCGTCGAGATGGCCAGCGACACCGACAGCGAGACCGCCGCCCACCTCGTCGCGCGCGCCTACACCGAGGGCGAAACCCAGGACGACCTCGCCGCGAGCGTCGCCGCCGTCTGCCGCCGCCTCGAAGGCGCGTTCACCCTGGTCGTGACGCACGCCGACCAGCCGGACACCATCGTGGCCGCGCGCCGGTCTTCGCCGCTGGTCGTCGGGGTCGGGGAGGGCGAGCACTTCGTCGCCTCCGACGTCGCCGCGTTCATCGAGCACACCCGCGAGGCCGTCGAGCTCGGCCAGGACCAGCTCGTCGTCATCACCCGCGAGGGCTACGAGGTCACCGACTTCCACGGCGACGCCGCCCAGGCCAAGCCGTTCACCGTCGACTGGGACCTGTCCGCCGCCGAAAAGGGCGGCCACGAGTACTTCATGCTCAAGGAGATCGAGGAGCAGCCCGAGGCGCTGGCCAACACGCTGCGCGGCCACTTCGAGTCCGGCCGGATCATCCTCGACGAGCAGCGCATCTCCGACCAGGACCTGCGTGACGTCGACAAGGTCTTCGTCGTCGCCTGCGGTTCGGCCTACCACTCCGGCCTGGTCGCCAAGTACGCCATCGAGCACTGGACGCGGCTGCCGGTCGAGGTCGAGCTGGCCTCGGAGTTCCGCTACCGCGACCCGGTCCTCGACCGCGACACGCTGGTCGTCGCCGTCTCCCAGTCCGGCGAGACGGCGGACACGCTCGAAGCCGTCCGGCACGCCCGCGAGCAGAAGGCGCGCGTGCTGGCCGTCTGCAACACCAACGGCGCGCAGATCCCGCGCGAGTCCGACGCCGTCCTCTACACCCACGCCGGGCCCGAGATCGGCGTCGCGTCGACCAAGGCGTTCCTCGCCCAGATCGCGGCGAACTACCTGGTCGGCCTGGCCTTGGCGCAGGCCCGCGGCACCAAGTACCCGGACGAGGTCGCGCGCGAGTTCGCCGAGCTGGAGGCCATGCCCGCGGCCGTCCAGAAGGTTCTGTCCACTGTGGACCAGGTGCGGGACCTCGGCCGCCGGATCGCGGACTCGAAAGCCGTCCTCTTCCTCGGCCGCCACGTCGGGTTCCCGGTCGCCCTCGAAGGCGCGCTGAAGCTGAAGGAACTCGCGTACATGCACGCCGAGGGCTTCGCGGCCGGCGAGCTCAAGCACGGCCCGATCGCACTGATCGAAGAGGGCCTGCCGGTCGTCGTCGTGATGCCGTCGCCCAAGGGACGCGCGGTGCTGCACTCGAAGCTCGTGTCGAACATCAGCGAGATCCAGGCCCGCGGCGCCCGCACGATCGTGATCGCCGAAGAGGGCGACGAGACCGTCCGGCCGTTCGCGGACGAGCTGATCGAGGTCCCCGCGGTGCCGACGCTGCTGCAGCCGCTGGTGTCCACGGTCCCGCTGCAGGTGCTGGCCGCGGAGATCGCCCGCACGCGCGGGTACGACGTCGACAAGCCGCGTAACCTGGCGAAGTCCGTGACTGTCGAGTAGCCAGGAGGCCTTCGCCGTGCAGGGAATCTGGACCACGGAACGGATTCGCGAGGCGGAGGGGCGAGCGTTCGCCGTCACGCCCGAAGGCGAGCTGATGCGCCGGGCGTCGTTCGGCTTGTCGGTGCAGATCGCCGACCTGCTCGAAGACCACACCGGCGCGGTGTCCGGCCGCCGGGTCGTGCTGCTCGTCGGTTCCGGCGACAACGGCGGCGACGCGCTCTGGGCGGGAGCCTTTCTCAGGCGACGCGGGGTGGCCGTGACGGCGATCCTGCTCAAGCCCGGGAAAGCCCACGTCAAGGGACTCGCGGCGCTGAAGCGAGCCGGGGGCCGCGCGGTGTCCGCCGAGGACGGTCCACAGTGGATCGAACGCGCCGACGTCGTCGTCGACGGGATCGTCGGCATCTCGGCTTCCGGCTCGCTGCGGCCCGACGCCGCGCGGCTGGTGGAGCTGGTGGAAGCGCCGATCGTGGCGGTCGACCTGCCCAGCGGCGTCGACCCGGACACCGGCGCGGTCGACGGCCCGGCGGTGCGGGCGACCCGCACGGTGACGTTCGGCGCGCTCAAGCCGGTGCACGCGCTCGCGCCGTCGTGGTGCGGCGAGGTCGTGCTGGTCGACATCGGCCTCGAGCTGACGGACCCTTCGCTCGAGCGGCTGGACATCGTGGACGTCGCGGCGGCCTGGCCGGTGCCCGGGCCGGCGGACGACAAGTACAGCCAGGGCGTGGTCGGGATCGCGGCGGGCTCGGCGACGTACCCGGGCGCGGCGGTGCTGGCGGCGGGTTCGGCGGTCCGCGCGACGGCCGGCCTGGTGCGCTACGCGGGCCACGCGGCCGACGTCGTCCGGTCACAGTGGCCGGAGATCATCGCGACGGGCACGGTCGCCGACGCCGGCCGCGTCCAGGCGTGGGCGGTCGGGCCGGGCATCGGCACGGGCTCCGAGGGCCGCGACGTCCTGCGGCACGTGCTGGGCCAGGGCGTCCCGGTCTGCGCGGACGCCGACGCGACGACGATCATCGCGAAGTCCCCGGAGGTCCTCGACGCGCGCGACCCGGACACGCCGCTGGTGCTGACCCCGCACGCGGGAGAGTACGAGCGCCTGATGGGCCGGAAGCCGGGCGCGGACCGCGTGACGGCGGCGCGCGAAGCGGCGAAGAAGTACAACGCGGTGGTGCTGCTGAAGGGCCACGTCACGGTGGTGGCGGCGCCGGACGGCCGGGTCGCGGTGAACAAGCCGCACGGCGCTTGGCTGGCGACGGCGGGCTCGGGCGACGTCCTGTCCGGCCTGGTGGGCGCTCTGCTCGCGGCCGGCTTGGACCCGTGGCTGGCGGCCGCGGCGGCGGCCCACGTGCACTCGCTGGCGGGCGCGATCGCGGCCCAGAACGCCCCGACGTCGGCGTCAGGCCTGGTCCACGCGATCCCGGAGGCGATCCGGTCGATCCGCTCCCTCACGACGTGAGGGTAGCTTTCACGTGAAAGCTACCCGGAGCGCGTCCTCCGGATAGCTTTCACGTGAAAGCTCTGTTCTGGTCGCCGCGAGAAGAGTTATCGAGTTCTCTGTTAACTCCGGGCGATAAATCTGGTAAGAATGCCGGGTGAGCGGCGGCGCAGCACCTGGAGACCGGAAGACCCGGCCGTCCGATGCCGTCGTCGAACAGCGGCGGCAGGACATCCTCGACCACGTCATCGAGCAGGGTGAAGCCCGCATCGACGACCTGACGACGAGGTTCCGGGTCAGCCTCATGACCATGCACCGCGACCTCGACGACCTCGCCGAGCGCCGCCTCCTGCGCAAGCTGCGCGGCAAGGTCGAGGCCTACCCGGCCCTCACCATCGAGACCGCCGCCCGCTTCCGCGACACCCTCCACCACGGTGAGAAAGAAGCCCTCGGCGCGGCCGCCGCGAACCACGTGCAGCCCGGCCAGACCGTCTTCGTCGACGACTCCACCACCCTCCTCCCGCTGGTCAGGCGCCTCGCCGAGATCGACGCCCTCACCGTCGTCACCAACTCGCTGCACGCCGCCCGCCTGCTCGGCCCGAAGATCGACGTCGTACTGGCGGGTGGGCGCTACTCCCACGAGTACGACTCCTGCGCCGGCCCCGAGGTCCTCAACCTCCTGGACTCGATGCGCGCCGACGTCTCGTTCGTCTCGGTCACCGCCGTCGCCGTCGGGCGGCTCTTCCACCCCGACCGCGACTACGCCGAGCTGAAGAAAGCGGCCCTGCGGGTCGCCAACCGGACGGTCCTCGTCGTCGACCACTCGAAGTTCGGCCGGACCGCCACCTACGGCCACGGCGACGTCGGCGACTACGACCTGCTGATCACCGGCCAAGCCACGCCCACCGAGGAGATCGAGGCCGCGCTCAACGCCGGTACCGCGATCGAGATCGTCGAACACGTCGCAGAGGGGCAGCCCTATGACAGCTGAGCTGGTCGCCGGCATCGACTCGTCCACGCAGTCGACCAAGGTCGTCGTGTGCGACGCGAGCACCGGTGAGATCGTCCGCACCGGCCGCGCGCCGCACCCCGAGGGCACCGAGGTCGACCCCGCCGCCTGGTGGGACGCCTTCCAAGAGGCGACCAAGGGCCTGCTCGACGACGTCAAGGCCATCGGCGTCGGCGGTCAGCAGCACGGCATGGTCACCCTCGACGAGGACGACGAGGTCGTCCGCCCCGCGCTGCTGTGGAACGACACCCGCTCCGCGCAGTCGGCGCTCGACCTCATCGACGAGCTCGGCGGGCCGTCGGTCTGGGCGAAGTCCGTCGGCTCGGTGCCGGTCGCCAGCTTCACCGTCACGAAGCTGCGCTGGCTGGCCGACAACGAGCCCGAACTCGCCGACCGCGTCGCGCGCGTGCTGCTGCCGCACGACTGGCTGACCTGGAAGCTCACCGGCGGCGCCCCGGTCACCGACCGCGGTGACGCGTCCGGCACCGGGTACTTCTCGCCGTCCGACAACGCCTACCGCCTCGACGTCCTGGCCCACGCCTTCGGCGGCCGGACGCCGGAGCTGCCGGCCGTCCTCGGCCCGGCCGACACCGCCGGCCACACCCCCGGCGGCGTGCTCGTCTCCGCGGGCACGGGCGACAACATGGCCGCCGCGCTGGCGCTGGAACTGCAGCCGGGCGACGTCGTCGTCTCGCTCGGCACCAGCGGCACCGTGTTCGGCGTCGCCGAGACCGGCGCGGCCGACGCGTCCGGCGAGGTGGCCGGGTTCGCCGACGCCACCGGCCGGTTCCTCCCGCTCGCCTGCACGCTCAACGCCGCGCGCGTCCTCACCGCGACGGCCGGCATGCTCGGCGCGACGCTGAGCGAGTTCGACCGGCTCGCGCTGCGGGCCGAGCCCGGCGCCGGCGGCCTGACCTTCCTGCCCTACCTCGACGGCGAGCGCACCCCGAACCTGCCCGCCGCCACCGGCTCGCTGACCGGTCTGACCCGGGCGAACATGACCCCGGAGAACCTCGCGCGCAGTGCCGTCGAAGGCATGCTCTGCGGCCTCGCCGCCGGCCTCGACGCGGTGCGCGCGCACGGCCTCGACGTCCGCCGCGTGCTGCTGATCGGCGGGGGCGCGCAGTCGGCCGCCGTCCGCGCGGTCGCGCCGCTGGTGTTCGGCGTGCCCGTGCAGCTGCCCGAAGTCGCCGAGTACGTCGCCATCGGCGCGGCTCGCCAGGCGGCCTGGGCCCTGACTTCCAGCGCGGAACCCCCGTCCTGGCAGGAAAAAAGGCAGAGCAACAACACTCCCCAGAAGACACGGCTCGAGCTGGACGAGCCGACCGAGGCGCAGCGCGCCGAGGGCCACCGGATCCAGCAGCGCCACCTCGAAGCCCGCGAAGCGGCGTACGGGGTCCGGCGGAATCTCGGAGAGGACTGACCGATGGCTTCCATCACCTACGACAAGGCGACCCGGCGCTACGCCGGTTCGGAGCGCCCCGCGGTCGACGCGCTGGACCTGGAGATCGCCGACGGCGAGTTCCTGGTGCTGGTCGGCCCGTCCGGCTGCGGCAAGTCGACCAGCCTGCGCATGCTCGCCGGCCTCGAGGACATCGACGACGGCGCCGTCTGGATCGGCGACCGCGACGTCACCCAGCTGCCGCCGCGCTCGCGCGACATCGCGATGGTGTTCCAGAACTACGCGCTGTACCCGCACATGACGGTCGCGCAGAACATGGGCTTCGCGCTGAAGATCGCCGGCCGCCCCGCGTCCGAGATCAAGCAGAAGGTCCTGGAGGCCGCGAAGCTGCTCGACATCGTGGACTACCTCGACCGCAAGCCGAAGGCGCTCTCCGGTGGCCAGCGCCAGCGCGTCGCGATGGGCCGCGCGATCGTCCGCGAGCCGCAGGTCTTCCTGATGGACGAGCCGCTGTCGAACCTCGACGCGAAGCTGCGCGTGTCGACGCGTACGCAGATCGCCGCGCTCCAGCGTCGCCTCGGCGTCACCACCGTGTACGTCACGCACGACCAGGTCGAGGCCATGACGATGGGTGACCGCGTCGCCGTGCTGTCGGACGGCCTGCTGCAGCAGTGCGACACCCCGCGCGCCCTGTACGACCGGCCCGCAAACGCTTTCGTCGCCGGGTTCATCGGTTCGCCGGCGATGAACCTCGCCACCGCGAAGCTGACGGCCGACGGGGCCGAGGTGGGCGGCGCGCGCGTGCCGCTGACCCGCGAGACGATCGCCGCCGCCGACGGCGACACCGTGACCCTGGGCTTCCGCCCCGAGGCCCTCGAGGTCGTGACGAACGAGGACGGCGCCCTGCCGATCAAGGTGGACCTGGTCGAGGAGCTCGGCTCGGACGCCTTCGTCTACGGCAAGCTCGCCCAGACCGACGCCGACGACACCCGGCCCAACGTCGTCGTCCGGGTCGACCCGCGCACGCCGCCGGCCATGGGCGACACCCTGCACCTGCGGATCCGCCCCGACGAGCTGCACGTGTTCTCCGCCACGTCCGGGCTGCGCCTGCCCTGACCTCGGGTCATGGGAAACTGGAAGGCGTTATGTCTTCCAGTTTCCCCAGGGCCCAGGTCGACATCGACCTCGACGCGATCCGCCACAACCTCACCCTGCTGGGCGCCCGCGCGCCCGGCGCCGAGGTGATGGCCGTGGTGAAGGCCGACGCCTACGGCCACGGCGCGCTGCCGGTGGCGCGCGCCGCGGTCGAGGCCGGCGCGGGCTGGCTCGGCACCTGTTCGCTCGGCGAGGCCCTCGCCCTGCGCGAAGCCGGGATCACGACCCGGCTGTTCAGCTGGCTGGACACCCCGGACGTCGACTTCGCGCCGGGCATCGAGGCCGGCATCGACCTCGCGGCGAGCTCCCTGGGTGAGCTACGCCGCATCGCGGCCGCCGCTCCGGCGGGTATCCGGGCGCGTGTGCACCTCAAAATCGACACCGGGCTCTCGCGCAACGGCTGCCCGCCCGCCGGCTGGGCCGAGCTGGTCGAAGCGGCGGCCGCCGAACCGCGGGTCGAGGTCGTCGCGATCTGGTCCCACCTCGCGTGCGCGGACGAGCCGGACCACCCGGCGACCGACCTGCAGGCCAAGCGGTTCGCCGAGGCCTACGACGCCGCCCGCGCCGCCGGGCTCGACCCGAAGCGGCACCTGGCGAACTCCGCGGCTCTGCTCACCCGGCCGGACCTGCACTTCGACGTCGTCCGGCCCGGTATCGCGATGTACGGGTTGAACCCGGTCCCGCAGGCCGAAGACCTGCGCCCGGCCATGACGTTCCGGTCCGCGGTCGCGCTGGTCAAGCGCGTCGAGGCCGGCGAATCGGTGTCCTACGGGCACACCTGGACCGCGGCACAGGACACGAACCTGGCGCTGGTGCCGGCCGGGTACGCCGACGGCGTCCCGCGGTCGCTGTCCGGGCGGATGGACGTTCTCCTCGGCGGGCAGCGGCGCCCGGTCGCCGGGCGGGTCTGCATGGACCAGCTGGTGGTCGACTGCGGCGACCACGAGCCGGCCGTCGGCGACGAGGTCGTCCTGTTCGGCGCCGGTGCCGGAGGCGAGCCGACGGCCCGCGAATGGGCCGACAAGCTGGGCACCATCGACTACGAGATCGTCACCTCGATGTACCGCCCGCGGGTCCGGCGCCGGTATCTGGGAGAGCGCTCGTGACACCTTCACGTCGACTGCTGGCCATCGCCGGCGGGGTCGGGGCCATCGCCACCGGGACTGCCGCCGCCGCAATCGTCGCCGCGCAGCAGCGGCGGCACAGTGAGGATCCGTACGTGGACGAGCCGCTGGGGGAGCTGAAGCCGGACCGTGTCTACACGGTCGCGGCCGAGGACGGCACGCCGCTTTCGGTCGAGGAGATCGACCCGGAGGACGGCGGCGAACCCGAACTGACTGTCGTGGGGGTACACGGCTTCGCGCTTTCGCGGCGCTGCTGGCACTTCCAGCGTCGCGACCTGGCCTCCTTGAGGCTGCCTCGCGTGCGTCAGGTGTACTACGACCACCGCGGCCACGGTCTTTCCGGCGCGGCGTCGGCGGAGACGTCGACGATCGAGCAGCTGGCGCGCGACCTCGACGTCGTGCTGCGGTCCGTGGTGCCGGACGGGCCCATCGTGCTGGTGGGGCACTCGATGGGCGGCATGGTGATCATGGAGCTGGCCGCCGAGTTCCCTTCGCTGTTCGAAGATCGTGTCGCCGGCGTCGCGTTCATCGCGACCGCGGCGGGCGAAGTGGGCGCACGCGGGTTGCCGCGTTCGCTGCTCTCGAAGTACAACCCGCTGACGCGCGCGGCCGGCGGTCTCGCCGGCTGGCAGCCGGGGCTGGTCGAGTTCGTCCGCGCGGCGGGCGGCCAGCTGACGCGGCAAGCCGTGCGGCGCTTGGCTTTCGGCAGCCGCGACGTCGCGCCGAGGCTCGTCGACTTCATGCTCGAAATGCTCGAGGTGACGCCGGTCCGCGGGCTCGTCAACTTCGTCGACACGCTCGGCAGCCACAACCGGTACGCGGCGCTGGCCGGGCTGAAGCACGCGGAAGTGCTGGTCATCGGCGGTGATTCGGACCGGTTCACGCCGTTCTCGCACGCCGAGCGGATCGCCTCCGAGCTGCCCGACGCCGAGCTGGTGCGCGTCCGCGGCGCCGGGCACATGGTGCTGCTCGAACAGCCGGAGCTGGTGAACAGCCATCTGATCGATCTCCTGCAACGCTGTTCCGGTGTGGACGGCGTGACTTCAGCCCAGCGAAACTGGTGGTGGCAGCGTTGACGCATCTGTTCCCGACACCCGAAGACACGATGGAGTTCGGGCGGTCCCTGGGCCGGTCCCTGCGCGCGGGTGACCTGGTGTTGCTCGCGGGCCCGCTGGGCGCGGGCAAGACGACACTGACCCGCGGCATCGCGGACGGCCTCGGCGTCGGCGGCCGCGTGAGCTCCCCGACGTTCGTCCTGGCCCGCGTCCACCCGGCGGGCGCCGCCGGCGTGCCGCTGGTGCACGTGGACGCGTACCGCCTGGGCGGCGACCTGTCCCAGCTGGACGACCTGGACCTCGATACGGACCTGGAACGCTCGGCGATCGTGGTCGAGTGGGGCGAGGGCTCGGCGGAGCGGCTGTCGTCGGACTACCTGGTGGTCCGGCTGGACCGCCGCGAGGACGACGTCCGCGAGGTGACGCTGGAGCCGCACGGCTCGTGGGCCGACCGCACTCCGGAGCTGGCTCGCTCGTGAGCCCGGCCCGGCTGTTCGTCGTCCTGAACGACGCGCCGGTCGGTGACGGCGCGGGCGAGGACCTGCTCGAGGTCACTTCCGTCGCCCGTGGCCTGGCCGACCTCATCGTCGCTTCGCGAGAGACCGCCCCCTTCACGCTGGCGGTCGACGCCGCTTGGGGCATGGGCAAGAGCAGCCTGCTGCATCGGCTGGAGTCGGCGTTGGCCGCCGAAGCAGGCGTTTCCGCGGTGTGGTTCAACGCGTGGACCTCGGGCCGGGCCAGCGCGCTCGAAGGCTTGATCAAGTCGGTGCTGCTGCGCTTCGACCGCAACGTGATCCGCCGCGCACTGCGGTCGATGTCGAAACGCGCCCACCTCCTCGGCGCGGTGCGCGCCCTGGGCCTCGTGGTAGCCAGCTTCTTCGGGCTCGGCCGGGTGGTGGACGAGATGTGGCAGCGGATGTCACTGGACGCCCAGGCCCGCAACCAGATCAAGGGGGTGCTGCGCGACGCGTTGGGAGCCTGGATGGCGAAGGGCGGCTCGCCCGGTGGCCATCGGCTGCTCGTTGTCTTCGTCGACGACCTCGACCGGTGCGCGAGTGAACGCATCATCGAGGTCTGCGAGGCGATCAAGCTCTACCTCGACGCGCCGGGCATCGTGTTCGTCCTGGCCTGCGACCAGACGGCGCTGTGGCGTGCGGTCCAGGAGACGGTGGGTGTCGGCGAGCCGGCGGCGGCGGTCGAGTACCTCGAGAAGATCATCCAGATCAGCTACCGCATCCCGCCGCCGTCCCTCGCGCAGGCAACGCGCCTGGTGGACGGGTACTTGCAGCGCTCGGGGACCAGCGGACTGTTCGACGAAGCGCTGAAGAACCTGATCATCGCGCGTTCGGGCCGCAACCCGCGGCGGATCAAGCGACTGATCAACAGCTTCGTGCTGGAATACCACCTCAACCTGGCCTGGGACGAGCTCGGCCTGGGCAATCTGGTGAAGGTGATCCTGCTCCAGCACTTCTATCCCGGCTTCTACCGGCTGCTCGCCAACCCTCGCAACGAGGACCCGATCAGCGAGTTTCTGGAGTACCAGGAGTTGCACACGGCCCTGCGCCAAGGCGGCGAGCCGGAGCCTGCTCGCTGGGCATCGCTGTTCGAGTCGAAGGGCCTGCGGCCTGGGTCCGACCTCGGCGAGCTCGAGGCCCAACTACCCACCGAATACCAGGCTGGGGTCGTGGACCGCGATTTCGTGGCGTTGCTCCGCAGTATCGAGGGGCCCACTGACGTCCTCGTGGCGCAGCTCCAACGCCGCCCATTGGCCACCGCCCGGCTGTCGGCCGAGCCGGATTTCGCCGTTCCGCGGCTCGGCGGCCTGGGCGCCTTGGGCGGCTTGCGTGTGCTGTGGGTCGACGACAATCCGTCGAACAACATGGGCGTGGTCGATTACGTCCAGGCGAACGGCGGGCTCGTGGACTTGGCGACCGATCGAGCGGGCGCGCTGGCGTTGTTCCGGCGGGCCACTCCGGACGCGGTGCTGACGGATCTCCGCCGCGGCTTCGACACCGACGCAGGTGCCACCGACCTCGCCCATTTCCGCGGCGAAGGCGCGCACTACGGCGGCCCGGTGCTGTTCTACACCGGAGGGCCGCCGAGCCGCGCCGTGCAGAACCGGATTCGGCAGCTCGGCGCCGATGGCCCGGTGTACTCCTCGACCGATGTCATCGCCTGGCTGAAGAGGGTCGCGGCGAACAGGCGCTAGTCCGCCGGGCCGACCACCGCCCGCGCCACTCCCAGGTCCACCAGGTCCTGCGGTCGCAGCCGCAGCTGGTCCGCCAACGCCGGGACCTCCGAAGCCGGGCGCTTCAGGATCGCCGCCGCCGCTTCCGGGGACGTCACCGAGAAGTACGCGTCGGGCGTCACCCACGTCGACTCCGGGGCCGCGAACGCCAGCGCGCCGCCCGAGCCGCCTTCGCCGATCACCAGCGTCGTCACCGGGATCGACGCCGTCGCCACCGCCTCGAACATCGCCGCGATCGCGCCGCCCGCGCCCGCCTGTTCGGCCGCCGCGTCGTTCGCCGCGCCCGGGGTGTCGACCAGCGTCAGCACCGGGATTCCCAGCCGCGAGGCCAGCTTGACCAGCCGGGCCGCCGTCCGGAAGCCCGCGGGCAACGTCGGCGTGCCGCACTGGGCCGCGTACGCGATCGTCCGGCCGTCGCGCCAGCCGAAGCCGCACGAGACGCCGTCATCGACACCGCCGGCCCGGTCGCCGCTCACGTCCGAGCGCCAGTCGAAGTACGCGTCGAGGTACTCGACGGCCCGCGGCCGGCGCGGCGAACGCGCGGCTTGCACCGCCTCCCAGCCCGTGCCGGGAAGGGAAGCCGGCCGCAAGGCGGACGGCGGGGGAGCCGCCGCCGACGAATGTGCCGTCAGGAGCCGCAGCCAGCGTTCCAGGGCCGGGCCGAGCTCGTCGGGCGACACCAGAGCGTCGACCTGACCCCACTCGTACTTGGCCTCCGCCGTGTACGCCTCCGGCGAACCCGCGGGACGCACCCGCGAGCCCGCGAAACCGACCTGCGCTTCCGGCAGCGCGAGGATGACGTCGGCGCCCGCGCCGAGCGTCGCCCAGCCGCCGCCGGTCGTCGGGTCGCGCAGCACCGAGATCTGCGGGATGCCCGACGCCCGCGTCAGCGCCGAGGCCCGGGCCACCCGCTGCAGCTGCATCAACGCGCGCATGCCCTGCTGCATGCGGCTGCCGCCGGTCGAAATCAGCGAAACCACCGGCAGGCGCGCGTCCCGCGCGTGCGCGAACGCCGCCTCGATCCGGTCGCCGGTGCGCTGCCCGAGCGATCCGCCGAGGAACCCGAACTCGAACGCGATCAGCACGGCTTCGACGTCACCGATCTTCGCCGTCCCGCAGACGACGGACTCCTTCTCGCCGGTGCGCTCTTCGGCGCCGGAGCGTGCTTCGCGGTAGCCGGGCCAGCCGATCGGCCCGTCGGCCGGCTCGTCGCGCAACGGCGTGGGGAACTCCTCGAAGCCGTTCGCGATCGAGCCGACGACTTCGCGCGCCGGCCGTCTAGTCACCGAGCGCCCGCTTCAGGACCTTGCCCATGTCGTTGCGCGGCAACGCGTCCAGGTACCGGACGACCCGCGGGCGCTTGTGCGGCGCGAGCAGCTTCGCGACGTGGTCGGCCAGCTCGTCGGCCGACGGCGGCTCGCCGCTGGGCACGACCCACGCGACGATCCGTTCGCCGAGGTCGTCGTCCGGCTCGCCGGTGACGGCCGCCTCCGCGACGCCGGGGTGTTCGAGCAGCGCGTTCTCGATCTCGCCCGCGCCGATCTTGTAGCCGCCGCTCTTGATCAGGTCGGTCGCCTTGCGGCCGACGATCTTCACGTACCCGTCGGTGTCGCGCGTGGCCACGTCGCCGGTGCGGAACCAGCCGTCGTCGAACGCGGCCGCCGTCGCGTCCGGGCGGTTGAGGTACTCGGTGAACAGGTTGGGCCCGCGCACCTGGATCTCACCGACGCTCTCGACGTCCTCGATCGGCTCGCCGGCTTCGCCGACCAGCCGGAGTTCGACGCCGCGCAGCGGGACGCCGACCGTGCCGGGCTTGCGCTCGCCGTCCGCGCGGACGCTGGTGTTCATCAGCGTCTCGGTCATGCCGTAGCGCTCGACCACCTGCTGGCCGGTCGCTTCGGTGATCCGCTGGTGGTCGTGCACCGGCAGCGCGGCCGACCCGGAGACGAGCAGCCGCGCGCCGCGCAGCGCGTCCGCGAGAGCGCTGTCCGTGCCGACTTCGCCGGCGATCCGGTGGTACATCGTCGGGACGCCGAACAGCATGGTCGCGCCGGCCGCCAGCTCGCGCGCGACGCCCTCGGTCGAGAACCGGCCGAGGTGGCGCACCGAGCCGCCGCGGCGCAGCGGGCCGAGGATGCCGAGGATCAGGCCGTGCACGTGGAACAGCGGGAGCGCGTGCACGAGGACGTCGTCCGCGGTCCAGCCCCAGGCGTCTTCGAGCGCGTCGAGGGTCGTCGCGATCGAGCGGCGGGGGAGGACGACGCCCTTCGGCGGCCCGGTCGTCCCCGAGGTGTAGACGATCAGCGCGGCCGTCTCGGGATCCGGCTCCACCACGGTTTCGCCGGCGGAGCCGGTCAGCGGGATGTCCCGGCGGGGGAGCGCGGCCAGGCCTTCGGGCAGCTCGGCGCCCGGTTCGGCCAGCACCAGCTCCGGTGCGCTGTCGGCGAGGATGTGCGCCAGTTCGCGCTCGCCGATCTTCGGGTTGAGGGGCACCGCCGGGACGCCGGCCAGCAGCGCGGCGACGACGGCGACGCTCGTGTGCAGGGTCGGCGTCGCCCAGACCGCGACGCGGCTGCGGGGCAGCTCGGCGGCGAGCCCGCCGGCGACGGCGGCCAGATCGGCGTAGCTCAAGGCGTGTTCGCCGAACCGGAGGGCTTCTCTGCCCGAAGCTGACGCGAGAGTGGGGAACAACGGGTCGGGCACCGCGGGGACCTCCCAGTGTCGGACGCGCTTCGCACGTTACCGTGCGGATCAGTCCCCTGCAGCAAGCGGCCGAACACCCTGGTCGTAGGCTGGGACACCGTGTTGGTACTGGCGATCGATACCTCGACCCCGGCGGTCACCGCGGGCGTCGTCGAGGTGGACGGTGACCGGGTCGAGACGCGCGGCGAGCGCGTCACGGTGGACCCCCGCGCCCACGGCGAACTGATCATGCCGCACGCGCTGGCCGCCGCCGAGGCCGCCGGAGCAGCCCTCAAGGACCTCGACGCGATCGTCGTCGGGGTCGGTCCCGGCCCCTTCACCGGCCTGCGTGCCGGGATGGCCACCGCCGCCGCGCTCGGGCACGCCCTCGGCCTCCCGGTGTACCCGGTCTGCAGCCTCGACGCGCTGGCCGCCGACGTCGTGCCGGGGGACAACGCTTTCCTCGTCCTCACCGACGCCCGCCGCCGCGAGGTCTACTGGGCCGCCTACGACGCCGCCGGGAACCGCACCGACGGCCCGCACGTCCAGCGCCCCGCCGACCTCGAGACCGGCGTCAAGGTCGCGGCCGGCGACGGCGCGGTGCTGTACGCCGACGCGCTCGACGTCCAGCCGATCGAGCCGCGCTTCCCGTCGCCCGCCGGCCTGGTGAAGGCCGCTCGGAGCGCGTTGCTCGCGAAGGAAGCGCCCGCGCCGCTGACGCCCCTGTACCTGCGCCGCCCCGACGCCGCCGAGCCCACCGCGCCGAAACGGGTGACCGCGCCGTGAGACTCGAGCCGCTGCGCCGCCGGGACATCGCCCGGTGCGTCGAGATCGAGCAGATCCTCTTCCCCGGCGACGACCCGTGGACCTCCCGCGCCTTCCACTCCGAGCTGGACGCGGGCAACTTCTACCTCGCCGCGCGCCCCGACGAGGGCGACGAGCTGCTCGGGTACGCCGGGCTGGCCGTCGTCGGGCGCCGTCGCGGCGAGTACGAGGCGACCGTGCACACCATCGGCGTCGCACCCGAGTACCAGCGCCGGGGCATCGGCAAGGCGTTGCTGCGGGCGCTGCTGGAGCGGGCGGACGAGTTCGAGGCCCCGGTGTTCCTCGAGGTCCGCACGGACAACGACTCGGCCCTCGCGCTGTACGAGAGCCACGGCTTCGAACGGCTCGGCATCCGGAAGCGCTACTACCAGCCCTCCGGCGCCGACGCGTACACGATGGTCCGCCCGGCGCGGACGCGAGACGAGGTGGCGGGCTGATGTCACGCATCATCATGGGCATCGAGAGCTCGTGCGACGAGACCGGCGTCGGCCTGGTCCGCCTGCACGACGACGGCGCGGTCGAGCTGCTCGCCGACGAGGTCGCCTCCAGCGTCGAGCAGCACGCCCGCTTCGGCGGCGTGGTGCCCGAAGTCGCGAGCCGCGCGCACCTCGAAGCGATGGTCCCGACGACTTCCCGCGCCTTCGAAAAAGCCGGGCTCGCACTGTCCGATGTGGACGCCATCGCGGTGACGGCCGGCCCCGGCCTGGCCGGCGCGCTGCTCGTCGGCGTCTCCGCGGCGAAGGCGTACGCGACGGCGTTGGACGTGCCGCTCTACGGCGTCAACCACCTGGCCGGGCACATCGCCGTGGACACGCTGCAGCACGGGCCGTTGCCGACGCCGTGTCTCGCGCTGCTGGTCTCCGGTGGGCACACGCAGCTGCTGCGGGTCGACGACATCGCGTCGTCGATCACCGAGCTGGGGTCCACTGTGGACGACGCGGCAGGCGAGGCGTACGACAAGGTCGCGCGGGTCCTCGGCCTGCCGTACCCGGGCGGCCCGCCGATCGACAAGGCGGCGAAGAACGGCAACCCGGCGGCGATCGCGTTCCCCCGCGGCATGACGGGCCCGCGCGACGCGAAGAACGACTTTTCGTTCTCCGGCTTGAAGACGTCGGTGGCGCGCTGGGTCGAAGGCGCGGCTCGGCGCGGCGAGGAGATCCCGGTGGACGACGTCGCGGCGTCGTTCCAGGAGGCGGTCGCGGACGTGCTGACGATGAAGGCGATCCGCGCGGCCGAGGAACAGGGGATCGGCACCATCGTGATCTCGGGCGGGGTGGCGGCGAACTCGCGGCTGTCGTCCCTGGCGGCCGAGCGCTGCGCCGCGGCGGGCATCGAGCTGCGGGTCCCGCGGCCGCGTCTCTGCACGGACAACGGCGCGATGATCGCGGCGTTGGGAGCGCACGTGGTGGCGGCCAAGCGCCCGACGGCATCGCTGGACTTCAGCGCGAACCCGGCCCTGCCGGTGAACGTGGTCTCCCTCTAGCCCCGACCCCGCCCGGACGTCATGAACGACTCTTTCATGTCGTCGGATGGCATGAACGAGTCGTTCACCTCGCCGGACGCCGGGACTCCGGCAAAGTCGCGTTGGCTGGGCGGGATGTCATGAAAGGGTCGTTCATGACGCTGGACATCATGAAAGAGTCGTTCATGACGTCGCCGACCCCTGCCGAACGTCGTCCAATGGCATGAAAGAGTCGTTCATGACGTTCGCGGGCGGGCCTCAGGAAGCCGCGGCGTGCCGGTGTTCCCGGGACCCCACACCCAGCAGCTCCTCGATCGCCGCCACCGCCAGGGTTGCCGCATTCCCCTCGCCGTAAGGGTTCCCGACCCGCGCCGGCCGCAGCTCACCGCTCAGCAACCGCGCCGCCGTGTCGGCGATGCGCTCGGTGTCCGTCCCCACCAGCCACGCGCACCCGGCCTCCACGACCTCGACCCGCTCGGTGACGTCGCGCAGGACCAGCACCGGCGTGCCGAACGTCGGCGCCTCCTCCTGGATCCCGCCCGAGTCCGTCAGCACCAGCGACGCCAGCCGCAGCGCCCGGACCAGGTCCGGGTACTCCAGCGGGTCCGTCACCGTCACCCTCGGCAGCCCACCCAACGCCGCCTCCACCTGGCCGCGGACCCGCGGGTTCGGGTGCGCCGGGAACAGCACCTGCACGTCCGGGTGCTCGGCCACGATCAGCTGCACCGCGGCGAGCGTCCGCTCGAGCGGCTCGCCCCACGACTCGCGGCGGTGCGACGTCACCAGCACCAGCCGCTCGCCTGCCTCCGCGATCTCCATCTCCAGCAACGCCAGCGCCGTGTCGCGCGCCGGGAGGTCCCGCGCCGCGATCTCCAGGACCGCGTCGACGACCGTGTTGCCGGTCACCGCGATCTGTTGCCGCGCAACGCCTTCCGCGCGCAGCTCGGCGGCCGCGCGCAGTGTCGGCGCCAGGTGCAGCGCCGCCAGCCGTGACACCATCTGCCGCGCACCCTCCTCGGGGAAGGGCGCTGCCAGGTCGTGCGTGCGCAACCCGGCCTCCAGGTGCACCACGGGAATGCCCAGCCAGAACGCGGCCAGCGCGCCGGCGAGCGTCGTCGTCGTGTCGCCCTGGACGACGAGCGCGGCCGGGGAGAACCGGCGCAGCACGTCGTCGAGCGCGGGCAGCAGGCCCGCGACCAGCTCCGCCTGACCGCCGGTGACCCGCGGTGGCACCTCCAGCCACAGGTCGACGACGAGCCCGAAGGGCGCCAAGGCCTGCTCGACCATGCCCGCGTGCTGCCCGCTGTGGACCAGGATCGGCCGGAGCGCGGGGTGCGCGTCCAGCGCCAGTGCCAGCGGCGCGAGCTTCAGCGCTTCCGGCCGCGTCCCGGCCAGCAACATCACGTCCACCCCGCGGTGCCCCTTCTCCACATGGTCCAGTGTCCAGGAAATCTTCGACGTCGGGGCCGTCGGCGTGCGAGGGGCGCACGCCGACGGCCCTCCGCTCAGTCCCGCGCCCGGGAGAGACGGCGGTTGCGGCGGTGGACGGCGATCAGCGCGACGGTCCCGAGCAGGACCAGGAGCACGCCGACGGCCAGCCACCACCCGACGTCGGCCCCGGTGGCGGCGAGGGTGCCCACCCCGCCGCCGGCCACGCCGACGCCCGCGCCCGGCATCTTGTACATCCGGGCCCCGCTCAGGCCTGCGCGCAGCGGCGGCGGTAGATGCGCGTCCCGGCCGGCACCGCGACGGCGCCGAGCAGGCCGAGCCCGATCCACAGGCCCGCGCCGGACGCCAGCGGCATCGGCGGCGCGGCCGGCCCGCAGGTCGCCGACGACACGACGACGTCACCGGAGCCGAGCGCGTTCAGGCCTTCGCCGAGCAGCTTCACGTGGACGGCGTTGACCGTGAGGCTGCCGTCCTTGTTCTTGGTCTGCTCGTTGAGGACGATCGTCGCGACGTCGAGCGCGCCGAGACCCACCTTGATCTGCGTGTTCGCCGCCGGCGTGGCGTCGATCGCGCCGACGCTGCCGAGGTTCGCGCCGACCAGCTTCGTGCTGCCCTCGACGCCCTTCTGCGTCGCGGTGCACACCGCCTCGACGAGCTTGATGCCGACGGTTCCGAGCGCCGCCTTGAGCAGCGGCAGCCCGACGTCGGCGGTGCTCGCCTTCGCCGTCACCGCCCCGGAGTCCTCGTCACGCTTGGCCTCCGTGGTGACCGCGCCGGCGGTCAGGACGCCGGGGAGGTCGACCTTCGCCAGGCTGCTGCTGGTCGGGCCGGTCGTGGCGGCGGCCGCGAGCGGGCCCGCCTGCACCGCCTGCCGGCCGAGCAGCTTGACGTCCACCTTGACGCCGTACGCGGACCCGTCGCCGGGCGCGGCCCAAGCGGGGGCCGCGCCGGCGAGCACGACGCTCGCCACGACCGCGGCGAGCAGGCCGCCGCGGCGCACGAGAGAGCTTTCCTTCAACTGGTCCTCCGAAATTCGCTGGGTTCCCTGGAGATTCGCGTGCCGGCGGCGCGGATCGAACCGGCTGGCCACTACTCGGCACGCGAATCGACTATCGCGAAGTGCGGCCCGAATGGCACACGAAATTTCCCGAATCACCGGATCGGGTATTCCGCGACGTCGTTTCCGCTGGTCGTCTCCACGTCACCCGGTCGGGCTAGCAAGTTCGCCGCCGGTCCGGCCGAATGGCCGCTGAAACCACCCCACCGGGTGGAACCGCGGGACGTCCATGACTTACGCTCGCCCGGGGTTCGCAGCTTGTCCGAAGAATCGACACCGAGAGGACCGTCGTGGCCGTAGCGAGCGCTCCGAATTCAGGTATGACGAAGTTTCCGCTGGTCATCGCGCTCAGTGCGCTGGCCGCCACGGGAGCCGTGGTCGTACTGGCCGAGCGGTTCTACCGCGAACTGGAAGTGCGCCTCGCGGGCGCGATCCTCGAGGTCATCACTACATCGGGTGTTTATGTGGCGCCCGATCGGGAGTCCGTTTACTTTGGGTTGAGCGGTACTGCTCCATTCGGGTTGAGAATGACGCCGGAATGTTCTTCCGCGTTCCTTTTGCTGCCGCTGCTCGTTGTGACCATGGTCATGGTGTACTTCCGTCCCGCCAATGCCAAAAGACTGTTCTTTTCGCTGGGCGTTTCCGCACTCGTCGTCGTGCTGGTGAACCAGTTGCGCATTCTCACGATCGTCGGACTCGTCCACGGGTTCGGCACCGACGAGGGCTACTACTGGGGCCACACGCTGCTCGGCTCGATGGTCAGCGTGGTCGGCGGCGCGGTGTCGCTGGTCCTTTTCGTCCGGCTCGCGACTCGGAACAAGAAGGCATGAGCGTCCAGGTCCTGCTGGCGATCACGCAGGCGTTCGCGCTGACGATGAGCGTGGCGTTCCTCGTGTACGTCATCGTGATCGTCGTCCCGTACCTGCGCCGCAAGCCCGCTCCCGTGGGCGATCCGGCGGACTTCGCGTGGCACTTCTTCGTGCCGTGCCGCGACGAGCAGACGGTCATCCGCGAGACGATCCGCTACCTGCGCACGACGTTCCGCAAGGCGCACGTCTGGGTCGTCGACGACGACTCCGAGGACCGCACGGCCCGCGTCGTCCGGATGCTGTGGCGGCGCCACGGCGGCTACGACCCGTACCTGCACCTCGTCCCGCGCGTGCGGCCCGAAGCCCGGACCGGCAAGGGCGACGCGCTCAACGCCGCCTACCGGGCGCTGAACGAGTGGATGGGCCCGGACGCGCGCCGGGACGACGTCGTCGTGGTGGTCGTCGACGCCGACGGCCGCCCCGCCCCGAACTGCCTGGCGGTCTGCGCGGCGGACCACCTCTTCGGCGACGCGGAGATCGGCGCGGTCCAGCTCGACGTCCGGATGAGCAACGCCGGGACGCCGCCGCCGTCGCGCAACCCCGTGGGGCGCTGGTTCGGCCGGAAGCTCGCGCAGCTGCAGGACCTCGAGTTCCGGACGGCGATCGCGGCGATCCAGACCTCGCGCGGTTTCACCGGCACGATCTCCATGGGCGGCAACGGCCAGTTCACCCGGCTCACCGCGCTCGACTCGATCGCCGGTCCGGACGAACAGCCGTGGCGCGGCTCGCTGCTGGAGGACTTCGAGCTCGGCGTCCACCTGCTGACGGCGGGCTGGCGCACCGGGTTCACGCCGGATTCCCATGTGGCGCAGGAAGGTTTGTACAGCCTGCGACGGTTCCTGGTGCAGCGCACGCGCTGGGGCCAGGGCACCATGCAGTGCGCGCGCTACCTGCGGCGGATCTGGGACTCGCCGCACGTGAGCACGCTCGGCGCCGCGGAGATGATGTACTACCTCGCGCAGCCGTGGCTGCAGCTGCTCGGCTCGCTGCTGTACCCGATCCCGTTCGTCCTGCTGATCGCGAGCACCGCGGGCGACCCGGCGCGGATGTGGACGTGGTTCACCGGCGGCGCGTGGATCCTGTTCGCCATCTACGGCTCGTTCGGGCTGCTGCCGTTCGTCGTCTGGGGCCCGATCTACCAGCTGAAGTGCTTGCGCAGCGGGAACATCCTGCGCGGGATCGGTCTCGGCTTCGCGTACGCGGCCTACATCTACACGTTCTACGTGACGTCGTGGCGCGCGCTGTTCCGCCTGGTCCGCGGCCGCAACGGCTGGGCGAAGACGCGCCGCAACACCGAACAGGCGGCCGGGGCGAAGGTCGCGCTCGACGCCTGAAAGCCGTGAAGGCCTCCTTCCCGGCCATAAGAGCCGGTGAGGAGGCCTTCACGGCTTCGGTCAGAACGCGGGCAGGAGTCGGACGTCGTCCGCCTTGACGAACGCGATCCGGTGCCCGAACTGGATCTGGACGTACTTGAGCTTGCCCTTCACCACCACGTGGTCGGCCACGTCGAACGTGGTCGCCGAGTAGTACTCCGAGCCGACCGTCCCGGCCGAGGAGTACTTCTGCCCGGCCGCCAGCGTGTAGGGCAGCGGGGTGATGGCCTGCACGGTCACGTTCGCCGGGTAGGCCTCGGGCTCGGGGTAGGCGCGGCCGTAGACGGGAATCGTCGCCAGCCCCGGCTTCGGCGTCACGACCAGGCCGATCGCGGGCTTGGCGACGCGGGCGTTGCGCGGGTTGTGGAACCAGCCCTGCTGCCCGAGGTACCAGATCGCCGTCCAGTCGCCGCTGACGCCGGCGACGGCGTACCGCTGCCCGGTCGCGGCCCGGCTGCCGACGTCGGAAACGTCCGTTGTGGACGGTGCGCCGCTCGGGTGCAGGCCGAGGTCGACGAGCAGCGGCGACGTCTCACTGGGCGCCGAGTGGAGCACGACGGCCTCGGAACCTCGCGGCGCGCAAGCCGTGCCGGGGCCGTCGCACCCGGTGAACACCGGCTGGTTCTTCGCGAAGTCCGGGTCGATGGTGACCAGCGAAGAGCCGGGCAGCCCGAACCCGCCGAGCGGCGCGCCCAGCAGGTCGAAGTAGTGCGACCAGTCCCAGTAGGGGCCCGGGTCCCAGTGCATGCCCGCGATGGTCGACGGGATCGTGCCGGGCACGTTGTCGTGGCCGATGATGTGCGCCCGGTCGAGCGGGATGCCGTACTTGCGCGCGAGGTAGCCGACGAGCTTCGCGCTCGACCGGTACATCGCTTCGGTGTACCAGGTGCCCTTCGCGGCGAAGCCCTCGTGCTCGACGCCGATGGACTTCGCGTTGACGTACCAGTTGCCGGCGTGCCAGGCGACGTCCTTGGTCGGCACGTGCTGCGCGATCAGGCCGTCGTTGGAGCGGATGGTGTAGTGCCAGCTCACGTACGTCGGGTCCTGGGCGAGGTCGAGGACGTTGTCCCAGTAGCCCTCGGTGTCGTGGATGACGATGTGGTCGATCTTCTGGCTGACCGGCCGGTTGGCCAGGTCGTGGTTGCCGTAGTCGTCGTTCGGCAGCTCCTGGTAGGGAGCGGGGACCGACTCGCAGGCGACGGTCCGCGGGCACTCGACGTTCGCCGGGTTCCCGGCGTGCTGCGGGGCCTTCAGATCGGGCGTCGCGGCCAGGGTGACCTGCTGGCCGTCGTCGGTGGTCCGGGCGACGCCGGTCTTGATGGTGTCGAACACCTCGTCGGCGAAGGTCCGCGCGGCGTCCCCGGTCGACCCGCTGTACCGCGCGACGGCGTCGTACCAGCCGGTCTGCCCGGCGTGGTACTTCGCGAGCAGGGCGGCGCCGCCCCGGATGTTCTGAGCGGGGTCGGTGCGGAGGGCCTTCGTGTCGGTCTTGAGGAGCTGCGCGGCCTCGTCGACGGTCTGCAGCCCCTGCGGCGGCGTGGCGGGCCCGGCCTTCGGGTGCAGCGCCGGGCGGGCGTCATCGCCGCGCGGATCCTCGGAGCCTTCGTCGTGGTGGCTGCTCGCGACGCCGGCTTCGCGCAGGTCGGTGAGGTGCATCGGGCCGTAGCCGGCGGCCGTGCTGGGCGTGCCGGCGTTGGAGTCCCAGCGGGATTCGAGGTAGGAGACGCCGAGCAGGACGTTCTCGGGAACGCCGAACTCACTCGCGGCGGCGGCGAAGTCGCGCTGCCGCTGTTCGGTGGTAGCGGCCTGGGCCGGAGCGGCCGCGAGACCGGCTGCGATCGCGACGACGGCCGCGACGGCCGCCGTTCTCGGGACGGAACGGGAGGACATGGGCATAAACCCCCAGGGTTCAGGTGCCAGACGTGAGAACCTAACCAGAAACTCACGCTGGAGGTAAGAGTCGCCCCCGACCTGCCGGAGAGCGCCTTCGGGTGGACCCTGGTTGCACGGCTGGCACTCCCGTGGCTAGAGTGCTAATCGCACGGCCCGACAGCCCCGGCACCCGCGACGGCGGGGGTGGTAGAGCCGTAACCACATCCTGCCAACGCTTTCGACGACCGTGGAGGTCAACCCGGTGAGCGTGAACATCAAGCCGCTCGAGGACAAGATCGTTGTCCAGACGAGCGAGGCCGAGGAGACGACCGCTTCCGGCCTCGTCATCCCCGACACCGCCAAGGAGAAGCCCCAGGAGGGCAAGGTTCTGGCCGTGGGCCCGGGCCGGATCGACGACAAGGGCAACCGCGTCCCGCTCGACGTTTCCGTCGGCGACGTCGTCATCTACTCGAAGTACGGCGGCACCGAGGTCAAGTACAACGGTGAGGACTACTTGATCCTGTCCGCCCGCGACGTGCTGGCCGTCATCAACTGACGTCCGCTCGCAGCGCATGACGCCCCGGGCCCCGCACAACGCCGGGGAGCGGGGCGTTCTTGCGTTCCAGACCCACCGAAAGGTAAGCGGAAACCGCTATGCCCAAGCAGATCAAATTCGACGAGGACGCTCGTCGCGCGCTGGAGCGCGGGGTGAACAAGCTCGCCGACGCGGTCAAGGTCACCCTCGGCCCGCGGGGTCGCCACGTCGTGCTCGACAAGAAGTTCGGCGGGCCGACCATCACCCTCGACGGCGTGACCGTCGCCCGTGAGATCGAGCTCGACGACCCGTTCGAGAACCTCGGCGCGCAGCTCGCCAAGAGCGTCGCCACCAAGACCAACGACGTCGCCGGCGACGGCACCACGACCGCGACCGTGCTCGCGCAGTCGCTGGTGAAGGTCGGCCTGCGCAACGTCGCGGCCGGCGCCAACCCGTCCTCGATCGGCCGCGGCATCGAAGCCGCCGCGGAGAAGGTCATCGAGGTTCTCAAGGAGAAGGCGACCCCGGTCAAGGGCCGCGAGAACATCGCCCAGGTCGGCACCGTGACCTCCCGTGACGCCAACATCGGCGCCCTGCTCGGCGAAGCCGTCGAGAAGGTCGGCGAAGACGGCGTCATCACCATCGAGGAGTCGTCGACCCTGGCGACCGAGCTGGTGATCACCGAGGGCGTCCAGTTCGACAAGGGCTTCCTCTCGGCGCACTTCGCGACCAACCCGGAGGAGCAGAAGGCGATCCTCGAGGACGCCTACATCCTGCTCGTCCGCGAGAAGGTTTCGTCGCTGGCGGACCTGCTGCCGGTGCTCGAGAAGGTCGTCGAGGCCAAGAAGCCGCTGCTGATCATCGCCGAGGACGTCGACGGCGAAGCGCTGTCCACCCTCGTGGTGAACTCGCTGCGCAAGACGATCACCGCCGTCGCCGTCAAGGCGCCGTTCTTCGGTGACCGCCGCAAGGCGTTCCTGGACGACCTCGCGATCATCACCGGCGGCGAGGTGATCTCCACGGAGATCGGCATGAAGCTGGCCGACGCGGACCTCGGCTCGCTCGGCAGCGCGCGCCGGATCGTCGTCACCAAGGACGACACCACCATCGTGGACGGCGCCGGCACGAAGGACGCCACCCAGGCGCGGATCGCCCAGATCCGCAAGGAGATCGAGTCCACCGACTCCGACTGGGACCGCGAGAAGCTGCAGGAGCGCCTGGCGAAGCTGGGTGGCGGTGTCGCGGTGATCAAGGTCGGCGCGGCCACCGAGACCGAGCTGAACGAGCGCAAGCACCGCATCGAAGACGCCGTGGCCGCGACCAAGGCGGCCGTCGAAGAGGGCATCCTGCCCGGCGGCGGCTCGGCGCTGGTGCACGCGGTCAAGGAGCTCGACGGCGGCCTCGGCCTCGAAGGCGACGAAGCGACCGGTGTCCGCATCGTGCGCGACGCGCTGTCCGCCCCGCTCTTCTGGATCGCGACGAACGCGGGCCACGAGGGCGCGGTCATCGTCAACAAGGTGCGGGAGCAGAGCTGGGGGCACGGCTTCAACGCCGCCACCGGCGAGCTGACCGACCTGCTGGCCGCCGGCATCGTCGACCCGGTCAAGGTGACCCGGTCCGCGGTGGCGAACGCCGCTTCGATCGCGCGTCTCGTGCTGACGACGGAGTCGTCGGTCGTCGAGAAGCCGGCCGACGAGGAGCCCGCCGCGGGCGGCCACGGCCACTCGCACTGACGCGTTCCCGAACGAAGCCGGGCGGCACTCCTGCTGGAGTGCCGCCCGGTTCGTCTTGAAGAGCACGGAGGGCGGCACCCCACCCGGTGCCGCCCTCCGTTGTCTGTGGCCGCTCAGCCGCCGGACATGCTGAGCGCGCGTTTGTCGGACTTGATGAGGTGCTCGCGTTCGGACTCCGAGAGCCCGCCCCAGATGCCGTAGGGCTCGTGCACCGCCAGCGCGTGGCTGCGGCACATCTCCAGGACGGGGCAGCTCAGGCAGACCGCCTTCGCCCTGGCCTCCCGCCGTGCCCGCGCCGGGCCGCGCTCGCCGTCCGGGTGAAAGAAGGACGCGCTGTCCATCCCCCGGCACGACCCTTCGAGCTGCCAGTCCCACATGTCGGCGTTGGGTCCTGGGAGCCTGCGCGTGTCTGCCATCCTGACCGCCTCCGTCAATCGGTCGATGCCGCTAGCTGCTCTGCTGTGGTGCCGATACTCCATTCGGTGCAACGGCCGTAACGTTAGAAGCGCGCCAATAGTTGTTCAAGCGATTCGGGTCGATTCAGCCGTTAGGCATCCCCCGGATGTGTGAGCAGGGGTTTCGCCTCCGGTTGCCGACCGCGCTGGGTGCCTGGATATTGAGGCTCGTGGGAGCTGGGTCGGGTACCGAAGAACCCACCCTGCCGGTGGCCTCGGTCGCCCGCCGGCTCGGGGTCGCGCCGTCCACCCTCCGAACCTGGGACCGCCGCTACGGGCTGGGTCCGAGCCGGCACACCGACGGCCGGCACCGCCGCTACGGCAGCTCCGACATCGGCCGCCTCGAACTGATGCAGCGCGCGTTGCTGAGCGGCGCGTCGACGGCCGAGGCGGCGCGCTACGCCCTCGAGCAGATGCCGCGCTCCGGGTCCCCGCAGCCGGAGGAGCCTTCGGCGCCCGCCGACGCGGCAGCGGCCGACGACGGCCTGGAGGTCCGCTCCCGGCTCGCCCGCCGCCTGAGCACGGCGGCGCTGGCGATGGACGTGGGAGCGGTCCAGCGGATGCTCGCGGACACGATCGCCGAGCTCGGCGTGCTCACCGCGTGGGCCGGGGTGATCGAGCCGGTGCTGTCGGCGCTGGGGGCCCGCTGGCGTGGGGCGAGCGCGGGCGCGGAGGTCGAGTACCTGCTGGCGGAGTGCGTGTTCGCGGCGCTGGTCCGCGCGACCCCGGTCCTCGACGAGCCCCGCAACACGCGTCCGGTGCTCCTCGGGTGCGTCCCGGACGAGCGCGACTCGATGCCGATGTACGCGCTGGCGGCGTCCCTGGCCGGCCGCCGGATCGGGGCGCAGCTGTTCGGGGTCCCGCTGCCGGCGGAGGTGCTGGCGGTGGCGGTGCGCCGGAGTGCCCCGGCGGCGGTGGTGCTGTGGGCGCACCGGCGCGGAGTGGCGGACACGCGGTTGTTCGCGAGGGTGTCCCGCGGGCGGCAGCGGAGCCGGTTGTTCGCGTGCGGGCCCGGGTGGGACCCGGCGGGGTTGCCGGACAAGGTCGAGCTGCTGGCGGACCTGCCGGGCGCGGCGGACCGGCTTGAGCACGTCCTGGTGGGCGGGCGGGGGTAGCCCGGCCGGACGTCGTGAACGACCCGTTCAGGGCGCCGGACGCGGTGAACGACTCGTTCATGACGTCCGGACCCGCGCGGCGGCAGTTCGATCATGTTTTTGTCGGACCCACCCGCTAGAAAGGACGGGTGCACGAACCCGCCCTCAGGGCCGCCGCGTTCGGGAGCGATCCGCTGCCCGATCCCGCCGTCACGCGCGGTGCCGGTACCCCCAGAGCGCGGCTGCTCGCCGCAGTCGTCCTCGGCGCCCAGGGGCGCTACGCCACCGCTGCGGCTCTCCTGGACGCTCTCAGGCGCCAAGCCGACCCCGTCGAAGCCTCCCTCGCCGCCAGCACCCTCGCCGCCCACCGACGGCAGCTGGGTGGCCACCGGGAGGCCCGTGCGCTCGACGGGGAAGCCCTCGCGAAAGCCATCGGCCAGGAAACCGAGCCCGACCCCGACGGCCTCGACGCCGCGGGCGCGCGGGCCGACGCCCTCCTCGGCCTGGCCGCCGACAACCTCGCCCTGGGCCGCCTCCAAGCCGCCCGGCGGCTGGCGGCGCGGGCCGAAGAGGAAGACGCCGGGTGGCGGGGGCGGGTCCGCGGCGGCTGGGTCGGCGCCGAGATCGAGCTCGCCGCAGGTCAGGGCGCCGCCGCCGTGCCGCACGCCGAGCGCGCATTCGAAACGGCCCGGGCCCGGGGTGCGCGCCGGCACAGCGTGAAATCCGGGATTGTGCTGGCCGTGGCCCTGCGGGCCGCCGGGGCTCCTGATCACCGGAAGATTTCGGACGACCTTGTCGGAAAGGCAATGGCGACCGCCGAGAAATGCGAACTGCTTTCACTTTTGTGGCCCGCAGCCCTCGTCATGGCCGATCTGCGCCCAGGACACGCCGAGGAGTATCGATTCAGAGTGGCAGAGGTGTTGCACGCAGTGTTACGAAGCGCAGATCCTTGCGGGAGGAGGATCGCGGGGGAATCGCCATGGGTGCCCGCCCCGGGTGGTTGAGCCGTCGGAATGGGGTGTTCCGGCATCCGGGCTAAGAAACTTCAAAAAAAGCCACCGGATCGTGTCAAGGTTCGGGCTAAAGCGTCCGATAGGGGAAGTGGAATGTCACCCGGCTGCAGGAAGGAAACCCCGTGACGACGGTCTTGATCTGCGACGACCGACGCAGTGTCCGTGAAGGGCTCACCCGAGTGATGTCCGCGGTCCCTGGGGTCAGTCGCATCGACTGCGTAGCGCACGGTGACGAGCTGCTGGCCCGGTACTCCCGTCAGCCCGTCGACGTCGTGCTGGTCGGAACGCAACGCGCGGTTCCGACAGGTGTCGAAGCCACTCGACGGCTCGTCTCCGCGAACCCCCAGGCGAACGTCATCGTCTTCGGCGCCCCCGACGACGCGGGCAGCATCGCCGCCGCGATCGCCGGCGGCGCCCGAGGCTACCTCCGCTGGGACGCGTCCCGGCCGGAGCTCGTCGCCGCACTGGCCCACACCCTGGCGAGCACCTCGGTGCCCGCGCCCCGTCAGCCGTCCGACCCGGGCGTCCAGCTGACCGAGCGCGAGCTTCAGGTGCTCCGCGGGATGAGCCAGGGCAAGAGCAACGGCCAGATCGGCCGCGAGCTGTACCTGTCCGAGGACACGGTCAAGACCCACGCCCGGCGGCTGTTCCGCAAGCTCGGCGTGCGCGACCGCGCGCAAGCCGTGGCCCACGGCTTCCGTCGCGGCCTGGTCAGCTGACCCGTCCCCGCGGCTTCTCCTCGATCCTGACACGGCCGGAATACAGGTGACGACGGGCCAGGGCGCTCCGCCCTGGCCCGTACCTGTGTGGTCCCCATCACACTCCGGCGCCCACTTGGGCAGCCCCGGGCGGACTCCCGCCCCGGCACCCGTCCCTCCGACGGAGCTCGTACCCGCGACGCCGTTCGCTCGTTGTTCGACGATATCGACCGCGGGTCTGCACGATGATCCGTACTTCCGCGCCTCCAGGCGGTGCGGCGCGCCGGGGAACACCGCGCGCGCCGGGCCGAAGCGGGCCGAAGGTACGGTAGCGGTCACCGGTTCGGGGTGGAGGCGACCACGGGCCGGGTTCTTTGCACACCTACGCGTAACACTGGGACTGTTGTCTGCGATGGCCAATGTGGGGGATGGACTGGATGAACCGGTCGCCGCTGCTGTCGAGGGAGATCCCCAGGCAGTGGAGCGGCTGCTGGCTGCTATCCGTCCACTGGTAGTGCGGTATTGCCGCGCCCGGGTTGGCAGGCAGGAGCGATCGTTCGCTTCGGCGGACGACGTTGCGCAGGAGGTGTGTCTCGCGGTGCTAACGGCATTGCCCTCGTACCGCGATCAAGGCCGCCCTTTCCTGGCCTTCGTCTACGGGATCGCCCAGCACAAGGTGGCCGACGCGCACCGCGCGGCGGCGCGCAACCGGGCCGAGCCGGTGGCCGAGATCCCCGACGAGGTCGAAGGCGGGGTCGGCCCCGAGCAGCGGGCGCTGCAAGGTGAACTGAACGAGCGGATGTCCCAGTTGTTGCAGGTGCTGCCGGACAAGCAGCGGGAGATCGTGGTGTTGCGCGTGGTCGTGGGCCTGTCGGCGGAGGAGACCGCGGACGCGGTCGGCTCCACGCCCGGCGCCGTCCGCGTAGCTCAGCACCGCGCCCTCGCGCGGCTGAGAAAGGTCCTGGCCGCGGAGGAGGTGATCTGAGTGACCGCTCACGAGAAGGGCTACGAGCCCGATGACGTGTTCGGGAGTGGCTTGTCGTCGTCGGAGGCGGAATTCGCCGCCGACCTGTCGGCGGTCCAAGCGGACGACGCGCTGCTCGACGCGCTCGGCGGGTCCGACCCGGCGCTGGCCGACGGCCTCGGCGACCAGGAGCTCAACGCGTTGCTGGTGGCGTGGCGAAGAGACATCGACAGTGAGCCCTTGGCCGAACTGGTCGATGTCGACACCGCTGTGCGAACCGTCACCACCGCGAGTCTCGCGAAGCAACACGCTTCGAGCGGACGCCGCCGCAGGCTGCTCGTCCCGGTCGCCGTCGCCGCCGCCGTGCTGGCGATCGCGTTCACCGGGACCGGGCTGGCCGCGCGCTCCGCGCAACCCGGCGACACCCTGTGGGGCCTGGCGAAGGTCCTGTACTCCGATCACACCCGCTCGGTCGAGGCGGCCGCGAACGCGAAGCTCGACCTCGAGAAGGCGAACCTGGCCATCGCCGGCGGCAACCTCGACGCCGCCCGCGAAGCCCTCGACGCCGCCCAGGCCGCTCTGTCGCAGGTCAGCGACGAGGACAACCGCGACCAGCTGCTCGAGCAGCACCGGCAGCTGGCCGCGCAGCTCCAGAACCCGGACGCGCCGGTCCAGGGCCCGATCCTGACCACGTCGCCGCAGGTCCCGCCCGGCGGAGCCTCCTCGACGCAGGTGCCGCCGGCCGGCTCGGCGACGTCCATCCCGGGCAGCGGCAGCGGCACCACCAGCCTGCCGGGCACCGGGACGCCGACCCCGACGCCCCCGCCGCCGACCACCACGCCGCCCCCGCCGACCACCGAGCCGCCGCCGTCCACCACGGCCGCGAGCGGCAACGACCCCGGCACGAACACCGGGCGCAGCGAGTCCTCCGTCGGCGGGCAGAGCGCAGGCGACGGCCAGTAGGACCCCGGACGTGAAAAAGCCCTGGTGAGCAAGCTCACCAGGGCTTTTTCGTGGACTCAGTAGGCGCTTTCGTTGGCCGTCACGCCGTCGGCGAAGCCGCGGCAGTAGTCCCAGCTCACGTAGTCGCCGGGGTTCGGGTCGTAGGCCGGCTCGTGCGGGCGCATCCGCCCGTCGGCCAGCAGCTGCTCCAGGCTGGCCCGCAGCAGGTGCCAGTCGTGGTAGTGCGGTTCGTCGCACTCACCGCAGTCGACGACGATCCCGCGGACCCCGCGAGGCTCGAGGAGTGCCTGGTAGACGGCCAGATCGGAGAGGTCGGCCAGCAGCTCCGTGCGTTCCTGGTCGCTGATCGGCTCGTCCAGCCGGTCCTCGTCGACGAGGAACGCCAGGGCCGGGTCGTCCGGGTCGTTCGCGAACGGGTCTGGAGGCAAGACATCATGCGCCACGGCCAGCACGGTACCGGGCGGTCCCGGCGGCTCGCCCACCGCCCGGGCCGGGCTCGCGCGGCGGATATCATGAGGGGAAGGCTCCGAGTCGCCAGTTGATCTTGATTCGAACACGGCGACCCCGCTCATCCCGCGTCAGGAAGGCCCTTCACCCGCTATGACCAGCGACGGCATCACCGCCCCCGTGCCGGCCAAGTTCGCCATGCTCGGCCTGACCTTCGACGACGTGCTGCTGCTGCCGGCCGAGTCGGACGTCGTGCCCAGCGCGGTGGACACCGGCACGCGGCTGACCCGGAACATCACCCTCGGCATCCCGCTGGTCTCCGCCGCGATGGACACCGTCACCGAGGCGCGGATGGCCATCGCCATGGCCCGCCAGGGCGGCATCGGCGTGCTCCAGCGCAACCTGCCGATCGACGAGCAGGCCGCCGCCGTCGAGGTCGTGAAGCGGTCCGAGGCGGGCATGGTCACCGACCCGGTCACCTGTTCGCCCGACGCGACGCTGGCCGAGGTCGACGCGCTGTGCGCGAAGTTCCGCATCTCCGGGGTGCCGGTGGCCGACGCGTCCGGCGCGCTGGTGGGCATCATCACCAACCGCGACATGCGGTTCGAGGTCGACCACAGCCGCCCGGTGTCCGAGGTCATGACGAAGGCGCCGCTGGTCACCGCCCAGGTCGGCGTGTCCGCGGGCGCCGCGCTCGGGCTGCTGCGCCGGCACAAGATCGAGAAGCTGCCGATCGTCGACGGCGCGGGCAAGCTGCGCGGGCTGATCACGGTCAAGGACTTCGTGAAGACCGAGCAGTACCCGAAGGCGACGAAGGACCCGGACGGCCGCCTGATCGTCGGCGCCGCGGTCGGCGTCGGCCCGGACGGCCACAAGCGCGCGATGGCGCTGGCCGACGCGGGCGTCGACGTCCTCATGGTCGACACGGCGCACGGGCACTCCCGCGCGGTCGTCGACACCGTCTCGCTGCTGAAGAAGGAGCTCGGCGACGCGGTCGACATCGTCGGCGGCAACGTCGCGACCCGGGCGGGCGCGCAGGCGCTGGTCGACGCGGGCGCGGACGGCGTCAAGGTCGGCGTCGGCCCGGGCTCGATCTGCACCACCCGGATCGTCGCGGGCGTCGGCGTCCCGCAGATCTCCGCGATCTACGAGGCCGACCAGGCGTGCCGCCCGGCGGGCGTCCCGGTGATCGGCGACGGCGGCATCCAGTACTCCGGCGACATCGCGAAGGCGATCGCGTCCGGCGCGTCCACGGTGATGCTGGGCAGCCTGCTGGCCGGCACCGCCGAGTCGCCCGGTGACCTCATCCTGGTCAACGGCAAGCAGTTCAAGGTCTACCGCGGCATGGGTTCGCTCGGCGCGATGCAGTCGCGTGGCCAGGCGAAGTCGTACTCCAAGGACCGCTACGCCCAGGACGACGTGCTGAGCGAGGACAAGCTGGTCCCCGAAGGCATCGAGGGCCGCATCCCGTTCCGCGGGCCGCTGGCCAACGTCGTGCACCAGCTCGTCGGCGGCCTGCGCTCCGGCATGGGCTACGCGGGTGCGAACACGATCGCCGAGCTGCAGGAGGCCCAGCTCGTGCGGATCACCGCGGCCGGGCTCAAGGAGAGCCACCCGCACGACATCACGATGACCGTCGAGGCGCCGAACTACACGACGCGCTGACGCACCGCAGCGAAACCCGCACTCCGGACCGGTCCGAAGTGCGGGTTTCCCGCTGAGTCACCGTGACCCATAGTGCTTACCGTGATCGGCCTATCGCCTTGCGTGGCCACCTTGGTGTGCACTGAACGGCATGACGATCAGCCGCTTCACGCGCGTGCTGCGCACGGTGTTCTTCACGGCCGTCGCGCTCGTGTCGCTGTTCCTCGGCGGGATCGTCTGCCTGATGTGCCAGGTGCTGGCCGGCCGGGACGCGCCCACCTTCCGCGTCGACGGCCACGTCGTCTCCCACGAGCGGGGAGCGCTCCCCGTCGGCGGTGACGACCAGGCCGTCAGCCACACCATCGCGGTCGACGCCGGGAACCGGCTCTACCGCGTCACGGCCGTCGACTCCGGCCTCGACCTGCTCGTCGGGCAGCCGGTCGCGCTGGACGTCTCCACCGCGGACGGCAGCATCGCCTACCTCAGCGCCGGCGGCGGCGTGGTCGACCTGCGCCCGGGTGTGATCCGGCCGGTCCTGCTGATCTGCGCGGCCCTGCTCGCCCTGGGCGCGACGTACTTCGGCGCCGTCCGGCTGCACGTCTACCCACCGGTGGCGACCTGGCTGGCCCTCGCCCTGGGCGCGCTGCTGGCTCCCGTCGTGGTGTTCGTGCGGGTCTAGACCCCCGTGCGCGGGTCACCCACGCGGACTAGCGACAATGGGGCACGGCAGATTGTCGTCGGCGGAGGAGGCTTCACGTGCGGGACCTGGTCGAGATCGGGATGGGCCGCACCGCGCGGCGGGCTTATGACCTCGACGACGTCGAGATCGTGCCGTCGCGGCGGACCCGGTCGTCTTCGGTGGTGTCCACTTCGTGGCAGATCGACGCCTACCGCTTCGACCTGCCGCTCGTCACGCACCCGACGGACGCGATCGTTTCGCCCGGCACCGCGGTCGCCGTCGGCGAGCTGGGCGGCCTGGGCGTGCTCAACGCCGAGGGGCTCTGGGCGCGGCACGCGAACGTCGAGGACGCCATCTTCCAGCTGGTCCGCGCGGCCGAGGACCTCGAGGACGCGACCGCGGTCGGGCGCGTCCTGCAGGAGCTGCACGCCGCGCCGATCCGGCTCGACCTGCTGACCGAGGCGATCAAGACCGTCCGCGAGTCCGGCGTCACGGTCGCCGCGCGCGTCAGCCCGCAGCACGCCGCCGAACTGACCCCGGACCTGATCGCGGCCGGCGTCGAGATCCTCTTCGTGCAGGGCACGATCATCTCCGCCGAGCACGTGGTGCGCGACGCGGAGCCGCTGAACCTCAAGGACTTCATCGGCCGTCTCGACGTGCCGGTGATCGCCGGCGGCGTCAGCGACTACCGCACGGCGATGCACCTCATGCGCACCGGCGCGGCCGGGGTCATCGTCGGCCACGGCTACACGCCGGGCGTCACCAGCACCGACCGCGTTCTCGGCATCGGCGTCCCGATGGCCACGGCGATCATCGACGCCGCGGCCGCCCGCCGCGACTACCTCGACGAGACCGGCGGCCGCTACGTGCACGTCCTGGCGGACGGCGGCATGACGGTCTCGGGCGACATCGCGAAGGCCATCGCGTGCGGCGCGGACGCCGTCATGCTGGGCTCACCGCTGGCCGCCGCGTCGGACGCGCCCGGGCAGGGCCTCTACTGGACGGCGGCGGCCGCGCACCCGTCGCTGCCGCGCTCGCGCGTGGCGGCCGGGCCGGACTACGCCGTCGACCTCAAGACCCTGCTGTTCGGGCCGTCGTCCGACGCGGAAGGCGTGGTGAACCTCTTCGGGGCGCTGCGTCGTGCGATGGCGAAGACGGGCTACTCGGACCTCAAGGAGTTCCAGCGGGTGGGGCTCACCGTCCGCCGGTGACGTGCGCGAGGAACGCGGCGAAGGCGTGCTCGGAGTAGACGAGGATCGGGCGGGGCACCGGCTGCTTGGTGTCCCGCACCCCGACCACGCCCGGCGCGGAACCGATCTCCACGCAGGCGTTCTCCTCGAAGTGGCTGTGGCTCGACTTGCGCCAACCGGTGAGCTGCTGGGGGCCCATGTCGGTCCCTCCCGGAAATCGTGTCCCGCCGACGGGTCTCGCCGGGGTGGACATCGAGCACTTAGATAATTACCCACATCGGCGCCGTTGGATGCGCCAGAACGGGTGACTGGTCGGTAACTTACCTCTGGTCAGGACGGGAGCCCCGGGTTACGCTCAAGGTGTGACTGCCAGTAACACCACCACCAGTGCGGGTGGCCCCGACTACGACGTCGTCGTGGTGGGGTCGGGGTTCGGCGGCAGCGTCGCGGCGCTGCGGCTCACCGAGAAGGGCTACCGCGTAGCCGTCATCGAGGCCGGGCGGAGGTTCGCCGACGACGAGTTCGCGAAGACGTCGTGGGACCTCAAGCGCTACCTGTGGGCGCCGCAGGTCGGCTGCTACGGCATCCAGCGCATCCACATGCTCAACGACGTCATGGTGCTCGCGGGCGCCGGCGTCGGCGGTGGGTCGCTCGTCTACGCGAACACGCTGTACCGGCCGCTCAAGCCGTTCTACGCGGACCAGCAGTGGTCGCACATCACCGACTGGGAGTCCGAGCTCGCGCCGCACTACGACCAGGCCGGCCGGATGCTCGGCGTCGTCACGAACCCGACGATCACGCCCTCGGACGTCGTGATGCGCGAAGTCGCGAAGGACATGGGCGTCGCGGATTCGTTCCACCCGACGCCCGTCGGGGTGTACTTCGGCAAGCCCGGCTCGAAGGCGGCCGACCCGTACTTCGGCGGCGCCGGACCCGAGCGCGTCGGCTGCACCGAGTGCGGCGCCTGCATGACCGGCTGCCGCGTCGGCGCGAAGAACACACTGGTCAAGAACTACCTGTACCTCGCCGAGCAGGACGGCGCGCAGGTCATCCCGCTGACGACGGTGACGTCGGTGCGCCCGGTCGACGGCGGCTACGAAGTCGACCTGAAGAAGACCGGGACGACGTCTCGCCGGTTCCGGACGACGATCACGGCCGAGAAGGTCGTCTTCGCCGCCGGCACCTGGGGCACGCAGAACCTGCTGCACCGGATGAAGGACACCGGCACGCTGCCCCGGCTGTCGCGGCGGCTGGGCGAGCTGACCCGCACGAACTCCGAGGCGATCATCGGCGCGGCCCGGACCGAGGTCGACGAGAGCCGGAACTTCAGCCGCGGGGTCGCGATCACGTCGTCGATCCACCCGGACGAGAACACCCACATCGAGCCGGTGCGCTACGGCAAGGGCAGCAACGCGATGAGCCTGCTGCAGACGATCGCGACCGACGGCGCGTCACCGGTCCCGCGCTGGCGGCAGGCCGTGAGCTTCATGGTCAAGCACCCGGTGCAGGCGGCGAAGCTGCTCAACGGCTACCGCTGGAGCGAGCGCACGGTGATCCTGCTGGTGATGCAGAGCCTCGACAACTCGATCACGACGTACACCCGGCGCGGGCTGTTCGGCCGGCGCAAGTACACGTCGAAGCAGGGCCACGGCGAGCCGAACCCGAGCTTCATCCCGGCGGGCCACGAAGCGAACGAGCGCACGGCGGACCGCATCGGCGGCATCGCGGGCGGCACGTGGGGCGAGATCTTCGACATCCCGCTGACCGCGCACTTCATCGGCGGCGTCCCGATCGGCGCGTCCGCCGAGGAGGGCGTGATCGACCCGTACCACCGGGTGTTCGGCTACCCGGGCCTGTCGGTGGTGGACGGCGCGGCGATCACGGCCAACCTGGGCGTGAACCCGTCGCTGACCATCACGGCGCAGGCCGAGCGGGCGTTTTCGTTCTGGCCGAACAAGGGCGAGGCGGACCAGCGGCCTTCGCAGGAGTCGTCGTACGTCCGGGTGGAGCCGGTGGCGCCGAAGAACCCGGCGGTGCCCGCCGACGCCCCGGCCGCGCTGCGCCGGTCCTAGCGCCGGGACTGGGTTGCCCGGGGCCCGCGGACGTCATGAACGAGTCGTTCACCGCGCCTGACGTCATGAACGACCCGTTCATGACGTGGGGGCGACCGAAGTGCCCGCAAGGCACAGCGGACCTCCTAGACTCGGGGCCGTGACGGCATCCGAGAAGGCACGCGCGCTGCTCGACGGGGTACGGAAGCTCGACGACGAATGGGCGCGGGCCATCGGTGGCCTCGGCGAACCCGAACTGCGCGCCCCCAGCGCGTTGCCCGGCTGGTCGCGCGCTCACGTCCTCACGCACGTCGCCCGCAACGCCGACGGCCTCAAGAACCTGCTGAACTGGGCGAACACCGGAGTCGAGACGCCGATGTACGCCAGCGCCGAGGCTCGCGAAGCCGACATCGAGGCCGGCGCCCAGCGCGGGGCCGCCGACATCCTCGCCGACTTCGTCGCCTCCGCCGCGCGCTTCGAGGAGTACGCCGCCGGCCTGCCCGACGACGCCTGGGCGCGGGAAGCCCGGAACCGGCAGGGTGAGCCGGTCAGCGGAGCCGTCGTCGCGCGGATGCGGGTGTCCGAGCTGGCCATCCACCTCGCCGACCTCGACCGGGGCTACGACCTCGACCGCGTCCTGGCCCTCCTCGGCCCGCTCGCGCAGGACGTCGTCCAGCACGCGATCACCTCCCGGAGCGCGCACCTGCCCGCGCTTCGCCTGGTCGCCGAGGGAACCGGGGAGTGGACGATGGGGGCGGTCCCCGGGGCGACCGTCACCGGCACGAGCGGGCAGCTCCTGGCCTGGCTGAGCGGACGCTCCGACGGCGAGAGCCTCGACGGCGACGTCCCGCGGATCCCCGCTTGGTCGTGAACTGAACGCGTCCGTCCTCCGTGTACCGATCAGGGGCGCGGATCCCCGGGTCCGGCCCTAAACTGGGCGTCCCCGGCAGCGAGGAGTCCGATGTGGACAGCGTGAGCAGGCCGGCCCGGTGACCGGGCAGCCCGGCGAACGGCCGCACGTCTTCGACCACCTGGACAGGAGGGCGTTCCTCCGGGTCGCGGGCGTGTCGGCGGCCGGTGCCGTCGCGGCCGCGTGCGGGCCGGGCAGCCCCACGACGCCCGCCGCTTCGACGGCCGTCCCGCCGCCGATCACGTCCGGGCCGCCCCCCAGCCGGCTGCCCACCGGGCCGCCGAACTGGGACGAGCTGCGCTCCAAGCTGGCCGGCGGCCTGCTGCGCCCGGGCGGCGACGGCTACACCACCGCCAAGCGCGCCTTCAACCCGCTCTTCGACGGCAACAACCCGATCGCCGTGGCGACGGCGTCGAGCGCCCAGGACGTGCAGGCCTGCGTCCAGGGCGCCGCCGGGCGCGTGGCGCTCGCCGCGCGCAGCGGCGGCCACTGCTACGCCGGCTACTCGGTCCCGGAAAGCGGTTTCGTCGTCGACGTGTCCGCGATGAACAAAGTGGACATCCGGGGCACCCAGGCGGTGATCGGCGCCGGCGCGAAGCTGAAGGACGTCTACGCCGGCCTGGCGCAGGCCGGTCGTGCCCTGCCCGCCGGCTCGTGCCCGACGGTCGGGATCGCCGGGCTGACCCTCGGCGGCGGCATCGGCGTGCTCTCGCGCAAGTACGGCCTGACGTGTGACCACCTGAGCTCCGCGCAGGTCGTCACGGCCGACGGCAAGCTGGTGACGGCGTCCGCGAGCTCCGAGCCGGATCTGTTCTGGGCGCTGCGCGGCGGGGGCGGCGGCAACTTCGGCATCGTCACCGAGTTCACCTTCGACACCGATCCCGCGCCGAACCTGACGGTGTTTTCGCTGCACTTCCCGGCCGGTTCCGCGGCGGGCGTGCTCGGCGCGTGGCAGGCGTGGATCGCCGCGATGCCGCCGGAGCTGTGGGCGAACATCGTGCTCTCCGGCGGTTCGCCGGTCCAGTGCCGCGTCGGCGGCTGCTACGTCGGGCCCCCGTCCGGCCTGAACACGCTGCTGAACAACCTCACCACCAACGCCGGCGCGCGGCCGACGCAACGCACCGTGAAGAGCCTGGACTTCCTCGGTGGCATGAACTACTTCTCCGGCAGCTCGGCCCGGCAGTCGTTCGTGGCGTCGTCGCGGATCATCACGAACCCGGTCGACCCGGCGAAGATCGTCGCCCTCGCCGACGGCCGGACGGGCATGGACCTGCTCATCGACGGCCTCGGCGGGAAGGTGCGCGAGCCGGCGAAGGACGCGACGGCGTTTTGGCACCGCGACGCGCTGGCCAGCGTGCAGATCTACGCGCCCGCGACGGCGAAGACCCGGTCGAAGGTGGCGAAGTCGGTGGGCGAGGTCGTCGCGGGTCTCGCGGCGGCCGGGGCGGGCGGCGGGTACGTCAACTACATCGATCCGGCCCTGCCCGACTGGAAGGCCGCCTACTACGGCGACAACGCCAAGCGGCTCCAGGACGTCGCCAAGAAGTACGACCCCGACAACGTCTTCCGGTTCGGGCAGGGCGTCGTCGCTTAGAGGTCGATGCCGGTGAAGACCGTGACGCGCTCCTCGGTCAAGTCTTGCATGGCGGCGAGGACGCCTTCGCGGCCGACGCCGGAGCCCTTGACGCCGCCGTAGGGCATCTGGTCGGCGCGGTAGGACGGGACGTCGCCGATGATCACGCCGCCGACCTCCAGCTCCGCCGAGGCGTGGAAGGCCAGCTGGACGTCGGTGGTGAAGACGCCGGCCTGCAGGCCGTACGCGGATTCGTTGACCGAGCGGAAGGCCTCGTCCACACCGTCCACAACGGACACCGCGAGCACCGGCCCGAAGATCTCCTCCGCCCAGGCCTTGGTGTCCGGCGGGACGTCGGTGAGCAGGGTGGGAGCGACGGTCGCGCCCTCGCGCGTTCCGCCGGTGAGCAGCTTGGCGCCCGCCGCGACGGCCTCGTCGACCCAGGCGACGATCCGCTCGGCCGCGGCTTCGTCGACCACCGGGCCGACGTCGGTGGTGCGGTCGTACGGGTCGCCGGTCCGCTGCGATTCGACCGCTTCCAGCAGCGCCGGCACGAACTCGTCCGCGACGGCGGCGTCCACGATCACCCGCTGCACGGCGATGCAGGACTGCCCGGCCTGGTAGGTGCCGAAGGTGGCGATGCGGTGCGCGGCGCCTTCGGGGTCGGGCCAGTCGCGCAGCACGACGGCCGCCGCGTTGCCGCCGAGCTCCAGCACGACGTGCTTGCGCGGGGCGGCGTCCTTGAGCGACCAGCCGACCGGGCCCGAGCCGGTGAAGGACACGACGGGCAGCCGCGGGTCGGCGACGAGCGCTTTCGTCTCTTCGTTTCCCATTGGCAGTACGGAAAACGACCCCTCGGGCAGGTCCGTCTCGGCCAGGATCTCGCCGAGGATCAACGACGACAACGGCGTCCGCGGCGCCGGCTTGACGATGATCGGCGCGCCGATCGCCAGCGCCGGCGCGACCTTGTGCGCCACCAGGTTGAGCGGGAAGTTGAACGGCGCGATGCCGAGCACCGGCCCGCGCGGCACGCGGCGGGTCAGCGCCAGCCGCGCCTCACCTGCCGGGTCGGTGTCGAGGCGCTGGACGTCGCCGGTGAACCGGCGGGCTTCCTCGGCGGCGATGCGGAACACCGACACCGCGCGCTTGACCTCGGCCTCGGCCCACTTGAGCGGCTTGCCGTTCTCGGCCGTGATGACTTCGGCGATCTCCTCGGCGCGCGCGGCGAGCACCCGGGACACGTGCTCGAGCGCGCCCGCGCGCACGTGCGCCGGCGTGCCGCGGAGCTCGCGGGCGACCGACACCGCGGCGGCGACCGCGCGCTCGACCTGCGCCGGCCCCGGCACGGCGACCGTGGCGACCTCGCTGCCGTCGTACGGGTGGTGCACGACGAGGGTGGTGGCGCCCGGTTCCGGGCGGCCGGCGATCCAGGCGGGGCGCGGCTCGGGGGTGATCATGTCCATGCGTACCAACGTAATCCGGGTGGGGGACTCGTCGTGGGACCCCCACCCGGACGGGTCACGGTTCCGGCGGAGCGGGGCCGCTGCCAACCACCTCGCGACGTTTGGCGGGGGTCGGCGACGTCATGAACGACTCTTTCCTGTCGTCCAGCGTCATGAACGACTCTTTCATGACATCCCGCCCGGACGGGTCACGGCTTGATGAGCACCTTCAGCGCCTCGCGGTCCGCCATCGCGCGGTAGCCGTCCGGCACGCCCTCGACGTCGATCGTGCGGTCGAAGACGCGACCGGGCTGGTACTTGCCGTCGAGGACGTCCGGCAGCAGCTCGGGGATGTAGTGCCGCGCCGGGGCGACGCCGCCGGTGATGGTGACGTTGCGGCGGAACACGCCCACGCCGGCGGGTGCGTCTTCGTACTGCGGCAGGCCGACCCGGCTGACCGCGCCGCCCGCGCGCACGACCCCGACGCCCATCTCGAAGGCGCCCTTCGTGCCGACGCACTCCAGGACGGCGTGCGTACCCCGGCCGTTCGTCAGCTCGCGCACCTTCTCGATGCCCTCCTCGCCGCGTTCGGCGACGACGTCGGTCGCGCCGAACTCGCGACCGAGGTCGGTGCGGGACTGGTGGCGGCCCATGAGGACGATCCGGTCGGCGCCGAGGCGCTTCGCCGCGAGGACGGCGGAGAGGCCGACCGCGCCGTCGCCGATGACGGTGACGTTCTGGCCCTCGCTCACCCGCGCCTTCACCGCGGCGTGGTGGCCGGTGGAGAAGACGTCGGACAACGTCAGCATCGAGGCGAGCAGGTCGTCGTCCTCGGTGTGCGGGAGCTTGACCAGCGTGCCGTCGGCCTGCGGGACGCGCACGGCTTCGCCCTGGCCGCCGTCGACGCCCTTCGCGCCCCAGCCGCCGCCGTGCAGGCAGGACGTCTGGAGCCCTTCGCGGCAGAACTCGCAGGTGTTGTCGGACCAGACGAACGGCGCGACGGCGAGGTCGCCCTTCTTGACCGTAGTGACGTCGGCGCCGGTCTCCTCGACGATCCCGAGGAACTCGTGCCCGATCCGGCGTCCGTGCTCGCGGGGCGGCATGTCGGCGTACGGCCAGAGGTCGCTGCCGCAGATGCAGGACCGCACGACCCGCAGGACGACGTCGGTCGGCTCGGCCAGCTTGGGGTCGGGAACGGTCTCGACCCGGACGTCGCCGGCGCCGTAGATGACTGTCGCTCGCATGCCAGTGCCTTTCCCGTGGAGGTTCGTGACAAACGTCGGGGGTGCGGCGGCGTCGTCGCGCCTAGATTTTCGTCCATGACCACGCGCACCGCATCCCGCACCCCGTTCGGGCGACTCGCGCTGGGAGCCCGCCGGCCGTACCTCACCGCCGCGGTGTTCGTGGTGACGCTGGCGTGCGGGATCGCGCAGCTGGCGCACCGGCCGCTGTACGACGCGGTCGTCCGCGACGCGGCGCGCATCGACGACGGCGAGTGGTACCGCCTGGTGACGGGCATGTTCTTCCAGGACGGCTGGACGATCGGGCTGGTCTCGAACCTGCTCTGGCTGGCGGTGTTCGGCACGCTCGCCGAGCGCGTGTTCGGCCGCGCTCGCTGGCTGGTCCTCTACTTCGGGTGCGGGCTGTCCGGCCAGTTCCTGAGCTACGTCTGGCTGAACCCGGTCGGCGCGGGCAACTCGATGTGCGTCGTCGGCCTGATCGGCGCGCTGGCGGCGGTGGTCGTGGTGGCGTCCCGCCGCTACGGCGTGGTGCTGCCGGTGCGGTTCCGGGTCATGGCGTTCGCGGTGCCGGTGCTGGCCGTCGTCGACACTCTGGTGCACGACAACCACGGCCTCCCGTGCCTGCTCGGCATGGCCCTCGGCTTCCTGCTCCTCCCGCGGCTTGTCGTGAGTGAGAAACAGGGTTAGAACACTGTTTCTCACTCACGACCGGTAGTGGCCACCGAGCCGGCACCAGTGCGCGACCAGGTGCGGCTGCACGGGCAGCGCGAGGATCTCGGCGAGGTCCGCTTCGGCCCGTGCAGCCGCTTCCTCGGTGTGGTCCCACTCCTGCTCTTCCCGCCGGGCGTTCGAACCCAGCGCCCCGACCAGCTGCTCCGCCCGGGCCTGGGCGGCGGCGATCCGGTCGCACCGCAGCTCGTCGGCCCGGCCCAGGTCCTCGGTGTGCCGGGCGTCGAGGACGATCCCGCCACCCGAGCGCACGCCGCACCGGACGGCGATCCGCAGCAGGTCGTTGCTGAACGCCCGCGTTTCGGCGGGCACCCACGACAGCCGTTCCCAGTCGGGCTGGGGCTGGTCGTCGGCGCGGCAGACCGCGTACCCGGGCACGTCGCACCAGGTCAGCCGGCCGGGCGGGCGGAGTCGGTAGAGCATGCGCGTCCCCCTCGGCGCGGCGGCCCCGGTCGGAGCCGCCCTCGATACCCGGTGAATCGGGCCGACGGTGACTCGGTGTTACAGATCACCGGTTGCGGTAGAGGTCGCGCAGCAGGAGGACCTCGGCGCAGTGGTGGATCATCTCGCGGTGGATGTGCAGCACCAGGGTGGCCATCGGGTACTCCGCGTACGGGCCCTCCGCCGGGCCGCACGGCCGTGCCAGGGCTTCGTCGTCGAGGGACTTCACCCCTTCGACCCACCGGGCGTAGTACTCGTCGAGCAGGGCCATCGCTTCGGCGGCCGTTCCCGGGTACGGGTAGTCGTCGTAGGTCATCGCCGGGCCGCCGAAGTGCGACGCCGACCGCATGCCGAGGACACCGACGAGGACGTGGTTGAGCCGCCAAGCGACCGTCGTGACCGGCGGCGGGGTCGGCTCCGGGAACGCGAAGTCGATGGTGAACGGACCGCTGCCGGGTTCGTCGTCGGACTTCCGCGCCCGCACGGTCCAGCAGTCCGGGACCGGCTCCCAGAAGTACTCGTCGTCGGTGAGCCCTTCGAGCTTCGGGCGCACCAGCACGTTCCAGTGGAAGTCGAGCTGGTCGGTCAGTTCCTTGGTCCAGTTCACAGCCATGGACCGACCGTAGAACCCCTCGCGGACAGCCGCTGTCCTCGTTCGCAACCGGGGCCGGGGCCCGGGTGACCGGGCCCACCTGGGACGATGGACGGGAAATCCGCCGCTGCCAGGAGGTCCTCAGGTGCCCAACCCCACCGGTCCGGTTCTCGTCGTGGACTTCGGGGCGCAGTACGCGCAGCTGATCGCCCGGCGCGTCCGCGAGGCACAGATCTACTCCGAGGTCGTGCCGCACAGCGCGTCCACCGAAGAGATCCTCGCGAAGAACCCCGCGGCCATCATCCTCTCCGGCGGACCTTCGAGCGTGTACGCCGAAGGCGCGCCCGGGATGGACCCGAAGCTCACCGAAGCGGGCGTGCCGATGTTCGGCATCTGCTACGGCCACCAGCTGCTGGCCAGCGCGCTCGGCGGCGTCGTCGAGCCGACCGGCGTCCGCGAGTTCGGCCGCACCGAGGTCCGCGTGACGGGCGACGGCGGTGTCCTGCACGCCGGCCTGCCCGCGCACCAGCCCGCCTGGATGAGCCACAACGACAGCGTCACCAAGGCCCCGGAGGGCTCGGTCGTCACGGCCTCCTCCGACGGCGCCGACGTCGCCGGCTTCGAAGACGTGAAGCGGCGCTTCGCCGGCGTCCAGTACCACCCGGAGGTCGCGCACTCGCCGCACGGCCAGGAGGTGCTGCGCCGGTTCCTGCGCGACATCGCCGGGATCGAGCCGCAGTGGACGACGTCGTCGATCGTCGAGGACCAGGTCAAGCGGATCAGCGACCAGATCGGCGACGGCCGCGCGATCTGCGGCCTGTCCGGCGGCGTCGACTCCGCCGTCGCGGCCGCGCTCGTGCAGCGCGCCATCGGTGACCGGCTGACCTGCGTGTTCGTCGACCACGGCCTGCTGCGCGCGGGGGAGCGCACCCAGGTCGAGCAGGACTTCGTCTCCGCGACCGGGGTCAACCTCGTCACGATCGACGCGCGGCAACGCTTCCTCGACGCGCTGGCCGGCGTCACCGACCCGGAGCAGAAGCGCAAGATCATCGGCCGCGAGTTCATCCGCGTGTTCGAGCAGGCCGAGCGCGACCTCAAGGCCGCGGGCGACTACCGGTTCCTCGTCCAGGGCACGCTGTACCCGGACGTCGTCGAGTCCGGCGGCGGCGAGGGCACGGCCAACATCAAGAGCCACCACAACGTCGGCGGACTGCCGGACGACCTGCAGTTCGAGCTGGTCGAGCCGCTGCGGCTGCTGTTCAAGGACGAGGTCCGGCGCGTCGGCACGGAGCTGGGCCTGCCCGAGACGATCGTGCAACGCCAGCCGTTCCCCGGCCCCGGCCTGGGCATCCGCATCATCGGCGCGGTCGACCAGGAGCGCCTCGGCACCTTGCGCGCGGCCGACCTGATCGCCCGCGAGGAGCTGACGGCGGCCGGGCTGGACCGCAGCATCTGGCAGTGCCCGGTGGTGCTGCTCGCCGACGTCCGCAGCGTCGGCGTCCAGGGCGACGGCCGCACCTACGGGCACCCGGTGGTGCTGCGGCCGGTGTCGTCCGAAGACGCGATGACCGCGGACTGGACGCGCCTGCCCTACGAAGTCCTGGAGCGGATCTCCACGCGCATCACCAACGAGGTGGCGGAGGTCAACCGGGTGGTCCTGGACGTGACGTCCAAGCCGCCGGGCACCATCGAGTGGGAGTAGGTCCCCGGACCGGACTCGAGGCCCTGGCGTGGGATCCAGGGCCTCGAGAGTGAGTGGTGTTTCGGGTTCAGCGGCGGCGTTTGCTGCCGAACGACGCGCCGAGGAGCAGCAGCCCCACGAACACCGCGCCGCCGGCGATCACCCAGCGGAAGTCGAACTGCGGCAGCCAGCTCGCGCCGTCCGAGAGGACGTAGGCCGACACGAGCAGGGTCGCGACTCCGACGATCAGGGTGAAGATGTCCACGCCACCGCGCTTCGCGGGAGGGGCATCCTGCGGGTTGTCGTAGGCGTAAGGGTTCTGGTCAGCCACGGCGCACCTCCACGTTGCCCACGCTGTTCTTCACGTGCAGGGTGATCTTCTGGCCGCCGACGCCGTCGGTGCCGTAGTCGGTTCCGGTCAGCGCGTCCTGGCTGATGCCGTCGGTGGAGCGGTCGAAGCACTCCGTCGAGCCGGCGCCGGTGTGGCAGTCGAAGGTGACGTCCGCGGTGTCCGGCACGGTGACGGTGGTGTTGCCCGCGCCGTTGACCACGTTGGTGGTGATCGGGGAGGAGCCGGCCGGCAGCTCGGTCAGGTCGATGTCGAGATCGCCCGCGGCGTGCTGGTAGAGCGGCCGCACGTCGGTCACGGAGTGCGGGGTCTCCTGGTGGTCGCCCGCGCCGCCGCGGAAGTCGAAGTTCTCGAACGGCACGGTCGTCAGGACCATCCCGGCGATCGCGAGCGGGACGGCGAGCCCGATCAGGCCGCGCCCGCCGCGGGCGAACGCGCCGACGACCAGGCCGATCCCGACCACGGCGAGCACCGAGCCGATCACGTGCTGCGCGGAGAACCAGCTCGCGCCGTTGAGGTTCGCCAGCACGCCGCCACCGGCGGTCAGCACGGCAAGCGCGAAGGTCACCGAGCCGACCTTCGAGTTGCGGCGCCGCTCAGGCCGCTGGTAGGTCGGCGGCGCGGGCGGAGGCGGCGGCTGCGAGGACGGCGGCTCGGGCAGGTCCCAGCCCGCCGGGTCGGCGGCGAGCGGGTCCCACCCCGGCTTCGTCTCCGCGGCCGCGGTCGCGGTGTCGGTCATGGTGAAGGCTCCGTTCCCGGTGAAGGCCTGTGTCCGCGAAACGACCGGCGCGGGCCGGTTCTCCTGGCCGCGGTTGCGGTGCAGCAGGTAGAGCGCGATGGAGATGAGCGCGAAGCTGATGAGGCTGCCGCCGTCGAACCACGAGCCGCCGAAGCTGCCCCCGATGCTGACGACGGTGAGCACGCAAAGCACGACGGCGAACGCCGGCGACACCGACGACCGGCCGCGCCCGATCAGGCCTTCGAAGCCGGAGACCTCGTCGCTCTCGCCGGGCAGGAACAGCCATCCCAGCAGGTAGAAGGGAATGCCGAAGCCGCCGAAGATCGTCGCGACCACGAGGGCGATCCGCACGACGACGGGATCGATCCCGTACCGGTACCCGATGGCGGCGGCCACCCCGGCTATCTTCCGCCCGGCGTGCGGCCGCCGCGGCCGGCTGACCCAGAAGTCCTTCACGGTCTCCTCGAAGCCGTTCAACGGACTCGGCTTCGGTGCCCGTGTCTCACTCGCACCACTCATACCGAAGAGCATGCGGCACGCGGGATCGGCGGACATCCGGGATGGTCCCTGAGGTTTCCCGGAGGGGGATTCCGGGGCCGGTTCCGGATCAGGGACTTCCCCGATGGAAGCCCACGCCCCTGCGTGTGACCATGGACCACGTGCAGGAAGCCCTCGACCACGTAACCCCCGACCAGGTGGCCGTCCCGGACAAGCCCAAGATGTTCCGGCGCCGGTCCGGGCGGGCGATCGCCGGGGTCGCCGGGGGGCTCGCCGATCACCTCGGGGTGCCCGTCGTCTGGGTGCGGACGGCCTTCGCGCTGCTCGCCGCCCTGAACGGGGCCGGCCTGCTCGCTTACGGGCTCCTCTGGGTCTTCGTCCAGCAGCAGACCGAAGAAACCGCCACCGCGCCCACCTCGAAAGAGCGTCAGCAGGCGTTCGGCCTGATCGCGCTCGGCGTCGGCCTAGCCGTTGCCAGCGGGACGCTCACCGGGTTCATCAGCGGCTGGGTCGCCGTCCCGCTCGCCGTCGCGATGATCGGTCTCGCGGTCGTCTGGCGCGAGGCCGACGAGTCGCAGCGACGCCGTTGGCGCGTCGGCGCGAAGGACGGCTTCGCGGGGGCGTTCCTCGGCGGGGGCGGCTGGTCGGCGGCCATCCGGATCGTCGCCGGCGTCGCGCTGGTGATCACCGGCATCGGCGTCGTCGTGCTCCGCAGCGGCAGTCTCGACCAGGTCCAGTTCGCCCTGATCGCCGTCATCGCGACGCTCATCGGCGTCGCCGTGCTGACCATCCCGTTCTGGCTGCGGCTGGTCCGCGACCTCTCCGACGAGCGCAAGGCCCGCATCCGCACCGACGAACGCGCCGAGATCGCCGCGCACCTGCACGACTCCGTGCTGCAGACGCTCGCGCTGATCCAGAAGCAGAGCGAGCAGCCGCGCGAGGTCGCGCGGCTGGCCCGCAGCCAGGAACGCGAGCTGCGCGGCTGGCTCTACGGCCCCAACGGCTACGGCAAGCCCGTCGAGAGTCCCGAAGAAGCGACGGGCCAGCTGTCCGAAGCGCTCGCGACGGCGTGCGGCGAGGTCGAGGACACGTTCGCGATCTCCGTCGGCCAGGTCGTCGTCGGCGACGCCGAGCTGGACGACTCGCTGGTGGCGCTGGTCCAGGCCGCGCGCGAAGCGATCGTCAACGCGGCGAAGCACGCCGGCGTCGAGGAGGTCAGCGTCTTCGCCGAGGTCGAGCCGACGTCGGTGACGGTGTTCGTCCGCGACCGCGGCAAGGGCTTCGACCCCGACCTGGTCCCGGACGACCGGCACGGCCTCGCCGACTCGATCCGCGGCCGGATGACCCGCCACGGCGGCACGTGCAAGGTCCGCACCGCGCCGGGGGAGGGCACCGAGGTGCAGCTCGCCATGCCGGTGAAAGCGGGCAAGGGGGCGGCGTGAGGCGGCTATGCTCGACGTCGTGACTGACACCCAGCGCGAACCGGTGAAGGTGTTCCTCGTCGACGACCACGCGCTCTTCCGCGCCGGGGTCCGCACCGAGCTCGACTCGATCACCGACGAAGTCCGGGTGGTCGGCGAGGCCGGCTCGGTCGCCGAAGCGGTGGCCGGGATCGCCCGCACGAAGCCGCAGGTGGTGCTGCTCGACGTCCACATGCCCGACGGCGGCGGCGCGGAGGTTTTGCGCCGGGTGCGGCCGGAGCTGCCGGACGTGGTGTTCCTGGCGCTGTCGGTGTCGGACGCGGCGGAGGACGTCATCGCGGTGATCCGCGCGGGTGCGCGCGGCTACGTGACGAAGACGATCTCGTCGAAGGAGCTGGTCCGCGCGGTGGTCCGCGTCTCGGACGGCGACGCGGTGTTCTCCCCGCGCCTGGCGGGCTTCGTGCTGGACGCGTTCGCCGACCGCCCGGGCTCGGCGCCGATCAACGACCCGGAGCTGGACCTGCTGACCCCCCGCGAGCGCGACGTCCTGCGGCTGCTCGCGCGCGGGTACGCGTACAAGGAGATCGCGTCGGAGCTGTTCATCTCGGTGAAGACCGTCGAGACGCACGTCTCGAGCGTTCTGCGGAAGACTCAGTTGTCGAACCGGTACGAGCTTTCTCGCTGGGCTTCGGACCGCCGCCTGGTCTGAGGTTCCAGCTTCAGTCCGCCAGGGGAGCGAGCGGCCGGGGCGTGCGCCCCGTGGTGTCGTCACCAAGCCCATCCGCCTGGTCACCGGGCACCCCCGCGGCCACTCGCTCCGGCTTCCGGAGGCGGGTCAGCGCGACCCCGCCGAGGACGACCACCATCCCCGCGATCACCCTCAAGTTCAGCTGCTCGCCCAGGAACACCGCGCCCAGCAGCACCGAGACCACCGGCAGCAGGTAGCCGACGATCGACGCCGTGACCGCGCCCTCGCTCGCCAGGAGCTGGTAGTTCAGCGCGAACGCGAAGCCCGTCGACCCGATGCCGAGCACCAGCATCGCCAGCAGCGGCCCGACCCCGAAGTGCACCGGCGTGAACCCGCCCGCCGGCAGCGCCAGCACCAGCATCCCGCTGGCCAGTACCATCTGCCCGGCCGAGATCGCATACGGCGAAGACGTCGAAGACGACAGGTACTTGCCCTCGTAGACGAACGCGAAGCCGTAGCTCGCCGCCGCCGCGAGGCACGCCAGCGCGCCCCAGCTCAGCAGCCCCGAGGCCTGCCACGGCGCGAAGATCAGCAGGATCCCGCCGAGCCCGAGCAGCAGCCCGGCCAGCCGGGTGCCGGTCATCCGGGACGACGTCCCCATCAGCGGCGCCGCCAGCAGCACCCACAGCGGCGTCGTCGAGTTCAGCACCCCGGTGATCCCCGAGTCGACCGTCGTCTCGCCGATCGCGAACAGCAGGAACGGCAGCGCGTTGTGGAAGAACGCCGCGACGGCCAGGTGCCCCCACATCCGCCGGTCGCGCGGCAGGCGGGCCCGCTGCAGCCGGCACAGCACCAGCAGCATCACCGCGCCGAGCACGAGCCGCGCCAGCACCAGCTGCACCGGCGAGAGCATCCCCAGCCCCAGCTTGATCCAGAAGAAGCTCGAGCCCCACATCAACGCCAGCGCGGCGATCCTCAGCAGGGTCTTCGACTCGCCCACCCCAGTCCTCCTTCTCCGATCAAGCGCCAGCTTCGTCGGCGCAAGACATAAGGACAAGCGAAAATAACTGCAGGAATCTTTAAGCTCAGCTGTAAGATCGGGGCATGCTCGACGTCCGCCGCATGCAGGTCCTCCGCGCCGTGATCACCAGCGGGTCGATCACCGCCGCGGCCCGCAACCTCGGCTACACGCCGTCCGCGATCAGCCAGCAGCTGTCCGCGCTGGAACGCGAAGCCGGCACCGAACTGCTCGAACGCGTCGGCCGCGGCGTCCGGCCGACGCCGGCGGGCGCGCTGCTGTCCGAGCACGCCGAGACGCTGAGCACCGAGCTCGCGAGGGCCGAGGCGGCGCTGACCGAGCTCAAGGAGGGCCGCATCGGCCGCGTCGCCATCCGCTACTTCTCGACGGCCGGCGCGTCCCTCGTCGCGCCCGCCACGGCCGCGGTCCGCCGCGAGCACCCCGGCGTCCGCCTGGACCTCAAGCTGGTCGAGCCCGACGACCCGATGACGGACGTCGAAGCCGGTGAAGCCGACGTCGCGATCACCGTCTTCCCGCGCAAGAGGCAGCCCGGCAAGGGCGTCGAGCTCGTCCACCTGCTCGACGACCCGTACCGGGCGGTGCTGCCGAAGACCCACCCGCTGGCCCGCAAGCGCGTGCTCGACCTGACGGAGTTCGCCGAGGAGCCGTGGGTCGGCGTCGACGGCCTGCCGGGCGTCTGCCGCGACATCCTGGACAGCGCCTGCGCGTCCGCCGGGTTCGCGCCGAACGTCGTGGTCGAATCCGAGGACTACCAGACGGCGCAGGGGTTCGTCGCCGCCGGCATCGGCGTCGGGCTCATCCCGGAGCTCGGGCTCGGCGCGCAGCACCCCGGCGTGGTCGTCCGCAAGATCCGCAACCCGGAGCCGGTCCGCGCGATCCACGCCGCGGTGGCGTCCCGGGCGTGGGGCCACCCGGCCGTCCGCACGCTGCTCGAAGCCATGCGCGCGGCGACCGCCAAGGTGGCTTAGACGAAGAACAGCTCCGAGACGAGGATGCCGACCAGCACGGCCGCGAGGATCGCGGCCACGGTGATCAGCGTCTTCTTCGACACCGGCAGGTTCCACGCCTGGGCCTGCGGCTGGGGTCCCGGTGCGGGCGGCGGAGCGAACTGGGTCGGCGGCGGGACCGGCTGCATCCGCTGCGTCTCCTCCGCCGGGGAGTAGCCGGGCGCGGCGATCGGCACCTGCTGCTGGAACTGCGGTCCCGACGGCGGCATCGGCGGCCCCGCGGGCGCCTGGCCCGGGTTGAAGAGCGGCGCCGGTGGGGGCGGCATCCCGGGCGCGGTCGGCGGGATGAACGCCGTCTCACGGCCTTCGGTGATCGCGCTCAGCGAACGGACGGTGTCCGCCATCGTCGGCCGCGTCGTCGGGTCCGAGCGCAGCATCTTGCGCAGCGCCGCGGTCAGCACGCCCGCGTTCTGCGCCGGCCGCTCGGACGACTGCCCGTCGTCCCCGAACGGCGGCACGCCCTCGACGGACGTGTACAGCGTCGCGCCCAGGGAGAAGACGTCCGCGGCCGGCGTCGGCGGCAGTCCCCGCGCGACTTCCGGCGCCACGTACGCCGCGTGGGGCCCGCCGCCGCTGATGCCGATGTCGGTGAGCTTCACGCCACCGTCGTCGGCCAGCAGGACCGTCCCCGGCTCGAGCGTGCGGTGCACGAACCCGGCCGCGTGGATCGCGGCGAGCGCGTTGCCGAGCTGGATCCCCAGGAGCGCCGCCTGGTCGGGGGTGAGCCGGCCGTGCTCGGCGAGGAACGTCGCCATGCTGCGCGACGGGATGTACTCCATCACCAGCCAGACGTCCTGGCCGTCGGGCAGCACGTCGAACACCTTGATCGCGCTGGGGTGCTCGATCCGGGCCGCGTCCTTGCCCTCCTGCATGGCGCCCGCGCGCGCCTGCTCGGCGCGGTCGCCGGCGCCGACCGGGAGGTACATCCGCTTCATCGCGACGGTGCGGAACAGCCGCGTGTCGAACGCCAGCCACACGATGCCCGCGCGGCCGCGGCCGATCGGCTGGTCCAGCCGGAACCGGCCGCCGACGATGGTGCCTTCGGAACTCAAGTCTGATCCTCGATCATCCACCAGCTTGCGCTGTGCTCGACGAAGTCGGGGGAGTCGACGACGGAGGCGGTTCCTCGGTCGACGGTTGCGACGTCGTCGTCTTCGGTGTCGTCTTCGGAGTCGTTTGCGGCTCGGTCTGCCGCGACGTGGTCCGCTTCGACGACGAGGTCGTCTCCGAGACCGGCGGCGGCACGTCCGCCGTGCTGGGCGACTCTTCCGTCGTCGACGGCTCCGACTCCGACGTCGCGACCGGTGTCGGCTTGCTGCTCGAGATCGGCGCCGCCGGGGCCTCCGGGTTGTTCGGGCTCAGCAGCCAGACGGCCAGCGCGACCAGGCCCACGACCACCACACCGCCGATGATCGCCGGGCGCTTCCAGGCGCCGGGCTTCTCGTCGTCGGCCGGACTGGTCTGCGGGCGCCGCGGCGGGGGCGGCGGGGCCGGCTCGTCGTCGTAGTCGTCGTACTGGTCGTCCGCGTACGGGCCCTGCTCGTGCGGGGGCACCGGCACCGCGCGCGTCGCGGCCAAGCCGGGCGGCACGCCGCCGGCGTAGTGCTGGTCGTCCTCGGGGTACCGCTGGTACCCGTCGTAGTCGTCCTCCGGGTAGCCGGTGCCTTCCGGGTAGTCGTCCTCGTCGTAGTACGGCACGGCCTGCGTCGGGGCCTGGCCGCCGTCGAGGAGGCTGCCCGAGTGGCCCGCGGAGATCCCGTCGAACATCTGGGTCGCGTTCGGGTCCGATAGGGCCGCTGCGCCCAGCACACCCGCGGAGGGCGCCATCATGGTCTCGTCCGACGGCCCGCCGAGCGGCAGTTCACCCCGGGCGACGGCCGCGAGCAGCTCTTCGCACTCTTCGGCGGTCGGCCGGTGCTCGATCTCCGGGTGCAGCAGGACGGCCAGCACGCTGGCCAGCGGACCGGACTGGCGCGGCGGGTTGATCTGCCCGGCCGCGACCGCGTGCAGCAGGCTCAGCGTGTTCTCCGACAGCCCGAACGGCGGCTGGCCCTCGCACGCCGCGTAGAGCGTGGAGCCGAGGGAGAAGACGTCGGACTCCGGCCCGGGCTCGCCGCCGATGGCGACCTCGGGGGCCAGGTAGGCGGGGGTGCCGGCGATCATCCCGGTCTTGGTGACCGTGACGTCGTCCTTGGCGCGGGAGATGCCGAAGTCGGTGATCTTCACGACGCCGTTGGCGCCGAGCAGGATGTTGCCCGGCTTGATGTCGCGGTGGACGATGCCGACCGCGTGCGCCTCGCGCAGCGCCGCGGCGACCTGGGCGCCGATGCGCGCCACCTCTGTCGGCGGCAGCGTGCGGCGTTCCTGCAGCACGGCGGCCAGGCTGGTGGAGTTGAGGTACTCCATGATCAGGCACGGCTGCCCGTTGTCGTCGGTGACGACGTCGAAGACGGAGATCGCGTTCGGGTGGTGCAGGCGGGCCGCGATCCGGCCCTCGCGCATGGTCCGTTGCCGGGCGTCCTCGGCGTCGTGCTCGTCCAGGTGGGCCTGGAGCAAGAGCTGTTTGATGGCGACCGTGCGGCCCAGGACTTCGTCGTGCGCCTGCCAGACGGCACCCATCGCGCCCGTGCCGATCCGCCCGTCGATGCGGTACCGACCGGCGACCAGGCGACCCTCGTCGCTCACGCGACCTCCCTTTGGGCTCCGACTTCACCAGGGCGTGAGGATCGATGCCTGGTGACGCGGCCACGCGCACGCCGCTTCGCTGGAGCGTATGCACATGTCGTGGGCTGTGGGCCGGCTCTCCCGAGATCGGCCCGTGACAAGGCTAGGCGCTCACTCTGCGCACACGAATCCGGTACGGGCACTTGAACCACGGGTGAAGGGGTGATCGCCGAGGGCTACATGTATTGGGCCGAGACGAGCTCGGCTTCGGTGATCAACCCGCCCGTGTCGGCGACCCGGAACAGCTGGGTCACGCGCACCAGGGCGCCGTCCGGCCGGTGGAGCGTCGCGACCGCGAGGATCGAGCCGTCCGGCTTGATCTGCGTGTCGGCCTCCTGGACGTCGATGGCGTCCATCGAGCTCCAGGTGCGGACCAGCTCGCCGGCCGCGCCGTCGGCCAGCGACGGGCTCAGCAGCGCGAGCGCGCCCGCCGAGTTCCGCGCGATGGCGGCGTAGAAGTCCTTGACGGCCTGGATCTTCCGGCTCGCGCTGCGCGCGTCGGCGGCCGTGTCCGGCACCGCGTCCGTGGTGGCCGGCGCGGCCTCGGTCCGCGGACCGCTCGCGGTCGACTCGTCGGCCGACGGCGCGCCACCGGAGTGGGTGCCCTGCGTCGAGGTGCTGTGCTGCTCGGGCGAACCGCCGCCGGCCTGGTGCTGCGGGACGGCGAGGCCGCCGAGCTCCGCGGCGCCGGTGAAGCCGGCGGGCGTGGACTGGGCGCCTTCGGACACCGCGCGGTGCGCGCTGGTCAGCATCGGCGCGGCGACCACCGCGCCGGCGACGAGCGCTCCGGCGGCGACCAGCCCGGCCAGCTTGGCGCGGCGGACGAACCGGCTCTCCGGCTCGCCGTCGTCCTCGGCCCGTTCGGGCTCACGGACGGGTTCCGGACGCGGCGGCAGGAACCGCTGCGGATCGCGGAAGACCTGCTCGAGATAGTCGCGGTCGGCGTCGCCGACGCCGTCGAGAATCTCGGCCGGGATCACGTCCTCGACGCGGACGGCGTTGGGTACCTCACGCCGTGGTCGCTGCCGATCAAGCACGAATGTCCTCGCTCTGGGTTCCGGGGACGGTCACGCGGCCGTTCGGCCGGTTTCCGTTGGTCCGGATGGCCGGCTCGTGGCCGGTTCCGGATCCGCTGTCGTCAGGTAACCCTGTGCGGACGAGCACCACCAGGCTCTGTCGCCGGAATGCCGTCGCGATACGACGAGCGGCAGCTTATGTCACCCACCCGGACCAGGGGTAACCGCTCGGCGCACCGCACGTGCATCGGAACGGGCGAACCGCACGTGCGGGTCTGGTTACTGGCCGTCAGCGGCGATCTTGTCGCCGTCCCCGAACGTCAGCGTGCGCTCTTCGACGGTCTTCGACCCGTCGGTGTAGGTGATCTCGACGGTGTTGACCGTGACGCCGCGTTGCTGGTCGATGCTGATCTTCCGGACCTCGAAGTACGCGACGCCGGCGTACCGCTCGGCGAGGGCCCGCGGGCCCTGGTCGTGCAGGTCGCCGGTGGTCACGGCCGCCGCCGCGGCGGGATCGGTGGTGACGGTGTTGAAGAACTTCTCCGAGTTGTCCCCCATGGTCTGGGCGTCCGGCGGGAAGGAGTACCACCACGGCGGCTTGACCGGGGTTTCCCGCTGGGCGGGCGTGGCCGGGGGCTTCTGCGGCCGCCCGCTCGGCGTGGCCGTGCCGGTCGTTTCCGGGCCGGCGGAGCTGCCGGGGGGCGGCGGCTGGGGGATGCCGTCGACGGGGCCGGCGCCACCGCCGCTGGTCGGCCCGGCCGGCTGGTCCGGCGAGGGCGTGCTGTCGTCCGGGCCCGGGGCGGAACCGCCCTGCCGGGACGGCGGGTCGGCCTCCCCGGTCGGGTCGATGACGGTCGGCGCGCCCTGGTAGCCCGGCCACGCGCCCTGCACGGCCTGGTCCACCGGCGGCTTCCCGACCAGGTAGGACCCGGCGAACAGCAGCCCGACGACCACGGCACCGGACGCGCCGGTGGCGAACCAGGCCGCCTTCTTCCACGTCTTGGGCGGGGTCACGGACGCGGGCACCGAGCCGATGGTGAAGCCGCCGAGCCCGTCGATCGGGGGCGCGGCGTAGATGCGGACGTCGTCGTCCTCCTGGTCCGCGCCACGTGACTGCGGAGTGGCCAGCGAGACGCGGGTGCGCCGGGCCGCCTGGGCGGCGCGGGTCTCCGGCCGCGAGGGCACGACGAGTTCCACGGCCTCGGGGGGCTCGACGGGCTCAGCTGGCTCGGCGCCGTCGTCCAAGGGGAGGCTGCCGTGCGAAGCGGGGAACAGCGGGGCCCCCGGCCGCCGGTCGCGGGGCTGGGGCAGCGACGGCTGCGGCAGGGGGAGCATGCCGGAATCCGGCCGAGCGAACGGAAGCGACCCGGCCGCGGGCCGGGCGAGCGCGTCGGATCCCGGGCGGGCGAACGGAAGCGACCCCGACGTCGGCAGGGGGAGCCCTCCGGAGGCCGGTTGCCGGAGCGGATGCGCTCCGGAGGTCGGCTGCGGGAGCCCTCCGGAGGCCGGCTGCCGGAGCGCATCCGCCCCGGACCTCGGCTGCGCGAGCGCCCCAGAGGTCGGTGGCTGGAACGGATGCGCTCCGGAGGTCGGCTGCGGGAGCGCACCGGAGGCCGGTTGCCGGAGATGAGCCCCGGAGGTCGGCTGCGGGAGCGCCCCGGAAGCCGGTTGCCGGAGCAGATGCGCTTCGGACGTTGGCTGCCGAAGCCCTCCGGACGTCTGCTGCCGGAGCGGATCCGCACCGGACCTCGGCTGCGCGAGCGGGAGGGACCCGGACACGGGCGGGTCGACCGGCGCCGGGCCGGCCGCGTGGCGCCGTCCGGCGCGGCGCTGGGGCAGCGGCGGCGTCCAGCCGTCCGTGGTGCCGAGCCGGTGCCGCCCGGGATGCGCGGGCGCGCTGCCGCGTCCGTGGAACTCCGTGCCGTGGGTCATGTGGGCTCGACCACCCGGCCGCCGCGCCGTGACGCCGTCCGGCGGTAGGAGAACCCGATCGGAGCACCATCCTCACGAGCGGCTTCGCGTTCCGAATCCTGCGCAGATGCACGCGCATGCGAGACTGGGCGCGCGGGGCCGATGCCCCCGCGCGTCCCCCGGGCTTCGCCCGACCCGAACGCAAGGGTCCTCACGGCGTCAACCCTAGGAGCATCCGGCGTAGAAAGTCGCCCCCAAACCTGCAAGTTGCACAGGTTTCACTCGGTCGGGCGCGACCGAAAGGGGGAAGGCGACGCTGCGAAGTCTCACGCAGCGTCATCGGCCCAGCTCAGAGGGTTCAGCCCCCGGTGCGGTAACGGTCGCGAGTGGACTGCAGCGCCTTCGTCGCCACCACACCGCTACCCGCTGCAACGAGAATCGCCACGATGTCGAGCGTCGGTCCCCCGGCCGTGAGCAACCAAGCGAACAGCGACGCCGCGGTGGTACCGCCGGCCACGGCCCAGCGGCCGCGGACGTACTGCGCGACCGGCGCGCCGCCGGCCCGCTTACCCGCCGCGTTGTTCAGCATCGCCAGATACCCCACATGGCCCAGCGCGGCCAGCACGCTCGCGAGCGCGACGATGACGGCGATGAGGTTCACGAGCCAGTCCATGGCCCCAGTCTGCCTGTAGCCGGGTCGCCGGTGCCTCAGGGAAGACCCGGAATTCGGACAACCGTTACCGGCCGAGCCTGCCGCGGCCGAGGTTCAGCAGCGCCATCGCCAGCTGGCGGCCGTCCGGGCCCAGCTCGCGGTAGCGCTCGAGCACGTCCATCTCGCGGTTGTAGACGATCCGCGTGCCACCCGCGGCCATCCGCGCGGCCCCGATCGTCTTGGACACCTCGACCCGGCGCTTCACCAGCCGCAGGATCTCCTTGTCCAGCCAGTCGATCTCCTGCCGGAGCGCGGCGATGTCGTCCCCGGCCGGGGTGTGCTCGGCGGGCTGGCCGTCGGCGTTCGTCGCTTGTGCGTTCATCGGGACCTCTCCCTCGGGGCCCGGAAACGGCCCCTGGGACGGCGACAGCCCCGGGTCCGTGGACTCCGGGGCTGGCGTGATGGCGGTTCGGGCACTACGCGATCACGGGAGCCGGAGTCCGGGTCCCGTAAAAAAATCGCTCTGCGTGGCGCCGCATGGGTTCAGTATGGCACAGGCGTGCCGGGACGCTCACGGAACGAACGCATCCCGGCATGAACGAAGAGGCTCACCGCGAGCCAGAACATCGGGAACGCCGGCCAGAAGAACCCGGCGCCCAGCACCGCCCAGCGGACGATCGCCACCACCGCGATCGCGACCACCACGGCGAGGTGCAGGCGCAGCGCCGGGTGCCGCCGCAGCGCGGCCCGGGTGAGCGGGAAGCCGGGCCGCGCCGGTGCGGGCCGCGGCAGGTCCGCGGTGAGCCCGGTCAGTTCGTCGGTGAACCGCGCGGCGTAGACGCGGGTGAGGCGCTCCTCGACCTCCTCGAGGGTGAGCCGGCCTTCGGAGCCGGCGGTCTGGACGGCGGTGGCGACGCGTTCGCGATCGGCGTCGGCGGCCCGGAGACGGGCGGTGCGGTTGTCTTCCATGTCAACCGATGCTCCGCGCGGCGGGCCCGCGGCGCGTCGGGCGCCAGGCGACATCTCCCGCTACGCCTGGCGCGGTAGCTCGTCGGCCCGGACGTCATGAACGACTCGTTCATGACGTCCGGCGAGATGAACGGGTCGTTCATGACGTTCGCGCGCGCCGGGAATCGGCCGCGTCGGCACGCTTCCACCGGAGCCCCACCCACCCGGGGTAGCGTGGACAGACGATGGACACCCTCTTCGATCTCCCCGCCGAGACCCCCGCGCGCAAGCCCGCTTCCGGCGGGCAGGCCGATCTGCTCGACGACCTGAACCCGTCCCAGCGCGAAGCCGTCACCCACGCCGGTGGCCCGCTGCTGGTGGTCGCGGGCGCGGGATCGGGCAAGACCCGGGTGCTGACCCGCCGGATCGCCTACCTGCTCGGGCAACGCCGCGTGCACCCCGGCGAAATCATGGCGATCACCTTCACGAACAAGGCCGCCGCCGAGATGCGCGAGCGCGTCGCCGCGCTCGTCGGGCGCCGCGCGAACGCGATGTGGGTGTCGACGTTCCACTCGATGTGCGTGCGGATCCTGCGCCGGGAAGCCAAGACGCTGGACATGTCGTCGAGCTTCTCGATCTACGACTCGGACGACACGAAGCGGCTCATCACGCTCGTGGCGCGCGACCTCGACATCGACCCGAAGCGTTACGCCGCCCGCACTCTGGCCATCCACATCTCGAACCTGAAGAACGAGCTCGTCGACCCCGAAGAGGCGTCGGCGAACGCGGCCAACGACCTCGAGCGGCGCGTCGCCGAGGTCTACGTCGAGTACCAGCGGCGGCTGAACCAGGCCAACGCCTTCGACTTCGACGACCTCATCATGCGCACGGTCTCGCTGCTGCAGGCGTTCCCGGCCGTCGCCGAGTACTACCGGCGGCGGTTCCGCCACGTGCTGGTCGACGAGTACCAGGACACGAACCACGCGCAGTACACGCTGGTCCGCGAGCTGGCCGGGACCACGCCGAACGAGTCGGGCGTCGACCCGGCCGAGCTGGTCGTCGTCGGTGACGCGGACCAGTCCATCTACGCCTTCCGCGGCGCGACGATCCGCAACATCGAAGAGTTCGAGCGGGACTTCCCGAACGCGCACACCATCCTGCTGGAGCAGAACTACCGCTCCACGCAGACGATCCTGTCCGCGGCGAACGCCGTCATCGAGCGGAACCCGAACCGCCGCGCGAAGCGGCTGTGGACGGATTCGGGCGACGGCGAGAAGATCGTCGGCTACGTCGCGGACAACGACCACGACGAAGCCGCGTTCGTCGCGGGCGAGATCGACGCGCTGGCGGAGAAGGGCGAAGCCGACTACTCCGACGTCGCGGTCTTCTACCGCACCAACAACCAGTCCCGCGTCTTCGAAGAGATCTTCATCCGGCTCGGCCTGCCGTACAAGGTCGTCGGCGGCGTGCGGTTCTACGAGCGGCGCGAAGTGCGGGACATGATCGCGTACCTGCGCGTGCTGGCGAACCCGGAGGACACGGTCAGCCTGCGGCGCGTGCTGAACGTGCCCAAGCGCGGCATCGGCGACCGCGCGGAGGCCGTCGTGGCGACGCACGCCGAGCGCGAGCGGATCTCGTTCGCGGCGGCGCTGCGGGACGCCGTCGAGGGCAAGGTGCCGCTGCTGAACCCGCGCTCGGTCAAGGCGATCGGCGGTTTCGTGGCGCTGCTCGACGAGCTGGGCGACCTGATCACCTCCGGCGCGGAAGTCCACGACGTCCTCGAAGCGGTGCTGGACAAGACCGGCTACCGCGTCGAGCTCGAGGAGTCGGACGACCCGCAGGACGCCACGCGCGTGGAGAACCTGACGGAACTGGTCACCGTCGCCCGGGAGTTCACCGAGATCACCGCCGAGGTCGTCGCGGACGAGAACGCCGAGCTGGTCGTGGAGCCCGGGGTGCCGGCGCCGGGATCGCTGCCCGCGTTCCTCGAGCGCGTGTCGCTGGTGGCGGACGCCGATTCGGTGCCTTCGCCCGACGGCGGCGAAGAAGGCGACGGCGGCGCGGGCGTGGTCACGCTGATGACCGTGCACACGGCGAAGGGCCTGGAGTACCCGGTGGTGTTCTGCACCGGCTGGGAGGACGGCGTCTTCCCGCACATGCGCGCGCTGGGCGACCCGACCGAGCTGGCCGAGGAACGGCGCTTGGCGTACGTCGCGATCACGCGGGCGCGCAAGCGGTTGTACGTCTCGCGGGCGATCACGCGGTCGGCTTGGGGGCAGCCGTCGATGAACCCGGCTTCGCGGTTCCTCGACGAGCTGCCGGGCGACCTCGTCGACTGGCGGCGGCTGGAGCCCTCCAGTGCCGGGTTCGGCTTCGGGTCCGGTTCGCGGGGCGGCGGAACCCCGCGCGCGGCGACCACCTGGGGCGGCCGGCGGACCTCTTCGCCGTCTTCCACGGGCACGCCGTCGTTCGGCAAGGGCTGGAAGGACACGGTGGCGCTGAAGCTGGACGTCGGCGACCGGGTCAGCCACGACAAGTACGGCCTGGGCACGGTGATCTCGTGCGACGGCGTCGGTCCGCGCGCCACGGCGACGATCGACTTCGGCGCGGCGGGCAAGGTCCGCCTGATGCTGATCGGCAGCGTGCCGATGGTGAAGCTCTAACACCCGTCCGGGTGAACCCGGCGGCGATCTCCGCGATCGCCGCCGGAATCGTCGTACCCCACCGGTAGAACGGACCCTGCAATCGAACACGAGTTCGAGCGAGGGGGTAGTGTGGTGTGGACGCGGTGCTGTTTCACCTGTTGGCCGAGGGGGTACAAAACCACCTGCGAGGAGTCCTGGGGTCGACGGTTCCGGATCGGGGTCCGGGCCCTTCGGGGGCTTCAGGAATTCCTTCGCGTGCGGGAGCGGAGGCGTGCCGGCTGGCCGCCGCCTGGCGAGCGCTGCTCAGGCAGCACGAGCTCGGAGCGGACGGGCGATGTGTCACCTGCGGCCGGGGACGCCGCTGGACGACACGTCGAGCCGCGCGTGTCCGCTCCGCGGGGGGCGCACGGGGAGCTGTGCCCTGGGGCTGGCTGCCGGTGCGCAGGTCCGCCGAGCTGTGCACGGTGTGGCAGGTCGCGGTGGCGTACTTCGTCCGCCGCCTGCCGGGTGGGCAGCGTTAGCCGTTTCCGGGCGCTGAGGCGCTTTCGGGCGGCTTCGGCGGGGCCGGGGAGGGTTCCGGGTGCCGGGAGAGGTCTGGACCGGTCTGGGGAGCTTCCGCGTCCGGCGCCGTTTCAGCGCTGCCGTATCCGTCGCGTGTGGGCCGGCCCTGAGTCAGGCCGTGGCCCGGCGGTCCCGTACGTCCTGGCCGGAGCGGATATCCGTCCCGCCGAGGGGCGTCTCGTCGGCCCTCGGCGGCGAATCATGGCTCTACGGCCGGGTTTTGTGCCTGGCTTCGTGATCCGTCGGTCTGGAACGAACGGATCAGACGACGATGCCGCGCGCGGCCAGCCAGGGCCGGGGGTCGATCTTCTTGGTGCCGTTCTGCCACACCTCGAAGTGCAGGTGCGGGCCGGTGCTCGCGCCCCGGTTGCCGATCTCGGCGATCTGCTGGCCGCACTTGACTTTCTGGCCCTCCTTGACGGAGAAGCTGTTCATGTGGCCGTAGACCTGGATCGTGCCGTCGTCGAGCTGCACCCGCACCCAGAGGCCGAAGCCGCTGGCCGGGCCGGCCTCGATCACGGTGCCGTCGGAAGCGGCGTAGATCGGGGTGCCGATCGCGTTGGCGATGTCGATGCCGAGGTGGCTCGTGCCCCACCGGGCACCGAAGCCCGAGGTGAAGGTGCCGTGGGCCGGCAGGCAGGTCTTGGGACGAGCGGCCTCTTCGGCGGCCTTCTTGGCGGCGTCGGCTTCACGCTGCTCGCGGGCCTGCGTGACCGAGGCGCTGTCGGAGAGCTTCGCGGCCTCGGCGGAGGCGTCGATGGCGTGGCCGGCCGGCAGGAGCTCGGGGGCGCCCCCGGTGCCCGCACCTCCCGCGGTGAGCGATGCGCTGGCGTCCTGGCTGTTGGCCAGGGGCGTGTAGGCAGCGTCGGAATCGGTGACCGTCTTGAGGGTCGAACCCGCTGCAGCGGCGGCGAACGCACCGGCCGCGACGGCGGCGACCACAACACGGCCGCGAAGGGCCGAGGAGGGCGGAGCGATGCGGTGCGCACCCCGGACACGAACGACGGCACCTTCCAGTGCGTCCGTCAGTGCCGGGGAAGGAGCTTGGCCGCCGGGGGAGCGGTGTGAAGCCAAGACAGGGCCTTCCATCGTCGGGGAGCCGGGTCGAGGACTGTGGGCGGGGGAACCCGGTGAGCCAACCTCGGGGGTGGTTCGCTCGTCGTCCTACTTCGTGACCTGACTGTAATGGGGACCGGGCGACAGTAACGAAGGGGCACCGCTGTAAGCAAGATCTGCCCCCGGCGGCGGCCGATCGGGTGGCGTGGATCTTGCGTCCACCTGTGGAGATTACGCAAAGTTAGAGAGGGTTTACTGCTTTGGTTGTGACTTGCCTTACAGCCCTTGCGGGCGGTGATGGCCCGACGAGGGTCACTGGGGCGCTAAGGGGGCGGAATAAGGGTTTGCCAGGGGATGTTTGAGCATTCTCGACGTTCAAGCGCGGCCTGAGGCGCACGCACGACGCAGAAGTCGCGAGTCTGCGAAGGCGACGAGGGCAGCTCGGGCCGACCGTTCATCGACGCCCGTGAACCGCTCACCGACTCGCGTTTGGTTCCGGCTCTGAGGTGTCGCTTTTGTCCGACTTCTCAGGGTTGCCAAGGTCATGACTTCAGTAATTGACCACCCCGACGCCCGGCAGCCCGCGCCGCCCGACAACCCGCGCCGCTTGACGCCCTGCGCCGCTTGACGCCCTGCGCCGCTCGACGACTCGCGCCACGCTGGGACGTCCCGCGCCGTCCGGACTTGCTAGCGTCGCGGGCAATGCCCCCACGCTCAGAGCCCCCGACCGGGAGCACCCCCGGCTCCCCGGCCTCCCCGCACGACCCCGCGGCCACCCGCCCCACCGGCAAGCGGAAGCCCCCGCACGTACAGACTTCCCGGCAGGCACCCGCCGAAACCACCGAATCGGCGGAGGTTGAAACCGGACCGCCCCCCACCGCGGCGCCGACCGCGCGGCCCGAGCCTGCCGACGCGGCAAAGACCGGCGCGGCCGGCACCGAATCCGGGTCTGCCGATGCGGCGCAGACTCGGGCTGTCGGCGCCGAACCCGCGAATACCCGCGCGCCGACCTCCCGAGCCAAACCCGGCGCCGTCCCCGTGAGCGCCCGCTCGGCGAAGACCGGCGCTGCCGGCGCCGAACCCGCGAACGCCCGCTCGGCCAAGGCTGGCCCCGCTCGCGCAGCGAAGACCGGTTCTGCCGAAGCCACCCCCGCAAGCGCCCGCGGGACCGCCGCCCGAGCCAAAGCCGCACCCCCCTCGGCGACAAAAGCCCACCCCGAACCCCCGCCGCCAACCTGGGCCGAAGACTCCACCCCCTCCCGTCCCCTGACGATCGCCCTGGGCCTCGTCGTCCTCGGCGCCCTCGCTCTCACCGCCGCGGCCTTCGTCCCCGTCTCCCCGGCCGCCGCTGCCGGGTTCGCCGCCTGGCCGTGGCTCGCCGTCCTCGCGCTGGCCCCCGTTGTCGCCGCCGGCTCGGCCGTCGTCGGCGGGAAGCCCGGCCTGGCCAAGGGCCTCCTGCTCGGCCTCGCCGCCCTCGCGCCCGGCCGGCTGCTCCTCGATCTCCAGTTCGCCGTCAACGGGCCCCTCACCATCCGTCCCGAGCTCTACTTCCCCGACCGCTTCATCGGCGGCTCGGCCGTCGGCGCGGGGTTCTGGCTGCTCGTCGCCGGGGAGGTCCTGACCGGGGCCGCCGGGATCGCGGCCTGGCGGGCCGCCCGGACGTACGAAGAGCCCGAACGACGACGCTGGCGCCTGCTCGTCCCGCTGCTCGCCGTGACCGCCTCCGTCGGGCTGCTGACCGCCCCCGTCGGCTCGGACAACGGCTTCCTCCTCGCCCGTTCCGCCTTCGAGGGGCCCTGGCCCGCCCTCGGCGGCTACCTGCTGCTCGCCGCCGCGCTGCCGCTGGCCGCCGCCCTCGCGCTCGCCTCCCCGTCCGAAAGCGCGGCGAAAGGCACCCTGCTCGGGCTCACCGCCGCCGCCTTCGGGGTCGCCTTGCCGCCCGTTCTCGCCGGCCTGGCACGCGACGACCTGCACGTCGCCTGGGGTCCCGTCGTCGTGCTCGGAGCCACCGCGATCACCGCAGGGCTCGCCTTCACCCGGCTGACCGAAGCCCCCGAACCAACCGAACGCGACGTCAAGATCGCCGGCGTCTTCTGGTGGCGGCTGACGACCGGCGTCCTCGGCCTCGCCACCGCGGTCGCCGCCGTGATCGGCACCTTCGCGCCGCAGGTCGCCGTCACCGCGCTCAACCCCGGGGCCGAAACGCCGGTCAGCGCCGCCGCCGAAAGCCCCGCCCGGTGGTTCCTGCTCGCCGCCGCGCTCGTCGTCGCCGTTCTGGCGCTCGGCACGCTCGTCCCGAAAACAGCGGCAGGTGCGCGGCCCGTGCTCGGGCTCGCCTGGGCGGGGATCGTCCTGGCCGGCACCGCTGTCCTGAACACCGCGCTCACCGCCACCCAAGCCGGCAACCTCGCCGGGTTCGGGGGCGCGGACCTCGGCGGAACGTCCGGCGCCACCCCCGTCTTCACCTACGACCTCGGCGCCGGCGCGGCCTGGACGTTCGTCGCGCTCGTGCTCGCCGCCCTCGTCGCGCTCGCCGCCGTCGGGACCGGTGTCGTCGAACGCGAAGACGCCGGCAACGGCACCGAGCCGGGCAAGGACGTGCTCACGCCCGTCGTCGCCGGCGGGGTGCTGGCCGTCGCCGCGTTCGGGCTGCCCGTCTTCAGCGTGCCCGGCTACGTCGCGCCCGGGCTCTGGTCGAACTTCGACACCCCTTCGTGGGGGTTGCTGACCGCCGTCGCGGTCGTCCTCGGCGCGGCCGCCTTGGCGCTGCGGTCCCGGCCGAAGCCTGCGGCGGCCCTGCTGACCGGCGCCGCCCTGCTCACCGCGCTGCACGCCGCGGAACTCCCGCTCGTCGGCGGCGCCCTCGGCGACGCGAGCCCGTCGACCGGCTTCTGGCTCGCCCTCGCCGCCGTGGCCGCGCTGCTCGTCGCCGCGGGCGTGTCGGTCGCCGGTGGACGCCGTGAGCCGTGAGCGCCTCCGGGTGCTCCTCGTCGAGTTCGGGAAGCCCGACCCCGCCGCCGTCGCGCTGGGCCGCGTACTGCGCGACGAAGGCATGGAGGTCGTCCACGCCGGTCCCTTGGCCACCGTCGAGCAGATCCTCCGCACCGCCGAGCAGGAGGACCCGGACGCCGTCGGCGTGCTCGGGGAGAGGCCTCCCCAAAACTTGAAAGCCTTTTTGAACGACGTTCGCCTCTTCACGGCCGAGGACTTCGGAACGCCGGAAGAAGCCGCGAATTGGCTCGTCGGTGGGCGGTCTCACACCGTGGACGCACCGTCTGACCGCGCACGGTGACCGACTTCACCAGGTGCGGAGTCCCCTGCGTCTGCGCAGGTCGCTAACCTCGACTGGTCCGACAGCGCGGTCCGGTCGCGGACCACCTGCAGTGGCGTGTCGTCAGGAGACTGGAGTAGTGGACCTCTACGAGTACCAGGCGAGGGATCTCTTCGCCGCCCATGGAGTACCGGTTCTGCCGGGCTCGGTGGCTAGCACCCCCGAAGAAGCCAAGGCCGCCGCGGAGCAGATCGGCAACCAGGTCGTCGTCAAGGCGCAGGTGAAGGTCGGCGGCCGTGGGAAGGCGGGCGGCGTCAAGCTGGCCCAGACGCCCGACGAGGCGAAGGAGAAGGCGGAAGCCATCCTCGGCCTCGACATCAAGGGCCACATCACGCGTCGCGTGCTGGTGGCCGAAGCCTCGGACATCTCGTCCGAGTACTACTTCTCCTTCCTGCTGGACCGGTCCAACCGGACCTTCCTGGCGATGGCGTCGTCCGAGGGCGGCATGGAGATCGAGCAGCTCGCCGTCGAGCGCCCCGAGGCGCTCGCCAAGATCCCGGTCGACTCGATCACCGGGGTCGACAAGGCGAAGGCGCTCGAGATCCTGAAGGCCGGCAACTTCCCGGCCGACATCATCGACGAAGCCGCCGACGTCGTCGTGAAGCTCTGGGAGACCTTCGTCTCCGAGGACGCCACCCTGGTCGAGGTCAACCCGCTGGTCCGCGACCCGCAGGACAAGATCATCGCCCTCGACGGCAAGGTCACCCTCGACGAGAACGCGGACTTCCGCCAGCCGGGCCACGAGGCCCTGGTGGACAAGGACGCGGAGAACCCGCTCGAGGCGAAGGCCAAGGCCAAGAACCTCAACTACGTCAAGCTCGACGGCCAGGTCGGCATCATCGGCAACGGCGCGGGCCTCGTCATGTCCACTTTGGACGTCGTGGCGTACGCGGGCGAGAAGCACGGCGGCGTGAAGCCGGCGAACTTCCTCGACATCGGCGGCGGCGCGTCGGCCGAGGTCATGGCGGCCGGGCTGGACGTCATCCTCAACGACACCGACGTGAAGAGCGTCTTCGTCAACGTCTTCGGCGGCATCACCGCCTGCGACGCGGTGGCGAACGGCATCGTCGAGGCCCTGAAGATCCTGGGCGACGAGGCCGCCAAGCCGCTGGTCGTCCGCCTGGACGGCAACAACGTCGTCGAGGGTCGCCAGATCCTGGCCGACGCGAACCACCCGCTGGTCACCGTGGTGGACACAATGGACAACGCGGCCGACAAGGCTGCCGAGCTCGCCGCGGCAGGTGCGTGAAGATGTCGATCTTCCTGAACGAGAACAGCAAGGTCATCGTGCAGGGGCTCACCGGCTCCGAGGGCATGAAGCACGCGACCAAGATGCTGAAGTCCGGCACGAACATCGTGGGCGGCGTCAACGCCCGCAAGGCCGGCCAGACCGTCACCATCGAGGGCAAGGACCTCAAGGTCTTCGGCACGGTCGAAGAGGCGATCAAGGAGACCGGCGCCGACGTGTCGGTCATCTTCGTGCCGCCGAAGTTCGCGAAGGACGCGGTCGTCGAGGCGATCGACGCCGAGATCCCGCTGGCCGTCGTCATCACCGAGGGCATCCCGGTGCACGACTCGGCCTACTTCTGGGCGCACGCGGTCGCCAAGGGGAACACGACCCGGATCATCGGGCCGAACTGCCCCGGCGTGATCAGCCCCGGCAAGTCGAACGCCGGCATCATCCCGGCCGACATCTCCGGCGCGGGCCAGATCGGCCTCGTGTCGAAGTCCGGCACGCTGACCTACCAGATGATGTACGAGCTGCGGGACATCGGTTTCTCGACGGCGGTCGGCATCGGCGGTGACCCCATCATCGGCACCACGCACATCGACGCCCTCGAGGCGTTCGAGGCGGACCCCGAGACCAAGGTCATCGTGATGATCGGCGAGATCGGCGGCGACGCCGAAGAGCGCGCCGCGGCCTACATCAAGGACAACGTGACGAAGCCGGTCGTCGGCTACGTCGCGGGCTTCACCGCGCCCGAGGGCAAGACGATGGGCCACGCGGGCGCCATCGTCTCCGGCTCCTCCGGCACGGCGGCCGCGAAGAAGGAGGCCCTCGAGGCCGCCGGCGTCAAGGTCGGCAAGACCCCGAGCGAGACCGCCGTCCTCGCGCGTGAGCTGTACAACAACCTCGGCTGAGGTCGACGCATCACTCCTGGTGAGGCCGGGCACCCACACGGGTGCCCGGCCTCACCTCGTTCCGGGAGGAAACCTCTCGAGGTATTCACGCGTCTGATGGGTCGGTGGCCTCGTAGTGCGCTAGCGTTCTGCGCACGCAAGCCGCCTCGTCTTCCCCGGGTGTTTTCGCACCCCGGAGTGCCGGTCGAACCGACAGGAGTGCATCCGATGACCTTCCCCAGCGGCGGGCCTGGCTACCCCCAGCAGGGTGGCGGCCAGCAGCCCCCCGGACCACCGTCCAGTGGCTTCCCGGCGCAGCAGCCGCCGCACTCGCACCAGGCGCCCGCGGGCGCCGCGGGACTCCCGCAGAACCTGCCGCTGCTGCTCGCGCTGGTCGTCGCGGTCTTCGGCCTCGTCCAGTACTTCCTCGGCTTCTCCGACAACGCCGACGTCGGCCTCGGCACGACGTTCCTGCTCGCCGGTGGCCTGCTCGCCGCGATGCACGCGCTGCCGAAGGGGCCGCGGACGCTGCCGTTCGCGGCGCTGCTCAGCGTCCTCGGCGCGCTCGACGTCCTGGACGCGCTCGTCTCGTTGCAGACGACGCCCGGCATCGTCACCGTCATCCTGATCCTGGGGATCCTGCAGATGCTCGCCGCGGTCGGCGCGCTGCTGATCGAGTACGACGTCGTCAAGCCGCCGGCGCCGAAGCCCGCCGGGCCGTCCTACGGTGGCCAGTACGGCCAGCCGGGCCAGCAGCAGTACGGCCAGCCCGGGCAGCAGTACGGCCAGCAGCAGCCGGGGCACGGCCCGGGCCCGGCCGGTCAGGCCGGGGAGCCGTCGGGGGCGCCGTTCCCGCAGGGCCAGTACGGCTCGCCGAACCCGCCGTCGACCACGCCGCCGCCGGGGCAGCAGGCCACGACGTACGCCCCGCAGCAGGGCTCGTTCTTCCAGCAGCCGCCGTCGGACAACCCGGGTACACCGCCGGGCGGCTTCGGCAAGTCGAACTGACGCAGTCCGTCGAAACACCCGCTGTGACGCTCGGTGTCACAGCGGGTGTTTTGCATTCGGGTGTTACCCGTCCGGGTGGGTTAGCTTCCCCACGCCGGCCGGCGGCGGCGTGGCTCACCCGGATGGACCAGCCCGGATGTCAGGGTGCGGATCATGGACCTGCTCGCCGACTCCCGCGAGGAGCCGGTGGGCGACCTCGGACCCGACGTCGAACCGTCCCGGGCGGCGCGGGTGCGGGTGTTGCTCGCCGCCGCCCTCGGCCCGCTGGTCACCGGCTACGCCGCCGTCGCGACCCTGCTGACGCTGGTCGCCCTCACCGCCGGCCGCACCGCCTTCTCCGGCACCGGCGTGCTGCTGGCCGCCGGGCCCGGCTGGCTCGCCGCGCACCAGGTGCGCCTCGACCTCGGCGGTCACCCGCTCGGCGTGCTGCCGCTGCTGCCGACGCTGGGCGCGCTCGCGCTGGCCGCGCGGACGGCGTCCGGCGCCGCCGTGCGCCTGGGCTGCCGGTCACCCCGCGAGGCACTGCCGGTGTTCGTCACGATCACCGGCGCGCACGCGCTGTTCGGGTTCGTCATCGCCTTCTGCGCGCAGGGCTCGCCGGTGGCGGCGAACCCGTTGACCGCCTTCGTCGTGCCCGGGCTGCTCGCCGCGGCGGCCTCGGCCGCGGGCATCGTCCGGTGCTGCGGGCTGCCGGACGTCGTCGCCGAACGCCTCGACCTCCTCGCCCGGCGCGGGTTGCGGGCCGGCGCGCTGGGCCTCGCGGTCCTGGTGGCCTGCGGCGCCGTCGTGTTCACCGTCGCGACCGCGCTGTCGTGGCGGACGGTGGCCGACATGTACGAGCCGGCGTTCGGCAGCAGCTTCGGGATGTTCCTGCTCTCGGTGCTGTACCTGCCGAACGCCGTGACGGCCGTGCTGTCGTTCGTCACCGGTCCCGGCTTCTCGATCGGCGACCTGAACGTCGGGATGTTCGGCTACCGCGGCGGCGTCGTCCCCGGAGTCCCGGTGCTGGGCGGCCTGCCGGAGCACCACGCGGCGTGGTGGCCGGTGCTGCTGGCGCTGCCCGCGGCGACCGGTGCGCTGGTCGGCTGGTCGCTGCGCAAAGCCGACGCGGACCCGGCGCAGCGCATCCGCGCGGTCGCGGTGGCCGGGGCGGTGGTCGCGCTCGGCTGCGTCCTGCTGGGCTCGCTGGCGGGCGGCCGGCTCGGCGACGGCCCGTTCGACCCGGTGAGCGTGCCGGTCGGCGTCGCGTCGGTCGTCGCGTTCTGCTGGATCGTCATCCCGGGCTCGTTCGTCGCGTTCTTCGCGGGCGAGCACGAGCCGCCGGCACCGCCCGAAGCGCTCGAAGACAACGAAGCGTTCGAAGACGCCGACGGCTTCGACCCCGCGGAAGCGGCCGAAGCCGTCGCGGAAATCGAAGCGTCCGAAGAGGACGAAGAACCCGACGAGAACACGGAGCTTTCACGTGAAAGCTCCACCATCGACGACGCGGAGCTTTCACGTGAAAGCTCCGCCGAACCGGACGAAGCTGTGACCGGAGGCACCGAGACCTGCGGCGACGTCGAGGCGGACGGGACCGACCGTTAGGGTTGACGTGACCTGGTGAAGCGCCGTGCGCCCGGCTGCGCACCGCCCGCGGCAAGGAGCCCGCTCTGTCTCAACGGTTGGACCTGCCCACTCCGGTGAAGCTCGTCGTGCTCGCGTCGGGCTCCGGCACCCTCCTGCAGGCGGTGCTGGACGCCACCGGGCGGTCCGGCTTCCCGGCCAAGGTCGTCGCCGTCGGCGCCGACCGCACCGGCATCGAAGCGCTGACCCGCGCCGAACGCGTGAGCATCCCGTCGTTCACGGTCCGCGTCGCCGACCACCCCGACCGCGCCGCCTGGGACAAGGCGCTGGCCGAGGCCGTCGCGGCCTACCAGCCCGACCTGGTCGTCTCCGCCGGGTTCATGAAGATCCTCGGGAGCGAGTTCCTCGGCCGGTTCACGGTGGTCAACACGCACCCGGCGCTGCTCCCGTCGTTCCCCGGGATGCACGCGGTGCGCGACGCGCTGGAAGCCGGGGTCAAGGTCACCGGCTCGACCGTGCACTTCGCGGACGCCGGGGTCGACACCGGGCCGATCATCGCCCAGGAGGCGGTCGTCGTGGAGCACGACGACACCGAAGACGTCCTGCACGAACGGATCAAGGCCGTCGAACGCAGGCTGCTGGTGGAAACGATCGAGCGACTCGGCCGCGGTGGCTGCACCGTGGACGGACGAAAGGTGACATTTCGTGAGCACTGACCTGGGACGGCGCCCGGTCCGCCGGGCGCTGATCGGCGTCTCGGACAAGGCGGGCCTCCTGGACCTCGCGGCCGGCCTGCACGCGGCCGGCGTCGAGATCGTGTCCACCGGCGGCACGGCGAAGGCCATCGCCGACGCGGGTGTCCCGGTCACGCCGGTCGAAGACGTCACCGGCTTCCCCGAGTCGCTGGACGGCCGGGTCAAGACGCTGCACCCGAACGTGCACGCCGGGCTGCTCGCCGACCAGGACAATCCCGACCACGTCGAGCAGCTGCGCAAGCTGGACATCGCGGCGTTCGACCTGCTGGTCGTGAACCTGTACCCGTTCACGCAGACCGTCGCCTCCGGCGCGAGCCCCGAGGACTGCGTCGAGAACATCGACATCGGCGGCCCGGCCATGGTCCGCGGCGCGGCGAAGAACCACGGCAGCGTCGCGGTCGTCGTCGACCCGGCCCGCTACGGCTGGGTCCTCGAGCGCGTCGCCGACGGCGGCTTCGACCTCGCCGACCGCAAGCGCCTCGCCGCGCAGGCGTACGCGCACACGGCGTCCTACGACATCGCCGTCGCGTCCTGGTTCTCCAACGTTTACGCGCCCGCGGACGACTCCGGCTTCCCCGACTTCTCGGGCATCAGCTGGGAACGCGGCGAGGTGCTGCGCTACGGCGAGAACCCGCACCAGAAGGCGGCGCTGTACAAGGGGCACCGGGCCGGCCTGGCGCACGCCGAGCAGTTGCACGGCAAGGCGATGTCCTACAACAACTACGTCGACACCGACGCCGCCCGCCGCGCCGCGTTCGACTTCGACGAGCCGGCCGTCGCGATCATCAAGCACGCCAACCCGTGCGGCATCGCGGTCGGCACCGACATCGCCGAGGCGCACCGGAAGGCGCACGCGTGCGACCCGGTTTCGGCCTACGGCGGCGTCATCGCGACGAACCGGCCGGTAAGCCGCGAGGCCGCCGAGCAGATCGGCGAGGTGTTCACCGAGGTCGTGCTGGCGCCGGACTTCGACGCCGAGGCACTGGAGATCCTGCAGCGCAAGAAGAACATCCGGCTGCTGAAGCTCCCCGCGGTCCCGCCGTCGCCGATCGAGTTCCGCCAGATCTCCGGCGGCGTGCTCGTGCAGACCGTCGACGCGATCAACGCGCCGGGCGACGACCCGGCTTCGTGGACGCTGGCGACCGGCACCCCGGCCGACGAGCAGACCCTGCGCGACCTCGAGTTCGCGTGGCGTTCGCTGCGCGCGGTCAAGTCGAACGCAATCCTGCTCGCCACCGGCGGCGCGACCGTCGGCGTCGGCATGGGCCAGGTCAACCGCGTCGACTCGTCGCGGCTGGCGGTCTCGCGGGCGGGCGACCGGGCCAAGGGTTCGGTGGGCGCGTCCGACGCGTTCTTCCCGTTCCCGGACGGCCTGGAAGTGCTGGTCGAGGCGGGCGTGCGGGCGATCGTGCAGCCCGGTGGCTCGGTCCGCGACGCCGAGGTGATCGCGGCCGCGGAGAAGGCGGGCGTCACCATGTACCTGACGGGGACGCGCCACTTCGCGCACTGACCCCGGCTTCGCTTCGAGAGGGAGGGCTCGATGCAGCAACCACCACCGCCGTACGGGCAGGGGCCGCCGGGCTACGGGCAGCAGGGGCCGCCGGGGTATCCCCGGCAGCCCGGCTACCCGCCGCCCGGGTACCAGGGGTATCCGGGCTACGGCGGGCCGGTGCCGCAGCCGCCGAAGAAGAAGCGGACCGGGCTGATCCTCGGGATCGTCATCGGCGTGGTGGTGCTGCTCGGCGCGGGCATCCCGCTCGGGATCTTCGCGAGCGACTACTTCGCGAGCACCGGCGCGGCACCGTCGTCGTCGCCGGTGCCCGCCGAGTGCCAGGTGCCGGCCCAGACGCTGGAGAAGGCGGGCTTCCCGAGCTTCGCGCTGGGCGGCCCGGGCACCGCGGACGCGCCCGGCCTGAACCAGGTCAACTGCAGCTGGAAGCCCGGCTCCGACGAGAACGTCCGCGACGCCACGCTGAGTGTGCGGATCACGGTGTACTCCGGGGAGAACGCGCGGGATTCGGCGAACCACCTGTACCTGCCGATCGCCCCGGAGGTCCCGCCGACGGACGTCAAGGGCGTCGGCGACAAGGCGGTGCTGGTCCGGCTGGTCACGAAGAGCGCCTTCAGCGGATCCGAACTGCACGTCCTGAAGGGCACCACGGTCGTCATCGTCGAGGTGTCCGGCTGGGACAAGGGGTTCTTCTCGAACTCGCCCATGCCGCAGCAGGAGACCGATGACGCGGTGAAGGCGGTCGGCGCGGAGATCGTCAAGAAGCTGCGTTAAGCCGGCGCGGGCAGCGCCTTGCAGAGCGCGACGGGGAACTTCGGCTCGGCCGCCCGGATCTCCGGGCACCCGGCCGACTTGACCTGCGCGAACGACGTCCAGCCCGAGTCGCTCCAGCGGAAGACCGAGCGGGCGGGCGGGTCGGTCTGGCGCACCAGCAGGTCGAGGACCAGCCAGCTCGGGTCGCAGACGCGGGTGGTGCCCGCGCTCTCGGCGCCCGTCGCGGACACCGCGGCACCGATCCACGCCGGGTCGCAGTGGTCGGCGGGCGGGGCGCAGGTGCCCTGGGGAGCGCAGTGCCCCCAGCCGGCACCGAGCTTGTGCCAGGCGTTGCCGTTGTCGCCGTTGAGGATCACCGTGCGGTCCGCGACCGGGGTGGCCGTGGCCAGCCGCAGCTCGGCGGGCACCTTGTCCTGGCAGCCGCCCGCCGCGGGCCGGGTCGAGTAGACGACGTCGGCGCGGACGTCGGTCTTGGTCTCCACGATCTGTTCGATGCGCGGCTCCCGGACACAGCCGGGGTCCTTGCCGGGTAGCGCGACCTGCACGAACAGGCTGACGTCGTCCGTGCCCGGCCGGATCCCGGTGACGTCGGCGCGGAACGAGCGCCACTCCGCGCCCATCGTCGTCGGCCCCGGGGCCGCGGCCTTCGCGCCGGGCACCCCGCCGCCCGCGGTGAGCACGACGGCCGCCACCGCACCCGCGGCGACCAGCGCTCCGGCGATCCACAGAACCGGCCGTCCGGTCATCGCTCACCCCCAGAAGTCCACCGGGGAATCTAGCCGACACCACAGCGTCAGGCGGGCGGACCGGGTTTTTAGCGCTGTGTGACTTCCTTCTCCAGGTAAACGGCGCCCTTGATGTGGCCGCCGGCGCCGGGTGCGTCGGTGAGCCGGTAGCCGGCCCGCTGGTAGAGCGTGATGTTGCGGGTGCTGCGGGCGCCGGTGAACAGGGCGAACCGGCGGACGTCGGCGGGTGCGTGCGCCTCGGCGTGCTCGAGCAGCCGGCGGCCGAGCCCACGCCCGGCGAGGTCCGGCGCGACCATCAGCCGGCCCAGCTCCCAGCAGCCGCCTTCGAGACGGGCACGCACCGCGCCGACCAGCCGGTGCCCGTCACGCAGGACCCACACCGACCAGGTCTTCGTCCAGTCGCGGACGTCTTCGAGGGTTTCGTGCAGCGCGGGGATGTCGAGGGTGTCGTTGAGGACGGCCTCCTGCACCCAGCAGCAGCGTTGCAGGACGAGCAGTTCCGGGCAGTCTTCGGGCCGGGCTTCGGTGAGCTCCACGTGGACGTGTCTAGCGATCGCGGCTCGGCGCGGGCAAGTTCATTACGTTGGCGGGGTGACCGATCTGCTGCGCGCCGCTTTGGACGCCCCGGGATTCGCACCGCTGCCGTCTCGGGCCCGGCAGCTGCTGGAGACGCTGGGCGCGCCGCCGCGGCTCGGGGCGCACCTGCGGGTGGTGCACGACGTCGCGCTGTCCTTGACCGGCTGGGCCGCGGGGCGCGTCGCGTTCGACGCTTCCGCGGTCCTGTTCGGCGCGGCCACGCACGACATCGGGAAGGTTCTCCACCCGGCGGAGCTGTCCGGGCCGGGGTCGGCGCACGAGCCGGCCGGGTACGCGTTGCTCGTGTCCCAGGGGGTCTCCGAGGACTTGGCGCGGTTCGCGCGGACGCACGGCTCCTGGTCCGCTCCCGGCGTGACGGTCGAGGACCTGCTCGTCAGCCTGGCGGACAAGGTGTGGAAGGCGAAGCGGGTCCCGGACCTGGAGGAACTGGTCATCGCGCGGCTCGGCGGCCCGCCGTGGGAGACGTTCATGGCCCTGGACGACGAGCTCTCACGGCTCGCCGCGGAGGCCGATTCGCGGCTGGCGTTCCAGGGTTCGTACCCCACTAGTGGGTGACTTGACACCTCGGGTGGTTCGCGGTTGACTTGTCCATGTCGAACAGGTGTTCGACGTAGAACCGCCGCCTTCCCCGCGGCGAACCAGCGCCGTCGGTCGTGTTTTGGGAGAGGCCCGACCGCCGGCCTAGTCCGTGGTGGGGAGGTGCGTGCGGTGACCGCTGTGGTGGAGCCGCCGGTGGCCCGGCTGGCGGCCCTGCCCGGGGTCAGCACGGCGAGCCGGGTCGCGGCGCAGGCCGAGCGTGCGCGGGTGACGGGGAAGGTGCTCCCGGTCGCCCCGGCGCTCGCCGGGCTGCTGCCCTCGGCAGGGCTCCGGCGCGGGAGCACGGTGGCGGTCCACGGGAGCACGTCGCTGCTGGTGGCGCTGCTCGCCGAGGCGACGGCCGCCGGCTCGTGGGCGGCCGTGGTCGGCATGCCGTCGCTGGGGCTGGCGGCGGCGGCCGAGTACGGCGTGGACCTCGCCCGGGTGGCGCTGGTCCCGCGGCCGGGGGCGGAGCTCCCGGCGGTGGTCGCGGCGCTGCTCGACGGCGTGGACGTGGTGGCGGTCCATTCGGAGACGGTCCAGGCAGCCGTGGCGCGGCGGTTGTCGGCCCGGGCCCGGCACCGCGGAGCGGTCCTGCTGGCCTCCGGCGCTTGGCCGGGGGCGGACGTCGAGCTGTCGTGCCGGTTTTCGGCGTGGTCCGGTCTCGCGGACGGCTACGGCCACCTGCGTTCGCGGCAGGTTTCGGTGCGGGCGCACGGCCGCGGCGCGGCGGCCCGCCCGGTCTCGGCCTCGCTCGCCCTCCCGGGCCCCTCGGTCCCGGCCACCCCCGCGGCCCCGGCTCCGGGCCTCCGAGAGGAGGCCACGGCATGACGTCCCGTCCAAAGTGGACCCCCACCCCGGCCCGACCACACCCAAAGCCGTGTCGTCCGGCTGGGTACGTGTGTCGTCCGCTCAGTCACGCGAGTCGACTCCCCAATCACGCAAGCCGACCCTCCAGGTCCGTGAGCCGACCGTCCGGGTACGCGAGCCGACTCTCTGGGTACGTGAGCCGACTCTCCAGGTGCGTGAGTCGACCGTCTGGGTACGTGAGCCGACTCTCCAGGTGCGTGAGCCGACCCTCTGGCTACGTGAGTCGACCGTCCGGGCACGCGAGCCGACTCTCCAGGTGCGTGAGCCGACCGCCCAGGTGCACGAGCCGACTCTCCAGGTGCGTGAGTCGACCGTCTGGGCACGCGAGCCGACCCTTCGGGCGCGTGTGTCGACCCCTCAATCACGCGTGTCGACTCCCCAATCACGCGTGTCGACCTCTCCGTCACGTGCGCCCGGCGGTCGTTCGCGGTCCGCGCGGGGAGGCCGCATGACCGTCCCCGCGCAACGTCGGTCCGCTGATCTCCCCACCCGGATGCTCGTCCTCTGGTGCCCCGACTGGCCCGTCGTCGCCGCGGCCGCCGTCGGTGGGGTGGCCGTCACCGAGCCCGCTGCCGTCTTCAGCGCGAATCGCGTCGTCGCCGGCAATGCCGTTGCCCGGCGGAACGGTGTCCGGCGGGGGATGCGGCGGCGGGAAGCGCAGTCGAACTGTCCGGACCTGGCCGTCTTCGCCGCCGATGACGGCCGGGACGCTCGGCTCTTCGAAGCCGTTGCCCGCGCTGTCGAGGCGCTCGTCGTCGGGGTCGAGGTCGTGCGGCCGGGGCTCGTCGCCGTCCCCGTCGCCGGGGCCGCCGGGTACTTCGGCGGGGAGCACGCCCTCGTCGAACGGCTCGTCGACGAAGTGTCCGCCGCCGCGGGCGTCGAGTGTCAGGTCGGCGTCGCCGAAGGGCTCTTCGCCGCGACGCTCGCCGCGCGGCGCGGGGAGTTTGTCGAAACGGGGCGCGTCGCCGAGTTCCTCGCTCCGCTGCCGGTCACCGAGCTCGACCAGCCCGGCGCCGAGCGCGCGGAGCTCGTCGACCTGCTGCGCCGCCTCGGGCTGCGGACGCTCGGCGCGTTCGCCGAACTCCCGGAACGCGACGTCGTCAACCGGTTCGGCGCCGACGGCGTGCTCGCGCACCGGCTGGCGCGGGGTCGCTCGGAACGTCCGCCGCTGCGGCGACGCCCCCCGCCCGAGCTCACGCTGGCCGAAGAGTTCGACCCGGTCGTCGAGCGGGTCGACGTCGCGGCGTTCCTCGCCAAAGGTCTCGCGACGCGGTTCTGCGCCGGCCTGGCCGGGCACGGCCTGGCGTGCACGCGGCTCGGCATCTACGCCGTCACCGAAGAGGGCGAACACCTCGGCCGCGCGTGGCGGTGCGCGGAACCGCTGACGCCCGCCGGGGTCGCCGATCGCGTGCGCTGGCAGTTCGAAGGCTGGTTGCGCGCGGCGCCGGGCCGGCGTCCGACGTCCGGTGTGGTGCGGCTGCGGCTGGAGCCCGAGGAGGTCGTCGAAGGGCGGTCGCTGCAGCTCGACCTGTGGCAGAACGGTCGCTCCGACGAGGAAGACGAGCGTGCGGCGCGGGCGTTCGTGCGAGTCCAGGGGCTGCTCGGGCCGGAAGGAGTGGTGACGCCGTTGCTCGACGGCGGCCGCGACCCGGCGGGCCGCGTCCGGCTGGTGCCGTGGGGCGACCCGCGCGAGCGGACGACGCCGGCCGACGCGCCCTGGCCGGGACGGCTGCCGGCGCCGTCCCCGGCGACGGTCCTCGACCGCCCGGTGCCGGCCCAGGTCTTCGACGCCGAGGGCCGGCCAGTGGGCATCACGGCGCGCGAGCAGCTCACGGCGGTCCCGCGCGGGCTGAGCATCACCGGCGGCCCGCAGCGCGAGGTCGTGGGGTGGGCGGGACCGTGGCCGCTGGCGGGCGATCGCCGAAGACCGGGCCCGCGCCGGGCGCGGCTGCAGCTGCTGCTCGCGGGCGAGCCGGACGACCCGCCCGACGCGGTGCTGGTGCACTGCGCGGGCACGGACGATCCACTGTGGACGGTCGAGGGAGTGTACGACTGAGCATGGACGAGAACTACGCACGAAAGCTCCGAGCCTGGCTGCGCGCCGAACCGGGGGCAACACCCCGCCGGGCCGAAGAGGAGCGCGAATGGCTGCGCGAAGTACCAGCCCCGGCGGCCGACGGGGGACGGGTGGCCGGCGATCGGCCTCCGGCCCCGGCGGCCGACGCGGGACGGCCCGCCGGCGATCGACCCCCGACGCCGGACGCCGGTTCATTGGCCGGCGAGCACACGGCGCCCGCCGCCGAGGGAGGGTGGGCGGTGGCCGGCGAGTGGCCTCCGCCCGGGTCCGCCGGCGGTGACGCGTGCGCTGCGGCTGACCGCGGCCCCGCACCCCGGCCCGGCTCGGGCGAAAGGTGGTCGGTCCGCGGACAGCTGCCCGAACTGGAAGAGGAGTGGGTGTGCCCGGTGATCGCGCTGCCGGTTCCGCGCTCCTCGCGGGAGAACGGCTGCCGCATGAGCGGGCCTGCCGAGCGGAACCCGCAGCCGCGTACGCAAGCCGCGGCCGATCAGCGCGCCACCCCGCCGGCCGATCACCACACCACCTCGACGGCGGATCACCACACCATCCCGACGGCCGACCACCACGCCATCAGCGAAGCCGAAGCCCGGAGCCGCCGGAACCACCCCAGCAACTGGCACCGCCGTCGCCGCGAAGCCGGGGCCCCCGATCAGGCCGCACCACCGGAAGCCCGAGACGCGCGACCGCACCCCCACCCCGAAGACCGTGAGAGTCGCTAGATGGGCTGGAACAACCCACCCGTCCGCTGGAAGGACCTCGCCCGCACCCTCGCCGGCGGGGTGCCTCCCGGCGACCACGGTGACAGCCCCGCCTGGGGCCGCAAGCGCGAGGCCTACCAGCGGCCGCAAAACCTCCCCACCCGGCGCAACGACGACGGCGGCGAGGCCGTCCGCGTCCCCTACGCCGAACTGCACTGCCACTCCAACTTCAGCTTCCTCGACGGCGCCAGCCACCCCGAAGAGCTCGTCGAGGAAGCCGCGCGCCTGCAGCTCGACGCCATCGCCCTCACCGACCACGACGGCATGTACGGCGTCGTCCGCTTCGCCGAGGCCGCGCGCGAACTGGGCGTCAACACCGTCTTCGGCACCGAGCTCAGCTTCGGCCTCCAGAACCCACAGAACGGCGTCGCCGACCCCGAAGGCGAGCACCTCCTGCTGCTCGCCCGCGGTGACCAGGGCTACCGGGCCCTCTGCCGGGCCATCACCGCCGGCCAAATCCACGAAGACGCCGAAAAAGGCAAGCCCCGCTACGACCTCGGTGCGGTCGCCGAGGAGGTCGCCGGGCAGTGCGTCGTCCTCACGGGCTGCCGCAAAGGTGCGGTGCGCTCCGCCCTCGTCACGCAGGGCCCCAGAGCCGCCGCCGAAGCGCTGGAGAACCTCGTCGACCGCTTCGGCCGCGACAACGTCTACGTCGAGCTCACCGACCACCGCCAGCCCCTCGACAGCACGCACAACGACGTCCTGACGCAGCTCGCCGAAGAACTGCACCTCCCGACCGTGGCCACCACCGCCGCGCACTACGCCCGGCCGGAACGCGCCCCGCTCGCCGACGCCCTCGCCGCGATCCGCGCCCGTCGCGGCATCGACGAGCTGGAAGGCTGGCTGCCCGCGGCCGGGACGGCGTTCCTCCGCAGCGGCGCCGAAATGGACGTCCTGTTCCGGCGCTACCCCGGCGCCGTCCGCCGCTCCGCTCTCCTCGGCATGGAATGCGCGTTCCCGCTGAAGCTGATCGCCCCGAAGCTGCCGCCCTTCGACGTCCCCCAAGGCCACACCGAGACGACCTACCTGCGCGAACTCACCAGAAAAGGCGCGGAGGAGCGCTTCGGAGGCAAAGAGCACGAAAAGAAAGCAACCGAACAGATCGAGCACGAACTCGAGATCATCGAGGAACTCGGCTTCCCCGGGTACTTCCTGATCGTCTGGGACATCGTGCGGTTCTGCAACGACAGCAAGATCCTTTGCCAGGGCCGGGGTTCGGCCGCGAACTCGGCCGTCTGCTACGCGCTCGGCATCACGAAGGTCGACTCCGTGGCCAACAAGCTGCTCTTCGAGCGCTTCCTCGCCCCGGACCGCGACGGCTACCCGGACATCGACCTCGACATCGAGTCCGACCGTCGCGAGGAGGCCATCCAGTACGTCTTCGAGAAGCACGGCCGCCTGAGAACGGCCCAGGTCGCGAACGTGATCACCTACCGCGCCCGGTCGGCGGTCCGCGACGCCGCGCGGGCGCTGGGGTACTCACCGGGCCAGCAGGACGCCTGGAGCAAGCAGATCGACCGCTGGGGATCGTTGCGCAGCACCGAAAAGGACCACGACCACGACATCCCGGACGACGTCGTGCAGCTCGCGTTCGCGCTCGAGGACTTCCCGCGCCACCTCGGGATCCACTCCGGTGGGATGGTCATGTGCCACGAGCCGGTGAGCCAGGTCGTGCCCGTGGAGTGGGCGCGGATGGCCGACCGCAGCGTCATCCAGTGGGAGAAGGAGGACTGCGCGGCCGCCGGGCTCGTCAAGTTCGACCTGCTCGGCCTCGGCATGCTCTCGGCGCTGCACTACATGCTCGACCTCGTCGAGGAGTACAAGGGCGAGAAGATCGACCTCGCCGAGCTGGACCTCACCGATCAGAACGTCTACGACATGCTTTGCCGCGCCGACGCGATCGGCGTGTTCCAAGTGGAGAGCCGGGCCCAGCTGGCGACCTTGCCCCGCCTCGAACCCCGGGAGTTCTACGACCTCGCCGTCGAGGTGGCGCTGATCCGGCCGGGCCCGATCCAGGGCGGCTCGGTGCACCCGTACATCCGCCGCAAGCAGGGCCGCGAGGAGTGGGACTACGACCACCCGCTGCTGGAGAACGCGCTGCACAAGACCAAGGGCGTGCCGCTGTTCCAGGAGCAGATGATGCAGATCGCGCTGGACGTCGCGAACTTCACCGCGGCGGAGGCCGACCAGCTGCGGCACGCGATGGGGTCGAAGCGCTCGGACCGGAAGATGGAGCGGCTGCGCCGGCGGTTCCTGGAGGGCGCCACCGCCAACGGCGTCGAGGCGGAACTCGCCGGGAAGATCTTCCTGAAGCTCAAGGCGTTCGCGAACTTCGGCTTCCCGGAGAGCCACGCGCTGAGCTTCGCGCACCTGGTGTTTTCCAGCGCCTACTTCAAGCGCTACCACCCGGACGCGTTCCTGGCGGGCCTGCTGCGCGCACAGCCGATGGGCTTCTACTCACCGCAGTCGCTGGTCGCCGACGCGCGGCGCCACGGCGTCACCGTGCACGGCCCGGACATCAACCGCAGCCTGCCGCACGCGACGCTGGAACCGTTGCCGGACAACGGACACGCTGTGCGCACCGGGCTGAGCACCGTGCGGATGATCGGGGAGGAGGTCGCGAAGAGGATCGTCTCCGAAAGACAGGCGAACGGCGACTTCACCGACATGGCCGACGTCGCCCGCCGCGTGCGGCTGAAGACCCCGCAGATCGAAGCGCTCGCCACGGCCGGCGCGTTCGCCGGGTTCGGCGGCGACCGCCGGCAGGCGCTGTGGACCGCGGGCGCGGTCGCCGGGGAACGCCCGGAGAAGCTGCCGGGCCTGGTCGGCGCGCAGGCCCCGGTGCTGCCCGGGATGGACGGCCTCGACCTCGCGGCGGCGGACGTCTGGGCGACCGGCGTCTCGCCGGACAGCTACCCGACCGAGTTCATCCGAGACCGCCTCGACGCCCTCGGCGTCGTCCCGGCGAACGGCCTGGCCGACCTCGAAGACGGCGCGCGCGTGCTGGTCGGCGGCGCCGTCACGCACCGGCAGCGCCCGGCGACGGCGGGCGGGGTCACCTTCCTCAACATCGAGGACGAGACGGGGATGGTCAACGTGATCTGCACACTCGGCCTGTGGCAGCGCTACCACCGCGTCGCGCGCGCGAGCCCGGCGCTGCTGATCCGCGGGGTGGTGGAGAAGGCCGACGGCGTGGTCAGCGTGCTCGCCGACCGCGTCGAGGCGCTGCCGATGCGGATCAAGGCGAAGTCGCGGGACTTCAGGTGAGCGGGCGCCGCACGATCGTGACGATCTCCGGGCTGCCGGCGGTCACCGGCGTGCGGTCCCAGTAGCCGTACTGCTCGTCGACGACCAACCCGGCTTCGGCGATGAACTCGTTCAGGGAAGGCACATCGAGGAACCGAAGCGTGCTTTCGCTGAACCGCGGTGCGTCCCAGCCCGGGCTTTCGTACGTCGTCGTGAAGCTGACGTACCCGTTCTCGAACGGCCCGGCATCGTTCCACGACCGCACTTCGCCGGCCTCCCAGACGTTCGACGGCGTCCAGCGCTCCCAGGCGCGTCCCGCCGGGTTGCGCGTGTCAAAGCCGAACCGGCCGCCGGGTTTCAGGGCACGCCGGATCGCCGCGAACGCCGTCCTCAGCTCCTCGTCGGTCAGCAGCACCTGGAACGCGTGCCCGGTCATCACCGCGAACTCGAACTCGCCGTCCCAGGCGGCGGTCGACAAATCGCCGTGCACCCACTCGATGTCGTCCCGGCGACGGGCCTGGATGAGCATGCCCTCGGCGGGATCGATGCCGACGAGCCGTCCTTCGTGGCCGGACTCGCGGGCCCAGTGCAGCAGGGAACCGGTGCCGCAGCCGACGTCGAGCACCGACTCCGCCGCCATGATCATCGGCAGGTAGAACGCGAAGTCGCCGCTGCTCTCGCGCGGGTTCATCGCGTCGTACAGCGAGGCGAGGTAGGGGTCGACGTAATCGTGGTCCGGCACGGGCGTCACCGTAGTGAGCGGGCCGGGAAAGCTCACGTGGTTTTCGGGGCCAGGCCGAGCAGTTCGGGGTGCGCGGCCAGCTCCTGCCAGTACGCGCCGGGGTCGGGGAGCAGCCGTCGCCGGTCGAGGTCCAGCAGGCCCGACACCGACGACACCGAGGCGACGAGCGTGCCGTCCGACGCGTGGAACTCCTGCCTGACCTGCGAAGTCTTGCCTTCGCCGTAGCGGAATTCGCAGCTGACGGACACCTCGCTGCCCGGGACGAGCTCGCGGTGGAACCGCACGGTCGTCTCCAGGTTCACCGGGCCGATCCGGCGCGCGGTCAGCTCGGCCGGGTCGATGCCCGCGGCCCGCACGCACACCCAGCGCGCGTGGTCGGCGTAGGCGAGGTAGGCCGGGCCGCGGACGTGCCCGTTGCCGTCGAGGTCGTCAGCGCGCACCGCGATCGTGACTCGGAACATGCCGTCGATCGTGGCGCGCGGGCAGGGCGTGCGTCTGGAACTTTTCGGCCACCCGCACGAGCGCCGCGGGGGAGGAGCCGGACAGGCGGCGGCATTCGCGGCCGAGGTGGGACTGGTCGGCGTACCCGAGTTCGGCGGCGACGCCGGCCAGCGACGCCCGCCCGGCGACCAGGGGCTCCAGGAGGCGCACGAACCGCTGGAACCGCCGGACGCGGTGCAGCTGCTTCGGCCCGGCGCCGACCGCGTGGACGAAGTGCCGCCGCAACGCGCGTTCGCTGAGGCCCACGGCGACCTCGGACGTGCGCGTGATCGTGCCGAGGGCCTGGACGGCCGCCAGCACCCGCCGGTCCGGCGACGCGCTTCGCCGGGCGACGAGCGTCTCGAGGATTCCGCGCTGGGCACCGGGATCGGCTGACGCGAGCTGTTCCTCGGCGCGCCGGGCGGCCGCGCCCCAGAGGTCGCTCAGCCTCGTCACGGCCGACAGCTCCGGCATCGACGTGCCCAGCACGGCGGCCGCGGCCCCGCACCGCAGCCGCACGCCGACGCGGGACGCCGACGCCGGGACCCACAGCCGCAGGGGAGCGCCGACGGTGACGACCACGGTGAGCGCGTCGCCGTCCCACACGAGGTCCGCGCAGCCGTCCGGGAGCACGCGCAGCGGCCGCGCCCAGCCGGTGTGCCCGTGCCAGCCGCAGGAGAGGACCCCCGCGAGCGCGGGCGGCGGGGCGACCTCGCGGTACACCGACCGCGCCGCCACCGGCCGCAACGGGACTCCCATGAAGCCAGTATGCAGCGGTCAGGAACTGTCCTATTTCGTCCCTACCGTCGGAGCGACACCGACCCAGGAGGAAATCATGGTTCCCGACGGCTACACGACGGTCACCCCGTGGATCATCGGCCACGACACCGCCGGCCTGCTCGACTTCCTGAAGCAGGCGTTCGACGCCGAGGAGCTCGGCCGGGTCGTCGGCGAGGACGGCAAGATCGGCCACGCGGAGGTCCGCATCGGCGACGCGGTCGTGATGGCGTTCGACGCGCCGGACGACTGGGCCGCGACCCCGGCCTTCCTGCGGCTTTACGTGCCGGACAGCGAAGAAACCCAGCGGCGCGCGATCGAAGCGGGGGCCACCGAGGTGACCCGCCAGACGGTGCTGTTCTTCGGCGACCGCGTCGGGCGCGTGCGCGATCCCTTCGGCAACCTGTGGTGGATCCAGACCCGCCTGGAGAACCTGGACGAAGCCGAAATGACGCGGCGCGCGCAGCTGCCCGAGCACGTCGAGGCGATGAACTACGTCCAGGGCGTGAAGCTCTGATCGTCGGTGTGGCAGTCTGGGGCCCGTGCTGGAGACGGGGGAGGACTACCGCGAAGCGGTGTTGTCCGGGCAGTGGTGGGAAAAGCGCCGGTTCACCGGGTGCGACTTCACCGGCGCGGACCTGAGCGGGCTGCGCACGCGCGGCTGCACCTTCGACGACTGCCTGTTCAGCCGGGCCGACCTGGCCCGCTCGCGGCACGACGCCTCCGCGTTCCGCTCGTGCACCTTCGACCGCTCGGTGCTCGTCGAAAGCCGCTGGACGTCGTGCTCGCTGCTCGGCTCGTCGTTCGCCGAGTGCGGGTTCGGCGGCATCGCCCTCACCGAATGCGACCTCTCGCTGGCGTCGCTCGCGAAGGCGCGGCTGCGGAAGCTGGGCCTGTCCGGGCTGCGGTTGCGCGAAGCCAACCTGACCGAGGCCGACCTCGCCGGCGCCGACCTGCGCGGCAGCGACCTGACCGGCGCCCGTCTGCAAGCCGCGAAGCTCGACGGCGCGGACCTGCGCGGCGCGCGCCTCGACGCGAACGCCCTGGTCCAGGCCGACCTGCGGGGTGCCGAGGTCGACGTCGAGACGGCCATCGCCTTCGCCGCCGCCCACGGGCTCGTCATCCGCTGAAAAGCACGAAGGCCCGGCGAACTGCCGGGCCTTCGCGGAAAATCAGTCGATCGGGGGTTCGCCCGGGTCGAGCTCGATCAGGTCGCCCTCGGCGACGAGCTCCTCGATCGACGCCGGGAGCAGGTACGCCGACCCGCCGCCCGGCTGGTTGAACCACGGGATCGCGACGCCGGCCAGCGCCTCGAGCGGCCGCTGCACCCGGTAGACGTGGTACGGCCGGTTCACCCACTCGGGCACCAGTGACCGCTCGGCGAACGGGGTGCCCGCCGCGTACGTCAGGTTGCCGTTCGGGCCGCCGAAGCGGTCCAGCTCGCTGCCCGCGGGCAGCTCGCGCAGCTCCTTGCCGCGGAACAGCGTCAGCGGCGGCTCCCCGGCCATCGGCCCGATCGGCCACTGCTGCTGGCCACCGGCGCCACCGCCGTTGACGGCCGGCGCCGGTCGGGCCGGCTCCTCGCGGCGCGGGAGCGCGGGCGGTGCGGCCGGCGGCGGTACCGGCGGGGCGCCCGGCGACACCGGGGCGGCCAGGACGGTCGGCGTCGACGGCGGTTCACGCCGCGGCGGCGCGGGGGCCACCGGCGGCGGGCCGGCCTGCTGCTGCGCCATCGGCGGCGGCCCGGCCGGGACCGGTGCGGGCGGGGCGGGCCGGCGCGGCGGGGCCGGCGGCTCGTCGTCCTCCAAGTCGCCGAACAGCTCCTCGGCGCTCGTGAACGCCGTCTGCTCCTGGGCGGGCACCGGCTCCGGCTTGCGGACCGGGTAGGACCCGGTGGCGACCTCCGGCGACAGCGTCGCGACGACCCGCTGCGGCGCCGGTTCCGGCTCGGGTTCGGGCTCCGGTTCCGGCGCGGGCGGCTCGTCGGGCACGTGGCCCTCGGGGTTGAGCAGCAGCTTGCCGAGCATGAACGCGGCGGCGTCCTCGGCGTCGCCGAAGACCGCGGGGTTGCTGAGCTTGCCGTCGTACCAGCCGACGCGCCAGCCTTCGTCGACCTGCTCGACGCTCCAGCCGTGCTCGGCGGGCTCGCCCAGCTTGTAGCCGCTCTCGGGCACCTCGAGCTCGTCCAGCTTGCTCTGCAGGCCGGCGAGCACCGGGTGGTCCGGGGTCTCGCGGCGCAGCGCGCGGCGGCCCGAGCGGGGCGCGGGCGGCTCCGCGGGCTCGGACGCCGGCGGTTCCGGCACCGGCAGCACGCCCGGCACCTCGGGCTGGGTGATCATGGTCGGCGGACCGGGGTCGAACGCGGCGTGCGACGGCTCGTCCGGCCGGGGCCGGCCCGGCGGGAACGGCTCGTCCTGACCCGGCTGGAAGGCGTGCGAGGCCTCGTCCGCACCCGGCTGGAACGCCGCGTGGGAGGGCTCGTCGTCCAGCTGCTGATCCGGCTGGAAGGCCGCGTGCGCCGGCTCGTCGTCCCGGTGGGCACCGGCGTCGAACGCGGAGTGCCCGTCGTCCTCGCGGTGGGCGGCCGGCTCCGGGAACTGCTCGCCGTCGAACCCGCTCTCGTCCTGGGCCCGGACCTCGCCGTCGCGCGGCGGTTCGCCGTGCCCGATCGGCTGGTCGGGGACGTACTCCGCGGTCTCCTCGAGGTCGGGCACCCGGCCCGGCTCCGGCGACGTGCCGTTCGAGCCCGCGGCGTGCTCGGGGTGCTCGTACTCGCCCTCGCCGTAGGCGTCCTCCTCGGCGAAGCGGTCGTCGAACTCCTGGTCGTCGTAGCGCTCTTCGGCGAACTCGGCCTGTTCGGCGTACGCGTGCTCCTCGGCCGGGGCCTCCGGCTCGGGGGCGTGCACCGCCGCTTCCACCGGCGCGGGCGGCTCCTGGTGCTGCTGCTGCGGCGGCGCGGCCGGCACCGCCGGCGCCACCATGGTCGGCGGCGGGCCCGCGGGTGCCTGCTGCTGGGGCGGCGGACCCTGGGGCGGTGGCCCCTGCGGCGGCGGCCCGGCCGGGCGCTGCTGCTGCGGCGGCTGGTTGCCCCGGGTCAGGTACGCGCCGGCGGCCTGCAGGGTCGGCTCGTCGACCGGCGGCAGCTTGAAGCCGACCGCCCGGACGTGCTCGACCAGGTCCGACTCCGGCGAAACGCCGTACTTGCGGAGGTAGAAGTTGACGGCGGCGGGCCAGATCCACTGGCCGTCGCTGTGGAAGGCGACCGGGACGGTGGCCTCGGGCGTCGCGGCCAGCCGGTCGATGTCGTAGCCGCGCTCGGTGACGACCAGCGGCGCGTGGTCGAGGTACTCCAGCAGCCGGTCCTGCTCCTCGACCTCGAGGTCGGGGCGGTTGATCACCGGGCGGCCGGCGGGGCCGATCGTGTCGAAGATCCGGGCGATCCGGAAGTGCGGCCCCGGCTGCTCCGGGCCGAGCCCGGACATCCGCCGGATCAGCCACTCGGGCACGTTCTCCTCGGTGCGCGGGAACATCCGCAGCTCGTCCGAGTAGGCCTGCGGCGGCGGCGCGAGGTTCCACACCGGCTCGTCACGGTTGTACTCGAGGTTGTAGCTGGACGGGTGGTCGAGCTGGTACCGCGCGTTGAACCACGTTCCGCGGCCGTCGCGGTACATGCCCCCGCGCAGCCTGCCGAACAAGGTCGCGATGTCGTGGGTGGCGAGCCACTCGTGCACCGTGCCGTCTTCGGTGACGATCTCGCCGGTCAGCTCGTGGTACCTCCCGACGGCTCGATACTCCGCCGAGACCTTGCGCCAGTCGCGTGGAGCGGCACGGAGCAGGGCAAGGCCGATCTGCTTGACCAGGGTGTCCTGCTCGGTCGCGTTCAGCTGCGTCGTCGGTTGTGCCACGGGGACATTTTGACTGTTCGCGCGCGCGAGTGCACCCCGCATGTGGGTTTTGCCGCCCGGCGACCTGCCGGCACACGGTCTGACCTCGCGAGATGCGACGTGCGGTAGATCACAGCTTGATCGCGGGCAGCGTCGCGAATGGACCGTGCGGGGGTGACGATCACTCTACGGGCTGCGACCACCCGCGCCTGGAAGCGACGCGCGGGGGTCGCTTTGCCAGAATGGGCCGCGTGACGGCGAAGATTCTCGACGGCAAGGCCACCAAGAACGCCATTTTCGCGGAGCTCGAGCCGCGCGTCGCGGCGCTGGCCGCGAAGGGGGTGACGCCGGGCCTGGGCACCGTCCTGGTCGGCGACGACCCGGGGTCGCACTCATACGTGCGGATGAAGCACGCCGACAGCGGCAAGATCGGCGTCAACTCGATCCGCCGCGACCTGCCGGCCGACATCACCCAGGAGAAGCTCGAGGCCGTCGTCGACGACCTCAACGCCGACCCGGCGTGCCACGGCTACATCGTCCAGCTGCCGCTGCCGAAGCACCTCGACGCGAATCGCGTCCTCGAGCGCATCGACCCGGAAAAGGACGCCGACGGCCTCGCGCCGGTCAGCCTCGGCCGGCTCGTGCTCGGCCAGCGCGGCGCGCTGCCCTGCACGCCGTACGGGATCATCGAGCTGCTCAAGCGCCACGGCGTCGAGCTGAACGGCGCGCGCGTCACGGTGGTCGGCCGCGGCATCACCGTCGGCCGGACGCTGGGCCTGCTGCTGACCCGCCGCAGCGAGAACGCCACGGTGACCTTGTGCCACACCGGTACTCGCGACCTCGCCGCCGAGGTCCGCCGGGCGGACATCGTGGTCGCCGCGGCGGGGGTGCCCGGGATCATCACGCCGGACATGGTCGCCCCGGGCGCCGCGGTGCTCGACGTCGGCGTGTCCCACGTGGACGGCAAACTCACCGGCGATGTTCACCCGGACGTGGCCGAGGTCGCCGGCTGGATCTCGCCGAACCCGGGCGGGGTCGGGCCGATGACCCGGGCGATGCTCGTGAGCAACGTCGTCGAGGCGGCGGAACGCTCGATCCAGGGTCCTCAGGGCCGATGACGATGACCGAGGACCGGCGGGACGTCCACGACCGCCGGGGCCGGCCGGCCCGGTTCACCCAGGTGCCGTTCGCGGTGGTGCTGCTGGTGGTGGCCGTCGCGGCGGTGCGGATCGTCCAGTACCACTGGCGGGAGGGCGCGGCGCTGATCGGCGCCGCGCTCCTCCTCGCCGGGGTGCTGCGGGCGGTGCTGCCGACGGAGCGGGCCGGGCTGCTCGCGATCCGCGGCAAGGTCGTCGACATCGTGACGTACGCCGGGCTGGCGGCCGCGGTGCTGTACGTGGCCTTGACGATCATCGGCGGCCCGTTCGCGTCCTCCTAGGAGGCCATCGCGAGTTCGCGCTTTTCGGCGCGGGCTTCGCGCCGGTCCAAGGTGCCCGAGACGATCGCCAACGACAGCCCGAAGACCGCCAGCAGGGCGCCGACCCAGTTGGGGGCGACCAGGCCGAGGCCACCGGCGATCACCAGGCCGCCGAGGTACGCGCCGATCGAGTTGGCGATGTTGAACGCGGACTGGACGGCGGCCGACACCAGGGACGGCGTGCCGCCCGCCTTCTCCATGATCCGCGCCTGCATCATCGGGCCGATCATGAACCCGGCGACGCCGACGAAGAAGATCGTGATCGCCGCGCCGACCTTGCCCTGCGCCGTGATCGTGAAGATCCCGAGCACGCACGCCAGCGACAGCAGCGCCGCGTACAGGCCCGGCATCAGCGCGCGGTCGGCCAGGCGGCCGCCGAGCAGGTTGCCGATCGTCATGCCGACCCCGGCCAGCGACAGCAGCAGGGTGACGTTCGACGGCGAGTAGCCGGCGACGTCGGTCAGCATCGGCGTGATGTAGGACAGGCAGGCGAACACGCCGCCGAGCCCGAACGTGACGATCGCCAGCGCGAGGTGCACCTGCGGCCGCTTGAACGCGCCGAGCTCGGTGCGCAGCGAGGCCTCCGCGGGCCGGCCCTGGTGGGGCACCAGCTTCGCGATCGCCGCGGCGGCGGCGACGCCGATCACCGCGACGACGCCGAACGTGGCGCGCCAGCCGACCTGCTGGCCCAGGAGCGTGCCCAGCGGCACGCCGATGACGTTGGCCAGGGTCAGCCCGAGGAACATCATCGACACGGCCTTGGCGCGCTGGCCGGGCCCGACGAGGCTGGACGCGACGACCGCGCCGGCGCCGAAGAACGCGCCGTGGGGCAGCCCGGCCAGGAACCGGAACGCGACGCCGAACTCCTGGTTCGGCGAGAGCGCGAAGAGGGCGTTGCCCAGCGTGAACAGGCCCATCATGGCCAGCAGCATGGTCTTGCGCGGCAGCCGGACGGCGACCGCGGTGAGCAAGGGGGCGCCGACGACGACGCCGAGGGCGTAGGCGGTGATGAGGTAGCCGGCGGTCGGGATGTCGACGCCGAAGTCGGCGGCCGCCTGGGGCAGCACGCCCATCATGACGAACTCGGTGGTCCCGATGCCGAAAGCTCCGATGGCGAGCGCGAGCAGCGCGACGGGCACGGCACTCCTTCCAAGGTGGGTAAACGATTACTTGGCCGATCTTCAGTGCATTACTGGATCGGTTCAGTACACGGTCAAAAAGAAAGACAGCCATCCGGCCCCAGTGCCATGAGCTGCCTTCGCCCAGTCCAACCGAGGGAGGGGTCGTTGTCATCCGGGTATCCGGGTGACGATCCACACCCGGGCCGGCTCGCTCAGCGGCGAGCGGCCAGAACGCCGTCCAGGAGACCGGGGAACAGTGCGTCGAGGTCGTTGCGGCGCAACGAGTTGAACCGGGTCGTCCCCTCCTGGCGGCCGGCCACGATGCCGGCCTGGCGCAGGATGCTCAGGTGGTGGGTGATTGTGGACTTGGTCACCGACACGGTCAGCGCGCCGCACGAGAGTTCGTGATCGGCGGCGGCCAGCTGCCGGACGATCGCCAGGCGGACGGGGTCGGCAAGGGCGCGAAGCACGCCTTCGACGGTGATCTCGTCCCGCTCCGGGTAGACGAGCGGCGGCAGGGTGACGGACTTGGCCATGAGCCCATTGTACGACGCCGATCGAAATTGTCAGCCTCACGTAGTACGGTGGTCGTCGAACTACGACGTTCATCGAACCAATCACCTGCTCGCTGGGGGGACCCACCCATGTCCACGCCCTCGTCCTCGAGGATCTCGGTGCTGGCCTTCGGCGCGTTCGGCGTCGGGACCAGCGGCTACATCGTCGCCGGGCTGCTGCCGGCGCTGACCGGCGAGCTGCACGTCTCGGCCACCGCCGCCGCGCAGCTCGTCACGGCCTTCGCCATCGCGTACGCGGTCGGCTCGCCGATCTTCGCCGCCGTCACCGGCACGTGGGAGCGCCGCGCGCTGCTGGTCGCCGCGCTCGCCGTCACCGCGGCCGGCAACCTGTTCGCGGCGCTCGCGCCCGGCTACGGCACGCTCCTGCTGGCCCGGGTGGTGACCGCCATCGGCGCCGCGGTGTTCACCCCGGCGGCGAGTGCCGTCGCGGCCGAGCTGACCAGCCCCGAACGCCGGGGCCGCGCGATCGCGCTGGTGTTCGGCGGCCTGACCGTCGCGCTCATCTTCGGCGTCCCGCTGGGCAGTCTGATCTCGCAGCACCTCGGCTACCGGACGGCGTTCGCGCTGGTCGCCGCCTTCTCGCTGGCGAGCGCGCTGGCCGTGCGGATGGCGCTGCCGGCGGTCGCCGCGCCGCCGCGGGTGAGCCTGGCCGAGCGGTTCGCCGCCGGTCGTGACCCGCGCGTGCTCGTCATGCTGGCCGTGACGGTCCTCGGGTGCCTCGCCGCGTTCATGGTCTACACGTTCGTGTCGCCGCTGCTGGCCGCGACCGCGGGCCTCCACGGCACGGCGGTCACGGTGCTGCTCTTCTGCTACGGCGTCGGCGGCGCGGTCGGCAACTTCGCCGGCGGCCGGGCGGCCGACCGCTGGGGTTCGCGCGCGCCGCTGCTCGTCGTGACGGCCGCGATCACCGTCGTCATGGCGCTCTTGCCGATCGCGACGACGACCCCGATCGCGGCCGGCGTCGCGCTGTTCGTGTGGGGCATGGCGACGTGGTCGTTCAGCCCGCCGGTGCAGCACCGGCTGATCGAGCTGGCCCCGGGCCACGCGGGTCTGGTGCTGTCGCTCAACGCGTCGGCGATCTACCTCGGCGTCGGGCTGTCCGGCGTGGTCGGGGGCGCGGTGCTGACGTCCGGCGGGCCGCTGCTGCTGCCCGAGATCGCGGCGGCGCTGACCCTGGTGGCGCTGGTGCTCGTCGGCACCGCGTGGGGCCGGGTCCGCGAGCCGGTCGCCGCCTAGTCGGCGTGGGCCTGGACCTCGCAGTCGGGGCCCGGGTAGACGAGTGCCTCGTGCCCGTCGGCGAACCGCACCAGGTAGGGCGGGGCGCCGTCGGGCCCGCGGACTTCGAGGATTTCGCCGCGCTGTTCCGCCGAGCCGACGGTACGGCCGTGTACCCGGATTTCGTCTCCCACTCCTGCGTGCATGGCCTGCACCTCCGTGTCCAGAGTAGGAGCGCGGAGGGGTCCGCGGTCCCGGCGAACGGGTTCGAATCCGGGCAGGACCGACGAAATCGGAGGCGCCGCGCCTCGGCGCCGGTTCCTGGTACGAACTCGCTCGACTGCCGTGAGAAGCCGCGGTGGTCGGGGGGAACCGCTCCGGTCCACTTCGGACAGTCCACGGCCCCCCGCGGTTGTCTTCCGCCGCCGGAGCTGCTGGGCTTTTCGGTGCTGTTCGAGGCGACGTGGATCGCGTGCGCTAGCTCGACGCGGCCGCGGCCTTGGCGGCCTTCTTGAACGCACGGACCTGGGCGAGCGTCTCGGCGCTCGTGACGTCGGCGATCGACCGGCGCGAGCCGCGGTCCCCGTACGCGCCGGCCGCCTCGCGCCAGCCCTTCGGCTGGATGCCGCGCTGCTTGCCCAGCAGCGCCAGGAAGATCTTCGCCTTCTGCTCGCCGAACCCGGGCAACGCCCGCAGCCGCTTCAGGACCTCCGGGCCGTCGGGCTTCGGGCGGCCGTCGAGCCAGAGTCCTTCGGTCCGGCCCTCGTAGTTCTCGATGATGTGCTCCGCGAGCGCGTGGACCCGGCGGGCCATCGAGCCGCCGTAGCGGTGGATGGCCGGCGGCACCACGCACATCTCGACGAACTTCTCGACATCGGTCGCGGCGATCTTCGCCAGCGCGAAGCCGTCCATCCGGTCGGCGATCTTCCGCGGGCCGGCAAAGGCGTGCTCCATCGGGAACTGCTGGTCGAGGAGCATGCCGACGAGCAGGGCGAACGGGTCGTCGTTGAGCAGCTTGTCGGCGGCCGGGTCGCCGGTCAGGTGCAGTTCGCGCAGCATGCGGCCATCTTGACACAACCGGCAGGCCGGTCAACGAGCCTTCGAGTAGCGCGCCGGGGTCGTGCCCAGGTACCGCTTGAAGTGCCGGGTCAGGTGGGCCTGGTCGGTGAACCCGGTGGTGGCCGCCACCTCCGCGGCCGGGGAGCCGTCGAGCAACAGCCGGCGCGCGCGGTCCACGCGGCGGCCGGTCAGGTAGCGGTGCGGCGGCAGGCCGAACCGCGTCCCGAAGCAGCGGACGAGGTACGCGGGGTGCGCGCCCAGCGTCTCGGCGGCTTCGGCGAGCGTCACCGCTTCCGGGAGGCGGGCGTCGAGGAGGTCCCGCAGGTCGTCGGCGAGACCGCGCTTCGGTTCGTGGGACACCGGCCGTCCGAGGTGCGTGCGCAGCCGCTCGGCGACGAGCGCCAGCCGGCTTTCCGCCTCGAGCGCGTCGCCCGGCTCGGCCAGCGACGCGTGCAGCTGGTGGATCCGGGTGCGCAGCAGCCCGTCGGCGACGCTCGGCTGGTCGACCGCCGCGCCGACGAGGTCCTCGCCCAGCACCGACGTGTCCAGGTAGAGCACGCGCTTGCGGAAGCCGTGGCTGGTCGCGGCGCGCCCGTCGTGCGCGACGTTCGGCGGCAGCAGCGTCACGGCCGGGCCGAGGGCGCCGTGGTGGTGGCGGTCGAGGTCGTAGCGGATGACGCCGTCGTCGACGATCAGCAGCGTCCACGTGTCGTGCGTGTGCAGCGGGTAGGCGTGCGTGGTGAAGCGCGCGTGGAAGACCTCGGCGATCCCCGGGACCGCCGGCCGCCAAGCTTCCACGTGGGCCATGTCAAGAACGTACAAGACGCGCGGGTGGCCGGCGGGCGAGTCTGGCCGGCATGAGTTCTTTCGACACGAAGATCGCCGTCCTGCTGCGCGACGACCTGGCGTCCTGGCAGCGGCTCAACGTCACCGCGTTCCTGGTGAGCGGCATCGCCCACGTGACGCCGGAGCTGATGGGCGAGCCGTACTTCGACGCGGACGACACGGAGTACCTGCCGATGTTCGGCCAGCCGGTGCTGGTCTTCTCGGGCACAGCGGACGTCCTGACCGCGGCGCACACCCGCGCGCTGGGCCGCGGCCTGCGGATTTCGATCTTCACCGACGAGCTGTTCCACACGGGCAACGACGGGGACAACCGGGCGGCGGTCCGCGCGGTGCCGGCGGAGAAGCTGACCCTGGCCGGGCTCGCGGTGCACGGCCCGAAGAACGCGGTGGACAAGATCCTCAAGGGCGCTTCACTGCACAAGTGAGCCCGGCGCCGTCGCGTGCACCAGGAAGACGCTCCGCACCCGGTCCCCGCCGTCGACGGTGAACGTCCGCGCCGAAGCGTCCACGAACCCCGCCGACGAGGCCAGCGCCGCCGCGCCGGCCTCGTCCAGCGGAAACGACAGATCCTCTGGCACGAACGCCGCGAAGGGGCCCGAAGCCCGGAACCGCGCCCCTGACACGACCGAAAACGCCAGCCGCCCACCCGGCCGGAGCACGCGCAGCCAGTCGGCGAACGCGACCGCCCCCAGGAAGTGCAGCGAGGACGCGCAAAACACCACGTCGGCCGCACCATCCGGAGCCGGCATCGGCACCGCCGGCCCGACCTGCCACGTGATCACTCCGGCGGGGTCCAGCGAAGGTGCCTTCGCCTCGGCACGGGCGACCATCGCCGGCGACAAGTCGACAGCCAGCACGCGCTCCGGCTTCAGCTGCAGCGCCGCGTACGCCGCGAAGCCCGTCCCGGTGGCGACGTCCAGCACGAGCCCGGGCCCGGCGGGCAGCGGCTCGACCAGCGCCTCCGCGACTTGGGCGTGGAAGGTGTCTTCGTCGTAGTCCTCGGCGGTCTCGTCGAAGAAGGTCGCGCGGGTTTCGTCGCTCACCGACCCAACCTAGTCCGGCCGGCCAGCGATTTTCAGCGGCCGGCGCCCGGCGAAACCCAGGTCGGCGCGGTGGTACCAGCCCAGCTCGCGATCACCCTCGAGCCAGCACAGCAGCACGTCGGTGCCGTCGAGCTCGGCCGGGAAGTCGACCAGCAGCGGCGCGAACCCCTTGAGCTCGGCGCCGGTGCGCTGGACTGTCGTCATCAGGTCGTCGAGCCGGGCCTGCGCGGCCTTCCACTCGGGCAGCCCGCCCAGCTCGGTGGCTCGCCCGCCGGGGCGCAGCGACGCCGCGAGCTCGGCCGCGTCGGCCCGGACGCGCACCAGTTCGTCGAGGACCGGCCGCAGCCGCGCCAGTTCGTCGCACGCCTCCGCGACGGTGAACAAACCCATCGGCCGATGATCCCACCGGCGCGGTTCAGGCCTCCCGGCGCCGCCGCACCAGCGCGTTGGCCAGCCCGCTGCCGACCAGCAGGAAGCCCACACCGAGCAGGCCACCGATGAAGAGGAAGTCCATGACGCCGTACGCGATGTCGCTCTTCGGCATCAGGTTCACCAGCCGGAAGCCCCAGTCGGGCACGGCCATCGCCGCGACGCCGGGCAGCACGCCGTAGATCAGCCCGCCCAGGATCGGCCCGACCGCCGACAGCGCGCCGAGCGCGGCGACGACGAGCAGCAGGATCGCCCCGCCGGCCAGCAGCGCGATGCCCAGCGGGTCGCGGTTGGTGCTCAGCGTCGCCTGGATCAGCTGCTGCTGGCGCAGACCGCCCCAGCTCAGCAGGCCCAGCGCGACCGGCGTGAGCAGCAGCCCGCCCAGCGCGCTGACCAGGTGGGCCACGCCGCGGCGCGGCCGCTCGTCGAGCACGTCAGCGGTGTTTTCGGGGTCTTCGTAGTCCTCGTAGTCGTCTTCGTACTCGGCGTACCGATGGGTCGACATGGCCGTCACCTCCCGCATGATGAGTTCACGGATGGCATCGTGCCTTGGTTCACCCGTCCGCGCGACGATCGCTCGGCGAGCGGTCGGATCGGGTCACCGGCGGGTCGTCCCCCGTGATCCCGGGCACAATCGGCGGGTGGAGACTTGATACCGGCCACTACTGGAACCATCCAGCCGGGTCAAGCAGTACGCTTGTACCGCTACCGGCGAGACTTATCGAAAGAACGCGAAGATCCGCGGAAGGAGCACCGCTGCTCATGGCCAAGATCAAGGTCCAGGGCACCGTCGTCGAACTCGACGGCGATGAGATGACCCGCATCATCTGGCAGTTCATCAAGGACAAGCTGATCCACCCGTACCTGGACGTGAACCTGGACTACTACGACCTGGGCATCGAGGAGCGGGACCGCACCGACGACCAGGTCACGGTCGACTCCGCGAACGCGATCAAGAAGCACGGCGTCGGCGTCAAGTGCGCCACGATCACCCCCGACGAGGCGCGCGTCGAAGAGTTCGGCCTCAAGAAGATGTGGCTGTCCCCGAACGGGACGATCCGCAACATCCTCGGCGGCGTGATCTTCCGTGAGCCGATCGTCATCCAGAACATCCCGCGGCTGGTGCCGACGTGGACGAAGCCGATCATCATCGGCCGCCACGCCCACGGCGACCAGTACAAGGCGACCAACTTCAAGGTCCCCGGCCCGGGCACGCTGACCGTCAGCTACACCCCGGACGACGGCTCCGAGCCGATGGAGTTCGAGGTCGCGAAGTTCCCCGAGGGCGGCGGCGTCGCCATGGGGATGTACAACTTCAAGAAGTCCATCGAAGACTTCGCGCGCGCTTCGCTCCAGTACGGCCTCGACCGCGGCCTGCCGGTCTACCTCTCCACCAAGAACACCATCCTCAAGGCCTACGACGGCCAGTTCAAGGACGTGTTCGAGGAGATCTTCCAGGCCGAGTTCAAGGCCGACTTCGACGCCAAGGGCATCTCCTACGAGCACCGCCTGATCGACGACATGGTCGCGGCGGCGATGAAGTGGGAGGGCGGCTACGTCTGGGCGTGCAAGAACTACGACGGTGACGTCCAGTCCGACACGGTCGCGCAGGGCTTCGGCTCGCTCGGCCTGATGACGTCGGTGCTGCGCACGCCGGACGGCCGGACCGTCGAGGCCGAGGCCGCGCACGGCACGGTCACCCGGCACTACCGCCAGCACCAGCAGGGCAAGCCGACCTCGACGAACCCGATCGCGTCGATCTACGCGTGGACCCGGGGCCTCGAGCACCGCGGCAAGCTGGACGGCAACCAGGAGCTGATCGGCTTCGCGAACAAGCTCGAAGAGGTCGTCGTCGAGACCGTCGAGAGCGGTCAGATGACGAAGGACCTGGCGCTGCTCATCAGCAAGGACCAGCCGTTCCAGACGACCGAGGAGTTCCTCGCGACGCTGGACGACAACCTGGCGAAGAAGATCGCCCAGGGCTGAGCCGCTTTTTTCGAAGCCCCCTTCCCGGTTCGCCGGGAAGGGGGCTTCTTTTGTGCACGGTGCGTCACCGGAAGGTGATGCGGACTGGCGCCTCCGGGTGGTTGCTGCGTCCGGCGCTGTTGGTCCGGGTAAAGGATTGCCTACCCTTGGCGGGGGACGGGCCCGCGGTTGGAGGAAGGCATGTCGAAGAAGACTCTGCTCATCTTGGGCGCCATCGTCCTGGTCATCGTCGTCTACGTGATGAACACGGACAAGCAGGCCTCGGGAGCTTCGGCCACCGGCTGCAAGGTGACCGTGACCGCGGACGTCCTCAACGCCCGCGAGACGGCCGACGGCAACGCGAAGGTCGTCGGCAAGTACCTGCGCGACGCGTCGTTCGACGCGGTGCCGGGCGTGCAGAACGGCTTCCGGAAGGTGGCCGACGACAAGTGGGTGGCCGCCGCGTTCACCGAGCCGGTCGCCGGGTCCGCCTGCTGATCAGACTCCCAGCAGATCGGTGCCGAGGGTGATGACGCCGCACAGCGCGGCGGTCAGCCCCAGCACTCGCGCGCGTTTCGGGTCGCGCTTCGCCGCGGCGCGCCAGTAGAGGCCGATGCCGATCGCCAGCATCAGCAGTTCGACCACGGCCGAGACGGCGGGCAGCCGCCAGAGCCCGAAGCCGAACGTGGGCAGGTCGCCGGCGTTGCCGGGCAGGATCGGCAGGTCGGCGCGGTGCACGACGAGGTCGAGCAGCCAGTGCGAGAAGACGACGCCGCCGAGGATGAGCCCGGTTTCCCAGCCCAGCCACTTGCTTGCTGTTGCTCCGAAGAGCGCGGCCAGGACGAGCGCGCCGACGAGCGAGTGCGTGTAGTCGGCGTGGATGACGCCGCCGCCGTAGCCCGCGCCGTCGACCGTCTCGATGCCGCTGAGGTAGAGCGGCACGAAGACGACGTCGAGCCAGGCGGTGGCGAGCATGAGCGTCCACACGGGGATGGCCGGCCGGCCCGCCTTGACGGCGGCCGCGAGCCCGAAGTGCCCGGCGATCATCTGCGGGCCTCCGTCCAGGGGAAGCGGGCGTCGAGCACGCCGAGCCCGACGGTGAAGAGGAGGACGGCGAGGATGAAGCTCATGGTGTCTCCGAGTAGGTCGTGAGGCCTTGGACGAGCATGGTTTTGAGGACTTCGAAGCTCTGGCCGACGTCCTCGGGGCGCCCGAAGCCACCGGAGGCCTCGAGCCCCGCGAAGCCGTGGACGGCGGCACGGATGCAGCGGGTGGCGTGGACGGCCTGGACGTGGTCGAAGCCGAACGGCCGGAGCACGGCGAAGACGACCTCGGCGACGGCGTGGGTGGCCCGGCTCAGCTCGGTGTCCGACTCGTCGGGATTGGTCGTCAGGGCGTTGGTGCGGTGCGGGTGGCGCAGTAGGTAGGCGCGATAGGCGTCGGCGAGGGCGCCGATCGCCGCCGCGCCTTCCCGGCCGGTGGCGGCGGTTCTCAGTGCGTCGGCCATTTCCTGGACGACCCTGAGGTCGATGAGCCTGCGCAGGTCAGCGAGGTTCTTGACGTGCTTGTAGAGCGAGGGCGCGGCGACGCCGGCGCGTTCGGCGACCTTGGCGAGGGTCAGGGCATCGGCGGTGGATTCGTCGACGATCTTCAGGGCGAGGTCGACCACGGCTTCGGTGGTCAGTCCGGCTCTAGGGGACATCGGGTTGGCTACTTGGCATAGCTTTAAAGCTAAGGGTCATAGCTTCGGGCGTCAAGGCACCGTTTTTGTCGGTGGTCGCTGATAGAACTTTGGTGAGTCCGGATACGCGGGTGAACGGGGAGGTGAGGCGGCGTCCGGCGGTGCGGGCGACAACTGAATGCGGCAGGGGCTGAGCCGGTGTCCGCGGGGTCTCCAGGGGGAGTTCCGCGGGCGCGAGCGGCGAGGTATGCGGCGGCGGATCGGCGGCGGCCGGGAGGAGGGAGCCAGGGGAACGCGCTCGGACGGGGGTCGGAGCGCGATGGCGAGACCCTCCTCCCGAGCCGAGCCGAGCCGAGCCGAGCCGAGCCGAGCCGAGCCGAGCCGAGCCGAGCCGAGCCGAGCCGAGCCGAGCCGAGCCGAGCCGAGCCGAGCCGAGCCGAGCCGAGCCGAGCCGAGCCGAGCGGGCGAGCTGGGCTGGGCCGAGCGGGCGAGCTGGGCTGGGCCGAGCGGGCGAGCTGGGCTGGGCCGAGCGGGCCGGGGCGAGCCAGGCCTGCCGAGGCAGGGCAGGAGAGCCGAGCCAGGGCGAGCCGCGGTGAGCCTGGGCGGGTGCCGGGGCGGCCTCAGAGCCCGACGGTCAGGTCCTCTTCCGCGACCAGCACCTCGCCGCCGAACTCGGCGCGTGCCTCGGCGGCAGCCGCGGTGCGGTCGGTGCCGGGCCAGAAGTGGGTCAGCATGAGCCGGCGCGCTCCGGCCTCGGCCGCCCAGTGGCCCGCCTCCGCCGCGGTCATCAGGTACCGGGGCTCTCCCTCCGGCGGCGGGGTGCGGTAGGTCGCGTCGCAGATGAACAGGTCCGCGTCGCGCCCGAGGTCCGCCAACGCCGGCGACGGTCCCGTGTCGCCGGTGTACGCCACCGTCAGCCCGGGGGCCGTCAGGCGCACGCCGAAGTTCGGTACGTGGTGCGGCAGCGCGTACGTCGTGAGCCGGAACGGTCCCACGTCGGCCGGAGAGCCGAGGTCGTGCACCTCGAACAGCTCCGCCGGGTCCGGCCGCGGCTCCATCGCCTCCAGGCGCCGGAGCGTGCCGGGCGTGCAGTGCAACGGCAGCCGTCCACCGGACGAAGCCGTGTAGTACCAGGCCCGCCCGAGCGCGCTCACGTCCGCGCAGTGGTCGGGGTGCTCGTGCGTCACCACCACGGCGTCGGGCAACCCGTGCGCGAACAGGCGCGACGCCGCGCCGTAGCCGAGGTCGAGGACGACGCGAAACCCGTTGTGCGACAACAGGAACCCCGCGCACGCACGCCCGGGCTCCGGGAACGCGCCGCAGCTGCCGAGCACCGTCAGCTCACCCATGCCCGGCAGTCTGGCAGAGCGAGCCGGTAGCGTGCAGCACGTGCTGACCGTCTCGACCGTGAACGTCAACGGCCTCCGCGCCGCCGCCAAGAAGGGCTTCGCCGAGTGGCTCGCCGCCACGAAGGCGGACGTCGTCGCGTGCCAAGAAGTGCGTGCCACGGCGGAGCAGCTCCCCGCGGCGGTCGTCGAGCCCGAAGGCTGGTTCTCGGTGCACGCCCCCTCCGCCGTCAAGGGGCGCAACGGCGTCGCCGTCTACAGCCGCGTCGAGCCCGAAGAGGTCCGGATCGGCTTCGGAGAACCCGAGTTCGAAGACAGCGGCCGCTACCTCGAGGTCCACCTGGGGAACGTCGTGGTCGCCAGCCTCTACCTCCCCAGCGGGGACGTCGGTACCGAGCGCCAGGACGAAAAGGAACGCTTCATGGCCGCGTTCCTGCCCTACCTCGTCGAGCTCCGGGCCAAGGCCGCCGCGGCCGGGCGCGAGGTCGTCGTCGTGGGGGACTGGAACATCGCCTACGACACGGTCGACCTCAAGAACTGGCGCGGCAATCGCAAGAACTCCGGCTTCCTCCCCGAGGAACGCGCCTGGCTCGGCCGCGTCTACACCGAGGCCGGCTACACCGACGTCCAGCGCCGCATCGACCCCGAAGGCCCCGGCCCCTACACCTGGTGGTCCTACCGCGGCCAGGCCTTCGACAACGACTCCGGCTGGCGCATCGACTGCCAGCTCGCGACCCCCGGCCTCGCCGAGAAGGTCGTCGACGTCGTCGTCGAACGCGCCGCCGCCTACGACCAGCGCTGGTCCGACCACGCGCCGGTCACCGCCACCTACGACATCTAGGCCGCGCGGGCCGCGCGCCAGGTCGCGCTGTCCACGAAGTGGTTGTCGAACCGGTCCTGCGACGCCAGGATCTCCGCCGGCGACGCCTCGCCCCGCCGGATCCGGCCGATCATCCGGAAGTACTCGAACCGCTCGACCCCGGGCGTGAACACGATCAGCACGTCCGCGGCGGACCGCGAAGTCGCGCCGAAAGCGTGTGTCGTGTGCGGCGGCACGAACAGCATGTCGCCCGTTCGGACGGTCACCACCTCCTCGCCCTGAAGGATCTCCAGCTCCCCGTCCAGCATGAAGAACATCTCCGCCGACGAGGTGTGGAAGTGCGGCGTCGCGCCGTCGCGCCCGCGGCCCAGGGACGCGCGGTTCGTGCTCAGGTGCCCGTCGGTCTGGGAGACGTCCGCGAGCAGGGTCATCGTGTCGGGGGTCGAGCCGAGCTGCTCGGCTTCGTCGTGGCGTACCAGCAATGCCGTCATGCCGGCGATGGTTCCACGTCTGATAGTTCTCTGTCAAACTATCAGGCGGCGAATAGTGCTGGCGTCGAATAGAGTGGGCGGTGTGAGTGACGAAGACGCCGTCGACGCCGTCGTGTCGGCCTGGCACCGGGAACGCCCCGACCTCGACCTGACCGCCATCGGCGTCGCCGGCCGGATGGGCCGGCTGGCGCTCGTGCTCGGCCCGGCGCAGGAACGCGTGTTCGGCAAGTTCGGCCTGCAACGCGGGGAGTTCGACGTCCTGGCGGCGCTGCGCCGGTCCGGGAAGCCATACACGCTGATCCCGTCGGAGCTGTCCGCGACGCTGATGATGTCCCGCGCCGGCATGACGAGCCGCCTCGACCGGCTGGAGAAGGCGGGGTTCGTCGAGCGCGCGCTGGACCCGAACGACCGCCGCAGCTTCCGCATCCGCTTGACGGACAAGGGTTTCGACGCCGTCGACGCCGCGATGACCGAGCACACCGCGAACGTCTCCGAGCTGCTGTCCGGGCTGTCCGGAACGGAGCTTGGCCTGCTCGACGACGTCCTGCGCAAGCTCCTCGACCACCTGGATCCCCAAGCCTGACACCGAAAAGGGCCTCCCCGGCGGATCGCCGGGAAGGCCCTTCTCGCCGCGCCCGGCTCAGCAGGACAGGTTGCCGCCCGTCGGAACCCCGAGGATCCCGGTGATCTGCGTGTACTTGTCGATCCGGCTCTGCACCTGCGCCGGGTTGCCGCCGTTGCACTCGATCGAGCCGTTGATGCTGCGGATGGTTTCGCCGAAGCCGCGCTGGTTGACCATCGCGTCGTGCGGCGTCATCGTGCCCGGCCCGGTCTGGGTGTTCCAGTACCAGAGCCCGGTCTTCCAGGCGACGGCCGCGTTCTGCTCGACCTGGTACGGGTTGCCGAGCAGGTCGATGCCGAGGGCGTCACCGGCGGCCTTGTAGTTGAAGTTCCAGCTGAGCTGGATCGGGCCGCGGCCGTAGTACGCGGCCTGGCCGGCGGGGCAGCCGTAGGACTGGCTCGTGTCGCAGTAGTGCGGGTAGTTCGCGGTGTTCTGCTCGACGACGTAGACGAGGCCGCCGGTCTCGTGGTTGACGTTCGCCAGGAACGCCGCCGCTTCCTGCTTCTTCACCGTGTCGTCGCCGGTGTTGGCGAAGCCGGGGTAGGCCGACAGCGCGTCGGTCAGGCCGCTGTAGGTGTAGAAGCTGTTGCGGTTCGGGAAGATCTGGTTGAACTGGGCCTCGCTGACGACGAACGAGGCGTCCGCCGCGGCGGACGCGGTGGTGGCCGGGAGCACGGCGGCGGCTGCCGCCGCGGCGAGCGCGCTCACCGCCACTCCGGTGCGCTTCAAGAATCGGGTAATCGACATTCGGGACTCCTCTTGATCACGCCGGTCGTGCGCGGTCCGACCGAGCCGAATGGGCTACTCCAAGAGGTATAGACCAATCACGATCGAGTGAAAAGTTTTCCGAATAAGACGACGCGATCGGAGCAGCGGTAACTGCGACGAATGGCAGAGGGTAAGCCGTTCTTGCGATGAACAGGTGATGACCGGCCGGACACGGATCGGTCACGCTCTACTCTCGGTACTAGCGTTCCGCCTTCCGCAACGCCCGCTCGGGTGATCGGAGTGAACCGTGGGGGTGCTCGGATCGTATTCCTGGTTGGGCGCTACTCTCGGCCCCCGAGTCGATCGGACCGGCAGGGCTTGACACGCTCGGTAGTTTTTTGATCAGCAGCATGCAGCGACTCACTCGAATGGGTGAGCGTTTCGCTCGTCACTCGCGGGAGGCACTCCGGTGCGCAACCCAGGTCGAAGCCTGATGCGATCCACGCTGCGCGGGCTCCGCGCGGCCGCGGTGGTCGCGCTCGTCCCGGTCGCGCTGCTCGTGGCCGGCGGCGGGAACGCGTTCGCCGACGTCGTCACCGCGCAGACGGACTCGGGCACGGAAAGCTTCGGCGTGCTCGGCCCGGTCGGGCTGGTCGCGGTCGCGCTCGGCATCGTCGGCATGACGCTGGGGGTGCTGCGCCAGCGCCGGAAGGCCCGCCTCGCGGAGGCCGCCCCGGCGGTCCCCGAACCCCCCGGCCCGGTCACGGCGATGGCCGAAGCCGTCCTCGGCGAGCCCGAAGCCACGCCGACCCGCCCGTTCCTGACACAGCGTCCGCACGCCTGACCCACCGGCGCCCCGTGTCGACCCTCTAATCACGCGAGTTGACCTCCCAGTCACGCGAGTCGACCCTCCAGGCACGCAAGCCGACCCTCCAGGCACGCAAGCCGACCCTCCAGGCACGCGAGCCGACTCTCCAGGCACGTGCGTCGACCCTCCAGGCACGCGAGCCGACCGTCCAGGTACGTGAGTCGACTCCAGGCACGTGAGTCGACCGTCTAGGCACGCGACCCGACCTCCGTCGGGGCCCACCGCCGCGGCACGAGTGAGGGCACAGGGCGTCACAGCTTGGAAGAATCCCCAGCTTGGGCCCCCTCCGCACCCACCGCGCCGCCCGGCCTGGAAGAATCCTCACGTGTCCGAAGAGCAGACCGTCGCCGCTGAACGCCGTCCGCGGGTCCTGTCCGGGATCCAGCCCACCGCCGACTCGTTCCACCTCGGCAACTACCTCGGCGCGCTGCGCCAGTGGGTGCGGCTGCAGGACACGCACGAGCCGTTCTACAGCGTGGTCGACCTGCACGCCATCACCGTCGAGCAGGACCCGAAGGTGCTGCGGCAGCGCACCCGGATCTCGGCCGCCCAGCTGCTCGCCATCGGCATCGACCCGCAGCGCAGCGCCCTGTTCGTGCAGAGCCACGTCCCGGAGCACGCCCAGCTGAGCTGGGTCATGGAGTGCCAGACCGGGTTCGGCGAGGCCGGCCGGATGACGCAGTTCAAGGACAAGTCCGCGAAGCAGGGCTCCGACCGCTCCAGCGTCGGCCTGTTCACCTACCCGATCCTGCAGGCCGCGGACATCCTGCTCTACCAGGCCGACGCGGTTCCGGTCGGCGAGGACCAGCGCCAGCACCTGGAGCTGACGCGCGACCTCGCGCAGCGCTTCAACAACCGGCTGGGCAAGACGTTCGTCGTGCCCGAGCCGTACATCATCAAGGACACGGCGAAGATCTACGACCTCCAGGACCCGACGAGCAAGATGAGCAAGTCGGCGGCCACCGCGAACGGCCTCATCGAGCTCCTCGAAGACCCGAAGCGCTCGGCGAAGAAGATCCGTTCGGCGGTCACCGACACCGGCCGCGAAGTCAAGTTCGACGCCGAGAACAAGGCGGGCGTCTCGAACCTGCTGACGATCTACTCGGCGCTGACCGACCGGTCGATCGCGGACCTCGAAGCGGCGTACGACGGCAAGGGCTACGGGGACCTGAAGAAGGACCTCGGCGAGGTGTTCGTGGAGTGGGTGACCCCGATCCAGGAGCGCGTCAAGTCCTATCTGGACGATGTCACGGAGCTCGACAAGATCCTCGCCGCGGGTGCGGAGCGCGCTCGCGACGTGGCGTCGAAGACGCTGGCCAAGACGTACCAGCGGATCGGGTTCCTCTCGCCCGTCCGCTGACGCGTGAAGCTGATCCTGCTGAACGGCCCGCCGGGCAGCGGCAAGTCGACGCTCGCCCGGCGCTACGCCGACGCCCACCCGCCGGCGCTCGCGCTGGACGTGGATCGCGTCCGCGCGATGATCGGTGGCCGGCATTCGCCGGAATCGACGACACGTGACCCGCGGCGGCGGCGCGCACGTACCTGAGCGCGGGTCAGCGGCCGGGCCGCCCAGGCTTCTGCGGACTCGGAGCCGTCGACCGGAAAGCGGCCCCCGCCCTTCCCTGGGGGGCGTGCCCAGGTCCAGTCTATCGGCGCCCACCGACGAATCGGACTTTCGCGGCGCCGGACGAGCGGCTTGTCCACAACTGTCGAGGACTGTGGACAACCGAGCGGCCGCGCAGGGGATGCCGAGCCGCACCGTGTCGGTTCTGGCCGCGATGGGCGCGACCCGGCCCTCCTCGCCTCCCTCACGTGAGCCGCTCGCGTTGCGGGAGTCACCGGGCGTGGTTAGCGTTTCACAGTGGCGAACGAAGAAACGAAGGAAAAGCTCCTGCCGCGGCTGCGGCGGAAGTACCCGTGGCTCGATCACCTGATCCGGGCCAACGAGGCCTTCAGCGAGCGGTACGGCAACCACTACGCCGCCGCCATCACCTACTTCAGCGTGCTGTCGGTCTTCCCGCTGTTCATGGTCGCCTTCGCCGTGGTCGGGCTGGTCGTCAACCACGACCAGACGATCATCGACAAGATCACCGGTGGCATCAACGACTCCGTGCCGGAAGGCCTCAAGGAACTCGTCAACGGCATCGTCAAGGGCGCGCTGGACTCCGGCAGTGGGATCGGGATCTTCGGCCTGCTCATCGCGCTCTACTCCGGCATCGGCTGGATGTCGAACCTCCGGGACGCGCTCACCGCGCAGTGGGGCCAGGAGAAGCAGCCGCAGCCGATCGTCAAGCAGACGCTCAAGGACCTCGTCGCGCTCATCGGTCTCGGGGTGGCGCTCGTCGTCTCCTTCGCGCTGACCGCGGTCGGCGGCGGCGTCGGGCAGTTCCTGCTGGAACTCGTCGGGCTCGCCGACCAGACCTGGGCGATCTACCTGCTGCGGGCGGCGACGATCGTGCTCGGCCTGATCGCCAACACCCTCGTCTTCCTCTGGGTGATCGCCCGGCTGCCGCGGGAGCAGGTCGCGCTGCGCAGTGCCGTCAAGGGCGCCGCGGTCGCCGCCGTCGGGTTCGTCATCCTGCAGCAGGTCGGCTCGATCTACCTGGCCAGCGTCACGAAGTCGCCGTCGGCCGCGTTGTTCGGGCCGGTCATCGGTCTGCTCGTGTTCGCGAACCTCGTCTCGCGCTTCCTCCTGCTCATCACGGCGTGGACGGCGACGGCGAAGGAGAACCAGCACGAGGTCGTCCAGCCCCCGCCGCCGGTGCGGCTCGAACAGGCCGTCACGGTCCAGCGCGGGCCGGGCATCGGCGCCGTCGCGGGTGCGTTCAGCGCCGGGGCCCTGCTCGCGTGGCTGGGTGGCCGCCGCAAGCCTTGACAGCGGCGCCTGCGGTAAAGAAACTGCACCGGTAAGAATTCTGAACCGGAGGTTTCATGCTGGACGCCGCTCGCGAGTGCGCCGCGCTCGCCAAGACGCTCGCGCCGGTCACCGAACGGCAGCGCGCCCTCCCCGCCGAGCTGGTCGCGAAGCTGACCGACGCCCAGCTCCTGCGCAGCGGCGTCCCCGGCTACCTCGGCGGTCCCGAAGCGCCGCCCGCGCTCAGCCTCGAAACGGCGGAGACGGTCGCGCGCGGCGACGCCTCGGCCGGCTGGTGCGTCGCGATCGCCGTCACGAGCAGCTTGCTGTCGGCCTACGCGCCGCGGAAGTGCGCCGAGGAGGTCTTCGGCGACCCGAAGACGGTCGCGGCGGGCGTCTGGGCGCCGCGCGGGGCCGGTAAGAAAACGGATGGCGGTTACGTCGTCTCAGGCCGCTGGGCGTTCTGCAGCGGCATCCCGCACTGCGACTGGCTCTTCGCCGGGTTCGTGCACCAGCAAGAACTGTACGTCGCCGCGTTGCCGAAGGCCGAGATCGAGGTTCTCGACACCTGGCACACGAACGGCCTGCGCGGCACCGGAAGCCACGACTGCGTGGCCGACGAGTTGTTCGTCCCCGAGCACCGCGTCTTCTCGGTGATGGGCGGTCCGCCCGAGGAAGCCGTTGCGTTGCACCGGTTCCCGCTCTTCGGCTACTTCGCGCTGTCGGTCGCCGCGGCCGCGCTGGGCAACGCGCGCGGCGCGATCGACGACCTCGTCGAACTCGCCTCGACGCGCAAGCCCCTCGGCTCCAGCCGGTCGCTGGCCGAACGGTCGCAGACCCAGGCCGCCGTCGCGGAAGCCGAGGCCGCCCTGCGCGCGGCGCGGCTGCTCTACTACACGAGCATCGACGACGCCTGGCAGGCCGCGCAGGGCCCCGAACCGGTGCCGAACCAGCTGAAACTCGGCCTCCGGCTCGCGGCCACGCACGTCACGCGCACCGCCGCGAAGGTCGCCGAAAGCATGTACGACCTGGGCGGCGGCGCGGCGATCTACGAGACTTCGCCCCTCCAACGCCGGTTTCGCGACGCCCACACGGCGACCGCCCACTTCCAGGTCAACCCGGCGAGCTTCGAGCTGTCCGGCAAGCTGCTGCTGGGCGTCCCCGCCCGCACCGAACAGCTCTGAGGAGTCCCGTGCTCGTCAACGCCCAGTACCGCCTCGCCGCCCGCCCGGCCGCGGGGCTGCCGAAGGACACCGACTGGCGGTACACCGAGGAAGCGGTTCCGGCGCCGGGGGAAGGTGAGTTCCTGGTCGAGGTCCGGTACCTCTCGCTGGACCCGGCGATGCGCACCTGGATGAACGCCGGCCGGTCGTACGTCCCGCCGGTAGAAATCGGCGAAGTCATGCGCGCGGCCGGGATCGCCGAGGTCGTCGAGTCGCGCCACCCGGGCTTCCGCGCCGGGCAGAACGTGTTCGGCACCTTCGGCGTCCAGAACTTCGCCGTCTCGGACGGCAAGGGCGTCACGATCGTCGACACGTCGTTGGCCCCGGCGCCGACGTTCCTCGGCGCACTCGGGATCAGCGGGATCACCGCCTACTTCGGGCTGTTCGACGTCGGCCGGCCGGAACCGGGCCAGACCGTCGTGGTGTCGGCCGCGGCCGGGTCGGTCGGCATCGTCGCAGGTCAGCTGGCCAAGATCCACGGCTGCCGCGTCGTCGGCATCGCCGGCGGCCCGGAGAAGTGCCGGACGCTCGTCGAGGAGTTCGGCTTCGACGCCGCCGTCGACCACCGCGCCGGGAACGTCCGGGCCGACCTCAAGGAGCACGCGCCCGACGGGATCGACGTCTTCTTCGACAACGTCGGCGGTGACGTGCTCGAAGCGGCGCTGGCCCGGCTCGCGCGCGGCGCCCGGATCGTGCTCAGCGGCGCGGTTTCGCAGTACAACAGCACCGAAGGTCCGCGCGGCCCGGCCAACTACATGCAGCTGCTGGTCCGGCGCGCGTCGATGACCGGATTCGTCGTGTTCGACTACGCCGACCGGTTCCCCGAGGCGATCGGCGCGCTGGCGGGCTGGCTGGGCGAAGGCAAGCTGAAGTCGCGCGAAGACGTCGTCGAGGGCGGGATCGCGAAGTTCCCGGAGACGCTGCTCAGGCTGTTCCGCGGCGAGAACACCGGCAAGCTGGTGCTGGCGCTGTGACCGACCTGTCGCACCGCTTCACGAAGGACTCGGTCAGCCGGGCGCTCGACCTGGTCGGGGAGCGGTGGAGCCTGCTCATCCTGCGCGAGTCGTTCTTCGGCGTGCGGCGCTACGGCGAATTCGCGCGCAACCTGTTGATCCCGCGCCCGACGTTGTCCGCGCGGCTGAAGACGCTCGTCGACGCAGGTGTGCTCGAACGTGTCGACCCGGTGCCGGAGTACGTGCTGACCCAGGCCGGACGCGACCTGTTCGGCGCCGTCGTCACGCTCATGCAGTGGGGCGACAAGCACCTCGCCGGGCCGGAGGGTCCGCCGATCCTGTTGCGGCACAAGGACTGCGGCGAGATCGCCGAAACGTATGTCGCGTGTGGACACTGCGGTGGCGCGATCGCCACCGGTCGGGTGACCCCGGAGCCCGGCCCCGGGTTCCGCTAGCCCGCGGCCTTCTTGCGCTGGTGCCCGACCACGAACGCGCCGACGATGATGAGGAACACCACCAGCGTGATGATCCAGCCGGTGACGCCGAACGGGTCCTCCTTGGCGGCCGACGCGGCCGAGGACGTCCCGCTGTTGCCGGTGCCGCCGTCGGCGAGCACGGACGGCTCGCCGCTCTCGGGCGTGGCCACCGGGGCCTGGTAGCTGATCTGCCCGACCGGCACGGCGCGGTCGGCCTCCAGCGCGAAGCCGTAGTCGAGCAGCTTCGCCGCCTGGTCGACGACCTTCGTCGGCTTCTGCTCGGCGCGCAGCATGACGACCGCGAGCCGCTTGCCCTTCTGCTGCGCCGCGCCGACGTAGGTGTGGCGGGCGTCGTCGGTGAAGCCGGTCTTGCCGCCGAGGAAGCCGGGGTAGACGCCGAGCAGCTTGTTGTCGTTGTAGACCGGGATGGCCGGCTTGCCGCCGGTCGGCGGGATCTCGAAGTTCTTCGTCGAGACGACCTTCGCGAACTCCGGCTGCTTCATCGCGTAGTGGAAGATCAGGCTCAGGTCGTAGGCCGAGGTCGACATGCCCGGCCCGTCGAGCCCGGACGGCGTCGCGGCGCGCGTGTCGTGCGCGCCGATGCGGGCCGCCAGCGCGTTCATCTTGGCCACCGCGGAGTCGACCCCGCCGAGCGCGGTGGCGAACGCGTGCGCGACGTCGTTCCCCGAGTGCATCAGCAGGCCGTGCAGCAGCTGGTCGACGGTGTACTGACCACCGGCGACGAGGCCGACGCAGGTGCACTCCTGCTCGGCGTCCTCCTTCGTCGCGACGAGCACCTGCTGCGGGTTCAGCTGGGTGACGACGACGAGCGCGAGCAGCGTCTTGATCAGCGACGCCGGCCGCTCGCGGGCGTGCGGGTCCTTCGCCGCGATGACCGCGCCGGTGTCGAGGTCCTGCACCACCCACGACGCCGCGGTGGTGCCGTCCGGCGGGTTGAGCGCGCCGTCCGGGGTGACCAGGCCGCACTCGGCCATCCGCGGGCCGCCGACCGGGACGGCGGGCACGGCCAGCGCGGGCGGGGCCTGCTTGCCGGGCGCGGGCTTCTCCGACGTGTCGACGGGGGCCGGCGGGGCCTGGCGGTTCGCGCACTGGCCCTGCTGCGGCGCCGCGGCCGCGAGGACCGGGGTGCTCAGGGCCAGGAGGGCGGCGGCGAGCGTCGTCGTGAAGACCTTGAGCGACCGGAAGACAGCGGAGTGCACCCACGCAATCTAGCGCCGAGGCGCGCGTCGCATACTCAGGGGCATGCGCATTTCCCGACGGACCTCGCTGTTCCTGCTGGCCTTCGGCGTGTGGTCGTGGATCATCTGGATCACCTTCGCCAAGAACCTCTGGGCGAGCGACCAGTCCTGGACGCCCGACGGCTCGCCGACCGCGTACTTCGTGGTGCACGCGGTGCTGACGGTCGTGTCGTTCGTGCTGGGCACGATCATCGGCGTGCTGGGCTGGCGCGGGGTGCGGTCGCGGGTCTCCTCCTGACTTTGGTCGGTGGCGCGCTCTCCGGGGCCGGTTTAGGTTGACGCCACTGACTCTGGAGGTGGAATGTCCCGTTTACGCCGAATGGCGGCCCCGCTCGTGCTGGCCGTCGGGGGCGGCCTGTTCGCCGCGGCGCCGGCCGCGGAAGCCGCGCCGGTCGCCTGTGACACGACGAGCACGCCGTACACCTACGTGGTGACCTACCAGCCGGGCACGCGCGCGTCGGCGGTCGACAAGGAGCTGGCGGCCAAGTGCGGCACGAAGGTGGCGTACTACGGCGAGATCGGCGTCGCGATCGCCAGCTCGCGCAACGCGGACTTCCAGCAGAAGATCGGCGTCTACCGGGCGTACTCGGGCGGAAAGGACGTGGCTTCCGCCGCTTCTGCCCGGACGTCCTTGGGGGCGGTCCGGACGCTGGAGGACACGCAGTCCGTCGCGGCCGCCGGTGACCTGTCGGCGCAGCAGTGGGACATGAAGGCGATTCACGCGCCCGAGGCGAACAAGAAGTACCAGGGCAGCCGTTCGGTGACGGTCGGCGTCCTGGACTCGGGCATCGACGCTTCTCACCCTGCTCTTAAGGCCGCTGTATCGGCTTCTTCGTCTGCTGGCTGCATCACGGGGGCGCCGGATCTCTCGCCGGCGTCGTGGGCGCCGACGACGTCCGACCACGGAACGCACGTGGCGGGCACGATCGCGGGCAAGGACCCGGCGGCGGGCTTCACGGGCATCGCGCCGGGCGTGCGGCTGGCCTCGGTGAAGGTCGTCAACGACGACGGGTACATCTTCCCGGAGTCGGCGGTCTGCGGGTTCGTGTGGGCGGCCAAGCACGGCTTCCCGGTGACGAACAACAGCTACTACATCGACCCGGGCATGTTCTTCTGCTCCCGCGAGCCGGGCGACGCGGCGGCGTACGAGGCAGTGCGCCGCGCGATCGAGTTCTCGACGCACCACGGAGTCCTGAACGTGTCGGCGGCGGGCAACTCGGGCTTCGACACGACTTCGCAGACGACCGACCCCAATCGGCCGCACCCGGTGGACAAGTCGTGCGGAATCCTCCCGAAGGCGATCGACGGGGTCGTGACGGTGTCGTCGGTGGGGTACGCGGGCACGAAGTCGTCGTTCAGCAACTACGGGTCGATCGACGTGACGGCCCCGGGCGGCGACTTCTCGCAGTTACCCCCTTCGGGTGAAGGGCCGTCGTGCCCGCTGTCGACGACAGTGTTCGGTGGGTTGTACGGCTCGAAGTGCGGGACGTCGATGGCTTCCCCGCACGCGGCCGGGGTGGCGGCTTTGCTGGCCTCGCGGTTCCGGGGGATTCCGCCGCAGCTGCTGGCCCGGGTGTTGACGGGCGAGGCCGACCCGGTGAAGTGCGCGTCAGCGGAGACGGCGTGCACGGGCCCGGCGAAGAACAACTCGTACTACGGCCACGGCCTGGTCAACGCCCTGGACGCGGTCCGCTAGCTCCAGCAAAGGAGCAGGGTGGTCATCCCGTCGCCTGAGGCCGCCAAATCACTTTGAGCCAGGCCCGCAACATCGAGGCCAACGCGAGACAACAACGCAAGCTTGCGGGCCTGGCTCAAAGTGATAGGCCTCGATCAGGCGACGGGATGACCACCCAGCGGCCCACCTCTCAAACGAGAGATAGCAGCGAAACGGCTGGTCATCCCCGAGCCTGCCCGTCCGGCGAGGACATGCTTTTGCCTTTGCCACGGCAGAATCCCGGCTTCTCTCTGCCGCCGCAGAGCGGGCCAGACGTCCCCCGCCCCTCCGGCTGAAGACAAGGCTGGGATGAGGGGCGGCGGGGGAGGTCTGGTGACGTCGTGGTCGGCTTTCGCTGCCGGCCGCCGGTTGTTGCGGGAAAGCTCAGACGCGCTTGAACAGCAGTGCGCGCTTCACTTCCTGGATCGCCTTCGTCACCTGGATCCCGCGCGGGCAAGCATCCGTGCAGTTGAACGTCGTCCGGCACCGCCAAACGCCCTCGCCATCGTTGAGGATGTCCAGACGCTCCTCCGCCCCCTCGTCCCGGGAGTCGAAGATGAACCGGTGCGCGTTCACGATCGCCGCGGGCCCGAAGTAAGACCCGTCGTTCCAATACACCGGGCAAGACGACGTGCAGCAAGCGCAAAGAATGCACTTCGTCGTGTCGTCGAACCGGTCACGATCAGCCTGCGACTGGATCCGCTCCCGAGTCGGCTCGTTGCCGTACGTGATCAAGTAAGGCTTGATCGCCCGGTAAGCCTCGAAGAACGGGTCCATGTCGACGTACAGGTCCTTCAACGTCGTCAGGCCCTTGATCGGGGCGATCGTGATCGTCGTCGGCTTGCCGGACGGGGACAGCAGGTCCTTCATCAGGACCTTGCACGCCAGCCGGTTGATGCCGTTGATCTGCATCGCGTCGGACCCGCACACGCCGTGGGCGCACGAACGGCGGAACGAGAACGTGCCGTCGATGTAGTCCTTCACGTAGAACAGCAGGTTCAGCAGCCGGTCGGTGCGCTGCGCCGGGACGTCGTAGGACTCCCAGTGCGGCTCCGAATCCACCTCCGGGTTGAACCGCAGGATCTTCAGCGTGACCGTGATCGGCGTGTGGTCCGAGTCGGACGCGGAAGCCGAAGCAGCTTCAGCAATAGCAGTCATCAGTACTTCCGCTCCATCGGCTCGTAGCGGGTGAAGGTGACCGGCTTGTAGTCGAGCCGGATGTCGGACGCCAGGCCGGTGCCCTGCTTGTACGCCATCGTGTGGCGCATGAAGTTCGTGTCGTCGCGGGTCGGGTAGTCCTCGCGGGCGTGGCCGCCGCGGGACTCCTTGCGCGCGATCGCGCCCACGACGAGCACCTCGGCCAGCTCCAGCAGGAAGCCCAGCTCGACGGCCTCGAGCAGGTCGGTGTTGTACCGCTTGCCCTTGTCCGCCACGGTGATCCGCTGGTAACGCGCCTTCAGCGCCTGGATGTCGGTCAGCGCCTGCTTCAGCGTGTCCTCGGTCCGGTACACCGACGCGTGCGAGTCCATCGTCTGCTGCATTTCCTTGCGGATGTCGGCGACGCGCTCGTCGCCGTGCTCCGACAGCAGACCCGCCAGCTGCTCCTCGACCAAAGTGGTCGGATCCGCGGGCAGCTCGACGTGCTCGTGCGCCAGCGCGTACTCCGCGGCCGCGATGCCGGCGCGGCGGCCGAACACGTTGATGTCCAGCAGCGAGTTCGTGCCCAGGCGGTTCGAGCCGTGCACGGACACGCACGCGACCTCGCCCGCGGCGTACAGGCCGGGGATGACGTTCTCGTTGTCCCGCAGCGCTTCGCCGTGGATGTTGGTCGGGATGCCGCCCATCACGTAGTGGCAGGTCGGGAACACCGGCACCGGCTCCTTGACCGGGTCGACGCCCAGGTAGGTCCGGGAGAACTCCATGATGTCCGGGAGCTTCGCGTTCAGCGTCTCCTCGGGGATGTGCGTGACGTCCAGGACGACGTAGTCCTTGTTCGGTCCGCAACCCCGGCCCTGCAGCACTTCCTGCACCATCGACCGCGCCACGATGTCGCGCGGCGCGAGGTCCTTGATGGTGGGGGCGTAGCGCTCCATGAACCGCTCGCCGGACGCGTTGCGCAGGATCCCGCCCTCGCCGCGGACGGCTTCCGAGATCAGGATGCCCAGGCCCGCGAGGCCGGTCGGGTGGAACTGGAAGAACTCCATGTCCTCCAGCGGGAGGCCCTTGCGGAAGATGATGCCGAGGCCGTCACCGGTGAGGGTGTGCGCGTTCGACGTCGTCTTGAAGATCTTGCCCGCGCCGCCGGTGGCCATCACGATCGACTTCGCCTGGAAGACGTGCAGCTCGCCGGTGGCCAGCTCGTAGGCGACGACGCCGGACGCGACCGGGTTGCCGTTCTCGTCCGGGCTGGTGACGAGGTCGAGCACGTAGAACTCGTTGAAGAACTCCGTGCCGTACTTGACGCAGTTCTGGTACAGCGTCTGCAGGATCATGTGGCCGGTGCGGTCCGCGGCGTAGCAGGCGCGGCGGACCGCGGCCTTGCCGTGGTCACGCGTGTGACCGCCGAAGCGGCGCTGGTCGATCTTGCCCTCGGGCGTGCGGTTGAACGGCAGGCCCATCTTCTCGAGGTCGAGGACCGCGTCGATGGCTTCCTTCGCCATGATCTCGGCGGCGTCCTGGTCGACCAGGTAATCGCCGCCCTTGATCGTGTCGAAGGTGTGCCACTCCCAGTTGTCCTCTTCGACGTTCGCCAGCGCGGCGCACATGCCGCCCTGGGCCGCGCCGGTGTGGGACCGGGTCGGGTAGAGCTTGGTGAGGACCGCGGTGCGGGTGCGCTGGCCGGACTCGATGGCCGCGCGCATCCCGGCGCCACCGGCGCCGACGATCACCACGTCGTACTTGTGGAACTGCATGGTGGGAGGTCTCCGGGCTTCAGTTCGCGGGCATGTTCGGGTCGAAGGTGAAGATCACCATCGTGCCGACGGCCAGGATCAGGACCATCGAGACGTACAGCAGGATCTTCAGCCAGAACCGCGTGCTGTCCTTGCGGGCGTAGTCGTCGATGATCACGCGCAGCCCGTTGCCGCCGTGGATCTCGGCCAGCCACAGCATCAGCAGGTCCCAGAACTGCCAGAACGGCGAGGCCCAGCGGCCGGCGACGAAGCCCCAGTTGATCCGGTGCACGCCGCCGTCGAGGATGTTCATGATCAGCAGGTGGCCGAGCACCAGGATGATCAGCGCCATGCCGGAGATCCGCATGAACAGCCAGCTGTAGAGCTCGAAGTTGCTCCGGCGGGCGGCGGGACGCTTCGGCGCGCGGGGGTTCGCGAGGGCGAGGTCGGCCATGTCAGTTACCCCCGAAGAGCGTTTCGACGGTGCGCTTCAGCATGAAGTACACACCGGGGACCATCACCACGACCCAGACCACGGCGATCACCCACAGCATCGCCTTCTGCAGCTTGGGGCCCTTCGACCAGAAGTCGACCAGCATGACGCGGATGCCGTTGAGCGCGTGGAACAGCACCGCGCCGACCAGGCCGACCTCCAGGAGGTTGACGATCGGGGTCTTGTAGGTCTCGATGACCTGGTCGTAGGTGTTCGGCGACACGCGCACCAGCGCGGTGTCGAGCACGTGCACGAACAGGAAGAAGAATGTGAGCACGCCGGTGATGCGGTGCAGCACCCAGGACCACATGCCGGGGTCGCCCCGGTAGAAGGTCCCCTGCCGGCGTGAGGCACCCGCCCGATCGCTCGCCCCTGCCGAGGTGGCAGTGCTCGCCGTGGTGGACATCGGTGAACGGCCTCCAACGTCTGACTATGTGCCCGGTGGCCGTGAGGTCCGCAGTCGCCGCCGAGCGGCGGCAATGCCGAGATCGAGGGTCATCGAGCCTGGATGAATCGGATGCTAGACCCGCACCCGGCACGCGGCTCACCTCCGGGTTCCTCTCTGTGATGGACCAGACACCGGTACTCCCGTACCGCCACCCGGAGGTGTGGCGCAGCGCACGCGACCGTGCGTCGGTGCCGGTGACCGGGACCACCGGAGATCTGACCTCTGCGGAATCTGATATCTAATGCACTACGCCAAAAGGCTGGTGTGGTCGACCAGTCGTTGACCAAGCTTGCACTCGTTTCTACTGTCGCCAGCAAATACATCGGATCTCTCACGATGGGGTGATGTTCTGGTGCGACGACTCGGCCTGGTGATCGCGGTCGCGGTGCTGCTCCCCGTGGCGGTGGTCACGCCCGCCCGGGCCCTGCCGGACGGACTGGCGCTCACCCCGCCGATGGGCTTCAACAACTGGAACAGCACCGGCTGCGCGGTCGACGAGCGGATCATCCGCGACACCGCGGACATCTTCGTCGCCCAAGGCCTGAAGGCGGCCGGCTACCAGTACGTCAACGTCGACGACTGCTGGGCCGAGCCGGTGCGCGACGCCGAAGGCCGGATGCAGGCGAACAAGGCACGCTTCCCGAGCGGGATGAAAGCGCTCGCCGACTACGTCCACGCGAAGGGCCTCAAGTTCGGCATCTACACCAGCGCGGGCACCCTGACCTGCGCGAAGACCCAGCCCGGTGCGCTCGACCACGAAGATGTCGACGCGCAGACGTTCGCGGACTGGGGCGTCGACTACCTCAAGTACGACAACTGCAACAACGAAGGCCGGCCCGCGCTCGAGCGCTACACGAAGATGCGTGACGCGCTCGCGAAGACCGGTCGCCCGATCGTGTACTCGCTCTGCGAATGGGGCGAGAACAAGCCGTGGGAGTGGGGTGCCGGCGTCGGCCACCTGTGGCGCACCACCGGTGACATCAAGGACAACTGGGCGAAGATGCTCCAGATCCTCAAGGCGAACGCGCCGCTCGCGCCCTACGCCGGTCCGGGCCACTGGAACGATCCCGACATGCTCGAAGTCGGCAACGGCGGCATGACGAGCGAGGAGTACCGGTCCCACTTCTCGCTGTGGGCCATGATGGCCGCCCCGCTGCTCATCGGCGCCGACCTGCGCAAGGTGCCGCCGGCGGACTTCGACGTCCTGCGCAACGCCGAGGTCATCGCCCTCGACCAGGACCGCCGGGGTGTCCAGGCGCGCGCGCTGTCCAACCAGGACGGTCACTGGGTCTTCGCCAAGCCCCTCGCGAACGGCGATGTCGCGGTCGCGCTCTTCAACGAGACTTCGGCCAACGCCACGATCGGCACCAGCGCGGCCGCCGTGGGCCTCCCGAAGGCCGCCGGGTACGCCGCCCGCGACCTCTGGGCCCACCGCGACCTCCAGACCGCCGGCCGGATCTCCGCGGTCGTCCCGCCGCACGCGACGGTCGTGTACCGGGTCCAGGCGGGTGGTTCCTGGCCGCGGAACGCGCCGCTCGTGAGCACCGGCGTCGAGCTGGCCGCGCCGGTACCCGGCGTGCCGGGCGAGATCACTCCGGCCGGGAAGCCGTTCGAGGTCACGGTGTCCGCGACCGACGAGGCCCGGGTCCCGGTGTTCGACCCGCAGGTCACGCTGACCGCGCCCGCCGGCTGGCGCGTCGAGCAGCTGTCCCGGCCACGGGCGTTCGTGCTCGGCACCGGCGACACCGCGGCCGGACGCTGGCGGGTCACCCCGCCGGCCGGAACCGAAGGCACGACGGCGGTCCTGCGCGGCGGCGTCACCTATCGCACGATCGGGTTCGGCCGGGTGAGCTGGGCCGGTGAGCAGCAGCTGACCGTGCCCGCGGCGCCCCCGGGCGGCCCGGCCTGGGCGAGCGACCTGCGCTGGGCGGCGGAGAAGAACGGCTACGGCCCGGTCGAGCGGGACATGTCCAACGGCAGCATCCCGGCCGGCGACGGCAAGCCGCTGACGATCAACGGCGCCGTCTACCCGAAGGGCCTCGGCGCGCACGCGCCCAGTGAAGTCGTCTTCTACCTGGGCGGCCGCTGCACGACGTTCACCGCGGACGTCGGCGTCGACGACGAACGCGAGGCGACGAACAAGCAGGGCTCGGCGACCTTCGAGGTCTACGCGGACGGCGTGAGGGCGGCGTCGACGAGCGTCCGGACGTGGCAGGACCCGGCGGTGCCGCTGACCGCGGACCTGCACGGCGCCCGGTACCTGCGGCTGGTGGTCACCGACGGCGGCGACGGCAACTCCTACGACCGCAGCGACTGGGCCGCCGCCCGGCTCACCTGCGCCTGAACCGGTCGTGAGTGAGAAACAGGGTTAGAACACTGTTTCTCACTCACGACCCGCATCTCACAGAGTGACCGTGCTGGCCCAGCCTTCGGTCGGTTCGGCACACTGAGTGACACGAACTGGCATTTCGACCGTCCCCGAGACGCCGAACCCGCCGAAAGTTGGTCTCCGCGCCCCTCGATGATCACGGGCGGTGTGCGTCCGGTCGCGCGCGCGACTCGTGAGTAAACGTTTGTGTTACGTAGCGTGCCGTTCCTATGGCGCTTTCCTGTCCGTTGGGTACGGTCTGGCGGTCGCCTCGGCAGTCGGGCCGGGGCGTGCCCTTGACCATCCGCTGGATCAGCGGGGAGGGAGACACACGTTGCGTCGCATGCGTGGAACCGCGCTGGCCGCCGTGGCCATGGCCGGGGCGCTCGCCCTGACCGGGTGCGCCAAGGACTCGACCGGTGGGAGCAGCAACAACAGCGCCGCGCCTTCGTCCGGTGGTTCGGACTGCGTGACCGCGCAGAAGCCGCCCGCCGCGCCCGCCGCCGCGAGCAGCTCGGCCGCCGCCGGTGGCAAGGTCGACGGCAGCAAGCTGAAGATCGGCCTGGCCTTCGACGTCGGCGGCCGGGGTGACGCGTCGTTCAACGACGCCGCCGCCGCGGGCACCGACAAGGCGAAGTCCGAGCTGGGCGTCACCACGGTGAACGAGAGCACCGCGTCCGCCAGCGAGGCCGAGTCGGCCAAGCAGCAGCGCCTCGAGCAGATGGCTTCGCAGGGCCTGAACCCGATCGTCGCGGTCGGCTTCGCCTACGCGGATTCGGTCAAGGCCGTCGCCGCCAAGTACCCGAACACCAAGTTCGCGATCGTCGACGACGACTCGATCACGCTCCCGAACGTCACGCCGCTGGTCTTCGCCGAGGAGCAGGGCTCGTTCCTGGCCGGCGTCGCCGCCGCGTACAAGAGCAAGAGCTGCCACATCGGCTTCGTCGGCGGTGTCAACACCCCGCTGATCCAGAAGTTCGAGGCCGGCTTCCTGCAGGGCGCGAAGACGGTTTCGCCCAAGATCAAGATCGAGGACGAGTACCTCACCCCGGCCGGTGACTTCTCCGGGTTCCAGGACCCGCCGAAGGGCAACGCGAAGGCCGCGGCGGAGATCGCCAAGGGCGCGGACGTCATCTACCACGCCGCCGGCGCCTCCGGCAAGGGCGTCTTCGACGCCGCCAAGGCGAAGAACGCGCTGGCCATCGGCGTCGACTCCGACCAGTACAACCAGAAGACCGTCGAGGCCGACAAGGACGTCATCATCACGTCCATGCTCAAGCGGGTCGACGTCGCGGTGTTCGACTACATCCAGGCCGTCGCCAAGGGTGACCTGACCGTCCTGCCGAAGCGGTTCGACCTCAAGGTCGACGGCGTCGGCTACGCCACCTCCGGTGGCAAGGTCGACGACATCAAGGACGTCCTGGACGGCTACAAGGCCCAGATCATCTCGGGCGCGATCACCGTTTCGGACAAGCCGCAGAAGTAACTGACAACGCGGGCAGGGCTCGGAGGGCAAGCGCCCTCCGAGCCCTCACGTGTTTTGACAGAGATGGAACTCTTCCGCCCATGAGCACTGCCGAGGCCCCGGCCGAGGCCGTCCCCGACCGGGGCGTCCCCGCCGTCCAGCTGACCGGGATCACCAAACGTTTCCCCGGCGTGGTGGCCAACTCCGACGTCAACCTCACCGTCGCCGCGGGCGAGGTGCACGCCATCTGCGGCGAGAACGGCGCCGGCAAGTCCACCCTGATGAAGATCCTCTACGGCATGCAGCCGCCGGACGAGGGCACCATCGCGATCAACGGCGACGAGGTGAAGCTGCGCAACCCGCAGGACGCCATCCGCGCCGGCATCGGCATGGTGCACCAGCACTTCATGCTCGCCGACAACCTCACCGTCGGCGAGAACGTCTTCCTCGGCGCCGAGGCCCTGCACGGCATCGGCCGGGCCGCCCGCGCGCGGCTGGCCGAGCTCGCGCAGCGCACCGGCCTGCACGCGAAGCCGGACACGCTGCTCGAAGAGCTGGGCGTCGCCGACCGCCAGCGCGTCGAGATCGTCAAGGTGCTCTACCGGGGCGCCAAGATCATCATCCTGGACGAGCCGACCGCGGTGCTCGTGCCGCAGGAGGTCGACGCGCTGTTCGCGACCGTCCGGGAGATGAAGGCCGACGGCTACACGTTCCTCTTCATCTCGCACAAGCTCGACGAGGTGCGCGCGATCGCCGACACCGTCACGGTCATCCGGCGCGGCACCACCGTCGGCACGGCCGACCCGAAGACCATCACCTCGCGCCAGCTCGCCGAGATGATGGTCGGCTCCGAGCTGCCGAGCCCGGAGACGCGCGAGTCCACCGTCACCGACCGCGCGGTGCTGCGGCTGACCGGGCTGACGCTCGGCGCCGAGGGTTCCGACCGCAACGCGCTCGAAGACATCACCTTCACCGTGCGCGCGGGCGAGGTGCTCGGCGTCGCCGGCGTCGAGGGCAACGGCCAGACCGAGCTCGTCGAGACGATCATGGGCATGCGGAAGGCGACCGGCGGCACGATCGAGCTGGTCGACACCGGCGGCAACGCCCGCGACCTGACCAAGGCCGGCACGCTGGCGCGGCGCGAGGCGGGCATCGGCTACATCGCCGAGGACCGCACGCGGCACAGCCTGCTGCTCACGCAACCGTTGTGGGTCAACCGCATGCTAGGGTACCAGACCCGCGAACCGGTCTCGAAAGGACAGTTGCTCGACATCGCGGGCACGCGCTCGGACACCGAGCGGATCGTCCGCGAGTACGACGTCCGCACCCCGGGGATCGACGTCCCGGCCGCGGCGCTCTCGGGCGGCAACCAGCAGAAGCTGATCGTCGGGCGGGAGCTGTCCGGCAACCCGGTGCTGCTCATCGCCTCGCACCCGACCCGCGGCGTCGACGTCGGCGCGCAGGCGCTGATCTGGGAGAACATCCGCCAGGCCCGCGCGGCCGGGCTCGCCGTGCTGCTGATCTCGGCCGACCTCGACGAGCTGATCGGCCTGTCCGACACGATCCGCGTCATGCTGCGCGGGCGGCTCGTCAGCGAGGCCGACCCGGCCACCGTGACGCCGCAGGAACTGGGCTCCGCGATGACCGGCGCTGGAGAAGGTGACGACGAATGACTTCCTGGCGCACCAAGGTCCTGCCGCCGCTGCTGGCGATCGTGTTCGCCGTGCTGCTGTCGGCGATCGCGCTGATCATCTCCGGGGCCGACCCGCTCGAGGCGTACGGCACCATGATCGGCCAGATGTTCAAGGGCTCGACCGCGGTCGACACCGTGAACCTCGCGACCGTGTACTACCTGTCCGGGCTCGCGGTCGCCATCGGCTTCCAGATGAACCTGTTCAACATCGGTGTCGAGGGCCAGTACCGGTTCGCGGCGGTCGTCGCGGCCATCGCCGGCGGCGCGCTGCAGCTGCCGCCGGTGATCCACACGCTGGTCATCCTCATCGTCGCGGTCGTCGCCGGTGCGGCGTACGCGGCGATCCCGGCGATCCTCAAGGTCACCCGCGGGGTGAGCGAGGTGATCGCGACGATCATGCTGAACTCGATCGTCGGCGGGATCATCGCCTTCCTCATCAACGCCGACCAGTTCGGCGTGCAGCGGGGCAACAACATCGGGACCCGCGAGATCGCGCCGTCCGGCCGGATCCCGGGCATCCCGCTCGGCTCCGGCACGCTCTTCGGGTTCGTCGTCATCGCCGCGATCATCGGCGCCGCCTACTGGTTCATGCTCAACCGCACCCGGTTCGGCTTCGAGCTGAAGGCGTCCGGCGAATCCACCACCGCGGCCGCCGCGGGCGGTGTCAACGCCAAGAAGATGACGCTCATCGCGATGGTCCTCTCCGGCGGCGTCGCCGGCCTGGTCGCGATGCCGGAGCTGCTCGGCCGCGACTACACCTACGGCATCACCTCGACCCAGATGTACGGCTTCACCGGCATCGCGGTCGCGCTGCTGGGCCGCAACCACCCCGGCGGCATCGCGCTCGGCGCGCTGCTGTGGGCGTTCCTGGACACCTCCGCGGTGTCGCTGGAGCAGATCAACGTGTCCAAGGAGATCGCGACGATCATGCAGGGCATCATCGTGCTGTCGGTCGTCGTGGCGTACGAGGTCGTGCGCCGCGCCGACCTCGCGGCCGAACAACGCAGAGTCGGGCGGGCACTCGGCGCCAAGAGCTCCTCGGTCGCCGGGGGAGGTGCCGTCTGATGGCCGTCACCGACATCTCCCGGCCGGATCCGGGCAGCTCCGGCACCATGCCGGTGCACCGCAAGCGGTCCCGCGTCCCCGGCTGGCTCCGCGGGGTCATCTGGGCGGTCATCGCCATCGCCGTCGTCTCGACGGCGTCGTACTCCACCGGCGTCTCCGCGCTGACGTCGTCCAACACCGCGTCGACGGCGTTGCGGCTGGCGCTGCCGATCCTGCTGTGCGCGCTCGGCGGCCTCTGGGCCGAACGCGCCGGCGTCGTCAACATCGGCCTCGAGGGCATGATGATCCTCGGGACCTGGGGCGCCGCCTGGGGTTCGTACTACGGCGGCGCGTGGGTCGGCCTGCTGGCCGCGCTCGTCTTCGGCGCGCTGGGCGGGCTGCTGCACGCGGTGGCGACGGTGACGTTCAACGTCAACCACATCGTCTCCGGCGTCGCGATCAACCTGCTCGGCCTAGGCGTCACGAAGTACCTGGCGAACCTGATCTTCGAGCCGCTCTCGGGCAACCCGCGGCAGTCGCCGGTGGTGCCGAAGTTCGACACCTACTCCGCGTCGTTCCTCTCCGACTGGCTCGGTGACCTCGAGAAGGAGCAGCGCGTCGGGATCTCCGACGTCGCCGGCATCCTGCGCGGCCTGGTCACCGAGGTGGCGCCGCTGACGATGATCGCGATCCTGCTGGTGCCGATCAGCTTCTGGGTGCTCTGGAAGACGCGGTTCGGCCTGCGGCTGCGCTCCTGCGGCGAGAACCCGGTGGCCGCGGAGTCGCTGGGCGTCAACGTCTACCGGCACAAGTACGTCGCGATGCTGATCTCGGGCGCGTTCGCCGGGATGGGTGGCGCGTCGCTCGTGCTGCTGCGCGGCGGTGCCGACTACCTGGAGAACCAGACCAACGGCCGCGGGTACATCGGCCTCGCGGCGATGATCTTCGGCAACTGGCGCCCGGGCGGCCTGCTCGGCGGCGCGGCGCTGTTCGGCTACGCGGACGGCCTGCAGCTCGCCGGCGGCGGCGAAGCGGTGCTCGCGCTGCTGTACGGCGCGGTGATCCTGGTCGGCGTGATCGTCGTCGTGCAGCTGTTCCGCAAGCAGTGGATCGCGGCGGGACTGGGTGTCGTCGGTGCCGGGATCCTGTACTTGATCTACTGGTCCAACGACACGCTGCCGTCGGACCTGATCCCGTACACCGCGCACTTCGTGACGCTGATCGTGCTCGCCGTCGCGTCCCAGCGGCTGCGGCCGCCGAAGGCCGACGGGCAGCCGTACCGGCGAGGTGAAGACTGATGACGTCCACTGTGGACTGGGACGCTCTGCGCGCTCAGGCGATCGAGGCCGCTTCCCATGCGTACGCGCCTTATTCGGGGCTGCACGTCGGGGTCGCCGGGATCGTCGACGACGGTCGTGTGGTGGTTGGCTGCAACGTCGAGAACGCGTCCTACGGGCTCGGGCTGTGCGCGGAGTGCACGATGGCCGGGCAGCTGCGGCTGTCCGGCGGGGGCCGCTTGGTCGCCGTCGCGTGCCGCAGCGGTGCCGGTGACCTGCTGATGCCGTGCGGGCGCTGCCGCCAGATCCTGTTCGAGCTGGGCGGATCTGCGTGCCTGGTGGACACGCCCAGCGGCATCCTGCCGATGTCGGACGTCCTGCCGGACGCCTTCGGCCCGGACGACCTGCCGTGAGCGCGTTCGCGGCGGTCGACGTCATCCGCGCCAAACGGGACGGCGGCCGGCTTTCGGACGAGCAGATCGACTGGGTCGTCGACGCGTACACGCGCGGGGACGTCGCCGAAGAGCAGATGTCGGCCCTGGCCATGGCGATCTTCCTGCGGGGCATGGACTCCGGCGAGATCTCCCGGTGGACCGGGGCGATGATCGACTCGGGCGAGCGGCTGTCTTTGAACGTGTCACGGCCGACGGTCGACAAGCACTCGACCGGCGGCGTCGGCGACAAGATCACGCTGCCGCTGGCGCCGCTGGTGGCGGCGTGCGGCGCGGCGGTGCCGCAGCTGTCCGGGCGCGGGCTCGGACACACCGGCGGGACGCTCGACAAGCTGGAGTCGATCCCGGGGTGGCGGGCTTCCCTTTCCACCGCGGAGATCGCTCGTCAGCTGGAGGACGTCGGCGCGGTGGTCTGCGCGGCGACGGACGGCCTGGCGCCGGCGGACAAGAAGCTGTACGCGCTGCGGGACGTGACGTCCACCGTGGAGTCCATCCCGCTGATCGCCAGCTCGATCATGAGCAAGAAGATCGCGGAAGGCGCGTCCGGGCTGGTCCTGGACGTGAAGTTCGGGTCGGGCGCGTTCATGAAGTCGCTTTCCCAGGCGCGTGAGCTGGCCCGGACGTTGACGTCGATCGGCGTCGACCACGGTGTGCCGACGACGGCGTTGCTGACCGACATGAACGTCCCGCTGGGGCGGGCGGTCGGGAACGCGGTGGAGGTCGCGGAGTCGGTTTCCGTGCTCCAGGGCGGCGGCCCGGCGGACGTGGTTTCGCTGACTCTCGCGCTGGCTCGCGAGATGCTGGCGCTGGCCGGTCTCGACGTGGACCCGGCGGCGGTGCTGGCTTCGGGTGAGGCGTACGAGGTGTGGTGCCGGATGATCTCCGCCCAGGGCGGCGACCCTTCGGCGCCGTTGCCGACGCCTTCGCACGTCCACACGGTCGTCGCCCCGGCATCGGGAGTGCTGGCTTCGCTGGACGCGTACGCGGTGGGTGTCGCGGCGTGGCGGTTGGGGGCGGGCCGGGCGCGCAAGGAGGACCCGGTCCAGGCCGCGGCGGGGATCTTGTGCCTGGCCAAGCCCGGCTCTCGTGTCACGGAGGGTGAGGCCCTGCTGGAGCTGCACACGGACACCCCGGAAGCGGTTCCGGCGGCCCTGGCCGCTCTCGACGGCGGCTTCACGATCGCCGACTCGGCCCCCGACCTGAGCCCGATCGTCCGGGAGACGATCCACGGCACGGTGTGACCATCATCGCGAAGATGATCACCCGACCGAGTGACACCCACGGAGCTTTCACGTGAAAGCTCCCACCTGGGGGCGGAGCTTTCACGTGAAAGCGACCCGGAGCGGGGACTCCACAACGAGAGAGGCCCCCGCCGGGATCCGGCGGGGGCCTCTTCGGGGGGCTGGGTTACTCCGTGGCTTCTTCGGCGCCTTCGCCCGGCTTGGCCTTGGCGTCGGCCGGCTTCGGGGCGCGGCCGTTGCGGGAGCTGCGACGCGGCTGGCGCGGGGCCGGCGGCGGGGGCGAGATCTGCTGCACCGCGGGGCCGCCGCCGAGCATCAGCTCCGCGAACGTCGCCATCGCCTCGTCGAGCTGGCCGCCGATGCGGCGGACGCTCTCGTCGTTGCTCCTGCGGACCAGCGTGTCCACCGAGTCGGTGTCCGGCTGCTTGGACAGCGTGCCCTCGACCTTGGACAGCCCGGCCTTGAGCGCGCCGTCGAGGTCGCCGATGCCGGAGAGGAAGCCGTCCTCCACCTTGTCGAGGCGGCCGGCCAGGTCGTCGAGGCGGGTGGTGACCTTCTCGAGCCGGCTGCCCAGGTTCTCCAGGCGGTCCGAGGCGTCGATCATCTCGCCGGTCTCGGTCAGCGCCGTCTTGAGCGCCTCGGTGTTCGCGCCGATCCGCTCGCCGGTGACGCGGTCCAGCTCGCCGATGCGCTCCTGCGTCGTGCGGCCCAGCTCGTCGACCTTGCCCCGCAGCTCGTGGTCGGCGTGGTCGACGCGGTCGCGCAGCGACGCCTCGGCCTGCTCGATCCGCTCGCGGACCGGGCCGTGCACCGACTGCGGGATCGAGTCGAGCTTCGCGTCCTGCTTGTCGAGGTGGCCACCCACCTCGTCGAGCCGGCGGTGGATGTTCTGGAGCTTGTCCTCGAGTCCGTCCATCCGGCCGCCGACGCCCTCGAGGCGCGCCGCCATGCCGTCGAGGCGCCCGTCGAGCTGCGCGAACGGCTTGGCCAGCTTGTCGACGATGCTCTCGACTGCGCGGGTCAGCGCGGCGATCGCGTTGTCCTGGTTCTCGAGCCGGGACATCGTCTCGTCGAGGCGCTCGGCCAGGACGCTGACCTCGGTGCGGTCGGGCATCTCGGACAGCCGCTTGCGGACCGCGCCCAGCGAGTCCACCGGCGCGAGGCGGGCGTAGATGTCGTCGAGCGCGTCGAAGATCTGCTGCTGCTCGCTCTCACGCACTTCGGCCGCGCGCACCAGCATGTTGCGCATCCGGTCGAAGGACGGGGCGGCAATGTGGTTGTCAGTGGTCACTGCTGTGTGTCCTTCGTCGGCGGGGAAATGGAGGGACGTGCCACGAAGCTTAACGATTGCGAAATTGCTGTGCGTATGGCCCCCGTGAAGCGCGTATTACGGAGGCTGCCCCCGGATGGCCGATTCGTCGCATGATCGTCAACGCTGAGGGTTGACCCGAGCCTGAGAGTACGGCCATGTAGGGGAATGACAACGAGGTTACCGTTGGGGGATGCCTGACGAAAGCCCCGTTCTGACCAGCGAGACACTCCGCCGCGCGCCGAAGGTCCTCCTTCACGACCACCTCGACGGCGGCCTCCGCCCGGCCACCGTCGCCGAGCTCGCCGAAGCCACCGGCTATGCCGGTCTGCCCACCACCGACCCGGCCGAGCTGGGCAGCTGGTTCCGCCGGGCGGCCGATTCCGGCTCACTGGTTTCCTACCTCGAGACCTTCGCGCACACCTGCGGAGTGATGCAAACGGAGGAATCCCTGGTCAGGGTCGCCGCGGAGGCGGTGGAGGACCTGGCCGCCGACGGCGTCGTCTACGCCGAGGTGCGCTACGCACCGGAGTTGTTCGTCGAACGCGGTCTGTCACTCGATGCGGTGGTCGAGGCCGTCCAGGAGGGGTTCACGGAGGGCGCACGGCGCGTGGCCGCGAACGGCGGTTCGATCCGCGTCGGGACGTTGCTCTGCGCGATGCGCCAGCACGCCCGGGCCCTCGAGATCGCGACCCTGGCCGTCCGCTACCGCGACGCCGGTGTCGTCGGCTTCGACATCGCGGGACCCGAGGACGGATTCCCGCCAACCCGCAATCTCGACGCTTTCGAGTATTTGCGGCAGAACAATGCGCATTTCACGATTCACGCCGGTGAAGCGTTCGGACTTCCGTCCATTTGGGAGGCGATTCAGCACTGCGGCGCCGAGCGGCTCGGGCACGGCGTGCGGATCGTCGAGGACGTCAAGACCGACGCGGACGGCACGGTCCACCTTGGACGGTTGGCCGCGTACGTCCGCGACCGCCGGATCCCCCTGGAGATCTGCCCGTCGTCGAACGTCCAAACAGGCGCGGCGCGCTCGATCGCCGAGCACCCGATCGGCCTGCTCAAGCGGCTGCGCTTCCGGGTGACCGTGAACACGGACAACCGCCTGATGAGCGGATGCACGATGACCAGCGAATTCGCCGCGCTGCACGAGACCTTCGGGTATGGCCTCGACGACTTCCGGTGGTTCACGATCAACGCGATGAAATCCGCGTTCATCGATTTCGACGCCCGGCTCGCGCTGATCGACGACGTCATCAAGCCCGGGTACGCCGCGTTGAGCTGAGGTGCCCGCTGGGTGGTTGCGGTCCTTAGCTATGCCAACTATCGTTCACCATATAGGAAGTTGTTCTCAGATATTGAGACGGTGACGAAGATGGCGCAGGTCGCGGACGGTTCGGTCGAACGGGTGCAGGCGAGTTCACGACGGTGGCTCATCCTCGCGCTCGGTCTCGCCGCGCAGACCGCGAGCTGTTCGTTCCTCTACGGCATCCCGTTCCTGGTCCCGGTCATGCGGGACCAGGAAGGGCTGTCCCTGGCCCAGGCCGGCACGGTCGTCGCGGCGCCGAGCATCGGGCTGCTGTTCACCCTGATCGCGTGGGGCGCGGCTGCGGACCGTTACGGAGAGCGGCTCATCATGGCGCTCGGACTGGGCGCCTCGGGGTTACTCCTGGTGTACGCCGGGGTAGGAAGTCACCCGGTCGGGCTTCTCTTTGGTGTGTTCCTGGCGGCCGGAGCGTGTACGGCTTCGGTGAACGCGGCGAGCGGCCGCGTCGTGATGGGCTGGTTCGCGAAGTCCGAGCGCGGGATCGCGATGGGGATCCGCCAGACGGCCCAGCCGCTCGGCGTCGGCGTCGCGGCGCTCGGGCTGCCGCCGCTGGCGGAGCACTTCGGGTTCCGGGCGGCGATCCTGCTGCCGGCGGGGCTGGCGATCGCCGTCGCGCTGCTGGTGGCGTGGCTGGTCACGGACCCGCCGCGGCCGCCTCGGCCGGCTTCCGGCGAGAAGCCGCCTTCGCCCTACCGGCACGCGACGCTGTGGCGGGTCCACGGCGCGAGCCCGCTGCTGGTGGTGCCGCAGTTCGCGGTGTCGGCGTTCGCGCCGGCGTACCTGGTGGCGGTGCGGGGCTGGAGCCCGCTGGCGGCGGGCTGGTTCCTGGCGGTGGTCCAGGTCCTGGGCGCTTTGGGGCGGCTGGGGTCGGGTTGGTGGTCGGACCGGGTGGACAGCCGTCTCCGACCGATGCGCCAGCTGGCGGTGCTGAGTTGTTTCGTGATGCTGCTGGTGGCTTTGGGGGACGCTTCGTGGCCATGGCTGGTGCTGCTGGCCGTGGCTTTGGCGGGGGTGATCACGGTGGCCGACAACGGCCTGGGTTTCACGGCGTCGGCGGAGCTGGCCGGCCTGGCGTGGTCGGGCCGCGCGATGGGGACGCAGAACACGGGCCAGAACATCGCGGCCTCGCTGACCCCGCCCCTGCTCGGGCTGGTGATCGGCGACAGCCGGTACGCGCTGGCGTTCTGCGTGGCGGCGGTGTTCCCGGCGCTGGCGGTACTGGTGGTCCCGGTCCGCGCGGAACGCTCTTCGGAGGACTGAACGCCGCCTGCCCGCGGGGGCGCCCCCGTCTCCAGCGTATCGGCCGCCTACGACGGAAACCGGGCTACCGAAGGGCCGTCGGGCCGAGTTGTCCACATCCGCCGGAGCCTGTGGACGGATGCGGCCGGCTGGGCTGCGATGACATGAACGACTCGTTCATGTCGCCAGACGACATGAACGACTCGTTCATCGCGCCAGACGACATGAACGACCCTTTCATGACATCCCCGACCCCGGACACGGCGAAGGCCGCCTCCCCAACCCCGCGGGAAGCGGCCTTCGCCGAACCAAAAGATCAAGCCACCGTCAGGCGGTTCTCGAACCCCTCGACGAGCTTCCGCCAAGCGCTCTGCTCCGCGTCGAACGGCGCCGACGGCTCGAGGCGCGTCGGGTCCGGCCGGAGCACGAACGACACCAGCCAGCCCAGGCTTTCGTTGCCCGCCAGCGCCGTCTCGGCCGAGTCGTCGCCCGCCCAGTCCGCCGCGTCCGTGATCAGCTCGACCGCCAGCTCCAGCTGCGTCGGGTCGATCGCCTCCGGACCCTCCGCGATGTCCGCGTCGAGGCCCGTCAAGACGTACGTGTTCTCGGTGTCGACCTCGACCTCGAGCTCGCCCGCCGTCGCCTTCGCCAGGACCTCGTCCCACGTGGACACGTCCGAGAGGTCCGTGTCGGCCAGGTCCTTGCCGTCGGCGAGGGCACGGGCGAGCGCACCCGTGGACGTGAACACGTCGATCTCGCCCTCGCTGCCGAGGAACACCGGCGCGTCGTCGAGGTAGCAGCGCAGCGTGTAGTACTCCGCGCCAGACGTGATGATCTTGATCGGGTCGATGCCGACCTCGGCCCAGAACCCGACCGGACCCTCGTCTTCTTCGTCGTCGGAGTCGTCGTCCGAATCGGCGTCGATCGCCTCGAGGTCCTCTTCACCCTCGGCGCCGGCCTCGGCCTCCGCGGACTCCTCGTGGAACGCCGCCAGCTCCTCGGCCGTCTGCTCCAGCACCTTCTCGTCGACGTCCGGCGCGGTCACCAGGCCGTCGATCGCGTCGAGCACGGTGTCCCACTTCTGCGACACCGTCTCGGACAGGTCGTTCCAGACCTGCACGCCGACGCCCCCGGTGAACGGGAGGGTGCCCTGGTCGAGCAGCGAGAAGCCCTCGGTCGAGTCGAGGATCTCGTGCACCTCTTCGAGGTCGCACACATCGGCGAGCGAGCGCACGATGCCGACGATCTCGGCCAGCTCGGCGATGTGCCAGACGTCCGGCTCCTCGGCGACGAGCTCCGGCACGCCGACGAGGTCGTAGGTGTGGTCCTCGTCCGGGATCAGCTCGGGCACGTTCAGCGACGGCACGGCGTCCCAGGCCGGGTGGTCGAGCAGGTCGTGCCGCTCGGACGTGCGGACGAAGGCGGCCAGGTGAGCGGCGTCCGGGAACGCGTACAGGTCGTCCTCGTCGCCGAGGAACGCTTCCCACTCCTCGCCGTCTTCCCGCCAGCGCGGCGCCCACAGGGTGACGACGTCCCCCTGCGGCAGGCCGAGTTCGATCGGGATGATGTCCTGTGCCATTCCTAAACCCTCCGGATTACCGCCCGTGTGCGCGCGAGACCGAAAGTATGCCCCGGTCGGTGCGCGGTACCGCGAAGCCTACGGGTTTACCACGCGCGACGCGATTGCCCCTGCCGACTTTGCGACGAGCGGATGGCACGATGGACGCCTGATGACTCTCACAGACCTCCTGCCTGCGGATCCCGACCCCGACACCCTCTTCGAAGCGTTCACGACCTGGACGGCCGATCGGGGCATCGAGCTGTACCCGGCGCAGGAGGAGGCGGTGATGGAGGTCGTCTCCGGATCGAACGTCATCCTCTCGACGCCGACCGGCTCCGGGAAGAGCCTCGTCGCCGTCGGTGCGCACTTCACCGCGCTCGCCCAGGGCCGCCGCAGCTACTACACCGCGCCCATCAAGGCCCTCGTGTCGGAGAAGTTCTTCCAGCTCATCGAGATCTTCGGGGCCGAGAACGTCGGCATGATGACCGGCGACTCCAGCGTCAACCCGGACGCGCCGATCATCTGCTGCACGGCCGAAATCCTGGCGAACATCGCGTTGCGGTTCGGTGCGGACGCCCCGGTCGGCCAGGTCGTCGCCGACGAGTTCCACTTCTACTCCGAGCCCGACCGCGGCTGGGCGTGGCAGGTGCCGATCCTGGAGCTGCCCAAGGCCCAGTTCGTCCTGATGTCGGCGACCCTGGGCGACGTGTCCTTCTTCGAGAAGGACCTCACCCGCCGCACCGGCAAGCCGACGGCCGTCGTCACGTCGGCGCAGCGCCCGGTGCCGCTGACCTTCCGGTACGCGCTCACGCCGTTGCACGAGACGATGTCCGAGCTGCTCAACGGCGGCCAGGCGCCGGTCTACGTCGTGCACTTCTCGCAGGCCGCGGCCATCGAGCGGGCGCAGACGCTGATGAGCATCAACGTCACGACGAAGGCCGAGAAGGAGGCCATCGCCGACCTGCTCGGCGACTTCCGGTTCGCCGCCGGGTTCGGCAAGACGCTCTCGCGGCTGGTCCGCCACGGCATCGGCGTCCACCACGCCGGGATGCTGCCGAAGTACCGCCGACTGGTCGAGACCTTGGCCCAGTCGGGGCTGCTCAAGGTGATCTGCGGGACCGACACGCTCGGCGTCGGCATCAACGTGCCGATCCGGACGGTGGTCTTCTCGGCGCTGACCAAGTACGACGGCGTCCGCCAGCGCCACCTCAAGGCGCGCGAGTTCCACCAGATCGCCGGCCGGGCCGGGCGCGCGGGCTACGACACCGACGGCTACGTCGTCGTGCAGGCGCCCGACCACGTCGTCGAGAACGCCAAGGCCCTCGAAAAGGCGGGCGACGACCCGAAGAAGAAAAAGAAGATCGTCCGGAAGAAGGCGCCGGAGGGCTTCGTCAACTGGACCGAGAGCACGTTCGACCGGCTCATCGCGGCCGAGCCCGAGCCGCTCACGTCCAGCTTCAAGGTGACGCACTCGATGTTGCTCAACGTGATCTCGCGCCCGGGCAACGCGTTCGCTTCGATGCGCCACCTCCTGGAGGACAACCACGAGGACCGGGCGTCGCAGCGCAAGCTCATCCTGCGCGCGATCGCGATCTACCGCGCGCTGCTCGCCGCCGGCGTCGTCGAGCGGCTGGACGAGCCGGACGAGCAGGGCCGGATCATCCGGCTCACCGTCGACCTGCAGTTCGACTTCGCGCTCAACCAGCCGCTTTCGCCGTTCGCGCTGGCCGCGATCGACCTGTTCGAGCTGGAGTCGCCGAGCTACCCGCTCGACGTCGTGTCCACTGTGGAGTCCACGGTGGACAACCCGCGGCCGGTGCTGTCCCAGCAGCAGTTCAAGGCGCGCGGCGAGGCCGTCAACGCGATGAAGGCCGAGGGCATCGAGTACGACGAGCGGATGGAGCTGCTCGAGAACGTCTCGTACCCGAAGCCGCTGGAGGAGCTGCTGCAGGGCGCGTTCCACAGCTACCGGCAGGGCCACCCGTGGGTCGACGACTACGAGCTCTCACCGAAGTCCGTGGTGCGCGACATGTACGAGCGCGCGATGAACTTCGTCGAGTACATCGGGTTCTACCAGCTCGCCCGCTCCGAAGGCCTGGTCCTGCGCTACCTCACGGACGTCTACGACTCGTTGCGCCACACGGTGCCGGACGAGGCGAAGACCGAGCCGCTGCAGGACCTCATCGAGTGGCTCGGCGAGCTCGTCCGGCAGGTCGACTCGAGCCTCCTCGACGAGTGGGAAGCGCTGCGCCACCCGGACGAAGAAGGGCCGGTCTCGCACCGGCCGCCGGAGCTGCCGCCGGCCGTCACGCGCAACGAGCGCGCGTTCCGCGTCCTGGTGCGCAACGAGCTGTTCCGCCGGGTCGAGCTGTTCGGGCGCCGGGCGTGGAACGTGCTCGGCGAGCTGGACGCGGCGTCCGGCTGGGACGCCGACGCGTGGGAAGACGCGATCGAGGACTACTTCGAGGAGTACGACGCGCTGGGCACCGGGCCGGACGCGCGCGGCCCGGCGCTGATCATGATCGAGCAGCTGCCGGACGTCTGGAAGGTCCGCCAGATCTTCGACGACCCGGCGGGCGACCACGACTGGGGCATCAGCGCGGAGGTCGACCTGGCGGCGTCCGACGAGGCCGGCGTGGCCGTGGTGCGGGTGACCGAGGTGGGCGCGCACTAACCTCTTTTCGGGGGTTCCGGGTGGCGGAGCCCCCGGCTTGGGGCGAAGCCCCGGATGTCACTGACCTCTTTTCGGGGGTTCCGGGTGGCGGAGCCCCCGGCCTGGGGCGAAGCCCCGGATGTCACTGGCCTCTTTTCGGGGGTTCCGGGTGGCGGAGCCCCCGGCCTGGGGCGAAGCCCGGATGTCACAGCCGTTGCCTTTTCCTGACTGCTCAGTCATCGTGAGCACATGGTGGCGACAGTGCGGGAGCACCGGATCGGCGACGTGCGCTGGACGGTCGTCAGCGGGCCCCGGGAAGCCGCTTTCCGCGCGCTGGGTTCGTACGCCGCCGCCGACATCCGGACCGTCCTCGCGGGACTGCCGGCGTGGCCGGTCACCGAGCGGGCGCGCCGGTCGCCGGTGCTGTTCCGGGCGATCGAATCGGCGTCGCAGGTCGAGCACCCGGACGCCTACGCCGAGCTGACGGCGCTGGCGGCGGGCGCCGGGGTGCCGTTCGACGACCTGCTGCTGGCCAACCTGCGCGGCGACCTCGGCGCGGGCGACGGCACCGGCTGCACGGACCTCGCCTGGGCGGGAACGCCGTCGCTGCTCGGCCACAACGAAGACGGCGCCCCGGTGTTCGACGGCCTCGGGCGCCTCCTGACGCTGCTGATCGACGGCGAGCCCGGCGTGTGCGTCTGGTGGTACCCGGGTTTCCTGCCGGCCAACACGTTCACGCTGACCACGCACGGCCTGGTGTGGGGGATCGACAGCGTGAGCGTCGTGACACCGTCGCCGTGCGCCGGGAGACACTTCGTCGCGCGGTCCCTGCAGCGGGCCGTCACGGTGGCGGAGGCCATTTCCGTGCTGCGGCGGTGCACTTCGGCGGGCGGGTTCGCGTACACGATGGGCCAGGTCGGCTCACCGGCGGTGACGGTGGTCGAGAAGGCCGGGGACGAAACCGCAGTGACCACTGTGGACAGTGGACTGTCCTGGCACACCAACCACTTCCGGCGGTTGTCGCCGCAGTGGGACGTGGCGCCGGAGGAGAGCCTGGCCCGCGCGGAGGTGTGCGCGCACCTGGCCCCGATCGACCCGGACGCGAAGTGGCTGGTGTCCACGCTGACCGGCGAACTGCACCGCAACGCTTCCGGCGGCGACGCGCTGATGACGTTGAGCACCGTGGTGACGGACCTGGCCGACGGCACGGCGACGGTGGTCCCCCGCGGCGGGGCGCCGCTGCACGCCCGGGTGGCGGACCTGGCCGCGGGGAACGTTTCAGCCGTCGGCTGAGACCAGGATCGCCCGGGTGTCCTCGCCCGAACCGCAGCCGATGGCGCGTACGCGCTTACGGCATTGGGTTCAAGTTTCCTGGGGCCGATCGAGGGCTTCGGGCGGTGGGCCGCGGAGCACGGCGACGACGTCGCCGCCGCTCAAGACCGAGCACGATCAGCGTGACCAGCGACAACGCGGGCAGCGGGTAGCCGAGGAGGAGCCCAGTGACGACGTCGAACGCGGGCGCGGCGACCCCGGCGGCGAACACCCAGGTCGGCGCGGTCGGCGGTTTCGCGGCGGGGGACCACGGCGTCTTCCGCCACGGCTTCGCGATCGAGAGCCAGGCTTGGAACGAGAGTGCGCTCGCCATCAGCGATGCCCCGGCGATCTGCGTCCAGCTCGCGGTGCCGGTCTCCGCGGAGTCGCGCAGCGCGGGGGAGAGCAGAAAGATCCCGGCGTAGAGCTGGATCAGCGTCAGGGCGAACTTCGTGAGCACCCACCAGTGCCTGGTGTAGCCCCAAGCGGTCGCGCCGGCGAGCAGCAGGCCGGTGAACGCCGAGACGTTCGCCATCGGGGCGAGGAGAACGGAGTCGAGCCGGTCGGCCATCGAAGTCGCGGCCGGGCTCGGGGTCGTGAGGGCCAGGCTCATCACCACTACGAGGGCCAGGGCCTGGCTCATCCAGGCGACCGACGACACGACGTGCAGCCAGACGACAGCTTGTCGCCACCGCGGAGAAGTCTTGGTTCGGGTCACGTCTTCCAGGCTCGCGGAGGAAACGCGCGCGCACATCGGGCCAATCCCCGGAGCCCGGGGCGCGTGATCTGCACCCGCTGGGTTAGCGCGCAGGACGAGGCGTACACCCAGGGGAGTACCTCAGCGGGGCGGGTTCTTGGCCGCCAAGGCCAGGAGCGGGACTGCCGCCGCGGCGTCGGTGATCAGCGTCGAGACCATGCCGGACCGCAGTACCGCGTCCACCGCCGATGCTTTCGGCTTGCTGTACCCCAAGGCGATCACCTCCGGCACCGCCATCAGCTCCTCGTGACTGATCGCCAGCACGTGGTGCGCCAGCCCGGTCGACAACGCGTTTCCCGAAGCGTCGAACAACCGCGCCGCGACCTCTGCCGTTGCCCCGCGGGCCGCGATCGCCGCTCGCTCGGCCTCGTCCAGCGCGTCGTACACCGTCGACTCGCCCGGCTGCCACGCGCCGATGCTGACCACCGCCTTGGTCAAGTGCCGGAACTGCCCGAACGTCTCCGCGATGCCCGGCTGACGCCGCAGCGTCTCCGTGGTCCGGCGGTCCGGCAGCACCAGCGGACCGAAGATCGGGTACGCGTCGCCGCCGGACACCGCCGTCACGCGGCTGACCGTCTCGACCGAGCGGCCGCGCATGTCCATCCCCGCCTGCACCCCGCACAGCTGGACGATCGGGCAGCGCGGCAGCGCCCGGATCGCCTCGGTCATCGCGTTCACCGAGCGCGCCCACGACAACCCGATCACGTCCGACGGGGTCGCGATCTCCTCCAGCAGCCGGGCGGAAAGGGTACCGATCTTGGCCCGGACCACCTCTCTCGGCTCGCGCTCGGTTGAGCGTTCGAGCACCAGGGCCCGCTTCAGGCCGTACGCCGAACGGACCTCGTCCGACAGCGCCAGGTCCACCGGCGCCGGCAGCGAGAACTCCACTCTGACCAGGCCGGACTCCCGGGCCGTGTCGAGCATCCGGGCCACCTTGAACCGGCTGACGCCGAACTCGTCGGCGATCTCCAGCTTGGAGCGTCCCTGCACGTAGAAGCGCCGGGCGACGGTGGCCAGCAGGATCGCTTCAGTCAGCGACGGCTGCTTCTTGGACGCGCTCATATGAGCACTATAGTCCGAAATCTGCCCGAAAGGTTGACGTACCACCGAGGTCAGTCCTGTAATGCCTTCACATGTTCTCGACGCCATAGGTCAACGCTGCTCATATGAGCGCGAGAAAGGGGCTAGGCATGCGTGCCGCCATCGTCGACCGGCCCGGTGAGATCAGGGTCGGCGAGGTGCCCGATCCGAAACCCGGAGAACGCCAGGTCGTCGTCAAGGTCGGAGCGTGCGGGATCTGCGGGACCGACCTGCACATCGCCGACGGGCACTTCCCGCCCACGCCGTATCCCATCGTCCCCGGGCACGAGTTCGCCGGGGAGATCGTCGAGCTCGGCGCGGACGTGCCGGGCGAGTGGAAGGTCGGCGACCGCGTGGCCGTCGACCCGTCGCTGTTCTGCGGCTACTGCGGCCCGTGCCGCGCCGGCCACGGCAACCTCTGCGCGAACTGGGGCGCCACCGGCGACACCGTCAACGGCGCCTTCGCCGAGTACGTCGCCGTCCCGTCGTCCACCTGCTACCGCATGCCCGACTCGATGACCTGGGAGGAGGGCGCGCTGGTCGAGCCCGTCTCCTGCGCGGTGCACGGCGTGCGCCGCGTCGGTGTCGAAGCCGGAGAGCGCTTCCTCGTGGTCGGCGCCGGCACCATGGGCCTGATCATGCAGCAGCTCCTGCAGCGCTCCGGCGCGCAGGTCACGGTGGTCGACCGGAACAAGGACCGGCTGCCGCGCGCGGAAAGCCTCGGCGCCGTCGCCACCGCGGCCGACGTCAAGGACCTGAACGGCGAGAAGTTCGACGTCGCCGTCGACTGCACCGGCGCCGCCCCCGCCATCGAAGCCGCCTTCGACTCGATCCGCCGCGGCGGCCGGCTGCTCGTCTTCGGCGTCGCACCGGCCGAAGCCCGCGTCGCGCTTTCGCCGTTCCGCATCTACAACGACGAGATCACCATCGTCGGCTCGATGGCCGTGCTGCACAGCTTCGGCACCGCGCTCGACCTCGTCGCGTCCGGTGCGATCGACACCGATTCGCTGCTCACGGACCGGCTTCCGCTGGAGCAGTACCCCGAGGCGCTGGCCAAGATGCGCAGCGGCTCGGGCCTCAAGGTCCAGGTCCTCCCCGGAGGTGGCCGTGCGTAAACTCCTGACCCTCCTCGCCGCCGCGTCGCTGCTGGCCACCGGCTGTGCGGGTGCCGGCTCGATGGGCACCGGCGGGAGCACGCTCGTCATCGCGATCGTGTCCAACCCGCAGATGAAGGACGCCATTTCGCTCGCCCCGGAGTTCGAGAAGGCCACCGGCATCAACCTCAAGTTCGTCTCCCTGCCGGAGAACCAGGCCCGCGCCAAGATCACCGCGTCGACCGCCACCGAGGGCGGCGAGTTCGACGTCGTCATGATCAGCAACTTCGAGGCCCCGCAGTGGGCGGCCAACGGCTGGCTCGAGAACCTCGAACCGCACATGGCCGCCACGCCCGGCTACGACGAAGGCGACTTCATCCCCAGCATCAAGCAATCGCTGTCCTACCAGAACCAGATGTACGCGGTCCCGTTCTACGGCGAGTCGTCGTTCCTGGCCTACCGCAAGGACCTCTTCGAGAAGGCCGGCCTGACCATGCCGGCCCACCCGACCTGGCAGCAGGTCGCCGAGTTCGCCGCCAAGGTCGACGACAAGGCGAACGGCGTGGCCGGGATCTGCCTGCGCGGCAAGCCCGGCTGGGGCGAAAACCTCGGGCCGTTCACCACGGTGGCCAACACCTTCGGCGCCCAGTGGTTCGACAAGGACTGGAACGCCAAGCTGACGTCGCCGGAGTTCACCGAAGCCGCGAACTTCTACGTGAACCTCGTCCGCGAGCACGGTGAGGTCGGCGCCTCCAGCGCCGGGTTCTCCGAGTGCGGCACGCGCTACACCCAGGGCCAGGCCGCGATGTGGTACGACGCGACGGTCATGGCGGGTACCAACGAGGACCCGTCCAGCAGCAAGATCGTCGGCAAGTCGGGCTACGTGCCGGCCCCGGTCGTCAAGACCCAGGCCAGCGGCTGGCTTTACACCTGGGCGCTGGGCATCCCGAAGGTCGCCAAGGACAAGGACGCGGCCTGGAAGTTCATGGCCTGGATGACCGACAAGGCGTACGCGCAGAAGGTCGGCCAGACCTACGGCTGGAACCGCGTCCCGCCGGGGGTGCGCCAGTCCACGTACGACATCCCCGACTACGCCAAGGCCGCCGCGGCCTACGCGAAGCCCACGTTGGACGGCATCGCGGCGGCCAACCAGCAGAAGGTGATGGTGAACCCGGTGCCCTACCCGGGCATCCAGTTCGTCGGCATCCCCGAGTTCCAGGACCTGGGCACCCGGGTGAGCCAGCAGCTGTCGGCGGCGATCGCCGGCCGTGAGTCCGTAGCGGACGCGTTGAAGCAATCCCAGGATTACGCCCAGACGGTGGGCGACTCCTACAAGGCGGTGCAGTGATGTCCACGCTCTCCGTAACCACCCCCACCTCCCACTCGCGGGCGCAGGCCGAGGAGAAACGCGGCCTGAGCACCGCGGCCAAGCGGCGGCTGCCGCTGCTGCCCGCGCTGATCTTCGTCATCGCGGTGACGCAGCTGCCGTTCCTGCTCACCGTGTTCTACTCGTTCCAGTCGTGGAACCTGGTCCGGCCGGGTTCACGGCACTTCGTCGGCCTCGACAACTACATCGACGTCTTCAGCGACACGACGTTCCTGGTCGCGCTGCTCAACACGGTGCTGCTGACCGTGGTCTGCGTGCTCGTCGCGCTGCTGCTCGGCCTCGGCCTGGCGATCCTGCTGGACCGGAAGTTCTTCGGCCGCGGTGTCGTCCGGACGCTGCTGATCACGCCGTTCCTCATCCTGCCCGCCGCCGGCGCGCTGCTGTGGAAGACGACGATGTTCGACCCGACCTACGGGCTGCTGCACTTCGTCTTCGGCACCGACACCGACTGGCTCGCGGACTTCCCGCTGGCGTCGGTGATGGCGCAGATCGTGTGGCAGTGGACGCCGTTCATGATGCTGCTGATCCTGGCCGGGCTGCAGAGCCAGTCCAAGGACGTCCTGGAGGCCGCGTCGGTCGACGGCGCGAGCCGCTGGCGCACGTTCGTCTCCATCACGCTGCCGCACCTGGCGCGGTTCCTGCAGCTGGCGACGCTGCTGGGCGCGATCTACATCGTGAACAGCTTCGACGCGATCTTCCTGATGACCCAGGGTGGCCCGGGCACGGCCAGCACCAACCTGCCGTACTACATCTACCAGCGCGCGTTCGAGGGCTTCGACGTCGGCCAGTCGTCGGCGATGGGCGTGATCGTCGTGATCCTGACGATGATCGTCGCCACCTTCGCCCTGCGCCTGATGTTCCGCAGCTTCTCGGTGGACGGAGGCATCAAGTGACCACTTTGGACATTCGCCCGGAAACGGCCACCGCCGTCCCTCCGGCGCGCAAGCCGAAGCGCAAGCTCGGTCCCGGTGCGCTCACCGCCGTCACCTGGATCATCGCGATCCTGTTCGTCTTCCCGCTGCTGTGGATGATCCTCACGGCGTTCAAGCAGGAGGCCGATGCCTACACCGACCCGCCGAAGCTGTTCTTCAGCCCGACGTTCGACCAGATCGCCAACGTGCTGAAGGGCGGGTTCCTGCCCTACCTGTCGAACTCGGCGTTCGTCACGGTGCTTTCGACGCTGCTGGTGCTGCTGCTCGGCATCCCCGCGGCGTACGCGCTGTCGCTGGCGCCGGTGAAGAAGACGTCGAACGCGCTCGGCTTCTTCCTCTCGACGAAGATGCTGCCGATCGTCGCGGCGATCATCCCGCTGTACATCATCTCCCAGAACACCGAGCTGCTGGACACGGTGTGGGCGCTGGTCATCCTGTACACGTCGATGAACCTGCCGCTGGCCATCTGGATGATGCGGTCGTTCTTCCTCGAGGTGCCGCACGAGATGATCGAGGCCGGCCGGATCGACGGCGCCAACCTCCCGACGTTGCTGCGCAAGATCATCATGCCGGTGGTCGCGCCCGGGATCGCGGCGACCGCGCTGATCTGCGTCATCTTCTCCTGGACCGAGTTCTTCTACGCGGTCAACCTGACGGCGGCGCGGGCCGGCACCGTGCCGGTGTTCCTCGTCGGGTTCATCACCAGTGAGGGCCTGTACTGGGCCCAGCTTTCCGCCGCCGCCCTGCTGGCTTCGCTGCCGGTGATGATCGTCGGCTGGATCGCGCAGAACCACCTCGTCCGGGGTCTGTCGATGGGAGCGGTGAAGTAGCCATGGCCGGAGTCGTTTACGAGCAGGCGTCGCGGATCTACCCGGGTACACCGCCGGTGAAGGCGGTCGACCGGTTCGACCTCGCGGTACCGGACGGCGAGTTCCTGGTCCTGGTCGGGCCGTCGGGGTCCGGCAAGTCGACGGCGCTGCGGATGCTCGCCGGGCTGGAGGACGTCGACGAGGGCGCCATCCACATCGGCGAGCGCGACGTCACGAACCTGCCGCCGAAGGACCGGGACATCGCGATGGTGTTCCAGTCCTACGCGCTGTACCCGCACATGACGGTGGCCGACAACATGGGCTTCGCGCTGAAGCTGCGTGGACTGTCCAAAGCGGACATCGACGCCAAGGTGGCCGAGGCCGCCAAGATGCTGGATCTGTCGAAGTTCCTGGACCGCAAGCCCAAGGCGCTGTCCGGCGGACAACGGCAGCGCGTCGCGATGGGCCGGGCGATCGTGCGCGAGCCGAGCGTGTTCCTGATGGACGAACCACTGTCCAACCTGGACGCGAAGCTGCGGGTGGAGACCCGCGCGAACATCGCGCAGCTGCAGCAGCGCCTGGGTACGACGACCATCTACGTCACGCACGACCAGGTCGAGGCGATGACGATGGGCGACCGGGTGGCCGTGCTCAAGGACGGCGTCCTGCAGCAGTGCGCGTCACCGCGGGAGCTGTACGAGAACCCGACGAACTCGTTCGTGGCCGGCTTCATCGGCTCACCGGCGATGAACCTGGCGACGCTGCCGCTGACCGAAGGCGGCGTCAAGCTGGGCGACGTCACCCTGCCGCTGCCGCGGTCGGTGCTGTCTTCCGCGGGCGATCTGCGTGAAGTCGTGTTCGGCGTCCGGCCGGAGTCGCTGCAGCTGGTGTCCGAAGGCGGCTTCGAGCTGGTGGTGGAGCTGGTCGAGGAACTCGGCGCGGACGCGTACGTGCACGGCAAGGTGGGCGACGACCGCTTCGTCGTCCGCGTCGACGGCCGCACGCCGCCCCGCATGGGCGACAACGTCCGGATCGGCCTGCGCGGCGAAGGCGAGACCCACGCCTTCAACCCCGAAACCACCCTGCGCCTCAGCTAGAAGTCCGTGAATGTCGCATTGAGGGACGCTGAGTCCCTCAATGCGACATTCACGGACTTTCACTCCTGCAGCGAGAGGGCCTGGCTGGGGCAGACGTGCACCGCTTCGCGGGCCTTCTCGACCAGTTCGCCCTCGGGCGTCTCGTTGAGGACGATGACCGTGCCGTCGTCCTCACTCTGGTCGAAAAGCTCGGGTTCCGTCAGCACGCACTGACCCGCGCCGACGCACTTGCCGGTGTCCGCGATGATCTTCATGGTCTTCTCTCCTGTGGTGGGATGGCAGTTCGTTCTCTACCAGGTCACCGGCAGCCGGTACAGGCCGTAGATGTTCGCGTCGTCCTTGAACGGCAGGTCGTCGACGTCCGCGCCCAGCTGCAGCGTCGGGATGCGGCGGAAGAGCGTGTCGAAGACGATCTGCAGCTCCATCCGGGCCAGGTTCTGGCCGAGGCACTGGTGCGGCCCGAAGCCGAACGCGACGTGGTGGCGCGCGCCGCGCTCGATGTCCAGCTCGTCGGCGTTCTCGAACGCCCGCGGGTCGCGGTTCGCCGCGTAGCCCAGCGCCAGCACGCCTTCGCCGGCGCGGATCAGCTGCCCGCCGACCTCGACGTCCTCGACGCACAGGCGCGCGGTGGCCGCGTCGACGATCGTCCAGTAGCGCAGCATCTCCTCGACGGCGTCGAGCGTCTTGCCCGGGTCGGCCTTGATCGCCGCGAGCTGCGCCGGGTTGCGCAGGAACGCCACGGTGGACAGCGAAATCATGTTCGCCGTCGTCTCGTGCCCGGCCACGAGCAGCAGGAAGCCGGTCGCGGCCAGCGACTCCCGCCGGTAGGTGCCCTCCTCGCGGAGCTTGACGATCTGCCGGCCGAGCAGGTCGTCCGGCGGGTTCGCCTCCTTCTCCGCGATGAGCTCTTCCATGTACCCGCGGATGGTGTCGAACGCCGCCCGCCGCTCCTCGGGCGTCGTCGAGCGCTTGATCAGCTTCGCCGTGTGGGTCTGGAAGAAGTCGTGCTGGGCGTAGGGCACGCCGAGCATCTCGCAGATCACCAGCGACGGCACCGGCAGCGACAGCGCCTCGACCAGGTCACCCGGCTTCGGCCCGGCCAGCAGCGCGTCGATCTGCCCGTCCACGATCTCCTGGATCCGCGGCCGCAGCGCCTCCATCCGGCGCACGGTGAACTCGCCGAGCACAGCCTTGCGGGCCGGCCCGTGCTCGGGCGCGTCCATGGTGATCATGGTGCGCTCGTCGCCCTGCCGCCGGAAGCCGCCCTTGACCAGCTGCGGGAAGTCCGGACGCTGCCGGTCGGCGCTGAACCGGCGGTCGTTCAGCACGGTCCGGACGTCCTCGTGCCGGGTGACCACCCAGGCCCAGCCGCCGTCGGGCAGCCCCACCTTCGAGACCGGATCCCCTTCGCGGATCTCCTCGTACGCCGGCGGCGGCGCGAACGGGCACGTGCGGGTCATCGGGAATTCGTGCTTCTCGACAGTCGTCATGGCGTCCCCTTCACCAGGTCACGGGCAGGCAGTACAGGCCGAAGATCGACGAGTCGTGCTTGAACGGCAGCTGGTCGACCGGCACGGCCAGCTTCAGCTCCGGGAGACGGCGGAAGAGCGTGTCGAAGACGATCTGCAGCTCCATGCGGGCCAGGTTCTGGCCGAGGCACTGGTGCGGGCCGAAGCCGAACGCGACGTGGTGGCGCGCGCCGCGCTCGAGGTCGAGCTCGTCGGCGTTCTCGAACGCGGCTTCGTCGCGGTTGCCGGAGTAGCTGAGGCCGAGCACGCCCTCGCCTTCGCGGATCAGCTGGCCGCCGATCTCGACGTCTTCGGTGGCGACGCGCGAGGTCGCGAACTCCGCGATCGTGAAGTACCGCAGCAGCTCTTCGACGGCGTCGAGCGTCTTGCCGGGGTCGTTCTTGATGATCGCGAGCTGGTCCGGGTTCTCCAGCAGCGCGACGGTGCCGAGCGAGATCATGTTCGCCGTCGTCTCGTGGCCGGCGATGAGCAGCAGGAAGGCCAGGGACACGAGCGAGTCGTGGTCGACGTCGCCGTGCTCCTCGCGCTGCTTGAGGATCTGGCGCCCGAGCAGGTCGTCGGTCGGCTCGGCCTCCTTCTTGGCGACGAGCTGGTCGAGGTACTCCTGCAGCTCGTCGACGGCCTTGATCCGGACTTCCTGCTCGACGTCCCGGTTGAGCAGCGTCGAGCTGCGGACCTGGAAGAAGTCGTGGTCGCCGTAGGGCACGCCGAGCAGCTCGCAGATGACCAGCGACGGCACCGGCAGCGACAGCGCGGTGACGAGGTCGGCGGGCTTCGGGCCGGCCAGGATCGCGTCGATGTGCTCGTCGACGATCTGCTGGATCCGCGGCTCGAGCGCCTTCATCCGCCGGACGGTGAACTCGCCCACGACCTCGCGGCGGGCCGCGCCGTGCTGCGGCGGGTCCATGTTGATCAGCGACGCGGTGAAGTTGGTCCGCCGGACCGGCCGCCCCTGCTTGGTCAGGAACGGGAAGCCGGGGTTGAACCGGTCGGAGCTGAACCGCGGGTCGGTGAGCATCTGCCGGACGTCCTCGAGCCGGGTGATCGCCCACGCCTCCTGGCCGGACTGCAGCTCGACGCGCTGGACCGGCCCCGCTTCGCGCAGCTTCTCGTACGCCGCCGGTGGGGCGAACGGGCAGGTGCGCTCCAGCGGGAAGACTTCGCCCTTCGTGGTGGGATCGGCGACTTCGGTCATATCGGGCCCCCTAAAACGGACTAACAGTATGCGGAGGATTACATTCCGGTTCTAGCACCCAAGGTACTCAAGTGGAGGGAAGTCGTCCACTAGCTAACGGGTGACTCACTTGAGTCCGAGTGTGTGGCCGCCTGACCATGCGAGAATCACCCCGCGCGATCCAGCGAGAGGCGAACGGCATGACGGCAGACCCCGAGACCACCCTGCGGGCGGACGCGCGGCGCAACCGCGACCAGATCCTGGCTGCCGCGAAGACCATCTTCGCCGTCTCCGGTCCCGAGGTGCCGATGGAAGAGATCGCCCGCGCGGCCGGCGTCGGCGTCGGGACGCTGTACCGCCGGTTCCCGGACCGGGACGCGCTGGTCCGCGCGGTCGCGATGGACAACTTCGAGCGGGTGCTGGTCGATGCCCGGGTGATCCTCGCCGAGGAGACGTCGGCGTGGACCGCGCTCTCGCGGCTGCTGCGCCAGTCGGTGGAGCTGCAGCTGAGCATCCAGCTCGCGATGGCGTCGCACCGGGCGCTCGTCATCCTGAAGGGTGACCCGGAGGTCCGGCGCCTGCGCGAGGAGATCCTGGCGGTGGTGGACGAGCTCGTCCGCGGGGCCCAGGCCGAGGGCAGGCTTCGTCAGGACGTCGGCGCGGGCGACATCGCGATCCTGTTCGCGACGCTGCTGCGGCAGGTGCGGGCGAAGGCGCCGGAGGTGGCCGAGATGGCGGCGCGCCGCTGCGTCGGGATCATGATCGACGGCCTCAGCGCGCGGCCGGGCACCGAGCTCCCGGGCCGCCCGATCACGTCGGACGATCTGGACCCCGCGGACGAGCACAGCTGATTCTTCGGTTTCCGTGTTAGGGTTCCGCCTCGTTCTGCCGAATTCGGGTTGCGGGCGGGAAAATGCGACGAAGAATGCTGGCCGTGGTGTTGACGATTCCCTTCCTGGCGGTCGCCGGCTGCGGTGCCGCCCCCGCGGCGCCCGTCCCGGTGGCGGCCACGACGACGGCGCCCAGCGTCTCGCCGTCGTCTACCACTTCGGTTCCGCCTGCCGCCTCTTCCCGTGCAGTGGTAGCGACTCCGACCCCGCCGTCGACGACGCCGGTGCGCGGCTGCCGCAGCCCGGAGTTCACGACGTCCGACGCCGACGGCGGCTGGTCGGACGGCGGCTACTACGTCCACAACAACATGTGGAACGCGGACGAAGCGGGCCCGGAAACGCTGCGCGCGTGCGCGTACGACAACTGGTACGTCGATTCCACCCAACCCGAATCGACGTCGGTGAAAACCTATCCGAATGTGCACAAGGACATCAACGACCAGAACGGGAAACCGTTCAACGACTATTCGGTGATCAAGACGACGTTCGCGGGCCGCGGCCCGGGCGTGGGCATCTACGACGTGGCGTACGACCTGTGGCTGAACGGAGTGGGCGACGGGGCCGGCGTCAGCGAGCTGATGGTGTGGACGGAGAACCTGAAGCAGCAGCCGTCGGGCGACAAGCTGGCGACGTACACGGCCGGAGGGGCGACGTACGACGTCTGGGCCGACGACGACGGGTACGTGGCGTTCGTTTCCCGGGCGACGCAGTACTCGGGGGGCCTCGACCTGAAGGCGATGATCGCCTGGTCGATCGGGAAGGGGCTGATCCCGCCCAACCCGACGGTGAACCAGATCGGGTACGGGATCGAGTTCTGCTCGACCGGTGGGGGCAAGGCGAGGTTCACGCTGACGGACTTCTCGGTGACGATGAGCTAGTGTCGCGCGTCGCAAGTCGGTTGGCGTCCGGTGCGGCGGAGCGGCCCCGCCGCGGTCAACGAACCTCGGACGCGCGACACTAGCGGCCGGGGCCGCCGACGCGGGGAGCTCCCACGTCGGCGGCCCCGGTTCCCGGCCCGATCGCTCACGGCGGGGTCACGCCGAGGATCCAGCGTTGGTCGGCCGTGCCGTGACAGTCCCACAGCACCAGCAACGTCCCGTTGACCGTGCTCCCGCGGTTGGCGAGGCTCACGCATCTCCCCGAGGCGGTGTTGATCAAGTTGACTCGGCCGTCTCCCCGGTCGGCTCGCCGCCAGCGCTGGTCGGCCGTGCCGTGACAGTCCCACAGCACCAGCGATGTGCCGTTCGCCGTGCTGCCCTTGTCGGCCAGCCCGACGCACTTCCCGGCCGGATATCCGGTGGCATAGCTGCGGAACGTCTGGTCGTCGTCGCGGAAGTACCAGAACTGGTCCAGGTGGAAGTGGCAGTCCCACAGGACCAGTGCGGTGCCGTTGGCTGTGCTGCCCCGATCCGCCAGCCCCACGCATTTCGTCGCAGCGGGATCCGTGTTGGCGTCGCTCACCAGGTATTTGATGGGGTCTTCATAAGTGGTGGAGCCGTATTTCCTGTGCCCCGGTTCGGCGCTTGCCGCCGTCGATGTGCCGCTGATTCCGAAGACGATGGTGATCAGTACCGACGCGGCCCGGTTCAATACACGTCTGCTCATGTCCTCTCCCCGTAAGCGAGATTCGCGTCTCTCCCTTGTCAGTTTGCCGATCCGGTGCTTTTCTGGATATACGCAGAACTACGTACGACATCATCGACGTAGGGGCAGAGTATGCAGGACCGCCGGGACGCGCGTGACTACGCCGAAATGGTCGATCTGGCGATCGATATCCTGAACCACCCGAAACCCGATCGGCCGTGGCAGCCGGTGCTCGACGGGCTGGTGCGACGACTCGACGGTTGTGGTGCCGTCCTCTGCCGCCTGCACCAGGCGACTCCAGGCGGTGCCCGGTACACCGGAACGGTCGAGGCCGTCAACCCCTGCGAACTGCACACTCTGCCGTTGGACGGCCTGCTCGGCGAAGCCGCCGTCAACGATCCGCTGATCCAGCACTACCTCACCACCGGCGATTTCGAGCCGCGGGCGACAGGGGATGTCGTGAGCATGCGAGCCTGGCGGAGCACCGTCAGTTTCGTGAGGGCGCGCGAAACGATGGGCGCGAACTCTTGCGTGTCACTGCCCCTTGTGCCCGGCTCGAACGGGCACCAAGCCATCACGGTCACCCTGCAGACGACAAGCGTCGCGGAACGGGAGATCCGGTTCCTGCGACAGGTGCAGCCGCTGGTGGTGGCCGTGGACCGCCACTTGCACCACCTGGACCGCTGGCGACGGGGTACGTCCGGCCTTCTTCGAACCGGGGGCCCGGGCGCAGATGGGGGACTTACACCGAGAGAACTGACCGTGCTGACGTTGCTGGCCGAAGCGCACACTGCCTCGGCAATTGGACGTCACCTGGGCATTTCCCCCCGTACTGTTCAGAAACACGTGCAGAACGTCTACCGCAAGATGGGCACCACCGACCGGGTCTCGACGATTCTGCGCGCGCAGAGGATCGGTCTGCTGCCGTGAATCCACCCGGTGCAACGCACAGGAGGTCACCACCCGGCCGGGACTGGGTGGTGACCTCCGTGCGTGACCTCAGACGCCCAGCGGGTGCCAGACCGTCTTCGCCTCCAGGTATCGCCGCAGCCGCGTCAGATCCGGTGCCGTTGTCCAGTCCGGCTCCGCCGCCGGGACCGTCAGGACCCGCTTCACCGTGTTCGCCGCTTCGCGGGCCAACCCCGGGCGGTCCTCCGCCGCGGCTCCCGTCGGGTCCAGTGCGTTGACGTCGCCGTGCGAGGCCAGCCAAGATCCCAGCTCCGATGCCCGCCCCGTCAGGATGTTCGCCACTCCGCCCGGGACGTCCGAGGTCGCCAGGACCTCCGACAGCGTGATCGCCGGCAGGGGCCGCTCCGCGCTCGACACCACCACCGCCGTCGAGCCCGTCGCCAGGACCGGGGCCAGCACGCTGACCAGGCCCAGCAGCGACGACTTCTGCGGCGCCAGCACGCCGATCACCCCGGACGGCTCCGGGACCGTGAACGAGAAGTACGGGCCCGCCACCGGGTTGGCCGAACCCAGGACCGACGCGATCTTGTCCGTCCAGCCCGCGTACCAGACCCAGCGGTCGATCGCTGCGTCCACAATGGACTCGGCCTTCTTCGCCGCCAGGCCTTCCGACGCCGACACCTCCGCGACGAACTGGTCGCGGCGGCCTTCCAGCACCTCGGCCACCCGGTAGAGCACCTGGCCGCGGTTGTACGCCGTCGCGCTCGACCAGCCTCCGAACGCCTTGCGGGCCGCCACCACCGCGTCGCGGACGTCCTTGCGGGACGCGTGCGCCGCGTTCGCCAGGAACTTGCCCTTCGCGTCCGTCACCGGGTAGACCCGGCCGGACTCCGAGCGCGGGAACTTGCCGCCCACGTACAGCTTGTACGTCTTCGCGACGGAGATTCGGTCAGACATTCAGGTACGCCTCCAGCCCGGTGCGGCCGCCTTCGCGCCCGAAGCCGGATTCCTGGTAGCCGCCGAACGGGGCGGTGGGGTCGAAGCGGTTGAAGGTGTTGGCCCAGACCACGCCGGCGCGCAGCTGGTTCGCCATCCACAGGATCCGGGAGCCCTTTTCGGTCCAGATGCCGGCCGAAAGCCCGTACGGCGTGTTGTTCGCCTTCGCCACGGCCTCGTCCGGCGTGCGGAACGTCAGCACCGACAGCACCGGCCCGAAGATTTCCTCGCGCGCGATCCGCATCGACTGGTGGACGTTCGCGAACACCGTCGGGGCGAAGAAGAACCCGCGGTCCGGCACCGGGCACGGGCTGGTCCAGCGCTGCGCGCCCTCGGCGTCACCCGACTCGACGAGCCCCTGGATCTTCGCCAGCTGCTCGGCCGAGTTGATCGCGCCGACGTCGGTGTTCTTGTCCAGCGGGTCGCCGACGCGCAGCGTCGAGACGCGGTAGCGCAGCTTCTCCAGCACCTCTTCGGCGATGGATTCCTGCACCAGCAGCCGCGAGCCCGCGCAGCAGACGTGCCCCTGGTTGAAGAAGATGCCGTTGACGATGCCTTCGATGGCCTGGTCGAGCGGCGCGTCCTCGAACACGATGTTCGCGGCCTTGCCGCCCAGCTCCAGCGTCAGCTTCTTCGACGTGCCCGCGACCTCGCGCTGGATCGCCTTGCCGACCTCGGTCGAGCCGGTGAAGGCGATCTTGTCGATGTCACCGTGCTCCACAATGGACGCGCCGATGTCGCCGGCGCCCGGCAGGATGTTCACCACGCCCGGCGGCAGTTCGGCCTGCTGGCAGATTTCGGCGAAGACCAGCGCGGTCAACGGCGTCGTCTCCGCCGGCTTCAGCACGACGGTGTTGCCGGTGGCCAGCGCCGGCGCGATCTTCCAAGCCAGCATCAGCAGCGGGAAGTTCCACGGGATGATCTGGCCGGCGACACCCAACGGCTGTGGCGAAGGCCCGTAACCCGCGTATTCCAGCTTGTCGGCCCAGCCCGCGTGATAGAAGAAGTGCGCCGCCGCCGTCGGGACGTCGGAGTCGCGCGACTCCTTGATCGGCTTGCCGTTGTCGAGGCTCTCCAGCACCGCCAGCTCGCGCGAGCGCTCCTGGATCAACCGCGCGATGCGGAAGAGGTACTTCGCGCGCTCGGTGCCCGGCATCTTCGACCACACGGAGTCGTACGCCTTGCGCGCGGCTTTCACCGCGATGTCCACATCGGACTTCGACGCGGTGCCGACCTCGGCCAGCACCTCTTCGGTGGCCGGGTTGATCGTCTTGAGCGGCTCACCCGAGCCGTCGATGAACTCGCCGTTGACGAAGGGCTTGTAGTGGTCCTTGAGGTTCGCGATGGCGCGCGACTCCGGCGCCGGTGCGTACTCGAAAACTGGCATCAGTCCACCGTCACGTAGTCGGGGCCGCTGTAGTGGCCGTCCACCTGGGTGCGGCGCTGCAGCAGCAGGTCGTTGAGCAGGCTGGACGCGCCGAAGCGGAACAGGTCCGGGGTCAGCCACTGCTCGCCGGCGACCTCGTGCACGGCGACGAGGTACTTGATCGCGTCCTTCGTGGTCCGGATGCCGCCGGCGGGCTTGACGCCGCGCAGCTCGCCGGTCTGCGCGTGCCAGTCGTGGACGGCCTGCAGCATGATGTGGGTGACCGGCAGCGTCGCGGCGGGGGAGACCTTGCCGGTGGACGTCTTGATGAAGTCACCGCCGGCGAGCAGCGCCAGCCACGACGCGCGCCGCACGTTGTCGTAGGTCGCCAGCTCCCCGGTCTCGAGGATGACCTTCAGGTGGGCGTCGCCGCAGGCCTGTTTTATCGCCTGGATCTCTTCGAAGACGTCCAGGTAACGGCCCTCGAGGAAGGCGCCGCGGTCGATCACCATGTCGACTTCGTGCGCGCCGGCGTCGACGGCGATCTTGGTGTCGGCCAGCTTGATCTCGCGGCTGGTGCGGCCCGCGGGGAAGCCGGTGGCGACGCTCGCGACGTGCACCCCGCTGCCCTTGAGCGCTTCGACGGCGGTGGCGACCATGTCCGGGTACACGCAGACGGCGGCGACGCGCGGGGTGTCCTGGCGCTCGGGATCGGGGCGGACGGCCTTCGCCGCGAGCGCCCGGACCTTGCCGCGCGTGTCGGCGCCCTCCAGCGTGGTCAGGTCGACCATGGAGATGGCGGTGTCGATGGCCCACCGCTTGGCGTCCTTCTTGATGCTGCGCGTGCCGAGGCCCGCCGCGCGCTGCTCGACGCCGACCTGGTCGACACCGGGCAGCCCGAGCAGGAAACGGCGCAGGCTCGCGTCGTCGCGAGTCGCGTCCACCAGCGGTGCCGGGGTGGCCGGCGCCGCTGACGTGCTGGTCGTGGCTGTCATGGGCCTGAGTCTAGGCGGCGGGTCCGACAGCGCGAGCCCCCATTGGCTGTGACGCTGAGTGCGGAGCGCGTCACAACGCCGAGGTCAGGCCCCTTCGATCTGCGGCGGTTCCGATCGCCGAGCCGCCTTCCGGTACACGACGACCCCACCCCAGAACGCCAGCCCGTTGATCTTCACCGTCGGCGCCGTCGCGGGTGCGGGGGGCGCCCCCGACTTGTCCTCCAGCACGAACCCGCCCATGAACCCGATCCCCGTCACGTCGACGTTGATGTCGTCCGGGACCGTGATCTGGATGCCGCCCATGATCGCGACCGCGGTGATCGTGCAGTTCTTGTCCGCGAAACGGGCTTGGCGCAGGTCGATCTCCGCGCCGCCCCAGAACGCGACGCTGTTGTGCTGCGGGGGCAGGACCCAGCTGCCCTTGCGGACCGCTCCCGACAGCACGCCGATCGACACCGGGCTGCCCGGGTGGCCGCCGATGCGCTGGTCGGGGAACCCGAGTGCGCGCGTGGTCGCCGGCTCGACCGCCGCCGACGTCGACGGCAGGTCCACCGTCACCGGTTTGAGGTCGCCGAGCGTCTTCGCCGCGTACACCGTCGTGAGCCGCTCTTCCAGCTCGTTCACGGTGATCCGCCCTTCCGAGAGGGCGTTGTGCAACACCTGCGCGACGCGCTCGCGGTCCGCGTCGGAAGCCCTCATCTGGTCGGGCGTCAGTTCGCTCACCCGGCGGAGCTTAGCGGCGAAAACCACCCTGCGTGTCCCTCTTCCGGAGGACACTGAGCCGATGGTCGAGTTTCCGGACGGCACCCACGTGCGCGGGCGAGGGCTCGGGCGCCCGCGGCCCGACGAACCCGAGCCCGACTTCGGGCTCTACCTGGGCACGAGCCGGCTGCGGCGCAAGCACGGCGGGGGCATCACCTGGCCCCACGAATGGGTCACCTGGCCGGACTTCCTGCTGCCCACCAAGCCCGCCGAAGCACGCCGGCAGATCAAGGCCCTCCACGAACGAGCCAAGACGGAAACCGTCGAAGTCGCCTGCTACGGCGGGGCCGGACGGACCGGCACGGTGATGGCCTGCCTGGCCGTCCTCTCCGGCGTCCCGGCCGACCAAGCCGTCGCCTGGGTGCGGGAGCACTACCACGAACGCGCCGTCGAAACGCCCTGGCAGCGCGGCTGGGTGAAAAGCTTCGCGGGACGGCTAGATTGACCCGCATGGATGTGCACGTCGTCGATCACCCCCTCGCGAAGGCCCGGCTCTCCACGATGCGCGACGCGCGCACCGACAGCGCCGCCTTCCGGGCCGCGTTGCACGAGCTGACCGTCATGCTGGTCTACGAAGCCACGCGCGACGTGCCGGTCAAGACCGAGCGGATCCACACGCCGGTCGCGCGCACCGAGGGCTACAAGCTGGCCAAGCCGCCGCTGCTCGTCCCGGTGCTGCGGGCCGGCCTCGGCATGGCCGACCAGGCGCACAAGCTGATCCCGGACGCGCAGATGGGCTTCGTCGGCCTCGCGCGCGACGAAGAAACCCTCAAGCCGACGCCGTACCTCGAATCGCTGCCGGAGTCGCTCGCCGACCGGCCGGTGCTGGTGCTCGACCCGATGCTCGCCACCGGCGGCTCGATGGAGTACACGATCCGGCTGCTCACCGACCGCGGCGCCGACGACGTCACGGCCATCTGCGCGCTGGCCGCGCCGGAAGGCCTGGCGCACCTGGAAAAGACCGGCCTGCCCGTCCGCGTCGTCACCGCCAGCATCGACGAGCGCCTCAACGACTCGGGCTTCATCGTCCCGGGTCTCGGTGACGCGGGTGACCGCCAGTACGGCGCCGTCTAAAGCCTTGCCGGTGCTGAAGTGGCGGTGGGTCGCCGTGGCCGGCGCCGTGGTCGCGGTCGTCACGGCCGGTCTGCTGTGGCTGTTGCTGGGCTGGTCCGGGTCGCCGGACGCGCCGGTGCGCATCGACGCCGTCAAGACGGCGTTCGGCATCGGCGCCGGCGCGGGCGGCGTCTTCGCGCTGTGGCTGGCGACGCGCCGCCAGCGCACGATGGAGCTGCAGCTCGCCGAGACGACCCGCGTCGCGGGCGTGACCGAACGCGACCTCGAAGAGCGGCGGGTCACCGAGCTGTACACGAAGGCCGTCGAGCAGCTCGGCAGTGACAAGGGGCCGGTGCGGCTCGGCGGGTTCTACGCGCTGGAGCGGCTCGGGCAGGACAACCCGAAACAGCGCCAGACGATCGTGAACGTGCTGTGCGCGTACCTGCGGATGCCGTTCCAGGCCCCGAAAACGGGCCTGAAGGGCACCGCGGACCGCGGACCGGCCGACTACGACGAGAGCGAGCTGCAGGTTCGCCTGGCCGTGCAAGAGCTGCTCAAGACCCACCTGACCCCCGGCGAACCCGCTCACTGGGCGGGGATGGCGATCGACCTGCAGCGGGCGACCCTCGTCGACTTCCGGCTCAGCGGCTGCACGCTGGCGGCCGCGGACTTCAGCCGGGCGAAGTTCGTCGGCGCCGTGCACATCCGCGGCACCACCTTCACCCGCCGGGTGGGGTTCTTCGGCGCGGAGTTCACCGCGGCGGCGAACTTCGACCAGTCGGTTTTCGAGGAGGGCGCGTTCTTCACCTGGGCGCGCTTCGGTGGGCGCGCTGTGTTCACGCGGGTCCGTTCGAGCGAGCGGTTCGAATTCCCCCGCGCGCGGTTCGAGGCCCCGGTCGACTTCGAGGGCGGCGAACACCAGGAACTCGACCTGGCCGACGCGCAGTTCCCTCAGGACGGCACCGACGAGAGCTAGGGCGTTCGCAGCCAGCCGGAGGCGTTCGCGCGCAGGGCCGTCTCGTACGAGTCCGTGACGTCGAACTCCTCCGGCAGGTTGCCGGTCAGCTCCAGGGAGACGAGCCCGTGCACGAAGGCCCAGCAGCCGACCGCGACCGTCTCCGGCGGGACGTCGAGGAAGACGCCGTCGGCGATGGCCCGGCGGATGATCGCCTCCAGGGGCTCGAGGGTCTTCCTGGCCAGTTTTTCGGCGTCTTCGTTGGGCTCGAACCCGGGCACCGACCTGGTGAACATGATCCCGTAGAGGTTCGGGTCGGCCAGCGCGCTGGCGCGGTAGGCGCTGCCGAGCGCGACGAGGTCGTCGATCGGGTCGCCGGTCAGCACGGTGCCCGCCATCCGGGCGCCGAAGCGGCGGAAACCTTCGGTGTAGAGCGCGTTCACCAGATCGGGTTTGCTGCCGAAGAGGGAGTACACGGCGGTGGTCGACGTCCCGGCGTCGGCGGCCAGCTTGCGCAGGGAAAGCGCCTTCGGCCCGTCGGCGGCGATGAGCTCTCCGGCGCGGTCGAGGAGCTTCAGCCGGAGCGCTTCGTCGTGTGTCCGTGGTCGAGCCATCTACACAGCGTATCGGAACGGTGTTATTTTTGACCAGAACGAGGATTTGACCTGGAGTGCACTCCAGGTCGTAGTGTCGAGCTCATGAGCTACTCGATAGCGGAAGCCGCGCGACGTAGCGGACTGTCGATCGACACTCTCCGGTACTACGAGCGCATCAAACTGCTCGACCCGCCCGCGCGGGACACCGCGGGCCGCCGGGCCTACTCCGACGACGACCTCGGCTGGCTGGGGTTCCTCACCAAGCTGCGCACCACCGGGATGCCCATCAAGAGCATGCGCGAGTACGCGTCGCTGCGCCGCCACGGCGTCGCCAGCGCGGGCCGCCGCAAGGCCCTGCTCGTGGAGCAGCGGCGGTCGGTCGCCGAGCGGATCGCCGAGCTGCAGGGCTGCCTCGACATCCTGGACTACAAGATCGAGAACTACGAACGGGTCGAGCAGAAGGTGCTCGGCATCCAACCCGGCATGGAGGAGATTTCCGCGTGAAGACCAGGAAACTCGGCGGTCTGGAGGTCAGCGCCCAGGGACTCGGCTGCATGGGGATGAGCCAGGCCTACGGCGTCCGCGACAACGACGAAGAGTCGATCGCGACGATCCACCGGGCCCTCGACCTCGGCGTCACGCTGCTCGACACCGCGAACGTCTACGCGAACGGCGTCAACGAGGAACTGGTGGGCCGCGCGATCGCCGGCCGCCGCGACGAGGTCGTGCTCGCCACGAAGTTCGGCATCGTGTGGACCGACGGCGCGATGGGGGCGCGCGGTGACGCTTCCTACGTGAAGCAGAGCTGCGACGAGTCGCTGCGCCGGCTCGGCGTCGACCACATCGACCTCTACTACCAGCACCGCGTCGACCCGGCCACGCCGATCGAGGAGACCTGGGGCGCGCTCGGAGAGCTGGTGGAAGCCGGGAAGATCCGGTACGCCGGGATTTCCGAGGCGAGCGCGGCGACGATCCGCGCCGCGCACGCGGTCCACCCGGTCACGGCCTTGCAGAGCGAATGGTCGCTGTGGACCCGAGGCATCGAAGGCGAAATCCTGGACACGTGCCGGGAGCTCGGCATCGGCGTGGTGCCGTTCTCGCCGCTGGGCCGCGGTTTCCTGACGGGCGCGGTGAAGTCGCCGGCGGACCTGCCGGAGGACGACATGCGCCGCGGCCTGCCGCGCTTCGCCGAGGGCAACTTCGAGCGCAACATGGCGATCGTCGACGCGCTGCGGACGCTGGCGGATGCGAAGGGCGTCACGGCGGGGCAGCTCGCGCTCGCGTGGGTCCAGTCCCACGGCGAGGACGTCGTGCCGATCCCGGGGACCAAGCGCCGCAAGTACCTGGAAGAGAACGTGGCGGCGGCTTCCCTCGATCTCACCCCGGACGACCTGGCGGCGATCGCGGCCGCGGCTCCGGCCGACGCGATCGCCGGCGAACGCTACCCGGCGCACCTGGCCCGCGCCGCCGGCAAGTAGCCCGGAGCTTTCACGTGAAAGCTCCCACCTGGAGGCGTAGCTTTCACGTGAAAGCTCCGCTCTGAGCCTTTTCTGAGATCTCCGGAGCAGGCTCGGCGCCGATCAAGGTCGGTGCCGAGCGTGCAGGAGGTCGTCGTGGCGGAAGTGCTCGATTATCTGGTCGTCGGGGCCGGACCGGCGGGGTTGCAGCTGGGGCAGCACCTCGGCCACTCCGGGCACCGGTACCTGGTGCTGGAGGCCGGCTCCGCGCCCGGCCACTTCTTCGAGACCTTCCCCCGGCACCGCACGCTCATCTCCATCAACAAGAAGCACACCGGGTACGCGGACCCGGAGCTGCGCATGCGGATGGACTGGAACTCGATCCTCACCGAGGGCGGCGACGACCAGCCCGTCTTCACCGACTACAGCGAGAAGCTCTTCCCGGACGCCCCGGACTTCCTGCGCTACCTGGCCGACTACGCGGCGAAGCACAAGGTCAACGTCCGCTACGACACCCGGGTGACGCGCATCAGCCGCGACCCGGAAAGCGCTGTCTTCACCCTCGCCGCCGGTGACGAAGAGTTCAAGGCACACCGGCTGGTCATGGCGTCCGGCGTCACCAAGCCGTACGTCCCGCAGTTCCCCGGCGTCGAGCTGATCGACCAGTACGTGGACGTCGACGTCGACCCGAAGAGCTTCACCGACCAGCGCGTGCTGGTGCTGGGCAAGGGGAACTCCGCCTTCGAGACCGCCGACAACCTCATCGAGACCGCCGCGGTCGTGCACGTCGGCGGCCCGCGGCCGGTGAAGCTCGCCTGGCGCACCCACTTCGTCGGCCACCTGCGCGCCTACAACGCGGGCATCCTCGACATGTACCAGCTCAAGCTCCAGCACGCGATCCTCGACGGCGACGTCCGCGAGGTCCGCAAGGACACCGACGGCTACCACGTCAAGTTCGCCTTCGCCCGCGCCGACGAGGTCATCAAGGAGATCCGCTACGACCGCGTCATCGGCTGCACCGGCTTCCGCTTCGACGCGTCGCTGTTCGACGAGGATTGCCGCCCGCAGCTCACGATCAACGACCGCTTCCCGGCGCAGACGCCGGACTGGGAGTCGGTCAACGTGCCCGGCCTCTACTTCGCCGGCACGATCACACAGGTCCGCGACTTCAAGAAAGCCACCAGCGCGTTCATCCACGGCTTCCGCTACGGCGTCCGCGCCCTGGCCAAGGTCCTGAACGAGCGGCACCACGACACGCCGTGGCCGAACACCGAGCTGCCCGCCAAACCGGACGCCATGACCGAGGCCGTGATCACCCGGATCAACCGGACTTCCGCGCTGTACCAGCAGTTCGGCTTCCTCGGGGACGCGCTGGTCGTCGACGGCGACACCGCCCGCTACCTCGAAGAGGTGCCGGTCGACCGCGTCCTCCAGGACCCGCCGGACGAGGTCTACGTCGTCACCCTCGACTACGGCCCCGACCACGACAAGATCGACCCGTTCGACTTCGTCGCGCGCGCCGCCCAGGACCAGGCCAACGACCACGGCGAAGGCCACTACCTGCACCCGATCGTCCGGCACTACCGCCGCGGCGAGCTCGTCGCGACCCACCACGTCACCGAGAACCTCGAGAACGAGTGGGACAACGAAGAGGTGCACGTCGAGCCGCTGACCGCGTTCTTCGCCCGGGAGCTGTGATGCGCACGATCGCGGAGTTCGAGGCGGCGGCCCGGGAACGCCTCGACCCGGTGCACTACGACTACTTCGCGGGTGGCGCGCAGGACGAGATCACGGTGGCGGAGAACGTCGCCGCGTACCAGCGGCTGCGGCTGCTGCCCCGGGTGCTGCGCGGCAGCGACAAGCGCGACCTGAGCCTGACCCTGCTCGGGACGCCGTCCTCGATGCCGATCCTCGTCGCGCCCACGGCGTTCCACCGGCTCGCGCACGCCGACGGCGAGCTGGCCACGGCTCGCGCGGCGGCGCGCGCCGGGACGATCATGATCGTCAGCATGGCCTCGACCACGGCGATCGAGGACATCGCCGCGGCGGCTCGCGAGGTCGCGCCGGACCCGGGCCTGTGGTTCCAGCTCTACCTGCAGCCGGACCTGGAGTTCACCGAGGCGATCGTGCGCCGGGCCGAAAACGCCGGCGTCAAGGCGTTCGTCGTGACCGTCGACTCGCCGGTGCTCGGCCGGCGCGAGCGCGACGACCGCAACGACTTCCACGATCTGCCGCCGGGGCTGGTCGTGGAGAACCTCCGCAACCTCGACCTGGAGAACCGCAGCGGCGGCAACGCGAGCCACGTCCGCGAGATCGTCATGTCGGCCGGGCTGAGCTGGGACCACATCGCGTGGCTGCGGGGCAAGACCAAGCTCCCGGTGCTGATCAAGGGCGTGCTGCACGCCGAGGACGCGCGGCTGGCGGTGCACCACGGCGTCGCCGGGATCGTCGTGTCCAACCACGGCGGCCGCCAGCTCGACACCGTGCCCGCCACGATCGACGTGCTCCCCGAGATCGCGGCGGCCGTCGGTGGGGCGATCCCCGTGCTGCTCGACGGCGGGATCCGCCGCGGCACCGACGTCGTCAAGGCGCTGGCCCTCGGCGCGGACGCGGTCGGCGTCGGCCGGCCGGTCGTGTGGGGGCTGGCCGCGGGCGGCCGCGAAGGCGTCACGCAGGTCTTGGAGCTGTTGCGCGACGACTTCGACCAGGCGCTGGCCATGTGCGGTGGCCGGCACCCGGCCGACCTGACCCCGGACCAGGTGCGGCGATGATCGGGAAAGCGCTTGCGGCGGCCGCCCTGGTGACCGCGCCGGCGTGGCTTCCCGCCCGGGTCGTCGCGCTGCGGATGCGGATCTTCGAGCTGGTCAACGGCCAGGACGTGGTGACGATCCCGGGGGAGCAGGTCGGCGTCGAGGACTTCCGGCGCGTCTACGCCGACCCGGCGGCGAACGGCCGCAGCCGCGGCGCCGCGCTGTCCGACCTGTTCTGGTACTGGCTCGCGCCCGGGCCCGAGGTGCACCAGGAGCACCTCGAAGCCGGGCCGCGCTACGACGAGGTCGCCAAGTGCACCCGGCACATCCTGGTCCGGTCCAAAAAGGATTCCGAGGAGCTCGCTCGCCGCGTGGCCGCGCACGTGCTCGACGGTCTGGACGGCGGCCTGCTCCGGATCCGCGACGAGATGATGCCGATCTGGGCCGAGCTGTACTACGAGCTGGTGTTCGACGAGCCGTGCCCGCCGGAGGCGCGGGATCTCATCGTCGGGCACGCCGACGACGTCGTCTCGGCGCTCAAGTGCGTGCGGCTGCGGAACATGCGCCGCCGGGCCCGGCTGACGAAGTACCTGCGGCGGCGCCTCGCCGACGTCCCGCACCCGCTGCCGCAGTCCCTGACGCCGGAGGAGCAGGCCTACTACCTGCAGGGCACGTTCTTCAACACCGCCGTCGTGCAGATGTCCGAGGCGATGGCGCACCTGCTGATGATCATCGCTCGGCGCCCGGACGTGCAACGGCGGCTCGTCGAGCACCCCGACGACGACGCCTACCTGGACCAGGTCATCGACGAGGGGCTGCGCGAGTACCCGCTGTTCGGCATCGCGCACCGGATCTCCACCGCCGACATCGACCTGGCGGACCTGACCATCCCGGCGGGCACGGTGCTGTGCTTCAGCTACCCGGGCTTCGCGGCCCAGACCGCGAAGGACGACTTCATCCCGTTCGGCGTCGCGCAGAACCGCGCCTGCCCGGCCCGCGGCCTGGCCCCGCCGACCATGCGGGTCGTGACGCGCGAGGTCCTGCGCCGCTTCAGCCTCGCCTCGACGGCCCGGCACACGCGCTCCATCCCCAACCGCGGCCCGGCGCTGTTCACGCCCCACGGTGTTCGTCGCAAGCGGGCGCCGCTGGTGTGGCTCGCGGTCCGCGACCGCTGGGAAGACGTCTGGCGCAGCTTCGCCCAGCTCGTCTTCGGCACGTACATGGTGCTCGACGCCCGGAAGCAAGCCCTCTGCTCGACCTACTTCGCCGGAGGAAACTCATGACCCCGTCCGAAGCGGCACCGCTGTTCTTCCTCGCTGTCGTGGTGATCCTCCTGGTCGTCCGGGTGGTCTGCATGATCGCGGTCAAGCTCGGCCAGCCACCGGTGGTCGGGGAGATGGTCGCCGGCGTGCTGCTCGGCCCCTCGCTGTTCGGGCTGCTGCTGCCGCACGTCCAGGCGGAGCTGTTCCCGGACGGCATCAAGTCCCTGCTCTACGTCGGTGGCCAGATCGGCCTGGTCATCTACATGTTCGGCGCCGGCTACGAGTTCAACCTGCAGAGCATCCGGAAGTCGAAGAAGTCGGTCGCGGCGATCTCCTCGGCCGGGACGCTGGTGCCGCTGGCCCTCGGGATCGGGGTCGCGGTGCTCGGCACGTCGTGGATCGGCATCGGCAAGGAAGGCGTCTCGCTGGTGACGTCGGCCGCGTTCGTCGGGGTGGCGGTGGCGATCACGGCGTTCCCGATGATGGTGCGGATCATCACCGAGCGCGGGATCGGATCGACGAAGTTCGGCTCGCTGGCCCTGGCCTGCGGCGCGCTCGACGACGTCCTCGCGTGGCTGCTGCTGGCCGTCGTGCTGGGGATGCACGCCGGGTCGCTGGGGCCGATCGCGCTCGCGCTCGGCGGCGGGCTGCTGTTCGCGTTGCTGGTGTTCATCGTCGGGCGCCGGCTCCTGACCCGGCTGATGGGCAGTGCCCGGGTCAGCGTCGACCAGCGGGTGCTCATCACCGCGATGACGCTGTTCGCGGCCGCCTGGTTCACCGACACGATCGGGCTGTACGCGGTGTTCGGCGCGTTCACCGTCGGGGTGGCGTTCCCCCGCGGTGCGGCCTCCGACGCCGTGCTCGCGAAGATCATGCCGATCGGGTCGATCGTGTTCGTTCCGCTGTTCTTCACCTATTCCGGCCTGAACACCCGGTTCGCGCTGCTCGCCGACCCGAAGCTGCTCGCTTTCGCGCTGCTGACGGTGGCGGTCTCGATCGTCGGCAAGCTGGGCGCGTCCTGGGGTGCGGCCCGGCTGGCGGGGGAGCCGCAGGCGATCGCGACGCGCGTCGGCGTGCTCGTCAACGCCCGCGGGCTGATGCAGCTGATCGCGCTCAACGTCGGCTTGGCCGCGGGGATCGTTTCGCCGGCGTTGTTCACGGTGCTGGTGCTGGTGGCGCTGGTCACCACGATCATGACCGCGCCGGTGCTGAGCTGGCTCGACCGCCGCGATGCCCGCAAGGGGACCACCGAGGTGCTCCTGATGGTCGAACCGGTCCCGGTTACCGGGAAAAGTTGATAGTTCAATTTCGGAAAATCACTGCCAGTATGGACTCGTGCACGATGGGGCGACGAAATCGCGGGTGCTCCTGGTCGAGGACGATCGGGAACTGGCGGGCATGCTCGCCGAGCTGCTCGCGGACGAAGGCTACGAGACCGAAGCGGCGCACGACGGCCAGCGGGGTCTGCACCTCGGGCTCACCGGGCGGTACGACGTGATGATCATCGACCGCCGCCTCCCGGTACTGGACGGCCTCGAACTGATCGCCCGGCTGCGGGCGCGCGCGGTGACCACGCGCGTCCTGGTGCTCTCGGCGCTGGGCGAGCTCGCCGACCGCGTCGGCGGGCTCGACGCCGGCGCCGACGACTACCTCGTCAAGCCGTTCGAGGCCGAGGAGCTCCTGGCTCGGTTGCGGGCGCTCGGTCGGCGCGACCTGGAGGGCGCGGAGTGCCTCCCGCTCGGCGCGGCGGCCCTGGACCTGCAGCGGCACGAGGTCGTGCTGCCGCGCGGTGAGCGGATCACGCTGTCCGGGCGGGAGTTCGAGCTGCTGCGGACGCTGGCGCAGCGGCCCAAGGCGATCCACCCGCGGGCGTCGCTGCGCACGCACGTCTTCGCCGACTCGACCGGTGAGTCCATTGTGGATACCTATGTCTACTACCTGCGGCGCAAGCTCGGCCGCGACGTCGTCCGGACCGTGCACGGCCTCGGCTACCAGATCGGCGCGGTATGAGACCCGACCCGGAGGAGCGGGCCCTGCGGCGGGCGCGGTGGGCGATCACCGCGCAGATCGCCGTCGTGGTTTCGCTGCTGGTGGCCGTCGCGGGCGCGGTCGCGTACGCGATGCTGCTGTCCGGGCAGCACGCGGACGCCGACCGGACGCTGGCCCGGACGATCCAGCTCGGGCCGGCGGCGACCCCGCCCGGCTGCGTCTGGCTGTTCACGCCGGGCACGCACGCGCCCGCCGGCCCGACGCCGGCCGGGATGCCGATCGCGGCGCTGGCCGCGACGGTGCCGGTGGCCGGGGACGTCCACACGGAACGGCGTTCGCTCGGCGGCATGACGTACACGATCCGGGCCGAGAACCACGACGGCGTCGTCTCGCAGGCGTTCTTCGAGGAGCGGTACCAGATCCAGGACCGCTCGGCGCTGGTGTCCGGGCTCGTCGTCGCCGAGGTGCTGGCGCTGCTCGCGGCCGTGCTGTGCGGGCGGGTGCTGGCCTGCCGGGCGATCCGGCCGCTGGCCGACGCGCTGCGGCGGCAACGGACCTTCGTCGCGGACGCGTCGCACGAACTGCGGGCCCCGCTGACCCGGCTGCACACGCGGGCGCAGCTGCTGGCCCGGCGCGCGTCCGGCCGGGACGCCGATGATCTCGAGCAGCTGGTGCGCGGAACGCGGGAGCTCGGCGACGTCGTCGAGGACCTGCTGTTGTCGGCGCAGGCGTGCGACCGGCCGGAGTTCGAGCTGGTCGAGCTGGGCGGGCTCGCCGAGGAAGCGGTCGCGGCGGAAGCGGTGCGCGCGGGGGAGGGCGACGTCCGGCTCGCGGTGTCCCGGGAGCGGCGGCCGTACGTCGTCCAGGGTGTGCCGACGGCGTTGCGGCGGGTGCTTTCGGCGTTGCTGGACAACGCCTTGGGCCACACCCCGCCGGGCGGCTCGATCGAGGTGTGGCTGGGCGTGCCCGACGAAAGGCACGTGGAGCTGCGGGTCCGCGACACGGGCGTCGGCTTCCCGGCGGCCGACGCGGACCGCATCTTCGAGCGGTTCGCCCGCGGCTCCGACGGCGACGGCCGCCGCTTCGGCCTGGGCCTGGCCCTGGTCCGCGAGGTGGTGACGGGCCACGGCGGCACGATCGCGGCGGTCGGCCGCCCCGGCGACGGAGCCACGTTCACCCTGCGGCTCCTGCGCGCCGACCCCGCGTGACCAAAGGGGAATCACTCGTGATCAGGAGGGCATCACCCGTGATTGAAGGGGCATCAGGAGTGATGCCTCCCCAATCACGCGTGATGCCTCTCTGATCACGCGCGATGCCCCAAATCAGGCCAGGAGGGACTGGACCGCGGCGGGGGCGTCGGCGATGGTGACCGGGTTTTGCTCGCGGGTCGCGAGGCTGCGGACCGTGACGTTGCCCGCCGCCCAGTCCTCCTGGCCGACGATCACCACCGCGACCGCGCCCGCCTTGTCCGCGCGGGTCAGCTCCTTGCCCAGCTTGCGGTGCTCGATCGGCGTCGACGTCCGCAGGCCCGCCGCGCGCAGTGACGACGCCACCGAGCGGGCCGCGTCCGCGAGGTCCTCGGTCACCGGGATCACCATGACGTCGACCTCGCTGCGCGGGGCCGGCGCCAGGCCGTGCGTTTCGAGGAAGTCGATCAGCGTGACGTCACCCATGCCGAACCCGATGCCCGGGATCTGCTGCGGCGTGAACATCGACGCGAGGTCCGCGTAGCGGCCGCCGCCGAAGAGGGCGCGGCGGTTCTCCGGTGAGGTGTCGAAGACCTCGAACACGGTCGACGTGTAGTACGCCAGCCCGCGCACGATCATCGGCTCGTACTTCACCAGGCTGCCCGCGCTGCTGTTCAGCACGCGCACGAGGTTCGACGCCTCGCGCACCTCGGCCGGCAGCTCGTCGAGCAGGGCCTCGCCGGCGCCGAGCGTCTCGGCCAGCTTCTCGAACTGCTTGTCCGAGAGCCCGATCTCCGCGGCGCTCTCAGCCAGCTTTTCGCGCGGGTACTTCTCCCAGCGGTCGACGAGCGTGAACACCTGGGCCAGGTGGTCCTCGGAGACCCCGGCGACGTCGGTGAGCGCCGACGTCAGCAGGTTCCGGTCGTTGACGCGCAGCACGAACATGTCCGGCGTCGCGCCGAGCGCGGCCATCATGTCGTGGACCAGCTCGAAGATCTCGATCTCGCAGTTGGCGCTGTCCGAGCCGAAGATGTCGGCGTTGATCTGCCAGTGCTCCCGCACGCGCCCGCGCTGCGGCGCCTCGTACCGGTGGCAGTTCGGGTGGCTGTACCAGCGGACGGGGAACGACAGCGACTTCGCGCTCCCGGCGATCATCCGCGCCACCGACGGCGTCATCTCCGGGCGCAGCGCCAGGCGCCGCCCGCCCTTGTCGGTGAGGGTGTACAGCTGCTTGTCGGCGAGCTCCTGACCCGATTTCCGCTCGTAGATCTCGGCGGATTCGAGGATCGGGCCGTCGTAGCGGAGGAAGCCGCGGCGCTCGAGGACGTCGTAGAGATGACCGAACACCTGCGTCCGGACGGACATTTCGGCGGGCAGGAAGTCCCGGGTCCCCTTGTAGGGCGCGGTCGGCAGGTATTCAGGCACGTCACCCAGCTTAACGACCGGGGCTCAGGCGAAGGCGACCCCATAGGCCGTGAGCAGCGTGCCGGCGGCGAGGAGCACGGCACCGGCAGACGTGACGCGCCCGCCGAGCCTGCCCCGGTTCGGGAGCAGGTGGAGGAAGAACCCACCGGACTGGGCGAGGATCCCGAAGAGCAGCAGGAAGCAGGTGATCCACAACGTCGGGTCGGACAGCGTCGTCCGGCTGAGGATCTGCAGCGCGACCAGGGCGAGGATCAGCAGGACGCCGGCGTGGGCGTGGCCGGCGCGGAACATCGCGCGCTGGTGTTCGGTGAGCTTCCGGTCGCGCAGGACGCCCATGAGTGCGTAACCGCCGTACATCACGGTCGGCAGCGAAACCAGGGCGATCACGGTGAAGAGCTGGGTGGGTCCGTGCATCGGGGGACTCCTTCGAGGTGGGCTGAACTCACGATAACACTGTTTTAAAACGGCGTCACCAAACCTGGCATTCCCCGATCGTGGAACTAGGCGGCGCGGCCCCGGGCCAGCACCAGCAGGGGGTTCCGCAGCGCGGCGAGCGACGCCAGCGGGTCACCTTCGACGACCAGGACGTCCGCCGCCAGGCCGGATTCGAGCCGCCCGGTGACATCGGCGAGACCCAGTCCCGCCGCGGAGTCCTCGGTCGCGATCTCCAAGATCCGGCGGCGGGGAAAACCAAGCCACTCGTACAGTTCCAGCGCTCCCACCGGGTCGTCGAACACCGATCCCGGCAGGCCCGCGTCCGTCCCCGACAGCAGCCGGACCCCGTGCTCCTCCAGCCACGGCAGCCGCCCGTACATCGCCTGGGCCGTCTCGTCGCCCAGCTTCTCGACGATCACCCGCCAGTTGCGGCTGCTCGTCGAACACGCCGAAATCCCCGCCGAAGCCATCTTCGAAGCCACCGCGTCACGCCGGTCGAACGACCGCGGTCCGGTCAGGAAGCTGCAGTGCTCGACCGTCGACACCCCGGCCTCGACCGCCGCCTCGATGGCGTCGGCGCCGTGGGCGTGCGCCGCCACCGGCAACTCGTGGGCAGCCGCGTGTTCGACGATCAACGACAGCTGCCGGGCGTCGAACTGTGACTCCCACATGTCGGCGCCGCCCTCGGTGATCTGGCCGCCGCTGGCCATCACCTTGATCACGTCCGCGCCCGCCGCCGCGTTCGCGTCGATCAGCGCGCGGATCTCGTCGTCCGAAGAGACCGAACCGCCGAAGAAGTGGCAGTGCCCGTCCGGCACCGTGATCGGCGGCCCCGACACCAGCAGCCGCGGCGCGGCCTCGCCCTCGAACGACCGCCGGACCGCCGCGCCCAGGTGGTCGCGGTCGCCGAGGTCCCGCACCGTCGTGACGCCGCTGCGCAGCATCGACGACAGCCTCGAACGTGCGTCGTCCAGAGGAGAACCGGCCTCGAAATGAGCCAGCATCTCCCGCGACGCGTCGAAAGCCAGGTGCACGTGGACGTTGAACAGCCCGGCCAGCGCGGTCCCGGTGGGGAAGTCGTGCCGGACCGCGTCCGGCGCCGCCGAAGCCACCACGTCCGCGCGCGGACCGGCCGCCACGATCACCCCGTCGCGCACCAGCACGGCGCCGTCTTCGATCGGCACCGACGGCCGCGGCAGCACCCGGCCCGCCGTGATCAGCGTGTCCACGTCAGGCCCCGTTCCCCATCGCCGCCGACAGCGCCAGCAGCGGCCGGACGTCCGATTCGATGTCGTCCGCCGGCGCGGGCAGGACCTGCTTGGCGTGGCCGTCGCTCTCCTCGCCGGCCGCGTGCCGCGCCAGCGCCGTCTTCAACGCGGCCGCCGCCGCACCGGGGTCTTTGGCGACGACTTCGCCGAAGTCCGCGGCCAGGTAGGGCGACAGCTGCACCAGGCCGTCCCGGATCTCGATCACCCGGCGGTAGTGCGCGCGGTGGATGCCTCGCGGGGAAAGGCGTTCGCCGCGCCGGCGCGGCGGCGTCCGGAGCACGATGCTGGGGAACGCCTGGACCAGGACCGTCCACAAGGGACCCAGGGCGGCGTGCTCGCGGCGGTGCTGGCGCCGGCGCCGCAACGCCGAGACGCGCGCCCGCACGCCGGGGTAGGTGACGCCGAGCAGGAACAGCATCCCGCCGACGATCACGAACGGCACCCCGAGCAGCAGCAGGACCTTGACGACCGGGCCGAACGCCCACGCCACCACGATGTACAGCGCGCGGAAGATGCTGCCCACGGCCGCGCAGGCCATGCCGGCCGCGCCCATCCGCAGGCCGATCCGCAGGTGCCGGTCGGCCACCCGGAGGTAGCGCACGATCCAGGCCGTGCAGGCGATCAGGCCGTAGATCAGGTACAGCCCGGCGCCGAGGTAGAACAGCGCGATCCCCGAGTCGTGGATCGTCGACGGCCCGAGCGGGAGCCCGCGCAGCTCCGGCGCCGTCAGGGCCATCGTGACGATCATCAGCGTGATCGCCGCGGCCAGCGGCACCAGTTCGACCACCACCCGGCGGTAGCGCCGCGGGCCGAGCGCCGAGCCGAGGAAGAAGATCACCAGCGCGCACACGGCGCACGCCAGCAGCGCGTTGTTGGCCACGCGTGCCGCGCCGCGGCCGAGGACCGCGTCGATCTCGTCGGAAATGACCTCCTGCTGGAGGAGGAACGCGAGGGCGAACCCGGCGACGCACGCCGTGACGGCCCAGTTCGGCACCGTCGGCGCGCGCTGCACCTGGTAGATCCGCCACGTCAGTGCGGCGGCGAACAGCACCATCGCGAAAACGTTCACGGGGCTGAAAAGTGTGCTCACAACCACCCTTGGTGATCGCCGAGCGTCCCCTGGATCCGGCGGAGATCCCGGTCCGCAGCACGCCGCGGGATCGTGTAGTTCAGGACCGACGCCCACTCGAGGATGATGGTCGCGACGGTCTCGGCTTCCCACTCGTGCGCGTCATCGTAGGACGTCCGCCGCAGTGCGCGGTGTACGGCATCCGGGTCGAGATCCGGAGTGGGGCCGCGCAGGAAGTCCGCCGGCTCGGCGTCGCCGTGCGGGTGGTGGTCGGCCAGCATGTGCCCGAGCTCGTGCAGGATGATGTGGTCTTGGTGGGGTTTCGTCGTTTCGGCCTGGTAGAAGATGTAGTCCGCCGCCGACGTCGCGATCCAGCAGCCGAACGGCCCCGGCACTTCCAGCGGGTAGGGCATCAGCCGGATCGGCTTGCCCCGTCGGTCGCCCAGCCGCGCGCACAGCACTTCGACGTCGAGCGGCGGGCCGATGTCGAGCTGCTTCAGCAACGTGCGGCAACGGCGGCGCAGCTCCCGTTCCTTCATCGCGCGGCGTCCTCCGGGTTCCGGCCCTCGCGTTCGGCCCGTTCGTAGCGCTCCACCAGCTCCAGCAGGTCCATGACCTGCCGCCGTCCCTGCGGCGAAAGCTCCTGCGCCCGCATCGCCATCAGCTGCGCTTCCCCGGCCGGGGGCGCGGCTGCCTCTGCGTCGAAGAAGTACGTGACGGGCACGCCGAACAGTCTCGCCAGTGCCTCAACATAGTGGATCTTCGGGTTGACGCGCTTGCCCGTGGCCAGCTGCTGCAGGTAGGCGGGCGACATCGCCGGCCCGCCCGCCCGCTCGACGGCGGCCGAGATCTCCCGGTAGCTGTGCGGCGCGCGGCCGTCCACCCGAGCCGCCTCGATCAGGGCGCTCAGGCGCTCCGCGAAGGTGCGTTCCCGTGTCATACCCGCCCCCTAGGTTTCCACCGTGAAAATTCTAGCCAGGAAACCACTGTACGCACATGTTGACAGCTATCGTATGCAGTGGTTTACAGTTGACGCGCCTCTCGTCTTGCTCTCCGTACCCTGGGGGTGTACGGAACCGCAAGACGAGAGGCTGTCATGTCCGCCGACTCGTCATGATCGGCCGTCTGTAGTACGCTTCGGGTGCCAAGGTCGAACGCCCTCGCGGCGATCCCTTGGTCTCGGCCTGTTGCCGGAGGTCGACCCCCAGGGCTTCCGGTGACAGGCCCCTTACGTTTCAGGACATCAGCGTCGCGGCGACGGTCCCGCCCAGCTCGGTGCACGCTTCCAGGGTCTTCTTGTCCGGCTCGCCGGTGCTGATCACCGGCTGCGCGGCTTTCTCCCAGGCCAGGCCCGTGGTGATCGAGAGCAGCTGGCGTTCCGTGCCTGAGGTGTCGCTGCCACCGTGGATCCAGTACCCGAACGGACGCCCGCGCGTCGCGTCCAGGCACGGGTAGTAAACGGTGTCGAAGAAGTGCTTCAGCGCACCGCTCATGCTGCCCAGGTTCGCCGGCGTGCCCAGCAGGTAGCCGTCCGCTTCGAGGACGTCGGGGACGGTGGCGGCCAGCGCGGCTCGGCGGACCACCTCCACGCCTTCGATGTCCGGGTGCGTCGCGCCGGCCAGCACCGCCTCGAACAGCGCCTGCGTCGACGGCGACGGCGTGTGGTGCACGATCAGCAGCCTCGGCATCAGGCGAGCAGTTCCTCGACGGCGGTCCGCAACGCCTTCAGCTTGGCGCTCGCGGCATCGCGGGCCTCGGTGAGCGAACCCGGCACCGGCGCCACGACCTGCAGGTAGGCCTTCAGCTTCGGCTCGGTCCCGGACGGCCGCACGACCACGCGCACGCCGTCGCCGGTCAGGCGCAGGACGTCCGCGTCCGGCAGTAGGTCTTCGAGTGTCACCTCGACGCCGCCCAGCTCCGCCGGCGGCGTCTCCCGCACCTTCGCCATCAGCTGCCCGCGGACGGCGAGGTCGGTGACCCGCAGCGAAACCTGGTCGGTGAGGTGGACGCCGTGCCGCCGCGCCAGCTCGTCGAGCACGTCCAGCGGCGGGCGGCCCTCGGCCTTCAGCCGCGCGGTGTAGCCGGCCGCCAGAGTCGCGGCGGCGATGCCGTCCTTGTCGCGCACGAAGCCCGGGTTCACGCACAGGCCGAGCGCTTCTTCGTAGGCGAACACGAGTCCTTCGCCGGCGCGGACCAGCCACTTGAAGCCGGTCAGCGTCTCGGCGTAGCGGGCTCCTTCGGCCTTCGCGATCTCACCCAGCATCGACGACGAGACGATCGTCGTCGCGACCAGCGGGTCCGGCAGGACCGTGCGGTCCACTGTGGACAAGACGTACGAGCCGAGCAGCACGCCGGTCTCGTCGCCGCGCAGCATCCGCCACTCGCCGCCGGCGTCCCGCACGCCCAGCGCGCACCGGTCGGCGTCCGGGTCGAGCGCGATCGCCAGGTCGGCGTCCACATCGGACGCCAGCGCCAGCAGCAGGTCGGTCGCGCCCGGCTCCTCGGGGTTCGGGAACGACACCGTCGGGAAGTCGGGGTCCGGCGCGGCCTGGTCGTCCACCAGGTGCAGGTCGGTGAACCCGGCCCGCTCGAAGGCCGCGCGCAGCGTTTCGGCGCCGACGCCGTGCAACGCCGTCGCGGCCACCCGCACCGCGCGCTCGGCCCCCAACGGCAGGGTCGCGACCTCGTCGAGGTAGCGGTCCAGCAGGTCGACGACCTCGGCGCCGGGCGCCCGCGGCACGCTCACCGCGGCGGCCGCGGCGTGGATGGCCCGCTCGATCTCGCCGTCGGACGGCGGCACGATCTGGCCACCGGTCGCGTCGTAGAGCTTGTACCCGTTGTCCGCCGGGGGGTTGTGCGACGCGGTGATCTGGATCCCGGCCACCGCACCGAGCCGCCCGACCGCGAACGCCAGCACCGGCGTCGGCAGCGGCTTCGGGAAGACCTTGACGTCGAAGCCCGCCGCGGTGAGCACCTCGGCGGCCGCCGTCGCGAAGGCTTCGGAGCCGTGCCGCGCGTCGCGGCCGATGACGACCAGCGCGCCCGCGTGCCCGTGCGCCGTCAGCCACTCCGCCACCCCGGCCGTCGTGCGCGTGACGACGGCGACGTTCATCCCGTTCGGCCCGGCGCGCACCGGCCCGCGCAGGCCGGCGGTGCCGAACTCCAGGGGCCCGGCCAGCCGGTCGGCCAGTTCGTCTTCGGCGACGGCGTCGCCGCCCATCGCGCGGGCGAGGACGTCCTGCAGCTCGGCGCGGGTGCGGTCGTCCGGGTCGTCGGCGATCCAGCGGAACGCGGCGTCACGCAGCGTGGAGGTCAAGGTCACCGAGCCAGCCTACGGGCTAGGGTCGGCGGAGTGCGCTTGCTCTTCACCTCACTGGGGTCCTTCGGTCACACGTTCCCGCTCGTCCCGCTGGCGGTCGCCGCGCGCGACGCGGGCCACGACGTCGTCTTCGCCACTTCGGATGACTTCCTGCCACAGCTGACGAAAGCCGGGCTCGAGACGGCGGCCGCCGGGCTCGCGATCCGCGACGCCTTCGGCCAGGCGTTCGCCGCGGCCGGGCCGCCCGGGCCGCGGCGGCCGCCCGGCGAGATCCCGCCGGAGGTGCTGGGGCCGATCGTCGCGAAGGTGTTCGGCGAGCTGATGCCGAAGCGGTTCGTCGACGACCTGCTGCCGCTGTTTTCGCGGTTCCGGCCGGACCTCGTGGTGAGCGAATCCGGCAACTCGGGCGGCGCGTTCGCCGCGATGAAGGCCGGGCTCCCGGTGGTGGCCCACGGGTTCGGCCGGGTGTCGAGCGACGACCCGATGGTGACGAAGATCCGTGACGCGATCCGCGCGCACGGCGCGGAGCTGGGCATCGACGTCGGCGAGGACCTCGCGTTCGGTGGGCCGTTCCTCGACATCTGCCCGGAATCGGTGCAGGACCCGGGGTTCCTGGCCCGCACGACGCGCGTCCCGCTGCGGCCGGTCGGCTGGAGCGAGCCGGGCGAGCTGCCTTCGGGGGTGTTGGAGCGCTCGCGGCCGTTGGTCTACCTGACCCTCGGCACGGCGATGGGTCACGCGGGCGTGCTGGGCGCGGCGATCACCGGACTGTCCGGGTTGGACGTCGACGTCCTGGTCGCCACCGGCCCGACGGTCGACCCGGCGGCGCTCGGCGAGGTGCCGTCGAACGTCCGGCTCGAGGCGTGGGTCCCGCAGGCGGCGCTGCTCCCGCACGTCGACCTGGTGGTCCACCACGGCGGTAGCGGCACGACGCTCGGCGCGTTCGGCGCGGGTCTCCCGCAGCTCCTGCTGCCCCAGGGCGCGGACCAGTTCAGCAACGCGGACGCGGTCCTGGCGGCCGGCGTCGGCTCACGCCTGCTCGCCGCCGAAGTCACCGCGGACGCCGTCGCCTCCGAAGCCCGCCGCCTGCTCACCGACACGTCGGTCGCCGACGCGACCCGGCGGCTCGCGGCCGAAGTCGCGGCAATGCCCTCCCCGGCCGAGGTGGCGACCCAGCTCCCCACCTTCGCCTGAGCGCAAGAGCGGAGCTTTCACGTGAAAGCTACCTGGAGGACCAACCTCCGGATCGCTTTCACGTGAAAGCTCCGCATTTGGGTCAGGCGCGGGTGACGAGCTCGCGCAGCAGGGACCCCATCTGCGTCGCGGCCGCGCGGCCCGCTTCCAGGACTTCCTGGTGGTTCAGGGGCTCGCCCGTCATCCCGGCGGCCAGGTTCGTCACCAGCGACAGCCCGAACACCTCGATGCCGGCCGCGCGGGCCGCGATCGCCTCCAGGACCGTCGACATGCCGACCAGGTCCGCGCCCAGCGTGCGCAGCATGTGGATCTCGGCGGGCGTCTCGAAGTGCGGCCCGGTCAGGCCCGCGTAGACGCCCTCCTCCAGCGACGGGTCGATCTCCCGCGCGATCTTCCGCAGCCGCGCCGAGTACAGGTCGGTCAGGTCTACGAAGTTCGCGCCGACGATCGGCGAGCGCGCGGTCAGGTTCAGGTGGTCGGAGATCAGCACCGGCTGCCCCACGCGGAATCCCGCGCGCAGCCCGCCCGCCGCGTTCGTCAGCAGCACCGACCGGACGCCGGCCGCCGCGGCGGTGCGCACGTTGTGCACCACCGGGTCGATGCCCTTGCCCTCGTAGAAGTGCGTCCGCCCGAGCATGACGAGGACGTTCTTGTCCCCGATCTTCAGCGAGCGGATGGTGCCGCCGTGCCCCACCGCGCCGGGCGTGGTGAAGCCGGGCAGTTCGGCGAACGGGATCTCCGTCTCGCACTCCCCGATGACGTCCGCCGCCGGGCGCCAGCCCGACCCCAGGACCACCGCGATGTCGTGCGCGTCCACGCCGGTGCGCTTGGCGATGGCGCTCGCGGCCTCGTGTTCACTCATGCGAGGGAGCGTATCCGGACGCTCCTCACCACGAGGAACACCACCAGCCCGAACGGCGAGAGGAAGATCGTCAGCACCAGGATCGGGCTCACGATCCACGGTGAGATCCCGCGCTCCCGTGCCTCGAAGTACATCCACCGCGCGACGAACAGGTCGAACGCGATGAGGTGCGCCCAGACCAGCCCGGCGCCCCACGGCGTGGCCAGCAGCGCCTGCAGCACGCCGAGGTCGGGCGAGAGCATCGCCCGTCCCCACTCGCCGAAGTGCGGCAGGACCAGGGCGAAGTAGCTGGCGAGCGGCAGCAGCGGCACCCACGGCGACGCCATGATCCGCGCCGTCCACCGCCACTTCGGCGCCAGGATCATCAGCGCCCAGAACGGCGCCGCCAGCGGGAACGCCAGGCTGAACAGGGTCATCGGACGCGCACCGCGGCCCACGACCCCAGCCCGACGGCCGCCACGAGCAGCGCGAACGCGCCCAGCGTCAGCGCGTCCGGGTGCACGATCGACTGCGCCCGCAGCGCCTGCCAGGTGACCAGCGCGGTCAGCCCGAGGTACCCGGCCGCGCCGACCAGGACGAGCCGCGTGCGGACGACGTCGTCGCGAAGCCGGGCGAAGCGCGGGGCCAGTGCCGCGAGCGCGAGGGCCAGCAGCGGCAGCACCTGCAGCGCGTGCATCCCGACGAAGTGCGGGATCCGCAGGTCGCCGGCGGCCGTGCTCCAGCCCAGGATCGGCAGGCCGGGGCCGCCGTCGGCGAGCCCGACGGTGTGCGCGCCGACCAGGTCCGGCGTCCCGCCCGTCTTCCACTGCGCGAGCTGCTGCGCGGTCGGGTTCGTCATCAGGATGCCGAGCGAGATCCCCACCAGCGACAGGACGGCGCCGGCGCGCACGGCCCAGAAGCTCGCCCGGTCCTCGAGCTTCGTGAACATCACCAGCACGGTCAACGCGAGCGTCGCGACCCACAGGCCCATGATCATCTTGCCCATGACGTTGTAGATCAGGGCGTCCTGCGGGGTCGCGTTGTTGAAGTGGCTCGCCCGGCCGCGTGCGGCCTGGAACACGAGCAGGACGTACTCGGCGGCGAAGATGGCCACCAGGAAGTTCGTCAGCCAGTTCGCCGTGCGCCGGAACCGCGGCAGCAGCGAGACGAGCCAGCTCCAGGTGGCGAAGTAGAGCGCACCGGACACCGCGAACTTGAACGGCTTCGCCCAGATCGGCGCGCCGGCGAGAGTCCGCTGGTCGACGAGCAGCGCGGCGACGCACAGTACCGCCACCACCCCCAGGGTGGCGGCCGCCAGCGCGGACGGCCGGTGCCACCCTCGCGTTCTGCTCCGGACGTCGGCAAGGATGGTCATGGTTCCTCCCAGAAACGGATAGTTAAGCTCTCCGTTATGGGAAGTTAAGCTATCCATACTGAGAAGTCTTCAGGGTTGCCCCGGAGCCCGACCCTGGGATCGGAGCGGATGTACATGCGGATGGCCGAACTGAGCGCGGGGTCGGGAGTGCCGGTCGCGACCGTCAAGTACTACCTGCGCGAAGGCCTGCTCCCGCCGGGCGAGCGCACGAGCCCCAACCAGGCCCGGTATTCGGCGGCCCACGTCCAGCGGCTCCGGCTGATCAAGGCGCTCACCGAGGTCGGCGGGCTGCCGCTGGCGTCGGTCGGGGCCGTGCTGAGCGCGATCGACGGCGGCGTGACCCCGCACGAGACGATGGGTGTCGTCCAGGAGGAGCTGGCCGGGACGCCGCCGAAGGTGTCCGACGAGGCGGCCGCGTGGGCGTCCGGGCTCCTCCAGGACCTCGCCCACCGGCACGGCTGGACGTGGCACTCGGAGGAGAGCCGCGCGATCGGCAACCTGGTCGCCGCGCTGGCCACGGCGAAGGAACTGGGGCACGAGAAGCTCGCCGAGCGCCTGGACGAGTACTTCGTCCTCGCGCTGCGCGTGGCCGAGTTGGACGTCGAGGTCGTGACGGGCCTGACGTCGTTCGACAAGATCATCGAGGCCGGCCTGGCCGCGACGGTCCTGGGCGACCGGATCTTCACCGGCTTGCGCCACCTCGCGCAGGAGCACGTGTCCCGCGAGGTGCTGAACCGGGCTCCCTAGTCCGAGACTTCCAGCGTGGGCGCGACGCGGTTGAAGACGTCCTTCTCGCCCGCGCTCTCCTGCTCGGCCGGCACGGTGACCGACAGGATCCACAGGCTCGTGCCGGCCTGGACCAGCTTCATGAACGTCACGCGGGTGCCCCCGCCGCCGTCGCTCTGGGGGGCCGTGCCGCCCTCGGCCAGGCGGTAGGTCACCGTGGCGCTCTTGCCGTCCGCCGACTTCGACGGCGTGAAGAGCGCGAGCGCGTTGCTCGGGTAGGACCCCCGCAGCCAAGTGAGGTAGTCCTCGTAGCTCTCGAACTGGTCGAAGTACTTGCCCAGCCGTTCCAGGCGCAGGGACCGGCGCCCGTCCGGCGAGACGTACTGGACGGCCAGGCTCAACCCGAACCTCGTGCTGTGCGGGGCGGAGAACTTCTGCCAGCCCTCCGGCACGTCGAGGGCGTACTGCCCGCCGTCGCCGGTCACGTAGCTGCCGTTGCCGGTCTGGTGCACCAGCGTCGGCGGCGGCACCTGGGTGGGCCCGTTCGGCGCCGGCGCCGGCTCGGCGGCCGGCGGTAGCAGCGGCTGCCCGCCGACCGTCCTGGCCAGCGCGAACCCGCCGCCCGCCGCGAGCAGGAAGAGCAGGACCGCCAGGGCGACGAGCAGGACGCCGGCCCGCGCGGTCCGCCGCCCGGACAGCCGCGGCGGCGGGACGAACACCGTCGCCTGCCCCGCCGAGGGCGACGGCGGCGGCGCCGGCGCGGGGGTGGGCGGCCGCAGGAACGGCAGCGGACCCGGGTCGGTGGCGAGCTCGCTGCTCGACCCCTCGGCCTTCTTCTCCGCCTTGTCGGGCAGGACGGTCTTGATCACCTGGGTGTCGGTCGCGTCCGGCTGCGCGGACGTCTTCTTGCCGTCCGGGGTGCGGAACAGGTCCGCCCCGAACAGGTCGAGCGGCGTCTTCGTCTGCAGCGGGTACAGCCGGTGCCGGACCTCGCGCAGCGTGATCCGGTCGCCGGGCTCCTTCTTCATCAGCCCGGAGATGACGTTGGCGAGCGGCCCGGCCTTCGGCTTGGGCACCTTGCCGTTGACGACCTTGCCGACGGTCTCCAAGGGGTCGCCGTCGGCGTCGTACGGCGGCGCGCCCTCGACCGCGGCGAACAGCGTCGCGCCGAGGCCCCACAGGTCGGCGGCGGGGATGACCGCGCCGCCGGAGGCCACTTCCGGCGCGATGTAGGCGGGGGAGCCGAGCATGATCCCGGTGCGGGTCATGGTCGCCTCGGAGACGTTGCGCGCGATGCCGAAGTCGGTCAGCTTGATCCGGCCGTCGCTGGCGACGAGGACGTTGCCCGGCTTGACGTCGCGGTGGGTGATCCCGGCGGCGTGCGCGGCCTCCAGCGCGGACGCCACGGCGATGCCGACCGCGGCCGCCTGCTCGACGGTCAGCGGCCCGTGGTCGCGCAGGATGTGCGCCAGGCTGCGCGAAGGCAGCAGCTCCATCACCACGAACGGCTGGTCGTCCTCGCGGGCGACGTCGTGCAGGATGATCACGTTCGGGTGAGACAGGACGGCGATCGCGCGGGCCTCGCGCAGGGTGCGCTCCCGCAGTTCGTCCGCCTGCGACGCCGGGATGCCCGGCGGCACCTTCATCTCCTTGACGGCCACCTGCCGGTGCAGGAACTCGTCGTAGGCCGACCAGACGGTGCCCATCGACCCCGAGCCGAGCACCGAGCGCAACCGGTAGCGACCGGCGACCAGTCGTGTCTCTTCGCTGGAGGGGGGCACCCCCTGATTGTGTCTTACCCGGCTCACCCCTGACTGCCTAGGGGCGCGACTAGAGTCACAGGTCGGACGCGGCCCGTGCCTCTACCATCACTGGGTATGACTGAAGTGGCCGGTCCGGAGTCGGCGCCGATTTCCGAGCTCGACCTCGCGGCCGAGTTCCCGCGGGCGACGCGCGAGCAGTGGCAGGAACTGGTCGCCGGTGTCCTGCGCAAGAGCGGCAGACTGCCCGAGGACTTCACCGGAGCCCCGGAGAGCAAGCTCGTCACGCGGACCTACGACGGGATCGAGATCCAGCCGCTGTACACGGCCGAAGACGTGCCGGGCGAAACCGGCTTCCCGGGGCTGCCGCCGTTCGTCCGCGGTTCCCGCCCGGAAGGCCAGATCAGCACGGGCTGGGACGTCCGGGCCCGCTTCGCCGGTGACGACGCCCGCGCGGTCAACAAGGCGATCCTCGCCGACCTCGAAGGCGGCGTCACGTCGATCTGGCTGTCCGTCCCGCCCGCGTCGCTCGCGGACGCGCTGAACGAGGTCTTCGTCGACCTGGCGCCGGTCGTGCTGGACGCGGGCGCGGAGTACGAAGCCGCGGCCTCGCAGTTGCTGGGGCTGTTCGACGAGCGCGAGATCCCGGCGAGCGAAGCCACCGCGGTGCTGGGCGCCGACCCGATCGGGCTCGCGGCCCGCACCGGCTCGGCCGTCTCGCTCGAACCGGCCGCCGCGCTCGCCGCGCGTGTCGCCGGGAAGTACCCGAAGGTGCGCACGATCGTCGCCGACGGTTTGCCGTTCCACGAGGCCGGCGGGTCGGACGCGCAGGAGCTGGGGGCGCTCGTCGCCGCCGGCGTCACCTACCTGCGTTCGTTGACGGACGCGGGTCTCGACGCCGAAGCCGCGGCCGGCCAGCTGGAGTTCCGGCTCGCCGCGACCGCCGACCAGTTCTCCACCATCGCGAAGCTGCGCGCGGCCCGTCGGCTGTGGGCCCGCGTCGCCGAGGTGTGCGGGTTCTCCTCGCCGATGCGCCAGCACGCCGTGACGTCGCCGGCGATGCTGACCCGGCGCGACCCCTGGGTGAACATGCTGCGCACGACGGTCGCCTGCTTCGGCGCGGGCGTCGGCGGCGCGGACGCGGTCACCGTGCTGCCGTTCGACGCGGCGATCGGCCGGCCCGACCCGTTCTCCGCCCGGATCGCCCGCAACACCCACGCCGTGCTGCTGGAGGAGTCCAAGCTGGCCGGTGTGATCGACCCGGCGGGCGGCTCCTGGTACGTCGAGAAGCTGACCGACGACCTCGCGCACGCGGCCTGGGCGGAGTTCACGGCCATCGAGGGCGCGGGCGGCCTGGTGGCCGAGCTGTCCTCCGGCGCGCTGGCCGGCCGGCTCGCTTCGACGTGGGAGAAGCGCTCGAAGCGGATCGCGACCCGCCGCGACCCGCTCACCGGCGTCAGCGAGTTCCCGAACCTGGCCGAGAAGCCGGTGGTCCGGGAGCCGGTCGAGGCCACTGGGGACGGTGGGCTGCCGCGGCACCGGTACGCCGAAGGCTTCGAAGCACTTCGCGACGCTTCGGACGCGTACCTCGCTTCGCACGGTTCGAGGCCCAAGGTCTTCCTGGCCACGCTCGGCCCGGTCGCCGCGCACACCGCGCGCGCCGGCTTCGCCGCCAACCTGTTCCAGGCGGGCGGGATCGAGGCCGTCAACCCGGGCGCGACCGACGACCTGCCCGGTGCGTTCCGCGCGAGCGGCGCTCGGATCGCCTGCATCTGCGGCACCGACGACGCCTACGCGGCTTCCGCGGCCGAAGTGGCCGCGTCCCTCGGAGCCGACTACGTACTACTGGCGGGCAAGGGCTCCTACGACGGCGTGGACGGCAACGTCTTCGCCGGCTGCGACGCCCTCGACGTCTTGAACGGCCTGCACGCCGAGCTGGGAGTTGCGCGATGACCATCCCGAACTTCGCCGGCCTCGAACTGGGCACGCCCGCACCGGGTGACCGTGCCGCGTGGGCGCGCGCGGTGGAGGCCGCCACCGGCAAGGGCCCGGACGCCCTGGCCTGGGAGACGCCCGAGGGCATCGGCGTCAAGCCGGTCTACACCGCCGCCGACCTGTCCGATGTGGACTTCCTGGGCACGTACCCCGGCGTCGCGCCCTTCCTGCGTGGCCCGTACCCGACGATGTACGTCAACCAGCCGTGGACCATCCGCCAGTACGCCGGGTTCTCCACCGCCGAGGAGTCCAACGCCTTCTACCGGCGCAACCTCGCGGCCGGGCAGAAGGGCCTGTCGGTCGCCTTCGACCTGGCCACCCACCGCGGCTACGACTCCGACCACCCGCGCGTCTCCGGTGACGTCGGCATGGCGGGCGTCGCGATCGACTCCATCTACGACATGCGGCAGCTCTTCGACGGGATTCCCCTCGACAAGATGTCGGTGTCGATGACGATGAACGGCGCGGTGCTGCCGGTGCTGGCCCTCTACGTCGTCGCGGCCGAGGAGCAGGGGGTGAAGCCGGAGCAGCTCGCGGGGACCATCCAGAACGACATCCTCAAGGAGTTCATGGTCCGCAACACCTACATCTACCCGCCGCAGCCGTCGATGCGGATCATCTCCGACATCTTCTCCTACACCTCGCAGCACATGCCGAAGTACAACTCGATCTCCATCTCCGGCTACCACATGCAGGAAGCCGGGGCGACGGCCGATCTGGAGCTGGCCTACACGCTGGCCGACGGCGTCGAGTACCTCCGCTCGGGCGTCGACGCCGGGCTGGGCGTCGACAAGTTCGCGCCGCGGCTGTCGTTCTTCTGGGCGATCGGCATGAACTTCTTCATGGAGGTCGCGAAGCTGCGCGCGGCGCGCCTGCTGTGGGCGAAGCTGCTGAAGGGCTTTTCGCCGCAGAACCCGAAGTCGCTGTCGCTGCGGACGCACTCCCAGACGTCGGGCTGGTCGCTGACCGCGCAGGACGTCTACAACAACGTCGTGCGCACGTGCGTCGAGGCGATGGCGGCGACCCAGGGGCACACGCAGTCGCTGCACACGAACGCCCTCGACGAGGCCCTCGCGCTGCCGACGGACTTCTCCGCGCGGATCGCCCGCAACACGCAGCTGCTGCTGCAGCAGGAGTCCGGGACCACGCGCGTGATCGATCCGTGGGGTGGCAGCGCCTTCGTCGAAAAGCTGACCTACGACCTCGCGCGCAAGGCGTGGGGCCACATCAGCGAGGTCGAGCAGGCCGGCGGCATGGCCAAGGCGATCGACGCGGGCATCCCCAAGCTGCGCATCGAAGAGGCCGCCGCCCGCACCCAGGCGCGGATCGACTCGGGCCGGCAGCCGGTGATCGGCGTGAACAAGTACCAGGTCACGAGCGACGAAGACATCGAAGTGCTCAAAGTGGACAACGCCGGTGTCCGGACGCAGCAGCTGGAGAAGCTGCGGCGGCTGCGTTCCGAGCGTGACTCCGCCGCCACCGAGGACGCGTTGCGACGGCTGACCGAGGGCGCCGGGAACGGCGGCAACCTCCTGGAGCTGGCCATCGGCGCGGCCCGCGCGAAGGCCACGGTCGGCGAGATCTCCGACGCGTTGGAGAAGCTCTGGGGCCGGCACTCCGGGCAGATCCGGACGATCTCGGGCGTCTACCGCGAAGAGGTGGGTAAGTCGCAGAACGTCGAGAAGGCCCGTCAACTGGTCGAAGAGTTCGCCGCGGAGGAAGGCCGCCGGCCGCGGATCCTCGTCGCGAAGATGGGCCAGGACGGCCACGACCGCGGTCAGAAGGTGATCGCCACCGGCTTCGCCGACATCGGCTTCGACGTCGACGTCGGCCCGCTGTTCTCCACCCCGGCCGAGGTCGCGCGGCAGGCGATCGAGGCGGACGTGCACGTCGTCGGGGTGTCCTCGTTGGCCGCCGGGCACCTCTCGCTGGTGCCCGCGCTGCGCCACGAGCTCGCCGAACTGGGCCGCGAGGACATCATGGTCGTGGTCGGCGGGGTCATCCCGCCGGGCGACTACCCGGCGCTGCGCGAGGCCGGGGCGGCGGCGATCTTCGGGCCCGGCACGGTGCTCGCGGACGCGGCCATCGACCTGCTCGGCCAGCTGACGGCGCAGGAGTCCTGACCCTTGCCGCGCAAGATCGACGTCCCCGCCTACGCCAAGGGCGTGCTGGCGGGCGACCGCGGGACGCTGTCGAAGGCGATCACGCTGGTCGAGTCGCAGCGGGAGGACCACCGGGCGCTCGCGCAGGAGCTGTTGGTCGAGCTGCTGCCTTCGTCCGGTGGCGCGCGACGGATCGGCATCACGGGCGTGCCCGGTGTCGGCAAGTCGACATTCATCGACCAGCTGGGTACCGACCTGACCGCGGCCGGGCACCGCGTCGCCGTGCTCGCGGTCGACCCGTCGTCGACGCGGACCGGCGGGTCGATCCTCGGCGACAAGACCCGGATGGCGCGCCTGGCGGTCGACGAACGGGCGTTCATCCGGCCGTCGCCGACGTCCGGGACCTTGGGCGGCGTCGCGCGGGCGACGCGCGAGACGATCGTGCTGATGGAAGCCGCCGGCTACGACACCGTGCTGGTCGAGACCGTCGGGGTGGGACAGTCCGAAGTGACCGTCGCGAACATGGTCGACTGCTTCCTGTTCTTGACGCTCGCGCGCACGGGCGACCAGCTGCAGGGGATCAAGAAGGGCGTGCTGGAGCTCGCCGACGTCATCGCCGTCAACAAGGCGGACGGCGACCACGAGCGGGACGCTCGTCGCGCGGCCCGGGAGCTGTCCGGCGCGCTGCGGATGATCTACGGGCCCGAAGCGTCGTGGACGCCGCCGGTGCTGACCTGCAGCGGCCTGCACAACCTGCGGCTCGACGAGGTCTGGGGCGCGATCGAGCAGCACCGCGAAACGCTCACGGCGTCCGGCGAGCTCGACGCCCGCCGCCGCCGGCAGCAGGTCGACTGGACGTGGGCGATGGTTCGCGAACAGCTGCTGAGTCGCCTGGCGGCGCATCCGGACGTGCGAACGGTCGTTCCCGACGTCGAACGGGCGGTGCGGGACGGTGAGCTGACGGCTACCCTCGGTGCTCAGCGGATCCTCGACGCGTTCGGTCCACCGCGTGGTGGCTGACGCACCGGGCGTTTCGCGGGAGAATGCCTGGTGGCGGCGAAGGGATGTCATGGCGAAGCTGAGGGTTCTGGTCCTGGTCGGCGTGCTGGGCGCGGTGCTGTTCACCGCGCAGCCGGCGGTCGCTTCACCGGTGCGCTCGGCGGCCGTCACGGCGACGGTCGCGCACGCTTCCGCCGCGCTGGTCCCGGTGCAGACCCAGCCGCCGGGCCCGGTCCTCGACCCGGCGCAGACGGACAAGGCGAACACCGAAAAGACCAAGAACAAGCTGATCGCGGGCGTGGTCGCGGTGGCGCTGCTCGCCATCGTGATCTGGGGCAGGCGGATCAGGTCGAAGAAGGCCAAGAAGGCTTGAGGCGTTCGGCTTAACCGAACTACTGCACACCGTTCAACGCAGATCCGGTACCGGCCATCTAGGACGGCCGTTTTCGAGGCGCGCGTTGCCGCCTGCATGGTGCACGATCGTCTGCAAATGCGTACGACAGATCGATCGGCACGTTGCGTGACCCCAGCCGCTGCCCGGGTTACCCGTGTTGCGGGAGGAGGTGCGGCGTGACGGTGCTCGACTCACGGCCGGACGTTCCAGGCGACCCCCATGGGCGCATCATCAACCCCATGGAGGGGTCCCAGGCGCTTATTTCCGAAGCGGGCGTAAGCATGGCTCCCGTGGAGGACCTTGGTGCGGGCCGCGGCCCGTTCTGGCTCGATGACTGGCTGCGCGCGAACGCGACCGACGTGCTCGCGTGGCGGCGGCACATCCACGCGCACCCGGAGCTGTCCCGGCACGAGTTCGCGACCACGGAACTGGTCGTCACGCTGCTGCGCGCCGTCGGGCTCAAGCCGTGGGTGCTGCCGGGCGGCACCGGCGTCGTCTGCGACATCGGCCGCGGCGAGCGGTGCGTGGCGCTGCGCGCGGACATGGACGCGCTGCCGCTCACGGAGAACACCGGGCTGCCCTTCGCGTCGACCGTCGAGGGCGCGGCCCACATGTGCGGCCACGACGCCCACACGGCGATCCTGCTGGGCGCGGCCCGCGCCCTGGCCGGCGCGCCGGAGCTGCCCGGCCGCGTCCGGCTGATCTTCCAGCCCGCCGAGGAGGTCATGCCCGGCGGTGCGCTGGACATGATCGCGGCGGGCGCGCTGGAGGGCGTCGAGCGGATCTACGGCCTGCACGTGGACCCGCGGCTCGAGGTCGGCCAGGTGGGGATGCGCGTCGGCGCGCTGACGTCGGCGGCGGACCTGATCGAGCTGCGGCTGACGTCGCCGGGCGGGCACACGTCCCGGCCGCACCTGACGGCCGACCTGGTCCACGCCCTCGGCACGGTGATCACGTCCCTGCCGGCGCTGCTCTCCCGGCGGGTCGACCCGCGGTCGGGAACGGTGCTGGTCTGGGGCGCGGTCCACGCGGGCCAGGCGGCCAACGCGGTCCCGCAGGACGGCGTCCTGCGCGGCACGCTGCGCACGGCCGACCACGAGGTCTGGACGGCGCTGGAGCCGCTGGTGGCGTCGTCGGTGGAGTCGCTGCTGGCGCCGACCGGGGTGGGCTTCCACCTGGACTACCGCCGCGGGGTCCCGCCGGTGGTGTCCGACGCGGACTCCACGGCCCTGATGCGCGCGGGCGTCGACGCGGCCCTGGGCGAGCGCGCGGTGGCGTCGACCGAGCAGTCGTCCGGCGGCGAGGACTTCGGCTGGTACCTGGAGCACATCCAGGGAGCCTTCGCCCGGCTGGGCGTTTGGTCCGGTTCCCCGGAACCCCAGTCCGACATCCACCGCCCCACGTTCACCCTGGACGAGCGAGCCCTGCTCTGCGGAGTCCGAACCCTGGTCCACACAGCCCTAACCACCCTCGCCTAACCGACCCTCTGGGTACGCGAGCCGACTCTCCAGGTACGCGAGCCGACCCTCTGGGTACGAAGTTGTCCACAGGTTGGCCGAGTTGTCCACAGTTCGCGAATGGGGCTCTTCCGTCATCGACGGAAGGGCCTCATTCTCGATCTTGTGATCAATTGGGGAGGACGACACGGGGCGGCTCTGCGTAGCGAGGCCGTTGAGGTGCTGGGACAGCGAGCGGTCCGCGAGGCGTTGTGCAGCGGGGTGCTGGCTCAGCCTTGGCGAGGAGTGGTGGTGCCCGCCGCCGACTCGCTCAAATTGCCGACACGGGCCGAAGCGGCGCTACTGCTGGCCGGTCAACCGGCCGCGCTTTCGGGTGCGACTTCCCTTGTGCTGCATGGGGTTTCGGTTGCCGAATGCGCTGACATCCACCTCACTGTGCCCTACGAACGGCGGGTCAGATCGAAGCCGGGTTTGGTCGTTCACCAGAGCGACTACCAACCGCACGATGTGCTCGAACTCGATGGTTTGCCGGTCTTCAGCCTGGACCTCGCACTCGCCGATTTTCTGTGCCGAGGGGACAAGCGGACCGCCTTCGCGGCTGTAGAAGAGGCCATGCGCGGGTTGCCGACGGACCACCTGCAGAGGCTTCGAGACAACGTGCGAGACCGCATCGCCGACCGTCCGAGCCGCAAAGGTATCCACAGGGCCCTGTCGCTGCTGGCCCTCGCCGACGGGCGGGCGGAGTCGCCGCCCGAGAGCATGGTGAAACTGATCGTGGTCGAGGCCGGATTGCCTCTCCCGGAGGTCCAGTACCCGATCAACGACATCGACGGCAGGCTGCTCTACGTACTCGACATGGCTTGGCCCGCTCGGCGCGTCGCGCTCGAGTACGACGGGTTCGCCGCGCACGAGGACCGTCAGGCCGCCGACGCAGAGCGGGACCGGCGAATGCTGGGGCGAGGCTGGATCACGGTCCGCGCAGCCGCCGCCGATCTCCGGGATCCGGCTCGGGTGCTAGGCGAACTGCGCGAGGCTTTCCAGGCACGTTCTGGATAGTTCGCGTGCCTGGAGGGTCGGTTCGCGTGCCTGGAGGGTCGGCTCGCGTACCTGGGAGGTCGGTTAGCCGGTTATGCCGGAGCAGGGGCGGGTTCTGAGGTCGTCGACGTAGTCGGCGGGAGCGCCGGCCGCCTCGGCGGCGTCCGCCAGGACGCCCAGGTAGCGGGCCGAAGGCAAGCCGCCTTCGTAGGCGTCCAGGACGTACAGCCAGGCCAACGCCGAGCCGTCCATCGTCTGGACGCGGAGCCGGATCTTCGAGTGGATCCCCAGCTCGCCGCCTTCCCAGCGGTCCAGGCCCGTCTCGTCCAGCGACGTCACGTCGTACAACACGACGAAGACCCGGGAACCCGGGTCCTCGACGATCGTCGCCAGGGCACCTTCCCAGCCGAGGTCCTCGCCGCCGAAGGTCAGGCGCCACCCCTCCAGCCAGCCGGAGCCGGCCATCGGAGAGTGCGGCGCGCGCTCCAGCATCTGGGCGGGCTCCATGTTCGATCCGTACGCGGCATACAACGGCACGCCGACAGCGTAGCGACCCCGCGCTCACCCGAGTGGACGCACTCGCCGTGTTCGCCCACTTCAGTGTCCGGTCACCTTCGCCGCGTACGGTGAGAGCACCGCACGCGAGCACTTCGAGGAGGACCCAGGTGACCAGGATCGTGATCATGGGCGGGGGCCCGGCCGGCTACGAAGCCGCGCTGGTCGCAGCCCAGCACGGGGCCGACGTCACGATCGTCGAACGGGACGGCCTCGGTGGCGCGTGCGTCCTCTACGACTGCGTCCCTTCGAAGACGTTCATCGCGAGCTCGGGCGCGCTGGCGAAGATGCACGACCTCGGCGAGCTCGGCATCAACACCGACCTGGCCGACACGAGCATCGACCTCCCGACCGTCCACGGCCGGGTGAAGGGCCTCGCGCTCGCCCAGTCCGCCGACATCCGCGCCCGCGTCCAGCGCGAAGGCGTCCGCGTCGTCATCGGCGAAGCCCGCTTCTGCGACGACGAGACCGGCCTCGCGACCCACAAGGTCGCCGTCACCAAACAGGACGGCGAGACCGAGAAGCTGCCCGCGGACGTCGTCCTGATCGCCACCGGCGCCACGCCGCGCGTGCTGCCCGGCGCCGTCCCGGACGGCGAACGCATCCTCGACTGGCGCCAGCTCTACGAGCTCGACGAGCTGCCCGAGCACCTCGCCGTGATCGGCTCGGGCGTCACCGGCGCCGAGTTCGCGTCCGCCTACACCGAGATGGGCGTCAAGGTCACCGTCGTCTCCAGCCGCGACCGCGTCCTCCCGCACGAGGACGCCGACGCCGCCGCGGTGCTCGAAGAGGTCTTCTCGCAGCGCGGCACGACCGTCGCCAAGCAGGCGCGCGCCGACCGCGTCGAGCGCACCGAAAAGGGCGTCGAGATCTTCCTCGCCGACGGTCGCGTGATCGAAGCCAGCCACGCGCTGATGACCGTCGGGTCGGTCCCGAACACCCAGGACATCGGCCTCGACCGCGTCGGCATCTCGCCCGGCCCCGGCGGGTTCATCACCGTCGACCGCGTTTCGCGCACCTCCGTTCCCGGGATCTACGCCGCCGGCGACTGCACCGGCGTGCTCATGCTGGCCTCGGTGGCGAGCATGCAGGGCCGCATCGCGATGTGGCACGCGCTGGGCGAGGGCGTCGCGCCGATCAAGCTCAAGACCGTCGCCGCCAACGTGTTCACCCACCCGGAGATCGCCACCGTCGGCATCAGCCAGCAGGCGATCGACTCCGGCGAGGTGCCCGCGCGCACCATCATGCTGCCCTTGGCCACCAACGCGCGCGCGAAGATGGAGGGCCTCCGCCGAGGCTTCGTGAAGCTGTTCTGCCGCCCCGCCACCGGCGTGGTCGTCGGTGGCGTCGTCGTGGCGCCGCAGGCGAGCGAGCTCATCCTTCCCATCGCGCTCGCCGTCCAGAACCAGCTCACAGTGGACCACCTGGCACTGACATTTTCGGTGTACCCGTCGCTGTCGGGCTCGATCACCGAGGCCGGGCGCCAGTTGATGCGCCACGACGATCTGGACTGATCCGGTAGGCAACCCGTCGCGCGCCGTCGCGTCTTGTCGGTTGTACGGCTGAAGGACGCGAAGGGTGCGAAGGTGCGCAAGACGGTGGTTTTCGTGGTGGCAGCGCTGATCGGGGCGACGACGCTGGCTGGGCCGGCGCAGGCGCAGCAGCAGAGTCCCAGTCCGGCGCCGAGCGCCGCGCCGGCGAAGGGCAGCGTGCAGCTCAACGTCAACACCGCGATCAACCAGTCGCTCGTGGACAAGTACGTCCGTGACGCGCCGAACGTCGCGCTGGCGAAGTGCGAAGGCGCTTCGCCGACCTTCTCCTCGCCGGTGCTGACGTTCTCGAACTACACCCCCGGCCCGTTCATGGGCGTCGACGCGAACATCAGCGCCGACGTCGCGCTCGAGCCGGGCACCCAGGCCGGGACGTACCCGCTGACCGTGACCTGCGGTGGCCAGACTTACAGCACGCAGTTCTCGGTGCCCGCGCCGCAAGTTTCGAAGGTGCCCTCCGGGGCCGCGAAAGCCGGTGACGGCAGTATGGCCGGCTGAATTCCCGAATACGCCGAACCGCCCCGGGGTCATGCTCTGGGGCGGTTTTTTCATGACCGAGGGGCGCAACCTCTCGCAGGTGGAGACGTCTTGACAACATAAGCAAGCGGACAAAGCCGAGGCAGGGGGAACTGCGATCGGTGTCCGCGCAATTGCTGTGTCGAATCATTCCACAGGGGAGAAAAGAATGAAGAAGACCGCTGTCGTCGCGGGCATCGCCACCGCTTTCCTCGCTCTCGCGCCCGGTGCGGCGCTGGCGAGCACGTCGCCGTCCGCGGCCGCCCCGTCCGAGCACGTGGGTGTCCCGAAGGCCTACGTCCAGGTGATTCCGAAGGTCGCCCACCCGGGCGCGAAGGTGCAGATCCGGGTGGGTTGCGCCGCCGAAGGCACGCATGACCTGACTTCGCCGGCTCTCACCATCGGCTCGCTGCGCCGCACCGGCCCGCAGAACGACCCGGCGACCGCGCCGGCCGCCGTCGCGTCCGCGGTCGTGAAGCCGGTGAAGCCGGGCGTGTATCCGCTGTCGTTCTTCTGCGGCGGTGCCGAGATCAGCACGAAGTTCACCGTGCTGGGTGTGCCGAAGCAGGTCACCAAGGTGCCGGCGGGCGCGCCGCAGACGGGCGGCACCGACGGCCCGGCCGGCGACTCCGGCGCACCGCTCGCGGCCGCGGCGGCCATGGGCGTGCTCGCGCTCGGCGGCAGCGGTCTGGTGCTGGCCCGGCGGGTTCGGCGCCGCTGATCTCCCGAGGGGGAGCGGGGGTAGCGTCTGGGCGGCCCAACCGATCGGGCCGCCCAGACGTGTAAACCCCGGGGGAAGGGGCAGCACATGACTACGAAGATCATGACCCGGCGGGGCTACCTGATCGCGCTGGTCGTGGCGCTTCTGGCCGCGTTGGTCGTGCTGGCGCTGACGCTCGGCGGAGGGGCCGAGCCGCCGACCGCGCAACCGCCGCCCGCGCAGCCCGTCGCGGTGGACCCGCCGCCCGCGGTGGGCGACCAGAACGCCGTCGCCGCGTTGCCGGAGTCCGCTCCGGTCTCGATCGACATCCCGAAGATCGGCGCGCACTCGTCGCTGGTGCCGCTGGGCGTCAACGCGGACAACACCATCCAGGTGCCGCCGGTGACGACGCCGCTGCAGGCGGGCTGGTACACGTACGCGCCGACGCCGGGCGAGGTCGGTCCGGCCGTCGTCCTCGGGCACGTCGACGGCAACCACCAGAAGGGCATCTTCTACCGGCTCAAGGAGCTGGCCGCCGGCGACCGCGTCTCGATCGCGCGCAAGGACGGGACGACGGCGCTGTTCCAGGTGACCAAAGTGCACCAGGTGCCGAAGCAGGACTTCGAGAAGGAAGGCGTGTACGACGACACGGCGGGCCCTGAGCTGCGGCTGATCACCTGCGGGGGAGTGTTCGACCGGAGCGCGCACAACTACGTCGACAACATCGTCGTGTACGCCCGCCTGGTCCAGGGCTGATTCCGGTTTTTGTCGGTGCCCGGTGCAACACTGTGCCGGCCGTCACCCGAGGCGGCGCGAACGAGGGTTGGGAGCAGACATGGTGGTCCGGGACGAGCGGTGGCCCGACGGCACACCCGGCTGGGTGGACCTGATGGTGCCCGACCAGGCGAAAGCGGTGGCCTTCTACGGCGGCCTGTTCGGCTGGGACGTGCAGAAGGGCGGCGAGGAAACCGGCTTCTACGGCATGGCGGAGCTGCGGGGGCGGCCGGTCGCCGGGATCGGGCAGGCACCGCCGGGTCAGGAGGTGCCCGCGGTGTGGACGACGTACCTGGCGGTGTCCGATGCGGACCGGACGGCCGCGGCGATCACCGAGGCCGGCGGGCAGGTCGTCGTGCCGGTGATGGAAGTGCTGAAGGAAGGCCGGATGGCGGTCGCGGCCGACCCGGCGGGCGCAGTCTTCGGCCTCTGGGAGCCCGGCAACCACACCGGCACGCAGGTCACGGCGACGCCGGGCACGCCGGCGTGGAACGAGTGCATGAGCCGTGACTTCCCGGCGGCGAAGGCGTTCTACGAACAGGTCTTCGGTTACGGCGTCGAGGACCTCTCGAACGACGACTTCACCTACGCGGTGCTGCTGATCGACGGCCGCCCGGTCGGCGGGCTCGGCGCATTGCCCGAGTCGGTGCCGGTGGAGGTGCCGTCGAACTGGTCGGCGTACTTCTGGGTGGCGGACGCCGACGCGAGCGCGGCGAAGGTGGTCGAACTCGGTGGTCAGGCGCTGGAGCAGCCGTTCGACTCCCCGCACGGGCGACAGGTGCGGGTCGTGGACGACCAGGGGGTGCCGTTCCTGCTCATCGCGCCGAACGAGCAGTCCGGCAAGCCGGAGGGCTGGGAAGACTGAGCGGACAGGCGGGCCGGAGGCGCCGTGCGACGCCCCCGGCCTCGGCCGGTCAGTCGGCTCAGTCGTCGTCGGCGACCCAGTCGAAGGTCTTCGTCACGGCCTTCTTCCAGTTGCGGTACTCGGATTCGCGGCGGGAGTCGTCCATCGACGGGTCCCACTGCTTGTCCTGGGCCCAGTTGGTGCGGATGTCGTCCTCGGACTTCCAGAACCCGACCGCCAGCCCGGCGGCGTACGCGGCACCCAGCGCCGTCGTCTCGTTGACCACCGGACGGATCACCGGCACGCCGAGGATGTCGGCCTGGAACTGCATCAGCAGCTCGTTGACGACCATGCCGCCGTCCACCTTGAGCGACTTCAGCGGGACACCGGAGTCGGCGTTCATCGCGTCGATCACCTCGCGGGACTGGAAGGCCGTCGCCTCCAGGACCGCGCGAGCCAGGTGGCCCTTGTTGACGAACCGGGTGAGCCCGACGATCGCGCCGCGAGCGTCGGATCGCCAGTAAGGAGCGAACAGACCCGAGAACGCCGGGACGAAGTACGCGCCGCCGTTGTCCTCGACGCTGCGCGCGTGCTCCTCGATCTCGGCCGCGGTCCCGATCATGCCGAGGTTGTCGCGCAGCCACTGCACCAGCGAACCGGTCACCGCGATGGAGCCTTCCAGCGCGTAGATCGTGTCGTTCGAGCCGATCTTGTAGCAGACCGTGGTGAGCAGCCCGTTCTGCGACATCACCTTCTCGGTGCCGGTGTTGAGCAGCATGAAATTGCCGGTGCCGTAGGTGTTCTTGGCCTCGCCGGGCGAAAGGCAGGCCTGGCCGAACGTCGCGGCCTGCTGGTCGCCCAGGATGCCCGAGATCGGCACGCCGGCCAGCGCGCCCTTCTCGCGGACCTTGCCGTACTCCTCGGACGAGGAGCGGATTTCCGGCAGCATCGAAAGGGGGATGCCCATCTCGCCGGCGATGTCGGCGTCCCACTGCAGGGTGTCGAGGTCCATCAGCATGGTGCGCGACGCGTTGGTCGGGTCGGTGACGTGCACGCCGCCGTCGGCGCCCCCGGTCATGTTCCACAGCACCCAGGTGTCCATGTTGCCGAAGATCAGGTCACCGGCTTCGGCCTTCTCGCGCGCGCCGTCGACGTTGTCGAGGATCCACTTGATCTTCGGCCCGGAGAAGTACGTCGCGAGCGGGAGGCCGACCTTGTCGCGGTAGCGCTCCTGGCCGCCGCCGAGGTTGCCGAGCTCGGTGACGATCTTGTCGGTGCGGGTGTCCTGCCAGACGATCGCGTTGTACACCGGCTTGCCGGTCGTCTTGTCCCAGACCAGCGCGGTTTCGCGCTGGTTGGTGATGCCGACCGCGACGATGTCCTTCGCGGTCAGGTCGGCCTTGGCCAGCGCGCCCGCGGCGACCCGGCGCGTGTTCTCCCAGATCTCCTCGGCGTTGTGCTCGACCCAGCCCGCCTTCGGGAAGATCTGCTCGTGCTCGCGCTGGTCGACCGAGACCACCCGGCCCTCGTGGTTGAAGATCATGCACCGGGTCGACGTGGTGCCCTGGTCGATCGCGGCTACGTACGAAGTCATCTGTGCTCCAGGAATTCGGTGAGTGGGGCGATCAGGTCAGGTTGTGCACGAGGAGGTAGACCAGCGCGGCCAGCGCGCCACCGGCGAGCGGGCCGACGACCGGGATCCACGAGTAGCCCCAGTTCGCGTTGGCCTTGTTCCGGATCGGGAGCAGGAACGCGTACGCGATGCGCGGGCCGAGGTCGCGGGCCGGGTTGATGGCGTAGCCCGTCGGCCCGCCGAGCGAGGTACCGATCACCAGGACGACGAAGGAGACGCCCGCGTAGCCGAGCGCCGAGTTGCCGAAGTTCGGGGTGCCGCCGTCGCTGGCGGCGTAGATCGGGCTGAGCAGGATCCAGGCCACCAGGACGAAGGTGCCGATGACCTCGGTGACCAGGTTCCACACGGTGTTCGGTATCTGAGGTGCGGTGGAGAAGATGCCGAGCGTGTTCTCGGGCTCGGGGTGGTCGTCGAACTGCAGCTTGTAGGCGGCCCAGCAGAGGACAGCACCGATGATCGCGCCGGCGAACTGGCCGATGAAGTAGAACGGGACGTCGCTCCAGGGCGTCTTGTCCGCGATGGCGAGGCCCAGCGTGACCGCCGGGTTGAGGTGCGCCCCGCTGGGCGCGGCGATGCTGGCGCCGGTGAAGACGGCGAACGCCCAGCCGAAGTTGATGAACAAGAACCCGGCGTTGTGGCCGTTGTTCTTACGGAGCACGTGGTTCGCGACCACGCCGTTGCCGAGCAGGATCAGCGCGGCCGTTCCCAGTAGTTCCCAGACGATTATTGCCCCAGCACTCACCGCTGCACCTCCACACTGGACACTCTGCGCAGGGTCGATCACGGCGTGCCACGGCACCGTTGCCGACCCACGTTCGCGCGACGTTACCGGGGCGTAGAAGCGGATTCCAAGCACCGGGTAGCCGAAACTTTTTACCAATCCGACCCGGAGCAAGCCGGCGGCACAGCAAGATCGCGGAGGGTTACGCCACACGTGTCATCCGTGGACGGGCGGAGGATCACCAGGTCGTGCGATGCTGGAAGCCTCGCCAGCACGAGGAGGAGTGTCACGTGGCCAGTGCGCAGCACGCAGCGGAGACGAACCCGGCTCGACTGGGCCCGGCCAAGCGGGAACAGACCTGGCAGCGGCTCGGCAACGAAACCTTCGACCTCGTCGTCATCGGCGGCGGCGTGGTCGGCGCGGGCACGGCGCTGGACGCCGCGACGCGCGGTCTGCGGGTCGCGCTCGTCGAGGCCCGCGACCTCGCCTCGGGGACGTCGAGCCGGTCGAGCAAGCTCTTCCACGGCGGCCTGCGCTACCTGGAACAGCTCGAGTTCGGCCTGGTCCGGGAAGCGCTGCGCGAACGCGAGCTGATGCTGACGACCATCGCGCCGCACCTGGTCAAGCCGGTCAGCTTCCTCTACCCGCTGACGCGCCGCGTGTGGGAGCGGCCCTACACCGCCGCCGGCCTGCTGATGTACGACACGATGGGCGGCGCCCGCAGCGTCCCGGGCCAGAAGCACCTCACCCGGGCGGGTGCGCTGCGGATGGTGCCGGCGCTCAAGCGGTCCGCGCTGATCGGCGGGATCCGCTACTACGACGCGCAGTCCGACGACGCCCGCCACACCATGACGGTGGCGCGGACGGCGGCGCACTACGGCGCGGTCGTGCGGACGTCGACCCAGGTCGTCGGGTTCCTGCGCGAGGCCGACCGGGTGTCCGGCGTCCGCGTGCGCGACGTCGAGGACGGGCGCGAAACGGAGATCTCGGCGGCCGCGGTGATCAACTGCACCGGCGTGTGGACCGACGAGCTGCAGCGGCTCTCCGGCGGCCGCGGGCGGTTCCGCGTGCGCGCCAGCAAGGGCGTGCACATCGTCGTGCCGCGCGACCGGATCGTGTCGGAGTCGGGGATGATCCTGCGCACCGAGAAGTCGGTGCTGTTCGTGATCCCGTGGCGGAATCACTGGATCGTGGGAACCACGGACACCGACTGGAACCTGGACCTGGCGCACCCGGCGGCGACGAAGCACGACATCGACTACCTCCTCGAGCACGTCAACAGCGTCTTGGCGACGCCGCTGACGCACGACGACATCGAAGGCGTGTACGCGGGCCTTCGCCCGTTGCTGGCGGGGGAGAGCGAAGAGACGTCGAAGCTTTCGCGCGAGCACGCGGTGGCGCGGGTGGCGCCGGGGCTGGTCGCGATCGCGGGCGGCAAGTACACGACGTACCGGGTGATGGCGGCGGACGCCGTCGACGCGGCGGCGGTCGACCTGCCGGGCCGCTCGCAGCCGTCGATCACGGACAAGGTCCCGCTGATCGGCGCGGACGGCTACCACGCACTGGTCAACCAGGCCGACCACCTGGCCGCCGAGCACGGCCTGCACCCCTACCGGGTCCGGCACCTGCTCGACCGCTACGGCTCGCTGGTCAACGAGGTCCTGGCCTCGGCGGCGGGCCGCCCGGAGCTGCTGAAGCCGATCGAGCACGCACCGGACTACCTGGGCGTCGAAGTGGTGTACGCGGCTTCGCACGAGGGGGCGCTGCACTTGGAGGACGTCCTGGCCCGCCGGACGCGCATCTCGATCGAGTACGCCCACCGCGGCGTCGAGTGCGCCGAGCAGGTCGCGACGCTGGTCGGCGAGGTCCTCGGCTGGTCACCCGAAACGGTGAAGCGCGAGATCGAGGTCTACAACGCCCGGGTGGAGGCGGAGCGGGAGTCCCAGTCCCAGCCGAGCGACGAAGCGGCGGACGCGTTGAGGTCGGCGGCCCCGGAGGCCCGGGCGGGCATCGTGGAGCCGGTGAGCTGAGACGGTTGTCCCCAGCCCCGGCAGGTTGTGGGCGCGGTTGTCCCCAGCCCCCGCGAGTTGTGGACAACGGCGGCCGCCGAGCGCCTTCGGACCGGTTTTCGTCCGGGGGCGCCGATAGACTGGCCTCAGGGCCCCCGGGGCTCGGCAGGGGATGGTGTGCGGCAGCGTCACACCTCGCGGGTCATGACGTGCGGTGCCAGCGGATCAGGCGCTCGCCGGTCGCCGCGAGGTCGGCCTCCGGGCCCACCAACGTGAACCCGCAGCGCTCCGCCACGATCGCCGATGCCTGGTTGCTCTCCTCGTAGCGGTAGCTCACCTCGGTCAACCCCAAGCCGACGAAGCCGAAGCGCAGGGCCGCGTTCAACGCCGTCGTCGCGATGCCCTTGCCTCGCTCGGTCGGGTGGACCCAGATCGTCGCCTCCGCGTACGCCGCGTCGAGGTTCAGCTCGCGCAGGCCCACCTCGCCGAGCAGGCGGCCTGACGTCGGCTCCGCGATCGCCCACGAACAGCGCTCGTCGCCCGCCCATTGGGCCGCCCGCAGCGCCACGTACTCCGTTGCCTCGTCGAGGGTGCTCAGGCGGTAGTTCAGCACGTACTTGCGGTGCGTCGGGTCGGCGAACGCCTCCATGAGCAGCGGCCGGTCGTCGATGTGCCGGTCGGCGCGCAGCTGGCGCAGGTAGTACGTGCCCGCGTTGATCTCCACCGGTTCCACTCCACCCAGCCTAGCCAGGCCGGGAGCACGCCGCTCCCGGCCCGGCGATCACGGCCGGTTCAAGCCCGGATCACGGCGTCAAGCGCCAGATCACCGGCACCCCGCTGCTGGGGGTCGCGTCGTTCGACGCGTAGCCCGCGAGCGTGCCGTCGTCGGCCGCGACCTCGGCCCGGAACGTCGAATAGCCGCTGGGGCCCTGGACCACGCCCGGGACCGTGCCGCGCCACACCGCCGCGTTGCCGTAGATCTGCGGCCCCGAGGGCGTCGGCACCATGCCCACCGTCAACCCGGCCTTGTTGATGCTCGTGGCGATCCCGCCGCCCGCCAAGCCGACCGTCGTGTCCGGTGTGGACCACCGGGCCGCCTGGTTGCCGCCCCACAGGCGCCACCCGACGACGACCCCGTTGCGGATCGCAGTCCCCTCGGCCTGCGCGGCCGGGCTCGGCGAGAGCTTCCGGAAGACCCCGTCCTTCCACAGCGCCGAGCCGGTGCCTGTGCTCAGCAGGATCGTGCCGTCGTCGTCCAGGTCGCGCGGGGACGAGACGTCGCCCGTCTCCGGGATGACCACCGGCGCGGTGCCGTCGGCCCGCCACAGGACGACGGCGCGGGGCACCCCGGGCTGGTAGGCCTCCCCCAGCACGTCGCCGCGCGTGTTGATCGCGACGCCGGTCACCTCCCGGTAGCCCGCCGGGTTGTCCTTGAGGTGGTATCCCGACGCGTCCAGGGTGAACGTCTGGCTGGTCATGCTCTCGTAGTCGTGGATCGTGCCGGCCACGACGCCGGACGAGTTTTCGTCGTTGGCGTCGACCCGCTCGTACCCACTCGGCACGCCACGCAAGAACGGCTGCCCGTTGCGCCAGCTCACGACCTGGGTGACGTCGTTGACCCGGAACGTGCCGGTGTACTCGCCCTTCCCGTCCGACCCGGTGATGTTGCCCGCGCCCGCGCCGGGCGGCAGTGGCAGCACCGTCGGCCGCCACGGAATGCGGACCGCCGCGGCGTCCGCGGGAACCCCCAGTGCGGTGACGGCGATCGCCACGGTGGCGAGCACTCCCGCTCGCTTCCCTATCTTCATCATTTCGTTCCCTTCCCCGACCTGCACGATCACCACGTCCGGGGCGGGGAGCCGGTTGCCCGGCGAAAGGAGCAATCTCAGAGGGCCGGGACTTGGGCGCTCACGGCCGTGCCGCCGCCCGGTGCGCTCTCGACCGTCAGCGTTCCCGCCACCCGGCGGACGCGCTGCCGCATCGCCGCCAGGCCGAACCCCGTGCCCTCGCCGCGGTCGCCCGGTCGGAAGCCCACGCCGTCGTCGACGATGTCGAGCAGCACCAGGTCGTCCGAATAGGACAGCGTCAGCCCGATCCGCGACGCCTTCGCGTGCTTCTCCGCGTTCGCCAAAGCCTCCTGCGCGACGCGGTAGAGCGTCTCCTCCAGGTCGGGCAGCAGCGGCCGGGTGTCCCCGGTCGTCTCCACGCGAACCGCGACTCCGGACGTCGACGACACCCGCTCGGCCAGCCGGGAAAGCGCTTCCGGCAGCTGAGCCGCGTCGAGGGGTTCCGGTCGGAGTGCCTGCACCGCGCGTCGCGCTTCGCCGAGACTCTCCCGGGCGAGCGCGCGAGCCTGCTCCACCCGGCGATCGCGGTCCGGGCCATCGGCGGCCTGCAGCTGCGTGACGATCCCGGTCAGGCCCTGGGCGAGCGTGTCGTGGATTTCGCGCGCCATCCGCTGCCGCTCGTCGAGCACGCCGGCTTCCCGCGCCCGGGCGACGAGCTGGGCGTGCAGGTCGGCGTTCTCCTCCAGCGCGGCTTCCAGCCGGACGTTCGCCTTCCGCCGCTGTTCGCTCTCCACCCCGACGAACCACGCCGCGTACAGCAGCGGCCCGGCCATCGACAGGACCAGCACCCACGTCGGGCTGCGCGAATCCGCATCGGCCATCAGCAGCGGCAACGTCGCCGTCGCGGCCACCGCGAAGAACCCCCACCGCGCCGGGAAGAGCACGAAGGCGAGTGGGTAGCCGAAGGACGCGAAGCCCATGAACGTGTCGTCGCGCGCCACCAGCACGGTCGCGGCCGCGAGCACGCCGGCGTAGTAGCCGGCGGCGAGCCACGGGTGTGTCCGCCGGTGCGGGAACAGCGGGATCAGCAGCGGTACCCACACCGCCGCCGCCACGACGACGACCAGCGTGGCGCCCCGGATCCCGGGCCCCCAGACCACGCACGCGGCGAGCCCGGCCAGGCCGACGCCGGTGAAGATCGGCCCGGCCAGCCGTTCGCCTCGGGCGTCCAGCGCGCCCGGCACCACGCCCATCACGCCGGTGATTCTCGCAGGTTCAGCGCCGCCGGCGGGCCCCGGCGATCATCGCGACCACCAGCGGCAGCGCGACCGAGATGATGAGCAGCCGGCCGCGGGACAGGACGAGCACCGCGACCGCGAGGACGATCGCGATCGGGACCGCGCCGCGGATCAGGAACTGCTGCAGCGCGCTTTCGCCGGACAGCACCGGCACCGGGGGCGCGGAAGCCCCGTTGAGCAGCGCGCTCGGGCGCGGCGAGGGCAGGTCGTCGAACAGCGGCACGAGCTCGCTGACCCGCTTGGCCGCGGTGACCTTCGCGGAGCGGGTGCCGTACTCGTCGATGTCGAGCCGTCCGGAGCGGACGTGCTCTTCGAGGACGTCCAGGGCGTCCTGGCGCTCGTCGTCGCTCAACCGCATGTCGCCCACGGTGGCTCAGCGGTCCAGGCCGCGCCGGTGGTCGCGGAAGGAGTCGCGCAGCTCGCGCCGGCGCTCCCGGTCGCGCAGGTGCCGGTCGTGGCGGTCGTGGCGGTGGTCGTGGTGCCCGCTGTGGCCCCACATCGACCGGCCGAAGATGCTCAGCCCGATCGGGACGAGGATCAGCGCCCCGTGCACGACCCCGGTGGCGATCAGCGCGATCACCGCGATCCAGACCAGCGGGACGAACGCGGCGACGAACCGCTGCCCGCCGCTCCAGCCGTCCGGGGTACCCGGGCGCCGCGGTGCCGGTGCGGCCTCGTGCGCCGGCTCGGGCGCCGCGACGGCCTGCGGGGCGTCGTCGTAGCGGGGGTGCGGTGCGGGCAGGTCCGCGAAGATGTCGACGAGCTCGCCGCGCGTCTTCGCCGCGGTGATCCGCGCCGAACGCTCGCCGTATTCGTCGATGTCGATCCGCCCCGCGCTCATGTGCTCACCGAGCGCGGACAGCGCGGACTCGCGGTTCTGGTCGCTGATCCGCAGCTGCGGAGACGGGACTTCGGTCACGTAGTCGATGGTAGGCCGCCACGGGGGCGGCCCACCACGACATCCGTGACGAACTGCGCTACTTGATCTCCAGCAGCTGTGTGCCCTGCGTCACGGCGGCGCCGACCTCGACCGAAAGGCCGGTGATCGTGCCCGCTTTGTGTGCGGTGACCGGGTTCTCCATCTTCATCGCCTCGAGGACGACGATCAGCTCACCGGCTTCGACCGGCTGGCCCTCTTCGACGGCGACCTTGACGATGGTGCCCTGCATCGGCGCGGTGACGGCGTCGCCGCTCACCGCGGCCTTGCCGCCCCCGGCCCGCTTGCGCGGCTTCGCCTTGACGGCGGTGCCACCCCCGGCGCCGCCTTCGAGCGCGAACCCGCCCGGCAGCGACACCTCCAGGCGCCGCCCGCCGACCTCGACGACGACGTTCTGCCGCGGCTCTTCTTCGGCGGCCTCGACGTCCGGCGCCACGAACGGCTCGATCTTGTTGTCGAACTCCGTCTCGATCCAGCGCGTGTGCACGCTGAAGCCGTTCTCGTCGCCGATGAACGCGGGGTCGTCGACGATCACGCGGTCGAACGGCAGCACGGTCGCCATGCCCTCGACGACCATCTCGGCCAGGGCGCGGCGGCTGCGTTCGAGGGCGTTGTTCCGGTCCGAACCGGTGATGATCAGCTTCGCCAGCATCGAGTCGAACTGGCCGCCGATCACGCTGCCGGACTCGACGCCGGAGTCGACGCGCACGCCGGGGCCGCTCGGCGCGACGAACTTCGTCACCGTGCCCGGCGCGGGCAGGAAGCCGCGGCCGGCGTCCTCGCCGTTGATGCGGAACTCGATCGAGTGGCCGCGCGGCTCGGGGTCCTCGGTGATCCGCAGCTTCTCGCCGCGCGCGATGCGGAACATCTCGCGGACGAGGTCGAGGCCGGTGGTCTCCTCCGAGACCGGGTGCTCGACCTGCAGGCGCGTGTTGACCTCGAGGAAGGAGATGGTGCCGTCGGTGGCGACGAGGTATTCGACCGTGCCGGCGCCGTAGTACCCGGCTTCCTTGCAGATCGCCTTCGCCGACTCGTGGATGCGCTTGCGCTGCTCGTCGGACAGGAACGGCGCGGGCGCCTCCTCGACGAGCTTCTGGTGCCGGCGCTGCAGCGAGCAGTCGCGGGTGCCGACGACGATCGCGTTGCCGTGCTGGTCGGCCAGCACCTGGGCCTCGACGTGGCGCGGCTTGTCCAGGTAGCGCTCGACGAAGCACTCGCCGCGGCCGAACGCGGCCACCGCTTCCCGCGTCGCCGACTCGAACAGCTCGGGGATCTCTTCGCGGGTGCGCGCGACCTTCAGGCCACGGCCACCGCCGCCGAAGGCAGCTTTGATGGCCACCGGCAGGCCGTGCTCGTCGGCGAACGCGACGATCTCGTCCGCGTTCTTGGCCGGCTCCTTGGTGCCCGGCACCAGCGGCGCGCCCGCGCGCAGGGCGATGTGGCGCGCGGTGACCTTGTCGCCGAGGTCGCGGATGGCCTGCGGGCTCGGCCCGATCCAGGTCAGCCCGGCGTCGAGGACGGCCTGGGCGAAGTCCGCGTTCTCGGAGAGGAAGCCGTAGCCCGGGTGCACCGAGTCGGCGCCCGCGCGCTTGGCCGCGTCGAGCAGCTTCTCGATGTTCAGGTAGCTCTCGGCGGCCGTGGTGCCGCCGAGCGCGAAGGCTTCGTCGGCCAGGCGCACGTGCGGTGCGTCGCGATCCGGGTCGGCGTACACCGCGACGCTGGCGAGCCCAGCGTCCTTGGCGGCTCTGATCACGCGTACCGCGATCTCGCCCCGGTTGGCGACCAGGATCTTGGTCACCGGACCACCGGTGGATTCGCCGACCTGCTCGGCCACCCCGCACCTCCTGCGTCCCGACAGCTGCTCTGCTGACCGCCCACGCGGTACGGGGGAGTCTACGGACATGACGTCGGGAGTCCCTTGAGTGAGAGCTGAACCACGCTCAGACGTGGTGGCGCAGCTCCTGGGGCAGCGGCGAGTCCAGCACGATGACGTCGTACGGGTTCGCCGCGTGGATCGTCGGCAGGTGCTCGGTGTTCACCAGCACCCACGACTGGTGCTCGCCGCAGCAGTCGATCAGCCGGTCGAGCGCGGTGAACGCGACGAGGGCGGTGCGGCCGTCCGGCGTGCGGCGCAGCTCGATCGACGCGCCTTCGGTCTCGGCGCTCGCCGGGCCGGTCGGCAGGTAGAGCGCGGGGGGAAGGTTCGGGTTCGTCACCCGGACAACATAGACGGACACGCTCCGCCACCCCGGGTTGCCTCCGCCGGGTGCCCGGCCGGGGGATTTCGGCCACTCCCCGCCGGGCCGCTGCCCACACACAGTCGCGACGCGGCTTACGCTCTGTCCCATGCGGACTTCGGCGGCGCGGACGCCTCGGTCGGCGCTGCTCACCGCGGTGCTGGCCGCGGTGGTGACCCTCGGCGCGATCGCCGCGGTGTTCCTGCTCCGGCCGCGGCCGGAGCAGCCCGCCGGCGCGGCCGAGCCCGCGGCCGCCCCGGTGTCCCCGGTGGTGACCTGCGGCGGCGGCCCGTGCCGCCAGCTCGCGGCGATGACGGTCGGCGGGACCCCGGTGGTGCTGCTGACCGACGCGGCGGGCGGTTCGGCGCGGGTGCGCGTCGGACCCGAGCCGGGCACGGTGTTCGAGCTGTCGATCGCCCAGCTCGGCGTGCGGCTGGACCAGAACTCGCTGCGCTGCATCGACGGCGCGGCGCCGACGTGCCTGGTCCGCGGCGACGTCGGTGACCACGGCACCACGGCGTACGGCGAGCTGCTCGTCGCGGGTGGCGGGATGTGGCGCGCGCCGGGCAAGCCGTACTTCGCGGACGCGGGGACGCTGTCGCTCTACGACGTCACGGCCGACGGCCGCCCGGACGTGATCGTGGTCCGCCACGACTGCCGCGGCGCGGACTCCGGCACGCCCAAGTGCGACGCGGCGCCGGTGCTGGGCCAGGTGTACGACCTGACGGGCAAGTCGGTCGGCTGCACGCGCCGGTACACGGCGCCGTCGGACCTGCGCGGCTGGCCGGACATCCGCCTCACGCGCGCCGATCTGCGCACCTGCCCCTGAAAGCCGTGAATGTCGCATTGAGGGACTCAGAGTCCCTCAATGCGACATTCACGGACTTGGGTCAGGCGGGGGCGGGCTCCGTGTGGCGCGCCTCGGTGCCCTCGTCGCTGTGGAGCGGGTTGTCCGTCGGGGCGTTGAGGACCTCTTCGTCGAGGAGGCCTTCGCCGCGGGCCACGACCACCGGGACGACGATCTGGCCGGCCACGTTCGTCGCCGTGCGCATCATGTCCATGATCGGGTTGACCGAGTAGATCAGCGCCAGGCCGAGCGCCACCTGCTTGGCGTCGAGGCCGATGAACGACGTCGTCAGCGTGAACGCCGTCAGCCAGCCGGTGGTGCCGGCCGTCGCCAGGGCACCGACCACCGCGACCACGACGATGCCGGCGTACTGCCAGAAGTTGAGCTGCACCCCGGCCAGGTTGGCGACGAAGATCGCCGCGATCGCCGGGAAGACCGCCGCGCAGCCGTCCATCTTCGTCGCGCTGCCGAGCGGCGTCGCGAAGGCCGCGTACGCCGGCTGGACGCCGAGGTTCACCGCGGACTGGCGGGTCAGCGGCAGCGTGGCGGCCGAGGACTGCGAAGCGAACGCGAACTGGATCGCCGTGCCCGCCTTCGCGAAGAACTTCAGCGGGCTGACCTTCGCCACGAACTGCAGCAGGATCGGGTAGACGACGAACAGCACGAGCAGGCAGCCGACGTACACCGCGAGCGTGGTGGAGAACAAGGGGCGGAACAGCGCGTCGCCGTAGTTGGACACCGCCGCGCCGATCAGGCCGATGATGCCGATCGGGGCGAGCCGGACGATCCAGCCGAGGTAGCGCTGGATGATCTCGAAGACGCTCGTCGTGAAGTCCACGAACGGCTTGGCCTTGTCACCGAGGCTGTAGGCGGCGGCGCCGATCACGAGCGCGAGGAACAGCACCTGAAGCGTCTCGCCGTCGGCGAAGGCCTTGATGAAGTTCTCCGGCAGCAGCCCCTGGATGAAAGCGCTCCACGAGCCCCAGCTGTCGACGCTCTTGGCCGCCTTTTCGGCGTTCTTCGCGGTCGCTTCGACGCCGCCGAGGCCGCCGACACCGGGGTTGAAGAGCTTGCCGACCGCGATGCCGATCAGGGACGCGATGAACGACGTGATCGCGAACCACATGACCGTCTTGCCGCCGAGGCGCGCGGCGGTGCGGCCGCCGCCGAGCTTCCGGAGGCTGTTGATGCCGACCACGATCGCCGTGAAGACCAGCGGGATCACCGCGATCTGCAGCAGCGTGGTGAAGATGGAGCCGATCTGGTCGAGGAGATCGGTCAGCCAGCCGGCCTCGGTTTGCCGCGCGACGACGCCGAGCAGGGCGCCGACGACGAGCGAGCCGAGAACCGCGGCCGCGAACACCCGCGGCTTGGTGTATGTCCGTACAAAAGACACGGGGCGACTCCGGTGCTCGAAAGTTTCTTGTTTTGCCTCGTGAGGAGAACGTTAGGCAAGAGAAGACTCTTCCGGATCGCCCGTTGGTGTGGCGCTCTTCTCAGGATGCGGGAGGTCGCCAGAGATCCACGACACTCACGCCGACCTCGGCCAGCAGCCGGCGCGTCAGCGGCAGGCTGATCCCGATGACGCTCGTGTGGCCGCCGTCGAGCCCGTCGATGAACCAGCTGCCCAGCCCGTCGATCGTGAACCCGCCGGCCACGCGCAGCGGCTCGCCGGTCGCGATGTAGGCGTCGACCTCTTCGGGGCCGGGTGTGCCGAACCGGACGGTCGTCGACTCCCAGCCGCTGGTCTCCTTGGTCCGCGTCCCGCCCTCGAGCCGGACGACCGCGTGCCCGGTGACGAGTTCACCGGATGTCCCGGCCATCGCGGCCCAGCGCTGCCGCGCGATGTCCGGAGTGGGCGGTTTGCCGACCATCCGCCCGCCGATGTTCAGCATCGAGTCGCAGGCGACGACGACGGCGTCCGGGTGCGCCGCGGCGACCTGGCCGAGGACCGCTTCGGCCTTGGCCGCCGCGAGGGCCGTGACCAGCTCCGACGGTGACGGGTCGGGCAGCGACGCGGCGACGGCGTCTTCGTCGACGCCGGAGACGAACACGGCCGGATCGAGGCCCCCGGAGCGCAGGAGGGCGAGGCGGGCGGGGGACTGGGAGGCGAGGACGAACTGCACCCGCGCAACGTACCCGGGCGCTCGCCGTAACCGAATTGTGACCGCGCCACCCGGTGAACGGAGTTAGTTTGTTGTGGCTCGCAACATATGCCGCTGGGGACAGACGCGGAGGTGACCGATGACCGTACGGGTCACGGAATCGACGCCGGCCACCAGGTCGCAGTCGCTGTGGACCAGGATCCGCGCGACGAAGGGCCGGGCGACCATCCGGGCGGATTCGGCCTCGGCGCCGAAGACCGCGCGCTGAAGCACCGCTCCCGCGGTCCGTGCAGGCCTTCGCTTCGGTCCCGACACCCGAAGCGAAGGCCTCCACGGTTTCAGAGGCTTTCCCTCAGGCCGCGGCGGCCTCGGGAGCCGGCGCCGGGGTTTCCCAGCGTGGCTTCACCTTGCGCAGCATGGCCGCCGAGAGCACGCCGAGCAGCAGCACCGCCATCGGCAGCAGCATGGTCACCCGGGCGGCGTCCGTCAGTCCACTGTGGACCGCGTCGGAAGCGAGCCGGCCGGCCTGCGCGGCGACCTCCGCGGGCAGCCCCGGCATCGGCGACGGCCCCCCGGCCGACCCGAACTCGCCGGTGCTCGCCGCGGCCTTCGCGATGCCTTCGGCGAACGGCGCCCGGTACTGCTCCGGCAGCTGCGAAGCCGCCTTCGTCGCTTCGTCCGCGATGGACGAGCTCACCTGGGACTGCAGCAGCACCCCGATCGCCGCGGAGCCGAGCACGCCGCCGACCTGACGGGAGGTGTTGAAGATTCCCGACGCCGTCCCGGCCAGCCGGGGCTCCACCGAACCCATCGTCATGTTGCTCATCGGCGAGAAGACGCAGCCGATCCCGAGGCCGCACAGCAGCAGCGCCGGGATGAAGCTCCACGGGCTGCTCGTCGGCGACGCCTGCAGCGCGATGACCCCGAGCCCCGCGGCCAGCGACGCCAGGCCGAACATCACCAGGTACTTGCCGTTGACCTTGTCGGACAGGTTCCCGACGAACGGCGCCACGATCCCCGACAGCAGCGACATCGGCGCGGTCAGCAGGCCCGCCATCGTCGGGCTGAGCCCGAGCACCGACTGGATGTAGATCACCAGCGGCAGGAACATGCCGGTCATCGCGAAGCCGACCGTCGTCGCCGTGAGCGTGCCCGCCGAGAAGTTCCGGTTCGAGAACACCTGCAGCGGCAGCAGCGGCTCCCGCTTGTTGACCCGCTGCCACACCACGAACGCGATCAGCAGCAGCACGCCGGCGCCGATGATCTCGAACACCGTGATCCCGCCCCAGACGGTGCCCCAGTCGTACTGCTGGCCGTTCTGCACGCCGAACACGATGAACAGCAGCGCCGCGCTCGAGAGCACGATGCCGATCACGTCGAACGAGTGCGAGTGCTTCGGCTGCCAGTCCGGCACCAGCAGCAGCGTCATGACGATGGCGACCACGCCGATCGGCACGTTGACGTAGAAGATCCACTCCCAGCCGAGGTGGTCGACGAGCACGCCGCCGAGCAGCGGGCCGGTGATCGTCGCCAGGCCGGCGACGCCGCCCCACATGCCCATCGCCGGGCCGCGCTTGGCCGGCGGGAACAGGTGCGTGATGAACGCCAGCGTCTGCGGCGTCATCAGCGCGGCGCCGATGCCCTGCACGGCGCGCGCGGCGATCAGCATCTCGACGTTGCCGGACAGGCCGCACCACAGCGACGCGCCGGTGAACACGACCAGCCCGGCGAGGAACACGCGCTTCGGGCCGAAGCGGTCGCCGAGGCGGCTGGTGAAGAGCATCGGCACGGCGTAGGTCAGCAGGTAGACGCTGATCACCCAGACGACGGCGTTCAGCCCGGCGTTCAGCTCGCGCAGCATGGTCGGGATCGCGATCGACACGATCGTCGTGTCGAGCAGGATCATGAAGAAGCCGAGGCACAGCGCGCCGAGCGCCGCCCACGGGTTAGCTTGTCTTGCGTTCATCGTCGTCTTCCTCGGTGATGAGCGTGAGCTTCGGTTGTTCGCAGTCCTGGAACGGGATCCGCCCGGACTTCAGGTCTTCGTGGAGGCGCTCGGTCCACTCGAGCTCGAACTTGCGCTGGTCGCACTTGTACTGCCAGTCGAGCCAGTAGATCGGCGGCGTCCGGTCCTCGGCGAGGCGCTCCAGCACGGCCTGGTCGGCCGCGACGCCGGCGCGCAGCCGCGTGATCCGGTGTTCGAGTTCGAGCAGGGACGTCTCCTTGCCGAGCTCGTCGATCACGGCGAGCCCGGACAGGTAAGCGGGGAACTCGTCGGCGAGGTCGCCCAGCAGCTCGCGGCCGCGCTGGTTGAACTCGTCCAGGCCCGCGTGGGTCATGCCGTAGACGGTCCGCTCGGGCCGCCTGCCGTCGCGCTGCGTGTCGACGACTTCGATGAAACCGTTGCGCTGCAGGCGTTCCACGGTGTGGTAGAGCGACCCGGCCTTGACGTTGACGCGGGTGCTGACGTAGCGCTCGCGCATCAGCGAAGCCATCTCGTAGGGGTGCATGGGCTTCTCGTGGAGCAGCTCCAGCACGGCGAGGCCGAGTGGGGTCAGCTTGGCCGAGGCCATGATCGTTAGTCCCTTCGGATGACTCCAGGTCGTTTATTCCACGTGGACTATACGGCGCAGACTAGTGCTCGGTCCACGGTCATTCCTGTGACGGTCCGTACACAGCGTGGAGGCCCCCATGATCCCGTCATGGGGGCCCCGCCGCTTCTCTCAGAACGGCCAGTCGGCGTTCCGGCCCGCCTCGAGCAGGGGGATCATCCGGAACCCCTGGTCGGTCAGGCCGCCGAACGTGTGCCGGTGCGCGCTGCCGGACGGCGCGTGGCCGTACTGGTAGCCGGCCAGGTTCCACGTGTACAGCGGCACGCGCGCGGGCAGTGACTGTCCGACGTCACCCTGGCCGGCCTGCTCGTCGGTGAGGATGACGAAGCGATCGTGGTTCGCGAAGTGCTTCTTCACCGCGCCCGCCGTGTTCGTGCCGCCGCCGAGGAAGTACCCGCGGGACTTCCACCGCTCGACGTCGCTCAGCAGTGACCCGCCCGGACGCAGCTTGAACACCTTGGTGTGCGCGCCGCCCAGCAGGAAGCCGTCCGAGAACGACACGACGTCGGCGTCCGCGCACCGGCGGCCCAGCGCGAGGCCGAACACCGCGGCGGCGTCCCAGCGCATGAGGGAGCCGTCGCGGCTGAAGCCCATGTTCATCGACGCCGAGGTGTCGACGAGCACGAGCGTCCGGCCCGGCAGTTCCGGCACGTTCGCCAGCGAGTGCGCGATCGCCTGCTCCAGCGCCCATGCCCAGCGCAGCGACGGCGCCGCGCGGTAGGCCGACAGGAACCGCATCGGCAGCTGCCGCGACTTCGCCACCCGCGCCGGGTCGGCGAGCCGCACCGCGACGCGCTGCGCGACCTCGTCCGAGACGCCGGCCTCGTCGAAGTTCCTCAAGTTTCGAAGGAGCGCCATGTAACCCATCGACGGGATCAGCGCTTCCCAGACGGGCGCGTCGAGCGGACCCTGCAGCCAGCCGGCGACCGACTCCCACGTCATGCCCGCCGCGCGGAGGACGTCCGCGGCGTCCGGCTGCGCGAACAACGCACGGCGACGCGGAACGTCCCACGCCGTCAGCTCGGCGCGGGCGCGCAGCACCTCGAGCGCGTCCGGCAGCGGGTTCCCGCGGCCGTGCCGCTCGTCGAGGATGTGCTTGAACAGCGCGGAGTCGCCGTTCGCCGGGTGGGTCAGCTCGAGGACGTCGGCGAAGCGGAACGCCCGCGCTCCCGAGTCCCACTTGATGTAGGAGCGCTCGTCGTAGAGCTTCCGCGCCGCGTCGGCGACGCCGCGCTTGACCGGCTTCGGGATGTTCTTGCCGTGCACGGAAGTCCAGTAGGCGAGCAGCTCGCCGGGCTCGTCGGCGCGCTGCAGGACGCCGGCGACGACCTGGCGGCCGAGCCCGTCGAGCCCGGCTTCCCGGCGCGCCTTGGCGAACTCGGCCGCGCCGACGAGCGACGCCGTGCGCAGGTTCGCTTCGGTGCGCAGCCACCGCAGGAACCGAGCCGTCCACTGTGGATCCTCGAGGGTCGCGGCGTGGACGAGCTCGGTGTAGCGCGTGTCGCGCTTTCCGGCGGGCTCGTAGAAGGTGTGCTCGCCGACCATGTTCGTGACGGCGAGCAGGAAGAGCTCGGACCGAGCGTCGCGCGCGTGACCGGCGCCGCCCTCGTGGGTGACGCCGGACGGCGTGGCCTCACCGCGGACCGGCGAGGTCGCGGCGGGCGCGCGGGCGGCGTTGAACTTGCTCATTTCTCCCCCTCGTGATGGGGGAGCCGCGGCTACGGCGATGCCTGAGATCGAAGTCGGTGAAGGTACGGTTGCTGCTCTGCCGGCTGAGCTACCGGACCGCAAGCGGTCCGGGAGGGATTCGAACCCCCGACCTGCCCATCAGGAGTGGAAGTAACCCTCGCCTGCGCACCGGGCACCGGTGTGGCCGCGGCTCCCGAGATCTTGCTCGCACCGGGAGCGCGGGTGCCCGAGGTCGAAGTGGTGAAGGCTTTCGGGAGTCGAACCCAAGGGATACCAGAGAAGTAACCCTCACCGCCGCACCGGGCGAGACCTACGTTAGCCGCCGTGCCGCCGGGAGGGAACCGAATATCCTCAGCGTAGTACCTGTACTATAGTTGGTATAAGCGTACTAAAATACGGGTGAGGAAGATGGAACTGAACAGGCCGCTGGCGACGGTGACTCCAACTCTCGACGGCGACGTGCTCGCTGTCTTGGCCGGCTTTGACGGGACGTTCACGACTGGTCAGCTGCACCGGGTTCTGGGCAGGCACTCGGAGGAAGGCATCCGGAAGGTCTTGCGGCGATTGGTGCGGCAAGGCGTCGTGCATGCCGACCGTGTCGGCAACGCTTTCGCCTACCGCCTCAACCGCGACCATCTCGCCGCGGTGCACATCATCGGATTGTCGGATCTGCGGGGAAAGCTGCTGGAGCGGATCGAATCCACTTTGGAGTCTTGGAACTTCCGGCCGCAGTACGGCGCGGTGTTCGGTTCGGCCGCGCGTGGCTCGATGACTGCCGAGAGCGACATCGACCTGCTCCTGGTCCGGCCGGACGGCGTGGATGAAGATCGCTGGGCCCTTCAGGTCGACAGCTTGGCTGCCGATATTTCCCGGTGGACGGGCAATGACGCCCGGATCCTCGAGTTCACCGTGACCGAAGTCGTGACCCATGGGCGAGATGAGTCCGTGCTCGGTGATGTCGTCCGAGACGGGCTCACCGTGGCTGGTCGTCACGCTTGGCTGGCTGGGAAGATCCGGAAGAAGAGTTGAAATGCGTACCAAGAGTTGCACGCCCGATGTCATGCGGGGCCGCTTGGCGAAAGCGGAACAGTTCTGGGAAGCGGCGTGCGATCTTGCCGACGGACGAGATTCGAGCAAGCGCGCCGACGCGTACGTGTCGCTCTGTGTGCTTGCCGGTATCGCTGCGGGCAGGGCGAAGTGCCGAGACCTTGGTGGCGCGTGCTCGGATGAGAGTGCCTGGCTGAGTGTCCGGGCAGCACGCGGACCGCCTGGTGGAGACTCAGTAGTTCGTGCTAAGAACTATGTATAGTCAGTTCGTAGCACGAACTAAACTGGGAGGAACCATGACGCACTTCGGCATCGGCGTGTCCACCGCGGTCGCCGCCGTACCCGGCACCCTGGAGCTCGCCCGCCAGGCCGACCGCGCCGGGCTCGACCTGCTCACCGTGTCCGATCACCCCTACTACGCCGATCGGCTCGACGCGTACGCCGAGATCGGGGTCCTGCTCGGGCGCACCGAACGGATCTCCGGCCTGGTCAGCGTCACCAACCTGCCCACGCGCCCCGCGTCGATGCTCGCCCGCACCGTCACCTCGCTGTCCGCGCTGACCGGCGGCCGGATCGTGCTCGGGATGGGGGTCGGCGGGCTCTGGGACGACATCGCGCGGCTCGGGTTCACCAAGCTGACCCCGGGGCAGGCCGTCCGCGCCTTCGAAGAGGGCATCCGGCTCGTCAAGATGCTCGGCGGAGGCGGCGAGCCGGTCACCTTCGACGGCGAGTTCCACCAGGTCACGAACCTGGCGCCCGCCGAAGAGCAGATGCCGCCCGTGTGGACCGGCTCGGTCGGGCCGAAGTCCCTCGCCGTCACCGGGCGCGTCGCCGACGGGTGGATGCCCGGCCGCGCCGCCGACTGGCTCAGCGAGCGCTACCGCACCTCCCGCCCGCTGATCGACCAGGCCGCCGTCGACGCCGGGCGCGATCCCGCCGACGTCGTCACCGTCTACAACTTCCCCGGCCGCATCACGGCGTCGCCGCTGCGGGAAACCCGTACCGACGACGGACGCTGGATCGGCGGCTCCCCGGACCAGTGGGTCGAGGAGCTGACCGGCGCGGTCCTGGAGCACGGCGCCGCCGGGTTCGTGCTGTTCGGGCCGGGCGGCAGCACACCCGACGAGGACGCCGCCGCGCGCTGGGCCGGGGAGATCGTGCCCGCCGTGCGGGAAGCCGTCGCGAAGTAGGCTGGTGCGATGGGGAAACGCGGGGAGGACCTCGGTGTCGTGGCCGGGCTCGTGCGGGCGTCGTTCCTGGTGAACGCCGTCTACGCCGAGTCGGCGCGCGCGTACGGGCTGACCGTGCAGCAGGGGCAGCTGCTGTGCGTGCTGATGGGCCGGCCGTACGGCATGGGCGACCTCGGCGCGACGCTCGGCCTCGAGAAGTCCAGCCTGACGGGCCTGGTCGACCGCGCGGTCCGGCGCGGGCTCGTCCGCCGCGAGCCCGACCCGGACGACCGCCGGGCGGTCCAGGTGGTCCTGACGGGCGAAGGCCGCAACCTGGCCGAGGACTTCTACGCGGCGACCTGCCGACGCGTCGACGACCTGGCCGCGGGCTGGAGCGCTCCCGACCGCGACCGGCTGGCGGGGTTGCTGGGACGGATCGTCAGCGAGAACGAGGCTCCGACGGTGTTCCTGGACACGGTGCAGCGCTGAGGAACGCTCCCCACGCGCGGTGATCGACGGCGAGGGTGCCGCCGGAGCGGTCTTTCGTGTCCCGCACCAGGACGGTTTCGCCGCGAGCGACTTCCACGCAGTCGCCTTGGCTACCGGAATAACTGCTGGTCCGCCACATCATTCTTCGCCTCCGTACAGCTCGACTGCGAGGTTGCCGATCACCTCCTTGGATTCTTCCGGAGGCAACGCGGTCTCCGCCAGCGCAGTCAGGATCCGCTGGTAAGCGGCGTATTCCTCGGGTTCTTCGAGGAAGACCGTGGTGGTGGCGTTCTCGAGGTAGACCACCGGCCGGATCTCCGCGAACTCGAGGAGAATGAACGGTCCGTCCATCGCGGCGTGCGCGCCGATGGCGTTGGGCACCACGCGAAGGTCGATGTACGGCCTGACCGACATCCGCAGCAGGTGGTGCAACTGGCCCGACATCACCTCAGGGCTCCCGACCGGGATCCGCAAAGCTGCTTCGTGCAGGAAGTACGTGAATTGCGCTGTCCGCATGCGCCGGAAGACCTCAGTCCGCGCGATTCGCGCGGTCACCCGTTCTTCGATCTCGTCTGCGGGCACGTTCGGCGCGGTGCTGATCACCGCGCGGGCGTAGTCGGCGGTCTGCAGCAACCCGGGGATCAGCACCGCGTGAAAACTGCGGATCGCGGTGGCTTTGTCTTCGTGGTCGATGTACGTCCGCAACTGCGGCGGCAGGCGGGAGCCGTGCTGCTGGTACCACCCCGCGCGATTGGTCTCGTGGCACAACTTCAGCAAGCGGTCCGTGACCACCTTGGTCGTCTTGCACAACCCGAGCAGCCGCGCCACGTCGGTCTCGCGGATCAGCCTCTTCCCGGTGAGCATCCGCGACACTTCACTGGTCGACCAGCCGAGCAGGCGCGCCGCGTCGGTGCCCTGCAAACCCGCTGCCGCCAGTTGTTTCCGCAGCGCCTCGCCGAGTTCCCGGCTGCGGACGGTCGTCTCATGCACCGGTTCAAGCTAAAGCGCCACGCCCCGTCCCGGGGAGAGCGACACCGCGTCTCCACCGGAACGAGCGGCGATTAGCGCTGAGGAAAACCCGAAGCGCGCCAAGCACCTTCGCCGGGGTGAAGCGGCTTGCGCAGCGACGCCGCATGGTCGCCCCACCACGACGTACGCGGCTTCGGTTTCTTCGCGGGCGGAGCCGCCGACGCCGCGGCGACGACCGCCGTCAGCGCCGCCAGCTCGGCGTCGCTCGGGTTTCCGCGGACCACTCGCAGCAGGGGCTTCTCGTCGCTGCTCACAGCGGGATGTTCCCGTGCTTCTTGGGCGGCAGCGACTCGCGCTTGTTGCGCAGCAGCGACAGCGCCCGCGCGACGTGCCCGCGGGTGTGCGCCGGCACGATCACCGAGTCGACGTAACCGCGCTCGGCCGCCGCGTACGGATTGAGCAGCGTGTCCTCGTACTCCTGGATCAGTTCGGCGCGCAGCGCGTCCACATCGCGCCCTTCGGAAGCCGCGTTGGCCAGCGTCTTGCGGTGGACGATGTTCGCCGCGCCCTGGGCGCCCATGACCGCGACCTGGGCGGTCGGCCAGGCGAGGTTGATGTCGGCGCCGAGGTGCTTGGAGCCCATGACGTCGTACGCGCCGCCGTACGCCTTGCGGGTGATGATCGTGACCAGCGGGACCGTCGCCTCGGCGTAGGCGAAGATCAGCTTCGCGCCGCGGCGGATGATGCCGTTCCACTCCTGCTCGGTGCCCGGGAGGAAGCCCGGGACGTCGACGAAGGTGAGCACCGGGATGTTGAACGCGTCGCAGGTGCGCACGAACCGCGCGGCCTTCTCGGACGCGTCGATGTCGAGGCAGCCGGCGAACTGCGTCGGCTGGTTGGCGACGACGCCGACGCTCTGGCCGTCGACGCGGCCGAAGCCGACGATGATGTTCGGCGCGAACAGCTCGTGGACCTCGAGGAACTCGCCGTCGTCGACCACGCGGTTGATGACCTCGTGCATGTCGTACGGGGTGTTCGGCGAGTCCGGGATGATCGTGTCGAGCTCGCGGTCGGCGTCGGTGACGTCGTCGAAGAACCCAGGCGCTGTGTCTGTGGGCTCGAAGACCGGCGCGTCCGACAGGTTGTTCTGCGGCAGGTAGGAGAGCAGTTCCTTGACGTAGGCGATGGCGTCTTCGTCGTCGTTGCCGAGGTAGTGCGCGACCCCGGACTTCGTGTTGTGGGTGCGGCCGCCGCCGAGCTCCTCGAAGGTGACGTCCTCGCCGGTGACCGTCTTGACGACGTCCGGGCCGGTGATGAACATCTGCGAGGTCTCGTCGACCATCACGACGAAGTCGGTGAGCGCGGGGGAGTAGACGTGCCCGCCCGCGTTCGCGCCCATGATCAGCGAGATCTGCGGGATGACGCCGGAGGCCTGCACGTTGCGGCGGAAGATCTCGCCGTAGAGGCCGAGCGAGACGACGCCTTCCTGGATGCGCGCGCCGCCGCCCTCGTTGATGCCGACGATCGGGCGGCCGGTCTTGAGCGCCAGGTCCATGACCTTGACGATCTTCTCGCCGTAAACCTCGCCGAGGCTGCCGCCGAAGATCGTCACGTCCTGGCTGAAGACGCAGACCGGCCGGCCGTCGACGGTGCCGTAGCCGGTGACGACGCCGTCGCCGTAGGGCCGGTTCTTCTCCTGGCCGAAGTTGGTCGAGCGGTGCCGGGCGAGCTCGTCGAGCTCGACGAACGAGTTCTCGTCGAGCAGCAGCTCGATGCGTTCCCGCGCGGTTTTCTTGCCCTTGGCGTGCTGCTTCTCCACCGCACGGGCCGAGCCGGCGTGCACCGCCTCGTCGTACCGGCGGTACAGGTCGGCCAGCTTGCCGGCCGTGGTGTGGATGTCCGGTTCATCCTCGGGCGGCGTCCCGAGCGGCTCCGTCGCACTGCTCATGGCACCGGAGCTTAGCTACTTGCCGGTCACTTCGCGTGTGGCGTAGGCAACGTCCGGGCGCTCGGTTCACGGCGCCGTGGGCCGCACCAGGCCGGACTCGTACGCCGCGATCACCAGCTGTGCCCGGTCCCGCGCCGCGAGCTTGTGCAGCAGCCGGCCGATGTGGGTCTTCACCGTCGCGATCCCCAGGTGCAGCCGCGACGCGATCTCGTCGTTCGACAGCCCTCGCGCGATCAGCGCCAGCACCTCCTGCTCACGCGCCGTCACGCCGTCCAACTGCTTCACCGGGCCGGTCGGCAGCCGCGCGAACTCCGACACCAGCCGTCGCGTCACCGAAGGCGCCAGCAACGCGTCACCCGAAGCCACGATCTCGATCGCCGCCAGCAGATCCGCCGGCCGGGTGTCCTTCAGGAGGAACCCGCTCGCGCCGGCGCGCAACGCCGCGTACACGTACTCGTCCAGGTCGAACGTCGTCAGCATCAGCACCCGGACCGCCGACGAAGCGCAGATCAGGCGGGTCGCCTCGATGCCGTCCATCGACGGCATCCGCACGTCCATCAGCACGACGTCCGGGGCGAAGCGCCGGGTCAACGCCACCGCCTCGACGCCGTCCGATGCCTCGCCGACCACCTCCAGGCCCGGCGCGCTGTCGACCAGCACCCGGAAGCTACCGCGGAGCAACGCCTGGTCGTCGGCGATCAGGACGCGGGTCATCGGGCCGCCGCCGTCTCGTAGGGGAGCCGCGCGAACACGCGGAAACCGACGTCCGCCGACTTCGCGGAGAACTCGCCGCCGTAGACGGCCACGCGCTCGCGCATCCCGATCAGGCCGTGGCCCGGGGTCGCCGTGCCGCCGCGGCCGTCGTCGCGGACCTCGATGCGCACTTCGCCCTCGTCGCCCGTGACGCGGATCCGGCACGTCGTCGCGCCCGCGTGCTTGACCACATTGGTCAGTGCCTCCTGCACGATCCGGTACACCGACTGGCCGACGCCGCCCGGCAACTCGTCGAGCCCCTCGACGGCGAGATCCACGGACGGGCCCGCCTCCTGCGCGCGTTCGGCGAGCGCGCGCAGGTCGGCGAGCGTCGGGGCGGGTGCCAAGGCCGGGACGCCGGTGCCGTCGCGCAGCACGCCGAGCATCCGCCGCAGCTCGGCCAGCGTCTCGCGGCTGGTGTCTTCGATGACGCGCAACGCTTCTCGCGCCTCCGCGGGCTGCTCCAGGGCGACGTGGTTGCCGACCGCGGCCTTCACCGCGATCAGGCTCATGCTGTGCGCGACGACGTCGTGCATCTCGCGCGCGATCCGCAGCCGCTCGGCCGAAACCGCTTCCCGCGCGTGGTTTTCCCGCTCGGCCGCGGCGTATTCGCGGCGCCCGTGGACGGCGATGCCGAGCGCGAACCCGACGATCAGCGCCGACGCGCCGAAGTTCACGGTCGTGGCGGTGCTCGGGTTCGGCACCACGACGCCGAGCAGCCCGATGCCGAGCAGCCCGGCCACGAACCCGACGCGTGAGGCGCGGCTGCCCCGGCGGACGACGAAGGTGTAGAGCGCACACCCGGCCGCCACGACGGCGATCGCCAGTACCGGGCCGCCGATCGGGACGGCCGCCGCCGTCAGCACCAGCGCGAGGACGTAGGCGGGCCGCGGCCACCAGCGCCGCAGCACGATCGGGGTGACGCTCGTCAGCAGGATGGTCCAGCCGAGCCACGCGGGCAGCCACAGCGGCAGCGCCCACGCCCCGGCGGCGAGGTTCCCGCCGGCCCCGAACGCCAGCACCAGGACCGCGAGCGCGTCCAGCACCACGCGAATTCGCATGCTCCGAACCTAATGCGGACCGGGGCGCCGCGCGTCAACCCTGAGTCGGACGCTCCGCGTACTGCTTCTTCACGGCGTCGACGTGCTCGGGCGGCCAGTCCAGCAGGTCGACGCCGTGGGTCGCGGCGAACAGCTTGTCGAGCTGCTCGTGGCGCCGGGCCAGCTGTGCCGGGACGTCGTCTTCCTGCTTCTCCGTGAACTCGACGCGGGTGCCTTCGAGCGGGTCCTGGAGCACGTGCCAGCCGGGTTCGTCCGGGAGCAGCGCGCGGACCTCGTCCACCGGCTTCCAGACGAGGTCGCGGCGGAAGCGGATCGTGCCGTCGGCGAGAACCTCGCCGAAGCCGAGGCCGAATTCGTCCACATAGGACGCCATGCGGGCGTGCCAGTCCGTCGGCTGCTCGAAGTCGCGGCCGGACAAGCGAGCGTCGAGGGCGTCGAGGCAGACGTCCCAGCCGCTCGCGGTGCGGCCCGCCGCGAGCTTCGCGATCGCCGGTTCGCCGCGGCCGAACGTGTGGGTGAACTCCAGGAGGCTGCCGTCGCCGTCCGGCGAAACGAGCCAGCGCAGGGTGTCGTCGTTCCAGACGAAGGTGAACTCGCGCGGCGGGTCGGCGGTGACGACCCGCCCGGTCGTCGTCGTGTCGTCGCCGGGGAAGGTGAACCGGATGGCGCCGCCGTCGCGCAGTTCGACGGCCACCTTCGCCGGGAACCAGTGCGCGAGCTCTCCCGGGTCCGTGATGGCGTGCCAGACCTGCTCGGGCGCGTGCTTCAGGCGGCGTTCCAGCCGCAGCACCGGGCGTTCCTCGGTGGTCAGCAGTTCGGCGGGCATGCCTGTATATAACCACTGAGGCATATACGGGTCAAGCTCCCCGGACGGCGACGACCGCGGCCGCGAGTTCCGGGTCGCTCGCGGCCTTGTCGAGCGACGTCCGCAGCACCGAGCAGTACGTCGGCTCGGTTTCGGCGTAGCGCTTGCGGCCGGCGTCGGTGATCACCGAATAGACGCCGCGGCGGTCGTCTTCGCACAGGTCGCGGATGGTCAGGCCGGCGTCTTCGAGTCGCGCGCACATCCGGCTGACCGAGCTCTGGTTGAGCCCGATCGCCTCGGCGAGCTCCTGCATCCGCAGGCCGCCGCGCGGGCCCGCGACCAGCTTGCCGAGCGCGCGGTACTCGGACAGGCCGAGCCCGTGCCGCCGTTGCAGCGCCTTGCCCAAGTCCTGCTCGATCCGGGCGTGCAGCACGAGCATGCGTCCCCAGGACTGTTCGTCGACGGTCATCTCTCTCCGCCTTCCTCTTGACACCAGCATAGTCCAGGGACAGTCTTTATATGTACATGCAAGTAACTGAGGGGACATGTCATGACGCGGAACTTCCTCTTCCTGGTCGGCGCGGCGCGGGCCGGCGGGAACACGGAGATGCTGGCCCGGCGAGCGGCCCGGGAGCTGCCTCGCGACGCCGAACAGCGGTGGCTCCGGCTCCCCGAGCTGCCGCTGCCGCCGTTCGAAGACCGCCGCCACGGCGTCGGCGGCCACCCGGCGCCGGGCGAGAACGAGCAGCTGCTGATGGACGCGACGTTCGCCGCGACGGACATCGTCATCGTGTCGCCGGTGTACTGGTACTCGGTCGCGGCGAGCGTGAAGCTCTACCTGGACTACTGGTCGGGCTGGATGCGGCTGCCCGTCGAGTTCAAGCCGAAGATGCGCGGCAAGTCGCTGTGGGGCGTGAGCGTCCTGAGCGAGACGCCGCGCGAGGCCCAGCCGCTGATCGGCACGCTCGAGCTGTGCGCGGAGTACCTCGGCATGAACTGGGGCGGCGTGCTCCTGGGGAACGGCAGCCGCCCCGGCGACGTGCTCCTGGACGACGGCGCGATGTCGGCGGCTTCGACGTTCTTCAGCGGTGCTCTCGTGACGGCCTAGGTCAGGACGTCGGCGGCGATCAGGCGCAGGCCGCGCACGAGGTCGGCGCCCGACGGGGCGCGGTCCGGGTCGATCAGCCACTGCAGCATCGCACCCGAGAGCAGGGCCTGGTGCACGGTGCCGACGGCCCAGGCCTCGTCGCCGCCGTCGTCGAGGCCCTGGAAGAGGTTCGCCAGCCCGAAGCGGGCCAGCTCCAGGGCGTTCGCCAGCTGCGCGCGCACTTCGGGGTCCAGATCCGGCTGCGAGCAGGCCTCCATGCTCACCGCCCACATCCGGCGGTGCTCTTCGAACGACTCGATGACCCGGCGCCAGATCAGCTCGAACCGTTCGGCCGGTGACGCGCCCGCGGGCGTCTCCACCTGCAGCACCTTGGCCAGCGTTTCGCCCCACTCCTCGTTCGCCTCGATCAGCGCGGTGTTGAGCAGGGCTTCCCGCGAGCCGAAGTGGTAGCCGATGGCGGCCATGCTCACGTTCGCCGCCGAGGCCAGGTCGCGCACGGTCGTGCGGGCGTAGCCCTTCTCGTTCAGGCACCGCTTCGCGCCGGCCAGTAGTGCTTCCTTGTTGCCCATGGCCCGACCCTAGCACGAACGTCTTAGGCGATTGTCTTGCGCGATCGCCCAAATCACGGTTATGGTTCTGGCCATGACAAACCGACGAATCCTCATTTCCGGCGCCAGCGTGGCCGGCCCCGCCCTGGCCTTCTGGCTCCGCCGCCACGGCTTCACGCCGACGGTCGTCGAGCGCGCTTCCCAGCTGCGCGACGGCGGCTACGCGGTCGACTTCCGCGGCGCGTCGCTGCGGGTCCTCGACCGGATGGGCCTGCTGGAGCAGGTCGAAGCGGCCGCGACCCGGATGGGCGATGTGACCTATGTGGACGGTGACGGCCGGCCGCTGGTCGTCACGCCCGCCTCTTTCCAGAGCGGTGAGCTGGAAATCCTGCGCGGCGACCTGTCGCGGATCCTGTACGACGCCACGAAGGACGACGTCGAGTACGTCTTCGGCGACTCGATCACCGGCGTCCTCGACCACGACGACGGCGTCACGGTCACCTTCGAGCACGGCGAGCCGCGCGAGTTCGACCTGGTCATCGGGGCCGACGGGCTGCATTCGAACGTGCGATCGCTGGTCTTCGGCGACGAGTCCCAGTACCGCCGCGACCTCGGGTACTACGTCTCGATCTGCACCGTGCCGAACCACCTCGGTCTCGACCACGTCGGCCGGTTCTACAACGAGCCGAACCGCACCATCGGCGTCTACAGCGCGCGGGACAACGCGGAGGCGAAGGCGCTGTTCTGGTTCGGCTCTCCGCCGATCGACTACGACCACCGCGACGTCGAGCGGCAGCGGCGGATCGTCGAGGAGACGTTCGGCGGTGCCGGCTGGGAGACGTCGACACTGCTCGACGCGATGCGCGAGGCGCCGGACTTCTACTTCGACTCGGCCAGCCGGATCGTGCTCGACTCGTACTCACGCGGGCGCGTCGCGCTGGTCGGCGACGCCGCGTACTGCGCCGCGCCGCTCTCCGGGATGGGAACGAGCCTCGCGATCGTCGGCGCGTACGTGCTGGCGGGCGAGCTCGCGGCCGGCGACCACGTCACGGCTTTCGCGGCTTACCAGCGGGAGATGCGTGGCTTCGTCGACGCCTGCCAGAAGCTGGCCCAGGGCAACGGGAAGTGGTTCGTGCCGCCGACCCGCGGGTGGATCCGGCTGCGCAACCTGAACTACAGGCTGCTGCCGTACCTGCCGTGGCGCAAGGTGATCGAGGAGCTGCCGCTCAAGGCGGGCAACGCGATCACGCTCAAGGAGTATGCGGCGGCGCGGGCGTGACGCCGCGGCGCTTCGCGATGCCGGCCATGTTTTCCTCGCCCCAGTCGCCCAGCGGCAGCAACGCGGTGTTCAGCCGCTGACCCAGGTCGGTCAGCGAGTACTCGACCTTCGGCGTGATCTCGTGGAACACTTCGCGGTGCACGACCTCGTCCGCCTCCAGTTCCCGCAGCGCCTGGATCAGCATCTTCTCGCTGATCCCGCTGACTTTCCGCTTCAGCTCCCCGAACCGCAGCGGTCCGGCGTGCAGCGCCCACAGGATCAGGGCCTTCCAGCGGCCGCCGACGACGTCGATCGCGGCGTCGAGTCCGCAGCGGTAGGTTCTGGCCAGCATGCAGGATCCTTACCTTTCGGGGGGTACCTGACTTAATAGTCGGTACTTGTCCATGGTAAAGCGCTGGGACCAGCATGATCGGCATGGGAGAAAGCAAGAAACAGGTGGGCGTGCTCGGTCTGGGGCGGATGGGCGCCGCCCTCGCCGGAGCGTTGCTGGGGGCGGGCCACGACGTCGTGGTGTGGAACCGGTCGCCGCTCAAGGCGGGGCCGTTGCTCGACCGCGGCGCGCGTCTCGCGGCCACGCCGGCGGAAGTGGCTTCGGCGGACGTCGTCCTCAGTTGTCTGTCTACTTACGACAGTCAGCGGCCGGTGCTGGAAGCGGCTTCGTGGAAGGTGCTGGTCAACCTCACGTCGGGAACGCCGGCTGATGCTCGCGACTTGGCCGCGTGGGCGTCATCGGCGGGGATCGACTACGTGGACGGCGTGATCATGGCGGTGCCGCAGGGCATCGGGACTCCGGAGTCGCGGATCCTGTACAGCGGTTCGGCGCCGGTGTTTTCCGCGCAGCGCGAGGTGTTGTCGGTGCTGGGGGAGCCGGTGTTCCTCGGCGAAGACGCCGGTCTGGCGGCGCTGTACGACTTGGCGCTGCTGGGCATCATGTGGTCGACGATGGCCGGCTACCTGCACGCGCTGGCGCTGGTCGGGACCGAGGGTGTCGCGCCTTCGACGTTCACGCCGATGGCGTTGTCGTGGCTTTCAGCGGTCGGCGGGTTCCTGCCGGGGATCGGCGCTTCCGTGACCAGTGGTGACTACGAGACCGATGTGTCGGCGTTGGACATCAACGCGGCCGGGCTCGGTCTGCTGGTGGAGACGAGCCGCGCGCAGGGGATCAGCGCCGCGGTGCCCGCGGCTCTGCGTGAGTTGTTCGACCGGGCGGTGGCGTCGGGCCACGGTTCGCACGCGATCGCGAGCGTCATCGAGGAGATCCGGTGAAGTATTCGGGCAAGAAAGCCGTGGTGACGGGCGGCACCCGCGGCATGGGGCTGGCGGTGGTACGGGCGTTGCTGGACGGCGGCGCGGAGGTGCTGGCGACGGGCCGCGACGTGTCGGGCCTGAACCTGCCGGCGCACTTGCTGTTGTCGGACGCGCTGACGTACGCGGCCGAGCTGGCGCCGCGCGGGATCCGCGTGAACGTGGTCAGCCCGGGCTACACGGACACGCCGACGATGGGGGTGACGGGAGTGCCGCCGTCAACGCTGGCGGCATTCAGGAAAACGGGCGACGAGGTAACGCCGTTGAAGAGGCACGCAAGACCGGAGGAAGTGGCGGCGGCGGTGCTGTTCTTGGCGTTCGAGGCAACGTTCACAACGGGAGCGGACTTACCGGTAGACGGCGGCTTGGGCCAGCGGCTGACCCTGCCGGCATGAGGTGAGTAGGCGGGCGCTGGTCCGGCTCGCCCGCGAGTTCGTGAGGGTCACCCTCATGGCTTTCCGGTCAGGTGAACGCCCAAGCCCGTCGCGCCGGGGGCGTGCTCGGGGCGGAGCACCAGGTCTTCGTCGTAGTCGCCGCCGTTCTGGGGGCGGAACGGGATCGGCTCCGCTGTCTCCAGTGTCCGCAAGCGCTCGCGCAGCTGCTCCCGGGCCTTGGTGAACCGGTTGTCCGGCAGCCGGTCGGCGCCGTAGATCGGGAGTGGCCGCAGGACCGACATCCCCGCGTAGAACAGCGTCCCGTGCTGCAGCGGGAACAAGACCTCGTCCAGCGCGCCGTTCACCCCGCGCGGGCCCATCGCCGGCTCGCGGGCGCCCGCGGTGAGCACCAGCATCGCGCGCTTGCCCGCGAGGCGGCCCTCGCCGTAGCGCAGCGTGCGGCCGTCCTCCGCTCGGACGCCGTAGCCGAATCCCTTCACGAACACGCGGTCGAACCAGCCTTTGAGGATCGCCGGCGTTCCGTACCACCACAACGGGAATTGCACGACGACCGCGTCCGCCCAGTCGAGCTTCTCCTGCTCGGCCACGATGTCCGGGCTCAGCTCGCCCCGCGCGTGCGCACGGGCCGACGTCGCCCCGACCACCAGGCGCTCGTCGCCGGCCTCGGCGCCGAAGTCGGCCGCGTCGACCACCGGGTTCCACTTCATCGCGTACAGGTCGGACTCCCGGACGTCGTGACCGAGCTCGCGCAGCGTCCGGAGCCCGTCGTCGCGCAGGGCCCCGTTCAGCGAGCGCGGCTCGGGATGCGCGAAAACCCACAAAACGTTCATGACTTCGATGGTCACGCGGGCCGTCGGCGCGATCGAGTGGCCTGATAGCCAACATGTGCAAGAATCGAGCCATGGCCGAATTCCTGCACCCGTCACGTCACCACGTCGCCGTGCTGGTCAGGCACGGCATGCTCGTGATGGAGCTGGGCATCGTCCACCGGCTCTTCGGGCAGGCGCGCTCGGCGTCCGGCGAGCCGCTGTACGAGGTCGTGACGTGCACCCTCGACCCCGGCCCGGTCCGCACCGACTCCGACTTCACCATCCCGATCGACCGCGGTACCGAGGTCCTCTCCGAGGCCGACACCGTGATCGTCCCCGCGTCACTGGCCGAGTACGAGCCCATGGCGCGCGTGCTGACCCCGCCCCTCGCGGCGGCGCTGGACCGGATCCCGGGCGACGCGCGGATCGCGTCGATCTGCACGGGCGCGTTCGTGCTCGCCGCGGCCGGTCTCCTCGACGGCCGCCGCGCGACGACCCACTGGCGCTCCGCCGACGACCTCCAGAACCGGTTCCCGGAGGTCGAGGTCGACCCGTGCGTGCTCTACACCGACGACGGCAACGTCCTGACGTCCGCGGGCGTCGCGTCGGGGATCGACCTGGTGCTGCACATGATCCGCCGCGACCACGGCTCGGCCGTCGCCAACGAAGTCGCCCGCGGCACGGTGGTCTCCCCGCACCGCGAAGGCGGCCAGGCCCAGTTCGTCCGGCGGCCGGTGCCCGAGCCGCGCACGTCGTCGACGAAGGCGGCGCGGGCGTGGGCGCTGGAGAACCTCCACCGCCCGCTGACGTTGCGCGAACTCGCCGCCCGCGAGGCGATGAGCACCCGGACGTTCACCCGCCGCTTCCGCGACGAGGTCGGCATCTCGGCTCTGCAATGGCTGACGCAGCAACGGATCGAGCGCGCCCGCCAGCTGCTGGAGGAGTCGGACCTGCCGGTCGACCGCGTCGCCACCGAAGCCGGCTTCGGCACGGCGGCCTCGCTGCGCCAGCACTTCCAGGCCGCGCTCGGAGTGTCACCGAGCGCGTATCGCACGACGTTCCGCGGTGAACTCGCGACGCAGGCGGGCTGAATTTTCGTAGGCTGGAGCCATGGACTGGTACCTCGGTCAGAGCCGCTTCACCGACCCGGGCGCGCAGTCGTCGTGGCTCGACGGCGTTCCGCGCGACCTCGCGTCGCTGCGCCAGGCGGCGTCGGAGCTGGTGTTCCACTACTGGGCGCAGGGCGACATCACGCGGCACGGCTTCCCGGCCTCGCGCGGCGAAGAGATCAATCTGCGGTACGCGTCGGACATGTTCGCGCGGCTGCGCGAACTCGACCCGGCGCCGCCCGGTTCGCCGCGTTCGCCGGTGCACCGGATCGTCGGCTGCTGCCGCGACTTCACGCTGTTGTTCATCTCGATGGCCCGCCACCACGGCATCCCGGCACGCGCGAGGGTCGGCTTCGCGGGCTACCTGGTGCCGGGCTGGTACCTCGATCACGTCGTCGCCGAGGTGTGGACGCGCGACGGCTGGCGTCTGGTCGAAGCCCAGCTGCCGGACGACTTCTCCGGAGTCGACGTCCTGGACGTGCCGCGCGACCGGTTCCTGGTCGGTGCGGACGCCTGGACCGCGGCCCGCTCGGGCGACATCGACCCGGATCGGCTCGTGGTCTCGCCGGACCTGGACGTGCCGTTCCTGCGCGGCCTGCCCTACGCGCGGCACAACCTCGTGCTCGACCTCGCCGCGCTGAACAAGCACGAGATGATCCTGTGGGACCTCTGGGGCGACCTCGACGACGCGGCTGTGCTGTCGCCGGACGCCGTGGCCCGCGCGGACGAGCTGGCCGAAGTGCTCGCCGACGCCGATCTCGAGCAGGTGCAGGTGCTGTTCGAGGCCGAGGACGTGCGCGTGCCGCCGGTGATCCGCTCGGTCACCCCGCCGGGACAGCTCCCGGTCGAGGTAGTGCTTCGCTGACCTCGACGGCGGTCCGCACGAACCGCGCGATCCGCAGGTCCCGCGCGCCCGCCGGCCAGGCGAGCGCGAGGGAATACGGTGTCGCGTCGACGACCGGCCGGTAGACGACGTCGGCCCGCGGGTGCCACTCCGCGATCGACGCCGGCAGCAACGCGATCGCCTGTCCGAGCGCGACCGTCTCCAGCAGCTGGGCGCTGTCGTGCACCGCCGGCCCCGGCGTGACCGGGCCGCCGGTGACGTCCCGGCCCGACCAGTAGGCCCGGTCCGCGACCGACGCGTCCGGCCAGGACGGGGTCGCCCGCCCGGTGAAGTCCGCGCAGGTCAACGAGGCTCGGCCGGCCAGCTCGTGCCGCACCGGCAGCGCGGCGACCCGAGGCTCGGTGAAGAGCACCTCGACGTCCAGGTCGGCGCGGTCGCCCGGACAGCCGACGACGGCCACGTCGGCGTGGCTGCCCCGCAGCACGGCCGCCTGCTCGCCGAACCCGCTGACCCGGATCTCGACCGGGTCCGGGTGCCGGTCGGCGATCCGCCGCAGCAGTTCGGTGGCGACGCCGGGTTTCGCGGTGACGACCAGCGCCGGCGGCTGCTGCCCCGCCCGGCGGGTGCGCCGGACCGCGGTGGTGACCGCGTCCAGGGCCTTGGCCGACTCGGTGAACAGGACGTTCCCGGCCGGCGTCAGCTCGACGTGCCGGCTGGTGCGTTCGAAGAGCTGGACGCCCAGTCGCCGCTCCAGCAACCGGATCGCGCGCGACAGCGGTGGCTGCGCCATCCCGAGCCGCTCGGCGGCGCGGGAGAAGTTCAGCTCCTCGGCGACCGCGCGGAAGTACCGCAGCTCACGGACCTCGACATCGTCCATACCCCGAGGGTATCGCGGCGGAGTCCATCGGTCTTTCCCTTTCTGTCGTGCGAATGGCGGGCTTGGTGTCGAGAGTTCCACGAAGGACGGACAGGGATGACGGAAACCCAGCACCGGGACGTAGGGCGCGGTGGGCGGAGGGTTGGCGCGGGTGAGTAGTGGTCGTGCGGTCCCGGAGTGTGGGTGGGTGACGTCGGCGCGCGCGGAATCCCGGGTGCGGTGAGCGGAGGTGGCCTCGCGCTAGGGAGCGATGCCGTCCAAGGTTGCCCGCACCACCGCGTCCACCGTCGGCGGGTCCAGGGGGCCCGTGTGCGGGAAGACCGCCGCCAGCACCGCCGCGTGGCAGTAGCCGACCAGCATGGCCGCCGTTGCGTCCACTTCGGACTCCTGGCGCAACCTGCCCAGCGCGCGCTCCTCCTGCAGGTACGTCAGCAGGCGGTCGCGCCAATAGCCGGATCGCTCGCTGATCTCCGCGAACCTCTCCAGCACCCTCGGCTGCCCGATCAGGCCGCTGAACGCCGGCACGATCACCTTGTGCAGGGCGAGGCCGAACTCCAGGTGGCGGCGCAGGTTCCCCGCCAGGGTGCCTTCGCCGGCCACTGGCAGGTCGCCCAGCTCCGCTTCCGTCGTGCGCACGTGCTCCAGGAGGGCCCGGGCCACCAGCTCCTCCTTGTCGGAGAAGTGGTTGTAGAGCACGCCGTCGGCGACACCGGCCATGCGCGCGATCTCGCGCACGGTCATGCCGGTCGTCCCGTGCGTGGCGATCATCTTCTGGGCGGTTTCGACCAGCAGGTCGTGCAGGGACTGGCCGTCCCGCTGAGCCGCGGCTTTCCTCGGTGACATCACCGCCATCGTAGAACCAGTGCCTACGACCTCCTTCCCGTGACCAGCCACGCCGACCCGCGCAGGCGGACCGCGTCCGGGCGCGCGAACGGCTCCAGCGCCGCCGTGAGGGCTTCTTTCGCCTTGGTGGCGGTCGCGTCGTCGACCAGGCCCAGGTGGTGGCGGACCGGGCCCCAGCCGGCGATGAACCGCGCCGCGTCGGGGACGTCGCGGCCCCAGACCTGGTCGGCTTCGACGTGGGTGCACACCACGTCCTCGAAGCCGGCTTCGGTCAGGACCGCTGTCGTCCGGGCCGGGTCCGCGAACGACGTGGGGCCGCTGCCGTCCGGACCCGTCGGCTGGGGCAGGTACTCCGCCAGCGCGCCGAACACCCGGCCGAGGTCGGTGCCGGAGAGCGCCGTCAGGCACAGGAACGCGAGCCGCCCGCCGGGGCTCAGGGCCCGCCGGACGTTCGCGAACGCCGCCACCGGGTCGGCGAAGAACATCACCCCGAACCGGCTGATCGCCAGGTCGAACGCGCCTTCGGTGAACGGGTGCACCTGGACGTCTCCCTGTTCGAAGGTCACGTTCGGTGCGTCCGTCGCTCGCGCGGTCGCGAGCATGGGCCCGGACAAGTCGACGCCGGTCGCGGAGCGGGCCCGCTCCGCCGCGAGCCGGGTCAGCCGGCCGTTGCCGCAGCCGATGTCCAGCACCCGGTCGTCCGCGCCGACCCGGTCGAGCACGTACCCGTTGAACCCGTTGTTCACCGCGTCGTAGCGGTCGGCGTGTGAAGCCCAGTGCTCCCCTTCGTAGCCGTTCCACGCCTCGGCCTGCGCGGTGTTGACGATCCCGGTCATCCCCATCTCCTTCACCATGAACGCCTGTTCATGAACACCCGTTCATAGTCGCGAAGACCACGACGCCTGTCAAGGCATCGGCCACCCCGCCACCGGATGTCGGCCAGGTGGCAGATCTTCCGGCCGGGCGATCGCGGAAGACTTCTCCTCAGCGAGGCAAACCGCCTCCGACCAGCACGAAGGAGCTAGAAATGGCCGACGTCATCGCCAACATGTCCATGTCCCTCGACGGCTTCGTCGCCGACCCGGAGGACCGCATCGATCACCTGTTCGGGTGGTTCGGCAGCGGCGACGTCGAGGTGCCCACCGCCGTCGAGTGGGCGACCTTCAAGACCTCCGAGGCCAGCGCGAAGATGCTGCGCGACGCCATGGCCAACGTCGGCGCGCTGATCGCCGGCCGCCACTTGTTCGACGTCGCCCAGGGCTGGGGCGGGCGGCACCCGATGGGCGTGCCGGTCTTCGTCGTCACCCACGAGGCGCCGGCGGACTGGCCGCACCCGGACGCGCCGTTCACCTTCGTCACCGACGGCATCGAAAGCGCCGTCGAGCAGGCCAAGAAGGTCGCCGGCGACAAGAACGTCGCGGTCGCCAGCACCAAGATCGCGCAGCAGTGCCTCAACCTCGGCCTGCTCGACGGCATCCAGGTCGACCTCGTCCCGGTCCTGCTCGGCTCCGGCGTCCGGTTCTTCGAGGGCCTCGACGCCACGACCACGCTGACCGGCCCCGAGGTCGTCGAGGGGACCGGCGTCACGCACCTGTCGTACCGGATCAAGCGCTGAGGAGCGTGACGTGCAGCGCGGCGAGCCGGGCGGGGTCGGCGATCACCTCGTACGCCGCCACCCGCTCGCCCTCGACCGTCACCGCGAGGGCGAGCAGCAGCCGGCCGCGCGGGGCCACGACGACGCCGACCGCGCCGTCCACCAGGGCCGCTTCGGCGAAGCGGGCTCGTTTCCCGAACACCTGCGTCTCCGCGGCTACGGCACGGGCCCCGCGCTTCTCGAGGGCCGCGCCGACCGGCAGCGCGGCCGCGTCGGCGCGGCGGACGACGTCCGGGGCCAGCACGTCCAAAAGCTCTTCGAGGTCGCCGCCGCGGGCCGCGGCCAGGAACGCGTCGACCACCCGGCGGTGCCGCGTCAGGTCGGCCGGCGGCAGCGGCGACGCACCGCGGATCCGCTGCCGTGCACGGCTCGCGAGCTTCTTCGCCGCCACCGGGGTGCGGTCGAGCACCGGGGCGATCCGGTCGAACGGCAGCGCGAACAGGTCGTGCAGCACGAACGCGATCCGCTCGGCCGGGCCCAGCGCGTCCAGCACGACGAGCAGTGCGCGGCCCACCGAGTCGGCCAGCTCGACTTCGCCGGCCGGATCGGCGTCGGCCGCGAGCTCCGGCACGACGTCGAACGGGTCCTCGCGACGGGCCTTCCGCGAGCGCAAGACGTCGAGGCAGACGCGGGAGACGACCGTCGTCAGCCAGGCGGCCAGGTTGCCGACGGAGTCCACGCGGTTCAGCCGCAGCCAAGCCTCCTGGACGGCGTCGTCCGCCTCGGCCGCCGAGCCGAGCAGCCGGAAGGCCAGCCCGCGCAGCCTGGCGCGTTCGTCCTCGAACTCCCCGGCCCGCTCGTCCATCGGTCACCTCTCGCCCGCAGCCACCGTCGCACTCCCGACGAACCGCGGCGACGGAAGGTGACCGCCGGCGCGAAGAACGGCGCCGGCGGCGCGAAATCGCCCGTGGTCAGGTACTCGGTTTCCGCGGCGTACATGCATGCCTTCGAGGACCGGACGTCGCGCTACCCCGGCCACCACACCGCCAGCTCGCTGCCACCGGGTTCGCGGAAGTGGAAGCGCCGGCCGCCGGGGAAGGCGAACGGTTCCTTCGTCACCTCCCAGCCGAAGGCGCGCGCGAAGAACTCGCCGGACGCGGTGGCCGACGTGGACGGGAACTCGGCGAAGTCGACTTCGTACACGCTGCCGACGCTAGTGGCGACCACCGACAAAACCGCGCGAGCGAGCCAGCGCCAGCCCGCCGAGCACCGCGGCGACCACGCCGATCACCAGCGCCGCCCAGCCGCCGACGATCCCGTAGCCGGTGCCGGGACCGCCCTTGGCCGCGGCCACGACGGCGACCCCGCCGGCCGCGCCGGCCAGTCCCGCGATCAGCGCGACGGCGGCTCCCCGGCCGCGGGTCAGGGCCAGCCCGCCGGCGACCACGCCGGCCAGCCCCACCACCGCGGCCACCAGGGACCACACGCGTCCGGGCGTCAAGGCACAAGTACTGACAGCGGCAACAACCATGGCGTACTCCCTTCGATGTCCGGGAAGCATGTCCGCCGGACCCGCCGTCCGTCGTCGTGCGGACGCGGGCACTTCCCGCTGCTGCGGCCGCCGCAGGAACCGCAGATCTACTGCGGGCGCGGTAGCCCGCGAATGCTCTTCGTGCCGGATTCGCCGCCCGGAACATCCGGTTAGGGTGCGGGGATGAGGGTCGTGGACGGGGTGATCGCCGTCGGGGCGGCGGCGGCTCTGCTGGTCGCCGGGCTCTCCGCGCGGCACGTGGCGACGGACCTCGATCTCCTGGGCTCCGCGTTCCTGGTGGCCGGCGGACTGGCGTTGGCGGCGCGCCGCCGGGCGCCGGTCGTGGTGCTGGCGGTGACCGCGGCGTGCGCCCTCGGCTACCAGGCCGCCGGGTTCGAAGTGCCGGTCGTCGCCTACCTGTTCGCGGTGTACGCCGCGGTCCGGGCGGGCCACCGCGTCGCCGCGGTGGTGGCTTCGGTGCTCATGCTGGGCGCGGTTCCGTTCGCGATCCTGGCCTCGGGCCTGCACACGACCGGCGAGGCGTTCACGCAGTCCCGCGACGTTCTGCAGCTCGCCTGGCTGATCGCCGCCGGCGCGGCGGGGGAGGCGCTGCGCCAGGCCGAGCGCCGCGCCGACGAGGCCGAACGGACCCGCGAAGAGACCGCGCGGCGGCGGGCCGACGAGGAACGGCTGCACATCGCGCGGGAACTGCACGATGCGCTCACCCACCAGATCTCCGTCATCAAGCTGCAGGCCGAAGTGGCCGTCCACCTGGCGGGCAAGCGGGGTGAGGACGTGCCCGAAGCCCTCCTGGCGATCCGCGACGCCGGTCGTGAGGCGGCCCGCGAGCTGCGTGCGACGCTGGAAGCGTTGCGCGACGACGACCCGAACCCGCCGCACGGGCTCGACGACGTCCCGGACCTCGTGCACCGGGCCCGGTCCACCGGTCTCGACGCGTGCCTGACGATCGAAGGCCGCTGCGACGACGTGCCGGCGGCGGTCGGCCGGACCGCCTACCGGATCGTCCAGGAGTCGCTGACCAACATCGCCCGGCACGCCGCCGCGGCCACCGCGTCGGTCCGGATCGACCGGCGGCCGGGCACGCTGGTCGTCCGGGTCGACGACGACGGCGAGGCCACTGTGGACAGTGCGCCGGAGCCGGGTGTCGGGCTGCTCGGGATGCGCGAACGCGTCGCGGCCCTCGGCGGCCGGCTCCGGGCCGGGCCACGCGGCGAAGGCGGGTTCCGCGTCGAGGCCGAGCTCCCCGTGGACCACCCGGCATGATCCGCGTCCTGCTGGCCGACGACCAGCCGCTCATCCGCAGCGGGTTCCGCGCGCTCCTCGACGCCGAGGCCGGCATCGAGGTGGTGGCCGAGGCCGCTGACGGCGCCGAGGCCGTGACGCTCGCGCTGGAGCACCTGCCGGACATCGCGCTCCTCGACGTCCGGATGCCGGGCGTCGACGGCCTCGAGGCGACCCGCCGCATCGCCGCGGACCCGGCGCTGGCCGCCGTGCACGTGGTCATCCTGACCAACTACGGCCTGGACGAGTACGTCTTCGAAGCCCTGCGCGCCGGCGCGGCGGGGTTCCTGGTCAAGGACATCCGGCCGGAGGACTTCCTGCACGCCGTGCGCGTCGCCGCACGGGGCGACGCGCTGCTCGCGCCGTCGATCACCCGCAAGCTGATCGACCGGTACGTGACCCAGCCGCCCGTGCCCGGCGCGGGACTGGCCGAGCTGACCAACCGCGAACGCGAGGCCGTCGCGCTGGTCGCGCGAGGCCTGTCCAACGACGAGATCGCGGCGCGGATGGTGATCAGTCCGCTGACCGCGAAGACCCACGTCAACCGGGCCATGGTGAAGCTGCGGGCGCGGGACCGGGCTCAGCTCGTGGTGTTCGCCTACGAGTCGGGCCTCAGCTCGCCGAACGGCTAACGGTGAGCAGCAGCGGAACACCCGCGCCTTCCCGGGCGGCCAGGTCGGCGAGGAACCCGCCCACCCAGCCGATCGCGTCCGGCGACCACTCGCTCAGCGTGCCTTGGAAACTCACGCGGTGACGCGGCGGGCCGGCCCAGAGCGTGTCGGGCAGCGGCGGCGGCAGCGGAGCCCGCTCGGTCAGGGACTCGCATCGGAAGACGTTCTGGGCCAGCCTGCCCAGCCACTGGTGGATCCGTTGCGCCGCAGCGGAAATGACCGGATCCTGACCACTGTCCACAGTGATGTGCACCGGTGTCGCGGAGGCCACGTCGTCGAACCAGGCCGCGGTGGACAGCGACGGCATCCGGGCGGGCTGAGGGCGCGCCGAGACGTCCAGGCTGTGCGCCGGCAACAGCACCTGGGCCGCTTGGAGTCTCAGCGCGCCGAGCCGTGCCGTGACGTCACCGGCACAGCGGAGGAACGGCTGCACCGGCAACGGCCGGTCGCCGGGCACCTGATCGACCCCCACCTGGAACCACGTGACCAGCGAAGACCCCGGCGCGGCCAGCGGATGCTCCCGCCCGGCGTCGTTCATGCCCCACAGGCTGTCGAGCCAGCCCATCGCCCGCGCCCGGTCGTGGAACTGGATGTAGGGGTCGCGATCGGTGTCCGGAACCCGGTCCGAGCGCGGCGTCAGCTCACCGTAGAGCGCGGCGAACAGGGTTCCCGCGGTGCCGCGGGAACCCTGCGCCAGCCCTGGGCGAGCTTCGTCACTGGCCAACAGGCGTCCTTGTCACTGATCGGGTCCGGTGATGACGCAGGATACATCGGCCTGCCGCTCGAACACCTCTGAAGTGTCCCATTCACCGTCGACGTCGACGTCGACGCGGTTGCGCCACGAAATCACCTCACCGGTCGAATCGCACGGGCGGTTGGCCGCGGAGCGGTTGGCGCTACCACCACCGGGATAAATGCCGCTTGCGGTGCCGCAGGCCTTCCGGCGCCACGTTCCGTCCGTGTAGTACTCGTACAGGCAGTTCTGCACGGTCGCGGTGTTGCTGCTGCAGTCGCCCTTGCCCCACCAGCCGTGACCGGACACGACGCCCGGGGTCGACGACATGTGCGGGTTGTCGGCGTAGGTCTCCGGCGTGCAGTACAGCGCTTCCCGGGTGGAGGGCTGGGTGACGGTCATCGGCGCGCCGGACGGCGCGAGCCCGGGCACCGCGTCCTCATAGGACACTTCCCGCGGTGCCGCGGTCGCCGGCGACGAGGCCAGCAGTGCGGCCGGCGCGAGCAATGCGACAGTGAAAACGAGACGCGCCGAGTATCTCTTCGCGCGAATAGACATACGATCTCCCCTTCGTATGCGGGAGGCCGCGAGCCGATTGTTCATCGACTCCGAAGGATGGTTAGCTCACGACCCCCCGGTTGTGTGAGCTATTCCCACCATGATGGTGACTATTGTTGCCGTATACCGCCAATCGAGGGAAACCGGACCGCGGTCAGGCCGGACGGCCCGCGCCCGCGTAGTCGTCGCCCTTCGAGTGGTACGTGTGGATCTGGATCGCCTGGCCCTCGGTCGGGGCGTTGATCATCAGGCCGTTGCCCAGGTACAGCCCCACGTGGTGGATGCGCGTCGCCGGGCTGCCGTAGAACACCAGGTCGCCCAGGCGCGGCTCCTGCGCCGCCGGCACCGGCGGGAGCGCCCGGAACTGGCTGTCCGCCGTTCGCGGCAGGTTCACACCCGCGCTGTCGTACGACGCCTTCGTCAGGCCTGAGCAGTCGAAGCCCGCCGCGCCCGCGTCGGGGCCGTTGCCGCCCCAGACGTACGGGAGGCCAAGCTGCCCCAACGCGAACCGGGTCGCGCGAACGGACGGCGACGAGGCCGACGCCGGGTCCAGGGAAAGCGTCGCGTACAGCTGGGCCATGCCGAGGACGCGCTGGCGGAACAGCTCCGTTTCGCTGCCCGGGTGGTACGCCGCGATCGCCTTCCACCAGCCCGGGCCGGCGCCGAGGTCCGTGCCGCCCGCGCACAGGGCGCGCCCGGCCGCGACCGGTGCGTCGGCGCCGTACTTCTTGGTCTGCGCCGCCGTCAGCCCCAGGACGTTCTCGCCGCCGCGGCCGTGGTTCGACGCCGCCGAGCCGACGCCCGCCAGCGTCACCCACGAGAGGTGGCACGACGGGTCTTCGCTCCGCAGGGTCAGCTCGCCGTTCGCGTAGCCGATCAGCGCGGCCGCCGGGATGTCCAGCGGCCCGGACAGCTGGTCGGCCCACTGCTGCAGCGGGCTCTTGCCGCCTTGGCCGGACGCGCCCTGGCCCGGCTCCTGCGCCTTCACGGGTGCGCTGACCTCGAGGACCGAGGGACCCGACGCCGCGTCACGCGCCACCGGAAGCGGTGCCGGAGCGGGTTCGGGGGAGCGGTCGGCCAGCAGGAAGCCCGCGGCGACCAGACCCGCGACGAGCGGCAGCGCGACGAGGCCGCGCAGGGCCGCACCACGAGCCCAGGAAGTCGGCTTGGTCGTCACGGGGTCCAACTTAGAAGAGCGCACCTCTTGGTGAACGACTGAGTAGCTTGCACGTTAGGGGGACTCCCATATGGTGGGCACATGACTGAGATCGACGCTGCCCGGCTGACCGCGACACTGCAGGACCGGTACGCGAAGATCGACGTCGTCGAGAGCACCGGCTCCACCAACGCCGACCTGCGGAAAGCCGTCGACGACGGCGCCGCTGACCGAACCGTTCTGCTCGCCGAAGAGCAGACCGCGGGGGTCGGCCGGCGCGCGCGCCAATGGAGTTCGCCGAAGGGCGCCGGGCTGTACCTCAGCGTGGCGCTGCGGCCGGGCGTCCCGTTCACGACGCTGGGCTCACTCTCCGTCGTCGCCGGGCTCGCCGTCCGGGCGGTCGCGGCCGGCGTCGGGGTCGACGCCGTGCTGAAGTGGCCCAACGACGTCCTCTCCGGCGGCGCCAAGTGCGCCGGGATCCTCGCCGAGGCCGTCGCCGGGGACCCGCCGTCGATCGTGCTCGGAATCGGCCTCAACGTCCTGCCCCTCGGCGACGTCCAGCCGGGCCCGGGCGGCCTGCCCGCGACGTCGCTCGCCGAGCTGGGCGCCACGAACACCGACCGCACCGACGTCGCGATCGCGCTGCTCACCGAGTTCGACGACCTGGAGAAGCGCTGGCGGCACGCGGGCGGCGACCTCACCGAGGCCGGCCTGCTGGACGACTACCGCGCCCACTGCGCGACCCTCGGCCAGGACGTCGAGGTGCAGCTGCCGGACGGCACCTCGCTCACCGGCCGCGCGGCCGACATCGACGCCGCCGGGCAGCTCCAGGTCGACCTGACCGGCGGCCGGCGGCACACCGTGTTCGCGGGTGACGTGGTCCACGTCCGCCCGGCCTGATTCTTCGGGGCGTTGCACTCACCGGCCGGGCGTCTCGCCGGTACGGTGAAGCGACATCGCCGCACCGACCTTGGGAGCGTCCGCCGTGGCTTATCCGGACGATTTGCTCAGCGAGCAAGAGCACGTCGTGGTGCACAGTCACCCGCACTTCAAGATGCTGATCTTCCCGACGCTCGCGTTCCTGGTCACCCTGGGCGCCGGCATCTGGCTGGCGATCCTCGCGAGGGACGCCGGCTCGCCGTGGAACACGGTCGGGCTGATCGCCATCGCCGTGGTGGCCCTGGTGCTGATCGTGTGGCTGTTCCTGGCGCCGCTCGTGCGCTGGCGCACCACCCACTTCATCGTGACCACCGACCGCCTCATCGCCCGCGAGGGCGTCCTGAAGCGCACCGGCATCGACATCCCGATGGGCCGCATCAACAGCGTCCAGTTCGAGCACGACCTGCTGGACCGGGTGTTCGGCTGCGGCACGCTGATCATCGAGTCGGCGTCGGCCGAGCCGCTGCGGTTCGAGGACATCCCGCACGTCGAGAAGGTGCACACGGTGATCTACCGCGAGGTCAACGACAACCCGTACGACGACTACCGGACGGGCGGCCAGGCCCCGGGACCCCAGCAGACCGAGCCGCTGCCGCCGCAGGGCGGGCACCCGCCGCGTGGCGACCGACGCCGCTGATGGGCACGCGCGAACTGGGCCTGCCGGAGCGGGTCCCCTCGGCGGGTGATCTCCCGGAGCGGGTCACGATCTGGGAGGTCGGCCCGCGCGACGGGCTGCAGAACGAGAAGACGATCGTCCCGGTCGAGGTCAAGCTGGAGTTCCTCGACCGGCTCGCGGGCGCCGGCCTGACGACGCTGGAAGCGACGAGTTTCGTGCACCCGAAGTGGGTGCCGCAGCTGGCCGACGCCGAGCAGCTGCTGGCCGGCCTGGACCGCCGCGAAGGCGTCCGCTACCCGGTGCTGGTGCCGAACGAGAAGGGCCTGAACCGGGCCCTCGACGCGGGTGTCGAGCACATCGCGATCTTCGCCAGCGCGACGGAGACGTTCGCGCGGAAGAACCTCAACTCGTCACTGGACGAGCAGTTCGCGATGTTCGAGCCGGTCGTCACGCGGGCGCGGGAAGCCGGCCTGGACGTGCGCGGCTACCTTTCGATGTGCTTCGGCGACCCGTGGGAAGGCGCGGTGCCGGCGAAGCAGGTCGCCGACGCCGGGCGCCGCCTGCTGGACATGGGGTGCTCGCAGCTTTCGCTCGGCGACACCATCGGCGTCGCGACCGCGGGCCAGGTCGAGCACCTGATCGGGCTGTTCGGCGATGTCGGTACTTTGGCCGTGCACTTCCACGACACCTACGGTCAGGCTCTGGCCAACACCCTGGCGGCGCTCCGATGTGGAGTGTCGACAGTGGACTCTTCGGCGGGCGGGCTCGGCGGCTGCCCGTACGCCGAGTCGGCCACGGGGAACCTGGCCACCGAGGACCTGGTGTGGATGCTGGACGGCCTCGGGGTGGCCACCGGCGTCGACCTGGACGTGCTGGTGGCGGCCAGCGCCTGGATGGCGGGACAGCTCGGCCGCCCGAGCCCGTCCCGCGTGGTCGCCGCGTTGAGCTGACCTCGGATGCGCCCGGCCGTGCCGGGTGCGGTATCAAGGGGGACCGGCAGCGCCGCGGCCGCGTCGAACGACTGTGCCCGCGGGCACCGACCGAGCCGGAGGATGGGTGTGACCGAGCCTTCCGAGGCGGGCTCCGAACCGGTCGAGGCCGACCTCGACACCGGGCCGATCCGGCTGCCTGGGTACGGCCTGACGGATTCAGGCGCCTTCGAAGAGGCGCCGACCCCGCCCTCGGGCAACCCCGCGGCGTGGCCGCACGCGGTGTCGCCGCTGCTGCCGCCGTTCACGCTGCCCCCGGCGCCCCCCGCACCGGTGCCGCCCGCGCCGGCCGGGCCGCCTCCGCCGGTCGCCGGTCCGCCGCTGAGCCCGGGCTCGCCCGTGCCGTTGCCGCCGCTGGGTTCGCCGCGCACCGAGCGGGAAAGCGTTGTCGCGCTGTTCCTGGTGCACATGTTCCCGATCGGGCACCTGCCGGTGGCCATGGACCGGCCGGCGCGTCAGCTGCCGCTGCCCGAGGACCCGGACGGTTTCCCCCCGAACGATCACCCGGACGCCCGGCTGATCTTCGACGACCAGGCGCTCACCAACGTCACGGCCGGGTTCCGCCGGTCGCCGACCGCACCGTCGCGGCCGGTGCCACGGCACCTGACCGACGGCTACGTCCCGTACGCGCGGGCGACGCAGGCGGTGTGGATCCGCCGGTTCGTCGTCGGGCACAGCGAGCTCGGCCCCGAGTACGCGTGGCCGCAGGGCGAGACGTTCCCCGAGGGCGGCGTCGACTGGTCCGAGCCGGTGATGGTGCCCGCCAACACCGTGCTCGACCGCTTCGGCCCGGCGTACGGGCGGGTCTTCTTCGCCGATGGGACGCCGTTCGCGGAACGCTCGCTGCCGCCCGGGATGCTGGACGCCGAGTACCGCCGGTACGTCGTGGTGCGCGCGGTGCCGATGTGGCGCTCGGAGACCGCGAACTGGTTCGGCCAGGTCGGCGGAGGTACCCGGTACCGTGCGCAGCTCGCCGCCGACGAGCTCGTGACCCTCGGCTACCTCGCCGAGGCCAAGGGGGAAGAGGACTGATGAACACCCAGTCGATCCAGCGCTGGCTCGGCGTGCTGGGCGTGCCGCCGGAGGTCGTCTCGCTCGGCGCCGAGGTCGACAACGCCTGGTGCCTGATGCAGGGCGAGGACGAGGCGTGGGAAGTCTTCTGGCGGGAGCAGGGCAACCGCTACGACTGGGCGCGGTTCACCAGCGAGCAGGTCGCGTGCCACTACCTCTTCGGCCGGCTGGCCTGGGCGCAGGTCGCCCGCGGCGCCGTCGGCCTGCTGCCCGGGTCGTGAGTGAGAAACAGTGTTCTAACACTGTTTCTCACTCACGACCTCCTCAGGACACCGCGTAGGTGAAGATGTGCGCGGCGCCGGCGCCCGTGGACGTCGGCAGCGTGATGCTGCGGACCTGTTTGGCCGGGTTCAGGGGGATTGGCGCTGTCGCGAACAGGTACGACGTGTACGGCCGCGACAGCCGGAACATGTACCGCGGGAACGCCGAGTTCACGTACGGCACCTGCGCGACGACCGCGTTCCCGAACTGCGGCGTTTCCGCGCCACCCTTGAGCAGCCACTCCGACAGGCCCAGCGAACCCTGCTGCGTCGAGCCGTCGGTGTAGGTGACCGTGACGTCGCCCTGCGCGTCACCGCCGGTGGCCGAGCCGAGGAACGACAGCTTCGTGGCGCCCGCCGGAGCGTCGACCGCAAGCGTTTGCCCTGAGGCGATCACGTTGTCCGGTGACCCGGCCGGGCTCGACGGCCAGGTGAACTCCCGCACCTTCGCGCCCGGCGTGACGCCGCTCTCGGCCAGGCCCTGCGCGGAGTAGGCGAACTGGCCGGGGTAGAGGTCGGTCTCGCCGAAGTCGCCGTACTGGACGAACCGGTCGTCCGTGACCCCGACGTTCGTGTTCGCCGCGGGCAGCGTCCCGGGCTTCCCGACCGTCACCGGCAGGTACGCGGGCAGCTGCCCGCTGAACTCCACCGGCACGCTCGTGTACGCGTCCGGCGTCCCGGCCGCGGCGGTGACGCGGACCTGCTGCGACGCCGAGCCGTTGCGGCCCACGGTGAGCGTCCCGCTCGACGGCGTCACGGTGATCCCGGCCGGCGGCTTCGCGTGCCAGGTCACCTTGCCCTGGCCGGTGATGCCTTCCGCGATCACGGAAGCGGTGGTCGAGCCACCAGGCGCGACGACGACTCGACCCGGGCCGACGCGCCCGCGCACCGGCACCTCGCCGTCGCGGAAGGACGGCGGCGCGTCCGAAGCACCCGAACCCCACGACGTCGGCGACGTGCCGAGCGTGAAGTCGAGCCGGCCGCCGTTCACCGCGAACGACTCCGGCAGCCACGGTTTCGTGCTCGCGTGGCCGTTCACCTTCAGGCTGTTCACGTACTTCACCGAGCTGGACGCGCCGGGCGCGGTGATCGTGATCCGCTGCCCGGTCGCCCGGGTCAGCGTGATCTTCGGGAACATCGGGCTGGCCAGCACCAGTTCGGCCCGCCCGGGCGCCTCGGGGTACATGCCGAGCGCGGCGAAGACGTACCACGCCGACGTCGCGCCGAGGTCGTCGTTGCCGGGCAGGCCGTCTTCGGTCGGCTTGAAGAGCAGCTCGGCCGAGCGGCGCACGATGTCCTGCGTCTTCGACGGCGCGCCCGCGTAGGCGTACTCCCACGGCACCTCGAACGACGGCTCGTTCGACATGAACGCGTACGGCGAACTGGCGTCGCTGTTCAGCTTCGTGAAGAAGAAGTCGAGGCGCTTCTTGACGGCGTCGTCGCCGCCCATCGCGTCGAAGAGGCCGCGGACGTTGTAGGGCACCATCCACGTGTACTGCGCCGCGTTCCCTTCCTGGTAGCGCATTTCCTCGTACTTCGCGGGATCGAACGGCGAGAGGAACTGGCCGTCGCGCAGCCGGGTCTGCAGGTAGCCGGTCGCCGGGTTGTAGACGTTCTCCCAGTACTGCGCGCGGGCCATGAACTGCTGGTAGGTGCTCTTCTGACCGAGTCGCTGGGCCAGCTGCGCGATGCCGAAGTCCGCTGTCGTGTCTTCGAGCATGTCGGAGACGTTGTTCGGGTGGTAACCCAGCGTCTGGTAGTCCGAAAGGCCGGGGCGTTCGAGCGCGCGTTCCCCCGCCTGCTGGACGCGGGTGGCGCCGTTGACCATCGACTTCAGCGCTTGCGACGCGTCGAAGTCCGTGGCGCCGAAGGCGTACGTGCTGGCGATGATCGAGTGGTACGGGTCGCCGCCCATCACGCCCATGAAGTCGTTGTTCTGCGACCAGCGGTCCCAGATCCCGCCGGCCTGGTTCGCCTGGTTGAGCATCGACTGCGCCATGTCGGCGGCCTCGTGCGGGGCGAGCATCGAGAGCAGCTGGACCTCGTCGCGGTAGGTGTCCCAGCCGGAGAAGTTGGCGTACTGCGCGTGGCCGGGTTTCGTGCGGTGGATCGCCTTGTCGAAACCCGCGTAGCGGCCGTCCACATCGGAAAAGACGTTCGGCTGCAGGAGCGTGTGGTAGAGCGCGGTGTAGAAGGTCCTGGTCGCCGCGTCCGTGCCGCCTTCGACGGCGATCTGGTTCAGCCGCGCGTTCCAGGTCCGGAGAGCGTTGTTCTTGACGGTGTCGAAGGAGTCGTGCCGCTGTTCGATGGCGGCGTTGAGCCGCGCGCCGACGGCGTCCACATAGGACAAGCCGACGCGCACCTGGACCGGCTTGGCCGGGTCGAACGTCAGGTAGGCGCCGGAGCCGCCGTCCGGGGTGACGACCTGCTTGTCCCACGTGTCCTTGCTCAGGTCGCCGCCGCGGGCGCTGGTGCCGCCGGGGGTCACGGTGGCGTTCTGCCAGGTCCCGGACGTCGTGAACGGCTGGTCGAAACTCGCCGAGAAGTAGACCTTGTACGTGTTGGGGCCGCGGCAGAAGTGGCCGCTGGAGACCCAGCCTTCGACGGTCCCCTTGGCCGGGTTGACCGTCACCGAGGCGTCGTCGCTGCCCATCGCGGACTGCGCGACGTCGATCAGGAGTGTCGCGGGGGAGTTCTTCGGGAAGGTGAAGCGGCCCAGGCCGGAGCGCTGGGTCGCGGTCAGCTCGGTGGTGATGCCGGAGTCCGTCGTCACCTTGTAGTAGCCGGGCGACGCGGATTCGTTGGCGTGGCTGAAGGTGGGGAAGTACGGGGTGGCGTCCACCGCGGGGGACGTGGAGATCCGCCCGGCGAACGGCAGGAACGGGACGTCGCCCGCGGCGCCGCCGCAGCCGGCGCCGTTGAAGTGGGTGAGGCTGAAGCCGCGGAGCTTGTTCTCTTCCCAGGCGTAGCCGCCATCGCGGTCGCGGGCGTAGTACCGGCCCTGCCCGGCGGGCGGTTTGGGCTGCAGGGGAGTGTCGGGGCTCCACTGCACCATGCCGAAGGGGACGTCGGCGCCGGGGAACGTGTCGCCGGCGTACGTGTTGGTCTCGGGGGTGTCGCCGGCCTTGGCGCCGGCGAACGGGTTGACGTAGGCGGCGAGGTCGGTCTCGTGGGCGGCCGCCGGAGTGGCTGTGACGGCCGTGAACAGGGGAATGACCAAAGCCGCGGTGACGACTCTGCGCATGCTCTTCCTCCCGGGGTGAGCGGGACACCTCGGGCTGACAACGTTGTCAGAAAGCAGGGGTGACCCGGCGAGCACTGGGAGTGAACCACCGGCGGTTCGGACCGGTCAAGAAGTGCCCGCCGAGCGGCCTATCCGGTTACCTCTTGAGGATCGCCAGTGCCTCGTCGTGCAGCAGGCCGTTCGTCGAGAGCGCGCTGCCGTTGTCGTACCGGCCCAAGCCGTCCAGGTCGCTGAACCGGCCGCCGGCCTCGGTGACGATCACCTGCGCCGCCGCGACGTCCCACGGGTTCACGATGCACTCCGCCGCCACGTCCAGCGCGCCCTCCGCCACCAGCACGTGGTGCCAGAAGTCGCCGAACGCGCGGGTCTCCCAGCAGGCGTCCACCAGGTCCAGGTACTTCTCGCGCGAGTGGTACTTCACCCACGAGTTCAAGTCCGTAGTGGACAGATAAGCGTCCGAAAGGGACGACACGCCGGAAACCGACAGCTTTCGCGTCCCGGCCGAGTCCGACGAGAACGCTCCGGAGCCCGAAGCGGCCCACCACCGGCGGCCCAGCAGGGGCGCGCTGATCATGCCGACCACCGGGTCGCCGTCGACCACCAGCGCGATCAGGGTCGCCCAGACGGGTACACCTCGCAGGAAGTTCTTGGTGCCGTCGATCGGGTCGAGCACCCACGCCCGGCCGGTCGCCGCCGAACCGCCGCGTTCCTCGCCCAGGACCGCATCGGACGGGCGCTCGGCCGCCAGGAGCGCCCGGATCGCGTCCTCCACCGCGGTGTCCGCGTCGGTCACCGGGGTGCGGTCGGGCTTGCGCTCGATCCTCAGGTCCAGGGCGCGGAAGCGCGCCGTCGTGATCGCGTCGGCGGCGTCAGCCAGCCGGGTGGCGAGGGCCAGATCATCTCCGTAGCCAGGCACGGTCACGATGGTTTCACGCCCCGCCGCCGTAGAGTTGGCCAGGTGAGCATGGTCCTACTTGCCGAAGACGATCCGGCCATCGCCGAACCGCTCTCCCGCGCCCTCGAACGTGAGGGATACGAGATCCACGTCGTCACCGACGGCCCTTCGGTGCTCGACGCCACCGCCGCCCAGAAGGTCGACCTGCTCGTGCTCGACCTCGGGCTGCCCGGCATGGACGGCCTCGAGGTCTGCCGTCGCCTGCGCGCGAACGGCACCGAGCTGCCCGTCCTGATGCTCACCGCGCGCACCGACGAGGTCGACTTCGTCGTCGGCCTGGACGCGGGCGCCGACGACTACGTCGCGAAGCCGTTCCGGCTCGCCGAGCTGCTCGCCCGGATCCGCGCGCTGCTGCGCCGCCGGGTGCCGGAGGTGCTCGAAGCCGGCGGCGTGCGGATGGACCTCGGCGCGCGGCTGGTCACCGTCGACCTGCACGAGGTGCAGCTGGCGAACAAGGAGTTCGAGCTGCTGCGCGTGCTGATGAGCCGCGCCGGGCAGGTCGTCAGCCGCGACGAGATCCTCGCCGAGGTCTGGAACGACCTCGAGTCGAAGACGTCCAAGACGCTCGACATGCACATGTCGTGGCTGCGGCGGAAGCTCGCCATCGCCGCCGACGAGGCCGCCGGCCGCACCAGCAAGACCCACGACGGCGAGCGGCGGATCGCGACCGTCCGCGGCGTCGGCTTCCGGTTCAACGCCGAATAAGCCGTGCGCCGTCGCATCCTGCTGGCCATCCTGCTGGCCGTCGCGGTCACGGCGGCCGTCCTCGGCATCCCGCTGGGCATCGTGGCGAGCTGGCAGATCGAGTCGAGCTACCGCGAGACGCTCGCCGAAAACGCCCGCGCGGCCGCGGCGATCCTCGACACCGAGATCGCCAACGGCCAGGAGATCGACCTCGACCAGGTGCGCGCGGCCGTGCCGGCGAACGGGATCCTCACCGTGCAGGTCCCCAACCAGCAGGAAAAGCGCTACGGCAACGACCCCGGGCCGGACACCGTCACCGAGACGGCCGATCTCGCGCGTGACGGCAAGGTCGCGATCGCCGTCCCGGCCGGCCCGATGCACGAGCGGCAGACGACGGTGACGCTGGTCGTCGTGCTGCTGGTGCTGCTCTCGGTCGGCACCGGGGCGGTGGTGGCGATCGCGACGGCGCGACGGCTGGCGAAGCCCCTGCGCCACGTCGCCGAACGCGCGTCCCGCCTCGGCGGCGGCGACTTCCGGCCCGACCCGAGCCGCTACGGCGTCGGCGAGCTCGACATGGTCGCCGAAGCGCTCGACGCGTCCGGCACCGCGCTCGCCCAGCTCGTGCAGCGGGAACGCCAGCTCGTCGGCGACGTCTCGCACCAGTTGCGCAGCCGGCTGACGGCGTTGCAGCTGCGGCTGGAACCGCTCACCGTGCACCCGGACGAAGAGGTCGCCGACGAGTCGAAGGCCGCCCAGGAACAGGCCGACCGGCTGGCCGAGGCGCTCGACGAGCTGCTGGCGGCGGCCCGGGCCGCCCGCGAGGTCGGCGCGGAACCGATGGACCTGCCGACGCAGCTGCCGCAGATGGCGCAGGAGTGGCGCGAGCTGCTCCGCTCGGAGGGGCGCAACCTCCGGATGCGCGTGGCCGACGGCCTGATGGCGCGGGCGACGCCAGGACGCCTGCGCGAGGTGGTCGGGGTGCTGCTGGACAACGCCCTGCGCCACGGCTCGGGCACGGTCACGGTGGTCGCCCGCCGCGGCGACGCCGAGGGCACGGTGGTGATCGAGGTGAGCGACACGGGATCGGGCGTGCCGGACGAGCTGGCCCCGCACATCTTCGAGCGCGGGTTCTCCGGCGGCGGCTCGACCGGCGTCGGTCTGGCGCTGGCCCGTGCGCTGGTGGAGGCGGACGGCGGCCGCCTGGAGCTGTCGAACCGGCGGCCGGCCGTGTTCAGCCTCTTCCTGAAGGTGCCGCGGCCGAGCGACGTTCCCGAGGTGCGCTGGCCCGCCGAGCGCGTCCCGCGTTAGACGTCGGCCGTGACCCGCAGGACGAACCCGGCTCGCGCGGGCATGCCGAGGCTCGTCCACAGTCCCGTCGGATCCGTGGTGGCCAAGGCCATCCGCACGGGGGCGGCGTCTTCCCCGGGTAGTTGCCCGGCCTCGAGGACGGCGTGGAGCGCCGCGTCGAGCAGATCGTGTTCGTCCCGGACCGCCCCGGCCCGCGCCGTGACGAGGTAGGAAAGCGCGCAGCGACGAGCCGCGCGCTTCCCTACCCCCTCGTTTCCCTCCCCGCCGGCGTCGTGCAGCGCGAAGAGGAACAGCTCCACGCTCAGCCCCTGCGGCTCCGTCTGCCAGGCCGGCTTCGGCGGATCGAGCCGGATCCGCGTCCCCGCCGGCAGGCGGGGCCGCAGCAGCCGGCACAGGGCCTCGTCGACCTGGGCGATCATGGGTCAGATCAACCCTTCACGCAGCGCGTACGCCACCGCGTGCGAACGGTTGCGCAGCTGGAACCGGTTGGTCACGTCGTGCAGGATGCTCTTCACCGTCCGCTGCGAATAACACAGCTGGTCGGCGATCTCCTGCGTCGAATACCCCGCCGCGACGAGCCGGAGCACCTCCGTCTCCCGGTTGCTCATCCCGCCCAGGTGCAGGCCTTGCGGCTGGAGCACCTGGCGCTGCAGGCGGGAAACCCGGTTCAGCAGCCGGCCGAGCAGGTCGGGCGGCAGTGCGCCCTCCCCGGCCGCGGCGGCCTTGATCAGCCGGACGAGAACCTCCGGCCCGGCGTCGGCGCGGCGGGCGACCGCGCAGACGCCGTGCTCGACGGCGTTGAGGATCTCGTTGTCGTCGACTTCCCCCGCGACCAGCACGATGCGGGTGAAGCCCTGGTGGTGCAGTGCCGACAGCAGCTGCGTCATCGTCTCGTCGAGCCGGTCGGCGACCAGCAACGCGACCGTCGCGTCGCCCGCCTCGCCGTCCACCACCCGGACCTCGGCACGCGAACGCAGCGCCATGCAGACGCCGTTGTGCAGGATCGGATCCGTGGCGCGGACCACCACCGGCGTCCTCTCGGATTCGAACATCGTCACCCATTCCCCTCGAACGGTGCGAGAGTTCCACCCCTCACCCTGACCAGAGTGCCCGCCGGAGTGTCCCGGGCGCATGGGACCGGCGTCCCGAAGTTGCCCGGACGGGCTGCCCGTCAGGACCGGCCGAGGCCCGCGTCCCGGGCCCGGACGATCGCTTCGGCGCGGTCGGCGACGTGGAGCTTGGCGAAGACGTTCGAGATGTGGTTGCGCACGGTCTTCGGGCTCAGGCACAGGGTGTTCGCGATGACGCCGTTGCTGTGCCCGGCCGCGATCAGCGACAGGACCTCGCGCTCGCGCGCGGTCAGCTCCGGGAACACCGGCTCGCTCGTGGGCGGCGGCTGGTTGAAGAAGCCGAGCACGCGGTTCGCGATGTCGGGACCGAAGATCGCCTCGCGCCGCGCGACCGCCTGGACGGCGCGGATGATCTCGTCCGGCTCGGCGTCCTTGAGCAGGTAGCCGCGGGCACCGGCGCGCATCGCCGCGAAGACCGACTCGCTTTCGTCGGCCATCGTCAGCATCAGCACGCCGGTGTCCGGGCTCACGGCCGCGATGTGCCGGGTCGCCTGGATCCCGGAGAGGTCGGGCAGGTGCAGGTCCATGACCGCGACGTCCGGGAGCAGCGCGGCCGCGGCGTCGACCGCGGCCGCGCCGCTGGCGGCCTCGCCGACGATCTCGATCCCGGGTTCGGCGTCGAGCAGCGTGCACACGCCGAAACGGAACAGCGGGTGGTCGTCCACGACGAGGACGCGCAGGCTCTTGGCCATCCGGTCACCTCCCCCGTCACCCCCGGTAATGGTAGGGGAACGCGGCCGTATTCTCACCCGCCCAATCGGCGAACGTCAGCGGCGGCCGGCCGAGCAGGCGCTCGACGGTGTCGAAGACGACGTGTTCGTGCTCGGCGGACTCCCGCTTCAGCGCGAAGAAGCCGTCCACGGCTTCGGCGGGCCAGCCGTACTGCCGCATCATGCGTTCGCGCGCGGCGCTCTGGGGTTCTTCGACGTACTTCACCGGACGGCCGAGGGCGTCGGCGAGGATGGCGACCTGCTGTCCGGTCGCGAGGGCCTCGCCGCCGGTGAGCTCGTAGGTCGCGCCTTCGTGCCCGGACGTCGTGAGGGCGAGCGTCGCGACCGCGGCGATGTCCCGGACGTGGACGAGCGCGGACGCCGGATCGCCTTCGGGGACGTACACGGCGTTCTCGTCGCGGATGGATTCCCGCCAGGCGAACCGGTTGTCCATGAACGCGCCGGGCCGCAGGATCGTCCACGCCGGCCCGGCTTCGCGGACCGCCTGCTCGGCTTCGGCGTGGGCGCGGGTGATCGGATCCGTCTGTCCGAAGTGGACACCGGTGGTGGACAGCTTGACGAGGTGGGTGGCACCGGCCCGGGCGGCCGCGTCGGCGACGGCGCCTTCGCGGTGGGCGCCTTGGGTGAGCACGAAAACGCGGTCCGCGCCGTCGAGGAGCGCGGGTAGGTCCGCGGTGTCGAGGTCGGCCTGGACGACTTCGGCGCGCGGATCGATGCGAGCCTTGGCCGGGTCGCGGGTCAGGGCGCGGACGGCGGCGCCGGCGTCGAGCAGGGCGGGAACGAGGGCGCGGCCGACCTTGCCGGTGGCGCCGAGGACGAAGATCATCGGGAAGCTCCTTCGAGCGGGACGTGCGGGAGTGCGAACGCCGTGACGAGGGCGAGCGCGAGGACGGGCAGCAGGGTGAGGAAGACGCCGTGGGTGCCGGCGTTGTAGGCGAAGCCGAGCGCGACCGGGCCGAGGCTCGAGCCGAGCGCGCGGGCGAGGTTGACGCCCGCGGCGACGGCACCGCGGTCCGCCGGTGGTGCGGTGTTCTGCGTGGCCAAGGCGAGGACCTGCAGGTTCAGCCCGGCTGCGAAGCCGAAGACGACCAGACATCCGAGGACGAGCGGCAGGGCGTCCAGGGTGAGCAGGCCGAGCACCGCGAGCAGGCCGAGCGCCATGCTCAGGCGCGGCGCCCAGCGGTAGGCGCCGGTGCGCGTGATGATCTTGCTCGCGACGACGGAGGAGAGCGACACGGCGAGCGTCATCGGAACCAGCCGCAGCCCGCCTTCCGCCGGGCCGGCGTCGGCCTGCAGGAGGACGGCGATGTAGTTGATCGAGCCGAGGAACGCGAACCCGGCGAGCACGCTGAGCACGACGGACACGGTGAACGTGCGGTCTTTGAAGAGACGTAGTGGCAGCACGGGCGCTTCGGCTTTGCGCTCGGTGAAGACGAACGCGACGGCCGCCACCGCGCCGAGACCGATCGACCACGGCGTGAGCAGGGTAAACCCGGTGATCGCCGCGCCGAGCAGGACGACGCCGGCGAAGTCGAAGGGCGCTTCACGTCGTCGTCTCGGCAGGTCGAGCCTGGTGAGGAGGGCCAGGGCGACGAGTCCGAGCGGCAGGTTGACCAGGAAGATCGACCGCCACCCGGCCAGCCCGGTGAGCACCCCGCCGACGACCGGGCCGGCCAGCGACGCGACGGCGAAGCAGATCGAGAACCACCCGAAGTACTTCGCGCCTTCGCGAGGCGTGAACATCTCGCCGAGCGAAGCGCCGACGGAGACGAAGAGGCCGCCGGAGCCGGCGCCCTGCAGCACGCGCCCGGCGATCAGCAGCGGCGCCGAAGGAGCCAGGCCGCAGGCGAGCGAACCGAGCAGGAACAGGGCGAGCGCGGCCAGCAGCACGCGTTTGCGGCCGAAGACGTCGCCGAGCTTGCCGTACAGGGGAGCGGTGACGCTCCCGGCGAGCAGGTAGGCGGTGGTGACCCAGGCGTAGGAGCCGGTCCCGCCGAACTCGGCGGCGATCCGGGGGAGTGCGGTGGCGACGACCTGGGCGTCGAGCATCGCGAGGAAGACGGACAGGAAAAGGCCCGCCAGAGCGGGATTTTGGGCGCGTTTCAGCGCGGTCGTGCTCAAGAGAAGTCCTTGTTTTCGTCAGAAGGGACGAGAGATGCGGACGCGGCTTCGGGCACGCGTCCCGTCGAGTCGGGAAAAGGCTCCATCGTCACCCGCGGACGGGTGCGACCTCTTCGCGCTCGGAAACCACCTCGAATCGTCCCGCTCGCCCGGTGCGAACCCGGGCGGCGTCCTCACGAAGGAACACTGACGAGGATGACTGTAGACAACTACATGTCAGAAGACAAGTACTTTACCGAGACGGCTCAGCGCAGGCGGGTCACGTCGCCGGTGTCCCGGCGGCGCTCGCCCAGCTCGTCCGGGAACACCCACTTCTTGAAGCCCCAGAACCGGAAGAACATCGCCAGCAGCATGCCGATGATCGACCCGCTCGCGAAGTCCGCGACCTCCTGCACCAGCCGCGTGACGTGGGGAACCTCGAGGTCCAGCACGTACCGCGACACGTACAGCGGGATCAGGTTCACCACGACCGCGATACCGCTGATCACGAAGAACAACGTGGCTTCATGCGCCCGTTCGCGGCCGCCGCGGGTGCGGAACGACCACTCGCGGTTGAGGATGTAGGACACGATGGTCGCGACGATGATCGCGATCGCCTTGGCGGTGGTCGGCTTCGACTCGAGCACGGACAACTTGAGGAAGTACCAGACGCCGTTGTCGACGAAGAACGTCGTGCCGCCCACGATCGCGAACTTCAGCAGCTCCCGGTGCTTGATCAGCACCGAACGCAGTGGTTCGGGCGTGCGCTTGAGCACGGTTTCCACAACGGTCACACCGTGCAGTCTAGAAGCACACGGCGTTTACTCGTGGTCAGGCGGCCTTGCGGTCCTGAATGTCCGGATCTTCCGCAACCTGGAGGAACCGGGCCCCTTCGTCCGGGAACACCCACTTCTTGAAGGCCCACCAGCGGAACACCGTGCCGAGCAGGGTGCCGATGATGATGCCGCTGACGAAGTCGGCCACCTCGACACCGAACGGCGACAGCCGCGGCGCCTGCAGGTCGAGCACGTACCGCGAGAACCACTGCGGCAGTGCGTTCAGGCCCAGCGCGATGCCGCTGATCAGGAAGAACAACGCGGCCTCGTGGTGGCGCTCCCGGCCGCCGCGGGTGCGGAACGACCACTCGCGGTTGGCGACGTAGGAAAAGATCGTCGCGACGAGGACGCCGACGATCAACGCCGTGACCGGGTGGGTCCGCAGCACGGTGAACTTCAGGCCGTAGTTGACGGACATGGTGATCACGAAGCTGATCCCGCCGACAACGGCGAAGCGGAGGAGCTCGCGATGCTTCTTCAGCAGCTCGCGCACCGCGCGGACGCTACCCGGTCAGCCAGCCGAATCCCTTCTCGGGGGTGACGGTCGGCCGCTGGTCGCCGGGCTTCGTGCTCGGGCGCGGTGGCGCGCTCGTCGTGGTCCTCGACGTCGGTGGCTCGGTCGTCGGCTCGGTCTTCGTCGTGGTCGCCGGCGGCGTGGACGACGGTTTCGGCGAGGTCGGCGTCGGCTTCGTGGGCGTGGTGGTCGACGGCGTGGTCGTCGGCGGCCGCGGGTCCGGGCCGCACCAGTGGTGGTAGCAGCCGAAGTCCACGGTCACCGGCTCCGCCGACGCCTTGCCGAGCTTGGCGTTGATCGTCACGCGCCCGTCGCCGGGACGGCCCTTCAGCCGCACCCACAGGTTGACGTGCTGGCCGGGCGCCAGCGCGCTCTTCGTCGTGCAGGTCGCGCCCTCGCCGGAGGGCGTGCACGGGAAGCCGCGCAGGCTCCACCACTGCCACAGCGGGTGGTCGAAGGTGACCGTGACCGGCCTGGTCGTCTCGCCGGTGTTGCGGACGCGCACGTAGACCAGCGGGTTGCGGGTCCACGGGAACGCCGAGAGCCCGTCGCCCTGCGCTTCCAGGACCACCGCCTCCTGCGGCTGATTCACGGTGACCTTGACGCTCACCGCGACGTTGATCTGCACGCCGGCGGTGACCGACCCGGTGACCGTGCCGCCTTCGGCGTCGTCGTCGGCCTGGAGGCGGAAGTTCAGCGTCGCGCTCTGGCCGGGCTGGAGGCCGGCGCCGGTCTTGCACGTCACCACGCCCTCGCCGCCCGGGCAGTTCACCGAGATCGGGGCGCCGTCCTGGGCGAACGCCATCGGCGCACCGCCACCGGCGGCGTCGACCGCGCGCACGCCGGGCGGCAGCTTCAGCGCGACCGCCACGGGCTCGGACAGGGTCCCGCCGTCGTTGCGCACGCTGATGGGCAGGTTCGTCGCGGCACCGGGACTGAGCTCGACGCCCTCGGGCGGGGTCGTCGCGGACATCGACGCCGGTGCCGGGGCGGGCGGCGCCGGCGGGGGTGCGGGCGCGGGCGGCTCGACCGGCGGGGGAGCCGGCTCGACGGGCGGCGCCGGGGGCGGCGCCGGCGGGGCGGGCGGCTGCTGGGCGGGCGGCTGCGGCGGTGCGGGCGGGGCCGGCGGCGGGGGCTGGGGAGCGGGCGGGTCGGCCGGCTGGGTCACCGGCGGCGGCACCTGGGCCGCCACGGGGATCTCCTGCGCCCCGCCGGCGGCGGTGAGCGCGATGACGACGGCCGCGACGACCGCCGCGCCGGAGGCGGCGACCCCGGCGAACTGGCGGGGTCCCGCGGCGGCGGCTCCCGCGGCCGCGCCGGCCTTGCCCCCGGCCGCGGCGGCGCCGGCCGCGGCCGCACCGGCGGCCGCGGCGGTGGCCGCGCTCGCCTTCGCGGCTCCGATGGTCGCGAGGTAGCCGAGTGCGGCGCTACCCAGGACGATCGGGGCGATGACCGCGCGCAGCCCGCCGTTGACGTCGGCCAGTTCCGCGGCCAGCGCCCGGCAGTTCTCGCACTCGTCGAGATGGCTTTCGACCTGCGCGCGTTCTCGCTTGGACAGCCCGTCGCGGGTCCACGCGCCGAGCCGCTCGGCGCAGGCGCGGCAGCGTTCCTCCTCGTTCTCCTGCAGGTGGACCTGCAGGTACGCCTGGCGCAGCCCCTCACGGGCGCGGTAGGCGAGCGCGGAAACGCCGTTCGCGGTCAGCCCCAGCAGCGGCGCGACCTCGGCCGGGCTCTGCTGCTCGATCTCGGTGTGCCAGAGCACCGCCTGCCAGCGTTCGGGCAGCCGCGTGAACGCCTTGGCGGCCATCGTCCGCTCGAGCCCGGCGACGGCGGTGTCGGAGAAGGGGACGGTGAGCGCCTCGGCCGAGACGTCGGTCATGTCCTCGTTGAGGTCGACCCGCCGTTCCTTGCGCGTGCGGTCATACGCGGTGTGACGCAGCGCCGTTAGCAGGTATGCCCGGAAGGCTGATTCCGGCCCCTTGCCGCTACGCAGCGTGTCCAGCACCTTCGCGAACGCCTCGGACACGAGGTCGTCGGCTTCCGAGCTCGAACGGGCCAGCTGACGAGCGAGGTTGCGCGCCGCGCCGGAGTGCCGTTCGTAGAGCGGCCCGTACGACTCGATCTTCCCGGCGCGGACCTCGGCGATCAGCTCGGCGTCACTCTTTCCGCTGAGATCGGCGGGAACGGTGGACACGGCACTCCTCGGTCGGTTAAGGCCAGGACCTGCCATTACAGGCGGGTCCGCGACGCGAGACAAGTGTGACTGACCCACCCCGGGCCGTCACGTCGTGGTCGGGGTGTTGACTCCGACGGCGGAGCAAAATCACCCACCTCCGGGTGGCGCCGTCGAAAAGCTTCTCAACAAAACTCGCGAGTACGCGTCACGGGGTCCGGTGGGGCACGTCCTCACCGTGAAGCACCGAGCAAGATCGACACGCCGGACGAAAGGGGCAGGTGGCCAGTGGACGTTCCGGCTGCGCGCTCCGGTCCCGGTGACGCCCCGCTCGCCGACCGCGCCCTGCGCACGCTGCGTGCCCGCTGGCGCACGGCCAGCCTGGCCGCCGGGTGGCGGTTCCCGAGCGACTGGGCGCTGCCCGAGGTCGACGCCGTCTGCGCGGCCGTGATGGCCAAGGGCCGCGTCGAAGCCGCCGAAACCGCCCTGGCCGGGCTGGCCCGCGCCCGGGCGGCGGCCGGCGCGGGGCTCGCGGAAACCCTCGCCGACCTGGCCGCGCTGCACGCGGTGCTCGACCACGGCGGCGACGGGTTCGTCGCGCCGGACGTCGACGCCACGCCGGCGCGGCTGCTCCGGACCACCGCGCTGGCCTGGGCCGACGTCGCCACCGACCAGCTCGTGCACACCGAGGTCACCGACCCGCTCACCGGCCTGCCCTCGGCCGCCTACCTGCGCACCCGGCTCTACGAGGTCTACCGGGCCGCCGCCGCGCGCGAGCGGCCGGCCGCCGAGGACCACGTGCTGCTGGTCGTCTCGCTCGACCTCACCACGGTCACCGGGTTCCCGCGGCTGACCGGGATGATCCTCGTCGCGGACGCGCTGCGGACGGTGTTCGACAGCGGGCAGAGCGTCGCTTCGCTCGGGCCGTCCGTCGTGGCCGCGCTGGTCCCGAAGGACGAGCGGGTCGCTTCGCACGGCGTCGCGCTGCGAAGGGCGTTGCACGAACGGCTTTCCGTCGACGCGCAGCTGGCGGACGCCGGCCGGCCCCGGGTGTCCGCGGTGCGCCTGCCCGCCACCCACGAAATGGCGTGCGACCTGCTGGCCCACCTGGCCCGCGTGTAGTACGCGTGAAAAGTCCGGTTCCGCCCGGACCCTTCTGACCCGGACCGGACGGCTCATGATTTCCTGGTGAGGTGACCCGGACCGTATCCACCGACGTCGACGGCGCCGTCGCGGCCAGATCGCCGCACCGCCTGGCCCTGCGGAAGTCACTCGCCCGGCTGTCCGTCCGCCCGCGGTCGATCCTGATCCTCGCGGTGATCCCGCTGGTCGCGATCGGGTACGGCATCTACGGCTGGCAGCACGACTGGGTCCTCGGCGTCGACAGCGCGGTCTACCGGGCCGGGGCGCTCACGCTGCTGCACGGTGACTCCCTCTACGACTCCACCACCCTCGCCCCCGAGCCGGGGTGGGCGCTGCTGCCGTTCACCTACCCGCCGACGGCCGCGCTGATCTTCGTGCCGCTCGCCGCGTTCCCGACGCAGATTTCCTGGGGCCTGATCACCGCCGTCTCCCTGGCGGCGATGGCGCTGTCGATCCGGATCGCGATCGGCGCGCTGCCCCGGCCGTCCGCCGACGGGCCGCGCTGGTGGGCCTCGCCCGCCCGCTCGACCATCGTGTTCTTCCTGGTCTTCCTCGGTCTCGAGCCGGTGTGGCGGACGATCTTCCTCGGTCAGATCAACCTGATCCTGATGGCCATGATCCTGCTGGACATGCTGGTCATCGGTGCCCGGGGGAGCCGCTGGGGCGGCGTGCTGGTCGGCGTCGCGGCGGCGATCAAGCTCACGCCGCTGGTCTTCCTCGGGCACCTGTTCATCACCGGCCGCCGCAAGGACGCGCTGCGCGGGCTCGCGACGTTCGTCGTCCTGCAGGGCCTGATGTTCCTGATCAACGCCCACGACGCCGCCAAGTACTGGACCATCACGCTGCCCGACACCGGCCGGATCGGGCCGGTGCACTGGGCGGGGAACCAGTCGCTGAACGCGCTGATGAACCGGGCCACCGACCTCGCGCCGTGGGCGTCGAAGGCGGCGATGGGCATCGGCTTCCTGCTCGCCATTCCGGCGCTGTGGCTGCTCATGCGGTTCCACCGCAAGGGCCAGGCGCTGGCCGCGGTGCTGGTCACCGCGTTCTGGACGCTGCTGATCTCGCCGATCTCGTGGACCCACCACTGGGTGTGGGTGGTCCCGCTGATCGTGCTGCTGGTCTCGCGGCTCCCGAAGACCACCCCGGCGACGGCGTGGAAGCGCTGGGTCGGGACGGGCCTGGTGGCGTTCGTGTTCGTCAGCTGCGTGTTGCTGATCCTGCCGAACGGCCGCAACGTCGAGCTGCACTGGAAGGTGTGGCAGAACATCGTGGGGGACGCCTACATCCTGATGCCGGTCGTGCTGGCCGCGGCGCTGATCCTGCGCTGGGGCCTGCAGCGGCGGGCCCGGAAGAAGGCCGCGCCGGACGAGCATGTCGACGTCACGACCGGCGTCTGAGGCGCGCACCGGCCGGGTGCTCGCGGGGGTTCTGGCGCTGGCTGTCCTGGCGCTCGGCGTCGTCGTCTGGCTGGCCGGGTGGCACCTGGGCGCGGACAGCGCCGTCTACCGCGCCGGAGCGTTGACGCTGCTGCACGGCGACCCGCTCTACACGCGGGACGTGCTGACGGCTTTGCCGGACTGGGTGCGCTTGCCGTTCACCTACACGCCCGCCGCCGCGCCGCTGTTCCTGCCGCTCGCGCTGGTGCCGTCGGGCCTGGTGTGGGGCGTGCTCGCGTTTTTGTCGGTGGTCGCCCTTATGGTCGTGATCACGGTGGTTTCGTCGTCGCCGGGGGGCTCGTCGCTTCTGGGAAGAAGCTGGTGGGCGCTGCCGGCGGGAACGGCCATCGCGCTGGCGCTGGAACCGGTGTGGAAGACGCTGTTCCTGGGCCAGATCAACTTGATACTGATGGCGTTCGTGGTGCTGGACGTCCTGGTGCTGTCGGCCAGGGGGTCGCGGTGGGCGGGCGTGCTGATCGGCGTGGCGGCGGCGATCAAGCTGACCCCGCTGATCTTCGTGCCGCACCTGTTCTTCACCGGGCGGTGGAAGGACGGGCTGCGGGCCCTGGGCACGTTCGTAGGGCTCGAAGCGGTGATGTTCGCGATCATCCCGGTCGACGCGGCGCGGTTCTGGCGGGATTCGGCGACCGACCCGAGCCGGGTCGGGTCGGTGCACTGGATCTTCAACCAGTCGCTCAACGGGCTGGTCAACCGGGCTTCGGGGCTGGCCTCCTGGTCGCTGGCGGTGGCGGTCGGGATCGCGGCGGTGCTCGCGGTGCCGGCGGTGTGGCTGGTCGTGCGGCTGCGCCGGCGCGGGGAAGACGCGGGCGCGTTGCTGGTGACGGCGTTCTACGGGCTGCTGCTGTCGCCGGTGTCGTGGTCGCACCACTGGGTGTGGTGCGTGCCGTTGCTCACGCTGCTGCTGGTGAAGGGGTGGTACCGGGTCGCGGCGGCGGTCGCGGTGCTGTTCGCCTCGCAGATCGTGATGCTGGTGCCCAACGGCGGTGACGTGGAGTTCGGCTGGGGCCCGGGCTGGTCGGTCCTCGGCAACGTCTACGTGCTGGCGGCGGCGGCCGGGATCCTCGGCCTGGCGGCGCGTGAGCTACGTCTGGTCCGGCGGTCACCGCAGGTCGTGACCGTCTAGTCTGATCGGCGCTATGGACAAACACACCGGTCTGCCCGTCGTGGGCATGGTGGGCGGCGGCCAGCTGGCCCGGATGACCCACCAGGCGGCGATCTCCCTCGGCCAGTCCCTGCGCGTGCTCGCGGCGGGGGAGAACGAAGCCGCGGGGCTCGTCGCGGGCGACGTCACCCTGGGGCACCACACCGACCTCGAGGCGCTGCGCGAGTTCGCGTCGTCGGTCGACGTGCTCACGTTCGACCACGAGCACGTGCCGGGTGAGCACCTGCTGACGCTGGCGATGGAGGGCTTCCTCATCCGGCCGGCGCCGTCGGCGCTCGGCTTCGCGCAGAACAAGCTGGTGATGCGCGAGATGATGGCGGGCCTCGGCGTGCCGGGCCCGGCCTTCGCCGAGGTGTCCACTGTGGACGACGTGGTGAAGTTCGGCGGCGAGCACGGCTGGCCGGTCGTGCTCAAGGCGTCGACCGGCGGGTACGACGGCCGCGGCGTCTGGATGCTCGACACCGCACAGCACGCCCGCGAGACCGTACCGGAGCTGCTGGAAGCGGGCACGCCGCTGCTGGTCGAGGAGAAGGTGGCGATGCGGCGGGAGCTGGCCGCGCTCGTCGCCCGCTCGCCCTTCGGTCAGGGGGCCGCGTACCCCGTGGTCGAGACGGTGCAGACCGGCGGCATCAACACCGAGGTGCTGGCCCCGGCGCCGGGGCTCGCTCCGGAGCGCGTGCACGAGGCGCAGGACCTCGCGCTGCGGATCGCCTCGACGCTGGACGTCACCGGGCTGCTCGCGGTCGAGCTGTTCGAGACGGACACCGGGCTGCTGGTCAACGAGCTGGCGATGCGCCCGCACAACTCCGGGCACTGGACGATGGACGGCGCTCGCACGTCCCAGTTCGAGCAGCACCTGCGGGCGGTGCTCGACTACCCGCTGGGCCGGACGGACCTGATCGCGCCGGCGTGCGTGATGGCGAACGTGCTGGGCGCGCCGGAGCTGCCCGAGATGGGGCCGGACGAGCGGCTGCACCACCTCTTCGCGCGGTACCCGGAGGTGCGGGTGCACCTCTACGGCAAGCAGGAGCGGCCGGGCCGCAAGCTCGGGCACGTCAACTTCACCGGCGAGCGCATGGACGACCTGCGCGACCGCGCGCTGCTCTCGGCGCACTGGCTGTCCCACGCCGTCTGGCTCGACGGCTACGAAATCCACTAGGAGATCAGGTATGGCGCCGCAGGTGGGCGTGATCATGGGCAGCGACTCGGACTGGCCGACCCTGGAGGCGGCCGGGGCGGCGCTGGACGAGTTCGGCGTCGAGTACGAGGTCGGCGTCTACTCGGCGCACCGCACGCCGCAGCGCATGCTGGACTACGCGACGTCGGCGGTGGCCCGCGGCATCCGCGTGATCATCGCGGGCGCGGGCGGCGCGGCCCACCTGCCGGGCATGGTCGCGTCGGCGACGGTGCTGCCGGTGATCGGCGTCCCGGTCCCGCTCAAGTACCTGGACGGCCTGGACTCGCTGCTGTCGATCGTCCAGATGCCGGCGGGTGTCCCGGTGGCGACGGTGTCGGTGGGCGGCGCGCGCAACGCGGGCCTGCTGGCGGTCCGCATCCTGGCGGCGTCCGACGAAGGCCTGCGCTCGAAGATGGCGGCGTTCCAGCGTGACCTGGAGAAGCTGGTCCTCGACAAGGATGCCGCCCTGCGCGCGAAGACCGGCCACTAGCGGTCACCACGGCACGGTCTCGCCCTCGCGGTCGAGGTAGTCGAGGCCGGGTTTGCCCACCTTGCCCAGGAGGACGTCCACGATCAGCGGGACGGACTCCTCGACCGTGAACGGCGCCTGGTCGCCGCCGAGGGCCGTGCGGATCCAGCCGGGGGCCATGAGCAGCAGCGCCCGTTCGGGCCGCCGGGCGGCGTAACCGCGCATGAACATGTTCAGCGCCGCCTTGCTGCCGCGGTAGAGCTCGCGCGAGCCGGTCACGTTGTTCGTGATGCTGCCCTGCCCGGAGGACATCACCCCGATGAGTCCCGTCGGCGGCACGAGGTCTTCGAGGGCCTCGATGACGCGCATCGGGCTGAGGGCGTTGGTGACCAGCACGTCGACGAAGTCGGCGGTCGGCACGGCGCCGATCGGGGTGTCCTGGTGGTTCGCGGTGCCGGCGTTGACGAAGAGCACGTCCGGCCGGCGCCCGGCGAGGCGTTCGCGCAGGGGCGGCAGCTGATCCGGCTCGGTGATGTCGAGGTGCTCGACCTCGACGCGTCCGGCGGAGGCGTCCGCCAGGTCGTGCAGGGGTGTCCGGGCGGCCGGGTCGCGGACGGTGCCGATCACGTGCCACCCGCGGGCGGAAAGCTCGGCGGCGATCGCGTGCCCCAGGCCGCGCGACGCTCCGATGATGAGAGCGGTCTCCATGGCTGTCCCCTTCGTTCGGTTGCGTCTCAGAGTCTGTTCGCGTGGCCGCCGAGCACGCTCGTCCGGACGGCGTGTTTGTAGGATTGCCTCGACCAGAGGAGCCTCGATGGCCGAATCCGTCGCTGTGCAGCCCGACGATGTGCGTCTCATCCGCGCGCTCCAGATCGCCCCGCGGGCTTCGTTCGCCTCGATCGCGGGCGCGCTCGGCGTCACCGAAAACGCGGTCGGCCGCCGCTACCGGCGGCTCCGGGCCGAGGGTGTCCTGCGCGTCGCCGGGATCGTCGACCCGGGGGCGCTGGGGCAGAGCAAGTGGCTGGTGCGGCTGCGGTGCCGTCCGGGCAGCGTCGCGGCGATCGCCGACGCCCTGGCGAAGCGCGACGACGTCAGCTGGGTGGGGCTCAGCGCCGGGGGCTCCGAGATCGGGTTCGCGATCCGGTCGCGAACCCGGGAACAGCGCGACGACCTGCTCGGTCAGCAGCTGCCGCGGACCGCGGCCGTCCTCGACATCCACGCGTCCGCGATGCTCCGCCAGTTCGTCGGCGGCCGCGGGCACTACTGGGCGGCGCTGCGGGGCACGCTGACTCCCGAGCAGGAAGCGCTGCTCGGGAACGAGGGGTCGCCGTTCACGGAAGCCCCAGTCGTGGCCCGCGAGCCCGTCCAGCTCACGGCCGAGGACGAAAAGCTGCTCGACCTCCTGGCCGCGGACGGCCGCGCCGCCCTGGTCGACCTCGCCGCGGCGGCGGACCTGACGCCTGGTCGTGCCGCACGCCGCCTGGAGACGCTGATCCGGCTGCGCGTCGTCCACATCGACGTCGAGATCGCGGCCCCGGCGCTCGGCTACCACGCCCGGGCGAACCTCTGGCTGCGCGTGCACCCGTCGGCGGTCAAGGACGTCGGGCGCACGCTCGCGCAGCTGCCCGAAATCGCCTTCGCCGCGGCGGTTTCCGGGCCGCACAACGTCCACGCCGTCGCGCACTGCCGCGACCTCGACGAGCTGTTCGAGTTCACGTCGGACCGGATCGGCTCGCTGCCCGGGCTGCAGAGCATGGAGGTCTCGCCGCTGCTCAAGCACGTCAAGCAGGCGGGCACGCTCCTGTCCGGCGACCGGCTAGCCGGGCAGCTCGCCGATCAGCTGCTGCCGTAGCTCCCGCTTGAGCACCTTCCCGGCGGCGGACACCGGGATCTGCTCGACGACGTGGATCTCCCGCAACCGCTTGTAGGGCGTGACCTTCTCGTTCACCGCGGCCATCAGCTCGTCGGCGTCCAGGGAGCCGCGCGGTACCACGAAGGCGACCGGCAGCTCGCCGACCTCGGTGTCGGGCCGGCCCACCACGGCCGCCGCCGCGACACCGGGCATCGTGATCAGCAACTCCTCCAGCTCGCGCGGGAAGACGTTGTAGCCCTTGTACAGCAGCATGTCCTTCTTGCGGTCCACGATGGACAGGTAGCCGTCGGCGTCGAGGATGCCGACGTCACCGGTGTGGAGCCAGCCGTCGACCAGGGCGGCCGCCGTCTCCTCCGGGCGGTTGCGGTAGCCGAGCATGATCTGCGGCCCGCGCAGGCAGACCTCGCCCTTCTCGCCCGCCGGGAGCGGGTCCTCGCCACCCTCCGCCGGGACGACCTTGACCTCGGTGTCGAAGATCGGCACGCCGACCGAGCCGACCTTGCGCGTGCCCGAGCGGTAGGTCGGGGAGATGACCGCGCCCATGGTCGCTTCGGTGAGGCCGTACCCCTCGGCGACGACCACGCCCGGGAACCGCTCGCGCAGCGCGTTGATCATCGCGTGGTTCATCGGCGCCGCGCCGGAGCCGATCGACCGCACCGACGACAGGTCCGCAGTGTGGAAGGCCGGCGTCGCGAGCAGCGCGGCGAACAACGCGGGCGCGCCGCCGATGCCGGTGATCCGCAGCCGTTCGGCGTCGGCGATGTAGGCGGCCGGGTCGAAGCGCGCGTGGAGCACGGTCGTGGTGCCGGCGAGGACGGCCGCGTTCAGCCCGCCGATGATGCCCATCGCGTGGAACCACGGGGTCAGGTTGATCGCGACGCCGGTGCCGAGCCGGGACGGCCACTCGTCCTCGCTGCCGATCTGGTCGATCGTGACGTCGCCGTGCTCGTCGAGCGCCGGCACCGAGCCGGTGCCCCAGCACGCGTGCTGGAGGGTGTTGACCACGACGTTGCGGTGCGTCAGCCGCACGCCCTTCGACCGGCCGGTGGTGCCGCCGGTGTAGGCGAGGTGCGCGAGGTCCTCGTGGACCGCCGTGCCGGCGTCCGGCCGCTCCTCCGGCTGCCCGGCGTGGAACGCCTCGAACTCGACGGCGCCATCGGGCAGGTCGCCGGTGGGGCCGACGACGACGGTGAGCCGCGCCGGGATCCGGTCGGCCACGCTCGCCAGCACCCCGGCGACCGGTCCGAACGTCACGACGGCCGCGGCCTCGCAGTCGGCGAGCTGGAAGGCGAGGTCGTCCGGCGGGAGCAGCGGGTTGGCCGGGCTGAAGGTCGCCCCGGCCAGCAGCGTGCCGTAGTAGGCGATCGGGAAGGCCAGGCAGTTCGGCAGGTGCAGGGCCACGACGTCGCCGCGGCCGATGCCCCGCGCCCGCAGCGCGTGGGCGAAGCGGCAGGCCGCGCGGTAGGTCTCGGCGAAGGTGAGGCTGCGGCCGTCGTGGGTGAAGGCGGTCCGGTCACCCCACCGGGCGGCGCCCGCGGCGATGAGCGAACCGACCGGGGCTTCGGGGTAGTCGAGGGAGGCGGGCAAACCGGGCGGCGTCGTCGGCGCGGTGAGCGGCATCACTCGACTGTACGAATTCTGCGGTCAACGACACAAGGACGCGTCCGGTGAACGAGCGCTAACATCGACAGAACCCTCCCGACGTCGTAGAGAAGGTGACCGGAAGTGACCGACGGCCTGTACCAGCTTGCCGAGGAGCACGAGGAGCTGCGGGCCGCCGTCCGGGCCCTGGCCGAGAAGGAGATCGCGCCGTACGCGGCCGAGGTCGACGAGAACGAGCGCTACCCGGTCGAGGCGTACAACGCGCTGGTCAAGTCCGGGTTCAACGCCGTCCACATCGGCGAGGAGTACGACGGTCAGGGCGCGGACGCCGTGGGCGCCTGCATCGTGATCGAAGAGGTCGCGCGGGTCGACGCGTCGGCGTCGCTGATCCCGGCGGTGAACAAGCTCGGCACGCAGCCGATCATCCTGTCCGGTTCGGAGAGCGTGAAGAAGCTGGTGCTGCCCTCGATCGCGTCGGGCGAGGCTTCGGCGTCGTACGCGCTCTCGGAGCGCGAAGCGGGCTCCGACACGGCGTCGATGCGTGCGCGCGCCCGGCTCGACGGTGACCACTGGGTGCTCAACGGCACCAAGTGCTGGATCACCAACGCGGGCGAGTCGTCCTGGTACACGGTGATGGTGGTGACCGACCCGAACGCGGAGAAGAAGACCAACGGCATCTCGGCGTTCGTCGTGCACAAGGACGACCCGGGCTTCTCGGTGGGCCCGAAGGAGAAGAAGCTCGGCATCAAGGGCTCCCCGACGCGCGAGATCTACTTCGAGAACTGCACGATCCCCGAGGACCGCATCATCGGCGAGCCGGGCACGGGCCTGAAGACGGCCCTGCGCACGCTGGATCACACCCGCCCGACGATCGGCGCGCAGGCACTGGGCATCGCCCAGGGCGCGCTCGACGCCGCGATCGCGTACGTGAAGGACCGCAAGCAGTTCGGCAAGTCGATCGCGGAGTTCCAGGGCGTCCAGTTTATGCTGGCCGACATGGGAACGAAGATCGAGGCGGCCCGCCACCTGGTGTACGCCTCAGCGGCGGCTTCCGAGCGTGGAGACAAGCGCGCGGGCTTCATGGCGTCGGCGGCGAAGACGTACGCGTCCGACATCGCGATGGAGGTGACGACGGACGCGGTCCAGCTCTTCGGCGGCGCCGGCTACACCCGCGACTTCCCGGTGGAGCGCATGATGCGCGACGCGAAGATCACCCAGATCTACGAAGGCACCAACCAGATCCAGAAGGTCGTCATGGCGCGGGCGTTGCTCAGGGGCTGACCGTTCCGATCCACCGAAGGCCCCCGGCGCGACGATCGCGCCGGGGGCCTTCGGTGTTCGGGGTGAAACGAGATCGGCCGGCGAACCGACTCCCAGGCGACCAGTTCCGGCCGGCAGGAGCAGCCCGTGATCGTGACCACCTCTTCGGACGGCTTCGTGCTCGGGATGATCGCGATCATCGTCCTGCTCGCCATCGCGGTGATCCTGCTGGCGTACATCGCGATCAAGCTCGGCGGCCGCCCGTGAGCCGGCCTCCGCTAGGACAGCGCCGGCCCGGGACGACCAACGGCCCCCGGTGGGATCCTCACCGAGGGCCGTGGTGTGCCGGCAACTGCTGGATAACCACGTCAAATGCGCCGGTCCCGTCGAGGGAGCGGCCACCAAGCCGCTAACCGGGCACGGCCGCACAAAACCTGGCTACCCGCCGTCGATTTTCCCGGACCGCGAGGCCGCGTGGCAAGACGCCGACCGCGTTTGTCATGTCCGTGAGTGTCACTCAAGCCATCTCGTGTCACTCCTAGCAGGTCAAGTGCCGGAAGAAAATCACTCACCAGGGGGAGTGTCCGGACAAGTTACCCGCGCGTTAACCCATCGGTGACGCAGATCACCGTCGGTTCACAGAGAGGTGAAACGGATGGGCGCAACGACGCGCAGGTGGCTCACGGCGGCTGCTGCCTCGGTGGTGGCACTGGTGCTGGGGGCCGGGACGGTTCAAGCGGCCGAAAAGGAACCCACCGGGCCCGTGCAGCCCAACATCATCGCCGCGGCGCTGTATTCGCTCGGCGCGCCGACCATCGCGCCGCCCGGGGCGAACGACTGGAACTGCCGGCCCTCCGACAAGCACCCGAACCCCGTGCTGCTCTCCAACGGGACCACCGCCAACGCCTACGAAAACTGGGCGAACCTCTCCCAGAAGCTCGCCAACGCCGGTTACTGCGTCTTCGCCGGCAACTTCGGTGGGGCGCCCGGGAGCTTCCTGCAGACCGTCGGGCCCATCGCCGACACCGCGAAAGCGCTTGCCGCCTTCGGGGACAGGATCCTGGCGACGACCGGCGCGAGCAAGCTCGACGTCGTCGGGCATTCGCAGGGCGGGATGAACGTCCGGTACTGGATCAAGTACCTCGGTGGCGCGGACAAGATCAGCCGGCTCGTCGGGCTCTCGCCGTCCAACCACGGGACCGATCTGTTCGGCTTGCTCAGCACCCTCGAGCTGATCCCCGGGGTCCCGGCCGCGCTCGGCACCGTCTGCCAGTCGTGCAACGAGCAGGCCGTCGGCTCGGCCTTCCTCACCGACCTCAACGCCGGCGGCGAGACCGTCGACGGCATCCAGTACACCGTCATCCAGACCCGCTACGACGACGTCGTCACGCCGTACACCAGCGCGTTCCTCGCACCGAAACCGAACGTCAAGAACATCCTGCTCCAGAACGTCTGCGGGCTCGACTTCACCGACCACCTCGGCATCACCTACGACCCCGTCGCCCAGGGGCTGGTCCTCAACGCGCTCGACCCGGCCCACGCCAAGACGCCCCCGTGCGTGCCGGTGCCGCCGGTGATCAGCGGGCAGATCGGCTGAGCTTCGCCACATCGCCCTCCCTTACGCCTGGGCCTCGGTGAGCGTCGGGTCCGTGCCGCCGCCCTCGACCGGCAGGAACCGGGTGCCGCCCAGGACGTCGATCAGCGGCTGGTCCAGCGTCAGCTGCCCGTCCGGCCCGAGCTCCCACGCCGGCTCGACGACCTCGTCGACGTGCTGCCGGCGTTCGATCCGGTGCGTGAGCCGCGGGCCGTCGAGGGACCACGTGCCGTCGATCGCCATCCGCAGCCGCGCGGTGAGCCGGCCCGGCGCCGGGGTCTGCCAGTCGAACCGGTGGACGACGAACGCGGTGCTCCAGCTCGACCAGTACTGCCAGCCGGTGCCGTCCGCGCGGAAACCCAGTTCGGTGAATTCGGTCGAGTCGGGGTACACCGCCGACTCCGACCAGTAGCCGACCAGTCGCGCATCCATGCCGGAATCGTCCCATCACAGCGCGCGATTCCGCCGCATGGCCCAACCGAACAGCGCCCGCAGTGGGTACTCAGAGGGCATGAACCGGACATCAGAAGGCGCCAAAGAGGGCGCGCACCGGACCGAGGCCGAAGCCGAAAGAGGCGAGAAGAGCGACACCGCGCAGCTGCTCGGCCGGATCGGCATGGCCTGCTACGGCGTCGTCCACCTCGTCGTCGCCTACCTGGCCGCGCAGGTCGCCTTCGGGGACAGCGAGCAGGCCGACCAGAAGGGCGCGCTGCAGCAGGTCGGCTCGACGGCGTTCGGCCAGGTCCTGCTCTGGATCCTCGCCATCGGCCTGGTCCTGTTCGGCCTCTGGCAGTTCCTGATGGCCGCCACCGGCTACGAATGGGTCAGCGGTGGCAAGCGCACGCGCAAGCGGATCGGCGCGGCCGCGCGCGGCGTCGTCGTGCTCGTGCTGGGCTTCACCGCGTTCCGGATCGCCACCGGCAGCGGCGGTGGCGGGTCGGGCAACCAGAGCCAGCAGGAGTTCACCGCCAAGCTGCTCCAGCTGCCCGCGGGGCGGGCGCTGGTGGTCATCGCCGCTGCGTGCATCCTCGGGGTGGCGATCGCCGCCGGGGTGAAGGGCGTGAAGAAGAAGTTCCTGGAAGACCTCGACACGCAGGAGCTGCCCGGCAAGACCAAGCGCTGGATCGGCGGGATCGGCCGGACGGGTTACCTCGCCAAGGGCGTCGTCCTCGGGATCGTCGCGATCCTTCTCGCCATCGCGGGGTTCACGGCCGACCCGAACAAGGCCGGCGGGCTGGACGCCGCGCTCAAGACGCTCGCCGCCCAGCCCTTCGGCACCGTGCTGCTGATCGTGGTGGCGCTCGGGCTCGCCTCATTCGGCGCGTACTGCTTCGGCGCCGCCTGGGCGCACAAGCGCTAACGCCGAGCCACCTGCGCGAGGTATTCCTTGCGGTCCAACGGGTTCTCGCCGGTCCGCGGCCGCGTCGGCGGCGGACCGGGGTAGGGCCGGTAGTCCGCGAACTCGCTGAGGAAGACGCCCTCGCCCTGGCCGAGCGCCGGCAGCGCCTGCTCGAACGCGTGGACGTGCTCCGCCGGGATCGTGCCCCGCAGCGTGTGCGACGACGGCCCGGCGACCGGTTCGCCGGGCACCGCGCGCAGGTCCGCGAGCTTGAGCAGCGTCGCGCTGACGGCGTTCGCCGGGATCTCCAGCTCGAAGCGGTGCACCGGCTCGTGCACCCGCGTGCCGGCCTCCTTCAGCGCCGCCATCAGCACCAGCGGCGTCATCTTGCGGAAGTCGCTCGCGGCGCTGAGCGGGCTGAAGAAGGCCGTGTGCGTCAGCGTGACGGCGACGTCCAGCACCTCCCAGCCGTACAGCCCCTGCTCGAGCGTGGCGTCAACGGTCTCCTCGATGGCCTTGTGGAACGCGAGCGGCAGCGAGCCCAGCTCGACCGAAAGCCCGAACGTGACGCCGGGACCGGGCTCCACCCGCAGCCCGACCGTCGCGAAGAAGTACAGCCGCTGCTCCGGATCCAGCTCCTCGACGGCCTCGCCGCGGCCGACCGGCTTCTCGACGTACAGGGTGCGCGTCCGCTCGAACGTGACGTCGATGCCCGCGCCTTCGGCCAGCATCGACCGCAGCACCTCCTTCTGCACCTCGCCGTAGAGCCGGACCGAGAGGTCGTGGCCGTGTCGGCGGACGTCGATCAGCGGGTCCTCCTCGGCCAGCCGGGTCAGGGCGGTGAACAACGCCGGCGCCTCGCCGGGCCGGACCGGGCGGACGACGGTCTCCAGGCTCGGCGGCGCGAAGACGCCGTCGCGCGCGGCGCCGGGAAGGCCCAGCCGGTCGCCGATCCGGACCTCCCGCAGCCCGCGCACCCGGGCGACGTCCCCGGCGAGCGCCACGTCGTCGCCGGCGACTTCGATCGCGGAAACGCGGCCGGTGAACTCGGTTTCGCCGCGGTAGAAGGAAATCCGCTGTCGCACGGCCAGTGAACCGGAGTGCAGCCGGGCGTAGGCGATCTTCTCCCCGGCGCGGCCGCGGTCGATCTTGAACACCGTCGCGTCCAAAGGTCCGTCGCCGGTGCGCTCGGTGGCCGGGAGCAGCCCGGCCATCGCCGTGACGAGGTCCGCGACCCCGGCGCCGGTGATCGCCGAGCCGGACAGGACCGGGTGCACCTCGCCGCGGGCGACCTGCCGCGCCAGCTCGGCCCGGCAGGCCGCGGCGTCGATCCGGTCGTCCACATAGGACTGCAGAAAGGTGTCGTCGCCGTCGGCGAGGAGCTCGGCCAGCTCGTCGGGTGCCGTGGCGTTCAGCGCGATCGCCCGCGGCGCCAGCTTCGCGCGGATGTCGTCGAGCAGGTCACGCGCGCCCCGCCGGTCGATCTTGTTGACGAAGATCAGCGCCGGGATGCCGAGCCGGCGCAAGGTGCGCATCAGCACGCGGGTCTGCGCCTGGACACCTTCGACGGCCGACACCACGAGGACGGCGCCGTCGAGCACGCGCAGCGCGCGCTCGACCTCGGCGATGAAGTCCGAGTGGCCCGGGGTGTCGATCAGGGTGATCCGGGTGTCGCCGGTCGTGAACGAGACCACGGCGGAGCGGATGGTGATGCCGCGACGGCGTTCGAGCTCGAGGGAGTCGGTCCGGGTGTCGCCGCGGTCGACGCTGCCCAGGTGATCGAGCACGCCCGCCTCGAAGAGCAGGCGTTCGGTCAGGCTGGTCTTACCGGCGTCGACGTGCGCGAGAATGCCGATGTTCAGGGTTTTCACGGTCGTGGGGGATCCTTTGTGATGCGGGTGACAGGCCGGGCGGATCGGTCTGTCGGCGCATCGGGGTCTCCTCACGGTCGTGGACGCAGGTCAGGGCGAAGATAGCCGCGCGGCCGGCCGGGGCCAAGCGGATTTCGGGGTTACCGCGGTCCCTGTCGGTTCCCTGTCGATCACCCTCCGGTACTTCGATCCGGCGTTCCGGGCCCCTACCTTGGGGCGGGTCAGTTGAAAATTCACCCACCGGGGAGCTGAAACCGGATGTTCGGACGATTCAAGGACGTGGCCCTGCTGCTGGGGAGGATCGGCGTCGCGGTCGTCTTCCTCGCGCACGGTCTCCAGAAGTGGAACAACGGCATCGACGGCACGGCGAAGTTCTTCTCGATGACGGGCATCCCGCTGCCCACGGTCGCCGCGGTCTTCGCGATGACCGTCGAAATCCTCGGCTCGATCGCGTTCATCGTCGGGTTCCTGATGCCCCTGGTCGGCATCGGGTACGTCGTGATCTCCGTGGGCGCGCTGCTCTCGGTGCACATCGACAACGGCCTGACCGGCCAGGGCGGCTACGAGCTGGTCCTGGTGCTCGCGCTGGCCGGGCTCGCCCTCGGCTTCAACGGCGGCCGGCTTTCGCTCGACCACCTGCTGTGGGGCCGCAAGCGAGCCCGCCGCGACGTCGAGGCCGGCGAGCTGGCGAACGCTTAAGCGGGCAGGTCCGCCGTGGTGCGTTCGGCATCACGGCGGGTTCCCAGCTTCGCCTCGTCCGCGTTGCTCACGTGGACCAGGTGGGCGCCCGCGGCCAGGGGGACGAGCAGGCCGTCGAGGATGCCTTCCGGTCCGCTCCAGCCCCGGGTGGACAGCACGCGGTCGTCCGCGCCGAGCCCGAGTTTCGCCGCGCGGGCGCGGGCTTCGGCCAGCACCTCGTCCACAGTGGACTCGAACAGCGCGCGCGTGTCGCCGGGGATCGCGAAGAGCGGGCTGTACTGGTCGCCCGCCGCGCGGGACTCCGTCAGGTAGTCGAACGCGCCGCCGCCCGGCGGCTCGTCGAGGCCGCGGCCCATCGGGTCGAGCGTCACGACGGCGGTCGCGGCCGCACCGGTCGGCTCCGGGTCGTCCGGCCCGACGAACGCCACCCGTGCGCCGGTGCCTTCGGTCACGACGCGCGCCCCGCACCACCACGCCCCGAGCAAAACGCCCACGGTCTGCCAGTGCGCCGGGAGCTGCACGGCCACGGCGTCGCCCGGCTCGACGTCGAACTCCTCGGTCAGCCAGTTGGCCGTTTTGGCCGCCCAGTTGGCGGTCGTCGCCACGGACAGCTCGACGCGGCTGCCCAGCTGGTCGTCGTAGTGGGTGATCAACGGTTTGGCGGGCGAGGCCAGCAGCGGGCGCAGCAGCTCGTCGGTCAGGCTCATGCGGACAAGGCTAAAGCGCGGACCACGCGCGTCGCCGGTTGACACCACGACTTCCGGCTCAGTACGTTTGTTTTGAAAGCAAATGCATCTCGGAAACTGGGGGACAGTCATGTCCGTTCTCGTCACCGGAGCCCGCGGACACGTCGGCCGCGCCGTGCTCGACGCGCTCGTCGCCGCAGGTCAGGAAGTGCGTGCGGCGAGCCGCGACGCGGCCACGCTCGACGTGCCGACCGCCAAGGTCAGCGCGGACCTGGAGGATCCGTCCACACTGGACGCCGCGCTCGACGGCGTCTCGTCGGTGTTCCTGTACACGCGGCCGCGGGGGATCGAGGGTTTCGTGAAGGCGGCCGAAGCGGCCGGCGTCCGCCACGTCGTGCTGCTGTCGTCGGGGGCGACGCTCGAACCGCGGTCCGCGCAGAGCCGGGTCGCGCGCCTGCACCGCGCGGTGGAGGAGGCGCTGATCGCGGCGCCGTTCGCGGAGACGCTGCTCAACCCGGGCTCGTTCGCGACGAACGCGCTCGGCTGGCGCGAGGACATCGCCTCGGGCGTCGTCCGGACGCCGTACGCGGACTCGCGCGTCGGCGCGATCCACGAGCGGGACATCGGCGACGTCGCGGCGAAGATCCTGGCGTCCGGTTCGCACACCGGGCAGGCGCTGCAGCTGAGCGGGCCGTCGCCGATCAGCTTCCGCGAGCAGGCCGAGGTGCTCGCGGACGTCCTCGGCCGGCCGCTGCGGGTCGAGGAGCTGACGCCGGAGCAGGCCGCCGAGCGGATGACCGCGCTGGGCTGGCCGCCCGAGGTCCCGCCGGAGATCCTGCGGGCGATGGAGCGGACGACGCGGGAGCCGTCGGTGGTGACGGACGTGGTGCGCGAGGTGACCGGGAACGCGCCGCGCACCTTCCGGCAGTGGGCGGAGGACCACCGCGCCGACTTCGCCTGGTCGGAGCTTTCACGTGAAAGCTCCGACCAGGGGGTGGAGCTTTCACGTGAAAGCTCCGTCAGTTGACGCAGGGGACTCCGGCGGAGGCTCGGAGCAGCGGTGCCGCGGCGGGGGCGGCGCCGCTGCCCGAGCCGCCACCCGTGGGGGCGCCACCGGGGGCCTTCGCCGCCGCCGGCGCGGGACGTCCGGCCAGGCCCGCCACGAACTCGCGGACCGCGTTCGGGTCGATCTCCACGATGCTCTGGCCGTCCTCGCTGCGGCCGTTGGCCGTGATCACCGGGATCGTCGCGAACGCGAGGTCGCCGGACGCGAGGCCCTTCGCCTGCTGCGCGAACTGCAGCAGGTCGAGCCCCGGATCCAGGGTCAGCGACCGGTGCACCGCGTCCATCAGGTCGGTCAGCGTGCCCGGGCTGGTCAGCGTGCCCGCCGAGAGCACCTGGTGCAGCGCCGAGGACAGGAACGCCTGCTGCCGCACGATCCGGTCGAGGTCGCCGCGCGGCAGGTTCTTGCGCTGGCGGACGAACGACAGCGCTTCGCCGCCGGACACCGTCTGCTCGCCGCGGCGGAAGTTCGCGCCCGAGTCCTTGTCCTCGGTCGAGTGGTTCAGGCACACCTTCACGCCGCCGAGCGCCTCGGTGAGCAGGTAGAAGCCCAGCAGGTTGATCTCGGCGTAGTGGTCGACCCGCACCCGCGTGAGGTCCTGCACCGCCTGCACCAGCACCCGGCGGCCCTCGGTGTCGGAGTCGCGCTCGATCTTCGCCTGGTCGCGCTCGCCCTGCGCGCGCAGCCCCTGCGCGAAGTGCGCCTTCGCGATGCCGTACGCCGAGTTGATCTTCGCCTTACCGCGGCCCGGAACGTCGGTCCACGTGTCCCGCGGCACCGACACCGCCGACGGCTTCGAGCCGTTCTTCGGCACCCGCAGCAGCATCACGGTGTCGGTGTTCACCGCGCCGCTGTTCGCCTCGGTCCGCAGCTCCTTCAGCACGCGCAGCGGGAGCTGGTTGCCCTGCGCGTCCGTCCGGGCGTCGCTGCCGACGAGCAGGATGTCGTCGGCGCCGTCGTCCGCGGGCGGCGGCGCGGGCTCGCCGGCGCGCGGGGTGAGGGCGTCGGTCGTCGGGACGGTGCTCTGCAGCTGGTCCTTGGTGACGTAGGCGTAGCCGCTGGCGCCGAGCGCGAGCACCGAGACGAGCCCGACCGCGACCCGGCGGGTGACCCGCCCGGCCCGTCGCACCCGCGACGGCGGCCCGGCCACCGCGGCGGCCGCCGCTTCACGCGGGAACGGCGACGGCTTCCACTCGGGATCGTCGCGCTCCGTCACCGCCTCCGCGGCCGGCTCCGGCTGTTCCTGCTCGTCTTCCACCTGGCTCACCTCCCCCGACCACCCTGCGTACCGAAGTCTAGTTGACGCAGGGAACCACGCCCGCGGTGATCGGCGGCGCGGCGGGGGTGACGGACGCCGGGGTCGACGGCGCCTTCGGTGCCGACGTCGCCGGCGCGCCGCCCGGGCCGGCGGCCGAGCTGCGGAAGTCCTTGCCCAGCAGCACCCGCACGTGCCCGGCGGTGACGTCCCGGTCCGGCTCGGCCTGGACGGCGGTGCCCAGGGCCTGCTTGACCAGCTCCAGCGCGGCGCTGTCGGCCGGGTTGTACCGGACGACGGTGGTGTTGCGGGTGCTCAGCTTCTGGTCGGCGGCGACCGTGAACCCCTTGCTGGCCAGCACCGTGTGCGCCTGGCCGGCCAGCCCCGCCGCGCCCGAGCCGTCGAACAGCTCGACCGTGACGGCCTTCGCGCCCGGCAGCTGGGCCGGCGCCGGCGTCGCCGGGGTGTCGCCGTCCGAGGTCAGCCGGGTCACCTCGGCCTGGACGGCGGCCTGGTCGACGCGCAGGACGTCGGCGCCGCCGATCACCGCGTTGCCGAGGGTGGGGATGGTGTGGAACTCGATGTTGCCGCCGGTCAGGCCGCGCATCTGCTCGGCGAACTCGGTCAGGTCCCAGCCCTGCGACAGCACCACGGACTTCTTCACCGCGGCCACCAGATCGGCGATCTTCCCCGGGCTGGTCAGCACGTCGGACGAGATCACCTTGCGGGCCAGCCCGGACAGGAACGCCTGCTGGCGGGCGATCCGGTCGAGGTCGTAGTTGGGCAGGCCGTAGCGCTGGCGCACGAACGCGAGCGCCTGCACGCCCTCGATCGTCTGGCGTCCGCCCGGCAGGTCCACGCCGGACTTCACTTCCTTGACCGGTCCGTTGAGACAGACCTCGACGCCGCCGATCGACTTGGTGATCTCGTAGAAGCTCGCCAGGTTGACCTCGGCGTAGCGGTCGATCATGCCCGGCTTGCCGATGAACTTCTCGATCGTGGCGATCAGGTTCTTCCGCCCGGCGACCTTCGCTTCCGCGTCGGCCTGCTTCAGGTCGGTCATACCCTGGCGCTGCAACGTTTTGTAAGTGTCCGTGTACGCGTAGACGAACGCGCTGTTGAGCTTGTGCTTGCCGTAGCCGCCGGCCAGCTCCACCCAGGAGTCGCGGGGGAACGAAACCGCGATCGCGTGCTTCCCGTTCTGGGGGATGTGCACGAGGATCATCGTGTCGGTGTTGAGCTCGCCGTCGGAGACGCCGGCGTGCAGCATGTCCAGCACTTCGCGGGGCAGCGGGTTGCCCTGCGCGTCGGTGCGGCTGTCCTGCCCGACCAGGAGGATGTCGATCGCGCCGTCGAGCGGCTTCGCGTGCGCCTCGGTGTCGGCGAAGACGTTCGTGGTGGTCAGGCCGGTGTTCGGGTCGCCGATGAAGTGCCAGCCGTACCAGGTCAGGGCCAGGATCGCGACGGACAGCAACGACACGACGACCTTGCCGCCACGGCGTGCGAAGATCGCGGCACCGTGGGCGCGGCGCGCCGGGACGGGCGGCGCAGGCCATTCGGTCACGCGCTTCCTCCCCTGTGAAACCCCGTGCTTCCCCCAGGGCACCCCTGTGCCTCCGGCACGACTCTACTGAGGGTGTTGTCAGCCCTCCGTAGGCTGGGGGCCGATTGCCCCGGTCGGGGCCGAGGAAAGGCGGGAAGATGCGGGTCCTGGTCACCGGGGGTGCCGGCTTCATCGGGTCGCACTACGTCCGGCAGACGCTGAGTGGCGCTTACCCGGCGCTGCGTGACGCCGAGGTCGTGGTGCTGGACAAGCTCACCTACGCCGGCAACGAGGTCAACCTGGCCCCCGTCGCCGCCGACCCGCGGCTCGAGTTCGTCCGCGGCGACATCTGTGACGCCACGCAGGTCACCGACGTCATGCGCGGGATCGACCTGGTCGTGCACTTCGCCGCCGAGTCGCATGTGGACCGCTCGATCCTCGGCGCCGCCGACTTCGTCCTGACGAACGTGCTCGGCACGCAGAACCTTTTGCAGGCGGCGCTGGAAGCGGGCGTCTCGAAGTTCGTCCACGTGTCCACCGACGAGGTCTACGGCTCGATCGAGACCGGCTCCTGGACCGAAGACCACGTGCTGGAGCCGAACTCGCCCTATTCGGCGTCGAAGGCGTCCTCCGACCTGGTGGCGCGCTCCTTCTTCCGGACCCACGGGCTGCCGGTGTGCGTCACGCGGTGCTCCAACAACTACGGTCCGTACCAGTTCCCCGAGAAGGTCATCCCGCTGTTCGTCACGAACCTCCTCGACGGGCGGAAGGTGCCGCTCTACGGCGACGGCCTCAACGTCCGTGACTGGCTGCACGTGGACGATCACTGCCACGGCATCCAGCTGGTCGCCGACGGTGGCAGGCCCGGCGAGATCTACAACATCGGCGGCGGCACCGAGCTGACGAACCGGTCCCTGACGGAGAAGCTCCTGGCCGCGGTCGGGGCGGGCTGGGACAGCGTCGAACCGGTCGAGGACCGCAAGGGCCACGACCGCCGGTACTCGGTGGACATCACGAAGATCGGTTCGGAGCTGGGGTACGCTCCGCGCGTGTCCTTCGAGGACGGTCTGGCCGCGACAGTGGCTTGGTACACGGACAATCGCGCGTGGTGGGAGCCCCTGGCGGAGCGGGCCGCGCTCAAGAAGTAGAGGATGTGCCTGTGCGGCTGACGGTGCTCGTGCCCGGCGGTTCCGGACAGCTCGGCCGCGACCTGGCCGCGCTGGCTTCTCCCGACGTCGACGTCGTCGCCCCGGGTTCGGCCGAACTGGACGTGACGGTGACGGGCCAGGTACTGGCGGCGGTCGGCGCGCTGGCCGACCGGGCCCGCGAAACGGGCTCGGCACCGGTCGTGGTCAACGCGGCCGCGTACACGGCGGTCGACGCGGCGGAGCAGGACGAAGACCGCGCGTTCGCGGTCAATGCCGACGGCCCCCGGGTCTTGGCGGCGGCCTGCGCGTCCCGGCGGGTGCCGCTGATCCATGTGTCGACGGACTACGTCTTTTCCGGCGAGGCTGCTTCGCCTTACGAGCCCGCGGACGAGCTGGGACCGCGTTCGGCGTACGGCCGCACCAAGGCGGCCGGCGAGGACGCGGTGCTCGGATCGGGGGCGTCGTCGTGGGTGGTGCGGACCGGGTGGCTCTACGGGCGTACGGGCTCGAACTTCGTGAAGACCATGGTGCGGCTGGAGTCTTCCCGCGACACTTTGTCCGTTGTGGACGATCAGATCGGCGGTCCTACGTGGACTTCCGATTTGGCGTCGGGGCTGCTGGAGCTGGCATCCCGCGTCGCGGCCGGTGACGGGCCGGAGCGGCGGATCCTGCACTGCACGAACGCGGGCGCGGTGAGCTGGTGCGGGTTCGCCCAGGCGATCTTTTCGCGGTTGGGGGCGGACCCTGCGCGGGTTCGCCCGTGCACGTCGGCGGAGTACCCGCAGGCGGCGACGCGGCCGGCGTACTCGGTGCTGTCACCGGCTTCTTGGCAGGAAGCCTGGCTGACCCCGATGCGGCCGTGGGAAGAGGCGCTGGACGCCTACTTCGCGGCCAAGTAGGCCCGGACTCAAGCGTCCCAATGTGGCCTTCGGTGCGTCAGACGCACCCAAGGCGGCCTTCGGTGCGTCTGACGCAACCAAGGCCACATTGGGGCGCTGTGGTCAGTGCCGGCCTGAGGCCAGCCGGTACGCGCCCACCGTCAGCTCGGCGCACGTTCGCCACGTGAAGTTCGCCGCGTGCGCTCGCCGGGACGCCGATGTCGCCACCGCGTGCGGGTCCGTCACCGCCGTCCGCAGCGCCTCCGCCAGGCCGTCCACGTCGCCGTACGGGACCAGGCTCGCGCAGTCTCCCGCCACCTCGCGCAGGGCCGGGATGTCCGTGCACACCACCGGGACGTCCGAGGCCATCGCCTCCAGCACCGGCAGCCCGAACCCCTCGTCCCGCGACGGCAGCACCAACGCAGACGCGCCCGCCACCACCGTGCGCAGGTCCACATCGGACAGATAGCCGGTCTGCGAAGTCCGGGGCCCCCGGGGGAACGGGCCCGGGCCGGCGAACACCAGGTCCGGCAGGTCCGGTGCCGCGTCGTGGGCGCGGGTCAGCCAGTCCAGGCCCTTGCGCGGGCCCGCCGCCCCGGCGAACAGCAGGTACCGGGCGGGCAGGCCGAGCCGCGCGCGCCGCTCGTCGTCGGGCGGGCGCGCGGTGAACCACGCCGGGTTGACGCCCAGCGGGGTCACCACGATCTTGTCGCGGGAGACGTCCAACCGCTCCGCCACCGCGTCGGCCACCGCCGAGGTCGGCGTGCAGATCACGTTCGCCCGCCGCGCGCCGCGGCGGACCAGCTCCGGCAGGCCGCGATCGCTCGGGGCCAGCTCCGCCGGGTTGTCGAAGAAGGCCAAGTCGTGGATCGTCACCACGCCCGCCGCGCGGAACCGGCCCGGCAGCACGAAGTTCGTGCCGTGCACGACGTCCGTCGGCCCGGCGAACAGCTCCACCGGCGGGAAGTCCGACCGCGTCCACGTCGCCCGCAGCAGCCGCGCCGCCACCGGGATCCCGCGGGCCCGCGCGCCGTACGGGAGCACGTGCCGCAGCCGCCGCCAGCCGCGCAGCGTGAACGCCACCGCGCGCGTGTCCACCTCGGGGATCGACACCAGCTCTTCGATCAGCGCGGAGGTGTACCGGCCGATCCCGGTGCGCGCGCCGAGCAGCGGGGTGCCGTCGAGGAGGACGCTCAGGGACCTAGCCACGACGAAGCCGTTGCTTCGCGACCTTGAGCACCCGGCCGCCGACGCGCCGCGCCAGTTCGCCGGCCCCACCGGCGGCGAGGTACTCCCGGATCAGGTCGGCGTCGCGGCGCACCAGCGCGCGGCCGCGCAGCGCCGGCGTCGTCACCAGGTCCGCCGACCCGGGCAGCCGGTCGGCCGCCGGGCGCGGGTCGCGGCAGAACTCCACCAGCGGCTTCAGCGCTTCCGGCCAGGTGTAGCGCTGCGCGACGACGGCGATCCGCTCGACGCAGCCCGCGGCGAACTCCTCGTCGTACAAACACTTTTCGAGCGCCGCGGCCAGTGCGTCGGCGTCCTCGGCCGGCACGACGACGCCCAGCCGCTCCGCCCGCACCAGGTCGGCGAACGAGTCGCCGTCGGTGGTGACGATCGGCAGGCCGGCCCACAGGTAGTCGAGGACCCGGGTGCGGAACGCGAACGTCGTCTCGACGTGCTCGTAGTGCGTCGTGACGCCGCAGTTCGCGTCCAGCAGCCAGTTCTGGCGCTCGTGGTAGGGCACCCACTGCTCGTTGAAGTAGACGTGCTTGTCCGTCAGCCCCAGCGAATCCGCGAGCCGCATCGTCCGGGTGCCGATGTCCATCTCGGCGACCTCGGGGTTCGGGTGCTTCATGCCGAGGAACACCAGCCGGACGTCGCCGCGGCGACGCCGGAGCGTGTCGATCGCGCGGACGAGCGTCAGCGGGTCGAACCAGCTGTAGACCCCGCCCGCCCAGAGCACGACGTGGTCGGTGCCGCCGAGGCCGAGCGTCGAGCGCAGCCCGGGGCCGGTCCGCGTAGGCGCCTGTGTGGACAGTCCGAAGGGGACGACCGCGAGCAGCGACTGCGTCGTCGGGTCGGCGTCGTAGAGCCGCGGGGAAAGCCGGCCGAGCGCGGCCAGGTGGCCGAGCCACAGGTGCCGCTGCCGTTCGGACGCGCAGAGGAAGAAGTCGCCGCGCTCGATCTGGGCGTCCAGGACCCGCGTGACGCCGGCGAGGTCGGCCGCGCGCTTGTCGTCGGCGACGCCCTTGCCCTGCTCCAGCAGCTCCAGGTGCATCGGGTCGTAGAGGTCGGCGACGACGATCTTGCCGCTGTGCTCCTTCTTCAGCGACGGCGCGAGTTCGAGCACGTGCCCCTGCAGCACGACGACGTCGGCCCAGGCGATCGGCGCCTCGAGCTCGCGGTGCTTGCCCGCGCTGACGCGGAACGGCGCGGGCGGCGGCGTCGCGAGGGGGTTGGTGGTGACCAGGTGGACGTCGTGCTCGGCCGCCAGGGCCAGCGCGATGTTCCACGCGCGGATCGCCGGGCCGGCCATCCGCTCGGTGAGCGCGTCTCCGGTGATCACCAGGATCTTGCGGCGCTGCCCGAAAGCCTTTTCGATGCCGAAGGCCTCGACGAGGATGTCGTGCGCGGCGAGGTAGCGCGGCAGCGGGTAGGCGGGTTCCAACGCCTTGCGCAGCAAGGGAAGCAGGTCGGCGTCGGTGCGGACGCGGGCAGCCTGCTCGACGGCGCGCGACTCGGCCAGCGACGGCAGCTGCTCGACGAACTGGTCGATCGCCAGGATCCCGGCGAGCGTGGTGCGGGGGATCGCGACGTCACCGGACTCGATCGGGCCGACGCCGTGTTCGAGGTCGAGCTGCGTGGCGTCCAGCTCGCCGCGGGCGGTGGCGCGGCGCACGGCGAGCGCCAGGGCCGCCGGCAGGGCCCGGACCAGGGTCTCGTCGGAGAGGTTCTTGTAGAGCGCGGCGAGGGCGTTGCGCTCCAGGAGGAAGGTCTCGCGGCCGGTCTCCGGCGCGTCGACCGCGGCCATCGTGCCGTGGTGGCGGTGGAACGCCTGCGACTCCGGCACGTACCGGACGCGCCAGCCGCGCAGGTTGAGCCGCCAGCCGAGGTCGACGTCCTCGTAGAACATGAAGAACCGCTCGTCGAAGCCGTCGAGCTCGGCGAACACGGCGGTGCGGACGAACATCGCGGAGCCGGTCCCGAACAGGACGTCCTTCGCGACCTCGTGCTCAGCCGCCGGGACGTCTTCCAGGGGCGAGCCCGCGTGGCGTTTGTAGCCCATGCCGAACCAGGTCAGGCCGCCGTCGACGAAGTCGGTGCCGGTGCCGTCCCAGTCGAGGACCTTGCTGGCCACGGCGGCGACGCGGGGTTGCGCGCGCAGCTCGGCGACGGCGGCGGAGACCCAGCCGGGCGCCGGGCGGGCGTCGTTGTTGAGGAAGCCGAGGACAGTGCCCTTCGCGTGCTTCGCGCCGAGGTTGCAGCCGCCGGCGAACCCGGTGTTGCGGCCGGCCTCGACGACGCGGGCCTGGGGGACGGCTTCGCGGATGCGCGCGGCTTGGTCTCCGGAGACGGAGTTGTCGACGCAGATGAGCTCGAGCTCGGGGTAGTCGTGCTCGGCGAGCGCGCGCAGGCAGGTGATCGTGTCGTCGGCGCCGTGGTAGTTGACCACGATCACCGAGACGAGCGGTTGCGGTTCCCCCTGCGCCAAAGCCTGCTCCTTCGTCGGATTGAGCGCCAGCTTAAAGGCCTGCCCAAGCCTCCCAGACCGCGCCTCGGCCGAGGGCCGCGCGACGGCCGATTCCGCGGCGGGCCGCCAGCGTCGCGGGCAGCCGCGCCACCACCTCGGCGAGGACCCGGCAGCGCAGGCCGAACCGGAAGTTCGGCGCGGCCGGGCGGCCCGGCCGCAGCGGCAGCACCGCTGTCAACACGGCGAACCTGGCCAGCTGGTTCACCGCGACCCCCCGGGGCGCGCAGCGCAGCAGCATGAGCAGCCGGTTGCGCTCGTTCCAGCGGTGGAACAACGCCGAACCCAGCTCGGTGCTGACGCCGTGGGCGTGCCGGACGCGGGCGTCCGGCGCCGCGACGACGTCCCAGCCGGCCAGCCGCAGCCGCCACGCCGTGTCGGTGTCTTCGTAGTAGCAGAAGAACCCGGCCGGGACGCCGTGCACGCTGTTCAGCGCTTCGACGCGCAGCAGCGCGGCGCCGCCGCAGAAGGCGAACACCTCGCCCGCGGGCTCGGCGAGGTCGGCGCCGTGGCCGTCGGCGGTCAGCCGCACGCCGGCGGACTGCGTGGTGCCGTCGGGCCGCACGAGCCGTGCCGTCGCCGCGCCGGCCAGCGGCGCCTTTTCGAGGGTGTCCTCCAGCGTCGCGAGCCAGTCCGGCTCGGGTTCGGCGTCGTCGTTCAGCCACGCCATCAACGGCGTCTCGACGCGCTTCGCCGCGACGGCGAGCGCGCCCGCGTAGCCTGCGTTGCGGGGCAGGCGAATTACTTGCGGACGCGAAGGATGGGCCGCGAGCAGGGCGGCGGTGCCGTCATCGGAGGCGTTGTCCACCACGAGCGTCCGATGTGGACGCGTCTGCGCGGCGAGCGCGTCGAGGCACGCGGTGACGTGCCCGGCACCCCGCCAGGTCACGACGACCACCGTGGTGGCGGGATTCGCGGTCACGTCCCGCACAATAGCCGCGTGCCCGAACTGGTCGTGCTCGCCGAGCAGCTCCTCGCGCCCGTGCCCGGTGGCACCGGGCGCTACACGGCCGAGCTGCTGCCCGCGCTCGCGAAGACCGCGCCGCCGGGCTGGACGGTGTCCAGCGTGGTCGCGCGGCACGCCGACGTGGGCGCGGCCCGGCTCGAGGGGGTCGAGGGCCCGCGGGTGCTGCGGATCCCGCCGCGCGCGCTGGTCGGCGTCTGGCAGCTGGGGCTTCGCTGGTGGCCGGGCGGCGACGCGGTGCACGCGCCGACGCCGTTCGCGCCGCCGCGGGCGCCGGCCGGGAAGACGCTGAGCGTGACCGTGCACGACACCGTGCCCTGGACCCACCCCGAGACGCTCACCGCGCGCGGGGTCAGCTGGCACCGGTCGATGATCGCGCGGGCGGCGCGGCGCGCGTCCGGGCTGGTCGTGCCGACGCGGGCGGTCGCCGACGAGCTGGCGGTGCTGATCGACGTCGACGTCCCGGTCCGCGTGATCCCGCACGGCGTGCGGGTCCCTTCGGGTTCGGCGGAGCTGGACCTGCCCCCGGAGTACGTGCTGGCCGTCGGGACGATCGAGCCGCGCAAGGGGATCGACGTGCTGATCGACGCGGTCGCGGCCCTGGACGGCACGGTGCTGGTGCTCGCCGGGCAGACGGGCTGGGGTGGCATCGACCCGGCCGCGCTGGCGGCCGAGCGCGGCCTGCCCGCGGAGCGGTTGCGGGTGCTGGGGAAGGTGTCGGACGCCGAGCTGGCGACCGCGCTGCGGCGGGCGAGCGTGCTGGCCGTGCCGAGCCTCGCCGAGGGGTTCGGGCTGGGTCTGCTCGAGGCGATGGCGGCGGGGATCCCGGTGGTCCACACCGACGCTCCGGCGCTGGCCGAGGTGGCGGCCGGCGCCGGGATCACGGTGCCGCGCGGCGACTCGGCGGCGTTGGCTTCGGCGCTGCGAGAGGTGCTGAGTTCACCCTCCGTGGCAGCCGATCTCACTCGTTCGGGGAGAGAGCGGGCGCGGGCGTTCACCTGGCGCAGGGCCGCGGAAGCCGTCTGGGCCATCCATGTCCGACCGGCGGCCTGACCGGTTTGCCAGTTCCCCACCATGACGCAGGGTCGCCGCCGTACCCTGCAGGGGTGAGCGATGATCCCCGGGTCCTGATCGACGCGACCGCGGTTCCCGCGGACCGCGGCGGGGTCGGCCGGTACGTGGACTCGCTCGTCGCCGCCCTCGACGCGGACGGGGCGCGGATCACCGTCGTCTGCCAGCCCCGGGACCTGCAGCTTTACGATCGGCTGGCGCCGCGCTCGCGCGTCGTGCCCGCCTCGCCGTCGACGACCACCCGCACCGCGCGGCTGACCTGGGAACAGGCGACCCTGCCCCGGTTGGTCCGCCGCCTCGGCGCGGACGTCGTCCACTCGCCGCACTACACGATGCCGCTGGCCACGTCGGCGGCATCGGTCGTCACGCTGCACGACGCGACGTTCTTCACCGACGCCGTGCTGCATTCGTCGGTGAAGGCCCGGTTCTTCCGCGCGTGGACGGCGACGGCGCTGCGGCGCGCGACGCTGTGCGTGGTGCCGTCGGCGGCGACGGCTGCGGAGCTGGCCCGCGTCGGCCCGGTGCGGCACGCTTCGTTGGAAGTCATTCACCACGGCGTCGACACCGAGCGCTTTCACCCACCGTCACCGTCGGAGGTGGCGGCCGCCCGTTCGGCTGTCGGGCTCGGGCGCACGCCTTATGTGGCTTTTTTAGGTGCTTTGGAGCCACGCAAGAACGTGCCGGCGCTGATCCGCGGGTTCGCCCGGGCGGTGGCCGGGCAGCGGGACGCCCCGGCGTTGGTGCTGGCCGGGCAACCGGGGTGGGACACGCAGGTCGAGCGGGCCCTGGACGCCGTCCCGCATCGGCTTCGGGTGATCCGGGCAGGATATCTGCCCTTCGGGACACTGGCCGGGTTCCTCGGCGGGGCTTCGCTGGTGGCTTATCCGTCGCTGGGCGAGGGTTTCGGGCTTCCGGTGCTGGAGGCGATGGCGTGCGGCGCCTGCGTGTTGACGACGCGGCGGCTCTCGCTGCCGGAGGTCGGCGGCGACGCGGTGGCGTACTGCGGCGTCGGCGCGGGCGACGTGGCCGCGGGCCTCGCGGAGCTGCTCGCCGACCCGGGCCGCCGGTCCGAGCTGGCGACGGCGGCCCAGCAGCGCGCGAAGGAATTCTCGTGGGCGACGACCGCGGAACGGCACCGAGAGGCGTACGCGAAGGCCTGGTCCCGCCACCTCCGCACCCGCTGAGGTGTGATCCAAGGGTCGACTCGCGTGATTGAAGGGTCGACACGGCAGGACCCCGGCTCGCGCGGTGTGTCGACTCCCCAATCACGCGTGTCGACTCCCTGATCACGCGTGTCGGCGGTTCCGTCACCGGGTGCGGGGTGGCGGGGTCGCGTTGGGTGACCGGTGGACAATGGCCGGGTGACTGAGCACTCCCGCTATGGCGACGATGTCGGCGTCGTGACCGTGACCTACTTCTCCGAGGACACCATCGAGCGGTTCCTCGACACCCTCGAGAAGGCCACCGAGCGCGAGGTCAAGGTGGTCGTCGCGGACAACGCTTCCGTGGAGGGGGCTCTCGAACGGGCCACCGCCAACCGGAAGAACGTGCAGCTGCTCAGCATCGGGGAGAACGTCGGCTACGGGACCGCCGCCAACCGCGGCGTCGCCGAGCTGGACGACCGGTACGGCTGGGTCGTCGTCGTCAACCCGGACCTCGAATGGGAGCCGGGCTCGCTCGACGCCCTCCTGGACGCCGCGAGCCGGTGGCCGCGCGGGGGTGCCTTCGGGCCGCTCATCCACGATCTCGACGGCACCGTCTACCCCTCGGCGCGGCTGCTGCCGTCGTTCGGGCGCGGCATCGGGCACGCCGCCTTCGCGAAGGTCTGGCCGGGCAATCCCTGGACGAAGCAGTACCGCCAGGAGACCGGCACGCCGGTCGAGCGCGTCTCGGGCTGGCTGTCCGGCTCGTGCCAGCTCATCCGCCGGGAGGCGTTCGACTCCGTCGGCGGCTTCGACACGCGCTACTTCATGTACTTCGAGGACGTCGACCTCGGCGACCGGCTGGCGCAGGCGGGCTGGCTGAACGTCTACGCGCCGTCCGCGAGCGTCACCCACGAAGGCGGGCACTCGACGTCGCAGGCGTCGGAAAAGATGCTCAAGGCCCACCACGACAGCGCCTACCGCTACCTCGCCGACCGCCACCCGGGCGTCGCCTGGAAGCCGGTCCTCGCCGCGGTCAAGCTCGGGCTCAAGCTCCGGTTGAAGCTCGAGACCCGCTAGATCCCGTCGAGCCGGCGCGAAAGGTCGGACCTGCCGTTGTTCTGCGTCACCGTCGGCACCAGGCCGGTGTCCTCCGGGTCGGGCTCCTTCAGCGGGCTCGTGATCGGCTCGGCCTGGGGACGACGGGACAGCGGGGCCGTCACCTGCGTCCCCGGTTTGTGCAGCGGCGTCGTCGGCGTCGGCGTGCTCAGCGGGGTCGTCGCCTGCGGACGGCGTGAGCCACCGGTGGCCTCCAAGCGCCGGGTCGGCGACGCGCCCGCGAGCGGGTGGTCGTTCTCCTCGATCAGCGACGCCGGCAGCTGCGTGGTCGTGTCGGGGTCCTGGCTTCGGTCGAGGCCGTCGATGGCGGCACGCGGTATCTGCTGCGTGTTCGAGGCGTCCATCGGCGAAATGGCACTGTCCGGCGTCACCACGAACACACCGCGCGCCTGGGCTCGTGCGAGCAGGGCATCCGCCCGATCGCGGGGGTCCATCCCCTCGGCCTCCCGACTGACCCGGGGCCCTCTGGGGAAAGGCCCGCCTGTTTCGTGTCTAGGGTAGGCCCTCGGGGCGACCTCCGTCAGGGTTTCCCGCGGCTTGTCGCTCAGCGGTGCGTGATACAGGAGGAGATTTCCGTGACGTCCGAGGTCGAGATCGACGCCGTCGTGCTGGTCGGGGGCAAGGGCACGCGCCTGCGGCCACTGACCCTTTCGGCGCCGAAGCCGATGCTCCCGACAGCCGGGACGCCGTACCTGAGCCACCTGTTCTCCCGCATCCGCGAGGCCGGGATCCGGCACGTCGTGCTGGGCACGAGCTACCGTGCGGAGGTGTTCGAGGAGTACTTCGGCGACGGCAAGTCGATCGGTCTGGACCTCGAGTACGTCGTCGAGAAGGAGCCGCTGGACACGGCGGGCGCCATCCGCAACGTCTACGACAAGCTGCGCGCCGACCACGTGATCGTCTTCAACGGCGACATCATCTCCGGCTCGGACCTCGGCGAGCAGCTGCGCGTGCACCGCGAGTCCGAGGCCGACGTCACGCTGCACCTGCAGCGCGTGCCCGACCCGAGCCGGTTCGGTTCGGTGCCGACCGACGAGACCGGCCGCGTCCAGGCGTTCCTCGAGAAGACGCCGAACCCGCCGACCGACCAGATCAACGCCGGCTGCTACGTCTTCCGCCGTCCCGTGATCGAGGCCATCCCGACCGGGCGGCGGGTGTCGGTCGAGCGCGAGACGTTCCCGCAGCTGCTGGAGCAGGGCGCGCACATCCAGGGCTTCGTCGACGCTTCCTACTGGCTGGACGTCGGCACGCCGGAGGCGTTCGTCCGCGGGTCGGCCGACCTGGTGCGGGGCGTGGCGCCGACGTCGGCGCTGCCCGGGCGGCCCGGCGACTTCCTGGTGCTCGACGGCGCTTCCGTGGCCGAAGACGCCCAGCTGTCCGGTGGTTCGACCATCGGCGTCGCCGCCGTGGTCGGCTCGGGCGCGAAGATCGACGGCTCGGTGCTGTTCGACGGCGCCGCGGTGTCCGAGGGCGCGATCGTCGAGCGTTCGGTGCTCGGGCACGGCGCGCGCGTCGGCGCCGGCGCGGTGCTGCGCGGGGTCGTGCTGGGCGACGGCGTGTCCGTCGGCGCCGGCTGCGAGCTGCTCGACGGCGCCCGGATCTGGCCCGACGTCGTGCTGCCCGACGGTTCCGTCCGCTTCTCGAGCGACGCGTAGCGATGTTCTGGCGTCCCGCGTTCGAGGTCGACCTGGGCGGCGTCCTGGGTCCGCTGAAGCGCGGGCGCGGGTCGCTCAACATCCTCACCGACGAGCGCGGGATCACGTGGCTCGCGTCGAACACGCCGGACGGCCCGGGCACCCTCGCGCTGCGCAAGCTGACCGACGGCCGCATCGAGGCGGCGGCCTGGGGCGACGGCGCGGACCGGCTGCTCACCGGTGTCCCCGCGCTGCTCGGCGCGAACGACGACGACTCCGAGTTCGTCGCGCACCACGACGTCGTCGCGCGCGCCCGCCGGGAGAACCCGGGGCTGCGGCTGGGCGCGACCGGCGTGGTGTGGGACTGGCTGGTGCTCGCGGTGCTGGAGCAGAAGGTGACCGGCAAGGAGGCGATCCGGTCGTGGGCCGAGCTGTGCCGCCGGTTCGGCACGCCGGCGCCCGGGCCGGGCCCGGAGCGGCTGCGCGTGCCGCCGACGCCGGTGGCGCTGCGGTCGCTGCCGGACTGGCACTGGCACCGCGCGGGCGTCGACATCAAGCGCCGCACGGCGTTGCTCAACGCCGCGCGCGTCGCCGGTCACCTGGAACGGGCGGTGGAGCTGCGCGGCATCGAGGGCCGGCACCTGCTGCGGCACGTCCCCGGCATCGGGGTGTGGACGGCGGCGGAGATCGCGCAGCGCGCGTGGGGCGACCCGGACGCGGTCAGCTTCGGCGACTACAACATCCCGTCGATGGTCGGGAACGCCGTGCTGGGCCTGAAACTCGACGACGCGGGGATGGCGGAGGTCCTGGCGCCGTACGCCCCGCAGCGGCAGCGGGCGGTGCGCTACCTGGAGGCGGCCGGGCACCGGCGGCCGCGCTTCGGCCCGCGGATCGAGCTGCGCGACTACCGCGCCATGTGACGACTCGGGTGCGGCCGGCTCGGACGTCGCGAATGACTCATTGGCGACCTCCGATGCCCCCGATGCCCCATTCGCGACAGCCGGATCCCAGGCCGCGCGACGTCCCTACTGCTGGGGCGGGTAGGGCGGTTGCTGGCCCGGATAGCCCTGCTGGGGCGGATAGCCGGGCTGCGCCGGCGGATAGCCCTGCTGGGGCGGGTAACCGGGCTGCGCCGGCGGATAACCCTGCTGGGGCGGGTAGCCCGGCTGCTGAGGGGGATAACCGGGCTGCTGCGGGGGATAGCCCGGCTGCGGGTAGCCGGGGTACTGCTGCGGCGGGTAGGGCGGCGGCTTCGGCTTGTTCACGTTGATCACGACGAGCACCAGCGTCACGACCAGCGCGACCGGCACCAGGATGATCAGGAGCATCAGCACGCTCATTCGGCGATCAGCCTTTCCCTTCATCGAGCGCGGCACGCACGATCGCCAGCGCTTCGGCGTCGTCCAGGCCGAGCTTACGGGTGAGGGCCGCGTAACCGGCCGCGGCCTGCTGGGCCCGGCGACGGCTCTGGTCGCCCGAAGCCGCGACGAAGCTGCCCGCCCGGCCGCGCGTCTCGATCAGCCCGGCTTCCTCCAGCTCGCGGTACGCGCGGGCCACCGTGTTCGGGGCGATCCCCAGGTCGGCGGCGAACTGGCGGACCGTGGGCAGCTTCGTGCCGACCGGCAGGCTCCGGTCGTTGATCCGCGTCGCGAGCCCGGACCGGACCTGCTCGAACGGCGGCACCGGCGAACTGCTGTCGAAGGGGATGATCACCAGCTGCGCGGACCCGCTCCCGGGCCCGGTGGCCGCTGACCGTAGGGCCCCTGCGGTGCGTACTGCTGCTGCGGCATCGGCTGCGACGGCGGATACGCCTGCTGCTGCGGGAACCCCTGCTGCTGCGGCGCGAACCCCTGCTGCGGCGGGTACGGCTGCTGCGGGAACCCCGGCTGCGGCGGCGCGAACCCTTGCTGCGGCGGGAAGCTCGGGGCCGGCGGGAACTGCCCGCTGTTCTTCATCGCCTCTTCGCGGCGCATCTTCGACACCCGCACCGCCACCACGATCACGAACACGATGATCGCCAGGATCAGCAGCCCGACGACGATGTAGCCGAACACGCCGCTGTCTCCGCCGCCGCCGGAGTGGTAGTGCACCCGCTCGGGGAACTGCGTAGCCATGTGGTCCTCCCTCTCCGCGCCCCAGGCTAGTGCCCGGCACCGACAGGAACGGCCGCTTTCACCAGATCGGCGAGATCTTCCGACCCCGCCGGGAGGCCGTCCACGGGCCACCACCGCAGGTCGTCGGACTCGTCGCTGCGCACCGGTTCCGCGCCCGGCGGCGCGAAAACCGCGTACCGGACGTCGAAGTGCCGCGTCGGCACGCCGAGCGAGCAGGTCACCGGGTGGACGTCCAGGTCGATCGGTGCTTCGCCGATCCGCAAGCCGGTGATGCCGGATTCCTCGGTGGCCTCGCGCAATGCGGCCTCGACCAGTGAAGAGTCCTCGGGCTCGCAGTGCCCGCCGAGCTGCAGCCAGCGGCCGACGCGCGGGTGCAGCGTGAGCAGCACCCGGGTGCCGGTGTGGTCCAGCAGCACCCCGGATGCCGTGAGGTGCCCGGCCGCGCATTCGCGGCGGCAGGCGTCTTCGCGGGCGGCGAGGTACCCGAGGAACGCCTGGCGCAGGGCCTCCTGCCCCCGGTTAAGCGCGGTCCAGGAAGTCAGCGTCGAGACGGCGTCTTCGTGCAGGGTCACAGCTCCAGCAACCCTTCACCCGGCGCGGCCGAGACGCGCGGCTCCGGCTCGGTGAGCGGGATGCCGATCGCGACCGAGCCCAGCGGCTGCCAGCGCTCATCCAGGCCGAGGACGTCGCGGACGATGTCGGCGGCGAAGATCGTCGAGCCGATCCAGCACGAACCGAGGCCTTCGGCCGCCAGCGCGACCAGCAGGCCCTGCACCGCGGCCCCACCGGCGACGGTGAACATCGTCTTCTCGCAGTCGTTGCGGCGGGCGTCGGGGTAGGTGTGCGCGCCGTCCGGCACCAGGAACGGGATGACGATTTCCGGGGCCCGGTAAAGGATGTCGCCGCGGCTGAGCCGCTTCGCGACCTGCTCCGCGGTGAATTCGTCGCCGATGAGGTCGGCCTGCCACGATTCGCGCATCGCGTCGAGCAGTTCCTTGCGCTTCGCGCCGTCGCGCAGCCAGACGAACCGCACCGGGTGCGTGTGGTGCGGCGCGGGTGCGGTGAGCGCCGAGCCGACGGCCCGCCGCATCGAGATGGGCGAGACCGGAGCGTCGCTGAACTGCCGCACCGACCGCCGCACCGGCACGGCTTCTCGGCGGCCCTGCGCGATCGCTTCGTTGGTCCCGAGCCGGAAGAGATCCTCTTCGAGGGGCCGGACGAGCGTCCGGGCGTTCGAGCCGTCGTCGAAGAGGTCGAGGCCGCGGACGACGGCGACCGGCGTCCCGCCCAGCTTGCCCTTGACCAGGTCGGCGGCCGAGGCCAGCTCGTCGGCGATCGCGACCTCGGTGACGGCCAGTTCGTTGCCCTGGCCGTCGATCGTCCCCCGGTAGGCGTGCAGGACGCGCAGTCCCGACGCGCCGATCGCGTTGTCGGTCTGCCCGACCCGCCAGGCGCGGCCCATGGTGTCCGTGACGACGACCGCGACCTCGACGCCGAGCCGTTCCCGCAGGCCGTTGCGCAGGGCCAGCGCCGACGCGTCGGGGTCGGCGGGCAGCAGCGCGACCTCGTCACCGGCCACGTTGGACGCGTCGATCCCGGACGCCGCCTGCACGATGCCCAGCGGGTTCTGGGTGATCACCGTGCGCGCGATCCGCGCGACGATCCGCACGGCTTCCTGGTTGACGAGGTCACGGCGGGCGGCGTCCCGGGCCTCGGGGTCGGTCGGTACGCGGACGAGCCTGCCCTCGGCCTTCGAGACGATCTTGCTGGTCACGACCACGACGTCGCCCGAGCGCAGCCACGGCGCGGCCGTGACGATCGCGCCGGTCAGGTCGTCACCCGGGCGGAACTCGGGCAGCCCGGTGACGGGCAGGATCTCGAGCTTGGGGGAAGCGTGGTCAGCAGTGTCAGTCAACGGGGGCTCCAGCCAGTTCGAGGGCGGCGCGGGCCATGGCCGCGGTCGCGTCCACGTCGGACATCAGCAGCGGGACGTCGCGCACGGTCACGCCCGGTACGTCGGCCGTCTCGCCCTCGGCGATCAGCCAGCCGTCGAGCACGCCGTCGCTCTTGCGCGAGCCGTAGTGCCGGCCCACCGCCTCCGCCGACGTCTCGACGCCGATGGCCGTCAGGCACGCGTCGGCCATGCCGCGCAGCGCCTTGCCGCCGATGATCGGTGACACCCCGACGACCCCCGCCGACGTCTTGCGCAGCGCGTCCCGGATCCCCGGCACGCCCAGCGTGGTGCCCACCGACACGACCGGGTTCGACGGCGCGAACAGCACGGCGTCGGCGCCGGCGATGGCTTCGAGCACGCCCGGCGCGGGCTGGGCCTCGTCGTTGCCGACCGCGACGATCGAGTGCGCCTTCGGCTCGGCCCGGTAGCGCACCCACCACTCCTGGAAGTGGACGGCCTTCTGCTGGCCGTCCTGCTCCGGGTCGTCGATGACGACGTGGGTCTCGACGCGGTCGTCCGACATCGGCAGCAGCCGGACGCCGGGCTGCCAGCGGTCGCACAGGGCCTCGGTCACCGCCGACAGCGGATAGCCCGCGCGCAGCATCCGCGACCGGATCAGGTGGGTGGCGATGTCCTTGTCGCCGAGGCCGAACCAGCTCGGCTCGGCGCCGTAGGCGGCCAGCTCCTCCTTGACCACCCAGGTCTCGCCCGAGTGCCCCCAGCCGCGGTCGGAGTCGATCCCGCCGCCCAGCGTGTACATGCAGGTGTCCAGGTCCGGGCAGATCCGCAGGCCGTGCATCCAGACGTCGTCGCCGGTGTTGACCAGCGCCGTCACCTCGTGCGCGGACTCGGAGGCACCTTCCGGTGCCATGCCCAGAGCCGCCTTGACACCCAGCAGGAAGCGGGCCCCGCCCACTCCGCCGACCATTACCACGATCTTCACGACGTCGAATCCTCGCACGAGCCGGGTGCGGGCACCCAGTACCGGTATCTGTGGTGCGGGGCGTAGCCGAGCCCCGCGTAGAGCGCGAGCGCTCCTTCGTTGCCTTCCGCCACCTGCAACACCGCCTGGTCCGCTCCGTGTTCCGCACCCCACGCGTGCAGGGCGTTCATCAGCGTGGACGCGAGCCCGCGGCGGCGGAAGGCGGGATCGACCTCCAGCCGCCCGACGTGCAGCCAGCCGTCGACCAAGGCCCCGCGGACGACACCGGCGGTGACGCCGTCGAGCGTCGCGACGCCGTAGCCGACCTTGCCACCGGTCAGGACACTCCGGGCAGCCGGGATGTCCTCGCCGGGCCCGAGCGTGAGCTCCCACCACTCCGGCGTCGGCTCATCCGCCACTTTCACGTGAAAGCGGCGGTTGTCCACACCCGGGGGCGCCGCTTTCACGTGAAAGCGGCGGTTGTCCACAGTGAGGACCACGACCTCGTGGCCGCGGTGGTGCCGCGTCGCCTGGAACCAGCCCTCGGCGACGATCGCGCGCTCGTTCGGGCTGTCGCGGATCACCTGCACCATCGGCTGAATCCCCCGATCGTGGGCGAAGTCACACACCGCGCGCAGGGCGTCCGGGACCGGCCGGCCGGCGTCGCCGACGGCGAGTGCGCTGTTCGCGCGGCCGGTGAAGCCGCCCGCCCAGCGCAGCCGCCAATCCTTCAGGGGTTCCTCGACCAGCGGCGGCCATGCTTTGCTGCAGACGATTTCCAGCGCCTCGGGTGCGTTCACGACTAGATTGTGACGGAGGCGCCGAACGGCGCGGAGCGGATTTCCGAGGAGGTGGCCGTGGGCATCCAGCGCAAGGACGAGCGGCACAACGAGAAGCTCGTCGACGAGATCTCCGAAGGGTTCAACCGCGCCGTGGGGGAGAAGAAGCCCGAAAGTGACACCGACGAGGCTCCCAAGCCGCGCTTCGTCATCACCGGCGACGCCCGGGCCACCCCGCCCCCGCGCCGTCGGGAGAGGTGACCAGCCGCCATACCCGGGGTATGGCTAAGGCTTGCCTCACCAACCGAACGGGTGGCCGAACCGCGTAGTGTCGGCCACGACTGGCTGTTTGCAGAGAAAAGCAGGAGTGCACAGTGACCTACGTGATCGCCGAGCCCTGCGTCGACTTGCTCGACAAGGCGTGTATCGACGAGTGCCCCGTGGACTGCATCTACGAGGGCGAGCGGATGCTGTACATCCACCCGGACGAGTGCGTCGACTGCGGCGCCTGCGAGCCGGTCTGCCCGGTCGAGGCGATCTACTACGAGGACGACGTCCCGGACAACTGGTCGGACTACACCAAGGCCAACGTCGACTTCTTCGACGAGCTCGGCTCGCCTGGCGGCGCTTCCAAGGTGGGCAAGACCGCGCACGACCCGGCGTTCGTCAAGGCGCTGCCCCCGCAGGGCGAATGAGCCGGGTCGCGCTGCCCGACTTCCCCTGGGATTCACTCGCCGAGGTCAAGGCCACGGCGAGCGCGCACCCCGGCGGGGTGGTCGACCTCTCCATCGGCACGCCGGTCGACCCGGTCCCGGCCGGCATCCGCGACGCGCTCGCGTCGGTGTCGGAGATCCCCGGCTACCCGACCACGCACGGCATCCCGTCCCTGCGCGCGGCGGCCATCGCCGCGTTGGGCCGCCGGCACGGCGTCACCGGCATCGAGCCGGCCGCGGTGCTCCCGACGATCGGGTCGAAGGAGGCCGTGGCCTGGCTGCCGCGGCTGCTCGGCTTCGGTCCCGGCGACCTCGTCGTCATCCCGGAGCTGGCTTACCCGACGTACGAGGTCGGGGCGCTGCTGGCGGGCGCGTCGATCCTGCGTGCCGACAGCACGGTCGCGCTCGGCCCGCAGAAGCCGGCGATGATCTGGCTCAACTCGCCGTCCAACCCGACCGGCAAGGTGCTGCCCGTGGAGCACCTGCGCAAGGTCGTCGAGTGGGCCCGCGAGCGCGACGTCGTGGTGGTGTCCGACGAGTGCTACCTGGCGCTCGGCTGGGAAACCGACCCGCTGTCGGTGCTGCACCCCGACGTCTGCGGGGGCCGGATGGACGGCTTGATCGCGGTGCACTCGCTGTCCAAGTCGGCGAACCTGGCCAGCTACCGCGCCGGCTTCCTGACCGGTGACCCCCGGCTGATCGCGCAGCTGCTGGAGATCCGCAAGCACGCGGGCATGATCGTGCCGCGTCCGGTCCAGGAGGCGATGGTCGCCGCCCTGACCGACGACGAGGCCCTCGTGGCCCAGCGTGAGCGGTACGCGCGGCGTCGGCTGGCGTTGCGGAAGGCGTTCCAGGACAACGGTTTCCGGATCGACCACTCGGAGGCCGGGCTGTACCTGTGGGCGACCAGGGACGAGCCCGCGGCCGCGACGGTCGAGTGGCTGGCCGGCCGCGGGATCCTGGTGGCGCCGGGAACGTTCTACGGACCCACGGGCGGTCAGCACGTCCGCGTCGCCCTGACCGCGACCGACGAGCGCGTCGACGCCGCCGTGGAGCGGCTCGCCGCCTAGCCGGCCAGCCGGAACGGCCTCTTCGTCGCGGCGAAGAGGCCGGGCGCCACGTCCTCGGCCATCGCGGTCGCGGATTCCCAGGCCAGCTCGTGCGCCGTGCCGACGCCGCCGCAGAAGAGCATGAACCGCGAAAGCCCGGCCGCGCGCAGGGCGGTCAGCTTGTCCCGGACCGTCTCGACCGACCCCACCAGGGCGAACGGGTTCTCGAGGTAGGCCTCGGCCGGAGCTTCGAGTACCGCGCGCAGCCCCGTTTCCTCCCGATCGGCCAGCGCTTCCAGCGCGCTTTCCCCGGGCGCGGTGCCGGCCAGGCGGGAAAGGTGGCCCGCCGACGTTTCGATGTGCCGGACAAAGCCGTCGCGGACGATTCCGATCGCTTTCAGGTCGGTTTCCCCGATCACCGTGAAGCAGCTCGCCACGATGTTCGCCATCGTCAGGTCGTGGCCGTTTTCCCGGCCGATTTCCAGGTAGCGGTGCAACCGCGGCAGCGTTTTCCCGATGCTCGTGGGCGCCATGCCGCCGGCCGCGGGCGTGATGTTCAGGCCGGTGAACACGCCCCAGCCGCGCCGGGCCGCGGCGGCCAGGGAGCCGTCGCTGGTCGCCGCCACCCAGAGCGGCACGCGGGGCTGAGCCGGCCGCGGCCACGCGGTGACCTTCGCGGTCTCGACGCCGGGGGTGAACGCGGCGGTGGCCGGGGTGAGGTCGGCCCGGGCGACGGGGTGGTCGTAGCCGTTGAGCACGCCGTCGATGAGGTCGACCGCGTGCTCGTGGGCGGCGCGGTCGCCGTGCCGGCCGAGGCCCACCTCGAGCCGTCCGCCGGAGAGCACGTCGATCATGGCGAACTGCTCGGCGAGCTGGACCGGGTGGTGCAGCAGGGGCAGGTTGACGCCGGAGAGGATCCGCGCGCGGCTGGTCCGGGCGGCGATCGCGGCCATCAGGATGTTCGGGTGCGGGCACGGCGAAGACGGCCCGAAGTGCTCCGGCAGGCTGACAGCGGCGTAGCCCAGCCGTTCCGCTTCCTCGCAGTGCGAGAGGTAGCTTTCGTAGAGCCGGACGCCGAGCGCGGGGTTCCATTCCTCGGGCGCGCGCGATCCGGGTGGGCTGTAGGTCAAGTTGTCCCAGTAGACGAACTTGACGATTTCCGGGTTTTCGCCGAGAGCGTTCATGCCGCGGATCCCCCTCGATTCACGGAAGCGGATTTCCTCCCATTGTCCGGACCGCGGCGGATCGGTCATCCTCCGTCGTGCCCCGAACGCGGTCAGTAATCCCGGCCGGTGAACCCCCGGTAGACGAACCGGGTGAGCGCCTCGATCGCCTCTTCGTCGGTCGGGGGCGTCCACCCGGTGGGGGCCGGGTCGAGCAGCCACATCTGCGCGAAGCTGTCCACCAGCTGGTACATCATCGCGATCGACAGCTCCGTGCTCGCCGGCAGCCGCATGCCCGCCGCGGTCACGTGGGCCAGGTGGCCGTCGAGGTCCGATGCCTGGGTCGCGCCGAAGCTCGCCAACGTCCGCGCGAACGCGTCGTTGACCATCGACGCCTGGCGCAGCGCCTGCATCGTCGACGCGTGCTCCCGGTAGAAGTCCCAGTACTGGGCCACGTGCCAGCGCACCGCCGCCGGGTCGCTGAAGTCCGACAGGTGCCCCTCGGTCAGCGCGCTCTCGTCGCCGGACGCCGCGATGTCGGCCAGGAGCGATTCGAGCAGCTCCTCCTTGCCCGCGAAGTGGTTGTAGAACGACCCCGCGGCCCGCCCCGCCTCGGCGGTGATGTCGGTGATCTTCGTGTTCAGGTAGCCCTTGCGCGCGAACACGCGCCGGGCCGCCGCCTTCAGCGCGGTCTCGGTCTCCGCGGCCTTCTCCTTGCGGTTCACCGGCACCTCCCTTGACGCAGGACGCTAGCAGTGTCATTCTGAATCTAAATTCACTGAATTTCAATTCATTGGGAGGACGAGATGGACACACGGGTGCTGATCGCGGGGGCAGGGCCGACCGGGCTGACCTTGGCCATCGAGCTGGCGCGGCGCGACGTCGCGGTGCGGATCATCGACAAGGCCGAAACGCATTTCCTCGGCTCGCGCGGCGACGGGCTCCAGCCGCGCACGCTGGAGATTTTCGAGGACCTCGGCGTGCTCGACGCGGTGCTGGCCGCCGGGGCCCTGCCGGTCCCGATGAAGATCCACGTCGGCGGGGAGGTGGTCGGCGAGCGGATGATGTTCGACCCGGTCGAGGCGACGCCGGACAAGCCGTACCCGACCGGCTGCTTCCTCGGCCAGTCGCAGACCGAGGGCATCCTGCGCGACCGGCTGGCCGAGTTCGGCGTCCACGTCGAGCTGGCGACCGCCTTGACCGGCTTCGAGCAGGACGCCGACGGCGTCACGGCCACGCTGAGCACGGGCGAGACCGTCCGCGCCGAGTACCTGGTCGGCGCGGACGGCGGCAAGAGCGTCGTCCGCAAGACGCTGGGGATCGCGTTCGAGGGCACCACCGACGAGTCGATCCGGATGCTGCTCGGCGACGTCCACGCCGAGGGCCTCGACCGCGGCTTCGGACACTGGTTCGGCGCGCCGGACGACCCGATGCGCGGGATGATGTTCAGCCCGCTGCCGGGCACGCCGTGGTTCCAGTTCGCCTCGCCGCTCGGCGACGGCGACCTCGAAGACGAGACGTCGCTGCCCGCCGTCCAGGCCCGGCTCGACGCGCTCACCGGCGGCGGGATCACGCTGTCCGACCTGGCCTGGTCGACGGTGTGGCGGCCGAACGTCCGGCTGGCGGCCCGGTTCCGCGACGGCCGGGTCTTCCTGGCCGGCGACGCCGCGCACGTCCACCCGCCGACCGGCGGCCAGGGCCTGAACACCGGCGTCGGAGACGGCTACAACCTGGGCTGGAAGCTCGCGGACGGCGCACCCGAGCTGCTCGACAGCTACGAGGCCGAACGCCGGACGAACGCGGCGCGCGTGCTCGGCATCTCGACTGAGCTGATGCAGAAGTACGTCGATGGTGACGAGGACGCGCACAAGCGCGGCGAGGACTTCCACCAGCTGGACATCAGCTACCGTGGCGGCCCGCTGTCCCCGGCCGGCACGGGGGCGCTCCAGCCCGGCGACCGCGCCCCCGACGCGCCGCTGCTCGACGCGAACGGCAAGCGCGTGCGGCTGTTCGAGCTGTTCGCCGGCCCGCACGCGATTTCCCTGGTCTTCGGCGACGGGCCTTCGGAGGGGTACCGGATCCTGCCGGCGGGCAGCGTCGCGACGGGCACGGACCTGGTCGACGAGGGAGGCCACGCGTACGCGGCGTACGACGTGAAGCCGGGGGCGCGGGTGCTCATCCGGCCGGACGGTCACGTCTGGTCGGTGGCCTGATCACGACCTGCCATGAACGACTGTTTCAGGGCGTCGGACGTCATGGTCTCGGCAAAGTCGCGTTTGCTGGGCGGGATGTCATGAAAGACATCCCAGGTGCGTAGATGTCAAGCAGCGGCGTTCTGGGTGTGATGCGACCAGGCTGTGTGCTCGTTGTAGACGGTGCTGGTTGTGAGGCAGCCGTGGAGGATGCCGACGAGTC
>JAEBEK010000004.1:0-697711 GCA_049998055.1 Amycolatopsis sp. cmx-4-37 | reverse complement strand
ACCGGCAGGGGCACGGTCTTTCATCAGGACTATGCGTCCAGGGTCTAGGAGTGCTCACCTGCCGGGCGGCTACCGACCAGGAGTGTGCCGGATAGCTCACTCCCAAAACTGATTAGGGTCGTTCATGTCGTCAGGCGCCAGGGCCTCGGCGAAGTCGCGTTGCTGGGCGGGATGTCATGAAAGGGCGTTCATGACGCTGGACGTCATGAACGAGTCGTTCATGACGTCGGGCCGCGCGGGACTCAGCCGCCGGAGACCTGGTTCCAGAGGTTTTCGTACCAGGAGCCGTCCGGGACCTGCTGCTGTCCCTGCTGCGGAGCCGCGTCCGGGGTCTTGTCCTCGGGCAGCTGGACGATGTACGGCGTCTCGCCCGGCTTCACGTACCGCAGCCGGCGCCGGGCCTCGGCCTCGATCTGCGCCGGGTCGCTCAGCTCCGCCTTGCGGCCCTGGAGCTGGGCGACCGTCTGCTGCAGCTGGGCCTGCTGCGCCTGCTGTTCGCGGATTTCGGTGCGCTGGGCGAGGTACGTGCGCAGGGGCACGGCGATGGTGAACGCCAGCGCGCACACCACGATCGCCACCACCGCCGCGCGGCGGGTGGTGGACATGCCGAGCACCTTCGCGGCACCGGACGCGCGCTTCGCCGCCAGGCTCCGGCGCAGCCGGGCCCGGGTCGTGTCCACGTCGCCGGTGCGACGCCGCGCCGCCTCGGGGCGGCGGGCCGGCGCGGGCCGGTTGGCCCGCGTGGCTCCGCCGCCGCCTCGGCGGTTGCGCGTCGTCCTCCCCCGGTCGGCCATTCCCGGCTCAGCCCTCGGCGCTGAACCGCGGGAAGGCCAGCTCGCCGGCGTACCGGGCGGCGTCACCGAGGGTCTCCTCGATGCGCAGCAGCTGGTTGTACTTGGCGATCCGCTCGCCGCGGGCCGGGGCACCGGTCTTGATCTGGCCGACGCCGGTCGCGACCGCGAGGTCGGCGATGAACGTGTCCTCGGTCTCGCCGGAGCGGTGGCTCATCATCGACTTGTAGCCGAACGACGTGGCCAGCGAGATCGCGTCGAGCGTCTCCGACAGCGTGCCGATCTGGTTGACCTTCACCAGCAGCGCGTTGGCGGCGCGGCGGGTGATGCCCTCTTCGAGGCGGTCCGGGTTGGTGACGAACAGGTCGTCGCCGACGATCTGGACCTTCTCGCCGATCTCGGCGGTCAGGGTGACCCAGCCGTCCCAGTCGTCCTCGCTCAGCGGGTCCTCGATAGACACCATCGGGTAGTCGCGGATCAGTTCGGCGTAGTAGGCCGACATCTGCTCCGCGCTCTTCTTGCTGCCTTCGAAGGTGTACGCGCCGTCGGCGAAGAACTCCGTCGCGGCGACGTCCAGCGCGAGCGCGACGTCGCGGCCCGGGGTGTAGCCGGCCTTCTCGATGGCCTGCAGGATCAGGTCGAGCGCCTCGCGGTTGTTCGCCAGGTTCGGCGCGAAGCCGCCTTCGTCGCCCAGGCCGGTCGAGAGGCCGCGGCCCTTCAGCACCGACTTCAGCGAGTGGTAGACCTCGGCGCCCCAGCGCAGGGCCTCGCGGAAGGTCTCCGCGCCGATCGGCGCGATCATGAACTCCTGGACGTCGACGTTGCTGTCCGCGTGCGAACCACCGTTGAGGATGTTCAGCATCGGCACGGGCAGCACGTGCGCGTTCGGCCCGCCCAGGTAGCGGAACAGCTCCAGCTCGGCCGACTCGGCGGCGGCCTTCGCGACGGCCAGCGAGACGCCGAGGATGGCGTTCGCGCCGAGGCGGGACTTCGCCGGCGTGCCGTCGAGGTCGACCAGCTTCTGGTCGACGATCCGCTGGTCGACGGCCTCGATGCCGACCATCTCCGGGCCGATCTCGTCGAGGACCGCGGCGACCGCGCGCTCGACGCCCTTGCCGTTGTAGCGGCCGGTGTCGCCGTCGCGGAGCTCGACCGCCTCGTGCTCGCCGGTGGACGCACCCGACGGGACCGCGGCCCGCGCCAGGGTGCCGTCGTCGAGAGCCACCTCCACCTCGACGGTCGGGTTGCCACGCGAGTCCAGAATCTCGCGCGCGCCTACCTGCTCGATGAGAGCCACGCCATGCTCCTCGGTGCGTCGTGCCTGCGGTAACGCGTCCAGCCTAGCCGTCGTGGCAGTTCACCCGTTGGAGGCACGGCCGGTCGCTCACCCGTCGGTGCGGACCGCTTGCCAGCCCGGCGGCAGCTCCACGGTCTCGGACGTCTGCTGCCAGAACGTCCAGCTGTTGCCGCCGAGGTCGGCGACGGTGAACACCCGGGCGCCGTAGGGCTGGTCCTGCGGCGGGTCCAGCTCGGCTTCGTCACCGAGCGCGACGGCGATCCGCGCGTAGTCGTCGTCGACGTCGTCGACGTAGAGGATGTTGAGCTGGCCGACCGGGCCGTCGACCCCCTTGGCCTGCCAGTAGTCCGGGCCGACACCCGCTATCTGGATCCGCGCGTCGCCGGCGCGCAGCGTCGCCTGGAAGACCTCGCCCGCGGCGTCGCAGAACCGGACCTCCTCGGTGAACCCGAAGACCCTGGTCAGCCAGGCGAGCGCCGCCGTGGCGTCGGAGTAGTAGACGTAGGGCGCCAGGCCCCGGTACCCGCTGCTCATGGCGGGACAGTCCATCACGTCCCGATCGGAGGCGTGTGCCAGCCCCTCCTCCGGGGTAACGTGGGAGTGACCATGACGGACGCCGCAGCTGCTTCGCAGCCTCCCGAGGAGTCGCGGTTCCATGCCTTCCGCCAGGCCGAAGAGCTGGTGGGCCGCCGCCGTCCGCTGGACGCGCTGAAGGCGTTGCAGCCCTTGCTGGAATCCGAAGCGGACAAGCCGTCGGTTCACCTCCTGGCCGGGCGCGCGTACTTCCACTCCGCCCAGCTGCGGCGCGCCGAGCAGGCGCTGACCCGGGTGCTGGAGCTGGACCCGACCGACCACTACGCCCGGTTCGTCCTCGGCCGGACCCTGCAGCGCCTCGGCCGGTTCGTCGAGGCGCTGGCCCAGATGCGGATGGCGTCGGCGATGAACCCGGTGCCGGAGTACCTCGAGGCGATCAGCGAGGTCAAGGCGCACATCGCGCTGCGCGAGCGGTAGCCCGCCAGTGCCGCACGGCCCCCGCGGACGACGAGCCGAGCCCGACCGCTGCGGGCCAACCGTCCGCGAAAAGTCCCCCGCCCTTCCCTGGGGGGCGTCCCCGCTCCAGTCTATCGGCGCCGACCGACAAGCCCCCGAAACGAACACGATTCCCGCGGCGTTGTCCACAACCCCGGGGTCCTGTGGATGGACCGTCGTCACGGCGCGACGCTCGCCTCCGCGTAGGCGTCCGCCGCGCTGAACACGTCCTGGCCGTACGCCACGGCCGGGTTGTAGAAGAGGATCGCGCGCCACCAGCCCGACGGCGTGCCCAGGTCGTCGCCGCCCGAGCACAAGTAGCGCGCCGCCGTGAAGGCAGCGTCGTCCACGTTCTGGGGGTCGGGCGTGCCGCCGTCGCCGTTGGCCCGCTCCTGGTACTTCTTCCACGTCGACGGCAGGAACTGCAGCGGGCCGATCGCGTGGTCCCACGTCTTGTCGCCGTCGAGCTTGCCGCCGTCGGAGTCGCGCACCGCCGGGACGCCGGGCGAGCCGTCCAGCGGCGGGCCGACCACCGGCTTCATGACGCGGCCGTCCGCGCCGACCGCCGAGGGGTCGAAGTCCCCGCGCCCGGCCTCGACCCGGCCGATCCCCGCCAGCGTCGCCCACGAAAGGTGGCACGTCGGCTTCTGCCGCTGCATCCACATCTCCGCCCGGCCGTACGCCGCGAGCACGCGCGGCGGGAGGTGCGTCTTGTCCGCGACGCGGGTCGCCCACGCGTCCAGCTCGGCCTGGTCGGACACCGCCGGCCGGTCGACCGGGGCGGCGAGCCCCGCGCGTGGCGACTCGGCACCGGGCTGCGGGCGCTGTTCCGGGATCGCCAACGCCGGTTGCGCCGGCGGCGGCGCGGCGGGGGCGTCCGGGTTCCGGATACCGATCGTGACGACGAGGACCACGCCGGTGACCACGAGCGCCAGCGCGAGCGCCGCCCGGCTGAGGTAGCGCCGCGGCGGACCGCCCGGAGGGGGCGCCGGGGGCGTGACGGTCGGCTGAGCGGTATCGGCCACTCGAACAGGTTACGGAGCCACTCAAGGGGGTCCCTCGACAGTCTGACCAGGCAAGCGGAGGGTTAAAACAGGTCCGCTGCCAGCGACGTCACAAAATTCGTTATCGAGTCGACGCGCAAGGCTCTGACCTGCGGTTACCCTAACCTAACTTCGCAGTCGCGTCCCGTTTGTCCGTTTGCATCGTTTCGAGCGGACGTACGCTCGCTGGACTTACAGGTGAGCCTTACCTAAAAACTTCCTGGACCCAGAAAAATCAGGGAGGCGGACCGGTGTTGTTCTCGAGTGCGCTGATCGGGCTGCGCGAAGGCCTGGAAGCCGCGCTGGTCGTCAGCATCCTGGTGGCCTTCCTGGTCAAGACCGAGCGGCGGCACGCGCTGCGCTGGGTCTGGCCGGGTGTCGGCGCCGCGGTACTGCTGTCGGTCGCGGTCGGCGCGATCCTCACCTTCACGACCGCCCAGCTGTCCTTCGAGCACCAGGAGCTGCTCGGCGGGAGCCTGTCGATCGTCGCCGTCGTGTTCGTCACCGCGATGATCTTCTGGATGCGCAAGGCGGCCAAGAGCATCGCCGCCGAACTGCGCGGGAAGATGGACGACGCGCTGGACGTCGGCCCGGCGGCCGTGCTGCTGCTGTCGTTCCTCGCGGTCGGGCGCGAAGGGCTGGAGACCGCGGTCTTCTTCTACTCGACCGTCCAGGCCGCGCAGTCGGACACCGTGCAGCCGCTGATCGGCTTCGCCGTCGGCATCGCGGCCGCGGTGGTCCTGGCGTACTTGCTCTACAAGGGCGCGGTGCGGTTCAACCTCTCGAAGTTCTTCATGATCACCGGCGTCCTGCTCGTGTTCGTCGCCGCGGGCGTGCTCGGCTACGGCCTGCACGACCTCCAGGAGGCCGCGTTCCTCCCGGGCATCCACACCCTGGCCTTCGACGCTTCGGCCGCGCTGCCCGAGACGTCCTGGTACGGCGCCTTGCTCAAGGGCATCTTCAACTATTCGCAGCAGACGACCGTGCTGCAGGCCGTCGCGTGGGTCGCCTACGTCGTCATCGTGCTGCCCCTGTTCCTCAAGCCCAGCAAGAAGACCGCGCCGGCGCCCGCCGCCGCGGCCGCCTCGAAGGAGTGACCGTGCGCAAGACCCACCGAACCCCGCTGGCCGTGGTGGCCGGCGCCGCCGCGCTGGTGACGCTGGCCGCGTGCGACAGCCAGGGCAGCACCGGGAACGAGACGGGGACCACCGGCGGCCCGGTCAAGGTCGAGGCGTCCGACACCGCGTGCACCGTCTCGGTGAACACCGCCGCCGCGGGCAACGTGACCTTCGAGATCACCAACAAGGGCACCAAGGTCACCGAGTTCTACCTCTACGCCGAGGGCGACCGGATCATGGGCGAGGTCGAGAACATCGCGCCCGGGCTGAACCGGCGGCTGATCGTCGAGGTCGCCGACGCCGGCAAGTACCAGACCGCGTGCAAGCCGGGCATGGCCGGCGACGGCATCCGCGGCGACTTCACCGTCACCGGCGGCGCGGCGAAGCAGAGCGACGCCAACGCGCAGAAGGCGCAGGCCACCAAGAGCTACGCCGACTACATCGCGAACAACACCGCCGCGCTCGAAGAGGAGACGGGCAAGTTCGTCGGCCTCGTGAAGGCCGGCAAGGTCGACGAGGCGAAGGCCGCGTACGCCCGCACGCGCACCTACTACGAGCGCATCGAGCCGGTGGCCGAGAAGTTCGGCGACCTGGACCCGGCCATCGACGTCCGCGAGGCCGACCTCGAGCCGGGCCGGCAGTTCACCGGCTTCCACCGGCTGGAGAAGGACTTGTACGTCTCCGGCCTGCAGGCGGACAGCCCGAAGATCGCGGACAAGCTGCTCACCGACGTCAAGGACCTGGTCGCCAAGTCGAAGACCCTCGAGCTGACCGCGCTCGACCTCGCGAACGGCGCGAAGGGCCTGCTCGACGAGGTCGCGACCGGCAAGATCACCGGCGAGGAGGAGACCTTCTCGCACACCGACCTCTGGGACTTCCAGGCCAACGTGGACGGTTCGAAGGGCGCGATCACCTCGCTGCGGCCGATCCTGCAGGCGAAGGACGCCGCTCTCGTGTCCACTTTGGACAAGGAGTTCGCGAACGTCCAGGGCCTGCTGGACAAGACGCGCGTCGGGGACGGCTTCAAGCTCTACAACGAACTGTCGCAGGACCAGATCAAGGAGTTCGCCTCGGCCGTCGACGCGCTGAGCGAGCCGCTGAGCAAGGTTGCGGAGGTCGTCTCGAAGTGACGTCGACAGAGGGTACGCGGGTATCGCGACGGAAGCTCTTCGGCCTGGCGGGCGCGGGTGTCGCGCTCGCCGGGGCGGGGGCCGCCGCGGGGATCGGGATCGACAAGGCGACCGGCGGCAGCGCCGAGGCCGCGGTCAGCACCGTCGACTTCCACGGCGAGCACCAGGCCGGGATCGTCACGCCGGCCCAGGCGAACCTGCACTTCGCGGCCCTCGACGTCACCACGAAAGACCCTGAGAAGCTGCGGCAGCTGCTGAAGACGTGGACCGACGCGGCCCGCCGGATGACGGCGGGCCAGGAGGTCGTGCCGAACGGCGCGGTCGGCAGCGGCGACTACGCGCCGCCCGGCGACACCGGCGAGGCGCTGGACCTGCCCGCGTCGCACCTGACGCTGACGATCGGCTTCGGCCCGTCGCTGTTCGACGGCCGTTTCGGCCTCGCGGGGAAGCGGCCGCCCCAGCTGATCGACCTGCCGCTCTTCCCGAAGGACAAGCTCGACCCCGCCCGCGGCGGCGGCGACCTGTGCATCCAGGCCTGCGCGGACGACCCGCAGGTGGCGGTGCACGCGGTCCGCAACCTGGTGCGGCTCGGCTTCGGCGTCACCGAGGTCCGCTGGTCGCAGCTCGGTTTCGGCCGCAGCTCGTCGACGTCGCGCGCGCAGCAGACGCCCCGGAACCTGTTCGGGTTCAAGGACGGCACGAACAACATCAAGTCCGAGGACACCGACTTCCTGCGCGACCAGGTGTGGGCCACGGCCGCCGACGGCCCGGCGTGGATGGCCGGCGGCAGCTACCTGGTGGCGCGCCGGATCCGGATGCACATCGAGACGTGGGACCGCGAAACCCTCGACGGCCAGCAGCAGATCGTCGGCCGCACGAAGGGCACCGGTGCCCCGCTGGGCCAGACCGCGGAGTTCGACGAGCTGGACCTCGACGTCGGCGGCGCGGGCGGCGAGAAGGTGATCCCGGCGGACGCGCACGTCCGGCTGGCGTCGCACCAGGCGCTGAACGGCGTGCGGATCCTGCGCCGCGGCTACAACTTCGTCGACGGTTCCGACGGCGTCGGGCACCTCGAGGCGGGGCTGTTCTTCCTGGCGTTCAACCGCGACACCCGCAAGCAGTACGTGCCGATGCAGCAGGCGCTGTCGTCGAAGGACGCGATGATGGAGTACGTCCAGCACACGGGTTCGGCGCATTTCGCCGTGCCGCCGGGCGTCTCGAAGACCGGCTACTGGGGCGAAGGCCTCTTCGCCTAGTCCACCTGTTCCGTCGGGTACACGTCGCGGATCTTCTGGTTGAAGAACCGGCCGTGGCTCGAGGACGCCATCAGCTCCCGGTGCACGGACTCCGGCACCAGCCGGTAGCGGTAGACGCTCTCGTTCACGAACTCGATCTCCAGGAGGTGTTCCTCCCGGTCGTAGCCGATCGACGCGATCGTCGAGGAGCTGACGGCTTGGCGGCGCATGTCACCCATTATCGCCTTGCCTAAAGCCTTTAGGTAGATCTATGTTGGCTTTAGGAGGTGACCGATGGTGCGCGTCGGATTGACGACCGAGCGGCTGGTCCGCGCGGGCGCCGAGCTGGCCGACGAGATCGGGTTCGACCGCGTGACGCCGTCGGAGCTGGCGCGGCGGTTCGACGTCCAGGTCGCGAGCCTGTATTCGCACGTCAAGAACGCGCACGACCTGCGGACGCGGATCGCGCTGCTGGCGTTGGACGAGCTCGCCGACCGGGCCGCCGCCGCGCTGGCCGGCCGGGCCGGGCGGGAAGCGCTGGTCGCGTTCGCCGGCGTCTACCGCGACTACGCCCACGAGCACCCCGGCCGGTTCGCGGCGGCGCAGCTGCGGCTCGACCCGGAGACCGCGGCGGCGAGCGCGGGTGTCCGGCACGCGCAGCTGATGCGCGCGATCCTGCGCGGCTACGACCTGACCGGGCCGGACCAGACGCACGCCGTCCGGCTGCTCGGCAGCTTCTTCCGCGGGTTCGTCGCCCTCGAAACCGACGGCGGCTTCGACCACAGCTCACCCGCGTCCGCGGACAGCTGGGCCCGCCTCCTCGACGTCCTCGATTCCCTTCTCCGTGATTGGCCAAGACTGTGATCACCACTCCGCTGACCGACGACCTGGTGCGCGGCGCCCTCGAACTCGAATCCACTCCCCATGGCCTGGTAGCGCACCGGCTGCCCGCCCGCGCGCGGGCGCAGAACACGGATCCGCGGCTGGCGATGGCCGACACGCAGCCCGCCGGGGTCCGCCTGCGCTTCCGCACGACGGCCGCCGTCATCGAACTGGAGACAGTCGCGACCAAGGTGGAGTACCCGGGCGCGCCGCCCCGTCCGGACGGCGTGTACGACCTGCTCGTGGACGGCAAGCTCGCCGCCCAGGCGACCGCGCCCGGCGGCGTGCGGTTCGACGGCTTGCCCGGGCACCTCAAGGACATCGAGATCTGGTTGCCGCACAACGAAATCACGACGCTGGTCGCCTTGCGGACGGACGCCCCGGTCGTCCCCGCTCCGCGGCCCGGCCGGGTGTGGCTGCACCACGGCAGTTCGATCAGCCAGGGCTCGAACGCGCTCAGCCCCTCGACGACGTGGACCGCGCTGGCCGCGACGTCCGCCGGGGTCGAACTGATCAACCTGGGCTTCAGCGGCAACGCGCTGCTGGATCCGTTCACCGCTCGCGCACTGCGTGACACCCCGGCCGACGTCGTCAGCGTCAAGCTCGGCATCAACATCGTGAACGCCGACCTCATGCGCCTGCGCGCGTTCGGCCCGGCCGTGCACGGGTTCCTGGACACGATCCGCGAGGGCCACCCGTCGGCGCCGCTGCTGGTCGTCTCGCCGTTGTACTGCCCGATCCACGAGCGGACGCCGGGTCCCGGCGACTTCGACCACGCGGCGTTCGCGGCGGGGGTCGTGCGGTTCCGGGCCACGGGAGAACCGGGCCCGGACAAGCTGACGCTGGAGGTGATCCGGGACGAGCTGGCGCGCATCGTCGCGCAACGCCAGGACCCTGGCTTGCACTACCTGGACGGGCTATCGCTGTACGGGCCGGCCGACTACGCCGAGTTCCCGCTACCGGACGAGCTGCACCCGGACGCGGCCGCGCACCGCCGGATCGCCTCGCGCTTCACGGAACTGGCGTTCGGCGGCCCGTTCGCTTGACTTCAACCTCGCTTGAAGTTGAAAGCTGGGTTCATGTTCACCGAAGCAGAGCTCGCCTACCTCGACGCCCAGCCGCTGGGCCGGCTCGCCACCCGGCAGCCGAACGGAACCCTGCAGGTCAACCCGGTCGGCTTCCGGTACAACCCGGACGAGAAGACCATCGACGTCACCGGCCACAACCTGCGCGGCAGCAAGAAGTTCCGCAACCTGGCGGCCGACGACCACGTCGCGTTCGTCGTCGACGACCTGCCGTCCACGAACCCGTGGCGCGTGCGCTGCCTGGAGATCCGCGGCCGCGCGGAGGCACTGGCCGAGGTGAACCTCCCGGACAACCACTTCGACGACGCCGTGATCCGGATCCACCCGTCGCGGATCCTCGCGTTCGGCGTGGAGGACTGGGACCGGGAGCCACTGGAGCTGGAGACGAACATCCGCGACGTCTGAGGCGCGGTCCGGCCGCGGCCACCACGGGACGCTGGGGGTTCCCGTGGCGGCCGTCGCCGGTTCGACGGCGGTGCCCACGCGGGCATCGCCCGTGACTCGCGGGGCATCACCCGTGACTGGGCGGGCATCTCGCGTGACTCGCGGGGCATCTCGCAGGGTCTCGGCAAGTCGCGTTGCTGGGCGGGATGTCATGAAAGGGTCGTTCATGACGCTGGACGCGATGAACGAGTCGTTCATGACGTCGCCAACCCCGGCCGAACGTCGCGCATGACTCATTCGGGACCTCCGGCGCCCGCTCTTCCTCGTGCCTGCCTCGTGTCGGCCGGGTCAGCGGCGGCCGCCTCGGGCGGTGTAAGCCGCCGTGCCCGCCACCGCCAGGGCCAGTGCTGTCCAGGTGGCCGCCGTGGTTTCCGGCGGCTGCTGCAGCCAGGCCGCGATGTGGCTCGTCGTCGAACCGTCGTCCGGGACGAAGGGCGTTATGGCCGCCCAGAGCAGCGGGAGCGTCCAGCCGAACTGGCCGCCCGCCACCGTCGCCGCCAGGCCGGCCAGCCCCAGTAGCCCCGCCGCGTCGCGCAGGATGATCGACATGTCGACAGTCGCCGCGCCCAGCTGCTGGACCGCCAGCACGGCACCGCCGGCCGTCACGCCGATCAGGGCCAGGTGCGCGAAGCGGCGGACTGGCCACGGGATCGCCGCGGTGCGGTCGAGGTCGGGGTCCTGGCCGCTGAGCCCGATCGCCGCCAGCGCTATCCCCGCCGTCAGCGTCAGCATGACCGGCAGGGGCGACCACGAGTCGCGAGCCAGGAACCACAGCCCGGCCGTCGCGAGCAGCAGCGCCGCGAACGCCGCCGGAACCTGCCGCGAACGCGCGTAGAGCATCGCCCACCTCATGGCCTGGCCCCCGGCACCAGCGTGTCGAGCGGGTCACCGTCGCAGGTCAGCAACATCCGGCGCAGCGCGACGATCCGCGAGAACTGGACTTCAGCCGGCAACGCCCGGAATTTCGCCCACGCCTCATCGATCGCACCGGATTGCCGGGTGACCCACTTCGCGCCGTACTCGGGCAACGGCTTCAGCTCGCCGGTGAAGTACGCCGCCGCGATCATGCGGCCGCCCACGTCGGCCAGGTCGCCGTAGCTCGGAGGCAGGCACGAGGGCAGCCCGGCCCCGGACAGCACCGCGAGCCGCAACTCGTGCGCGTCCGCCGTCAGCAGGTCTTCGTCGCGCTGGAAGTCGAGGTAGACGACGCCGGGATCGCGGGCCGGCGGGTCGGTGAAGGAGTCCGGCACGATCTGCTCCTCGATCCGGGTCGGTGCGCCGGGCAGTTTCGCCAGCATGCCGAGCGCTTCCCGGCCCGGCCCGGCCAGCGCGGCCAGCCTGTCCTCGTGCGCGCGCCTGACGCAGATCGGCCCGTCGCACAGCCTTTGAGCGGCGACGCCGTCGAGCGCAAAGAGCCCGTCGGCGGAAGCCGGGAAGACCGGCAGGGCGATCGCGGCGCCGGCCACCACGGGCAGCAGGCCGAGGAGCCGGGCTCGCGCGGAATTCGCCGCCAGCAGCAGGAATCCCGTCACGGCCAGGCCGGCGAACCACACCGCCTGCCCGACGTCCACCGAAGCCGACGTCGTCACCAGCGCACCCCGCGGCTGGGCGAGGCTCGGCACCAGCAGCCCGAACCGGCTGTACGCCATCGACAGCGCGCCCGTCGTCCAGGCCAGGATCGACGCCCCCAGCGTCAGCACGGCCAGCGCCGGTGCGGTCAGCGGGTGCGGCAGCAGCCGCCCGACGGCCAGGCCCACCCAGCTCCCCGCCACGACGGCGAGCAGGCCGACCAGGAGGACCGGCAGGAAGCTCGCGGAGACGAACCCGTCGTGCCCGAGCACCTCCACCAGGCCGACGCCGAACACCAGCAGGAACCCGAGCGCGCTCAACGCCCCCACGGCGCCCGCCAGCCTGATCGCCCGGTGCCGGCCCGGCCGGGACGTCGTGGCCAGCAGCTCGACCACGCCGGAGCGGCTGTCGCGCATGCCCTGGATCGCCCCGGCCCCGACGGCGATCGGCCACAGGAACACCAGCAGGAACCGCAGCCACAGCGCGGTGGTCGTCGTGTTGCCCGTCCACGGCGCGGGCACCTTCCACCACGGCCCGGACAGCAGGAACAGGAAGCCGAGCGCCACCACGAGCAGCGCCAGCCCGGCCCAGGGCGCGATCGAGCGCCGCAGTTCGGTACGCAGGATCATCACCAGGCCCCCTTGCCCGGATCGTGGTTCAGCACCGCCGAATAGCCACGCTCGATCGGGCTGTCCCCCACGTGCGCCGTCGTGCCGGCCGCGGCCAGCTCGTCCGGCGTCCCCTGGAACACCAGCTTGCCCTCGGCGAACAGGACGACGTCGGAGCACGCCGTGCCCACGTCTTCGACCAGGTGCGTCGAGATCAGCACGCACGAGTCCCGGCCGAGCTCCTGCACCAGTTCGCGGAACCGCACGCGCTGCGCCGGGTCGAGCCCGGCGGTCGGCTCGTCCAGCAGCAGGATGTCCGGGTCGTTGACGATCGCCTGCGCGATCCCGACCCGCCGGACCATGCCGCCCGACAGCGTCTTCATCCGGTCGTCCGCGCGGTCGGCGAGCCCCACCCGCTCGATCGCGCGCTGCACCGCGCCCGGAATGTCCTCTTTGGACACCTCCTTCAGCCACGCGATGTACTCGACGAACTCCCGGACGGTGAACCGCTTGTAGAACCCGAAGGTCTGCGGCAGGTAGCCGATCCGCCGGCGCAGGCCGCGCTGCCCGGTGTTCCCCCCGGCCGGCGCACCGAGCAGCGACAGCCGGCCTTCCGCCGGCCGCAGCACCGTCGCCAGCGCCCGGATCAGCGTCGTCTTGCCCGCGCCGTTGGGCCCGAGCAAGCCGTGCACCCCCTTGCCGAGCGACAGGTCCAGCCCGTCCACGGCCATTTTCCGCCGTCCGACCCGCACCTTCAGACCCTCGGCCTGGATCTCCCAGGCGTAGGTCGTCGGCGCGACCTCGGCGGCTCCGACAGCACGCATGTTCGTCCTCCCTAGTTGCGCGCGCCGAGCCGGGTGAACGCGCCCTTGTGCAGGGCGACCACCACCGTCGTCAGCGCGAAGATCCCCGCCCACACCGGCACCGCGCCGGTGCTGAGCGCAAACGTTTGCTGGTGGGCCGCCACGGTGGGCAGCACCAGTCCCGCCACCCACACCGCGACCAGTGCGTACGCCGCCCGGGTGACGCCGATCAGGCCGCCCAGCGCGAGCGTCCCCGTGGTGAAGGCCAGGCTCGGCAGCAGCCAGAGCGCGAGGGCCGTGCCGGTCAGCCACCCGGCGACCCCGAGCACCGGCAGGACGACGACGAGCACCGCCACCGTCCGCCGGGCGACGAGGTAGAGCCCGGCCCGCGGTGTCGCGACGACGACCTCGTACGCCGGATCCAGCCCCCTCGCCCACGACGCCGCGACGCCGAGCACCGGCAGCATCGGCGCGAAGAGCTGCACCGCCGTCACGTCCAGCGCCGAGCGCCAGATCTGGTCGAACGCCACCGCGAGCAGCGTGACCAGCACGATCATCCCCAGCCACGGCAGCATCACCGGGGTGACCCACGTGTCCAGCCACCGCCGCCGCCCCCGGTAGGGAACCGGCTCGGGCGGTGGCGGCCCGTGGAACGGCACGCCCGACAGCTCGATCTCGACGCCGAGCCGGTTCCAGACGAGGTCCACCACCGGCTGGACGGGCGCCACCTCGGCCAGTCGCGCCCGGCACACCGGGCACGTCTCGAGGTGCGCTTCGAGACCCCACAGCCGGTCGGCCGGAAGGAGGTAACCCGCCACGTACTCGGCGATGAGATCGTCCGACGCGTGGGTCATGACAGGGCCTCCTTCATCGCGAACCGCGCCCGGCGAGCGCGCGTCTTGACGGTTCCTTCCGGCAGCCCGAGCAGGACGGCGGTCTCCCGGACGGTCAGCCCGTCGAGCACCATCGCCTGCAGCACCTGCCTCAGCTCGGGGGCGAGGTCGCGCAGCGCGTCACCGACGTCGTCGCCGATCGTCGCCGCCAGCGCCACGTCTTCCGCCGCCGGCACCGGCGCGACGTCGAGCGCCACCTCCACTGGCGGCTGCGCGTGGTGCGCGCGGCGCCGGAACGCGTCGACCAGCCGGCGCGCGGCGATCGTCCACACCCAGCCGACCGCGGTGCCGCCGGTCGCGGCCCCCGCGAACGAGCCCGCCGCGCGCCACACGGCCAGGTACGTCTCCTGCATGACCTCGGCGACGACCTGCTCGTCGGCGCACCGGCGGCGCAGGCGCACGGCGAGCCAGGGCGACGTGCGGCGGTAGAGCTCCTCGAACGCCGCGCGGTCGCCCTTGGCCGTGCGCCGGACGAGGTGCTCCTCGTCCGCGTCCTCCAGTGGCAGTTTCCTCACACCAGGCAAGACGCCGGATGACCGGAAACGGTTCTCACTCGATTGTGTGCTGCGTCACACCGGAGCTTTCACGTGAAAGCTCCGCTTTCGCTCAGCCGGGGGTGGGCCAGAACTTCCGCCAGCCGTCGGCCTCCAGGGTCGTCGGCTCCAGCCCCGCGTCCCGTGCGGCCCGCTCGGCGGCCCGGACGTCGTTCGCGAACTGCTTCGCCAGCGCCCGCAGCTCACCCTCGGGGTCGACGCCCGCGCGCCGCGCGGTCGCCGCGATGCGGAACAGCTGGGCGGCAGCCGCGGTGCCGGCCGGGAAGAGGTCGAGCGGGATCCCCGCGCGCCCGGAGCGCTGCCCGAGCTTGCCGGCCAGCGCCACCGCGGGCTGGCCGAGCGCCACGCCGTCCACAATGGACATGCGTTGCTTCTCCTGCTGCTTCAGCTCTTCCCACTTGAGGTTCTGGTGCTCGACGGTGCGCACCGTGTCGGCACCGGCGAACACGTGCGGGTGCCGGCCGACCAGCTTCGCGACGAGCGTGGCGGCGACGTCGTCGATGCCGAACGGGTCGTCGGCGTCCTCGGCCGCGACCCGTGCGTGGAAGAGCACCTGGAGCAGGACGTCGCCGAGCTCTTCGCGGAGCGCTTCGCGATCGCCCGACTCGATGGCGTCGAGCAGTTCGTAGGTCTCCTCGACCAGGTACTGCCGCAGCGATGCGTGCGTCTGGGCCGCGTCCCACGGGCAGCCGCCAGGCGAGCGGAGCCGGTCCATCACCTCGGCGGCCTCGACCAGCGGCGGCGCCGGCGTCTCGATGACCTCCGCGCCGGTCGCGATGAGCAGCGACGCCGCGGGCTCGTCCCGGGACCCGGCGAGCAGCACGACGTCCTTCAGCGAGGGCGCCTCGGTGATGGCCGGGACGCCGAACACGCTCGCGTCGAGGTCCGTGGCCGCGTACACCGCGCGGGCGTCGCGCAGGATCTTCAGCGCCGCGGCGGGCAGCGTCGCCCCACGGACGACTACGACGACGCCGGTGCTCACTGCTGCGTTTTGCCGGAACCACCCGCGGGCAGCACGAGGCCCTGGGCGGCGTCCAGGTTCGGGAGGACGTTCATGCCCACCACGTCCCACACGCCGTACCGCTTGTTGATCCGCACGTCGAGCTGGTCGAACAGCGGCTGCAGCTGCCGCATGCCGATGGCGGTCTTCGTGGCGTCGTCGAGCGCCGACGCCTGCTCCGTGGCGACGGGCTTGTCGTCGACGCGCTGGCGGATCACCGCGACGAACCAGGTGCCCTCGCGGTTGGGGTACGGGAAGACCGTGACGGCGCCGACCGGAGAGCCGAAGATCGGGCCGGCGGCGAGCACTCCGGCCTGCGACGCGGGCACGGCCTCGCCGACGCCGGTGAGCGGCGGGATCGAGTCGGTGTTCTGGCCCTGCTGGGCCGCCTGCTGCCGCAACGACGCCTCGTACTGGGCGTCGGCGCCGATGCGCTTGGCCGCGGCGGCCGGGTCGGCGGCGAACTGCCGGGCGAGGTCGAAGGCCGCCTTCTTGGCTTCGGGCCCCTTGGGCGTTTCGCCGGTGGCGGAATCCGGCATCGAACCGATGGACGTGTAGTCGAAGGTGACCGACAGGTTCGGGACGGCCTTCTCGGCCAGCGCCTGGGCGAGGTAGGTGTCGGTCAGCGCCTCGCGGTGGTCACGGCTGCGGGTGACGACCTCGCTGATCGCCTGGGTCTCGTCGGCCGAGTCCGCGGGCACCGTCCCGTTGAGGGGGTCCTTGGCCAGCTGGGCCTCGATCCGCCCGTAGTTGGGCGTGATCCCCTGCTTTTCCGCGGCCGCGGCGAGCATCTCGTGCAGGGCGAGCTGGCTGACGGCCGCGCGGCCGAGCTCCTCGAGCTTGTGCTCACCGGCGAGCTTCTGCGCATACGGCTGTTCGCGGACAGCCTTGTCGATCAGGGCCTGCACCTGGTCGAGGGAGACCGAGCGGTCGCCGACCAGGACGGCGCTGCCGACCTGGCTGGGGCCCGAGCCGCACCCGGCGAGCAGAAGAGCACCGGCAACCACCGCGACCAGCGCGCGAGGGCGCCCCATGATCCGCATCACAAGCCATACCCTCTCACACCATCGCATTCGAAACGCAACACCCGTGCGGTGTCGCCGGGCGTAACCTCGACGACATGGACCACTGGCTGACCATCGAGGTCTTCGATGGCGAGTCCACGGCTTCCTTGTGGCGGCTCGCCCGCGGTGACGCACTCACCGAAGCAGCATTGACGAACGGCGCGGAACAGTGGGTGTGGCACGAACACCGCTGGGGCGTCGTGTTGGAGATCGAGTTCAAATCGGAGGAAAGCCGCGACGCGTTCCGCGCGCTGCCGGTCGTGACGGCGGCGTTGGACGCGGTACCGGATCCGACGCGGGGGTTGCTCGTGTACCCGGGGCGCGGTGGGGGTGCGGGGTCGCGGATGCCGCGCAAGCCCCGGCCGTTGCCGATGGCCGGGGCCGGTGCGGTTCCGGTGCCGGAGGAGTCGGTGAGAATGGGGTTGGCGGAGGCTTTGCCGCCGATGTTCAGCCGGGTCGGTTAGCGGAGCCGGCTGAGCAGTTCGCGCCAAGGGGCAGCGGAGACGGCGAGGGTGCCGCCTTCGCGATCTTTGGTGTCCCGGACCAGGGTTTCGGCCCCGGGGAGGACCTCGACACAGTCGGCTTGGCTGCTGTGAGTGCTCTTCCGCCACATGTTCGCTCCCGGTAGACCTCGCGCGAGTTCGGTGATGAACACCCGCGATTCTGCCTCATCGAGCGCAGTCGTTTCGAGAGCGCGAAGGATGCGCTGGTAAGCCGAGATTTCGTGGGGTTCTTCAAGGTAGAGCGCGGATATCTCGCTCTCCAGGTAGACCACCGGCTTGAACGAGTCCGACTCCATCAACTGGAAGTGCCCGCTGAGCGCGGGGTGCCCGCCCACAGCTGCAGGAATGACCCGGACGGTGGTGTTGTCGCGCCTCTTCGACAGCTGGGCGAGCTGGGTTCGCATCATCGCGGGGGAAGGACCGATCGGTAGCCGCAGGGCGAACTCGTGGAGGTAGAAGGTGAATCGCACCCCTGCCCGGCTGAAGATCGCCTGGCGGGAGAGCCGGGTGAACACCAGTTCATCGATCCGGTCCGGGTCGGACGGGCTGCCTGTCTCGTCGGCGATCGCGCGGGCGTAGTCGGCGGTCTGCAACAGCCCTGGCACCAGCATGCCCTGGAAGGCCCAGATCGCCGACGCCCGCTCCTCGTGCGCGATAAGGGTGCGGAGGTTCGCAACAGGTTCGAGGAGGCCGGGCTTGCGCATTTCGTCACCCATGGCCATCAGTTCGCGGTATTCCGCACCTCCGATCCCCAACGTGGTCAAAAACCGCGCCAGGTGAGCCGGATCCGGCCGATGCAGCCCCCGCGTCACCGACGAAACCCACTGCGCGCTCATCTCCAGCTTCCGGGACATCTCCCGGACGCCCCAGCGCTTCTCCGCCATGCGCTGGAGCAGCCGTTCACCGAGCTGCCTGCTACGGATGTTCATGCGGCGACCGTAAAGCCACCAAGAGCGCAAACCCCGGCGCCACAACAGGAGTTCCCCCGAAGTGGCGCCAGGTGTCCGCTCCCCTTTACACCGTGCTGCTAGACGGCCGCGGGCTTCTTCGTCAGCTGGGTCAGCAGCTTCGTGCACCAGTCCAGCAGCTCTTCGTCCCGCAGCGTCGGCGCGCCGATCCGGCCGCCCGCCGGGCCCTCGGTCGGCTTGGGCACCGACACCGTGTTCGTCACCGCCTTGAACACCGCCTTCGGGTACAGCCGCTTCAACCGGACCATCTGCGAATCCTGCAACGGCAGCGGCGCGAACCGGACCGTGGTGCCCTGGACCGCCACCTCCGTCACGCCCGCCTCGCGGCACGTGTGCCGGAACCGCGCCACCGCCAGCAGCCGGTTGACCGGCGCCGGCGGCTGGCCGTAGCGGTCGATCAGCTCTTCGCGGACCGCGTCCAGGCCCTCGGTGTCCGGCGCCGCCGCGATCTTCCGGTACGCCTCCAGCCGCAGCCGCTCGCCCGGCACGTAGTCGTGCGGGAGGTGGGCGTCGATCGGGAGGTCGACGCGGACGTCGGCCATCTCCTCGTCCTCCGCCGGGTCGGCGCCCGCGTGGCGGCGGAACGCGTCGACCGCTTCACCGACCAACCGCACGTACAGGTCGAACCCGACGCCCGCGATGTGCCCGGACTGCTCCGCCCCGAGGATGTTGCCCGCGCCGCGGATCTCCAGGTCCTTCATCGCGACCGCCATGCCCGCACCGAGCTCGGTGTTCTGGGCGATCGTCGCCAGCCGGTCGTGGGCCGTCTCCGTCAGCGGCGCCTCCGGCGGGTACAGGAAGTACGCGTACCCGCGCTCGCGCCCTCGTCCGACGCGGCCGCGCAGCTGGTGCAGCTGGGCCAGCCCGAGCAGGTCACCGCGCTCGACCAGCAACGTGTTCGCGTTCGAAATGTCCAGGCCGGTCTCGACGATCGTGGTGCACACCAGGACGTCGTACTCGTTTTCCCAGAAGCCCTGGATGATCTTTTCGAGCTTGTCCTCGTTCATCTGCCCGTGCGCGGTGACGACGCGCGCCTCCGGCACCAGCTCCCGGATGTGCCGCGCGGCCTTCTCGATCGACGAGACGCGGTTGTGGACGTAGAACACCTGGCCGTCGCGCAGCAGTTCACGGCGGATCGCCGCGCCGACCTGCTTGTCGTCGTACGAGCCGACGTACGTCAGGATCGGGTGCCGGTCCTCGGGCGGGGTGAGGATCGTGGACATCTCGCGGATGCCGGCCAGCGACATCTCGAGCGTCCTCGGGATCGGGGTCGCGGACATCGTCAGCACGTCGACGTGCGTGCGCAGCGCCTTGATGTGCTCCTTGTGCTCGACGCCGAAGCGCTGCTCCTCGTCGACGATCACGAGGCCGAGGTCCTTGTACCGGATGCCCGTCTGCAGCAGGCGGTGCGTGCCGATCACGATGTCGACCTCACCGGCGGCGAGCTGCTCGAGGATGACGTCCGACTCGGTCTTGTTCGTGAACCGGGACAGGCCCTTGATCGTCACCGGGAAGGAGCGCATGCGCTCGTGGAAGGTGTTCAGGTGCTGCTGGGCGAGCAGGGTCGTCGGCACGAGCACGGCGACCTGCTTGCCGTCCTGCACCGCCTTGAACGCCGCGCGCACGGCGATCTCCGTCTTGCCGTAGCCGACGTCGCCGCAGATGACGCGGTCCATCGGGACGCCGCGTTCCATGTCGGCCTTGACCTCGTCGATCGCGGCGAGCTGGTCGTTGGTTTCGGTGAACGGGAAGGCGTCCTCGAGCTCGCCCTGCCACGGCGTGTCCCGGCCGAACGCGTGCCCGGGCGCGGCCTGGCGCGCGGCGTAGAGCTGGACCAGCTCGGCGGCGATCTCCTTGACCGCCTTCTTGGCCCGGGCCTTGGTGTTCTTCCAGTCCGAGCCGCCGAGCTTGTTCAGCGTGGGCAGCTCGCCGCCGACGTACTTGGACACCTCGTCGAGCTGGTCGGTCGGCACGAACAGCCGGTCGCCCGGGTGCCCGCGCTTGGACGACCCGTACTCCAGCAGCAGGTACTCGCGGGTCGCGCCGGCGACCGTGCGCTGCACCATCTCGACGAACCGGCCGATGCCGTGCTGCTCGTGCACCACGTAGTCGCCGTTCTTGAGCGCCAGCGGGTCCACCGCGTTGCGCCGCCGGGACGGCATCTTGGTGTTGAGGTCCTTTGTGGACGTTCCAGCGCCGGACCCGCGGCCGGTCAGGTCCGCCTCGGTGAGCACGACCAGGGCGCGCTCCGGCGAGACGAAGCCGTCCGTCAGGCCGCCGCAGGTGACCGTGACCAGGCCCGGGGCCGGCGCCCCGGCGAGGCCGTCGCCGGCCTGCGTCGCCGGGACGTCCGCGCCCGAGAGCTGCTCGACCGCGCGCGCCGCGGTGCCCTGGCCGGCGACGACGAGCACCGCCGTGCCGCCCGCCGCCGTGTGGGCGCGCAGGTCCGTCATCGCGCGCTCGAGGTCGCCGCGGTAGGCGGGCGCGGCCTCGACCGAGACGCGGTAGACGTCCGGGTCTTCGCTGGTCAGCTGGGTGAGCGTCCACCAGGTGCGCTTGGTGTCCTGCGCGTGGGACGCGATCTCGTCGAGCCCGCGGTAGGCGGACGCGCCGAGGTCGATCGGGGCCTGGCCGCCCGCCGCGGCCGTCGTCCAGGAGGCTTCGAGGAACTCCTGGCCGGTGCGGACGAGGTCGGCGGCCCGCGCGCGGATCTTCTCGGGGTCGGTCAGCAGGACGTGGGTGCCGGCCGGCATCGCGTCGGTGAGCAGGTCCAGCTCGCCTTCGCAGAGCACCGGGATGAGGGCTTCCATGCCCTCGACCGGGATGCCGTCGGTGAGCTTGGTGAGCATCTCGGCCAGGTGGGCGTCCGCTTCGTACGTCTTCGCCAGCTCCGCGGCCTTCTCCTTGACCGGCGGTGTGAGCAGCAGCTCGCGGCACGGCGGCGCGGTGACGCGCGGGATCTCGCCGGGCAGCGACCGCTGGTCGGAGACGGCGAACGCGCGGATCTCGCTGACCTCGTCGCCCCAGAACTCCACCCGGACGGGGTGCTGCGCGGTCGGGCCGAACAGGTCGAGGATGCCGCCGCGGACGGCGAACTCGCCGCGCTTCTCGACCATGTCGACGCGGGTGTAGGCCAGTTCGACGAGCCGTTCGAGCAGCCCTTCGAAACTTTGCTCTTCACCGACGACGAGGTCGATCGGGGCGAGGGACCCGAGGCCGGGGGCCATGGGCTGGATGAGGCTGCGGACGGTGGCGACGACGACGCGCAGGGTGCCGTCCCCGGCCTTCAGCCGGTGCAGCACCTCGAGGCGGCGGCCGACGGTGTCGGCGCGCGGGGAGAGCCGCTCGTGCGGAAGGGTCTCCCAGGAGGGGAAATCGGCTACTTTGTCCCGGCCGAGCAGGGCACCGAGCGACGCGGTCAGCTCGTCGGCCTCGCGGCCGGTGGCGGTGACGGCGAGCACGGGCTTGGCCGCGCCCTCGTCGGCGGCGAGGGCGGCGGCGACGAGCTGCCGGGCGGCGATCGGGCCCTGCAGCTCGAGCAGCGGCGCACCGGCGCGCTCGACCACGCCGCGCAGGGCCGGGTCGGGAAGGATGGCGGTGAGGAGTCCGGACAATGGAGCGTTTGTCACGGGTCCCAGCCTACGTGCCACCCCCGACAGGTTTCCGATCACGGGTTTCCGCCCCACCCGGTCGTGAGTGAGAAACAGTGTTCTAACCCTGTTTCTCACTCACGACCAACCCGGGCAGGCTCAAGAGCGCAGCAGTGCCGCCACCTCCGCGACCCGCGGCAACTGCTCGTCGAACACCTTCGGCTCGGTGCTCGCGATCCGCAGCAGTACGTGCTCCGCGCCTTCGTACTCGCGTAGCCGCGAAGCCACCTCTGCGGCCGATCCCGTCACCTGCATCTGGATCCCCTGCACGAAGTCCGCGGGCATCCCGTAGTTGCGCCGGCAGTACTCCTCCAGCAGCGCACGTCCGCGGTCCGCGTCGTCCTCCACCAGGACCGTCGCGAACAACGCCGGCGTCACCGGGCGCGACGACAGAGAGCGGATCCGGGCCAGCCCGGACACGTAGTCCGCCGGGTCCGGCGGGTAGGGCAGCCAGCCGTCGTACAGCCGGCCGACGCGCTCCAGCGCCCCCGGCGTGTACGCCGCCAGCCACACCGGCGGACCGCCCGGCCGCGAAGGCGCCGGAAACGACGGCAGCGAGTCGTAGTGCAGCACCGATCCGTGAAACGAAGCAGAGCCGCTCCACGCCGCCCGCCACAGACCCACGATGTCGTCCAGCCGCGCTCGCCGGCGCGCCCACGGCACTCCCACGAACGCGAACTCCGGCTCGCTCCGCCCGGCGAACCCCGCGCCCACCGCCACCGTGAGCCGGCCGCCGCTGAGCAGGTCGAGCGAAAGCAGCTGGTTCGCCGAGAGAACCGGGTCCCGCAACGCCGGGAGCAGCGCGGACGTCCCCAATGTCACCCGTGAGGTCCGGGCGGCGAAAGCACCCAGCACGGTGAAAGCGTCCAGCGGAGCCCGCGCGAGGGTGTCGCCCACCCACACCGAGTCGAGGCCGAGCTCTTCGGCGGAGACGGCGACGTCGACCAGCTCCGGCGCGGTCCGGCCGGCGTCGAGGATGGGCTGGTAGGTCGGTACGACCAGGCCGTAGTTCGTCATGCCGCGAAGCCTCGCCGAAGCGGGGAATGCCCTCAATTCCCCGCGGGGAATGGCGCGGCCGGTGATGATGGGCGCGTGAACTTCGGAACGGCGCTGAAGGACTGGCGCACGCGGCGGCACCTCAGTCAGCTCGACCTGGCCCTGCGCGCGGGGACGACGCAACGGCACGTGAGCTTCATGGAAAGCGGACGCTCGCTCCCCGGCCGCGGCATGGTGCTGCGCGTCGCCGAGTCCCTCGAACTGCCCCTGCGCGAGCGCAACGGCCTCCTGCACGCCGCCGGTTTCGCGCCGTCGTACCCCGAAACGAAGCTCGGCGACCCGGCGATCCGGCCGGTGCTCGACGGGCTGCGGCGGCTGCTCGACGGCCACCGCCCCTACCCCGCCATCGTCGTCGACCGCTACGGCCTGCTCGTCGCGAAGAACGACGCGTTTTCCCTGCTGGTCGAGGGCGTCGCGCCGGAGCTCCTCGAAGAACCGGTCGACACGCTGCGGCTCGCGCTGCACCCGCGCGGGATGGCGCCGCGCGTGCGGAACCTCGAAGACTGGGCCCGCCACATCCTCGAGCGCCTCCGCAACGACCTCGCGCGCACCCCGGACGACCGGCTCGCCGCGCAGCTCGCCGAGCTGACGGGGTACCTGCCCCCGGAACGGCCGCCGAGCGCGGACCACCTCGGTTTCGCCGTGCCCGTGCGACTGTCCACTTCGGTCGGTGAGCTGCGGCTGATCACGGCGATCACGACGTTCGCGACCGCCACCGACGTCACGGTGTCGGAGCTCAAGCTGGAGACGTTCCTGCCCGCGGACGCCGAGACCGCGGAACGCCTTCAGAGCACCAGCGCCGTCAGGTGACCGACGAGCAGCTCCGCGCTCGCCCACAGCACGGCCGCGCACACGCTGCCCACGGCGAACCGGCGGTACGGCATCGCCGCCGAGCCCGCGACGCGCGGGACCAGGGTCCGCACGCCGGCCAGGCAGCGGCCCGCGAGCACCGCCGGGACGCCGTGGCGCGCGACCGCCGCTTCGGCGCTGTCCCAGCGGTCCTGGCCGATGCGGCGGGCGAGCCGCGTCCGGCGCAACCTCGGCCCCCACCGCCGTCCTTCGAGGTACGCGAGCTGATCGCCGAGGACGGCGGCGGAAACGGCCACCGGCAAAGCGAGTCCGAGGTGGAGCGTGCCCCGCGCGGCGAGGAAACCCATCAGCAGCAACGCCGACAACGTCGGCGGCACGATTCCGGGCAGCAGCGCGGTTTCCGCCGTGATCAGCACCGCGCAGACGAGGTAGGACTGCGAAACGCGGGTTGATCTCGTACGCGGTCAGGCGCGCTTCGGGGCGAAGCAGTGCGAGGACCGCTTCGGTGAAGACACCGGTGCCCGGCCCGAGCTCGACGACGCGCGCCACGCGTTCGAGACCGAGGCCCGCGGTCATCGTCGCGGCCAGCTGCGGTGAGCTGGCCGCGATCGCGCCCGTCAGCATCGGATGGCGGAGGAATTCGCTGGTGATCGACATGATCCCGACGGTAGGAACGGCGGCGGTGGCCGCGAACCCGCCGGATCGACCGGGCTCGTCCTCCCCAGGGAGGACACGGTCGGACCGAAGGGATGACGACCCGGACCGGGTCCCGGCGTTACGTTCGGTGGCGTGAAGCGACTCGTGGTCTGGGCCCGCAGGCACCGGTGGACGGTGGACCTGCCGCTGTACGCCGTGTTCATCTTCCTGAGCCCGAACTGGAACGACGCCGGCTCGTGGGGTGTCCGCGCGATCCCGATGCTGTTCCTGCTTCCGCTGCTGGTCCGCCGCCGGTTCCCGCGGACCGTCGCGGTGCTGGTCATCGCCGGTGCGACGGCGGTGTACGTCACCGAGATCTGGGCGTACGACCGCGGCCGCACCGAACTGGCCATGGCGGTGGTCCTGTTCACCCTGGTGAAGCTGGGCCGGCGGCGGTTCGCCGCGGCGATCGCCCTCGCGATCGCCGTGCTCGACGTCCAGTGGGGCTTTCTGTGGGGCACCTACACCGAGAACCCCACCTTCACGATCATCAGCGTCCTCCCCCTGCACATCGCGGCGTGGGCGCTCGGGGAGTTCTTCCACACCAAGGAACAGCTCACCGCGGAGGAGGAGAAACGCGCCGACGCCCAGTCGCGCGCCGCCGTCGCGGAGGAGCGCACCCGGATCGCGCGCGAGCTCCACGACGTCCTCGCGCACAGCATGAGCGTGATCGTGCTGAACGCCGAAGGCGCGAAGCTGGCCCGGCACCGCGATCCCGAAGCCGTCGACCGCACGCTCGACACGATCGGCCGCACGGGCCGGGACGCGCTCACCGAGCTGCGGCGGCTCCTCGAAGTCCTGCACGCCGGCCAGGCGGCGCGCAGTCCCCAGCCGAGCACCGACGAGCTGCGGGAGCTGGTCGAACAATGCGGGCGCGCGGTCGCGCTGGAGGTCACCGGCGATCCCGGTGGCCTGACCGCGAGCGCCGCGCTGCAGGCGTACCGGATCGTCCAGGAGGCCCTGACCAACATGATCAAGCACGCGCCGGCCGACGCGACCGGCCGCGTCGAAGTCGCGTTCCAGCCGGAAGAGATCCGGATCGAGGTGACGAACACCGGCGGCCAGGCCCCACCCGCTCCGGCGCCGGCGTTGCCCTCGTCCGGGCGCGGGCTGACGGGGATGCGCCAGCGCGTCGAGATGTACCACGGCGAGCTGGCGGCGGGGCCGTTGCCGGACGGCGGCTACCGGGTGCGCGCGAGCCTGGTGGTCGGGTCGTGAGCCCCCGGATGCCGGCCCGCAGCACGTCGAGAGCGACAGCCGGACGCGCGCCGACCCGGCCGCACCTCCACCCTCGGCACGCCGAGCCCCACCACCACCCGAGACCGGAGGTCCGGCCATGACCACGCGGGTGCTGCTCTGCGACGACCAGGAGCTGGTGCGCGTCGGGCTGCGGATGATCGTCGAGAGCCAGGACGACCTCGTCGTCGCCGCCGAAGCCGCGAACGGCGAAGAGGCCGTCGCGAAGGCTCGCGAACTGCAGCCGGACCTGGTGCTGATGGACGTCCGGATGCCGGTGCTCGACGGGGTCACCGCGACCGGGCGGATCTGCGCCGAGCTGCCGGACGTGCGCGTCCTGATCATCACGACGTTCGACCTCGACGAGTACGCGTACGCCGCCTTGCGGGCGGGCGCCAGCGGGTTCCTGGTGAAGGACGCGCCGTCGGAAGAGATGCTCGTGGCGATCCGCGGCGTGCTGCGGGGCGACTCGATGGTCTCGCCGTCGGTCACGCGGCGGCTGCTCGACCGCTACCTCGCCGACGACCGCGATCCGGTGGACGTCGCGAAGCTCGACGTGCTGACCGAGCGCGAGAAGGACGTCCTGGGGCTCATCGCGCGCGGGCACTCCAACGGCGAGATCGCGGCGAAGCTGTACATCGGCGAGACGACGGTGAAGACGCACGTCGGGCGGATCCTCGGCAAGCTGCGGCTGCGCGACCGGGTGCACGCGGTCGTCTTCGCCTACGAGGCCGGACTGGTACGTCCAGGGTCGTGATACACCTCATTATCCACTTGATAGGGAAGGATAGAGTACTTTGCATGACGATATACAAGTCCGCAGCCGGGGCTCGCCTCCTTCGGGGCCGCTATCTCGAAGCGCTGAAGAGCTGGCCCGTCCCGCGCGGCGAACACCGCGTGCCGACCCCCGAAGGCGAGACGTTCGTCCTGGTCTCCGGCCCGGAGAGCGCGCCGCCGCTGGTGCTGCTGCACGGCTCCGGCAGCAACTCGGCGGAGTGGGCGCACCGGATCCCGGCGCTGGTGGAGCGGTTCCGGGTGCACGCGGTCGACATCATCGGCGAGCCGGGGATGAGCGCCGAGACGCGGCCGCCGCTCGACGGCGACCGGTACGCGCACTGGCTGGACGCGGTGCTGGACCACTTCGGCGTCCCCCGGGCGGCCTTCCTGACGTCGTCGTTCGGCGGCTGGCTCGCGCTCGACTACGCGATCCGCCGGCCCGGGCGCGTCGCCGCGCTGGCGCTGCGGTGCCCGATCGGCCTCGGCCCGATGAAGAAGGGGTTCGTCGTCAAGGCGGTGCTCCTGGCCTTGCTCGGGGAGAAGGGACGGCGGAAGTCCGTGGCCGGCGTGGTGGGCGAGCCGGCGACGTCGCCGATCGTCGAGCAGCAGCTGCTCGTGTCGGCGAACTACCGGTACCGGACCGGCCCGTTCCCGGTCTTCGACGACGCGGCGCTGGCGCGGCTGACCATGCCGGTGCACGCCGTCGCCGGGGCGGAGGACGCCATGGTCGACTCCGCGACGACCAAGCGGCGGCTCGAAGCGGCCGGCGCGGTGGTGGACCTGGTGCCGGGAACCGGGCACTACATCCCCGGCTCGGACGACTTGGAGTTCTTGAAGGAGGTGGCGACGAACGGCGATTTCACCGCTTGATGGCAGGATGAGCCGTATGCGGCGTGTGCTGGGTCTCATCGGTGCGGTGTCCCTGCTGGTCGCGGGCTGCTCGGGGGCGTCGAGCGCGCCCGTCCAGAGCGTCCCGCCCGCGGCCACACCGGCGGCGTCGACCGGGAAGTTCAAGGTCGAGACGGTGACCGCCGGGCTCCAGCACGGCTGGGACGTCGGCTTCCTGCCCGACGGCGGCATCCTCGTCCCGCAGCGGCCCGGCAAGCTCGCGCTGGTCCGCGGTGGGCACGCGACCGACGTCCAGGCCGACTTCACCGACGTCCTCGTGCAGGGCGAAGGCGGGCTGCTCGGCATGGTGATCAGCCCCGACTTCGCGACCAGCCGCGAGTTCATCACGTGCCAGGACCACCAGGAGGGCGGCAAGGCCGTCGACATCCGGCTGGTCACGTGGAAGCTGGCCGAGGACGGCGGCAGCGCGACCCGGGTCAAGAACCTGCTGACCGGGCTGCCGGTCAACCCGAGCGGCCGGCACTCCGGCTGCCGCCCGACGTACGCGCCGGACGGCGCGCTGCTGGTCGGCACCGGCGACACGGCGCGCTCGACGATCGCGCAGGACCGCCACTCCCTGGGCGGCAAGGTGCTGCGGCTGGACGCGAAGACCGGGAACCCGTTGCCGGACAACCCGTTCATCACTTCGGCGGACCCGCACGAGCGGCTGATCTACACCTTCGGCCACCGCAACGTCCAGGGCGTGGCGATCCGGCCGGGCAGCGGCCAGGTGATCACGGCCGAGCACGGGCCGACCTTCGACGACGAGGTCAACCTGCTGAAGCCGGGCGCGAACTACGGCTGGGACCCGTCGAAGGGCGGCACCGACTCCAGCTACGACGAGAGCGTGCCGATGACCGACCTCAAGCGCTTCCCGGACGCGGTGAGTCCACTGTGGACGTCCGGCAAGATCACCGAGGCGATCAGCGGCGACGCGTTCCTGACGGGCGCGCAGTGGGGCCCGAACGACGGCGCGCTGGTCGTGGTGGCGCTGAAGGGCCAGAAGCTGCTGCTGTACCACTTGGACGCGGCGGGCAAGGTCCTGGACGTCACGCTCCCGCCGGAGTTCGACGACAAGTTCGGCCGCCTGCGCGCCGTGCGCAGCGGGCCGGACGGCGCCCTGTACGTGACGACTTCGGACGGAACGGACGACAAGCTGCTGAAGGTCACGCCGGCCTGATCATGAGAAAAGCACGGCCGTGGCGTGCCGTGGACACTTCCGCCGGGGTGGCGGATCGCGGAACATGGTTCGTACCAAGAGTTTTCGCCCGCCCCCGACGAGTGTTGGACGCGGTCCGAAGATAGCGTTCCCGCGGCAGCACCGCGCCGGTCCCCGAGCGCCATCGCCGACCTGGCGATCGGGGGCCGGCCTCCAACTCCTCCCCCCGCTCCCGACGAGTCCTATTTGCCCAGGTGAGCCCCGCCGTTGACGTGCACCACCTGTCCGGTGACGTGCCCGGCGGCGGGGCTCGCCAAAAACGTCACCACGGCGGCGACATCTTCGGGCGTGCCCGATCGCTTGGTCATCGTGTTGCCGATCAGCCATTCCCGGCGGCGGTCCGAGAGCTTGCCGTGGAAGAACTCCGTCTCGCCGATCAGTCCCGGCGCGACGACGTTCGCCGTGATCCCCCGCGGGCCGAACTCCTGCGCGACGCTGATGTTCCACGCCTCGACCGCGGCCTTCGCGGCCCCGTACGAGCCGGCGCCGGTGCGGGCGGCGATCGAGCCGATCGTGACGATCCGCGGGTTTGCGGCCAGGCGTTCGCGCAGCGCGTGCGTCACGAGCGCGGCACTGACCACATTGGACCGGAGGTTGCGCTCGAACGCGGCCGCGAACCCGGCGAGCCCTTCGTCTTCGCCGTCGAGGAAGTCCGTGTTGCCCCCGGCGTTGTTGACGAGCACGTCGACGCGGTCCGGCAACTCCGCCAGTGCGGCTTCGACGGCCGCGGCATCGGCGGCGTCGAACACGACGGGCCGCGCGCCCAGGAGCGTCGCGGCCTCGGTGAGCACCTGCTCGCGGCGCCCGGTGATCGTGACCCGCTCGCCCGCTTCGGCGAAGGCCGCCGCGACGGCGTACCCGATGCCCGTGCCGCCGCCCGTCACCACTACTTCCCTGCTGTTCCCCATGCCCTCGACCCTAGCGCCTAGGATCGGGCCATGACCAAGATCGATCCGGCGACGTCCGCGCTCGTGCTCGTCGACCTGCAGGAACGGATCGTGTCGCTGCCGACCACGCCGTACTCCGGCGAAGAAGTCGCCGCGAACGCGCTGCGGCTGCGGACGGCGTTCCGCGAGGCCGGCGCGCCCGTGGTGATCGTCAAGGTGTCGCGGCCGGACAACCCGCCGGGCAACGAGCTCGTGTTCGACGCGCAGGACGACAAGATCGTCACCAAGTACACGATCGGCGGCTTCGCGAACACGGACCTCGACGAGTTCCTGCGCGGCAAGGGCGTCCGAACGGTGGTGTTCGGCGGGATCGCGACGGAGTTCGGCGTGGAGTCGACCCTGCGCGCGGCCGCCGACCACGGCTACGACACGGTCGCGGTGTCGGACGCGATGACGGCGCTGTCCGAGATCTCGCACGAAAACGCGATCACGAAGATCTTCCCGCGCCTCGGCACGGTCGTGACGACGGACGAAGCGCTGGCGGGCTTGAAGTGATCGACAAGATCGCGTGGCTGCACGCGGTGGACGGCCGGATCCTGAGCACGCGGTCCCGGGGCAAGGACGTGTACTACCTGCCCGGCGGCAAGCGCGAGCCGGGCGAGAGCGACACCGAAACGCTGGTCCGCGAGATCCGCGAAGAGCTGGCCGTCGAGATCGAGCCGTCGACGATCGAGCCGGCGGGCACGTTCGAGGCCCAGGCCGACGGCAAGGCGGCGGGGATCGTGGTGCGCATGACGTGCTTCACGGCGGAGTACACGGGGACCTTGGCGGCGAGCAGCGAGATCGAGGAGATCGCGTGGCTCGGCTACGCGGATCGGGACCGGGTGTCGGCGGTGGACCAGATCATCTTCGACCACCTGCACGACACCGGGCAGCTGACCTAACCGAGCCGGAGCTTCGGCTTGTCCTCCAAGTGGGACAGCCCGTTCCAAGCCAGGTTGACCAGGTGCGCGGCCACCTCGTCCCGCTTCGGCTTGCGCGCGTCCAGCCACCACTGCCCCGTCAACGCGACCATCCCCACCAACGCCTGCGCGTACAGCGCCGCCAGCTTCTCGTCGTACCCGCGGGCCGCGAACTGCTGCGCCAGGATGTGCTCCACCTGGCTCGCGATGTCGTTCAGCACCGTCGAGAACGTCCCCGTCGAACTCGCCACCGGCGAATCGCGGACCAGGATCCGGAAGCCGTCGTGGGAATCCTCGACGTACGACAGCAAGGCGATCGCCGCTTGTTCCAGCATCACGCGGGGGTGGCCGCCGTGCAGCGTGGACACCATGCGCTCCAGGAGCAGCTGCGTTTCGCGGTCCACGACCACCGCGTAGATGCCTTCCTTGCCCCCGAAGTGTTCGTACACCACGGGTTTCGACACGTTGGCGCGGTGCGCGATCTCCTCGATCGACGTGCCGTCGAAGCCCTTTTCGGCGAACAGCGCCCGCGCCACGTTCAGCAATTGCTGACGCCGCTCGGTGCCGGTCATCCGGACGCGAGTCACCGGGGCGACCGGACGCGCCCCGGTGACCTGCTGCTCACGCTTGGAACGTCGTCTCCCCGCCACCGTCCCAGCCTAGTTGACTAGCCCTTTTCCGTCGCGATTCGGGCCAGGCGCTGCGGGGTCGGCCAGCGGACGTCGTGCACCCAGCCGAGCTTTTCGAAGATCCAGATCAGGCGCGCGGAAATGTCGATCTGGCCGCGCTTGACGCCGTGGCGCGCGGACGTCGGGTCGGCGTGGTGCAGGTTGTGCCACGACTCGCCGAACGAGAAGATCGCCAGCGGCCAGAAGTTCGCCGACTTGTCGCGCGCGGCGAACGGGCGCTCGCCGATCATGTGGCAGATCGAGTTGACCGACCACGTCACGTGGTGCAGCACGCAGATGCGGACCAGCCCGGCCCAGAAGAACGCGGTGACCGCGCCCCACAGCGACCAGGACACCAGCCCGCCGATCAGGGCCGGCAGCGCCAGGCTGACCAGGGCCCACAGCCAGAACAGGTCGTCGACCTTCTTGATCGCCGGGTCCTTGACCAGGTCCGGCGCGAAGCGCTCGGCGTTGGTCTGGTCGCGCTCGAACAGCCAGCCCATGTGGGCGTGCCAGAAACCCTTGGCGATGGCCCACGGCGAGGTGCCGAACGCCCACGGGGAGTGGGGGTCGCCGTCGCGGTCGGAGAACGCGTGGTGGCGACGGTGGTCGGCGACCCAGGTGATGACCGGGCCCTGCAGGGCGATGCTGCCCGCGATGGCCATGACCACGCGCAGCCACGGCTTGGCCTTGAACGAGCCGTGCGTGAAGTAGCGGTGGTACGACACGGTGATGCCGAGCCCGCTGATCGCGTAGAACACCACGAAGATGCCGACGTCGACCCAGCTCAGTCCCCAGCCCCAGGCGAACGGTACCGCGACCAGCAGTGCCACCAGCGGCGCGATCACGCCGAAGTAGACCGACAGTTGCACGCCGATGCCGCGCGTGCCTTCGATAACGGGTTTGGGCCCCTTCGGAGCCGAAGGCTCCCCGGTGGGCTGAGAACGGTCGAGCGTGGCCGTCATACGCTTCACTTCTCCCTATGCGGGCGCCCCTTTTCATAGGGTGCCCTAACCTACGATGCCGTAAGTTACGGTACAGGAGGTTCCGGCGACTGGGGAGTGCCGGAATCCTCACACCCGAACTTCGGAACCGGAGTACCCGGCGGACCGGCCGGTAACGCATCCCCCGCGCGGACGACACCCGATCGTCGCTATCCTGACCAGGATCGATCCGCCGTAGTGTAATCGGCAGCACTTCAGATTTTGGTTCTGACAGTTCAGGTTCGAATCCTGGCGGCGGAGCAGCAGGACCCGAACCCACGAGACCGGGAGGTTGGCGCTGACCGACGAGGCGACCGACCCCGGAGCGGCCAGGCGTCCCGCACTGGCCGAAATGTCCGATGCCTGGCTCGTCGGGCGCGCGCGGGAGCTGATCGCCGCGGTCCAGCGGCAGGAGTACGACCAGCAGCTCCAGATCGTCGAGCTGATGGACGAGCTCCTCGACGAGACCCAGCGGCGCGGCGAGCCGACGATGATCGCGCAGCTGCTGCGCGCGTCCGCGATCGCCCGGCTGATCACCAAGGGCCTGGCCGCGGAGGCCGAGCCGCGGCTCGACGAGATGCTCGCGCACACCCGCCGGCACGGCCTCGCGCTGCTGCGCGCCGACGCGCACGCGCTCCGCGGCCGCCGGCTGGTGATCGCCGCGCAGGAAGACCCCGCGCTCACCGAGATCGCCCGCGCGCTGGCCATCCTCGACGACTCCGCGATCCCGAACCGGCAGGTCGGCATCCGCGCCTGGAACCGGATGCTGTGGTCGGCGCTGAACGACTGCTGGATCGTGCTGAACCAGCTCGGCGTGTACGAAGCCGCCGAGGAGGTCATCGGCCGCGCCGCCTCCGCGATCCGTGAGAGCGCGAGCCCGCACGAGATCACGCTGCAGCTGATGAACCGGGTCAAGATGCTGCTCGGCTGGGGTCTGCGGCTCGAGCGCATCGACGAGTACGACGAGAGCGCCGAGAAGTTCCGCACCGCCGCGTCCATGGCCACGGCCGCCGAAGGCCCGTTCACCGAGTCGCTGTTCCCGCGGCGGGCGAACGTCCCGGCCGTCGACCAGGTCGGCGTCCTCGCTTCGGCGCAGGCGCTGCACAGCCCGAGCGCCGACCAGATCGACCGGCTCCGGGCGCTGCACGAAGGCACCGGCTACCCGGGCGAACGCGAGATCGTCGCCATCGCGCTGGCCCGCTGCCTCGACCAGGCCGACCGTCGCGAAGAGGCCCTCGGCGTGCTGCGGCACGCCCGCGAGTCGCTGACCGACGACACCTCGCAGCCGTCGATGCGGCTGAACATCGCCCGCGAGCTGGCCCGGCTGGACACCAGCCCGGACTACGCGTCCGGCGCCAGCCAGTCGCTCATCGACTACGCGACCCGGCTCGAGTCCGAGATGTGGAGCCTGCGCGAGTCGCAGATCGCCACGCTGAACGCGCGCCGCGAGCACGAACGGCTCTCCGCCGAGCACGGCGCGATCACCCAGCAGGCCCTGCAGGACCCGCTCACCGGCCTGCCGAACCGGCGCGCGCTGGACGAGAAGCTGCGTCAGCTCGCGTCGTCGGCCGACGCCCAGCCCCTCGCCGTCGCGCTGGTCGACCTCGACGGCTTCAAGGGCGTCAACGACAAGGCGTCCCACGCCGAAGGCGACAACGTGCTGCGCGTCGTCGCGAGCACCCTTCGTGACGCCCTGAGGGGAGACGACCTCGTGGCGCGCTACGGCGGCGACGAGTTCATCGTCCTGCTCCCGGGCACGCCGGCGTCCGCGGCGAAGATGGCGCTCGGGCGCGCGGTGAAGTCCGTCGCGGGCCTGCCGCACCACCTTTCGCACGGCGTGACGCTGTCCATCGGGCTCGTTTCGCTGCGGCCGCAAGAGCGCGGCGAGCAGGTCCTCGCGCGCGCGGACGCGGCCATGTACCAGGCGAAACGCGGAGGCGGCAACCAGGTGGCATCGGCCAACTCGATGGCCGCCGACCCGGCCGCGGCCTGGGCGGGCGAGGGCCTACCCACCGACCCGACGTGGGAAGCCGAAGACCACAGTTAGGATCGGTCCCCGACCAAGCGCCACTTTCACGTGAAAGTGACCTGGAGGGCGCCTCCGGATCACTTTCACGTGAAAGTGACGGCAAGAGCCACTGTTGGGAGCGCCGTTGACCGGCCCGCTGAGCACGTTGATCCTCGCCGCGGGTGAGGGCACCCGCATGCGATCCGCGACCCCGAAGGTGTTGCACCCGATCGCCGGGCGCCCCCTCGTCGAGCACGCCGTCCGGGCCGCCGCCGGCCTGGACCCGGAGCACCTCGTCGTCGTGACCGGTCACGGCCGCGAGGCGGTCGGCGCCCGGCTCGCCGAGGTGGGCACGGCCCTCGGGCGCGAGGTCGGCACGGCCGTGCAGGCCGAGCAGAAGGGCACCGGTCACGCCGTGGGCTGCGCGCTCGCGACCCTCCCGGCGGACCTCACCGGCACGGTGATCGTGAGCTACGGCGACGTCCCGCTGCTCGACACGGCGACCCTGCGCGCCCTGCTCGACGAGCACACCGAGGCGAAGAACGCCGTCACGGTGCTCACCGCGGTGGTCGACGACCCGACCGGCTACGGCCGGATCACGCGCGACGCGGCCGGCAAGGTCACCGGGATCGTGGAGCACAAGGACGCCACCCCGGAGCAGGCGGAGATCGCCGAGATCAACTCGGGCGTGTACGCCTTCGACGCCGCTGTGCTGCGCGACGGCCTTTCGCGCCTGTCGACCGACAACGCGCAGGGCGAGCTCTACCTCACCGACGTCCTGGGCATCGCGAACGGCGACGGCTTGCACGTCGGCGCGCTCGTCGTCGACGACCCGTGGCTGACCGAGGGCGTCAACGACCGCGTCCAGCTGTCGGTGCTCGGCGCCGAGCTCAACCGCCGGATCGTGCAGCGCTGGCAACGCGAGGGCGTCACGGTCGTCGACCCCGCCTCGACCTGGATCGACGCCGGCGTGACGCTGTCGCGTGACGTCGTCATCGAGCCCGGCGTCCAGCTCAAGGGCACGACGTCGGTCGGCGAGGGCAGCACGGTCGGCCCGGACAGCACGCTGACGAACGTGAAGATCGGCGCCGGCGCGTCGGTCGTGCGGGTGCACGGCTCCGACTCCGAGCTGGGCGACCGCGTGAACGTCGGCCCGTTCAGCTACCTGCGGCCGGGCACGAAGCTCGGCGAGAAGGGCAAGCTCGGCGCGTTCGTCGAGACGAAGGCCGCCGACATCGGCGCCGGCACGAAGGTGCCGCACCTGACCTACGTCGGGGACGCCACGATCGGCGAGAACAGCAACATCGGGTGCTCCAGCGTGTTCGTGAACTACGACGGCGTCAACAAGCACAAGACCGTTATCGGGTCGCATGTCCGGTTGGGCGCGGACAACACCTTCGTCGCCCCGGTGCGGATCGGTGACGGCGCTTACAGTGGTGCGGGTGCCGTGATCCGCGAGGACGTCCCCCCGGGCACACTCGCGGTGTCGGCGCCGCCGCAGCGCAACATCGAAGGCTGGGCGATCCGGCGCCGGCCGGGTACGCCCGCGGCGGAGGCGGCCCAGGCCGCTCTCGACGCCGAGTCAGCAGCAGGAACCGACGGGGAGTCGCCAGCATGAGTCCGAAGTCAGGTACGCCGAAGAAGAACTTGATGCTCTTCTCCGGACGGGCGCACCGGGAACTCGCCGAAGAGGTCGCCGAGCACCTCAACGTGACGATCACCCCGCAGACGGCGCACACGTTCGCCAACGGCGAGCTGTTCGTCCGGTTCGAGGAGTCCGTCCGCGGCACCGACGCCTTCGTCATCCAGGCGCACACCACGCCCATCAACGAGTACGTGATGGAGCAGCTGATCATGGTGGACGCGCTCAAGCGGGCGAGCGCGAAGCGGATCACCGTCGTGATGCCGTTCTACCCGTACGCGCGCCAGGACAAGAAGCACAAGGGCCGCGAGCCGATTTCGGCGCGGCTGATCGCGGACCTGTTCAAGACCGCGGGCGCCGACCGGATCATGACGGTCGACCTGCACACCGCGCAGATCCAGGGCTTCTTCGACGGCCCGGTCGACCACCTGATGGCGCAGTCCGTGCTGGCCGACCACATCAAGAAGACCTACGGCAACGCCGACATCACGGTCGTCTCGCCGGACTCGGGCCGCGTGCGGCTGGCCGAGAAGTGGGCGCAGACGCTGGGCGACCGGCCGATCGCGTTCATCCACAAGACGCGCGACCCGGACAAGCCGAACCAGGCCGTGGCGAACCGCGTGGTCGGCAAGGTCGAGGGCAAGCTCTGCGTCCTGATCGACGACATGATCGACACCGGCGGCACGATCGTGAAGGCCACGGAGGCCCTGATCGACGAGGGCGCGGCGGACGTCGTCATCGCGACGACCCACGGCATCCTGTCGGACCCGGCGACCGAGCGGCTTTCGCAGTGCAAGGCGCGCGAAGTCATCGTCACGAACTCGCTGCCGATCCCCGAGGAGAAGCGGTTCGAGGGCCTCACGGTCCTGTCGATCGCCCCGATGCTGGCGGAAGCCATCCAGCAGGTCTTCGAAGACGGCTCGGTCACGTCCCTCTTCGACGGCCAAGCCTGACCGCCCTTCCGCCAGGCGCGAACTCCGCGCCCGGCGGGGGTTTCCGGCGCTACCGTCGCCGGCATGGGGAACTTCAAGTTCGGCGTCAGCCTCCGCGAAATCGGCAGCCGGGACGCGTGGATCGCCAAGTGCCGTCGCGCCGAAGAACTCGGCTACGACGTCATCACCGTGCCCGATCACCTCGGCACCGGGCGGTTCGCGCCGTTCCCCGTGCTCGCCATGGCCGCCGCCGTCACCGAACGGCCGCGCCTGGGCACCCTCGTCTCCAACGTGCCCTTCTACAACTTCACGCTCTTCGCCCGCGAAGCCTCCTCGACGGCCGCGCTGCTCGACGGGCGGCTGGACCTCGGCCTCGGCGCCGGGCACATGAAGGCCGAGTTCGACGCCGCCGGGCTGCCGTGGCAGAACGCCGCGTCCAGGATCGCCTACCTCGAAGAGAGCCTCGGCCACCTGCGGAGGCACTTCGAAGACGAAGGCATCGACCACCCAAGGCTGCTGCTCGCGGGCAACAGCGACGGCGTCCTGGACCTGGCCGCCGAGCACGCGGACGTCGTCGGCTTCGCGGGGCTGCGGCAGCAGCCCGGCAAGCCACCGGGCACCTTCAAGCTCGACGACGCCGAAGCGATGGACGAGCGCGTCGCGTACTTCCGGTCCCGGTCCCAGGGCCGCGAAATCGAGTACAACGTGCTCGTCCAGCACGTCGAAATCACCGGCGACCGCGCGAAAGCGGCCGAAGGGTGGCACGAGAAGACCGAGCGCTCAGCCGTCAAGACCGCCGAAGACCTCCTCGACGCGCCCCAGCTCCTGCTGGGCACGGTCGAGGAGATCGCCGGGCAGCTGGAAGAACGGCGAAAGCGTTACGGCTTCTCCTACATCACGGTCTTCGAGCCGAACCTCGAGACCTTCGCCCCGGTGATCCGCGAGCTTCAGTAAGCGACCGAGAACCGCGCGCGGCGGTGCTTCGGCTGCTCGATCTCGTCGACATACGCGGTCGCGAAGTCGTCGCCACCGATGTGCGACTTGCCGTTCTCGTCGGTCAGCAGGATGTCGCCGCCCACCCGGAACTCGCCCCGGCGCTCGCCGGGAGTCCAGGCACCGAACTCGGCGGCGGGGCTGACGTAGAACCAGTCCAGGCCCTCGGGCTGCTCGCGCAGGAGGTCGAGCACGGCGGCGTGGCTGCCGGCCTCGTCCTTGTACTCGTCCGGGAACTCCGGGGTGTCGAACAGCCGCGGGCCGCCCTCGGCGACGAGCAGGCTCGACGCCCCGCCCACGAACGACAGCCGGACGCCGTTCTCGCGCGCGATCCGCGCCAGCGACGGCACGGCGTCGATCAGCTTCTTGCCGTCGATCGCGCGCGCGGGGGTGGCGACGACGATGACGTCCGCGTCCTTGGCGACCTGCGCGACGAACTCCTCGTCGTGCAGCGAGCCCTGCCGCTCGTCGACGCCCTCGGGCACCGAACCCGCGTTGCGCGCGACCCCGACGACCTCGTGCCCGCGGCGCAGCGCCTCCGCGCCGATCCTGCCCCCGGCGTACCCGGTCGCTCCGAAAACCACCAGCTTGGCCATCTTCTTCTCCGTTCGGTTCGGCTGTACGCAGCCGATGCTAGGAACGGAAGATCCCCTACTTCAACGGGAGCAACGCACCCCCGGGTAGGTGTCCAGCTCAGCCGCCCAGGCCCGCGAACTCCGCGGCGACCTTCTGCTTCACCGCGTTGACGTCGAGGGCCGCGCGGACCTCCGCCGTCGCGTTCGGCTTGGACAGCACCTGGTAGCTGGCCGTGCGGTTGGGCAGCCTGAACTTGACCGTGCAGGACATCTTCACCGTCGCGTACGGGTCGGCGTCGGCCGCCGTCGTGCAGGTCTGCGCGCCGAGCGAGTCGGCGCTGACCTCGACCGAGAGGGTGATGTGGACGACGCTCTTCCCGCCCGCGGCCGGCGTACCGACCACGCTGGTGGAGACGTCCACGGTCGTCGTGCAGGAGCCGACGAAGTCCTTGCAGTCGAGGGTGTCGTTCGTGACGACGGCGCTCGCCTGCACCAGGCCCTCGAACGGCTGGCCCAGCCCGCCGACGGCGTTGTCGAGGTCGGTGTGGAACGTCTTCAGCGCGTCGCCGGCGATCGGGTCGACGCGGAGCTCGGCCCCGAACTTCGGCCCGGCCTGCGGGTCGAGCAGCGCCGGGGCGAAGCTGACGACCCGGTTCGGCTTGGCCGTGGTGACGCGCAGGACGCTCGGCGCGGCACCGAGCTGGTAGACCTCGGTGCCGTCCGGGAGCTTCGCCTTGACCGGCTCGTCCAGCCGGTCGAGACCGGCCAGCGCCTTGCGCAGCCCGTCGGCGAGAGCCTGCGGGGCGAACCGGGCCGCGGGGTCGAGGGGCAGCTCGGAGCCGAGCGAGCGCACCCAGCTCGTGCCGAACTGCGTGCCCTCGTCGATGGCGTGCGCCTTCCAGTAGTCGGCGTCGGCCTGCAGGTAGAACTGGCCCGCGGCCGAGGTCACCTGGATGACCCGGCCTTCGAGCGGCAGCCCGCCGAAGGCGTTGCCACCGCGGGTGACGCGGAACTGCGCTTCGGCGCCCTTGGTCGTCGACTTCAGGGAGAGCGCGGGGGCTTGGCCCAGCGCCGTCAGGGCCGCGTCGACCGCGGCGCGCTGTTCGGCGCGCAGGTCGGCCGTCCGCTGCCCGGCCGCGGAGACCCCGGCGGCGCCGGGGACCGCCACCTGGCAGCCGGCCAGCAGTCCGCCCAGCAGCAGCACCGCCGCCGCCATGGCCCGTCGAGCCCGCATCTTCCGCCCCCTGCTTCGCGCCTGCGTCCGAGCACACCTCGGCCGGTGAAGTCCCGCCACCGGATTTGTGTCGTCACGCACCGGGGTTCAGGAGGGTTCTAGCCTGGCCCGGGCCCCCACCGCAACCCACCGTGATGAGGTTGGTTTACACTCTTGAGGTTGTCTCGGCGAGGCGGGGCCCTTCCAGGGTGCCCGGCGTGATCGACGCGGCGGCTCGGAGTAGCTCCCGGCTGTTGTGCACGCCCGGAAAACTCGCCGCCGAACGCAACCACCTGAACAGAACAACGCCCGCATCCCCCGCCGCAGCATGCTGTCTCCCGCACCATGTTCGTGATTTGAAGGAGTGCCACACCGTGTCCGAGGTACGTCTGTCCGTCGAGCCGCGCACCGAGTTCGGCAAGGGCGCCGCGCGTCGTACGCGTCGCGCCGGCAAGATCCCCGCCGTGCTGTACGGCCACGGCTCGGACCCGCGGCACTTCGCGCTGCCGGCCATCGAGTTCGCCCGCGTCGTGCGTGAGAACGGCTCCAACGCCGTCATCACCCTCGCCATCGAGGGCTCCGACGAGCTCGCGCTGACGAAGACCATCGTCGTGCACCCGCTCAAGAACTACATCGAGCACGTCGACCTGCTGGTCGTGAAGCGCGGCGAGAAGATCGTCGTCGACGTCCCGGTCGTCGTCACGGGCAACCCCGGCCCCGGTGGCCTGGTCAACCAGGACGTCGACACCCTGCAGGTCGAGGTCGAAGCGCTGCACATCCCGGAGCAGTTCGAGGTCTCGATCGAGGGCGCCGAGATCGGCACCCAGATCACCGCCTCCCAGGTCGAGCTGCCCCAGGGCGCCATCCTGATCACCGACCCGGACTCCCTCGTCGTGGCCGTCAACGAGCCGCAGCGTGAAGAGGACGAGGACGAGGACGCCACCGAAGCGGGCGGCGAGTCGGCCGAAGCCGGCGAATAGCATTTCCGCATGACCGAAGACCTGCCCGGGGCCGGCGAGCTGATCTTGCTCGCCGGCCTCGGCAATCCCGGACCCCAGTACGCCGGAAACCGGCACAATGTCGGTTTCATGGTGCTGGACGAGCTCGCCGCCCGCGTCGGCGGCAAGTTCAAGACGCACAAGAGCGGCGGCGAAGTGCTCGAGGGCCGGCTGGCCGGCCGGCGCGTCGTGCTCGTGAAGCCGCGCTCGTACATGAACCTCTCCGGCGGGCCGGTGGTCGGCGCGGCGCGGTTCTACAAGGTGCCGCCGACCGGCGTGGTCGTGGTGCACGACGAGCTGGACGTCGACTTCGGCGCGCTGAAGCTCAAGTTCGGCGGCGGCGACAACGGCCACAACGGGCTCCGCTCGATCACGAAGTCCCTCGGCACCCGCGACTACTACCGGGTCCGCTTCGGCATCGGCCGCCCGCCGGGCCGCCAGGACCCGGCGGACTTCGTGCTGAAGGACTTCGGAACGGTCGAGCGCAAGGAGCTCCCGTTCGAGGTGGACCGGTGCGCGGACGCGACCGAAGCGCTGGTCGGCACGGGTCTCGCGGCCGCGCAAAACGCCTTCCATGCGGGTTGAGATCAGTGGCAAGGTGAGCCCATGACCCCCGACGAAGTCCGGGCGATCGCGTTCGGCAAACCCCGCTTCGGCCGGCGCGGCTACAACGAGGACGAGGTCGACGCCTTCCTCGACCTGATCGCCGAGGCGCTGGCCGGCCGGAACATCCTGACCGCCGACGACATCCACTACGTCGAGTTCACGATCATGGCCGTCGGCATGCGCAGCTACGACCAGGCCCAGGTCGACCTGTTCCTGGACGAGGCGGAGGCGGCGCTCATCGCGCTGCGGAACCCGCGGCCGGCGGTCGAGGAACAGCGTCCGCAGGGCCCGCGGAAGTGGTTCGGCCGCTCCTGAGCGGGTGTGAACCCGGCCACAACGCTCTCGGTAGTTCCCGGTCACTCGATGGCGGACGCTGAGCTGCCCGTCGGGGTGAGCTTCGGGGCAGCCCCTTCCGGGGGAACCCGTTCACGGGTTAGGACGGTGTACGCGAGTTCGCACCGCCCAACCCCGGAATCGGAGAGTTCCATGTCGTTCACCGCCGAAGACCTCACCGAGGTCACCTTCGGTAACGCCCCGATCGGCCGCCGTGGCTACGCGAAGCACGAGGTCGACGAGTTCGTCCGGCGCATCGCCAAGACGCTCGCCGAGGAGGACGACCTGACCGCCGCCGAAGTGCACCACGTGATCTTCGCGAAGCCGCTGATCGGCAAGCGCGGCTACGACGAGCGCGAGGTCGACGACTTCCTCGACGCGGTGGAAGACCAGCTCGCCGCCCGCACCGGCCACGCCCCGGACCTCCCGGGCGCCCGCACCCCGGCGGAGGCGACAGCCGAACGCGCCACCCCGCCGACGATCCGCGCGGTGCGTCTCCAGCAGCGCTAGAAGCGGAGCTTTCACGTGAAAGCTCCGCCCCCAGGTGGGAGCTTTCACGTGAAAGCGACGCGTCAGGAGCCGGCGTTCTTCTTGATCTTGTCCGCGAACTGCTGGGCCGTCGCCGCGCGCTTGACCTTGCCCGACGGCGTCTTCGGCAGGCTCCCCGCCGGCAGCACCACCACCGCGTACGGCCGCATGTCCACCGCGTCGCGCACCCGCGCCGAGACCTGCTTCACCAGGTTCTTCTCGGCTTCGGCGTCGCCCGCCAGCTTCGACTCGACGACCACCGCGAACCGCTCGCGGCGGCTGCCCGCGTCCAGCCGCACCGCCACCGCGTTGCCCGCCCGGACCCCTTCGACCGACGTCGCCGCGCGCTCGATGTCCGTCGGGTAGAGGTTGCGGCCGCCCATGATGATGACGTCCTTGCGGCGGCCGCAGATGACGATCTGGCCGTCCACCAGGTAGCCGAGGTCGCCGGTGGCGAGCCACCCCTCGTCGTCCTGGGTGGCGACCGGGCCCTCCATGGTCAGGTAGCCGGGCGTCACGGCCTCGCCGCGCAGCCGGATCTCGCCGACCTCCCGCTCGCCGACGCGCGCACCCGCGTCGTCGACGATCTCGGCTTCCAGCCCGTCCAGCGGCGGGCCGAGCAGCGCGAACGACCGGACGCTGTCAGTTCCGCGCCGCGGGTCGCCCTCGGGCACCGGCACCGCGCGGTTGTCCGCCTCCAGCGCGTCGGCCTCGACGACGTCGAGCGTGAGCCCGGTGAACAGCGGCGCGAACGACACCGCGAGCGTCGCCTCGGCCATGCCGTAGGCCGGGAAAACGCATTCCGCCGGCATCTTGAACCGGGCGCCGGCGTCCACAAAGGTCTGGACGGCGGTCTCGTCGATGGGCTCGGCGCCGTTGAGGGCGATCCGCAGCGTCGAGAGGTCGTAGGCGTCGTCCTCGTCTACGCGCGCCATCCGGCGGCCGACGATCGCGTACGCGAAGTTCGGCGCCGCCGTCGTCGTGCCCTGGTACTTGGTGATCAGCTCGGGCCAGATCAACGGCCCCGTGAGGAACTCCACCGGCGTGATCTTGACGAGCTCGACGCCGAAGGTCATGGGCACGGTCAGGAAGCCGACCATGCCCATGTCGTGGAACGTCGGCAGCCAGGACACCATCACGTCGGTGTCGAAGTCGAACTCCGCGCGGTCGACCATGGCCTTGACGTTGGAGTACAGGTTCCCGTAGGTGATCCGCACGGCCTTGGGGTCGGCGGTGGAGCCGCTGGTGAGCTGCAGGAGCGCGGTTTCGCCCTCGTCGGTGGGGACGACGTCGGCGAGGGGTTCGGCGCCGGCGAGGTCGCTGATCAGCTTGAAGCCGATGCCCTTCTCCTCGAGCACCGGCGCGAGCTGGTCGAAGGGCTCGCCCAGCAGCACGAGGTCCGAGCCGATCATGCCGAGCACGCGCACGGTGTCCTCGGCCCACTCGGCGAGGTCGGTGCGCGGGGTGGGCTGGTGCAGCATGGTGACGCTGCCGCCGGCCAGCCAGACGGCCTGCACGGTCGGCGCGATGAGCACCGGCGCCGCGGCCAGCACCCCGACCGCCGTGCCCCGCTCGAACCCGCCGGCGATCAGCCCACCGGCGACCCGCCGGGCTTCTTCGTGCACCTCGGCCCAGGTCCGCCGGACCGGCTCCTTGGGCTCCCCGGTGACCATGCCACGCTGCTGACCCCGCCCCGCCGCGGTGGCGACGAGCGTGTCCACGAACCTGCTCATGAGTCAGACATTACTGGCAGCCGTGTCACTCCAGCAGTTCGGACGTCTCCAGCCAGCGGCCCTCGACGTCCTCGATCTCGCCTCGGACGCCCTTCAGCTCGGCGTTGAGCTCCATCAGCTTCGCCGGGTCCGTCGCCGCCTCCAGCAGCGCCGCGTGGAGCTTCTCCTCCTTGGCGTGCAGCTGGTTGAGCTTGCGCTCCAGGCGCCCCAGCTCCTTCTGCGCCGCGCGCAGGTCCGCCGCCGACTTCTTCGCCTCCGCCTTCGCCGCCGTGGGAGCCGCCGCGGCCGCCGGTTCCTTCGCCAGCGCCCGGCGGTTCAGGTACTCCTCGATGCCGCCCGGCAGGTGGGTGATCCGGCCGTCGCCGAAGAGGGCGACGATCGTGTCGCAGACGCGTTCGACCAGGTAGCGGTCGTGCGAGACCACGACCATCGTGCCCGGCCAGCCGTCGAGGAGGTCCTCCAGCTGCTGGAGCGTGTCGATGTCCAGGTCGTTCGTCGGCTCGTCGAGCAGCAGCACGTTCGGCTCGGCCATCAGCAGCCGGCACAGCTGCAGCCGGCGCCGCTCGCCGCCGGACAGGTCGCCGACCGGCGTCCACTGGCGGGCCTGCGGGAAGCCGAGCTTCTCGCCCAGCTGCGACGCCGTCATCTCCTGCTTGCCGAACACCACGCGCCCGGCCACCTGCTCGATCGCCTGCAGCACGCGCAGGTCGCCGGGCAGGTCGTCGAGCTCCTGGCGCAGGTGCGCGAGCGCGACCGTCTTGCCCTCGACCCGGCGCCCGGTCGACCCTTCGACGTCGCCGCCGAGCAGCTTCAGCAGGGAGGTCTTGCCCGAGCCGTTGATCCCGACCAGCCCGATCCGGTCGCCCGGCCCGACCCGCCAGGTGACGTGGTCGAGCAGCGTCCGGTCGCCGACCGCGTACGTCGTGTCTTCCAGCTCCAGCACGGTCTTGCCCAGGCGCCGCTTCGCGAACGCCATCAGCTCGACGGAGTCACGCGGCGGCGGCACGTCGGCGATCAGCGCCTCGGCCGCGTCGATGCGGTAGCGCGGCTTCGACGAACGCGCCTGCGGGCCGCGCCGCAGCCACGCCAGCTCCTTGCGGGCCAGGTTCTGCCGCTTCTCCTCGGCCGTCGCGGCCAGCCGCGCCCGCTCGGCGCGCGCGAAGATCCAGTCGGCGTAACCACCTTCGTACTGCTCGACGCGGCCGTTCGCGACCTCCCACGTCAGGCTCGCGACGGTGTCGAGGAACCACCGGTCGTGCGTGACGACGATGACCGCGATCCGCCGGGTCAGCAGGTGGTCGGCGAGCCACTGGACACCTTCGACGTCCAGGTGGTTGGTCGGCTCGTCGAGCACGACGAGGTCGAGCTCCCCGGTCAGCGCGGCCGCCAGCGAAACCCGCCGCCGCTCGCCGCCGGAGAGGTTCGCGGTGGGCGTGTCGAGCCCGATCGCCGTGATGCCCAGGCCGTCCACAATGGACCGAACGCGTGCGTCGGCGGCCCATTCGTGCTCGGCGCCGTAGCGTTCGAGCACGACCTCGCCGACGCTGCTGCCGTCCGGCAGCTCCGTGCGCTGGGTGACCACGGCCATCCGCAGGCCGCCGACGTGGCTCACCCGCCCGGAGTCCGGCTCGGCGAGTCCGGAAAGGACTTCCAGGAGGGTGGTCTTGCCACCTCCGTTGAGGCCGACGACGCCGATGCGCTGCCCGGCCGCGACGCCGAGCGACACACCGTCCAGGAGCGGGCGAACCCCGTAGGACTTGCTCACCGCTTCCAGGTTGACCAGGTTGGCCATGCCCTCAGCCGATCCTTTCCGAGAATTAGAAGATCCACAATGGACGATCAGGCGTGTACCCGCGGTGAGGCCGGGCGCGGCGCGTCGTCGCCGCCGACCACGCGGGCGCCGGGGACCGGGCCGTGCGCCACCCGGACCGTGCGGCACACCCCCGCGCCCGACAGCTCGGCGGCGACCTCGACCGCCGACTGCGCGTCCTCGCAGAGGAACGCGCAGGTCGGGCCGGAGCCGGAGACCGTGCCGGCGAGCGCCCCCGCGTTGACGCCGGCCCGCAGCGTCCGCCGCAGCCCGGGCCGCAGCGAAACCGCCGCCGCCTGGAGGTCGTTGCCCAGCAGCAGCGCCAGCTGACGCGGGTCGCCCGAGGCCAGCGCCTCGACGACCGGGGTGTGCGAGCCGATCCGCGGCGGGTTGCCGTCGACGCGCAGGCGGTCCAGCTCCTTGAACACCTTCGGCGTCGACAGCCCTTCGGAGTCGAAGGCCAGCACCCAGTGGAAGGTGTGCCGCGACAGCACCGGGACGAGCTGCTCGCCCCGCCCGGTACCCAGCGCGGTGCCGCCGTAGAGCGCGAACGGGACGTCGCTGCCCAGCCCGGCGGCGATCCCGGCCAGCTCGTCGCGCGTGACGTCTAGGTTCCAGAGACTGGCCAGCCCGACCAGGGTCGCCGCCGCGTCGGCGCTGCCGCCGGCCATGCCGCCCGCGACCGGGATGCCCTTGCGCAGCACCACCCGGACGTTCGGCTCTTCGGTGCGGCCGGCGTGCGCGGACAACGCTTCGACCGCGCGCCAGGCCAGGTTGGTGCCGTCGGTGGGCACCGAGCGCTCGCCCTCGCCGTAGATCTCCAGGCCCGGCTCCTCGGTGACCGCGACGGTCACCTCGTCGGTCAGCGACAAGGCCTGGAACACGGTCACCAGCTCGTGGTAACCGTCTTCGCGCAGGTCGTCGACCGACAGGTGCAGGTTGACCTTGGCCGGGACCCGGACGGTGACTGGGGGCGGAACTACGGCGAGCACCCGACCAGCCTACGTGCCCGCGCCGGTCGGGCCGCTGCCAGGAGAAAGGACGTCGAGCGCGACGGCGAGCGCGACGCCCGGCGGCGTCCCCGGCGCGCTCTCGACGCTGTTGAGCTGCACGGCGACCAGGGCGAGCCGGGCCCGCAGGACCACTTCGGGGTCGGCCGAGCCCGCGCAGAGCCGCTCGTGGAGCCGGAGCATCCGGTCGGCGAGCCCGGCGCCCGCCGCGATGGCCTTCAACGCCGTCGTGTTGCGCTGGACCAGGCCGATCACCGAGCCGAAGCGGTCTTCGACGAGCCCGGCGTACGCGGTGAGCAGCTCCGCCGGCCGGGTTTCGCGCTCGAGGAGGTCGTCGAGGGCGGTACCCCAGTCCTCCAGGAGGCTCGTGACGATGTCCTCCTTCGTGCGGAAGTGGTAGTACAGCGCGGCTTTCGTGACTTCGAGCCGTTCGGCGATCTCCCGCAGCGAACTGCCCTCGTACCCCTGCTCGGCGAACAGCTCGAGCGCGACGCGCTGGATGCGCTCGCGGGTGTCGGTGCGCCGCCCGGCCATGCCCCACCCCTTCACTTACTTGACGGCCGACTAGCAATGACCTAGCTTGGCATTGCTTGTCGGACGACAAGCAATGCTTCCGCAGCCTACCCCGGGGGTCCGTCATGACGACAGCCGCACCGCCCCGCGCCACGAGCCGGTGGCTCGCCCTCGGCGCGCTGGGCCTGGCCCAGCTCATGGTCGTGCTCGACACGACCGTCCTGACCATCGCGCTGCCGTCGGCCCAGCGCGCGCTGGGCATGTCCGACACCGGCCGCCAGTGGACGATCTCCGCGTACACGCTGGCGTTCGGAGGCCTGCTGCTGCTCGGCGGCCGGCTCGCCGACCGGCTCGGCCGCCGCACCACCCTGTTGGTGGGGGTCGCCGGCTTCGCCGTCGCGTCGGCGATCGGTGGCGCGGCCCCGTCGCCGGGGTGGCTGATCGGCGCGCGGGCCGCGCAGGGGGTGTTCGCGGCGGTGCTCGCGCCGTCGACGATGTCCCTGCTGACGTTGACCTTCACGGAACCTCGCGAACGCGCGAAGGCGTTCGGGATCTTCAGCGCCATCATGATGTCCGGCTCCGCGCTCGGGCTCACCGTCGGCGGCGCGCTGACGGAGTTCCTCGACTGGCGCTGGAGCCTCTACGTCAACGTGCCGATCGCGGTGCTGGCCGGGCTGGGCGCCTGGTTCGCCGTGCCCGCGGTCGCCGGGCACCGGGAGACGAGGCTGGACTGGACCAGTGCGCTGCTCAGCTGCGGCGGGGTCGCCCTGCTCGTGCACGCACTGTCCGAAGTGGCCGTCCAGGGCTGGAACTCCTTGGTGGTACTGGGTTCTCTCGCGGTGTCGGTCGTTCTGCTCGGCCTGTTCGCGCACCGGCAGGCCCGGCACCCGCACCCGCTGCTGCCGCTCGCGGTGGTGCGCGACCGCGCCCGCGCCGTCGCGTACCTGACGGTCGGGGCGGCGTCGTTCGGCGCGTTCGGGATGTTCCTGTTCCTGACCTACCAGCTGCAGGTGGTGATGGGGTACGGCGCGCTCGCCGCGGCGCTGGCGTTCCTGCCCACGCTCGGCGCGAACATGCTGACGGCGACCCAGGTGTCCGGCCGGCTGCTGGCCCGCGTCGGGCCGCGGCCCCTGCTGGCGGGCGGGCTGGTCGTGCTCGGCTGCGGGCTCCTGCTCGCCACCCGGCTGACGCCGGACGCGTCGTACGTCACGGTGATCCTGCCGATGCAGCTGCTGCTGGGCGTCGGCGCCGGGCTGTGCATGCCGGTGGTGCTGAACGTCGCGACCCGTGGAGTCGGCGCGCGGGACGCGGGCGCGGCGTCGGCGTTCGTGACGACGTCACAGCAGGTGGGAGCGTCACTCGGGACGGCGGCGCTGAACACGATCGCGACCGCGGCGGCGGCCGGCCTCACGACTCCGGCGGCGATCGTCCACGGCTACACGACGGCCGCGGCCTGGGCCGCCGGCCTCATCGGTCTGGCCGCCCTCACCGCCCTGTTGGTCCTCCCCCGCGGCACCCGCTGAACCCGAGCGCCCCAAGGTGGCCTTCGGTGCGCAAGACGCACCCAAGGCGGCCTTCGGTGCGTCAGACGCAACCAAGGCCGCCTTGGGGCGCTTGCGATCGGTCAGGCCGCGGCGACGCCCTGGGGGCCGCGCGCGGTGTGCGTCACGTGGCCGCCGCGTTCGGCGACCCACGCCAGCGCCGCGTCGGCTCGCTCGCCGCGGACGCCCAGGCGGAAGCGGCCGACCGGGGTGTCGCCGATCCGGGTCAGGCCGCCGCCGATGGTGGCGAACTCGACGTCGAAGCGGCCCGCGGCCTCCGGCAGCAGCGCGCCGACCGACGCGAAGCCGACCAGCACGACGTCGACCGAGCGGTCGTACCGCGCCGACTGCGAGCGGGTGGTCTCGATGGCCGGCAGCAGCGCCTGCGCGGTGCGGCTGGCCGGGTTCGAGATCAGGTCGAGGACGGTGCCGCGCTCGACGACCGTGCCGTCATCGAGCACCGCGACGTCGTCGCAGACCCGGCGGACGACGCTGGCGTCCGGCGTCGTGACCACGACGGTGGTCCCCAGCTCGGAGCGGGCGCGGTCGAGCACGGTGAGCACCGCGCCGGCCTCCTCCGGGTCGATGCCGGCGGTCGGGTCGTCGGCCAGGAGCACCGCCGGGGCCGCGGCCAGGGCCTTCGCGACCGCGACGCGGCGGAGCTGGCCCTCGGTCAGCTCGCCGGGACGCTGCGTCGCGCGCTGCGTCAGGCCGACGAGGTCGAGCAGCGAGCCGACCCGGCTGCGGCGCTGCGGGCCGTCGACGCCGAGCTGCTCGAGCGGGGAGGCGATGTTGCCGGCGATCGTGCGCTCGGCGATCAGCTCCGGCTTCGTCGAGACGATGCCGAGCTGACGGCGGATCTCGCGCAGCCGGCGGCCGTCGAGGGTGCCGGTGTTGAGGCCGTCGAGGCGGACGACACCACGGTCGGGCCGCTCCTGCAGCGCGATGCAGCGGGCGAGAACGGACTTGCCGGACCCGGTGGGACCGACCACGCCGAACAGCGAGCCGGCCTGGACCTCGACGCTGACGTCGCGCAGGGCGAGGACGGAATTTCCGTTGGTGGCAAAGGTTTTGGACAGGTTTTCGACCGTGATCACGAAGGCTCCAGAAAACGGGGTGCGCGCGTGGCGCGGCACCCGGCCGCAAGGCGAAGTCCGTCCTAACTGGACGGTGCGTGAAGAAGAGGTGGACCGGCTACGACAAGCTCAGTTGGAGCGTCGACATGCGGTCACGGAGCGGCGGCCTTCGTCGACGACGCGACGCTTGGTCAGGAGCAGGGGGCGAGCTACCCTCTTCATCGGAAACGGCCTCCATCGGTCCTGGCGGTAGCACCTGCCCCGTGGGGGGTGGTTGCTGCGACTTCGGCGAGCCAGGTCTCTCAGTCGCTCGGGATGGACGTACTGAGTAAAACCGATCCCGAGGAGCGAAAGCAAGCCTGTTGGCCCAGATCACACGAGTGGCGGCGTCCGAATCGCGAGATCACCCGTCAAGAGGCGTATTTTCGCCGGACGCGTTGACTTCCACAGTGGACGTGCTAACGGGCGGCGGCCAGCCTCGCGAAGTCGTGCACGCCGAGCTGCTCACCCCGGGTTTTCGGGTCGATGCCGGCGGCCGTGAGCAGCTCCCCGGCCCGCTCGGCCGAGCCCGCCCAGCCCGCGAGCGCGGCCCGCAGCGTCTTCCTGCGTTGTGAGAAGGCGGCATCCACGAGGCCGAAGAGCCGATCGCGGTCGTCCGACGCCGGAGCGTCCCCGCGCTCGAAGGCGACGAGCGCGGAATCGACGTTCGGCACCGGCCAGAACACCGACCGCGGCACGGCGGCGACCTTGCGCGCCGGGCCGTACCAGGCGAGCTTGACGCTCGGCACGCCGTAGGTCCGGCTGCCGGGGCCGGCGGCCATCCGGTCGGCGACCTCCGTCTGGACCATGACGAGGCCGGACCTGAGGGAGGGCACCTCGGCGAGCAGGTGCAGCACGACCGGGACGGCGATGTTGTAGGGCAGGTTGGCGACGAGCGCGGTCGGCTCGCCCAGTTCGCCGGCGGTGACGCGCAGGGCGTCCGCCTCGACGACGGTCAGCCGTTCCGCGGCGTCGGGCCCGCGATCGGCGACGGTCTCGGGCAGCCGCGCGGCGAGCTTGGGATCGATCTCGACGGCGACGACCCGCGCGCCGGTGGCGAGCAGGCCGAGGGTGAGCGACCCGAGCCCGGGCCCGACCTCGAGGACGACGTCGTCCGGGCCGACGTGCGCGAGCTCGACGATCCGGCGGACGGTGTTGGGATCGTGCACGAAGTTCTGCCCGAGCTTCTTGGTCGGCCGCACGTCCAGCTCGGCCGCCAGCCCGCGGATCTCGGCAGGTCCCAACAGTTCAACCACCGCTGGAGCTTACCGATGGGGCATCACGCGTGATCGAGGAGGCAGCACGCGTGATTGGAGGGGCATCGCGGGTGATGCCCGCCTGATCACGGCTGATGCCTGTCGGGACACGCGTGCTGCCTCTTCGCGCACACGAAAACGGCCCCCGTCCGCGAGGACGGGGGCCGTTTCGGGAAAATCAGGCCTTCTTGCCGCAGACCGGCCAGGCGCTGTAGCCGCCGCGGGCGTCGCGGACCTTCTCCGCGATCGCGATCTGCTGCTCGCGCGAAGCCTGGTTCGGCAGGTTCGCGTACTGGTCGCCGCCGTAGGCGTCCCACGTGCGCTTGTCGAACTGGAGGCCGCCGTAGTAGCCGTTGCCCGTGTTGGTGGCCCAGTTGCCGCCCGACTCGCACTTCGCGATGCGGTCCCACGCGGAGCCGTCGCCGATGTCCGGAGTCGGGGCCTGCTTGGTGCCGACGTGGACGATCTTCGGCTTCGGCTGGGTGATGACCTGCTCGGAGACGCTCTCGCGGGCGACCTCTTTGCCGTTCTTCTGCGTGACCTTGTAGGTAACCATCTTCTCGCCGGGCGTGCCGGGGTCCTCGACCGAGGTCTTGCCCTTGGCGAGGTCCGGGTCGTCGACGCGCTGCTCGGGCGGGTCGATGGACTCCTTCTGGGTGACCGTCGAGACGCCGGTGCGGCTGATGTGCACCTCGGCGCCGTCGGTCAGCTTGACGTCCAGGCCACCCTCGGCGGCGTCCTCCGGGCCCAGGGTGAGCTTGTACTCGCCCAGGAACTCCTTCGTGGTGACCGCGGTCGTGGTGACCTTCTTCGGCGCGTTGGCGCCGTCGTAGAGCGTGATGTTCTTGAGGGTCTTGATCTCGACGGTGGCGCCCTGGAGGGGCAGCTCGCCGTCCTTCGGCATCGACATCCACGTGCCGGGCTTGTCCATGCCCGCCATGCCGAGCTGGCCGAGCGCGTCGCCGAGGTGCGTCGCGCGGACCCAGGAGGTGTGCTCCGCGCCGTCGATGATCATCTTCAGCTGACGGCCGCGCTCGAGCTTGATGACCCCGCCGTCGCCGACCTCCGCCTGCGGGGACGGGGAGAGCGAGTCGTGCGCGCCGACGGACAGGCCCGCGTCCTCCAGCACCTCGCCGACGGTGTCGCCGAAGGAGTGCACGGTGGTCTGCTGGCCGTCGACGTCGACGGTGATGCTCTTGTTCATCGCCAGCGCGGCCGCGCCGCCGCCGGCGACGCTGATCATGACGCTGAGGACGGCGCCCTTGAGGAAACGGCGCTTCCAGACCTTCGAGGTCTGCCGGATGCTCTCGTCCATCGCGGCCTTCTTGGCCTGCGGGGACGCGGTCCGGTCCGCCTCGAACTCGTCGGGGAGGACGATCGGCGGCAGGTACGTCGTCTCGGCGTTGATGAGCCGGATCAGCTCGTCGACGTCGACGTCGATCTCGGCCATCATCGCGTCGGCGTCGGGGCCGAGCGCGGCGAGGATGTCCTGCTGCGTGATGTTCGGGTCGTCGGAGAAGTCGAGCTGGCCGTAGGCGGTGTCCTCGTAATGACGATCGAGGACGGCCGCGGAGCGCGCTCCAGCCTGTCTGCTACCTGTCACCGCTGTCGTTCCCTTTCCCAAGACGCCGTTCGGGGCGGCGTCTTTACGTCTGGGCCCGCAGTCGGCGCCATCGTCACGGTCCCGGTCGTACCTACCCGGTTCCGCTTCCCCGACGTGCACTGACGTGACTGTGGGCGTAACAGCCGGCAACTGCAGTGTGCAGTACCGACCGGCACGATCACGGGACAGTAACGGGTCTCGCCGGGTTGCGCAAACACCCCCCGGAGTGTCGTGATCCCCGTCACTCCATCAGGTGGACGATCAAGGAACTCTGATGTCGCAATGCGTTCAACCCGTTGTGACACTGGGGAGTCGGTAGACCCGCTCGGCAGTGGTCCGGACCGATTCGGCGACTTCGTGGACAGCTTCGCCCCTGAGCGCCGCGAGGTGACGGACCGTGTAGGCGGCGCCGAACGGCTCGTTCGGCCGCCCACGGAACGGGTGGGGGGTCAGAAACGGCGCGTCGGTTTCGACGAGGTACTGGTCCGCCGGGCAGAGCCGGGCCGCCTCGTGGAGCCCCTTCGCGTTCTTGAACGTCACCGTGCCCGCGAAGGAAAGGACGTATCCCGCGTCGACGCACTTGCGGGCCATTTCCGCGTCTCCGGAAAAACAATGGAAGATTACGGCATTCGGCGCATTCTCCTCGGCCAGGATGCGCAGCACGTCGTCGTGGGCCTCGCGGTCGTGGATCATCAGCGGCTTGTCCAGCCGCTTCGCCAGGTCGATGTGCCAGCGGAAGGCCTCCTGCTGGGCGTCGTGCGGCGAGTAGTCCCAGTAGTAGTCGAGGCCGGTCTCGCCGACGGCGACCACGCGCTCGTGGCCCGCCAGGCGCTCCACTTCGGACTTCTCGGCGTCGCCGAACGCCTTGGTCCGCGTCGGGTGGATCGCGACCGCGGCGAACACCCGGCGGTCCCAGGTCGCCGCCTCGGCCGCCCAGCGGGCGGAGGCGAGGTCGTCCGCGACCGTGACGACGCGGGCGACGCCGGCGCGCTCGGCGCGGTCGACCATGGCCGTGACATCGGCCGCGGTGACCGCGCCGCACGCGTCGAGATGGGTGTGCGCGTCCACCACCGACACCGGGAGCCGGTCCGGGACCGGCGGCAGCTCGCGCTTCTCGTCACCCATGCATTACCTCTTACTCCTTGGTGATCGGCGCCCACTCCGGGCCGGTCTCGCCGAGCGCCGGGTCGAGCTTCGTGAACAGCGGGGACGGCTTGGCCAGTGGCTTGCCGACCTCGATCGGCTTCGACTCCCACTTGGCCTGCTCGCCCGCGTAGTCGCCGGTGAGGATCGGGTTGACCCGGCCGGCGATGTCGAGGTCGTCGACCTCCTTGAGCTCCGGCTGGGCGGCCCAGACGCCGGTGCCGCCGAGGGCCTCGTGCACCTTTTGCGCCGAGTGCGGCAGGAACGGCGTCAGCAGCGTGTTGGCGTCGGAGACGACCTGCAGCGCGGTGTGGAGCACGGTGTCGCGCCGGGTGGGGTCGTCCTTGAGCTTCCACGGCTCCTGGTCGGAGATGTACTTGTTCGCCGCGGTGACGACCTTCATCGCCTCGGCCGCCGCCAGCTTGAACCGGGACCGGGCCAGGTGCGCGCCCGCGGTGTCGAAAGCCTTGCGCGACAGCGTCTTCAGGTCCTCGTCGGCCGCCGTCGGTGCCTCCGGGCGCGGGATGGCGCCGACGTTCTTGTGCGCCATCGAGATGGACCGGTTGACCAGGTTGCCCCACTCGTTGGCCAGCTCGAAGTTGGTCCGGCGGACGAACTCGTCCCAGGTGAAGTCGGTGTCCTGGGTCTCCGGGCCGGCGACCGAGATGAAGTACCGCAGCGTGTCCGGGCCGAAGTCGCGCAGGAAGTCCTCGACGTAGATGACGCGCCCGCGCGAGGTCGAGAACTTCGAGCCGCTCATGGTGAGGAACTCGCTGGAGACGATCTCGTCCGGCAGGTGGAGCTTGCCGTACTTGCCCGGCTCGCCACCCTTGTCGCCCTCGCCGTTGTGGCCGAACAGCAGCGCCGGCCAGATCTGGGCGTGGAAGGTGATGTTGTCCTTGCCCATGAAGTAGTAGGACCGGGCGTCGGCGTTGTTCCACCACTCCTGCCACGCGTCCGGGTTGCCGGAGCGCCGCGCCCACTCGACGCTGGCCGAGAAGTAGCCGATCACCGCGTCGAACCAGACGTAGAACCGCTTCAGCGGCTGGTCGCGCCAGCCGTCGAGGGGGATCTTGACGCCCCAGTCGAGGTCGCGGGTGATCGGCCGGGGCCGCATGTCGTCGATCAGGTTCTTGGTGAAGTTGAGGACGTTCGGGCGCCAGTCGGTCTTGGTCGAGAGCCAGTCGCCGAGGGTCTTGGTGAACGCCGGCAGGTCGAGGAAGTAGTGCTCGGTCTCGACGAACTTCGGCGTCTCGCCGTTGATCCGCGACTTCGGGTTGATCAGCTCCGCGGCGTCGAGCTGGTTGCCGCAGTTGTCGCACTGGTCGCCGCGCGCGCCGTCGTACCCGCAGATCGGGCAGGTGCCCTCGACGTAGCGGTCGGGCAGCGTGCGGCCGGTGGACGGGCTGATCGCCCCGCGCGTGGTCTTCGGCACGACGTAGCCGTTGCGGTGCAGCGCCAAGAAGATCTGCTGCGTCACCTCGGCGTGGTTGCCGGTGGAGGTCCGGGTGAACAGGTCGTAGGAGAGGCCGAGGCCCTGCAGGTCGTTGCCGATCTGGCGGGTGTACTTGTCCGCCGTCAGCTGCGGGGTCGAGTTCTCGTTGTCCGCCTGGACGGTGATCGGGGTGCCGTGCTCGTCGGTGCCGGAGACCATGAGCACCCGGTTGCCGGCCATTCGCTGGTAGCGGGAGAAGACGTCGGACGGGACGCCGAATCCGGACACGTGGCCGATGTGGCGGGGGCCGTTGGCGTAGGGCCAGGCCACCGCGGTCAACACTGGGGTGCTCATACCTTATTAGCCTACGGAGGGCGTCACGCGCTTTGTCGAGAGGGAGGCCCGGTTGTCGGCGACACGGTTGCTCGTGCTCGGGGTGGTGCGCATGTACGGCCGCGCGCACGGCTACCAAGTGCGACGGGAGCTGCTGAGCTGGTCGGCGGAGAAGTGGGCCAACGTCCAGCCCGGGTCGATCTACCACGCGCTGAAGAAGATGACGACCGAGGAGCTGCTGGAGCAGGTCGACGCCGAGCCGGGTGACTCGGGCCCGGACCGGACCGCCTACCGGCTCACCGCCGAGGGCGAGCAGGAGTACCAGGTCCTGCTGTCGAAGGCGCTGTCCGACCCCGAGCTCAACCACCCGGACCTGTCGGCGGGGATCTCGCTGATGACGACGTTCCCCCGCGCCCGCGTGATCAACTTGCTCCGGCACCGGCTCGTGCACCTGGAGGCCGAGCAGCGTCAGTCGAAGCTGATGCTCGACGAGGTGAAGGCGAGCATGGAGCTGGGCACGCCCGCGCACGTCGGCGAGCTGTACCGGCTGTGGGGCGGGATCACCGACGCGAGCTTGACCTGGCTCGAAGGCCTGATCGCGCGGCTCGAAGCGGGCGAGTACGTGATGGCCGACGAGTCCGGGGACGTCTTCGGCGAGCCGCCCGCTCGGTAGGCAGCGGGCGGCCGGAGGTCATGAACGACTCTTTCATGGCGTCGGGCGCGGTGAACGACTCGTTCATGACGTCGGGGTCCGGGGTCGCTCGGTAATCAAGTTTGACTAGCACCCCTCCTTACGGCACAGTACGGGGATGAGCTAGTCAACTTTGACTACCATGGAGAGGGGATCCGATGATCACGGCACGCGGTCTCGAGCGGTGGTTCCGCCGCAAGGGCCGCTCTGGGGGCGAAGTACACGCGGTGAAGGGCGTCGACCTCGACGTCGACGCGGGTGAGCTCGTCGGCTTCCTCGGGCCGAACGGCGCCGGGAAGACGACCACGCTGCGCATGCTCACCACGCTGCTCGAGCCGACCGCGGGCACCGCGACCGTCGGCGGCCGCGACCTGCTGAAAGACCCGCTGGGGGTCCGCGAGCGGATCGGTTACGTGGCCCAGGGCGGCGGCACCTCGCCGGAGACCACGGTCGCCGACGAGCTCGAGTTGCAGGGGCGGCTCTACCGGATGAGCAAGGCCGACGCCGTCGCGCGCGGTGCCGAGCTCGGCGAGCAGCTCGACCTGACCGGGCTGGACCAGCGGCTCACCAAGACGCTGTCGGGCGGTCAGCGACGGCGGCTCGACATCGCGCTGGGGCTGATCCACTCGCCCGGCCTGGTGTTCCTCGACGAGCCGTCGACCGGGCTCGACCCGCAGAGCCGCGCCAACCTGTGGGAACACATCCGCCGGCTGCGCGGCGAGCAGGGCGTCACGGTCTTCCTGACCACGCACTACCTGGACGAGGCCGACGCGCTGGCCGACCGGCTGGTCGTCATCGACGACGGCCGGATCGTCGCCGAGGGCACCCCGGACGCGCTGAAGGCGCAGGTCGACGGCGATCGAGTCGAGGTGGGCGTCGACCCGGAGCAGGGCGCGGACGCCGCCGAAATCGCCGGACGGCTGGCGGGCGCGCACGAGCTGTCCGTCTCGGAGGGCGAGGTCCGGTTCCGGGTGCCGCGCGGCGACGTCGCGCTGCCGGAGCTGCTGCGGGCGCTCGACGCGAAGAGCATCCCGATGCGGTCGGTGCAGATCCACCGGCCGACGCTCGACGACGTCTTCCTGACGCTGACCGGGCGTTCGCTGCGCGAAGCCGAGGAGGGCACCCGTGCCGCGTGACACCTGGCTGATCTTCCGCCGCGACATGAAGGCGGCGCTGCGCAACCCGACCTGGGTCGTCATCGGGATCATGCAGCCGCTGCTGTACCTGTTCCTGTTCGGGCCGCTGATGGTCAAGGCGATGCAGGCCCAAAGCCTGTCCGAAGTGGACGGCTGGATGCTGCTCACCCCGGCTCTGGTCGTCCAGCTGGCGCTGTTCGGCAGCTCGTTCGTCGGGTTCGGGCTGCTGGCCGACTACCGCTCCGGCGTGGTCGAGCGGTTCCGGGTGACGCCGGTCAGCCGCGTCGCACTGCTGCTGGGGAAGGTGCTGGCCAGCGCGGTGCAGGCCGTCGTGCAGGCCGTGGTGATCATCGTGCTGGCGTACCTGGTGTTCGACCTCGACGCGCCGGCCGGCGGTGTGCTGCTGAGCCTGGTGATCGTGTTCCTGCTGGCGGTGTCGCTGGCGTCGTGCTCGTACGCGCTGGCGCTGACCTTGAAGAGCGAGGAGACGTTCCCCGCCCTGCTCAACGCGGTGCTCATCCCGCTGCTGCTGCTCTCCGGCATCCTGCTGCCGATCACGGAGGGCGTCGCGCCGAAGTGGCTGTACACGGTCTCGCAGATCAACCCGTTCCGGCACGTGGTCGACGTCGAGCGGAATTCCTTCCGCGGCGACTTCACGGTGGACGCCTTGTTCACCGGCGGCGTCGTGGTGCTGGTGATGGCGGTGGTGTCCGTGTGGTGGGGCACCCGGACGTTCCAGCGAGACAACGCCTGAACATCGCGAAATGCCTGATCAACCCGGGCGTGTGTCACTGCACGTCCGCTCCCGGCGACGTATGGTGTGCTCTCATCTACGCGCCGGGGGCGGACTGTGACGGAGCCGGAAGCCGAACTGGGCATCTCGCTGTCGCACCGCGAGCGCGTGGCCGACTGGCAGGCCGTGCGCGCGGCGCAGACCCGGTTCGTGTCGGTGACGGTCAGCGAGAACGTCAACTGGAGCAGCTCCGCCGCGGAGCGCAACCTCGCCGGGGCGCAGGAGGCCGGGCTGCACGTCGGCGGCCGCCACTACGCACGGCCGGGCGCGGTGCACGACCAGGCCGACCACTTCGTGCGGACGGCCAGCAAGCTCGGGGCGTTCGCACCCGGCTCGCTGGCGCCGGCGCTGGAGGTGGCGGCCCCGAGCGTCGACGACCGGTTCATCAAGGCCTGGATCAAGCACGTCCGGCACGCGGCGCGCATCGAGCGGGTGCTGGTCTACGCCGACTACGACTGCTGGCAGCACCGGCTGCACCCGGACCGCTGGGCCGACTCCGAGGTGGTGCTGTGGCTGATCCGGCACAACGGCATCCCGGGGCGGGCGGGCTGGTTCCACTCGCGGCTCGGCGTGCACCAGCACGCGTGCGCGCCGGACGTGCCGGGGATCGAGGGGCCGGTGGAGCAGAACGCCGTCGTGTACCCGTTCACATTGGGTGACCTGCTGCTCTGACCTGTGGTGGTATGGCGCCATGCGCGTCACGAGCAGGCCACTCCGGACGAAGGTCACGCCCGCGCGCGCTTTCTCGGTACTCGCTCACCACAACGCCGCCCGCGGGCTGCCGCCGCCCGCGATGCTGTCCGGCGAGTGGTTTTCGTCGGAGGCGGTGATCGCGCCTTCGGTGGCCGTTTCTGCCGGCGTTCCGTCCTTTCCCGCGCAGGTCGACGCCCCGCCCGGGGTGATCGGCGGCGGGTGGTTCGGGTACCTGTCGTACGACTCGGTGGATCCGTCGGGCCGGCGCGGTGCGTTGCCGGCGTCCGCGTGGGGCTGGGCGGACCACGTGCTGCGGTGGTCCTCGTCGGGCACCTGCCACCTGGAGTCACTCGACGACGGCGGGCCGTCGATGTCCACATTGGAATCGCTGCTGGCTTCCGCCGTCCCGGATCTTTCGTGGACCGCCGGCCCGCTGCGGCGTCCGCTGCCGTCGGAGCACCGGGACGCGGTGAAGGCGTGCGTGCACGCGATCGAGGCCGGGGAGCTGTTCCAGGCGAACATCTGCAGCCGGTTCACGGGCTCGTTCTCCGGGTCTCCCGAGGCGTTGTTCGCGGCCGGGGTGTCTTCGCTGGCACCTCGGCGCGCGGCCTTCGTCGCGGGCCCGTGGGGGTCGGTGGTCTCGTTCTCGCCGGAGCTGTTCCTCGCGCGCCACGGCCGCGCGGTGCGGTCGACGCCGATCAAGGGGACGCTCCCCCGGCGCGGACCTCTCGACGACGGGAACGCGCGGCTGCTGCGCCGGTCCACAAAGGACGTCGCCGAGAACGTGATGATCACCGACCTGGTGCGCAACGACCTGGGCCGGGTGTGCGAGGTGGGGTCGGTGGCGGTGCCGTCGCTGCTGCGGGTCCGCCCGGCGCCGGGGGTCTGGCACCTGGACTCGACGGTGACGGGCGTGCTGCGCCCCTCGGTTTCGGACGCTTCCCTGCTGGAGGCGACGTTCCCGCCCGGCTCGGTGACGGGCGCGCCGAAGATCCGCGCGCTGGACCTGATCGCTTCGCTGGAACCCTGCGGGCGCGGGGTCTACACGGGCGCGATCGGGCTGGTTTCGCCGGCGGCGGGGCTGGAGCTGAACGTCGCGATCCGGACGTTCGAGATCGCCGCCGGCCGGATCGCGCTGGGCGTCGGCGGCGGGATCACGGCGGATTCGGACCCGGAGGCGGAGTGGCAGGAGTGCCTCCACAAGGCGGCCCCCCTGGAACGCCTGCTCGCCACCGGGTCGTGAGTGAGAAACAGTGTTCTAACCCTGTTCCTCACTCACGACCGCCTACTTGCCGGGGTCGAGCAGTAGCTTGCCGACGGTCTTGCGGGAGCGCAGGGCCTCGTGCGCGCCGCGCGCGTCCGAGAGCGCGAACTCGCCGCCCGGGATCGCCTTGAGCTTGCCTTCGAGGACCAGGTCGAACAGCTCGGTGAGGGCGGTCCCGAAGACGTTGCCCGGCAGGCGGAAGACGTGCGGCAGCCACATGCCGCTGATCGTCGTGCTGTGGCCGAGGACGTTGCGCAGGTCGACCGGCTTCGGCTGCTCGCGCCCGGCCATGCCGTAGAACGCGAGCCGGCCGAACGGCGCCAGCGCGGCGATGCTCTGGTCGGTGGTCTTCCCGCCGACCATGTCGAGCACGACGTCGACGCGGCGGCCGTTGGCGTCGAGGAGCACCTCGGTCATGTCCTCCGCGCGCGAGTCGACCGCGACGTCGGCACCCAGTTCGAGGGCGAGGGCGCGCTTCTCCTCGCTGCTGGCGGTGGCGATGACGCGGCCGGCGCCCCAGGCCTTGGCGAGCTGCACGGCGATGGTCCCGACCCCGCCGGCGGCGGCGTGCACGACGACGGACTCGCCTTCGGCCAGGTGGGCGTTCTTGCGCAGGAGCACCCAGGCGGTCGCACCCTGGACCAGCATGGACAGCGCGGTGAGGTCGTCGATGCCGTCGGGCACGGGGAAGGTGGTCGCCTCGGGCGCGACGGCCTTCTCGGCGTACCCACCACCGCCGTTCAGGAGGGCGACGACCCGCTTGCCGTCGCTGGTTCCGACCACTTCACCGCCGGGCACCAGCGGGAGCTTCGACGGCGCCAGGTAGGAGTTCTCGGCCTGGTGGGTGTCGGCGTAGTTGACGCCGATGCGGTCGACGTCGATGAGGACCTCGCCGGGCCCGGCCACGGGATCGGGCAGCTCGACCGGCGTGAGCACCTCGGGTCCGCCGAACTCGGTCACCTGCACTGCACGCATCTGCTGTCCTCCCGGTGGGTGATGTGAGACATTCTGACATATGTCTCACGAGTTCGAACTGGCGCGCGAGTGGTTCCTGTCCGGGCGGCGGGTGGACATGGGCGAACTGGCGGAGGCGCTGTCGATCAGCCGGGCGACGCTGCACCGCCGGGTGGGGTCGCGGGACCTCTTGCTCGGGGAGATCCTGTGGTCGCTGTCGTCGGCGTCGATCGCCCGGCTGTGGCCTTCGTGCGTCGGCCGCGGAGCGGCGGGGGTGGCGGACTTCGTGAGCGGGTACGTCCGGTTCGCGAACGAGTCACCGCCGTTCCGGGACTTCCTGCGCCGGGAGCCGGAGCGGGCGTTGCGGCTGCTGACGACCCGCGCCAGCGTTTGCCAGCAGCGGACGACCGCCCGGCTCGCGGAGTTGCTGTCGGGGGAGGTTTCCGCCGGGCGGTTGGTCCCGCCCCTGCCGGTGCCGGACCTGGCTTACCTGCTGGTGCGGATCGGCGAGTCGTTCGTGTACACGGACGTGATCACCGGGGACGCCCCGGATGCCGAGAAGGCGCACGCCGCGGTGACCGCCTTGTTGACCTAGCCCTTCCGCGCGAGCAGCACCGCGTCGTAAAGCTCCTTTTTGGACACCCCAGCGGCCTCGGCGACCTCCGCCGCCGCGGTCTTCAAGCGCTCGCCCGCCGAGACCCGGTCCGCGACCTCCGAAACCAGGTCCGCCACCGACACCTCCCGAGGCGAAGCCCCGGAAAGGACCACTGTGATCTCGCCACGAACGCCCTCCGAAGCCCACGAAGCCAAGTCCGGCAGCGACCCCCGCTTCACCTCTTCGTACGTCTTCGTCAGCTCACGGCACACCGCGGCCTGCCGCTCCGGGCCCAGCACCGAAGCCGCGTCCGCCAGCAACGACGCCAACCGGTGCGGGGACTCGAAGAACACGACCGTCCGAGGCTCGTCACGCAACGACGAAAGCCAGCGAGAACGCTCGCCGGGCTTGCGCGGCGCGAAGCCCTCGAAGCAGAACCGGTCACACGGCAAACCGGACAAAGCGAGCGCCGTGGTCACCGCGGACGGGCCGGGGAGACACGTCACCGGCAAGTCCGCGGCAACACAAGCCGAAACCAGCCGGAAGCCCGGATCGGACACACTGGGCATACCGGCGTCCGTCACGAGCACCACCGTCTCGCCCGCGCGTAACGATTCGAGCAACTTGGGCAGGCGCGCCGTCTCGACGTCCTCGTAGAAGCTCACCACCCGGCCGCGCGGGGTCACCCCCAGCGCCGCGGCCAGCGAGCGGAACCTGCGGGTGTCCTCGGCCGCGATGACGTCGGCTTCCGCCAGCGCTTCCGCCAGGCGGGGCGAGGCGTCGCGGACGTCGCCGAGCGGGGTCGCCGCCAGCACCAGGCGACCGGGAGGAACCGGTGAACTCACCCGCCCAGCCTAGGCTGATCAGCGGATCCGGACGACGCACGCCCTGCCCCGCCCGTAGGATCGCCCCCGTGACCGCCGTGCTGACCCGTCCCGACGACGAAAGCGTCCGGCCGGACCCGGTCGAGGCGCTCCGGCCGCCGACCGACCGCGAAGTGACCCTGCTCGGCCGCGGCATGCCGGACGACCGGCTGCGCGGCTGGGTCGTCACCCTCGTGCTGACCGTGATCGGCGGCATCGTCCGGCTGCAGAACCTCGGCGCGCCGACGGACAAGGGCAGCCCGGTCTTCGACGAGAAGCACTACGTGCCGCAAGCGTGGCAAATGCTGCGCAACGGCGGCTACGAAGACAACTACGGCTACGAGCTGGTCGTCCACCCGCCGCTGGCGAAGCAGCTGATCGCGATCGGCGAATGGCTGTTCGGCTACAACGGCTGGGGCTGGCGGATCATGCCCGCGCTGGCCGGCACGCTGATGGTGCTGCTGGTCGTCCGCATCGCCCGCCGCCTGACCCGCTCGACGCTGCTCGGCGGCATCGCCGGCGTCCTCGTGATCAGCGACGGCGTGCTGCACCTCCAGTCGCGCATGGGCATGCTCGACATCTTCATCGCGCTGTTCGTGCTCGCCGCGTTCGCCTGCCTGCTGGTGGACCGCGACCAGGTGCGCACCCGGCTCGCGACGGCGGTCCGCGAGGGCTGGGTCAACGAGTCCGTGTGGGGCCCCAAGCTGGGCTTCCGCTGGTGGCGGTTCGCGACCGGGCTGATGATCGGGCTCACCTTCGGCGTCAAGTGGTCGGCGCTGTACTACATCGTCGCGTTCGGGCTGCTGTGCGTGTTCTTCGACGTCGCGGCGCGCCGCGCGGCCGGCGTCGAACGGCCGTGGCTGGGCACGATCCGCCGGGACGTGCTGCCCGCACTGTGGGCGATCCTGCTCATCCCGTTCCTGATGTACCTCGGCGCGTACTGGGCGTGGTTCGCGAGCGAGACCGCGACCGACCGGCACTACACCGAGATCAAGGACATCGCGCCGGGCTTCTGGTCGTGGGTGCCGGCGTCGCTGCGCTCGCTCGTCGACTACACCGGCAACGTCCTGCACTTCCACGAAACGCTGGTCACGCCCAAGGACAACCCGCACCCGTGGGAGTCGAAACCGTGGACGTGGCCGATGGGGCTGCGCCCGATGCTCTACAGCTACGACGGCGAAGTCACCGGCTGCGGCGAGTCCCGCTGCGTCAGCGCGACGATGCTGATCGGCACGCCGGCCATGTGGTGGCTGGCGATCCCGATGCTGGGCTGGTCGGTGTGGCGCTCGATCTTCCGCGCGGACTGGCGCTACGCGGCGGTGCTGGTGGGCTACCTCGGCGGGTACGTCTTCTGGTTCACCAACATCGACCGGCAGATGTACTTCTTCTACGCGACCCCGCTGGCGGCGTTCCTGGTGCTGGGGTTGACGTTGTGCCTGGGCCAGATCCTGGGCAGCGCCCGGCGCGGGTTCGAAAGACGCGGGACCGGGCTGCTCGTGGTGTCGTTGTACGTGGGCCTGGTGGTGGCGAACTTCGCCTGGCTGTGGCCGATCCTGAACGGCGTCGCGATCACCACGGGCCAGTGGGAGGCCGAACGCTGGCTGCCGTCCTGGCGGTAGCCGGGCCCCGCTCAGCCCGCGAAGTACGCCCCCGGGGTGACCCCGACAGCCCGCCGGAACGCGGCGACGAACGCGCTCGCCGAGCTGTACCCCACCCGGTGGGCCACCGCCTCCAGCGGCGCGCCCTGGGCCAGCAACGGCAGCGCCGCCCGCAGCCGCACCTGGGTGCGCCACGTCCCGAACGGCATCCGGCACTCGCGGACGAAGATGCGCGCCAGCGTCCGCTCCGCCGCTCCGACGTCCCGCCCGAATTCCGCCAGGCTTCGCGGGTCCGCCGGGTTCGCCAGCACCGCCGTCTCGACGTCGCGGGCTCGCGGGTCGGCCGGGGACGGCACCGCGATCGGGACCACGTCCAGGGGCTCCAGCAGGTCGAACGCCACCGCCTCGGCTCGCAGCCGGGCCGCCGGGGCCACGCCGTCGCCGGTCAGGTACTCCAGGAGCTCGCGCAGCAGCGGGCGGACGGCCACCATCCGGGGCGCCGGCCACGACACCGGGGACAGCGCGGGGTCGGCGTAGATGCCGCGCAGGGCCGCCCGGCCGAGCGCGCCCGTGCGGTGCTGGACGCCCGCCGGGATCCACAGCGCCCGGGTCGGCGGCAGGACCCAGCCCGCGTCGCCCGCCTTGACCGCGACGACCCCGCGGGCCGACCAGACCAGCTGGTGCACCGGGTGCTCGTGCCACGGGAACCAGGTTCCGGCGGGCAGGTGGACCTCGCCGAGGAGCATGGCTTGGCTGTTTCGCGACATCATCTGTCAGGGTATCGGCTATCGGTCATCGCCAAGCCGAAATACCGTCGACCGCATGCCGATGAACCTGATCCACCGCAGAATCTGCAGTTCGGAGAAGTGGGCGGCCACCGTCGAAGAACGCCTGACGCCGTGGCTGAAGGAGCGCGACCTGGGTGACGACGTGCTCGAGATCGGGCCCGGGTTCGGCGCCACCACGAAGGTGCTGCTCGACGCCGTCCCGAAGCTGACGGTGCTGGAGATCGACCCCGCGTCGAGCGAGCTGCTGCGGGCGAAGTTCGGCGACCGCGCCGACGTCGTCGAGGGCAGCGGCGCGGAGATGCCCTTCGAAGACCGCCGGTTCTCGGCCGTCGTCTGCTTCACGATGCTGCACCACGTGCCGACCACGCAGCTCCAGGACGCGATCTTCGCCGAGGCCGCGCGGGTCCTGCGCCCGGGCGGCACGTACTGCGGCAGCGACGGCCAGCTCAACCTCCGCTTCCGGCTGCTGCACATCGGCGACACGATGAACGTCATCGACGCCGCGACCTTCCCCGGCCGGCTCGAGAAGGCGGGGTTCGAGCAGGTCAGCGTGGATTTGAGGCCGAAGGAGCTGGTGATCTTCTCAGCCGTGAAGCCCGGTTAGCGGCGGGGCAGCTGGTTCCCCGGCTGGCGCGGCACCACCCGGGTGACCGGGCCGTCGGCCGACTTGCCGGCCCGCGAAAGCCAGCCTTCGACCTCGCGGCGCACCGCGTTCAGCGTTGGACGGCGCCGAGGCTCCGGGTCCAGCGAAGCCGCCAACAGCCGGGCGTGGGCGCTGCGCTGCGGCAGCCGCGACACCGGTTCGGCCCGGGCCGCCGCCATCAGCGCCGCCATCGGGGTCTCGCGGGTGCCGCGCGGGGGCTGGCCCGAGAGCGCGTAGCTGATCGTCGCCGCCAGCTGCCACGCGTCCGACGCCGGGGACGCCGTCGCGCCCATCGCCTGCTCCGGGGCCACGAAGTCGGGCGTGCCGATCATCATCCCGGTCGCCGTCATCTTCGAGTCGCCTTGGCTGCGGGCGATGCCGAAGTCGATCAGGTGGGCCAGGCCGCTCGGGTCGAGGATGACGTTCGACGGCTTGATGTCGCGGTGCAGGACGCCCTTCTCGTGCGCCGCCGCCAACGCGCCGGCCATCGTCGCCCACAGGCGTCCGGCCGCGACGTCGTCGAGCGGGCCCTGGCCGTCGACCAGCTCGGCCAGCGGACGGCCCTCGAGGTACTCCATGACCAGCGCGAGCCCGTCCGGCTCCTCGGCCAGGTCGTAGACCTTGACGCAGTTGGGGTGGCTGACCACGGCCAGCGCGCGGGCCTCGCGCTGCATGCGCTCGGCGGTGTCGCGGTCCGGCGCGTGCGCGATCTTCAGCGCGACCGTGCGGTTGAGCTGGGTGTCGACGGCCTGCCAGACCGTGCCGAAGCCACCCGCGCCGAGCTGCTTGACACGCCGGTAGCGGCTGCCGCCGGCGTTGCGCGAGCCGGGCGGCGGCGGGATCGGGCCGGGCGCCGCGGCCAGCGCGCCGGCCATCGGCGGGGGCTCGGGCGCGGACGCCAGCGCCGTCTTCGGGTACGGCCGGTTGACCGGAGGTGGGGGCGGCGGCGGGGTCGGGCGCGGCTGGACCTGCGACGGCGGCGGCCCCGGCGGCTCCTGGTCGCGGCGCGGCGGCACGTCCGGCCGGTTGATGACCGACCACGGCGGCGGCCCGACCATCGCGACCGGGATCAGGCCCAGCACGCTGAACGGCAGGAAGCCGAGCCAGAAGTGCAGCGCGGTGTTGGCCTCCATGCCGACGCTGAACAGGAGCATCGCGGCGAACGGGATCCAGAATAACCGCGACGGCCACTTCGGCCCGCGGCGGAAGGCGGTGCGGCCCTGGAGCATGACGAACAGCAGCGACCCGGCCCCCAGCACCACGAAGGCCAGCAGGTAGACGAAGAACGGGATGTCGCTGCCATTGCGGGAGAACAGCACGTCGTAGACGGACTGGCCGCCGCCGAGGTAGTTCCGCTGGTTGTCCACCCAGCACCCGCCGGGGCTGTTGAGCGACGACCACTCCTTGCTGGTCAGCCCGCTCTCCTCGCCCGCCCACGCCGCGCGGAAGACGCCCGACACGCCGTTGGAGAGCAGCCACGGCAGCACCAGCGTGCTGAACAGGCCGATCGCGCCGAACACCGACAACGTCGTGACGTCGTAGCGGTTGCCCGTGCCCTTCCGGACGATCGACACGGCCAGGGCGCCGATCGGCGGCAGCAGTGCGACGAGCGCGCCGGCCGCACTCGTGGCCCAGACCCATTCGCCGGGGCAGAAGCCCGGGCCGAACAAGGAATGGGCTAGCGAGAGCAACGCGCTCGCGAGTCCGTTCACCGCCGGGCTCCCCTCACTGTCCGTGTTCTCTTCGCATGCGTCAAGCCGCGTTTCCTCGCGGTCCAGCTTAGGACGCAGCCGGGCCCCGTGAGGTTGCCGGGTCTTCAGCGTGCCCGGAATCCGGCGGGCCCGCCGCTCCCGCGCCATGATGGGGACCGGCGGACGTTCGACGCGAAGGAGCGGGGCATGGGCGCGTACTCCGAGGCCTACCGGCGCAGCCTGGCCGATCCGGAGGCGTTCTGGCTGGCCGCGGCCAGGTCGATCAGCTGGACGAAACCCCCGGAGCGGGCGCTGGACGACTCCCGTCCGCCCTTCTACCGGTGGTTCCCGGACGCCGAGCTGAACACGTCGTACAACGCGCTCGACCGGCACGTCGAGGCCGGCCGCGGCGGCCAGGCCGCACTGATCTGGGACTCTCCCGTGACCGGACGGAAACGCACCTACACCTACGAAGAGCTGCGCGACACGGTCGCCCGGTTCGCCGGTGCGCTCAGCTCCCTGGGAGTCACGAAGGGTGACCGCGTCGTCGTCTACCTGCCGATGGTGCCCGAGGCGGCGATCGCGATGCTGGCCTGCGCCCGGATCGGCGCGGTGCACTCGGTCGTCTTCGGCGGGTTCGCGCCGAAGGAGCTCGCCGCGCGGATCGAGGACGCGAAACCCAAGGTGATCCTGGCCGCGTCCTGCGGCATCGAGCCGACGCGGGTCGTCGAATACAAGCCCATCATCGACGCCGCGCTCGAGCTGACCGAGCACCAGCCGGACCACGTCGTCGTGCTGCAGCGCGAGCAAGCGCCGGCGGAGCTGACCAAAGGTGACCTCGACTGGCGCGAGCTGGCCGCGAACGCGACCGCGGCCGAGCCGGTGCCGGTCGCGGCCACCGACCCGCTCTACATCCTCTACACGTCCGGGACCACCGGTAAGCCGAAGGGCGTCGTGCGCGACACCGGCGGCCACGCGGTCGCGCTCGCCTACTCGATGGACGCGGTCTACGACGTCCACGCCGGCGACATCTGGTGGACGGCCTCCGACGTCGGCTGGGTCGTCGGGCACTCCTACATCGTCTACGCGCCGCTGCTGGTCGGCGCGACGACCGTGCTCTACGAGGGCAAGCCGGTCGGGACGCCGGACGCGGGCGCGTTCTGGCGGGTCGTCGCCGAGCACGGCGTCCAGGCGCTGTTCACCGCGCCGACCGCGCTGCGGGCGATCAAGAAGCTCGACCCGGACGCCCGCGAGCTGGAGAAGTACGACCTCGCGGCGTTCAAGACGCTGTTCATGGCCGGTGAGCGGCTCGACCCGGAGACCTACCACTGGGCGCACGAGAAGCTCGGCACGCCGGTCGTCGACCACTGGTGGCAGACCGAGACCGGCTGGGCGATCGCGGCCAACCTCCGCGGCCTCGAGCCGATGGAGGTCAAGCCGGGCTCGGCGACCAAGCCCGTCCCCGGCTGGGACGTCCGGATCCTCGACCAGGGCGGCGAGGAGCTGCCGGCCGGGCGCGAAGGCGCCATCACGGTGAAGCTGCCGCTGCCGCCGGGCTCGCTGCCGACGCTGTGGGGCGACGACGAGCGCTACCGCGAGGCCTACCTCTCCCGCTACGACGGCCACTACCTGACCGGCGACTCCGGCTACCTCGACGAAGACGGCTACCTGTTCGTCATGGGCCGCACCGACGACGTCATCAACGTCGCCGGGCACCGGCTGTCGACCGGGTCGATGGAGGCCGTGCTGGCCTCGCACCCCGCCGTCGCGGAGTGCGCCGTCATCGGGGTCGCCGACCAGCTCAAGGGCCAGCTGCCGCGGGGGTTCGTCGTGCTCAAGGCGGGTGCGGACATCCCCGGGGACAAGCTGCGGGACGAACTGGTGGCGATGGTCCGCCGGGACATCGGGCCGGTCGCCGCGTTCCGCGATGTGTCCATTGTGGACGCGCTGCCGAAGACGCGGTCCGGGAAGATCCTGCGCAAGACCATGCGCGCGATCGCCGACGGCCGCGACGAAGCCGTGCCCTCCACCATCGAGGACCCCGCGGTGCTGGACGCGATCCGGGCCGCCCTTCGTTAAGAGCTGTTCCAAATGCACCGGCTGGTCTGTACCTTTGTGAGGAAGTCCCCGACCGGAGGTGCCCTGATGCGCTTGTCCAGAGCCGTCCTGACCACGGCGATCGTGAGTCTCACGGCCGTCGGCCTGCCCGCCGCCGCGGTGGCGGCCCCGGCCGCCCCGGAACGCAGCGTGACCGACGTCGTCCCCGCGCCCGTCTCGGCCAAGGCCGACCCGCGGGGCGGCTTCAAGCTGTCGCCGTTCACCGTGATCAGCGCCGACCGCGGCGCCGGCCAGGTCGCGGACTACCTGCGCGGCCTGCTCCGCCCGGCCACCGGCTATCCGCTGCCCGTCGTGCCGCGGTCGTGGGGCCTGCCCGCGATCTCGCTGCAGCTCGGGCACGACTCCCGCATCGGCACCGAGGGTTACGAGCTGAAGGTCGCCCGCGACGGCGTCTCGCTGAAGGCCAACACCGCGGACGGGCTCTTCGAAGGCGTCCAGTCGCTGCGGCAGCTGCTGCCGTCCGCGATCGACGCGAAGCGCGTCCAGCACCGGACGTGGACGGTCGCCGGCGGCACGATCCTCGACTACCCGCGCTTCGGCGAGCGCGGCGCGATGCTCGACGTCGCGCGGCACTTCTTCCAGCCCGGCCAGGTCAAGCTGTACATCGACCAGATCGCCCAGTACAAGATCAACACGCTGCACCTGCACCTCGCGGACGACCAGGGCTGGCGCATCGAGATCAAGAGCTGGCCGAAGCTCGCGACGGTCGGCGGCCAGACCGCCGCGTACGGCGACCCGGGCGGCTACTACACGCAGAAGCAGTACAAGGACATCGTCGCGTACGCGGCTTCGCGGCACATCACGGTGATCCCGGAGATCGACATGCCGGGCCACACGAACGCGGCGCAGTCGACGTACGCGGAGCTGAACTGCGACGGCAAGGCCGTCCCGGTGCGCACGGACACCGAGGTCGGCTACAGCTCGCTGTGCATCTCCTCGCCGATCACGTACAAGTTCGTCGACGACGTCGTGCGCGAGCTGGCGGCCATCACGCCGGGCCAGTACCTGCACATCGGCGGCGACGAGGCCCACGCGACGCCGCCCGCGGACTACCTGACCTTCCAGCAGAAGGTGCAGCCGATCGTCGCCAAGTACGGCAAGAAGGTCACCGGCTGGCACGAGATCGCGAAGTCCACGCTGCCGACGTCGGCCATCCCGCAGTACTGGGACTTCGGCGGGGACAACGAGTCCGTCGCGGCCGCCGCGGCCCGGGGCAACAAGATCCTCATGTCACCGGCGAACTACGCGTACCTGGACATGAAGTACAACCCGTCGACGCCGCTGGGCCAGGACTGGGCCGCGCTGGTGGAGGTGCGCGACGGGTACAACTGGGATCCCGCGTCGCTGGTGACCGGCGTCGGCGAGAAGCAGGTCGCGGGCGTCGAGGCGCCGCTGTGGACGGAGACCATCCGGACGAGCGACGACATCGAGTACATGGCGTTCCCGCGCCTGCCGGGCATCGCGGAGATCGGCTGGTCCCCTCGCGCCACCCACGATTGGGACACCTACCGCCTGCGCCTGGCGAAGCAGGCCCCGCGCTGGGTCACCCAGGGCATCAACTTCTACCGCAGCCCCCAGGTCGACTGGAAGTAAGCCTCTGAAGGCCACCATCAGGGCACTAGATGCCCTGATGGTGGCCTTCAGAGCAGTTGGGCGAGGCGGGCCTGGATGGCTCGCCTGGCCAGTGCGTACGCCTGCGTTCCGCCGTTCAACACCGCGTCCGCGTTGGCCGCGCGGCCCAGCGCGTGCAGCTCGAACGCCAGGACCTCCGCGTCCGCGTTCAGGTGGCCGAGTGAGACCGCCTCGGCCGCGGCCGAGTGGATGAACGCGGCGAAAGAATTGCTCGCTGACGCGACCGCGTCGTGGACCCGGCCCGGACGGGCGTCGACCTCCGCGCCGACGTTGAAGAAGAAGCACCCGCCCGGGAACACGCGCTTTTCCGAGTAGGCCAGCCAGTTCTCGCAGATCGCCCGCAGCCGCGGCACGCCCGGCTCCACCGCGGCGGCAGGCGTCACGACGTACGAGCGGAAGATCTCCAGCGCGGCTTCGACCGTCGCGAGCTGCAGCTCCTCCTTGGAGCCGAACAGCGCGAACACGCCGCTCTTGCTCAGCTCCAGCTCGGTGGCCAGCCGGCCGAGGGACAGTCCCTCCAGGCCGTCCACCGACGCGACGTCCACCGCCCGGCGCAGCACCAGGCGCCGGGTCGCGTCGCCGCGGGCGACCCGGCCGTCAGCCGGCACGCCGCGCCCGCCAGCGGTCCACAGTGGACTGGACGCCCGCGCTCCACGACGCCGCCAGCCCCGGGGTCGCCAGCACGCGGTCGGCGAAGTCCAGCGCCGCCCCGATGCGCTCCGGCGGCAGCTGCCCGTAGTTCGCGAACGAGATGACGTACAGCTCGGCGATCGTCGGCGCGTCCGCGCGCTCGACCAGTTCGACCGCACCGGACGTCGGGACGACGCCCGGCCGCAGCACGCGCAGGTACCAGCCGGAGCGCAGGGAGTCGATCATCGCCGGGGTGATGTCCTTGCGGCCGGTCTTCATCGCGAGCTTGTAGCACGGCGACCGCGGCTGCGAGACCTGCACGAGCGCGTCGCCCCAGGCCCAGACGTCCCCGATCCGCACGTCGTCCTCGGTGAGCCCGGACAGCGAGACGTTCTCGCCGAAGTCGGCCGTCGAGACCTCGAAGCCGTCCTCGCGCCAGGCCGCGTAGTGCTCGGCCGGGTAGACGTAGACCGCCTTGTCGGGGCCGCCGTGCACGGTGAGGTCGGCTTGCCGGTCGCCGTCGAGGTTCAGCTCGGTCAGCCGCAGCTCCGGCGCCGTCACCCGCGCCTTCGTGATCCCGCTCAGCACCGGCACCTCCCGCCGGTACCCCAGGACACTCGGTTCCCCCACGTAAACGCTGTCGACGTTCATGCCGCCGAACATAGCACGACCGTTCGTATTGTTTCCCTTCTCTAGGCTGGCGGGCATGGAACTGCTCGACCAGGCCCGCGCCCACGTCGACTCCGCGCGTTCTTCGCCGAACTGGCCCGGCTGGTCGCCTACCCCACGGTCAGCGACGCCCCCGAAGGCCGCGCCGCGATCCAGGCGTACCTCGACGAAGTCCTGACCCCGGCGCTGACCGGTCTCGGCTGCGACGTCACCCAGCACCCCAACCCGGACCCGGCGGGCGGCCCGTTCCTGGTCGGCGTCCGCGTCGAGTCACCGGACCTGCCGACGCTGCTCTGCTACGGCCACGCCGACGTCGTCGGGGAAGCCGGCCGGTGGAGCGACGGCCGCGACCCGTGGACGCTGACCGCGGACGGCGACCGCTGGTACGGCCGCGGCACCGCCGACAACAAGGGTCAGCACCTGGTCAACCTCACGGCGCTGCGCCTGCTCCTCGAGGCGGAAGGCAAGCTCGGCTTCAACCTGAAGTTCCTCTTCGAGACCGGCGAGGAGATCGGCTCACCCGGTCTCGACGAGTTCGCCGCGCGGCAAAAGGAACTCCTCAAAGCCGATGTCCTCATCGCCTCCGACGGCCCGCGCCTCGACGCGGCCACGCCGACGCTGTTCCTCGGCGCGCGCGGCGGCGTCCGGATCACCCTCGACGCCGACCTGCGCCCGGACGCCTACCACTCCGGCAACTGGGGCGGGATCCTGCGCAACCCGGCGACGACGCTCGCCGGCGCGATCGCGAGCCTGGTCGACGGCCACGGCCGCATCCAGGTACCCGAACTGTTGCCACCGGAATTGCCGGACAACGTGCGCGAAGCCCTGAGCGGCGTGGAAGTCGGGACCACGCCGGGCGACCCGGCGCTGGACGAGCACTGGGGCGATCCGCGCCTGACGCCGGCCGAACGGCTCTACGGCTGGAACACCCTGGAGGTCCTCGCGCTCGGCGCGGCCGACGCCGACCGGCCGGTCAACGCGATCCCCGGCCGGGCCCGCGCGGTGCTGCAGCTGCGGTACGTCGCCGGCACCGACGTCGATGGCGTGGCACCCGCCATCCGCAAACACCTTGCGACACAAGGCTTCTCGATGGTCGAAGTGACCGCCGACACGAGCTTCCGCGCCAGCCGGACCCCGGTCGAGGACCCGTGGGTCCAGTGGGCGAAGTCCACTTTGGACACCGTCGCGGACCGGCCGGTCGCCCTCCTGCCCAACTTCGGCGGCGGCCTGCCCAACCACGTCTTCACCGACGTCCTCGGGCTGGCCACGCTGTGGCTGCCGCACTCCTACCCGGGTTGCCTGCAGCACGCGCCGGACGAGCACCTGCTCGCCCCGGTCGCCCGGGAGGGGCTGGTGCTCGCCACGGCGTTGTTCGGCGCCTTCGGTTCGGCGCCGCCGGCTCTTCGTCGGTGAGCAGCCGGGAGCACGTCAGGGCTCGAGGTCGGCCACGCCCCGGCCGGTCGCCAGGTCGAACGGCACCGACGCCTGGTCGTGGACGATCAGCCAGCCGTCCTCCCGCTTCCGCAGGACGAAGGTGGCGCGGACCCACATGCCGTCGACCGCGGTCCCGTCGTGCAGGGTGCCGCTGACCCGGCCGAAACCGTGCCCGACGGCCAGGTCGGTGCTCACGATGACGGTCAGGTCGCGCAGCTCGTAGTCCACTTTCTCGAAGAAGGTGAACACCTTGGCCCAGTTCGCGAGCTTGGCGTCGATCCCGACGTGCTGCAGCGGCGGCTCGACGTCGAAGGAGACGACGTCCTCGGCGTAGACCCGCCTCAGCGCGTCGAGATCCTTGGCCCGCAGCCCGTCGACGATCTTGCCGATGTGCTGCCTGATTTCCGATTCGCTGGTCATACCGGTACGACGGAGCGCCCCGCCGGATTGTGACGACCGAAGTAGACAGCGTCTACAGAAGTTTGATAGACAGTGTCCACAAGGTGAACCACGGGTTACGGAGATCGGAATGAACCACCACCGTTTCGTCGTCCTCGGCGACAGCTGCGCCGAAGGTCTCGACGACCCGTACCCGGACCAGCGCGCCTACCGGGGCTGGGCCGACTTCGTCGCCGCCCGGCTCGCACGGGACGAGCCCCGCTTCCGGTACGCCAACCTGGCCGTCCGCGGCCGGCGGCTCGACCAGATCGTCCCCGAGCAGGTCCCCGCGGCCACGCGCCTCGAACCCGATCTCGTCGCCCTCTTCGGCGGCGGCAACGACGTCATGAGCCGCGGGTGGGACGCGCGGACCGTCGCCCGGCGGGTCGACGCCGCCATCCGGGCCTGCACCGAGATCTCGCCCGTCGTCGTCACCTTCACCCTCAGCGACATCTCCCACCGGATGCCGCTCGGACACCGGATGCGGCCGCGGATCGTCGCGCTCAACGAGGCCATCCGCGAAGCCGCCGTCAGCTACGGCGCGCTGCTCATCGACCTGTGGCCCGACCAGGCCGTCACCGACTCGCGGTACTTCGGCGCCGACCGGCTCCACCTCTCCGCCCACGGCCACCGCCGGCTCGCCGGGTACGTCCTCGGCCTGCTCGGCGTCAGCCACGACCCCGCCTGGCTCGAGCCCCTGCCCGGCGTCGCGGCGGCGAGCGGCTGGCGTGCCGACGCGCACTGGCTGCTGCGCGAGGTCCTGCCGGTCGCCGTGACGCGCACGCGCAACCGGATGATCGGCCGCCAGCCCGGCGACGGCTTCTTCCCGAAGCGCCCGGACCTGTTGCCCATGACCCGGGACGAGGCATGGGCACCCGGCAACGCCTGATCGACACCGCGTCCGAGCTGCTGGCCGGCGAAGGCGTCGACGCGGTGACGCTGCGCGGGATCGCGAAGGCCGCCGGCGTTTCGCACGGCGCCCCGCTGCGACACTTCTCCGGCCGCGCCGAACTGCTGTCCGCCGTGGCGACGCGCGGGTACGCCGACCTGCTCGCCCGCCGGGAGACGCTGCCGGGGAACTCGCCGCGGGAGCGGCTGACCGCCGCCTGCCACAGCTACCTCGACTTCGCGCTGACCAACCCGGCGATGTTCGAGCTGATGTTCCGCCGCGACCTGGTCGACGCGGACGACCAGGCGCTGTCGGCGGCGGCGAGCGCGGTGTTCGACACCTTCGCCGTGCTGGTGGCGGCGGTGCCCACCCGGATCGCGCGGTCGGGGGCCGACCTCCGGCTGGTCGCCGCGTCCCTGTGGGCGGCGCTGCACGGCCTCGCGCAGCTGTGGCTGTGGGGCGGGCTGGCCGGCGCGAGCTTCGCGCCGTCGCCGGAGTCGGCGCTGGCCGTCACGCTCGACGCGTACCTGGGACAAGACGCGTACCTGGGATGAGGAGCCCGGCGAAGAGGGCGCACCAAAGCCCTCCCCCTTGCCTTGGGTTGGGACCCCCTCTCCACCGAGCCGAGCGAGGTTAGCGACGAGCGAGCACGCAACGGAAGCAACCGGCGACGCAGTGCTGGGTAAACCTTCGCGGTACCCCGCGGGCTCCGCCTACCACGCCGGGTCGACCAGGTAGCTTCGGAGCGTGCCGGGACTCCTTCGCGCGCGGCCGCGGCTCGCCGACGCCGTGCTCGCGGTCGTCGTCGCGGCCTACCAGCTCGTCGGCGCGACCGACCTCGGCGGCCACTTCGGCGACCACGCGCGGCCGCTCGGCCTGGTCCTCGCCGTCGTGAGCGCGCTGCCCCTCGCGTTGCGCCGCCGGTTCCCGATCCCGGCGCTGGTCGCGTGCGTCGTCCTGATGGGACTGTTCTACGGCCTCGGTTTCCGATCACAGCTCGGCCAGCTCAGCGTGGTCGTGGCCGCCTACACGGTGTGGGCGCACTGCCGGTTCCGGGACGCGCTCGTCGTGACCGTGCTCGGCCTGGCCGCCTACGAGACGTCGATGCTGTTCGGCAGCCCGGTTTCCCCGGTCGGCGACTCGCTCCTGGCGCTGCTGCTCGCCACCGGGATCGCGGCGATCGGGCGAACCGCCTACGTGCGGAGCCACCGCCTGCGGGACGCCGAGCAAACCGTCGCCGAGGAGCGCGTCCGGATCGCGCACGAGCTGCACGACGTCGTCTCGCACCACCTTTCGGTGATCTCGGTGCAGGCCAACCTCGCGCGGTACGTCTTCGAGTCGTCGCCGGACACCGCGCGGACGGCGCTGGACACGATCAGCGGCACGACGACCGAAGCGCTCGACGAGCTGCGACGCCTCCTCAGCGTCCTTCGCCCGCCACAGCACGCGCCGGCGGAGTATCGGCCGCAGCCCGGGCTCGCCGACCTGGACGCGCTCGCCGCGCGGGTCCGCGAAGCCGGGATCCCGGTCGACGTGAGCGTCACCGGCGAGCCGAGGACGTTGCCGCCGGGCCAGCAGCTGTGCGCGTACCGCGTCGCGCAGGAGGCGCTGACCAACGTGCTCAAGCACGCCGGTTCCCCGGCTTCGCTGGCCCTCGAATACGGGACTTCGCAGCTGGTGCTCAGCGTGACCGATTCGGGCGGGCGCGCGGGGCCGCCGAACCCGGCCGGGCACGGCCTGGTCGGCATGCGCGAACGCGCCCGGATGTACGGTGGCGTGATCGAAATCGGTCCCCGGGAGCCGGCCGGGTTCGCCGTCGTGCTGACCCTGCCGTACCCGAGCCGCCCGTCGCCCGAACCGCAGGAGCCCGAGTGACCAGCGTGCTGGTGGTCGACGACCAGGACCTCGTCCGTGCCGGGTTCGCCGCGCTGCTCGGCGCGGTGCCGGGCATCGACGTCGTCGGCGAAGCGCGTGACGGGCTCGAGGCCGTCTCGAAGGCGGCGGCCCTGCGACCGGACGTCGTCCTGATGGACATCCGGCTGCCCGAGCTGGACGGCGTCCGGGCGACCGAACGGATCCTCGCGTCGGCGCCGCCGCGGCCCAGCGTGCTCATGCTGACGGTGTTCGACCTCGACGAGTACGTCTACGCGGCGTTGCGCGCGGGTGCGTCCGGCTTCCTGCTCAAGGACAGCCCGCCGGAGACGCTGATCGCGGGCATCCACGCGGCCGCCCGCGGCGACATGCTGTCCGGCCCGGCGATCACCCGCCGGCTGGTGGAGGCGTTCACCGCGGCCCGGCCCGCCGCCGCACCGGCGTTGCCGGGGCTGACCGGCCGCGAGAGGGAGGTGCTGCGGTCCGTGGGCACGGGCGCGACGAACGGCGACATCGCGGCCGAACTGCGCGTCAGCGAGGCGACGGTGAAGACGCACCTCAACCGGCTGATGGCGAAGCTGGGCATTTCGAGCCGGGCGCAGGCGGTGGTCGTGGCGTACGAGACCGGGCTCGTGTCGCCGGGCGACACGCGCACCCGGTGCGCGCGTCCGAACACCTGATCGAATACCCTGCCTCCCATGACCGAGTCAGACCCGCAGCTCGAGCGCATCCGCAAGCTGCTGGCGAAGGCCGAGGACCCGGCGGTCACCGAGGCCGAAGCCGAGGCTTACAACACGAAGGCCGCCGAGCTGGTCGCGCGCTACGGGATCGACCAGGCGATGCTCGCCGCGTCCGGGGCCGGTTCGGACGAGATCGGGACGCTGAAGATCCCGATGAACGACCCGTACAGCCGCGACAAGGCGAGCCTGCTGACCTCGGTCGCCTACCCGTTGCGCTGCCGGACGCTGCTGCACCGCTTCGGCCAGAAGGTCGACAGTGTCACGGTGTTCGGCTACCGCTCCGACATCGGCCGGGTCGAGCTGCTGTTCACCAGCCTGCTGCTGCAGGCGAGCACGCAGCTGACGCGCGTCCGGCCGGACGGCTTCTTCCCGGGCGAGTCGCTCGCCGCCTACCGCCGCACGTGGCTGCACGGCTTCGCCCGCGCGGTGCACGAGCGGCTGTCCCACGCCGAGCAGGAAGCGGTCCGCACGGCGGCGCCGGGCGAACGGTCGGCCGAGCTGGTCGTCCGCGACCGCGCGCAGCTGGTGCAGCACGCGTTCGACTCCGAGTACGGCGACCTCCGCTCGGCGGCGCCTCGGCGGCTGTCCGGCAGCGGCTACCTCGACGGCCACGACGCCGGCACCCGGGCGAACCTCGACCCGTCCGCGTTGACCCGCCGTCTGAAGGCCCTGCGCTGAGCTTCCCCCGGCCAAGTCGCGTTTGCTGGGCGCGGTTGTCATGAACGGGTCGTTCATGACGCCCGACGTCATGAACGAGTCGTTCATGACCTTCCGGCACCCTCAGGGATCACCCTGATACCCCTCCACCCGACCACCTGCTAACTTTTGTTGGCATGTGGACCACGGGCGACGAGCTCCTGCGGCAGCTGGGCGCCCTCGGCAACCCGCACCGGCTGCGGATCGTCGCCGCCCTGCGCGCCGAGCGCACCTACGTCAGCAAGCTCGCGCGCGAGCTGCGGATCAGCCGCGCGCTGCTGCAGGTCCACCTGCGCAAGCTCGAAGCCGCGGGGCTGGTCGAAGCCAGCTTCGAGGTCGGCGAAGACGGCAAGACGCTGCGGTTCTACGAGCTCACGCCGTTCTCCGTCGTGCTCACCCCCGAGACGATCGCGGCCGCCGTGCCGACGCTGACCACACCGGAGTCCGCCCACGGAAACGGGGACGGCGAGGAGGGACGCAAATGAATTGGCACCAGTGGCAGGAGATCATCGGCGTGACCGGGGTCTTCGTCCTGATCACCGTCGTGCTGTCGATCGCGATCGTGCAGCTGGCCTCGACCTGGCGCGCCAAGGCCGCCCTCGCGCGCGAGCACGAATACCGTTCGCTGGCCGAAAAAGCCGTCCGGACGCAGGAAGAAACCGAACGGCGGCTGCAGGACGTCCAGGACCGGCTGCGGTCCATCGAACACGTGCTCAAGGAGGTCGACTGACCTGAGGCCCTGGGCCGCCGAGCGGCAACTCGGCGGCCCAGGAGGAAGAAGCACCCACTCGCCCGAAGGCGAGCTCTCATCGGATCACTCCTTCACGCAAAGGACCTTAGTTCATGCTGCCCGCAAAACCTCCGGTGGTCGAACGCGTCACGAACTGGTCGCTGCGCCACCGCGCCGCCGCGATCCTCGGCTGGCTGGCGCTCGTCGCTTTCGCTTGGGCCGTCGGCACGTTCGTGCCCGGCACCGACGCGCGCTCGAGCCCCGCCGGCGACGCCGGGACCGGCCAAGCCGTCCTCGACCGCCAGACCGCCCGCGAACCGTTCTGGGAAAACGTCCTGGTCCCCCGGGACGCCACCGTCGTGACCGACCTGGTGACGACGTTGACGACGTCCGGCGCGGTCGCGGACATCCGCTCCCCGCTCGACGACCCGGCCCAGGTCTCCGCCGACGGCCGGTCCGGCCTGGTCACCTTCCGGCTCACCGGCACCGGTGAAGAAATCCGGGCGCACCTCGCGACGGCGACCGCGGCCGTCGAGACGGTCGCCGCCCGGCACCCGGACGTCCGCCTGGCCCAGGCCGGCGACCTCAGCGTGTCCGGCGCGGTCGACCAGAGCATCAAGGAGGACATCAAGCGCTCCGAAACGCGTTCGCTGCCGATCACCGTGCTGATCCTGCTGGTCGTGTTCGGCTCGCTGGTCGCGGCCGCGGTCCCGGTGCTGCTCGCCGGGACGACGGTGTTCGCCGCCTTCGGCTTCCTGTCCCTTGTGGACAACTGGATCCCGGTCAACAGCGCCACTTCCGCGATGACGCTCCTCATCGGCATGGCGGTCGGCGTCGACTATTCGCTGTTCTTCCTGCGCCGGGCCGGAGAAGAACGCGCCCACGGCGTGGACGAGTCGATCCGGATCGCCGCGCGGACGTCCGGGCACGTGATCGTCGTGTCGGGGCTGTCCGTCGTGCTGTGCGTGACCGGCCTGCTGTTCACCGGCCTGGACAACCTCCGCGGCCTCACGGTGAGCACGATTCTCGTCGTCGGCCTGGCCGTCCTGGCCGCGGTGACCGTGCTGCCCGCGACACTCTCGCTGCTCGGGCACCGCGTCGACCGCGGCCGGATCCCGCGGCTCGGCAACCGGAGCACGCGCTCACGGTTCTGGGCGGCGGTCGCCGGGGTCGTCACCCGGCGGCCCGCGCTCTGGAGCGGGATCGCCGCCGCACTGCTGATCCTGCTCGCGTTGCCCGCCTTCGGGATCCGGCTGCAGGACCCGGCACCGACCGAGAGCCTGCCGCGCAGCATCCCGGTGATCGACGCGGCCGCGCGCGTCCAGGAAGCGTTTCCCGGCGTGACGATGCCCGCGCACGTCGTCTTGTGGAACGAAAACGGCGGCCCGGTCGACACGCCGGCCGTCCGGCGGGCCATCGGCGAACTCACCGCGAGCACGCCGAAACCGGCCGTCGTCGTCCCGGTGGGCCAGGCCCTCGTCGTCCGGATCCCGCTCGGCGGCACCGGCAACGACGAAGCGGCGAGCCGCACGCTCACGACGTTGCGGGAAACCCTGCTGCCGCGGACGATCGGCCGGCTCGACGGCGTCGGGTACGCGGTGGCCGGCCGGACCGCGGAGGCGTACGACTTCACCGCGCAGGTGCTCGCGCGAGCGCCCTACGTCTTCGGGTTCATCCTGCTGCTCGCGTTCGCGCTGCTGCTCGTCGTGTTCCGGTCGGTCGCGGTGCCGGCGGTGTCGATCCTGCTCAACCTGCTCTCGGTCGGCGCCGCCTACGGTGTGCTCACACTCGTGTTCCAGGACGGTTTTCTCGCGCCGCTACTGGGTTTCACACCCTACGGCGGTGTGCTCGGCTGGCTCCCGATGTTCCTCTTCGTGCTGTTGTTCGGGCTGAGCACGGACTACCACGTCTTCATCCTCAGCCGGATCCGCGAACGACGGCTCGCGGGCGGCTCGGCGCGCGAGGCGATCGTCGAAGGCACGGCCCGCAGCTCCGGTGTCGTGACCGGCGCCGCGCTGATCATGACCGGCGTGTTCAGCATCTTCCTCAGCCTCGCGGCGATCGAGTACAAGATGCTGGGGCTCGGCATGGCGTTCGCGATCCTGCTCGACGCGACGCTCGTGCGCGGCGTCCTGCTGCCCGCGGCGCTGGCGCTGCTCGGCGATCGGCTCTGGCGACCCAAAGCTGTAGCAAGCCTTAACGATGACCCCAGAACTCTTCACTTGTCCTGACAGATCATTTTCGGCACGGTGGACAGCGTGACTGGATGGGTGCGCATCGCGGTGTTGGCTCTCCTGTGGGGCTCGGGCTTCCTGTGGATCAAGCTGGCCCTGACCGGGCTTAGCCCCGTCCACCTCACGCTGATCCGCTGCGCGCTCGGCGCGTTGACGCTGCTGGCCATGGCCTTCGCGACCGGCCAGCGCCTGCCGCGCGACCGCCGGACGTGGGGCCGGCTGGTCGTCGCCGCGTTCTTCTGCAACGCCCTGCCGTTCGCGCTCTTCGGGATCGGGGAACGCACGGTGGACTCCGGCGTCGCGGGCGTCATGAACGCGACGACCCCGTTGTGGTCCCTGCTGATCGGTGTCCTGCTCGGCACGGACCGCCGCCTCGGCCCGGCCCGGCTGCTCGGGCTGGCCCTCGGTTTCGCCGGCGTGCTGGTGATCTTCGCGCCGTGGCAGCAGGCGGGCCTGCTGAGCGGCGGCGCGCTCGCGCTGCTCGGTGCCGGGCTCAGCTACGCGATCGCGTTCGCCTACATGGCCCGGAAACTGCCACCCGGCGGCGCGCCGCTCGCGCTGTCGGCCGCCCAGCTGATGACGGCGACGGCGCTGACCGCGCTGGCCCTGCCCGTGTCCGGCCCGGCCCCGCACCTGAACCCGACCGCGCTGGTGGCGGTCGTGGTCCTCGGCGTCTTCGGGACCGGCATCACGTTCTACCTCAACTACCGCGTTCTGACCGACGAAGGCCCGACAGCCGCGGCGACGGTCGGCTACCTGCTCCCGGTGGTGTCGGTCGCGCTCGGCGCGCTCGTTCTCGGCGAGCCGCTGACGCCCCGGATCGTCGGCGGCATGGTGATCGTGCTGGCCGCCGTCGGCCTGACCCGGTGGCCGGCTCAGGCGAAGGTGACGGCGAGTTCACCCGGCGGCCTGGCGGCCCCGAAGTAGTCGCCCGTGCCCAGCTCCGCACCGGCCGTGCCCCACCAGCTCGCCTGGTCCTCGGTGTGGATCCCGTCGACGACGAGCGTGGCGCCGACCTGCCGGACCAGCGGCACCAACGCGCCCAGGAACGTCGAATCCGACCACGCCTGCCACTGCGCGAGCCGGCGGTCGACGCGGACGATGTCGACCGGCAGGGCCTCGACCGCCCGCAGGTCGTCCGGCCCGAGCCCGAACTCGTCGAGCATGACGCGAACCCCGAGATCGACCAGCGCGGTCACGTTTTCGACGACGCCGGACACCGGCAGCGCGCCGACCGGGACACCGAGCAGCAGCTGGTCCGGCGGCAGGCCGGTGTCCGCGAGCATCCGCGTCACGCGCGTGCCGAGGGCGTCGTCGGCCATCTGGTGCCCGGTCAGCCCGGCGACCACCGGCAGCCGGGAACGCGCGCGCTGCCGCCACCATTCGCCCTGGCGGCCCGCCTCGCGCAGCAACCAGTCGCCGAGCGGCAGCACGAGCCCGGTCGACTCGGCGAGCTCCGCGCAGCGTTCGTGCGCCAGCGGCCGCTCGTCCGGCCGGTCCCAGTGCAGGCGGGCCTCGAACCCGGCGGCTTCGCCGTCCGCCAGCCGCGCCAGCGGCCGGTAGCGCACGTCGATCCGGCCGTTCTCCCACGCGCCGGCCATGCCGACGGCCAGGGCCTGCGTCCGCCGGTCCTGGGCGTCGGCGTCGCGATCGAACATCTTCCACTGTCCGCGGCGGTGCACCTTCGCGCGCCGCAGCGTCTGGTCGGCCGCGCGCAGCAGTTCCGCCGGGTCGACGCCCTTGCCGGGCCGGTGGACCACGCCCGCGCTGGCCGACAGCGCGAGCCCGTGGCCGTCGACGAAGAACGGCTCGGCGAGCTCGTCGTTGATCGCGCGCACGGTGGAGCCGATGTCCGGCGTCGTCGCGGAGTTCTCGACGAGGATGCCGAACTCGTCGGCGTGGAACCGCGCGATCATGGCCCGCTCGCGCGCCATGACCGCCTTCAGCCGCTGGGCGAAGTGCATCAGCAGCTGCTCGCCGACGCGGCGGCCGAGGCTGTTGCAGACCATGCCGAACGCGTCGAGGTCGACGTGGAAGAGCGTGACCCCGTACTCCGGGTCGGCGCGCCGCAGCGCCGCCTCGAGGTGGGTGCCGAAGTACTGGCGGTTCGGCAGGCCGGTCAGCACGTCGTGCAGGGCCTGGCGGCTCAGCTCACCCTGCAGCAGCATCAGCTCGGTGCCGTCCTCGACCACGACGACGAAGTGGCCGGGCCGGTCTTCGGCGTCGCGCAGCAGCGACGCGGTGAGCGAGATGCGCACGACGTCGCCGTCCTTGCGCAGCAGCCGCTGGGACTGCCGGATCCGCTCCCGGCCGCCACCGGCCAGCGTCGCCATCGCCTCGCGGAGGACTTCGGCGGTGTCCGGGTGCACGTGGTCGTCCAGCAGCGTCCCGGCCAGGTCGCCGGCCGGGTGCCCGAGCATCTCGGCCAGCGCGGCGTTCGCGCGCACGATCCGGCCGTCGAGCGCGACCAGCGCGATACCGCTCGCGGACGACGTCACGACCTCTTCGAAGCGCGCCTCGCTCTGCTTGAGGTTCCACTGCGCGTCGCGCACCGCCTTGAGCAGCGAGAGGTGCATGATCTCCTGCTGGTCCAGGACACTGCGCTCGTGCGAGATGAGGAAGCCGCACGAGAGCGCGCCCAGCGTCAGCGCGATCCGCTCGGCGAAGCGCTCCACCGGCTGCAGTTCGGGCAGCCCCGGCAGGCCCGTCCCGAGGACGTCGAGGGTGCACCGCAGGCCCGGCTCGCCGACGTAGCCGAGCCCGACCAGCCGCGCCCCGATCCGCTCGGCGGGCGCGGTGTCCGCGGACGCGCCGCACAAGGACCCGACCAGCGTGTCGAGCATTCCGCGCAGTTCTTCGTCCAGCAGCTCGCGGCTCAGCGAAACCACGGTCACGCCGCTGAGCAGGTACGCCCATTTCCGCGCGAGCACGGTCCGCGCGCGTTCCGGTTCGGGACCCGCGGGCCGCTCCGGCACTTCGTCGATCATCGGCATTCGCTTTTACCCGCTCAGCTCTTGCGGCCGATTCCGGCGTAGACCAGCATGTTCATCTCGGCCGCGGCGGCGATGTCCGCCGGCCCGCCCGGCCGCCATTCACCGCACCCCACCAGCCCCGGTTCGACGATTTCGAATCCGGCGAAGAGTGCGGAAACCTGGTCGTGCGTTCGCAGTGTCACCTGGTCGGGACTCCGGCTTTCTTTGATCACTTCGGTGGCGTCTTCGAGGTTTTCGCCCTGGTGGTCGCCGGTCACGTGCGTGATCGCGAGAAAGCTCCCGGGCGCCAGCACCGAACTGTAGCGCGTGACGAGGTCGAGCGGATCCGATTCGTCCGGCACCCAGTGCAACATCAACAACATCAGCAATCCGACCGGTTTTTCGAAGTCCAGCAAACCGCGCACCGGCGGTGCATCGAGAATCTTTTCCGGGTCCCGCATGTCGGCCTGGACGATCGCTGCACGATCGTTGCCGGACAGCAGGAGTTCGCTGTGCGCGACGGCCACCGGGTCGCGGTCGACGTACACCACGCGGCAGCCGGGATCCTGCGCCTGGGCGACCTCGTGGACGTTCGCCACCGTGGGGATGCCGGAGCCGATGTCGAGGAACTGCCGGATCCCGTGGCCGGTCATGAACCGGACCGCGCGCCCGAGGAACGCGCGGTTCACGCGCGCGGCGTCGCGCAGCCCGGGCATCGCGTGCTCGATCTGCTCGCCCACCGCGCGATCGACGGCGAAGTTGTGCCCGCCGCCGAGCATGAAGTCGTAAGTGCGCGCCATGCTGGGCACGGAGATATCGACACCCGGTGGAACCCATTCCGGTGATCGTGTCACGGAAAACACCTTCTCAGCCGTGTGGAACGGAAAGAGCTTAGCGATTCCCGATGACCCGGTGACTGCGCCATCCGCGTGAGGGCACACCACCCGATCGGGCACTGTCCCCTTCGGCCGGACGCGCCTACCGTAGGCCGTCTCCTTGGGAAATCCACACAATGGCGTAAACGAGGAGTCCGCATGAGCGTCCCGGTGGCCCCGGGCCGGTGGCCTTTTGTCGGGCACACTCCGGCACTGCTGCGGCAACGCTCCGCATTCACCGATTCCTTGCACGAACACGGAGAAATCGTCGAACTCCACCTCGGCCCGATGCCGGCTTACTTCGTCACCAGTCCGCGACTGGCGCACGAAGTGCTGGTCACGGCGGGGCCGAAGTTCCGCAAGGGCGTCATGTTCGACAAGTTCAAGCCGTTCGTCGGAAATGGCTTGGTGCTTTCGAACGGTGACTTCCACCTCCGGCAGCGCCGGCTGATGCAGCTGGCGTTCCACCGCGACCGCCTGGCCGCCTACGCCGGGACCATGGCGCGCGCGGCGGCGGAGCTGAGCGACTCGTGGCGGCCGGGCGAAGTGCGGCCGCTCGACGAAGACCTGCAGGGCCTCGCGGTGACGATCGTCGGGGAGGCCCTGTTCTCCACGGAAATCGGGAAAGCGGCGGTCGAGGAAGCTCGCCGGTCGATTTACCTCATCATCCAGCAGGGAATGATTCGCGCGTTGTCCCCGAAGTTCGTCGAAAACCTGCCGGTGCCCGGCAACCGGCGGTTCGACGAAGCCATCCGGCGGATGCGGGAAATCGTCGTCGAGGTCATCCGCGACTGGCGCACCGAGAGCGTCGACCGCGGCGACCTGCTGTCGATGCTCCTGCTGGCCGGCATGACCGACGAGCAGGCGCGGGACGAGGTGCTCACCCTGCTCACCGCGGGCATCGAGACGACCGCGCTCGCGCTGTCCTGGACGTTCCACGAGCTCGGCAAGCACGCCGACGTCGAAGCGCTGGTGCACGCCGAAGTCGACGAGGTGCTGGACGGCCGTCCGGTCACCATCGACGACATCCCCCGGCTGACCTACGTCCGGCAGGTGGTCGACGAGGTGCTGCGCTGCTACCCGCTCTGGATGCTGATGCGCCGGACGCTCGAGGAGGTCGACCTCGGCGGCACGCGGATCCCGACGGGGGCTGAGGTCATCGTCAGCCCGCACGCCCTGCACCACGATCCCGCGTCGTTCCCCGACCCGGACCGGTTCGACCCCGATCGCTGGGCCCCCGAGCGGGCGGCGCTGCTGCCCAAGGGCGCGTTCATCCCGTTCGGCGCGGGCGGGCGGCAGTGCATCGGAAACCGCTTCGCCCAGAACGAAATCGTCATCACGGTGGCCACGGTGGCCGCGCGCTGGCGGCTGGTCCCGGTCCCGGGCCGGCCGGTGCGCGTGAAGTTCACCTCCGCCGCCTACCCGGACAGCCTGCCCATGACGGTTGTCCCCCGTCGCTAGTTGGAGGTCTTTCCCCGTGCTACGCCGAATTTGTGCTGTCTTCGTGCTGCTCGCGGCCACGCTGTTCGTGCCCGCCCCGGCCCAGGCCGCGACAGCCTGCGAGGACATGTACGTCCCCGTCACGGTGGCGCTCCTGCCGCAGACCATGCACGGCCGCCTGTGCACCCCGGCCGGCGCGTCGACCGTGGTGGTCCTGATTCCCGGCGGCACGTACAACGCGTCCTATTGGGACATCGGCTACACGCCGGAGACCCGGTCGTTCCGCCGGGCGGTGAACCAGGCGGGGATCGCGACGCTCGCCCTCGACCGCCTCGGCACCGGGCAGAGCTCGAAGCCGTTGAGCGCGTTGCTGAGCGCGTCCGTCCAGGCGACCGCGGCGCACCAGGTGGTCCAGGCGGTGCGCCCGCGGTTCGCGAAGGTGGTCATCGGCGGCCACTCGATCGGCTCGGCCATGGCGATGATCGAGGCGGGCCGCTACCGCGACGTCGACGGCGTGCTCGTCACCGGGATGACGCACCGGATGAACCTGGTGTCGGTGGTTCCCACGCTGGCCCAGATGATCCCGGCGCCGCTGGATCCGGCCGTGCCCGGTCGCGACGCGGGCTACCTGACCACCGACCCGGGCACCCGCTACGCGGCCTTCCACACCCCCGGCCCGTACGACGCCGCCGCGATCGCCTACGACGAGTCCACAAAGGACGTCTTCGCGGCGACCGAGGCGGTGGACAGCCTGACGCTGACGACGGTGCTCACCCCGGCGTCGCAGCGGATCACGGCCCCGGTCCTGCTGGTGGTCGGCAACGACCCGAACTTCTGCGGCATCCTGGGCAGCGACTGTTCGTCTCCGCAGGCGTTGCGGGCGTCCGAAGCACCGTTCTTCGGCACTTCGCAGCTGCAGACGTACATCCTGAACGGCTACGGCCACGCGATCAACTACGCCCCGAACGCGCCGACGTACTTCGGCGTGGTGGGAAACTGGCTGAAAACGCTGCCGTAACGACCGAGGTCACGGGCGCGACCCTCTTTCGGCGATGAGGGGAGCGCCCGACATGACCGATTACGCCCACCAGCACCACGTCCTGGACGAGTGCGTCCGCGGCGAGCACCGGGAAGATTCACTGGCGGCGCTGCGGCGCTACTTCGACCAGCGCCGCTACACCGGCCGCTGGTTCGAGCGTTTCGCCGGCGGCGGCGACGGCCCGTCGGTCGCCAACACGGTGACCGAAGCGGACGTCCTGGCGCTGAACTTCCTCAGCATCACGAGCCTCGCGGAAGTCGCGATCGACACGACGATGACGCACGCTTACCAGATCAGGGAACTTCTGGAGCAGATTCCCGCGGACATCTCCATGCACTCGGCCCCGTGGTCCACCTACGAACCGGGCGCACCGGCACACCGGCTGTGGGAGCTGTTCAGGCAGTGCGGAGGCAAACACCGCCCGGTGACGGCGTACAAGCTGCTGGCCCGCAAGCGCCCCCGCCTGACCCCGGTGTACGACAGCCAGGTCGCGGCGATCCTCAAGGCGCCTGCGAGCCCGTGGAACTGCTTGTGGAGCTGGTTCCACACCGATCCGACCCGGGCATCCGCGGTGGCGGAGCTGCGCGCGGAGGCGGGCGGGATCGAAGACATCGCCCTCCTCCGCTGCCTGGACGTGATCCTGTGGATGCGAGCTCGCACCTCTTACCAGGTGACCGGCAGTTCGTGAACACCGTAGATGTTCATGTCGGTCCGCAACTTCACCTCCCCGGCGGGAACGGCGAGCCGCAACGTCGGAAACCGCCGCAGCAGGCCCTCGAACCCGGCGCGCATCTCGATGCGCGCCAGCTGCTGCCCCAGGCACTGGTGCACGCCGTGGCCGAACGACAGGAGTCCTCGCGCGTTGCGGCGGATGTCCAGCGTGTCGGGGTTCTCGAAGCGCCGCGGGTCGCGGTTGGCGGCCAGCAGCGAGACGACCACCGTCGACCCCTTGGCGATCGTTTCACCACCCAACGAAAGGTCCTCCGTCGCGTAACGGAAGAAGATGTCGGCGACGGACAGGTACCGCAGCAGCTCCTCGACGGCACCCGGCATCAGTTCGGGCTCGGAGCGCAGGGAAGCGAGCTCCGCCGGGTGCTCCAGCAACGCGAAAGTCCCCAGGGACAGCATGTTGGCCGTGGTCTCGTGCCCCGCGATCAGCAGCAGGAAGGCGGCCCCGGTCAGCTCCTCGATCGTGAGGTCGTCGTGGCTCGCCAGGTCGGACAGGATGTCCTCGCCCGGCTCGGCCCGCTTGCGCGTGACCAGTTCGGACAGGTACGTGTTCAGCGCGATGTACGCACCCATCTTCTCTTCGAGCGTCTGGTCCCGGACCATGAACTGGGCCGAGTTGGCCTGAAAGCTCTCCCGGTCTTCGTAGGCGACGCCGAGCAGTTCGCAGATCACCAGCGACGGCACCGGGAGCGCGAACTCCTGCACCAGGTCGACCGGCGGCGCGAGGCGCGCCAGGTGGTCCAGCTGCTGCTCGACGATCTCGGCGATGTGCTCTTCGAGCTGCTTCATCCGCTTCACGGTGAAGGCGCCGGTGAGCCGCTTGCGCAGCCGGCCGTGGTCCGGCGGGTCCATCGCGATGAACATGCCCGGCAGCTGCGGGGACGGTTCGGTGGCGACGGGCATGCCGGGCGTCTCGTACGGCACGTGGACGACGTCGAGGTCCAGCCGTGAGCTGAACCGCGTGTCGGCCATCATCTGGCGGACCTCTTCGTAGCCGGTGACGAGCCAGCCCTCGTGCCCGTCCGGGAAAACCAGCGGGCTGACCGGGCGCGCCCGGCGCAGCGCGGTGATCTCGCGGGGCGGGTCGAAGGGGCCCGCGTCCCGCCGCATGGGGAGACCCTGCGGGATGTCGGCCGTCTCGCTCATCGGACGTTCCTTCCGTGGTGGGTTTGCTGCCGCTCACGGTCGCCGAAGGGCCTGACACGGCGCTGACACGGCCCGGACACCACCCCGTGGCAGACTTGGCCGGGTGCAGATCGGGATGCTGGGTCCATTCGAGGTTCGCACGGACGACGGCGTTCTCGCCGACGTGCCGGGTGCGCGGCTGCGCGGGCTGCTGATCGCCCTCGCCCTCGAGCCGGGCCACATCGTCCCGAAGACGGCGCTCGTCGACTGGATCTGGGGCGAACAGCTGCCCGCCGACGCCGCGAACGCGTTGCAGCGACTGGTTTCCCGGCTGCGCAAGGTGCTGCCGGAAGGCTCCGTCGAGGGCCACCCGAACGGCTACCGGCTCGCCGTGGCCCCCGAAGACGTCGACGCCGCGCGGTTCGAACGGCTCGTCGGCCAGGCCGGCGACGACCCCCGGCGGCTGCGCGAGGCCCTGGCGTTGTGGCGCGGCGCGGCCATGCAGGACGTCGGCCTGACCGAGAGCGCCGCGTTCGACGCCGCGGTCACCCGGCTCGAAGGACTCCGGCTGGCCGCCCTCGAGGACCGCTTCGACGACGAGACAGACTTCGGCCAGGGCGTCGTCACCGAGCTCACCGACCTGGTGCGCGCCCACCCGGTCCGGGAGCGGCTCGTCGGCGCGTTGATGCGCGGCCTCGTCGCGACCGGACGGGACACCGACGCCCTGCGCGTCTACGAGCGCACGCGCGAAACCCTGGCCGACGAGCTCGGCGTCGACCCGTCGCCGGAGCTGGCCGCCCTGCACGTCGCGCTGCTGCGAGGCGAGCTGGTCCGGCGGGAAGAGCCCCGGAAGACGAACCTGCGCGCCGAGCTGACCAGCTACGTCGGCAAGGACGACGACGTCGCGGCGGTCCGCGGCCTCCTCACCGAGCACCGGCTCACCACGCTGGTCGGACCGGGCGGCTCGGGCAAGACCCGGCTGGCCACGGAAACCGCGCGCACGCTGCTCGGCGACGTCCCGGACGGCGTCTGGCTGGTGGAACTCGCGCCCACCGAAGGTGACGTGGCTCAAGCGACGCTCGCCGCGCTCAAGCTGCGCGACGCGCTGCTCGGCGACGCACCGGAGACCGAACCGACCGACCGGGTCATCGCCGCGCTGCGCGACCGCGACCTGGTGCTGGTCCTGGACAACTGCGAGCACGTGATCGAGTCCGCGGCGGCCTTCGCCCACCGGCTGCTCGGCGAGTGCCGCCGGCTGCGGATCCTCGCGACCAGCCGGGAACCCCTCGGCATCACCGGTGAGGCACTGTGGCCGGTCGCGCCGCTGGTTCTGCCCGCGGAGGACGCCGACCCGGAGAAGATCGAGTCCGCGCCGGCCGTCCAGCTGCTGCGGGACCGGGCCGGCGCGGTGCGCAAGGACCTGGTGGCCGACGCCCCGACGTTGGCCCGCGTCTGCCGCGCCCTCGACGGGATGCCGCTGGCCATCGAGCTCGCCGCGGCCCGGCTGCGCACGATGTCGCTCGAGCAGCTCGCCAACCGGCTCGACGACCGGTTCCGCCTGCTGACCGGCGGCAGCCGCACCGCGCTGCCGCGGCACCGGACGCTGCGCGCGGTGATCGACTGGAGCTGGGAACTGCTCTCCGACGACGAACGCGTCGTCCTGTGCCGGCTTTCGGTGTTCGCCGGTGGCGCGAGCCTGGAAGCCGCCGAGCGGGTCTGCGCGAGCGACGCGGCCGAGGAGCTGCTGACCGCGCTGGCCGAGAAGTCGCTGGTGGTCACCGAAGGCGACCAGGCACCGCGCTACCGGATGCTCGGCACGATCAAGGAGTACGCCGAGCAGCGGCTCGCCGAAGCGGGAGACACGGATTCGGCGCGTCAGGCGCACCTCGCGTACTTCACCGAACTCGCCGAGACCGCGGAGCCGCACCTGCGCCGGGCGGACCAGCTGAAGTGGCTCGCGACTCTCGACGCCGAACACGACAACATCGTCGCCGCGATGCGCGGGGCCCTGGCGGCCGGCGAGGCGACCGGGGCGATGCGGCTCGCCGCGGCGGCCGGCTGGTACTGGTGGCTCGCCGGGCACAAGACCGAGGGCAACGAGCTGCTCGTGGCGGCCACCGCCGTGCCCGGCGAAGTGCCCGACGAAGTCCGCGCCACGGTGTACGCGTTCGTCACGGGCTTCCTGACGTCCGGCCGGGAAAGCGACCAGTTCGAGGCGGCGGACTGGATCCACCAGGTCCACGAGCTCAGCGGCCGGGTGGGGCGCCCGCATCCCGCGGTGTCGCTGGTCGCCGCGCTGGAGCGCATGCTGCAGGCGCCGGATGCCTTCCTCGCCGCCTGGGAACCGCTGCTCGCCGACGACGACCCGTGGGTCCGCGGCCTCGCCCGGCTGCAGCTCGGCAAGATGCGGATCCAGCTCGGCGGGGCCGGGGAGGAGGCGGACGCCTTCCTCGAGACGGCGCTGACCGAGTTCCGCGCGCTTGGCGAACGGTGGGGGACGTCGTTCGCGCTGACCGAGCTGGCCGACCGGATCGCCATGCGCGGCGAGTTCGCCGATGCGTGCGAGCACTACGAACAGGCGATCGTCGTCGTCACCGAGGTCGGCGCGATCGAGGACGTCGTGCGGATGCGATCGCGGCAGGCCCAGCTGTACTGGCTCTCGGGCGACGAGGAAGCCAGCGCGTCGGCGATGGCCGAGGCGCAGCGGCTCGCGGAACGGGTCGCCTGGCCGGAGGCGCTGACCGAGCTGGCCCTGGCGAAGGCGGAGCTGGCCCGCTGGAGCGGCGACGCCGGGCAGGCCCGCCGGCAGCTCGACGTCGCGACGGCCACGCTGGGGACGGCCGCCGAGCGGGCGAACATCCAGGTGACGGCCCGGGACCTGCTCGGCTACCTCGCCGAGGATCCCGGCGAAGCCCGCGATCACCGCGTCGCGGCTCTGCGGGCGGCGGCCGAGACGGGGACCGCCCCGATGATCGCGCAGGTGCTCGTCGGGATCGCGGACTTGGCTTTGCGCCGCGAAGAGTACGAACAGGCGGCGCGGCTGCTCGCGGCGAGCGCCGCCGTGCGCGGAGTGGCGGACTGTTCGCGGCCGGACGTCGCCCGGATCGAGCAGGCGACGCGGAGTCGCCTCGGTGACGCGAAGTTCACCGAGGCGACTCAGGAGGGGACGCGAGCGGACTGGCGCGAGCTGGCCGAAGTCACGCTCGCTTCTTGAACGTCGACCGGGCCCAGAGGTAACCGACCAGGGCGATGCCGGCGCACCAGGCGATCGCGGCGATCGCGTAGCCGGTCGACGGCGTGCCGTTGAGCAGCCCGCGCACGGTTTCGATGATCGGCGTGAACGGCTGGTACTCCGCGAACTGCCGCAGGCCCGGGCCCATCTTGTCCGCCGGGGCGATCGCGCTGCTGAAGAACGGCAGCATGACCAGCGGGACGGAAGCCAGGCCGGCCGTCTCCGGCGACTTGGCGAACAGTCCCAAAGCGACGGTGAGCCAGCCGGCCGCGAAGGCGAGCAGCAGCACCACGCCGAGCACGCCGAGCCAGTCGAGGAAACTCGCGTGCGGCCGGAAACCCAGGGCGAACGCCACCCCGACGAGGGCGGCGATGGCGACCAGGTTCGTCAGCACGCTGGCGACGACGTGCCCGGTCAGCACCGCCCCGCGAGAGACGTCCATGACCTTGAAGCGGTTGATGATGCCCTTGGTCATGTCGGAGTTCACCGCCGTCGCGGTGGCCCCGAGGCCGTAGCAGATGGCGAGCAGCATCAGGCCGGGCGTCGCGTAGTCGACGTAGTTCACGCCGACGTCGAAGGCGTCTCCCAGCATGTACACGAACATCAGCATGATCACGATGGGCATCAGGACCGCGTTGAACACCGAAGTCGGGTTCCGGGCGATGTGCTTGAAGTTGCGGCGCAACATGACTGTCGAGTGGGTGCTCATTTCGCTGCTACCTCCGAGTTGGACACGGTGTGGCCGGTCAGGGCGAGGAAAACGTCGTCGAGATCGGGGGTGTGGACGGAAAACTCTTCGGCGGTGACGGCGTACTCGTCGAGCCGGTCGAGCAGGTTCCGCAGCGACTTCGTGCCACCGTCGCCGGGAACCCGCAGGGTCAGCGCCTCGTCGTCGCGGGTGGAGCCGGCGATGACCCGCGCGGCCGCGTCGAGCTCGGCGACGTTCGTGAACCGGAGCCGGACGTGCGTCCCGGGGATCTGCCGCTTGAGCTCGCCGGGCGTGCCCTGGGCGACCAGCCGCCCGCGGTCGAGCACGGCGACCCGGTCGGCGAGCTGGTCGGCTTCGTCGAGGTACTGGGTGGTGAGGAAGATGGTGACGCCGTCGGCCACGAGGTCCTTGACGATGGACCACATGGTGCGCCGGCTGCGCGGGTCCAGGCCGGTGGTCGGCTCGTCGAGGAAGATGATCCGCGGGTCCCCGACGAGCGTCATGGCGAGGTCGAGCTTCCGCCGCATGCCCCCGGAGTAGGTGGAGGTGGGCTTCCCCGCCGACTCGGTGAGTTCGAACCGCTCGAGCAGATCGGCAACAACCTCCTTGCCGTTCTTGACCGGGCTGAGATCGACCATGAGCTGCAGGTTTTCCTGCCCGGTGAGCAGTTCGTCGACGGCGGCGAACTGCCCGGTGACCCCGATGGCCTTCCGAACGGCCTTGGCGTCAGTGTTGATGTCATGCCCGGCAACGCGGACGGTCCCGCCATCGGCCTGGCTCAGCGTGGTGAGGATGTTGACGGTGGTGGTCTTCCCGGCCCCGTTCGGCCCGAGAAGCGAGAAAACGCTCCCGGCCTGGACATCCAGGTCGATGCCATCGAGCACGACTTTGTCTTGGTAGGACTTCCGCAAGCCCGTCGCGGTGATCGCTGAAGTGGTCATGGGAGGACTGTGATCGCCCGCCCTGACACAGAGCTGACCCCGAACTGACACCGCCAGCCGGGCCAGTCACCAGGCGACGAGTTGTGCCTGCGGCTCGGCGCCCGGTTGAGTCAGGCTGACCAGGCCGAACTGGCTGATCGGGCGGGCCCGGGCCAGCTGGCCGCGGCGTTGGTGCCCGCGGCCGCTGCCGCGGTGGAGGCGGCCGTCGGCGAAATCGACGCGTGGTGTGCTCCGTGGCGAGTGCTGACCGCGGTGGCCGGCATCTTGCCGCATCCGGAGAGCGAAGCCGCTGCCGAAGCGATCGCGCGGCTGCGCGACGGCGTGGGCCGGCGGGTACTGCCGCCCGCGCCGCCCGGCCCCGCGGTGACCGGGCCGGTGCGGTGGACCCGCGATCGATACGGCAGCCGCTTCGCCGTCGTCGCACCGATCACCATCGCCGACCAGCCGCCGCGCTGGTACCTGTGGGACATCGACGCCTGCGGACACGAGGCGTTCACCGTCCACAGCGGCTACTACGCGACCCCGGAAGCGGCACTGTCCGCCTGGCAGGGCGGGGTCGGCCCGACCGCGGCCACCGGAACGGAACTGGCGCCGGTGGACGATCCGTGGCTGGTGGCCGAGCTGCTGCCCGCCGAGGCGGGAGTGCTGCGAAAACGACATCGACGCCGTGTTCACCACCTGCTCCCCACACCGGGTCGCCTTGTTCATGGACCACGTGCCCGGGTACTACGTCGACGAGATCGCCGACCGGCTGATCGCCCTGCTGCCCGACTGGATCACCTGGCTGGCCGAACGCAACGCCACCCCACCGGAACTGGCCGACCGCCGCTTGCGCTGCGCCCAGGGGTGAACGAGATCAGCACGTCACGAGCGAAGACGGCAAACCCCGCTACCTCACCCGCGTCGCCGAATAGCTCGAGGAAGGGCTCGGCTGCCTGACCACGTCCTACGGCTGCCGATACTCAACTCCAACTTGGATTTTCAATGACCTGTGAGAGCCAGAACTAAAGTTCTCCCCACTCGGTAGTCAGCAATCCGAGCGTGTCGATCGATGATCGCTCCGCAACAGAGAAGTCTTCCAGACGACGACCTCCCTTTAGTACCGCTGCCGCCCATCGTCGTCGGGGCCCGGAGAAGCGCCGGCGAGACCAGCTCGCCGACCAGAAGGAGGCTGACCTCGCCGCACCCGAATGGCCTGGTGTTCACCACCAGGTACGGGCTGCCGATCGACCCCCGGAGCTTCAACCGGTCCTGGGCCAACCGGGTCAGCGCTCCGGGGTCCGGAAGATCACCGTTCACGACGGCGCCGGTCCTGCGGGACGCTGCTGGTCGACCTGGACGTGCACCCCCGGGTGATCATGCGCATCCTCCGGCACGCCCAGTTCTCGACGATGGAGATCTACTCGCAGGCGTCCTCGAAGAAGACACGAGATGCGCTCAAGCGTCTTGGCGAGAGCCTCGATGAGTAGCGCCGTTGCTGTACTTTGCTGCTACCAGGGCAACGAAAAGGGCCGTCCACTCTACTGTGGACGGCCCTTGACCTGTGGTGGAGCTGAGGGGAATCGAACCCCTGACCTTCTCGATGCGAACGAGACGCGCTACCAACTGCGCTACAGCCCCTTGGTTGTGCTCGTAGAGCTTAGCAGTGCCCTACGAGCACATCGCGGAGGGGGTCACTCTCCGACCGCCCGCCGGTAAGGCCCGGTCCCCGGCTCGTCGAGCTCCTCGAACGCCGGGTCCTCGTCGTCCAGATCGACGACCACCGCGCTCCGGCGAACCCGCGAAGTGGGCGACGGACGGCGCTCGACCACCTCGCGGCGGGCCGGCTCGACGACCTTCACGTCCTCGACGTCTTCGACCGGCTCCTCGTCCTCCCCGGAAAGCGACGAAGGCGACGGACGCGGCGCCGGGCGGCGAGGCGCCCGAGTGCTGTTGAAGCGGGCCAGCCGCCGCTGCCGGATCTCCTCCTCGATCCGCACCTGACGCCGCAGGTAGACGAGGTACCCGACCAGCACGATGTCGGCGACCGCGTGACCCCACCAGACCATCGGCATGACGAAGCCGGCGACGGCCGCGGTGACCACCGCGATCACGAGCAGGATCACGACGATGCGCTGCCGAAAGCCGTACTTCGCGCGCGCCGCGATCTCCGCCGCTTCGGGGTCGAAGCCGCCGCGGCCGGGGCGGTAACCGGCGCGCTCGGCTCGTGCGGCCCGCTCCGCGCGGGACGGCTGCGGGAGCGGCTCGGGCTCCGGCTCCTCGTAATCGTCTTCGAGTTCGAGGTCGGCTTCCAGCTCCGCGAGGTCGTCCTCGACCGAAGGCCGGGACTTGACGGTCTCCTCGGACATGGCGAATTCCTCCCGGTCTTCGTTGCGTCCACTGCGTACGACCCTGGCCGCCAGCGCGGAGTCGGCCGTGCGGGCCACCTGCTGCCGCCGACGCGCGACCATGGGCACGAGAACGACGAGCCATGCCGCGGCGAGCGCGACGATGATCACGGAGCTGGGCATCTCCCGTCACCTCCCCCGATCCTTCCACCTGAAATCACGCTAGTCACAGGAGTAACAGATCGGACGGAGGCTCGCCGGGTTGGATCACGGAAATGCCTCACCGGATTAGGTGAATCTCACAGCATGTGGTAACGCGCTCACGGACCCGGGTGGGTAATGACCGTCAGGCGTAGTCGGCGCGGCCCGCCGCGACCAGCCGCGACACCAGCCCGACCCCGGTTTCCTCGCGCGTGACGGCGAAGCAGTAGTGGTCCCGCCAAGCGCCCGCGACGTCGAGGTAGCGCTCGAACAAGCCCTCCTGCCGGTAGCCCGCCTTGGTGAGAACCCGCAGGCTGGCGCCGTTTTCCGGGCGCACGGTGGCCTCCAGCCGGTGCAGCCCGGCCAGGCCGAAGGCGTGGTCGGTGACCAGCGCGACGGCGGCCGTCGCGACCCCGCCGCGGACCACTTCGGACGACACCCAGTAGCCGATCCAGGCGGACCGCAGCGACGCCCGGATGACGTTACCCACAGTGATCTGTCCCGCGAGCCGTCCGTCGAGGGTGATCGTGAACGGCAGGCACTGACCGCGCCGCGCGAGCGAGCGCAACGCCGCCCACTGCGACGGCCACGACCAGAAAGCGTTGCGTTCGGGCCACGGGCCGACCCCGGTCGGCTCCCACATCTCGAGGTGCGCCCGGTCCCGGAGCCGGATCCGGCTCCACTCACCGGCGTCGCGCAGCCGCACCGGCCGGATCGCGACCTCCCCGGCGGGCACCCGCAGCGGGCCGAGCCGGGCCGGCCAGCCCGGGTGCCGGCTTTCGACCGGGTAGGACACGCCCGACACGGAGTTCATCAGGCCCGTTGCGCCAGGAAGGTGACCTGGACCTGCTCGCCCGCGGGGACGTCGGTCAGCTCCTCCGGCACGTTGATCAGGCAGTTCGCCTCGGCCAGCGACGCGAGCAGGTGCGCCCCCGACTGGCCGAGCGGCTGGACCAGGTACTCGCCGTTGGACTCGTCGCGCAGGAGCTGGCCGCGGAGGAAGCCACGCCGGCCTTCGGTCGACGTGATCGGGGACAGCAGCCGCGCCCCGACGATCCGGCGGTGGGGGTTGCGCGTCCCGCGCGCCGCCCGGATCAGCGGCCGGACCAGCACCTCGAACACGACCAGCGCGCTCATCGGGTTGCCGGGGATGAGGAACGTCGGCACCGAGTCGGGGCCGAGCCTGCCGAACCCCTGCACCGAGCCCGGGTGCATCGCGACCCGCGTCATGTCGATCCGGCCGAGGTCGGACAGCGCGGCGTGGACCTCGTCGCCGGTGGTGCCCCCGGCGCCGCCCGCGACCACGACGATCTCCGACATCAGCAGCCGGCCCTCGACGATCTCCCGCAGCCGTTTCGGCTCGCTCGGCACGATGCCGACCCGGCTGACCTCGGCGCCCGCGTCCCGCGCGGCCGCGGCGAGCGCGTAGGAGTTGACGTCGTAGACCTGCCCGACCGACGGCGTCCGGTCGATGTCGACCAGCTCGTCGCCGACCGACACGATCGACACGCGCGGCCGCGGGAAGACGAGGACCTTCGCCCGGCCGACCGCGGCCAGCAGGCCGACCTGCGCCGAGCCGATCGTGTCACCGCGGCGCACCGCGACGTCGCCGATCTGGACGTCCTCCCCGGCCCGGCGCACGTATCCCGCCGACGGCACCGAGCGGTGCACGGTGACGCGGGCCTGGTGCCCGTCGGTGTAGGCGAGCGGCACGACCGCGTCGGCCAGCGTCGGCAGCGGCGCGCCGGTGTCGACCCGCACGGCCTGGCCGGGCTGCAGGCGCCGCGGCTGGCGCGAACCCGCCGCGATCTCGCCGACGACCGGCAGCTGGACCGGCTCCTCGCCGGCGGCGCGGACGTCGACGCTGCGCACCGCATAACCGTCGACCGCGGCCTGGTCGAACCCGGGCAGCGCGTGCTCGGCGACCACTTCCTCGGCGCAGAGCAGCCCCTGGGCCTCGGAGATCGCCACGCGCACCGGCTGGGGCCGGACGGCGGCGTCCAAGGTCATCGAGATCTGCGCGTCGACCGAGCGCAGCTCGGTCTCGTCCCCGGCCACTTCGGGCGGTGCCGCGTCGAGGGATTCCGTCATGGGCGTTCTGTCCCGATCCGTTCCGTCAGCCACGCCCGTAAAGATGGACCGTACTCGGGCGTTTCAAGCGCGAAATCGACCGCGGCGCGCAGGAAACCACCCGGATTCCCCAGGTCGTGGCGTCCGCCGCGGTGCACGACGACGTGCACGGGGTGCCCCTCGGAGATCAGCAGCGCGACCGCGTCGGTCAGCTGCAGCTCGCCGCCGCTACCCGGCGTGATCCGCTTCAGCGCGTCGAAGATCGCCCGATCGAGCAGGTAGCGCCCGGCCGCGGCGTACGTCGACGGCGCGTCCTCCGGCTTCGGCTTCTCGACCATCCCGTGCACGCGCTTGACGTCTTCGTCGCCGGTGTCGGTGACGTCGAAGACGCCGTACGGCGAGATCTCGGCCTTCGGGATGTCGAACGCGCAGAGCACGCTGCCGCCGTACTGCGCCCGCACCGCGCTCATCCGCTCGAGCACGCCGGTGGGCAGCACGAGGTCGTCCGGGAGCAGCACCGCGACGGCTTCGTCGTCCGGGTTCAGGTTCGGCTCGGCCTGCGCGACGGCGTGGCCGAGGCCGAGTGCCTGCTCCTGGATCGCGGTCTCGACGGCGAGCAGGCTCGACCCGCGGCGCACCTTTTCGAGCAGCTCGGTCTTGCCCTTGGCTTCGAGGTTCTTCTCCAGCTCGGGCTGCTCTTCGAAGTAGCGGACGACGGCGTCCTTGCCCGGCGAGGTCACGATGACCAGGCGTTCCGCCCCGGCCGCGGCGGCCTCGGCCGCGACCAGCTCGATCCCCGGCGTGTCCACCACCGGCAGCAGTTCCTTGGGCACGGCCTTCGTCGCCGGTAGGAAGCGCGTCCCGAGGCCGGCGGCCGGCACGATGGCGGTTCTGAACGTCTGGGTGGTTGCGGCGCCCGTCATGGGCGCAGAGCCTAACGTGAGGTCATGCACGCGCTGGGCAATGAGCACCTGAGCAAGGCGGAGTGGCGCACCCGGCTCACGCGCGCGCGAGCGGAGCAAACCGCCGAATCGCACGCCGACGAGGCGTCGGCACTGGTCAACGCGGTGTCGAAGGTCACATCCGGCACGGTGTGCGCGTACCTGCCGTTCGGCACCGAACCGGGCACGACGGCGCTCGTCGACGCGCTCGCGGCCGGCGGCGCGCGGGTGTTGCTGCCGGTCATCGTCTCGCGGGCGGATCCGCTCGACTGGGCCGAGTACACGGGCGAGGCCGATCTCGTGCCCAGCCGGTTCCGCGGGATCCGCGAACCCGGCGGGAAACGCCTGGGTACCGAGGCCGTGGCGGCCGCGGAGCTGATCTTGGTGCCCGCGCTGGCCGTGGACCACCGGGGCGTCCGGCTCGGCCGGGGCGCCGGCCACTACGACCGCTCGCTGGGGTTCGCCGCGGCCGGGGTGCCGCTGCTGGCCGTCGTCCGGGACGAAGAGGTGGTCGAACGGCTGCCCGGCGAACCCCACGACGTGCGCGTGAGCGGGGCCTTGACGCCGGGTCGAGGCGTGCTCGAGCTGCCGATGTGAGCAACGAGGAATTGCGTTCGGGGAATGCTTTCAAGCACAATCGGGTTGGCACTCTGGTCGGATGAGTGCCAGCAAAGGAGCCCTCAGTGCCTACGTACCAGTACGCCTGCAAAGAATGCGACCACCGGTTCGAAGCCGTGCAGTCGTTCTCGGACCCCAGCCTGACCGTGTGCCCGCAGTGCTCCGGCACGCTGCGCAAGGTCTTCAGCTCGGTCGGCGTGGTCTTCAAGGGCAGCGGTTTCTACCGCACCGACTCGCGTGACTCCGCCAAGTCGAGCACCACCGCCACCCCGGCGAAGACCGAGACCAAGACGGAGTCCACGCCGAAGTCGGACAAGAGCTCGGCATCATCCTCCTCGGGTACGACGAAAACCACCGCCGCGGCCTCCTGAGGGGCCGAGTTATCCACAACACCCCGGTTGTCCACAGCTGCCGGATCCGGCCCTTCCGGCGGCCGGTCCGGCTTCCCTAACGTCGATCCGGTGCGGCACGCCGCCGCACCCGATCCGACCGAGGGGGCACCGTGGACGTGCTGGCGAGGTTCCGCACTCCTGATCTGACCCGGCTGCAGGGCCGGCGCGCCCGGCTCATCCGCCGCTGGCTCGCCGCCGGCCTGCTGCTGGCCGGTGCGCTGCTGTTCGCGCACCCCGGTTCCGCGCGGGGCGCGCCGACGACTCCGACCGTCGTCGCGGCGCACGACCTTCCTTCCGGCGCGGCTTTGCGCGCGCTCGACGTCCGGCTGGCGGATCTGCCCGATTCCGCACGTCCGGCGGGTGCGTTGAGCACTCTCGACGGCGTCGACGGCCGTCTGCTGGCGGGCGCCGTCCGTTCCGGCGAACCACTGACCGACGTCCGGCTCGCCACGAGCCTTCCCGGCTCGGGCGATCCCGCGGCGGCGACGGTGCCGGTGCGCCTGGCCGACGCCGGCGTCGCCGCGTTGCTGGAGCCCGGCCGGCGCGTCGACGTCGTCGCGGCACCCGAACCAGGCGTACCCGCGTCGGTGCTGGCCGACGGCGCGATGGTGGTGGCGGTCGGCCAGCGGGAGGCGTCCGCGGCGAAGGGTCCCTTGGTGTTGCTCCGGCTCCCGGAGGCGATCGCGACGAGGGTGGCGGCGATTTCACTGGAGCGTCCGGTAACGGTTACTCTCCGCTAGCCCACAGCTCCCGTCCCCGTTCGTGAGGAGTGCAAGTGCTCAAAGGTTTCAAAGACTTCCTGATGCGCGGCAACGTCGTCGACCTCGCCGTCGCGGTCGTCATCGGCGCGGCGTTCACGTCGATCGTCACGGCGTTCACCAGCGGCCTGATCAAGCCGCTGATCAACGCGATCGGCGGCACGGACGCCGCACAGGGCCTCGGCTTCAAGATCTTCAGCGGCAACCCGTCGACGTTCCTGGACTTCGGCGGCGTGATCAACGCGGCGATCAACTTCGCGCTGGTCGCGGCAGTGGTCTACTTCGTGATCGTGCTGCCGGTGAAGCACCTGCAGGAACGGCGCAAGCGCGGCCAGGAGCCGGGCCCGGCGGAACCCACCGACGTCGAGCTGCTGATCGAGATCCGCGACCTGCTGCGCGCCCAGGCCCAGCGCGACAACGGCCGCGACTGAGCGGCTCAGCGATCGTGGTGCGGTGGCCGGTTCTCCCGGTACCAGTCGTCCGGGAGCCCGGTGCGCCGGTCGGGATCGCGCTCGTCGGAAGTCGTCTCGGGCAGGACGTCCCCGAAGATCTCGTCGACCCGCCGGCGCTGCTCGCTGCTGGTCTTGGGGTCGCGCTTCTGCCCGGACATGCTCCCAGTCTCCCACGACCTGTTGATTGACAACTCCAGAGCGAAGTTCAAGGCCGCGCACGCTTCGGGCCGGGAGCGACAAAGTCGTCACCCCGGGCCCGGCCAAGCGAAGGTCAGACCTCTTCGAGGCCCGAAAGCTCGTCGATCACGTGCGGCACGAGCGAGGTCAGCGTCGCCATCCCGTCGCGCACCGCGGAGCGCGACCCGGCGAGGTTGACCACCAGCGTGCTCCCCGACACCCCGGCGAGCCCGCGCGAGATCCCGGCGTCCACCGCCCCGGCCGCCAGCCCGGACGCCCGGATGGCCTCGCTGATGCCCGGGATCGGCCGGTCGAGCACACCGGCGGTGGCGTCCGGCGTGCGGTCGCGCGGCAGCACACCGGTGCCGCCGACCGTGATCACCAGGTCGGCCCCGCCGATCACCGCGGTGTTGAGCGCGTTGCGGATACCCGTGGTCTCGGCCTCGACGACCACGACACCGTCGACGATGAAACCCGCTTCTTCGAGCAGCTCGGTCACCAGCGGGCCAGTGGTGTCTTCGTGCTCGCCGTGCGCCACGCGATCGTCCACGATGACCACGAGGGCTCGGCCCAGCCGTTGTGCACTCCGTTCCATGGCGCCCACCGTAGTCGGTTTCGACCTTCCGCCGCCGGGAGGTGCCGGGTGAGTTCTGACGATTCCGTGACGTGCCCGCGCGCGGCCGGGCACGCCGGTCCACCGCCCCCTAGCGTGGCCGGTGTGCGCGTACTGGTCACCGGCGGAGCCGGGTTCATCGGGTCCCACATCGCCGACCTCCTGGCGGACGGCGGTGACGAGGTCGTCGTGGTCGACAACCTCCTGCCCACCGCCCACGGCTCCCGCACGCCACCCGCGTACACCGGCCGGCACCGGTTCCTGCGCGGCGACGTCACCGACGCCGAGCTCGTCGCCGAACTGCTGGACGGCGTCGACGCGGTCTGCCACCAGGCCGCGGTGGTCGGGCACGGCATCGACCCGTCGGACGCGCCGTCCTACGCCCTGCACAACGACTACGGCACGGCGGTCCTGCTGGCGGGCATGCACGCGGCCGGAGTGCGGAAGCTGGTGCTGGCGTCGTCGATGGTCGTCTACGGCGAAGGCCGGTACGAGTGCCCGGACCACGGCGTCGTCCCGCCGTCGCCACGACGCGCGTCCGATGTGGACGCCGGCCGGTTCGAGCCGCGGTGCCCGGCCTGCGGTACCGAGCTGAGCTGGCGGCTGGTGCCCGAGGACGCGCCGCTGAACCCCCGCAGCACGTACGCCGCGACGAAGCTCGCGCAGGAGCACCTGGCCGGCGCGTGGGCCCGCCAGACGGGCGGCAGCGTGTGGGCGATGCGCTACCACAACGTCTACGGCCCGCGGATGCCGCAGAACACCCCGTACGCCGGGGTGGCGTCGTTGTTCCGCTCGGCGTTGGAGCGCGGCGAAGCACCGCTGGTGCTGGAGGACGGCCGCCAGCAGCGCGACTTCGTCCACGTCCACGACGTCGCCAGGGCAAACGTCCTGGCTCTTCGGACAGCCGGCCCGGCCGGCGACAGCACGCCGGTCAACGTCTGCTCCGGCACCCCGCACACGGTCGGCGAACTGGCCGCGGAGCTGGCGCGCGCCTGTGCCGGCCCGGCGCCCGAGGTGGCCGGCGGCGCCCGCCCGGCCGACGTCCGCCACGTCGTCGCCGACCCGGCCCGCGCCCGCGAACTGCTGGGCTTCACCGCGGAGGTCGGCTTCGAAAAGGGCATCGCCGATTTCGCGACGGCGGAACTGCGCGCCCCCGTCTGACGTCAACCCGCGAACGCCCGCACGACGGCGAGGCTGTCTTCGTAGACGTGGTAGCGGGTGATCACCCCGCCGTCGACGGTCAGGTGGAGTGCGCAGCGGGCGGTGTACGGCCGCCCGGTGGCCTTCACCGTCTGACGGATGTCCCCGAGCACCACCGCGTCCCGGCCGTCGACCAGGACTCTCGGCGTCATCCCGCCCCGCGCCCCGGGGACGTGGAAGTCGTTCAGCGCACGGAAGTGGTCGGCGACGTCGGCGCGCGTCGACCGCGGCCGGATCCACGGCACCGCGGGGTGTCCGGCCTCGGGCCAGTCGAGCTGCCAGTCGACGGCGTCGGCGAACAGTTCGGCGATCCGGGCCGGATCCCCGTCGGCCAGCCGGCCGAGGAACTCGGTCACGACGGCCCGGGTGTCCGCCTCCGCCCCGGTGAACTGGTAGTCGTGCCGGATCCGGCCGTCCGGGCCGAGAACGACGAAGACGGTGCCGCTCCACACCGGCACGCCACCCGCCGCGGGAACCATGTGGGTGGTGAACGTGACCGCGTCGTGGTGGGCCACGACGTCCTCCGCGGCGACGAAGACGAACGCTCCCGTCGCCACGAACTGGTTGTGGGCGCCGGTGATCCGGGCGTGCAGGGCGGTGTGCCCCCGGTGTTCGGCGGTTTCGGTGTACTCCGCGCCGTCCTCGGCCCACAGCTCGGCGACGGCCTGGCGGCGGGCCGCCGGATCCGGCTCGTTCCACACGGACACATAGCGGCTGACCAGGGTGCCGATGTCGGTTGTGATCGTCATGGCCGGACGCTAACGCGGGTTTCCTGACACCTTCTGTCAGTGGATCCCGGCAGACTCGCGAGCATGCGTGCGACCCGGCTCGTGTCCCTGCTGTTGCTGCTGCAGTCGAGGGACCGGATGACGGCCCAGGAACTGGCGGACGCCCTGGAGGTGTCGGTCCGGACGATCTACCGGGACGTCGACTCGCTCGGTGCCGCGGGCGTGCCGGTGTACGGGGAGCCCGGTCACGACGGTGGCTACCGGCTGCTCGACGGCTACCGGACCCGCCTGACCGGGCTCACGGCGAGCGAAGCCGAGGCGCTGTTCCTGACCGGGCTCCCGGCGGCGGCCGCCCAGCTGGGCCTGACCGCCGCGACGACCACCGCGCAGCTCAAGCTCATGGCCGCGCTGCCCGCCGAACTCCGCGATCGCGCCGGCCGCGTCGCCGGCCGGTTCCACCTCGACCTGCCGCCGTGGTACCTCGGCACCGAGCGGACCCCGCACCTGGCGGCGATCGCGGACGCCACCTGGAACCAGCACGCCGTGAAGATCCGCTACCTGCGCTGGGCGGAGCCGCACGAGATCACGCGCACCGTGCAGCCGCACGGGCTGGTCCTGAAGGCGGGCAACTGGTACCTCGTGGCTCGCGGCGAGGGAGGGTTCCGCACCTACCGGATCTCGCGGATCCTCGACGTGGACGTCCTCCCCCAGCCGTTCGACCGCGCCGAAGGGTTCGACCTGGCCGGGCACTGGGAGACCTACCTCGACCACTTCGACCGGCGGCGGCACCGGGACACCGCGGTCCTCCGGGTCACCCGCCGCGGCCTCGACCGGCTGCCCCGGCTGCTGGAACCGGCGGCCGTCGCCGCCCGGAAGGTCACGGCCGGACCGGACGCGGCGGGCCGGACCGAGATCGAGATCCCCATCGAGTCGATCGAGGCAGCCGTGCCCGAGCTCCTCAAGTTCGGCGCCGACGTCGAAGTCGTCGCACCGGAGGCGCTCCGGGCGGAGGTCGTCCGGACGCTGCGCGCGATGAACCGCGCCTACGGCGTCTAGGACATCGCCAACGGCAGCCGGACCTCGAACCGGCACCCGGGCCCGTGGTTGTGGACGCCGATCTTCCCGCGGTGCGCCTCGACCAGCCCCTTGGTGATGGCCAGCCCGAGCCCGCCACCGCTGGTCGTCCCGCCCCGCTCCGGCGTCCGGGCCTGCGTCCCGCGGAAGGCGACGTCGAAGACCCGGCTGATCTCGTCGTCGGGGATGCCGCCGCAGGAGTCGTCGACGGCGAGAAGGGCCTCGTCGCCGTCGACGCCGATCTGGACCGCGACCGTTCCGTCGGGTGGGGTGTGCCGGATCGCGTTGGACACCAGGTTCCGCACGATCCGGGCCAGTTCGGGGTCGCTCCCGGTCACGACCGGCCAGGTCGACGCGTTGGCGAGCACCCGCACGCGTTTGCGCTCGGCGACCGGCGACTGGGCGGCGACGGCGTCGCTGACCACGTCCCGCAGCGGCACCGCGGACATGGTGAGCTCGAGCGCGCCGGCGGTGATGCGCGAAAGCTCGAACAGGTCGCCGACCATCGCGGACAGCCGCCGGGTTTCGCCGCCGATCCGCTGGGCGTAGTCGGCGACCTCGTCGCGCTCGGACACCACGCCGTCGGCCAGGGCTTCGGCCATCGCCTGGATGCCGGCCAAGGGGCTGCGCAGGTCGTGGCTGATCCACGCGACCAGCTCGCGCCGCGACGCCTCGGCCGCGCGCTCGCGGTTGCGCGCCTCCCGCTCCCACACGCTGCGGCGCGCGATGGCCCGGCCGAGGATGATCGCCGCCGGGACGGTGACCACGGCGACGAGCAGGCAGACCAGCAGCATCGTGGTCAGCGCCGGGGTGAACATGAACCCGCTGACACCCAGGACGCCGACCAGGGTGGAGAGCACCGGGATCAGCACCAGCACCGTGAGCGTGGTGGCCAGCGAGCCGCGGCGCAGGAAGTAGAGCACGACCCCGCCGAGCGCGGCGATCGGCAAGGAGAAGAGCAACGCCAACGGCAGGATGTGCCAGAGGTGCGTCAGCGTCTCCGCGAAGGACTCACCGGGTTCGATCACGGCTGCTCCCGGTCGTAGCGGTAGCCGACGCCCCACACCGTCGCCACCCGGGTCGGCTTGGCCGGGTCGCGCTCGATCTTCTCGCGCAACCGTCGCACGTGGACGGTCACCGTGGACTGGTCGCCGAAGTCCCAGCCCCACACCTTCTCGAGCAGGTCCGCGCGCGAGTAGGCGACACCGGGGTGGGCGAGGAAGAAGGCCAGCAGGTCGAACTCCCGCGACGTCAGCGGCAGTTCACGGCCGGCCAGCGTCGCGGTGCGCGCGGTCATCTGCAGGCGCAGATCGCCGTCCGCGAGCTCGGCGGCAGCCGGTTGCGGGCGCGGCATCCGCGCGCGACGCAGCACCGAGGCGACGCGCAGGGCGAGTTCCTTGGGGCTGAAGGGTTTCGTGACGTAGTCGTCGGCGCCGAGCTGGAGCCCGGCGATCCGGTTCTCCTCCTCGCCGAGGGCGGTGAGCATGACGATCGGCACCTGGCTGACCTGGCGCAGCCGCTTGCACACCTCGAGCCCGTTGATGCCCGGCATCATGACGTCGAGGACGACCAGGTCGGGCTCGTGGGCGGCGAACTGGGCCAGTCCCTCGGCGCCGTCGCCGGCTTGGTCGACGGTGAACCCGGCCACCTCGAGGTAGCGGCGCACGACATCGCGGACCGTCTCGTCGTCGTCGACCACGAGCACGCGCCCGGCCTGATCGTTCATCACGTCTCCCTCACCAGCCGGTCAGCAGCAGGTGGTTGACCGCCAGCGCCGTCGCCGCCTGGGCGGCGAGCCACCACCGGCGCCCGGGCCGCGGCAGCAGGGCCGTCATCGGCAGCAACCACACCCCGAACGGTAGCCAGATCCGTTCGGTCTCGGCCTTCGACAGGCCCGAGACGTCGGCGAACACGATGGTGAGCAGGGCGGCGGCGCCGAGGAGCAGCACCGGGTCGGTGAAGAGACCACGCGGTCCCCGGGCGAGCCCGCGCCGGACGGCGGCCACCACGGCGGGGCCGAGCGCGACGACCACCGCCGCCAGATCGGCCCACACCCAGTACGAGTAGGGCCGGACCAGCGCGACACCCTGGTAGTAGCGCTCGACGACCAGGTGGTAGCCGTCGAGCCACCAGAAGCCCGCCCACGCGAAGACGCCGACGAGGACCAGCGCCGCCACGACGGCCAGGGCGACCGCGCGCCACTGCCGGCCGAGGATGGCCACGGCCAGCGCGAGCAGACCGAGCAGCACCAGGCCGTACGAAAGGAAGATCCCGAAGCCGAGCAGCACGCCGGCCGCCAGCCCGGCCGGCACGGCGTACCGGCGACCGGCGCCGAACCCCTTGGCGGACAACGCGAGCAGCGCCAGCCCGGTGGCGGTCGTCCCGGCGAACAGGCCGTCCGCCGAGACGCCGATCCACACCGCGCCGGGCGTCAGGACGGCGAAGGGCAGCACCGCGCGAGCGGCCTCGGGCCGGCCGAGCAGGGCGACCGTCGCGGGTACGGCCACCGCGACCAGGCTGCCGACGAGCACGACGGCCGTCGCGGCCCACGCGCCGCCGTGCAGGCCGAGCCGGTCCAGCCAGACGAAGACGAGCGTCGCGCCCGGCGGGTGCCCGGACACGTGCGTCGTCCACGAGTCCGGCCGGAAGTCGAGGATGCGGGAGGAGAACTCGCGCAGCATCCGCGGGACGTCGGTGATGCCGGGCACCTCGTGGAGGTACTCCTGCGGAATGGTCAGCCGGCCGGCGAACCCGCGCGACCAGCCGTCGACCATGGCCAGCGAGAAGATCCAGGCGAGCGAAGCCAGGTAGCCGGCGGCGAGCGCCCGGCGCCACGGGAGGCGGGCGGCCAGCGTGGGGCCGTGGAGCACCACGACGACGGCGATGAGCACCGCGAACACCGAGCCGGGGCCGACGTGCGGGAGCCAGTCAGCGAACAACGGCGGCGACGACACGAAGATGACCACGCCGGAATGCGGCCGGTTGTAGTGGATGCCGACCGCGGCGGCCGCGGCCACGAGCACCGCGGCCGCCGCGACGGCGAAGAGATCGGCCCGGTGGGCGGGGCGCTCGCGTCGATCAGGTGCCGGGAGTTCGGGTTCGCGGGCAGGCGGCTCGGCGAGCCAGGCTGCCGGGTTCGGCTCGCTCATCGCTGTCCACCTTAGGTCCACGGGCACGGCTCCGCGGGCCGGAACAGGCAGCCGTAACGACCCGGTAAGAACTCGTCACACGTCATGATTCAGTAAGGTGCGTAAGACTTTCCGACAGTCCACGCCGGACTTACGGTCGGCGCCGTGACTGACTCAGGAGTGGACGTCGTCCTCCCTTGCCTCGATGAAGCGGGCGCACTGCCCGAAGTGCTCGCCGGGCTGCCGCCGGGCTACCGCGCGATCGTGGTCGACAACGGTTCGGCCGACGGCTCGCCCGAAGTGGCGGCCTCGCTCGGCGCGAAGGTCGTCCACGAACCGCGCCGCGGCTACGGCGCGGCCGTGCACACGGGGCTGGCGGCCGCCACCGCCGACATCGTGTGCTTCGCCGACGCCGACGGGTCCCTGGACCTCGGCGACCTGCCGCGGCTGGTGACCGCGGTCCAGGACGGCGCCGACCTGGCCGTCGGACGGCGGGTGCCGACCGGGCCCGGCGTGTGGCCGTGGCACGCGCGAGCCGGCAACGTCGTGCTGGCGCGGCTGCTGCGCAGCCGCGGGTTGCCGGTGCGGGACATCGCGCCACTGCGCGCCGCGGATCGGGGAGCCTTGCTCGGCCTCGGCGTCACGGACCGGGCCTTCGGCTACCCGCTCGAGCTGCTGATCAAGGCTCAGCGCGCCGGGTGGCGGGTGCGCGAGTTCGACGTCCGGTACGGCGAGCGCGCCAAGGGAACGAAGTCGAAGGTGTCCGGGTCGGTCCGGGGCACGCTGCGCGCGGTCCGCGACTTCGGGCGGGTGCTGGCGCGATGACCGCTCGGTTCGTGCTGCTGGTCGTGGCCAAGGCGCCGGTGCCGGGGCTCGCCAAGACCCGCCTCTGCCCGCCGGCGACACCGGCACAGGCCGCGCAGATCGCCGCGGCCGCGTTGCTCGACACGCTCGACGCCGTGTGCGCGGTCCCCGGCGCCGCGCCCGTCGTCGCGATGACCGGTGACCTCGGCGCCGCCGCCTTGGCGACCGAAATCGGCCTGGCGCTGCGCCGGGTGACCATGATCCCGCAGCGTGGCTGGGACTTCGGCGCCCGGTTGGCGAACGCCCACGCGGACGCCGCCGCGGTGCACGCGGGCCTGCCGATCCTGCAGATCGGCATGGACACCCCGCAGGTCACGCCGGAGTCCCTCGCCGCGGCGGCCGCGCCGGTCGTGCGGGGCGGGCACGACTCGGTCCTCGGCCCGGCCGAAGACGGCGGCTGGTGGGCGCTGGGCCTCGCCGATCCCCGGCACGCGCAGGTCCTCGCGGGGGTCCCGATGTCGCGCGGCGACACCGGCGAACGCACGGTGCGCGCGCTCACCGCGTGCGGACTGCGGCCGCGGCAGGCCGCCCGGCTGTCCGATGTGGACACCATGGTGGACGCCCGCGCGGTGGCGGCGGCGTGCCCGGACGGCCGGTTCGCCCGCGCCGTCGCGGCGGTCCGGGGGCGGGCGGTCGCATGAAGACGGCACTCATCGGCAACGAGTTCGACCGTGGCCTGCTCGGCCACCGGTGCTGGCTCGAACTGGCCGACGGCGAACGGGTCGAGCTGCCGGTCGAGCGCTGGGGCGCGCCGTCCGACGGCGACGAGGTCCTGCTCGACGCCTGCGCCGGCCCGACCCTCGACATCGGCTGCGGTCCGGGCCGGCTCACCGCGGCGCTGGCCGCGCGAGGGATCGTCGCGCTGGGCGTGGACAGTTCGCGCACGGCCGTCCGGCTGACGCGCCGTCGCGGCGGGAGTGCGTTGCACCGCGACGTCTTCGACCACGTGCCCGGCGAAGGACGGTGGCGGCACGCCCTGCTCGCCGACGGCAACATCGGCATCGGCGGCGACCCGGTGGTCCTGCTCCGGCGCGCGGCGCGGCTGATCGCCGCCGACGGTGACGTCCTCGTCGAACTGGAGCCGCCCGGCCGCGGCCTGCGGCACGAGCGCGTTCGGCTGCGGCCCGGCCACGCCGACAGCGCCTGGTTCACCTGGGCGTGGGTCGGTGTGGACGCGATCGCCGGAATCGCCATGCGTGCCGGGTTGCGCGTCGGCTGGACCACGCGGCACGGTCATCGCTGGTTCGCGCGGCTGGAGCGGTCATGAAACTGCCGATCCCGAAAGAAGAACACTTCAAGGCCGCGGCGCACGACGAGCGCGTGACGTCGAGGATCGGCCTCGCGCTGGCGGTCACGTTCACGACCTGCTTCCTCACCGGCCTGATCAGCCACCTGATCCAGCACCCGCCGGCGTGGTTCTTCTGGCCCAGCCGCCCGATCGGGCTCTACCGCGTGACGCAGGGGTTGCACGTGATCTCCGGCGTGGCGTCGATCCCGCTGCTGCTGGCGAAGCTGTGGAGCGTCTACCCGAAGCTGTTCGGCCGGCCGCTCGTCCGCTCGCTGCCGCACGCCCTGGAGCGCCTCTCGATCCTGGTGCTCTCGGGTGCGGCCTTCTTCGAGCTGACGACCGGGCTGCTGAACGTCGCGCAGAACTACCCGTGGGGCTTCTACTTCCCGCAGGTGCACTACGCGGTCGCGTGGCTGGCGATCGGGTCGATCCTGGTGCACGTCGCGGTGAAGCTGCCGGTCATCCGCCGGGCGCTGAGCCGCGGGACACCCGAGGAGGAGCCGCCGGCCGCCGGGCTGTCCCGGCGCGGGTTCCTGCGCACCACCGGGCTCGCGACCGGGGTCGCCGTCGTCGCCACGGCCGGCGCGACGGTCCCGTTCCTGCGCGGGGTTTCCGGCCTCGCCTGGAAGACGGGCAAGGGCACGCAGAACCTCCCGGTGAACCGCACCGCGGTGGCGGCGGGCGTCACGCGGACCGCGCAGGCCGCGGACTGGCGGCTCTCGGTGGTGACCCCGCGCGGCACGACGAAGTTCTCGCTCGACGAACTGCGCGCGCTGCCGCAGACGACGGCCGAGCTGCCGATCGCGTGCGTCGAGGGGTGGAGCCAGTCGGCGACCTGGCGCGGGATTTCCCTGCCCGCGCTGCTGAAAACCGTCGGCGCGGCACCGGGCACGGCCGTGCGGGTGTCCTCTTTGGAGCGATCCGGGCTGTACGGCGTGAGCGTCCTGCCCGGCGAGCACACGGCCGACGACCTGACGCTGCTCGCGCTGGAGCTGAACGGCGAGGTGCTCGACCTCGACCACGGCTTCCCTTGCCGGATCATCGCCCCGAACCGGCCCGGGGTGCTGCAGACGAAGTGGGTCACGAAGCTGGAGGCGCTGTGAAGACCGCTCGCGCGCTGCTCGCCCTGCCGGGCCTGGCGGCCCTGGCCTGGGGTGTGGTGCTGTTCGTCGAATACGCGTTCCCGTTGCGCCCGGACGTGTTCGGCACGGTGGGCTGGATCGTCGGCGGACCGCTGCTCAACGACGGCGTCGTCGCCCCGCTGACGGCGGTGCTCGGCATCATCCTGGCCCGCGTCCTCCGTCCCCCGTGGCGGGTTCCGGTGGTCACGGGCACGGTCCTCACCGGAGTCCTGCTGATCCTGGCCGTCCCGCTCCTCTGGCGCCCGTACGGAACCCCACCGATGCCCGGCCTCCACGACGGCAACCCCGCCCTGGGCCTGGCCCTGACGCTGGCCGCGGTCTGGCTCCTGGTGCTCCTGACCCCGCTGGCCCGCCGTGTCGTCCCCCCCATCACGCGTGTCGTCCCTCCAGACACGCGAGATGCCCCTCCAATCACGCGAGATGCCCCCTCGATCACGCGAGATGCCCCTCCGGACACGCGAACCGACCCTCCAGGCACGCCGGCCGACTCTCCAGGTACGCGAACCGACCCTCCAGGTACGCGAACCGACCGTCCCGGTACCTGAACCCGGCACAAACGCGGCCACGCGCGACCGGCATCGAGTGCCTGGTCGCGCGTGGCCTAGGGGGTCCGGCCCCGAAGTGCGGGGGTCGAGCCGGTGCTGGTCTCGGCCGCGCCGAGGCGGCCGAGCGTCGGATGCGGATCAGTTGGCCGGGACGGGCTGTCCGCCGAGCGTCACCTCGACCGTGCGGCCGTCGGAGAGGGTGAACGTCGCCTTCTCCTCCGGGGCGCGGGTGCGGATCGCGGCGACCAGCGTGTCGGAGGCGTCGATGTTCCGGTCGTCGATCTTCGTCACGATGTCGCCGGACTTGAGGCCGGCCTTCTCCGCCGGGCTGCCCGGGGTGATGGCTCCGAGCTTCGCGCCGCCCTGCGGGGCGTCCGTGACCTGCGCGCCGATGTAGGTCTGCACCGCCTGGCCGGTCTTGATGATCGTGTCCGCGGTGCGGCGGGCCTGGTCGATCGGGATGGCGAACCCGATACCGACGTTGCCGCTCTCGGAACCGCCCTGGCCCTGGCCGCCGGACGCCGACTGCGGGCTGTAGATCGCCGAGTTGATACCGATGACCTGGCCGGACATGTTGGCCAGCGGACCACCCGAGTTGCCCGGGTTGATCGCCGCGTCGGTCTGGACGGCGTCCATCACCGTCTCCTGGCTGCCCTGGCCGCCACCCGCGCGCACCGGCCGGTGCAGCGAGCTGACGATGCCCGAGGTGACCGTGCCGGCCAGCTCGAACGGCGAACCGATGGCGACCACCGACTGGCCGACCCGCAGGTCGTCGGACCGGCCGATCTCCACCGGGGTCAGGTTGCCGACGCCGTCGACCTTGACGACCGCGATGTCGGTCGTCGGGTCGCGGCCGACGACCTTGGCGGCAGCCTTCTTGCCGTCCTGGAACACCGCCTGGATCTGCCCGCCGTTCGCGGCGACCTCGACGACGTGGTTGTTGGTCAGGATGTAGCCGTCGGTGCTGATGACGAACCCGGAGCCTTCGCCGGCCCCCTGCTGCCCGCTCACCTGCAGCTCGACGACGCTCGGCGACAGCTTCTGCGCGACCGCCTCGACGGAGCCGGCGGGCGCGTTGCCGGTCTGCTGGGCCGGCTTCGGCGCGTCGAGCGCGTTGCCGGCCGGACCGTTGGACGTGCCCCCGGTGAGGTACCCGACCGTCCCGCCCGCGATGCCGCCGACGAGCAGCGCCACCAGCGCGACGCCGGCGAGCAGCTTCCCGCCGGACCGCTTCGGCGGTGTGGGCGCCGCCGGCGTCACGCCGTAGGCGGACGTTCCCGGCTGCCCGTACGGATGGGGGTTCGGCGGCGGGTAGACGCTCTGCTGGGTCTGGCCCGACGCGGTCCCCTGCGCGGACCAGGGGTTCGGGTTCGGCGTCGCGTACGACGGATCGGCCCCGGTCACCGCGTGGTAGGTCGGCTCCGGCGACGAGTACTGCGGCGTGCCGCCGGACTCGGGCGTGGCGGTCTGGTCACCGTACGGGCTCCCGGCCCAACCGCCCTGAGCGGCCTGCTGGCCGGTCTCGGGGTGCCGCGGCGCCGCGGGGTCCTGCGCGCTGGGGTCGTTCTCGGTCATGTCATCACCTTGCGGGACGGTCCTGAGAGGTTCCTGAGCCGAACCTGTGCATCGGAGATGAGTATGGCCGGATCAGCCCGCCGCGCGGAGCCGTTCCGCGATTTGCTCCGGCGTCGCGTCGTTGACCCACACCGCCATGCCCGATTCGGACCCCGCCAGGTACTTCAGCTTGTCCTTGGCGCGCAACACGGAAAACAGTTCCAGGTGGAGCCAGCCGAGCTCGCGGTCGCGGCGCACCGGCGCCTGGTGCCACGCCGCGATGTACGGCAGCGGCCGGTCGTACAGCGCGTCACACCGGCGCAGGACGTCCAGGTAGACGTCGGCGAAGTCGTCGCGCTCGGCGTCGGTCAGGGCGGGGATGTCCGGAACCTGCCGGTGCGGCACGACGTGCACCTCGATCGGCCACCGGGCCGCCGGCGGCACGTACGCCGTCCAGTGCTCGCCGGACGCCACCACGCGCGAGCCGGACTTCCGCTCGGCGGCCAGCACGTCGCCGAGCACCGGGCGGCCGTGTTCGGCCTGGTAGACACGAGCGACGTCGAGCATCCGCTCGGTCTTCGGCGTCACGAACGGGTAGCCGTAGATCTGCCCGTGCGGGTGCGACAGCGTGACGCCGATTTCCTCGCCGCGGTTCTCGAACGGAAAGACCTGCTCCACACCGGGCACTTCGGACAGCGCGGCGGTGCGGTCGGCCCACGCGTCGACGACCGCGCGCACCTGCTTCGCGCTCAGCCGCGAGAAGGCGCCGTCGTGGTCACTGGTGAAGCAGACGACCTCGCAGCGGCCCCGGCCGGGCCGCACCGGCACCAGCCCGAGACCATCCACAGTGGACGGCTCGCCGATGACGTCCTCGGCGAAGGACGGAAAGCGGTTCTCGAAGACGACGACGTCGTAGTCGCTTTCGGGGATCTCGCTCGGTTTGCCGGGCTTGCTCGGGCACAGCGGACACAGGTCCGCCGGCGGCTTGTAGGTCCGCGTCTGCCGGTGGGCGGCCATCGCGACCCACTCGTTGGTCAGCGGGTCCAGCCGGATCTCCGACGCGGCCGAAACCGGCGGCAGGTCGCGGGTGTCCTCGGCGACGCGGTCGGGCGCGCCGGACTGGTCGAAGTAGATGATCTCCCGGCCGTCGGCCAGGTGTCGTACGGTGCGCTTCACGCTTCTTCGGCCTCGACTGTCTCCGCCGTTTCGGCGATCATGAGTTCCGTTGCCCTTTCGGCGAGTATTTCCTTGGCTTCGTCGGAAATCCCGTCATCGGTGACGACGACGTCGGCCTCGTCCAGGTCGGCGATCGTGGAGATCCCGACGGTGCCCCACTTGGTGTGGTCGGCGAGCACGACGAGCTTGCGCCCGGCCTCGACCAGCGCGCGGTCGGTCTCGCTCTCGGTGAGGTTCGGCGTCGTGAACCCCGGCCCGTCGGCCATCCCGTGCACGCCGAGGAAGACGACGTCGAGGTGCAGCGACCGCAGGCTGTGCACGGCGACCGGCCCGACGAGCGCGTCCGACGGCGTCCGCACCCCGCCGGTGAGCACGACGGTGCGGTCCGGCTGCGTCGACCCGCGGAGCACGTCGGCGGCCTGGATCGAGTTGGTCACGATGGTGAGCCCCGGGATGGCGTCGAGCGCGCGGGCGAGCGTCCAGGTCGTGGTGCCGGCGGAGATGCCGATCGCGGTGCCGGGCCGCACGAGCGTCGCGGCGAGCTCGGCGATGGCCTCCTTCTGCGCGCGCTGGCGCACGGACTTGGCCTCGAAGCCGGGTTCGTCGGTGCTCTTGCCGACGATCGAAGTGGCGCCGCCGTAGACCTTTTCGACGAGCCCGCGCCCGGCGAGGACGTCGAGATCGCGGCGGACCGTCATGTCGGAGACACCCAGCCTGGTCACGAGGTCACTGACCCGGACCGCGCCGGTCCGGCGTGCCTCTTCCAGGATCACCGCCTGTCGCTGACGCGCAAGCACCGCTCAACTCCGTCCCCGTCACACCCCAACCACACAAAATCCTACACGATTCAACACGATATCCGCAGGGGCGACGTGGGTGAACTTCGAAACAACAGGTCACGGCGCCGGCGAAGGGAAGGGGGCGATGCCCCAGCCGAACAACATCACCACGGACGCCGCGGCTCGTGCCGATCCTGGCCGATGCCGCCCCCGGCGTCTCCGGAACGCCCGGATCAGCCGGGCGCACCCGGCAGCCGGATCGTCATCAACGCGCCGCCCTCGGGCGCCCGGGCCGCGTACACCGCGCCGCCGTGGCGCTCGGCCGCGTGCTTCACGATCGCCAGGCCGAGGCCGGAGCCGGGCAGCGTCCGCGCCTCCGACGAGCGGTAGAAGCGGTCGAACACCTTGGGCAGGTCTTCCTCGGCGATGCCCGGGCCGGCGTCGGCGACCTCGACCACGGCGGTGCCGTCGCCGAGCGGGTACAGCCGCACCCAGACCGTCGCGTCCGGCGGCGAAAACTTCACCGCGTTGTCCAGGAGGTTCAGGATGGCGCGTTCGATCGAGCTGTTGTCGCCGGTGAGCACCCACGGCTGCAGCGAGACGTCGAAGTTGATCTCGCCCGCGCGCCGCCGGGCCCGGTCGAGCGCCCGTTCCACGACGTCCAGCAGCTCGACGCGCTCGAAGCGTTCGCGCGGCTCGTCCTGGCGCGCGAGCTCGACGAGGTCGCCGATGAGCTGCGTCAGCTCGTCGAGCTGGCCGCTGATGTCGGCGACGATGTCGATCCGGTCGTCGTCCGGCAGCGGCGGCGCGCCCGGCTTGCTCGCCGCGAGGAGCAGCTCGAGGTTGGTGCGCAGCGACGTCAACGGCGTCCGCAGCTCGTGCCCGGCGTCCGCGACCAGCTGGCGCTGGCGTTCCTGCGAGTCCGCGACCGTGCCGAGCATGGTGTTGAAGCTCTGGGTGAGGCGCGCCAATTCGTCGTCGCCGCTGACCGGGATCGGCCGCAGGTCGCCGGTCTTGGCGACGCGCTCGGCGGCCGACGTCAGCCGGTCGACGGGCCGTAGCCCCGTGCGCGCGACGGCGGTGCCCGCGGCCGCGGCGACCAGGATGCCGGCGCCGCCGATGAGGAACAGCACCAGCGCGAGCTCGTTCAGCGTGCGTTTCGTCGGGCTCATCGACTGGGCGAGCACGATGGCCTCGCCGTGTCCGGACGGCAGGGCGACCACGCGGCTGTCGGTGCGGAGGTCGGTCCGCAACGACTCCGCCAGATCGCCGTTGGCGACGTTCAGCTCACGCTGGTCGAACGGCGGCGGCGAGCTCGACAGCGGGTAGGTCATCACGGCGTGCTGGACGTCGGGCGCGGCGTTGAGCTGCCCGATCTGCAGGTCGGCGCTGGCCAGGAACGCGCCGGGGACCTGGCGCAGCTCGGTGCCCACCTGCGGGGAGTCGACCGCGGCCTGGGCGCGTGCCATGAGGCCGTCGTCGAGCTGCTGGTAGAGGTTGCTGCGCACGACCATGTACGCGCCGATCGAGACCAGCGCGACGGCGCCGGCGACACACGCGGCGGCGAGCAGCGTCACCCGGCCGCGCAGCGAGAACCGGCGCGTCCCCCAGCGCGTGCCGCGGGGGTCGCCGGGCTCGGTCACGGCGGGGTTTCCCTCAGGACGTACCCCACCCCCCGCACCGTGTGGATCAGCCTCGGCTCCCCCTCGGCCTCCGTCTTGCGGCGCAAGTAGCCGACGTAGACCTCCAGCGCGTTGCCCGACGTCGGGAAGTCGTAACCCCATACTTCCTCCAGTATCCGGCCCCGCGTGAGGACGTGCTTCGGGTAGGAAAGGAACAGTTCCAGCAGTGCGAACTCGGTCCGGGTCAGGCTGATCTCGCGGCCGCCGCGACGGACCTCGCGCGTGCCCGGGTCGAGCGTCAGGTCCGCGAAGGACAGCATTTCCGAGGCCTGGCCGTTCTGGCCTTCGGGGACGGCGCGGCGCAGCAGCGCGCGCAGCCGGGCGAGCAGCTCCTCCAGCGCGAACGGCTTCGGCAGGTAGTCGTCGGCCCCGGCGTCCAGCCCGGACACCCGGTCGGAGACGGTGTCGCGCGCGGTGAGCACGAGGATCGGCAGGTCGTCGCCGGTGCTGCGCAGGCGGCGGGCCACCTCGAGGCCGTCGAGCCGGGGCATCATGACGTCGAGGACCATCGCGTCCGGACGGTCGGCGATGATCGCTTCCAGGGCTTGCGCACCGTCGCTGGCCAGCTGGACCTGGTAGCCGTTGAACTCCAGGGACCGCCGGAGCGACTCACGGACGGCGCGGTCGTCGTCCACCACAAGGATGCGCATGGCGACAGTTTTACTCAGCGTGCTGAGACTCGCCTAAGAACACACGCAGAACTAACAAAGAGAATCCTTCACTCCGGCGTTCGCGCGACCGGCGCGTTCCAGTGCCGCCAGAGCGCGATCATCCTGATGGTGACCACTCCCGCGGCCGCGACCACGGTGACCGGGCCTTCCGGCAGTCGCACAGTGTGACCGATGGCGACGAGCACCGACCCGGCCAGCGCGGCCACGGCGTAGATCTCCTTCCGCAGGACCATGGGGATTTCCCGGAGCAGGAGATCGCGCACCGCACCGCCGCCGATGCCGGTCGTCATGCCGATCAGACACGCGGCGTAGACGGTCGCGCCGGCGTTCAGCGCGATGGTCGTCCCGGCGGTGGCGAAGACGCCGAGCCCCAGCGCGTCGGCGAGCAGCACGCCCCGCCGCAGCCGAGCGACCTGGGGGTGGAAGGCGAAGACGACCAAGGCGGTCATGGCGCAGACGGCGAGGTAGGGCCAGTTCCGCAAGGTCGTGGGCGGGTGGATGCCGAGCAGGACGTCCCGGATGACCCCGCCCCCGAGCGCGGTGGTGAGCCCGACGACGACCACGCCGAAGACGTCGAGCCGGGCCCGCACGGCGGCGAGCGCCCCGGACGCCGCGAAGGCGACGAGCCCGAGGAACTCCAGCGCCGTGAGCAGCATGTTCTACTGGTCGAGCAGGCCGCCGCGGTAGGCCAGCAGCGCGGCCTGCACCCGGTTGGCCGCCCCGATCTTGGAGAGCACGGCGGAGACGTACCCCTTGACGGTGGCCTCGGAGAGGTGCAGGCGCCCGCCGATCTCGGCGTTGGAAAGCCCTTGCCCGATGAGCGCGACGACCTCGCGTTCGCGTTCGGACAGTGAAGCGAGCAGCTTCCGGGCGGGCTGCGCAGCGCGTTGTTCGTCCCGGTGGGACTGAACCATCCGCGCGGCGACGCCCGGGTCCAGCACGGCCCCACCCCTGGCCAGGTCCCGGACGGCCCGGAGCAGCGCGGCGGGGTCGATGTCCTTGAGCAGGAACCCGTTGGCGCCGAGCCGCAGCGCGAGGCTGACGTATTCGTCGATGTCGAAGGTGGTCAGCATGGCCACGGTGGGCGGGTCGGGCAAGGCGAGGATGGCCCTCAAGGCCCGGATGCCGTCGTCGGGGGCCCGCATCTTGATGTCGAGCAGAGCCACATCAGGGTGGTACCGCCGGGCAACTTCCACTGCGGATCTGCCGTCGGAGGCCTCGCCCACGATCTCGATGTCCTGCGCCCCGGACATCATCGCGCGCAACCCCGAGCGCACCAGTTCCTCGTCGTCGGCGAACATGAGCTTGATCAACGAAGCCCTCCGCAACAGCCAGTAGGAGGCGGCTCCCCGCGTCCCGTTAACGAAGGTTACCTACTGTTGTTCAGCAGTTCGAAACCAGACACGACCAGGTGAGACGCTGGTCCGTCCAGGTCAGGTGCAGTGGGGCGTCCGGCAGGGTGTATCCCGGCTGTCGGACGCGGGTAAGAACCACTCACCTGGGTGACGACGAGAGTCTTGCTCAGCGGCGGCGTTTCTTGCTTTTCCCCTTGGTGCGCGACGTTCGGGCCAGACCACCCAGCGGATGTGCGTTGCGCACCGCCCGGACCTCCTCGAACACCTCGGCCAGCTCAGCGAGCCCGACCCGGTCCGGATGGTCCGAAGCGAGGATGGCTTTCGCCAGGTGCCCGCGTTCGCCGCCCGGCACCTCGGTCAGCGTCGCCGACGTCGCTTCCGGCCCGGCCGTCTCGAGCATCTGGAGGAACTGCTCGGTCACGCCGAGCAGGCCCTCGCGTTCGTCGAGGCCTTCCATCGCCAGTTCGCCGCGCTCGATGAGCAGTTGCGTCACGATCGGACCCAAGCCCGGGTCGCCGCGCAGGTCGTGCAGCAGCGCTTCGCCGTCCGGGAGGGAGTCGGTGAGGATCTGGAGCATGACGGACGCCCGCGTGCGGAACGGGCAGCCGCGGACGGCGTCGATCAGCAAGGGCAGGGCCGCCTCCCGGCCACCGTGCGCGGCCAGCCAGCCGGCGATCTCCGCCGCGGCCATTTCTTCGGTGTAGCGCTCCGCGACCACCCCGAGCACGGCGGCGGGAGCGGCGGCGGCCAGCTCACCCACCAAAGGCGCGACCCGGCCGTCCCGCAGCAGCCGCGCCCGGACCGCCCGGGTCGCCAGTGGCGTGAGACCGACCAGGTCGAGCGACGAGGCATCGAGAGCGACCCGCAGCCGGTCCTGGACGTCCGGCGGGAGCTCGGGGTTCTCCGGCACCAGGTCCATGGCGTAGATCGGATCGGCCGGGCCGACGGTCAGCTCGACCGCCCCGAACCCGGCCAGCACGGTGAGCAACCGGCGGAACTCGCCCGCGAGCCCGTCCCGCCAGACCGGCTCGATCGACGGTCCCACATCGAGGTAGCCGATTTCGGCGCAGGCCAGCCACACGCTTTCGGCGAGCCGAACCACGGGAATCGGCTCCGGCATGCCGTAGAGGGTGTTGAGCACGTCCGGCAGCACGATGTCGAGGCAGCGGTCGAGCAGCTCGGCGTAGCCGGGGCCCCAGCCGCCCTCCTTGACCAGCAGGCCCGGCCGGGGAAGCGCGTCGAACGCCGCCGACCACAAAGCAACGGCGTTCTTCAAGAGGGGAGCGGCTTTCGCCACGCGCACCAGCTTGCCCTTGACCACGCGCACGATCCGCGCGCCCTTGGCGAGCTCGAACAGGATGGTGAGGTGGGACAGGTCGGCACTGCTGCGGACGCCACTGCCCGCTCGGTCGAGTTCGTCGCCGGTGTCCAGCAACGGCACCAGTTCGCGGGCGTCGGCGAGCTTCAGGGTGCCGGTGCCGGTCAGTGTCCGGCCATCACCCACCCACTCGACGAACTTCCGCAGCTGGATCACGAGCGGCGAGCGCTCCGCGGCGTCCGCGAGTTCCGAGTCCGCCGGCAGCGAGACGGGCAGCTGCGGAAGCGCGCGTTCAGGCTGCTCCTCGAGGTATTGCCGAGCCACGAGTTCGTCGAGGAGTTCGGGGTCGTGGTCGTGCCGGCCATCGCGGACCTCGGCGAAGAAGGCGTTCATGGCATCCAGGTCCGACCGATCGACCCCGTTCCGGGCGGCGGTCATGACCCAGTACTTGCTCAGGCCGAACTTGCGTTCGTCGGCCATCGCGGCCGGGAACTCGGCGAGTGCCTTCGTGACGGCACCCTCGAGGTCCGCGAGCGGCTCGCCCAAGGGGTCGGCCAGCCCGGTCTCGTGCAGGTACCGGAGGAACATCCGCAGCGTTTCGGGCACGAGAACGGCCTCATCGGCGGTGGCGGACAGCGTGCGCGGCACGTACGACAGGAGGAAGTCCCGGACCAGCGCGGCGGTCCAGTGAGCGAGCCGCCCGTCGACGGAAGTGTGCCGAAACTGGAGCGCCGAGACCACGGCATAGGGTTCGATTTCGCGGCCCTGCGCGTCGACCCAGGTGGTGAAGCGCCGGAGCAGGAGGTCTTGGCCGGCTTCGTAGCCTTCGTAGTCGTCCTGGTCGTAGTAGGTACGCACTGGGGGTTCCCATCCTGTCGCTTACCGACGAAAGTAGCGACGGCAGGTGCCCCGAGCGCACCGGGGGCGCCTATAGCGGGCGCCAGCGGGCCCTACGTCCTCGCGCCGACTGTCGGGTAGGCTGTCCACGAAGTGTCAGCCCTCGTAGCTCAGGGGATAGAGCACCGCTCTCCTAAAGCGGGTGTCGCAGGTTCGAATCCTGCCGGGGGCACATTTGACGATCAACGTGGACAGTGGCGGTCAGCTCGCTGAACCCTTCCCGACAGACATGGCGGACAGGAACCGGCTGGGTGCGCCGTGCCAGAGGACCACCAGCTCCTCACGCGCACGGGTCGCTGCTACGAACAGCAACGCTCGATCCCGCTGGATCTGACGCCGGAATCGGATCGGATCCTCGGCACGCATCCGGTCGAGGCTTGATCGGGGAATCAGCCCGTCCGATGCTCCGGCGATGATGATTCGCTGGAACTCGAGCCCCTTGAACCGGTGCATGGTGCCGATCGAGACGCCGCCTGCGCCCTTCGGACCGTCCGGAGTGAGTTCGACCGTCGGCAGCCCTGCCTCGGCGAGCATCCCGGACACCCGGGCGACGAGGTCCTTCGTCGGGACACACACTGCAAGCCCTTCGGGGCCGCCCTGCTCGGCCCACTCGACCGCTTGGCCGACCACCGCCTCGAGCTCTGCAGTCTGGCTCGTGAAGCCTTGGAAGGTCGGCTTGGGCCCTCTCAGCACCGAGCGGTATCCCTCGAGCCCATCGACTCCGCCGTCGAGGTCGTCGTAGGTCTGACCGTGCACCACCGCCATCGCCGCCGCGAGAATTTGCCTGCTGGTCCGGTAGTTCAGGGTCAGCTTGGCCGACCGGCCGCGGACGTTGATGCCGAGGCTTCCCAGACTCACCACATTGTCGTAGATCCTCTGGTGCGTGTCCCCGGCACAGAAAATGTCGTTGCGGTCGTCCGGGACCATCGCACGCAGCATTTTCCAGTGCGCGCCATGGAGGTCCTGCGCCTCGTCGACGACGATGTGGCGGTAACGGAAACCCGAACCGGAATTTTCGCCGGCCCCGACCCGGGCCGCCCGCTCGGCTTCCCAACGCGCGGCATAGGCCGCCATCGCGTTGTGCGTGGTCCAGTTCCGGTCGTCAAGGCGCTTGCGGAACCGCTCGGTCAGCTGCCAGATTGTCCTGCGGTCGGCCCGGGTGAGCCTGCGGCCACGGCCGGCTCGTCTGGCTTGCGCGTACTCGGCGAAGGAATTGAGCGCCTGCCCCAAGATATCTATCCGTCGAGACCACGCAGACGCTTGAGCATCTCAGCCACGTCCGCGGCCAGTTCACTGTCGGTCCCCAAGGCGCTCAACACGTCGTGCTCCAACTCACGCAGGTCCGAGCGAACGCTCTTGAGGTGGCCGGCACCCATCCGCAGCCCGATGATCGTACGACGGATCTTGAGGACATCCTCGACGTATTCCGGTCCGAGCTTCCGATAGCCGGGCAGAATCAATTCCAGCTCGGTCAGCGCCTCCGCAGTAAGTCCCAGTGCGACCTGGCAATACGCCGCCTGCAGACGGCATTGCAGAGACTGCTCGCCGTCCGGGCCGGTGGACCGGGCATAAGCCGCTGCGAGAGCCGTGAAATCCACCAGCGCGCGGCGGAGATCGCCACCCAGGAATAAGGCGACGGCCTTGGCTGTCCACAGTTCCAGAACGGCCGTGTTGTTCTTGCCGAGCGATGAAGCCGCAAGCGCCACCAAATTGCCTGCGATGTCTGCGGCCTGAGTGAAGCGCTCCGCATCGATGAGGCCGTATGCACGTTCCTGCGCTGCATACACCTCCTCTACCGTGACGCCGGACCGCCCGGCTGAGACTTTTCCCGCCAGGCCGGGCACCTCGGTCGGGAGGGCTGGCCGCGGCCGCAAACCGACTGGACGTCGGTAAGGTCGGGTTGGATCCGGCATCGCCCCCGGCGCCGGATCCGGATCATCCACCTGCGATTCCAACACCGGCATGAACGGCACCAACCGGTCGTACACGGCCCAGGCGTCGGCTGGACGGTCCGATGGACGCTTCGCCAGCAGGTCGAGCACAAGTTGCTCAAGTTCGGCCGGAATGTCGGGTTTAATTTCTCGCAATGGGGTTGGCTGGTTCTCGAGATGCTGGTACATCAGTGCGATCTCGTCGTCCGCTTGGAAGACACGCTCGCCGGCGAGCAGTTCGTGCACCAGGCAGCCAAGTGCGTAGAGGTCGCTCAGCGGAGTGATCGGCGAGTTCTGGATCTGCTCCGGAGACATATAGGGCTTTGTACCGATAATCCGGCCAGTGGATGTCAGCTTGGTGACGTCGTCACGCAGCAGTGCCGCGACTCCGAAGTCCAACACCTTCACGTGACCGTCCCACGAAATCATCACGTTGCCCGGTTTGAGATCCCGGTGAACCACTGGCACCGCGTGCGCGTAGGACAGGACTGCGCAGATCTGCGCTGCGATCGACGTTGCCCACGACACCGGCAATGCCCCGCGTTCGGCGAGCACGTCAGCAAGAGAAACGCCGTGAATCAGCTGCATCACCAGGTACAGGCGTTCGACATTCTCGTCAAACGCGGCGTCATATACCGCGGGCACCCCCGGGTGCTCGATCTTCGCGGTAACCCGAGCTTCGCGCCGGAACCTCGCGATCAGTTCATCGCGATCGTCACCCGTGTCAGCAACGCCCGGCCTGATGAGCTTGACCGCGATGTCGCGGTCAAGGACGGTGTCGTAGCCACGCCAGACCTGGCCCATCCCGCCGGAGCTGATCGGCGCGGTCAGCTCGTAGCGCCCAGCGATGATCTGCGGTGCAGCGGCCAAGTCCGTCCTCCCCAAGATCGGCACCCGACAGTGTGCGTCACTGTCGTGTCACTGTCCAGGGACACCGCCTACCGCCCTATTCTCGTTCGTCGTCCCTCCGCAGCGCATTGGCCAGTTCGACGAGCGAGCCCTCGCGACCGAGATGCCAGCATTTCGGCCCTTGGACCGCCACCGGCGCTTCGTCCCACCCGGCCTCCTGCCAGATGTGCATTACCAGTCCGGATGGCGAGTATCGCTGGCCATCACCCGCCCAGAGCAGCGGCTTGCGACGGTCAGTCACCCACGTCGCAAGGCTGCGACGTGAGTCCTGCACCAGCCAGCCTCCGATTGCTGCCTGCTCACGTTCGGTGGATGGTACGAAATGCAGTGTTTCCCCTTGATCGATGCGATTCGCATCGATCAAAACGCTCACCGCGGTGCGCGCACGCCCCTTGGCCGGCCGCGGCGCCGGGTGGTACTCGGCACCGACCTCCGGTGCCGGTTCCCCGGAGTCGAGACGCGCATGCACCCGCTTCGCCAGCTCAAGAAAACGCTCGTGCTTGGCAAACGTGCTCGTGACGAACGAGGTGGCACCGTAGGCGCTGTCCACTTCGTGAATCAGCCATCGTATGGCCGCCACGACCAGTTCATCCAGGTTCGCCGGAATCCTCCAGTCGGAGTCGGCATCCTCGATGCCCTCCGCGTCGATCGCCTGAAAGACCAGATGGGTGAGCATTAGGTCGCCGTGGTCTACAATCGTCGATGCGCGCCCTTCCAGCTTCTTTCCTTCTCGGCGGAGAACAGTGTTGATCTCGCGGAAGAGCTGCACCGAGTGCCAGATCAAGCCCGCCGACGGCTGATTGCCGAACAGGCTCGGATACGCGCCGCCCCGGTCGACCTCCCAGAGGAGGTCCCGGTCTCGTTTGGCTCGAAAGACGAACTCCGGATTCCGGTGCGCACACGCCAACGCGATCGCCGCGGTGACGACCGAACATCCCGCGTCCGGCGCGGGATCGATGTCCCCTCGTTTGAAGACATAGGTCTTGTCCAGCGACAGTGCGAAGTCTTCCCGGATCGCCATCTGGACCTCGTCGAGCGCGATGAAGTCCCTGCGCTCCATGTGATTCTGGGTGTTGGTGCTCCGGGTTACGACTCCACCGAACACAGCATCGTCTGCCGGCACCTGGATGACCCGGACGCTCACGTCGGCGTCCTGCACGGCTTCTGGCGCTTTGCGGAAGGCCTCATGGATCGCGGTCACCGTTTGTGCCCCGTTGACCACGCTGACACCACTCAAGTGGAGGTCCACTGGCAGATTCGGACGCCGGCCGGACGGATAGCTGGTTTGGATCTCCGAGCAGAGCACCGTGATGCCGTTGTTCCGCGACCAGAAGCTCATGGGGTCGTTCACCAGGGTGTCGACCATGGCTTGGTTGACGGTGGTGAGTCCGAGCGACTTCCGTACGTTCTGCTCGAACAAGCGGTCACCGAACTCAGCGAACCACTGCGCCACCCCGTCCGCGGCGACGCTGCCTTGATAAGCATCCGCCGGAAGATCCCGGTGGATCCACTGCGACATGTTGATCTTGAGCGAGATGGGGATCTCCGATAGGTCGTCCCTGACCTGCTGGTGAAAGTCGGCGCTGCTCAGGACCTTGTAGTGAAGGTAGCGGCCGTGGCCGTTGAACTCCGTGCACGCGTCCTCGAAAACCTGCGTGACTTCGGGCGCAAGCCGACCATCACCCATGACGGCTTGCACCAAGGTGACCCTCAGGTGCGGTTCGGCCAACACTGCTCGGAGCTTCTCTGCCATCGCCTGGAACCGCGCGTTGAAGCGTTCGAACCGGCGGTCCTCGATCTGCCGGAAGCCTGCCACCATCTTGTGGGCGGCGGCGGTGTCGATGCCCGCTGTACCTCGTTCACTCCACTTGGCCTGGACCAGGAATACTTCGGAAGTTCCGTCAGCCAACGCGACGGCGTCGATGCCCTGGTCGTGGCGGCCGTCGATCACGGTCTCCGCGGCTACTTGGCTGCTACAGCCGGTCAGCTTACGAACGGCCAGTGCGGCCAGTGATCGGGACAGGAGCTGCTTCTCCACCTCTTCAGGTCGCGAGGTCTCGACGTTCGATAGATCGATCAGCTCCGAGAATTCTCGCAGCAATGCCTGGCGAACCTGACGAACCTGGTTCGGAGATTGGGTTTTGGCCGGTTGGTTGTTCACTACGCTCCCCTGCGTCGCGAGTGGCCAGGATCGGTCAGGCGGTCGTGTCGGACAAGCCGTGGCGACGGCGGATCATCCGATACGCCGCCTTGCGCGCCTCACGTGTGAGGCGGCCCTGGAATTCTTTGTCGGAGAAGTACTTCTCGGTGAACTTGGTGTCGGCCTCGGCGCGCTCGACCATGATGTCGTTGAACCGCTGGTTGAAAGGCATCTCGAAGTCGCGTTCGTTGCGGCTGGCGACAGCAGCCTGCTCCAGGTCGGGATCGCCGGCAGCCGCAACGATCCGCTCCTCGTACATCAGCCGGTCGGCATCGCTGAGCCCCAAACCGTAGCGGTCGTTGAACTCCTCGATGAGCTCCGACAGCAGAGCTTTTCGCGGATCCTTTGGCAGCGCAGCAGCACCATCGTCGAAGCCGGGCAGCATCTGCTCACCTTCGGGTTCGAGGCTTACGTCGTGCTCGCCGGTCTTGCTGACGCGCAGGTGGGTGAGGTCGACCTCGCCGATGTCCATCGCCGGATCCGCCCGCGACATCAACTGGGGCAGCAGGTGCTTGGCGAACAGGTACAGCATTTCGAGTTCGTCGTCGGTGTACTGCATGACCTGTGACAGGAACCCGTACTTCCGGACGTAGTCAGCCAGGTCGGAGCGGAACAGCTCGGCGGCGTCGCGATCTTCGTGATGGATTTTGGCGAAGCGGTCCCGCGCCGGATCGGTCAGCCGGACGAGCGCCGCGTGCTTCTTCTCCCAGCCACGCAAGCGGCTCTGTTCATTCGCGGCCGGCTGCGCCTCGGCGTAGGCGTCATAGAAGGACTGGATCTCCGACGGGACCAAGAGCTGGTGTTTCATCAGCACGCGCTGCTTCTCGTACAGCAGGTTTGGGTCGGCCGGGGTCGTCACGGCCTCTTCGTAGTAGGGCTTGAATTCCTTCTGGATGTCCTCCGCCTCGTTGGCGAAGTCGAGGACAAACAGGTCTTCCTGGTTCTTGAGCGGATGCGTGCGGTTCAGCCGCGAGAGCGTCTGGACCGCCGCGACCCCCGCCAAGGGCTTCTCCACGTACATTGTGGTGAGCAGGGGCTGGTCGAATCCGGTCTGGTATTTGTCGGCCACGACCAGGATGCGGTATTCCTTCCGCTCCGGCGTCCCCCCAGGCTTGCCGCGCGACGCGGCGTGCGGGTCGTCGGCGCGAGTGTAGGCGAACGCGTCCGGCAACTGGCTTTCCGGGAATCCATTGATGTTGGCCTCGGTGACCTCGGCACCGTTGTGGGTGAGGCTGCCGGAGAACGCCAGGAGCAGCCCCGGGTCGGGAAGACTGAGGTCATCGAATGCCTTGTGCAGCGCGGTGAACATGCGCAGCGCGCTCTCCCGGGACCGGGTCACGACCATCGCCTTGGACCGGCCGCCGAGCTGCTTGCGCGTGCTCTTGTGGAAGTGGCGAGCGATGATCTCCGCGTGTGCCTCCATCGTGGCGGGATTGAGGTACACCAACCGGGCGATTTCGGCACCGGCTTTGTCCGGGTTGACTTCGATGTTCTCGGCGCCCTCCTTGGCTATCTTCCAGTAGGTCTTGAAGGTCGTGTAGTTGCGCAGCACGTCGAGGATGAATTTTTCGTCGATGGCCTGACGCATCGAGTAGATGTGGAACGCACGCTTGTCACCGCTGACGGGATCGTCGATGCCGAACAGCTGGAGCGTCTTGTTCTTCGGCGTGGCGGTAAAAGCGAAGTAAGACAGGTTGGGGTGACGTCCTTCGGCCATCGCGGAGGAGGTCAGCGGATCGGTGTCGTCTCCGGTCTCCTCGGCGCCCAGACCACGCAGCACTTTCTTCAGCTTGCTGACCGAATCACCGGACTGCCCGGAATGTGCCTCGTCGACGATGACCGCGATGCGCTTGCCGGAGAGCCCGGACACACCTTCGAGGACATGCGGGAAGGTCTGCACCGTCACGATGATGATCTTCGAGGCGGTGTTGGCGAGGGCTTCGGCAACCTCGGCAGACTTCGAGCCGCGGGTGCCGGTGATCCGCTGCACGACGCCGGGGGTGTGATCAAACTGGTAGATCGTGTCCTGGAGTTGCTTGTCCAGCACGGACCGGTCGGTGACGACGACGACCTTGTGGAAGACCGCCTGGTTCGCCTCGATCCGACCCGCCTGCTCGGCGGCGCCGTCGAGCGCACCGGGTTCGGCCGAACCGTGCAGCGTCGACAGCCGGTGCGCGAGCCAGCCGATGGTGTTGGACTTGCCGGACCCCGCCGAGTGCATGACCAGGTAATTGTGGCCGGAACCGTACCGAGCAGCGTGCTCGGTGAGGCTGCGCACGGCGTGCCACTGGTGATAGCGCGGGAAGATGAGCGGCCGGTCGTGCACGCTCGTGCGTCCCTTGGCGGCCTGAACGTGCAGGAACCGCTTGAGGAGGTCGAGCCAGTTGTCCTTCTGCCAGACCTGCTCCCACAGATAAGCCGTCCGGTAGCCGGACCCGTCGGCGGACGCAGGCGGGTTGCCCGCGCCACCCACATTGCCGGGACCACCGGTGCCCTGGTTGAACGGGAGGAAGACGGTCTGCTCGCCACGGAGGCGCGTGGTGAGGAAGACCATATCGGTGTCGACGGCGAAATGAACGAGGGCTCGCTTCGCGAACAGCAGTTCCTTGGGGTCTCGCGTGGTGCGGTACTGAGTCATGGCGTCGTCGACGGTCGAGCCGGTGAGCGGGTTCTTCAGCTCGGCCGTGGCGACCGGGAGACCGTTGACGAACAGTACGAGGTCCAGTTCGTGCCTGCTTGTCGCTGAGTAGCGCAACTGCTGGGTAACGGAGAGCCGATTCCGGCGGTACTCGTCGAGTGCGCCTTCGGCAACTGTATGGGCCGGGCGGAAGTAGGCAATCTTGATACGGACGCCACGATCCTTGACACCCGCGCGCAACACATCGAGAGTACCGCGCTGGTCGATCTGCTTGGCGACGAGCCGAAGGAACTCCTTTTCGGCGATCGCAGGGTTGCCGCCGGCGAACTGCTCAAGCGTCTTCCAGGCGTCGGGCTGGGTGGCTTCGACGAACGGCACCAGCTGGCTCGGGTCGAGGCCGAGGTCGGGGAGGTAGGCGTCCTTGTCTCCAGGACGCCAGCCTGAGGTGACCAACGCTTCCACGATGGTGTCCTCGAACGGCTCCTCGGTGTGGGCGCGAGCCATCAGACATCCGCTCCTCTCGCGGTGGTGACGTCGAGTTGCCCGGTAACGGCAGCAGTGATCAGAGCCTGGCGGCGTTCAGCAAGGACGTCCTGTTGACGCCTAAGAGCGTACTTTGCGCTCTCAATAGAGGACAACTCACTTTTGAGTTGCTTCACCAAATTCTTCTGCACATGAACGGATGGCAGCGGCACAGGGAAGCTAAGAATCTTACTACTGTTAGTCGAAGCGAGGTTAGTCGTTTTGGTACCAGTGCTCTCAAAATAGGAGCGACCATGGATTGTCCTGGTCATGAGCGCCAGATACTCGCCATCCATGCGACTACGATCAGGCCTAACTGCGAAAATATGATTTTGATGCAGACAATCTGCCAACTCGCCATTCCATACCGTACCTCGACCAAGCTTGTCCAGATCGCCGCCTTCCGTCATGAGCACGTCACCCGACCGCAAGGTGGAGCGCTCGGCAACCGATCGCGGAACGGTAATCTCAGTAACAGATCCCAACGAGACAAACCCAGCCTGCACATTGGCGACCCGCAAATAGGGGCGGGTCACGACATCGCCAGTCAAGTCCCGAGCAGCATCGACCGTTAGACCAGTCTGCAGTTGGGAGACATATCCCAGCCTGACGAGCGGGATCTCATCCTCAAATTCAGGAAGCCATGACCACGGCCATCTACCGACGGGATTTGATAACACCCCCGGAATCAACTGCTCCGAAACGGCCGCCACAGCAAGCTCATCCAGACAGGCCGCTTGCCTTGCCCTGCAAGAAATTACTTTGTCAATCTTAGCCGTTTCATCGTCGAGAAATTTGACTATGCGCTGTTGCTCTGCCAAAGACGGGACAATCAACTCCGTTCCCGCCAGGTCCGCAGATGAAATCTCCAGAAAAGTAGACCCGAGTCCAAGGGATTGGAGGCTGTCCTTCATCGAGGCTAACTGATATGCAAAGTACCTTGAATCGCCTTGACTAATCCGGACCAGACCTCGGCAACCTTGATTGAATGCCGCCGGAAATTCAGTCACGGCAACGTAACCGATCGGCGCCCGCGTGGAAACAATGACCGACCCAGCTGGAATCATAGCAGACCCCGACTTGACTCCTATTTGAGTCAACGTTCGTCTTGTCGTACGAAGTGAACCACGGGCTTCACCCAAATCTACCGGCGTAGCCCATGGAATGCCGCCATCCCAATTTTTCTCGTCCGTTGTTGGCGTCCCGCCGTTGACGACGTTAAACACTCGACGAAGCTGCATAGTTGGCCAGTTCAACTGGTCACCTCATTCAACATGTCCTGGATCTCCGCCTCAAGTTCCTTCAGCTCGGCGTCGATCTCAGCCAAAGGCCGCGGCGGCGCGTAGGCGTAAAAATACCGCGTGAACGGGATCTCGTACCCCACCTTGGTCTTCGCGTGGTCAACCCATGCGTCGGGCACGTGCGGCAAGACCTCGCGCTCTACATATGCAGCGATGTCCTCGTCCAATGGGACGTTCTCGAAATCGCGCAGGTCGGAGTCAGGCTCCGGTGCACCCTTTTTGTACTGCACTTCGCCCTCGGGATCACGTACCGACACCGCCGACCACACGGCCTTGTCTACAGCGGCCGGCAACTTGCCCACCCCGGCCAGCGCAGATCGCAGCGCAGCGGCGAACTCCGCCTTCTTGAAGGACGGCTCCTCACCAACCAACGTCTTCAACGCGCCTAGCAGAGCGTCGCACCCCTCGTACCTAGCCGTCGTCTTGCCGCTCTTCAGGGTCTCTTCCAGCTCGACGAGAGCATCCTCAGTCACCTCGAACCGAAGCTTCAAGGGCCGTTCGACGGTGATGCGATGGTAGCCGAAGTCCTCGTTGGCGAAGACCTTCACTTTCCTGTGCAACTCGTGCCCAGGATCCGCAGCCACACTGAGTGCCTCGCCATACAGGCGCTGGATCTCGTCGATCTGCTCTTCAGTGATCAGCTTCCGCTTGTCGCCCAGGGATTTTCGCATTTTGGCCCAGTAATCCCGCGCGTCCAGCAGGACGACCTTGCCGCGGTGCTCGGGCGCCTTGCGGTTGGTCAGAATCCAGAAGTACGTCGAGATACCGGTGTTGTAGAATAACTGGTCCGGCAAAGCGACGATGCCTTCGAGCCAGTCGTTCTCCAGGATCCACTGCCGGATCTTCGACTCGCCCGACTCCGCCGCCCCGGTGAACAACGGTGAACCGTTGAAGACGATCGCGATACGGCTGCCACCCTCGCTGACGGGGCGCATCTTCGCGATCATGTGCTGCAGGAAAAGCAGCGAGCCATCATTGATCCTCGGCAGGCCAGCACCGAAGCGTCCGCGCATCCCGAGGTCCTCGTGCTCGTCCTCGATCTGCTGCTTCGCCTTCTTCCACTCCACACCGAACGGCGGATTGGACAACATGTAGTCGAATCGCTGGTATTCATGGTGGTCGTAGGTGAACGAGTTGCCCAGCTTGATGTTGTCCGGCTCCTGATTCTTGATCATCAGGTCGGACCGGCAGATCGCCCAGGACTCCGGGTTCAGCTCCTGACCGAAGGAGTACACCTTCGCGTCGGAGTTGTGCTTGAGGATGAAATCCTCGGCAGCGGTGAGCATTCCTCCTGTCCCACAGGCCGGGTCGTACACCAGCCGTGCGGCACCGGGGACCTTGAGATCTTCCAGATCCGGTGCGATGAGCAACCCGGTCATCAGTTCGATGACCTCACGGGGGGTGAAGTGCTCACCAGCTGTCTCGTTCGACGCCTCGGCGAACTTCCGGATCAGCTCCTCGAAGACGTAGCCCATCTCGTGGTTGCCCACCGTCTCGGGACGCAAGTCGAAATCCGCGAACTCGGAAACCACCAGATGCAGGAGCTTCGCCTCATGAAGGTAGGCCACCTGCTCGGCGAACTTGAACTTCTCGAACACCTCCTTGGCGTTGTCCGAGAAGCCGTTCACGTAGCTCATCAGGTTCTTCACCGCGTCGTCCGGCGCGGCGGCTACCGAGACAAGCCTGTGCTTGGTCATGTTGAAGAAGCGCTTCTCCGTCACCTTCGTCAAGAACGGAGAGGGTTCGATGTCCTTCTCGACCCACTTCTTCTTCTCCTTGAGCACTGCGTCGCGGGTCGGCTCCAGCACGCACTCCAGCCGGCGCAGCACGGTGAACGGCAAGATCACCTTGCCGTAATCAGCTCGCTTGTAGTCGCCGCGCAGCAGGTCGGCCACCTGCCAGATCAAGCCCGCCAGGTTCTTCGGCGTCGTGTCGGTCACCGGGATCCTCTCGAAGGTTCTGTCCAGTCAATCAAGTCAGCGATCGCCGCTGTTACGCGGCGTGGTGAAATCAGCATCGAACGCTCCCGCTGCCAGTCCGTCGCCGAGCCCTCGCGCCAACAGCCGACCGAGGTCGTTGACCCGGGCCAGGGACGTTTCAAAATCGGCGATCCGGCGGAACGCCTCGCCGTAACGCCGCTGGACGTCGATCGGGGGTAAGGGCACCCGAAGGCGCTTCACGTCGATCCGCGTCTGTGCTGACGACGTCGTCGATTGCCGTACAACGATGTGCTCGTTCTCCCTCCAACTCAGCACACCCGCCAGGAACCACGGATCGAGGATGTCCGCATTCGGCCGTAGCGCCTGGACCGTCGTGTCCAACTGCGCACCCACCTGCTCAGCGGTCGCCACGCGGGCGAGAAGCTGCCCGGCGATCTGGGGGACGAGCACATCGCCCGCTCGCACCTCGCTGCCGCTGGTCGTGGTCACCCCACTCGGCGGCCTACCCTTGGCGACATCGTGACTGGTCACAGCCTTCCGGTCGGCCGACGAACCACCGGCGGGTGGTGCCGTCCGATGCAGGGTCAGGTCGCCGTTCTGCATCAGCTGTTTCACCGGTACGAGGTGAGCGTCCCCGATCGGCGACGCACCCCCGACCACCAGCGGTGGGAGCTTGGCAAGCAGTCCCCTGAGTTCCGCATCCAGGGTCTCGTAGGCGGTCAGCAGGTCGGCGGAATCGCGATACGGGACGTCAGGCAGCGGAAGATACCGCTGCGGTGTCAAGTCCGTCGCGTCGTCAAGCAGGTCAATCACCGAGACCACGGCACGCACGCCCGGCTCGGCAGGTACAGACGCCGGATCCTCGCGAAACGCGTGCCAAGCGGCGACTGCGACCTCACGCATGGTGTCCGACCTCGGCGATGTGTCGACGAACAGCACACACTGCGCGCTACGCGCTCCGTCGAGTGGCCGTCGAAGGACCCACAGATGCAACGCGATAGATGTATGCGGAAGGAGCTTCGGCGGAAGAGCAACCACGGCTTGGAGCGCGCCCCGGCGAAGCAGCTCGGCGCGGATCCGGCGGCCGGCCGGACGCTGGGCAGCCGCGGGCGGCATTAGGAGGACCGCGTACCCGCCTGGCTTCAGGTGCGCGAGCGCGTGCTGCACCCACGCCAGCTCAGGCTCTGTCCTCGGTGGTACCCCGCCGAACTCCCAGCGCGAATCGTAAAGCAGGCGATCACGCCCCCAGTTCTGTAACCCGAACGGGGGGTTCGCCAGGACGATATCCACTCGCATCCCAGGGAAGGCATCGGACAGCAGCGAGTCGCCAAGTCGCACCACAGACCGTCCGTCGACCCCGGGCGCAACCCGACGGGTGAACAGCTGCCTCAGCTGAGTGATCCTCGCCGCTGCCGGATCGATGTCCTGGGCAAAGCAATCGACGCAGGTGCCGGCCGCAAGCGCCGACCCGAGCAAGGTCCCCATGCCGCAAGTGAAGTCGAGCACCGACGTGGCCGGGCCGGCCAGCTCGACCATGAGATCGGCGAGGCTCGGCGGCGTGGTGAAATTCGACGCCACGCCTCGCGCAGCCACGTACTGAGTGAAGAGAAACTCGAACACTTCATGCGGTCCCTGCTCCTCCGCAAGTTCGGCGACGGCCGTCAGGACGTCGTGCTGTCTCGGCGACCATTCGTCGGGGAAGCCAGCACTCAGCAGTTCCGCTGCCGACTTGTCGACGCTGGCCAGAGCCTCGGCGAGTCCCGAGGGCGTGGGAAGCCGCTCGTTGCTGTTACCCGAAGCGATCAGGAGAGCGCCGGCTAGGCACAGCATTTCGGCCAGCTCGAGGCCGTCCGACGACGAACGTAGCCGGCGCCACACCAGCTCGCGAGGGGACAATTCGGCGAGCTTGCCCTGCACGCGGAGCCAATTCTCGACCTCGGCAAGCCCGAAGAGCGGACTGGTGGCGCTCCCACCGACAGGTCGGGGAAAGTCGAGGTGCCGCCGACGCCAGTTGCTGACCGCGGCGCGACCCACTCCGGCAAGCTTGGCGATGCCGGTGGCGGACACGGTGCTCGTACCGTCCATGACCATCCTTTCGACCTCTGTGAACCATACATCGCCCTCTTCAGTCGTGTGCAAAGTTGCCGAACTTTCTTTGTTGACTAAGTTCACGCGATGGCTCGACGATCGGATCCCCACTGACCCACCGGCTCGAGAAAGCGCACGTCAGCGCCTTCGCCAGGAGATTTTGTGGCCGAAGTAGTGGCCCAGCGGAGTAAAGAATTCCGCGGCTCTGCTCCGGCCTCGACGGGGAAGCCTCCCGCACCGTGCGCCGTCATTGCTGCCCTCGCCGTGCAGGACACCGACTCCGCGCTGCGCCGCATCGCTCGCCGGTTCGATCCTCCGGCCGAAGGTGAGGAGGCCAGTCGGGGCGTCACCGAACTGAATTCGGCGCCCGCCTCGTCGCCACGAGGCCTGCCACCCGCACGGCACCCTGTACATCGCCGGGATGCGCGATGGAGTCGAGCTGATCCCGGTGGACCAGTACCGCGGCACCGGATCGATCTGGAAGTACTGACATCCGCCGGGTTCAGCGGTAGCGCTTCTTGCATCGACCCGGCCGTCTCCAGCAGGACGAGGAACCGCTCGGTCATGTTGAGCCACGGTTCCCGGTCATCGACTTCGCTGCGGTCCAGTTCATCGCTGCCGACCAGCACGCGCTCGCCGTAGCAGGGTGATCAGATGCCTGCCTGGTCGAGGCGTTCGATGAGGCTGGGTTTGCGCGCGTGTGTTTGCCGCACTGCGTTGACGCGGGAGGCGAACATGTCGTCGCGGTCCTCGCGTTCGGCGAGCGCTTGGAAATCGGTGAGCAGAGTGACGACGGCGTCGTAGTCAGCCGGTTTGCGGGTGACGATCAGCGCGTCGACGCGCGACCACGCGGCGTCTCCTTCCTCGGCAAGCCTGTCGAGTCGTCGCTCGCGAGCCCGGGACCGCGCTTGCTCCTGGTGTGCCTCTTCGTCGGCGCGCTGACGGGTCAGGCGACGCTCGCGGTCGGCCCGCCGGCGCGCCGTGGCGTCGAGCAGGTCGGGCACGGTCCGGCGGGCCGGGCGGGTGATGGCCGGAGCGGTGTCATCGCGGTAGCGGCGCAGCAGCTCCATCCGCACCTGCCCGGCTTCTCCCAGCGCGACCCGGGCTAGAAGCCGGTCCTTTTCGGCGGCAGGCAGACGGCTCACCCAGCCGGTGAGATCATCGGGATTTTCGGTGGTGTCCTCCAGCGGCGGAGACGCCTCGGCCACTGTGGCGAGGAGGTCGTCGTCGACGCGCAGGAGTCCGCGAGCGCTCGCTGCGACGCAGTGAGAGTGCCGAACCCGGCCGGAACCGGCGGTTCGAGATCGTCGTCGGCGTCGCGGTCGAAAACGTCCTCGTCGCGCTCCCAAGCGCCGTAGGCCGCCAGCCAGGCGAGGTAGAGCGGCCGGAGGTCACCCGCGGCGAGTTCCGCGCGAACTCCGACGATCCCCGATAGCAAGCTCTCGGGGTCGTAGTCGAAGTCGAACGCCGACCGGCGATGTCCGGGTGGATGTGCTCGAAGTCAGCGAGGAGCAACTCGACGACCTTCCCGAAGATCCGACCGATCGGCTTTACTTGCTCAGTCACGACTGAGCCCTGCGTTCGGCGACACCACTGCATATCCGTGCCGTCGGTGGCGGCACCACAAGCGAACACACGGTCCGGGTCGCCGAGCCGGGACCGCTCGTCGCGACAAAGTTGCAGGCGCTGCCGAACCGGGCACGCGTCAAGGAAGCAACCGACCTGCTCGACATCGTCCGGCTCGCCCTCGACGACGAAATCGGGCCGGTCGTCCGCGCTCAGCTCGCCGCCGCCGATGTCGTACTGAAACAGGACGCAGCGCTGCACGTCGACCGGTGGTTCCGGACGGCCGTCGAGCGGAGCTTGCGCCTCATCAGGACAACGCCCAGTGGCTCCGACACGACGCCGGACACGGTTGCCCTGGTCGGCGAACTTCTCCTCGCTTCGCTCGCGCGCTGACGATATTCAGACGGCACCGGTACTGAGCTGGCTCGGCATGCCCGTGCGACAGCCGGGCCAACTCGTCGTCCTACGCCGCGATGATGCGGAACGGCAGTTGCAGCTGATCAGCCGACTCACCCGCAGACAGGTTCGCCGCGGCCGTCAACGTCGCGGCGAGGCGACGGGCTTCGTCCTCGGTCAGGTGCCAGCCCTGATTGGTCACTCCCTTGCCGTACCAGATCCGCGGCGCCTCCTCGCGGACGCCCTGGTCTAGGCTCACGACCGCGTGCTCGGGCTGCCACCCCAACCCCGGCCCCACCTCCTGGGCATCCTCCAAGGTCAAGGGCACCTGTTCCTCCCAGCTGGAGAAGTGACGGCGGTCCGGGCCAGCGTCGCGATCGTTGTGTAGACCGTTGCACCACCGTGGGCAGGGTTTCGCCAGCCAGAACACGGGCCGCGAGCAGATTGCCGCGTCCTCGCCGGAACAGGCAATCAGATCTGGTGCGCCGACCTGCCTCAGGTCAACTCGATGAAGCGGAACGCGTCCGCACCGGACGCAGGTATGCCCGCCACGCTGCGCCACATCGAGCGCGCTCAGATCAACCCCTGGCACGTTTCCCAACAGAGCCTTGTTCTCCATACCGTTCTCCTTCAACACAGAGCACGTCGACAGATGATCGAGCAATACGACGGAGCGACACGCCGTACAGGTGTCGCACAATCGAGTGGTTCCTTTCATGATCACGCCGCAGAATCCGTATTAGGAGGTGTCGACCTCCCCCGACAAGGAAGGCAACGCAATGCCTGACCATCAGCGGTCGCTCACCTCGCTGGAGATCATCGAACGGCGCTTCAACGAGCTGACCGCGCAGCCGACAGCGCTGTCACTCGACGGACGCGTCATCGGATTCGGCCTCCCCGACCGGCCGATCCCCCTGGACGAACTCCGGATCACCCTCCTCAAGCGCCAGACCAGCAACCAGGTGAAGAACGCCGTCTGGAGCGAGGTCGTGCGACGCGCGCAGGAACAGGGCGACCCCTGGACCACTGCAGCGCTCGGGTTGATGATGCCGGGCCTGAAGAAGGTCGCCGGCAGCATCGCCCGCAACTTCCGCGGCGACATCGCCGACTTCGACGCCGAGATCGTCGAAGGTTTTCTCCAGGCGCTGAACTCGCTGGACCCCGACAAGCCGATGCTCTACTCGTCCCTGCGGTTCATGGCCCACCGCTACGGAATGGAGGCTCGCGGCAAGGAAGAGCGGATCAACGGAACACGCTCCACCTACGACGAAAGCACCGTCGTCAGGTACCGCGCCCGAACAACCGGACATCCAGACCTCGTCCTGGCGCAAGCCGTGAAAGACGACACCCTGACGGAAGACGAAGCCAGCCTCATCGGACGAGTGCGGCTCGACGGCGAGGGAGCCGCATCCGTCGCCCACGAACGCGGCGTGTCCTCTTACCAATTCCGGCAACAACTGTCACGAGCCGAGCGGCGACTGACAGAGGCCCTCACTCGCCGTTCCGCCGCAGCATGACCGCTGGTGGTGTCGGCGGCCAAGTCTGACCGCCGACACCACCATTGATGAGGGCTTCTCAGTATCTCACCCCAGGAAGCTAATGCCATGAATCATCGAAAAGTTCGCGAACTCGACCGGCCACGGTTCTACCGCGTCGGCGAGGCGGCGGCGATGCTGAACCTGTCACCCATGACGCTTTACCGGGCAATTCAGGCCGGCGAGTTCCCCGCCATCAGGGTCTGGAGCCGCATCATCGTCCCGGCGCGCGCAATCGACGACATCGAACAGGCTGCCGTGACTAGCAACACCGTCGTCGACACCGCCAACTTCGCCACGACAACTCCGCCCGCGAGCCCTCAGGCTGGTCAGCGCGACCGCCAGGTGTGATCGCCTTGCGCGTTCGACGCCCAACGGCGTGGGACCGCGAAAGGCAGCGACACGCCCGGGCGGCACGGCCGGGATCTCATGACCCATTTCATGACCCAAAACGCTGCTGCCTGGTGATGCTCAGGAGGGCACCACAGAGAACCATGAGGACAAGGTTGCAGGTAGAGGCCCCAGCCAACGCGGTTGCCTGCTCTCCTAAAGCGGGTGTCGCAGGTTCGAATCCTGCCGGGGGCACCTTCAGGTCGGTGTCAAGCACGAGCCAGGCGAAGAGCAACGCCGAGCATTACGCCCGAGCCCACGACCGACACCAGGGTCGCCACAGCGAACAGTACGGCTTCACCACGATGATTCGCGTTGCGTAGGCGGTGGTTCGCAGCCAGCGCGACCGCGGCCGTGATGATGGGCACCGCCCACGACCAATGGGGATAGCGGACGACGCCCCAAATGGCGAAACCAGCGAATACCAGACTGAGAAGCCAAACACCGAAATACGCTTTGCGGAGAATTGCGTCGCCATCGAACAACGGTGAGTCGTTTCGCGAGTCAGCCATGGTGGTTCCTGAGGAGTTCGCCGTACAGCCCGACTTGGAAGGTATCCACCGTGAACGCCATTGACAACTCCTCTGCGTAATCGAGCAAACGCGAAGAGTATGACACTTGTTCGGCGCGCTCCCTTACTGGAGGCCGAGAGCAGCGCGTATACGGTTCATGACGCCCGACTCACCGTGGGTCTCGGGAAAAGAGGCAAGAAACCGGATCAGGTCGCCTCGATGGGTGGACAGCGCGGACGCGGATGCCCACCTGCCGTCGGCGAGCACCGTCAGCAACCCTGCGCCATCGTCCAGCGCCTCCTCCGGATCGTCGTCCAGAGCCACGCCGCCGTCGCGAAGAGCAGCTTCGGCACTCAACCGCATCGCTGCCGTCGTTGACCGGCGGAAGCCGCCAACGACCGGGGATACTCTTTCCCCATGCTCGGCTTGGACAAGTTCGATCTCGAAGTAATCGCGACAGCCCTGCGGGACCAGACCGACTTCGAGTACTTCCACCTGGTCGACCCTCGAACCGGCGAGATGGGGTTCTGGACCAGGGACGGCGGCATCGACGGCGAGCACCCGGTCGACCTGGACGAGCTGGATCTGATCGCCATCCAGCCACTGCCGTCCTACGTCTGGTACCAGGACATGGCGGACTTCGCGGACGGTGTCAGCGACGAGCGTGTCGGCCGGCGGCTGGCGAGAGCTATCCGAGGTAAGGGCGCCTTTCGCCGCTTCAAGAACGAGTTGTACGAAGAGCACCGGGAGCTTCTCCCGGTCTGGCACGCGTTCAGCGATGTCCGGGCGCGACGTCGCGCGGTCGAATGGCTTGCCGACAACGCGCTCGTCGATCGCGACACCTCCGCCCGGTTCGCCGCCGAACACTCCGATCCTGACCTCCCATGAGTGAACGCGAGTCGAAATGATCGACGACGAAGAACGCTGGTTGCTCCTGACCGAGCGATCGCGGCATTCGCCTGGCCTCTGCTGCTCCGGGCAGGCGGCCTCGCGAAGGTGGAGCGCAGCAGACTGCGGCTGACCCCGGCGGGCCGCGACGCACTGGCCGAGCCGGGACCGGACACCATCCGCCTGCTCTGGCAACGCTGGTTGACTCACGCGGTGATCGACGAGTTCAGCCGCGTCTAGAGAGTCAAGGGCCGGCGCTCGACCAACGTGCTGACCGCGGCCGCGACCCGGCGTCAGATCGTCGCGAAAGCACTGGCGAAGTGCCCGGTGGGCGAATGGCTGGACGACAACTGGGGTGACGAGGACATCGAAGCCCTGAGCCGCTATGACGGGCTTCTGGCCACTCGCCTGAAGGCGCTGGGTGCGTACGTTCTCGGTTTGGCAGACACCTACGAACCGCCGGTTGCCTTGGCAACCGGATGCCCCGGCCCCTCAAGTACTGCCGAATCTCGACGTCGTCGCTACCGACACCTCGCCGTCCCCCAGGACCAGGAGCCGAAGTTCCGCAAAGTCTTGCTGCGTTTCGGTTATGTCGTGGGTGTTCAGAGGCCGGAACGCTCGAACCGCTCCAACAGGCTTGGCTTGCGACGGTGTTCGGTACGCAGGCCTTCGAAGCGCTCGGCGAATGTCGCGGCCTCGCCGGTTCGAGCACTGACCGCCTTGAGATCAGCGAGCAACGCGACCGCGTTGTCATATTCGGCGGGCCGCTTGGTCTCGATCAAAGCGTCGACCTTGCGCCACGCGTTCTCTACGTCCGCGGCCAGTGCCTCGAGTCGCAGCTCCCGTGCCTCGGTGCGCGTCCGGTCCCTGAGCAAGGCTTCCGCCGCGGCGCGAGCGGTGGCCACTCCCTCCCGCTCGGTGCGCCGGGCCGACGCTGCCTCCAGCAGCTCGCCCACCGTGCGGGTGCCGGTGGTGGGTGCGGCGGCGTGCCGGCGCCGGAAGCGGCGGCGCACCTCCGCTGTCACGTGCGGGTCGCCGGTCACCGATCGCACGAGCAGCGCGTCTTTCTCCTGCTGTGGCAGGCCCTTGACGAATTCGGCGAGATCGCCGTCGCCCGGCCGGCCACTCGCCTGGGCGGCGACGGCCAGGAGGTCGTCGTCGATTCGGAGGAACTCGGCCAGCGCGCGCAGCGAACCGGTCAGCCGGTTCAGTCCCGGCGGCACCGGCGGTTCGAGTTCGTCTTCATCGAGTTCGGTCTGGGCGGCGACCAGCCAGCCCAGGTAGAGCGCACGGTGGTCGCCGGCCGCGAGGTCCGCGCGAATCGGGACAAGCTCACTCAGCCGGGTCTCGCCGGCTTCGTCCCAGCCGCCACCTGACTCGTCGTCGGAACACAGGCTGACGATGACGTGCGAATCGTGTCGCCAGGCACTGACGGAGTCGGTCGGACAGTAGGCCTGAGCGGTGTCGAGATCGAGGAACTGCTCAGGGAGCTTGATCATCAGGCTGTGGGTGCCCCAGTTGGCGAAGTACAGATGAGCGTCGAAGTAACGCTCCATCATGGTCATGGGATTTCCGCCGAAGTCGCCCCAGTGGTACTCGTTCGTGAACCTCGTCGCGGTGATGTCCGCGCGCGTCGACAAGGCCCGCAGCTCCGCCTGCTGGTCGTCGTCGAGCTCGCGGTCGACGGCCAGGAACTCGTAGTACTGGTATTCGCTCACGCGCGAGACTCTGCCAGATGGTCTGGTGACTCCCACCTCGCTCCGTAGGCCAGCCCCGGCGTCAATCCGCGGAACCGCAGGTGCACCTCCCCCGGCGAATCCACCGCCTCCCGGCGACCTTGGTACCCCGGGTCCGACACGTCCCGCTGGAACGCTCCCTCCAGCGCCCAAACCTCCGGCGGCGGGACGCGGCCGAAGCGGACCCGCAGGTCGAACTGGTCGCACGGCTGGCGGGGCACGCAGACCATGTGGGGCCGCAGCGCCGACGGCGATGCCAACCGGAACAAGACCGCGTAGTCGAACGACTCGCCCCGGGACAACGCACGCGGCAGCTCCAGTCCGTACCCCCATCGTGCGGACGTCTCCATCCCGCGGTCCAGCAGCGTCCCTCCGTAAAGGACCGTCGCCGACAGGTCCGACCGCCCACCGGGAAGCGACACCGCCAGGTCGAGGGACCGGAGCCCCTCCTGATCGGCGACGATCCGGCGCTGCTCGAACACCAGTGGCGAAGGCTGGTCCAGCACGAGCGCGACAGCCAGCGAAGCCGTGTGCCACCGCTCCCCCAACGAAGCAGCCGAAGCGGGAATGGACGACGAAGCCAGCTCCGCCAGCAGGTCGATCGCCTCGTCGACGCGGCGCCGGACCGTTCGGGGGTCGCGGTCCAGGCGGAGCGCGGCCCAGCGGACCCTTTCCTGGTACAGCGGCTGGCGGGCCTCCGCGCAGATCGCGAAGGCCGCCAGCGCCGCCACCCGCAGGTCCTCCGGGAGGTCCGCCGCCAGCTCGGACAGGCGGCCGCCCACCTTGTCGCGGATCGCCACCATTCCGTCGTCGGCCGCGACCGCGCACGCCGAACGGAGACGAGGTCCGACCCGGTCCTCGACGCGGCCCGCCAACCCTCGGCCCTTACGCAGCGTCTTCAGCTCCTGGACCAGCTCAGAACGCTCCACGATCGTTCTCCTTCAGTGCGTTTCCATGGCTGACCCCCTTCAGGACAGAGTGCGGCCGGGTGGTGGACCGGAAGTGGACAGAACGTGCATCACCGAGGCGATCAGCGCCGTCCCCAGGCGGATGCCGTCGCGGCTCAGGTACGTGCGGAACGTGCCGATGCGGCCCAGCGCCTCCTCGTCCGCGTCGCCCACCCCGAACGCCACCACGCGGGGGCAGCGCGACCACGCCGGGTCGCACAGCGCCGTGAACGCCGCCGGCCACGTCACCGGGTCCGTCGGCTGGCCGTCGGACAGGAAGAACACCAGCGGGCGGTGCACCCGCAGGCGGTGCTGCTCCAGCCCGACGACGTCGCCGTCGATCGTGTCGCGGAGGTAGGTGAACACCGGCCCGAAGTTCGTCCCCGCGCACGCCCCGGGCGCGGGAAGGTCCACCAGGTCGTCCATGGGCAGCATCCGCTGCACCACCTCCGGCTTCTCCCCGAAGCCGAGCACGCTGCACAGCACCCGGTCGCCGACCGACGCGTCGGCGTGGACCGCCCCGCGGAACTCGCGCAGTCCCCTGTTCAGCTCGTCGATGTGGTCGGCCATCGAAAGCGATACGTCGCACGCCACGTAACACGGCAACACGTCGGACCCCATACCGGTTTCTCCTTCACCCCTGATTCGACCGGCGGAGTCTCGCAACCCGGTGTGTATCGAACGTGCAAGAAATGCGGATTACCGAAACTCCAACGGCCGATTGCGCGACACCAATCGGGGAAAGCAAGCTGACGGCCGGGGAGGCTGCGTGGAGTTCCGGATGCTCGGCCCACTGGAGGCGTGGCACGACGGCGCGCCGGTGCCGCTGGGTGACCAGCAGCAGCGGTTCGTCCTCGTGGTGCTGCTCCTGAACGCGAACAAGCCGGTGTCGACCGCACGGCTCACCGAGATCGTCTGGACCGGCCGGGAGACGAAACCCACCCTGGTCCGCGGCTACGTCAAGCGGCTGCGCGACGTCGGCGTGGGCATCGAGACCACCCCGACCGGCTATCTCCTGCGGGCCGGCGAGGACCAGCTCGACACCGTCCGGTTCGACCGGCTGCGCGCCGAGGCCGGCCGGACCGATGACCCGCGCCGGAAGATCGAGCTGCTGCGGGAAGCCGTCGGCCTGTGGCGCGGACGGTTCCTCGAGGACATCGACATCGACCGCGTTGGCGGCCCCGAGGTCGGGTTCCCGGAGGAGAGCCTGCCCGACGCCGTCGGCGACCTCGCCGAGCTGGAGCTGGACACCGGCGACCACCGTTCGGCGCGCGACCGGTTGCGGCCGCTCGTCCGGTCCGATCCGGCCCATCAGAAGCACGCCGAACTCCTGATGCGGGCCCTGCTCGCGGGCGGCGACCGGGTCGGCGCGCTGCGCGTCTTCAACAGCACTCGCGACGCCCTCGCCGGGCTGCGCATGGAACCGGGGCCCGTGCTGCGCAACCTCGCCGCGCGCGCCGAACACGGCGAACCGCCCAGCTCACTGCCGTCGCGGCCCGGTGGGTTCACCGGCCGCGCCGCCGAAATCGCCACGATCGAGACGGCCGCCGCGGCCGGGCGCCCCGCGGTCTGGGTGAGCGGCGCACCCGGCGTCGGGAAGACCGGCCTCGCCGTCGAAGCGGCGCACCGGCTGCGTGACCGCTTCCCCGACGGCCAGCTCCTCGCCCGCCTGAACGGCTTCACCCCCGGCGTGCCCGAGACCAGCGTCGGCGACGCGCTCACCGAACTGCTGATCGAACTCGGCGTGCCGGCCGAGCAGATCCCGGCCACCGTGGGCCGGAAGGTCACGCTCTACCAGACGACGTTGTGGGGCACCCGCACGCTGGTCGTGCTGGACAACGCCGCGTCGCCGGAGCAGATCCGGCCGCTGCTGCCCGAGGCCGGCGGCTGCCTCGCCGTCGTCACCAGCCGGCGGATGGGCGACGCCGACACCGGGGAGAACATCCGGCTTTCGCCGTTGCCGCCGGAGGAAGCGGCCGAGCTGTTCCACGCGCTGACCGACCCGCCGCGGGTGCGCGGCCGGGCGGCCGAGGTCGCGCTGATCGTCAAGCGCTGCGGCTACCTGCCGATGCCGATCCGGGTGGCGGCCGCGCTGTTCCGGCGCCACGACCGGTGGCCCCTCGATCACCTGCTCCGGCTGCTCGAAGAGAACGGCCCCTGGGGCACGGACGACGCCGATGGCATTGCCGCCGTCCGGGTCTCCTACCAGCAGCTCGGCGAGCCGCAGCGCGCCATGTTCCGGCTGCTCGGCAGCCTGCCCGGGCCGGACGTCGGCGTCGCCGGCGGCGCCGCTCTCGCCGGCTGCGACGTCGCCGAGGCGCGGTTGTTGCTCGACGACCTGCACGAAGTCAGCCTGCTGGAGGAGGCCGCGCCGGAGCGGTACCAGATGCTGGACCCGCTCAAAGAGTTCGCAGCCGGCGAGCCGGCACCCGGGCGGGCGCTGGTGCGGCTGCTCGACTTCTACCTGGTCACGCTGGCGGCCGCGGTCGGTGCCGCGTACCCCTTCGACCGCGCGCAGCTGCCCGCGTCGGACCGGTCCTGCGCGGTGACCCCGGACTTCGCCGACGCCGGCGCCGGGCTGCGGTGGATCGCCGCCGAGCGCGACAACCTCGTGGCCGCGATCCGCTACGCCGCCCGGCACGACCTGCCCGAGCACACGTGGCGGCTGGCCGTGCTGCTGTGGCGCTACTTCAACACGACCAACCAGTTCGAGGACTGGATCGACACCCTCGACCTCGCGTGGGAGACCGTCTCGGCCGAACCGGGCAACGACTACGGCCAGGCGCACGTGCTGCTGCGGCTGGCCACCGCGCACGACCGGCGCGGGCAGCTCGCGGAGGCGCTGGAGCTGGCCGCCCAAGCGCTGCCGAAGTGGCGCCGCCTCGGTGACACGCGGGGCGAAGCGGCGACGTTGTGCGCCCTCGCGATTCCCACGATGGAGCTGGGGAAGCACGAGCAGGCGATCGCCCACCTCGAGGCCGCGCTGGCGAAGTACGAACAGAGCGAGGACCGGCGGGGCGAGGCCCACGCGCTGAGCATGCTCGGCTACCTGAACGAGCTGCACGGCAACCTCGACGTCGCGCTGCGCCAGCACTCGGCGGCCGCGCGGATGCTGCGCGACATCGGCCACGTCCAGGGTGTGGCGCACGCCCTGAACAACCTCGGTTCCGTGCAGGAGAACCTGGGTCTGCTCCCGGAGGCGCTGACCAGTTACACGGAGGCGCACGCGCACGCCGCCGAGATCGGGGACCACTGCGTCGAGGCGTACGCGCTGAACAACATCGGGAACGTGCACCGGCAGCAGGGCCGGTTCCCCCAGGCGGTGCGCTACCACGACAAGGCTCGCGAGGTGGCGGCGAACGTGCCGGACGCCGACCTGCGCACCCAGCTCTACCTCGACCGCGGCGCGACCGCGCTGGCCCGGGGCGCCCGGCGAGACGCGCTCACGGCGTGCGAAGCGGCTTTGGACCTGGCCGACGGCAGCGGGAACCGCGCTTACCGGGCCCGCGCTCATCGTGGTGTCGCCGAAACGCTCCACGCGATGGGAGAGCATTCCCGGGCATTGGCGCATTGGTCCGCGGCCGAAGCCGAATTCGACGCGCTCGATTTGCCGGAAGCCGGCGAAGTGCGTGACGAACGCGCCGCGCTGGAATGCGCCTGCGGCCCGCGGTGACGCATTCCGGGCCGGCCGGTGCCCGGCCGGCCCGGCGCGCGTCAACCGTGCCAGGGGTTGCCGTCGGTGCCCGCCGGGGGCGGCGTGCTGGTGGTGGGCGGCGGCGGGGTGCCGCCGTCGCCGTCCGCGTACGCCGAGGTGGAGCCGATCACCGGAGCGGCGGCGAGGATGCAGAGCGCGAGCACCGGGCCGCCGATTCTGGCCAGCTTTTTGGACATGACGAATCCTCCTTGGAGGTGGTGATTGTTCAGGGCTTTTCGCGGAATTTCCGCGCCCTGCAATCAGGATTCGTCATCAGCGATTCGGCAACAAGGCGTTGACTGTTTCCGGAAACAACAGGAAACAGTCAACCCACAAAAGAGGCCGCGCTCCCCCTCGGAGCGCGGCCTCTTTCGTCAGCGACCGTCGCGAGCCCGGTCGAGGACCTCTTCCAGGCGCAACGGGCTGGGCGGGTGGTGACTCAGGCAGAGCGGGGCCCGCATGATGCGGAACCCGAACGTCTCGCCGGTGACGTAGAACTGCCCGCGTTCCAGCCGCGAGATGTCCCCGACGGTGCTGCCCTTGGCCCTGGCCATTTCGTTCGCGGCGGCGACCTGCGCCGGGCTGTTCAGCCGGCCGAAGAACTGCGTCGTCGCGTTGCCGGTGATCTGGTTGTGCAGGCCCTTCGGCGCCTGCGTCGCGAGGAGCAGGCCGAGCCCGTACTTGCGGGCCTGGGAGGCGAGCATGATGGTGCTTCGCGTGCTCGCGGTCCCGGCCCCGGACGGCGCGATCGTCTGGGCTTCGTCCATGACGAACAGCCCGCCGAGGGGCCGGTCGGCCGCCGGGTGGCGCTTGATCCAGGCGAAGACCTCCAGCTGGAGCTGGCTGACGAAGCCCTGCCGCTGTTCCTCCGACGGCAGCCCGATGAAGCTGACGACGGAGATCCGCGCCCGTTTACCGGGCGACGGCGTGAACAGCACCGCGGGATCGGCCGGTTCACCGGCCCCACCGAGCAGCGGATCGTTGACCATCGCGGCCCGCAGCGTCTCGGCCAGGTCGGCGGCGGTCTTGGTGCCGGTGGCGAGCTTGCTGACGCCGACGGGCAGGTCGGCCAGGACGTCGACGAACTCGGAGAGGCTGCGTGAATCCGTTTTCGCGTAGTGCATCAGCGCTTCTCTGAGCACGGCCTTTCCGCGCGCGGCCCCCTTTGCGGCACCGGTCAGCCGGGCGTGCGGAATCAGCCGCGCGACGGCTGCCTCGATGGCCGCGGCGAACTCGTCTTCGTCATCCCTCACCCCGGCGAAGTCCGGGAGGGGGTGGAAGCTGAGCGGCCGCCCGGCGGACCGCCCGGGAGTCCAGACGACCACTTCGGTGTTGGCGAGGTAGTCGGTGGCGCTGTCGGCGTCGCCTGGGCGCCAGTCGTTCGGTGGTTCCGGCCAGGGGTCGCCTAATCGGGCCAGATCGTTGTTCGGGTCGAGGACGATGGCCGAGACGCCTTGGAGGGCGCATTCTTCGATGATGCGGCGGAGGAGAACGGTTTTTCCGGTGCCGGAGCCGGCGAAGATGACGGCGTGCTTGCGGAGGGACTCGAGTTCGATGGTGATTTCGCCGTCGACGCCGAGGGTGATCGCGCCGGGTTTTTGTTCTGGTGCCGCGGGTTTGACCTCGGCTTCCGGCGGGGGGCGGGTTTCCCGCTGGTTGCTGCGGGTCTGTCCCGGGCCGGGCAGGATCTGCCGCAGCAGGCTCGTCCGGCTCGCCGGTTTGCGGGCCACCAGCCAGTTCAGCAGCTCGTAGCTCTGCTTGGTGAGCATCCGGCTGAGCGCCCAGAGGGTCCGGATGTCGTCCTTGCTCATCTCGACGCGCGGACTGCCCGCGCGGGCCAGGTCACCGACCACGACCTTCGTCTTGCCGCCCGTCCAGCCCTTCGCGCCGTGGTGGATCAGCACCAGGTGCCGGTCGCGGACGCCCTCGCGGATGCCGGCCGCGTCGATCGCGTTGTGCACCCGGCGCAGCACCCGGTTGCCGTGCTGCGGCGCGAAGGCCCGGAACATCCAGCGTTCCTTGACGTCGTCCTTCTCGTTCAGCACCCGCAGCAAGCCGGCGTGCAGCTCCCCCACCCCGTCCGCGGGCGGTGCGGTCTCCCACGACTTGTCGTCGTTGCCGAACTCGGTGATCCACGACCGCAGGCCGGCCTGCAGGAGACCGGGCATCACGCTGTCCTCGTTGTGGTAGCTCAGGATCGCGGTCAGGTCGGCCTTCTTGCGCAGCTCCGCGAACTCCCGGTCGAATTCCGCGTAGTAACGCGGCTCGGGCCCGGACTTCTCCGGGACTTCGACCGGTTCGATCGGTTCTTCGTCGAATGAGGACAGCTCGCGGATCTTGCCGTACAGGCACGCTTCGGCGTGTTCCTGGACTCGCCGCAGCAGCTGACGCGGTGTGTAGCCGCTCCACGAGTCGCCGAACGCCCGCGCCGCGACGGGCCACGCGGGGTGCGGGGGTGTGAACCCGATGCTCGCGTAGACCACGCCCAGCCACTTCTCCACCAGCGCCCGGCCGAGTTCCGGATCGACGATGGCACCCAGGATCGGGGTTTCGGTGAACCGGTCCTCGAACGAGTCGGGCGCCGCCTTCTCCAGCCGCATCCACGTGGTGGGCAGGCAGGCCACAATGGACACCGTCCGGCGGGTCGTCTCCCGCAGCTGCATCAAGCCGTCGGCGATGACCGCGAGCTCGCCGACGGTGGGCTCGTCGACGGTCCTGGCGATCAACGAGTCCAGCTGGTCGATCGCGGCCACGCTCGGCCCGGTCAGCGCGAGCACCCGGGCGATCGCCACGACGAGCTCGCGCTGCGGTTTCGGATCCGCGGGCAGCCCCCACTCCTTGCGGGCCTTCCGCCGGTCGTCGTCCACCGAGCCCGACAGGTAGTCCTTGCCGGTCGTGATCTGCTCGGCGTCCGCGGCCGCGTAGAGCACGAGCGCGCGGAGGGTGTCCGCGCATTCGACGGCCACCTGGGCGTCGACTCGCCGCACCGCGCCGAGGAAGACGTTCAGGTCCTCGACGGTGAGCGGCGCGTTGCCGAGCACCACCTTCGCCACCGGTTCAGGCACCTCGGCCTTGTCGCACAGCCGCTGCAGCAGCTTGATCAGCTGGAGCTCACCGTCGTCGTCCGGGCGCCACAACTCGCTGCGCATGGCGCGCAAGACGTCGTCCCAGAACGCGTCGCCGGTGGTGAGGTCGATGAGGAAGAAGTAGCCGCCCTCCTGCTGGACGGCCTGCCGGACCCGGCCGAGCAGGTGGGTCTTGCCCACGCCCTTCTGCCCCTGCAGGGTGAGGCCGATGGGGCTCGGGCCCCGGCTGTTCTTCGCGTCCAGGATGCTCGCGCGGATCCGGTCCCCGGCCCGCGTGTGCAGACCGTCCACATGGGACGGCGAGATGCCCCAGACGTCGTCCGGGGTCTCGGCGGAGTTGAACCTGACCGCGGCCAGCGCTTGCCGCTGTTGTTCCTCGGTCATGATTCCTCGATCAACACGAAGTGCTTGTCCTCCTTGCCGATCCGGATCGCCGCGGCGTGGTCCGCATCGGTGAGGCCCTTGCGATCGGAGTCCGGGGACAAGTGCACGAGCTCGGTCTTCATCATCCGCACGAGGGTCTGGTCGACTTCCGCCTTCTCGGCACCGTTGAGCTTCGGGCGAAGCCGGGCCAGGCGGATCCATTCCTTCGGCCGGGTCGCCAGCTCCAGGTAGACCCGGCGGATCATCTCCTCGAGATCCTCGGGTTCCCGTGGCTTCTCGGGTTCCCGGCGAACCGGCGGCGAGCCGATCAGGTCGGCGAGCCGAACGTTCTTCTCCCGCGCGTAACGCACGTAGAGTTTCAGCACGTCGAAGACGATCCGGACCAGACCGCTGGACCGCGGCGGTGTCTCCATGTCCACGACCAGCAGCTCACACCAGTTCTCGCCGGCGGGAGTGATCTTGTGGAACAGCCTGTTGCCCACCTTCGTGGTTTCGAGAAGCTCCGCTTCAATCAGCTTGGCCCGGCCGGCCGGGGTGAGGTCGACGCCGTGCTCTTTCCGCAGGATCGCATTGGGCATCTCCCCGCCGTTCAACATCAGAACGAGCAGTGCCGCCTGCTCTGGACTTCCGTACTTTTGCGCCATACCCGGCTCCTCACTTGGTCGAGTTCTTGGTGCGACGGTCGATCCGGCCGAGCAGCTCGCCGATCCGGGGACGGAGCCCGTCCGGGGGCGGGCAGTGGCTGCCGTTCGCGCGGACGTGGTTCAGCTGCTCCAGGTCCACCGTCAAGTCCTTGAGCAGCGCCAGGTCGCCGGTGTCCAGCGCCGTGGTCATGTCGGCGACGGTCTGCTCGATGAGCGCCCACCGGCCGGTGTGGGTCACGTTCTCCGGCACCGCGCGCAGGACCGCACCCGCGTCCTGGAGGGCGGCGCGGTCCGAGTCGGCGTGCCCGGACGGGGCGTCGGTGATGATTTCGTGCAGCTGACGCGCCACCTGGCGGGGCCGGGTGTGCGCGTCCAGCTTGAAGAGCCGCAGGTTGCGCAGGAACGTCGGCAGCTGCTCCGGGTACGTCCGGTGGGTGAGCACGCAGAACAGCCGCCGGTCGCTGTCGGCGTCCAGCGCGTGGCGCAGGAAGCGCTCCGCCTCGGTCGCCTGCCAGCGACTCACCTCGCCGTCCACCACCAGGCACAGGTGCTTGGCCGGGTCGCCGGTCAGCTCGAGGAACTCCGGATCACCCGACAGCGACCGGTCGACCTCCAGGCCCTGCGCGTCCAGCTCCCGGATGAGCTCGGTCGCGGCCGGCGGCTCCGGCCGCGGGATCGACACCAGCAGGTCCAGGTGGTACGACCGCCGCTGCGTGCGGGCCGCGGCCACGTAGGCGTCCCGGTTGTCCGCGAGCAGGTCCGTGCGGTCGAACTGCTGCGCGATGACCGCCGCGACCGTCTCCAAGGCGAACGAGATCTGGTCCGACGACGGTGTCCGCTCCTCCCGCACCGGGAGCTGCTCGCCGAAACTCCAGTACGAGACGTACGGCACGGTCAGGTGCCGCAGCATCAGGTCCTGCGTCACGCTCTTGGCGAGCCAGTTGCGAAACAGCGGCGCGGTGGCTTCCGCGCACGACTGCTGCCACGCTTCGGCCCGCTCGTACTCCACCCGGTTGTCCAAGCGGGACAGAATGGGGAGCACGAGGTGCGGCGGGCGGTCGTACGGCATCCGGTCGCGGGCGTCGTCGGCGCGCCGCGCGATGTCGACGACGCCGTCGACGCTCTGCCGGTTGGCCGTGAACAGGACGACCAGCTGGTCGGGCAGGTGCGCGGTGCAGATCCCGCCGATGTCGGAGATCCCGGTCCGGCTGTCGATCAGCACGAAGTCGTAGTGCTCGGTCCACTCCGCCCGGCACCGCTCGAGGAACTCGGCGAACCCGCGCCGGTAGAGGTCCTCCCAGTCGATGCCCTGGACCCGGCCGGTGTAGTCGCGGTCGTCGCGGCCGGCGGCCAGCAGCGCGACCACGCCGTCTTCGAGCTCGAGCCGAAGCGCGTGGTCGGACGGCCGATCCGCGCCGGCGAGGAAGTCGTAGGCGAGGTCGACCACGCCGCCCTGGGGCGCCCGGGGCAAGAGCTTGCCGAAGTAGTGGTGCAGGCCGGGCGCTTCCAGGTCCCAGTCGATCGTGAGGACCCGGAAACCCCAGCGGGCGAGCAGCACCGCGACGTTGGCCAGCGTGAAACTCCGTCCGACGCCACCTTTGTACGAGTAGAAGGTGATGACGGTCCCGGTCATCGGCTGAACCTCGGAATCGACGGCTGCGGCAGCAGCAACGGCTTGGGCACGTCGATGACCGGCCAGTCCGGCCGCCAGTCGGGCACCTGCTTCACCAGCTCGACGACGTCCCGCGCGACATCGCACACCCGCTGGTGGAAGGTGAGCCAGTCCCGGCTCTCCTGGAAAACCTTGTCCGGGAGAGCCAGCTCCTTGAAGTTCCACCAGGCCCGCTGCAATCCCTCTTCGTCGGGAAAGTTTTCCGAGTCCGAGTAGAGCAGGGGGTAGATCAATCCTTGCGGGCATTGCGGGCTGGCCAGGCCGAGCAGGTTCTCCCGCGCGCGCATGCTCCGCCATTCGGCGAGGCACCACGGCGACTCGAAGTACGGCGGCGAGAGCACCGCGATCATGATCTTGCTGTGCCGCAACGCTTTCTGCAGTTCCGCGGGCCAGTGCACGCCACGAGCCATGCCCTTGTCGAGGAACACCCGCGGCGCGGGCGCGACCTGGTCGTGCAGGCAGTCCATGAACTTCTGGTAGAAGTTGTTGCGCAGCCATTTCGGCGCGCTCCCGACGCTGCTGTAGCTGATGAACACGTCGTACTCGTATCCCGGCACGCGGTCGATGATGGCATTTCCAACACCGGTACAACAGGACAAAAAAGTGGCCAGAATGGTCGGACTGTCCAAAAAAATGATAAAAAGGGGACAGTTGATCTAGTTCGTGGTCATCGCGGAGATGATCGCTCCCACCGCGAGGAGGATCGCCGCCGCGAGCAGTGCGACCGTGACGTTCGGCAACGCTCCGAGGATGGCCACACCCAGGGCGGCGCCCGTCTGGCGGGACGCGTTCAACGCTCCGCCCGCGATGCCCGCCAGCTCGGGTGGGGCCGAGCCGACCACCGAGGTCAGCAGTGACGGGATGGCCAGCGATACCCCGAAACCCAGCAGTGCCAACGCCACCACCGAAAGCCCGGGTGCGAACGCCTGGAGGAGCGTGCCCGATGACATCAACGCGAAACCCGACACCGCCGGGATGCGCGGGCCGATCCGGGCGACCAGGCGGCCCGTGAGGATCGGGTTGAACGCCGTCGGGATCGTCAGCGGCAGGAATGCCAGCCCCGTCGATGACGGTGAATAGCCGCGGGATTCCTGGAAGTACAGCGACAGCACGAACAGCACGCCCGACAAGCCGAAGTTCACGATCGCTCCCGCCAGCAGGCCGCGGGAAACGAGGCGTCGCGGGAGCATCGCGTCGGGACGTCGTTGCGAGACCGCGAACGCCGTTGCCGCCGCGGCCGACAGGAGCAGGACCCAACTGACGTTCTCCACCAGCGCGTAGGTCAATGTCGACAAAGCGATAACTACCGACACCTGGCCGATCGGGTCGACCCGGCCCGGTTTGGGCGGTGTCGCGGGGGCCGAGCGGGACAGTGCCAGCGCCACCAGCGCCACCGGGACGTTCACCAGGAAGATCGCGCGCCAGCCGAAGGTCTGGGTCAGGACGCCACCCAGGAGCGGGCCCGCCACCAGGCCCGTTCCGCTCACCGCCGCCCACACGCCCATCGCCTTCGCGCGGGCGCCCGCGGCAGGGTAGGCCACCGCGATCAGCGATAGCGATGACGGCACCAGCAGCGCGCCCGCCACTCCGAGCAGTGCGCGGAGGGCGATCAAGACCGCCGGCGAGAAAGCGAGCGCCGACAACAAGGACAGCACCGCGAACGACGTCAGGCCCGTGCAGAACGTCCGGCGCGCGCCGAAGCGGTCCGACCAGGCGCCGGCCGTCAAGAGGAACGCCGCGAACGTCAGCGTGTAGCCGTTCGAAATCCATTGCTGGGACGCCAAAGACGGCGACAACGCCGGGAGCGCCACCGTCACGATCGTCGTGTCCAGCATGACCAGGAAGTAGCCCAGTGAAAGGCCGATGAGGAGTCTTGCCACCAGAACAGCCTGGACGCTCCGTGACACCGGCGGAAGCGGGGAGTTACGATGGCGGGTATCGGGAACGCCGATGGGGGCCTTCATGGAACTACGTCACCTGCGCACCTTCCGCGTCGTCGCGCGGACGCTCAACTTCACCCGGGCCGCCGCCGAGCTGCACTACGCGCAGTCCAGCGTCACCGAACAGATCCAGGCCCTCGAAGCCGAACTCGGGTCGACGCTCTTCGATCGCGCCACGAGGAAGCTCACCGCCGCCGGGGAACGGCTGATCGGGTACGCCGACCAGGTGCTCGAACTCGTCGAGGAAGCCAAGGCCGCCGTCGACGAAGAGCGCGGTGAGCCCGAAGGTGAGCTGACGATCGGCGCACTGGAAACCCTGTGCACGCACTGGGTCCCACCGATCCTCGGCGCCTACCGGGCGAAGTGGCCGCGCGTTCGGCTGACCGTCAAGGAAGCTGGGCGCGGCGAGCTGTACCGCGGCGTCCGGGAGTCCGAAATGGACGTTTGCTTCACGTTCGGCGCCCCGCCGGGCGATTTCGCCAGTGAGAAGCTTGGTGAGGTGCCGCTCGTCGTCATCGTGCCGCCGGGGCATTCGTTGGCGAGCAAGGAAGAAGTCAAGAGCGAGGATCTGAGGGGCGTCGGATTCCTCGCCACGCCGAAGGGGTGCGGCTTCCGGGAGATGCTCGACCGGCTCGACGGACCCGTCGTCGAGACGGAGGTCGGGAGCTTGGCCGCGCTCTCGAGGTGCGTGGCCGCCGGGATGGGGTGCGGGATCGTGCCCGCGCTGGTCGACCACCCCGGCGCGGTCGCCGTCCCCCTGGCCGGGCAGACGACCGACGTCACCATGACCTGGCGGCGGCTCGACGAAAGCAAACCGAGCGTCGCCGCGCTGCTCACCACCGCCTATGCGTTGTCCAGCAAGGACATGTGCTCGTCGGAAAGCTCCATGGTGAACGCCGGGGCGATCGACTCGTAGTGCTCCCACGTCCGCGGGCGACGCGGCCACCTTTCGCCACCGCCGCCAGTGAGACGTCCGGGTGCGCGGCCGGCCAGTCCAGCAGCTCGCCGCCCGCGATGGACGGGACGTCGGCCCCCGCCGGGCCGCACCTCGACCGGGACGCGGCCGAAGTGACGAAGCGAGCACGCGCCAACGGCGTCAAGGTGGCCGATCTCGACGACTACCGGACGGCTCCCGGCAAGCCCGCGCTCGTCCTCGGCTACGGCAACCTCGCCGACAACGCTGTCGGGACCGCCGCCCGATTGCTGCGCGAAGCGGCCGGTTGAGGTCTTCTCAAACGCCCATCGAGGTGGAAAGCTGCTGTCCGAACCGAGGGCCTGACCAAAGGTCCGCTTCTGACAACGTTGTCATACCCGGGAGGTGCGCCCATGTGGTCGCAGAGCAGACGGCTGGCCGCCGCGGTGGCCGCGGGGGTGGTGGTCGTCGGCCTGGCGCCCGCCGTGGCGCAGGCCGCGCCGGCCCCGGTGGATCCGGTGAGCCTGGTCAACCCCTTCGTCGGCACGCAGAACTTCGGCAACACGTTCCCCGGCGCGAGCGCGCCGTTCGGAATGGTGCAGGTCAGCCCGGACACCGGCGGTCAGGGCGGCTACGACTACCTGCAGAACGCGATCTACGGCTTCAGCCAGACGCACCTGTCCGGCGTCGGCTGCGGGGTGATGGGCGAGCTGCCGATCATGCCGACCACGGGCGCCGTCGACAACGTTGACAAGAACGCCTACCGGTCCGAGTACAGCCACGACGACGAGCACGCCGAACCCGGCTACTACCGCGTCGGCCTGCAGAAGTACGGCGTGGACGCCGAGCTGACGGCGACCGCGCGCACCGGCTGGCAGCGCTACACCTTCCCCTCGACCGGCCAGGCGAACGTCCTGTTCAACACCGGCCAGGCCAACCAGTCGGTCAAGGACTCCGAAATCCACGTCGTCGGCGACCGCACCCTCGAAGGCCGGGTCCGGGCCGGCGGGTTCTGCGCCGGCCACGACGAGCACACCGTCTACTTCACGGCGAGCTTCGACCGGCCGTTCAGCTCCTTCGGCACCTGGCGCGACTCGACGCGCACGCCCGGCAGCCGCGACGCCGCGGGCACCGGCGGCAACGGCGCCTGGGCCAGCTTCGACGCGAGCACCGACCACGACGTCGTGCTCAAGGTCGGCCTGTCCTACACCGGTCTCGACGGCGCGCGGAAGAACCTCGCCGCGGAGACGTCGAACTACGACTTCGACGCCACCCGGGCCGCGCTGCACCAGCAGTGGGTCGACAAGCTCGGCGCGATCAAGATCGGCGGCGGCACGACCGAGCGGCAGACGGCGTTCTACACCGCGCTCTACCACGCGCAGCTGCACCCGAACCTGGCCGGCGACACCGACGGCGCGTACACCGGCTTCGACGGCAAGGTGCACACCGCGAGCGGCTACACGCCGTACCAGAACTTCTCGCTGTGGGACACCTACCGGCCGCAGAACCAGCTGCTGGAAATGCTCGAACCGCAGGTCGCGCGCGATGTCGCGTTGTCGGTGGTCGCCATCGGGCGTGACGGCGGCTGGCTGCCGAGGTGGGCGCTGGCCGAGAGCGAAACGAACATCATGACCGGCGACCCGGTGACGCCGTTCCTCGTCGAGGCGTGGTCGAAGGGCCTGCTCGCCGGGCACGAGGAAGAGGCGTACGCGCTGCTCAAGAAGAACGCGACGAGCACACCGCCCGCCGACTCGCCGTACAACGGCCGCTCCGGCGTCAACTACTACAACGACCGCGGGTACATCCCGAGCGGCCTCGAACTCGGCAAGGACTGCGCGGCCAAGGGCGGCGACAACGACTGCGAGCACCCGGCGTCCGCGACCATGGAGTACTCGGCGGCCGACGCCGCGCTGGCGTTGATGGCTCGCGGACTCGGCCACGGCGCCGACGCGCGGATGTTCGCCGACCGCGGCCAGTGGTACCGCAATTTGTGGGATTCCTCGACCCAGCAGTTCCGCCCCCGCACCACCGAGGGCACCTTCCTCACGCCGTACAACCCGGTCGACGCCGACCACCAGTTCCACGAAGGCGGCGCCTACCAGTACCAGTGGCTCGTGCCGCAGGACCCGGCCGGGCTCGTGTCGCTGATGGGCGGCAAGAAGACGACCGAGAAGCGGCTCGACTCGTTCTTCGCCTACGGCAACCTGCTGAAGGACCCGGCCGGCACCGCGCGCAACGACTGGATCTCCAGCCCGTACGACTACTACGGCAAGGCCACCTACAACCCGAACAACGAGCCCGACCTGCTCGCGCCGTACATGTACAACTGGGTCGGGACGCCGTCGAAGACCGCGACCGTCGTCCGCGCGGCGATGACGCTGTTCACCACCGGCCCCGACGGCATGACCGGCAACGACGACCTCGGCACGATGTCCGCCTGGTACGTCTTCTCCTCGCTCGGGCTGTACCCGACGATGAGCGGCGCGAACTTCCTCGCGCTGTCGAGCCCGCAGTTCGAGTCGGCGACCGTCCGCATCGGACAGTACGGCCGATCGCAGGGCGGCACGCTCACGGTGAACGCGCCGGGGGCGAGCGACACCAACCGGTACGTCCAGAGCGTGTCGCTCAACGGCCGGGACGTCCGGCAGACGTCCCTCGAGTGGTCTTCCCTGGCGCACGGCGGCGTCTTGAACCACAAGCTCGGGTCGAAGCCCTCTTCGTGGGGGACTTCCGCCAGTGCGGAGCCGCCGTCGGTGAACAACGCCGTGGGTGACCTGCGGCGGCACGTCGACGCGTCGCTGCGGCAGACGTCCGTCGTGATCCCGGCGGGCTCGGCGCAGCAGGTGCACCTCGACCTGGACGTCCTCGCGCAGAACCCGGTGCTGCAGCCGGTGACGATCTCCGTGACCGCGCCGGCCGGGTGGAAGGCGAAGGTCCAGCCGGTCGACCTCATCTGGTCGGGACGGCTGCCGGTGCAGAAGACGGTCCCGATCACGGTGACCGTGCCGGCCGGGGCCGCGCTCGGGACCTACCCGGTGCAGGTCAAAGTGACCGGGCTGGGCGCGAACAGCGTGTCCCGATCGGCGACGGTCGAGGTCCGGACGCCGTCGGCTTGCGCTTCTTCCGGGGCCTCGTGCGCGGTCGACCTGGGCCGCGACTACAACCACGACGGGACGGCGACGGTCGAGGCGTCTGCGGACGGCAACTTCGACGGCGGCGGCTGGAGCTACGACGCTTCGCTGCTGCCGGCGGCGGGGCCGGTGACCTGGGACGGCGTCACGTACGCGGCTCCGGACGCTTCGGGCACGGCGGCGAACTTCGTCGAAGCCCGTGGCCAGTCGCTGCTGCTGCCGGCGGGTCAGCACAGCGCGCTGCGGCTCGTCGGGTCGTCGCACAACGGGCCCGTGTCGACGACGCTGACCGCGCACTACACGGACGGCACGAGCGCCGACCTGGCCGCGACGTTCGGCGACTGGGCCGGGTCCGGCAGCCCGGTGGTGCTCGAGATGCCGCACCGCATCAAGGCGGGCAGCGGGGTCGACGGGCCGCCGGTGCGGTTGTTCGGCGTGTCGGCGGCGCTGGACGGCGGTAAGACGGTGCAGTCGGTGAGCCTGCCGAACGACCCGCGGGTCGAGATCTACGCGCTCACCCTGGCGTGATGGCCCGGTCGTGAGTGAGAAACAGGGTTCTAACCCTGTTTCTCACTCACGACCAGCCGCGGGAGACTCGAAACGGGCGACCAGGTCAGGGAAGCCGAAGACGGTGATGCGCGCGATGCCGCCCTTGGCGGGGGTCAGCACCGCCAAGCCGAACGGCTCGCCGCGGAAGTGGGTCACCGCCGCGGGCTGGCCGTTCGCGCGGGTCGGCGTCATGTGCCACTCGCCCGGCTCGCCCAGTACGTGTCGCAAGAATGCGACACAAGTCCGCTTTCCGGCGAACCACGTCCGCGACGGCACCGGCTCGATCACCGCGTCGTCGCGCAGGACGCTCTCCAGCGCCGCCAGGTCGGAGTTCATGAACGCGCTCATGTAGCGGTCGAGGAGTTCGCGCTGCTCCGGGTCGGTGAGGGGGTTGGCCTCGGGAGCGTCGTGGAGGGTGGCGCGAGCGCGTTGGAGGGTGCTCTTCACCGCCGCGACGGTGGTGCCGAGCATCTCCGCGACCTCGGCCGCCGGGAACGCGAGCACCTCCCGCAGGATCAGCACCGCGCGTTGCCGCGGCGGGAGCAGCTGCAGCCCGGCGATCAACGCGAGCCGGACGCCGTCGCGGGTCACGGCGATCTCCGCCGGGTCGTCCGCCTCGTCGGTGATCAGGGCGTCCGGGATCGGGCGGGGCCAGAGATCGGTGGGTTCGGCCGGGACCGGCGGGGCGTCCGGGTCGGTCGCCGGCGCGCCCAGCCCGGACGGCATCGGCCGGCGCCCCCGCTGCTCCAGCGCGGTGAGGCAGGCGTTCGTCGCGATCCGGTAGAGCCAGGAGCGGACGGACGCCCGGCCCTCGAAGCGGTCGTAGGCCCGCCAGGCGCGCAGGTAGGTCTCCTGGACGACGTCCTCGGCCTCGTCGGGCGTGCCGAGCATGCGGTAGCAGTGGGCCAGCAGCTCACGCCGGTACGGCTCGAAATCCACGGTCACACTCTTGCCGACCGGCGCGGACGGCGAAAGGAATCGGTTCGGAGGTCAGGCGACGATGCGGGGCTCCGACGCCAACCTCGACAACGCCTGCGTGAGCCGCCGGGCGGCGGACTCCCACTCCTCCAACGCGCTGCCGCGGCCGAGCGCCGCTGTCCTCAACGATCGGCGCAGCTCCGGGTCCGCGTACCAGCGGTGCAGCGCGTCCGCCAGGGAAAACGGGTCGTTCGGCTCGACCAGCAGCCCCGGCATCTCGCCGTCGGCGTCCACCCCGAGTGCGTCGTACACCCCGCCGACCTCGGTGGCCAGTACCGGGATGCCGCGGGCCAGCGCCTGCGCGACGAACATGCCCGACGTCGCCGCGCGGGACGGGATGACCAGCAGGTCCGCCGCGTTGTAGGCCGCGCCCAGGTCGACCGCGTCGCCCGCCAGCGTGATCCGGCCGCCGAGGCCGAGGCGCTCGATCGACCAGCCGAGCTCGTCGACGTACCCCCGGTCCACCTCCAGCGAGCCGGCCAGCACGCAGGACAGCGCGAGGTGGCCGACCTCGCCGAGCGCCTGGATCAGCAGGTCCTGGCCGTTGCGTCGGGTGACGTCGCCGACGCACAGCAGCCGGGAGACGCCGTCGGCTCCAGCGGCGAGCGGCGCCGCGTCGGTGCCGGGCTTGGCCACGTAAACCCGGCCCGGGTCCAGGTCGTGGCGGTCGATCAGCAGCCGGGCGAGCCACGGGCTGGTCGCGACGACCATCCCGGCCATCCGCAGCGTCTCGCGCTCGCACGCGTCCAGCTCCGCCGCGTGCCCCGGGTCGAGGCCCGGCTCGTCGGCCAGGGCCTGGTGCACCAGCACCGCCAGCCGCAGCCGGCGCGCGTGCGGGACGACGATCTCGGGCACGCCCGAGGCGATCACGCCGTCGAGCAGCACCACCGTCCGGTCCGGGAGGGCGGCCAAGGACCTGGCCAGGCGACGCCGGGACGTCGCGTCGGGCTCCGGCCAGTCGCCGGCCATCGGCAGCTCCAGCACCGGCTGCCCGACGGCGGGCAGGTTCTGGCACATGCGCTTGTCGTACGTGTCGCTCGCCGGCGGCACGGCCGGGAGGATGAACACCATCGGGTCGGCGGGCCTCATCGCGAGCGCCGGGGCAAAGCGGTGGGACGGGACACGGCTACCTCCGGCGCGGTCGACGGGTGACGCTCATCTGTCACACGTAGCCGGAAGCGAGTCGGTTCAGCTCTGGGCGTCGATCTTCCAGACGCCGCCTTCCTGGACGAGGGTGAAGGTGTTCGTGTCGGCCTTGCCGTCGCTGTAGGTGATCCGCGCGGTGACCCGGTTGCCGGACTCCTGGATGTTGGTCGCCTTCACCGAGCTGTACCGGCCCCAGAAGCCCGTGTACGTCTGGTAGGTCTGGTGCTTGGACGCCCGGAACTTGTCCGTCAGGAGTTTCCACGCCTCCGCCGGGTTGCCCGGCAGCAGCTTGTAGTAGGCGTCGAGGGCCTGACCAGCGGTTACGGTCGCCGACACCGGCGAGACGGACGTCGAGGTGGGCGGCGGCGTGGTCGTCGGCGCCGAACTGGGCGCCGGTGTGGGTGACGCCGACGGCGAAGGTGTCACGGAAGCCGAGGCCGGGGGCTGCGACGCGGCCGGCGGGGCCGCGTTGTCCTGCGGCGGTTTCTGCCGCACGACCAGCAGGATCGCGACGACGACCGCGACGCACAGCAGCGCCGCGCCCGCCCCGACGGCGATCATGCCCTTGCGCGCGCCCGGCGACACGGCGGCGACTTCGCCGGGCGGCGGCGGCACGGCGATGGTGGCCGGCACGGTCGGCACCGCGGCCGGCACGTCGGCGACCTCGGCCTCGGGAACCGTCGCCGCGAGGACCGACTCGCCCGGCTCCGCGTCCGTCAGCATCGCCCGCAGCTCCTGCTCGACCTCGTCCATCGACGGCCGCTCGGCCGGGTCGGTCGCGAGCATCCGCAGCAACAGCGGGGTCAGCCGCTCCGCCTTGGTGGGCGGCTCGATCTCCCCGCTGGAGGCCTTGTAGAGCAAGGCGATCGGGTTGTCCGCCGTGCCGTACGGCGACTGGCCCTCGACGGCGGCGTACAGCGTGGCGCCGAGCGAGAAGACGTCGGCGGCGAAGTCGGCGTCCTCGCCGCGGGCGACCTCGGGCGCGAGGTACGCGGGCGTACCCGCGATCTCCCCGGTGGCCGTCAGCTTGACGTCGCCGATCGCGCGGGAGATGCCGAAGTCGGTGATCTTCGCCGTGCCGTCCTCGGACACCAGGATGTTGGCCGGCTTGACGTCGCGGTGCACGATCCCGGCGCGGTGCGCGCCGGCCAGCGCCGAGCTGATCTGCGCGCCGACGCGGATGGCGTCGTCGACCGCAACCGGTTCCTCACCGATCAGGACGGCGAAGCTCTTCGACGCCAGGTACTCCATCACCAGCCACGGCCGGTCCTCTTCTTCGAGGACGGCGAACACCGTGATCGCGTGGGAATGCTGCAGCCGGGCGGCGATCCGCGCCTCGCGCATCGCGCGGTTCTTCGCCTCTTCGGTGCGGTGCTCGTCGTGGTCGTGCGGCAGCAGGAGTTCCTTGATCGCCACGGTGCGGCCGAGCATTTCGTCCTGGGCCCGCCACACCGTGCCCATCGCGCCGCCGCCGATCGGCTCGAGCAGCCGGTACCGATCGCGGATCCGGCGACTTTCCACGAGCATCCACCATTCTCACCAAGTGTGCCGACGAGATCCGGCCAGCATGCCAGGATCATCCGCCGGCCGGTACCAACGTAACCGAAAACCTCGCACGGACAGCGCGATCGCGCGCTGTAGCGCTGCCCACGGGGGTACCCGGAATCTTAACGAACAACCCCGTACGCCCGATCAAGTGCGTCCACGATCTCCTTGCGCAGTCCGGCACCGACGGCGATCGTCGACGACGAACCCACCGTGTGCTCGCTCCCGTCGCGGTCGACGACGGCCCCGCCGGCCTCGCGCACGAGCAGCACGCCGGCCATGGTGTCCCACGGGTTGTTGGACAGGATCAGTGCGGCGTCGAGCTTTCCGTCCGCCACCCAGGCGAGGTCGATCGCCGCGGTGCCGAGCATCCGGATCTTCTGCGCCCGCGCGCCGAGGTCCGACAGCAGCCGCAGGCGCGTCGCGTTCTTCTCTTCCGCCAGACGGCCGATCGCGAAGTCACCGACGGCGATCATGGCGTCCGACAGCTCCGTCGCTTCCGACGCGCCGACGCGCTCTCCGTTCGCGAAAGTGCCTTCGCCGCGCGAAGCGGTGTACGTAACGCCGAGGTACGGCAGAGCGATCGCGGCGACCGTGCTGTGCTCGCCGTCCACCAGCGCGAGGGAAATACCGCAGAGCGGAATCCCGCGGGCGAAGTTCGCGGTGCCGTCGATCGGGTCGAGGGCCCACCAGCGCCCGCCGCCGTCGCCGCTGCGGCCGCGCTCCTCACCGAGGACGCCGATCTCCGGCGTCTCGGCCGTGAGGAACTCCCGCAGCGCGTCCTCGACCGCCGTGTCGACGTCGGTCACCAGGTCGCGATCACCTTTCGCGGAAACGGAAAAAGTCGGGCGCGACCGGACGATCTCCGTCGCCTTCGCCACGGCTTCGCGCGCGACGTCGAGTAGTGCGGCATGCTCGCTCATGACTTCCAACCTAGTGAAGGGGCGCGCTGATGACCGAGCTCTTCCCGCTCGCGACCACGGCCGACGAGCAGCAGCGGGGCGCGGCGGTCGCGGTGCTGCCGATCGGCAGCTTCGAGCAGCACGGCGCGCACCTGCCCCTGGCGACCGACACGGTCATCGCGGCGACGCTCGCGAAAGCCGTCGCCGAGGCCTACCCCGTGCTCCACCTGCCGCCGATCACGATCTCCTGCTCCCACGAGCACGCGGCGTGGGCCGGCACGGTGAGCATCTCGGCCCGCACGCTGCACGCCGTGGTCACCGACGTCGCCGCGTCGCTCCGCGCGTCCGGGGTCGGGCGGCTGGTGCTGGTCAACGGGCACGGCGGCAACTACGTACTGTCCAATGTGGTCCAGGAGGCCGCCGGCGCGATGGCGCTGTTCCCCGGCGTCGCGGACTGGCAGGCGGCGCACACCGCGGCCGGTCTCCGGACGTCGCTGGACGACGACATGCACGCGGGCGAGCTGGAGACGTCGGTCCTGCTGCACGCCCACCCGCACCTGGTCCGGCCCGGCCGCGAGACGGCCGACCACGTCACCGACCGGGAGCACCTGCTGACGCTGGGCCTGCGGGCGTACACGGAGTCGGGGGTGGTCGGCCGCCCTTCGCTGGCGACCGCGGCGAAGGGGCACGTCGTGCTGGACACGCTGGTCCAGCGCTTCGCCGGCGTCCTCGAGGCCCTGGGGGTCGTGAGTGGGAAACAGGGTTAGAACACTGTTTCCCACTCACGAGCCGGTGAACGCCTGGCCCAGGTGCGGGAGCAGGTGGTCCATCCGCTCGGCCTTCGTGCGGAGGTAGCGCAGGCTCTCCGGGTTCGGCGGAACCAGCAGCGGAACCCGCTCGCTGATCCGGATTCCGTAGCGGGTGAGCTGTTCGACCTTCTGCGGGTTGTTCGACAGCAGCCGCACCGACCGGACCCCCAGGTCCTGGAGGATGGCCGCCGCCGCGTGGTAGTCGCGGGCGTCGACCGGCAGGCCGAGCGCCACGTTCGCGTCGACCGTGTCGAGGCCCTCGTCCTGCAGCCGCATCGCCTTGAGCTTCGCGAGCAGGCCGATGCCGCGGCCCTCGTGGCCCTGGACGTAGACCAGCACGCCCGAGCCCTCCTCGATGATCCGGTCCAGCGCCGCCGCCAGCTGGTCGCCGCATTCGCAGTGCGTCGAGGCGAAGACGTCGCCGGTGAGGCACTCGCTGTGCACGCGGGTCAGGGTGCCGAGCGCGCTGATCTCGCCGTGGACCAGCGCGACCTGTTCGGTGCCCGTGTCGTCCAGGTAGCCGACGGCGCGGAAGGTGCCGTGCCGGGTCGGGAGCCGGGTCTCGACCACCCGCTCGACCACGGCCCGGGGCGGCAGGTCTCCGACAAGATCACTGACTTCGCTTGCGGTCATGACTTGATCCCCATCTCCGATTCGATCCCGGTGCCGGCCGCCGTACGCGGAGCGGGCACGGCACTGGTGTGCGGAGCGCGGGTCACGCGGAACCCGGCGACGCTCCGGACGAGCAGGACACCGGCGCCGGGCAGGCTGGCGACCAGCGTGAGCACGCCGTAGACGACAGCGACGGTGACACCTTGGGCGGCGCCGAGGCCGGCCGCGCCGAAGAGCAGGGCGCAGACGCCCTCGCGCGGGCCGAAGCCGCCGACGTTGAGCGGGAGACCCATCGCGAGCAGCGCGAGGATCATCAGCGGCACGAGCTGCCCGACCGGCGCGGCCACGCCGGCGACGCGGGCGGCGACGACGAACAGCGCCAGGTGCCCGGCCAGCGTCGCGACCGAGAGGAAGCCCACGCCGGGCCAGGTCTCGCGGGTGAACAGGCCGAGCCGCAGGTCGGCGAGGGCGACGGCGAAGCCGCGCCGGACCTTCGACTCGCCGTGGATCCAGCGGCCGCCGAACAGCCGGCCGGCGACGATCGCGGCGATCGCGGCCAGCACGACGACGATCCCGGTGACCGTCACGACCTCGCGGAACGCGCCGGGCACGACGTCCGGCGTCACGAGCACGACGGTGACGGCGGACGTGATCAGCACGAGCTGGCCGGCGGTGCGCTCCAGGACGACGGCGCGGACGCCGCGCGGGACGTCGCCCGAGTCGCGGCCGTGCTGCACCGCGCGGTGGACGTCGCCGAGGACGCCCGCGGGCAGCACGCCGTTGAGGAACAGCGCGCGGTAGTAGTCGGCGACCGCGGTGCGCAGCGAAAGCCGCAGGCCGAGCCGGGTGGCGACGATCTGCCAGCGGCCCGCGCTGAACAGCGTCGTCGCGAAGCCGATGAGCAGGGCGGCGAGCACGCCGGGCGCGCTGATCCGGCCGAGGCCGTCGAGGAAGGCGGCGCTGCCGAGCTGCCAGACGAGGACGCCGAGGATGGCGAAGGCGCCGAGAACGCGCAGCCAAGCGAACAAGCGCTTCACGCCGCCACCTCCAGGCCCGGCGGCAGGACCAGCAGGTCGCCGTGGTGGATCACCGCGTGCAGCTCGCCGGCCTTCGCCATTTCGAGCCGTCGCTGGAGGTAGACGTCGGCGGCGGGACGCAGGTCCGGGGCGTGGTCGACCGCGGCCCCGACCCAGCCTTCGAGCCACTGCCGCTGCAGGGCGGCCTGGTCCGGGCCGAGCCGCCAGGCGCTGTCCGCGCGGACGACCGTGGCGCCGAGCCGGCCGAACGCGGTCGCGGCGACGTCCACCGCGGCCGGGCCGAGCAGCCGGCGGCCGCCCGTGATCCGGCGCTGGTGCGCGTTGAACGCGGCGGCGACGGCGTCGTCGAGCGGGTCGGCGGGCGAGAGCTCCACGCGGCCGGTCACCGAGAGCACCAGCAGCGCCGCGCAGCCGGCTTCGACGATCGCCGAGGCCAGGGCCGTGACCTCGGCCTCGGTCAGCAGGTCGAGCAGCGCGGACGCGGCGACCAGCGACGTCCCGGCGAGGTCGGCGGCCCGCAGCGCGGTGACGTCGCGCTGCTCGGCGACGACGTCGACCGGGCTGCCGTCCAGCGAGGTGGCCGGCAGCGAGGTGCGGGCGCGGGTGAGCAGTTCGGTGTCGTGGTCGTGCAGGATCCAGCGCTGCGTGCCGGGCAGGCGCCCGGCCAGCCAGCGGCCGAGCGAGCCGGTGCCGCAGCCGAGGTCGCGGATGACCACTTCGCCGTCCGGCAGGTTCTCGCGCAGCGTGTCGACGAGTTCGGTGGCGCGGGCCGCGGCGTCGGCGGGTTCCCGCAGGTACAGCCAATCCGGCGCGAACGCGGCAGTGCCGACTGATTCGCTCGCAAGCTCACTCATGCCGCCGCCTCCTGCCGCTGCAGGACCTCGGCGATCCGGCGGGCTGTGTCGTCCCAGCCGGTCAGGGTCTCGCGGCGCAGCTTCGCCGAGGCACGCAGCCGCGTCCGCAGGTCGGGCTCGGTGAGCCAGCGGCGCAGGGCGGCGCCGAGCGCCGCGACGTCGTCGCCGGGCACGAGCAGGCCCGGGACCGAGCCGTCCGGCGCGACGCCGACGGTGTCCGGCAGCGCGTCGACGTCGGTGGTCAGCACGGGCACGCCGCGGGCGAGGGCCTCGGTGACGACCATGCCGTACGTCTCGGCGCGCGAGGGCAGCACGAGCAGGTCGGCGGAGTGGTACGTCGCGGCCAGCGCGGCCCCGGTGCGGGGGCCGGTGAGCGTGAAGCGGGCGCCGAGCCGGTGCTCGCGCAGCCGCTCGACGTACTTCGTCTCGCGCCGGATCCCGCCGACGCACTCGCAGGTCCAGCGCAGGTCGGCGACGGTTTCCAGGGCTTGGGCGAGCACGCCCTGGCCCTTGCGCGGGGTCACGTTGGCCACGCAGACCAGCCGGGACATGCCGTCGGTGCCGACGGCCGGCGGCGCCGGGTCGACGCCGGGCGGCACGGCGTGCACGCGGTGCGGGGCGAGGCCGTGGTGGCGCACCAGCCGGCGCGCGGCCCACTCGCTGGTCGCGACGACCGAGCTCACGGCCCGCAGCGTGTCGCGCTCGAGCGCGTCGAGCTCGGCGGCCAGCGCGGGCGGCAGGCCGGTCTCGTCGGCCAGCGGCAGGTGCACCAGCACCGAGAGCGACAGCCGGCGCGCCTGCGGGACGACGACCTCCGGCACGCCACAGGCGACCAGGCCGTCGAGCAGCACCGCGGACCCGGTGGGCAGCGCGGACAGCAGGTGGCCGAGGACCGCGCGGGCCTCGGTGTCCGGGCGCGGCCAGCTGCCGGAAACGCCGATCTCGTGGACGTCGAGGCCGGCCTCGGTGAGCCGGTCGCACATGCGCCGGTCGTAGGTGTTGCCTCCACTCGGGACGGACGCGTCGTCGACGTCACCGGGGAGGATCACGTAGAGGGTGTTCACAGGGCACGCTCGTAACTCGCCCACGCGACGTGCGATTCCTTCAGCGAGACGGCGATGCCCTCGAGCCCGCGCGCGCCTTCGCCGAGGCGTCCGGCGTGGACGGCGTCGGCGAGGCGGTCGGCGATGACCTTCGCGAGGTACTCGGTGGAGGTGTTGATGCCCTTGAACACCGGCTCGTCGTCGAGGTTGCGGTAGTTCAGGTCGCTCAGCACCGCCCCGAGCTCTTCCGTGGCCTTGCCGATGTCGACGACGATGTTGTCCTCGTCGAGGTCGGTGCGGCGGAAAGTGGCATCCACCACGAAGGTCGCGCCGTGCAGGCGTTGCGCGGGTCCGAAGACTTCCCCGCGGAAGCTGTGGGCGATCATCACGTGGTCACGGACGGTGATGCTGAACACCAAGACCTCCGATGCGTTCGGGTGGACGTGGTCACTGCGGCTGATACATGACACGGAGGCAGAGGGCGGAAAGTTCATTCGCGGCGAGCCGGGGTAGCACGGACGGAAGATCTTCAAACATGCACTCGCCGGTGACCAGCGCGTCGAACGCCGGGTCGGCCAGCAACTCGAGGGCGAGGCCGAGCCGCTGGGCGTAGTCGCGGTCGGGCCGCGCGACCGTCCCGACCTGGCTGCCGCGGATCGTCAACCGTCGCGAATGGAAGTTCTCGCCGAGCGGCACGCTCACCCGGCGGTCGCCGTACCAGGACAGCTCGACGACCTCGCCTTCCGGCGCGAGGAGCTCGAGGGCCTTCGCGAGTCCTTGTTCGGACGCGCTGGCGTGCACGACGAGGTCGCAGTCGGGTTTTGCTTCTTCGGGAGTCGAAAAGTCCACGCCGAGAGCTTTCGCGATGTCGGCTTTGCCGGGATCGACGTCGATCAGCTGCACGCGGGTGGCCGGGAAGCCCTGTAGCAGTTTCGCGACACTGCAACCGACCATGCCCGCGCCGATCACCGCGATCCGGTCGCCGAGCTTCGGCTTCGCGTCCCAGACGGCGTTGACCGCGGTCTCGACGGTGCCGGCGAGGATCGCGCGCCCGGGCGGGACGGCGTCCGGCACGAGGGTCACGGCGCTCGCCGGGACGACGTACGCGGTCTGGTGCGGGTAGAGGCAGAAGACCGTCTTGCCCTCGAGGTCGGCCGGGCCCCGCTCGACCACGCCGACGTTGAGGTAGCCGTACTTGACCGGGCCGGGGAAGTCGCCCTCCTGGAAGGGCGCGCGCATGACGTCGTGCTGGCTCGCCGGGACACCGCCGCGGAAGACGAGGGTTTCGGTGCCGCGGGAGACGCCGGAGAAGAGCGTGCGGACGAGCACTTCGCCGTGTTCCGGCTCACGCAGCGTCACGGTCCGGAGCGCGCCTTCGTCGGGACTTTGAACCCAGAAAGCCTGTTCCACGTGTTCTCCTCTGCAGGCGACCGGAGGCTGGTGTCGCCGCCACCTTATGAGCACCCGTGCCGATTCGCGGAGTAAAAGATGATCAAGAACGGACTTCTCCTACGCTCGGCGGTCCCGGTGTGGGCGCTCGCCGCCGGGGCCGGTTTCCTTTCCCCGATCGCCTGGGCGACGGGGGCCGCGTACGGCCTCGCGCTGCTGCTGCTGACGGGCTGGGGCCTGCGGCAGAGCGGTCGCGGGAAGTTCGGCCCGGCGGACTGGATCACGTTCGCCCGCGCGGTACTGGTGGGCGGCGCGGCCGAGCTGATCGCCGACGGCGGTCACCCGCTCCCGCTGCTGGTCGGGCTGGTCGCGGTGGCCCTGGCGATGGACGGGTTCGACGGCCAGGTCGCCCGCCGCACGGGCACGGCGTCCGAGTTCGGCGCGCGGTTCGACATGGAGGTCGACGCGTTCCTGATCCTGCTGCTGTGCATCCAGGTGTCCCGGACCTTGGGGCTGTGGGTGCTGGCGATCGGCCTGATGCGCTACGCGTTCGTGGCGGCTTCGTGGGCGCTGCCGTGGTTGACCGCGCCGCTGTACCCGAGCATGGCCCGGAAGACGGTGGCCGCGGTGCAGGGCGTGGTGCTGGTGGTGGCCGTCTCCGGGCTGCTGCCGTGGGCGGTTTCGTTCGGTTTCGTGGTGGCCGCGCTGGCGTCGCTGGTGTGGTCGTTCGGCCGGGACACGGTGTGGCTGGCCCGCCACCGGGTGGCGACGTCGGAGCCGGCCCGGATCGTGGAGATCACCCGCGCGACCCTGCGACGCCAGCACGGCACGATCTTGCGCGGCCACAACCAGGCGGCTTAACCCGGTCCCGAACGCCCCAATGTGGCCTTGGTTGCGTCTGACGCACCGAAGGCCGCCTTGGTTGCGTCTCACGCACCGAAGGCCACATTGGGGCGCTCGGGTTAGTCCGACTCGCGGGCCGCCCGGGCTCGGCGTTTGCCCTCGTGCATCGCCACCACCCGGGCGATCGGGATCGTGTGCCCCTCCTCGACCAGGTCCGCCGGCAGCACGAACGGCTCCGGCATCTCCGCCGTCCAGGCGTCTTCGGCGGAACCCAGCAGGCCCGGCGCCGTTTTCACCGTGAAGTCCCCCGGTTCGACGCCGGCCAAGTCCGCCCAGCGGACCGGGAACGACACCGGCGCGCCCGGCCGGTGCCGCGGGCTGTACACCGACACCACCGTCGCGCCGCCCGCTCGGGTCGAATCGAGGAACACCTTGCCCTCGCGGCGGTCCTTGACGAACTCCGTGGTCCCCAGCGCCGGGTCGATGCGCTCGGCGCGGGCCGCGACCGCCCGCGTCGCCGCCGCGATGTCCTCCGTCGACTGGCCCGGCGCCAGCGGCACGAACACGTGCACGCCCTTCGAGCCGCTCGTCTTCACCGCGCCGTCGAGGCCGTCCTCGCGCAGCGCTTCGCGCACCAGCGCCGCGGCCCCGATGGCCAAGGAAAACGGCCCGTCGGCGGGCGGGTCCAGGTCGAGGATCAGATGGGTCGGCCCCTGGGATGGGTCGCCGCGGTAGAGCGACGTGTGGAACTCGATCGCCCGCTGGTTGCCGAACCAGATCAGCGTGCGGAGGTCGTTGCACAGCGCGTACGAGACGTCCCGCTTGGACGTCTCGGCCCACACCGACACCCGCTCGACCCAGTCCGGTGTGTACTTCGGCAGGTTCTTCTGCATGAACGGGCCCTGCCCGCGCAGCACCCGCAGCACCGTCAGCAGCCGGTCGCGCAGCTCCGGGAGCATCCGGTCGGCGACGGCTTCGAGGTAGTCCAGCCACTCCCGCTTGGACACTCCCGCGTCAGGGAAGACCTCCTGGTCGAGACTGCTCAGCTTGACGCCGTGCCGCACCTCGTCGCCGCTCATCGGCCCACCTTCGCGCCCGCGCGCGACGCGGTCAACTCTCAGAAGGGCAGCTGGCCGCGGAGCCGGTCGAGCCAGCGGTCGACGGTGGACTCCGGCCGGTCCGGGTCGTTGACCTGCCGGGCGGCGTCGGCGCGCTGCCGGACGTGCTCGCCGACCGTCGACGCGTACTGCGGCAGCACGAAGACGTCCTGCCAGTACCCGGCCCGCATCTCGACGGACGCGACCTGCTCGTAGCCGGCGGTGGCCCGAGCCGCATCGAAGCCGTAGCGCTTGCCCACCGGTTGCGGGCCGACGGACGTCACGACGAGCACCGTCGGCCGCCGCCGCATCACGACCTCCGTCGGATCGGCGCCGTGGGCGATCTCCGGGTCGTTGAGGCCGATGTAGTCGATCGACGTCCAGCCGCTGTAGTACGGGATCGCGCCCGCGTCGGTGACGGCCACGCTCCGCGCCGCGGCCGGGACGTCGGACTCGGCCAGCGCCCGGCCGATCGGGACGTGGGCCCGTTGGAGGTCGGGTCCGTAGTTCGTGATCAGGCCCAGCTCGGGGGAACTGACGCCGGCGGCGGCCGACCAGCCGACGGCCACCAGCCCGAGCACCGCGCCCACGACGCGCCGGGTCAGCGTCCCCACCGCGATCCCGGCGCCGAGGCAGAGGACGGGGAACGCGTGGTCGGCGAAGCGATCGAGGTAGTCCATGGTCGGGCCGGACACCGCGTACGTCACGTACGTGACCGCGACGGTGGCCACCAGGAGCCCGCCCATCGCGCGCGTCGCCTTGCGGAACACGAGCGAGAGCGTCAGCAGGAGAAGCGGGAGGAGCAGCAACGTCGTGTGCTTCGTCCACACCCAGCCGGAGTCGAGGTTGCCGAACTTGACGTAGAAGGTGTTCGGCAGCAGCTGGCCGTAGAAGCGCCAGCGCCACCCGAAGTACGCGGCGCCGACGACGACCGCGCCGAGGGTCCACCAGCGAGCCGGGACGCGGCCGCGTTCGCGCCAGAACCACAGGGCGAAGACCGGCAGTGCGGCCAGCACGCCTTCCGGCCGGAGCATGCCGAGCAGGAGCAGCAGCACCGGCGGTTCCCACGTCCGCACCCGCTCGTTCGCGAGCACGCGCAGCCCGAGCACGACGACGCGCAGCAGCACCGCGGCGAACGCGGCCGTCTCGAGACCGGCGGTGATGTGGAAGTACGTCGGCAGGAACACGACGTACGCGCCGGCGCCGGCCAGGACGCCGGTGAGCCCGGCGCGGCGGTGGCCTTCGCGGATCAGCAGGTACAGCGTCCCCAGGCCGAGCAGCAGCGACGTCACCTTGGCGAACAGCGGCAGCGCGAGCCCGAGCCACGCGCCGAGTCCCGACCAGACGACCCAGGCGAAGTTCGTGAAGCCCTCGACGCGCGGGCCGTCGACGTTCCACACCGGGCCGTGGCCGGCCGCGAGGTTCGCCGAGTAGCGGAAGCTGATGAACGCGTCGTCGATGGTGAAGAACCAGGCGGCCCAGGCGCCGGCGAGGAAGACGGCCAGGAGGACCAGCGACACCACGATCAGCGGTGCGCCGCGGGTGGTCCGGACCGGCGCGGGCGCTTCGGGCTCGACGTCGGTCTCGATCGCCGTCATGGAATCCCCCCGGGTCGCGGTGCCGACCCGACACTGTATCCGGGCGCGTCAGACCAGCGGGCGCCCGGTGCGCAGCCGGCGGCGCAGGTCCCAGAGGCAGAGGTTGTACGGGAACCGCCGCACCACGGCCGGGAGCACGCGGGTGACCCGGCCGAGCGCGGCGAGGAGCGCGGCGAACCGGCGCTGGTCGGCCGCCGTCCAGGGCAGGCGCATCTCGTCGCGGAAGCGCTGCGGGAGGAACCCCGTCGTGACGAAGCGGTGGAACCGCCGTCCCGGCGCGGCGACGACCGGCGGCAGGAACCGCAGGTCGACGAGATCGGTGAGGTAGCGGCGAACCGTGTCGTCGACGCCGACCTCGGCGAGCGCGGCCGTCCAGTACTCCTCGAAGGCCGCGCGATCGGCCGGCCACATCTCGGGACGCACCTGCAGCGTGGTGCCGAGGGCCGCGGCGGCGCGGTAGAAGTGCGTTGGCTCGCCGCCGACGAACGCGACGTAGACGTCCTCGAAGCCCTTGTAGAGGCAGGCCGCGACCCACAGCTGGAGGTCGGTGTCGAAGGCGTTGTAGGCGACCGGACTTCCGGCGTCCGAGTGGACTCGGGAGTGCGCCTGGTTGACGCCGCGCCGGTAGGCGGCGCGCTCGGCGTCGGTCCCCATCGAGGCGACGGCGAGGTAGGTGAGCGTCGTCCTCGTCCGCTTCACCGGATGGCGGAAGAGGTTGCCGCTGTCGACCTTGCTCTCGAGCACGCCGTAGCCGACGGGCGCGCGGGAGAGCTGCATGATCACGTTCGCGCTGCCGGCGAGCAGCCCGGCCCCGACGACAGCGTCCTGGAGCGCGCTTTCGGTCACGCTCTCCAGGGAACGACACTGTTGACGACGTGTCAAGAGCGGTAGTCGCTCCGGGCGAACGCGATCAGGGCACGCGCGGCCGGGCTCAGCGGCCCCTCGGTGCGCCAAGCCAGCGCCAGCACGCCCCGCAGCCCGGACCCGGCGATCGTCACCACCCGCAGCTCCGCCTCGTGGTACCGGCCCAGCGACTCCGGCACCACCGCCACCCCCAGCCCTCGCGTCGCCAGCTGCACCAGGACGTTCGGGTCGGCCGCCTCGAACGCGATCCGCGGTGTCAGCCCCTCGCGCGCGAACGCGGCGTCCAACGCCGTGCGCAGGCCCGTTCCCTTCGGCAGCGCCATCAGCGGCAGCCCGGCCAGGTCCGCGATCACGACCTTCGCGCGGCCGGCCAGGAAACCCGAAGTCACCGCCACGAACGGCTCGTCGATCAGCACCTGCGTCGCGATGCCGGGCGGCGGGTCCGTCGACAGGCCGACCACCGCCAGGTCGAGCCGGCCTTCGCGCAGGGCCGCCAGCATCGTGTCCGAGTTGGCCTCGGACAGCGTGATCTCGACCGCCGGGTAGCGCTCGTGGAAGCGGGCGAGCAGGTCCGGCAGCCGGACCGGCCCCGCCGACGTCACCGCGCCGATCGCGACCTGGCCGCGGACCAGCCCGGCCAGCTCGTCGACGGCTTCGCGCACCCCCTTCACCGCCGCGAGCGCGGCCCGCGCGTGGGGCAGCGCGGCGGCGCCGACGTCGGTGAGCCGGACCGTGCGGCCCGAGCGGTCCAGCAGCTCCTGCCCCAGCTCGCGCTCGAGTCGTTTCACCTGCGCGCTCACCCCCGGCTGAGCGACGTGCAAGCGCTGCGCCGCGCGCGTGAAGCTGCCCTCCTCGGCGACCGCGACGAAGTACGCGAGCTGGTGGAGTTCCATAAGCACTGATTCTAGCCGGTAGCCAAATCAGATCTTGGACTTCTGATCGTCGCGGCCCGAAGCTGGAGACATGCAGACATTCCGACCCGGCCATGACGGTTACGCCGAAGAGATCTCCGGCTTCCAGACGTCCGTGACCACGCAGCCCGCGGTGGTCGCCGCCGCCGAGAGCGCGGACGACGTCGTCGCCGCCGTGAACCACGCCGCCGAGCACGACCTGTCCGTCGCCGTGCAGGCCACCGGGCACGGCCGGACCGCCGGCACCGAAGGCCTGCTCATCAGCACCCGCCGGATGACCGGCATCGAGATCGACGCCGGGAAGCAGACCGCGCGCGTCGAAGCCGGAGTTCGCTGGGGTGCGGTGATCGAGGCCGCCGCGAAACACGGTCTGGCCCCGCTGAGCGGCTCGTCACCGGACGTCGGCGTCGTCGGCTACACGCTCAGCGGCGGCTTCGGGCTGCTGGCCCGGCGCCACGGCCGCGCGGCCGACCACGTGCGCGCGATCGACGTCGTCACCCCCGACGGCGAGCACCGCACGGTGACGCCGGGGTCCGAGCTGTTCTGGGCCCTGCTCGGCGGCCGCGCCGGCTTCGGCATCGTGACGGCGCTGGAGTTCGACCTGGTCCCGGTGACCGAGCTGTACGGCGGCGGGCTGTACTTCGACGCCGCGGACCTGCCGGTGGTGCTGCGCGCGTGGCGGACGTGGGCGGTGGCCGCGCCCGACGAGCTGACGACGTCGATCGCCGTGGTCGGGCTGCCCGACCTGCCGTTCCTTCCCGCGCCGATCCGGGGGAAGCACGTCGTCAACGTCCGGATCGCCTACCTCGGGGAGGGCGGCGACCAGCTCGTCGAGCCGCTGCGGACCGCGGCGCCGATTCTGCTGGACACGCTGAAGCCGTTGCGGTACACGGATTCCGGGTCGATCGCGAGCGACCCGCCGCACCCGCACCCCTACCACGGGACGAACGCGACGGTGGAGGTTCTGAACGACGCGATGCTGGCGTCGATCGTCGAGCACGCGGACCCGGAGACGGTGCTGATCATCGACCGGCTCGGCGGCGAACTGGCCCGCCGGGACGCGATCGGCGTCGGCTGGGACTCGAAGGCGGAGTTCGTGGTGCGGGCGCTGTCGGTCGTCGAGGACGGCGTCGAGACGGTCCGCCGCGCGCACGCGAAGCTGGTCGACGCGCTGGCGCCGTGGTCGACGGGCCGGCTGCTGCCGTTCCTCTACGGCGAGCACTCCGCCGCGGAACTGGCGACGGCCTTCCCCGCCGGGGACCGCGCCCGGCTGGATCAGCTCAAGGCGAAGTACGACCCGGCGGGGAGGTTCGGCTGAGGCGTCAGCGCTCGAGGACGACGATCGGGATGAGCCGCGTGGTCTTCGTCTCGTATTCGGCGAAGCCTTCGGCGTGCGCGACCATGCCCGCGTAGAGGCGGTCGCGCTCGGCGCGGTCTTCGATCACGGTCGCCGTGGCCTCGAACTTCTCGGTGCCGACCTCGACGGTGACCTTCGGGTTGGCGACGAGGTTGTGGAACCACGCCGGGTTCTTCGGCGCGCCGCCCATGGACGCGGCGATGACGAAGCGGTCGCCGTCGCGGGTGTAGACCAGCGGCGACAGGCGCTCCTGCCCGCTCTTCGCGCCGATCGTGGTGAGGAGGAGCACGTTCTTGCCCTCGAAGTAGTTGCCGACCTTGCCTTCGTTGGCCCGGAACTCCTCGACGACCTGGTTGTTGAAGTCGTTCATGTCGGCTGGCGTAGTCATGGGATCCCCTGTTTCTGGCCGGTACGCTCGTTCGTGGCCCGAGGTAGGCTCGGAAACCAGAGAAGCGTTTGCTTTGCAAACAAAGCTACCGACGGGAGGCAGGCGGTGTCAACGGAGACCGGTTTGAGCCTCGAGGACGGCGTCCGCCGGCTCCTGCTGCTGATGCCTCGCCTGGTCGGTCGCGCGAAGCGGACACCGGTCCCCGACGAGCTGAACGGCTGCGCGCTCGCGCCGCGGCACCTGTCGCTGCTGTCGATCCTTCTGTTCGACGGCCCGATGACGGTCACCGAGCTGGCGGGTCGTCTCGAGGTCGCCCCGACGACGGCGAGCCTGATGGTCGGCGACCTGAGCCGCCAGGGCGTGCTGAACCGCGAGGAGGACCCGGCGGACCGCCGCCGCACGATCGTGAGCATCACCCCGGAGCGCCGCCCGGCGGTGGACGCGTGGCTGGCGCGCGGCGCGCAGGCGTGGAGCAACGCGCTGGCGCCGCTGACCCCGGCCGAGCGCCGGCTGGTGATCTCGACGCTGGAGGCCTACGAGCACGGCACCTGCGAGGGCCCCACCTGCTAGCGCCCCCGCAACGTCATGAACGACCCTTTCATGTCGTCAGGCGACATGAACGAGTCGTTCATGACATCGGGGTCAGTCCTCGGAGTTCTTGTCCCGGGCCAGCTTCCGCTGCGCCTCCGCGCGTTCGCGGCACTTGCGCAGGAACTCGTCGTCGTCGTCGGCGCTGCCGGCCGCGAACCGGCCCGGGCGGTCGTACTCCGGGTACGCCGGGGTGTTCCGCTCGAACGGGCCGCGCGCCCGCACCACCTGCTGCGGCCGCCCCGCGACCAGCCAGATGATCGATCCCACCAGTGGCAGCACCAGCACGACGAGCAGCCACAGCCCCTTCGGCAGGTTGCGGCAGGACGACTCGTCCGTCGTGATCACGTCGACCAGGCAGAAGATCCACAACCCGAGCGTGACGATGCCGAGCAGACCATCGAAATACAGCACTTTCCGCGCCTTCCCCCAGAAGATGAACGCGGTAAGTAGTAGCAGAAGATCACCGGGGTTCAGCCGCGGGTCACCCGCAGCGCCGCGAGCACGCCGGTCGCGAGCGCGATCGCGTGCGCCGGCCCCGGGCACTCGCGCGGGCCCGCGCCGAACGGCGTCCCGGCCAGCGGCACCAGGACGTCCTCGCCGCCCACCCGACGGCGGGTGTGCGAAACCGGCGGGTCCGCGCGCAGCACTTCCGCCACCGCCTCCTCGGGCGGCTTTCCCGCCCGCACCAACGGAACCGCGTTGCCGATCAGCCCGGCGGTGGCTTCGCAGGCCTGGATCAGCAGGCCGATCCGGGCCGCCGTGAGTTCGGTCGGACCGCCGCAGGCCGCGACCAGCCGTCCCAGCGCGGCTTCGGCTGCCGCTGCGGCTTCGGCGGACGGCGTCACGTGCGGGTGGTAGGCGGCCGCGACCGCCACGACGTCCGACGCCACCACCGGCAGGCCCAGCTCACCCGCGAGCACCCCGACAACGACCAGGCGAGAGTCGCCGCGGAACGCCTCGAAAGCCTTGTCCCGCAAGGCGTCCGCGTCCACGCCGGCGAGGAGGTCCAGGGCCAGCGACCGCCGCCGGGCGTGGTCGGGACCATTGCTGAAGCGGGCGACCGAAGCCCGCAACCAGGCGACGCTTCCCTGCGGGACATCGGTGGGCACGGGCGGAACCGGAGCGGAAAGCGTCATGACGCGAAGGTAGCCACCGGAAACGTCGGCGGCGGCCGAAGTATCTAGAGCGGCGACGGAGGGAACCAGGTCGCCTGCGGACCACCGCAGCGCGTGGTCCGCGGGACGGCGTGCTGGAACCACCACGCCTCGGTCACGCGGCCGTCCGGCAGCCGGTAGGTCGGCGGCCCGGCGACGCGGGCGAGCCCCGCGGCCTGCAGCGAGCGCGCGCTCGCGACGTTGCCGACCTCGGCGCCGGCCCGCACCCGCGGCAGGCCGAGGTGCTCGTGCGCCAGGGTCAGCCCGGCCGCGAAGAGGATCCGGCCGTTGCCGCGGCCCCGGTAGTCCGGCGCGAGGTAGCCGCCGGTCTCCGGGCCGCCGTCCTCACCGGTGTGCACGCTCACCAGCCCGACGCACCGGTTGGCCTCGACGTCGATCATCACCAGGTCGATCGACTGCGGATCGGGCGAAACCCAGTCCGGCCCGGTACCGGGCACGACGCGCAGCGCATCCGCGCGGGCGCCCCGGGCGACGATCGAGTCGCGCTGCCAGCCGAGCCAGCGCTGGGCGGCGGGATCGGAGCCACAGGCAACGGCGGCGGCGTACTCCCACGCGGTCGGCGTCCGGAACAGGAACCGCCCGCCGCGCAGCACGTGGCCCTGCCGGTCGCAGGTCCGCTTGGTCATCAGACGCCCGCGGCGGGTGAGCCGGTCGAAGATCCCCTTGGTGGCTGGCAGCATCGCGGCGAAATCGTAGCGGAGCGATCGGCGCGGGAGGCTCCGTTCGTCCGGATCGCCTTCGCGGATGCGTAACACAGCCGGCTTGATCACCGACTCCGGCAAGTACTCCCGACGAAAAGGTGAACCACGTGGGCCTCATCCGGAAATCGCTCATGATCAGCACGGGCGGGCTGGTGCGCGGCAGCAGCAAGAAGCAGCGCGTCGCCAAGAAGTCCCTGCGCGAGCTGCAGGCGCAGACGCGACTCCAGCGGCAGACCCTCGCGCAGCAGGCCAAGACGCCCGCCGCCCCGCAGCCGCCCGCGCCCGCCGGACCGCCCGCGGGTTGGTACCCGTCGCCCCAGCAGCGGGGCGCGACTCAGTGGTGGGACGGCGCCAAGTGGACGGAGCACTTCAAGCCGGTCGACTGAACTCACCGGATCGACGGAAACCGCGCGGCGTCGAGCACCCGCAGGTCGCCGACCCGTGGCATCGCCCCGGCGAACACCCGCTGACCAGTGGATACACGGCGAAGCCCGCCCTCGGCGACCACACGTCCCAAAACGTGTCTCCCAGGTCGCCCGGTGTTCGTTATTGTGGCCCGATGACGGCCGTACCCGAGGCAACCGAACTGGACGGCTCCGGCCGTGTGGCCCAGCCTCGCCAGCTCATCGTGACGGTGTACGGCCTCTATTCGCGCACCGAGGGCGGCTGGCTCTCGGTTGCTTCCCTCATCGACCTGCTGGCCGCCGTCGGCGTCGACGAGCCCGCCGTGCGGTCGTCGATCTCGCGGCTGAAGCGGCGCGGGATCCTCGAAGCGGTGCGCCGCGGCGCCACGGCCGGCTACGAACTCTCGGACGACGCGCGCGAGATCCTGCGTGAGGGCGACGAGCGGATCTTCCGCCGCGGGCGCGCGACCGCCGCCGACGGCTGGCTGCTCGCGGTGTTCTCGGTGCCGGAAACCGAGCGGCACAAGCGGCACCTCCTGCGCACCCAGCTCGCCCGGATGGGCTTCGGCACCGCCGCCTCCGGCGTCTGGATCGCCCCGGCGCACCTGCACGCCGCGACCGCCGAGGCGCTGACCCGGCTCGGCCTGGCCGGGTACGCCGACCTGTTCCGCGCCGATCACCTGGCCTTCGGGGACGTCCGCGCGAAGGTCCGCGACTGGTGGGACCTCGACCGGCTCGACGAGTTGTACACGACCTTCCTCGACGAGCACGGCCCCGCGCTGCGCCGCAAGTCCGGAACCGACGAGCAGGCCTTCGCCGACTACGTCCGCGTGCTGACCGGCTGGCGGCGGATGCCCTACCTCGACCCCGGCCTGCCCGCGGAGTTCCTGCCGCGCGACTGGTCGGGGATCCGCGCGGCCGACCTGTTCTTCGAGCTGCACGCGCAGCTGGAGAACCCGGCCCGGGCGTACGTCGCGAAGTCGATCAGCTTCGGCTGACGACCGCGAAGCCCTGCACCTCGACGAGGGCCTCTTCGTCCCAAAGCCGGTCGACGCCGATGCCGGCCATCGCCGGGTACTCCGTGCCCGCGAGCCGCCGCCAGACCGCGCCGATCTCGCGTGCGTGGGTCCGGTAGTCCGCCATGTCGACGAGGTAGATCGTCACGCTGCACAAATCCGATGGGGCACCGCCGGCCGCGCGCAGTGACGTCAGCAGGTTGCCAAGCGCGCGTTCGAACTGCTCGACGACGCCGTCGCCGACGATCTTGTTCGACGCGTCCAGCGCCGTCTGCCCGGCGAGGAAGACGACGCGCCCTTCGGCCACCACCGCGTGCGAGAACCCGGACGGCTTGCCCAGCTCCGGCGGGTTGATGCGTTCCATGCCGGACACCGTACGCCATCTTTCGCCTCATTGACGGTCGTAGAGGTGACGACATACCCTGGACCGCGTGCGTATCGCGGTCATCGGTGGCGGCCCGGCGGGTCTGTACTTCGCCGCGCTGGCCAAACAGCTCGGTCCCGGACACGAGATCACGGTCTGGGAGCGCAACGCGCCGGACGACACGTTCGGCTTCGGCGTCGTGTTCTCCGACGAGACGCTCGGCGGCATCGAGCACGCCGACGCGGCGGTGCACGACGCGATGCGCGCGGAATTCGCCCGCTGGGACGACATCGACGTCCACTACCGCGGCACCGTCACCACCTCGGGCGGCCACGGCTTCGCCGCGATGAGCCGCAAACGGCTGCTCGGCATCCTCCAGAACCGCTGCGCCGAACTGGGCGTCGGCCTCCACTTCCGCGAAGAGGCGCCGGCCGACCTGTCGGGCTACGACCTGGTCATCGCCGCCGACGGCGTCAACTCCGCGATCCGCGCGAAACACGCCGAGACCTTCCGCCCGAGCGTCGAGACACGCCGGTGCCACTACATCTGGCTCGGCACGGACCTGGTGTTCGACGCCTTCAAGTTCTACGTCCTCGAAACGCCGGCCGGGATCATGCAGGTCCACGGCTACCCCTACGGCCGCGACGGCAGCACGTTCATCCTCGAGGTGCACGACGAGGTGTGGCAGCGCGCGTTCGGCCCGATCGCGGCGACGTCGCTGCCGCCGGGCGAGAGCGACGAGAAGTCCATCGCGCTGATCCGCGAGCTGTGCGCCGACGTCCTCGGCGAGCACAAGATCATGGCGAACAACTCGAAGTGGGTCACCTTCGGCACCGTGCGGTGCGAGACGTGGGTGCACGACAACGTCGTCCTCCTCGGCGACGCCGCGCACACCGCCCACTTCTCGATCGGCTCCGGCACGAAGCTGGCGATGGAGGACGCGCTCGCGCTGGCCGCCTGCCTGCACGAAAACGACGGGGTCACCGAGGCGCTCAAGGCGTACGAGCTCGAACGGCGTCCGGTCGTCCAGTCGACGCAGCGCGCGGCGCAGGCGAGCCTGGAGTGGTTCGAGAACATCGCGCAGTACGCCCACCAGGACCCGCCGCAGTTCGCGTTCAACATCCTCACGCGCAGCCGCCGCGTCACCTACGACAACCTCCGCCTGCGCGACCCCGAGTTCGCGACCGAACTGGACCACTGGTTCGCGCGGTCGCTCGGCACGACGTCGCGGCCACCGATGTTCCAGCCTTTCTGGCTCGGCGGGCTGGAGCTGGCCAACCGGATCGTGGTGTCCCCGATGGACATGTACTCCGCGGCCGACGGCGTGCCCGGCGACTTCCACCTGGTGCACCTGGGCGGCAAGGCCCTCGGCGGCGCCGGGCTGGTGATGACCGAGATGGTCTGCGTCTCCCCCGAAGGCCGGATCACGCCCGGCTGCGGTGGACTGTACACAGTGGAACAGGAAGCCGCCTGGAAGCGAGTCGTCGATTTCGTGCACTCGCAGTCTCCGGCGCGCATCGGTGTCCAGTTGGGGCACTCGGGACGCAAGGGCTCGACGAAGCTCATGTGGGAGGGCATCGACGAACCGCTTCCGGCGGACAACTGGGAAGTGTGCGCGCCCTCCCCGCTGGCGTACTCCGACCGCAACCAGGTTCCGCGCGAACTGTCCACTTCGGACATGGCGGAGATCCGCGACCAGTTCGTCGCCTGCGCCCGGGCCGCCGCGCGCGCCGGGTTCGACGTCCTCGAACTGCACTGCGCGCACGGCTACCTGCTGTCGTCGTTCCTCTCGCCGCTGACCAACCAGCGGCAAGACGACTACGGCGGATCCTTGGAGAACCGGCTGCGGTACCCGCTCGAAGTCTTCGACGCGGTGCGGGCCGCCTGGCCCGCCGAGCGGCCGATGACCGTCCGGATCTCGGCGACCGACTGGGCGGACGGCGGCATCGGCGCCGACGACGCGGTCGAGATCGCCCGCGCCTTCGCGGAACACGGCGCGGCCGGCATCGACGTCTCGACCGGCCAGGTCGTCTGCGACGAGCGGCCGCAGTACGGCCGCAGCTACCAGACGCCGTACGCCGACCGGATCCGCAACGAGATCGGCGACGAGTACGGCATCGCGGTGATCGCGGTCGGTGCGATTTCCTCCTACGACGACGTCAATTCACTGATCCTGGCCGGCCGCGCGGACCTCTGCGCCCTGGGCCGCACGCACCTCTACGATCCACAGTGGACATTGCACGCGGCGGCCGAGCAGGGTTACCCGATGCCGTGGCCGAAGCCGTTCGCCGCGGGCAGCCGGAAGCCGCAGTCGGGCCGCACCGACGGTCCCGAGCCACGGCTCGACCTCGTCCGCTCGGGGCCGGCCGGCACCGCGCACGCCCGCTGGCGACCGGGAGCTTCGTCATGACTTTCACCCTCGATCCCGACCAGCAGGCCTTCGCCGCGGAAGTCCGGCTGCTGGGTTCGGAGCAACTGCGTTCCCTCGCCGAGTCCGGTGTGGAGGGTGCGGTCAACCGCCCGCTGCTCAAGGAGATGGGTGCGCTCGGGCTGCTCGCGCGGCTCTTCCCCGGCGTCGCCGAGGGAACGCCGTCGAGGCAGGCGGCCGCGACGGACCTGTGCATCCTGCGGGAGAACCTCGCCACGGTGAACACCGAGGCCGAGACGGCGCTGGCGTTGCAGGGCCTGGGAAGCTACCCCATCCTCCAGTCCGGACAGGACGGTCAGGTCGCGAGGTGGCTGCCCGCCGTGGCGGCCGGGGACGCGGTGGCGGCGTTCGCGCTGACCGAGCCGGACGCCGGTTCGGACGCGGCGGCGCTGTCGCTGTCCGCGGAGCCCGACGGTGACGGCTGGCGCCTGACCGGTGAGAAGATGTGGATCTCGAACGCGCCGGAAGCCGACTTCTACACGGTGTTCGCGCGGACCACGCAAGGCGCGGGCTCGCGCGGGGTCAGCGCGTTCGTCGTCCCCGCCGACCGGCCGGGACTGGGCGGCGAGCACCTGGACCTGGTGAGCCCGCACCCGATCGGCACGGTCACGTTCGACGGCGTCGAGGTCCGGCGCGAGGAGCTGCTCGGCGAAGAGAACCGCGGCTTCGCGGTGGCGATGCGGACGCTGGACCTGTTCCGCCCGAGTGTCGGCGCGTTCGCGGTCGGGATGGCGCAGGCGGCGCTGGAGGCCACTGTGGACCACACCGGGCAGCGGGAAGCCTTCGGTGGCCCGCTGATCAAGCAACAGGCGGTGGCGCACGCGCTGGCGGAGATGGCCACCCGCACCGAAGCCGCGCGACTCCTGGTCTACGCGGCCGCGGGCGCGTACGACGCGGGCGAGCAGAACCTCGGCGGCCGCGCGGCGATGGCGAAGCTGTTCGCGACGGAGGCCGCCCAGTTCGTCGTCGACTCCGCGGTCCAGCTGCACGGTGCCCGCGCCTTGCGCCGCGGGCACCTGCTCGAACACCTCTACCGCGAAGTCCGGGCCCCGCGCATCTACGAAGGGGCGTCGGAGATCCAGCGGACGATCATCGCACGCTGGCTGGCTTCGGGTTCCGGTCGAGCCACCACTGGCTGAGCAGCAGCAAGGTGAGCAGGCTCATCGTGCCCGACAACGTCGACGCGGCCTGGATGAGCGAGGCCTGGTCCGGGTACCACGGGCTGAGGCCCAGGAACGCGAGCGGCACGTAGACCCGGCTGAGCAAGGTGTTTATGGTCATCGCGAAGCTGCGGATCATCCACTTCCGGTGGTCGGCGTACCGGCGCTGCCGGGTCGCGCGGAAACCGGCGATGGTGAACCCGAGCCACAGCAGGCCGCCGGCGAAGTTCAGCGCACCGGCGGCCGGACCGAACACGCTGAACGGGGCGATGGTCAACGCCATCAGCGCGGACGGGATCGCGCCGCCGAAGACGTAGACGCGGCCGATGCGGCGGTGGGCGACCGGGTGCGTGCGCCGCAACCACGGCCAGATCTGCAGGATGACACCGACGATGGCGATCGTGCCGAAGAGGATGTGCGCGACCAGGAACCAGTAGTGCGCGGCGAACCCCGGCGGCGCGGGAACGCGTGACCGCGCGGGATCCAGCGTGAGGTAGGGCGGCACCGAGTAGGCGAGGAACGCGGCGACCAGCAGCGCCAGCGGCGCGATCCACGGCCGCCGCCACCACGTCGTGCCCGGTCTCGCGTCGGGCAGGGTGGCCGTCACCGCGCACCGACCGGCTTGCGCGCGGGCCGCCGCTCCAGGATCAGCTGGCTGACGACCAGCGCGAACGCCAGCCCGCCCCAGGCGGAGATGGCTCCGACGCTCTGGCTGTAGGCGAGTTCGCTGCCGCCGAAGGTGGTCGGGATCTGCGGCTCCAGCACGATCATCGCGATCGGCGAGATCAGCCGGTTGACGATGATCGAGAAGGTCAGCGTCACGCTGCGGATCATCCACTTGCGATGGTCGCCGAAGCGCCGCTCGCGCACCGCCCGCCAGCCGGCGAGGGTGCACCCGATCCACAGCACCGCGGCGAGCACGTCGCTGACGCGGGTGGTCGGGCCGAACGGGCTCTGCGACCCGATCGTCAGGGCCATCAGCCCCGACGGCAGCACGCCGGCGAAGACGTACGCGCGGCCGGTGTGGCGGTGGATCACCGGGTGGGTCCGGCGCAGCCACGGCCAGATCTGCAGGACCGCGCCGATCATCGCGATCGAGCCGAAGAGGACGTGGGCGACGAGGAACCAGTAGTGCGCCGGGAACCCGTCGGGCTGCGGCACCCGCGACCGCGCCGGGTCGAAGGCCAGGTACGGCGGCAGCGAGAAGGAGAGGAAGGCGAGCACGAGCAGCGCCAGCGGGCCGATCCACGGCCGTCGCCACCAGGCCTTCGGCCCCGTCGTGCGCGGGTTCGGCCTGACCTCGGTCCGGACCGCCATGATTCCCCCTGTCCGTCGTTCGGGATCTTGCCCGTCCGACGTTAGGGGTGTCCCGGGGTGGCGAACCATGGTGCGCACCACCGACGCGGGGGTGGGGCTCGCCCCACCCCCGATCGTGTGACCCTCAGCTGCCGCGTACCCGCCGCACGGTGTCGCGGTAGAAGTAGCCGCTCTGCTTGATCGTGCGCGCCTGCGTCTCGTAGTCCACGCGGATCAGGCCGAACCGCTTCGCGTACCCGTACGCCCACTCGAAGTTGTCCAAAAGGGACCAGGCGAAGTACCCCCGGACGTCGGCGCCCGCGTTGCGCGCCGCCGCCACCGCCGCGAGGTGCGAGGCCAGGTAGGCCGTGCGCTGCTCGTCGCGGACGAACCCGGACGAGTCCGGGTCGTCGTCGAACGCCGAGCCGTTCTCCGTGATGTACATCGGCAGGCCCGGGTAGTCGCGGCCCAGCCGGGTCAGCAGCTCGGTGAACTTGTCCGGCAGGATCTCCCAGCCCATCGCCGTCGTCGGCTCGCCGAACGGCACCGTCCGGGACGCCGGGACGCCGTCGTCGTCGACCGCGCGGCCGGCCTCGTCCACGCCCGAGAACTGCTGGCCGAAGTAGTAGTTCACGCCCAGGAAGTCCAGCGGCGTCGAGATCACGTCGAGGTCGCCGTCCTGGATCGGCAGCTTCACCCCGCGGTCGGCCAGGTCCTCCACCACGTCCGCCGGGTACTCGCCCTTCACCAGCGGGTCCAGGTAGATCCGGACGCCGAGGCCGTCGGCCTGCCGCGCCGCGCGGACGTCCTCCGGGGAGTCCGTCGCCGGGTCGGCCGTGCACATGTTGAGCGTGATGCCGAACTCCGTGTCGGCCGGCGCGGCTTCACGCATCCGCTGGGTCGCGAGGCCGTGACCGAGCAGCAGGTGGTGCACGGCGTGCAGCCCCGCCGCGTAGTCACGCCGCCCCGGTGCCATCACGCCGTGGACGTAGCCGTGCATCGCCGAGCACCACGGCTCGTTCAGCGTCGTCCAGTGGCGCACCCGGTCCTTGAGCCGGTCGAACACCAGCATCGCGTAGTCCGCGAACCGGTACGCCGTGTCGCGCGCCGGCCAGCCGCCCGCGTCCTCCAGCTCCTGCGGCAGGTCCCAGTGGTACAGCGTCAGCCACGGCGCGATGCCCTTGCCGAGCGTCTCGTCGACCAGCCGGTCGTAGAACCCGATGCCGGCCTCGTTGACCGGCCCGCGCCCGCGCGGCTGGATCCGGGGCCACGCCACGGAAAACCGGTAGGTGTCCGCGCCGAGCTCGTTCACCAGCTCGATGTCCGCCGGCATCCGGTGGTAGTGGTCGCACGCCACTTCGCCGGTGTCGTTGTTGTCGATCGCCCAGGGAACCTGGCAGAACGTGTCCCAAATGGACGGAGTGCGCCCGTCTTCCGCGACCGCACCTTCGATCTGGTACGCGGCGGTGGCCACGCCCCAGCGGAAGTCCGGCGGCAGGCTGTCGATCAGCGCCTGCTGTTCGGCGGTCGCGGCTGTGGTCTCGGTCAAGGCGGGTCTCCTCCAGGTCTACCGGATAGGACGGACGGCGTTCAGGGGGTGGCGACCGGGTGCAGGAAGCAGGCCACTTCGCGAGACGGGTCGCCGCCGGGCAGGCCCAGTTCGGGAACCCGCGAATCGCACGGCTCGAACGCCTTGGGGCACCGCGGGTGGAACGCGCAGCCGGCCGGCATGCCCCGCGTGTCGGGCGGCGACCCCGGGATCCCGGCCAGCTCACGGCGCGGACCGCGCAAGGCCGGGAACGAATTCAGCAGGCCGTGGCTGTACGGGTGCAGCGCGTCCCGGTAGAGCGCCGAGGCTGGGGCCTGCTCGACGATCCGGCCGCCGTACATGATCGCGATCCGGTCCGAGAACTCCACCAGCAGCGAAAGGTCGTGCGTGATGAACAGGACCGAGAAGCCCAGCCGTTCGCGCAGTTCCACGAGCTGACCGAGGATCTGGCGCTGCATCACGACGTCGAGCGCGGTGGTCGGCTCGTCCATGATGACCACGCGCGGCTCCAGCGCGAGCGCCATCGCGATCATCACGCGCTGGCGCATGCCACCGGAGAGCTGGTGCGGGTACGCCTCCAGCCGGTCGGCCGAAATCCCGACCAGCTTGAGCAGGTCCTTCGCCCGCGCGTACCGGCCGGCCTTCGTCGACCGCGGTTCGTGCGCCTTGATGACGTCGACGAGCTGCGTGACGACCTTGTGCACCGGGTTCAGCGAGTTCATCGCGCCCTGGAACACGATGGACGTCTCCGCCCAGCGGAAGTCGCGCAGCTGCTTGTCGGTCAGCTGCAGCACGTCGTACGGCTCGCCGTCGGCGGGGTGGTAGAGCACCTGGCCGCCGCGGATCACGCCCGGCGGCGCGAGCAGCCGCGTCAGCCCGTAGGCCAAAGTGGACTTCCCGCTGCCGCTTTCCCCGGCCAGGCCGAGGACTTCGCCGCGGTGCAGCGTCAGGTGCACGTCCCGGACCGCGCGCACGGCCTCGTCGCCGACGCCGTAGTCGACGTCCAGGCCCTTGATCTCCAGGACCGGGTCCATCATGGCTGTTCCTCCCGCCCGAGCACGGGCGTGAAGCCCACGCGCATGCGATGCGTCCGTCCGTCGGCGCCCTTGACGCGCGCCTTGCCGCTGCCGCGCAGCCGCGGGCTGACGAACTCGTCGATGCCGAAGTTGAGCAGGGACAACGCGGTGCCGAGGAGCGCGATCGCCAGCCCCGCCGGCACGAACCACCACCACGCGCCCTGCGCGAGGGCCTGCTGGCTCTGCGCCCAGAACAGGATCGTGCCCCAGTTCCAGTTGGACAGTCCCGAGACGCCGACGAACGCGAGCGTGATCTCCGACATCACCGCGAAGATCACCGTGCCGACGAAGCTGGACGCGATCACCGCGGTCAGGTTGGGCAGGATCTCGAAGAAGATGATCCGCCACGTCGACTCGCCGGTCGCCCGCGCCGCTTCGACGTATTCGCGGCCTCTCAGGGAAAGCGTCTGTGCTCTGAGGACCCGCGCGCCCCACGCCCACGACGTGAACCCGATGATCACCGCCACCAGGTAGTCGCCGCCGGTGGGCACCGCGCTGCCGATGATGATGATCAGCGGCAGCGCCGGGATCACCAAGAACACATTGGACAGTGCGGACAGACCTTCACCCGGCGTCCCACCGAGGTAGCCGGACGTCACGCCGACGATCACCGCGAGGATCGTCGCCACGATCCCGGCGGTCAGCCCGACGAGCATGACGCTGCGCGTGCCGACCACGACCTGGCTGAAGATGTCCTGCCCGAGGTGGGTGGTGCCGAACCAGTGCCGGCCCGACGGCCCTTCCAGCAGGTCGTTGCTGCGCGCCGACGGGTCGTACGGCGCGATCCACTCCCCGATGACCGCGATCACCACGAAGAAGACGATGACGGCGAGGCCCGTGACGGTCTTGCCGCCGGCCAGGAACCGGAACCGGCGGCGCTTGGCACGGCCGGCGATCGCGTCGACGGGGAGGGCCTGGGCGGCCTTGACGTCCGCCGCGGGTACGGCCATGTCAGCCCTCCTTCCGGGTGCGGGGGTCCAGCGCGAGGTAGGCGACGTCGGCGAACAGGTTCGCCACCAGCACCGACAGCGTGATGATCAGGAAGATGCCCTGCATCAGCGGGTAGTCCTGCGAGCCGACCGCCTGGAACAGCTGGTAGCCGACGCCGGGGTAGGAGAAGACGATCTCCACCAGCAGCGTGCCGCCGACGATGAACCCGAGCGCCAGCGCGAAGCCGGACACGCTCGGCAGCAGCGCGTTGCGGGCGGCGTACCCGACCATCACCCGGCGCTCGGGCAGGCCCTTGGCGTGCGCGACGGTGACGTAGTCCTCCGACGCGACGGTGACCATCATGTTGCGCATGCCCAGGATCCAGCTGCCCATCGAGCTGATCAGGATGGTGAGCGCGGGCAGCAGGCTGTGCTGGATCGCGCTGCCGATGAACCCGCCGTCCCAGCCGGGCACCACGCCGGGGTCGTAACCGCCGGACGACGGGAAGAAGCTGCCCGGACCGGCCAGCAGCGCCAGCGCGATCAGGCCGAGCCAGAAGTACGGGATCGACGAGAGGAACGTCGTCACCGGCAGCAGGCCGTCGACCCACGAGCCGCGCTTCCAGCCGGCGAGCACGCCGAGCCCGGTGCCGAGCGCGAAGCCGACGATCGTGGTGATGCCGACCAGGATGATCGTCCACGGCAGGCTGTCGCCGATCAGCTCCGACACCGGCGACGGGAAGAACGTGAACGAGATCCCGAGGTCACCGCGGAAGAGCTGGCCCCAGTAGTCGAAGTACTGGGAGATCAGGCTTTCGTTCTTGTCCAGGCCGAAGAGGGTGTAGAGCGACTGCATCGCTTCCGCGCTGATCATGCCCTGGTTCTTGGCGATCAGCGACTGCACCGGGTCGCCGGGGATCATCCGCGGGATGAAGAAGTTGATGGTGACGGCGGCCCAGGCCGTGAAGACGTAGAAGGCCAGCCGTTGCAGCAGGAACCTCATCGGGCCGCCCCGTCGTACAGCCAGCACGCGGCCCAGTGGCCGGGTGCGTCGTCGACCTCGAACCGCGGCGGCAGGTCGGTCTTGCACCGCTCCATCGCGACCGGGCAGCGCGGATGAAACCGGCAGCCCGGCGGCGGATCGATCAGGCTCGGCGGCTCGCCCGTCCCGCGCTCGGCGGGCACGTCGGCGGGATCCGCGCCCGTGGTGAGCCGGTCGGGGTCGGGCGCGGACTCGATCAGCAGCCGCGTGTACGGGTGCGCCGGGTGCTGCGTGATGGTCTCGCTGTCGCCGCCTTCGACCATCCGGCCCGCGTACATCACCATCGTCTCGTCGGCGAAGTAGCGTGCCGACGCGATGTCGTGCGTGATGTACAAGATGGCCAGGTGCAGGCGTTCCTTGAGGTCCCGCAACAGGTTCAGCACGCCGAGCCGGATGGAGACGTCCAACATGGACACCGGTTCGTCGGCCAGCAGCGCCTCCGGGTCGGCCCCCAGCGCCCGCGCGATCGCGACGCGCTGGCGCTGGCCGCCGGACAGCTCGTGCGGGAACTTGTCGATGTACCGCTCGGGCGGGGTCATCTGGACCCGGGCGAGCAGGTCGTGCAGCGACTTCTCGAGGTCGTCGCCCGCCCGGCCGTGGATCTTCAGCGCCCGGGTCAGGTGGTAGCGCACGGTGTGCACGGGGTTCAGCGACGCGAACGGGTCCTGGAAGATCATCTGGACCTGCCGGGCGTAGGCGCGGAACGCCTTGCCGCGGTGGATGTTCACGGTTTCGCCGTGCAGCCGGATGTCGCCGCCGGTGCGCGGGTAGAGGCCCGCGAGCAGGCGGGCGACTGTCGACTTGCCCGAGCCGGACTCCCCGACCAGCGCGGTGACCCGGCCCCGCCGGAGCGTCAGGGTCACGTCGTCGACGGCCTGGACGGCGCGCCGCGGGCCGGTCAACGCGGCTCGGCCCTTCCGCCGGACCGGGAAGTGCTTGGTGAGCCCCGCCGCCTCCAGAACGACGGGGAGGTCCCCCTCCGACCCGACGGCGATGGGGTCGGAGGGGGCGGGGGCGGCCGCGTCGCCGCGGCCGTCCCCGTGTTCCGTCATGACTGAGTCCGCCATAGGTCAGGCCGCGGGCTTCAGGTGCAGGACGATGTCGAGCGCGTTGCGCAGCGTGGGCTGCGCCGGGCCGTACGGGTTGGCGTCGTCGGGCCAGCCGACCCAGTTCTTCGTGCTGTACTCGCCGCCGGAGTTGGCCGCCGAGGTCGGGATCATCGGCTGCTGGTCGATCATGATCTTCTGCAGCGTCGCCATGGCGGCGGTGCGGGCGGTGTCGTCCTCGGCGTTGGCGTAGGTCGCGAGCGCGTTCGTCGCTTCGTCGTTCTTGAAGCGGCCGTAGTTGCCGTTGATGCCACCCTGGCCGGTCGGCTTGTAGCGGGTGCCGTCCATGACGTCGCGGTACATGTCGTACGGCGTCGCACCGTCGTTGGTCCAGTGCATCAGGCCTTCGAAGTCACCGGTGTCGACCGACTTGATCCACGCGTCCTGGTTCATCTTCTCGACCGTGGCGGTGATGCCGATCTGGGACAGGTTGTCCTTGATGATCTCCAGGTCGGTGATGTAGTCCGACCAGCCCGACGGGACCGTGAGCTTGAGGGTGACCGGCTTGCCGCTCGGGTCGGCCAGCTTGTCGCCGGTGAACTTGTAGCCCGCGCCGGTGAGCAGCGACTTGGCGCCCGGGACGTCGACCTTGACCGTCTGGCCCTTGTACTGCGGCGCGATGAACGGGTCGCCCGCCGGCGTCGGGATGCCGGTGACCTGGTCGTTCTTCGGGTAGAAGTAGCCGGCCTCGCCCTGGTTGAAGATGTCGTCGCGGTTGATCACCTTGCTGATCGCCTGGCGCAGCTTCGCGTCGTTCCAGGGGGCCTTCTCGGTGTTGAACCACAGGCCGTGGACGGCCAGCTGCGCGGGGAACCACAGCTTGTAGTGCTGCGGGTCCTTGTTGGTGTAGACGGCCTTGTAGTTCGGGATGAAGACGAAGCTCCACTCCGACGCCCCGCTGACCAGCGCCGCGACCTGCGCGTTGTTGTCGGTGTAGGAGGTGTAGCGGATCTCCTTGACCTTCGGCGCTTCCTGCCAGTAGCCGGTGTCGCGCCGGACGACGATCATCGTCTGCGGCGTGGCCGACTTGAGCGTGTACGGCCCGGTGCCGATCGGGTTCTTCACGGTGTCGAGCGCCGGGTCCTTGACGGACTGCCAGGCGTGCTTCGGCACGACGAGCGTCTGCAGGATCTTGACCTGGTTGACGAACTGGGAGCTGTCGAAGCCCAGCGTCACCTGGTTGCCGGCCGCGGTGATGTCCTTGTACGGGACGGCGTCGACGTTCAGCGCCTTGTTGTCGCGCAGCAGCTGGAACGTGTAGGCGACGTCTTCGCCGGTCATCGGCTGGTTGTCCGAGAACTTGACGCCGTCACGGACGGTCAGGACCAGCTTCTTGTAGTTGTCCGACCAGTCCCACTTCGTCGCCAGCCACGGCTTGCCGGGCTCCTGCGGTTTGACGCGGTTGAGCATGACCAGGGGCTCGTAGATCATCCACCGGTACCCCATGTTCGACAGGGCGGACGTCTCGAGGAACGGGTTGTTGTTCTCCGACTGCGGGCCGTCGGGCTTGCCCACGTTGAGCACCGCGTTCGGGTTGCTCTGACCTGCGTCGGAGCTGCTGCTCCCGCACGCGGTCAGGCCGCTCAGGGCCATCGCGGCCACCAGCGCTGCGACGATGGAGCGCTTGACTCGCATCGGTCCTCCTAGTCATCGACGACGTGCATAGGTGTCGACTGGTAGCGAGCCCCGACCGCCGGCGACCGAACGACGTCCAGAAGTCAACCCGGGTGACTCGGGTCACGTCAATAACACGGCGATAACGTTTTGTACCTAAGTTTAAGTAATAAAAGAACTGGCGGTCTGGACCTTTCCGAGGCATTACTCCTTGCGACGCAAGGGAATCAGCCGGTCCGGCCCCCGTTCGCGAGCAGCTGCGCGATGGGCAGGGTGGCCGCGCCGAGCGCGACCGCCTCCGGCCCGAGCCGGCCGAGGACGACCTCGGTGTGCCCGGCCAGGTAGTCCAGGGCGTGCCGGCTCACCGCGTCGCGCACGGCGGGCAGGATCGCCGGTCCCATGATCGCCCCCGCGGAGCCGGAAAGCACCACCCGATCCGGGCTGAGCAGGTTGACCAGGTTCGCGATGCCGATCCCGAGGTACTCGGCGGTCTCGGCGAGCACGTCGGCGGCGGGGCCGTCACCTCGGGCTTCTTCGACGATGCGAGCCAGCTCGATGTCGCTTTCATCCCCGATGACCGGTTGCTTGCCGACCCGATCGGCGTAGTGGCGGACGACCGCCTCGGTGCCGACGTAGGCCTCCAGGCAGCCGTGCGAGCCGCAGCGGCACGCCGCCCCGGCCGCCTTGACGACCGTGTGGCCCCACTCGCTGGTCGTGATGTCCGGGTGCGAGCGCCCCGCCGTCGCGACGGCGGCCCCCACGCCGACGCCGAGGAGGGCGACGATGGCGCGTTCGGCGCCCCGGCCGGCGCCGCGCCAGGTCTCCACCTGCCCGAGGGTGCGAGCACGGTTGTCGAGGTGGAGGGGCGCTTCGATGTGCGGGTGGATGAGGTCGGCGAAGGCCACACCACGCCAGCCGAGCGTCGGCGCGTGCACGATCCCGCCGTCGCGGACCGCGCCGGGCACGCCGATGCCGACGCCGAACACCGCGTCCGGTTCGCCGCCTTCGAGTACTTCCGCGATGCCGGTTCGCACCAGTCCGGCCACTTCGTCCGGATCGAGCCGGGTGCCGACGAGCGGGTGGCGGACCGTACCGAGCGTCCCGAGCGCGCAGTCGAACAAGCCGACCTCGACGTGCGTCTCCCCGACGTCGACCCCCACGACGTGCCCGAAGTCCGGCCGCACGGCCAGCAGCGTCCGCGGCCGTCCGCCGTCCGATTCGACCGAGCCGGCCTCCGCGACGACGCCGTCGGCGATGAGCTCGGAGACGACGTTGGTAACGGTGGCGGCCGACAAGCCCGATTCAGCTACTAGTTCCAGTCTGCTGACGGGGCCGCGGAGGTAGAGGGAGGACAGGAGCGCCGCGCGGTTGTGCCGCCGGAGGTCACGGGTTGTCTGGCGTACCACCTGGGTCACCTGGGGGATTCTGCCAGACGCTGCCCATGTCACTATGGGTTCGGGACTTAGTTCACTACTTAATACATAGCCACAACTTAGGGTGATCAGGCATTCTGGTCGCAGTCGGCAAGAAGCTTCAGATGGGTTGCCCATGGCGAGCAAGCGCACCACCGTCCGTGACCTGCGGAGGCACAACCGTTCTCTGCTGCTGTCGAAACTGTACTTCGACGGCCCGCTGTCGCGGCACGAACTCAGCCAGCTCACCGGATTGAGTGCGGCCACGGTCAGCAACGTGACCGCTGAACTGGGCGAAGAACGGCTCATCACGGAAGCGGGCCAGGTCGAGTCGGACGGCGGCCGGCCGCGCGTGCTGCTGCGCGTCGACCCCGCGTACGGGCACGTCGCGGGCGTCGACATCGGGGAAACGGGCGTCAAGGTCGAGCTGTTCGACCTGGCCATGAACCGCCTCGCGACGGTCGAGCACCCGCTGCCGAAGGCGCCCGACCCGGCGACGGCGGTCGAGCAGGTGGCGTCCGGGCTGCGTGAGGTGTTCGCGAGCGCGGGCATCGACGACTCGGCGGTGCTGGGCGTCGGCATCGGCGTGCCGGGCGTGGTGGAGCAGGGGTCGCGGGTGCTGGTCCACGCGCCGACGGTCGGCTGGGACGCGGTGCCGTTCACGTCGCTGGTGCACGACGCGGGCATCACGCTGCCGCTGTTCGTCGACAACGGCGCGAAGACGCAGGGCCAGGCGGAGATGTGGTTCGGCGCCGGCCGTGGGGCGCGCCACGCGGTGATCGCGCTGATCGGCTCGGGCGTCGGCGCGGCGGTGGTGACGGACGGGACGACGTACCGCGGGTCGACGAGCAGCGCGGGCGAGTGGGGCCACACGACGATCGCGTACGGCGGCCAGGACTGCCGCTGTGGAGCGCGCGGGTGCTTGGAGGCGTACATCGGCGCGGGCGGGGTGCTGGCGCGGTATCGGAAGGTGCGCGGCAAGGAGGTCCCGGGCGAGGACGAGCAGGCCCAGTTCGCGGCCCTGCTGGAGGCGGCCCCTCGCTCCAAGACGGCGGCGCGAGTGCTGGAGGAGACCGCGGGGTACCTCGGCGCGGGGATCGCGAACTTGATCAACCTGTTCAACCCGGAGCGCATCGTGATCGGCGGTTGGGCCGGGCTGGCGTTGGGCGAGCTGCTGCTGCCGCGAATCCGAGAGGCGGCGGGCGAGCACGCACTGCGGCACCCGTTCAGCCAGACGTCGATCCGGCTGGGCTCACTGGGGCTGGACGCGGTGGCCACGGGAGCGGCGACGCTGCCGGTGGCGGACCTGCTGGACCAGGGGGCGACGTCGAGGATCGTGAAGCCCGGGGCCCCGGACTCCGACGCGGCCTGAGGCGCACAGGCCCGACGAGAACCCAGACCTCCCCGCCCCCCGATCCGAAGCCAGAACACGGCCGGCAACGCCGGGTCAAGGCATCTTTCCCGTCTTGACCCGGCGTTGCCGGCCGGAGTCACAATGAGGGCTTCGGGGTGCCGGAGGGACGCAACCGACCCCGCCTGCCCAGCCGTGCCCCACTGAGCGGGAACCGGCCAGGAGCCCCCACCCGGTCACCCACCCACCCTTAATTCGGGTTGAAAAAAAATGACCGGCCGACGGTTGCCCGACTTGTCTGGACCATGCATACTTTGTTGCCAGACACAACAAAGCCCTTGCTCCACCCTCGCCGTCGCCCGCGACCCACCCCGCCCCGGACCGCGAGCGCCGGCGCGAACGGTCGCGCCTGCCGCCGCCCCGGCATGCGAGGCCACCTCCCCCTCCCGCGTTTCGTGCTGCGCGCGGAACGCCGGTCCCCCCTGGTGAGAGAGGCGACAACGATGTCCACCTCATTCCGCAAGTTCCGAAGAGCAGCGGCACTCTTCGCCGCCGCCTCCCTGCTGTTCGTCGGGCAGCAGGCCCTGACCGCGCCGGCGGCCGAAGCCGCGGCGACCTTCACCGACGACTTCAACGGCCCCGCGGGCGCCGCCGTCGACGGGTCGAAGTGGCAGCTCGAAACCGGCGACAACGTCAACAACCACGAGCGGCAGTACTACACGTCGGGCACCAACAACGCCCAGCTCGACGGCCAGGGCCACCTCGTGATCACCGCCAAGAAGGAAAACCCCGGCAACTACAACTGCTGGTACGGCCGCTGCGAGTACACCTCCGCGCGGATGAACACCGCCGGCAAGTTCAGCCAGGCCTACGGCCACTTCGAGACCCGCATGAAACTCCCGCGCGGGCAGGGCATGTGGCCCGCGTTCTGGATGCTCGGCGGCGGAAACTGGCCGACCGACGGCGAGATCGACATCATGGAGAACGTCGGGTTCGAGCCGAACACCGTGCACGGCACCATCCACGGCCCGGGTTACTCCGGCTCCGGCGGCATCGGCGCGGGCTACAGCGGCCCGAACTTCTCCGACGACTTCCACACCTACGCCGTCGACTGGTCGCCCAACCAGATCAAGTGGTACGTCGACGGCAACCTCTACCAGACGCGCACGCCGTCCGACCTGAACGGCAACCGCTGGGTCTACGACCACAACTTCTTCATCATCCTCAACCTGGCCGTCGGCGGGTACTGGCCCGGCGACCCCAACAGCAGCACGCAGTTCCCGCAGCAGCTGGTCGTCGACTACGTCCACGTCACCAACGACACCGGCGGCGGCACCCCGCCGAGCGGGCGCACGGGGCGGATCACCGGCATCGGCGGCAAGTGCGTCGACGTCGCGGGCGCCAGCACCGCCAACCTCACGCCGATCCAGATCACCGACTGCAACAACAACGCGGCGCAGAACTGGACGATCGGCACCGACGGCACGATCCGGGCGCTGGGCAAGTGCATGGACGTCAACGCGGCCGGCACCGCGGACGGAACGACGGTGCAGCTCTACGACTGCAACGGAACCGCCGCCCAGCAGTGGGTCGTCACCGGGGCGAAGGACATCGTGAACCCCAACGCGAACAAGTGCCTCGACGCCACCGGCAACAGCTCGGCGAACGGCACCCGCCTGCAGATCTGGACCTGCGGCGGCGGCGCCAACCAGAAGTGGACCACTCCCTGATCCACCACCACGGGTAGGCGGACCCCGCCCGGTTCGCCTACCCGGCACAATTTCCTTCCCCCACAAGGAGAATCCAAGTGCGACGATTCCTCGTCGCGCTAATGGGGTGTGCCCTGTTAGCGCTTTCCTTCCTCACCACCGGCTCCGCCCAAGCCGCCGTCGAGGCGGGACCGTCCGCGAGCCAGCTGCTCGCGAAGACGACGTCCTGCCAGCAGATCTCGAACGGCAAGTACTCCTTCGACGAAGGCGGCGCGGCGACCGTGCCCGTCTGCCAGGCCAACGGCGCGGTCTTCTTCAAGGCCGACATGGACATCGACTGCGACGGCGTCCGCACGTCCCAGTGCAACGAGCAGACCGACTGCTGCTTCTACCCGGACACGGCGTTCCACACCTCGACCGACCAGCCGCTCAACGCGGCGCAGCTGCCGTACATCGTGCTGCCGCAGCCGACGTCCACTTGGGACTACCGCAACTACGGCATCGACGGCGGCTCGGTCGTGGCGGTGATCTACAACAACCAGGTCACCTACGCCGTGGTCGGCGACACCGGACCGACGAGCATCATCGGTGAGGCGTCCTACGCCACCGCCGTCAACCTCGGCATCAACCCCGACCCGTCGAACGGCGGCACCGAGGGCCCGGTGACGTACATCGTGTTCCCGAACACGCACGTCAACCCGATCGAGAACCACGCCAACGCCACCAGCCTCGGCGAGCAGGTCGCGACGCAGTTCGCCGGCGGCACCACCACGCCGCCCCCGGCCGGTGGCGGCCGGATCACCGGGGTCGGCGGCAAGTGCGTCGACGTCGCGGGCGCGAACAACGCCAACGGCACCGCCGTGCAGCTCTACGACTGCAACGGCTCGAACGCTCAACAGTGGACGGTCGGCAGCGACGGCACGGTGCGCGCGCTCGGCAAGTGCCTCGACGTCGCCAGCGCGGGCACGACCAACGGCACGACGGTCCAGCTGTACGACTGCAACGGCTCGAACGCCCAGAAGTGGTCGGCCAACGGATCGCAGAACCTTGTGAACGCCGGCTCCGGAAAGTGCCTCGACGCCACCGGGAACTCGAGCGCCAACGGGACCCGGCTCCAGATCTGGACCTGCGGGTCCGGCGCGAACCAGAAGTGGACAATGTCATGAGGAAGCGCTCTCTCTTCAGCGTGCTCGGGGTCGCCGCGCTCGCCGCGGCCACCTTCGCCGTGCCCGCGCAGGCCGCGGGCGAGACCGTCAACGTCTGGCTCACCACGACCGACGACGCCAAGGGCGTCAACGTCACCCGCGGTCTGCAGCAGCAGACGCCGATCAGCTTCACCGCGGGCACCGGCACCGGCGGCCAGACCATCAACGTCAACGAAAGCACCACGTACCAGCAGTTCGAAGGCGCCGGCGCGTCGTTCACCGACTCCGCCGCGTGGCTGCTCAACTCGAGCAACCTGCTCAGCGCCACCACCCGCAACCAGGTCATGCAGAAGCTGTTCGACCCGAACGCGGGCATCGGCATCAGCTTCCTGCGCAACCCGATCGGCGCGTCGGACATCGCGCGCTACAGCTACACGTTCGACGACGTGCCGGCCGGGCAGACCGACCCGAACCTGACGAAGTTCTCCATCGCGCACGACCAGACCGACGTCCTGCCGCTGACCAAGCAGGCGCTGCAGCTGAACCCGCAGATCAAGGTCATGGCTTCGCCGTGGAGCGCGCCGCCGTGGATGAAGGACAACGACAGCTACTTGCTCGGCTGGGTCGAATCGCAGTTCTACCCGGCCTACGCGCAGTACTTCGTCAAGTACGTCCAGGCGTACCAGGCCGCCGGCGTGCCGATCAACTACCTGTCGATCCAGAACGAGCCGACGTGCTGCGCGAGCTACCCGTCGACCAACTGGAACGGCGCCGGGCTCGCGTACTTCGCCAAGAACAACCTGCTGCCCGCGCTGCAGAACGCCGGACTGTCCACAAAGGTACTCGCGCTCGACTGGAACTGGGACCAGTACCAGTCCTTCGCGGCGCCCACCATGGACGACGCAGCCATCCGCACGCACCCGAACTTCGGGGGCATGGCGTGGCACGGCTACGGCGGCGACGTCTCGCAGCAGACGACCGTGCACAACCAATACCCGAGCGTGAACGCGTACTCGACCGAGCACTCGGGCGGCACCTGGGTGTCGAACCAGCAGGCCGAGGACATGACGAACATCGTCGACTACACGCGCAACTGGAGCCGCACGGTCACCAAGTGGAGCCTGGCGATGGACCAGGCGCACAACCCGCACAACGGCGGCTGTGACACGTGCACCGGCCTGGTGACCGTCCACAACGGAGACGGGCGCAACGGCCAGGTCGACTACACCGTCGAGTACTACACGATGGGCCACCTGACGAAGTTCGTGAAGCCGGGCGCGTACCGGATCGACTCGAACGACAACTCGACCGTGCGCAACGTCGCGTGGAAGAACCCGGACGGGTCGAAGGCGCTCATCGCGTACAACACCAGCACCGGCAACCAGAGCGTGCGCGTGAACTGGGGCGGCTCGTCGTTCACCTACACCCTGCCGGGCCACACGTCGGCGACGTTCACCTGGGCCGGCAACCAGGGCACGGGCGGCGGCGGTACCGGTAAGACCGGCACCATCACGGGCCTCGGCGGCAAGTGCCTGGACGTCGCGAACGGCAGCAGCGCGAACGGCGCCGCCGTGCAGCTCTACGACTGCAACGGCTCGGGCGCGCAGCAGTGGACGGTCGGCACCGACGGCACGATCCGCGCGCTGGGCAAGTGCCTCGACGTCACCGGACAGTCCACAGCGGACGGTGCGCCGCTCCAGCTGTGGGACTGCGGCGGGACGGGCAACCAGAGGTGGGCGGCGACCGCGGCCCGCGACATCGTCGGATCGGCGTCGAGCAAGTGCCTCGACGCGACCGGCAACTCCAGCGCTAACGGCACCCGCTTGCAGATCTGGACCTGCACCGGTGCCGCCAACCAGAAGTGGAACGTGCCCGCATGAAGAAACTGGCAGCATTCGGCGCTCTCGTAGCAGCGGCGTCCGCGCTGGTGCTCGCGCCAGGTGTCGCGCAGGCGGCGACCGGGCCGATCACCGGCCTGGCCGGCAAGTGCGTCGACGTCAACGCGGCGAGCAGCGCCAACGGGACGGCGATCCAGCTGTACGACTGCAACGGCTCCAACGCTCAACAGTGGACGGTCGGGTCCGACGGATCCCTGCAGGCGCTGGGCAAGTGTCTCGACGTGACCAGCGCGGGCACGGCGAACGGCGCGTTGATCCAGCTCTACGACTGCAATGGCTCCAACGCTCAGAAGTGGACGGCCAACGCGGCGAAGAACCTGGTCAACACCGGGTCCGGCAAATGCCTCGACGCGACCGGCAACTCCAGCGCGAACGGCACGCGGCTGCAGATCTGGACGTGCGCGAGCACGGCCAACCAGCAGTGGACGCTCCCGTCCGGTGGCACCACCCCGCCGCCGAGCGGACCGGGTGTGATGGCCGTGGCGCCGTACCTCTACAACGGCTGGGGCAACCCGCCGAGCCCGCAGACGATCCAGAACGCCACCGGCGTCAAGTGGTTCACGCTGGCGTTCGTCCTGTCCAACGGCTACTGCACCCCGCAGTGGGACGGCGGCCGGGCGCTCACCGGCGGCGTCGACCAGAACACGATCAACGCGGTGCGCGCGGGCGGCGGCGACGTCATCCCGTCGTTCGGCGGCTACTCCGGCAACAAGCTGGAGTCGTCGTGCGGCAGCGCGGGTGAGCTGGCGGCGGCGTACCAGAAGGTGATCAGCGCCTACGGCCTCAAGGCGATCGACATCGACATCGAGGCCGACGCCTACAGCAACCCGACCGTGCAGCAGCGCACGGTCGACGCGCTGAAGACGATCCGGGCGAACAACGCGGGCATCAAGCTGTACGTCACGTTCGGCACCGGGCAGTCGGGGCCGGACAACAGCCTGGTGAACCGCGCGGCGCAGTCCGGGCTCACGGTCGACGGCTGGGTGATCATGCCGTTCGACTTCGGCGGCGCGGGCCAGAACATGGGCACGCTCACGCAGCGCGCGGCGGAGGGCCTCAAGAACGTCGTCAAGTCGGCTTACGGCTACGACGACGACACGGCCTACCGGCACTCGGGCATCTCGTCGATGAACGGCATCACCGACAACAGCGAGACGGTCACCTTGAACGACTTCACCACGATCCTGGCCTACGCGAACCAGCACCACCTGGCCCGGTTGACGTTCTGGTCGGCCAACCGCGACCGGCCCTGCCCGGGCGCGTACCCGAACGACGACACGTGTTCGGGCGTCTCGCAGCAAGCGTGGGACTTCACGCGGATCTTCGCCCGCTACGCCGGCTGACAAGCCTCTGAAGGCCACCATCAGGGCATCTAGTGCCCTGATGGTGGCCTTCAGAGCATGTGGGGGTCCGGGCTGCCGGACCGCGACACTGGGGAGGCCCCGGCCCGGCAGCGAGGTGGTTCCGCCTGCCGCTGGGGGTCTCCGGCGGCGAAACCGCTCAGAGGTTATCCAGCCGGAACCCGTTTTGGGGCATCGAGATGGCAGAGATGCCCGAACGGGCACCCCGGACGGGCCGCCGTACCGGGTCCACGCTGTCGAAATCGGCGAACGCCGTGCCTACTCCGCCGCGACCGCCGCCCGGGCCGCCTCGGCGCGGTCGGCGTACGCCTCGACCAGCTGCTCCTCCGCGTCCTCGAGGTACTTCATCAGCAGCTGCTCCGCACCCGGCCCGTCACCGGCCTCGACGCGGTCCAGGATCTCGTGGTTGCGCGGCAGATAACGCTCGTGGAAGCGGCGCGGCTCGGCCATGATGTGGAACACCAGCCGCAGCTCGGCGGTCAGCCGCCCGACCAGCTCGTTGACGCGCTCGCTGCCGGACAGCGCGGCCAGCTCCTGGTGGAACCACACGTTCGCGGTGCCGAGGTCCTTCCAGTTGCCGGTGCGCGCGGCCTCGTCGCCGATCTCGACCTTCTCCTTGATCCGCGCGAAGGACGCGGGCTTCGCCGTCACCCCCCGGACCGCGGCGCACTCGATGATCTTGCGGACGCGGTAGATGTCGACGACGTCCTCGACGCTCGGGATCCGGACGAACACCCCGCGGTTGAGCTCGTGGGCGAGCAGCCGCTCGTGCGTGAGCAGCCGGAACGCCTCGCGCAGCGTGTTGCGGGAGACGCCGAGCGCGTTGCCGATGTCCTGCTCCGACAGCCGGCCGCCGGGCAGGAAGAAGCCCTCCGCGATGCGCTTGCGCAGGACGCCGGCCACCCGCTCGGCCGTGCTCTTGCGGCTGACCAGGCCACGGTCGGCCGCCAACCCAGGAAGACCCGGCAGCTCGCTGTCTTCGATGACCACGGCACCGATGGTACCCGGCACACTGGGGACGATCCAATTGCCATCTTGTGGAATTGTTCAACAATCCCTACTGTGTGAGACACGCCACGATGAGACACTGGCCAGGAGGTGCCCATGACTGCGACAACTGCTACCGAGGCCCGGCCGTTCGACTGGTTCCGCACGCTCGGCAAACGCGGGCGACGCGCCTTCGTGGGCGCGTTCGGCGGCTACGGCCTGGACTCTTTCGACTACCAGACCCTGCCGCTCGGCCTGGCCGCGATCACCGCGTACTTCGGCATTTCGAGCGGTGAAGCCGGCCTGCTCGGCACGACGACGCTGGTCGTGTCGGCCGTCGGCGGGGTCGGGGCGGGCATGCTGGCCGACCGGATCGGCCGCGTCCGCACGCTCCAGATCACCATCGCGATGTACACGATCTTCACCGTGCTCTGCGGGTTCGCACCGAACTTCGAGACGCTGCTGATCTTCCGCGCCCTGCAGGGCCTGGGCTTCGGCGGTGAGTGGGCCGCCGGTGCCGCGCTGGTCGCGGAGTACTCGTCGGCCAAGTACCGCGGCCGGACCGTGGCGTTCGTGCAGAGCGCGTGGGCGGTCGGCTGGGGCCTGTCGGTGATCGTCTACACCGTCGTGTTCAGCGTCGCGAACGACGACGTCGCCTGGCGCGTCATGTTCTGGACCGGCGTCATCCCGGCGCTGTTCGTGCTCTGGATCCGCCGCAGCGTCAAGGACGCCCCGCGGGCCGAAGAACGCCTGCGGAAAGAACGCACCAAGGGCACGCTCGTCAAGATCTTCCAGGGCGGCCTCCTGCGCACGACCCTCTTCGCCGCGCTGCTGGCCACCGGCGTCCAGGGTGGGTACTACACGATCTCGACGTGGCTGCCGTCCTACCTGAAGAAGACGCGCGAGCTGACCGTGATCGGCACCGGCGGCTACCTCGCGTTCCTCATCACCGGCGCCTTCGTCGGGTACGTCTGCGGCGGCTACCTCACGGACCTGATGGGCCGCAAGAAGACCTTCCTGACGTTCGCGCTGCTCTCGGCCGCGCTGATCGTCGCGTACACGCAGATCCCCAAGGGCGCCAACGGGCTCGTGCTGGTGCTCGGCTTCCCGCTCGGCTTCTCGATGTCCGCGATCTTCAGCGGTTTCGGGGCGTACCTCGCCGAGCTCTACCCGACGTCGCTGCGCGGGACCGGGCAGGGCTTCACCTACAACTTCGGCCGCGCGGTCGGCGCGATCTTCCCGACCGTCGTGGGCTTCCTCGGCGCGGGCGGCGCGATCGTGTTCGGCGCGCTCGGCTACGGCATCGCCGTCCTGGCGCTGCTGGGACTTCCGGAGACCCGGGGTATCGAACTCGTCGACTGAGGGGGAACTCATGACGACCTTTGACGAACCCGCGACGTTCACCCCCGCGCAAGCGCGCGAGGCGTTCCGCCGCGGCACGGCCCGCCCCACCACGGGCTGGTCCAACGGCTTCACCCAGACCAACCTGATCGCCGTGCCCGAGGACTGGGCTTACGACGTCCTGCTGTTCTGCACCCGCAACCCGCAGCCGTGCCCGCTGCTCGACGTCACCGACCCCGGTGACCCGGCCACCCGGCTCGCCGACGGCGCGGACCTGCGCACCGACCTGCCGCGCTACCGGATCTGGCAGAACGGCGTGCTGGCCGGCGAGGTGTCCGACGCGACCGGCCTGTGGCGCAGCGACATGGTCGCCTTCTCCATCGGCTGCAGCTTCACGTTCGAGACGGCGCTGGCCGCCGAAGGCGTCCCGCTGCGGCACGTCGAGCAGGGCCGCAACGTCGCGATGTACGTGACGAACCGGCCGTGCGAACCCGCCGGGCGGCTGTTCGGGCCGATGGTCGTGTCGATGCGGCAGATCCCGGAGGACCGCGTCGACGACGCCATCCGGATCACCCGCGCGATGCCGGCTGTGCACGGCGCGCCGGTGCACGTCGGCGATCCGCGCGCGCTGGGCATCGAGGACCTTTCCCGGCCGGACTTCGGGGATCCCGTGGACGCGGAGCCAGGCGACGTCCCGGTGTTCTGGGCCTGCGGGGTCACGCCGCAGGCGGCGCTGATGGCGTCGCGGCCTCCCTTTGCGATCACCCACGCGCCGGGGTACATGTTCATCACCGACCGCCACGACAGTGAATACCGGGTGGACTGAAATGGATCTCAACAGCGATCTCGGCGAGGGCTTCGGCGCCTGGAAGATGGGCGACGACGAGGCCATGCTCGACATCGTGACCAGCGCGAACGTCGCGTGCGGCTTCCACGCCGGCGACCCGTCGGTGATGCGGCGGGTCTGCGACCTGGCGGCCGAGCGCGGCGTCGCGATCGGGGCGCACGTCGGCTACCGCGACCTGGCCGGGTTCGGCCGGCGCGCGCTCGACATCGCGCCGGACGACCTGGCGGACGAGGTGCTCTACCAGATCGGCGCGCTGGACGCGTTCGCGCGCGCGGCGGGCAGCCGCGTGACGTACGTGAAGCCGCACGGCGCGTTGTACAACACCGCGGCGGTGGACGTCGAGCAGGCCGCGGCGATCGTCGACGGCCTGCGCCGGTACGACCCCGCGCTCGCGCTGCTCTGCCTGCCGGACTCGGAAATGCAGCGGCAGGCGGAAAAGACGGGCGTGGTGGCGTACGCGGAGGCGTTCGCCGACCGCGCGTACACCCCCGACGGCAAGCTCATGTCGCGCAAGAAACCGGGCGCGGTGCTGCACGACGCCGACGTGGTGGCCAAGCGCGCGGTCGGCATGGCGACCGGCGGCGGCGTCACGGCGGACGGCACCGAGCTCGAACTGCGGCCGGACTCCCTGTGCGTGCACGGGGACACCCCGGGCGCGGTCGAGCTGGCCAAGCGGATCGAAGCGGCCCTGGCCGAGGCGGGCGTGCAACTGGGGGCGTTCACGGGATGACCGTCCGGCTGTTGCCCTGCGGGCGGCGTGCGGTCCTGGTGGAGCTGGACGACGTGCTCGGCTTCCAGGCTGCCGTGACGTCGTTGAACCTGGCCGGCGTCGAGGAGCTGGTCCCGGCGGCCCGGACGCTGCTGGTCCGCTTCGACCCGGCGGTGACGGACGCGGACCGCTTGGGTGCCGTGTTGCGTGAAGTGTCCCCTGTGGACAGTGTGGTGTCCGCGTCGGCCGAGGTGGTGATCCCGGTGGTGTACGACGGTGAGGACCTGGCCGAGGTCGCTGCCGACGCCGGGTTGTCGGTCGAGGCGGTCGTGGCCCGGCACAGCGCGGGCGCGTACGTCTCGGCGTTCTGCGGGTTCGCGCCCGGGTTCGCCTATCTGTCCGGGTTGGACTCCGCGCTGCACGTCTCGCGCCGCTCGACACCCCGGACGCGCATCCCGGCGGGGTCGGTGGCGATCGCCGGGGAGTACAGCGCGGTCTACCCGAGCGCGTCGCCCGGGGGCTGGCGGCTGCTCGGCCGGACGGACGCGCCGGTGGGACGTCGAGCGCGACCCGCCGAACCTGCTGCCGCCCGGCACGCGCGTCCGGTTCCGGGAGGTTCCGTGAAGCTCGAAGTCGTCCGGCCGGGGTTCACGACGACGGTGCAGGACCTCGGCCGGCCCGGGCACGCGGCGCTCGGCGTCGGCCGGTCCGGCGCCGCCGACCGCGCGTCGTTCCGGCTGGCCAACCGGCTCGTCGGGAACCCCCAGGGCGCCGCGGCGTTGGAGGTGACGCTGGGCGGTCTGGTGCTGCGCGCTTCGGCCGTCACGACGGTGGCGGTGACAGGCGCGCTGTGCCCGGTGTCGCCAGGCGGCCTGAACGCGCCGATGACGCTGTGGCCGGGCGACGAACTCGTGCTGGGCACGGCTTCCGCCGGCTTGCGGTGCTATGTCGCGGTGCGCGGCGGGATCGACGTGCCGCCGGTGTTCGGTTCGCGGTCCACCGACACGCTCGGGAAGCTCGGTCCGCCACCGCTCGCGGCCGGGATGCTGCTGCCGGTGGGCACCCCCGGCGCTTTCCCGGTGGCCGACCTGGCGCCGCGCGCGGCGTTGCCCGCGGCGCCGGTCCTGCGCGTCACGCCGGGACCGCGTCGCGACTGGTTCGCCTCGCCGGATCGGCTGTTGTCCACTGTGTACACGGTTTCACCGGACTCGGACCGGGTCGGCATCCGCCTCATCGGCCCGCCGCTTTCGCGCACCCGCCACGACGAACTGCCGTCGGAGGCGTGCGTGCCGGGGTCGCTGCAGGTGCCGCCGTCGGGCCGGCCGATCCTGTTCCACGCGGACTCCCCGACGACGGGCGGCTACCCGGTGATCGCCGTCGTCGAGGAGGACGACCTGGACGTCGCGGCCCAGCTGCGGCCGGGCCAGACGGTGAGCTTCCGTCCCGGCCGCTAAAGACCCGAGACGCGCAGCGTGATGTTCAGCCGTCCGGTCAGGCCGAGCGCCGGGTCCGCCGTGCCCGGCAACGTCTTCGGCACGCCGTGGTAAGCCAGCCGGGACGGGCCGCCGAACACGAACACGTCGCCCGAGCGGAGCTCGACGTCCGTGTACGGCCGGCCGCGGGTCTCGGTGTTGCCGAAGCGGAACACGCAGGCGTCGCCGAGGCTGAAGGACACCACCGGTGCCAGGCTGCGCTCGTCCTTGTCCTGGTGCAGCCCCATTTTCGCCGTCGCGTCGTAGAAGTTGACCAGTGCGATGTCCGGCGCGTAGTCCGCCGCCGGTTCGCCGAACGCGTCGGCCAGCGCGCGGCGGCCGAGGTCGCCGAGCCAGCCCGGGAACGGCAGCACCGGCGTCCCCTCGCCGGTCGTGCGCGCATAGCCGTACGGGTACCAGTGCCAGCCGAGGCAGACGGACTTGACCGACATGACGCCGCCGTTCGGCAGCCTGGTGTGGCGGTAGCCGGCGAAGCCGCGGCAGGCCGCGACGAGCTCGCGCTGTTCGTCTAAGCCGAGCCAGTCGGGCACGTGGACGGCACCGGGGGCGAGTTCGGCCCGCGGGCGCGGGAGGAGGGCGTCCATCACCTCGATTGTGCCGGAGACTCCCGCCGGACACGTTCGGTGATCGTCGAAGGCACGACACGGTGGCCGCGGAACGTCACGCCCGCGCTGGTGTACAGCCGCAGGAGACGCCCGATCGGACCAACTGGGCGCTCCTGCGGCCGAATCCCCTCGCTTTGGGCCACCATGACTAGACGTTCCCACACCTGAATGTCACAAGGCCAGCGTGGATCAGCTACAAACGGGTCACTTGACCTCGCCGACGCGGATCAGTCACGGAACGTCACGACGGTGACGCCCGCTTGCGCCGGCACGGGGTCGTTCATCGCGGCCAGCGCGGCCGGGACGTCGTCGAGGCCGATCCGGCGTCCGATCAGCGCGGCGAGGTCGATCTCCGCCGTCTCGACGACGCGCAGCAGCTCGGGGTACTCGTGTGCCGGCAGCCCGTGGATCCCGACGAGCTCCAGCTCACCGCCGATGACCCGGTGCATCGGGATGGGCGCGATCCCCTGCGCGGGCGGCATCAGCCCGGCCTGGACGTGCCGGCCGCGCTTGCGGAGGCTGCCCACCGACGCCGCGCAGGTCGACGGCGCGCCGAGGCAGTCGAGCGAGACGTGCGTACCGCCGCCGGTCAGCTCGCGCACGTGCGCCGCGACCGCTTCCGGGCCGTCGAACTCCGACGAATCGACGGTGAGCGCGGCGCCGGACTTCGCGGCCAGCTGGAGGGCGGCCGGCGAGACGTCGACGGCGACGACCTTCGCGCCCGCCGCGACGGCCAGCAGCACCGCGGAGATCCCGACGCCGCCGCAGCCGTAGACCGAGACCCACTGCCCCGCGGTGACGCGCCCCTGCCGCAGCACCGCGCGGAACGCCGTCCCGAAGCGGCAGCCCAGCGCGGCGGCCTCGGCGGCGCCGAGCGAGTCCGGCAGCGCGACCAGGTTCGTCTCGGCGTGCTCGATGGCCACGCGCTCGGCGAACGAACCCCAGTGGGTGGCGCCGGGCTGGAACTCGCGGTCGCAGATCTGCTGGTCGCCGCGGGCGCACTGGGGGCACGTGCCGCAGGCGCAGACGAACGGCACGGTGACGCGCGCGCCGAGCTCCCACCCGCGCACGCCCGCGCCGAGCGCGACGAGGCGGCCGGCCAGCTCGTGCCCGGCGACGTGCGGCAGCGTCACCGCGGGGTCGTGGCCCTGCCACGTGTGCCAGTCGCTGCGGCAGACGCCGGTGGCCTCGACCTCGATCACCGCGCCACCGGGCGGCGCCACCGGTTCCGGCACGTCCCGCACGACCGGCGGGACGCCGAACTCCTCCATGACCACAGCTCGCATGGCCCGAGCCTACGTGCTCACCCGAGCGGATTTCCGTTGGCGGCGCTCAGTTGAGCGGCGGTGCCTGCGCGTGGAAGCGCGTCCTGTTCCGCGGCGGGCCGAGGAGCCTGCTGAGCGCGCCGTCCGGCACGTTCAGGATGTCCTCGAGATTCCGCAACGCCTCCAACGACTCCGGCCGCTCGGGCCGGCACCGCCCGGACTGCCAGTGGCTGAGGGTGGCCAGGCTGACCGTGGTTCCCCTGCCGCGCAAGCGATAGCGGATGCGGTCGAGGCCGAGCCCGCGGGCTCGGATCGCCGCCCGCAGGGCCACGTCGAACGGCCCGGCGGAGAGCAGCTGGCCCAGCTCCGCCTGTTCCCCCCGGTCGATGGTGCGAGTTCGCTGACCGGTCATCACAACGCTCCGAAGCACTCCCGAATGCGGAAAGTTGGAGCGTAGGCCCAGCTTCGCAAGATCGGAAGGGTTCTCACCCACCTGCGAGCCGCGCCTTTTCGGCGATCGCGGCGAACGGTTCCGCGTAGCCCGAGTTGATCGTGACGTAGGAAATCCCCCACCGCTCCCGCCAGCGGAGCAGCCTTTCCACCGCTTGACCTGGATCAGCGGGCAGCACGGTGACGGCTTGGGCGGCAGCGAGTTCGGGGACGTCGACCCCGGCCCACCGCGCGATCCCCGGCGACGGCTCGTCCCCGACGGCCATGAGGTTCAGCCCGAGCTCGATGTCCGGCAGCCGTTCGTCAGCGAGCTTACGGAATCGATCCACAATGGACTCGGCCCCGGCTTCGGTGGTCTTCGGCGGCCAGGTGAAGGTGACGGTGTCGGCTTCTTGCGCGGCGAGCGCCAGCATTTTCGGCCCACCGCCGGCGAGCACCAGCCGCGGCCGGTCGCTCGATCGTTTGAGGTGGGCGATCGTCTCCGCCATCCGTGTGATGCGCTCACCCGGTCCGCCGAACTCCCGGCCGAGGTTTTCGGTGTGCGCCTTCGCCCCGGGCCGCCCGACGCCGAGCCCGAGCTCGAACCGGCCGCCGGTCTGCTGGTGCAGGGTCTGGACCTGCCAGTCGAGTGCCTTCGCGTCGCGGAAGGGATCGGCGAGCACGAAGGTGCCGACGGTGAGATCGAGGGTGACCGCGGCGGCGGCCCCGAGCAGGACGAAGGGATCGGCGGTGCCGACGGGATCGGTGGCGAGCAGGGTGTCGAAGCCGAGCTTCTCGACCCGCTCGGCCTGGGCGGTCCACGAGGTCAGGTCGCGCGCGTGACCGGCGACGACGCCGAAGCGGAAGGGTTTCATGGGGCCATGGTCGGGGCCGCGGGGGTGTCACCACATCCGCTCCACGACGTCACTCGCGCGTACGCCCCTCAGCGCACGAGTGACGCCGGCCCGGATGTCATGAACGAGTCGTTCATGACGCTGGACGTCATGAAAGAGTCGTTCATGACGTCGCCAACCCCTGCCGAACGACTCTTTCATGAGCCGCGGGCACTCAGCGCAGGGTGACCGACAACGCCTGCGCGATCTCCTTGCCGATGGCGTGCGTGGCCACCTCCGGTGGCGAGCCCACCTTCACCACCATCGGTCCCCCGAACGGCTGCCGCTCCACGACCTCGATGCGTTCGCCCAGGTTGATCGCGTGCTCCGTCAAGTACCGCAGCAGCTCGGGGTCGGTGTCCCACACCCGCACGATCTCGCCCACCGCGCCCGGCTCGAGGTCGTCCAGGATGCGGACCGACAGCTCCTCGACGCTGCCGTCCGCGGCCGGGATCGGGTCGCCGTGGGGGTCGCGGACCGGGTTGCCCAGCTTGGCCGCGATGCGCTCGACCAACCGGTCCGACACCGCGTGCTCCAGCGCGTCCGCTTCCGCGTGGACCTCGTCCCACGTGTAGCCGAGCTCGGACACCAGGTACGTCTCGATCAGCCGGTGCCGCCGCAGCACCGAGCGCGCCAGGAGCCGCCCGTCGGCGGTGAGCTCGATCCCGCGGTAAGGCACGTGGGTGACCAGCCCGAGCTGGGACAGCTTCGTGACCATCCCCGACGCCGAGGACGGGCTGACCTCCAGCCGGCCGGCGAGCGAGGTGTTCGTGACCGCCTCACCCCGTTCGACCAGGCCGTAGATCACCCGGACGTAGTCCTCGACCGACGAGGACCTCCGGACCGAACCATCTCCCATGCCGCACACGATACGGGGCCGGGATCTTTCACGTGAAAGTTCACGGCCGCCAGCGGTAGCGGATCCAGCCGGGGACCGGTTCCGCGCCGAGCTGGGCGTAGAACGCTTCGCCCTTCTCGTTGCCCGCCTGCATGTCCCACTCGACGCGGCCGGTGGTGCGGGTGCGCAGCTCGTCGAGCAGCTCGCCGCCGAGGCCGTGGCGGCGGTGCGCCGGCCGGACGAACAGGTCGTCCAGCCAGATTCCGGGCCGGGCTTCCCAGGTGGAGAAGTTCCAGCTGCAGAACGCGAAGCCGGCGACGGTCCCGGGCTCGCCGGGCGGGGTCGCGATCAGCACCCACGCCTTCGGGTCCGGCCCGAAGAGGTGGCCGCTCATCTCGGCGCGGTCGAGCTTGAGGTCGTGGTTGTCTTCGTAGACGGCGTGCTCTTCGATGAGCGCGCAGATCTCTTCGATGTCCTCGAAGACGGCGTCGCGGACGGGCATTTCGCCTCCCGTTTCTGTCGGTGGTGGTCGTTACTGTCGGGGTCGGAGGTGGTCGATGTCACCAGAAGACAAGTTCGAGGACCTGGTCGACGAGTTCACCGGGCGTCCGGGCATCACGCCACCCGGCACGACCGGCGGCTTCGGGCGCACGGCGCTGCGCGTGAACGGGCGGATCTTCGCCATGTTCGTCCGCGGGCAGCTGGTGCTGAAGCTGCCCGAGAGCCGGGTGGACGAGCTGGTCGAGGGCGGGCACGGCATGCGCTTCGACGCGAACAAGGGCACGCCGATGAAGGAGTGGCTGGCCCTGGACGCGGGGTCGCCCCAGCCGTGGGGTGAGCTGGCGGAGGAGGCACGGGAGTTCGTGGTCGCCGCACCGGGGGCACGCCGCTCGTCGGCGCGCGGCGGGAAGCGGTGACGCCTCACGACAGCCGAGCTTGGTAACGCAGTTCGCCGCCGACGGCGGTGCCTTGCACGCTCAGCCCGTCCAAAGCGGACTCCTCCAGCGGCGATCCCGACAGCACGGCGAAGTCGGCGAGCTTCCCGGGTTCGAGCGTGCCCAGGTCTCGCTCGGCGAAGGTCGCGTACGCCGAGCCGTACGTGTACGCGCGCAACGCCTCCTCCGGCGTCAACGCCTCTTCGGGGGCGAAGGGCGCTCCGGACGCGGTGCGGCGCCGGACCATGTCCGCCAACGCGAGCAGTGGGTGACCATCGACCACGGGGCGGTCCGAAGACGCGGGAAGCACGCAGCCCGCGTCGAGCACGCTTCGCAGCCGATAGCACCACGGGACGCGAGACTCGCCGAGAGCGGCGCGCATGCCGTCGCCGAGTTCGTTGACGAAGCGTCCCTGCGGCGAAGCGAGCAACCCCAGCGAAGCGAGCCGAGACAGCTCCGCGGGCTGAAGCACCGCGCAGTGCTCGATGCGGTGCCGGTGGTCTGTACGCGGTGAAGCGGCCAGCGCGGCTTCGTACGCGTCGAGCACGACGGTGATCGCGCGGTCGCCGATCGCGTGCGTCGCGATCTGCCAGCCGGCGTCGTGCGCGCGGCGGATCGTGCGGGCCAGCTCGTCCTCGGGCACCTGGAAGTAGCCGCGGTTGTCCGGCTCGCCGTCGAAGGGGTCGTGCATCGCGCAGGTGCGCCCGACCAGCGAGCCGTCGGCGAACAGCTTCATCGGCCCGACGCGCAGCCACTCGTCGCCCAGGCCGGTGCGCAGGCCGAGGTCGAGGCCGAACCCGGCGTCGTCGGGCAGGTCGTGCAGCACGCTCGCGGCGACCATCACCGTGCTCCGGACGCGCAGCACGCCGGAATCGCGCGCCTCCTGGTAGGCGGCCAGTTCGGCTGGTGTCTCGCCGACCAGCCCACCGCCGATCCCGGCTTCCTGGACGCTGGTGATGCCTTCCGAGAGGTACTGCTCGGACGCCCGGTCGAGCCCGCGCACCACGCGCGAAACCGGCGTCGGGTACGTCAGCGGCCGCAGCAGCAGCTGGGCTTGCTCGCGCAGCAACCCCGTCGGTGAGCCGTCCGGAGCGAGCACGACGTCACCGCCGACCGGCACGTGCGCCAGGTCCAGCTGGTCCAGCACCGCCGAGTTGACCACGGTCATGTGCCCGGACGTGTGCTTGAGCCGCACCAGCATCCCCGGCACGGCCCGGTCGAGCCCGTGCCGGTCCGGGTGGCCGCCCACGAGCTTGTTCTGGTCGTACCCGCTGCCGACCACCCAGCTCCCGGCCGGCAGCGTCGCGGCCCGGGCGGCGACGGCGTCGTAGACCTCTTCGACGCTGCGGCAGCCGCCCAGCGCGACGTCGTCGAGGCCCATCCCGAACCACGCCATGTGGTTGTGCGCGTCGTGGAACCCCGGCACGACGAACCCGCCCGCCAGGTCGACCCGTTCGCGCGCCGCGAGCGAGCGGGCGTCGTCCCCCAGCGCGACGACCCGGCCGTGCAGCACGGCGAGTGCGCTGGTCACGCCCGCGCCCGTCCACACCGTGGCGTTCTCGTAGACCGCGTCGACTCGCATAAGCCCGAGGCTATCGATCGATCGATCGAACGTCTAGCATCGGCCGCATGCCCACCGTGGAGTTCGCCGTCGAGGACGGCATCGCGCAGATCCGGCTGAACCGGCCCGAGCGGCTGAACGCGGTCGCCGCCGTCCTGGTCGACGACTTCCTCACCGCCCTCGACGCCGCCGCCCGCAGCGACGCCCGCGTCGTCGTGCTGTCCGGCACCGGCCGCGCCTTCTGCGCCGGCCACGACCTCAAGGAACCCACCCCCGCGGGCGACTCACGGGCGCGGCTCGACCGGCTCCAGGACGTCACGCGGCGGCTGCGCGCGCTGCGCCAGCCGGTGATCGCGGCGGTGCACGGCTACGCGATCGGCGCCGGCGCCGAGTTCGCGCTCGGCTGCGACCTGATCCTGGCCGCCGAGGACGCCGTCTTCGCGTTCCCCGAGGTCTCGCTCGGCCTGAGCGTCACCGGCGCGGCGTCGCGGCTGCTGCCGCTGCTCGTCGGCCCGCTGAAGGCGAAGGAGCTCCTGCTGCTCGGCGAGCGCTTCGACGGCCGGAAGGCCGCGGAGCTGGGCATGGTCAACGCCGCCGTGCCCGCGGACCAGCTTCAAGCCGAAGCGCTGAGCTGGGCGAAGCGGATCGCCGAGCACCCGCCGGCGGCCGCCGCGATGGCGAAGCGCGTCCTCGACGCTCCGATCGATGTCGAACCGGCGCTCGAACTCGAGGTCAGCCACGCCCTCATCACCGAAACCTCGGCCGCGGTCGCCGCGTCCACGGAGGCTTTCCGGAGCCGGACGTGACGCCGCTGTCCGAGGTCGGCACGCTGGCCCAGCTCGTCACGCGGGCCGCGCAGCTGTGGCCGGAACGCACCGCGTGGATCTTCGACGAAGGCGACCAGCGCTTCACCTTCGCCGAGGTCGATCGGTTCACCGACCGGTTCGCCGCCGCCCTCACCGAACGCGGCATCGGCCCCGGCGACCGGGTCGCGGTGATGCTGCGCAACGTGCCCGCGTTCCCGCTGCTCTGGCTGGCCCTGGCCAAGATCGGCGCGCAGCTGGTACCGGTCAACACGAACTACCGCGAGTTCGACGGCGCCCACGTCCTCCGCCACTCCGGCGCGAAGCTGGTCGTCGCCGCACCGGAGTTCACCGACCTCCTGACCCGCATCGGCGGCACCGAAGTCCGCACCCCGGCGGAGCTTTCACGTGAAAGCTCCGACCTGGGGCCCGAGCTTTCACGTGAAAGCTCGGGGTTCAGGCCGGTGCCCGAACTGCCGGTGAACATCCAGTACACGTCCGGTACCACGGGCGCGCCCAAGGGCTGTGTCCTGCCGAACCGGTACTGGACGACCCTGGCCGTCAGCCTCGCCACCGACTTCCCCGCCGTCGGCGAGGACGACGTGCTGCTGACCGCGCAACCGTTCCACTACATCGATCCACAGTGGAACGTCGCGTTGGGACTCGCCGCCGGCGCCACCCTCGTCGTGCTGGACCGCTTCCACCCCAGCACGTTCTGGGCGAAGGTCCGCGAGCACGGCGTCACCTGGTTCTACTGCCTCGGCCTGATGCCGACGCTGCTGCTGCGGCAGGAGCCCTCCGAGGCCGACCGCGACCACCGCGTCCGCGCGATCTGCGCGTCCGCGATCCCGCGCGAGCTGCACGCCGAGCTGGAAGCGCGCTGGGGCGTGCCGTGGTACGAGGCGTTCGGGATGACCGAGACCGGCGGCGACATCCGGATGACCGCGGCCGACCACGACGAGACCGTCGGCACCGGCTGCATCGGGCGCCCGAGCCGCGACCGTGAGGCGATGATCGCCGGCGAAGACGGGAAGCCGTTGCCGCGCGGGGAAACCGGCGAGCTGCTGATCCGCGGGATCGGGCTGATGCACGGCTACCACGACGATCCCGAGGCGACGGCGAAGGCGTTCCGGAACGGCTGGTTCCACACCGGCGACCTCGCGCGGATGGACGACGCCGGCCGCGTGTACTACATCGGGCGCACGAAGGACATGATCCGCCGCAGCGGCGAGAACGTCTCCGCCGACGAGGTCGAACGCGCGCTGCTGCTGCACCCGGCGGTGCGGCTGGCGGCCGTCGTCGCGGTGCCCGACGCACTGCGCGGCGAGGAGATCAAGGCGTACGTCGTGTGCGACGGCGAACGCCCGGAGCCGGCTTCCCTGGCGGAGTTCTGCGCGGAAAAGCTGGCCTACTTCAAGGTTCCGCGCTTCTGGGCGTTCGCCGAAGAGCTGCCGATGACACCGTCGGAGCGCGTCGCCAAGGGCGAGCTGCGCAAGGTGGCCGACCCGCGCGCCGGGTCGTGGGACGCCAAGGCGGAAGCATGGCTGTGACCAGCCGGGAGCGGGTCCGCGCGGCGGCCGTGAAACTGTTCGCCACCAAGGGTTTTCACGGCACGGGCATCCGGGATCTGGCGCAGGAGGCGGAACTCTCCTCGGCGAGCCTGTACCACTACATGGGCACCAAGGAGGATCTGCTCGCCGAGATCATGCACACGGCGCTGAACCGCCTGCTGGACGCGGCCCGCGAAGCGACGGCCGGCAGCGCGGACCCGGTGCACCGGCTGCGCACGCTGGTCGCGCTGCACGTGCTCGCGCACGCGGTCGGCCCGGCGGAAACCCGGGTGGTGGACAACGAAGTCGACGTGCTGTCCCCGGCCGCGCGCGAGCCGGTGGTGGCGTTGCGGGACGCGTACGAACACCTGTGGGCGGCGGCGATCGAAGAAGGTGTCGCGGCCGGGGTGTTCCACACCGAACACCCGGCGGTGACCCGGCTCGCGCTGCTGGAGATGTGCAGTGGCGTGGCCAGGTGGTATTCCCCCCGGGGGCCGCTGGCGCTGGACCAGCTCGCCGAGCACTACGCGGAGCTGGTGTCGAGGGCCCTGGGCTGCACGTCCGCGCCGGGCGTAGCCGACTTGCGACGCTGCCGGGAAATCGTCGCGAAAGAGTGGGGCATGTCCGTTTAGCGGCGCTTTTACCTGTGTACGCCTTGCCCAGACGGCGTGCGTGGGGGACGCTCGAAGGGTGACTGAGGAAACGATCCAACTGGAACTGGACGACTCGGGTCTCGCGCCGGGCCTCCCGGCGCCGGCACACCCCCGCGATCAGGTGCAGGATGTCCCCTATCGCCCCGTCGAGTTCCGTGATGACGATCTCCCCACCGCCCTGGAGCGGTGCTCGAAGTGGCTACGGCAGGCACAGGAGTGGTTGGGCGAACCCCTCGACGTCCTGGCCATCCACCTCGACTACGACGACCGCCAGGGTTCGCCGTACTACGACGTGAAGCTCTTGTGCAACGAAGAGGACCTGGCCGGCGTCCCGATCGCCATCCGCAACAGCAAGTAACCCCGAAGTACGCCGAGGCCACCTCCCGGATGTCCGGGAGGTGGCCTCGTTCGCGTTCCGGGGCGGGCCTCAGCCGAGCACGCCGCCGACCTTCACGTGCCCCTTGAGCAGGTTGCGCGCGATGGTGCGGCGCTGGATCTCGTCGGTGCCCTCGTAGATGCGCAGCAGCCGCAGTTCGCGGTACCAGCGCTCGACCGGCAGCTCGCGCGTGTAACCCATGCCGCCGTGGATCTGCAGGACGCGGTCGACGATTTCGTTCGCCTTCTGGCCGCCGTACAGCTTCGCCATCGACTGCGCGTGCCGCGAGTCGACGCCCTGGTCGACCTGCCAGGCGGCGTTGAGCACCAGCCAGCGCAACGCCTCGAGCTCGACGCCGGAGTCGGCGATCATCCACTGGATGGCCTGGCGTTCCGCGATCTTCTGCCCGAACGTCTCGCGGGTGTTGGCGTGTTCGATGGCCATCGAGATCAGCCGCTCGCACGAACCGATCGCGCGCGCCGGCAGCAGGTACCGGCCCTGGCCGATCCACTGCATGGCGAGCTCGAAGCCGCGGCCTTCCTCGCCGAGGATCTGCGTCTCGGGGACGCGGACGTCCTGGAAGATCAGCGAAGCCGGACCCCACTCGCCCATGGTGTCGATGTACTCGGACTTCCAGCCGGCCTCGCGGTCGACGAGGAAGCACGTGACGCCGCCGTTCGCGCCCTTCTCGGGGTCGGTGATCGCGAAGACCATCGTGAAGTCGGCTTCGTTGCCCCCGGTGATGAAGGTCTTCTCGCCGTTGATGATCCAGTCGGTGCCATCCTTGCGGGCGGTGGTCCGGATGGCCTTCGCGTCCGACCCGGCGCCCGGCTCGGTGATCGCGAAGCACGACTTGCGCTCGCCCGAGATGGTCGGCAGCAGGTAGGTCTGCTTCTGCTCCTCGTTGGCGTGGAACAGGATGTTGTCCGCGGCGCCGCCGAAGCGGAACGGCACGAAGGTGCGGCCGAGCTCGGCCTCGAGCAGCGCGGCCATCACGGCGGACAGGCCCATGCCGCCGTACTCCTCCGGCGTGAAGACGCCCCAGAAGCCGGACTCCTTGGCCTTCAGCTGGAGGTCCTTCAGCTCCTCGCCGGTCAGCCCCGGCTGGTGGGCGCGCTCGCGCCGGAGGACTTCCTGCTCGAGCGGGATCAGCTCCCGCTGGACGAACGTGCGGACCCAGTCGCGCACTTCACGTTCTTCGGTGCTGAGTGAGAAATCCATCCGAGCTGCTCCTCCGACACTGGCTAAGCGCTTGCTTAGTACGAGGGTACCTCTTATGAGCCGGATTACCCCAGACCTGACCCCGAATTCGTGACAACCGCTTCGGCGCCCGGAAGGATCGGAGGGGTGATGGAGATCGTGGTCCGCTGGTCGTCCCCGCTGCCCGCCGAAGACCGGTTCCTGCGCCTGCTGGACGACGTCGAGCAAGGCCGCTTCGAGGCGTACCGGCAGGACGCGGACAAGCGCCGCTTCCTCACCGGCCGCGTGCTGGCGAAGACGGTGGCGGCCGAGCGGCTCGAGGTCCCGCTGGACTCGGTGAAGTTCGACGCGACCTGCGAAGACTGCGGAAAGCAGCACGGGCGGCCGCGGATCCCGGGCGCGGACCTGACGCTGTCCATCTCCCACTCGGGCGAGCTGATCGGCGTCGCGGCGACCCCGTCGGTCCCGGTGGGTCTGGACGTCGAGACGGCCGACCGCAAAGCCGACGACGGTCTGATCGAGTACGCCCTGAGCCCAGCCGAGACGGCGCACCTGACCGGCCTGGACCCGGAGGCGAAGGCGGCGGCGTTCTTCGTCTACTGGACGCGCAAGGAGGCCGTGATGAAGGCCACGGGCAAGGGCCTGCGCATCCCGCTGAAGAGCATCACGTTCTCCCGCTTCGACGAACCGGCCCGGCTCCTGGAGTCGGGCGACCCGGCTCTCGACCCGGCGACGACGCGGCTGGTGGACCTGAAGGCCTCGGACGGCTACCGGGCGGCCATCGCGGTGCTCACCACCGACGAGCTGTCGGTGACCGAGGAGCTCTGGACCCCCTAGACGCTGTCCTCCAGGCCCATCGCGCTCAGCAGGGTCCGGAACTTCGCCGTCGTCTCGTCCAGCTCCGCCTGCGGGTCCGACGCCGGGACGATCCCGCCTCCCGCGTACAGCCGCATCGACGTCGACGCGATCTCGGCGCAGCGGATCGCCACCGCCCACTCGCCGTCGCCCGACGCGTCGACCCAGCCGACCGCTCCCGCGTAGTAGTCGCGGTCGAACGGCTCCAGCTCCTGGACCAGCTCGCGCGCGCCCTCGGTCGGGGTGCCGCAGACCGCCGGGGTCGGGTGCAACGCCGCCGCCAGGTCGAGGGCCGTCACGTCCGGGTCGGTCAGCTCGCCCGTGATGGGGGTGCGCAGGTGCCAGATCGCCGGTGTCGTGACCAGCTCCGGCTCCGCCGGGACCTCCAAGGTCCGGCAGAACGGCCGCAGCGCCTCGACCAGGTAGTCGATCACCACCGCGTGCTCCAGCTGGTCCTTGCGCGACGTCCGCAGGGTCTCGCCGTTGGCGCGGTCGGTCGCGGGGTCGGCCGAGCGCGGCATGGAGCCCGCGTGCGGCGACGAGAAGACCGTGCGGCCGGTGCGGCGCAGCAGCAGCTCGGGCGTGGCGCCGACCAGCGAACGCCCGCCCGGCAGCTCGGCCGCGTACGTGAAGTGCCGGGGGTTCCCGACCGCCAGGTTGCGCACGACGCTCTCCGCCGACACGGGCGCGGCGAACTCGAGGTCGAGAGCCCGGGCCAAGACGATTTTGCGCAGGTCACGCGCGGCCAGGGTCTGAACCGCCGACTTGACGTTGGTCATGTGCTGCTCGGGCGACGGGACCGCACGCACCCGCACGGGCGCCGGCAGGACCTCGCGCGGCAGCGAAGGCGCACCTTCGGAGCGGTGGACGGTCCGGGGCACGACGAGGTGGCCCGGCACCTTCGTGTCGGGCCCGGTGTCGAACGGGAGGACACCGACGGCCAGCGGAGCGCCGGTCTCGGCCAGGACACCGGGGATCGCCGAGGCGAGCCGCCGGGGGTCCGTCTCGGTGACGGTCCGGATGGTGCCCTGCGCGAGAAGCGCGCGCGAGGCCGTCGTGAACAGGAAGTCGCCTCGCTGGTAGCGGGCGGCGAGGTCTCTTGCCGGGGTCACCGGGTCTGCGTCACTCACAGACTCCAGCGTCCCAGGCTTCGGGAGATCCGCGAGGGGAGTGTCACGAGCGACACTCCCCTCACGGGAGCTCCAGGTGACGAGCTACTTGAGCGCGTCGATGAGCGCCTCGCGCTGGCGCTCGCCCAGGCCGGCGGCGCGCCGGTCCGGGTCGATGCCGGCCTGCTCGAGCAGGGCGGCGACCTTCACCGCGCCGAGGCCGGGGACGGCCTTCAGCAGCTGGGTGACCTTCGTCTTCCCGATCGTCTTGTTCTCCTTGGCCTGCTTGAGCACCTTTTCGATGCTCTCCTTGCCGGACTTGATCGACGCGAGCAGCTCCGAACGCGCCTTGCGAGCCTCGGCCGCCTTGGCGAGTGCATCGGCGCGCTGCTCCGGAGTCAACGTAGGCAGAGCCAACGTAGTAGTCCTTTCCTCTCAGGTCTCCGCTTTCGCGGCCGACGGCTTTTTGCGTGCTTGCTGCTGCAAGCGCTGCTCAGCCGTCCCTTACCACGGCCCCAGTAAACGCCACCGGGTTCAACGCCGTGCAACCGACACGCACTTAATACCCTCGGAGGTGATGCCGGGCAACCCGCTCCGGCCTGCGGAAACGCTCCCAAGAAGCGTCTCGGGTGGCCCTGCTCACCCGGAAGTGAAGCTTCCACTACGGCGGGTTCCGTTGCGTATTTCCTTGCCCACAAGGAAAAGCGCAGAAATTGTCGATCATGATCATCGTTCGGTCGTCGCGCGATCGGGCGACGACCGTGACCGAACGGAGCCGTTGTTGACCATGCCCGCTTCACCCGATCCGCACTAGAGTCGGCGCAACCCCAGTTCACCGGCGAACGACCCCCGGGAGCGACCATGTTGAGCACCATGCAGGACGGCGGGCTGTCGCTGGCCAACCTGCTCCGCCACGGCACGTCGGTGCACTCGGCGAGCGAAGTCATCACCTGGACCGGTTCAGAAGCCCGTCGCGAGACCTACGGCGACCTCGGCCGCAACGCCGCCCGCCTCGCGAACGCGCTCCGGAGCCTCGGCGTGACGGGCGACCAGCGCGTCGGCACGTTCATGTGGAACAACGCCGAGCACCTGGCCGCCTACCTGGCCGTCCCGGCGATGGGCGCCGTGCTGCACACCCTGAACATCCGGCTGTTCCCCGAGCAGCTCGTGTTCGTCGCCAACCACGCCGAGGACCAGGTCGTCATCGTCGACGGCACGCTCGTCCCGCTGCTGGCGAAGCAGCTACCGGAGTTCAAGACGGTCCGGCACGTCATCGTGGCCAACGGCGACGCCGCGGCCCTGGAGGCGCCGGCCGGCGTCGAAGTGCACGCCTACGACGCGCTGCTGGCCGCCCAGCCGGACACCTTCGACTGGCCGGACGTCGACGAACGCTCCGCCGCCGCGATGTGTTACACCTCGGGCACGACGGGTGACCCCAAGGGCGTCGCCTATTCGCACCGGTCGATCTGGCTGCACTCGATGCAGGTCTGCATGAGCGACAGCATGAACCTCGCGCAGAGCGACAAGGCCCTGTCCATCGTGCCGATGTTCCACGCGATGGCGTGGGGCCTGCCGTACGCGTCGCTGATGGTCGGCGCGTCGCTGCTGATGCCGGACCGGTTCCTCCAGCCGGCGCCGATCGCGGCGATGCTGGCCGCCGAGCGGCCGACGTTCGCCGGCGCCGTCCCGACCGTCTGGCAGGGCCTGCTCGCCCACCTCGAAGCGAACCCGCAGGACATCTCCCACCTGCGCGAGGTCGTCGTCGGCGGGTCGGCGGTGCCGCCGTCGCTGATGCACGCCTTCGAGGAGCGCCACCACGTCCGGATCCTGCACGCCTGGGGCATGACCGAGACGTCGCCGCTGGGCAGCGTCGCGCGGCCGCCGGCGTCCGCGACCGGGGACGAGGCCTGGCGCTACCGCTACACGCAGGGCCGCTTCCCGGCGTCCGTGCGGGCCCGGCTGATCGGCGACTCCGGTGAAGAGCTGCCGTGGGACAACGAGGCCGTCGGCGAGCTCGAGGTCCAGGGCCCGTGGATCGCCGGGCAGTACGTCGGCGGTGCGGATGTCGACCCCGACAAGTTCCACGACGGCTGGCTGCGCACCGGCGACGTCGGCAAGATCAGCGCGGACGGCTACCTCACCCTGACCGACCGCGCCAAGGACGTCATCAAGTCCGGCGGCGAGTGGATCTCCTCGGTCGACCTGGAGAACCAGGTCATGGGCCACCCGGCGGTGGCGGAGGCCGCGGTCGTCGGCATCCCCGACGAGAAGTGGGACGAGCGGCCGCTGGTCGCCGTCGTGCTCAAGGAGGGCCAGACGGCCACGCCGGAGGAGCTGCGCGAGTTCCTCAGCGACAAGGTCGCGAAGTGGCAGCTGCCGGAGAACTGGACGTTCGTGGACGAAGTGCCCAAGACGAGCGTCGGCAAGTTCGACAAGAAGCGGATCCGCGCGTCCTACTCCGAGGGAAAGCTCGACATCGCCCAGCTCTAACGGGTAAATCTCCGGCGAGTCTTCAAGTCCGTGAATGTCGCATTGAGGGACTCTGAGTCCCTCGATGCGACATTCACGGACGTACACGGAGGAGTACTGGGGATGCAGCGGAACAGGCGGAGTTTTCTCGCGCTCGCGGGCGTCGGCGCGCTGACCGCGGCCTGCGGGTCGAACACCGGACGGCAGGGCACGGCACCACCGTCGACGGCGTACTCGGCGGGCCCGCCGCCGTCGGACGCGCCGAAGGTCACGCTCCAGCAGTGGTACCACGCCTACGGCGAGGACGGCGTCCAGCAAGCGGTCAAGCGGTACGCCGCGACCTACCCGGGCGCGACCGTCGAGGTCCAGTGGAACCCGGGCGACTACGACTCGAAGATCGTCACCGCGCTGCAGAACAGCAAGGTGCCGGACGTCTTCGAGGCGCAGGTCAAGATCGACTGGGTCCGCCAGAACCAGGTGGTCTCGCTCGACGACGTCATCGCGCCGGTCAAGGGTGACTTCAGCCCGGCCGTACTCGCCGCGCAGACCGTCGAGGGCAAGGTCTACGGCATCCCGCAGGCCACCGACACGCAGGTGCTCTTCTACCGCAAGAGCCTGCTGCAGGCCGCCGGCGTGCAGCCGCCGCAGACCGTCGACGAGCTGGTCGACGCGGCCGCCAAGCTCTCGAAAGACGGCGTCAAGGGCTTCTTCGCGGGTAACGACGGCGGTGTCGGCGTGCTCACCGGGCCGCTGCTGTGGTCGGCCGGCCTCGACTACCTGAAGAACGGCAACCGCGAGGTCGGCTTCGACGACCCGCGCGCGGCGACCGCGCTGGCCAAGCTGCACACGCTCAACACCAACGGTTCCCTGCTGCTCGGCGCGCCCGCCGACTGGTCGGACCCGGGCGCGTTCATCGACGGGCTCGCGGCGATGCAGTGGACCGGGCTGTGGAACGTGCCGAAGATCCGCCAGGCGTTCGACGACGACTTCGGCGTGCTGCCCTTCCCGCGGCTGGACGGTACCGGCGCGCCGTCGGTGCCGGTCGGCGCGTACGGCGCGATGGTCAACGCCAAGAGCGCGCACGTCGCCGAGGCCAAGGCGTTCGTGAAGTGGCTGTGGATCGACAAGACCGACGACCAGCTGGAGTTCGCCACGAAGTTCGGCTTCCACGTCCCGGCCCGCCAGAGCCTCGCCGACCGCGCGGACAGCCTCAAGTCGGGCCCGGCCGCCGACGCGGCGAAGTTCGTCAAGGAGAACAGCCACCTGGTCGGCGGTCCGGTGTGGACGCAGCAGGCGAACACGGCGTTGTCCGACGCGGTCGCGAAGATCGCGAAGGAGGGGGCGGACCCGGTCGCGCAGGTGAAGACGGCGGTCGAGGTGGCGAAGGCCGAGCTGAAGCGCCTGTTCGGATGAGGGGGCGCGACGCGCGCGCGTTCTGGCTGTTCGTCGGACCGTTCCTGCTGGGGCTCGCGGTCTTCGCGTACCTGCCGATCGGCTGGAGCGCGTACCTGTCCTTCTTCGACGCACGCAACACGGTGACGCCGACGGAGTTCGTCGGGCTGGCCAACTACGGGCACATGCTCACCGACGAGCCGTTCCTGTCGAGCCTGGGGACGTTCAGCGTGTTCGCGGTGTTCATCGTGCCGCTGACGTTCGTCCTGTCGCTGGCGCTCGCGCTCGGCGTCAACCGGCTGCGGTTCGCGCGGGCGTTCTTCCGGTCGGTGTTCTTCCTGCCGTTCGCGTGCTCGTACGTCGTGGCGTCGCTGATCTGGAAGACGTCGCTGTTCTCCGGTGTTCGGTACGGACTGGCGAACTCGGTGCTTTCGCTGTTCGGTGCCGATCCGGTGGCCTGGACCGGGACGGTCGACCCGCCGCTGTACTGGATCGTCCTGGTGACGGCGCGGCTGTGGCTGCAGCTCGGGTTCTACATGATCCTGTTCATCGCGGCGCTGCAGCGGATCCCGGGTCAGCTGTACGAGGCGGCGTGGCTCGACGGCGCGAAACCCGGCTGGCAGGTGTTCCGCCACATCACGCTGCCGCAGCTGCGCGCGACGGCGGTGGCGGTGCTCCTGCTGAACCTGATCAACGCCTACCAGGCGTTCGACGAGTTCTACAACATCATGGGCGACGCCCGCGGCTACCCGCCGTTCGCCCGGCCGCCGCTGGTGTACCTGTACTACACGTCGCTGGGCTCGGGTGGCCAGGACCTCGGCCGCGGCAGCGCGGGCGCGGTGATCCTGGCGCTGATCATCGCCCTGGTGACACTGCTGCAGGGCCGGGTCTTCCGCTTCGGACGGGTGTCATGAGGGCGTTCTTCCGGTGGACGGCGTTGATCGTCGCGGCGGTGCTGTTCCTGCTGCCGTTCTACCTGCTGGTGCGCAACGGGCTGGCGTCGCGAGCCGAGCTCACTGCTCCACAGTGGACGTTCTTCCCGGCCACTGTGCACTGGGAGAACTTCTCGCGGCTGTTCTCGCTGGAGGACGTCCCCTTCGCGCGCAGCCTGCTGAATTCGGCGATCGTGGCGGTGCTCCAGACGACCGGCCTGCTGGTGCTCTGCTCGCTGGCGGGCTACGGCCTGGCGCGGATCCCGTACCGGCACTCCCGCGCGGTCTTCTACGCGGTGCTGGCGACGCTGATGATCCCGACGTCGGTGACGTTCGTGCCGAGTTTCGTGGTGGTCTCGACGCTCGGCTGGCTGTCGGACTTCCGCGGGCTGGTGGTCCCCGGGCTGTTCAGCGCGTTCAGCGTGTTCCTCTTCCGGCAGTACTTCCTCGACTTCCCACGCGAGCTGGAGGAGGCCGGGCGAGTGGACGGGCTGTCCCGCTGGGGCGTGTTCTGGCGGATCGTGGTGCCGAACTCGAAGGGCTTCTTCGCGGCGATCGCCGTGATCACGGTGATCGGCAGCTGGAACGCGTTCCTGTGGCCGTTGATCATCGCCCAGTCCCCCGGTTCGTGGACCGTCCAGGTGGCGTTGTCGGGGTTGCTGACGGCGCAGAACCCCCAGCTCGACCTGCTGTTCCTCGCGGCAGCGGTGTCGATCCTGCCGATCGTGCTGCTGTTCGCGTTCCTGCAGCGGTACCTGGTGCGCGGGGTGACGGAGTCGGGCCTGACGGGCTGAGTACTGTGCCGTTGGTTACCGATCCGACCACAGTCACGGCCGAATCAGCTGGCGGGGAACGGTTGCGTACCGCTCGGGGGGGGTCGGCCTGCTTTAGGCCGGATCGGTAACGTGCGAGGCCGCCCTGGCGACTTCCGCTGTGGACGGACAGAAGTGGGTGCGGTGTGACCAGTTACGACCCTTACCAGCCGGATCAGCAGCCGGCCCACCCGGCGTACCCGCCTTCGGGGCCGCAGTACCCGGTGCAGCAGCCGTACGCGTCGCAGCCGTACCCGGCGTACGCTCCCCAGCCGGGCTACGGCGCCCAGCCCTACCCGGGGTACCAGCCGCTGGTCACCAGCGGGATGGCGGTGGCGGGCATGGTCGTCGGCATCGTCGCCCTGGTCCTGTTCTGGGTCCCGTTCCTCGACGTGCTGCTCGGCTTCCTGGCGATCGGCCTCTCGTGGGGCGGCATGGTCCAGGCCGACCGGCCGGGCTACACGGGCAAGGGCATGGGCATCGCGGGCCTGGTGTGCGGCATCATCGCGGTGATCCCGGCGCTGATCGTGATGCTGTTCTTCTTCGGCCTGTTCGCGGCGGCCGGCACGGCGGCGTGCACCTACGCCTGCTGAGCACTGCTCTCCGGCGGAATTGACCACGACCTTCGGCGGTACACCCCACCCTGACACCTGTGACAAGGTGGCTCGAAACGTCACGTTCACCGCCCGGACATCGGCGTCCGGCACGGTGCTGGGCAACCGATAAACTGGGGAGCGAACAACCATGGCCGAACTCACCCGGCGCACCTTCGCCACCGCGGGCGCCGCCGGTCTCGGGCTCCTGCTGTGCACGCCCACCGCGAACGCCCTCGACCGCGCGCTGCGGCTCACGAGCACCCGCTCGGTCAGCACCGCCGGGACGACCCTCGAGCAGGTCGCCACCGGCGGAAGCACCGCGAGCTACAGCCGCCTGTCCGCGGGCCCCGGCTGGCCGCTGGTCGTCCGCGGCGACCTGGCCACCCCGCAGACCGGCCGCGACGACCGGCGCCGCGCCCTCAGCGCGTTCGTGCAGTTCACCGACCTGCACATCACCGACACCGAGAGCCCCGCGCGCTTCGAGTACCTGCACCCCTACATCGGCTCCGCGCACCGGCCGCAGGAAGCGCTCGGGACCGTCGCCACCTCCGCGCTCGTCGAGCGCGTCAACAGCGTGCGCCAGGGCCCGTTCACCGGGCGGCCGTTCGACCTGATGGTCACCACCGGCGACAACACCGACAACCACGAGCTGATCGAGCTCGACTGGTTCCTCAAGGTCCTCAACGGCGGCAGCGTCACACCGAACTCCGGCGCCACGAGCGTGTACGAAGGCGTCCAGAGCTCCGGCAACAAGGAGTTCTGGAACCCGTCCATCGCGGGCGTCGGGGACGACTACTCCGCCAAGGGCTTCCCGCAGCTGCCCGGCCTGCTCGAAGCGGGCATCAAGCCGTTCACCGCGCCCGGCCTCGACGTCCCGTGGTTCTGCACCTTCGGCAACCACGACGACAGCATCGTCGGCTCGCTGCCGGCGCGGATCCCCGGTATCGACGCCTGGTACACCGGGAAGTACAAGGTCATCGGCAAGGACGAGAGCACCGCGAAGAAGCTCGCCGACGCCATCAAGAAGCCCGGCTCGAGCGTGCCGATCGCCGAGCTGTTCGGCGGCTCGGGCACCATCCGCGAAGTCACGCCGGACGCGCGGCGCCGTCCGTTCGACACGGGCGAGTTCGTCCGCGCGCACCTCGACTCGGCCAACACCGGGCCCGGTCCCGTGGGGCACGGCTTCACCGGCGACAACGCCGACGGCAAGAACGTCTACTACACGTTCCGGATCGCGCCGGGCATCACCGGGATCAGCCTCGACACGACGACCGACGCGGGGTTCGCCGACGGCTCGATCGGCCTCGCGCAGTTCAACTGGGTCGAAGCGACGCTGAAGCGCAACAGCTCGACGTACTACGACTTCTTCGGCCGCAAGGTCACCCACAGCGTCACCGACGAGCTGTTCCTCCTGTTCAGCCACCACACGAGCGGCTCGATGGGCAACGTGCTGCCGGACTCGCGGCACCTGCTCGACCCGCGCCTGGACGGCAACGCGTTCGTCGCGCTGCTCAAGCGGTTCCCGAACGTGCTGGCGTGGGTCAACGGCCACACGCACCTCAACAAGATCACCCCGCACGCCGGGAACACGCCGCGGCAGGGCTTCTGGGAGATCAACACGGCGTCGCACGTCGACTTCCCGCAGCAGGCCCGGATCGTCGAGGTCGCGGACAACGCGGACGGCACGTTGTCGCTGTTCACGACGCTGATCGAGGCGGAAGCGCCGTACGCCGTGGACTACGACGCCCGGACACCGCAAGCGCTTGCGTCGCTGTACCGCGAGCTGTCCTACAACGACATCCACGTCGACCTCGGCCGCGTCGGGGCCGCCACCGACCACAACACCGAACTGCTGCTCGTCAACCCGCTGTCCTGAGGGTCGTGAGTGAGAAACAGGGTTCTAACCCTGTTTCTCACTCACGACTACCCGGGAGGTAATCGCCCCGCGGCCGGTCTTCGGGCAGGCTGCGGGGCATGACCGATCCCGAGGGCACCCGGCTCTTCCACCAGACCATGCCGTTCTCCGAACGCCTCGGCGTCGAGGTGCTGGAGCACGGCCCGGCGCTCGTCCGCAGCCGGCTGAAGTGGGACGAGAGCCTCTGCACGCTCGGCGGCGCGCTGCACGGGGGCGCGCTCATGGCGCTGGCCGACTCGACCGGCGCCGTGTGCGCGTTCCTCAACTTGCCCGAGGGCGCGCAGGGCACGACGACCGTCGAATCCAAGACGAACTTCCTGCGCGGCGTGCGTTCGGGCTACGCCGTTGCGTCGTCCAGACCACTGCACGCCGGCCGCAAGTTCGTCGTGGTGGAGACCGAGATCCACGACGACGGCGGCAAGTTGGTCGCGAAAGTGACACAGACGCAGGCCGTCCTCTAGGTACCTGTTTACATACCCGGCTCGAGCGGCGAAAATCCCTGGCTACTGGGTGGGTCTATCAGGGAGCCGGGATGCGCGTACGCAAGTTGTTCACCTTATTGTCAGTGATCGTGTTGACTGCCGTAACCGCGCAAGTCGCCGAGGCCACGCCCGCCAGACCCGGCGAAGACGAAGCGATCGACTACCACGAGTGGAACGGCGGCCGCTTCCACGACGGCGACTTCAGCGGCCTCGCGCTGACCCGTGACGGCCTGCGCATCACGCGTCCGGCCGGCACGGTCGAGCACACCGAGCCGGAGCTCGGCACGACGAAGACGTACGAGTACGGCCAGTGGACGTCGCCGTCGTACCGCCAGGGCTTCGGCGCGACGCAGCTGGTCGCGTCCTGGAACGCGCTGACGCCGGCGAAGACGTGGCTGCAGGTCGAGGCGCGCGGCCGGACGTCGGCGGGCGTCGAAACCGCGTGGTACGTGATGGGCCGCTGGGCCAGCGGCGACGCCGACATCCTCCGCACCAGCGTCGACGGCCAGGACGACGCGAACGCCGCGGTGGACGTCGACACGCTGGTGATGAAGACCGGCGTGACGCTGAAGTCGTACAAGCTGCGGATCAGCCTCTACCGGGAAGCCGGGTCCCGCGCGACGCCGTCGGTGACGTCGCTGGGCGCGATGACGTCGGCCGTGCCGGACCGCTTCGACGTGCAGACGACGAAGCCGGGCCGCGCCGCCGGGATCGAGCTGAAGGTGCCGGCGTACGCGCAGAACCTCCACAAGGGACAGTTTCCGCAGTACGGCGGAGGCGGCGAAGCCTGGTGCAGCCCGACGTCGACCGAGATGGTGGCCGAGTACTGGAGCAAGAAGCCGTCGGCGGCGGAGATGTCGTGGATCCCGGCGGACTACGTCGACCCGTCGGTGGCGTTCGCGGCGCGCTACACCTACGACCACGCCTACGACGGCACCGGCAACTGGCCGTTCAACACGGCGTACGCGGCGTCGCGCGGGCTGCGCGGGCACATCACGCGGCTGCACTCGCTGAACGAGCTGGAGACCTACATCGCCCGCGGCATCCCGGTGATCACGTCGCAGTCGTTCCTGGCTTCGGAGCTGGATGGCGCGGGGTACGGGACGTCCGGGCACATCATGGTGGTGGTCGGCTTCACGAAGGACGGCGACGTGATCGCGAACGACCCGGCGTCCAGCAGCAACGACCGCGTGCGCAACGTGTACCAGCGCGACCAGTTCGAGAAGATCTGGCAGCGGACCCAGCGGTACCGCGCCGACGGGACCGTCGCGAGCGGCCCCGGCGGCATCGCGTACATCATCACCCCGGCTTGAGGGCCGTGAATGTCGCATTGAGGGACTCCGAGTCCCTCGATGCGACATTCACGGCTGTTCACCAGGTCGCGCCGGCCTGCTGCCGCGTGGTGCGGTTGATCCGGTTGAAGAAGTTGGTCAGGGCGATGTTCAGGGTGATCGCCGACAGCTGCTGCTCGTCGAAGTGCTTCGCCGCCGCGTCCCAGATCTCGTCGGTGACGCCGGGCTCGCCGTCTTGGAGGCGGGTCGCGGCTTCGGTCAGCGCGAGCGCCGCCCGCTCCGGCTCGGTGTAGAACGGCGTCTCCCGCCACGCGACGACGTTGTGCAGCCGCTCTTCGGTCTCGCCGTGCCTCTTCGCCGACTGGACGCCGCCGAAGACGCAAGGGCTGCAGCCGTTGATCTGGCTGGCCCGCAGGTGGACCAGCTCCAGCACCAGCGGGTCGACGCCCCCGGCGCGCACCGCCTTGACGATCTGCTGGATCGCTCCGAACACCTCGGGGTTCCCCGAGTCCTTCAACCGCGCTTCCATCGGTCCTCCGTCTGTTACCTGTGCCCCTCCGGGCCCGTCATCCCCACGACGGAGCGGAACGGAGGAAGGTAACGCCATGCCCGACACGCTGACCGAGGCCTTCGAAGAACAGCGCGACCGGCTGTGCGCGGTGGCCCACCGGGTGCTCGGGTCGCACGCCGACGCCGAGGACGTGGTCCAGGAGGCCTGGTTGCGGCTGTCGCGCCAGGACGCGGCGACCATCGACAACCTCGCCGGCTGGCTGACGACGGTGGTCGGCCGGATCAGCCTCGACGTCCTGCGTTCACGCCGGTCGCGTCCCGAGGCGCCCTACGACGAGATCGTGGTGGCGGTGGACGAGGGCCCCGAGGCCGACGTCGCGCTCGCGGACTCGGTCGGGCTCGCGCTGCTGGTCGTCCTCGAGTCGCTCGGCCCGGGTGAGCGGCTGGCGTTCGTGCTGCACGACCTGTTCGCGGTGCCCTTCGAGGAGATCGGCCGGATCCTGGGCAAGACGCCGGGCGCGACGAAGATGCTCGCGAGCCGCGCCCGCCGGAAGGTGCGGACGCCTGCGCAGGCACCTTCCCCGGGCCGGGAGCAGCGCGAAGTGGTGGACGCGTTCCTGATGGCCGCCCGCGACGGCGACTTCGAGGGATTGCTGCGCGTGCTGGACCCGGACGTCCGGCTGACGGTCGACACCCCGGACGGCGTGGTGGTGGTCCTGGGAGCGACGAACGTGGCGGCGGGCGCCCGCTTCGGCGCGGCCGGCGGCGGACGCGCGGTGCTGGTCGGCGGGTTGCCGGGAGTGGTGGCGTGGCGCCCGGGCGGATCACCGCTGTCGGTGGTGGCGTTCACGGTGACGGACGGGCTCATCTCGGGGATCGCGGCGGTGGCCGACCCGGCCCGGCTGGCGTCGATGGACCTGCCCGAGCCGCCCGGAACTGTCGGTACCGCCGGGTAGCGTGGAACCCGGGGGCCGGAGGCACGCGCCCGCTTCAGCCCGGGTCGCGCTGACCGCCGGCGGTGTCCCGGGAATCGCAGCCGCAGCCGCCGCCGTCCCGGGGCTTCTCGCGCGGTGGCCGCCGCTCGGGCGGGCTTTGCGGCGGCAGCGCCGCGACCAGCATCGTGTCCGCGTTCAGCGCGCCGACCGCCGCCGCACCGTTCGGAGAACCCAGTGGTGCGTCGCGCCCGGGGAGGATCTCGGTGAAGAACCGGCCGTTGTCCGGGGCGGACGAGAGGTCTTCCACGTAGGAGACCGCCCCCACCGGGCAGACCGCTTCACAGGCGCCGCACTCGAAGCACTCGTCCGGATGGATGTAGAGGCTGCGGGCGCCCTCGTAGATGCAGTCCGTCGGACATTCGTCCACGCACGCGCGGTCCTTGACGTCCACGCAGGGAAGCCCGATCACAAACGCCATGCCCAGAACCTAGCCTCACTCATGCGGATGTCGCCATCTCCGCGGGATCCGTGATTAGCTGCGGACAGAACCAGCAGAGCCGGAAGGTGGATTCGCATGCCGTACGAGGTCCAGGGGGTCGTTTCGCGGGCGAAGGGCGAGCCCGTCTCGCTGGAGACCGTGCTCGTGCCCGATCCCGGGCCGGGCGAGGCCGTCGTGAACGTGCAGGCCTGCGGGGTCTGCCACACCGACCTGCACTACCGCGAGGGCGGGATCAACGACGACTTCCCGTTCCTGCTCGGCCACGAGGCCGCCGGTGTCGTCGAAGCGGTCGGTGAGGGCGTCACCGACCTCGAACCCGGTGACTACGTCATCCTCAACTGGCGTGCCGTCTGCGGCACCTGCCGCGCCTGCCGGCGCGGCAAGCCCTGGTACTGCTTCTCGACCTTCAACGCCACCCAGCCGATGACGCTCCAGGACGGCACCAAGCTGTCGCCCGCGCTCGGCGTCGGCGCGTTCCTCGAGAAGACGCTCGTCCACAGCGGACAGTGCACGAAGGTGAACCGCGAGGCCGAGCCCGCGGTCGCCGGGCTGCTCGGCTGCGGCGTGATGGCCGGGCTCGGCGCGGCCATCAACACCGGCGCCGTCACCCGCGGCGACTCGGTCGCGGTCATCGGCTGCGGTGGCGTCGGCGACGCGGCCATCGCGGGCGCGAAGCTGGCCGGTGCCACCACGATCGTCGCGATCGACACGGACGACCGGAAGCTGGCGTGGACGAAGGACTTCGGCGCCACGCACACCCTCAACAGCAAGGGCCTCTCCGAAGAAGCCGTCGTCGAGGCCATGCAGGACGCGACCAACTCCTTCGGACCCGACGTCGTGATCGACGCCGTCGGCCGCCCGGAGACCTGGCGCCAAGCCTTCTACGGGCGCGACCTGGCCGGCACGGTCGTGCTCGTCGGCGTCCCGACGCCGGAGATGCGCCTGAACGACCTGCCGCTGATCGACTTCTTCTCGCGCGGCGGCTCGCTCAAATCGTCGTGGTACGGCGACTGCCTGCCGAGCCGCGACTTCCCGATGCTCGTCGATCTCTACCTGCAGGGCCGGCTGCCGCTCGACAAGTTCGTCACCGAGCGCATCGGCGTCGACGGCGTCGAGCAGGCCTTCGAGCGCATGCACCACGGTGACGTGCTGCGCAGCGTGGTGACCTTCTGACCCTCTTCACCGACGACGAATACCCGGCCGAGCCCTACCCGGGCACCCGGCCGGGTCATTCGTTCGTGCACGTCGACGGCGTCGGGCACCCGCTCGACACCGCGCCCGGCGGCTGGCGCGACCGGATGGCCGTACTGGCCTACGGCTCGAACGCGAACCCGTCGAAGATCACCTGGCTGCGCGGGCGGCTCGGGCTGGCAGGTCCGGTCGTCGTCGCGCACGCGCGCTGCGGCGGGCTCGCCGCGGTGTGGGCGGCCGGGTTCCGCGTGGTCGACGACCAGCGCCCGGCCACCCTCACCGCGCTCGACGGCGTCGAGGAGCACGCCATCTGGTTCGTGACACCGGACCAGCTGGCGGTTCTCGACCGCTGCGAGGGCCGCGGCACGCGCTACCACCTGGCCCGGCTGACCGAACCCGACATCACGCTCGAAGACGGCACCCGCCTGACCGAGGTCCACACGTACGTCGGCGCCGCGCCGATCCGCTACCCGCTACTGGTGGACGGCAAGCCCGTGCGCACCACCGACGTCCCGCAGGCCGACGCGGCGAAGCTCGACGGCGTCGCCGCGGACGGCCACGGCGTCCCCTGCGAAGTGCTCACACCAGCTTCCCCGGGTTGAGGATCCCGGTCGGGTCGACCGCCGACTTCGCCGCGCGCAGCACCTCGACGCCCAGCGCACCGATCTCCGCCTTCAGGTACGGCGCGTGGTCGACGCCGACGGCGTGGTGGTGCGAAATCGTGCCCAGCCCGGCGATCGCCTCGCACGCCGCCGCTTTCGCGCGCTGCCATTGACCGACCGGGTCGGCCTCGTCGCGAGCCGTCAGGACCGTGAAGTACAGCGACGCGCCCGTCTCGTAGGCGTGCGAAATGTGGCACATCACGATCGCCCGGCCCAGTGACGCCGTGAGGGCCGCCCGGACGTCGTCGCGCAGTTCGTCCACAGTGGACCAATAAGCCGCGGTCTCCAGCGTCTCGACGCAGATTCCCTGATCCAGCAAGGCATCGCGCTGCCGGGGGCCGGCGAACCGGCCGTGCCGCCAGGACTCGCCGAGCGCCTTCCCGACGCGCACCGCACCCGACGCCTTCAGCCGGCGCGCTGTTTCGCGGCGACGCAGCGCCACGTCGTGCGCGGTGCCTTCCCAGCCGACGATGAGGAAGCACGGCCGCGCCACCCCGCGTGCGGCGAGGTACTTGCGCAGCGCCGTCGTCTTGAGACCGGCGTTGAGCGACAGGGAGACTTCGGTTTCGTCCCCGTCGGACAGCCGGGTGATGTCCGCGAGCGCGTGGTTCTGCGCGAGATCGCGGACGGCCTCCCGGCCCGCCTCCCAGCTCGGCAGCGCGTAGCCCTCGTACCGCTTGACCGGCGGCGCCGGGCGCACCCGCAGCGACACCTCGGTGATCACGCCGAGCGTCCCCTCGCTGCCGACCGCGAGCTGACGCAGGTCCGGCCCGGCGGCCGACGCCGGCGCGACCCCGAGCTTCCACTCGCCGCGCGGGGTGGCCAGCCGCACACCTTTGACCATGTCTTCGAAGCGCCCGTAGCCCGACGACGCCTGCCCGGCCGAGCGCGTCGCCGCGAAGCCGCCGATCGTGGCCCGCTCGAACGACTGCGGGATGTGCCCGAGGGTCAGGCCGTGCTCGCCGAGGAGGCGCTCGGCCTCGGGACCGCGGACGCCGGCCTGCAGAACGGCGAGGCGCGACTCGGCGTCGACCGACACCAGCGCGTCGAGCCGGACGAGGTCGAGCGCGATCACCGACGCCTTGTCACCGCGGAGCGCGGCGACCCCGCCGACGACCGAGGTGCCGCCACCGAAGGGCACCACTCCGACGTCGTGCCGGACGCAGGCGTCGAGTACCGCTTGGACTTCGTCCGGGCCGGCGGGCAGCACGACCGCGTCGGGCACCGGGAAGTCCACGATGGGCGAACGCCGGCGCAGCAAGTCGAGGTAGGACAGCCCGGTCGCGCGCGCCAGCCGTGCCGCGTCGTCTACCAGCACGTTCTCCGCGCCGACCACTTCGGACAACGCGGCGACAGCAGATTCGTCCAGTTTCGGTGACGGTATTTCCACCGGCAAATCGGCCGCCGGGGCAGCACCGGGAGCCGTCTGGCCTATACGCTGTTCAAGCCACTTGGCCGCCCGCGCGGGCAGCCGGGCGGCATCGGCGGCTTCCGAGGTCCAGGACCGTCGAAGGCGGTGGTCAATGAGCGCGTTCACCGATACAGTGTGACATATGGACGTGAAACGTCACACTATGGAGACCGCGGGATCGTCGGCGCTCGCGGACACCCGCAACCGCCAGACGGCCACCCGCGTGGCCGATGACGTGCTGCTCGACGCCGCGCGCTCGTGCGTGCTGGCCGTCGGTGTGCGCCGCACCACACTCGCCGAAATCGCCCGCACCGCGCGCGTCAGCCGGATGACGGTGTACCGCCGCTTCCCCGACGTCCGCAGCGTGCTCGCGGCGTTGATGACCCGCGAGTTCAGCGGGTTGCTGCGCACGGCGAGCGAACGCGGCGCCGAGGCCGCGAACAGCCGCGAGCGGCTCGTGCTCATCGCCTCGGCCGGCGTCCGCGCGCTGTCGGCCGACCCGCTGTTCCGCACGCTGCTCGACGTCGACCCCGAACTGGTCCTCCCGTACATCGTGGAGCGGCTGGGCGCGACGCAGAAGTTCGCCGAGGCGGCGATGCACCAGCTGCTGGAAGCCGGCCACCAGGACGGGTCGATCCGGCGGGCGCCGGTCGCGGCGCAGTCCCGGTCGGTGCTGCTGGTGGTCCAGTCCTTCGCGTTCTCGCTGCGGCCGGCCACGGCGGACGTCGGCGAGGCGGCGCTGCTGGCGGAGTTCACCCACGTGCTCGACGCGGCGCTGAAGCCGTGACGTCCGGCTCGCTCAACGCGCGGCGCCGCGAACGCGAGCTCGCGGAACTGGCGGCGGGCGAGCGCGTCGACGTCGTCGTGGTCGGCGGCGGCGTCACCGGCACGGGCATCGCCCTGGACGCGGCTTCGCGCGGGTTGTCGGTGGCGCTCGTCGAGGCGCACGACCTGGCGTTCGGGACGTCCCGCTGGTCGTCGAAGCTCGTGCACGGCGGCCTGCGGTACCTGGCGCGCGGCGAGTTCGGCCTGGCGCACGAGAGCGCGGTCGAGCGCGGCATCCTGATGACGCGCACGGCCCCGCACTTGACGCGGGCGATGCCGCAGCTGTTCCCGTTGTACCCCAGGACATCCCGCGCGCAGCAGGCCATGGTGGCGGCCGGCTTGCGGGCCGGCGACGGCCTCCGCCGGGCGGCGCGGACGCCGTCGTCGGTGCTGCCGCGGCCGCGGTCGATCCCTTTCGCGGAAGCCTTGGCGCTGGTTCCCGGACTTTCCCCGGTGGGCCTGCGCGGCGCCTTGCTGGCTTACGACGGCGCGTTGGTCGACGACGCGCGTCTGGTGGTTTCCCTGGCGCGGACGGCGGCGTCGTTCGGCGCCCGGATCTTGACACGGCTTTCGGCTTCGTCGGTTTCCGCGGACCGGGTGACGGCGGTCGACGGCGTTTCGGGCGACACGCTGGAGATCCACGCGCGCCAGGTGATCAACGCGACGGGCGTGTGGGCGGGAACGCTGACCGGCGCGGTGCGGTTGCGGCCGTCGCTGGGTTCACACCTGGTGCTCGCGCCGGGGACGGTGCCGATGGGCACGACGTCGGTGAACATCGGAGTCCCGGGCGAGACCAACCGGTTCGTGTTCCTGCTCCCCCAACCGGACGGCCGCGTCTACTTGGGACTGACGGACGAGCCGGTTTCGGGTTCGATCCCCGATGTGCCGGTGGTGCCCGAGTCCGATGTGGACTTCCTGCTGACGTTGGCCTCTTCGGTACTGGCCCGCCCGCTGACCCGGGCCGACGTGGCCGGTTCGTTCGCCGGCTTGCGGCCGCTGATCGAGGGGACGGGCGGCCGATCGGCGGACCTGTCCCGCAAGCACGCGGTCCTGGTGGGCTCGGACGGACTGCTGACGGTGGTCGGCGGCAAGCTGACCACGTACCGCCGGATGGCGGAGGACGCGGTCGACGCGGCGGTCCGTCTGGCCGGTCTCAGCGCTTCGCCTTGCCGAACCGGCCGGTTGCCGTTGCTGGGCGCGGCTTCGCGGCCACACCTGTCCCTTGTGGACGCTGCGCCCCGGCTGGTGGCTCGCTATGGCACGGAGGCCCCGCGCGTTGCGGCTTTGGGCGAGCTGGACGCGGAGTTCGCGGCCCCGGTGGCCCCGGGCTCGGCCGTGACGGCGGCCGAGGTGGTGTGGGCGGTCCGCAACGAAGGGGCGTTGGACGTGGCGGACGTGCTGGAGCGCCGGACTCGGTTGGCACTGATCCCGGCGGACGCGGAGGCTGCTACGGCGCGGGTCGCGGAGCTGGTCGACAAGTCGCTCGCCGGCCTCGCCTGACCGGCTCCCCTCGGCAGGGGCCGGCGCGAGCCACAGGAACCGGCTCTCGCGGTTCGGCGGCCCCGGAGGTCATGAACGAGTCGTTCATGACGTCGGGCGCCGGGGCCTCGGCAAAGTCGCGTTTGCTGGGCGGGATGTCATGAAAGGGTCGTTCATGACGCTGGACGTCATGAAAGAGTCGTTCATGACGTCGCCAACCCTTGCCGAACGTCCGACTCCGCGCGCGGCCGTGACTTTGCCGGGGCCCTGGCGCCCGACGTCATGAACGAGTCGTTCATGACGCCAGGCGAGGTGAACGAGTCGTTCATGTCGTCAGGACCGCCGCCAGCCCCCGCCCGACACAGCCCCCGCCCGACACAGCCCCCGCCCGACACAGCCCCCGCCCTTCCCTGGGGGGCGTGCCCACGTCCAGTCTATCGCCGCCCACCGACGACAACCTCGTTCCCGCCGCCGGAGACCAGACCTGTCCACATCACGCCACCCCTGTGCACAACCAGACTTGATGTCCACTTAACTTGACGACCCGTTGGGTTTTTGCAACAGTAACTCCCATGAGCCCGGTCAGACGCGGCAAAGAGCTGCCGATCTACAACCGGCTCCCCGTGCTCCGAGCCGAGCGCGGGCTGAGCAGGGCCGCGCTCGCGAACGCCGTCGAGGTCAATCCGCAAACCATCGGCGCTCTCGAGCGGGGGGATCACTATCCGAGCCTGGACCTGGCCTTCCGGATCTGCGCGGTGTTCGACCTGCCGGTCGAGGCGGTGTTCAGCCGCGCGCCGTTCACGCCACTGTCCACTCAGGTCTACCGCGAGGGGGGAGCATGACCGCACGACCGGGCCGGCTCGCGGCCTACTGGGAACGCCGGCTGGACGAGATGGACGAGCGCGAACTGCGGCACTCCCGGCGGCTGCCGGGCTGGCGCACCCGCCGGCGCCGCCGGGCCCTCACCGCCGTGCTGGCGCTCGCCGACCTAGGACTGATCGTCGGCGCATCGCTCTTCGCCACGGGGAGCGACTGGCTCTTCGGCAGCTTCTGGATCAGCAGCGTTCTGCTCGGCGGCGGCGTGTTCGTGCTGCTCCGGATCCTCACCGGCCGGATGAGCGGCGGCTTCTCGCGGCTACTGGACGAACGCGAGCGCGAGTGGCGCCACCGCGTCACCTACGCCGGGTTCCAGATTCTCACCTGTCTGATGATCGTCGCGATGATCTACGGCCTGGTGGTCGCCGACACCCAGGACGGTGGCTTCCGCGGCGTCATGATGACGTCCGCGCTCCTGGTCACCGGCACGACCATCCCGACCATCGTGCTCGGCTGGTCGCTGCCGGACGACGACCCCGAAGATTTCGAAGAGGGGATGGGGAATGCCTGAGGGGACACTGGAGATCGACGGGATCTCCAAGCGCTACGGGGCCAAGGTCGCGCTGGACGGCGTCACGTTCGACGTCCGCGCCGGCGAACTGTTCGGCTTCGTCGGCAGCAACGGCGCCGGCAAGACCACGACCATGCGCATCGCGCTGGGGGTGCTCGCCGCCGACAGCGGTGAGGTGCGCTTCAAGAACGAAAAGATCACCCACGAAGCCCGCACCCACATCGGCTACATGCCCGAGGAACGCGGGCTCTACCCGAAGATGAAGGTCCTCGAGCAGCTGGTCTACCTCGCCGAGCTGCACGGCCTGACCGCGAACGAGGCCCACCGCAACGCCGAAACCTGGATCACCCGGCTCGGCTTGGCCGAGCGCCGCAAGGACGAGGTGCAGAAGCTGAGCCTCGGCAACCAGCAGCGCGTCCAGCTGGCCGCCGCGCTCGTGCACGACCCGGCCGTGCTGGTGCTCGACGAGCCGTTCTCCGGCCTCGACCCGCTGGCCGTCGACGTCATGAGCGGCGTGCTGCGCGAGAAGGCCGCGGCCGGCGTGCCGGTCGTCTTCTCGAGCCACCAGCTCGACCTCGTCGAGCGGCTGTGCGACCGGGTCGGGATCATCCGCGACGGCCGGATGGTCGCCGTCGGCGCCGTCGGCGAGCTGACCGCCGGCGCGAGCAGCAAGCTCGTCGTCACCGCGCCGGCCGCGCCCGAAGGCTGGGCCGCGAGCCTGCCCGGCGTCCGCGTCCTGGAAAACCACGGCACCACCACCGTGCTCGACCTCGACCCGGGCGCCGACGACCAGGCCGTGCTCGCCGCGGCACTGGCCACCGGGCCGGTCACCGAGTTCAGCCGCCGTCGCCGGTCGCTGACCGAACTGTTCCGCGACGCGGTCTCAGAAGAGGGGGTCCCGCGATGAGGAAGCTGAGTGGCCGGCGCGCCGTCTGGCTCGTCATGAAGCGCGAGCTGAACACGCGGCTGCGCACGCGGTCGTTCGTCATCGGCACGGTCGTGATGCTGGTGCTGCTGCTGGGGTACGTCGGCTTCCAGACGTCGCTGGCGGGCGCGGCGGACGAGAACACCGTCGGGCTCACCGGCCAGGCCACCGGGATCGCGCGGCAGCTGCAGGTCGAAGCCGCGCAGTCCGGCCGGCAGATCTCGACGGTCACCGTCACCGACCCGGCCGAGGGCCGGAAGAAGGTCGAGGACGGCGACCTCGACGCGCTCGTCTCGGGCAGCGCGGCGAAGCTGACCGCCACCTACCAATCCTCTTTGGACGACCAGCTGCGCAAGGTGCTCGACCAGGTGGCCCAGCAGCAGGTGCTCGACGGCGTGCTGTCGTCCGCGCAGCTCGAACCGGCCGACGTGATGGCGCAGGTCGACGGCACGCACGTGCAGGACGACCCGATCTCGCCCGAGCCCGCGGACCACACGCAACGCCTGATCATCGGCTTGATCGTCGCGTTCCTGCTCTACATCAGCATCATCACCTACGGGATGATGGTCGCCCAGGGCGTCGTCGAGGAGAAGTCGAGCCGGGTGGTGGAGATCCTGCTCGCCAGCGTGCGGCCGTGGCAGCTGTTGCTGGGCAAGGTGATCGGGCTCGGCCTGGTCGGGCTGACGCAGCTGGTGATCCTGGCCACGGCCGGGCTCGTGGCGGCGTCGGTGACCGGCGTGTTCACGCTGTCCGGCTTCGCGACCGGCACGTTGCTGTGGGGCCTGCTCTGGTACCTGCTCGGCTTCCTGCTGTACGCGACGATCTACGGCGCGCTGGGATCGCTGGTGTCGCGCCAGGAAGACACGCAGTCGGTGGTCACGCCGCTCAACATCATCCTGATCGTCGGGTTCATCTCCGGGATCAACCTGCTGCTGCAGGACCCGTCGGGCACGGGGGTGAAGGTGCTTTCGCTGATCCCGCTGCTCTCGCCGATCCTCATGCCGGCCCGGATCTCGACCGGCGCGGCGGCGGGCTGGGAGATCGCGCTCTCGCTGGGCCTCACCGTGGCACTGGTGGCGCTGCTGACCTGGCTCGGCGGCAAGATCTACGGCAACAGCGTGCTGCGCATCGGCAGCCGCATCAAGCTGTCGGAGGCCCTGCGGGGCTGAACTGGGGAGTACCGCATGCGTGTTCTGTTGTCCGGGTACGACTCGCGTGGCGGCGTCGAGCCGCTGGTGGCGCTCGCGATGAAGCTGCGGGAGCACGGCGTCGACGTGCGGGTGGGCGCCCCGCCGGACGACGAGTTCGCGCGCCGCCTGGCCGGGGCCGGCGTGGAGATGGTGCCGATCGGCCAGGCCGTGCGCCCGCTGGTCACCGGGGCGAAGCCGCCCACGCCGAAGGGCATTCCCGAGCGCGCGGCCGAGCTGATCGCCGCGCAGTTCGCCGCGGGCGCCGAGGCGTGCGACGCGGTGGTGGCGACCGGCCTGGTACCCGCGGTGGCCGCGGCGCGGTCGGTGGCCGAACTGCGCGGCATCCCGTACCTCTACGCGACGTTCCAGCAGCTCACCCTGCCGACGCCGCACCACCCGCCGCGGCTGACGCACGCGGGCCGGTCACTCCCGCCGGAGACGGACAACCGGGCGCGGTGGGACCTGGAGGCCGAGAACATCGACGGGCTGTTCAAGTCGTCGCTCGACTCCCAGCGGGCGGCGCACGGCCTGCCGCCGGTGGGCCGCGTCCTCGACTACGTCCTCGGCGACCGGCCGCTGCTGGCCACCGACCCGGTCCTCGACCCGTGGCAGGAGACGGCCGACCTCGACGTCGTGCAGACCGGCGCGTGGATCGTGCCGGACGACCGCCCGCTGCCCGCCGACCTGGAAGCCTTCCTGAACGCCGGCGAACCGCCGGTGTACGCGGGCTTCGGCAGCACGACGCTGCGCGGTTCGCAGGTGGCCGTCGAGGCGATCCGCGCGCAGGGCCGTCGCGCGGTCCTCGCCCAAGGCTGGGCCGACTTGGACCGGTCCGACGACCGCGACGACTGCTTCGTCGTCGGCGAGGTCAACCACCAGGCCCTGTTCCGCCGGTGCGCGGCCGTCGTCCACCACGGCGGCGCGGGCACCACGACGACCGCCACCCGTTCGGGCACTCCCCAGGTGATCGTCCCGCAGGGCGCGGACCAGCCGTACTGGGCCGGCCGGATCGCCGCGCTCGGCATCGGCGCGGCGCACGATGGCCCGGTCCCGACCGCCGAGTCCTTGTCCGCCGCGCTCGAGACCGCCCTGGCCGCCGGGGCACGAGCGAGCGCCGTCGCCGCCACGATCCGGACCGACGGTGCGGACGTCGCCGCGAAGCTGGTGCTCGACGCTATGAAGTGATCTTTCCGTACCGCTCCAAGGACACCTGGCGCTCGTGGGCGTGGTCGACCATGGGCTCCGGGTAGTCCCCGGGGCGGTCCTTCAGCTGGTGGACGGCCTTTCCCGCGACCGTTCGCAGCTCCGGCACGTACTTGCGGACGTAGTCGCCGTTCGGGTCGAACTTCTCCCCCTGCGTCGTCGGGTTGAAGACCCGGAAGTACGGTGCCGCATCGGTGCCGGAGCCGGCGACCCACTGCCAGTTCAGCTGGTTCGAAGCGAGGTCGCCGTCCACGAGGTGCTTCATGAAGTGCCGCGCCCCGAGCCACCACGGCAGGTGCAGGTCCTTCACCAGGAAGCTCGCGACGACCATCCGCACCCGGTTGTGGATCCAGCCCTCGGCCAGCAGCTGCCGCATCCCGGCGTCGACGATCGGGTAGCCGGTCTTGCCCGCGCACCACCGCTCGAAGGCGTCGCGGTCGTCGTCGTGCGGCATCGCGTCGAACCGCTTGTCGTAGTTCTTGCGCGCGGTTTCCGGGCGGTGCCACAGGACGTCCGCGTGGAACTCGCGCCAGCAGAACTCGCTGCGCAACGACTTCGCGCCGACGCGGTCGTCGCCCTCGAGGTCGGCCAGCAGCGTCCGCGGGTGGACGCAGCCCCAGCGCAGGTACGGCGAAAGCCGCGTCGTGCCTTCGCGGTCCGGACGATTACGATCGACGTCGTAGGTTTCGATGCCGTCGTCGAGGAACGCGTGCCAGGTGTCCAGCGCGGCCTGCTCACCCGGCTCGGGCAGCGTCGCGGAAACCTTGGGCGGCTTGGGGATCTCGAGCGAATTCGGCGGTTCGACCCAGTCCACAAGGGACGGTCCGGTGTCGGCGGGCGAGTGCCGGCCGTGCGCGGTCCAGGCCCGGTAGAACGGCGTGAAGACGCGGTACGGTTCGCCGTCCGGCTTGGTGACGCGGCCCGGCGTGACGGCGTACGACGAGCCCGTCTCGACCCACTCGATGTTGTTGTCCGCCAACGCTTTCGCCACGGAAGCGTCCCGGCGCCGACCGTAGGGCCCGGTGTCGGCACTGACGTGCACGGCCGCGGCGCCGATCTGCTTCGCGGCCTTCACGACCTCGGTGGCCGGCTCGCCGCGCACCAGCATGAGCCGTCCGCCGAGCTGCTCGTTCAGCTTCTCCAGACACCCGTAGAGGAACGCCTCGCGCGGCGCGCCGCCCGGCTTCAGCAGCGCCTCGTCGAGGACGTAGAGGGCGAGGACGTGCTTGCTGTGCTTCGAGGCTTCGAGCAGCGCGGCGTGGTCGCCCAGCCGCAGGTCGCGGCGGAACCACAGGACGACGGGTGCTTCTTTGGTCACGACGGGCAACGATAAGCGCCCCGCCGTGCCAGTGCACGACGGGGCGCTTACTTCACGCTATGAGGGTCAGCGCTCCGACATCGGGGTGTAGTCCCGCGAAGCGTGGCCGGTGTAGATCTGCCGCGGGCGGCCGATCTTGGTGGCCGGGTCGTTGATCATCTCGCGCCAGTGCGCGATCCAGCCCGGGAGCCGGCCCAGCGCGAACAGCACCGTGAAGAACTTCGTCGGGAAGCCCAGCGCCCGGTAGATCAGGCCGGTGTAGAAGTCCACGTTCGGGTACAGCTTGCGAGAAACGAAGTAGTCGTCCGAAAGCGCCGTCTCTTCGAGCTTCTTGGCGATGTCGAGCAGCTGGTCGCCGCCCTTCAGCTTGCCGAGGATCTCGTCGGCGGTGTTCTTGATGATCTTCGCGCGCGGGTCGTAGTTCTTGTAGACCCGGTGCCCGAAGCCCATCAGCTTCACGCCCTTTTCCTTGTTCTTCACCCGCTCCACGAACTTGGCGACGTCGCCGCCGTCGTTCTTGATGCCCTCGAGCATGTCGAGCACCGCGGCGTTCGCACCGCCGTGCAGCGGGCCGAACAGCGCGTTGATCCCGGCCGAAATCGACGCGAACAGGTTCGCCTCGGACGAGCCGACCAGGCGCACGGTCGAGGTCGAGCAGTTCTGCTCGTGGTCGGCGTGCAGGATGAACAGCAGGTCGAGCGCCTTCGCGACGTCCGGGTCGACCTCGTACGGCTCGGCCGGGAAGCCGAACGTCATGCGCAGGAAGTTCTCGACCAGGCCGAGCGAGTTGTCCGGGTACAGCAGCGGCTGGCCGACGGACTTCTTGTACGCGTACGCGGCCAGGGTCGGGACCTTGGCGAGCAGCCGGATGGTGGACAGCTCCACGTTCGGCTCGTCGAACGGGTCGAGCGAGTCCTGGTAGAAGGTCGACAGCGCCGACACCGCGCTGGACAGCACCGGCATCGGGTGCGCGTCGCGCGGGAAGCCGCTGAAGAACGCCTTCAGGTCTTCGTGCAGCAGCGTGTGGCGCTGGATCTTCTCGGTGAAGTCGGCCAGCTGGGCCTCGGTCGGCAGCTCGCCGTAGATCAGGAGGTAGGAGACCTCGACGAAGGTCGACTTCTCGGCCAGCTGCTCGATCGGGTACCCGCGGTAGCGGAGGATCCCGGCGTCACCGTCGATGTAGGCGATGGCGGACGACGCGGCGCCGGTGTTGACGAACCCGGGGTCGTAGGTGATGTACCCCGTCTGCGCCAGCAGCTTCCCCAGTTCGATCCCGGGCGCGCCCTCGACCGGGTGGACGATCTTGAACTCGTGCTCGCCACTCGGCAGGGTCAGCTTCGCGGTTTCGCCGGACTGCCCCGCAGTCGTCGCGTCGGACATGCAAGTCCCTCTCACGTTCGGCACGGGTCGGCGGCGCCTGCGGGTTCCACAGGTAGCCACGTGTTCAACGCGAGGAAACACTGGCGCCTCGCTGCACACCGCCCCGCTGGGGTATGAAGAATGCCCCACCACGCTAGTCGAGAAACGGGTGTTCGCGCAGCGGTGGCGTTGCCCATGGGGCCCCCTTTGGGACCAGGTTCACACGCCGGCCGCCATATCGGCGGACGTCGGCGGCTCGGCCCCGCTCCGCGAAACGGTGATGGACGCCGCTTTCGCCGCGAATTCCAGCGCCTCGCGCCAGGCTCCCGCGTCGAGAGAGGCCAGGTCGGCGACCTCGCGGGTGTGCAGCCAGGCCAGCAGCGCGCCCTGGACGGTGTCGCCGGCGCCGATGGTGTCGACCACCGTCACCTTCCGCGACGGCACGTGGGCCAGCTCACCTGCGGCGGTGATCACCGCGACGCCGTCGGCGCCCCGGGTGAGCACCACGGCGTCCACTCCGGACTCGATCCACGTCTTCGCGGCGGCGACCGGGTCGGCGCCTTCGGTGAGCCACGCGGCGTCGTCGTCGGAGATCTTCAGCAGCCGGACGTCCGGCAGCCAGGACGCGAACCGGGCCCGGTAGGCCGCCGGGTCGGTGATGAGCGCTTCGCGGATGTTGGGGTCGAGGACGGTCAGCACGCCGCGGGCGGCCTCGCGCCGCAGCATCGCCTCGTACGCCGACGCGCCGGGCTCGAGGACCATCCCGAGGGTGCCCAGTGAGAGCGCGGTCACGGTGTCCGGGAGCGGTCCCGGGTCCGCGACGAGCCGGTCCGCGGTGCCCTCGACGTAGAACGTGTAGCGCGCGGCGCCCTTCGCGTCGAGGGCGACGACGGCGAGCGTCGTCGGTTCGTCACCGCGCTGCAGCAGCGACGTGTCGACGGCGGAGGCGTGCAGCCGTTCGACCATCGCTTCGCCGAAGCGGTCGGTGGACACGCGCGAGAGGAACGCCGTCGGCACGCCGAGGCGCCCGGCCGCCAGCGCGACGTTGTAGGGACCGCCGCCGAGCCGCGGCAGCAGCGCGCGCAGCCCATCGTCCACAGTGGAATCCAGGGGGTCGCCGGGAACCAGGTCGACCAGAGCTTCTCCGCCTACGACGATCACGCGGGGAGTTTAATGGAGTTCCGGCTGACAATTCCTGTCCGCTATTTGTTCAGGCCGCCGAGCAGCAGTTCACCCAGGGCGGTGAACGCTTCGGCGTCGGACACGTCGATCCGCTGGCCGAGCACCCCCGTCTGGATGCCTTCGACGATCAGCCCGGTCATCTCGGCCACGAGCCGGGCGTGGACGTCGCGGAAGACGCCGTCGGCGACGCCCTGGTCGATGAACTGGCGCAGCCGCTGGGCGGCGAACCGGCTGTTGACCTGGTAGGCCTCGCGGGCCGGACCGAACTCGGCGAGGTCGCGCATGAACGACGGCGACGCCCGGTTCAGGTGTTCGGCAACCCCGGCGAGGTACTCCCCGATGAGCTTGCGGGCGTCGTCGATCCCGGCGATCCGCTCCTCGATCCGCTCGCCGGCGCCGCGGAAGAAGTGGGTGACGACCTTGACGGCGAGCTGCTCCTTGCTCGGCGCGAGCGCGTAGAGCGTCGACTTCGAGCAGCGGAGGCGGCCCGCGAGGTCGTCCAGCGTGAAGTCGGCGAAGCCCTCCGTGAGGAAGAGCGCCTCGAGGTCGCCGAGCAGGGCCCGCTGACGCGCGGTCGGCCGGCGGCGGGGTTCCGGGGGCATGGCTCACTATCTCCTACGTCTTCCGGCCACCCCAGGCTCGTCTTACTGTACTCTAAGCGGGCCCACAGTACTGTTTTCAGTACCGCTTTGGAGGACACCGATGCCCGCCGAACGCTTGTTGCCGGATTCCGACGCCGAGAGCCTGGTGGCATTGGCCCGGGAGATCGCCCGCGACGAGCTGGCGCCCCGCGCGGCGGCCGCCGAGGAAGCCGAGCAGTTCCCGCGCGAGCAGTTCCACCTGCTGGGCAAGTCCGGTCTGCTGGGGCTGCCGTACCCGGAGCGCTGGGGCGGCGGCGACGTGCGGTACGAGGTGTACCTGCAGGCCCTGGAGGAGATCGCGACCGCGTGGATGACGGTCGGCGTCGGGCTGTCGGTGCACACGATGTCCTGCTACGCGCTGGCGGAGTACGGCACGGACGAGCAGCGCGACGAGTGGTTCCCGGACATGCTCGAAGGCTCGCTCTTGGGCGCCTACGCGCTGTCGGAGACGCAGGCGGGCTCGGACGCGGCCGCTTTGTCGACACGCGCGCGGCTCGACGGCTCCGACTACGTCGTGAACGGCACCAAGGCGTGGATCACGCACGCGGGCGTGGCGGACTTCTACACGACGATGGTGCGCACCGGCGATGCGGAGATCTCCTGCCTGCTGGTTCCCGGGGCGACCGCAGGACTCTCGGCGGCACCGCGCGAACGCAAGATGGGCCTCACCGGCTCCCCGACGGCCCAGCTGATCTTCGACGGCGCGCGGGTGCCCGCTTCGCGGCGGCTGGGCGAGCCGGGAGCGGGGATGCGGATCGCGCTGTCGTCGTTGAGTTCGGGCCGGCTCGGCATCGCGGCGTGCGCGGTGGGCCTCGCGCAGGCGGCGCTGGACGAGGCGGTGGCGTACGCGAAGGGCCGATCGCAGTTCGGGCGGGCGATCATCGACTTCCAGGGGATCGAGTTCCTCCTGGCCGACATGGCGGCGATCGTGGAGTCGTCGCGGGCGTGCTACCTGGAGGCGGCTCGGCGACGCGACCGCGGGTTGCCGTTCCAGCGGCAGGCATCGATCGCGAAGCTGGTGGCGACGGACGGCGCGATGAAGGTGACGACGGACGCGGTGCAGGTCCTCGGCGGGGCCGGGTACACGCGGGACTTCCCGGTGGAGCGGTACCTGCGCGAGGCGAAGGTGCCGCAGATCTTCGAGGGCACGAACCAGATCCAGCGGCTGGTGATCGCGCGGGAGCTGAAGAAGGCGTAGCCCGATCGAGCGGGGACTGTCACCCGGTTGCGACGGATACGGTGGGGCGATGCCCGGCCATCTGCTGACCATCGAGGAGTACGCGGCGCTCGGGGAAACCGGCTTCGGCTTCACCGAGCTGACCGAGGGCCGCGTCGTGACCTGCCCCGGTTCCGGCCGGGCGCACGACATGGCGGCGTGCCTGCTGGCCGGGCAGCTCGAACGGCAGCTGCCGCCCGGGCTGGCGTTCGCCGTGGCCACCGATCTCGACCTGTGCCTGGTTCCCACGGGCGGACCCGGGTTCTCCCGCCGGCCGGATCTACTGGTCTTCGGCCGGGCCGCGCTCGCCAAGACCGGCCTGCTGCGCGCCGACGAGGTGCTCGTCGTGGCCGAGATCGTGTCGCCGGGCTCGAAGCGCACCGACTACCGGGTCAAGCACGCCGAATACGCCGACGCGGGGATCCCGCACTACTGGATCGTGGACCTCACCGGGCCGGTCTCCTTGGTCGCGTGCCGGGCGGGTGCGGCCGGCTACCGCGACGCGCCGGCGGTCACCGGCACCTTCACCACCGACGTCCCGTTCCCGGTCGAGATCGACCTGGACGCGCTCCTCGGCGGAGACTGATCGGACGGCACGCCGGAACCGCCCGGTAACCGGCGTGCCGTCCGAAACTCAGCGGACCTCGCGGTAGCGGCGGTCCTTCGACACGCCCTCGCCCAGGGTCTCGTCGAAGTGGTACACCTCGTCGCCACGAACGAACACGCGCAGCGCCCGATTCATCACATCGAGTGGATCGCCGGACCACAGCACCACGTCCGCGTCCAGGCCGGGCTTCAGCGAGCCGATCTGACCGTCGAGGCCCAGCATCGACGCCGGGTTGATCGTCAGCGAACGCAGCGCCGTCGCCGGGTCGAGGCCGTCCTTGACCGCCAAGGCGGCCTGGTAGACCAGGAAGTTGATCGGGACGACCGGGTGGTCCGTGGTGATCGCGATCTTCACGCCCGCGCGGGCGAGGATCCCCGCCGACCGCAGCGTGCGGTTGCGCACCTCGACCTTGGACTTCGTCGTGAACAGCGGCCCCAGGATCACCGGCAGGTCCCGCTCGGCGAGCAGGTCCGCGATGAGGTGCCCCTCGGTGCCGTGGTTGATCACCAGCTTGTAGCCGAACTCGTCGGCGAGCCGGATCGCCGTCACGATGTCGTCCGCGCGGTGGACGTGCTGGTCCCAGTACAGCTCGCCGTCGAGGACCTTCGACAGCGTCTCGAGCGTCAGGTCGACCTCGTGCGGCTTGCCCTCGGACTCCGCGTGCGCGCGCTTGGCCTGGTAGTTGCGGGCCTTGGTGAACGCTTCGCGCAGGATCGCGGCGACCCCCAGCCGTGTCGACGGCGTCTGCTTCTTCTCGCCGTACACGCGCTTCGGGTTCTCGCCGAGCGCGCTCTTCACGCTGACGTGCTCCGCGAACGTCATGTCGAGGATGCTCCGGCCCCAGGTCTTGACGCCGATCGTCTGCCCGCCGATCGGGTTGCCCGACCCGGGCTTGATGACGACGCTCGTGACGCCGCCGGCCAGCGCGTCGTCGAAGCCGGGCTCGTACGGGTCGATGCCGTCGACGGCGCGGAAGCGGGCGCCGTTCGGGTCGGTCATCTCGTTGGTGTCGTTGCCGGCCCAGCCCTCGCCGTCCTCGTGCACGCCGAGATGGGCGTGGGCGTCGAAGAAGCCGGGCAGCACCCAGGTGCCGGCCGCGTCGACCAGCTCGGCGTCCTCCGGGATGTCGACGTCCATCTCGGTGCCGACCGCGACGATCTTGCCGTCGTCGATCAGGACCGTGCCGCCTTCGATCGGATCACCGTCGATGGGGACGACGTGGCCCCCGACAATTGCCTTCGCCATAGTTCGCCACGCTAACGAACTCACTCGGGCGGCCGCACGCGGGCCTTCTCCAAGTGCACCAGCTCGTGGTTGTTCTCCGGCGTCCGGTGCGTCTCGCGGTAGCCGTGCTTCGCGTACAGGTGCAGTGGCCCCACGCTTTTCGAGCCGGTGAAGAGCCGGAACAGCGTCACCGCCGGCGGGGCCATCGACTCCACCGCCCGCAGCAACCCGCCGCCGAGGCCCGCGCCCTGGCGGTCGGGCGCCACGACCAGCCTGCCGATCACCCCGACGTGTCCCGTCACCGTCAGGCGCACCGAGGCGACCAACCGGTTGTTCTCCCGGATGCCCCAGGACGAACCCGACGAAAGCGCCGCCCGGGTCTCGTCCAGGGTCTCCAGCAGCGGCGGCAGGTCCCAGTCGTCGTGCGCGCGGGCTTCGGTGACGTACGCCGCGCGCTGCAGCGTCAACACTTCGCCCGCGTCGGCGACGCCGAGCCGCTTCACGAGACCCGGATGCCCCAGCTGCCCGACCACGACGTCGCCGGCGCGAGCTCGATCAGGTCCGTCCCGGTGTTGAGCGCGTCCGCCGGGCAGGTCATCGGCTCGATCGCGACCGCGCGGCCGCGGCCGACCAGGTCGTCCGGGGTGAACACCTGCGCCCAGTGGAAGTCCGGGCCGGTCCAGACCACCAGCCGCTGGTCTTCGTGGCCCAGGACGAAGTGGTGCGTGCCGTCGTCGGCCGCCGCCAGGGACCCGAACGCCGTGTCCAGGTCGACGCCCGCCAGCACCCGGCCGGCGCGGAAGTCGTACTCCGTGCCCTCGACGTCCTGCTCCGGCGCGTACGGCAGCTGCTCGTCGCCCCGGTACGGCCGGACACGGCTCGCGGGCAGCGTGAGGGTCAGCTCGTCGGTGGGGACGTCGCCGATCCGGAAGTACGGGTGCGTCCCGACGCCGACGCCGATCGGCTGCTCGCCCTCGTTGCGGATCTCGTGCGTGATCGTCAGTTCGCGCGGCGCGAGTTCGTAGGTGACGGTCGCGCGCAGCGGTACCGGCCAGCCCGGCTGCACCTCGACGTCGACGGCCAGGGTGACCGACGACTCGGCGTGCTCCAGCAGCTCCCACTCCAGGTGCCGGGTCAGGCCGTGGATGGCGTTGCCGCGCGCCTCCTCGGTGACCTCGAGCTGCTGCTCCTCGCCCTGGAACGTCCACTTGCCACCCTTGGTCCGGTTCGGCCAAGGCAGCAGCACCTGCCCCGCCCCCTTCGGCGGCTTCGCGTCTTCGGGGAACTCCTCGACGTACGGCACTCCGCCGACCTCGAACGCGCGCAGCCCCGCGCCGATTTCGGTGACGACGGCGCGCGCGTTGCCGCGGGTGATCTCGAACTGCTGACCGGTCGGGTTGCCCATGGGATGACCTTACCGAGAACCAAACTCACTAGACCGGTCGTCATAGTTTGAGCTACAGTCGCGTCATGGTCCGTCGCACCGACACGCGGCAGCGGATGCTCGACACCGCCGCCGGCCTGTTCCACTCGCAGGGCTACCACGCCACCGGCCTCACCCAGCTGACCACGGCGGGAGGAGCGCCGAAGGGGTCGCTCTACTTCCACTTCCCCGGCGGCAAGGAGCAGCTCGCCGCCGAGGCCGTCCGGCTTTCGAGCGAGCGCACCGGCGCGCTCCTCGAAGCGATCCTGCGTGACGCGCCGGACGCCGTGACCGCTATCGATCGCGCCGTCGACGCGCTCGCGGGTTTCCTGACCGAATCGGGCTTCCAGCGCGGGTGTCCACTCGCGACGGTCGCGCTCGACGCGGCCGCGGAGAGCGAGCCGATCCGGGAAGCGTGCGCCGACGGCTATTCGTCGTGGCACGAAATCCTGCGCGACTACCTTGCGGGACAACACCTTTCCGCCGAGCGGGCCGACGAGCTGGCCACAGTCGTGCTCGCCGCGATCGAGGGCGGGCTGCTGCTGGCCCGTACCCGCCGCGACCTCGCGCCGCTGCGCGCCGTCGCCACCCACCTGCACACCACCCTCGACCGGGAGTTCTCCTGATGCGCGTCCACCACCTCAACTGCGGCACCATGCGCCCGCTCGGCGGCGGGCTGGTCGACGGCCGGCCGGGGCTGTTCCGGCGTGCCACCATGGTCTGCCACTGCCTGCTGCTCGAGACCGGCACGGGCCTGGTGCTCGTCGAGACCGGGATGGGCACGCCGGCCGCCGTGGACCGGAAAGCCTGGCTGGGCGCGGGTTTCGTCCGCCAGTCCAACCCCGTGGAAGATCCCGCGCAGACCGCGATCGCCCAGATCCGGGCGCTCGGCTTCGACCCGGCGGACGTCCGCGACATCGTGCTGACCCACCTCGACCTCGACCACGCCGGCGGGCTCATCGACTTCCCGTGGGCCCGCGTGCACGTCTACGCCGAAGAGCTGCGGGCGTTCCAGGAGCCGCGCGACGCCGCCGAGCGCGGCCGCTACCGCACGATCCAGTTCGCTCATGGTCCACAGTGGACGTCCTATGCGGACACCGGCGAGCCGTGGTTCGGTTTCGACGCCGTCCGGCAGCTCGACGGCCTGCCGCCCGAGATCCTGCTGGTCCCGCTCTCCGGGCACACGCGCGGCCACGCCGGGGTCGCCGTCGACACCGGTGAAGGATGGCTGCTCAACGCCGGCGATTCGTACTTCTTCCACGGGCAGGTCGACCCGACCCCGCGCTGCCCGCCCGGCCTGAAGTGGTTCGAAGGCCACATGGAGACGGTGAAGGGCGCCCGGCTGGACAATCATCGCCGCCTGCGCCAGCTTGTTCAGGAGCACGGCGACGAGGTGACCGTCTTCGCCGCGCACGACGAGACCGAGTTCCGCCGGCTGAGCTCCAGTGACAACCGGGGCTTCGCCCCGGGCCGGGGGCTTCGCCACCCGGACCCCCGAAAAACGAGCAGGAGCAGGGTATGAAGGTGCACCACCTGAACTGCGGATCGATGCGCCCGGCGGGCGGCAAGCTGCTCGACGGCGAGCCCGGCCTGCTGCGGCGCGCGGAGCTGGTCGCGCACTGCCTGCTGATCGAGACCGGCGACAGCCTGGTGCTGGTCGACACCGGGTTCGGCAGCCAGGCCGTGGCCCGCCCCGGCGAGTGGCTGGGCCGGCCGTTCATGGCGATGGTCGGCGCCCGGCTCGAAGCCGCCGAGACGGCCGTCGCGCAGATCAAGGCGCTGAAGCTCGACCCGGCCGACGTCCGGCACATCGTCGCGACGCACCTCGACGTCGACCACGCGGGCGGGCTGGCCGACTTCCCGAACGCCGTCGTGCACGTCCGTTCCGAGGAGCACCGGGCCGCGACGTCGCCGTCGAACGCGGCCGAGAAGAACCGCTACCGCGCGGCGCAGTTCGCCCACCGCCCGCTGTGGAGCACCTACGACGAGCTGGGCGAGCCGTGGTTCGGCTTCGAGGCGGTCCGGTCGTTGAAGGGCTTGCCGGCGGAGATCCTGCTGGTCCCGCTGACGGGTCACACGCGCGGCCACACGGGCGTCGCGGTCGACACGGGCGACGGCTGGCTCCTGCACGCGGGCGACGCGTACTTCTTCCACGGCCAGCTGGACCCGGTCGCCCCGCACTGCCCGCCGGGCATGACGGCGTTCCAGAACCTCGTCCAGACGGACCGCCGGGCCCGGTTGGCGAACCTGGAGCGGCTGCACGAGCTGGCGCGCGAGCACCAGGACGAGGTCAAGGTGTTCTCGGCGCACAGCCCGGTCGAGCTGGCCGCCCTGCGCCGCTGAGCGGTCAGCTCGCGTCGAGGGCCGTCTTGACCAGCGGCGCCAGCTGCTCGGCCGTCATCTTCGCCGGGCCCGTGTAGTTGACCAGCACCGGCGTGCCCGACACGAGCTCGGCCGACGCGAGCGTGGCCGTCTTCTGCTCGTCCACGTAGAACACCGCGCCGTCCGGGAAGCCGGCCACGTCCTGCGCGCCCGCCTTCGCCTTCTTGATCGACGCCACCATGTCCGCCGGCTTCGCCTGGCGGCCTTCGTAGCGGGTCACCGCGAGCGCGCCGGCGGCCTTGCCGTTCAGCTGGTACTCGCAGCTGCGGGCCTTGCCGCCGTTGGCCGCGTTGTCCTGGACCGGGCCCGCCACCGCCTGGAGGTTGTCCAGGAACAGCGCCTTCGACACGGCGGCCGCGGGCAGCAGCTTGCACGGGTCCAGCGCCGCGGCCGCGGCGGGGTCGCCGCTCGAGCTAGGCTTCGACGCCGCGGGCTTCGAGGAGGAGGGCGCCTTCGGCGGCTCGTCAGCCGACGAGCAGGCGGTCAAAGCGGCGAAAGCGACCAAAACGACAGCAAAGGTACGCATATCCGGCACCCTAGTCCGGAAGAACTAGGCCGTGGGCGCCCGGTACCGCCAGAACGCCGGGAGCAGGAACATCGACGCGCAGACCGTGACGATCACCAGCAGGCCGCCGACGCTCGCCGCGGCCGCGGTGCCGAACGCCGCCGCGCCCCAGCCGTGGACCAGGTCGGCGACCCGCGGGCCGCCGGCGACCACCACCGTGAACACGCCCTGGAGCCGGCCGCGCATCTCGTCGGTGGTCGCGACCTGCAGGATCGCCATCCGGTAAACCGCGCTGACCATGTCCGCGGCGCCGGCCACCGCCATGAAGACGACCGCGAGCCAGAGCGAATGCGCGAGCCCGAAGGCCGCCACCGCCGCTCCCCACGCGCAGATCGCCACGACGACCGCGACGCCCTGGCGGTGGATGCGCGTCAGCCAGCCGGAGAACAGGCCGATCAGCATCGCGCCCGCGGGCAGGGCGGCGTAGAGCCAGCCGAGCGCGGGGCCGCCGCCGGGTGGATCGCCGAACGTTCGTTCGGCCATTTCCGGGATCAACGCCCGTGGCATCCCGAAGACCATCGCGATGATGTCGGCGACGAACGAGGCGAGCAGCACCTTCTTCGTCGCGAGGTACCGGAAGCCTTCGATGACGTCGCTGACGCCCGCGCGCCGCGACGGGCCGTTGAGCGGCGGGAGGGCGGGCAGCCGCCAGACGGCGAGCAGCGTGATCGTGAGGGCGACGACGTCGATCAGGTAAAGCGTCGAAAGGCCGAGGACCGGGATGAGCGCACCGGCGAGCAGCGGGCCGAAAACGGCGCCGAAGGTCGACATCGTCGAGCTCAGCGCGTTGGCCGACGGCAGCAGCTCATCGGGCACGAGCCGCGCGACGACGGCGCCGCGCGTGGGCATGTTGATCGCGAAGAGGGCCTGGTTGACGGCCAGCAGGGCGAGGACGAGCCAGACCGAGCCGAAGTTCAGGAAGGCTTGCAGCCACAGCAGCGCGGAGGTGATGGCGACGAGGACGTTGGTGACGACGAGCAGCTTCCGCCGGTCGACGGCATCGGCGACGGCGCCGCCCCAGAGGCCGAAGATCAGCAGCGGGACGAGCGCGACGAGCCCGGTGAGGCCGACGTAGGCGGAGGAGCCGGTGAGGTCGAAGACCTGCTTGGGGACGGCGACGGCGGTCAGCTGCGTGCCGACGGCGGTGACCACAGTGGACAGCCAGAGCCGCCGGAAGGCGGGGATCTTCAGCGGCCGGGTATCGACGATGATCCGGCCGAGGAGCTTGCGAACGCCCCCCGAACGGGGCGGCAAGGTCTCGGGCTCGGAGGTCACAACCGACGAGTTTAGCTCGGCTAACTATCTCGGGTCGCGTGATTTCCGTCGCCCGGCAGAACGCCCCACCCGGCAGAGCGGCTCCCACCCGGCAGAGCAGCCCCCACCCGTCCCTGGGGGGCGTCCCCGCTCCAGTCTATCGGCCCCCACCGACGACAAGCCGGAAAAACCGCGGCCGTGACGTGGTTGTCCACATCACGGCCGGGCTGTGCACAAAACAGGAAGCTCAGGGCGCCGGCGATGTCGGGGCTGCGCGGCCGGCCCGGCGCGGTGAACGACCCGTTCATTCGCGACGTTCGGCTGGGGTTGGCGACGTCATGAACGACTCGTTCATGACGTCCAGCGTCATGAACGACCCTTTCATGACATCCGGGCCCAGCAAACGCGACTTCGCCGAGACCCTGTCACCGGACGTCATGAACGACTCGTTCATGACGTCCAGGCAGGCGTCCGGCGGCAGCCCGCACGACGTAAATGAGTCATTCACGACATCTCGGCGGCAGCCCAAGCCGGAAACCACGGACGTGGGGCCCCCCCCCCCGGAGGGGCCCCCCGCCGCAGGGGGGCCCACGTCCGGAAAGCGGTTACGGCGCGACGCGCTCGATGTTCCACCCGTCGTCGTTGCGGACGTACCGCAGCCGGTCGTGCATGCGGTCCTCGCGCCCCTGCCAGAACTCGACCAGGTCGGGCCGGATCCGCCACCCGCCCCAGTGCGGCGGAGCCGGGATCTGCTCGACGTCGGCGAACCGGCGCTCGATCCCGCTCAACGCGTTGTCCAAAGCACGCCGCCCGTCGACCACCCGGGACTGCGGGGACGCCCACGCCCCCAGCTGCGAACCGCGGGGGCGCTGGGCCCAGTACTCCGCCGTCTCCTTGACGCCGACCTTCTCGACCTCACCGCGCACGTGGACCTGGCGGTGCAGCGCGTACCAGGGGAACGTCACCGACGCGTAGCGCGTCGCGGTCAGGTCGTGGCTCTTCTCCGACGTGTAGTTCGTGTAGAACACCACACCCCGGTCGTCGAGGCCCTTGCACAGCACGGTGCGGGAGGACGGCCGGCCTTCGGCGTCCGCCGTCGCCAGCACCATCGCGTTCGGTTCGGCGATCCCGGCGCCGACGGCCTGGTTCAGCCAGCCCTGCAGCTGATCGGTCCAGGTGGCCGCCAGCGCGGATTCGTCGAACGCGGCGCCGTCGTACGCCACCCGCATTCCCGGCAGGCGAACTACGGCGTTTTCCACCTGGTCCTCGATCTCCGGCGTCATCGCCAAACCTCCACGCCCGGTCGGGGCATCAGTCGACTTCGGCCCTAGGCACGTTAGGGCCTTCCGAGCTGCGGCGGAACCCACTGAACGGTGACACCCGACACCCCGCGGCGTAACCGCAGGACAACAAGCCGTAACCCGTGCGTTACCCGCCGGACCAGGATCGATACAGCACCGCCCTACCTTCGGGCCGTTCCCCACCACCCCCGGAGGCAGGCATGACCGAGACCCTGTCGAACGCCGAAGAAAGCGCTCCGCCGAAACGCCGGTACGCCCCGCTCGCGGCGAACGAAAACCGCGAGGACTACTCACTGCGCTTCGCCGCCCATTCGTTCCGGAAATGGTCACCGTTCGTGGTCGCGACGACGGCGCTGGGCGGCATCGCCTACCTCGCCGACTTCGCGATCGGGGCCAGCATCGTCCTCTCCTACGGCTTCACGTCCGGGATCCTCGCGATCCTCGCCGCGGGCGTCGTCATCTTCACCACGGGCGTGCCCATCGCGGCCGCCTGCGCGAAGTCCGGAGTGGACATGGACCTGCTGACCCGCGGAGCCGGCTTCGGCTACTTCGGGTCGACGCTGACGTCGCTCGTGTACGCGAGCTTCACCGTCATCTTCTTCTCGCTCGAAGGCTCGATCATGGGCCAGGCGTTCGAGCTGGCCCTCGGCATCCCGCTCCCGGTCGGCTACTTGCTGGCGACGCTGATCGTGCTGCCCTTCGCGCTCTACGGCATGGGCGCGGTCGCGAAGATGCAGACCTGGACGCAGCCGTTGTGGATCGCCGGTCTGGTGCTGCCGTTCGTCGTCGTGCTCGTCCGCGAGCCGGGCAAGTTCGCCGAGTTCGCGCACTTCGGGGGTACCGAGGGAGCCGGGTCCGGGTTCTCCGCGATCGGGTTCGGCCTCGGCATGGGGGTCGCGCTGTCGCTGATCGGGCAGATCGGCGAGCAGGCCGACTACCTGCGGTTCATGCCCGAGAAGACGAACGAGAACAAGCGGTCGTGGTGGGCCGCGGTGCTCGCCGCCGGACCCGGCTGGGTGATCCTTGGGGCCGCGAAGCAGATCGGCGGCGCGTTGCTGGCGTTCCTCGCGCTCGGCGTCGTCGGGAAGACGCACGCGCTGGAGCCGATCGCGCCCTACCTCGAAGCGGTGAAGCCCGCGCTCGGCCCGGTGGCGCTGACGTTCGCCGCGCTGTTCGTCGTCGTCTCGCAGATCAAGATCAACACGACGAACGCGTACTCCGGCTCGCTGTCCTTCGCGAACTTCTTCTCCCGCGTGCTGCACAAGCACCCGGGACGCGTCTGGTACGTGCTGGTGAACTGCGGGATCGCGCTCGCGCTGATGGAGTTCGGCGCGTTCGGCTTCCTGAACAAGATCCTGGGCTTCTACTCGAACGTCGCGATCGCGTGGATCGGCGCGGTGTGCGCCGACCTGGTGATCGCGAAACCGCTCGGGCTCTCACCGCGCTACATCGAGTTCAAGCGGGCCTACCTGCACAAGATCAACCCGGTCGGGTTCGGCTCGATGGTCGTCGCGTCGGCGGTGTCTATCGTGGCCTACTTCGGCGCGTTCGGAGCGTTTTTGGCCGCGTTCAGCCCGCTGCTCGCGCTGGTCATCGCCGTCGTGCTGGTGCCGGCGCTGGCCGTGGCGACCCGCGGGAAGTACTACCTGGTGCGGCCGAACACGGTCGCCGGCCCGGACGTCGACGCCGACCTGCGCGCGACGCACACGTGCTCGGTCTGCGGTGATCCGTACGAACTGCCGGACGTCGCCGACTGCGCGAAGCAGGACGGCCCGATCTGCTCGCTGTGCTGCACGCTCGACAGCACCTGCCACGACGTGTGCCGCACGACCGGCCCGGTTCCGCTGGGCTTGCCGACGCCACGCCAGGGGTAACGTCCGTCAAGGCCCGGTACCCGCGTCCGCTGCGGGTACCGGGCCTTCACGTTCGCCGGGCTCCCCCCGTACCCCCGCCCGGCTTGACTCTTCCACGCCGGAGGGCGCGCCGGGGTTGCCCGGCAGTTCCAAGATCTTTTCCGGCCGCATGATGGCCGCCAGCATCATCGCGCGGAACTCCGCGCCCACCTCTTCGACCGGCAGCGGCGGGTCGTGCGCCTGCCACTCGCGCAGCAGCCCGGTGCCCGCGCCGACCAGCGCGATCGCCGTCAGCCGGTAGTCCCGCACGGGCACGACCCCGTGCTCGGCGGCGCGGCTCGCCTCGGCGGCGATGAAGTTCGCCCAGCGGTCCACCCACACCTGGTGCTGCGCTTCCAGTTCGGCGCTGACGCCGACGGCCTCGACGTAGGTCAGGCGCGGCATCCGGGGATCCGCGGTGACGGTCGCGATGAAGACGTCCAGCAGCGTCGCGATGCGGGTCATGGCGTCGGCGTCGGCGACCTTGTCGAGCTCGGCGGTGACGTGCGCGAGCGCCAGGCTGTTGATCTGGTCGTGGAGGGTGCGGAGCACGTCTTCCTTGCCGGTGAACTCCTCGTAGAAGTTCCGCGTCGACACGCCGGCGCGGGCGCACACGTCGGTGATCTTCGTGTGCCGGAAGCCCGTGGAGGTGAAGAGCTCGAGGCCGGCCGTGAGCAGGCGTGCCCGGCGGTCGGCGCGGCGCTGCTCGGGAGCGACGCCGCCGTACGTGCGAGCCACCGGTTCTCTCCTCCTTCTGAGGGATTGCCAGATCCTACCCGGCCGACTACTTTGTGAAAATCTCGATTACCAGAGGGTTCGCCGGAGAAGCCGCAGGGGGTCTTCTCCGGCGAACGTTCACCTCCGAAACCGTCGGTGCCCCCCGGTAACGTGGAAAACGGGGGCTGCTCAGAACGCCTTCAACGCCGTGACCGCGTCCGGCGCCAGAGAGGTCGTGAGCGTCCCACCCGCGGCGAGCGGCGTCCGGGACCACCACTCGCCCGAAGCCGCCGGGAGGTCCGGGCCGCCCACCACCAGGTCCGTCGCCAGCACCCGGCGGCCGGCCAGCACGGCCAGGCTCGAGTCCAGCGCCGGGTCGCCGACGGTGAGAGTCTGCCGCAGCACCGGCACGGAACCCCGGGTCACCGCGAACGAAGTGGTCAGCGAACCCGGACGTTCCCCGGCTCGCCCCAGCACCAGCACCTCGCGAGTGTGCAAGTGGGCCTCAGGCGCCAAAGAAGCCCGGAACACCGCCGCGTGCCGGGCGCGGGACGTGATCACCGTCGGCTCCGGCAGGTACTCCAGCGAGCCACCCGCCTCGACGACCACGGAAACCGTGGACAACGAGCCTTCGCCGTGAAGACCGGGCAGGGCGAGCGTGGCCGCGACGCCGGAGAGCCGCAGAGACGCGCCGGGGCCGACGTGGATCGACAGCAGCAAGTCGTCCCCACCCAGGGGCGAAGTCGCCGAGTTGACCAGGTGCACCACCGCCGCCGGACCGCGGCCCCGGCGGGGGAACAACGTCAACGGCGCCATCGAACGCAGCTCGCGCAGCACTGTGCGCGTGCCGTCGAAGCACGCCGTCAGCCGGGCGTGGGCCTTCACAGCAGGGAACGCACCCAGGCCGCGACCTCGGGTGCGTCCGGAGTGTCCACGAGGGACTGTGTGATGACCGGCAGATCGCCGCGCATCCGGTGCGCGTCCGACGTCATCACGTTCATGTCCGCGCCCACCAGGTGCGCGAGGTCGATCTTGTTGATCACCAGCAGGTCCGCCGTCGTGACGCCGGGGCCGCCCTTGCGCGGCACCTTGTCGCCACCCGCGACGTCCACCACGAAGATCTGGCTGTCGGCCAGCCCGCGGCTGAACACCGCCGTCAGGTTGTCGCCGCCGCTTTCGATGATCACCAGGTCCAGGCCCGGGAACTTCTCTTCCAGGCGCTCGACCGCGTCCAGGTTCGCGGTGATGTCGTCGCGGATCGCGGTGTGCGGGCACGCGCCCGTCTGCACCGCCTCGATCCGGGCCGGGTCGAGAACTCCCGCGCGACGCAGGAAATCCGCGTCCTCGGTCGTGTAGATGTCGTTCGTGACGACGGCGAGGTCGATCTCGTCGCCCAGTGCCCGGCACAGGGCCGCGGTCAGCGCCGTCTTGCCCGAGCCGACCGGGCCGCCGATGCCGATGCGGTACGCGCGCCCGGCCGTCGGCGCCGCGTCGTAGTGGTCCGGCTCGGCGGCCGTCGGGTCGAAGCTGACCTCGTGAAAGTGACCATGACCCTTAGCTGGCAAAGAGACGCACCTCTTCCTGGTGGTGCCGGGCGTGCGCCTCGGCGAACAGATCCAACGCGGGCGACCCCGGCGACGGCAGCGACGCGGGGTCGTCCCCGGCCACGGCCGCCGCTTCTTCCGCCACCGAACGCAGGTCGAGACGAGCCACCACAGCGTTGACCGCGAACGGGTCCAGCCCCAGCAGCCGCACCGCCGCACTGGCGGGCCCGCTCACCGCCAGGTAGGCCACGGCCATCGCGGCGTCGTGCGGCGAACCGCCCGCGACGCCGACGAGCGCGCCCAGCATCACCGGGTGGTGCGGTCGCGGAGTTTCGGCCAGCAACGCCTCCAACACGGGAGACGGCCACGCGATCCGCCCCGCCCGAGCGGTCCCCCGCCCTTGCGCCCGCGACGCCGCGCGCTGCGCGAGCGACGGCGTCCGCGCGTCCAGCTCGGCATCCAGGAGCGACCAGTGTCCATTGGAGACAGTGCGCGCCGCCGCGTGCGCCGAAGCGGCCGCGAAGACCGCGGCCAGGAGACCCGCCGTCCGCAACCGTCCGGAAAGGAATCCCGGGAGGTCTCGCACGGACGTCACCAGCCGGCGGGAGACGACCTCCTCCAGCCCGCCACTGTGGACGTGCCCGCCGCCGGGGAAGCGGGAGTCCGCGAGGATCAGCGCCGAGAGGTCCATCAGAAGAGGAAGTACCTTTGCGCCATCGGCAGTTCCGTGACCGGCTGCGGCTCGATCAGCTCGCCGTCGACGTGCACGGCGAAGCTGTCCGGTTCGACGCGGACGTCCGGCGTGGCGTCGTTGAGCACCATGTCCGCCTTGGTCCGCACGCGCGTGTTCGACACGGCGACCAGTGGCCTGGTGATGCCGAACGTCTCCCGCAAGCCACTGTCCAAAGCGGACGGTGCGACGAAGTGCAGGCTCAGCGCCGCACCGATGTTCGCCCCGAACATCGGCCGGGCCAGGACCGGCTGCGGCGTGGGGATGGACGCGTTCGCGTCGCCCATCGCCGCCCACGCGGGAAAGCCGCCCTTGAGGACCACGTGCGGCCGGACGCCGAAGAACTTCGGCTCCCACAGCACCAGGTCGGCGAGCTTGCCGACCTCGACCGAGCCGATCTCGGTCTCCATGCCGTGCGCGATGGCCGGGTTGATCGTGTACTTGGCGACATAACGACGGGCGCGCAGGTTGTCGGCCGCGCCGTCGCCGGGCAGCGCGCCGCGACGGCGTTTCATCACGTGCGCGGTCTGCCACGTCCGGATGATCACCTCGCCGATCCGGCCCATCGCTTGGGAATCCGAGCTCATCATCGAGATGGCACCCAGGTCGTGCAGCACGTCCTCGGCGGCGATCGTCGACGGCCGGATCCGGCTCTCGGCGAAGGCGAGGTCCTCCGGCACCGACGGGTTGAGGTGGTGGCACACCACCAGCATGTCGAGGTGCTCGTCGAGGGTGTTGGCCGTGTGCGGCCGGGTCGGGTTGGTCGACGACGGCAGGATGTTGGGCAGCGAGACGACTTCGATGATGTCCGGCGCGTGCCCGCCGCCGGCGCCTTCGGTGTGGTACGCGTTGATCGAGCGGCCACCGATGGCGTCCACAGTGGACTCCAGAAAGCCGGCTTCGTTCAAGGTGTCCGTGTGGATCGCGACCTGGACGCCGGATTCGTCGGCCACCGTCAGGCAGGCGTCGATGGCGGCCGGTGTCGTGCCCCAGTCCTCGTGCAGCTTGAAGCCACCCGCGCCCGCCGCGAGCTGCTCGCGAAGAGCCTCGTGCCGGACGGTGTTCCCCTTGCCCAGCAACAGGACGTTGACGGGGTAACCGTCCATCGCGGACAGCATCCGGCCGAGGTTCCACGCCCCGGGCGTCACCGTCGTCGCCTTCGTGCCCTCGTTGGGCCCGGTGCCGCCGCCGACCAAAGTGGTCAGACCGGCGGCCAGTGCCGTGTCGACGAGCTGCGGGCAGATGAAGTGGACGTGGCAGTCGATGCCACCCGCGGTGAGGATCTTGCCGTTGCCGGCCAACACCTCCGTCGACGGCCCGATGACCAGCGCCGGGTCGACGCCGTCCATCGTGTCCGGGTTGCCCGCCTTGCCGATGCCGACGATCCGGCCGTCGCGCACGCCGACGTCGGCCTTGACGACACCCCAGTGGTCGAGGATGACGGCGCCGGTGATGACCAGGTCGGGCGCGCCCTCGGCACGCGTCGCCATCCCCTGGCCCATGGACTCGCGGATGACCTTGCCGCCGCCGAAGAGGACTTCGTCACCGCTGCCGCCAGGCCCCATCGAGCGGTCTTCGGTGACCTCGATCAGCAGGTCGGTGTCGGCGAGCCGGATCCGGTCGCCGGTGGTCGGGCCGAACAGTTCGGCGTACCGCTCGCGGTCGATCTGCGGCATTTCAGAACTCTCCCGAGAATTCGGACCGCAGGCCCGGAACGCGCCGCGCGCCGGCGAGCGGAACAAGATCGACTTCGCGTTCGACGCCCGGCTCGAACCGCACCGACGTGCCGGCGGGGACGTCGAGCCGGTGGCCGCGGGCGGCGTCGCGGTCGAATTCCAAGCCGGGGTTCACCGCGGCGAAGTGGTAGTGCGAGCCGACCTGCACCGGCCGGTCGCCGAGGTTGCGCACGAACAGCCGGACCCGCTCGCGGCCGGGGTTCAGCTCGACGGGCTCGTCGCCGGGGATGATCTCGCCTGGCCGCATCGAGGTCCTCTCAGACGATCGGGTCGTGCACGGTGACGAGCTTGGTGCCGTCCGGGAAGGTGGCCTCGACCTGCACGGAATCCACCATTTCGGGAACGCCGTCGAGCACCTGCGCCCGCGAGAGCACGGTCCGGCCACTGGCGACGAGCTCGCTGACCGTGCGGCCGTCGCGGGCCCCTTCGAGGACGTGGTCGGTGATCAGCGCGACCGCTTCCGGGTAGTTCAGCCGGACGCCGCGGTCCAGCCGCTTCCGCGCGACGTCGGCCGCCACGTGGACGAGCAGCTTGTCGCGCTCCTGCGGGCTGAGGTGCATCGCTCAGGTTTATCACCCGGACCACGGCACCGCCTGGTTCGGAAACATACCTTTAACCTGGTCTTCGTCACACTGCGTGGTGAAAATTCTCCTGCCGTACGGCCTCGGTGACTGAATCGTTCTCGTAATCGTGACCGAAACCACCGCATCTTTCGATTGCCCCCCGGCGATCGAGGGAGCAAGGTCTATCCATCCGTGCGATGGTGCGCGCTTTCCGTGCGCTATTCCGTCCGCGCGAGCACCACCACCAAGACGGGGAAAAAAGCGCACCGAAAGGTCCCGCGAAACAGTGACTACCTCCACGATCACCAAGCCACAGCCGTCCGGCGAACCCGACGACGGCTTCCGACCGGGTCTGGAGGGCGTCGTCGCCTTCCACACCGAGATCGCCGAACCCGACCGGGACGGCGGTGCGCTGCGCTACCGCGGCGTCGACATCGAGGACCTCGCCGGCAAGGTGACCTTCGGTGACGTATGGGGCCTCCTCGTGGACGGCCGGTTCGGCCACGGCCTCCCGCCCGCCGAGCCGTTCCCGCTGCCGGTGCACACCGGCGACGTCCGGGTCGACGTCCAGGCCGCGCTGGCCATGCTCGCGCCGATCTGGGGCTACCGCCCGCTGCTCGACATCACCGACGAAGAGGCCCGTGAGCAGCTGGCCCGCGCCTCGGTGATGGCGCTGTCCTACGTCGCGCAGTCGGCCCGCGGCATCGGCCAGCCCGCCGTGCCGCAGACCCGCGTCGACGAGGCCCACTCGATCACCGAGCGGTTCCTCATCCGCTGGCGCGGCGAGCCCGACCCGGCGCACGTCCGGGCGCTGGACGCGTACTGGGTGTCGGCCGCCGAGCACGGCCTCAACGCGTCGACCTTCACCGCCCGCGTCATCGCGTCCACCGGCGCCGACGTCGCGGCGGCCATGTCCGGCGCGATCGGCGCGATGTCGGGCCCGCTGCACGGCGGTGCCCCGGCGCGCGTGCTGCCGATGATCGAAGAGGTCGAGCGCACCGGCGACCCCACCGGCCTGGTCAAGGGCATCCTCGACCGCAAGGAACGCCTGATGGGCTTCGGCCACCGCGTCTACCGGGCCGAGGACCCGCGGGCGCGCGTGCTGCGCCGCACCTGCCAGGAGCTCGGCGCGGCCCGCTACGAGGCGGCGGCCGCGCTCGAGCAGGCGGCGCTGGCGGAGCTGCGCGAGCGGCGTCCGGACCACCCGATCGAGACGAACGTCGAGTTCTGGGCCGCGGTCATCCTGGACTTCGCGCAGGTCCCGCCGCACATGATGCCCGCCATGTTCAGCTCGGCCCGCACGGCCGGCTGGGCGGCGCACATCCTGGAGCAGAAGCGCACCGGACGTCTGGTGCGGCCGTCGGCCAAGTACATCGGCCCGGCGCCCCGCACCCCGGAAGACGTCGAGGGCTGGGAACTGGTCACCAAGCACTGACCACCGCAGAGCTTTCACGTGAAAGCGTACCGGAGTTGGTAACTCCGGTTAGCTTTCACGTGAAAGCTGCGGTTTTGTCGTGGGTCGCGGTGGCGCCGAGCATGGCCGTGAGCTGGTCGATTAGCCAGGTGTCCAGGGCTTCGCGCGGGAGTGTGCGTTCTTGGAGCCAGCTCAGCAGGGCTCCCTCGACGACTGCCGTCCAGCAGCGCAAGGTCAGGGACAGCAGCGGGGTGGGGTCGGTGACGGCGAGGGCGTCCAGGATCAGGGCCACCGCTCGGTTGCGGACTTCGTCGATCGCCGCGTCCGTTTCGGACGTCGCGATCACCGAACCGCTGCGCAGCAACGCGATGTAGCCCGCGCGGTAGTGGTCGGCGACGTCGATCAGGCCGCGAACCGCCGCGCGCAGACGGGTCTCCGGTGGCCCCTCCTCGAGGCCGGCCAGGCTGTCGATGAGCCCGACGGTGACCGTCCGCAGCGCCTCGACCTGCAGCTCGCGCAGGCTGGAGAAGTACCGGTAGAACAACGGCCGCGACACCTCGGCGCGCGCGACGATGTCGTCCACGGTGACCAGTTCCGGCGCCCGCGAGCCGAACAGGTCGAGCGCGGCGCGGATCAGGTCGTCGCGGCGGGCCTGCGGCGACATCCGCCGCGGCCGGCTCACGGCGTCAGGTCCCACTTGGCCGCCTGACGCAGCAGTCCGGGCGTCAGTCGCGAAAGGACCAGCGCGGCTTTGGCCTCCGGGGTGGACGGCGCGATCGCGGTGTCCTTTTCGACGGCTCGCAGGATGTCCTTCGCGACGCCCTCCGGGCCGAACCCGCGCCGGGCGTAGAGCTTCGAGCTCTGCTGCTGACGCCGTCGTTGCTCCTCTTCGGACACTCCGACGAAACGCGTTGTGTTCGTGATGTTCGTCTTCACGATGCCCGGGCACACCGCCGTGACGCCGATGTGGTGCTCGGCCAGCTCGGCCCGCAGGCAGACGCTCAACGTCAGCACGGCGGACTTCGTCGTCGCGTAGGCGGTGAGGATCTTCGACGGCAGGTAGGCGGCCGCCGAGGCGAGGTTGACGATCTGGCCGCCTTCGGCGCGTTCGGCGAGCATCGGCGCGAAGGCGCGGCAGCCGTGGATCACGCCCCACAGGTTGACGTCGATGACGCGTTCCCAGTCTTCGACGGACGTGTCGAGGAACGGGCCGGACATCCCGATGCCGGCGTTGTTGACCACGATGTCCGGGACGCCGTGGTGCTCGCGGACGTCCTCGGCGAAGCGGTGCACGGCGGCGCCGTCACTGGAGTCCACTGTGTACTCCGCGAGCCCGTGGCCATCCAGGAGCTTCAGGGTTTCCGCGGCGGCCGCCGGATCGATGTCGGTGATGACGACGTCGGCCCCTTCGGCGGCGAACGCGAGCGCGGTGGCCCGGCCGATCCCGCTGCCGGCGCCGGTGACGACGACCAGCTTGTGCTCGAACCGGCCGGTGCCCACCCGCGCCCGGCGAAGAGCCCGGCTCTCGGCGCCGGTTTCGACGTACTCGATCAGCTCGGCGGCGGCTCCGGCGACCACCGCGGGCTTGGCGCGGGTCACCCAGTGCGTCCCGACGATCGGGCGAATCCGCAGGTCCGGCACCCATTCGGCGATCTCGGTCTGCAGCGGCGTGGTGACGTAGGCGTCCCCGGTCGGGGCCAGGACCTGCACCGGGACGTCGGCGGGCCGCGGCGCGGGCCGCGACAGGCGGGTGAACATGTTGGCGCGGTAGAGCTCGAGGCCGTGGATGCCGTCGCTTTTGTCCGCCTTCGCGGCGTCGGGCTCCATGCGCTGGATCTGCGCGCCCAGCAGGCCGGTGCGCCAGAGCAGCCGCGGGACGAGCGGGACCTGGAACGCGAGGATGTACCACGAGTGGAGGAACTGGCTCAGGGCGTTCTTGAGCCGCTTCGGCGTCGGCCGGGTGAGCTGCGCGCGGAACCAGGCACCGGCGTGGTCGAGGCTCGGGCCGGAGATCGACGTGTAGGACGCGATCCGGCCGCGCAGGCCGTCACCGGTGACGGCGTGCCAGGTCTGGATGGAGCCCCAGTCGTGGGCGACGAGGTGAACCCGGCCCTGGGGCTGGACGGAGTCGACGACCGCCCGGAGGTCGTCGGCCAGCTGGTCCAGCCGGTAGGACGCGCGTCCCGGCGGCTTGTCCGACTGTCCGGCCCCGCGGACGTCGTAGGTGACCACGCGGTGTTTCGCGCCCAGCTCGGCGGCTACCCCGCCCCACATCGAGCTGTTGTCGGGGTAGCCGTGCACGAGCACGACCGTGGGCCCGTCTTCCCGGCCGTCAATGGTGACGGAGAGGCGGACACCGTCACTGGCGGTCACCCACTTGTGAGACATTCTGTCATGTTAGACAACTTGTCAACAGCGTGATTCACCCGCGCGGCGGCTGGTGGCCGGATGTTGTTCATGCATCCGCCCGGTTTTCGCTTGTATGACAGCGTTTTCGTGGTTCCACGGGAAACCGAGCCGGGCTTCGGCTGACGACTCTGTCCACCGATCGGTGGACAGCCGGATTCAGCTGAGCGAAGCTCCCGCCGCCCGCTCCGAGCGACCAAGCTTGAGCCATGACCACAGCAGTGAGCGTGCGCGGCCTGCGCAAGCAGTACCCCGGTCACCTCGCGGTGGCCGGGCTCGACCTGGACATCGCCCGGGGCGAGGTCTTCTCCCTGCTCGGCCCGAACGGCGCCGGGAAGACCACGACCGTCGAGATCCTCGAAGGCCACCGGCAGCGGACCGCCGGCGAGGTCACCGTCCTCGGCGAGGACCCCGGCAAGGCCGGCCGCGCCTGGCGGTCGCGGATCGGGATCGTCCTGCAGACCGCCAACGACGCCGCCGAGCTGAGCGTCGCCGAGACCGTGCGGCACTTCGCCAAGTACTACCCCGACCCCCGCGACCCCGACGAAGTCATCGAGAAGGTCGGGCTCGCCGAGAAGGCCAAGGCGCGGATCAAGTCGCTCTCCGGGGGCCAGCGCCGCCGCGTCGACGTCGCGCTCGGCATCATCGGCCGGCCCGAGCTGCTCTTCCTCGACGAGCCGACCACCGGCTTCGACCCGGAGGCGCGGCGGCAGTTCTGGAAGCTGATCAGCGAGCTCGCCGCCGAGGGCACCACCATCCTGCTCACCACCCACTACCTCGACGAGGCCGAGGCGCTCGCCGACCGCGTCGCGGTGATCGCGCGCGGCGAGATCGTCGCGCAGGACACCCCGCAGAACCTGGGTGGCCGCGCCGCCGCCGAGGCCACCGTGCGGTGGACCGACGAACGCGGTGAGCACGTCGAGCGCACCGCGTACCCGACCAAGCTCGTCAACGAGCTCTCTACTGGGGGTAGGGAGCTCGCCGGGCTGACCGTGACGCGGCCGAGCCTGGAGGACATCTACCTGGACCTGATCGGAGACAAGGCATGACTGCGACATCCGGGGCCTCGCCCCGGGCCGGGGGCTTCGCCACCCGGACCCCCCGAAAAACACCGGGCGCCCTCCCCGGCCCGCTGTCGCTCGGGCTCGCTCGCGGCGGCACCGAGCTGCGGCAGTTCTTCCGGCACCGCGAGCAGGTGGTCTTCACCTTCTCCCTGCCCGCGGTGCTGATGATCCTGCTGGGGTCCATCCTGGACGGTCCGACCGCGCTCGCCGGCGTCACGTCCGGGCAGCTGCTCGCGGCCGGGATGATCGGCTCCGGCATCGTGTCGACGTCGTTCAACAGCATCGCGACCGGTGTCTCGGCCGACCGGGAAACCGGGGCGCTCAAACGCCTTCGCGGCACGCCGATGCCCTCGGCGTCCTACTTCATCGGCAAGATGGTGCTGGTCGCGGTGTCCAGCCTCGCCCAGACCGTGCTGATGGTCGCCGTCGCGACGCTGCTCTTCGGGCTGAAGCTGCCTTCCGAACCGGGGAAGTGGCTGACGCTGCTCTGGGTGTTCGCACTGGGGATCGTGTCGTGCACGCTGCTCGGGATCGCGCTCAGCTCGCTCGCGAAGTCCACCACCGGCGCGGTCGCCGTCGTGCAGATGCTGTACCTGGTGCTGCAGTTCATCTCCGGCGTGTTCGTCACGCCGATCACGAACCTGCCGAAGATCATGGTGGAGATCGCGTCGTTCTTCCCGTTGAAGTGGATCTGCCAGGGTTTCCGGTCGGTGTTCCTGCCGGACGGCGCGGTCGGAATGGAGATGGCTGGGTCATGGGAACTCCCGCGGGTGGCGCTGGTGCTGGGGATCTGGTGCGTGGTGGGCGCGGTGCTGGCGCGGCTGAGCTTCCGGTGGACCGACACGAGGTGAAGGACGCCTGGGACCGGTTCAACTGGCTCTGGGAGATCCTCTTCGCGGTCGCTTACCTGGCCACGACGACGCTGGTGCTGCTGGACGAGACCGATCCGGCTCGCAGCGTCGTCGCGGTCGGGGCGCTGACGGCGCTCGCGCTGACCTACCTGCTGTGGGGCCGCCGGATCGTGCGCGACGACGGCCACCTGAGACAGCGCTGGACGCTGGCCGTGGTCGTCGTGGCGCTGGTCGCCGTCGCGATGTTCGCCAACACGACGGCCAGCTTCATCCTGTTCATGGTGTGCCCGCTGCTGTTCTCGACGCTCGAGTTCCGCCCGGCCGCGGTGCTCACCACGCTGGTGATCCTGCTCAGTCCGCTCTCGGCGATCGCCGCGGACGGGCTGCAGGGCCCGGCGCTGCACATCCTGTTGCCGATGACCGCGATCCTCGTCGTGTTCGGGATCCTGTCCGGCAAGTTCATCCTGCACGTCATCGAGGAGAGCCGGGCGCGGGCGGACCTCATCGACCGGCTCGAAGCGAGCCAGGCCGAGGTCTCCCGGCTCTCTCGCGAGGCGGGCACGGCGGCCGAGCGCGAACGACTCGCCCGCGAGATCCACGACACGCTCGCCCAGGGCTTCACCAGCATCGTCACGCTCGCCGAGGCCATCGAGTCCGAACTGGACACCGACCCGGCGGCCGCCCGGCGGCACGTCGAGCTGGCCGCCCGCACCGCGCGGGAGAACCTCGCCGAGGCCCGCACGATGGTCGCCGCGCTGGCGCCTGCCGACCTCGCGTCCGGGTCCCTCGTGGACGCCGTCCGGCGCCAGGCCGGCCGGCTCGCCGACGAGACGGGCGTGTCGGTCGAGTACGAAGTGGACGGTGCGCTCCCGGCGATCGGGATGGCGGGCGAGGTGGTCCTGCTGCGCGGCGCGCAGGAGGCGCTGAACAACGTCCGGCGGCACGCGGCGGCGTCGTCGGTGTCAGTGCGCCTGTCCGTTGTGGACGATGCCGTGCGGCTGTCCGTCCGTGACGACGGCGTCGGCTTCGACCCGGCCGGCGTCAGCGGCTTCGGCCTGCGCGGCATGCGCTCCCGGGCCGAGCAGGTGGGTGGCAGACTGAGCGTCCGGAGTGGCCCGCGCGGCACCGAACTCACCCTGGAGGTGCCGGCTTGATCCGCATCATGCTCGTCGACGACCACCCCGTCGTCCGCGAAGGCCTCCGGGGCATGCTCGAAGCCGAGCCGGACCTGACGGTGGTCGGCGAAGCGGGCTCGGGCGACGAAGCCGTCGCGCTCGATCGCGTCGCGTTGCCGGACGTCGTGTTGATGGACCTGCGGATGCCGGGGCTCGACGGCGTCGGCGCGACGAAGCGGATCCTGCGCGAGCAGCCGGGCCGCCGGATCGTGGTGCTGACGACGTACGAGACGGACGCCGACATCCTGCGCGCGGTCGAGGCGGGGGCGTCGGGTTACCTGCTGAAGGACGCGTCGCGCACGGAGCTGGCGAACGCGATCCGGGCGGCGTCGCGCGGGGAGACGGTGCTGGCGCCGTCGGTGGCCGGGAAGCTGGTCAACCGGGTGCGCAACCCGGAGCCGCAGTCGTTGTCGGCACGCGAGGTGGAGGTGCTGCGCCTGGTCGCGAAGGGCGGCACGAACGCCGACATCGGCCGGGCCCTGCACATCAGCGAGGCGACGGTGAAGACGCACCTGCTGAGGGTGTTCGGCAAGCTGGGCGTCTCGGACCGCACGGCCGCGGTGACGACAGCGATGTCGAGGAACCTGCTCAACTGACCGGCAGCGGGTGTGAGGTCTGGCGAAGAGTCCTGCTCCACCGGCGCGGGCGCGGCAGAATGCCCCCATGCTTGAGTCGACCGAACACGCCCTGCTCCGCCGGATCGCCCACGAGCAGGCGGCCTGCCGCGCTCCTTCGCTCGTCGCCGCCGTCGTGCGGGACGGCGAGATCGTCTGGTCCGGGGGCCGCGGGCGCGTCGGCGACCAGCCGCCCGGCACCGACACCCAGTACCGGCTGGGCTCGATCACCAAGACCCTCGTCGCCACCGCCGTCATGCGGTTGCGCGACGAAGGCCTGCTCGACCTCAACGATCCCCTGGAAAAGCACGTCCCGGGCACGCCCTTCGGCGCCGCCACCGTCGCGCAGCTGCTGTCGCACACCTCCGGCCTGACCTCCGAGTCGCCCGGGCTCTGGTGGGAGCGCACCCCCGGCGCCGACTGGGACGCGCTCGCCGGGAGCCTCGCCGAGGGCGCCACCAAGCACCGGCCGGGCGCGAAGTTCCACTACTCGAACGTCGGCTACGGCGTGCTCGGCGAGCTCGTCTCGCGTCACCGGGGCAAGGGCTGGCTCTCCGTGCTCGACGAGGAGGTCCTCGGCCCGCTCGGGATGACCCGCACCACCCCGCACCCGGTCGGCGCGCACGCGCAGGGCTTCGCCGTGCACCCCTTCGCCGACGTCCTCCTGCCGGAGCCGAGCCCCGACGCCGGCGCGATGGCCCCCGCCGGCCAGCTGTGGTCCACCGCCACCGACCTCGGCCGCTGGACGGCGTTCCTCGGCGGCCACGGCGGCGGCGTGCTCGCCCCGGAGACCATCGAGCAGATGCGGACCATGGTCACCGTCGACGACACCGACGCCTGGACGACCGGGTTCGGCCTCGGCCTGATGCTCGTGCGCTACCAGGGCCGGCGCCTCGCCGGGCACACCGGCTCGATGCCCGGCTTCCTCGCCGTCACGCTGGTCGACCCGGTCGCGCAGACCGGCGCGCTCGTGCTCACGAACTCGACGTCCGGCGTCGGCATCACCCAGCTCTGCCTGGACTTGATCACGACGACCGACGAGCGGGAGCCGCGCCTGCCCGCCGAGTGGCAGCCGTCGGCGGTCGACCCCGCGCTGCTCGCCCTCACCGGGCTCTGGCACTGGGGCCCGACGCCGTACCACCTGCGGATCCAGGGTGACGGGCTGCTCCTGCTCGCCCCGGCCGAGGGCGCCGGGCGCAGCTCGCGCTTCCGCGCCACCGGTCGCGACACCTACGTCGGCCTCGACGGCTACTACGCCGGCGAGACGCTCGAAGTGGGCCGTGACGCCGACGGCGTCGCCACGCACCTGGACCTCGCGACGTTCATCTTCACCCGCACGCCGTACGACCCGGCCGCGCCGGTACCGGGCGGCGTCGACGGCTGGCGCTGACCCGCCGGGCCCCGCTCACACCCCCAGGGTGGTGAGCGGGGCCCGCAAGCCAGTGCTGGAACGTACCGAAGCCCGGAACCGGCGGAAACCGTGTTTTTACCCCCACGGCCCGCCACGAGAAGCCGCCGGACGGACGAGCCGCCTACAGTCGAGCGCGGGCGTCCCGGCGCCCGGAACACCCCGTGTTCCACATACCGGACTCCATCCATGCCCCCGCCACCACCCTCAACGGAGGCGCTTCGCGCCGCTGTGCTCGTTCGAGAACCGCCTTCACCAGCCGCATCCCGACCTGAGAGACTGGCCACATGACCGACGCTGAGTTGACCATCCCCGCAGACCTCAAGCCGGCCGACGGCCGCTTCGGCTGCGGACCGTCGAAGGTCCGCGCCGAGCAGCTGAGCGCCCTGGCGGAGTCCGGCTCCACCTACCTCGGCACGTCGCACCGGCAGAAGCCGGTCAAGTCCCTCGTCGGGCGCGTCCGGGCGGGCCTGTCCGAGCTGTTCTCCCTGCCCGAGGGCTACGAGGTGATCCTGGGCAACGGCGGCACCACGGCGTTCTGGGACGCGGCCGCGTTCGGCCTCGTCCGCGAGCGCTCGCAGCACTTCACCTACGGCGAGTTCTCCTCGAAGTTCGCCAGTGTCACGAAGGGCGCGCCGTTCCTGGCCGACCCGATCGTCGTCAAGGCCGACGCGGGCAGCGCGCCGGACATCGCCTACGAAGCCGGCGCGGACCTCGTCGGCTGGGCACACAACGAGACGTCGACCGGTGTCGCCGTCCCGGTCCGCCGCCCCGAGGGTTCCGAGGGCGCGCTCGTCGCGATCGACGCCACCTCCGGCGCCGGCGGCCTCCCGGTCAAGGCCGAGGACTTCGACGTCTACTACTTCGCGCCGCAGAAGTCGTTCGCCGCGGACGGCGGCCTGTGGATCGCGCTGGCCTCGCCGGCCGCGGTCGAGCGGATCGGCGAGATCGGCGGCGGCGACCGCTGGATCCCGGAGTTCCTGTCGCTGACCACCGCGCTGGACAACTCCCGCAAGGACCAGACGTACAACACCCCGGCCGTCGCCACGCTCTTCCTGCTCGCCGAGCAGATCGAGTGGATGAACGGCCAGGGCGGCCTCGAGTGGACGACCGCGCGCACGAAGGACTCGTCCTCGCGGCTGTACGAGTGGGCCGAGAAGACGAGCTACACCACGCCGTTCGTGAAGGACCCGGACCTGCGCTCGCAGGTCGTCGGCACGGTCGACTTCAGCGACGAGGTCGACGCCGCCGCGGTGGCGAAGGTGCTGCGCGCCAACGGGATCGTCGACACCGAGCCGTACCGCAAGCTGGGCCGCAACCAGCTGCGCGTCGGCCTGTTCCCGGCCATCGACCCGGACGACATCACGAAGCTCACGCAGAGCATCGAGTACGTCGTCGAACGCCTGGGCTGATCAAACGGCCGTGAATGGCACATCGAGGGACTCTGAGTCCCTCGATGTGCCATTCACGGCTTTCAAGCGGGGTGCGGCGAACGCGGCCAGGACCAGCAGGACCAGGCCGAACAGCTCGTAGGACTCCGTGGCGAGCCACCAGCCGGCCGACGGCGCCGGGCGCGGCGCGAACCACATCGGGCCCCAGATGAACAGCGCGAGCCCGGCCACGACGACCGCGCCCGACCCCCACGTCACGACCCGGTCGGTCCGCCACGCGCGGACGCCGTAGTAGCCGGCCAGGACCAGGATCGGCACGCACCACGTCCAGTGGTGGGTCCACGAGATCGGCGAAACCAGCAGCCCGCCGAGCGCGCACGCGGTCAGCGCGAGCACCGGCTCGCCCGCCCGCACGATCACCACCGCGACCACGGCCATCACGGCGAGCGCGGCCAGCAGCCACAGGACGTTCCCCGCGGTCTCCGGCAGGCCGATCCGCGTTACCAAGCCCTTCAGCGACTGGTTGCCGACGTAGTCGACACCGCCGATGCGGCCCGCGTCGAAGACGAGCTTCGTCCAGTAGGTGAAGGACGCCGACGGCCGGACCAGCCACAGCAGCGCGCCCGCGGCGACGAACCCGGCGACGACGCGCGCGGCCGAGCGGAAGTCGCGGCGGAACAGGAAGTAGACGACGAAGACGGCCGGGGTCAGCTTGATCGCCGCGGCGACGCCGATGAGCAGGCCCTTGGTGCGCCGGCGGTCACCGGGGAGCAGGACGTCGAGCACGACCAGGACCATGAGCAGGGCGTTGATCTGCCCGAAGCCGAGCGTCGAGCGCACGGGCTCGAGCAGGGCTCCGGCCAGCTGCGCACCGATGGCGACGAGGGCGGCGGCAGCGCGGCCGGTGACCTTCGAGGAGTCGGTGAGCGAGCCGTTGAGCGTCGCGACGTAGAGGTAGGCGACGACGCCGGTCGCGACGATCGAAGCGATGCTGACCAGCTTCATCGTCGCGGCGAAGGGCAGCAGCGTGCCGGGCAGGAACACGGCCGCGGCGAAGGGCGTGTAGGTGAACGGCAGCAGGATCTGGTGGGTGGTCGGCACCCAGGCGTCGTAGGGCGTGCCGTGTTCGGCCAGCGCCTTGGCGCCGCCGAGGTAGACCTCGAGGTCCAGGCCGTCGAACCGCTTGAGCAGGAGGACGAGCACGACGGCGGCGACCTCGAGCACGGCGAGCCCCCACGCCAGCTTCCGCCCAGACCAGCCCGCCAGCGTCACTCTTCCCCCTCAGCCCGGTCTCCGACTGGCCGAGATTACCGGGCCCTCAGCAACAGCTGTGCACCGGCAAGCCCACTGACCTGGCGTTCACCGCGGCACCCGCCGCCGCCGCCACGCCGGACAGCAGCCCGTCCAGCGCCGGGCGGTCGAACACCCGCCCCGCCGCGATCACCGTGTCGATCCGGCGGACCGCGCGGATGTCCGCCAGCGGGTTCGCGTCGAGCAGGACCAGGTCCGCCTCCTTGCCCGGGGTGATCGTGCCCGCCGTCGCGGCGCGGCCGAGGAACGCCGCCGCGTCGCGGGTCACCACCTGCAGCGCCCGGCGCGGCGACAAGCCCGCTTCGACCAAGTAGTCCAGCTCGTCGTGCAGGCTGAAGCCCGGGAAGACGTACGGGTTCAGGCAGTCCGTGCCGGCGAGGAGGCCGACCCCCGCGCGGTGCGCCGCGCCGACCAGCTCCACCTGCGCGTGGAAGTAGGCCTCCTGCCGCGCGATCTCCACCGGGGTGACCGGCGTGCGGATCCGCACCTGCTCGGCCCAGTAGTCCCGCAGGTCGCGCGGCACGTACTTCAGCCGCGGGTCGTGCGCGAAGGTGTCCGCGGGCGAGCAGATCACCCGGTTCACGACCATCGTCGGGCTCAGCCGGGTGCCGTTGCGGACGAGCCGGCCGAAGAACTCCCGGGCCCGCCACGGGCTGTAGACCTCCGTCGCCTGCCGGTCCAGCTCGCGGGCCAAGGCGAAGAACACCCGCGGGTTCGCCGGGTCGAACGGCGTCGCCGCGAGCGTCGCGAGGATCTCGTCCCGGCGCGCGGACGTGTAGGCGGGGACGCCGAAGAGGTGCTCGAAGCTGCGCTGGCCCGCGTCGCTCGCCGCCGGCTGCGGAACCCGGTACGGCCAGTGCCCGGCGAACGGCAGCCCCACGCGCCGGCACTCGTCGACGATCGCGTCGTAGGCCTCCGCCCCCAGGTACGAGTACACCTTGACGAAGTCGGCGCCTTCGGCCTCGGCGGTCCGGACGGCCGCCCGGGCCTCGCCGGCCGTCGCCACCTTCGTCACGGGCGGCCCGAGCAGGGACACCGGACCGTCGATGATCGAGCTGCCCATGACCGCCCGCGGCCCGGCCAGCTCGCCGCGGACGATCTTGTCGCGCGCCGCGCGGTTCTCGGCGTAGCCCCACATCTCGCGGATCCCGGTGACGCCGTTGGCCAGGTACAGCGGCGGGAAGATCGCCTCGTAGTCGAGGCCGTGCGTGTGCAGGTCCCACAGCCCGGGCACGAGGTACCGGCCCCGCCCGTCGACGACCCGGACGCCGGTGAGGGGCGGCAGGTCGGCGGCGGGGCCGGCCCAGGCGATCCGGTCGCCGACCAGCACGACCGCCGAGTGCGGGGCGGGCGGGCCGTCGGTGCCGTCGACGACGGTGGTCCCGAGCACCACGACGACGTCCGCGCCGGCCGCGGCGGCCTCCTGGGCGAACACCGCGGGTGCGATCCCCGCGGCGGCGAGCCCGGCACCGGCGACCGCCAGCCACCGGAGGAAGTCACGCCGGTTCGCCTCGACCCGCTCCACGGCCGCCCCTTTCCCTCGGGTTGGCCGCCCATTCAACTCGCCGGACGGCGGCCCCGGATCTTCCACCGTGCGCACTTCCCCCTGCGCACCCTCGGAGGTAGCGCAAGCGAGCTTTCACGTGAAAGCGACCCGGAGTGGAGACTCCATCTCGCTTTCACGTGAAAGCTCCACGACCGCGTCAGGCCAGTGCCTGCGTCGGCGCCAGCCGGGCCGCCCGCACGGCGGGGTACGCACCCGCGATCGCCCCCACCAGGGCCGCCACGCCGACCCCGCCGGCCAGCGTCGCCCACGGCAGCACCGCCGGCCACCCCTGGCTCAGCGCGTAGCCCGCTGTCACCAGCACCCCGGCCAGCACGCCCGCGAGCCCGCCGAGCCCGGACAGCAGCACCGATTCGGCCAGGAACTGCCCGCGGACCTGGCGTTTCGTCGCCCCGAGCGCGCGGCGCAGGCCGATCTCGCGCCGCCGTTCCAGCACCGAGATGACCATGGTGTTGGCCACCCCGACCCCGCCGACCAGCAACGCGACGCCGCCCAGCCCCAGGAACAACGCGCTGTAGGTCGTGTCCGTCAGCTTCTGCGCGGCCAGCGCGTCCGACGGGCGGCGCACCTCGACCTCGTTGGGCGCCTGCGGGTTCAGCGTCGCGCCCAGCACCGAGCGCACACCGTCCACTTGGGACTCCTCCGCGCGGACGTACACAGTGGACGGATGGCCGTCGAACCCGAGCAGCCGCTTCGCGACGTCCCAGCCGACCAGCACCGACCGTTCGACCTCCGGCGCGAGCGGCATCGGCGCGAGGATCCCGACCACGGTGAACCACTGCGTGCCGATCAGCACCTGCGGCGGCCGCGCCGGGTCGACATGGTCGATCCCGAGCCGGGCCGCGGCCTGCGCGCCGAGCACCGTCACCGGGTAGTCCTGGTTGCCCGCCGCCAGGAACGTGCCGGTACGGACCTTCCCGCCGAGCACGCCCAGCAGGTCCGGCCGGGCGGCGGACACGGCGAGCCCCGACGTGTCGTCCGCCGCGATCTTGTCGCTGCGCCGCACGTTCGCCGACGTGTTCCCCGTGCCGCTCGCCGCTTGCACCGGGCCGATCCGCTCGGCCATCGGGATCGCGTCGTCGGGCAGCACCGCGTCCTGCCCGAACAGCGTCTGCCCCGGCCCGGCGGTGAGCAGGTTCGTGCCGAGCGCGGCCAGCCGGTCGTGCAGGGCCTGCGCGCCCGACGCCGGGATCGCCAGCACCGCGACCATCGCCGCGACACCGATCGCGATGCCCAGCGCGGAAAGCACCGCGCGCACCGGCCGCGTGCGCATGCCGTGGGCGCCGAGCGCGACGACGTCCGGCGGCTTGAGCCGGGCGGGTTCCGGCAGCGTCACCAGGGTCACCGCGCACCCACCAGGCCGGTGTCCAGCCGCAGCTGACCGTCGAGCAGCTCGATCCGGCGCGGCATGCCCGCCGCGATCTCCCGGTCGTGGGTGATCACGACGATCGTGGTACCGCCGGTGGACAGTTCGCCGAGCAGCGCGAGCACGGACGCGCCGGTGCCGGTGTCGAGGTTGCCGGTCGGCTCGTCGGCCAGCAGGATCGACGGCTCGTTGACGACCGCCCGGGCGATCGCGACGCGCTGGCGTTCCCCTCCGGAGAGCTCTCCGGGCCGGTGCCACGCCCGGTGCCCCAGCTTGACGCGGTCGAGCGCGGCCAGGGCCCGCTCGCGACGCCGTCGCCGCGGCACCCCGGCGTAGAGCAGGCCGGTGCACACGTTGTCCACCGCACTCATCCCTTCGTCGAGGAAGAACTGCTGGAACACGAACCCGATCCAGCGCGACCGCAGCGCGGAGACCTTGCGGTCCGGGAGCGCGGCGACGTCGTGGCCGTGCAGCTCGATCCGCCCCGACGACGGCCGGTCGAGCGTGCCCATCAGGTGCAGCAGGGTGGACTTGCCGGACCCCGACGGCCCGACGATCGCCACCATCTCGCCGTCCTCCAGCGCAAGCGAGACGCCGTCGAGCGCGGCTACCCCGCCGGGGTAGGTGCGCGTGACCTCGTGGACGCGCAGCACGGGCGTCACGACGTCGTCACCACCCGCATGCCCGCGGCCAGCCCGGTGCCGGTGACCTCGACCTTGCCACCGCTGAACAGTCCGGTTTGGACACCCACCAGCCGGCGTTGACCGTTTTCGTCGACCTCGACGGCGTACCCGCCTTCGGCGAGCGCGAGCAACGCGCCGACCGGGACCGCGAGCACGCCCTGGTGGACGTCCTTGGTGAACCGGACGGTCGCCGGCGCCGAGTCGAGCGTGCCGGCGACGGCCGGGTCGTCCAGCTTGACGACCACGGTGATCTTGGGCTTGCCGTCGTCCTGGCCCGCCGCGTCCTTGCCCTCGACCGCGGACTTCCCGACGTCGGTGATCGTGCCCTTCGACGTCTTCCCGTTGATCGTCACCGACGCCTTCGCGCCCTGCTGCGCGAGATCCTGCTTCGCCGCGTCGAGCTTCACCTGCACCGAGCGGACGGTGCCGGTCGTCTTGAGCACCTCGCCCTGGGCGGGCGAACCGGGCTTGGCCGACAGCGCCGACACGCGGACCTCGCCCGCGGCGAGCACGACGTCGCCCTGGCCGAACGCGCCGGTCTGCGCCAGCCCCAGCGACTTCTGCCACTTCTTCAGCGCGGCCGCTGTCGCCGACGTGAACTTCTTGTCCGGCGTGCCGAAGCCGCCGAACCCGCACGCCTTGAGGTTCTCCTCCAGCTGCTTGACGTCGGCGCCGTCGTCCGCGCCGGCGGCGAGGTCGCGGTAGAACGGCAGCGTGCCGTAGAACAGCGGCACCGGCTTCGCGTCCACTCCGTACACCGGCTGGCAGTGGGTGATCGTGGCGCCGGCGGCGGACAACGAGGTGATCGTGCCGGGCTTGCGGCCTTGGACGCTCTCCTCGTCGCCGTAGCCGAGGGTGCCGTCGGCTTCCTCCTCCTCGCTGAGGTCGGTCTTGACGACCTCGGCGGTCTCGACCGAGGGCGGCGTCGCCTCCTTGATCGGCGTCGCGCTCGACACGCGCGTCAGGAGCACGACCGAGCTGGTGCCGAGCACCACGACGAGGACCGCACCGGCGATGAACCAGCGTGTCCGGCCGCGGCGACGCGGCTTCAGATGGGTCACCTCAGTGCCGTCTTGAATGGTCACTTCCCGGCCTCCGCGCGGCTGACGCTCATGCCGAGCCCGCACGCCTTCGCGGCCTCTTCGAACTTCTTCGGGTCGTCGCCGACGCTGCCGGCCCGGGTCATGCCCTTGCCGCTCGGGTCGGGGTCCGGCATGTCGACGCCGTGCTCGCGCATGCACTTGGCGTCCTTGCGCATCTTGTCGAGCTCCTCGGCGCTCGGCGGCTTCATCTCGCCGCCGTTGGGCATGAGGTGCTTGCACTCCTTCTGCGCGGCCTCGATCTTCGACGCGTCGGCGCCGTCGCCGCCCAGCGTGATCGCCATGCCGCCGCCGTCGCCCGCCGGCTTGGGGTCGGGCATGTCGACGCCGTGCTCGCGCATGCACTTGGCGAAGTCGCGCATCTTGTCCTCGTCGCTCTTGCCGCTGGTGTCGGCGGCCGTGGGCCCGCCCGACTTCGGCGGCGTCGAGATCGACGCGACCTTCGACCCGTCGTCGCCCTTCGCGCCGCAGCCCCCGAGCAGCAGGGCCGCCCCGAGCGCCGCGACGACGATCCGTGTCCGCATGGCTCGCTCCTTTCCTCCGGTTGGGAGCCAGGTCTACGGATCGGGGCATTCGGGCGCGCTAAGCGACGTCGCTTATGCGGTCCTTATGGCCTCCCTGCGCAGACTGGGCGGGTGCGCGTGCTGGTGGTGGAGGACGAGCGGCTGCTGGCCGACTCCGTGGCGGAGGGGTTGCGGCGGTTTTCGATGGCCGTCGACGTCTGCTACGACGGCGAGCAGGCCCTGGAGCGGGTGGGCGTGCACGGCTACGACGTCGTGGTCCTCGACCGCGACCTGCCGAAGGTGCACGGCGACGCCGTGTGCGCCGCGGTGGTCCGGGCGGGCGGCGAGGCCCGCGTGCTGATGCTGACGGCGGCCGCCGACGTCACCGACCGCGTCGCGGGCCTGGGCCTCGGCGCCGACGACTACCTGACGAAGCCGTTCGCCTTCGCCGAGCTGGTCGCGCGGGTCCAGGCGCTGTCGCGGCGCGCCCGGCCCGCGTTGCCGCCGGTGCTGGAGCGCGACGGCGTCGTGCTCGACCTGCCACGCCACCAGGCCGCGCGCGACGGCCGGTTCCTGCTGCTCTCGCCGAAGGAGTTCGCCGTGCTCGAGGTGCTCATGCGGGCGGAGGGCGCGGTGGTCAGCGCCGAAGACCTGCTGGAGAAGGCGTGGGACGAGCACGCGGACCCGTTCACGAACGCGGTGCGCGTCGCGGTGATGACGTTGCGCCGCAAGCTCGGCGACCCACCGGTGATCGAGACCGTGCCCGGCGTCGGCTACCGGTTCGGCACGCCGTGAACGGCTTCTCGGTCCGCGCGAAGCTCACCGCCTGGTACGGCGCGCTGTTCCTGCTCGCCGGGCTGGTGCTCGTGGTGATCAACTACCTGCTGGTGCAGAGCACGCTGCCGGACCCGGCCCGGGTCGCCTTGTCGACGGTCGGCTCGGCCGACCTGACCTACGGCGTCCCGGCGGAGACGGTGCCCGCGGCGGGCGTCGCGATGCGGCTGGTCAGCGGCTCGCTCGACGAATACCGCTCCTCGACGCTGTCCACGCTGGTCGTCGGCTCGGCGATCGCGCTGGTGGCGACGGCCGCGCTGGCGGTGCTGTTCGGCTGGCTGATGGCGGGCCGCGCACTGCGTCCGCTGCACGACATCACGTCGGCGGCGCGGTGGCTGGAAGCGGGCAAGCTCGACCGGCGGATCAACCTGGAGGGGCCACCCGACGAGCTGAAGGAGCTGGCGGACACGTTCGACGGCATGCTCGACCGGCTCGCGGAGTCGTTCGACAGCCAGAAGCGGTTCGTCGCGAACGCGTCCCACGAGCTGCGGACGCCCCTGGCGGTGCAGCGGACGCTCGTCGAGGTGGCGATGGCCGACCCGGAGGTGACGCCGGAACTGCGGAAGCTCGGCACGCACCTGCTGCACACGAACGAGCGCAGCGAACGGATGATCGAGGGCCTGCTGGTGCTGGCCCGCAGCGACCGCGGGCTCACCGCGCGCGCCCCGGTCCGCCTCGACGAGGTGGTGGCGTCGGTGGTCCGGGCGACGGCTTCCGCGGCGTCGATGGCCGGGGTGACGGTGGAGACGCGCCTGCGGCCGCGCACGGTGGCGGGCGACCCGGTGCTGCTCGAGCGGCTGGTGACGAACCTGGTGGTCAACGCGATCACGTACAACGCTTCGGGCGGCTGGGTGTACGTCGAAGTCCGCGGGGATCCGGCGCTGGAAGTGCGGAACTCGGGGCCGGTGGTGCCGCCCGAGGCCGTGCCGACGTTGTTCGAGCCGTTCCGCCGGGTCGGTTCGGAGCGGACCGGTGACACGCGGAACGCGGGGCTGGGGTTGTCGATCGTGCGGTCGGTGGCCCAGGCCCACGGCGGGTACGCGGAGGCCCAGCCGGGCCGCCGGGGCGGGCTGACGGTGACGGCCCGCCTGCCGCCTCCTTGATCCACTCGATCGTGACTGACCGTGTCCGGCGTGTCACCCGGCGGCCGCCGACCTGGGTGATCCATGATGCGGACGTCGCGAAGTGAACAGTGGGCAGTTCGGTGCGGACTCGGCGCGCCTCGCACGTCAAGCCGACGCGCCGTTCTAACGTGGGCACCCACAACGGTGAAGCATCGGGGAAGGCGAACAATGCGCACGCTGCGAGTGGTCGGGTTGCACGAGGACGGTAAGTCCATCGTGTGCGAAGACTCGGCGAGCGGTACGCGCTTCCTCCTCCCGGCCGATGAAAGACTGCGCGCGGCGGCGCGGGGTGATCTCACCCGCCTCGGTCAGATCGAAATCGAGTTGGAGAGCCAGATGCGGCCACGCGAGATCCAGGCGCGAATCCGCGCCGGCGAATCAGTCCAGCAGGTGGCGAGCGGCGCCGGTATCCCCGAGCAGCGCGTCGAGCGCTACGCCTACCCCGTCCTCCTCGAGCGGTCCCGGACCGCCGAGCTCGCGCAGAGCGCGCACCCCGTCCGCGAGGACGGCCCCGACGTGCAGACGCTCGGCGAGGTCGTCGCGTACGGCTTCGGCGTCCGCGGGCACGACTACTCGCAGGCCACCTGGGATTCCTGGAAGGGCGACGACGGCCGCTGGGTCGTCGTGCTGCAGTGGAAGGCCGGCCGGTCGGACAACCGCGCGCACTGGGCGTTCTCACCCGGCGCGCACGGCGGCACGGTCGTGGCGCTCGACGAGAACGCCGAGGTCCTGCTCGACCCGAACGCCTACCGCGCGCCCCGCACGGTCCGCGCCCTCGACCCGGCCCGCGACGCGGAGTTCCAGCCGACGCTGGACTCGGTGCCGCCGCAGGAGCACGCCGAGCTGCCGGCCGCCGAGCCCGACCCGGACGACGACACCCGCGAGATCCCCCGCGTCCCGGCGGACCCGGAAGAGGACACGGCCGCAGAGCAGCCGCGGCCGAAGGCCAAGAAGAACCACCCGATCGTGCCGTCCTGGGAGGACGTGCTGCTCGGGGTCCGCTCCCAGCGCGGCTGAGTCCTACTCCACTAGCGCGGCGAGTGCCTTCGGGGCCACCTGGCGGTAGGCCTCGCGCACGATCCGGTCGATCTCGCCCCAGTCGACGTCGACGTCCAGCCGCACGCCCAGCCAGCCGCGGTGCCCGACGTACGCCGGCCGGAAGAAGCGGCCGGGCTCGGTGCGCACCAGCACCTCCTGCGCGCCGGGCGGCGCCGGGCACCAGAAGGCGAGCCGGCCGTCGCCGTGGTGGTCGTCGGCGAACATGACGAACGTCTTCTTGCCGCGCACGAACCACGCCGGTGACCCGTGGCTGAGCCGCTCGGTCGCTTCGGGCAGGGCCAGGCACAACTTCCGCAACGCGTCGAGCTGCCGCATCCCGACAGGCTACGATGTCACGCTGAGGGGTGGATCGATTATGCAACGTGACCTTCGATGACCACGATGGCGCCGCCCGCCGAGCGGGCGTGGCTGGTGCGGCTGGGCGAGCTGAGGTTCCGCGTCTTCTCCGGCGCCCCGGTCGTCGAGGTTTCGCCGGAGCAGTGGGGGCTCGACGCCGCGTCCGTCCGGCAGACCGCGACCGGCCGCCGGTACCGCGAAACTGCGCCTGACCAGCCGGGTTTCCTGCGGTTCGAGTTCGCGCCCGGCTCCTTCCCACCGCACTTCGACCGCGGCCCCGGTACGGACGCCGACCGGCGACGGCTCGCCGGGCTGCTCGGCGGGGAGGAGCAGTTCTGGGCGAGCCTGCGACGCCTGCGGCTGAGCCGTGCGGACGTCGGCGCGGTCGCGGCGGGCGCCGGGATGACCGTGGTGGCCGAGGTCGCCGACCCGGCCGACCGGCTCCTGCTGCTGCGCCGGTCCGGGCTGCCGGACGAGGAACTGCGCCCCCGGACCCGGCGGCGGATCACCCGCGCGCAGGTCTGGTCCGTTCTCGGTGGCCTCTTCGCCGTGTGCGTGGTGGCCGGGGGCCTGTGGGTGCGGCTGACCCACCGGGCGCTGGGCCCGGTGCTGCTGATCTTCGGCGCGACCGCGGTCCTGCTCGGCGCGGGAGCGGTGCTGCGGGTGGTCGCCGGCCGGTCGCCGCGCATGCCGTGGCTGGACGCGCCGTTCGACGGCAGCCCGCAGGTCCCGGTGCCGTTCCCGGCTTCGCTGTCCACCGAACTCCTCGGCGAGGTCGCCTCGCTCTACGGCTACTTCTACGCCGGCCCCTTCGGCACCGGCCCCTTCGGCACCGGCCGCGACGGCAAGTCGTTCCTCTTCACGAAGTGCCGTCCCGGGCTGGTGTTCGGCACGTCGGGCACCCCGCCCGCGCGGCCCGTCTTCGAGCCCCCGGCCGGATCGCCGGGCCGGGAGCAGTGGCTGCGCAACCACCTCGACGGCCGTGACGAGCTGTGGGTCAGCGTCCGGCACGCGAAGCTGCCGCCGGCCCGGATCGCCGAGATCGCCGGCAGCGAAGGCTTGGCGCCGGTCGCCGAATTCGCCGACCCGACCGACCTGATCCTGCTGCTGCGCCGCCCGTCGGCACCGCCGCGCGCGCCACGGAAGCTGAGGATGTCGTTCGCCGGCTTCCTCGCCCCGGCGGCGTGGTTCCTGCTCTGCTTCGGCGGCGGCGCGGTGACGGCCGCGGTCACCGGCGACAACCACCCCATGGCCATCGGGTTCGTCCTCACGCTGCTCGGCGTACCCCCGCTGCTGTGGGTGCTGCGGGTCTTCCCCCGGTCCACGCGCGTCGGGTGGCTGGCCGGGGAGTTCACCGGGCAGCCCGGCGTCACCTTCTTCGTCGGCCCGTTCGACGTCTCCCCCGAGCTCGTCGCCCGGATCGCCGGCTACCACGGCTACGTCTTCGGCTCCCAGACCTCGACGCGGGCCCAGGGCACGCTCGTGACCTTCGTCCGGTACCGCTAGAAGGCGATCACCAGCACGCCGACCCACGCGATCACGACGCCGCCCGCCCCGCCGTACGCGACCCAGCGCAGGATCGGGGTGCGCCGGATCAGCCACAGCGACGGCGCGATCCCGGCCGTCACGATGACCGACCCCGCGAGGGCCAGCCAGCCACTGGTCTGGCGGACCAGGGTCGAAGCCAGCGCCAGCATGGCCACCACGACCACCGCCGCGATGAACGCCGAGACGGTCAGCCCGGTCAGCCACGGAGTCGGCTCTCCTGGCGGCCCGGACGGGCCGAGCACCGACCGGACGAACCGGCGGCTGCGCGCCTCGGCTCGCGGAGCCGGTTCGACGACCGTGTCGGCGCCGGTCACCGGGTCCACGAACCGCACGGTCGTGCCCATCACCGAGGCGAGCCGGCCGGCGAGCTGACGGCCACGCTGCGAGACGACCGCGCCCGCTTCGGCGCCGGAGTCGGCCGAGACCGCGGACGCGACGCGGGCCCACTCGTGCAGGGCCTGCGCGAGGTCCGCCCCGATCGCGAGCTTGTGCGGGTCGACCTCGCGCGCCTGCTCCCCGCCGGGCCCGGCCAGCACCGCGCGCTCACCGCGGATCCGCAGCTCCATGGGGTCCTTTCGCGCCGGTTTCGCCTCGAAACCGAAACCTTAGTCGGCCCGCGCCAGTTCGTAGAAGGCCACAGCGGCGGCCGTCGCGATGTTGAGGGAGTCGACTCCGGCCGGCATGGGTATCCGGATCGCGTGATCAGCCGCCGAGAGCGCCGTTTCGGTCAGTCCGGGACCTTCCGCGCCGAACAGCAGCGCCACGGGCCCGGGCGCGTGCGCCCGCAGCTCGCGCAGCGGGACCGAGCCCGGCCGCGGCGTGAACGCGGCGACGGCGAACCCGCGCGCCTTCAGGTCGTCGAGCCCGCCCGGCCAGTCCGCGAGGTGCCCGAACGGCACGCGCAGGACGTGGCCCATCGACACGCGCACGCTGCGCCGGTACAGCGGGTCGGAACAGCCGGGGCCGAGCAGCACGCCGCCGACGCCGAGCGCGGCCGCGTTGCGGAAGAGCGCGCCGAGGTTTTCGTGGTCCCCCACGCCTTCCAGCACGGCGATCGTGCCGGCGCCGGTGACGACTTCCGAAACCGTCAGCGGCGCCGGCCGGTCCGCGACGGCGAGGATCCCGCGGTTGAGGTGGAACCCGACGACGTCGGCCATCGTCTCCGCGGAAGCGACGTACTGCGGCACGTCGGTCCCGGCGAGGTCGTCCGCCAGCTCGGCGAACCGCCGTTCGACGCCCAGCAGCGCCCGTACCGGGTACCGGGACGCCAGCAGCCGGGACACCACGACGGTGCCTTCGGCGATGACGAGTCCCTTGCCGCCCGGGCGGTCCGGGCGGCGGTCCGCTGTGGACAGGTGCCGGAAATCCTCGACCCGCGGGTCGTCGGCGCCGGCGATGTGGATCAGCCCCATCGGTCCAGTCTGTCACCCGGCTGCCGGGCGGCTCACTGGTCCGAACGTCGAGCGGGCGGTGGTACGAACGGAGGTATTTTGCTTTCGGTTAACCCCCCGTGACGGAGAGCACCAGTTTGGCCGCTAGCCCGGTTGCAACGGCTGTGAAACGGTTGTCCGCCGGGATCTGAAACACGTCCTGTTCCACGCCGACGAAAAGCAGGGATGGTCATGGGGATGGACCTCGCGGCTCAACCGTTCAACACGCTCGACCGCGGACGGTACCGCCGCAAGGTGCAGCGTTGCCTGGACACGTTGGCCCGGATGCTCACCGACGGCAGTTTTTCGTTCCCGCGCAAGAACATCGGCCTCGAGGTCGAGCTGAACCTGGTCGACCGCGAACTGCGGCCGTCGATGACGAACACCGCGGTGCTGGAGGCCCTCGACGACCCGTCGTTCACCACCGAGCTGGGCCAGCACAACATCGAGCTGAACGTGCCGCCGCGGCCGCTGGCCGGCGATTCGGCCCTGCAGCTCGAAGACGACCTCCGCGCGTACCTCGCCACCGCGGCGTCGAAGGCCCGCGACACCGGGTCGTCGCTGGCCATGATCGGCATCCTGCCGACGTTGAAGCACGAGCACTTCGACCAGAAGTGGCTCACCAACAAGGCCCGCTACGCGACGTTGAACGACCAGATCTTCGCCGCGCGCGGCGAACGCACGGTGCTCGCGATGGAAGGCGCGCCGCTGCCGGGCCAGCAGCCCGAACGGCTGCGCAGCTACGCGGAGTCGATCCTGCCGGAGGCCGCCTGCACCAGCGTGCAGCTGCACCTGCAGGTCGCGCCCGAGGAGTTCGCGGCGCACTGGAACGCGGCGCAGTGCCTGGCCGGGCCGCAGATCGCGCTCGCGTCGAATTCGCCGTTCCTGCTGGGGAAGGCGCTCTGGCACGAGACGCGGATCCCGCTGTTCCTGCAGGCGACCGACACCCGGCCGGAGGAGCTGAAGAACCAGGGCGTGCGGCCGCGCGTGTGGTTCGGCGAGCGCTGGATCACGTCGATCTTCGACCTGTTCGAGGAGAACGTCCGCTACTTCCCCGGCCTGCTCCCGGAAACCGACGTCGAAGACCCGATCGAGGCGCTCGACGCGGGACAGGCGCCCAAGCTGACCGAGCTGCGCATGCACAACGGCACCATCTGGCGCTGGAACCGGCCGGTGTACGACGTCGTCGACGGCCTGCCGCACCTGCGGATCGAGAACCGCGTGCTGCCGGCCGGGCCGACGGTCGTCGACACCGTGGCGAACGCGGCGTTCTTCTACGGCGCCCAGCGCGCGCTCGCCGAGGCGGAACGCCCGGTGTGGAGTCAGATGTCCTTCCAGGCGGCGGAGGAAAACCTCTACGCCGGCGCGCGCCGCGGCTTCGAGGCGCAGCTGTACTGGCCGGGCATCGGCTGGATCCCGCCGGACGAGCTGGTGCTGCGCGTGCTGCTCCCGCTCGCCCACGAGGGGCTGCGCCGCTCCGACGTCTCCGACGAGGCCCGCGAACGCTACCTCGGGATCATCGAGCGCCGCTGCCTCGCGCGGCGGACCGGGGCGACCTGGCAGCGCGACTACGTCCTGGGCGCGCAGGAGCGCGGCCTGGACCGGGAAGAGGCGCTGTCCCGGATGCTGGGGCGCTACCTGGAGCTTTCGGAGGCCGGCGAGCCGGTGCACACCTGGCCGTTGTCGGACTGACAACAACGCAGCTTTCACGTGAAAGCTCCGGTCCCGCTAGCCTGGGTCGATGCCGAAGATTCTCGGGGAGTCGCTCGAGGCGCACCGGCGCGAGGTGCGGACGCGCGTCTTCGAAGTCCTGCGCGCCCAGCTCTACGAGCGCGGCTTCGACGCGATCACGCTCGCCGGCGTCGCCGCGGCGGCCGGGGTGGGCCGGACCGCGCTGTACAACCACTTCCCGGACAAGGAAAGCCTGCTCGTCGCGTTCGTCGAAGACGAAGCGGCCCGGTACGTCACGCGGCTGACCGAAGCCGTCGAAGCCCACGCCGACCCGATCGACCAGCTCGCCACGTTCGTCCGGCTGCAGCTGCGCGTGCTGGCCGAGTACCACATGCCGCCGGGCACGGCGCTCGCGTCGGCGCTGGCGCCCGCGGCGTACCGGCGGATCAGCGCGCACGCCGACCCGATCACCGACCGCCTGCGCGCGATCCTGGCCGGCGGCGTCGACCTGGGACGCTGGCCGGCCGAGGACCCGGACGTCCTGATCCCGATGATCACCGCCGCGCTGGGCAACCGGACGCTCGTCGACGGGCCGCCCGAGCAGCTGGAAGACGTGGTCGAGGCCGCGGTGCGGTTCGTGCTGCGAGCCGTCGGAGCATCGACTTTGGGTTAGCCCAACCCGGGGGTATGCCTTACGCTCTTTCTGACAGCGTGTCAGATCGATCGCCGGGAGGCTTCCCCATGTCGGTGACCACGGACGCTCGCCCGTTCTCGGCGACCCTGCGCGCGTCGACGCTCCAGGTGCACGAGAAGGCGAACTACTCGACGTACATGCGCGCCCTGCTCGGCGGCGAGCTGACGCAGGAGGGCTACACCCAGCTCGCGATCCAGTACTACTTCATCTACGGCGCGATCGAAGCGGCGAGCGACCGCATGGCGGGCGACCCCATCGGCGGCGAGTTCGTCTTCGACGAGCTGCGCCGGCTGCCCCACCTGGAACGCGACCTGGCGCACCTGGTCGGCCCGGACTGGCGTTCGACGATCTCACCGCTCGCTTCGACGCAGGCGTACGTCGAGCGCGTCGGCGAAGCGTCTTCGTGGGCGGGTGGGTACGTGGCGCACCACTACACGCGCTACCTGGGCGACATCGCGGGCGGCCAGGCCATCCGGCGCCTGCTGGAGAAGAAGTACGACGTCGCCGAGGCGGGCACGCTCTTCTACCACTTCGAGGGCATCGGCAGCGCGCCCCGTTTCCGCGACCAGTACCGCGCGAAGCTGGACAACGCGCCGTGGGACGACGCCGAACGCGCTCGCGTGATCGACGAGACACTGGTGGCGTTCGAGTGCAACGTCGCGGTCTTCGACGAGCTGGCTTCGCAGCTGGCCGGGTTCCGCGCCTGAATGACCGTTCTCACAGCTCGTTGACCTCCAGTTAGGTCCAGGTAGCAGGCTCGGTTTCGGGTGCCGGACCCTCGGGTACGCCACTTGAAGAACCGCCGTCCCATGCAGTGACGGCCACGCGCCCCCGCTCGCCGCGGAGGGGCGTGTGCTACTAGGTTCGATACCGGAAACTTGTGTCGAAGACAGAAGGAGGGCCAATGGCCCGCTACGAGCTCCCCGATCTCGACTACGACTACAGCGCCCTGGCGCCCCACATCTCCGGCGAGATCAACGAGCTGCACCACAGCAAGCACCACGCGACCTACGTCAAGGGCGCGAACGACACGCTCGACAAGATCGCGGAAGCCCGCGACGCCGGCAACTTCGGTGACATCGTCGGCCTGCAGACCACGCTGGCCTTCCACCTCGCCGGCCACGCGAACCACGTCGTCTGGTGGAAGATCCTGTCGCCCGAAGGCGGCGACAAGCCGACCGGCGAGCTCGCGGCCGCGATCGACGAGGCGTTCGGCTCCTTCGACAAGTTCAAGGCGCAGTTCACCGCCGTCGCGACGACGATCCAGGGCAACGGCTGGGCCGCGCTCTCCTGGGACCCGATCGGCAAGACGCTGATCACCCAGCAGCTGCGCGACCACCACAACAACCTGGTCCTGCCGACCGTGCCGATCCTGCTGGTCGACGTCTGGGAGCACGCGTTCTACCTGGACTACAAGAACGTGAAGCCGAAGTACGTCGAGGCCCTGTGGAACATCTACAACTGGGCCGAGATCAGCAAGCGCTTCGACAACGCCGTCGCCGGCGGCAACGGCCTGCTGCTCGGCTGAGCACCGGTCGCAAAACGGGGTCCTCCCACTCGGGAGGGCCCCGTTTTTTCGTCGGCGGGTGAAATCGCTTGACCTGAAGTGCGGTCGAGGTGTGAGAGTGGCGGCATGGACGTTGACGCGTATCTGGCCCGCCTCGGTGTCGCGTGGCCCGCGGCGGCCGACCTGGCGACCCTGCGCCACCTTCAGGAACGCCACCTGGCCACGGTGCCGTTCGAGAACCTGAGCATCCACCTAGGCGAGCCGGTGGTGCTGGACGAAGAAGCGCTGGCGGGCAAGATCGTGGAACGCCGCCGGGGCGGCTTCTGCTACGAGCTCAACGGCCTTTTCGCGGCTCTGCTGCGCGAACTCGGCTACCCGGCTTCGCTGCACGCGGCGCAGGTCTTCCGCCCGGACGGCACCCTCGGCCCACCCCTGGACCACGCGGCGATCATCGTTTCCCTGGACGAGCCGTGGCTGGTCGACGTCGGCTTCGGCCGCTTCTCCCGGCACCCGCTGCGACTGTCCGGCGTGGACGCCCAGCCCGATCCGGACGGTGAGTTCCTGCTGCTGGACGCTCCCCACGGCGACGTGGACGTGGTGCTGGACGGCAAGCCGCAGTACCGCTTGGAGCGCCGGCCGCGGCCCCTCTCGGACTTCGTCCCGATGGCCTGGTGGCAGACGACGTCCCCGGAATCCCACTTCACGAAGTCCCTGACGTGCTCCCGCCCGACGTCCCAGGGCCGCGTGACGCTGTCGGGCAACCGGCTGATCGAGACGGTCGACGGTGTCCGGCACGAGGTCCTGCTGCCGTCCGAAGCCGCGATCCGCATGGCGTACCGCGTCTACTTCGGCCTCCCGCTGACGCGCCTGCCGACGCCACCGGGTGAGAGTCCCTTGACGAGCGGGGCGCTCAGCCCGACACTGCCCGTGCAGTGAACGAAGCCCCGGCCTGGGGTTCCCAGGGCCGGGGCTCCGTCCGTTCCCGAACTGACTGCCGCTCCCACCACGAAGCGGACGTGCATGAGGTTAGCCTAACCTCATCTCCTAGGGCAAGGGGTCCGACGACGAGACTCCGATCTCACTCTTCCGGGTGACACTGCGTCGCGGCTACGGAACGGGATCACTCGATCGCGGTTCGTCGATGTCTCACGGCACAATGCCGAAGTGACCGCTCATGTGTTCATCGACGAAAGCAAACGCGGCGGCTACCTCGTCACCGCCGCGGCGGTGTTGCCGGGCGACCTCAACCGAGCCCGCCAGGCCATTCGCGGCTTGGTACTGCCTGGGCAACGGCGGTTGCACTTCACCCACGAGAGCGACAACCGGCGCAAGCAAATCCTCGACGTCATCGCGGAACTGCGTCCGGCGGCCACGATCTACGACGGCTCAGCACACGATCGCAGGCGTCAGCGCGAGGCTTGCCTCGCCGGCCTGGTCGCCGACCTGGCGGGTGCAGGCGTGCGAATGCTCGTCATCGAGACGGACGAATCCGTGCTCGAACTCGACGCCGAATCCTTTACCGGTCGACCCGGCTGCACGGCTGCGAGGCACTGGAGTACCGCCACCATCGTGCCCACGAAGAGCCACTGCTCGCGATTCCCGACGCGCTCGCCTGGTGCTGGCAAAGAGGGGGCCCGTGGAAGGCACGGGCGAGGGACTTCGTCTCCGACGTCAAATCGTCTGATACCGGAAACGCGAAACCCGGCCCACCCACCGTCCGGAAGGCTGCCGGGTCCACTTCGCCCGCCTAATGGCGGGTGCCAGATCATTCTACAGCCTCCCGCCCCGAGCGGCCAAGACAGCCGTCAGACCTTCGTGCGCTTGAGCACCCGAAGCCCGAACCCCCGCTGAACCGGCCAGGAAACCCCACCCCGCCGGATCAGCACGATCGCGCACACGACCGCGGCCACCGCCGAGACCGCCCCGCCGATGTAGAACGGAGACCGCCCGCCGAACGCCTGCGCCATCCACCCGACCATCGGGCCGCCGATCGGGTTGCCGCCGATGAGCACCAGCACGTACAGCCCCATCACCCGGCCGCGCATCTCGGGGCTGACCGACGTCTGCACCAGCGCGTTCGCCGTGTTGAGGAACGTCATCGTGGCGAAGCCGAGCGGGATCAGGCCGAGGCCGAACGTCAGGTACGTCGGCATGAACGCCGTGATCAGCTCGAACACGCCGAGGAAGAACGCGGACACCAGCATCAGCCGCACCCGCGGCCGGCCCTTCGTGCCGCGGCGGGCCGACATGATCGCGCCGGTGAACGTGCCCACCGCGACCAGGGTCGACAGGAGACCGTAGCCGTCGGCCGCGGTGTGGAAGACGTTCGCCGCGACGATCGGCAGGGAGCTGAAGTACGTGATGCCGAACGTGCTGACGAACAGCACCAGCACCATCACCGTCATCAGGTCCGAGCGCCGCCGGACGTACCGCAGGCCTTCCGCCAGCTGCCCCTTCTCGCGCGGCACCGCCGCGACGCGGAACAGCTTGTCCGGGTTCATCAGGACCAGCCCGGTGATCACCGCGACCGTGCTGGCCGCGTTCGCGATGAACAGCCAGCCGGTGCCGATCCACGTGATCGCGAACCCGGCGATCGCCGGCCCCACGATCCGCGCCATGTTGAAGATCGACGAGTTCAGCGCGACCGCGTTGGCGATCTGGTCGCGGCCGACCATTTCGGCGACGAACGACTGCCGCGTCGGCACTTCGAGCGACGCCGTGATGCCGAGCGTGAAGCACAGGAGGTAGACCTGCCACAGCGCCACCAGCCCGGTGATGTCGAGGACGCCGAGCACCACGGCCTGCGAGCACGCCGCGACCTGGATCCAGGTCAGCAGCCGCCGCTTGTCGACGCGGTCGGCGAGGACGCCGGCCCACAACGAGAGGAACAGGGTCGGCGCGAACTGCAGCGCGACCGCGACACCGAGGGCGATCGGGTTGTTGCCGCTGAGGGTGAACACCAGCCAGTCCTGGGCGATGCGCTGCATCCAGGTGCCGACGTTCGAGATGACCTGACCGGTGAAGAAGAGCCGGTAGTTGCGGACCCGCAGCGACGCGAACATGCTGCTGCGCTTGGCAGGGGATGGTGGTGAAGCGGACGGCGGTGGGGCCGTGTCCCGGGTAGCAGTGGTCTCGATGGAACGCTTCGTCTCGCTACCCGTGGCCGTCACCGTGGTTAGTTCCCCGCCATCCTGTCTATGATTTCGGCGGCTTTCGAGAGCACTTCGCGCTCTTCGTCGCCGAGTTCAGCCAATTGCCTGTCCAGCCACGCCTCCCGCACGGAGATGGCCTTCTGCACGTAGGCCAGTCCGCTCTCGGACAGCTCGACGATGGCCTGCCGGCCATCGGTCGGGTGCGGGCGCCGCTCGACGAACTTCATCTCCTCGAGCGCGGCGATCACCCTCGTCATCGAGGGCGGCTGGACGCCTTCCTTGGCGGCGAGCTGACCCGGGGTCAGCGCACCGCACTTGTGCAGGGTGGACAGCGCGGCGACCTGAGTCAGCGTGAGGTCGTCCCCGACGCGCTGTGCCCGCAGCCGGCGGTTGAGCCGGACCACCGCGAGACGCAGACGGCTCGCCAAGGAGCGTTCGTGCGTGTCGCCGGACATATAGTTAGCATACCTTACGAAACTTCGGCCGCACGGGTGATCTCCGTCTATCCGCAACCTGGAACAGGTCCGCGCGTCTTCACCAGGAGCAGAACCTGGGGAGTCGGATGAACAAGAAGCTGGTGGGCTCGGCCGTGGTCGGCGCGGCGGTCCTGGCGATCGTGGTGCTCCAGTTCGTGGGCGGCGACGAGGAAGCGCCCGCCGCCGCACCACCGCCGTCGCCGTCGCCGTCGATGCCGACGACCACCACGCTGCCGTACCAGGGAACCCTGGAGGCCTACAACTTCCCCGATGTGGCCGGCGGGCGCGGCTGGTCGATCCAGATCCCGGTCCCGACCGGCTGGATCGTCACGCACGAGAACGACCGCGCGAGCTACCGCAACGGTCAGGTCCTCCTGGAGACCGACAAGGTGCCGATCACCCAGGAGGACGCGCTGAGCGGGCTCAAAGCCGTGGCCGCGAAGGCGCACCAGACCGACTCGGTCGTCAAGCCCGTGGCCGCCGGTGACTTCGGGGACGCGGATGCGGCGGAATGGGACTACACCTACCTCCGCGACGGCTACCCCCTGCGGGCCACCGTCATCGGGCTCGGCGCGGGCGACAGCCTCGTCACGATCCGCTACGAGGCGCCGCCCGCCGAATTCGACCGCAACCGCGGCGTGCTGGACGCCGCGATGAAGGTCAGTGCCCCGGGCTGATCAGCGGAACGCCGCCTGGAGCGGCCCGACCGCGAAGTAGGCGATGAACGCCAGCGCGATCACCCACATCAGCGGGTGCACCTGACGGGCCTTGCCGGTCGCGGCGCGGATCACGACGTAGCTGACGAACCCGGCGCCGATGCCGTTCGCGATCGAGTAGGTGAACGGCATGACGACGATGGTCAGGAACGCCGGCAGCGCGATCGAGTAGTCGGTGAAGTCGATGTCGCGGACCTGCGCCATCAGCATCGCGCCGACCACGACGAGCGCCGGCGCGGCCGCCTCGACCGGCACGACCTGGTAGAGCGGCGTCAGGAACATCGCGGCGATGAACAGCACGCCGGTGACGACGTTCGCCAGGCCGGTCCGCGCGCCCTCGGCGATGCCGGACGCCGACTCGACGAACACCGTGTTCGAGCTGGCCGAGCCGAAGCCGCCGGCCGCGCCCGCGAGGCCCTCGACGAACAGCGCCTTGCCGACGTTGGGCAGCTGGCCGTCCGCCGGCAGCAGGTCGGCCTCCTTCGCGAGGCCGGTCATGGTGCCCATCGCGTCGAAGAAGTCGGCCAGGACCAGCGTGAACACCAGCAGGCAGACGGTGATGATCGGCAGCCGCGTCCAGGCGCCGAACGAGACGTCACCCACCAGCGAGAGGTTCGGCAGGCCGACGACCTGGTCCGGCAGCGCCGGGTAACCGAGGTTCCAGCCCTTCGGGTTCGTGCCCTGCGACGGCCCGGCCTTGACGATCGCCTCGACGACGATGGCCAGCACGGTCGACGACAGCACGCCGATCAGGATCGCGCCCTTGACCTTGCGCACGACCAGGATGCCGGTGATCAGCAGGCCGACGACGAACACGGCGGTCGGCCAGGAGGCGATCGAGCCGTTGATGCCCAGGCCGACCGGGACCGTGGTGTGCGCGTCGTCCGGCAGCCGGCGCACGAAGCCGGCGTCGACCAGGCCGATCAGGCAGATGAACACGCCGATGCCGACGGCGATCGCGGACTTCAGCGACGCCGGCACCGCCCGGAACACCGCGGTCCGGAACCCGGTCAGCACGAGCGCGACGATGATCACGCCTTCGATGACGACCAGGCCCATCGCCTCGGGCCAGGTCATCTGCGGGGCGATGGTGACCGCGACCAGGCTGTTGATGCCCAGGCCGGTCGCGATGGCGAACGGGTAGTTCGCGACCAGCCCCATGAGGATGGTCATGACGCCGGCGACGAGCGCCGTGACCGCGGCGACCTGCGACACGGGCAGGATGCCGCCGAGGAGGTCCTTGTGCGCGCCCGCGTCACCGGCCGAGAAGCTGCCGATGATCAGCGGGTTCAGCACCACGATGTAGGCCATCGTGACGAAGGTGACCAGCCCGCCGCGCAGCTCGCGCGGCACGGTCGAACCCCGTTCGGTGATCTTGAAGAACCGGTCCAGTGTGGACGTCCCGGTGCGGGTCGTCTCCTGCTCCGCCATTGGCCTGCCCATTCTGTCGCTGCTGCGGAGTACCCTGCACCTCGTGAGTGATCCGAGCAATCCACCGGAGGTTACGGGCTCGTTGCGGCCCACGCCGGAGCTGCCCAAGAAGCTGACCGACCTGACGCCGGTGGTGATCGTAGGCACCTCGATCTGGGCTGTCGCGCTGGTGGTGCTCTTCTTCACGACTTCGGGGCTGTGGGTGCGGACCGCGCTGTCCGGGTTCGTGCTCGGGTTCGTCGGCCTGGCGATCATCGCCTGGCAGCGGGCCGCCGCCCGGCGGGGCTCGAAGTCGGCGCAGCGCCTTTAGCTGAGCAGGGTCCGCGGCGACGGATCGTCGAGCAGGGCCGTGATCAGGTGCCGGTCCGGCCAGCGCTCGGCCGCCCAGGAGAACGCGCGGGCGAGTCCTTCGGACGTGTCCGCCGCGTGCAGGCGGTCGTCGGCCCACCACTGGACGTCGTGCCCGGCGCCCTGGATCGACACGGTCAGCGGGTCGTGCACCAGGACGCCGCCCTCGGGCAGCCGGATGCCGAGCTGATCAGCGACGAGTTTCAGCGCGGGTAGCTCGACCCACGGCGCGTACTCGCCTTCGCTGGTCACCATGGCCGCCTCGGTGCCGGCGAGCGGGAGGTCGAGCAGGTCGGCGAGGCGTTCGGGATCCTCGGGAGCGACGAGGTACTGATCGGGTTCCAGCGCCCCGGTCACCCACGGCACGTCGAGAACCAGCGCACCGTCCACAACGGACCCGTCAGCGGCTCGGACCGCCTCCGGCGGCCGGGGCTGGAACCCCGACTCGACGACGGCGTCGTAAGCGCGAGTGGCCAGTCCGAGCGAGATCGTCCGGTCCGGATCCGCCAGGCGCTTCAGGACGTCTTCGGCTTCGTCCACACTGGACAGTGTCAGATCGGTGCGGACCCCGGCGATCCTCAGAAGGTCTTCACTCAGGCCGAGTTCGGGAACCTCGTCGTAGAGCCCGGCCAGGTCGGCGCCGGGCAGGCGCCACTCGCTCGGAGCGAGGCCGCCGAGCACGGCGTACTGCGCGATCCACCAGGCCGCGTGCGCCCGGGGCACGCGCAGGGCGCGCAACGTTTCCGGGCGCGCGGCGAGCAGGCGCAGCGCGGCGGGCCAGGCGTCGTCGGCGACGAGGTCGAGGTCCCGGATCGCGACGAGCGTCGACGGCGGTTCCGGCAGCGAGTCCCACCAGGCTTCCTCGTCGGGCAGGTCGTGGTCGGGCTCGTGCGGCTCGTCGTCGGCGACCAGCGCGAACGAGTCGAGGACGCCGGCGGCCTTGAGAGTGTCGTCCGGCCAGTCTTCGGCGAAGTCCTCGTCGAGGACGTCGAGCGCGCCATCCTCGTCGAAGACCTCTTCGTCGAAGACGTCGAGCAGCGGCGAACCGGGGAGCACGAGTTCGTCGGCGCGCCGCCAGGTTTCGGTGGCGGGCAGGGCGAGGGCGCCGACCCACCGCGGGGCGTCGTCCCCGCAGTCGGCGATCAGCCGGAGGACGGCGCCCGCGAGCGTCGTACCGTCCAAGCCGGACCTGACGTCTTCCACACTGCGCTCGACCGCGTCCCGCAGCTGGTCGGCGTTGAGCAGCTCTCGCGCGTCGGCTTGCTTGGCGCCCAAGCGTTCCAGCAGTGGGTGCGACGCGGCGGGGTGCACCAGCCGCAGTCCAGGTATGTCCACATCGGACAGTAGTTCGAGCAGCTCGGCCGAACCTTCGACCAGCAGGGACCCCCGCGCCCCGGGCAGCGTCCGGCCGTCGGAGAGGGGGACGGGCAGGCCGTCGAGCCGTTCGCTCGCGAGGGCGTGGGACTCGACCGCTTTGGCGAGTGCGGCGTAGACGTCGTGCCACCAGTTCGGCTCGCGAGAGATGCCGGTAAGCGTTTCCAGCACTTCTTCGATGCTGACGACCTGCGCCGCAACGGCTTTCAGCACGCCGGCGGGCGCCGCCCCCTTGAGCAGTCCGGGAACGACGTCGGCGATCAGTTCGGGCAAGCCGGGCACGTCGACGTCGAGGACTTTCGCCTGCCGTCCCGCGACCTCACCACCGTCCTGAGTGGACAGCCACGGCTCGACACTGAGGTTCGCGAGCACTTCGTCGCGCAACTTCGCGTCCACAGTGGACTTCGGAAACCCCGGCACGGGAACGAGAGCGAACCGTTGTTCCGCCGGCAGCAACCGCACGAGCCACACGTACTCGGCGGCGGCGTTCTCCAGCGCCTTGGTCAGTTCCGGTCCGGGCAGCGCTCGACGGCGCGAAGGTTCGACGGGCAGGGAGGCGAGGAGCCGCGCGGGCAGCGAGAGGCCGTCGTCGGTCGGAGTGGGGGCGTGCAGGACATCTTCGCCAAGCGGCTTCGGGGCACCGTCGGAGCCGACCGGCACCGCCCAGACGACGTCACCGCGATGGGTCAGCCACCGGGTCTCCCCTCGCGGGCCGTTGATCGCGACGACGTCGTCGACGGTGGTGCGTGTCCAAACGCGACCGTCCACATCGGCCTCAACCAGCCACGGCAAGGCGAGAAGCAGGTCCCCGATGTCGTCGCCGAGCTGATCGAGCAGCGCCCGTCCGTCGACGTCCTCCCGGAGCGGGAGCCGGACTTCGGTGTCGAAGCCGTCCGGCGGGCTCGAATCGACCGGCCAAGGCAGCCGCAGGACGGGAACGTCTCCGTGGATGTTGGCGGCAGCGCGCGTTTTCTCGGCGGAGAAGGCGACGCCGCCGGTCGTGGAGACGACGCTGGGAGCGTCGGAAACGGTGCGCACGGCGGCGAAGCCGACCCCGAACCGTCCGACGGTGTCCCCGGTCTTGCCGGAAGCCCGCAGGGAGGCAAGGGAAGCAACCCCGCGCGCGTCGAGCGGGGCGCCGGTGTTGGCGAACCTGAGCTCCCGGTCCACAAGGGACACCCGGACGCGCCCGGGCCGCCCGGCGGCCATGGCGGCATCGGCGGCGTTCTGGGCGAGCTCGACGAAGAGCCGGTCCCGATAGGCACCGACGCGCAGGTCCTGCTCGACGTTGGTGTCCTCGAGGAGCCGGGTGGGCGAGTCCTGCCAGGCGCGCAGGGTGGAGTCACGGAGCCGCGCGGTGCCGAAGGGATCGGCCCCGTGCGGCTCAGAGGGTCCGCTGCTCACCGGCGGCATCGACATCGGCCTGCGCTTCATCGGCCTGGGCGGCCTCCGCGGTGTCGCTCGGCGCCTCACCAGCAACCGGCTCCCCGCCATCGGTGGGCTCAGCCTCAACCGGCGCAGCGGCAACGGCATCGGTCACTTCAGCCTGAGTGGGCTCAGCCTCGGCAGGCTCGGGAACCACCGACACAGCGGGCTCAGCCTGCTGCGGCTCGGCGACCGCATCGGTCACCTCAGCCTGAGTGGGCTCAGCCTCGGCAGGCTCAGGCTCCGGAACCGCATCAGTCACCTCAGCCTGGGCCGCCTCCGGCACCTCGGCCTCGACCTGCGGTTCGGCGGCTTCGGTCGCCACCGCGGCCTGCTCGGCGTCAGCGGCCGGGGGCACCGCATCGGTCACCTCGGCTTGCTCCGGCTGCACCTCCGCCACGGCAACTTCCACCGGCTCGGCAACCACCGCAGCCACCTCGGGCTCGACTGCCTCCGGCTCAACTGCCTCCGGCTCGGCGACCACCGCAGCCACCTCGGGCTCGACTGCCTCGGGCTCGACTGCCTCCGGCTCGGCGACCACATCGGCCACCTCCGCCTGCGCCGAGTCGGACTCAGCGGCAACCGCCTCGGCCTCCGCCTCCGCGATGACCTCCGCGATGACCTCCGGCTCCACCTCCGCCGGCGAGACGTCCGCCTCCGCGATCGCCGTCTCCGGCTCGGCCGCCGCCGTCTCCACCACCTCTGAAGACACCGCCGCCGGGGTGAAGTCCAACAGCGAGTCGTCGTAAACCAGCTCTGCCACCGGGACCGATGAGGTCACTTCGACCTCGACCTCCGAGTGCGCTCCGCACCCGTACTCCACGTCCACCACGTGGCCGTCCGCCGGGGCGATGTCGTTGCTGCACACCCCGAACACCCCGCGCAACGACCCGGCCAGCGGCACGAAGAACCCGCACGTCCCGCACACGTCCGGGGCACTGCGCGCCATGTCCGAACGCGGCCCGAACTCGCCTCCGTGCCAGCGGGACGCCGCCTCCGTCCGGCCGTAACGAGACAGCACGTGCACGCGCCCCAGGCCCGCGTCGCGGGAGACCTCCTCCACCGCCGGGTCGTCCGACTGCAGGTACGCCGGGGCCAGGCGGGGGTCGTTCTCGTCCGTCGGGAAGATGTCGCCGACGCCCAGGTCGCCCGCGCGGACCCGGCGCTCCCACGGCACCCACGCCGGGGCGATCAGCGCCTCGGGCCCGGGCACCAGCACGACCTCGCTGACCGTCACCGGCTCGTCGTCGCCCGCCAGGGCGACCGTCACGGACCAGCGCCAGCCGCGATGGCCGGGCACCTGGGCCTCGAACAGGTGACTCGCCGTGACCGCGTCCTCCCGCGAAACCCCCACGTGGGTGCCGATCTGCTCCCCGGGCGTCTCGTCGAGCACTGCCGCGCGCGCGAACTCCACCGCATCGGCGAGCTTGCGCTGCACGGAACCGTCATCGAGGGTCAGCAGCAGCGTCATGCGGCCAATTGTGCCGCACGCATCCTCGGCGCCCGTGCCAGGCTGTTCATGTGCGCACGCCGATCATCACCACGCTGCTGGTGGCCGCCGCGCTCGGCGGCTGCGCCGGTGCCCCCGGCCAGGAGACGAGCCCGGAACAGCTCACCGTCCAAGTGGTCTCGACCCTGCCGCACGACCCCGCCGCCTTCACCGAAGGTCTCGAGTTCGCCGGCGCCACCCTCTACGAGAGCACCGGCCTCGCCGGGCAGTCGACGCTCACCGCCGGCCCGCCCGGCGGGCCGCCGAAAACCACGGCCACGCTCCCCTCGCCCCTCTTCGGCGAGGGCGTCACCGTGCTCGGGCCGGCGCTGTGGCAGCTCACCTGGCAAGACGGCTTCGCCATCGAACGCGACTCGCAGACCCTCACCGAGCTGCGCCGGGTCAAGTACGAAGGCGAAGGCTGGGGGCTCTGCCACCAGGCCGACGGCCGGCTGGTGATGAGCAACGGCTCGGCACGGCTGACCTTCCGCGACCCGAAGACCTTCGCCGTCACCGGCGGCGTCGACGTCGGGCGCGACCAGCTCAACGAACTCGAGTGCGTCGGCGGCGACGTCTACGCAAACGTTTGGCACACCGACACCATCCTCCGCGTGGACGCCGCCACCGGACACGTCACCGGGACGATCGACGCAGGTCAGCTGCGCGCGCAGCTGAACAGAACCGGCTCCGAGGACGTGCTCAACGGTATCGCCGCCGTGCCGGGCACGGACGAATTCCTCCTCACCGGGAAGCAGTGGCAGGTCACGTTCCGGGTGAGGTTCGTCCCGAAGAACCCGTAAAGCACGGATGAGCAGGCGGAACCGACCCCCGGTAAGGCAGGATTGAGACGTGGCACTCTTCGGCTCCCGCTCCGACGGCTCCGGCTCGCAGCCGCGCGGCCGGAAGTCGAAGCGACGCTGGACGCCGGAGCCGGGCGCGGCGCAGGCCAAGCCGTGGCGCGAGGCCGCCGCCCCCACCCGGGCCGAGCCCACCCGCGTCGAGCCCACCCGCGTCGAGCACCGGAGCGCGCCGCCGCCCACCCGCGTCGAACGGCCCGTCCCGCCGCCGCCCCCGCGCGGCGGTTACTACGGCGACCCCGGGCCGAACGCGAACGAAGCCCCGACCGCCGCCGCGCCGATGGGGCACCGGCCACCGCCGCCCCCGCGTGGCGCCCGGCCGTACGACCCGAACCGCACCGAGCCGGTCCGGCGCGAGCAGCCCGGCTTCTACCAGGGCGAACACCGTCCCGGCAGCGGTGAGTACGAGCACTACGACACCGGCGGCTACGCGGGCGAACCGCGGCCGCCCGAGCCGGAGCCCCTGCCGCCGCGAGAGGAACCGCGCACGCCGGGCGGCACGCCGAAGCTGCCTAAGAAGATCACCGTCACGCGGGTCGCGGCGATGCGCAGCCGGCAGCTGACCGGCCAGGCCGTCGGCGCCTTCCAGCGCGCGACGAAGGCCGACGGCGCCGAGAAGTCCGGCCTCACCTCGCTGACCTACGCCGTGATGCTGAACTACGCCAGCGACGCGGCGATGGCGATCGCGCTGGCCAACACCCTGTTCTTCGCCGCGACCAGCGGCGAGAGCAAGGGCAAGGTCGCGCTCTACCTGCTCATCACGATCGCGCCGTTCGCGCTGGTCGCGCCGGTGATCGGCCCCGCGCTCGACAAGGTGCAGCGGGGCCGGCGGCTGGCGATGTGCGCGTCTTCGGTCGGGCAGGGGCTGATGGCCGTCGTGATGGCGCTGCACTTCGACGACTGGCTGCTCTACCCCGCCGCGCTCGGGATGATGGTGCTCTCGAAGTCGTTCACCGTGCTCAAGGCCGCGGTGACGCCCCGCGTGCTGCCGTCGGAGATCACGCTCTCCAAGACCAACGCCCGGCTGACGACGTTCGGCTTGATCGCCGCGGGCGCGTTCGGCGCGCTGGCCAGCGGCATCAACGCGATCTCCGGCTCGGCGGGCGCGCTCTGGTTCACCGCGCTGATCTGCGTCGCCGCCGCCGTCCAGTCGATGCGGATCCCGGCCTGGGTCGAGGCGACCGAGGGCGAGGTGCCGACGTCGCTGTCGGCGCACCCGACGGAGAAGAAGCGGCGCCAGCCGATGGGGCGCCACATCGTCGTCGCGCTGTGGGGCAACGGTTCGGTGCGCATCCTCACCGGCTTCCTCATGATGTTCGCCGCGTTCGCCGTCAAGGCCCAGACCGAAGGCAGCGGGCAGACGCCGTTCATGCAGCTGCTGCTGCTCGGCGTGATCGGCGCCGCCGCGGGTACCGGCGGCTTCCTCGGCAACGCCCTGGGCTCGCGCCTGCAGCTGGGCAACCCGGACCAGGTGATCGTCGGGTGCGTGGCGGGCTGCGTGCTGGCCGCGCTCGTCGCGACGATCCTGCCCGGCCTGGCCACGGCCGCGATCGTCGGCCTGGTCGGCGCCACGGCCAGCGCGCTGGCCAAGATCAGCCTCGACGCCGTCATCCAGGAGGACCTGCCCGAGGAGTCGCGCGCGTCGGCGTTCGGCCGCTCGGAGACGGTGCTGCAGCTGGCCTGGTGCCTCGGCGGCGCGGTCGGCCTGCTGCTGCCGCCGACGTACTGGATCGGCTTCCTGGTGATCACCGTCGTGCTGGCGGTCGGGATGACCCAGACGTACCTGGTGCGCCGCGGCAGCTCGCTCGTGCCGGGCCTCGGCGGCGACCGGCCGCTGCGTCCCGAGCCGACCGGGAGCTTCCCGGCCCAGGGCCTGCCCAGGGACCCGTCGGCCCGCCGGTAGGGTCTGAGCCCATGCGACGTTCCCGGGTGGTGGCCCTGCTTGCGGCCGGTGGGTTCGCGGTGGCCGGCTGCTCGGCGCCCGGCCCGGCCGAGGTCACCTTCTACGCCGACGGCCACACGATCAACACCACACCGGTGCTCTCGTGCGACTACTCCCAGCAGCTCGCGCAGCCGTGCAGCGCCAAGGGCGACACGCGGACGCTGAAGGTCCGCCCGGGCAAGCCCGTGCAGATCTCGGTGCCCGGCGAGGTCGCGGACGCGCCGTGGCAGATCGTCTACGAGTACGTCACCCCGCAGGGCGAATACAAGCAGAGCGACCCGATCCCGTTCACGTCACTGGACCGCTACGCCTACACGGTCACGCCGCCGACGCCCGCGGACCGCATCTCGGCGGTCGACGTGCAGAGGTACACCGCCGTGCTGAACTCGAGCACCGGTGAGTCGGGCCTGCTGCCCAGCGACGTGTGGGGCCTGCGGCTGGAGGCGTAGCGGTTTAGGGGTCGAGGTCCCGGGCCACCCCGCGCAGGATCTCGCCGATCTGCTTGGTGTGCTTGCGGTCCGGGTAGCGGTTGCGCCGCAGGTCCGGCTGCACCTTGAGTTCGAGGAGCTTGATCATGTCCTCGATCAGGCCGTGCAGCTCCTCCGCGGGGCGGCGACGCGCCTCGACGACGGACGGCGGCGCGTCGATCAGCCGGACGGAAAGCGCTTGCGGGCCGCGACGGCCGTCGGCGACGCCGAACTCGAGCCGCTGCCCGGCCTTGAGCCCCTCGACGCCCTGCGGCAGCGCGGCCTTGCGGATGTAGACGTCGGCGCCACCGTCGTCCTGCGTGACGAAGCCGAACCCCTTCTCCGCGTCGTACCACTTGACCTTGCCGGTCGGCACTTCCCTCACCAATCCTTCTGCTGTCCCGCTCATGACGAACGCGCCCGGGGGCGTACCCAGGGCGCGCTCCTGAAAGGGTATCTCGCCACATGCCCTGGGGAGAAGTCGATACCGGCGGATACCCTCTTCCCATGACGAACGCGACGAAGGAGGCCACCGTGGCCGCCCCCGGCAAACCGTTCCTGATGCGCCTCGGCATCGGCTTGTTCGGCATCGGCATGCTCGCCGTGCTGGCCGTTTTCATCATGTTCGCCGCCGGTCTGGAGAACCTGCCGATCTGGCTTTCGGTCGGCGCCGGTGTCGTCACCCCGCTGGGGCTGCTGCTGGGCCTGCTCGCGCTGGTCTTCGAGGCCCGGGCGAAGAAAACCGACTAGGGCACCACGCTCCCCGCGAAGGTCCGCTCGAACCAGTCCGGGAACTCCGTCAGCGAGTCGAACACCACTTCGGCGCCCTCCCGCAGCAAGAGCATGCGGTCGCACGGGCCGGTCGTGACGCCGACCGGGATCGCGTTGGCCGCCAGCGCACCCCGGACATCGCCGGCGTGATCTCCGACATACACCTTCGCGTCGTGCGCCAGAAGGGCCTCGGCCTTCCGCGTCGACCACAGTTCGCCGACGACCTCGTCGACGTCCAAGCCGAGCGCGTCCACGTGCAGTTGCGCGTTGGGCGCGTACTTCCCGGTGACGACCAACGTGCGGCCGCCGGCCTTGCGCACCGCACGCAGCGCTTCGGCCGCGCCCGGCAGCGCGACGGTGCTCGGCACGACCAGCTCCGGGTACAACGCGCGGAACCGGTCGACCAGACCCGGGATGCGCTCTTCGGGCGCTTCGAAGCCGCGCAGCGCGTCGTCGAGGGGTGGGCCGAGGTTGGCGGCGAAGTGCTCTCCGTCCAGCGGCAGGCCCGCTTCGGCGCCGAGCGCGTTCATCGCCGCGACCATGCCCGGCCGCGGGTCGATCAGTGTCATGTCGAGGTCGAACCCCACCGTGATTCCATCCATGCCCCCACCACCACCCTCAACGGAGGCGCTTCGCGCCGCTGGTTTGATTCGACCGACACGGTAGCCGCCACCACCGACAGATTTACACGTCAACCGATCATGTACAGTGCCTTGACAGCAGGGACATCTGTGTCAAGGTGAAGTGTGACCAGCTTCACTGACCGGACGAAGGCGTCCCTCCGGGAAGCCTTGCTCGACGCCGCCGCGGACCTGCTGCCCGAGGGCGGCTACGCGGGACTGCGGATGGCCGACGTCGCGGCCCGGGCCGGGGTGAGCAGGCAGACCGTCTACAACGAGTTCGGCAACAAGGCGGCGCTGACCCAGGCGGTGGCGCTGCGCACCGCGTCGGAGTTCCTCGACGGGATCCGGCAGCGGTTCGCAACGGCGGACAGCCTGCTGGCCGGGATTCACCACGCCGTCGTCTACACGATCGAGCACGCGCGGGAGAACCGCCTGGTCGCGGCGGCGCTCGGCACCGAAGCGGGCGAGGACCTGCTGCCCCTGCTCACGACCAAGGGCGAACCCATCCTCACCGCGGCCGCCGACCTGGCCGCCGAGCAGTACCGGGAGTTCGAGCCGGGCCTGTCCGAGGAGTCCGCCGCGTTGCTCGCGGAGACCGTGGTGCGGCTTTCCCTGTCGCACCTGGTGCTTTCCACGCACTCGGCGACCGAGGCCGCCGACTCCGTCACCGCCGTACTGGCTCCCGCCATCCGCCGATTCGTCCACTGATCGTCCACTGATCGTCCACTGATCGTCCACAACGGAGTGACACGATGACCGACACGCTCGCGGAACTACGCACCGGCTTTTCCTCGCTGCGCAAGGGCGGCCTGAACTGGGACTCGTTCCCGCTGCGCCTGTTCACCAAGGGGAACAAGAAGTTCTGGAACCCCGCCGACATCGACTTCAGCCGCGAACGCGAAGGCTGGGACACGCTCAACGACGAGCAGAAACGCAGCACGACGTACCTCGTCGCGCAGTTCATCGCCGGCGAAGAGGCCGTCACGGAGGACATCCAGCCGTTCATGCGCGCGATGTCGGCGACCGGCCGCTTCGGCGACGAGATGTACCTGACGCAGTTCTGCTTCGAGGAAGCCAAGCACACGGAAGTGTTCCGGCGCTGGATGGACGCCGTCGGGCTGACCGAGGACCTCCACCCGTACGTCGCCGAGAACCCCCACTACCGCAAGCTGTTCTACGAGGAACTACCGCGGTCGCTGCGGGCGCTGGAGGACGATCCCAGCCCGCTCAACCAGATCCGCGCGAGCGTGACGTACAACCACGTGATCGAAGGCAGCCTCGCGTTGACGGGCTACTACTCGTGGCAGCTGATCTGCACGCAGAACGACATCCTGCCGGGCATGCAGGAGCTGGTCCGCCGCATCGGCGACGACGAGCGCCGCCACATGGCGTGGGGCACGTTCACCTGCCGACGGCACGTCGCGGCGGACGACTCCCTGTGGGACGCCGTCCAGCAGCGGATGGGCGAGCTGCTGCCGCACGCGCTCAGCATGATCCAGTGGGTGCAGGACCAGTTCGAGGAAGTGCCGTTCGACAACGACCCGGAGGAGATCATCCAGTACGCGGCCGACCGCGCCCAGCGCCGCCTGGGGGCGATCGAGTCGGCGCGCGGGATGCCGGTGGAGCAGATCGACGTCGACTACTCGCCGGAGCAGCTGGAAGACACGTTCGGCGAGGAAGACGCGAAGGCGATCGCCGCGGCTGCCGCGGCGGTGGGCTGACGTGCCGTGAATGGCACATCGAGGGACTTGAAGTCCCTCGATGTGCCATTCACGGACTTTCACCAGTCCCAGAAGCGGTTCATGCGCTCACCAGTCCCAGATGCGGGGCCGCTCGGTCCCGCGGTTCCAGTCGTTCCCGCGGGACCAGTCCCAACCTCGAATCACGGTGCTCTCCCTTCGCGAGACATACCTTGCGAAGGTGTCACGCCCGAGCGCTCGGAACGGTTTAGGCGTGCTTCGTCGCGGCCGCGTTCTCCAGGCCCAGCAGGCTGATCGACTTCTCGCGCATCTCGACCTTGCGGACCTTGCCGGTCACCGTCATCGGGAACCCCTCGACGACGTGCACGTACCGCGGGATCTTGTAGCGGGCCAGCTTGCCTTCGCAGAACTCACGCACCTTCTCCGCGGTCAACGGCTCCGCGCCTTCGCGCATCTGCACCCAGGCCATCAGCTCTTCGCCGTACTTCTCGTCCGGGACGCCGATGACCTGCGCGTCGAGGATGTCCGGGTGGGTGTAGAGGAACTCCTCGATCTCCCGCGGGTACAGGTTTTCGCCGCCGCGGATGACCATGTCCTTGATGCGGCCGGTGATGTTGAGGTAGCTGTCGGCGTCCATGACCGCCAGGTCGCCGGTGTGCATCCAGCGGGCCGCGTCGATCGCCTCCGCCGTCTTGTCCGCCTGCTCCCAGTACCCGAGCATCACCGAGTACCCGCGTGTGCACAGCTCGCCCGGTTCGCCGCGCGGCACCGTCAGCCCGGTTTCGGGGTCGACGACCTTGACCTCCAGGTGCGGCCCGACGCGCCCGACCGTCGACACGCGACGCTCGACCGAGTCGTCCGCGCGGGTCTGCGTCGACACCGGTGACGTTTCGGTCATGCCGTAGCAGATCGACACTTCGGACATGCCCATCCGGTCGATGACCTGCTTCATCACCTCGACCGGGCACGGCGAGCCCGCCATGATCCCGGTCCGCAGCGACGACAGGTCGAAGCTCGCGAAGTCCGGGTGGTTCAGCTCGGCGATGAACATCGTCGGCACGCCGTAGAGGGACGTGCACTGCTCGGCGGCGACGGCCTCCAGGGTCGCCTTCGGGTCGAACGCCGGCGCCGGGATCACCATGCAGGAGCCGTGGCTGGTGCACGCGAGGTTGCCCATCACCATGCCGAAGCAGTGGTAGAAGGGCACCGGGATGCACACCTTGTCCTGTTCGGTGTAATTGCAGAGTTCGCCGACGAAGTAGCCGTTGTTCAGGATGTTGTGGTGGGACAGCGTGGCGCCCTTGGGGAAGCCGGTCGTGCCCGAGGTGTACTGGATGTTGATCGGGTCGTCGGCCGAGAGGGTGGTCCGCAGTTCGGCCAGCACCGCCGGATCGCCCTGCCAGCCGGCGTCCACCAGCGCCTGCCAGCTCTCGCCGCCGAGGATCGCGACGTGCTCCAGCGCGGCGCACTTCTCGCGGACCTCGTCGACCATCGCCGGGTAGTCGGACGTCTTGAACTTGTCCGAGGCGACCAGCAGCCGGATGCCGGCCTGGTTGAGCACGTACTCCAGCTCGTGCGAGCGGTACGCGGGGTTGATGTTGACGAGGATCGCGCCGATCTTCGCCGTCGCGTACTGCAGGAACGTCCATTCCGCCCGGTTCGGCGACCAGATCCCGACCCGGTCGCCCTTCCCGATGCCCTGCGCGACGAGACCCAGCGCGAGCGCGTTCACCTCGGCGGCCAGCTCCCGGTAGGTCCACCGGCGGCCGGCGGTCCGGTCGACGAGGGCGTCGCGGTCGGGGTGCGCCGCCACCGTCCGGTCGAAGTTGTCACCGATGGTGTCCCCGAGCAGCGGAACCTCGGAGATCCCCGAGGCATAGCTCGGCAGGGCGGGCGCGTCAGGCATGGTGCCTCCCGTAGACGTCTTCGTCGGGCGACCCGAGTCTAGGAAGCGAACCCGCCGGTCGCGACTGCTCGGAGCCGTTCCGTGATCGAAGCGCTGGTAAGGTCCGGACGGACTTCGAGGGGGCGATCGATGGCCGGCCAGGGGTTTCGCGACGAGCTGACCCAGTTGCTGCAGGCCCGCTACCCGCTGCTGGTCGTCGAGACGCACGAAGAGCAGCGGGTGCTGCGGGAGATCCGCGCCGTCGCCGAAGACCAAACCCGGCTGCGCACGCCGCGCCGCGTCTACGTCTGGTCGTCCACCACCGGGCTGGCCCCCGCCGGCGGCCCGCCGATCAGCGAGACCCGCGCCGCGGCCGCCGCTCTCGAACGCGTCTACGGCTGGGGCGAGCCCGCCGTCTTCGTCTTCGCCGACCTGCACCCGTCGCTCGTCTCCGAGGGCGGCCACCGACCGGACCCCGAGGTCGTGCGCCGGCTGCGGGAGCTCGCCGCCGCGTTCAAGACGCGCCCGGTGCCGCTCAGCCTGATCCTCGTCTCGCCGTCGCTGCCCGTGCCGCCGGAGCTGGAGCACGACGCCACCGTCGTCGACTTCCCGCTGCCCGACCAGCGCCAGATCGGCGAGCTGCTCGACGGCATGGTCGCCGCGCACCGGCAGAACGTCCGGATCAGCATCGACCGCGACGACCGGGACATGATCGTCGCCGCCGCGCGCGGCCTCACGCTGCCCGAAGCCGAGAACGCGTTCGCCAGGGCGCTCGTCGAAGGCGGTGGCCTCGACCCCAGCGACCTCGAGCTGATCCTCGCCGAGAAGCGCCAGGCCGTCCGCCGGTCCGGGATGCTCGACATCGTCCCGGCGGAGACGAGCTTCGACGCCGTCGGCGGCCTCGACCGGCTCAAGCGGTGGCTCACCAAGCGCACCGGCACCTGGACGCCCGCCGCGTCGGCCTACAACCTCGCGGCGCCGAAGGGCCTGCTGCTCACCGGCGTCCCCGGCTGCGGCAAGAGCCTGTCCGCGGTGTGCGTCGCGAACATGTGGCGGCTGCCGCTGCTGCGCCTGGACCTGGGCCGCGTCTTCGCCGGCCTCGTCGGCTCCAGCGAGAAGAACATCCGCACGGTCATCCGCACCGCGGAGGGCATCGCGCCGTGCGTGCTGTGGGTCGACGAGATCGAGAAGGGCCTCGCCGGCGCGGGCGGCGGTGGTGACGGCGGCACCGCGCGTCGCGTGTTCGGCACGTTCCTGTCGTGGATGCAGGAGAAGACGGCGCCGGTGTTCGTGATGGCCACCGCGAACCAGGTCGGCTCGCTGCCGCCGGAGTTCCTCCGCAAGGGCCGCTTCGACGAGATCTTCTTCGTCGACCTGCCCTCGGCGCCCGAGCGCGTCGCGATCTGGCGGATCCACCTGCGCCGGCGCGTCACCGACGACTTCGTGGCGAGCGAGCTGCGGATGGACGACGCGCTGTTCACCGAGCTCGCCGACGTCAGCGCGGGCTACAGCGGCGCCGAGATCGAGCAGGCCGTGCTGGCCGGCCTGGTCGACGCGTTCGCCGAGAAGCGGCCGCTGCGCCGCGACGACCTCGTGCGGGCGGTCAAGTCGACCGTGCCGCTGTCGGTCACCCAGGCCGACGAAATCCTGGCCATCCGGAACTGGGCCGAGACCCGCGCTGTCGCGGCGACGGACACCTCCGGCGACGTCGAGGCGCCCATCGCCCCGCCGCTGCCGGAGTCCCCGAGGGGAAGGACGATCGACGTATGACGCACCGCGTGACCGTCACCATCGGCAAAGACGGCTCGATCAGCGCCGAGACGCACGGCGTGACCGGGTCCAAGTGCCTCGACTACATCCCGCTGCTGGAGGACCTGCTCGGCGCGGAGACCGTGACGTCGGAGTTCACCGAGGACTACCGGCGCACGTCGGCTTCCGCGGAGAACACCGCGTCGCAGCAGCAGTCGCAATGGAACTCCTGAACCTCCACCGGATCGTCGACGTCACCGCGGCCGAAGGCCCCGGCCTGCGGTGCGCGGTGTGGACGCAGGGCTGCTCGGTGCGCTGCCCGGGCTGCTTCAACCCGCAGACGTGGACGACCCGCGGCGGTTTTGGGTTGGCTTGGCAGGACCTGGTTTCGCGCGTCCTGGCGATCGACGGCATCGAAGGCGTCACGCTGCTGGGCGGCGAGCCGTTCGACCAGCCGGAGCCGTTGGGGCTCTTCGCCGCCGCGGTCCGTTCCGAGGGCCTTTCGGTGATGACGTTCACCGGGAACGTCCTGGAGGACCTGCCGCCGTCGAAGCTCCTGGACTCGACGGATCTGCTGGTGGACGGGCCTTTCCTGGCCGACCGGCCGGAGACTTCACGGCCGTGGGTCGGCTCGGTCAACCAGCGGTTCCACTTCCTGACCGGCCGCTACGACGAGTCGATCTTCACCACTCCGAACCGCTTGGAACTCACGATCGCCCCGGACGGCGCGATCGAGCTGAACGGGTTCGCCACGACCGAAGTACTCGAAGCGCTGCTCGAAGGGGACCACCGATGAGCGTCACGCTCAAGCTGCGCAGTGAAGCGCTGGCCCAGCTCAACGCCGCCACGATCGCCGCGCACACGCAGGCTCAGCCCGGTGTCGTCACCGTCCGGACCCGGATGCGCCACCGCGACCTGCTGGCCCGGGCGCTGACCGGGCTGCGCGCCCAGGTGACCGACGACGGCAACGCCGTCACCGCGGCGTGGGAGGGACGGCGGATCACGTTCGGCTACGGCCCCGAGGGCGTCCAGATGGCGCACGTCGACGGCCCTGGTCTTACCGAGGCCGAGGCCAAGCGGCTGGTGTTGTCCGTTGACGAGGCGTACGCCGCCGAAGTGCAGCGCGCCGTTCTCGCGCGGCTGAAGGAGCGCGCGGCGTCGAACGGGATGGTCGTCGAGTCCGAGCGCGTCAACGCCGACCAGTCGATCAGCGTCACCTTGGCCGCCACGTCGTGACCGAGGTCAGGGTCGGGCTGATCGAGTTCGGCAAGGCGCTCAACGACTCGGTGAGCCTCCCCGGCCTCGGGGAGCTGCCCGGCGGCCAGGTCAGCATCGGGCGCGCGGTCCGCGGCGCCCGCGCGCGGCTGAAGCGCGCCGACCGGATCCTGGCGGACAACCTGCGCCTCGGGATCATGGTGCGGAAGAAGTTCTTCTCGAGCGACGTCGAGCCGGTGACCGACGCCGGGTTCCTCAAGGACGTCTTCGTCGCGGTGGGGCGGCGCGACATCGGGAACGGCGACGCGCTGGAGCTGTACACCGACGACGCCGTCGGCCCGGACCTGAGCCGTCAAGAGGGTGTGGCGCAGGTGGTCGCGCCGGCGTACGACCAGCTGACCGGGTTCCACGTGCAGGTGCTCGTCCGGGAAGGTGTGCTGCGCTTCGGGGCGTTGACGGCGTTGTCGCGCGGAGGCCAGCCGATGCGGGTGCTCGGGCTGTTCGGTCCCGGGCCGGTGGACGAACTGCCGGCCGGGCAGCCGGGCACGGTACTGCTCGGCTTCCAGTGCGAGGTGCCGCCCATGGCGGGCGACGCGCTGACCGCGTTTCACGAGCCTTCGCACGACCACTTGGAACGGCGTGACGGCGTCGCGGTCGTGCACGGCCTGAACGACCTGGCCAACGGCTCGGTGGTGGCGGCGGTCGAGGTCCCGGAGGGACGCGGTTCGCTGTTCACGGTGGGCACGCGGGCGCGGGTGCTGCGGCCGGTGGGGACGACGTTCAACGAGCGGAACACGGTCATCGCGTCGGACCTGCGGATCCTGTCGCTGGCCCGGGGCGGGGTGGCGGTGCGGACGAACGGCGGGGAGCGGACGTTCACCGTCGGGGTGGCGTTCCGGGACCTGCGGCCGAACGACGTGATCGAGGCTTATGTGCCGGCTGAGGTGGCTCCGCTGGCGCCCCCGCCTCTTCCGGCCCCTGTTCCTGCTCCTCTGGTGGACGTCAACGCGGCTTCGGGGCCGGAGCTGGCTCAGCTGCTTTCCCCGGAGCAGGTGACCAGGGCGCTGGAGCTGCGGCAGCGTCAGGGCGGGTTCCCGGACGTGGAGGCGTTCGGCGTCGCGATCGGGTTACAGCCACACGAAATCGTCCGCTTGCGCGAACGGGCGACGGCCGGCCGGGTGGCGTTGCGCGAGACAGGTGTGCGGCAGCTCGACATCTGAGCACGGGGTGGCCGTTCCGCTACGCTCGGGGACGTGCCGGAGGAATTCTCACTGGGCCTGGCTGAGGTCGACGCGGCGGTCCGGCGTACCGGTCTTCCGGCGAACTGGCACCCGTTCGAGATCCGCAGCCCCGGCCGCACGCTCGCGGAGCACGAGCGCATCGCGGCTCTTTCCTGGGAGTCCATGCGGTCGCGGGGGCTGGCGGGTCCGGACAAGCTGGACATCGAGGTCGAGCAGACGCTCCGGGCGTGGACCCAGCCGGACGTGCTGATCATCGTCCGCGCGGCGGAGGAGGGCCGCCAGGTGTTCTACCGCGCGGCCATCGGCCACGGCCTGGGGGTGTTTTCGGAGCTGGCCGGCGAGGAGATCCTGTTCGCCCAGGCCCGCCCGGACCGCCTGGCCGACCTGGTGGTGGGCATGCTCCCGGCGTACCGCCCGGTGCCACTGGCGGAGCTGACGTTCATCGAGCCGGGCACCCGCCGCGACGCGGACGCGGCGACGGAGTTCTCGTCGTGGCCCCTGCACCGGTACGGGACGTTCGAGCTGTCGGTGCGCGGTTCCTCGTTGCGCCCGGTGGGAACGGTCACGTTCGTCGACAACGCGGGCGGCCGGTTCCTGATGTTCAGCGAGGCCTTACCGGGCGGCGAAACCCGGGTGACGTTCACCCCATCGGATGGTTCTCACCTGCGCACGTGGCTCCACGAGCGTGGCCGGAACCACTGACGCGGCTGGTTCGTCACTAGTACAGTGCGAGAGGACCACACAGGGTGGTGCCGGACGACTGGGAGGGCGTCATGGGCGGATCACAGTTCGGCGCGCCGGGATCGTTCACGCCGCCACCCGGCGAAGGGGACGCGGGGTCGAACTTCCTCACGGGACTGCTTGCTGGCCCGGTGGACGACAAGGTTGCCCAGCAGGTCGGCGAGGGCGGGCGCCATCTGAAATCGCTGGCTGAGGGTGGCCAGTTCGCGGTCAACGAGGAAGGTTTCCAGGCGTACATCAAGGCCTGCGACTTCTTCCTCGACGGCTACGCCACCATGATTGCTGATGTCTACAAGTTGGCGAATCCAGCCCAAATGGGTGGCAGCGAATACGCAAAGGCAATCGCAACCTTCAACGTGCAGGTCGCCGATGGTGACCCGGAGTCGCTGATACCCAATCTCCACAAGATGCGTGACGGTGTCCAGCAAGCCCGCGAGGCCATGGTGATCGCACGCAAGAACTACCGTGAAACCGAGGATGCCCACAGCATGACGTTCGCCCAACTGAACAAGGGACTGCAGGGGCAGTGACCGCACGACGCGTTTCAATCGCGTTCGCCGCCCTAGCTCTGGGTTTCGGCCTCGCCGCTTGCACGAGTGAGGTCGAAGGGCAAGCGAATCCGGGTACGTCGGTTTCTCCCACGAGCAGCGCAACCGGGGACCCGGCCAATCCCTTCGCCGGACTGAGCCCGTGCGCAATCCTCGATCAAGCCCTTGCCGGGCAAGGCTTTCCCCAGGCAAAGCCAACAGTCGCGGATCCGACTCACGGCTGCCACGCTCTCATACCCACGTCCAACGACAGCCCTGCCCTCGATGTGGGGCTCTTCCTGCAGGCCGGCGGGAACTACCGGGACAATGTCAACAATCCCGCCCAGGCCAGTGACGGGAAGGTGAACGGGCGCCCGGCGATCGAGGAGCAGGAACCGCTGCACGTCACAGGCCAGTGCGCGATCCGGTTCCAGGTGCAGAGTTCGCGAGCCCTGATGTCGGTCAGCTTCGGCTCAGACACCACGGGCGCCTGCGAGCGGGCGAGGGACATCGCTGCGAAGGTCGAGCCACTGCTGCCGAAAAACAACTGATACGGAGTCCAGCCATGAGTCAGCCGCACCGGGCGCAGCACCGCCAGTCCGAGGGTGACTACTACGCGGCCACCGAGCAAAAGCTTCAAGGCCACGGCGCCGCACCAGGGATAACTCAGAAAGCGGCGGCGGACTATTCGGTTGCCCAGGGAAAACTCCTGCAAGAAGGGCAAAACCTGCGGGGCGACGCACCGGAGCCCGAGGACAACTACGCGAACCAGCCACACGAAGTGCTGTACGACATGGTCCACAAGAACCTGGACCTCGAAGACCTCAACGACCGCAGTCGCGTAGCGAACGTCTACGGAAACTGGCTGGCAGACGCCTCCAACCAGTTCCGCGACGCCGCCACCGCAGCCGGTGGTTCTTGGCAAGGTCCAGCAGCAGACCAGGCGAACGGCTTCTTCCAAAGCACCGCAGGCCACACCGAACAAACCGGCAACGCGATGCAGCTGGCGTCCAACCACTACTCGCAGCAGTCCGCCGCCGCTCATTACGCCAAGACCAACATGCCCGAGCCCACCGGCTTCAACCAGCAAGCCGAGCTCGACAAGGCCAAACAGCAGTACGACTCCGGCAACCTCATCGGCATGAGCGGCACCATGGCCGGCATCCAGGCCAAGCAACAACAGGCCGACGCCGCGCACCAGCAAGCCGTTCAGGTGCTCCAAAACCTCGACGGCACCTACCACGAGACCGCCAGCTCCCAGCCCACCTACGCGCCGCCGCCCCAGCTCGGGGGGAACGACTCCACCTCCGTCTCCGGCTTCCACGGCACCAGTAGCACCTCCTTCACCGGCACCCCCACCATCGGTGGCGGGACGACCACCGGACCCGGCGGGACCAGCGGCAGCTTCATTCCCGGTGGCACCACCCCGCCCGGCGCCACCCCACCCGGCACCACGCCGCCGAACTTCGTTCAGCCCGGGGTCACCAGCGGTACCGGGAACTTCGGCGGCGGCAACACCGGCTTCCGCGGCACGCCTTCCCCGAGCGCCTTCCCGCGGATGACCCCCGACGGCCTCGCCATGCCGGGCACGACCGGCGGCACCGGCAGCTCGAGCGGTGACATCACCCGCGGCAAGTCCAGCGCGGGGCGCGCCGGGAGCGGGTTCGCCGGCTCCCGTGTCTCCGGGGGCGGCCTCACCGGTGGTCCCAAGGAAAGCGAAAGCGCCAAAACCGGCGGAAAAGCACCGGGCGAACGGCTCGAACGCGGAGCCACCGCCGCCGCGGCCGCGAAGGGGGGCAAGGCCGGGGCTCCGGGTGCCGCCGGCGCGGGGGCCGGCAAGAAAAAGGAAGACGACAAAGAACACAAGAACAAGTACGCCGTCGACGAGGACGTCTTCGACCTCAAACCCGAACGCGGCCCGGACGGCGAAAAGATCGTCAAACCCACCATCGGGGAGGCGTAGGGGACAACCCCTGAATCTCCCTGAGAAAAGATCAACACGCCCAGGTCGCGGGCTACATTGGAAGCATGCGCTTCTTCGTCGTCGACGCCTTCACCGACCGGGCTTTCACCGGGAACTCCGCGGGGGTCGTCCTCTTGGACGAACCCGCCGACGAGGCCTGGATGCAAGCCGTCGCGGCTGAGATGAAGCACGCCGAGACCGCCTTCGTCGTCACGAACACCGACGGCCCGAAATCGCTCCGCTGGTTCACCCCCGCGGTCGAGGTCGCGCTGTGCGGGCACGCCACCGTCGCCGCCACGCACGTCCTCGGCGGCGAGCAGACGTACACGACGAAAAGCGGCGAGCTGCGCGCCAAGGCCGACGGTGGCTGGGTCGAGCTGGACTTCCCGTCCGACCCGCCGACCCCGACCGACGACGACCTCTCCGCGATCCTCCCCGGGATCGAGATCGAGTACGTCGGACGCGGCGTCGAGAACCTCTTCGCCGTCCTCCCCGACGCCGAAACGGTCAAAAACCTCGAACCCGACCTCGCGAAGCTCAAGTCGACCTGGACCGGACGCCTGCTGGTCACCGCGAAAGGCGACGACTACGTCAGCCGCTTCTTCGCGCCGGGCGTCGGCATCGACGAAGACCCGGTCACCGGCTCGGCGCACTGCATCCTGTCGCCCTACTGGTCCGGAAAACTGCGAAAAACCGAACTGACCGGCCACCAGGTCTCCGCCCGCGGCGGGATCGTCCGGACCCGCCAGGACGGCGACCGCGTCCACCTCGCCGGCCAAGCCGTCACCATCGTGAGTGGGGAGCTGCACGTCTGATGCGCACGCTGCTGAACATCATCTGGCTCGTCCTGTCCGGCTTCTGGATGGCCCTGGGTTACCTGCTCGCCGGCGTGGTCTGCTGCGTCCTGATCGTGACGATCCCGTTCGGGCTGGCGTCGTTCCGGATCGCGCGCTACGCCCTCTGGCCGTTCGGCCGCACGGTCGTCGAACGCCGCGACGCGGGCGCGGCGTCCTGCCTCGGCAACGTCATCTGGTTCATCTTCGCCGGGCTCTGGCTGGCGATCGGGCACGTGTTCACGGGCATCGCCCTGTGCGTCACGATCATCGGCATCCCGCTCGGCGTGGCGAACTTCAAGATGATCCCGGTGTCCCTGATGCCGCTCGGCAAGGAGATCGTCGAGATCGCCTAGGACTCCGGCTCGTACGGCAGCTCCACCACCAGGCACGGCCCGCCGACGAACAGCCCGCCGTCGACGCCCAGCGCCTTCCCGCCCGCGTACAGGAACGGCCCTTCGATCTGCGTCGGGTGGATCCCCAGCTGGTCGGCGATGACGCTGTGCCCGTGCACGATCCGGGACCCGCCCAGCGCGTCCATCAGCTTCTGCGCGTTCTCTTCCCCGTCCGGGCCGCGGAACGCGTACCGCGTCGTCATGCGGCGCCACACGTCCCACCACGCCTCGATGTCGGAGCCCGTGAGGATCTCCGCGGCCGCCTCGTTGATCTCCGGGACCGTCGACCCCCAGTCGAGGTACTCCAGCGTGTCGGAGTGCAGCAGCAGGTGGTCGGCTGCCACCGCCGCCAGCGGACGCCGGGAAAGCCACTCGATGTGCTCCGGCGTCAACCGGTCCTGGTCCGACAGGAGCCCGCCGTTGATCTCCCAGCTGCGGGCGAAGCTGCGCGGGCCGAAGTCGGACGGCACCGGCTCGTCGCCGAAGTGGTACATCCCCAGGGCCAGGATCTCGTGGTTGCCCAGCAGCGTCTGCACCTGGCCGCCGGCGGCGGCGGCCTGCTCCTCCAGCCGCATGACCAGGTCGATCGCGCCGACGCCGTCCGGTCCGCGGTCGACGAAGTCGCCGAGGAACCACAGCTGGTCCTCTTCCCCCGACCAGTTGTCTTCGTCGTCGACCAGACCTTCGGCGCGCAGTGCCTCGGCCAGTTCGTCACGGTGGCCGTGCACGTCGCCCACAACGTAGGTGGACTTGCTCATCCGGTGACGATAAGCCCTCCGCGCACCCGGCCTGCCGTCAGCCTTCGCCGAACGGGTCCGCGGTTCGCCCGATCAGGTCGGCGATCGAGTCGAGCACCAGAGTGGGCCGGTACGGGTAGCGCTCGGCCGACTCCCGGGTGGAGATGCCCGTGAGCACCAGGATCGTCTGCAATCCGGCCTCGATGCCCGAGTGCACGTCGGTGTCCATCCGGTCGCCGATCATCAGCGTCGACTCCGAATGCGCACCCAATCGGCGCAACGCCGAGCGCATCATCAGCGGGTTCGGCTTGCCGACGTAGTACGGCGAGCGCCCGGTGGCCTTCTCGATCAGCGCCGCGACGGACCCGGTCGCGGGCATCGAGCCCTCGATGCTCGGGCCGGTCGCGTCCGGGTTGGTCGCGATGAACTTCGCGCCGCCCTCGATCAGCCGGATCGCGCGCGTGATCGCGCTGAAGCTGTACGTGCGGGTCTCGCCCAGCACCACGTAGTCCGGGTCGCGCTCGGTCAGCACGTAGCCGACTTCGTGCAGCGCCGTCGTGAGGCCCGCTTCGCCGATGACGTACGCCGAGCCGTTCGGCCGCTGCGACGAGAGGAACTTGGCGGTCGCCAGCGCCGACGTCCAGATCGACTCCTCCGGGATGTCGAGCCCGGTGCGCTCCAGCCGGGCCCGCAGGTCGCGCGGGGTGTAGATCGAGTTGTTCGTCAGCACCAGGAAGTCGATGCTGTTCGCCTTCAGCTCGGCGAGGAACTCGTCGGCCCCGGGGACGAGGTGCTCCTCCTTGACCAGGACGCCGTCCATGTCGGAGAGATACGTCCACCGGCGTTCGTTCATGCGCGGAACCTATCACGCGCGCGAGGCACCTGCGGGCAGGCGCGAAAAGGGCTACAGTGGGAATTGCCGGTATCGCGAGGGGAGTCGCGTTCCCGGCCACCGAGGGGGTTCGGGGGAATACTTTTAGACGTCACCGGCGTAGTCGCCGGGGCGCAATTCGTCCTGCCCCCGAACGCGAAGGGGGAAAACCGCATGACCGAAATCATCGAGCGTCCGGCCACGGCCGGGCCCGTCACCGGGCCGAACTGGGGACTCACCAAGTTCCTCGACCCACTGCCGATTCCACCGGTGCTCCGGCCGCATTCGTGGTGGGGCCAGGACATGATCACCATTCCGATGGTGGCCAAGCAGCAGCGGCTGCACTCGCAATTGCCGCCGAGCACGTTGTGGACGTACGCGGGTCATTTCCCGGGGCCGACGATCGAAGTGCGCAGCGGCAAGCAGCTGCGGATTTCGTGGTCGAACGAAATCGACGGCGAGTTCCCGTTGGTCGCCGTTCAGGGCCCGGTCACCGACGCGCCGACCAGCCGCCCGGGCCGCGAACTGGACCGGCCGGGCTACTCGATCGTCGAGGGCGTCGCCGACCTGCCGGCGTGGACCGTCGTGCACCTGCACGGCGCGCGCACCAACGCGGGCAACGACGGCTGGGCGCACAACGCGGGCCTCAAGGGCACGTCGCAGCTGGCCGAGTACCAGAACCGGCAGCCGGCGATGCCGCTCTGGTACCACGACCACGCCATGGCGATCACGCGCTTCAACGTCCACACCGGCCTGGCGGGGACGTACCTGATCCGCGACGACGAGGAGGACGCGCTCGACCTGCCCCACGGCGACCGCGAGCTCCCGCTGATCATCACCGACCGCAACCTCGACACCGACGCGACCGGCGCGCTCACCGGGCAGCTGCTGTTCAAGTTCCCGTACGTCCCGAACGGCCCGATGATCCCGTTCTCCGGGCCGTTCAGCCTGGTCAACGGCGTGATCTGGCCGCACCTGGACGTCGACGCGAAGTGGTACCGCTTCCGGCTGCTCAACGCCGCCAACTCGCGGTTCTTCACGCTCAACCTGGTCGACGAGAACAACAACCCGGTCAACGACGCCGTCCGCCTGATCGGCACCGACGGCGGCCTGCTGCCGGCACCCGCGGCGCTGCCGGCCGGGGGCCTGACCGTCGCCCCGGCCGAACGCTTCGACGTCCTGATCGACTTCAGCCGCTTCAAAGGGCAGAAGCTCAGGCTGCGCAACGCCGACCCGCGGCTGGGCGGGGTCGAGCCGGACCTCATGGAGTTCCGGGTCGACGGCCGCGCGAAGCACGACTCCTTCACACTGCCGGAGAAGGTCTCGACGTCCTACACGCGGCTGGTGCACGGCACGACGCTGCCGGAGGACCACGACCACGTCTGGATCGCGCTGCTGCTCAACGCCGAGGGCCACCCGGAGATGTGGGACCTCGAGCAGGTCGACGCGGACCCGGGCGGCGAGGGGATCATCCAGGTCCAGGACCCGGCCGGCGGGCTCAAGACGTTCCGGATGATCGGGCGGCTCTTCGACGACACGACCGGCATCTTCATCAACCACGACCGGTGGGCGGTGTGGAACATCGTGCACGTCGCGAACGGCGGGCCGGCGCACCCGGTCCACATCCACCTGACGGAGTTCCAGGCGCTGTTCCGGCGGAGCTTCACCACGACGTTCGACCAGGCTTCGGAGCGGACGACGGCGCCGATCAGCGGGTTCACCGACGTCCCGCTGGAGAAGTACGAGGAGGGCTGGAAGGACACGATCATCGTGAACCCCGGCCAGTGGGTGAGCGTCGCCGGGCAGTTCGGCGGGGGTACCGGCGAGTTCATGTACCACTGCCACATCCTCGACCACGAGGACGAGGGCATGATGCGGCCGTTCGTCGTGCACCCGCCCGAGGTGGCGAAGTTCCACGTCCACCCGGGCGGCGGCCACCACCACGAGGGGTGACGCCGGCTCCCGAGCGGCTGGATAACAGCGTGAGCCACGGGTGACTCAGGAGGCCGCGGCCGGGTGCACCGCCACGGTCGCGGCCTTCACCGAGAGCGTCACCGGCGAGCCGGGCTCCAGCGCGAGCTCGGCCACGGCGGCCGGGGTGAGGTCGGCGGTCAGGCCGTGCGCCCAGCCGTCACCCTCGGCCCGGACGCGGATCACCGGCCCGTGCGGTTCCAGGGCCGCGACGACGGCGTCGGCCGTGTTGCGCGGGCTGCCGCGGTGCTCGCCGTCGCGGGAGTACACGGCGACGGCGTTCGGCGGGAACACCGCCACCGCGGGCTCCCCCAGCACCACGTCGGCCGCCGGGATCCCGCTCACGATCGAGCCGGACGCCGTCCGCAGGCCGTTGTCGACCGCCGTCCCGGCGACCAGGTTGAGCCCGGCGATCCGCGCGGTGAACGCCGTCCGCGGTGCCGAAAGGACTTCACGGGTCGGGCCGCGTTCGACGATCCGGCCGCCGTTCATCACCGCGACGTGGTCGGCGAGCGCCAGCGCGTCCAGGGGGTCGTGCGTGACGAGCACGGTCGTCGGCCCGGTCTTGAGCACCCGCCGCAGCAGGCCGCGGATCGCCGGGGCCGCGTCGACGTCGAGGGCGGCGAACGGCTCGTCGAGCAGCAGCAGGTCCGGCTCGGCGGCGAGCGCCCTGGCGATCGCGACGCGCTGGGCCTGGCCGCCGGACAGCTGCCCGGGCCGCCGGTCAGCCAAGGAAACGGCGTCCACTTCGGCCAGCCAGTAGAAGGCGCGTTCGCGCGCGGCGCGGCGGCCGGCGCCGGTCGAGCGCGGCGAGAACGCGACGTTGTCGGCCGCGGACAGGTGCGGGAAGAGCAGGGCGTCCTGCGAGAGCAGGCCGATCCCCCGGCGGTGCGGCGCCACCCCGGCCAGCGCGCGCCCGGCCACGGTGATCTCCGCCGACGTCGGCGTGATCAGGCCGGAGAGGCAGCCCAGCACCGTGGACTTCCCGGAGCCGTTGGGGCCGAGCAGCGCGAGCACCGTCCCGGTGGGCACGTCGAGGTCGACGTCCAATGAGAACGAGCCGCGGACGGCCTCGATCCGGGCGGCCAGGCTCACCGCAGGCCGCCTTCCCACGAGCGCGGGCGCGCGAGGGCGATGACGACGACCGCCACGACGATGAGCAGCAACGACAGCGCGACGGCGCTGTCGATGTCCACTTCGGCCTGCGTGTAGACCTCGAGCGGCAGCGTCCGCGTGACGTCTTCGAGGCTGCCGGCGAAGGTGATCGTCGCGCCGAACTCGCCGAGCGCGCGGGCGAAGCTGAGGACGACGCCGGAGCCGAGCGCGGGCAGCAGCAGCGGCAGCGTGACGCGCCGGAAAACGGTCCACGGGCGCGCGCCGAGGGTCGCCGCGACCTGCTCGTAGCGGTCGCCGGCCCCGCGCAGCGCGCCTTCGAGGCTGACCACGAGGAACGGCATCGCGACGAACGTCTGCGCGATCACCACCGCAGTCGTGGTGAACGGCACCGACTCCCCGGTCAGCGTCGTGATCAGCATGCCGAGGAAGCCCTTGCGGCCGAGCAGGTAGAGCAGCGCGAGGCCGCCGACGACCGGCGGCAGCACCAGCGGCAGCAGCACGATCGAGCGCAGCAGCCGGACCCCGCGGAACCGGGCCCGGGCGAGCACGACGGCCAGCGGCACGCCGAGCAGCACGCAGGCCAGGGTGGACAGGGCCGCCGTGATCAGCGACAGCCGCAGCGCGTGCCACGACGACGGCGAGACGATCAGCGACGGCAGCCGTGTCAGGTCCGAGCGCACCAGCAGCCCGACGACCGGCAGCACGACGAGCGCGAGCGCCAGCGTCGCCGGGACGGCGAGCACCCACGGGACGCGCGAACGGCCGGCCGGGACGGATCCCGGCCGGCCGCTCGCGAGACGCTTACTGCGCAGGGCCGAACCCGACCTTGCTCAGCTCGGTCTTGCCCTCGTTGCCGAGGACGAACTCGTCGAACTCCTTGGCCAGCGCGGTCTGCCCGCCCTTGACCGCGGCGATCGGGTAGCTGTTGATCGCGCCGCTCGCCTCGGGGAAGTCGACCTTGTCGACCTTGCCCGCGGCCGAGGTGGCGTCGGTGACGTAGACCAGGCCCGCGTCGGCGTCTCCGGACTGGACCTTGTTCAGCACCTGCTTGACGTCCTGCTCTTCGCTCTTCGGCTTGAGCGTGACGCCGGTCGCGGTCTCGACCTTCTTGGTGGCCGAACCACACGGCACCTGCGGCGCGCAGGTGACCACGCTCAGGCCGGCCTTGTTCAGGTCGGCGAAGGACTTGATGCCCTTGGGATTGCCCGGGGCGACCGCGATGGCGAGCTTGTTGGTCGCGAAGACCGTCGGCTGGCCGTCGATCACGCCACCTTGGACGGCTTTGTCCATGTTGGCCTGGTCGGCCGAGGCGAAGACGTCGGCCTTCGCGCCGTTCGTCAACTGCTGGACCAGGCCGGACGAGCCCGCGAAGCTGAACTTCACGGTGACGCCGGGGTGCTGGGCCTCGAACTCCTTGCCGAGCGCGGTGAACGACTCGGTGAGGGACGCGGCGGCGAACACGGTGAGCGTGCCGCCACCGGCGTCGCCGCTGCCCTTCGGGGCGGGCGCGCTGAACGACGACCCGCCGGACTGCGTGCTGGGCTCGTCCGAGCTGCTGCACGCGCCCGCGAACAGGGCGACGGCCGCGACGGCGAGAGCAAGCTGTGACATGCGGGGCTTCGCCCCGGGCCGGGGGCTTCGCCACCCGGACCCCCGAAAAGCGGGCTTCTTCATTTACTTCCTTCCGGTGTCTCCACCACGACGGTGGTCGCTTTGACCACCGCGACCGCGAGCACCCCGGGGCGCAGGCCCAGCTCGCGGACGGCTTCCGTACTCATCAGGGACACCACGCGGTGTGCCCCGCACTGCATTTCCACCTGGGCCATCACCTTGTCGGCGATGACCTCGGTGACCAACCCGACGAACCGGTTGCGGGCCGAGCGGCCGACGGCGGAGGGGTCCTCGGGGCCGGAGGCCTGGGCCCGGGCGAAGCCCGCGAGCTGGGCGCCGTCGACGACCTTGCGGCCGGCGGCGTCGTCGGTCGCGGTCAGCTGTCCCGCGCGCACCCACCTCCGGACGGTGTCGTCACTGACGCCGAGCAGGCGCGCGGCCTCGGACAACCGAAATTGCGGCATGCCGCAGACATTATCTCCGCAGTTGAGGAAACGCTACGCGGGGCGCGAATTGTGCATGACTTCGGCGCGCAGCTGTTCGAGGATGACATTCTGATAACGCTCGATCGCATTCCGCTCGACCGGGGAGAACTGCGCGAGCGTCTCGCGAAGGTTGTCGAAGGCCGACTGGAAGAGCGGCGCGAAGCGCTCTTCGGCCCCCGGGACGACCTCGACGAGGACCTTGCGGCGGTCCTCGGGATCGCGGACGCGGCGGACCAGGCCGACCTTCTCCAGCCGGTCGATGACGCCGGTCACAGCCCCGGTCGACAGGCCGGTCAGCTCGGCGACCCGGCCGGCGGTCAACGGTCCGCCCGATCGGATGACCAGGTCGAACGTCTTGTGGTCGGTGCCGGACAGGCCCATCCGCTCGGCGATCCTGGCGTGCCGGAGGACGGTGAACGTGCTGCCTTGGCGGCCCAATTCCGCGAAGCGGAACAGCTCCTCATCGGTGACCGGGTAAGTCTCTTCCGTCACAGGCCCTCGTTAGTTCGGCAACTGAACCACTCACTCCGCAAAGTATCCTAGCGAGCGGGCCGGTTCGCGCGTTCCGGAGCTACCCTGGGCGTAATGACGGCAGTGGATCTCGGGTTTCCTCGCGTCCCCGGTACACGAGGGTCATCTCGCGTGCCCAGGCCCGAGAACCCGCAACTCATCGACACCTTCGGCCGGGTGGCCACCGATCTCCGGGTCTCCCTCACGGATCGGTGCAACCTGCGCTGCACCTACTGCATGCCCGCGGAGGGCCTCGACTGGATGCCGGGCGAGCAGGTGCTCACCGACGACGAGCTGGTCCGGCTCATGCGGATCGCCGTCGAGCAGCTCGGCGTCACCGACATCCGGCTCACCGGCGGCGAACCGCTGCTGCGGCCCGGGCTCGAGGACATCATCGCGCGGGTCACGGCCTTGTCGCCCCGGCCCCGGCTGTCCATGACCACCAACGGGATCGGACTCGCCAAGCGCGCGGCCGGGCTCGCCGCGGCCGGGCTGAACCGGATCAACGTCTCGCTCGACACCGTCGACCCCGAGACGTTCAAGACGATCACCCGGCGCGACCGTCTCTCGCACGTCGTGGCAGGGCTGGCCGCGGCGCGGGACGCCGGGATGACGCCGGTGAAGGTCAACGCCGTGCTGATCCGCGGACTCAACGAGACCGAAGCCGTGCCGCTGCTGAAGTTCTGCCTCGACGAGGGCTACCACCTGCGGTTCATCGAGCAGATGCCGCTGGACGCCCAGCACGGCTGGAACCGCGGCGAGATGATCACCGCGGCCCAGATCCTCGAGATGCTCGAAGCGGAGTTCACGCTGTCGCCGTTCCCGGTCGCCCGGGGCGGCGCGCCGGCCGAGCGCTGGCTGGTCGACGGCGGCCCCGGCGACGTCGGCGTGATCGCATCGGTCACCCGGCCGTTCTGCGCGGCGTGCGAGCGGACGCGGCTGACCGCGGACGGCGCGGTGCGCTCCTGCCTCTTCAGCAACGACGAGACGGATCTGCGCGCCCGCGCGCGCGCGGGCGCGCGTGATGAAGAGATTGCCGACGCCTGGCGCGCGACGATGTGGGGCAAGCTCGCGGGACACGAGATCAACGACGCCGGGTTCGCGCAGCCGATCCGGCCGATGAGCGCGATCGGCGGCTGAGATGACCACAGTGACGATCGTGGTGCGGTACTTCGCCTCGGCGCGGGCCGCGGCGGGCGCGGAAGAGGAGAAGGTGCAGCTGCCGGCCGGCGCTCGCGTGTCGGACGCCGTGGCCGAGCTGCGCCGGCTCCACCCGGCCGGGCTGCCGCGGGTCCTGGACGCCGCCAGCTACCTGCTCGACGGCTTCGCGGTGCGGGATCTCACCCGCCCCCTGGTGGACGGCGCCGAACTGGACGTCCTCCCGCCCTTCGCCGGCGGCTGACACCGTCTCGCGGCCGTGCTTGGCGGGTCGACACGCGTGATCCAGAGGTCGACACGCGTGTTCGAAGGGTCGACACGGCTCGGGCCTGCGCGCTCCGTCGTGTCGACCCACTGATCACGCGTATCGACCTCCCCATCACGCGAGTCGACCCTCTAATCACGCGAGCCGACCCTCCAGGCACGCGAGCCGACCCTCCAGGCACGCGAGCCGACCCTCCAGGCACGCGAGCCGACCCTCCAGGCACGCGAGCCGACCCTCTGGGTACGCGAGCCGTCCGGCCGGGGGCGCGGGTTCGTCCTCTCTATATGCGGGCGACCGCTCGGGCGCCGCCGCCGACCGCTCGGCGAAGCCGCTTCGAGCCCTTCGGCGTGGCGCGTCACCGGATCCGGGTGTTCGCGAGAAGCTGATCGCGTCCCGCCGCCCCGCCATCCGGTGACCTGTTTCGCCTGGTCCGTCGCGGTGCGTGGTCCCACCTCGGCACCGGCGCCGTCCGGAGCCGCTCCAGGTGTGACTTCAAACCCCACGAAGAGGTGGGGCCAGTGTGACTCAAGGGGCACCTGAGGCGAAGTTGTCAAGTCTGGCGTGCTTCTGCCACTGGTCATAAGATGCGCGCTTCAATCGTCACCACGACGTCGCGAACGGTCCATTCGCCGCGCAAAACACGTGATGCAAGCCTCACGATCCGTGTTTTGTCTCGGCAAGGAAACGGGCAGATAACGGCCCGCTGACCTGCGCAGATACCCACATCGACCGGGGTTGCGTGCCGTTACTGTGACGTAGGTCACGCCCCGAATAATTTCCGATCACGGCTCTCGTTACGTACCGTCGCTAATCGGCTGGCCCCGACCAGTCACGCAACACCGGGAATCCGTAGCGCCTAGCCCTGTCCAACGGATCCCCGGACCCATACCCCGAGCGAAAGCATTTCCGGACAGGGACGAGGGGACGAAGAAGACGCGTCGTGCGTCGGGCTCGTCTGCCGGTCTGAGAGGGCCGGCGCCAGGACCCCGATCCTGACCCTCAGCGCAGGCTCGTAGGCGCAGGGAGCGAGATACATTCAGATGTCTTACCGAGGCAAGCACCGCAAGATGTCCGCTGCCACCCGCACCGTCGCTCGCGTCGCCATCGCGGGCATTGCGGTCGGCGCGCCCCTCGCTATCGCCGCGACCCCCGCGTCGGCGACCAACTGGGACGCCGTCGCGCAGTGTGAGAGCAGCGGCAACTGGAACACCAACACCGGCAACGGCTACTACGGCGGCCTGCAGTTCTCGCAGAGCACGTGGAAGGCCTACGGCGGCACCGGCAGCGCGGCGAACGCTTCGCGCGAGCAGCAGATCGCCGTCGCCGAGCGCGTCCTGCAGGGTCAGGGCATCGGCGCGTGGCCGGTCTGTGGCAAGAAGGGCGGCGGCGGTTCGTCGGCCCCGAAGGCCACCCACAAGACGACCACCAAGCAGTCGACGCCGACGAAGAAGACCACGACCGCCCCGAAGAAGGCGGCTGCGGCTCCGGCGGCGACCGGTGTGGCCAGCTCCAACCCGGCCGGTGACTACACCGTCGTGGCGGGCGACACGCTGTCGAAGATCGCCAAGCAGTTCAACGTCCAGGGCGGCTACCAGAAGCTGCAGGGCCTGAACGCGAAGTACATCCCGAACGCGGACCTGATCCTCGTCGGGCAGAAGATCGCCACCAAGTGACGATCGCGCAGTGATGCGTAGGTCCGGCCTCGAGCCGTGACACCACGAGCCCTCCACCGCCAATCCCCCGGGCGGTGGAGGGCTCGTGCGTTGGCCGGGTGCGGCCGACGTCTCGGGCACATCGCCGAAGGCGACCGCCATTGGGGCCCCTCAGTCCGCCATGTCCGGACTGTCGCCTTGCGCAGCCTCCCCGACGCGCCCACGGGTTTGACGGCTCTCTCTCGCGCTCTCAGAGCGCGTTGGTCCCGCCGGCGGCCCTGGTCCGCCGCGTCAGGGCGAGTTGACCCACTCGTCCGAGCCGTCGGTGAAGTGCTGGTGCTTCCAGACCGGCAGCCGCGCCTTCACCTCGTCCACCAGGTCCGAACACGCCGAGAACGCCTGGCCGCGGTGCTCCGCCGCCACCGCGCACGCCAGCGCGACGTCGCCGATCGTCAGGTGACCGACGCGGTGGCTCACCGCCACCGCCCGGACGCCGGCCCAGCGCGTCGCCAGCTCCGCGACCACGTCCGCGATCACCTGGCTCGCGCTCGGGTGGCCCTCGTACGTCAGGTCGCGCACGCCCTTGCCGCCGTCGTGGTCGCGGACCACCCCGGCGAACGTCACCACCGCGCCCGCGGCGTCGTCCTCGACCAGACGAGCGTGTTCCTCGACCGACAGCGGGTCCTCGGTCACCAGGGCTCGCGCGACGCGCACCACAGGCTTTTCGGGGGTCCGGGTGGCGGAGCCCCCGGCCCGGAGCGAAGCTCCGGTTGTCACGGAAGGCGCGGCCGCGGCGGGCCGCGGGTGGTCGCCGCCGGCCAGCTGGTCGACCGCGTGGTCCAGGATGCCGTCGAGCACGCCCAGGCCGTCCTTCACGCCGCCGCTGGAGCCCGGGAGGTTCACGACCAGGGTCCGCCCCGCGACGCCCGCGAGGCCGCGCGAAAGCACCGCCGTCGGCACCTTCGGCAGCCCGGCCGCGCGGATCGCGTCCGCGACGCCCGGCAGCTCGTGGTCCAAGAGCGCGCGCGTGACGTCCGGGGTGCGGTCGGTCGGCGAGATGCCGGTGCCGCCGGTGGTGAGCACCACGGCGACGCCGTCGGCCAGGGCGGCCCGCAGCGCGACGCCCACCGGGTCGCCGTCCTCGACGACGACCGGCGCCGGCACGTCGTACCCGCGCCCGGCCAGCCAGGCGACGATCACCGGGCCCGTCTTGTCTTCGTAGACGCCCTTCGCGGCGCGGTTGGACGCCACGATCACACGTGCGGTGCGCTTCACGGCCGCTCCCAGGTCCCGGTCTTGCCGCCGTCCTTGCGGAGCAGGCGGACGTCGTCCAGCGTCGCCGCCGGATCGACGGCCTTGATCATGTCGTGCAGCGTGAGCCCCGCCACGGCCACCGCGGTCAGCGCTTCCATCTCGACGCCGGTGACGTCGGTGGTCTTCGCGGTCGCGCGGATCCCGACCTCGGCCTCGCCGAGGGTGAACTCGACCTTGACCCCGGACAGCGCGATCTGGTGGCAGAGCGGGATCAGCTCGGGCACCCGCTTGGCGCCCATGATCCCGGCGATGCGGGCGGTGGCGAGGGCGTCGCCCTTGGGGAGGCCATCGGTGGCCAGCAGCCGGAGCACCTCGGCGGTGGTCCGCACGGTGCCGGCCGCGAGCGCGGTGCGCGCGGTGGCGGTCTTGCCGGAGACGTCGACCATCCGGGCGGCGCCGGTCTCGTCGACGTGGCTGAGTTCACTCACAAGCCGAGGCTACTTCCGGCTCACCGCTCCGCGCGGACCGCCTTCCGCACGGCCTCGGCGACCGCGGGCGCCACGGCGTTGTCGAACACGCTCGGCACGATGAACGACGCGTTGAGCATGCCGCCGTCCACGACGTCGGCGATCGCGTCGGCCGCCGCGAGCAGCATGTCGTCGTCGATGTTGTGGGCGTTCGCGTCGAGCAGGCCGCGGAAGACGCCCGGGAACGCCAGCACGTTGTTGATCTGGTTCGGGAAGTCGCTGCGCCCGGTCGCCACGACGGCGGCGTGCTTCTGCGCCTCCAGCGGGTCGATCTCCGGGTCCGGGTTGGCCAGCGCGAAGACCACGGCGTCGGACTTCATCGTCGCCACCTGCTCGGCGCCGAACAGGTTGGGCGCCGAGACGCCGATGAAGACGTCGGCGCCGTTCAGGGCCTCGTGCAGGGTGCCGCTGACCTGCTCCTTGTTGGTGTGCGACGCGATCCACGCCAGGTTGTCGTCGAGGTTGCCGCGCGCGGAGTGGACGATGCCGTCGATGTCCGCGGCGACGATGTCGCCCGGGTTCTTGCGCAGCAGCAGCCGGATGATCGCCGAGCCGGCCGCGCCGACGCCGCTGACCACGATCTTGCAGTCCTCGATGTTCTTCTTGACCACGCGCAGGGCGTTGCGCAGCGCGGCGACGACGACGATCGCGGTGCCGTGCTGGTCGTCGTGGAACACCGGGATGTCGAGCTGCTCGCGCAGCCGCTTCTCGATCTCGAAGCAGCGCGGCGCGGCGATGTCCTCGAGGTTGATCCCGGCGTACACCGGCGCGATCGCCTTGACGATCTTGATGATGTCCTCGGTGTCCTGGGTGTCCAGGCAGACCGGCCAGGCATCGACGTCGGCGAACTTCTTGAACAGCGCCGCCTTGCCCTCCATCACCGGCAGCGCGGCGGCCGGGCCGATGTTGCCCAGGCCGAGCACCGCGGAACCGTCGGTGACGACGGCGACGGTGTTGCGCTTGATGGTCAGCCGGCGCGCGTCCTCGGGGTTCGCGGCGATCGCCTGGCAGACGCGGGCGACGCCCGGGGTGTAGGCGCGGGAGAGGTCGTCACGGTTGCGGAGCGCGACCTTCGGCGTGACCTCGATCTTGCCGCCGAGGTGGATCAGGAACGTCCGGTCGGAGACCTTGCGGACCTTGACGCCGGGCAGGGAGTCGAGCGTCTGGGTGATGTCGTTCGCGTGGTTCTCCGACAGCGCGTTGGCGCTGATGTCGACCACGATCGAGTCGGAGTGGGACTCGACGACGTCGAACGCGGTCAGGACGCCGCCGACCCGCCCGACGGCGGTGGTGAGGTCACCGGCCGCGGTGGACGAAGCCGGGGCCTCCACCCGGACGGTGATCGAATATCCGGGACCGGGAACCGGCATGGTGCTTACCCCCGCGTGGGAAAGGTCGGGTGGGACGGGAGGAAACCTACTCCCGTGACCGCCCTCACGAGGCCCCGAGACCGGTACTGACCAGTAACTATGCGATCAGCGGTTGATCTCGGTCTCCGGGTGCACGTAGGGCACCGAGTCGAGCGGGAAGGTGATGTCGCCGAACGGTGACAGCGAACCCTGGCGGTCCGACGACAGCTCGGTCACCGGGTGCTCGCCGGCCTCGCCCGGCCAGGTCGGGTCGATGCCCTTGTTCTTCTTCTCGCCCTTGGCCACAACGTCCTCCACAGCCGTGTTCGGTTCTCTGCCATCCGGGGCTTCGCCCCGGCCGGGGGCTCCGCCACCCGGACCGCCGAAAAGCTCTCGGGGGAACAGTCTGCCTGAGCCGAGGCAGCCTGTCTCACCCGCCCGGTACGCTGGCCTTCTATGCCCGCGACCTCCTTGGCGGACTGGCTGCGCGCGGAGTCCGACGCCGCTCTCGAAGAGCTGCTCCGCACGCGGCGCGACCTGTCCACGCCCCCGCCCTCCGACAGCACCGTGCTGGCCACCCGCGCCGGCACGCCGGGCTCGGTCGCGCGCGCCTGCGAAGACCTCGACACGTTCACCCTGGCCGTGCTCGAAGCGTGCCTGCTGGCCGGCGCGGACCGCGACCCGGTGCCGGTCCACGAGGTCGCGGACCTCCTCGGCGCCGACCTCGCCGCGCCACTGGCCCGGCTGCGCGCGCGGGCGCTGGCCTGGGGCCCGGACGACGCGCTGCGCGTGCCGCCCTCGGTCCGGGAGGCGCTCGGGCCGTTCCCGGCCGGGCTGGGCGCGTCGTCGCCGTCGCTCGCCGGGGAGGACCTCGAGGCGCGGCTCGCGGAGCTGTCCGACGACGAGCGCGGCGTGCTCAACGCCCTCGCCGCGGGCCCGCCGATCGGCCGCACCCGCGACGCCGGGCTCGACCTGACGCTCGAGAAGGCCGGAACACCGGTGCAGAAGCTGCTCGCCCGCGGGTTGCTGCTGCGGCGCGACGACCAGACCGTCGAGCTGCCGCGCGAGCTCGGCATGGCGGTGCGCGGCGGGGCCTTCGCCCCGGGCACGCTCACCGAGCCCGGGCTGCCGCTCCACCCGCACCAGCCCTCCACTTTGGACGAGGCCGCGGCCGGCGAGGCGATGGAGTTCCTGCGCCACACCGAATCCCTGCTCCGCGCGTGGTCCGCGGCGCCGCCGCCGGTGCTCAAGTCGGGCGGCCTGGGCGTGCGCGAGCTGAAGAAGCTGGCCAAGGACCTCGAGATCGACGAGGCGCAGGCGATCCTGCTGGCCGAGCTCGCCGTGGGCGCCGGGCTCGTCGCGGACAGCGAGGCGACCGCGCCCGAGTGGGTGCCGACGACGCTCACCGATTCGTGGCTCGCGTCGCCGACCGCGCAGCGGTGGATGACGCTGGCCCAGGCGTGGCTGGAGCTGCCGCGGCTGCCGGGGATGGCCGGCGGGCGCGACGCCAAGGACAAGCCGATCGCGCCGCTGTCGGAGGAGCTGCGCCGCCCGCTGGCGCCGGTCGCGCGGCGGCGGATCCTGGCCGCGCTGGCCGACCTGCCCCGGGGCGCCGGGGTGAAGAGCGTCGACGAGTTCGTCGCGGTGCTGGCCTGGCGGGCTCCGCGACGCGGCGGGCGGCTGCGGGACGAGACCGTCCGCTGGACGATGTCCGAGGCGTCGGCGCTCGGGATCGTCGGGCTCGGCGGCCTCACGACCGCGACGCGGGCGCTGCTCGCCGACGACCGGCCGCGTGCGGTCGAGGCGATCATGGACGCGCTGCCCGCGCCGGTGGACCACGTGCTGCTGCAGGCCGACCTGACGGTCGTCGCGCCGGGGCCACTGGAGCCGGAGCTTGCCGCGGAGATGGACGCGGTCGCGGACGTCGAGTCGGCCGGGCACGCCACCGTCTACCGGATCACCGAAGGGTCGGTGCGGCGGGCGCTGGACACCGGCCGGACCGCGGACGAGCTGCACGCGCTGTTCAAGAAGAAGTCGGCGACGCCGGTGCCGCAGGGCCTGAGCTACCTGGTCGACGACGTCGCCCGGCGGCACGGCCGGTTGCGCGGCGGCGTCGCGGCGTCGTTCCTGCGGTGCGATGACGAGGCCTTGCTGACGGAGGTGCTCGCGCACCCGGTCGCGGCGGACCTCGACCTCCGGCTGATCGCGCCGACGGTCGTGATCAGCCCGGACCCGCTGCACGAGGTCCTGGCGGCCCTGCGCGCGGCGGGGTTCGCCCCGGCGGCGGAGGGCCCGGACGGCCGGGTCGTCGACATCCGGCCCGGCGGACGGCGGCTGCCGGCGAAGGCCCGGGCGGCCCGGCGCAGCCCCGGTGAGCAGGCCGTGCTGACGTCCGACCAGGCCGCGCGGATCGTCTCGAACCTGCGGGCCGGGGACGCGGCGTCCGCCCGGCGGCGGGGGTCCGCGGTGCGGGCGCCGGTCGGCGGCGGGGCGGACACGTCGGCGACGCTGGAGCTGCTGTCGCGGGCGACGCTGGAACGCCGTGAGGTCTGGATCGGGTTCGTCGACTCGCGCGGGACCGCCAGCCAGCGGGTCGTGCGGCCGGTGCGCGTCGGCGGCGGGATCCTCGAAGGCGCCGACAACGAGCGCTACTCGCTGCACCGGATCACCTCGGCCGCGCTGGTCGAGGAGGAACGCGGCTAGAGGGCCCGCAGGCCGGCGAGGACGCGTTCCATGAACTCGCGGGACGAGCGGTCCCCGAGGATCAGCTCCGTCTGGTGGATCAGCACCAGCCCGATGTCGGACATGTCGCCGACCAGGACCTTCACCACGCCCAGCGGCAGCCGCAGGTGGGCGGCGATCTCGGCCACCGAGCGCGTGTCCAGGCACAGGTCGCAGATCCGGCGGTGCTCGACCGACCGGACGCCGCGGTACCGGCGCCCGTCGTCGGACGTCGAGACCAGGGCCTCCAGCGCCAGGTTGTGGTCGGACCGCGTGCGACCGCCGGTCCGCGTGTAGGGGCGCACCCGGGAGCCCACCGAGGCGACCGGGGCCGGGCTCAGGACGCGGGTCGCCGGCTGCTCCCACGGCTCCGGCTGCGGGATCCAGCGGGTCTCCGGGTCCGGCGGGGGCGTCCAGCCGGTCCTCGGGTCGATCGGCGGGGCCCACGAAGGCGGGGGCGCCGCCTGGGGTCTGGACACCGGGGGCCGCGGCGCCGGCGGCCGGGGCAGCGGCGGGGCCGGGGGCCGCGGGGGCATCGGCGGCCGTGGCGGAGCCGGCGGGCGCGCGCCGCGCGGGGGCGTCCACGCCGGCTCGAGCGGCGGGGGCTCCGGCTCGTAGGTCCCCTCGTCCTGCCACTCCGGCTCGGCGGGGTCGTAGCCCTGGTCGTAGCCCTCGTCGAAGTTGGCCGACTCGGACGGTGAACCCCACTCGCGGGTGTCTTCGTCCGTGTAACCCTGCGGATCCGGCTGCGGCCGCGCCGGCTTGCGCTTGGGCATGATCGTCGACAGCGTCGACATGTCGAACTTGCTGGGCGAATCGAAACCCTCGCGCTCGGTACCGCGGTGCAGTGCGTCCCAGCCGCTGGAGTCCGGATCGTCGAATCCCGAAATCCTCATCGTCCCCTACCCACGCACGCCGCCCTGCAGCTGGGCGCGCAGCTCGGGGGTGATCTGCTGGCCGACCCGCTCGACGAGCAGCGTCATCTCGTACGCGACCGTGCCGATGTCGCACGTCGGCGCGGCCAGCACCGCCAGCGACGAACCGTCCGAAACGGACATGAGGAACAAGTAGCCGCGCTCCATCTCCACCACGGTCTGGTTGACACCGCCCGCTTCGAAGCAGCGCGCGGCCCCGAACGTCAGGCTGATGAGCCCGGACGCGACCGCGGACAGCTGCTCGGCGCGTTCCTGCGGCAGGCCTTCCGACGGCGCCAGCAGCAGCCCGTCGGCGGACACCAGAACGGCGTGCGCGGCACCGGGCACCCGGCGCACGAAGTCCGTGATGAGCCAGCCGAAAGTGCCCTGCTGCTGGCCGGAAGCCGTCACTGCTGCCCCTCCTCGTTCCTGCGGCACCGCACGCCGCACCCCGGAGTGGCCGGCACGGCCGGCCGACGACGCCGAGGTCAAGCGTATGCGCCCCACCGGCGGTGTCGAGTCGACCACCGGCGGACCGCTGCGCACCCTACGTGTGCGCGCGACCGCGCTCCGCGCCGACCCGGTCCGGGCCGCGCGGACGGAACTCACCCCGCGGCCCGCGGTGGCGGGGTGTCCGCGCAGGTCAGCCCGGTGGACGATCGGCCGCACGGACGACGTCACCTTCGACGGTACCGAACCGCGGCGGTCGCTTCGTCCTCCGGACGGTGGCAGCACTCCCCGAAGTGGGTGAAGCACGCGGAGTTCACTCCAACGGCCGCATCCGGTTCGGGGCATCAGCACCCTCAGCCCGCGCGCAGCGCCGAGTCGTGCGCGATCGCGTGCTGGACGACGGAGATCAGCACCTGCTTGGCGGAGTCGCGCTCACGCGCGTCGCACGCCATGATCGGGACCGACGGCGCGATGGTGAGCGCGTGCCGCACGTCCTCGATCTGGTGGTGCAGAAGCCGGTCGAAGCAGTTGATCGCCACGACGTAGGGCAGCTTCCGGTTCTCGAAGAAGTCGATCGACGGGAACGCGTCGGCGAGCCGCCGCGTGTCCACCAGCACGACCGCCCCGATGGCACCGACCGCGAGGTCGTCCCACATGAACCAGAACCGGTGCTGACCGGGGGTGCCGAAGACGTACAGCACCAGGTCCGAGTCCAGCGAGATGCGCCCGAAGTCCATCGCCACGGTGGTGGTGGTCTTGTTCGGCGTGGCCGTGGTGTCGTCGTGCCCGACGCTCGCCTCGGTCATCATGGCCTCGGTGGTCAACGGGTCGATCTCCGAAATCGCCCCGACCATGGTCGTCTTCCCCGAACCGAACCCGCCGGCGACCACGATCTTGGCCGACGAGGTCGGACCCGTCACCTGCGGCGCGTTCGCGTCGGAGTCAAATTCTCCGAAGCCCACTGAGCACCCTTTCCATGAACTCGATACTCGGCCGGTCACCCACGGTCTGGTTGCTGGAGTGCACCAGCACCAGCCCGAGACCCGCCACGTCACCAATCAACACCCGCACCACGCCGAGCGGCAGCCGCAGCAGCGCCGCCACCTCGGCCACCGACCGGGTGTCGAGGCACAGGTCGCAGATCGACCGGTGCTCGGGCACCCGAACCCGGTCGAGCATCCGGCCCTGTTCGCTGGTCGAGATCAGCGCCTCGATCGCCAGGTCGAGGGTCGCCTTCGTCCGGCCCCGGGTCCGGAAGTACGGCCGGACCAGGCCCGACGTCTCCATCTCGGTCGGCGCCGGCTCGTCGACGTACTCCTGGTGGGCCTGCCGCGGCAGCGCCGCGGCCAGCTCGCCGGAGTCCGGCCCCGACGAGTAGTCGCGATCGTTGCTGTACGCGGCGAAGTCGTGCGCGTCGTACAACGGCCCGCTCGACCCGCCGAACAGCTCCGCTCCCGGGCCGCCCAGCAGCCGGTCGCGGTATTCGCCGCTCCCGGGCTGGATCGGCCGGATCGGCTCCTGACCGGCATTGCTGTCGGTCAGCCAGTTCGGTGGTTCCCGCACGGGGTCGTTGTCGGACGCCTGCACCCGGCGTGACCGCCATTCGCGGTCGACCCGTTCCCGGAACGACTGCCAGTCCTCCCGGCCGTCGTCCGAGTGCTCGGACCACCCGCCGGAGAAGTCGTCACCGAGCCGGCCATCGCCCCTCAAGCGCCCGTCGTCCACGGCTCTCTCCTCGGTTCCCGGGTCCTCAGCGGCGGACTGCCGAGCCCTGCAGCTGGGCCCGCATCTCCGGTGTCAGCTGCTGACCGACCCGCTCCACCAGCAAGGTCATCTCGTAGACGACCAGGCCGATGTCGCTCTCCGGCGAACCCAGCACCGCAAGACAAGAACCGTCGGAAACCGACATGAGGAAGAGGAAGCCGTTGGCCATCTCCACGACGGTCTGCGCGACCGTCCCGCCTTCGAACACCTTGGCCGCACCGCGCGCGAGGCTCGTGAGCCCCGACGCCACCGCCGCCAGCTGGTCCGCCCGGTCCTTCGGCAGACCACGCGAAGCCGCGAGGAGCAGGCCGTCGGCCGACACCACGACCGCGTGGGCCGCGCCGGGCACCCGGTGCACGAAATCCGTGATCAGCCAAGCGAAGCTGCCGGCATTGTTCGCCTTGGCATGCGCCTGGCCGTTCGGCTGCGCGGAGCCACCCGGCTGCATTGCACCCGCCCGTGTCACTTTCACTCCTCACTGCTGTCTGTGGTGTTGCCACGTCCCGGAACCCTGCTGCTTTCCAGCTGTTCTTCGCCCGGGAGCTCCTTCAACGCGTGCCGTCCCGAGGTGTAGCCCCGCTGGAAGCTTGCCATCCTGCTCCGCGCCGCGGACGCCGAGCGGGTGATCGCACCCGTTCCGGGCATGCCCGCGGTGTTGTCCGCGAAGTTGTTCTGCGCCGGTCCGTCGGACGAAGGACTGTTGATCGACCCCGGCACCAGGTAGGCGTTCGGGACGCGCTTGGGCAGCCCGGCCGTGGTGATCTCCTCGTTCTTGGCCTCCAGCAGCGACTGCGCCTTCTGCCAGCCGTCGTCGGAGGCGCTGTGCCAGCCGTCGTCGGGTGGGAGGAGCGGGTGCCGGGTCGCCGCGGTCGGCAGCAGCTCGTCGACCGGCTCGCGCTCCTGGTGCCGGGCGACCGGCTCGCGCTCCTGGCGCCGGGCGACCGGCTCGCGGTCCAGGCGCCGGCTGACCGGCTCGGCGACGACGGTCCGCTCCGCCACCGGCTCGTCGGAGCCGGTGAGCGGCGGGAGGTTCGGGTCTTCACCCTCGCTCTGCGCCGGCACCGGGTCGGCCGCCGCGTCGTCGCCTTCACTGAACCAGCGTGACAGCACCGACTGGTAGATGGGCAGCCGCCGGGTGGGTACATCGTCCTCGAGGGCCGACGGACCGGCCTCCTCCGCGCGCGGCGGGGGTGGTGGTGGCTCCTCCGGCGGGACGTACTTCGGCTCGCGCTTCGGCAGGACGAGCGGCGCGAACTGCGTGTCGGCCGCCCTCGAACTGGCACCCTCGCCGTTCGTCGACGGCGTGAGCGGCGCCAGGTCCTCGGCGGTCGGCCAGGCCGGCACGTCGGGCTTCGGCAGCTCGGGCGACAGGAACGGGCCCGCCGCGCGGCCGCCGCTGACCAGGTCGTCCAGGCTGATCGGCTGGTCGAGCGGGACCAGCCCGCCCTGGTTCGCCACCGGCTCGTGCACCGGCGGGGCCGGGGGCGGCGGCGGTGCCGAAGGCGGGACCGGCGTGTGCGACTGCGTCTGGTCGAAGTCCGAGCGCGCGGACGGGATGGGGATGCTCGGCATCGACATCGACGTCTCGGACCGGTTCGCCGGCAGCGGGGTCTGCCGCGCCATGCCCGGGCGGAGGTGCGTGAGCAGCTCGGCCGGGACGACGACGCGGGCGATCACGCCACCTTCGATGTCCTCGTTCTCGCGCAGCCGGACCTCGATGCCGTGGCGCTTGGCCAGGCGCGAGACCACGTACAGACCCATTCGCCGGGTCACCGACACGTCCAGGTCCGGCGGCTCGGCGAGCCGGCCGTTGACCTCGGCCAGCCGCTCGTCGCTCATGCCGACACCGTGGTCGGTGACCTGGATGGCGAGGGCCTTCCGGCGGGTCACCACGGCCCGCACGATGACCTTCGTCTCCGGCTCGGAGAAGTAGGTCGCGTTGTCGAGCAGCTCCGCGAGGACGTGCACGAGGTCGTGGATCGCCAGGCCCTGGACCGCGACGTCGGGCACGATGCCGACCTCGATCCGGGCGTACTGCTCGATCTCGGACACCGCGGCGCCGATGACGTCGGCGGCGGGCACCGGCTTGGGCACGGACTTCGCCAGGCCGGCGCCGGAGAGCACCAGCAGGGACTCACCGTTGCGCCGCAGCCGGGTGGCCAGGTGGTCGAGCTCGAACAGGCTCGCCAAGTGGTCCGGGTCCTGCTCGTCGGCCTCGAGGCGGTCGATGACGCCGAGCTGGCGTTCCACCAGCCGCTGCGACCGCCGGGAGAGGTTCACGAAGATGCCGTTGACGTTCTCGCGCAGGAGGGCCTGCTCGGCGGCCATCTTGACGGCTTGTTCGTGGACGATGTCGAACGAGCGCGCGACCTCGCCGATCTCGTCGCGGGTGTTGACGGGGACCGGCTGGACGGCCCGCCTCGAGGCACCGACGGGGTCGGGGTCGTCGAGGATCGCCTGCACGGTCTCGGGCAGCCGGGTGTAGGCGACGTCCAGCGCGCTCTTCCGCAGCACCCGCAGCGGGCGCAGCATCAGGCGGGCGACGACGAGCATCAGCGCGATCGCGGCCGCCAGCGCGGCGAGCACGATGGCACCGCCGACCCAGGCCGAGTTGACCGCCGCCGTGGCGAGGTCGTCGGCGCGGGTCTTGAGCTGGGCCAGCAGGTTCGACTCGACCGCGTGCAGCTTGTCCGCCGACACGGTGCTGTCCTTGCCGAGCGCCGCGGGGTCGATGCTCGGTGCCTCACCCAGCTGGGCGAAGGAGAACCCCGCGGTCAGGATCCGGCGGCGGTCGTCGACCTCCGGGCCGGAGTAGGTGTCGTTGTAGAGCTGGCGCTGGTCGTCGTCGGCGTTCGCGAGGAAGGCCGCGACCGAGGCGTCCGCACTGGACGCCGACGCGCGCGTCTGGTCCAAGAGGTCACCGGGGAAGCTGCCGCGGTACGCGGCGATCTGCAGCTCGGCGTCGGAGCGGGTGGTGAACTCCTTGGCCTCGCTGATCGCCTGCGTGCTCGTGCCGAGGCGCAGCACGTCCCGGTCGGTGACCGCGGTGGTCACCTCGCGGCCGAGCTCGATCAGCGCGTCGAGGATGCCGGAGTAAGCGGTCATCACCGTGATGTCGGGCAGGCCGTTCGCGGTGTTGAACGCCGCCCGCAGCGGGCGCAGCGCGTCGAGGCGCTGGATGCCGCGGGCGTAGCGGTCCTTGGTCGCCTGGTCGTCGTAGCTCAGGCCCGCCGCCGCGTTGCGCAGGTCGGTGACCTCGCGGTCGACCTTGGCGATCTGCGAGTCGAGCCCGGTCTGCAGGAGCGAGTTCGCGGACGAGATCCGCGCGACGGCCAGCGACCGCTCGTTCTGCAGTTCGTGCACGACCGTGGTGACCTTGACCGCGAACGCGACCTGGTCGGCGGTGTGCTGGAACTCGGTCGCCTGCTGGGCGTCGTCGACCACGCGCAGCGTGCCGAGCACGAGCGCCGTCAACGTCGGGATCAGGAGGATCGCGGCCAGCTTGGACCGCAGCCTCCAGTCGCGCATGCCGGAGAAAAACCCGGCCTTCCGGCCCGGAGCATCTCCGGGCGACTGCGCGGGGGGCCCTCCTACCCCCGCGGCGTCTTCGTTCGGCACCGCCGCACCACCATCATCGTTCGTGCTCGTGAAACCCTGGTCGGTCCAGCGCCCGCCAGGGCGCATCGCGTTCTCCTCAGCCACTCGTCAGCACGCTCCCGGCGCTACGGCTCATCGGCCGATCGGCAGGAGCCCAGCGCGAGACGCTACCCGTACGGGTGAAAAGATCGTCTTCAGTGTCGCCCCTGGGGGTCCCTGAACCCCGCCCGGTCGGGCGGAATCGGTTCAGCTCGAGCATCACGGTCCGGTCCCTGCGCTGGTCCTGCATCGGTCTGTTTGGTCGGCCTAGCCCGCCGGCACGGCGGCTGAGGCCGGCCGGGCAGTGGTCTCCGCGGGGGAGAATCTCTCAGGAAAAGCACAGCGTGCCCTGGTAGACCGGCAATTGCCTTGATCGGCCATCCAGGCACTCTCTCTCACTACATCGGAGGTTGATACCTCCCCGCAGGTGCAGAGGGTAGCGAACGCCCGGAGAAGATGTAACCCTCTCGACGCTTCGTGCACGATGTTGCACAGCGTTCGCTCAGCCGGCGCACAGCTGGTGATCCCATATTTCGGAACTAGGCCCTACGCTGGGTGAACAGCTACGGCGAGTGGAGCAGTGGGTCTAGACCAGAGGCCGAAAGAGTGACGTGCGCCACCCTCTTGGGTATTGATCCCACCCGTTGTGAGCGAGCTGTCACCTTCTCTACAGTGACCCGCGTACTCCCGAGAATGAGTTACGTACTTCCCCGGGAATCGGTCCACCAACCGTCACTTTCTTCACCAAGGAGCAGGCCTTGCTTGGAATCGCCATGAGCAGTGGCCGGGTTCGCACTCGCCGCGCCGCGCTCGGGCTCGCCCTCACCGTCGCAGCGGCCACAGCCCTCACCGGCTGCAGCGCGCTCGGCTCGGACGACTCGAGCGCCGCGTCGAACGGGGGCGGCCTGGAGAAGTCGAAGATCAAGGTCTCGATCATGCCGACCACGGACCTCGCGCCGTTCTGGCTGGCCTTGGACGGCGGCTACTTCAAGGCCGAGGGCCTCGAGGTCGAGCAGGTCGTCGCCAAGAGCGGCCAGGAGTCGATGACGAAAGCGCTTTCCGGCGAAGCCGACATCGCCCTCTCGACCTACACGCCGTTCTTCGTCGCCAAGAGCAAGGGCGCTGCGGACGTCCAGCTCGTCGCCGACGGCACGTCGGTCAACGCGAAGAGCAACGCGATCGTCACCGTGCCGTCCTCGAACGTGAAGACGGTCAACGACCTGGCCGGCAAGCGGATCGCGATCACCGCGATGAACACCGCGTCCGACATCCTCACCAAGTCCGTCATGAAGGACCACGGCGTCGACTTCAGCACGGTCAAGTGGACGCTGGTCCCGCTGCCGAACATGGCGGCGGCGCTGAAGGACAACCAGGTGGACGCGGCCTACATGCCGGAGCCGATGCTCTCGCAGTCGGCGAAGACCGTCGGCGCGACGCCGGTCATCGACATCAACACCGGCGCCAGCCAGGACTTCCCGCTGACCGGCTACGGCGCGACGACGAAGTGGGTCCAGTCGAACCCGAAGACCCTCTCGGCCTTCCAGCGCGCCATGAAGAAGGCCACCAGCGACGCGATCAACGACCGTTCGAAGGTCGAACCGCTGCTGGTCAAGTACGCCAAGATCGACGAAGACACGGCCAAGCTGCTCACCCTGCCCGGCTACGGCTCCACTCTGGACGCCCGGCGCCTGCAGCGGGTGCCCGACCTGCTGCTGCAGATGGGGGTCATCACCAGCAAGGTCGACGCCGCGCCGATGATCGCCCCGCAGGCGACCAGCTGAGAACCTTGTTCCGCCGTCGGCCGGCGCGAAGGTCACCGCAGATCGCACCTGGCGGTCCGTAGCGCCGGCCTAACCAAAATAAGGTTCTCACGTGAAGAAACTGCTTCGCGGCCTGGCCGGCCTGGTCGGCTTCCTCCTGTTCTGGGAGGTCGTCGTCCAGGTCGGCCTGGTCAGTAAGACGTTCACCCCGCCGCCGAGCGTCGTCCTGGTCACCGTCGGCGACCTGCTGAGCGACCCCGAATTCATCCGCGACATCATCGCGACGATGCTGGCCTGGCTGATCGCGGTCGCCATCGCGATCGTCATCGGCGTGCCCGCCGGGCTGCTGCTCGGCAGCGTCCCGGTGCTGCGCAACGCCACCGCCGCGATCGTCGAATTCCTCCGCCCGATCCCGGTCACCGCGCTGGTGCCGCTGGTGCTGCTGGTGATCGGCTCCGGCCCCGACGCGAAGATCAGCCTCGCGGTGTACGCCTCGCTGTGGCCGATCATGTTCAACACCATCTACGGCATGGGCGAAATCGACCCGGTGCTGATGGAAACCGCGCGGGCGTGCGGGACCAGCCGGTTCCGCATCCTGTCTTCGGTCGCGCTGCCGCAGACCGCGCCGTTCGTCTTCACCGGCGTCCGGCTGTCGGCGACCATCTCGCTGATCGCCGTCGTGAGCGTGGAGTTCCTGGCCGGCTCCCAGGTCGGTCTCGGCAGCTTCATCCTGGTCGCCAGCACCGGTTCGATCCGGTTCGACCTGGTGCTGGCCGGTACCGTGGTCGCCGGGGTGCTCGGCTACCTCATCAACGAAGGTCTCGAACAACTGGGCAAGCGGCTGTTCCGCTGGAGCAACGTCGACCGGGAGGCGATCGCGTGACCGCGGCAACTCTTTCCGGCCGGGTGGGCCGCCGGGCCGCCCGCGGTGCCGCCACGGTCGTCCGCAACTGGCTGCTCTTCGCGATCCTCGTCGTCGTCTGGGAGTTCGCCGCTCGCGCCGGCGGCAGCAAGTTCTTCCCGCCGCCGACGGAGATCGCCGTCGCCGCCGCGAAGCTGTGGTTCACCGGTCCCGCGTCGCACCTCTTCCTCACCGACGCCGTCTTCGACAACGTCTTCCCCAGCCTCGGCCGGATGCTCGGCGGCTGGGCGCTGGCGGCCGTCGTGGGCATCGCGCTCGGGGTGCTGGTCGGCCGGTCCGTCAAGGGGATGGACTACCTCGGCCCGCTGTTCGCGTTCTTCCGCTCGATCCCGCCGCCCACGCTGATCCCCGTGTTCGCGGTGCTGTTCGGGTTGAGCTCGGGCATGCAGATCGGGTCGATCATCTTCGGCGCGATCTGGCCGGTGCTGCTCAACGCGGTCGACGGCGTCCGCTCGGTCGACCAGGTGAAAGTGGAGACGGCGCGGTCGTTCCGCACGCCCCGCCGGTACTGGGTCGGCCTGGTCGTCCTGCCGGCCGCGGCCCCGAAGATCTTCGCCGGCCTGCGGGTGAGCTTGTCGATCTCGCTGCTGCTGATGGTCGTGTCCGAACTGGTCGGCGCGTACAACGGGATCGGCCGGTCGCTGCTGAACGCCCAGCAGGACTTCGACTTCCCCATCATGTGGTCGTGGCTGGTGCTGCTCGGCATCCTCGGTTACGTCTTCAACACGATCTTCCTGGCCGCGGAGCGGCGGGTGCTGGCCTGGCAGCCGACCCGCCTCGGCCGTGACTGACGCGCGAAAGGCCTCTCCCATGTCAACCATGCTCGAAGTGTCCGGCCTCAGCCACCGCTACGGCACGGGCGCGAAGGCGCACATCGCGGTGAACGACCTGTCGTTCACCGTCGAAACCGGGCAGCTGGCCAGCATCGTCGGCCCGTCGGGCTGCGGGAAGTCGACGCTGCTGCGCTGCGTCGCCGGCCTGACCCCGTCGACCGAGGGCACGGTGAGCCTGCACGGCGACCGCGTCTCGGGCGTGCCGGACGACCTCGCCGTCGTGTTCCAGGACTACAGCCGGTCGCTGTTCCCGTGGCTCTCGGTGCAGAAGAACGTCGAGTTCCCGCTGCGCTGGCGGCCGATCTCGCGCGCGGAACGGCGTTCGCGGGCGGCCGAGGCGCTGGAGCAGGTCGGGCTGTCCGCGGTGGGCGGGAAGTTCCCGTGGCAGCTGTCGGGCGGCATGCAGCAGCGGGTGTCGATCGCCCGCGCGCTGGCCAGCCGGCCGTCGCTGCTGCTGATGGACGAGCCGTTCGCCTCGGTCGACGCGCAGACGCGCTTCGAGCTCGAAGACCTGACCCGGCGGGTGCAGCGCGAGCAGGGCACCACGATCCTGGTCGTCACGCACGACATCGACGAGAGCGTCTACCTGTCCGACCGGGTGCTCGTGCTGTCGAAGTCGCCGGCGTCGATCGTGGCGGACCTGCCCGTGGGCCTGCCCGCGGAGCGCAACCAGATCACCACGCGCGAGTCGGCGGAGTTCGTGACGCTGCGCGGCGAAGTGGCGCGGCTGCTGAGCGGCGGCACTGTTTCTCGGGAAGAGCCCGCTGCCTCTGCCACGGCCGCTTCCGACGCCGCGGAATGGGACCTGGCCGAGCAGGCCAAGAGCGTGATGAGGTCCAAGACCGGAGCTGACGGCCGCAGGGGATCGTAGGGACGTCTCGGCGATGGTCGTGCGCTTGCGGTCGTGAGTGAGAAACAGGGTTCTAACCCTGTTTCTCACTCACGACCTGCTCAGTAGAGCGTCTTGTCGGACGGGGCGACCCGGACGTGCACCAGCGTCGGACGCGGGTCGGCCAGCGCCGCCGTCAAGCCGGGGACCAGGCCCGACGGCTCGGTGATCGTCACGCCCTGGCAGCCCATGCTCGCCGCCAGCGCCGCGAAGTCGATGCCGCCCAGCTCGGTGCCCGGCAGCTTCGCGCCGCCGATCTTCTCGCCGAGGATGCGGACCGCCGCGTACTCCGTGTTGTCCATGATCACGATCGTCACCGGGAGCTCCTGGCGCGCGGCCGTCCACAGGGCCTGGATGCCGTACATGCTGGAGCCGTCGCCGACGACGCCGACGACCTTGCGGTCCGGCCGGGCGAGCGCCGCGCCGACCGCGCCCGGGACGCCGTAGCCGAGCGTGCCGCTGGCCATCGTCAGGAAGCCCGTGTCGGTCGCGGTGATCGGCAGGTGGTCGTGCAGCACGCCGCGGTGGCTCGGCGTCTCCTCGACGAGGATCGCGTTGTCCGGCAACAGGTCCGCGAGCGTCGAGTAGACGAGTTCGCCGGTAAGCTTCTCGCCGCCGGGCTTCGCCGGGCGCTCGAGGGGCTCCGGCGCGGGCCGCGTGCTCCGGTCGACGACGTTCAGCAGGGCGCGGACGCCGAGCTTCGGCGTCGCCCGGATCCCGGTGCCTTCGAAGGCGCGCGCGAGGATCTGCTCGTCGTCGCTGACGATGAACAGCGGCGGCATCGGAGCTTCGCCGCGCCCGCGGTCGACGTGGTAGGTGAAGGCGGGCGCCCCGAGCACGACGACGAGGTCGTGCGCCGCGAGCTTGTCCGAAATGGCGCCGCGTTCGGGGTCCAGGAAGCCCTGGAACAGCGGGTGGTCCTCGGGAAACGAGCAGCGGAACGACATCGGCGCGACGTACACGCCGGCCTGGAGGCGTTCGGCGAGCGCGACGGTCTCCACGACAGCGGCGTCCTGGTCGACCGCTCCCCCGACGACGATGGCCGGCCGCGCACTCGTTTCGAGGGCGGCGACCAGTTCGTCGATCGCTTCGGGATCCGGCGCGAAGCCACGGATGCGGGGCCGGGAGACGACCGGCCGTTCGGTGGTGACGGTCCAGTCGTCGGCCGGCACGGACACGAAGACCGGCCCGGACGGCGCCTGCGTCGCCACGTGGTACGCCCGGGCGAGCGCGGCCGGGACGTCCTCGGCGGAGGCGGGCTCGATCGACCACTTGACGTACGGCTTGGGGAACTCGGGGGCTTCCATGGCGCCCAGGAAGGGATCGTGCGGCAGGAGCGCGCGGTTCTGCTGCCCGGCGACGACGATGAGCGGCGTCCGGTTGCGGTAGGCGTTGAAGAGGCTGCCGAGCCCGTGCCCGACGCCGCCCGCGGAGTGCAGGTTGACGAGCACGGCCTGGCGCGTGGCCTGGGCGTAGGCATCGGCCATCGCCACGACGGCGGACTCCTGCAGGCCGAGGACGTAGTCGAAGTCGTCCGGCCAGTCGGTGAGGAACGGGACCTCGGTGGTGCCGGGGTTGCCGAACACCGTGGTGAGGCCGAGTTCGCGGAGGAGTTCGCGGGTGGCGTCCAGCACCGTGCGCTTGATCATGCCCCCAGACTAATGCTTAGTCTTGCGAAGGAAAGCCCCCCAAGCGGCCGCACTGACGGCGAGGGTGCCCCCCGAGCGGTCCTTGGTGTCGCGGATCTGCGACACGGTGCCGAGCGAGACCTCGACGCAGTTCTCTTCGGTTCCGCTGTAGGTGGACTTACGCCACATCACGCCTCCAAGTCGGCGATCACCTCCCGAACGAGCGCGCAGGAGTCCTGCTCGTTCAGCGCCAATGTCGCCATCATCCGCTGGGCCGCCTGGTAGTCGGCCACCTGTTGCTCATCGTAGAGGTAGGCGCTGCCCCGGTATTGCTCGAGAAAGACAATGGGCGGCAGGTCGGCGAAGTCGAAGATGACGAAGGAACCGTTGAGACCCGGGTGGAACTCCTCGTTGTCCGGCAAGACCCGCAAGGTCACGTTGCGCCGCTGCGCCATCTCGTCGAGGTGCCTGAGCTGCGGGGCCATGATCTCGGGGCCGCCGCGTCGCTGCCTCAGCGCGGTTTCGGCGAGGAACACGGTGTAGGGCGAAGGATTCCGGCCGATCAGCACTTCCTGACGCAGCAGGCGAACCTTGATGCGCAGCTCTTCCTCCTCTCGCGGCCGCCCGGCGGCCGCGAGGATCGTCCGCACGTATTCCGGGGTCTGCAGCAGTCCGGGGACCAGCAGCGGCTCCCAGGCGAAGATCGCCGAGGCGGTGCGCTCGTACTCGATGAACGCCGAGAGCCGCGGTGAGATGCCCGGGATGCTGTGTTCGAGCCAGTTGGGCTCCCGCGCGTACTCCGCCAGCTCCAGCAAGCGCTGCCGCTCGATCGGCTCGACCCGCAGCGCGCCGAGCAGCAAGCCCACCTGCGCGATCTTGGGCACGCGGGTGCCGCTCTCCCAGTGGGACAGCTCCTGCGGCCGCACATCGACCAGCCGCGCCAGTTCTCGCATGCCCAGCCCGCGCGCCACCCTGGCCGTGCGCAGGCCGAAACCCAGCGCCCGGGACCGGGGTGTTGCCACTCGTGTTGACATGTGCGCAGTCTGTCACCGGCCACCGACAAAAACGGGAACCGGGGCTGTCGCACGGATGCGACAGCCCCGGTCCCGGCTCTCAAAGAGAGCTCAGCCGATCAGGCCCGACAAACCACTGCCCTTGAACGACCCCCAGCCCGTCACCTGGTCGTACCCGGTGCCGGCGCTGAAGCCCGTCGTGCCGTGGAGGGTGTTGTTGCCCGTCGTCACGTCGTGGAAGCCCGTGCCGTACGAGGACCCGTTCCCGATCGAGTAGAACTTCGGGTTCAGGTTGCCCAGCCCGCCGCCGTGGACCTGGTTCTGCAGCGTCGCGAACGCCGCCCACAGCGGGGCCGCGCCGGACGTGCCCCACACCGTCTCCCACGAGCCCGCCGTGTAGATGTAGTAGCCCGAGCCGCTCGCCGCGTCGGCCGAGACGTCCGGGACCTTGCGGTAGGTCGTGCTCTGCGAGGACTGCCACGACGGCGCCGTGAACACCGTCGAGATGCCGCCGCCCGTCGAACCGCTGGACGCGCCGTCGTTCCACGCCTTCTCGCTGCTGTACGCGTTCGCCGACGTCACCGTCAGCTGCGTGCCGCCGACGCCCGTCACGTTCGGGCTCGACGCCGGGAAGTCGACCGCCTTCGCCGCCGAGCCCGTCTGGCGGTAGCAGTCGGTCGTGCCGTCGTCGCCCGCGGCCGCGAAGTACGAGATGCCCTCCGCGGTGCCCGTCGCGATCGCGTTGCTGACGCTCTTCGCCGCGCTGGAACCCTCCGCGGATTCACAGGCACCCCAAGAGATCGAGACGACGTTGACCGTGTGGTCCGACGCGATCTTCTGGTACATCGCCAGTTCGCCGGCGCTGGTGTTCGGGGCCTCGTACACGTAGTCGTTCGCCGCGGCCGCCAGCGCGTGCACGACCTCGATGTCGAGCTCGACCTCGATCTGGCCGTCGCCCGGCGCCGAGTCGTAGTTCGCACCGCTCACCGGAACCGTGGTCACCGAGCCCGCCGAAAGACCGTACGTGCTGTCGTACTTGGTGACGTCGGCCTTCTTGTAGCCGTCGAACTCGACGAAGCCGACCTTCACGCCGCTGCCGGTCGCCGAGAGACCGCTGGTGCCGTAAGCGGTCTTGAGCACCGGCGGGGTCACCGCCTTGACGGCGTTCGGCTTCGCGACGGCCTGCGCGTGCGTCCGCAGGGCGTGGTTGTCGAGGCCGACGACGTTGCCCACGACGCTCGAGACGTCCGCCGGCACGGTCGGCGCGGCGTCGTTGGCGAAGAAGTCCCGGCCGGACACCTGGTCGTGGTAGGTCCCGATCCGGGTGTGGAACGCCGATTCGAGCTGCGCCGCCGATCCGGTGAACGTGACGGCCTGGCGGTTGCCGGAAACCTCGATCCCGGTGGCGCCCGATTTCTCGAGGAATGAGACGGCCTGGCCGACGTCGGCCTGCGTCGGACCGAACTCGGCATTGAACTGCGCCGGGCTCAGAAACCGGTGGTATTGCGCAGAAGCGGGGTTCTGGACGTCGGCGAGGAACTTTTCCAGCGCCTGCTGGTTGTGCAGTTTCAGGGACAGCGCCGCGGTGATCCGCTGCCCGCCCGCGACGTCGCCGGTGCGAGCGCTGCTGACGAGCGGAGCGGCGCTGTCGGCCAGGGTGACCAGGGGTTCCGTCGCCGCGGCGGCGGGGACGGCCACGGCGAGGCCGAGCAACGCCGGCAACGGCACGGCGGCCGCGACGAGCTTGCGCAAGCGCATGGGGGATTTCCTCTCGGCGGTGGGGACCGGGCCTGCGCTTCACTATTCGCCGCAGGTTGCCGAGAAGCATAAGAAACCGCTGTCACACCGAGGAACCTACTTTTGTCTGCCCTTTCGCGGTTCCCATTTTCATTTTCCGGGCGGTTTACCCTTTCATGGTCATTCGATTATCGTCCGGAATGTCCGAGATCATCGAGACGGTCGACGATCTCCCTTGCGTCCGCATTGCCGGAAAACCGGCGGGCCGCCGCCGACAGCGAGCCCAGCCGCTGGCGCGTCCGCGGCGACCGCAGCGCGGCCGCCAGCCCGATCGCCTCCTCGCCGACGGCGGTGGCGACGTCGAGATCGCCGTCCAGCGCGTGCACGGTGGCGAGCCAGATCAGGGTCAGCGAGCGGCTGCGCGTCATGCTCCGGCCGTACCCGGCGATCGCGTCGGTGAGCGCGGGGATGCCGTCGCGGCCGTGCCGGATGTCGACCACCTGGGCCAGCTCGCCGTGCACCGTGCCGACCATCGCCGCCATGTCGGTGACCCCGAAGAACGAGTCCCACGGCGAAGATTCGCGCCCCTCGGCTTCCGCGAACTCCTCGCGGGCGCGGCGCAGGTAGGTCAGTGCCTCGGTGACGTCGGCCTTCTTGGCGTGCGCCCACGCCTGGTTGGCCGACAGGATCGCCTGCGCGAGCTTGGAGTGCGCCAGCAGCGCGGCCTCCCGGCCCCGCGCGAACTCCTCCAGCGCCGCGTCGACGGCGCCGTGGTGCAGGTGCAGCCGCCCCATGCGGTACCGGACGTTGGCCTGGAGATCGTCGTTCTCGGCCCGGATGGCGAGCTCCAGCGCCCGCCGGAACGCGGCCAGCGCGGCCGCCGGGCGGTCCTGGTCGAAGTTCGTCCAGCCGGCCAGGTTGTACAGATCGGCGACGGCGGTGCAGAGCCGCGCCAGGACGACGGTCTTGGTCACGCCTTCCAGCAGCGCGACGGCCGCGGGCAGCCGGGACTCGACCGCCACCCGGCAAGCGCCCCCGCCGTAGCGGTAGTCCAGGCCCCTGAGCTCGGCGACGACGTCCTCGAGCCGCCGCACGTCGGCGAGACCCACGCGTGCGCCACGCTGGTCGTCCCGCCCTCCACTGCCGTCCATGGCAGCCCTCCGTCCGTAGAGAGCTGCCGGGCAGCTCCCGTTCATTCCCCGCCGGGCCGGGCCGGAGCCCGCTCCTTCGAGGGACTGGCGCCGGGCAGTACCCCGGCGGCGGTCAGCACCACGCCCGTGGCGGTTTCCGCGATCTTGACGGCGGCCAGCAGGCCGGTGAGGGCAAGCGAGCCGCCGAGCCCCAGCTTCGCGAACTCGTCTTCGGAGGTTTCGGGTCCGCGTTGACGCGGTATCGTGCCGGTCACGATTCGGCCTTCCGGCTCGTTCCGGATGCACTCGGTCGATATTCACGGGGAATCAGCCGGCCCAAGGTGGCGGAAATCCACCGCATGGCCGGAGTCCTGGTTTCCTGTTGCCCACGCCACGAGTTCTCGAACTGAATACGCGCGCACACGGCGCCGCCTCCCGCACTGCAGATCGATTCCTGAAGATCGCCCGGATCGCGAAATGCGGGACCACCGTAGCCAGCCGATCGCCCGGAAATCAGCCGCCAACCAGGTCAAATCCCGAAATGCCCGTGCGACCGCACGCGCAGCGGCGGCCCGCCTCCTGCACGGGCCGAATGCGATTAGTTGCACAGGGCAAGGGTTACTCCGCCTGCGAAAACATCGGCGGAAATCGTTTTATCCCGCCGATGTTCCGAGGAATTCCGGAAGACGATCAGGATTTGACGAGATCGACCCAGGTGCGCACCGTTTCGGCGTCCACGGAAGCCTGCCAGCCGCCGGGCCGGACCGCACTACCGACGTGGAACCCGCGTACCCCGCCCGCGCGCAAGAGGTGCACCTGCTGCGCCCGCAGCCCGCCGCCGACCAGCAGCGACGGCCCGCTGTCGCGCTGCGCGAGCCGCTGCAGCACGGAAAGCCCACTGCCTACCCCGTTCGGGTGCCCGGCCGCGAGCACGGTGTCACAGCCGAGTTCGGCCAGCTGGTCGTACGCGCGCACCGGGTCCCGCGTGCGGTCGATGGCGCGGTGGAACGTCCACGGCAGGCCGTCGACCTCCTTGATCAGCGCTTCGCAGGCGTCCAGGTCGATCTCGCTGTCGATGTTCAGGAACCCGAAGACGAACTCGCGCGCGCCCGCGTCGATCAGCCGGGCGGTGTCGGCGCGCAGCCCCTCGAGGTCGCCGACGGCGAAGGAACCGTTGTCCCGCAGCATGACCCGCACCGGGAGGTCGGTCGCCGAAAGCACGTCACGCAGGGTCTCCACCGTCGGCGTCAGGCCGTCCTGCGCCATGTCCGTCACCAGTTCGAGGCGGTCGGCCCCGCCCGCCTGCGCGCCTTCGGCGTCCGCCGCGTCCAGCGCGATCACTTCCAGCAGGGGCGTCTTCGAGCTCATGCCTCATCCGTTTCACTGGTTCCGGGTGTCGTCTCCCCTCGCGTGCCGCCCTCGCCGGAAGCCGCCTTGAAGGCTCGTCATCCGCTCGCGTACCGCTTCCGGGGAAAGAGAGAGTATCGGCCGCTGCTCCGGCACCGCTCCGGGGCTCGCCGCCGAATCGGCCGCCTTCAGGAACGGCCAGGTGTCCTCGGCGCCGTCCTCCTGCTCCAGCTCGGCCGGTGTCGGCCACTGGTAGGCGGGCTCGATCGCGGCCGGCGGCGCGACGGGCGCGAACTGCGGGTCGGTGTCCTCGTCGTCCGGGTCCGGCCCGGAGCTTTCACGTGAAAGCTCCGACCCCAGGTCGTCGCTTTCACGTGAACGCGGCGGGGGTGGGGGCGGCGGGGCCGCGGCCAGCGCGTGGCGCGGCTCAGGCCGGGCGGCCCGCGGTTGCTCGGCCACCGGACGCGGTTCCACCGGCTGCCGCGCCGCCTCGGGGGCCGCAGCCGGTATCGCGGACGCGTCGAACCAGCGCGACAGGACGTCGCGGTAGGCGGGCATCCGCTCGGTCGGGGCGTCGAGGTCCAGGTGCGAGTCGTCGTCCGCGGTCGGCCACTGCGGGCTGTGGTCACGGGCCACCACCGGCGCCCGGCGCAGCGGGCCGGCCTCGATCGACGGCGGCGTCAGCTCCTCCGGTTCCGGCTCCGGCTCGGGTTCCGGCGGCGTGAGCGGGGCCAGCGGCGCCAGCAGCTCCGGCTCGGGGACCGCGGCCGGCTCGGCGGGCGGCGGCGGGCCCGGCATCGGCGGCAGCTCGACGATCAGCGCGGCCGGCACCAGCACGGTCGCGATCAGCCCGCCGTCCTGGCCCGAGCTCAGGCTGACGTCGATGCGGTGGCGCGTGGCCAGCGTCGCGACCACGAACAGGCCCATCCGGCGGGACACCTCGACGTCGACGTCCGGCGGGTGCGCGAGCCGCGCGTTGGTGCGGTCGATCTCGGCCTGCGGCATGCCGGCGCCGTGGTCGATGATCTCGATCTGCCAGTCGCCGTCGTGGGTTTCGGCGCTCGCGACGGTGACCGTCGTGTTGCCGGAGTAGCTCGTCGCGTTCTCCAGCAGCTCCGAGACGACGTGCACGAGGTCGTTGACGGCCTCCCCCCGGACGGCGACCTGCGGTGCCGGGCCGAGCTCGATGCGCTGGTAGTGCTCGACCTCCGAGAGGGCGGCGCCGATGATCTCGTCGGCCGAGACGGCGCCGGCGTCCTCGCGCGCCGAGTCCTGGCCGGAGAGCACCAGCAGGTTTTCGCTGTTGCGCCGCATCCGCGTCGCGAGGTGGTCGAGCTCGAACAGCCCCGCGAGGGTGTCCGGATCCTGCTCGTCGGCCTCCATCCGGTCGAGCACCGACAGCTGCCGTTCGACGAGGTCCTGGCTGCGCTGCGAGAGGTTGACGAACATCGCGTTGACGTTCTCGCGCAGCATCGCCTGCTCGCCCGCCAGCCGGACGGCTTCGCCGTGCACCGCGTCGAACGCGCGCGCCACCTGGCCGAGCTCTTCGCGCGTGAACACCGGGACCGGCGCGACGGCGAGCCGTTTCCGCAGGTTCTCCGGCGCGGGTTCGGGGTCGGTGAGCAGGTTCTGCACGGCCGCGGGCAGCCGGTGCTCGGCCACTTCGAGCGCGGTCCGGCGCAGGATCCGCAAGGGACGCAACAGGGACCGCGCGATGACGACCGACAGCACGCCCGCGACGAGCAGGACGCCGAGCACGACACCGCCGTCCCAGATCGCCGCCGCGCGCGCCTGCGCCGCCAGCGCGTCCGTGCGTTCCTGCAACTGGACCAGCAGCGCCTGCTGCACCTGGTGGGCCAGGTTCACCGTGTGCGTCGCCGAGACGTCCCACTGGTTCGGGTCGAGGCCGCTGAGGTTCTGGCCGTTCTCGGTGCGGGTGAGGGCGGATTCGACCAGGTCGTTGCCGATGTCGACGACCAGGCCGATGACGGTGTCGTCGAACATCCGCTGCTGTTCGGGCGTCGCGAAGGTGCGGTAGTCGTTGCGCGCGGCGGCGAGCTCGGCTTCGGCGCCGAGCAGCGCGCGCGTGCGGTCGCGGTTGAGGCTGCCCTCGGCGAGCGCCTCGGCCAGCACCGCGCGCTTGACCGACATCTGGTCCTTGATCCGGGCCAGCGCGTTGCCGGCCAGGCGCAGCCGCGCGAGCTCCGGGTCGGAGACGTCGGCCGCGGCCGAGTCGCTGATGTCGAGCAGGCCGGAGATCAGCTCGCTGTAGGAGCGCAGGACGGCGTCGGCGGGGAACGCCGAATGCTCCGCCGAGAAGCGGAGGCCACCGAGGACGCGCAGCCGGTCGTCGGTCTGTTGCAGGCTTTCCGCCGCCTTGGCGTCGAGCCGGGGTTTACTGTCGGCGAGGGTCCGTTCGAACGTGCCGATCGCCTGGTCGACGCGTTTGCGCTGACCGGTGAGGTCGGCGGTGTCGCCCTGACGGTCCTGGGCGACGAACCGGACGGTGAGGTCGCGCTCGCGCTGCAGCTCGTGCAGGGCTTCGGCGACCGTGCTGTCGACACGGTCGTGGGTGGCGAACTCCGCGAGCTGCCGGGCGTCCCCCAGGTCCGAGCTGATGCGCAGGCCGACGAGAGCGATCACCGCGAGCGCGGGGATGAGGAGGACGGCGAAGAGCTTCGTGCCGAGACGCCAGTTCCGGAGCCGCCACCGGCCACCGGCCGGACGTGGATCCGCCGCGTCGCCCTTGGGGGGACGCTGATCGCGACGGGTCACCTGGTTTCCTCTTCCACCGCGGACGGGAACCCGCGGACCTGACGACACTCGAACCTACTGAACGGTAGCCCGCTCGATGAAGATCCGAAAGCCGCGCTGGCGCGATACGGCCCTGCCCGCGATCGTATGGGGCGCGGACCATACGATCCAGCACGAGAACCAGATTCTCCCAGTAGGTGAAGGTTCATGATCAGACCCGGACGGATGATTCCGCTGGTAGCGGCGCTGCTGGCCACCGCGGGGTGCAGCGTGTTCTCTTCCGGTTCGCCGGCCGCCCCGCCGCCATTGGAACGGACCGCCCTGCGCGTCGGTGTGGGCAACGCCATCGACACGGCCCCCCTGCGGATCGCCGTCGCGGCCGGGAAGTTCGGCGCCGCGGGGCTGAACGTGCAGCTCGTCGAGCTCGGCGGCGAAGACGGGCTGGCCAAGCTGACCGCCGGCGACCTCGACGTCACGTTCGGCTCCGACATCGCGCTGTTCCGCGCCGCGGCCGGCGGGACGGCCCTGCAGTTGCAGGGCGAGGCGTACACGTCCGGCCCCAACACGATGGCGCTGGTCACCCTGCCCGGCTCGGACTACACCGTGCCGACGTCGAAGAAGGCGCCCGACATCGCGGTGAACACGCTCGACGACGTCGGCGCGCTGGCCGCCCGCTCGGTGCTCGGGACGGCCGGCGTCGACGTGACGAAGATCAAGTTCAAGCAGGTGGCGTTCGACGCGATGCCGCAGTCCCTGCAGGCGGGCGACGTCGACGCCGCCCTGATGATCGAGCCGTACATCACCCGCGCCGAGAAGGACCTCGGCGCCCACATCCTCGCCGACGGCGCCCGCGGCTCGACGCTCGACTTCCCGCTGTCCGCCTACGCGTCGGCCAAGCCGTTCGCGCAGGCCAACCCCCGCACGCTGGCGGCGTTCCGCACGGCACTGGGCGCGGCCCAGCAGAGCGCGACCGACCCGGCGATCATCCGCGACGCGCTCCCGAAGTTCTCGGACATCGACACGACCACGGCGGCCCTGATCTCGCTCGGCTCGTACCCGGCGTCGCTCAACGGCATCCGCCTGCAGCGCGTCGCGGACCTGATGCACAACTCCGGCCAGCTGGCGAACCGCCTCGACGTCCAGAGCCTGCTCCCCGACCAGAACAGCTACTGACCGCGCCCCGAGGCTCCGGCTAGATGTTCTCGCCCGGCGGCGCCAGGCACACGGTCCGGCGGGGCGGCCCGGGGTAGCTCAGCACCTGGTCGGCGTCCTCGCAGCTGTCTTCGCCGCGGTAGCCGGTGATGACCTCGGCGCGTTCCTTCGCCGCCGGGTCGCCGCAGCTCACCTTGCCGATCGTGGCCTGGTCGTCGACGTCACGCAGGCAGTCGCCGGTGCTGACGTTCAGCGCCAGGCAGAGCGTGCGCTGGGCGGTCGCGGCGGTCCCGGTGATCTGGAAGCGCACGTAGTCGCCGGAGCCGCAGCGGAAGGACCCCGTGTAGCTGTCGTCGACCTTGTAGGTCGCGCTGTCCGTCCCGCAGCCGACGCGGTGGTAGGCGAGCTTGCCGCCGCTCTCGCGCGACAGGTACAGGCAGTCGCCGTCCGACGGCGGCCCGGCGCGGTCGATCCAGTGGATGCTCAGCGCGCCCAGCGAGCCCAGGGCCAGCGCCAGGACGACGCACGCGGCGAGCGTGATCTTCACCTTCGTGGTGAACCAGTGCGGGATCGGCCGCTGACCGGGCACCGGCGGCGGCATCGGCGCCGACGGCGTCGCGTAGTCCGGCGACCGGAACGGGTTGTCGTCGAACGGTGGTGTGGTCAACGTGCCCTCCAGTGATCCCCTCGGCAGATCGTCCCACCGGCGACCCGCGACGGGAGCGGGCCGGAGCGAGCCACGTATAACAGTAGTTGTGACTGATGGCCCGCTGATCGTCCAGTCCGACAAGACCGTGCTCCTGGAGGTCGACCACCCCCAGGCCGGCGACGCGCGCGTCGCGATCGCGCCGTTCGCCGAGCTCGAACGGGCGCCGGAGCACGTCCACACCTACCGGATCACGCCGCTGGCCTTGTGGAACGCGCGTGCCGCCGGCCACGACGCCGAGCAGGTCGTCGACGCGCTGACGACGTACTCGCGCTTCCCGGTGCCGCAGCCGCTGCTGATCGACGTCGTCGACGTCATGGGCCGGTTCGGGAGACTGCAGATCGCCAACCACCCGGCGCACGGCCTCGTGATGTCGACCACCGACCGCGCGGTGCTGACCGAGGTCTCGCGGAACAAGAAGATCAGCCCGATGCTGGGCGCGAAGATCGACGAGGACACCGTGCTCGTCCACCCGTCCGAGCGCGGGCGGCTCAAGCAGGCGCTGCTGAAGGTCGGCTGGCCGGCCGAGGACCTCGCCGGGTACGTCGACGGCGAAGCGCACCCGATCGCGCTCGACGAGCAGGACTGGCACCTGCGCGACTACCAGCGGATGGCCGCGGAGGCGTTCTGGGCGGGCGGCTCGGGCGTCGTCGTGCTGCCGTGCGGCGCCGGCAAGACGCTGGTCGGCGCGGCTGCGATGGCTCGCGCGCAGGCCACGACGCTGATCCTGGTGACCAACACCGTCGCCGGGCGGCAGTGGAAGCGCGAGCTGATCGCGCGGACGTCGCTGACCGAGGAGGAGATCGGCGAGTACTCCGGCGAGAAGAAGGAGATCCGGCCGGTCACCATCGCGACCTACCAGGTGATCACCCGCAAGACCAAGGGCGAGTACCGGCACCTGGAGCTGTTCGACTCGCGCGACTGGGGCCTGGTGGTCTACGACGAGGTGCACCTGCTGCCGGCCCCGGTGTTCCGGATGACGGCGGACCTGCAGTCCCGGCGGCGCCTCGGCCTGACCGCGACGCTGGTGCGCGAGGACGGCCGCGAGGGCGACGTCTTCTCGCTGATCGGGCCGAAGCGCTACGACGTGCCGTGGCGCGACATCGAGGCGCAGGGCTGGATCGCGCCGGCGGAGTGCACCGAGGTCCGCGTGACGCTGACCGACGCGGAGCGCCTGGAGTACGCCACGGCCGAGGCCGACGAGCGGTACAAGCTCGCGGCGACGGCGTTGACGAAGACCCCGGTGATCAAGTCGATCGTGGCCAAGCACGCGGGTGAGCCGACCCTGGTGATCGGCGCGTACCTCGACCAGCTGGAGATGCTCGGCGACGAGCTCGACGCGCCGGTGATCCAGGGCGCGACCCGCAACAAGGAGCGCGAAGAGCTGTTCGACAAGTTCCGGCGCGGCGAGATCAAGACACTGGTGGTGTCGAAGGTGGCGAACTTCTCGATCGACCTGCCCGAGGCGTCGGTGGCGATCCAGATCTCGGGGACGTTCGGCTCCCGGCAGGAGGAGGCCCAGCGGCTCGGCCGGCTCCTGCGTCCGAAGGGCGACGGCCGCCAGGCGCACTTCTACTCGATCGTCTCGCGCGACACGGTCGACACGGAGTACGCGGCGCACCGGCAGCGGTTCCTCGCGGAGCAGGGGTACGCGTACCACATCGTGGACGCGGACGACCTGCTCCGGCCGCTCTGATTCCCCGGTCGGCGTCGCGACGTCAGCGGTACTGCCGATGGGCGCCGGCCGCGGACGCCGCGAGCGTCATCGGCCAGCGGACGTCGTCGGCCTCGTCCCGGGCCCGGCGGCTCAGCACGGTGTCCAGCTGCTCGCCGGTGAGGCGGCCGCCGGTGGCGACGCAGCACCGGACCAGGGAACGCACCTCCTGGTCCGCCGAGGCCTGCTCGGGGTCCTGCTCCCACAGCTTCAGCGCGTGCACGGCCGCGCGACGCGACAGGTCCGGGACCGCCGCGTACCAGTGGCCGGTCCCGCTCGGCGGCGGGTCCCCGGCGGAGGGCACCCGACGGCCGAGTCGCTTGTGCCGCACCCGCGAGTCCGCATAGGCGGTCCGCGCGACCCGCCACATCGCCCGGCTGGCCTCCAGCGCCTCCAACGCACCCAGCAGGGCCCGCTCGTGGCGTTGGTACGGCCCGGCCAGTTCAGCGAGAAAGCTCAACGTCGCCCGGTGGCCGATCGGGTGGTAGAGGCTCACGCACGAACACAGCGCCGCGACCCGCTGCCCCTGGGCCAGCCGCCCGTCCCGCACCCTGCGTGCTCGCTGACCGAACCCCATTCCGCACAGCCTACGGAGGCTGATCAGATCTTTTCCCTCTGCCAGCCGGAGCAAAGGTCACTCGTGGGCCAGCTCCGGTCCAGGCACGCCTTGTAAGAGACGTACGTGCCGTCGCCGATCGGCACGGTCACCGGGACGACGGTGCCGCAGCCACCCTTGTTGTTGATCCTGATCTCGGCTCCGCCGTCCGTCTTCCAGAACCCGTAGACGCTGTCGTCGTCGCACAACGTGTCGTACACCATGAGCACGTTGGTCTTGGGGAACAGCGAGACGTTCACGCCGGGAACGCCGACGGTGCCCGCGTGGCCGACACCGGAGAAGCCGACCAGCGCGGCGCCCGCGAACGTCGTGGCCACCAGTGCCCGAACGGAAGTCCTCATGATCCAGGTTCCCTTCTCGTTGCCGTCGCGGTCCGGAACGGAGCCGCTCCCAGCACACGCGCGGGAGCGGGAGCGGGTTTAGCCGGCGCGAGCGGGCCACGACGCCGTAGCCCCTTCGGCCTAGCGAATCGTCACAGGAACAACTTCCGCCACAGGCGTCTCGCACATGGCCCTGACCTGCTGATTCTCGGATTCACTCGAACGGATGAGCGGGCGGATCACTGGAAATTGTCGGACCCTCGAACTACTGTTCGACATGCAGTAGCCGAACACAAGTTCGAGGGGACGTCATGACGATCGCACCGCTCCGCCCCGGTACGCCCGCGCCGCCGGTCCAGACCCTGCCACCGGGGTCGTGGCACGGCCGGCTGTGGGTGTCCGACCTGCCGCTGACCCGGCCCGAGCGCTACCTCGGCTGCGTGGCCGAGTTCGAGCGGTCGGGGCTGTGGCCGGTGCTGATCCCGCACGACCAGCGCTTCGCGGCGAACGGCGAAGACTGGATCGACGACCGCGGCTGCTTGGCCCCGGCAGGCCACCGGGTCCCGTCGGCGGACGCGGCGGGGGCGTTGGCCCGCTGGTGGGACAGCTCCTGCTGCGACGGCGCGTGCCTCCGCCCGTTCGGCGCGCGGTTCCCGGGTCTGGCCAAGCGCAGCCCCCGCAGGTCCGACCCGCTGGCGGAGGCGGGCAACACGGGTTCGATCCTGGCGTCGCGAGCCCCCCACCGGCTGGGTCTGGTCCAGACCGAGCGGCCGGCGGACATCCCGGCCCTGCTGGGCTGGACGGGCATGATCAAGTGCACGGACCAGGTGGCCGAGCTGTCGGCGGTGCTGCGGAGCTGGGAGGACCGCTTCGGGGCGACGCTGGTGGGGCTGGGGTTCGACACGCTGGAGCTGTCGGTATCGGCACCACCGAGGAACCAGGCACGGGCATTGACGGCGGCGGAGCACCGGGCGTTCAGCTTGCCGACGTTCGCGGCGCAGCCGGGGAACCTGCGCGAGTACGCGTCGGGGCTGGTGCAGTCGAGGCTGTGGCGGTTTTCCTGGGCGTGAGAGGCGAGGCCGGTGCGGAGCCGCACGGGCTCGGCAAGCCGGGCTACCCGGAAAAGAGCTGGGAGGTCATCCCGTCGCCGGAGGCCGTCAAATCACTTTGAGCCAGGCCCGCAACCAGCGAACCAAGGCGAGAAGACAGCGCAAGCTTGCGGGCCTGGCTCAAAGCGATAGGCCTCGCTCAGGCGACGGGATGACCACCCAGCGTCGCCCCCACGCGAAGGCGAGAAGACAGCGGTCCCCAGGCCATCCCAAAGCCTGCCCGTCCGGCGAGGACAGTCCTTTGACAGCGGCAGAAGCAGCCCGCAACCACCAGAGACGCCCATGAGCAAACGCCACAAAGGCCCCACAAGACGACCGTCCGCGAAATCGGGTCACCTGTCCCGCCCGGCGGTCCACCCGTCCAGACGACACCAGCGCAGCCGAGTTTGGCGCCGCCCGGCGCCGGGAATCACCCCCCGCGGGAAGGCGGTGAGGGCGATCGCCGAAATCCGGATCGGTACCTCGGGGTGGCGCTACCCGCCGTGGCGCGGGGTGTTCTACCCACCAGGACTCGTGCAGCGGCGGGAGCTCGAATACCTGTCGAGGCGGATGAACGCCGTCGAGATCAACGGTTCCTTCTACTCGCTGCAGCGACCGGAGCGGTACCGCGCCTGGTTCGACGAGACCCCGGCGGACTTCCTCTTCGCGGTGAAGGGCGGCCGCTTCATCACGCACATGAAACAGCTCCGCGACGTCGAAACAGCCCTCGCGAACTTCTACGCTTCGGGCGTCCTCGCCCTCGGCGCGAAACTGGGCCCGTTCCTCTGGCAGCTGCCGCCGAGGCTGAGGTTCGACCCCGACCGGCTCACGAACTTCTTCGCCCTCCTGCCCCGCACCACGACCGACGCGGCCCAGCTCGCGACCAAGCACGACGACAAGCTGAAGAACCCTCCCTACCTCGAAGCCGGGCCGCGAAAACCACTGCGGCACGCGCTCGAGGTCCGGCACCCGAGCTTCGCCGAGCCCGCGGCGAAGGAGCTGCTGCGAGCACACGGAATCGCTCTGGTCGTCGCCGACACCGCGGGCAAGTGGCCGTTCCTCGAGGACCAGACCGCGGACTTCGCCTACGTCCGCCTCCACGGCGACGAGGAGCTGTACGTAAGCGGTTACTCGGACCGGTCCCTGCGCGGGTGGGCGGACAAGATCCGGGCCTGGCACGACGGCGGGAAGCGCGACGTCCACGTCTACTTCGACAACGACGTGAAGGTCGAGGCACCCCGCAACGCCGAGACCCTGGCCGACCTGCTCGGCGTCGCCCCGCCGACGAGACAGTGAGTGGACAGTGAGCGCGATCGGCTTGAGTGGACCCGCGGGCCGGACCGGCTTGCGTGCTGTCGCTGGGGGTCGGCACGCGGGCGGTCCGCCACGCACAACTCCCCGCGACGCGAGCGCCACGCGGCCACGCCCGCCCCGCACAACTCCCCGCGGTCAGCTCCCAGCGCCCACCAACGCCGCCAGCTTCGCGCGCACGTCGTCCGCGTCCGGGTGTCCCAGCTCCGTCAGCAACCGCGCCGACCGGACCCAGCACTCCCGGGCCACCGCCCGATCGCCGTACCGCAGGTGGATCGTGCCCAGCTGAGCCAGCACGTCCGCCGCCTCGTACTGCTCGCCCATCTCGAAGAACATCGGGACCGAGTCGCGGATGCACGCGATCCCCTCGTCCACCCGGCCCAGCCCCACCAGCGCCAGGCCGCGCGTGTGCAGGGTGAACCGCGTGTCCACCGGCTCACCGTCCGGGCCGGGCACCGCCAGCGCCGCGTCGGCCAGCCGCAGCGCCTGCTCGTGGTCGCCCATCGACGTGCAGATGTCGCCCAGCGCCCGCAGCACACTCGCCTCGAACGCCCCCAGCCCCAGCTCGCGGACGATCCCCAGCGCCTGCATCCCGTGCTCGTACGCCCAGGCGTAGTCATCGAGGTTGTGCGCCGCCATCGCCAGGTTGTACTGCGCCCGCGCCTCGCCCTCCCGCGCGCCGAGCTCGCGCTGGATCGCGAGCACCTGCTCCAGGAACCGCCGCGACTCGTCGTACTGTCGCGCGACGCCGTTGACCACGCCGAGCCCGCTCAGGATGCCCGCCTCGCCCGGCCGGTGGCCGCCGGCCCGCGCCGCCTCGAGCGCCACCGCGAACACCGAGCGCCACTCGTCGAGCCGCGAGCGTGTCACGAAGTAGCTCTGCAGCAGCCAGGCCAGCTTCCAGCAGACGTCGTCACGCCGGTTCCGCGCCAGGTGCACCGCGGCGATCAGGTTGCCGGCTTCCTCGCCGAACCACTCCAAGGCGTCGTGGTACGCCGTGAACGCCAGGCCGCCGTCGAGGCCGTCGAGGTCCAGCAGCCGGTAGTAGCGCTCCGGCCGCATCCGCCGTGACGCGTTCAGCGCCGACGCCAGGTACCAGTCCAGCAGCCGATCCAAAGCCGCGTCGCGCTGCGAAGCCGTGTCGACCTGCGAAGCGACTTCGCCGGCGTACGCGCGGATGAGGTCGTGGAACTGGTAGCGGCCCGGCCGCGGCTGGGCGAGCAGGTGCGCGGCGGCCAGCGTCTCCAGCATCGGCCGGGTCGTCGCGACGTCCAGCCCGGCGATCGCGGCCGCCGCCGGCGCGGCGAAGTCGACGCCGGTGAACAGCCCGAGCAGCCGCAGCAACCGTGCCGTCGGCGGCTCCAGCGCCTGGTAGGAGTACGAAAACACCGAGCGGAGGTTCGTCCCTTCGCCGTCGGCGAGGTCGAACGAGCCGAGCAGGTCGGCCTCGAGCGAGTCGACGAACTCGTCGAGCGCCAGGTCGGGGAACTGCGCCGCCCGCACGGCGAGGATCCGGATCGCCAGCGGCAGCCCGCCGCAGTGGCGCACGAACCGCTCGGTCGCGGCGGGGTCGCGCGCCACCCGGTCGAGGCCGATCGCGGACGCGAGCAGCTCGACGGCGTCCTCTTCGCCGAGCTCCTCCAGCGCGATCCGCCGCGCGCCGTGCGTCGCGACCAGCGCGCGCAGCTGCCAGCGGCTCGTGATCACGACCAGGCAGCCCGGCCCGGGCAACAGCGGCCGCACCTGCTCGGTGCGGTTGGCGTTGTCGAGCAAGACCAGCAGCCGGCGCCCCGCGGTGTGCGTCCGCCAGCTCGCCGCGCGGCCGTCGAGGTCGCCCGGGATCGCCTCGCACGGCACGCCGAGCGCGGTGAGCATCGCCTCCAGCGCCGCCGACGGCTCGACCGGCTCACCCGGCCCGTAGCCGCGCAGGTCGAGGTAGACCTGCCCGCCGGGGAACCGGTCGGCGATCTCGTGCGCGAAGTGCACGGCCAGGGTCGTCTTGCCGACGCCGCCCATGCCCTCGACGGACGCGATCGGCGTCGACGTGTCGGCGTCGATCGCGTCCGGCAGCAGCGCGTGCAACGCCTTGAGATCGGACTCGCGCCCGGAGAAGGCCCGCAGGTCGGCGGGCAGCTGGTGCGGCACCTGCGGCTCGACGCCGAGCCGGTACCGCGGGACCGCGCTCTCGCTCCCGGTGAGGATCGCCTGCCGGGTGCGCTGCAGCGACGGCCCGGGGTCGAGGCCCAGCTCCTCGGCCAGCACGTCGCTGATCCGGCGGTGCACGTCGAGCGCCTCGGCCTGGCGGCCCGACCGGTACAGCGCGACCATCAGTTGCTCGTGCAGCCGCTCCCGCAGCGGGTTTTCCCTGGTCAGCCGGACCAGCTCGGAAACGACGGTGCCGTACTCGCCGACGTCGAGCAGGGCGTCCGCCCACTGCTCGCGGACGCGCAGGCGTTCTTCGGCCAGCTGCCCGGCCTCGTCGCGGTGCAGCGCGTCCGACTCGACGTTCAGCAGCGCCGCGCCACGCCACTGGCCGAGCGCTTCGGCGAAGTGCGCGGCCGCTCGACGGCTTTCGCCGCGATCCATCGCGGCCCTGCCCCGGGTGGCGAGGGCGCGGAACCGGGAAAGGTCCAGCCGGTCGTCGTCGAGCTCGATCAGGTAGCCGCCGCTCTCGGTGCGGATCGCGACCTGGTCGCCCAGCGCCCGGCGCAGGCGCAGCACGTACGTCTGGAGCGCGCCCTTGGAGCGGCGGCGGTCGTCGTTCCAGAGCCAGCGGGCGAGCTCGTCGACCGGCACGACCCGGTTCGCGCGCAGCAAAAGCCCGGCCAGGACGATCAGCGGCCGGCTGCCCCCGAGCGGCACCGGGTGGCCGTCTGCCGTGACCTCGGCCGGACCCAGCACGCGGAAGTCGAGGACCACGGAGTCATTCTGGCCGGAAACGCGCTGTTCGGCACCCGATCGCCGAAGTCGGGGATGGCATGATCGGCGGCGATGAAGGTCTACGCGATCCCCCTGCGCAACCGTTTCCGCGGCATCACCGTCCGGGAAGGCGTCCTGCTGCCCGGCCCGGCGGGCTGGGGCGAGTTCTGCCCGTTCGCCGACTATTCGGACGCCGAGAGCGTCCCTTGGCTGCACGCGGCGCTCGAAGCGAGCGAAACGGGCTGGCCGGCGCCGGTCCGCGACCGCGTCGAGGTGAACACGACGGTGCCGGTCGTCGGCCCGGAGAAGGCGTACGAACTGGTTCGGGCCTCCGGCTGCCGGACGGCGAAGGTGAAGGTGGCGGACCCGCGATCGTCGATCGCGGACGACTGCGAGCGGGTGGCGGCGGTCCGCGACGCGCTCGGCCCGTCCGGCGCGGTGCGCGTCGACGCGAACACGGCGTGGGACGTCGACACGGCGGTCCGCGCGATCATCGACCTCGACAAGGCGGCGGGCGGGCTGGAGTACGCGGAGCAGCCGTGCCCGTCGATCGAGGACCTGGCGGCGGTCCGCCGTCGCGTGCCGGTCCGCATCGCGGCCGACGAGTCGATCCGCCGGGCCGAGGACCCGCTGAAGGTGGCGGTCGCGGGGGCGGCGGACATCGCGGTGCTGAAGGTGTCCCCGCTCGGCGGCGTCCGCCGGGCGCTGGAGGTCGCGGAGGCGTGCGGGTTGCCGTGCGTGGTTTCGTCGGCGGTGGAGACGAGCGTCGGCCTGGCGGCGGGCCTGGCACTGGCCGGCGCGCTGCCGGAACTGGAATTCGCCTGTGGTCTGGGGACCATTTCGTTGCTGGAAGGCGACGTCTGCGCTTCCTCACTGTCCCCTGTGGACGGATACCTCCCGGTGCCACGGCAGGCTCCGGAGCCGACCGGTGCATACCTGGCGTCACCCGAGGTCGAGGCGGCGTGGCGGGCCCGGCTCGAACGGGTGCGCGGCTGATACGTGGTTTCCCCGAGGGCAAGTTCAGGGTCGGGGTCCGGGCCGTTCCCGATGTGGCCCGGGGCCCCGGCGAGCGAACATTGCTGCATGACGAACAGCGTGTACACCCCGGAAACCAAGAAGCTCCGCCGCAGCACCAGCGACAAGATGCTGACCGGCGTCTGCGGTGGCTGGGCCACCTACCTCGGCATCGACGCCGGCGTTCTCCGCATCGGCCTGGTCGCCGCCGTTTTCCTTTCGGTCGGCATCGCCATTCCGGTCTACGTCGCCGCCGCGATCCTGACCCCCGAAGAAGGCTCCTGACCCCGGGCGGGCGCCGGCTCGCAGGGGGAGCCGGTGCCCGCCGGACGACCGGGGACCGCTGAACACCCACGCCGGGGGGCGTGGGTACCCGCCGCGCGCCGAGGGGACGCGGACGCGGCACCGCCACGGGGGAAACGGCCCGGACGCCAAGGGGGCGTCCGGGCCGTTCGGCGTAGCACCGTAGGCCGGGCGGCCCAAAAGACCACCGCGAACCCCGTGCGAGGGGTTAGGGTTCGCGGTCGTGGATCAAGGGAGCAGACAGGCCGCGAAGATCGTGGTCGGGATCTTGGGCGGGCTCTACCTGATCGCCGGGCTGGGGCTGACCGCCTTCTCCGCCTTCGTCGCGCTCGCCTTCAACGACACCGGCAGCACGAGCGTCACCAAAACCGTGCTGTACACCGCCGCCGGGCTCGCGATCTGGATCCTGCTCACCGGCATCGGCGCCATCGTCGTCGCGCTGGAAGCGGAAGAAGCGAGCACCGCCTGGCTCGGGGGCCTCGGCGTGCTCGCGCTCGGCGTCGTCATCCTCGGCGCCTACGCCGTCTGGTTCTTCACCAAGCCATGAGAAAAGCCCGGCCCGCCGAAGCGGACCGGGCTTTCCGGCAAAGCGGGTGGATCAGAAGTCCATGCCACCCATGCCACCGGACGGGTCGGCGGGAGCGGCCGAAGCCTTCTCCGGCTTGTCCGCCACGACGGCCTCGGTGGTCAGGAACAGCGCCGCGATGGAAGCGGCGTTCTGCAGCGCGGAGCGGGTGACCTTCGTCGGGTCCGGCACGCCGGCGGCGAGCAGGTCCTCGTAGACACCCGTGGCGGCGTTGAGGCCGTGACCCTGGGGCAGGCCCTTGACCTTCTCCACCACGACGCCGCCTTCGAGGCCGGCGTTGATCGCGATCTGCTTGAGCGGGGCCTCGACGGCCACCTTGACGATGTTGGCACCAGTGGCCTCGTCGCCCTCGAGCTTCAGGCCCGCGAAGGCAGCCTCGGCAGCCTGGATGAGAGCGACGCCACCACCGGCGACGATGCCCTCTTCAACGGCGGCCTTGGCGTTGCGCACCGCGTCCTCGATGCGGTGCTTGCGCTCCTTGAGCTCGACCTCGGTCGCGGCGCCGGCCTTGATGACGGCCACGCCGCCGGCCAGCTTCGCGAGCCGCTCCTGCAGCTTCTCGCGGTCGTAGTCCGAGTCCGAGTTGTCGATCTCGGCGCGGATCTGGTTGACGCGACCCTGGATCTGGTCGGCGTCGCCCGCACCCTCGACGATGGTCGTCTCGTCCTTGGTGATGACGGCCTTGCGAGCCTTGCCCAGCAGGGAAAGGTCCGCGTTCTCCAGCTTGAGGCCGACGTCCTCGGAGATGACCTGGCCACCGGTCAGGATCGCGATGTCCTGCAGGATCGCCTTGCGGCGGTCACCGAAGCCCGGGGCCTTGACGGCGACGGACTTGAAGGTGCCGCGCATCTTGTTGACGATGAGGGTGGCCAGGGCCTCGCCCTCGACGTCCTCGGCGATGATCAGCAGCGGCTTGCCGGACTGGATGACCTTCTCCAGCAGCGGCAGGACGTCCTTGACGGTGGAGATCTTGGAACCGAAGAGGAGGATGTAGGGGTCCTCCAGCTCGGCTTCCTGACGCTCCGGGTCGGTCACGAAGTAACCGGAGATGTAGCCCTTGTCGAAGCGCATGCCCTCGGTGAGCTCGAGCTCGAGACCGAAGGTGTTGCTCTCCTCGACGGTGACGACGCCTTCCTTGCCGACCTTGTCCAGCGCCTCGGCGATCAGCTCGCCGATGGTGCGGTCAGCGGCCGAGATCGAGGCGGTAGCAGCGATCTGCTCCTTGGTCTCGATCTGGACGGCGGCCTTGTGCAGCTGCTCGGTGATGGCCTCGACGGCCGCCTCGATGCCGCGCTTCAGGCTGATGGGGTCGGCGCCGGCCGCGACGTTGCGCAGGCCTTCCTTGACCAGGGCCTGGGCGAGCACGGTGGCGGTGGTGGTGCCGTCACCCGCGACGTCGTCGGTCTTCTTGGCGACCTCTTTGACGAGCTCGGCCCCGATCTTCTCCCACGGGTCTTCGAGCTCGATCTCCTTGGCGATGGAGACACCGTCGTTGGTGATCGTCGGCGCGCCCCACTTCTTTTCGAGCACGACGTTCCGGCCCCGCGGGCCGAGGGTCACCTTGACGGCTTCGGCGAGGATGTTCAAGCCACGCTCGAGACCGCGGCGGGCGTCCTCGTCGAACGCGATCAGTTTGGCCATTGCGGTGTGGTCCTCCGGTATTGGGGGCCGCCGCCGCGCTGTGAAGCTTTGCAGCGGCGGCAGCAGGACTCTTTCCTCGGCCAGGCTCGGTGCCCGCGACGGACGACTGGACCCGGGTGGGGGCCAGCCTCACCGTCCCGACCTTTGGCACTCGACGGCGTCGAGTGCCAAGTCCGTGTTTAGCACTCTGCGGGGGAGAGTGCAAGAAGGCCAGCTCAGCGCGGCACGATCAAGCCCGCTCCGCGACGTCATGAAAGAGTCGTTCACCGCGCCGGACGTCAGGGTCTCGGCAAGGTCACGGCCGCGCGGAGTCGCGACGTTCGGCAGGGTTGGCGACGTCATGAACGACTCTTTCATGACGTCCAGCGTCATGAACGACCCTTTCATGGCATCCCGCCCAGCAAACGCGACTTTGCCGGGCCCTGGCGCCGGACGTCATGAACGAGTCGTTCATGACGTCCGGAGGGGTCAGTTGCCCGGCTTGATGGAGATCGACGTCGGCGGGGCGTTCAGCGACGACGTCGGGTTGGTCTGCGAGTCGCCGGGGCCGACCGGGATGTTCGGGGCCGTCGTCGTGCCGCCGCCTCCGCTGCCGCTGTCGCTGAACAGGAAGATCGCGCCCACGACCAGGCCCGCCAGGACCAGGAGGCCGAGGACGAGGAAGAGCCACTTCTTGCCGCCGCTGCTCTGCGGCTGGTGGAACGCGCCCGCGCCGCCGGCCGGCATCGGAGGGCGCAGGCGCATCGGGTCCTGGCCGTAGCCCTGCGGCGGCAGGCCCGGCTGCTGCGGGTAGCCGTAACCCGGCGGCGGACCCTGCGGCATCCCTTGCGGCGGCCCCTGCTGGGGGTAGCCGTAACCGGGCGGCGGGCCCTGCGGTGGCATGCCCTGCGGTGGCAGGCCCTGGGGCGGCCCCGGCGGCCCGGGCTGCTGGCCGTAGCCCGGCTGCTGTCCTCCGTACGGGTGCACGGGGGCCCCCTCTCCCTGCGGTGCGCTGTTCTGGTGCGGCCCCTGTTGTACCTGACCGTGGCGCTGCGGCGCGGGGATTCCACCCGAATTGGACCCGGGAGGACCCGGTGGGGTGTCCGACGCCGCCTGGGGGCCGAGCGCGCGGCGGGCGGCCGCGATCAGCTCGACGCAGCTGGGGTAGCGGTCGGCCGGGTTCTTGGCCATGCCGCGGCGGATGACCTCGTCGATCGCCGGCGGCAGCGCGACGGCGCGGGAGATCGCCGGCGGGTCGCCGTTGAGGTGGCCCTTGATCACCGTCGGCACGTCGCCCTTGAACGGCGGGCTCCCCGTCAGACACGCGTACAGGACGCACGTGAGCGCGTACTGGTCGGTGCGTCCGTCCAGCGGTTCGCCGCGCAGGTGCTCGGGCGCCGCGTACGTCGGCGAGCCGAGGAAGTCGCCGCCGCGCGTCCGGTGCCCGGTCGCGCCGCGGCGGGTCAGCCCGAAGTCGGCGACGTACACGTGCTCGCGCGCGGTCTCCTTCTTCGTCACGAGCACGTTGGCCGGCTTGACGTCGAGGTGGACCAGACCACGGTTGTGCAGGGTGTCGAGGGCGTCCGCGACCTGGTCGAGCATCGTCAGGGTGCGCGCGGGCGCGATCGGGCCGCCCGCGATCAACCCGGCGAGATCGCCGCCGTCGACCATGCGCATGGCGATGTAGAGCATGCCGTCGAGCTCGCCGAAGTCGTACAGGGGCACGACGTTGGCGTGGTCGATCGCGGACGTGTTGCGCGCCTCGTCGACGAACCGCTCGCGGAACTCGGCGTCGGCCCCGAGGTGGTCACCGATGACCTTCAGCGCCACCTTCCGGCCGAGCCGCACGTCGGTGGCCTTGTAGGTCACACTCATGCCGCCCTTGCCGAGCACTCCGTCGATGCGGTAGTTGCCCAGCCGGCGACCGGTGAGGTCCCCCGACACATCGCCTGTCACGCCCGGCAGCCTAACGTCCCTGGTTCGGCCGCTGCCGGGGGTTCGCCAATCGGGTGATCAGGGTGTCGACGCCACCTTGCGCACGTCCGCGGCCTGACTCCGGCCGTCCCGCCCGGACTGGACTTCGAACTCGACGCGGTCGCCTTCGTCCAAAGTGCGGAATCCGTCGGCCTGAATGGCCGAATAGTGCACGAACACATCAGGTCCTTCGGTGGATTCGATGAACCCGTAGCCCTTTTCCGAGTTGAACCATTTGACGGTGCCGACAGCCACGGCGCCCTCCCTCAGCACAAAGGATCCGCTGGCCCGAGCGGATGCCAGCGGCGGAAGTGCCAATCACGCTACCGGAATTATTCCCCCCGGCAATGGGCAATTCGTCTGAAGATCACGAGCGGGAAAGGCGGCTGTTGCGCGCTTGCACGAGCACCGTCCCGGGACCCGCGAAGTCGACCGCGAGCCCTTCACCCGTGCGCAGCGACTGCGGCCCACCGGGATCGAGCGCCCGCAGCCGGCACTGCACGGTGTCGGGGTAGGCCAGCAGGTAGTCCGGCCGGACGGTCACCAGCTCGCCCTGGCCGAGCTCGAACGCGTCGACCGGACCGGGCGCGGCCAGCACGAGCGGCCCGGTCCCGCTGTAGTGCTCGAGGAACCCGGAGTCGGCGCCGAAGAGCTGCTGCAACGGCGTCCAGTTCGGGTCGTGCCGGGCGGTCGACGGCCGCACCAGCACGGCTTCCCGGTGCACCGCCCAGCCCGTGCCGCCGCCCAGCTCGAGCGGGTAGACGTCGCCGGGGCGCAGCGGCGCGAAGTCGATCCAGCCGCCGTCCGAAGGCGCGGTGTAGACGACCGCCGCGGACTTGCCGGCCCGGACGCCGCCGCGGCCCGACGCCGCCTCGGTGACGCCGAAGCGGCTGGCGAGCAGCGTCTCGGGCGCGGCCTGCACGGACTCACCCGGGTCGAGCAGGACGCGGGCGACGCCGAAGCCCGGCGTGTGCCGGGTCTGGACGCGCATCAGCGGGACGGGACGTGCGAGACGATCCAGCTGACCAGCGCGGACGGGTTGCGCGTCTGCGTCATGATCTGGCCGGGACCGACGAAGTCGAACACGAGGCCTTCGCCGCTCTTCATGGACTGGATGATGCCCGTCGCGACCTTCCGGATCTGGTACTGCACGGTGTCGGCGTACGCGACGACGTGCCCGGTGTCGACGGTGACCATCTCGCCCTGCTGCAAGGTGATGGTCTCGACCGCGCCGTAGCAGGCGACGAGCAGCTGGCCCTGGCCGGTGGCGTGCGTCAGGAACCCGCCTTCGCCGCCCATCAGGTTCTTCATCCCGCCCCACTTGGTCTCCGTCTGCACGCCGTGCGACGACGCGAGCCAACAGCCGCGGGTGACGGCCCAGCCGGTCCGGCCGTCGAGGGGGATGACCTGGATGTCGCCGGGCAGGTTGGCCGCGACGTCGACCCAGCCGCCGTTCTGCGGCGCGGTGAAGGTGGAGATGAAGAAGGACTCGCCGGAGAGGAACGCCCGGCCGAGGCCCTTCATGATCCCGCCCTGGGACTGCGACTGGACCTGCACGCCGTAGCTGGTGGCCATCATGGCGCCGGACTCGACCTGGCACGGCTCGCCGGGCGCCAGCATCAGCCGGGCGACGGCGAACGAGGGCTGTTGACGGACTCCGACCTGCATGCGTGCTCCCCTGTGGCGTGCTCTCGAACGACGCAGGGCGAGACTCATTCAGACGTCGCCCGGCGCGAGCAACGGTAACCGTGTCCACGCGGCGGGTTGCGCCGGGCTGATCCGAATGAGTCTCGGTCTTGCACGCCCTTCCAAGGGGTGGAGGATGGTCCGGTGATCTCCGTCGACGACTACCGCGACCGGGTTGCCGCGCTCCTGGGCACCTCCCCCGCGACCGCCCTGCCCCTCGCCGCCGCGGCCGGCCTCGTCCTCGCCGAGGACGTGCGGGCCGGCGTTTCCCTCCCGCCCTTCGACAACTCGGCGATGGACGGCTACGCGGTCCGCGCCGCCGATGTCTCGCAAGTGCCGGTGACCCTGCCGGTCGCCGACGACATCCCGGCGGGCCGCGTCGACGTCGGGACGCTCGAACCGGGCACGGCGCACCGGATCATGACCGGCGCCCCGCTGCCGCCCGGCGCGGACGCCGTCGTGATGGTCGAGGACACCGACGGCGGCACCGAGACCGTCACGATCTCCGCCGCCGCCAACGAAGGCGCGCACATCCGGCACTCCGGCGAGGACGTCCTCGAAGGCACCACCGCGCTGCACGCCGGGACGGTGCTGGGCCACTCCCAGCTGGGTCTGGCGGCCGCGGTCGGGCTCGCCGAGGTGCTGGTGCACCGGCCGCTGCGGGTGGTGGTCGCCTCGACCGGCACCGAGCTGATCGACGCGCCGGCGCCGTTGCGCCACGGCCAGATCTACGAGTCCAACAGCGTGATGCTCGCCGCGGCCGTCCGCGAGCTCGGCTGCGAGGTCGAGGTGGTCCGCAGCGTCGTCGATGACGTCGAGGAGTTCCGCAAGGTCATCGAGCCGAAGCTGGCCGACGCCGACCTGCTGGTCACTTCCGGCGGGGTCAGCGCGGGCGCGTACGAGGTGGTGAAGGACGCGCTGACCGGCCAAGGCGTCGAGTTCGCGAAGATCGCGATGCAGCCGGGCGGGCCGCAGGGCTGCGGACGCTGGCAGGGCGTGCCGGTGGTGACCCTGCCCGGCAACCCGGTGAGCGTCCTGGTGTCGTTCGAGGCGTTCCTGCGTCCGGCGATCCTGACGGCGCTGGGCCACACCGACGTCTCGCGACGCCGCGTGCGGGCCCGGCTGACCGAAGCGATGTCCTCGCCGGGCGCGCGCCGCCAGTACCGCCGGGGCGTCTTCACGCCGTCCGACCGGGAGGTCACCGGGGTCGTCGGGCCCCGCGGCGGCCCCGGCTCGCACCTGCTTGTCGCGTTCACGCAGGCCAACTGCCTGATCGTGCTGCCGGAGGACGTCACATCGGCAGCGGTTGGCGACGAGGTGGACGTCCTGCTGCTCTGACCGGGAAGTCGCGCAGCTTCCGGTACGGCGCGAGGAGCGGGAGCGCCGCGATCAGCAGTACGGCGGCGACCCAGAGCGTCTCGCGGACGCCGATCGCCTCGCCCAGCGCGCCGGCGAGCACGCCGGCCAGCGGGATCGTGCCGTAGGCGACGAGGGAGGCGCTCGAGGTGATCCGGCCGAACAGCTCGGGTGGGCAGTAGCGCTGCCGGAACGTCGCGGTCAAGACGTTCGAAGCGACGACACCCGCGCAGACGCCGAAGTCCGCGAGCACGAACAGCACCAGGCCGGCGCCCGGTCCGGCGAGCGGGCCGAGCAGCATCATCGGGGCCGCGAAGGCCTCGCAGAGCAGGAACGCCCGCGCGGCGCCGAAGCGCGCGCCGAGCCGGCCGGCCAGCGCCGCGCCGAGCACCCCGCCCGTCGCGGCCGAGGCCAGGACCAGGCCGACGAGGCCGGGCCCCGCGCCGAGCGTGCGGGACAGGAAAACGATCTGGATCGACGTGTACCCGGTGAGCGCGAGGTTCGAGGCGGCGGCGAAGGCCATCATCGACCGCAGGTACCGGTCACCGGCGACGAACCGCAGTCCTTCGGCGATCTGGCTGCGCAACGGCGTGCGCTCGGCCGGGACGGCGGTCTCGCGCACCCGGATGGCCCGCACGCACAGCACGGAGATCCCGAAGCTGACCGCGTCCGCCAGGATTCCGCTGACCGGGCCGAACGCCTGCGCCAGCAGCCCGGCCAGGCCCGGCCCCGCGACCTGCGTCGCGGACTCGCTGCCTTGGATCTTCGCGTTGGCGCCCAGTAGTTCGTCCTGGCCCACCAGCGCCGGGAGGTACGCGCGGTAGGCGAGGCTGAAGAAGACCTTGGCGGCGCCGCCGAGCAAGGCCGCGCCCAGCAGGTACGGCATCGTCAGCACGCCGAAAGCGGCCGCGACCGGGACGCTGCCGAACACCACCATCGACACCGTGTTGCAGACCAGCATCACCGGCCGCTTCGGCAGCCGGTCGACCCACGCGCCGGCCGGCAGCCCGATCACCAGCCACGGCAGCCACGCGACCGCGGTCAGCACGCCGACCTGGAAAGTGCTCGCCTGCAGCGTGAGCACCGCGACCAGCGGCAACGCCGTGCTCGCGACCATGCTGCCGAGCATGCTCGTGGTTTCGCCGGTCCAGAGCAGCCGGAAGTCCCTGTTCCCCCAGAGCCCCTTCACGGCGTGCCCAGCGAAGTCCGCGCGGCGAAGAAGACGGGACGGCGTTCGACGCCGTCACCCGGTTCGGTGCGGTTTTCGAACTCGGCCAGCAGCAGGAGGACCCGCTCGTTCAGCTCCTCGATCTCACCGGCGGACAGGCGCATCCAGGTGTCCGTGCTGAACGCCACGCCACGCCACTCCGGCGGGTAGGTGTCGCGGTTCGCGAGCCACTCGCGCGCGATCGCGTTCTGGTGGTCGAGGGTCAGCACCTCGGCCGCCTCGGCGACCGGGTCGTCGGGAAAGTCCGCGGACGCCCACCGGATGGTCTTCATTGTGCGCTTCCACCAGCGTTCCCGCTGGTCACGGGCGAGCTCGGGGGCCTCCTCGACCAGCTTGGCCGCGGCCAGCACCTTCATGTGGTGGCTGATGTTGCCGACCGCCTGGTCGGTCTTGCCCGCCAGCATCGACGCCGTGGCCGGGCCGTCCAGGTGGAGCAGCTCCATCAACCGGCGCCGCAGCGGGTGCGATACCGCCGCCAGCACCTTCGAATCCCGGATGATCCGGATCTCATCGCTCATGACGCACAAGAGTAGTTGTACAAGACCTCTTGTGCAATGACTCTTGTGCAACTGCTCCCGTAAGCTCGCGCCATGGGCTTCATCGCTTGGGTGATCTTCGGGGCGATCGTCGGCTGGGCCGCGAACCTCGTCGTCGGCGGCCGGGACCGGCGGCGGCAGGGATGCCTGGTCAGCGTGCTCGTCGGCGTGGTCGGGGCGGCGCTGGGCGGGCTGGTCTACCGGCTCGCGACCGGCCAGGCGAAGACGTTCGACTTCGACTTCCCCAGCTTCGGCGTGGCCGTCCTCGGCGCCGTCGTGCTGCTGGCGATCCTGCGGCTCGTGAGCGGTCTCGGCCGTCGACCGAGTGACCGTTCGTAACTTTTGCCGGACGAATCGTGATCGATGCCGCTCCGGCGGCTAAACTGCTTCCTCACGCGCATCGCCCGGTGGCCGGGTGCCTGCGCCGTCGGGGGGCGCATGCACCCGGCCGCGCAGTTTCGCCTCGATGACGACATCGACGGCGCGCACCGGGTCCACCAGGCGCGGCACCGGCACCTCGTCGATCTCCCGGCACCACGCGCCCAGGAGCTCGTCGAGGCGAGCTTCGGCGGGATCGCGGTGATCGGTCATCGTCCCCTCACAAGGTCTCGCGGCAGCGCCCCGAACGGCGTCGACTACTCAGTGTTGTCGATGAATTCGACTTTCCGTTACCGCGATGTGGTCGTTGCCACCCGCCGCGGGGACACCCTCACGAGGGAGCCGACCAGGGGCGCTCGCCGACCCCCACCTGGAGCAGCGGTAGCGTGGTGGCGCCCGTGCGCGGCCGCCGGACCCGGCGCCGACGCCTCCTTCCGACACGAAACCAGGGGACCCGACCATGAGCGGCACCCGGCCGGAGCCCGCCGGCAACCCCGTCGCGCACGCCCTCCAGCTCGCCCGCGAGACGCTGCCGCCGATGCACCCGGCCGGTCGCCCGTTCGTGGCGGGCGGCGCGGTCGCGACGCTGGTCGCCCGCCGGTTCTCCAAGCGCTTGGGCGTCCTCGGCGCGCTCACGACCGTGGCGATGGCCGCGTTCTTCCGCGAGCCGAAGCGGGTCCCGCCGCCGCGTGACGGCGTCGCGCTCGCCTCGGCCGACGGTCTCGTGTCGCTGATCGAGGAAGCCGTCCCACCCGCCGAGCTCGGCCTGCCGGCCGAGCCGCGGATGCGCGTGTCGGTGTTCCTCTCGGTGTTCGACGTGCACGTCCAGCGGGTACCGGCGAACGGCGTGATCGAGCGCGTCGCCTACCGCCCGGGCAAGTTCCTCTCCGCCGACCTCGACAAGGCCAGCGACGACAACGAACGCAACTCCGTGCTGATGCGCACCGAAGACGGCCACGAGCTCGTCGTCGTGCAGATCGCCGGGCTGGTCGCGCGCCGCATCCTCTGCGAGATCCGCGAGGGCGACAAGGTCGGCGCGGCCGCGACGTACGGCATCATCCGCTTCGGCTCGCGGGTCGACCTCTACCTCCCGCCGGGCTCGCGCGTGCTGGTCGCCAAGGGCCAGCGCACGGTCGGCGGCGAGACCGTGCTCGCGGAACTCCCTGCCTCGCCTGCGAAGGGCTGATCGATGGTCCGTGTGACCACCCCCGGCGTCCGGCTGCTCCCGAACGCCATCACCGTGCTCGCGCTGTGCGCGGGCCTGTCGGCCGTGCAGTTCGCGCTGACGAAGAACTTCGCGATGGCGATCGCCTCGATCGGCATCGCGGCGGTGCTCGACAGCCTGGACGGCCGGATCGCCCGCCTGCTCGACGCGACGTCGAAGATGGGCGCCGAGCTGGACTCGCTGTCCGACGGCATCTCGTTCGGCGTCGCGCCGGCGCTGGTCATCTACGTCTGGCAGACCGGCGCGGACCGGATCGGCTGGGTGGCGTCGCTGATCTTCGCCGTCTGCATGATCCTGCGGCTGGCTCGCTTCAACACGCTGCTGGACGACACCGAGCAGCCGGCGTACGCCAGCGAGTTCTTCGTCGGCGTCCCGGCGCCCGCGGGTGGCCTGCTGGCGATGCTGCCGCTGGTGGCCTGGCTGCAGTGGGGCGGCGGCTGGTGGTCGTCGCAGTGGGTCGTGTGGGCGTGGACGATCGCCATCGCGGCGCTGCTGATCAGCCGCATCCCGACGCTCTCGCTGAAGACGGTCAAGGCGCCGGCCAAGGCGATCGCGCCGCTGCTGATCGGCGTCGCGCTGCTGGCGGCGGCGATCATCCAGTTCCCGCTGGTCGCGCTGCTCGCGGCGATGATCCTGTACCTGGCCCACATCCCGTACTCGGTCTACCGGCACCGCTGGCTGGCCGCGCACCCGGAGGCCTGGACGGTCCCGCCGCGCGAGCGCCGCGCGATCCGCCGGGCCTCGCCGCGCCGGCTGGGCCTGCGCCGCCCGCTGCGCCGCCGGGTGGCGGGCGCGGCGATGCGCGCGGTCCGCCTCCCCCGCACTGGCGAGACTGTGCGCACCCCCCGCGTCACCTCGGAGAACGGCAACGGCCAGCGCCGCCGCTCGTGGCGCCAGATCGGCCTCCGCCGCAAGTAGCCGTGTCGCCCCTCCAATCACGCGAGATGCCCCTCCAATCACGCGAGATCGCTCCCTGATCACACGAGTTACGCCGCGGATCACGCGAACCGACCCTCCGGGTACGCGAGCCGACCCTCTGGGTACGCGAACCGACCGTCCCGGCACGGCGATCACCCGTGATCCGAGGGGCTTCACCCGTGATCAGCGGGGCATCACGCGTGATTGAAGGGGCATCTCGCGTGATCCGAGGGTCGACACGCGTGATTGAAGGGTCGACACGGGTTCTCGGCTCCTGCGACGCCGCCGGATCGCTAGGGTGAACGGCGTGAGCCACCCGCAGATCACGCTGACCGTCCGGCACACGCCGTCCGCGCTGGACACGCGCCGCGGCGTCGTCCGGCTGCACCCCGAAGTCCTCGACGCGCTCGGCCTGCGGGCCTGGGACGCCGTGCACCTCACCGGCGCCCGGGTCAGCGCCGCCCTCGCCGCGCCCACCGACGAGGCCGACGTCCCCGGCGTCGTCCTCACCGACGACGTCACCATGTCGAACCTCGGCGTCACCGAAGGCGCCGAGATCGTGGTCGCGCCCGCCGAGGTGTCCGCGGCCAAGACCGTGACCGTCGCCGGGTCGCGGCTGGCCAGCGTCTCGGTCAGCCCCCACATGCTCCGGCTCGCCCTCATCGGCAAGGTGCTCACCGTCGGCGACGCCGTTTCCCTGCTGCCGCAGGACCTCGCGCCGACGCCGGGGTCCGACCCGGCCGGCCTGCGCGGCCAGCTGTCGCGGGCGATCGGCGCGACCTGGACGAACGAGCTGCTCACCGTCACCGCGACCGAGCCGGCCGGCCCCGTCGCGGTCGGACCGTCCACAGTGGTCGTCTGGCGCGACGGCGCGCGGCCGGCGCCCGAGCCCGCCGCGCCCCGGACGGCGACCGCGCTCGTCCGCACCTCCGCCGTCACCGCGGCCGAGGAGTGGATCGACGCCGAGATCGTCGAAGACGAAGTGGTGCTCGTGGAGAGCGTCGAGCAGGCCGTGCCGCTGGCCGACCTCATCGGTGCCGAAGCGACCGCGCGCAAGCTCGCCGAGTGGTTCGACCTGGCGTTCCACCGGCCCGAGCTGCTGGCCCGGCTGGGCGCGCCCGCGCACCTCGGCGTCCTGCTGTCCGGCCCCGAGGGCGTCGGCAAGGCGACGCTCGTCCACTCCGTCGCCACCGAATCCGACATCCGCGTGGTGCCGGTGGCCGCGCCGAACCTCGCGGTGCTGGACCCGAACGTCGCGGTCGCGCGCCTGCGCGAGGCGATCCGCGCGGCCGAAGGGCCCACGGTGCTGCTGCTCACCGACGTCGACGCGCTGCTGCCCGCGGCCACGCCGCCGCCGGTCGCGACCGTCGTGCTGGAGGAGCTGCGGACTGCCCTGCGGCGTGAGCGCTTCGCCGTCGTCGCGACGACGGCCCGCGCGGAGTCCGCCGACCCGCGGCTGCGCGCCGCCGACCTGCTGGATCGCGAGCTCAGCCTCGCGCTGCCGGACGCGAAGACGCGGCGCGAGCTGTTGAACGTCCTCCTCCGCGACGTCCCGCTCGACACGGGCATCGACTGCGGCGTCCTGGCCGAGCGGACGCCGGGGTTCGTCGCCGCGGATCTCATTGCCCTGCGTCGCGACGCGGCCCTACGCGCGGCCCTGCGCCAGCGTGAGGCGGACGAACCGCGGATCTCGCAGCAGGACCTCCTCGACGCGCTGGCCACCGTCCGCCCGGTGTCGATGTCCACTTCGGACAACCTGGCCACCGGCGGGCTGACGCTGGACGACGTCGGGAACATGGTCGACGTCAAGCAGTCGCTCACCGAGGCCGTGCTGTGGCCGCTGCGGTACCCGGATTCGTTCGCCCGGCTCGGCGTCGAACCGCCGCGTGGCGTGCTGCTCTACGGGCCGCCCGGCGGCGGCAAGACGTTCCTCGTACGCGCGCTGGCCGGCACCGGCGCGCTGAACGTCTTCGCGGTCAAGGGCGCCGAGCTGATGGACAAGTGGGTCGGCGAGTCCGAACGAGCGGTGCGGGAGCTGTTCCGCCGGGCCGCCGAGGCCGCGCCGTCGCTGATCTTCCTCGACGAGATCGACGCGCTGGCCCCGCGCCGCGGCCAGTCGTCCGACTCGGGCGTCGCCGACCGGGTGGTCGCGGCGCTGCTTACCGAGCTCGACGGCGTCGAGCCGATGCGCGAGGTCGTCGTGCTGGGCGCGACGAACCGGCCGGAGCTGGTCGACCCGGCGCTGCTGCGGCCGGGCCGGCTGGAGCGCCGCGTCTACGTGCCGCCGCCCGACGCCGAAGCGCGGACTGCGATTCTGGTGGCCAGCTCGAAGAACACCCCGCTGGCCTCCGATGTGGACCTCGCCGAGGTCGCGTCCACTCTGGACGGTTACTCGGCGGCCGACTGCGCGGCGCTCATCCGCGAGGCGGCGCTGACGGCGATGCGTGAGTCCCTCGAGGCCCGCGAGGTCACCGCGGCGCACCTCGACGCGGCGCGCAAGACCGTCCGGCCGAGCCTGGACCCGGCCCAGCTCGCGACCCTGGAGGCCTACGCGAAAACCCAGGCCGGGGACTGAAGCCCTAACTCGCGTGATCCGGCCCGGATCTCGCGTGCTGGGGGCCGGAACTCGTGAGTTCCGGCCCCCAGCACGTGAGTTACGGGTTCAGCTGCCCTTGTGGCCCGACTCGTAGTTGTTCGTCACGATGACGATCACGCCCGGCGTCGCGTCCTGTATTCCGGCGAAGCGGGGCTCGGCCTTGAAGCCGAACTCCTGCGCGAGCTGCTTGGCCGCGGCTTCCTCGTCGGTGCCCGGGCGGTAGTACGCCGTGGTCGCCGGGATGATGCCCTGCGAGTAGTTGCTGACCTCGGTGACGTTCCAGCCCGCACCGGCGAAATCGTCCTTCGCGCGCGCGGCGAGGCCCTTGATCGTCGAGTTGTTGAAGACCCGGACGGTCACCCACTTGTTGGACGCCTGCTGGTCACCGGGCCGGCCCGGCTGCCCCGGCTGGCCGGACGTCGGCTGCCCGGGCGCCGGTGTCGTCGGCGACGGCGATGACGGGGTGGGCGAAGTGGGGGTCGACGTCGGCGGGGCCGGCGAAGAAGTCGTCGGCGGCGTCGACGAGCCGGACGTACCCGGCGGCGTCGATGTGCCGCTCGGCCCGGCTTCGTTCGACCCGCCGCCGCCCAACGCGGAGATCCCGCCGATCACCGCCGCGATGATGGCCACCCCGATCAGGGCGACGCCCGCGGCCTTCATCGGCCGGGACATTCCCGAAAACACGCTCATTTCAGCTCGATCCCCAGTCGCCGTGCGCCACGCTTGCGCTGGCGGGCGGCACGCGTCTTCTGCAGCCGCCGCACCAGCATCGGATCGGCTTCGATCGCCTCCGGCTTCTCCAGCAGCTTGTTGAGCAGCTGGTAGTAGCGCGTGGCAGACAAATCGAAGCGCTCACGGATGGCGTTCTCCTTCGCCCCGGCATGGCGCCACCACTGGCGCTCGAAGGCGAGGATCTCGACCTCGCGTTCGGTCAGGCCGGGCACGTGCTTCGGCGGCGACGGCTGCGGCTCAGCCATCGACTCCGCGGCGTCCATCCGGGTCCCTCCCAATCGGGCGTCATGGCGAATCAGACCTAGCTCTTCCGCGGGCGTCATTCAACCACGGAAGAGCAGGCCGACGTGGGCATCCGCGTCGGCGCGTCACGGTCTGATGCAGGTCTACCAGAGGGGTCCGACTAAACTGCGTGGTCGTGACCATCCACCCCATCGTGATCGCCGGCGAACCCGTGCTGCACCAGCCGACTCGGGAGATCACCGAGTTCGACGAGAAGCTGCGCACGCTCACCGACGACATGTTCGAGACGATGTACGCCGCCGAGGGCGTCGGCCTCGCGGCCAACCAGATCGGCCTCGACCTGCGGGTGTTCGTGTACGACTGCCCGGACGACGAAGGCGTGCGGCACACGGGCCTCGTCGTGAACCCGAAGCTCGAGACGTCGGAGATCCCGGAGACCATGCCGGACCCGGACGACGACTGGGAGGGCTGCTTGTCGGCGCCCGGCGAGTCGTACCCGACGGGCCGCGCGAAGTGGGCGAAGGTGACGGGCTTCGACGTCGAAGGCAACCCGATCGAGGTCGAGGGCACCGGCTACTTCGCCCGTTGCCTGCAGCACGAGACCGACCACCTCGACGGCTTCATCTACCTGGACCGGCTGGTCGGGCGCCACGCGCGTGCGGCGAAGAAGATGCTGAAGTCGAACAAGTGGGGCGTCCCGGGCAATTCCTGGCTGCCCCCGAAGACCCCCGAAGACGACGGCGCCGTCCTCTGACCGCCCACCCGGTCGTGAGTGAGAAACAGTGTTCTGACCCTGTTTCTCACTCACGACCACTTGCGCCGAGCGTCAGCAGCCGAGGAAGTGGCAGCGGACCACCCGCGGCGTCTCCAGCACCGAGCCCGCCTTGACGTCCCAGGCGAGCCGGACGTACTGCGCGTGCGTCCAGGCCAGCGGGGTCGCCGACGTGTTCGGCGTGCCGGTCGGGAACCCCGGCCGGCCCGACGGCGGGTTCTCGTCCCACACCTGCTCCGGCATGGTCTCCGCCGAGCTGCTCACCCGGCCGAGGTCACGCAGCCGCCGCGCGGCCGACGCCGGGTCGCCGAGCGTCAGCTCGTACTCCCCGCGCTCCCCGGCGAGCAGCGGCCACAGCCGCCCGAACGTCGTCCGGCTCTCCGCCGGGAACGTGTAGTCCCACGGCGAACCGTCGGCCTGCTCGCCGTAGCCGTCCTTGGTGTAGCGGTGCCAGAACTGCCCGGTCGGCGTGGTGAACGCGATGTCCTTGTCCGTCACGCGCACGCTGTTGCGAACCACCGGATCGTCGGCGCGGTAGATCCCGAGCCGGACCAGGTCGAGGAAGCCCGCGTCGGTGACCGCGCGCTGGTCCATCGTCACGCTCGAGTTGCCGAGGTTGTACGTCGTCGGAGCGTTGGCGTTCGCGTCCTTGGTGAGCCGGACGAAGTACGGGTCCTTCGACAGCGGCCCGTTCGTGGTGATCGTCTGCTTGGGCAGGTCGGCCTTCATCTTGTCGGCCGCGGCGAGGTACCGGGCCGCGTCCGCCGGGGCGCCGCTGTGCGACGCGAGGTCCGCGGCGCAGACGAGCCCGGCGATCACCGAGGCGATGGTCGACGGGGACCAGCCGTCCTGCTCCTCCCAGCGTTCCTGCTGGGTGTAGGGCGACGCCTGCCCGTCCGGTCCCCGGTAGCCGATGATGAAGTCGGCGGCCTTCCGGACGCCGGGCCACAGGTCGGTCCGGCCGAGCTGCTGCGCCAGCACGATCGGGAAAGCGGTTTCGTCGAGCTGGACCGACGTCCAGTACGGCACGCCGTCGACGCGGCTGTTCTGCGGCATGTGCCCGTCGGCCTGCTGCTGCGTGCCGAACATGTAGCTCACCGCGCGGTTCGCGGCGGCGGTGTCGCCGCCGGCGGCCAGGCCGGTCGCGATCTGGTAGAGGTCACGCGGCCAGACCAGGTGGTAGGTGCCGGACGGCGACCACTCCGGGTCGTTGTTCCCGAACCGCCACGGCATGCTCGGCGACGCGATGAACGCGCCCGGGTGGTGCTTGTCCTCGCTCGCGGCGAGGGTCAGCATCGACGCCTGGTAGAGGTCGCGCTCGGCGTCCGTCTTCAGCGACGACGGCGGCTTGCTGACGCCGCGCAGGTACTGCTCCCAGCCGCGGTCGTACGCGCGGGTGATGTCGCGGACGCCGCGTCGCTGCGACGCCTGGGCGCTGCCGAGCGCGTCGCCGGCCTTCGCGCCCATGCCGAGGGCGAGGGTGACGTGCCGGTTCCGGACGCCGTCGGCGCTCGTCTGCCCGGTCAGCACGACGTTGCCCTTCGCGGCGGTGTTGTAGGAGTTCAGCTTGAAGGTCTTGGTGAGCTGGGTGTTCCCGTCGGACGCGCCCGCGTAGCCGACGCTGGTCTTCGTGAACGCGGGCTTCGCGGTGAGCGCGGCGGCGTTCGTGGCGTCCTGCGCGGTGACGGCATCACCCTTGCGCGCGGCCGAGTCGTCGGAGCCGTCGTTGGTCAGGTCCGGGTCAGCGACCGCGTAGAGCTGGTAGGGCCGCCCGGTCAGCGACTGGAAGTCGACGTCCACCAGCACCGTCGTGGCGGCCGGGTCGGTGACGTAGGTCTTGCGCAGGCGCCAGCGGTGCTGGTCGTCGGTGCTGGTCTGCTCGTAAACCAAACTGTCGTCGTCGGTCCGCCGGACCTGCTGGGACTTCGCCGAGTAGTCGGTTTCGGCGAAGCTGCGGCCGTCCGTGACGACGAAGTTCATCGACCGGACGCTCGGTGTCGACAGGTCCGGGTAGTAGACCTCGGACAGCTGGCCGCCCTGGAGGGTGAACCAGACGTTGCTCGACCGGTTGTGAGCCGTGCCGAAGCCGGTCTTGTCCGCCGGGAGCCAGCTGGGATGGGCGCCCGGGGCGCCGGGAGCCTCTCCCCGGGCCGCCGCGATCCCCGGGATCAGTCCGGTGATCAGCAGCCCGGCGAGGGCGCCGAACATGAGTTTGCGCATATCAACCCCACAGAAAGTCGCTTCTGCACCGTTACAGAAGCGCCTGGAAGTGTCTCGCCGATCCTCCACCGGCGCATGGTCCGATCCGGTGAACCACTGACCGTCACTGGTCCGGTCGGCGGTTCACCAGCAGCGAACGGACATCCACGTCCTTCGAGGGCACACTTGTAGTACCTGCAACGGTGTAATCGAGGTACTCCATGGACGAGGCGATGGACGCCTACTCGCGCGCCGTCAGCACGGTCGCCAAGACCGTCACCCCGCACGTCGCCGGGGTCCAGCTCGCGCGCGGCAGCGGCTCGGCCGTCGTCTTCGCCGACGACGGCCACCTGCTCACCAACGCCCACGTCGTCACCGACCACCGGCGCGGCGTCGCCACCTTCGCCGACGGCAGCGAGGTGCCCTTCGACGTCGTCGGCGCCGACCCGCTGTCCGATCTCGCCGTGCTGCGGGCACGCGGCGAGACGCCGTCGGCCGCGCAGCTGGGCGACGCCGACGAGCTCGTCGTCGGGCAGCTCGTCGTGGCCATCGGGAGCCCGCTCGGCTTCTCCGGCACCGTGACCGCGGGTGTCGTCAGCGCGCTCGGCCGGGCGCTGCCGGTGCGCCACGGCCGCGCCGGCCGCGTGATCGAGGACGTCATCCAGACCGACGCCGCGCTCAACCCGGGCAACTCCGGTGGCGCGCTCGCCGACTCCGCCGGCCGGGTCGTCGGGATCAACACCGCGGTCGCCGGGTTCGGGCTCGGGCTCGCGGTGCCGATCAACGCGACGACCCGGCGGATCATCGACACGCTCGTCGTCGAAGGCCGGGTGCGGCGCGCGTACCTCGGCGTCGTCGGCGTACCCGCGCCGCTGCCCGACGACGTCGCCGAGCGCACCGGGCAGAGCGCCGGGTTGAGGGTGCACGAGGTCGTCTCCGGCGGCCCCGCGGACCGGGCAGGCCTCAAGTCCGGCGACCTCGTGCTGACCGTCGGGCGCACCCGCGTCTCGGACGCCCAGGGCATCCAGCGCCAGCTCTTCGGGGAAGTGATCGGCACCGCGCTGCCGATCACCGTGCTGCGCAACGGAGCCATGGTCGACGTCTACGCCACACCGGCCGAACTGGTCGGGTGAGGTGACCTGACTTGAGTATCGCGCGCCGGCGTGGCATGGTCGGTGGCACAACACCAACGCGGGAGCTCGCGCCATGGCGGGCTGAGAGGGTGACTTGCGTTTCGCAGGCGTCACCGACCGCATGAACCTGACCGGGTAATGCCGGCGTAGGGAGTGAAAGTCGTTGACTACGCTTGAAAACAAGGACGTCTCCGTAACGACCGGGCCGATCACCGGATCGCACAAGACCTACCACCAGACCGAATCCGGACTGCGTGTTCCCGCGCGCCGGATCGACCTCTCGAACGGCGAACACTTCGACGTCTACGACACTTCGGGCCCGTACACCGACCCGGAAGCGAACATCGACGTCCACAGTGGACTCCATCGGCTGCGGGCCGGCTGGGCCGACGGCCGTGAGCACAACACCCAGCTCGACTGGGCCAAGCAGGGCGTGATCACGCGGGAGATGGAGTACATCGCCGCCCGCGAACGGGTTTCTCCCGAGTTCGTCCGTGACGAAGTCGCCAGCGGCCGCGCGGTGATCCCCGCCAACCGGCGCCACCCCGAGTCCGAACCGATGATCATCGGCAAGAACTTCCTCGTGAAGATCAACGCCAACATGGGCAACTCGGCCGTCTGGTCGTCGGTCGAGGAGGAGGTCGACAAGATGGTGTGGGCGACCCGCTGGGGCGCCGACACGATCATGGACCTCTCCACCGGCAAGCGCATTCACGAGACGCGGGAGTGGATCATCCGCAATTCGCCGGTGCCGGTCGGCACCGTGCCGATCTACCAGGCGCTGGAAAAGGTCGACGGCGAACCGGAAAAGCTGTCGTGGGAGGTCTACCGCGACACGATCGTCGAGCAGTGCGAGCAGGGCGTCGACTACGTCACCGTGCACGCCGGCGTGCTGCTGCGCTACATCCCGCTGACCGCGCGGCGCGTCACCGGGATCGTCAGCCGCGGCGGCTCGATCATGGCCGCGTGGTGCCTCGCGCACCACCAGGAGTCGTTCCTGTACACCCACTTCGAGGAGCTCTGCGAGATCCTCCGGCAGTACGACGTCACGTTCTCCCTCGGTGACGGCCTGCGCCCCGGCTCGATCGCCGACGCCAACGACCGCGCCCAGTTCGCCGAGCTGGAAACCCTCGGCGAGCTGACGCACATCGCGCGTTCGCACGACGTCCAGGTGATGATCGAAGGCCCCGGCCACGTGCCGATGCACAAGATCAAGGAGAACGTCGAGCTCGAGGAAAGGCTCTGCGGCGAGGCGCCGTTCTACACCCTCGGTCCACTCGCGACGGACATCGCGCCGGGGTACGACCACATCACGTCGGCCATCGGCGCGGCGCAGATCGGCTGGTACGGCACGGCGATGCTCTGTTACGTGACGCCCAAGGAGCACCTCGGCCTGCCGAACCGCGACGACGTCAAGACCGGCGTGATCACGTACAAGATCGCCGCGCACGCCGCGGACCTGGCCAAGGGGCACCAGTACGCGCAGGAGTGGGACGACGAGCTGTCGAAGGCGCGGTTCGAGTTCCGCTGGCACGACCAGTTCAACCTCTCGCTCGACCCGGACACGGCGCGGTCGTTCCACGACGAGACACTGCCCGTGGAAGCCGCCAAGACGGCGCACTTCTGCTCGATGTGCGGGCCGAAGTTCTGCTCGATGCGGATCACGCAGGACGTGCGCAAGTACGCCGAGGAGCACGGTCTGTCCACTGTGGAGGCCATCGAGGCAGGTATGGCTTCGAAGTCGGCGGAGTTCACCGAGTCCGGCGGCAAGGTGTACCTGCCCGTGGTGCAGCCGTGACACCGCCCACCGCCCTCACCATCGCCGGCTCCGACTCCGGCGGTGGTGCGGGCATCCAGGCGGACCTGCGGACGTTCTTCGCGCACGGCGTCCACGGGCTCGTCGCGCTGACCGCGGTGACCGTGCAGAACTCGTTGGGCGTACAGGGTTTCACGGAGATCCCCGCCGACGTCGTCACCGCGCAGATCAAGGCGGTGGCGTCCGACATGGGCGTGAACGCGGCGAAGACAGGCATGCTGGCTTCCGCCGAGATCATCCGCGCGGTGGCGAAGACCCTGGACGAGGTCGAGATCGGCCCGTTCGTGGTCGACCCGGTGGCGGCGTCGATGACCGGGCACGCGCTGCTGCGGGAGGACGCCCTGGAGGCGATCCGCACGGAGCTGTTCCCGCGCGCGACGCTGATCACGCCGAACCTGGACGAAGTCCGGTTGCTGACCGGGATTTCCGTGGTGGACGCGCTTTCCCAACGCGAGGCGGCGGAGGCGTTGCTGGCGTTCGGCTCGCGCTGGGTGCTCGTCAAGGGCGGCCACATGACCGGGACGTCCGAGTGCGTGGACCTGCTCTCGGACGGCGATTCGTTCATCACCTTCAGCGGCCCGCGGTTCGACACGGAGAACACCCACGGCGGCGGCGACACGATGGCCTCGGCGATCACGTCGTCCCTGGCGAAGGGGGCGTCGGTGCCGGACGCCGTGGCGGCGGGCAAGAAGTTCATCGAGAGGTGTGTGGCGGAGTCCTACCCGCTCGGCGCGGGTGTCGGGCCGGTGTCGCCGTTCTGGGTGCTCGGGTTGTCGTGAGTGAGAAACAGGGTTAGAACCCTGTTTCTCACTCACGACCAGCTGCGGCAGACCTAGCGGACCGGCTGCAGCTCCCGGCCGTCGTAGGACTCGCGCGCCGAGCGGATGCGGTCGAAGTTCGCCTGGGACCACGTGCTCAGCGCGACCAGGTGCGCGCCGACCTCCGCGCCCATCTCCGTCAGCGCGTACTCCACCGTCGGCGGCGTCGTCGGGTACACCGTGCGCGTCAGGAAGCCGTCGCGCTCCAGCTGGCGGAGGTTCTGGGTCAGCATCTTCTGGCTGATGCCGTCGACCGCGCGGCGCAGCTCGCCGAACCGGTGCGGGCCGCGGGCCAGCGCGCCCAGCACCAGCGCCGTCCACTTGTTGGCCAGCAGGTCCAGCACGTCCCGGCACGGGCAGCTGCGGAGGTAGACGTCCCAGGGTCCGTCCTGGTCACAGGTGGTTTCCATCAGGTACCTACTTCACTTCGAAGTGCCTTCTAGCGAAAAGTGCCTACCCACCCGAGTATAGGAGACGACCCCGGACAGAAGGAGCGAAGAGATGCGCATCGTGACCCAGGAGACCCTCGGCGGGCCGGAGGTGCTCCGCGTCACCGAAGCACCGCGCCCGGAACCCGGGCCGACAGAGGTCTTGGTGCGGGTGCACGCGGCCGGCATCAACCCCGTCGACTGGAAGGTGCGCGCCGGCGGCGGGTTCCTCGGCGAGCCGCCGTTCACCGTCGGCTGGGACGTCGCCGGCGTCGTCGAGCAGGCCGGCTTCGGTGCCACCGGCGTCCGGGAGGGCGACGAAGTCCTCGGCATGCCGTGGTTCCCGCGGCCGGCCAACGCCTACGCGGAGTACGTCACCGCGCCGTCGCGGCACTTCGTGCGCAAGCCCGCCGGGCTCTCGTTCGCCGAGGCCGCCGCGTTGCCGCTGGCCGGGCTCACCGCGTGGCAGGGCCTCGTCGACGTCGCGGGCGTCCAGAGTGGACAGCGGGTGTTCGTCGACGCCGCCGCGGGCGGGGTCGGCCACCTCGCCGTCCAGATCGCCAAGGCGCGCGGCGCGCACGTCATCGGCACGGCCAGCGCGGGCAAGCACGACCTGCTGCGCGAACTCGGCGTCGACGAGCCGATCGACTACCACGACCCGAACGCGACGACGTCCGATGTGGACGTCTACTTCGGACTCGTCGGCGAAGAGAGCGACCTGCGCTGGCTCCCCGCCATCAAGAAGGGCGGCCTGCTGATCGGCGTGCCCAGCGGTGTCGCGGACCGCGTCGAAAAAGCCGCCGCCGCAAGGGAAGTACGGACCGAACGGATCCTCGTCGAGCCGGACCGCGGCGGGCTGACCGGCCTCGTCGAGCTGATCGAGGCCGGTCAGCTGAAGGTCCGCGTCGAGCAGACCTTCCCGCTGGAAGACGCCGCCAAGGCACACGAGCTGGGTGAGTCGGGCCGGGTGTCCGGCAAGCTCGTCCTGACCGTCTAACCCCGGGCGAGCACCTGCGGCAGCACCGTCGTGAGCCCGGTCCAGTCCGCCGTGACGACCGACGCGTGCTGCTTCGCCAGGTCGGCGACGCGCTGGTTGGCCTGGTCGACCGTCGGGTTGTGCGCGTCGATCGCCGGCGCGACGTTCTGGCCGTCGGTCATCACGACGTAGTAGTGGTTGGCGTCGTACCACCACGGGCCGGTCTGCGTCACCCACGCGTTCGCGTCGCCGTCGAACACGACGAACCACGGCTTGAGGTCGGCGGTGTACTTGTCCCGCGGGTCACCGCCGGCCGCGCCGTGCACGGTCGGGAAGATGTTCGCGTCGCCGAGCTTGCCGGCGTTCTTGAGCCCGACCAGGTACCGCGCGTACTCGACGTCGGTCTTGAGCGTGTCGGTCGGGTTCTGCTCCTCCACCGTGCCCGGGATGATCTCGGTGATCACCCGGCCCCGCAACGCGTCCACGGACGGCCAGTTGTCCGCCTTCGAAGCGTCGTCGAGCGTGGCGTAGCTCCCGAGCAGCTCGGCCGGGCGGAACGCGACGCTGCCGAGGTGCGAGCGGAACGTCGCGTCCAGCTCGTCCGGGCCCAGGCCCGTGTTGTCCGAGAAGCCCGTCTTCATCTCCAGCTTGAGCGTGATCGGCGGGTGCCCGGGGTGGGCGGCCAGCCAGATCCGGATGTCGTCGAGGCAGTACTCGAGGTTCTTGTTCTTCCCGCCGGTGTAGAGCTGAGACGCCGAGGTGGCCGCGACGCAGTTGTTGCTGTTGCCCAACGGGTTCGAGTGGCTGACCTTCCACTCGTGGGTGATGAAGTCCGGCCAGACGTCGAGCTCGATCAGCGACGAGCCCGCGTCGAGCGCGCGGGCCAGGTAGTCGTAGGCCGCGGGGTCGTACGTGTTGTGCACGCCGACCGTCGTGACGTGGGAGAGCTTCGGACTGTCCGCATTGGCCGCCGTCGCCCCGGAGAGCACGAGCGCCGCCGTGAGGATTGCCACCGAGAAGAGCTTCATCCAGGCTCCTTCGAACGTGAGTAACGTTCACAATGTCTCACCGTGGTTGACTGCTCATGAAGGAAAAGCGGCCGATTGGCCTAGACCAGAAGTCGGGAAAAGTATGACGACGAGCCCGCCGACCGCGTTGACCATCGCCGGGTCGGACTCCGGCGGTGCCGCCGGGCTGCAGGCGGACCTGCGCACGTTCCTGACCTGTGGCGTCCACGGCTTGGTCGCGGTCACCGCCGTCACGGTGCAGAACACCCTGGGTGTGCACGACCGCGCCGACCTGCCGCCGCACATCGTGGCCGGGCAGATCGAGGCGGTCGCGGCGGACATGGGCGTGAACGCGGCCAAGACCGGCATGCTGGCGTCGGCCGAGATCATCAACGCCGTCGCCGCCGCGTGCGACAAGGCCGGGATCGGGCGCGACGAGAAGATCCCGTTCGTCGTCGACCCGGTCGCGGCGTCGATGCACGGCCACCCGCTGTTCGACGACGCCGGCCTGCACGCCCTGCGCGACGAGCTGCTCCCCCGCGCGACGGTGCTGACGCCGAACCTGGACGAGGTCCGGCTGCTCACCGGGATGACCGTGAAGGACCGCGAAGGCATGCACACCGCGGCCGTGGTCCTCCAGCGGATGGGCCCTCGCTACGTGCTGGTGAAGAGCGGGCACCTGCAGTCCGACCCCGAGTGCGTGGACCTGCTGTTCGACGGCTCGACGTTCGTGGAGCTGCCCGGGCAGCGCTACGCGACCCCGCACACCCACGGCGCGGGCGACACGATGGCGTCGGCCCTCACGGCGGGCCTGGCCAAGGGCATGTCCGTGGTCGAAGCGGCGCGGTACGGCAAGTGGTTCGTCTCGCAAGCCGTCGAGCACGCCTACCCGATGGGCGCCAAGGTCGGACCGGTGTCGGCCTTCTGGCGGCTGGCACCCGAGGAGCGCTGAGCACCCGCCCGGCTACCATCCCTGCGTTTACTTTTCCTTGAACTCAGCAGGGGGCGGCCTTGACCGGACGCGAGCGGGTGGCGAAGGTCCTCGAGGACCGCCGCTTCCAGAACTTCATCATCGCTGTGATCGTGTTCAACGCGGTCACGCTCGGCATGGAGACGTCGACGTCGCTGATCGACGGCTACGGGACGCTCCTGCACACCCTCGACCACATCGCGCTCGGCATCTTCGTCGCCGAGCTGCTCGCGAAGTTCTACGCCTACCGCGGCGCGTTCTTCCGCGACAACTGGAACGTCTTCGACCTGCTGGTCGTCGGCATCGCGGTGATCCCGGCGACCGGGCCGTTCGCCGTCCTGCGGTCGTTGCGCGTGCTGCGCGTCCTGCGGCTGATCTCGGTCGTGCCGTCGATGCGCAAGGTCGTCTCCGGCCTGCTCGCGGCGATCCCCGGGATGGCGTCGATCGCCGCGCTGCTCGCGCTGATCGTCTTCGTCGCCGGCGTGATGGCGACCAAGCTGTTCGGCGTCATCTCGCCGGAGAACTTCGGTGACCTCGGCACGTCGCTGTTCACGCTGTTCCAGGTCATGACCGGCGAGGCGTGGCCCGATATCGCGAAGGAGATCATGGTCCAGGCGCCGATGGCCTGGATCTTCTTCGTCGTCTACATCCTCGTGTCGAGCTTCGCCGTGCTGAACCTCTTCATCGCCGTCGTCGTCAGCGGCATGGAGGACGAGCTGCGCCAGGACATCCGCGAGGAGGAGGCGAAGCAGGCCGAGACCCAGGCCGCCGCGAACCAGGAGATCCTCGACGAACTACGCGCCTTGCGCGCGGAGCTCGCCGAGCTGCGGCAGAAGGCGGCTTAGCGGTCCTCGTCCGCGATCAGCGCTTCGAGCGCCGGCAGCGCCGCCGTCAGGGCTTCGCGGTGCTCGGGGGTCAGGCGGTCGAGACGCCGGTTCAGCTCCTGGACCCGCGTCGACCGGACGCCGGACACGAGCCGCTCGCCCTCCTCGGTCGCCTTCGCCAGCCACGCGCGGCGGTCGACCGGGTCGGGCTCGCGGCTCACGTACCCGGCCTCGACCAGGGATGCGATGATCCGCGACATGGTCGCCGCGGCGACACCCTCCTTCGCGGCGAGGTCGCCGAGACGCAGCTGGCCGGAAATCACCAGCGTCGCGAGGGCCGAGATGGCGCCGTGGCCCGGACCGGGCACACCGGCCTGCCGCAGTGACCGGGACAGCCTGCCGACGGCGAGGTACAACCTGCCCGAGACGTCCTGGACGGAGGTGCTGGTCACGGCTGGCTCCTTATGCCTCACGCGTGCGCGGGTGCGCCGGAAAGTGCCGTCAACCTTACGGGTCCGCGGTGCACGTTCGGTGTTAAGGCTCCCCGGTGTTGTACCGGGGCTCCACCCCGGGCCGGGGGCTCCGCCACCCGGAACCCCCGAAAAGCAGCAGTTCACCGGGGTGGACTCGACGCCTGCGCCCAGAACCGCTGGGGCACGCGCCCCGCGCCGCGGGCCAGGTGACCGGCGACGACGGCCGAGCGCATCGCCGCCGCCATCCGTTCGGGGTCGGTCGCGCGGGTGACGGCGGTGGACAGCAGGACGGCGTCACAGCCGAGCTCCATCGCCAGCGTCGCGTCGGACGCCGTACCGATTCCGGCGTCCAGGATCACCGGCACGCCCGCTCGCGAAACGATCAGCTCGATGTTGTGCGGATTCCGGATGCCGAGGGCGGTGCCGATCGGCGCGCCCAGCGGCATCACGGCGGCGCAGCCGGCCTCCTCCAGGCGCAGCGCGAGCACCGGGTCGTCGTTCGTGTAGGCGAACACGGTGAACCCGTCGGCGGCCAGCCGTTCGGCGGCGTCGAGGGTTTCGACCGGGTCCGGGAGCAGCGTCCGGTCGTCGGCGTGCACCTCGAGCTTGATCAGATCGGTACCGAGGGCCTCGCGCGCGAGCTGCGCGGTGAGCACCGCCTCGGCGGCCGTGCGGCAGCCCGCGGTGTTCGGCAGCAGCTCGATGCCGAGCCTTCTCAGGAGTTCGAGGACGCCGGAGCCGCCTTCGGCGTCGGCGCGGCGCATGGCGACGGTCGTCAGCTCGGTGCCGGACGCGATCAGCGCACGTTCGAGCACGGCGAGGTTCGCCGCACCGCCGGTGCCGATGATCAGCCGTGACTGGGCCTTGAAGGCGCCGATGACCAGCGGTTCTTCGTCCATTTCAGCCTCCCTGGACCGCGGTGAGCACGTCGACGCCGGCGCCCTGGGGCACGGCGGTGGCCGGCCAGTCGCTCCGGCGGACGACGACGCCGTCGACCGCGACGGCGATGCCGGGCCGCTGCCCGCCGGACGCGTCGAGGACGTCGGCGACGGTCGCGCCGTCCGGGAACTCCGTCCACTTCCCGTTGAGCTTGATCTCCATCACACGTGCTCCTTCCGGTGCAGGCGGGCGGGTGAGGCCGCTTCGACGCCTTCAGGCGGCTTCTCGCCCTCGAGCCAGGCGACCACGGCGTCCGCGGTCACGGGGGCCATCAACAGGCCGTTGCGGTGGTGCCCGGTCGCGGCGAAGACGCCGTCGTCGAGGACGCCGATGTACGGCAGGACGTCCCGGCTGCCGGCCCGCAGGCCCGCGGCGGTCTCGACGAGCTCGTACTCGGTGATCGCGGGGAAGACGCGCTCGGCGCCCTCGATCAGCTGACGGACGCCCCGCGCGGTGACGGCCCGGTCGAAGCCCGCTTCGTACTGCGTCGCGCCGAGGACGAGCTCCTGGTCGCCGCGCGGGACCAGGTAGATCGGGCGGCCCTCGACGACGGCGCGCACGGTGCGCGTCGGCGGCGGCAGGCAGCCGCGGCGGGGTTTCAGGCGCAGGATTTCGCCCTTGAGCGGGCGGACGGCGTCGGCGAGCCGCGGGTGCAGCCGGCCGGTCCAGGCGCCCGCGGCGAGCACGATGGCATCGGCGTCCGGGATCCGTTCGACGCGCTCGCGGACGAACCGGACTTGGTGGTTGACGCAGGCCGCGTAGAGGGCGTGGAGCAGTTTCCGGTTGTCCACGGCCAGGTCACCAGGCACGTGGAGTCCACTTCGGACGGATCCGACGCCGGGTTCGAGCCGCTTGGTCTCCCGGCCGGTGAGGCGTTCGGCCGCGCGGCCGATGTCGTGCAGGTGGCCGGCGAGGATGTCGAGGTGGCCGGCGTCGGCGCTGTCCAAGGCGACGACGAGCGTCCCGTGCTCGGCGAGTCCGGGGTCGACGCCTTCTCGCGCGAGGTCGCTCGCGAAGCCGGGCCAGCGTCTGAGCGACTCCTCGCCGAGGGTGAGGACGTCCTCTTCGCCGGGCCAGGCCTCGGTGACCGGGGCGAGCATGCCGCCGGCCAGCCAGGACGCGCCGCCGCAGACGGGTTCGGGGTCGTAGAGGGTGACTTCGTGTTGTCGGCTCGCGGCCCGCCACGCGGCGGACAGGCCGATCACGCCGCCGCCGACGACGGCCAGGGTGTTCGTCATGGGAATCACGCTCCCTGCGCCGGCATGACCCGGATCAGGTTCCACGGTCGGAGCGGCAGCTCCCTCTCAGCCCGTGCTTCGGGCTCCCGTGCGGACTCGTTCACCCTAGCTCGCGGGGTACGGTCGCCGCTATGCCCGCCCTCTCCGGTGACAAGATCCGCGCCCGCCTCGACGCCGCGCGCCTGTACCTGTGCACGGACGCCCGCACGGCCCGCGGCGACCTGGCCGCGTTCGCCGACGCGGCGTTGGCCGGCGGCGTCGACATCATCCAGCTGCGCGACAAGACCGGCTCATTGGAAGCCGCGGGCGAGATCGCGGCGCTGGAGGTGCTGGCCGAGGCGTGCGCGCGGCATGGGGCGCTGCTGTCGGTGAACGACCGGGCCGATGTTGCGCTGGCGGTGGGTGCGGACGTGCTCCACCTGGGCCAGGACGACATCCCGGTGCCGCTGGCCCGCCGGATCCTGGGCTCAGACGTGGTGATCGGGCGCTCGACGCATTCGGTTTCGCAGGCTTCGGCCGCGGCTTCGGAGCCGGAGGTGGACTACTTCTGCACGGGCCCGTGCTGGCCCACGCCGACGAAGCCGGGCCGTTCGGCGCCCGGTCTGGACCTGGTTCGCTCTGTGGCTGCCTCCGCCGTCTCGCGGCCGTGGTTCGCGATCGGCGGCATCGACGGTTCGCGCCTCCCGGAGGTGCTGGAGGCGGGGGCGTCGCGCATCGTGGTGGTCCGGGCGATCACCGAAGCCGAAGACCCCGAAGCCGCCGCCCGCGAACTCCGCGCCCGCCTGACCTAAAGCCGTGAATGGCTCATTGAGGGACTTGAAGTCCCTCAATGAGCCCTTCACGGACCTACGGGGTCGGGGTGCTCGCCGCGCCCTGGCTGGTCGCCGGGGCCGAGGTCGACGGCTTCTGGGCCGTCGTGCTCGGGGTGGCCGGCGTTGTCGTCGGGGACTCCGACGAGGTCGTCGGCGGGGTCGTGGTCTCCGTGGTCGACGGGGTGTTCGTCGGCGAGTCCTGGGTGTCGTTCGTGCTGGTGGTGGGCGTGGTCGACGGGGTCGGGTCCGAGTGACCGCCGTTGCCGAAGATCTTGCCGATGCTCGAGCCCGTGCCGCCGCCGATCTGGGTGCCCGTCGCCGACTCGAAGCCGACTATCGCCAGAATCGCCACCGCGAACGCCGCCACGCTCGTGCCGATGATCAACGGCCAGCGCAGCTTCCGCAGCCGCGAAGGCCCGGAAGGCGACTCCGGCCGCGGCAACTGGACCGTCGGCTGCTCGGCCAGTTCCACTTCGGAACCGGTCCCGCGCCGCCGGATTCCCGACGTCGCCAGCTGCCGCGCCTTCAGCGCGGCCTCGCGGGTGCGCTGCAGTGAGCGCAGGTACACCTCGCCGCCGACCGTCGTGATCACGCTCGCCACGCCCGCGCCGACGACGGTCCCCGCCACGCCGAGCGTCGAACCCAGCAGCGCCGCCGTCACCGCCGCGAGCGCCGCCGCCATCACCTGCGCGATGCGCAGACCTGACTTTTCTTCCTTCGCTTCGGAAGTCGCTGCGTTCTCCTTGCTCATGATCCCGATCCGGTAGTAAGTCTTTCTCCGTGTCCAACGTCTAAGGCGCGCGAGGAACTCCCCGCGTTGCCGGAGCGTGAGGAGCGCCACTCCGTCTGTCCACAATAGACAATTCAAAGCGAACGCTTTCTTGACATACTCGGCACATGGAACTGGTGACGATCTCTGACATCGAGGCCGCGGCGAAGCGCGTCCGAGGTGTCGCCGTGCACACGCCCCTGCTGCTCCAGACGTGGGATCCCCGCGGAACCCTGTGGCTCAAACCCGAAAGCCTGCAACCGGTCGGCGCGTTCAAGGTGCGCGGCGCGTTCAACGCGATCGGCTCCCTCGACGACGAAGCGCGCCAACGCGGCGTCATCGCCTACTCGAGCGGCAACCACGCGCAGGCCGTCGCCTACGCCGCGCAGCAGTACGGCGTACCCGCGGTGATCGTCGTGCCGGACGTCGCGCCGCGGATCAAGGTGGAGGCCACCCGCGCGTACGGGGCCGAGGTGATCGAGGTGCCGATCGGCGAACACGAGGGCAAAGCGCGCGAACTGGCCGCCGAACGCGGGCTGACCCTCGTCCCACCCTACGACGACGCGGCCATCATCGCCGGGCAGGGCACCGCGGGCCTCGAGATCGCCGAGGACCTCCCCGACGTCGAGGTCGTGCTGGTGCCGGTGAGCGGCGGCGGGCTGGCGTCCGGCGTCGGCACCGCCATCAGGGCCCGCGCCCCGCACGCGAAGGTGATCGGCGTCGAGCCCGCGTTGGCCGGCGACACGACCGAGGGGCTGCGCCTGGGGCGCCAGGTCGACTGGCCGCAGGCCGACCGCGCCCGCACGATCGCCGACGGCCTGCGCGCGCAGCCGTCCGAACTGACCTTCGCGCACCTGCGGGAGGTCGTGGACGCCATGGTCACGGTCACCGAGGACGAGATCCGCGAGGCGATGCGCACGCTCGCCCGCAAGGCCCGCCTGGTCGCCGAGCCCAGCGGCGCGGTGGCGACGGCGGCGTACCTGTCCCACGCGGACGAGCTGCCGGCCGGCCGCACGGTCGCGATCGTCTCGGGCGGCAACGCGGACCCGGCCCTGTTCGCCGAAATCCTCTCGACCTGAGCCCGGCCCCGAGCGCCCCAATGTGGCCTTGGTTGCGTCTGACGCACCCAAGGGGCCCTTCGGTGCGTCAGACGCACCGAAGGCCACATTGGGGCGCTTACGAACCGGCCACCGGGGAGCCGCGGCGGATGTGCGTCGGCGGGCCCTCGACGCCGCAGTGGTAGCACTCGCCCAGGTGCGGGGACTCGTCGGCGGCCGGGGGCGGCGGAGTCGGGGGCGCGAGGACGCCGTTGTGGATGCCCAGGGCGATCAGCCCGCCGGCGATCGCCAGCGCGGCGCAGATGATCAGCGCCGTCCGCCAGCCGGCCGTGAGCGCCACCGGGTCGGCGTACGCCTCGCCGGTCAGGCCCGCCGCCGCCGGCAGCACCGCCACCGCCAGGAGCCCGCCGGACCGCGCGATCGCGTTGTTGACCCCGGACGCGACACCCGCGAAGCGGTCCGGCGCCGCGGCGAGCACCGTCGCGGTCACCGGGGCCACGACCGTCGCCAGGCCGAGCCCGAACACGACGACCGCGGGCAGCACCGTGCCGAGGTAGGACGCGCCGGGCGCGATGCGCAGCATCAGCAGCATCCCGATGCCGACGACGATCGGACCGATCACCAGCTGCGCGCGCGGGCCGATGCGCTGCGCCAGCGCGCCCGAACGCCCCGACAGCAGCAGCATGACCACCGTGAGCGGCAGCCCGGCGAGACCGGACGCCGTCGGCGAGTAGTGCAGCGACACCTGCAGCTGCATGACCAGCAACATCATCACGCCGCCGAGCGCCGCGTACATGGCGAAGGTCAGGGCGTTGGCCAGGGTGAACGTGCGGTCGCGGAACAGCGACGGCGGCACCAGCGGCTCGCGCGAGCGGTGCTGGACGAGGACGAACGCGGCCAGTCCGGCGATCCCCAGCAGGCCCGCGACCAGCACGATCGGGTCGCCGATGCCGCGGCCCGGTGCCTCCACCAGCGCGCCGGTGACCCCGGCGAGGCCGATCGCGCCGAGCGCCGCGGCACCGAAGTCGGGGTGCCCGGTCGCCTCCGGATCGCGGGACTCGGGGACGAACTTGCGGGCCATCAGCACGACGGCGACCGCGATCGGCACGTTGATGAGGAACGCGAGCCGCCACGACCAGACCTGGACGAGGAAGCCGCCGAGCAGCGGGCCGGCGGCCGCCGCGATGCCGCCGAGGCCGGACCACGCGCCGATCGCCCGGGCGCGGGCGTCGTGCGCGAAGGACGACTGGAGGATCGCGAGCGATCCGGGCGTCAGCAACGCGCCGCCGATGCCCTGCAGGATCCGCATCGCGACCAGCATCTCGGTGGAGACGGCGGCGGCGCACAGCCCGGAGGCGACGCCGAACCAGACGACGCCGATGAGGTACATGCGGCGGCGGCCGTACCGGTCGCCGAGCGAGCCGGCGACGAGGATGAGCGCGGCGAGCGCCAGCAGGTAGCCGTCGAGGATCCATTGGAGCCCGGCGACGGAGGCGTTCAGCTCGACGCCGATGCGGGGCAGGGCGACGTTGACGATGGTGCCGTCGAGCATCGCCATGCCCGATCCGAGGATGGTGGTGGCGAGCACGCCGCGGGCGGCGCGCGTCCTCCATCGGATCCCGGTGTCTTCAGAGGCAGTCACCCCGCCACTTCACAGTGCGGGGTGATCGCCGTCAACACCGGGTCAGGGCATCAGCGTCGTGACGAACTTGTACCGGTCGCCGCGGTAGACCGAGCGCGCGTACTCGACCGGCTTGCCGTCCGTGGCGAACGAGTGCCGGGTCAGCCGGAGCACCGGCATGCCGACGTCGGCGCCGAGCATCTCCGCCTCTTCCGGGCCGGCGAGCGAGGTCTCGATCGACTCTTCGGCGCGTTCCAGTTCCACTCCGTAGTACTCGCGCAGAACGGCGTACAACGAACCGCCCGCCGAGACGTGCTTGCGCAGCCCGCGGAATCGGCCGGCCGGCAGGTGCGAAGTTTCCAGCGCCATCGGCTGGGAGTCCGCGAGTCGAAGCCGTCGAAGGCGAAGAATTTTCGCACCAGTACGGATTCCGAGCAGTTTCGCGAGGTCGCCCTCGGCCGGCAGCTCTTCGAGCTCCAGCAGCTTCGAAGACGGCTTCAAGCCTTGGCGCCGCATGTCCTCGGTGTAGGACGACAACTGCAGCCGCTGCGCGAGCTTCGGCTCGGCCGCGAAGGTGCCTTTCCCCTGCACACGGTGCAGACGGCCCTCGGCGGTGAGGTCCGCCAGCGCCTGGCGCACGGTGGTTCGGGAGACCGTGAACTCCCCGGCGAGCGCGCGTTCGGTCGGGATCGGCGACCCGGGCGGCAGCACGTCCAGGAGGTCGAGGAGGTGCTGTTTCAGTGCCCAATATTTGGGCTCGCGCTGCCCGCGCAGCCCGGCGACGGCGCCCGCCTCGCCCGTGGTGGTGGTCTCCAACATGCCCGACTCCCTATGTCTTCCCTCATTGCGCGCCACGTCCCCGTAAGAAACGTACCCTTTTCCCCAAACGCGCCGCCCCACTAAGATTGGTCTAGACCTGACCGACGCCGCCTGAGTCCGGTACATAATGCCGGAGGTGGAGAGGAAAATGATGACCGAACAACGGCCCGGCGAGCACATGGCCGCGGAGATCGCCCAGCAACCGGACGTCCTGGCCGGACTGGTGGGGCGTCAGGCGGAAATCGCCGAGGTGGCGGAAAAGATCTCACAACGGCCTCCGCGCTTCGCTTTGCTCGCCGCGCGTGGATCGAGTGACCACGCAGCGTTGTATGCGAAGTACCTGATCGAGGTACTGCTCGGCCTTCCGGCTGGTCTTGTCTCCCCGTCCACGGCGACGCTGTACGGCGCGCGACCCGATCTGCGGGACGTGCTGTTCGTCACGGTCAGCCAGAGCGGCGGTTCGCCCGACCTCATCGAGGTCACCGAGACGGCGCGCCGCCAGGGCGCGCTGACGGTGTCCGTCACCAACACGCCGGACTCGCCGCTGCGGGCGGCGTCCGAGCTCGGCGTCGACATCGGCGCCGGCGTCGAAAAGGCCGTCGCCGCGACCAAGACGTACTCGGCGACGCTGATGGCGCTCTACCTCCTGATCGACGCGGTGCGCGGCGGCAAGGCGGCCGACGCCGAGCAGATCGGCGAGCTGGCGCAGCAGACCCTCGACGGTGCCGCCGAGGGCGTCCAGCGCGCGGTCGACCGGTACCGCTTCGTGGACCGGGTGCTCACCACCGGCCGCGGCTACTCCTACGCGTCGGCGCTGGAAGGCTCGCTCAAGCTCGCGGAAACCAGTTACCTCGCCGCCCGCGCGTACAGCGGCGCGGACCTGCTGCACGGCCCGGTCGCGGCGGTGGACGGCGAGACCGCGGTGCTCGCGGTGACCAGCAAGGGACAGGGCGGCCGGGCGATGCACGAGGTCCTCGAGGCCGTCGGCAAGCGCGGCGCGGACGTCCTCGCCGTCGGTTCGGCCGCCTCGGAGGTGCCGGCGGCGCTGCGCATCGACGTCGCGCCGACGGTCGAGGAGCTCGCCCCGATCCTGGAGATCCTGCCCATCCAGCGGATCGCGCTCGGCCTTTCGCTCGCCCGCGGCGGCGACCCGGACAGCCCGCGTGGCCTGCTGAAGGTGACCAAGACCCGGTGACCTTCGCGATCGGCGTCGACGCCGGCGGAACGTCGACCAGGGCCGCGCTGGTCGACGCCGCGGGCGTCGTGGTTGGCACCGGGCGCGGCGACGGTGCCAACCCCAACGCGCACGCGCCCGAGGTCGCCGCGGGCCGGATCGCCGACGCGATCGCCGAGGCGCTCGGCACGCGCGATCCGGGCGGCGTGCGCGCGTGCGTCGTCGGCATGGCCGGGGTCAGCAAGCTCAGCGACGTGCGCGTGGCGGCGGTGTTCGACCAGGCTTGGGCGCGAATAGGGCTCACCGCCGTCCGGGTCGTGGCCGACGCCGAAGTGGCGTACGCGTCCGCGACGTCGGCGCCGGACGGCACCGTGCTCGTCGCCGGCACCGGTTCCATCGCGGGCCGGATCCGCAAACGGCGGATGGCCGGCACCGCGGGCGGCTACGGCTGGCTGCTCGGCGACGAAGGCTCCGCGTTCTGGCTCGGCCGCGAAGCCGTCCGATCCACTTTGGAGGCTCTCGGGCGCGGCCTGCCCCTCGACGGGCTGCCCTCGGCGGTGCTCACCGCCGCGCTCGGACCGTCCGGTGTGGACGTCCGGACGGACGCGGAACGGCTCGCGGCGTCGCGCGCGTTGATCACGAACGCCAACGCCGAGGCGCCGGTCCGGCTCGCCCGGTTCGCCCCCTTGGTGAGCGCGGCGCACGACGCGGGCGAGGCCGGCGCACGCGAAATCGTCACCCGTGCGGCCGAACTTCTGGTCGCGAACGCCCTCGCCGCGCGCGAACCCGGCGAATCGACCCCTGTTGTGCTCGTGGGTTCGGTGCTCACCGGAACCAGCCCGGTCGGCGCGCTCGTGCGCCGCGGATTGGCCGGGCTCGAGGTGCTGACCAGCTCCGATGGGGTCCTCGGGGCGGCCTGGCTCGCGGCCGTGGACGCCTTCGGCGAAGGGGTGGTTAGACCAGTATTTCCCTAAAAAATTGAGTAATCCGCGACGCGAAGACGTCAAAACGTCGACTGAACCCGGGTAGTCCGGGTAACGTAGGCAGTGGCCCCCGGACCCTCCCCCCTCGCCGGGGGCCGCCTTATGCCCCGGGTACGTCGTCCGGGCCGGTTTCGGGGGCGAGTCGCAGGCCGGGGTGCTCCGGGGGCAACGCCCGGTAGAGCACCCAGCCGCTCACCGCCACCGTCAGCGCCACGAGCGGCCACGACAGCACCGTGCGGGCCACGCCGAGCGCGATCACCTGGCCCGAAGACCACAGCAGGCCGTAGACGACCACCCGCAGCGTGTACTGGCCGAAGACCCACACCCAGCTGGCGCGCGAGTACGCCTTCAGCAACACGGGGTCGCGGCGCCAGCGCGTCTTCTGGCCGAGCACCAGGCCGACGACGACCCCGAGCAGCGGCCAGCGGATCACGATGCTGGCCGCCCAGAGCAGCGCGCTGGCCACATTGGACATCAGCTGCAGGAGGAAGAAGTCCTGGGCCCGGCCGGTGTGCAGGGCGATCAGCGCGGCCGCGACGACGGCGGCCAGGCTGACGACCAGCGCGCGGATCTTCCCGCCGCGCGCGAACCGGTAGGTCCCGAGGGCCACGGCGACCCCGATGGCGACACCGGCGCCCCAGGCGATGGACTGCCCGGCGGCGAGCCAGCCGACGACGAAGCCGGCGGGCGGGATGCTGGCGTCGAGCGCGCCCCGGCGGCCACCGAGGATCCGAGCCAGCGACTCACGGGGTTCTGCGGACACGTGTCCAGCGTGCCGGATCGCGCCCGGGAGGCTCCCAGCAGGGAGATCTTCGCCACAAGAGTCTGGTGATTGCCTTCGAGTGTGCTGTCTCACGGCATGCGCAAGGTGAAGACTACGTAATAGAGAGGCGGAGAAGGCCGACAAGATAAGACACTGTTACCGCAGGCTGAACGCCCGAGGTGGCAGCGGGGGCGGGGCCCCGATGGATAGTTGGGGTGTACAACTACATGTCGGGGAGTCGGTCGCAGGACGGGAAGGGGACCCAGCGTGTACGGATTCGACAGCTATGTGGCGATCGGGGACAGCTTCACCGAGGGACTCAACGACAGGCTGCCGGACGGCTCGTTCCGCGGCTGGGCCGATCGGCTGGCGGAGATCCTGGCGGCCGGGCGGCCCGGCTTCCAGTACGCCAATCTGTCCCTGCGGGGCAAGATGCTCGACGAGATCATGGACGAGCAGCTCCCGATCGCCCTGGAGCTCAAGCCCGGCCTGGTCACGTTGTGCGCGGGCGGCAACGACATCATCGTCCCGGGGGCGGACGTCGACGCGGTGGCGGCCCGCTTGGAGGAGGGCGTCGCCAAGCTGCGCGCGGCGGGCATCCCGGTGCTCATCTTCAACGGCCCGGACACGAAGGTGTTGTCCGTGATGTCGGTTTTGCGCGGTAAGGTGGGGATCTACAACGCGCACCTGTGGGCGATCGCGGAGCGCCACGGCGCCCGCATGGTCGACCTGTGGACGATGGCACCGCTGCACGACCGCCGCGCGTGGAGCGACGACCGGCTGCACTTCTCACCGGAGGCCCACCGCCGGATCGCGTTGAAGTCGGCGGAGGTCCTGGGGGTGCCGATGGAGACCGACTGGCGTGAGCCGTGGCCTTCGGAGGCGGTCCCGAGCCGGTGGATCGACTCGCGGCGATCGGACTTGACGTGGACGAAGGTGCACCTGCTGCCGTGGATCCGGCGGCAGCTGCGGGGCCAGTCGATGGGGGACGGGTTGTCGCCCAAGCGGCCTCAGCTGGCACCTTATGTGCCTTTGGACGTGCTCGAGGTGCCGGACAACCCCCAGGCTCGGCAGCAGGCCAGCTGAGGTCGGCTTGACGGCTTGACGGCTTGACGGCTTGACGGCTTGATCCGGTGCCCGAGGGCGGCGAAGGCCACCTTGGGGAGTTCCTGAAGGTGGCGTTCACGGCTTTCGGGGTCCGGCGGCGGATGTCATGAACGACTCGTTCATGACGTCCGATGGCCTGAACGGGTCGTTCATGACGTCCGATGGCCTGAACGGGTCGTTCATGACGTCCGCAGCCGGGGGTTCAGGCTGAGCCGCGGCCGCCCCGGACAACCCCCGCCGCTCCCAGGGGGGCTGCCCCGAGTCCATTCTATCGGCCATCCCCGACACAACGTGCCCGAGTGATCACCGAGCAGCCAGTTGTCCACATGTCGACTTGCCTGGGGACAACTTGTGGAGGACCACTCTTCCCCGGCTCGCCAACCCGCGTCACCCGGCTTACAGTCCCCTTATGTCCGGTGGTCGTCGCTGGATCCTCGTGGTCCCGATCGCGGTGGTGGTCACCGCGCTGCTGGCGGGGGTCGTCACCTGGGCTCAGGGCGGGGACATCCAGCGTGCTCTGACCTCCGACACCCAGGCCGCCCTCGCCGAAGCCGGGCTCGCCAGAGGCAACGTCACCTTCGACGGCCGGGACGCCACCCTCAGCGGCTTCGCCCCCGACCAGGCGCTCAGAGCCCTCGAGGTCGTCCAGAACGTCGATGGCGTCCGGGCCGCCCAGCTGCAGGGCGACGTCACCCCCGTGGCCCCGAGCAGCAACGCGCCGACCACCAGCGCGCCCAGCACCAGCGCGCCTCCGCCGACCAGCAGCCCGCCGCCGACCACCAGTGCCACCGCTCCGCCGCCGCCCACCGACAAGGCCGGCGTGCAGGCCGAGATCGACCGGATGCTCGCCGAGGCGCCGATCGCCTTCGTGCCGGACACCGCGCGGCTCACCCCCGAAGGCGAGCAGGCCGCCCGCGCCGTCGCGGTCGCCCTCGCCAAGTCGCCGGCCACCTTCCGCTACCGCGTCACCGGCCACGTCGGCCGGGGCCCCGGCGGCGAGGGCGCCGCCCTGAAGCTCTCCCGGGACCGCGCCAGGGCCGTCGCGCGGATCCTCACCACCAACGGGCTGACGACCAAGCGCGTGACCTACCGCGGACTGGGCGACACCCGGCCCGTCAACGGCGGCGAAGAAGACCGCCGCGTCGAAATCACGGTCGTTTGAAGGGGTGAGTGAGCAGATGGTGTGGCTGTTCGGGCAGATCTGGCTGTGGCTGATCATCGCCTTCGCCCTCGGCGCGCTCACCTCGTGGCTCGTCCTGCGCACCACCCAGCGCCCCCAGCCCGCACCCGAGCCCGAACCCGAGTTCGTGGACGCCTACGACGAGCCCGAGCCGTCGGCGGCCGAGCAGACGCAGTTCATCCCCGCGGCCTGGATGCAGCCCGGGACCGAGCGGCCCGAACAGGTCCACGACGACGAAGAACCCGAGCCCGTGGGGCACCGGGAAGGCCATCTCCCGCTGCCGCCGCAGCGCGGGGCGCAAGCCGAGGACTGGCCGACCGAGGAGGAACCCGCTTGGCCGGAGGCCGACGAGGCCACCCCGCAGTGGCCGCACCAGCCTGGGCGCGGTGGCTGACCCCCATCCTGGTAAGTTCGGCTACGCACTGTGAGCGAGGCTGAGGAGGGGTGGCGTGGCGCTCCCCCATTGGACGCCCCAGCTGGTTCTCCCGCCGGGCCGCCACGCGTGCGACCTCGCCGACGTCTACGAACGCCTGGTCTTCGACGCCCCGCACCAGAACGACCGCGAGATCCTCTTCAGCGCGCTCAACAGCTACCTCGGCGTGGCCCGCCGGATCATGCCGTCCGGGCGCGCGTGGATCGGCGGCGAGCTCATCACGCGCACCGCGCACCCGCCGCAAGGCCTCGACGTCGTCCTCATCCCGGACGAGTGGGGCGCGCTGAAACGGCTCGACGACGCCGGCCGCTCGGCGCTGTACGGCCTGCTCACGCTGCGCGGCGTGATCGTCGGGCAACCCGCGATGTACCTCGATCAGGTGCAGCCGGTCGGGGGCATGCTGGACGGCTTCCTGTGCCGTCCCGGCGACGAAGACGTCTGGGCCGAGGTCTGGGCCGAAGGCGGCAGGGGCTACCCGGAGATGGTCTGGTGAGGAACGAGTTCCGGCGCATCGCCGACGAAATCCCCGGCGGCACGTGGCTCGACGACCTCGCGCGCGCCTCGGCGATGGCGGCGAACGCCAAGTTCGAGCGGACGTCGCGGTCGCCGCTGCTGCACGTCTCGGTGATCGGCGAGCAGAGCATCGACGCCTACACCTTCTCCGACATCAGCCGCGCGCTGCAGGACGCGACGGCCAAGATCGGGCACATCATCCGGAACCCGTCGGGCGAGGTCACCCAGGTCCAGCAGGCCGACCGGGACAAGGCGCCGCTGATCCAGCGCGGCCAGGCGGGCAACGCGATCTTCTTCGGCTTCCCCGAGCTCGACGTCTCCGACGACGCGCTGATCGTCGACGGCATCGAGACGCTGTCCGAGCGCGCCGTCAAGGAGCTCTGCGACTTCCTGCCGGCCAACGGCTCGGACGACGGCGCGCTCGACGCCGTGCTGCTGCAGCGCGACACCGTCCGCAACGCCGTGAGCGACATCGTCAACGCCGTCGCGAAGAACGCCGGCATCGGCATGGCGCTGACGCCGACCGCGGGCGAGCAGGTGACGCGCAGCATGACGACCGAGCAGGCGCGGATCCTCCAGGGCAGCCTCCGGGAGTCGCGCGAAGCCGTCGGCTACGAAACGGTGCGTGGGCGGCTCGACGGCGTCCGCACCCGGCGCCGGATCTTCTACCTCGACCGCGAGTCGGGCGGGACCATCCAGGGCGCGGTGGCGCCGGACCTGCTCGACGAGATCAAGGAGAACCTCGACCGCCCGGTGACCGCCCGGTTGCGCGTCGTGCGGACGACGACGATCGACGGGCGCCGCGGGCGTCCGGTTTTCGAGCTCCTCGAAATCTCCCCCGAAGTGAGCCTTTTCGACTGAGAAGTCCGATACGCGACTTTCGTCTTGAACAGCGATACCAACGGTCGTCGTAGGCCTCACGGCGGTGCCCGGACACTCGTACGGTATTTACGATACCCGCTGCGAGGTCGAGAAACCCGCCGTCGAACAGTGGGAACTCCGATATTCTTCGCATTGATCACCGGGCCACACCCTGCGCGCGTTGTCAGGAAATACCGATACCTGACGCAAAATGGTGGGACAATGACTTTTTCCAGAATGTAACAATTTCGTTCGTGGGCACTCTTATGGGTTAACGTCGTCGCACTCCCACCCGAAGGGGTCCGCATGATGACCGACCCGCAGTACCCGCCGCCGACCGCCGCCCGCCACGGACGGCCCGCGCCACCGGTGACGGCCTCGGAGCGTCGTCAGGCCAACGCGAAGCCCGGCCGCAACATCCTCGCGATCGTCGGCCTGGTGCTCGGCGTGGCCGCCCTGGTTGTCGCGTTCGTCCCGGACATCGGGTTCGTCGCGTGGCCGCTCGCCGGGATCGGGCTGGTCCTGGCGGTGGTCGGGCTGGTCCAGGTCAAGAAGGGCACGGCGGGCGATCGCGGGCTGGCGATCACCGCCACCGTGGTCTCGGTCGCCGCGCTCCTCTCGACGGCCGGGATGCTGCTGTACTCGACCTTCCTCGGCGGCGGCGAATCCGGGCTGCACCTGCCCGCGACGGCGGGGGACAAGCACGCCGTGACGTTCCAGGTGACCTCCGCCGGCGGCGCGACCGTGCGGTACGGCAGCCTGTCGGACCAGCGGACGGAAAACGCGCCCGCGAGCACCGACGCGTGGGAAGGCGCGGCGTCCTACAACAATGGTTCGTACCTGCTGACGCTGACCGCGGACACCCGCAATTCCCAGCTCAACAACGAAATCAGCTGCGCCATTCTGGTCGACGGCAAGAAGGTCGCGGAAAACAGCGGTACGACGATCGCGCTCTGCACGGCCAACGTGAGCTGAGCCGCGGTGGCCGGAGCCTGGCGACCGGCCGGCCTACCCCCACGTCGGCCGGCCGGGCCGCCACGAGCCGCTCCTGGCGGCTCCCGGCCCCGGCGGGGTTTTCCCGCACGGGGCCCGGCGCCGGCGTCTCAGCCTGCCCCTCCCCGAGGGCTCAGCCGGCACTGCCGAACCTACGCGGACGCCGCCCGGGAGCACTAAGAATCCACTAAGGATTTACGCCGGAGCCGGGGCAGTGATCCATTCGCAACCGTAGTTCTCTCCACGAATGCGACTCGCCGCCGGAAAGTTGTCACGCAAAATCGTCACTGCAGTTCGGCGAGCTCGGCCCGGACCTCACCGACGAGCTTCGGGTGCACCCGCTCGTAAATGCGCACCGACAAAGCCAGCTGCTCCCGCGCACCGTCGAGATCGCCCCGCGCCCGCAGCACCCGCCCCAGCGTCAGCCGCAGCGCGCCCTCGCGGACCGTGAACTCACGACTGATCGCCAGGTCGATCGCCTCCCAGACGTGGCGCTCCGCCCCATCGAGGTCGCCCGCACGGAGACTCAGCTCGGCCAGCTTGTCCAACGAGACGACCACGCGGTCGTCGTCGCCGAGGGAGCGGTCGATCTCCAGCCCGGCGCGCTGGTGGGCGATCGCGTCGGACAGGCGGCCGGCCCGCTTCTCCGCCTGCGCGCAGCTGCTCAGCGCCTGGCCGCGCAGCGTGACGTCCGAGGCCCCCGCGATCGCCCGCGTCAGGCGGCCGATGGCCTTCTCGTGCTCGCCGCGCCGGCTCAGCGCGCGGCCCAGCTGCAGGTCGACCGACGTGAGCAGCCGCGAATCGGGGTGCCCGGCGGACAGTTCCAGCGCCCGCTCGGCGTCGGCCAGGCCGGCGCCCGGCAGCTCGAACGTCAGTGCGATCTCGCACCGCGCGAGCCGCAGCCAGCACTGCCCGGCGACATCGCCCGCGGCTTCGGCGGCCGCGACGCCGAGGTCGGCCATCCGCGTCCACTCGTCCAGCAGCGGGCACACGACGCGGTAGCCGTGCCCGATCCGCGCCAGCCGCCAGACGTCGTCGTGGCGGCCCGCGGCGTACGCGGCGTCCAGCGCCGCGAGCAGGTTCGGCCACTCGGCCGCGAACCACTCCTGCGCCTCGGCGAAGCCGGCCAGCGGCGGCATCGCCTCGTCGTCGAGCACACCGGTGTAGTCGAGCGGGTCGGAGACGGGGCCCAGCCGGCGCCGCGCCCGGTCGGCCACCGCCTGGTAGTAGCGGACCGTCCAGCCGATCGCCTCGTCGCGTTCCTTCTCGCCCAGCTCCTGTTCCGCGAGCTCGCGCAGGTAGAGCCAGACGAGGTCGTGCGGGGCGAAGACGTCCCGGGCGGTCTCGGCGATCAGGTTGTGCGCGGCCAGCGCGCGCAGCCGCCGCCGGGCTTCGACGACCGGGATCTGCGCCACCGCGGCCATCAGGTGCGGCCCGACCATCACCCCGGGCACCGCGCCGAGCTGCAGGAACGTCTCGGCGATCTCGCCGGGCAGGCCGCGGAAGGAGACGTCGAAGGCGGCGCGCACGCCGTCGTCGGCGCCGTCGACCTGCAGCCCGGCCAGCCGGGTCCGCTCGTTGCCCAGCTCGTCGACCAGCTCCTCCGCGGTCCATTGTGGACTCGCGGAGAGCCGTGCCCCGGCGATCCGCAGCGCGAGCGGGAGGTAGCCGCAGAGCCGCGCGAGCGCGTGGTTGGACCCGGCCGGGCCGGCGAGCTCCTCGATGAGCCGCACGGCGTCGTCCGGCGCGAGCGTGCCGAGGACGCGCTGCTTGGCCGCGTTCGACACGGCCAGCCCGTCCAGGCGCGACCGGCTCGTCACCACCGTCATCGTCCGCGCGCTCGGCGGCAGCAGCGGGCGCACCTGCTCGGCCGTGCGGGCGTCGTCGAGCAGCACGAGCATCCGCCGCCCGGCGATCAGCGACCGGTAGAGCGCGACGCGCTCGTGCAGCCGCTCCGGGACCTTCGCGGTTTCGACGCCGAGGCCGAGCAGGAACTGCGTGAGCAGCTCGGCGGGCTCCAGCGGCGGGTGGTGCGGGTCGAAGCCGCGCAGCGACGCGAACAGGACGCCGTCCGGGAACCGCGGCGCCACCCGGTGCGCCCACCACACGACCAGGGTGCTCTTGCCGACGCCGGCGGTCCCGGTGACGATCGCGATCGTCGTCTCGCCGGCTTCGGCGCGCGTGACCAGGCCGTCGAGCCACGCCAGTTCGTCGCCACGCCCCGCCAAACTGGGCACCGCGGCAGGCAGCTGCGACACCGGCTGCCCCCGCTCGCCGAGAGCGGAGCTTTCACGTGAAAGCTCCGCCCCCAGGTGGGAGCTTTCACGTGAAAGCTTCGGGAGGTCGTCGTTGAGGACGCGCTCGTGCAGCCAGCGCAGCTCGGCGCCGGGTTCGACGCCCAAGGTGCGGAGGGTGGCGCGCGAGACCGTGCGGTACAGCTCGAGCGCGTCCCCGCGGCGCCCGGCGTGGTAAAGCGCCCGCATGAGCTGGCCGGCGGTCCGCTCGGCGAGCGGGTCGGCGCGGACGATCGGGCTGAGCTCGACGATCAGCTCGGCGTGCCGGCCGATGCCGAGGTCGGCGTCGACGCGGGCGCCGTGCACGGCGAGGCGGAGGTCCTCCAGCTCGGGCGCCCGCAGCGAGTCGGGCACGCCGCCCAACGCCGGGCCCTGCCAGAGCGCGAGCGCCTCGGCGAGCAGCGCGGCAGCGGTCGCCGGGGTGGCCACGGAGGCTCGGTCGAGCAGGGCGCGCGCCCGGTGGACGTCGACCCGGTCGGGCTCGACGGCCAGGCGGTAACCCGGCGGGGTGGTCAAGATGCTCGGGCCGTCGATGTCGCGCAGGATCCGGCGCAGGTGGGAAACGTTGCCGTGGACGATGGTGCGGGCGGTGGCGGGCGGATCGTGGCCCCAGAGGGCGTCGATGATCTCGTCGAGCCCGACGACCTTGCCGGGCTTGAGCGCGAGCAGGGCGAGCAGGCCGCGGACGCCCGGGCCGCCGATCGGGACGGCGACGTCGCCGTCGAACAGCTGGACGGGCCCGAGCAGCTGGAACCGGCATTCGGCCATGCTGGCGCCCACCTCCCCGGGGTCTCCCTCGCCGCGAAAATCAACCTACCGTGGTGACGGGTTGTCGAGCAGGGCCGGTACCAGGAGTTTTGGGGCTTCTGCGGATTCCGCAGCGAAGAGCGGGACGAGGTGCGACATCCACGGGAGAAGCGTCACCCCGGACGTGAGACGACCCCATACCAGCGGTCCCGATCCGCTGGTACGGGGTCGTCGTGGAACTCCCGGCTGGGCCGCCAGGGGGCGCGGTCCACCCGTTCGTCTTCGAAGGCGACCGGGCGGGTGAGCTCACCCCGAGCGAAGCACCCGCCGATCGTCCGCGAAGACGGCTGTCGCGCGAGCCACACGCCCACGCGGTGGCGACACGGTAACAAAGCGCACCGGGTCGGTCACCGGCGGGCTCCGTACAGCCGCTTTCCGGAGCCCCCGGCCCGGGGCGAAGCCCCGGCACGACTGGGGCTAGCGCGAGATCGGGGTCGAGTCGCGGCCGGCGATGAACGCGGGCCGCGGCACGCTCGCCGCGAACGGCTCCCGCAACGCGTTCTCCACGCTGTTGAACACCAGGAAGATGTTCGAGCGCGGGTACGGGGTGATGTTGTTCCCGGAGCCGTGCATGATGTTGGAGTCGAACCACAGCGCCGAACCGGCCTGGCCGGTGAACTGGTCGATGCCGTGCTCGGCCGCCATCTTCGTGATGTCGTCCTCGCCCGGCACGCCCACCCGCTGGTCCTTGAGCGACGCCTTGTAGTTGTCGTCCGGCGTCTCCCCGGCGCACTGGACGAACGTCCGGTGCGAGCCCGGCATGAGCATCAGGCCGCCGTTGAACGGGTAGTTGTCCGTCAGCGCGATGGAGCAGCTGACCGCGCGAGGCGTCGGCATGCCGTCCTCCGCGTGCCAGGTTTCGAAGTCCGAGTGCCAGTAGAACCCGGTGCCCTTGAACCCCGGCATGTAGTTGACGCGGCTCTGGTGGACGTACACCTCGGAGCCGAGCAGCTGCCGGGCCCGGTCCAGCACGCGCGGGTCGCGCACCAGCTCGGCGATCAGGTCCGAGAGCTCGTGGACGTCGAAGATCGATCGGACTTCACCGGTCTTCGCCTCGGAGATCACGCGTTCGTCCCGGGCGAGCTCCTTGTCGGAGGACAGCCGCACCAGCTCCTGCCAGTACGTCTGCACCTCCCCGACCGAGAGCGTGTCCTCGACCACGGTGTAGCCCTTGGTCTCGTGGTTCGCCAGCGTGGCGGCGTCGATCGGGCCGTCGGCTTCGGTGCCCCACACCGTGGGGTGCACGCGCGGCAGGTGGGCCGGCTCACCGGTGATCCGGGTCGGGTAACTGTCGTCGACCCGGGTGTCCGTCAGCGTCACGGCTTCGCCTCCTGTTTCCTCTCCGGCTTTTACGATTCCTCGGTGATCAGCGGGTACACGCCGTTCTCGTCGTGGACCTCGCGGCCGGTCACCGGCGGGTTGAACACGCACACGCACTTGATCTCGGTCTTCGGCCGGACCTGGTGCTTGTCGTGGTCGTTGAGCAGGTAGAGCGTGCCGGGCTTGAGCTCGTGCACCTTGCCGGTGGCGAGGTCCTCGACCTCGCCCTCACCGGAGGTGATGAACACGGCCTCGATGTGGTTGGCGTACCAGAAGTCGTTGACCGTCCCCGCGTAGAGCGTGGTCTCGTGCACCGAGAAGCCGACGCCCTCCTTGGCCAGGATGATCCGCTTGCTGCGCCAGTTCGGGGTCTTGATGTCTGCGTCGGTGTCGGTGACTTCGTCGAGGGTGCGGACGAGCACGTCGTACTCCTTACTTCTTCAGGACGGCCTTGATGGACTCGTCGATGATCGACAAGCCCTGGGTCAGCTCGTCGTCGGTCAGGGTGAGCGGCGGCAGGAGCTTCATGACTTCGCCGTCGGGACCGGAGGTTTCCATCAGCAGGCCGCGCGCGAACGCTTCGGCGCAGACCCGGCCGGCCAGGTCGCCGTTTTCGAACTCCAGGCCGCGCGCGAGGCCGCGGCCCTTGGCGACCAGGTTCGCGTCCGGGTAAGCCTCGACGATGCCCGAGAACGCGGCGGCGATGCGCTCGCCCTTCGCCTTGGTCGACTTTTCGAGCTCGTCGTCGCTCCAGTAGACGTTGATCGCCTCGGTCGCGGTGACGAACGCGGGGCTGATGCCGCGGAAGGTGCCGTTGTGCTCGCCCGGCTCCCAGACGTCGAGCTCCGGCTTGATCAGCGTCAGCGCCATCGGCAGGCCGTAGCCGCTGATGGACTTCGAGAGGCAGACGATGTCCGGCGTGATCCCGGCGTCCTCGAAGCTGAAGAACGGGCCGGTGCGGCCGCAGCCCATCTGGACGTCGTCGAGGATCAGCAGGATGTTGTGGCGCTTGCAGAGGTCGTCGAGACCCTTCAGCCACTCCAGGCGCGCGGCGTTGATGCCGCCCTCGCCCTGCACGCCCTCGACGATCACCGCGGCCGGCTCGTTGAGCCCGCTGCCGGAGTCTTCCAGGAGCTTCTCGAAGTACAGGAAGTCCGGCATCGCGCCGTCGAAGTACTTGTCGTACGGCATCGGCGTGGCGTGCACCAGCGGGATGCCCGCGGCGCCGCGCTTCATCGAGTTGCCGGTGACCGACAGCGCGCCCAGCGTCATGCCGTGGAACGCGTTGGTGAAGTTGATGACCGATTCCTTGCCGGTCACCTTGCGCGCGAGCTTCAGCGCGGCTTCGACGGCGTTCGCGCCACCCGGACCCGGGAACACGACCTTGTAGTTCAGGTTGCGCGGGTCGAGGATCTTGTCGCGGAAGGTCTGCAGGAAGTCGCGCTTGGCCACGGTGTACATGTCCAGCGCGTGCGTGACGCCGTCCCGCTGGATGTAGTCGATCAGGGCCTGCTTCAGCCGCGGGTTGTTGTGCCCGTAGTTCAGCGCGCCGGCCCCGGCGAAGAAGTCCAGATAGGCTTTTCCGCTCTCGTCGTGGAGATGACTGCCCTGGGCGCGGTCGAACACGACCGGCCACCCGCGGCTGTAGCTGCGGACCTCGGATTCGAGCTCTTCGAAGATGCTCATGACGTTTCTTTCTCCTACTCGCCCGGATCTTTGCGTGCCCTGAGCGGACCGATGCGGTAAAGCTCTTCCGGTAGGTGTTCACCGTCGCCGGGGAAATCCGCGCCGGCGAACAGCACCGTGGTTTCCACCGACGCCTCCCAGCGCTTCGCGAAGGAGGTGAACAGCCGGATGGACGCTTCGTTGTCCGGGGTGATCGTGGTCTCGAGGTAACGCACCCCGTCGGCGACGAGCCGCGCGTAGAGGGCGTCCAGCAACTTGCCGGCCAGGCCCTTTCCCCGCTGCGACGCGTCGACCGCGACCTGCCAGACGAACCCGACCTCGGGTTCTTCCGCCCGGCGGTAGCCGGTCACGAATCCGACCGCCTTGCCGTCTTCACGCGCGACCACCGAAGTCTCGGCGAAATCGCGGCACCACAGCATGTATGCGTACGGCGAGTTGAGATCGAGCTTGGCGGAATCGCGCGCGATTCGCCACAGCTGCGCGCCGTCGGCCTTGGTCGGGGATTCGATCAAGTGCGTTACGGACATACTCAGGAAACGTAACAGAGAATTTTCCGCTGGCCAGCGACGTGGCTCACGAACCCCGTGATGACCTGCGGGGACGCGGACCACCCGGTGAGCAGTCCCACACGGATGTTTGACGTGGACGGATCCTGGGCACAGGAGCGCCCGGGTCGCTCGCCCGTGACTCACGTCCTACCCGCACGATGACCCTTCGCGGCCGTGATCGCAAGGCGACGGGCCGGATCCGTGCCGTCACGGGCTGCGGCGGCGGCTCCGGAAGCGGCGCCAGCTTGATCGTCGCAGTGTCCCTCGACAGTGACTTCGCCCCGGCATGGCGCGACGTTGCCGCTCGCCCGGCCGGGCTCAGGCGGCCAGGTGCTCCAGCAGCAGCACCTGACCCTCACCGACCGCGAAGCCCAGCACCGCTCCGGTCGCGATCAGGATCCACTCGTCCTGTTCGAACGCCGGACGCAGCAGCCGCTCGAACTCGTGCGGCGAGAGCTCCTTCATCTTCGACACCAGCACGTTGCGGATGTCCATCGCGTCGGTCGCGTAGTCCTCGATGTACCGCATGGTCTCCGGCAGCCGGTTCATGATCTGCTCGGCGATCGCCAGCTTCACGTCCTGGTACTTCCGGCTGCCGACCGCGAACACCAGCAGCGGCCTCGCGACGCTGCCGAGCTCCTGGTCGAGCTGGCGCTGGATCAGCGCCAGCACCCGGTCGGACAACGGGCCGTGCAGGATCGCCTCGATGACGTTGTGCGGGGTGATGATCTCCTGGGCGATCAGCGAGCCGTACGCCTCCGCGACCTCCGCGCGACGCTTGAGGAACAGGCCCTGCCACGTGACGCCGAAGTACTTGCGCGGCTCGATCGGGTAGAAGATCATCCGCAGCGCCAGCCAGTCGGTGAACCAGCCGGTGAACAGGCCGAACAGCGGCATGATCAGCGGGAATTTGAACAGGACCCAGGCCACCATCTGGATCACGCCGATCGCGCCGCCGAAGACCAGGCCCGAGCGGGCGATGAACTTGAACTCCTTCGCGCCCGCCTCCTGGAAGATGCGGTTCAGCAGCCGCTTGTCCTTGACCAGGCTGGTGACCACCATGCCCTTGAGGTCGAACACACTGTCCACATCGGACTTGATGAGGTCGAGCACGGCCGCGACCATCCGCGGCGACTCGTGCTGCACGCGCTCGATCACCAGCCGCCGCACCCGCACCGGCAGCGACTCCCACAGCCCCGGCTGGTAGTGCCCGGCCACCTCGCGGACGATGTCCTCGACACCGGCGAGCAGCGGTTTCTCGATCTCCTGGGCGATCCGGCCGGCATCCAGCCGCGCGACGACCTCGGCCGGCTCGATCAGCTGCTCGGTCATCGTGTCGCAGGCGATGCTCGCCATCCGCGCGGCGCGCTTGGGCACGATGCCCTGCCAGCCGAGGAACGGCTTGACGCCGATGAACTCCACCGGCTGGAACATCATCCGGATCGCGACGAGCTTGGTGCCGTAACCGATCAGCGCGGCGACGACCGGGATCGAGACGTAGAGGGGCCAGTGCCGCGCGAAGTCGGCGACGATGCCGGCGAGGAACGACCCCATGCGCTAACCGAAGCCGCGTGGTTGAAAAGCGGGGTCGCAGGCCTGCCAGAACTGCGCGCCGAGGCGCGAGACGTGGATCGTCCGCCGGACGTACTTCGCGCGTTTGACGTGCTTCTCCGCGTCACGCACGGTCTCGTCGGTCAGCAGGATCTCGTACTGCGTCTCCAGCGACGGCACCTCTTCGTCGAGGTCGACCAGGCCCAGCCCGATCAGCCGCGTGACGTACCCGGGCACCTGGTCGGGCAGCGACACCCCGGCCGCCTTGCCGACCGTGGAGGCGTTGCGCAGCGCGACGCGCCCGCCGCTGCCGAGGCCGGTGCGCTCGACGACGTCGATCACGGGGAACGGCGAGCCGTCCGACAGCGCGGACAGGATGCGCGCCTCGTCCGGCGTCAGCTGGCGCAGGATGATCGCGTAGAAGTACTCGCGGGCCCGCTCGCGCCCGAAGCCGATGGAGTGGTTGAGCAGTTCGGCCATCGCGGCGCGCAGCGGCTCGGTGTGGTTGTCACGCGCGGGGACGAGCGTCACGGTCGCTTCGACCTTTCCGGGCACCGCCGGGCGGTTCATCGCCGACGCCGCCGTCAGCGCCGCGTGGTACGGGTCGTCGACCTCGTCGAGGCGGCGGCGCAGCTCGGCCAGCAACTGGCGCTCGACTTGCCGCACCCCGCGTTCGGCGGTCCCGACGCCGGGGAGCTTGCGGCCGAGCGCGAACCCGGTGCGCGCGGCCCAGCCCGCCAGCTGCCCGGCGCGCCGGGCCAGGTCGGCCACCTCGTCGCCGGTGCCCCGGCCGTTCGGTCGCTCTGCGTTCACCGGCGGACTCCCCTCTGCGTACGGGCTGATGCTACCTGCGGGTAGGCCGAATGGTGGGGTGACTTCCGTGTTGGATGGGCCCATGAGTCCGACCCGCTGGGGCCCGCCGATCGACGTCCTCCCGTACTTCTCGAAAGAGGAACAGTCGCTGATGACGCTGCTCGGCGCGCTGACCGACGAAGACTGGACGCGGCCGACGATGTGCGCCGGCTGGACGGTCAAGGACGTCGCCGCCCACCTGCTGGGGGACAAGGTCGGCCGGCTGTCCCGCGGTCGCGACGGGCACTCCTCCGAAGCCCCCCGTCCGGGTGAGGCGTTCCCGCGGTTCATCGACCGGATCAACGAGGAGTGGGTCGTCGCGTGCCGCCGGCTGTCGACGGACGTCCTGCTCACGATGATGTACGAGTTCATGGGCCAGACGACCGAGTACTGGGCGAAGCTGGACCTGGACGTCCTCGGCGAGCCGGTGAGCTGGGCCGGCGACGAACCGGCGCCCCGGTGGCTGGACGCGGCCCGCGACTATTCGGAGTTCTGGGTCCACCACGTGCAGATCCGCGAGGCGCTGGAGCACACGCCGCTGGAGGCCGAGTACGCCGAGCCGATCGCCGACACGCTCGTCCGCGCGCTGCCGCACACCCTGCGTGACGTCGACGCGCGCGTCGGCAAGCAGGTCGGTTACACCGTGACCGGCGCCGGCAAGTGGTGCGCGCGCCGCGAGCGCGACGGCTGGGTCCTGGACCGCGGCGCGCCGCCGTCCCGCACGCCACTGGCCACCGTGACGACGGACCTGGACACGTTCTGGCGGCTCTGCACCCGCAACGCCGCCGATGTCGGCCGCGTCCGCACAACCGGCGACGAAAACGTTTGCGCGCAGGTGCTGACGATGACGTCGATCATCGTCTGAGCGCAGCTTTCACGTGAAAGCTCCCACCTGGGGGCGGAGCTTTCACGTGAAAGCTCCGCGTTAGCGGCGGCGCGCCTGCTTCCGCAGCTGCAGGATCCGGGCGCCGCCGATCAGCGCGACCAGCACCGCGCCGCCGATGGCCGAGAACAGCATCGCGATGGCGAGCGGCAAGCTGCCTTCGGCGCCGAAGAAGTGCACGGTCGCCGGGTCGAGGTTCTGCAGGATGAAGACCAGCAGCACCACCAGCACGATCAGGCCGGCGATCACCGCGATCCAGGTCCCGCTGATCCGGGTCGGCCGGGTCCGCTTCTTGGTGGTCGCGCCGGTCCTGGCCGGCGCCGGCTGCACCGGCGTGACCTCCTCGGCGCCCGGCCGGACGTCGCCGGCGCGCAACTCGGCGGGTTCGAGGGCGCCCGCGGGCACCTCGTTCCCGGGCAGGTCGGGGCGGCCTGGGCCGCCGCTTCCGGGCAGGTCGTGGCTGGTGGGGCCGGTGGGGCGGTCGGCCGCGCCCCCGCGCGCGTGCGTCATGTGACCAGTGTCCGTCCGGGACGCGGGGAGCGCCGTGCCAAACCCCCTAACGGGCGAAGCCGTCGACCTCCCGCAGCACGCGGAGCGTGTTCTTCCCGGCCAGCTTCACGCAGTCTTCGTCACTCCACCCGCGCTCGAGCAGCGCCGCGAACAACACCGGGTACTTGGACGTGTCCTCCAGCCCCTCCGGCAGCGAGCCGACGCCGTCGTAGTCGCCGCCGAGACCGATGTGGTCGATCCCGGCGACCTCGCGGGCGTGCTCGACGTGCGCGACGACGTCGTCGACGGTCGCCTTCGGCTTGACCGGGCCGTCCCACGCCTTCACGAACTCCCCGCGCTGGGCCAGGTTCCGGAACTCCTGGCCGGCGGCCTCCATCGCGGCCTTCAGCTCCTGGTCCCACGCGGTGACCTTCGGCGAGACGAACGCCGGCACGAAGGTCGTCATGGCGACCCCGCCGTTGCCGGGCAGCAGCGCGAGGACGTCGTCCGGGATGTTGCGCGGGTGGTCGTTGACCGCGAGGCACGAGGAATGGCTGAAGATCACCGGCGCCGAGCTGACCTCGATCGCCGCGCGCATCGTCGACGGCGCGACGTGCGACAGGTCGACCATCATCCCGATCTTGTTCATCTCGCGCACGACGTCGCGGCCGAACTCGGTGAGCCCGCCGTGGGCCGGCTCGTCGGTGCCGGAGTCGGCCCAGGTGGTGTTGAAGTTGTGCGTCAGCGTCATGTACCGGACGCCGAGGCGCCGCAGGATCCGCAGCACGCCGAGCGACTCGGCGATGCTGTGCCCGCCTTCGGCGCCGAGCAGCGACGCGATCCGGCCGTCGGCGAACGCGGCCTCGGCCTCGTCGGCGGTGTCGACCAGCCGGAGCCGGTCGGGGTAGCGCTCGGCCAGCTGGTGGACGACCTCGATCTGCTCGAGCACGGCCGTCACGGCGCTGTGGCCTTCGAACTCACAGGGCACGTACACCGACCAGAACTGCATCCCGAGCTTCCCGTCGGCGAGCTTCGGGAAGTCGGTGTGCAGGGCCGGCTGCCGGACGGTCAGGTCGAGCGACGCGGCCGCCTCGACCGGGTTCGGGCCGCCGTGCTCCCGCAGCTCCCACGGCAGGTCGTTGTGCCCGTCGGCCAGGATGACGCCGTCCAGCAGTTTCGTAGCACGCTGCAGTGCCTCGTTAGTCATCGCCCGATAGTAGGGCGAGCCGGTATACGCTCCGTACAAACGTCAGGTCATGATCCACTTCTTGGCCGCCTCGACGCCGTCCACCGTGATCTGGTGCCCACCGGGGTGGCGCTGCGTGACGACGTCGGCCCCGCGCTCGCGCAGCAGCCCGATCAGCTCCTCCGTGGACGCCAGGGGCGCCATCGGGTCGCGTTCGCCGTTGGCCAGGAAGACCCTCGTCGTGGAGAGGTCCAGCTCCGGCGGCTCCGGCACCGGCGACATCGAGGCGAAGAGCACGGCTTCCCGCACGACTTCCGGCCGGAGCAGGACCACGGCGGCCGCGATGTTGGCGCCGTTCGAGAAGCCGACGGCGACCAGCCGCCGGTTGCCCAGCCCGTACTTCTTCCGCGCCTCGACGACGAAGTCCGCGAGCTGGTTCGCGCGCTTGACGACGTCTTCGTGGTCGAACACGCCCTCCGCGAGCCGCCGGAACCAGCGCGCGGCGCCGTGTTCCGTGACCGGGCCGGCCGGGGCCAGCACGGCGGAGTCCGGGCTCAGCTCGCGCGCCAGGCCGAGCAGGTCGCCGGGGCTGCCGCCGGTGCCGTGCAGCAGGAGCAGCAGCGGCGCGGCCGGCGAACCCTCGACGTACTCGTGGTCGAGCGTCATGACAGCTCCGGGTTGTTCTCGGTGGGGAGGTTCAGCTTCGGGAGCATGTGCTGGATCTCGTCGCGGCGCGGCTCCAGCCACGGCGGCAGCTTGAGCGCGCGGCCCAGCTCCAGCAGCGGCTCGTCGATCGCGAAGCCGGGCTCGTCGGTCGCGACCTCCAGGAGCGTGCCGCCCGGCTCGCGGAAGTAGATCGAGCGGAAGTACTGGCGGTCCAGGATGGACGTCACGTGCACGCCCTGGTCGACGAGCTCTTCGCGCCAGGCCTTCTGGGTGTCCTCGTCCGGCGCGCGCCAGGCGACGTGGTGCACGGTGCCCGCGGCGACCAGCCCGCGCGGCGCGTCCGGCGTCACGAGGACGTCGACCAGCGCGCCCGGCCCGCCTTCGCCGGCGGCGAAGCGCAAGCGATTGCTGTCCTGGGTGGCGAAGCTGAGGCCGAGACCGTCGGTGAGCATGCCGGCGGTGGCGTCTTCCTCGATCACGGAGAGCGTCACCGAGTGCAGGCCGCGGATCGCGTGCTCGGCCGGGACCAGCTCGGTGTCCCACGGGTCACGCGGGTCGCCCTGCGGGTGCGCGACGAGGGCGAGCTTCAAGCCGTCGGGGTCGCGGAAGGTGAGCGTGTCCTCGTCGTCGGCGTTGCGGACTTCGCCGGTCTCGATGCGGTTGGCGGCGAGGTGCTGCTTCCACCAGCCGATCGACGCCTCGGGGATCGAGAACGACGTGGTCGTCGCCTGGCCGGTGCCGTGGCGGCCGCTCGGCGCGTCGGGCCACGGGAAGAAGGTCATCAGCGAGCCCGGCTTGCCGGCGCTGTCGCCGTAGTAGAGGTGGTAGGTGCCCGGGTCGTCGAAGTTCACGGTGGTCTTCACCAGCCGCAGGCCCAGGGTCCGCAGGTAGAAGTCGGCGTTGCGCTGCGGGTCGCCGCCGATCGCGGTGACGTGGTGCAGGCCGGACGTCTTGATCGCCATGGTTGCCTCCTGGATTCAAGGTAACCGCAGAACCTCTCGCGGGCAAGATATATTCCGTACAGACTTTCCGGTAGACTGGCGCGGTGGAGCCGAAGACCGACGACGACGAGATCGTGACGTGGTGGGGCCTGGTCATCGAGGGCTACCTGGCCACGCAGGACAAGCTGATGGGCGAGATCGCCGACCGCCTCGGGCTCGCGCCCGCGTCGTTCGACATCCTGCTGCGGCTGGTCCGCTCGCCCGACCACCGGATGCCGATGACCAAGCTGGCCACGGAGGCGGCGCTGTCCAGCGGCGGCTTCACGAAGGTGGCCGACCGCCTGGTGGCGGCGGACCTGATCTGCCGCGTCCCGAGCCCGGACGACCGCCGCGTCACGTTCGCGGCCCTCACCGACCACGGGCTGGACATGGCGAACAAGGCGCGCGAGGCAGCGGCGGAGATCCTGCGGCGCATCGTGCTGACTCCACTGGGTGACGACGCGCCGGCACTCGCGGAAGCGATGCGGACCCTGCGCGCGTTCAACGCCTGACGGGCTCGTGAGTGAGAAACAGTGTTCTAACCCTGTTTCTCACTCACGACCCTCAGGCGAGTGAAGGCATCAGCTTCACCGCGTTGCCTCCGAGGACGCCGGTCAAGACGTCCTCGGGCCAGCCCAGCCCGATCAACGCGCGGACGTTCTTCGCCACCGAAGGCACCCCGGGCCAGTCCGTCCCGAACACGAACTTCCCCGCCAACCGCGCCAGATCGAACCGCTGGTAGTACTCCGGCAGCTTCTTCGGCGGCAACCCGGCCAAGTCCAGCCAGACGTTCTCCCGCGCCAAAGCCAGGAAAGCCGCCACGTCGTACCACCACCCGCGACCGCCGTGGGCGAAGACGAACTGCAGCGAAGGGAAGTCCTCGACCACATCGGACATCAGCTCGGGGTTCCCGAAACTCGTGCGGGAGCCCGGAAAGCTCGACGTTCCCGAGTGGAGGATCACCGGCACCCCGCGTTCGGCGCACAACGCGTAGACCGGGTACAGCTCCTTGTCCGCCGGGGAAAACGCGCCGTGCACCGGGTGGATCTTCAGCGCCACCGCGCCCAGGTCCAGCTGCCGCGCGACCTCCGCCGCCGGCGGGTGGTGCAGGTACGGGTTGACGTTCGCCACCAGCCGAAAACGAGCAGGGTTATGAGACACCAGAGGCAGGTTGTCCTCGATCGGCTGAATTCCCGTCGCCCGCGGGCTGTATTCGCAGAACAGCAGCACCCGGTCGACGCCCTCGGACTCCATCAGCTCGTCCATCGCCGACGGGATCACCTCCCCCGAAGAGGAGTACACCGAACGCCACGGGTACGAACCCGCGAAGTCGTGCGCCCACTGCGTCCACGCGGGCTTGAGCGTCGGCAGGCGCGGCGTGTGGACGTGCGCGTCGACCACGAAGTAGCCGTCGATCACGTGCTGGGCACCACCCGCAGGACGTCCCGGACCTGCTCGCGGATCACGTTCCGGCGGATCTTGCCCGTCGCCGTCTTCGGCAGTTCCGCCAGTTCGACCACTCCTCTCGGACGTTTGAACGCCGCGAGACCCTCACGGCAGAACTCGATCAGCTCGTCCGGATCCACGGCGAACCCGGGGGCGGCCACGACGCACGCCACCGGCTTGTCGAGGCCGTCGCCGTCCGGCGCTGCGACGACCGCGACCTCCGCCACCGCCGGGTGCTGCCGCAGTCGTTCCTCCACTTCGGACGGCGACACCCAGATCCCGCCGGCCTTCAGCATGTCCCCGAACCGGCCCAGACAGGAATACGTGCCATCCTCGTTGCGGACGTAGCTGTCACCGGTCCGCAGCCACTCGCCCTGGAAGACGAGCTTCGTCGCGTCGTAGCGCGCCCAGTAGCCGGTCGCCGTCGACGGCCCGGCCACGAACAGCTCGCCCGGCTTGCCGGCGGCGTCGATCACCGCGCCCGTCTCGTCGCGGATCTGCACGGAGTACCCGGGCACCGCGACACCGGTGGTACCCGGCCGCACCGCGCCGGGCTGGTTCGACAGGAAGATGTGCAGTGCCTCGGTGGACCCGATGCCGTCGAGGATCTCCAGCCCGAAGCGGGCGCGGAACCGTTCGAACAACGACGCGGGCAGCGGCTCACCCGCCGAAACCGCGTGCCGCACCGAAGAGAACGAGTCGTCCGGGACGTCGCTCGCGAGCAGCGCCGCGTAGAACGTCGGGACGGCGAAGAACAACGAAGGCTGTTCCTCGCGCGCGCGTCGAGCGAACAACGCCGGCGTCGGCCGCGACGGCTCGAGCAACGTCGTCCCACCCGCGCCCAGCGGGAAGAAGCACGAATTCCCGAGGCCGTAGGCGAAGAAGAGCTTCGGCACCGAAAGGAACCGGTCCACCGGCGTCGTCGCCAGCACGCCGCGCGCGTACGTCTCGCAGACCGCGCGGATGCTCGCGTGCCGGTGCATCGCGCCCTTCGGCTGTCCCGTCGTCCCCGACGTGTACAGCCACAACGCGGGCGAGTCCTCCCACGTCTGTCCACTTCGGAACGTTCCGCTCAGCGACGACCACTCGTGCGTCCGGACGCCGAACGCCGCCGCGTCCGACCGGTCGAGCAGGACGTCGGTGACCTCGGGGGCGAACCCCAGCGCGGTCACCGCCTGCTCGGCGAACTCGCCGGACACGCACAGCAGGCGCGCCCGCGAGTCGGCCAGCACCTTGCCCAGCTCAAGCCCGGTGACCATGGTCGAGACCGGCACCGCGACGGCGCCGGCCAGCATCGCGCCGAGGATGCCGGTGAGCAGCTCGACGTCGTCGACCATGCAGAACATGACGCGCTCTTCGGGCCGCACGCCGAGTTCCACGAGCCCGCCCGCGACCCGCCGCGACTCCGCCGCCAGCTCGGCGTAGGTGAGCGTGCGGCGGGGCGAGACCACCGCGGTCGCGTCCGGGTGCCCGCCCGAAAGCAGGTACTCCGCGGCATTGAACCCTGTCGCCACCAGACCTCCTACGTGAGGTAGACGTACTCGTAGTCGAAGGGCTTCCCGTTGATGCCCTGCCGCGGCGGGGCCACCCAGCTCGCGATCTTCCCCCGCTCGTACACCGGGTGCATCAGCGAGCGGACGAACGTCAGGTCCTCGGTGGTGGGCAGCCACTTGCTCTTGCCGGCCTGCCAGGTCGCCTCGTCGACGATGGTGCCGTCGGGAGTGACGTGGTGGCCGGAGTTTATGCCGACTTCGCGGTTGAAGCCAGGGTGCGGCAGGCGGAACGTGAAGGCGATGCCGGCGTCGGCGAGGATCTTGTTCCAGCGCTTCACGCCGGTCTGGCAGTCGGTCACGTACTCGCTGCGCAGGTCGAGGTTCAGCAGCAGGATCGCCTGCATCTCCTCCGACGTCCACGTGCCGTCACCGGCCGGTTTCTCCAGCGTGCGGGCGTCACCGGTGAGCTTGTGGTCGTCCTTGCGGCGAGCCTCCTGCCAGCGGCCCTTGAGCCCGGCGGTGTAGTAGTTCGCCGCGTTCGTCGAGGTCTCGCTGCCGAACAGGTCGAGCGAGACGGTGTAGTGGAAGTTGATGTACTTCTGGATGATGTCGAGCGGGATACCGCCGTGCGGGGCGATGTCGAGCGTGTCGTGCTCGCGGATCAGCTCGGCACTGCGGATCACCACGCGGTCGACGCCGGTGGTGCCGACCATCATGTGGTGCGCCTCCTCCTTCAACATGAACTCGCAGGTGCGCGAGAGCGGGTCGAAGGAGCTCTCCTTGAGCGTGCCGAGCTGGTACTTCCCGTCGCGGTCGGTGAAGTAGGTGAACATGTAGAAGGCCAGCCAGTCGGCGGTCTCCTCGTTGAACGCGCCGAGGATGCGGGGCGCGTCGGGGCTACCGGAGTTGCGCAGCAGCAGCCCTTCGGCCTCGTCACGGCCTTCGCGGCCGAAGTAGGCGTGCAGCAGGTACACCATCGCCCACAGGTGGCGGCCCTCTTCGACGTTGACCTGGAACAGGTTCCGCAGGTCGTAGAGGCTCGGCGCGGTGAGCCCGAGGAGCTTCTGCTGCTCGACCGACGCCGGCTCGGTGTCCCCCTGGATGACGATCAGCCGCTGCAGGTCGGCGCGGTACTCGCCGGGCACCTGCTGCCAGACCTCCTCGCCCTGGTGCTCCCCGAAGGCGATCCGCCGGTCCGGGTCGCGCTCGGCGAGGAAGATGCCCCACCGGTAGTCCGGGACGTTGACGTGGTCGAAGTGCGCCCACCCCTCCCGGCCGACGCTGACCGCGGTGCGCAGGTAGACGCCCTGGGTCTCCAGCGTCGGGCCCATCTCGCCCCACCAGTGCATGAACTTCGGCTGCCAGCCCTCCAGCGCGCGCTGCAGCCGCCGGTCTTCGGAGAGGTTGACGTTGTTGGGGATCTTGGCGTCGTAGTCGATCTTCTCGGGCATCTGCGCTAGACCCGCTTCCTGTCGAAGAAGGCCTTCTGCCCCGTACCGTATCGGCGCAGCGCGCCTTCGGGCCCGGATGCGTTCGGCCGGGTGAAAATCCAGTTCTGCCAAGCCGCCAGCCGGCCGAAGATCTTGGTCTCGATGGTCTCGGGACCGACGAACCGGTGGTTGGCCTCCATGCCGGTCAGCGCGTCCGGGGACAGCGACGCCCGGCCTTCCAGCGCGATCCGGATCTCGTCCTCCCAGTCGAGGTCGTCCGGGGCGTCGGTGACCAGGCCGAGTTCGACGGCTTCGGCCGCGCTCAGCTCGTGGTCCTTTTCACGCGCGAGCCAGGCGAGGTGGTCATCGTCGCCGTAGAAGCGCGTCTGCAGGCGGGTCAGGCCGTTGCCCATCGGGAACAGCCCGAAGTTGGCTTCGCTGAGCCTGATCGTGGCGCGCAGCTCGCTGTCTTCGTCGTCGATCGGCGGCCCGTCGAGGAGGTACTGGCGGTCGGCGGCCAGCGCGAGTTCCAGCAGCGATCCGGCGAAGCAGCTGCCGGGCTCGATCAGCGCGATCAGGGTGCGGCTGGTGACGTCGAGGCGCTTGAGCGTGCGCTTGAAGTACTGCGTGATCTCGTTGCCCAGCCAGTCCTTCGCGCCGAAGACGGCTTGCTCGTGCGCGAGCACCTTCTCCGGGTCACCCTGGGTCTTCAGGATCCACGTGCCGGCTTCGACCTCGTTGGTGCGCAACCTCAGGATGGCGTCGTCCAGCTCGCGGGTCATGGCGAGGAACCAGCCGTTCGCGCCTTCTTCGTGCAGCTCACCGGGGTCGTTCTCGGGCCCCTTGACGGTGATGGTGACCTGGCTTTCGATCACTTCCGTGTCGACATAGCGATGTTCCAGCGGCGTCAGTTCGATGCCGCCCTCGCCGGTCCGGTCGGACTCGCGCGCGATCTCCCGGGCCCGTTCCGCCACGGCCTCGCGGAACCCTTGGCGCGGGACCAGTTCGTCGACCAGGCGCCAGTCGACCGCCGTCTTGCCCTTGACGCCGTCGGAGCGCGTCGCGAAGACGTCGGCAAGGTCCTTGCGCACGCGCCGTTTGTCGACGACGCGGGTCAGGCCACCGGTGCCGGGCAGCACACCGAGCAGCGGCACCTCCGGCAGCGCGACGGTCGAGGAGTTGTCGTCGATCAGGAGGATCTTTTCGCAGGCCAGCGCGATCTCGTAGCCGCCGCCGGCGCAGGTGCCGTTCACCGCGGCGACGTACGTCTGGCCGGAGTGCGCGGTCGCGTCCTCCATGCCGTTGCGGGTCTCGTTGGTGAACTTGCAGAAGTTCACCTTCCAGTGGTGCTCGGACGCGGCGAGCATCCGGATGTTCGCGCCGGCGCAGAAGACCTTGTCCTTCGCGCTGGTCACCACCACCACCCGGACCTCGGGGTGCTCGAACCGCAGCCGCTGGGTGGCGTCGTACAGCTCGATGTCGACGCCGAGGTCGTAGGAGTTGAGCTTGAGCTCGTAACCCGGGACGAGCCCGCCCTGCTCGTCGACGTCCATTTCCAGCCACGCCACCTCCCCGTCGAGCTGGAGGCGCCAGTGGCGGTACTCGTCCGGACGGCGGTCGAAGGTAACCGGAGTGGTGGTGGTCACTCATCCGAGTGTCTACACAGTTTCGACGAACGTCAATGTTGTGTAGAAACTTGATCTCGCGAGGTCACCCGGTTGAGCGTCGCCCACGCCCAGGTGAGGAAAGCCCAGAGCGCGAGCCCCGCTGCGGCATCCGTGAAGATCGTCGCGAAGAAGAATCCCGGGATCTGGGGCACGCCGGTCAGGAAGTGGCCGAGCGTGATCATCCCGGCCAGTGAATAGACCAGCAGGAACGCCAGCGCCCGCGGATAGTTCTTTCGCACGTACGCGCGGTAGCCGAGCCAGCCGAACGTCGTGAACAGCACCCAGCCGAAGGCGACGACGACCCCCGCCACCGTGGCCGGGACGCCCGGCAGCTGCGGGTAGTCCGCGGCTCGGAGGGCGTTGTGCGCGTAGTGGATTGTCGTGCTGACCAGCGAAAAGCCGAGGATCACGCGAAGCGGCGTCAGACCCTTCTCCGCCAGAACGTCCATCGTGAACCCCCAATTTGATAGATCGCTCTAGCGACGGTACCGCTTCGCGCTTTCACGTGAAAGCTCCGCGCGGAGCTTTCACGTGAAAGCTCCGGTCAGACCAGGTCGATGCGGTGCTGCGTCACCGGGTAGCCCGCCTTGGCGAACGCCTTGGCCATCGGGACGTTGCCGACGTCGGTGCCCGCGACGATCTTCTCCGCGCCGTACCCGACGAGGTCGTGCGTGGCCTCGACCACCAGGTCGTACGCGTAGCCGTGGCCACGCTGCTCCGGCACGACGGCGACGTAGCCGACCACCGGGTCGTAGGCGTTGCGGCTCGGCAGGACGAGCCCGGCCAGCTCGCCCTCGGGTGTGTACGCCAGCCGCCACCAGTCCCGCGGCGCCGGCATCCACAGCATGATGTCGAGGTCTTCGCGGGCCGCTGCGTCGAGCCCGTGCTCCTCGATCGTCTTCCGCACGTGCGCGTCGAGGCTGCCGACGTGCACCCGCTTGAAGACCTCGAGGACCACGTCGTCGTCCGGCTCGGGCCGGTAGACGAGCCGGCCGGTCCGGGCCGGCAGGCCGTTTTCCGGCGTCCAGCAGAACCGGTAGCGCTCGACGAGCTTGCGGTAGCCCGCCTTCTCGGCCGCCTCGACGCGGATGGTGACCTCGTGCGCGACGGCCGGGTCGTCCTGCCAGCCGGGCGGCGTGGTCAGGGCGTACTCCGCGCGCAGCGGCACCCGCTTCAGCAGCTCGACGCCCGCGTCGAAGTCGGTGAAGTCGAACCAGTCGAGCGCGATCGGTTCGGCGTCCTTGGGGGTTCCCCACCACGCGGCCCGCGCCACGACGACGTCGTCGCGCAGCGCGACCCAGACCCATTCGGGCCGGTACTCGCCCTTGGCCGCCATCTCGGCGAAGTCGTTGCCGAACAGCTTGCGGCCGACGAGGCCGCGGTCGGGCAGGGAGGTGAACAGTGCTTCTTCGCCCGCTTCGAGCGGGCGCACGACCAGATCGGTCATGGAAGTCCTTCCGGGAGTACGCGCTCCCGGTCAGAAACCCGGCACCCTCGAGGCGAGGTGAGAGCGCGTGATCGGTTGCGTGATCATCGGACCCACCTCCCTTTCGCTCGTTCCGGGGTGCACGGGTGAAGCTAGAGGCCGCCCGCGGCGCGCGTCAACGGATTTTCTGGAGGACGACTCGCGTGCTCAGCCGCGGCTGCGCGTAGGAGTGCGAAGCCTCCAGGACGTACTCGCCGGCGATGTGCTGCCAGCCGTCGCGCCACACCTCGGCCGACCTCGGCCGGATGGCGATATCGGTCTCGACGGCCTCGCCGGGACCGGCCTCGACGCTCGCGAAGCCGGCCAGCCAGCGGGGCGGCCGGTCGCCGCGCTCGGTCGGGGCCAGGTAGAGCTGGACGACTTCACGGCCCTTACGCGTCCCGGAGTTGCGTACGCGGACCCGGACGCGCGCGCCGCCTTCGTCGTCCGGGTAGACGTCGAGTTCTTCGTACACCCAGGTCGTGTAGCCCAGGCCGTGGCCGAACCAGTACGCGGGTTGCGTCTCGGTGCGCGCCCAGGCGCTGTAGCCGACGTACACGCCCTCGTCGTACTCGAGGACGCCTTCTTCCGGCGTGACGTCGGTGACCGGCGCGTCTTCGAGCTTCGCGGGCCAAGTCGTCGGCAAGCGGCCGCCGGGTTCTTCGCGGCCGAAGAGGACGTCGGCGAGCGCGTCGCCGCCGGCCTGGCCGGGGAACCAGGTGAGCAGCACCGCGGCGACGTCGGCGCGCCACGGCAGCTCGACCGGGGAGCCGGCGTTGACGACGACCACGGTGTTCGGGTTGGCCTCGGCGACCCTCGCGACGAGTTCGTCCTGTCTTCCCGGCAGCACCAGGGAAGTCCGGTCGAAGCCTTCGCTCTCGACCTCGGCGGTCGTGCCGACCACGACGACCGCGACGTCCGACTTCCCCGCGAGGGCAACGGCTTCGTCGAGGGCGGCGTCCGGAGCGAGGACCGGGCCGCGGTGGCCGAGCGCGAAGGTCACCCAGGCGAAGGTGCCGCGGGCGAACTCCGCCATCTCCGACGGGATCCAGTACGTCAGGCTGACGTCGACGAGTTCGCCCGCCGTCAGCTCGACCTCCCGGCGCTGCTCGATCACCTGCATGATCGACGTGAAGACGTCGCCGCCTTCGGGCAGGTTGACGCCGTCGAAGAGGGTCTGGCCGGCGACGGTGAGCCGGAGGTCGCCGGGTCCGGTGACGGCGAAGGTGTGCGTGCCGCTTCGCTCCGGCAGATAGGTGCCTTCGATTTCGACCGACGCGAGCGTGGCCAGGTCGAGGCCTCTCGGCAGCTCGCCGATCCAGTTTATTTTGGCTTCCCTGAGCGGAAATTCAGCCAATCGGGTGCCATCCGCCGCCTTGGCCGTCGCGCGGAGCCGGAAATTGTCGGTAGCCGGCGGTAGCGTCGTTCGCGGATCGGCACCGATGGCGAAAGCCAGGTCGGTGCCCGGGGGAACGGCCTTCCGGAGGCCGTCGAGAGGGGAGACGATGTGATCGGGGAACACGGTGGCGCTGCCGCCGCCGAGGATCTTGGGGTCTTCGGCCAGCGCGCCGATCAGGGCGATGCTCTGGGGTTGCTTGAAGGGCAGCACACCGGTTTCGTTGCTGAGCAACACGAAAGACCGGTGCGCGACCTCGCGCGCGATCGCGTCACCGTCCATAATAGACTGTGCGGCGGCGGGGCTGCCGCCGAGCGCGCCGGTCCGGTGGGCCAGCAGGAGCACGCGGCGCACCATCTTGTCGACGACGTCTTCGTCGACTTCGCCGCCGCGCACGGCTTCCGCGAGCTGTTCCCCGAAAACCGTGCGGGGGCCGGGCATCGCGACGTCGAGGCCGCCGTTCGCGGAGGCGACGGTGTCGCGCGCGGCCAGCCAGTCGGAGACGACGAAGCCGTCGAATCCCCATTCGTCGCGAAGCACGCCGTTGAGCAGTTCGGCGTGCTGGGTCATCGTGGTGCCGTTGACGCTGTTGTAGGCGGCCATGATCCCCCACGGCTTCGCCCGCCGGACGATGAGCTCGAACGGCGCGAGGTAGAGCTCGCGCAGCGCGCGTTCGCCGACGTGGACGTCGGCCGTGAAGCGCTCGGTCTCGAAGTCGTTGGCGACGAAGTGCTTGACCGTGACGGCGACCCCGCCGTCCTGCACGCCGGTGACGTAGCCGGCGCCGATCATCCCGGTGAGGAGGGGATCTTCCGAGTAGCACTCGAAGTGGCGGCCGCCCAGGGGCGAGCGCTGGAGGTTGATCGTCGGGGCGAGCAGGACGTGCACGCCCTTGCGGCGGGCCTCCTGCGCGAGCAGGCGACCAGCGCGCACGGCCAGCCGCGGGTCCCAGCTCGCGGCCAGCGCCGTCGGGCTGGGGAGCGTGACCGAGGGGTCGTCCGGGCTCCACCGGACCCCGCGGACGCCGACCGGGCCGTCCGAGAGCACCAGGGAGTCCAAGCCGATCCGCGGGAGTGCGGGCAGGCTCCAGACGTCCTGGCCGGCGAGCAGCCTCGCCTTGGCGTCCAGGTCGAGCTCGGCCAGCAGCGCGTCGACGTCGAAGCTCATGGGCCGTACTGTACCTGGCGATGAGTAGTGAACGTTACGCTTCCGTGACAGCCGGTCCCGTAGGCTCGGGATCATGACCCGGGCCAGGGGCGCCGACCGCCGAGCGAGCATCGTCCGAGCGGCGTTCGAAGTGATCGCCGAACGCGGCTATCGCGGCACTTCGCTGGCGGCGGTGGCCGACCGCGTCGGGCTGACCCAGCAGGGGCTGATGCACTACTTCCCCACGAAGGAGGACTTGCTGGCGGCGGTGCTGGAGACCCGCGACGAGTGGGACCTGCTGCACTTCGGCCACGCCCCGCAGGGCGACGAGTCGTCGATGACGGTCAACCAGCTGGCCGAGCTGGTCGACTACAACGCGACCCGGCCGGGGATCGTCCAGACGTACACGGTGCTGTCGGCGGACAGCGTCACGGAAGACCACCCGGCGCGCGAGTACTTCCACGACCGGTACGAGCGGGTCCGGGCGGGGATGACCCAGATGCTCGAGCGCCACCGTGACGAGCTCCCCCCGGGAGCGACCCCGGAGCAGCTGGCGCCGATCGCGATAGCGGTCCTGGACGGGCTGCAGCTGCAGTGGCTCCTGGACCCGGCGGCGGTCGACATGCCGGCCGGGTTCCGCACGTTCTTGACGCTGCTGGGCATCAAGCCGGACTGAGGTCAGCCCATCCCCACGCTCTGCCGCTCCACCGCGATCAGCCCCACCACCCGCTCCTGCTCCCGCGGGTAGGGCTGCCCGATGTACTTGGTCGCGATCCGGTCGATGATCGCCCAGCCCGCCTCCCCGTCGATCCACTTCTCCACCCGGCCGCGGATGATCACCGGCTCGAACGGGTTGTCCGCCGGCGTCAGGGACAACGCCACCCGCGGGTCCCGCCGGAGGTTGCGGGCCTTGCGCGAATCCGGGCCCGTCATGATCGCGATGTACTCCCCCTCCGGGTCCACCCAGAGCGGGATCGAGTGCGGGGCGCCGTCGGGCAGGAGGGTGGCGAGGTGACCCACGACGGCGGTTTCGAGGATGCGGCGGACGTCAGCGTTGATCATGACTGTCTCCTTCAGGCGATCGCTGGTCAGTTGACGGAATAGTGGAGGTGGGTGACACCGGGCGCGGCGACGGCTTCGACCAACCGCAGCCGGACGTGCGAAGGCAGCTCCTGGAAGAACGACCGTCCACCGCCGAGCAGCACGGGCACCTGGTGGAGGACGACCTCGTCGACCAGACCCGCCGCGAGCGCCGACGTCAAGACCCCGCCACCCATCAGGCCGACGTCCTTCCCCCCGGCCGCCTCACGAGCGGCTTCGATGGCCTCTTCGACGTCGCCGAACAGCGCCTGCCGTTCGGTCAGCTCGGGCGCCGGCCGGTGGCTGACGAGGAAGAGCGGAGCGCCCGGGTGCGGGCTGCCGCCGCCGAAGTGGTCCGAGTCCTCGTACGTGTTTCGGCCTGCCACCACCGCGCCGACGCGGCCGGCGAGGTCGTCGAAGACCCGGGCGCTCGGCTCGCTGAGCTCGAAGAAGTCGAACACCCGGCTCTGCGTGTCGCCGTCGGTGTACCAGTCGAAGAGCGTTCCGCCGTCGCCGAGACCGTGCCCGGGGCCGGCGCCGCGGCCGGTGATGTACCCGTCCACCGACACCGCGTGGGCGCTGAAGACCTTGCTCATCGCCGCGATCCTTTCTGGGTTCCTTGAGGAGACTCCAGAACCGTAGCAGTTAGAGTTCCCTGAGGGAACCCAGAATGCTAAAGTGGCGTCATGCAGCGAACGAACTTCAGCGAGCTGGCCGCGTGCTCGATCGCGCGCACGCTCGACGTCATCGGCGAGCCATGGTCGCCGCTGATCCTGCGGGACGTGTGGGTCGGCATCAGCCGCTTCGAACAGATCCAGGCCGACCTCGGCATCTCGCGCAAGGTCCTCACCGAGCGCCTCAACCACCTCGCCGACCAGGGCATCGTCGAGCGGCGGCCGTACGACCGGCGGCCGCGCTACGAGTACGTCCTGACCGACAAGGGCACCGAGCTCGTCGACATGCTCATGGCGATGACCCGCTGGGGCGACAAGTGGCTCGCGGGCGAGGCCGGCCCGCCGGTGCTCTACCGGCACCACGCGTGCGGCGAGATCACCACCATCGACCTCCGCTGCACCCACTGCGGCGAGTCGATGCACGCGCGCGACATCGACGTGCTCCCCGGCCCCGGGGCGGCTTGACCCTCAAAGCAACCGCGGCTGGGCCACGACCTCCCGCAGCCGCCGCAACGTCCGCAGCGTCGTCTCCAGATCCTCCGGGGACACCTCCGCCGCCACGTCTTCCGCCCACTCCTCCTGCCGCGCCCCCAATTCGCGCAGCCCCTCTTTCGCCCGTCGCGTCAGCGACAGCACCGGCGCCCGCGCGTCGGCGGGGTTCGGGACGCGGTCGAGCATTCCGTTGCGCAGCAAGCGGTTCACCGTCTCCTGCACGCTCTGGCGCCGCAGGCCGCGGCGGCGCGCGACCTCCGCCGCGGTCGCCGGGCCGTCCTCGAGGAAGCCGAGGACCTGCCACTGCGCCGCCGTCAGCCCGAGCGGCGCGGTCAGCGCGTCGCCCGCGGCCAGGAACCCGCCGTTGCACGCGAAGACCGCGTCGATCACCCGGGTGAACGTTTCGGCTCGAGGGGATCGCATACGTGCTAGTCTCGCACATCGACAGGTACCTGTCGAAATGGAGACGACCATGGACATGCCCACCCTCGGCCCCGCGCACGACGCACTGAAGGCCTTCGCCGGCGACTGGACCGGCACCGAGGACCTCGCCGCTTCACCGTGGGCGCCGGCCTCGACCGCGCGCGCCGACTGCGAATACCGCGTGGCGCTCGACGGCTTCGCGCTGGTCCAGCACTACCGGCAGCACCGCGCGGACGGCTCGGATTTCTTGGGGCACAACGTCTTCACCGTCGACCCCCGAACCGGCGAGACGCTCTGGTACGGCTTCGACAGCTACGGCTTCCCGCCCGAGTCGCCCGCTCGCGGCGGTTGGACCGGCACCACGCTCGTCCTGGAGAAGAAGACCGCCCGCGGGGTCGCCCGGCACCGGCTCACCCCGGACGGCGACACCCTCACGCACGAAATCGACGTCAAGATGGGCGAAGACCGCGAATTCAGCCCATTTCTGCGCGCGCGGTACACCCGGGAAAAGAGGTAGAGGAAACAGGCGACGCCCCTCCCCCCTTACGCGAGGACGTCACCTGTTTCCGGTCCCTGCCACCACATCCGTGGACCTGCCGACCTCGGGCGGTCCGGCGGTGGGTCAATTACACAACAATTATTAGTTATTCCGTCTTGCTCGTTTATTGCCTGTCAGCGAGTGTGTCCTCGATACCGCCGGAGGCCCAGAGAAAACGATTACTTCCACTCGAACGGCCTAGCGTCGGCAGCCGCCGACCGGGAGCCCGCCGCCGCGCGGACGTCCGGAACTGTCGGACCCCCGGAGTAAAGATGGAGGCGTGCGCAGATCCGCCGGAACACCCCAGGACACCACGGAATCGCCCCCGCTGATCGGGGTCGAGAACCTCAAGATGCCCGAATGGGCGCGCGTCGACGAACGCGTGGCCGACGCCGGGTTCGGCCAGGCCGTGCGCGCGCTGCCGGCCGCGATCGCCGTCGTGCTGCGGCTGGCCTGGCGCACGTCGCCGCGGCTGACGCTGCTGGCCGGCTTCGTGCACGTCGTCTCGGGCTGCGTCACGGCGTTCGGGCTGCTCGCCACGGCGAACGTCTTCACCGCGCTGCTCGAACAGGGCCCGACGCCGGCACGGGTGCTGCAGTCGCTGCCGGCGATCGCGGTCGTCATGGGTTCGTACGCGGCGCGCGCGTTGCTGGACGCGGCGGTCGCGGCCGTCGAGGGCGCGCTGCGGCCCCGCGTCACCGCGGCGGCGGACGACGCGGTGACGGCGGCGGTCGTGCGCGTCGGGCTGATCGCGTTCGAGGACGCGGACTTCCGGGAGCTGGCGCGGCAGGGCGCGCGGTTCGGCGTCCGGTCGATCGAGACGAGCCTGCGCCGGGTGGCCGACCTGACGTCGTCGGCGATCTCGCTCGCGGCGGCGATGCTCACCGCGGGCCTGCTCAACCCGTGGCTGGCGCCGGTGCTGCTGCTCGCCGCGGCGGCCGACGGCTTCGCCGCCGCGCGCATCGCGAAGCTGAACTACCGGCACTTCATCGACACGGTCGGGCGCAACATCCGCAAGTCGGTCGTCGAGGAGGTGGCCACCTGGCGGTCGATGGCGCTCGAGCGGCACGCGCTGACGCTGCAGGAGCCGTTGCTCGGCGAGTACCGGCGCATCTCGCGCAGCCTGACGCGGGAGGAGGTCCGGCTGGCGCACCGCAGCAACCTGGTGCGCACCACCGGCCGGGCGGCGGCCGGGTTCGGCACCGCCCTCGCGTACCTGGTGCTCGGCTGGCTGCTCTACTCCGGTGGGATGGAGCTGGCGCTGGCCGGCACGGCGGTGCTGGCGATGCGCACGGCGTCGACGGCGCTGTCCGACACCATGCGCGCGGTCAACTCGCTGTACGAGGACTCGTTCTACATCGGGTTCTACAACCAGCTGCTGGTGGAGTCGGTCAAGCGGCAGCCGCCGCCGACGGCGCTGTCCGCGCCGGCCGACCCGGCCGAGATCCGGCTGGAGAACGTCACGTTCACCTACCCGGGGCGGGAAACCCCGGCGCTGCGGGACATCTCGCTGACGATCCGGCGCGGCGAGGTGGTCGCGCTCGTCGGCGAAAACGGCTCGGGCAAGACCACGCTCGGCAAGCTGCTGACCGGGCTGTACCCACCGAACGAAGGCGTGGTGCGCTGGGACGACGTCGACCTCGCGCACGCCGACCCGGCGTCGGTGCACGCGAACATCGCGGTGATCGCGCAGGAACCGGCGGAGTGGCCGATGACGGCGGCGAACAACATCACGGTGGGCCGCCTCGGCCGCGCCGACCCGGACAGTCGTGCGTGGCGCGAAGCGGTGGACTACTCGGGCGCGGACGAGGTGATCGAGTCGTTGCCCGCCAAGGAGAACACGGTGCTGTCGAAGAAGTTCGACGAGGGTCACGACCTGTCGGGCGGCCAGTGGCAGCGCATGGGCATCGCCCGCGGCATCTACCGCGACGCCTCGATCCTGGTGGCCGACGAACCCACGGCGGCGCTGGACGCCCGAGCGGAGGCCCGGGTGTTCGCGGGCCTCCAGCACGCAAGCACCTCCCACGACGGCCGCCGCACGACGGTCCTGGTGACGCACCGGCTGGCCAACATCCGTTCGGCGGACCGGATCCTGGTGCTGGAGAAGGGAAGGCTGATCGAGCAGGGAACCCACGAGGAGCTGATCGGCGCGGGTGGGGTGTACCACGAGCTGTACGAAATCCAGGCGCGCGCGTACCGCACCGGCACGGAGGTCCCGGCGCCCCGCACCACGGGCACGCCGGGCTGATCACCGCGACGGGCGAGCGGGTGGATCGCCGCACCCGGCCAGCGGATTTACCCCGCCGATCCCGCGGGGCAGACTGGCCTGCCGAGCCGGAGGAGGCGCGATGCGTCAGCTCACCACCCTGGACGTGCAGCTCCTCAACGCCGAGCCGACCACCACCACCGGGCACGTCGGTGGCCTGTCGATCCTCGGCCCCCGCACATCGGCGAACGGCTGCACCTCGCCAAGCCGCTCCGCTGGCGGCTCCTTCCCGTGTCGTGTCGACCGTCCCGGCTCACCGCACCCGCTCCACCTCGCGGGCGCGCGGCTGCTCGCGAACTACCCGGTGTCCGCGATCACCGACGCGAGTGGCGGCCTGAACACCACCGTGATGTCCTACGACGGCAAGCTGGACTTCGGGTTCGTCGCCTGCCGCGCGCCGGCCGAGCTGACGAAGCCTGCCGCCGAGCACACCCGGGAGGCCTGATGGCGGAGCAGGTCGCGGAGGTCGGCGGCGTCGAGCTGTGCCACGAGACGTTCGGCGACCCGGCCGGCCGGCCGCTGCTGCTCGTCATGGGGCTCGGCGCGCCGATGATCTGGTGGGACGAAGAGTTCTGCGAAGCCCTTGCCGCGCAGGGGTTTTACGTCATCCGGTTCGACAACCGCGACTCCGGACGCTCCAGCCGGATGCGCGGCCGGGCCGACCTCGCGCAGGCGTACCTGCTGCACCGCGCGCCGTACTCGCTCGCGGACATGGCCGCCGACGCCGCCGGCCTGCTGGACGTGCTGGACGTCCCGGCCGCGCACGTCGCCGGCGCGTCGATGGGCGGGATGATCGCGCAGACCCTGGCCATCCGGCACCCCGAGCGGGTGCTGTCGCTGACGTCGATCATGTCCAGCACCGGCGGGCGGCTGGTCGGCCGGCCGAGCCCGAAGGCGATGTCGATGCTGCTCAGCGCGCCGCCGCGAAGCCGCGCCGAGTACGTCGAGCTGCTCGTGCGGACGTTCCGGCTGATCGGCTCGCCGGGCTACCCGTTCGACGAGGCGCGCATGCGGGAGCGGGCCGAGCGCACGTTCGACCGCGGCGTCCACCCGGGCGGCACGGTGCGTCAGCTCGCGGCGATCATGGCCGAACGCGACCGCGCCCCGCGGCTGCGCAAGGTCCGGGTGCCGGCCCTGGTGGTGCACGGCGCCCGCGACCCGCTGGTCCACGTCTCCGGCGGCCGCGCGACGGCCCGCGCGATCCCCGGCGCGGACCTCGACGTCGTCCCCGGCATGGGCCACGACCTGCCCCGCGCGGTCTGGCCGCGGGTGGTCCGGGGCATCACGCGCATCGCCGACCGTGCGGAAACCCCGATCCCGCGTGATTGAAGGCGCATCTCGCGTGATTGGGCGCGTAACTCGCGTGATTGGAGGGGCATCTCGCGTGATTGGAGGGACGACACGGCTTACGTGGCGAGGGTGATCGAGCCCAGGTGGGAGAAGTGGGCCGCGACGCGGGAGCCGCGGCGGAGCGGGACCGCGTCCGTCATGCCGCCGGTCAGGACCAGCCAGCCCGGCTCCAAAGCCAGGCCTCGCGCGCCCAGGGCGTTCGCCGCCAGGGCCAGAGCCTCCGCCGGGTGGCCCTGGACCGCCGCGCCGGTCGCCGTGTCGACGATCTGGCCGTCGACCTCCAGCAGGGCCGCCTCCAGCGACAAGTCCAGCGCCGAAGGCGGCAGACCCACCGGACCCACGCTGAAGAGCGCCGACGAGCCGTTGTCCGCGACGGCGTCCGGGAGCGTGAAGCGGTAGTCGGTGTAGCGGCTGTCGATGATCTCGATGCCGCCGTACACGCGATCCACGGCGGCGAGGGCGGAAGCCGCGGTGACCCCGGGGCCCGCCAAGCGGCGGCCCAGTACGAAGACCAGCTCCGGCTCGGCGCGCGGGTGGATCAACGAAGGCACGGGGACGCCCGCCGGCAGGACCATCGCGTCCGTCAGCCAAGCCAGCAGCGGCGAGTCGATGCCCATCCGCTGCTGCTTGGCCCGGGACGTCAACCCGAGCTTCAGCCCCACCAGCGTCTCGCCGCGGGCCCGCCGCTGCCGCAGGGCCTCGTCCTGGATCGCGTACGCCGTGTCGACGTCCAACCCGGGCCACTCCTCCGAGAGCGGGGCCCGCTCCGAAACCGTCCCCAGCAGCGCAGCGGCCGCTTCGCGCACGTTCACGATTCCTCCGAGGCGGGAGCGAAGACGGCGGTGACACTGCCGAGGCCGGCCATGGTCGCGACGACCGTGTCGCCCGGCGACACCGGGATCGCCCGGGTCATCGACCCCGGCAGCACGACGTGCCCGGGTTCCAGGGTGACCCCCAGCGGTCCCACCGTGTTCGCCAGCCACACCAGCGAGTTCAGCGGCGAGCCGAGCACCGCGCCGCCCGCGCCCGTCGCCGCCACCTCGCCGTTCTGGTGGAGCACGCAGCCGGCCAGCCGCAGATCCACCGCACCCAGCGCCGTCGGGCTGCTGCCCAGCACCACGCCACCGGACGACGCGTTGTCGGCGATCGTGTCGAAGAGCGAGATCTTCCAGTCCTGGATCCGCGAGTCGACGATCTCCAGCGACGGCAGCACGAAGTCGACCGCCCGGACCGCGTCGGCGACCGTGACGCCGGGGCCGCGCAGCGCCGAGCCGAGCACGAACGCGATTTCCGGCTCGATCCGCGGCTGCAGGAACGCCGACGTCGGGATCGCCTGGTGTTCGAGGTGGAACATGCTGCCGGTGAGGTGCCCGTAGTCGGGCTGGTCGACGCCCATCTGCCGCTGCATCGCGGCGGACGCGAGCCCGACCTTGTGCCCGCGGACGGCGTCGCCGCCCTCGACCCACTGCCGCACCTGTTCCTGCTGGATCCGGTACGCGTCCTCGATCCCCGCTTCCGGGTAGGTCTTGATCAGCGGCTCGATCGGCTCGCGGGTCGCGTAGGCCCGCGCCAGTACGGCGGCGGCCTCCTGCACCAAGCTGGCATCCACTCCGGGGACTCTGCCGTGCGCGCCTCCCCTGGGCAAGCCTCGATGTTCCGCTGAGCGGACCTCTCGCCAGACAATCTCTTGCGAGCAAGATAAAACGAGCGTAGCGTGAACGCCACCACCAGGAAGGGACGTGAGGGACATGGCACCGACCCAGGCCGAGGTCACCAAGCTCGCCGAGGTCCGCGACGAGCTGCGCGAGCGCCACCTGCGCCCGGCCGCCGACCGCCCGGCGACGAACGGGCGCGGCATCCACCACACCGCGCTGATCTCCAGCGACGTCGAGCGGACCATCGAGTTCTACCAGGACATCCTCGGCTTCCCGCTCACCGAGCTGATCGAGAACCGCGACTACCCGGGCTCCAGCCACTTCTTCTTCGACGTCGGCAACGGCAACGCGGTCGCGTTCTTCGACCTGCCCGGTCTGGACCTCGGCCCGTACGCGGAAGTCCTCGGTGGACTGCACCACCTGGCCCTGTCCGTCACGCCCGAACGGTGGAGCGCGATCAAGGACAACCTCGACGAGGCCGGCGTGCAGTATCTGCTGGAGAGCAAGACCTCCATCTACCTGTCCGATCCGGACGGTGCCCGCGTCGAGCTGATCTCCGACCCGCTGGGCGAAATGTACGGCGAGAAGATCGGCTGAAACTCCTGTTCCGGGCGCCGCGCGCCGCATACCCTGTGCGCGACGCCTGGAGGTCCCATGTCCGATTGGACGCTCTCTCGCGCGAAGGCGCGGCTCGATCACCGCGAACGGCTCGACGAGCTCAGCGCGCGCACGCGGTTCGAGGTCCGGCTGCACCTCAACGAGCCGGCGACGAACGGCGCCTACGACGAGCTGACGAGCATCTTCGCGATCGGGCACGGCGAGTGCGCCGCGTTGCTGGCGCACCAACGGCTGCTGCCGTGGTGGGAGCGCTCGCTCCTGCACCGGTACGCGCGCCGGCTGCACGGCAAGGCGATCACGCGCAGTGTCGGCGTCGTGCCCGCGGAGGTCGCGCCGCAGGCGGCCCGCGCGTTCGGCGCCGAGATCGCCGAGCTGGCGCCCGGCTCCGGGGACACCGGCGCGAAGTACGACCTCCAGGGCCGCGGCCTGCTGACGGTCTTCCGCATCGCCATCGGCGCCAAGGGCGCGGTCTGGGCGGACCGGCACGAGGTCGCGACGACGTCCGCCCGCAACATCCTCACCTGCGCCGCGACCTTCGCCCGCCGCAAGCCGTGGCACGTGATCTGGCCCGTCTACCGCGTCCGCGGCCTGCGGCTCTGGAAGCTTTGACGCCGTCCGGGCGTTCCCCCCACATGAAGGCAGAAGAGATCCTGGCCGACGCGAAGACCATCGCCGTTGTCGGCCTGAGCCGCGACCCGGCCAAGGCCGCCCACGGGGTGCCCGCGGTGCTGCAGGCGCACGGGTTCCGGATCATCCCGGTGCACCCGAGCGCGACCGAGCTGCTCGGCGAGAAGGTCTACCGGTCGTTGAAGGACATCCCTGAGCCGGTCGACGTCGTGGACGTTTTCCGGCCGTCTCCCGAGGCGCCCGGCATCGCCCGCGAGGCCGTCGAGATCGGCGCGAAGGCGCTGTGGCTGCAGCAGGGCATCGTCTCCGCCGAGGCGCGCCGCATCGCCGAAGAAGGCGGGCTCGAGTACGTCGAGAACCGCTGCACCGCCGTGGTGCGCGCAACGGCCGCGATCTCGAAAAACTAGGCGGCGCTTCGCGTCCGGCGGCCTACTCTGTGGAGCGATGACTACCGTGCTCACCAGGACACCGCAGATTCCCACCCCCGACGGCGAGGCTGACGCTTTCGCCGCTTTCCCCGCCGAGGGCGGGCCGCACCCCGGGGTGCTGATGTACCCCGACGGCTTCGGGATCCGTCCCGTGCTGCGGGACATGGCCCGCGAACTGGCCGGTCACGGGTACTACGTGCTCGTCCCCAACGTCTTATACCGGACCGGCCCGACCCCGGTGCTCGAGCTTCCCGAGCACATCGGCGAAGAAGCCAGGCCCGCGATCTTCGCGCAGCTCATGCCGTTGATCGAGGCCCACACCACCGAACGCGTCCTGCGCGACGCCGACGCCTACCTCCGGTTCCTCACCACCCGGCCCGAGGTCGGCGCCGGCCCCGTCGCGGTGACCGGCTACTGCATCGGCGGCCTCCTCGCGACGCGCACCGCCGCGGCCCACCCCGGCCAGGTGGCCGCCCTCGCCGCGTTCCACGCCCCGGTGCAGGCCGCCGGACCCGACCTGCACCGGCTCACCGCCCGCGTCCACTTCGGCCACGCGGAAACCGACCTGACGCCCGAGGCGCTCGGCGAGCTCAACCGGACCCTGGACGCCGCGGGCATCGACTACACGTCCGAGATCTACCCCGGCACCGTCCACGGCTTCACGATGTCCGACACCGACGCCTTCGACCCCGCCGCTCTCCGGCTCCACTGGGATCGCCTGCTGCCGCTGCTGGCCGAGCACAGCTAGGCCGACGCTCCGAAGTGGACAATGCGGTGGTTCCCGGTCTCGGCCACCCAAACCCCGCCCACGCCGTCGTCGGCCATGTCGCGCGGTGCGCTGATCGGCTCGGTCGTGTCGGTCAGCGCGGCTCCGGTGCGCGTGTCGAAGCGGGCGACGCGGCCGGTGTCATCGACCAGCAGCCGGCCCGCGTGGTCCAGCGCCAGCCCGCGCGGCCGGTCCAACCCGCCGAACTCGCGCACGAACCCGCCCCACCACGAAAACTGCACCACGCGCCGGTTGCCGGTGTCGGCGACGTACACGTTGCCCGCTGCGTCGACCGCGACCCCTTCCGGCGCCTTGAGCCGCCCGGCCAGCACGCGCACGAGCGCGCCGTCGCGGGTGAACGCCTGCACGCGGTCGTTGCCCGTGTCCGCCACCCAGACGCGTCCGCGCACGTCGACGGCGATCCCGGACGGCGCGCGGAACTGGCCCGGCCCCGAGCCGGGCCCGCCGAAAGCGCGCGGGAGCGCCGCGACGTCACTGGTGGCCACGACGCCAGGATCGCCGACCTCGAGCCACGGCGGCCAATACCGAAAAGAGTGTTCAGCGACTGTTCCGCCGTCGCTCACCAGCGCCACCGCGTGCAGGTCCGCCGGTCCAGGAAGCTGTACGCGGGCAGCGGCCCGAGCCAGTCGGCCTGGACGCCGCCGCCGCGGGCCAGCTCGGTGACGGCGTCCCGGACGACGAGCAGATCGCCCATCCCGACCAGGAACGCCCACCGCTCGTCGGCGGACTCGCCCGCCGGCAGCGACACCGAATCGCGGGCGCGTTCGGCGACCTCGCTCAGCAGCACGTCCGAGCGCGCCGAACGCCGGGCCGAGCCCGGTTCGGTGAACCGCAGGCAGACGTGCACCTCGGCCAAGCCGTCGAGCCGGTCGAGGTCGGCGCGGTACTCCTCGGCCGCGGGGGCCAGCACCTCGGCCCGGACGGCTTCCTCGTCGTCGGCCACCGTGCCGAACCGGACCGGCAGCACCGGCCCGCCCTCGACGAGCGCGGAGACCACCGCCAAGTGCACCGCCGGATCGGGCTCGGGTTCGCCGACGACCATCGCCAGGTCCGCCCAGCACACCGTCCGCGGCGCCCGCGGGTGCCCGGCCCGCACGACGCCGTAGAGCTGCAGCGTCACGGCTGCTCGACAGGGGCCTCGATCGCCGGCAGCTCGATCCCGATCACCGACACCCGCACCGAGGCGTCGATGACCAGTCCCTTGTCGAGCGGGATGTCGAGCGGGATGTCGAGCGTGTCGGCGAGGCCGCCGCCGGTCTGTCCGGAGCTGGTCACCTAGAGCCTTTCGTCGAGGGCCGCGCGGATCTCCTCGAACCGGAGGTCGAGCGCGATCAGGGCTTGGCCGAGGTCTTTGACCCGGGCCGGGGTGAGCGAGTCCGGGCGCCGCAGCGCCTGGCGTTCGAGGACCTCGCGGAGGATGTCGAGCACGGTGACGACCAGGTGGCCGAGCCCGCGGCCCGCGTCCACCGCGGCGTCAGCCATCGGCCGGCACCCCGAGCTCGACGTCGGTGAACGAGTACGGCGGCCACGGCCCGGACGTCTCGACCGTCGCGCCGGCCTCGCGCAGCTCGCGGGCGAACCACTCGAACTCGGCGTGGAACGCGGCTTCCCGCCCGGTTTCGACCAGGTAGGCGGTGTTGACCAGCACGCCGTGCGGCCGGGCCCGCCCGATGCTGTCCGCGGCGTGCCGGCGCAGCGCGCCTTCGAGCCGGCCGGCGGCGCCGACGACGTCCTCGCGGGCGCTTTGGATCGCCTTCAACCGTTCCCGGCGGCGGACGAGGTACTGCGTGCCGGTCAGGCCCGCGGCGTCCGGCCGGGTGGTCGTCGCCGGTTCGGCGTGCCGCACGCGGACGCCCCACTCGCGGTGCCCGGCCACCTCGTCGAGGCAGTCGCGGGCCTGGTCGTAGGCGGCCGCCAGCAGCCGGCGGGCGGCGTCTTCGCCGTCGAGGACCGTGCCGAACCGCAGCGGCAGCACGGGTTCGTGCCGGAACACCGCGCGCACCACCGCGTCATGCTCGCGGGCCAGCGCGGCCAGCGCGCCGTCGACCGGGTCGAGCGTGTCGATGCGGTCGAAGCGCGCCGGCGCCGCCTCCGAGACGACCACGCCGAGGTCCCGGTAGCCGATCAGCCGCGGCGCACCGATGTCCACAGTGGCCGGACGGTTGCGGGTGATCGCGTACGCGCACAGCCAGTCGCTCACCGCTGCTCTCCGGTCCCGCTCGGCGTGTCGTTCGTCCACCAGTCCATACCCATTTCCTTCGCGGTCCAGGCGGAAGCGATGAACAACCGGATCCGCAGCGTCGGCAATTCCACGTCGACGACGCTGACGTCGATGTCACCGGCGATCACCACACCCTTGTCGAGCACGCGTTCCGGAACGTCCGCCAATGAATCGGACGAAGCGGCCAATAGTGTCACCCTTCCTTTCACGAATCGGTCTCGCCCCAGGTGAACCGCCGTCGGCGCGGAGCCGGGAAACGGATTTCCCGGAGGCTTCTTGAACGGTGTTATCGGAGGCAGGGAACGGTTGTGGCGATTCCGTCATCGCTTTCCTGGTCTCGGGTGGGTGCCCACCGTAGCAACGGGCACAACCGTCCGCGGATGACCTACGACACGCTATTTTTCACCGGTTCGCGGGAACGGCTGGTCGATTCGCGGCAACCGCCGGCGGCAGATGGCCCAGCACCGGACGCCCAGCGGAACCAATTCCCGGATTCCGCCCGGGATATCACGATCGAGTAACGTCCACGAGCCGGTACCCGACACCCCGGACCGTCTCGATGGTCCGGGTGCCGAACGGAACGTCGATCTTGCGCCGCAGGTAGCCGATGTAGACCTCGACGACGTTCTCGTCGCCGTCGTAGTGCGCGTCCCAGACGTGGCCCAGGATCTCGTTCTTCGTCAGCGCCGTGCCCGCTCGGCGCAGCAGGAACTCCAGCAACCCGAACTCCCGCGCGGTCAGCTCGATCCGCTGCTGTCCCCTGTGGACGGTCCGGGCGGAGGGGTCGAGCCGCAGGTCGCCCGCCTCCAGCACGGCGGGACGGGCCGGCGCGCCGCGGCGCAGCAGCGCGCGCAGCCGGGCGATGAGGACGACGAAGGAGAACGGCTTCGACAGGTAGTCGTCGGCGCCGAGGTCGAACGCGTCGGCTTCGTCGTACTCGCCGTCCTTGGCGGTGAGCATCAGCACCGGCGTCCAGTTCTCGCCCGCCCGCAGGCGTTTGAGCACCTCGTAGCCGGACAGCTCGGGCAGCATGATGTCGAGCACGACGACGTCGTACTCCTGCTCGGTGGCGCGCCAGAGCCCTTCGCGACCGGTGTGCGCGACGTCGACGGTGAACCCCTCGGCGACCAGGCCGCGCCGCAGCGTCTCCGCGAACTCGCGCTCGTCCTCCACGATCAGCAGGCGCACTACTCCTCCTCCGGCAGTTCGAGCACCGGCAGCTCGAGCACGAACCGCGCGCCCGGCTCGTCCGACGCGGCGTAGCGCGCCCGGCCGCCGTGGCGCGCCGCGATGCCCGCCACGATCGGCAGGCCGAGCCCGGTGCCGCCGTGCCCGCGCTGCCGCGACGCGTCGAGGCGGACGAACCGCTCGAAGATCCGTTCGCGGTCGGCTTCCCCGACGCCGGGGCCGTCGTCGCTCACCTCGACGACGGCGAGGCCGCCGCGCACCGAGCTGGCGACGCGGATGCGCGAGCGCGCGTGCCCGCGGGCGTTGTCGACCAGGTTCCGCACCGCCCGCCGCAGCTGGGCCTCGCTGCCGCGCACCTTCGCCGGCCCGGCGCGGACCTCGACGTCCAGCTCGCCTTCGCCGCGGACCCGCTCGGCCTCCGCGCGGACGATGTCGTCGAGGTCGACCTCGGTGCGCGACGGCCGGTCGGTCGCGTCGTCGGTGCGGGCGAGCATGAGCAGGTCGTCGACGAGCTCGCGCAGCCGCGCGGTCTCCCGGGCGATCACCGGCACCAGGTCCTGCGCGCTCTCCGGGTGCCGCCCGGAGACGTCGAGCGCGGTGCTGATCGTGGACAGCGGCGAGCGCAGCTCGTGGCTGGCGTCCGCGACGAACCGGCGTTGCGCCGCCTGCGCCGACGCGAGCCGGCCGAGCATCCCGTTGAGCGTCACGGCGAGGCGGTGCACCTCGTCGCCACCCGGCGGCAGCGGGACGCGGGCGGCGAGGTCGCGCGTCGAGATCTCGGCGACGGTCCGGCGCATCCGCTCGACCGGCCGCAGCGCCGAGCCGACCGCGCGGTGGACGGCGAGCCCGGAGATCGCCAGCAGCGGGATCGCGATCAGGCCGAGCAGCAGCGTCAGCCGGGTCGACGCCTCGGTCACCGGCTCCAGCGAGCGCGCGGAGACCACCGTGTACGGCCCGCCCGGCCCGGTGACCTGCTGCGACACGACCCGGTAGTCGTCGCTGTCGCCGTTGAGCCCGAGCGGGAGGGTCTCGATGGTCTCGTGCCCGGCGGCCGGGCGGGCCGCGGTCAGCGGCGGGTGCCCGGCGATCGCCGGGTCGCTCGCGATCGGCACGCCGCGCGCGTTGAGCACCTGGGTGACGGCCTCGGTGTCGCCGGTGCTCGCGACGTCGGACGCGCTGAGGTCGCGCGCGCCTTCGCGGACGAGCTGGATGGCGACCTGCCGGCCGGTGCTGCGGGCACTCTCGGTGACACTGCGGTCGAGCGACTCTTCGAGCAGCAGCACGACGACGACGCCCGCGGCGGCGATGGCCAGCGCGAGCGCGAAGACGGCCACCGCGGTGGTCCGCATCCGGACGCCGGTCGCGGCGATCACGCTGCCCAGTTTCACCGACGCAGGGTAACCGCGGCCGCGGTGGAGGACGGTCACCACCCGAAGGTGCCCGCCCGCCGCTGTGATTTCGCTGAGTGCGCGGCCCGGCCGGCCCGGCCGGACCGTCCGGAAAGGACGTGAATGGTGACCGCGCACAATTCACGTTCACGAATGTGACATTCATGGATATGAACGTCTTGCGTGTCGAACTCGTCGAACTGACCTCGTCAACGACTCCGCAACCGCCATAGGTAGGAAACTTAACCATCGGAGGTTGTACCAATTAGCCTGCGCAAGTAACCGCATTCTCCGCGTCTTCGTGTGAGACGTTTCAAGATCTTCCGCACATACATCGGAGGTGTTACCGTCCAAGCCCACCCAGCGGAAATGCGTACCGCTGAGCGGAAACGGGAACGTCCAACGGAGGACAACGTGGGACCGGAGCGCGCACTGGAGAACAGCGGAACCCTCGAACGCGGACTCGCGGTGCTCGAGCACGTGGGTCGGCACCAGGAGATTTCCACCAATGCGATCGCGCGGCAACTGGGGCTTTCCCGCAGTGCCGCCTACCGCATCGTCGGGACCCTGAAGAGCCTCGAATACCTCGAAGCAGACCAGGTCACCGGCCGGGTCAGGCTCGGCACGCGGCTCGTCGAGCTCGGGGCGCGGGCCATGGCCGCCACCGACCTGCACCGCTGTGCGCCGCGGTACCTCGCGTCGCTCGCCGAACGGTCCGGCGAGACGACCTACCTCGCCGTACCCGACAACGACACCATGGTCTACGTCGCCACCGAACGCAGTGCCAGCGCCGTCACCCTCGCCTGCCGGCTCGGCACGCGGCGGCCGCAGCACGCGACGTCGCTCGGGAAAGCCTGGCTCGCCGCGCTCCCCGAACCCGACCGGGCCGAGCGCGTCCGGCGGATGAAGCTCGACTCCCTCACGCTCAAGACGATCAACGACCCGCTCCGGCTGCTCGACGACCTCGCGCGGACCAGCCGGCGCGGCTGGGCGATCGACGAAGTCGAAAACGAGCCGGACGTCGGGTGCGTCGCCGCCGCCGTGCGCGACCACTCGGGGCGCCCGATCGCCGCCATCAGCATCGCCGGGCCGGCGCCGCGCGTGCTGCGCCGCCTCGACGAGCTCGGCGCCTCCGTGGCCGGGACCGCCGCCGCCCTGTCGCTGCGGCTCGGTTACGTACGAGGACAAAGGGGCTGACCGGTGACCTGGATCCAGGACTACCAGCCGGCGGGCGGGCTGTGGGTCTCCGCGCTGCTCGCCGCGCTCCCGATCATCGTGCTGCTGGTCGCGCTCGGCGTGGTCCGCTTCTCCGCGCACCTTTCGGCGGCGCTCGCGCTGGTCACCGCGCTCGGCGTGGCCCTGCTGCTGTACCGGATGCCGGCCGCGCTCGCGTTCGACTCCGCGGCGATGGGCGTCGTCTTCGGCGTGTGGTCGGTGGCCTGGATCGCGTTCCACGCCGTGTACTTCCACAACGTCACGGTGGCCACCGGCCGGTTCGACGCGATCAAGCGCGTGCTCGCCGGCTTCAGCGAGGACCGCCGGCTGCAGGCGCTGCTCATCGCGTTCGGCTTCGGCGCGCTGCTCGAAGGCGTCGCGGGCGGCGGGTCGCCGATCGCGATCACCGCGGCGATGATGGCCGCGCTCGGGTTCCCGCCGGTGAAGGCCGTCGTGCTGGCGTTGCTGGCGAACACCGCGCCGGTCGCGTTCGGCGGGCTCGGCAACCCGCTGATCGTGCTCGGCCGGCTGACCGCGCCGATCATGCACCTCAAGCAGGACGAAGCGACCGAGCTGTTCTCGGCGGCGGTCGGCCGTCAGGTTCCAGTGCTGGCGCTCATCATCCCCGCGTTCCTGGTCGTCGTGCTCGCCGGCTGGAAGCGCATGCTCGAGGTGTGGCCGGCGGTGCTGACCACCGGGCTCGCGTTCGCGGCCATGCAGTTCGTCGCGTCCAACTACATCAGCGCCAGCCTGGTCGACGTCCTGGCCGCGCTCACCGCGATGGCCGCGCTGTGGATCCTGACGCGGTTCTGGCAGCCGGCGTCGGTGTGGCGCTTCGAGGGTGAAGAAGCCGCGGCGAAGAGCCTGGGCGCCGCGAAGGCCGAGCGAGGCGCGCTCTACGCGTGGATGCCCTACATCATCCTGATCCTCGCCATCTTCCTGTCGCGGATCGGCACCATCTTCAAGAACCTGCCCACCTGGCTGGACCTGACGAAGCTGCTGCACCAGGCGGACTGGATCTTCGCGTGGCCGGGGCTGCACAACCACGTCGTCCAGCACCCGCCGATCACCGCGAAGAACGCGCCGTACGCGGCGACGTTCACGGTGGACTTCCTGTTCTCCCCGGGCACGGTCGCCCTGATCGCGGCGGTCATCGCGGGCTTCGCGATGGGCGGCCGCGCGGGGCTGCTGGTCAAGACGTACCGGCAGACGCTGGTCCAGATGCGCTGGGCGCTCGCGACGATCTTCATGATCCTGGCGATCGCGTTCGTGATGAACTACTCGGGCGCGACGCAGACCCTGGGCCTGGCCCTCGCGACGACGGGCGCGGTCTTCCCGCTGTTCTCGGCCTACATCGGCTGGCTGGGCGTGTTCCTGACGGGGTCGGACGCGTCGACGAACAGCCTGTTCGGCCCGATGCAGGTGATCTCGGCCCAGCAGCTGAACCTGAACCCGATCCTGGCGGGCGCGACGAACACCTCGGGCGGCGTGATGGGCAAGATGATCTCGCCGCAGAACCTGTCGATCGGCGCGACGGCGATCGGGCAGAGCGGCAAGGAGGGATCGCTGCTGCGCCAGACGTTCCTGTGGTCGCTGCTGCTGACCGCGGTGGTCGGCGTGATCTCCCTGCTGCAGGCGACGATCCTGACGGCGATGATCCCGTCGCCCTAGGCTGGGGGCATGAGCGACGCCCTGGCCTCCTTCGGTTACGAACTCGGACTGCTGAAGCGGGTCCGCCGGTCGGGCTGGTGGCACGCGGGGGTCCGCGACCCGGAGTCGGTGGGCGAGCACAGCCTGCGGACGGCCCAGCTGGCGGCGCTGATCGCGGCGGAAGAAGGGGCGTCGCCGGAGCGGGCGGCGTTCCTGGCCCTGTGGCACGACACGCAGGAGACCCGGACGGGTGATCTTCCGCTGACGGCGGTGGAGTACCTGAAGAAGCCGGAACCCCGGGACATCACAGCGGACCAGACGGCTGCGCTTCCGGAGCGGTCGCGCTCCCTCGTGCGGGACGCCGTGGACGAGTACGAGACCCGTTCGTCGGCCGCGGCCTTGTGCGCCAAGGACGCCGACAAGCTGGAGATGCTGCTGCAGGCGCTGGAGTACCGGGACGTCGGGGTCCGGCCGGTCGGCGAGTGGATCGAGTCGGCGCGGAAGGGCCTCAAGACCGAGACGGCGCGGAAGATCGCGGAAGCGGCGTTGACGCTGTCCCCGATGTCCTGGCGAGGGCGCTAGCGAGCCACCGCCGTCGCGCGGTCGAGCAGCAACGCGCGTTCGCGGGCGTTCTCCGTCATCTCCGCCGCCCGGCGGAACTCGCGCTCCGCCTCCGCCGACCGGCCCAGCTTCTGCAGCAGGTCGCCGCGGACGCTCGGGAGGAGGTGGTAGTCCTTCAGGGCCGGCTCGTCGGCCACCGCGTCGACCACCGCCAAGCCCGCCGCCGGACCGTCCGCCATCGCCACCGCCACCCCGCGGTTCAGCTCGATCACCGGGGACGGCTGGAGCTTCCCGAGCCCCTCGTACAACGCCGCGATGCGCGCCCAGTCCGTCTCGTCCGCCGTCCGGGCCCGGGCGTGGCACGCCGCGATCGCCGCCTGGGCGGAGTACGGGCCGTACGCGCCGTCGGCGATCTGCTCCGACAGGGTCAGCGCCGCCAGGCCGTGCTGGATCAGGAACCGGTCCCAGCGGGTGCGGTCCTGCTCCAGCAGGAGCACCGGTTCGCCGTTCGGGCCGGTCCGGGCCTTCGCGCGCGACGACTGCAGCTCCATCAGCGCGACCAGGCCGTGCACCTCGGACTCGCCCGGCATCAGCCCGGCGAGGACGCGGCCGAGGCGCATCGCCTCTTCGCAGAGCGCCGGCCGCATCCAGTCGTCGCCGCGGGTGGCCGAGTAGCCCTCGTTGAACACCAGGTAGACGACCTCGAGCACGGACGACAGCCGGGCGACGCGCTCGTCGCCCTCCGGCACCTCGAACGGGACCTTCGCCGCGGCGAGGGCCTTCTTCGCGCGCACGATCCGCTGCGCGATCGTCGATTCGCGGACCAGGAAGGCGCGCGCGATCTCGTCGGTGGTCAGCCCGCCGAGCATCCGCAGCGTCAGCGCGACGCGGGCCTGCGTGTTCAGCACCGGGTGGCACGCGACGAACAGCAGGCGCAGCAGGTCGTCCTCGATGTGGTCGTCGAGGGCGGCGTCGAAGTCGGGCCGCACGCCCTCGCCGAGCTGCTGGTCGCGCCCGACCTCTTCGAGCTTCTCCGCGTACCGCTCGTTGCGGCGGAACTGGTCGACCGCGCGGCGCTTGGCGATGGTCATCAGCCACGCGCCGGGGTTGCGGGGCACGCCGGACTCCGGCCACTGCTCCAGCGCCGCGACGAGCGCGTCCTGCGCCAGCTCCTCGGCGAGACCGACGTCGCCGCGCGCCATCCGGGCCAGGCCCGCGATGAGCCGCGGCGACTCGATCCGCCAAACCGTCTCCACCGTGCTCCGGGTGTCCGCAACCGTCACCCGGTCATCAGACAGGGTGATCGGCCGCGGTGCAACCCGCTACTCGGCGATGGCGCGGATCTCGATGACACCGCCCTTGGCCTCGGGGTTCGGCGCGCGCTTCATCAGCGCGACGACGTCCTCGAGCGATTCGCCGTTCAGCACCCAGATCCCGGCGACGAGCTCCTTCGTCTCGGCGAACGGACCGTCGATGACCTTCGGCTCGGCATCGCCTTCGAAGAGGACGCGCACGCCTTCCGAGCTCCGGGTGAGGCCCTCGGCGAACACGATCCGGCCGTCGTTCAGCAGTTCCTCGTTGAACTTCGACATCGTTTCCAGCTCTTCGGCGCTGGGCCCGCGGCCGGCCTCGGACTCGGGGGTGGCCTTCACCATCACCAGGAAGCGCATCAGGCGTTCCCGGCGCTCTGCGCGCGGAGCCGTCCCTCCAGCTCTTCGACCTCCGGCGTCATGTTCTCGAAGTCGGACGCCTCGGCGACGCGCCGGATCTCGACCACGCCGGCCTGCCCGTCGGGGTTGGGCATCCGCTTGATCCACTCGACGCACTCGTCGCGGTCGCGGCACTGGAGGATCCAGAAGCCGCCGACGAGCTCCTTGGTCTCGGCGAACGGACCGTCGACGACCTTGGGCTCCTCGCTCCCGGAGAACACGACGCGCGCGCCCTGCGAACTCGGCGTCAGGCCTTCCCCGGCGAGCAGGACGCCGGCCTTGACCAGCTCTTCGTTGAACTTCCCCATCTCGGCCAGCAGCTCGGCGCTCGGGCCCTGGCCGGCCTCGGACTCTTCGTTCGACTTGATGATGACCATGAAGCGCATCGAGATCTCCCTTGTTTCGCTGGTGCCTACGCGTCGAACGGCCCCGCCCCGGATCGACAGCGTCCGCCAAAAAACTTTCGCGCCGGAAAACTAGCAGCTCAGGGCCGCTCCAGCGGGGCAATTCGGACAGGGGAGAATCGACGCTCGTGGCGGTACTCCCCGACGACCTCTCCTCCGCGCTCGACGACGAGCTGGCCCGGCACCCCGTGCCGCGGCTCGCCCAGTCCGTGGACCGGCTCAGCACGCGCTACCGCCAAGGTGACGCGGCGACCTCGCCCATTCTCAGCTCCGAAGCCGACGTCGCCGCGTACGCCGGCTATCGGATGCCGGCCACCTACGCCGCCGTACACGCTGTGCTCGCCGAAGCCGCTTCGCGCGCGCCCGGCTTCGAGCCGCGGACACAGGTCGACGTCGGTGGAGGCACCGGCGCCGCCGTCTGGGCGGCCGCCGCCGTGTGGCCGTCGCTGGCTCGCTGCACGGTTCTGGAGCAGGTCGCGGGCGCCATCGGGCTCGGCAAGCGGCTCGCCGGCGGCGCCACGCTGCCCGCCGTCCGGGACGCGCAGTGGCGGCGCGGGTTCGTCGACCCGGCCGCGCCGGCGCCGGCCGCCGACCTCGTCACGCTGTCCTACGTGCTCGGCGAGCTGCCCGAAGCCACCCGCGCCGACGTCGTGCGCTGGCTGGCCGCCGAAGCGCACACCGTCGCCCTGATCGAACCCGGCACCCCGGCGGGCTACGAACGGATCCGGGCCGCCCGCGACCGGCTGATCGAGCTGGGCCTGCACGTCGTCGCGCCGTGCCCGCACGACGCCGCCTGCCCGATCGTGCCCGGGGAAGACTGGTGCCACTTCTCCGCGCGGCTGCCGCGATCCAGCCTGCACCGGCGGCTCAAGGCGGGAACGCTCGGGTTCGAGGACGAGAAGTTCGCCTACGTCGTCGCGTCGCGGTCGGCGCCGGAGCGGCCGGACGCGCGGATCATCCGGCACCCGAAGAAGCACAAGGGCTGGGTCGCGCTGGACCTCTGCACCCCAGCCGGGCTCAAGCCCGGCGTGGCAGTCTCGAAGAAGCAGGGCCCGCGGTACCGCGCGGCCCGCGAAGCCGAATGGGGGGACAGCTGGTGACGGTCATCGCGGAGATCAGCATGTCGGTGGACGGGATCGTGGCCGGGCCGGACACCAGCGCCGAACACCGCCTGGGCCGGGGTGGCGATCTGCTGCACCACTGGCTGTTCGAGGGAACGGACGCCGATGCCCGGGCCGGGGCCCGGATCCTGGAGGGCGTCGGGGCGTTCGTGGTCGGCCGCACGATGTTCGACGCGGGCGTCGAACCCTGGGGCGACGACGGCACGTTCAAGAAGCCGGTGTTCGTCGTGACGAACCGGCCGCACGAGCCCGTGGTCAAGGGCCCGACGACGTTCACGTTCGTCACGGACGGCCCGGAAGCCGCGCTGCGCCAGGCGAAGCAGGCGGCGGCCGGGAACGACGTGATGCTGATGGGCGGCGGCACGACCCTGCGGCAGTACCTGCTGGCCGGGCTGGTCGAACAGCTGCGCCTGCACGTCGTCCCGCTGCTGTTCGGCGCCGGGGTCCGGCTGTTCGACGCCGAGGTCGGGGCGCACGTGCGGCTCGAACGCACGGCCGTCGAAGAGACGCCGAACGCGACCCACCTGACCTACCGGGTGCTGAACTAGGGCATCCGCACGGTCCGGAGGAACGCGGGCAGCAGCCACGGCCGCGGCCCGCCGATCCGGACGCCGCCGCCCAGCACGGCCCGCGGCTTCGAGATCCGGCCGAACATCATCGGCACCAGCACCGCCGGGTCGAACGTCAGCCGCACGTCGGCGGCGCCGTCCGGGTGCTCGAAGCGCAATTCGCCGTGCTGCAGCGCCAGCACGGCGGGTTCCGTGTGCGCCGACCGGAACTCGACCGCGATCCGGCGCGGGGACGGCGTCGCGTCGTCGAGCAGGCGGCCCATGTCGTTGCGCACCATGCCGAACAGGAACAGCTCGAGGAACAGCGCCTCGTGCGCCGCCGGGATCGGCCACGGCCGGCGGATCGCGCGGGCGATGTCGAGTCCGTGCAGCAGCATCTCGTTGACCAGGTGCGCGAGCACGCCCGCGACCGGCACGCGCGAGCCGCCCAGCCACCACACCGGCTTCTCCGGGTCGGAGTCCGCGCTGACGAGCAGCACCTCGGCGATGTCCGCACGCAGCCGCTCGGCCAGCCGGCCGGGGTCGCGTTCCGGGTACAGCTCGAGCGCGAGCGCGTTCATCCGGGAGATCGTGTCGACGCGGGCCGCGTCGATCGGCCCTTCGAGACCCGGCAGCGGCAGCGGGCCGCCGTCGCCGCGGACCATCGACGTGTACATCAGCGCGATCATCCCGACGTGCGACGCCGTTTCGGCGATCGACCACTCGCCGAGCGAGGTCGCGTGCCCGTACCGCACGCCGGCCACCAGGTCCGCGAACCGGGCGCCGGTCTCCGGCAGCGCGGCGCGCACTGCCTGCCACTTCTCGAGCGTCACGGATTCGACGGTAGGAGGCCGGACGGCGTCCCGGGTCTCCCAAGGTGCGGTTATGTTCTGCTCATGGTCCGGCTCCTGCCCCGGTCGACCCGGTGGCGGGTCGCCCTCTTCGCCGCGCTCGCTTCGGCGCTCGTCCTCGGCCTCGGGTCGTACTGGTTCGTGCAGGCGCTGCGAAGCGGGCTGGAAAGCAGTGCGCAGGCCCTGGCGAGCGACAAGGCTTTCGCCGTGCTCGCGCTGCTGAACTCCGGGGTCGCGCCCGCCGACGTGCCGCGGCAGCTCGACAAGGGCGGCGGGTACATGATCAGCACCGAGCGGGTGAACCGCTGCTCGACCGGCCTGCCGGACGTGGCGTTCCAGGGCCGCGCGCAGGTGTTCTCGCCGGACTGTGTCATCGCGATGCCCTACGGCGAGGCGGACCAGGAGTACAGCGGGGCCGGGACCGCGGACGGCCGGTACTTCGTCGACGCGGCCGAGTTCCTCGATCCCGTCGGCCTGCGGACCGTGGCCACCGCCCAGCGGATCCTCTGGGGCGGCGTGCCCGCGGCCGCGCTGCTCGTCGGCGGCGTCGCCTGGTTCGCCGTGCGGCGGTCGCTGCGCGCGGTGGGCGGCCTCCGCGCCGAGGTCGACGGCGTGCGCGCGGGCGACCTCGCCCGCCGCGTCCCGGTGCCGGACTCCGGCGACGAGATCACCGAGCTCGCCGTGACCATGAACGAGATGCTCGCCCGGCTCGACCGGTCGGTGCGGCGGCAGAGCCAGTTCACCGCGGACGCGTCGCACGAGCTGCGCACGCCGCTGGCGTCACTGCGCACCCAGCTCGAGGTCCAGCTCGCCCACCCGGACCGGCTCGACTGGCGCCGCAGCTGCGAAAACGCCGTGCTCGACGTGACGCGGATGGAGACGCTGGCCGCGGACCTGCTGCTGCTCAGCAAGCTGGACGCGGACCAGCCGGCCGGGACCGAACCGGTGAAGCTGGCGGATCTGGTGGCCGCGCACGTCGCCGCGCGGATTCCCCCGGACGGCGTCGAGGTGCAGCTCGAAGCCTCTCCGGTGGTGCGCGGCCACGCGGGACGCCTGGAGCGCGTGCTGCGCAACCTCGTCGACAACGCCGAACGCCACGCGAAGAGCCGCGTGACGATCACGCTCACCGCATCCGGCGGCCAGTGCGTGCTGACGGTCGAGGACGACGGCCCCGGCATCCCGGCCGAGCAGCGCGAGCGCGTCTTCGACCGGTTCGTGCGGCTCGACGAGGACCGCGCCCGCGAAGACGACGGCGGCTCCGGGCTGGGCCTGGCGATCGCCGCGGAGATCGCGCGCACGCACGGCGGCACCTTGCGCGTCGCCGACAGCACGTCCGGCGCGCGCCTGGAGCTGCGTCTCCCGCTTGCCTGAAGACGTCTTCAGCTCGCTTAAGCTCCGGTTCAGCGTGGCCCCAAGAGCATCCCGCCATGCTGATCGACTTCGCGCCGGCTCCGGCACGCACGCGCCTCGCAGTTCCTTACCTCGTCGCCGCGGTCGCCTTCGCCGGGTACGCCGCCTGGTCGCTGCAGCGGCTGCGGACGTTCGACGCGAGCGGGTTCGACCTGGGGATCTTCGAGCAGGCGGTGCGGTCCTACGCGCACGGGCACTGGCCGGTGTCGGACCTGCTCGGGCCCGGCGCGCCGACGCTCGGCGACCACTTCCACCCGATCCTGGCGCTGCTCGCGCCGTGCTACCTGCTCTGGCCGTCGCCGGCGTGCCTGCTGGTCGCACAGGCTTTCCTCTTCGCGCTCTCCGCGGTGCCCGTGACGCGCTGCGCTTCGCGCGTACTGGGCACGCGGCGGGGGGTGGTCGTGGCCGCCGGGTACGTGCTGTCGTGGGGGCTGCTGTCGGCGGTGAACTTCGACTTCCACGAGGCCTGTTTCGCCGTTCCGATGGTCGCGTTCGCCGCGGAGCACCTGCTGCACCAGCGGTGGCGGGCGGCGGTGTGGTGCGCGTTGCCACTGGTGCTCGTCAAGGAAGACCTGCCGATGACGCTCGCCGCGGTGGGCGTCGTCCTGGTGCTCAACCGGCAGCGCCGGCTCGGCTGGGCGGTGGTCGTCTTCGGCGTGGCCACCACGGTGCTGCTGGTGACGGTCGTGCTGCCGTCGCTGAACCCGGCCGGCGCGTACGCCCACAGCGGCGGCTTCGACCCCTTCGGCGGGTCGATCGTCAAGGCGTCGATGCTGCTGGCCCTGGTGGCGCCGACGGCGTTCACGGCGCTGCGATCGCCGGTGCTGCTGCTGGCGGTGCCGACGCTGCTGTGGCGGCTGGTCTCGGCGAACGACCGCTACTGGGGCATGGGCTACCACTACAGCGCGGTCCTGATGCCGATCGTGTTCCTCGCGGCGGCGGACGGCGTCCGGCGGTACGACCGGCGGTGGCTCCTCCCGGCCTGCGCGTTCGTGGCCGGACTGGCTTCGCTGGCCCTCCAGGCGGCGCACCTGACGGACGGCGTCTGGACGCCGTCGCAGCGGGCCGGCATCGACGCGGTGCTGGCCCGGATCCCGGACGGCGCGGACGTCCTGGCGTCGAACCGGCTGGCCCCGCGGCTGACGTCCCGCTGCACGGTGCGGTTCTTCGACGGCGTGTCGGAGGCGCGGCCGGAGTGGGTGGTGGTGGCTCGCCCGGAACAGTCCTGGCCGACGACGCTGGCGACGAAGGCGTTCGCCTTGGAAGAGCTGGCGAGCACGGGTTACCGGCGCGTCGCGGAGACGGACTCCGTCGTGCTGCTCCACCGTGCGTAGAAAGACCGCAGCGGTAACCGGCCAGTCGGGGGGCGTGCCGGCCGGTTACCGCCGCACCGAGAAAGAGGGAGCCACACGCCAGGAATGACGCGCGGCCCGACGCTTCACCCGATCGAGTGACAAGCGCCCCAATGTGGCCTTGGGTGCGTCTGACGCACCCAAGGCGGCCTTCGGTGCGTCTGACGCACCGAAGGCCACATTGGGGCGCTTGGGTCAGGCTGGGTCGGCCAGGATGCCGTTCACGTACGAACCCGGGTGGGTCGCCGCGTCCTGGCGCAGCACCGGCAGGTCCGCCGGCCACTTCGCGGTCAGCGCCGTCGTCTGGCCCGGCGGGATCGTGGTCAGTTCGGTCGGCGTCCACGACGCGCCACCCTCGGCCGGCGTGAGCACCGTGATCGTCGCCGACGCCGTCGTCCCCGCGGTCACCTCGTTGTACTTCACGCCGTTGTCGACGCGCGGCAGGTGGTAGACCGGGCCGAACGTCGCGTCGTCCGGGCCGGCCAGGTCGACGCCCGGCACGCCGTACAGGCCGCACGTGTGGTCCGAGGTGTTGCGGTAGGTCAGCGGGATGTCGTACTGGCCCGGCGCGTCGTTCTTCTCGGCCGGCTTGCCCAGCAGGACCTCGAGGTCGGCCGTGGTGCACCGCGGTGTCGCGGTCGAGGCCGCGGCGACGCCACCCCCGGACCCACCCGCCGCCGGAGCCTGAGCCGCCGCGGCCCCCGCCGGCGCCGGAGCCGCCGTCGAAGTTCCGCACGCCGCCAGCGCGAAGGCCCCCGCCACCGTGCCGATCCCCAGCACAATGCGTTTCATGTGCATTCCCCTCCCGAAGTTCAGTTGCCGACCGGCGTGACCGTCACCGAGTCGCCCTTCAAGACCGCACCCGCCGGCCACTCGACGCTCACCGGCTGGCCGTACGGGCCGGTCGGCAGGTCGAACGACACGAACGCCGGCGCGGCGGACGGCGTCGCCGCCGAGCGCTGCACGATCCGCGACACGGCCGAGTGGCCGTCGCGCAGGTTCACCGGCACGGGCTCACTGCCGTCCGGCGTCGCGGTGACCGGCAGCCGCTGCCCGCCGGCGAGGAAGGTCAACGCCGTCGGCGCGCCTTCGAGCTTGCAGTTCGTCGTCGGCGAAGCCGCGGTGTAGGTGAGGACGTAAGCCTCGTGCCCGGCGGCGTGCGACGGATCGCTGGCCACGCTCACGTGGACGTCCGAGGCCCCGCACGGCGTGTCGCTCGGCATGGCGTTCGCGGCACCCGCCGCGACCAGCAGCCCGCCGGCCACCAGACCGCCGACGATCATCGCGGTACCAGTTCGCTTCATGGTGATCCTCCCTCGTTCCGTGATCAACCGGACTCACAGAGGAGATGCCCCAGCCCCACCGGGGGATGCGCCGCGATGGGGTCGATCACCGGAAAGCAACCTCGAAGATCGCCAGACGTCGAAAAGAGGGTCAGCTACGGCCGAAGCAGACGAACGGCATCAGCGGTTCCGCCTGCGCCGCGTCGGCCAGGGCACGCGCCGGGGGCGTGCCCGCCGACAGCGCCCGGTGGTAGGCCAGCATCACGCCGCCGGCCGTGCGGTCGTCGACCCGCGCGACGCTCGAGACGACCGTCCGGCTGCCGCCGTAGAGCAACGCCGCCGTGAAGCCGAGGACTTCGTCGCCGTCGCGGACGACCGCCTGACCGACGTCGCACGACGACAGCACCACCTGCTCCGGCGCCGTCGAAAGCTGCTGGACGTCGTACGCCATCAACGGCCCGTCGGCCAGGTTGAGCCGGGAGAACAGCACGTTCTCCTGTTCGTGGTGGCCGTGCGCGGCGAAGTGCGCGAGGCGGCAGCCGTCGAACGCCTTGAGCGTGGCGGCGACCGTCGCGTCCGGGCCGGTCAGCACCTCGGCCTCCGGGTAGAACGGCGCCAGCAGGGACACCTCGGTTTCCGCGTGGGTCAGGTCCGAGCCCGCCACCAGCAGCGGCGGCCCGGCCGCCCGGCGCGGACGGCGGCCCGCGTCGAGCCAGGCCGACGACGACGGCGTGACCGTCACCGGGCGCCCGTGCAACGTCGGCAGCAGGCCCCACGGGATCGCCGACAGCGCGCCGGTCGGCACGACGACGACGTCGAGGTCGCCGAGCCGGGAAGCCAGCGGCGCCAGCAGGATCGAGTCCAGGGCCGTGACCTGCGTCCGCACCGAACGGCGGATGACCTGGTCGAGCTGGGCGGGCAGCTGGCGCCCGCACAACGCGTCGAGGTCGCTGTGCAGCCGCGCGACCGGTTCGGCCACCGCCGACGCCGGGCCGAGCTCGATCAGCGCGACCCGGTGGTTCGCGATCACCTGCGCGCACAGCGCGCCGTGGTCGGCGAGGAAGCAGACCATCGCGCTGCCGGTCTCGGCGAGCTCGTCGCCGACCTCGCGCAGCTTCGCTTCCGGGTGGTCGACGTCGGTGCCCTCGGCCTGCCAGCCCTTGGCGCGGATTTCGCGTTCCAGCGCGGCACACCGCTTCGCGGCCTGCGAGTCCGGCTTCCCGGACAGCTCGCCCGCACGGATCTGCATCGAGAGGTAGCGCAGCTCGGCGACGGCGTCGACGGTCTCCGGGTGCGCGGGCGGGCGCACCGGCCGGAACCGGAAGGCCTGCGCGCGCGAACGGTCGAGCCACCGGAACACCACGCCGGGCGAGCGCTGGGCCAGCGCGGCGGCGAGGCCGGCGTCGGCGAGTTCCTTGCCGAGCGACGTCGTCCCGGTCTGCAGGTCGATGCTGCCGAACCGGCCGCGGTGCCGCTCCAGCTGCGTCAACCCGGCCCGCGCGTTGGCGAAGGTGATGCGCCGGTCGCCGCTCGCGGCGCCGAGCTCGGCCAGCGCGAGCCGCCGCACCAGGCGGTTTTCCAGCGGTGCGGTCCGGCGGTCGCGCGCGGCGATGCCGGCGCGGGCGCCGTCGAGGTCGCCCAGGACGATGCGCGCGCGGGCGGCGAGCAGCGCGGCGATCTCCGCGTCGTTGCGCAGGCCCAGCGCGGTGAGCCGGCCGGCCAGCGCGGTCGCTTCGGTGGCGACGCGGGCGATCCGCCGGCCGGCGGCGAAGTCCGCGCGCAGCACGGTCAGCTGTGCGACCGCCGCCCAGGTTTCGTTGCCCCGACGGCGAAAGCGGCGTTCGGCGCGCCCGGCCCAGCTGCGCGCGGTCGACGGCTCGCCGCTCGCCAGCGCGGCCAGGGCGCGGGTCAGCTCGGCTTCGGCGTGTTCCTGGTTCATCCGCAGCCGCGGGAACTGTTCCAGCGCCGCGTCGAGCTCGGCGGCGGCCTCCTGCGGCAGCCCGGCCGCGAGCAGCGCGCGGGCCTTGTCGACGGCCAGCACCGGCAGCATCCCGACGCTCTGTGCGGCGTAGAACCCGCTCGCCGCGTCGAAGTCCCGCAGGGCGCCCGGGATGTCGCCGGTGAGCACGCGGGCCTGGCCGCGACCGTGCGCCGCCTTGGCGAAGATCCGGGCCAGGCCCTCTTCTTCGGCTTGGCCCGCGCCGATCTGCTCGCACTGGTCGAGATCGGCGAGCGCGAGCCGGACGCGCCCGGCGTACTGGTGCAGCATCGCGCGGTTGAGCAGGGTCCGGGCGAGCACGACGAACTCGCCGGCCTGCCGCAGCAGGGGGATCGCTTCGTCGAAGCAGGTCAGCGCTTCGTCCATCCGGCCGATCAGGATGAAGACGAGACCCCGTTGCTGGCGCAGGATCCCGCGTCCGGCGTCGGACACGAGGACGTCGGCTTCGTCGAGCAACGCGAGCCCGCGGGTGCTGTTGCCCAGCGCGGTTTCGACGGCGGCGTACGTGCCGAGCACGCGCGTGGCGAGGTCAGGCCAGGACGGCCAGTCCGGCGGCGGCTGTTTCGCAGGCAGGCCGAGAAGCCGTGCGGCGGACCGGATCAGCCGGCCGCCGACCACGGGCTGGCCGTTGTTGGTCGCCGCGACCGCGCGCCGATGCAGGTCGCGCACCCGATCTTCCGCCCTCGGCGACGCGACCACAGGGTGCCCTTCCGGCCGGGGCCGTCCCCCTCGGCCGAGAAGGACGTCCCGGATCGTACCTCCGGGCCCGGGTAGTCCGGGAGTTGTTGCCGGGTGGGCAGATTTTCACGTCAGGGCGCGGTATCCGGTGCAGCCGATGCCATGAACGACTCTTTCACCGCGTCCAGCGTCATGAACGACTCGTTCATGACGTCCAGGGCGAGCGCGGAAGGCCCGTCACAGCTCGATGGCCGGGGTGCTCACCGTCCTCGACCGACCCAGCGTCCGCACCAGCACCTGCACCATCCCGTGCGGTACCGCGCTCACGGCGAACCGCCCTTCGGCGTCCGATGTGGTCGTCAGCGGGCCGTTCGCCGTACGGACCTCGATCGGGTGCTCCGCCGGCGGTGTCAGCCAGCCGTCCAGGCGGATCGTCCCCCCGGGCTCGGGGCTCACGTTCACCATGATCGTCAAGCTCTCGCTGTCGAACGTGATGAGCCGGCCCTGTTCCGCCGCACTGCGCGCGCCGGCGAGCCCCTCCTGTTCGCGGATCCGCATCACCTCGAGGTCGACGTCCTCCAGCTGGATCGCGAAGCGGATCTGCTCCACGAGCGTGGCGGGCATCGGGTCGGCGTCTTCCCACAGCTCGCGCAGTCCGGTCAGCAACCGGAAGTCGAGCTCGTCCAAGGGCTCGTTCGCGCCGGGTGGTTCGACGGTGGTCACAGCCAATCTCCTTCGCCGTTGGCGAGTAGCTGCTCGCGCAGGCGCGCGAGGCAACGTCCCCTGGTCGGGCCGATACTCCCCCTCGGCATCCCCAGCCGGGCGCCCACTTCGGCGTAGTCCGGCCGGTGCACGAACGCCACGATCCGCAGCAGGCTGCGGCAGCGTTCGGGCAAGGCGTCGACCGCGCGCCACAACCGCACGCGCTGGTCGTCGCGCAGCACCCCCTCCTCGGGTGCCGGTGACGCTTCGGTCAGCCGCTCCGGAAGCTCCGGAAGCGGCCGCTCGACCTGGCGTTTTTCCCCAGTCCGCCAGGCCTCCCGCTTGGTGACGGTGATCAGCCAGCCGGTCAGCGCGACCGGCGAGCGGATTTCCGCGAAGGAGCCGAGCAGGCGCAGCCACGTCGTCTGCACGACGTCGGCGGCCTGATCGGCGTCCAGACCCTGATCGCGCGCGACCTGCCAGAGCAGCGGCGTGAGCAGGGAAACCAGTTCGTTCAGCGCCGCGCGGTCGCCCTCCCGCGCGGCGTCGAACAGTGCCGCTACCCGGCTGTGGTCGGTCTTGGCCACGGTCACAGCGAGCCCAGCGCGGTCCAAGCGCGCTTGACGACGGTGTCGCGGTCGACCGTGGCCAGGTCCGACTCGAACTGGACGAGGGCCTTGGCGATCTCGGCGGCGGCCAGCGGCGCGGCGAACGACGTCCCGTCCCAGACCGCGAAGCCGGCGCTGTAGTCGTCCGGGTCGAAGGAGTTCCGGCCGGGCAGCTCGTGGTCGGCGGCCGCGCTGCCGCGGACGTCGGTCGGGTAGGTGCTGACGACGCCGGCGCCGGTCGCCCAGCACCGCACCCACGGGCCTTCGTTGGAGAACAGCGCCTTGCTGGCGCCGACATCGGGGTTGAGCGCGCCGACGCTGATCACCTGCGGGCCACAGCCGCCGCCGAGCGGCTGGTCGGCGAAGGCCGCCGGGTAGAAGCGGCGGGTGGTGGCGTCGTTGCCCGCGGCCGCGACGACGACCACGCCCAGCCCGAGCAGCTCCGCGATGGCCGTGCCGAACTGGCCGGTGAAGGCGACGTCCGCCGGGTCTTCGACGTAGTAGCCCATCGAGATCGAGACGACGTCGACCATGTCCTGGGGCCGGTTGTCCGCCTGCGCGGTCCGGACGCGGTCGGCGAGCAGGTGCAGCGCCAGCAGGACGTCGCCCTCGTACGCGACGCCGTCGCTGTGCACGACGCGGATCGCGAGCGTGTCGGCTTCGGGGCAGGCCTGCCGGATGATGCCGGCGATGAACAGGCCGTGCCCGGTGTCGGTGTCGACGTCGCCGATCAGCGGCTGGCCGGTCGTCGGCGCGTCCCAGTAGTCCTCGAGCAGCTGGGTCGGCAGCGTGGTGCCGGAGTCCAGCTCGGCCTGCAGGATCGCGGCCTGGATATCAGGTGCGACGGTGAGTCCGGCGCCGGCGGGCGGCGGTCCGCTGCGGTCGGCGAGCCCGAACCAGCGGTGCGGGCCGATGCCGGTGTCGAGCACGGCGACGACCGGGCGCCGGTGCGCGGGCTTCTCGCTGCGGTAGGGCGGGTCCGCGGCGAGCGTCACCGGGATCCGGTTGGCCCCGTGGGTGCGCCCGTACGAGCTGCCCGCGCCGAACCCGCTGGTCTCCCACGGCGTGCCGCCGAGCCCGCTGGTTTCCCACGGCACCCCGCCGAACACCGGCGAGGTGAAGAGCAGGTGCTCGGCGGAGATCTGCCGGACCATCTCCGGGTCGATCTCCGGCTTCTCGCCGGACGCGGCCGATCGCAGCAGCTGCAGTGCCTTCCAGCAGTCGACGACGACGGGGTCGGCGTCCTCGCGGACCCGCAGCAGGGCGCGGGCGGGCAGGTCGTCGAGCTGCCGGACCCGGCCGTACGCCGAGCTGTCGCCGCCGCGGTCGGCCGGTTCGGCGTGGATCCCGATGCGCGCGAGGACGCGGTTGATCGCGGCCAGGGACTCCTGGTCGCGCAGGTACCGGTTGGGGAGCAGGAAGGTGCCCGGCCGGTACACGGTCGTGCGCGGGGCCGGCTGTCCGGCGGCGACGACCGCCGTCGCCGGGTCGAGCACCCGCGCGCCGTGCCGGTCGAGCAACTGTCTGGGCGGGGTCGGGAGCTCGTTGAGCGTGCTCGCGTCCTCCGCCACCGTTTCCGCGGTCTCGTCCCGCACGAACTTGACGACCATCGGGTCCACCCTCCGCCATTGATCACTGATGGCACCCGGGAAAGACCGGCGAGCCGCCACCGGGATACGACACGAAGATCACGAATGGGTAACGAGCACGGCAAACGGGTGACGACGTATCTGGCGGGCCGGGCTCACCCACTTGGCCGTCCGTAGGTCACGGATCGAGTCGGGGAGATCAGCATGGTTCCGCTCCGGGTGAGCGCGCAGGAGGCAAGCCGGCCCGCGCCGGTGCGAGGGCTGGGCGGCGCGTTCACCCCGGTACCCGCCACCGGCGGAGGCAGCTTCGCGGTACCGCTCGACCTGCCGCCCGGTCCCGGCGGGCTCGCGCCCGCGCTGGCGCTGCGCTACACCACCGGCGCGCAGAACGGCGCCTTCGGCGGCGGGTTCGCGCTGCCGCTGCCGCACGTCCGGCTGGCCGACGGGCGCGCCCGCTCCGGCGCCGAGGGCCGGCTCACCCGCCGGGGCGACGGCTTCGTGCTCACCACCCGATCGGGCGTCCGGCACGTCCTCGGCACGACCGACGGCGGCCGGTCCGCCGGCACCGCCTGGTACCTCGAACGGACCGAGGACGCGTTCGGCAACACCGCGGCGTTCGGCTGGGCGCACCACAGCGGGCAGGCGTACCTGGCGAGCGTGTCCTACGGGCCGTACGAAGTGGAGTTCACCTACGAACCGCGGCCGGACGTCCTGCGCTGGGGCCGCAGCGGCACCCTCGTGACGACGGCGTTGCGGTGCGCCCGGGTCGACCTGCGGGTGCCCGGGGACCCGCGGCCGCTCGTCCGGCGGTGGCGCTTCGGCTACGACGAAGACGACGTCACCGGCGCGTCCCTGCTGACGTCGGTCTCGCTCACCGGGTTCGACGCGCACGGCGCCGAGGCGGCCGCGCCGGCCCTGCGGCTGGCCTACGCCCGCACGGAAGCGCCGGCCCCGCGGCGGGTCCAGCTCTCCGCGAAGGCGCGAACCGGCGGCGGCGTGCTGCTGCTCGACGACTCCGTGCCCGCCTTCGCCGTCGAGCTCGCCGACCTGACCCGCACCGGATGGCTGAGCGAGATCGACAACGGGATCGGGCTGCACACGTCGGTCGACTACGCGACCGCCGAGGCGGTCCCGGTGGTCCGGCGCGTCACGCGGCGCGAAGCGGTCACCGGGCAGACGGGCGTGACCGAGTTCGAATACCACGACGGCCGCACCGCCGGCTTCGGCCGCGTCGTCCAGGACGAGCTGGGCGACGAATACGCGCCCACGCTGCGGACCGTGCGCTGGTTCGGCGACGACGGCCTGCTCGACAAGGAAGAAACCTACGGCCTCGACGGATCCGCCGAGCAGGACCGGCCGTACCGCCGCGTCGAGCACGCTCGCCGTCCTAAGTGGACTCGTTCGGTCGCGACCGTGTTCGAGCGCCGGGAACGGCCGGTCTCGGTCACCACCACGGAGACGGCCTTCGACGCCGCCGGCAACCCGGTCCGGGAGGTGGAGACCACCAAGCGGCCCGGCCGCGAGCCGGTGATCCGCGAAACGCGCACGACGTACGCGACCGCTCCCGAACGCCGCTTCACCGCCCTGCCCGCCCGCGTGCGCGAGCTGGACGGCGGTGGGAAAGTGCGGTCCGACCGGGTGTTCCGCTACGACGAGCGGCCCGACGGCAGTGCCGGCTCGCACGGCTTGCTCACCGCGCGGGAGGAGCTGGTGCTCACCGACGCGCTCGTCACCGAGGTCTACGGCCCGGTCCTGCCGGACTTCCGCCACCACGGCTACCACCGCCGTCCCGGCGAGGACGGCTGGTGGGCGACGACGTTCCACGGCCGGCTCGACACCGTCGCCGGGCTGCGCACCACGACGATCGGGCCGAACGGCCACACCCACGAAGTGCGCTACTCCGCCGACCGGTGCTTCCCCGAGGTCGCCTCGGACCCGCTCGGGAACGTGACGTCGACGCGGTACGACGTCCGCACGGCGCGCGTGTGCGAGGTGATCGACCCGGCGGGCGCGGTGACCACGGTGACCCCGGACCCGTTGGGGCGCCCCGAAACCGTCGTGCGGCCGGGTGACTCGGCCGACCTGCCGACCGTCCGCTACCGCTACGACGGGGCGCGGGTCACCACCGAGCAGCGGGCGGTGTCCGGCGAGGCCGAGGTGCTCGTGACGTCGGAGCTGCGCGACGGCGCCGGCCGGCTGGTGCAGCGCTGGCACGCCGAGCTGCTCGGCGACGTCGTCGACGAGCACCACGAGTACTGCGCGCGCGGCCTGGTCTGCCGGACGAGCCGGGGGTTCCGGGACGGCGAGCCGCCGAGCGACCCGGTGGAGTTCCGCTACGACGCACTGGGGCGTCCACTCGGGACATCCACATCGGACACTCCGCTCGCGGACATCCGGGATCTGCTCGGGCGGGAGCTGCGGGACGCCGGGGGTGCGGTGCACGCGCGGGACGCCGCCGGCAACCCGGTCGAGACGCGGACCGCGGGCGGCCACACGGTGTACCGCGTGCACGACGCGGCCGACCGGGTGGTCGCGGTGCTGGTCGACGACCCGGGCGGCACGCCGGTCACGACGTTCACCTACCACGACGGCGGCCTCCCGGTGCCGCTCGAAGCGGGGCCGCACAGCTGCGGGCGGCTGGTGCGCGTCGCCGACGAATCCGGTGTGACGCTGTTCGGCTACGACGCGCTCGGCCACCCCGCCGAGCGGCGCTGGCGGCCGGCGCACGTGGCCGTCGAGTACCGGCTCGACGTCGTGCGCCGCGCGGACGGGCGACTGTCCGAAGTGGTCTACCCCGACGCCGGCGACGGACGGCTGACCGTCCGCCACCAGTACGACGAGGTGGGGCGGCTGGTGAGCGTGCCCGGTTTCCTCGACGCCGTCCAGTACGACCTGCACGGCCGCCGCACCGCGGTGCACCACGCGAACGGCGTCAGCGAGCTCTTCACCCCGGTGCACGTCATCGCCGGGCCGGGCGGGCTGCTGCACGAGGTGTCCCCGCGCGATCCCGGGCCACCGGCGTCGGGCAGCGAAATCCGCGACGCGTTCGACCGCCTGCGCGGGGTGCACGGCGACGACGGCGTCAACGCGCTCTACGGCTACGACCACACCGGCCGCCGGGTCCGCACGCTGACCACCAACGGCACGCGCATCCACGAAGTCCTGACGCCGGACGACCTGTACGCGGTCGAGGACGGCGAGCTGGTGGTCGTGGTGGCGGGCACGGTTCGCCGGTACGCGGACGGCCGCCGCCACCACCTGCACTTCGACGCCGCCGACGGCATCGCCCTGATCACCGACGAGACCGGCGCGGTCGTGAGTGAGAAACAGGGTTAGAACACTGTTTCTCACTCACGACCGCCGCGGCAGACCCGAGCCTCAGTCGAGGACAGCGAGGTCCAGCCGCTCGAGCCGCGCCGGGTCGGCGAGGATGTCGATCTCCACGATGCGCCCGCCGGCCACCGTGAAGCCCAGCACGGAGAACGGCCGCCCGTCGCGGGTGCCGACCACGCCCGCCGCGCCGTTGACCAGCGCCCGGCGGACCACGCCGCCGCCCGCGCCGAGCCGCGAGAACGTCAGCGCCTGGTTGGCCACCGCCGCCGGACCGCGCACCTCGACCGAGCCGCCCGCCGCCCCGCGGTCGGCGCGCAGCACGACGTCCGGGTCGAGGACCGAGACCAGCGCGTCGAAGTCACCGCCGCGGGCCGCCGCCAGGAAGGCGTCGACGACTTCGCGCTGCCGGGCCAGGTCCGGGTCCGGCGCGACCGGGGCGCCCTGGACCCGCCGCCGGGCGCGGCTCGCGAGCTGCCGGGTCGCCGCTTCGGACCGGCCGACGATCGGCGCGATCTCCTCGAACGGCATCGCGAACATGTCCCGCAGCACGAACGCCAGCCGCTCGCCCGGGGTGAGCGTGTCGAGCACGACCAGCAGCGCGAGGCCGACCGAGTCCGCCATCAGCGCCTCGTGCTCGGGCCCGGCGTCGTCGCGGCTGATGATCGGGTCGGGCACCAGGACGTCCCACGGCTCCTCGCGCCGGGCCTTGCGCGAACGCAGCATGTCGAGGCAGACGCGCCCGACGACCGTCGTCAGCCAGCCGCCCAGGTTCTCGACGGCGGCCGAGTCGCTCCGGCTCAGCCGCAGCCACGATTCTTGGACGGCGTCCTCGGCCTCGCTCAGCGAGCCCAGCATCCGGTAGGCGACCGACCGCAGGTGGTCGCGGTGGGTCTCGAAGCTGTCAGCCAGCAGGTCGTCGTTCACGGGTTCGTCCTTTCGCGTGCGTCACCACCTTGACGTATCCCGCGACAACGATGTGACAGATCGGACGACTGGTACCGCTCAGCGGCATCTACCCTTGACGTACGATATATGACCGCATAATCATCGGACCTCTCCGGACGAAGGAGCGGCCATGAGAGTCCGAGCCTGCCTCGCCGCGGTCATCGTGCTGCTGGCGACCCTGGTCACCCCCGCGAACGCCGAGCTGTTCAGCCCGCGCCAGGACTGGCTGCGGGCGTCGACGGCCGGGCTGTTCCTGCACTGGGGCATGTTCACCGCCCCGCGGCACACCGACTGCGGCGCCTGGGAGCACGACGTCACCGCCGGCGGCTGGACGCCGGGCTACTGGATCGACGAGGCGACGAAGCTCGGCGCGTCCTACGTCGTCCTCACCACCTTCCACAGCCGGCTGGGCTACGCGCGGCCGTGGCCGTCGAAGATCCCGGGCAGCTGCTCGACGCAGCGCGACTTCCTCGGCGAGCTCATCGCCGCGGGAAAGGCCAAGGGCGTCCGGGTGATGCTCTACATGACCGACGATCCCCAGTGGCACAACGAAACCGGTCACGAGTCGCTCGACTCGGCCGCTTATTCGGCGTACAAGGGCCACCCGGTCGACCTGACCACCCGCCCGGGCTTCGGCGAGTTCAGCTACGACCTGTTCGACGAGGTCATGGACCGCTATTCCGACCTCGCCGGCTTCTGGATCGACAACGACAACGAGTACTGGGAGCAGCACGGGCTCTACGAGCACATCCGCGAAAAGCGGCCGTCCTGGTTGCTGAGCAACAACAACGAGGACACGCCGATCATGGACACGGTCAGCAACGAGCAGAAGACCGGCATGACCCCGTCGTACGACTACCCGCAGGCGATCTACACGCCGATGCCGCGGCTCACCGAGGCCGACTACAAGCTGCCGACCAACGGCGACTGGTGGTACAGCGGCGGCGACCAGGCCGTCGACGTCCGCCTCTCGACCGGCCGCTACATCACGAACGCGGGTTCGTCGATCAAGTCGCTGATGGCCGAAACCGCCATGCTGAACGGGAAGTTCCCGCCGCAGCAGGAGGCGTTCAACAACTTCATGGCGTCGTGGACCCAGCCGATCGAGGAGTCGTTGCGGGGCACCGAGGGCGGCGGCTACATGCACGGCGGCCTGCAACCCGGCTTCTGGAACGACGGCGCGCACGGCGTGATCACGGTGAAGCCCGGCGCGAAGACGCAGTACGTGCACGTCGTCACCCGGCCGTCGACGAACCTGGTCCGCCTGCGGGACAACGGCTACCGCGTCACCAAGGTGTCCGATGTGCGCACCGGCAAGCCGATGAGGTTCGCGCAGTCCGGTGGCTATCTATCCATTTTGGACATCCAGGACTGGGACACCTACGACACGGTGTTCGAAGTGGACACCGCCGGTCAGCAGTACTTCTACGACAAGAGCACGATCAAGGCGACCGCGTCGGCCTCGGCACCCGGGCACCCCGCGGCGAACCTCACCGACGGCAGCTACCTGAACTACTGGGACGCGGGCGGGCAGCAGCCGGTGTCCGTGACACTGGACCTGGGCCGCAAGCGCTCGACGGCGTACCTGGCGGTGCACGAGCGTGAGTCGTCGCCCACGGCCGCGCGCGAGTCCTTCGGCCGCGCCGAGGATTCCGCGCGGATCAAGGACTACCGCGTCTACGCCGGCGACGACGGGCAGAACTGGGGCCCGCCCGTCCGCACCGGCGCCCTGCCGAGCACCCGTGGCGTGCAGTTCGTCGACGTCGGCGAGGTGCACGCGCGCTACCTCAAGCTCGAGGTGCTGAACACGTGGTCGGGCCCGCAGGCCAAGCCGTTCTTCCACCAGCTCGCGCTCGACGAGATCGACGTCGCCTACGGCTACCCCGACCCCCGCGGCGAAGTGCCGCTGGAGGCGGAGTCCTGGCGCAACGGCTTCGAGGGCCAGGCATCGCCGGTGTGGTGCGAGGCGTGCTCGGGCACGAACGCGGTCACCGGGCTCGACCGCGGCGCGGTCACCTTCCGGAACGTCCAGGCCTCGGGTCCCTCCCGACTGCAGCTGGACACCACCGGGCCGGGCTCGCTGGAGGTGAGCGTGAACGGCGCCGCGCCGATCACCGTCAGCGCTCCGGCGGCCATCGCCGTGCCGCTGACCGCCGGCGCCAACACGATCAAGGTCTCCGGGAACGTCGGCCTCGACCGGATCGCGGTGGCGCCGCTGCCACCCGAGTCGTACACCCCGAAGACGACGTTGACCGTGGAACCCGCCGGCGTGCAATGGGTTTCGCCGGGACAGCAGTCCCTGACGATCACCGCGTCGCTGCGGCTCGACGTCGACGACCCGATCGACCAGGTGTCGCTGGCCCCGGTCGTCCCGGCGGGCTGGACGCTCCAGGGTGGAGCGGTGACCGCGTCGACCCTGCGGCTCGGCCAGGTCCTCAGTGGATCATGGACCGTGACGGCGCCGGCGGCCCAGGACGTGACCATCCCGGTGACGGCGTCGTTCACGACGCTCGGACGCGCGAAGTCGGTGAGCAAGCCGGTGCAGGTGAAGCAGCGGCCGGCCGACCGGGTGTTCGTGCGCGAGGCGGAGGATTCGGCGAACGACATCGGCGACGCCGGCGTCACGAGCTGCTCGCCGTGCTCGGGCGGGCAGAAGGTGCGCAACATCGGCGGCAGCGCGGGGGCGGCGGTGACGTTCCCGGCCGTGACGGTGGCCGCGGCCGGGCAGTACCGGCTCTACCTCGACTTCACCGTCAACGGCGACCGGTCGTACTTCGTGTCGGTGAACGGCGGCGCGCCGGTGGAGGTGCAGGTCAGCGGCGTCGGCAACAGCGCGCCGTACACCACTTCGGTCCCGGTGACGCTGAACGCGGGCGCCAACACGATCCGGATCGGCAACGACCGCGCGGGCGCTCCGGACCTGGACCGGATTTCGCTGGGTTAGCTCGCGCGGCCCGACCGCGTCATTGGTCCAGACAAGTGTTACCGAAATGAGACCGAAGCACCGCTCACCGGGAGCTAATTTGTTGTGACTCACAACGAATGCTCGTGGATCCCCAACGGCGGAGGTGTCACGGCGTGAACCGGACCCTGGACAAGCTTCGACGACGCGGCCCGAGGCTCGCGCTCGTCGCCTCGGCACTGCTGGTGGCGGCCGGGCTGAGCGCCCCCGCCGCTCTCGCGGCCGACGACTACACCCAGAGCGTCACCCAGCTGAGCTCGACCCAGCTGCAGCTCAACTTCACCCCGACGACCCCCGCGGTGTACGTGGACGTCCACTACACCGGCGTGCCCGGCGTCGGCCAGCAGAACGTGCGGATGACCAGCAGCTCCGGCACCTGGCGGACCACCGTCAACGGCCTGAACACCGGGAACACGCTCGACTACTGGTTCACCTACGAGAAGAGCGGGCCGCAGTACGACACCCCGCACTTCACGTTCACCGTCGGCGGCAGCTCGACGACGGTCGCGGCGCCGACGTTCAGCCCGCCCGGCGGCACGTACTCGTCCGCCCAGACGGTGACGATCAGCAGCGCCACCTCCGGCGCGACCATCCGGTACACGGTGGACGGCTCGACGCCGACCGCGTCCTCGACCCTCTACAGTGGACCGATCAGCGTCCCGAACTCCCGCACGGTCAACGCGATCGCGCTCAAGTCCGGGTCGACGACGTCGGCCGTGTCGAGCGCGAGCTACACGATCGGCACCCAGGCCGGCTGCCCGACCCAGTCGGACACGCCGAACTTCGGCCCGAACGTGCGGATCTTCGACCCGGGCATGTCGGCGGCGACGATCCAGGCGCAGCTCGACACCGACTTCAACAACCAGAAGGACACGCTCACCGCGCAGTTCGCGGACCGGCGCGTGGCCCACCTGTTCAAGCCGGGCACGTACAACAACGTGCACGACAACGTCGGCTTCTACACCTCGGTCGCCGGCCTCGGGCAGAACCCCGGCGACGTCCTGATCAACGGCGACGTCACGGTCGACGCCTTCAACGCCTCCGACAACGGCGTCGCGCTGCAGAACTTCTGGCGCTCGGCGGAGAACCTGGCGGTCAACCCCTCCGGTGGCCAGGAGCGCTGGGCGGTCGCGCAGGCCGCGCCGTTCCGCCGGATGGACGTCCGCGGCGGGCTGCAGCTGTACCCGGCGAGCTACGGCTTCGCCAGCGGCGGCTACATCGCCGACACGAAGGTGGCCGGCCAGGCCGCGTCGGTGTCGCAGCAGCAGTGGTACACCCGCGACTCGCAGCTCGGCAGCTGGAACGGCGGCGTCTGGAACATGGTCTTCTCCGGCACGAGCGGCGCGCCGGCGAACACGTTCCCGAACCCGCCGGAGACCACGCTGGCCACGACCCCGGTCTCGCGCGACGTGCCCTACCTCTACGTCGACGGCACCGGCAAGTACCGCGTGTTCCTGCCTTCGCTGCGCACCAACGCTTCCGGCCCGAGCTGGGCGAACGGCAGCACCCCGGGCACGTCGGCGCCGATGAGCCAGTTCTACGTCGTCAAGTCCGGCGACACGGCGTCGTCGATCAACAACGCGCTCGCGGCGGGTTGCAACCTGTTCTTCACGCCGGGCATCTACCACCTCAACCAGACGCTCAACGTGACCCGGGCGAACACGACGATCCTCGGCATCGGCTACCCGACCCTGGTGCCCGACAACGGCGTCAACGCCATGCAGGTGTCCGATGTGGACGGCGTCCGGCTCAAGGGCCTGCTGTTCGACGCCGGCACGACGAACTCGCAGGCGCTGCTCACGGTGGGTCAGTCGGGCTCGTCGGCCTCGCACGCCGGGAACCCGACGACGGTCCAGGACGTGTTCTTCCGGATCGGCGGCGCGATCGCCGGCAAGGCCACGAACAGCCTGATCGTCAACAGCGCCAACACGATCATCGACCACATCTGGGCGTGGCGGGCCGACCACGGCAACGGCGGCACGGTCGGCTGGACCACGAACACGGCCGACACCGGGCTGGTGGTCAACGGCGCGAACGTGCTGGCGACCGGCCTGTTCGTCGAGCACTACCAGAAGTACCAGGTGATCTGGAACGGCCAGGGCGGGAAGACGATCTTCTTCCAGAACGAGATGCCCTACGACGTGCCGAACCAGGCGTCGTGGAACGCGCCATCGGGTGTCGCCGGGTACGCGGCCTACAAGGTCGGGGCGAACGTGACGTCCCATGAGGCCTGGGGTCTCGGGAGCTACTGCTTCTTCGACACGAACCCGGCGGTGTCCAGCTACCACGCGTTCGAGGTGCCGAACACCAGCGGCGTCCGGTTCCACAGCCTGCTGACGGTGTCGCTCAACTACCGCGGCACGATCACCCACGTCATCAACGACACCGGTGGCGTCACGCCTTCGGGCACGGTGCCGGTGAACGTGGTGAGCTACCCGTGACCGGGTGAACCAGCGGCCCCCGCACCGGACCCGACCCCGGTGCGGGGCCGCTGTTTTTCAGGCGACGTGCAGCACGGCGTCGGCCCCGTCCAGCAGGTTCTGGTCCAGCGGGAAGTAGCCCCGCTCGGTGTCGGTGCGCGGCCGGCCGGCCGGGACGTCGGCGGTCAGCTTCCAGGTTTCGGTGCCGCGCTGGAGCAAGCCTTCGTAGGTGTCGGCGGCCGGCTCTCCGAGGCCGAGGGCTTCGCTGTGGCCGAGGCTGCCGGCGATGAAGGCGTACCGGTCGCCGAGCAGCGACGCGACGATCGCGCCCGCGCCGGTCCCCCGGCCGCGCCAGAGGTGACTGTTGTGCGCGAACACCAGCGTCCGGCCGGGCGTCGACCGGTGGATGTCCAGGAGGTTCCGCGCCATGATGACCGCGCGGGCATCCGCGAGACGCGCGATCCTCGTGTCCCGGTCCCCGGGCTGAGCCGACGCCGCGTGGTAGCGCAGCAGGTCGAGGCCGGCGGTGGCGTGGATCCGGGCGCGGTCCCACGCGGCGCGCGAGGTCTCGGCGATGAGGTGGGACGCGCGGGCGTGGACCGTCGTGAGCAGGTCGTCGGCGAGGATCCGCAGCTCGCGGGCCTCGGCCGTCGCGCCGGGGGACGCGGCCGGGTCGAGGATCGCCTCGGAGCGGCTCCACCGTTCGTCGTCGCCGGTCAGGGCCGTGATGTCGGCGTCGAGACCGAGGTAGTCGCGGACGTGTTCGAGGTAGGTGCGCGGGCTGGGCGCGCTGAACATCTCGGTCGGAGCGTCGAAGCCGTGGAAGGCCAGTGGTTCGTCGGCGGTCTCGTTGTACTCGCGGATCCAGGCGAGCAGCTGCCGGTTGACGTCGATCTCACCGAAGCCGTGCGAGAACCCGCCGTCCAGCGCGGCGACGCGGTCGGTCTCCAGCGCGATCGCCCGGAAGCCGTGGCCGGTCAGCCGCGCGAAGAGCTCGTTGCGGATCCGCGCGAAGGCCGGTTCGAAGTGCGTCGGCTCGCCGAACGCGAGCAGTTCGGCGGGGAAGTCCGTGAGGTCCATGTGGTTGAATCGTATCCTTGAACACTCCATTGAGACCTGCTGATCTCGCTCGTGAGCACGGCCTCTCCACGCAGGCGGTCCGCAACTACGAGCGTGACGGCTTCCTCCCGCCGGCGTCGCGCACTCCGAACGGTTACCGGGTTTACACGCCGCTCCACGCCGCGGCCCTGCGTGCGTTCCTCGGGTTGGTCACGGCGTACGGGCACACGACGGCCGGCGGGATCCTGCACGCCGTCCACGACGACGACCTCGGACGAGCACTGACGCTCATCGATCGCGGGCACTCCCAGCTGCTGCGCGACCGCGAAACCCTCAACACGGTGCGAACGGCGATCGGCCACCTGACCACCGAAGCGGACCCGCGACCGGCCGGGACCGCCTGGTCGATCGGCGAGCTGGCCCACCGCCTCGACGTCACCGCGGCGACCATCCGGGCGTGGGAGCGCGCCGGCGTCCTCACACCGGCTCGCAACCCCGCCACCGGCTACCGCGTGTTCGGCGCCGCCGACATCCGCGACGCGGAGCTGACCCACCTGCTCCGGCGCGGCGGCTACCCGCTGGAGCACATCTCGACGGTGATCGAGCAGGTCCGCACCGCGGGTGGCACCGAATCGCTGGCCGGCGCACTGAAGACCTGGCAAGACCGGCTGACGGCGCGGGGCGTCGCCATGCTCGACGCGGCCGCCCGGCTCAGCGAGTACCTCGCCTCACAGCCGTGACTTCGGGTGCAGCCGGTCGTACTCGAGCGCGGCCGTGTGCTGGGTGCGCGCGGGCAGGGACTTCTCCTTCTCGTCGTCGTCGACCTCGTTGAGGCCGAGCTGGACGGCCTGCCGGATCTGTTCCCGGTTGTCGCGCACGACGGCGGAGAAGAAGTCGTCGATCCGCGGGTCGACGAGCACTTCGAGCAGCACGCGGAACGACGTGTCGACGACGGTCCGCACGATCTCGTCGTGGAACGGCAGCCGCTTGAGCTTCCCGAGCTGCGGGTCCTCGGCGATCTTCTCGGCGATGATCGTGCGCAGCTCGTCCTTGTTGGAGCCGAGCGACTTGGCGAGGTTCTCGGGGTAGTTGCCGGTTTCCAGCACTTTGACGACCTCGTCGAGCACGGCGATGGTGATCGGCTTCTTGATGGCCTTGACGATGGGCTCGGAGAGCTTGTCGACGAGCCGGTAGGTGAACTGCTCCCCGACGGCCCGGTCCGCGGCCCGCCCGATCCGGATCAGCAGCAGCACGACGCTGACGAACTTGTGCGCGGCCATGGCGGGGTGCGCGACGGGGATCATGGCGAACAGCTCGTACCAGTTGCGCATCAGGAACTTCTTGGCCCACCGGCGTTTCCGCCACCGCCAGAGGAATTCGAGGAGGAAGACCCCGCAGATCCCGCAGTCGACGGAGAAGATGACGAGCCCGGCATCCCGGGCGGGCGGGCTGAGCACCATGAACCCGAGCAGACCGACCGACCCGGCGGCGAGAACGAGCATGATCCAGTCATCGGCCCGCACGTTCCCGGGCAGAATCCCGCTGTTGAGCTCCGGCTCGCGGGCAGCGCGAAGGGTGGCCATGCCCGATGATGGCACGCACGGTGCTGATCAGCCGGTTCGCCGCCCCGCGCGTCCCACGCCCGCTCCGGTGCGGCGGACCGCGCGGGCGGCGGCGGGAGCCCACCGGGGTTTCCCGGACACCCCTTCCCCGGCAACGGAAACAGAGTGCCGGACCGGCCTCCGGGCCCGCACCATCAAGGTAGTCCCGAATTCCGCGGACACCGCGGAACCTTCGAAGCCCCCGTCGATCCGGAGCCTGCCATGATGGTCGTCTGTTCTTTCTCCGCCCTCGTCCGCACCGCGCTCTTCCTCGTGATGGTCGCGCTGGTGGCCGGTCTGTCCCTCGGGGGCCCCAGCACCCCGGCGAGCACGCCCGGCCGGAGCCAGGGCCCGGCGGTCTCCACCAGCGAGCCGGTCGAGCACTGACGCGCGGCCGCCGTCGGGCAGGCTTTCGACCGGCCCGGCGCACCGCCTCTCGGCGCCCTCCTCCGCCAGGCCCGGCCACGCGTCCCGTCAGGCGTCGAGGACCTCCCGGAGCTTCCGCGCGAAGGCTTCGGGCTGGCCGGCGTAGCCGAACTCGCCGCCGAGGAAGCCACCGTGGTGGCTGGGGAACACCGTCGCCTCCTGGCCGAGACGGCCGGCGGTGGCGAGCGCGGCGCGTCCGGTCATGACGTCGACGGACTCCTCGCCCACCGCGATCACGATCCGCGTCGGCGCGGCGTGCAGCGCGTCGACGTCGAGCTGGTACGCCGTGACCGCCAGGGAACGGTCGGTCAGCAACGGGTCGTCGCGGCGGCCGTCGTCCTCGGCCGGCATGCCGAACTGGGCCGGGTCCGCCGCCGGCAGCGCGAAGTAGTCGTCGGTGAACTCGCCCTTCCACGAGGTCATCGCGATGAAGGCCGCCATGCCGGCGTTGAAGCCCCGGGCCTGGTAAGCGTCCCGGAAGGCCTTCGCGGCCCGCTCGGCCGCGGCGGCGTCGGGCAGCACCCCGACGAGCGGCGGCTCGTGGGCCACGAGGGTGCTGACGTCACCGGGGTGGGCGGTGACGAGCGCGAGCGCGGCGACAGCGCCCCCGCTGCTCCCGAACACCTCGACCGGACCCGCCCCGAGCGCCTGGATGACGCCGTGGAGGTCACCCGCCTGGGTGGCGGGGACGTGGTCTTCCCGGCCGTCCTTGCGGACGCTGCGCCCGAGCCCCCGCGGGTCGTAGGTGACGACGGTCCGATCGGGGAAGTACGCCGCCAGGGTGCTGAACCCGCTCGCGTCCATGGGTTGCCCGACCATGAGCAGCGGTGGCCGGGAGCCGTCGGCGGGCCCGTGCACGTCGTAGACGACGTCGGCCTCGGGTGTTTCCAGTACGTGGGTGGTGGCCATGGTTCCTCCCGGGCCGTGGGGTTGGCGATGTCATGAACGACTCTTTCATGTCGTCCAGCGTCATGAACGACTCTTTCATGACATCCCGCCCGGCAAACGCGACTTTGTCGGGCCTCACCCCGAAAGACGCGGGTCAACGCACGAGCCCCGTGCGGTAGGCGTAGACGACCGCCTGCACGCGGTCGCGCAGATCCAGCTTCGTCAGGATGCGCGACACGTACGTCTTGACGGTCTCCTGGCTGATCACCAGCGCCGCGGCGATCTCGCTGTTGGACAGCCCGTCCGCGATCAGCCGCAGCACCTCGAGTTCCCTTGGCGCCAAAGCGACTTCGCCGGCCGCCGCCGGGCGGATCCGCGCCGCGTACTGGCCGACCAGCCGGCGCGTCACCTCCGGGTCCAGCAGCGCGGCGCCGGTCGCGACGGTGCGGATCCCGTGCAGCAGCTGCGCCGGCGGCGCGTCCTTGAGCAGGAATCCGCTGGCCCCCGCGCGCAGCGCCTCGTACACGTACTCGTCGAGGTTGAACGTCGTCACCACCAGCACCTTGACCGGCTGCGCCACCCCGGCGCCGGCGAGCTGGCGCGTCGCCTCGATGCCGTCCAGCACCGGCATCCGGACGTCCATCACGACGACGTCGGGCCGCAGCGACCCGGCGAGCTCGACCGCGGTACGCCCGTCCGCGCAGTCGGCGACGACCTCGAGGTCGGGCTGGGCGTCGATGATCGTCGCGAACCCGGTGCGGATCAGCGCCTGGTCGTCACACACGAGAACCTTGATCACGACGACCTTTCCGAAGGGATCCGGGCCCGGACGACGAACCCGCCGCCGGCACGACCGCCCGCGCTGAACTCGCCGCCGAGTGCGTTGACGCGGGCGCGCAGCCCGGCCAGGCCCCGCCCGCTGCCGCCCACGGACTTCCCCGGCCCGCCGGGGGCGCCCCCGTTTTCCACGCTACCGGACGGCACCGACAGTTTCGGGCCGTCGGTGGCCACCTCCACGAGGATGTCCACATCGCCGTGGCGCACCCGGACGTCGGTGGGGCTGCCGTGCGCGTACTTGAGCGCGTTCGTCAGCGCCTCCTGCACGACGCGGTAGACCACGGCTTCGGCGCCACCACCGCCGGCCGCCGGCGAACCGGTCTCGCTGAACTCGACCGGCTGACCGGCACGGCGCGTCTGCCCCACCAGGTCGGGCAGCGAGCCGACGGGCAGCCGGTCGGCACCGTGGTCGGGGTTGAGCAGGTCGAGCAGCTGCCGCAGGTCCGCGATCGCCAGCCGGCCGGTGTCGGTGATCGCGGTCAGCGTCTGGTCGAGCCGCTCCGGCGCGGCCGTCAGGTAGCGCGCCGCCTCCGTCTGCACGACCATCGCCGTCACGTGGTGGGTCACGACGTCGTGGAGTTCGCGGGCGATGCGCGTCCGTTCGGCGGTGCGGGTGCTTTCGGCGACGAAGTGGCGGTGTTCCGCCTCGGCGGCGCGGGACTGCCGCAGCCAGGCGCCGATGCCCCAGGCGAGGGCCAGCGCCAGGTAGAACGTCACGAACCCGGTCACGCCCTCGCTCGACCCGCGCTGCGCGAGCGCGATGGCCAGCGGGACGTAGGCCGCCGACGCCACGGCCACGGTCGTCCACCGGAAGCGTTCGAGGTGGGCCGCCGCGCTCAGCAGCGCGATCGGCAGCGCGGAGCCGGAAACCGTGTGGTAGCCCCAAAGCTGGTCGACGGCGAAGCCGGCCGACACGAGCGCGAGACAACCGGCCGGCCACCGCCGTCGCACGGCCAGCGGCAGGCACTCGACGGCGACCACCACGAGGGCCAAGGCGTCCATGGGCCGCGTCGGCAGGTCGCCGACCTGGGTTCCGTAGCCGCCGAGCGCCGGGATCAGCGCCAGGCCGGCGAGCAGCAGCCCGAACGCGAGGTCCCGGACCGTGACGTCGAGCCGCCGCCAGAGGTCGATCACGCGACGACAGTAGCGGCGTCCGCGCCGGCGCCGCGCCGCCGGAGGGGAACGATGGTGCCGCGCCGGCGGGCCAGCACCATGAACACGACCGTGACGATCACTCCGGCGAGCAGCGAGTAGACGCTCGCCTCGGGGCCGAACTCGCCGCCGCTGAGTGCCGCCGGGCCGGACATGGCGCCGTCCAGCAGGCCCTTCGGGGCGTCCGTGCCGGACACCTGCGTGCCGAAGATCCCGCCCTCGGCGAAGTTCCACGCGAAGTGCAGCCCGATCGGCACCCAGAGGTTCCGGGTCGCGGCGTAGGCGGCGGCGAGCATGCCCCCGGCTTCGACGGCGATGGCGATGGCGCCCCAGAGGGTGGCGTGGGCGTTGAAGAGGTGCGAAAGCCCGAAGAGCAGTCCGGTCAGCGTCAGGGCGGCCCAGGTACCGATGCGTCCCTCGACGATCCGGAAGAGGATGCCCCGGAAGACCAGCTCTTCGGTGACGGCCGCGGCCGCGCTGAACCCGAACAGCGCGATGGCCCCGGCGACGGACCCCCAGCCGAGGATTTCGTAGCCGCCCACGAGGGCGATGTTCCCGATGACGCAGACGAACAACCCGAGCCCGATGGCGAGCCCGCGCCCGAGAGCGGCGTGGTTCTTGGCGATCTCCCCCGGAACGCGGTGCTCGGTCTTCCGGACGATCCACCGGTAGGTGAGCACGGCGAGGACCGCCGTGCCGAGCCCGAGGATCAGGGTGAGCGGGGCGTTCCACTGCACCACACCGACCACGAGACTCCCGGCCAGCGCAACGGCGGCCACGGCCACGAGCTGCAAGAACAGACGCACGACGACTCCTTCGCGTTCCCCGCGACAGGAGCGCCGCGGTCGAGGAGAACGCTAGGGATCCGGCGGGCCGGAAACGTCACCGTGGAGTGGACATCCGGTTGTAGCTCGCCAGGGGGACAAGCAGCTCCGTCGTCACAGCACGGGGTCGGACAGCTCGGAACGAGACTGCCGCGGGACGGCCGGCTCGGCACCTCGGCTCAGCCGGGGCAGCCACACCGGCAGGAGGACCAGGGCCAGCACCGTGATCGTCAAATAGCCACCCAGGGTGGCGACGATCTCCCCGGCCGTCGTCCATTGGATCGGCACCCCGCTCTCGTTGGCCTGCTGGAGCGGCGGGTAGATCGGGTTGAGGAAGAACGCGCCCGCGACGGCGAGGATGACCGCCGGCAGCACCCGCTTGGCTCGCCACGCCGCGAAGGCCAGCCAGACCAGCGCCGGGACGATCCAGACGAAGTGGTGCGGCCAGGACACCGGGGACACCAGCAGCCCGGTGAACGCCGCCACCAGCAAGCCGATCCGGTCCGCACCACGCCGATGCGCCCACACCGCCCCGATGAGGCCCAGCACCGCGACTACCGCGCTCACCGCCAGCACCCAGCTCGGGGCGAGCGGCGAGTGGGAAAGCCGGGCGAACAGGCCCGACAACGAATGGTTGATCACCACGTCGCTCACCGAAACGATCCGGTGCGAGTCCATGAACAGCCCGCCGAACCAGTAGGAGGCCGCGTCTCCGGGCAGGATGGCGAAACCGGCGGCCACCGTTCCGGCGAACGCCAGGCACGCCCGGCCCGCCTCGCGGCCACGCTTGGTGAACAGCAGGTAGGCGACGAAGATCAACGGCGTCAGCTTGAGCCCGGCCGCCAGCCCGATCGCCAGACCGCGCCACCGCTTGGGCAGCACCGGCGAGAAGTCCAGGAGAACCAGCAGCATCACCAGTACGTTGATCTGGCCGTTCTGGTTGTTGGACCAGACCGCGTCCAGCCGGCTCGCGATCGCCATCCCGACCACGGTCAGCAGCAGCATTTGCCGGCGGGTGAGCGAATCCAGGGAGCGCAACGCCAGCCAGATCACCGACCCCAGTGCGAGGAAATTCAAGAACAGCCACAGCGTCCCCGAGGCACCCGAACCGAACAATGACAACGGGACGAACACCAACGCGGCGAACGGCGTGTACGTGAACTGCATGTTCGGAAACGCCGGGGTGTGCACGACCATGTCGTAGAGCGGCAGACCGTGCACGACGGCGTCGCCACCCGCCCGGTACACCAGGAAATCGACCTGCCAGTAGATCGTCGAACTCGTCGAAAGAACGGCGAACACGGTGAGCGCCACCGCGACCACCGCCACGACCGCGATCGGTAGCAGCGCACGGACTCCGCCGGCGTTTGCGCGCGAGTCCGCCCTGCGGCTCGAGGGTACGAAATCGGTGGCCGACATCAGCAATCTTCTCCTTTGTGACCGCGGGCAAGCGCTTTTCGCAAGTAAAGCAGCCATGGACTGAACAGCGGGAAAACAGAGCAACCGGGAAGATGTGGGTGTCCGCGGGTCGCTGCGACAGTCGTCACGGAGTGCGAATCGAATCCGCGTTCGCGCGAAGTCCTGCCGGAACCGGGCACAAAGCCGGTCGAACGGGGAGGAAAGAAATGGGAGCTGTCCAGCCGTCCACGGCGGAACTCGCCGGGCGGGCCGCGGAATTGGTACCGGTACTGCGCTCGAACGCTCTCGCGCACGAGCAGAACCGGCGCCTGCACGACGAAACCATCGATGCGCTGACCGAGGCCGGGATCTTCCGGATGCGGGTACCGGCGCGCTACGGCGGCTACGAGTGCGACACGTCCACCCTGGTCGACGTCGGCATGCAGCTCGGCTTCGGTGACGGAGCAACCTCTTTCTCCGTCGCGCTGTGGTGGATCACCTCCTGGCTGGTGGGACTCTTCCCCGACGAGGTCCAGGAGGAGATCTTCGCCACGCCGGACGTGCGCGTGTGCGGCACGCTCGGCCCGACCGGCACCGCGCAGCCCTGCGACGGCGGCGTGGTGGTGTCCGGCCGGTGGGCGTTCAACAGTGGCGCCGCGCACAGCAGCTGGAAGCTGCTCGCCGCGATCTCGATGTCGGCCGACGGCCCGCAGCCGATCATGGCGCTGGTGCCGATCGAGCAGGTCGAACTGCTCGACGACTGGCACACCTCGGCGCTACAGGGCACCGGCAGCGTCACCGCGGTCGCCGAGGACGTCTTCGTGCCGCACCAACGCGTGCTGCCGATGGGTCCCGTGCTCCAGCAGCAGTACGCGTCCGAGCACAACCGGGACCTGCCGATGTTCCAGGTGCCGCTGATCGCCGCGGTCACGGCCTCCTCGGTCGGCAAGGTGGTCGGCCTGGCGAAGGCCGCCCACGAGGACTTCTGCGCGCGGTCGTCGGGACGCGGCATCACCTACACCGACTACACCAGCCAGCGGGACGCACCGCTGACGCACCTGCAGGTCGCCGAAACGGCGTTGCAGATCGACGAAGCGGAGTTCCACGCCCGCCGCCTCTCGTCCACAGTGGACGAGAAGGGGCTCGTGAACGCTCCCTGGAAGCTGGAGGAACGGGCCCGGGTCCGGGTCTCCATGGGCCGGATCTGCCAGCTCGCGACCGGCGCCGTCGACACGCTCAGCCTGGCCAGCGGCGGATCGTCGATCCACCGGGCCGTGCCGATCCAGCGGATCCAGCGTGACCTGCACGCCATCGGTGTGCACGCGCTCAACAACCCGCAGGTGAACCTGGAGCTCTACGGCCGCGTCCTTTGTGGACTCGAACCGAACTCGCCGTACGTCTGACCCGGATTCGGCGTCGGCACAAAATCACGGAGCCGGACCCGCGGTGGGTCCGGCTCCGTGTTTTCGTCGATCAGCCGAGAGCGCGCTTGAACTCGCGCAGGTCACCGACGAACAGTTCCGGCTGCTCGAGCGCCGCGAAGTGGCCACCCCGGTCGAACTCGCTCCAGTGGACGATGTTCGGGAAGAAGGGTTCCGCGAAGCGCCGGATGGCCTGACCGGGGTCGTGCGGGAACACCGCGACGCCGAGGGGCACCGGCAGGGGCGGCGGCGGCCCGGGCGGCGTCGGCGCGGTCGGCAGCATGGCGGCGTTCTCGAAGTAGAACTGAGCGGCCGAGCCCGCCGTCGCGGTGAACCAGTAGATGGCGACGTCGGTCAGCAGCTTGTCCCGGCTGATCGCGTCCTCGGGCACCTTGTCCGAGTCGCTCCACTCCTGGAACTTCTCGATGATCCACGCCAGCTGGAGGACCGGCGAGTCCGTCAGCCCGTAAGCGATCGTCTGCGGCCGGGTCGACTGGAGCTTCATGTACGCGGACTGGTCGTCGACGAACTGCGCCAGCTTGCCCAGCCGGCCGAACTCCTGCTCGGACAGCCCCTCCAGCGCGGCCGGGTCCGGCGGCGGTGGCGTCGGCAGGAAGTTCAGGTGCACGCCGGCCACGTGCCCGAAGTCCACGCCGGCGAGCCCGAGGCTGATCCAGGACCCCAGGTCCCCGCCCTGAGCGACATAGCGGTCGTAGCCGAGCCTGCTCATGAGCTCCGCCCACGCCCCGGCGATCCGCGCGAGGTCCCAGCCCGGCTCGCCCGTCGGCCCGGAAAAGGCGAAGCCGGGGATGCTCGGAATGACCACGTGGAACGCGTCCTCCGGTTTTCCGCCGTGCGCCCGGGGATTGGTCAGCGGCTCGATGACATCGATGAATTCGATGAACGAGCCCGGCCAGCCGTGGGTCAGAATGAGCGGCGTGGCGTCCGGCTCGGGCGACTTCACGTGCAGAAAGTGGATATTCGTTCCGTCGATCTCGGTGGTGAACTGCGGGAACGAGTTGATGCGCTCCTCGGCCGCCCGCCAGTCGAAGCTCGTTCGCCAGTACTCGACGAGCTCCTTCAGGTAGCCGAGCGGAACACCCCTGGTCCAGCCGCTGTCCGGGATCTCACTGGGCCAGCGTGTCGCGGCCAGCCGGCGACCGAGGTCGTCCAGATCTGCCTCGGGAATTGCGACGCGGAATGGCTTCATCAACTACTCCTTCGACGACTGAATGCGCACGCCTTCCGCGTTTCAGGCTAGCACCGACGAGTGGGGCGCAGGATTTTTTCGCACTATCGGAGAACCGGCACGAGAGCCCATTAGTAACGTTGAACTCTCATTCTGACGAACCAAGGGGGACAGCTCGTGCGAAACCCAGCTCGCAACCATGCCATCGTACTCGGCGGAAGCATCGCGGGAACGCTGGCGGCGCGCATGCTTTCCGAAACCTACCAGGAAGTGACGGTCCTGGATCGCGATCATTTGTCGGGCGACGCCGGTCCCCGGCGGGCGGTTCCCCAGGGGCGCCACATCCACGCACTCCTCGCCAGGGGACAGCAGATACTCGACGAGCTTTTTCCCGGTTTGACGGAGGAATTGGTAGCGCTCGGCGCACCGACCGGCGATTTCGGCACCACCCTGAAGTGGTACTTCAACGGACGCATGCTCGAGCAGGTCGAGACCGGTCTGGTCTGCGCGGCGTCCGGCCGCCCGCTGCTCGAAGAACGGATCCGCGCGCGCGTGCGCGCGCTGCCCAACGTCACCTTCCGGGACCGGACGGACATCGTAGGACTGGTGGCGTCACAGCAAGGAACCAGCATCACCGGTGCGCGCGTGCGCGCGCAATTCGAAGGGAGCGCCGAGGAGGTGCTCGACGCCGACCTGGTCGTCGACGCCACCGGCCGCGGCACCCGGACGCCGAGGTGGTTGACAGAGCTGGGTTATCCGGCGGTCGAAGAAGAACTGGTCACCATGGACCTCACCTACACGACCTGCGACTTCGCCGCGCCCCTGCCCTTCGACCCGATCGGGCCGGACATCGCGATCATCCCGGTGGCGACGCCGGAGATGCCGCGGGGTGCCGTCTTCGCCCGGCTGCCCGACCGGTTTGCCGTGTCACTGACCGGAATCCTCGGCGACCGTCCGCCGACCGACCTGGACGGTTTCCGGTCCTACGCCCGGTCGCTGCCGGTTCCCGAGGTGTACAAGGCGATCCGGGACGCCGAGCCACTCGGTGACCCGGTTTCGTTCCGGTTCCCGGCGTCCGTCCGCCGCCACTACGAGCGGCTGCGCCGGCTCCCCGACGGCCTGCTCGTGCTCGGCGACGCGGCCTGCGTGTTCAACCCGGTTTACGGGCAGGGGATGACGGTGGCCGCGATCGAGGCCACCGTGCTGGGCCGGCACCTCGCGCAGGGCCCACCACGGCCACGACGTTTCTTCCGTGAACTGGCGCGGGCGATCGACGCGCCTTGGGACATGTCCGCCGGTGCCGACCTCGGATTCCCCGGTGTCGGCGGCCGCCGGAATTTCAAGGTGCGTGCAGCAAACGCTTACATTCCCCGGTTGCAGGCCGCCGCGGTCACCGATGGCCGGCTCAGCCGGGCGTTCCTGCGCGCGGCCGGACTCGTGGATCCGCCGCAGGCACTGGTGCGGCCGGGAATCGCGGCCCGGGTTCTCGGCCGGGTCAAGCGGTGAGCACCCGGACCCCATTTCACGAAATTCGGAGCGGGGGATCCCAGCAGATGACCGAATTCCTGTCTCGAGGTACGGAAATGCGACGTATTTGCCTGACCGTGCCGACCAACCGGGAGTGCACCGCGACGCTCACGGAGGTGGTCGCGGAAGCCGCTTATGCCACGAAGCACTTCGCCGTCGAGGTGCACCTGCTCGTTTTGGATTCGTCGGCGGATTACCCGGAGCACGCCCGCGTACTGGGCGATGCGGACAACGTCTGGCACTTGGACGAGCCGGCGCAACGCGAGTTCCTGGGGCGGGTGGTCGGGCGCTCCGGGGTCGCCGAACCCGGCTTGGTGGCCGATCTGCTGCTCCCCGGGGGCCTTTCGTACGGCGCCTGCACCAACCGCGCCTTCCTGATCGCGGCCGCGCTGGGCTGCGAGTCGGTGCACCGCCGCGACTCGGACAGCTCCTTCCAGACCTGGCGCGGGCAGAAGATCTTCCCGATCCACGCGGAGCTGCTGTCCCTCGGCAAACCCGCGCGGGAGGCCGTGACCGTCGAAAACCGGCTGGACCCGGCGTTGCGGGACGGCCCGGTCACCATGGTCGGCGCGTCGTTCGTCGGCGAGATGTCCGTGGACCTCGGCGAGGTCCGCGACCACGAGGCGTACTTCGACCTGGTCAGCCTCTGGGCCGCCGACAACGCCTCGGAAGCGGAGAAGCGCGCCCTGGTCGAGGAGTCGTTCACCGGCTCGGACCCGTTCACCGGTGACTGGTCGGAGCTCGCCGTGGTCGATCCGATGAAGGTGGACATGCACAACATCAGCTTCCACGGGCTCCACGAGCGGATTCCCCTGCCGCCGGCCACCGACACCATCGGCAGCGACTACTTCCTCATCCACGTCGCGGACAGGGCCCGGCTGCCGGGGGTGCTGCACAACCGCCACATCGTCAACTTCCACACCGCCGAACGCAAGACCGACGCCGGGTTCCTGGCCTACCAGCTGCGGTTCGCGAAGTTCATCCTGTCCATGTACTACTTCCACTTCGTCTACCAGCGGATGACCGACGACGACCCGGCCACGATCGCCGCGATCGTCCGGGAGAGCGCCCGGCAGGACCGGAGACCCAACGAAGCCCGGATCGACCGCCTGGAGCGGGCGTACCGCGGGCTCGGCGGCCGGTTCACGGTCGTCGCGGACCGGATCCGGGACCGCCGGGACGAGCTGCTCGTCGAGGCCGGCCAGGACATCGACGACTTCGCGACGCTGATCGACGCCTGGGCACCGCTGGTCGAGGCCGCCCGCACCACGAGCGTGCACCATGGCTGAGCCGAAGCACGTGCGATCCGCCCTCGCCCGCGCCGAGCAGGACCGGATCGTCTACGACCTGACCGGTATCGAGGACCAGTACGACGCCCTGCGCGGCGAACTGCCGGGCGTCTCGGTGCGGTTCGCCATGAAGGCGTGCCCGGTGGACGAGGTGCTCGCCTGCCTGGCCGAGCGGGGTGCGGGCTTCGACGCGGCCAGCCCCGGTGAGATCCGGCAGGCGCTGCGGACCGGGGTCGCCCCGGGGGACGTGCACTACGGCAACACCGTGAAGTCCGATTCCGAGATCGCCGCCGCGCACCGGCTGGGCATCGGGACGTTCGCGACCGACTGCGTCGAGGACGTGCGGGCGATCGCCCGGCACGCCCCCGGCAGCAGGGTCTTCTGCCGCGTGGCCACCACCGGCGAGGGCGCGCTGTGGGGACTCACCGACAAGAACGGCAGCCACGACCCGGTCGGCGTCCTGGCCGAGGCCCGGCGGCGTGGGCTCGTCCCGGCCGGGCTGGCCGTCCACGTCGGATCGCAGCAGATGACCGTGCGCGCGTGGCGGCAGGCCCTCGACGGTCTCGCCGCGGTCCTCCCGGAGCTGGAGTCGCGGGGCATCCGCCTCGACCACGTCAACCTCGGCGGCGGCCTGCCCGCCCGCGGCTACTTCGCCCACGACGGCGTTCTGCTGGCGCCGCCGACCGCGGAGATCTTCGCCGCCATCCGGGCCGGGGTGCGGCGGTTGCGGGACGCGTCTCGCAGTCCCCTCGGGTTCATCGTCGAACCGGGCCGCCACCTCGTCGCCGACCACGGCACGATCCGCGCGCACGTCGCCCGCCTGACCGTGCGCCACCAGCGGTGGCTCTACCTGAGCTGCGGCAAGTTCAACGGGCTGTACGAGACCGACCAGCTCCGCTACCGCCTGACGTTCCCCACCCACGCCGGCAGCCGCGGCGTACCGGCGGTCATCGCCGGCCCGACCTGCGACAGCGACGACCGGTTCGGCGGCGCACCGGTGTCCGTGCCGGTCGACCTCGCCTCGGGGGATCCGGTGTGGATCCACTCCGCCGGTGCCTACTCCGCCAGCTACACGACGCTGGGCTTCAACGGCTACGCCCCGCTGCCCCACGTGACCGTCCGCGCGGAACGGTTCCGCGCGATCAGTGCCGGCGACTGGACCGCCATCGCCGCGCTGGAGGCACGCGCGTACACCACGAGCGGCCTTTCCGAGAGCCGCGCCGTGCTCGAGTCGCGGGCCGGCAGTTCGCCCGCGACGTCGTTCGTCCTCGACGTCGGCGACCGCATCGGCGGATACCTGCTCGCCCTGCCCTACCCGCGGTTCCGGTTCCCGGATCCGGCCCGCGCCGAGGACACCGTCTTCCGTTCGCCGAACCTGCACCTGCACGACATCGTCGTCGGCGACGAGTTCCGCGGCCGCGGCTGGGCGAAGCGGATGCTGCGGCACCTCACCGGCACCGCCCGGTCGTTCCGGTACGAGCGGATCTCCCTGATCGCCGTCGGCGGGACCACCGGTTTCTGGACGGCACAGGGGTACCGCGTCCACCCCGGGATCGCCGTGCCGGCCGGATACGGCCCGGACGCCGTCTACATGTCCCGTGAGCTCGCCGTCGAGACCGAAAACCCCCGGGCCGCGTGACGGTCAGCGAGCAGACCCGCCGAGGTACTCGATGAGGGAGGTGTGCACCGGACGCCAGCCCAGCTTCTGGCGGGTCTTCTCGGCGGACACGTCCTGGTCGTACCGGAACAGCCCGGCGATCACCGCGATCTCGGCGGGCGGCTCGTCGGCCTCCGGCCACGAAACCGCGGTGCCGCCTCCCACCGCCGTCGCGATCGCGTCGACCGTGACGGTTTCGGTGACCGCGTGCCACACGGACGCGGGCGGGGCCAGCTCGGCGACCAGGAGGAACAGGGCGGCGAGATCTTCCACGTGCACGGCCGCCCAGCGGACGCCGGGCTCGCCGATGTACACGCCCGCGCCGACCCGCGCGGCCAGCGGGATCAGCATGTCGACGACGACGCCGCCGCCCTCGCCGTAGATGAGCCCGGGCCGGACCATCCGGCCGCCGCCGGCGAGCACCCGCCGCTCGACGACGTCCCGCCAGCCGACGACCGGGTGCGGGTCGGGCAGGCTGTCCTCGGTGACGAACCCGGGGCCGAGGGTGTCGACGCTCGAGGTGTAGAGCAGCGGGGTGCCGCCGGCCAGCAGGGCGTCGACGGCAGGCACGTCGATCTCTTCGCTGAGGATGGCTCCGACGTGCAGCACCAGGTCGAAACCGGCGGCCGCGGCGGTCAGCGACGCCGGATCGGCCAGGTCCCCGGGAACCGGGTGGTAGGCGGCGGGGACCGGCCGGCCACCGGGCCGTTGCAGCGCGCTGACGTCGTGGCCCGCGCGGGCGAACGCCGCGGCGACGACCGAACCGGTGAAGCCGGTGGCGCCGATGACCAGAACCCTCATGGTGCGGTATCCCTCCTACTGGTGGTGACTCAGCTCCGCGGGTGCCGCGAGCGGCCGGTCGGCGACCGCGGTCGCCTTCGCGCTCCAGGCCACGGCGAGCAGCAGCGGGAGCAAGCAGCCCAAGGTCAGCGTCAGCCCGAAGCCCTGGGCCAGCCAGCCGATGAACACCGGGCCGATCAGCGTGCCCGAGTAGGTCAAGGTGGTGAACCGGGCGACGAACACGGCCGCGCCGGCGCCGGTCGCGCCGATGTGCCCGACCGTGCTGAAGATCAGCGGCAGCGGCGTCGACATCCCGATGCCCATCACCGCGAACCCGGCGACCGCCACCCAGGGAGCCGGGCTCAGCACCACGACGGCCAGCCCGATCGCGGCGATGACGCCGCCCGTCCGGATGAGCGCCGGGACGCCGAACCGCTGCCGGAGCCGATCGCCGACCAGCCGTCCCGCCGTCTCGCACGTGGTGAAGGCGATGTACCCGAAGGACGCCACCCCCAGCGCGGCGCCGAGGTGGTCGTGCAGGTACACGCCCGCCCAGTTGAAGACCGCGCCTTCGCAGGTGAGCACCGTCGCGCCCATCGCGCCGAACAGCAGGACGCGACGGCTCCAGCCGGCCCGCAGGGCACCCTTCGCCCGCGGTCCCCGTGCCGGTTGCGGCTGACGGTCGACCGAGGCGGGAAGCAGCTGCAGGCCGAGCGCCACGGCGATGGCCACGAGCACGGCGGCCAGCCACAAATAGTGGGCGGCAACGGAAATCCCGGCTTGGGTGAGCGCGCCGCCGAGCACCGAACCGCTGAGGGCGCCGATGGCCCACGCCGCGTGGCAGCCGTTCATGATCGGCCGGCCCCGCACGCGCTCGACGGCGACCGCGTGGGAGTTCATGGCGACGTCCAGCATGCCGTGCACCACGCCCAGCAGCACCACGGCGGCGACGAGCTCGGGGACCGTGCCCGCCAGCCCGACGCCCACCAGTGCCATCGGAAGCAGCACCGTGGCCACCCGGATGATCAGGGCGCTGCCGAGCCGCGTCGCGAGCGAGCCGATGAGCTGCATGGCCACCATCGCGGCCACGCCGAACGCGGCCAGCACCAGGCCGAGCTGCGCGTCGGTCATCGCGTGCCCGATCTTCAGCGACGGCACGCGGATCTGCAGGCTGGCGATGGTCATGCCGTTGCACAGGAAGACCGCGGTCACCGCCCACCGGGCGCGCACTGCCACGTCGCTCATGCCGTCGTCTCCCCGAGCTCGCCGGACACCCGTACGTCGCGGCCGAGCCGCCGTGCTTCGGCCATCAGCTGCGGCGACCAGCGCTGCCACAGCCCGGCCAGCCGCGAAGTGAGCACCACCGTGTCGACCGAATCGTCGGGCAGCGGCGTCCGCAGCCCGATCGCGTGCACTCCGCCCTCGGGCAGGACCGTCTGGTCGAAGTCGATCAGCACCGAGCCCGGCACCGCCGAGGACGGGAGGCGGCCGCAGCCGACGACCGCGATCCGGTGGCCGGCCGGGAGGTCCGTGACCGCGGCGGCGACTTCGGCGGTGACGTCCCGGCCGGCGGCCTGCCCGGTCCAGTCCAGCAGCCGCCGGTATTCCGCTTCCCACTCCCAGATCAACCCGGCGGTGAGCAGTCCCCAGCCGATCTCCACCACCGGCTCCGGGTGGCGGGCCAGGAAGATCCAGATGTTGCGCTGCATGGATTCCCAGTTGCGCGCCTCGTCGCGATCGTGGGGGGACTCCACGGCCCAGGCGTCGCGCGAGATCTGGTACGAGACGCCGTGCTGCCAGAGGCGCAGGCCGAACTCCATGTCCTCGAGGCCCCACACGACGTAGTCCTCGTCGAACCCGCCCACCGCCCGGTAGTCCGCCGCGCGGAGAGAGCAGTTGATGGGCCAGAACAACGTCCACGGCAGCAGCCTGCGGTCCATCTCGAAGTCGCACAGCGCCATCTGCTCGTGCCGGATGTCCAGGAACGCCGGGTCGTCCCGGTACCGCTCGACGACCTCCTCCGGCAGCATCCCGGCGAGCGCCTCGCCGATGCCGGGCATCGGGTTCGGCGGGTTGTAGCCGAAGGCGTACCCGGTGACGGCGATCGGCTCGGGCCGGGCGCGGTGCAGTGCCAGGTGGCGGTCCAGCCACTCGGGTCCGACCTGGACGCCGGAGTCGAGGAACGCCAGGATCGGCGCCTCGGCCAGCTGCGCGCCGGCGTTGCGGGCCGCCGAGACCCGGTAACCCAGGTCCGCCTGGTAGTGGTACTTGATCGTCAGCCGGTCGCGGTAGGAGTCCACCATCTGCTTGGTGTCGTCCGACGAGCCGTCGTCGGCGACGATCACCTCGAACTCGCCGGCCGGCAGCCGCTGCCTCGTGAGGTGGTACAGCGAGCGCCGCAGCAGTTCCCTGCGGTTGTAGGTCGGGATGATCACCGACACTTTGGGCGTGGCCACGGGTTGTCCACCTCCGGTGCGTGCGGGGACGTCCTAGTCGGAGTACCGGTCGTGGTGGCGCAACCACGGCCGCCCCGGACCGTCCTGACGGCCCAGCGGGGTCAGATCGAGGTAGTTGTAGGTGCCGTGCAGCAGATCCGTGCCGTCCCCGTAGACGGAATAGGTGTGGAACACGGTGTCCGCGTCGCGGAGGAACACGCTCACCCCGCCCTGCTCGCCTTCGGTGAACCAGAACTCGCCGTCCGCCTCGAGGGTCGCCTTGTCCTTGAAGTTGTATTCGACCGGCGCCACGGTTTCGTCCAGCGTGGTGTGGAAGTCGTAGTTGAACTCGGTGCCGAACGACGAATACCACGGCACCGACCAGCCCATGCGCTCCTTGAAGGCCTGGATCTTCGCGAGCGGCGCCCGCGAAACCACCGCGAAGGTCGTGTTCAAGGCGTGCAGGTGCGATAGGTGGCCGACGTTGTCGATCATGAACGAGCAGTGCTTGCAGCCTTCGTCCCAGGCCGGGTCGAACATGAAGTGGTAGACGATCAGCTGCCGCCGGCCCTCGAACAGGTCGAGCAGGCGCACCTTGCCGTCCGGCCCCTCGTACACGTAGTCCTTTTCGACCTCGACCACGGGCAGGTCACGGCGAGCGGCGCTGACGGCCTCGCGGGCCGCGGCGAACTCGTCCTCCTTGGCGAGCAGCTCTTTGCGGGCGGTCAGCCACTCTGCCGCGGATACGACGTGCGGGCGGGTCATCGGTCTTCTCCTCGGTCCATTGTGGAATACGGCTCACGCCGTCAGCCGGACGGGCAGGGTCCGGTTGCCGTTCATGATGAAAGTGCCCTGCGGTTCCAGCTCCTCCGGAGCGACCGCCAGCCGCAGGCCGGGGAACCGGTCGAACAGCGCCGGCAGCGCGATCGCCGCCTCCATCCGCGCGAGCGGCGCGCCGAGGCAGAAGTGCACCCCGTGCCCGAACGACAGGTGCGTCTTGGCCGGCCGGGTGATGTCGAACCGGTCCGCGGTGTCGCCGTGGACGGACGGGTCACGGCCGATCGCGAGGAACCCGATCAGCAGGGGGTCCCCCTTGGCGATCTTCACCCCGCCCAGTTCGGTGTCCGCCAGCGCGAACCGGAACGGCAGCTGGGCCACCGGCGACTCGACGCGCAGTCCTTCCTCGACGACGTCGGCCCAGCCGATCCGGCCGCTGGTCACGAGGTCGAGCTGAGCGCGGTGCACGAGCAGGGAGAGCACCGTCTTGCTCAGCAGGTTCATCAGCGTTTCAGAGCCGGCGCCCAGCATCAGGTGCAGGGTGCCGACCAGTTCCGCGTCGGTCAGCTGCGAGCCGTCCTCGTCCCGGGCCGCGATCAGCGCGCTGGTCAGGTCGTCGCCCGGCTTCCGGCGCTTGGCGGTGACCAGTTCGTGCATCGCCTCCTGCCACTGCTCGACGTTGGCCACGGCTTCTTCGGGGGTGATCCTCGTGTCGATGTTGACCTCGCCACCGCGCAGCACGTCGGCGCGGAGCTCGTCGGGCACGCCGAAGAGGTCGCAGATCACCCTGGCGGGCAACCGGTAGGCGTAGCGCGCCTTCAGGTCGACGACCTCGCCGTGGTCGACGCACTCCAGTTCGTCCAGCAGCTCGTTGGCGATCTTCTCGATGGACGGCCGGATCGACTCGATGCGGCGCGCGGTGAACCCCCGGGAGATCAACCCGCGCAGCCGGACGTGGTCGGCACCGTCGTGCGTGGTCATGTTGTCCATCGCGACCCAGCCGATCAACGGCCACGCCTGCGGGATTTCGCCGCTGATCAAGGCGGGCCAGTGCTTGCGGGCGTCCTTGGCGAACAGCTCCTCGTCACCGAGCACCCGCTTCGCCAGCTCGAGGCTGGTGACGGACCAGGCGAGCACGCCGCCGGGCAGTTCCACCCGGGTGACCGGACCCCGCGCGCGAATCCGGGCACTTTCCGCATGGACGTCCGTGCCGGCTCGATCGAGGACGATCGGGCACTTGTTCTCATCCATGGGACACCTCCGTCACTTTTCGGCAATGGCAAGCCACTCGTTCACTTTAGGCAATCCGGCCGCAATTCTCTTCTTCGAGGTTGCTGCACCACTTCGACTCCGAGATTGCGCACTCGTCCGAGGGACATCTGCCCGACAAAAACCCCGGTACGCTGAGATTCCATGGAGCGATTCCGTGTCGAAATTCCCCAGGAAGACCTGGATGATCTACGATACCGGCTCGCGGCGACCCGGTGGCCCGACGAAATTCCGGGCTGCGGCTGGAGTCGAGGCGTCCCGCCGGCCTACCTCAAGGATCTCGCCGAGTACTGGCGGACGGGCTTCGACTGGCGCGGCGCCGAGGAGCGGATGAACTCGTTCCCGCAGTTCACCACCGAGATCGACGGAACCGCAATACACTTCCTGCACGTGCGGTCGAAACACGCGAACGCGATTCCGATCGTGCTGACCCACGGGTGGCCGGGATCGTTCGTCGAATTCCTCGAAATCATCGATCAGCTCACCGACCCGGCGAGCGAACGGGATGCCTTCCACGTGGTCGTCCCGTCGATTCCGGGGTTCGGGTTCTCCGGGCGGCCGGCCGAACCGGGCTGGCACCTCGCCCGGACCGCCCGGGCGTGGGCCGAGCTCATGCGACGGCTCGGCTACGACCGCTACGCGGTGCAGGGCGGCGACTTCGGCGCGTTGATCTCGCTGGACCTGTGCCGGACCGAACCCGCCCACGTGCTCGGCGCGCACGTGAACTTCCTGATCACCCGGCCGCACCCGGAAGCGGGTGAACTCGGCGAAGCCGACCGAGACCGGTTGCGGGGTGCGGTGTCCTTCGACACCGACCCGCCCGCGTACATCAGGGTCCAGGCGACGCGACCGCAGACCATCTCCTACGGACTGACCGATTCGCCGGTCGGGCTGCTCGCCTGGATCGTCGAGAAGTTCCAGGCGTGGACGGACGTGACCGAGCTCCCCGAGGAAGCGATCGATCGCGACCGGCTCCTCACCAACGTGGCGCTCTACTGGTTCACCGCGAGCGGCGGGTCGTCCGCGCAGCTCTACTTCGAGGTCGCCGCGCAGTTCCGCCAGGCCCCGGGCACGCAACCGCCGCCGTGGCAGGCCCCGGTCGGAGTGGCGGTCTTCCCGCGCGACTTCGTCCGGCCGGTGCGGTCACTGGCCGAGCACGCCATCCCGACGATCACCCACTGGACCGAGTTCGACCGAGGCGGCCACTTCGCGGCGATGGAGCAGCCGAAGCTGTTCGTCGACGACGTCCGGGCGTTCTTCCGCACCTGCCGCTGACCCGGCACGGGACTTGTTCCGGAGCCGCCAAGGGGGCTCGAACCCCTGACCTTCTGTTTACAAGACAGATGCTCTACCAGCTGAGCTATAGCGGCCTGGCGCCCGAGGCGCCGCACCGAGTATATCGGGCCGCCGCCAAGATCCTCCCAAGAGGCACGATCCCCAGCTCCCGGCCACTATGGAGCGACGTGGTGCACGCCACTGCAACGGTGGGCACACCGGCGTCGATGGTCCGGGCAGAGAGAGCAGAGCGAGGAGGTGGATCTTGAAGATCAACGAGCGCACCCACGGGGGCACCACGACCAGATGGCCCCTCCTCGAACCTCCGGAACAACGCCCCCGGGCCCACCGGCCCACCCTCCTCAAGCGCCGCCCCTGGCACGTCCTCGAAGCTCCCACCGGTGAGTTCCCCGCGGTCTACGCCGACGAGGCCATGGGGCCTCAGCTGCCCGATGAGGCCACCGTCAACTTCGTGCTCGACCTCTCCCTGCGCATCGGCGAGGTGCAGATGTCCAGCGGGGCCGGCGCCTCGGACGTCACCGCGACGATCATCGCCATCGCCGGGGCGCTCGGGTTGCCGCACTGCGAGGTCGACGTCATCTTCACCTCGATCACCGTCACCTGCCACCGGGGCAGCGACCTCTCGCCCGTCACCGCGCTGCGCGTCGTGCGGAGCCGGAGCCTCGACTACACCCGGCTGACCGAGACCGAGAAGCTCATCCGGCAGATCGTCCGCGGCAACGTCGGTGCCGAGCAGGCCCAGACCGAGCTCGAACGCATCACGCAGGCGCCACACCCCTACCCGCGCTGGGTCGCGACGCTGTCCTGGGGCGGCGTCGCCGCCTTCATCACCCTCCTGCTCGGGGGCGGTCCCGACGTCGCGCTCGTCGCCTTCGTCATCAGTGGCGTCATCGACCGGATCGGGCGGCTCGTCAACCGGTACGGCCTGCCCTTCTTCTTCCAGCAGGTCATCGGCGGGGCGGTCGCGACGCTGTCGGCGATGGCCATCGTGAGCAGCGACCTCCTGACCACCGGCAAACCGACGCTCGTCGTCGCCGCCGCGGTCACCGTGCTGCTGTCCGGGCTCTCCACCGTCTCCGCGGTGCAGGACGCCATCACCGGCTACAACGTCACCGCCGCCGGCCGGACCATGGAGACCGCGCTGATGTCGGCCGGCCTGATCGCCGGGGTCGTGCTCGCCCTGCGGATCGCCGTCATGCTCGGCCTGCCGCGGACGCCGTTGCCCGAGGTCAGCGGGTCGACGCCGCAGCAGCTGCCGCTCGTCGTGCTCGGCGGGGCCGGCGCCGCCGCCTGCTTCGCGCTCGCCAGCTACTCCAAGATGCGGGCCATGCTGGTCGCCGCGGCCGCCGGGGCGATCGGCGCCGCCGTCTACGGCTCGCTCACGCTGGCGCAGCTCGACGGCGTCAGCTCGTCCGCGATCGCCGCCACGCTGGTCGGATTCTGCGGTGGCGTGCTCGCGCGACGACTCGGCGTTACTCCACTGGTGGTCGCCGTGTCCGGGATCACTCCGCTGCTTCCGGGCCTCTCGACCTACCGTGGTCTGTATCAGATCGGGGTCGAGCCCAGCGGGAACATCTCGACGCTCATGACCGCCGTCGCAATCGGGCTTGCGCTGGCAGCGGGCGTGGTACTCGGCGAATGGCTCGCCCAGCCGGTACGGACCGGTCTGGGCAGGCTCGAACGGCGGTTCGCCGGACCACGCATGGCTGGTCCGCTCGAAGCGGCCGATCGACGCTTGGAGTAATCCCGCAGTCACCGGCTGTTCATCGCACACGCGATAGGGTTTCACTCTGGGGCCGCGACCGAGGACGCGAGGAGCAGCAGACGTGACTGAACAGGAGCACGGGAACCAGGCCGACTTCGTCGTGGTGGCGAACCGGCTACCGGTCGACCTCGAACGCACCACGGACGGCGAACGCCGCTGGACGGCCAGCCCGGGCGGGCTCGTCTCCGCGCTGGAGCCGTTCCTCCGCTCGAGGAAGGGCGCCTGGGTCGGCTGGCCGGGCATCCCGGACGTCGACGTGGACGAGTTCGACGACGACGGCCTCGTCCTGCACCCCGTCACGCTGAGCGCCGACGAGGTCCGCGACTACTACGAGGGCTTCTCCAACGCCACGCTCTGGCCGCTCTACCACGACGTCGTCGAGCGCCCGGTGTTCGACCGCGTGTGGTGGAACAGCTACGTGAAGGTCAACCAGCGGTTCGCGAAGGCCAGCGCCGAGGTCGCCGCCCCGGGCGCGACCGTCTGGATCCAGGACTACCAGCTCCAGCTGGTGCCGGCGATGCTGCGCGAGTTGAGACCGGACCTGCGCATCGGCTTCTTCCTGCACATCCCCTTCCCGCCGGTCGAGCTGTTCATGCAGATGCCGTGGCGCGCCGCGATCATCCGCGGCCTCACCGGCGCCGACCTCGTCGGCTTCCACCGCCCCGGCGGGGCGCAGAACTTCCTCTGGCTGTGCCGCCAGCTGATCGGCCTCGAGTCGACGCGCGGCGCGGTCGGGGTCCGGTCGCGGCCGGGCACCATGCAGGTCGGCGACCGGACCGTCCGGGTCGGCGCCTTCCCCATCTCCATCGACGCCGCCGGGCTCGACACGCTCGCCCGCACCAAGGGCGTCCAGGAGCGGGCCGCGCAGCTGCGGCGCGACCTCGGCAACCCCAAGACGGTCCTGCTGGGTGTCGACCGCCTCGACTACACCAAGGGCATCGACCTGCGGCTGCAGGCGCTGCACGAGCTGCTGCACGAGGGCAGGCTGCAGCCGGACGACGTCACGTTCGTCCAGCTCGCCACCCCCAGCCGCGAGCGCGTCGAGCACTACCAGCGGATGCGCGGCGAGATCGAGCAGATGGTCGGGCGGATCAACGGCGAGTTCTCCCGCGTCGGCCACCCGGTCGTCCACTACCTGCACCAATCGGTCGACCGCACCGAGCTGGCCGCCTTCTTCACCGCCGCAGACGTCATGGTCGTGACGCCCCTGCGTGACGGGATGAACCTCGTCTGCAAGGAGTACGTCGCCGCCCGGCACGACCTCGGGGGCGCGCTGGTGCTGTCCGAGTTCGCCGGCGCGGCCGCCGAGCTCTCTAGCGCATTCCTCGTCAACCCCCACGACCTGGACGGGGTGAAGGACGCTTTAGTAGCTGCCATTACGCTCGACCCGGCCGAGGGCCGTCGCCGGATGCGCGCCATGCGTCGCCAGGTCCTCACACATGACGTCGATCGATGGGCGCGCTCGTTCCTGCAGGCTTTGGGTGCGGAGGCGGTCGACTGACATAGTCCCCCGACCCATGCACGAGCTCCTGAGGAGGAGTGTTGACTGCCGAGGCCCTGCCCGCCGAGTTGCGGCGCGCGATCGTCCAGATCGCCCGTACTCCGCGTCTGCTGGTCGCCTGCGACTACGACGGCACGCTGGCACCCATCACGCTCAACCCGGACGAGGCGCGCCCGCTGCCCGAGTCCGTCGGGGCCCTCAGATCGCTCGCCGGTCTGCACGAGACCACCACGGCGGTCATCTCCGGCCGCGCCCTGCGTGACCTCGCGACGCTCTCGCGGCTGCCGTCGGAGGTGAACCTGGTCGGCAGCCACGGCTCGGAGTTCGACATCGGCTTCATCCACGCCCTCGACGAGAAGGCGCGGGAGCTGCACCGGCGGCTGGAGGCCGAGCTCGAACAACTCGTGCTGGACGTCCCGGGCGTGTCCCTGGAGGTCAAGCCGGCCAGCATCGCGGTGCACGTGCGCCGGGCCGAGCACGAGGCCGGGCGCCGCGTGCTCGCGGCCGTCCACTCCGGACCGTCCACATGGGATGGCGTGTCGACCACCGACGGCAAGGAGGTGGTCGAGCTCGCGGTCGTCCAGACGGACAAGGGACGCGCGCTCGACATCCTGCGCCACCAGGTCGGCGCCACCGCCGCGATCTTCCTCGGCGACGACGTCACCGACGAGAAGGCCTTCGCCCGGCTCTCCGGGCCGGACCTGGGCATCAAGGTCGGCGACGGCGAGACGCTCGCCGGGTACCGCGTCCCCGACACCGTCGACGTCGCGCTCGTGCTCGCGTTCATGCTCGAAGAGCGGCGCAACTGGCTCTACGGCGAGTCGGCGCCGCCCATCGAGCGGCTGTCGATGCTGGCCAACGAGCGCTCGGTCGCGCTCGTGACCCCGGACGCCAAGCTGACCTGGCTCTGCCACCCCGGCCCCGACGCGCCCGCGGTGTTCGCGGACCTGCTCGGCGGCGAGGGCGCCGGCCACTTCTCCATCAAGCCGCACCGCAACGGCCTCCCGCTCGGCCAGCGCTACCTGCCGAACACGATGACGGTCGAGACGCGCTGGTCGCGCCTGCTCGTCACCGACTACCTCGAGCCGGAGAGCCCGCAGCACCGGACGGACCTGGTCCGCGTCATCTCCGGCGAAGCGGTGGCGAGCGTCAAGTTCGCGCCGCGCCCCGAGTTCGGCGGCGTGCCGGTGAAGCTGGAGATCACCGAGGGCGGCCTGCGGGTGCTCGGCACGTCGGAGCCGATCGTGCTCTACTCGCCGGGCGTCGAGTGGACCCTCACCTCCGACGGCCTGCACGACACCGCGACGGCGCTGGTCCAGCCGACGCCGACCCGGCCGGTGGTGCTGGAGCTGCGCTGCGGCACCACGGACCTCGGCGCCCACGAACTGTCCGAAGTGGAACGCCGCGACCGCGCGGGCCGCTACTGGAGCGAGTGGACGTCCAAGCTGCAGCTGCCGAAGGTGCAGACCGACCTGGTGCTGCGCTCGGCGCTGACCCTGCGCGGCCTGGTCAACACCGACACCGGTGGCGTGCTCGCCGCGGCGACGTCGTCACTGCCGGAGGAGATCGGCGGCGTCCGCAACTGGGACTACCGCTACTGCTGGATCCGCGACGCCGCGATGACCGTGCGGGAGCTCGCGCACCTCGGCTCGATCGAGGAGGCCGAGGGCTACCTCAAGTGGCTGCACGGCGTCCTCGCGACGCTGGCCGGCCCCGAACGGCTCCACCCCCTGTACACCCTGTCCGGCGGCGTCATCGGCGCCGAAGCCGTGATCGAGTCGCTGCCCGGCTATGCCGGTTCCCGCCCGGTCCGCGTCGGCAACCTGGCCAACCACCAGGTGCAGCTGGACGTCTTCGGCCCGGTCGTCGAGCTGGTCGGCACCCTCGCCGCGGCGCGCGGCGACCTGCGCGACGAGGACTGGCAGATGGTCCGCGCGATGGCGGAAGCCGTGACGCGGCGCTGGAGCGAGCCGGACCACGGCATCTGGGAGGAGCGGCACGTGCCGCGCCACCGGGTCTACTCCCGCGTCATGTGCTGGGTGACCATCGACCGCGCGATCAAGCTCGGCGAGCTGTACGGCCGGGGCGTCCCGGGCGCGTGGCCGACCCTGCGCGACGACATCAAGAACGACGTCCTCGAGCACGGCTGGAACGACGAGGTCCAGGCGTTCACCACGGCCTACGACGGCACGGACCTCGACGCGGCGTCGCTGTTCGTCGGGCTCACCGGCCTGATCGACCCGGCCGACGAGCGCTTCCAGCAGACGGTGACCGCGATCGAGGCGGAGCTGCGCAGTGGGTCCACTGTGTACCGTTACCGCCGCGACGACGGCCTGCCGGGCGGCGAGGGCGGCTTCCACATCTGCGCGGCGTGGCTGATCGAGGCGTACCTGCTCACCGGGCGGCGCACCGAGGCGCAGGAGCTGTTCGACCAGATCGTCGCGGCCGCCGGCCCGACGGGTCTGCTGCCCGAGCAGTACGACCCCATCGCGGAACGGTCCCTCGGCAACCACCCGCAGGCCTATTCGCACATCGGGCTCATCAGGTGCGCCAACTTGCTGGCGGCGAGTTAGCCCTTTCGGTCCGAAAGCCTCTGACGGCCACCATCAGGGCATCCAGTGCCCTTATGGTGGCCTTCAGAGCATCCGGAGGTGAGCCGTGCAGGGGACTTTCGGACAGGTCGAGTTCGTGCCGCTGCCACCCCGGTTCGCCGAGCGGGTGCGCTGGGGCTCGGTGATCGTCGGGTGCTCGATGATCGCCGGGATGGTGCTGCTCTTCGGGCTCACGACGTTCCTGCAGGGCATCGTCCACGGCCACGCCTTCCCGGACGCGCTGGTCGGCAAGGCCGCGACGGTGCTGCCGCCGCTGGGGGTGCTGGCGATCGCGGTGCTGGTGATTTCGTCCCGCCGCTGCCTGCGCGGCGACTACCTGGTGGTCGCGATCGCCGCATCGGCCCGCAACGCGCTCGTGTTCACGTACGTGCTGACGCTCGTGCTGATTCTCGGGTCGTTCGCGGTCCCGATCGTGTTCCGGGTGTGGCACGACACGTCGAAGTTCCAGGCGCCGGACCTGCTCACGACGTTCTCGACGCTCGCCTTCGCCACCATGGGGTTCCTGGCGGGCATGTTCTACGTGCGGCCGTCGATGCAGACGCTCCGGAAGTTCAGCGACCACCCGATCTGGTGAGCCGACCGGCGGCCTAGCCGTCCACAGTGGAGCAAACCGGTCCCTGGCACCCGCTCGGCCGACGTGCACAGATTTCTTTGCATAGTTTTCTTTGTACAGCTACAGTGGCGTCATGACCAGCGCTCCACCACCGGAAGAGCTCGACCCGGACGCCCTCAAGGCCGTCACGCACCCGCTGCGCCGCCGGATACTCGGCGTGTTGTCGGCCGGGCCGGCGACAGCCACGAAGCTCGCCCAAGCCCTGGGCGAGAACACCGGCGCGACCAGCTACCACCTGCGGGAGCTGGCGCGGTTCGGGTTCGTCGAGGACGTCCCGGAGCTCGCGCGGGGCAAGGAACGGTGGTGGCGGACGCGGCCGCGGGACATCCGCTGGCCGCGCCGCAGCGAGCAGAGCGCCGAATCCCGGGTGCTGTTCGACGACATGCAGCGCCAGGGGTTCGAGGACGACCTCGAAAAGCTCAACCGGTTCGCGGAGCAGCGCGAGGAGCTGCCCGGCGACTGGCCGGACGCACTGCTCTACGCGCGCGGCGGCACCTGGCTCACCGCCGAGGAGCTGCTCGCGTTCTGGAACGACTACATGGAGCTGTTCCGCCGGTACTGGCGAGCCGAGGACGACCGGTCACCGGAAGCGCGGCGCGTGCTCGTGCGCCTGCTCGCGTTCCCGGAACCAGGGGAATGACATGACAGGGGAATCCACATGCGAAGAGGGGCTCTACTACTGGCCGGGGTGATCCTGGCTCTTTCGGCGCCACCAGCTTCGGCGGCAGAGGGGGACGTGACCTTCACCAACGGCGGGGTGACGTTGCACGGCACCGTCGTCGCACCGCCTGGGGGAACGAAACTGCCGGGCCTGGTGATGGTGCACGGCTCGGGGGCGCACAGCCGGGAGGACTACCGCGATCAGGCGGAAGCCTTTGCCCGGCAAGGCATCGCGACCCTCATCTACGACAAGCGCACCGAAGACTATTCACTGTTCTCGCGCTCCTATTCGACCCTGGCGGACGACGCACTCGCCGCGGTCGAGGCGTTGCGGAAACGGCCGGAAGTCGATCCGGCCCGGGTCGGCGTCTGGGGGTTGAGCGAAGGCGGCTGGGTGGCACCTCTCGCCGCTTCGAAGTCCGCCGACGTGGCTTTCGTCGTGACGCTGGGGGCGAACGGCGTCGAGCCTTCGCAGCAACAGGCGTGGGCGATCGAGAACCAGTTGCGGCGCTTGGGAATGGACGGGTCGATGGTGGGGATGGCGTCGTCGACGATGATGCGTCAGCTCGTCGGCGGCGGCGTGTTCCCGGAGGCGCACTACGACCCGGTGGCGGTGCTGAAGAGCCTGCGCCAGCCGGTACTCGGGTTGTGGGGCGCGAAGGACGTCCTGACGCCGCCGGGCGAAGCGGTCCGGATATTCCGGGAATCGTTGCAGCACTACACGTTGCGGGTCTTCCCGGACGCGCAGCACCAGCTGCGTCGCACGACGGACGGCTACGACAAGCTGCCCGGGTACGCACCGGGGTACCTGGACCTGGTGGGCACGTGGGTGCACGACTTGCCCGCCGCGTCGACCGCCGACCCGGCGCCCGCCCAGGACCGGCCGAGCACTGTGGTCACGCCGTTGAGCTGGTACGAGTCGACGTGGCTCCAGCTGGCCGTGCTGCTGTTCCTGGTGCTGGCGTTCGCTTCCTACCCGCTGTTCCGACGCGGTCCCGCGGCCGCTTCGGCACGCTGGCTGAGCGCGACCGGGCTGCTCGCGGTGACGGGCTTCCTGGCGTTCGACGTGCTGATCCAGGTGACGATGGGCCGGAACCTGGGCCCGGTGGTCGCGGGACGCCCGTTGCCGTGGCTGGCACTGCAGGTGCTGTCGCTGGGCGCGGTGGCCGCCGCCATCGGCACGGCGGTGGCGTGGTGGCGGCACCGCACCCCGCGGCTCGCGGTGCTCCTGGCCGGCGGCGTGGTGTTCGTCCCCTGGGCGGTCTATTGGGGACTGCTGGCGGTTTAGGCGGAGTAGCCCTTCGGCGGGATCAGCGTCGCGAGCTGGTCGAAGCTGAGCCAGTAGAGCTGGTTCCCGCCGAAGCTCGCCGGGTCGGCGATCTTGACGGTCCGGTCGGAGCTGTCGTACCCGATCACGGTGAAGTAGTGGTAGATCGTGTAGTTCGGGTAGCCGGGCGGGTGGTTGTTCGCGGGCGCGACGATGTTGGCGACGATCGCGTAGCCGTTGTTGATGTCGAGCACGATGTCGTTCCACAGCAGGTCGCGCTGGGCTTGGGTCGGCGGGTCGTTCGGCATCTCCTTGGTCTCGTACCAGGAGGTGCCGAGGTCGGCGTTGAGGACGCCGGTGACCTGGCCGACCCAGTCGGTGCCGTTGGTGGTCGTGCCGAGCTGAGCGGCGAGCGTCGCCTGGCTCGGCACGTTCCCGGTCCGCGCGGAAAGGGCGATCCGCGTGGCGGCGGGCCCGCACCAGTACCCGGTCTCCTGCACTTGGTACTGGACGTTGAGCACGGCCTCGGTGGTGGCGCTCGCGACCGCGGGCAGCGAGACGAGCCCCATGGCGGCCACGAGCGTGACGAAGCCCAGCCGGAATCTGCGCATGATGATCCTTCCCCAGTTGTGACGTCGGTTGGCCAACGCCTCACCGACGCATGATCCCGGCAGAATCCGCCCGCCGTCTCCCACCCCACCCCGGATGGATCACGACAAAGGTAGGTTCGCCCGTGAACGCTCGCCGGCGCTGCGGGCAACCGGGGGCATGCAGGTGATCCACGAGGGATCGGAGATCTGGGGGCACGACCGCCCGGACCTGGGCGGAACCGAGCCCGGGCCGGCGTTCGGCCGGCTCTTCGACGCCCACGCCGCGGCGTTGCGCCGGTACCTGGCCCGGCGGGTCGGCACCGAACCGGCGAACGACCTCGTCGCCGAGACCTTCCTCGTCGCGCTCCGGCGCCGCGAGAGCTACCGGCCGGAGCTGGGCACGGCGCGGTCGTGGCTCTACGGCATCGCGACCAACCTGCTGCGCCACCACATCCGGTCCGAAGTGCGCGGCCTGCAAGCCACCGCGCGCCTCGCCCGCGCCGGCGACACCAGCCACGCGGGCCACGACGGCCGCGTCGCCGAGCAGGTCGACGCCCAGGTCCGCGCCGCGCAGCTCGCCGGCGCGCTGGCCGAGCTCAGCCCCGCCGACCGCGACACGCTGCTGCTCGTCTCGTGGGCCGGGCTCGAACCGGCCGAGGTCGCGGAGGCGCTCGGCATCCCGCCGGGTACCGTCCGGTCCCGGCTGCACCGGATCAGACGCTGGCTCAGGACGAACGCCCCGGCTCAGGAGGAGGTGCAGGACCTTGCGTGAAGAGAACGTCCGGAAGATCTGGTCCGACGCCGAACTCGACGCGGCGCTCTCGGACCTGCACGGCGACGTCGACGAGGACGACGGGCTGAGCTTCGCCCGCGCCTCCCTGATGGCCGCGGCCGGCACCACGGAGGCGCCGCCGTCCGCTCCCCGCCGCGGGACCTGGCGGTGGATCGCGGTGGCCGCGGCCGTCGTCACGCTGGTGGGCGGGCTGGCGGTCGTCACGTCACTGCGGTCGCCGGCCCCGGAACCGGCCCGGCCCGCGGCGACGCTCGCCGACGTCGACCGCCCGCTCGAACCCGGCGAGTTCCACTACGCGCAGAAGCTCCAATGGCTGCCGGAGAACCTCGAGGGGCACCCGGCCGACATCCAGCAGAAGGTCGAGCTGTGGATCCCGGCCGACCCCAGCGGCATCTGGCACCGCCGGACGAAGTGGACCGGCGCCGTCACCGGGCTCACGACCGAAGAGCAGAAGAGGGTCAAGGTGAGCCTGACGCCCTTCGACGAGTACGGCCGAGCCGGCTTGTTCCCCGGGCCCCAGAACCTGGGCGGGACGGTGGAGCCGACCTGGAACACGCCGTTCCAGAACTGGCTCACCCCGGACGCGGCGTTCCTCGCCTCGCTGGTCCCCGACCGGGCGGAGCTGGCCAAGCGCCTGAACTTCGACACGGTCAGCTTGCGCGACAGCGGGAAGACGCACACCCCCGCGGAGGCGCTCGGCATGGTGCGAAGCGTGCTGGAAACGGGCCTGGTCCGGAAGGACGTCCGGTTCGGGCTGCGCGACGCGTTCGCCGAGATCGCCGGCGCGTTCGTGGTACCCGGGCACACTTCGGACGGCCGGCCCGCCACGGTCCTCGGCGGGAAGAACACGGGTCAGCGCCTGTTCCTCGACCCGGCGACGGCGCAGCTGCTGGCTTGGACCACCGACACCGGCTTCACCCCGGTGCCCACCTTCAGCAGTGACGTGGTCATCAGCACGTCCAAGAACCCGCCCGTTTCGAGCCCGGCCTCGGGTCCACCGGCCACGACGACCACCACGCCCGGGACCCCGCTGCCACCCCCGTCCGCACCGGACCCGGAGACCCTCTACTCCTTCGCGATCACCCGGGTTTCGGGGTGATCAGCGGGCGTGACTGGCCGCGTTCAGCGCGTCCGCGACGTTCGCCACCTCCAAGACCCGGATCCCCGCCGGCGGCTTCCCGGAGTCCGGGGGCACCAGCGCGTGCGTGAACCCCAGCCGGGCCGCCTCCGCCAGGCGGCGGCTCACGCTCGGCACCCGGCGGATCTCGCCGGCCAGCCCCACCTCGCCCACCGACACCAGCCGCGGCGACAACGCGACGTCTTCGAACGACGACGTCAAGGCGAGCACCAGCGCCAGGTCGATCCCCGGCTCGGTGATCTTCATGCCGCCGACCGTGGCCGTGTAGACGTCCTTGTCGCCGAGCTTCAGGCCGCCGCGCTTCTCCAGCACCGCCAGGACCATCGCCACCCGCGCGGAGTCAAGGCCGCTGACCGCGCGGCGCGGCTGCGGTGCCGACGTCGACGAGACCAGCGCCTGGACCTCGCCCAGCAGCGGCCGCTTGCCCTCCATCGACACCGTGATCGCCGTGCCCGGCACCGGCTCCGCCGTCTGGCTGATGAACAGCCCCGACGGGTCCGGCACCCCGACGATGCCTTCTTCCTGCAGCTCGAAGCAGCCGATCTCGTCGGACGCGCCGAACCGGTTCTTGATGCCGCGCAGCATCCGCAGCGTCGAGTGCTTGTCGCCCTCGAACTGCAGGACCACGTCGACCAGGTGCTCCAGCACGCGCGGGCCGGCCACCGAACCGTCCTTCGTGACGTGGCCCACCAGCACCACCGGCAGCCCGCGCTCCTTGGCCAGCGCGACCAGCCCGGACGTCACCGCGCGGACCTGCGTCACGCCCCCCGGTGAGCCCTCGACCTGCGGGGACGCCATCGTCTGCACGGAGTCGACGATCAGCATCCCCGGCTTGACGTCGTCGACGTGCCCGAGGATGGCGGCGAGGTCGCTCTCGGCGGCCAGGTACATCCGGTCGTGGACGTTGCCCGTGCGCTCGGCGCGCAAGCGGACCTGGCCCGCGGACTCCTCGCCCGTGACGTACAAGGACCGCTCGACCGTCTTCGCCCATTGGTAAGCGACTTCGAGCAGCAGAGTCGACTTGCCGACGCCGGGCTCGCCCGCGAGCAGCACGACCGCGCCCGGCACCAGGCCGCCGCCGAGCACCCGGTCGAGCTCCGAGACCCCGGTGTGGCGGGCCCGCGCGGCTTCGACGTCGACTTCACCGATCGGCCGGGCGGGCGCGCTCGGCGCCCCGGCGGCGACGCGCTGGATGGCCGGCCTGGTCGGTGCCCCGCGTTCCTCGAGGGAGCCCCATTCCTGGCACTCCGGACACCGGCCCAGCCACTTGGCCGCTTCGTACCCGCAGCTCGCGCAGCGGTAGGTGGTCCCCTTCTTCACCCCGCGAGGCTATCGGCGACCACCGACAAAATCGGGGACCTAGTCCTTGACGTGCGCCGGAGCCGCGACGGGCAGCTCGACGGTGACCGGGCCGGCGTTCTGGAAGACGAACGTCACCTTGATGGTCTGCCCCGGCCACAGCGCCTGCTTCAGCGCGGCCAGCTTCACCGTGGCCTTGCCCACGACCTCGGGCTGGGTCGGCGTCGCGGCCGGGCCGGACGACGGCGCCACGGAGGTCGACGACGCGGTCGGGATGCCCGGGGTGGTGGTCTCCGAGCCGGTGGCGGTCGAGGACGTGCCGGTCGACGACGGGGCCGTCGACGACGAGCCCGGCGCGCTCGGCGGTGTGGTCTGCACCTCGTTGGTGGACTCGACGGCGTCGTCCGGGCCGATCACGAGGGAGTGCCCGGCGACGATGGTCTTCGAGCCGCCGAGGGTCGCCTGGGTGCCGTCCGCGGCCGTCACCGAAACGAGCGAGTCATCGCGGGCGTCCAGGTTCACGACCGTCAGCGTCAGCGCGGGGGTGGCACCGGCCGGGTAGCCCGGGCCGGACGTCGGGTACTGCACCGCGACGTCACGCAGCGCGATGTTCTTGACCTGCGCGTGCGTGCCGTTGACCGCGGCCTGCTGCGTGGAGGTCTGGGTGATCTGACCGGCTCCGCAGCCGGCGAGCACCAGTGCAGCACCGATGACCAGCACACCCGCACCGAGCACGCGGCGATTCTGCAGCCTCACGACGCAGTCCTTCCCTCTTTTCCACGGCCTACTACCCGCGAAGACTAGCCGGGGGCGATCTCCCGCACCGAACCGGTCCGCGTTGCGCCCAAGATCAACCGTCCACAAAGGATTTCGTTTTGCCTGACGAAACCCGTCCCGGTCACCTGCATGAGCATGGGGGTCGGACGTTTGTCAACCCCCGCTCAGGCCGCTGACCTGCGAGGACGAGTCCGGCCCGCTAGGTGGGCACTGGCGGACCGTGATAGGATGGAGTCAGCGAAAGGGGCAGAGGACACATGGTTTTCAAGGTCGGAGAGACCGTCGTCTACCCGCACCACGGTGCCGCACTCATCGAAGCCATCGAGACCCGCGTGATCAAGGGCGAGGAAAAGAAGTACCTCGTCCTCAAGGTCGCGCAAGGGGATCTCACGGTTCGCGTGCCCGCTGACAACGCCGAGATCGTAGGCGTACGCGATGTCGTCGGGCAAGAAGGACTGGACAAGGTCTTCGACGTTCTGCGTGCTCCGCACACCGAAGAGCCAACCAACTGGTCTCGTCGGTACAAGGCCAACCTCGAGAAGCTCGCCTCCGGCGATGTGAACAAGGTGGCCGAAGTGGTGCGCGACCTCTGGCGGCGAGAGAAGGACCGCGGGCTTTCGGCAGGCGAGAAGCGCATGCTCGCCAAGGCGCGGCAAATTCTGGTCAGCGAGCTCGCGCTCGCGGAGGGCACCGACGAGGACAAGGCTGAAGTCCTCCTCGACGAAGTTCTGGAAACCGCGACGGTCTGAGCCCAAGGCGTCCTACTCGACGGGCGAGTGGATGCCTCTACGATCGCGAACCGATGAACGTCGTCGTGATCGTGACCGTCGCACATCATGCCTCCGACGGAGAGCTCGCTCTCACGCCGGTCCATGGTGAGGCGCTACTCACGCACACCGTGCGGGGGCTGCTCGGAGTACCGGAGATCGACCTGGTGCTCGTGGCGGCCCCCCAGCGGTGTGCTTCGCTGTTTTCCGAGGCCTTGCGCGGCCTCGACTGCCGGGTCGTCCCCGGCTCGCTCCGGCAGGCGTTCGCCGCCGTCGAGCCCGATCTTCCCCGTGACTCAGTTGTACTCCTCCACGACGCTCTGCGAGCCTTCATTCCTGCGGCGACCGTGCGTGACGTCATCAACGCTGTAGGTGACGCTCCGGTCGTGGTGCCCGTGCTGCCGATGGCGGACACGGTGAAGGTCACCGACGCTTCGCTCATCGTGGGCACGGAGGACCGGTCGCGGCTGCGCACGGCCCAGACCCCGATCGGCTACACACTGGCGGCCTTCAAGGCGGCGGCCGAGCCGTGGGACGTCACCGGCGCGGCGACGGTGCCCGGGCACCCGGACGCGATGCGCGTCACGACCGATTTCGAGCTTTCCCTGGCCGAGGCGATCGCGACGGCACCGAAGAACGAGGAGACGCTGTGAGGATCGGCAACGGGGTCGACGTCCACCCGGTCGAAGCGGGCCGCGAGTGCTGGATGGCGGGCCTGCTGTGGCCGGACGTGGATGGCTGCGCGGGCCATTCGGACGGCGACGTGGCCGCCCACGCGCTGTGCGACGCCCTGCTGTCGGCGGCCGGCCTCGGTGACCTGGGGGCGGTGTTCGGCACGGGCGACCCCCGGATGGACGGCGCCCACGGGGCGGACATGCTCGTGGAGGTCCGAGGCCTGGTCGAAGCGGCGGGCTGGCGGGTGGGGAACGCGTCGGTCCAGATCGTGGGCAACGCACCGCGGGTGGGAAAGCGGCGCGAAGAGGCGCAGAAGGTGCTGTCGGAGGCGGTGGGCGGCCCGGTGAGCGTGTCGGGGACAACGTCGGACGGCTTGGGCTTGACGGGCCGCGGCGAGGGCATCGCGGCCTTCGCGACCGCGCTGCTACTGGCAGCGGAATAGCGCCTTCGGCCGCAGTCCGGGCTCGCGCTGTTGCCGGGTTCCCAGCACCCCAAGGCGGCCTTGGTTGCGTCTCACGCACCCAATGTGGCCTTCGGTGCGTCTCACGCACCGAAGGCCACATTGGGGCGCTCGGGACCGGCCCATCGAAACGCGGAACAAGGTCGCCGGCAACGTCGAATAAGGTCTGAACCATGACCTTCAACGAGGCCACCAAGGCCCTGCTCGACGGCAAGAACTACCCGGTCGTCGCCACCACCAACGCCGACGGCTCGCCGCAGAGCTCCGTCGTCTGGGCGCGCCGCGACGGCGACACCGTGGTCTTCGTCACCGTCCAGGGGCGGCGCAAGGAGCGCAACATCCGGCGCGATCCCCGCGTCTCCCTTTCCGTCTTCGACCTGGCCGACCCCGAGAACTACGTCGAAATCCGCGGGCGTGCCGAAGTCACCGTCGAGGGCGGTCCCGAGCTGAACGACGAGCTGGCCCGCAAGTACACCGGCGACGTGTTCCCGCCCGAGCCGGCCGACGTCGTGCGCGTGCTCGTGCGCGTTGTTCCCGAACACATCACAGGGCATTCGGCCTGACGATCCCGTTAGGCTGAATCCCATGACGATCAGGGCGGTGTTGTTCGACTACTCCGGCACGCTCTTCCGGCTCGAGCAGGACGAGTCGTGGCTCGCCGAGCTGACCGACCACGAGGGCACGCCGCTCGACATCGAGGCGCAGGCCGAGCTGATGCGCCGGATGACCGCGCCGGTCGGGCAGGTCGTCGAGCTCGACGCCGAGCACGTGCACGCCTGGCACAACCGCGACCGCGACCCCGGCCTGCACCGGAAGGTCTACCTCGAGGTGCTCAAGAAGTCCGGCGTCCCGCACGCCGACCAGGCCGAGGCCCTCTACAACCGGCTGATCACGCCGAGCCAGTGGACGCCGTACCCGGACACCGAGGCCGCGCTCAAGGCCGCGTCGGAAGCCGGGCTCAAGGTGGGCGTCCTGAGCAACATCGCCTTCGACATCCGGCCGGCCTTCACCGCTCGCGGGTGGGACGCCTACGTCGACGAGTTCGTGCTGTCCTTCGAGGTCGGCGCCATCAAGCCGGAGCTGGAGATCTTCCGCAAGGCCGTGCAGTCGCTCGGCGTCCCGGCCACCGAGACGCTGATGGTCGGCGACAGCGAGGAGGCCGACGGCGGCGCCCGCGCGCTCGGCTGCGAGTTCGCGCTGGTCGACCCGCTGCCGACCGCCGAACGGCCGGACGCCCTGCTGACGGCGCTGCGCACGCACGGCGTCGGCTAGGGGCTGCGACCTCGCGCACGCCACCCCGTACCCTTTCAGGGTGGCCCTACACCTTTTCGACACAGCGACCCGGAGCGCGCGGGAGTTCCACCCCGTCCGTAGCGGAACGGCGTCGATCTACGTGTGTGGTGCCACCGTGCAGGGCGTTCCGCACATCGGGCACGTCCGCGGCGTCCTGAACTACGACGTCCTGCGCCGCTGGCTCGTCCACAGTGGACTGGACGTGCTGCTGGTCCGCAACGTCACCGACATCGACGACAAGATCCTCACCAAGGCCGCCGAGCACGACCGGCCCTGGTGGGAGTGGGGCGCGACGCACGAGCGCGCCTTCGAAGAGGCGTACGAGCAGCTCGGCTGCCTGCCGCCGTCGGTCAACCCGCGCGCGACCGGGCACGTCACCCAGATGGTCGAGCTGATGGAACGCCTCATCGAGAGCGGCCACGGCTACGTCACCGGCGGCGACGTCTACTTCTCGGTGAAGTCGTTCGAGGAGTACGGCAAGCTCTCCGGCCAGGTCCTCGAAGACGTCCAGCAAGGCGAGACGCCGACCCGCGGCAAGCGCGACCCGCGCGACTTCACCATGTGGAAGAGCGCGAAGCCGGGCGAGCCGTCGTGGCCGACGCCGTGGGGCGCCGGCCGGCCGGGCTGGCACCTGGAGTGCTCGGCGATGGCGACGTCGTACCTCGGCGCGGAGTTCGACATCCACGGCGGTGGCATCGACCTGGTCTTCCCGCACCACGAGAACGAGCGCGCCCAGTCGAACGCGGCCGGCGACGCCTTCGCGCGGTTCTGGCTGCACAACGCCTGGGTGACCATGTCGGGCGAGAAGATGTCGAAGTCGCTCGGCAACACCGTGTCGATCCCGTCGATGCTGGAGCGCTACCGGGCGCCGGAGCTGCGCTACTACCTGGTGCAGCCGCACTACCGCTCGACGATCGAGTACTCCGACGGCGCGCTGTCCGAAGCCGCGCAGGGCTACCGGCGGATCGAGACGTTCCTGCGTCGCGCCGCGCAGTCCGGCGAGGTCGCGCTGGGCACGATCCCGGACGCGTTCGCCGCGGCGCTCGACGACGACCTGGCCACCCCGCAGGCGTTCGCCGTGGTCCACACCACGGTGCGGGACGGTAACGCCGCGCTCGACGCGGGCGACACCTCCAAGGCACTCGAATTCGCCGCGGCCGTCCGCGCGATGACCGACGTGCTGGGCCTCGACCCGCTGTCCGCGCGCTGGTCGGAGGCGGGCGGTTCCGACTCGCCCACCAAGGACGCGCTGTCCCGGATCGTCGAAGGACTGCTGGCCGAGCGTCAGCAGGCCCGCGCCGCAAAGGACTTCGCCCGCGCGGACGCCGCCCGTGACCGCCTCCAGCAGGCGGGCATCGTGGTGGAGGACACCCCCAACGGTCCTCAGTGGACAGTCAAGTCCGACTGATCCCGTTACAACGCAAGGAACTTTCACCATGGCAGGCAACTCGCGGCGCCAGGGCGCGATCCGCAAGACGGGCACCAAGAAGGGTGCCGTCGTCGGCTCGGGCGGTCAGCGCCGCAAGGCCCTCGAAGGCAAGGGGCCGACCCCGAAGGCGGAGGACCGCCCCGGGCACAAGGCGTACCGCTCGGCCAACGCCGCGACCAAGCGCGACCAGGCCCGGCAGAAGAAGGCCGACAAGCCGGAGCTGATCGCCGGGCGCAACCCGGTGGTCGAGGCGCTGCGCGCGGGCGTCCCCGCGACCGCGCTGTACGTCGCGCTGAACATCGAGATCGACGACCGCGTGAACGACGCCGTCCGGCTGGCCGGCGACAAGGGCATCTCGATCCTGGAGATCCCGCGCGAGGAGCTGGACCGCAAGACGAACCGGGCCGTGCACCAGGGCCTGGGCCTGCAGGTTCCGCCGTTCGAGTACGCCCACCCGGACGACCTGATGGCGGCCGCGCGCAACTCCGGCGAGGTGCCCCTGTTCGTCGCGCTCGACGGCGTCACCGACCCGCGGAACCTGGGCGCGGTGATCCGCTCGGCGGCCGCGTTCGGCGCCCACGGCGTGCTGCTGCCGGAGCGGCGCAGCGCGGGCATGACGGCGGTGGCGTGGCGCACGAGCGCCGGCACCGCGGCGAAGCTGCCGATCGCGGTGGCGACCAACCTCACCCGCCAGCTCAAGGCGTGGGCGAACGACGGCCTGATGCTGGTCGGCCTCGACGCCGACGGCTCGGTGGACATCGACGAGCTCGCCTTGGCGGCGGACCCGCTGGTGATCGTGCTGGGCTCGGAGGGCCGCGGCCTGTCGCGCCTGGTCCGCGAGACGTGCGACGCGACGGTGTCGATCCCGATGGCGGCGGGCGTGGAATCGCTCAACGCGTCGGTGGCGGCGGGGGTGCTGCTGGCCGAGGTGGCGCGGCGTCGTCGTCTCGCCGGTCGGGTCTGACCCGACCACCCGGTCGGGTTAAGGTCACCGTCGGATAAACCCGAGGGGACCCGATGTCGTTCGTTTCGCCACTGTTCCTGTGGTACTTCATGCCGGCGGTGCTCGTCGCCGTGCTGGTGTGCCCCCGGAACTGGCGCAACGGCATCGTCGCGGGCGGCAGCCTGCTGTTCTACACGATCGGCGCCGGGCCGTTCGTGTTCCTGCTGCTCGGCTGCATGGTGGTCAACTTCCTGGCCGGCCCGCTGCTGGCGCCGAACCCGTTCGACCTCGACGGCGGACGGCGGCGCAAGATCCTCATCGCGGTCGTGTCGCTCGACGTCACGGTGCTGGTGATCTGGAAGTACGCGGGGTTCGCGACGCAGCAGATCGCCGCCGTCGCGCACTGGTTCGGCGGCAGCGTGCCGGTGGCGAGCCTGGTCGTGCCGATCGGCATCTCGTTCTACACGTTCCACCACATCTCGTACGTGGTCGACATCTACCGCGGCGAGCGGCAGGCGCTGCGGAACCCGGTGTCGTTCGCCGCGTACATCGCGATGTTCCCGCAGCTGGTGGCCGGCCCGATCGTGCGCTACCGCGAGATCGCCGACCAGCTGCCACAGCTGCGTTCCCACCGGCTCGACGACATCGCGGCCGGCTTCCCCCGCTTCGCGCTCGGGCTGTGCAAGAAGACGATCATCGCCGACTCGCTGAGCCCCCTGGTCGAGGCGTGCTTCAAGGTGCCGCCGGACCAGATGACGTTCGCGACGGCGTGGCTCGGCGCGATCGGCTACACGCTCCAGCTGTTCTTCGACTTCTCGGGTTATTCGGACATGGCGATCGGCCTCGGCCGGATGCTGGGCTTCCGCCTGCCGGAGAACTTCGCGCGGCCGTACTCGTCGGTGACGATCACGGAGTTCTGGCGCCGCTGGCACATGAGCCTGTCCCGCTGGTTCCGCGACTACGTGTACATCCCCTTGGGCGGCAACCGGAACGGGGCGGGCCACACCTACCGCAACCTGTGCGTCGTGTTCGTGCTGACGGGCTTTTGGCACGGCGCGCAGTGGACGTTCCTGGTGTGGGGCTGCTACCACGGAGCGCTGTTGGTGATCGAGCGCCGCTTCGGCCTCGACCTGGACCCGGCCGGACGCTGGCAGCGTTACGGGCGCCGCGCCCTGACGATGCTCCTGGTGGTGTTCGGCTGGGTGTTCTTCCGGTCGGCCGACCTGGGCCACGCGCTGTCGATGATCGGCCACATGCTGATCCCGGACTTCGACGGCCTGGGCGCGGGCGTCGAGGAGGCGTTCACGCACCAGCGGCTGGTGTTGCTGCTGGCGGCGCTGGCGGTGTTCCTGCTCCCGGCGCACCCGGTGACGGGGCCGCTGCTGGAGTCGTCCCGAAGCCGCCCGGCGAACGCGTTGCGCATCGGCGTGATGACGGTGGGCCTGGTGTACGCGGCGATCCTGATCGCGACGGGCACGTTCAGCCCGTTCCTGTACTACCAGTTCTAGAACTCCGGCAGAGCCCAGCGCAAGCTACCGGCCACACCACCCCGCGGAACCGATACGCAGCGCATCGAGCGTTCGGGGCGTTGAGGTTACTCAACCAACGAGACGCAGCCAGGATTCAGCGAGCGCCACATGCCCGGCCGGAGTCGGGTGAATCCCGTCCTCAGACCAATGCTCCGGGTCCTCACCCACCACCAGCGAGGCGAACATCCGGTCCGCGGCAAGAAGATGCGCACCATATTGCCCAGCCAGCTCCCGTACCGCCTGGATCTTCGCGTCCAGATCGCCGCGCCATTCCTCACGCACCGCCTCGTCGATGACAACGACCCGCTCCCCGTCGACGCCGTGGAGCACGCGCTCGATCACGCCCCTGACCGGCACCAGGAACGGCTCGACGAGGATCAGTTCCGTCCCCCTCGATGCCAGCGGCGCGAGCAGACGGTCGTAACGCGCCGCGAACTCCTCGGCCGGAATCACGCAGCCGTGAGGGTCCAACGTGTGCCACCCCATGTCGTTGGCCCCGACGAGGATCGACACGACGTCCGGGCGCGCGTCGAGCACGTCCGCCTGCCACCGAGCCTCGAGGTCCATCACCTTGTCCCCCGCGTGCCCGGTGTTCAGCCAAGTCACCGGGCAGCCTGGGTGCTCGAAGCACCACTCACCAGCGACCAGCAGCGGGTAACCGCACCGTGCCTCACCCGGGGGCCGCCAGAGGTCGGTGATCGAATCGCCGGTGAACATCACAGTGCTTCCGGGCTTCAGCTTGATCGTCATGTGCCGAGCGTCGCGCCCGCTACTGGCAGGGAACGCACACGCCGCTGGTTGCGACCTGGCAGCATGATCGGCGAACAGTCAGAAAGGCAACAGGGATGACCGAGCCGACCGATCTCGCCAAGGTGCCCGGCGTGATCCCCTACGTCGACCACCACACCGGCCCCCGCCGGCTGCTCGCGGTCGAGATTCCGCACCTCGGTCACACCGTGCGCGCCTACGCCCCCATCGCCAGCATCGACGGCCGCCAGTACATCGTCTCCTGGGGTGCCGTCTCCTTCGAGATCCCCGCCGACCGGAACGTGCACGTCAGCGTGCACCTGCAGACCAACAGCGGCCGCGACTACACAATCACCCCGTTCGCCTCGACGATCCTGCCGCCACACCCCGCGCCGGTGCGGCTGGTCGCCCAGTTCGTGCCGACCCAAGGCCCCGAGGGCACTCTCGTCCCGGTCGGCTGATGCTCGCGACGCGGTACCTCTTCCTCACCCGCCACGGCGAAGCGGCACCCACCGGCGACCTCACCGACGCCGGGCGGCAGCAGGCCGTCCTGCTCGGCCGGCGGCTTCGCGAGGTCCCCGTCTCCGCCGTCCACCACGGCCCCCTCCCGCGCGCCTCGCAGACCGCCGCGCTCCTCGCCACCCAGCTCCCCGGCGTCCCCATCTACGTCGACGACGCGGCCGGTGACTTCGTCCCCTACACGCCCCTGCGCGAGGAGCTTCCCGAAACCGCCGCCGACCTCCTGCACGCCTTCACGCGGCAGCTCCCGCCCGCCGACGAAGAACGAGCCGCCGAGGCCGAACGGCGGTTCACCGGACCCGTGCCCGGCACCGAGGCGCGGTTCGAAGTGCTCGTGACGCACAACTTCCTCGCGGGCTGGCTCGTGCGCGCCTCGCAGGACGCGCCGCCGTGGCGGTGGCTCGCGCTCAACCACGCCAACGCCGCGCTCACCGTGATCCGCTACTCGCCCGGGCGCCCGGCGGCGCTGCTGACGTACAACGACGTCGGCCACCTGCCCGCGGAACTGCGCTGGACCGGCTTCCCGCCGGAGTTTTACCTTCCGTGACCAGCGAACGCGGAGCGTTGCTCCCCGGAAAACCAGGCTCGCCCGAATGGCCGAGCCTGCCAGGATGGCCGGATGAGTCCCGTTCCGTCGCCCACGTCCGATCGGCTGAGTGACTACCTCGCCGCCGATGCCGTCGTCGATCACGGACACCCGGCGATCCGGGCACGAGCCGAAGCCCTGGCGTCCGCGAGCGAAGATCCCGCCGAGCGCGCGGAAGCCGCGTTCCTCTTCGTCCGGGACGAGATCGACCACGTGATCGACGCACGCGATCCGCGCGTCACGTGGCGGGCGTCGGACGTCCTGCGCGAGCGCGTCGGGATCTGCCACGCGAAGGCGCACCTGCTCGCCGCTTTGCTGCGTGCACAAGGGATTCCGGCCGGGTTCTGCTACCAGGAGCTCTCCGCGCTGCACGGGCTGAACGCCGCGTACCTGAACGGGCGGTGGGCACGCCTCGACGCCCGCGGCAACCGCACCGGTGCCCGCGCGGAGTTTTCGCTCGACGAGGAAAAACTGGCCTGGCCGGTCGACACCGCGCGCGGCGAACGCGATCACCCGGAGATCCACCCGGCGCCCGCACCGGTCGTCGTGGATTTCCTGATGACGGCCCAACCTGGTCCGGGCTGGTACGAAAAGGGCCTCCCGGCCACCCTCTGAGCCAGGTTTTCCGCGATTTTCGGAAAACCTGGCAACCTGGTGAATTATTGCCGAGAGTGACGTCTGTCCGTCAGCATTGTCCCCCGAACTTCTTATTTCGCGCGCCCCGTTGGGCGCGTAAAGTAACTCCCCGCGCTCGAACAGACACTTTAAGCGTTCGTCCGTTCGGGTGGTTCGAGGGAGGTGAAGCAAGTGGCCGCGGATGGCGGATCCCGCCGCCGTACCCCACTGCAGGAGATCTTCTGGACCAGGACGAGCTTGCTCCTCACGGTGCTCGTCGTCGTCGCCGGCCTCAGCCTGTGGCTCGCCGGCCTGATGGACCCCGGCACCGGGAAGAACCTGGTGACGTCGCTGGGCACCGGCACCCTGATCTCCGCGATCGTGGGGTTCGGCTCCACGCTGATCACCGCCAGCGCTTCGCAGAAGGCGCTGGTGACCCCGGTGATCGAAGAAAGCCGGCGTGCGCTGGAGGACCTGAGCGCCGAATACCGCGCGCTGAACAAGGAGTTCTTCCCCACCGACGTGTTCGAGGCGACCACCGACCCCGATCCCGCGTTCAACCGAGCGCTGATGGCCGACCTCAACGCGACCCGGCAGTACTTCTTCCGCGGCTTCTCCGGGCGGCACGCGGCCGCCCGCCTGCTGCTTTCCCGCACGGAACGCGAACTCCGGGCCGTCATCGCCGATCCGCGCGACGCCAGCTCGATCAGCGGGCGGGCCCGCTACCTGCTGCGCCGCGAAGCCGGCGACGTCGACTCCGAACAGATCCAGACCCGGCTCGACGAAGAGATCCGGATCGGGCTCGTCGGCCTCTTCCTGGCGCGCAGCCGCTGCGCGCAGGTCGACATCACCGTGGTCGCCGACCCGCCGCTCGACCGGCTGGAGTTGTTCGACGACAGCGTGTGGGTGTCGCTCTACAGCGACGTCCGCGGCGCCACGAAGCTCTACCCGCGGACCCTGCGGTTCACCGAGGGATCCTTCCTCTACAACATGGAACGCGCCGAGTTCGTGCGCGTCTCGCAGTCCCGGACCGGCCGCCACTTCCGCATCACGTCCGCCACCACGCGGACGGACTTCCTGGCGCTGTTCGAAAAGATCACCGGATCCGCCCTGTCCGAGGAGCAGTTCCACGAGCTGGAAAGCAAGTTCCACGCTTTCCGCGCGGAGTTCTCCGAAGTCGCCGAGCTAGGGAGCTGACCTTGCTCACCCGCCTGTCCCCCCTGTCCGAACTGGCCACGCGCCTGCGGTCGGCCCAGTTCCCGCTCGCCGCCGGCTGGGGCGCGGTCGACGGCTGGTTCCGGCCGTGGGCCGCCCAGCCCGGCCTGCGCGAAGAACTGCGCTCGCAGCTTCGCGCGTTGACCACCGCGGAATCCGTGAAAATCCTGCGTTCGTCCCGGGAAACGACCACGCACTTCGCGTGGTGCCTGCTCGATTCGCCGTGCGACGCGTTCTCCTTCTGGCTGCACGAATACAAGGCGCAGAAGGACTGGCGGGAGGGGTACGCGGATTCCGTGCACAACCACAGGTACCACTTCTGCACCACCATTCTCCGTGGTGACTACTTGCACGAAAGGTACGAGACGACGATCGACGCCGGCACCGGGCTGATCGCGTCCGCGCGCCTGCGCAGACGGACGTTGTGCCAGGCCGGCGCCTGCGCGGCCATGTCGGCCGACGAATTCCACCGCATCCCCGAAGCGGCCGACGGCACGATGACGTTCCTCGTGAAATCACGGCCGGTGAGCAGTTTCAGCCTTTCTTTCGATCCCGCCACGGGAATCGGCCATCGTCACGTTCCGGTAGAGAGCCGATTGGGGGAATTGGCGGACCGCATCTAGCTACACACCGGCGTCAGCGGCGCCTACCATTACTCCACCCGTCTGAACACCACGGCCGGGATCGGAGAGGTGTATGCGCACGCAGGAAAGCACGATCGACCATTTGATCATCGACGCCGTCGAAGACCGGGTGCACCGGCTGTGCCGCCGGTACGCCGAGCGGTTGCCGTTCCACGGCTGGCACCACGTGAGCTTCGTCCGCGCGAAGGCGGCCGGCTTCGCCCAGCACAACGGGGCCGACCGCGCCGTGGTCGAGGTCGCGGCGCTGGTCCACGACGTCAACTACCTGGTGCTCCGCAACTCGCCCGCGGCGGCGGGCCGGAGCCTGCGGCTGGAGATCCTCGCGGAGTGCGGGGTCCCGTCGCGGGTGGCGCGCTGGATCGACGAGATCATCGACGAGGCCGAAATGGCCACCCGCGGCCGCGACATTTCGCTGGAGGCGCAGGCCCTGAGCGACGCGGACACGCTGTTCAAGGCGCTGCCGGTGACGCCGGTGGTGCTCGCGCACCGGTACCTGCGCGAGAACGGGCTGAGCCTGCGCGAGCTGGCGCACAAGATCGTCGGCGAGCAGTGCGACGTCCACGACGAGGGGTACTACTTCTACAACCCCGAGGCGGCGGCGACGTATTCACGCTGGGCGATGGCGAACCTCCAGCTGTGGCAGTGCATCAAGGAGGCGGTCGACGACCCGACGGTGGCGGAGCTGCTGGACGCGGTGGCGTCCTAGTTCTGCCCGTACCCGCGCAGCCGCTCGACGACGTGGGCGACTTCCGGGGGCGGCAGCAGGCTCGGCCGGCCGGCGCTCTGCGCGAGCAGCCACACCCGGCAGGCCCACTCGAGCTGCTGGGCCCGGTGGTAGGCGGCCTCGAGGCCGTCGCCGTAGGTGAGGGTGCCGTGGTTGGCCATCAGGCAGCCGCGGCGCCCTTCGAGGGCGTCGAGCACGGCGGCGGCCAGCTCGGGCGTGCCGTAGGTGGCGTAGCGCGCGACGCGCACCGAGGGGCCGATCGTGGCGACGGTGTAGTGGATCGGCGGAACCTCCCGCACGAGGGTCGAAACGGCGGTGGCGTGCGGCGAGTGCGTGTGGACGACGGCGGTGACGGGCTCGCCGTCGGGATCGCGCGCGTCCCAGTAGACGGACAGGTGCATCGGCAGCTCACTCGTCGGCTTCAGCGAGCCGTCGACGACCTGGCCCCCGAGGTCGACGACGGCGACATCGGCCGGGTTCATGCTGGAGTACGGGACACCGGTGGGCGTGACGGCGACGAGGTCCCCGGCCCGCAGGGAGACGTTCCCGGAGGTGCCGACGACCAGGCCGTCGCCGACCATCCGCCGCGCGTAGGCGCAGACGGCGGCCCGCTCGGTCTCGAGGATCATGTGCGGGTCCCGTCTCCTGGGTGATCAAGCAGCTGCCATGCAGACTGCCAGCCACCCACGAGCCCCGGCCACCTCCCCGGACGGGGGATTTGCGCGGGTTCGAAAATTGGCCCGGCGCCTCCCGAGGATCCGAGAGGCGCCGGCGTCTGAGGGGAAGGGTCAGGCCTTCGCCGGAGCGGCGGGAGCGGCCGGTGCCTTCCCGGCAGCGGCCGGAGCAGGAGTCGGCTTCCGGTCTCCGTTCGCGGCCGCGGGCGCCTCCTCAACCGGTGCCAGCAACCGCATGGCCTCCTGAACCGCCACGTCCGTCGCCGCGATGCGCTCCGCGACCTTCGACCGCAGGTCCAGAGCCAGCTTCCGGTTCTGATCCGCCGTGGCCTGCTGGGACTTCGCCGAAGCCAGTGCCGCCTCGGTCTCCTGCTTCTTCCGCGCGTTCTCCTCGTCGAACGCCTTCTTCCGCGCCGCCAGCTCCGCCGCCGCGACCCGGTCCGCCTCCGCGCGAGCCTCCGCCGCCGCGGCCTCGGCCTTCGCGTCCGCTTCCTTGCGGGAGCGCTCGGCCGCCGCCGCCAGCTCGACCCTCTTCGCGCCTGCCGCCGCGTTCAGCTTCTCGATCTCGCCCTTCGCCTCCGACCGCAGACGCGCGCGCTCCTCCTCCGCGTCCTTCGCCAGCTTGTCGGCGGTGCGGCGGGTCTCGTGCGCGTACTTGTCGGCCTGCTCGCGGGTCGAAGCCGCGTCCGCCTCCGCCGCCGAGCGCAGGTCGGCGATCTCCTCCTCGGCCAGCTGCATCATCATCCGGACGCGCTCGGCCATCGCCCCGGCGCCGGACGGGCTCGAGCTCATCCTGGCCAGGGCGGCCTTCGTCTCGGCCAGCTCCTTCTGCGCGTACGCGAGGGCCTTGGAAAGGTCCGACGACGTCGCGACAGCCTCGTCACGGCTGCGGGCGGTTTCCCGGAACTCCTTGGTCAGCTCGGCGAGGCGTTCGTCGACCTGACGCTGGTTGTAGCCGCGGACACCCACGGCGAACTGGGCGGTCTTCGGGGCGGACTGGGGCTTCTCGGGCGCGACCATCGGGCCACCTTAATGAGCCGGGGTCCGGACGCAAGTACCGCCAAACGGATGCATCACGAATCCGGGAACCCCCCGTGACACAACGCGGGCAACGCCTGGTGGGTGAACCGCAGGTGCTGGTCCTGCCGCACTGATCACGGGCCGATAGCGTGCGCGAGTGGACTTCGGCACGCACTGGCAGGTGTACGTCACCATGCCGTTCATCGCGGCGCTGATCGGCTACGTCACCAAGCGCGTCGCCATCGAAATGATGTTCCGGCCGCTGGAGTTCACCGGGATCAAGCCGTTCCTCGGCTGGCAGGGCGTGCTGCCGGCGAACGCCGAGCGCATGGCGGCGACGGCCACCGAGATGCTGACGACCACCCTCGTCGACCCCAAGGAGATCTTCGCCCGGCTCGACCCGGAGCAGGTCGCGAAGGAGATCGAGCAGCCGCTGCTGCGGGTCGTCGAGGACGTCACCCGCGAGGTGATGGAGACCTACCAGCCGCGGCTGTGGGAGGTCCTGCCGAACGGCGCGCAGCAGCTGCTGCTCAAGCGCGTGCAGGCCGAGGCGCCGAGGGCGATCACCAAGATCATGCGGGAGATCGCCGGCGACATCGAGGACGTCCTCGACCTCCAGCACATGGTCGTGACGAACCTGGTCCGCGACAAAGCGCTGCTCAACCGGCTGATCCGCGACATCTCCCGGCCCGAGATGCGGTTCATCGCCCGCTCCGGGATCTGGTTCGGGTTCATCCTCGGCTGCGTGCAGCTGGTGGTGTGGGCGCTGACGAAGTCGCCGGTCGTGCTGCCGGTGTTCGGCCTCCTCATCGGCTGGTTCACCGACTGGCTCGCCCTGAAGATGATCTTCCTGCCGCGTGAGCCTCGCCGGTTCCTCGGGCTCTACACCTGGCAGGGCATCTTCCAGAAGCGCCGCGACCAGGTCGCCGCCGACTACGGCGACATGATCGCGCGCGAGATCATCACCATCCCGAACCTGCTGGAAGCCGTGCTGCGCGGGCCGAAGTCCGACCGGCTCTTCGCGATGATCACCCGTGAGGTGCAGAAGACGATCGACGCGCAGGCCAGCGTCGTCAAGCCGTTCGTCGCCATCGCGGTCGGGACGCGGAAGTTCCAGGAGATGAAGCAGGCAGCGGCCGCGAAGGCCGCGGAGCGCGTCCCGGAGACGATCCGGTACGCCGAGGACTACGCGATCAACGCGCTCGACGTCCGGAACACGATCGTCGATCGGATGAAGAAACTGAGCGCGCTGGAGTTCGAGCAGCTGCTGCGGCCGGCGTTCCGGCAGGACGAGTGGAAGCTCATCGCGGTCGGTGCGGTGATCGGCGGGCTCGTCGGAGAACTGCAGGTACTCGCCCTGCTCGGGTAGCCGGTACGGTTTCGCTCTGGGCGTGAGGAGGTCGGAATGGACGCTGTCCTGAACGACCTCGCGCTGCACTGGCCGCTCTACGCGGCGATGCCGTTCATCGCGGCGCTGATCGGGTACGTCACCAAGCGCGTCGCCATCGAGATGATGTTCCGGCCGCTGGACTTCATCGGGTTCCCGCCGCTGCTCGGCTGGCAGGGCGTCGTCCCGAAGCACGGCGGGCGGATGGCGGCGGTGGCGACCGAGCTGCTGACGGCGAACCTGCTCGACCTGCGCGAGGTCTTCGCCCGGATCGACCCGGTGATCATCACGAGCGAGCTGCAGCAGCCGCTGCTGCGCGCGGTCGACCACACCGCGCGCGAGGTGCTCGCCGAGCACCACCCGCGGCTGTGGGAGGTCCTGCCGACGCTGGCCCAGGAAATGCTGATCAAGCAGGTCCAGGCGTCGGCACCGCGGCTGGTCCGGGAGTTCCTCGACGACGTCCGCGAGAACCTCGACGAGGTCCTCGACGTCCAGCACATGACGGTCCAGCGGCTGACGCGGGACAAGGCGCTGCTGGTGCGGCTGATCCGCGAGACGTCCCGCCCGGAGATGGCGTTCATCGCGCGGATGGGCATCTACTTCGGCTTCGGGCTGGGGTTGGTGCAGACGATCGTGTGGGCGTTCACGCGCGAGCCGTGGGTGCTCCCGGTGTTCGGCGGCGTGATCGGGCTGTGCACGGACTGGCTGGCCATCAAGCTGATCTTCGTCCCGCGCGAGCCGGTCCGCCTCGGCCGGGTGATCCTCCAGGGCAAGTTCCAGCGGCGGCGCGCGGAGGTGGCGCGGCAGTACGGCGAGCTGATCGCGACCGAGGTCCTCACCGTCCAGAACCTGCTGGACGCGGTCCTGCGCGGCCCGCGGGCCGACCGGCTCGCGGCGTTGGTCGAGAACCTCGTTTCGGAGGCGGTCGACGCGCAGATGCCCCTGGCCTGGGCGGTGGGCGGCACGCGGCTGCGGGAGATGAAGCACGCGGCGGCCCGGAAGGCGCTGGAGCAGCTGCCCGACACGGCCCGGTACGCCGAGGGGTACCTGACCGAGGCGATGGACGTCGCGAAGATGATCGAACAGCGGATGCTGGCCTTGACGCCGCTGGAGTTCGAGGGGCTGCTGCGGCCGGCGTTCCGGCAGGACGAGTGGAAGCTGATCGCCGTCGGCGGGGTGATCGGGTTCGTGGTCGGCGAACTCCAGGTCCTGCTGATGCTCGGCTGACGCGGAGCTTTCACGTGAAAGCTCCCACCTGGGAGCGGAGCTTTCACGTGAAAGCTCCGCCTTAGGCCGCCGCGACCAGGTCCGGGGACGGGGTGACCGCGCGGACTCGCGTCCGGCGGTCGCGCTGCCAGGCGATCACCCGGCAGACCACGTAGATCAGGAACGAAATCGCCGTCACGAACGCGCTCACCGGGAGCCCCGGCGCCAGCGACAGCACGATCCCGCCGATGGCCGCCACTTCGGCGAAGACCACGGACAGCACCGTGGCCTTCCACGGCGACGCCGTCACGCGGGCCGCGGCGGCCGCGGGCGTCACCATCAAGGCGACCACCAGCAGCGAGCCGACCACCTTCACGCTCAACGCGGTCGAAATACCCACCAACAGCGCGAACACGACCGTCAGCGTCTTGACCGGGACCCCGCGCGCCACCGCCACGTTCCGGTCCACCGAGGCGAACAGCAACGGCCGGTACACCAGCGCCAGCACCGCCAGCACCACCACCGACGACACCACGAACAACGTCAGGTTCGTCGAATCGATCGTGATGATCTGGCCGGTGAGGATCCCGAACTTGTTCCCGGACCGTCCTTTGTAGAACGACAGGAACAGCACGCCCATGCCGAGGCCGAAGGAGAGGATCACGCCGATCACCGAGTCGCGGTCCGCGTCGCGCGCGCCCAGGATCCCCAGCAGCAGGGCCGCCACGACCGCGCCGATCAACGCGCCGTACTCGACGCCGATCCCCAGCAGCAGGGCCGCCGCGCCGCCGGTGAACGCCAGCTCCGACGTCCCGTGCACCGCGAACGACATCCGCCGCATCACGATCAGCGGGCCCAGCACGCCGGCCACCAACCCGAGGATCGCCGCCGCGAGCAGGGCCGTCTGGACGCCGTCCAGCTCGGTGATCAGCTCCCAGGTCTTGCCGAAGTCGAACAGATCCAAGACTCAGCCCACTTGCTCTTCGACGTCGTGTTCGTGGTGGTGCGGCTCCTGTTCGCACAGCGAGCTCTGCGCGCCGGCGATGTGGATCTGCCCGCCCACCTGCAGCACCTCGACGCGCGTGCCGTACAGCTCCGACAGCGTCTCGGTGGTCATGACCTCGTCCGGCTTGCCGATCCGGAACGAGCCGTTGACCAGGTACAACACCCGGTCGACGAAGGGCAGCACCGGGTTGATCTCGTGCGTCACGAACAGCACCGCGGTGCCGGCCGTGCGCCGCCGGGCGTCGATCAGCTCGCTGATCGCGCGCTGGTGCGCCAGGTCCAGGGACAGCAGCGGCTCGTCGCAGAGCAGCACCTCGGGGTCGCCGACCAGGGCCTGCGCCACCCGCAGCCGCTGCTGCTCGCCGCCGGACAACCGCCCGACGGGCTGCTTCGCGTACCGCGTCGCCCCCACCGCTTCGATGGCTTCGGACACCCGTCGACGCCGGGCCGCCATGCCGAACAGGCCCGGACCCCAGCGGTGGCCGTCGAGCCCCAGCCCGACCAGGTCGACGCCGCGCAGCGTCAGCGACTCGTCGATCGCGCGCTGCTGCGGGATGTAGCCGACCTTGCGGTTCGCGCCGCCCGGGCGGCCGCCGGCGATCTCGACCACGCCCGCCGACAGGCCCTGCATGCCGAGCAACGCCTTCAGCAGGCTGCTCTTGCCGGAGCCGTTGGGGCCGAGCACGGCGAGGAACTCGCCCGGCTCGACGACGAGGTCCAGGCCCGACCAGAGGGTCCGGGGACCGAACGCGAGGCCCGCCCCGCGGACCCGGACCGCGGGGCGTACGTCGTCGGAGACGGAGACGGAGACAGGTGGCATGGCTACTTCAACGCTCCTGCCAGCGCGTCCACTTCCCCGGTCATCCAGCCAATGTAGTCGGTCACACCCTGCGGCAGCGTCTCGGTCACGTCGACGACGCCGATCCCGGCGGCCTTCGCCTGGCCGACGACGTCCTGGGTCAGCGGGGTCACCGTCTGCGCGTTGTTGATCAGCGCCTTGACCTGCTTGGTGGCGATGAGCTGCTTGTATTCGCTGACCGCGCCGGCCGGGACGTCGGTGTCGTTCTCCACGGCGTCCGAAAAGGCCTTCGGCGTCGCGTCCGTCAGCTTCGCGCTCTCGAGCAGGTAGTGCGCCACCGGCTCGGTGACGACGACCTTCGCCCCCGGGTGGCTCGCCCCCAGCTCGCCGAGCCGCTTCTCCAGCGCGTCCACCTTCGCCTTGAACGCCGTCGCGTTGTCGGTGAACACCTGCTTCGACGCCGGCTGAAGCTCCCCGAGCTGCGCCGCGACCTGGTCGGCGACCTTGCCGACGCCCGGCAGGTCGTACCAGACGTGCTCGTTCTCGTCCCCGGTCGCGGCGATGTCGTAGGCCACGAGCTTCTTCGCGTCGCCGGCCTGCGCGGTGAGCTTGTCGAAGAACTCGTCGTAACCGCCGCCGTTGGACAGCAGCAGCTTCGCGTCCTTCGCCGCGAGGGCGTCGTCGGCGGTCGTCTCGTACGAGTGCGGATCGGCCGACGGGTCGTGGATGATCGACTTGACCTCGACCCGGTCGCCGCCGACGGCGCTCACGACGCTGCCCCAGACGTCCGTCGAAGCCACGGCGTCGATCTTGCCGGACCCGCCGGACTGCGCTCCGCCGTCGGCTCCCGAAGTTCCGCCGGAGCACGCGGCCAGCGCGAAGAAGGACAGGGCCGAAGCGGCGGCGAGCACGCTCCTGGTGCGGCGGAAACTCATTCGAGGACTCCCGAGTCGAACACTTAGACGCTAATGGAAACCGTTGTCAGATTCACCTTACCCCATCCGGATGACTTCCTGGCCATCCGATCGCGGTTTGGTGTATGCGACTTCGTGCATGCGGATCGAGACATCGACCACCCGGGGTGTCTCTTCATGAATTCGATCTGAACCGTTACGGTTTGCTGATGGGACGTCCTATTCGCACCCGGAGGCAGGCGACGCTGGCGTCGCTCGCGGCGGAGCTCGGTGTGTCCAGGACCACGGTGTCCAACGCCTACAACCGGCCGGACCAGCTGTCCCCGGAACTTCGCCGCCGCGTCCTCGAGACCGCGCGACGCCTCGGCTACCCCGGTCCCGACCCGGTCGCCCGCTCCCTGCGCACCCGGAGAGCCGGCGCTGTCGGGCTGCTGCTCACCGAGAACCTCTCCTACGCCTTCCGCGACCCCGCCGCCGTCGGCGTGCTCGAAGGACTGGCCCTGGCCTGCGAAGACGCCGGCGTCGGCCTGCACCTGGTGCCCGCCAGCCCGGGCCGCGAGGACGTCGCCGCGGTGCACCGCGCGGGCGTCGACGGCTTCGTCGTCTACTCCGTGCCGGACGACGACCCGCACCTGGCCGCCGTGCTGGAGCGGCCGGTGCCGACGGTGATCATCGACCAGCCGAGCATCGAGGGCATCGACCGCGTCGGCCCGGACGACGCCGCCGCCGTCGGCAAGATCGCCGAGCACCTGGTCGGCCTCGGCCACCGGCAGGTCGGCGTCATCTGCATGCGGCTCGCGCGCGAGCGCAACGACGACTTCGTCTCCCCGGCGCGCCAGAGCGGCGCGCACTTCCACGTCCAGCGCACCCGGCTCGAGGCGCTGGCCGTGGCGTTCTCGGCGGCCGGCGTCGACTGGGCCGGCGTCCCGGTGGTCGAGCGCTTCGACCACACGGTGGACGACGGCGCATCCGCCGCCCGCCAGCTCCTGGACGCGTACCCGCAGATCACGGCCGTGATCTGCACCTCGGACATCCTCGCGCTCGGCACCATGGCCGAGGCCGAGCGACGCGGGCTGCGGGTGCCGCAGGACCTCACCGTCACCGGCTTCGACGGCATCGCCGAGGCCGAGCGGATCGGGCTCACCACGGTCCACCAGCCGGTGCTGGAGAAGGGCAAGACGGCCGGCCGGCTGCTGCTCGGCTCGGCCGAGCGGAGCGCGCCGAAGGTGATCACGCTGCCGACCGAGCTGCGCGTCGGGCGCACGTCGGGGCCGCCGCGCACCGTCGAGGAGCCCTGGTTCGGCGGCTGATTTCCAGGGGCCCGTGAGATAGCTCGTAGTGCATTGCCCGATGGGGTACTCACCCGGTCAAATGGAGTGGTACGCCCGCGCCGCGGGGCCACTGGCCGGAAGGTGACCGATGACCTCGATCGACGTCCTGCTCAAACGCAACCAGGAACTCGGCGAAGTGACGCCGGGCGACCGCTCGTCGGCGAAGCCGTCGCTGCAGGTGGCCATCCTGACCTGCATGGACGCCCGGATCCGGGTGTTCGAACTGTTCGGCCTGCTCCAGGGCGAGTCGCACGTCCTGCGCAACGCGGGCGGTGTGGTGACCGACGACATGATCCGGTCACTGGCCCTTTCGCAGCGCAAGCTGGGCACGCGCGAGGTGCTGATCGTCCAGCACACCGAGTGCGGCCTCTCGACGGTCACCGAAGACGACTTCAAGGACGAGCTCGAGGAAGCCACCGGCCTGCGGCCGACGTGGGCGGTCGAGGCGTTCCGCAACGTCGAGAACAGCGTCCGGACGTCGGTGGAGCGGGTGCGGCGCAGCGCGTACCTGCCGCACACGGAGAACGTCCGCGGGTTCGTCTACGACGTCAAGACCGGGAAGCTCACCGAGGTGAAGTAGCCTGCGCGGCGTGGCTGTGGACGCGGACGTACTGCTCGGCTGGTTCTCCACGCACGGCCGGGAGCTGCCCTGGCGCGAGCCGGACTGCTCGGCCTGGGGCGTGCTCGTCAGCGAGATCATGCTGCAGCAGACGCCGGTCGCGCGGGTCCAGCCGATCTGGCACGAGTGGATGGCGCGCTGGCCGGTGCCGTCCGCGCTCGCCGCGTCGACGCAGGGCGAGGTCGTGCGGGCTTGGGGCAAGCTCGGCTACCCGCGGCGCGCGCTGCGTCTCCACGAAGCCGCCGGGGTCATCGCGCGCGAGCACGGCGACGTCGTCCCGTCCGATGTGGACACCCTGCTCGCGCTGCCCGGGATCGGCGCCTACACCGCGCGCGCGGTCGCCGCGTTCGCCTACGGACAGCGGGCGCCCGTGGTCGACACGAACGTGCGGCGCGTCGTCGCGCGGGCCGTGCACGGGGCCGGGGACGCCGGGCCCGCGTCGAACACGCGGGACATGGCCGACGTCGAGGCGTTGCTGCCGGCCGAGGACGCGCCCGCGGCCCGCTTTTCCGCCGCGATCATGGAGCTCGGCGCGCTGATCTGCACCGCGCGAAGCCCGCGCTGCGCGGACTGCCCGGTCTACGACGCGTGCGCGTGGCAGCTCGCCGGCCGCCCGGAGTACGCGGGCCCGGTCAAGCCGGTGCAGAAGTTCGCGGGCACCGACCGGCAGGTCCGCGGGCTGCTGCTGGACGTCCTGCGCGGTTCCGAGGGCCCGGTGGAGAAGACCCGGCTCGACCTGGTCTGGCACGACGGCGGCCAGCGCGACCGCTGCCTGGACTCCCTGCTCGCCGACGGCCTGCTGGAGCAGACCGGCGGTGGGCTCTTCGCACTGCCGGGCGAACACTGACGCGCTACAACCAAAGTTGGTCAATAGTTGTCATCGGCGCGGTCCGGGGCTACCTTTTCCCGCATGGTCAACGTAGACCGCCGGACCCTGCTCAAGGCGGGGGCGACCGCGACCGCGGCCGGCGCACTGGGGATGACGACCACGGGTACGGCCGCCGCGGCCGTGCCGACGCCGACGATCCACCCCACCTCCGAGTGGGGGGCCCGGGCCGCCACCGGCCCGATCGTCGTGGAGAACCACAAACCGACTTACATCGTCGTGCACCACGCCGTCGATCCGCCGATGAACAACGACTTCTCCCTGGCGCGCGCGTTCTACGTCGCGAAGTTCATCCAGGACCTGCACATGGACAAGAACGGCTGGATCGACAGCGGCCAGCAGTTCACCAACAGCCGCGGCGGGTTCGTCACCGAAGGCAGGCACCGCAGCCTGGAGATCCTGCGCGGCGGCACCCAGCACGTGCAGGGCGCGAACGTCGGCAACCACAACAGCGAGGTCATCGGCATCGAGAACGAGGGCCTGTACAGCACGGTGGACGTGCCGCGGGCGCTGTGGAACTCGCTGGTGAACCTGGTCGCCTACATCGCGCACCAGTACGGCATCGCGCCCGAGTTCATCAAGGGCCACCGCGACTTCAACTCGACCGAGTGCCCCGGCCAGGTGCTCTACAACCGGCTGCCGGAGCTGCGGACGGCGGTGGGCCGCGTCCTCGGCGTCTCGGTGGCGCGGTCCGAGGCCGAGTGGCCGCTGCTGAAGCCGGGCGACACGGGCCGTCAGGTTCAGCAGGCGCAGCGGTTCCTGCGCGCGGCCGGCTTCGACGTGCCGGCCGACGGCGTGTTCGGAAAGTCCACAAAGGACGCCGTGGCCGCATTGTCCGTTCAGGCGGGGCTGCCGCGCCACACGTGCACCGCGACGAAGGTGACGGACGAGACCGGCTTCCTCGGCGCGGACGTCTGGCCGCTGATCGTGCCCTCGGACCGTTCCACGGCGGCCTGGCGCGCCGACCTCTCCCGCACCTGACCGGAGCTTTCACGTGAAAGCTCCGCCCCCAGGTGGGAGCTTTCACGTGAAAGCTCCGCGTCAGCGAGCCAGGACCTGGCTGAGGAACGCCTCGACCGCGCCTCGGTAGGTCTCCGGGGCTTCGTCGTGGGGCAGGTGGGCCGAGCCCGGCACCACCAGGTGCTTCGCGCCCGAAACCCGGGACGCGACGAGCGCCTGCTGACCGGCCGGCATCGCCGTGTGCTCGCCCTCGACCAGCAGCAACGGGCAGCGGATCGCGTCGACGACGTCCCAGTAGTCCCGGCGGCCCCATTCGGCGGCGATGACGTACAGGTCCTCGAGGTCGGCGACCAGGTGGAACCCGTCCGGACGCTCCTCGACGCAGTCGGCGAAGTACTCGCCCGCGTCGCCGAAGAACTCGCGGACGTGGTCGAGCGATTCGAACGGCACCGGCCAGCTCTCGAAGTACCCGCGCCAGGTCTCGACGGTCCGGCCGCGCTGGTCCGGCGCGAAGTCCTCGGACACGACCGCGCGCACCAGGTCCGGGTAGCGCGCGGCGGTCGTCCACGCGTGCAGGCCGCCCATCGAGTGCCCGATCAACACCGCCGGGCCGGCGTCGAGCGTCCGCAGCGCGGCGGCGACGTCCTCGGTGAACCGCTCGGTCGTCCAGGGCCCGACGCGCGGCGCGCTGCCGTGGCCGCGCGCGTCGAGGCCGTACACCGCGCCGTAGGGCCGGAGCCACTCCGCGACCCGCCGCCACGTCCGCGCGCGGCCCATCAAGCCGTGGAGCAGAACGATCGGCACGCCGGTGCCGCCGAAACAGAGCACGCGGCCACCTAACCACAAAAGCCCTGCTCCGGAACGTGACCGAGTGATCGCTTTCCATCACCTATGGTTGACCCCATGCGCCGCCGACCGACCGCCCTCGCCGTCTGCGCCGCGGTGATCGTCGCCGCGGCGTGCGGCGGTGACGCCGTCACGGCCGCGCCCCCGCCTCCTCCGATGCACCCGGCACCGGGGGCGTCCGGTGCCGGTGATCCGTATTACCCGGACGACGGCAACGGCGGGTACGACGCGCTGAACTACCACGTCGACGCGACCTACGACCCGCCGAGCGGCCACCTCGACGGTGACACGACGGTCACCGCGAAGGCCACCCAGGACCTCAGCCGGTTCGACCTCGACCTGCGCGGGCTCGACGTCCACGGCGTCGAGGTCGACGGGCAGCCGGCCCGCTTCACCCGCGAGAAGGCGTTCGAGCTCGTCATCACGCCGGCGGCGCCGATCCGCGCCGGGACGACGTTCCGCACCCGCGTCCGCTACGGCGGCGACCCGGCGAAGACCCCGCACGACGGCGGCAGCGAGAACGGCTGGCAGCACTCGGCCGACGGCGGCGCGTACATGGTCGGCGAGCCGCACTCGGCGGCGTTCTGGTACCCCGTGAACGAGACCCCGCGCGACAAGGCGTCCTTCACGCTCACCGCGCACGTCCCGGCCGGGTGGACGGTGCTCTCGAACGGCCGGGAGGGCCCGCCGGGGACGTGGACCGAGCCGAACCCGGTGGCGAGCTACCTGACGACGATCGCGATCGGCAAGTTCGGTGTCGACAGGTCGACCTTGCCGGACGGGACACCGGTCGTCACGGCGTACGCGCCCGGCACCGAAGACCGCCGCGCGATCGGCGACCGCCTGCCGGAGGTGCTCGGCTTCCTGAGCGGCAAGTTCGGGCCGTACCCGCAGTCGGCGGCCGGCGGGATCTTCCTGAACGAGGACGTCCACTTCTCGCTGGAGACGCAGACCCGGCCGACGTACGCGAAGTGGGCCGACCTGCCGACGCTGGTGCACGAGAACGCCCACGAGTGGTTCGGCGACTCGGTGTCGCTGCGGAACTGGTCCGACATCTGCCTGAACGAGTGCTTCGCGTCGTACGCGCAGTGGCTGTGGGCCGAGCGCGAGGGCCAGAGCCTGGACGACCGCTACCGCGCAGCGATCGAAATCACGCGCGGCAGCACGGACTTCTGGGCGCAGAAGCTGGTCGGCATGGGCCAGGGCCACGAGTTCGAGGGCGTGTACAACAAGGGAATCCTGGCGCTGCACGCGTTGCGCCGCCGGATCGGCGACCCGGCGTTCACCCGCCTCCTGCACGACTGGCCGTCCCGCTACCGCCACAGCAACGCGTCGTGGGCCGACTTCGAGAAGATGGCTTCGCAGGTCAGCGGGCAGAATTTGAAAGCGTTCTTCGACGAGTGGTTCCGGGGGACGAAGCTCCCCGCGGACGCCGACCTCTTCCCCGGCTCACTGCGCAGCTGAGCTGCCCAGCAACGACCGCGTCAGGGCACTGCGCGCCTCCTGCATCTCCCGCAGCGCCGTCGTCAGCTCCTCGTCGCCCACCACGACGTCCTCCTCCGGCCGGGAAGCCAGCGCCAGCAGCGACGCCCGGCGCAGCAGCTCCTTCGCGAACGACGCCGTCACCCCCTCCGTCGCCGCCACCACCGGGGCGAGGTCCGCCGTCAGCTCCAGCCCCCGCGCGTACAGCCGCAGCAGGGCCTCGCGGCCCACCGCGTCCGGGAGCGGGATTTCGACGGCGAGGTCCACCCGGCCCGGGCGGTCGGCGAGTGCCTTCTCCAGCTCGCTCGCGCGGTTGGTGGTCAGCAGGAACGTCACGTCGGCGTCGCCGCCCACGCCGTCCATCGCGTCGAGCAGCGTGAACAGCAGCGGCTGGACCATCGGCCCGTAGCTGCGGTCCTGCGCGATCAGGTCGACGTCCTCCAACACGACCACGCTCGGCTGCAGCCGCCGCGCCAGCTCCGCGGCCTTGCCGATGAACTTCATCGCCGTGCCGGTCAGGATGATCACCGTGGTGTCCGGCAGGCGGCCCATCAGGTAGCGGACCGTGTGCGTCTTGCCGGTGCCGGGCAGGCCGTGCAGCAGCAGCCCGCGCTTGAGGTGCTGCCCCGCCGCCAGCAGCCGCTCGCCGTGCCGCGCGATGCCTACGGTGTGCCGCTCGATCGCGTCGAGCACGCCGTCCGGCAGCACGACCTCCTCGCCGGTCAGCGCCGGCCGCGGGAGGAACGTGAGCAGCTCGTTGCCGCGGTGCTCGCTGGTGCCGAACGCCACCACCTGCCCGCGCAGGAGGTCGTGCTCGGCCATCAGCCGCTCGACGCGGTCGCGCACTTCGGTGGCGGTCGCCCGCGACGTCGCGAGGACCTCCAGCCGGCACTGCTCGAGCCCCCACTGCACGTTCGAACCGCGGATGGCGAGCAGCACCGGCTCACCACCCGGGGCGCTCGTGCCGACGAGCCCGAGCTGCACCGCCTCGGTCGCCTGGTCCGGGCCGATCGCCGTCGTGGCGAAGTCCACCGCGCCGAGCTCGTACGTGCCCCGCATCCGCGCGGTCACCAGCATCCCGATCAGGTCCTCGTGACTGCGCTGGCCGCCGGCGATCCCGAACCAGTCCACGAGCGTGCCGTGCTCGGCCAGGTAGGCGTCTACCCCGCGCTGGATGTTGGCGTGCTCCCACATCGGCCAGGACCGGGTCACGACCACCACTTCCGGCAGCTGCGCCCCCAGGTGGCCGGTCACGCGCTCGATGAGTTCACTGGCCCGGCCGTCGCCGACCTCGTCGGCGGTCGCGCGGATGATCCGGGCGAGGTCGGTCGCGAGGTCGCGCTCAGTACTCCCCATGCCCTCCACAGTGGCACGGGTCACACTGCCAGGCCAACTACGCTGAACCCATGAGTGTCGTGAAGATCAACGCGATCGAGGTCCCCGAAGGCGCCGGCCCCGAGCTGGAGAAGCGGTTCGCGGCGCGGATGGACGCCGTCGACCAGCAGCCGGGCTTCCTCGGGTTCGAGCTGCTGCGCCCGGTTTCCGGCGAGACGCGCTACTTCGTGTACACGAAGTGGGAAACCGAGGAGCACTACCAGGCGTGGGCGACCGGCGGCCCGGCCGCGGCGGCGCACTCGGGCGAGCGCGCCAAGCCCGTGTCCACCGGGGCGAACCTGCTGGAGTTCGAGGTCGTCCTCGGTTCGCAGCCGGGTGAGTGACGCTCTCGAACGGGCCACGGAACTCCTGGCCGGCGCCGGCGCGCTGCTGATCTGCGCCGGCGCCGGGATGGGCGTCGACTCCGGGTTGCCGGACTTCCGCGGCGGCGAAGGGTTCTGGCGCGCGTACCCGCCGTACGCCCGGCTCGGGCTGCGGTTCGAGGAGCTGGCCGACCCGCGCCACTTCGCCGACGACCCCGAGCTGGCCTGGGGTTTCTACGGTCACCGGCTTTCGCTGTACCGCGCGACCGTGCCGCACGACGGGTTCGGCCTGCTCCTCGGCCTCGATCCACCGGGCGGCACCCGCGTCTTCACGTCCAATGTGGACGGTCAATTCCAGAAGGCGGGCTTCGAGCACGTCGCCGAGGCGCACGGCTCGATCCACCACCTGCAGTGCCTGGCCGGGTGCACTTCCGAGATCTGGCCGGCTTCCGGTGTCGACGTTTCGATCGACCCCGAAACGATGCGCGCGGTGCCGCCCTTGCCGTCGTGCCCTCGCTGCGGCGGCTTGGCCCGGCCCAACATCCTGATGTTCGGGGACTTCTCGTGGGTGCCGGACCGCAGCCAGGCCCAGCTGGACGCGCTGACGGCGTGGCGCCGCACCGCGCGTGACCTCGTGGTCGTCGAACTCGGCGCGGGCCAGGCGGTCCCGACCGTCCGCCGTTACGCCGAACTGGCGAGCGCGGCGAGTGGTGCGTTGATCCGGATCAACCCGCGGGAGCCGGAGATCCGCCACGGGCGGGGCGTGTCCATCGCGGCCGGCGCGCTCGAGACGGTGACCGCCCTCCTGGGTTAGGGCAGGCGGACTTCGGCGAACACCGCCCGGTGGTCGCTGCCCGCGACGTCGAACACGCGGTAGTCCTCGACCGCCGCCCGGTTGTCGACCACCACGTGGTCGATCGTCACCACCGGCGACGACGACGGCCACGTCGGGGACAACCCCGCGCCGCGCTCCTCCGCCGCGTCGTTGTAGCCGCGGGACAACACCGTCCGGAACGCCGCGTGGTCCAGCGTCGCGTTGAAGTCGCCCGCCAGGATGCGCAGGCCGTGCTCGCCGGCCGCGCGGGAGAGGTCCTTGATCTCGCGCTCCCACTGCGGGGTGTCGACGTCCGGGGAGATCGGGTGGACGGCGACGATCTCGGCCACCACGCCGTCGCCGAGGTCGGCCTGCGCGCCCGGCTGCTTGGCCGCCGAATCACCCGTCAGGTTGACCTCCTTCAGCGGGAAGCGCGACACGATCCCCGAGCCGAACGCGCCGGGCGCCGGGTGCAGCACCCGGTACGGCAGCGTCTCGAACAGCCCGGCCGCGGTCAGCCCGTCGACCGCACGCGGGGTCATTTCGACCAGGTTGAGCACGTCGATCCGCTGCGAACGCACCAGGTCGACGACGGCCTTCGGGTCCGCCTGGCCGTAGAGCAGGTTCGACGCGAGCACGCGCAGTGTCTTGCCGTGCACTTCGCGTTGGTCGCTCGCCGACAGCCGCGGGAGCACCAGGACGGCCAGCACGATGGCCAGCACCAGGGCGAGCCCGCCGACCCACCAGCGCCGCAGCACCAGCGCGAGCCCGCCGAGAAGCGCGCCCGCGGCCGCGACGTACGGCGTCAGCGACAACGCGACGAGGGTGTACCAGTCGCCGTCGTAGCCGATCAGGCGCAGCGCGACCAGGGCCACCAGCAGCACCAGCGGCACCACCAGCAGGGCCGTGACCAGCGGGTTCTTCCGCCGGAGGCGCGTCTCTTCCGCAACGGTCATGTGCCGAGTATGCCCAGGTGCTCGCCGCCGGGCCCGGGCGCCGACAACTCCTCCACAAGATCTCCACCAGCGGCTGCCAGCCGCTGCCAGCGCGCTGTGCGCGGCCTGCCAGCGCCGCCGTCCACAGTGAGGCTCAACAGCGACAGTGAAGGAGGAACGCCCATGTCGCACGCGATCCAGGCCGAGGGCCTGGTCAAACACTTCGGGGACACCAAGGCGCTCGACGGGGTGGACCTCGAGGTCCCCTACGGCCAGGTGGTGGGGGTGCTCGGGCCGAACGGCGCGGGCAAGACGACCGCGATCCGCATCCTGGCGACGCTGATGAAACCCGACTCCGGCAGAGCCACCGTCGGGGGCTTCGACGTCGTCACCGACCCCGTGCGGGTCCGCAGCCTGATCGGGCTGACCGGGCAGTACGCGTCCGTCGACGAGGACCTCAACGGGATCGAGAACCTCGTCCTCATCGGCCGGTTGTACGGCCACTCCCGCGCCCAGTCCAAGGCGCGCGCCGTCGAGCTGATCGAAAGGTTCGAGCTGACGAGCGCCGCCAAGCGGCCGGTCCGGACCTACTCGGGCGGCATGCGCCGGCGGATCGACCTGGCGGCCAGCCTCGTCGGCCGGCCCGAGGTGCTCTACCTCGACGAGCCGACCACCGGGCTCGACCCGCACGCCCGCAACGAGGTCTGGGACGTCGTCCGCAACCTCGTCGCCGAGGGCGCGACGGTGCTGCTGACCACGCAGTACCTGGAGGAGGCCGACCAGCTGGCCGACAAGATCACCGTGTTCGACCACGGCCGCGTGGTCGCCGACGGCCGCGCCGACGAGCTGAAGCGCCGCGTCGGCGGGCAGACGCTGCAGGTCCGGCCGACCCAGCTGTCCGACATGGACGCCGTCAACCGGATCCTCGGCGACCTCTCCGGCGTCCGGCCGACCCGCGACGACGCGACCGGGCTGCTCACCGCGCCGGTCAGCGACCCGGTCCTGCTGTCCACCTTGGTCCGCAAGCTCGACGAAGCCGGGATCACCGCGGACGAGCTGGCGCTGCGGCTGCCCAGCCTCGACGAGGTGTTCCTCGCCCTCACCGGGCACACCGCCGAAGAGCCGACCGAAGACACCACCCGCGACCTCGAAGGGAGCCTGGCATGACGACGCTGGCGCTCGACCGCCCGGCCCCGCCGCGGCACATCAGCCCCGCCAAGGGACTCGGCCACGCGCTTTCGCTGGCCTGGCGCGGCATCCTGAAGATCCGCAAGAACCCCGAACAGCTCGCCGACGTCACCCTGATGCCGATCATCTTCCTGGTCATCTTCGTGTACCTGTTCGGTGGCGCGCTGTCCGGCTCGACCGACGCCTACCTGCAGATGGTCGTGCCCGGCGTCATCGTGATGAACATCCTGCAGGCCTGCCTCACGGTCGGCACGAACCTCAACACCGACATCACCAAGGGCGTGTTCGACCGGTTCCGCAGCATGCCGATCGCCCGGTCGGCCCCGCTGATCGGGGCCGTGCTGGCCGACGTCGTGCGGTACGTCGTCTGCCTGGTCGTGCTGATGGTCGTCGCGACGATCATGGGGTACCGGATCGCGACCAGCCCGGGCGAGTTCGCCGTGGCGATCCTGCTCGCGCTGGCGTTCGGCCTCTGCTTCTGCTGGGGTTCGGTGTTCGTCGGCATGGTGATGAAGTCGCCGGGATCGGCGCAGGCCCTGATGTTCGTCTTCATCATGCCGCTGACCTTCGGCAGCAACGTGTTCGTCCAGACGTCCACGATGCCGGGCTGGCTGCGGGCGTGGGCCGACATCAGCCCGGTCAGCCTGATGGCGAACGCGTTGCGCGGCCTGATGAACGGCGGCGCCGTCGCCGGGCCGCTGGCCGGGGCGCTGGCTTGGATGGCCGGCGCGGTGATCGTGTTCTTCCCGCTGGCCACTTGGGCCTATCGCCGGCGGGTCTGAAAGGCGCCGACACACGGGGGTGAGTCGCGCCAGGGGGTGCGGGAGGGGGCGTTCGCGGGGGCGGACGTCCCCTTCAGCCTATTTCGACGTAGACCTCGGCGATGGCGTCCTCTTTGGACATCGCGCGCACCGCCGCGATCAGCTCTTCGTACCGCGCGTCGGAAAGTTCCGCGCGCAGGTGGGCGATCAGCTCGCGCACCTCCGGGCTGCCGAGGTCGAACCGGCCGCGGATCAGCGCCGACGTCCCCAGCAGACGGGCCGCCTCCGCCAGCCGTCCCTGCTGGTCGCGCACCAGCGCCAGCAGCTCCACGACCCCGGCGAGATCCGGCATGTCCCCGCGGTTGCGGGTCACGACGATGGCCTTGACCACGTGCGCCTCGGCGTCGTCGGGCCGGTGCTCGGCCAGCGCGAGCCGCCCTTCGAACGCGCTGACCCACTCCACGCCCATGCCTTCGGGGAACGCGGCCTCCCAAGCCAGCGCTTGGAGCTCGGTGAGCGTCGCACGCGCGTCCGCCACCCGCCCGCCGCGCAGGCACAGCTCGATCCGGCCGAACATCAGGATCGCCCGCAGCTGCGGGCTCTCGAAGCCCCGCCCGTAGCGCTCGGCGGCCTCCTGATCGCGCCACGCGCCTTCGAGGTCGCCGAGGCGGGCGCGTTCGACGGCCAGGCGCCACCAGTGCTGCACGACGTCCTCGTGCGAGCGCAGCTCCATCGACAGGGCCAGCCCCTGCTGGTAGACCTCGATCGCGCTCTCGCCGTCGCCGGCCTGGGACAGCGCGTTCGCCTTGAAGCTCAACGTCATCGCCGTGCCCCAGCGGTCGCCGACTTCGAGGAAGCCCGCGTGCGCCAGGTCCCGGGCCCGGTCCGCGCCCTCGACGTCCCCGGTGTCGTCGAGCAGGAAGCTTTCGACCCAGTAGCCGCCCGAGCGGGTCCAGGTGTCGTCGTCGGCCTGCGCGCGGTGCACCTCCCGCATCGCCAGCTCGCGGTCGCCGCCGAGGAACGCCAGCATCGGCAGCGCCACCGAGAGTCCCGGGTACTTCCCCACCGCCCCGGTGCGGACGCACTCGTCGACCAGCTCGCGGACGCCGTCGAGCGGGAACCGGGACGGCACCTGGTGGAACAGCCGCGAAATCGCGCGGTAGGCGGCCAGCACGTCCGGCGGCAGCCGGTCGCCGAAGGCGAGCACCGCGTCGATGAACTCCTCGGCCCGCTCACCCTGCCCGAGGATCGTGTAGTACCAGAACATCCCGTTGAGCAGCCGCACCGAAGTGTCCACATCGGACATCTCGATGGCCACGCGCAGGGCGCCGGTCAGGTTGACCGAGTCGGCCTCGTAGGCGTCGATCGCGGCGAGCTGCGCGCCGGTGCGCAGCAGCGGTTCCGCCCGTTCGGCCAGGTCGACGTAGTAGCCGGCCATCGCGCGCTGGAACGCGTCCCGCTCACCGGACTCGGCGAGCCGCTCGCCGGCGTAGGCCCGCAGCGTCTCCAGCATCCGGTACCGCGGCTCCCCGTCGCGGTTCACGGTGTCCACGATGGACTTTTCGACGAGCGTGCCGAGCACGTACGGGACGTCGGCGGCGGGCAGCAGCTCGTCCGCGCAGACCCGCTCGACCGCACCCATCGGCACACTGCTGGGGAACACCGCGAGCCGCCGCGCGAGCACCAGTTCCTGCTCGGTGAGCAGGTCCCAGCTCCATTCGACGACCGCGCGCAGGGTACGCTGCCGCGGCAGCGCGGTGCGGCTGCCCGAGGTCAGCAGCCGGAACCGGTCGTCGAGCCGGGCGGCGATCTGGGCCGGCGTCATCGACCGCAGCCGCGCGGCGGCCAGCTCCAGGGCGAGCGGCATCCCATCGAGCCGGCGGCAGATCTGGCCGATGTCGTCCACAGTGGACTCGTCGAGCGCGAAGTCGGGCCGGACCGCGCTCGCGCGGTCGAGGAACAGCCGGGTCGAATCCAGCTCGGCGGCTTCGGCGGGCGCCGCGCGTTCGGCGGGCACCGGCAGCGGGCCGAGCGGGCAGAGCGCCTCACCGGTGATGGCCAGCGGCTCCCGGCTGGTGGCGAGGATCCGCAGCCCGGGCACGCGGCCCAGCAGGTCGTCGGCCAGCGCCGCGGCCGCGTCGATGACGTGCTCGCAGTTGTCCAAGACCAGCAGCGCCTCGCCGCCGGCCAGCACCTCGACGGCGTGGCCGAGCAGATCCGGCCGCCGCCGCACCTCGGTTTCGGCGCTGCGGATGTCGCGCACCTCCAGCGCGGCGAGCAGCGCGCCGCCGACGTCGCCGGGGTCGCGGACGCCGGCCAGCGGCACGAACCACACCCGGCCGCGCGCGTGCGCCGGATGCCGCGAGGCCGCCTCGGTGGCCAGCCGCGTCTTGCCCGCCCCGCCCGGGCCGGCCAGGGTGACCAGCCGGGCGCCGCCGAGGAGCTCGGCCAGCAGCTTGAGCTCGTCGTCGCGGCCGATGAACGTGGTCAGCCGGGTCGGCAGCCGGTCGGTCACCGGCGACGGCGGCGCGAACTCGCCCCGCAGCGCGGCGAGGTGGACTTCCTGCAGCTCGGCCGACGGGTCGACGCCGAGCTGGTCGGCCAGGGTGCGCCGGATCCCGGTGTAGACGGCCAGGGCTTCGGACTGCCGCCCGGCCGCGCAGAGCGCGCGGATCCGCAGCCCGGCCAGCCGCTCGCGCAGCGGGTCGGCGTCGGCCGCGGTGGCCAGGTCGGCCAGGACGGCGCCGTGCTCGCCCAGCCGGATCAGCGCTTCGAACCGGTCTTCGGCCGCCTCGGCCCGCAGCTCGGTGAGGCGGCGGGCCGGGGCGGGCGCGAACGGCGCGTCGAGGACGTCGGCGAGCGCGCCGCCCTGCCAGAGCGCGAGGGCTTCGGCGAGCAGCTCGGCCGCGTGGGCGTCCCGGCCCGCGGCCAGGTCCCGGCGGCCGTCGGCGGCGAGCCGTTCGAACCGCTCGGCGTCGACGTCTTCGCGGGCCACGGCGAGCCGGTAGCCGCCGGGGCCCGACTCGACGGCCACCGGCAGCGCCTTGCGCAGCCGCGAGACCAGCGATTGCAGGGCGTTGGCGGCGTCGGCGGGCGGTTCGGCACCCCAGAGGCCGTCGACGAGCGCGTCGGCCGGGACCGCGCGCCCGGCGTCCAGCGCGAGCCGGGCCAGGAGCATGCGGAGGCGGGCCCCGCCGATGTCGATCGGCGTGCCTTCGTCGTCGGTCACCCGCAGCGGGCCCAGCAGCGCAACGCGCATGCGTCCAGCTTTCCAGACCGCGCCCGGGCGCCGGGGGCGGATGGCCGGAGCGGCACCGACGTAAGTGCTGATTTTCCGGACAAATACGACGACAGACCGCCCCGCGGCACGTTCGTGGCGATACGTTGCGATTTCACGTGCACCCCAGACGGACAGGAGCGTTCATGAGGGGACAGAAACCGGTGGTGCTCGCCGCCGCGCTGCTCACCGGCATCTGCTTGAGCAGCGGGGTCGCGGCCGCCGGGAACGACTGGGGCGCCGCGAAGCCGGGCAGCGACGGCGCCGGCGACAGCTACTACCCCCAGGACGGCAACGGCGGCTACGACGTCGCCGACTACAACCTCAAGGTCGGCTACGACCCCGCCTCGCACCAGCTCAAGGGTGCGCAGGACATCTCCGCGCGGGCGACGCAGTCGCTCAGCTCGTTCAACCTCGACTTCCGCGGCCTGACCGTCGACTCGGTGAAGGTCGACGGCCGCGGCGCGAAGTTCAGCCGGACCGGCGACCACGAGCTGGTCGTCACGCCGTCGCGGTCGCTGCGGCGCGGTGAGCACTTCGAGGTCAAGATCGACTACCACGGCGTGCCCGCGCCGATCGAGGACCCGTCGCTCGGCAACAACGGCTGGCAGTACGCCCAGGCCGGCGGCGCGTTCGTCGCCGGCGAGCCGAAGTCGGCGACCACCTGGTACCCGGTCAACGACACCCCGCTCGACAAGGCCACGTTCCACCTCGCGATCACCGTGCCCGACGAGTGGGGCGTGATCGCGAACGGCCGGGAGAAGCCGTCGTTCAAGGCGCCCGGTGGCACCACGCACGTCTGGGCCGAGGAAACGCCGATCGTGCCGTACATGACGACGGTCGCGATCGACAAGTGGACCTTCGACCGCCAGAAGCGCACGGACGGCACGCCGATCGTCAGCGCGTTCGCCCCGGGCGTCCCCGACTCGACGAAGCAGGCCGAAGCGCGGCTGCCGGAGATCCTCGACTTCCTCGAGTCGAAGTTCGGCAAGTACCCGATCGACGCGGCGGGCGGCATCTTCCTCAACGAGCAGATCGGCTTCTCGCTGGAGACGATGAGCCGGCCGATCTACTCCGCGGGCTGGGCCGGCACGGTGCCGACGATCGTCCACGAGAACGCCCACCAGTGGTACGGCGACTCGGTGGCGGTCGAGCACTGGCGCGACGTCTGCCTCAACGAGTGCTTCGCGTCGTACGCGACGTGGCTCTGGGACGAGGCGAAGGAGGGCGTCGACCTGAACAAGCAGTACGCGGACGACGTCAAGAAGGCGTCGACGGCGTTCTGGAACGGCAAGCTGTACGACATGGGCGCCGGCAACGAGTTCACGTACGTGTACTCGAAGGGCCCGATGATGCTGCACGCGCTGCGCAACTACGTCGGGCAGGCCGCGTTCGACCGGGTGCTCAAGACCTGGCCGTCGCTGCACCGGAACGGGAACGCGAGCATGCAGGACTTCCAGCGGTACACCGAGAAGGTCGCGCACAAGAACCTCCAGGGGTTCTTCGACGCGTGGGTGTACGGCGCCGGCAAGCCCGCGGACCAGTACCTCTTCCCGGGTGGGTTGAAGCCCGCCGCGTGAGTCCGTCCCTTCGTGAAGGCCACCCCGCGGTCGTAGGGTGGCCTTCACGGCGTTTCGGGGAGGGTGCATGGCCAGGGTGCTGATGACGGGGTTCGCGCCGTTCGGCGGCGAGCCGGTGAACCCGTCGTGGCAGGCGGTTTCGCTGCTCGGCGCGCGCCGCGACGACATCGCCGCGGTGGAGCTGCCGTGCGAGTTCGCCGCTTCGCGGCCGGCTTTGCTCGCCGCGGTGGAGGAACACCGGCCGTCGCTGGTGGTGTGCGTGGGCCAGGCGGGCGGCCGCCTCGACGTGACGCCGGAGCGCGTCGCGGTCAACCTGATCGACGCGCGCATCCCCGACAACGCGGGCGAGCAGCCGGTGGACGTCCCGGTGGTTCCGGGCGGACCGGCGGCGTACTTCACGACGTTGCCGGTGAAGGCGTGCGTGGCGGCGATCCGCGCGGCGGGCGTGCCGGCCTCGGTGTCCCACACCGCCGGGACGTACGTGTGCAACCAGGTCTTCTACGGGTTGATGCACTTGCTGTCGACTACGCCGGACGTGCGCGGCGGGTTCGTGCACGTGCCGTTCAGCCCGGAGCAGGTGGCGGCGTCCGGCAAGGCCGCGCCGTCCCTGGGGGTGGACCGCATCGCCGACGCGCTGGAGGCGCTGGTGGACACGGCGCTGCGGACCTCGGCGGACCTGGCCGTCAGCGCGGGGGCGGAACACTAAGGCTTCCGTGATCTGAGGCACACCGTCCGTCAATCGTCCTGACGGGCGGCTGAACGGTGTTTACATGGCGGGATGGCAGACCGCTCGGAGAAACCGGACCGCGACGCGCTCTTGGGCGAGCTGGCGGCGTTGTCGGCGACGGCGACGTCCGCCGACGGCGCCGTCTCGCTCTCGGTCAACACCGACGGCGTCCTGACCCGGCTGCGGCTCACCGACGCCGTCTCGCGGATGTCCCCGGACGAGATCGCCGACGCCGTGCTGCGGACCTACGTCGAGGCGCAGCGGGACTCGGCGAAGCGGACCGGACAGCTGCTGGCACCCCTGGGCAGCGGCGGTTACCTCATGGACCGGTTGCGTTGGCGGGTGCAGTTCGAGCCGCAGCCTTCGCCGGCGGAGCCGCGGCCTGCCGAGCGGGACGACGACTTCTACCGCCAGGGCCCGCGGATGGACCCGGCCTGGTGAGCCGTCAGACGACGATCGCGAGCACGGTCACCACGATCGCGACGACCACGAGCACCGCCAGCGCGATCAGCCAGGGCTTGGTGTTCTTCGCCGGCTCCGGCGGCGGCGCGTACTGAGGCCGTTGCGGTTGCTGCCAGGGCTGCGGCCGCGGCGGCGTCACGGGCGGGCGGACCGGCGCGAACGCGGGCACGGTGAGGTCGGCGGTGTTGCCCAGCGGGACGTGGTGGAGGCCGAACGCGACCGCCGTCTCGGGCTGGTCCTGCGTGGTCGGCACGACCCCGAGCTGGCGCCCGAGCAGCGTGGCCAGCAGCGGCATCCGGCTCGGCCCGCCGACGAGGTAGACGCCGGCGAGCTGCGCGGGGTTCAGCCCGGCGCGGTGGATCGTCTCGGCGAGCAGCTCGGCGCTGCGCAGCAGGCTGGGCCGCACGAGTGCTTCGAGCTCGTCGCGGCTGACCAGGACGTCACCGAACGGCTCGGGCATCGGCACGTGGGTCTGCGGGTGGCGGGAGAGGCTTTCCTTGGCGTCGCGGACGTCCTGCAGCAGCGCGCGCCGGGCGCGGCGGTCGGCGGTGGACTGCGGGCGGAGAAGCCGTTGCCACTGCGCCGGATCGGCGTGCGAGACCGAGCGTCCGATGTGGACGAGCAGGGCCTGGTCGATGTCGAGGCTGCCGAGATCGGGCAGGCCTCCCTCGGCGAGCACGGCGAAGCCCTGCCGGGACACCCCGACGACGGCGCAGTCGAAGGTGCCGGCGCCGAGGTCGTAGATGCCGATCGGGCCGGTGTCGCGGTGGCCGGTGCTCGCGTAGTGCGCGGCCGCGGCGACGGGCTCGGGAACCAGCCGGACATCGGCGAGCCCGGCCTTGGCGGCGGCGGTGCGGATGGCTTCCTGCCGGGTGACGCCCCAGCCGGCGGGGTGCGAGATCCGCGTCTGCCCGGGCGGGCGCCCGAGCTGCCGTTCGGCTTCCTCACCCATCCTGCGCAGGACGGCGGCGAAGGCATCGGTGACGTCGACGGCGGTGTCGCCGAGCCGCAGGGTGCCTTCGTCGATGCGCCGCTTGGGGTTGGGCTCGAACCGGCTGGGATCGAGCCGCGCCCGCCGTTCGGCATCCTGCCCGACGACGAGCAGGCCGTCATCGTTGACGAAGACGGCGGAGGACATGGTGACGGACCCATCGACCTCGACGGCCCGCGGCCCGCGCCCGAAGGCGGAGAGGACGCCGACGGTGCTGGAAGTCCCGAAGTCGATCGACAGCACGTCCAAGCGGATTCCCCTCCCAAGCCCCGCGGGCATCGTCTCATGCGCCCCAATGTGGCCTTCGGTGCGTTCAACGCACCCAAGGCGGCCTTCGGTGCGTCAGACGCAACCAAGGCCACATTGGGGCGCTCAGGACCCCCGAGACAGCGAGAAGGGCGGCTCCCCCCACCGGGGAACCGCCCTTCCTGCGAATCAACTCAGCCGATCACTCGCTCTCGGCTTCGCCGCTCTGCTCCTCGTGGCCCGCGCCGATGCTGACCGGCGGGGCATCCGGGATCGAGGACGGCCGGCGCTCACCGCGGAAGGTGAACTTGGCCTGGTCGTCCTTGTCCTCGGGGTTGCCGCTCCAGCCCTCGACGTCGACCAGGATGATCTGGCCGGGCTCGACCTCGCCGAAGAGGATCTTCTCCGACAGCTGGTCCTCGATCTCGCGCTGGATCGTGCGGCGCAGCGGCCGGGCACCCAGCACCGGGTCGAAGCCGCGCTTGGCCAGCAGGGCCTTCGCCTTCGACGTCAGCTCCAGCTCCATGTCCTTGGCCTTGAGCTGCTTCTCCACGCGGCCGATCATCAGGTCGACCATCATGATGATCTGGTCCTGCGTCAGCTGGTGGAACACGATGATGTCATCGATCCGGTTCAGGAACTCCGGGCGGAAATGCTTCTTCATTTCCTCGTTGACCTTCTGCTTCATCTTCTCGTACCGGGTGCCGGTGTCGTTGGACCCGGCGAACCCGAGCGAGACGGACTTCGAGATGTCCGACGTGCCCAGGTTGGACGTGAAGATGAGGACCGTGTTCTTGAAGTCGACCGTGCGGCCCTGACCGTCGGTCAGGCGGCCGTCCTCCAGCACCTGCAGGAGCGTGTTGTAGATCTCCTGGTGCGCCTTCTCGATCTCGTCGAACAGGACCACCGAGAACGGCTTGCGACGCACCTTCTCCGTCAGCTGGCCGCCCTCTTCGTAGCCGACGTAGCCCGGAGGGGCACCGAAGAGCCGCGAAGCGGTGTAGCGGTCGTGGAACTCGCCCATGTCGATCTGGATGAGCGCGTCGTCCTCGCCGAACAGGAACGCCGCCAGCGCCTTGGAGAGCTCGGTCTTACCGACACCGGACGGGCCGGCGAAGATGAACGAGCCCGACGGGCGCTTCGGGTCCTTCAGACCGGCACGCGTACGGCGGATCGCCTGCGAGACGGCCTTGACCGCGTCCTCCTGGCCGATGATGCGCTTGTGGAGCTCGTCCTCCATGCGCAGCAGCCGGGTGGTCTCCTCCTCGGTCAGCTTGAACACCGGGATGCCGGTCCAGTTGGCCAGCACCTCCGCGATCTGCTCGTCGTCGACCTCGGCGACGACGTCGAGGTCGCCGTCCTTCCACTGCTTCTCCCGCTCGCCCTTCTGGCCGAGGAGGGTCTTCTCCTCGTCACGCAGGCGGGCGGCGCGCTCGAAGTCCTGCGCGTCGATCGCGGACTCCTTGTCGCGGCGGACGTTCGCGATCTTCTCGTCGAACTCGCGCAGGTCCGGCGGCGCGGTCATCCGGCGGATGCGCATCCGCGCGCCGGCCTCGTCGATCAGGTCGATCGCCTTGTCCGGGAGGAACCGGTCGTTGATGTACCGGTCCGCCAGGGTCGCGGCGGCGACCAGCGCCGAGTCGGTGATCGAGACGCGGTGGTGCGCCTCGTACCGGTCGCGCAGGCCCTTGAGGATTTCGATCGTGTGCTCCAGCGACGGCTCACCGACCTGGATCGGCTGGAACCGGCGCTCGAGGGCGGCGTCCTTCTCGATGTACTTGCGGTACTCCTCGAGCGTGGTCGCGCCGATCGTCTGCAGCTCACCGCGGGCGAGCATCGGCTTCAGGATCGAAGCCGCGTCGATCGCGCCCTCGGCGGCACCCGCCCCGACCAGCGTGTGCAGCTCGTCGATGAACAGGATGATGTCGCCGCGGGTCTTGATCTCCTTGAGCACCTTCTTCAGGCGCTCTTCGAAGTCACCGCGGTAGCGGGAGCCGGCGACCAGGGAGCCCAGGTCCAGCGTGTAGAGCTGCTTGTCCTTGAGCGTCTCGGGCACCTCGCCCTTGACGATGCTCTGCGCGAGGCCCTCGACGACGGCGGTCTTGCCGACGCCGGGCTCGCCGATGAGCACCGGGTTGTTCTTGGTCCGGCGGGACAGCACCTGCATGACCCGCTCGATCTCCTTGCCGCGCCCGATGACCGGGTCGAGCTTGCCCTCGCGGGCGAGCACGGTCATGTTGCGGCCGAACTGGTCCAGCACCAGCGACGACGACGGGGTGCCTTCACCACGGCCGCCGGAACCGGTTTCGGTGGACTCCTTGCCCTGGTAGCCCGAGAGCAGCTGCAGCACCTGCTGGCGGACCCGGTTGAGGTCCGCACCCAGCTTGACCAGCACCTGCGCGGCGACGCCTTCGCCCTCGCGGATCAGGCCCAGCAGGATGTGCTCGGTGCCGATGTAGTTGTGGCCGAGCTGCAGCGCTTCGCGCAGCGACAGCTCCAGCACCTTCTTCGCCCGCGGCGTGAACGGGATGTGCCCGCTCGGCGCCTGCTGGCCCTGGCCGATGATCTCTTCGACCTGCTGGCGCACGCCCTCCAGGGCGATGCCCAGCGACTCCAGCGCCTTGGCGGCGACACCCTCACCCTCGTGGATCAGACCCAGGAGGATGTGCTCGGTGCCGATGTAGTTGTGGTTGAGCATCCTGGCCTCTTCTTGAGCCAGCACAACCACCCGCCTCGCGCGGTCGGTGAACCTCTCAAACATGTGCACTCCCTCGACTGCTGCGCCGGCGGCCCGTTGTCCATCGTGCTTTCACCGCGATGGATTCAGCACCGTGAGACCACTCTAGTAGCCAACTGGTCGCGCTGGCGTACCACTACGGCTCTTCGCGGTCTTTTCCGCACCCGGACGTGGGGTCTTCCGGATGCTTACATCATCAGGTTGCCCTGCACCTTTACGTCAACCCCAACGTGCGAGTGGCCACCCGGATTCCGCCAACCGCGCGGTGTCCGCTCACCGCGAACAGGTCCGCAACCTGGGAGTGACCGGGGTGACAGCCACCCGATCGGCTGAGTCCTGTTAGGTTAGCGATACCTAAGGAGGACGCCGTTGACGCAGCCGAGCACCCGCGAGACAGCCGGCCTCGCGCCGTCCCTGCGGCGGCTCGACCTGCGACGGGACGTCCCGGAGGGCTGGATCCGCTGTTCGACGGCCCTGGCCGGACCCGGGTTCTTCGACGAGTGGCGCACGCGGCTGACCGGCTGGCTGCGGCGCGAGCACGGGTCGGCACCGCCCCGCACGGCCGAGGCTTACCTGATCGCGTGGTACTTGCACGTCCCGGCCCAGGTCGGCGCGCTGCTGCTGCACCACGAGCGGCGGGTACCCGCGCTCCGGCCCGCAGACCTGGCCTTCCGCATCGGCGCCGGGCAGCCGTACCCGGACGCACTGGCGGTGCTCGGCGACGAGTTCTGCTGCCTGCCGACCGACCCGGCCTCGGCCGCCCCGGGCGCGGCGGTGGTCCGCGACGAGCGAGCCTTGGCGGCGGTGCTGCGGGCCCGCTACACGGCACACGCGGCGGCTTTTGTCCAGGCGTACGGGCTGTCCAGCCGCTTCGGCCGCCGCACACTCTGGGCCGCGGCGACGGACGCCCTGGAGAACGCCCTGTGGGGAGCGGGCCGGGCGGGTGGGACGCCGGAGGCGGAGGGGGCGGGCGTCGCCGACGCGGCTTTGGTTCTGGATGAGCGGTACCCGCCGCTGACGTCGGCGTCGACGCTGCGCCTGGCGGGCCGCGAGTGGACGCGGCGGCGGGAGAGCTGTTGCTTTTCGTACCTGCTCCCGGCGGAGCCGGAGTGCGACGGCTGCCCGCGCACCTGCCCCCGCTGAGCCGGCCCGCTGTCCGGGACGTCATGAACGACTCGTTCATGACGCTGGACGACGGGAAAGAGTCGTTCATGACGTCGCCAACTCCCTCCGCACACTGAAGCGACGGTGCCCGGCGGCGGCTGCCGAACTTCGGCGTTCGGCCTGGGGTCAGTGTCGCGAATGACCCATTGGGGGCATCAGAGGTCCCGTACGAGTCATTCGCGACACTCGACTTGCGGCCGGCGCAGGCAGACGGGGACTTTTTCCCTGGCTCCGGCGGATGCCGGCCACCCGACACGCGACCTTGCCGGGCCCCACCCGTCCCTGGGGGGCGACCCCGAGTCCAGTCTATCGACGGACTACGACAAACCCGGCGGATCGCCGTTCCAGCGCCGAAGTCATCCACATCCGAGCCGGCCTGTGGACAACCGTCAGCGCGTCCAGCCCGGATCCCGCCCCGAAGCACCCAGCGCCCGTTCCAGCACCGCAGCATCCGCAGGCACCGGAACCGCCGGCCCGTAGACCCCCATCGACCGCGCCTGCTCGCCCATCGCCACCGCGGACTCGTACACCGCCCTCGCCGCCCCGGGGGCGCAGCGGAGCTCCTGGTCGCTCGCCCGAGCCAGGTCCCAGCCGTGCAGGACGAACTCGCCCAGCACCATGTCGCCGACCACCGACGCCGGCAGCCGGGTCGTCCCCAGCGCCGTCGTGCCGTCCCACGCCGACTGCACCCCGAAGACGTCCACGAGCGTCTCCGTCTGCTTCTCCAGCGCCGCGCGCCAGTCGGCCGTGACGAGGTCGCCCGCGGCCGGAGTGGGCGGCTCCTCACAGCGTCCCGCTGCGACGAGCCACGGGCCCCAGTAGAGGAGGTGGTTGAGCAGCCCGCGGACGTCGAAGCCGGCGCAGGGCGTCGGAGCGGACAGGTCGGTCACGGCGTGGGCGACCCGGAGGAACTCGGCCGCGGCGGGCCGCACCAGTGAAGCAGTCATCCGGCGATCCAATCCTCCGGCCGAAGAAGCCGTCTTGAAGGAACGCGACAGCTACCGTGGACGGCGTGGGCGAGCACCGGATCCCGCGCGGCATCGTGGCCGAGGCCACCGCGCGCACGATGTTCACGCTGACCCGGCACGCACCCGCACCCGAGCTGGCGGAATTCGTCGACTACCACTGGGTGCTGCGCTGGGACCTGCGCGGCAAGCCACCCCACGAACAGCGCGTCCTGCCGAACCTCGCGGTGCACGTGACGTTCTTCCCCGGGGCGTCCGGTGTGTACGGCCCGGCCCGCGACGTCTTTTCCCACCACCTCGAAGGCCGCGTCCAGGGCATCGGCGTGCGTTTCCGGCCCGGGTGCTTCCGCGCGTTCCTCGGTGGCCCGGTGAGTGACATCGCCGACCGCGCTGTCCCGCTCGCGGACGTTTTCGGGCCGAAGGCGATCGAGGCCGCGGAATCGGTGCAGACCGCCGCCGATGACGCGCAAATGGTCCACGCGATCGACAACTTGCTGATCGCAAATCCCGTCGAGCTGTCGACGGCCGCACGGCGGGCCGCGGGGGCCGTGGAATCAATCGCGCGTGATCCGGGAATTACCCGGGTGGCGCAACTGTGCGCCGATACTGGACTAACCACCCGGTCGGTGCAGCGGTTGTTCGCCGAACACGTCGGCTGCACACCCAAGTGGGCGATCCGGATATACCGCCTCAACGACGCGGCGCGGCGGATCGCCGCGGAAGGAGAGCCGGATTACGCCGGTCTGGCGGTTCGATTGGGCTATAGCGACCAGTCGCACTTCATCCGCGATTTTCACGCGGTGACGGGTCAGCCGCCCGCCGAGTACGCCCGGGCGGCCCGGGCGGACATCGAACGGACACCGGACAGCGACCGGACATGAACAAAAGCCGCCGGGCGAATTCGCCCGGCGGCCTCGGCTGGAACCCCGCTTCGAGGAGTTTCCCCAGTGTCCCGGTGACCTGCGGACACCCGGACAGCTGAAGGATCCTCAGTTCTTCTTGTGGTAGGCCTCGACGACCTCGGACGGGATCCGGCCCCGGTCCGAAACGGCGTAACCGTTCTTGCGCGCCCACGACCGAATGGCCTGGTTCTGTTCCCGGTCGACGGCGGCGGGCCGGGCCGGGCCCTTGCCCGCGACCGGCCGCACCGAAGCGCGCTTGCGGCCACCCGCGCGCCGCGCGTGCTCCACATACTGGGCGAGAGCGTCCCGCAGCTCCTCGGCGTTGTCCGAAGAGAGGTCGATCTGGTAGCTGACGCCGTCCAAACCGAACTCGACGGTCTCTTCCGCTTCACTGCCGTCGAGGTCGTCGACCAGCGAGACGAGCACCTTCTGTGCCATCCGATTCCTCCTGCGGGGACTTGCTCAATGATCTGGTTACGGGGCGAGCCCCGGGACAGAAGTCTTTGTCTAGAACATTAGTACCCGCTTCTGGAGGACAGCGCAAATCTCATATGGATAACCGACGGCTATCCCACACGGCCGGGTTATTCAGGACGCACGAGCGGGAAGAGGATCGTCTCCCGGATACCGAGACCGGTCAGCGCCATGAGGAGCCGGTCGATCCCCATTCCGACGCCGCCGCTCGGCGGCATTCCGTACTCCAGGGCCCGGAGGAAATCCTCGTCGAGCCGCATGGCTTCGCTATCGCCCTGCGCCGCCAGCAGCGACTGTTCGGTGAGCCGTTCCCGTTCGACGACCGGATCGACCAGCTCGGAGTATCCGGTGGCGAGTTCGAATCCGCGCACGTAGAGGTCCCACTTCTCGGCCACGCCGGGCCGCGAGCGGTGCTGCCTCGTCAATGGCGACGTCTCCAGCGGAAAATCACGGACAAACGTGGGGGCGTGCAGGTGATCGCCGACGAGGTGTTCCCACAGTTCCTCGACCAGCTTCCCGTGCCCGAGCTTCGGATCCACTTCCAGGCCCCTGGCCTGCGCGAATCCGTGCAGTTTGGCGGCGGGCGTCTCCGGGGTCACCTCTTCGCCGAGGGAATCGGACAACGACTCGTACATTCCGAGCGTGGTCCATTCGCCGGACAGGTCGTACTCCGAACCGTCGGGCAGGGTGACGACCTGGGTGTCCAGCACCGCCTGCGCGGCCTCCTGGATCAGCTCCCGCGTCATCACCGCATTCGTGTCGTAGGTGGCGTAGGCCTCGTAGTACTCGAGCATCGCGAACTCCGGCGAGTGCGACGAGTCGCTGCCCTCGTTCCGGAAGTTGCGGTTGATCTCGAAGACCTTTTCGATGCCGCCGACGACGCAGCGCTTGAGGTAGAGCTCCGGCGCGATCCGCAGGAACAGCTCCAGGTCGAACGCGTTCGAGTGCGTGACGAACGGGCGGGCCGCGGCGCCGCCGTGCAGCGTCTGCAGCATCGGCGTCTCGACCTCGGTGAACCCGCGGCGGTGGAACGACTCCCGCAGCGACCGGACCACGCCGGCGCGCGTGCGCACGACGTCCCGCGCGCGCGGGCGCAGGATGAGGTCGACGTAGCGCTGCCGGATCCGCGTCTCCTCGGCGAGGTCCTTGTAGGCGTTCGGCAGCGGGCGCAGCGCCTTCGACGTGATGCGCCAGGCGTCGGCCATCACGGACAGCTCGCCGCGCTTGGACGTGATGACCTCGCCCTGCACGAACACGTGGTCACCGAGGTCGACGTCGGACTTCCAGGCCGCCAGCGCGTCCTCGCCGACCTTCGCCAGGCTGATCATGGCCTGCAGCTCGGTGCCGTCGCCCTCGCGGAGGCTGGCGAAGCACAGCTTGCCCGTGTTGCGCAGGAACATCACCCGGCCGGTGACGCCGACCGTCTCGCCGGTGGCGGTGTCGACGGGGAGTCCCTCGTGCGCCGCCCGCACCTCGGCGAGCGAGTGCGTCCGGGGGACCTCGACCGGGTAGGGATCGATACCCTCCGCGAGGATCCGGTCGCGCTTCTCCCGGCGCACCCGCATCTGCTCGGGCAGTTCGTCTTCGGCGGGCTCGCTGGTGGGAGGGGGCTTTTCGGTCATGGCCCCTAGGGTACGAACCCGGCCGCGCGCTACGCCAACCGGATTACCTTCGTTAACCTGGAGCCGTGAGTGACCCCACACGCGCCCAGCGAGCTTCTTCCTTCGGCAGCCGCGCGGCCGCGTACGCCGAGCACCGGCCCGGCTACCCGCGGGAAGCGATCGAATGGGGCCTTTCGGGCGCGAGCGGAACGCCGCGGCGGGTGCTCGACCTGGGCGCCGGAACGGGCAAGCTCACCCTCGGCCTGGCCGAACTCGGCCTCGACGTCACCGCGGTCGAACCCGACCCGGAAATGCGCGCCGAACTGGGGCGGGTGGCGCCGTCGGCGACGTCCTTGGCGGGCCAGGCGGAGCGGATCCCGTTGCCCGACGCCGAAGTCGACGCGGTTTTCGTCGGCCAGGCGTTCCATTGGTTCGACGTGCCGGCGGCGATGACGGAGATCGGCCGCGTGCTGCGCCCGGGCGGCGTGCTGGTGCCGATGTGGAACTACGAAGACGATTCGGTGCCGTGGGTCGCGGAGTTCGCGAAACTCAGCCGGACCGGAGTGAGCCGGGCCTGGACCGACGGCAGCGAAGAACCGGCCACCCACGTGGCTTTCGAGGCCTTCGAGAGCCGGTCGTTTCGCCATGCGCAACGCCGCACGGCGGAAAGCCTCGTCGAAACGATCGCCACGCATTCGCAGCTGATCGTCGCGGATCCGGCGGACGCGGCCGCAGCCCTGACGGAGATCCGCCGTTTCCTCGCGGCGAATCCGCCCACCGCGTCCGGCGAGTTCGACCTGCCGTTGCGCACCTGGGTGTTCCGCAGCCGCCGGCGATGAGACATTTTCCGTCACCCGCGGCGTGCTAGCTTCGTGAAGGTCCCAGACGAGCGCGTCGTACCTGGTCAGGACAAGCTGAAACTCCTACCTTGACCTCGATCGAACTGGAGGTTCGACACTGGGGTGATGAGCAGGAAATCGTGGGGCCGAGCCCTGATTTCGGTGGTGTCGCTGGTGACGGCCGCCGGTCCGTACAAAGCCGACTGGAACGAAACGCACGTGAAGAACCCCGCCTGGCCACCGCACGCGAAGTTCCACAACGGGCAGACGATGAGCTTGGGGCTCGCGTTGGGGGTGACGAGCCTGTGGCAGCTGTGGCGCCGGCCGACCCGGGAGGCTCTCGACACGGGGGCGACGTTGGCGTCGTTGTACTGGCTGACGCAGATCTCGGCGCTGGCCTACCCGGGTTCGAAGGCGGTGGATCCACCGGGGACGGCGAAGTTTCCCCAGGCGGTGGTGGCTTTCCCGGCGTTGGCGGTGACGGCGGTGGGGTACGTGTTGGAGCGGCGCCGGTTGGCTCGCGGCTGACGCTTCACTTGGCCGACCCGCCGCGTTCACGGTCGATCGGTAGCCCAATTTTGGTGCGGTGAGCGCACCAGAATCGGCATCGGCACACGGTCGCCGGGGTTCCGGCCGGTGATCTGAGCCGAGCGTTGCCCCGGCCTCTGCGGGCAGGGGCTGCCGAGGTCACGATTGAGTCATTCGCGCCGTTCGGCAGGGCTTGGCGACGTCATGAACGACTCTTTCATGACGTCCAGCGTCATGAACGACCCTTTCATGACATCCCGCCCAGCAAACGCGACTTTGCCGAGACCCTGGCGCCCGACGTGGTGGACGAGTCGTTCACCACGCCTTGCGGCGGAGACCGGGCGTGGTGGGTTTGCGCGCGGCCTCTGAGAGCCACCCCGCGAACGCGCCCCCCGCCCTCCCTGGGGGGCGGCCCCGCTTCCAGCGTATCGGTGGCCGCCGACGAAAACCCGAAACAGGAGCGGCCACACCCGAACTGTCCACATTCGAACCCGGCTGTGGACAACCCGAGCCGGCCGAACCTCAGGGGCGGATATTCCGCTCGAAGACCAACCGCAGCCCTAGCAAAGTCAAATCCGGCACGTGATCGGTGATCGTCTCCGACTCGCCGATCACCAGCGGTGCCAAACCGCCGGTGGCCAGCACCGCCACCGGTTCCGTCCCGCCCGGGGACAGCTCGCGGACGATCCGGCGGACCAGCCCGTCCACCTGCCCGGCGAAGCCGTACAGGATCCCGGATTGCAGACACTCCACAGTGTTCTTCCCGATCACCGATCGCGGCGGCACCAGCTCGACCTTCCGCAACGCCGCCGCGCGCAACGCCAGCGCGTCCACCGAGATCTCGATCCCCGGGGCGAACGCTCCGCCCAGGAACTCGCCCCGCGCGGAAATCGCGTCTACGTTCGTCGACGTCCCGAAGTCCACCACCACACAAGCCGTGTCGTGCAGGTGGTGCGCGGCCAGCGTGTTGACCAGCCGGTCCGCGCCCACCTCCTTCGGGTTGTCCACCAGCAGCGCCACGCCGGTGCGCACGCCCGGCTCGACGACGATCTTCGGAACGCGCGCGTAGTACCGCGAAAGCATCACCCGCAGCTCGCGCAGCACGGCCGGGACCGTCGACAAAGCACTGATCCCGGAAACCGCGTCCGCGTGCGGGCCCAGCAGGCCGCGCACCGTCAACGCCAGCTCGTCGGCCGTCATGCGCGCGTCCGTGCGCATCCGCCAGTCCCCGACGAGCGAGCTGCCGGAGTACAGCCCCAGCACGATGTTCGTGTTGCCGACGTCGACGGTGAGCAGCAAGCGGGTCAGCTTTCCGCGTGCAGCAGCGCGTCGAGGCGGCGCGCGTCCGCGGTCTCCGCGACCGGGAACACCGCCTCCTCCTCCGGCGGCAGGATCACCGTCCCGGACAGCAGTCCCGATCCCTCGGGCGCGTGGCCCGGGTCGGCGTGCCGGTGGACGATCCGGTTGTCCGCGTCGACGAACACCACGCGCGGCTCGTACGTCGCGGCTTCGGCGTCATCCATCTGACCGTATGAAATGAGGATCACCAGGTCGCCCGGGTGCACCAGGTGCGCCGCGGCGCCGTTGATGCCGAGCACGCCGCTGCCGCGCTCGCCCTTGATGACGTAGGTCTCCAGCCGCGCGCCGTTGGTGACGTCCACAATGGACACCTGTTCGCCCGGCAGCAGGTCCGCGGCCTCCATCAGGTCCGCGTCGACCGTCACCGAGCCGACGTAGTGCAGGTCGGCCTGGGTCACGGTGACCCGGTGGATCTTCGACTTGAGCATGGTGCGGTACATCGTGGACTCCTATTCCCCTGCGTCCAGCCGCTCCGGGTGCTCGACGGCCGCGCCGAGCAACACCGGAACGTTGTCGATCAGCCGGGTACTCCCCACCCGGGCCGCGATCAACAGTCGTGCCTCACCGTCGACGGGCGCGGGCCCGAGGTCGGTTCCCCTCAACTCCAGGTAATCCACCTCGACCGCGGGCCGCGCGGCGAGGGTCTTCCACGCGGTCTCGAGGACCGCGTCGGCGCCGTCACGCCCGACGAACGCCCCCGCGGTGAGGGCAGCCGACAGGACGACAGCGTCTTCACGCTGCTCGGGCGTCAGGTAGACGTTGCGCGACGACAGCGCCAGCCCGTCGCGCTCCCGCACGGTCGGCACGCCGATGACGTGCGTGTCGATGTTCAGGTCCCGCACCATCCGCTTGATCAGGACCAGCTGCTGGTAGTCCTTCTCGCCGAAGAGCGCGTAGTCCGGGCGGAGCAGGTTGAACAGCTTCGCCACGACGGTGAGCACGCCGGCGAAGTGGCCGGGCCGGACAGCGCCCTCCAGCTCCTCGCCGAGCGGGCCCGGGTGCACGGTCACGACGGCGCCCTCGCCGTAGAGCGCGTCGGCGCTGGGCGTGAACGCGATTTCGACGCCGTCCTCGGTCAGCACGGCCAGGTCGTTCTCCAACGGCCGCGGGTACGCCTCGAAGTCCTCGCCCTCGCCGAACTGCAGCGGGTTGACGAAGATCGAGGTCGCCACGACGTTGTTCGGCAGCCGCTTCGCGCGGCGGATCAGCTCGCGGTGCCCGGCGTGCAGCGCGCCCATGGTCGGCACGAGCGCCAGCTTGCGGCCGACGCCGTGCAGGGCCCGGCTGACCTGGCTCATCTGCTCGGGCGACGCGAACGTGTTCAACGTGCCGCGGCTGAATTTCGGTGTGGTCACTGGTCTTGGTGCCCTTCGGCGGGATCGTCGAGGAGTTCGGTGAGGTCTTTGGCGGCCGCGGTGTCCAGCAGCCCGGCAGCCGAGGAACGCGCCACCGTGCGCTTGGCCAGCGCCCGGTAGGCCGGCGCCACGTCCGGCGCCCGGTCCGCCAGCACCGCGAGGTGCTTGCGGACGGTGCCGGCGTCGCCACGCGCGACCGGGCCGGTGAGCGCGCGGTCGCCGTGTCGGAGCACATTATCCAACGCCGCCGAAAGCAGCGGCGCCACCAGGCGTTCGGCGTGCCCGATCCCCGCTTCGCGCAAGACTTCCGCGCAGTCGGCGACCAGCGTCATCAGGTGGTTCGCGCCGTGGGTCAACGCTGCGTGGTAGAGCGCTCGCGCGGAGTCGGGGATGCGCACCGGCTCGGCCCCCATCTCGACCGCGAGGGCCTCGCCGACGCTCCAGGCCGCGTCGTCGTCGGCCGCCGCGGTGACGCCGATGCTGCACGCCGCCAGCCGCTCGAGGTCCTCCTGGCGGCCGGTGAACGTCATCACCGGGTGCAGCGCGAGCGGCAGCGCCCCGGCCTCGGCGGCGGGCGCCAGCACGTCGATGCCCTGCGCGCCGGAGGTGTGCACGACGATCTGCCCGGGCCGCAGCGACCCGGTCGCGACGAGCCCGCGGACCATGCCGGCCAGCGCGTCGTCGGGGAGGGCGAGCACCACCAGGTCCGCCCGGCGGACGGTCTCGTCGGGCGGCAGCAGGGGCACGTCGGGGAGGAGGCGTTCGGCACGGGCCAGCGACGCGGCGGACAGCCCCGACGCGGCGACCACGGTGTGCCCCGCCCGGGCCAGCGCGGCACCGAGCACGCTGCCCACCCGGCCGGCGGAGACGACCCCGACCGCGAGGCGAGCGGGCCTGTTCATGGCGTGCGCCTGTGGACGCTCATGGTTGGCAGACTCCCTCTGCTCTCGTTCCAGTCCCGTTCCGGGTACCGGACGAACGGCGCGAGACTAACTCGATTGCGCGCGCGGCGTTGAGCCCGGGTGACCAGCTTCACCCGGACCGGGTCACCCGAGCGGAGCTTCCTGGGCGAGGCGCGTCGCCTCCGCCCGAGCGGCCTTCAACGTGCGCAGCAGCTCCTGCTGGCGTTGCCGGTCGGTGTCGCTGGTGAGCTCTCGCCGGTCCAGGAACGCCAGCTCCGTCACGCTGGCCTGGTACACGGCGACGGCGCGGGCAGCGCGTTTTCCGGACTGCCGTTTCGCCTGGCGCCGCCAGGCGCGCCGGCCGGGGAGGCTGGCCAGCAGATCGACCTCCGACGGCGCGATCCACCGCGCCGCGGCCATGTGCGGCAGGGCGGTGGCGATGATCCGCTGCTCACGCCGTCGTTGCAGGACGACCAGGTAGACCACGCCGAGGAACAGCGGCAGCATGATCAGGAAGTAGACGGTGAGGAACTTCGACCCGCCGAGCAGCGCGGCGCTGTTCCACAGCGCGTGCAGGCAGACGGCGGCCAGGTAACCGGCGAGCGGCGCCAGCACCTTGAGGAACTTCGTGGTGGTCCGCGCGGCGATGCCGATCCCGATGCCGGTGAGCACGGCGAACAGCGGGTGCGTGAACGGCGCGAGGACGCCGCGGAGGAAGAACGCCGTGATGACGCCCTGGCTGTGCCCGTCGCCGAAGCCGTAGTCGTTGAAGGCGCGGCCGAAGTAGTAGATGTTCTCGGTGAACGCGAAGCCGGCGGCGCTGAACCCGGCGTAGACGACCCCGTCCACGACGCCGTCGAACTCGCTGGAGCGGCGCCAGAGGATGAGGACGACGAAGAGGGCCTTCGCGGCCTCTTCGACGATGGGCGCGGACACCAGCGCGGCGACGGTGTTGCCGCTGCCCTTGCCGAGCAGCTCGTCCCCGACCGCCTCGGCGGTGGTGTTGATGAGCAGCGCGGTGATCGTCGCGATGCAGGCGCCCCAGGCGAAGGCGAGCAGCAGGAACTTCGCCGGTTCGGGCTCCCAGCGGTCGACCCAGAGGAAGCCGGCGACGACGCCCGCGACCGGCACGAGCGCGGCGAGGACGCCGATGGTGACGGCGAGGGGGCCGACCCGCGCGGTGGCCAGGCCGAACAGGAACAGGCCGCACAGGGCGACCACGATCAGCCCGAGCACCGGCAGCAGCACGGTGATCCGGCGAGGCCGCCGTCCGCGATCGAGTCCCGTCGCGGGCGAGAGGGTTCCGCTCACAGCCGGTCACCCTACGCAGACCGGACAGGAAGAGAAACGCCACCTGGCACAGACGGCGCCGGACCGGCCCTCCCCGCGCGGCCGCCGGCGATGCACCCAATGTGGCGTTCGGTGCGCCCCACGCACCCAACGCCACATTGGGGCGCTTGGGGGGTCGAGCCGGGCTCAGTCCTCCGCGCGACGGCGGCGGCGGGGCGTCGAGCCCGTGCCGCCGTTCGCCGCCAGGAGCTCGCTCACCGAACGGCCAGCCGTGTGCGATCCGCTGCCCGGCTGCGCCTCTGCCGACCGGTGGCCGTTGCGGGCGTGGCCGTTGCTCGCGCCATTGTGGCCGTTGCCGTTCTGCGGCACGTCCGCCGGGTCGACCGGGGCCATGTTGCGGCGCGACATCGACGCCCGCTCGGCGACCATGCCTTCCCACGCCGGGGGCTCGCCGTCCGGGCGACGGCGACGGCCGCCGCCGGTGGGCTCCGGGGCCGGCACCGCCGGCATCTGCTGCGACTCGTCCGGCTTGCGGCGACGGCCACCCGAGCGGCCCTGGTAGTCGCGGACCGACTCCGGGAGCGTCGGGTTCGCCATCGGCGCGGCGGCCTGCGCGGCCTCGGCGGGCGCGCGGTGCGAGCCCCCGTGGCGGGACGCCGGCTCGTCGAGGATCGGCGACATGTCCGCTCGCGAGAACTGCTCCAGCCGCGACGGACGGCGGCCGTCGGCGGCCGGGACCGGCGTGGTCGGCGGCACCACCGGCGGCAGGTTCGTCCGCGAGGCCGGGCCGTTGTTCGGCACCGGGGTGGTCGGCGGGACGACCGGGGGAAGGTCACGACGCGAGGCCGAGGCGTCCCTCGGCATCGGCGGGGCCTTCGGCTCGGACGGCTTCGGCCGGTTCGGCCGCTGCCGCTCGGCGAAGTCGTCGCGGTTCTGGAAGGCCGCGCTCAGGTCGGTCACCGGCCGCAGGTCCGACCGGGACATCTCCGACGGCCTCACCGGCGGGGCCGGCCGGGGCGGCGCCGGCCGCGGCGGCTCGGGCGCCTTGCGCGGGTCGGGACGCGCGCCGTTCGGCTGACCGCCGACGCGGGGCAGGTCCGACCGGGACATCTCCACGCGGGGGATGTCGGGGCGCGACATCTCGGCGCGAGGGATGTCCGGACGCGACATCTCCACCCGCGGGATAGCGGGCATCGACCGCTCGACGCGCGGAATGTCCGGACGCGACATCTCGACCCGGGGGATGGCCGGCATCGACCGCTCGACCCGCGGAATGTCCGGACGCGACATCTCCACGCGGGGGATGTCCGAACGCGACACTTCGCCAGGGCGCACGGGCGGCCGCGACGGGTCGACCCGCGGCAGGTCCGAACGCGACACTTCGGCGGGCCGCATCGCCGGCCGCGACAGCTCGGCCCGGCGGGCGGGCGGCGGCTCGGGGCGGCGGATCTCCGTCTTCGGCTCCGGGGCGCGGCGGATCTCGGTCTTGGGCTCGGGCCGCGGCACCTGGCGCGTCGGCTCGGCGGCGGCCTCGGGACGGCGCTCGGGCTGCTTCGCGACCTCTTCCGGCTCCGGCAGCCGCATGGGCTGCGACTCGGCCTGGCGGCGGGCCGCCTCGGCACGCAGCTCGGCGGCCTTCAGCTCGCGCTGCGCGGCGTTCAGGGCCGGGTCGACGGCCGGCACCGGCGGACGGCGGTCGCTCAGCGGCTTCGGCCGGGCGATCTGCTGGGTGCTCTGCGCGTTGACGTTCGCCGGGGCCTTCGGGGCCGGCTTGCCGCCGAAGCCCTTGCCCTTGCCGAGGCCTTTGCCGTTCGCGGGCTTGGCGCCCGAGGCCTTGCGGCGGCGCTCGTCGAGCACCCGGTCGATCAGCTCGGTCGGCCGCTCGCCCGATTCGGCGGGCTTCTTCCCGGCCATCAGCTGGGCCGGCCTCTTCTTCGGCGCGGCGTCGGGGATCATGCGGTTGTCGTCGGAGAGCTTGCGCATCCGGGTCGCCTGCGCGGTCAGCGCGACGCGTTCGAGCAGCACCTCGCCACCGAACAGCGACTGGAGGCTGTCGCGCAGCGCGGACACCTCGGCGCGCAGCGCCTCCAGCTCCTCGCGGCCGCGGGAGTCGGCCTCGCTCCGGTTGTCCGCCTCCACCTCCAGCTCGAATTCACGCCGGGCCGCGATCTCGCGTTCCAGCTCCAGCTCGTACACAGCCTGCGCCTCGGAGACCGCGTCCTCGCTCTGTGCCGCGTGCTTGCGGTACTTCACGGCGAGAAAAGCGCCGATCAGGGCGGCCCAGAGGGCGGCGACGATCCCGAGCCGGAGATAGCGGAGATCGTCGCTGAGCACCAGTGCGAGGGTGGCTCCGATGGCGAGGACGAATCCGACGACGAGCCACGGCCTGCCCAGTAGGCGGCCGCGCGAGTCGTCACCCACGCCGGTCATGCCTGACACCGTACCTGCTCGTAATCCGAACGAGACCTACTCGGTCCCGCGAGCGGTGGGATTCCAGCGCTAACCGGTCGTCCCGCGGCTGTGCTCCCGGTCTTGGTCGCGAGGGGTCCGGCAGCAGTGCTCGAGCCACAAACCCGCTGCTACCAGGGCCGCGGAAGACGCGACGCCGACCACGCCGGCACGGGTGTCGAGCACCGCCGCGACGAATTCGTCACGTCGCGGCAGGACGTAGGCGAGCGCGGCCAGCCAGGCGCCGCCCATGAACGCTCCGGCGAGTGACGAAGCCTTGGCGAGGGCCACCGATCGGGCGATCCCGATAGCGGCAACGACGCGGCCGTTCTTGATCCGGGAGCGAATGGACAGCGCGAGCCCGGCCTCGACCACGGCCAGCACGGCGAAGGTGACGCCGGCGAGCGTGGGCAGCTGGGGCAGCGAGCCGTACGCCACCAGGAAGAGCAGGTAGCCGAGGGCCAGGCCGAGGCCGCCGGCCACCACCAGGTCGCGGGGCCGGGTGAAGTGCATGTTCCAACCGTACCGAGCGGTGCCGTCCGGGGCTCGGGGCTTCGCCGTCGGAACCTTCGAGAGTTAGGTTGACTCTCCCCCGACTGGAGAGTTCACCATGCGTCTTGTGGGCACCACCGCGACCTTCACCATCGGCGAGCTGGCCCGGCGGACCGGCCTGCCGGTCAAGACCATCCGCTTCTATTCGGACGAGGGCCTGGTGCCCCCGACCGACCGGACGGACGCCGGCTACCGGCTCTACGACGCCGCGGCGATGGCCCGGCTCGAGCTGGTCCGCACCCTGCGGGAGCTGGGCCTGGGCCTCGCCGACGTCTCCGCGGCGCTGACGCGGCCGGCGACCGTCGGCGAGCTGGCGACCCGGCACGTCGAGGCGCTGGACGAGCAGATCCGGCGGCTCCGGCTGCGCCGGGCGGTGTTGCGCGCGGTGGCCAAGCGGAATTCCGAGCTGGAGGAAGTGAACCTGATGAACCGTCTCGCGTCGATGTCCGACGAAGAGCGCAAACGGCTGGTCGACGAGTTCTGGGACGAGATGGTCTCCGGGCTGGAGATCGACGAAGAGTTCTACCGGCGCATGCGCGCGGGCAAGCCGGAGCTGCCGGACGACCCGTCGCCCGAGCAGCTCGAGGCCTGGATCGAGTTCGCCGAGCTGGTGCGGGACCCGGAGTTCCGGGCGCTGATCCGGGGGATGAGCGAAACCCAGGCGCGGCAGATCCGCGACGGCGAGTTCGAGCAGCCGTCTTCGGCCTGGCAGGAGAACTGGCCGGGCTGGGTCTCCCGCGCGGAGGCCGCCGTGACAGCCGGGGAATCGCCCACGTCAGAGGTGGGGCAAACGCTTGCGACCGAGATCGCGGCCGCGACGGCCCGCCCGGACCAGGACCCGGCATCGGCCGAGTTCCGCACGGAGATGGCGGACCGGTTCGCGACGAGCGGCGACCCCCGGGCGGAGCGCTACTGGCAGCTGCTGGCGATCATCAACGACTGGCCCCCGGTCCCGACAGCCCAGCCGGCGGTGCGGTTCATGATCGCCGCCCTGCGCGGCTGACCGCACCGGAACGGCAACTCGGCGACGGACCGGAGGCAAGGGGTAACGGACACCTCCGGTTCACCGATGGCCACGTCTCAGCTCAGCTCGAGGTCCGTCCGGCGGACCGTGACGACCTCGTCCGCCGGACGCGCGGCCAGCAACGCGGCGATCGGGCCGTGCCCCGGCAGCACCGCGGCCGGCTCGATCTCCGCCCACGGCACGAGCACGCTCGCGCGGTCCGGCGTCCCCGGGTGCGGCAGCAGCAGCTCCGGGTCGCCGGACTCGACGCCGTCCACCGTCACCACGTCGACGTCCAGCGTTCGCGGGCCCCAGCGCAGCTCCCGCACCCGGCCCGCCGCCCGCTCGGCCGCCTGGCCCGTGCGCAGCCACGCCCAGTGGTCGCGCGCCGGGTCGTCGACGACGCAGACCGCGTTCAGGAAGTCCGGTTGGTCCTCGACGCCCCACGCCTTGGTCTCGTACACGCTCGACACGACGACCAAAGCGGGCCGCACGGCGTCCAGCGCCAGCTTCAGGAACCCGAGCCGGTCGCCGAGGTTCGAGCCCAGCGACAGCACCGCGCGGCTCACCGGTCCCGCCGCACCGTCACCGCGACGTCGTCGAAGGTCAGCGGGATCGGCGCCGACGGCTTGTGCACCGTCACCTCGACCGCGGCCAACCGCTCGTCGCGCAGCACCTCGTCGGCGATCTTGCCCGCGACGCTCTCGATGAGGTCGTAAGGCTCGCCCGCGACGATCCGCGCCGCCAGCTCGGCCAGCTCGCCGTAGTGCAGGGTCTTGGTCAGGTCGTCCGACGCGGCGGCCGGCCCGAGGTCCAGCCACACCGTGACGTCGACGACGAACTCCTGGCCCTCCCGCTTCTCGTGCTCGAACACGCCGTGGCGGCCGAACACCCGCAGGCCGGTCAACGTGATCCGGTCAGACATCCGGCGAACCCTTCCACCAGGCGGCGGCCACGGCGACCGCGTCCAGCGACGCCCCGACCTCGTGCACCCGCACGCCCCACGCCCCGGCGGCCGCGGCGAGCGCGGAGATGGCGGCGGTGGCGTCCTCACGGCCGTCCGGCGGACGCGGTGTGCCGTCCTCTTCGGACAGCAGGCGGCCGAGGAACCGCTTGCGCGAAGCCCCGACGAGCACCGGGAAACCGAGGGAAAGCAGCGAATCGAGCCCGCGCAGCAACGCCCAGTCGTGCTCGGCGTTCTTCGCGAAACCGAGCCCGGGATCCAGCACGATCGCGCTCTCGGCGACGCCCGCCGCGAGCGCTTCGTCCACTCTGGACAGCAGCTCGGCGCGGACGTCGGCGACGACGTCTTCGTACTTGGCGAGGGCCTGCATGTCCTCGCTGTGCCCCCGCCAGTGCATCAGCACCCACGGCACCCCGGACTCCGCGGCGACGCGCCCCATGTCCGGGTCGGCCAGCCCGCCCGAAACGTCGTTGATCACCTGCGCCCCGGCTTCGAGCGCGGCGGCGGCGACGGCGGCGCGCGTGGTGTCGACCGACAGCCGGATGCCGTCGCGAGCGAGCGTCCGGATCACGGGGATGACGCGCTTCAGCTCGGTGCCGGCGTCCACCCGGCCCGCGCCGGGCCGGGTCGACTCGCCGCCGACGTCGATCAGGTCGGCCCCGCGCGCCCACATCTCGCGGGCGTGCTCCAGCGCTTGATCGAGCCCGAGGTACCGGCCACCGTCCGAAAAGGAATCGGGCGTCACGTTCAGCACGCCCATCACGACGCACCGGCCGGGAGCGGGGAGCCCCACGCTCACCGGCGCGCCCTGATCAGGTCGAGCGCCTCCGCCCGGGACGACGGCGAGGTCTTCAGCTGCCCGCGCACGGCGGAGGTGGTCGTGCGGGCGCCGGGCTTGCGGATGCCGCGCATGGCCATGCAGAGGTGTTCGGCCTCGATCACGACGATGACGCCGCGCGGTTCGAGCTTGCGCACGATGGCGTCGGCGACCTGGGAAGTCAGGCGCTCCTGGACCTGGGGGCGCTTGGCGTAGAGGTCGACGAGCCGGGCCAGTTTGGAGAGCCCGGTGACCTTCCCGGCGGCGTTCGGGATGTACCCGACGTGCGCGACGCCGTGGAAGGGCACCAGGTGGTGTTCACATTGGCTGTACATCGGGATGTCCGTGACCAGCACCAGCTCTTCGTGCGACTCGTCGAACGTGCGGTCCAGCACCGAGTCCGGCTCGGTGTACAGCCCGGCGAACATCTCCTGGTACGCCCGGGCGACCCGGGCGGGAGTGTCCTTCAGACCGTCCCGCTCCGGGTCTTCGCCGCACGCCAGAAGGAGCTCGCGGATCGCCTTCTCCGCCCGGTCGAGGTCGAAGACCGGGCGGTCGGCGTCACTGAGGCTTTTCTGGTCCATCCACGTCACGTCGCTGTTCCCCCTCGCTTTGCTGGTTGCCGGCTTGGTCGGCGAACCAGCCGTGCTCGCGAGGGCGTTCTTCACCACCGGGCCGCCACGACTGGCCCGGCTGACCGCCCGGCGAGGTCGCGGGCGTCCAGCCCGGAGGGGCACCGTAGTTCGGGGGGCCGCTCTGGCCCGCCGGACCACTCTGGTAGCCGCCCGCCTGCGGGCCACCGGCCTGCGGCCAGTGCGCCGTGCCGTTGGCGCCACCGTTCGGGCCGCCGTAGGGACGGCCGCCGTTCGGGTGGGCGCCCGGCTGCGGCGGGGCGTACGGGTTGGCGTTGGGATCGACCGGAGACGGCGTCGGGTACGGCGGGCCGCCGGGCAGGTCGCCCCCGCCCTGGGCGGTGCCGACCGGGGTCGGCTCCGGCTTCAGGACCGGCTTCTCCTTCTCCGGCGGCGGCCACGGCTCGCCGCGCTCCATCGCCAGCTCGCCCGGGGTCTTGATCGGCGGCTTGTCCGACGGCGTCCGCTCACCGAACTCGTTGAACACGGTGATGTGCGGGCGCTTCTCGACCGTCGCGAAGATCCGCTCCAGGTCCTTGCGGGTCAGCGTCTCCTTCTCGAGGAGCTCGATGACCAGCTCGTCGAGCACGTCGCGGTAGGTGTTGAGCACGTGCCACGCCTCGGTGTGCGCGGTCTCGATGAGCTTGCGCACCTCCTCGTCGATCTCGTGCGCCACCTCGAGCGAGTAGTCCGCCTGCCGGCCGGCCGACCGGCCGAGGAACGGGTCGCCCTGCTCCTGGCCGTACTTGACCGCGCCGAGCCGGGCACTCATGCCGTACTCGGTGACCATCGCGCGGGCGATCTTCGTCGCCTGCTCGATGTCCGAGGACGCGCCGGTGGTGGGCTCGTGGAAGACGAGCTCCTCCGCCGTGCGGCCGCCCATCGCGAAGACCAGCCGCCCGATCATCTCGGAGCGGGTCATCAGGTCCTTGTCGTCCTCCGGGACGAGCAGGGCGTGCCCGCCCGTGCGGCCGCGGGGCAGGATCGTCAGCTTGTAGACCGGTTCGATGTCCGGCATCGCCCACGCGGCGAGCGCGTGCCCACCCTCGTGGTAGGCCGTGATCTTCTTCTCCTTCTCGGAGATGATCCGGCTCTTGCGGGCGGGACCGCCGACCACGCGGTCGACGGACTCCTCCAGCTCGACGTCGCCGATCACGTGCCCGTTCTTGCGGGCGGTGAGCAGCGCGGCCTCGTTCAGCACGTTCGCCAGGTCGGCGCCGGACATGCCGACGGTCCGCTTGGCCAGGCTGGTGAGGTCGGTGCCCTGGGCGATCGGCTTGCCCTTGGCGTGCACCTCGAGGATCGCCTTGCGGCCGCGCAGGTCGGGCGCGGACACCGGGATCTGCCGGTCGAACCGGCCGGGGCGCAGCAGCGCCGGGTCGAGGATGTCGGGCCGGTTGGTGGCCGCGATCAGGATGATCCCGCCGCGGGCGTCGAAGCCGTCCATCTCGACGAGCAGCTGGTTCAGCGTCTGCTCGCGCTCGTCGTGCCCGCCGCCGAGGCCGGCGCCGCGCTGGCGGCCGACCGCGTCGATCTCGTCGACGAAGATGATGCAGGGCGCGTTCTGCTTGGCCTGTTCGAACAGGTCACGGACGCGCGAGGCACCGACACCGACGAACATCTCGACGAAGTCCGAACCGGAGATCGTGTAGAACGGCACGCCCGCCTCGCCGGCGACGGCTCGCGCGAGCAGCGTCTTGCCGGTACCGGGCGGCCCGTAGAGCAGCACGCCCTTCGGGATCTTCGCGCCGAGCGCTTGGTAGCGCGCCGGGTTCTGCAGGAAGTCCTTGATCTCGTACAGCTCTTCGACGGCCTCGTCGGCCCCCGCGACGTCCCCGAAGGTCGTCTTGGGCATGTCCTTGTTCAGCTGCTTGGCCTTGGACTTGCCGAAGTTGAGGACGCGGTTGCCGCCGCCCTGCGCGTTGTTCATCATCCACATCAGCAGGCCCAGCACGAGGGCGAGCGGGATGGCGAAGATGAGGATCTGCGTCAGCACGCCCTGCTGGGTCACCTTGGTGGTGAACTTGATCGGCTGGCCGCCGGTCTTGACCTGCGTCAGCGAGTCGTAGATCGGGCGGGTGGCATCCGCCGGATACTGCGAAATGATCTGGGTGACCTGCTGGCCGTCCACGTCGACGGGCTTGACCAGCAGCAGTTTGAGCTGCTGTTCCTTGTCCTCGAGGCTGGCTTCCTTGACGTTGTTCGAGGAGATCTGGGAGTTCGCCACCGAGATGGGTGCCTGGGTGTACCCACGATCACTGTCGAAGATCGTGTTGTACGCGAACAACGCCAGCAACCCCGCGACGATCCACAGCAGTGGGTTCCTGAGCACGCTCTTCCGGTTCATACGACTCGGCCCTGGTGGCCTCGACCCTCCCTGGTTGGGCGGCTCCTGTGATACCCGCCATCACGATCTTGACAACCCGTGGTGCCTGGACACCTGTTCCCATCAGGGTACCGTCCGCTGCCGCGTTCATCCCCTGTGAGCCTCTCGCAGGTCAACGGGCGATAGTGCGCCCGGGTTCCCGCTCGGCGTCCACAACGCTCACGCTATCGCGTGCCGTCCGACACACTGTTCACCATCTCGCCCAGCCTCGTCCGCAACGTCGCCGGGTCGGCGGGGGCGACCGTGACCCACTCGCGGCCGTCCGTACCTGCGCGGGAGAGGCTGAGGTAGCGCCCGGTCGCGGTGTCGAACCAGGCCAGCACCCGGGACCGCTGTTTGGCCCCGACCTGCGAACGGCTGTTCGCTGCCAGCTGACCGCCGCGCTGGCGCGGCTGCCCGGAGATGCGGCCGTAGGCCTCCCGCGGGTCGGCCGTGACGCGTTCGCTCAACGGCGTCCGGCGCCCCTTCCCGCGTTCCTCGCCCGGGCTCGACGGCAAGGACACGGGCACCCGGATCGGCGGGGTGCGCAGCGCGTCGTCCAGCGGAAGTGTGACCGACGCCTCGCTCCCGCGCGGCCCGGCCGGGAGCACGCCGACGACGGCGGAGACCAGGCCGTCCGGCGGGACGTCCCGCAGCCAGATTCCGTCGGCGTCCTGGACCGCGAGGATGCCCTGGGTGCCGTCGGCCGCCGCGAGGACGCCGACGGCGGGCGCCTCGAACCGCGGGATGTGCAGGGCGTCGATGGTCAGCGGAGCGAAGGCCAGCAGCTGCAGCGCGTCCTCGATCGGCGGCGAGAGCCGGCCGCGGGCCTCACGGATGCCGCGGGCCTTCAGCTCGGCGTCGACGCGGTGGCGCAGCGAGACGCGCTCGTCTTCGGTCGCGCCGTGCGACCGGACCAGCAGCGGGTACGGCAGCTCACCGACCTGCGCCGACTCCCAGAGGAAGTCGAACGCGAGCGGCGAGAAGAACTCTTGCATCACTACTCTCCCGGATCGGACTCTTGCTCAGCGTAGCCCGCACCACCGACAAAAAGTGATCATCGGCCCGGGCACGCTCGGCAGCTGCCGGAGCCCGATCTTGGCAGAAGCCGCGGACGCGGGTGGCCTCGGCAGGCGGTCAGCCGGCGAGCGGCAAAGTCGCGTTTGCCGGGCGGGATGTCATGAAAGGGTCGTTCATGACGTCGGGCGAGGTGAACGGGTCGTTCATGACGTGGGACGACACCGGGACGGCCGCCGCGTCAGACCGTGCTGGTCGTCGCCGCGCCCGCGAGCATTTCGCCGAGCCGGTGGCGCAGCGTCGCCGCGTCGGCCGGGGCGATCGTGATCCAGTCGCGGCCGTCGCGGCCGGTGGTCGCCTGGGTGAAGTAGCGGCCCGTCTCCGTGTCGAACCAGCTCAGCACCGGCGTCCGCGTGCGGCCACCCATGCGCGAACGCGCGTTGGCCGCGATCTGGCCGCCGCGCAGCCGCGGCTGGGCGTGCAGCTTCGCCAGCGCCTTGCGGTCCTCGTCGGCCGACGAGCGCTCGTCGCCGTTGCCGCGGCGGGACAGGAAGTCGACGCCGTGGGCGCCGACCAGCTGCTCCAGCGGGACCGTGACCGACTTCTCCGTACCGCGCGGGGCGCCCGGGAGCAGCGAGACGATCGCGCTCGCCAGCCCGTCCACCGGGCACGGCCGCAGGTGCAGGCCACGCGTGTCCTGCACCGCGAGCAGCCCCTGCCCGCCCAGCACGCCGGCGATCGCCAGCAGCGGCTCGGCGTCCGGGGCGATCAGCTGGACCGCGTCCAGGCTCAGCTCGGACTGCGCCAGCACGCCGAAGTAGTCCTCGACGTGCGGTTCCGGCCGGCCGCGGCCGTCGGCCAGGCCGCGCGCGGTCAGCCCTTCCAACGTGCGCCGGCGCAGCAGCGACCGCTCGTCCACGGTCTCGCCGTGCGAGCGGATGCGCAGCGGGTACGGCAGCTCGCCCAGCCCGGCGGACTCCCACAGGAAGTCCACCTCGACCGGGGTGAGCAGCTCAGCGTTCGGCATCGAGCCACCCCCAAGAGAAACCGGCCGGGCCCGCCGTCGGCGGGCCCGGCCGAAAGGATCAGCGGTCTTCGTCGTCCTCGGACCACGCGCCGATGACCGGCGGCGGGGTCGCCTGGTTCGCGCCGAAAGCCGCGTCCGGGTCCGCCTCGATGAGGAACGACGCGTGCGTGTGCTCCTCGTCCTGCTCGCCCTGAGCACCGTGCGGGGCCATGCCGCCCATGCCGCCCGGGTTCATCGGCGGCGGGGTCTGCTGCCCGCCGATGGTGCCCGCCGACGAGACGACGCCCTGCTGCGGTGCCTGGGCCGACGCGGCGCTCTGCCCCTGGCCGTCGGCCGAGGCGAGGGTCGTCTCGTTCTCGGCCTTCGCGCCGGACCGGTTGCCCTTGCCCAGCGCGCGGGAGGCCAGCGCACCGAGGCCGCCGGCGGCTCCGCCGAGGCCGAGGCCCATGCCGATCTTGCTCAGCGGGTTGCTGCCACCCGCCTGCCCGGCGCCCGAGCCGACGTGGCCCGCGCCGGTGGTCGTGCCCGCACCCGTGCCCGTGCCCGCGACGGAGCCGCCGGCGCCGTCGCTGCCGAGCGTCGCCGCCGCGTCGTGGCCGAAGCCCCCGGCGCCGCCGTGGACGCCGTTCGGGCCGAGCCCCGCCTGCTGCGCGTCGAACGCGCCGCCGTGGCCGCCGAAGCCCGAGGTGCCGGAGGCGAACACCGCGCCACCCGCGCCGGACAGGCCCTGCACCGGGCCCGCGTTGCCGATGGAGCTGATGCCGTTGAACGACACCGAGTTGTGCGAGCCCGTCGGCTTCATGCCGAGCGACTCCGGGCCGAAGCTCGGGGTCGAGCCGTCGACCTCGCTCATCGCCTGGGTGTAGGCGTTGAAGAACGCGACCTGCTGCGCCTTGACGTCGTTGGCCGCGTCCGCCTGCGCCTTCTGGTCGGCGATCAGGGCCGCCGGGCCGCCGGCCAGCGCGGCCGCCATGGCCTGCTTGGGGTCGTAGTCCTTGGGGGCCGGCATCTTCTTGACCTCGGCGGCCGCCGAGGCCTGCCGGGCGAGCCGGTCGGACATCGTGTGCGCGGCCTCGGACGCCTGCGAGCCCGAGTTGGCGATGGCCACCAGCGCGCCCTGCGCGCCCGCGGCACCCCGGCCGACCCACGCGTTGCCCAGCTCGGAGATCGCGTTGTACAGGTGGTCGGACGCCTGCTTCAGCTCGGTGCCGTGGTGCGTCCAGGCGTGCCCGGTCGCCTCGGCCGTGCCGGGGTCGTTGTTGTTGACCGCGCCTTCGTACAGCTGCTGGCTGGCCTGCGCGTTCCAGTTCGGCGGGTTCGCGATCGCGCGGTCGCTGCCGATGTCGAAGCCGTCGGAGCGGCCGCGGGCGTCCGCGACGATGTTCTGCGACGCCGAGTTGTCGCCGAGCGGGACCAGTGAGCCCGGGTCGGTCGTCGCCGGCTGGTCGCTGTGGTTCGGAGCCATGACTTCGAAATCCCCCTCTGGACTCAGGCGTTGCGGAACGGGTCGGCCGCGGCGTTGTCGATCTCGTGGTACCGGGACATCGCCGTGACGATGCCCTCCTCGGCGGCGGTGTACTGGTCGAGCAGGTTCTGCAGCGCGGCGGCGTAGGAGTCGTTCCCGCCGTCGGCGCGCTGGACGAACTTGGCGGCCATCGCGTTGCCGACCGGGTTGTCCCCGAGCTTCGGCGGCTGCGCGAGGGTGCCCGCTCCGCTGAGCAGGGCCTCCACCGCGTCCTTGCCGGTGCGGATCTTGTTCAGCACGGTCTGCGCGGCGTCGGGGTCGATCCCGACCTGACCCGCCGCGGCCGCGGCCTTGAAGGCGTTCGCGTCGGCAGCGCTGCTGTTCGCCATCTGAGCTCTCTCCCGTTCCCCCGACCCGGTCACCGCGGGCACGAATGGTCTTCGCATAGGTTAACGCACGTGATCAGAGCGTATGACGCGATCCGCGATGCCGGGGTTCCACAAATCCGGTAGATGCGGTGAACGGTCGGTGAACTCCGCCGGTGCACTACGCCGTGTAGACCTTCGGGTCCAGCGTCCCGATGTAGGGCAGGTCCCGGTACCGCTCGGCGTAGTCCAGGCCGTAACCCACGACGAACTCGTTGGGGATGTCGAAGCCGATGTACTTCACCGGGACGTCCACCTTGACCGCCTCCGGCTTGCGCAGCAGCGAAACGACCTCGAGCGACGCGGGGTTGCGGCTGGCGAGGTTCTTCAGCAGCCACGACAGCGTCAGGCCGGAGTCGACGATGTCCTCGACGATCAGCACGTCGCGGCCCGCGATGTCGCGGTCGAGGTCCTTGAGGATCCGCACGACGCCGGACGACGAGGTCGACGAGCCGTAGGAGGAGACGGCCATGAATTCCAGCTGCGTCGGCAGCGGCAGCGCGCGGGCGAAGTCGGTCATGAACATGACCGCGCCCTTCAGGACACCCACCAGCAGGAGTTCACCCTGCCCGTTGGCCGGATAGTCGGCGGCGATCTGCGCCGACAGCTCCGCGATCTTGTCCTGGATCTGCTGCTCGGTGACGAGCACGGAGGCGATTTCGCCCTCGTACACGGGTCATTCCCCTCGAGTGGTGGGTTGGGAGATGACGCAGAGCCTGCCATGCGCCCGCCGCGCCTCCAAGTTGCCCGGCAACCAGACACCGCCCTGACCACGCCACCGGGCGACGAGGTCGTCGACCGCGCGAAGGTGCGCGTCGGTGAGCTCGCGCACACCCGATTGCAGCAACCACCTGCGGATAACCCGCCGCCGGATCGCCGCGGGCTCGGCCGCGAGGACCCCGGCGTCCAGACCTTCGGAGCCGCCCGCGCGGGTGAAGATCATGTCCGCCATTGTGTCCAGCGCCTCACTGTCCTCGCGCAGCTGCGCGGCCGTGCGGGCGAGCGCGCCGGCGACGCCGCCGTTGAGAACGTCCTCCAGCAACGGCAGGACTTCGGTGCGCAAGCGCACGCGGGTGAAGCGCGGTTCGGTGTTGTGCGGGTCGTCCCAGGGCTCGACGCCGAGCTCGGCGCAGGCGGCCCGGGTCGTCGCGCGGGGCACCGCCAGCAGCGGGCGGCCCCACGGCGGGTCGTGCGGCCGCATCCCGGCGACGCTGCGGGGGCCGGAGCCGCGGCCGAGCCCGAGCAGGACGGTTTCGGCCTGGTCGTCGAGGGTGTGGCCGAGGAGGACGAGGTCGTGACCGGCCAGCGCGCGGTAGCGGGCCTTGCGCGCGGCGGCTTCCGGGCCGCCCGGGCCGGTGACGTCGGTCCGGCGCACCTCGGCCTCATCGGCGCCGAGGGACGTCGCGGCCTCGGCGGCGTCACGCGCGATCTTCGCCGAGCCCTCCTGCAGGCCGTGGTCGACGACCAGCGCGCGGACGCGGTGGCCGCGGTGGTGCCCGACGTACGCCGTGGCCTCGACGAGCGCGAGGGAGTCGGCGCCGCCGGAGACCGCGACGCAGAGTTCAGACGGGGCAACGACTGCGTCCAGGAACGCGCGGACGGCCCGCCGGACGGCCGCGACCGCCTTGTCCGTCATCCGTGCAGGCGCCGGACCCACGCGGCCGGGTCGGCGATCTCGGCGCGCGAGGGCAGGGTGTTCGGCGACCGCCAGACGGCGTTGAAGCCTTCCATGCCGACGGCGTCCACGACGTGCTTCGTGAACTTCGCGCCTTCTTCGTACTGACGGATCTTCGCGTCGACGCCGAGCAGCGCGCGCAGCAGCCGGTCGAAGACGCCGCCGCCCTTGCGCCGGGCGGTGAACCGCGCGCGGATCGTGTCGACGCTCGGCACGACCTGCGGGCCGACGGCGTCCATGACGAAGTCGGCGTGGCCTTCCAGGAGCGTCGAGAGGGCCAGCAGCCGGTCGAAGACCGCGCGCTCCTTCGGCGACTGGAGCAGCTCCGCGAGGTTGAGCTTCGGTCCCTGCTTGATCGCCTCGGGCAGGCGGCCGACCAGGTCGGCCAGGCTGTCGGTGCCGCCGCCGGCGAGCCCGGCGACGAGCCGCTCGACCTCGTCGGCGAAGTAGTCGCGCAGCCAGGTGACCGCGGTGAACTGGAGGCGGTGCGTGCACTCGTGCAGGCAGACCCAGAGCCGGAAGTCGTGGGCCGGCACGTCCATCGCCCGCTCGGCGGCGACGACGTTGGGCGCGACCAGCAGCAGCCGGCCTTCCCGGTCGGGGCCGCCGAAGGGGTCGTACTGGCCGAGCACGCGGCTGGCCAGGAAGGCGAGCACCAACCCGGTCTGCACGCCGGCGCCACCGGCCAGGATCGGCCCGAAGGGCCCACCCTGCTGCGGCAGCGCACGCCCGGTGAGCGCGTCGAGCCCGGCCGCGGCGGAGCGCACCCAGCCAGGGCGGTCGACGACCTCGCCGGGCAGCAACGGCAGGTCGAGGCCCAGGTTCGTCAGCTGCCGGACGTGCCCTTCGGCTTCCATGGTCAGCTCACGCAGATCGGTGACGGCCGCTTCGGCCTCTTCGCGCGGAACCTGCGGGCCACCGCGCACGAGCAGCGCGCCGGTCTGCGCGGCGAGCGCCCAGTCGACCATGGGCCGGGTCTCGGTTTCCTGACTCACCCTTCCGACGCTACCTGCCCGGTGCGGGTTTCCGGCCACGATCTTCGTACGGTTCGGTGTCCGAGGAGTGCACCGTTACGAGCAGCCGCACTCGCGGAGGCTCGTCGCGAGCGCGTCGATCGCGTCGCGGCCCGGCTGCTGGTCGGAGCCGTTGGACATGAACGCGAACACCAGCACCCGCCCGTCCTTGTCCAGGACCAGCCCGGCGAGCGTGTTCACCCCGGTCAGCGTGCCCGTCTTCGCCCGGACCCACCCCCGGCCGGCCTGCGACGCGGGCGTCTCGAACCGCTTGTCCGCGAGGGTGCCGGAGCCGCCCGCCACCGGGAGGCCGGCCAGCATCGCGCGCAGCTTGGCCGTGTTCGGGTTCTTTCCCTCCGGCGCCGCCGCGGCCGCCATGAGCTGGGTCAGCAGCTTCGCCGGGATCTTGTTCTCGCTCGAGATGCCGCTGCCGTCGGAGAGCTTGACGCCGGTGGTGTCGAAGCCGTGGTCCTTGAGCACCTTGATCGTCGCCGCGGCGCCGCCGGCGAAGGTCGCCTCCTGGCCGGTCGCCAGCGCCACCTGGCGGGCGAGGGCCTCGGCGAGGACGTCGTCGGACAGCTCCATCGTGTCGGAGACCAGCTCGGTCAGCGGCGCCGACTTCACCTCGGCGAGCACCTTCGCGTCCTTCGGCGCGGCCGCCTGGCCGCCGCCCGAGGCGCTCAGCTTCGACGCGATCGTCGACGCCAGCGCGCTGCCCGCGTTCGGCACGCGCTGGGAGTTGTTGTTCTTCGGATCCTGGCGCCCGGCGTCGGCCATCACCGACCCGATCTGCGTCGCGAACGTCGACGGCGCGTCGCCCGCGGCCCAGCCCGGCGCGGTCGTCGCGCCCTTGAAGAGGCTCAGGTCGACCTGCACCTTCTTCACGTTCGGGTTCGCCTTCTTGACCTGCGCGACGAGGTCGTCGACGTGCGCGGCGCCCGGGTACAGCGGCGACTCGGTGCCCAGCGGCAGCGCGGTGAGGGTGACGTCGCCGCCGCCGACCAGGATCACCGTGCCCGGGTCGGCACCCTGGACGATCTTCGTCGACAGCCGCGTGTTCGGGTCCAGCGCGAGCAGCGCGGCCGCGGTGGTCAGCACCTTCGTCGTCGACGCGGGGGTCACCGCCGTCGCCGCGCTGTGGTCCCACAGCGTGGTGCCGCTCACCGGGTCGACGACGCTGCCGTTGAGCTGGCCGAGCGCGCTGTTCCCGGCCGGGCCGGTCAGCACGGACTTGACGCCGTTCGCGGTCGGCGCCTGCCCGGCCGTGTCCGGGCCCGGCAGCCGGCGCGTGGCCGCGGCGGGCTCCGGGCTGTCGCCCTTCGGCGCGTTCGGCGCCCACGGCAGGCCCAGGCGGTTCGACACCTTCGGCATCGCGGCGGCGATCCCGCCGCCGGCCAGCACCAGCAGGACCACCACGACGAGCGCGATGATCTTGCCCTTGCGACGCTTCTTCTTCGGCGGCTCCTCCGAAGAAGAAGCGGACGCGGACGTCGGCTCGGCCGGGGGCGGCGGCTCCGCGGGCGGCTCGGTGCGCGGTTGCGGTTGCTGCTGGAAGGCCCCGGGGAACTGGGTGGGCCGCTCGATCCCGACGGTCGCCTCGGCGTCGAACCGCTGCCCGTCCGGCTCGATCCGCATCGGCCGGGCGAGCGACCCCGCGGACGCCGGCGGGACGACCCCGCGCGGCGGTTCCGGCGGCAGCGCCGGCCGGCGGTCGTCCGGCACGTCGAGGCGCTGCGCCCAAGGCTGCTGCGGGGACTCCTCACGACGCTCCGAGCGCTTCAACTGCTCTTCGCGGCGCTGCTGCTCCTCGCGCCACTGCTGCAGCTCTTCGCGCCAAGGCTGCGCCTCGGGCTGGGGCTCGTGGTGACGGTCCTTTTGCTCAGCGGGCCAGATGTTGCGCTCGACGGGCACCACCGGCGTCTTCCGCGGCTCCATCTGCTGGGTGCTCTGGGCGTCCGGCTTCGCCTCGATGTACTGCGTGCTCTCCGCGGCCGGCGCCTCGGCCTTCTCCACCTCGATGTACTGGGTGCTCTCCGCGACCGGCGACGGCGCGGCCTCGGGTTCGGGCTGGGGTTCGGGCTGGGGCTCGGCCGACTGCTGCTTCGGCTGTCGCGAGCCGAGCCGGTCGGCCAGGTCCTGCTTGGCCGGGGTCGGCGGGGGCGGCGGCTCCTCCTCGGCGGGCGCGTTCAGGCCCGGGATCGGCTCGGGCTCGACGTTCGGCGCGAACCACGATCCCTTCGGCGCCTCACTGCTTGTGACCTTGGGCACGCCGGACCCCTTCGCGGCGCCGGCCGGCGGGTCGGGCAGCGACATCGGCGTGGTCTTCCGCGCGCCGGACGACGAGCGGTCTTCGTCCGACGAAGGCCACATCGGCTGGTCGTTTTCCGGCACCCACCACTCCTTTTCACCTGCCCCGGAAGGGGCCAAGCTCACATGCCGCGAGGCCGACATCGATGCGGCCCCGCGGCAGGGCGTAGTCCACACTAGGAGACGCCAAGACAGTCATTGAGGTTGCCGCCCGCGACGTGCGGGCACGCCGAGATCTACAAAGAAGCAGCGAGGACGCCGTGGAGTTCGACGTCACGATCGAAATCCCCAAAGGGGAGCGCAACAAGTACGAGGTCGACCACAAGACCGGCCGCATCAAGCTGGACCGGACCCTGTTCACGGCCACGCAGTACCCGGCCGACTACGGCTTCATCGACGACACCCTCGGCCAGGACGGCGACCCCCTGGACGTGATGGTGCTCGTCCAGGAGCCCACCTTCCCGGGCTGCCTGATCCGCTGCCGCGCGATCGGCATGTTCCGGATGACCGACGAAAAGGGCCCGGACGACAAGGTCATCGCCGTCCCGTCGAACGACCCGCGCCTCGAGCACCTGCGCGACATCCACCACATGAACGAGTTCCACCGGCTGGAGATCGGGCACTTCTTCGAGGTCTACAAGGACCTCGAGCCCGGCAAGAGCGTCGAAGGCTCGTCCTGGGTCGGCCGCACCGAGGCCGAGGCCGAGATCGCCCGGTCGTACGAGCGCGAGACCGACCGCCTGGCCAAGGAGAAGGCCGACGGCGACGCCGCCCACTGAGTCCAATACCTCTGAAGGCCACCTTCAGGGCATCTAGTGCCCTGAAGGTGGCCTTCAGTGGTTTACGGCCGCGTCAGTGCGCCAGGGCCAGCGCCGGGGCGGCCTCCGCCGCGGCGTCGGCGCGCTGCTCCATCGCCGACTTGTCCGAGAGCGGCTTCTCCTTGAGGAACCACACCAGGGCGAACCCGACGGTCAGCACGATCCCGCCGACCAGGAACACCGTGCTCATCGACTCGGCGAAGCCCTGCAGGATCGGCCGGGCCAGCGTCGGGTCGAGCGAGGACAGGAACGACGTGTCGTTGACGTCCAGGCCGCTCTGCAGCTGCTTCCCGAACTCCGGGTGCTGGGCCAGCGCCGACACGTAGGCCGGGGTGGTCATCGCCGAGCGGAGGGCGTTCGCGATCCGGTCGCCGACCGTGCCGAACAGGATCGACAGGAACACCGCGGTGCCCGCCGTGCCGCCGATCTGCCGGAAGAACGTCGCCGCCGAGGTGGCGACGCCGATGTCCTGCGGGCGGACGTCGTTGGTCGCGGCCAGCACCAGCGTCTGCATCGAGGCGCCGAGGCCGAGGCCGATCACGAAGGCGATCACCATGACGAAGGACAGCGAGGTGTCGACGCTGATCGTCGCCAGCGCGAACAGCGCCGCCGCCATCAGGCCGATCCCGGCCACCGCGAACATCTTGTAGCGCCCGGTCTTGGAGATCAGGCGGCCGCTGGTCAGGCTGGCGATCATGATGCCGAGCGTCAGCGGGAGCATCTGCAGGCCGGCCTGGGTCGGCGTCGCGCCCTTGACGATCTGCAGGTACAGCGGCAGCGACATCATCGCGCCGAACATCCCCGCGCCCTGCACGACGGTGACCAGTGTCGCCATCCGGAACACGGGCCGCTTGAACAGGCGGAGCGGCAGCAGGGCGGCGTCGCCCATCCGGCGTTCGATCCAGACGAACGCGGCCACGCCCAGGCCGCCGACGACGTACATGGCGATCGAGGCGGCGGAACCCCAGCCCCACTCGCGGCCCTGCTCGGCGACGATCAGCAGCGGCACCAGGCCGGTGGCCAGCGCGACGGCGCCCCAGTAGTCGACCTTCTGGTCCACGCGGGTGTGCGGGAGGTTCAGCACCTTGGTGACGACGACCAGCGCGGCGAGCGCGATCGGGACGTTGACCAGGAAGACCCAGCGCCAGCCGGTGATGCCGGCGAAGGTGTCGATGCCGGCGAAGAACCCGCCGACGACCGGGCCGGCGACGCTCGAGATGCCGAACACCGCCATGAAGTAGCCCTGGTACTTGCTGCGCTCACGCGGCGCGGTGATGTCGGTGATGATCGCCAGCGCCAGGGACATCAGGCCACCGGCGCCGAGGCCTTGGAACGCGCGGAACGCGGCGAGCTCGTACATCGACGTGGCCATGCCGCTGGCCAGCGAACCGACCAGGAACAGCGAAATCGCCGTCAGGTACATGGGCTTGCGGCCGTAGAGGTCGGACAGCTTGCCGTACAGCGGCGTCGAAAGCGTCGCGGTGATGAGGTACGCCGTGGTGGCCCAGGCCTGCAGGGACAGGCCGTGCAGCTCGTCGGCGATGGTGCGCATCGACGACGACACGATCGTCTGGTCGAGCGCGGCGAGGAACATGCCGAGCATCAGCCCGGACAGGACGGTCAGGATCTGGCGGTGGGACAGTTTGCCGTTCGTAGCGGCTGCTCCTTCCGCCGTGGTGGTGTCGCTCATGGTGGTCTCCCTCAGCCTTCGTGGTAGTTGCTTGTACCTGTCAACTACTTGCTTCAGCCAAGTATTCCTCGCTTGCTTGCATGATGCAACCAAGTTTTCTGTGAGCCCGATCTCCCGACCCCGAGATGCTCTGAAGCCACCTTCAGGGCATCTAGTGCCCTGAAGGTGGCCTTCAGAGGATGGGTCAGGCGGAGTAACCCGGGATCGGGAACGGCGCCAGGAACTCGCGGATCTCCGCGGCGATCGAGTCCAGCGAGGACTCGTCGGCCGCGGCCGCGGCGGTGATCGTGCGGTCGATCCACGCCGCCACCTGGACCTGGTGCTCCGGCCGCAGACCACGCGTCGTGATCGCGGACGTGCCGAGCCGGATGCCCGACGGGTCGAACGGCTTGCGGGGGTCGAACGGGACCGTGTTGTAGTTCAGCTCGATGCCCGCGCGGTCGAGGGCCTGCGCGGCCGGCTTGCCCGCCACGCCCTTGTTCGTCAGGTCGATCAGCAGCAGGTGGTTGTCGGTGCCGCCGGACACCAGGTCGTAGCCGCAGGCGAGCAACGCGTCACTCAGCGCGCGGGCGTTCGCGACGATCGTGTGCGCGTAGTCGCTGAAGTCCGGGCGCTGCGCTTCCCCGAGCGCGACGGCGATCGCGGCCGTCGTGTGGTTGTGCGGGCCGCCCTGCAGACCCGGGAACACCGCCTTGTCGACGGCCTTCGCGTGGTCGGCGTCGGAAAGGATCATCGCGCCACGCGGGCCGCGCAGGGTCTTGTGCGTCGTCGTGGTGATCACCTGCGCGTGCCCGACGGGCGACGGGTGCGCGCCGCCCGCGACCAGGCCGGCGATGTGCGCGATGTCGGCGACGAGCACCGCGTCCACCTCGCGCGCGATCTCGGCGAACGCCGGGAAGTCGATCGTGCGCGGGATCGCCGTGCCGCCGGCGAAGATCAGCTTCGGCCGGTGCCGGCGCGCGAGGTCGCGCACCTGGTCGAGGTCGACGCGGCCGGTCTCCTTCGCGACGCCGTAGCGCACGGGGGTGAACCACTTGCCGGTCGCCGACACGCTCCAGCCGTGCGTGAGGTGGCCGCCGTCCGGCAGCGCCATGCCGAGCACGGTGTCGCCCGGTTGCGCGAAGGCCAGGTACACGGCCAGGTTCGCCGGAGACCCGGAGTACGGCTGGACGTTCGCGTGGTCGGCGCCGAACACGGCCTTCGCCCGCTCGATGGCCAGCTGCTCGACCTGGTCGATGAACTGCTGGCCCTCGTAGTAGCGCTTGCCCGCGTACCCCTCGGAGTACTTGTTGGTGAGCACGGTCCCGGTCGCTTCGAGCACGGCCTGCGAGACGTAGTTCTCCGACGCGATCAGGCGGATCTTGTCGTGCTGGCGCTTCGCCTCGTCCTCCACGAGCCCGGCGATCGCGGGGTCGGCGGCGGCGAGTGCGTTCAGTTTCGGCTGGTGTGTCATGGCGTACTCCGGCTCTGGAGTGGCCTTCACCCAGGCGCGCGGTGCCGGCCTCGTCGTCGCTTCCCGGTGGTGCTCCACCTCGATGGCGCCAGTCGCTGCTGCGGGTAAGAGCCTAGTCCGTGCTCCCGCACTTCAGTCCACGACCGCGACGCCCATGGACCGGGCGGTGCCCGCGATCGTGCGCATCGCCAGCTCGACGTCGGAAGTGTTCAGGTCCGGCAGCTTCCGCTCGGCGATCTCGCGCAGCTGCCGCGTCGTGATCTTGCCCGCGACCTCGTGCCCGGGCCGCGCGGAACCCTTGTCCCCCAACGCCTTCTTGATGAGGAACGACGTCGGCGGCGTCTTGAGCCGCAGCGCGAACGAGCGGTCTTCGAACACCGAGACGACCACCGGCACGATGTCGCCGCGCTGGGCCGCCGTCGCCGCGTCGTAGGCCTTCTTGAGCTCGACGAGGTTGACCCCGGTCTGCCCCAGCATCTTGCCGAGGTCGACGACCGGGGCGTTGCCCGCGGACAGTTCCAGGGTGACCTGGTGGGTGAGTTTCTTCGGAGCCATGCCCCGAAGCTAGAGACTCCAGTTACTGGAGAGTCAAACTCAATCCAGGGCCTCGACGCCGGCCTTGTGCCGCTTCGCCAGGTCTTGGTAAACGGGCGCGTTGTGCTCGACCCACAGGCGCGCGGAGTCGGTCAGCGGCACGAACTTCTTGGCCGGGCTGCCCATCGCGACCACCTCGGACGGCACCTCGGTCCCCGGCGTCACGGTCGCGCCGGCCGCGACCAGCGTCCGCTCGCCGATCTTCGCGTCGTCCAGGATGGTCGAACCGTTCCCGATCAGGGCCTGCTCGCCGACCGTGCAGTCGTGCACCAGGCACTGGTGGCCGACGGTGGCGTTCTTGCCGATCTCGCACACCTTGCCGACGTTGACGTGCACGACGGAGTTGTCCTGGATGTTGGCGCCCTCGCGGACGATGATCTTGCCGAAGTCGGCGCGCAGCACGGCGCCGTACCAGACCGAGGCGTCCTTCTCGACGACGACGTCGCCGATGAGCGTGGCGGTGGGCGCGATCCAGGCGTCCGGGTGGACCTGCGGGCGGAGCCCTTCGAACGAGAACAGAGGCATGCCCGCACCCTAGACCGCGCCCAGTGCGTCAGCCGGTGATCGCCGCGTTGATCAGGATGTCGACGGCTTTGTCGTTGCGCGTCGTCTGCGGGACGATCTGGGTGTCGCGCGGGTAGAAGCCCGGGCTGCTGCCCTTCGGGTACATCTCGAAGGTGAAGCTCCAGATCTTGTGCGTCGCCCACATCCAGTCGTTGACGCTGCCGTCGGTGATGTAGAGGTCGCTGGACTGCTGCGGCGTGTAGCCGTTGGTCGCCGCCATCTGCCGGCCGAGCGTCTCGAACTTCGTGGCCTCGGCGGCGGTGAGCCCGGGCGCGGTCCGGTCGTAGGTGTAGCCGAACGGCCAGAGCACCAGCTCGGAGTAGGTGTGGAAGTCGATGTGCGTCTTGATCTGCTGGACGCCGCCGACCACGCGGGAGTTCACCCAGTTCGAGACGGCGCGGGCCTCGGGCGCGGAGAACGCCGCCGTGCCGCGGTAGGTCTCGCTGGACGTCGAGCCCGACGAGCCGCCGCAGCAGCCCCACTTGTAGCCCCAGTTGCGGTTGGTGTCGGTGCCGGGGCCTTGGCGGTTCTTGCGCCAGCTGTGGAACGTGCCGCCGGAGATGTCGTACTCGGCGCCGTCCGGGTTGACGCTCGGCACGACCCAGATCTCGGTGCTGTCGACGAGCCGCTTGATCGCGCTGTCGGTGGCGTACCCGCTGGTCAGCCGCTGCACGATATGCAGGCACATCTCGGTGGTGAGGTGCTCGCGCGCGTGCTGGTTGCAGGTGAAGAGCACCTCGGGCTCGTTCTCGTCGGTCGCGGCGTTGTCGGAGATCTTGATCAGCGAAAGCGCGCGGCCTTCGTAGGAGGTGCCGGCGCTGCCGAGCTTCGTCAGCGACGGGTAGTTCGCGACGGCCTTCTGCAGCTCGGTCTGGGTCTCGGCGTAGGTGTGGTAGCCGGTGTAGCCGGCCGGGAAGTCCTCGACGGTCGCGGTGGTCTGCGGGCGGCTGACCGCACCGAGCGTCCTGACGCCGAAGCCGAGCGCGCGCAGCTGCGCGGCTTCGCCCGGGTTGGCGATGACGGTGGTCGTCGCGCCCTGGGCGTCGAGGATGTCGGCGCCGGTCCGGGCGACCTCGGTGCGCAGCTGGGCGGTGCCGGTGCCGGTCACCTCGTACACCTGAGGTCCGGTGGGCTGGGCGGCACCGGCCGGACCGCCGGTCGTGAGCATCAAGAGGGCGGCCGCGGCCGCCGCCAGGCACGTTCGTGAGCGCATCACGTCTCCTGCTCTCGGGGGTGCTTCGAGATTGGCCGGAGCCGGACGTAAGGCGCAATCCGTACGTCTACGGATCTATAGGGCGTTGCTAGCCGTAGTTGGCGAAGCAGAGCGCCTCGATGTCGGCCCGCAGCGTGGCGAACGGCCGCGGGCGCACCCGCTGCTGGACGACCGTGCCCAGCAGGTACGACAGCAGCGCGCGGGCCCGCGCCCGCGGGTCGTCGACGCCCAGCGGGGCGAGCAGCTCGGCCAGCAGCTCCGTGAGCGACGTGAGCATGGCGTCGATGGCCTGCGGGTGCTGCGCGCGCCCGGCGGCGATCCAGTACTCGAACCAGAGGAAGGCCGCGTTCGGGTTGGCGGCGAAAACGCTCAGGTACTCCTCGAGGACGGCGAAGAGGCGCTTGCGCGGCTCGTCGTGCTTCGCGGCGACCTCGCGCAGCCCCGCGGCGAAGGCGGTGATGTGCGCGGCCATGGCGCGGTCGATGAGGACGTCGATGTCGGCGAAGTAGTAGTGGATGGCGCTCTTGGTGAGCGGTCCGGCGTCGGCGATGGCCCGCACGGTGCACCCCGCGAGGCCGTCGCGCGCGAGGACGACCCGCGCGGCTTCGACGATCTGTTCCTGCTTGGCCAGCTGGTTGGGAGAGAGCCGCTCGCTGCGACCGGGGACTGCGCTCACGGTGATTCTCGTTACCTTCTTCCTGGACGGCAGCCCCGAATCCTAGGGCAGACGTCCCGCGGGTGGCCTCGGGGTGAAAAACCGGATTGGCCACCCCGGTCCGCACAGCGGACAATGCGCGCATGGTGATCTCAGGGGACAAGGGGCTCAGCTCGGCCGCGCGCAGCCAGCTGGAGAAGGAAATCGCGAGCCTGCGCGCGCAACGGGCCGCTCTCGCGCCGCAGCCCGGTGAGCAGGAGCGCACGGGCGACGCGGCGGACCAGGCGGACGTGATCGACCGCGCGGAGTCGGCGGCCCGGCTCGACCGCCAGATCGCGGATCTGGCCGCGAAGATGGAACACGGCGGCTACGGCAACGCGCAGCTCCCCGACGGCACAACGGTGGCCCTCCGCTTCCCGGACGGCGACGAAGAGACGTTCCAGGTGGTGACGGTCCCGGGCGAAGACGCGGACGCGATCACCTCCGACAGCCCCCTGGGCCTGGCCCTGGTCGGCCGCAAGGCGGGCGACGAGATCACCTACCGAACCCCCCGAGGCGACGCGAAGGCCACCGTGCTGAAGGTGACGCCCCCGAAGTAGGCCCGAGGCGGGCGGGGCGGCGCGGCCGCCCCGCCCGCGTCCGGTTCAGTACCAGCCGGTGCAGGTGTAGACGGTCTGCGTCGAATCGTTCTTGGCGCAGGCGGACATCTTTTGCCCGTCGTCGTCGAACCAGGCGGTGTACACATCGCTGCCGGAGGTGATGTTGGCGCTGCCGATGTCGTACTCGACGTCGTTCGGGTTCCCGTTCACCTGCCGGCTGACGAAGACGCCATCCCCGACCCGGCCGCCTCGGATCCGCCCCCAGGCACACGCGTAGGAGGGGCTGTACCGAAGTTCGACGATGATGGAGCCATAGGTCGAGCTCTTCGCGGTGATGGTGTCGGTGGCAATGGGCTGCCCACCATCACAGCTGCGCGGAACGGCAGCCTGAGCGACCGGCGCGCTCAGCATCGCCCCGGCCACGGCCAACCCGGCAACAATTCCGGAAGCACACAGAACTTTCATTGATCTCCCCCTTCAGAAGACGGCCCGAGCGGACCGCAGATCGAGTGAAGCAGCAGCGGCCCAAGATCCGCTTCCGCCGAAGGGGTCTGGACCTATGGCCCAGAGGGGTGATCTTGGGGAACTTTTTCCGCCCGCCGACCAGGCGCTCTTGTCACTCGATTTGTCACCCACCAGACGAGTCAGGCCCCATCCGAGGTGTCTCGGATGGGGCCTGACCTGCGGAGCCGCCTAGGGGAATCGAACCCCTGACCTATTCATTACGAGTGAATCGCTCTGGCCGACTGAGCTAAGGCGGCATGTCGCCCGCTCGCGCTGGCGACGGAGACAAGTGTAGCGGAAGCTGTCACCGTCACTTTCCGGGGGGACTCTCGTTAGGGCCCTATGACGTCGGTCTCACCCCCCGGTCGACCTATCTGGAGGCTCTGGCACATGCGGCGAAGACTGCCCCGTTCGGTGGCCCTGCCGGCGGCCGCTGCGTTGCTGCTGCTCAGCGCGGCGCCGGCGAACGCCGATCCGGCTTATCCGACGACGCCGATCCCGCAGCCGGCGCACCCGGGGCAGGCGCCCATTTCGGCGCCGATCGGGCCGCAGCCGCTGGGGCAGGCCGTCGGGGACGCCGGGACCGCGCTCGGCATCATCCGGTTGCTGCCGAACGCCGTGCCGACGACCACGATCCTGCCCGGGTTCGGGGACACCCTGCCGAAGCAGTCGGCGCTCGAGGCCGGGATGGGTCTCTCGAGCGCGTCGGCGAACTCCGATGCCTACCTGAGCTACGAGAAGGCGATCGCGCAGGCCTCGCCGTTCGGGCTGTCGGTGGGCGGGAACGCGCCGCAGACGCCGGGCAGCGTCGTGCAGACCGCGTTGCCGGACAACCCGCAGCCGATCAGTGGCGGGCTGAACGCGCCGCCGAACCCGTTGCTGAACGTCGGGCTGCTCAACGGGAGCGCGCACGCGCGGTGGAGCCCGACGCTCGGGCCGTGCGTCGACACGATCGCCGACGCCAGCACGTCGGTGGCGAGCCTGTCGCTGCTGAACGTCATCCCGTCGATGCCGAACCTCGGGCTGGACGCGCTGAAGCCGAAGCTCGACCCGAGCACGCTCGCGAGCGGGTTCGACCTGACCAAGGGCCTGCAGAGCCTCGGTGGCCTGCTGCAGGGCGGCGGCCAGACCGCGGCGAACGGCAACGGCTCGCTGCTGAGCCTGCCGAACACGCTGTCGTCGCGGTCGCAGGTGAAGCTCGTCGACGTGCCCGGCTCGAAGAACAAGGCCGTGCAGTCGACGTCGACGCTGCAGGCCGCGGACATCGAGATCCTCAAGGGCACGCCGCTGGCGCTGAGCATCAAGGTGGCCAGCCAGCCGACGCTCAAGGTGACCTCCACCGGTGACGCGAAGACGTCCAAAGTGGAGTACTCCGCGCCGGTGCTGACCATCGAGGCGGCCGGGAAGACGCTGTACACGCTCGACGCGGCGCACCCGACCAAGGACATCCCGATCGGGCTGCCGCTGGCCGGGCTGAGCCAGCAGTTCGGGCAGCTCGACGACATCCCGGTGGTCGGCGGGCTGGTCTCGACGCTCACCAAGGGCGTCCAACAGGTCGGCAACACCGCGGGCACCGTGCTGGACCTCGGCGTCCTGCGGCTGAGCATCGCCGGGCTGGACCAGAAGTCGGCGGAGATGTCCACGCCGTTCAAGGGCTTCCAGCTGGGCGCGTCGGCTCGGCTGTTCGACCTGCAGCTGCTGCCGACGACGAAGCTGAAGAGCCTGCTGCCGGACGACCAGGCGAAGAACCTGCCGTCGTCGCTGGCCCAGCTGTCGCTCGGCGAGCAGGTCGCGCGGGCCTACGCGCCGACCGGCGGCGTGGTCTGCGGGACCACGTCGACGCCGCCCGCGGGCGGCCAGGCACCGAAGGGGCCGGTGAAGAACCTCGCCTACACCAGCGGCGCGTACGACACGGTGCCGCTGTTCTGGACGGGCACCGCGATGCTGCTGCTCGGCGTCGTCATGGTGGCCGCGATGCCGGGCGGGCGACGTCGTCCGCCGGCGGTCGCGGTCGCGGAGAAGCCGTTCAAGCCGTCACCGCGTCCGCGCGAGTGATCCCGACGCCGCCCCGGGGGCAGTGAAGGAACCCGCCAGGAGTCACGGCTCCTGGCGGGTTTCTTCGTGCGTCACATGCCGAGGGCGGTCAGGACCTTGCGCACGGCTTCGGCGACCGGGACGCCGACCTGGCCGACCATCGTCGCGACGCCGGAGACGGCGCCGAGCGCGCGACGCAGCCGAGCCGGTTCCGGCTGTGGCGCCTGGAGGGTGGCCAGCGACTCGTCGATGACCTGGCGATCCGAGCCGGACACCTGGGTGCGCAGCGCCTGGACGGCATCGAGCAGCTCCCGGAGCGCCGCCTGCCGGCCGGCCGGTCCCTGGTACACGATCTTGCCGACACCGGACCCGCTGACCTCGACCCGGTCGCCGCCATAGCTGTCGCCGTAGTGGTAGGTGCCGCTCATCGCTCGGTCCTCTCCTTCAGTGGACGATCTTGCCGATACCGGAGCCGCTGACCGAGACGTGGTCGCCGCCGTACTTGTCGCCGTGGTGGACCTTGTTGACGGTGTAGCTGAACCGCACGGCCGGATTGTTGATCGCCGCCATGATTTCCCGGACGATTCGGGAGACGACGGCTTCGTCGGTGGTTATCAACGCGGTGTGCGGATTTCCCGCCGTTTCGATGACGAGCGCGAAAAGCGCCGGGCGCAGCAGGAGGTAGAGGAGCCGGAGAAAGCTGAGCCCGATCAGGATCGTCGTCGCGATGGCGATGACCTCACCGAGGCTCTTGTCCAGGCGCACCCCTTCGCTTCTGGCGGCCCGCAACGCGGCGGTGGCTCCCAGGCCCAGGACGAGCCACAGCAGCGCGAAGCCCAAGAACCGGCCGAACGCGGCACCGCGGCGGACCGTCAACCGCACCACCCTCGCCCGCGCGATGTTGCGCAGCGGGTACGCCTCATCGCCCACCCAGAGAATCTGCTGGTTGACCCTGACTTCGATGTCGCCATTCCGGTGGGGCATTTTCCGATCCTTCCGCGCGGAAACCGCAACGGAACCAGGGTCACCGGAATGCGTGCCCGGAACAATGTCCTTTCGGGCGGACCTCAGCCTTGGCGAAGAGTCGTGACCATCGCTTCGACGGCGATGCGCGGCTTCACGTTTAGGTCGATCGCCTCGCGGCATTCCAGCACCGCTTCGAGACGGCGAAGCGTCGATTCCGGCGTCCACGCCGAAGCCGCTTCGGCGATCTGGTCGGCGTGGTCGGGGTGGTTGAGCGTCGCGCCGGAGCGGGTCGTCGTCACCAGGACGTCGCGGTAGAAGCCGGCCAGGTCGATCAGGGCCAGGTCGAGCGTGTCGCGCTGGGTGCGCGTCGCGCGGGACTTCTGCTTCTTCTCCAGCTGCTTGACCGCCGCTTCGGCGGCCCGCTTGGCCCCGGCGACGCCCTTGCCGATGCCGTCGCCGCCCATCGCCGTGCGCAGTTCGTTGCGCTCGTCCTCGTCGCGACCCTTGCTCGCCTCGCCCGCGTCGGCCTCCGCCGCGCTGATCAGCTGGTCGGCGCAGGTGAAGACGTCGCCGGGCCGGCGCAGGCCCGTCGGGATCCGCAGCACGGTGGCTCGCCGCTGCCGCGCGGCCTCGTCGGTGGCGAGCCGGCGCGCGCGGCCGACGTGGCCACCGCAGACGGCGGCGGCCCACTGCGCGCGCTCGGGATCGACGTGGTCGCGGCGCACCAGGACGTCCGCGATCGCCTCGGGCGGCGGCGTCCGCAGCGTCACCAGGCGGCAGCGCGAACGGATCGTCACCGAGACGTCGTCGGGGTGGTCCGACGGCGCGCAGAGCAGGAACACCGTGCGCTCCGGCGGTTCTTCGACGGCCTTCAGCAGCGCGTTCGACGCGCCTTCGGTGAGCCTGTCGGCGTCTTCGATGATCACGACCTGCCACTTGCCCGTGGTCGGGCGGCGCGCGGCCGCCTGCACCAGTGCGCGCATCTCGGCGACCGAGATGGACAGGCCTTCCGGCACCACGAGCCGTACGTCGGCGTGGGTGCCCGCCATGGTCGTGTGGCAGCCCGGGCAGGCGTCGCAGCCGGTGCCGGTGCTGCACTGCAGGGCGGCGGCGAACGTCCGCGCGGCCACCGACCGGCCGGACCCGGGCGGGCCGGTGAGCAGCCACGCGTGCGTCATCGCGCCGGGCGGCGCGGGCTCGCCGGCCACGATCTTCGCGGCGGCCGACGCGGCCGAGGACAGCGTTTCGACCGCGGGCTCCTGGCCCACCAGCTGGTTCCAGACGCCGATGCGTTCGGTCGTCGTCACTTCGCCTCCACGCGAGGCCCTTCCGGGGCCTCGACGGGCAGCGGGTCGTCGAGGTCCAGCGGGAGGATCGACGGCCGATCGGTCGCCGGGCCCTCGGTGGTCGCGGGGTTCCCGTTGGTCGGCGCGTCGGCCGCCGGGGCCAGCGCGGACAGGCGGCCGATGAACACCGCCCGCAGCGCGGTGCGGATGCGCGCGGCGACCTCGGTGTCGGTGCCGTCGGCGTCGATCACGACGTATCGTTCCGGGTCGGCCGCGGCCATCTCCGTAAGGAGGTGCTGGACGCGCCACTGGTCGTTCATCGTGGCCGACCGGTCGCGCGGCGCGCCGGGCGGCGCGGAGTCCAGCAGGACGGTCAGGTCCGGCCGCAACCGCCCGGTCGCCCAGTCGGCGAGGCCTTCGAGCTCGTCGCTGTCCAGCCCGGCGACGGCCGACAGGTGTGCCAGCGGCGAGTCGACGAACCGCTCCATCACCACGACGGAACCGGCGTCGAGCGCCGGCTGCACGTGGCGCTCGACGATGTCGGCCCGCACCGCGGCGGCGGCCAGCGCCTGGGCCCGCGCCCCGGTCAGCGAAGCGCCGGAGACGAGCGCGGTGAGCCGCTTGTCGTCGAGCGCCGGGTCGGCGGCGACCACGACGGGCCGGGTGCCGCCGCGCATCCAGTCGGCGAGGTTGACGGCCTGGATCGCGGTGTTGATCGCGGTGGTGCCTTCGACGGCGATGAGGAAGCCGTTGACGCGCCGGGGTGTGCGGCGCAGCGCGTTGCGCAGGTCGGAGAGGATCGGTTCGGTGCGCTTGTCGTCCATCTGCCGGTAGGCGAAGATCCCGGCGATCAGCGCGATCACCGCGCCGACGAGCATGATCGGCCGGGTGCCGTCGATCGTGACCGGGCTGCCCCAGACGTTGATGATGTGCGGCGCCACCACGCCGACGATCAGCGGCACGGTGACGGTGGTGCCGAACAGCACCAGCTTCATCATCAGCTGGTAGATCGCGTTGATCCGGCCGCGGATGGCGTCCTCGACCCGCGAGCCGATGATCGTGACCCCGGTGAGGAACGCCGTCCCGGCCCAGAAGCCGACCAGGACGACGGTGATGAGCGAGATCGACAGGTGTGGCGACAACGCCACCAGCGCGAGCGAGAGCCCGGCCGCGATGATGGAGACGCCGAACAGCCGGTCGTGCGGGAGCCGCCGGGAAAGCTTCGGCGCGAAGACCATGCCGGAGGCAAGGCCGAGGAAGACGGCCAGCACCAGCAGGCTGAACGCCGAGTCACCGGCCAGCAGGCTCGAGGAGTACGGCTTGGCCGAGCCGATGACGGCCCCGCCGGCGGCGAACGCGCCGAACGCGCCGACCAGCAGGCCGCGTACGAGCGGCGTGCTGCGGATGAACCGGAAGCCGTCGGCGATCATCGTGCCGATGCCGGGCTTCTCCTCGTCGGCCGGCTTGACCTTCTGCTCCGGCAACGCGTGGACGTTGCGCAGCGAAAGCTCGGGGATCCGGGTGGCGATGAGGATCGCGCTGGCCAGGTAGAGCAGACCGGTGATGATGACGACCAGCTTCGCGATGCTCAGGCTCGCGCTCTCCCCGGGGAAGAGGTGGAAGGTCGTGTTGACGCCGGTGATGATCGCGTTCGCGCCGGCCGCGGTGATGACGGCGAGGCCGTAGGTCATCACCATGCCGAGCTGGTTGGCCGTCTCGACCTGGTCCGGGCGGCGGAGCAGGTTGGGGACCGCCGCCTCTTTCGAGGGGATCCACATGCTCGCCGCGCTGCCGACGAGGAAGTTGCCGACCAGCAACCACCACGGCGCGCTGACGAAGGCAATGGACAGCAGGAACCCGCAGCGCAGCAGGTCGGCGACCACCATGACCTTGCGGCGATCGAACCGGTCCGCGAGCAGCCCGCCGACCGGGGCGAACAGCAGCCCCGGAGCCAGGCCGGTCAGCACGACGCCGACGAAGGCGAAGTTCTGCGCGAAGTAGTTGTTCGTCAGCTTCGTGGCCAGGCCGGTGAGGGCGAGGATGTTCAGCCAGTCGGCCACGCTGCACAGGTACGTGACGCCCCAGAGGCGCCGGAAAGGTCTGATCGCCAGTACCCGCCGGACCCGGTTGATCGTGGACGCCTCGGCGCCCGACGATCTACCCGGGCCGGCCCCGGGTACTGATCGCAAGCCCTCGCTGATACGCCCACCCCACTAGTCACCGCGGTGCCGGACGCCCTCACGAGGTCGCCCGACCGTGAAGCCAGGGTAGCCCGATCGGACCTTGCCTCGCGGACGACCCCGAGGTGCCGGTGGGGTGGGGAACAGGGAGCGAACGCTAGTCGAACAGTCCGGTCACGCTGCTGACCAGGCTGGACACCAGCTCGATGGCGACGATCCCGAACACGATCAGCAACGCCACGGCGAGCATGACCCCCGCCGCACTCGACGACGGCCGGTTGAGCGCCGGCATCGACATCGACGGCAGGCGCCGCCGCTTGACGGGCACCACCTCGAGGTCTTCGTCGAAGTCGTCGTCGACGGGTGCCCTCTGCCGCACGGGCCGCTGCAGCAACGGCGGCCTCGTCGGCCACGTGCGCCGCCGGGTCCGCTGGCGCGGCAGGAGCCCCATCGGCGGCGAGACCTCTTCGCCGACGCTGCTCGTGGTGCCGGCCGGCGGGATCGCCGTCGGGGTTCCGCCGTTCTCTTCCCGGAGGGTTTCCTCGACCATCCGCCGCACGGCTTCCTCGTCGTGCGGCACGGGCCCGGCTACCGGGAAGGCAGCGGGCTCATGGCCATCGGCGACCGCGGTGCGTGGCTCGGGTGCCGCCGTGACCAGTCCCGAAACGGGGTCGGCGAACATTTCACCGGGGGCTTCGGACAACGTGCCGTCGCGCTGAGTGAGCTCGGGGGCATTGAAGAAGGGAGCCTCACCGTTCGCGCTCATGGTGACCACCTCACTACTGAATGTCCTCGCCTTTCCAGGGTAGCGACGATGGCGGATAACGCATCCGCCCAATGGCTCTGTCTGTAATGGAGGGTCGGTCACGCAGCGCAAGCCCGTGCCCGAACCCCCTGCAGTGTCCAGTCCGCCGGTGGTCCGGTCGACCGCCAATGGTGACGGTTCGTAGTGAGTCGGGTCACAGGGGCGGTTGGACGGGGCCGGCCAGCGGCTGACCCGTGGTGACCAGTTTGCCGGGTTCGGCTCGGAGCGGGCATGGGTTTTCCTGGAGCCGGCGGGGAGGCGGGGTGCTCCGGTCGGGCGGTCGCCGGGGGCCGGTTGGAGCACAGGCCCGGCGATGGCGGTCACTGACCGCACAGGGCGCTTCGGCGGTCCTGGCCAACCGGCAGGGCGCGCCCCGGCGCTGGGCACCGCCTGCTCGGCCGCGCGGTCCTGACGCCGGGCACCGTCCGCAGCCCGCCGGGGCCGCGCCGTCCTGATGCCGCCGGGAGCACCGTCGGGCCGGCTCCGTCGCGCTCCTCTCTCAGGGCACCTCCTCCTGTCCCAGGTCGATCATCTTCCGGCACCAGTCGCGGAGCATGCCGCGGCTGAAGGGGCTCATGACCAGCTGGCGGTAGCCGTCGCCGCGGTCGAGGGCCGCCAGTGCGAACCGGCCCAGGTCCGTGTCCACCAGGACGAACCCGTGGTCGGGGAACTCCGCGCACAGGCCGCCGAACGCCAGCATGTCCAGCACCGCCGTGCCGGAGCGCGGGCGGCCCAGCAGCTCGCGCATCGCGCCCACGTCGTCGTCCTGGCCGTCGTGGACCAGGCCGTCGTCGTCGACCGACAGCCAGATCGCGCGCGGCGAAGCGCCGAACGGCGCCTCCGGCAGCTCCGCCACCAGCATCTCCGGCAGCTCCTCGAAGTCGGCGAGGTGGATCGCCGTGCGGCCGGGCAGCGAGCCCATCATGAAGGCCCGTTCGCCGTCCGCGTAGCAGCGGATGTCGGCCGTCTCCGGGCCCCCGTCGAACACGCCGCACAGCGCCGCCCGGACCGAGCCGCGCAGCATCAGCGAGACCACCTCGAAGCCGACCTCGTTGAGCTCGCCGTCCACGCCGAACGGCGTGCCGTCGATCCAGGCGGCCCACGCCGTGTGCCGCTCGACCTCCTCGACCAGGTCGGCCGGGTCGTCGGAGACCGGTCCGTGCACCAGGATCTCGTGGTCGCTGACTTCCGGGTTGTAGAGCCGGTCGACCGGCTCGCGGTCCGGCATCGCGGCCAGCACCGGACCGGCGGCCAGTTCAAGCAGCTCCCGGGCCGCTGTTCGTTCAACCATGCCGCCGCCTCTCGCCCGCCTCGCCTGCCGGACCAGTCTCGCCCGCTGCCGCCCGCCGGCCCGGTACGCCGCTGTTCAGCTCGGCCGCCGCGAGGATGGCCTCGCGGACCGTCAGGTCCCGTGAGGCCGCCGCGACCACCCGGTCCACCCCCTCCCCGGCCGTCGACCGCACCGCCGCGTGCTCACGCATGGCTCTGCACCGCCTCGACGATCCACTGCTCGGCCGTGCTCCGCGACGCCGGACCCCACGTGACCGTCCAGCGCCCCGTCCGGCCGACCGCGGCACTGAACTGGTACCGGCCCAGGTCGTTGTCCACCAGCCCGAACGCGCCGTGCGGGTACTCGGCCAGGATCGCGTCGCGCACCGCGAGGTCGACCAGCACCGTGCCCAGCCGCGGCCGGGCCGCGCACTCGCGGATCAGCTCGACGGCCCGCTCGCACCGGCGCGGGATCAGCCCGCCCGCGTCGGTCTCGATGCGCAGGTGCTGGCCCGGCCCGGGCGGCCGGTCGGGCAGGCCGTCGAACACCCAGCCCGGCAGCTCGCTCAGGAAGCCGGACCGCAGCCGCGCGCGGTTGCCCAGCTTGTGCAGCACCGTGGTGTAGTCCTCGTCGCCGAAGAACCGCACCTCCCACGGCTCCCGCCGAGCCGGGAAGACGCCGGTGACGACGCCACGGATGAAGCCGCCCCGCAGCGCCCGGTACAGCCCGACCGCCTCGGGCGTGACCTCGCCACCCGGGGCGAGGCCGATCGCGGCCATCCCGGCGACGAACCGGGTGTACTGCTCGACCTCGTCGGCGAGGCTTCGCGCGGGCGAGGAGCGACGGCCCGGCAGCGGTTCGGTGTCCGCCAGCACCGGCGGGATCTCGAACTGGGGGTCGTAGAACTCCATCACCGAGGGCCGCTCCGGCACCTCGGCCGACAGCGGGGCGATGACCTCGTCGATGACGTCGAAGACGGCGACTGAAGTGTTCACCCCTAGATTGAACACCCTGGCACCGACAATTTCTCGCACATGTGTTCGACTGGGTGAGATCGTTCGGTGAGCGGTCGGCGAGCGCCTCAAGCATGCTGTGCCGCTGGGCGTCAATCCGACCACAGTCACGGCCATCCAGCTGTGCAGCAACGGTTGCGGACCGCTCGGGTCGGCCTACTTCTGGTCGGATTGACACCCCGGCACCCGCCCTTCGACGAACTCCGCGAGCTTCTCGACACTGCCGGGCAGCCACCAGAACCGGCGGTGACCGCCCCGGCGTCTGCCCAGCGCCGCCAGGTGCCGGCCGCGGTCGTCGTCGACGAACGCCAGCATCTCCCACGGCCACCGGGCGCCGTCCCGGGTGATGTCGAGCTGGACCGTACCGAGCCGCTTCCGGCGCAGGTCGTCCATCAGGTCGAAGATCAGGCAGTCCTGCTCGGGCTCGAGCACTCCGCGCTCGTCAGCGTCCAGGTACAGCCCGCTGCCCGGCGCCGGCGGGTGGGATGGCAGGCGGGTCAACGCCAGCGCGAGGAACTCCGCGACCGGACCCGGCGAAGGCCCGGCCAGGCTCAGGCCGTCCCCGGCGACGCCGAACCGCTTCCGGTCGTCGAAGAACGCCGACGTCCACGGCTCGTCGTACACCGCGACGGCCACGCCGCAGACGCCGCCACTGCCCACGAAACCGGGGAGCGATTCGATCAGGTCCATGGCGGTGGAACTGCCGGCGGCCGCCGCCCGGACCGGCTTGAGGATCTTGGTGGTCACCGTGTGCACGGTGCGTGGTGTTGTGGTCACGTCTTCAGGAAACCCGGGACCACCGACAATTTCCCGAACATCCGTTCGAGGTGTCACCCGAAAGTGTGGCCGGACGCCGTGAAGGCCCCCGGCGCACCAGGGGCCTTCACGAGCGGAACCAGCGGTCTTACTTGGCCTTCGTCGCGGTCGAGCTCCGCTTCGTCGTAGCGGACTTCGCGGCCGCGGTCTTGGCGGTCTTGCTCGTGCCCGCCTTCACCGTCTTCGCCGTCGTCGAAGCCGGCTTCCGCGCCGGCGCCTTCCGCTTCGGCGCCGGGCCCTTCGCCCGCTTCTCGGCCAGCAGCTCGGACGCCCGTTCGGCGGTCAGCGACTCGATTTCGTCGCCCTTCCGCAGCGTCGCGTTGTACTCGCCGTCGGTCACGTACGGGCCGAACCGGCCTTCCTTGACGACCATCGGCTTCTTCGACACCGGGTCCTCGCCGAGCTCCTTGAGCGGCGGCTTCGCCGTAGCGGACCGCCCACGCTGCTTCGGCTCGGCGTAGATCTTCAACGCCTCTTCGACCGTGATCGAGAACAACTGGTCCTCGGTCGAGAGCGAACGCGAGTCCGTGCCCTTCTTCAGGTACGGCCCGTAGCGCCCGTTCTGCGCCGTGATCTCGTCACCGGACTCCGGGTCCTTGCCGACCACGCGCGGCAGCGAAAGCAGCTTCAGCGCGTCTTCGAGCGTGATGGTCTCGATGTCCATCGACTTGAACAGCGAACCCGTACGCGGCTTCGGCGCCTTCGCCTTGGCGGCCTTCTTCTGCGCCGGCGTGGCGTCCTCGGGGATCTCGATCTCCGGCAGCACCTCGGTCACGTACGGCCCGAAGCGGCCTTCCTTCGCCACGATGTCGTGCCCGCTCACCGGGTCGGCGCCCAGCGTGCGGCCCTCCTGCGGGGTCGCGAACAGCTTCTCCGCGATCTCCTGCGTGAGCTCGTCCGGCGGCAGGTCCTCGGGCAGGTTGGCGCGCTGCGAGTTCCCGTCGACCTCGCGCTCCAGGTACGGCCCGTAGCGCCCGACCCGGACGACGACGGTGTGCCCGTCGGCGTCGCTGAACAGCGGGATCGAGTTGATCTCCCGCGCGTCGATGTCCTCGACACTGCCTTCGACCAGCTTCTTCAGGCCGCCCAGCCGGCCGATCGAGCCGTCGACGCCCATGTCACCGCCGAAGTAGAACTTCGACAGCCACTGCGCGCGCTGCTCGTTGCCGGACGCGATGCGGTCGAGCTCGTCCTCCATGCCGGCGGTGAAGTCGTAGTCGACCAGCCGCTCGAAGTGCCGCTCCAGCAAGCCGATCACGGCGAACGCGACCCACGACGGGACGAGCGCGGAGCCCTTCTTCCAGACGTAGCCGCGGTCCTGGATGGTCTTGATGATCGACGCGTACGTCGACGGGCGGCCGATGCCCAGCTCTTCCAGCTTGCTGACCAGGCTCGGCTCCGAGTACCGGGCCGGCGGCGACGTCGTGTGCCCGTCCGGGCTCAGCTCGGTCGCGGTGAGGGCCTGGTCCTTCTCGAGCACCGGCAGGCGGCTCTGCTTGTCGTCGGCCTCGCCACCGGTCTCGGTGTCGACCGCCTCGACGTACGCCTTGAGGAAGCCCGCGAAGGTGATCGTGCGGCCCGAAGCCGCGAAAGTGCACTCTTCGCCCGAAGTCGCGTTGCCGACGATGCGGACGGACATCGTGGTGCCCTTGGCGTCCGCCATCTGCGACGCGATCGTGCGCTGCCAGATCATCTCGTAGAGGCGGTACTCGTCGGTGTCCAGCTCGCTCGCGACCTGCCCCGGCGTGCGGAAGACCTCGCCCGACGGCCGGATCGCCTCGTGCGCCTCCTGCGCGTTCTTGACCTTGCGCGTGTACTGCCGCGGCGACGGCGAGACGTACTCCTTGCCGTACAGCTGCGTGGCCTGGCTGCGCGCGGCCGAGATCGCCGACTCCGACAGCGTCGTGGAGTCGGTACGCATATAGGTGATGTAGCCGTTCTCGTACAGCTTCTGCGCGATCCGCATCGTGCGCTCCGAGGTGAACCGCATCTTGCGGCCCGCCTCCTGCTGCAGCGTCGACGTCATGAACGGCGCGTACGGCTTCCGCGTGTACGGCTTCTCTTCGACGCTCGAGACCTTGAAGTCCCGCTGCTTCAGCGCGTCGGCCAGGCGCCGCGCGTCGGCCTCGGCCAGCACGCGGATCTCGTTGTTCGAGGACTTGAGCTGCCCGTCCGAGCCGAAGTCGCGGCCGGTGGCCAGGCGCGCGCCGTCGACGGCGACGAGCCGCGCCGGGAAGCTTCGCGGCGAAGCCTCTTCGCCCGCGTCCATGGTCGCGGAGATGTCCCAGTACGACGCCGACGTGAAGCGCATCCGCTCGCGCTCGCGCTCGACCACGATCCGGGTCGCCACCGACTGCACGCGGCCCGCCGAGAGCTTCGGCATGACCTTCTTCCACAGCACCGGCGAGACCTCGTAGCCGTAGAGGCGGTCGAGGATGCGGCGGGTCTCCTGCGCGTCGACGAGGTCGGCGTCCAGCTCACGGGTCGAGTCGGCGGCCGCGCGGATGGCCTGCTCGGTGACCTCGTGGAAGACCATCCGGCGGACCGGGACCTTCGGCTTCAGCGTCTCGAGCAGGTGCCACGCGATGGCTTCGCCCTCGCGGTCGGGGTCCGTCGCGAGGTAGAGCTCGTCGACGTCCTTGAGCAGGCTCTTGAGCTCGGTGACCTTGGACTTCTTGTCCGGGGTCACCACGTACAGGGCCTTGAAGCCGTTGTCGACGTCGACCCCGAGACGCGCCCAGGACTCGCCCTTGTACTGGGCGGGCACGTCGGCGGCACCACGCGGCAGGTCGCGGATGTGCCCGACGGAGGACTCGACGACGTAACCGCCGCCCAGGTAGGGGGCGATCTTGCGGGCCTTCGTCGGGGACTCGACGATCACCAGCCGCCGGTGCCCGGCGCCGTTGTCCGCCGAGGCTCCGGTCTTCTTGGTCCGTGCTCCTGCCACGCTGTCCTGCTCTCCGCTCATCTCGTCCCGCCGCCGCGGAACTGCACCACGCCCCGCCCCCGTGAGGGTCCGGGCCCGTGTCTCGACCTGTCAGTGTGCACGCTGTCGTGACCCGGACGGCGCGGAGGTGACCCAACACGCCGCCGGTCCTGTGTCCAGCGCATCGCCGCTGACCTCGACGATGTTTCCCCAACGTACCTGTCACGTGATTTCGGCCACGTCCCGCGCAGCCTAGCGCGTGACCGCCTGGATACCCTCCGTTCGACGGTGGTGGGCGCGGGGACGTGACCGCTTCACTGGTTTCCCCGCTCAGCCGAAAGGATCCGCCATGACCCGACGCCTCCTCGGCGCCCTGCTCACCGCCGCGACCGCCACAGTATTACTGGGGACCACTCCGGCGAGCGCGGCCGCGGCGAACTTCGCCGGCACGGTAGCCCTGTCCAACTGCTCGGGTTCGGTGGTCAAGCCCGCCGCGACCCCCGACTCCGCACCCGCGCTCGTCCTGTCCAACGGGCACTGCCTGGAGACCGGCTTCCCCGGCCCCGGTCAGGTCATCACGAACCGGACGTCCAGCCGGACGTTCACGCTGCTCAACGCGAGCGGCGGCAACGCGGGCACGCTGCGGGCCAAGAAGATCGTCTACGGGACGATGACCGACACCGACGTTTCGCTCTACCAGCTCACCACCACCTACGCGCAGATCAAGTCGAGCTACGGGATCTCGCCGCTGGAGCTGTCGAACGCCCACCCGTCCGCCGGTGCCGCGATCGACGTCGTCTCGGGGTACTGGAAGCGGATCTACTCCTGCAACGTCGACGGCTTCGTCTACCGGCTGAAGGAGGGCAGCTGGACCTGGAAGGACTCGATCCGCTACACGTCCGCCTGCCAGACCATCGGCGGCACCTCGGGCTCGCCGATCGTCTCCGGCGGCAAGGTCGTCGGCGTGAACAACACCGGCAACGAGGACGGCCAGCGGTGCACGGAGAACAACCCGTGCGAGGTCGACCAGGCCGGGAACGTCACCGTCCACTACAAGACGAACTACGGCCAGGAAACCTACGGCATTCCCGCGTGCCTCACCGCGGCCAGCGAAATCGCCCTCACGCAGGCCGGCTGCACCCTGCCCCGGCCCTGAAACGCCGCCCGCGCCCGGTCAGGCCGTGCTCGTCACGGCCTCCGGGTGCGGGACCGGCCGCGGCGCCGCGCCGGGCCACACCGCTTCGGCACCCGGCGGCGGTTCCCCGATGAGCTCCAGCAGCGCCTCCAACCGGCGTTTCCCGGTGACCTTGACGGCTGGGACTTCGACCTTCGGGCCGGTCAGCTTCGCCGCGACGCCCAACGGCGTCAGCGCCTCGACCAGCCGCTCGTGCATGCCGGGTGCGAGCGGGTCGACGCCCAGCAGGTAGCCCTGCGTGCCCGGACGACCGCCGGCCAGCGCCCACATCCGCAGCATCGCCCCGCTCAGCCGGAAGCCGTCCGGCACCGCCTTGCCGGAGTCGTCCTCGACCGGGCCCGCACAGCCCGCACGCAGCCATCTCAGCGCCAGCGGGAGCAGATCGACCCGGAACGACGTCCGGACCTGCGGATTGCCGCAGTCGGCCTTCGAGACCTGCGCGTCCGCGCCGCGGCAGCGGAACTCGCGCGCCAGGATGTGTGCCCGCCACGGTTCTTCGACGACCACCGACAGCCGGGCGGCCGTGCGCCCGAAGCCGGTGATCTGGCCGTGGCAGCACAACAGCCCGGCCAGGTCACCCAGACCCGGCCCGCTGGCCTCGGCGGAGAAGAGCGAGATCGTCCGATCCACCGCGCCATACTAGAACACAAGTTCGATTCGGCGCGAGATCTTCACCTGGGAGATTGATCGAGCCGGCGGCACGCCGGAGCGCGCTGCTCCGCCGCGGCCAGCGCCGGCACGCCCCTGAGGCCCTTGAGGTAGTCGAGCGCGTCAATGCGGTCGAGCGTGGCCTTGGCCTCGCCGAGGGCCTCTTTGGTCGCTACCGCGTCGCCGCGGACGGCGTCGATGCGTTGACGGGCGCTCTCGGCCTGCGCGCGGATCTCGGAGAACTGGCCGATGACGTTCTCGCGGCCGCCGTCCCCGGACGGCACCGGCGGCGCGCCGAGCGCGTTCAGTCCGGCGAGGCTCTGGTCGAGCCCGCCGACCACCGAGGAAAGCAGGTCACTGGACGTCCTGGACGCCTGCTGCGGCGTGCTGGGATCGACGGACGGCAGATCAGCAAGCGCGCGAACCAAATGCGTCACCGCACCGCAGTAACCGTCCGCCCATCTCGCCGCCGGATCGGCCTGCGGCACCACGGTCGTCACCGACAACCCCTGGTCCCGCGCCGTCGCCTGCGTGGCGACTTGCCCGCAGCCGGCGAGGCCGATGGTGAGAGCCATGGTTAGGGCGGCGAAGACGGTTGACCGCGGCCGCACAAGACCTCCTGCTCGACAACGTCTCGGAAGGGCCGACGGTACTGGCTCGGTGCTGCTTCGCAAGTCGCCGAGCCAGTGTGGGATGACCGGACACGCCCCGGGCCCGGCACGCAACGCTGCGTGCCGGGCCCGGGGACCGTGTGCGTCAGGCCTTGATCTCCGTCGGGGTGTCCGACAGGACCGTCCCCCGGCGCTTCGACACCACGATCGCCGCCACGATGATGGCGACCGCGACGAGCGAGATGATGATGCGCACGGCGGCGTTCTCGTCGGGACCGATCGAGAACTGCACGACGGCGGGCGCGATCAGCACCGAGACCAGGTTCATGACCTTGATCAGCGGGTTGATCGCCGGGCCGGCGGTGTCCTTGAACGGGTCACCCACGGTGTCACCGATGATGGTGGCCTCGTGCGCGGACGAGCCCTTGCCGCCGTGGTTGCCGTCCTCGACCAGCTTCTTCGCGTTGTCCCACGCGCCACCGGAGTTGGCGAGGAAGATCGCCATCAGGGTGCCGCAGGCGATCGCGCCGGCCAGGTAGCCGGCGAGCGCGCCGGTGCCCAGGCCGAAGCCGACCGCGATCGGGGCGAAGACCGCCAGCAGACCCGGCGTCGTCAGCTCGCGCAGCGAGTCGCGCGTGACGATGTCGACGACCTTGCCGTACTCGGGGCGGGTGGTGCCCTCCATGATCCCCGGGATGTCGCGGAACTGACGCCGGACTTCGTAGACCACCGCGCCGGCCGCGCGGGAAACCGCGTTGACGGCGAGACCCGAGAACATGAACACCACGGCCGCACCGATGATCACGCCGACGAGCGTGTTCGGGCTGACGATCGAGTTGACGAACGACTTGGTCGCGTCGAGGCCGGTGACCACGCCGTTGCCCATGCCCGACAGCGTCTTCGTGATCGCGTCCGAGTAGGAGCCGAAGAGCGCGGTCGCCGCGAGGACGGCCGTCGCGATCGCGATGCCCTTGGTGATGGCCTTGGTGGTGTTGCCCACCGCGTCCAGCTCCGTGAGGATCTGCGCGGCCTTCTCGTCGACGTCGCCCGACATCTCGGCGATGCCCTGCGCGTTGTCCGAAACCGGGCCGAAGGTGTCCATCGCGACGATGACGCCGACGGTGGTCAGCAGGCCGGTACCGGCCAGCGCCACGGCGAACAGCGCGACGCCGCCGCCCAGCAGGTACGCGCCGAACACGGCCGCGCCGATCACCAGAGCGGTGTACACGGCCGACTCGAAACCGACCGAGATGCCCGAGAGGATGACGGTCGCGCCACCGGTCTCCGACGTCTGCGCGACGTCCTTGACCGGCTTGTACTCGGTGCCGGTGTAGTAGCCGGTCAGCTTCAGGATGATCGCGGCGAGCACGATGCCGATGATCACCGCGATGGTCGCGATGACCGCCGGGTTGCCCGAGTTCTCGAAGCCCGCGCCGAAGTCGGAGAAGCTGCTCGGCAGGTACACGAACGCCGCGATGGCCGACAGGACCGCGGAAATGACCGCGGAGATGTAGAAGGAGCGGTTGATCGTGACCAGACCACCCTCACCCGCGCGCGCCTTCGTGATGTAGACACCGATGACGGCGGTGATGACACCGATGGCGGGAACGATCAGCGGGAAGATCAGGCCGTGCACGCCGAAGGCGGTGCTGCCCAGGATCAGGGCGGCGACCAGCATGACGGCGTAGGACTCGAAAAGGTCCGCGGCCATGCCGGCGCAGTCGCCGACGTTGTCGCCCACGTTGTCCGCGATGGTCGCGGCGTTGCGCGGGTCGTCCTCCGGGATGCCCTGCTCGACCTTGCCGACCAGGTCCGCGCCGACGTCGGCGGCCTTGGTGAAGATACCGCCGCCGACACGCATGAACATCGCGATCAGGGCGGCGCCGAAGCCGAAGCCCTCGAGCACCTTGGGCGCCTGGCCGGTGTAGACCAGCACGACGACCGCGGCACCGAACAGGCCGAGGCCGACGGTGATCATGCCGACCACACCACCGGTGCGGAACGCCACGCGCATGGCGATCTCGCGGCCGCCTTCCTCACGCGACGCGGCGGCCACGCGCAGGTTCGCCTGCGTCGCCAGCCACATGCCGAGGTAACCGATCGCGAACGAGAACGCCGCGCCGACCAGGAAGAAGATCGAACGGCCGATCTTCTCGTTCCAGTCGTCGGCGGGAAGTGCGAAGAGCAGGAGGAACACGATCACGCCGAAAATGGCGAGGGTGTTCCGCTGCCGCTTGAGGTAAGCGGCCGCGCCTTCCTGCACCGCCTTGGCGATGTCCTGCATCTTGGCGGTGCCCTGGCCGGCGGCCAGCACCTCCTTGAGCAAGACGTAGCCGATGACGAGTGCGGCAAGCGCGACCACGGCGACTACACCGACAATCGTGTAGCCACCTCCGGAGAGCGTGATGTTCCCGCCCTCCGCGAGGAACTGCCGTGATGACATTCGTCCTCCAGGAGACGTCGCCTTGCGCCAGCGTCGACGGCAGGCCGGGAGTTCGACACGGCCGACGCTGGCAATGAACCCTGTACCGAGCGACACGCTAGCCGTGCGGCGATGCACGTCTCGCATGACGCTCACCACAGAGAGTGTGGATTGCGGGAGTGTATTGGTATCGCAACCAGCGTCTTCACGCCGTCCCGGTGACGGCACATTCCGTGACCTTGTGAGGCTCTTCACTTGATCGATCCCCTTCGGCCGATCCGTTGGCGCAGTTGGGGATGCGAGAACTGTCGGACCCCTGTGCCAAGCTCGGCTGGTGGACGACTCACGTGGGCGACGGCTGCTGGGGCGGGTGACCGCCGGTATCCCGTCGCGCGAGAACCCGGTCACGCACGTGGCGGACCTGCCGGGCCGGAACGCGCGCTACGCAGAGTGGCCGTCGTGGGCCGATTCCGCCGTCGTGACTGCGCTGCGTGACTGCGGCGTCTCGGCCCCCTGGGCACACCAGGCCGAGGCGGCTTCGCACGCGTACGAAGGTCGTCACGTCGTGATTTCGACCGGCACGGCGTCGGGCAAGTCGCTGGCCTACCAGCTGCCGGTGCTGTCGCGGCTGGCCGCGGGCGAGAAGGCGAACGCGCTGTACCTGTCGCCGACCAAGGCGCTGGGGGCGGACCAGCTGCGGTCCGTGTCCTCTTTGGACGTCCCCGGCGTCCGGGCGGCGTCGTTCGACGGGGACACGCCGATGGTGGAGCGCGACTGGGTGCGCGCGCACGCCAACTGGGTGTTCACCAACCCGGACATGCTGCACCGCGGGATCCTTTCCCAGCACGGGCGGTGGGCTCAGTTCTTCCGGCGGCTCAGCTGCGTGGTCGTGGACGAGTGCCACAGCTACCGCGGCGTCTTCGGCTCGCACGTCGCGTTGCTGCTTCGCCGGCTTCGGCGCGTCGCCGAGCATTACGGCGCTTCGCCGGTGTTCGTGCTCGCATCGGCGACGACGGCCTCGCCTGCTTCGTTCGCTTCGCGGCTCACCGGCGTCTCGTGTGAGGCGGTGACGGAGGACGCGTCGCCGCGCGGCGCTCGGACGGTCGTGTTGTGGGAGCCGCCGCTGTTGGAGGAGCTGACCGGGGAGAACGGCGCGCCGGTCCGGCGGTCGGCGGGCGCGGAGACGTCGCGGATCCTGGCCGACCTGGTCGTCGAAGGCGCGCGGTCGCTGGCGTTCATCCGGTCGCGGCGGGGCGCGGAGCTGGCCGCACTGGGTGCGCGTCGCATATTGTCCGAAGTGGACCCCGCATTGTCGGAAACCGTTGCGGCGTACAGGTCCGGCTATCTCCCGGAGGAGCGGCGGGCGCTTGAAGCGGCGTTGCTGTCGGGGCGCCTGCTGGGTGTCGCGACGACGAACGCGCTGGAGCTCGGCGTCGACATCGCGGGGCTGGACGCGGTGGTGCTCGCCGGCTACCCGGGCACGCTCGCGTCGTTCTGGCAGCAGGCCGGGCGGGCGGGCCGGTCGGGCGACTCGGCGCTGGTGGTGTTCGTGGCCCGGGACGATCCGCTCGACACGTACCTGGTGCACCACCCGGCGGCGCTGCTCGAGCGTCCGGTGGAGACGGCGGTGCTCGACCCCGCGAACCCGTACGTGCTGGCGCCGCAGCTCGCGTGCGCCGTGGCCGAGCTGCCGCTGACGCTCCCGGAGCTGGAGATGTTCGGCGGCGCGGCGGCCCAGGAGGTGCTGGCCGAACTGGCCGAGCAGCAGTTGCTGCGCCGCCGGTCGAGCGGCTGGTACTGGACGTCCCGGGACCGGCCGCACGCCGAGGTCGGGATCCGCGGGACGGGCGGCGAGCAGATCGCGGTGGTCGAGTCGGACTCCGGGCGGATGCTGGGCACGGTCGACCCGGGATCGGCGTGCTTCGCGGTCCACCCCGGCGCGGTGTACCTGCACCAGGGGTCGTCGTACGTGGTCGACGAGCTGGACCTGGAGCAGGGCCTGGCGATGGTCCACGCGGAGAACCCGGACTGGACGACGACCCCGCGCGAGGTCGTGGACATCGCGGTGCTGAGCACGCAGGAGAAACAGGACTTCGGCGGGGTGAGCGTGTGCCTCGGCGAGGTGGCGGTGACCTCACAAGTGGTCGGCTACCTGCGGCGACGGCCGTCGGGTGAGGTGCTGGACCACACGCCGCTCGATCTACCGGAGCAGAGCCTGCGCACCCGGGCGGTCTGGTACACGATCTCGTCGGAGCTGCTCGGGACCGATGGTCCGCGTGCTTCCTCGGCGGGTTCGGCTGATGGCGTGGCGGGGACCGGGGGCCATCGGGTGGGGACCGAATCTGCGGGGCCGGTGGGGACCGGGGAGGAAACCCTGGCAAACGGTCGGGGGCCCGTTCACGAGGGTGACAGGGCACCGGGGAGTGCCGGATTGATTCCGGCACGAGTCCCCGGTGCCCTGCATGCCGCCGAGCACGCGGCGATCGGCCTGCTACCGCTGTTCGCTACGTGCGACCGATGGGACATCGGCGGGGTGAGTACCGCGTGGCACGAAGACACCGGGGAGGCGACGGTGTTCGTGCATGACGGCCATCCCGGGGGTGCGGGATTCGCCGAACGCGGTTATGCCGCGATTGTCCCGTGGCTGGTCGCTACGCGGGAGGCGATCGTCTCCTGCGAGTGCCCGACGGGATGCCCGTCCTGCGTTCAGTCGCCGAAGTGCGGGAACGGCAACGATCCGCTGGACAAGGCGGGGGCAGTGGCTGTCCTGGGCACCGTGCTCGGGGCGTTGCGTCAACACGGCGCCTGAGACGGCCACTTTGGTGGTTCATGGAGTTGTGTCCTGCTCCGCCTCGGCCGGGTTGGGACCGGCCGGCGGCGGTGGTTCGGGTGACTCTGTCGTTTGGTGATCAGGCCGCGGTGGTGTGGACCAGCTGCGCGGCGTCGGCGCCGGCCAGGGCGCGGACGAGGACGTCGTGCACCTCGGCGGCGTCCGGCAGCTGCCAGCCGCACACCTCGGGCTTGACGCGCCAGTGCACGACACCGTGCTGGAACGGCGACGGGGGCAGCGGGATGTAGCTGTCCTTGCCGTGCCACTGGATCGAGGCGCGGGTCGCCAGCTCGGCCGGGATGTGGTCGGCGACGGTGGTGAGGAAGAGCCAGCGGCCGTTCGGCATCGCGACGATGGGCGCGGGGTGGCCGAGGGCGCGGAGCAGGCGGCAGGCGCGCTTGCCGAGTTCGTCGTCGACCTCGATGGCGTCGAGCACGGTGCCGGTGGCGACGAGCAGGCTGTGGGTGCGGTCGGAGAACCAGGTCGCGACCTCGTGGGCGTGGGTGCCGATCTGCTCGCGCCAGTGGTCACTGGCCGGGACCGGGCGTCGCCAGGTGAGGTCGTCGCCGGCGAGCGGAGCGTCGACACCCGGGAGCACCGGCCAGCCACGCCAGGCGAGACCGATCGCCTCCGCCCGCAGTTCGATGCGGAAGGCGCCGCGCCAGCTGTCCGGCCAATTCGCGTCCAACATTGTCTTTCCTGCCTTAGGTTCCGGTTCTCCGCGACCCGCTAAACCTTGCTGTGGTGTCGCACATCTCACTTAACGGCAAGTTGCACATTGCCCGGAACCCCCACGCGACAACCGGTGGTTACGCGGCGATGAACGCCCGGTAGTGGGTTCGGTCGGGCGGTAGGCGGCGGCGCGGATCGACGGTGAACGGCAGCCGCCAGCGGACCGCTCGTCGCGCGAAGTCCCAGGACCGACCGCCCTCCGACGGGAGATGCGGTCGCCGAGACGCCGCCTATCGGCGCAGGTAGGCGGTGGTTTCGACCGCTCACCGTGCACTACCGACCGCTGCGCGTGACCATCAGCCGCTTATCGTCCGGTCGGACGGATCAGCCGGTCACCGTGGCATACCGACCGGTCGGCGTCCGCCGAGCGGCGGCGCCGAGGGGCGTCCCGGTGAGCGGGTCGCGGGGGTCGGCTGCCAGTGGTCGGGGCGTTGGGCGGGCCTGCACCCCGCCCCGGGCAGCGAAGGCCGCTCCCGGACAGGTGGTCGTGGTCGTTGGGCTGCCGGGGCGGGGCGGTAACGATGCGACGGCCCTCGGGGGCTCCGGTGGTCGCAGGTTGGTAGCGCGGGCAGGAGTGGTCCAGAGCCGGGTCACGTGGTGGTTGCGGGCCCCGGAGGCGGCCAGGGCGGCTGCTTACGGGGGTTGGCCCGTGGGTCCGGCGCGCGCCCTTGCCGATGGGCCGGGCAGTCCGGCGAAACCCAGGCTCGGTGCCTGGACCTCGACGAAAGCGTCCAGGCGTTGCCATCTGCAGGTCAGGAGGCTGACCGCCATCCGGTCGGCGATCCACCTCGCGTGCTCGCAGGCCCGGGTTGGGCCTTCGGCCGCGTGGGAGGCCGCCGCCAGCGCCCCCAGGTCTGCGGCGCTCTCCGCCCGGTGGCGGGCCAAGACCGCCGCGCCGAGCAAGAAGCCCAGCACCGCCACCCCCGTCAGTGCGGCCACCGCCATCGCCGTCCAGATGGTCGCCACGCCGCTGTCCGGACCGGCGCCGTGGCGCGGGTCAACCTGCCGCATCGGCGGCCTCCGTGCCCGGCTCCGCCACCGCGTACGCCGTTGCGTTCAGGTCGATCGCCGGGAGCAGGCCGCCGGCCGGGTGGGCGCTCACCTTGACCGTTATCGCGTCGCCCGCCTGGTCGATGTCGAGGTTTGCCCCCGCCGGGGCGATCTGGTGGACCACCGCCGCGGCCTCGTGGGGTTGGCCCCTGGCCAGGAGCCGGGCGGCCTCGCGGGCCGCGTCGGTGCAGCGCAGCTGGCTCGTCAGCAGCGTGAGGCCCGCGACCAGCAGGACCGTCACCACGGTCAGGCCGGCCAGGCCGAGCGCCGCTTCGACCGTCACCGCGCCTTCGTCTTCGCGGCTCACGACGGCACCGTCAGGGCCTTCATCACCAGGCTCGTCAGCCACGAAACCACCGAGTCGCCGGTGAGGAGGGTGTAGAGGACGGCCGCGAAGGCGGCGACCGCCACCGTGACGATCGCGTACTCGACCGTGGTGGAGCCGTCGTCGGCGGTGGGCCGCCGGTTGGACGCGCGCATGGGTTTCCCTTCGGTACTTGTCGGTGGTCAGAAGAGCGGGCCGAGGCGTCCGGCCAGGCCGAGGACGACCGGCAGCACGCCCAGGCAGAAGAAGGCGGGCAGGAAACACACGCCGACCGGCAAGGCCAGCACCACCCCGGCTCGTTCCGCGCGTTCCTCGGCCTCGGTGGCCAGCTCCTCGCGGAACCGTCCGGCGAGGTCGGCGGCCGCCGCGGCGAACGCCGCGCCCGAGCGGGACGTCCGGATCGCCGCGGCCGCCAGCTCGCCGAGGCCCGGGAAGGTCCGCACCGGCGCCCACGCCTCGTCCGCGCCGGAGCCGAGGGCGAGGAGGCCGGCGGTGGAGCGCAGAGCCGTGCCCGCCTCGGCCGGCGCGGTGCCGGCCACCCCGTCGAGGGCCGTGGGGACCGGCAGCCCGGCTCGGAGGCACGCCGCCAGGAGATCGAGCGTTCCGGCGAGCCGGAGCTTGGCGGCCAGGTCGATGGTGGGTGCGCGCGGCCGCCGGGCGCGGCGGATCGCCCACCATCCGGCGGCGGTCGCCAGTGCGCCCACGGCCACGCCGGGGAGCCCGCCGACGAGCACCGCCGTCGATACGCCGCCCAGGGTGGTTGCGATGGGCGGGACTGCCCGGGGCCAGTTGTGCGGCTCGGGGCTTCGGCTGCCGGCCAGCCAGGTGAAGCGCCGTGCCGCCGCGGAGTCGCTCGGCCAGATGAAGAGAGCCGCGGAGAAGAGAAGGAGCGCGGTCGCGTTCATCGGACCCGCTCCCGCCTGCCGGGCACGCGGCCGAAGAGCTGGAGCGTGGTCGCGTTCATCGGCCGCTCGCGCCGGATGGGCGCACGGCGACGAGAAGGAGTGCGGTCGCGTTCATCGGATCCGCCGGGTAGGTGCACGACAAAGAGGTGGAGCGTGGCGGCGTTCGTCGGCCGCTCCCGCCGGATGGGCGCACGGCGACGAGAAGGAGTGCGGTCGCGTTCATCGGATCCGCCGGATGGGCGCGCGGCAAAGAGCTGGGGTGCCGTTGCTTTCATCGGATTCGCACCCGGCCCGTCAGGGCGCGGCACCAGGCCGTTCCGGCCCAGAGCAGGAGGCTGCCCAGCACCAGCAGCAACTGACCAGGTGCGCTCTCCGCCAGTACCGACATCGGAGACGCGCCCATCGCCTGGCCGAGCAGTACGCACAAGGCCGGCAAGCCGGTGAGCACCGCCGCGCTTGCTCGGGGGCCCGCCAGCTTCGCGCGGGTTCGGCGGGCGAAGGTCAGGCTTGCTTCGGCGTCGCGGCGGGCGGCGTTCAGGACGTCGGCCATCGGGAGGCCGTAGCGCTTGCCCAATGTCCAGGCCGTGGCCAATCCCGGGAGGGCTGATGCCCGCAGCTCGCCGTCGAGGCGGGCCGATGCTGCCAGGGCGCGGAGGTCGCCCGAGACCGCGGGTACGACCTCTGCCGCTGCTTCCGCCGCCGTTACCGGGTGCGCGCCGGAACGGAGTTCGGACACCATTGTGCGCAATGCCGTTGCCGTGTGGGCGGCCATTTCCAGTTCCGCCGTCGTCCGGCGGTGGGCTCGGCGCTCCTGGTGCCACGCCACCGTCAGCACGCCGGCGGCGATCACGCCTCCGGGGCCGGCGAGCAAGCCGGCCAGGGCGGCCGGGAGCAGCCATCGGAGTGCGGCCCACAGGTCGGGTAGGCGGACCGGCGCCGGTCGCTCGACCGCGGCCTGGAGCCTGGTCGGTGCCGCGGGCCAGCACGCCAGGGCCGCGCCGGCGCAGAGCGGGAACCACGCCGCGATCATCGTGGCCTCCTTCTTCGACGCGGGAAGATGTTCACCAGCAGGGAAATGCGCACCAGCAGGAGAGTCAGCACGCGATCGCCCCCGTCGTGACGAACAGGTGGCGGTCGACCGTCCAGCGGCCCGCGCGCCACACCGGCACGACTCGCGCCCGGCCGTGTTCCGCGCGGAGTACGCCGACCTCCGCGAGGCGGCGACGGCCGCCGGGCTCGCGTCGCATGTGGAGGACCACGCGGATCGCCGCGACGAGCTGGCTGTGCACCGCTTCGCGACCGAGGCCGCCGAGTGCCGCCAGGGCCTCGATGCGGGCCGGTACTTCGGCCGGTGAGTTCGCGTGGACCGTGCACGCGCCGCCGTCGTGACCCGTGTTCAGGGCCGTGAGCAGGGCGCCGACCTCGGCGCCGCGGACCTCGCCGACCACCAGGCGGTCGGGACGCATGCGCAGCGCCTGGCGCACGAGCTCCGGCAGGCCCACCGCACCCGCACCCTCCACATTGGCCGGGCGGGCGACCAGGCTGACGAACTGGGGGTGCGCGGGCTGCAGCTCGCCGGCGTCCTCGACGCAGACGATCCGCTCGGCCGGGTCGACCGCGCCGAGCAGGGCGGCGAGCAACGTCGTCTTGCCCGCGCCGGTGCCGCCGGTGACGAGGAACGCCATCCGCCGCGAGACCACCGTCTTCAGCAGCTTCGCGCCGTTCGCGTCGAACGCGCCGAGCTCCTGCAGGGTCGCGAGGTCGTGCGTCGCCGGGCGCAGGACGCGGAGGGACAGGCACGTGCCGGCGGCCGCGACCGGCGGCAGGACGGCGTGCACCCGGATCCGGCCGTGCGGGCCGGCGCCGGGCAACCAGCCGTCCACATAGGGCTGTGCGTCGTCGAGCCGGCGCCCCGCCGCGAGCGCGAGCCGCTGGGCCAGGCGGCGGACGGCTTCTTCGTCGGTGAACCGGATGCCGGTGCGGGTCAGGCCGGCCGGACCGTCCGTCCAGACCTCGCCCGGGCCGGTCACCAGCACATCGGTCGTCGCCGGGTTCTCGAGGAGCGGGGCCAGCGGGCCGGCGCCGACGAACTCGTCGCGGGCTTGGCGGGCCGCGTCGAGCACCGCGTCGTGGCCGAGGGCGCCACCGGCTTCGGCGCGGACCGCCGTCGCGACGGCGACCGGGTCGGCTTGGCGGCGGTCGCCCGCGAGGCGGTTGCGGACGCGGTCGACGAAGTCGGTGGTCACGGGTTCGCCGCCGCGGTCCGGGTGCGGTTGGCGGTGACGCGGGTGCCGGCCAGCACGGTCAGGAAGTTCTCCGCGCTCACCGGTCCGCGACCGGCGAGGGTCAGGACCGTGGGCAGCAGGAGCTCGGCCACCCTGATCGGGGGTCCCGGCCGGCGGAGCCGGGCGGTCATCGGGCCGCCGCCCGGGCCTCGCGGCGCGCCACCGCCAAGACGTCCGCCGCCGCCGTCGCCAAGGGACCCGACGGCTTGGCGGGGAACTCGCCGCGTTCGATCGCCACCGGCAAGCCCCGCTCCGGGGCCATCGACGCCAGCAAGGGCGGGCCGAGGAGGCCGGCCGTCCGGACGGGCGAGACGCCGGCCCGGGACCGTCCACACGCGACCACGCCCAGCCGGGCCGTCAGTTCCGACAGCGGCCGCAGCACCTGCTTCGCCGCCATGCAGGCGCGGAACTCCACCGGCACCACCAGCACCACCAGGTCGGCCACGGCGACCGCTTCCGCCGCCGCGGCACCCAGGGTGCGGGGGAGGTCGCAGACCACCGTGCGGCCCGAACGGCGGCCGGCCGCGAGGACCGCCGACAGGGACTCGACCGCCGGGCCCTCGCCCTCCCGGCCGCACGCCAGCACCGGCAGGCTGCCGCCACGATGCCTTCGTTGCGGGAGCGCCGCCGCCAGCGCCGGTACCGAGACCCGGCCGCTCAGCCGCACCTCCGACCAGCGCGGCCCGGGCGTCTTTTCCAAGCCCAGCAACAGGTCGAGGCCGCCGCCGAGGGGATCGCAGTCCACCAGCAAGGCACCGCCCGGATCGCGGTCGGCCGCCAGCGCCAGCGTCGCGGCGAAGACGGACGCGCCCGCGCCGCCCCGGCCGCCGACCACGGCGAGCACCAGGCCGGCTTCCTCCGCCGGGGTATCGACGACGTCGGCGAACGCGCCCGCGAGCTCGGTCTCCTCGTCGGGCAACGAGATCACGCGCTCGACGCCGACGTGGAACGCGAGCTCCCACGTCCGCGGCCCCGGGCTGCCCTTGCAGACCAAGAGGATCCCGCGCCGCCGGGGCAGGACGGGCGGGAGCCGCGCGGCTTCTTCGTCGAGGATCACCAGTGGGGCGCGGGCCCAGTGCCCGCGGGCCGCCGTCAGGTCCGGTGCCCGGTCGAGCTCGCAGCCCGCGACCGCGGCCACGCGCAGGATCTCGTCGAGCACGGTTTCGTCCGCGGCGACCACGATCGGTCGTTCGCCCGTCATGTGTCCCTCCCCCGTCGTCGGTGCGGGCCGTGGGTGGCCCGGGTTCCACCGTCGCGGTGGGCGGCCCGGGGGCGCAATGGGGAGGACGGGCGGCTGTGGACAACCGGGGTGTTGTGGACAACTTCCGTCCGGGGAACGGCTCGCGAGCCGGTTCTGTCGGTGGGTTGTGCCAGAATCGCGCCCGCCCGCGACGCACGTGCGGCGGGAACCCGCGTGAACCACCGCATTCGAAGAATGAATGCGGTATTCAAAAAAGCACAATCCGACCCGCGAAAACGGAATCGAGAAAGGTAAGCGGAAGGCAAGGCGGCGCACGCCGAGAGCGCGATTCGAAAGGCAAGAGGAAGGTTAAGAGGGCGGCCCCCGCCAGGGGGGAGGGACGGGGGCCGCCGTGGGTTCAGCCCCGGGGGGTCGGACTGAACCGGCCCGGTTGGACACCGGGCTCCCTCACTGTAACTCCGCCGGTGGCCGGTTCGCGCACCGGGCGAGGCACACAGTTCGGTAACGGCACAGCGCGCCGGAAGTGCCTTCCTGTCATGGATTTTCCGCCGCCACGCCACGCGTGTGGCAGACCAACGGGACGCGCCGCGATCAAGCTCCTATCCTGGGCAGGTGGCCGAACCGAGCAGCGCGCCGTCGCGCATCCGGAACCCGGGCCCGGAGTACGCGGTGGCCGCGTTCTTCGACCTGGACAAGACGATCATCGCCTCGTCGAGTGCGCTGGCGTTCAGCAAACCATTGCTCAAAGAAGGATTGATCAACCGTCGCGCCGCGTTGCGCAGCGCCTACGCGCAGCTGGTGTTCTCGCTCGCGGGCGCCGACGAGAACAAGACCGAGCGGCTGCGGGCCGAGGTTTCCGCGCTGTGCGCCGGCTGGGACGTCGCGCAGGTTTCGGCGATCGTCCGCGAAACCCTGCACGACGTCGTCGACCCGCTCGTGTACGCGGAGGCGGCGGAGCTGATCGCACGCCACCGCGCGGACGGGCACGACGTCATCGTGCTGTCGGCGACCGGCGAAGAGGTCGTCGCGCCGGTGGCGGAAATGCTCGGCGCGACCCGGAGCGTCGCCACGCGGATGCAGATCGTCGACGGCCGCTACTCCGGCGAAGTCGACTTCTACTGCTACGGCGCCAACAAAGCCGTCGCCGCGAAGCAGCTCGCCGCGACCCACGGCTACGACCTCGCCGAGTGCTTCGCCTACACCGATTCGAGCACCGACATCCCGCTGCTCGAGGTCGTCGGGCACCCGCACGCGGTCAACCCGGACAAGCTCCTGCGGCGCGAGGCCCTCGACCGCGGCTGGCCGATCCTGGCCTTCGACCGGCCCATGTCGCTGCGCAGCCGGCTCCCGGCACGATCGGCGGGAATGGTCGCGCTCGGCGTCGGCGCGGTGGCCGCCGGAGCGACCTGGTACAGCCTCAACCGCCGCCGTCGGTCCCGTTAGCCGCCCCGCCGCCACCCACCCGGCCGAACGGCCTCCGCTTTGGTCGGCCCAGCCCCGAATTGTCCGTCGCACAGGGTGCTGGTGTCACCCGATCCAGCCTCTGTACCGGTGCACCCGTCCGCGCACTTGAAGTGACCGGGCTCACGGCGTAGAAAGTAGGTGCGGACGTTCGGTCGGCCAGGGAACAGGTAGAAGAGAAGCCTGTTCCACCCCGGCAAACCTCCGTGCGCGGACTCCGGGTACCCACGCGCAGCGCGCCGCGGGAGGCTCGTCGTCTAGGGACTGCGTAGTGGGACGCCACACGCCGAGTCCATGTAGGTACGACCAGAGTTGCACGCTTGGTCGCCCGAGAAGTTCGCGCTTGCAGGCGGCGCCCGTTGGCCCTAGGCCACGGGCGCCGCCTCGTTTATGTGGGTGGGCCGGAGGCCCGGCGGTGCGGGCCGGCAGTGCCAAGGCGTCGCGCGAGCTTCGATTCGACGCGGTTGCGCGAACAGCAGCGGCAGGACGACCGCCACCACCCGTTCGGACCCCTCGCACCTTGCGAACGGCGACTTTCTTACCGATCCGGGTACGAACTCCGCCGTTGGTGCCGTCGGTCGATGGACATCGGCGGATTCGGTGAGTAGCTTCCCGATACTGGGGCTTCCGAGTGGACTTCTGACGTCCGCCGAGCTCCCGCAACTTTCTGGGAGGCTGGTCGTGACGACCCGAAATCGGAGGTTCCATGCGCTCGCCCTGCCCGTCGCGGGGGTGCTCGCCCTCACCGGTGTGGGTGTCGCGACCGCGGCGAGTGCACCGCGGGTGAGCGCGAGCGCGCAGGCGGAGGCCGCGGCGACGCAGGCCCTGCGGGGGCTGACGCTCGAACAAAAGGTCGGGCAGCTGTTCGTCACCTGGGTGAACGGCAAGACGGCCGACGAGGTGAACCCGAAGAACCAGACGGACTTCGGGGTCGACACCCCGGCTCAGGTCATCCGGAAGTACCACCTGGGCGGGGTCATCTACTTCAACAACGACTCGCGCGACAACTTCGACGACCCCGTGCAGGTCGCGAAGCTGTCCAACGGCCTCCAGAAGGCCGCCATCGGCAGCGGGGCGCACATCCCGTTGCAGATCGGCGCCGACCAGGAGGGCGGCACCGTGACCCGGATGGGCGCGCCCGCCACCGAGTTCCCCAACTCGATGGCCATCTCCGCCGGCCGGGACACCGGGCGGGCGACCAAGGCCGCGACGATCCTCGGCCACGAGCTGCGCGCCGTCGGCATCAACCAGGACTTCGCGCCCGATTCGGACGTCAACTCCAACCCCGTGAACCCGGTCATCGGCGTCCGGTCCTTCGCCGGTCAGCCCGGCCTGGCCAGCGACTTCGTCACCGCCGAAATCAAGGGTTACCAGGACTCCGACTTCCCGACGAAGACCGTCGCCGCCACCGCGAAGCACTTCCCCGGCCACGGCGCCGCTCCGACCGACAGCCACACCGGCCTGCCGCGGATCGACAGCACCGAGGCCCAGTGGCGGGCCACCGACGTGCCGCCGTTCAAGGCGGCCATCAAGGCCGGCATCGACTCGATCATGACCGCGCACATCCAGTTCCCCAGCCTCGACCCGTCGCTGGAGCCGGCCACGCTGTCGAAGCCGATCGTCACCGGCAAGCTGCGCAACGAACTGGGCTACAACGGCGTCGTCATCACCGACTCCCTCGAAATGCAGGGCGTGCGCGAGATGCACAGCGACGCCGAGATCCCGGTCCTCGCGCTCAAGGCCGGCGTCGACCAGCTGCTCATGCCGGTGCACCTCGACGTCGCCATCAACGCCGTGCTCGCCGCCGTGAAGTCCGGTGAGATCCCGCTGCAGCGGATCGACCAGAGCGTGCTGCGCGTCCTGAAGCTGAAGTTCGAACGCGGCATCCTCTTCTCGCCGTTCAACGACCCGAACCGGGTGATGAAGACCGTCGGCACGCCGGCGAGCCTCAAGACGGCGCAGGACATCGCCGACCGCGGCATCACGGCCGTCGCGAACGACGCCGGTCTCCTGCCGCTGAAGCAGAAGCCCGCCACGGCGCTCGTGACCGGCTGGGGCGTCTCCACGACGACGACGCTCGCGCAGAAGCTGACCGCCCACGGCACGGCCGCGACGGCGTACCAGACCGGTCAGGCCCCGACGGACGCCCAGGTGGCACAGGCCGTCGCGAACGCCAAGAACGTCGACCTGGTCGTCGTGCTGACCAACAACATCGGCGGTTTCCCGCTGCAGACGAAGCTCCTCGACGCTCTGCAGGCCACCGGCAAGCCGGTCGTCGCGGTCGCCGCGCAGATCCCGTACGACGCCGGCTACCCGACGACGGTGAAGACCTGGCTCGCCACCTACGGCTACATCACGCCGACCCTGGAGGCGCTGGCCAAGGTGATCCTCGGCGAAACGAAGCCGGTCGGGAAGCTGCCGGTCGACATCCCGGCGGGTTCCGACGTCCACACCGTGAAGTACCCCTTCGGCCACGGGCTGACCTGGTGAACCTGAACCGGCGTCACTTCCTCGGCGCGGGTGCGCTCGCGCTCCCGGCCCTCGCGGGCGGCTCCGCGGTGGCCGCGGCACAACCGGGAACCGCGGCGCACCCGGGCCGCGTCCTCACCGGTGCCGAACAGCTGGCCCAGCAGGGCTGGCGGTCCCTCAAGGGCCGCAAGCTCGGCGTCCTGTCGAACCCGACCGGGGTCCTGCTGAACGGCGACCACATCGTCGACTCGATGGTCGCGGCCGGCGTGCGGCCGGTCGCGGCCTTCGGGCCCGAACACGGCTTCCGCGGCAGCGCGCAGGCCGGCGGCTCCGAAGGCGACTACACCGACCCGCGCACCGGCGTACCGGTGTACGACGCGTACGGCGTCGACGCGACGAAGCTCGCTTCGCTGTTCTCCAAGGCGGGCGTCGACACCGTCGTCTTCGACATCGCCGACGTCGGCGCGCGCTTCTACACCTACATCTGGTCGCTCTACACGGCGATGGTGGCCGCGGCGCAGGTCAAGGCCGCCTTCGTCGTGCTCGACCGGCCGAACCCGATCGGCGGCCGGGCGGCCGGCCCGCTGCTCGACCCGAAGTTCTCCTCGGGCATCGGGAAGAAGCCGATCGTCCAGCAGCACGGCATGACCGTCGGCGAGCTGGCTCGCTTCTACGCCGAAGAGTTCCTGCCCGGCGAAGGCGTGAAACTGGACCACCTCGAAGTAGTCCAGGTACGCGGCTGGCAGCGCGACACGCTCTTCGCGCAGACCGGGCTGAACTGGGTGCTGCCGAGCCCGAACATGCCGACGCCGGACACGGCGCTCGTCTACCCGGGCACCGGCCTGTTCGAAGGCACGGTGCTCTCCGAGGGCCGCGGCACGACCAGGCCGTTCGAGCTCATCGGCGCGCCCGGCCTCGACTGGCGCTGGCGCGAAAAGCTCGAAGACCTGCGGCTGCCCGGGACGAAGTTCCGCGAGATCTACTTCGTGCCGACGTTCAGCAAGTTCGTCAACCAGACCTGCGCGGGCGTGCAGGTGAGCGTCGACGACCCGCGGGTCTTCGACGCGATCCGGACCGCGGTCGCGATGCTCGTCACGGCGAAGGCGCTGCACCCGGACGTCTTCGCCTGGCGCCCGGACAACTACATCGACAAGCTTTCCGGGTCCGACCGGCTCCGGACCATGATCGACGCCGGCGCGGGCGTCGACGAGGTCACCGGCGCCTGGCGGGCCGAGCTCGCCGAGTTCGACAAGAGACGTCGCCACTACCTGCTCTACCGCTGAGGGGGCACTCGTGCGTGCTAGGAAGGTCATCGCCGCGGCCACCGGAGTGCTGGTCGCGCTGACCACGTTGACCTCGGGAGCCAGCGCCATCACCACCGGACACCACGACAATGCCGGCCGCTTCGACCGGCCGCAGCAGGGCTTCGCCCCGTCGTGGACCACCCTGCGCGACGCCAAACCGAAAGAGGTGAACCTCGACCCGGCGCCGATCAAGGCCGCCGAGGACTTCCTCGCGAGCTGGACGAAACCGGACACCACCGGGCACCCGCACTTCTCCGGCGCGGTCGGCCTGCTGGCCCACGACGGCGTGGTCGTCGACCGGTACGCCGTCGGCGGCGCGCTGCGGTACGCCGACGCCGCGGGCACCGAACTGCCGCCCGACCAGCAGGTCCCGATGCGCAACGACACCATCTTCGACATGGCGTCGATCTCGAAGCTGTTCACCTCGATCGCCGTGCTCCAGCTGGTCGAACGCGGGCAGCTCACCATCGACACGCCGGTGAGCCGCTTCTTCCCGGAGTTCGCCACCGGCGACAAGGCCGCCATCACGATCAAGATGCTGCTCACGCACGTCTCCGGGTTCGACGCCGACCCGATCCCGTCGCTGTGGGCCGGCTACCCGGACATCCCGTCGCGCCGGCAGGCGGTGCTCGACAGCCCGCTGAAGAACAAGCCGGGCACGACCTACCTCTACTCCGACATCAACCTGCTGACCCTCGGCTTCATCGTCGAGAAGCTGACCGGCCAGTCGCTGGACAAGGTCGTCCACGACCGGATCACCGGGCCCCTGGGCATGGTCGACACCGGGTACAACCCGCCCGCGTCGAAGCTGAACCGGATCGCCGCGACGGAGTACGAGGCCACCCCGCCGCGCGGCATGGTGCGCGGCAGCGTGCACGATGAGAACGCGTGGTCGCTCGGCGGCGTCGCCGGGCACGCCGGGGTGTTCAGCACCGCGAACGACATGGCCACCCTCGCCCAGACGATGCTCAACGGCGGCAGCTACCGCGGGCACCGGATCCTCCGCGAGGACACGGTGCGGCAGATGATGCTGACGAACTACAACCAGCAGTTCCCGGACGACGCGCACGGCCTCGGCTTCGAGCTCGACCAGCCCTGGTACATGGGCGCGCTGGCCTCCCCGGTCACCGCCGGGCACACCGGCTTCACCGGGACGACGCTGGTCATCGACCCCGAGTCACGCTCCTTCGCGATCCTGCTGACCAACCGCGTCCACCCGACCCGGAACTGGGGCTCGATCAACACCGCGCGGCAGGTGTGGGCGACCGGTCTGGCCAGGGCCATGGCCGTGAAACCCGAGGTCGGGAGGGACGCCTGGACGAGCACGCTGGGTAATGCGAGCGCTGCCACGCTGAGTACCCGGCCCTTCACTACGCAAAGTGATCAAGCTCGCGTGTCCTTCTACGCCTTCGTGGACACCGAGGGAAGTACCGATCCATTACAGCTGCAAGCCACCACCGACGGGGTGAACTGGCAACCGGTCACGCTGTCGGTTTCCGGACCGGGAGCACCCTCCGGAGATGTGACGTCGCTCTCCGGACACGGGCACCGTGCCTGGTGGAAGGCGAGCGGCGCGCTGCCCCAGGGCGCGTCGGTGAGCCTCCGCTGGCGTTACAGCACCGACCCGAACTACACGGGCCGCGGTGTTTCGGTCGACGGTGTGAAAGTCACCGAGAGCGGCCGATCACTCCTCGACGGTGAACGGAATCCCGCCGCTTTCGTCGCTGAGGGTTGGCAGTTGAGCTCAAGGTGACGACGCTGTCGCACACCGTCGAACTTTCGACCCAGTTAACCGTCTCCTTGCCGTTTGCGCCGCGACACTAAGTTGCCAAGTCGTTAGCTTGACCTCGTTAACAAGACCGACCTGGTTGGCGACTTTCTGGTCAGTGATTAATCGCAAATCCAGATCCGCAGACACGGACGGGTTGCGATAGGACTGAAGGGTGTGGGTAGCCTTGTCGCAGATGCCAACGGTTAGTAACTTTCCGACGGTGAGTGATACCGAATCCGTAGTCGGCACGGCACCGTCCGAGCCCGTATCGGTCCAGACGGCCGTGCGGGACGCGGACTCCAGCCCGCTGGTGCGGATCCGGTCCCTGCTCCCCGGCCTGGCGCGCGCCGAGCAGCGCGTGGCCAAGGTGGTGCTGGAGGATCCCGCGCACGTCGCGAGACGCAGCATCACCGAAGTCGCGCTGGCCGCGAACACGAGTGAGACGACGGTGACGCGCTTTTGCAAGGCCGTCGGCGTCGGCGGGTACCCGCAGCTGCGCATCGCGCTGGCCGCGGACACCGCCCGCACCGAGGCGCGCACCACGCGCAACCTCGGCGGCGAGATCGGCCCGGAGGACGACCTGGCCGCCGTGATCGGCAAGGTCAGCTTCGCCGACGCGCGCGCGGTCGAAGAGACGGCCGACCAGCTCGACGTCGCCACGCTGCAGCGCGTGATCGAGGTCGTCGCGAGCGCCGGCCGCGCGGACGTCTACGGCGTGGGCGCCAGCGCGTTCGTCGCCGCGGACCTGCAGCAGAAGCTGCACCGCATCGGCCGCGTGTGCTTCGCGTGGTCGGACACGCACATCATGCTCACCTCGGCCGCGGTGCTGAGCCCCGGTGACGTCGCGATCGGCGTCTCGCACACCGGCGCGACCACCGACACGGTCGAGGCGCTGCGAGTGGCCCGGGAGCACGGCGCGATCACCATCGCCGTGACGAACTTCCCGCGGTCGCCGATCACCGAAGTCGCCGACTACGTTTTGACCACGGCGGCGCGGGAAACCACGTTCCGTTCGGGGGCGACGGCGAGCCGCATCGCCCAGCTGACCGTCATCGACTGCCTGTTCATCGGCGTCGCGCAGCGGCACATGGACGCGTCGGTCAACGCACTGGACGCCACCAGGGACGCCGTCGGCTCGCACCGCCTGGGCGTCAGGCCGGACGGTCGTCGCCGTCCGCGGGAAACCGGCAAGTAATGACCGGAGAAAATGTGAGGCGCATGATGACCGTCCCCGTGCAGGCGGTGCACGTCGATTCGCCGACCGAAACCCGCAATCCCCGCACGACCGACATCGACCTGATGTCCACCGCGGGGATCCTGGGCGCGATCAACGCCGAGGACCGCACAGTCCCCGGCGCCGTGGCCGCGGTGCTGCCCCAGGTGGCGCGCGCGGTCGACTACGCGGTGGACGCCCTGCGGGCCGGTGGCCGGGTGCACTACGTCGGTGCGGGGACGTCCGGGCGCCTGGCCACGCTGGACGCGGCCGAGCTCGTGCCGACGTTCAACGTGCCGGCGGACTGGTTCATCGCGCACCACGCCGGCGGCGAGCGCGCACTGCGCCAGGCCGTCGAAAACGCGGAGGACGACGACGGGGCCGGCGCGGCCGAGATGGCCGCCATGGTCCAGCCGGGCGACTTCGTGCTGGGGCTGACAGCGTCGGGCCGGACGCCGTACGTCTTGGGCGCGCTGCTGGCCGCGTCGCGCCAGGGCGCCCGCACCGGCCTGGTGTCGGGCAACGCGAACGCCGCCAAGCCGCCGGGTGTCGACGTGCTCATCGCCGTCGACACCGGCCCCGAGGCGATCGCCGGGTCGACCCGGATGAAGGCGGGCACGGCGCAGAAGATGATCCTCACGTCGTTCTCGACGGCGACGATGATCAAGCTGGGCCGGACCTACTCCAACCTGATGGTCAGCATGCGGGCCACCAACGCGAAGCTGCGCGGCCGGACCATCCGGATCCTCCAGGAAGCCACCGGCATGACGATGGCGGACTGCTCGGACGCGCTCACCGAGGCCGAGGGCGACCTCAAGGTGGCGCTGGTGCACTTGCTCTCCGGAGAGGACGTCAAGACCGCGGCGAAGGCGCTGCACGCTTCCGGCGGGCACGTCCGCAAGGCGCTGGACCTGGTGCGGGTCCGCGCGAGCTAGAACTCATCTGTTCACCTGTCTAACCTCTCAGATGAGAGGGAAGGCGGGTGGGCGATGGCGGGCACAGAGGACTCGCGGCGCGGGCTTTCGCGTCGCGAGTGGGTGTCGATCGGTGGGATGGCCGGGTTCATCCTGCTCCTCAACGTCGTGGGCTGGGTGGTTCTGGCGGCCTTCGTCGTCCCCCACCACTACGCGCTGGGCACCACGGGCGTGTTCGGGATCGGGCTGGGCGTCACGGCGTTCACGCTCGGCATGCGGCACGCGTTCGACGCCGACCACATCGCCGCGATCGACAACACCACCCGCAAGCTGATGGCCGACGGCCAGCGGCCGCTGTCGGTCGGCTTCTGGTTCTCCCTCGGGCACTCGACGATCGTCTTCGCGCTGTGCCTGCTGCTCTCACTGGGCGTCCGCGCGCTGGCCGGGCAGGTCGAGGACGACTCCTCGGCGTTGCACAACGCGACCGGCCTCATCGGCACGTCGGTGTCCGGCGCGTTCCTGTACGTGATCGCGATCCTCAACCTCGTCGTGCTGGTCGGCATCCTGCGGGTGTTCAAGCGGATGCGCCACGGCGAGTTCGACGAAGCCGCCCTGGAACACCAGCTGAACAACCGCGGCGTGCTGAACCGCCTGCTGCGCGGCGCGACGAAGTCCGTGCGGAAGCCGTGGCACATCTACCCCGTCGGCCTGCTGTTCGGCCTGGGCTTCGACACCGCGACCGAGATCGGGCTGCTGGTGCTCGCCGCCGGCGCCGCGACGTTCGCCCTGCCCTGGTACGCGATCCTCGTGCTGCCGATCCTGTTCGCCGCCGGGATGAGCCTGTTCGACACCGTGGACGGCTGCTTCATGAACTTCGCCTACGGCTGGGCGTTCGCGAAGCCGGTGCGCAAGATCTTCTACAACATCGCGGTGACGTCGTTGTCGGTCGCGGTGGCCTTCGTCATCGGCACGATCGAGCTGGTGTCGATCCTCGCCGAGAAGCTGGCCATCACGTCGGGCCCGCTGGCCGCGATCGCGTCGGTGAACCTGGACTACGTCGGTTTCGGGATCGTCGGGCTGTTCGTGCTGACGTGGGTGGTCGCGCTCGCGGTGTGGCGGTTCGGGCGCATCGAAGAGAAGTGGTCGGCGAAGCTGTCCGGTTAAGAAGCAGCGTCGGAGATGCTCTTCGCTTCGCGCGCTCCCGCTTCGAACGTTTCGCAGCAGAAGAGCAGCCACGCGCGGACGCCCTCGGGCTCGCCGCTCGCGAACCCTTCGGCGGCTTCGAGATAGCGCGGCACGCGGCGGAAGAACGCGACTTCGGGGACGCTCAGGGCTTTCGGGTCCAAGCCCGTCGCGATCATCGTCAGGCGGGCCGCGGCCCGGGCCACGACGCCGTCCGCGCTGCCGAACGGCTTGAGCGCCAAGAGTTCCCCGTGCACGACCGCCGTCAGGACGGGCCCCGGCACCGAAGACGCGCCCGTCACGAGCTGGGCGAGCAGCTCGAGGCGGCCGCCGCCGGAACGCGGGCGCCCCAACGCGTCCGGGTCGTCGACGAGGTCCGCCGCGGCCAGGACGTGCAGCCGGGCCAGCGCCTGCATCGGTGCCCGGCGCCACGTCGGGAGCAGCGTTTCCAGCGTCTCCGCGACGCGCAGCGCGCCGGCGAGGACCGGGTCGGCGACCGCGCCGTCGGCGGGCAGTTCGGGGTTCGCACCCTCGATGCCGGCGGACGCGCGCGCCGCGCGCACCGAGGCTTCCGCCGCCGTCGCCGCGCCGCCGCGGAGGTTGGCGGGCAGGCGGTGCACCGCGAACACCGCGTCCTGCGCGGACTTCGCCGCCGCCGCGACGCCTTCGAGGTCGAGGAGGGGCTTCAGCGGATCAGGCATCGAGCACCTGGCCTTCGCGGGAGACCACGGGCGGCAGCACCGACCACGGGAAGTTGATCCAGCGGTCGGTGTGCCGCCAGACGTACTCGCACTTGACCGTCGAGTGCGGCTTCTCGTAGACGACGGCCGAGCGCACCTCGGCGACGTGCTCGACGCAGAAGTCGCGGACCAGCTTGAGCGTGGCGCCGGTGTCGGCGACGTCGTCGGCGATCAGCACCTTCTTGCTCGTCAGGTCGACGACGTTGGGCACCGGCGGCAGCATCACCGGCAGGTCGAGGCGCTGGTCGACGCCGGTGTAGAACTCGACGTTCATCACGTGGAGGTTCTTCACGTCGAGCGCGTAGCCGAGCGCGCCGGCGACGAACAGCCCGCCGCGCGCGATGGAGAGGATGAGGTCCGGCGCGAAGCCGTCGTCGGCGATGGTGTGAGCCAGTTCACGGCTCGCGGTGCCGAACAGCTCCCAGCTCAGCTCTTCGCGCTCTTCGGCCATCGATCTCGCCCTTCGTCGTGGTCAGCCGAGCATAGGCAACGCCGAAGTGGACTGTAGAAATGCTCGGAAATTGGCTATCAGATGAAGCCATTGCCGCACTTACGGTGAGCACGTGAGCGACTGGAGCACCCGACCGACCCTGTCCGGCGAGCACGTCCGCCTGGAGCCGCTGACGCCCGAGCACGCCGAGGGCCTGTTCGAGGCCGGCACCGACCCGGGCATCTGGGCGTGGCTGAGCATCCGGCAGCCGGGGGATGTTCCCGCGGCGGAAAGGATGGTCGAGCAGGCGCTCGCCGACCCCGCGCGGCAGCCGTTCGCGCAGATCGACGTCACCTCCGGCCGCGTCGCCGGGACGACGTCGTACTACCAGGTCGTCGAGGCGCACCGGATCCTTTCGATCGGGCACACGTGGATCGGCGCGGACTGGCAGCGCACCGGGCTGAACACCGAGTCGAAGCTGCTGCTGCTCACGCACGCGTTCGAAACCCTTGGCGCGCAACGGGTCGCCTGGGAGACCGACATCCGCAACCTGCGCTCGCAACGCACCATCGAGCGGCTTGGCGCGCTTCGCGAGGGCATCCAGCGGGCGCACCGGATCCGGCCGGACGGGTCGTCGCGCGACACTGTCCTCTATTCGATGCTCCAGCCCGAGTGGCCGGCGGCGAAGGCGCGGCTGAACGAACGCTCAGTCACCGGGACTCGCCTGCCTCGGTGAAACCACCGGGCCACGTGGGTGCAACCTTTTACAAGGCGGACTAACGTCGCTAGCGTGCCGCTAGCCGTCATGTCGGCGCACTACAGGAGGCCTTGCAACCATGACCGAGCAGTCCCCAGCCCTGGACAACCTGCTCACCGAGAGCCGCACCTTCCCGCCCAGTGACGAATTCGCTGGCCAGGCCAACGCGAAGGCCGATCTCTACGCCGAGGCGGACGCCGATCGCGAAGCGTTCTGGGCGAAGCAGGCGGAACGGCTGACGTGGGACACGAAGTGGACCACGGTACTGGACTGGACCAATGCGCCGTTCGCGAAGTGGTTCGTCGGCGGCAAGCTGAACGTCGCGTACAACTGCGTCGACCGGCACGTCGAGTCCGGGCACGGTGAGCAGGTCGCGATCCACTGGGTCGGCGAGCCGGGTGACACGCGGGACATCACCTACGCCGAGCTGAAGACCGAGGTTTCCAAGGCCGCCAACGCACTCGCGTCGCTGGGCGTCACCGCCGGCGACGTCGTCGCGATCCAGCTGCAGATGGTCCCCGAGGCCATCTTCGCGATGCTCGCGTGCGCGCGGATCGGGGCGCTGCACAACGTCGTCTTCGGCGGGTTCTCCCCGACGGCGCTGCGGGCCCGCGTCGACGACGCCGCCGCGAAGGTCGTGATCACCTCCGACGGGCAGTTCCGCCGCGGCAAGGCCGCGCCGATGAAGGCCAATGTCGACGAAGCGCTCGAAGGCGCCGAAACCGTCGAGAAGGTCATCGTCGTGAAGCGCACGGGCGACCAGCTCGAGGGCGACGTCCCGTGGACCGACGGCCGCGACCTCTGGTGGCACGAGCTCGTCGACGGACAGTCCGAAGAGCACACTCCCGAGGCGTTCGACAGCGAGCACCCGCTCTTCATCCTCTACACGTCCGGGACGACCGGGAAGCCGAAGGGCATCCTGCACACCTCCGGCGGCTACCTGACGCAGACGGCGTACACGCACCACAACGTCTTCGACCACAAGCCCGGCGAAGACGTCTACTGGTGCACCGCCGACATCGGCTGGATCACCGGCCACAGCTACATCGTCTACGGCCCGCTCGCGAACCGCGTCACGCAGGTCGTCTACGAAGGCACGCCGAACACCCCGCACGAGGGCCGGCACTGGGAGATCATCCAGAAGTACAAGGTCTCCCTCTACTACACGGCGCCGACGCTGATCCGCACGTTCATGAAGTGGGGCGCGGAGATCCCGGAGAAGTACGACCTGTCGTCGCTGCGGGTGCTGGGCTCGGTCGGCGAGCCGATCAACCCCGAAGCGTGGATCTGGTACCGCGAGAACATCGGCGCGGGCAAGGCCCCGATCGTCGACACGTGGTGGCAGACCGAAACCGGCGCGATCATGATCTCGCCGCTGCCGGGCGTCACCTCGACCAAGCCGGGCTCGGCGCAGCAGGCGCTGCCGGGCATTTCGGCGAAGGTCGTCGACGACCAGGGCACCGAGGTCGGCCCGGGCGGCGGCGGGTACCTGGTGCTCGACCAGCCGTGGCCGTCGATGCTGCGGGGCGTCTGGGGCGACGAGGAGCGCTTCCGCGACACGTACTGGTCGCGCTTCAAGGACCAGGGCTTCTACTTCGCCGGCGACGGCGCGAAGTACGACAGCGACGGCGACGTCTGGCTGCTGGGCCGCGTCGACGACGTGATGAACGTGTCCGGCCACCGCATCTCGACGACCGAGGTCGAGTCGGCGCTGGTTTCGCACCCGACGGTGGCCGAGGCCGCGGTCGTCGGCGCGACCGACCCGACGACCGGGCAGGGCATCGTCGCGTTCGTCATCCTGCGCGGCAACGCGGTCGACGGCGGCGAAGAGGCCATCCAGGCACTGCGCAACCACGTCGCTAAGGAGATCGGGCCGATCGCGAAGCCGCGGCAGATCATGGTCGTGCCGGAGCTGCCGAAGACGCGCTCGGGCAAGATCATGCGCCGCCTGCTGCGCGACGTCGCGGAGAACCGGCAGGTCGGCGACGTCACCACGCTGGCCGACTCGTCGGTGATGGACCTGATCTCGTCGGGCCTGAAGTCGGGCAAGTCCGAGGAGTGAGCTAGCGTTCCTCTTGTCAGAGCCCTTCCGGCTTCGCGCCGGGAGGGTTCTTTCATGAACCCCCGAGCGGCGCTCGTCGAACGCATGTTCTACACTGTGCCGCGAACCACACCCCCTTCCCGGGCAAGGAGACGACACGACGATGACCGTGGATGTCCTGACGCACGACGAGGAAACCGCTTCGGCCGAGGCTCCGGCTTCGACTCCGGAGGTTTCCCCCGACGAGGCGACCGTCACCGAGTCCGCGTCCCCGGCCTCTTCGGAAAGCCCGGCCGAGCCGGACGCCGAAGAAGCCCCGAAGCCGAAGCGCGGCCGCCCGAAGGGCGCGGCGACGGCGTCGACGGCGAAGAAGACCCGCACGGTCGAGCTGACCCTCACGGTCACCGGCACCGCCGACGGCGAGTGGCAGGCCGAGCTGAAGAACGGTTCGAAGTGGGTCGCGAAGGGCCTCGAGATCCCGGCGGCGGCGGTCTCGCGCGCGGCGAAGGAGCTGCACGCGGACCTGTCGGGCCCGATCGACGAGGTGATCAACCAGGCCCGCGAGGCGCAGGCGGCGAAGGTCGCGGCGCTGGAGGCCGAGCTCGAGAAGGCCAAGCAGGCTTTGGCCGAGCTGGACGCCTGAGGCTTCACTCCCAGGGAGCGCCCGGTTCCGCATTCGCGGGGCCGGGCGTTTCCGCTTTCCGGGGTGCCCAAGCGCCCCAATGTGGCCTTCGGTGCGTCAGACGCACCCAAGGCGGCCTTCGGTGCGTCAGACGCAACCAATGTGGCCTTGGGGCGCTCAGGCGAGGGGCGGGCGCTGCGGCAGCGGGGACTTGAACTCGACCCACATCGAGTCCGTCAGTGCCTCGACGTGGTGGGTCACCCCGCGCGGGTGCAGTGCCGAATCACCCGGCTCCAGCTCCGCCTCGACGCCGTCGACCGCGCCGCGCAGCCGGCCCGACAGGACGTAGACGATCGAGTCGTGGTCGTGCGCGTGTGGGGGCGATGCCACTCCCGCCGGGTAGTGGATCAAGTACCCCAGGCCGCTCTCCGCCGTCTCCAGCAGCCGGAACCGGCCCTCGCCGCCCAGCAGCGGCAGGCCCTCCACCGTCTTCAGCGGCTGCCACACTTGCTCGTCCATGCCGTCCATCATGACCCAGAACGGCTGAGAGTCCACACAGGACCACTTAGGTAAGGCAGTCATCAATTAGGCGGACCTGACCCGGAATCCGCGTCTCGCCACGATTCTCCATTCGTGTTTCACTGGTTCCGTGACCGAAATCGCCGTGGAACACGCCCATGAACCGCACCAGGGCCTGGGCGGGAAGCTCAACTGGCTGCGGGCCGGGGTTCTCGGGGCGAACGACGGGATCGTGTCGGTCGCCGGCATCGTCGTCGGGGTCGCCGGCGCCACCACCGAAAGCACCACGATCCTCACCGCCGGAATCGCCGGGCTCGTCGCCGGTGCCTTTTCCATGGCCGGTGGGGAATACGTCTCCGTAAGCACCCAGCGCGACACCGAACAGGCCTTGCTCCGGCTGGAAAAGCAGGAGCTCAAGACGATGCCGGAGGCCGAGGAGCGCGAGCTCGCCGGGATCTACGAAGACAAAGGCCTTTCGCCGGACCTGGCGAGCCGGGTCGCCCGCGAACTGACCGAAAAGGACGCTCTGCAGGCGCACGCGGAGGCCGAGCTCGGCATCGACCCGGACAACCTCACGAGCCCGTGGCAGGCGGCCTGGGCGTCGCTGCTCGCGTTCTCCGTCGGCGCGCTGCTGCCGCTCTTGTCCATCGCCTGGACCGGCGTCTCCCTGCGGGTCTGGGCGTGCGCCGCGGCGGTCGTCGTCGGCCTCACGCTGACCGGGTGGGTCAGCGCGAGGCTCGGCGACGCGGACGTGAGGCGCGCGATCCTCCGCAACGTCGGCGTCGGCGCCCTCACGATGGTGGTGACCTACTTCGTCGGGGTGATCTTCGGGGTCACCGTCGGCTAGCCCGAGGCACTCTTTCCCGCCGAGGGCGCATCAGCTCAGTGCACGCCCTTCATCAGCTTGCGGATGAAGGGCGTCGCCGCCAGGAGCAGCAGCCCGATGACGATCGCGACGCCGCCGACCGTGCCGAAGTACGGTGCCTCGTCGTCCACCGAGTAGTACTCGGCGAGCTTGCCCGACATCGCCGTGCCGAACGAGATCGACAGGAAGTTCAGCGCGACCATCTGCGTCCGGAACGCCGCCGGGGCGAGCTTCGTCGACAGCGACAGCCCGACCGGCGAGAGGCACAGCTCTGCGATCGTGAAGACGAACAGGATGCCCACCATCGCGAGCAGCGGGCTGGCGTTCTCGCCGCTGCCGACCATCGGCAGGAACAGCAGGAACGCGACACCCATGAGCACCGTGCCGAGCACGAACTTGAGCGGCGTCGACGGCTGACGGTCGCCGAGCTTGGTCCACAGCGCCGCGAGGATCGGGGCGAACACGATGATGAACACCGGGTTGATCGAGTTGACCCAGGACACCGGCATCTGCCAGCCGAACAGGTCCCGGTTCAGCCGCTGGTCGGTGTAGGCCGCGACGACGGTGAACTGCTGCTGGTACAGCGAGAAGAACGCCGCGCTGGCGATGAACATCGGGATGAAGGAGAACACCCGGCTGCGCTCGTCGCCGGTGATCTTGCGGCTGGTCAGGATGACCAGGAAATAGGCCACCGAGATCACGCCGACCACCCAGACGACGACGTCGGCGAGGTTGCCCGGGTTGACGACGCCGGTCAGCACCAGCACCACGACGGCGGCGGCCAGCAGCACCGCGGCCCCGACCGCCAGCAGGCGCTGCGACGACGGCAGCGGGTTCGGCACCTCCTTGGCCTTCTCGCCGAGGTTCTTGCGGCCGAGCGTGTACTGGATCAGGCCGAGCGCCATGCCGATCGCGGCCAGCCCGAAGCCGAGGTGGAAGCCGACCTCCGTCTGCGCCAGCCCGGTCAGCAGCGGTCCGACGAAGGCTCCGAGGTTGACGCCCATGTAGAAGATCGTGAAGCCGGCGTCGCGCCGCGCGTCACCTTCGGCGTAGAGCGTGCCGACGATCGCCGTCGCGTTCGACTTCAGCCCGCCGCTGCCGAGCGCGACGCACACGAGGCCGACGCCGATGCCGGCCAGGCCCGGCAGGAGCGCCAGGCTGATGTGGCCGATCATGATCAGCACGGCGCTGTAGAAGAGCGTCCGTTCGGAACCGAGCAGCCGGTCGGCGACCCAGGCGCCGATGACGGCGGACAGGTACACCAGCCCGCCGTACGCGCCGACGATGCCGAGCGCGGACTCCTGCGCCAGCCCCAGGCCGCCTTGCTCGACCTTGTAGTAGAGGTAGATCGGCAGGATGCCGAGCATCCCGTAGAAGGAGAAGCGTTCCCACATCTCCACGCCGAAGAGGTTCGCCAGCCCTCGTGGGTGCCCGAAGAACCTCGTGTCCCGCTGGACCTCGGTTGAGGTGCTCACAACTCTGTCTTCCTTTGTCTCGGACTTCGTTGTCGGTTGGCATGCTAAGAGCACACCGTGTGACCCACCACCGCCACCCCGTGTGGCGGCGGTCATGACGATCCGTGACAAAGAGCCGGTAAACTGACGTCGAGGTGCGCCGGGAAGCCTGGTCGGCAACAGTGATCAGCGACCCCAGGAGCCGCCCGTGTCCCGCCCGTTGAGCGACTTCGCGCGCTACCTGCGCACCGAAACCACCGGCGGGCTCATCCTGCTCGGCGCGACCGCCGTCGCCCTGCTCTGGGCCAACTCCCCGCTGCGCGACAGCTACCACGCGCTGCGCGACTTCCGGCTCGGTCCGGAGTTCCTCCACCTGAACCTGACCATCGGCGACTGGGCGAAGGACGGCCTGCTCGCGCTCTTCTTCTTCGTCGCCGGGCTGGAGCTCAAACGCGAGCTCGTCATCGGCGAACTGTCGCGGTTCAAGCAGGCGATCCTGCCGGTGGTGGCCGCGTTCGGCGGGATGGTCGTGCCCGCGCTCGTCGCGCTGGGAGTCGGCTGGGGGACGCCGGGGATCGAGCGGGCGTGGGCGATCCCGGTGGCCACGGACATCGCGTTCGCGCTCGGCGTGCTGGCGCTGACCGCGTCGAACCTGCCCTCGAGCGCCCGGGTGTTCCTGCTGTCGCTGGCCGTCGTGGACGACCTCGGCGCGATCGTCGTCATCGCCGTGCTGTTCACGACCGGCTTCGACCTGGTCGCGGTGGGCGTCGCCGTGGTGGCGCTCGCGCTCTACGCCTTCCTGCAGCACCGCCGCGTCCGGACACCGTGGCTGTACGTGCCGCTCGCGCTGCTCACCTGGGTCGCGGTGCACTCGGCGGGCATCCACGCGACGATCGCCGGCGTCGCGCTGGGCCTGCTCACCCGCGTCCGCGCCGACGAAGGCGAGCCCGAAGCACCCGCGCTGCGGCTCGAGCACCGGCTCCAGCCGTGGTCGGCCGCCGTCGCCGTGCCGGTGTTCGCGCTGTTCGCGGCCGGGATCTCGGTCAGTGGCGACTCGCTCGGCGCGGTGTTCACGACGGCGTTGCCGCTCGCGGTCCTCGCCGGGCTGCTCGGCGGCAAGGTCGTCGGCATCCTCGGCGCGAGCTTCCTGGCGGTCAAGCTCAAGCTCGCGGAAAAACCGCGCGGGATGGGCTGGCGGGACATGGGCGCGTTGTCCGTGCTCGGCGGCGTCGGGTTCACGGTCAGCCTGCTGATCGCCGATCTTTCGCTGCCGGAGGGCACGAGCGAACTGGCCAAGGCGGCGGTGCTGATCGCCTCGGCGATCGCGTCCTTGCTCGCGGCCGCACTGCTCTTGCACCGCAGCCGAGTGCACGCCCGATCGGATTGATCGCCGACACTCTGTGACGCCGCCGCGCCTTGATTCCGGACACATGGCACGATGACCCGGTGAGCAGCCCCAAGCACGAGCGCACCGGCCCCGACGGCGTGGGGGCCGTGCCTTACCTCCCGCTGTCCTCCGACTCCGACATCCCCGGCGACCAGTCGATCGGCAGGCTCGTCGGCGACGCGACCCAGCACATCTCGACCCTGGTCCGGGCCGAGATGGAGCTCGCGAAGTCCGAGCTGGTCGGCGAGGTGAAGAAGGGGCTCAAGGGAGCGGTCTACTTCCTGATCGCGCTGACCGTCGTCCTGTACAGCTCGTTCTTCTTCTTTTTCTTCCTGGCCGAGGGCCTGGCGGACTGGTTCCGGTTCCACCGCTGGGCCGCGTTCCTCATCGTGCTCGGGCTGATGTGGGTGGTCACGGCGGTGGCCGGGTTCCTCGGCTACCGCAAGGTGAAGAAGTTCAAGGCACCCGAGCGGACGATCGCCAGCGTCAAGGAGACCGCCGCCGCGCTCAAGCCGCAGAAGGCGCCGGACGCCGACCTGACGACCACGCGCGACTGAGTTCGTTGCCCGCGTCCCCCGACCCGTCGAGCGTCCGGCTCGACGGCCCGTGGGTGCACCGCGACGTGTCCGCGAACGGCATCCGGCTGCACGTCGCCGAGCTCGGCGAGGGGCCCGTCGTGGTGTTGCTGCACGGGTTCGCCGAGTTCTGGTGGACCTGGCACCACCAGCTGCGGGCGCTGGCCGACGCCGGGTTCCGCGCGGTCGCCGTCGACCTGCGCGGCTACGGCGACTCGGACAAGCCGCCGCGCGGCTACGACGCGTGGACGCTCGCCGGGGATGTCGGCGGCCTGGTCAAGTCGCTCGGCGCGCGCCGGGCGCACCTCGTCGGGCACGCGTGGGGCGGCTTGCTCGCCTGGACGGTCGCGGCCCTGCACCCCCGGCTCGTGTCGTCGGTGACGGCGATCGGCGCCGCCCACCCGCTGGCCCTGCGGTCGTCGGCGGCCCGCCCGTGGCGAGGCCAGGGGCGGGCCGCCGGGCACCTCTTCCGCTTCCAGGTGCCGGTGGCGCCGGAGAAGTGGCTCGTGAAGAACGACGCCCAGGCCGTCGAAGACCTCTTCGGCAGCTGGTCCGGAAGCCGCTGGCAGTCCACTTCGGACTTCGCCGGCAGCGTCGCGGCCTTCCGGCGGGCGATGCTCGTCCCCGGCGTCGCGCACAGCGCGCTCGAGTACTACCGCTGGGCGTTCCGCGCGCAGTTCCGCGGCGAAGGCCGCCGGTTCACCGACGCCGTCGGCGCCCGGATCACGGCGCCGACGTTGCAGCTGCACGGCGCCGACGACACCTGCATCCTGCCCGAGACGGCGACGTCGTCGGTGCGCTGGGCGGGCCCGCACGCCGAGCCGGAGCTCTGGCCGGGCGTCGGGCACTTCCCCCACCTCGAGGCGCCGGAGCGCACCTCGGCGGCCCTCGTCGACTTCCTCAAGTGAGGTCGATGGCGTTCTTGGCCCGCTCGGTCGACTCCTCCGCCGGGCCGCCCGTCGGGTTTTCCGTGGCCAGCGCCTGGTTGAGCGCGACGAACGGCCGCATCCGGCGCTCGTAAGCCGCGAAGGCCGCTTCGTGCTCCGCGCGGCCCAGCTCCTGAGCGAGGACGTACGCGCCGACCAGCGCGAGGCTCGTGCCTTGGCCGGACAGCGCCGAAGCGCAGTAGCCCGCGTCGCCGAGCAGCACGACCCGGCCCGCCGACCAGTGGTCCAGGTGGATCTGCGCCATCGCGTCGAAGTAGAAGACGTCCGCGGCGGCCATCGCCTCCAGGAGCTTCGGCACCTCCCAGCCGACTCCGGCCAGCCGCTCGGCGACGAGCCGTTTCTGGCCCTCGACGTCGTGGCGGGGCAGCGGGTCCGAGCCGAAGCCGAGGGTGACGCGCAGCTCGGTGTTGTCCCGGACCGGGTAGATCGCGCCGCCGGTCTCCTCGTGCCGGAACCAGACCTGCCAGTCCTCGAGGCCCAGGAAGTTCGGCGCCGGGAAGATCGCCAGGTACTGGCCGAGGTGGCGGACGAACTCCTCTTCCGGCCCGAAGGCCAGCCGCCGCACCGCCGAGTGCAGGCCGTCCGCGCCGACGACCAGGTCGAACGTCCGGAAGCCGCCGCGCTCGAATTCGACGCGCACGCCGTGCGCCTCCTCCGTCAACGCCGTGATCGAGTCGCCGAAGACGTACTCGGCATCGGACGCCTCGAGCAGGATCTCCACGACGTCGTCGCGCAGGATTTCGAAGTCGTCGCTGTCGAGCCGGCCGCTGCTGTAGGTGAACTCCTCGGACCGGAACAGCTCCTGCCCGTCGCCGTCCACCACGGACATCCCGCGCATGCGGGTGCGCAGCGCGCGCATCCGGTCGCCGAGGCCCATCTCGTCGACGACGGCCAGCGCGGCGCCGCGCACGTCGATCGCCTGGCCGCCGGTGCGCGGGGCCGGCGCGCGCTCCACGACGGTCACCGTCCAGCCCGCGCGGGACAGGAACCAGGCCAAGGTGCCGCCGGCGACACCGGCGCCGGAGATCAGGACGTTTCGCATTGTTCCTCCAGAGTCGTACACTTCCTGCGATCACTCTGGAGTCACAGCAGTTCACTGGCAAAATCTGTGCTAGCACAGATGGGCATCTGTACTAGCACAGGAGACAGCCGTGAAATACCTGGCCATCGCCGAAGAGCTGCGAGGCCGGATCGCGCGCGGCGAACTGTCGCCGGGCGCACGGGTCCCCTCGACCCGGCGGCTCGCGACCGACCACGGCGTCGCGATGGCGACCGCGGCCAAGGCGCTGACCCTGCTGAACCAGGAAGGGCTGGTGCACGCGGAGCCGCGGTCCGGCACGGTCGTCAGCGGCCGGGAGCGCCGGGGCGGCGCGCGAGGGCTGTCCCGGGAGCGGATCGTGCGCACGGCCGTCGACATCGCGGACGCGGAGGGCCTCGGCGCGCTGTCGATGCGCGGTGTCGCGGCCCGCCTCGGCGTCGCCGCGATGGCGCCGTACCGGTACGTCCGGGGCAAGGACGAGCTGGTGCTGCTCATGGCCGACGCCGCGTACGGCGAGCGCGGCTACCCGGCCGAACCGTCCGGCGACTGGCGTGACCGGCTGACGCTCGGCGGCCGCACGCTGTGGTCGCTCTTCCGGCGCCACCCGTGGCTGGCGCAGCTCGGGCCGATCACCCGCCCGCTGCCGCTGCGCAACCTCGCCACGCACGGCGAGTGGGCCCTCTCCGCGCTGGCCGAGCTGGACGTCGACGCGGCGACGCTGTGCGACCTGCACGTCCTGTTCTTCAGCCACGTCCAGGGGATGGCGGTCCACCTGGAGCGCGAGCAGAGCGCGGTCGCGACGACCGGGCTGACCGAAGAGGACTGGATGGACCACCAGGGCCCCGCCGTGGTGGCGATGGCGGCCGGGCACCCGACCTTCGCCCGGATGCTCTCCGACCTGACCGAAACCGGCTACGACCTGGTGCTCGACGACATCTTCGAGCTGGGCATGCGAGCCCTGCTGGACGGCCTCGCGCTGCGGTTCGGGCGCTAGGCGGCGCAGGAGCCGGTGGACACGTTCGTCGACTGCGACGGCGCCGCGTCGACCTCGGCCCGCACCTGCTCGGCCGTGAGCGTGAAGCCCGTCTCCGGATCCTCGACCGCCGCGCCGAACACGACGCCGATGACCTGGCCGTCCGGCGTCACCATCGGGCCGCCCGAGTTGCCGCTGCGGATCTCCGCGCGGACCGTGAAGACGTCCCGCTGCACGGTGTTGGCGTCGTAGATGTCCGGGCCGCGCAGGTTGATCCGGCCGCGCACGCGGGCCGGCGTCGCCCGGTACGGGCCGTCGAGCGGGTAGCCCAGCACGATCGCGCTGTCGCTCGCCCGCGCCGTCTCGGCAGCGAACCGCAGGGCGGGGGCGCGCAGCCGTGGCACGGCGAGCACCGCGATGTCGACCTCCGGGTCGAAGTACACGACGCGCGCCGGGTAGTCGCCCTGCGTCGTCTCGATGCCGACGGTGTCGGTGCCGGCCACGACGTGCGCGTTCGTCATCACCCGCTGCGGTGCGATCACGAACCCGCTGCCTTCCAGGGACCGCGAGCACGAGCTGGCGCTGCCGCGGATCTTGACGACGCTGCCGTGCAGCTGCTGGACCGTGCCGCTGCTCTGCAGCGCCGGGTCCGGCGGCGAGGTGTCCGCCGTCGGGGCCTTCTGGAACGGGTCCATGACCGACGGGAAGCCGGAGGCGTCGAGCAGCTTGCGCAGCTGGCTGGGAAAACCCTGCGCGGCCTCCGGCATGGCGTCGTTGACCTTGCCGAGCACGACCGAGCCGTTGATCGCCTTGGCCAGGCCCGGCAGGCCGGACACGGTCGTCAGCGGCGTCGCGATCAGCCACGCCACGATGAAGACGACGAGGGCCTGCACGACCGCGCCGAGCGTCTTGTCGACACCGGACAGCTTGTCCGGGTTGATCTTCTGCCGCAGCCGGCGCCCGACGTACACGCCGAGCGCCTCGCCGAAGGCGACCAGGAACACCACGGTCGCGACGGCGAAGGCGACCTTCCACACCGGGTCGTCGAAGAACGAGACGACGACCGGTGCGAGCTTGATCCCGGCGAGCGCGCCGAGCACGACGCCGACGAGCGACGGCAGCGCGACGATCACGCCCTGGTATGCGCCGGACACCGCCGCCAGCACGGCCAGCAGCACGACCAGCACATCGACCCAGTTCACCGGTTCACTCCCCGCCCGCCAACCGCGCTTGGTACGCCGCCAGCGCCTCGTCGAGGTCCCGGACGTCGCCCGAGTCCCATTCGCGCTCCCAGCCTCCCAGGCCGAGCAGGACGGACAGCAACCCGGCGGTGAACCCCCACACGAACAGGCCCGAAACCTCGAAGGCCGGCCCCTTCCACGGCGCGCCGGCCTTCTGGACCATGAACCGGTTGGCCGGGTCGACCAGGTCGGCGATCGCGACGCGGGCGACGGACGCCGTCTCGGCCAGGTCGACCGCGTGCACCGGGGACGGCTCGGCCCAGTGCGCCAGCACCGGCGTCACCGCGAACTTCGACACCGGGACGAACAGCTCCGGCAGCACCGCGACCGGCCGGATGCCGGACGGGACGACCCCGGTCTCCTCTTCGGCCTCGCGCAGCGCGGTGCCGACCGGGCCGCCGTCGCCGTCCTCGGCGCCGCCGCCGGGGAACGCGACCTGCCCGGCGTGCGAGCCCAGCGTGTCGGCGCGGCGCTGCAGCAGGACGTCAGGGCCGGCTGTTTCACTTTGCTCGCCGAAGAGGATGAGCACGGCCGCCGCGCGCGTGTAGGCGTCCTCGGGCGGGCTGAACCGGGTGAACGTCTTCGAATCGACCTCGGCGCTGACCTTGACCAGCGGCCGGAGCCACTCGGGCACCGACTCCGGCTCGACCAGTGGTCCGATCACGATGCCCCCTCGACTGCCGCGCGCACCTGGTCAGTGTTCCCGAACGTGCGCGGGTTCGCGATGAACCGCACCTCGCCCGCGGCGGTGACCAGGTAGGACGCCGGGAGCGACGACGGCACCTTCAGCGCCGTGCGGACCGGCCCGCCCGGCCCGTCGCCGTCGAACACCGACGGTAGGTGCACGCCCAGTTTCGCCAGCAGGTTCAAGCCGTCCTCCGCCGGGCTCTGGACCTGGACGCCGAGCACGCGCACGGCACCCGGCTGCCGGGCGTACTCCTGGAGCACGGGCAGCTCGGTCCGGCACGGCTCGCACCACGACGCCCAGACGTTGACCAGCGCGGGAGCACCGGCGAGGGCTTTGCCGACGTCGACGCTCGCGCCGTCGCCGAGGCAGTCCGCCCGGACACCGTCGAACTGCTTCACCGGCTGCGCGGCGCCGGGCGCGGGGCACGGCTGGAGCGCCGCCGCGGACCGGGCCGGAGCTAAATCCGCAGACGGCTTCGCGGCGCTGTCGTCACCCCCGCGGGGAAGCAGCGCGACGATGAGCGCCACCACCAGCACGGCGGCGGCCAGCGCCCATTTGGTGACGGTCGTCACCGGGGCGCCGCCAGCGCCAGGATGTGGTCCTTTTCGACGCCTTTGACGAGTTTCGCGGCTTCTTCGAACCCGGTCGGGCCGGTGCCGTAGGACGGGCAGTCCCTGGCCAGCGGGCAGGCACCGCAGGCCGGCTTCTTGGCGTGGCAGACGCGCCGGCCGTGGAAGATCACCCGGTGCGAGAGCATCGTCCACTCGTTGCGGGGGATCAGCTCGCCGACCGCGTGCTCGACCTTGACCGGGTCCTCTTCAGCCGTCCAGCCCCAGCGCCGGACCAGCCGGCCGAAGTGGGTGTCGACCGTGATGCCCGGCACGTCGAAGGCGTTGCCGAGCACGACGTTGGCGGTCTTGCGGCCGACGCCGGGCAGCGTGACGAGGTCGTCGAGCTTGCCGGGGACCTCACCGTCGAAGCGCTCGACCAGCGCCGCGCCGAGGCCCATCACGGAGTTCGCCTTGGCCCGGTAGAAGCCGGTGCTCCGGAGATATTCCTCCAGCTCGGCGCGGTCGGCGCCCGCGTAGTCGGCGGCGGTCCGGTAGCGCTTGAACAGCGCGGGCGTGACCAGGTTCACCCGGACGTCGGTGGTCTGCGCGGACAACACGACCGCGACCAGCAGTTCCAGTGGAGTGGTGAAGTCGAGCTCGCAGTGGGCGTCGGGATACACGTCGTCGAGGCAACGCTTCATCCGCCTGGCGCGTCTCACCAGAGCTAACCGGCTTTCACCCGCGCCCTCACGGGGGGCGTTCGTGGTGGCAGGTGGCACCCCGATAGCCTACGGGCGCCGTCGGACGAGCCGGTCAGTGCACCGGTGGACGACCGACACGCCAGAGCACCACCTCGGCGCAGTTTTCCGGCCGCCATGAGCGAGGATCTGGAGTAGATGCTTCCCACTGAGTGTTTCGGGGTCCGGTCATGACTGTCTGGTTCGTCATCCTGGTCCCCCTCGTGATCATGTTCTTCGCGCTGTTCATGGAGCGCGTGGAAAGCCGGCTCAAGCACGTCGCCGTGCAGGAGAACGAGGTCGAAGAGTTCCTCGAGCAGGCGCAGCCCAACGAGGTCAGGGCGCTCTACGGACACGGCATCGGCCGCGCGCTGGAGCTGTTCCGGCTGCGTAGGCTGGGCGGACGGGCGGCCAGGCTACGCGCGCGTCGCGTGCGGAGTTAGGCTCCACGTTCGAACGAGATCATCTGGCGGCCGCGCGCGTCCGACAGGCGATCTCGCGAGTACGCCCTAGACTGACGCGCAAGTGATCGGCGTCACGCCCTTCCGGCACGGGAGGGCGTGAACGTTTCTCGACGAGGAGGCACCCGAGGTGGACGAAACCCTGGCCCGTGCGGGCATTTTCCAGGGTGTGGAGCCGGCAGCGGCGGAGGCGCTGGCCCAGACCTTGGAATCCGTGGAGTTCCCCCGCGGCCATGTCATCTTCAACGAGGGTGAACCCGGCGACAAGCTCTACATCATCCAGTCCGGCAAGGTGAAGATCGGCCGCAAGTCCCCGGACGGCCGCGAGAACCTGCTGGGCATCTTCGGCCCGTCGGACATGTTCGGCGAGCTGTCCATCTTCGACCCCGGCCCCCGGACGTCGAGCGCGACCACCGTCACCGAGGTCCGCGCGGTCACCATGGACCGCCCGGCGCTGCGGCAGTGGATCTCGACCCGCCCGGAGATCGCCGAGCAGCTGCTGCGCGTGGTCGCGCGCCGCCTGCGCCGGACGAACAACATGGTCGCGGAGCTGATCTTCACCGACGTCCCCGGTCGCGTGGCGCGGGCGCTGCTGCAGCTCGCCCAGCGCTTCGGCAGCCAGGAGGCGGGCCTGCTGCGGGTCACGCACGACCTGACGCAGGAAGAGATCGCCCAGTACGTCGGCGCTTCGCGCGAGACCGTCAACAAGGCGCTCGCCGACTTCGCCCACCGCGGCTGGCTGCGGCTCGAGGGCAAGAGCGTGCTGATCCTGGACCCGGAGCGGCTCGCCCGCCGGGCCCGCTAGAAACCCAAAGCCTCTGAAGGCCACCATCAGGGCACCAGATGCCCTGATGTGGCCTTCAGAGCATTCGGACACACTCGGACACAAAACAAAGAGCCGGGCGCCACCCCCGACGTGGCGCACCGGCTCTTCGTTTGTCGCGCGGACCATCCCCCGACGATCCGCGCTCCCCGCCCTCCGGGCCAGGCCCCGACCCATATGCCGGAGGGAGCTGGGTTCTGTGCTGTTGTTCAACCATCACGGCCCATACCCACGAATTCAAGGCCATTCACTCTCAAGGACGCCAGGCCGGTCGTTTTGTTGCACGAGCCCACGGAGAATATCGTGAGTGTTACCTGATCGAGACCTCACATGCTCCTCTCCCAGCGTGCCGGTGACGCACCTGACCGGTAAATAACTGGTACCGACGTACCACTCTGTTGCATACTGGTACGCGTGTCCCACTCCGAAGGTCGTACGTCCCTGGCCGACTACCGCGGCGCGCTGACGACCCGCGCCGCCCGGTGGCCCGCCATCGCGTCCGTGCTCGCCCGCCTGCCGATCGCCATGATCGGCATCTCCGCGCTGCTCTACGTCCAGCGCGAGACCGGGTCCTTCGCCGCCGCCGGGCTGGTTTCGGCCGGCTCACTCGTCGGTGTTTCGGTGGGCGCGGTGATCCAGGGCCGGCTGATCGACCGCTTCGGCCCGACGCGGCCGCTGCTCGTCGCCTCCCTGCTCCTGGCGCTGTCGATGACCGCACTGGTCACGGCGATCGAGGCGCACGCCTCGACGTCCGCGCTGGTCGCGTTCGCCGTGGTCACCGGGCTGTCGGAGCCGATGGTCGGCTCGGCGTCCCGCGCGCTGTGGACCCGCCTGCTCCCCCCGGGCGGCGCGCGCAACGCGGCGTTCTCGTACGAGGCGATCAGCATGGAGGTGTTCTTCATCCTCGGGCCCGGCCTGGCCGGCCTGCTGGTGCTGGCGCCGTGGGCGGGCACCGGTCTGGTGCTGGGTGTGGCCCTGCAGTTCACCGGCGCGGTGCTGTTCGCGCTGAGCCCGGCGGTGCGGGCTTGGCGGGCGTCTCCGGCTTCCGGCGCTTCGCTGCTGGGCGCGCTGGCGAGCCCGGGGATGCGCACGCTGGCGCTGGCCGCGCTCGGGTTCGGCGTGGTGATCGGGTTCGTCGAGGTCGCGGTCCCGGCGGCGGCGACGGAGGCCGGTTCGCCTTCGTTCGGTGGGCTGCTGCTGTCGGCGTGGTCGCTGAGCTCGGTGGCGTTCGGCGTGGCGTACAGCCTGCGCCCGTGGCCCCGTCGCATGGGCCTGCGGTTGCCGGTCCTGCTCGGCGGCTTCGGCGCACTGGTGGCGCTGCTCGCGTGGCCGTCGTCGCTGTGGGGGCTGGCGCTGATGATGCTGCTGGCGGGGGCCTTGATCACGCCGCAGTCGACGGCGCATTCGTCGGCGATCGAACTGGTGGCACCGTCCGGGACCGCCGCGGAGGCGTTCGGCTGGGTGCTGACGGCGGTGACGCTGGGGCTCGCCGTCGGCCAGTCGGTCAGCGGGTACGTCGTGGAGCACGCCGGGCCTTCGGCGGCGTTCCTGGCCGCGAGCGTCGCCGGGTTGATCCTCGCGGCGGTGGTGTGGCTGCTGCGGGGAACGGTCCGGGAGCCGCAGCGGGCGCCGGCGGCTTCGGAACTGGTCGGCGCTGGTCGTTAGGCCTGGTCAGGGGCTTGTCGCGCGGTTTTTGTCGGTGCTCGCCGCTAGCTTGCGAGGCATGGACGTCACCGCGCCTGCCCACCGCCTCTCGGCGGCCGTCTCCGCTGCTTCGCGGCTCCTTCCCGCCCGCGCCGGCCTGCGGTTGCGGGCGGACGCGGCCGGGCTGACGGTCGCCGGGAGCGACCCGGACCTCGCCGTCCGGTTCGACTGCCCGGCGACCACCCACACGGACGGCTCGGTCACCGTCCCCGCGGCGCCCCTCGCCGAAACGCTGAAGATGCTCGACACCGACCTGGTGCGCTTGGTCGTCGAAGGCAGCCGCCTGGCCCTGCGGCTCGACAACGCCCGGTTCGCGCTCCCCCTCCTCTCGGCCGAAGCCGGCCCACCGGGTCCGGAGCCGCCGCGAGTGTCCGAAGTGGACGGCGCGGCCTTCGCCTCGGCGCTGCGGATCGTCGCGGGAACGGCGTCGAAGGACGACCCGCTGCCCTTGTTCACCGGCGTCCGCGTGCAGGCGGCCGACCGCCTGACGCTGACGGCGTCCGACCGCTACCGGATGGCGGTGGCCCGCCTGCCGCTGCGCACGCCAGGCTCGCTGGACCTGCTGGTCCCGGCGACCCTGCTGACCGAGGCGGCCCGCCAGGCGAAGGGCGTCGTCGGCCTGCACGCGGGCCCGGGCCGGTTCGGCTTGAGCTGGCCGGGCGGCCTGGTCGGCACGGCCGTCCTCGACGCGGGATTCCTTTCGGAGGACTCGATCCCATCGGCCGCGGTCGACACAACGGTGACCCTGGACGCGGACGCCCTGGCGGCGGCCGTCCGCCGGGTCGGGGTGTACGCCGAGGACCGCCGCGTATTGACCTTGGAGGTCGGAGACGCGGGGGTCCGTCTGGCGAGCGCCCGCCAGGACACGGGCGAAGCGGAGGAGACGCTGAAGGCGGACGTCGGCGGCGGCCGGACATCCCCGTCGTTCCAGGCGAGGTACCTGCTCGACGCCCTGCAGGCCTTCGGCGGTGAGCGGGTGGTGCTGTCGATCCAGCCGGGGATGCGGGCGTGCGTCCTGCGGGCCGCGGAGCCCGGGGAGGTGGAGCTGACGTACTACCTGATGCCGATGCTCAGCCGATGATTTCGGTCAGGTCCTTGAGTGCGACGTCCGAGGCCGGTCCGTTGGTGAACTGGCTGACGGTCAGCGCGGCACTCCCGAAGCGCTGTTCGTAGGCGTGCCGGAGGTGGGGTGACGAGCGGCCGAGCGCCCACTCCATCGTGGTGCTGCTGGTGCGAAGGAAATCGATGGGTAGGCGGCCGAGCACGTATAGCTCGGCTCGGCGGGGACCACGCTCGAGGACTAAGCCGACCAAGTCGGCGACGAGCATGCGCTTGCGCATCGCGTCGCGACCCTTCCACTGACCGGCCTTGAACTCAGCCACCCGGCGATCGGTCTCGAGGTCGAACTTCCGGCTCGGATCGTTTCCGGAGGCTAGCGACGGACGCCGGACGATGCGTTCGCCAGGTTCGAGGATTTTCGGCAACGCGCGCACGATCATGGTCGCGTGGATAAGGGTCGTTGACCCGCCCGGCGTGCTGTCTGACCAGCAGCGCGGCTTGAAGCAGCCCGTCAGTCATGCCCTCATCGGCGACCCGCTCATCGAGCGTCTCGGTGTCGGCGCCATCCAGGCGGCCTTCGAGTCGCAATACCCTGCTGGAAAGGTCGTCCTGGGCGAAGAATTCGAGCAGCTCGACGAACGACTTGACCGCTGAGGCTACATCGATCGCCGCCGACGACGGCTCTGGCTCCTGCTTACGCGACTCCGGTGCAGGCTTGCGCCCGGACTCTTGCGGGAGTGGGCTGGTCGCGAACCCGAGCCGTCGGAGCTGCCGGATCGCGAAATGCGAGATGAACTCCGTGCGGGGTACACCCGAAGCGCGCTCGAAGAGCTGCTTCGGCGGCCACTCCTGACCTCCGGCCGACACCCAGTGCTCTCGGATGGGCTCGGGACCACCGCGGGCCGCGGCAGTCACCACGTCAGCGCGGCTCAGGTGGTACCGCTCGCCACTGAGCACGAAGTCGATCACAAGCTCGTCGTCCACAGGCAGTGAGTCGCGAACCCGCCGGCCAGTGCTACACCGGCGACAAGGTGCCGAAGCGTTTCAACGTCCGGATCATCGGGGCCGTCTCCACCTGCTGGACTCCCGTCAACCCGCCCAGGTCGTCGGCCAAGTACGAGTACAGCGCCGCGTCGTCGCGGCAGCCCACGTTCGCCACCAGGTTCGCCGGGCCCGTGGTCGCTGCCGCGAACGCCACCTGGGGGTGCGTTGCCAGCGCGCGGCCCGTCGACTCCAACGCCGAGGGCGTCACCGTCAGCCAGAGCGTCGCCGTCAACGGGTAGCCCAGCAGGGCCGCGTCCACCTCGACGTCGAAGTACAACGCTCCCGACGAACACAGCGCCGAAAGGCGACGGCGGACCGTCGACTCCGACCGGCCCGAGGCCGCCGACAATGTCGACATGTCGGCTCGGCCGTCGTGGGCCAAAGCGGCGAAGAGACCGGCGTCGCCTGGTTCAGGGCGGTAGGTGGCCCCCGAAGGCGAGTGGCGCAAAGCGGCAACCTGCGCGGCCGACAAAGCGCTGGACCGGCCCGTCCACCCCGCCGGCCCGCCCGCGAACCGGCGCAGCAGGCGGTACGCCGTCATCGACACCACCCGCGGCGTCCGGGGCAGCTGCCCCAGCAGCAACCCGTCCGTCTCTTCGCGCAGCGGCGCCCGGATGAAGCACACGATCTCCGTGCCGCCCGACATCAAGCTCACCCACTGGGTGTCCGGCCGCCGGGCCAGGGCCGCCGCGATCGCCGCCGCCGCGTCCGGGACGCAACGCAGCCGGACCAGCCAGTGGACCTGCCTCAGCGGCGCCGCCTCCGGGACGCCCACCACCCGCAGCACCCCGGACGACCGCAGCTTCCGGTACCGCCGCGCGACCGTCTGGTCCGAGACGCCCAGCACCGACGCGATCGTGCTGAACGACGCCCGCCCGTCCAGCTGCAGCGCGTGCGCCAGGCGGCGGTCGAGGTCGTCGAGCAGGCCGGATTCCACCAGCTCAGCCTAGGCAATGTCGGATTCCGGGCACAATCGGCGAGCGAGCGGAAGAAAAGCACGGAGAGCTCCACCCTCGAGGCATGAACATCGACCACACCGTCTTCCTGACCAGGAACTACGAAGAAACCTGGCGGCGCTACGAACAGCTCGGCTTCACGCTCAGCCCGCCCTCGCGTCACTTCGCGGCCGCCAGCGACCACAGCGAACCGGTCCCGAGCTGCACCGCGAACCGCTGCGCCTACTTCGGCGGCTCCTTCCTCGAGTTCATCGGCATCGTCGACGAAGCCGCCGGCGACCCCTGGCGGGTGCTGCCGATCCTGGACGCGCGCGGCGACGGCCTCCACGGCTGCTCCTTCGGCGTCGACAACTCCGAAGAAGCGTCGGAAAGGCTCAGCGAAGCCGGCCTCTCGAACTCCGGCGTGCTGAAGCTGCAACGCGACGTCGAGCTGCCCGAAGGCACCCGGACCGCGCGCTTCCGCAGCGTCCACATCCGACGGGACCGGACGCCCGAGGGCATCCTCCACACCGCCGAGCACCTCACCCCGGAGTACGTCCACCAGCCGCGCTACCTCGGCCACCCCAACGGCGCGCGCGGCATCGCCGGGATCGTCCTGGTCGTCCCCGACGACGAAATCGACGCCTACCAGCGGCGCTACGACGTGATCACCGCCGGTCGGAAGCTCGTCGACATCGTCGGAGTGAGCGACCTCGGCACCCTCCTGCCCGGGGAAACCCCGAAAGCACTGCCGTACTTCGCCGCCCACGGCGTCGTGGTTGCGGATCTGGCGAAAGCGCGGAAGCTGGTCGAGGACCACGTCCCGGCCACGACCCGCGGAAACGGGTTCTTCGTCCGCGCCGAGGACGCCCACGGCGCCGCGGTGTACTTCGAGGAGGCACGATGATCGTCGAGACCACCACCGGCCGGGTCCGCGGAGCGGAAGGCGCCTTCCGGGGAATCCCGTTCGCCACCGCGAAACGCTTCGAGGCACCGACGCCGCCGAAGCCGTGGACCGGTGTCCGGGACGCGCTGGAGCCCGGCCCCGCGGCGCCGCAGCCGCCGTCACGCCTGGAGCACGCCCTCGGGCCGATGCCCCTGCCGCAGAGCGAGGATTGCCTGTCGCTCAACGTCTTCACGCCGTCGATCACCGGCCGCCGCCCGGTGCTGGTGTGGATCCACGGCGGCGGGTTCTCCAGCGGCTCCGGCGGCCAGGTCTGGTACACCGGCACGCGCCTGGCCCGCGAAGCCGACGCCGTCGTCGTCACGCTCAACTACCGCCTCGGCGCCCTCGGTTTCCTGAGCGCACCGGGGATCCCGCCCAACCTCGGCATCGCCGACCAGCTCGCCGCGCTGGAGTGGGTCCGCGACAACATCGCCGCGTTCGGCGGGAACCCCGCCGACGTCACCCTCGGCGGACAGTCGGCCGGCGCGCAGTCGACGCTCGCCCTGTGGTCGGCGCCGCGCGCCCGGGGCCTCGTCAACCGGATCGCGCTGCAGAGCACCCCCGTCGGCATGCCACCGTCGACACGGGACGACGCGAAGGAGAACGCGTTGCTGCTGCAGCAGGAACTCGGCGAAGACCTGCGCACCGCACCGACGGAGAAGCTGCTCCAAGCCCAGCTCAGGGTCGCGGCCAAGACCGCGAAGCCCGGCTCCCTCGAGCCGCCGTTCCAGCTGGTCGCCGACGACGACCTCGTCGCGAAGGACCTCATCGAGGCCGCTCCGGCCGGCCCGGCACTCATCAGCTCGACGAAAGACGAGCTACGCGCGTTCGCCCCCGACGCGCCGCAGGAAACCGTCGAGGCCGCGAACAGCTTCTTCGTCAGCGACAGGCTGGCCGCGAAGCTCGACGCCTTCGTCTACCGCTTCGACTGGGAAGCGCCGGGAAACCCGTTCAAGGCGTGCCACTGCATCGACATCCCGTTCCTCTTCGGCACCCACGACGTCTGGGACGCGCCGATGCTCGAAGGCGCGCCGAAGGGCCTCGAAGACGAATCCGGCCTCCGCGAGGTCTGGGCCGCCTTCCTGCACGGAAAGCGGCCCAGCCCGACGTGGGAAGCGATCAGGCCGACGCGGCCTTGACCGCGGCCTCGACCTCGGCGAAAGAGGGGTTGACCATGGCGGTCGACCCGACGATCACGGTCGGGACCGTCTCGTTCCCGTTCGCGACCTCGCGCACGCGCGCGGCCCCGTCCGGGTCCTCCCAGATGTTGATCTTGCGGATGTTGTAGCCGCTCTTCGACATCGGCCGGTCCAGCGCGGCGCAGAACCCGCACCCCGGCCGCCAGTAGAACTCGACCTCGACGTTGCTCATCCCTGGTCCTCCGACCGCAAGTAGTCCAGCTGCGCCTGCACGCTCATTTCGGCCGGCACCCACAGCGCCCGGTCGACGTCGGCGTACACGACCTCGACGACCTGGCGCGGGGTGGCGTCCGCACCGAGCACCTTCAGTGCCGAACGCACCTGGTCGAGCCGCTGTTCCCGGTGGGCAAGGTACTCGCGGGCGGTCGCGGCCAGATCGGGGAGCTCCGGACCGTGGCCGGGCAGCCCGAGCGTGGCCGCCGGGAGCTCGATCAGCTTCCGCAGCGAGCGCAGGTAGTCGCCCAGGTCGTGCAGCACCGTGGTGCCGCGCCCGAGGATGGTGTCGCCGGTCAGCACCTGGCCGTCGAGCACCAGCGACACCGAGTCGCCGGTGTGCCCGGGCGTGTGCAGCACCCGGATCGACAGACCGCCGGCCGAGATGACCTCACCGTCCACAAAGGACGGAGCGGCGATGCTCAGCGCGGGGTCGAAGGCCCGCACCGGGGCGCCGACGCGCTCGGCGAACCACGGCGCGCCCTCGGCGTGGTCGGGGTGGAAGTGCGTCAGCAAGACCAGCTCGACCTCGCCGGTCGCGGCCAGCGGTTCGAGGTGCTCGAGGTCGCGGTACCCCGGGTCGACGACGACGGCCGGGGTGTCCGGCGCCGCCCGCAGCACCCAGCTGTTGGTGCCTTCGAGCGTCATCGACGACGGGTTGTTCTCCAGCAGCACCGACGCCGTCTCGGTGACTCGGCGCAGCACGCCGTACGCGGGGGCGCTCATCGCTTCTCCAGCACTACGCGGACGTGGTCGCCTTCACGGATGAGCTTCGGCGCGATCCGGACGATCTCGCGCGGCGCGCTCAGGATGTCGTCGGCGGTGGCGAACTCCGCCAGCTCGCTCAGCGTCAGCCAGGTCGGCGGCATGAGCATCCGGCGCCCTTCGCGCGCGTCGGCGATCGCGTCTTCCGGACGCTGCCAGCCGGAGCTCGACGCCTCCGACGTCGCGCCGTCGGCCTCCTGGCCTTCGGGCAGTTTCGCGACGTAGAACCGGGTGTCGTACCGGCGCGGCTCCTCCTCGGGCGTGATCCAGTGCGCCCACGGCCGTAGCAGGTCCGCCCGCAGCGTCAGCCCGGCGTCGGCGAGGAACCCGGCGAGCGAGACTTCGCGCGTCTCCAGGGCTTTGCGCGCGGCCGCGTACGCGGTGACGTCGGTGAGCACCGCATCGGCGCCACCGGCGAGCAGCACGCCGGACTCCTCGAACGTCTCGCGCACCGCCGCGCAGGTCAGCGCGCGGGCCAGAGCGTCGTCACAGCTGAACCGCGAAGCCCACCACGACGGTTCCGGGCCGGCCCACGCCACCGAGGCGTCGGCGTCGCGCTTGTCGACCCCGCCGCCCGGGAAGACGGTCATCCCGCCCGCGAACGGCATGCCCTTGACCCGGTGCTGCAGGAAGATCTCGACGCCGTCGGCGCCGTCCCGGACGAGGATCACGGTGGCCGCGTGCTTCGGCGTCGCCGGCGGGCCGCCGGCGTTGGCGCGGGTGGCTACCCCGGCGCCGACCGGGATGTCGAAGACGAACTCCGTTGGCTGCTCCACCCGGGCAACATACCTCCGGACCCCGACGTTCCGTCGCGCGGTTGTGGCACGCCGGACACGGCAAAGGCGGAGCTTTCACGTGAAAGCTCCGCCTTTGCTCGAGGACGAACCTAGGGGGCGGTCCAGCCGCGCTGGTCGCCGCCGGAGCGGGAAGCGCCGTTGAGCCGCATCTTCGCCGCCTCGGCCCGCTCGCGCTCGGCCAGCTCGGCGTGCAGCTCACGCAGCAGTGCCCGGTCGCGCTCGCTCAGGCTCGGGTCGTCAAGGTCCAGGGCCGGCAGCTCGACGACCTCGTGCATCGACGGCTTGCCCGCGGCGATCTCGCGGCCCTTCTCCGGGTCCTCGGCCAGCGCCTGCCGCAGCTGCGCCACCTCGGCCGGAGTCAGGTCGGCGGTGCGCTCCGCCCGCGTCTCCGCCCGCTCGGCGGACCGCTCCGCCCGCGACTGGCGCGGCGGTTCCGGGGCGGGCGGCGGCGACACGATCGGCACCACCGGGGCGACGGGCTCCGGCGGGGTCGTCGTGGCGGTGCTCGACCGCATGCTGTGCCGGCTGCCCGAGGACTCCGCGACCGGTTCCGGCGCGACCGCGGCCGGCGCCTTGACCGGCTCGGGCCGGTACACCGACGCCGTCGACGTCGTGCTCCCGGTCACCCAGGCCGGCGACGCGGCCGCCGAAGCGGCCTGGTGGTACTCGGAGTGCGCGACGCCGGGGCCGCTGACCTCGACGACGGAGTGGATCCCGGCCCGGCGCAGCGCCGTGTCGACGCGGAACGCGACGGCCGGCGGGTTGCCCTCCGGCCCCAGCTCCACGAGCACGACGCGCTGCGGCAGCGCGCCCGGCACGCTGCCGGCCGGCGTGTTGCGCCACACCGCGTGCACCGACCGGACGTCCGGCAGCACCTGCAGGGTCCGGTCGAGCGCCTCGGCGATGCCGAACTCCGGGGAGTTCTCGCCGCTGAACCGGTGCGTGCTGACCGGCTCGGCCTCGTCGACCAGCAGGTCGTTCGCCAGCGTCGCGTCCGACCGGCTCATCTCGAGCACCAGCGCCAGCTCCCGCTGCTCGGCGGAGCTGACCGGGATCCGGCCCGCGATGAGCGTGCCGGTGGTCAGCTCGACCGCCTCGTCGATGTGCGCCCGGGCGATCAGCTCACGCGCCTCGGTGAGCGCGCTGTCGTCGATCCGGCCCGCCAGGGCCAGTAACAGGTTGTGCAGGCGCAGGGGCACCGAGAACCCGTCCATGGGCGGGCCGTCGTGGACCTCCACCATTGCCTTGCTCCCTCCCAGCTCGCTGGCGGGCGAGCGTTATGCGGCTACTAGCCGGGTTCCCGTCACCGCGCCCACGCAGACCAGCTCTGAGTCGGCCAGCGCGGCCCGGTGGTAACCCGGCAGGTCGAAGCGCGGCGGAATGACCTCGACGCTGGGCTCTTCGTCGCCCAGAACGCGCAGCACCCGCTGCAGTTCGCCGGTCAACCTCGGCAACCCCGACAGCGCGGTGATCAGCAGGACGCGCTTGGCGGTCCCCTGCCCGACCACACCTACGTGTCGCCAGCTCTGCCGCACTTCCCCCACGTCCGGGCGTCCCCGCAACGTTGCGTGGATCAACACGGACACGGAGTCGACCGAGTTAACCCATTCGGGCGCACTCGACGTGAATGTGTACCGGTTCTCGGTGACGTCGTCTACCCCCAGCGTCGAACTGACCTGGTGCCAGTCGGCGCCGTGCGGGATGAGCCCGGCCACGAGCAGGCGGTACTCCGTCTGGTCGAGGTCAATCCTGTGCTTAAGCAAAGACCTCGGCAGGGTCCGGGCGAGGGTGCCCATGGCGCCCTCGCCGAGCCAGTCGCGGAACCGCCACAGCAGCTGGTCGGGCAGCCGCCCGGCCAGCCGAAGCAGCAGCTCGTGGGTGGACTGCTCGATGTCCGGATCCATCACTGCACCTCCACGATCAGTTCGACCTCCACCGGCGAGCCGATGGGCAGCTCCGCGACGCCGACGGCCGAGCGGGCGTGGATGCCCGCGTCACCGAAGACCTCGCCGAGGAGCTCGGACGCGCCGTTGACGACCGCGGGCTGGCCGGTGAAGCCCTCCGCGGAAGCCACGAAGCCGACAACCTTGACGATCCGCGCGACGTTGTCAATGCCGACCAAGGCGTGCACCGCCGCGAGCGCGTTGAGCGCCGACGTGCGGGCGTGGCCCTTCGCCTCTTCGGGGCTGATCTCCGCGCCGACCTTGCCGGTCGCGGCGAGGACGCCGTCGACGAAGGGCAGCTGACCGGAGGTGTAGACGTGCTTTCCGCTCTGCACGGCGGGCACGTAGGCGGCCAGCGGGGCGGCCACGCCGGGCAGCTCGATGCCGAGCTCCTTCAGCCGTTCGCTCCAGCTCACGGGGTCAGCCCTTCGGACGCTTGAGGTACGCGACGTGCTGCTCGCCCGTCGGGTTCGGCAGCACGGTGACCAGCTCCCAGCCGTCCTCGCCCCACTGGTCGAGGATCTGCTTCGTGGCGTGGATCAGCAGGGGGACGGTCGAGTACTCCCACTTGGTGGCGCTCATGAACCGGGAGCGTAGCCAAGCGGGCAAGACCGCCGGGGGCCACCGCCGCAAATCCGCACGCGACGCGCCGGGGTGTGGTCCATCTCACGCCGGCCCCGAGCGCCCCAATGTGGCCTTGGTTGCGTCTGACGCACCGAAGGGCCCCTTGGGTGCGTCGGACGCACCGAAGGCCACATTGGGGCGCTACTCGCTAGCGTGGACACGTGGAAACTTGGCGCGTGGTCGCGGCGGTGCTGCTCGCGGTGGCCGGGCTGCCGCTGGTGCTCGTCGTGATGGCCAAGGTGCGCGACCGGACGCAAAGCTCCGGCCAGGTCGCCCTCGGCGGGGTGATCACCTTCACCCTGCTGGTCGTCCTCGGTGTGCTCATGCTCACCGTGCTGCCCGGGCTCGTCACCTGGGTGCTGGTCGCGGCGGTCGCCGGTGCGGTCAGCGTCATGCTGCTGGCCAGCTGAACGCTGATTTAGGGTGAAGAAGTGACCACTTCCCATGCCGGCTGGACCGACGAGCTTGCCCGCGCCCGGCTGCACTTCGTCACCGGCAAGGGCGGGACCGGAAAGACGACCCTTGCCGCGGCGCTCGGGCTCGCGCTCGCCCGCGAGGGCCGGCGCGTGCTGCTCATCGAGGTCGAAGGCCGCCAGGGCATCGCCCAGCTCTTCGACACCGAGCCGCTGCCCTACGCCGAGCAACGCATCGCCGCCGTCCCCGGCGGGGGCGAGCTGCGCGCGCTGCACATCGACGTCGAAGCAGCGCTGCTCGAGTACTTCGAGATGTTCTACAACCTGGGCTTCGCCGGCCGGACGCTGCGGCGGATGGGCGCGATCGAGTTCGCGACCACGCTCGCGCCGGGCCTGCGGGACGTCCTGCTCACCGGGAAGATCAAGGAGTGCGTCGGCCGGACCGAGTCCGACGGGCGGCACACCTACGACGCCGTCGTCGTCGACTCGCCACCGACCGGCCGGGTCGTCAAGTTCCTCGACGTCACCAAGGCCCTGACCGACCTCGCGAAGACCGGCCCCATCCGCGGCCAGGCCGAAGGCGTCGTGCGGCTGCTGCACTCCGGCGAGACGGTGATCCACCTGGCCACGCTGCTGGAGGAGATGCCGGTCCGCGAGACCGTCGAGGCCGTGGCCGAGCTGGACGGCGCCGACCTGCGCCCGGGCGCGGTGCTGGTCAACCGGGTCAGACCGCCGCGGCTGCCCGCCCGGTCGGTGACCGCCGCGGCGGACGGGCGCGTCGACGCCTCCCGCGTCCGCGCCGGGCTCGCGTCGGCCGGGCTGAAGCTGCCGGAGGCCACCCTGGACGCGCTGGTCGAGGAAACCGTCGAGCACGCCGTGCGGGTCGCGGCCGAGCAGCGGGCGCGCGAGCAGCTCGCCGAGGCCGACCTGCCGACCCTCGAACTGCCCGACCTGACCGACGGCGTCGACGTCGCGGCCCTCTACGACCTGGCCGAGGCCCTGACCGACCAGGGGGTGCGGTTGTGACCACCATCGACATCGACGCGCTGCTCGACTACCCCGAGAGCCGCGTGATCGTCTGCTGCGGCTCCGGCGGCGTCGGCAAGACCACCGCCGCCGCGGCGCTGGCGCTGCGCGCGGCCGAGCGCGGCCGCCAGACCGTCGTGCTGACCATCGACCCCGCGCGGCGCCTGGCGCAGGCGCTCGGGCTGCGCGAACTCGGCAACCACCCGAAGCAGGTGAAGGTCGAAGGGTTCGAGCCCAAGGGCGAGCTGTGGGCGATGATGCTCGACATGCGCCGCACGTTCGACGACATGGTGCGCGTGCACGCCGGCCCGGAACGCGCCGAGCAGCTGCTGCAGAACCCCTTCTACCAGACCATTTCCACGTCGTTCTCCGGCACGCAGGAGTACATGGCGATGGAGAAGCTGGGCCAGCTCGCGGCCAGCGGCGACTGGGACCTGATCATCGTCGACACCCCGCCGAGCCGGTCCGCTTTGGACTTCCTCGACGCGCCGACGCGGCTGTCATCCGCTTTGGACGGCCGGATGATCCGGCTGCTGACGGGCCCGGCGAAGGCCGGCGGCTGGGGGCTGCGCAAGGTCGTCAACGCGGGGTTCTCGATGTTCGCGAAGGCCGTGTCGACGATCATCGGCGGCCAGCTGCTGACCGACGCGTCGGCGTTCATGCAGGCCTTCGACAGCATGTTCGGCGGCTTCCGCGAGCGCGCCCGCAAGACCGCCGAGTTGCTGCGGTCGTCGGGGACGTCGTTCCTGGTCGTGGCCGCGCCGGAGCCGGACGCGCTGCGCGAGGCGTCCTACTTCGTGGAGCGGCTGTCCTCGGAGTCGATGCCGCTGGCCGGGCTGATCGCGAACCGGACCCACCCGGTGCTCGCCAAGCTGTCGGGCTCCGAAGCGCGTACGGCGGCGGACTCCCTGCCGGGCGCGCCCCTGGCCGAGGCGGTGCTGCGGCTGCACGCGGACCGCGTCGACCTGGCGGCTCGCGAAGAGCGGTTGCTCGCGCGGTTCACCCGGGCGCACCCCGAGGTGGCGCTGGCCCGGGTGCCCGCGCTGGCCGGTGACGTGCACGACCTGGAGGGTCTGCGCGACATCGGCGTGAAGCTCGCCGGCTGAGCCGCGCGGCCGCCTCGGCGAAACGCCATGAACGACTCTTTCATGGCGTCGGGCGCGGTGAACGACTCTTTCATGACGTCCCGGACGGTGAACTGCCTCCGAACGACGGAAGCACCACCCGGCCAGACGGGCGGAACAGCCCTGCCGGCGCGCCGGCAGGGCCGCGCCGCCCGCGCCCGCTCAGCCGACCTCGACTCGCTCCAGCGCGTCGCGCTTGGCCGCGTCGAGCAGGTCCGCCCAGCTCACCACGTCGGGACGGCGGCGCAGCAACGCCCGCCTTTCCCGTTCGGTCATGCCTCCCCACACGCCGAAGTTGATCCGGCCGTCGAGTGCTTCGGCGAGGCATTCGGTCCGGACCGGGCAGCCCATGCAGACCGCCTTGGCCCGGTTCTGCTCCGCGCCCCGGACGAACAACCCGTCCGGATCGGCGTCCCGGCAGGACGCGTTCATCCGCCAGCTCGACTGGTTGGTTTCCATACCCCCAGCTCCCTACCCTGGTGATCGACGCACCAGCGGGGAAAGGCACTGCGCTCCTTGCCCCCGCGAGCGTGTCTCCCTCTGCTCACGTCGGTTCCGGGCACCTCCCCGGTGCCGGCGCCGCCGCATCGACCAAAGCGAGCTCCCACCCGCGTTGATCCATCCGACGGCTTTTCTTCGTGAGACGTTGACGGACTGTAGGGGCCGTCGGTTCCCCCCGCCAAGACCTAGAATGCCTTCCGTTACCAGATGTCACCGAAGGGGGTCGGTTTTGTCACTGATTTCACACCTTCGGAGACACGGCGTCACCGGCGCCTGACTCGCTCCGGGTAGCCTGGCCCTCGTGCGAAAAGCAGATGCGTTGTTCAAGCTCATCGGCCTCTGTCTGCTCGCGGGGGTGCTCGTCGCCGGCATGCTCTTCCCGGTCGCCGGGGCCGCAGGTGTGATGTCCAACCAGGCGAGCGAGACCGTCGAGAAGACGTCGTCCGACCTCGCGGACATCCCGCCGCCGCTGGTCACGACGGTCACCGACAGCACCGGGAAGCCGATCGCGACCCTGTACGACCAGTACCGGCTGCCGGTCAACGAAAACCAGATCAACGAGGCCATGAAGTGGGCGCTGGTCTCGGTCGAGGACAAGCGGTTCTACGACCACCACGGCGTCGACTGGCAGGGCACGCTGCGCGCGGCCGTCAGCAACAGCACGGGCGCCGACACGCAGGGCGCTTCGACGCTGACCCAGCAGTACGTCAAGAACTACCTGATCAACGTCGTCTACCGGAACGACCAGGTCGGCCAGAAGAAGGCGCAGGAGCAGTCGGTCGCCCGCAAGCTCAAGGAAGCGCGGATCGCGATCCAGCTCGAGACGAAGCTGAGCAAGCAGCAGATCCTCGCCGGCTACCTGAACATCGTCGAGTTCTCCCGGCAGATCTTCGGGATCGGCGCCGCCGCGCACGCGTACTTCGACACCACGCCGGAGAAGCTGACCGTGCCGCAGGCCGCCCTGCTGGCCGGGCTGGTCAACAACCCGGTCAACAACGACCCGTGGAAGCACGCCGACAAGGCCACCGCGCGCCGCAACCTCGTCCTCGACCGGATGGTGGAGAACAAGAAGCTGGCCAAGGCCGACGCGGACCGCTTCAAGGCCGAACCGCTGGGCGTCGTGCCGGACTTCCCGGCCAAGCCCGCGGCCAACTGCATCGGCGCGGGCCCGGAGTCCGGGTTCTTCTGCCAGTACGTCGAGGACTACCTGCTCAAAGCGGGCGGGATGACGAAGGACCAGCTCTACACCGGCGGCTACACGATCAAGACGACGCTGGACGAGCGCGCGAACCACGAGGCGAAGGTCTCGGCCGAGGCGCAGGTGAAGAAGACCCAGCCGTACGTGGCGAACACGCTGTCGCTGATCAGGCCGGGCAAGCAGCGGCACGAGGTGGTCGCGCTGGCCGCGAACCGCGACTACGGCCAGAACCAGGACGAAGGCCAGACGACGTACGCGCTGCCGACCGGCGTCTACAACACCGGAGGCGCGGGGTCGACGTACAAGATCTTCACGTCGGCCGCGGCCCTCGAGAAGGGTGTGGCGGGGATCTACTCGCCGGTGCTGGTGCCCGACAACTACACCTCGCGCGTGTTCAGCGGTGGCGCGAAGACCTGCCCGCCGACCGGGCCGCCCCTGCGTTCGAACTGGTACTGCGTGGGCAACGCCGGAGACTACAGCCGGATCGCCCAGGGCGCGACCCTGCAGACGGCGCTCGCGACTTCGCCGAACACCGCGTTCGTCGAGCTCGAGGACCGGCTCGGCAGCACCGCGCCCGGCATCGACATGGCCAAGCGGCTCGGCATGCGCGACACGATGGCCAGCAACATCGGCGGCGGCACGGTCGACCCGAAGGCGGAGTCGGAGGCGAAACGCCTCAGCCAGGCGGAGTACTACGGTCCGCGGGGCGCCAACCCCGGCTTCGGCGCGTTCACCCTGGGCTTCTCCCCGCTGAGCGGCCTGGAGCTGGGCAACGTCGCGGCGACGATCCTCTCCGGCGGCGTCTGGTGCCCGCCGACGCCGATCGCCGCGGTGACCGACCGCAACGGCTCGCCGGTGCCGGTGAAGGAAGCCCCGTGCGAGCAGGCGGTGCCCGAGGGCCTGGCGAACACCCTCGCCGTCGGCATGAGCAAGGACGACCAGCCCGGCGGCACGTCGGCCGGCGCGGCGAGCGCCGTCAAGTGGGACCGCCCGATCATCGGCAAGACGGGCACGACGCAGGGCAACGTCTCGGCGACGTTCGTCGGCGGCACCCCGCAGCTGGCGGGCGCGGCGATGACGTTCAAGTTCGGCGGCGGCCAGGGCGGTATCTGCGACGCGGGACCGGGCAACGTCCGGGTCTGCGGCAGCGGGAACATCTTCGGTGGCAAGGCACCCGCGCGGACCTGGTTCGGCGCGATGAAGAACATCATGGACGCGAGCCAGCCGAGAATGGAGCTGCCGCCCCCGGATCCGCAGTACATGGGCGGTCCGGGCCGGTAATCGCGACGACGCAGAGGGGGCCCGCGGGCCCCCTCTGTTCGTTCACCGGGTCAGTTCCCCGCCATGTCCACCAGGATCCCCGTGTTCCACCACTCGTAGAGGTCCGCCAGCTCCGCGTTGTTCGTCACCCTGGTCGACAGCAGCACGCCGGCGACCAGGTTCTGCTGCGTCCACACGAGCTGAGCCGGGTCGCCGAGGAAGCACGTCAGGAACTCGCCCGGCTTCGGGGCCGGCGCGCGGTAGTAGGTGCCCCAGATCTTCGGGTACTTCTCGGGCCTGCACGCGCCCTGCGCGTCGTTGCGTGCGAGGCCCTGCGCCTTCACGATGCCCTGGAAGAACGCGTCCATCGCCCCCGCGTCGGCGAACCGGAGGAACCGGGCCCCGGTCGGCTCCGGAAACACCACGTTGCCCGACTTGATGTCCCCGACGTTCGAGCCCCGGCATTCCACCGCCGCGACCGCACCGGCGGGCACGGCCGCGTCGACGCAGGAGTATTGCTTGTAGACCGCGGGAAGCGCGGCGTACAGCTTCTCGTCGTGCGCCGGCTTCGACTCCGAAGTGGACGGTGGCGGCGTGGTCGTCTTCTCGGACGTCGGCGCGGGTGCCGACGTCGCGGGGTCGACGGTCACCGGGACCAGCGGGCCGCCGGTCTGGGTCTTGTCGTCCTTCGTCACCAGGTACGTGACCACCAGCGCGACCACGACGACCCCGGCGAGCGCGGCGCACAGCGCGATCCACCGGTTGCGCTGGGGCTTAGGCGGCCGAGTCCCGGCCGGCGCGACCTTGCCGGACGGCCCGGTGAACGGCTGCGGGCCCGCGTAGGGCGCGGCCGGCATCGGCCGCGGCGGGGTCATCGGGGCGGACACCGCGTGCTGCTGGGAAACCGGCCCGGAGAACGTGGGCGGCGGCGCGGCCAAGGTGGGCCGCGGCGGGGGCACCGGGCCCGGCAGGGTCTTCTGCCACGTCGGGATCGGCGGCGCGGGCGCGGTCAGCGCGGCCCGGACGGCGTCGGTGAACGCGGCCGCCGTCGGGTAGCGGTCGGCCGGGCTCTTCGCCATCCCGCGCGCCACGACGGCGTCCAGCCCCCCGGGCAGGCCCGGTCGCTCCCGCGAAAGCACCGGCGGCGGCGCGGTCAGGTGCGCGCCCATCTGCGCGGCCGCGCCGTCCGCCTGGAACGGGCGGTGGCCGGTGAGGCACTCGAAGAAGACGCACGCGAGCGCGTAGACGTCGACGAGCCCGGTGATCGGCGCGTCACCGAAGCGTTCCGGCGCCATGTAGTCGAGCGTGCCGATCACGTTGCCGGTGCCGGTGATCGACGTCCCCTCGGCGGTCATCGACCGCGCGATGCCGAAGTCCACGAGGTACACGAAGTCGCTGCTCGTGACGAGCACGTTGGACGGCTTGACGTCCCGGTGCACCAGGCCGTCCTCGTGGGCGGCGTCGAGCGCGCCCGCGACCTGCTCGACGATCCCCAGCGCGCGCTCGGGCGTCAGCGGGCCGTCTTCGAGCAGCTCCTTGAGGTCCTTGCCCTCGACGAGCCGCATGTCGAGGTACAGCTGCCCGTCGATCTCGCCGTACGCGTGGATCGGGATCACGTGCGGCTCGCGCAGCCGCGCGACGATCTGCGACTCGCGGCGGAACCGCGCGCGGAACGCCTCGTCACCCGCGTTCGGCCCGGACAACAGCTTCAGCGCGACGACGCGGTCGTGCGCCGTGTCGTAGGCGCGGTGGACCTCGCCCATGCCACCGCGGCCGAGCAGGCCTTCGATGCGGTACGGCCCGAACTGCTCCATCGTTCTCCCCAAGCCCCCCGGCTTGCTTCCCGTCTACGGGCCGACGCAAATGCTAAGCGGCAGGTTCCCCGGAACGGCGGCGAGTTCACCCAACCGTTGAGCACGTATCCTGGACTCCGTGAGCACGCTCAGTAACACAAGCACGTCGGGGGCGACGGCGATCCGCCTCGCCGCCGGGACGCTGGCGCTCGGCGCCGCGACCCTCGGTTACGCCGTCGGCATCGAACGGCGCCACTGGACCCTGCGGACCGCCCAGCTCCCGGTGCTGGCGCCCGGGTCGCGGCCGTTCACCATCCTGCACGTCTCGGACCTGCACATGCTGCCGGGCCACCACAGCAAGCAGCGCTGGGTCGCGGCGCTCGACGAGCTCGAGCCCGACCTCGTCGTCAACACCGGCGACAACCTGTCGCACCAGCAGGCGGTCCCGTCCGTGCTGCGCGCGCTGGGCCCGCTGCTCGACCGCCCGGGCGTGTTCGTCTTCGGCAGCAACGACTACTACGCGCCGAAGCCCAAGAACCCGGCCCGCTACCTGATGCCGCAGGGCAAGAAGAAGCGCATCCACGGCGTCCAGCTGCCGTGGCGCGACCTGCGCGCGGCGTTCGTCGAGCACGGCTGGACCGACCTGACGCACGTCCGCCGCACGATCGACGTCGGCGGGCAGGCGGTGTTCGCGGCCGGCGTCGACGACCCCCACCTGCGCCGCGACCGCTACCCCGACATCGCCGGCCCGGCCGACAGCGGCGCGGCCGTCCGCATCGGCGTCACGCACTCGCCGGAGCCGCGGGTGCTCGACACGTTCGCCACGGACGGTTACGACCTGGTCCTCGCGGGCCACACCCACGGCGGCCAGCTCCGGCTCCCGGGTTACGGCGCGCTGGTCACCAACTGTGAGCTGGATCGCACCCGCGCCCGCGGCGCCTCGCGCTGGGGCGCGCACATGTGGCTGCACGTTTCGGCCGGCCTGGGCACGTCGCCGTGGGCCCCGGCCCGGTTCGCGTGCCCGCCGGAGGCGAGCTTGTTGACCCTGGTCCCGCGCGGATCGGGGACGGCGAAGCCTCGAAAGCTGGCCCCCCGAAAAGCCCGCGACACCGTCCGCTAGACTTCCTCACGACCCGTTAAGCAGTACCTCGGGGTGTGGCGCAGCTTGGTAGCGTGCCTCGTTCGGGTCGAGGAGGTCGTGGGTTCGAATCCCGCCACCCCGACGAGTAAGAGCCGGTGTCTTCGGACACCGGCTCTTCTGGTTTCAGCGGGTCGCCGTCAGTTCGACCCAGCATTGGCTGAAGTCGCCGTCGCCCCCGCGGGTCCACACCCCGGCCGACCGCGCCGCGCTCGCCAGCTGGTCCCGGTCGCGCCCCGGCCCTTCGATCGCCGCTTCCAGTCTCGCCTCCACGTACTTCGCCAGTTCGCGGTAGCTCATGTCCGAGCGGTAGCGGGCTTTCGCCACGATCTCCGTGAACCCCGCCGCCGCGCACTGTTCGGCGATCACCCGGCCCGCGAACGGGTTGCCGCCCGCCTGGCGGCGCAGCAGGTAGTGGCCACGCAGGGCCGCGTCGACGTTCGCCGTCTTCGGACGCAGGCGTGCCTTGCTCCAGTCCGAAGTGGACAAAGCGAGCCTGCCGCCCGGCTTCAGCACGCGACGCAGTTCCGCGAGCGCGTCCGAGGGTGCGGCCAGGTGCTCGAACAACGCGTGGGAAAAAGCCACGTCCACACTCGCGTCGGCCAAGGGCAGGTCGTAGGCCGACGCCGTCACGAAGTCCACTGTGGACCTTCCGGCCCGGCGCGCGAGGTCGCGGGCCATCGCGAGCTGACCCGCGTCGAGGTCGATGCCCGCCACACGGGATTCCGCGGCGAGCCCCAGCGTGATCGAGCCCGGGCCGCAGCCGAGGTCGACCACCCACATCCCCGGTCCGAACAGCGGCTGGGCGAACGTCGCGCGCTCCGCCGCCGTGCGCGCGGACATCATCGAAACCGCGTCTCGCCCGTAGCCCGGCGCGTAACCCTCCAGCACCCCGCACACAGTACGGCCAGAAGGTGGCAGGATCGAGGGGTGAGCACGCAGTCAGCCAAGCAATTCCCGCCCGCGGTGGTCCCGGACCGGCTGTTCGACGACGCCGAAGCCGAAGCCCGCTGGCGCGCCCGCTTCCACGCCCCCCGCATCTCGACGCCCGATTGGGCCCGCGACGCCCCCGACGCCAACGTCTACGTCTCCAACGCCAGCGGCGTCTGGGAGGTCTACGCCTGGAACCGCGCGACCGGCGATCACCGCCGCGTCACCGACCGGCCGAACGGCACCCTGCACGCGACGCCGTCCCCGGACGGCGAGTGGCTCTGGTGGTTCGACGACACCGACGGCGACGAGTTCGGCTCCTGGGTGCGCGAGCCCTTCGCCGCGACCGAGGGCAGCAAGCCCGAGAAGGCCGTGCCGGACGTCCACGACGGCTACCCGGCCGGCCTCGAGATCGGCGCGAAGCTCGTCGCGGTCGGCGTCTCGACCGATGACGGCAGCGAGCTGTTCGCCCGGATCGGCGGCGAGACCCGCCGCTTCTACAGCCACGCGGACGACGCCGGCATCGCGTCGCTCTCCCGCGACGAGAGCCTGATCGCGATCTCCCACTCCGAGCACGGCGACTCGCGGCACCCCGCGCTGCGGGTGCTGGCGACCGACGGGTTCGCGGCGGTGGCCGAGAAGTGGGACGGCGAAGGCAAGGGCCTGACCGCCCTGGAGTTCTCCCCGCTGCCAGGCGACCAGCGCCTGCTGGTGCTGCACGAACGCCGGGGCCGCGAGGAGCTGCTCGTGTGGGACGTCCGGGACGACTCCGAGACGGAACTGGAGCTCGACCTGCCCGGCGAGGTCGTCGCGGGCTGGTACCCGGACGCGCGAGCCCTGCTCGTCGTCCACTTCCACGAAGGCCGGAGCTCGTTGTACCGCTACGACCTCGACACAGCCGAACTGTCCTCTGTGGACACCCCGGCCGGCCGGATCGGCGGCGCCGGGGTCCGTCCGGACGGGACGGTCGAGTACTCGTGGTCCAGCGCGGCCGAGCCGGCCGCCGTCCGGTCCCGGACCACCGACGGCGCGGACTCCGTGCTGCTCGAGCCGCCGGGTGACCGCGCACCCGGGTCGGAGCCGGTGACCGACGCGTTCGTCGAAGGCGTCGGCGGCCGGATCCACGCGCTCGTCTCGCGGCCTTCGAACGCCCCGGAGGGCCCGCTGCCGACGGTGTTCTCCCTGCACGGCGGCCCGCACGCCGCGGACGAGGACCGGTTCTCCGCCTACCGCGCGACCTGGCTCGACGCCGGGTTCGCCGTGGTCGAGGTCAACTACCGCGGTTCGACCGGCTACGGCTCGGCCTGGCGCGACGCCATCGAGGGCCGGCCCGGGCTGACCGAGCTTGAGGACGTCGCCTCGGTCCACGACTGGGCCGTCCAAAGTGGACTCAGCGACCCGAAGAAGTGCGTCGTGAACGGCGCTTCGTGGGGCGGCTACCTGTCCCTGCTGGCGATCGGCACCCAGCCGACCCGGTGGGCGGCGGCCGTCGCCGGGGTACCGGTGGCCGACTACGTCGCCGCGTACGAAGACGAGATGGAGCAGCTGCGCTCGTTCGACCGCGCGCTCTTCGGCGGTTCGCCGGAGGACGTGCCGGCGGTGTACGCGGAGTGCTCGCCGCTCACGTACGTCGACGCGGTGACGGCGCCGGTGCTCGTGCTGGCCGGCGACAACGACCCGCGCTGCCCGATCCGCCAGATCGAGAACTACCTCGACCGGCTCGGCGGCCGCGACCTGCACCACGAGTTCTACCGCTACGACGCGGGTCACGGCTCGCTGGTGATCGCGGAGACGATCAAGCAGACGTCGATCGAGGTCAACTTCGCCCAGCGGGCTCTCGGCCTGCGCTGACCCGGCCAAAAGCCGTGAATGTCGCATTGAGGGACTCTGAGTCCCTCAATGTGACATTCACGGCACTTCAGCGTTCGGAGTGCAGGACGCCGCCGGTGGCCCAGTGGTCCGCGCCGATCTCGACGAGCGTCACCTGGACGCCCTCGGGCTTGCCGCCGCAGGTGCGGACGAACGCGTCGGTCAGCTCCCGGACCAGGGCACTCTTCTGGGCGGGCGTGCGGCCGGGGAACATGGCAACGCTGATCATCGGCATGACGCGCAGCCTAGAGCCCGCGCTTCACCGACCGCAGCTTGGTGACGGCGGCCGCGTCACCCTCGAAGTCGAGGTGCACGGCGTCGCGGCCGAAGACGAACAGCAGCAGGTCGATCGGCTCGCCGACGACCGTGACGGGGTCCGGCCCGGTCTTGACGGCGGCTTCCCGGCCGTCCTTCGTGCGGAGGGTGACGCCGACGGGCGCCTTGCGGAGGTTGAGCTTGGCGGCGCCCTTGGCCGAGCGCCACGCGGCGGCGTCCCGGGTGGTATCGACGGGCCGCGGCTGCCAGCCCGGCTGCGCGCGGCGGACGTCCTCGTGGTGGACGAGGAACTCGGCGGTGTTGGTCAGCTCGTCGAGCGGGCCGATCGCGGTGGGCCAGAACTTCGACGGGCCCTGCCGGACCTGCTCGACCAAGCTCGTCCACGGCTTCGCCGCGTAGCGGTCCTGGACCTTCTGCGTGTACCCGGCGAGCGCGGGCACCACGATCCCGGGCGCGGCATCCGGCCGGTGCTCACGCACGACGAGGTGCGCGGCGAGATCCCGCGCGGTCCAGCCTTCGCACAACGTGGGCGCATCGGGCCCGAGGTCGTGGAGGAGCGAGCTCAGCGCCTGGCGTTCGTCAGCAGCGACACCCATGTGGTCGACGTTACCCGTCGGTAGACGCCCTGGCGACGGGAAGAGACGCCGGGCACGTGTCGTTGGTCCTGAGGTGAGCCGACTCTTCAGCCCGATCACCGTCCGTGGCCTGACCCTGCCGAACCGCGCGTGGGTGTCGCCGATGTGCCAGTACTCCGCGACCGACGGCGTCCCGGACGACTGGCACCTCGTGCACCTCGGCCAGTTCGCCACCGGGGGCGCCGGGCTCGTCATGACCGAGGCCACCGCCGTCGTGCCCGAAGGGCGGATCAGCCCGCAGGACACCGGCATCTGGAACGACGCGCAGGCCGAAGCGTGGCGGCGGATCGCCGGCTTCGTCCACCGGCAGGGCACCGCGATCGGCATGCAGCTGGGGCACGCCGGCCGCAAGGGCTCGACGCGGCGGCCGTGGGACGGGCCGGGCAGCGTCCCGGCGAGCGAGGGCGGCTGGCCGAGCGTCGGCGCCGACGCTCAGCCCTTCGGCACCTACGCCCCCGCGCGGCCGCTCACCACGGACGAGGTCAGCGCCCTCCCGGACGCCTTCGCGGAAGCGGCCGGAAGGGCGGTCGGCGCCGGGTTCGACCTGCTCGAGCTGCACTTCGCCCACGGTTACCTGGTCCACCAGTTCCTGTCCCCGCTGTCGAACACCCGCACCGACCGCTACGGCGGCGACTTCGACGGCCGCACCCGACTGGCGCTGGAGATCGCGGACGCGGTGCGGGCGCGAACCGGCGTCCCCCTGTTCGCCCGGCTGTCGGCCACGGACTGGACGGACGACGGCTGGACGCTCGACGAATCGGTCCGCCTGGCGAAGCTGCTAGCCGAGCGCGGGATCGACCTGATCGACACTTCCTCCGGCGGCAACACCCCGAACCCGGACATCCCGGTCGGCCCGGGCTACCAGGTCCCGTTCGCCGAGCGGATCCGCACGGAAACCGGCCTCCCGACCGGCGCGGTCGGCATGATCACGAACCCGCAGCAGGCGGAGGACATCATCGCCGGCGGCGAAGCGGACGTCGTGTTCCTGGCCCGCGCCCTGCTGCGCGACCCGCACTGGCCGCTCCGCGCGGCGAACACCCTCGAAGCGGACGTGCGGTGGCCGGACCAGTACGCCCGCGCCAAGTCCTGGCACTGACGCGCCGGCGCCCCCGCAGTTACCCGTGAACTGCGGGGGCGAAGCCGAACAACTGTTTCTTTGTCCGCGCCAAGCTCCGAGACCGACCAAAATCAAAGACCGCTGTGATCCGGCGACAATCTGTCAACCTTTTGTCCCGTGTCGCCCGTCCGAATGGTGGTTCTATCCGGCCGAGCGGCTGGGTAATATGTGCCTGGAACCATCCACGAGATGGGGGTGGCATGATCACCGAAGTAGCGTGCCAGGGGGCCGACCTCTGTCAGGAGCTTTCCGGCTCGACCGATACGTCCTTCACCCGCGTTTACGAGGGCGACCCGCCGAGCCGCCGGATTGCCGCCACCAACCGGTTCGAAGTACTGGCGGACATGTCGCCGTTGGTCGTCGGGCACCTGCTCGTCCTCCCCAAGCGGCACCACCTCTCGTTCGCCAGGGTGATCGCCGACGACCACACCGAACTGCGGCGCCTGCTGGCCTGGCTCGTTCCTCGATACACCGCCACTTTCGCCCCGCCGTTGGTGCTCGAGCACGGCTCGACCGAAGAGATGGGCCGGCAGGCCTGCATCACCCACGCGCACTGGCACGTTTTCCCGCTCTCCGGAGATGCCGTGGACGACGCGCTCGCGAGCGCGGGACTTCCCTACCTGGATCTGGCCGGACTCCACGAGCTCGGCCACGAACCCTGGCCCAGCAATTCCTATTACTTCCGCCTGTACCGTGACCGCGCGCGGGTTTATCTACCCGCCGGGACGAATCCGCGTCAGTACCTTCGTTCGGTCGTCGGATCGATACTCGGGATCGAAGACCCGGAATGGGACTATTCGCTCGTCACGAGAAAGGATCACCTGCGGCTCACCATGCGGATGACCGCGTCGTGGACGGCCGCGCGGACCGAACCGTAGACCGAGCCCATCACCGAAAGCACCGAGACGAGTCGATGCGATGTCCGCCGAAGACCGCTGTTCCGACGAGCCGACCCGGCTCGAGAACACGATCATGGCGATCTTCTCGAGCCAGACACCCCGCTACCGGACCCGGGCGACGGCACCGTCCAGCCAGGTGCGCCTCACCGCCGGCGCGGACGCCCAAGACGACTGCGCGGTCTTCTCGTTCCACGGGAACCAGCAGCTCGTGGTGGGCTCCGACTACGTTCGCGGGCCGAAGTTCCGGCTGTACGAGTACGGACTGCTGACCGAGTACGACCTCGGGTACTACCTCGCCGCCGCGAAAATCAGCGACGTGGCGGCCATGGGCGCCCACCCCATCGGGCTGCTCTCGGTGATCAGGTATCCGCCCGCCATGACGGATTTCGTCTTCAAGCAGGTCGTGCTGGGGATCCACGACGCCTGCGAGACGTTCGGGGCGCCGAACGTGGGCGGCGACATCGGCGGAGCCGAGCGGCTCATCCTGTCCGCCACCGCCCTGGGGGTCTGCCGCCCCGGAGGAGCCCTCTTGCGCAGTGGCGCGAAGGCCGGCGAACTGGTCTGCCTCACCGGGCCCACGGGCACGGCCGGCGCCGCGACCGCGTACTTCCGGGCCCGCGACACGAGCGAGGACATCGAAACCCGGCACCGGGACGAGCTGCTGGCCAGCTGGGCTCGGCCCCGCGCGCGAACCACCGCCGGGATCACGCTGGGCGAAAGCGGCGTCGTCACGAGCTGCCAGGACACGTCGGACGGGCTCAAGGCGACCCTCGAGTGCGTGGCGAGCGCCAGCGGCGTCGGCATGACCGTGTTCGAGGACCAGCTGAGGATCCCCCCGCCGGTCCGGGCGGTCTGCGGGCACCTCGGCCTGGATCCGCTGGAGGTCGTCATGGGGGATTCCGTCGATTTCGAACTGCTCTTCACGGTCCCGCCGGAAGAGCAGGACCCGCTCGAGGAGATGTTCGGCGAAGCCGGAGCCGAATTCCACCCGATCGGCGTGACGACGAGCGAGCCGGGCGTCCACCTCGAAACCAGATCAGGACAACACCTGCCCCTGCCGGGGAAATCCTGGCGACACCAGCAGAACTGACCTCGGCTCGGCGGGAGTGACCCTTGACGCGCGGGATGGCGAAACTGGCCGATCGTTCGTTCCTGCTCCTGGGCACCCTGTGCCTCGCCGGAAACGCCTACCACGTCCCGTCCGCCGGCGCCTGGTCGTCGCTCCTGCAGGGAAAGCCCTACTTGTTGCCGCTCTTCCTGCTGGTCGTCGGTGTCTTCGGCGCTTTCACCCCGTTCGAACAGTGGCAATCCCGGTCGGTCTCGGACCAGAACGTGTTGATGCGCCGCCGAATCCTGTCCAGCTTCGGCAAGATCCTCGAAATCGGCACCGGCATCGTCCCACCACTGGAGACCGGCGATCTGGCGCTGCACGTGTGGCGGAAGCACCGGAGCGTCCGCCATCCCGTTTCCGGCACGCTCAAGCGGGTGGCCACCTACCGGATGGCGACGTCCCCGATGAACCGGTCGTTCGCGCCCCCGAAAGGAGTCGGCGCCGTCGGCATGTGCTGGCAGAGGGACCGGGAGGTCCGGTTCGACGTGGAAAAACTTTCCGAGATGATCGAGACGGAGACCGAGTTCACCAAGCACGTCGAGGACCACGGTGCGGAAGCCGTGATGAACCTGAGCTGGCCGCAGTTCGAGAACTTCAGGCACCGCACCGCCCTCTTCGCCGTTCCCATCCGGAACGGGCGGAGCAAGTTCATCGGGTGCATCAGCGTGGACGCGAGCCGTGGCTTCGAAATCCTCAACGACCGGATACTGATCGAAGAAATGAGCAATCTCAGCCTAGCGATCGGACAGGACGATTTTCAGTTCGTGTAGCGCGCACGGGTTCATGCACCCGGTGGTCGCCGAGATGCGTGCTGTCTACGACCAAGGAGCTACCGCGTACCTGGCCACGACCGGAGACCTCGAGCACTTCCCGGGACTCGACGAGGAACTGACCCGCTTCGGCGAGAGAACGCCGGCCGGCGGTGTCGTGCTCGACCTCGGGTGCGGGGTCGGCCGGGACACCGAGTGGCTCGCCGCGCGAGGGTTCCTCGTCGTGCCGGGCGACCTCAGCCATCGAATGCTCCGGACCAGCGCCCGGCGGGTTCCCGCGCTCGACCACGTCCAGCTCGACATGACGGCGCTGCCGTTCCGCGACGCCGTGTTCGCCGGCGCCTGGGTCTGCGCGAGCATGATCCACCTCCCGCGCTGCCTGCTGCCGGCGGCGCTGCGGGACCTGCACCGGGTGCTGCGCCCCGGCGCGGCGGCCGCGATCAGCATGAAGGAGGGCAGCGAAGAGGGCTGGCGCGTCGGCACCAAGCTGGCCGGCGAGCGGTGGTTCACCGACGTGCGCCGGCACGACTTCGCCGACCTGATGCGGGACGCCGGCTACGTGCGGATCGTGACCGTGCCGAGCGGGCGAGGCAGCTGGTTCGTCGCCGAGGGGATCAGGAACCCGTCGGCGAGCTCCACGCGTCCGGATCGCAGTCCGGGAAGATCCGCCTGATGCCGCCGCGCGGGTCGCTGACGTCCCCGTCGTAGCGCGGGATCAGGTGAACGTGCAGGTGGTCGACCGTCCGTCCGGCGGCCCGGCCTTCGTTGACGCCGATCGTGTACCCGTTCGGCCGGTACTTTTCTTCCAGCTTCGCCTTGACGTCCGTCATCAAGGCATACATCTCCCGGATCTCGTCCGGATCGATCTCGAAGAACGAGAGGATGTGTCTCTTGGGAACGATCTCCACGTGCCCGTCCGTGGCCGGAAAATTGTCGAACCTCGCGTAGAAGTTCGGCGTCTCGCTGAGCACGGTGTTCATGGTCGAATCATCGAAACGGCAGAACAGGCAACTGTGCAATCCCACGGACGGAAGATCGATGGCGGCAGCGTGGTTCATTGAACACCTCGGCTTCACTCAATGTCACGGAACTGTTACAATCCGGTCGAACGTCCGCTGCTGCCGACCTCCTTCGGACCACCTGGCACCTGTTCCATTTACGGCCAACATAGCCCCGGATCAGCGCGCCGCGGTAGAGCCACCTTCGTGGCGAGGGCGGGTTCAGACCTCGACCAGGCCCGCCTTGCGGCAGTGGGCCGACATCCGGTCGAGCACTTGGTCGACCGTCAGATCGGTGGTGTCGATGATGATCGCGTCCGACGCCGGTTTGAGCGGGGAGGCCGACCGCGTCATGTCGGCGTGATCCCGGCGCAGGACGTCGTCGAGAACCTGTTTGTACGAACCGGAATTCTCCTGGGCCACCCGGCGAGCCGCGCGCGTCTCGGGCTCGGCCGTCAAGTAGAACTTCACCGGCGCGGCCGGAAACACGACCGTGCCGATGTCGCGCCCCTCCACGATGCTGCGCGAGTTTCCCTTCGCCCAGGCCTGCAGGCAGTTCGTCACCCGCTGCCGCAGCTCGGAAATCCTCGCCACCAGGCTGACCGCCCGCCCCACCTCGGCCGAACGCAGCTCGCCGGTGTCGTACCGGTCCAGCCCGAGCAACGTCGAAATGTTGGTGCGGACCATCCGGGCGCAGAGGTCGAGCATGGCCGAGGGATCGTCGGGTTCGATGTCGCTACGGAGGGCTTCATAAGCCAACACACGGTAGGCGCGGCCGCTTTCCAGGTAGCTGAACCCGAAGCGCTCCGCCAAGCGAAGACTGGTGGTCGTCTTACCCGCCGCCGCGGGCCCATCCACGGCGATGACGGTGGCCGTACTCGTTTCGAGCGACACAGTTCAACTCCGACCCACAAGAGACGACGAAGCCGGCTTCGAGGTCTTGTGCCGGCTTCAGGAATTCGAGCAGAGTACCCGAGAGGTAATCGCGGGTACCCCGCTCGATGTTTCGCTCAGTGGTACACAACACAGTTGACTCTGCGTCTACTTTAATGCCCTCTAACGTGTTTCGACTACACGTTAGAACAATCTTGACAAAAATTCTTTTACGGTCAGTGGTGGAAGGCCGTCGCCTTCGCGGGGTCCTTCGGGCGGCCGCCCTCCTTCTCCAGCTCGGGCAGCACGCGCTTCAGATCGGCCAGCAGAAGGTCGGCGAGGTCGTGCGTGAAGCCGTTGCGGACCACGATCCGCAGCACCGCCAGGTCCGTCCGGTTCTCCGGGAACGTGTACGCCGGCACCAGCCAGCCCCGCTCGCGCAGCCGTCGTGACACGTCGAAGACGTCGAACCCGGCGTCCTCGCGCGTCGTGAACGCGAACACCGGCAGCTGGTCGCCGCGGGTCAGCAGCTCGAACCGCCCCAGCGCCTCGATCCCGGACGACAGGTGCGTCGCGACGTCACGCGAAGACTGTTGCACCGCGCGGAACCCTTCACGGCCGAGCCGCACGAACGTGTAGTACTGCGCCGCGACCTCGGCCCCCGGCCGGGAGAAGTTGAGCGCGAACGTCGGCATGTCGCCGCCCAGGTAGTTCACGTTGAACACCAGCTCGGACGGCAGCGCGGCCTGGTCGCGCCAGATCACCCAGCCGACGCCCGGGTACACGAGCCCGTACTTGTGGCCCGACGTGTTGATCGACGCCACGCGCGGCAGCCGGAAGTCCCACTCCAGCTCCGGGTCGAGGAACGGCGCGATCATCGCGCCCGAAGCGCCGTCGACGTGCACGGGGATGTCCCAGCCGGTGCGCTCCTGGAGGGCGTCCAGCGCCGCGGTGATCTCCGCGACCGGCTCGTAGCTGCCGTCGAACGTCGAGCCGAGGATCGCCACTACGCCGATCGTGTTCTCGTCACATCGGGCGACGGCTTCCGAGGCGGTCAGGTGGTACCGGTCGCCCTCCATCGGCACCAGCCGCGGCTCGACCTCCCAATACTCGCAGAACTTCTCCCAGCACACCTGGACGTTGACGCCCATCACCAGGTTCGGCTTGCCGGTGCGGCCGAGCTTGGACCAGCGCCGCTTCAACGCCATCCCGGCGAGCATGCAGGCTTCCGACGACCCGGTCGTCGAGCAGCCCATGATGTCGGTGGGATCGGGCGCGTGCCACAGGTCGGCGAGGATGTTCACGCAGCGCCGCTCCAGCTCGGCCGTCTGCGGGTACTCGTCCTTGTCGATCATGTTCTTGTCGACGCACTCGGCCATCAGGTCCCGCGCCTGCGGCTCCATCCACGTCGTGACGAACGTGGCGAGGTTGAGCCGCGCGTTGCCGTCGAGCATCAGCTCGTCGCGCACGAGCTGCAGGGCCGTGTCCGGCGGCAGCGGGTCGGCGCGCAGCTGGTCGTGCGGCATGACGAAACCCGCCGCCAGCGCCGGGTTCGCCCCGGCGTAGAGCGGGTTCGTGCCGCCGGCGCGGTCCGGACGGTCGGCTTTTCCCTGATGCAGCACCATGGCGCCGAACGTACTGCGAAACCCGTTCCCGGGCAGACGCGAAAGGGCCGTTCCTCCCGGAACGGCCCTTTCGCGTGGAAAAAAGATCAGGCCTGCTGGGCCTGCCACATCCAGTGCGCCTCTTCGAGCGCGCGGGTGATCTCGATCAGCAGGTCCTGCGTCACGAGGTCGCTCTTGTCGGTCTCGTCGATGCGGGCCCGCAGCCGCTCGATGAGCGCGGACAGGATGTCGACGATCGCGGCGACCGTGGACTCCACGGACTGCCAGTTGTCGGGGTACTCGGGCACGCCCGAGCTCTCGACGACCGTCTTCGCCTTGCCGTTCGGGGAGATGCCGATGGCGTTGGCGCGCTCGGCGACCTCGTCGACGTACTGCCGCGCGGTGGCGACGAGCTCGTCGAGCTGCAGGTGCGCGCTGCGGAAGTTCGAGCCGACGACGTTCCAGTGCGCCTGCTTGGCGATGAGGGACAGGTCGACCAGGTCGACCAGCGTCGCCTGGAGGGCGTTGCCGGTGATCTCCTTGTCGGCCTCGGAAAGCGGGCTCTTGATCGGAGACTTGCTCATCTCTGGGGTTCCTTTCCTCGGACTCGTTCGGACCTGGAAACGGGGTCAGACGGTGGCGGAGAGCGCGACCTCGATGTTGCCGCGGGTCGCGTTGGAGTAGGGGCACACCTGGTGGGCCTGCTCGACCAGCTGGTCGGCCTGGGCCTGATCGAGGCCCGGCAGGGAGACGTTCAGCGCGACGCCGAGGCCGAAGCCGACGTCCTGCTTGAGCACGCTCACCTCGGCCGTCACCGTGGAGTCGCCCAGCGGCACCTTGGCCTGGCGGGCGACCAGCTGCAGAGCGCTGTGGAAGCAGGCCGAATAGCCGGCGGCGAACAGCTGCTCGGGGTTGGTCTTGTCCCCGCCGGGGCCGCCCATCTCCTTCGGGATGGCCAGCGACTCGTCGATGACGCCGTCGGACGAGGTCACTTCGCCGTTGCGGCCGTCGCCGCGTGCCGTCGCCACCGCGGTGTAGATCGCCTGACCCATGCTCAGCCTGCCTTCTGTCGCGGACACTCCCCGTCGAGCGTCTCACCGAGCACAACATCCCGCACCCGCGGAACAGTGCCCCCACATGGCAGGCATCACGTGGATCGATTACCCGGCGGCCACCCGGGGAAACGTCATGCGGCGCGCGTCACCGCGAACTCGGCGACCTGGCGCCCGATCAGGCGCAGGGTGCGGACGCTCTTCTCGTCGGACGCGCCGCCGCCTTCGTCGAACTTGGTCTCGGCCGAGTTGATCGCGCCACCCAGGGGAGTCGCCCAGCCGCGCAGGGCGTGCGTGATCGTGCGCAGCTGCTCGAGCGTCGTGACCGCGGCCTGCCAGCCGTAGGCGACGGCGGCCAGGCCAACCGCGCGGCCGTCGAGGTAGGGCCGCTGGTCGTCGCGCAGGTCTTCGACGTAGTCCAGGGCGTTCTTGACCAGGCCGGACAGCGCGCCGTGGTAGCCCGGCGAGACGACGATCAGCCCGTCCGCCCGCCGCACGGCTTCGATGAGCGTGGCCGCGCGTTCGTCGCGGTCCGGCTCGCCGGCGTCGTAGAACGGCAGCACCAGCTCCGGACCGGTGAGCATCCGGATCCCGACCCCGGCTTCGGCCGCGCCGGAGAGCGCGATCTGCAGAGCGCGTTCGGACTGGGAGCCCTCGCGCAGCGAGCCGCCGATCCCGAGCACGTTGATCGTCCTGGCTGAAGTCACGCTTTCCAGGCTAACCCCTCCACTTAAGTGGATATCCAGACTTTGGGACGGAGGGCCGCGTCACAGCTGGACCTGTTACCTACTGACAAGTAACATCCTCGGCGCACCGACGCTCAGGAGGCGAAGATGGCGATCCCGCTCCCGGTCCGCGTCCAGGCCGCGGCGTCCCAGCTCGCGTTCTGGCTGCCCGCGCCGCTGCGGCGGGTGGTCGCGGGCCGCCCGGTGCGCCTCGACGGCCAGGACCTCGCGCTCGACGCCCAGCTGCTGCTCCGGCTCCAGAAGGTCGCGGGGGCCGAGCTGGTGCAGGGCTCGGTCGAGCAGTCGCGCGCGTTGCTCGACATCGGGCGGCACCTGGTCAGCGGCAAGCCGATCGAGCCGGTGTCGGTGCGGGAGATCGCGGTGCCGACTCCCGACGGCGACTTGCCGGCCACGCTCTACACGCCGGTCGGGCTGCCCGAGAAGTCGCCACTGCTGGTGTTCTTCCACGGCGGCGGCTGGGTGATCGGCACGCGCGCGAGCCACGACAACGCCGTCCGCTTCCTCGCCAAGCACGCCGGCGTGCGGGTGCTGTCGATCGAGTACCGGCTGGCGCCGGAGTTCCCGTTCCCGGCGGCCGCGGAAGACGCGCTCGCGGCGTTCGAGTACGCGGTGGCGAAGGCCGCCGACCTCGGCGCCGACCCGGCGCGCATCGCCGTCGGCGGCGACAGCGCGGGCGGCAACCTCGCCGCGGTGACGGCGCAGCAGGCGGTCCGGCGAGGGGGCCCGGCGCCGGCGTTCCAGCTGCTGATCTACCCGGCGACGGACTTCGCGCGGCGCTACCGCTCGCAGGACCTGTTCGCCGAGGACCTGTTCCTGACCGACGTGCACATGAAGTGGTTCGAGGGCCACTACGTGCCCGAGGGCACGGACCTGACCGACCCGCGCCTGTCCCCGCTGCGCGCGGACGACCTGAGCGGCCTGCCGCCGGCCCTGGTCGTCACGGCGGGCTTCGACCCGCTGCGCGACGAAGGCGAGGCGTACGCGGAGAAGCTGCGCGAGGCGGGCGTCGAGGTGGCGTTGCGCCGGCACGACGACCTGATCCACGGGTTCATCAACTTCACCGGCGTCGGAACCCGGTTCCGCGAGGCGCTGGCCGAGATGGCGGGCGCGCTGCGGCAGGGTCTGTCCAAACGGGACTGAGCGGGCTTCGGCGGCGCCGAGCCCCCGGGAGGTCAGGCCCCGGCGAAGTCGCGTTTGCCGGGCGGGATGTCATGAAAGGGTCGTTCATGACGCTGGACGACAGGAAAGAGTCGTTCATGACGTCGCCAACCCCCGCCCAATTCAGGACCTTCGAGCCGCCCCGGGACGAACCCGGAGCACGGCGCGGAGAATTGTCCGCGGCCGGGCTCCGGGCCCCCTGTTCCGGTGGTCGGATCAGCCCGCGGGCAGTGGCGGCACCGGCAGCGGGAGCGGCGGCACCGGAAGGCCGCCCAGCAGCCCGCCCAAGATGCCGGTGACGGCGGCGAGCAGGGCGGCCGGGCTCGCCGAAGCGATCCCCGCCATTCCGACCGCGAGCAGACTGCCGGCGGCTACCAGGGCGATGGACCGCCCGAACATGCCTTCCATTGCTGCCTCCTGGCCTCGAGACCTGACGGGACAAATCGATACCCCCCGTATCGGAGATAAGCCACCCGCTCACCGGTTGGGGACGTTTTCCCACCCTTACGTGCCGGATGCGCAAGCAGCGAACTCGACCGCAATTGATTAACGTCGAAAGCTTGCCCGTCCCCTGAAGATCATCTGATCGATTTGCCCATTACTGCTGGTAGCAGGCGTCCACCATGGAACGGCTAACCCACTCACACGGGTGTAAACGGTGATCGTTTAGCTTCATCACTCCGTCGGACCGTGGGTCGGGACTGCTCCAGACGGGGCGTCCCCCACGCTCGCACCGCCACCCACAAGGTGCTCGTGTGGCCGGGCGCCGGAATGCGCGACCGATTCCGGAGAAACCGTCAAAGCGGCAGGCCCGCCTCCAGGTGCGCCACCGCCCGGTCGAGCACCACCAGCGTGTCCGCCTCGGGATCCGCCGCCGCGCCCAGGAACGCCGCCATGATCACCCCGACCACCGCGCCCGCCCAGTTGCGGACCTCGAAGTCGGCCGCCGCCCGGCCGGTCCGCTGGGCCGCCATGTCCGCCAGCAGCTCGATCCCCTCCGCGAACTGGTCCATGATCGCGCCGCGCAGCTCGGGCTCGCGGAACACCAGCAGCTGCCGCTGGCGTTCGTCCTCCCAGTCCTGGCCCGAGAGCTGCTCGCGGATGATGTCGACCGTCGCCCGCAGCGCGGCGAGCGGGCTGAGCTCGGCCGGCTGGGCGAGCGTCGCCGCGATCAGCAGCGGGTCGAACGCGTCGTAGAGGACCGTCGCTTCCTTCGTCGGGAAGTACCGGAAGAACGTGCTGGGCGAGATTTCCGCCGCCGCCGCGATCTGGTCCACCGTCGTGGCGCTGTAGCCCTGCTCCCGGAACAGCCGCAACGCGTGCCGCTGGATCGCGGCACGCGTCCTGGCCTTCTTCCGTTCCCGCAGCCCCGAGGGCTCAGATGGCGACGACGTCATGCTCCGATTCTCGCGGCTGCGCCCCCGGGGCCGTCCGCCCGGGCAGGAACAGCAGCGCGAGCAGCGCCCCGGCCAGGCCGAGCCCGGCGCACACCCACAGCGTCGCCGCCATGCCGTCGGTGAACGCGGCCCGCGCCGAATCGCCCAGCGCGGGCAGGTGGAGCTTCGCCGCGACGGCGACCGCGGCCGACGCGCTGCCGCGCACCGCGTCGGCGACCGGCGCGGGCAGGCCGTCCACGGCGACGCCGGCGCGGTAGACGCCGTTGAGCACCGTGCCCAGCACCGCGACGCCGATCGTGCCGCCGACCTGGCGCAACACCTGGATCAGCGCCGAGCCGGCCCCCGAGCGGCCCTCGGTGAGCGCGCCCATCGCCATCGACATCAGCGGCGGCAGCGTGCACCCGGTGCCCAGCCCGATCACGCCCGCCCAGGCCACGGTGAGGCCGTAGCCGTCCGACGGCGACGTCGTCGAGCCCCAGACCAGCCCGGCCGCGAGCAGCGCGAACCCCGCCGTGACCACCACGCGGACGCCGACCGCGGCGACCAGCTTCTCGGCGATCTTCGCCGAGACGAGCATCCCGCCGATCAGCGGCAGCAGCCGCACGCCGGTCTGCAGCGCGTCGGCCCCCTGCACCGCCTGGAACAGCTGCGGTAGCACGAACAGCAGGCCCATCAGCGCGAACGACGCCATCGTGGCGAGCACCGCTCCCCAGACGAACCGCGGCTCGCGGAACAACGCGAGGTCGGTCAGCGGCGCGGCCGTCCGCGTCTGCAGCCGGCAGAACACCGCGAGCAACGCGACGCCGAGCGCGATCAGCCCGTACGTCGCCGGGTCGGCCCAGCCGTGCTCGCCGGCGTAGACGAAGCCGTACGTCAGCGCGACGAGCCCGGCCGCCGAGAGCGCGATGCCCGTGAAGTCGAGCGCGCCCCGGCCGGACCCGGGGGTGAGCGGCACCAGGAACAGCACCGCGACCAGGCCGACCACGGTCAACGGGACGTTGATCAGGAACACCGAGCCCCACGCGAAGTGGTCGAGCAGCCAGCCGCCGAGCAGCGGGCCGAGCGGGATGCCGGCGAACGTCGCCATCACCCACGTCGTCAGTGCCTTCGCCCGCTCCTCCGGCGGGAACAGGGTGTTCAGCAGCGAGAGCGAGAGCGGGATGAGGAACGCGGCGCCGACGCCGAGCACGACGCGGGCGGCGATCAGCTCGCCCGGCGAACCGGCGAAGGCGCATCCCAGCGAAGCCAGCCCGAACAACGCGAGCGCGCCGAGCAGCAGCTTCTTCGGGCCGAACCGGTCGCCCAGCAGGCCCGCCGGCAGCAGCAGCGCGGCCAGCGCCAGCGTGTAGGCGTTGCCGAACCACTGCAGCTGCGTGGTCGTGGCGCCGAGGTCGACGGCGAGCGTCGGCACGGCGACGTTCAGCACGGTCAGGTCGAGACCGACGGTCAGCAGGCTCACCGCGAGCGCCCCGAGCGCCCACCACCTGCGTGGATGGAGTTGAGTCATAGTGACCCCCAATTGATAGTTCCTACCAAATGAGAGTAGCTCCCATAATCTCCGGACGCCAGTGCCTCGCTGTCCGGGAAATAACTTGCACGCGCGTACCACCTTGGGTTCTCATCGAGGACGTGCCGCTGCAGCCTTACCGCCGGGTCCTCTCCGTCCGCCACGTCCCGTCGACGATGGCGCTGATGTTCCTGGCGCGGCTGCCGATGACCATGAACGGCGTGCTGATGACGCTGTACATCGTCACCGGCCTCGGCCGCGGCTACGGCGCCGCCGGGCTGGTCGGCGCGGGCATCACCCTCGGGATGGGCCTCGGCGCACCGCTGCTGGGGCGCTGCTTCGACCGCTACGGCCTGCGTCCGATCGTCGCCGTCTGCGGGATCGGCACGACGGCGTTCTGGTTCGCCGCACCGCACCTGCCCTACGAGGCGCTCGCCGTCGTCGCGATCCCGGCCGGGATGCTCTCGGTGCCGGCGGGCTCGCTCGCGCGGCAGATCCTGGCCGCGCTCGTCCCGGTCGAGGAGCGCCGCGCGGCGTACTCGCTCGACACGATCTCCATCGAGGCGACGTTCATGATCGGCCCCGCGATCGGCATCGCGGCGATCACGACGCTCTCGCCGTCCTTCACGCTCAGCGCGCTCGGCGTGCTGTTCGGTGGCACGGCGCTCCTGATCTGGCTGGTCGACCCGCCGATCCGCGAATCGGCCGAGCCCGGCGCGTCGACGATCCGGCCGCCGCTGCGGAGCTGGCTGACCGGCCGGCTCGTGGCGACGCTGCTGATCGCCGCCGGCGCGCTGTTCGTGCTGGTCGGCACCGAGCTGGCGACGCTCGCGGCCCTGCGCTCGAACGGCGACATCGGCCTGACCGGGCTGGTGATCGCGGTGATGTGCGTGGCCTCGATCGCCGGCGGCATCGTGCACGGCGCGGTGAAGAAGTCGCTGCCGCAGGGCGTGCTGATGCTGCTGCTCGCGCTGCTGGTGGTGCCGGTCGGGCTCGCGGACCAGCCGTGGTGGCTGCTGATGCTGGTGCTGATCCCGACGAACCTGGTCTGCGCGCCGACGCTCGCGGCGACCACCGAGACGGTCAGCCGGATCGCCCCGCCGCAGGTCCGCGGCGAGGCGATGGGGCTGCAGGACGCGTCGACGCGCCTCGGCCTGGCGCTGGGCAGCCCGGTGGTCGGCTTCGCGATCGACCACTCGAGCCCGGCGTGGGGCTTCGCCGCGGCGGGGCTCGGCGGCCTGGTCATCGCGGCGGCCGGCCTGCTGCACCGCCGCACGCCGGAACCCGCCCCCGGGCCGGCCTTGGCCACAGCCACCACCGGCGGCGACCAGCCGTAGCTTTCACGTGAAAGCTCCGGCCCCAGGTGGGAGCTTTCACGTGAAAGCTCGCTTGGGTGGGTCAGCCGCCGCAGGCCGCGCGGAGGGCGTCGAGCTTCTTGACGTTGCGCTGCACCCACTGGGCGACGACACCGGCGTCTTCGACGCGTTCCTTCTGCACCTCGACGTACGAGCCGGCCATCCCCAGCAGCGCGTTCTTGACGTCCTGGTCCTCGACGTTCCCCGCGAGCTCCCGCAGCCGCTTCTCCTTGTCCGCGGCGCGGGCCTTCAGCTTGTCCGGGTCGACCAGCGGGTTCAGGTCCGCGAGCCCGAGCGCCTCGGTGCACGCGCCGACCTTGTCCGCCGTCTTCGACCCCTGGTCGACCGCGCTGCCGACCTCGGCGCACCCGCCCAGCAGCAGTGCGGCCCCGGCCAGCAGCGCGGCCGTCGTTCCACCCCTCGTCATGGCGCCAAGGTACCGCTCAGCCCTTCACGCAGACCACCTGCTTGAGGTGCGCCACCACCTCGACCAGGTCCGTCTGGGCGCGGATCACCGCATCGATGTCCTTGTACGCCGCCGGGATCTCGTCGACGACGCCCGAGTCCTTGCGGCACTCGACGCCGGCCGTCTGCGCCGCGAGGTCTTCGGCCGTGAACATCTTCTTGGCCTTGGTGCGCGACATCCGGCGGCCGGCACCGTGCGACGCCGACCGGAACGACGACTCGTTCCCGAGGCCGCGGACGATGTACGAACCGGTCCCCATGCTGCCCGGGATGATCCCGAGGTCACCCGATCCGGCGCGGATCGCGCCCTTGCGGGTGACCAGCAGCTCGACCCCGTCGTACGTCTCCTCGGAGACGTAGTTGTGGTGGCAGGAGATCGCGTCGTCGAACGTCGTGCCGGGCACGACGTCGGCCAGCGCCAGCTTCACGAGCGCGACCATCGTGGCGCGGTTGCGCGCCGCGTAGTCCTGCGCCCAGAACAGGTCACGCCGGTAGGCCGCCATCTCCGGCGTGCCGGCGACGAACACCGCGAGGTCCCGGTCGGGCAGGTCGGCGTTGTGCGGCAGCTTCCGCGCCACGGCCATGTGCCGTTCCGCCAGCTCCTTGCCGATGTTGCGCGAACCCGAGTGCAGCATCAGCCAGACCTGACCGGTGCCCTCTTCGAGGCAGACCTCGATGAAGTGGTTCCCGCCGCCGAGGCTCCCGATCTGCCGCGCGGCCCGGTCGTGCAGCTCCTGGACGCCGGTGTGCAGCTCGCCGAAGCCCTTCCAGAACGCGTCCCAGCCGCCGACGCCGTGCACCTTCGCGGGGTTCACGGGCGTCTTGTGCAGCCCGAACCCGACCGGCACGGCCGACTCGATGCGGCGACGCAGCTTCCCGAGGTCGTCCGGCAGGTCGCTCGCGGACAGCGACGTCCGGACGGCGCTCATGCCGCACCCGATGTCCACGCCGACCGCGGCGGGCGAAACGGCGTCGCGCATGGCGATGACGCTGCCGACGGTCGCGCCCTTCCCGTAGTGCACGTCGGGCATCACGGCGAGACCGTGCACCCACGGCAGGTTCGCGACGTTCTGCAGCTGCCGCATGGCCTGGTCTTCGACCGACGCGGGGTCCGCCCACATCCGGATCGGGACGCGGGCGCCTTCGACAGCGGTGTACATGGTTCCTCCCTTGAAGTGCTTGCGGTGCACAGGATCCACCGAACCGGGCAAAACACCAAGGCGATTTCTTCGTGAGCAAAAAGAAATCCGGTGGCGGCGATCGGTCCGGCAGAATGAGCCGACCGTCCGGAAGGGACGGTGTGGGGGAGGAATCGTGAAGACGTCCTGGCGCGCGCTCGTCGCCGTCGTGCTGCTGGCCGGGTTCCCGGTCCTCGTGCTGCTGGTCGTCGGCGGTCTCGCCGTCGCCGAGTACTACGCCTTCCGGCACTCCGGGCTGCTGGCGATCAAGCTCGGCATCGTCGCGGTCCCGGTGTCGTTCGCGCTGCTGAAGGCCCTGTTCGCGATCGAGCGGACCCGCGGGGAAGACCTGCCGGGCGTGCCGGTGACCCCGGCGGACCAGCCCGGGCTGTGGGCGCTCGTGCGCGAGCTCGCCGACACCGTCGGCACCCGGCCGCCGGACGCGATCTCGCTGCTCGACGACGTCAACGCCGGCGTGCGCGAGCGGACCGGGTGGCTCGGGCTGCGGGTGCGCCGACGCGAGATGTTCATCGGGGCGCAGCTGCTCGCGGGCCTGCGCCACGACCAGCTTCGCGCCCTGCTCGGGCACGAGCTGGCGCACTACACCAACCGCGACACCCGGCTCGCCGGGCTGACCTACCGCGGCCGGCGAGCCATCGAGCGCGCGTTGACCGGGCTGGGCGGCGACGGCTGGTTCGAAGGACTGGTCCGGAAGCTGTTCGTGCTCTACGCGAAGCTCTACTTCGCGGTCTCCGCCTCGGTGTGCCGCCGTCAGGAGCTCGCCGCCGACGCCGCCGCGGCGCGGCTCGCCGGCACCTCGGCCGCGGCGAGCGCGCTGCGCGAGGTCGAAGCGCTCGACGTCGCCTGGAAGTACTACGTCGACCACTACCTGCTGGTCGGCTGGCACGCGGGCTACCTGCCGGATCGGCCCGCGGCCGGGTTCCGCTCGCTGCTCGCCGACACCGGACGCGCCGAGCAGATCGACCGGCTCCGGCGGGAGCTGCCGGAAGAGGAGACCTCCCGCTACGACACGCACCCGGCGACGCCGGACCGGCTCGCGGCGCTGGCCGCCCAGCCGGAGGTCCCGGGCCAGGCGGGCGGCGACCGCCCGGCGAGCGACGTCCTGCGGGACGCCGACGCGACGCTGGACGCGGCCCTGTTCGCCGACCTGGACGCCGAGGCGGCGGCCAAGCGGCGCACGGACTGGGACAGCCTGGTGCACCTCGGCTTCCGGCACGCCGCGACCAAGGTGGCGGCGGCGTTCCTGGCCGGGCGCACGCTCGACGACGCGCTCACGCTCATCGACGAGGGGCACGCGAGCGAGTTCGCCGACCCGGACGTACGGCCCCCGGCGAGCGCGGGGCCGCGGGCCCAGCGCGAGTTCCTCGTCGCCTCCGTGCGCGAAAACCTGTCCACGATGGTCGCCGCCGCACTGGCGGAGGCCGGGGTGGCGCGCTGGAAGCTGTCCTGGTCCGGCCCGGCCGACCTGGTCGTCGAGGAGCCGCACGGCAGCGCGCTGCCCGCCGCCCTCGACGCCGCCGCGGCGGCCGACCCCGACACCGCTCCGCTACGCCGCTTGCTGACCACCGCCGGCGCCCTGCCTGTCCGTTACTGAGGAGACCCCCATGCCGTTGTTCGACTTCAAGCGCCGCAAGGCCGCGGTGGCGCTGGTGAAGGCCGCGCGGGCCCGCGGGATGAGCGTCGAGGACTACGCGAAGACGCTCTCGCCCGCGGAACTGGCGCAGTACGTCCCGCAGGACAAGAAGCCGGCAGCGCCGAAGGTCGAGATGCCGGACGTCGCGCTGTGGGGTCTTCCCCCGGACTCCGCCGTGACCGGGGCGAAGTTCATCGCCGACGCCCGCCTCGCCGAAGCCGTCACGGCCTACCGCGCCGGCGACTGGCAGCCGGGTGCCGCCCTGCTCGCGGACCTCGGCACCGACTGGGACCGCCGGGCCCACGCCGTGCAGCAGCTCGGCGACGCGGCGGCGGACGACGAAGGCCCGCTGAAGGCGTGGCGGGAGTCCGGGAGCGCGGACGCGGCCGCCGTCCACGCCCAGGGCCTGGTCGCGCTGGCCTGGCAGATCCGCACGTCGTTCACGCCCGAGCACGTCTCCGAGGACCAGTGGGCCGGGTTCTTCCGGGTGCTCGAGGACGCCGAGGCGGCGACGCGCGCCGCGGCCGAAGCGGCGCCGGATGACCCGACACCGTGGTGGACCATGGTCACCGTCGCCCGTGGGCGCCAGTACGAGAACGACGACTTCCGCGCGGTCTGGGCGGAGCTCGTGGCGCGTGACCCGCTCCACCGGCAGGGCCACGAGCAGGCCCTGCAGTACTGGTGCGCCAAGTGGTTCGGCTCGCACGAGCAGATGTTCGCCTTCGCCGACGAAGCCGTCGCGAAAGCGCCGAAGCTCGCGGGCCTCGGCCTCGTCGCCGCGCACGAGGCGGAGGAGAAGAAGGTCGAGGCCTGGAAGAGCGACCGGACCGGGCGCGCGCTGGACGTCGTCCTGCCGTGGCTGGCCGGCGAAGGGCAGGACCACCCGGCGAACCTCCGTGACCGCGCGTACGCGGCGAAGGCGCTGGTGGTGAACGGCCGCTGCGACGAGGCCGTCGAGCAGTTCAAGGTGCTGGGCGTGCACGCGGACGCGCTCATCTGGGCCTTCGGCGGCCACGGCCGGGAGCACGAGTTCAAGAAGACGCGCTACCTGGCCTGCTACGGCGCGACCCGGCCGTGAACTCACGCGAAGGCCCCTCACCGCGTTCGGTGCGGGGCCTTCGACGCCGTCAGCGTTGTTCGGCGATCAGTTCCGCGATCTGCACGGCGTTGAGCGCCGCGCCCTTGCGCAGGTTGTCGTTCGCGATGAACAGCGCCAGGCCGTTCTCGACGCCCTGGTCGACGCGGATCCGGCCGACGTAGCTCGGGTCGTTGCCCGCCGCTTGCAGCGGGGTCGGGACCTCCGACAGCTCGACGCCCGGCGCGTGCGTCAGCAGCTCCGTCGCGCGCTCGACCGACAGCGCCCGCTCGAACTGGGCGTTGACCGAGATCGAGTGCCCCGAGAAGACCGGCACCCGCACGCACGTGCAGGACACGCCGAGGCCCGGGATGCTCAGGATCTTGCGGCTCTCGTTGCGGAACTTCTTCTCTTCGTCCGTCTCGAATTCACCATCGTCCACAATGGAACCAGCCATCGGCAGGACGTTGAACGCGATCGGGCGGACGTACTTGTTCGGCGCGGGGAAGTCGATCGCCGCGCCGTCGTGGGTCAGCAGCGCCGCGTGTTCCGCGGCCGCCTTCACCTGACCGGCCAGCTCGTCGACGCCGGCCAGCCCGCTGCCGGACACGGCCTGGTAGGTCGACGCGACCAGCCGGACCAGCCCGGCTTCGTCGTGCAGCGGCTTCAGCACCGGCATCGCGGCCATGGTCGTGCAGTTGGGGTTCGCGATGATCCCCTTGCGCGCTTCCTTGATGGCCTGCGGGTTGACCTCGCTGACGACCAGCGGCACGTCCGGGTCCATCCGGAACGCCGAGGAGTTGTCGATCACCGTGACCCCGGCGTCGGCGAACCGCGGCGCCTGCGCCTTCGACGTCGACCCGCCCGCGGAGAACAGCGCAATGTCCAAACCGGACGGATCCGCCGTGGACGCGTCTTCGATCGTGATTTCGGTGTCGCGCCAGGGAAGCGTCGACCCCGCCGAGCGCGCCGAAGCGAAGTAGCGGAGCTCGGCGATCGGGAACTCCCGCTCCGCCAGCAGCTTGCGCATCACCGCGCCGACCTGGCCGGTCGCGCCGACCACCCCGACCCGCAGCCCGTCCGCCATCAGCGACCACTCCCCGCGTAGACCACGGCTACCTCGTCGCCGCCGAGCTCGAACGCGTCGTGGATCGCGCGCACGGCGTCGTCCAGCTGCGCGTCGCGGATCAGCACGGAGATCCGGATTTCCGAGGTGTTGATGATTTCGATGTTCACGCCGGCGTTGGCCAGCGCCTCGCAGAACGTCGCCGTGACGCCGGGGTGCGAGCGCATCCCGGCGCCGACCAGCGAAACCTTGCCGACGTGGTCGTCGTAGAGCACCGACTCGAAGCCGATCTCCGCCTTGACCTTCTCCAGCTCCTTGACGCCCGCGGCGCCGTTGGACTTCGACAGCGTGAAGGTGATGTCGGTGCGGCCGGACACCGTGCTGGACACGTTCTGCAGCACCATGTCGATGTCGATCTCGGCGTCGGCGATCACGCGGAAGATCCGGGCCGCGGCACCGGCGTGGTCCGGCACCCCGGTGACCGTGATCTTGGCCTCGGAGCGGTCGTGCGCCACACCGGTGATCAGGGCTTGTTCCACGGGGATCTCCTCGATAGAACCGGTCACCGTCGTGCCCGGCTTGTCACTGTAGGAAGAGCGGACTCGGATCGGGACGCCGTAGCGGCGCGCGTATTCGACGCACCGCAACATGAGGATCTTCGACCCGCTGGCCGCGAGCTCCAGCATCTCCTCGTAGGTCACGGTGTCGAGCTTCTTCGCGTCCGGCACCACCCGCGGGTCGGCCGTGTACACACCGTCCACATCGGAGTAGATCTCGCAGACGTCGGCGTTCAGCGCGGCGGCCAGCGCGACGGCCGTGGTGTCCGAGCCACCGCGGCCCAGCGTGGTGATGTCCTTGGTGTCCTGCGCGACGCCCTGGAAGCCCGCCACCAGCGCGACGTAACCCTGATCGAGGGCCTCGGTGACGCGGCTCGGCGTGACGTCGATGATGCGCGCGTTGCCGTGCACCGACGTCGTGACGACGCCGGCCTGCGAACCGGTGAACGACCAGGCCTCCGCGCCCTGGGCCGCGATGGCCATGGCGACCAGCGAGTTCGAGATGCGCTCACCCGCGGTGAGCAGCATGTCCATCTCCCGCTCCGGCGGGGCCGGGTTGACCTGCTGCGCCAGGTCGAGCAGCTCGTCGGTGGTGTCACCCATCGCCGAGCAGACCACGACGACGTCGTTGCCCGCCTTCTTGGTGGCGACGATCCGCTCGGCGACGCGCTTGATCCGGTCGGCACTTTCCAGCGACGATCCGCCGTACTTCTGGACCACGAGGGCCACGCCCGAACCTCCTCGCGGGCCGGGCGGCTCCCTGGTGGGCACCGGAGAGCCCCCGCGTCCCATGATTTGACCAGGAGCCTACCGGGGGTTTCGCGGCCCGCCACCCTCTTGACGTGGGGCGGGCCCCGGATGGCGGCAGCCCGGAAGTAAATCTTCCGCAACACCAAGGAAATGCGCGGAGCCCTTCCTCCCGAGTGATGCAGCGCACTGGGTGGGTACGGTGTCGAACGTGCGAAAGCCAGCTGTGACGAGCGTCCCGATCGCTGCCGCGATGGCCGAGCGGTGGAGCCCGCGGGCCCTCGACGCGTCTTCCGAAGTCGGCCCGGACCAGGTGCGGGCCCTGCTGGAGGCGGCCCGCTGGGCCCCGTCGTTCGGCAACACCCAGCCGGCGCGGTACCTGGTGGGGCTGCGCGGCACGCCGTCGTTCGACGCGATCTTGGCGACGCTGAACTCGGGCAACCGGGCTTGGGCCCACCGGGCGAGCCTCCTGCTGATCGGCGTGATGCTGACGACGAACGAGAAGGGATCGGTCCCGTACGCCGAGTACGGGCTGGGGCTGGCTTCGGAGAACCTCGTGCTGCAGGCGGTGGAGCTGGGGCTGGTGGCGCACCAGATGGCGGGGTTCTCTCCCGACGCGGTGCGTGCCTCGTTCTCGCTGCCGTCTGACGCGGTGCCGAAGGTGGCCATCGCGGTGGGGAGGCCGGCTTCACCCGATGTGCTGGAAGAGGACTGGCGGGTCGAGCGGGAGAAGGCGGAGCGGGTGCGGGTGCCGCTGGAGGAGTTCGCGTTCACCGACCAGTGGGGCACACCGGCCCTGTGACTGCGGATGCCGGTCGGGCGCGGAGCCACCGCGCGTCTCCACTAACGGAGAGATCTCAAGGATCTGGCCGAAACCTTGTATTTTGAACCTGCAACTGCAAGAACCCCTTAGATCTCAACGGCAGAACTAAAGCTTCATGCGCTAAGCTTTAAAAGTGCAGCTAGAGTCCTTCAAGCAGTCCCCGGTCGGCCACCTGGCACCGATCAGCGGAGTCGACGGTCGAACCAAGCAGCCGTACAACCACTTCGCCTTCGTACCGGCTCCGCTCCCGAGCGTAGTCGACCTCTCGCCACGGACGTACAAGCTCATCAGTGAGGCTGACCGGGCCCTGGGCTCGCTGGACGCCCTGACCGACCGGCTGCCCAATCCCGGATTGTTGGTGCGCCCCTCGCTGACCCGGGAAGCCGTCAGCACCTCGGCGCTCGAAGGAACCTTCGCGCCCTACGCCGATGTACTCGAAGCCCAGTACGTCGAAAGCCATCAGCCGACGGCAGAGGTACGTGAAGTACAGAACTACGTTCAAGCGGCTTTCGCCGGCCTCGACCTCATCGAGAAACTGCCGATCTGCCTGCAGGTGGTGTCGAAACTCCAGCGGATTCTCGTGGCGGGAACCCGTGGTGACGCGTTCGACGCAGGCAGGCTCCGCGAGCAACTCGTATGCATCGGAGACCGCGGCAGGGGAATCGAACAATCGAGGTTCGTCCCGCCGCCCAATGGCGACCTGCTCCGCGAGGGCGTGAGCGACTGGGAAAAGTGGATCAACGCCGACCAGGAAATGCCGGTGCTGGTGAAAGTGGCGCTGGGTCACTACCAGTTCGAAACGCTACACCCGTTCAGCGACGGGAACGGCCGGATCGGCCGCCTGCTCATCACCCTGCAACTCATCGAAGAACACGTGCTCCAGCACCCCGTCCTGAACCTGTCCCCATGGCTGGAGCCTCGCCGCGAGGACTACATCGACCACCTGCTCTCCGTGAGCAGGACGGGAAACTTCGATCCGTGGGTGCGATTCTTCGCCGAAGCGGTGAAAGCACGTGCGCTGGCGGCCACGGCGACCATCCGGAACCTGATGGCGTTTTCCCAAGAGGTCATCGAAACGATGAAGGGCGCGGGCGCCCGAGGCAGTGTCCACGAATTGGCGGTGAACATCATCGGCTACCCGATGACGACCATCCCCAAGGTGCAGGCGAGCCTGGGGGTGTCCTACCCGACCGCCGCCAACGCCATCAAGAAACTGGAGGAGGCCGGCTTCCTCCGCGAGATCACCGGCGGGAACTACGGGCGCAGGTACATCTGCGATCGGGTGTTCGACGAACTCGCCGAAAGCTGAGTTCGCGGCGGTCGGGAAGCTCAGGAAGCGCCGCCCACCCGGCGGATGATCCTCGCCAGCACTCCCGACACCACGAGCCAGAAGATCGCCGCGATGCCGTAGTTCACCAGCACCCGCAGCTTCTCGTCGCTCGGGGTGAAGAGGTCGCTGAACCCCAGCGCCAGGCTGTCCGCCCACGACTTCACGAACGAGACGATCCCGTTGTCCGGGTTGGCCGAGCCGACCGTGAAGATCACGTGGATCACCAGCAGCGCGGCGAAGATCAGGCCGATCCAGCGGACGATCGACGCCACCACCGAGGCGATGCGGCCGCCGGTCCGCCGCCAGTCGACCGGGGCCCGGCGGGAGACCTCCGTCTCCTCCGACGACGACGTCGAAGAGGACGAAGAGGACTCTGCGTGCTCACCCATGCCCGCAGTTTCGCACGGCGACCGTCCCGTCGCTACCCACAGGTAACCCCAAAACGAACCGCCCGGCTTCCCTCACCCGGCGTCCCGTGGTTATGGTGGGGTCGTGGCGCGTGCTCTCCTGCTTCGCTGCCGCGACGGGGCCTGACCGGACCGGCTCCCCGTCGCGGGGCTTCGTGGTGCCGGTCGCACCCGTCGAGCTGGAGACACCCCCAATCCCATGAGCAAGATCCGCAAGCCTTCTCGCACCGCGCCCGCCGACCAGCCCGCTTGGAACACCCAGCGCGGCACGTCCATGCCGGTGCACCGCTACCGCCCCTGGTACGACCTCGTCGAGAACATCGACCTGCCCGACCGCACCTGGCCCGCCAAGCGCATCGACCGCGCGCCGCTGTGGTGCGCCGTCGACCTGCGGGACGGCAACCAGGCCCTGATCGACCCCATGTCGCCCGCGCGCAAGCGGAAGTTCTTCGACCTGCTCGTACGCATGGGCTACAAGGAGATCGAGGTCGGCTTCCCGGCCGCGTCCCAGACGGACTTCGACTTCGTCCGCGAGATCATCGACGAAGGCGCGATCCCGGACGACGTCAGCATCCAGGTGCTGACCCAGTGCCGCCCCGAGCTGATCGAGCGGACCTTCCAGTCGCTCGAAGGCGCGCCGCGGGCGATCGTCCACATCTACAACTCGACGTCGATCCTGCAGCGCCGCGTGGTCTTCCGCGAGGAGCGCGAAGGCATCAAGAAGATCGCGACGCAGGCCGCGGAAATGGTCGTCGAGCTGGCCGCGAAGCAGCCGGACACCGACTTCCGCTTCCAGTACTCGCCCGAGTCCTACACCGGCACCGAGCTGTCCTACGCGCTCGAGGTGTGCAACGCCGTCACCGAAATCTGGCAGCCGACGCCGGAGAAGCCGGTGATCCTCAACCTGCCGGCGACCGTCGAGATGGCGACGCCGAACATCTACGCCGACTCGATCGAGTGGATGTCCCGGAACCTGGAGCGCCGCGACTCGGTGATCCTCTCGCTGCACCCGCACAACGACCGCGGCACCGGCATCGCCGCCGCCGAGCTGGGCTTCCAGGCCGGCGCGGACCGGATCGAAGGCTGCCTGTTCGGCAACGGCGAACGCACCGGCAACGTCGACCTGGTCGCGCTGGGCATGAACCTCTACAGCCAGGGCATCGACCCGCAGATCGACTTCTCCGACATGGACGAGATCAAGCGGACCGTCGAGTACTGCAACCAGCTGCCGGTGCCCGAGCGTTCGCCGTGGGGCGGCGACCTGGTGTTCACCGCCTTCTCCGGCAGTCACCAGGACGCGATCAACAAGGGCCTCGACGCGCTGAAGGACGCCGCCGGCAAGCAGGGCGTCCCGATCGACGAGTACCCCTGGGAGGTCCCCTACCTGCCGATCGACCCGAAGGACGTCGGCCGCACGTACGAGGCCGTCATCCGCGTGAACTCGCAGTCCGGCAAGGGCGGCGTCGCCTACATCATGAAGGCCGAGCACCAGCTCGACCTGCCGCGCCGCCTGCAGATCGAGTTCTCGAAGGTCATCCAGCGCTACACCGACACCGAGGGCGGCGAGGTCGACCCGGCCACGATGTACAACGCCTTCTCGGCGGAGTACCTGGAGCTGAAGACGCCGCTGGAGCTGGTCCGCCAGCACGTCCGCGACAACGGCGACGGCGAGTACGACATCACCGCGACCGTGAAGGTCGAGGGTGACGAGCACGAGGTCACCGGCCGCGGCAACGGCCCGATCGCGGCGTTCTTCGACGCGCTGTCGACCGTGGGCTTCGACCTGCGTCTCCTGGACTACTCCGAGCACACGCTCTCGCCGGGCGACGACGCGCGCGCCGCGTCGTACATCGAGTGCGCCATCTCGGACCGGGTGTTCTGGGGCATCGGCATCGACGCGTCGATCGTCACGGCGTCGCTGCGCGCGGTCGTCTCGGCGGTGAACCGCGCCAACCGCTGAACCTGTGGGCCGCCTGTCGGGTTGCTGTGAGTCCCCGCTGATCGGGACTCACCGGCACCCGGCAGGCGGTTAATGGAGATGTGGACGGATCGACGGCGGGACTGCTGGTGCTGTTCGTCGTCTCGCTGGTGCCGCTGCTGCCCACCGAGGTGACGATCCTCGGCATGGGCATCGCCGCGGCGCAGGGCGGGACGTCGCTGGCACTGGTGATCGCCGTGGCGAGTGCCGGGTGCCTGGTTTCCGACCAGGCGCTCTACGCCCTCGGCCGGTTCGGTGGCCGCGCGGCGCTGGACCGGCTGAGCCGGCGGAAGAAGATCGCCGCCGGCCTCGGCTGGCTCGACGGACGGCTGCAGCGCCACCCCCGGCCGGTGCTGGTGGCCGCCCGCTGGCTGCCGTCGGGCGGGACGATCGGCGCGCTGCTCGCCGGCTCGCTCCGGTGGCCGATGGCGGAGTTCTTCACCGCGTCGGCCGTCGGCGTCACGCTCTGGACGTCGTACGTGGCCTTCCTCGGCTACGCGGGCGGCCAGATCATCACCGAACCCGGGATCAGCCTGCTGCTCTCCCTGGGCGTGGCCCTGGTCCTGGGTTCGGTGATCACCTTCGGCGTGAAGCGCAGCGCTAAAGCGATTTGACCGCTTCGAGGATCGCCGCCGGCTCCGTGCGCGTCGTGAAGTCCGGGTGGACGTCGACGAAGCGGAGCACCCGGTCGCGGTCGACCACGACGACCGCCGGGTGGACCAGCTCCCAGGTGCCGTTGACCTGCTCGAGGTCGGTGCCGAGCGTCTCCATGGCCTCGCGCACCGGGGTCGAGACCGGGTAGCTCAGCCCGAGCCCCCGCGCGACGGTGCTCCCGGCGTCCGAAAGCACCGGGAACTCCAGCTCCGCCGGCGGCAGCGAGCCGTCCGGCCGCTGGGGGCTGATCGCCGCCAGCGTCGCGCCGAGCGCCGTCAGCTCGGGCACGAGTTCCTGCTGGTAGGTGCGCAGGGTCAGGTTGCAGTACGGGCACCACTGGCCGCGGTAGAAGACGAGCACGGCCGGCCCGTCCGCGACGAGGTCGCCCAGGCTCGCCGGCACGCCATCGGCCCCGGGCAGCTCGAAGTCCTCGATCTTGTCGCCGGCTTCGGCGAATTTCGTCCCGGCGGCTCGGCGGCGGTCCGCTTCGAGAACGTCGAAGACCTCCGGCGGCAGCACACCTCGGAGCTGGTCGTTCACTCCGGTGAGGGCGTTGTTGAGCATCGCTGATCCCCCTAGCTGGTTGTACTGATCGGTACAGTGAAGTAGACTGTACTATTCGGTACATGGAGACGCAAGCGGCGGCCTCGACCCCGCGCGGCAAGCGGACGCGGGACGCGATCGTCGACGCCGCGGCCCAGCTGATGTACGTCGACGGCGTCGCGGGCACGAGCGTCGACAAGGTGCTCGCCGCGAGCGGGGCCGGGAAATCGCAGATGTACCACTACTTCAAGAACAAGGATCAGCTGGTCGAGGCCGTGATCGACCGCTACCTCGAGCAGATCCTCGGGAACCAGCCCGCGATCTTCGAGCTGACCTCCTGGGCCGACCTCGAGACGTGGACCGAACAACTGCTGGACGTCCACCGCCGGGCGGGCGGGCCGATCGCCTGTCCGCTGGGCAACCTCGCCGGCGAGGTGGGCGACAACCCGAAGCTCGCGCCACTGGTCGACCAGGCGTACCGGAACTGGGAGTCCCACCTGGAGCGCGGGCTGAAGACGTTGCAGGACAAGGGAGAGCTGGCTCCCGACGCCGACCCGGCGCGACTGGCCCAGGCGGCGATGACGTCCGTCCACGGTGGACTGCTGATGGCCCACATCCGGCACGACCTCACGGCGTTGAAGGACGCGCTGCGGATCGCGCTCACCTACCTGCGCTCGCACGCTCGTGAGTGAGAAACAGGGTTAGAACCCTGTTTCTCACTCACGAGCCGGTGAGCTGGGCGATCTCCGCGCGCAGTTCGTCGATCACCTTCGCCACGGCCGGGCGCTGCAGCGCGCCGGTGCGGCACACCGCCTCCACCAGCCGCGCCGCACGGATCCCCGCCAGCGGACGCGCGACCAGGCCGCGCCCGCGCCCGGTGTTCATGGTGTAGCGCGGCAGCAACGCGATCCCGTGCCCGGCCGCGACCAGCCGCTCGGTGATCCGGAAGTCGTTGATCCGCTGCACCACCACCGGCCGCACGCCGGTGCGGATGGTCAGCGAGCGCAGCACGTCGTCCACCGGGAAGCCGAAGTCGACGCTGATCCAGCGTTCGTCGGCCAGCTCCGCCAGCTCGACGCGGCGCCGGTTCGCCAGGCGGTGCCCGGCCGGGAGCGCGACGTCGAGCGGCTCGCGCAGCAGCGGCACGACGTCGAGGCGGCCGGAGTCGAACTCCGGCGCGTGCTCGTCCCGGTGCGCGACGACGATGTCGTAGTCCGCGACCAGGCCGGGCACCTCGGGTGGCGTCATGTCGACGTCGCGGACGTCGACCTCCAGGCCCTCGTACCCGGCGACGCGGCTCAGCAGGCCGGGCAGCAGCATCAGCCCGGCCGACTGGAAGATCGCGATCCGCACGCGGCCGCGCGGGGCGCTGCGATAGGTGTCCAGTTCGGACTCCGCGCGCTCGAGCGCGGCCAGCACCTCGTCGGCGCGGGCGACCAGCGCGCGGCCGGCGTCGGTCAGGCGCAGCCCCCGCCCGGCCGGTTCGGTGAGCGGAAGGCCGACCTCGCCCTGCAGGGCCCGCAGCTGCTGCGACACGGCGGAGGGCGTGCAGTGCAGCGCCCGCGCGGCCGCCGTCACGCTCCCGCGGTCGGCGAACTCCCGTAGCGTGCGCAGGCGACCCAGATCCACGACCCCAGCGTAGTTGAAGCAAGACTAAACAGTGGTGACGCTTTCGACGGTCGTGGCTTCACGGTCGTGGCGCAGCCGGGCGATCGTCCCGGCACTGACGAGCGCGACGATCCCCGCCACGCAGCCGAGGGTGAGCACCGAGGGCGTCAGGCGGTTGTCGGCCAGCTGCATCACGTAGGCGAACAGCGGCGAGAGCGTCAGCAGGATCGACGCGGTGATCGGCTCGGTGCGCCGGATCCCCACCTGCAACAGGTAGAGCGGCAGCGCGACGCCGAGCAGGGCGATCAGCGCGGACGGCCCGAACGCCGCCCCGAACCCCGGCGCGTCGTCGACCGCGACGAGCGCCCAGGTCATCGCCAGGATGAGGAAGAACCGCACGGCGAGCACCCGCCGCGGCGGCAGCTCGGCGTCGCTCAGCCGCTTCGAGTAGATCACGTTCGTCACCGAGCCGACGCCCGTGACGAGCACGAGCGCCACCCCGACGAGCGTCTCGCCGGGCGTCCGGTCGAGTCCACTGTGGCCGGTGAACGAACCCCAGACGAGCAGCGCGATCAGCACGCCGATCCCGACCGCCACCCACGTCTCCGCGCGAAGGATCGCGGTTCCCTTGCGCAACAACGGGTTGAACGCGAGGGTCAGCACCGGGCCGAGCGCGATGCCGACGACGTTCACCACCGCCGGTTCGAGGTAACGCAGCGCGAAGAGCATCGACAGCCAGGTCGCGGCGGTCGTCACGTTGATCATCACGACGTCGCGGCGCAGCTCGCGCAGCGGGCGGAACGTCACGGCCACGCCGTCCCGCAGCAGCGCGAACCCGAGGAAGAACACGGCGGCGAGGGTGAACGAAACTGCCGCGACGGTCGCCGGGCGGAGCTGTTCCAGCTGGTTGCCGGCGAAGACGTCGAGCGCCGCCGTCAGCGCCGCGAACCCGGTCAGCGGCAGTACGCCTCGCAGCATCGGAATCTCCCAGTCGTCGGCGGACGCCCATCGTGTCCGGAATCGGACATCGCGGGCAACACCGCCGGCGCCGATGAGCAACGCCCGAGACGTCATCTCCACCGAACGGCCCAGGTCATGGCGTTTTTCTTGAAGGACAGCTAAACGGTCCCTGCAGATATTCTCGCTGGTCCTTCACGGTCGCCGTTGTCACAGTGGAGGCATGCCCACCCGTGACCGCCTGCTCGCCGTGCTCGTCGCCGTCCTCTGGGGCCTGAACTTCCTCGCCATCCACGCCACGCTCGGCCAGTTCCCGCCGGTGTTCGCGGGCGCGCTGCGGTTCGCCGTCATCGCCGTGCCGACGATCCTGTTCGTGCCGTGGCCGAAGGTGAAGGTGCGGCACCTGCTCGGCTACGGCCTCGGCTTCGGCACCGGGCAGTTCGCGTTCCTGTTCATCGCGATGGACACCGGGATGCCGACCGGGCTCGCGTCGCTGGTGCTGCAGGCGTCGGCGCCGTTCACGGTGCTGCTCGGCGCCGTCTTCCTGCGCGAACGCGTCACGCCGCACCAGCTGGGCGGCATCGCGCTGGCCGTCGCCGGGATGGTCGCGATCGCGTGGCAGCAGTCCGGGCACGCCGCCCTGCTGCCGATGGTCCTGACGCTGCTGGCCGCGCTGAGCTGGGCGTTCGGCAACCTCAGCACGCGCAAGGCCGAGCCGGACAACCCGCTGCACTTCACGCTGTGGATGTCGGTGGTGCCCCCGCTGCCCATGTTCGCGTTGTCGCTGGTCATGGAGGGTCCGGCCGCGCAGTGGCGATCGCTGACGACGCTCGGGACGCCGACCGGGCTGACCGCGCTGGGCGGCCTGACCTACGTCGTGCTGATCGGCACCGTCGTCGGATCCGGCCTGTGGACGACGCTGATGCGGCGCAACCCGGCGGGCGTGGTTTCGCCGTTCTCGCTGCTCGTGCCGGTGGTCGGGCTGACGGCGTCGTTCCTGCTGCTCGGCGAGCGGCCGACGGTGCTGGAGATCGTCGCGGCGCTGGTCGTGATCGGGGGCGTGCTGCTGGGGTCGCTGCGGCCGGCGCGGAAGCCGTCGCCGGAGCTGGTGGCGGTTTAGGCCGCGGTCTCTTCCTGCTTCGGCGACTCTTCTTCGCTTTCGTGCTTGCGGCCGAGCCGCTTCTTCATGACGAAGAAGACGACGACCCCGAGGACGATGGCGGCGAGGAGGCCGTACTTGGAGAAGTTCCCGAGCCACTCTTCGGCGACGACGCCGAGGTAGTAGACGGCGGCGGTGGTGCCACCGGCCCAGACGATGCCGCCGGCGGCGTTCGCGAGCAGGAACTTCGGGTAGTGCATCTTGAGCGACCCGGCGAGCGGGCCGGCGAGGATGCGCAGGAACGCGATGAACCGGCCGAGGAAGACGGCCCACACACCGCGTTTGTCGAAGATCCGTTCGGCGTTGGCGAGGTGCGTCGGGCCGAAGTGCTTCGGGAACTTCCGGCCGGCCCAGGCGAACAGCCGTTGCCCCCCGGTCTTGCCGATCAGATAGCCGATGCTGTCGCCGACGATGGCGCCGGCGCTGGCCAGGACGCCGATCCACAACGGACTCAGGTTGCTGTGCTGCGAAGCCAGCAAGGCCGCGCTGACCAGCACGATCTCGCCGGGCAGCGGAATGCCGAGGCTCTCGATCATGATCACCGCGCCGACGATCAGGTACACCGAGAGCGGCGGGATCGCCTCCAGCCATTGGTCGATGTGCACTGCTCGTACCCCCTGCTGTCCGGTGAGTCTGCTTTCCGCAGGGTACCGGGGGCGCTGGGCTCGGGGCGGCCTACTCAGGTATTGGCAGGGGTACTACTTCAGTCGGGGTCAGCCGTTCGGGTGGCGGACGTGGATTCCGGTTCGTCCGGACGGCTCCAGCGCGGTGACCTGCATGGGGGATCCTTTCGCGGGTGGGGGCGGGCTTGCTGGGCGGGTTGTCCACAGGGTTCACCCCTATGTGGACAACTTCGGGCGGTGGGGGTTGAACGGCGGGTTCGGTCGGTAGTCGCCGGTAGACTGGACGTGGGCACGCCCCCCAGGGAAGGGCGGGGTCCGGCAGGGCGGGGTCCGGCAGGGCGGGGTCCGGCAGGGCGAAGTCCGGCAGGGCGAAGTCCGGCAGGGCGAAGTCCGGCAGGGCGAAGTCCGGCAGGGCGAAGTCCGGCAGGGCGAAGTCCGGCAGGGCGAAGTCCGGCAGGGCGAAGTCCGGCAGGGCGAAGTCCGGC
>JAEBEK010000003.1:0-853691 GCA_049998055.1 Amycolatopsis sp. cmx-4-37 | reverse complement strand
CCGCGGTTCCGACCGCGTGAACCGGCCCGCGATCCGCTCATGCACCCGATCCAGCTGATCCAACGTCACATCGACCACCACTCGGATGATCTACCACACACCACCCAAGTGCCGTTGCAGTACTAAGGCGCTGCGCGAGACGCTCCACGGCCCGGACGAGCCCGCGCAGGGCAAGCAGTTCGGCGTGCGCGCGAAGCGGCAGAAGCGCATCGAGCCCGGTCCCGATGCGCTCATCTACCACGCCGTCCTGGATGAGATTGCGCTGACGCGGCGGGTTGGCGGCCCGGCCGTGATGCTGGAGCAGCTCCGCCACATCCTCGACGTGGCGGAGAACTGGGACAACGTGACGATCCAAGTGGTCCGGGCAGAAGCCGGAGACTACGGCTTCGGTGCTGGCGGCATGACCTTGATCGAGTACAACGACGATGAGCCAGCCTGGGCATATGCCGAGTCGATCATGGGTGCGCAGCTCATGGAGAACTCCCAAGACGTGCAGCGGTTTGCCGAGATGTTTGATCGCGCAGCACGAATCGCCTCGTCACCCGACGAGACGATTTCCTTCATCCGCCAACAGATCGAGGTACTCGAAGAGCTATGACCGAGAACATGCCCGTACTCCCGTCGGGAGCACGGTGGCGAAAGAGCAGCTACTCAGGCGCCGACTCAGACAAGACCAATTGCGTTGAGGTCGCGCTCGCGCCCGAGCTGGACTCCGCGTGGGTCCGCGACAGCAAGGACCCGGAAGGCGGAGCGTTCCAGCTCCCGGGCTCCGGCTGGCGAGGACTGCTCGCGGTCGTCAGGCAGCACGACGGCCAGCAGTAGCCCCAACGAGACAGGGACGGGTTCCTGGCGTCGAAACCACGCCAGGGACCCGTCCCGTGTTGCGAGAGCGTACTGCGCACCTCGGTTCGACGGACGTTCCGGTGAACATTGAGGACATCGTCGCCCACCTGAGCACGGCCGAAGACAAGGCGGGCGCGGCGGACCCCCAATTTGAGGCAGCGACGAACAGCCTGGAGGAATGCGGCGCGGCGCTGGCGCAGGCGCTCCAGGGGGCCACCGATGCCGATGCGTCTCGCGCGCAGGGCCTTCTTACCGACGCTGCCCGCGATCTTGAACAGCTCCGCGGCCTCGTAAAGCGGGTCGTCGCGGAGGTCAGCGCCTACCGAACGAGCCTCAAGGGAAGCCCGCCAGCGGCGCCCGCTGCGCCGCGCCAGGCGACGACGTCCCCGATGTCGTCCAGCGAACCGCCGGAGGTCGCCGCCGCTCGCGCCGAACTGCCGCCGCCCGTCGTGAAGGGCACCAGGACGAGAACGTACGGCGAGTGGTCCTCGAACGACGCGCCGGGCGACCGCCAGTCGATCACCAGCGGCACCCGGGACGACTTCTACGCGGACACACAGCGCTACCTTCAAGAGAACGGCATGGGGCAAACCGTCATCGGCTCGCACGTAGAGACGAAGATCGCCGTGCACATGCGTCACGAGGGCATCCGGGACGTCACCGTCGTGATCAATCACCAGCCCTGCGAAGGGCCGCTTGGCTGCGACACGCTGTTGCCTCGGGTGCTTCCCGAGGGCTCAACCCTTACCGTCTACGGCACGGCCCAGGATGGCACGCACACGAAGCACACCTACAGGGGAAGGCAGGACGACTCGTGATCCGCGCATACTTCGACGGCCACACCGCGACCGGCGTGGAGGTCAAGACGCCGGAGGAACTGGCGGACGTGCTCGCGAAGGTCGAGGCGGCCGGCCCGTGGCAGGCCGCTCACCTCATCGTCGGCGACCCGCCGGGCAACGTGCTGACGGTCGGCCTGAACGGGGACCGCGGCGTGATCAGGTTCGCTACAAGCCGGACGGAGGTATTCAGCAAGAACGCGACACCGTTCCCGCTGGCCGAGGACGAAGAGGTGCTCTACCAGGTGGGCACGGCCGAGGTGTTCTTCCCGGACGACGCCGAAGTGCCCCGGGACGAGGTGTACGCCGCCGCACGCGAGTTCTTGAAGTCCGGCGGAGAGCAGCCGACAAACCTGGCAGCTCTGCCGTGAAGGCGGACCGGGCCGAGGGCAACCCGCCGTGACGACAGCGCTGACTTACGTCGGCATCGGTGTTCGCCTACTCCCCACGCCGACGTAACGAAGCCCCGCGTCGGTAACAACCTCGGGGTCGAGCGCGTTGCGGGTATCGAAGACCAGCTCACCGGTCATCAGCGTTGCGACGGTCGTCCAGTTCAACCAGCGGTATTCGGGCCATTCGGTAAGGAGTACCAAGGCATCCGTGTTGGCTGCGGCGCCTTGGACGGTCGGGACAACGGAAAGTCGCGGGATCTCGTTTTTGATCGCGGGGTCGTGTGCGGTGACGTGGACTCCGTGCTCGACGAGCGCGTGCGCGATGTGCATGGCCGGGGAGTTTCGGAGGTCGTCGGTGCCGGCTTTGAAGGTCAAGCCGAGGAGTGCAACACGTGTTCCAGCAAGCTCGCGGCCGAGTTCCTCCTGCAGCCGATGGATCGTTCGGTCGAGATGGTGCTGGTTGCTGTTGATCGTCGCGTCCAGGATCGGGAATGGCACACCGACGTCCTGGGCCTGCCTGGCGAGTGCACGAGCATCCTTCGGCAGGCACGGGCCGCCCCAGCCTGGGCCGGGCTTGAGGTAGTCGCCGCCGATGCGAGGGTCGGCGGCGAGGCTGTAGGCGAGGTCGCTGTGGTCGGCATCGAATGCTTCACACAGTTCCGCGATGGAGTTGTTGTACGACAGTCTTGTTGCCAGGTAGCAGTTCGCCGCGTACTTGACTAGCTCTGCCGTGGCCGGGTCGGTGATGATCACTTCGGTGCGGATAGCGTCGTACAGCCCGGCGATGCGTTTGGCTGCCGCGTTGTCGTCGGTTCCGATGACGATGCGGGTGGGGTGCAGGAAGTCGTAGACGGCATGGCCTTCGCGGAGGAATTCCGGGTTCGCCACGACCGCGATGTCGTCGCGTCGCAGCCAGGACCCGATCGTGGCCGTTGTTCCGACCGGAGTGGTGGATTTCGTCGCCACCACGGCTCCGGCTGGCAGTAGGTCGCGGATGCGGATGACCGTGTCGCGGATCGCGGTGAGGTCAACCGATCCGTCGGGAGCCGACGGCGTGGGAAGACACAGCATGATTAGGCTGGCCTCCGTGACCGCCTGGTCGAGGGCCGTGTCGAACTGGAGCCGGTTGGTGTCGAGTCCTTCGCGCAGCAGCGATTCGATGCCGGGTTCGGCAAGGTGGCTACGACCATTGCGCAACGCTGTGATGGTGGGCTCGTCGAGATCGATGCACGTGACGGTGTGTCCGAGTGACGCCAGGCAGGCACCCGTGGTGAGCCCGACGTAGCCACTTCCGATGACGGTGACGCGTTCAGCAAATTCCATGGGAAAGCCCTTCCTACCGGGGTTCGTGAGCACGGTGTCGACACGTGCCGACGTCTTGATCCGTCAGGCTGCGGCGCGACCTAGTCGGGCAAGCCCTTGTGGTATCCGCCGTCGAGGGCAACGGACGCTTGTTGCTGTTGTCGCTGAACCGCGGTGGGGGTCCGGTCGACGGGTCGCTGATCGATTGCTTGGAGCCACTGCACGGCGACCGCGGCGGCTTGGACGAGTTCGCCGCGGATGCGGTCCGGCTCCTCCTCGGCGAGTGCTTCGGCCACTTCTTCGAGCAGGATGTGCCGCCAGGTCATGCGGCCTTCGGCAGCAGCGCGTTCGCATTCGGCGCGCATGTGCTCGGCGAAGGCCCGCCACTGCGCGCCGGTGCCGTCGGCGAGGTGATGCTGGACGCCGTGGGCGGCGTGCTGGGCTTCTCGTTCGGCGGTGACGTCGCCCAGCACGCGCGCCAGGCCGGTGTGCGCGTCGATGGGCTGGTCGGAGTGTCGGCCGGTGCTCATCGAATCACCTGCGGGACAGGCCAGGGACGTACGTGAGGCCACGGGTGCTGGTAGCCGTTGCGGTGCAGGTAGCGCGCGGTGAGGTGGTGGTGGAATTCGCAGTAGAGCTGCAGGGCGTCCGCGGTGCAGGTTGCGGCGGCGCCGGCTCGTCCGGCTTCGGTGTTGTAGACCGCGCGCGCTTGGTCGATCTGCTCGATCGTGAGCCGACCGAAGGTCATCGCGGTGCTGATGATGAGTTTGGCGAGGTCGTAGCCGAATGGCGCGAGGGTGAGGTCGTCGAAGTCGACGAGCGCGATCCCGTCGCCGGTACGCAGGAAGTTGCGGATGTTGGCGTCCTTGTAGAACGCGACCGGAAGTCCCGCGATCGGGAGCGGCAGGTGCTGCAGTGCCGCGGCGCGGGGCGTGATGAAGTCGGTGATCACCAGTCCGGGTGCGGTGTGCGGCTCATCGAGCGACGCGGCGTGGAGTTCGTGGGTATGCGCGGCGGCGTGGATTCGTCCCAGTGCTTCAGCGGCTGCGTCGAGGTCGGCGGGTCCGAGCTGCCGGTCGCCGAGGTGCTCGAACACGAGCCGGCCGGGCTGGACCGCCCGCAGCTGGGGTATGCGCACTCCGGAATTGAGTCCGGCCAGCCAGCTCCGGTGGGCCGCGGCGGCTTCTGCGGTGTGCTGGTCGGAGTAGTGCTTGACGAACGTCTCGGTGGTCATCGGCGGACCGCCTGGACGTAGGTGAGGGTGGAGGTCGCGGTGACCGGCCGGTCGGGTAGCCGTCGGCGCAGCTCTGCGGCCAGCCGGCGAGGGTGACCGGCTAGGTGGGCGGGCAGCGTGTACTTGGGGCTGGTCGCGACGTAGTCGGCGAGGTGGTCCAGATGCTGGAAGCGGAAGACCTGCTGCTGGTGCTGGGTCTGCAGTACCTGCAGGGCGGTGGCGGTCGTGTCGACAGCGTTGCCGCTGTGGAAGGTCGTGTACAGGCTGGGGCGTTCGGCCGCCTCGAGGTCGAGGCCGGACGCGGCGATCAGCTGGTCGATTTCCTGGTAGCTGTCCACGGACTTGGTGACCAGCACGGCCCGGCCACCGGGCGCCAGGCAGCGCGCGATCTCGGCGATCACGTCGCCCGGCCGACGCGAGTGGTACAGGCAGAACGCGGCGATCGCGATATCGACGCTGCCGTCCGGCAGCGGCAGGTGGTGGAAGTCCGCGCACATCGTGTCGACGTGATGCCCGGCGGCGGTGAGGCGTTCGCGCACGGTGTCCAGCAGCGCCGCGGATTGATCGACGGCAATGAGCCGGCCTGGCCGCAGCCGGGTAGCCAGGTGCAGGGTGCTGGTGCCGCGACCGCAGCCGATGTCGCACACCACCGGCGCCGTGGTGGACGAAGTGGTGGCGAGGGCGGTGATGGCGGCGGTGGCGTCGTCGCCGCTGATCTTCGCGGCGTGCAGTGCGCTGGTGCGGCGGGCGAGCCGCGCGGGGTCGGCGTAGAGCGGGCCGGCGATCTGATCAGGGTCGGTGAAGGGAGTGGCGGGCATGGACAGGTCGCCTCCCTGGCGGGTGGTTTAGGTCCGAGTTGAGGTCTCCGCGCGCACGTGCGCGATGAAGCGCGCGGCCTGGCGTCGGCTGGTCAGGGTGATCAACCGCACGTGGGGTCCGTGCTCGGCCAGCAACTGGCGCACCTTGGGGCGCATGGTCTTGCGGTAGCCCCAGACGTAGCGGACGAAGTTCCAGGTGATGCGGTCGTAGACGCCGTCGTTGGCGTGCTGTCCGCCGCGGTAGCGCCGCCGACGTTGCAGGATCCCGGCCAGGCACGTGACGGCGGGCAGGTCGAGGAAGATGACGGTGTCGGCCGCCGCGAGCCGGATGTGCAGGGTGCCGGCGTAGTTGCCTTCCAGCAGCCACCGTGGCCCGGCCACGAGCGTGCGCTGCAGCTCGGCGAATTCGTCCTGTGGGAGCGTGTTCCAGTCCGCGTCGTAGTAGACGGCGTCGAGGTGGGTCAGCGGCAGGTTGAGCAGCGAGGCGAGCTGGTTGGCCAGGTGGGTCTTGCCGGACCCGCCGCAGCCGATGATGGCGATCCTGTCCATGTCGCGCGAGGCTACCCGGGGCGATTTCGGTCCATGCGGAGGCAGGCCGGTCATGATGCGACCGTCCCCCGGCTAGGTTGCGCCTCCAGCAGTGCGTCGAGGACGGCAAGCTGACGGGACATCCGGAACAGGTCCAGCCGTGTGAGGCAGTCGGCGATCAGCTCGGCGTGCGCGGTCGTGCCAGCGAGGCTGGCCAGCTGGGTAATCATGGCGGATGCGGAGGCGCCGTCGTGCACGTGGAGCCGGGTCGGGGTGAAGCGTGCCGCGTCGCGGATGCCGGCGGGTGTCAGCGGCAGGCATCCGGCGAGCACGGCTTCCGGGAGCCGTTGGGTCATCTGTCCGGCCTGGGCGTAGCGCTCGGGCAGCAGCAGCATCGTGCAGAGCGCCCGCCCGTGGATCTCGGCGACCTCGTCGAACGGGACGCGCCCGACGAACCGCACGCCGGGCCAGGAGTCGGTGTGCGGCCATTTCCCGGCGACGAGGTGGTCATGGCGGGCGGCGGCGGGGGCGAAGAAGGCGGTGAAGGCGTCGTCGCGGTCGTACTGGTTCCCGACGTAGGCCAGCGGCAGATCCCGGGCACGGGTGGCCAGGGCGGCGGTGTCGGCGGTGTCGAGGGCGTGGTCGGCGACGGGGAACAGCAGCGCCGTCGCGCCCGGTGTGGGGTGTAGCGCGGCTTCGCAGACGATCACGTTCGGTGTGGAGCGCAGCGGGTCGTCGGCGAGCAGGGTGCGGTCCTTGTCCCAGACGATCGTGCGGATGCCGCGGTCGCGGGTGTAGTGGTCGAGCAGCTGCTGTTGGCGGTGCAGGTCGCAGGTGTGCCCGACGGCGCCGCACCAGGTGGTGTTGCGCCCGGGGATGGGCCATCGCCACTCGAGGAACAGGATGTCGATGTCCGGGAGCCCGACGTCCCAGCGGTAGTGCGCGGACAGGTCGAGCCCGGCTTCCAGGTAGTCGCGGTCGGGTTGCAGGAACACCAGCTGATGTTCGCGCTCGCGCAGGCCGTCGATGAGGACGCGGCGGTGGCTGCGGCCTCCGTCGGGGGTGTCGCGGATGCCGGGGCCGAGGAAGCCCCAGAAGCTGTAGCCGATCTTCACTTGGTGACCCACCAGCCTTCCAGCATCAGGGCGTCCAGGCCGCTGTCGATGAGGCAGTCCAGCGCCATGTCCGGGGTGCCGCAGATCGGTTTGCCTTTGACGTTGAGCGAGGTGTTGATCAGCACGGGCACGCCGGTGATCGCCGCGAACTCGGCCAGGACTTCGGCGAGGAACGGGTTCTGTTCCGGGGTCACCGTCTGGACCCGGGCGGTGGCGTTCGCGTGCACGATCGCGGGGATCTTGTCGCGGGCCAGGTCGGTGACCCCGGACGCGATGGACATGTACGGGGTCGGCTGCGGCACCGTGAAGTACTTCGCGGTGGCGTCGGCGAGGACGACGGGCGCGAAGGGGCGGAAGGGCTCCCGGAATTTGACGGTGTCGTTCAGCCGGGCGACGACGTCGGGCAGCAGCGGGGACGCGAGGATCGAGCGATTGCCCAGGGCGCGCGGGCCCGCTTCGAGCCGGCCGTGGAAGAGACCGGAGATCCGGCCGTCGGCCAGCTGACGGGCCAGGTACCGGGCCGCCGCCTCCGGCTGGTGCGCAGTCAGGCCGGGCCGGGGGCTGGCCGACAGCCTCAGCTCCGGGTGGGCGGGCCCGAGATAGCAGCGCTCGGCCACGCCGGTCGGCAGCGTGCCGGTAGCGGACAGGTGTGCGGCAAGGGCAGCACCGATGGCGGTGCCGGCGTCTCCCGGGGCCGGCGGGACATGGACCTCGTCGAACAGACCGGCCTCGACGGTCTTGCCGACGGCGACGCAGTTGGTTGCGACGCCGCCGCCGAGGCACAGGAGGCGGGAGCCGGTGAGGTCCCGTGCGCGGCGGGCGAGGTGGAGCATGACCTGTTCGGTGCGTTCTTGCAGGGCGGCGGCCAGGTCACGGTGGACCTGCTCGACGGGGCTGTCGGGGTGCCGCGGCGGGCAGGTGCGTGCGGCGAACGCGGGGCCGACGCGGGGGTAGCGGCGGGAGAGGACCCGCAGCGGCAACAGTGCCGGGTCGAGGGCGAAGCCGGTTTCGGTGAGCGGGATCGCCCGAGCGAACAGGTCGCGGAAGCGGGCCGGGTCACCGAGCGCGGCCAGAGCCATGACGGTGCCCTCTTCGTCGCCCCGGCGCCATCCCAGATGTTCGGTGACCGCACCGTAGGCGTAGCCGAGGGACGCGGGGTCGTCGATGGCTTCGATGACGCGGTAGTCCGTCCCCGCGCCGGTGCGGCGGGCGTAGCCGATGGTCGTTGACTGCAGCTCGCCGAGGCTGTCGGCGACCAGGACCGCGGCGTGCTCGTAGCCGGCGGAGGCGAAGGCGTAGAGGCCGTGCGCGCGGTGGTGCTGGCCGGCGGCCACGCGGGCGCGCGGGAAGCGGTGGGCCAGCTCGCGGGTTCGGGTCCGGGTGCGGGCGGCGACGGTGGCGAAGCTGCGGGCCCGCGCCAGGACCCGGCTACGGCGGTCGCGGCTGAGGAACTGGGCCGGAACCTGGGTAAGGGCGCCCAGGTAGCGGGGCGCCTGGAAGTTGTAGCCGACGAGGTCGACGTCCTCGGGCACGAGGTTGCTGCTCTCAAGCAGCCATGCGATGGCGCGCCCGGGGTAGGCCTTGGTGTGCTTCTGGCCGTTGAGGCGCTCCTCCTCGGCGAAGCCGACCAGTTCGCCGTCCACGACCAGGGCCGCTGCCGAGTCGTGGGTGTAGGCGCACACGCCCAGCACAACAGGCGAAGTCGAGTGTCGAGTCCGCATCACGCGCCCCCGATCGTCGCTGCCTGGCGGACGGACGCGGTCAGGTGGTCATACCAGCGTTCCAGCGCCCGTCCGAGGTCGCCGGGCGCGCCCTGCGCGCTGGTCCGGGCCTGGTCGCGGTCGCCGTGGGCCCAGATGCCGTAGCTGGCCATCAGCGCGGCGAACGTGGTCCACGGCTCCCCTGCCTCGTCGGGGCAGCGGCCGGCGATCACCTCGGTGAGCAGGCCGGGCATTCGTTCCCACGTCACGGCCAGGGGCGGCATGGTCGGCGGCGGGCTTCCGTCGCCCGGACCGGGCAGCTCCGAGGCGGGGCTGAGGTGTTGGTCGTAGAGGTGCAGCGAGTCGACGAAGTGGTGGTACTCCCCCAGTTCCGCGCCCAGCCAGCCGGCCAGTAGCTCCTGCAGGACCGTGGCGGCGAAGATGTCGTACGGGAACCCGAGCCAGAGGTCTTGGCTGCGCATGGAGGTGTGCATGTGCAGCCGCCCGGCGCGCAGGAAGAACCGGTAGCCGAGGGTGCAGGGAACGTCGCGATGGCCGCGGGTGTCGCGTTCCGGGTCGAACAGCTGGATCACGGCCTGCCGCGAGTCCGGGTCCCGGGTCAGCAGGCGGCGGACCCCGTCGAGCTGGTCGATACGGCCGCGCCACTTCCGCATGCGGGGTCCGTAGGCGCCCTGCAGACGTCCGTCGTCGGTGTAGCGGGTCAAGGCGCGGTTGTACTGAAAGATCCACGGTCCGTCCGAGCCGGACAGGATCCACAACGTCTCCGCGACCGCGAAGGCCGGGTTGAGGATCCGCGCCGGCGGTGCGTCGACGAAGCGGCGCCGGGGGTTGGTCAGGCAGAGATGGGCGCCGAGGACTTCGGTGGTGGCCATGCCGCGTGGAGTGACGATCATCCCGTCGCGGCGGACCGCCTGGTTGGCGGCGAGGAACAGGTCGGTGGCCGAGTCGGCTGTCAGGGTGATCATCGGGTCACCGCCAGCTGGTCGCGGAGCAGGGAGTGCCGCTGGGCGTCGGTGAGGGCGGTCAGCCACGCGGCCTGCGCGGCCATACCGTCGTGCAGCTCGACCGCGGGCCGGTAGCCAAGGACGCGGCCGGCCAGGGTGAGGTCGGCTTCGGTGGCGCGCACGTCCCCGGCCTGGTCGTCGAGTTCGGCGACCGCTACCGGGTGGCCGGTGACCTCGCCGGCCAGCTGGAGTGCTTGCCGCATGGTGATGCTGGTCCCGCCGCCGACGTTGACGACGGCGGCCTTCACGCCCGCTTCGGCTGCCGCCAGCGTCGCGGTGACGACGTCGGAGACGTAGGTGAACTCGCGTCGCTGGCGGCCGTCGCCGTAGAGCGGGATCACGGCGCCGGTCAAGGCACTCAGCAGCAGCTGGTTGATCGCCATGCCGGGACGTTGACGCGGGCCGTAGACGGTGAAGTACCGCAATGCCACGACGCTCAGCGCGGTGTCGGCCCGGCGCGCGTGCGCGAGGCAGAGCTGTTCGGCGGCGAGCTTGGTGACACCGTACGGCGACAGCGGCTCGGTCGGGTCCTGTTCCCGGCTGGGCGCGGTCGAGATGCCGTACACGCTCGACGATGAGGCGATCACCAGCCGACGGACGCCCTGCCGCTCGCAGGCGGTCAGCAGCCGCTGGGTGGCGGTGATGTTCGAGCGGACGTAGTCCGGGAATCGATCACCCCAGGATGTGCGCACGCCCGGCACCGCGGCCAGGTGGAACACCGTGTCCGCGCCGGCCACCACCTCAGCCAGGTCAGCGTCCGCCAGGTCCGCGTGGACCATGCGGACCTGCGGGTTCTCGGCCGCGACGGCGAGGTTCATCGCGGCGAACGGGTCGTCGGTGACGTTCCGCCGGTCAACGCTGATGACCTGGCATCCTCGTTCGGTCAACGCGTCGACCAGGTGCGAGCCGATGAAACCCGCGGCGCCGGTGACCACGATCTGCTTTCCCAAGGGTGTTGTTCGCCTGGAGTCGATCACTGCCCCTCCTCGTGAGGCCGGTTCCCCGGCGCTCTACCTCGGTCTGTGGAACGACAAGATCCAGTGCAACAGCGCGCGAAGGACGGATCGACCCCGCGCCGTGGACGCGCGGTACCCGGATCGTGGACGTGGTGGGGACGACACGTGGACGTTGAGGGTCACGAAGCGGTGTCAGTCGCCTACGGTGGGGACATGGCAGGCTCGTCCTCGTACCGCATACCCAACGAAACGCTGATCGCGCTCCGCGAGAACCGCGCCCTGTCGCAGCAGGAGCTGGCCGAGGAACTGAACCGGCTGGCCACGACCAGCCACGACGCTCAGCTGACGTTGACCAAGAAGTCGGTCTACCGCTGGGAGTGCGGGGAAACCACGTTCCCGAAACGTTTCTACCAGCAGCTGCTTGCCGAGTTTTTCGGCGTCCCGATCGCTGAGCTGGGATTCAAACGGCCGCACCTGTCTCCAGCCATCACACTCACACCCATGGCACCGTCAGGAGCGGATGAACCGGTCTCCTCCAGCCCGGAAGTCGAGCGCGAGCAGCAGCGGTGGCGCGAGACCCGGGCCGCCCTCGGCACCACGCGGCGAGCTTTGGCGATCACCGCCGAGGGCCTCTACCCCGACTTCCGCCTGCCGGGACTGCACAACACCGGAGTCATCGCCCATCAGAGCTGGCTTCCTCAATCGCCGGTGTCACTTCGGGACATCACGCTGACGCTGGCCTCCGATACCCCACCGCCGGAGATAACCGGGGGCGAGGCCGAGACCGCGGCCGTGCGTCCCTGGTCCACGCCGGGCCATCGCTACCGCCGCTACCACGACGTCATCCGCGATCTGACCCCACCGAAGCTGTTCGAGAACCGACTGTGCTTCCGCCTAACGCACCTCGATTGGACAACTCCAGAAATCGGGATGCACTTCGGACACATGGGCTTCTTCGACTCCATGGACACCAACGAAGCCCTCGCGCACGAAACCGCGCTGCGGCACCTGATGCGCGACCACAACGACGAGCTGTCCACCATGAAACCGTCGTGGCGGCGGCTACCCTTCAGAACCCTCATCGGCGACCCGTTCGACCTCAGCCGCCGCCCGCTGATGGGCGCAGTCGGAACCTTGACCATCCGCGGAGGCGACTCCCCCAGCGTGGTCCTACATCAGCGTGACGGCAACAAAGTCGCCGGCGGCGGAGGCATGACCCATCTCCTCCCCGCCGGGATCTTCCAACCCTCCAGCGTTCTCCCAGCGGCCATCGCCGCAGACTTCTCCCTCTGGCGCAACATCCAGCGCGAACTCGCCGAAGAACTCCTCGGCCACGACGAATACGACGGCAGCGGCCACCCGATCGCCTACAACGACCTCGAGCCCTTCGCCACCCTCGACCGCGCGCTCGACGCCGGCGACATCCAGATCTGGTGCCTCGGAGTCACCCTCGACGCCCTGACCCTCTGCGGCGACATCCTCACCGCCGCGGTCATCGCCCCCGACCTCTACGACCACCTCTTCGCCAACGCCGTCAACACCAACTCCGAAGGAACCGTCCCGGCCCGCGCTCTGCCGTTCGAAGAAAACACGCTGCGCTACCTACGTGAAGAAGGTCGGCTCTCGCCGGGCGCCGCGGCGGCCCTCCACCTTGCCTGGAACCATCGCCACGTCCTCTTCGCGTGACAACGCGCCAGCCCTGGCCGGTACGCCTCAGCAACGGCCACGGCAGTGGCTAGCCTGCTTTCACCTCAACCTCGACGTGCCGGCCCATCTTCGGGCCAACGTCAACGGTCGCTCCATGGATACAGAGCACTGAACTGGTCGAACGCCTCGTTCAACTCGTCGTCGTGCGCCAGGTCGTCTACGAAGATCGACGACCTGGCAACTAAGCCGGCAGCATCGAGCACCCCAGCAACTGCGTGCACAATGACCGCGTACTGGGTCGGCGGCACGTCAGATGGAAGCTGTACCCGAAACTCACGCGATTCCACAAGCTCGACACTCCCCGTCCCAAACAAGCGACACCAAGCCCCCGATCGAGTGGCTGCGATCGATTGCTTGCCACCCCAGCATCCACACCCGTCACAACTACCCACAGCGCCCCGGCCGCTAAGAATTTGACGCGAATCCGCGACCTTGCAGGCCAGATCACCACGGGAGAAAGCCGCCCAAACGCGTGTCACCAAATCGCGGCGGACTGTTTTACTCGACACCGCGGCTCGCGCATCCTCGACATCGTGACGCTTGACTTCCGCGACCTCAAAGGCGCGCTCGCTGACCTCGACCGGACACTGCTGACCGAACTTCGCCAGGGCGGCTACGACCAGGACACCTCCGAGCAGCTAACCGCACTTGACCATGCCGATCGCCTCATCTCGCAGATCAAGCAGCTTCTCGACGACCACCGCGAGGACCTGAAGACACCCGACCCACCCAGCCCGAGCGTCGCCGTCTCCCGTCACTACGGCGGCGGCTAATCAGCAACTCGCCGATCACACGGGGCACGCGGAATAGAGCCACGTACGAGGGACACCTGCGCCCGGCAACTCGTCTCGACGGTCCAATACCGACACAAGTGTCCCGGTCGGTGCCCGGCTGCCCGGCAGGTTCGGGGGGCCGATGCCCTGCCAGGCACCGGGCACCGGCGCGCCACCTGACTCTGGTGCCCCGCCAGCACGAGACGTCATCGCGGTCCGGCGTGCCGCCTCAGACCGCTGCCTTCTTCCGCGGTGCCCGCTTCCGCGCCGGCTTCTCAGCCGGTTCCGCCTCAACCTCGGCAGGCGCTGTGCGAGCGGTCTCGTAGGCCTCGATCAGCTCGCTCGACAACCGACCACGCTCAGCAACTTCGTACCCGTTCGCCGCGGCCCACTCGCGCACCTGCTGGTTGTACTCACGAGAGTTGACCTTGCCGGTTCCCGATGACCTGGTGGCCTCGCTGGTGGACTGGCCGAGTGCGACTTTCATCCGCCGGCCGCCGACTCGCCGCGCAGCTTGGACGAAGCGCTCGAACTCACCACGCAACGCCTCGGCATTCTCCGCCGACAAGTCGATCTCGTACGACACCCCATCCAGACCGAACGCGACAGTCTCCGCCGCCTCGCCGCCGTCCAGATCGTCGAGCACCTCGACACGCACCTTCTGCGCCATCACCGAACCCCTTCACCGATTTCCACGATCAACCCGCGCCCCGTTGACCAGGGCTGGGCCTGGGCAGACGTTACGCTCGGGCCGACCAAGTGGTCTGTCCGGCACGCCCACAACATCACCGCAAGACGAGCTGCGCCCGAAGACCGTCGCAGTGCCTTGATGGTGGATACCCCGCCACACCTCGCTCGTGCCGACGGTGCGGCCGCGCGGACATATCCGGCTTCCGAAGACTCAAGTTCGCCGACGCGTCTCCACCGATGGCGACACGAACTGCCGGGTGACGCCGGATGCCGGGGAGGTTCCTCGCCAGCACGCCTCCGCGACCCGGACACCAGCGCGTCACCCGTCTCGGTGATCTCCAGCGCCGGACGTCATTGTGGACGCCGAACGCCCTCTTGTTGGTCGCTGAGGTGATCGGTCCGGCACGCCCCCCGACCGTCCCGATCATCGCCAGTCCTGGCTCGGCGGCACAACGCCCCCCGATGTGCCGCCGAGCCCTAACCCCTCGTCTACGACAGGTTTACGCGATCGCGGCGTAATTGAGCGCCGCTGGTGGTCGGCCACCGCGGTCGCGCCGTCTCACGACAAGCTTCTGCGCGCCGAGCGGCCGGCCTCTAGTGCAAGGCGCTACTCGACGATCGATTCCCGCTCCCCTTGGGCCTCATCGCCTGAACTCCGCGCTTCTGACGTGGGCGCACGGCGGACCAGTGCGGCGCATGGCGATTCGGGCCCGGAAGGACTGCGCCACCGGGCCGTCTGGCAGGGGAGCCGTCCACCGGTACGACGGCGCCCGAGCCACCGCGGCCGCCACCAACGTGCGACCGAAACCCAGACGCCGATACTCGGCGGCGACGTGGACGTAGTCGAGGGTCGCCGTCCGGCACTTCCCGCACGGGCTCACCGTCACCGCGCCGACCTCGACACCGTCGAGACGAAGTTCGATTCGCCCGGCGAGCGTTTCCGCGGTCGGCCGATGGGCGACCAGGACGAGGCCGCCCGTCGGCGCCGCGTCGGGCGAGTGCTGGACGGTGACGTCGAGGCGTGCCCACTCGGCGAGGCGCCGAACCTCCGGCTCGCACGCTTCAAGACCGCGGCAAACCTCGCACAGCCAGCCGTGCAGCCGGTAGCGCTGGCTGAACGGCGCGAGCTTGTCGTAGAGGTCCAGGGTCAACCAGTGACCACGCAAGCACCTCTCGACCTCCTTAACCGCCGGCCGGACTGGGACCAGCGCACCGAACTCCCCGCGCGCACCCGAGCGGACAGCCTCGCCGATCACCTGGCACCTCGCGAGGATGCCGACCCGCTCGAACGCCGCTGCGACGTGCGGATCATCCGGCGACCTCACGCAGGCCACGGCCAGCAGATTCCTCGCCAGAGGCGACAGCACCGCCGGGGCCCGGCAGCTGCAGCGCGACGGTGCGTGGACGCGCAGCGGCGCCGCGGCCACGGCTGGTCGCGACGACGTCACGGAACTCCAGGTGACCGAAGCCGTCGTCGGTCAGACCGCGCCACCGGCGGTTCGACACCCTCAGTTCGAGATCCGCGCCCGGCCACGGGCCGGCGGCAAGCAGAACCGCGCCCCGGTTGCGGACCCGTCCTCCCAGCCGACGCGCCAGCGGCGCTTGCATCACTCGGGCGACGGCGGGGCCGAGCACGACCAGGTCGAACCCGTCGATCAACGCCGACAGCACCGCGGCGACCTCGGCCCCCGGGTCGGAGATGAGGGCGAGCCGCTCCAGCTCGACGCCCAGCTCGACGGCGGCCGCCACCCCCACCTCGGGCATGCCAGCGATCGCTGCCCACGAGCCCTCCCGGGTCGCCTCGGCAAGCAACGCCAGCACCAGCGCGGTCGAGCCCGAGACCGACACCGCCGTGCCGCGCCGCAGGCCGTCGGGCACTAGCTTGCCCAACGCCGGCGTCACCGGGAGCGACCCGACGGGCGCCGAAGGCTCCGGGCTCGGCTCGCCGAGCTGCGCGGCCGTGCGAACGCCGGGGAGCGCCGCGAGCCCGGCCACCACGTCCGGCACCGCCACTACGCACCTCCAGCACCACGAACACGCACCGGAGACGCCCACGAGGGGAAGCCGCGAGCGAACCCGAAACATCGAACACTTGTTCGGATACTGCGAGACGGCGCGGCCGCTGTCAAGTCGAAAGTGGGCGAAGTTGCATCTGCCACAACAGGCGAGCCGAGAGGGTACTGGCAGGTCAGCCAGTTGCACCAGAAGACTATCTCTCAGTGATTGATCGCACGGGTGTCGCGTCGGCCGGCGGCAGCCCTTGGTATCGCACGACTTCGACGGTAGTCCGTTCGGGCGTGACCGCCGACTGGTGCGATGTCACATTGTTGTGTTTAATGCAACGCTATGGAGTCTGATGGCGGGCTCGCCGGCTCCGCGCGGCTGGTGCTGGCCGACGGTGTGTCGTTCCTGGACCCGGAGTCGGCGGTGTTCGAGGCGATGCTGGCCGGGTGGGACCGGCAGCAGCGGGTGCGGTTGCTGAAGCTGGAGACGATCCGGGCGCGGCTCGGGCTGGTGCGTCGGCTCGCCGTGGTGTCGAACCAGTATCCGTGGCAGTGGACGGCCGGGGAGGTCGAAGCGTTCTTCGCGCACCTGCGCTCCGGCGATGGGCCGTTGCGGATGTCGACGCTGCGAGGGTACGAGTGTGTGCTGCGGTTGTTCCTGCAATACGTCACCGACGCCCGGTACGGCTGGCCGGTGGTGTGTGAGCAGCGGTTCGGTGCCGTGCCGCAAATGGTGCTTCACGAGTTCAACAGCGTCCGCCACGTCGCTGACGTGGAAAGCCGACCGGGTCGACGACCGTTGAGCTACGAAGAGGTGCAGGCCTTGTTCGACGCTGCCGACGGCCTGGTCGAGCAGTTGCGGGCCCGTGGCCGCAAGGGCGGTGTCGCGGCGCTGCGGGACGCGATCGTGCTGAAGACAGTGTATGCGTTCGGACTACGCCGCCGGGAGGCGTGGGGCTTGGATCTGGCGGATTTGCGGCACAACGCCCGGGCGCGGCAGTTCGGCCGCTGTGGCGCGGTGTTCGTGCGCTGGGGCAAGGGTTCGCATGGCAGTCCGCCGAGGCGTCGGACGGTGCTGCTGGTGCCGGAGATGGACTGGTTGGTGGCGCCGTTCGAGCAGTGGCTGGACGAAGTGCGTGCACGGTTCGATTCCGGCGAGTCGCAGGCGTTGTTCCTGACCGAACGGGGCGGCCGCCTGGCGCTGCGCGGGGTCAACGAGGCATTCGGGCGAGCGCGCGACGTCGCCGGCCTGATCCTGACCTGGATCTGCACTGCCTGCGACATTCGTACGTGACGCATCTGGTCGAGTTCGGGTATCCGCCGCGGTTTGTGCAGGAGCAGGTCGGTCACCGCTACGCCAGCACCACCGCGATCTACACCGACGTGTCCGATGAGTTCCGCAACCGGTTGATCGAGCAGGCTCTCGGCGCGCTGGCGCCAGGGCTGTGGGAGGCGCCATGAGCAAGAAGATGACCTTCGAGTGGCATCTGCGGATGCGGATGGCCGAACGAGGGTTGTTCCAGACCTCCGAGCTGGTGACACCGTTGGCCGAGCGGGGGATCTCCCTGTCGCGGGAACAGGTCTACCGGCTGGTGACCACACCACCGCAGCGGCTGTCGATGGACGTTTTCGCCGCCTTGTGCGACATCCTCGGCTGCGAGCCGAACGACCTGATCGAAATCAAGGTCGCCCCGGCACAGCAGCAGCAACGGAAGGCCGCCGGGGCCACGGCAACGCCGACGGTGCGCCGAAGCACCATCCGGCGCCCGGACCTGTCATGACCACCTCCACCCTCACCATCTCTGCGACGGCAGCCGCCGATCGGGTACTGGCAGCACTGAAGCGGCATCTGCCACAGCACAGTACGGCCGAGCTGCGGCAGTTTCTGCGTATGGCGCAGGTCAATGTCGGCGACCTATGCGGGCTGGCATCGTTCCTGGAGCAGCACGATGACGCCTTGACCGTCTCGCGGTCGACTGTGCCGGCCGGGTATCCGCCGCTGGCGCATGTGCTGTCGGTGACCACCGCCGCGCCGGTCGCGACGCCCTGCTGCGCTGACTGCGGCCGCGCCACCTTCTTCCTGCCCCACCCGACACTCGACGGGCGCTGCTGCCTGGCCTGTGTCCATCAGAAGCGCCCACGTCACCAAGGTCCCGTCCGCGAGCCGTGCGCGTTCTGCGGTAAGGCTTCTCGTGTCAAGGCACGCTGGCCCAGAGGCGTGGTCGGACTGTGTTGCTACTTCAAGGTGCTGCAGAGCCGGACGCCGTGCGGCGGGTGCGGCCAGGTTCTTCCGCTCATCGGCCTCGGTACTGACAGAGTGCCGGTGTGCGGGCCGTGCGCAGGGAGCCCGCGGGACTTCGCCTGCCGAACCTGCGGCCGCATCGGCGACAACCATTCGGCGAATGCCTGCACACGCTGTGCGTTGGCCGCACGTGCCACCGCGGCGCTGACCGGCCCAGACGGGACCATCGCCGGACACTGGGGCGTCCTGCAGGAGAAGCTGACCAACACCGACGATCCGACGGCGATGCTCGGCTGGGTGACCCGGGCCGCGACCGCGCGGCTGCTGCGCCAGCTCGCCACGGACGGCGTTCCGGTTACCCACGAACGGCTGGACGCGCTATCGCCGTCGCCATCGGTCGTCCGGCTGCGGGATCTGCTGGTGCGTTGCACCGTCCTGCCAGCACGGGAAGGCGAGTACCTGCACCGCGTCGATCCGTGGCTGCGAAGGGTGCTCGCGGACGTTCCGCCGCATCACGTTGGCGTGCTGGCCTCCTTCACGCGCTGGTACCTGCTCCCCAGAGCGCGACGATCCGCACATCGGCGGGGTATCGGCGACAGCGCCGTCACCACCATCCCCTCCAGCGTCCTAGCCGCGGCCCGCCTGCTTGCCTGGCTCGATACCCTCCGCATTGGTCTCGCTGACCTCACTCAGTCGCACGTGGACGAATGGCTCGACACCGGGCAGGGCCACTACCGCTACCTCTACCCCTTCATCACCTGGGCCCGCACCCGCCACCTGATCTCCGCTGACCTCCGGGTCCCTGTCCCGCAGTACCCACAGACGTTGCGGCAGCTCGAGGTCGAGGAACGTCTGGCCCAGCTGCGCCGGTGCCTGGACGACGACGGGATTCCGGTACACCTGCGTGTCGCCGGCACGCTCACCGTGCTGTTCGGCATCCCGATCACCACGATCGTCCGCCTCCGCCACGACGACATGACCACCCACAACGGGACAACCTTCCTCCTGATCACCGACCGCCCTCTCGCTCTGCCGCCGAAGCTGGCCATCCTCGTCGACCAGCTCGCAGCACGACCACCGCAGCCGCACGGCGCCCTCGGCCGCCTCGAGCGCGCATCTTCCTTGCTGTTCCCCGGCACGAGTCCAGAGCGGCCCTTGGGCGCCAATCGCCTGTGCGGGCAGCTGACCGCGCACGGTGTGACGGTGCTGGCTGCCCGCAACAGCGCCCGCCTCGCCCTCGCTGCCCGGTTGCCCGCCCCGGTGCTGGCCGGCCTGAGTGGAATCGACGTCGGGACCGCCGTGGCCTGGAACGAACGCGCAGGCCACGACTGGGCCGCATTCGTCGCTGCCCGCGCATCCGCGCAGAAGACGTAACATGACCAAGCGCGGTCGCGCGCCGACCCGTTCCCGTGTGTCAACTCCGGTCGAATCCGGACCCGGCTGTTCCGTGTGAACCGTGACCCACCCTGGTCTGGTTGTTAGTCGTTGGTCTTGGTGGCCGGTGGGACCCGGCCGAGATCTCGGTCCTTGAGGCGGTAGCTGTCTCCCTTCATCGAGATCACCTCGGCGTGGTGGACCAGGCGGTCGATCATGGCCGCGGCGACGACGTCGTCGCCGAAGACCTCGCCCCAGCGACCGAACGGCTTGTTGCTGGTGACGATCAGGCTGGCCCGCTCATAACGCGACGACACGAGCTGGAAGAACAGGTTCGCCGCCTCGGCCTCGAACGGGATGTAGCCGACCTCATCGACGATGATCAACGGGATCCGCCCGAGTTTGATCAGTTCATCCTGAAGTTTCCCGGCGTGGTGAGCGTCGGCGAGGCGGGAGACCCACTCGGCTGCGGTGGCGAACGCGACCCGGTGCCCGGCCTGACACGCCCGCATCCCCAACCCGATCGACAGGTGAGTCTTCCCAGTCCCGGGCGGGCCAAGGAAAACGACGTTCTCCTTGGCGGAGACGAAGTCCAGGGTGCCCAGGTGCGTAATGGTGTCCCGTTTGAGTGAGCGCTGGTGGTCAAAGTCGAACTCCTCCAACGACTTCCGCGACGGGAACCGAGCGGAACGGATCCGGCCCTCACCGCCGTGCGACTCCCGCGCGGCCACTTCGCGTTGCAGGCAGGCGGCGAGGAACTCCTCGTGCGTCCAGTTCTCCGCTCGGGCCCGCTCGGCCAGCCGCTCGACGGCCTGGCCCAGTGACGGGGCTTTCAGGGCGCGGGTGAGGTAGGCGAGTTCGCCGGCGATGTTGCGGCCGCTGGTCTTGGCGGTGGTTTTCGTGGTGGTCATCAGGCGATCCCTTCTTCGGCGCCGTCCAGACCGAACAGCCGGTCGTAGTCGGTCAGGGCCCGGTGCTCGACGCTGGTGTCGACCTTCGGGACCGCGGCCAGGCGGCGGGCCTGGCGCATCTCGGCGGCCGCGGCCGCGTGAACCTGGTCGGTGATGCTCTGGTGGTCGGCCCAGCAGCGGACATGCCGGGCGACCTCGGTGCCCTCGCAGGTCACCACTACCTCGTCAAGGCCGGCGGCGAGCTGGACGCGGCGGCCGACTGCGCTCGGGTGGACCGAGTAGTCGTTCGAGTCCAGCCGCAGGTAGTGATCCCGCGGCAGCCGGCTGCTCGAGCGCCAGCCGGTCACCGGGGCGACCGGCGGCAACGCCAGCATCGCGGTGCGGTCCGCGGCCCAGCGATCGACCGGACGGCAACCCAGCCGGCGATGCTGGCGCTGGTTGGCCCGCTCGAGCCAGCCCGTGAGCTGGGCGTTGAAGTCGCCCGGGCTGGTGAACGAGCGGCCGGGCAGGAACGAGGTCTCCAGATAGCCGTTGGCTCGCTCGACCAGGCCTTTGGCTTCCGGGTCGCCGGGCCGGCACTGGATCACCCGGATCCCGAGCGTTCCGCGGAAGGCGTTCATCGCCTCCGTGAGCTGCGGTTTCCCGCCCCGCCACTGTCCGATCGCGGACTCGTTGTCCCAGACCAGCGCCTTCGGGACCCGTCCCCAGCCCGAGAGCAGGCGCCAGTGCCCGGCCAGCAGATCCGGTGACTGCCGCGATGGCAGCATCACCGCCGTGATCATCCGCGAGTAGCCCGAGACCAGCACCAACACCGGTGGCCGACCGGTCTGGCCGAACCCGAGCGGGACGTCCGCCGGTGGGAACCACAGGTCACACTGAGCCAGCTCGCCGGGCTGGTACTCCGTCCGTGACGCCGGATCCGCAGGCTTGAACAGCGGCCGAAGCGCCTGGACTCGCTCGAAGAACACCGTCTTGCCGCGTTCCCAGCCGACCCGTTCCATGATCACCGTCGAAGGCATCTCCGGGAACTCGGCCAGCAACGCCCGGATCTGCGGCTCCACTTCGTCCACGATCGAGCCCTTCGCCGGCCGCTCATACCGCGGTGGCTCGTGCGCTTCCAGCGCCCGTCGCACAGTGTTCCTCGCGATCCCCAGCCGCCTTGCTATGGCCCGGATCGCCATCCCTTCGGCGCGATGCAACCGGCGGATCTCCGCCCAGTCCTCCACGTTCAGCACCCCATGATCGTTCACAGGTGGGTCAAGGTTCACCCGGAACCAGAGGGTCAGTCTTCAGCCGGAACCGACACCGTGCGAACGCCGGGAAGTTAAACGCACCGGCCAGGACCCGATCGACCTCCCGCGCCAGCCGCGAGTCCGGCCCGACCGTTCCACGAGAAGTACCAGGACGTCCGGCTGAGTCAGCTGCGCTCATCGGCGATCGACACTCCGGCACTGGCGGACGTACTGCCGACTACGGGATCGGTCGAGCCACGCCGGACGGTTTGGCCGGCCAGACAGGCGTCGTCTGCTTGGCTGATTGTGTCGTCGCCGACGTCGAGACGACGTTAGCTCCGACTGACGCTTCGGGTCACCGAGGCGATCACTGTGGACGCGAGGAGCCAGCCGGCGAGGATTGCGATCCACACGACGATGCGTCCGAAATCCACGGCGCTATACGCCTTTTCCTGTCCAAGATCGAGGATGGGCAGTACGACGTCGAGCGCGTAGGCGACCGGATTGAACGCGGGAGCTGAGCCGGTAGTAGGACGAGGCTGCCAGACAGTACTGGAGACACTAACAGCCATCATCAACCCGGCAAGCCAAGCCAGCGCGCGAACTGGTCGGTAGCCATATCCGACTGTGATGTCTTGGAGATATCCCCATAACTTAAGTGGCAATGGGAGTCGTCGCGTCCGATTTCGGTACTTCGCGAGCAGGACTGTACGAGCGTCGTGATCGTGGCCGACCGCGCGATATTGCTGTGCGAGCTGTTCGTACGGTTGCGGCGAGTCGGAGTCCTGATTGTGGCTAAGCCAGGTAAGACGCTCCCTGGCAGGCAAGAGTGGACGTAGAGTTTCGTACTTCATCCGGTCCAGCATGAGGATCCGGGGCCAAGACTCCCGGGTGTCCACCAACGACGTGACGACCGCTCCGCGCAGGTTCACACTGACGTGTTCAGCGGGCTCGATCTCGAGATGCAAGGCCTTGACATGACAGTCCGACATAGACAACTTGTGATCTTCATCCACCCGATACTTCAACAGCAGGGACCCCTCAACGGACGCTGAGCCGAGGTCGACTGCCCCGATGACAGTTGCCCGATCTCCGAGAGTCACGTCGCCGGCCACGGTCAGTTTCGGCGCTCGGAGAGCTGAACGATCCTTTGCGACGAGCGTTGCGTCGTCGAGTTCGAGCCCGGCGCGGATGACGGCTCCCCACAGGTTCAGGCCACCGCGGACAGTCAGTCCGCGCGCATACCAGCCACCTGCCACCTCGATCTGAGGCGCGCTGATGCCGTAGCCGTTCTCGCCGTCCTCCACAAGCGAGTCATTTAGCCAGAGTTGGCCGCCGACCCGTGCACCGAACAGGTCGATCCCCCCTTCGATCCGACAGCTTGTGATGTTGACGTCCAACCGCGCGGCAAGCGCAGGCGCACGAAGCGCCACGCGGTCGGCGTTAGATAGCGTCGAGCCGTGAAGCTCTAGACTCGCCCCGATCTCAGCGCCCCAGAGGTTTACGCCACCAACAGCAGTAAGGTGCCAGGCGTAAAAACCTCCCGCGACATGAATGCTCGGCGCATCGACGGCCCAGGCGTCCGGCTTCGGATTCTCCACGTGCGAACCGGTAAGCCAGAGTTGGCCGCCGACCTGCGCACCGAATAGGTCGATCAACCCGGCGCGGGTGTCGGTGAGGGCGAGGTCGCCTGCCACTCGCAGAGCCCTCCCTTCGAACGCAGGCAGCGTGCACGAGCGGAACTCCAGTCCCTTGACCTCACTGTCCCAAATCGCCACCGGTTCGTCGAATTTGCAGTTCTCGAACACGAGCGGCATACCGACGGACACGTGCTTTAGCTCGAGCGCACCAGTGATGTGCCTATCCCGCAGGTGAAACAGTGGGGTTCGCCCAGGCTGCGGAGCAGCGCGGTTGAGCAGGACCCGGGAGATCGTCGCTGCCGACGCGGAGGCCAACGGTATCGACTCCCCTTGTCGGACATGTCGTGCGATGCGTTGCTCGATGCTGCTTCGAAAGCTCCGGTTGCGCATGACCATGACTATTCCGCAGCGACGTAGCCAATGCGAACATCTGATCCTGCGGCCGAGGACCGTCATATTGGGAGCCTCCGGGATCACGTTCGTCCAGATGCCGACGAGACCGAGCCCGGCTACACGTTCCTACCGGAGGCGTGGGAGGCGGGTACGCCGACGAGGCATACGCGGCGACACTCGGACACTCGGCTGGCTCGTCGACGTGCTTCCGGGAGAGCCGGTGGTGCTCTAGCACTCAGACCGTCGACGAACGAACGATGCACCTTTGCGGCGAAGCTGGGGTTTACCGACGTGGAAGAAACTCAAGGAGTACGGCGCTGAGCGGTGGTTCGGCCCAGGTTCTCGGTCACGCCGTCGGGTTGGCCGGTTGCGCTCGGCACCCCTGATGGCATCCTCGTGCGGCCGTCGAATACCGCTGCCTCGAATATGGGCACTGCACCGGCAAACTGGACAACAATGCAATCGGCACAACGAGTTTGCCGGTGCCGAGCCCAACTGCTGAATAGTCGACCACCTCGGCAAGGCAGGGTCAGTGTCCGGCGATGCGGTCGTAGACGATGAGATCCCAGCCGACCGCGATGATGAGCTCCTCGCCGGGCCCGAACGCTACGGCGCCGATCCCGCGGAAGTCGAAGATCGCGACCTCGTCGCCGGTGGCGAGGTCCAAGACTCGGGCGGTGTCGTCGTTGCTGGCGGTGACAGCGACGGGGCGGCCGTTGAGGTTGCCGCAGGCGACCGCCGTCACCCATTTAGCGTGGTGTGTAAAAGTGGTGAGTTCTTCGCCGGTAGCGAGGTCCCGGACCCGCACGGTGCGATCGCCAATGGCGATAACTGCGACAGGGTGGTTATCAAGGGTGGTGCAGGCGATCGCCGTCACTAAGCCGTTGTGGCGGGGGAAAGCGGTTAGTTGTTCGCCGCTGGCCGGGTCCCAGACCCGCGCGGTGTCGTCGTAGCCGGCGGTGACCGCGACCGGGCGGCCGTCGAGGGTGCCGCAGGCCACCGCCTTCACCCAGTTGGTGTGACTGGTGAAGACGGTGAGCTGTTCGCCGCAGGCCAGGTCCCAGACCCGCGCGGTGCCGTCGGCGTCGGCGGTGACGGCGACGGGACGGCCGTCGAGGGTGCTACAGGCCACCGCCGTCACGAAGTTGGTGTGGCTGGTGAAGACGGTGAGCTGTTCGCCGCTGGCCAGGTCCCAGACCCGCGCAGTGCCGTCGTCGCTGGCGGTGACCGCGACCGGGCGGCCGTCGAGGGTGCTACAGGCCACCGCCGTCACGAAGCCGTAGTGGCTGGTGAAGGTAGTGAGCTGTTTGCCGCTGGCCAGGTCCCAGACCCGCGCGGTGCGGTCCTCGCTGGCGGTGACGACGACGGGACGGCCTTCAAGCACGCTGCTTGCCTCGGCCACAATTCTGGAAGAGTGACCTGCGGCCGCGGGTGAACGAAACGCGTCGATCAGGAGCCGCCAGACCCGCACGGTGTCGTCGTGACTGGTGGTGACCGCGACGGGGTGGCCCACAAGATTCGTGCAGGCGACCGCCGACACTAAGCCGTTGTGGCTGGTGAAGGTAGTGAGCTGTTCGCCGCTGGCCAGGTCCCAGACCCGCACGGTGCAGTCCTCGCTGGCGGTAACGGCGACGGGGTGGCCCACAAGATTCGTGCAGGCGACCGCCGACACTAAGCCGTTGTGGCTGGTGAAGGTAGTGAGCTGTTCGCCGCTGGCCAGGTCCCAGACCCGCGCGGTGCCGTCGCGATCGGCGGTGACGGCGACCGGACGGCCGTCGAGGCTGCTGCAGGCCACAGCGGTCACCCAGCTGGTGTGACGGGTAAAGGTAGTGAGTTTTTTGCCTGTGGCGAGGTTCCAGACGTGCGCAGTGAATCCCTTGTCGCTGGCGGTGACGGCGACCGGACGGCCGTCGAGGTTACTGCAGGCCACAGCCGTCACCGGGCTGGTGTGACGGGAGAACGTGACGAGTTGTTCGCCGGTGACCAGGTCCCAGACCCGCGCGGTGTGGTCGGCGCTGGCGGTGACGGCGACCGGACGGCCGTCGAGGTTACTGCAGGCCACAGCCGTCACCGGGCTGGTGTGACGGGAGAACGTGACGAGTTGTTCGCCCGTGGCCAAGTCCCAGACCCGCGTAATGCCTTCTCTGCCCGCGGTGACTGCGACCGGGCAGCCGTCGAGACTGGCGCAGGCCACCACTCTCACTGAGCCGGTGTAGTGGGTGTAGGTGGTGTGTAGGGCGGGATCGGCCTGCCGTCCGGTTGCCCAGCGTGGTTGCCAGGTCAATCGTGTGGACAGGTCACGTTGGAGCCGCCCGGCCTGGAAACGCGCGGCGTCGGCGGCGAGAACCTGGCGCCGGCGTGTTGGTGTCAAGTGGCGGTGGAGGTTGACGGTGCAGCGGTAGACCGTGGCGGTGAGCGTGCCGCTGTCGGTGCGGGCCTGGTGCAGAGCCAGCAGAAGCGCATCGGGTTCGGCGTGCGCGAGGTAGTCGGCATCGCTGATCAGGTTGTCGATCTGGCCAGCGAGAGCGGCGTGGGTGGCCAGGTGCCGCAACGCGTAGGGGTGCGCGCGGGTCCAGTCCCGGCGACCCTCGAGCGTGCGCGGTACTCGGGCGAGCAGAATCTCGGCGATGGCGCCGTGCACGGCGGCGGCGTCGACGCCGTCCTGGAGGTGCTCGGCGAGGGCTTGATGGTAGAGCCGGTAGGTGGAGCGACCGGATTCGGTGGCTTCGACGACGTAGGAGCCGGCGTGGTCGCGCAGCCAAAGCAGGTCGTCGTCGGTGTAGGTGGTGCCGGCGGCGCGGGAGGCGACGGCGGCCCAGATGTCTTCCCACGGCAGTCCCTGGCCTTCGGCGAAGGCGAGTGGGCGAAGCAGGTCCCGGACTTTGTCGGCGTTGTCGCCGAGGCGGGTTTCCAGGTCGCGGTGCATCGCCTCGCCGGGCAGCCGCGGCAGGCTCTGCCGCCAGGCCGGATCGTCTGGGTCTGCGGCGTCGGGCTGGGCGGCGAGAGTGGCACTGGTGATCCGTGCGACCAGGAACGAGGGATGCGCGGCTTCGGCGACCGCATCGGCGACGGCGCGCAGCAGCCGAGGTGACCCTTCGCCGTAGGGGCTGTCGGGGTGGGCTTCGAGCAGGCCGCGTGCCGAGTAGGTGGCCAGTGCCGGGAGGTCGGCGTACCGGTCGGCGTCCAAGTCGACCGCGTCCGCGCGGCGAAGGCCAAGACGGTCGAGCAGGAAGTCTCGGGTGCCGACCAGCAGCCGCAATCGGCCCTCTGCATGTTCGACGAGGGGCCGGAGCAGGTGGCGGGTGAGGTGGTCGGGATCGGCGGCTTCGTCGAGAGCGTCGATGAGCACGGTCAGCGGCGCGTCCCGGCCGGACAGCTCCTCCAGAAGCTGGCCGGGTGTGCTGGCGTGCGAGTGCACGGCGGCGGCGATACCGGCCAGCACCTGGTCCGTGGTCAGGCTCTGAGCGTAGATTGCCACGTCCACCGAGTTGGGGTCGGGCACGGCGGCGGCGGGCAGCCCGAGGGTGTGCAGGGGAACGGTGGCGCGGCGTTGGGGGTGGGTGAGGGTGGCGATGAGGCCGAGGACGGCGGTCTTCCCGGAGCCGGGGTTGCCGGTGACGACCTGCAGTGGCCGGGCGGGGTCGGGGTGGTGCAGCCAGGCGGTGATGTCCAGCAGTGCGGTGTGCCGGCCGGCGAACCACCAGGTGCTCGTGCCGCTGCTGCTGCCACCCATCGCGCGGACCAGCAGCCGGGTCCGCAGCTCGATGTCACGGCGTTCGGCCTGGACCTCGAACTCGCTGGCGTGCTGGATGGCCAGGTCGACCTCGGTCATCCGCCTGTCGTGGCGTGGGTTGGGCAGGAACGGCGGGACCTCGCCGGTGAGACCGGCGACGCTGTGCCCAATCGTCTGATAGCCGGGTTTGCTGTCGCTGGTGTTCATCGCCTTCACGATCGAGTCCAGCGGCAACGTCGCCGGGGTGTAGCCGGCCGCCGGGAGAGCGCGGACCGCGTCGCGCAGCAGCCGCGGAAAGGCTCCTGCTCCGGCTTGCTCGGACGGCTGTGCGGACGTGATCACGGCCAAGCCGGATCCATGGTCGTCGCCCCAGCCGCCGGTCATCTTAGTGATCGCGGCGGCAGTGAGCTCGGCGCCGCCGTGCCCGGAGTAGCAGGTGTCCAGCATCAGCAGCACCCGCCGAACCCGCGTTTTGAGCAACATCTTCCGGGCCAGCTCCGCCGTGGGCAGCGCGTCGGCGACGTCGGCCGGGTCGGTATCGGCAGTCAGCAGCAGATGTTCGTGGGTGTCGTCGAGGACCTCACCATGGCCGCCGATGTAGACGGCCACGATGTCGTCGGGTTGCCGGGCGTCGTCCAGGCAAAAGGTGCGCAGCAGTGCGGTCAGCTGGTCCCGGCTGGGATCGAGCCCGAGGGTGCTGACGTGCTGGTAGCCGAGGTCGTCGGTGAACAGGCGGATGATCTGCTCCCGCGCTTCGATGAGCCTGGGCCGGTCCCACTGCGGCGCCTTCGGGTAGTGCGCGACGGCGGTCGCGATCAGGTACCGCCGCGGTCCTTCGGCATCAGCGGTCACGCAGGCCTCCTGCGATCGCCGCGCCGGTGAGCTTGTCGGTCAGGTACGCGCTGACGGCATGGGCGTGAGCACCATTGTGGACCACCGCGTTGATCACCCGGGGCCCGAATCGCGGCCGGAGGTCCTTCTCCAACGCAACGACGTCACCGTGGTCTGCCAGATTCGTCCACACTAGGTCCTCCGTCCCGGGCCAGGCGCCGAGCCCGTTATGGGGAGCCGGTGTCAGCCGGTTGAAGATCAGCTCTTTGATGCCCAACGGCGAACCCAGGGTCACCAGCGCTCGCACCGGATGGCCCGGCATCGCCGCCAAGGTCTCGTAGGCCACCACCGACCCCAGTGAATGCGCCACCACTACCTGAGTCTCCGCCGTGATCAGCTTGCCCACGACCGCCCGGGCCGCCTCGCGCAGCTGCTGATCCTGAAGGTAACGGCGGACCTGCTTGAGGTCGAACACCATCGCCCGCAACGCCAGACCACCGAAGAACCGGGAGCGGGACAGCTGCCGCAGCGCCGCCTGCACCGACCCAGGCGCCCGCACCAGCGTGTCCGCCCCCGGTGGTGCCACCTTCGGATCGACCCGCGCGGCCTCCCGCCACCACGCGCGCAGCAGATCCTCCTCCAGGCCGGGCTCGACGTCGTCGGCGGTGAACATCGGGTCGCCGACAGCCAGTCGCTCCCCGGCCGCCCGGAACAGGTCCCCGTAGAAGCCCATCACCACGTCGTCGGCGGTGGCCGCGCCGCCATGGCCGGCGCGAGTGAGCCCGTCCAGCAGAGCGGGGGTCCAGTCACGGAACAGCGACTGCTCTCCGGCAACCTGCTGACCGATGCCGTGCACGCATACGATCCGCGCCATAACGCCTCCCACCGCGAGCGCACGAGTCTACGAGTGCGCTACGGCTGGAAATCGCTGGTCTCGCCGTACCCGTTGCCATGGCGCCTGGCTACCACTCAGTCGGCCTAGCGATGGCGGCACGACCGAGGTGTTGGCGACCCCTTTCGAGGAACAACGGTTCGAACACGCGAGCGCCAACACGAATAGTGCACGATCGAATACGTGCACTCCGCCAGCAGACCGAGCTGTGACAACAGGCGATAGTTGGCGCAGAGACCTCATCCCGGCTTGCTGACAATGGTCGGTTTACAGCCGACGGATGGCACCAGATTCAGACGGTAGTTGCCACAAGGCGCATCGGCACGTTCGTGACGTCGTTCCGGGTGTCGTGCACCTCGATGGCGCGATGGACGCGTGGGCAGCTCGGTACGACTGCAGGCCGCCGAAGGTCTCGGCCGTGGCTTCACCCAGCTCACCCTCAGCGGGATTCGTCCACCGAGGATGTCCACGCTCGCCGCCGAGCAGGCCGTCACCAGCGACGGGGCGACCGCGGTGCCGCTCGCGTCGCGGGCTCGCTACCTGCGGCTCGTCGGGCAGCTGGCCGCCTCGCGGGAGCCTGACGCCGCATTGGCGCGAAGCGCCGCGGCACCCAACGGCGAGCCGCTGCCTGCAGCCGACTCGATGGTGGACCTGCTGATCCAATCTCCTGCGGTGGGTTGTCACATTTGTGCGTGGCGGGGCGTAGCACAAGTTGATCGGCGCACGACTGATTGTCCGTGACGACACGAAAGCAAAAGCGGCTAATTCGACCCCCGATCTGGTGGCTCAGCCGGTGTTGGGCGCCGGCGCGTGGGGCACTGGCATTCAGCGGTGTAGCCTTGCTAATCGGGATGTCAGAGCTGTTCGGTTGGGTGGACTGGGCGGCGTTGGGGCGATGGGCGCGCCCGCTGGCAGTACCGCTGGTCCTGTTCGCTGTGGCCGGTGGCGGCCTGGCCGTCGCGATGGCGCGGCGGCGTGAGGAACGCGCGCCGCGGGCCCGGACGTCGGGGATGAGCTGGTGGGTGGTGGTCGGCGCCGCGGTTGTGGTGGCAGCAGCAGGGTGGATGGCGACCAGCTGGTTGCTCGGCGAGGCCGGGCGGGCAGTCAGCGCGGACACGAGGGCGTCGGCGAGGGTGGAAGCGATCAAGACCGGGCTCGGGATCGGCGCGGGCACGACCGGGATTTTTGCGCTGCTGTTGGCAGTTCGGCGCCAGCAGCACAGCGAGAGCGACGCGACGGAGAAGAACGTCACCGAGTTGTACACCAAGGCAGCTGACCAGCTCGGCTCTGCGGAGGCGCCGGTCCGGTTGGCTGGGCTCTACGCCTTCGAGCGCCTGGCTCAAAGCAACCCCGACCACCGTCAGAGCATCGTCAACGTTTTCTGCGCCTACCTGCGGATGCCCTTCACCTCGCCTGATGCCCAGCCTCCTTTCACCGTCGAGACCGCGCAGATCAGCGATTACGAGCAACAGATGCAGGAACGGGAAGTCCGGCTCGCGACACAGCGGATCCTCGCCGAGCATCTCCGACCGGAGGTTCGACGGATGTTCTGGGCCGACATCAATATCGACCTCACCAACGCCTGCCTCATCGACTTCACCCTGGCGAGGTGTCGAGTACAGACAGCTTCATTCGTCGGTGCAACCTTTCTCGGTCGTGCAAGGTTCGCCCGAGCAGAAGTCACCGGCTTCGCCGAATTCACCTATGCGAGGTTCGCCGACCTCGCAGAGTTCCCGGACGTCAGCTTCACCGGTGGCGCGGCGTTCGATTGCGCAAGTTTCGACGACGGCGCTATATTTTCCGACACGAAATTCGGTGGCAGCGCCGATTTTTCTAGTGCGAGATTTATCGGCAGGGCCACATTCGACGGAGTGACCTTCTTTGGCTTCCTCGGCGGCGCGAGGTTCTCCGGCGCGAGCTTCATCGGCCCCGCCGACTTCGCTAAGGCGAGGTTCTCCATCGCCGAATTCCGAAACGCGAGCTTCGCCGGCGACGCCGACTTCAGCCATGTGAGCTTCGACGGCAGAGCCGAGTTCCAGGACGTCAGTTTCGTCGGCGGCGCCGGGTTCCAGGGCGCAACCTTCGCCTTCAGTGGCGGGTTCGACAACACGACCTTCGTCGGCGGCGCCAGGTTCGACAACGCGACCTTCACCTACGGCGCCGGGTTCGACGACACGACCTTCGTCGGCGGAGCTGTGTTCAAGAACGCGAGCTTCCACGATGGCGCCCAGTTCAAGAACGCGAGCTTCGTCGGCGACGCCGTGTTTGACGGTGCAGCCTTACCGTTCAATTTTGCGTTCGACGACGCGGCGTTCGTCGGCGACATCGAGTTCAACCCTGCGACTTCGATCGCTGACGTCCATTTCGACGGCGGGAAGTTTCTCGGCGGAGCCGGGTCCGGCGATACCAGCCGCGTCAGCCGAGCATGGTTCAATGGCGCGCTTGTCACCGGCGGCGTGAAGTACATGTCCCTCCGCGTGCTCCTTGTCGGCTCCCCCTTCTTCAGCGCGACCATGGATCCACGCGACCTCGGCGGTGACGTCGCCCGGCCTGATCCGGAACCCGAGCAACGGCTCATTCCCGATCGAGGCAACGAAGAGTGACGAGCACGTGCCGCCGCTTCCCGCCCGCCCGGTCTCGGCCATCCGCGGACGGTGTCACCCTCTCGCGGCCGGAGCCGGGCGGGCGGGAAGCGGCCAGCGGTGACGTCGCTGATGACGGCGTTGACCGCGGTCGGCGCTCTGGTCTTCACCGCTCTATCGCTCAACGCCACCCGCGACCAGGTGTCGTTCAGCGAGCAGAGCCAGTTCACCCATCGCTACCCGAAGGCGGTTGAGCAGCTCGACAAGACGAGCGCCGACCACGTCCAAGCCCGCCTTGGAGCGCAACGGCTACGCCCCTTCCATTGCCTTCCTGATCTCCGCGACCAGCTTGCGCACCCGGTCGGCGCCGAGGCTGCTGTAGCAGAACGTGTTCATGTCCACCCGGTCACCACCGCCTACGGGGTTCTCCACGACGTCGGTGGACGCGCCATCGACGGTGAACGTCAGCCGCCCGGGGTGCGAGAACCCAGGTAGAGAGTTGCTGATGCTGGTGATCTTCGTGACGCTGAAGGTGTGCTTGCGGTCGCCGCCGAAGACGCCGTCCTTGATCGCCGCGCTGATCGTGACTTCCGTGCCACTGAAACCAATGGACCGCCGTCGCGAACGCTGGGCTCCTGACCACAGGTACTCGGCAAACCTGTCAGTCTCAGGACGCTCTCGGCGCAGCCGAGGCCCCTCCCGCCGCCGTTCACGGATTTCCCGAACCCGCAGCGGCACCCCCTCGAACAGCACGACCGCGCACTCCCCGAACACCCAGAGCATCCGCTCCCGATACGGAACGACCTCAATGTCGGCGGGAAGCTCGCGGCGTCGAGGATGATCCTGGGGGTAGACCAGCACGATCAGGTGCGCCACGAACTTCGGGAAGAACCCGAACAGGGCGGCCGTGGTCAGCAACGTGCCGACGCCCCACGAGGCGACAAGCTCAAGCAGCTCGTTCATCACGCGAACCCCAGGTCGAGTCCGCGGAACCGTTCATCCAGCTCCGCGCGGGCCAGCACTGCGCCGAGCTCCGCCTTCCCCTTCTCGGTGAGCGTGTAATAACGACGCGGCGGACGACCGCCAGCCTCCTCCTGGGACTCCCAGCCGTCCGCAAGCCAGCCCTCCTCCAGCATCGAGGTGAGCCGCGGGTACATCGCGCCAGACCGGACGCCCGACGCCTTCGACAGCTGGTACCCCCAGTGTTGATCCCCTGGCGCCGCCATCAGGGCGGCGGCGAGCTGCACCAGGGCGTGTGTCGTACGCATAAAGCTAGTATGACATATGTCGCGGAAGACTGTACAGTTGGTCACGCTGCGGACGTGTCGTCCTCACCATCGTCGGCTTCCTCCCGCTCAAGCGCTTGGCGCCGGACGTTCAGCACGCGGTCGATCTCTGGCAGCTCGGCCCTCAGTCGACGAACGACTCGGCGACAACTGCAGAACCGGGAACTCGCGGCAGGTGCGGGCCGCGGGCACCTTCGTCAGCGGCGGCGGCATATCCCGGGTTGGCTTAGGCAAGCCCGGCAGCACCGGCACGCGACGTCTGACAGTCAGGAACGTGCCACGCAGTAGTGCTGCGCTGCTTCAAGCCGGCGCCAGTGTGGACACGATGAGTCCTCGGCGAATATCGCAAAGTCGAATACGTGCACTGCACCAGCAGCCCGGCAACCTCACCCCTGTCGTAACGCTGCCGCAGCGTAGGGCGCTCAGCTCCGTACCCACTGTCACCGATCAGGGTGTTGACCAGCGCAAACACAGCGAAATGGACCCAGCCGGGTTACCGTCGAGCCAGGCGATGATCCCTCGACCTCGGGAGGCTGGCCATGGCTGCGCGTGCCGCCTCTCGTGTGCCCGACTGGATCACGCCGATGCTGGCCAAGCCCGACGGCGGCCGGCTACGAGCCGGCCTGGAGTGGGCGTATGAGTACAAGCTGGACGGCTACCGGGCCTGCATGCAGATCGCCGCCGACGGCACCACGGTGCTCACCAGCCGCAACGGCATCGACTTCACCCAAGAATTCGCCGACCTCACCGGCGTCCTCGCCCCCGCCCTCGACGGCCGGCCCGCGGTGCTCGACGGCGAGATCGTCGTCTACAACGACGCCGGACAGATCGACTTCGGGCTGCTGCAGGAACGCCGAGGCCGCTACCAGACCCACCGCAGCTCACCCCGCCGCGAGGAGCCCTTCGACGACGTTCCGATCCGGTTCCTCGCCTTCGACCTGCTGCAGCTCGGCAGGACGTCGCTGCTGCGTCAGCCGTACGAGGAACGCCGTGAACTGCTGGCCGGGCTGGCGATGCCGGACCCGTACCGAATCTCCGTCGTGCGGCAGTTCACCTTCACCGAGTTGGCCGCAGATCGCCGCACCCCGAAGGACCTGCTCGACCACGTCTCCGCCACTGGCCACGAAGGACTTGTCGCCAAGCGCTTGAGCGCCCCGTACGTGCCGGGCAAGCGGCCGGACTACTGGTGCAAGCACGCCCTGATCCAGACCGCCGAGGTGATCATCTGTGGATGGCGGCCGGGACAGAACCGGCTGTCAGGCAGCCTCGGTGGTCTGCTGCTCGGCGGGTACGACCCCGATACCGGTGACCTGGTTTACATCGGTGATGTCGGCACCGGCTTCAGCGAAGCCGAGCGCGCCCGGCTGCTGGCTCGGCTTGAGGAGCTCGAGCAGCGCAAGCACCCGTTCGCGGTCACCCCGCCGCGGGAGGACACCGCACGTGCCCACTGGGTCAAGCCCGAACTGGTCGGCGAGGTCGTCTACCGCCAGTTCACCCGCGGCGCCGGCCGACTGCGCCACACCGCTTGGCGAGGCCTGCGCGACGACCGGACACCCAGCGAGGTGCGCGCACCGCGCGCCCGCGAACGCGTCACCGCCGAGACCGCGCCGGTCCCCACCGCCAGCCGGACGAACGCAGCGCGGAAGCGCTCATCCCCCGCTTCGGCCGCGAAAGCATCGGCTGCGCCCACGCCGCCGATCGGGAAGAAGATTCCTGTGCAGGCAGGGAAACGACGTCTCACCTTGTCCAATCTGGACAAGTCGCTGTATCCGGATGGGTTCACCAAAGGCGAGGTGATTAACTACTACTCCCGCATCGCCGACGTCTTGCTGCCGTATCTGGCGAGGCGGCCGGTGACGTTCATCCGGTTCCCCGACGGGGTCGGCGGGCAGCAGTTCTTCGAGAAGAACGTACCCAACGGCGCCCCCGACTGGCTGCCCACGGTCCGGCTGCCCAGCACCGGCAGCCGCTCCGGCCGCGGCGACGGCGAGATCGAGTACGCCCTGCTCGACGAACTCGCCGCCCTGGTGTGGGCAGCGAACATGGCCGCCCTCGAACTCCACGTCCCCCAATGGCGCGTCGACGCCGACGGCCGGCGGCTGCCGCCCGATCTGCTGGTGTTCGACCTCGATCCCGGCCCCGGCACGTCGATCGTGCACTGCTGCCGGGTCGCCGAGCGGCTGCGCGAGGTCCTGCTCGACGACGGGCTGACTCCGTTCGCGAAAACTTCTGGCTCGAAGGGCATGCAGCTTTACGCCGCGATCGACACCGACGACCCCTCCGCGCCGTCTGCCTACGCCAAGAAGCTCGCGCAACGACTGGCCCGGGAAATGCCCGACTCGGTGACCGCCGTGATGGCGAAGACCCAGCGGGCCAACCGCGTGTTCATCGATTGGTCGCAGAACAACCCGGCCAAAACCACCGTCGCGCCGTACTCGCTGCGCGGCCGCGACCACCCCACCGTGTCCACCCCGCTCACCTGGGACGAAGTGGAAACGTGCCGGCACGCCAGCCAGCTGGTATTCACCGCCGACGACGTCCTCGACCGCGTTGACGAGCACGGCGATCTCCTACTCAACCTGCCCGAGAAGCGCGCCCCACTTCCGTGACCTGCACAGATAGGTTTCACGCCATGACCGGCTCGACCGTCGCCCGCGGGGGCCCATCCCTCGAACTCGGCCTCAGCTTCTGCGCCTCGGCCGGACTGCAGGTCGTCGCCGAAACCGCCACCCGCACCTTCGACTTGAACGTCCCGTTCACCGTCGCCACCGCCTCGGCGCCGGTCCTGCGCGCTTGAGATCGGGCACCTCACCAAGGTCGTCACGATCACCGGCACCGTCGGCCAGGCTCGGGCGCGGATCCGTGCCAGCCCGGCCGGGCGCGAGTCACTGGTCGTCGGCGGCCAGCAGCGCGGTGTGGTTGCCGACCAGCGCGGAAGCGATGTCGGCTAGCTTGACGTTCAGGTGCTGCGAGCTGCGGGGCAGGGATAATCAGCAGCTTTTCCGCTGGCTGGGACATAGAGTCGACTGATGTCCGACCGCGCCGAAACCGAACGCGTCGAGGAACTGCGGAGCATCCTCGACGAGCTGTTGATGATCTGGGATGACCGACCAGAGAAGACGTCGGTAGGTAAGGGCCGCACTATCGAGCCCGCGCGTCTAGCAGTCGTGCTGGCGCTGGCATCCCACACCCACCGCTTGGCGCGTGCCGCGATGACCTTGCATGCGGTAGACATGGACCTGGAGGCAATGCCTCTAGTCAGGGGAGTCCTTGAGTACGGGCTGACTGCTCAATGGATGTTCCACAACGAGGCGGAGGCCCTGGCAGGTTTCATTAACGAGCAACAGCGACAGCGGCGGGCCGCCGGAAAGACAATTCTGGAACTCGGTTGGGGCAACGCAGACGAGATTACTGCGATCATCGAGAAGGCCACAGGGTTCCCCTCGACAGGTGACGGCCCAGCCAGGAGTTTTCAGCAACTGTGCAACGACTTCGCTCCGTTGGGCCCACAGATGTACGCGGTCTACCGCGTACTGTCCGGATACACCCACGTCGGGTACCACGTCGTGGACTCCTACCTGGCGGGCGGCGACAGAATCTCCATCCGCATCGATCCTGGTGAATCGCTGGCCGAAATCAGCTGGCTCTGGACATTGTGCGCCGGATGCATGTGGGCATCGCGGGCGGCGGACATGCTGGACCGGAACCGCCCTCACCGCGAGCCACTCCGTCGTATCGCTCGTGCACTAAAGGCACCTGGCACGCCGGACCTCCATCCGAAGGCTTGGCTGCGTAGCCGGGGCACCCGGAAGGCCAAGCCTCACGGTTGCTGAGAGTGACCCGGGGTATGGGGGTTCTAGACGCCGCGAGTTCCGCATCGCGACTCTTCACAGCTGGCGCCCTGCGCATTACCGACTGGCGTCGACAGGGCGTGCCCCAAAGGGTACAGTGTCCCCTGTACCCACAGGAGGTAACCGTGCGCCCAACACTGGACCAAGTACTCCACCAGCTTCGCGATGTCTCCGACCCCTACCGCCGCCTCCGCGAAGCGGACGAACTCGACCAAGCACTCGTTGCTGCACGAAGCGCGGTCACGATGATCAAAAAAGCCACCGTCAACGAGCTACGCAATCGCACTACCGGCTATGGCACGATCGCCGCCAAAATCGGCGTCACCAAGACTCGCGTGCAACAGATCGCCAACACCAGCAATAAGACTGGCCCCGTCGTAGTCGCCTTCAGAGACAAGGATGGCCGCTGGCACGGCCGGCCAGACCTCGCCGGCGGCGCCGACAGCGGCGAGGCGGAGATGGCGAATCCGTTCCGGCCCGCCAACCAGAATCACCCGCTCTACGACCAGAAGCTCCTCATGAGCTGGGTAGATTTGCCCTACGACGAACGAGTCAGCCTCTACGCGCTCCATCTTCGCGGTGACGACGGCAGCATCCGGCCCACCCGCATGACCCTTGACGTGTTCGACGCACTCTTCAATATGGCTGACGACTAACAATTCGCCGCAGAATAAGCAGCTCGCCAGGACAAGCCCGATCGAGAAAGGTACAAGCCATGCCAGGTCGAGTGCCCACCCGCGAAGATCGCGACTCTGATCACGCCAATTTCACGCGAGCCAGACACGCCAAGAAATCGCAGGCATCCTGCTCTTGTTTCTGCTTGACTACTCGGCCATGAACGACGGCCACCCCGACGAGGGCACCCCCACCGGGTACGTACACGATCCGACCAAGGTCGACGTGCTCGCGCAGCTGGTCGACACCGCCTGCGAAGGTGTCAACGACATCCACGCCGTCGGCCAGAAGATCGGCAACCTTACCGCTGCCGGCCTGAACGATGTCGGCTCGTTGGACGTGCGGGCCCTTGCCAGCACGTTCCACTACATGCTGTCTGTGAGTGAACTCGGCTCGCCCCAGCCAGGCGCGACCCTTTCGCCTCTGGATGACGAACACTCCGTCTATCCGCCAGCGTTGAAAAATACAAGCGACCACGCCCGCGCGCTATGGCTTGACCTTGCTCGGGCAGTGACCCACCCAATCGCGCTGGCACGCTGCCGCGACATCGCCTTCACGCTCCGGCTCGACGGCAGGAACAACAAGGACCACGCTGAAACCGCCGCTCGCGCCTATCTCGCGTGTGTCGGCGGGAGCCTACGGTCCCGCGACCAGAGCTACGGTCTCCTGCGAGCACTGACTATCGCTCGATCGGTGGGATTGACCGACCTGGAGGCTGAACTCACCGCACGGTGCCTGGACAAAGCTGATGAGGTGGTCACTGCGCGGGATGACCTGCACGCCGCATTACCGCTTCTGGACGCTATCCTCGTGCGTCGGAGGAAGAACTCGGGCCTGGCACCCGACCCTCGCGCCGCCACCCTGCTCATCACCACGATCGACGCCTACCCGCAGCCCCACCTGGTTTCGGAGACTGCCACTGTCGTGCGAGCCAGGCTGACCAACGATCAAACAGCCATCGACAAAGCCAACCGGGCAGAGATCAACGGGTTCATCGCACAGGCAGACGGCCAGACCGACGGCATGGCCATCCGGTACAACCTCTCGCAAGCGGCTTCGCTAGCCCGCAAGTACGGCGTACACGACCTCGAGCGTGATGCGACGGCGCGGCTGCAAGCAGCGCCGCCACCCGAGTGGACCACGGTCACCGGCCCCTGGTTCTCGCCGCCCGAGCACCAGATAGCCACCTTCATGCGTCCCTATCGGTACGCCCCGACCTGGCAACAGGCGCTGAGGGCGTGGCTTGCGACGGGCTCACCGGCCGGCTCCCATGAGGTCAACCAGAAGTCGGCCAAAGAGGCATTCGACGTGTCTATCATCAGCAGGCTCATGACGCACGTCTCCTTCGGCAACAACGATCTTCCGAGGCAGGTCCGCATCGGCGACGACGACGCCCTCGCAGCCGAGCTGGTCCACGCCGAATCTCTGGAAATGTCCGCGCAAGGCGAGTTTCTGGCCCGAGGGCTCGATCTGATCGTCCAACGCTTCGGCATCCCCAGACAGGATGAACTCGCCGAGTTCCTGGCCACGTACCAGTGCCGCCCACAGTGGGCGGCTGTTCTGGCGACCGCGTTGCGCTTGTACTGGGTGCGCGAATTTACCGCCAGCGCGCACCTGGCCGTGCCCAAAGTCGAAGCCGCGGCGCGCGCACTGCTGCTCGAACTCAACGAACCCGTCTACCGCGCCTACGTCGGAGACAACATCGGACAGTTCGGCGGACTCGGCGTGCTCCTCGACCCGTTGGTCGAAAACAGCTTCGACCGGGACTGGGAGAGATTCCTCCGGACGTTCCTGCTCAGCGAGGGCAAGAACGTCCGCAACAACATCGCCCACGGCTTCACCGACGAAGTCGATCGCAGAACTGCCGTGCTCGCGCTGCGTGCAGCCGCAGTGCTGATCACCATCACCTCGACCGAGCCCGCCGAACGAGACCGGGCAGCCGTGATCGCCGCGCTGGCAGATCCAACAGGGCCGCCTCCGCGACTCGGCTTGATGCGGCGCGCACGGCGGGCCGTACGCGCCGCCTTGCATGAACTGCGTCGCTAACTCGGGCGCGAACCCTGACACGTACCCAAGGCGACCGTAGTGGTTTTGGCGTAGCAGCCGGTTACGCCGGATGTCACCAGTCGAGTGTCTCGACCGGGCCGGTTCTTGCGTGACCGACAAGTCGATATCGGGTGCGCTTACGCACGGGGTCGAACACCGACGAGTTCCTCGTGGCGGGAAGGACTTGTCGGTCGACCTCCAGGAGCTTGCGGCTGACCAGCTCGGCGGTACCTGCAGCGCGGGTCTTGTGGGAGATCCGGTAGCGGGCCGGGAACGCGGTGGTGCTGAACCAGACGAGCTCGCGGTCGGCGCGTTCGGCCAGCAGGATCAGCAGCATGACCGTGGCTGGGCCCGACAGGCTTTGAAACGTGCCGTCCAGCCACAGCTCGCGCGACAGCTTCGAGTACATGTGCGTCCGCTTCTGCACGTCGGTCCGGGCGAACTGGAACGCGGTGCTGGGCGGGCTGTAAGCCCGGCCACTGCCGTCTTCCATCCGAATCTCGATCATGTTGGGATGACCGGGCTGAGCTGTGATCTTGACCAGCTGGGCGGAAGCGAGAGTTTTCAGCGCGTCGGTGACCCGGCGAGCGCCCTTTCCAGTGGGGTCCGTGAGACCAAGCAGGGTCGCCCATGCACGAGCCGGCTTGTCGGTCTGGTACGGCGGGGCGGCGCATCGCCAGAGCAGCGCGATGTACAACTTCACCGCGACGATGCCGCTGCGGCCACCCGCGTAGATCCGGGCCAGCGGCGCCGAGTCAGCGGAAGCGTCGTCCCAGACACGCACGAAACTCTTCCGCACCGGTATGTCGATCCGCCGCTGCCCGACTCCGTCCGCCTGATCCTGCGCTGCCGCCAAAGCCGTGCTCGGCACGTTGTTGCCCAAGACGAACGCCCGCAGAGCCGGGCTCAGACCCGCAGGAAGCACAGGTGGCAACGCCGACTGGTCTGCGGTGTCACGTGGACTCATGTACGCCCTCTCTACTTCGCACCAGGAGCGTCGGGCCTAACGCACCACAAGCGTACCCTTGAGAGGATCGGGAAGGTGGGGCTTTATAGGACGCAACCGGGGGGCGGCATAGTACCTCAAAGAATCGAGCTGGTCAACGGCATGGGGTATGCAAATTGGACCGGTTGTGGCATACTCGTCACACGGGACTGAGCCGTTCGAGGTGGGCACGTCGCGTGGACGAAAGCCTCGAACCAGCGTCAGCGCCGAGCAAGGCACGCCTCTGGATTTCACCCACGTGGACCGGAGGCCGGTGTCGCCAGGGCGACTGGACTTCCCGCCGTGGGAAGCCGCGAACCTGCGTGGTGGCGTGTGGTGCCGAGCCCTGGCCGGCCGTGTAAAAGCGGCATCGGGACGCGGCCGGCCAGGCGTCTAAACTGCCCTCGCCGTGACAGATTTCGTAGACGGCACGTTGATTTCACTTTGACCCTGCCGCACTACCTACCTCGCGCTTTTGTGTTGGACTCGTGGCCAGCATGGCGCCGCTGAGAAGGGCACCGTCGAGCGCTTCAGCTCCACTACCCTAGGCGGCTATGGAAGCTGAGAGGTTCCCTTCCCCGCCTTTCCCCGCTCCGGACTCACCGGTCCTGGGCATGATCATCGAAGGTGCCGTTGCGGCGTACGAGTCGGGCGAAGCAGACGTCCGGGTCGCCGTGACGCATGCAGCGGTGCATGCCTGGTACGAAGGCCACATCCAGGGCGAGGATGTTTGCCCAGGATGCAACTTCCGAGGTGACTTACCCAAGCAGCATTGGAAAGGGGCAGACAACCGCGACGACTTCGCCGACCAGCACTGGAACCGGAAGCTGCCTCCGCCTCAATGAGCTGAAAACAGCTTCCGCCGTCATCGAGAAACTCGATCATTAGTGTCATCGCGCTTCTGCTGATCACCGCGGTTGGACCTGCTCTTCAATCTGTTGTGCCAGCTGCAGCGGCCAGGGCAGCGGGGTGGTCCAGCGGGTGTACGGCACAGCGTCGCGAAGGTTGTGTGCCATTGCCGCCCATTGTTCGGGCTGGTCGCCGTTTTGCAGCCCGGCAACGGCAAGTTCGAGGAGTTGCTCGTTCCACACAGGAGCCTGGGTGTTCAACCGGGTGAACCCGTCACGTCCATACGGGAGCCCCTCGGCGATCTTCGAGTTGCGTAGGACCGAGTTCACGGCATAGGCGGGTTTGCCGCTGGTGCTGGCGAATAGGCGCGGTTCGGGAAAGCGCCACATTCCTTTGGGATGACCGATCATTCCGTCATTGACCCCGTACGACTGCGGTGTTCCCGCGCCATGGGCGCTGTGGACCCAGATGTGGCGCAGGCCGGGCAGCTCTTTGATCGGCTGAGGACCGCGACCAAGGTCGATGGTGTCCACGTCCATCTGAGGGTCGGCCAAGGTCGGCCACGTGGAGCGGAGGTTCTGAGCGTGGGTGAGCAGGAGGGTGTCGGGGTGGCTGGCGATTGCGTGCTCGACGGACTCCTTGATGAACTGCCCGGGATCTATGCCCGTCGCCGTGGCGGCGTTCCCGTAGAGCTGAGTGAGATCGACCAGCCCGACGTGCAAAGGCTGCCACGAGAACCAGGTTGTGCGGATTTGGACGTGGTGACCGGTGGGGTCGATCAGGACTGCAATGGAGACCTGTTGGTGTACGCGTCGGCGATCAGCCTTGGGTCGGCGGATCATCCAGATGGCGAGCAGAGCCGGCCTGCAGTCCACGGTGTTCGGCGCCGGCTCTGGGAGATGCGTCGGCCGAACCCCGAGTTGCCCGAACAGGTCGTCGACTGCACGGCTGAGCTTCGCCACATTTAGTGATTCCGGCACGTCTGTTGGTCCTGGTGAAACGAACCCGATGAGTCGGCCTGTGGCTGCCAGGGCACGGCGCAGAGCTGCTTTCACCTCCCCTGAGGGGACACCGGGTATGTCCTCCAGTGCCGTTTCGATCAAGGATACGGTCGGGTGTGGGGCCGGGTCGAGTCCGCGAGTGATCTGCTGGGCGTACGTCGTAGCCGCTGCTCTTCGCTGTTCGGGAAGGACGTCCGCGGGAGCGCTACGAGCGGGTGTCGACCGTACGGTGACGGTCACTGGGCCGAGGTCCACCGCCGTTTCGGAGGGCGATGATCCTGCGATGTGTGGCAGCTCGACACCGAGCAGCTGTTCGAGACGACGTACTGCGTGTTGGCGACCTGAGGAGGTCTGAGACCACAGCTCGATCGTTAGGTGCGGACCGACGGCCGCAGCCAGAGCCGCTGCCGGCATCGGTGTATCGGTCTTCCGGGTCAGCCCTGGGTAGACCTTGGCGACAGCGCGAGGCAGCGGAGGGATCGGGGTCAGGAGCGGGGCGAGTTCGTCGGTGGCCCAGTCCATCAGCCGAGCACGATCGGTCACCGGGAGGCCATCGCTGACTTTATGCCACTTCAGCACGTCCGCTCGGTAGGGCAATGCCGCCGGATTCGGTTGCTCCAAGCAAGAGAGGGGATCGGCGACCAGGTCCTCGGCGTCGGGCAGGAGGTGCAGCAGGTCAGCGTGCGTCAGGATTCGGATCAGCGCAGGAGACCATTGAGCCTGCCAGTTGCCCTCGGCGTCGCGGCCGGGCGTGATGTTGGCGATCCCAAACGATCCCCTCATCCCTGGCCAGTCCGCAGTTGTTGGATCGATCGCGACGTAGGCCGGGTGCCTAGCAGTGAATTTTCCTCGTTTCGGCATCCATCGTCGGATCCCGAAGTGCAGGTGCACGCTGGGCTCGGAGGTGAACGGCCGGGTGTGAACTGAGATCTTGATGGTGACCGAGAACGACGTCGGGCCTGTTCCCTGCGGTGGCCAGGACATGACTTCTGCTCCGCGGGCATCTGGACACTGGACGAACCGCAGGTTCGCAAACGGAAACGGCGCGTTGGACTGGGTCAACCGTTCGGCAACGTCCACGGAGATCAGCCTGGCGAGCAGGTCGAAGGGCAAGTCCGCGGCGATCCGCACCGGTTCCCAGGCCAGGTCTGACGGATCGAGTCGTGCGAGCACTGCTTGGATCTGGCCATCACTCGCCGGCTGCGACCGCACCGACGCGAGGACCAAGCGGAAAATCGTCTCCGTGGGCAGCCGCGACGTGGCCAGCAACCAGTGTGGCTGCTCGCGGTCGCTCCGTGGCTGGGTCACGACGCATTCTGGAAGCACAGCGGCAATGGCCTCATTTAGTTGCGCGATCGCCTGGTAGCCGCGACCGTGCGCCCCCGTGGCTTTCTCCAGTTCTGTCAGTATCGAAATCCACTCCGTAGGAAACCTCATGATGTAGAAGTCGCGACGAGCCGGAGCGTCCGGGTTCAAGTGGAACGCGGTCACAGCAAGATGGCGGTATCTTCCTGACGCCGCCGGCGGACTTTGACCTCTGTCCGCAGCGGGAGCCTGCGCACCCGCGACAGCAGTAGGGCGAGTCGGTGCTGCGGCTCTTTTCGCTTCAGCTGACCTCGAATGCGGGGTGGTACCAGCGATAGTCCGGAGGCCAGCCCGTTCGTCCAGGCCTAGCGTCTGGCGCGGTAGCGGTCCGAGCCCGAGCCCCTCATCGATGAGATCGGTCAGCAGCCTTTCGGGTGGGCGGGGCTGGGAGCCACTGCGCCCGCGGATCAGCCAGAGGTGCCAGGCGAACAGCCAATCGAGTGCAGCAGGATCGGCGAACAGCGCGATCCGTCGCAGCAGACTGCTGAGGACTGCTTGCTCGCCCTGCGACGGCGATGGCTCAGCACTGCTGAAACGCACCTCGGCCGAGGACACGATTATGCCCGGCAATCCGTCGACGGCCGTGCGCAATGGGGGCCAGGAACAGCGCACCTCGACCAGGCCGGAGGCCGCACCAGCAGCCGTGACGTGCAGCTCGGTGCCCCGTATATGGCGGATGCTGATCTCTTCTCCCAGCAGGAGAGCACCCTTGATCAGCCCACCGGTCAAGGCCGCGCCGAACCCCTCCGCCTTTCCCACAGGCACCACCAGTTTCAGCCCATCGGCTGAGGGACTGACGGACTCGACGAACAGAGGGTGCTTCGGCCGAGAGCCGCCAAGCCAGGCGGAACGCGCGCCGCCCAGCAGTCGATGCAGGACCGCGGACTCGACATGTTGCTGGGCCACGGTAGGCGCGTCGAGGATCCACGGCGGCCCGTCATCGGCGAGCGGCATCGTCTGGTGAGCCGTCTGGTGGGCTTCGCCGGTGTGGCGAGACCGTCGGCGTACGGTGTTTCTCCGGTTGTCCCTGCTCATCGTTCCTGCCCGCCGTACACCGCGCGGATCACGTCGCGACTCCACGTACGCAGCTCGCGTAGCAACCGCATGGCCAGCTCGCCGTGGGTAGTCGGGCGCCACAGCGCCACAGCCCACACCGGAACGGCACACAGTGCCATGATCAAAATCGGCAGGAAGGCAATCGCTACCACCAGCGGGCGGACGAAGCCGGCAGGCAGGGATGGAAGGTGGAAAGAGGGCACAGTTGTCTCCCGGTCCGCCTCCCGGTCGGCGCAATCGAGATCAGCTGCTGCCACTTGTGTCTTTGCCGTGCGCGGGCGGGAGTTGTGAACCCATTCAGCCGCCCTACGGGAACACATCCGGGGAGTTCCACGACGACAAGGCCTTCGCGCTGGCCACCACGAAGATATCAAACTCTGTCAAACCGCAGGCACGCACCCGACGGACTGTCCGAACGATCTTCCGAGCGCCGCGCGGTTGCGCTACGACGCACCCGTCCGCGGCAGCACTCCCCATACTCGGCCATTCGGGTGATGCACGCCTAGATATATACGGCTTCGCGGGTTTCGACTGCGGCTCTGCCCCGGCGAGCAGCGGACAGTGGATGCGGAAATCGAAGGCGATCAAGGCTGACCTCCTGGTTCACTGGCTTCTGGCCGCTCTGTCTCCCGGCGTGGCCGCGCAGTCCGACAAGGAGGAACACGGTTGAGTAACGGTGATGAGACTCGCCCGGACCGGCGTGTGGTCTCGCCGGAGATCGGGAGGCTCCGGGTTGCAACGCGTGCGCTGCGCATGCACCTCGACGAGTTCCCAATCGACTACAACCTCAACGTGCCCGGCGACCGCTTCCTGACCGGTCTGGCGTTCATGTTCGCCCGGCAACGCTACGACTGTGCCGACTCGTTGATCGGAGCAAGCTTCGGCGGCACCGTGCTGGGGTCTCTCGCGCGCAGCCTGTTCATCGACGGACTGCGCTGGCTGTGGATAGCCGACCGGCCTGAGCGTCGCCGCGCGCTGCTGGGCGACCTGCTAGCTGAGCGCAACCGACTCTGCGTCCTACTCGAGGAGACAGGCTGTACCTGCCCGATCCTGCCGCGCTGGCTCATGCCGTTGCCCGACGTCGCTGACCTCACCGGGCAGTCCATGACGTGGCTCGATGCGCCGACGATGCCCGGCGACGACGAGTTGCTCAACGACTTCTTCGCGCGCGCCGACGCCGTCGCCGCGACGCCCTCCGTGGGAGTGAAGGACACTCTGCTGCTGGAGCAGGTACGGCCCCTCTTTGACATGGCCGGCCTGCGCGGGGCGATGATGGTCCTCGCGCACGCCGGGCATGGAAATCACCTCGGGCTGCAGAGCAGTCTGACCGAGGACGGAGCGCCCGGGCACGACTTGCGCGCCGACCACGAAGCCTTGTTCATGCATGTTGCGGCCGTCGGAACCACCACCACTCTCCTGGGAACGGCTTACACCGTTCCCGAGGCGTGGCCGGTCGATGTCGACCGGGAGCGGTTTCTTTCGCGCGCGATCGAGCTAACCGCCGACGTGGCGGCCGCAGCGGCGCCGATCCACGGCCTCGGCGCCGCGCGCCGGCCGGTCCAGCACCAGGGGAAGACCAGCTCCGACCCGCAGGGGCGCCGACCTGTGCTAGTGCGGCCGCAAGCAGTCCTCTCCGCTGACGACCTCTTGCCGGACGTCAATTCAGCCGACGGCGTGGTCGAGGCGGCGGAGAAGTATTTCCAGACCGCGCGATCCTTGCTGATCAAGCCGTGGGATTTTGGGCAGCCGCCTTTGCACGCCTTGCTCGGCTTCGGCGGCGGTCACTCCAATCTTCAGGCAGTGATGTCAACCTACGATCAACCGGGTTCTGCGGTGATCGCGGTGTTCGCGGCGCGGATGCTTCTCGAGGAGGCGGCGCGGTTGAGGTGGCGGTTCTCCGTCACGGAGAAAGACTTCGAGGAGCGCGCCAAGCAGTACTTCGACGAGTTCCGTGCCCGCCAGAAGAAGACCATCAACACCCTAATGGGGAGCGGGATCCGCAAAGCTGATGCCGAGAGGATCTTCGCTCTGCCGAGCACGGTCCAAGTCGTAACGCCGAACGAGATTGCGAAAAACCGAACGCCGCTGCCGTGGATCTCCAGCATGCTCCGCGACATGGGGGCGCCCTTCCCCGAACCGGGGTGGCTGGAGGTCGCATACTCCCTACTGAGTCAGGTCACCCACAGCACGCCGATCGGACACCTGCACGCCGTGCGTGTCCACGGTGGTGTCTGGTGCGGCAACGAGCTGAGCACAGAAATGCTCGGCCTCGCGATCGACACAGCGTGCCTTGGCAGCGCTCACCTCATCGGCACATCCGCCATGATCCTGACCAAAGGGAGCGAGGAGACCGCCCGCTTTCAGCAGACGTTATTGCGCGAGGCTGTGGCCGTGCACAACGCCGCGCGCATGGTCCACGGCCTGGACTAAGGGGTTGCCGAATTCACTTTGAGTACTCTGATGGAGGCAGTCGGTTGCCGGGCAAGACACCCACGACGACCTTCCGATCGACTGTGGAACCTGCGGGACGGTGAGTGGCGACCCAGATGAGTTCGTCGAGTCTGAGAGTGCCACCGCTGGATGTCTTCGGCGTAAGGTCGAGAACGAGGAGCAAGCCGAAGGGCACGTTGGTGTTGCCGTACTCTGCCGTTTGGGTCAGGTAAGTGGTCTCGATGTGCTGGCGGCTGTTGTCAGCGTCATCCTTCTTGATTTCGGCCAGGTAGTGCAGCGTGTCGAAGCGCACGATGATGTCGCCGCGGCCTAGGGCCAGGTCGATCGGCTCGGCGCTCACGGCATGGTGGAGCGGTCCTGAGTCCAGCCAGCCGCGGAAGTCGAGCTGGAGGTCCTCTTCGAGCGGTTGAGGCTGGTCCTTCTCCGGGCGCTGGCGGTAGTCGTAGACCGGTTCGCCGTTACGGCGCCTCTTGCCAAGCAGGCTGGTTTTGTTCAAGTCCAGACGCGACTTGAGGAACAGAATCGTCTGATACACCAACTCCGAAAAGGTGACGGGTACCCGCCCGGTGTAATGGGGATGCCCGGCCAGCTGGCCGAGGATCTTGTCCAGAAGGGGGATAACCACCGGGTCATCGGCAGCGAAGCGGCTCTGGTCGGCTTGCTCGGCAAGTCCGCCGAGAAAAGCCACCTCCTCGTCGGTCAGGTCCGCGGTGAGGTCCAATGCCGCCTTCTCGCCCATGGTGCGGACCAGTAGGGGCGCCAGCCGGTACAGCCGCCGTCCGGCCGGCGGGTCCTCGTCTTCGGAGTTGTCCGCGCCATCGGGCGCACCGGACCCGGCGGTTCCCGAGGTGCGCGGCTGTCGGGCGCAGACCCTGTTCAAGAGGATCTCCGCGGTCGGCTGGTCAAACGGGGTATTAACGGCGCGATGTTCTGGCTGTTCCACGGCGCGTTCGAGAATCCGCAGGAAGCTCTGCTCACGCAAGAAGGCGTCTTCGACCGCAGGCTTGACGAGCAATGCGACGCCTGTGTCGGTGTCCTGGCCCAGCGGTTGGACGGTGCGAATGGAGCTGTACGCGGAGAGCACGGCGTCAAGGGCGTTCCACGGTGTCATCCACACCGTGTCGGCGAGCGTGCCGGCGGCTGAGTCGAGCAGGAGGAGAAGCTGGTTCCATCCGAGCAAGGCCGAGTTGCGGGGGCGGGTCCAGGCGGGTTGATGGGTTCGCAGCTGCCAGGCGGTGAGCTGTTCGAGTGCGCGCGTGAGACGCGCGGCGGCATCGGCGACGCCGGCAGCGTCGTGACGGCTGAACGCGAGCACCGCGTCGCAGGCCGCGACCAGGCAATCGGCGTCGCTCCGTGCCTCGTCGGCGGTGCTGGCGACGAGGTCCCTGCGGGCATCGGCGAGATGCTGGGTGACCTGGGCCAGGTCGGAGTCTGATAAAGCGATGCGGAGTCGGTCGCAGCCGAGTTCGTAGACTGCGTCCGAGTCGGAGACGTCCAGTTGGGTCAGCTCGCCGAGGAGGCGTCGCAAGGTGTTGGCGGCTGCCTCCTCACTCGCCCAGCTGTCGAGCGCGGCGCCGAGGGTGCGGGGCAGCAGTTCGACGAAGTCCTCCGGGGCGTCCCGCACGGAGAGTCGATCGAGGAAGTCCCACACCCGGAAGGGACTGACTGCCTTGCCGACGGCCAGGCGCACGGCGGCGTCCAGTCGGGTACCGGCAAGTATCGGAGCGTCCTGAACAGTCTGGGCTAGCTCGCCGAGGAGTGCGTCGAGCAATGCCGGGCCGTGGGTACCCAGCGCCGCAGGACTGGCTAGAAGGACTTCCAGAGAGCCGGACAAAGCCAGCACGCTGTTCTGCTCTGCCAGACCGTCGACGAACGCGCCGGTGACCCTTGCCCACTGCTCGTCCGCGTCGTCGGCGGTGATGGCTTCGGCTAATAACGGTGCCATCGGCCCCGCAGCGACCTCACGAGCTTCGCCGAGGACGTCCTCTGCAGGCATGGCGATCGCTGCAAATGAGACCGGCTGGCCGGCGGCAACGAGGTCGCTCAGACGGTCAGCGAGGTTAGCCACGACGTGTTCCTGTCCCGGCTACCACAGCGGTTCGTTCTCGATGGCCTCGATGGTGTGCCTGGCGTCGAGCACGGCGTGGACCAGGTCGTAGTCGCGGGTGGTAATCACGACTTGGATTCCCTGCTCCTCGGCAACCTCCGCGAGTTCGCGGAACAGGACAGTTGCGTCGAGGTCTTGGACCTCTTCGGCTTTGGGGCTATCGATCATGACAAGCCCCGGGTGGGTCGACACGCCGTGGGCCGCCCCGACGCGCAGCAGGGCGATGACCAACGCGATACGCAGTCGCAGGCGGGCACCGGGATTACACTTGCTGAACCAGTCTTTGCCACCTCCGTCCTGGGTGACTTGCATCCGGGCCGCGCGGTCGATGTGCACGTTCTCGAGCGAGACCATGCCGAACCGGCGGGACAGCTCGGCAACCTCTTGCTCAAGATCGGCGAACAGCGCGACCGCAGCGCTCTTGTTGTCCGCGTCCAGGACTTTCACCGCCGCAGCCAGGACTCGCAGGGTGACTGCGTCGTTTGCGGCGTCGTCGCCGTCCGGTGGAGACGGTGCCGGCAGGACTCCTAAAGCACCTTCGAGTCGCCAGACCGTCTGCTGGGCATGGGCCATCTCAGGTAGCGCGGTGGCGGCCTGAGCAGCCCGGAGACGTTCGTCAGCGGCGGTCAACTCTGCGGTAAGTGTGTTCAGGCGAGCACGTGTGGTTTCGGCGTGGGCTCGTACCTGGCGCTCAGCTTCCACGGCCGCGGACAACCGGTCCTCTGCCTCGACGACGATGTCCGCGTATTCGGCGTCGTCGGTCGAGACGGGCCGGTCGCACACGGCGCAGGCGTGGGAATCGTGCTCCCTGTTCCTGCGGTCGGATGTGATCGCCTGATCACACCGGGGACAGGCGTCGGGGTCTAGTCCTTGGAAGAGCGCCCTGGCGATCTTGCTCTCGCGGACGTCGGCCAACCGCTTGCTCGCCCGCTGGCGGTCGATTCTCGTGCTCTGCTCGGCGCGCTGGGCGTCGTCGTCGACTGCCCGGGCGTCGACGACCTGCCCGGCCAAGCGTGCGGCTTCTCGGGCGAGGTCAGTGAGGGATTGGCTTTGCCCTGCTACTGCCGTGAGCTTGGCCAGGTGTGCACGTGCCGTCGCCAGTTCGGACTCGATGCGTTCGCGCTCTTCAGAGCGCTGAGCTGCTTCGCGTTCTCGCTCGGCCTGGCGGGCTTGTGCTTCATTGCGGCGGACGTCGTGGGCCGTCTTGACACGGGTGAGCGCTGCAGCGGCGGGAAGGTCCAGGAACACCTGGAGCAGCCTGCCCGGCAGGCCGGACATCATCTGGTCGCCCAGCAGGATTTTCGTGCTGGCCGAGCCTAGATGCAGCGCGGCGAAGTAGGCGGGCCACCCGTGGGTCTGCGTGCTGGTTTCTTTCAGCGTGTTGACCATCTGGAGCAGGTCGAGCCGATCCAGCATTAAGTTGGCCACCTGCTCGGCGTAGCTCTCTTCACCGGCAGCCTGAAGAAGCACCGTCACCTTCTGGGTGATGTCGGGCTCCCGGGTGTCCGCCAGGGCGGCGACGTCAGGTGCAGTGAGGACGGTCGCAGACGAGATCGTTCCGTCTGCGATGTCCAGGCGGAAGCCGATCGGCTGACCGGCGACGGTGATGTCAAGGTCGAGGTGGTTCAGCCAGCCCCGGACGCCAGTCTGCAGTTCCCGCGGTGTCCCGCGAAGGCACCACGTGATCAGCTCCAGAACACTGGTCTTGCCGCGAAAGTTGGACGCCACCAGGGCTGTCAGGCCCGTGGTGAAATTCAACGTCGTGTCGAACGTGCCGGGTGAGACCTTGCCGGCGCGGACACCCGCCACCCGCAGACGCACCAGGCGCAAAGCTCGCGGGCGGGCTGGAGTGAACACCAAGGGCCACCCGTAGGTGGCGAACACATCCCGCACTTGGTCCGCGGTGACCTTGGCCTGAAGAGCGATTCGTGTGTCCAGCAGGGCTTCACCGGGCGCGGGCACTCTCGGCGCCGCCGTCACCTCAGCGCTGTCCGCATCTACTTCGGCAAGTGGGACAAGCTGGTTGTCGCCGACAGACTCGGTCATCGTTGCTCCCCTCGCGGTCCGGCCACGGCCTCGGCCGAACCGACAAGCTCGGCCTGCAACATCGCCAGGCGAGCGCGGGCGCGCGGCGCCACCGTTGAAATGTGCTCGCGCAGCGGCGTGTCGGCGTACTCCCGCTGCAGGTACTGGCGCTTCTTCAGTTGTGTGCCGCCGAGACCGTCCGCCAACCTCACCACCAGATCCACTCGCTCGACGTAGTACCGGAACACCGGCTCCGTAGCGACAATGTCGCGGGCCACCCGCCGGCCTTCGTCGAGCAGGTAGAAGTCGCTTTGGCGTACCCGCTCGACCGTGCCACGACGCTTGCGGGCGGCCAGTCCCGCGCCGCGCAGCACCGCCATGGCATTGTCAATGTTCTCCCAGGCGCCGAACTTGTGGCGGAGCATGGGGTATCGACGCACCTCGGGCTCCTCGGAGTTCAAGATCGACGCGGCCATGGCGAGCAGCGGCTCCTCGCGGCTGGTCTCGTAGTCGTTGAGCAGCTCGTCGGCAAGGTAGTCGGGGTTGCGCAGCCAGAAGTCGAGCTTCTGCAACCGCACCGTCGTTCGGACGACAGAGACCGCCTTATCCAGCCCGGGCAGCGCCCGCTCGGTGTCGTCGACCGGCTCGCCGGCGCCGTCGAGCAGCAGCAGGATCCGGACAGCATCCTGCTCCCGGCTGGTCACCGGGTCCTCGGCGGTAAGCGGATCGGCCCCTAGGTCCATTTGCCCAATTTACCAGCGAAATTGAACGGGACCTTGCAGGTCAAGCCGTGTCACTGGTCGGTGCTCACCCTGGGCGTGAAAGCTGCCGCGGGCGCCTCGCCAGCCCTTCACCCGCCACTCTCAACACACCTGTGGTCCATAGTCCGATGGAGACCAAGATTGACTACCCTGAGTGACCTACCCGGTCACGCGGACATGCTCTGCTCGGCACGCACTAGCTTCACGAGGGTTCGCGACCGCTCCGCGCCTACGCCCAGCGCCTTCCGGAGGTTCTCGGCAGAGACGGGACGCTGATACCGCTCACGATGCCGTTGGTCTTCCTGCCGCGCCCGCTCCAGCAAGTCGTCACTCACGCTCCCGTCCTCTGACTTCTCCGCCGCAGGGACGCCGCCGTAGTCGCCGGCGTGCTCCTGCGCCACCCCGGTCGCTTGCACAGTGGCCAGCGCCTGCAGCAGGACCGGGTGAGGTCGACTCGGGGCGCGGTGCTGGCCTTGCGGTCAGTCCGTTTCCCCGAGCCGCCTCCCGCACCGGACATGCGCCTCTCAACGCATCCGGCGCTCCACAAACCCCGTTGGCTGGCCGGTTGTCTCACGCCCTGCTCGGCCATGGCGACGGAATCTTCGTTCCCCGGTACCGGTAGCGAGTGGTGCTCACCGAACCAGGATTGAACAAGATCACGTCCCCGTCTGCGGGCCACCATCGATCACGTGTCGTGGTGCAATAGCGGCGGCGCAGTTTCTCCCAGTTGATCCGGCGATGTTTCTTGCGAATCCAGCGCATAACCCGGTGCCACACATATGACCTCAGGTACTGGAAGGTCGCTTGGGACACCCCTGGCCGGAAGTAGGCCGTCCAGCCCCGCAACATCGGGTTCAGCCGACGTAGCAGGTCTGCCAGCGAATCGTTCACGTTCTGCAGACACGCCGACTTGACCTTCGTCGTGATCGCGCGCAGCGCTTTCTTCGACGGATAGGTGTAGACGTAGCGCTCATCTGTTCCCCTCTTGCGATGACGCTGGATGCGCCAGCCGAGGAAGTCCAGTCCCTCATCGATGTGGGTGATCATCGTCTTCTCGGTCGACAGGCGAAGCCCCATCGAACCGAGCACCGCTGCTACCCCCGGGAGTAGAGCTTCGGCTTGTGCCCGGTTGCCGGACACCATGATCACGAAGTCGTCCGCGTACCGGATGAGCCGGTAGTTGGCGAGTCCGTGCCGACGCCGTTTCGCTCGCTCCACGGTGCTGATCGTGTACTGGTCGAAGTGCTCGTCCAGCACCGATAGCGCCACGTTGGCCAGCAGCGGCGAGAGGATGCCACCCTGCGGAGTGCCGGTGTCGCCGCCCCAGATCTGGCCATCCTTGCCGAGGATCCCGGCTTTCAGGAAGGCTTTGATCAGCAACAGCACACGTTTGTCCGCGATCCGGCGACGCACCCGGTCCATCAGGGCCGTGTGGTCGATCTGATCGAAACATGCCTCGATGTCGCCCTCGACAATCCACTCATAAGAGTTGGACGCCAGATGCCACGTCTCGGTCACCGCGTCCTGCGCTCGACGGTTCGGGCGGAACCCGTAGGAACACGACCGAAAGTCCGCCTCGAAGATCGGCTCCAGCACCAGCTTCAGGACCGCTTGCACGACCCTGTCCCGCACGGTCGGAATCCCCAGCCGACGAACTTTTCCCTTCGCCTTCGGAATATTCACCGGCCGCACGGGCATCGGACGGAACTCACGCGCCTTCAACTCCGCGCGCAACTGTTCCAGCAGAAGATGATCCTGCCGCCACCACCGCACCGCGCGAGCGGTCATACCGTCCACACCGGCCGTCCTGGCGCCCTTGTTACCCCGCACCCGAAACCACGCCACCAGAAGGAAAGCGGGATCGGCAATGAGGTTGTACAGATCGTCGAACCGGCGGTGAGGCTCACCGACCGCCCAACGGTGCAGCTTGGCCTGGATCTCCAGTACCCGGCGTTCCGCGTCGAAGAACGCGGCCTCCAGAGCATCAGTATTCACCGACGACCTCCTGGCATTCCAGCATCCGCGCTGCCGGTTTGCTGGCCCCCTTCGCCATGCAGACGGCTTTCCCGTCCTCGGACTACTACGGGGCCTCCGCCCCACCGCGCACCTTCGGCGGACGATGCGCCTATCCCGCTCCCAGCCTGGCCGGCCGGTTCCGGGAACGACACGCGATGGTTCCCACGTTCACTGCTTGACCGATCGACGGAGTAGGCACCCAACTCCTGCCCCTGCGGCATCGCCGCGGGTACGCCGTGAACCTTCCCCGCAGCCTCCCTCCGGTCATAGGTAAACCGGGTCGGGAGTTCCCCCGGACACCGTCCGGGGTGCGCGCCGCTGTCCAGCCCATATCCGCCAGATTGGAGCTGGTGGTCCGCTTGAGGAGCGTTACTCGCTGGTTCCTGCACGTATACCTTTCCGTCTCGCTCGCCGAACCCGAACCGTCTGGCAGTACCAGTCCGTCCCGGCTTTGTCAGGGCTGCTTGCCACCCTCACCCGCACCTCCGGGCTCAGGCTGCCCTCAGCTCCACACCGCCCGTCACGACAGACAGCGGATGGAGTCCTTCCACCTCCACTCGGTCAAACAACGCCTCGTGGCGCACCCCAACCTCCGCCCAGCCGATCAGCAGCAACGGACCCACCGCATCGAACAATGCCTTTCCCACCTCGCCGACGATCAAGGGCTCGGCCACGTTTAACGCCAACGTCACCACGCTCGACGCCAGCAACAGGCGGCGAGCCGGCCGGATCACGTCATCAGGAGCACCCCGCAACGACAGATATCGAATCGCGATCAGCAGTCCGACGACGGACAGGTCCACCGCAGGCGCCACCAACGGCGCAACCCAAACCGGCACCCCCAGCCGAAGGGCCAAGGTGAACACGTTGCCGAAACCGAAGAGAAAAGTCAGAGCCACGATGACCCCCACGATCAGCGTGACCGCCGACAGCACCGGATCGCGACCTTCGCTCGGGCTCGTCACGACAATCGGCCCCCCATCGAGCCCTCACCCGAAACCGCGACCGACCTGCACGAATACGTCGGCAGAATCCGGCACGGACGTGCCCGAGAAGAGCCCGAGAGGTCGCGGACACGACGACAGGACCCGGTATCATCTGACACAGGTGATGACCCGTGAGCAGCCGAAAAGGTCTTGTTCGTCATCACTCGGCACCATCCGACAGCGAGAGCAGCCTCTTAACCAGCGGGTTCGGGGTTCGAGTCCCTGATGGCGCACAGTCGGAAAGCAAAGCCCACCAACGGTTTCCCTGCAATTCAGGGTCTCTGTCGGTGGGCTTTGCTCGTATGTGCAGCCCGGGTGCAGCCGACGTGTCGCCCCGGTTCAGTGACTTGGCGTCACCAGCCGTGCCCGCGATGACCCGCTCCGCTGCCGGGGCACCGCCACCTTGTGGATCTTGGCTCCGCGCTGGTACCCCGCGCGCCGGACCAGCGCCGCCGTCGCATCCGCCGCCTGCTGCGCCAGGCAGGGCAGGACACTGGTGTAGGTGTCCGCGGTGAGCACGATGCTCGAATGCCCGAGCAGGGCCTGCACCACCCGAAGCTCGTTCCCGGCCGCCAGCGACAGGGTCGCCGCACCATGCCGCAGGTCATGGAACCGGATCGGCGGCAAGCCGGCCTCGTCGACCAGGGCCCGGAAGGTGCGGGAGACGTAGCTCGGGCTCCACGACCGACCACCGTCATGGGAGAACACCCAATCCCCAGCCGGGTCCTCCCGGGCAAGCCGGCGCAGCAAGGCGGTCGTCCCCCGATCCAACGCGACCATCCGGCAGCTCGCGTCCGTCTTCGGCAGGCACACACCCCGGCCATCACGCTCGACCAGCTGCCGCACCACCGACAACGTCCGATTTGCCAGGTCAACGTCGCACCAGCGCAGACCGCCCGCCTCCCCACGTCGCAACCCCAGCAGAGCTGCCACGTGATAGAGCGGGTACAGCTGGTGATCGCGGACCTGCTCAAGGAACGTCGCGGTCTGCTCGGCCGTCCACACCGCGACAGCAGGACGTTCCCCGGTCCTGCTCCACAGCTCGACCCGAGCCTCGGTCCACACCACCGCCCGAGGCCGACGCGCCGAGGGCAACTCCACCCACCGCGCCGGATTGTGCGTAATCAATCCACGCCGGATCGCACCATTGAGCGCAGCCCGCAGCACCTCACGAATCCGCTGCACCGTCGTCGGCGACAACGGCCGCGACCGCACCGCGTTCGCCCGCAGCAACGCCGTGAACGCCGCCTGCACCTTCCCGATCGTCAACTCCGATACGGCGAGCCCACCCAACCGCGGCTGCAGATAGTCACGGATCAGTTGCCCATACAGCTGGCGTGTCGACGGGCGAAGCGTGTTCCTAGTCGCCAGCCACACATCCAGCCACTGGCCCACCGTCACCAAGGCCCGCCCAGGATCCACATCCTCACCCAGCCAGAACCCCCGCGCACGTTCCGCCGCAGCCCGCGACGCAAACCCGCCACGCTGCACCCGACGACGACCACCGTCACGGTCGGCCGCCAACTCGACCGCGAAATACCACCGCCCGTGACCACGCTCGCCCAGCCGCGGACAACGCAACCCCCACCGACGACGATCATCCGGATTGACGCAACCACACCGCTTGAACACCCGCCCACCTGATCGCTTCGCCATGATTCCTCCGTCCACAGAGCACACCAACGTCTCCACGATGCGCGCGTCACGAGCAACTCTCCAGCCCTGGACAACATGACGAACCGCAGCGTAAGAACCCAGCACCCGCGAACCCCAGTCCGAGATAAGGCGAACGAGGCGGATCTCGATAACCTGTGACAGCCCTCAGTTTTAATGTGCGGGCGGCGTGCAGCCACCCGACCTTCCTTCGACTCAAATACCAGGCTCGCCGAAATGCTCCACCGGCGCCGCACGTAGCGCCTCGTTGCTCGATTCTTTCCAGCCCGGCCGCAACCCAGGGTTAGAACTCAGAGACCTAGCCGGTCAGCACCGACAGCCCCGCCAGGTAAGCCAGCAGCTGCGCGGTTCGCACGGCGGGAATGTGCTGGAAGGTCACCAGATACACCGCCAGCGCAATCGCGTTCGACCCGCAGCACGCAGGGCGATCCCATAGCTGCGCTCTCAGCAAGAGCCAGGCGGTAGATCTTCGCCAGCCGCCGACTGCTTCTTTTCCACGGCTGGTTCATCAGTGCTCGCCTTGGGACGTGCACCGTACTCGAACAAGAATGGTCCGAACTTGACCTTCAAGTATCCGTCTGCAGCCCCCTTAATCAGATGGAGAGCCAGCGCGGTGAGGCAGAACACGGAAAGGACCGCCACGAGAACAATCATAGCTATAGAAATGCTTGACACTCCAGTTCCGCCCGGTGCCCGGCTCTGCGCGTCGTTTGAGACGCCACCACCATGCCGGATGATTGCGGCGTCGCGGCAGCGGTCAGGCCTTCCGTTGACAGAGGATCGCTGGCTGCCGGTGAACACCATGCTAGGAAACCGGTGCATCGACGGGGAACCTTGCCGATTTCTGAACCCGAAAGCACGACAAGCGGTCAACCAGCGGTACGCAGGGACCGACGAGCGGTCGCTGGGCGAGCAGGACCGACGGTCAGTGCTCCGGATCTTCCGCGCGCGCCGCCCGGAACAGCCGCTCTCGTACGCTGCGCGCGTGCCGCCTGCTCACCGGCACTTCGCCGAGCCCGGTGACTGCCACCAAGCCGCCGATGGGGTCGCTCCGCAGCTCGGTGATCGCGTTGACGGCGACGAGGTAGCTTCGATGGGTGCGCACGAAGCCGGCTTCCTCCCAGTGCGCGGCCAGTCTGGAGATGGACATCCGCACCGAGTGGATCCCGGAGAACGTGTGCACGTTGACCGTGTCCCGGCTGGCCTCGGCGAAGACGACTTCGCGGCGCTTGATGTACCTGGTGCGCCCCCGCGACTCCACCGGGAGTGCCGTCAAGGACTCCGGAACGGGTGCAGGTGCACGGTCGTTCGACGGCAGCATCTTGATCACTCGCCGCAGGGCCGCGGACACCCGATCAGCGCTCACTGGCTTACGCAGATAGTCGATCGCACCGAGCTCGAAGGCGTCGGCGGCGTGTTCGTCATAAGCGGTGACGAAGACGATCACGGGCGGGTCGGTCAGCTTCGTCAAGAGGCCGCCCAAGTAGATGCCGCTCATACCGGGCATCGATATGTCGACGAAGACCGCATCGAAGCGCGTACCTCGGATCATGTTCAGCGCACTGAGCGGATCCTCAGCCGCGCTTACATGGGACACTTCGGGGCTTTCACGTAGCAGCCGACAGATTCCATCGAGCGCGGTGGGCATGTCGTCTACCGCGAGTACCCGCAATCCGCGGCTCACTCCGGCTCCTCCGAGCTCGGTCGCGCCGCCGGGATGAACTTCGGAAGTCGCAAAGTGACTTTTGTGCCCGCACCCGGCGCAGTCTCCACCATAAGGGCATAGTCGCTGCCGAAAATTTGCTGCATTCGCATGCTGACATTGCCGAGGCCGATGTGTGATCCGGCGCGGTGGCCGTCGTTGAGATCCTTGAGTCGCTCGGGGTCCATGCCCACACCGTCATCTTCAACAGTGATTATTGCTTTGTCGCCAGAATCCTCGGCGATGACGGTGACAGTGCCGCCACGCGGCTTGCCTGACAGTCCATGCTTGACTGCGTTCTCCACTATCGGCTGCAAAACAAGGGCCGGAAGCACCACACTGAGAACCTCGGGCGCAATCTTCATCCGAACGCCCAGTCGCCCGGAGTAGAGTGCCGACTCGATCGTCAGGTACCGGTCGATGTTGCGCAACTCCTCAGCCAGCGATGTGAACATGCCGGAAGCACGGAAAGAGTACCTGATGAAGTCAGCAAAATCCTGCAACAGCTCTCGGGCCTCCTCCGGGTCCGTGCGGATCAGCGTTGATATCGTGTTGAGAGCGTTATAGACAAAATGTGGTGAAATTTGCGCGCGAAGCGCCTTGATTTCCGCTGCCTGCAGGGCGTGTTTCGACTCATCGAGGCGAGCTAATTCGAACTGGATGCAGACAAACCGCGCCAGAGCGTCGACCATCATGCTCAGCTGCCGACTTCTGCTCTTGGCGACCACGATGAGCATAGCTTCGGTCTCGCTATCGACGATCAGCGGGATGATCATCGCAACACCCAGGTCGCACGAGCGGCAAGACGAGCTCGGCAAGTCGCGGTGCGTCACAGTGGCCCGTTGTTGACCGCGGCGGACGAAGTTGATGTGCTCGGCGAAGTCGACGTAGTGGTGTTGTGCTCGGCCCGCCCAGCTCAGAAGGCTGCCCTCTGCGTCGGCGATGCCGACTGCGACACAAGCCAGCAGCTCATGAAGTTGCTCGGTGAGGCGTTCAGCTGCATTTTGCGAAAGGTTTTCACGGAATACTGGCGTGGTTCGTAGCAGCTGGTAGACGGCGTCTGGAATCTTTCCAGGCGCACTTTTGCTGTGGAAGCAGAACCAGATCGCGGCGGCGGTGGACACCGCGGCAAGCACGGCAAGTGCGACGACGAGCACGACACCTCCCCCGGCAAGGATGGATTCAAACCGACTCTGACGCAAGCCGCAAGGCGGCACACGGCTGATCGAACACGGCGTTCTCGGAGAAGCCCTGAAGACCGCTGTACAGGCCTTCACCGGATGTTGATCCTGGCACGTGGGCGGCGTCGTCGTGATGAGCAAAGTGAGCCACGGGGCGACCATCCTCTCTGTCCGATCCGTCAACGGACGAATGCACCGGTTCTTCGTCAGCAGGGAGCTACCTGCGCAACACCTGCTGGATACGCGGACGGCCCCCGCCGGCGACCGCTTCCGCGACTCCGCCCGGGGTGATGGCGCGGTTGGCGCTGACCACGCGTGTCGTCCACCCCGTCACTGGCCAGCGCCCCAGGTCCGCCGGTTCGCGGTTCAGTGCCCGGGCCGCGTCGAGGTGGGCCCGCATCCGCTCCATGGCGTGGTCGCGCTGGCTGGGGCCGCTCGAGCCATCCTGGACTTACAAGTCGATCCAGCCGTGCACGGTCGCCAGCGGAGTGCGCAGCTCATGGCTGTCGTCGGCGACGAAGCTGCGCGACCGGTCCTGAGCGCGTTTTCGGGCGTCGAACGAGTCCGTGACCACCGTGTCCCTGCACGCCTCCCAGGGATCGTGCCAGCCGCCGGTCGGTGCAACGGCACGGGCACGATCACCGACATCAACTACCCGGCGGTGAAGGTGTCCCTACGGCGAGGGCAAGGGGAAGACGCACGACAGCTGCTGCTGGCCCACCCCCGCCGCGCGAAGAACGTGTCATTCCGGGCCGAGGCGGCGGACCGTGCGGGCAACACGGTGCAGCAGACCGTCATCCGCGTACGACCTGAAGTGATCCCCGGTGAGGGCCGGACCGCACCGGGGATCACCTCGTTACCCGAGGGCGGGACACGCACCGTCGGGCCGCGTACGACAACGACCTGCCGGTGACGGCCAGGAGCAGCTCGGGCGCGGATCTTCGGCGTCCGCGGGATCGCCCGGCGGAGCGCCGGGTCAACCGATCCCGGCGTCGACGAACCCGGTCTGCCCGTTGTCCGGAAACGTCGGCGCCGCGGTCGGCCCGGGTGCCGCGGTGGGTGACGTGGCCGGACAGCGCGTCTTCACTTGCTCTCGATGCCGAAGGCGCCGGAACTGCCGGCCACCCGGTCCTGCAGCCCCCGCCAGCCGGTCGCGTCGTTGTCGAGGACGTCATGAAGAAAGGCGGCGACAGCGTCCGCGACGAGTACGACGCGGGCCGGGTCCTCGTCGGTGGTGTCCTTGACGTGCTCACCGGAGATCCCGCCGAAGAGGTGCTCGGCCTCGGCGACGGTGAGCAGCCGTTTCGGGGCCGGGCTGCGGTGGTAGGCGTCGGTGAACCATTCCGGCCCGCGGGTCGACATGGCCGATTGGTCCTTGCCGCCGGCGATGACCAGGGCGGGGGTGGCCATGGTGGAGAAATCCGGGCGCGCGAACGGGAGGTACTTGAGCGCGAAGGGAGTCAGTGCCTCGCCGGTACCGGTCGCCGCGATGAGCGCACCCGCCTTGACGGCGGGGTGCGAGAAGTCCTCACCCGGGTTGCCGACGGTGTCGAAGACACGAGCACCGAGAAGCGCTCCGGCGGTCTGCGCTCCCCAGGAGTGCCCGACGACGGCGACGCGGTCGCGGTCGACGCGCTCCGGGAGCCCGCCGACGTGGCCGAGGATGTCATCGAGACCGTCCAGGACGCCGTGCAGATCGGCGATGCGCAGGCGCCAGATGGTGGCGAAGCGGGGGTCGTCGAAATCGATGTGGTTGCGACGGGAGTCCAGGTGAGTGGGCTGGATCACGACGAACCCGGCTGCCGCCCACCGATCCACGAGGGGTTCGTAGCCGTCCATCGACCAGGCGTTGCCGTGGGAGAAGACGATGACGGGCAAATTGTTCCCGTCGGCGGGCGCGGTGACCTTGACCTGCAGGTCGATGCCGCGGCCGGCGCTCGGGACGGTGATGGGCTTGACGGCGATGAGCAGACGGCCGGATCCGGTGGCAGGCATGGTTCCCTTTCCTGAAGGCTGTGTTTCCATGCCGTCGACGCTAGGAACCCGAAAGGTACCGAATGGTAACTTTCGGATCATGAGCAACAACCCGCCTACCACCGCGAACGCGACGGGGAGCCTGAGCGCGGGCACGGTGTTCCTCGCCGACTGCAACGCGCGGCTGGCGATCGAGATCATCGCCAGCAAGTGGTCTGTCGTCACCTTGTTCGCGCTCGCCGACGGCCCCAAGCGCCCCAACGAGCTCGTCGCGCTGTCCGGTGGAATCTCGCGCAAGGTGCTGACCGAGACTCTTCGCCGGCTGCAGAGCTACGGTCTCATCGACAGGCAGGTGTATGCCGAAGCGCCGCCGCGGGTCGAATACAGCTTGACCGCGCTCGGTCAGACGCTCCGGGAGCCGATCGCGGCGCTGACCGAGTGGGCACGAACCAACGGTGACGCGGTCGTCGCTTTCCAGGAATCGACAGCCACCGGTCGATCGGACATCGACGATCGACCGTCCGGTTGACCCGTGTCGCGGCCCTTGGCGACCCGCCACCCGGACATCGCGAGGGCCCGAGCCGCCCGATTCGCGCCACCCGGGCGACGAGTCCTCCCAGTTCTTCCGGCGTGGTCGAGGGACCTAGCCGCTGGGACAGCGGTGCCGCCGTCCCCGCGTGCGTGGAACGCGGCGACGAGACCCTCGTGCGCCTCCTCCCGGCGGTCGGTTTCGGCCGGGTCCGGATCGAGACGGCCGAACCCGATGCGGATGTGGCGTTCGGCCGCGCGCAGTGCGTGGTGAGCACCCGGATGTCCCACAGCGTCGCCGCCGGGAAAGCAGCGCGAGGTGAACGTCGTGGTGCCGGCCGCCGAGCAGGCCCAGGGTGAGAACCCGGACGCGACGGTCTCCGGGGTCTCTCCCCCGCCGCCGAGACCGTGAAGGTCGACGGCGGCTACCGCGTCACCGGCCGCTGGTACTGCATCTCCGGCTCGTGGTACGCCGGTCGGGCCGGGCTCGCATCCCCGTCACCGACAAGCACGGCGAGGTCGCCGACCAGGGCTCGGTGCAGCTCCAGGGCCGATGAGGGGGTCGACGACCTGTCTTCAGGTCAATCGTTCTCTTCCACCTTGTCCGGCAGGTGACGGGCCGCCCCGGCGAACGCGCGACACACGGGACTGTTGTTGTCGGCCGCCAGCCCGACCAGCACCGTCTCGGATGGCGGCAGGTCGTGGACGGGGACGGTCACCACGTTCGCGCGAGGAACGTGTTCGACGTACGAGGCGATCGTGAGGTGCACGATCTGCCCGGTGGAGATCAGGTTGACCGCGTCGAAGAAGGTGTCCGCGGCGACGCGTTCCAGGACCCGGCCGGACGGGGTGCGGCGCGGGACGAACTCGTCCATCACCTCGCGGGGGAGGTTGGGCGTGTCACGTCGAATCACGTCCAGCATGCATGTCATGTCAGCCCAAGGCCAGATGTAGCGGCCGAGCCTAGCGTCCTTCAAGTTGCCCTACGCCGAAGTGCTCTGTTCTGCTCGTACCAACTTGACCAGGGCGCGCGACCGGTCCGCGCCTACCCCCAGCGCCTTCCGGAGGTTCTCGGCAGAGACCGGACGCTGATACAGCGCACGATGCCGCCGATCCTCATACCGAGCCCGCTCCAGCAACTCAGCATCCACGTTCACGCCTTCCGGCTGGTTCACCCAGACGCTGTCTGAGCTGCCGGCCTGCCTCTGGGCACTGTCAGCCGAACGTTCGGTGGCTGAAGCGGAGGCCAGCGCCTGCAGCAGGATCGGCCCCACCTCTGCCCAACCGATCAGCAACAACGGACCCACTGCATCGAACAACGCCTTCCCCATCTGACCGACGATCAGAGGCTCGGCGACGTTCAGCGCCAACGTCACCACACTCGATGCCAACAGCAGCCGCCGAGCCGGCCGGATCACCTCAGCGGGAGCGCCTCGCATCGACAGAGACCGAATGGCGAGCAGCAGCCCGACCACCGACAGATCCACCGCAGGCGCCACCAGCGGTGCAACCCAGACCGGCACGCCCAGCCGAAGCGCCAACGTCAGTACGTTCCCGAAACCGAACAGAAAGGTCAGCGCCACGATGACTCCCACGATCAGCGTCACCGCCGACAGCACCGGATCACGGTCCTCGCCCGGGCTCAACACAGCAACCACCCTGCCCGGCAGTTCCCGCCCGGCCCCGCGCCTTCCGCAATTGACCTGCATGGATACCTCGACAGAATCCGGCACGGACGAGCCCGAGAAGTGCCCGAGAGGTCTCGCACACGTCGACAGAACGCGGTATCGTCCGACACGAGTGATGGCCGGCGACCAGCCGAAAAGGTCTAGTCCGACATCACTCGGTACCACCCGACACCCCAAAACGCGTTCTCTTAACCAGCGGGTTCGGGGTTCGAGTCCCTGATGGCGCACCCCACTGAATCGAAGCCCACCTGCGGGTATCCTTGATCACGAGGATCTTGCCGGTGGGCTTTGATCATGGGTGGGACCGGCGTGGGGCCGAATGAGACCGCGCCTGGCGGCCGTTGTTCTTGGCCTTCTTGTTGCGAGCGTGGCGTCCTTTGCCTCGCCCGCGTTGTTTCCCGCTACCTCGGGCTTCGTATCGAGGCCGCCGCGTCGCGGGCCGCCTCCAGGACCAGCGCCGGTCACCCTGGGATTCTTCGACCGGGACTACTTCCTCCGCACGGTCGGCACCGGCGGCGAGCCCGAGACTGAACGGCCGGTGCACGGCTTCGCCGCTACCGAGGCCGTCGCAACGTCCAGCGGGCAGAACGACTCGGGCCAACCGCATAGCGCCCCTCGCTCAGCGAGACGAGGCAGCAGACCTTGGCGACCGCGCCTCCCCGCCTTCTTGGACGGAAAGTCAAGAGTGACCACTCTCGGCGGCTGAATCCGCTAAGCGGAGATGCTCCGCTCCGCACGTACCAGCTCACCAGCGTTCGAGATCGCTCTCCCCCACCCCCGGTACTTCCGGAGGCTCTTCCCAGAAACCGGACGCTGGGACAGCTCACGACGCCGCCGGTCTTCACACCGAGCCGGCTCCCAGCAACTCAGCGTCCGCAATTACCACCTTCGACTGCTCCGCCGAGACGCCGTCGGAGTCGGCGGCCCGCGTATCGGCAACGCCAGCCGGACGCCGGACTGGCGGACAACGCCGCTGCTTCGGCCAGCACCGGGTGGCACGAGGTGTCGACCTCGCTGCAGTCCGGCCAAGACGCCGCTGACATCGACGCCATCGCGGCCAGCTTCGACTATTGGATGACGGAAGCCGGCGAGTCGGTGTTCGCTTCGGCATGGACGCTCTGGGGGAAGTACCCGCACAAAACAGATCGCCGCGTCGGCGAATGTCGCCAGGGCAGCGGGAGCCGGCGACCACGGGGCGGCGCGCACCACCGAACCCGACCGCGATGTACCCGCGGAAGCGTTCTTCGCGGCAGCCCGGCGCGCCGAAATCGGTCAAGCTCGCGGATCCGCAACCGTCGTCCACAAGAGGTCCGACACGGGCCCGAGCGCAGGATGCGGCGCCGGAACGTGGGTGAGCGACCGCCGTACGTGGGCCTTGCGGCGGTCGGCGGCGATCTCGCTCCACCAGGGGCGGGCGGCGGCGGGGTCACCGAATGTTTTCGGATCCGGCGACGTGATGAACAGGTGTCGTTGCCAGATCTCCGCGCGGAGCCGGCGGATCGGCCGCCAGTACACCGGATCCAGCGGTCCTGGCCCGTTCGGGTCGTGCACCGTCAGGAGGATCTCGCTGTCGTGGGTCCAGCTGCGGTAGTTGCTGTTCGCCGAACCGACGACGGCGGTGACGTCGTCGACGATGGTCAGTTTCGCGTGGACGTACGCGGTCCGGCCGGTGGCCGTTCCGTCGTCGCCCAGGCGCTCGAAGACCAGAAACCGGCCGGGGAACTCTTCCACGAGGGGTTGCAGGAACTCCCGGCGCCGGTAGCCGACGTCTGGCAGGTCGGCGACGGCGCCTTCGTTCGCCATCACCACCACGCCCCAGCGGTTCGGATCGCCGCGCAAGGTGTCGGTGATCGCGGCCTTCAGCTCCGCCGTGCCCGTGTAGTACTGGTCCTCCATGTAGAAGAACTTCCGGGCGGAGCGGATGGCCGCGGCGACCGCCTTGCCCGCCGTCTTGACCTCCCCCGGATAGGGACAGCCCCGCCCGTAGGTGTGCGAGACCTGAGCTTCCAGCTTGGGCCGGCGCGCGGCACCGAGCATGTCCACGAACTGTCCTGACTGGGCTTCGGCGGTCGTCGGGCCGGTATCTTCGCCGCTCCCGAGCACGTCCACGAACCGCCGTGACGACGCCAGGTCGGGCGACGCCCGGCCGGTACCCCGCAGCTCGGGCACCGGCGCCCGCGGAACCGGCGGCCGCGGGACGGTCGCCGTCCACCGGTCGGTGAAGGTGCGCAGCACGCTGTAGGCGGCGGCACCGCGGAGCCGCAGAGAGATGTCGAACAGCGGAGCGCCCTTCAGCGGTTCCCCCGCGGCATCGACCACGTTGAGCCGGTCGGTGCTGAACTCGATGCCGCCGACGTAGGCGATGACGTCGTCGTCGGTCCCGACGACGACGATCTTCTGGTGGTGCGAGCCGGCGAACAGGTGTCTGGCGTCGAGGTGGCAGCGGGCGTCGGCACCGGATTCGTGCAACTTGTCGACGAGCTTCGCCGCGGCGAGGTTGTTCGCCCGGGTCGGGCCCCACCTCGTAAAGAACTCTCGCACGTACACCTGCTTGTCCAGAGGCAGCTTGCGCATCGAGTCCTCGTCGAGCATGCCCGCCCACAGGAGCAGCCGGACCTGGGCGCCGCTCTCGGCCGCGCGCCGTAGCGCCTCCCCCAGGTTGTCGGCGCGCGACACCGGCAAGCCGGTCTCGCAGTTCCAGCTGGCCAGGTACACGAAAGAGGACGGCCCGCGGGCGGACCGGATGTCCGCGAGCATCCGCGGCAGCGCGGCGCCCCCGCCGAGGAGGTGTTCGATCTCGGTTCCCGACGTCGGTGCCTCTAGCCGGACGGCGGGATCGGCGGGCAGGAACGGCCGGGTCACGAAATTTCACTCAGGTTCGAGGTGACTTCGATATCGGTGCCGGAGCTGGGCGTGTACTCGTTCCACTCGGCGATCAGGGCTCCCCTCTCACCCGGCAGGACGACCGGGAATGGAGTGACACCGCCGTCGTGCGGATTGTCCAGTCGCTGCACCACGAGCCGGTCCGGGCCGATGATCCCCTGGAGCAGCTGGGTCTCCTGGGTGTTCGGCAGGCCGGCCGCGCCGATCAGGACGCGGGCGCCCACCACAAAGCCGCTGACCGAGTCGACCTTGATGGTCACCGGGTTCGGGCTTGCCTGGACCGAAGCCGACGACGTCGTGTAGATGGAGTCGGCCAGCCGCACCGCGCTGCGGCCGGCGTTCGCCGGCGGGATCCCCGGGTAGTTCCGGTCGTCGTACGCCGCGATTTCCTTGGCGATGGTGAGGTACTGCGCGTCCGGGGCGTACCGGGGGTTGGTGAAGCCGCTTTCCGCGAACCTCAGCCAGCGTTCTTCCCAGCCCTTGCGCACGGTCAGTACAACTCGTGCGCTCCCGGCCCGCATGAACGCCTGGCGGTTTGCATCCGGGTGCTGGATCTGCCGGATGAAGTCCCAGCTCCGCGGCGCGTCCCAGAAGTACGAGTAGAGGAAAGTGACGACGTTCTCCCACTCGATCGCCTGGTTGATGAACCGGACGATGTTCTCGTGCCGCCGGACCGCGGCAAACTGCCCGGATTCGAAAGTCAGTTCGTTCGCGTCGAACCCGATGCCGTGCTCGGCGTCCGCACTGGCCTTGCCGAACGCGGCAACGGTGGTGTCGTCCATGTACTGGTACGCCTCGCCGGCGATGAACCTGAGCACGCTCTTCATGACCTCGTCGCTCTCCTCGCGGCGCAGGGTCAGCGTGTCGACTTTGCTCAGCCGTTCTTCGATGTCGGCGATCTTCGCGGCGATGTCCTGCTGCTCGGCGTAGTAACGAGTCTGGGCGGCGTCGTAGAGCATGCTCCAGACATCGGACCGCCACTGGGCGAGCGCCTCGTCGCTGGGAGCGGTCTCCACCATGATCTGCATGATCGCCGAACTGGCGTCCTTGAAGTAGAACGCGATCGACAGGTCGCCGGTCGCTCCCTCGAGGAACGGAGCGCCCGTGCCCGCGTCGACGAGCACCTCCGGGTCGTACACCCGGTCGTCCTGCACCGCGTAGTGAAACCTGGTTCCCACGATGGCGATCTCGTGGTGCACTCCCGCCAGGCCGCTCGCGGCGCCGCTGAACGTGAGCTTCGTGATCTTGTGGCCGGTCTTGACGTTCAGCGAGAGCTGGAAGTCGTTGATGCCGTGGCCGGCGGGGTTCGGCAGTACGCCGCTGACGGTGTAAGGCTTCAGCGGCTTGGGCGGTTCCGGGGCCTTCGCGCTGTATCGGTCCGCGAGAACTTCGTAGTGTGGCCGCTGTGGCTGGTCGGGCGGGAGGTCCCCGGGAACGATCGCGTCGGTGATCTCCGCGTGCCGCACCGGGAACACGAACGGACCGAGGCGTGCCTTGAGCTCCGCGAGCTCCCGGTAGGTCTTGCGCATCGCGGCGCCCGGCTCGGGGACCACGACGTCGTAGGTCATCCGCAGCCCGTAGCGGTAGAGCCGGACCCGCCACTTCCGCATCAGGCTGAAGTAGTCGATCCGGATCGGGGTCTTGTCGCTGGGGTTCCGCAGCTTCCGGCTGGTGGTTTCCTCTTTGCCCACCACGGACTTCGTGGAGATCGTGACCTTGTGCTCCTGCTTCGACCGCGCGGAGGCCTTCTGCGTCAGCACGGTCGCCTGCTTGCGGCTGTCGGTCGCGGATTGAGAACTCGTGTCCTGCGACGTGAAGCCCGACGAAGCCGACCCCGAGATCACCGGGATCCCGCCGGACACGGTGCCGGTGATGTTGAACTGGTTGGAGTGCTGCTGCTGCGAAGTGGTGGACTGCGCGAGCTCGTTGTTGTCGGTGACCCCGGTTTCGCTGACCTGCTCGAGCTCATCCGTGACGATCGACGTGAACTCCTTGCTCTGCACCGACCATTCTTTTTCGATCACCGCGGTCTCTTCCAGCGGCGCCAACGGTATCGTCGCGACCAGCTCACCACGTTCGATCCCGGCCGGGGCCATTTCCAGCCGCTCCAGGTTGAGCATCCCCAGCGGACTCTCCGCGGTGTTGACCTCCAGCCCGGTGACCGCCGACAGAGCCGCGTGCAACCGTGCTCCACCACCACCGGGTTCCCCGCCGGCCGCCCTGCGCTCCTCGACGACGGCGTTGCCGAACTTCCGCAGTGAATCCACCGATACGACCGCGAGCGTGCTCGGCTCCGGCGGCACGACCTCGCCGCCGGCAGTGCCGAAGAGGGAGATCAGCTCGTCGACGTCGTCATCCGCCGCCCGTCGACCGGCGGCGTCGACCTCGCCGGAGCGTAGGCCGAGCTGGTGCAGGAAAGCCGCCTTCACGACCGCCTGCCCCGACGATGCCTGGACGGTCAGAGGTACCAGGGTCGCCTTGGCGATGGTGCGCGTGGCGCTCTCGAGGACCTGCGCGACCGCGGGAGTCGCGGCTTCTCTCGGTGATTCCTGCTCCGCCATGGGTGCTCCCCCGCTTGTCGTGGCCTCTGCCTGACATGAGGCTCTCTCGGAGCGCAGTGGCCACGGAAGCTGTCACCGGCAACGGTGCACCATCGCCGCGGGATCGCGCCCGATGGGGCGACCCGTCGTCCGGCTACGACGCCGACACCGACGCGACCACGGTGAACCGCCAGGTCGAGATCCGTCACCTTGCGGCAGCGACGGACAGCCATCCCGCCACCGTTGCCATTTTCCGCTGCCAGCCCGGAACTACTCGACTACTCGATCGGGCAGGAACGTCCAAGATTTTGTCCCCGGGCTGGTAGTTGTCGACGACGATTTTTTAGGGCGTCACGCACTTTCGACGACAGTCCCCAGCCGAACGCGCCGCCGGCGAGGTGTCCCGGCCAAGGCAGGCCAGCACCGACCCTATCGCGGTAGTGGGCCAGCCGGCAGGTCCCGTCCAGGGGTCGCGAGGCACGGCGTTCCGGATCCTTCACGACATTCGTCGGGGCTGACTGCTGCAGTTAATTCAAGGTCGCGTCGCAGCAGATCACCAGTCGTTTCCTCATCGTGCCTCCCCGGCAGGACACGCATTGGTCGCTTCTGGACAGTCGTCCGTTACGCTCGGTTCACCCGTTTCCGGGTCAGCTCGTTTCCGGTGGTGCAGCGGGGGTTGTTCGACCGCTGGACAGCGCACCCGGACGAACCGCCGACCAACCGTCCCGACCTGGGCCAGCTCCGCGCGCGGCTCGACCGGATCCCCTGCCCCGTCCAGCTCGCACCGGCCACCGGCTCGGCGATTGTCCTGGATCGGCTCGACGCGCTGCAACGTCCGCGACAACGGAACCGCGACCGACAGCCGCTTATGGACGGTGCGGGACGTCCTCGTCGCGGAAGGCCGCCACCACGCACTCGGCCGCACTGCTCGCCGTGTCCGGGACGACGACGACACTGCCGCCGATCGTGATCTCCGGCTCGAGCGGAATCGCGCGGATGCGGGTCGAGCGAACCTCGGCCACCTGGTCGGCCGGTAACACCGTCCAGCTCCGCGGCTCCGAGCCGACTTCGACGATCGTGTCCTGGAGCGTGCCCGTCGGCCGGCCCGCCCTCGGGTGCAGCCCGGTGCCGTGCAAAGCCGAGACCACAGCGTCGTGCAGCAGCGGGTCGTACTCGCGAGCCGGGACGCGCAGCGTGTCGTCGGCCAGCTCAGCCAAGCCGACGGCCTCCTGCTCCGCGGCCGGGTGGTGCCGGGAAACCACCGCGAACAGGCGCTCGCTCCAAGTCGGCAGCACCTCCAGCCCGGGCACGGAACGCACGCCTCGAATCAGCGCCAGGTCGAGTTCACCCTGCCGTAGCGCGTCGAGCCGCGCTTCGACCGGCAGGTCCACCAGCACGACGTCGAACTCCGGCGCCCGCTCGCGGAGAGCGTCGATTCCGCGTTCCAGCCGGGCAGTCATGCCGGCGGCGGTGCCGATGCGCACGGTCGTCATGCCCTGCTGCGCCGCGATCCGCACCTGGCCGGCCGCGGCGAGCGCGCCGCGCGCCGCGTCGAGCACGCGTTGCCCGGCCGCGGTGAGCCGGACCCGCCGGGGCGACCGGTCGAGCAGCCGGACCCCGAGCTCCCGCTCCAGCCGGGCGATCTGCTGGCTGACGGCCGGTTGTGCGACGTGCAGACGCTCGGCCGCCCGGCCGAAGTGCAGCTCGTCGGCGACGGCGACGAAATAGCGCAGCGCCCGCAACTCCACGATCCCACCCCCGGTTGCCCCAGACGATAAGGCGAGCTTATCGCAGCACGTGCCGATTGGCGCTGGCTCGCGCCGCCGACTGGTGCTGAAGTCGTGATCATGACAATCGAACTGGGACCGCTCGGCGCCTACCTGACCGCCGCCGAGGCGACCGCGGCGGACGCCGTCGCCCTGGAGGCAGCCGGCTACGACGCGATCTGGCTGGCCGCGTCGCCGACCGCGGATCTCCGCACGGCGGAGCGGTTGCTCGACGCCACCAGCCGGACCGTGGTCGGCACCAGCGTGCTCAACGTGTGGCAGGAAGACGCGGAGGAGGTCGCGGACTCCTACCACCGGATCGCCGGGAAACACACCGACCGGCTCCTCATCGGCATCGGCGCCGGCCACCGCGAGATCAACGCCGGGTACGCGTCTCCGCTGGCGATGGTCGCGAGCTACCTGGACACCCTCACCGCGGCCGGTGTCCCCGCCGACCGCGTGCTGCTGGCCGCGCTCGGCCCCAAGATGCTCCGGCTGGCCGCCGGCCGCGCCGCGGGCACGCTCACGCTCCAGGTGACGCCCGAACACACCCGCCGTGCCCGGGAGGCCCTCGGACCGGACAAGCTGGTGGTGCCCGGCCACGGCGTCATGCTGGACGCCGACGCCGAACGGGCCCGTGAGGCCGCCAGGGCCGGTGTGCGCCCCATGCTCGGTATCGCCAACTACGCCAACAACCTCCGGCGGATCGGCTACACCGACGAGGACCTCACCGACCCCTTCGACGACCGGTTGATCGACGCGCTCGTGCTGCACGGCGACGCGAAGGCCGTCGCGGCCGGCATCGACGCGGAACTGGCGGCGGGGGCGAACAACGTCGGCTTGCACGCGATGGGCGCGGACGCGATCGGCGTTCTGCGCGCCATCGCCGAGGCAGCTCGCGTCGAGAAGGCGCAGCGGACGTAGGCCGCGCTCACCAGCCTGCCGACGGTAGCGGCGCATCCGGCCGATCACTGCGGAACGCGCGATTCCCGGCGTACCCGCCGGCGCGGCACCGGCGCCGGCGGGCCGACCGCTCCGGAGTACTCGCCGCGAACGGCGAGGCGGTCGCAGTGACGTGGGGACCTGGTGCATCTCGCTTGGGCGCAGGCTTTGCGGACGGCTCGGCAGCAAGAGGTGCGAAAGGCAGAATCCGGCGCCCACCGTCCGCGAGAAGCTGTTCCCCGATGCGCGGCAACGACTCGCCCAGTGGGTTCGGATGCCCGAAGCGCACGAAGTGGTGGCCGGGGTCCGCGCACATCTCGGCGATCCGGATGCCGGAGCGGACGAGGTGACCCAAGTCTTGCTCCGGTGGAGGGCCGCCGTCGACTTCCGTGAAGCGCAAGTCAGTGTCGCCGAGGCGGGCTCTGGCCGCCTGGTGGCATGAAAATGGTGGATCCGATGTCGATGCGTGGCCTGACGCGCCGCCACGTCGCGCGATCGCCTGTCGTGCCTGTCGCCCGCTCCCGAGTGAGCGAGTCGGGCCGGATCACCAAGCCGTCGGCGAAACCCACGGCGCTTCCTTCAATGGATCGCGCAGCAGCCTCGAGAATCCGAGCTCGCCAGCGCCAAGCAGGGTGCTGTCGTCCCCGAGAGCCGACACACTCAGGCGCACTTTTTCCTTCGCCACCGGGAGCACGTTGCGTGTGACGCGACTACGCACTCGCGGCAATACACCGGCGTACACATCGCGCAACATTCCACCGAAGACGACCACGGCCGGATTGAAGAGATTGATGAGATTCGCCACGCCGATACCCAGCCAATCCCCGACGTAATCGAGCGCGTCCCGCGCGGCGGCCTCCCCCGCGGCAGCGTCGTCGGCCACCGCCCGCACGGCGTCACGACCGAAGACCTCCGCCGGTCGGCCCGCGGCGTCCAGCAGGGCCCGTTCACCGGCTTCCGCCTCCAAGCACCCGCTGGAGCCGCAGCCACAAGGTCGCCCGCCGTGCGGGTTGACGACCATGTGCCCCAGCTCGCAGCCGTACCCCGCGTCGCCGTCCAGTACCGTGCCGCCAACGATGATTCCACCACCGACGCCGACGTCGCCGTGCAGGTAAACAAGGTTCTGCACACCCATCCCGGCCCCACGAAGGTGCTCGGCGAGCGCTCCGAGATGCGCCTCGTTTCCCACCAGCACCCGCTGTCCCAGACCCAGCCGGCGTGCCAGTTCAGCGCCGAACGCCTGGTCCACCCATCCGAGGTCGGGACCGAAACGGACGACCCCGTCGTCGGGACGGATCATTCCGCAGTACGAGGCCCCGAGCCCCACACAAGTCGACGTCGACGGCGCCGCCTCGATCAACTGGCGGCCAAGCTCCGCCAGCGTCGCGACCACGTAGTGGAGATCGACTCCGGACCGGCGCCGGGCAGCGACCTTGCGGTCGAGGATTACACCGCCGAGGCCGATCCGGGCGGCGACCAACCGGTCCACCGCGACATCGAACGCCAATACGTGGAAACGCCGAGTCTCCGGCCGCACAATGAGCGAGGGGCGACCCTGGTGCCGATTGTCCGTCTGCGGCACCTCCCGGACCAGGCCTGCCGCGCTCAGTTCTGCCGTCAACGTCTTGATCGTGCTTCGATTGAGCTCCATCCGTCGCGCGAGTTCAGCGCGCGAGATTCCGCCACTCAGGTGCACAAGGCGGAGAAAAGCGCCGCGATTGTGCCGACGCATCTCGTCCTGGTCCAGCCCGACCCTCGAACCGTCCCAGGGCGTCAACAATTCCATATCGTGTCCGATGCCTAGAGTGGTCTGGCCAGACTGGCAGCATTGCGCCCTTCGTGCAATCCCGCGATGCGGCCGCGAAGGCAAGCCGGAAGCGACACCATCACCGCCGGTCCTGACGTGCCGACCGGCTGAGCGGAGCCGGTAGCCGAGCTGACCAGCACCCCCCTCCGACACCCGGCAGCCCCGGCCGACCTGGACGTCGCCGAGGAGAGCGTCGCGCGTGGCCGGCCAAGATCTCGGGCCGTTCCAGTGAAGCGGGCTCTACGCGCCCGACGTCCTGCCGGCCGTGCCCCGGGCACCTGGACTGGCACTCGGCGCCGGGGTGGCGGGACCGCACGGCCGAACCCAGCTTGCTCGGTCATGCGCGGTAAAGCTCGGTGAGCAGCTCGAGCACGGTGTGGGTGGCCGGGTGGGGGTCGTCGCGCCACCAGCCCAGTCGCACGGCGATCGGTTCGGCGTCGCGTACCGGCCGGTAGACGATGCCGGGCCGGGGATAGTGGTCCACGACGGACCGCGCGGTAACCCCCACGCAGCGGCCGGTGGCGATGACCGTGAGCCAGTCGTCGATGTCGCGGCTCTCCTGTTCCGCGGGGCGCGCGTTCGCGGGCCACAAATCCGCGGTGGTCGTTCCGGTGCGCCGGTCGACGAGCAGGACGCGGCTGCTGAGGTCGGCCAGGCGCACCGAGCGGCGCCGCGCCAGGGGGTCGGAGGTGGCCATCGCGCACCAGCGTGCTTCCCGACCCACGATGGCGCCCTCGAAGCGGCGGTCCTCCAGCGGCCTGCGCAGGACCGCGAGGTCCGCGGTGCCCTCGGCCAGGCCGGCGCTCGGGGAGTTGGTGCGAAGCAGGTGCAGGTGCGTTTCCGGTTGCGATTCCCGCCACCGGTGTTGAAAGGCGGGGGTGAGCCGGCCGAGTGCCGACCAGGCGTGGCCGATCCGGAGTTCGACCTGGCCGGACGTCGCTTCCTGGACCAGGTTGTCGACCTCGGTCAGCACGCGCCGGGCGTGCGTCACGACGCGTAGCCCGATCGCCGTCGGCGAGGTTTCGCGGGACGTACGGCGCAGCAGCCGTACGCCAAGGCGCCTCTCGAGCACCGCAATTGTTCGGGAGACCGCAGCCTGTGAGACGCCCAGAGCGATCGCGGCGTCGGTGAACGTGCCCTCGTCCACGATCGCGACGAGGCACCGCAGCTGACGCACTTCGACATCCATAACCAAATCGTATAGTCGTTACGCGCCGCGCATTTTGCGCACCGCCCACCGCGGCACATGATCGCTGCGTGCCAGCAGCCCCCACTCCCCCCGCAGATCGCGTCGTCCCGCTCACGCAGCGTGGCGCCACGCCCATAGCCGGGGTCTGCGCGATGCTCACCAGCGGCCTTTCGACCCAGCTCGGCGCCGCGATCGGATCGCTGGCCTTCCCGGTGCTCGGCCCTGCCGGCGTCGTCGCGGTCCGCCAGTGCGTCGCGGCGGCGGTGCTGCTCGCGGTCGGCCGGCCCCGCCTTCGGTCCTTCTCGCGGCGCCAGTGGGGGCCGGTGCTGCTGCTGGCGGCCGTCTTCGGTGCGGTGAACCTGTCGCTCTACACCGCGATCGACCGGATCGGTCTCGGCCTGGCGGTGACCCTGGAATTCCTCGGTCCCCTCACGATCGCGCTGGCCGGCTCGCGCAGACGGGTGGACCTGGGTTGCGCCGTACTCGCCACGGCGGGAGTGGTCGTGCTGATGCGTCCTCGCCCTACCGCCGACTACCTCGGCATGGGGCTCGCGCTGCTGGCCGCTGCCTGCTGGGCCGCTTACATCCTGCTCAACCGTTCCATCGGGCAGCGCATCCCCGGGGCACAGGGCACGGCCGCCGCGGCGGGGCTGTCCGCCTTGGTCTACCTTCCCATCGGAGCCGGCGTCATGGTGCACCACACGCCTTCCGCCGGAGCGGTCGGTGCGGCCGTCGCGGCCGGAATCCTGGCCTCCGCCTTGCCCTTCCTCGCGGACCTGTTCACGCTGCGCCGCGTTCCCGCTGATGCGTTCGGGTTGTTCATGAGCGTCAACCCGGTGTTCGCCGCGGCCGTCGGTGCGCTCGTTCTGGGACAGGAGCTCGACGTGGCCGCGTGGTCGAGCGTCGCGGCGATCATCGCGGCCAACACCATCAGCATCCTCGCGAAGCAACGCCCGTGGATTCATTCAGCACCGCAAAGGAACCTTCCATGCCCGGTGTCACGCTGACCGACCATCTCTTCTCCGTCCCCCTCGACCATGATCGGCCGGAGGACGAGCACATCGAAATCCACGCTCGCGAGGTCGTGGCCACCGGACGCGAGCGCGAGCGGCTTCCCTGGCTGCTGTTTTTGCAAGGCGGCCCCGGCATGTTGCCGCCGCGCCCGATCGGCCGCGACTCCTGGCTGGACCGCGCCCTCGACGACTATCGTGTGCTGCTGCTCGACCAGCGCGGCACGGGCCGCTCCACTCCGATCACCCGGCAGACGCTCCCGGCCCGTGGCGAGCCCGCCGCGCAGGCCGGCTACCTCACTCATTTCCGCGCCGACGCCATCGTCCGCGACGCCGAACTGATCAGGCGCGAACTGGCCGGCGAACCGTGGTCGGTGCTCGGCCAGAGCTTCGGCGGCATGTGCACCGTCACCTACCTCTCGTTCGCGCCCGAGGGCCTGCGCGAGGCCGTGATCACCGGCGGTCTTCCCGGGTTGCGCGTCACCCCCGACGAGGTCTACCGCGCCGCCTATCCGCGCGTGCACCGCAAGAACACCGCGTACTACCGCCGGTACCCGCAGGACGCCGCCTCGGTCCGCCGCCTCGCCGCGCACCTGATCGAGCGCCCGGCACCCTTGCCGGACGGATCCCTGCTCACCGTCGAGGCCTTCCAGTCACTCGGGATGGTGCTGGGCACAAGCGATGGCGCGGACGTGCTGCACTACCTGCTCGAAGACACCTGGGCGGGAGCGGAGCTGTCCGACGGCTTCCTCGCCCGCGTCGCGGCTTTCCTCAGCTACGCCCAGCTGCCACTGAAATCCCTCATGCTCGAACTCACCTACGCCCAGCGCGGCACGGGCGCGCCGAACTGGGCGGCGCAGCGGGTGCGCGGCGAGTTTCCCCAGTTCGACGCGCGCAGGGCGGTGGCCGGCGACGACCCGGTGCTGTTCACCGGCGAGACGACCTACCCGTCCCTGTTCGACCAACCGTGTCTCGCGCCCCTGCGCGAGCCGGCCGAGACGCTGTTCGCCCGCGATGACTGGCCCGACCTCTACGATCCTCGGCGCCTGGCCGCGAACGAGGTCCCCGTGGCGGCCGCCGTCTATCTCGACGACATGTACGTTCATGCCCCTTACTCGCTGCAGACTGCCGAGACCATCAGGGGCCTACGGCTGTGGGCGACCAACGAGTACGAGCACGACGGGCTTCGCGTCAGTAGCGGACGCGTCCTCGACCACCTACTGCGAATGCTGCGCGGCCAGATCTGAAGCGGAGTGCGCGTTGCCCCATGCCGCCATCGTCAAGGACCCCGCCGCCGGGGTCGAAGGGCTGACCCTGACCGACCGCCCGGCCCCGCACGCCGCGGAGAACGACGTCATCGTGCGGGTGCACGCGGCCGGCTTCACCCCCGGCGAGCTGGCGTGGCCCGGCACCTGGACCGACCGGGCGGGCCGCGACCGGACACCCAGCGTGCCGGGTCACGAGCTGTCGGGTGTCGTCACCGAGCTCGGCTACGGCACCACCGGCCTCACCGTCGGGCAGCGCGTGTTCGGGCTCGCCGACTGGACCCGCGACGGGTCGCTCGCCGAGTTCACCGCCGTCGAAGCCCGCAACCTCGCGCCACTGCCGGCGGACGTCGAGCACGCCGCCGGCGCCGCGTTGCCGATCTCCGGGCTGACCGCGTCGCAAGCCTTGTTCGACCACGGCCGGCTCCAGGCGGGGCAGACCGTCCTGATCCACGGCGCCGCCGGCGGGGTCGGCTCGATCGCGGTGCAATTGGCGAAGCGGGTGGGCGCCACCGTGCTCGGCACGGGCCGCGCCCACAACCGCGAGGTCGCCCTCGACCTGGGTGCCGACGCGTTCGTCGACCTGGACAACGACCGGCTGGAAGACGTCGGCGAAGTCGACCTGGTTCTCGACGTGTTCGGCGAGGAGATCGGCGTGCGGTCCGCCGGCCTGGTGCGGGCGGGCGGCACGCTGGTCACCATCGCCGCCCCGCCGGAGTTCGAGCCGCGGTACGGGCGGTCGGTCTTCTTCGTCGTGGAAGCGGACCGGGCCCGGCTCGCCCAGCTGGCCGCGCTCGTGCGCGAAGGCAGCCTGCGCGTGCTGATCGGATCGCGCCATTCGCTGGCCGAGGCACCGAAGGCCTTCGGCGCCGGACGGCAAGGCGGCGGGAAACCGATCGTCGTGGTCGACGAGTCCTAGGCGTCGCGGCCGACCGAGTTCTGGCGCCGTCCGCGGCTGGCCGCGCGGCGCCGGCTCTCAGAGCGCCGCGTACGTCTTGTTCAAGGTCGACACGAACTGCCGGGCGGATCCCGCGACCAGGACGACGTCGTCGTCGCTGTCGGTGTAGACGAGGAAGCGGCCGGATTCCTCGAGGTCGACAGCGGTGATCGGGAGGCTGCGGACCCGCTCGCCGTCGGTGCCCCGGCGAGCGACGTAGATCTGGTGGACGGCGCGGCGTGGTCGCCGCATCGTTTCCTCGAGGTGTTCGAGGTCGCGGGTGTCCCGCTCGTCCGGCGGCGAGGTGCCGTCCGATGTGGACCCCTCGCGGGGGACGACGACCGACCGGATCGCCGCGGCGGGTTCCTCGGGCAGGGTGTCCAGCAGCGCGGTCGCGAACCACCGGTTCTCGATGGGTTCCAGGGACACGACGTTGTCGTCGATGATCGCGCGGATGGCGTCGCCGTCGCGGACCGCGATGAGCACGGAACAGGCTCGCCCGTCGGCGAAGTTGCTGAACGCGTAGTACTCGCGGCCGGCGCCGGCGAGCAGCGTGGCCGTCGATCGCCAGAGCCCGTTCAGCCGGTTGTTGCGGGCGAGGCCGAGAGCGGCCAGCGCCGTCATGGCCTTGGCTTCGAGCTCGCGCCCGCCGTCCGCGGTCGTCCAGACGTGCAGGTTCGTGCCGAACGCCGGCGGGACCTCCCCCACCGCGACCATGCTCCACGCGGTCAGGAACGCGAGCTTGGGCATGATGACGGGTCGGTCGATGACGGGCACGACACACTCCGTGAGGCGGACGGGGACGGGAAGGCCGGTGCGGAGGTCGTCAGGTACCGATGGTCGGCGGAGTGGGGGCGAGGCCGGTCCGGGGATCGACGAGTCCGTCCTCGACGTCGGCGAACACGCTGTCGTCGTCACGGACGTACTTGCGCCGGCGTTCCGCGTCTTCGGCGGAACTCCCCCGATTCCCGGGGGGCACTACTCCCGCGGAGCCGGCGACTCCGCGCGCGCCGGTGCCGGTGCCGCGGCCGCCGCCACGAGACGGGGTCCCCACCTGCTCCGCGCCGCGGCGTGGCCCGCCGGCCAGCGCACCGGCGCCGCGGTTCGGCGCAGGGGACGCGGGCGAGCGGGGGACGGCGACGAGCTGTGGTCCGTCCGCGTCCGGCAGCGACGTGCTCGCTCCTCGCCCGAGCTGCTGCGCCGAGTCCCACCCGCGCACCCCCGCGTCGCCTGGCGCCGGTGGTGCGGCGAGGCCGGCGGTGCTGGTCTGGTCCTGCCGCGTCGCGACGAATTCAGGGGGACCGGCACCCTCGGTGTGCTCGTCGCCACCGGGGTCCGAAGCCGCGCGGGAATGCACGCCACCGATCTCGATGCCCGTGTGGCCATCCTTTGTGGACGGTGTGGCACGGTCAGTCCTGGCACGAACAGTCGTGGCACGAACCGGCCTGCCGGTATCGCGGTCCGGCGGGTCGGCAGCGTCGCGCAGGAGCTGACCGTAGTCTCCCGACAGTCCCTGGCCTTGGGTGTCGAGGTGCTGCACGTAGGCGTTGTAGATGCCGAGATTCTTCTCCGCCTTCGCGTTGTAGGCCTGGACAGCTTGTTCGGTGTCCGTGGCCCACGGCGTCGCGACGTCGAAGAAGGACTTGTCGGGCGGCTCGCCCATCGGCTCCATGGACCGCTTGGCCAGCTCGAACCCGTAGGCGGCATCGATGACGTTGCTGCCGTTGGCGCTCAGCGTCTGCGCCGCACGATCGATCACCGCGGTGAACGCCTTGGTCCGCCGGCGGGCACCGTCGGCTCCCTCGCCCGTCCACGTGGCCTCGAGGTCGCTGAGCATCGCCGCCAGCCCGGCGGCGATCTCGTGGTGGGTGGCCGCGGCGGTTCCGGACGTGGCGCCGGTCTCGGTCCAGCTCGCGCTGTCGCCCGCCATGACCTGGCTGACGACGACCGGAACCGGCACGGCCTGAACGCCGACGTCACCGGAAAACAGGTCGTCCGCCCAGCCGGCCGCGTCCTGCGCCGTCCGGACGAGCGCGGCTCCCGCTTCCTCCGCGCCGCGGACCAAGGAATGCGCGGCGTGCCCGAGCTGATCGAAAGGGAACATCAGAAACCCGCCTTCGCCCGCAGAGTCGTGACTGTCATGTCGACGATCCGAGAAACCAGGCCGCACGCGTCCGCGGTGTCCCTTTTGCTCTCCCCCAGGGTGAGGCTGACGTCGATCGAGGTGGTGTCGGAAAGACCGACGCTGGCCTGGCAGAAATCGGTGGGAACCGCGCTGCCCTTGATTCCCGCGTGGGCGACGACCGGAAAGCCTTGGACGGCCGGAAGTTCCTTCCACAACGCCGATTTCGGCTGGGTGTTGGCATACACGTCGCTGAGCCCGACCCGGGTGGTCAGCGCGTAGGAGACTCCGACCGCACCGCCGGTGTCGCGATTGGACCACGCGCACGCCGGCCCGACCTGCGCGAGATCCTCGCGCTGACCCGTGACCTGAGCCCCCACGGCGGCGACGACCTGGTCCGGCGTGAGCGCGTCCGCACAAGGGTCGCCGTCGAGGACGGTCGAGGGCAACGGATCGCTCACCTTGGGCGCACCGGCGAACGGCAGTCCGGGCGACGAGGCGTTCCGCCCGGGCGGCGCCGCCGCGGCGCTCCCCGACGTCCCGGTTGGTCCACTGTGGCCGGAACACGCCACCGCCAGTCCCGAAACAGCCAGCACGACAATGAAGGCACGCACGCGGTTCATCCCGCCACACCGCCCTTCGGCTGACCGGCCCGACCGATGTCCCGCGCGGCGGCGGTCTCGTGCCCGCCGATCATCCGGAAGGCGTCGTGCAGTTTCTCGATCAGCTCTTCCAGGTGAGCCGCCTCCGCGCCGACCTGGTCCCGCGCCACGGAGAGGACGCCCTGGCCGTCCGCCAAGCGAGCGTTGTACGCGACACTCGCGGGATCGGCCGCCGCCGGGTTCACCCGCTTGAAGATCTCTGCCTGCCGCTGCAGCCGCTGAAGCTTTTCGAGTGCCGTCTGCGCTTCCGAAAGCACAGCTCGGGCTTCCTCGGGTGACAGGCTGAATCCCGCGCCGGACGTGCCGGCCGCCTGAGCGCCCTCGCCCGTCCGGACCGCGACGTCGACTTCCGCCGGCCACGGATCGACCTCGGATTGTGGTTGTGCCACGACCGCGTGAACCCCTCCCGCTCAGCGCTGCGTCCCGCGAATCACCGTAGCTGATCGACTATTATTTGTGTACGTCAACTCGGATGATTTCGCCGGTCGCAATTCCTGTCCACGACGTGTGACGATCTCCAGGGGTCGACGCGCAGTTCGGAATTCGCCAGGTCAGGGCGTTTTCGGAGGGCTGGCTGGCCGCCTGCCCGGTTTCTGGTTGACAAATTGAGGACAGTTCCTGCGAAGCCCAAGATCACGCGATCGAGCGGCCGGAATCCGGCTACGGCCGGCGGTAGATCGTGATGGAATGGCCGACCTCGTCGATCGGCGTGCTGCCCCCGATCAGGGCCCGCAGCCGCTCGTCCGCCTTGACCGCGGCGGAATCCGACACCACGAGCAGACCGCGGACCCCTCCGGCGGGCACGGTGAGCGGGTCGCCGGCGTCGATGCCGTAGGCGGACGGCACGCCGCTTCCCTTGTAGACGAGCCAAATCCGCTCGTGCGGGTAACGCTCTCGCAGGCGGTCGGCCAGCCGGCCCAGGTCCTGGCCCCAGTCGACGTTCGAGTCGTGCAGGCGCAGGTGGGTCCGCGCCGGTCCGCCGAACGCCTCGTTGGAGTACGGCAGGTAGTACGGGAACGTCCGCAGCGAACTCACCGCGGCGAAGACGACCAGGGCCGTCGCCGCCACCCGCGCCCATCGTCGGCGGACGGCGACCACGCCGGCCGCGGCGACCGCCAGGAACATCGGCACGAAGACCGCGTACCGGACACCGAGGTCACGGCTGCTCTGCATGGCCGCGACCAGCAGCACGGCCGCGGGGACGAGGACGTACGGCGCGGCCCGGCGCAGCCGGGGAACCGCGACCAGCGCGACGGCACCGGCCAGGCCGAGCGCCAGCGTGCCCAGCGGGGTCTTCACCAGCAGCGCGGCCGGCAGGTAGTACCAGAGCGGACCGGAATAGCGCCGGCCGAACAGGAAGCCGCTCCACACCTGGTCCTCGAAGCCGAACTGGACGCGCAGCCCGTCCCGGTACGGCCGGGGCAACGGCAGCCAGTCCGCGAGCGCGCGCACGCCGTGGGCGGCGGGCAGCCCCGAGGGCGTCTGCCAGCGCAGCCGCGGATCCACGGCGAGGTAGGAGATCCACACCACGGCGACCGCGATCAGCACCACGCCGGCGACCGCCGCGAGGGGCTCGAGGACGCGGGCCCGCCGGTCCGGGATCGCGCCGCCCGCACGGCGGGCCGCCCGGACGGACAGCACGACGAGCAGCGGCAGCACCGCAACCGCGGCCAGCGCGCTCATCTTCGTGGCGAGCGCGGCGCCGAACGCGAGACCCGCCAACGGGAGGTAGCGGACGGGACGCTGCCGGGCCCGCCACAGCAGCCAGGCCGACGTCAGCAGGAACCCGGCCACCGGCACGTCGAGCGTCGCCAGCGACCCGTGCGCGATGACGTCGGGGGAAAAGGCGTACAAGGCGAGCGCCACCAGCCCGCCGGCCGGGCCGGTCAGATCGCGCGCGAACAGGAAGACGACGAGGCCGAACAGCACCGTCAGCACGATGACCGGCAGCCGCGCCGCGAGCAGCAGCCGGGCCGGATCGCCGCCCGGCTCGTACAGCACGTGCCGGCCGAGCTGCGCCTGGTCGCCGGCGAAACCCGGGTCGAGGCGGACGTCGGCGAAGGCCAGTCCCGTCGCGATGATCAGCTTGCCCAGCGGGGGGTGCTCCGGGTTGTACCGCAGGCTGTGCTGCTCCAGGTAGACCACCGCCGTGCCCACGTAGACGGGCTCGTCGATCGTCGGGGTCTGCGCCACGGCCGTCGCGATCATCGCGACAGCCAGTTCGGCCAGGAGCGCGACCACGACGAGCGCGAACGCCCACCGCCGGCCGCGCCGTGCGGCCTGGCCGGTGGTCACGGCCGGCAGATCGCTAGCCGAGCCGAGGCCGCTTCGCCGGCGGGCCCGTCGGGGACGCCGGCGGCGTGTGGACCGGCGGCGGGCCCGGCATGGTCGGGGTCGTCGGCGCGTGCGGGATCGGGGTGCCACCGGGCGAGATGGGCGCCGACCCCGGCGGCATGCCGTTCGGCGCCTGCGGGTAGGACGGCCACGGACCGCCGGTGTGGTTCGGCGCGGCCGGGTTCGTGTAGGTCGGGTGCGAACCCCGGTCGGGCCGCGGCGGGACGTACTTGTCCTCGTGCGCGCCGGTGCCCGCCGAGCTCTTCGAGTACTCGACCTGACCGTAGCTGCTGGACTGCCGGTTGTAGGTCTGGTTGTCCCCGATGGGCAGCTTGTGCCCGGTCTCGTTGAAGTAGGTGCCCGCCGCCTTGTTGTGGCCCATGATGGCGTCCGACTTGCCGACGATCCGGTCCGGCGTGCCGTCCTGGTGGTAGGTCTGGAACTGGCCGTGCTTCTGCATCCACGCGTTCTCCGCCTTGGTGTTGAGCCCGGGCGGCATCTGGTTCTTGTTGACCAAGGCGTTGTCGAACATCGGCTTGATGTTCTGGTGCGTCCAGTTGGGGTTGGCCATCCCCGCCGCCGGCCGGTTCTTCTTGTTCTTGTTCGGCCCCGCCGGCGCCGACTCCTTGTACCAGTTGCCGCCGGGGGACTGGCTGTACTTCCCCCCGCCCGGCGACTGCATGATGGGGTTGTTGCCGACGTTCGTGTCGATCCTCAGCGGGGGCTTGCTGCCGCAGGACTGCGGGGTGAGACCCAGCGGGTCGATCTGACCGAACGGGTTGGCCACGTAGGCGTACGGGTTGGGCCCCGGCTCCAGGCCGATCGGGTCGAGGCTGAGGTAGCGCGCGGTCACCGGGTCGTAGTAGCGCTGGGCGTTGTAGTGCAACCCGGTCTCGGCGTCGAAGTACTGGCCGGCGAACCGCAGCGGGGTCGCCGACGGCGTCCCCGTCCCGACGGGGGCGCCGTACACGCTCGTGGGCGCGCACCAGGTGATCCGGCCGTGGTCGTCGACGAGCTCCGCGGGACTGCCCGCCAGGTCGGCGACGATGGCGTGGAACTGCGTGTCCACCCAGGCCTGTCCCGGCCGGGCCGCCCGGCTCCGCTGCGCGAGCGGGCGGTAGTCGTCGGGCTCGTAGTCCCACACCGTGGCCTGCACGCCATCGGAGGTGTGCCGGGCCTCCTCGACCAGCAGGTGCCCGTCCCAGGTGAACTCGACGCGTTCGAGCAGGGTCCGGCCGTCGGCGGCCAGGTGCTCCTTCGCGACCCGGCGGCCCAGCGCGTCGTAGGTGTAGCGCCAGCTGCTGCCGTCGGGGACCAGGACCGCGACGAGCCGGTCGTCGCCGGCCCAGGTGAACCGCCAGGTCAGCTTCGCGCCGCCGGCCGTCGTGCGTTCCCGCAGCACGACCCGCCCGCGCCGGTCGTGGCCGTAGCGCGTCCCGCCGGCGGCGGTGACGAGCGGGCCCACGAACGTCCGCCGGCCCACGAGGTCCGGCTCGGCCGTGGGCCACGACGCGTCGGTGACGTTCCCGGCGTCGTCGTAGCGGTAGGACTCCGGCCCGCGCGGCGACCGCACCTCGGTGACCCGGCCGAGCGGGTCTAGGCCGAACTCGCGGGAGCCGCCGCTCAGGTCGTGCAGCGCGACCAGTTCCCCATCGGCCCGGTAGCCGTAGGAACGCTGCTGGCGGGTGGCGTCGGCCTGGTCGGTGATCGACTGGGACGCCAGCCGCGAGTTCGGGGTCCAGGTCTGCGACAGGGTGGCGCCGGCGCCGAGGGAGCGGCGCACCTCGCGGCCCGCGGCGTCGTGCGCGAACCGCAGGTCCCGGCCCGCGAGCCGGGCGGCGACCGGCAGCCCGGCGGCGTCGTACTCCCACGAGCTTTCCGCGCCGGACGGCGTGAGCCGGCGGATCCGGCGGCCCTCGGCGTCGTAGGCGGAGCGCACCGTGCGGCCGTTGACCGTCTCGGCGAGGACCCGGCCCACCGCGTCCCGCTCGTAGCTCACCCGCGTGACGCCGTCGTCGACCGACAGCAGCTGCCCGGTGGCGCTGACCTCGAACCGGGTGGCCCGGTCCCCGTCGACCTGCTCGACGAGGTTCCCGGCCGGGTCGTAGCGGTAGGTCGTGCGCTGCCCGTCCGCGCGGACGCGCTCGACGAGCTGGCCGGCCGCGTCGTACCCGAAGGTCGTCACACCGCCGGCGAAGTCGGTTTCCCGCACCAGGTTCCCGGCCGCGTCGTGTTCGTAGCGCCACACCTGGCCCTGCTCGTTGGTCACCGCCTCGACCCGCAGCTCGCGGTCGTAGGCGACCGAGATCCGGCGGCCGTCCGGCAGGATCTGCGCGATCGGCAGGTCGAAGCCGCCGTAGTCGTAGCGGGTGACCGCGCCGGCCGCGCCGACGTGCACCCGGTTGTTGCCCTCGCCGTCCCGGACCCAGCGGTTCTCGCCGCCCTCGGGGTCCTGGTGCCAGGCGAGGTTCCCGTCGACGGTGTACGCGTAGCGCTGCACCCCACCGGCGGGGTCGACGACCGTGACGACGCGCCCGAACTCGTCCCGTTCGTAGCGGGTGACGCCGCCGCGCCGGTCCGTCACCGCGACCGGCAGGCCGGCCGCGTCGTTGACCAGGGTGATCGCGGCCCCGGTCGCGTCGGTCATCGCGACGACGACACCGTGGTCGTCGTAGTGGTACCGGGTGGTCGCGCCGTCCGGCGCCACGACCGTGGTGAGGTTGCCGCGCTCGTCGAACTCGTGGCGCGTCACGACGCCGGGCGCGTCGTGCACCACCAGCGACCGCCGGTCCGCGGCGCGTTCCCAGGTGCGCTCGGCGCCGTCCGGGCGGATCTCGGCGACGAGATCGCCGAACTCGTCGTAGCGGTAGCGGGTGGTGCGGCCCAGCGGGTCCGTCGAGCTCAGCAGGTGGTCGCGGGCGTCCCACTCCGAGAGCGTCACCCGCCCGAGCGGGTCGATCTCGCGGGTGACCTGCCCGGCCTCGTTGAAGTGGAACTCGGAGGTGTGGCCGAGCGCGTCGGTGGAGCGGGTGACGCGGTTCTCCGGGTCGTACTCGAGCACGCAGTCCAGGAACCCGCCCGAGCCTTCGGTGCGCACCACGCGACCGGCGTGGTCGTAGGTGTAGCGGAACCATTCGCCGTTGCGGTCGGTCCAGCCCACGATGCGCCCCGCGCCGTCGTAGGTGTAGCGCATCGCCTGTCCCGACGGGTTCGTGACCGAGACCAGGTTCCCGCCGTCGTACCCGTAGCGGACCAGCTCGACCTCGTCGTCGCCGGCGACCGCGAACAGCGCGGTGACGAACCGGCCGCTCGTCTCGAAGCGGACGCGGTGCCCGGCGGTGTGCCGGATCTCCAGCGGCGTCCCGTTTTCCGCGCGCACGATCTCGAACGCGTTGTCGTTGTGGTCGGTCACCGAGGTCAGCAGCGCTTGCCCGGCACGCGGCGCGAAGTAGAGCAGCCGGCCTTCGTCCTGGTCCTCGACCAGGTAACCACCGTCCGGCGCGCGCTTCAGCGGACGACGCGGACCGCGTTCGGCGACCACCCAGTCGTCCGGGCCCGGCACCGGGTAGCGCTGGAGGGTGCCGTCTTCGGCGGCGAAGCTGACGCCGGTCTCGTCGGCCTCGATCCGCTGGTCCACTGTGGACACCCAGCCACCGCCGAGGAAGCGGCCCGCGCGGTAGCCGGAGAAGTGCGTCCGCCGGAACACCAGGGGCAGCACGCCGAGGAGGGTGGCGTCCACCTCCTCCATCACCATCTGCCCGGTCGAGACGGCGACCGGGTCGGTGACGCAGCGCTCGTTGCCGATCGAGCGGTTGTTCTCGCCCTGGCCGCGGATCCCCTGCGGCGTGGTGCCGTCGGGGTTGCCCCGGGAGCCGTTGCCGTTGCTGTTGCCGCCCGCGTGGTTCCCGCCACCGCCCGGGCCCTTGTCGTGGGCGCCGGCGGGGCCGGTGTTGTCGCCGCCGCCCGGGGAGCCCTTGCCCCCGCCCTTGTCCCCCGCGGTGTCGGTGGAGTCGCCCTTGTGGCCGTTCGGGCTGCCGCCGCCGCTGTGGTCGCCGGTCGTGCTGGTGGAATCGCCGCCCTTGCCCTTGGGCCCGTCGAGGCCCTTGGGGCTGCCGTTGATGTCGGCGTGCTTCGGCGGCGGCGCGGCCTTGCCGGGCTTGATGTTCTTCAGCGCCTTCGCCGCATCACCGAACAAGTCACCGGCCCGCTTCAGCAACGGGATCAGCGCCTTGAGCGCCGTGACCAGCCGCTTCATCAGATCCGCGAGCTTCGACGCGGTCTTCGCCACTGCCCCGACCACCTGCGGGACGACCCAGGTCAGGCCGATGCCGAGGGTGAACACGACCTGCAGCGCCCACGAGATCAGGTGGCCGATCAGCTCCGCGATGATGTCCCGCACCAACGCGCGCACCGCCGCGACGACCTCACCCGCGGTCTTCACCCCGCTCGACGCGCCTTCGCAGCCTTTCTGCGCGGTTTCCAGCAGCGTGACGGTGTCTTGTGCGCGTTGCCGGTAGGTGTCCCCGGCGTTCCCCGTCCACGACGTGGTGTCCGCCTTGACCATCCCGGTCAGGTCTTCCCCGACCTTGCCCAGCTCGGCGGCGACGTTCTTCCAGGTCTCCGACTGCGCGGCGATCTCGTCGGCGTTGCCGGTCAGCGCGTTGAGGGCTTCCTTGAGCGGGCCGACGTGCTCGATCAGCCACCCGACACCGGCGGCGAGGATGGCGCCGAACGGGTCCATCGCCATCGACAGCGCGTCGAGCGCGGTCCCCACCGCGCCCATCGCCACGGAGGCCCAGTCGCCGCTCTCGATCGCCGACTTCAGGTCGGAGGCGCTCTCCAGCAGCGACACCCCGGAAATGGCCGTCGTCGAATCCTTCACCGGCGCAACCAACGGATTGCTCACCGCGCAGGCCCCCCTACCGCAGAGTCCATTACCACCTCGCCCGAAGCCGCCGACACTAGCGAACCCGGCACCCCGGCCGCACGAACCCTGCCCCTTCGGCCAGCCGGGACTGGTCGAAAACGCACCGGTGATCGCCGCCGGTCATCGACCTCTTCGACCTGGCCACCTGGGCGGCCTCTTCCCCGACCGGGCCTCCATGACCTACAGTCCCCGAGGACTGGGAGCGCTCCCAACGGACTCGATCGACGACGCGACGACGGACCTCGATGCGATCAGGCACGCGCCCGGGCAGCGGGCCGGCCGGCTCGGCACCGGTTTCCCCGCTCGCTCCGCCGATCCCGGCCGGGGGCTGCCGTGAGGCCGCCTCGCCGACGCGCCACCCAGTCGACAAGGAGAAGATGCATGCGAAGCAGGACAGTGGCAGCCGGTGCGCTCGCCGCGCTCGCCGCGAGCGGCGTCGTCATCACCACCACCTGGGCCGGTACCCAGGCCGCCGGATCGGCGTACTACGTCGACCCCGGCACCAACGCGGCCAAGTGGGTCGCGGCGAACCCGGGTGACTCCCGGGCCGCGGTCATCCGCGACCGCATCGCCGCGGTACCGCAAGCGCGGTGGTTCACCACCACTAACACCTCGACGGTGCGCGGCGAGGTGGACGCCTACGTCGGCGCCGCGGCCGCCGCGGGGACGATCCCGATCATGGTCGTCTACGACATCCCCAACCGCGACTGCGGCGGCGCGAGCGGCGGCGGCGCCCCGTCCCACGACGCGTACCGGGCGTGGGTCGACCAGGTCGCGGCGGGCCTCGCCGGCCGGCCCGCCGCCATCGTCCTCGAACCCGACGTGCTCGCGCTCATGACGAACTGCCAGAGCGGCGACCAGCAGAGCCAGACCACCGCGTCGATCGCCTACGCGGGCAAACGGCTCAAAGCGGGCTCGGCGCAGGCGAAGGTGTACTTCGACATCGGGCACTCCGCCTGGCTTTCCCCCGCCGACGCCGCGGCCCGGCTGCGGGCCGCCGACGTCTCGAACAGCGCCGACGGCATCTCCACTAACGTGTCCAACTACCGCGCGACCGCCGACGAGGTCGCCTACGACAAGGCGGTCCTCGGCCAAGTCGGCGACGGGCGGCTGCAAGCGGTGATCGACACGAGCCGCAACGGCAACGGGCCGCAGGGCAGCGAGTGGTGCGACCCCTCGGGCCGCGCGATCGGCACGCCGAGCACCGGCCAGACCGGCGACAGCCGGATCGCCGCGTTCCTCTGGATCAAGCCGCCGGGCGAGGCCGACGGCTGCCTCGCCACGGCCGGCCAGTTCGTGCCCCAGCGCGCCTACGACCTCGCCGTCGCGGCCGGCCCGGTCCCGACGACGACGCCCGCGACCAGCACGACGCCCACCACGCCCACCACGCCGAGCACGACCACGACCACCTCGCCGGCGCCCGGCGGCTGCCAGGTCACGCACCGCGTGGTGAGCTCCTGGTCGACCGGGTACACGGGCGAGATCGTCGTCCGGAACCTCGCCGCGCCCGTCGACCACTGGACGCTCACCTTCTCGGCGCCCGCGGTCACCGTCAGCCAGGGCTGGAACGGAACCTGGACCGACACCGGTGACACCGTCACCGTCGAAAGCACGTCGTGGAACGGCGCTCTCGCCACGGGCGCAACGGCCACCATCGGGTACAACGCGAACTACACCGGCGGCACCCCGCCGTTCCGGTCACCGGCCCTGAACGGGACGTCCTGCTCCTGACCGCACCGGCGTTCCGCCGGGGCGGGGCCGCACGCCCCGTCCCGGCGGACGGCGTCAGCTCGCCCGGGCGCCCGAGGAGGCACGGACCACGGTCACCGCGGTCAGGCGGTTGTCCACCGCGTGGCTGTCACCGTCGTAACGGCCGTCGATGTTCGCCACCACCTCGAACTCCGCCTGGCCCGCCGCCGCGTCGGCCGCGGTGTAGGTGTAGGCGAACGGGAAGTCCACCCGGCCACCGGCGGGCACCCACTGGGTCAGCTTGCCCACCTCGTCGTAGTAGCCGCTCTCGCCCTTCCTGCGCAGGGAGACGGCGACCGTCTCGCCGTAGCGGTTGTTCACCACCGACACCTTGACCGGCTTGGTCTGGTCCACGCGCGCCTGGGCGGGCAGGGACAGCCCGATCAGGGTCACGTCGTGCGTCTCGACGTGCAGCACCTGGGAGCCGGTGCCGGAACGGCCGTCGTCGGTCGTCGCGCTGATCTCCAGGCGGTAGTCGCCGTCGGCGGCGTACCTATGCGTTACCGAGGCGTTCGAGGTGAGCGCGACCGACGTGCCGTCGCCGAACTTCAGCTCACCGCTCACCAGCGGGCGGCCGAGGTGGTCACCCGCGTTGGGCGACATCGAGATGTCGTCGAACACCGACGGGGTGCCGGACGGGATGTACACGTTGGGCGTCAACGCCGGCGCGGTCGTCAGGCGGATGTCGTACCAGGACGCGCCTTCGGCGTCGTCGGCCACCCGGATCCAGTACTGCTGCCCCGCGGTGGCGGTGAACACCACCCTCTTGGAGGAGTCCACCGCCGCCTTGCAGTCCACTTCGGACAGTTCCGCGCGCGTGGCACCCCGGTACACGGCGACCGACGGCGACCAGCGCGAGCGCGCCTCCACGCTGACCGGCCGGGTGCGGTCCGGGGTGTAGCGGTACCAGACGGAGTGGTCCGCGCCGGCGTCGCAGCTCGGCGCCACTTCGCCCGGCTCGGTCGTGGACCGCGTCAGGTCGCCCGAGAACGTCCCGGGCAGCGTGGCCGGCGCGGCCGCCGCGAAGTCGTCGTTGGGCTCCCTCGGGACGGTGGCGAGGTCCAGCGTGGCCGGCTGGCCCACGCCGGGGTACTGCTTGAACAGCATGATGTGGTACGTCTGCCCGGCGGTGACCGGGAACGTCACCGACGGGCCGTTGTTCCACTCCGCGCAGGCGCCGGGGACCTGGGTCAGTGCCCCGCGCTCGCCGGTGTACACGGCGATGAACGGCAGCTGACCGGCGCCGGACGGCAGCGCCCGGACGAACCCGTCGGCGGCCGCGGTGTAGTCGTACCAGACGCTCGTGGCGATCCAGGAGTAGCACGAGGTCGGGTCGTCGGCGGCCGCGGTGCCTTCGCCGAAGTCCTGGGTCACCTCGAACGGCAGGGCGGTGACGGTGGTGGCGGTGCCGAAGTCGTCGTTGGACGGCGCTTCGGCGTGTGCGGTGGCCGGCGCCACCAACGCGGCCGCGACGGCGAGGCCGGCGACCAGCAGGCGCCGGAAGGCGTGGTGCTTCATCTGGTTTCCCCCTGGGTTCAGACGGCGACGACGCGCGAGCCGCGCGGCTTCACGGTCGTGGCGATGGCGATCACTTCGTTGTCCACCGGCCGGGCGTCTCGCACCGGGTAGGCCAGCTCCAGCTCGGCGCGGAAGGAGACCTTGCCCAGGGCCGCGTCGTCGGGGCCGAAGGTGTAGGAGAACGGGAACTTCACCGTGCGGGTGGCCCGCGCGGGCACCTCGAGGGTGAGCCGGCCGACCTCCCGCCAGAACGTCCCGTCGTGCTTGGACAGCACGACGGTCGCCGTTTCGGTGTACCGCGTGTTGGACACGTCGACCGAGATCGGCTTGCTGTCGCCTTCCCGGGCCGAGGAGGGCACGGTGAACTTGGTGATCCCGACGTCGTGCGTGGTCACCACGACCTCGGTCGACTTGGTGGCCGTCCGGCCGTCCGGTGACGTCGCGTGCAGGGTGGCGGTGTAGGTGCCGTCCTTGGCGTAGCGGTGCGAAACGGACTCGGTGGTGGCCGGGGCCGTGGCGCCGTCCCCGAAGTCCCAGGCCACGGTCATCGGCTTGTCGATGTCGTTCCAGGACTCGGCGGAGAACCCGACGGTGTCGTAGACGGTCGGGTACGACGGCGATTGGTAGATCGACGGGTCCAGCGCCGGCGCGTCGTCGAGGGTCAGCGTGACGGGCTCGCGGCCGTCGCTCGGCCCGGTGACGCGGACGTAGTAGGTCGTGCCGGTGGCGGCCCGGAACGCGGTCTGCCGTCCGTAGTTGTCCGACACACAGGCGACCTGCTTCAGCTCCGGCAGGCTCGCGCCGGTGTACACCGAGACGCCCCCGCCGTACCCGGCGGTGCGCGCGGTGACCGACTTCGCGGGCCCGGAGTTCGTGTAGGCGTACCAAACCGACGGCACGAGGTTGCCTTCGTACTGGCAGCTCGCCTCGGGGTCGTCGGCCTCGTAGGAGGCGACCGAGAAGTCCGGCTGCGCGGAGAACGGCAGCGCGGGCACGGGCTGCGCGGCGGCGAAGTCGTCGTTGGCGGCGCGCGCGACGGAGTCCAGCGCGAACGACAGCGCGCCGCCCGGAGCGTCGTAGCCGGAGATCATGAAGGAGTACGTCGTGCCGGCGGTCGCCCGGAACGTCGTGGTCGCGGGTGTCCCGCTGTCGCAGGCGACGCCACGCAGGGCGCCGCGGGTGCCCGTGTGGACCGCCAGGATCATCGACGGATCACTGCCCGCGGTGGTGGCGCGCAGGTACCCGTCCGCGGTGGCGGTGTAGGTGAACCAGGTGGTGCCCCGGACGTCGTAGGGCTGGCACCAGTACGGGTCGTCGGGCGCCTGGGTGGCCTCACCGGTGTCCAGCTGCGCGGCGAACGGCAGGGCGGTGACGGCCGCCGCTTGGTCGAAGTCGTCGTTGGACGGTGGCGCCGCGTGCGCGACGCCCGGCACGAGCAGCGCGAAGACGGTGGTGAGCGCGGTGGCCAAGGCGATCCGGCCGCGCGATCGCGTAGACAGCAGCACGAGTCATCCCCCCAGATGTGTTCCGTCCCCACGCACGCGGTGGGGATCCCCGCCGGGCACATCGACGACTCCCGGCCCGATGTGACCGATCCGGCGGGAATTACGCCGGATGTCGCAACCCCGCTACGGAGAGTGGATCTGCCACGGCGACGACGGTGTCCGGTCCCGGCCAGTGGCCGGATTTCGCCACGGCGCCGGGAAAATCCCGGGGCGCCGGTATTTTCGGCCGGCTTCCCGCCTCCGGTACCCAAGGAAGTCGATGAGGGGGCTCGAATGAAAACACTGTGGAGCGCGGCGGCGTTGCTCGTCGTCCTCGTGGCGGGGTGCGACGGGACATCCGCTCCCGGCGACGCACCGGACGCGCCGGGGGAAACGGCTTCGGCACCACTCCCGGCTCCCGGGGAGCCGGAGAGTTCCGCTGCCCGGCCACCGGACCCGCCCGGGACGCCGGGCAGTCCGATCGAGTACGACAGCACCCAGCTCGGGGCCGGTGACCGGCCGGCCGGCGAAGTCCGGGAATCGGTGCTGCGCGACCTGGACGGGAGGACCGAGGGCCTGGGCTGCGCGCGGCCGCGGTGCGGGGTCACGGTCGTGGTGAAGGGAAGCGCAACGGCCTGCGCCAAGGCGATCACCCCGCCCGGGGAAGTCGCCCGCGGCGGGGTCGTCTCGATCAAGACCGGCTCGTGCCCGAAGACCGAAGAGCCGCCCCCGGAGGAGGAGAACTCGTCCACCACGCCCACGCCGTAGGAAGAACCAGCGTGCCCGATCGAAGTGCTCTCCCGCGCCGCGGCGTGACCCGCACCGGCCTGCGGCCGCCCGGCCCCGGGGCCGCCGAGAAGGCCGGCTCCGGGCCGTCGCAGGCGCTGAAGATCATCGCGTCCGCGGCGGCGAACCTGGCGCTGTTCACCGCGTTGCTGTACTTCTTCGGACTCCTGTACACGCAAACGTTCTTCGGCTATTTCCGGGTGCACTACACCGTGCTCGGCCAGACCACGGAAGAGATCCTGGCCCGCGGCGCCGTCGGGTTGCACCTGCCGATCGGCGCCGCGGCGGTCACCGGGCTCGCGCTGTTCGGCCTGACCCGGCTCGCGCGTTTCCTGCTGCCGCAACGGATGTGGGCGGCCGTGCTGCGCATCGGCACCCCGGTCGCGACGGTCACGGGCCTGGCGCTGGTCGGCACGACCGTGCCCGTCGTGCTCGAGCCGGCGCTGCTCGACGACCACCCCGGGCTGCCGGGGCTCGCGTTCGCGGCCGGCGTGGTGCTCACGGTGGTCGGCTGGCGCCGGCTGGTTCCCGGCCGGCACGTCCCGGCGTTCCTGGTCGCGGAGTGGATCGTCACGTACGTCCTCGTGGCGTTCGGGCTCTTCTGGGCGGTGTCCGACTACTCGGGCGAGGTCGGGGTCACCGAGGCGTTCGCCACCGCGTCCCGGATTCCCACGATGCCGGCGGTGACCCTCTACAGCGCGCGGAGCCTCAACCTCGAGGCCCCCGGCGTGCGCCAAGTCGTGTGCGGACAGGCGGACGCCGCGTACAAGTACCGGTACTCGGGACTCAAGCTGCTGCTGCAGTCGGGCGGGCAGTACGTGTTCGTGCCCGCGAACTGGCAGGTGTCGAGCGGCGTGTCGTTCGTGCTTCCGCGCTCGGACTCGCTGCGGTTGGAATTCGCGCCGGCCCGGAGCAAGCCGAGCGGAACGTGCTGACGTTTCCCGGCTAAGGGACCACCTCGGCCAGACAACGCCGGATGTCCTCGAGGTGGTGCGTGACCTCGTGAGCCGCCTGGCGAACCAGCCATCGAGCCGTCCGGTGCTCCCCCGCGAGCCGGGTCACCGTGCGCTCACAACCCGGCGGGGTCAGCCGCCCGATCTCGTCGGTGAGGCCGGCCGTGCACGCCTCGAGTTCCTCGCGCAGGCCGTCGAGGGAGCGGTCGTTGTAGCGAAACCGGCGCGCGCGCAGGTCGTTGAGCATCGGCTCGAGCACGGGCCGGTCCTCGGTGCGGGCGCGGTGCAGCCGGATCGTGTACGTGACGCACACATCGCGCAGGTGGAACAGGTACTCCTGCGCCGACCAGCCCGCCGGTGCCGGCCGGCGCCGGAGGGCCAACGGCGACGCGTGCTCGACCACGGCACCCACCGCGGCGGGCAGTGACCCGATGATCGCGCGGGCGGTTTCGATCGTGAGTGTGGGGTAGGCGATCCCGCACTCGGCGCAGGTGTGGTCCTCCCCGGCCAGCGGCGGGACGCCCCGCGGGCCGGGTGCCGGCTCGTCGGGCACGTCACCATGGTCGCCGACCGGCGGGCCGGACGGCAACCGCTCCGGCGTATCGTCCCGGCGATGACACGAGTGCTGGTCATCGGGCTCGACCCCGCCAAGCTCGACGGCTGGGACCCCGCACCGGTCCAGGCCGCGATCGCCCGCGGCCGGGCCCGGTTCGACGAGCACGGCATCGCGGCCGACTACTGCCTGGTGGCCCTCGACGAGCGTCCCGGGCAAGCCGTCGCCGAAGCGTTGACCCGCACCGCTTACGCCTGCGTGGTGATCGGCGGCGGCCTCCGCACCCACGAGCCGCTGCTCGAACTCTTCGAGCAGGTGGTCAACCTGGTCCGCCAGCACGCGCCCGCCGCGGGCATCGCTTTCGACAGCAGCCCGGAGGACTGCGTCGACGCGGCGTTGCGCCGGCTGCGCTGACCGGAAAACCGGGTCTGGTCAAACCGGCCGCCGTGGGCAAGGATCCAGCGGTGCCCGGCTTACGAGGATTCACCCTGATTGCCCGGATCGGGCTCACCTGCTACGCGGTGGTCCACCTGATCGTCGCGTGGCTGGCCACCCAGGTCGCGCTCGGCGACAACGAAAAGGCCGACAAGGCCGGGGCGCTTCAGGTCGTCGCCACTGGGGGCGGGGCGTGGCTGCTTTGGCTGGTGGCGGCCGGAACCGGCGTGCTGGCGCTGTGGCAGCTGTCCGAGGCGATCACCGGCCACCGGCACCTTTCCCCGCGCGGGCGCTGGGTGCGGCGGACCGCCAGCGGGATCGAAGTCGCCCTGTACGGCCTGGTCGCCTACAGCGCGGGCAAGACGGCGACGGGCGGCTCCGGCAAGTCGGGGTCCGTGGTCGCCGCCGCGCTGGGCGAGCCGTGGGGAGCCGCGGCGGTGACGACGGCCGGCGCGATCGTGATCCTCGTCGCGGCGTTCCTCGCCTACCGCGGGATCCGGAAGAAGTTCGTGCAGGAACTCGACTTCGAAGGCGCGTCCCACGGGCTGCGACGCGCCATCGAGCGGCTCGGCCAGGTCGGCTGGTGCGCGGTGGCGGTGGCGTACGGAACCGTCGGGGCGATGTTCATCCTGGCCGCCGCCCGCTACGACCCCGCGAAGGCTTCGGGCCTGGACCCGGCGCTCAAGACGCTCGCCGTGCAGCCCTACGGACAGGCCTTGCTGCTGACCCTGGCCGCGGGCATCGCGCTCTTCGGCGTGTTCGTCTTGCTGGAGGCCCGGTTCCGCCGGATCTGACGCGCCGGGGTCAGCGGCAGGGTTCCTGGTGCGCCAGTGCGCAGGAAACCTCGGCCCACACCGTCTTGCCTTCCCGCGGCAGCTCGTCCCGCGAGCCCCACGCCGTCGACAAGCTGTCGACCAGGTACAGCCCGCGGCCGCCGAAGCCGGTTCCGGCGTGCGCCCTGAGCCGCGGCGGGACCAGCGAGTCGTCCTCCACCGCGATCGTCACCTCGCACGGGTCCGCGCGGCGGGTCAGCCGGAGCCGGCGCGCGCCGCCCGCGTGCTCGTACGCGTTCTGGACCAGCTCGTTCAGCACCAGCAGGACGTCTTCGCGGTGCGGTTCGCCCAGGTCGCCCAGCCGGCGGGCCGCCCAGCGGCGGACCGCGGCCAGGTCGGCGGAGCCCGTTCCGCGGAGGTCGAACAGTTCGGGGTCGCCGTCGGCGGGCTGAGCGGTCATTCGCCCGGCAGGGCTTCGGCCAGGTCGGCGACGACGGGGATGAGCTCGTCCAGGCCGGTGATGTTCAGCGCGCGCTTGACGGCGTACTGGCGGGTGACGACCTTGACGGTCACGCCGCGTTCGCGGCTGCGGCGCTGGAGCCCGGCGAGGATGGTCAACCCCGCGGAGTCGATGAACCGGACCTCGCTCAGGTCGACGACGACCAGCTCGGCCACCGTCGTGTCCACGGCCTCCGAGGCGAGCTCACGGCGGAGCTCGGGAGCCGTGCCCGCATCGATCTCCCCGGCGACCTCGACCACGTGGGCCACGCCGGCCCGCCGGTGGGAGATGCGCAGGACGAACGGGTCGCCCTCGTCCACTGCTTCGACCCCTTTCCGCGGCGCGGCCGCCGACCCGTCCAGCGTACGGGCCGGGTCACCCGGCCGCGCAGGGGATTGGACCGGCGCGGACCGGGAACCCGGTACCGGCGGGCCCCCAGGCTAAGGTTCGCGGACGAACCGCGAAGGCGAGGAGGCTCTGGATGACGGCGGGTCAGGGGCAGCTGTCGGATTGGCTGCGCGAGCACAGCGACAGCCTGATCACGCGCTGGGCGGAGCTGGCCGGCGCCGGCCTGCGCGGGCGCTTGACGACCACGGAACTGCAGCGCGACCTGGGCGAGCTGTTCACCACGCTGCTCCCGGTCGCGGACGAGTCCGCCGCCGGCCTCGACGATGACCAGCACCGCGAGCTCCGGGCGTTCCTGGCCGATCTGTCCCGGAACCGGGCGCGCCAGGGGTTCAGCCCCGCCGAAACCGCGTCCAGCGTCTTCGCGCTGAAGCAGGCCGTCTTCGAACTCACCGAAGGCAGCGAGGACCCGGCGGTGTTCCGCCGGCTGATGGCCTTCTCCGGGCTGCTCGACGGGCTCGGCCTCTGGACGTTCGAGACGTACGCGGCCGCGCGCGAGGAGATCATCCGGGAGCAGTCCGAGCAGCTGCTCGAGCTGACCACCCCGGTCGTGAAGCTGTGGGAAGGCGTCCTCGCCGTGCCCCTGGTCGGCACCCTGGACTCGGCGCGCACCCAGGTCGTGATGGAGAAGCTGCTCGAGAGCCTGGTCGAGACGAGCTCCCAGCACGCGATCATCGACATCACCGGCGTCCTCGCCGTCGACACCCAGGTCGCGCAGCACCTGCTCAAGACCGTCGTCGCGGCGCGGCTGATGGGCGCCGAGTGCACCATCTCGGGCATCCGTCCCCAGATCGCCCAGACGATCGTCGCGCTCGGGATCGAGTTCGGTGACATCCCCACCAAGGCGACCCTCGCCGACGCCCTGCGCCACGCCCTCCGCTTCGAGGGCGTGGAACTCGTGCAGGGCGGGACGAGGCGCCCCTGATGGAGCGGATCCCGATTCTCAAGATCGGCGACGTCCTGCTGGTCTCGATCCAGGTCGACCTGGAGGACCAGAGCGTCCTCACGCTGCAGGAAGACCTCGCGGACAAGATCAGCTCGACCGGCGCGTCCGGGGTGGTGATCGACATCTCCGCGGTGGAGATCGTCGACTCCTTCATCGGCCGGATGTTCGCGACGATCGCGTCGCTGTCGCGGCTGTTCGACGCCGACACCGTGGTGGTCGGCATGCGCCCGGCCGTCGCGATCACGCTGGTCGAGCTCGGCCTGACCCTCGGTGACGTCCGCACGGCGCTGAACCTGGACAAGGGCATGGAGATCCTGCGGGGGCTCCGGGCGGCCCGGAGATGACTCCCGCCGGCGTGGTGGCGGAGATTCCCATCGTCACGGACTCCGACGTGGTCCGGGTCCGCCAGTCGGTCCGCTCCCTCGCCCAGCAGATCAAGCTCTCGCTCGTCGACCAGACCAAGCTGGTCACGGCGACCAGCGAGCTCGCCCGCAACACCCTCGTCTACGGCCTGGGCGGCCTCGCCCGGATCGAGGTCGTCAGCGACGGCCGCCGCACCGGCGTCAAGGCCGTCTTCCACGACGACGGCCCCGGCATCCCCGACACCGACCTCGCGCTGGCCGACGGCTGGAGCAGCGGCAAGGGCCTCGGGCTCGGCCTGAGCGGGGCCCGCCGGCTCGTGGACGAGTTCACCCTGGACACCGAGGTGGGCCGGGGTACCGAAGTGACCGTGGTCAAGTGGTCCCGATGACCGTCCCGGACTGCCTGCCGGTGACCGAGGACGTCGCCTGGGTGCCCGTCGACGATCCCACCGCCGCCGGCCGGGCGCGCCGGATCGCCACCGGACTGGCCGACCGGCTGGGGTTCACCGAAAAGCGGGCCGCCGAGCTCGGCATCGTCGTCACGGAGCTGGCCACGAACCTGGACCGCCACGCGCGGCAGGGCACGCTCCTGGTCCGGTCGGTCCGCGCGACGACCGACGCCGCGGTGGAGGTCGTCGCCGCCGACCGCGGCCCCGGCATCGCCGATCCGGCCGCGGCGATCGAGGACGGCTACTCCACCGCGGGCACCCTCGGGCTCGGCCTCGGCGCGGTGCACCGGCTCTCCGACGCGGTGACGGTGTACTCCGAGCCGGGCCGCGGCACGGTCGTCACCGCCCGGTTCCAGCCGGCCGGGGCGGACCTGGCCGATGCCGACGCGGCCGGGATGACCCGGCCGATCACCGGTGAGGAAGTCTGCGGCGACGCCTACGCCGTGATGCGGGCGAACGGCCGCCTGCGGCTGATGATGTGCGACGGCTCCGGGCACGGCCCGCTGGCGGCCAGCGCGGCGCAGGAAGCCGTCCGGGTCTTCTGCGAGCGGCCGGCCGGAGAACCGCCGGAACAGGTGCTCACCGCGATCCACGCGGCCCTGCGGAGCAGCCGGGGCGGTGCCGTCGCGGTCGCCGACCTGGCACCGGCCGAAGGGCGAGTCCGCTTCGCCGGCCTGGGCAACATCGCCGCCTCCGTCATCCTCGGCGACCGGAAGCAGGGCATGATCTCGGTGCCCGGGATCGCGGGCTACCAGGCCCGGACGATCCGCGCCTTCGACCACGAGCTGCCTCCCGGCGCCGCGGTCGTGCTGCACAGCGACGGGCTCACCGAGAAGTGGCGCCCCGGCCAGTGGACCGCCCTGTTCGACAGCACCCCGCTCGTGATCGCCACCGCCCTTTTACGCGACGCCGGCGTCCGCAACGACGACGCGAGCGTCCTCGTCGGCAAGCCGCGGCCATGACGCCCCGGCGCCGGGCGAACGAGCTGCTGCGGATGACGCTGGCCGCCGAATCCGGCGTGTTCGCGATGCGCCAGTTCGGCCGGGAAGCGGCCAAGGCGATCGGCCTCGACCCGCAGGACCAGGTCCGCGTGGCCACCGCGCTCAGCGACATCGGCCGCGACCTGGTGCGCAGCGGCACCGAGGCGACGGTCAGCTTCGCGCTGACCTCGACATCGGCCCCCCGCCTGTCGATCGAGATCACCTGGCAGGGTCCGCCCGCCGCCGACGTCCTCGACGTGAGCCGTGACACCATGGCCCGGCTGATGGACGAGGTCACCACCACCCACGAATCCGGCCACTGCACCATGACCATGACGAAGGGCTCGACGGCAGCTGCAGCGCCCATGATCGTCTCTCTCGAAGCCCTGCGGGAACGGCTCGCCGCGGGCAGAGCCGCCGGCCCGCTCGACGAACTGCGCGCCCAGAACGAGGAACTGCTCACCGCGCTCGACGACCTCGAAGCCAAGCGGCGGGAGCTGCAGCGGCTCAACGAAGAGCTCGAAGAGACCAACCAGGGCGTCGTCGCGCTGTACAAGGAACTGTCCGAAGAGCTCGAAGAGACCAACCGCGGCGTGGTGGCGCTCTACGCGGAGATCAACGAGAAGTCGACGCAGCTGGCCGCCGTCAACGAAGCCAAGACCCGCTTCTGGTCGAACATCAGCCACGAGCTCCGCTCGCCGGTGAACTCGATCGTCGGTCTCGCGCGCATGCTCGGCGCCGAGGGGTCCGAACCGCTTTCGGACGACCAGCGACGCCAGGTCCGGCTGATCAACGACTCCGGGGAAACCCTGCTCGCCCTGGTCAACGAGCTGCTCGACACCGCGAAGGCCGAATCCGGGCGGCTGCTCCCGCAGCCGACGCCCGTCGACGTCCGCGCCGTGCTCCTCCACCTGCACGGCGTGCTGCGCTCGACCGTGCCGGCCGGGGTCGAGCTCCGCATCGACGACACCGAGGTCGACACGCTCGTCACCGACGAGACCATGCTGGTGCGCATCCTGCGCAACCTGCTCTCCAACGCCATCAAGTTCACCGAGCGCGGTTCGGTGGAAGTGGCCGTCACCGCCGCCGGCGACGAGCAGGTCCGCTTCACCGTCACCGACACGGGCATCGGCATCCCGGCCGAGCAGCTCGACCGCGTCTTCGAAGAGTTCCACCAGGTCCGGAACAAGCTGCAGGCGAAGACGTCGGGCACGGGGCTGGGACTGTCCTACGCGCGGAAGCTGGCCGAAATCCTCGGCGGCGAACTCCACCTGACCAGCGAGCTCGACCGGGGCACCACGGCGGAGCTGCGGCTGCCCGCCCGGCCCCGCGGCGACGACATCACCACGCTCGGCAGCGTGCTCGTCGTCGACGACGACCCGGTGTTCCGCGACGAGTTCACCCGCCGGATCGCCGGCCTCTCCCCCGAGGTCCGGGTGGCCGGCGACGGCCGGGAGGGGCTGGAGACGCTGGCCGGGTTCCGCCCCGACGTGGTCTTCCTCGACCTGGCCATGGCCGGCATGAACGGCCGGGAGGTCCTCGCCGTGCTCCGCGCGAAGCCGGAGCTGTGCGACCTGCCCGTCGTCGTGCTCACCTCCGCCGTGCCCGGCGGACTGGACCTCACCGCGGCCGGGCTGCGCGCGGCCCTGCTGCTCAAGTCGCAGATATCCGCCGAAACCGTCAGGCTCGCTGTCGGAGAAGCGTTCGCTGTAGTGCGGAGGACGTGAAATGCCGAACCCGGCCGCCACCATCCTGATCGTCGACGACATGGAAGCCAGCCGCTACCTGGCCGGCAGCTGGCTGCGCCGCAACGGCTACCGCGTCATCGAGACGGGCACCGGCGGTGCCGGGCTCGAGGCGGTCGCCGAACACCGGCCGGATCTCGTCCTGCTCGACGTCAACCTCCCCGACATCAGCGGGATCGAGGTCTGCGAACGGATCAAGGCGGACCCGGCGACCGCCGCCATCCCGGTGATCCACATGTCCGCCACCGCGGTCGAGCTGGACGACCGGACCCACGGGCTCAACCGCGGCGCCGACGGTTACCTCGTCGAGCCGGTGGACCCGGCCGAGCTGGTCGCGGTGGTCGAATCGGCGCTGCGCTACCACCGCGCCCGCGCCGTGGCCGAGCGGCTGGCCCACCGGCTCACGAAACTCACCGAAGCCACGCTCGCCATCAACTCCGCGACGACGTTCGACGGCTTCCTCGCCGCCGTCGCCGCGGGCGCGGCGTCGATCTTCGAGGCGCCGGCGACCGCGCTGGCGACGACGTCGCAGGGCGCGGTGCGCACCGCGAGCGCCGCCGAAGACCACCGGCGGTCCACCGGCACCGAGCCGGCCGTGCTCGACGACCTGACCGCGTCGCTGCTGCAGCCCCACCTGCGCACCACCGTCAGCGGCGGCCACGAGCTCACGTGGCGCCCCGGGCGCAGCTCCACGATCGTGCTGGCCCGGGCGAAGCCCGGCGCCGACGTCGTGTGCGTCGCGGTCGACGACGACGTCGCGGCCACCGACCAGGACCGGGACGTCCTGATCCAGCTGGGCCAGGTGAGCGCCCTGGCCGCCGATGTCCTGCGCACCCTGTCGCGGGAGCACGACCTGGCCGTCGCGCTGCAGCGGAGCTTCCTGCCGCACCGGCTCCCGGGCCGCCGGGAGCTGCCGATGGCGGCGCGCTACCTCCCGGCGTCCCGCCACGCCGAGATCGGTGGCGACTTCTACGAAGTGACCGAACTCGACGGGCGCCTGCTGATCGCGGTGGGCGACGTCTCGGGCCACTCGCTGCAGGCCGCGCTGGTGATGGGCGAAGTGCGGCACGCGTTGCGCGCCTACGCCGTCGAAGGCCACGGCCTGGTGGACATCCTCGACCGCCTCGACGCGCTGGTGAGCCGGTTCCACCCCGAAGGCCTGACGACGGCGTGCCTCATGCTCGTGGACCCCGCGACCGGCACGACGGAAGTCGCCTGCGCCGGCCACATCCCGCCGCTGCTGGCCGACGCGGACGGAACGCGCTTCCTCGAGATCCGCGGGCCGTTGCTCGGCGTCGGGCTCCCGCGCCCCGCGGTGACGAAGCTCGAGCTCCCGATCGGCACCCTCGTGCTCCTGATCACCGACGGGCTCATCGAACGGTCCGGCACGGACCTCGACGCCGGGATGGCCGCCCTGGCCGGGGCGGTCGCGCACGACGACGACCTCGAGGCCCTGTGCGACCAGCTGCTCGACCAGTTCGGCCGCGACGCCCACGACGACATCGCCCTGCTCGCCTTCCGGCGCGAGGCCTGACCGGCCGCCGGGTCAGGAGATCCAGACCGTCTTGGCGTTGACGAAGCCGCGCTGGCCGAAGGTCGCGAGCTCGCGCCCGTAGCCGGAGTTCTTCGTGCCACCGAAGGGCACTTCCGGCGTGGACTGGGTGAACTCGTTGACGTACATCATCCCGGTCTCGACCTCGGTCACGAACCGTTCCTGCTCGGCCGGGTCGGTGGTCCACGCGCTGCCGCCGAGCCCGAACGGGGAGTCGTTGGCGATCCGGATCGCGTCGTCGACGTCCGCGGCCCGCCACACCAGCGCCACCGGCCCGAAGAACTCCTCGTGGTGGCCGGGCGAGCCGTCGGGGATGTCGGTCAGCACGGTCGGCGGGTAGTAGCTGCCGGGTCCGTCCAGGGGCCGGCCGCCGGTCCGGAGCCGGGCGCCGGCTTCGACCGTGGCGGTCACCTGCTTGTGCAGCGTCTCGACGGCGTCGGCCGAGGAGAGCGGGCCGAGGTCGGTGTCGTCCTTCATCGGGTCCCCGACGGTCAGTGCCGCCATCCGTTCGGTGAGCCGGCGGGTGAACTCCTCGGCGACGTCGGCGTGGACGATGAACCGCTTCGCGTTGATGCAGGACTGCCCGTTGTTGAGCGTCCGGGAGCTCACGCCGGCTTCGACGGCCTTGCCGAGGTCGGCCGAGGGCATGACGACGAACGCGTCGCTGCCGCCGAGCTCCAGCACGCTCGTCTTGATGTTCCGCCCCGCGGCCGCGCCGACCTCGCGCCCGGCCGGTTCGCTGCCGGTCAGCGTCACCGCGCGGATCCGCTCGTCGCCGATCAGGTCCTCGATCGCCGACGACGGCACGAGCAGGGTCTGGAACACGCCTTCGGGAAAGCCGGCGCGGCGCAGGACGTCTTCGATCGCCAGGGCGACCTGCGGCACGTTGGACGCGTGCTTCAGCAGCCCGACGTTCCCGGCCATCAACGCCGGCGCGGCGAACCGGAACACCTGCCAGTACGGGAAGTTCCACGGCATCACGGCCAGCACCGGCCCCAGGGGCTCGTAGCGGGTGAAGACGCGCGCGCCCTGCACCGGCCACGGCTCGTCGGCGAGCATGTCCGCGCCGCGGTCGGCGTACCACCGGCACCCGGCGGCGGACTTCTTCACCTCGGCGATCGCGGCGGCGTGGGTCTTGCCCATCTCGAGCGTCGCGAGGCGGCCCAGCTCGTCGGCCTCGTCCTCCAGGATGTCCGCGGCGCGGCGCAGCAGCCCGGCGCGTTCGGCGAACGACGTCTTGCGGTAGCTCGAAAACGCTTCCGCGGCGCGTCGCACCTTGTCCTCGATCCCGTCCGCGGTGAGCGGGTCGAACTCCCGGACCCGCTCTCCCGTCGCCGGGTTCACCGTCGCGATGGCCACCGGGCACTCCGTCCGTCGTCGAAAAGCTTTCCCTCAGCCGCGTACCCGGCCGAAGCGCACGGAAACCCCGGCCTCACGGACGGCGACGGGGAACATGGGTAATTTTCGCGATCTCGGGTAAACCGCTTAGCGGACGAACGGCGTTCCCGGCTGCGGAACGCCGTCGAAAAGGAGATACCCACGGTGCAAGTGACCTGGACCGGAGCCGACGAAGCGGGCTGGCGGGTGTTCGACGTGACCGGAGCCGATCGCACCCGCCTGCGGGCCGCCCGGCGCTGGGCCAAGGCCATCTTGGCCACGCTCAGTGAAACCCACCTGGTCGACGCGCTGATGGTCGTCGGCGAGCTGCTCGAGAACGCCTACGTGCACGCCGGCGGGCCGCGCCAGCTGCGGATCCACCACGAGCCCGAGCCGTGCGAGGTCACCGTGGCCGTCGCCGACACCGGAACGGGTGAACCTCGGCTGCGCTCGCCCGGCCGCGACGGCGGCCTCGGCCTGCAGCTCGTCGACCGGCTGTGCGTCACCTGGGGCGTGAGCCGCCACGACGAAGGCAAGCTCGTGTGGGGACGCCTTGACTGCGAGGAGCCCGACGCGGCCTGACCGCGGGCCTAGCGTTCGGTCAGCAGCGGAAGCGCGGCCAGCCAGGCCAGCGCCTCGCGGGTGTCCCGGTGCACCGGCAGGACCCGGTCCAGCCCGAGCACGGCGATCGGCCGCAGCAGCGGCCGGGTCCGGCCGGCGACCGCGAACGGCACCCGGTGCAGGACCGCGTCGGCGGTGGCGTCCACCAGGATCGTCAGCACGCGTGCCGCGCAGAACGTCACGGCCGAGGCGTCGAACACCAGGGCCGCCGGCTGCCGCCGGATTTCCCGCTCCAGCAGCGCCTCGAGGTCGTCGGTGACGATGAGGTCGAGGTCTCCCGCCGCCGTGACGACAGTCGCTTCGGTGGTCTTGCTCACCTCGAGGGAGCCGGACGGCTCGGGTACCGGGGGATGCCGCGGCGACGGAACCACGGGAGCCTCCTCAACGACGAAATCGTGGCCGGACCGTTCGTGTTCCCGCCGGCCCGGGCGGGCCGCGGGTCGCGGTGCGACGGCCTTCGGACAAAACCGCCGCGTGCCAACCGTACACGGATCCGCCTGTTCCGCCTGATCGGCACGAGCGCGGGCCTCCCGTCACGTCACCGGTTCTGCCCCCGCGCCGAGCAGGGCCGGGATGGCGACGTGGCCGTTGGACAGGAACGACGGGACGGTGGCCAGCTCCGCCGGGTCCACGGCCAGCCGGAGCCCGGGGAACCGGGCGAACAGCGCGGGCAGCGCGATGGCGGCTTCGAGGCGGGCCAGCGGGGCGCCCAGGCAGAAGTGCACGCCGTGCCCGAAGGCCAGGTGCTGCTTGTCTTCGCGGGACAGGTCGAACTCATCGGCTGTGTCGCCGTGCTCGGCCGGATCGCGGCCCGCCGCCGCGTAGGCCGCGAGGATCGCTTCCCCCTCGCCGATGATCGTGCCGTCGTCCAGGGCGATGTCCTCGACCGCGTACCGCAACGGCAGGTACGGCACAGGAGCTTGCCAGCGCAGGGTTTCCTCGATGACCGCGGCCCAGGTGTGGTCCCCGCGCAGGACGCCGGCGAGCTGGTCCGGATGGGTCAGCAGGGCGGTGACGGCGTGGTCGAGCAGGTTGACGGTGGTTTCGTGGCCCGCCGTGAGCATGAGGATGAGGGTGTCGACCAGCTCGTCGGCGTCGAGGCGCGAAGCGTCTTCGGCCCGCGCGGTGAGCAGGGCGCTGGTGAGGTCGTTCCCGGGGTTCGCGGTCTTGTCGGCGACCAGGCCGCGCATGATCTCGTACAGCTCGAGCGCGTTCTCCTGCGCCCGGGCGCCGGTGACCGTGGTGTCGAAGACGGTGTCCACGACCGAGCGCAGCGCGGACCGGCGGTCGGCCGGCACGCCGAAGAGCCGGCAGATCACCTCGACCGGGAGCGGGTAGGCGAACTCCTCGCGCAGGTCGACCGGACCGCCGCCCGCGCGCTCGAGCCGGTCGAGCAGCTCGGCGGTGATCTGCTCGACGACCGGCCGCATGGCCGCCACCTGGCGCGGGGTGAAGGCCTTGGACACCAGGGTCCGCAGCCGCCGGTGGTCGGCGCCGTAGGTGGTGAACATGTTCCGCACCGACACCCAGATCAGCAGGGGCCAGTCTTCGCCGATCCGCCCTTCGCGCCACGCGGTCCAGTGCGCGCGGGGGTCCTTCGACACGCGGGGGTCGGTGAGGAGCTCGCGCAGGGTGGCCGCGTCCGCGACCGCCCACGCCGGGACGCCGCCGGGCAGCTCCACCAGCCGGGCCGGGCCTTCGGAACGCAGGAGCCGTCCCTCTTCGTGCACGTCCTGGCCGTTCGTGTCGAGCCGCACGACGTTGCCGCTGGTCATCTGTTTCCCTTCCACAGCCGGACAGTTCGAGGCCGGTGCCGGAACCGGCCTACGCCGAACGTAGGCGGTCCTTCCGGGTTTACCAGCAGCACCGGGAATTCCGTCACGGCAAGGTAAGAACCTTCAGTCCGGCTGGAAGAACGCGAGCAGTCTCCGGGCGGCGTCCGGTGACATCAGCAGTTCCTGCATCTTCGCCGACATCCGGGCGGCCGCGCCGGTGCGTTCGAACATTTCGCCTTCGTATTCCGCGATGGCGGCGGGGAAATCGCCCGGGTGCGCGGCCACCGCGAGACCGAGCAGGGCGCCGTCGAGCAGCGCCATGTTCGCGCCCTCCCCGACCGGGGGCATCAGGTGCGCGGCGTCGCCCACCAGCGTGACGTCCGGGGCCGACGGCCAGGTCAGGCCGGCCGGGAGCGCGGTGATCGACCGGGGCGCGACCGTGTCGTCGCAGGCGGCGATCAGCGCGGTGAACCGCGGGTCCCAGCCGGGGAGCAGGTCGATCAGCCGGGCCCGGGCGGCCGCCGGGTCGTCGAACGGGATCCCGCTGGTGGCGAACCAGTCCTCGCCGGTGTTGTAGAAGTTGACGCCGATGCGGACGCGGCCGTCGCCGTTGCGCTGCGCCGCCAGGGACTTCCCGTTGCCGAACACCCAGAAGTTGCCGCGCCCCAGCATCGCTGCGAGGTCGGGGTGGGTGCGGTCGACGTCGGGAATGCCGAGTTCGACGGCGTTCTGGCCGAGGTGCGCCGGGCGGGCGTCGGTGAGCAGCGCGCGGACCCGGGACTGCGCGCCGTCCGCGCCGACCAGGAGGTCGTACGGCGCACTGCGGCCACCGGTGAAGCGGACCACGCCGTCACCGGCGGATTCGAACGCGTGCCCCCAGCGCACCGTGTCCGCGGGGAGCGAATCCAGCAGCAGGTCGCGCAGATCGGCGCGGTCGACCTCGGGTCGCACGGACGGGGCGTCGTCCGGGGTGTCCTCTTGGAGCAGCAGGGTGCCGTCCGGCTCGAGGAGCCGCATGTCCTGGCCTTCGGGACGGGCGATCGCGTGGAACTGCTCGATCAAGCCGGCTTCGCGCAGCGCGCGTTGCCCGGAGTGGATGTCGAGCATGCCGCCCTGGCCGCGCGCGTCGCGCGAAGCTTCCCGCTCGTACACGACGGCGTCGATGCCCTTCACGTGCAGCACCCGGGCGAGGGCCAGGCCGCCCATCCCGGCGCCGATGATGGCGATCGTCATGGCTCCCCCTTCGATACAGTGTATTTCTCAATACACTGTATCGAAGGATGCGATGTACTGTCACCCGCATGCTGGTGTGGGAACGGCCGGAGCCGCCGGAACGACCGGTCCCGGCCCCGCTGAGCCGGGAGGGGATCGTCCGGACGGCGATCCGGCTGGCCGACGCGAACGGCCTGGAAGCGGTGTCGCTGCGGAAGGTCGCCGCGGCGCTGGACGTCGGGCCGATGCGCCTGTACGGCTACCTCGCGACCAAGGAGGAGCTGCTCGACCTGATGGTCGACGCGGTGTACGCCGAGATCCGGCCGGCCGGCGACGGCTGGCGGGAGGTGCTGACGTCCGTCGCCGAACTGACCCGGCGCGCCGCGCACCGGCACGAATGGCTCGCCGACCTGATCGGCGGGCGGCCCCAGCTCGGGCCGAACGCGCTGGCCAGGGGCGAAGCGGTGCTGTCGGCTTTGCGCGACCTCGACGTGGACGTCGTCATGCCGGTGGTCAGCGCGGTCGACTCGTTCGTGATCGGCACGGTCCGCCGCGAGATCGCCGAGCGGCGCGCCGAGCGAGCCTCCGGGATGGACCAGCGGCAGTGGCAGCGCGCCTTCGGGCCCTATCTGGAGCGGACCTTCGCGACCGGCCGGTACCCCGCGCTGGCCACGGTCGTCCGCGACGCCGCCCACCTGGACGCCGGCCAGACCTTCCGGACCGGCCTCGGCTTCCTCCTCGACGGCATCGCCGCCGGCATCCCGGCCTGAACGGACGTCAGGCGCGCAGGCGGACGAAGAACTCGTCGAGCTGACCGAGCTGCCGCCGCGGGGTGGCCTCCCGCGGCGAGAGAACCCCGAGGATCTGCAGGCCCATGAGCATCGAGAGCAGCTCGTCCACGACGGCGTCGACGCTCGGCAGCTCACCGATCTCGCCGTCGGCCGCCTCCGCCAGGCGGGCGCGCATCTCCTCCCGCCGGCGGTTCACGAAGCCCGCGTGCAGCTCGGCTTTCCCGGGGGAGTTCAGCGCCTGCTGCCAGAACGTGGTCGCCGGCCAGGCCGCGGCCGTGCCCGTCCGCCTCGTCGGCGCGGGTGTTCGTCGCCTCGAAGATGTGCCGGAAGGCGGCTGTGAGCGAGCCGGTGGGGTTCTTCGGCCGCAACCCGGCATTGGACGTGCCGCCGTCCGCGAGCGCGCACTGCCACCGCTGAGCGGCGCGGCGCCCGGGCTCAGCTGAGCGGGTAGTGGATCATCTCCACGCCGCCGTCGGCGTAGTTCGGCACGTCCGCGGCGACGGCCTTGCCGGCTTCGGAGCCCAGCGCCGCCGCCATGGTTTCGGCCGATTCGAAGTCGGCGTGGAAGACGGCGAAGTACTTGCGGTCGCCGGCGAGGGAAGCCACGTCGAAGGAGTACTGCGACCGCAGGAGACCGGGCAGCTTCGCCGCCAGGGGGAGATGGGTGCTGACGTAGTAGTCCCGGAAGCGGGCTTCGTCGGCGGGCGGCGGGTAGAGCACGGTGAGCCGGTGCATGGAGGTCCTTTCGGCGGCGGTCTCCCCCAGCGTGGCACACCTCGGGACCCCGCGGGTCACTCCCGGTCGGCGGCGCCGGCCCGGTCGATCGCCGGCATGGTCTCCTCCGCCCAGGTGCGCAGGGCGGCCAGCGGCACCTCGAGCGAGCGGCCCAGGCCGGTCAGTCGGTAGTGGACCTTCGGCGGCACCGTCGGCTCGACCCGGCGCGCCACCAGGCCGTCGCGCGTGAGGTTCCGCAGCGTCACGGACAGCATCTTCTGCGAAACCCCCGGCATCCGCCGCTGCAGCTCCGCGAACCGCACCTCGGCTGGGTCCGCGTCGGCCAGCACCTTGACCGCCATCGACGTCCACTTCGTGCCGATGCGGTCCAGCAACCGGCGGGTCGGGCACGCGGGGTCGAAGAGGTCGCCGCGCGTGCCCTTCGGCGAGGGGGTCACCTGGAGCTCACCACCTGTCGGGGAAGTGCCGTCTTGGCCGGGCCGCCGTCGTTACCTACCGTTAGCCACTAACCAATGGTAACCACTCGGGAGACAGCGTGCGCGAACACCGGATCACCGCGAACGGCATCGACGTGAACGTCGCCATCGGCGGCGACGGGCCCGCGCTCCTGCTGCTGCACGGCTTCCCGCACACCTGGCGCCTGTGGACCGCGGTCATCCCGCACCTGACCCCGCACCACCGCGTGATCGCGCCCGACCTGCGCGGTCTCGGCGCGACCACCCGCGCCGACGGCGGCTACGACGCCGGCACCCTCGCCGCCGACGCCGAAGCCCTCCTCGACGCCCTCGGCGAGCCGACGGCGGTGGTCGCCGGCATCGACGCGGGAGCGCCGCCCGCCTTCCTCCTCGCCCTGCGCCGGCCCGGCCGGGTCCGCCGGCTCGTCCTCATGGAGTCGTTGCTCGGCCGCCTCCCCGGCGCCGAAGACTTCCTCGCCGCCGGGCCGCCGTGGTGGTTCGGGTTCCACGCCGTCGCCGGCCTCGCCGAGACGGTGCTGACCGGCCACGAAGCCGAGTACCTCGGCTGGTTCCTCGACGCCGGCACCCGCGGCCGCGGCGTGGCCCCCGGGCTCCGCGACCACTTCACCGCCGCCTACACCGGCCGCGACGCGCTGCGCTGCGCGTTCGCCCACTACCGGGCCATGCCCGAGAGCGCACGGCAGATCGCGGAGGCCGTCGCGACCCACCGGCTCACGGTGCCCACCGTGGCGATCGGCGCCCACCCGGTCGGCGACACCCTCGCGCGCCAGCTGCGCCCGGTGACCGACGACCTCGAGTCCCACGTCATCGAAGACTGCGGCCACATCATCCCGCTGGACCGCCCCGACGCCCTGGTTCCCCTGCTGACCTCCGGCCGGCCCGCCGCTCAGACCGTGGTGATCTTCGGGCTGCCTTCGAGGTAGGTCGCGAGGTTCGCGGGCGAGTACGCCATCGCCTGGTGCCGGTCCTGCGCGCTCGAGGCCACCGACTCCGACGGCGCGTCCGCCTCGCCGATCGGGCGGTCGGCCGAGCCGAACAGCCGGAAGAACGCTTTGAGGGAGTGGTGCAGCTCCCCCTCCGCGTCCGCGTCGGCCAGGTCGCCGAACGCGCCCGGGTCGAAGCCGAGACCGCACCGCCCGGCGCGGTCGGCCAGCCACCGCAGGGCGATGTCCGACAGGTCGTGCTCCCGGTACCCGCCGCCGACGTCGGAATGGGCGCCGGCGAACCAGACCTGCTCGCGTTCCTGGTTCCGCTCCGCGGGTTTCGCCGACGGCTTCCAGACGGCCGGGACGTAGGACTTCCGGTGCTCGTCCACCGCCAGCGCCTGGAAAGCCGACTGCACGGTCGAGCTCAGCGTCATGTCGTGGAACTGCCAGCGCCGGTTGATCAGGTGGAGCAGCCGGCCGCCGCTGAGCGGGATGCCCAGCGCGCCCACCGTGTCCCACACCCCGATGAACCGGATGGGCGTGACGTCTTCGTGGGCGTGCGCCTCGCGGAACCCGACGGCGCCGGGGCTGTCCGGCCCGGTCGCCTTGTCGCGGTCGCGGTAGAGCCGGTACGCCTCGCCGAGCAGGCCGGCGTGTTCGGGGCGCAGCACGCCGCAGTTGCGGATCAGGCCCACGGTGCTGCGCGCGGTGTACGCGCCGCGGCTGAACCCGAAGAAGAACAGCTCGTCCCCGGGCGCGTAGTTCTCGACGACGAACCGGTAGGCGTCCCGCACGTTGGCCGACAGTCCCCAGCCGAACGCTCCGCCGGCCAGGTGCCCCAGCCACGGCAGGCCGGCACCGACGCCCTTGAGGTAGCAGGTCAGCTGGCGCACCCCGTCCGCGGCCTCGCCGCGCACGGCGTCCCACACCTGCGAGACGTTCGTCCGGGCCGGCTGCTTGAGGGAGTTCCAGGTCCCGTCGCAGCAGATCACCAGTCGTTTCTTCATCGTGCCTCCCCGGCCCGCCGGACACGCGTGAGTCGCGTTCGGACGGTCGGCTGTTACGCCGGGGATGTGCTTTCGAGGTCGGCCGGTTTCCGGTGATCGTCCGGCCGGGCCGGTCACCCGGCGACGGATCGGCCCACCGCGAGGTGAGCCGATCCGTCATCGCGGGGCGACGCGTCAGCCGCGAAGCAGGGCGAGGATCTGGTTCAGCAGATCGACCAGGGCCTGCAGGTTGGTCAGCGGGCCCGGGTCGAGCAGGCCGGCGATCGCGCACAGCAGGTTGCCCAGCAGGTTGCCGGGGCCCGCTTCGGCCGTGATGTTCAGGTGGACCCGGTCCAGGTGCACGACCAGGCCGAGCAGGTCGAGGTCGAGCGGCCCGAGCACCAGGTCGAGGATTTCGCAGGACGCCGCCGCGACGCCGACCGGCACGGTCACCGCGCGGGATTCGGTGCCGGCCTGCCGGCCCGCGGAGTCCGTCATGGTCACGTCGGCCACGCCGTTGGCCAGCAGGGTGCTGCCGTCCGCGACGAAATCGGTCGGGGTGAAGGTGCCGGCCGCCGTGCCGGTGCCGCCCGACGCGTCGGTGAACGTGCCGGTGATCGGCGTGGACAGCGCCGGGATCGCCGGTGCGGCCGGGGCCGGGGCGGCGGACGCGGGGCCCGCGCCGGTGAAGAAGGCGACCATCGCGGTCACGAGGACCGCGACGATCGCCGCGATGCCAGTCTTGCGAACTCTCATGGTGGTCTCCTTCAGCGGAGGAATGGGACGCTTCAGGGATCCACCGAAATGGCGTCGAGAAACGCACTAAGCGTGGTGAGCAATCTCAACTGATCGACATCGCGTTTCGCCGTAACCGATCCGGGCGCGGCTCGTTTGCGTCGTGGCGCACGGGTGCGGAATTTCCTTACTGTAGCACGTTTGTCGAGCTTGATCGCGTTCGGACCGTCGCGAATGCACTGTCCATTCAGAACTATTGTGACAGACCGCGAAAAATGTCCCAGGCCCCGCTTGAACCGAATGCACGACTCGCGTTGCGCCCGGATGCCGCACCGCGATCACCCGTGATTCCCGCGTCACCGGCGGCCGTGTCAGCCGCCGTGTCAGCGCCGTGGCCGCCGGGTGTCAGCCCGGGCGGCGAAGGTGGTTCTCGTCCCCACCACCGGGGGCCACGGACTCCCAGGAGATCACGATGCGCACCTTCGCCACCGCCGCCCCGATCACCGCCGTCCTCGACTTCCCGGCCGGACGCGTCCGGCTCGCCGCCGCCGATCGCGCCGACACCACGGTCGAGGTCCGCCCCGCCGACCCGGGCAAGAGCCGCGACGTCAAGGCCGCCGAGCAGACCACCGTCACCTTCGCCGACGGTGTCCTGCGCGTCCACGCCCCGCAGGGCAAGAACCAGTACTTCGGCGCCTCGGGATCGGTCGAGGTCACCGTCGGGCTGCCCGCGGGCTCCCGCGTCGAAGCCACCACCGCCGGCAGCGAACTGGACGGCACCGGCCGCCTGGGCGAAGTCACCTTCACCGGCGCGTACCGCCACATCAAGCTCGCCGAGGCGGCGAGCGTCCACCTCACCGCCACCGACGGCGACGTCGAGATCGGCCGCCTGGCCGGCCCGGCCGAGATCACCACGGCCCGCGGCGACATCCGCATCGGCGAAGCCGCGGCCGGCCTGGTCACGCTGACGACCCAGGCGGGCTCGATCACCGTCGGCGCCGCCGCGGGTGTCTCGGCATCCCTGGACGCCGGCACGTCGTACGGCCGCATCGACAACACGCTCAAGAACAACGGCACGGCCGAACTGTCCATCCGCGCCACCACCAGCCAGGGCGACATCACCGCCCACAGCCTCTGAAGGGGCAAGGGGTGCCGGTGAACGAGCTGAAGGGCACCTCGTGCGAGGGGTGCCCTTCAGCGCACCGGGCGCGGCCGGCCGCTCGCTCGCCGCCCGAAACCCCCGCGGCGACCCGGCGGTGACGGATTTACCCGCAAAGCACTGCCGACTTCGTCCACTATGCTCAGTGGCCGTGCCGCGTCGAGGTCGTGCTCCGGGGGCCACCGGGCCCGTGCTCGGGCGGGCGTTGCGGGTGCTCGGGGCCTTCACCCCCGATCGGCCCGCCTTGCGGCTGAGCGAGATCGCGCGCCGGGCCGGGGTGCCCGCCGCCACCGCTCACCGCGTCCTGCGGGAGTTCTGCGAGTGGGGTGCCCTCGAACGGGACGAAGCCGGGGTCTACCGGGTCGGGCTGCGGCTGTTCGAACTCGGGTCGCTCGCGCCGCGGGGGCTGGGGCTGCGGGAGCGGGCGCTGCCGTTCCTCGAGGACCTCTCCCAGATCACCCGCGAGAACGTGCAGCTCGCCGTCCGCGAAGGCACCGAAGTCGTCTACATCGAGCGGATCGCCGGGACCGGCGCCGTTCCCGTGCTGACGCGCGTCGGCGGCCGGTTCGCGCTCACCGCGACCGGGGTCGGGCTCGTCCTGCTCGCCCACGCACCCGCCGACGTGCAGGAAGACGTCCTGCGCAACCCGATCGAGCGGTACACCCCCGAGACCGTCACCGATCCGGACCGCCTGCGGCACATGCTCGCCGACGTGCGCACCCACGGCTTCTCCACCAGCGAGCGCCAGGTGACCCTCGACAGCCTTTCGGTCGGCGCGCCGATCCACGACGCGCGCGGCCAGGTCGTCGCCGCCGTGTCGCTCGTCGTGCGGTACGGCAGCGCGTCGCCGCACGCGCTGGCCCCGCTGGTCATGACCAGCGCCCGCGCGATTTCGCGCGCACTCGGCTGATCTTTCCATCTTATGGAAACGCCCTTCGTGGGCGCCGCGTCGTGAGCGCAGGCTGTGAGCCCCGCCACGAGAGGACGAAACCCGATGAGCGCCATTCCCCGCGACCAGTGGTACGTCGCCGCGTACGGCTCCGAGATCGGCCAGGACCTGTTCAGCCGCACCGTCTGCGGGGAGCCGATCCTGTTCTGGCGGACCCGCGACGGCGGGGTCACCGCGATGGCCGACCGCTGCGTGCACCGCCGGTTCCCGTTGTCGCAGGCGCCTTCCCGGCTCGTCGACGACCAGGTCGTCTGCGGCTACCACGGCTTCACCTACGGCGTCGACGGCAAGTGCGTGTCCGTGCCCGGCCAGACCCGGGTGCCCCGGACCGCGCGGCTGCGGAGCTATCCCTTGGTGGAACAGGACTCCTTCGTCTGGGTGTTCATCGGCGACCCCGATAACGCCGACGCCGCGAAGATCCCGCGAGCGCCCTACCTCGCCTCCCCCGGGTACACGACGGTCGCCGGCATGGAGCCGCTGAAGGCCCGTTACTCGCTGCTGGTCGACAACCTGCTGGACCTCTCGCACGAGACCTACCTGCACGGCGGCTACATCGGCACGCCGGAGGTCGCCGAAACCCCGATCACGACCGAGGTCGACGACGAGGCCGGGATCGTCTACGTGTCCCGGCACATGGCCGACGCCGCGTGCCCGCCCTTCTACGCCAAGTCCACCGGTCTGCAGGGCCGGATCACCCGCTGGCAGGACATCGAGTACACGCCGCCGTGCCTGTACAAGCTGCACAGCCGCATCGCGCCGGTCGGCTCGGTGCCGAACCCGGACGGCAGCGACCCGGACGCCTTCCACGTCGAGGTCGTCTACGCGATCACACCCGAAACCGAGCACTCGACGCACGACTTCTGGGCGGTGGCCCGCGACTTCGCCCTCGACGACGACGGCGTGTCGGCCTTCCTCGCGGAGAACAACCGCACGGTCGTCCTGCAGGACGTCGAAGCGCTCGACGTCCTCGAGCGGGTGCTCGCCGCCGAGCCGGACGGCTACCAGGAGCTGTCGATCAACATCGACACCGGCGGCCTCGCGGCGCGCCGGCTGCTGCAGCGGCTGGTCACGTCGTGACGCGCCCGATGCTCACCGGCGACCGCGTCTACCGCATCCACTGGGTGCTCGGCACCGACCGGCTGCGCGCGGTCTGCCACTGCTCGGCCGAGCGCGAGTTCGACGACCCGGTGGCGCTGTGGGAATGGCTGCTCGCCCACCCCGAAGGACACGACGCATGACCCTGGACCTGGTGGTGGCGGACAAGGAGAAGATCGCCGACGGCGTCGTCCGGCTGACGCTCCGGGCACCGGACGGGCACCCGCTCCCGCCGTGGGAACCGGGCGCGCACGTCGATCTGCGGCTGCCCGGCGACGTCGTCCGGCAGTACTCGCTGTGCGGCCGCCCCGGCGACCGGTCGGCGTACCAGGTCGCGGTCCTGCGCGAGCTCGACGGCCGCGGTGGCTCGGCGTACGTGCACGACGAACTCGTTGCCGGACAACGCGTTTCCGTGGACGGGCCGCGCAACCACTTCGCGCTGGTCGACGCCAAGCGCTACCTGTTCGTCGCCGGCGGCATCGGCATCACGCCGATCCTGCCGATGATCGACCGGGTCGACGGGACGGGTCGCGAGTGGCAGCTCGTCTACGGCGGCCGGACGCGCTCCTCGATGGCGTTCACCGCCGACCTCCGGCGCCACGCGGACCGGGTGACGATCCGGCCGCAGGACGAGCACGGGCTGCTCGACCTGCCCGCGCTGCTGGCCGAGCCGCGACCGGACACCGCGGTGTACTGCTGCGGCCCGGAACCCCTGCTGGCGGCGGTGGAACAGCACTGCGCCGGCTGGCCCGGAGACGCCCTGCGCGTCGAGCGGTTCGCGGCTCTCCCGGACGACGCCCCGCGGACCTCGTTCGAGGTCGAGCTGGCCGGGTCGGGGCGCGTCCTGGCGGTGCCGGCGGACCGGTCGATCCTGGAGGTGGTCGAGGAGTCGGGGGTCCCCGTCTTGTCGTCGTGCCAGGAAGGCACGTGCGGCACGTGCGAAACCGGCGTGCTGGGCGGCACGCCCGACCACCGCGACGCGGTGCTGACCGCGGCGGAACGGCGGGCGAACGACGTGATGATGATCTGCGTCTCCCGCTCGTGCTCACCCCGGCTGGTGCTCGACCTGTGATCGCCGCCGGGGGACTTCGCCGCTCGGTCCTGACCAGGGCTACGGCACCACGACGAGCTTTCCGCTGGCCCGGTCGTCCTCCATGTACCGGTGCGCGTCCACGATCTCGCCGAGCCCGAAGACCCGGTCGATGTGCGGCCGGTGAACCTCCGCCTCGACCTCGCCGACGATCCGCTGCAGCACGTCCGCGCGGCCCTTCATGTCGTTGCTGTGGAAGGCCGTCAGCCGGGTGCCGGACGGGATCATCGCCACCGGCTGGAAGTCCGCGATCGACCACCCGCTCAACGACCCCGCCACGCACACCGTGCCGCCGCGGCGGACCAGGCGGAGCGAGTCCACCGCCGTGCGGGCGCCGACCAGGTCCAGCACGTGGTCGGGCGCCGAAGTCCAGGGCAGGTCCAGGGGCCCGGAGTCGACGAGGACGTGCGAAACGCCCGCCGCGGTCAACGCGCCGGCCTTGTCCGGCCGCCGGGTCGTCGACGCGACCTCGACGCCGTGGCCCGCCGCGATCGACGCCGCCGCCAGGCCGACCGACGACGTCCCGCCGCGGATCAGCAGCCGCGTCCCCGGCTCGATGCCCAGCGCGTCCAACGCGCCCTGGGCCGTCAGGTACGTCTCGGGCAGCGCCGCCAGGACCTCCCAGGACAACGTGGTGGTGATCGGCATCAGCAGCGCGTTCGGCAGCAGGGCGTACTCCGCGTAGCCGCCGTCGAACTCGCGCCCCATCTCGCCCATCACCGCCGCGACGGTCGTCCCCTCCGGCAGCGCCGGGTCGGTCGACGCGGCCACGACGCCCACGCACTCGATCCCGAGCACGCGCGGGAACCGCACGTCCGGCGAGTGGCCCTGCCGGGTCCGCAGCTCCGACCGGTTCAGGCCGGCGCCCTTCACCCGGACCAGGCTCCAGCCCGCCCGGACCGCCGGTACCGGCAGCTCACGGACCTCCAGCACCTCGGGTCCACCCGCTCCGACACAGACCGCCGCGCGCATCGTCGTGCTCACGGCGCCACCGTCGCAGGGAAGGACCCCGCCGGCAACGGGTTTTCCCGCGGTAGCGCCAGCGCTACCGCGGATCCGGTGGCCCGCGCTACTGATCTTCGTGCCGGATTCGCGCAGCATTTCCGTATCGATCCGACGGACAGAGGAGCAGCGATGCGCAAGGGTGCAGTGATCTTGACGGTGGCGGGGCTGCTGGGCGGCTTGACCACGACGGCGGCGGCCGCGAGCCCGCCGGCCGCGAACCCGAAGCCGCCCGTGCAGCAAAGCCTCGACGCGCTGGTGAGCCAGGAGAAGTTCCCCGCCGCCCTCGCCTGGGTGGACCGGAACGGCTCGTCGGCGTCGCTGGTCGCCGGGTCCGCGCGGCTGGACCGCCCGGTCCCGGTCCCGCGCGACGGCCGGGTGCGCGCGGGCAGCAACACGAAGACGTTCACCGCGGTCGTCGTCCTCCAGCTGGTGGCCGAGGGCCGGGTCGAGCTGGACGCGCCGATCGAGAGGTACCTGCCCGGGCTGGTGCGCGGCGAGGGCATCGACGGCAACACCATCACCGTCCGGCAGCTGCTGCAGCACACCAGCGGGCTGCCGAACTACACCGAGTACCTCGGCGTGGAGAACTTCGAAGACGTCCAGCACCAGTTCTTCCAGCCGCACGACCTGCTCGCCGCGGCGCTGGCGCACCCGGCGAAGTTCGCGCCCGGCACGAAGTGGGAGTACAGCAACACCAACTACCTGCTGGCCGGCCTGCTCATCGAGCACGTGACCGGGCGCCCGGTGCAGGAGCAGATCACCAAGCGGGTGATCGAAAAGGCGGGGCTGCGCGACACGTACTGGCCGCAGGCGGGCGACGAGACCATCCAGGGGCCGCACCCGCACGGCTACGCGCTCGCGAACAGCACGGGCACGAAGGTCGTCGACGCGACCGAGATGGATCCGTCGTGGGGTGGCGCGGCCGGCCAGCTGATCTCCACGCCGAGCGACCTCGCGCGGCTTTCGCGCGCGCTGCTCGGCGGCGAACTGCTGCCGCCCGCGCAGCTGGCCGAGATGCGCAAGACCGTCGACGCGCCGCTGTTCCCGGGGTGGCAGTACGGCCTCGGCCTCTTCCGCGTCCCGCTGAGCTGCGGCGGCGTCTACTGGGGCCACGGCGGCGACATCGACGGCTACGAAACCCGCGGCGGCGCCACCGAAGACGGCCGTTCGGTCGGGCTCGCCGTCACCGCGCTCCCGGGCACCTTCGGCGACGGGGAGAAGGCGGCGAAGGCGGTGGTGTCCGCTGTGGACACGGCCTTCTGCCAGTGACCGCGGCGGTGGCCCGGGAGCGCTTGGGAAGCCGGCTCCCGGGTAACCGCCACCCATGACCGAAGCCGAGCAAGGACCCATCACCCCCGACGCGCCCCGCCCGCCCGGTACCCCGGAAATCGACCTCGACGTCGAGATCCCCGAGGTCGACCGCGAGGAGCCCGAGCACCAGGACGTCGAGGAGGACGCCGGCGAGGCGGAACCGCCCAGCTGACACCGGCCCGCCCCGTGTCGACCCTCCAGACACGCGAGCCGACCCTCCAGACACACGAGCCGACCCTCCAAGCACACGAGCCGACCCTCCAGACACACGAGCCGACCCTCCAAGCACACGAGCCGACCCTCCAAGCACGCTGAACCGCCCCTTTTGATCACCGGATCGAGGGAATTCCCAGCGCGAACGGTGGTCTCCGGGCTGCCGGTGCCCGTCCCGCCGTGCTTGGGTGTTCCCGGATTGCCGGGGAACGAGGAAGGAAGCTGCGGTGCGGACGTCGCGAGCGGGGTTGGCGGTGGCCGTCTCGGTCCTGGTGGTGGCCACGGCGCCCGCCGCCGCGACCACGCCCGATCCGCTCGCGCCCTACCTGAGCCAGCAGGTCGCCTGGGGCAGCTGCCCCTTCAAGGGGGCCAAGGCGCAGTGCGCGCGGATCACCGTCCCGCGGGACTGGTCCGCGCCGGCCGCCGGGAAAGACCTCCAGGTCGCGATCAGCCGCGCCGCCGCGACTGGCGAGCGGCGGGGCGCGATCCTGGTGAACCCCGGCGGCCCCGGCGGGCAGGGCACCTCGCTCGCCGGCGCGCTGGCCGGCCTGGAACCGGCGGTGAACGAGCACTACGACTTCGTCGGCATGGACCCGCGCGGCACCGGCCAGGAAGGCGGCGACGACGAGGGGTTCGTCTGCCGGGTGCCGCTCGGGCGGCTGCCGGCCGAGGACGACCTCGACGCGCGTGACCGGTCGGCCGCCAGCATCGCGCTGCACCAGCGGACGCCGCGGGCGGTGGCCGAGGCCTGCCAGAGCGACGCGCTCGCGCCCTTCGTCACCACCTGGCAGACCGCGCACGACATGGACCTGATCCGCGCGCTGCTGGGCGACGAGAAGCTGAACTACCTCGGCTACTCCTACGGCACCTGGCTCGGCGCGAAGTACGCGTCGCTGTTCCCCGGGCACGCCGGGCGGGTGGTGCTCGACTCCAGCGTCAACTTCGAAGGCCGGCTCCAGGCCGCCTTCGAGGCGTTCCCGAAGATCGACCAGCGGCAGTTCGACCACGTCTACGCGCCGTGGCTGGCCCGGCGGTTCCCGGACCAGCTGGGCAAGACCGTCGCGGAGGTCAAGAAGAACTGGGAGCGGGTGCGGGGCTACTTCCGCGACCAAGGCGTGTCGCCGGACGTCTTCGACCACGTCTTCGTCGGCAACGGCAGCACGAGGCAGTGGCTGGTCGGCGCGCTGGTCCTCACCAAGGGCCTGACCGCCCTGGACGGCACGCCCCCGCCGGCGGCGGCCGACCTCGACCGCGTGGCGCGCACGGCGTTCGGCCGGCCCGCGGCGCAGCTGACGGCGGCGGACGTGGCGCCACCCGAGCCCGACTACGCCGACGTGGGCGGCACCCGGCTGGCCGTGGCGTGCGGCGACCAGCCGGTGCGCGCGGCGTCCTGGTACAAGCTGCTCAGCGACCTGCAGGGCCCGTCCTACCCGCTGTTCGGCTGGGCGTACGGGCTCAGCGAGCCGTGCGGCTTCTGGTCCGACCTCCCCCGACACCCCCTGCCCCGGCTGTCGCCGGAAGCGGCGAAGAACGTCCTCGTCGTCCAGGGCGAGTTCGACCCGCAGACCGGCTACGAACAGGCCGAAGCGGCGGCGCGATCGGCCGGCGTCCCGATGGTTTCGGTGGCGGATTCGCCGTTCCACGGTCAGTACGCGGTCAGCGGCAATTCCTGTGTGGACGGTCTGGTGAACGGCTACTTCCTCGGCGGCGCCCGCCCGGCCGCCACGATCTGCCCCGGCGTCCCGCTACCCGGCGAAAAGCAGGTCTACCCGGTGCCGGGCCCCGCGGGCGACGACACCGTGGCGCGGCCGTTGGAGCCGGCCCCGCGGGACGCGCTTTCGTCCACGCGGCAACGGCTCCAGGACCGGATCAGCGCGCTCAACCACGCGGACTAGCCGGTCTGCCGCGGCCCGTCGTGAGTGAGAAACAGGGTTAGAACCCTGTTTCTCACTCACGACCCCGAGTACGCACCCCCGTCGAGGTCCTCGATCAGCGTCCGCCCGGTCGGGGTCCACCCCAGCAGCTCCCGCGTGGCGGTGCTCGTCGCCGCCAGGTCCATCGCGAAGAACCCGCCGATCCAGCCGAAGTGGTCCGGGACGTCGCCGGCGTCGATCGACGCCACCGGCAGGTCGAACGCCCGGCCGATCGCCTCCGCGATTTCCTTCGTCGGCACGCCCTCCTCGGCGACCGCGTGCAGCCGGCTGCCCGCGGGCGCCTTCTCCAGACCGAGGACGACCATGCGCGCCGCGTCCGACACGTGCACCGCCGCCCAGCGGTTCGTCCCGTCGCCCGGGTAGCCGGCCACCCCCTTCTCCCGGGCGATCGCGGACAGGACCGCGATGAACCCGTGGTCGCCGGTGCCGTGCACGGTCGGCGAGAACCGCAGGCTCACCGGGTGCACGCCTCGGCCGGCGAACTCCAGCGCGAGGTTTTCGGCGCCGCCGCGCGGGGAGTCCGGGCCGTGGAACGGGGACGCGTCGGCTTCGGTGACCGGCCGGCCCTGAGCGAGGCCCGCGACCCCGGACGCCAGCAGGAACGGGCGGCCGCTGCCCGCGAGCGCGTCGCCGATGGTCTGGACGGCGCCGCGTTCGGCCGCGTTCGACGCGGCCTGGTCGGCGAAGTCGTGCTTGTTCGCCAGGTGGATGACGGCGTCGGCCGCCTCGGCGCCGGCGCGGATGCCGGCGAGGTCGTCGAGGTCGCCGCGCCGGACCTGGACGCCCTTCGCTTCGAGCTTCGCGGCCGACTCGGCCGACCGGGCCAGCCCGGTGACCTCGTGGCCCGCGGCGAGCAGCTCGCCGACGACGGCGGTGCCGATCCAGCCCGAGGCACCGGTGACGAAAACGCGCATGACGTGCACTCCTTCGAGAGATGATGTCAGTGACCGACGTCAGTCGCTGACATCCACACACCGTACGCCTTTATGTCAGCCGCTGCCATCACTAGACTCGGCGGCATGGTGCGCTGGGAACCGGGGACCGCGGAGCGGCTGCAGAGGGCCGCGCTCGAGCTGTTCGCCACCCGCGGGTACGAGCAGACGACGGCGGCGGAGATCGCGCAGGCCGTCGGCCTGACCGAGCGCACCTTCTTCCGCCACTTCAGCGACAAGCGCGAGGCGCTCTTCCACGGGCAGGAGCGGCTGGTCCAGGCGTTCCTCGACGGCGTGGCCGCCGCCCCGCCGGAGGCGTCGCCGCTCGAAGTCGTCGCTTCGGCGCTGCGGTCGGCGGCGTCCTTCTTCCCGGACGAGCGCCGCCCGCACTCCCGCACGCGGCAGTCCGTCATCGACCGCAACCCGGCCCTGCAGGAACGGGAGCACCACAAGCTGACGACGCTGGCCACGACGGTCGCCGGCGCCCTGCGCGCCCGCGGCGTCGACGAGGTCGCGGCCACCCTCGCGGCGGAGTCGGGGGCCACCGTGTTCGGGATCGCGTTCACCCGGTGGCTGCGCGAAGAGCGGTCGCTGGCCGACCTCGCGGCGGAGGTGCTGGACGAACTGCTGGCGCTGGCCGAAACGGCCGGTCAGGCCTTGCGCCCCACCAGGTGAAAGACGCGGCTGAGCGAGCGGGAGGGGTCTCGCCGGCCGGCTTCGAACTCGACGGCCGCCACGCGTTCCGCGTCGTCCGGGTCCACCTCGGCGCCGCCGAACCCGAGCCAGTCGACGAACAGCCAGACCCCGTACCACCGCACGGGTTCCACGCCCCGGTCGCGAAGGCCCTCGCTCAGCTCCGCCACCGTGTCGGCGCGCGTCGGGACGCCCAGCACGCCGATCTCGCTCCGGGCGTCGAACGCCGCCAGCGCGTCTTCCCAGCGTTGTTCCAGGGCCGGGCGCACCGCCATCGCGGCGGCGTTGCCGGCCAGGATCGAGACCACGCCCCCGGCGGCGGCGCACCGGCACAGCTGGTCGAGGACCGGCTCCGGCCGCTCGAGGTACCCGAGGACGCCGTGGCACAGGACGGCGTCGAAGCGCTGCCCGCCGACCGCCTCCTCGGCGTGCTCGCCGTCGGCTTCCAGGAGCGTCACGCGCTCCCGGAACTCGGGTGACAGCCGCTCTCGCGCCTTCGCGAGCATCGCCGGGGACGAGTCGAGCAAGGTGACGTCGTACCCGGCCCGGGCCAGCGGGAAGGACTGGTGGCCCGCACCGCCGCCGACGTCGAGCACGGTGGCCGGCGGGGGCGGGAGGTGCTCGAGCAGCTGCCGGTGCAGCACGTAGGTGCGCACGCGCCCCTTGACCGAGGCGTAGGCGTCATCGGCGAAGTGGCCGGCCAGCGCGGCCCAGGTGTCGTCACCCACACCGGTGAAGGTACTGACGCCGACGTGGTGACTGGGAGGTGGCGCGCGGGGTAATGTCAGCCTCGCTGCGGTTGAGCACAGCAGCCGCCCCCTGAACCCATCCGCCCGCGCGAACCGCGCCGGCCGGGACGGCGGGCTCGACCCGCCTCACCGAGGTGAGGACGTCATGCACGACACCATCATCCGTCCGGGTACCGCCGTGCTCCTGGGCGCGCCCCTCCGGATCGCGATCACGACGACGGCCGAGCGCACGGTCGTGACCGTCACGGGCGAGCTCGACCTGGCGGTGACGGACCGCCTCGCGGCCCGGCTCGGCGAAGAGCTCGACCTCGCCCCGCGAGCGCTGATCATCGACCTGACGCGCCTGGCGTTCTGCTCGGCGCGGGGCCTGGGTGTGGTGCTGGACGCGGTCGCCGCGGCCCGCGCGTCGGGGATCCCGGTGGCCGTCGTCGCCGAGGGGCGGCCGGTGCTGCGGCCGGTCCGGGTCCTGAGCCTCGAGGACGTCCTGCCGCTGTACCCCACGCTCGCCGACGCGGAAGACCGGCTCGCCGGAGGAGCACCATGACCAGTGAGCAGGAGTGGCAGCGCGCCAAGGAGACGTTCGTCTCCGGCGAGGACCGGCTCGGCACCGGCCCGCTGGCCGGGGAGTTCGCCGGGCTGACGAGCCGGCTGCTCACCGCGCCGAGCGTCGAAGACGTCCTGGAGCGCGTCCTCGAAGCCACCACGCTCATGGTCCCTTCCGCCGACCTGGCCAGCTTCACGCTCATCGACGCCGAGGGGCAGTTCCACACGCCCGCGGAGACCGACGAGGTCGCCATCCGGCTGGATCTCCTGCAGTACCGGTTCCGGGAAGGGCCGTGCGTCGAAGCCGCCGAGCCGGCCGGCCCCGCCGTGGCGATCGCGCCGGACCTCGCCGACGAGCCCCGCTGGCCGCAGTGGGCGCCGGCCGCCGTCGGGCTCGGGGTGGGCGCCGTCCTCTCCACCGCGCTCATCCCCGGCGCGCCGACCGGCCGGTCCGTCGGCGCGCTCAACGTCTACTCGCACTCCGCCGGCGGGCTGGACGAAGCCGACCGCGACGTCCTGCTGCTGCTGGCCACCCACGCGTCGCTGGCCGTCGCGGCCACCGACGCCGTGACCCGCGGCCGGCTGCAGGCCACGCACCTGAGCAAGGCGATCGACAGCCGGGACGTGATCGGTCAGGCCAAGGGCATCATCATGGCCCGCCGGGGCGTCTCGGCGGAGGAGGCGTTCGAAGTCCTGCGGCGCACCTCCCAGGACCTGAACGTGAAGCTGGCCGAGCTGGCGCGGACCCTCGCCGAACGGCACGCCGAGATCGACCTGCCCGCCGGCTGACGTCATCACATCGACGACTTCCCTCTTGTCATCGTTCGGACGACATGTTAGAAATGTAGTGCGTGTTGACGACCCGAACATCGAACAGGAGGAGAACGATGTTGATGCGCACCGACCCGTTCCGCGAGCTCGACCGCTTCGCCCAGCAGGTCTTCAGCGGCCCCGGCACCTGGTCCAAGCCGGCCGCGATGCCCATGGACGCCTACCGCGCCGGCGACGAGTTCGTCGTCTGCTTCGACCTGCCCGGCGTCACGAAGGACGCCATCGAGCTCGACATCGAGCGCAACGTCCTGACCGTCAAGGCCGAACGACGGCCCCTCCCCGGCGGCGACGACGTGCAGATGCAGGTCTCCGAACGCCCCCTCGGCGTCTTCTCCCGCCAGCTGTTCCTCGGCGACACCCTCGACGCCGAGCGCATCGCGGCCGACTACGAGGCCGGCGTGCTGACCCTGCGCATCCCGGTCGCCGAAAAGGCCAAGCCGCGCCGGATCGAGATCTCCGGCGAAGAGTCCGACCGGAAGCAGATCAAGGCCTGACGCGCCCGTCCGCGGCGGGCCGGCCCGGCCGGCCCGCCGCGGGCCGCCTTCGAGGAACACCAGCGATGAACGACCCGGTCCGGGCCGCGGCGGAGAAGATCTTCGCCGCGGCCGCAGAACTCGGCACCACCCGCCAAGAGGCGATCCTGGTCACCCGCGCGGTCCACGCGGTCAAGAACGGCCGCCCGACCGACGTCGCCCTCACCGACTCCGGACCGCACCCCCGGCGCCGGCTCGCCCACGTCGTGGGCTGCGCGCTGTGGGACCCGGCCCTCGACGCGGACGCCGTCGTCGCGGCCGTCACCGGCGCCGCCCGCCACGCCCGCGCGGAAATGGCAGCCTGAAGCGGAAAGCCCGGTTCAGCCGGTCCACAGTGGAAGTTCGCGGCGCTACCGGGACCCCGGCCGCCGCCGGATCCAGTCGCGGGCGTCGTCGACCGTCGCGTGCAGGGCGAACGCCTCGTCCAGCCGGCTCAGCCGCACCACGCGCAGCACCGGGTACCCGTCGGTGACCACCGCCAGCGGCAGGCCGCCTTCCGCCGTCTCCGCGACGAGCTCGGCCAGCACCTGCAGGCCGGCCGAGCCGCAGAACCCGACCCCGGCCAGGTCGACGATCAGCGCACCCGGCCGGTCGGCCAGCACGGCCCGGGCCCGCGCCCGCAGCACCGGCGCCGATCCGAGGTCCAGGTCGCCGTCGGCCGCGACGACGACCGCTTCGGGCACGATGCGCACCCGCACCGTCAGTGTCCGCTCGTCGGTCACCGCGTCCTCCTTCAGCCGCCGCCGACTTTAAGCCGCCCGCATCGTTTTGTCATCGATTCCCCGGGTAACCGCGACGGGACCGCACCAGGAAGGAGACGCCCACGATGAGCACCGTGACCGAGACCGTAGACGTCGAGACCGATGTCACCACCGCGTACAACCAGTGGACGCAGTTCGAGTCCTTCCCGCACTTCATGGAAGGCGTCGACGAGATCCGGCAGCTCGACGACACGCACACGCGCTGGAAGATCAGCGTCGGCGGCCAGACCCGCGAGTTCGACGCGACGATCACCGAGCAGCACCCGGACGAACGCGTCGCGTGGAAGTCGGACTCCGGCCCGAACCACGCCGGCGTCGTGACGTTCCACCGCCTCGACGACCGGCACACGCGGGTCACCGCGCAGCTGGACATCGACCCGGAGGGCTTCGTCGAGAACGTCGCCGACAAGCTCGGCATCCTGGACCGCCGGGTGAAGGGCGACATGGGCCGGTTCAAGACCTTCATCGAGGAGCGCGGCGGCCGCGAGACCGGCGCGTGGCGAGGCGATGTCGAGCGGCCCGGAAGCTGAGCGGCCCGTCCGTTCCGGGTCCATGATGGAAAGATGAGCCAGTCGGTCACCGCCCCCGCCGTCACCTGGACGGCGGGGGCGGTCGCCCGGATGCTCGGCGTGCCGGCGTCGACATTGCGCGCGTGGCACCGGCGCTACGACCTCCCGCTGTCGGCGCCGCAGACCGGCAGCCACCGCCGCTACGGACGCGCCGACGTCGACGCCCTGCTCCGCATGAAGCACCTGATCGAGCAGGGGCTCGGCACCGAGACCGCGGCCGCCCGCGCGTTCCACGCCGGCGGCGGCAGCGACGTCGGGACGCTGCTGACCGCGGTGCGGGCCCTGAAGATCGACACCGCGACGGCGCTGCTGGACGCGTACCTGGTCGACCACGACGTCGTCGACACGTGGGAGCACCTGTGCCGCCCCGCGCTCGACGCGTTGTGCGGCGTCGACGCCGACCGCTGCGTCGACCTCGTGCACGGGCTCTCGTGGGCCGTCGCCGCGGCGCTGCACCGCATCCCCGCTCCCCGCAGCACCGCCCCGCCGGTGCTGCTGGCGTGCGCCGACGGGGACCGGCACACCCTGCCCCTGGAAGCGCTGCGCGCGGCACTGGCCGAACACAGCCGCGCGGCCCTGTTCCTGGGCGGGTCCATTCCGGACACGGCGCTGCGCGACGCGATCGCCCGCACGCACCCGGCGGCGGTGGTCCTGTGGAGCAGCCGGCCGGCGGCGCCCCCTCGCCGGCTCCGCGCGCCCCGGCTCGTCCTCGCCGGACCCGGCTGGCCCCGCCGCACCGGGCGGGCCGAGCGCCCGGCGTCGCTCGGCGAGGCCGTCGCGCTGCTGACCCGCGTGACGCGCTGAACCGCCACCCACCCGGAAAACGCCCAAAACGGTCACCGGTGAGCCTGCCGGACCGCCTGTCCGCGCGTCCGGCATCCTAGGACCCGCTGTGTCCAGGGACGAGGGGACGAAGATGAGTGCTTCACCCGAGGTGACCGTGCCGGCGAGCGTCGACAGCCCGGTACCGCCGAAGCCGCCGGCCTCCGGGGTGGCCCGGTGGCTGCTGGAGCACCGGGTGGCCCCGGTCGGCCGCCAGGGCGGCGAGGACCACGGCACGCCGCAGGCCTGGTGGAAGGTCATGTGCCTGACCGGCGTCGACTACTTCTCCACCCTCTCCTACCTGCCCGGGATCGCCGCGCTCGCCGCCGGGGCGCTCTCGCCGCTGGCGACGCTGCTGATCGTCGCGCTGACGCTGCTCGGCATGCTGCCGATGTACCGCCGCGTCGCCCGTGAAAGCCCGCACGGGCAGGGCTCGGTGGCGATGCTGGAGGACCTGCTGCCGTTCTGGCGCGGGAAGCTCTTCGTCCTCACCCTGCTGGGGTTCGTCGCCACGTCGTGGATCGTCACGATCACGCTGTCCTCGGCGGACGCCACCGTGCACATGCTGGAAAACCCGTACCTGCCGGGCTTCCTGCACGGCCACGCCGTGCTCATCACCGTCGTGCTGCTGCTGATCCTCGGCGGGGTGTTCCTGCTGGGCTTCAGCGAGGCGGTCGGCGTCGCCATCCCGCTCGTCGCGGTCTTCCTGCTGCTCAACGCCGTGGTGACGGTGGTCAGCGTGGTGGACCTGCTCGGCGACTCCGCGGACCTCTCCCGCTGGACCGACGCGCTGACCGCGGGCGGCGGCGGGTTCACCGGCGTCCTCGGGCCGGCCGTGGTCGCGTTCCCGCTGCTGGTGCTGGGCCTCTCGGGCTTCGAAACCGGGGTCAGCATGATGCCGCTGGTCGCCGCGTCCGGGAAGACCGCCGAGGAGAAGATGGAGTCCCGGGTCCGCAACACGCGCAAGCTGCTGACCGTCGCCGCGCTGATCATGTCGGTGTTCCTGATCGCGACGAGCTTCATCACGACCGTGCTGATCCCGGCGGACGCGTTCAAGGAAGGCGGCGAGGCCAACGGCCGGGCCATGGCCTACCTCGCCCACCACGAGCTGGGTGAGATCTTCGGCACCGCCTACGACATCAGCAGCGTCCTGATCCTGTGGTTCGCCGGCGCGTCGGCGATGGCCGGGCTGATCAACATCGTCCCGCGGTACCTGCCCTCCTACGGCATGGCGCCGGAGTGGGGCCGCGCGGTGCGGCCGGTGGTGATCGTCTACACGGTGATCAGCGTCCTGATCACCGTCGCGTTCGGCGCCGACGTCAACGCGCAGGCCGGGGCCTACGCGACCGGGATCCTCGCGATGATGGTCTCGGGCGCGGTCGCGGTGAGCATCTCGGCGATCCGGCGGCACCAGCGTGGCGCGGCGGCCGGGTTCGTCGTCCTGACGCTGGTGCTGCTGTACGCGCTCGTCGAAAACGTCATCGAGAAGCCGGACGGCATCGCCATCTCGGCCCTGTTCATCCTCGGGATCATCGTCGTGTCCCTGGTTTCGCGCGTGTCGCGGACGACGGAGCTGCGGGCCGAGCGCATCGAGTTCGACGAACCAGCGCGCCGGTTCATCACCGACTCGCTGGCCCACGACGGCAACCTGCACATCATCGCCAACAAGCGCCAGGGCGGCGACGAAGCCGAGTACTCGGCCAAGGAAGCCGAGCAGCGCTCGATGAACCCGGTCCCCGGCGCCGCCGACGTCCTGTTCCTGGAGATCGACGTCGTGGACCCGTCGGAGTTCAGCAACGTGCTCGAGGTGCGCGGCGTGGAGATCGACGGCTACCGCGTCCTCCGGGCCAACAGCCCCGCCGCGCCGAACGCCATCGCGGCGGTCCTGCTCGCCCTGCGCGACGTCACGGGCGTCCGGCCGCAGTGCCACTTCGAGTGGGCCGAAGGAAACCCGCTCGGGCACCTGTTCCGCTACCTGATCCTGGGCCGCGGCGACACCGCCCCGGTGGTCCGGGAGATCATCCGCAGCTCGGAGAAGGACCCCGCCCGCCGGCCGGGCATCCACGTCGGCGGCTGACCGCGGCGCGCGGCCCGGCCCCGGGCCGCGTACCAGGTCAGCGCGACGACCAGGGCGAGGCCGAGCTCGACCACGTCACCGCCGTAGTACATGAGCTCGGCGCCGGCCTGCCGGTCGGCGGCCGCGAGCACCGTGCCCGGCGGCGGCGTGAGGTACAGCGTCTTGGCCAGCACGGCGTGCGCGGCCGCGGCCCCGACCAGCGCGGCCGCGCGCGGGCCGAGCCCGACCCGGTGGCGCACCGGGTCGAGCCGGCACACCGAAGCTGTGAAGAGCAGGCCGGTGAGGAAGACGTGCGCGTGGACCAGGGCGTGCAGCACGGGCGCTCGGCCGGCCGCGGCGAAGAGGCCGGTCCGGTAGAGCAGCCAGAGGCCACCGGCTTCGAGGACGGCCGCGAACGGCGGGTACAGCAGCACGGCGACCGGACGGGACCCCAGCACCGGCTTGAGCCGGCGGCGCGCCCCGGGCGACGCGCGCAGCAGCAGCGTCATCGGGCGGGCGAGCACCAGCAGGAGCGGGGCGAGCATGCCGCTCAGGACGTGCTGCACCACGTGCCCGGTGAACCCGGGCGCGTCCGGGAAGATCGCCGCGGCGACGCCGATGGCGAACACGGCGTCCCGCGCCGGCGGCCAGCGGTCGCCGCGGTTCCGGAGGCGCCACGCGCCCAGCTCGTAGGCGGCGAGTGCGGCCAGGGCCAGGAAGACCACGCTGGGGCCGTCGTGCATCGTCACGCCGTCTTCGCGCGGCGCAGGTAGACCACGCCGGCGGCCAGCAGCAGCACCGCCACGACGTTCCACGTCCAGTCGTACGGCGTGAGGTCGACCTCGTAGCGGATCTGGTGCAGACCCAGCAGCTTGTGCTGGATCGTGCCGTCGTAGAGCTGGAAGCCGCCGGCGCCGGTCAGCACGCCGCCGGCGAGGGCGCGCCCGGACAGGCGGTCGCCCCGCCTCAGGTCGGCGACGAGCACCAGGCCGAACACGAGCGCGAACCAGCCGAACGCGTGGAACAGCCCATCGGAGACCAGCCCGGCGTCCGTCGTCGAGCGGTCGTAGAAGTGGTGCCAATGCAGCAACTGGTGGAACACCGTCTCGTCGACGAAGGCCGCGACACCGACCCCGGCGAGCACGCCCGCCCACGCCGAACGGGCCCTCCTGACGTCGCCGCGCACCGGCATGCCACCACCTCCGGCATCAGGGCTACCCACGTTCGCGGCTAACACTCGCGCCGGTTTATCGCCGGAGTGCCCGGGTAGTCCGCCGCCCTGAGCAACCGAGGCACCGGAAAGTGCCACACCCGCAAGGAGGTCGAGATGACACAGGGATCCGGCGGTCAGTCGCCGCCGTCGACGACGGACACCGCGAAGGACGAAGCCCGCGAGGTGGCCACGACGGCCGCCGATCGCGGGGGTGACGTGGCGCAGACCGCCGCGCAGGAGGCGAAACACGTCGCGGAGCACGCCCAGCAGGAAGCGCGCGACCTGCTCCGCGAAGGCCGGGCTCAGCTGGAGTCCCAGGCCAAGGACGGCCAGCGGAAGGCGGCACAGGGCCTCCACGAGCTGGCCGGCCAGCTGGACCGGATGGCCGAGCAGGCCGACTCCCCCGGCATCGCCGTCGACGTCGCGCGGCAGGTGTCCGACCGGACCCGCACGGTCGCGGACTGGCTCGAGCACCGCGAGCCCGGCGACCTGCTCGACGAGGTGCGGCGCTTCGCCCGCCGCCGTCCGGGCGCGTTCCTGGTCGGCGCGGCCGTGGCGGGCGCGCTCGTCGGGCGCCTCACCCGGGGCGTCGTCGCGCAGCAGCAGGAGAAGTCCGACAGCTCGCCGAACGGGCAGGCGGCCGTGCCGCCCCCGCACGCGGGGCCGGCCGGGGTCACCCCCGTGCCCCCGGCTTCCACGCCGCAGCCGGGCGGCACCGGATATCCGCCGCCGGTGGCTCCGGGCGGGTACAACGCCCCGCAGCCGGGCCCCGGGGGACTGAACGCGCCGCCGGGCGGCTACGCGCCGCAGCCCGGTGACACGACGATCCCGGGCGGGTTCGCCGCTCCGGCGGAGCCGCTTCCGCAGCCCACCCGCTATTCCACCCCCGGGCAGGTGCCGTGATGACCCAGCCTCCCGGGCTCCCGCCGCAGGCGGTCCCCCCGCCGGTGGCACCCCCGCCGGTCGACGTCGCCGACTCCTCGGTCGGCGAACTGCTGTCCAACGTGATGAAGGACGTCTCCACCCTGGTGCGCCAGGAGGTGGAGCTGGCCAAGGCCGAGGTGAAGACCGAAGCTTCCAAGGCGGCCAAGGGCGCGGGCATGTTCGGCGGAGCCGGGTTCGCCGGCTACATGGTCCTGCTGTTCCTGTCCGTCGCACTCTGGCAGGGCCTGGAGAACGTGATGGACGGCGGCTGGGCCGCGCTCATCGTCGCGGTCCTGTGGGCGATCATCGGCGCGGTCCTGTACGTCACCGGGCGAAAAGAGTTCCGCCGGGTCAACCCGAAACCCGAACGCACCGTCGAGACCCTGCAACGGGTTCCGGAAGCACTGAAAGGCGAGCGATCATGACCGAACCCGACCGGATCCGCCGGGAAATCGAAGGCACGCAACGCAATCTCAGCACCGACGTCAACGCGTTGACCGAAAAGGTGAGCCCCGGCCGCATCATGGAACGCCGGGTCGGCCGGCTGCGCTCGGCGGTCGGCAACGCCCGGGACCGCGTCATGGGCACCGCGTCCGACCACGCGTCGACGGCCGGTGACAAGGTCGGCTCGGTGGCCTCCACCGCGCAGGACAAGGCCGGCTCGGTCGCGTCCGCGGCGCAGGACAAGGTGAGCGCCGCGGCCGACGCCGTTTCCGAAGCCCCGCAGTCGATCCGCCGCGGCACGCAGGGCAACCCCCTGGCCGCCGGCCTGATCGCCTTCGGCGCGGGCTGGCTGGTGTCGTCCCTGCTGCCGGCGAGCGACCCGGAGCGCAAGCTGGCGGGCCAGGCGACCGACCTGGCGCGCGAGCAGCTGGCCCCGGTGGCCAAGCACGCGGCCGAGGAGCTCAAGGACAACCTGCGCGAGCCGGCGCAGCAGGCCGTCGAGTCGGTCCGTTCCGAAGCGGCCGACAGCGCGTCGACCGTCAAGGAAGAGGCGCAGTCCGCGACCGGCGACGTCACGGACCGGGCGCAGCAGGCCCAGCAGAACGTCCGTTCGTCGTGAGCCCCGGGGCACGGCGCGCACCGCGAGGGCGCGCCGTGCCCCGGAAGTTCAACCGGAACCCCCGCGCGGTCCACCCCGGCGGGGTAGCTTGCTTCGCGTGAAGACTCCGGCGCCGCTCGTCCTGGCCCTGTCCGCCGCGCTCACCCTGGCGCTCAGCTCACCCGCCTCCGCCGCCGGTGACCTGCTCGCGCCGGGACTGACCGTCTCCACCAGCGTCACCGGGGCCGGCACCGGGCACAACTCCTGGACCGTCACCGCGCAGGTGCCCGGGGGTTCCAGTCCCGATCCGGACGCGCCGCCGGCCGCGCTCGGGACCCGTGAGCACGCCGAGGCGCTGACGACCGCCTTGCGCGGCAAGGGTTTCGCCGCCCGGGCCGAGCAGGTCGACTGGCCCGCGTTCGCCGACACTCCGCGCGGTGCCCTCGGCTGGCGCGTGCGGGTCGGCTCCTTCGCCGACCGTGCGCAGGCCGCCGCCACCGCGAGCGCCATGGCCGCGAACGGCTTCGCCAACGCCGTCGAATGGACCGGTCAGGACGGCCCCGAAGCCCAGGGCCCGCAGCGCGTCCGGGTCGCCGTCGTCGATCCGCGGCGGTTCCGCGGTGACGTCGTCGCCTCGCACGGCGAGACGGTCGCCGGGCGGCGCACGACGTCGGACCTGGCGGCCGCCGCGGGTGCGCTCGTCGGGACCAACGGCGGCTTCTTCGTCATCGACCCGCGCGACGGCATCCCCGGCGAACCGGCCGGCATCGGCGTCTACCAGGGCCGCCTGCAGAGCGAAGCCACCGCCGGGCGGCCCGCGCTGCTGCTCGGGGACCGGCCGTCGATCGGCGTCCCCCGGACCGCGCTCACCGTCGGCGGGCACGAGGTCGACGGCGTCAACCGCAAGCCCGGCCTCATCCGCAACTGCGGCGAGCCCGGCGACGTCCCGACCGACCGGCCGCTGCACGACACGACCTGCACCCACCCCGACGAACTGGTGCTCTTCACCCCGCAGCTGGGCACGCCCACCCCGGCCGGCGACGGCGTGGAAGCCGTGCTGGACGCCCGCGACGTCGTCACGGCGGTGCGTCCGGCGGGCGGCGACGTGCCGGCGCGCGGGCACACCGTGCAGGGCATCGGCGCGGCGGCGACGTGGCTGAGCGACCACGCGCGGCCGGGCACGAGGCTGCCGGTCGGGACGCGGATCTTCGAAGCCGACCGGCCGATCCACCCCACCGGCGTGGTCAACGGCGGCCCGTGGCTGGTCCGCGGCGGCCGGATCGCGGTGAACGCGGCGGCGGACGGCGTCGTGCACCCGGGCGACCCGTCGTTCGTGTACGGCTGGGGCGTCAAGCGCAACCCGCGCACGATGGTCGGCTTCGACCGCCAGGGGCGGCTGCTGATCGTCACCGCCGACGGCCGTCAGCCGGGGTTCGCCGAAGGGCTTTCGCTGATCGAGGGCGCGCAGCTGATGGCGCGGCTGGGCGCGGTGACCGCGATCAACCTCGACGGCGGCGGCTCGACGGCGATGGCGCTCGACGGCAAGCTGGTCAGCTCGCCCTCGGACGCGACCGGCGAACGCCCGGTCGGCGACGCGCTGCTGGTGCTGCCCCGGCGGTGATCACCGGGTGGTTGGATGGCCGCGTGGAGCAGAAATCATCCGAGCGGCTGGTGTTCTTCACCGACGCCGTGGTCGCGATCGCGCTGACGTTGCTGGTCCTGCCGCTCACCGAACTGGTGCCCGAGCTGATCGCGGAGCACAAGCCCGCGCTGGAGGCCGTGAGCGGCAACTGGCCGAAGATCTTCAGCTTCCTGCTGAGCTTCGTCGTCATCGGCCGGTTCTGGTCCGTCCACCACACCATTTTCGCGCACGTGCGCTCGTACAGCACCGCGCTCGTGCGCGTGAACTTCTGCTGGCTGCTGACGATCGCCGTGCTGCCCTTCCCCACCGAGCTGATCGGCGCGTACCAGACCGAGCGCTTCACCGTGCTGTTCTACATGGGGACGCTGCTGGCCAGCAGCGTGGCCAGCACCGCGCTGGTGGTCATCGTCCGCCGCGACCCGCAGGTGCGCGGGGACGCCGAGCCGGTTTCGGACGCGTCGTTCTGGAACTACTTGGTGAGCACGGCCGTGTTCGCGCTCGCGGTCGTGGTGGCGTTCATCAAGCCCGGTTTCGGCTATTACGTCCTGCTGCTGCTGTTCCCCACGAGGCTCGTCCTCTGGGTGCGGGGGCACCGCACCGCCCGGTAAATCGGTGGGCGGGACGACGGCGGCGCGCTATCGTGCCGGAGACCGTGACTCGACGCCGGGAGGTGAGCCCCATGAACGCTGTTTCGATGTGGGTGCTCCCCTCGTCGTCACGGTCGGGCGACTGACGTAGGGGTCGCCGGGAGCGCTTCGAGCACTCCCGAAAGGTACGAACCCATGGAAACTTTCCTCTCCGGCGAGCCCGCGGTGGTGATCACGCGGGTCGCACCGGGGCTTTGGCACGCGCTGGACGACGACCGGGTGGCCGGCCGCGGCGAAGCTTCGACGCGGCCCGACGGGCGGACGTTCCTCAGCGTCGACGCCTGGCACCGCTCGGTCTTCGACCAGCTGGCCGCCGCGATGCCGGCAGATCTTCCCGGCCCGCTCCACACGATCGTCGACGAGGCCGACACCGAGCTGCTGGCCGGCTGGCAACGAGCCGGCTTCACGACCCGGCGTCGCGAGTGGGAGTACGTCGTGCCCACTGACACCGGCCCGGTGCTCCCGCCGCCGGGCGTGACGATCCTGCCCCGCGGCTCGGCTTCGGCGGACCCGCTGCGGGAGCTGGACCGCGTGGTCCGCGCCGAAGTCGAGGCGTCGGTCGGCTGGCCGGAGATGCCGGCCGAGGTGCTCCCACACCCACCCGGGGACACGGTCGTGGACCCGGCGTTGTACGCGGTCGCGGCCGAGGGAGGCGAGTACGTGGGGCTGGTCCGGGTGGTCCAGGTGACCCGGCTGCCCCGGATCGGCCTGATCGCGGTCCGCGCCGACCACCAGCGCCGGGGCATCGCCCGCGCGCTGCTGGCCGAGGCGCTGGGTGCCCTGCGCGACGCGGGAATCCCCACGGCCTCGGCCGAAGTGAACGAAGCCAACCCGGCGGCGACGGCGTTGTTCGAGGGCCTCGGCGCCCGGCGGGCGAGCAGCAACCTGGAGCTGGTGCGCCATGGCGAGTAAGGGCGGCATCGAAGTCGAGGGCACCGTGCTCGAGTGCCTGCGCAACGCCACGTTCAAGGTGGAGCTGCCGAACGGGCACCAGGTGCTGGCGCACATCAGCGGGAAGATCCGGAAGAACTACATCAAGATCCTGCCGTACGACCGGGTGCTGGTGGAGCTGAGCCCGTACGACCTCGGCCGGGGCCGGATCCTGTTCCGCTACCGGTCCTAGCCGCCAAAAGGTCGTGAGTGGGAAACAGGGTTAGAACACTGTTTCCCGCTCACGACCGCAGCTGCGTGCGCCACTTCCGTTCGATGCCCCGCAGGAACTCCGGGTCGCTTTCGGCCACCTGCGGAAAGGACTCCAGCCGCTCGTAAGGGCGGCAGGCGTCGATGATCGCGCGGCTGTTGAACGGTGGTTCGCCCTCCACCGACAGCGGGTCGAGCTTGCTTCCCCACGTCCGCTTCATCACTTCGATGTCGCGAGAAGGGTCGCTGCGGGTCGACATCGCCCAGATGACCTGGTCGAGGTCCGCCGGGTCGATGTCGTCGTCCACCACCACGACGTAGCGGTTCATGTACGCCGCCGCCGGGCACTGCGCGGTCAGGTACGCCACCTGGCGCGCGTGCCCGGCGTAGCGCTGCTTCAGCGACACCGCGATGAACAGCCGCCCGCCGCCGGACTCGTGGGCCCACGCCTTGACCACGCCCGGGACGCCCGACGCGGCCAGCTCGTCCTGGATCATCGCCGACTTCATCACCGTGCGCATGTACGAATAGTCGTGCGGCGGCTTGCCCGGCGGGGCGCCGAGCAGGATCGGGTCGGCGCGGTGGTACAGCCGGGTGATCTCCACGGCGAGGTTCGGCCGGCGGCGGCCCGAGTAGTACCCGGTCCACTCGCCGAACGGCCCCTCCTCGCGCAGGTGGTCCGGCCGCAGCCAGCCCTCGATCGCCAGCTCGCTGCCCGCCGGGATCGGCAGCCCGGTGTCCGGTCCGGTGACGACCGGGACGCGCTCGCCCAGCACCGCCCCGGCGTACTCCAGTTCCGAGATCCCGTGCGGGACCTCCGTGCCGCCCAGCACGAGCAGCAACGGGTCGTGTCCGAAGGAGACGGTCACGGGAGCGCGGCCCTCGCGTTCGAACCAGCGCCGGATGTTCTGGTCGCCGTGCTTGCCCGGCACCACCGCGAGGGTGACGCTGCGACCCTCGTCGGCCACCTCCATCCGGTAGCAGCCTCCATTGTGGACACCGGTGTCCGGGTCGCTGGTGACGACGAAACACCCCGTCCCGATGAACCGCCCGCCGTCGTGTTCGTGCCAGCGCGGCACCGGGAACCTCAGTAGGTCCACCTTCTCGCCGGGGACCTCGTTCGCCAGCAGGGGCGCGTCCGCGACCGGCCGCACCGGGAACTCCCGCGCCGACGCCGCCCACCGCGACGGCTTCCCGCGCAGGGCCTCGACCACGCCGACGTCGTCGAGGTCGTCGCCCAGGCGCAGGGTGCGCCCGAACCGTCGCGGCGACCCCGTGCTGCCGGTGAGCACCCGCATCCCGGCCGGGTACCCGGTGATGTCGTCGAACAGGACGGCGGGCGACCCCGGCAGCCGGTAGCTCAGCTCGGCGATCCCGCCCAGCTCGAGGTCCCAGTGCGCGCCCCGCACGGTGCGCAGCTCCCCGAACCCGGCGACGGCGTCGAGGTGCGAACGCAGGCTCAGCAGCGGTTCCGTCACGACTCGTCCCCGGCGAAGTGCGCGGCGACGACCGGCCACAGGTCGGGCCGTTCCAGCAGGCTCAGGTGCCGCGCGTGGTCGAGCACCTGGAGGCGCGCGCCCTCGATCCCCGAGGCCAGGTCACGGGACATCGACGGCGGCGTCGCGTAGTCCTCGGCGCCGACCAGGACCAGGGTTTCAGCCCGGACGTCGCCGAGCCGGTCGCGCGCGTCCAGCGCGCCGAGGGCCCGGCAGGCGGCCGCGTGGGCCTTCGAGTCGGTCGCGACGAAGATGTCGCACACCCGCTGCACTTCCTCAGGATGCGCAGCGCGGAAGGCGTCGGCGAACCACCGGTCCCGCTGGAATTCGAGCTGCGCGTGGCGGTCCAGGCCGAGCGCGCGCTCGGCGCGCTGCGCCCATTCGGCGACGCTGTCCGGGCCGTACCACGCGGTCGCGTCGGCGAGCACGAGCCGGTGCACGAGGTCGGGATGGTGCACGGCGAGGGCCAGCGCGGTGCTGCCACCCATCGACAGTCCGATGACGTCCGCCGGACCGGCACCGAAGTCCTCGATGACGCCGGCCGCGTCGGCGGCCATATCGTCCACGGTGAACTCCGCACCGTCCCAAGAGGACTCACCGTGCCCGCGCGCGTCAAGCGCCAGAACCTGGTGCCGTCGCCCGAGATATTCGGCCACCGGGTCCCAGACCGCGCCGCTGAGCGCCAGCGGGTGCAGCAACACGACGGGGCGGCCGGCTGTCCCGGTGCGGTGGACGTGCAGTTCCTTCACGCGCTTTTCCTTCCCTCGCGGGCTTCCCGGCGGGCGGCCGCGGCCTTGATCGCGGTGCGGATCTCGCCGTAGGTGCCGCAGCGGCAGATGTTGCCCTCCAGGTGCTCGGTGATGTCGTCGTCGGTCGGCCGCGGGTTCTCGTCCAGGAGCTCGTGCGTCATCAACACGAACCCGGGGATGCAGTAGCCGCACTGCATCGCGCGGGCCGCGACGAACTCCTCGACCACCTCGTCGTCGTCCGGCAGGCCGTCGGCCGTCGTGATCTCGGCCTCGTCGTACCGCGCGGCGCGGGTCAGGCAGCTCGACACGCTGGTGCCGCCGGCGAGCACCGTGCAGGCCCCGCACGCGCCGACGCCGCAGCCTTCGCGGGCGCTCGTCACGCCGAATTCGCGACGCAGGACGTCGAGCAGCAGCTCGTCGTCGGCGACGGCCAGGCGGCGGCGCCGGCCGTTGACGGTCAGCTGGATCTCCCTCATGACTGCTCCTGCTCGGTGATCGCGGTGAGGATCCGTTCCGGGGTGAGCGGCAGCTCGGTCAGCCGGACGCCGGTCGCGTCGCGCACGGCGTTGGCGATCGCCGGGGCGAGGGGGATGATCGCGGTCTCCCCGACCCCCTTGGCGCCGAACGGCCCGGTCCGATGTGGACTCTCGATGACGATCGGCGTCAGCTTGTCCGGCATGTCCTTGATGGACGGCAGCTGGTAGTCCAGCAGGGTGCCGTTGACGATCTGGCCCTCGTCGAACACGAGCTGGTCGAACAGTGCGTGCCCGACGCCCATGATCGCGGCGCCGGAGAGCTGCTGCTCGACCATGGCCGGGTTGATCGCGCGGCCGACGTCGCCGGCGACCGCGAGGTGCTCGATGTGCACGCGCCCGGTGGCGGTGTCCACGGTCAGCTGGACGGCGGCCGCGCCGGCGAACCAGTGCTCGGTGACCTGCGGCGACTGCCCGGTCTCGTGGTCGTAGGGCTGCCACGACGTGCTGAAGTTCGCCTCCGCGGTGAGCGTGGTGCCCCGCGCGCCGAAGTGGGCGAGCAGCAGGTCCGGGATGCTGACCGTGGCCTGGCTCTGGGCGCTGACCAGGCCGTCGCCGGTGATCTTGAGGTCGGTCGCCTCGACGTCGAAGTGCTTCGCCGCGAGCGCGGTCAGCTTGTCCCGCATGGATTCCGCGGCAAGCCGCACGGCGTTGCCCGTGTGGTAGGTCGAGCGGGAACCCGCGGTGATCGTGTCGTACGGCGTGACGTCGGTGTCCGCGCCGACGACGCGCACCCGGCCCTCGCCGAGGCACAGCACCTCGGCGGCGATCTGCGCCATGATCGTGTCGCTGCCCTGTCCCATGTCGACGGTGCTGATCAGCACGGTCGCCGAGCCGTCCTGGTTGAGCTGCACGGTGGCGTTGGAGATCGTCGGGGTCAGCACGGCCTTGATCCCGACCGCGACCCCGCGCCCGCGCACGAACCGGCCGTCGGCGGGCGGCAGCGGATCGGCCCAGCCGATGGCTTCGGTGACGGCGTCGAGGCAGCCGACGAAGTCCGCGCTGTGCATCGGCGTGCCGACGGGCGCGATGTCGCCTTCCCGCAGCAGGTTGCGCCGCCGGAACTCGGCCGGGTCTTCGCCGCGTTCGCGCGCGAGCTCGTCCACCAGGGACTCGTGGGACCACGTCACCTGCGGTACGCCGAAGCCGCGGAACGGCCCGGCGGACGGCTTGTTCGTGTAGACGCAGCGGGAGCGCACCCGCACGTTGTCCACTTTGTACGGTCCGGTGGCGACCATGCCGGACTTGGCGGTGATGCGCGGGCCGACGTCGGCGTAGGCACCGGTGTCGTAGCGGACGTCGGCGGTGGCGGCGATGATCCGGCCGTCCCCGTCGGCGGTCATGCTGGCGGAGACGGCGGCGCCGTGGCGCGTGGTGAGGAGGAACGCCTCCTCGCGCGTGGCGGTGATGCGCACGGGCTTGCGCTGCGTCCACGCCAGGGCCGCGACCAGCGGCTCGAGCCGGTCGTACATCTTGGCGCCGAAGCTGCCGCCGAGCGGCGCGGTCCGCACCCGCACGCGGTTGAGCGGCAGGTCGAGCAGGTCGGCGAGGCTCTGCCGGACGTAGGACGGCGTCTGCGTCGTCGCGAGCAGCTCGACCCGGTCGCCCTCGGGCCACGCGGCCGCGTACGGCAGCTCGATCGGCACGTGGTGGGTCGGCGGCGCCCAGAACTCCGCGCTCACCGTCGTCCCGTCGGCCGTGTCCGGGTCTCCGCGACGGAGGGTGAACTCGTAGTTGACGTTCGTGTCGCGCTTGCCGCGCAGGTGCTTGAGGTCGCCGAACACCGCCGACGGCCGCAGTTCGTCGTGCACGAACGACGTTCCGGTGATGGCGTCGTCGACGTCGTGCACCGGGTCCAGCTCGTCGTACTCGACCTGGATCTCCTCGGCCGCCTGACGAGCTTGCGCGACGCTGTGCGCGAGCACGGCCGCCACGGGTTCGCCGACGTAACGCACCTTGCCCACGGCCAGGCACGGCTGGTCGGAGAACGCGGGGCCGGTCATCATCCGCTCGCCGAGCAGGGCGAACAGGTCCGCGCCGGTGACGACCGCGACGACACCCTCGGCCGCGAGCGCCCGGGAGGTGTCGACCGACACGATCTTCGCGTGCGGCCGGGTGCTGCGGTGGACGGCGACGTCGAGGCACGGCCGCACGGGTTCTTCGGCGGCGTACCGGAACTCACCGCGGACCTTGGCGCGCCCGTCGGTGCGGGCCCACCGCTCACCGACGGCGGCGCCGGCCGAGGAACGGGATCCGTCGCTCATCGTCTCGCTCCTTCCAGGAACCTCGGACGGCTTCTTCGACGGCCACCAGGCCGAGCCGCGTCTTGTAAGCGCTTCCCCCGCGCACGTCCGGGAGGGGGTCGATCAGCGGCCCGGCGACTTCCTTCGCCGTGGCCACGACTTCGTCGGCCGGGGTGTCGCCGGCCAGCTCGAACTGGGTGAACACCGGCACGTGGGCCAGCGCGCCGAGCCCGAGCCGGACCTGGCGGCGGCCGCGGGAGGCGGGCACCACGAGCGCGGCGGCGGACGCGGCCGGCCAGTCGTTGACCGCGAGGCTGGACAACTTGGCGAAGTGGGCGCCCGCGTCTTCGGGCTGGCGCGGGATCTCGACCGCCGTGATGATCTCGCCGGGTCGCAGCGCCGTTTGCTGGAAGTCGACGAAGAACTCCCGCGCGGGCACCGTCCGCTTCCCCCGCGACGAGGTGAGTTCGACGCGGGCGTCGAGCACCATCAGGGCGGTCGGCGGGTCGAGCCGGTAGTCGCCGTGCGCGAGGTTGCCGCCGACGCTCGCGGTGTTGCGGACGCGGGGGTTGGCGACCCGGCCGTAGACCTCGGCGGCCAGCGGCGCGAGCTCCCGCACGAGTGGGCTGGTTTCCATCTGCCGCAGCGTGACCAGCGGGCCCGCGCGCAGGCCGTCCTTGGTGCGGGTGATCTCGCCCAAGCCCGGGACGGCGCCGATGTCGACCAGGTCGGAGGCGAAGAGCACGCCCTGTTTGAGCAGGATCTGGACGGCGGTGCCGCCGCCGTAGACCATCGCGTCCTCGCCGGCCGCCATGATCGAGCAGGCTTCGCCGAGCGTGTCCGGGTAGTGGTAGACCGGCATCAGCTCTTCTTCCCGAACAGACGCGCCAGCAGGCGGCGCCACCAGGAAACGGGTGCCTCTTCCAAGGCCGGTGCCGACGGACCGTTCCTCCGTTCGAGGACGCTGCGCAGCCCGGGGTTGTCCGGTCCCGGCGGGCCGGCGGCGCAGATCTCGGAGAAGGCCGCGACGAACTCCTTCTCGACCTCCTGCGAGCGGCGCCGCACGAGCGACTCGCCCAGCCGGCCGATCCGGCCCCAGATCGCCACGTCCAGGCTGTAGTCCACTTTGGACGACTCGGGGCCGTCGGGCTGGACGCCGAGCCGCGCGTCGATCTTGATGGAGCTGCCGAGCTTGTGGTCCTCGCCCTTGAGCAGCGCCCGCACGAGTTCCGGCTCGGTCAGCTCGGTGATCTCCGCGGAGAACCCGGCGCTGAACCGGACGTGGGCGATCTCGTTCACCAGGCGGCCGCGGTAGTGCGTGGCGTCGGCCCGGTCCAGCTCGGTGCAGCCGGGCACGCTGACCCGCATCGAGTCGGGATCGAGGAAGTGCGCGAACACGCGATCGTGCCCGGCGGGGACGAGGAAGGAGGATCCGAGCTTCATGTGACCACCAAGATGAAGACCGCCAGAGAGGACTGAGTGTCTAACATAGAGGACACTAACACGGTCCTGGCGACACGCAAACCCGCTCGGCTACCGTGCGCGAAGGAAGAACGACGAGGGGCGAGGATGACGAGCGACGTACCAGCGGTGCTGAGCGCCGTGCGGCTCCTGGAGCGGATCGCCCGGGACTGGCCGGAACCGGTGGCCTCCGGGGTGCTGATCGAGGAGCTCGGGCTCAACCGCAGCACCTGCTACAACATCCTCGGCACCCTGCAGCGCGCCGGCTGGACCACCAGCCGCGACGGCTGGTCGCTCGGCCCGCGCCTGCTCGCGATGGCCCGCCTTTCCGAGGACTGGGTGACGGAGATCGTCCAGCAGGAGCTGGACGCGCTCAACCAGCGGATCAACTTCGTCGTCTTCGCCGTGCAGCCGCACGGGAAGGGCGAGTACTCGGTGCTGGCCAAGGGGGACCGCGGCAAGGGCGTGCGGATCACCGTCGGCGTCGGCGACACGTTCCCGTTCTCCGCGCCGGCCATCATGCGCGCGTTCCACGCCTGGTCCACCCCGGCCGAGGTGGACCGGCTGGTCGAGCAGTTCGGCGTCGAGGAGTTCACCCCCGAGACGGTCGCGACCCCCGACGAGCTGCGCGAGGTCCTGGACGACACCCGCGAGCGCGGGTACGCCGAGAGCATCCGGGAGTACGACCTCGGCCAGTCCGGCGTGGCCGCGCCGGTGTTCGACGCGCAGGGCCGCGTGGTCATGGTGGTGTGCTCACTGGCGTTCGCTTCGGAGCTCAACGAGTCCACCGTGGACCACTTCGGCAGCCTGATCCGCGAGTGCGGACTGAAGATCACCGAGCGCACGGGCGGCACCGCGAAGACCACCGGCTGAGGCTCCGGCTCGCGACGTCATGAACGACTCTTTCATGTCGTCTGACGCGATGAAAGGGTCGTTCATGACATCCGAACCCGCGGAGTCCACTGTGGATCATCCCGGCCACCACTACCGCACGCGCGCCACCAAACAAACTGGCACTCCGCAAGCGCGGTACCAATAAGCACAAAACCCCGCAAGTGCGGGCATACACCAATCCCGCGCCCCGAATCGTTCCTTGACCTCATCCTCCGGCTCGCTTACGGTTCCGCATGCAGGACTCGATGTCCTAGATAGAGGACAAGACTTCCGGCCCACGGCGGCCCGGAAAGGAGATCCCGTGTCCGAGGTCGCGCTCGCCCGGAAACCGTGGGCCAAGACGCTGAACCGCACGCAGTGGCGGTCCCTGTTCGCTGCGAACCTCGGCTGGCTCTTCGACGGCTTCGAGACCTACGCGCTCATCCTGACCGCGAGTCTCGTCCTGAGGACACTCGAACCCACCGCGCCCGCGACGCAGGTGGCGTTCCTGACCGGCGCCACGATCGCCGTCACGCTGCTCGGCTGGGGCTTCGGCGGGATCGTCGGCGGGGTGTTCGCCGACTACTTCGGCCGCCGCAAAGCCCTCCTGACGTCGATGGTGCTGTACGCGGCGTTCACCGGCCTCACCGCGGTTTCGTGGTCGTGGACGTCGTTCCTCGTCCTGCGGTTCATCACCGGCTTCGCGCTCGGTTCGGAGTGGGGCACCGGCACCTCACTCGTCGCCGAAACCTGGCCGGCGCACGCCCGCGCCAAGGCCGCCGGCCTCATGCAGTGCGGGCTCGGCTTGGGGTTCTTCCTCGCCTCGGCCTGCTGGTACTTCATCGCGCCGCTGGGGCCGGACTCCTGGCGGTACATGTTCCTCATCGGCGTGCTGCCGGCCCTGTTCGCGTTGTGGTTGCGCCGCAAGGTGCCCGAGTCCGACCAGTGGACCAGCGCCCACCGCCGCCGCCGGGAGCTGAAGGAGCGCGGCGGCGAGCTGACCGCCCACGAAAAGTCGTTCACCCGGCTGACCCTGCGCCAGATCATGGTCGACCCCAAGCTGCGCAGGCTGACCATCCTCGGTTCACTGATGTCCCTGGTCACCACCCTCGGCTGGTGGGGCATCTCGACGTGGGTCCCCGCCTACGTCGCCTCGCGCGCCGCCGGCGCCGGGCACTCGGCGACGGCGTGGGCGAGCGGCGCCGGGATGATCTACAACGCCGGCGCGATCGCCGGGTACATCGCCTTCGGCTTCATCGCCGACCGCGTCGGCCGGAAACCCGCGGTGCTGCTGTACTTCGCGGCCTCGCTGATCCTCACGCCGGTGCTGTTCCTCTGGACGCACAGCCTCGGCCTGATCGTGGTCGTGCTCGTCGTCAACGGGTTCTTCACGCTCGGGCAGTACACGTGGATGCCGGTGTGGCTGCCCGAGTTCTACCCCACCCACCTGCGCGCCACCGGCGCGGCGTTCGTGTTCAACGCCGCGCGGTTCATCGCCTTCCTCGGCCCGCTCACCGCCGGCGCGATCATCTCGAAGCTCGGCGGGTACGGCGTCGCCGCGACCGCCGTCGGGTCGATCTACGTGCTGGGACTGGTCGTCGCCCCGTTCTGCCCCGAGACCCGGGGCCAAAAACTGCCTGACTGATCCCCGCGAAAGGGAACCTCCTTTGTCGACCCTGCAGACGCCCACCGGCACCGGTGGGCTGACCCCCGCGCGCTCATACACCGGCCGCATCCTGTTCTTCGCGTTCCTCGGCACGCTCTTCGACGGCGCGGAGCTCAACCTCGTCGGCTACCCGCTGTCCTACCTGGCGGAGAGCTTCCACGTCAGCACCATCCAGATCATCCAGGTCGCCACGCTGCAGGGGTTCGCCTCGATCGCGGGCGGGATCCTGTGCGGCTGGCTCGGCGACCTGTACGGGCGGCGGTGGACCTACACCGGGTCCGTGCTGGCGTTCGGCGTCGCCGCGCTGCTCGGCGGGCTCGCGCCGACCTACTTCCTGTTCCTGCTGACCCGGCTGCTGGCCGGCGTCGGGATGGGCGGGCTGTTCGGACTGTCGTTCTCGATGTTCGCCGAGTGCTGGAAGACGCGCAAGCGCGGCATGATGGGCGGCTCGATCCAGGCGATGTACTTCGTCGGCCAGATCCTGACCGAAGGCGTGGTGTACGTCTGCCTCGTCGAGTTCGGCGAAGACCGCGGCTGGCGCACGGGGTACGTCCTGATCGGCGTCACGACGCTGGTGATCGGCATCGCCGCGGCCGTGCTGCTGCCGGAGTCGGAGCAGTGGCTGGTGTACCAGCGCGAGCTGAAGGCGGGCCGGGTCCCCGAAAAGCTGCGCCGCACGAAGGTGCCGCTGCTGGACGTGTTCCGCGGCGGGTACGCGGCCGGCACGATCCTCTTCATGGCGCTGGCGACGGCGTTGTTCCTCACCACGAACTCGCTCATCTCGTACCTCTCGACGTTCCTGATCAAGGTGGAGAAGGTGCCGCTGGGCACCGCGAGCCTGATCGTCCTCTTGGGACTGGTCGTCACCGGGCTCACCTATCCCCTGGCGGGAATCCTCTCGGACGTCCTGAAGCGCAAGTGGTCGATGTTCGCGTCGGCGTTGTTCGGCGTGCTCGGGTTCGGCTGGTTCCTCGGCCTCGTCCTGAGCGGCTCGGCGAAGATCGGCACGGACTTCTGGGCGTACCCGACGTTCTGGGCGCTGATGATGTGCGCCGGCGGCAGCGGCGGGTTCGGCGTGCTCGGCATCTGGATGGCCGAGTTCTTCCCGACGCGCGTGCGCTCGAGCGGTTCGAACCTCAGCTACTACGCCGGCCGCGGGTTCGGCGCCGGGCTGTTCCCGCTGGTCGCGCTGTCGCTCGCGGGCACGGTGCCGCTCGCGCTGGCGCTCGGCATCGTCGGCCCGGTGGCCGCGGCGGTCCTCGCGGTCGTGGCGCCGGACAAGACGGGCCGGCGCATCGAGGCGATCGAATGATCTCTCGCAGGGTGGTCGTCGCGATCACGGGCGCCAGCGGCGCCGCGTACGGGGTGCGCATCCTGGAGCTGCTGGCGTACCGGCCGGACGTCGAGGTGCACCTGGTGCTGTCGAAGGCCGGCGCGGTGACTGTGCGGCACGAATGCGGGCTTTCCCCGGCGGACCTGGGCAAGCTCGTGACCGTGCACCACCGGCCGGGCGAGATCGGCGCGTCGATCGCGTCGGGTTCGTTCGCGGTGGACGCGATGCTGGTGGCGCCGTGCTCGATCAAGACGCTGTCGGCGATCGCCTGGAGCTACACCGACGACCTGGTCAGCCGGGCGGCGGACGTGTGCCTCAAGGAAGGGCGCCCGCTGCTGCTGATGGTGCGCGAAACGCCGTTGCACGTGGGTCACCTGCGAGCGATGACCGCGGCCGCCGAAGCGGGCGCGATCATCGCCCCACCGGTGCCGGCGTTCTACCCGCACCCGGCGACGGTGGACGACCTCGTGGACCACACGGCCCGGCGCGCGCTGGCGCGCGTCGGGCTGCGGGAGCTGGCTCCCCCGGCGTGGCAAGGAGATCTCAGCCGCGAGGGCTCCGGTCCGCGAACTCGACCGTGAAACCGTCCGGGTCGCGCAGCTGCAGCTGCCGTTCGAAGCCGCGGTCGCGCGGCGGGCCCTGGACCGGCACCCCACGGGCGACGAAGTCCGCGTACAGCTCGTCGAGGTCGTCGGCGAGCAGCTCGACCTGGACGAACTGGCGCAGCCGATCGGCTTCCCGCTCCACGACGTCGCCCAGCTCCAGCAGGCCGAGCGTCCCGCTTTCCAGGCGCAGCAACACGAAACGGCCGTTGCGGACTTCGGTGGTGAACCCGAGTGACTCGTAGAAGGGGACCGAACGGCCCAGGTCGGTGACGGGCAGGCTCATCCCGGCGAACGTGATCAAGGCGCACTCCTTCGGCTCAGTGCGCCAAAGGGGGTGCCGGGCGGGCGTTCCGACGCTGCACCCGCTCATCGGCCAGCCTAGCCGAACTCCGCGAGCAGTGCCCGGATCGCCGGGCTGGCGTCCGCACTTCGCCGCCACGCCGCGTGGACCTCGCGCTTCGGCTGCCGGCGCAGCGGTAGGGCCACCAGGTCCTCCCCCAGCGGCGGCCGGGCCAGGCGCGGGATCAGCGCGATCACCTCGCCCGAAGCGACCAGGGCCAGCTGCGTCGCGAAGTCGTCGACCAGGTGGCGGACGTCCGGCTCGTCCGGCGCGTCCGCGAACAGGCGCCGGAACCACTGGTGGCACACCGTTCCCGGCGGACTGGTCACCCAGGCGTGACCCGCGAGATCGAGGCGGCCGAGCGGCTCGGCGGCCGACGCGAGCGGGTGCGACCGGCTCAGCACCACGTCGCCGACGTCGGTGTGCACCAGCCGCCGCGTCAGCGACGGCGGGTGCGCGGCGGGCAGCCCGTCGGCGTCGTGGACGAGGGCGAGGTCGGCCGTTCCGGCGTCGACGCTGTGCAGCGCCTCCTCGGGGTCCTGCTCGGTGAGGTGGACGCGCAAGCCGGGGCAGCGCACGGACAATCCGCGCAGCAGCGGAGCGAGCAGGCCGCGGATGGCGGTCGAGAACGCGACCACCCGGAGCGTGCCGCGCGGCGCGCCCTCCGAGACCGACCGGGCCGCTTCGGCGCACCGCTCCAGCGCCTGGAACACCTCCGGCGCCGAGTCGACGATCGCCTGCCCGGCCGGCGTCAGCACGACCCCGCGGCCCGCCGGCGCGAGCACCGGCACCCCGACCTGGCGCTCCAAGCGCTTGATCTGCTGCGACACCGCGGACGACGTGAACCCCAGTTCTTCGGCCGCGCGCGCCAGCGTCCCGAGCGCCGCCACCGACCGCAACGCGCGCAGCGCACCGACCTCGACCATCAAGCCAGATTACGCGGTATCGGCAAGAAACCATCGCTGGACCGCAGGAGTCGTGCGGGGCAGGCTTCGAGTCATGACCGACTTCGGCACCAACCTCGTCGCGATGGTGACCCCCATGCGGCCCGGCGGGGCGCTCAGCGAACCCGGCCTCGCGAACCTCGTCGAGCACCTGCTGTCCACCGGGTGCGACGGCCTCGTCGTCGGCGGGACCACCGGCGAATCCCCGACGTTGACCGAGCCCGAAGCGGCCGGGCTCGTCCGGAGCGTCGTGGCCCGGGCCGGGAGCCGGGCCCGCGTGATCGCCGGCGTCGGCACCCACGACACGGCCGCGAGCGTCCGCCGGGCCCGCGAAGCCGAGGCGGCGGGCGCGGACGGGCTGCTGCTCGTCTGCCCCTACTACTCGCGGCCGACGCAGGCCGGGGTGATCGCCCACTGCCTCGCGGTGGCCGACGCGACCGCGCTGCCGGTGATGCTCTACGACGTCCCGGCGCGGGCCGGCCTCGCGATGACGCCGTCGACCCTGGTGGAGCTGGCCGCCCACCCGCGGATCCGGGCGGTCAAGGACGCCAAGGGCGACCTGTTCGAGGCGATGACGGTCATGGCCCGCACGTCGCTGGCGTACTACTGCGGCATCGACGAGCTGAACCTGCCGTACCTCGCGTGCGGCGCGGCGGGCGTGGTGAGCGTGGTGGCCAACGTGGCGGCGGATCGCACCGCGAGCCTCATCGACGCGGTCCGCGGCGGCGACCTCGAGTCGGCTCGCGAGATCCAAGCTTCGCTGCTTCCGTTGGTGGAAGCCATCATGCGTTCCGGCCCCGGGGCGGCGACGGCCAAGGCGGCGCTGGCCGAGCTGGGCGTCATCCCGCACGCGACCGTGCGGCTGCCGCTGGTGGAGGGACCCGACCACCGGCAGCTCGTGGCGGCGCCGGCCGGGATGTCATGAAAGGGTCGTTCACAACGCTGGACGTCAGGAAAGAGTCGTTCATGACGTCGCCAACCCCTGCCGAACGTGGTGAACGACTCGTTCATGACGTCCGGGGCTCGGTGACGTAGGTCGCGCGGTGGGGTTCAGTGGTGCGGCGTCAACCCTTGGCCGCCCCCTGAAGCTTCCCGAAGACCAAACTTGCCCGATTTCGGGCAAGAATTTGGGCTTCACTCGATCGATGAGGCATGCTGTCCGGCGTGGAGGACACCGACATCGTCGAGCGCGTCGCCGCGTCCACCGGGTTGCCGCCCGGGGTCGCCGCCCGCGTCGTCGACGACGTCCTGGCCTTCTACCGGACACCCACCGAGCAGTACGTGCGCCGCAGGCACGCCGAGCTGCAGGCCGAAGGCCGGAAGAACCCCGAGATCTTCCCGCTGATCGCCGCCGAGCTCCGGGGCCGGCTCGTCGCCGCCCCCGACCTGTCCGAGCGCCAGCTGCGCCGCATCGTCTACGGCTGAGACAGCCACGACTCAGCCCTTTAGAAGAAGAGGTTCGCCATGTGCGGGATCGTCGGCTACATCGGCGGCCAGAACGCCGCCCCCATCCTCCTCGAAGGCCTGACCCGGCTCGAGTACCGCGGGTACGACTCCGCGGGCATCGCCGTGCTCGGCCCCAAGGACACCGCGCAGGTCCACCGCGTCGTCGGCCGCGTCCGCAACCTCGCCGCCGCGCTGCCCAAGCGCCTGGCCGGGAAGGTCGGCATCGGCCACACGCGGTGGGCCACGCACGGGCCCGCGTCGGAGGACAACGCGCACCCGCACACCTCGGAGGACGGCCGGATCTCCGTCGTCCACAACGGCATCATCGACAACGCCGACGCCCTGCGGGCCCAGCTCGCCGACGCCGGCGTCAAGCTCACCTCCGAGACCGACACCGAGGTCCTCGCCCACCTGATCGCCCGCGCGAGCGCCGACACCCTCGAAGACGCCGTCGTCGAGGCGGTCTCGCGGATCACCGGCACGTACGCGATCGCCGTCACCGACTCCGCGCACCCCGACCGGCTGGTGATCGCGCGCAACGGCTCACCGTTGATCATCGGGGTCGGCGAGCGCGAGATGTTCGTCGCGAGCGACCTCGCCGCGCTGGTCCGGCACACCTCGCAGGTCGCGCACCTCGACGACGGCGAGTTCGCGACGGTCTTCGCGACCGGCTACCGGACCTTCACCGTCGACGAGAGCGACACCACCAAGCCCGCCACCGAGATCGACATCGCCGCCGAGGACCTCGACCTCGGCGGGTTCCCGCACTACATGGCCAAGGAGATCCAGGAGCAGCCCGAGTCCGTGGAGCGGATGATCCGCGGCCGCCTGGACCACCGCTTCGGCGTCGCCCGCCTCGACGGGCTCAACCTGACGCCCCGGGAGCTGCGCGGGTTCAGCCGCGTGAAGATCCTCGGCTGCGGCTCCGCGTACTACGTCGGGCAGATCGGCGCGACGATGATCGAGGAGCTGGCCCGGATCCCGGCCGACGCCGAAGCCGCGTCGGAGTTCCGCTACCGCAACCCGATCATCGAGGCGGACACGCTCTACATCGCGGTCAGCCAGTCCGGCGAGACGATCGACACCGCGTTCGCCGTCGAGGAGATCAAGCGCAAGGGCGGCCGGGTCGTCGGTCTCGTCAACGTCGTCGGCTCGACCATCGCCCGCGCCTGCGACGGCGGCGTCTACCTGCACGCCGGCCCGGAGATCGCGGTCGCCTCGACGAAGGCGCTGACCAACATGGCGGTCGGGTTCGCGCTGATCGCGCTGTCGCTCGGCCGGGTGCGCGATCTGTCCAATGCGGACGGTCAGCGGATCATCGCCGCGATCCGCGCGCTGCCGGACCAGATCCGGACGGTCCTGGCCGCGGAGGCGGAGATCGCCGAGCACGCGAAGACCGCGGCGGCCGCGAACAGCCTGTTCTTCATCGGCCGCGTCCGCGGGTTCCCGGTGGCCCGGGAAGGCGCGCAGAAGTTCAAGGAGATCTCCTACCGCCACGCCGAGGCGTACCAGACCTCCGAGCTGAAGCACGGCCCGCTCGCGCTGATCGACGAGTCCCTCCCGACCGTCGCGATCGTGCCCGCCGACGAGCTGGCCGACCGCAACCTGGCCGCGATGCAGCAGATCCGCGCCCGCGGCGGGGCGGTCCTGGCGATCACGCACGACGACGTCGACTTCGGCGAGCTCGACGTCCCGCGGATCGTGGTGCCCCGGACCGAGCCGGAGCTCGACCCGATCCTGCTGACCCTCCCGCTGCAGCTGCTCGCCTACCACGCCGCGCTGACGCTGGGCTACGACATCGACAAGCCGCGCAACCTCGCGAAGTCCGTCACCGTCGAGTGAGGCCGAGCCGGAAGTCGGCCACCCGGATCGGCGACGGCGTCGTTCCGGTGGAGACCTGCTGGTACATAACGGAAATCACCCCGGTCGCGGCGAGGCGCGAGTCGTCGACGTCGACCTCGCCGAAGGCTTGCAGGTCGGGGCGGTACACCGTCTTCCAGTCGGTCCACCCGCTCGCCTTCGATGCCGCGACGATCCGGCCGTACGGCATCACGAGGTAGGCGTTGTCGGCGCGGTCGAACACCAGCTTGGTGCGCTGGGTGGACTCGGGTGACACCGGCACCTCGCGCTTGGTCCAGCTGCCGTCGGCGGCCCGGCTCAGGAAGAACGTTCGGCCGTACTGCTTGCGCTGCGCGGAATAGTTCGTGACGCACTGGGTGAACCGGCCGGGCACGTAACTGATGACGACGTGCGGGAGGCCGGCCGAGTCGACGGCCTGGCTCTCCTGGTTCATCAGCCCGTGGTCGACGCCGAGCGGGTCGACGACCGTGCCCGGCGAACCCACCGCGACCGGCGCGGCGCCCGTCGTCGCGACGACCGTGCCCGCGTTGGTCCGCCAGGTGCGGCCGCGGTCGTCGCTGTAGACGTAGCCGGTGTCGTGGTTGGCGAGCCCGCCGGAGTTGCACAGCACGCCGGTGTTGCCCTCGCGCCAGGTGAACGCGGCGTGCAGCCGGCCGCCGGGGCCGTAGGTGATGCCGTGCAGGTACATGTTGCGCGTCGTGCTGGTCACGCCGTTCCCGGCCGTCCACGAGCCGGCCGCCGACGTCCACTTCCCGAGCTTGTGCCAGCTCCCAGCGCTGTATTCGGCGAGTTCGTTGACGCCGTTGCCGGAGGCGCCGGTCCGGTAGCTCAGCTGCAGCCGCCGCTCCGGCGTCACCACGAACTGGGGGTAGGTGATCGCGCCGAGGTCGACACCGTTCAGCGTGCGCTGCACCGGGCCGAAGGCGGCCGGCGTCCAGGCGTGCGAAGCGGGCGCGGACAGCAGGCCCGCGACCGACTCGGCGTAGAAGACCTGGTTGCCGTGGGTGTCCATGGCCACGTGCAGCCGGCCGTCGTCGGCGGAGACGCCCATCGAGATCACGTTGTGCGAGTCGTCGACGGTCAGCTTGTGCGGCAGCACGAGGGTCTGCCACGCGCCCGTTCCGGCGCGCCGGGCGAGCACCGCGCTGCGGTCGGCGGTGTACCAGGCCGCGTACTGGTAGCCCGCGTAGCTGAAGATCCCGCTCTGCTGGAAGGAGTCGTTGTTCACCAGCCCGTCGTAGGACACGAAGTACAGCGCGGCCGGGTCCAGCTGCGTGTCCCCGACCTTCGTCACGGAGACGGCGGCTTCCGCCGGTGCGGCGGGCAGCAGCGAGAGGGCGGCGACCACCAGCACCCCGAGGATCCGAGAAAGCGTTCTCTTCGCCGTCATGACCACCCTTTCCACGATGTTAACGTGAACAGGGTCGCCCCCGGCCCAGCCGCCGTCAACCGACGAATGGGGGTTTCAGGCTTTTCCGGCGAGGACCGCGCCGGTGATCTCCGGCCGGCGCAGCCGGGCCTGCTTGGGCATGTTCCAGCCGAGCACGCCGGTGACCTCGCCGCCGCGGCGGTACTGCGCGACGAACCGGCCCGCGCGCACGTCACCATCCACAATGGATACTTCCGCGTCCGCGGAGAGCGTCCCGTGCACGTGGATCCGCGCGTCGAACTGGTGGGTCCAGAAGTACGGCACCGGCGTGTACGGCCGGTCCTCACCGAGGACGTTCCCCGCGACGCGACCGCCTGCTCGGTCGCGTTGGTCCGGTTCTCCAGCCGCAGCAGCACGTCCAGACCTTCGTGGTGCCAGCGGGCGACGTCGCCGGCCGGGTAGACACCCTCCGCCGCGCGGCACCGGGAGTCGCACACGACGCCGTTGTCGCACAGCACCCCGCTGCCCGCCAGCCAGTCCGTCGCCGGCGCGGCACCGAACGCCACCACGACGACCTCGGCGGGCAGATCTTCACCCGTCGCCAAGCGGACGCCGGTGACCCGTCCGTCCAGTGAGGACAGTCCGGTGACCGCCGCACCGAGTCGCAAGTGGACACCACGGGCGGCGTGCAGCTCGGCGAGCAGGCCGGCGGCCAGTGGCCCGAACTGGTACGCGAGCGGCGCCGGCTGCGGGCCGGCCAGCGTCACCGGAACGCCGAGCCCGCACACGGTCGCCGCGATCTCCGCGCCGAGGACGCCGTCGCCGACGACGACCACGCGCTTGTCCGGGGTCAGCTCCGCGCGCAGCGCCAGTGCGTCGTCGAGCGTGCGCAGGACGTGGACGCCCGCGAGGCCGTCCTGGCCCGGCAAGGTCCGCGGCCGCAGGCCGGTGGCGAGCACGACGGCGTCCGCGGTCAAGGCGCGCCCGCTCTCGGTGTGGACGGTCCGCGCGCGGGCGTCCAGCCGCACCGCCGGGTCGCCGAGCACGAACTCGGCGTTCAAGGCGGACAGCGCGTCCGGCGTGCGCAGGCTCGCCCGCTCGGGCGCCCAGTCGCCGGCGAGGACCTGTTTGGACAGTGGCGGCCGGTCGTAGGGCAGGTGCGCCTCGGCGCCCAGTACGATCACGCGGTCCTCGTAACCCCTGCGACGCAACGCTTCGACCGTGGCGAGCGCTTAGCCACGCTGCGCGCCGACGACGAGGACCGTCACGCGTCCTCGCTCACCGAGATCGCGACGCCGGGGCACACGCTCGCCGCCTCCCGGACGGTCGCGTGGAGCGCTTCGCCCGGGGTCTCGTCGAGCAGGATCACGATGCCGTCGTCGTCGCGCTGGTCGAACACGTCCGGCGCGAGCATCACGCAAGTTCCGGCGCCGCAGCACTTTCCTTCGTCCACAGTGACCTTCATGGTCGTTCCTCTCCTTCGTGGGTCACGGGCGCCAGCCACAGGCCGACCAGTGCGTCGGTCAGCCCGGTGGCGGCTTCGCGCCAGCTGGCTCGCGGGGTGTCGCCGCCTTCGGCCACCGCGCGTTCGCGCTCGGCCATCGTGTGGATCAGCAGCAGGCGGGTCATGGCGCTGCGTTCGGCCCGGACCTCGGCGGGCAGCTCCGGCAGGCACCGGCTCAGCTCCTCGACGGTCCGCGCCAGCGACGGCGACGACAGCGTCTCCACGGCGACGGCCGACCGCAGCGACGGCTCGGTCATCACCTGCGCGGTGAACCGGGCGAACCAGCTCCGCCGGCCCGCCGCGGCCAGGTGTTCGGTGGACGGGTGCACCAGGCACCGGACCCAGTCGCGCAGGTCCGCGCCGGCGCCGACGTCGGCCAGCATGCGCCCGCGCAGGTCTTCGACCGCCGCGGAGTGCCGGCGGGCGATGGCGCGGACGAGGTCGGCCCGGGTGCCGAAGTGGTAGCCGACGGCGGTGTTGTTGCCCTGCCCGGCGGCCTCGCTGATCTGCCGGTTGGACACGGCGAGCACGCCGTGTTCGGCGTAGAGCCGCTCCGCTGCCGTCAGGATCGCCTCGCGCGTCGCGTGCGCCCGGGCCGGAGCGGTCACCACCGGACGGGCAGTTCCCGCAGTCCGCCGACGGCGAGCCCCTCGACGCGGCGCAGCTCGTCCGCCGGGACGGCGAGCTCGAGCGAGGGCAGCTTGCGCAGCAGGACTTCCAGGACGACCTGCAGCTCGGTGCGGGCCAGCGGCTGCCCGAGGCACGCGTGCGCGCCGGCGCCGAAGGACAGGTGCGGGTTCGGGCTGCGCCCCAGGTCCATCTCGGCGGCGTTGGCGAACGCGCTTTCGTCGCGGTTGGCTGCGGCCATGCTGCACATCGCGGTGGTGCCGCCGGGCAGCACGGTGCCGGCGACCTCGAAGTCGTCGGTGAAGTAGCGCATCATGCCGACGCCCGCGTTGGCGTCCAGGCGCAGCGACTCCTCGACGGCGGTGCGCACCAGCGCCGGCTCGGCCAGCAGCCGCTCCCACCGGCTCCGGTCGGTGAGCAGCATCGCGACCATCTTGGCGATCATGTTGGCGGTGGTCTCGTGGCCGGCGATCAGCAGGCCGATACCGGTGGCGATCAGCATCGCGTCGGACCAGCCCTCGGGCAGCAACGCGCTGAGGATGTCCTCGCCGGGTTCGGCGCGCTTGCCGGCGATGAGCCCGCCCATGTACCGGCCGAAGTCCTGCTGCGCGGCGTCGAACTCGGCCTGGGTGTAGCGGGTCATGCTGAGCATGACGTCCGACCAGTGCGCGAACCGGTCGCGGTCGGCGTCCGGGACGCCGAGCATGTCGCAGATGACCCAGACGGGCAGCGGGAAGGCGAGCCCGGCCTTGAGGTCCCCGGGCGCGCCCTTGGCGACGAGGTCGTCGATGAGCTGCTCGGCCATCGCCGCCATACCGGGACGCAGGGCGTTCATCCGCTTGGCGGTGAACCACTTCCCGATCGTGCGGCGCCAGGTGAGGTGGGCCTCGCCGTGCTGCGGGAGGACGGTCGCCATCTCGCTGTTGAAGACCCCACCGGACTCGGTGTCGGCGACGCGCGCGGCGTTGTCGGCCGGCGTGGGCCGGGTCCACCGCGGATCGGAGAGCACGCTCTTGACGTCGTCGTACCGGGTGATCAGGGCGGCTTCGTCCCCGCTGGCCAGCCGCACGTGCGCGACCGGGCACTTCTCGCGGAACTCCGCCCACTCGGCCGGCGGCTCGAGCGCGGTGCCGGCTTCGAACGGAAACCGCGGCAGGTCGCTTCGCGTCATGACGGACTCCTCGTTGGTGAATGACCACTGCCACCGAGCATGGTCAGGATCCGCCATTAAGTCAAGCAGTTGACTTAAGTTCTGCTGGGCCCGGATGTCATGAAAGGGTCGTTCACCTCGCCGGACGTCATGAACGACTCGTTCATGACATCCGGGCCGGTCTCGCTACTCCCCGCTACTCCCGCTCGACCTTGCGGAGCCCGCCCTCGGGCGTCCACCACTCCACGACCAGCAGCGTCGCCGCCGGGTTCAGGTGGGTGTGGACCACCTCGGCGACGTCCACGCGGAAGCCGTCACCCGTGTCGATCGCCCGGCCGGAGATCTTCGCCTCCCCCGGCCAGTCCGCCTCGGACCCGTCGACCGGGTCGACCGTCGCGCTGTGCAGGGCCAGCCGCGGGTCCCGCCTCAGGTCGGCGCCCTTGCGGGCGTCCGGCATCGAGCCGAACGTCAGCTCGCCATCCGCGAACTTCGTCTCGATGCCCGAGATCCGCGGTGACCCGTCGGCCCGCAGGGTCGCGAGGGTCTTGTGCTTGTGCGCGTCGAACAACGCCCGCACGCGCTGAGCGAACTCCGGTTCCGCCGCCTCGAACTCACGCCACGCCGTCATGCGGCCATGATGGCAGCCACCGCGCGTGGACCGCCGCGGGTTTGCGGAACACCAGCCCGGACGGCGCGGCCGGCTCCGCCAAGGCGATGCCCGGCAACCGGTCGAGCACGGTTTCCACGGCGATCCGCGTCTCCAGCCGGGCGAGGTCGGCGCCGAGGCAGAAGTGCGGCCCGTGGGCGAAGGCCAGCTGCTTGCCCAGGTTCGGCCAGCGCGGGTCGAAGACGTCCGGGTCCGGGAACACCGCGGGATCGCGGTTGGCGGCGGTGAGCGACACCGTGACGAGGTCACCCCGGGCGATGGACGCTCCCGCGAGCGAGACGTCGCGGGTCGCGTACCGGTCGACCACCGCCGCCGCCGGTTCCAGCCGCAGCGACTCCTCGATCGCTTCCGGGAGGCGCGCGCGGTCCAGGTACGCGGGGTTTCGCAGCAGGTGCAGCAGGAGGTTGGCGATCATGCCCTCGGTGGTTTCGATGCCGCCGAACATGAGCACCGCCGCGTTCGACACCACCTCCGGCAGGTCCAGCACCGAAGCCGCCTCGGTCAGCAGCGAGCGCCGGCCGACCGAGCCCTCGATGTGCGCCCGCAGCTCGCCGAACGCCGCCGAGCCACGGGAGCCCGGCTGACGGCCCGCCGAGAGGTCGTCCACTGTGGACACGATGGCGTCGTACCAGGCCAGCACCCGCGCCGTGTCGGTGTCGTCGAGGCCCAGCGCGTCGGCCACCACCGCGACCGACAGCGGCCCGGCCAGTGCCCGGCGCAGCTCCGCGTGTCCGGCCGCGGCGAACCCGTCGACCAGCCGGGCGCACTCGGCGCGGACGAACCCTTCGAAGCGCTCGGCGATCTCCCGGGGCCGGAAGTGCCGGGAGAACGGCGCGCGGTGCCGGGTGTGCTCGGCCGCGTCCAGCGAGAGCATCGACGGGCCGACGACCCGGGCCGTCGAGAAGCGAGGGTCGTCCACGGTGAACGTCGCCGCGTCGCGCATCACCCGCAGAGCCAGGTCGTACCGCGTGACCAGCCAGCCGGTCAGCTCCGGCAGCCAGGCCACCGGCTCGGTCGCCCGGAGCCGGGCCAGCAGCGGGTACGGGTCGGTCGTGAGCTGCTCGATCACGCCCGGAGCCCAGCGATGAGCAGCCCGACCAGGCGGCGCGCGTCGTAGTCCGGGTTGTCCTCCGCGCCGACGCACAGGTTGCCCACCCCGCGCATCAGCTCCAGCGGTCGCACGCGCGCGGTCAGCCCGGCCGCTTCGAGCAGCTCGGCGCACACCGGGACGAGACGCTCGAGGAAGTACGCGTGCAGTGAGGCGAAGCCGTCACCCTGCATGACTCCGGCCAGCCCGTGCTTGGTCACCAGGAAGTCGACGAACAGGTCGATCCACTGCGCCAGCGCCGCGTGCGGGGCGTCCGACGCCGCCAGCAACGCGGGTCCGGCCGCGGCGCACTCCTCCACCTGGTGCCGGTAGACGGCGACGATCAGGTCCGCCCGCGTCGGGAAGTGGCGGTAGATCGTGCCCATCCCGACACCCGCCTTCGCCGCGATGTCGCGCACCGGCGCGTCGACGCCCGACGCGACGAAGACCGCGGCCGCCGCGTCGAGCAACGTCCTCTCGTTGCGCTGCGCGTCGGCACGCTTCGGCTTGGCCACGACACCTCCCGGGTTGCTAAACGGAACACCGCTCCGTATGGTTAGCGGAGCAACGTTCCGTTTGCCATCATGTCACGGAGGACCACCCCATGCAGTACCGCACCCTGGGCCGGACCGGCGTCCGGGTCAGCAGCCTCGCGCTCGGCGCGATGAACTTCGGCGCGATCGGCCGCACCACCCAGGACGAGGCCACCGCCCTCGTCGACACCGCTCTCGAGGGCGGCATCAACCTCGTCGACACCGCCGACATGTACGGCCAAGGCGAGTCGGAGGTCATGGTCGGCCAGGCCATCAAGGGCCGCCGCGACGACCTCGTGCTGGCCACGAAGGCCGCCATGCCGATGGGCGACGAGCGCAACCACCAGGGCAGCTCGCGCCGCTGGCTGGTCAAGGCGCTGGACGACAGCCTGCGCCGGCTCGACGTCGACCACGTCGACCTCTACCAGGTCCACCGCTGGGACCCCGCCACGAGCGACGAGGAAACGCTTTCCGCGCTGACCGACCTGCAGCGCGCGGGCAAGATCCGCTACTTCGGCTCGTCGACGTTCCCCGCGTACCGGATCGTGCAGGCCCAGTGGGCGGCGCGCGAGCACCACCTGAGCCGGTACGTCACCGAGCAGCCCAGCTACTCGATCCTGCAACGCGGCATCGAGACCCACGTGCTCCCGGTGACGCAGGAGTACGGCCTCGGCGTCCTCGCGTGGAGCCCGCTCGCCTCGGGCTGGCTGTCGGGCGCGGTCCGCGCCGGGCAGGAGATCACCACCAGCCGGTCGAAGGTCCTGCCCCAGCGCTTCGACCTCACCGACCCGGCCAACCAGGCCCGGCTCGACGCCGTCGAGAAGCTGGCCAAGCTCGCCGACCAAGCGCAGCTTTCCCTGATTCAGCTGGCGCTCGGGTTCGTGACCGGGCACCCCGGCGTGACCAGCGCGCTCATCGGCCCCCGCACGCTCGGCCACCTGCGCTCGCAGCTCGAAGCGGCCGACACCGTGCTGCCCGCCGACGTGCTCGACGAAATCGACACGATCGTCGCCCCCGGCGTCGACCTGGCCGCGCACGAGAAGTTCGACACCCCGCCCGCCCTGCTCGACCCGTCCCTCCGGAGGCGTTGATGACCCCCCGTTTCGGCATCCTGACCGCACCCATGAACGTCGGCTACGACGACGTCCTGCGCGTCTGGCGCGAAGCCGACACCGTGCCCGAGATCGAGCACGCCTGGCTGTTCGACCACCTCATGCCGATCGGCGGCGACCCGGACGGCCCGATCTTCGAAGGCTGGACCCTGCTTTCGGCGCTGGCCGCGCAGACCGAGCGGATGCGGCTCGGCCTGCTCGTCACCAGCAACCGCTTCCGGCCGCCCGCGGTGCTGGCGAAGATCGCGGCCACCGTCGACATCGTGTCCGGCGGGCGCCTCGACTTCGGCATCGGTGCCGGTTCCCGCCCGAGCCATCCCTTGGCACGGCGTGAATACGACGGCCACGGCCTGCCCTACCGCTCCCAGGACGACGCCGTCGCCGCGCTGGCCGAAGCCCTGACCGTCATCCGTCGCTTGTGGACGGACGACAAGCCGTTCGACTTCGACGGCGAGCACGTCAAGCTGCAGGGCGCGTTCGGCAACCCCAAGCCGGTGCAGCGCCCGCACCCGCCGATCATGATCGGCGGCCGCGCGAGCGCGACGCTGCGGGTGGTCGCCGAGCACGCCGACCTGTGGAACATCCCCGGCGGCGGCGACATCGAAGACCTCGCCGGCCGCAGCAGGCTGCTCGACCGCTACTGCGAAGAGATCGGCCGCGATCCCCAGGAGATCACCCGCTCGATCTTCCTGCCGGTCGACTACGACAAGCCCGCCGCGACGCGGGAGAAGATCGAAGAGGCCGTCGGCGCCGGCTTCGGGCACATCGTCCTCGGCCTGGCGAACCCGTACCCGGACGGCGTCGTGCGGTGGATCGCCGACGAGCTGATCCGCTGAGCTGACTGCGGCTGCCGCCGGGCTTCTCAGTCCTTGCGGAACAACCCGGCGAGCAGGAAGGGAACGCCGAATAGGCCGGTGCCCGCCCGCATCGGGCGCAGCTCGACCTCGGTGTAGCCGTCGAACAGCCGGCGCAGCTCGTCGGGCGTGTACGCGAGACCGCCGTGGAGACTGCGGTCGCGGTAGAGCCGCGCGTCCGGGACTTCGGTGCCGGAGTCCGGATCGCCGGTGCCCGCGGCGAAGCACGCGAGACCGAAGTGGCCACCCGGTTTCAGGTGGCGGTCGAGCAGGGCCAGGTAGCTGATCCGCCGGTGCGGCGCGAGGTGGTGCAGGCAGCCCGAGTCGTAGACCAGGTCGTAGGTCTCGTGCGGCAGGTCCATGGCGAAGATGTCCGCCTGGTGGAAGCGGACGCCGGTGCCGCGCTCGGCCGCCCAGGCGAGCGCGGTGGGCGACCGGTCGACCGCGTCCACCTCGTAGCCCGCTTCGGCGAGCCTTCGCGCGTTGCGCCCCGGCCCGCAGCCCAGCTCCAGCGCTCGGCCACCTCGCAGCGGCCCGTCGCGGAGCCAGGCGTCGAGGTTTTCGTCGGGCTGGTCGACGAAGAACGGGATGGGCCGGTCGCGGTCTTCGTAGAAACCGTCCCACGCGATGTCTTCGAAGAAGCCGTCCAGCATCCGCAGGAGGTCTTCGACCGACCGGATGTCCCGGTTCACGCTTCGACGCGCTCTCGCACCGCCTCGAGCTCCTGGTGGACGACCGCCATCTGCGCGTCGACCACCGCGGATTCGGTTCCCTCGGGGAAGAAGAGGCTGAAGATCAGCTCGGCGCCGGTCAGGTTGGGCACCACGCGCGTGAAGAGGCCGAGGTGGGGGGCGTCGGCACTGACGAAGTCGACGACGCCGTGGTCCTTGGCGGCTTTGACGGCCATCTTCTGCGACCCGGCATCGGCTCGGACGCGCCAGACGTCGTCGTGGTCGTGCTCGACGGTCCGGGCGAAACCCGGCGCCCATTCGGGGATGTGGCGAGCATCGGAGAGGTAGTCGAAGACCCGCGCGGGCGAGGCGGAGAGGGAGATGGTGCGCGTCTCGGCGCGTCCCGTTTCGGTGGATGTCATGCCCGAAACGATACGCACCTGCGTATGATTTGTGCAAGCGTAAGATTCCCCGCGTGACGGAGGACGACGACCTCGCGGCCCTCTGCGCCGGAGCGGGCCGCGCCCTGGCCGAGGCCGAGCGCCCGATCCTGGAGGAGCACGGGCTCTCGATGTGGCAGTACGTGGTGCTGTCGGCCCTGTCCCCGGGGGCGGCGCCCAGCCAGCTGGCCCTGGCCCAGCAGATCCACTACGACAAGACGCGGTTGATCGCCTTGCTGGACGCGCTGGTCGCGGAGGGGCTGGTGAGCCGCTCCCCGGACCCGTCCGACCGCCGGGCCCGGGTGGTCCGGTTGACGGCCGCGGGGATACAGCGCCACGCGGCGGTGCGTGCCGCGATCCGGGCGGTGGAGGAGCGGATGCTGGCGGGGTTGAGCGCCGAGCAGCGGCGGGTACTGCGGTCGGCGCTGGCGCAGCTGGCCCACTCGGACTGAACAGCCGTCATCGACAGGTGCTCACGAAAGGCGCACAGTCGGCGGTGTGCTCGGGCCTCGAGCCGGCCCACGCGTACGACCAGGCGGTTCGCGAGAAGAGGCTTGCCCGGTACCAGCGTCTTTTCCACCTCTCCCAGGTCATCCCCCGTTATTGGATACGGGGTGAAGAACCGTCACGACATAGGCTCCTCGCGATCTGCGAAGAGTTTCACGCCTGGTATTTCGACGAGGACGCGGGTGGGTTGTTTCTCACACCACGAGCGATGGATGTCTACATGAGACTGCAGACCGCCTTGGCGACAGCCGGACGTGGCAACGCCGGCGCACCCGACCCCGGCCAAGACGTGGAAGCGTCCCTGTCGCCTGACGAGTCGCGGGAGATCAGGGACTTGACCGACACGTTGAGACATCAGCTCGCGCAGGACGTCGGCACCTCCAGCCCACCACGGCTGAAGCTGACTCTTCTCGATCCGGCGCCGCCACCTCCTCGCGTTCTGCAGGCCGAAGGATCGAGCGCGCCCGGCGAGGGGCGAGCGCCGCACGGCCCTCGCCCCGGCACCGGTCAGCCCAGCGCGCAAAGGGTTCCGTTCACCCGAAACACCGTCGGCAGGATGTTCGGCCCGCCGTAGTCCGCCACGAACCCGACGTCCGCCCCCGCCGCCAACGGTGCCGACGATGTCACCGTCACCGTGGCCCCGGACTGGGTCCACGTCCCGTTCCAGCCGCTCGTCACCCGCTGGCGCGCGGTCGGCCACGTGAACGTCAACGTCCAGTCACCCGCCGGATCCGGCGAAACCACGTGGATTCCGCCCACGAAACCGCTCGCCCAGTCGTTCACGTCGGTCAACGTCACCGTGCAGCTGCTGGACGAAGGTGCGCCCGTGGTCAGGGTCAACGGCGGCGACGCCCACGAGACCTTCCCCGCCGCGTCCCGTGCCAGCACGTTCACCGTGTACCGCGTCCCCGGGACCAAGTTCCCGACGGACAAGGACGTCCCCGTCGTCTCGCCCCACTGCTCACTCACCACGCCCGCCTGGCGGTACACCTCGTACTTCACTCCGGGTGCGGACGCGGGCCAGCTGATCGTCGCCGTCGTGTCGGTCGTCGTCGCGGTCGGTTGCCCCGGTGCGGCCAACGGAACCGACGCACCAGCCGGGTGTAGCACCACCGTCGTCAGCGAGTACGGCGGCACCGTGTGGTCCCACGATGACGCGCGGGCGATCGACGTCGCGCCGTTCGTGAAGGTGAACACCTCGGAGACGGAAGCCGCGGGGTCCAGGTTCACCGCCCGAGCCTCGGCCGGGTCCTTGTTCACCAGCAGCACCGCGAGATCCCCGTCCGGCCGGCGGACCGCGTGCACGTCGAGCAGCGGGTCGTCGGCGCCGGCCCGCACGAACCGGTCACCCGGCCGCGCGAACACACTCAGCATCTTCAACCCGTAGTACGGCGCGAACGGCGTGTTGAGCGCGGGCTCGCACCCACCGTCGAGACACGTCGCGCTCGAGAGCAGGCCGAAGTCGCCGTAGTCCGGCTGACCGGCCACTGTGGACAGTGCGGTCGCGCCGTTGTGCGTGTCCCACCAGTCGACCGTGAACACGCCGTTCTCCAGCAGGGCCGCGTACGCCTCGGCCGCGAACAGCGCGCCCGGCTGGGTGTTCATGCCGACCGGCGTGTTCGTTTCGGTCAGGGCGATGCCGAGCGGGCGGCCCGCGTACCGGGCTATCTGCTCCCGCGCCAGGTAGAGCATGTCGTCCACCTGCTCGGTCTTGGAAAGCGCTTCCGCGGCCGTCGACCCGCCCGGGTACCAGTGCAGCACGGCGAAGTCGACGTGCGGGCCCGCGATCGACAGCACCGTCTGGTTCCACGTTCCGGTGTCCCCCGCCGCGACGATGCCGTCCGGCCAGTTCGCCGGCGTCGTCAGCACCGCGCCGATCTTCACCGACGGGTCGACGGCCTTCATCGCGTCGGCGTAGGCCACGACGCCCGCGGCGTACGCGGCCGGGCTCTTGTCCTCGTGGTTGTCGGCCTCCCAGTTCGCGCCGTAGTGGCCGTTGCCGTAGAGCTCGTTGCCGATCTCCCAGTACTTGACGCCGTAGCCCTTCGTGACGTTCGCGTACCGCACCCAGTCCGCGGCCTCCTGCGGCGTCCCGGTGCCGTAGTTGGCGATGACGATCGGCTGCGCGCCGGCCCGCCGGACGCCGCCCATGAACGTGTCGAAGTCCGTGCCCGGCGCCACGTACCCGCCCGGCGCGGTGTTGTCCTTCCAGTGGTAGATGTCGCCGTAGGAGCCGCCGGGGTAGCGCATGGTGCGGACCCCTGCGGCGCCGAACAGGTCGGCGACGGCATCGGTGCCGAGCTGGCTGTCCCACACCGCGTGGTTGACGCCGAGGGCGGTGTCCGGCACCGTGGCCAGCCCCGCCAGGGCGTTGACCGTCACGGTCGCTTCGGGCGGGGTCGCCGCGGCCGCCGCCGGCACGGCCGCCACGAGCACGGCGGCCACCGGCCACGCTGCCCAGCGCAGACGTCGAGCTGTCATGGAAAGTCCATCCTCACTCGTCGAGACGTACGGATGGCTGAGAGCGCTCTCAGAGCAGAGAACCAGTGCGCGGCCCGGAAGTCAACGCCGGCTCCCCCGAGCGCCCCAATGTGGCCTTCGGTGCGTCAGACGCACCCAAGGCGGCCTTCGGTGCGTCAGACGCAACCAAGGCCACCTTGGGGCGGGGTCAACGAAAGTCCCGCGACGGCCCGGCCCGCATCGAAAGATCGAGGGTTTCGAGGCGGTCGGCGACGAGCGTGACGACTCCCTCGGCGGCCTGCGCCTGCCCGCGGACGAGCAGCGCGGCGCTGGTTCGGGCGACCAAGCGCTGCCGCTGCCACAGGCCGGGCGAGACGAGGACGTTCGCCATGCCCGTCTCGTCCTCGAGGTTGAGGAACGTGATCCCGCCGGCGGTGGCCGGGCGCTGGCGGTGGGTCACCGCACCGCCGACCCACACCCGGGTCCCGTCCTCGATCCGCATGAGCTCCGCGACGGTGATAGCGCCGCGCCGGGTGAGCAGCGCGCGCAGGTACTCGACGGGGTGGCTGTCCGGGGAGACGCCGGTCGCCCACAGGTCCGCGGCGGTGACCTCCAGCCGCGTCATGCCCGGCAACGCGGGCGCGTCGAGACCCGGGGCCAGGCCGGGCAGGTGCCCGGGCCGGGTGGCCGCCGCGGCACCGGCGGCCCAGAGGTCCTGGCGCCGGTCGCCGCCGAACGCGCCCGCGGTGGCCAGGGCTTCGACGGCGTTCTTCTTCAGCTGGACGCGGCGGGTGAGGTCGCCGACGCCGGCGTACGGGCCGTTCGCGTCGCGCTCGGCGACGATCCGGTCGGCGATCGCCTCGCCGAGGTGCCGGACCCCGGCGAGGCCGAGGCGGAGCGCGACGCCACCGGTGCTCCCGGCGTCGGGTTCGAGGGTGGCGTGCGCGAGGCTCGCGGTGATGTCCGGCTCCCGGACCAGGACGCCGTGGCGGCGCGCGTCGGCCACCAGGGACTGCGGGCTGTAGAAGCCCATCGGCTGCGCGCGCAGCAGCCCGGCGCAGAACGCGGCCGGGTAGTAGCGCTTGAACCACGCGCTCGCGTAGACGAGCAGCGCGAACGACATCGAGTGCGCTTCGGGGAAGCCGTAGCCGGAGAAAGCGTGGATCTGCTCGAAGATGCGCGTCGCCAGCTCGCGATCGAGGCCGTTGGCTTCGCAGCCCGCGAAGAACCGCGCCATCAGCGCCTTCATCTTCGCGCTGGACCGCTTCGCCCCCATGGCGCGCCGCAGCTGGTCGGCCTCGGCGCCGGTGAACGAAGCGACGTCGACGGCCATCTGCATCACCTGCTCCTGGAACAGCGGCACGCCGAGCGTCCGGTCGAGGGCCGGCGCGAGCAGCGGGTGGGCGTGCTGCCACTCCTCTTCCTCGCGGCGGCGCCGGATGTACGGGTGCACCGAACCGCCCTGGATCGGGCCGGGCCGGATCAGCGCGACCTCGACAACCAGGTCGTAGAACTTTCGCGGCCGCAATCGCGGCAGCGTCGCCAGCTGCGCCCGGGACTCCACTTGGAACACTCCGACGGCGTCGGCTTCGCAAAGCATGTCGTAGACGTTCGGGTCGGCGAGGTCGAGCTCACCGAGGTCCACAGTGGATCCGTGGTGCTCGGCGACGAGGTCGATCGTGTAGTGGAGCGCGGACAGCATGCCGAGGCCGAGCAGGTCGAACTTGACCAGCCCGACGGTGGCGCAGTCGTCCTTGTCCCACTGCAGGATGCTGCGATCCTTCATGGTCGCCCATTCGACCGGGACCACTTCGGACACCGGCTGTTTCGAAATGACCATGCCGCCGGAGTGGATGCCGAGGTGGCGCGGGAAGTCCTCGATCCGGGCAGCCAGTTCGAGGACGTCGGCGGGGATCTCCCCGGCGGTCTGCTGCCGGGTGCCGCCCCAGCGATCGACGAGCTTGCTGTAAGCGTCCTGCCGGCCGGGGCTGTGGCCGAGGGCTTTCGCCGCGTCGCGGATCGCGGACGGCGCCCGGTAGGTGATGACGTTGGCGACCTGCGCGGCGTGGAAGCGGCCGTGTTTCTCGTAGACGTACTGGATGGCTTCCTCGCGCCGGTCGGACTCGATGTCGATGTCGATGTCCGGTGGCCCATCCCGTTCCGGCGCCAGGAAGCGTTCGAACAGCAGGTTCCACTTCACCGGGTCGGCGTGGCAGATTTCCAGCGCGTAGCAGACGGCGGAGTTCGCCGCGGAACCGCGGCCCTGGCACAGGATGTCCGCCTCCTTGCAGAACCGGACGATGTCCCACACCACGAGGAAGTAGCCGGGGAAGCCGAGTTTTTCGATGACGGCGAGCTCGTGGTCGAGCTGGGCGTAGGCCTTCGGGTTCTCCTCCCGCGACCCGTAGCGTTTCGCCGCGCCGCGCCAGGTCAGCTCGCTCAGGAACGACATCTCGTCGTGGCCGGCCGGCACCGGGAACGGCGGGAGGTCGGGGGCGACGAGCTTCAGGTCGAACGCGACCTCGACGCCGAGGACGGCGGCGCGGCCGACCGCGCCGGGATAGCGGCGTTCGAAGCGGCGCCGCTGTTCCATCCCGGACCGCAGGAACGCCTGCCCCGACGGCGGCCGCCAGCCTTCGAGGTCCTCGGCCGAGCGCCGCGCCCGGACGGCGGCGACCAGGTCGGCCACGACGGCGTCTTCCGGGCGGGCGTAGTGCGCGTTGTTCGAGACGACGGTCGGCAGCCGCAGCTCCTTCGCCATCGCGGCGAGGTGGTCGTTGGCGGCGTCGTCGAGGGGCTGCCGGTGGTCGATCAGCTCGACGGCGACGTGCCGCGGCCCGAACCAGTCCGCGAGCCGGCCCAGCTCGGCCCGCGCGGCGGCCGGCCCGTGCTCGGCGAGCGCCCGGCGGACCGGCCCCTTGCGGCACCCGGTGAGCACGACGACGTGCCCGGCCAGCTCGTCGACCAGCTCCTCGAGGTCGTAAACGGGCCGGCCCTTCTCGCAGCCGGCGAGCTGGGCGCGGGAGATGACTTTGCAGAGCCGGTGGTAGCCCGCCTGCTGCCGCGCGATCACCAGCAGGTGCGTTCCCTTCGGGTCGGGTTCGCCGCCCTGCGGCGCGGGCAGGTCGAGCGACAGCTCGGCCCCGAACCCGACGCGGACGCCGAGCTCCCGGGCGGCGTCGTTGAGCCGGACGGCGCCGTACAGGCCGTCGTGGTCGGTGAGGACGAGGGCGTCGAGCTCGAGCCGCGCGGCCTCCTCGACGAGCGTCTCGGGGTGGCTCGCGCCGTCGAGGAAGCTGAAGTTGGAGTGGACGTGCAGCTCGGCGTAGGGGGCGCGGATCCGGTCGCCGGCGTCGTCCCGGCTCTTGCGGTCTTGCAGGTCTTTCGGTGCTCCGGCATACCCTTCGCGTTTGCGCGACCACGCCGGGGCGTCGTTGCCATCGCCGCCGGGAGGTCGGCCGGACGCGATCCGCTCCACTTCGGACCACGGCACATTCGGATTGTTGAACGCCAAAACTCGCTCCCCACAAGGAGTTCGCTGTGGGGAAGCCAGCGACTACTGTTCGAACACACGTACGACTACGACGTCTCGATCCTGAGCCGGGCCGCGTCCGATGTCAACTCTTCCGTCGCATCGGTCACAAAGGACTAGTCGTAGATGCCTTCGACTGTCCACTGTGGATCTGCGCCGACGGCGGCTTCGAGCAGCACCGCGAGGTCGTCGTCCTCGCCTTCCAGCACCACCTGCATCCGGGCCCTCGGCCGCGCGCCGCGCTGGGCCGGCACCGTCGGGTGCACGATCCAGGGACCCGCCGAGCCGAGGACCCGGCGCGCCGGGCGGCCGTCGACCGCGACCGTCGCCGGGGGGTAGCTGAGCTCGCCGCGCTCGGTGCAGCGGACGACGTCGCCCACCGCGTCGAGCACCCGCGCCGCCGGTGGCCGGGGTGGCACCCAGGCCGGCGACGGTGCCGGCAGGCGGCCCGGCCACGGCCGGTCCTCGGCCACCGGGCGCCGCGGCTCGCCCCAGGGGACCAGGCGGACGCGCTCGGCCGGGCCGCGGCCGCCGTCGAGCAACGGGGTGACGACGGCGTCGGGCCCGAGGAGGCCCTGGATGCGCACCAGGGCGCGGCCGGCGCGCTCGGCGGCGTCGGCGTCGCGGCCCATCGACCCGAGCTGCAATTGCAGCGCCTCCCCGCCGACGACCTCTTCGGGGTCGAGGCGCAGCCGGACGATCCCGGCGGTGGGCCGGTCCCGGGTGGTGAGCCAGCCTTCGCACTGCCAGCGCACGCGGTCCGCCGTCGCGCGGGCGGTGAGGGGTTCGGCGCAGCGCCAGACGCGGACGCGTTCTTCGCCGGCTTCGGTGACGGCGACGATGGCCAGCCGGGTGCAGGCGAGGCCGTGGTTCGCGAGGCCGGCGAAGAACCGCTCGCCGAGGGCCTTGGCGACGAACGCGGCTTCGTCGACCCTCGAGAGGGGGTGGTCGAAGTCCTCGGTGACGGTCAGGTCCGGCGGGAGGGCGCGACGCAGCGGCGGGCGTTCGGCGAGGCCGCGGGCGAGGCGGTGGGCGGTGATGGCGTCCTTCGGGAAGCGGCCGGCGACGTCGCGTTCGGCCAAGGCGGCGAACGCGCCGAGGGTGCGCAGCCCGAGGCGGCGCAGGGTGCCGACGAGCTCGCCGCGGTCGTCGCCCGGCTGGTTCAGCTCGGTGATCGAGAGGGGCGCGAGGAAGGCTTTCGCGCCACCGGGCGAGACGATGGCCGAGCGGCGGGCGGCGAGGGTCGCGGCGAAGAGGCCGTCCGCGATCCCGATCTGGCACTCGACGCCGCCTTGCGCTTCGACCTCGTTGATGAGGAGTTCGGCGAGGGCTTCTTCGCCGCCGAAGTACCCGGCGGCGCCGGTGACGGGGACGGCGACGATCCCGGGCCGCACGACCTCGACCCCGACGGCCTGCGCCTCGACGGCGGCGGCGACGGGTTCGAAGAGCCGGGCGTCCCGGTCCGGATCGTGCTGGTGCACCACGAGTTCCGGGCACCGGGACTGGGCGTCCCGCCGGCGCATCCCGCGCCCGACCCCATCGCGGCGCGCGGCAGCCGAGCAGGCGACGACCCGGTTGGCGGAGAAGACGGCGGCGGGAGCGAGGGGCGGAGTCCCGGCAGCGGCCCCGGCGGCGACGACCGGCCAGTCCGGGCACCACAGCACCAGCAGCCGTGGCGGACCGCTCATCCCGCGGCCGTGACGACCGGCGCGAACCGGTTCAGCACGCGACCACGGCGGGACACCCGGCCGCGACCGGTACGGACGGCCGCCGCCCGCCGGGCATCGCGCACCGAGCGGAAAGGCCAGCCGGCTCGAACAACCCTCGTGCGCCGGGCATCGCGCACCGAGCGGAAAGGCCAGCCGGCTCGAACAACCCTCGTGCGCCGGTCATCGCGCAGACCCGGCGACACGCACCCCAGCGCCGCCCGTCCCGGCACCACGGTTCACCCGGCCACCTCGGCCAAGCGCCGCTCCGCCGACTCCCCGGCCGCCACGGCTCCGCCCGGCCCCGGCAGCTGCAGCCGCACCGACGACGGTCTCGCCGCCGCCCCGCGGCCGCGGCTCGTCGCCACCACTTCACGGGCCCGCAGGTGCCCGTAGCCGTCCTGCGTCAGGCCGTGCCACCGGCGTCCCGAAACGCGCAGCTCCAGGTCCGCGCCCGGCCACGGGCCCACCGTCAGCAGCACCGTGCCCCGGGTGCGCACCCGCCCCGCCAGCCGCCGGGCGAGCTGGGGCTCGACCTTGACCGGCCCGAGCACCACCAGGTCGAACCCGTCCACCAGCGCCGACAACACGCCCGTCAGCTCCGCGCCGGGGTGCGGCACCAGCGCGATCCGCTCCAGGTCGACGCCGAGCTCCGCCGCCGCGGCCAGGCCCAGCTCCGGCAACGCCGTCACCGCCGCCCAGGAGCCGTCGCGAGTCGCTTCCGCCAGCAGCGCCAGCACCAGGGACAACGCGCCGCCCACCGCGATCGTGCTGCCGCGGCGCAACCCGCCGCCCGGCAGCAACCGCGCCAGCGGCGGCAGCACCGTCAGCGATTCCGGCGAAGACGGACCCGGGTCCAGCTGCGCCGCCGTGCGGACTCCCGGGATCGCCGTGAGCCCGGCCAGCGCCTCCGGCACCGCCACGACCGCTCACCTCCAGCACCACGTACTCGCACCGGAGACACCCGCGCCGCGAAGCCGCGGGCGAAACCAGGAGAAAGTCATCGAACACTTGTTCGCATAGTGCGAGACGGGCGGCCCCGCTGTCAAGCCGGGGGTCACCCTGCCGGGGCAGGGTCGTTCCGGCACAGCCAGTAGCGGGTCTGGCCGCCTCCCGGCGGCATCGGCGGGCGCGCGGGACGACTTCGCCGGGCCAGGGTCGTTCCGGCACACTGGGCGGCATGACCCGCACGAACCCGGGCATGGACGCCGCGGGCGTCGACACGCTGACCGATGCCGTTCTCACCGCGTCCCGGCTGCTGGTGGCGGTGTCCGTCCGGTCGATCGCCGCGGCCGAGGACCGGTTGACCCTGCCGCAGTTCCGGCTCCTCGTGGTGCTGCACACGCGTGGGCCGCTCAAGCACGCGACGCTGGCCGAACACCTCGGAGTCACGCCGTCCACCGCCAGCCGCATGGTCGACCGGCTGGTCGCCGGCGGCCTGGTCGATCGCCGGCACAGCCCCGTGTCCCGCCGGGAGATCGTGCTGGAGATCACCCGCGAGGGCGGCCGGATCGTCCGGCAGGTGACGACCCGGCGGCGCAAGGAGATCGCCAAGATCGTCGCGCGGATGCCGGAGGAGAGCCGGCAGGGGCTCGTCGACGCGCTCACGGCGTTCGCCGAAGCCGGCGGGGAACCGCCCGCCGACGCGGCACCCGAAGCCATCTGGGGCTGACGCCCGAACCCACGCGCGGGTGAACCCGCCCTCCTCGAACAGGAACGGCCGCGACGATCACTCCGCCGCACGAGCGGGAAGCCGGGGGCACTTCCCGTCGCTGGAGGTTCCCGGGTACTTCGTCCAAGACCTGCGAGAGGGTCTCGCGGCGGTGCCGGCCGCCGATCGGTCCTCGCTGTGACGCGCGTCCCTGTCACGTCCTCCGCCGCCACCTCGTCCAAGGGGTGAAGCGAGAAAAGAGGACGAGATGCGCCGGATCCTGATCGTCGGCGGTGGTTACGCCGGTTTCTACGCCGCCTGGAAGCTGGAAAAGAAGCTGCGTCGCGGCGAAGCCGAAGTCACCCTCGTCGATCCGCGGCCGTACCTGACCTACCAGTCCTTCCTGCCCGAGGTCGTCGCCGGGGCGGTCGAAGCCCGGCACGCCGCCGTGTCGCTGCGGCGGCACCTGCGACGCACCCGCGTCGTCGCCGGGACCGTCACCGCCATCGACCACGCGCACCGCGTCGTCTCCGTGCGGCCCGCCGACGGCGATGCCTTCGAGCTCGGCTACGACCTCGTCGTCGTCACCGCGGGCGCCGTCACCCGGAAGCTGCCCGTGCCCGGTGTCGCCGAGCAGGCGATCGGACTCAAGCACGTCGAAGAGGCCGTCGCGATCCGCGACCGGCTGCTCACCTCGTTCGACCGCGCCGCGGTGCTGCCCGAAGGCCCGCTGCGCCGCAAGCTGCTCACCGTCACCTTCGTCGGCGGCGGCTTCTCGGGCGTCGAGGGCTTCGGCGAACTGCTGTCGCTGGCGACGGCGCTGCTCGAGCGCTACCCGGAACTGCACCGCGACGAGCTGCGGTTCCACCTCGTCGAGGCGTCGGACCGCATCCTGCCCGAGGTCACCGACCGGCCGGGGCGCTGGGTCGTGCGCGAGCTGGAACGCCGCGGCGCGCGCGTCCACCTGGAGACGCTGGTGACGTCGGCGACCGGCGGGCACGTGACGCTCTCGACGGGCGAGGAGTTCGACTCGGAGCTGATCGTGTGGACGGCGGGCAACGGCGCCAACCCGGTCCTCGGCCAGCACACCGACCTGCCGGTCGACGAGCGCGGCCTGGTCGTCGTGCGGCCGGACCTGCGGGTCGAGGGCGTGGCGGACGCCTGGGCGGCCGGTGACGACGCCGCGGTGCCCGACCTCGCCTCGCCGGTCCCGGGTGCGCGCACCGTGCCCAACGCGCAGCACGCCTACCGGCAGGGAAAACTGGTGGCCCGCAACATCATCGCGACGCTGCGCGGCCGGTCGCCGAAGCCGTACGTCCACCACAGCCTCGGCGCGATCGCGACGCTCGGCCTGGGCCGCGGCATCTTCCAGTACCGGCGGCTCGTGATCACCGGCCTGCCCGCGTGGCTGATGCACCGCGGCTACCACGTGCTGGCGGTGCCGAGCTGGGAACGCAAGGTCCGCGTGCTCGCCGTGTGGCTGACCGCCGCGCTGTTCGGGCGGGACATCCTGTCGCTGGCTTCGGTGCAGCACCCGCGCGACGCGTTCGTCAGCGGCGGTGAGCGTCCGGAATGGAATGGGGAAGAACTCCCCGCCCCCTTCAAGGTATAGCCGACCCCGGGGCTTGCCGCAAGGCCGGGGTTATCGTCCACAATGGCCGCGCAACCGGCGAAAACAGGGGGAAGCAATGCGTGTTCTGATGACGACGTGGGGATCGCGCGGGGACGTCGAACCGCTGGCGGGTCTGGCGGTGGCCCTGCGGGAACTCGGCGCGGACTCGGCGGTGTGCGCGCCGCCGGACGAGGATTTCGTGGCCCTGCTGGAGCGGGCCGGGGTGGCGCACGTGCCGCTGGGCCCGTCGGTGCGTTCGGTGGTGACGCGCGAGCGGCCGGACGCGTTCGCGCTCGCCGACGAGCTGGTCACCGCGCGGTTCGACGCGCTCACCGCGGTGGCGCGGGACTGCGATGTGGTGGTGGCACAGGGACTGCTGCCCGCCGGCGCGCGGGACGTCGCCGAGCGGGCTGGGATCCCTTACGTGTACGCGTGTTATCACTTGCACGGGCTGCCGTCGCCGCACTCCGCGCCGGGTGCCCGGCCGGGCACGCCGTCCCCGGCGGGCGAGACCGACAACCGGGTGCTGTGGCGCCACGACGCCGAGCGCGTCAACGCGTTGTACGGCCCGGCGCTCAACCGAAACCGGGCGGCGCTGGGGATGGCGCCGGTGGAGAACGTCCGTGACCACGTCTTCACCGACCGGCCGTGGCTGGCCGCGGATCCGGTGCTGTGCCGGACCGACCTCGACGTCCGGCAGACGGGCGCGTGGCTCCTGCCGGACGACCGGCCACTCCCGGCCGGGCTGGAAAAGTTCCTCGACGACGGCGAGCCACCGGTGTACGTCGGCTTCGGCAGCATGGCCGCGTACGCGCCGAAGGGCATCGCCCGGGTGGCGACGGACGCGGTCCGCGCGCACGGCCGCCGGATCGTCCTGGGCAGCGGCTGGGCCGGCCTGACCGCGGTCGACGACGCCGAGGACTGCTTCGTCGCCGGCGAGGTCAACCACCAGGCGCTCTTCCGCCGGGTGGCGGCGGTCGTGCACCACGGCGGCGCGGGCACCACCACGGCGGCCGCCCGGGCCGGCGCGCCCCAGGTGGTGGTGCCGCGGATCGCGGACCAGCCCTACTGGGCGGAGCGGGTGACCGAGCTGGGGATCGGCGCGGCCCACCTGGAGCCGGTACCGACCGCCGAGTCGTTGTCGGCCGCGCTGACCACGGTGTTCGCCACGGCCGGCCGGACCGTGGAGATCCGCACGGACGGCGCGACGACGGCGGCGAAACAGCTCGTCGAACTGGCCGGCTGACGAGCCGGGGCGCCACTTTCCCGTGAAAGTGGCGCCCCGGCCGCCCCGGCTCAGCCCGCGAACGGGCTCGCGTCGATCGCGCAGGTCTTGCCCGCGGCCGGGAACGCCCCGGAGATCAGGTAATCCCGCTTCACCTGCTCGGTGCAGGTGCTCGGCACGTACATCGACGAGTGCCCGTACCCCTCGGTGACGAACACCCGGGCGCGCGCCAGTTCCGCGGCGCCGTCGCGGGCCCCGGCCAGCGGCGTCGACGGGTCGTAGCGGTTGTTCAGCACCAGGATCTCCGCCGACGTCGGGCGGTTCCACGGCCCGGTGTACCGGTCGGCGGCCGTCGCCTTCCAGAACGCGCAGCTCATCATGTCCAGCACCGCGATCCGGCCGAAGTACGGCACCCGCTGGTCTTCGGACTCCGCGTACCGGCTGTAGATCGCCGGGTCGGCCGGCACATCGCTGTCACCGCACTGGATCGCGTTGAAGGCCTCGGTGCGGTTGGACGTGTACGGCTCGCCCGCCTTTCGGGCCGACGCTGTGTTCTTCGCGTCGTACAGGCGCTGCAGCAGCGACGCGATGTCGGGCCAGCCCCGCGAGTCGGACAGGTCGCTCGCGGCGTTGATGATCCCGGAGTACGTCCAGGTTTCGCCGCCGGTGGTGATCGGGGCCTGCTTGGCCCGGGCGGTGAGCTCGGTCCACTTCGCTTTCGGGTCGCCCGAGGAGAACGCGCACTTCGGCCCGGCTTCCGTGCACAGGCGCAGGAACTGGTCGAACGTCTGCGAGATGCCGGTGGCGACGTCCTGCCGCGTGTCCAGCGGGACGCTCTTGCCGCTGCCGTCGTGGCCGGTGGCGTTGCCGGCGAAGTCCATCGTGCCGTCGAACACCATCGCGCGGATCCGGCTCGGGAACAGGTTGGCGTAGGTGGCGCCGAGCTGGGTCCCGTAGGAAATGCCGTGGTAGGTCAGCTTCGCGTCGCCGACCGCGCGGCGCAGCAGCTCGAGGTCCCGCGCGGTGTCGGCCGTCGAGACGTGGTCGAGGATCGGACCGGCGTTCGCCGCGCACCGGTCGGCGAGTTCCTTCGACTTCGCGTAGAAGGCCGCGTTGCCGCTCGGGTCGCCGGGCATTTCCGGGAACGAGCCGAAGAACGACTCCTGGTCGGCGAGCGAGCCGAAGCACCGGACGGCGGTGCTGTTCCCGATCCCGCGCGGGTCCCACGACACGACGTCGAACCGCGCGCGCAGCTGGTCGGAGAACAGCCACGGCCACTTCCCGCGCTCCCGCAGGCGTTGCAGGCCGGACGCGCCCGGGCCGCCGAAGTTGACGAACAGCGTGCCGATCTTGTGCGCGGGATCGGTGGCGGGCAGCTTGATGAGCGCGAGGTCGATCTTCGCGCCGGACGGCCGGTCGTAGTCCAGCGGCACCTTCGCCGTGGAGCACTCGAAGCCGTCTTCGCAGCCGGTCCAGGTGAGTTTCGGTGCCGGAACGCTGTCGACGGCGGCCGATGCCCCGGCCGGTGCGGCCACGACGGCCATCGAGACCCCGAGCGCGACGACCACGCCGCGCACGATGCCTCCCCCAGTAAGACGACGCACGAAAAGTCCTTTCGACGGAACGAAACGATCACCCCTCCAGACGGGCGAGGGGGCGTGCAGGTTGGCAGGGGCGTCCGAAAAGATCTCGGGCGCCCCTGCTTCCGGGTCGTTCGCGGAAACCCCGGTGCGGGTTCCGGCCCGGCCCGCGGGCACGTCATGAACGAGTCGTTCACCGCGCCAGGCGACAGGGCCCCGGCAAAGTCACGGCCGCGCGCGGAGTCGGGTGTCGCGACTAAGTCAAGGGGGACACCGGAGGTCCCGAATGAGTCATTCGCGACGTTCGGCGCGGGTTGGCGACGTCATGAACGACTCGTTCATGACGTCCAGCGTCATGAACGACCCTTTCATGACATCCCGCCCAGCAAACGCGACTTTGCCGGGGCCCCGGCGTCCGGCGCGGTGAACGACTCGTTCATGACGTCCGGACCGGCCCTCCCGCAAAGAACCCCTGGCGCCGACTTCCACTCCTTAGCTATAGTGCTATTCACCTAGTTAAATGGAGTTGCCGATGATCGAGTTCCACCTCGACGCCCGCTCGGGGCTGTCGCCGTACCAGCAGCTGGTCCAGCAGGTGCGGCACGCCCTCCGGCTGGGCCTGCTCGACAAGGGAGACCAGCTCCCGAAGGTCAAGGACGTGGTCGCGGACCTCGCGATCAACCCGAACACCGTGCTCAAGGCCTACCGCGAACTGGAGCACGACGGCCTCGTCTCGGCCCGGCCCGGCGTCGGCACCTTCGTGACCGCGACGCTGAACGGCGGCACCTCCTTCGCCGTGCTCGGGCCGCTGCGGCAGGACCTGCGCCGGTGGCTGGGGAAGGCCCGCAAGGCCGGCCTCGACGAAGAGAGCATCGAGGCCCTGCTGATGTCCACGTTTCGCGACTCCGCCAGAGAGGACATAGCGTGACCGTCCTGCGTGCCCAGGGACTGGGCAAGAAGTACAAGCGCAAGTGGGCGCTGACCGGCTGCACGCTCGAGATCGAGGCCGGCCACGTGACCGGGCTCGTCGGCCCCAACGGCGCCGGCAAGTCCACCCTGCTGAACATCGCCTCCGGCATGCTGGAGCCGACCACCGGCACCATCGAGGTCTGCGGCGGAATCCCCGGCAGCGGCCCGGACCAGCTGGCGAAGGTCGGCTACGTCGCCCAGAGCACGCCCGTCTACACCGGGCTCACCATCGAGGAGCACCTGCGGCTCGGCGCGCACCTCAACCCCCGCTGGGACCACGAGCTCGCCACCAAGCGGGTCGAACGGCTCGGGCTCGACCCGAAGCAGCACGCCGGCAAGCTGTCCGGTGGCCAGCGCGCGCAGCTCGCGCTCACCCTCGGCATCGCCAAGCGCCCCGAGCTGCTGCTGCTCGACGAGCCGGTCGCCGCGCTGGATCCCTTGGCGCGGCGGGAGTTCCTGCAGGACCTCATGGAGGCCGTCGCCGAGCACGGGCTGTCCGTCGTGATGTCCTCGCACCTGGTCAACGACCTCGAACGCGTCTGCGACCACCTCGTCGTGCTGGTGGACTCGCAGGTCCGGGTGATGGGCGACGTCGACGAGCTGCTCGCCACGCACCACCGGCTCTCCGGCCCGCGCCGCGAGGTCGACTCGCTGCCGGCGGAGCAGCACGTCGTCTCCGCGAAGCACACCGATCGCCAGACGACCGTGCTCGTCCGCACCGAGGCGCCGATCCTCGATCCCGCCTGGACGGTCGCGCAGATCGGCCTCGAAGACCTCGTCCTCGAGTACATGAGCAACCCCGCCGCCGCCCGCCCCGCCCTGGAGGTCCTCCGATGACCTGGTTGACCTGGCGCCAGTTCCGCCTGCCCGCGCTGTCCGTGTTCGCCGCGCTGCTCGTGATCGGCGTCGTGCTCGCGATCACCGGGCCGGAGCTGGTCGGGCGCACGAACTTCTCCGACCAGGACACGATGTTCGGCGGGACGATCCTGGTGCTCTACCTGCTGCCCGCGGTGATCGGCGTGTTCTGGGGCGTCCCGATGATCACGCGCGAGCTGGAGAGCGGCACGCACAGCCTGGTGTGGAACCAGACCGTCACGCGCAAGCGGTGGCTCACCACCAAGCTCGGGGTCGGCCTGCTGACCGCGATGGTCGCGGCCGGCCTGCTCGGCTGGGCGGTGTCGTGGTGGGCGAGCCCGATCGACGCGCTCGCGGCGCAGCAGACCGATCGCGGGATGCTCTCGCGCATCGCGCCGGTGGTGTTCGGCGCGCGCGGCATCGTCCCGATCGGCTACGCGGCCTTCGCCCTCGCGCTCGGCGTCGCGATCGGGATGCTGCTGAAGCGGACGGTGGCCGCCATGGCCGTGACGCTCGTCGTGCTCGCCGCCGTGCTGCTCGTGGTGCCGAACTTCGTGCGGCCGTACCTGCTGCCGCCGCAGACCATGACGGTCGCGATCGTCGGCGACGACATCACGAACATCAACGGTGACGAAAACGGCGTGCAGGAGATCGGCGTGCGGAACCCGCCCGGCGCGTGGGTGCTGGCGAACGAAACGATCGACCCGGCCGGGAACCTGGCTTCCCCGCTGCCGGACTTCGTGCGGAACTGCCTGCCGAGGCCGGGCGGCCCCATCCCGGAGCGCGGCAACGTCGAGCAGTGCATGGGCCAGCTGGGCACGCACGGCTACCAGCAGCGCCTGACCTACCAGCCCGGCTCGCGGTTCTGGCCGCTGCAGTGGCTCGAGCTCGCGCTCTTCCTCGCGATGACCGCCCTGCTCACCTGGTTCTCCTTCCGCCGCGTCCGGCACCTTTCCTGAGCCGATTCCTGGGGGGAATCATGCGCACTCTCGCGGTAGCCACCGCCTTGACGCTCACGCTCTCCGCGTCGCCCGCTTCGGCGGCCACGACGCCCTACCTGCCCCACCCGACCGGGCACGAGCCCGTCGGCGTCACCTCACTGTCCCTAAAGGACACTCGCGGCCGGATCCCTGGGTGCCGGCGGTGCCCCACCGGGAGCTGATGGTCTCCGTCTTCTACCCGGCGACCGCAGCGAACGGGCCCAAAAAGCAGTACATGACCCCGCTCGAGTCCGAGCGCAACCTCGAACGGGAGAACATCCCGGGGCTGCCCTTGGACGTCCTGAGCACCGTCCGGACGAACGCGGTCGTCGACGCGAAACCGGCCGGGCGGTGGCACGGCCTGCCGCTGGTCGTGCTGTCGCCGGGCTGGACGCAACCGCGCGCCACGCTCACCGCGCTGGCCGAAGACCTCGCCAGCCGCGGTTACGCCGTCGCGGCGATCGACCACACCTACGAAAACCGCGCCACCACGTTCCCCGACGGGCACGTCACCGGCTGTGAAGCGTGCGAAGTCGACGACCAGCCCGGGTTCTGGGAGAAGCTCGCCCAGGTGCGGTCGACGGACACCTCGTTCGTGCTCGACGAGCTGCTGCGCTCGAAGAAGTGGGGCGCGCTGATCGACCCGCAGCGCATCGGCATGACCGGGCACTCCGCGGGCGGCGCGATCACGACGCGGGCGATGCTGGCCGACCCGCGCATCCGGGCCGGGGCGGACATCGACGGGAGCATCCACGTCCCGCTCCCGGCGTCCGGGCTGTCCCGGCCGTTCCTGTTCCTGGGCAGCATGGACGACTACACGCCGGGCCAGCCGGGCCCCTACGACGACTGGGAGACGGACTGGACGCACCTCACCGGGTGGAAGCGCTGGCTCATGGTGTCCGGCACGGTGCACAGCTCGTTCACCGACCTCGGCGTGCTCGCCGACCAGCTGGGCGTCGACATCGGCGCGTCGATCGGCGGGGCTCGCGCACTGGCCGTCACGCGGAACTACGTAAGCGCCTTCTTCGATCAGAACCTGCGCTGCCGCCCGCAACCGCTGCTGGCCGCGCCCTCGCCTGCCTACCCGGAAGTGACGTTCATCGGATGAGAATCCTCCTGATCGTGGCCACGCTGGCGCTGGCGCTCTCCGCGCCGGCGTCGGCGACCCCGGCGTTGTCACTGGCGAAACCGACCGGCGACCAGCCGGTGGGCACGACTTCCCTGTACCTGAAGGACACTTCGCGCCCCGATCCGTGGGTCGCGACCGTGCCCTACCGGGAACTCATGGTGTCGCTGTTCTACCCGGCGGTGGGCGACCCGCGGATCAAGGCGGGGATCGACATCGACGGCACGACGGACGACCCGCTGCTCGCACCCGGGCTCGACCGGCCGTTCCTGTTCCTGGGCCGCGCGAACACGTACACCCCCGGCACCGGCGAGGAAGCCGGTACCTGGCAACGGGACTGGGACCAGCTGACGGGGTGGAAGCGCTGGCTCGTCGTCGCGGGCGTGGCGCACCCGTCGTTCACCGACATCGGCCTGGTGGGCGAGCAGCTCGGCCTCGACTTCGGCGCGACGACGCCGGCGGCGCGGGGACAGGCCGTCACGGCGGCCTACGTCCGGGCATTCTTCGAGCAGCACCTGGAGGGCCGGGCCCAGCCCCTGCTCGACCAGCCGTCGCCGCGCTACCCGGAGGTCAGCTTCGCCATGACGTCGACGCCCCACCTGCCCGCGCCGACCGGGGACCGGCCGGTGGGCAGCACGCAGGTGGGGTGAGGCACGGCCGGTGCTCGACGCGCCGGGGTTCTCGGAAGTCTCGTTCTGCCACTGACACGGCGGAAGCGGCACTCGTGGGGGTGTGCCGCTTCCGCCGGTGCACCCGGCCGGGCGAACCGCGTAGATCAGACGTTTGCCCTGATCACGCCGATACTGGACAGCGGCAGCTCCCCGCGCCGCCGCCCGCCGCCGAACAGCCGGCCGGGCGGAAGCTCGCCCGCGCCGCCGCGGTGGCCGTCGCCGGGGGCGCGGCCACCGCCGTGTTCTCCACCTTGACCGACCTGGTCTACGGGCTGCAGGAATCGCCCGGGAGCGAGCAGGGTGCGCTGCTCACCTTCTTCGCGGCCATCGCCTACCTGGCCGCCCTGACGGGCCTGCTGCTCGGGCTCTTCGTGCTCGTCGCGGGCCTGGTCGGGCGACGCCGGCGCATCGCCAGGCCGGGGCTGCTCGCGTTGGGGCTGAGCCAGACGATCTGGCCGGCGATGTGGCTCACGGCCTTGATGTGACCGTCAGAGCTTCCCACCGGCGACCGGCGGCATGGCCGACGCGTCCTCGACGCCCGTGGCCGCCTCGCGGTACAGGTGGTTCTCGACCTCGAAGAGGTTGTCCGCGGCCCGCTCGACGACCGTGAGCAGCGTGGACATCTGGGCGACCTCCTCGACCTGCTCCTTGAGGAACCAGGCCACGAACTGCTCGCCGAGGTAGTCCTCCTCCAGCCGCGCGGCCTTCGCCATCGCCTCGATGTCGGCGGTCACGGCCCGTTCCTGGTCCAGGGCCAGCTCGATCGCCTCGTGCGCGCTCGAGAAGTCGTTCCGGACGTCGCCGCTGCCCGGGATCGCCACCGGCTGGCTCCGGTCGAGCAGGTACTGGACCATCGCCAGCGCGTGGTTGCGCTCTTCGATCGACTGCCGGTAGAAGCGCTTCGCCAGCCTCGGCAGGTCGCGCGCGTCGAACCAGACGGCGAGGGCGACGTACTGCTGCGCGGCGGTGAACTCGTGGCGGATCTGCGCCTGCAGGAGCTCGGAGAACTTCGAACGCTGGGTGTCGGCCATGCCCCACAAGGTACGGCGTCCGCGGCCGCCCGGGCTACGACCGGCGCCTCAGGCGCGGGGCTGGTACTGCTCCACCCGGATGCTGTCCTTCACCGCGTCCAGGAACTCGTTCCGGGCCGTGTTCAGGGCCCGGTACTCGGGCTTTCCGGGGTTGATCAGCTCGTGCCACAGCGAAACGACCACGCCGGTGCGGTCTTCCAGCTCGTGCGCCTTGGCGATCAACGCCGGCGTCCCGATCACCTCCAGCATCGCGACCTGTTCCCGCATGCCCGCGAGCGCGTAGGCGCCGGCCTGGTACCGCAGGCGGCGCTCGTCCTCGTCGGTGAGCACCTGGTACCGGAAGGCGGTGATCCGGGCGAGGTGCCGGGTGATCTCGAGGTAGGTGTCGCGGATCTCCCGGTCCCACCGGCGGCGGTCTTCCCGGGTCAGCTTCCGGCGGTCGCTCAACGCGATCGCGACGAACGCGAGCACCGCGCCCGCGAGCAGGAAGCCCCCGGCGATCACCGGAACGCCCCACCACGGCGCGGATCCCGACGCCGGTGCGGTCAGGGCGGGAGTGGTCTGCACCGGCGAGATCATGCGGGCACGATACTCGCGAAATCCGGGAAAAACGCCCGCGAATCCGACCGGGCTACGATCGGCGCGTGCCGAGCCACCTTCCCGATCTCGCCGGCACGGTCACCTGCGTCACCGGCGCGAGCGGCACGATCGGCCGCGGGATCGCGCTGCGGTTCGCCGAGGCGGGCAGCGCGGTGGCCGTGCACCACCGCCGTCCCGGCGCGGGCGACGACGTCGTCGCGGCGATCGAGGCCGCGGGTGGCCGGGCCCGCGCGTTCGCCGCCGACCTGACCGGCGACAGCGCCTGTCACGAGTTGCTGGAAGCCGTCGCGGACTGGGGCGGGCGGCTCGACGCGCTCGTCAACAACGCCGGCGTGCAGCCCGTCGAGGCCCTCGCCGACCTGACGGCCGACCGCTGGCGCGCGATGCTGGACACGACCCTGACCAGCGCCTTTTCCTGCACCCAGGCGGCCGCGTCGCTGCTGGGCGAGGGCGGCAGCGTCACGCACATCGCGTCGATCGAAGCCCGGCAGCCCGCGCCCGGGCACGTCCACTACAGCTCGGCGAAGGCGGCCCTGGTGATGCACGCCCGCGGCGCCGCGCTGGAGTACGGGCCGCGCGGGATCCGGGTCAACACGGTGTCCCCCGGGCTGATCTCGCGGCCGGGGCTGGAGGAGGACTGGCCGGAGGGCGTCGGACGCTGGCGCCGCGCGGCGCCGCTGGGCCGGCTGGGCACGCCGGCCGACGTCGGCAACGCGTGCGTCTTCCTGGCGTCCCCGCTGGCGGCTTGGATCACCGGGCAGGACCTCGTCGTCGACGGCGGCGTCACGGCCCGGCCGACCTGGTAACCTGGAACACGTTCTAGTTCCTGGGGGCGCGATGACCTTCCCGATCGTCGACGGCGTGCCGCCCGGACGTGCGCTGCTCGGGTCCCGGATCCGCGAGCTGATCGACGCTTCCGTGTGCGCGGGCGACGACGCCGACCTGGCCGCCGCCGCGAGCCGGGTCGAGGCGGTCACCGCCGCGCTGCGGGCGGCCGGCGGCGCACCGCCGTTGCTGCTGGCGGCGCTCGAGGGCGGCGGCCACCTCAGCGTCAACAACCCCTTGGAAGGCCCCGGGAACCCGTTGGCGCCCCCGTTGTCGTGGACGCACGTCGGACCCTCGGAGGTCCGGGCCGAGGTCCGGCTGGGCGCGGCGCACGAAGGCCCGCCCGGCCGCGTGCACGGCGGCTGGGTGGCGGCGGTCCTGGACCACGTGCTCGGCCGGGCCACCGCCGCGGCCGGCTTCCCCGGGATGACCGCGTCGCTGACGGTCGACTACCACCGGGGCACGCCGTACGCGGTGCCACTGGTGGCGGAAGGCCGGCTCGAACGCCGCGACGGGCGGAAGCTGCACGCGATCGGGACCCTTCGCGCCGGGGAGACGGTCTGTGCCACCGCGAAGGCGATCCTCGTGCACTGGGCGGGTCCGCCGCAGCCGGTCGTGAGTGAGAAACAGGGTTAGAACCCTGTTTCTCACTCACGACCTCACGGGACCATCGTCGTGTGGCGCGGGGATTCCGAGCTCGACGAAGCCATCAGGACCGCGCAGATCGGCACCGCCATCGCCAGCGCCGCCAGGACGAACACCGGGAACAGGAACGAGAACACCTCCGCGCCCGAGGGGTCGGGCGCCGCCGGGTCCAGGTGCAACCGGACCGCCGCCATGCCCGTGTAGTGCATTCCGCTGACCGCCGCCGCCATCACCAGGCCCGCCGCCAGGCGGGGCAGGAGCTTGTCCAGCCCGACCGTGAACCACAGCGCCGCCGTCGCCGCGACCACGGCGATCACCACCGACAACGCCACCAGCGTCGGGTCGTAGCCGATCGTGCCCTTGATCCGGACCGCCCACATGCCGGTGTAGTGCATGACGTTCACCGCGAGGCCGGTCAGCAGCCCGCCGAACAGCAGCCGCTTCCAGGCGAACCGGTTGCGGACGCCGAACACCAGCAGGCCGCAGAACACCGCCGCCACCGACAGGACCGCCGAGAGCGCCGTGCGCACGATGTCGTAGCGCACCGGCAGCCCGGGCGTCGAAAACCCGAGCATGGCGATGAAGTGCATGACCCAGATGCCGACACCGCCGATCGACACCGCCGCCAGCGCGAGCCAGGTCAGCCGGGTCCGCGCGTTGTCCGTGGTCCGGGCCTGCAGCGTGCAGGCGAGCCCGAGTGCGCAGCCCACCACCGAGGTCAGGTACGCGAGCACGACGAGCCAGTGACCCATCGCGAAGTCGTCGTGGTCCATGTGCATTCCGTGCTCCTGTCAGGCTTGCTGCTGTCGCGGCGCGTGCAACGCGACCAGCGCGTACTCCGCCGCGGCGATGAGGGTTTCCTTCGCCGACTCCGGCGAACGCGCGTCGCAGGTGACGACCTGGACCTCCGCCGGGATCTTGAGGGCTTCGCGCACCTGCTCCGGCGGGTGCTGGCGGGTGTCCGCGAACTGGTTGACGGCCACCAGGAACGGCAGCCCGCGCGACTCGAAGAAGTCGATCGACGCGAAGCAGTCCGCCAGCCGGCGCGTGTCGACCAGGACGATCGCCGCCACCGCGCCGCAGACCAGGTCGTCCCACATGAACCAGAACCGGTGCTGGCCCGGTGTGCCGAACACGTAGAGGATCAGGTCGTCGGCCAGGGTGAGCCGGCCGAAGTCCATCGCCACCGTCGTCGCGAACTTGCCCGGCACCGCCTCGGTCCGGTCGACGCCGACGGCCGCGGCCGTCATCACGGCTTCGGTGCGCAGCGGGTCGATCTCCGAGACGGCGCCGACGAAGGTCGTCTTGCCGGCCCCGAACCCGCCGGCGACCACGATCTTGGCCGAGGTGATCCGCTTGTCAGAGTGCACGTAGTCCACTGAGGACCCTTTCGAGCAGGTCGTTGCGTTCGTCGAAGGAGGCGTCCGCGGTGAGCGTGTCGCGGAGCGACACCTGGCCGGCGGCCAGCAGGTCGCCGATGAGCACCCGGGCCACGCCCAGCGGCACGCCCAGGTGCAGCGCGACCTCCGCCACCGAGCGCTGGTGCAGGCACAGCTGGGTCACCGCGGCCAGCGGGTTGGTCGGGCTGAAAGGCGCCGTCCGGCCTTCCACCGTCGTCTCGACGAGGGCTTCCACCGCCAGGTCGACCGTCGGCCGGGTGCGCCCGGCGGTCCACGCGTACGGGCGGGCCAGCGACGCCGCGTGCCGGCCGCCCTCGCGTCGCCGGCCAGGCGTCACCGGGCCGCCCCGGGAGCGGCCGGTGCCTGGAGGCCGGTCCGCGCGGGCGTCTCGACCATCTTCCCGACCCGGTCGACGAGCAGCGTCATCTCGTAGCCGACCAGGCCGATGTCGCAGCCGGGGTTGGCCAGCACCACCAGGTTCGAGCCGTCGCCGACGTTCATCAGCATCAGGAAGCCCTGCTCCATCTCGATGACCGACTGCACGACGCGGCCCGCGGTGAACAGGTCGGCCGTGCCGAGCGCGAGGCTCGAGAGGCCGGACGCGATCGCCGAGAGCTGGTCCGCCCGGTCGCGCGGCATCGTGTCATTGGCCGCCACGAGCAGGCCGTCCGCCGAGACGAGCGCGGCGTGCGCGACGCCGGGCACCTCCTGCGTGAACGCCGACACCAGCCAGTTCCGGGACCGGTCGGCCACTTCCGCTCCTTCCTGCCGCGCGCTCGTGCTCATGACGGGCCCTTCGGGTCGGTCGCGACCCGGTGGCGGGCCGCGCGCATGCCGCTGTAGTGCCGGGAAAGGTTGCTCCGCACCGCGGCCGGGTCCCGGAACGACGGGTCGTCCGGCTGGGGCCGGCGCGGCGCGACCGAGCCCGGGGCGAGCTGCGCGCCGGGCTGCCGGGCCGGCAGGCCCGAGTCGGTGAACTCGAGGTCGTCCAGCGTGCCGACCGCCGCTTCGGCGGCGTGGCGGACGTCGTCGGCCGGGGTCGCCCACTCGCCGGGCCGCGCCGGTTTCGCGGGGGCGTCGGTGGCGAACCAGTGCGACAGCATCTGGTCGAAGATCGGCGTCGGCATCGGCGGGAGCTCGGCGACGGCGGCGGGTTCTTCGACGGGCCACCGGGGTTCCGGCTCGGGCCGGGCGGTGCCGTGGCCGGCCGGCGGCAGCTCGGGCAGCCCGGACCGCGCCGGCAGGTCGACCAGGATCAGCACGCCCGGGACGTGCACGCTGGCGGTGACGCCGGCGCTCGCGGTCCGCGTGGTCGTGGGCCGCAGCCGCACGGTGATCCCGTGGGAGGCGGCGAGCCTGCTCACCACGAACAGGCCCATCCGGCGGGTGGTCTCCGGGCTCACCGACGCGCCGGCGGCGAGCCGGGCGTTCGCCGCTTCGAGGTCCTCGCGGGTCATGCCGAGGCCGACGTCGACGACCTCGATCAGCACGCCGCCGTCGAAGCCGCGGTCGGCGGTGAGCACGACCGGCTCGTCCGGCGGGGACGACCGGATCGCGTTCTCCAGCAGCTCGGCGAGGATGTGCACGACGTCGGCCGCGGCCTCGGACTGCACCGACCCGCGGGGGGCGTTGCCGAGCGTGATCCGCTGGTAGTCCTTGACCTCCGACGTCGCGGCCCGCAGCAGCTCGACCGTCGCGACCGGCCCGACGTCGCGGCGCACCGGCCGCCCGCCCGCGAGGACCTGCAGGTTCTCGCCGTTGCGCCGCAGCCGGGTGGCGATGTGGTCGATCTGGAAGAGCTCGGCCAGCCGCTGCGGGTCCTGCTCGTCGGCCTCGAGGTCCTCGATCACCGAGAGCTGCAGCTCGACCAGCGACTGGCTGCGTCGCGACAGCGTCATGAACATCTCGCTGACCTGGATCCGCATCTCGGCCTGCTCGCCGACGGCCAGCCGCACCGCCTGCCGGTGCATGTCGTCGAAGGCGCGGGCCAGCTGGCCGACCTCCTCCTCGGAGTCGATCGGGAGCCGCTCGGTCGCCTGCCAGTCGACCTCCTCGCCCTCCCGGATCCGCTCGATGGTGCCGGGCAGCCGGCGGCGCGCCGTGTCGAGCGCGGCCGCCTGCAGCCGCCGGATCGGGGCGACCACCGAGCGGGCCACGGCGAGCGCGATCGCCAGGGCGCCGAGCAGCGAGGCGAGCACCAGCGCGGCGTCGCGCAGCGCGTCGGAGCGGGTGAGGTTGGTCCGCGCCCCGACCGCGTCCGAAAGCGTTTTCACCTGGTCGGACAGGAGGATCCCGAGTGCGGCGCGCTTGGCCGCGGGTCCGCCGGCGCCGGGGATGGTCGCGGCGGCGAACCGCGCGGCCACCGCACCGGCGGGCAGCGCGCGACGGATCTGCCCGGTGAGCACCGACTCCTCGGCGACGGCGGCGGCGAGCGCGTCCGCCGGCCGTCCGTCCGGGACCTCTTGCTCGGCGAGCGTCGCTCTCAGCTGCGTCAATGCTTTCGTGATATCGGCCGAAGCGTCGAGATCGGCATTCCCGGCCTGGGCGACGATGCGCGGGATCACTTCACTGAGACTGACCACGAAGTCGTGGTAGGCGGGAGTCTTCCCACCGGCGGAACCGTCCTGCTGGCGCAGGCCGGCCAATTTTCCCAATTGATCTTCCAGGGCCCGCGAAAGTTCCGGGCTCAGCTGCGCGAATTCGGCGTCGTGGCGGACGACGGCGGCTTTCGCGTCGACGGCGCCGGTCTGCGTGGCGTCGCCGTCGTGGATCATCTCGTCGTCGACGAGCCCGGTGAGCTCGGCGATCCCTTGCACGACCGGCATTTGGTCGCGTACCCCGCTGAGCGCGCCCGCCTCGGCGAGCTCGGCCTGCACGCGCCCGCCGGCCAGCAGCAGCGCGACCATGACGGGCAGCAACAACACGACGGAGATCTTGGTGCGCAGCCGCCAGGCGCCGGGATTCCACGACGCGGCGGAACGACGGCGAAGCGGTTCATCTACTTTCATCGGTGGCGTGGCTCGATTCGTACCGGTGCCCGAGAACTATTTCCTCGATCTATTTCCCCTGAAATTCAGAAGGCAGACATAACCCCGGGGACGACGGCGCTGTCAAGGAACACCGGCCTTTTCCCCCGTACGCATCAGCTACGGAGGGTGAGCTTCGAAAGCTTCACTTTTCCACTCGGGAAGTCCGTGAATTTCCGCCCGCGGCCCGGGTCGCGCCGACGTCCACTTCGGACGGAAAGGCGGGCGGGGTGGCCGGACCGACCCCCAGCCGGTCCGCACCCGGCGCGCGGCTTTCGCCGGCGCCGTGCGGGCATGAACGTGCCAGCGGCGCACGAGCGGCGTCAACCGGGCCGGAAACGTTTCGCGCCTGCTCGAAACGTCACACGTCACAGTGCGGCGGAACCCCGCGTCACCAGCGGCTACTCTCCCCGGGGAAGGGCGGTACGTCGATGCTCAAGATTCACTTCACGGACGCGGACCTGGCGAAGGTGACCATCGCCGAGGACGCCGATCCGATGTGGGAGCTGCTCATGAGCAGCTACCGGATCCGGCGTCCGGAGGGCGAGCCGTTCTTCGGCCGGTGGCGCCGGGGGTCGCGCTCCGCCGTGCCCGAGTCCGGCCGGCTGCTGATGTCCGCCGTCCCGCCGTACGGGTACTGCCCGGACTTCCTCACCCCGGCCGGGCACGCCACGATCGGCGACGGCGTCTCGGCGGTGCTCGAAACGCCGCCGGCCACGCTGGCCGCCGACGTCGCGGAGCTGGCGGCGCAGGGCACGCGCCTCACGCCGTCGCTGCGCCGGCTGGCCGGCGGCGAGACCCGGGAGCTGCACCGCCTCGGCGTGGCCCTGCACGACTACTACCGCCGGTGCGTGGCGCCGGACTGGGCGACGGTCCGCCGCGTGGTGGCCCGCGACCGCCGCCGGCTGCAGTCGAGCCTGGACCGCGGCGGGCCGCAGCTGCTGCTCTCGACGGTCCACCCGGACATCACCTGGTCACCGCCGGTGCTGCGGGTGCGCTTCCCGATCGAGCAGGAGCTCCACCTCGACGGCCGCGGTCTCCGCCTGATCCCGGCGTTCTTCGCGCACGGCATGCCGACGACGTACAAGGACCCCGCCCTCCCGCCGGTGCTGGTCTATTCGATCGGCCACCCGCGCTTCGACAGCGACGCCGAGCCCGGGCCGTCGCTGGCGGCGCTGCTCGGCCGGACGCGGGCGCGGGTGCTGATGACGGTCGCGATCACGCGGTGCAACACGAGCGAGCTGGCCGAGCTGACGGGCGTCTCCCTGGCGACGGCCAGCCAGCACGCGTCGGTGCTGCGCGGCAGCGGGCTGATCACCAGCGCGCGGTCGGGGAAGTCGCAGGTCCACGAGATCACGCCGCTGGGCCTGGGCGTCATCCGGGCGAGCTGACCCCGGGGCTTGCGCTGCGGCTCGGGCCGGCCGACGTCATGAACGACCCGTTCACCTCGTCGGATGACATGAACGACTCTTTCATGACATCCGGGCCGGCCGCGGGTGGTGCCCCGGTGAGCGGCGACCGTGTTAGCCTGTCGCCGTGCAGCGCCCCATGACGTCCTCGCGACTCGTAACCCGGCGCGCCGGCTGAACCCAGGTCGCCGGCGCGCAGCGTCGTCGATCGCGTTTTCTCGGGACCTGGCCCCGATCTCATTCCTTCTTCAGCCGGGAGATCCCGCCATGTCCACGTCTTTCGCCCTTCCCGCGGCCCGCTCGGCCATGCTGCTGCGCCGCCGCATCGCCACCTACTTCGTCGGTGGCGCCGACGAGATCCCGGCGCTGGTCCGCGTGCTGGAGGGCCACCTCGTCCACGAACTGTCCGTCGACGTCAAGGACGGCGTCCGCGAGAGCGGCATGGTCTGCGCCGTCCTGCTCGCCGCCGAGGACACCGCGCCCCTACTCGACCGGCTGCGCGAGCTGCCGTCGGTCGTTTCGGCCGAACTCGCCTGAGCCGAGCAGGCCGCGCACGGCGTTGGCCACCATGCCCACGCCTTCCTGGGTGAACAGCGACTCGGGGTGGAACTGGACGCCCTCGATCGCGTACCGGCGGTGCCGGATCGCCATGATCTCGCCGGTGTCCGACAACGCGGTCACGGCCAGCCCGGCCGGCAGCGAAGCGGGGTCGAGCACCAGCGAGTGGTAGCGCGCCACCGTCAGCGGGTTCGGCAGCCCGGCGAAGACGCCGCTGCCGTCGTGCGCCACCGCCGAGCACTTCCCGTGCATCGGCTCCGCCGCGTGCACCACCCGGGCGCCGAACGCCGCGCCGATCGCCTGGTGGCCCAGGCACACCCCGAGGATCGGGACGCGCCCGGCCAGCCGGCGGACGAGCTCGACCGAGATGCCCGCGTCCGCCGGGTCGCCGGGGCCCGGGGAGATCAGGACCAGCTCCGGGTCGAGCGCGGCGACCTCGGCCACGGAAATCTCGTCGTTGCGGTAGACCTCGCACGAAGCGCCGAGGTTTCCCAGGTACTGCACCAGGTTGTAGACGAACGAGTCGTAGTTGTCGAGCACGCAGATCACGCGGCCGCCCCTTCCACCGTCACCCCGAGGGCCCGTGCCCCGGACCCGAGCTTCGCCAGGCACTCCGCGTACTCCTCGGCCGGGTCGGAGTCGTGGACGATGCCGCCGCCGGCCTGCAGCCGGATCTCGCCCTCGCTCCACACCACGCTGCGGATCGTCAGGTACAGGTCCACGTGGGACACCCCGAACGAGCCGACCGCGCCCGAGTACAGCCAGCGCCGCGACGGCTCGAGGGTGTCGATGATCTCCATCGCGCGCACCTTCGGCGTCCCGGTCATGGTCCCCGCCGGGAACGTCGCCCGGATCAGCTCGGCGGTGCCGCGCTCCCCCGACGGCTCGCCCCACACGTCGGACGTCAGGTGCATGACGTGCGAGTACCGCTCGACCGCCATCAGCCGCTCCACCGAGACGGTCCCCGGGCGGCACACCCGGCCGAGGTCGTTGCGGGCGAGGTCGACCAGCATCCGGTGCTCGGCCAGCTCCTTCACCGACGAGCGCAGGTCGTCCTCGGCGAGCCGGTCGGCGCGCCCGTCGCGGCCGCGCGGCCGCGTACCGGCGAGCGGGCGGATCAGCGCACGGCCGCGGATGAGCGTCAAGCACGGCTCCGGAGACGCGCCGACCGCCTCGAAAAGCGGCCCGCCGTACCAGAAGTGGTACGGCGACGGGTTGATCTCCGTCAGTCTCCGGTAGACGCGCAGTCCGTCCACAGTGGCCGGTGCGGTCCAGGCGTTGGAGAGCACGAGCTGGAAGACGTCGCCGTCGAGGATGTGCCGCTGCGCGCGCCGCAGCGCGTCGACGTACTCGTCGTAGCCGAAGCCGAACGTCCCGGTCCCGACCGCGACGGTCCCGAGCGGGGCGACGACGAGCCGGTCGAGCGTCCGGGCGACCCGGGTGGCGGCCCGGCGCGCGGCCGCCGGGGTGGTGCCGCGGCCGATCACCTGCCCCGCGGAGACCAGCACCTCGGGCAGGAAGAACTCGTACACCGGACGCCCGCCCGCCGGGTGCCGGCTGGGCAGCCGCTCGAAGTCGCGCGCGGCGTCGTAGGCGAGGAACCCGAACCAGGCCGCCTCGGCCTCGGTGGTGTCCGGCGGGAGGTCCAGCCCGGCCAGCAGGTCCACCGCCGCGGTGAGCGGCGCGGGCCCGTCGCCGGCCGGGTGCGAGAGGACGGCGAGCTCGCCCGCGGCCACCACCGCGTCCCGGCCGCCCGGGCCGGCGGTGAGCATGACGCGCCCGACGGGCCGCAGGGCCGCGGCCGCCGCCACCGGGTCGAGCGCCGTGGCCAGCGGGACGACGTGGCGGTGCAGCCGGGCGCCCGGCGACAGCGCGGACGTGATCATCGCGCGACCGCCGGCACCCGGAACTGCGTCCGCTCGTGGTCGCCGACGGGCTTGCCCATGGCGTAGCGGAACGCGGCGAGCTGGATCGCCCGCGGCGGGCAGCCTTCGACGAAGATGCCCAGGTCCCGGCTCTCGTACAGGCAGTTGCCGACGAGGACGACCTCCCCGCGCAACGGCGGCACCTCGACCTGCGGCCCCGAAATGACCGTCAGCTCCCCGTCCCACTCGCACAGTTCCCCGGCCAGCGCCTTCATCGCCCCGGCGACGAACCGGCTGCAGGCCGGGCACGCGTTGTCGGCGTAGACGTGGATCCCCTCGCGCGGCACGACGATCTCGACCGGCGCCTTCACCATGTCGAACGCCAGCTCTTCGAGGGGCGTGCCGAGCAGTTCGATGTCGTCGAGGGCCAGGGGTCCCATCCCCCGCTGGTGCGCGTCCCGCAGGTAGGCGACGCTGTCCGGGTCGAAGCCCGCGAGGGTCCCGACGGCGACGTCGAGCGCGACGGCGTTGCGGCTCGCCGCCAGGAACCCGGCTTCCCGGGCCTGGCCGTCCATCGGGTAGTTGCCCTCGATCACGGTGGTCCCGTCGCACACGACCAGGTCCTGCGGGCGCATCAGGTTGAGGTCCACAGTGGACTCGTCGACGCCGGCCATGTGCACGATCCGGGTCGTGTACCCGGGCAGCAGCCCGACGAGGTTCTTCATCGCGTTCGAATAGACGACGCTCGCGTGCGTGCGCAGCTGCGGGACGCCGATGAAGTAGTCGCAGTCCAGGATCAGCTCCGGGACGGCGATCGGTACCCGCAGCGACGTCGCGCCCGGGATGCCGGTGATGCGCAGCGGCAGGTCGTCGAAGCTGACGACGCGGGCGTACTTCGCGGCTTCGTGGTCGCGCAGGATCTCGTAGATCGCGTGCGTGCGCTCGGCGATCACCGGGCGCGCGCCGTGTTCGGCGACGACGCGGGCGATCGCGGCCAGCAGCGCCGGCCGCACCTGGAACCCGGGCGCGGTCTGGAAGAGGTTCGGCTTGATCAGCACCTCGGCGCCGGCCGGCAACGCCGACAAGGGGTCGCCGAGCAGGCCGAGCAGCCGGTCCAGGCCGGCCGGCACCTCGGCGTCGCCGCCGACGGCCGTCAAGGCGACCTGCTCAGTCATCGGTGTCCTCCACCGCGATGACGCGCGCCGGGGCGGCCTCGGCGCCGGCCACCTTGGTCGGCAGGGCGATCAGCTGGACGACCTGCCGGGTCAGCTCGTGCATGTTGGTGACGTACTCCAGCAGCGGGATCCCGGCGGCGAGCAGCGCGTGGTGCACCGGGGACTCCGCGTCGCCCGGCCGCTCGGTGAGGCAGTCGAAGCCGATGAGGCACGCGCCGTTGTCGATCGCCCACCGCGCGGCCGACGGCGTCAGGTAGGGCGGGCGGTCCCAGTAGTCCGGGCGGCCCCAGTTGTGCCGCAGGTAGTCGGTGCGGATGAGCAGCCGGTCGCCGCGCCGCCACACCGGCCGCAGCGTCTTCTCCAGGTCGTCGCCGGTGACCTCGTCCAGCTCGCCCTTGTGCGACAGGTCGGCGACGCAGGCGCGGCCGATCAGCGTCTCCAGCGGAACCTCGTCGATGCCTTCGGTGCCCGGGTAGAAGTGCAGCTTGTACTCCATGTGCGTCCCGTTGTGCGGGAACACGTGCAGGTAGGAGAACGTGCGCTTGGTGCCGTACGGGTCGTTCTCCGGCGTCATCGAGCGTTCGCTGACGAACTTCGGGAACCAGTCGGCGGGGTAGGACGGCATTCCGTCGTAGAAGCCGTGGGTGAGGTCGACGAGTCGGGGCACCGGGGTTCTCCTTGCTCAGCAGGTGAAGAGGCAGGTGTTGCGGACGTCGGGGTTGTTGATCATGGTGATGACGGTGGTGCCGCCGGGCGCGATCGCGCGCACGCCGCCGCCGGAGAGGCCCGACGGGGTCATGAACGCCGCCCACAGCGCGTACCACTCGGAGCGGGCACCGGTTTCGGGGTCGATCACCGTCTCCAGGTTCGGCCGCACGATCTCCTGGACGAGCGAGCCGGTCCGCGAGCCCGCTTCGAGCGTCTCCCGCCAGGTCGCCGCGTCGACCTCCGGGCCGATGACGACGCCCTGGCCGCCGTAGAGCCCGGTCGGCTTGAACACCAGCTGGTCCTGGCGCCGCACGCACTCCTCGATGCGTCCGGCGTCCGGGCCCGCGCCGGGGCGCCCGAGCATCCGGCACCACGGCAGCACGCGCTCGATCACGGCCTGCTCGGCCGGCTCGAAGGTGTCGGCGAACTCCGACAGCATCGCCAGGGTTCCCTTGTTGCCGAACACGTTCGTCGGCGTCCAGACGACGACCTGGCCGGCTTCGTGGGCGCGGAAGACCGGTTCCAGCAGCGCGTCGCAGTCGGGGTGCGCCAGCATTTCCTCGAGGCCGTAGTACCGCAGGACGACGTCGACCGCCGTGCCGTCCAGGTACGGCTTCCCGGAGCGGAACTCCAGGTCGCCGATCTCGCCGACGCGGCACTCGACGTCGTTCTCCGCCAGCAGCTCCGCGATCGCGCGCCGCTGGTGGCCGTAGGTCGTCATCCCGCCGGGACCTTCGACGATCGCGACCACCGGCTCGCCGGCGCCGATCGTCTTGCCCGCGTTGCGCAGCGCCTCGGCGAGGTCGGAGCCCATGTCGAGGAACCCGAGGCCGTGCTCGGCCGCGAACTCGGCGACCGCCGGCACCCGCAGGTACGCCTTGGGCAGCGTGCCGACCATGTCCAGGCCGCCGAGCGCGCTGCCGATGTTGTACTCCAGCAGCTTGAACGCCGTGCCGTCGTAGTAGACGTCGGCACGGCCGTACAGCGGCGGCGGTCCCTCGCCGAGCAACCGGGTCATCAGCGCGGCGTGCCGGTCGTCGATGCCGAGCGCGGTGCGGAACCGCGTGAAGTCGCCGTCGAACCGGCGCCGCGGCAGGCTGCCGACGAGCTCGTAGATCGTGACGAGGTCCCGGCCGAACGCCCGGTACTCGGCTTCGTCGACCACGATCGGCCGCGGCAGCAGCCGGGGCCAGGACAGCCGTTTGGTCTCCGACAGCTCGAGGCTCGCCCGCGCGTGGCGCAGCGGCCCGTCCGGTGCCTCGCAGCCGGCGAGGTAGGCCTGGGTGATCGAATCGGACCGTGCCGACATGGTTACCTTCCAGGGTTTCAGGCGGAGACCGCGACGGGCGTCTCGCGGCGGGCCAGGATGACGCGGTACTGCAGGATGATCACGACGCCGAAGAGCAGGTAGATCCCGGCCATGCCCTGCATGCTGACGACCGCGCTCAGGCTGATCAGGACCGAGTTGACGATCTGGCCGAACCGGATGTGCAGGTAGTACGCGGCGAGGTAGCGCGGCCGTCCGTCGTCCGGGGCCAGCTCGGCCAGCAGCGCCTGCTGCACCGGCAGGTTCATCAGCTCGCCGACGGTCAGCACCACGACGGCGACGAGCAGCAGCCAAGCGTCGTCGGTGACGGCGAGGACGGCGAAGCCGCCCGCGTACAGCGTGATGCCCGCGTAGAGGCGGGCGCGGTCCGGCATCCGCTTCAGCAAGGTGTTGACGACCAGCGCGAACGCCACGACCAGGACCGTGTTGACCGCCTTGAGCACGCCGAGCATCTCCACGCCGGTCACCGCGCCGAACGGGAACACCGCCTGCGTGGGGAAGTCCGTCGACAGCCGGATCCCGATCGCGGTGCTCAACTGGCCTTCGAGCGTCAGGATCAGCGTGGCGGCGATGATCAGCCGGCGGAACGTCGCGTCGGCCAGCACCACCCGGTAACCCTGGACGAACTGGGCGACCCCGGTGAGCTTGACCGGCGGGCGGGCCGTCTCCGGCTTGGTCTCCGCCACGAACGCGATCGTGACGGCGAGGGCGAACGCCATCCCGAGCGCGCCGGCGAGGATCACCGCGCCGAAGTGGGAGCTGTACAGGAAGGCGCCGAGCAGGGCGCCGGTGCCGAGCGCGAGGTTGATCACCCAGTAGTTGACCGTGTAGACGAACTTGCGCTGCTCGGGCGGGGTGACGTCGATGATCGTCGCGTCGTTGGCGGGCAGCGCGAGGTTCGTCCCGAACTTCACGACGGCGTAGCTGAAGTAGACCGCCAGCGCGCCCCAGTCCGCGTAGTACGCGACGGCCATCAGCGCGAGGAACCCGGTGCCGACGACGTCCCCGACGACGAGCACCGGACGGCGGCCCCAGCGTTCGGAGAGGTGCCCGCCGACGAGCATGCCGACCACCGCGAACGCGGCGAACACGAGGATCAGCGCGCCGGCGATGGCGACACCGACGTGCGCCGCGAGGTAGATCGCGATGAAGGTGAGGATCATCGCGTCGATCAGCTTGTGCACGAACGCGAGGCCGATCCGGACCCGGACGTTGCGGTGCAGGGCGAAGAAGGCCCTCATCGGACTTCCACTTCGATCAGGGCACGGACCTGGTCCGCGCGGGCTTGGGCCTGCGCCGCGTCCGCGGAGCCGGTGAGGATGACGAAGCCGTGCCGGGTCTTGGAGCTGACCGTCTCCGGCAGGACGTCACCGGGTGCGAACGGGAAGCTCAGGGTGTCCACGTAGTCCAGTGCCTTCGCCGCGGTGAGGCCCGACACCGACCGCAGGACCCCGGTGGGGAAGCTGAAGTACGCGATGTGCCCGACGAGCCCGCCGGCCTGCGGGAGGGACGTCCGCCCGGCGAGGGCGGCGAACATCGCCCGCTTGACGTCGAAGCCGGTGGCCAGCTCGATGATGTTCGGGATCTTGTCCCCGCCCAGCCGGGCCTGGGACTCCACGATCCGCGGCCCGGCCGCGGTGAAGATGACCTCGGTGTGCGCCGGGCCGCACTGGTAGCCGGCGGCGTCGAGCAGTTCGACCGCGAGCGCGGCGACCTGCCGGGTCTCCGCCGTTTCCGGCTCGCCGAAGAGGTGGCCCCGCTCGACGAAGTGCGGGAGCGGGCCGAGCAGCTTGCGCGTCACGCCGAGGACGTGGTGCTCCCCGCGCACGGTCATCGTCTCGACGCTGAACTCCGGGCCGCGCAGGTACTCCTCGACCAGCAGCGGCCCGGAGTAGGCCAGCGCGGCCAGCTCGTCGCCCCAGGCGGGCAGGCCGGCCGGGTCGGTCAGCAGCAGCGTCCCGCGGCTGGCCGACAGCGCGGCGGGCTTCACCACCACCGGCAGCGTGAAGCCGCCGAGCAGCTTTTCGACGTCCTGCCAGCGGTCCGCGGTGGCGAACCGGACCGTCGAGATGCCCTTGTCGCGCAACAGGGTGCGCATGGCGAGCTTGTCGTTGAGCAGGAACACCGAGTGCGGCGAGTTGACGGCCACCCCGAGGTCGTCGGCGACCTCGTAGGCGAGCTGCATGCTCTCCTCGCTGCCGACGTGCCAGACGTGCCCGGCGCCGGTTTCCCGCACCGCGGACCGGATCGCGTCCGCGTAGGCGACGCGATCGGTGAAGTCCACCAGCCGGAGACCGTCGGCCTGCGCCTCGACCTCTTCGAGGTAGGCCGGGGCGTCCGCGCCGAACAACCGCCCGGCCTCGGCCGGGTCCCAGATCGCCGTGATCCGGAAGCCCTCGGCCCGTGCCTTGCCGAGGTATGCCTTATACGGCATCACCATCACGAGGTTCGGCATGTCTTCTCCTGTCCGGGCTCCAGTGGCTCCAGCCTCGCCGACGCGGCCATCAGCGGACCATCGGCGGCGCATCGGCGCGGGTCTCCACGACGACCTGCTGGGCGGCGGCCTCGGCGATCCGGCCCGCCAGGTAGGCGTCGGACGCCGTCGCCAGGACGTGCCCGACCCGGTCTTCGTTCACCCGCAACGGATCCACCCGCCCGCCGGGCTCGACCGACACCCCGGCCTCGCGGACCCCCGGCAGCGCGGCGGCGATGTCCAGCCCGCTCACCGCCGTCACGACCCCGGGATCTGCGGTGAGGTACCGGATCGCCGCGCCGCCCTTCGGGGCCATGACGACGTCGCCGACGGGCTCGCCGAGGTACTGGCGCAGCAGCAGCTCCATCGTGGACACGCCGAAGCTCAGGTCCATCAGCTCGGTGATCCGGTCGCCCGCCGGCCGCGGGTTGATCTCGATCAGCTTCGGGCCGGTGCCGGTGTACTTGATTTCGACGTGCGCGATGCCGAGGTCGAAGCCGACCGCCGTCGTCGCGGCCACCGCGGCCGCCTCCAGCTCGCGCCGGACCGGGTCCGGCAGCGCGGTCGGGAAGCTGTGCCCCAGTTCGACGAACCGGTTGCGGCCGCCGAGGATCTTGTCGGTCACCCCGAGGACGCGGACCGTGCCCGCCTCGGCCAGGACCTCCACGCTGACCTCGAACCCGACGAGGCATTCCTCGACGAGCACCTCGGGCGAGCGGGCCTGGCCGCGGCGGTTGGTCGGCGCGGACCGGATCGCCGTGAACGTCGCGATCACCTCGTCGGGGGTCGTACAGCGGACGACGTGGGCTCCGCTGGTCTCGTCGACCGCCTTCACCACGCACGGCAGCCCGATCTCCCCGGCGGCGCGCGCGGCCTCCTCGGCGGTGGTGACGACGCGGAACGCCGGCACGGGCACCCCGCGCCCGGCCCACCGCCGCCGTTGCGCGGCCTTGTCCCGGGCGATCCGGACGGCGGCCGGGTCGGGTCCGGGCAGGCCGAGCTGGCGAGCCGCTTCGGCGGCCTGGATGACCTCGTACTCGGCCACCGAGAGCAACGCGTCGAGCGGCTTCGCGGCGTCGACCGCCTTCACCGCTTCCAGCAACGGTTCCAGCTCGTGCGTCGGGCAGGACACGACCTCGTCGACGCACGCTTCGAGCACCTCGGTGCCGCCCGGCGTCGCGTGGTAGCGGTCCAGGCCGGAGCTGAAGAAGGTGACGTGCAGGCCCAGCCCGCGCGCTGCCCGCAGAGCGTCGAACCCGGACCCGGACCGGTTCGACTCGACGAACCCGATGCGTCTCATGGTCGTTTCCTCACTCGTAGTCCAGGCCCGGCGTGCGGGCGCGCTTCAGCTCGAAGAAGTGCGGGTTGCGCGCGAGGGCCACCACGCCGTCGAAGAGGCTCGCGGCGTCCTCGCCGCGCGGGATCGCGTTGAGCACCGGGCCGAAGAACCCGGTGCCGTCGACGTGGATCGCCGGCGTGCCGAGGTCGGCGCCGACCGGGGCCAGCGCCTCGGCGTGGCTCTTGCGCAGGGCCTCGTCGTAGCCGGTGCTGGTGGCCGCGTCCGCGAGTCCGGCGGGCAGCCCGGCTTCGGCCAGCGCCTGGGCGACGACCTCGGGGAAGTCCTTGTTCCGTCCCTTGTGGATCCGGGTGCCGAGCGCGGTGTAGAGGTCGCGCAGCACGTCCTCGCCGTGGTGCTGCGCGGCGGCGACGCAGACGCGGACCGGGCCCCACGAGCGGTCGCAGAACTCGCGGTACCACGGCTCGATCTCGCGGTCCTCGTTGAGCACGCCGAGGCTCATCACCCGGAACCGCAGGGTGATTTCGCGGTGGCGCTCGACCTCGAGGATCCACCGCGAGGTGATCCAGGCGAAGGGACAGGCCGGGTCGAAGTAGAAGTCGACGTTCACAGGGTCCTCTCGGCGCAGGGGTCGTGAGTGTGGAACAGGGTTAGAACGCTGTTTCTCACTCACGACCCGGGGTGATGGCGTGCAGCCAGCCGAACTCGTCGGGCGCGTCGCCGTACTGGACGTCCAGCAGGGCGTTCAGCAGGCGACGGGTGACCGGGCCGGTGGTGCCGTCACCGATCGCCCACTCGCCGTCCGGCGTAACGGCGTGGCTGACCGGCGCGACGGCGCGGGCGGTGCCGCACGCGAACGTCTCGGTGACGCGCCCCTCCCGGCAGCCGCGTTCCCAGTCTCCGAGCGTGACCGGCTCTTCGGCGACGGTCAGGCCGAGCCGTCCCGCCAGCCGCAGGATCGAGTCGCGGGTGATGCCGGCCAGCAGCGTCCCGCTCAGCGGCGGCGTGACGAGCCGGTCGCCTTCGACGAAGAACAGGTTGGAGCCGCCGACCTCTTCGACGTACCGGCGCTCGCGCGCGTCCAGCCAGACGACCTGGTGGCAGCCGTGCGCCGCGGCCTCCCGCTGCGCGAGGTACGAACCGCCGTAGTTGCCGCCGCACTTGATCGTGCCCGTGCCGCCGTCAGCGGCGCGGACGAACTCGGGCGACGCCCAGAGCCGGATCGGCGCGGGCTCGGCCGTGGCGGGCCGGGCGGGGCTGCCGATCACGGCGAACAGGTACTCCTCGGCGGGCCGGTTGGACAGGTGCGTCTCGGCGGCGATCAGGAACGGCCGCAGGTAGAAGCTCTGGCCACGCGGGCGCGGCACCCAGGCGCCGTCCACGCGCAGCAGCGCCTCGACCGCCGCGACGAAGTCCTCCTCCGCCAGCTCGGGCATGGCCATCCGGCGGGCCGACCGCGCGAACCGGGCGGCGTGGTCGCGGGGCCGGAAGAGCACGCGTTGCCCGTCCGGGCGCCAGAACGCCTTCAGTCCCTCGAAGACCGTCTGTCCATAGTGGAACGCCATGGTGGCCGGGTGCAGGGTGAACGCGGCGAGCGGACCGGTCCGCGCGTCGTGCCACCCACGACCGGCCGTCCACCGCGCGGTCACCATGTGGTCGGAGTAGAGCGAGCCGAAGCCGGGCATGCGCAGCAGTTCTTCACGCTGGTCAGCGGGCATCGGCTCGACGCGCTCGGGCGCGAACTCCAGGGCGGTCATCGCGACTCCTCGCGTTCGAAGCGGGCCAGGGCGCGGTCGGCCAGGGGGCCGGCGAGTCCGGTGTAGCCCGCGGGATCCAGCAAGCCGGGGGAAACGTCGAGCAGGTCGGCCAGGTCCGCGCCGGTGCGTTCGGCTTCGGCGGTGGCGTCGGTCAGCAGGCGCTTGGCCGCCGCCTTCCCGAGCTTCGGCGCCAGGACGGCGTTGACGCGTTCGGAGACGATCGCGCCCCGGGTGAGCCGCAGGTTCGCCGCCATCGCTTCGGGTGACACCCGCAGCGTTTCGGCCAGCCTCGCCGCGTTCGCCGCCGCGCCGGCCGCGATGCGCAGGGCGTCCCGCAGTGGCTGCCACTCCGCGTGCCAGCCGCCCGACGAGCGTTCGTCTTCGGCGGTCATCGACCCGAACAGCACGACGGCGAGCGGCGGCAGCTGCCGGGCCGCGGTCGCCACCAGCGTCGCGAACACCGGGTTGTGCTTCTGCGGCATGGCCGAGGACGCCCCGCGCCCCGGCGCCCGTTCCTCGGTGACCTCGCCGATCTCGGTGCGCGACAGCACGAGGACGTCCGCGGCGATCTTGCCGAGCCCGCCCGTGGTGACCAGCAGCGCCGAGGCGACGTCGGCGATCGGCGTGCGGATCCCGTGCCACGGCAGGACCTGCGGTGCGAGCCCGAGCCGCCGCGCGACCAGGTCCGGCAGCTCCAGCGAGCCGGGACCGTACTCCTCGTACGCGGCGAGCGTCCCGGCCGCGCCGCCGATCGAGACCGGCAGGTCCGCGCGCACCCGCCGCACCCGCTCGACGGCGTCGAGCACGAGGTGCAGCCAGGTCGCCGCCTTGAGCCCGAACGTCACCGGCACGGCGTGCTGGGTCAGCGTGCGCCCGGCCATCGGCGTGTCCCGATGGGCCCGGACGAGCCCGGCGAGGTGGCCCGCCGTCGCCAGGAGGTCCCGGGTGACGCGGTCGAGCGTGGCCGCGCACAGCAGCATCAAGGCCGTGTCGAGGATGTCCTGGCTGGTGCTGCCGCGGTGGACGTACTCGGCGGCGGCCGGGTCGACCGCCGCGGTGAGCCCGGCGACGAACGCCACCACCGGGTTCGCCGTCTCGCGGACGCCCTCGGCGATGGCTCGGACGTCGAGGTCGGCGACCGTGACGGCCCGGATGGCCTTGGTGGCGGCCTCGGGGAGCGCGCCCAGCTCGGCTTGGGCTTCGGCGAGGGCGGCCTCGGTGTCGAGCATCGCGGTCAGCAGCGCGTGGTCGTCGACGAGCGCGCCGGCACCCGTCGCGGCCCACGCCGGGGAAAGCAGCTCGCTCATGCCGTCCTCTCCAGGTCATCGTGTTCGGCGGCGATCCGCAGGCACGAGCGGGCGATCGCGTCCGCGTCGCCGAGGATCACCGAGTTGACGCCGGGCCGGATGCCCGCCGCGGTCACCCAGTGCACGGACTCGGTCGGCACGCCGAACGCGAACCGCCGCGGGTGCGGCCGGTCCCCGGCGTCCAGCAGGTGGTACGGCCGCCGCGTGACCGCCAAGCCGCCCGTCTCGAACTCGCCGATGCGGTAGGGGCGGCACTCGCCGCGGGCGAGCAACGTCCGCAACAGCGGGTCCGTCGTGCGCCGCAGGTCGGTGTCCGGCAGGCGCGCCTCGATCAGCGTCTTCGCCCGGACGACGACGTCGGGGCACGCGGCCGACCGCGCGACGAACCGGCCGCCGGCGCCCTCGATCCGCACGTCCGGGCCGAGCACTTCGAGCACGCCCGCGTCCAGCAGCGCGCCGAACTGCTCGACGCGTTCGGCGGGCGGCCCGATCGACAGGTACGCGTTGAGCGGCATGTACCAGCGCCGCAGGTCGTCGCGGTAGGAGGCGCCGGAGATCCCGCCGTGGTCGACGACCAGCCGGATCTCGTTGCGCAGGTCGCGCAGGACGTCCGTGGCCGCCTTGAGCGGGCCGCTCACGTTCCCCTTGCGCGCCTCGGCCAGTTCGCTGTCCACAGAGGATCGCAGCCACGCGCGGAACGTCCCGGTCGAGGCGAGGTCGGCGGCCGAGTAGGGCATCGCGATGCGCCGCCAGTCCCAGGTCCGGTCGAGGCCGAACTTGGCCAGGACGATCCGCTGGGCCTCGGTTTCCCGCACCGCCAAGGGGTCGCCTCCCGACGGCACGTCGGCGGGCCCGGCGGCGGCGAACGCCTCGGTGAACTCGTCGACGTCGCAGGCGCACCCCCGCTCGCGCACCTGGGTCGCGTAGAAGACCGTGCGGACCTCCTGGTCGATCAGCGGCCAGACGTCGCGGCGGAAGTCGGCGCCCGCGCGCAGCCGCCCGATCACCGCAGGGGTGAGGAACCGCGGTTCGTGCCGGCCGGAAGCGCCCTTCTCGTTGCGGGCGCGGGCCTGGTACGGGACCCCGCGCCGCGACCCGGCGACCAGCCGCGGTTCCCGGCCGGACGGGACGTAGGCGAGCGCGCCGCCCGGCTCGCGCGTGAACTCCCCGCCGCGCCCGAGGGTGAGCAGGGCCAGGTGGTCGAAGAAGTTCAGGCCCATCCCGCGCAGGAGCACCGGCTCCCCCGCGGGCACGCCCGACGGCGACGCGTCGGCCGGGTTGCCCGGCGCGAAGTAGCGCAGGCCGTGACGCTCGGCGTACCGGCTCAGGCCCGCTTCGGCCGGGCTGAGCTCGTGCGGCTGGTGCCCCAGCGCGAGCACGACGGCGGCCAGCCCGCCGACGGTCGTCCCGTCGGCCAGGACGACGTCCTGCCGGCCGTCGGGGGTGTCCCGGACGTCGACCGCCCGCGCCTGGTGGGCCACGAACTCGAGCGACGGCGGCGCGGTGCGCGTGATCCGCCGCCGGGTCCAGCGCAGGTAGCTGCCGTAGAAGGCCCGGGACGGGTAGTCGTCCGGGCCGAGCCCCTCGGCCTCGGCGCGGACGGCGTCCGGCACCGCCGGGCTGCCGAGCAGGGCGATCGCCCGCGCCCACTCGTACAGGCTCGGGCCGCGCACGACCGGGCCTTCGCAGTCGACGGTCTCGTCGACGAACATGGTCACCTGGCCGGCGACGGTGTTCATCAGCAGCAGGCGGTCCTGCGTGCTGCGCCACACCTGGCCGCCGTCGGCCAGCCGCGGGTCGACGAGGTGCACCACCAGCCGGTGGCCGCGCGGCACGAGCGCGCCCGTGTTGGCGCTCAGCCGTTCCGCGACCGACAGCCCGCGCGGGCCGAGCCCGACCACGGCGATCTCCGACGTCTCCCCGAACACTGTCTCCCACTCCCGTACGGGTCGTGAGTGAGAAACAGTGTTCTAACCCTGTTTCTCACTCACGACGTCTTGGTCAGCGTTTCTGCAGGCTCCGGCCGAGCCCGGCCGCGGCGGCGGCGAGCCGGGTCATCAGCCCGGCGAACTGCTCCGGCCGCAGCGCCTGCTTCGCGTCGCACAGCGCCTCTTCCGGCCGGACGTGGACGTCGACCAGCAGCGCGTCCGCTCCGGCCGCGATGGCGGCGAGCGACAGCGGCTCCACCAGCTCCGGACGGCCGCCCGAGTGACTCGGGTCGACGATCACCGGCAGGTGGGTGCGCTGCTTCCACAGCGCCACCGCCGTCAGGTCGAGCGTGAAGCGCGACGACGGCTCGAACGTGCGGATGCCGCGTTCGCACAGCACCACCTGGTCGTTGCCTTCCAGCAGCAGGTACTCCCCGGCGGCGAGCGTCTCCTCGACGGTGCAGCCGAACCCGCGCTTGAGCACGACCGGCAGGCCGCTCTGGCCCACCGCGCTCAGCAGCGCGAAGTTCTGCATGTTCCGCGCGCCGATCTGGAAGCCGTCCACCACCTCGGCCAGCCGCTTGACGTGCTCGGGGTCGACGACCTCGGTCACGAACGGCAGTCCCGTCTTCCGCCTCGCCTCGACGAGCAGCTCGAGCCCGGTGAACCCCAGTCCCTGGAACGCGTGCGGTGACGTGCGCGGCTTGAAGACCCCGCCCCGCAGGCCGACGGCACCGTGCCCGGCGACGAGTTCCGCCGTCGCGAGCATCTGCTCCGGCGTCTCGACCGCGCACGGGCCGGCGATCACCGCCACCGAGCCGTCCCCGATCGTGGCCGGGCCGAGGGCCACCTCGGTCCCGGCCGGGCGGAGCTCCCGGCGGCCCAGCCACGCGTCGCCGCCCCGCGGCACGCGCCGGGTCGGCGGCGGCAGGTCGGGGGCCGCGGCGAGCAGCCCGTCACTGTCCACTCCGGACACCGGCAGGACGTGCCCGGCGCCGAGCCGGTACATCTGCGTCGGCACGCCCGCGGACTCCAGGTGCCGCAGCCAGCCGTCGACCCCGGCCCGGGTCACGGTCTCATCGAACACGAGGAGGAGGTCTTGGTCGGTCACGGCGATCGTCTCTTCTCCGGAGGTTTTCACGCCAGCGCGTCGCTGGTGGCGAGGTTCTTGCCCCGGCGGTCACGGACGTGCGCGGCGAGGTCCTGGTACTTGTCCCGGAGGAAGCGCTTGAGCGACTTGCCGGTGACGCCGAGCGGGAAGTCGTCGTCGCCGGTGGCGACCTCGACGACCGACAGCTCGGGCTTCCCGTTGGCCCGCAGGACCTCGTTGGCCGCGAACAGCACCTTCTCGGCGTCGACGTCCCGTCCGGTCACGACGGCCACGGCCACCTTTTCGCCGCGGTGGCCGCCGGCCACGACGGTGCAGTCCTCGACACCGGCGACCTCGTTGATGACGAGCTCTTCCATCAGCACCGAGTAACCGGGGCCGGAGGTTGTGTGCACGACGTCGACCACGCGGTCGACTTGGTAGAAGTTGCCCTCTTCGTCCCGGTACGCGACGTCCCCGGTCAGCCAGTACCCGGCGAGCTTGCTGCGGTAGTAGGTGTCCTGGTTGCCCCAGTAGCCCACGGTCATCGACGGCGGCTTCGCGCCGAGCAGGCCGTATTCGTAGGGCTCGGCGAGCGTGCCGTTCTCCCGCACGATCGCGACCTCGGCGAACCCGACCGACTTGCCGACGCAGCGGTCGTTGCGCTCGGTCGCCAGGGTGCGCGGCTGCATGAGCACGCCCCAGCCCAGCTCGGTGGTGCCGAGCCGGTCGAGGAACGCGGCCGGCGGCCGCTCCGGCGAACGGCGGCCGAGGATGTTCTTCAGGTGCCGCTCGTGGATGGCGTCCGCCATGGACACCCAGATGTTCACCGAATCGAGGGCCCCCGGCGGCGTCTCGATCGCCGCCAGCTCCGGGTAGGCGTGGCCGAACGCCATCACCATGCTCGGCCGGTGCGTCTCGACGGCGTCGGCGAGTTCGGCGCCGGAGACGTCCCGGTGGACGACCATCGGCTGGCCGCCCAGCACGGCGTAGGCGTTGAACGACACGCACCCCTGGTGCGACTGCGGAAGCGCGTTGAGGATGAGCGCGTCGGGCTCTTCCCGGTAGTTCACGGCCCGCCACTTGGGACCGTCCACAATGGTCTTGTGGGTGTGGATGACCGGCTTCGGCAGTCCGGTCGTGCCGGAGGAGTGCATGAGACCGACGGGGTCGTCCGGGTGGTGGCGGAACCGGTCGGCGTCCGGCAGGACGGCCGACGGCGGCCCGTCCTGGCCGGTGTGGACCCACCCGAGGTTCAGCCGGTCGAGGTCCGGGGCGATCCGGTCGAGCCGCTCGGGGTCGGTGTAGAGGCCGGTGGCCCCGCTGCGCTCGATCAGCGCGACGGCGCTGTCGCGCTTCGCGTTGCTGTTGATGAGCATGGAGATCGCGCCGATCTGCGCGAGCGCCGAGAGGTGCAGGAAGTACTGGATGGAGTCCGGCGGGAAGACGGCGACCCGGTCGTGCGGCCGCACGCCCCGCTCGAGGTACCAGACCGACCAGCTCTGCACGAGGTGGTCGAGGTCCCGGAGGCTGAACCAGTGCCTCGTTTCGCCGTCGGTGTACGGGATCGGCGTGAGCGAGTGGATGAACGGCACGTCCGGGTACGGGTTGAGCTCGAGCATGGCGGGCAGCAGGTTCCCCCCGCCGACACCCGGGTCGGCGAGGATCCGGGCCCGCAGTTCGGGACTCAGGACGGTCTTGCGGGTGAACTCCATGGCATCACTTTCTGCTGCGGTCGGCTCTGCTCCCGAGCTTGCCGGGCGCGTCCATCCGCGAGGCATCGGTGGTGCATCGGCGGCGATGGTGTTGCGATACAACGGATACCGGAGTCGCACAGCGAGTTCGCCCGGTCACCGAAGGACGTCATGAAAGGGTCGTTCATGACGTCCGGCGCGTTGAAAGAGTCGTTCATGACGTCGCCAACCCCCGCCGAACGCGGTGAACGACTCGTTCATGACGTTCGGACCGGCCGCGGAACCCTTGCGGGGCAGGCGGGTCAGCCGAAGCTGCACTCCAGGTCGCCGACCGGGGCCAGTCTCTTCCGGCCGATGGTCGTCAGCACCGTCTCGTGCTCCTCCGCCTTCGCGCGCGCGTGCTCCCGGACCAGGTCGTGGAAGTGGTACCGGCCCGCGGTCCGCTGGCGCAGGACGTGGGCGTCGAACAACTCCTCCAGCAACCGCTCCGCCTCCGGCACCGGCTGTCCCAGCAGCACGGCCGCGTCGGCCGCGTCGAGCTCCTCGCCGGCGAACGCGCCCAAGGCCCGGAACAACCGGCGCTGCGCGGCCGGCAACCGCTCGTAGGACACCTCGAACCGCGACGCCACGCTGCGGTCCTCCAGGCTCAGCTCGGCCAGGCGCGTGGCGCGGTCGCGCAGCCGGAGCACCAGGTCGTCGAGCGACCACGCCGGCCGGTTGTGGAACCGGCACGCCGCGATCGCGACCGCCAGCGGCAGGTGCCCGCAGAGGGCCACCACCTCCGCGACCGCGTCCGGCCGGCTCGCCGTGCGGTCCGGTCCCGCGATCCGGGTGAACAGGGCCGCCGCGTCCGACGGTGGGAACACGTCCAGCGAACGGGACGTCACCCCGTCGAGGCCGGCCAGGCGGCGCCGGCTGGTGATGATCACCTGCGCCTTCCCCGTGCCGGGCAGCAGCGGGCGGACCTGCCGGGCGTCGAGGGCGTTGTCCAGCACCACGAGCACCCGCCGCTCGGCGAGCTCGGCCCGCCAGCGCGCGGCGCGCCGGCGGCCGTCGCGGGGGATCCGGTCCGCCGGGAGCCCGAAGTCCAGCAGCAGCCGCTCCAGCGCCGCGTCCGGTTCGAGCGGTTCCCGCCCGGGCGTGTGCCCGTGCAGGTCGAGGTAGAGGTGTCCCTCGGGAAACCGGTGCGCCAGCTGGTGGGCGAGCCGGACGGCCAGCGTCGTCTTGCCGGCGCCGGGCATGCCGTCGATGGCCAGGATGCTCAACGCGGTTCCCGCCGAGCGGCTCGCCGAAAGGAACCGCAGCTCCTCGGCGCGGCCGGTGAAGTGCGCGGTGTCGTAGGGCAGGAACGACCGGCCCGGGGCGGCCTCGGGCCGCCGCTTCGGCAGGTCGTCACGCAGGATGCGCTCGTACAGCTCGCGGATGCTCGCCCCGGGGTCGACGCCGAGCTCGTCGCGCAGCATCCGCCGGCCCTGTTCGTACGCGTTCAGCGCGTCGGCCGTGCGGCCGCACCGGTGCAGCGCCAGCATCAGCAGCTTGCGGGTCTCCTCCCGCAGCGGGTGCCGCGAGACGAGCTCGCCCAGCTGCGGCACGAGCGACGACGCCTCTCCGCCGTCCAGGCGCAGCCCGATGAGCCGTTCGGTCGCGGTCAGCCGGTTCTCCTCGAACCGCGCGGCGACGATCTCGAACACCGGGCTGGTCAACCCGGACAGCGCCGGTCCGTTCCACAGCGCGAGCGCCGCTTCCAGGAGCTCGACGGCCGCGGCGGTGCGGCCGCCGGCGGCCGCGGCGGAGGCCGACGCGACCATCGCGGTGAACCGGTGCGCGTCGACGCCGTGCGGGTCGACGGTGATGCGGTAGCCGGGACCGTCCTTGACGACGAGGTGCTTGGCCGTCCCGAAGCTGCGTCTCAGCGCGGCGACGGCGTTGTGCAGCTGTCTTCGCGCGGTCGCCGGCGGCTCGTCGTCCCACATGGCCTCCAGCAGGCGGTCCGCGCCGACCACCTTGTTCGCGCTGAGCAGCAGCATCACCAGGAGCCGCTGCTGGCGGAGACCGCCGAGGTCCACCCGCTCCCCGTCGCGCTGGACCCGCAAGGTGCCGAGCAACTCGAAGTACATTCGATCCTCCCCCACCGTGCGCGACCGGCTACCGCTCGCAGCCGCCGCGCGCCGAACCCGCCGAAATATAGCCGAAAAATGCGCTCGGCAAGACGTAACAACCGACACGGTGTTTTCGGCACGGTATCCCGGCGAATGATCGACGCGGACCGTACACGAATCGTCGCAATTGGCCGACGAACAAATCCAACGCGATAGCCGCGGGTTCGGTTACGTGGTTTTTTCATACCCCGTTCGGTGACGGCACAATTGACCACGACGAACGCGCGGGGGAAAGGACCTAGGGCGGCGGGGCGAGCGCGGGCGCACGATAGGCCGTGACCGCGCCCGGGCCGCGCAGGCCGAGGCCACCGAGCTCGCCGACCACCGCGGCCGCGAGCCCCGGCCGTGCTTCGACGGCCGCGTGCGCAGGACCATCCACCTCCACCCGGAATCCCCGGCCGAGCAGGCGGACGCGCAGGTCACGGGGGCGGATCCCCGCCGCCGCCAGCCGCGCGCCCACCGCGATCTCGGCGCGTTCCACCAACCCCAACCTTCCTAAAGAGACCGGCACCCCGACGGAGATACGTGAGGCCAGGCAGGGTGTCGACGGCTTGTCGGCGACGGGCAGCGACCACGCGGCGGCCAGGGCCCGGACCGCGGCCTTGCCCAGGCCGGCCTCGGCCAGCGGCTCGACGACGCGCAGCTCACGGGCCGCCCGCAGGCCGGGGCGGTGCACGGCGCGGTGGTCGTCGGAGTGGGTCCCGGTCGCCACGTGCGCGAACCCGCGCCGGCGCGCGAGGCCGCCGATCGCGCCGAGCACGGCCTGTTTGCAGAAGTAGCAGCGGTCGCCGGCGTTGTCCCGGTATCCGGGAACGGCCAGCTCGGTACCGGGGACTTCGGCCAGCTCGATCCCGAGACCGGCCGCGATCCCCCGCGCGGCAACGAGTTCCGCCCGCGCGAGGCTGGGCGAGTCGGCGATGGCCGCGAGCACGCTCCCGGCCGGCAACGCCCGCGCGGCCGCGGCCAGCACGAGCGCGGAGTCGACCCCACCGGAGAACGCGACGGTCACGCTCCCCAGCGCACGGACCTTGTCCAGCAGCCGATCTTCGATTCCGGTGTCCATTACTCCGTCCCCGCTGGTCGCGCGGTCACGGTCAGCCGATTTCGGCAAAAGAACAGCACTTGTCCTCCGCTCGAGGCGTCTTGTGTGTGGTAAGTCGATCGCGACGGGTCCACCCAGTCAACCCATTGCCGTATTCGTGCGGAATCCCCCGGGAACAGTTTACATACGGTGCGCGAGAACGCTAACGTGTCGAAGGTGGTATCGACTGGGGTTACGGCGGCGACCGCCGATCTGGGCTTTGCGCGATTGGACCTCGACCGGGCTGCGCGCACGGGAGATCCGGAAGTGGTGTTCGGCGCGGGCAAGACGCCCGGGCAGATCACGGCCGCGCTCGCGCGGCTGAACGAGGCCCATCCCGGCCGCGCGGTGCTTGCCACGCGGGTCGGCGAAGAGGCGCGGGCGCTGTGCCGGGAACGCCTGCCGGGGGCCGACGTCGACGACGCCGGCCGGACGGTGACGCTCGGGCCCGTGCCGGCCCCGCGCGGCCGGGTGGCCGTCGTGTGCGCCGGGACGTCGGACCTGCCCGTCGCCCGCGAGTGCGCCACGACGATCGCGGTCTTCGGTGCGGAGCCGGACCTCGTCGTCGACGTCGGCGTGGCCGGGCTGCACCGGCTGCTGGCCGAACGCGACCGGATCGCCGGTGCCGGCGCCGTCGTGGCGATCGCCGGGATGGAGGCGGCGCTGCCCACCGTCCTCGGCGGACTCGTGGGCACGCCGCTGATCGCCGTGCCCACGAGCGTCGGCTACGGCTGGCACCTCGACGGCCTGACCGCGTTCCTGACCATGCTGAACAGCTGCGCCCCCGGCGTGGTGACGGTCAACATCGACAACGGCTTCGGCGCGGGGGTCGCCGCGGCCCGCGTCGCCCGGCAGTCGGTGGCGCCGTGACCGTCGCGTGGATCGACGCCGGGAACGGCTGCGCCGGCGACATGCTGCTGGCCGCGCTGGTCGACGCGGGCGCGGACTTCGACGGCGTCCTCGCAGGACTCTCCCGGCTGCCCGTCGACGACGTCCGGCTCACCGAACAGGTGGTCCGGCGGCACGGGCTGCGAGCGCGCCAGGTGGTCGTCGAGGCGCCCGAGACCCGGCACGCCCGCCACCTCCCGGAGATCCTCGACCTGATCGGGTCCGCCGCGCTGCCCGGCGCCTCGGAACGCTTCGCCACCAAGGTGTTCGACCGGCTGGCCGACGCGGAAGCCGCCGTGCACGGCATCGACCGGGACCGCGTGCACTTCCACGAAGTCGGCGCGCTGGACGCGATCGTCGACATCATCGGGTGCGCGCTCGGCCTGGAGGCGCTGGGCCTGCTGGACGCGACCGTGACGGTGTCGCCGATCGCCGTCGGCGGCGGGACGGTGACCGCGGCGCACGGCCGGCTCACCGTGCCACCGCCCGCGGTGCTCGCGCTGCTCACCGGCGCGTCGGCACCGGTCGCCGCGCACCCCGCCGCGCGGGAGCTGTGCACCCCGACGGGCGCGGCGCTGCTCGTCACGCTCGCCGACGCGTACGGCCCGATGCCGGCCTGCGTGCCGGTCAAGGTCGGCGTCGGCGCGGGCACGGCCGACCCGCCCGGGCACGCGAACGTCGTCCGGGTGGTCGTCGGCTCGGCTTCGGAACCGGACCGCACGTGGGTGCGCGCGAAGATGACCGTCGTCGAGACGACCGTCGACGACCTCGATCCCCGGCTGTGGCCCGAAGTCCTGTTGGCGCTGCGCGGCGCGGGCGCGGCCGACGCGTGGTGCGCGCCGGTGACCGCGCCGAAGGGCCGGCCGGGCATGGTCCTGACGGCGCTGGCGGCCGACGACCGCGTCGACGGCGTCTGCGCGGCGGTGTTCGCCCACACGTCGACGCTGGGGGTGCGGCTGTCCCCCGTCGAGCGGCGGTCGCTGCCGCGCGACAGCGTCACCGTGGACTACCGCGGGCGCCCGGTGAGCGTGAAGCGCGGGTACCTGAACGGGGTCGTCGTGACGGCGCAGCCGGAGTACGAGGAAGTGAAGGCGGCCGCGGAGGCCACCGGGCAGCCGCTGCGCCGGGTGCTGGCGGAGGTGCGCGCGGCCGCGGGGTCCTGACCGGTTTGTCCGCGCCCGGGCCGGGTAGCCGACCGGCTCGAGACATGCGGAGGTGTCATGACGACGGAAGTCCGGTCACGGCGGAGCGCGGCGCGGACCGCCGCCATGGGGTTCGGGGTCGCGTTCCTGCTGGTGGGGGTCCTGGGGTTCGTGCCGGGGATCACCGCGGGGTACGCGGACCTGCACTTCGCCGGCCACGAGTCGGGGGCGCGCCTCTTCGGCGTGTTCACCGTTTCGGTGCTGCACAACCTGGTCCACCTGGTGTTCGGGGTGCTCGGCGTGCTGGCCGCCCGCGGCAACGGCGGATCGCGGGCGTTCCTGATGATCGGCGGCGGGGTCTACGTCCTGCTCTTCGTGTTCGGCCTCGCGATGAACCACGACAGCCCGGCCAACTTCATCCCCGTCGACAACGCGGACGACTGGCTGCACCTCGGTCTCGGCGTCGCGATGATCGCCGCGGGGATCGCCACGACGGCGGTCGACCGGAAGCGGGGGCAGTACCCCGAGCCGGAGATCCAGGGGCACTGAGCCGTGCTCCGGCTCGGCTTTCCGGTGCTCGGCGTGTCCGACGTGGCGCGCGCCGCCGCCTTCTGGTCGGCGGCGCTGCACCTCGTCGTCGCCGAAGAGTGGGCCAGTGATCGCTGGCGCACGCTGGAGCACGCCGACGGCTCCGGCCACGCGCTCGGGCTCATGCACAGCGAGTCGCCGGTCGAGCCGTACCCGCGCGTGCACCTCGACCTGCTCGTCGACACCACGGCGGAGCAGGAGGCCGAGGTCGCCCGGCTCGTCGGGCTGGGTGCCGACGAAGTCGAGTGGGACCGCTACCCCGCGCAGCCGGACTTCGTCGTCCTCGCCGATCCGGACGGCAACCGCTTCTGCGTCGTCGACCTCAGCAAGGCGCCGTCCACCGGTTAGGGACGCCGGCCGACGCCCGTCGCGATCTCGTGCAGGCGGCTCCCGTCCGGGGCCAGCGGCGCCGTGTCCGCGCCCGCGCCTTCGCGCAGGCCCGCGAGGAACTCCTTCAGCGTGAACGCCGCGTCGTGCCGCGGGTGCCAGTCCAGTTCGGACTCGGCGCGGGTGGTGTCCATGACCGGCAGCCGCAGCACCGCGTCGAAGAGCCCCGGCGACGCCGGCACCGCGTGCAGCCGCCAGGCCGCGCTCACCGCCGCCCGGACCGCCGCGGCCGGCACCGGCACCGTGCGCGCGCCCAGCAGGTCCGCGACGAACCGCGGGTCGACGACCGGGCCGGTCGCGACGTTGAACGCCCCGCGCACCGGCCGCGTCACCGCCCGGCGGACGGCGTCGGCCAGGTCGTCGGTGTGCACGACCTGGACGCGCAGCCCGGGAACGTCCGGCACGACCGGGATCAGGCCGGGCCGCACGAGCGACCCCGGGATGAACGGCCCGCCGAACAGCCGGCGTTGTTCGGAGGCGGCCGCGCGCTGGAAGACGAAGCCCGGCCGCATCCGGACGACGTCGAGCTCCGGGTGGCGCTGCTCGAACGCGTCGAGGTAACGCTCCAAATAGGACTTCTCGCGCGTGTAGGCCGCGCCGGGCCAGCCGTGCGTGGGCCAGTCCTCGGTGACCGGTTCGTCGTCCTCGCGCGGTGAGTACGCGCCGATCGACGACGTGTGGACGAGCTTGGGCACGCCCGCCGCGGCCACCGCGTCGAACACCCGCAGCGAGCCGAGGACGTTCGCGCGCCAGGTGCGTTCCGGGCGGCGCGTGGGCTGGAACAGCCAGGCCAGGTGGACGACCGCGTCGGCGCCGCGGAAGAGCGGCACGAGGTCGTCGCGCTCGACGTCGGCCGTGACGATGCCCCCGGCCGGCCGCCGCGCCAGCCCCACGACCGCGTCGACCTGCGGATCGGCTTCCAGCGCCGCGACGACGCCGGTCCCGATGTTGCCTGACGCTCCCGTGACCACGATTCGCATTCCCGGCGGTTACCCGGCGCCTTGACCGCCAATCCTGCTATCTTCGGCGGGAAGATCTCGTGGAGGAGACCACTCGTGGCAGGTGACGTCGACATCTCCGGATAGCTCCGGAGCGGGCGGCCCCCGGCAGTGCCGGTGCGGGCCGCCTTCGACGTCCCCCTTTCGCTTCGCACCACATCGAGGTCCGCACCATGTCCGAAATCGTCCTGTCCGGCCTGTCCTTCTCGTGGCCGGACGACACCCCCGTCTTCGACCGGCTGTCCGCCACCTTCCCCGGTGGCCGCACCGGACTCGTCGCCCCGAACGGCGCCGGCAAGACGACGCTGCTGAAGCTCGTCGCCGGAGTGCTGGAGCCGTCGGCGGGCAGCGTCACCGCCGACGGCGTCCTCGGCTACCTGGCGCAGGACCTGCCGCTGAGCGGGGAGCCGTCCGTCGCCGAGGTCCTCGGCGTGGCGCCGGTCCTGCACGCCATCGCGGCCGTCGAATCCGGTGACGCCGCCGAAGCGCACTTCACGACCATCGGCACCGACTGGGACATCGAGGAGCGCACGCGCGGCCAGCTGGACCGGCTGGGCCTCGACGTCGCGCTCGACCGTTCGCTCGGCACGCTGTCCGGCGGCCAGATCGTCTCCCTCGGCCTGGCCGCGCAGCTGCTCAAGCGGCCGGACGTGCTGCTGCTCGACGAGCCGACCAACAACCTCGACCTCGACGCCCGGCGCAGGCTGTCCGGCGTGCTCGACGACTGGTCCGGCTGCCTCGTCGTGGTCAGCCACGACCGCGCGCTGCTCGACCGGATGGACCGGATCGCCGAGCTCGACCGCGGCGAGATCCGTTTCCACGGCGGGAACTTCAGCTCATACGAAGAAGGCGTCGAAGCCGCGCGGGAGGTCGCCGAGAAAAACATCCGCACCGCCGAGCAGGAGGTCAAGCGCGAGAAGCGGGAGATGCAGCAGGCCCGCGAACGCGCCGCCCGCCGCGCGAGCACCGCGTCGCGCACCCTCGGCAGCGCCGGGCTGCCCAAGATCTTCGCGGGCACGATGAAGCGCAACGCGCAGGAGTCGGCCGGCAAGGCGGACGGCACGCACGCGGCGCGCGTCGACGCGGCGAAGGCCAAGCTCGACCAGGCCGAGCGGGCGCGGCGGGACGAGCGGAAAATCAGCCTGGAGCTGCCGCGGACCGAGGTCCCGGCGGGCCGCACGCTCTTCCTCGGCGAGGGCCTGCGGGCGCGTGGCCTCTTCCCGGCCGGCGTCGACCTGGCGATCCGCGGCCCCGAGCGGATCGCGCTCACCGGGCCCAACGGCGCCGGGAAGTCCACGCTGCTGCGGATCCTGCAGGGCGACCTCGAGCCCGACAGCGGTTCGGTGGCGCGCTTCGACGGCCGGATCGCGTTCCTGTCCCAGCGGCTCGACCTGCTCGACGACGACCGGACGGTGGCCGAGAACTTGGCCGCGGCCGCCCCGGCGTTGCCGCCGTCGCAGCGGATGAACCTGCTGGCCCGCTTCCTGTTCCGCGGCTCGCGCGTGCACCTGCCGGTGGGCGCTCTTTCGGGCGGGGAACGGCTGCGCGCCACGCTGGCCTGCGTCCTGTTCGCCGAACCGGCGCCGCAGCTGCTGCTGCTCGACGAGCCGACGAACAACCTCGACCTCGTCAGCGCCGCGCAGCTGGAGAGCGCGCTGACGGCGTTCCGCGGCGCGTTCGTCGTCGTGAGCCACGACGAGCGCTTCCTCGATCGCCTCGGGATCGACCGGTGGCTGCGGCTGGAAAACGGTGACGTACACGGGTGACGTCGTCCGACGGTCGCCGCCGCCGCTTCGGGATTCCTAGCGTGGTGCTCCTCACCCGCCGAAAGGAACACCATGTCCGAAGTGACCTACACCGCCGTCGCCACCTCCACCGCGGAGGGCCGCAACGGCGGCCGCGCGACCTCCGACGACGGCGCGCTCGACGTCACGCTCGCCGTGCCCAAGGCCTTCGGCGGCGCGGGCGACGGGACGAACCCGGAGCAGCTGTTCGCGGCGGGCTGGGCGTCGTGCTTCGTCGGCGCGGTCCGCCGGGTCGCGGGCACGAAGCAGGTGCCGCTGAACGACCTCGCCGTCGTCGCCGAAGTGACCCTGCACCACGACACGGCGGCGAGCGAGTTCCAGCTGAGCGCCGTCCTGCACCTGGAGGCGTCGGGCATCGACCAGGCCACGGCCGACGAGCTCGTCCGAGGCGCGCACCAGGTCTGCCCGTACTCGAAGGCGACCCGCGGCAACATCGAGGTCACCCTCGACGCCACCGTCGCCTGACCCACCGGCAAAGGCCGTGAATGGCACATTGAGGGACTTGAAGTCCCTCAATGTGCCATTCACGGCCTTCAAGACTCACAGGCGGGCGGCGTCGAGGATCGCCTGGGCGAACGGCCTCGGGGCCTCCTGCGGGACGTTGTGCCCGATGCCGTCGAGGATCCGGTGCTCGTACTTGCCGGTGTACTTCGCGCGGTAGGCCTTGCCGTCCTTGGCCGCGCCGTCGAAGTCGCTGGCGATCGTGATCGCCGGGACCGTGATGGCCGGGCCCGTCGCCAGTTTCTGTTCGTAGGCCTCGTACTGCGGCTCGCCCGGGGCGAGGCTCAGGCGCCAGCGGTAGTTGTGGACGACGATGTCGACGTGGTCGGGGTTGTCGAACGCCGCCGCGCTGCGGTCGTACGTCGCGTCGTCGAAGTGCCACGCCGGGGAGGCCGTCTTCCAGATGAGCTTGTTGAAGTCGTGGCGGTTGGCCGCGTAGCCGGCGCGGCCGCGCTCGGTCGCGAAGTAGTACTGGTACCACCAGCCGAGTTCCGCCTGCGGCGCAAGGGGTTTCTGGTTCGCGACCAGGTTCGTGACGATGTACCCGCTCACCGCGACGACGGCTGTGCAGCGCTCCGGGAAGAGCGCGGCGATGATGTCGACCGTCCGCGAACCCCAGTCGTAGCCGCCGAGGACGGCCTGGTCGATCTTGAGCGCGTCCATCAGCGCGACGACGTCGAGCGCGACCGCCGCCTGCTGCCCGTTGCGGACGGTCCGCGCCGACTTGAACGCCGTCGGGCCGTAACCGCGCAGGAACGGGACGATCACCCGGTGGCCGGCGGCGGCCAGGATCGGGGCGACGTCGACGTAGCTGTACGGGTCGTACGGCCAGCCGTGCAGCAGCACGACAGGCTGCCCGGTCGCCGGGCCGGCCTCGTAGTACGCCATGGTCAGCACGCCGGCGTCGACGTGCTTGACCTCACCGAGCGAGGTGTGCTCGCCCGAGCCGGCCCGCGGGTCGGGGGTCGCGGACGCGGCGGGGGCGGCGGCGTCCTTCGCCGAGCAGGCCGCCAAGGAAGTCGCCGCCAGTCCCGCCGCGAACGCCTGCCCGAACCTTCTCCTGCTGATCATCTTGACTCCTGTGCGAAAGACCGTGGGACTTTCACGACGTTAGGGAGCTTCGAGTGATCTGCGCGCCCGTCAGGTGACGCAGCCGGTGTAAGTCACCCTTCCAGGGTCTTCAGCGTCCCGGCGAGGTCCGCGCGGGAGCTCACGCCCAGCTTGGGGAAGATCCGGTGCAGGTGCGTGCCGACGGTCCGGTGCGAAAGGTACAGCCGCTGCCCGATCTCCCGGTTCGTCAGCCCCTCCGCGGCCAGCTGCGCGATGCTCAGCTCGTGCGGGGTCAGCTTCTCGCGCGCGTCCGGGCCGCGGTTCGGGCTCGACTCCCCCGCACCGCGCAGCTCACGCCGCGCCCGCTCGGCCCAGGCCGTCATGCCCAGGGCGTCGAACGTCTCGCGGGCGGTGCGCAGGTGCGTCCGCGACTCGACGACCCGCCGCTGCCGCCGCAGCCACTCGCCGAAGGCCAGGTGGACGCGGCCGCGTTCGGCGGGCCAGCCGGTCAGGTCGGCCCGCAGCGCTTCGGCGAACCGCTCGTCGCTCGGGTCGAGCACGGCCCGCGCGTACCGCAGCCCGCTGTGCAGGGCGGGCGACGGCGTGCTTTTCGCCAGCGGCTCCAGCTCGGCGAGGATGTCGCGCATCGCCTCGGTCTGCCCGGCGCGGACCGCGGCCTCGGTGAGCTCCGAGACGCAGTACGCGCGCAGCGCCAGCTGGTAGGCGGGGTCGGCCGGGTCGAGCAGCCGTTTCAGGTCGGCGAAGGCGTCGTCGAAGCGGCCTTCGCTCAGGTTGGTGAGCCCGCGCGCGAGCTGGACGGTGGCGAGCACCGGCCGGGCGCCCGCGGCGAGCCCGGCGCGTTCGGCCTCGCCGGCCAGGGTCTTCGCCTGCTTGTGGTCGCCGCGCAGAGCGGCGATCTCGGCCTGGACGGCGGTGGCCAGGCCGCACATGAACGGCTGGCCGGTCTCCCGGGCGAACCGGGCGGCTTCGGCCGCGACCGGCACCGCCGCGGCGAGGTCACCGAGCCGCGCGCGGCTCCACGCCTGGACGGCCAGCGCGCGCGGCAGCAGCCCGAGCCGGCCCTGGGCCCGCAGCCCCGGCGCGGCGGCCGCGGAAAACCGCGCGGCGAGGTCGAAGGCGCCGACCTGCAGGGCCGCGCTGCCCAGGTACCGGTCGATCTCGGGATCGGCGCCGGTCGCCCCGGCGAGCTTCTTGAGGTTCTCGATGACGACGTCGCCGCGCTCGAAGGGCGCGACGTAGGCGGTGACGGCCACGACGCGCGGATCGTCGTCCGGGACGGGCAGCCGGTCGGCGACGTCGAGCAGGGCCTTCCGGGCGGCGGCGCCGGGCTCGGTCCAGAAGCACCGCATGGCGGCGCTCCAGAGGATCCGCAGGGCGGCGTCGGTTTCCCCGTCGGCGGCGGTAGCTTGGGCGGTGACCGCGAGTTCGGCGACGCGGGCGGGGTCTTCGCGAACGCCGTCTTCGAACTCGCTGAGCAGCCGGCTCGCGAGGGCCCGCTGGCGCTTGCCGGCGGGCTTCGCGGCGTGCACCAGGCGTTCGGCGGTCTCCCGGCGTCCGGAGTCGACGGCCAGTTCGGCGGCCTTCAGCAGCCGCTCGGTCCGGGTCGCGGGGTGTTCGCTGAGGCGGGCGGCCTGTTCGAGCGCGGCGATGGCGGCGGCGGCCCCGCCCCGGTACCGGGCCCGTTCGGCGGTGCGATCGAGTTCGGCGGCGATGGCTTCGTCGGGCCCGGCGGTCGCGGCGGCTTGGTGCCAGGCGCGCCGGTCGGGCTGGTCTCCGAGGGCTTCGGCGAGGGCGAGGTGGGCGCGCCGCCGGTCGGTCGGGGTGGCGGCCGCGGGGATGGCGGAACGCATGAGCGGGTGGCGGAAGGTGACGGTACCGGCGGAGAGCTCGATCAGCCGGGCTTCGACCGCGGCGGCAAGGATTTCCGGCTCGACGGCGTCCGTCGTCAGGAGTGAAGCCGCCGCCGTCAACGTCTCCGCCAGCGAGGTCGTCTCGTTCAACGCCGCCACCAGCAACGCCGTGCGCGTCTCCGCCGGCAACCCCGTCACCCGCGCCGTGAACGTCCTCTCCAGGCGTTCCGTCAGCGGCAGCACCGGGTCGAGCCCGGCCGGCCCGGCCAGGCCCAGCGGCAGCTCCGTCAACGCCAGCGGGTGCCCCGCCGCCTCCGTCAGCAGCCGGGTCCGCGCCGCCGGGGCGAGGCCCGGGGCGACCGCGTCCAGCAGGTCCGCCGCGTCGTCCGCGCACAGCCGATCCAGGACCATCGGCGCCAGCCCCGCGTCGAGCAGCGGGGACGAAGCGCCGTCCCGGAGCGTCGCCACCAGGACGATCGGCTCCGTCTCGATCCGCCGTGCCACGAACGCCAGGACGTCCGCGCTCGCCCGGTCGAGCCAGTGCACGTCCTCCGCCACCAGCAGCAACGGCTTCGCGGCCGCCTCTTCGGCCAGCACCGTCAGCGCCGCGAGCCCGACCAGAAAAGCGCTCGGCGCCACGCCGTCCGCCAGCCCCAACGCAGTCCGCAGCGCGTCCCTCTGGGGCGCGGGCAGCTCCGCCACCCCCGCCCGGACCGGGTGCAGCAGCCGGTGCAGCCCGGCGTACGCGAGGTTCCGCTCGGCCTCGGCCCCGGCCGTCCGCAGCACGCGCAGCCCCGCGACCGATGCCGCGGCCGCCGTCTCGGCCACCAGCGCCGACTTGCCGATGCCGGCTTCGCCGCGGATCACCACACCGCTGCGGTCCTCGGGACCGTCGACGAGCTCGCCCAGCTCCTTCAGCTCGGCTTCCCGCCCGTGCAGCGCCATGGAACCGACCTTACCCAACGGACGTTTCCGCAGCTCAAGGGCGAATGACGTACAGCGGCAGCGTCATCCGACGGGCGCGGCGAGCGCCCGCCGCCCCCTAGCTTCGCAGCGTCAACGCAAGCGACCCGAGGAACCGATGAGACGCATCCCGAAGTTCTTGGCGGCCGCCGTGCCGCTCCTGCTGACCGGCCTGATCCCGCTCGCGCCCAACGCGGCGGCCTCGACGCCGGCCTGCGCCCCGGTCCCGGTCTCGGCGCCCGCCGGCGCGAAGATCGAGTCCGTCACGGCCGAACACCAGACCGCGTACTGCCGGCTCACCGTCACCCTGACCCACGATGGGCACGACCACGTCAAGGTCGCCGTGGCCCTGCCCGACACCGGCTGGACCGGGCGGCTGCAGGCCCTCGGCGGCAGCGCCTACGCCGCGGGCAACTTCGACGAGCTCGCCCAGGCCGTGAAGGACGGCTACACCGGCGTGACGACCGACGCGGGCGTATCCCTCGACGGGCTCGACACGTCGTGGGCGCTGACCGCCGACGGTGACGTCGACCAGACGCTCCTGACCAACTTCGCCACCCGTTCGGTGCACGAAGAGGCCCTGATCGGCAAGGCGGTCACGCAGCGGTACTACCACCGCCCGGTGACGTACTCGTACTGGACCGGCTGCTCGACCGGCGGCCGCCAGGGCTACGCCGAGGCGCAGAACCACCCCGGCGACTTCGACGGCGTCCTGGCCAACGCCCCCGCCGTCGACTGGACGCAGTTCGCCGTCGCGACGCTGTGGCCGCAGGTCGTCATGAACCAGAGCCACGACTTCCCCAGCACCTGCGTGCTCTCGGCGTTCCGGCAGGCGGCGGTCCAGGCGTGCGACGCGCGGGACGGCGTCACCAACGGCATCGTCGACCGGCCGGACGAATGCGGCTACGACCCGCGCAGCCTGATCGGCACGAAGGTGGTCTGCGACGGCCACGAGTTCACCGTCACGGCGGCGGACGCCGAGGTCATGCGCAAGATCTGGGCCGGCCCTACCGACGAGCGCGGCCGCAAGCTGTGGTCCGGGCTTCCCAAGGGCGCGGACTTCACCTGGCTGGCCGGCACGACGCCGGGCCCCGACGGGACGCTCTACGCGCCGGGCTTCCCGGTGGCCGTCCAGTGGGTGCAGGCGTTCTTGGAGAAGCAGCCGGGCTTCGACACGTCGAAGCTGACGTACGGCCAGTTCGCCGACCTGTTCCGCCAGTCGGTGCTGGAGTACGACGACGTCATCGGCACGTCCGACCCGGACCTGTCGGCGTTCCGCCGCGCCGGCGGCAAGCTGATCACGTTCGTGGGCGCGAACGACCAGCTGATCCCGCCGGGCGGCACGCTGTCCTACCGCACGCAGGTCGAGCGGACGATGGGCGGTGCGCAGCGGGTGAACGACTTCTACCGGCTGTTCCTCGCACCGGGCGTCGAGCACTGCTTCGGGGGCGGCGGCCCGGAGCCGACGAACGCGCTCGGGCAGTTGGTCGGCTGGGTGGAGCACGGCCAGGCCCCGGCGACGCTCGCGGCGGCGTCCGCGGACGGCAGGACCCGGAACCTGTGTCCGCTCCCGTCGGTCTCGCGCTACTCGGGCGGCGACCCGGCGACGGCGTCCGCCTACCGCTGCCGCTGACCCCGAGCGCCCCAATGTGGCCTTGGTTGCGTCTGACGCGCCCAAGGCGGCCTTCGGTGCGTCCGACGCACCGAAGGCCACATTGGGGCGCTGGGAGACTGGACTTGCGGGTCCAAAAATCGCTAGGCACGGTGGAGTCATGTCACTCGATCAGTACTACCTCCTCGGCCGCTCGGGCCTGCGCGTCAGCCGGCTCGCACTCGGGACGATGAACTTCGGCACCGGCGGTTTCCACGCCGCCTACGGGAAGACCGAGGACGAGGTCCGCCCGATCTTCCGCAAGTACCTCGACGAAGGCGGCAACTTCCTCGACACGGCGGACTTCTACACCGCGGGCGAGAGCGAGACCATCATCGGCCGGCTCATCGCCGAGGCGAAGGTGCGCGACCGCGTCGTGCTCACCACGAAGTTCACCAACAGCGTCGACCCCGGCGACCCCAACGCCGGCGGCAACGGCCGCAAGCACCTGATCCGCGCGCTCGAGGCGTCGCTGCGCCGGCTGGGCACGGACCACGTCGACCTCTTCCTGCTGCACACGTGGGACCGGCTCACCCCGGTCGAGGAGGTCGTGCGCACGCTCGACGACCTCGTCCGCGCCGGCAAGATCCGCTACGCGGGCCTGTCGGACGTCCCGGCCTGGTACGCGGCGCGGGCCCAGAGCATCGCCGAGGCGCAGTCGCTGACGCCGATGATCAACCTGCAGCTGCCGTATTCGCTGGTGCAGCGGGAAATCGAGACCGAGCACGTCCCGATGGGACAGCTCCTCGGCCTCGGCGTCACGGCGTGGAGCCCGCTGGCCGGAGGTTTCCTCACGGGCAAGTACCGCGACGGCGGAGCGGGCCGCCTCAGCGACGCCCCGACCTGGACCGACCGCGACTGGCAGCTGCTGAAGCCGCTCGAGGAGGTGGCGGGCAAGCTGGGTGTCACGATGGCCCAGGTGGCGATCAACTGGGTGGCTACCCAACCGGGCATCGCGTCGGCGATCGTCGGAGCGAGCAGCGCCGGGCAGCTGGGCAAGAGCATGGCCGCACTGGACTTCGAGATCCCGGCCGAGCTGCGGGCGGTGCTGGACGAGGCGAGCGCGGTGCCGCCGGCGTCGGTGTACCGGATGTTCACGCCGCAGTACCAGAACTGGATCATCTCGCCGGACACGAAGGTGGGTGACAAACCTGCGGGATACGCGCCCGCCGTGCGGAACTGGTAGCACCACTCTTACGGGTGAATTCTTCGCCTTTTCTCTCGACTACCCGAGATCGAGAGCAATGCGGTCACTCGAACGAGTGGCCGCATTGCTCTGTCCGGGTCGCCGCAGACAGCTTGGGGACCGAAACCGTTGTCACCGCAGGACCGACCCCACCGTGAAGCTCTACAGTGGAGCGACCACGACGGCGTAGGCCGTCGAATTCGGAGCGTATTTATCCTAGTCAAGCCATCGAGTAGAGCTTTCTCGAACGGGTTTCCCCATCGAGTGACCCCCCGGAAGATTGCACCTTATCCCGGCGGGTAGTCTTCGCCCCAACGCACATTCGAACGACCACCGAACGGGCTCACCCCCGGCAGCGTGTGAGGAGCAAAGATTGGACCTCATCCGGCCGCGCGGCGAGCACCACACCGGTCCCCGGAGGACGAAGGAGGAACCCATGGCGCACTTCGCCGAGATGGCTTGGTGGATTATTATGGCCGCCGGCGCTTGAGCCACCACCGCCGGTCGCGATCGCGGCCGGCCCGCGCCGGGCTTCGCGGGCGGCCGACCGCTTCGAAGCCCGGCAGCGCGGCAAGCCTCACGGCTGGCCGCGACGGCGGAGTTCGACACCTTCGGCGAGCAGGATGTTCCGCGTCTGGCTGTAGGACATGCCGTAGGTCGTCGCCAGCTGACGGATCGATCGCCCGTGCAGGTAGGCGTTGACCAGTCCGGGCGGCGTCGGCGGCAGGGGGATGCGCGGCGGGCGCAGGGCGACACCGGCGTCGATCAGTGCCGTGCGGATCTTGCGGTAGCTGTAGGGAAGCCGCGCGACCAGGCTTTCGATGGTCTCCCCGGCCACGTAGTCGTCCACGAGGTCCCGCACGACGTCGTCCGGGATCTCGGAGGGAACGGGATCGGGTGGGCGCGCTCTGTGGTCGTCACTCACCAGACCATCGCCGCCCCGAACAGCTGATCCGTGTGCGTGGTGACGCAGCCGGTCTCGCGGGCTCGCGTCTCACGCGGTCCACCTCCAGCCAACGGCATCGGCCCCGGCGGGCACACCGCCGCCGGGGTGGCGCTGGGTCGCTCGTGTGGTCGATCCGTGCTCATCGCTGTTCCGCTCCCCGGTGTGTCGCGCGTGTGGGTGCTCCCGGTGACGTGCTCGTGGTGCGGTTGTCCCTGCCCCAGGGAAACGGTTCAGGCCACCGGACGTGACGCGGGTCCGGGATTTTGTGACGACGGCGACTCCGAGCACGATCGTCCGGCTTGCTCCAAAGGAAACCGAGAACACCGTCCGGTGATTCGCGCGCACGCTTCCAGTCTCGGCGTCTCATCCGGTAGACACCAATGCCCGGAAAGGCTGAGACCACTGTGGACAGACATGAGCCGGATCATCGCCTTGGCAAGGGATTCCGCATCGGATCGATGCGGGATCCCCGCTCGCGGGACAATTACTACTCGGATTCCCGGCTCGGCGGCAGCATCGCCACGGTGTCCTGCTCCGCGTCACGCGCGGCCGGGATGACCGGCTCCGACGCGTCCAGTTCTTCGATCAGCTCGCCCAGCTCCGCCACCCGGGTGCCCCGCGCCCGCCCGCGGTAGAGCTCCGCCGCCTGCAGCCACAGCGCTCGCGCGTCCACCCGGTTTCCGTGCTCGCGCAGGATCGTTGCGAGCGCCGACAACGCTCTGGCCTGCCCGGTGGCGTGGCCAGTGCGATCCGCCAGCTCGACCGCGCGATGGGCGTACCACAAGGCCGCTCGCGCGTTGCCCTGTCCGTGCCTCAGCCTGGCCAGAACCGTGTTCAGTTTCATCACCGACGACAGGCTCAGGCTGGCGGACGTCAGCTCCGAGGCGAGCCGGCACTGTTCGTCGGCGTCGGCGAACCGCCCCAGATCGGTCAGCAGCGATCCCCGTGCGGTGTGGATCTCCAGCCGCGTCGTCGCGTCGGGCGAGTCCCGCAGGTGGTCCAGTGCCTCGGCGTACAGCTCCAGCGCCTCCTGCTCGAACCCCCGCGCCTCCACCAGCGCGTTCGCCAGCTTGTGCGCCGCGACGGCGCACAAGGACGGTTCGCCCAGGTCATAGGCCAGCTCCAGCGCCAACCGGCACAGCACCGCGGCTTCCGTCGCCCGGCCGGCCCGCAGGTGCCACCGGGCCAGGTTCAACGTCGAGGCGATGCGGCCCAGCGGGAAACCGTCCGCCAGTTCCAGCGCGCGCCGGAGGTGGCGTTCCGCCTCCCGCTCTTCCCCTTGGTGCATCAAAACGACCCCGAGGTCGTTCAGGTGCGATCCCAGCACCTGCCGCAGGTGCGCGTCGGCGCCGCCGGACTCGGCGAGGACCGCTTCGACGCTGCCTGCCGCGATCGTCAGACAGCTGACCGCGTCGGCGAAGAAACCCTTTGCCACGAACAATTCTACGAACAGAGCGGGCAGGTGGTAGGCGATCTCGTGCAAGCCCGCCGCAGCCGCCCCGGCGACGACCTCGGCCAGCAGGTTCTTCTCCCGGATCACCCACTGCCGGGCCGCGGTCGCGCCGGCGAAACCGGCGCCCGGCCACACCAGGGTCGTGGCCGGCAACCGCGGCGGCGGCTTGTGCGGAAAGACCAGGCGGTGCGCGTCGCGGGCCATCAGCAAGTAGAACTCGAACGTCCGGCGCCGGACCGCCGCGAGATCTTCCAGCTGCGCCGCGACCGATGCGGCGTAGGCGTGCACGAGGTCGTGGACGCGGTAGCGGTCGAGGTTGCCGGGGTGTTCGAGCAGGTGCGCCGCCACCAGGACGTCGAGTGACCGGCGGACCGACGGCAGCGGGCGCCCGTCCGCCGCCGCGATGGCTTCGGCGGTGACCTCCGCACCCGGGTGCAGCCCGATCACGGCGAGCGCTCGCCGCTCGCCCGCTTCCAGCGCCTGGTAGGACACGGTGAACGCCGCACGCAGGCTTCGCTGCGGCCAGTCACCCTCATGCCCGAGGTCCAGCAGCATGTCGGCGTCCCGCAGCAGACCGGCCAGCGTCGGCAGCAGCATGCCCGTGCGCGCCTGCGCACGATCGGCCACCAGCGTGAGCGCCAGCGGATTTCCCCGGCACAGACGTACCAGCTCCGCCACGCCGCGTCGATCCTCCCGGGCGCGCCGGCCGATCCTGCGGTCCAGTATCGACGTCGCGTCCCGGGCGGCCAGCGGCCGCACCGTCACCACCGGCGGGGACACCGTCGCGGCCAGCGACGGCAGCCGCCACCGCGACACGACCAGCACCGTGCACGCGGCGAGCACGCCCAGCAGCGGCGCGACCTGCTCGCGGCTGCGGACGTTGTCGAGCACCACCGAAAGCGGCCGCCGCTGCAACAACGCCGACAGTTTCGCCGACCTCGCCACCGGGTTCACCACCCGATCGACCGGGAAGTCCAGCAACGACAGGAGCGTGTCCACGACCTCACCGCTGTCCGCGGCCGTTGCCTGGCTGTCCCCGCGCAGGTCCAGCAGGACGATCCCGTGCCGGAACCGGCGCCGCGCCCGGTGCGCCCACCGCACCACCGCGGCGGATTTGCCGACGCCCGGCCCGCCGGTCAGCACGACCACGCCCGGGCGGGGCGCTCCGCTCGAGTCGGAGGTGAACGCGTCCAGCTCCGCGAGCAGCCCGGCCCGCCCCTCGAGCTCGTCGCTGTCCGGCGGGACGTGCCACACCGGCGGGCCGCCCGGTCCCTCCTCCGCCTCCACGGCGCGGACCCGCACCACCTGACGCGGGAAAGCGCCGACGCCGGTGATCACCTCTTCGTGGACCGCCCTCAGTTCATCCGCGGCCCGGAGCTCACCCGCGTCGAGGTACTGACGACGCATCGCGAGGTAGAACTCGGTGACCTCGCCCGGGCGATCCGCCGCGGCCAGGGCCCGGATCCGCAGCTTCGCCATGCTCAGCTCCAGCGGGTGGGCGCGTTCGAGCTCCATCAACCGGCCGAGAGCCACGTCGGCCTGCCCGACGGCCAGCAGTTCGGCGACCAGGAAGGCGTTCGCCGGGAGCCACTGGCTGCGCAGCCACTGCGCGCGCCAGTCGCCGGCCCGCCGCGTCCGCAGGTCGGTCAGCGGCTCGTCGCGCCACAGCCGCATCGCCGCCTGCGCCTCGACGTGGGCCCGGTGGTGGTCGCCTCGATCACGCAGGTGCCGCGCGGGCAGCATCATGCGGTCGAAGGCGACGTGATCGACCAGTGCGGGGTCGATCTCGACCACGCATCCGTTCTTGCCGATTCCGACGTGCGCGGCGACCCCGTTCGCCTGCAAGGCCTGTCGCAGGTGCGCGGCGTTCTGGTGCAGGGTCGCGAGCGCTCCGCGCGGCACGCTTTCGTCGTCGGCCCACACCCATTCCACGACGTCGTCGACGGAGAACCGGTGGTTCGGCCGGGTCAGCAACACGGCGAGAACCTGCCTCGAACGAGGCTGGGCCCACTTCACGGCCACTTTCCCGTGCAGCAGCAAGGCCGTTTGCCCGAGAATTCCGAACACGATTTCCACGCCGCCCCCTTCCCCCGCGGCGAACCCCGTCCACCGCCCACTCCACCACGATCACTTTCCCATTGATTCGAACAAAGAACCACGTCAGAGCCATGGAGAACGCTCACTGACGATCATCGTTGATCAATTGTCAACCGGTTAAAGCACAGGCCGAAAGGCCTTTCTCAACCAGGTCCCCGACATTCGTGACAACAACTGGACACGACCTGTGGAGGACCGCGATGGCCGAGAGCACCTGGGTGCGCAGCCCCATCGGAACCGCCGACGCACACTTCGCCACCCGGCTCGGGACGAAATCCGTTCTCGTGCTCGTGCCGCACATCGTGGCCGGCGCCCGGTTGCTGGACCTGCTTCCGCTGCTCGAAGCCGATCACCGCGTCCAGATCGCCTTCACCAGCCCCGAAAGCGGCGACGGCTGGCAGGCCACCCACGACTTCCTCCGCGCGCAGGGCGGCACGGTGCTCCCGTGGTCCCAGGCGCGCCGCAGCGACGTCGACCTCGTCCTCGCCGGCAGCACCCGAGGTCTCGACGAGCTGGCCGCGCCGGTCCTGCTGATCCCGCACGGTGGCGGCTTCGGGCAGTACCAGCCCTGGCGCGGGCGGGCGGACGACCGGCACCAGGTGGGTCTCGGACCGGACCAGCTGCTGCGCGCAGGCCGGGTCCGCGCCGACGCGATCATCCTGGTCCACGACCGGGAACACGACCTGCTGGCCGAGCTGTGCCCGCCCGCGCTGCCCGCCGCGGTCGTCGCCGGCGACATCGCCCTCGACCGGCTCACCGCGAGCCTCCCGTACCGCGACCAGTACCGGCGAGCGCTCGGCGCCACCGGCGAACAGGAGGTCGTCGTGGTGACGTCCACCTGGTCTCCGCGGTCGGCGTTCGGCAGGTACCCCGACTTGTTCGACCGCGTCGTCGGCGAACTCCCCCGGGACCGCTGCCTCGTCGTCGGCGCTTTGCACCCGGCGATCTGGTCGCACCACGGCGCCTGGCAGATCCGGTCCTGGCTCGCCGGTGCACTCCGCGCCGGGCTCGTCCTGGTGCCGCCCGACGAAGGGTGGCGCGCCGCGCTGGTCGCCGCCGACCACGTGCTCGGCGACTACGGATCCGTCACCGGCTACGCCGCCACCACGGGCGCATCGATCCTGCTGGCCGACAACCCCGATCAGCCGCTCCTGCCCGGCAGCCCGGCCGAAGTCCTGGCCCGGCACACACCTCGCTGGCGACCGCGTCGGCCCCTGTTGCCTCAGCTCGCCGCCGCGGCCGAGGCGCGTGACGCCGCCGGGCTGCCCGGCGTCGTGCGCGGGTTGCTCAGCTCGCGTCCCGGCCGGACGGGGGACATCCTGCGCCGCACGATGTACCGGCTGCTCGGCATCCCCGAGCCCACGCACGCCGTGCCTGCCTCGCCCGTTCCGCTGCCGAAACCGGTGATCTCATGACCAGCTGGCGCTACGCGTGCGGCACCCGCCACGGCACGCTCCTCACCGCCACCCCGCAGGGGCGCACCTCACTCGCCGACGCCGTGCTCGCGCCGGCCGTCCCCGGCCACGCCGACGGACGAGCCGTTCTGGCCGCCCTTTTCGACCGGTTGCCCGGCCTCACCCTGGCCGTCGTCCCGGTCGAGGCGGCCGGCCTGCTTCTCGGCGACCACCTCGGTGACACCGCCTTCATCGGCGACGGGCACGCCGAGGTCGCCGCGGTCGCCGCCTACCTGTGGCTGATCACCAGGCGGCGGTTGGCCGCTCTCGCCTCGATCAAGGGCATCGAGCGCGGCCCGGACGCGCGACAGCACCTCTCCGCCGACGTCGGTGAGCAGCTCTGCCGCTTCGAGGAGGTACCGCCGGGCACGCTCGACGTCGTCTTGGGTGACGTCGGCCAGCGCCAGCAGCACGTTCGCCTCGTGCACCGCTGAACCCGGCCGCCCCAGCACCCGGCGGGCCGTTTCCAGCCGCCGGACCGCCGTGTCGAGACGCCCGGCTCGGGCATCGATCCGGGCCAGCCCGAGCGCCGCCCAAGCCGCACCCCGTGCGTCGCCGATCTCGGTGAACAGCTGCGCGGCCGCCTCCAGGTGCCGCGTCGCACCCGCTTCGCGGCCGGCCCGCAGCAACGCCTCCCCGATCCGCCAGTGCCGGGCCGCCACCCCGCGGTCGATGCCGAGCTCTTCTTCGATGTGCAAGCTGTCGGTGAAGAGCACCACCGCCGCGTCGACGTCATCGCGGTTCTGCGCGACCAGCCCCAGCTGCTCCAGCGCGGCGGACTCGTTGCGCCGGTCCCCGGCCTCCCGCGCCAGCTCCGCCGCCCGGCACGTCTCGCGCTCCGCCGGATCGAGGTCGCCGAGATCCAGGTGGGCCCGGCCGAGCTGGTACCGCAGCCGGGATTCCGCCACCCGGTTGCCGCAGCGCTGCGCCGCCGTGATCCCCAGTTCGTGCGAACGCAACCACTCCGGGTAGTACTTGCGCCGGAGCAGCAGCTCCCACAACGCTTCGCAGAGCTGCCACGCGGCTTCGTCGTGCCGCTCGGCCACCGCGTCCTCCAGCAGTGGCAGCACGCTCGGCAGCTCGGCGGCCAGCCAGTCCAGCGCCTCGCCGTCCGTGGCGAAGGGCGCCGGCTCGTCCCGCAGCCGCTCGGCGACCGGGCTCACGCGCCAGCGCACCGGGATCACCACGAGGTTCGCGCGCGTCATCTCCCGCAGGTACCACGCGGCCGCGCGGGGAACGGCCTCGAAGCGTCCCTCGTCCCGCTGAGCCCGGGCGTGCAACCGGACCAGGTCGTGGAACCGGTAGCGGTCGAGGTCGACCTCCTCGATCAAGCTCGCGTCGGCCAGCACCTCCATCGCGTCGTGCACGTCGTCCGCCGGCATCCCGGTGACCGCGACCGCGAGGCCGGTGGCGAACTCCGGGACGGACAGCTCGGCCATCAACCGGTACAACACCGCCACGTGCTCGGGAAGCTCGCGGTAGGACCAGTCGAACGCCGCGGTCGCCGAGTCTTCGGTGCCCGCCAGCCGGGACAACGTCGCGAGCCGGGAACGTTCGTCCCGCAGCTGGTCCGCCACCCGCGACACCGGCCAGCGCGGCCGGGCCGCCAGCCGCGCCGCCGCCACCCGCAACGTGATCGGGAACCGGCCGCACAACTCCGCCAGCTCCGCCACCGCCGCCGGCTCCGCATCGGCCCGGCGTCGCCCCAGCGTCTCGCCGAGCAACGCGACGGCGTCTTCCGGCGGCAACGGCGCGACGTCCACGAACCGCGCGCCGTCGGCCACCAGCCCGTCCAGCCGGAGCCGGCTCGTCACCACCACCGCGCACCCGGCCGAAGCCGGGATCAACGGACGCACCTGCGCCGTCGACACCGCGTTGTCCAGCACCACCAGCAATCGGCGCTCCGCGGTCACCGTCCGGTACAGCCCGACCTGCTCGGCCAGCCCGGCCGGCACTCGCGCCGGCTCGACTCCCAGCGCCCGCAGGAACACACCCAGAACTTCGTCCGGTGCCACGGCCGTCTCCGCGGAAAAGCCACGCAAATCGGTGTAGAGCTGACCGTCGGGAAAACGATGTGCGTGGCCGCCCGCCCACGTGACGGCCAGTGCCGTTTTCCCCACCCCACCGGGACCGACGACGACCGCCACCGGTGCCCGGGATTCACCCTCGTCCACGGCGAGCTCGTCGAGATCGGAGAGCTCTTCCCCACGGCTGACAAAGTGCGCCGGTGGAGGCGGCAGCTGCCGCGGACCACCCGTGACGGCGCCCTGCTGGACCGGCACACCCGGAAACCGCGCCGTTCCCGGCGAACGGGTGTCATGCTGCCCGGTTTCCCCCCTCGACGTCCCGCGGTCCCCCTCGCTGACGCCATTCACCCCGAAACACCCCCCGACGTACCCGGAACTTCCCTGTCTACAGGGTGAACACCGAAAAGTCAGTGGGCCGGCACGTGAATTGCCTGACAGCAACCCGTCCGGGGCGCCAAACACCGCTCAGCCCGAAACCACTTCGCCGCCCTGGACGATGTGGCGGAAGTGCTTCGGCTCCGCCAGCACCCCGATGTCCTCCAGCGGATCTCCGTCCACCACCAGCAGATCCGCGTGCGCGCCCACGGCCAGCGTGCCGATCTCGCCCGTCAGGTTCAGCAACTCCGCCGCCGTCGACGTCGCCGAGCGGAGCACCTCCAGCGGTGACTGGACCTCGCCGCGCAGGCGGAACTCGTGGTTCTGGTGGCGGTGCATCCCGCCCAGCAGATCCGTCCCGTAGACCAGCTTCACCCCGCCGCGGGCCGCGCGCTCCAGGGCCGCCAGGCCCGCGCCGAGGACGTCGTCGACCTTGCGCCAGCTCGACTCCGGGAGGCCGTGCTCGCGGCCCTCCTCCTTCAGCGCCCAGTACGTCACCAGCGTCGGCACCAGGAACGCCTCCTGCGCGAGGAACAGCGAGACGCTGCGGTCGTCCAGCAGGTTGCCGTGCTCGATCGAACGGACACCCAGCTCCAGCGCCCGGTTCACCGCGCGGGCGGTGTACGCGTGCGCCGCCACGTAGCGGTTGGCCGCCGTCGCCTCCTCGACGATCGCGCTCAGCTCGTCGGCCGAGTACTGCGTCGAGTCGATGCGGTCGGTCGGGGACGCGACGCCGCCCGAGGCCATCACCTTGATGTGGTGGGCGCCCTTGCGCAGCTCGTCGCGGGCGGCCGCGCGGACCGCGTCGACGCCGTCGGCCACCCGGCCGAGACCCGCGCAGCACGCGTGGTCGTCCTTGACCTGGGTACCGCGCGTGCGGCTGTCGCCGTGCCCGCCGGTCTGGCTGAGCGCGCGGCCGCAGAACAGCAGCCGCGGCCCGCGGAACAGCCCCTCCGCCTGCGCGTCCGCGAGGCCGTAGTCGGCGCCCGAGGCGTCGCGGACCGTGGTGAACCCGCGGTCGAGCATCCGGCTCATCGTGCGCGCGGCATGAGCGGCCTCGTAGAACGGTGACGACGACGACAGCGAGCCCAGGTCCGCGGTCGACGCCGTGACGTGCACGTGTGCGTCGACCAGCCCGGGCAGCACGACCGCACCCCGGACGTCCAGCGAAGGCACGTCGGCCGCGGCGAGATTCGGCCCGACCTCCACGATGCGGCCGTCGGCGGCGCGCAAGTCGCCTTCGGTGTACTCCCCGGACAGCGGGTCGAGCAGCCGGGCGTTGCGCAGCAGGAGGGATGCGGTCACCGGTTCTCCTTCTCCAGGTCGAGCAGGGCGGACACGGCCAGCGGCGCGAGCGATTCGGCCACCACCACCGCATCGTCGTCGTAACTGCCTTCCGCGTCGAGGATGTTGAGCACCCCGAGCGTCCGGCCGTCGGCGATCACGGGCACGTTGATGATCGAGCCGCAGCCGAGGCGTTCGATCAGGTCGTGGTCGGCGAAGATCTCGCGCACCGCCGCGCGATCCGGCCCGAAGTACGGCTCTTGCGCGGTGATGCAGCGCGCGAGCCAGCCGGCCGCGACCTCGACGGTCTTCTCCCCGCCCACCGGGTACTCCGCGGGGTGGCTGCTGTGCACCCGCCGCAGCGCCCGGCGCTCCGGCACCCACGCGAGCACGGTGAACAGCCGCACGCCGATCGCGTCGCGCACCCGTTCCTCCACAGTGGACAGACTCACTTCGTCATCTCCTTCGCGGCGGCCTTCGGCGCGCCGTGTTCGGTCAGTTCTTCCAGGGACCGGCCGGCGGTGGACAGGCCGAAGACGAGCACGCAGAGCACGCCCGCCGCGAGGACCGCCGTCGTCATGCCGAAGACGCCGGCGAACCCGAGGCTCGCCGAGGACAGGCCGATGATCGTCGGCGCGAGGATGCTGCCGACCCGGCCGAACGCGCTGGACAGGCCGGTGCCGCTGGCGCGGATCCAGGTCGGGAACACCTCGGGCGTGTAGGAGTACACGCCGGCGTAGGTGCCGTTGAGGAAGAACGACAGCACCGCCCCGGCGAGCGTGATCGACCAGGGCGCGCTCGTCTGGCTCAGCCAGAACGCGCTGACGGCCGAGCCGGCGAGGTACAGCGCGATGGTGTGCTTGCGGTCGAGCCGTTCGGACAGCCACGCGGCGGAGAAGTACCCGGGCACTTGGGCCAGGTAGATGATGATCGAGAACTCGAAGCTCTTCGTCACCGTGATGCCGCGTTCGACGAGCAGCGTCGGGATCCACGAGAAGAAGCCGTAGTAGGAGAACGTGATCACGAACCAGACGGTCCAGATCACCGCCGTCCGGCGCCGCATCGCGGGGCTCCACAGGAACTTCAGCGCGCTGAAGAGGTTGACCTTCGGGGTTTCGGTGGCGGGCTGGGCGTCGGCGGGCGGCACCGGCGGGAGCGTCGTGCCGGTGGCCTTCTCGACGTCGCGTTCCAGCTTGGCGACGACGGTTTCGGCTTCGGCGGTCCGGCCCTGGGCGAGCAGGAACCGCGGCGACTCGGGCAGCGAACGCCGCCACCACAGCAGCATGACGATCGGCAGCGCGGTGACGAGCTGCGCGATCCGCCAGCCGTCGTCGAACGACGGCACGACGAACCGGCCGATCAGCGCGGCCGCCACGAAGCCGAAGGAGAAGAAACCCGCGAGCGCGCCGACGAACCAGCCGCGCCGCTTGGCCGGCACGAACTCGGCCAGGAACGGCGCGATGATGGCGCTTTCCGCGCCGGCGCCCGCCCCGGCGAGCACCCGGGCGCCGAGGAAGATCTCGTAGTTCGGCGAGAAGGACGCGATGACGGAGAACAGCGCGTAAAAGGCCAGCGCGTACATCATGACCTTCTTGCGGCCGATGCGGTCGCCGAGCAGGCCCGCCGCGATCGCGCCGAAGAGGAAGCCGAACGGCGTCGCCGAGCCGATCAGGCCGAGCTGGCCGTTGTCGAGGCCCCACGCCGCCTTGGCGCTGGGCAGCAGGAAGGCGACGACCGCCGAGTCCATGCCGTCGAAGGTGTAACCGAGCCCGCCGATCAGCAGCAGCTTGTAGTGGGGCCGGCTGAGCGGGAGCCGATCCAGTCGTGCCAGCAGGGTCATGGGGAACGCCTTCCGTGTCGGGCGCCGGGGAGTGCGGACAACGTATACTGCGTTTTCTAATTTTTGCAACGTTTGTTGCAAGTCGACTTCCCTGCGTTACGGTCTACGCGGACCCGAGGGAGGGACGAAGTGGCGGAAACCGACGACGGTTTCGAGGCGTGGCTGCGGGACCGGCTGCCGGAGCGGGGGCTGCGGCCGAAGTCGGCCTCGGTGCTGGAGGTGCTGGTCTCCCAGCCGAGGCGGGCGTCGTTCGGCTCGACGGCCGAGCTGGCGCAGCTCGCCGGCGTCAACGTCGCGACCGTGACGCGCACGGCGCAGGCGCTGGGCTTCGCCGGCTGGCCGGCGTTGCAGCAGGAGCTGCGGGCCCGGTACATGTCGTCGCTGAGCGCGCCACAGGTGGCCGAGGAGCACCGCGGCGTCGACTCGCCGGGCTCGGCGTCGCTGCGCCGGGACCTCGACAGCCTCGCCCTGCTGAACCGGCGCTTCGACGAAGAGGTGCTCCGCGAGGTCGCCCACGCGATCGCCGCGGCCCGCCGGACGCTGGTGATCGCCGACGGCAGCTACGCGGCGGTCGGCATCGCCTTCGCGCACAACGCGCGCCTCGCGGGCTACGACGTCCACGCGGTGACAGCGGGCGACGCGGAACTGGCGAACCAGACGGCGAAGCTGACCTCGGACGACGTCCTGGTGGCGATCAGCTTCTGGCGCCTGTACGAGAGCACGGTCCTGGCGGCGAGCGAGGCGAAGAGCCGCGGCGCGCGGGTGTTCGCCGTGACGGACGCGGCCAGCCCGGCCCTGGCGGGCGCGGTGGAGCAGGTGCTGATGGTGCCGGCGGAGGGCGTGACGTTCTTCCCGTCGCTGACCGCGGGCATGGCGCTGGTCCAGGCGATCGTGGCCCAGCTGGCGACGGTCGACCCGGCACGGACGAGCGAGTCCATCGAGGCCGCGGAGGCGATGTGGTCGCGGTTCGACCTGCTGCACCGCCGCCCGTCGACGCCGATGTGAGCTGGGTCACCCACCGACGGTTTCCCGCTCCTTCGACGGTCTTGATCAGGTCCACACCGCATCGACCGCCGGGGAGTCCCCCATGTCCACCCAGACCACCGCCGTCGTCACCGGGGCCGGCCGCGGCTTCGGGCGTGCCATCGCCGCCTCGCTCGTCGCCGGCGAGCACACCGTCGTCGGCATCGCGCGCAGCTCGGCCGAACTCGACGCCGTGCGCGAAGACCTCGGCCCGCGCTTCGTCCCCGTCGCCGCCGACGCGACCGACGACGCCCTCGCCGAAAGCGTCCTCCGAGTACGCGGCCACCGGGGACGGCCGGTTCGAAGCCCACGGCGTCCAGGTCCTGACCCTGATCGGCGCCCGGATCGCCCGGATCACGGCGTTCAACGACGCCACCCTGGTCCCGCTGTTCGGCGCGAGGACTTCGCCACTGCCCCCGACGTCGTCAGCTGGGCCTGCTCCAGCTGCAGCTTCACCCGCGGCCTCGACGGCGCCCGCGAGCAGGCCTAAGCGCTGAGCGTGCACCTTCGCGTCCCGGCGAGCAGCACCTCACTGGCGTTGCGGAACGCGCTGGAGCGTGCGGGGCTCGGACGCTCTTCGCTAGGGACGCTCGCCGCCCGCCGAGCTCATCCGCTTCGTGAACCGCGCCGCGACGTCGCGCAGCTTCGTGTTCGTGTGCTGCGACTCGATGATCAGACGCTGCATCGCCGCGTCTTCGCTCACCCGGTGGATCAGCATGAGCATGCCCTTGGCCTGCTCGATCACCGCGCGCGTCTCCATGGCGTGCCGGAGCTCGTCGGCGAGCAGGCGGGCCTCCCGGTAGCGGCGGGTCAGCCGCAGGACGGTTTCCACGCACAACGTGAACAGCCGCAGCACTTTCGTGTCGAATTCGTGGTACCCGTGGGCCCCGAAGCCGAACAGCGTGATCGCGCCGACGAGGGTGTCGTCCACCCGCAGCGGCACCGCGAGGTAGCTGCCCACGCCGAGTTCCTTGGCCGCGAGGACGAACTCGGGCCACCGCTCGCCCGTGTCGCCGACCGCGACCCGCACGACCTCGCCGGTGAGCGCCGCGAGCAGGCCGGGACCGTCGTCCGCCGCGTACTGCACGTCGTCGATGCGCCAGGCGCGCTCGTCGGTGAAGGCCGCGGTCTGCGTCGCGCCGTCGCGGACCACCACGATGCTCGCCAGATCCGCGTCGGGCACCACCCGGACCGCCTCGCCGCAGACCGCGTCGAGCAGACCCGGTGTGTCGGACACCGACTCGAGGACTCCGACGAGATCGGCCAGGACGGCGTTGAGCTCGTCGACCCGCTCCGCCATGCCGTCGCCGGTGATCGGCACAGTGCCACCCCTCCCCATGCGTCAAGCGGCGAGCAACGGGAAAGAGCTCGCCAGCAGCGTCAACCGAACCACCGCTGGCGTTTCAACGGGTCCGGGAGAACTCTACCGGCCGCCGCGTCCGGTTCGGCGTCGGCCGCGCCGGGCCGTTTGCCGGCGCTCTCGGCGGGTACGCGAGGTGGGCTGAGGGGGCACGTGAGGAGGCCGTCATGGCCGAACAGGAAAACCACCACGGCTGGGCACCGGACGTCGCGGGCGACGACCCGACAGCGGCCGAGGCCGCCGACAAGGCCCGCGCGGCCAGCGGCTCGCACGGCTCGGAAGTCGCCGCGGACGGGACGCAGTCCCCGACGGACATGGAGCCGGACTCGAGTGACAGCGGTCGCCGGGGCGCCGAGGAGATCGCGGCGGACGAAGGCCGTGAGGCGGAGGGCCACAAGGGGGCGTCGCAGCGCCCGTACGGCAAGGTGGACTGAGCGCCCGCGCGAAGCCGCGCCCTGCGCCCCCGGTATCCACGCTAGCGGAGGGCACCGACAATTCCGGTGCCGGTCAGGCGTGGTCGCGTGACTTGTCCACAGCGCCGGTCAAGCGCCCCAATGTGGCGTTCGGTGCGTCTGACGCACCGAACGCCACATTGGGGCGCTCCGGCTACCGGGCGACCGCCTGCCAGCGCTGGTTGGCGCCGTTCGTCGGCCGGTACAGCCCGATGCGGGCGCCGTCTTCCCGGGACTCGCCCGTGACGTCGAGCAGCTGGCCGTCCGCCGCGTTGACGAACGTCCACGTCCCGTCGCCCGTCGTCGACACCGTCCACTGCGCCGCCGCGCCGGAGGTTCCGCGCGGGGCCAGCGTCACCGCGCCGCCGGCCGCGCTGAGCACCTGGCCCGTCGCCGCCGAAGCGATCGTGAACCGGTCGCGGTTGCCGTAGCGGCCTGTGCGGTCGGTCAGCGTCCAGCGCTGCGCGGCCGCCGACGCGTCCGTCGTGCGCTGGACCGGTGCGCCGTTCTCCGCCGCCAGGGACTTGCCGCTCTGGACGCCGGTGAACGTGAACGGCTTGCCCGAGCCCAGTCCCGTCCCCGCGGCCGTCGACGAGACGCCGTCGACCAGGAACGTCGTCACCGACCGCGCCGGAACTCGCAGCGTCGCGTGGGCCGAGGTCACCCGGACCGCCTTGCCGCGGCGCAGAGCACCCGTGACGTCGGTGACGACCGGCGTCACCGAAGCGCCGGGCCGGACGCACCCGAACCCGGACAGGTCCAGCGTGACGTCCTGCTCCGCCGAGCCCGGGTTGACGTGGACCACCGAAGACAGGTCTTCCCCGCGCATCGCGACCGTCGAGGCGGTGTCGTCCGACGCGATCAGCCGGTCACCCGGCCGGATGTAGTGGGTGAAGTTCCGCATCGTGTCGAACTTCGTGTTCGTCCGGATAGGACAGTCGGAAGTGGTGCAATTGAAAGGGACCTGGATCTCGCCCCAGTTCATCCCGGTCGCGCTCTCCCCACCGGGCTTCATGTTGTCGTAGTCCTCGATCGGCTGCCAGCTCACCCACGCGCCCGGTTCGAGCAGCCGCAGGTCGTCGGTGATCTGGCCGGCCAGCCCGAGCCCCGGGTCCATGCTGGTGAAGTCCTGCCGGTCGAGCCAGCTGCCGCCGACCTCGCTCATCCACAGCGGCTTCGACGCGCCCTTCGCGATGTCCCGCGGGATCGGCCGGTTGCCGGTGCCGTAGGTGTGCACGTTCAGCCGTCCCGCCGCCGCGCGCGCCGGAGAAGACCAGCCGGTCCAGTCCGCGGCGAAGATGTCCGGGTTGGTTTCGTCCGGTGCGGAGACCACCTTCCCCGGCAGCGCCGCGGCCATCGCCGGGATCAGCTGCGACTGCACCGACGGCCCGATGTGCGCGCCTTCCTGCCGCCCGCCGGTCGGGTTGCCGTCGGCGCCGAGGGTCGTCTTCCAGTAGTTCGTGTTGGGCTCGTTCAGCGGGTCCACCGACGAGAACTTGATGCCGTGCGCGCGTTCCAGGGTCCGCACCACCTGCGCCAGGTACGCGGTGAAGTCACCGATCCTGTCCGGCCGCAGCTGCTCGTCGGTGGCGGTGAAGCCACCGGAGACGTACCCCGACACCGTCTGGAAGTACGGCGGCGAATTGCTGAACGCTTCCCACTTCGTGACGCGCTTCTTGATGCGGTCCACCCACCAGCGCTGGTTCGGGTCGGCGGCGGCGTCGAACTCGGCGGGATCCCCGGGCGTCCACCAGTCCTTGTCGGCGCGGGTCGTCCCGGCGGGTGCCTTCCACCAGCCCGGCACGGCGCCGCCCGGACGCAGGTACGCCGGGACGTCCGGCGCGTTGCCGCCGCCGATGTTGAACCGGGCGATGTTGAGGTTCAGCCCGTCGGCGCCGAAGACCAGGTCGGCCAGCTTGTTCCGGACCGCGTCGGGGTAACCGCCGGTCGCCTCGGCCATCCAGGCCAGGCTCGAGCCCCAGCCTTCGAACGGCTGCTGCCGGTAGGCCGGGTCGGGTTTCACGGTCACGGTCGTCGCCGCGGCCGCCGGTGCCGTCAGCACCCCGGCCGCGACCAGAGGTACACAAAGGACGGTGAGCAGGCGTTTCATCGTCGAACAGCCCTCGCTTCCGGTGGGGACTTCCTCAGGCTTCGGTGTGTCCCAGCAGCGGCCGCGGCACGAACCGGGCCGCCGGGTCGAGCATCGTGTCCAGTTCGAGCACGACGAGTTCGTTGGCGCCCGCGCGGACCACCGGGCCCGGCACGTACAGCGTCCGCTGCGGCCCGCGCCGCCAGTACCGGCCGAGCGGGAACCCGTTGAGCCACGCGAGACCCTTGCCCCACTCCCCGGTGTCGAGGAACAGATCGGCGGACACCTCGACCTCGAACGCCGCGCGCAGCAGCACCGGCCCGGCCACCGGTCCCTCCACAGTGGACACTTGCACCGGCGAAGGCGGCGCGGTCAGGTCCAGGGGCAGCACGTCCCAGCCGGCCAGCGGCTCGCCGTGCAGCGACGCGCCGCCGATGATGCCCTTCGCCTCGCCGATCCGCGGGCCGTAGTCGACGCGGCCCTGGTCCTCGACCAGCACCAGCAGCTCGCCGCTCGCGCGCGAGAGCGCGATCGCCCGGTCGTGGTGCTCCCGCAGCAGCGTGCCGACCGCGTCGCCGTCGAAGAACACCGTCGCGCGGTCGCGGACCTCGCCGAACGTCAAGATCCCCGGCCGGTCACCGGTGACGCGGGTGCGCAGCAGCGCGAGGCGCGGCATCGGCGTCAGGTCGTCGAACGCGGGCAGCTCCTCGTGGAACTCCCAGGTGCCGAAGCGGTCCGGGGCGTCGAGCAACCGGACCGGGTCGCACAGCACCGACTCGAAGACCGGTGCGGGCCGGGCCGGCGGCGGAACCGTGTCGGGCACCTTGTGGTAGCGCGCGATCACGTCCCGGAAGGCGTGGTACTTCGGCGTCGGGTCGCCGGCTTCGTCCAGCGGCGCGTCGTAGTCGTAGGAGGTGACGATCGGCTGGTAGACGCCCTTGTCGTTCGCGCCGCTGGTGAACCCGAAGTTGGTGCCGCCGTGGAACATGTAGAGGTTGACCGACGCGCCCGCGGCGAGCAGCGCGTCCAGCTCGGCCGCCGAGTCCGTGGCCGGCGTCGTGTGGTGGTGCGCGCCCCAGTTGTCGAACCAGCCGTTCCAGAACTCGCTGCACATCAGCGGCCCGGTGGGCTGGTGGGCCCGCAGGATCGCGAGCCGCGCCTCGGCGTTCGAGCCGAAGGACGCCGTGCGGTGCAACCCCTCGAGGCTGCCCGCTTCGAGCATGTCCGGCTGGTCCACTGTGGTCAGTGGCACGGTGATCCCGCACGCCCGCGTGTGCTCGGCGAGCGCCCGCAGGTACCGCTTGTCGTCGCCGAACGCGCCGTACTCGTTCTCGACCTGGACCAGCAGCACCGGCCCGCCGCGGTCGACCTGGTGCGGGACGACGACTTCGTAGACCCGCGTGAGGTATTCGCGCACCGCATCGAGATAGCGAGGCTCGTACCGGCGGACCCCGACCGTGGGATCGCGGAACAGCCACGCCGGCAGGCCGCCGTTGTCCCACTCCGCGCAGATGTACGGGCCGGGCCGCACGATCGCGTGCATCCCGGCGTCGGCGACGAGCCGCAGGAACCGGTCGAGGTCGAGCCCGCCGGAGAGGTCGAACTCGCCCGGCGAGGGGGCGTGCGCGTTCCACGGGACGTACGTCTCGATGGTGTTCAGGCCCATCCGCCGGGCCTTGTCGATCCGGTCGGCCCACAGGTCGGGGTGCACCCGGAAGTAGTGCAGGGCCCCGGAAAGGATCCGGAACGGCCGGCCGTCGAGCAGGAAGTCGGTCTCCCCGATCACGAACTCAGGCATGGCCGCCCGCCTCCGGGCACAGCTGGAGCACGGTCCAGGACAAGGGTGGCAGTGTCACGGTGATGGTCGTCCCCCCGGGGTCGGACGTCACGGCGGTGCCGGGCAGCGGCACCGGCCGGACCGGTTGCGAATCGGCGGTGTTGACGGCGTGGCGCGTCTCGCCGTCGGGCGTGGTCAGGGTTTCGGCGGCGTACACGCCGTACCGCGCGCCGCGCAGGCGCAGCCGCACCTCGGTCGGCGACGCCGTGGCCCGGTTGGTGAGGAACACCGCGCCGCGCCCGCAGTCCCCGGCCGTCGCGGCGACGTCCACGAGGTCGACTTCGCCGTGCTGCGCGGTGCGGATGCGCTCGCCTTCGACGGTCAGGCGCAGGCTCACCCCGCTCGCCAGCGCGGCCACCTGCCGGAACGGGTGGAACGTCGTCTGCCGCCACGCCGGGCCGCCGGGCTCGGAGCGGATCGGCGCGATGACGTTCACCAGCTGCGCCTGGTTGGCCATGGTGACGCGGTCGACGTTGCGCAGCAACGAACTCAGCAGCGAGCCGACGACGACCGCGTCGGTGACGGTGTAGTCGTCCTCGATGATCCGCGGGTGCTCCCGCCAGCCGCCCTCGGCGAGCCGCGCCTGGTCGACCTCGTTCCAGCGGCGCAGGTCCCAGACGTTCCACTCGTCGACGCTGATCCCGATCTTCTTGTCCAGGCCCAGCTCGGCCAGCGTCTCGTCGATGATCCCCGCCGTGGTGCGGATGTAACGGTCCAGCGCGGCCCCGCTGGCGAGGTAGCTGTCGGTGTCGCCGTGCAGCTCCTGGTAGTAGGCGTGCAGCGAGATGTGGTCGACCAGCTCCGCGGTGTGGCGCAGCACCGTGCGTTCCCACTCGCCGAACGTCGGCATGTCCGCGTGCGAGCTGCCCGCGACGACCAGCTCGACGCCCGGGTCGATCATCCGCATGAGCCGCGCGGTCTCCGCCGCCAAGCGCCCGTACTCGCCGGCGGTCTTGTGGCCGATCTGCCACGGGCCGTCCATCTCGTTGCCGAGGCACCACAGCTTGAAGCCGAACGGGCGGTCGGCGCCGTTCGCGCGCCGCCGCTCGCTCAGTTCCGTGCCCCCCGCGTGGTTGCAGTACTCCAGGACGTCGGCGGCCTCCTGGATGCCGCGGGTGCCGAGGTTGACGGCGTACATCACCTCGGCACCCGCGGCTTCGGCCCACGCGGCGAATTCGTGCAGGCCGAAGCGGTTGGACTCCACGCTGTGCCAGGCCGGGTCGAGCCGGACCGGCCGGTCCGGGCCGACGCCGTCTTCCCAGCGGTAACCGGAGACGAAGTTGCCGCCGGGGTAGCGGAGCACGGTCGGCCCGAGTTCCCGGACCAGCTCCAGGACGTCGCCGCGGAAGCCGCGATCGTCCGAAGTGGAGTGGCCTGGCTCGGAGATCCCGGTGTACACGGCCCGGCCCATGTGCTCGACGAAGGAGCCGAACAGGCGACGCGGGACCGGGCCGATGACCTGCGCGGCGTTTCCCACGTCGCCTTCGATGTGGACGCTCATCCGGCGCTGACGGTGAAGCCCTGCTGGTTGCCGTAGTCGACGAGCGCCTGTTGCCACGCTGCCAGCCCGGCGTCCAGCGGGGTGCCGTTCAGGTACGCCTTGCCGGCGGTGTCGCTGAAGACACTGTTGGCGTAGGTCTGGTACGGCAGGTAGGTCCAGCCCTTGGCGACGTCCTTCGACGCCTGGGTCAGCACCTGGTTGATCTTCTGCCCGCCGAAGTACGGCACGGCCTCGTCGACGAACGCGGGCGAGGTCAGGTCGGCGGTGGTGGACGGGAAGCCGCCGCTCTTGATGAACGGCTGGACGCCGTTGCCGTGGTTGAGCCAGCGGACGAACGCCGCGGCCAGCGCCGGGTTGGCGCTCTGCTTGACCACCGACTGGGTGCTGCCGCCGTTCTCCGCGGTCACCGGCTGCCCGTCGTAGGTCGGCATCGGCGCCACCGCCCACTTCCCGCTGCCGCCGGCCACCGAGGACATGAAGTTGCCGGGCATCCAGGCACCGGTGACCAGGGTCGCGATGGTGCCGTCACCCAGGGCGCGGAACCAGTCGTCGGACCACTCCTTGATCGGGGCGAACTGCTTGCCCTGGATCAGCTGGTCCCACATCGCGGTCCACTTCTTGGTGCCCGCGTCCCCGAAGTTGATCTTCACGTTCCGGCCGTCGACGGTGAACGGGTGCCCGCCGGCCTGCCAGATCATGCTCAGCACGGCCCCGGGGTCACCGGTGTCCGAGGTGATGTACTTCGTGGGGTCGGCCGCGTGCAGCTTCTTCGCCGCGGCGACGTACTCCTCCCACGTCTTCGGCACGGCGATGGCGTTCTTGTCGAAGACTTCCTTGTTGTAGAACAGGGCCATCGGCCCGGAGTCCTGCGGCAGGCCGTAGAGCCCGTTGCTGTTCTTCACCTGGGCCCAGGTCGACGCGCTGTAGTCCTTTTCGAACGAGCCGAAGCCGTACTGGTCCAGGTTGACCAGTGAGTCGGTCAGCGCGAACTGCGGCAGCGCGTAGTACTCGATCTGCGCGACGTCCGGCGCGCCGTTGCCGGCCTTGATCGCGTTCTGCAGCTTGGTGTACTCGTCTTTGTTGGTCCCGGCGTTGACGTAGTTCACCTTGACGTTCGGGTATTCCTTTTCGAACGCCGCGACCTGGTCCTTCGCCGACGGTGTCCAGCTCCAGTAGGTGATCGTGCCGCCCGCCTTGAGCGCGGCGTCGACGGAGTCCTGGGTGCCGGTGGCGGCGGCGGGCCCGGACGAGCTCCCGGACGAGCAGCCGACCGCGAGGGCGGCGGCGAGCGCCACGGCGGCGAACGCCTTGGCGCGACTGCGGATGCGTGACATCGGGTGTCCCTTCACGACGGTGTGACGGCTCATTGCTTGACGCTCCCCGCGCTCAGCCCCGATTGCCAGAACCGTTGCATGAGCAGGAAAGCGAGGACGAGGGGGATGATGGTGAGCAGCGACCCGGTGAGCACCAGGTTGAAGATCGGCTGGGCGCCGGCGCCGTTCGCCTGCGCGCTCCACTGGTTGAGCCCGACGGTCAGCGGGTACCACTTCGGTTCGCTGAGCATGATCAGCGGCAGGAAGTAGTTGTTCCAGGTCTGCACCACCGTGAACAGCGCGACCGTGACGATCCCGGGCACGAGCTGGGGCAGCGTCACGGTGAGGAAGATCCGCAGCTCGCCCGCCCCGTCGATCCGCGCCGCTTCCATCAGCTCGTCCGGGATGGCGTCGGCGGCGTAGACCCAGATCAGGTAGAGGCCGAACGGGCTGATCAGCGACGGGATGATGACGGACAGGGGCGTGTTCGTCAGCCCGAGCTTGCTGAACATCAGGAAGGTCGGCACGGCGAGCGCCGTCGTGGGAACGGCGACGGCGCCGAGGACGATCGCGAACACCGCCCGGCGGCCGGGGAAGCGGTACTTGGCCAGGCCGTAGCCGGCCGCCGTGGCGAGGATCGTCGCGCCGCCGGCGCCGACCACGACGTACAGCAGGGTGTTCCCCAGCCAGCGGAAGAAGATCCCGTTGTTGTAGGTGAACGTCTGGCCGATGTTGTCGAAGAGGGCGAACGGGCCGCCGAAGGACAGGCCCGACGTCGAGAACAGCGCCGGCTGGGTCTTGGACGCGTTGATCACCAGCCACGCCAGCGGAACCAGGGTGTAGACCAGGTACAGCGCCATGACGGCCGTGAGCGTGCGCGACTTGCGGGGGCGCGTCACCGAGAGCGTTTTCATCGGAACAGCGGCCACGTCACATCCCCTTCCGGGAGCCGCGCAGCTGCACGACGTAGGCGATCACCGCGGTGATCACGCCCATCACGATCGCGACGGTGGCGGAGTAGTTGTACTGCTGGCCCGCGAAGGAAAGGTTGTAGGCGTACATGTTGGGCGTGTAGAAGGTGCCGATGATGTTCGGCACCAGGTTGCGCATGATGTTCGGCTCGTTGAACAGCTGGAAGCTGCCGATGATCGAGAAGATCGTGGCGATCACGATGGCCCCGCGGATCGCGGGGAGCTTGACCGACCGGATGACGCGGAACGTGCCGGCGCCGTCGATCGCGGCCGCTTCGAACAGTTCCGTCGGGATCACTTTCAGCGCGGAGTAGAAGATCAGCATGTTGTAGCCGACGAACTCCCAGGTCACGACGTTGCCGATCGAGGTGAGCAGCCAGTTCTGCGACAGCGGCTTCACCGCGTCGGTGCCGAGCAGGTGGTTCAGGTCGGCGGCCAGTCCGAAGTGGTCGCCGTAGATGAAGCCCCACATCAGCGTGGCGACCACGGCGGGCACCGCGTACGGCAGGAAGATCACGATCCGGAAGAACCCGGCGGCGTGCAGCCGGGCGCTGTCGATCGCCAGCGCCGCGACCAGCGCGAGCAGCAGCATGATCGGCACCTGCACGGCGAGGAACACCAAGACCCGCTGGAAGGACTCCCAGAACTTCGGGTCGCCGAGCACCTGCGCGTAGTTGTCGGTGCCGACGAACACCGTCCCGCCGAAGAACGCCTGGTCGCGGTAGAGGCTGAGGACGAACGCGTACCCGACCGGCGCGATGAACGTCAGCGCGAACACCAGCATGAAGGGGGCGACGAAGAGCCAGCCTCGCCACTTCCGCCGGGGCCGGCGGGCCGGCGGTGCCGGGCGGGCGGGCACCGGGACGGGCGGAGCCGCGGTGGACGTCATCGTCTTCTCTGCATGTTTACGTCAACATGGACGGGTCGGAGGGTAACGTGTTGACGTAAACATGTCCAGGACACCCGAGGAGATCCCCGTGCCGGCTGCCTCCCCCCGCCGTGGACCGTCGATGGCGGACGTCGCGCGCGAGGCGGGCGTGTCCGGCCAGACGGTGTCCCGCGTGGCCAACGGCAAGACCAATGTGGACGACGCGACCCGCGAGCGCGTCCTCGCCGCGATGCGCCGGATCGGCTACCGCCCGAACAGCGCGGCCCGGGCGTTGCGCAACGGCAAGTTCCGCAGCATCGGCGTGATCATTTCGGCGCTGCCGACGTTCGGCAACAGCCGCACGCTCGACGCCATCGCGGCGGCGGTCGTCCCGGAGGGGTTCTCGATCATCCTGATGCCGGTGACGCGCCCGACGCAGGGCGAGGTGACGGGGGCGTTCAGCAAGCTGAACGAGCAGGCCGTCGACGGCGTGATCATCCTGATCGAGCAGCACCAGCTCGACCAGAGCTCGATCGAGCTGCCGCACGGGCTGCCGGTGGTGGTGATCGATTCCAGCGCGCGCTACGACTACCCGGTGGTCGACACGGACCAGGCCGACGGCGCCGCCACGGCGACCCGGCACCTGCTGGAGCTGGGGCACGCGACGGTGTGGCACATCGCGGGGCCCCCGCAGTCGTATTCGGCCGAGCGCCGCCGGAAGTCCTGGCGGGCCACTTTGGAGCTGGCGGGCGCGTTCGTCCCCCCGGTTTTCGTGGGCGACTGGTCGCCGGCGTCGGGCTACGAGGCGGGGAAGACGCTGGCGGCCGACGCCTCGGTGACGGCGGTGTTCGTGGCGAACGACCAGATGGCGCTGGGGTTGCTGCGCGCGTTGCACGAGTCGGGCCGGTCCATCCCGGGCGACGTCAGCGTGGTCGGGTTCGACGACATGGAGGAGTCGGCGTGTTTCTGGCCCCCGCTGACGACGATCCGCCAGTCGTTCGAGGCGGTCGGCCGGCACGCGGTTTCGGCGCTGCTGGCGGAGATCGAGACGGGCGCGGAGGCGGGCGAGCCGGTGACGGTGCCGACGGAGCTGGTGCTCCGCTCGAGCACGGCCCCACCACCGGCCTGACCTCCCGTCGCGCGGCGGCGCACCGGAATTGTCGGTGGCCACCGGTAAAGTGGAAAACGGGGGGGCGCCCCTGCGGCGAGGGCTTCGAAGCCGATCATGCGCGCGAGCCGACCCGACGCAAACCGACCGCCCGGGTACGCGAACCGACCCTCCAGGTACGCGAGCCGACCCTTTGGGTACACGCGCCGACCCTCCAGGTACGCGGCCCCATCCCCTGGGTACACGCGCCGACCCGCGAGGCACGTGGACCAATCCGCGGGTACGCGCGCCGACCCGCCAGGCACCTGAGCTGACCCTCCAAGCACGCGCCGGCCCGGCAAGCACGGGCGCCGCCACGCCCGGAAGTTCTCGTTTGAGCGCGCGGGACCGCGGGCATTACTGGCCACCAAGCCGGTTCCCCCGGCACCGCGAACGTCGCAGTGGTGTGGACCATTCGGCCCACCGCAGCAGAAACGAGGCGTCATGCTCGCCATCCTCGCCGCCGTGCTCTTCGGGCTCGCCCTGCTCATGGAGCTGGCCGGGTTCGGCCTGGGCCCGATCATCACCACCGGCACCCTCACCACCGCCGGGCTGCTGTGCGTCGCCCTGCACCTGGCCGGCGTCGCGACCGACCGTTCGCGGTTCAGCCGGCGGCGGCGCCGCTGACATCCGACGCGCGCTGCAGCACCTGGACGAACACCTCGGGCGACTGGGCGCCGGCGACGCCGAACCGCTGGTCGAACACGAAGAACGGCACCCCGGTCGCGCCGAGCACCCGGGCCTGTTCGCCGTCCGCCGCGACTTCGGCTTCGTAGGCGTCCGACTCGAGCACCGCGCGGGCCTCGGCCGCGTCGAGCCCGGCTTCCGCCGCCAGCTCCACCAGCGAGTCGCGGTCGAACAGCGAGCGCCGTTCGGTGAAGTGCGCGCGGTAGAACCGGTCGACGACGGCGTCGGCCAGGCCGCGCTCGCCGGCGAGGTGCACCAGGCGGTGGCCGTCGACGGTGTTTCCCATGTGGACGCCGTCGAGGTGGTACTCGAGACCGTCGGCGGCCGCGCGCTGTTCCATCTGCGCTTCCATCGCGTCGGCTTCTTCGAGCGTCCGGCCGTACTTTTCGGACAGCACCTCGCGCGTCGGCCGGGCGGTCCCGCGCGGGAACGACGGGTCGAGCTGGAACGAGTGGTGCACGACCTCGACGTCGGCACCGAACTCGGCGACCGCCCGCTCGAAGCGGCGCTTGCCGAGGTAGCACCAGGGACAGATGAGGTCGGACCAGATGTCTACGCGCACGCCACCACGCTAACCGCGCGCTGGCACGCACTTCAAAGTAACCGTCGCCGACCTGCGGCGGCCCCGGCGAGGGCGCCGAAGCTAGGGTGAGCCCGGTGACCGTCTCGACCGACGACATCGTCCGCCACGCGGCGCGTCTGCTCTTCGCCGGCACCCGCCTCGACCTCGGCCGGATGGCGACGGAGCTCGGAATCTCGCGCACGACGTTCTTCCGCCGCGTCGGCAACCGCGACGACCTGATGGGCGCGGGGCTGCGGCTGCTGTCCGACCGCACGTGGCAGCGCGCGCTGGACCATTGGCGTGCCGGGCACGGCGATGAGGTCCGCACCCCCGAGGGCCGGCTGCGGTGCCTGTGGGTGATGGAGGAGTACCGCCGCGAAGTCGCGGCCAGCGACGGGATGCGCAAGCTGATCGAGGCGGAGTCGACGGTCGCCCTCAGGGTGCTGACCGACCCGCGCGGCGCGGTTCAGCCGGCCCTGGTCGACGCGCACGTGGAGCTGTTCCGCGCGGACGCGGAAGCAGCGGAGCTGAGGCCGCTCGTGGACTTGCCGGACCTGGCGTTCGCGGTGGTGCGGCTGGGCGAGTCGTTCCTGTATTCGGACGTGCTGGCGGCGCGGACGGTGGATTTGAAGGTGGCGACGACGTTGCTGGACACGTTGGTGGGCGGTGCTTTGGAGCCGGCCGCAATGGCATGAACGACCCGTTCACCTCACCCGACGCCCTGAACGAGTCGTTCATGCCATCCGGCCACCCGACCCACGCGCGTCACTGAGCAAGCGCCCAGTCGGTCAACTACTCACCCGTTCGGGTGTTGTGGAACATTTGCCCGAAGTGTTTCATAGCAGCACGGGAAAGCGTTACCCCGCGTCCCACACGCGGCACCTCCTTCGTTGCCGTGCAACGGTTCCATCGATCCGCCCGCCTGTGTCCGGGCGCGCTTTCGCCTGCCCGGGGAAAGAGAGCGATCCATGTCCGTACTCACCAGCCCGCCGACGTCGTCTGGCTCGGGTGAGAAAGTTTCCCGCCACCGGGGGTGGCGCGCCAAAGCTGCCGGGGTCGTCCTGGCCGCGCTCGCGCTGACCACCGGCTTCGCCGCTCCGGCGCCCGCCGCCGCGAACCCCTACGAACGCGGCCCCGCCCCGACCAACTCCAGCATCGAAGCCAGCCGGGGCAGCTTCGCGACCAGCACCACCACCGTGTCGCGGCTGGCCGTCTCCGGCTTCGGCGGCGGCACGATCTACTACCCCACCTCCACCACCGCCGGCACGTTCGGGGCCATCTCGATCGCGCCCGGCTTCACCGCGCTCCAGTCGAGCATCTCCTGGCTGGGCCCGCGGCTCGCGTCGCAGGGCTTCGTCGTCTTCACGATCGACACCCTGACCACCAGCGACCAGCCCGACAGCCGGGGCAGGCAACTGCTGGCCTCGCTCGACTACCTCACTCAGCAGAGCAGTGTCCGCTCCCGCATCGACAGCAGCCGGCTCGGCGTCGTCGGGCACTCGATGGGCGGCGGTGGCACGCTCGAAGCGGCGCGCTCCCGGCCGTCGCTGCAGGCCGCGATCCCGCTGACCGGCTGGAACCTGACCAAGAACTGGTCGACGGTCCGCGTGCCGACGCTCGTCGTCGGGGCGCAGTCGGACACCGTCGCCCCGGTGGCGACGCACTCGATCCCGTTCTACACCAGCCTGCCGTCCTCTTTGGACAAGGCGTACCTCGAACTGCGCGGTGCCAGCCACTTCGCCCCCAACTCGTCGAACACGACGATCGCGAAGTACACCCTCTCCTGGCTCAAGCGGTTCATCGACAACGACACCCGCTACGAACAGTTCCTCTGCCCGATCCCGGGCACCAGCCTGTCCATTTCGGACTACCGGGGCACCTGCCCGCACAACGGCTGACGCTCAGCCGGGCACGCCGAGGGTGACGACCACCTTTCCCTTGGCGTGCCCGGCTTCCTGGTAGGCGAACGCGGCGCGCAGGTCGTCGAACGGGTAGGTCCGGTCGACGACCGGCGTGACCGCGCCGCGCTCGGCGAACGCGGTCAGCTCACCCAGGACCGCCGCCTTGTCCCGGCAGGCGACCGCGTCGGCGAGCACGACTCGCCGTCGCGCGAACGGGCCCGCGGCCAGCGCGGCGAAGACGTGCCCCGCGGGCTGCAGCCAGCGCCCGGCCGGGCCACCGATGGCGACGAACGTGCCGCCACGCTCCAGCACCCGGCGGCAGGCGAACACGGACCGGCCACCGGCGACGTCCAGCACGAAGTCGTAGCGCCGCCCACCGCGGGTGAAGTCCGCCGAGCGGTGGTCGACGACGTGCTCCGCGCCGAGCGAGCGGACGAGATCGACGTTCGCCGGGCCGCAGACGGCGTCGACCCGCGCCCCGAGAGCGCGCGCCAGCTGGACGGCGAACGTGCCGACCCCGCCGGAAGCGCCGTTGACCAGCACCCGGTGCCCGGGTTCCACCCCGCGCAAGGAGAGCAGGGCGGTCACCGCGGCCATCGGCATCGTCGCCGCCTGCTCGTGGGACAGGTTCGCCGGCATCGGCGCGAGCAGGTCTTCGGGCACGCAGACGTACTCGGCGTGCGCGCCCCTCGGCAGGAGGGCGTAGACGTCGTCGCCGGGCGCGAACCTCGCCCCCGCCGTCTCGACGCGGCCGGCCAGGTCGCAGCCGAGGACGCCGACCGGCGGGCGGCGGGGGCCGAAGCCACCGGGCATCAGGCGCGCCACCCGGGGCTCGCCTCTCAGGAAGTGCCAGTCGTACGGGTTGACCGAGGTGGCGTGCACCCGGACCAGCACTTCGCCTTCCCGGGCACCGGATCGGGCACGTCTTCCCAGGTCAGGCTGTCGGGTGAGCCGTACGCACGCTGAACGAGGGCCTTCATCGCTGCTCCCTTACGTTGTAAGTCGTACGCCGTAAGGTGGCTCCGGGGCGACTGCCTGGTCAAGGACGACTTACGTTGTACGATCTTCGGCGTGACCACCGACGCCCGGATCCCGCTGAGCCGGGAGCGCGTACTGCAGGCGGCCGTCGCGCTCGCCGACGAACACGGGCTGCGCGCGCTGACGATGCGCCGCCTCGCGGAGGAGCTCGGCGCCGAAGCGATGTCGCTCTACTACCACGTGGCCAAGAAAGAAGACGTCCTCGACGGCATCGTCGACGTGGTGGCGCAGGAGATCAACGAGACCGTCGCGCGCCTGGAACCCGGCCCGGACTGGCGGCAGACCGCCCGGCGGCGCATCCTCGCCGCCCGCCAGGTGTTCCTCCGCCACCGCTGGGCGCCGGCGCTGTTCGAGACGCGGTCGTCGACGAGCCTCGAGGTGCTGAAGTACTACGACGCCCTGGTCGGCTTGATGCGCGAGGGCGGGTTCTCGCACGACCGGATCCACCACGCGCTGCACGCCCTCGGCAGCCGGGCGCTCGGGTTCAGCCAGGAGCTGTTCGACCCGAGCGCGGGCGCGGCGGCCGAGGTCCCGGCGGAACTGGCCGCGCAGCTGCCGAACCTGGTGGGGATGCTGAGCGAGATCGCCCACGACGACCCCGGCTCGACGCTGGGCTGGTGCGACGACCAGGCGGAGTTCGAGTTCGGCCTGGACCTCATCCTCGCCGGGTTGGACCTGCTGCGGGAGCGGTAGTCCAGCAGGTGGGACACGCCCCCTCACCGGGGAAGAATCGGTGGTGTGTCGCGACCACTGCGGAAGCTCGGCTTCCTGACCATCGGCCTGTTCGACCCCGCCGACCCGCGGCGGGGGCACGAGTCGACCCTGGAGATCATCCGGCTCGGGGAACAGCTCGGGTTCGACAGCGCCTGGGTGCGGCACCGGCACCTGCAGCACGGCATCTCGTCGCCGGTCGCGGTGCTCGCCGCGGCGAGTCAGCGGACCAGCCGGATCCACCTCGGCACCGCCGTCATCCCGCTCGGCTGGGAGAACCCGCTGCGGCTCGCCGAAGACCTGGCCACCGTCGACCTGCTCTCCGGCGGCCGGCTCAACCCGGGGATCAGCGTCGGCCCGCCGATGCGCTACGACGAGGTCAAGCAGGCCCTCTACCCGCACACCGCCGACGCCGAGGACTTCTCCTACGACCGCGTCCAACGACTGCTGGACTTCGTGCGCGGCGAGCCGGCGACCGGCTTCACGGGCACCCAGGGCTTCGAGGTCTTCTCCGACCGGGTCCAGCCGCAGGCGCCCGGTCTCGGGGACCGCCTCTGGTACGGCGGTGCGAGCCTGCGCTCGGCCGAGTGGGCCGGCGAGCACGCGATGAACTTCCTGACCAGCAGCGTCGTCAAGGCCGAAGGCGAAAGCACCGACTTCGCCGAGATCCAGCTGTCGCACATCCGGACGTTCCGCGAGCACCACCCGGCCGGCGAGGCGGCCCGCGTCTCGCAGGGACTGGTCGTCATCCCGACCGACACCGCGACACCGGAGCAGCGCGCGAAGTACGCGGCTTATGCGGCGAAACGGCTTCCCCGCACCGCGGAACCGCAGGGCCCGGCGCGGATGCTGTTCTCCCCCGACTTCGTCGGCAGCTCGGCCGAGATCGCCGAGCGGCTGCACGCGCACGCGGCGTTCCGCGAGGTCGACGAGGTGGCTTTCGCCCTGCCGTTCACCTTCGACCACGAAGACTACGTGCAGATCCTCACCGACCTCGCGGAACGGCTCGGCCCGGAACTCGGCCGGAAGTCCTGACCTAGTTGGTGCCGGGGGTCAGCACCTTGTCGATCACGAAAACCGTGGCGTTCTTCGTGGGGATGTTGCCGCACAGGATCTTCGCGCCGTTGACGGTCATGTTGTCACCGGTGCCCTCGATCTTCAGCTGCCCACCGGCCGCGTTGAGCGAGCCCAGCATGCCCGCCGACTCCAGACCCTTGGCGTCGTAACGCTTGCCCACGACGTGGTACTGCAGGATCGGCGACAGCTCCGCCGGCTTGCCCGCCAGCTCCGCGAACTTCGCGTCACCCAACGCCGCGAACGCCGGGTCGGCCGGCGCGAACACCGTGATCGCCGGGGCGCTGTTGAGCGTGTCGACCAGGTTGGTGGCCTTGACCGCCGCCACCAGCTTGGTCAGCAACGGGTTCGTCGACGCCGCCGACGCGACCGGCTGCGGGCCCATCGAGTCCAGCGAACCGGGCGCGGACCCCTGCGGCAGCTGGCCGCACGCGGGACCGAAGACGTCGGCGTTGGTCGTCATGCCGTCGCCGCCCGCGGCGGCGCTGGAGGAGGGAGCGGCCATCGAAGACGACTGAGCCGGGGCGCTGCCGGAGCTCCCGGAGGAGGCGGTGTCGCTGCCGCTGCACGCGGTCAGTGAAAGCGCGGCCACGGCGGCGAAACCGATTCCGGCGACACGAAGATTGGTCACGAAAATCACTCCAAGAAAGCGGCGGTGAACTTCTTCTTACGGGTCATTCGAGGCCGAATGGGAAACGGCTTGGCAGGCATTCGGGTGATCCGGGCCACCGCGCTGTAAATGCTGCCGCACAACGGTTTCCGATTCGCGTTCCGCGTGGGGCTAAGCGAGGGAAATCCGGCTGACCGCCGGGCTCGTCGGGCCCGTGGACCCGCCGGCGGGCTCGACCGTGATGCCGATCCGGTCGGTGCCGGGCGGGATCTCGGACATCAGCATTCGCGGCTGCAGGAGCCCGGCCGAGTGCGCTTCGCCGGCCCGGATCAGCCACACCTGGTAGACGTGGCCCGCGTCGAGGGCGGGCAGGTCCGAGGCGAGCAGCACCGCCTGGTTGCGGCTGCGCGAGACGACCAGGGTCGCGTGCCCCTCGCCGACGCCCTGGATCGCCGAGGCGTCCGGTGCGGACAGCACCGAGTCGACCGGAGCCGGCGGCGCGGGCGTCGTGCCGACGCCGACCCCGACCGCGACGACGGCCGCCGCGGCAGCCCCGAAAAGGCCGACGCGAAGGCCGAAAGCCCTACGTCGGCCGGGTGCCGGCCGGGCCGCCGCCACCCGGGGCGGCAGCTGACGGGTGCGGGCCACCGTGGCGAGCACCAGTGGCTTCAGCTCCGGCGGCGGACCCACGGCCTCGGCCACGCCGAGCCAGGTCCCGGTCGCCCGCAGCTCCGCCACCTCCTGGCGGCACGCCGCGCACTCCCCGAGGTGCCGTTCGAACCCGGCACGCTCCACATCGGACACGGCATCCAGCGCGTAGGCCCCGGTCAGCGTGTGCAGCTCGGCGGTCATCGATCCACCCCCAGGCAGTCACGCAGCCGGATCAGACCGTCCCGGATGCGGGTTTTCACGGTCCCGGGCGCCACCTTCAGCACCTCGGCGACCTCGGGATAGGTGTAGCCGTTGTAGTAGGCCAGCACGATCGACTCGCGCTGGAGTTCGGTGAGCTGCGCGAGGCACTGCCGCACGCGCTGCTGGTCGAGAGTGGCCAAGGCGGACTCGGTGACCTCGTCGAACGGCCGCCGCACGTCCATCCGGCCCGCCCGCTCTTCGCGGTCGAGCACGGCCTGGTGCGAGCGCACGCGGTCCACGGCCCGGCGGTGGGCGATCGTCAGCACCCACGACAGCGCGCTGCCGCGCTCCGGGACGTACCTCGTGGCCTTGCGCCACACCTCCACCAGCACCTCCTGCGCCACTTCCTCGGCCTGGGCGTGGTTGCGCAGGACGCGCGTGACCAGCCCGAGCACCGGCCCGGCGATGAGGTCGTACAGCGCCGCGAACGCCGGTTCGTCCCCCGCCGCGACCCGCCGCAAGAGTTCCTCGGCGCTCGCCGCGGGCACCGGCGCCTCGTCCGGTTGCAGCCTCAGCCGCCCACGCTCACCCATGCCGGCACCCTCCACCTCACCCTGGTTGCGGGAGGCGTTCGCGGCTGGACGGTGTCTCGGACTGGTGTGTCGTGAGGGTTCCCACCCGGACGGTGCAACTCCGGCGCCGGGACCCATCCGGGGGCGGAGCGGTTTCGAAAGCCTGGCGTCGGGTTCTCGGGACGAGCCGGCCGGGGCTCCGGGAGCGCGTAGCGGTTGCGATGTCGGAGTGGCTCCAAACTCGGAGTGGCTCCAGCCGCGCAGCGGCTCCAAAGTTGGAGTGGCTCCAGCGCGCAGCGGCTCCAAAGTTGCAGTGGCTCCAGCTACGCACCGATTCCAAGGTCGGAGTGACTTCAGTCGCGCACTCGCTCCAAGTCGGAATGGCTCCAGTCGCTCACCAGTTACAAATTCGGAGTGACTCCAGCCGCGCACCCGCTCCAAAGGTGTAGTCGCTTCACTTGCGCAACGACTGCCAGCCTCGCACCAGACCTGAAACTGGAGCAACAAAGAAAGTGTAATGACTACACTTTCGTACTCACTTCAGAATGACTGCTGACCCTGGGTGAGAAAGCTGCCCGTTCGGCCACGCGGACGGTGACGTCGGACACTTCTTGATCACCCCAGAGTGTGAAAGTTTTTCGGAACACTGGTCGTTGAACTCACCGTGGGTTATCCCTGGAACAAGACGAACTTAACCGACGAGTAGCAAAGGCGGTCCGATGACCGACCCGCACAGCATGACCAGTGCCAGCTTCGACTTCGCCCTGCGGACCTTCGGGGCGGCACCGCGGCCGGTGCCGGCCGAGCTGGAGTACGACACCCGTGACCCCTACGCGGTCGCCGTGGTGCTGCACGCCGGCCCGAGCGCCGTCCGGTGGCTCTTCGGGCGCGACCTGCTCGCCGACGGCCTGCTCGGCCGCTGCGGCGACGGTGACGTGCGCGTCGGGCCGGCCGGCGATCCCGCCCTGGTCGTCGTGGAGCTCAACTCCCCCGACGGCGCCGCGGTGCTCGAAGCGCCCGCGAAGGAGATCGCGGCCTTCCTCGACCGGACCTACGACGTCATCCCCGCCGGGGAGGAGTCCGACTGGTTCGACTTCGACGAGGAACTCGCGAAGCTCTCCTACCAGGACTGAGTACCGTCGCCGGGTGAGCTTCTTCCTGACGACAGTGCTCGCCGCGCTCGAGGACGGCGGCGATCGTCCGCTGTTCCACCACGAGAACGGCGTCACGACCTACCACCAGGCCCGCGACCGCCTGCGCCGGCTGCACGGCGGCCTCGGTGAAACTGGCCTCGGCGAAAGCGGCCTCGGTGAAACCGGAACCGTCGCCGTCGACCTCCGCAACCGGCCCGAGACGCTCCTCGTGCAGCTGGCCGCCCTCCTGCGCGGCGCGACCGTGCTCATGGTCCCGGCCTCGGCGCCGAAGCAGGACCGGCTCGCCGCGGCCCGGGGCGCCACCGTCGTCACCGACCGCCCGCACGACTGGCCCGGCGCCGGCACGAGAACCCTCGACGACCTCGACGGCGAACCGGAGCCACTGGACCTGCCGGAGACCGTCAGCCTGCTCTTCCCCACCGGCGGCACCACCGGCACCCCGAAGCTCATCCGCCACAGCGGCATCTACGACGGCATGGCGTACATCTTCACGCCGGACCCGGACGGCCCCGGCCGCACCTTGCTCGTCGCCCCGATGACGCACATGACCGGCAACGCCACCGTGCTCGGCGCGCTCCTGCGCCGCGACACCGTCGTGCTCCAGGACGGTTTCGACGCAGGAGCGGTCCTCGACGCGATCCAGGAGCACCGGATCGACACGCTCTCGCTGACGCCGCCGCGCCTGGCCGCCGTGCTCGACCACCCAGCCCGGACGAGCACCGACCTCAGCAGCGTGCGCTCGCTCTCCCTCGGCGCCGCGCCGCTGCCGCCGCACCGGCTCGCGCAGGCCCTCGACGTCTTCGGCCCGGTCGTCGGCCAGGGCTACGGGCTCACCGAGGCGCCGATGATCGCGAGCATCTCCGCCGCCGAGCTGATCGGCCGCCCCGAGCGGCTCGGCTCGGTCGGCCGGATCGTGCCCGGCATGGAAGCGCGGATCACCGAAGACGGCGAGGTCGAGGTCCGCGGACTGTCCATGATGGACGGTTACCTCGGCGGCCCGCCCGTCGGCGCCGGCTGGCTGCGCACCGGCGACCTCGGCCGCTTCGACGACGAGGGTTACCTCTACCTCCTCGACCGCGCCGACGACGTCGTCGTGGTCGGCGAGCACGGCACGAAGGTCCCCACGACCGTCGTCGAACACGCGCTGGAGACGCACCCGGCGGTGCGGAGCGCAGCCGTGTTCGGCCACGGCGACCTGTTGCACGCCGTCGTCGTCACCACGGGCGAAGTGACCGAAGACGACCTGAAAGCGCACGCTCGGGAAGCGTTCGGCCAGGAGCACTACGTCCCGGCGAAGGTGGGCTTCGTCGACGCGCTGCCCCTCACCGATGTCGGGAAGGTCGACAAACGCGCGCTCAAAGCCGGGCTCAGCTCGTGACGGCACCGTAGGAGGACGACCGGACCAGCTTCGCGTACTTCCCGAGCACGCCCTCGGGGAACTTGTTCGGCAGCGGCTCCCAGCCTTCGCGACGGCGAGCCAGCTCGGCCGCGTCGACCAGCAGATCGATGCTGCGGCCCTTGATGTCGATGGCGATCCGGTCGCCGTCGCGGACGAACGCGATCGGCCCGCCGTCGACCGCCTCCGGTGCGACGTGGCCGATGCACAGGCCGGTGGTGCCGCCGGAGAAGCGGCCGTCGGTCAGCAGCAGCACGTCGCGGCCCAGCCCGGCGCCCTTGATCGCCGCGGTGATCGCGAGCATCTCGCGCATGCCGGGCCCGCCCTTCGGGCCCTCGTAGCGGATGACGACGACGTCCCCGGCCGCGATGCGGCCTTCGTTCAACGCCGCCATCGCCTCCTGCTCACGCTCGAACACGCGCGCCGGGCCTTCGAAGTTGGCCGTGTCGAAGCCCGCGGACTTCACGACGGCGCCCTCGGGCGCGAGCGAGCCGCGCAGGATGGTGATGCCGCCGGTGGGGTGCAGCGGGTTGTCGAGCCGCCGCAGGACCTCGCCGTCGATGGGTTCGGGAGCCAGCTCGGCCAGGTTCTCCGCCACCGTGCGGCCGGTGACCGTCAGCGCGTCGCCGTGGAGCAGGCCCTCGTCGAGGAGCGCCTTCATCAGCACCGGGATGCCGCCGTGGCGGTCGATGTCGTTCATGACGTACTTGCCGAACGGCTTCAGGTCGCCCAGGTGCGGGACGCGGTCGCCGACCCGGTTGAAGTCGTCCAGCGTCAGCGGAACCTTCGCCTCGTGCGCGATGGCCAGCAGGTGCAGCACGGCGTTGGTCGAGCCGCCGAGGGCCATGACGACGGTGATCGCGTTCTCGAACGCTTCCCGCGTGAGGATGTCCCGCGCGGTGATGCCCTTTTCGAGCAGCCCGACCACGGCTTCCCCGGAAAGGTGCGCGTAGTGGTCGCGGCGGCGGTCCGCGGACGGCGGCGCGGCCGACCCCGGCATGCTCATCCCCATGGCTTCGGCCGCCGACGCCATCGTGTTCGCCGTGTACATGCCGCCGCACGCGCCCTCACCGGGGCAGATGGCGCGTTCGATGCGGTCGAGGTCGTCGGTCTTCAGCCGGCCCGCCCGGCACGCGCCGACGGCCTCGAAGGCGTCGATCAGCGTGACGTCCTTCTCGGTCCCGTCGGTGAGCTTCACCCAGCCGGGGGCGATCGTCCCGGCGTAGAGGAACACCGACGCCAGGTCGAGCCGGGCCGCGGCCATCAGCATGCCCGGCAGGGACTTGTCGCAGCCGGCCAGCAGTACCGAGCCGTCGAGGCGTTCGGCCTGCATGACCGTCTCGACGGAGTCCGCGATGACCTCCCGCGAGACGAGCGAGAAGTGCATCCCGTCGTGGCCCATGGAGATGCCGTCGGACACCGAGATCGTGCCGAACTGCAGCGGGTAGCCACCGGCCGCGTGCACGCCCTCCTTCGACGCCTGGGCCAGCCGGTCCAGCGACAGGTTGCACGGCGTGATCTCGTTCCACGAACTGGCGACGCCGATGATCGGCTTTTGCCAGTCGCCGTCCCCCATCCCGACGGCGCGGAGCATGCCGCGCGCGGGCGCGGCCTCGATCCCGTCGGTCACCGTGCGGCTGCGGGGCTTCGGGTCGATGGTCATCTCAGCGGGCCTCCGATACGACGTTCGGACGCACTGCATGTTACCCGGGTCCGCGCGGTCCGCTGGCCGGAACGATTCGCTTCCCCGGCCCGGACGAACCGGCGAAAACTCGGGCGATGATCGCCACAGTGGTGTGGGGCACGGGCAACGTCGGCCGTGCGGCAATCCGGGCCGTCGACGCCCATCCGGCGCTGGAGCTCACGGCGGTGCTCGTCCACGACCCGGCGAAGGTCGGCAAGGACGCGGGCGCGCTGGCGGGGGTCGGTGACTTGGGCGTCGCGGCCACCGACGACATCGACGCCGTGCTGGCCGCGAGTCCGCGAGCAGTCGTCTACGCCGCTTCGGGGGACGTCCGGTTCGACGACGCGCTCGCCGACATCGTCCGCGCCGTCGGGTCGGGCGCGGTTGTCGTGACGCCGGCCCTCTACCCCCTCTACGACCAGCGCAACGCGCCCCCGGAACTGCGCGACCCGGTGCTGGCGGCGATCAAGGAGGGCGGCGGTTCGCTGTTCGTCTCCGGCGTCGACCCCGGCTGGGGCAACGACGTGCTGCCGCTGCTGATCAGCGGCCTCGGCACGGACGTCGACGTCCTCCGCTGCCAGGAGATCTTCGACTACTCGACCTACGAGCAGCCCGACTCCGTCCGGTACCTGGTCGGCATGGGCCAGCCGATGGACTACGACCCGCCGATGCTGATGACCGGCGTCCCGTCGATGGTGTGGGGCGGGCAGGTCCGGCTGATCGCGCGCGGCCTCGGCGTCGAGGTGGACGAGCTGCGCGAGACGCTGCAGCGGCGTCCGCTCGAGGAAACCGTCTCCACGCGGACGATGGGCGACTTCGAGAAGGGCACGCAGGGCGCGGTGCGGTTCGAGGTCCAGGGCATCGTGGACGGCGAGCCTCGGATCGTCATCGAGCACGTCACGCGCATCCACCCGTCGTGCGCGCCGGACTGGCCGACGCCACCCAGCGGCGACGGCGCCCACCGCGTGATCATCGAAGGCCGGCCGCGCATCGAAGTCAGCGTCGAGGCGAGCGACGAAGGCGAAAACCGGTCCGCGGGCGGGAACGCCACCGCCGTCGGCCGGCTCGTCGGCGCGATCGACTGGCTGGCCGAGGCGGAACCCGGTCTCTACGACGCACTCGACGTCCCGCTGCGCCCGGCAGCCGGCAAGCTCGGAAGGAGGCGCCTGTGAACATCGACATCCCCGAGGGCAAGGACCCGATCGGGTACGTCTGGGGCGAAATGGTGCCCGGCATCGGGATCGCCGCTTCGCAGTTCTCGCTGGCGGTCTACGCGCACACCACGCTGGGACTGCGGGAGTTCGAAGCCGCGCGGCTGCGGATCGCGCAGATCAACGGGTGCATCTTCTGCCTCGATTGGCGCACCGAGCGCGACGGCGTGAAGGTCGAGCCGGAGTTCGCGGACGCGGTCACCGAATGGCGCACGACGGAGCTCTTCGACGAGCGCACGCGGCTGGCGGCCGAGTACGCCGAGCGGTACACGCTGGACCACCACAACCTGGACGACGAGTTCTGGAAGCGGATGGCCGAGCACTACACGCAGCAGGAGATCGTCGAGCTGAGCATGAGCCTCGGCGCGTGGCTCGCCTTCGGGCGCCTGAACCACGTCCTGGGGATCGACACGGTCTGCGTCCTCCCGTCCCACCGGTCGTGAGTGGGAAACAGTGTTAGAACACTGTTTCCCACTCACGACCGGCCGCGGCGGACTCTAGAAGTCCGTGGCGATGATCTTTTCGATGTTGCGTTCGGCCAGCGCCGTGATCGTCACGAACGGGTTCACGCTCGTGTTGCCCGGGATCAGGGACCCGTCGATCGCGTACAGGCCCTGGTACCCGGCCAGCCGGCCGTAGTTGTCGGTCGCCTTGCCGAGCACCGCGCCGCCGAGCGGGTGGTACGTCAGGTGGTCGCCCCAGATCTTGTACACGCCGAAGAGGTCGGTGCGGTAGATCGTCCCCTCCTTCGAGTTGATCTTGTCGAAGATGGACTTCGCCATGTCGATCCCCGGCTGCTTCCACGCCGTCTGCCAGTCGAGGTCCACGTTCTGCGTCGCCGGGTTGTACGTGAACTGGGCGCGGTTCGGGTTCTTCGTGATGGACAGGTAGAACGACGCCCACGTCTCGATCCCGGTCGGCAGCGGCGCGACTTCGGCGAAGGCGCCGCCGGCGGCCCAGTTGTCGATGCCGCCGCAGGGGATGGACGACTGGAGGCTGCCGGTCGGGTCCCAGAGGTGGTTGGCGCGCCCGCACATCACGTTCCCGTTGTCGCCCCAGCCCTTGCCGACCTCGCCGTTGAGGCCGGGCAGCGCGCCGGTGGCCTTCAGCTTCACCAGCAGCTTGCTCGTGCCGACGCTGCCCGCGGCGAAGAACACCTTGTCCGCCGTCACGGACTTCGTCGCCGTCACCCCGCCCGTCGTGTTCAGCTGGTCCATGACGACCGTGTAGCCGCCGCCGGACGCCGGCGTCACCGACGTGACCCGGTGCAGCGGGGAGATCGTCACGCGGCCGGTCGCCTTGATCAGCGGGAGGTAGGTCTTCTGCAGGGACTTCTTGCCGTAGTTGTTGCCGTACAGGATTTCCCCGGCCAGCGCCGAGCGCGGCACGGTGTTGGCCTGCTCCTGCTTCATGTAGTTCCAGTCGTACACGTCCGGCACGAACACGAACGGGAAGCCGGACCGCTGCGCCTGCTTCCGGCCGACGCGCGCGTACTGGTAGCACTCGGCGGTGTCGAACCAGGCCGGGTCGATCAGGCCGACGCCGAGCCCGGAGTTGGCGCGCGGGTAGTAGGTGTTGTACATCTCGTCGGCGTTGACCGTCGGGAGGATCGCCCCGAAGTTCTCCCGCTTCGGCGTGACGGCCATGCCGCCGTTGACGAGCGAGCCGCCACCGACGCCGCGGCCCTGGTACACGGTGATCCCGCTGAAGTCCTCGGCGTCGAGGATGCCGGTGTACTTCGGGATGTCCTTGTCGATGGGGAACCCGAGAAAGTTGGACAGCGGCTGCTTCGTCCTGGTGCGCAACCAGAACGAGCGCTGGTCGGGGGTGGTCGTGTTGGCGAAGATCTTGCCGTCCGAGCCGGGCGTGTCCCAGGCCATGCCCATTTCGATCAGCTGAACGTCGATGCCGGCCTGCGCGAGCCGGAGCGCGGTGACCTGGCCGCCGTAGCCCGAGCCGATCACGAGGGCGGGTACGCGCGCCGCGTCGGCGATGGTGGCGGACGCCGTTGCGGCGGCCGCCCGGCTCCCCACTGCCGCGGCCGCCAAGATAGAACTCGTTCCAGCGATGAATAGACGGCGGGAAACTGCCCCAGAAGCTGTTCTCCACACGGGCTCGTCACGCATGTGATAGTCCTCACCGTTGAGGTATATTAGAACAGGTTATAACTCAGTGGTGCAGACAAGTCGACATATACCCGCGAGTAACCTCCCCGGGTTGTGCGGGGATTCCGCTGAATGGGCCATGATGGACGACTGTGGAGTCGACCCGAGTGGACCGCTGGCTTTGGGCGGTCCGGCTGACCAAGACCCGCCCGGACGCCGCGGCGGCGTGCCGCGGCGGTCACGTGCGCGTCAACGACAAGCCGGCGAAGCCCGCGACCACCGTGGTGCCGGGTGACGAGGTCCGCCTCCGGGTCGCCGGGACGACCAGGATCCTTGACGTGGTACGGGTGATCCAGAAACGCGTGGGTGCGGCCGACGCGGCGACGTGCTTCGTGGACCGGACGCCGAAGCCGCCCCCGGAGACCGCGATCCCGGTCGCCCGGCGCGACCGCGGCGCGGGCCGACCGACCAAAAGGGAGCGTCGCGTGCTGGACGCGTTCCGCACGCGGGAGCCCTGACCCGAGCCCCACTCCGATGCGGTGAATGACGCATTCCTGTCGCCTGACGACCGGAATGCGTCATCGGCCGCGTCCACCACCCGGAAATGGGTCGTTCGCAACACATCCCCACCGAGCGGTAATGCGCACCCCGCGTTTCCCCACCCCGCGCACTGGCCAAGTGGACAACTGTCCGGTACCTTCGGAAGAGCAAGCGGACACATGTCCACTTCCCCGAGGAGGTTCCATGATCGAGAACAAGGTGGTCGTGATCACCGGCGCCGGCAGCGGGATCGGCGCGGCCACCGCGACCCTGCTGGCCGAACGCGGCGCGAAGGTCGTCCTGGCCGGGCGGCGCAAGGACCGCCTGGACGAGCTCGCCGCGAAGCTCGGCGCGATCAGCCTGCCGACGGACGTCCGCGACGCCGAGGACGTCGCGAACGTCGTCCGGCTGGCCAGGGAGACGCACGGCCGGCTGGACGTCCTGGTGGGCAACGCCGGCATCGCGCCGCTCTCGCGGTTCGACGACCTGCGCACCGATGACTGGCACGCGATGTTCGACGTCAACGTCAAGGGCGTGCTCAACGGGATCGCGGCCGCCCTGCCGGTGTTCCGCGAGCAGGGGTCCGGCCAGTTCGTGCACACGGCGACCGCGGCGTACACGACCGGGCCGGCCATGGCGGTGTACGCGGCGACCAAGACGGCCGTCCGCACGATTTCCGAAGGCCTGCGCCAGGAAGCCGGGCCGAACCTGCGCGTCTCGCTCGTCTCCCCCGGCATGATCGCGACGGACTTCGTCGACGGCATCACGGACCCGGCCGAGAAAGCGCGGCTGACCAGCGCGCGGGACGCCGTCGCCATCCCGCCGGCGGCGATCGCGCGGGCCATCGCGTTCGCCATCGACCAGCCGGCCGACGTCGACGTGAACGAGATCGTCGTCCGGCCGACCGCCCAGGCCTGACCGGCCGAGGGCCCCGGAGTGAGCACGCCGAAGGCCCGCGGGCCACGCCGGTGCGATGGTCATCCGAGCCGTTGATCTCGGGATCGATGCCGTCCGCACGACTTTCCCGGAGATAGCGGGGAATCCGGGCGACCCGGGTCCGGGCCGGGGAAAAGTGGGTAGTTCCCCTCTCTGACGGAGGGGAGCCCATGACCACGGTAGAAGAAGCCCCGGATCGCTTGCTGGCGGCGGCCCGGCCGCTGGTGCTCCGGTACTGCCGCGCCCGCCTCGGCGCGGAATCGGCCGACGACGTCGCGCAGGACGTCTGCATCGCGGTGCTCAAGGCGCTGCCCGGCCGTCCGCCGGAGCGGCCGTTCCCGAACTTCGTGTGCGGCATCGCCCGCCACAAGGTGGAGGCCGCGCGCAAAGCGGCGGCGCGCCAGTGGGACGAGCCGGTGGCCGAACTGCCCGACGAGGTCGACGCGTCGCTGGACCCGGAGCACCACGCGCTGCGCCGGGAACTGGGCGAGCGGATGGCGAAGCTGCTGCGGGTGCTGCCGGCGAAGCAGCGGGAGATCGTGGTCCTGCGAGTGGCGGTGGGCCTGTCGGCCGAGGAGACGGCGGAGGTGGTCGGCTCGACGCCGGGCGCGGTCCGGGTCGCCCAGCACCGGGCGCTCAGCCAGCTGCGGAAAGTCGTCGGCGGCTGATTTCCGGCGCTACGCTGGCCCGGTGAGCGACAGCGAGAACTTCGAAGGACGCGACGTCGGGTCCGGGATCTCCGTCATCCGCGAAAGCACCGACGTCGTCGGCTCCGGGCCACGCCTGCACCGGCACCCTTACGCCGAGACGTTCGTCATCCTCCGGGGACGGGCCCGGTTCACGATCGGCGACGAGGAGCGCGACGGCGGGGCCGGGGACGTGCTGGTCGTCCCGGCCGGTACGCCGCACAAGTTCGCCGTGCTCGGCCCCGGCGGCTACGAAGCCGTGCACATCCACGAGAGCGACCACTTCATCACCGAATGGCTGGAGTGACGCTCAGAGCCCGCCCTCGGGGATCATGGCGCGCAGCTTCGTCAGCGCGCGGTACTGGGTGATGCGGACGTTGCCCGCCGAAATGCCCAGCGCCTCCGCCGTCTCGTTCGCCGACAGGCCGACGACGATCCGCAGCGACAGGATCTCCTGGTGCAGCGGCGGCAGCGACGCCATCAGCCGGCCCAGCCGGGCGCCGAGGTCCATGTCCAGCACGTGGCTCTCCGGCTCGTTGCCGCCCAGGGGCCGGTCCGGCAGCTCCGGCACCGGCTTCGACCGGTCCCTCGCGACCGACCGGAACGCGTCGGCGACCTTGTTCGCCGCGATCGCGCGCACCAGGTACAGGAACGAGCCGCCGCGGTCCTGGTAGCCGGGCAGCACCTTCAGCACCGCCAGGCAGACTTCCTGCGCGACGTCGTCGGCCGACAGGTACGAAAGGTCGCGCCCGCCGATCCGGGCCCGGCAGTAGCGCGTGACCGTCGGCTTGATGAGCCGCAGCAGCGCCTGGATCGCGTCCGGGTCGCCGGTGCGCGCCGCGGCCACGAACGGGTCGAGCTGCTCCTTCGTCAGCTTGCCGTCCGGCCGCGGCAGCTCCTCGAGCACGACGTAGCCTTCGACCGCCGTCTCCGCCAGCATGGTGTCCACGGGTTTCCCTCCTCGCTCGTCCACCGGACCGCCATATCGGGTAACCCGTCGCCCACAATGGACCACACTGGTCCTGGGACGATTCTCCGTTCGCTTCCACGATTCCCGGTCCGACAACCGGAGTAATCGAGCCGCTGACCAGCAACGTTGCAGTGGTGTGGTTCTTGTCCAGATATTGTCCGTTACTTTAAAACGGTCCAGTGGTGTTACCCGGCGGTCACCCCCGGCGGGCGGGTCAAATAGTGGACAGATGCTGCCGTTTCGGAGTGTCCGGTAGCGAATCCGCGCTCCGTTCCGATCCTTGGCGCGTGACCCGACCCGACCGTCAGGAACCGAAGCCATGATCACCCATTGAACGCCACCGGGGCCCCCGCCGACCGGTTCGACGTGTTCCTGAGTTCGGCCGTGGCCGGCCAGGTGGAGAAAGCGCTGCGGACCGGTGGTCTGCGTGTTTTCCGGGGCAATCCCTTCGACGATTTCGACCAGGTCGCGGCATCGCGCGTGCTGCTCGCCGACTTTCCCCCGGAGCTGGGCACGGGCCGCGCACTGGCATTGCTCCCGGGGGAATCGCTCGCCGATCTCGTGCGGCGGGTCCGGGCCGCCGTCACCGTGGGTCCGGGCCTTTCCCTGGTGGCGACCGTCCACCGGGAACTCGTCGCTCGCCGGGCGGTATTGGTCCGCGGGCCGGCGGGCATCGGCAAGACGACGCTGGCCGAGCAGTACGCGTGTCTCGCCGGCCAGTCCGGGGGCCGGGTGCTGCGGACGGGACCGTTCGGCCACCTCGACCCGGACGACTTCCTCCCCCAGTTCCACCTCGCCCTGGCGACGGCGGCGGGCACGTCCGGGCTCGGCTTCGACCGGTTGCGCGCGCGGCTGGCCGCCGGGATCGAGGCGGCGGGCGAGCCGGTGCTGGTGCTGGTCGACGACGTCCCGGCCGGGCTGCCCCCGGCCGTCCTCGGCCGGGTCGCGCTGCTGCCGGTGCGCACGCTCCTGACCAGCAGGTCCGCTCGCTGGAACGGGGCGACGCTGGACCTGCCGGGGCTTCCGCTCGTCGAGGGACAGCGGTTGCTCGGGACGCCGGACGCCGGCTTCGTCGCCCGCTGCGGCGGCCATCCGATGACCTTGCGCGCGACGGCGTTCACCTTGCGGGAACAGCCGGGCACCTCGCCGGCGGCCCTGCCGGACACGGCACCGCACGCGATCCGCGAGGTCCTCCTCCGGCTCGGCCGGCCGGCGCGCGAGCTGGCGCGGCTGGGCGGCGTGCTGGCACCGGCGCCGATCCCGCCGGGCGTGCTGGAACGTGCTTCGGCCGGGGCGGCGGAGCTGGTCGCGCAGGGATTCGCGACGTGGGCGGGCGAGAACCTGCGGCTCCAGGCCCTGGCGGTGGAGGTGGCCTGCGGCGAGTTCGGGCAGCCGGCGCCGGAGCAGGCGGCGGAGGCCGTCCTGAGGGGCCTGGCCGACGGTGGCGCCGGCCGGCACCTCCTGCTCCAGCACGCCCGCGTGCTCGCCGACCACAGCCCCGGGCACCGGGTCGCCCTCCTGCGTCCCGTCGCGGCCGCGCACGAAGCCCACGGAGATCCCGCCACCGCCGGGGAAATCCACGCCGCCATCCTCGCGACCGGCGAAGCCGCCTCCCCGGACTTCACCGCCGCCGCCCGGGTCGAACTCGCCTGCGGGCTCGATGCCGAAGCCCTCGGCCACGCGCGGCAAGCCCTCGCCCTCGCCGCCGACGCTCCCGGAGCCGCGCTCGTCGCCGCCCGGGCCCTCGACGCCCAAGGCGAGTACGCCGAAGCCGACCGGGTCTTCTGGCACGCCCACCACCCCAGCACCGGCGAAGAACGCCACCGCGCCGCGCAAGCCCGCCGGCTGCGCGGCCGCCCGCAGGAGGCCATCGCCCTCCTCGAACCCGCGCTCGCCGACCCCGGCCCGCTCCGCGACGCGCTGCACCTCGAGTACGCCCGCGACCTCTTCCAGGCCGGGCAGCGGGGGCAGGCGCGAGACGTCGCCGCCGGGATCGCGGACTGCCCCGACGCCGACCTGATCCGAGCCGACGCCGCCCTCGTCGACCACGACCCGGCCGACCTCGAGCGGACCTACGCCGGCCACCACGGCACCGAAAGCCCGCTCACGCTGACCGCGTCGGTCCACCTCGCCCGGACGCTGCTGGACCGGCCCCGGCAGGCGCTGGAGAAACTGGCCGAGACCGACCAGGTCGTCCGCCGGGTGCTCGGCGACGACCACCGGCTGCACCACCGGATCCGGCACGCCATGGGCCTCGCGCACGCCCGGCTCCGTGAGTTCGACCGCCAGGCCGACCTGCTCGAGCCCCTCCGGAAACCGCAGGTCCGCCTCCTGGGCCGGACCCACCCGGAAACGGTCGAAACCCGCCTCGACCTCGGGCTCGCGCTCGCCCTCGGAGGCCGCGGCCCGCTCGGCGAAGCCACGAAGCTCGTCGACGACGCCGCCCGCGACGCCGAAACCGGCGTCAGCCCGGCACTGGCCGCCAAAGCGCGGGCCGCCAAGCAGGTCGTGCGGCTGCCCGAGCCGTTCGTGTCCGCGCTCCACGCCCTCGAGCGGCTGGTCTGGCCCTGACCCTCAGCCGGCGCCGGCCGGCTGCCAGCGGATCCCGTACGCGAAGCCGGGCGCGAGGTGGCGGAACCGGACGTGCACCTCACCCGCGTCGTCGGTCTCGAGCACCGCGCCACGCGGCGAGCGCGTGTCGTTCTGGAACGCCTTCTCCAGCCGCACGATCCGGTCCGGCACCCGGTCGCCGAACCGGACGTGCAGGTCGAACAGATCACACGGGTGCCGCGGCACGCAGATGTAATGCGGTTCCCGCATGTTCGCCCGGAATCGCAGTCCGACGTCGTGCCGCTCACCGCGTCGCAGCGGCCCCGGTAACCGCAAGGCCAGCCCGACCCGGTCGCTCGACTCCATCGCCCGGCCGGTGAGCACACCGCCGTGGAACACGTCGACGACGAGATCCGACGCACGCACCGAATGACCGGATTCGCCGGCCGCGGTGAGCGTCAGTGCCAGGTCGAGCTCGGCGATTTCGTCCGCGTCGGCGACCACCCGGCGGAATTCGAACGCCTCGGCCACCGGCTGGTCGAGTGCGAGTGTCACGCGCAGTTCTTCGGTGTGCCAACTGCGGCTCGGATAGCCCGGCCGCAGATCCGGCGCACCGGCCGCCACGGCCATTGCCGCGACCTGCTCGATTCCTTCGTCGATCCGCCGCCGCACCGTCCGGTCGTCGCGGTCGAGCGTGATCGCCGCCCAGTGCACCCGTTCCTGGTAGAACGGCTTCCGCGCCCGCTCGTCGAGTGCGAAAGCGGCCCGAAGCGCGATCTTCAGGTCGTCCGGCAACGACTCGACCAGAGGCCGCAATCGGTCGGTGAGTTTACGCCGCATCTCCACGGAGTCGTCATCTTCCAAAATGCCACATGTGGCGCGCAAAGCGGGTCCGACGCGATCCGCGAGCGGTGTGGTGAAAATTCCCCTCCCTTTGCGCAAGACCTTCAGCTCGCCGACCACGTCCGCCGCACTGAGGCCCACCGTTCCTCCCTCGCCGTTCCCGCACGGGCATCAATATTCGTCAGCGCGGACGCCGATGTCCAGTCGATCATGAGGCGGTAAACGGATCGTTATCCCGCGGTTTCCGGACCCGCTGCCACGCGAAACGGGAAAACCCTTCCCGGCGGCCGTATTCCGCGGGTCGCACCGATTCCGCAGCGAAAAGCCGCCGGCGGACGACGCGGTCGCACCCACCGTGTCGAACGCGTCGAAATGCCGGCCGCCACTCCGGCGGGTGATCATGGCGTGGCCACGGCCGCGCGGGGGTACTTGTCGATCATGAACCCGAAGGTGTGGCGCCTGCTGATCTCGGGGTCGCTGCGGCTGTTCCTGATCAGCGCCGTGCCGGCCGCGGCGCACCTGTCGCTGTTCGTCGGGGTGGTCGCCACGGTGATCGCGTTCGTCGTGCCGGCCCCGCTGACCCCGCACGAACGCCTGGGCCCCTAGACCACCGCGACGCGCGCCAGGACGACCGGGACGGCTCGTTCGAGCTCGGCGGCGGCCGCCTCGTCGCCGGCCAGGTGCCGGAGCAGGGCCTGCTGGAAGAGGCCGTCGAGCAGCGCGTACGCGACGGCTTGGGGCACGGTGACCGACGCGGCGGCCAGCTCGGCGTAGCGGGCGACGACGTGGTGGATCATCTCTTCGCGGCGCCGGTCGATCTCGAGCACGTCGGCGCGGAAGGAGTCCTCGAACAAGCTCTGGTTGCGCAGGTCGTACCAGAGGCGGTGCAGCTTGGCGTCCGCGCGCAGCGTCGCGGCCATCGCCGCCGCGAAGTCGCGTTCCAGCTCCGCCGCCGTCCGCGCGCGGGCGACGATTTCGTCGTACCGGGTGACGCACACTTCCTCGAACTGCCGCACGCAGTGGGTGAGCAGGTCGACCTTGTCGGCGAAGTAGTAGTGCAGCACGCCGTGCGAGAACTCCGAGTTCTGCGCGATCTCGCGCAGGCTGGTGCGCGCGTAGCCGAGCTCGGCCAGCGTCCGCAGCGCCGACGCGGCGAGCTGGGCGCGCCGGTCGGCGAACTTGTCGACCCGGCGGCGCGAGATCCGGTCCCGGGCCCGCTCTTTCGCCTCTGTCACGTGCACCGTCCGTCACTTCATGGTTGCCGGGTTCAGTCTATCGAGCACTTGACCAGCTTTTCCTTGACAAGCGTCCAAGGGACTCTTGACGACCGTCCAGACCTTGGCGATGCTGAGCGCCGACCCGGCTCGAGGAGGAGATGTCGATGCGGCACGACCTGTCCGGGCGCGCGGCCCTGGTCACCGGCGACCGCCCCGAGCTCGCCGCGGCGCTGGCCGCCGCCGGGGCTGCCGTGGTGGTCGCCGGCACCCGGGAGGACCTCGGCCGCGAGATCGGCGCCGCGTTCGTCCGGCTCGACGTCACCGACGACGCGAGCTGGGAGCGGGCCATCACCGAAACGATCGCTCGGCTGGATGGCCTGGACATCGTGGTCAACGACGCCGACGTCGAGCTTCCCGGCCTGATCGCCGACCTGGACCCGGCCGACCTGCGGCGGCTGCTCGACGTCAACGTCCTCGGCACCGCGCTCGGCATCAAGCACGCCTTCCGCGCGATGCGCCCGGGCGGCGCGGCCGGGAAGGGTGGCGCGGTCGTCAACATCGCGTCGGTCGCCGCGACCACCGCCGTCCCCGGCACCGCCGCGTATTCCGCGTCGAAGTCCGCGGTCGACCGGCTGACCCGGGTGGCCGCGGCGGAGGCCGGGAAACTCGGCTACGACGTGCGCGTCAACTGCGTCTACCCCGACGCCGGCCGGCGCGGCGAGGGCGCCGACCTGGCCGAGGCCGTCGTGTTCCTCGCTTCCGACGCCGCCCAGTTCGTCACCGGTGCCGGCCTGCCGGTCGACAGCGGGCCGCCGCCTGCCACGGCCGGAGCTTCTCCGGGTTCCGCACCGCCCAGATCCGCCTGATCACGTCGCCGGCCACGTCGAACGCGAGCACCGTCTCGACCACGCCGTCGCGCGAGGCCACCAGCCCGGGCCGGCCGTTGACCAGCCGCTCCGACAGCGTCATCGACGGCACCCGTTCGGTGATCCGCACCGTGTACCGCGCGACGAGCTCCCCGCCCGCGACCGGGTGCGCCACCGTACTGGCGAGCCCGCCGCCGTCCGCGACCGCGACGACCGACGGGTCCAGCAGCCCGATCAGGCCCGGGATGTCCTTGGCCTCCCAGGCTTCCTTGAACGCCCGGACGACGTCGGCGCTGCGCGCGCGGGACGGCACCGGAGCGGGACGCAGGCGCCGCCGGGCCGACGTCGCGAGCTGGCGGCACGCCGCCGAGGAGCGGCCCAGGATCGAAGCCACCTCCGCGAACGGGTAGGCGAAGACGTCGTGCAGGACGAAGGCGACCCGCTCGGCCGGCGTCATCGACTCGCACACGACGAGGAACGCCATGGTGATCGACTCGTCGCGCAGCAGCAGTTCCGCCGGATCGGTGAGGCTCTCCGACGGCACCGGCTCCGGGAGCCATTCGCCGGTGTAGCGCTCCCGGCGGACCCGCGCCGAGCCCAGCAGGTCCAGGCAGATCCGGCTCGCGACCGTCGTCAGCCACGCACCCGGCCGGTCGATCGCGTCCCGCTGCCGCTCGGGCAGGGCGTACCACCGGCCGTACGCCTCCTGGACGACGTCCTCGGCGTCGCTCAAGGAACCCAGCATCCGGTAGGCGATCCCGATCAGCTGCGGCCGTTCGGTCATCACGTCGTTCTCGCTCACACGGTCATGACGAGCCCGGGCGGCGATCTGTGACAGGCGTACGCGCTCCGGCGTAGCCGCAAGTGCCGTACGTCGGCGGACGACCGCGACGACCCGCGTCACCACCATGGGAGCCAGCCGGAAAGGAGACACCGTGATGCTCAAGCCCCGGGCCCGGAAGTGGTACCTCGTGGCGCACATCGTCTCGGCGGGCCTGTGGATCGGGATCGACGCCGTGCTCGGCATCCTCGCCTGCACCGCGCTGCTCTCGAGCGACCCCGCCGTCGTCACGACCAGTCTGAAGGCGCTCCCGCTCTTCGCCGTCTGGCCGATGCTGACCGCCGCCGTCCTCACGCTCGGCACCGGCGTCGTGCTCGGCCTCGGCGGCAAGTACGGCCTCGTCCGCTACTGGTGGGTGGCCGTGAAGCTGGCCGTCAACGTCCTGATGGCCCTGCTGATCCTCTTCGCGCTGCGGCCCGGGATCGACGAAGCCACCACGAATCCCGGAGGCCTGCTCTACCCCGTCGTCGTCGCGCCCGCGCTCTTGCTCTTCGCCAGCGTCCTCTCGGTCTTCAAGCCGTGGGGCCGCATCCGGAAGGAATCCGATGTCCCAGCCCGTCGCTCCGCCCGTTCGAACAACCGCACTGACCAAACGCTACGGACCGGCCGCCGCGGTCGAGGACCTGAACCTGTCGGTGCGCGCCGGTGAGGTCTACGGCTTCCTCGGCCCGAACGGCGCCGGCAAGACGACGACGCTGCGGATGCTGCTCGGCCTGATCCGGCCGACGTCGGGCCGCGTCCGGCTCTTCGGCGGGGAACCCGGCGGCCTCGACCGCGTCGGCGCGCTGATCGAAGGCCCGGCCTTCTACCCCTACCTTTCCGGCCGGACCAACCTGCGGGTCCTCGCCGACCACGCCGGCGTGCGGCGCACCCGCGTCGACGCCGTGCTCGACGTCGTCAGCCTCGCCGACCGCGCCAAGGACCGGTACTCGACGTACTCGCTCGGCATGAAGCAGCGGCTCGGCCTGGCCGCGGCGCTGCTGAAGGAGCCCGAGCTGGTCGTGCTCGACGAGCCGACCAACGGCCTCGACCCGGCCGGCATGGCCGACATGCGGGTCACCCTCCGCAAGCTCGCCGCCGAGGGCTGCACCGTCCTGCTGTCGAGCCACCTGCTGGCCGAGGTCGAGCAGATCTGCGACCGCGTCGGCGTGCTCGACCACGGCCGGCTCGTCAGCGAAACCACCGTCGAGGACCTGCGGGCGGGCGGCGCGCTGCGCGTCGTCGCCGAGCCGCTCGACGCCGCGCGCGACCACCTGCGGCAGCGCTACCCCGGCGTCCGCGTCGACGGGAAGGCCCTGGAACTCGACGTCGACCCGCGCGAGGCCGGGCGGGTCAACGCCGAGCTGGTCGGCGCCGGGGTGACCGTCACCGAGCTGCGCTGGCAAGAACCCGACCTGGAACAGACCTTCCTCGCCTTGACCGGAGGGACCGATCATGCTGCGTGACATCCGGGCCGAGCTGACCAAGCAGGCCCGCCGCCCCGCGAGCTGGCTGCTGCTGGCCGTCGCCGTCGTGCTGTCGCTGACCTTCGGCTACGCCGTCCCGTACGCGGGGTTGAGCGGCGCGGCCGGTCCCCCGGGCTCCGGGCGCGGGCTGGACGCGATGCTGCCCGGCGCGTTCGTCGGCAGCGCGCTGGGCGGGCTGCCGATCTTCGTCGGGGCCCTCGCGCTGATCTTCGGCGTGCTGGTGGCGGGGAGCGAATACGGCTACGGCACGTGGAAGACGGTGCTGGTGCAGCGCCCGTCGCGCGTCGCCGTCTTCACGGCGAAGCTGGTCACCGTCGCGATCGGGACGCTGGCCGTGGTGCTCGCGCTGTTCGCGGCGACCGCCGGCGCGAGCCTCCTCGTCGCGTCGCTGCAGGACCGGGCGCCGGTCTGGCCGCCGGTGTCCGACGTCGTGGCGGGCCTCGGTGCCGGCTGGCTCGTCGCGACGATGTGGGGCGCGCTCGGCGTGCTCCTCGCGATCGGCCTGCGCTCGGTCGCGCTGCCGATCGGGCTCGGCCTGGTGTGGCTGCTCGCCGTGCAGAACCTCCTCGCGTCGATCGCCGCGCCGCTGCTGGACTGGGTCGCGCAGCTGCAGAAGGCGCTGCCCGGGCCGAACGCGGGCGCGCTCGCGGCCGCGTTCGGGGCGAGCGCGCCGGGCGTCGACCCGATCGTCGGATCCACGCAGGCCACCGCCGTGCTGGCGGCCTACCTGATCGCGTTCGCCGTGCTCGGCGGCTGGCTGCTGCACCGCCGTGACATCGCCTGATGGGGGTAGCGGCCACCGGTGCGGTGAACCGGTACCGCCGCGCGCGCGGTGTAGTGTTTGCCGGTCCGACCGGCGGGTGAGCCACGTGAGGTGCCATGACAGTGCGGCGGTACCCGGTGGCGGTCCTGCTCGTCGTCGTGACGGTGGCCCTGGTCGTGGTGAACGGCTTCGCGTTCTGGGGCGACACCTTCGCCCTGTGGATCGACGACGCCATGCAGCTGAGCGCCGGGGTCGCGGCGGTCGTCTGCGGCGTCCTGGTCGCGCGCCGGGTCCGCGGGCACCAGCGCTGGTGGCGGGTGCTCGTCGCGCTCGGCATGGCCGGCTGGTCGCTCGGCCAGTGCGTCTGGTCGTGGTACCAGCTGATCGACGGGCGCGGGCTGCCGTCGCCGTCGCTGGCCGACGTCGGCTACCTCAGTTTCCCGGTGTTCGCGCTCGCCGCCCTGTTCGTGCTGGCGCGGGCGCGGATCCGGCCGGACCGCGAACGCTTCCAGCCCGCCCAGTGGACGGCGCACTTCGGCGTCGCGGTGGTGCTCGACGGCCTGATCGTCACCGGCTCGCTGTTCATCCTCACCTGGACCGCCGCACTCGGGCAGCTGGTCCGGGCCACCGCGCCGGACAAGCTGACCTGGGCCGTCGCCATCTCCTACCCGCTGTCGGACCTCGTGATCGTGGTCGTCGCGGTGCTGCTGGTCGTGTTCGACCGGGTGGACCGGCCCTACCGCAAGAACCTGCTGCTGGCCGCCGTCGGGATCGTCGCGCTCGCCGCGTCCGACAGCGTGTTCGCCTACCTGGTCAGCATCGGCGCGGAGAGCATGAAGCCGTGGTCGGACGGTGGGTTCGTGCTCGGGCCGCTGTTCATCGCCTTCGCCCTGCTGGTGACGCCGGGGCAGCGGCGGCACGACGACGCGGGCCCGGTGGGCGGGGTGGACTGGTGGCAGCTGGCGCTGCCGTACGTCCCGGTCACCGCCGTCGCGCTGCTGATCACCGGGCAGCTGCTGGCCGGCGCCGGACCGGACGGCGTCGAGGTGGTCGTCGGCGTGCTGGTGGTGTTCCTCGTGCTCGCGCGGCAACTGCTTTCCTTGCTGGACAACCGGTTGCTGCTGCGGCGGGTCTACGACGGACAGCAGCAGCTGACCCACCAGGCCTACCACGACCCGCTGACCGGCCTCGCGAACCGCGCTCTGTTCGCCGACCGGCTGGACCGGGCCGTGGAGGCTGGTGCGGCCGTCGACCGGGCCCTTGTGCTGATCTTCGTCGACCTCGACGACTTCAAGGAGGTCAACGACCGGTTCGGGCACGCGGGCGGCGACGTCCTGCTGCACGCCGTCGCCCAGCGGCTGCTGAGCTGCGTGCGCGCGGGCGACACGGTCGCGCGCCTGGGCGGCGACGAGTTCGCGATCCTGCTGGAAGGCGAGCTGGACGCGCCGCAGGCGGTCGCCGACCGGATCCAGGGCGCGCTGCGGCGGCCGTTCGCGGTGCACGGCACGCTCGTCCCGGTCCGCGCGAGCATGGGCCTGGTGGTGCCGGACCCGGCCGAGCCGCAGGTGACGTCGGACGAGCTGCTCGGCCGCGCGGACACGTCGATGTACGCGGGCAAGCGGCTGGGCAAGGACACGACCGTGGTCTACCGCCCGTCCCAGGACGGCCCGCCGGACTTCCCGGCCGCGTTGCGCCGCGCCGCGGGCGGCATCCCGGAGGGCTTCGGCCTGGTGTTCCAGCCGATCGTCCGGCTGGCCGACGAGACCCCGGTGGCGGTCGAGGCGCTGGCCCGCTGGAGCACGCGCGACGGGACGGTGGTGTCGCCGGAGACGTTCGTCCGCGCGGCCGAGGGCGCCGGGCTGGGGGCCGAGCTGGACGCGCTGGTGCTGGACCTGGCCTGCCGCGAGATCACCGCGGCCGGGCTGGACCTGACGGTGCACGTGAACGTGTGCGCGAGCCGCCTCGGCGCGGCCGAGCTGGAGCGGAGCGTCGGTTCCGCGCTGGCCCGCTACCGGCTGCCGGCGTCCCGGCTCGTCGTCGAGATCACCGAGACGGTGCCGGTCCCGGACCTGGCGGCCGGGGCGGCGGCGATCCGGCGGTTGCAGGAGCTGGGCGTGCGGGTGGCGCTGGACGACTTCGGCGCGGGGTACAGCTCCTTGACGGTGCTGCACGCGCTGCCGGTCGACCTGATCAAGCTGGACCGGGCGTTGACGACCGGGGTCCAGCCGGAGCGCGACGCGGCGCTGTGCCGATCGCTGGTCGGGCTGTGCGCGGATCTTTCACTGGACGTGGTCGCCGAGGGAATCGAAACGGCGGAGCAGGCCTCGCTGGTCACCGCGGCCGGGTGCACGACGGCGCAGGGCTACCTGTACGGCCGCCCCGCATCGCTCTCGGCCCTCCGCCTCTCGGCGATCCCGGCCGGCTAGCAGCGCCCCAATGTGGCCTTGGTTGCGTCTGACGCACCCAATGTGGCCTTCGGTGCGTCTGACGCACCGAAGGCCACATTGGGGCGCTTGAGCCGGGGACCGCTCAGTCCGCGCGCACTCCGGGTGGGAGGACGCCGAAGATCGTCGCTGTCGAGCCGGCGCCGTTCCGGTTGATCGGGCCGCCGGCCAGGACCCACGCTCCCGTCGTCGGGAGGGCCTTCAGGTTCGCCAGGATCTCCAGGCTGATCCGGTGCCGCTGGTACACGAGCTTCGACACCGTGTACGTCTCGTCGGTGCCGACGTCCGGGCTGAACGTGTCGGTGCCCGTCCCGCCGCGACGCCCGAGCCGGCCGGTGTCGATCAGCCACTTGACCGCCGGGATCGAGAACCCCGGCTGGTGCAGCACGCCGTCCGCGCCGGTGTTCGGGTAGGCCGGGGTGCCCCACTTGGCGTCCCAGCCGGTCCAGAGCACGACGACGGACTCGTCGGGGATCCGGCCGTGGCGCTTCTCCCACGTCTTGAGGTCGTCGATCGTGACGCCGTAGTCGGGGTCGGCCGCGGCCTTCGCTCTCATGTCGATCTTGACGGCGGGCCGGAATAGATCGGCCGGATCCATGTCGTCGGCCAGCGGCTGGCCCGTGGTGAAGTGGCCGGGCGCGCCCCAGTGCGTGCCCGTGTGCTCGCCCTCGCGGACGAACTGGAGGTAGTAGCCGTCGTCGGGGATCGTGGCGATGGTTTCCAGCGTGAAGGCCGGGTCGCCGGGGAACACGTTGGTCGTGGCGGGGTCGTTGACGTGCGAGAGGTTGACCAGCTTCAGCTGGTCCAGCCGCACCGGCGGCGTGGCGGACGGGGCGGCCTGGGCCGTCCGCCCGGACACCGCGGCACCGAACACCCCGGCCAGCCCCGCGGCCAGCACCCTGCGTCTCATCGGCATGGGGATCACCTTTCAGCGGAACACCGCCCGTGCGGTGTGCTGCACGGTGATATCACCCGAGCCGCGCGGGGCCAAGGAGTTGCGCGAGGATGGACGCATGGACGACGACATCGAAGACCACGCCGACGAAGGCATCCTGGACCCCGAAGACACTTTGGACGACCGCGACGAGCTGGCGGAGGGTTATTCACCGCCGGAACGCCCGCGGGGCACCGAAGAATTCGGCACCACCGCGCGTGAGACCGCCGAGGGCGAGAGCTGGGAAGGCCGGCTGGCCCGCGAAGAACCGGACCTCGCGGACGAAGTAGGCGATGGCATCGGTGACAGCGAAGACTCCGACGGCGAGCTGATCGACGACGAGGTCGGCGACGTCCGCGCGGGCCGCCTGGTGGCGACGGACGAAGGCTTCGGCTCGGACACCGACGAAGAGCTGTACGCGTCCGACGCGGGCATCGACGGCGGCGCGGCTTCGGCGGAGGAAGCGGCCGTCCACGTGATCGACCCGTCCCGCCGCTGGTGAGGTGACGGCCGCCCGGCGGTCGGGGTTCACCGGGCGCCCGTCACCACCGGATCGCCGAGGCCGCCGGAGGGCGCGGCCCGCAGGGAAGACGATCCGGTCACGCGGCCGGACGTCGGCCCGAACCGCCCCCTCGACGGTTCGCGCCGGCGACGGCGACGAGGTCCACGGTGCCGGACGGGCCTTGCGCGAAGCTTGCCCGATCCTTTCCGGGCTTCGATTACAGTGGGCGGCCGGACGGGCACAGCGCGGAGGAGGGCGGCGCCGGTGCGTTTCAGGCTGCTGGGCGAGCTCGACGTCCGCGTCGACGGCCGCCCGGTGGAGATCCGGCGCCCGCGGCTGCGGGGACTGCTCACCGCGCTGCTGGCGGACCTGAACAAGGTCGTCCCCGCGGACGTCCTCGCCGAGCGGATCTGGGGCGACCGGCTGCCGGTCAACCCGCGCAACGCCCTGTACAGCTACGTTTCCCGGCTGCGGACGGCCCTCGGCGAGGCCACGGTCGCGCAGCGCTCGGGCGGCTACCTCCTGACGGCGGACCCCGGCACCGTCGACCTGCACGTGTTCCTGCGCCTGCTCGGCGAGGCCGAGGCCAAGGCCGGGGCCGGGGCCGCCGGCGAAGACGACGAGAAGGCCCGGCTGCTGACGCGGGCCCTGGACCTGTGGACGGGCGAGCCGTTCGCCGGTCTCGACACGCCGTGGTTCGCCGGCTTGCGCGAGACGCTGGAGAGCCGGCGCTTCGGTGCGCGGCTCGACCTGTTCGACGTCCGGCTCCGCGGTGACCGGCCGGGCGGGCTGATCCCGGAGCTGACCGCCCTGGCCGAGGCGCACCCGCTCGACGAGCGGCTGCGCGGGCAGGTGATGCTCGCGCTCCACCGGGCCGGCCGCCAGGGTGACGCGCTGCGCGAGTACGACCGGCTGCGCCGCCTGCTCGCCGAGGAGCTCGGCACCGATCCGGGTGCGCCGCTGCGGCGGGTGCACGAGCGGATCCTGCGCGGCGACCCGCGTCCGGACCCGGTCTCGGCCGGCCCGGTGCCGCACCAGCTCCCGGCGGCGCCGTCGTCGTTCGTGGGCCGGGCGGAGCTGCTGGCGGCGCTCGACCGCGCCGGCGAGCCGGCGGGCCCGGTGGTGATCTCGGCCATCGGCGGCGCCGGCGGGATCGGGAAGACCTGGCTGGCGCTGCACTGGGCGGCCGGCCGGCTCGACGAGTTCCCCGACGGGCAGCTGTACGTGAACCTGCGCGGCTTCGACCCGGTCGCCGAGCCGATGCCGGTTTCAGTGGCGGTGCGCGGGTTCCTGCACGCGCTCGGCGTCGGCGGCGCGGCCGTGCCTCCAGACCCGGACGCGCAGCTCGCGCTCTACCGCAGCCTGCTCGCCGGCAAGCGCGTGCTGGTCGTGCTCGACAACGCGGCCGGCACCGAGCAGGTCGTCCCCCTGCTGCCCGGCAGCCCGACCTGCCGGGTGGTCGTGACCAGCCGGCACCGGCTCGGCGCGCTCGTCGCGACGCACGGCGCGCGGCCGGTGTCCTTGGACGTGCTGTCCGCGCCGGAGGCCCGGGAGCTGCTCGCCCGGCACGTCGGCCGGGATCGGCTCGACGCCGAAGCGGGGACCGTCGACGAGCTGGTCCGGCTCTGCTCCGGGCTGCCGCTGGCGCTGGGGATCGTCGCGGCCCGCGCGGCCACCGCCCCCGAGCAACCGCTCCGGCTGCTGGCCGAGGAGCTGGCGGACCACGGCGCCCGGCTCGACGGCCTCGACACCGGCGAAGCCGGCCTGAGCCTGCGCACGGTCTTCTCGTGGTCCACGCGCCAGCTGGAACCCCGCGCGGCGACGGTGTTCGGCCTCCTGGCCCTGGCCCCCGGCCCGGACGTCGGCCTGCCCGCCGCGGCGGCGCTGGCCGGGCTCCCGGCCGCCGCGACGCGCACGGTGCTGCGCACGCTGGAGAACGCGCACCTCCTGACGCGGGGCGCGAGCGGCCGCTACCGGATGCACGACCTGGTCCGGCTCTACGCGACCGAAGAGGCGGTGCGGACGCTGCCGGAAAGCGTTCGCGACGACGCGCTGCGGCGCGCGACCGACTTCTACCTCCAGACGTGCTGGCAGGGGCACGTCGCGCTCGAGCCGATCGGGCCGCCCATCCAGCTCGGGTCGCCCCTGCCCGGGGCCGAGGCCCTGCGGTTCGCCGACCGGGACGAGGCGCTGCGGTGGTTCACCGCCGAGCACGCGTGCCTGACCGCCGTGACCGAGCTGGCGGTCGAGCGCGCCTGGCACACGCAGGTCTGGCAGCTGGCCTGGCTGATGAACGAGTACCGGTCCCGCCAGGGCCTGCTGCCCGAGCGGGAGGCCGCGGCCCGGCACGCGCTCACCGCCGCGGAGCGGCTCGGGGACGTGTCCGCGCAGCTGGCCGCGCACCGGATCTTCGCCTCCGCCAGCATCTTCGCCGGCCGCGCCGAAGTCGCGCTCGAAAGCGTGCCCCGGGCGCTGGCGCTGGCCGAACGGGCCGGCGACCGGCTGCACCAGGCGTACCTGCACTACGTGCTGGCCGGCGCCGAGGAGTACCACTCCGGCGACTACCACGCCGAACGAGCGCACGTCGAACGCGCGCTCGCGCTCATCGAGCCGGACGACGACCCGCGCTTCTACGTCAAGGTCCTCGACCTGATCGGGTTCTGCCACCTCCAGTCCGGCGACCGGCCCGAGGCCCGGCAGTGGCTGGACCGCGCCGTCACGGCGGCCCGGAAGTACCGCGACCTCGACGGTGAAGCGCACGCCGTCGGCAACCTGGGGTACGTCGCGCTCCGGGACGGGGCTTGGACGGCGGCCATCGAGCACTTCGAGCGGGCCGTCGAGGTGCTGCGGACCATCGGGAACGTCCGGCACGCGACGTTCTTCCTCGTCTCGCTCGGCGACTGCTACCGCGCTGTCGGCCGGCAGGCGGACGCGCACCGCGTGCTCCACGACGCGCTCGACCGCTACCGGACGAATCCGGAAGGAGCGCGGCGCCAGGAGCTCGAGGCGTGCCTGCTCGCCCTCGACGCGAGTTCGTGAGCCCGCGCGGGGCCGGACCCACCCCCACGACGGGTCCGGCCCCGATTTCGCGAGCGGCCTAATCCTTTCCCCCGTCCGGCGCGTGGGGTAGGCGGCAGAGCGGTCATGTCCGGATCCGGCCGGGCCCGCCCGCGCTGCCGGAAGGGGACACGGATGCTCGAGGGGCTGCTGACACCCGGCGCGGGCGCGCTGTACGACGCGATGGTGCGCACCGGGCCGCTACCGCTGGACGACCCGCGCGCCGAGAGCCCGGAGATGCGGGAGCTGTTCGACCGCGGGTTCGTGCGCCGCGACTACCGCGACGACCCGGTGATCGCGCCGATGGAGCCGGTGCGCGCGGTCGACCACGCCATCCTCGGCGCGCAGCAGCAGCTGCTGGAGCAGCAGCGGCAAATCGTCGCCGCGCGCCAGCAGCTCGACGTGCTGCAGGCGGTGTACCGGGCGGCGAACGGCACGGGCGGCGACGCGGCCGTCGAGGTGCTGACCGACCCGCGGCGCATCGGCTCGCTGTCGCTGGAGCTGTGCCTGTCCGCGCGCGAGGAGTTCCTGACGTTCACGACGCGCCACTTCAAGCGCAAGCCGGACGCGAGCACGGTGATGCGGCTGCCCGACGCGGTGACCGAGCGCGGGGTCGCGTTGCGCAACGTGTACGAGCGCGCGGCGCTGGAGTTCGAGGGCGCGAAGGAGATCGTCGACGCGAGCGTGGCGGCCGGCTGGACCATGCGGGTGGCGCCGGAGCTGCCGATGAAGATGGTGATCGCCGACCGCCATTCGGCGCTGGTCCCGCTCGACCCGAGCGGGATGGAGGGCGCGCTGTTCGTCCGCAGCCCGACGATCGTGGCGTCGTTGCGGATGCTGTTCGAGCTGGTCTGGAGCCAGGCGGTGGCGGTACACGGACCGGCGTCGCAGCCGCGCCACGGCCTGACGCCGACCCAGGCGAAGGTCCTGGACCTGCTGGCCACGGGCATGACGGACGGCGCGATCGCCCGGCACCTGGACGTGAGCGAGCGGACGGTCCGCCGCCACGTGCAGGGGCTGCTGGAGGCGCTGCAGGCGGACAACCGGGTGGCGGCGGTCTTCGCGGCGACCCGGCTGGGCTGGCTGGGCTGACGCCCGGGCGGCCCCCTGGCGGCGTGTGCCCCCGGCCGCTACTGCAGCTTCCGGCACTCCGGCGGCCCCTCGGTCCAGATCCACACGCAGACCGGCCTCGGCTTACCGACCGGGCCACCACCGGTGGCCGCCGAAGCCGGCGGCGCCGTCAGCGCGCCGAACGACGCCGCTCCGACGAGGGCCGCGGCCAGAGCGGCCCAGGCTCGCTTGCGCATGGTTCGTCCTCCCTCGAAGTGATCTTCCCCCGCCAACCTAGAGCCGGGGCACCGCGCGGCGGCAGGGGCGGGTTCGGCCAGTGTCCGCTTCCGGCCACTGTCCGCGCGGCCGGAAGCGGACGTTGGCCGCCCTCGACCGGTGCGCTCTCGCGCCGCCGCTCCTAACGTCGGGGCATGGGCGACGAGCCACCCCCGCGCTGGTGGGCCGAAGACGGCGCCCGCCCCCGGCCGGACCCCGTGGGCTGGTGGCCGGAGGCCGACACGCTGCACTGGGTCCAGGTCCGCCCCGACGACGACCCACCCGGCCGGTGAGCCTGCCGCGCGGTCAGGCGCGGTCGTACTCGCGCACCGCGTCGAGGTACTCCGAAATCGCGTCCCGGTTGCGCAGCAGGCACTCCGCGCGCCGCGCCATGCGGTCGCGCTCTCCCTCCAGGGTCGCGATCATCTCCGGGGTCGCGTCCGGGAAGTGGATCGCGCGGGGCTTGTCGAGGCACGGCAGGATCTGTTTGATGATCCGGGTGGGCAGCCCGGCGTCGAGCAGGCCGCGCACCTGGATCACGCGGTCGACGCTCGCCTGGTCGTAGTCGCGGTAGCCGTTCGCCCCGCGCGAAGCGATGATCAGGCCCTGCTCCTCGTAGTACCGGAGCAGCCGGCGGGACGTGCCGGTGCGCTCCGCGAGCTCGCCGATCCGCATGTGCGCCACCTCACGTAGACCTTCACACGTATGTGATGGTTCGAGCATAACGGCATGAGAAGCTCCCTCCTCGCCCTCACCACCGCCGCGTTCGTCACCGTGCTCACCGAGGCGCTGCCCGCGGGTGTGCTGCCCGGGATGAGCGCGAGCCTGGGGGTCGGCGAATCCGCCGCGGGCCAGGCCGTGACGGTCTACGCGCTCGGCACGGCCCTCACCGCGATCCCCCTCTCCGCGGCCACCGCGGCCTGGCCCCGCAAGCGCTTGCTGCTGGCCGGCGTGGCCGGGTTCGCCGTCGCCAACACCGTCACGGCGCTGTCTCCCGCCTACCCGCTGACCATGCTGGCCCGGTTCGTCGCCGGGGTGGCCGCGGGCGTCGTCTGGGCGCTGCTGGCCGGGTACGCGCGCCGGCTCGCGCCCCCGGAAAGCCAGGGCAAGGCGATCGCGATCGTGATGGCGGGCATCCCGCTGGCCCTGTCGCTGGGCATCCCGGCCGGGACGTTCCTCGGCGGCCTGCTCGGCTGGCGCTCGGCGTTCGGCGTCATGTCGGCGATCGCCGTCGTGCTGCTGGCCTGGATCTCCGCCGCCGTCCCGGACCAGCCCGGGCGGGTGAGCGGCCGGGTGCCGGTCCGGCGGACGCTCACCGTGCCGGGCGTCGCGCCCGTCCTGGCCGTGACGCTGGTGTTCGTGCTGGCCCACACCGTGCTCTACACCTACGTCGCCGCGTTCCTCGGCCACGCCGGGATGGGCGACGCGGTGGACGTCGTGCTGCTGGTGTTCGGCGTCGCGTCGATGGCCGGGATCTGGGTCGTCGGCGCGCGGATCGACCGCGCGCTGCGCACGCTGACGGTCCTCAGCACGATCCTGGTCGCGGTGGCCGCGACGCTCCTGGCGGTGTTCGCCGGGAGCCAGGCGCTGGTCTACGCCGCCGTCGCGCTGTGGGGCCTCGGCTGGGGCGGCGTCCCCACGCTCCTGCAGACCGCGGCCGGGAACGCGGGCGGCGACGCGGCGGACAACGCGCAGGCCATGCTCGTCACGCTGTGGAACGCGGCGATGGCCGCGGGCGGCGTGCTCGGCGGCGTCCTGCTCGACGCCGCCGGGCCGGCATCGTTCCCCTGGACGCTGCTGGTGCTCCTGCTGCCGGTGCTCGCCGTGGTGCTCGGCGCGCGGCGGCACGGCTTCCCGGCAGCGTCCTGAGCAGTCCTGAGCAGTCCTGAATGGACGAAGGGCCCGGGCGGGTTCGCGCCCGGGCCCTCCAGTTCGTGGTCAGCAGCGGCCGGCGATGGCCCGCAGCAGTTCCGCGTTCGCGGTGTCGCCCGACAGCTCCCAGGCGAACACACCGCCCAGTCCCTGCGACTTCGCGTAGCCGGCCTTGGCCGACGCCGTCTCGGGCGTGTCGTAGCTCCACCACTGCGAGCCGCACTTCGCGTACGCCGTACCGGCGACCTTGCCGTTGGCCGGGCAGCTGTTCTTCAGGACCTTGTAGTCCTCGACACCCGCTTCGTACGTGCCGGGGGCCGGGCCGGTGGCGGTGCCGCCGGGCTGCTTCTGCGTCACGCCGTCCCAGCCGCGGCCGTAGAACCCGAGGCCCAGCAGCATCTTCGACGACGGCACGCCGTGGTGGCGCAGCTTCTGGATGGCGGCGTCGGCGTAGAACCCGGCGGTCGGGATGCCCGGGTAGGAGCGCAGCGGTGAGTGCGGCGCGGTCGGTCCGGTCGGGCTGCCGCCCGCGACGAAGTAGTCGTAGGTCATCACGTTGTACCAGTCGAGGTACCGGCTCGCCCCGGCGTAGTCGGTGGCGTCGATCTTGCCGTTCTTCGAGCCGTCCGCGGTGATGGCGGCGGTGACGAGCTGTTTGTGCCCGAACTTGTCGCGCAGCGCCTTGACCAGGGCCGTGAACGCCTTCGGCCCGCTCGCGTCGCAGGTGTTGCCGCAGGCGTTCGGGTACTCCCAGTCGATGTCTATGCCGTCGAAGACGCCGGCCCAGCGAGGGTCGTTGACGAGGTTGTAGCAGGATTCGGCGAACGCGGCCGGGTTCTTCGCCGCCTCGGTGAAGCCGGCCGACCAGGTCCAGCCGCCGAACGACCACAGCACCTTGAGCTTCGGGTGCAGCTTCTTCAGCTCGAGGATCTGGTTGAAGCTGCCGTGCAGGGCACCGGGCTCGGCGCTGTCGGCCTGGCCGCTGACGCTCGTGGCGGCGTCGTAGGGCATGTCGTGGTCGGCCCACGGGTCGCCGACGGCGCAGCCGCCGGCCGTCACGTTGCCGAACGCGTAGTTGATGTGGGTCAGCTTCGCGGCCGAGCCGGACGTCTCGATGTCCTTGACGTGGTAGTTGCGGGCGTAGACGTCCCAGTCGGCGAAGTAGGCCATCACCTTGTCCTGGGAGTGACCGCCCTGGGCCTGCCCGGCTTCGGCGGCGGGCGGCGCGACGACGGAAGCACCGGCCAGCGCCAGCGCGGCGACAGCGATCCGTTTTCTCATGCGAAGCAAGGAACTTCCCTTCGTCGGGCCGGCCGGTCGGACGCGCCGAGGCTAACAGGTCCAGACCACTTCGGACCAGAGTCAATCGTTGTGGTCAAAGGGTTTCCCGGTACCCCCGGAGCCGGGCGCGGATTCACGGCGTGGGAGGATCCCGCGATGACCGAGTTCGGCTGCGCGCGCTGCTCCGGTAAAGACGCCTTGACCGCGCTGGCGTTCTGCACGACCCGCCTGCGGGAGACCCACCGCCTGGTCGAAAAGTCGCACTTCAGCATCGCGCTGCGGGCGTGTCCGGAATGCGGCCAGGCGTTCGCGGCGATCTTCACCGAGTTCGTCGACGGGACCGGCGGCCAGGACGCGCAGTACTTCGACTTCGTCCCGCTCACCGCCGCCGAGTGGACATCGTTGGCGGCGCAGGGATCCCGGGTCGACCTCGTGCGGCTGGGCGCGCTCGGCAGCACCCGGCGGCGGCTCTCGTCGAGCTGGCCCACCGGCAAGGAGAAGCGGATCGCCTGGCGGCGGGACACGCTTTCCGTGCGCGAAGGCTACTGAGCCGCCAGCCGGAGGATCGCTGCCGCCGACCGGTCGACGTCTTCCTCCGTCGTCGTCCAGCCGGACACCGAAATCCGCAAGTAGCGGCGGCCGCGCCAGGTGGTTCCGCCGAGCCAGCAGGTGCCGTCGCGCTGGACCCGGTCGATGACCGCGTCGGTCCGGGCGTCGTCGCCGAAGGAGACCAGGACCTGGTTGAGGACCACGTCGTTGGCGATCTCGGCGCCGCCCCCGGCGAGGGTCTCCGCGAAGCGGCGGGCCAGCCGGCAGCAGCGGTCGACGAGCTCGGCGACGCCGTCGCGGCCCAGTTCCCGCAGCGCCGCCCAGACCGCGAAGCCGCGGGCGCGGCGCGACGACTCCAGCGTGAGGTCGCCCATGCCGGACACCTCGCCGGCACCGGTCAGGTACGCGGCGCGGTAGGCGATCGCCCCGGCGTGCACCTCGGGGCGGGCGCAGAAGACGAACCCCGAGTCGTAGGGGACGTTGAGCCACTTGTGCCCGTCGCAGGCCCAGGAGTCGGCCAGCTCGACGCCGTCGAGGAGGCTCGCCGTCCTCGGATTGGCGGCGGCCCAGAGGCCGAAGGCGCCGTCGACGTGGATCCAGGCGTTGGGGGCGGCCGCGCGGGCGGCCCGGAGGTCGTCGCAGGCGCCGGTGTTCACGTTGCCCGCCTGCAGGCAGACGATCGTGGGACCGTCCACTTTGCCGTGGAGGTCGTCGACGTCGATCGAGCCGTCCGGCTTCGCTCTGACCTGTTCCACGGCCCGGGTGCCGAAGCCGAGCAGCCGCAGGGCGCGATCGATGGTGGCGTGCCGCTCCTCGCTCGCGACGACGCGGACGCGCGGGGCCCCGGCGAGCCCGTCGCGCTCGACGTCCCAGCCGGCCTCGGCGAGCACGTGGTGCCGGGCGGCGGCCAGCCCGACGGTGTTCGCGGCCTGCCCGCCGGTGACGAAGCCGGCGGAGGCGGTGGCGGGGATGCCGAGCAGGTCCTTCAGCCAGGTCCCGGCGGCCTCTTCGGCCGCGGCGGCGGCCGGCGAGAGGACGGCGTTGAAGCCGTTCTGGTCCCAGCCGGTGGCGAGGACGTCGGCGGCGGTGGCGGCGGGGAGCGCGCCGCCGATGACGAAGCCGAAGAAGCGCGGGCCGGCGGTGGCGACCAGGCCGGGTTCGGCGGCGCGCGCGAGTTCTTCGAGGACGGTCCCGGGCGGCGTGGGGGCCGCGCGGAGCTGCCCGAATCCCGCGCGCAGGGCGGCGGGATCGACTTCCCGGGCGACGGGCCGGTCCGCCAGGCCGTCCCGGTACCCGGCGGCCAGCTCGGCGGCGCGGGCCAGGAGATCACGCAGTTTGTCCACGGGCCGACTCTAAGCCGCCTTCGGGTGCGCGGCGCGCACATTTTCCCGGGCCAGCTCCACCGTCGTCGCGATCCGCCGCTGCCGCGTCTCCGGACGCTTGGCCTTGGCGATCCACTCCAGGATGAGCCGCTTCGATGACGGCGGGAACGCCGCGAAGTGCGTCGCCGCGGTCGCGTCGAAGGCGTGTCGCAGGTCCGGCGGGACGACGCCGTCCTGGGCTTCCGCCAGCGCGTCCCAGGTCCCCGTGCGCCGCGCCAGCTCGACCATCGCCTGCCCCGGCGGGGCCATCAGGCCGGCGTCGGTCAGCCGGGCCACGCGTTCGCGGTTGACCTTGCTCCACGTGCTCTTCGGATTCCTCGGCGTGAAGCAGAGGTACGTGCTTTCCGCGTCGCGCTTCAGCGCCTTGCTGTCGATCCAGCCGAAGCACAGCGCCTGCTCCATCGCCTCGTGGACCAGCACGCCGGGAGCCCTGCTGTGCTTCCGGCGGAGCACCAGCCACACCGCCCGGCCGCGAGGGGCCGCCAGCCACTCCCGCCACTGCGCCACCGACGTGACGTTCAGCACCGCGATGCCTTCCAAAGTTTCCATGCCCACATCGTCGGGGGTGAAGTGTTCATCTTCTGAGCACTTTGACTCGGGAACAACCGGACGCCGCGCGGCGTAACGTCCTGGTATGGAGACTCCGTTGAGCACCGACCGGCTCGTGATCCGGGACTGGACGGTGGACGACGCCGAAACCGCGTTCGAGATCTACGGCGCGGAGGACGTGACGCACTGGCTGACCCCGGCCATGGAGCGCGTCGGCGACGTCGGCGCGATGCGTTCGGTGCTGCACGCCTGGCAGGAGACGCAGCCGAACCTGCCGCCGCCGCGGGGGCGGTGGGCCGTCGAACGCAAGGAAGACGGCGTGGTGATCGGTGGGCTCGGCATCCGGCTGCTGCCGCCGTTCGAAGAGGACCTCGAGCTGAGCTGGCAGCTCAGCCCCGGCGTCTGGGGCCAGGGGTACGCGTCGGAGGCGGCGACCGCGCTGATCGAGTGGGCGTTCACCCAGGACACCGAGGAGCTGTTCGCCGTCGCGCGGCCGAACAACACGCGCGCGATCGCCGTCGCGAAGCGGCTCGGCATGCAGTGGGTCGGCGAGACGGAGAAGTACTACAACTTGCGGCTGCAGGTGTACCGGATCCGGCAGACCGACCTCATCGACTGACCGGCTCCAGCAGGAAGACGCGGATCTCGCGGTCGCCGGCGCGCACGGCGTACCGGTCGTAGGCCGGCCAGTACGACGCGACGGCGTCCCACATCTCCTGACGCTCGTCGCCGGCCAGGAGCCGCCCGGCGACCTCGACGGTCCGGCCGCCGATCGCGACCACCGCCTTCGGCTGGGCCAGGAGGTTCGCCGACCACGCCGGGTGCGCTTCGCCGCCCCAGTTGGAGCCGATGACGACGTATCCGCCGCCACGCTCGACGTAGAGCAGCGGCACCTGCCGCGGCTCACCGCTGCGGCGCCCGACGGTGGTGAGCAGCAGCGTCCGCAGCCCGACGGCCGCGCCGACCCCGACCCGGCCACCGCTGACCCGCAGCAGCACCCGGTCGGCGGGCACGAGCGCCCGCCCCAGCACCGCGAACGCCTTGCTCTTCCCGAACCCGGCGAAAACACCCCGCAAACCAGCCACGGCGTGACCCTAGCGGACGGCTGCCGTGGAGGCCGGGGAGCGAATCTACCCCTCGTGGCACGTCGACTCGCGTGCTCCCGGAGTCGACACGCGTGATCGGAGCGACGACACGGCACCGAGTCCCCCGCACCGCCGTGTCGACCCCCCAATCACGCGAGTAGACCCTTCAATCACGCGAGTCGACCCGCCCATCACGTTGTCGGCCGGCGGTCACCACCGCGACGGCGCCGGCGGTGGTACCACCGGGGGCCGGTCGTCGCAGGTGATCGTGTTCGGGAGGAGCCACGGGGCCAGCCAGCCGCCGTCGTTGCCGCCCAGGTCCGTCAGCGAGAACTCCGAGCCCGTCGGCGGGAAGGTGAACGAGCCGCAGTTGTTCACCCCCACCGCGCCGACGTTGCGCGCGTCGACGTTCCGGAACGAAGCCGACCCGGCCGAGCGCGCGCTCAGCACCGACGTCCCGGCGCCGTCGACGCGCAGGTCCGCGAACTTCAGCCCCGTGATCGTGTACTCGTCCTTCACCGGGAAGTCGCTGACCAGCATGATCGCGTTGTAGGTGTTGTCGAGGAAGTGGTCGCCGGTCACCGAGATGTCCGCGGCGATGTCCTTCTCCAGCGCGTAGAACCAGATCGCGCCGAGACCGATCTTCCAGTTCAGCTCGAAAGTCCCCGCCCGCACCGTCGTGTTGTCCGCGATCCGCAGCGTCCCGCCGAAGGCCTCGGCGCCGAACCGCGAGCCCACCTGGATCGCGCTGCCCTCGCGGATCGGATCGGCGATCAGGTTGCCCGAGACCGTGTTGTCCACGCCGCCGTACAGCGCGATCCCGTTGGCCAGCACCGGCGTCTGGACCGTGTTGTGGTCGAACGTGTTCCGCGCGTCCTGGGCCTTCTCCGACCACATGGCCAGGCCGTCGTCGCCGGTGTTGCGGACGAAGTTGTTCGCCACCACCGAGTCGGTCACCCCCGTGTGGAAGTTCAGGCCGTCGGCGATCTGGTCGGCGATGACGTTGCCCGTGATCCGCGTGTGGTGCATCGGCCCGTCGAACCACAGGCCGACCTTGGTGTGGTGGAGGTACAGCGAGTCCACAGTGGAATCGTTGAGCGCACCCCCGATCGCGTTGACCTGGTCGGTGTCGATCCGTTCGCGGACGTCGCCTTCGATCGCGAAGCCGGAGAGGTGGACGTCGTGGCTGCCCTCGGCCTTGCCGTAGACGCCGACGCCGTGGCCCTTGACGATCGTGTACCAGCTGCCGGCGCCCTCGATCGTGACGTCGTCGACGAGGACGTGCCGGTTGACCTGGTACGTCCCGGGCGGCAGGTACACCTTCAGGTGCGCGCGCCGCGCGAAGGAGATGGCGCGGTCGAGGGCGTCGGCCGAGTCGCGGCGGCCGGTCGGGTCGGCGCCGAAGAGCAGCGCGTTGGCGGCGAAGGGAACCACCCGTGGCGGGGCGACCAGTTCCGAGTCGAGCAGGTCGACGACCGTCCACGCGGCGGCGTCCGAGGCGGTGAGGCGCACCTTGTCGCCCGCCCGGTACGAGCGGCCGAGCAGGAGCCGCTGCTCGTCGTAGAAGTGGCTGGGGCGGAACGGTTTCGCGATCACCGGCGCCGGCGTGGTCGCCGCGGGCACGCACGAGCACTCGGTGATCCACCAGTCCGGGTGCAGCAGGTCCGCGCTGGGATCGTTGGTGAACGGATACTGGTTGTACAGCCACGAATACTGCGAGGTCAGCGTCATCCGCTGCCGGTGCGCGCCGTTCACGGTGACGTCCAGCGGCGCGGTGATCCCGCCACCGCCGGGCGCGTCCGGGATGCTGTAGCGGACGGTGATCGCGTTCGCCGCGGCCGGCAGGGTGAACTCGACGTACTGCCCCGGCGCCAGCCGCACGGCCCGCCGTCCGGATGCCTCCGACGGCAGCGTGTACGCCGAGCGGTCGGGGCCGAGCACGACGCCGTCGGTGCGCGCGTTCTCTGCTTCCTGTTCCAGGAAACCGACACTGGCACCGCGTCCGGCGACCAGCGCCGGGTCGAGCGCCGCGCGCGTCACGACCGGCCGGTCGGCGGCCGCCGCCGGTGCGGCCACCGACACGAGAGCGGTGACCGCGACGAGCGCGGCTCCGAAAGAGCGTCGCGACATCCAGGGCCTCGTTTCGCCGGAGGGACTGCGGCGGAAGAGTAAGTCACGCTCGCGGATCAAACAAGGCTTTGCCCTGAACTTGCAAGAAGAAGTCGATTCCTTGCGAAAGCACGACGTCTGGCAAGGTGAGCCCCGTGACGCGCCCCGAATCCGCCGCCGAAGTCTTCGACGCGCTCGGCAAGGACTACGAACACGCCTTCCGGAACCTCGCCGAGCAGCGGGCCGCGATCACCGCGCTGGCCGAACGGCTGCCCGCCGGCGCCACGGTGCTCGACCTCGGCTCGGGAACCGGGCGCCCGACCGCGGACGTGCTCACCGCGGCCGGTTGCGCGGTGACCGGGTACGACGTCGCGCCGAAGATGGTCGAGATCGCGCGGGCCCAGGTGCCCGCGGCGCGGTTCGAGGTCGGTGACCTGCGCGAACTGTCCTTCGAAGCCGGCTGGGACGCGATCACGGCGTTCTTCTCGATGCTGCAGCTCCCCCGGGCCGACCAGGAGACGATGATCGGCCGGTTCGCGGACTGGCTGAAGCCCGGCGGCCTGCTCGTCCTGGCCACCGTGCCCGCCGACGTGGACGGCGTCGACATCGTCTTCATGGGACACCCGGTCCGCGCGAGCAGCTTCACGGCCGGGGCCCTCGCGGAGAAACTCCGCGCGGCCGGCCTGGAGATCGTCCGCGAAGAGCAGGCCATGTTCGTTCCCGACCACCCCGAAGCCGGGCCCGAGCCGCACGTCTACTTCACCGCGCGCAAGCCTTCGTGAGTCGATCGTGGCGTCAACCCCTCACCGGGCCGATCACCCGGTGGACATGAATTTTACTCAAGTTCGTGCGTATCCCGGGCCGCGGAGCCGAGCTAAAGTGAGGAATGGGCATCGAAGCTCTCGCCAGGCCGGTACCTCGCGAACACCGCGAACTGGTGCGCGAGATGCTGGCCAGGCTGCCCGAGTTCGCCGACCGCCTCGCCCGCCTGCTGAGCGAAGAGGACGAGTTCTACCGCCAGGTGGAGAACGTCGCGCCCGGTGAGCTGCGCCAGGTCTGCCGGGCCAACCTCGAGCGCGCGCTGACCGCGCTGGTCGAGGGCCGCGGCCTCGCCCTCGACGCCGCCCGCAAGACCGGGCTCGTCCAGGCGCGCCAAGGCATCCCGCTGCCGGCGGTGCTGCGCGCCTTCCGCATCGGCGGCACCTTCGTCTACGAAGGCCTCCTCGAGCTCGCCGGCCCGGAATTCCTCAACCCCACCCGGACGATCGAGATCAACTCCTACGTCTGGAAGGCGATCGACCTCTACTCCGACGCCCTCACCACGGCGTACGAGCAGGTCGCCGCCGAGCCGTCGCACGCCGACGCGCGCCGGCTGGACGACCTGTTCCGCGGCCGGCTCCCGAGCCAGGCCGACATGGAGGCCGCCGCCCGGGACCTGGGCCTGCCGACCGCGGGCATGTTCGTCGTCGTGGTCACCGAGCGCGTCGAGCCCGACGAGCACGACACCGTCGAGGCGCTGCTGCGCGCCCGCCGCTGGCGCTCGGCCTGGCGGCCCGGCGGCGAGGCGGGCCTGGTCGCGATCGACCGCATCGAGGACGTCCGGCGGCTGCGCGAAGTGCTGGGCTCGCTCCCGGTGGCGGCCGGGATGAGCAAGCCGTTCAGCGGGTTCCCGGACGTCCCGGACGCGCTGCACCGCGCCCGGATCGCCCGCCGCTCGCTGCCCTCGGGCACAGCCGGCGTGGTGGTGTTCGGCGACTCACCGGTGACGACGCTGGTCGCCGCCGCGCCGGGGATGGCCCGCGACGTCGTGCGGTCGGCGCTGGGGAGCGTGCTCGCCCTGCCCGGCGCGGAACGCAAGGTCCTGCTCGACACGCTGCTCGCGTGGTTCGCCGGGCACGGCTCGGCGAAGGAGGCGGCGGACCGCTTGTTCGTGCACCCCAACACCGTCCGCTACCGCTTGCGGCGCGTGCAGGACCTGACCAAGCGCGACCTGACCGACCCCGTCGACATCGGCGAGCTGTACGTCGCCCTCGAATCGGTGCGGCTCGATCCCGGAGCGAGTGAGTAGCCCCCGTCCTGATCTATTGACTTTCGATAGTTATCCAGCGATAGTCGTCGCATGTTGACCGAAAGACGCGCGGTCGCCGCGCTCCGGGTGTTCCTCGTGGTGCTGTTCGGCGTCCTCGTCGTGTTCCAGACGCTCTCGCTGCCGGGCGCGATCGCCTACAACACGCAGCAGAACCCGCACGACGCTCCGTTGCGCTGGCCGCTGACCGCGATCGCGGTGTTCCTCGTGCTGTGCGTCCAGGTGGTGCTCGTCGCGACCTGGCAGCTGCTGACGCTGGTCAAGAAGGACCGGATCTTCACCACCGCGTCCCTGAAGTGGGTCGACGCGATCGTCTGGGCCATCGGCGCGGCGTGGCTGGTGGTCGTCGGCATGCTGCTCTTCGTCGGTTTCAACGCGGACGACCCGGGGATGCCGATGCTGCTGTTCCTGGTGACCGTCGGGATCACCGTGCTCGGCCTGTTGATGGTGGTCATGCGCGCGTTGCTGCGCCAGGCCACCACCCTGCGGACCGACCTGGAAGCGGTCATCTGATGGCGATCGTCGTGCGCATCGACGTCGAACTGGCCAAGCGCAAGCTGAGCGTCGGCGAGTTCGCCGAGAAGGTCGGGCTGACCCCGGCCAACATCGCGGTGCTGAAGAACGGGCGCGCGAAGGCGGTCCGGTTCAGCACGCTGGAAGCGATGTGCCGGGTGCTCGGCTGCCAGCCCGGCGACCTCCTGGAGTGGGTCGACGACTAGTGCTCGCCCCGGTGGCGCCGGGCGGCGAGGGCGGCTGCCGCGAAGCCGTGGTCGAGCATCTGCTTCTCGTACTCCCCGACCGCGTCGAGCAGCGGTGCGCCCGACACCAGCCGGCCGGCGAGCAGGCCCGCGTCGTGCAGTGCCACGCCCGCGCTGATGCCCGCCGGTGGCATCGGGTGCGCCGCGTCGCCGGCGAGGGTCACCGGGCCCGGTGACCACGGCTCGGGCCGCTCGGCGGTGTAGATGCTCGACGGCACGACGTAGGCCGGGTCGCTCAGCCGGACCAGCGCGCCGAGCGACGGGTGCCAGTCCGCGAGCGTCGCCGCCGCCAGGTCGATCAGCTCACCGGGGTCCAGCCGGAAGAAGTCCGGGCCGAACGCGCTCGTCGTGGCGGCCGCGGCCCACATGACGTAGTCCTCGCCCGGCGGGAAGCCGAACTCGGCCGGGTCGCGCCGGAAACGCTGCGCGGCGAGGACGATCCCGCGGCCGTCCGCGCCGTTCACCCCGAGGAAGCCTTCGAGCGCCGCGTCCGGGGTCAGGTCGCGAGCCTCGCCGGTCAGCGGGGTGCGGCCGTAGATCAGCCGCGCGTCGTCGACGGTCACCGGGAAGTCCGGCAGCAGCTGCCGCCGGATGCCGGAGCCGACCCCGTCGGCGCCGACCAGCAGGTCGCCGTCTTCGGTGGTGCCGTCGGTGAACCGGACGCGCACCCGGCCGTCGTCCAGCAGCGCGTAGCCGGCGAACCCGGTGCCGAAGCGCGTGCAGCCGCCGAGGTCGCGCAGCATGATCCGGCGCAGCGTCAGCCGGTCGACGGTGAGCCCGGCGACGTCCGGCGACAGCGGGATCTCGGTGAAGGTCCCCAGGTCGGGGCCGGCCACGGTGACCCCGCGCCCGGTCCGGCACGACGTCGCGGCGGCCTGCTCGTAGGCCTCGGCCGGCAGCCACTCGCGCAGGGCCGCGTCGCCGTCGCCGCCGATGTGGATCCGGTAGCCCTGCGCGCGGGCGTCGACAGCGGCGTCCCGTTCGAAGAGCAGGACGTCGATGCCGTGCCGGCGCAGGCCGTGGGCCAGGCACGGGCCGGCCAGGCCGGCGCCGCTGATGAGAACTCGCATGACTACCCCCGTACTGAGATGGTCTCAACTGAGACCATCTCAGATGCTAGCATTCCCGTCATGGAGGTTCAACCAGTCGATCCGACGGCCATCGGGATGCTGCTCAACCGCGCCCACCGGCTGGCCCGCGCGCACGCCAACGACGCGGCGCGGCCGACCGGCATCGAGCTGCAGCACGCGGGGGTGCTCTCGGCGGTCCGGGGCGGCGGGGTCCGCAGCCAGCGCGAGCTCGGCGCGGCCCTCGGCGTCGACAAGTCCACCCTGGTCCGGATCGTCGACGACCTGGAGCAGCGGAACCTGGTGCGGCGGCAGCGTTCCGCGCACGACCGGCGGGCGTACGAAATCGTCATCACCGAGGAGGGCGAGCGACGGCTCGACGAGGCGGGCGGGCTGTTCGCCGAGGCGATGACCGGCCTGCTGAAGGTGTTCGACGACGAAGACCGGCACCGGCTGCACGAGCTGCTGAGCCGGTTCGTCGCGCAAGAGTCGTGAGTGAGAAACAGTGTTCTAACCCTGTTTCTCACTCACGACCGGCCGCGGCAGACCGGCTAAGCCGCGTCCGCCTCCACCAGGCGGGCCAGCTCCAGCAGCGTGCTCTCGAAGCCGGGCCCCGCGCTGAGCGCCACCGTGAGCGGGCCGCCGCGCCGGCCCGTGCCCACCGGGAGCGTCACCGCCGGCTCCGTCCACTGCGGACGGTCCACCCCGGCCGAGACGACCACGTCCGGCCGGGCCACCGCGCGCCGGCGGCCGCCGGCATCGAGGTCGAGCACCACGTTGCCGTGCAGGGAAAGCAGCGCGGCGACGTCGGCGACGGCGTCGCGCAGCTCACGGTCGGCGATCGAGTCCGAGTGCGCGCCGATCGCGGCTCGCGAGGGCTCGCCGCCGAGTCTCGGCACGATCACGCCGAGGTCGCCCGGTGTGCACGCGAGCACGCGGATGCCGGGCACGCCGGCCAGCGGATCGGTCAGCGTGATTCCGGCGCTCGCGGCCGCCGCCACGATCCGGGCCCGCCAGCGCGCGGTGGCCGCGATCGCGACCATCGAAGGGTCCTGGGGCAAAAGGGAGTTTCTCCTTTGCGGTCCGGCGCGGCGGATGGCGGATCGTCCGATGGTGGGTCCGTGCCCGTTGTGCCCGGGAACAAACATGTTTGGTCGCTTGGTCCGAACGGCGGCGCACATGCGACCTTCCGGTCGCACGGGGTGTCTGTGACCGCCGGTCACACTTTGACGTGCGGCGTGGCGCGGGCCACTATCCGCAGCACCTGATTACCGCCGGGTAATTTGCGTGTCGACGAAGACGACCCAGGAGGACCGTTGCGACGTGCTTTCGGCCTGATCTTGCTGGCACTGGGCGTTTTCGCGGTCGCCGGGGCGGTGCTCCTCCCCACGTACGTCTACCCCAAGCTCGCCAAGGTTCCGCTCGACCAGGACTCCACGTCGGTGCTCGAAGGCACCGCGAGCAAGGTCCTCGCCGTGACCGACGACGGGTCCGGCCCGGTCTCGAACATCCGCGAAAACGCCAAGCTGACCGCGACGGCCCACGTGCAGGCGAACTTCAGCGCGCCGGAGATGCAGGAGGACACCGACTACGCGGTCTGGCTGCTGGCGGTGCAGGTCACCGACGACGTCGACGGCACGGTGCTCAGCGCCAGCAAGCGGCAGGTCTGCTTCGACCGGCGCACCGGCGAAGGCTACGAGCCGCGTGGCGCGACCGACCCGAAGTGCGACGCCGGGAGCAGCTACGTCACCGAACTGAAGGACAAGGCCGACAAGGACGGCCAGAAGCCGCCCGAGACGAACGTCGAGAAGGCGCAGCCCGGCCTGAACTTCAAGTTCCCCTTCGGCACCGGGCAGCAGGACTACAAGGTCTACGACGACAACACCGGCGCGGCGGTCACCGCGCGCTACACCGGCACCGAGACGGTGAACGGGATCGAGACCTACAAGTTCGTCCAGGACATCCCCGACACGAAGCTCGACTCGAAGAAGGTGCCGGGTTCGCTGGTCGGCTCCGACAAGTCCACCGTGGACGCCGACCTCTACTACCGCGGCGTCAACACGATGTGGGTGGAGCCGGTCACCGGGATCCAGGTCAAGCAGCAGCAACAGCAGCACCAGGAACTGCGCGTCGGCACCAGCGGCAGCTCGACGGTCGTGTTCGACGGGACGCTCGCCTACAACGGCAAGACCATCTCGCAGATGGTCGACCAGGTGAACGCCAACAAGGGCAAGCTGGAGTTCCTCTCGAGCACCGGCCCGCTCTGGCTCGGCATCGGCGGCGGCGTGCTGATCATCGTCGCGATCGTGCTGCTGGCCCGCCGGCGCCCGCCGGAGCCTCCCACCTCGCACCGGCGGCGGCAGGTCGCCTACGCGGGCAGCTAGCGTCTACGCAGCACCAGCACGAGATTCCAGGAAGCGATTTCGCGAAGGCCGGGAATCCGCACGATCCACATCGCCCAGCTCGGGTGGTACCGCGGATACCCGGCCACGAAATCGGCCAGCGGCGTCGCCTTCGCCCAGCGGAGCGCGGCGCCGACCGAAACCGGGAACAGGCTTTCCCCGAATTTGTTCTTCGGCTGCTTCCCCAGTTTCCGCGAATACCGCTGCCGGGCGTAGTGCCCGCCGAAGAAGTGCCACGGCGCCGTCTCGTGGCCGCCCCACGGCGAGTACCACGGCGTGAACGACGCGAAGACCGTGCCGCCGGGCTTGGTGACCCGGCACATCTCGTCGAGCATCACCCACGGCTCGCTGACGTGCTCGAGCACGTTCGACGAGTAGCAGACGTCGACGGAACCACTGCGTACGGGCAGTTGCGTGCCGCTGGCGCGGATCATGTTCTCGCCGGGCTCGCCGCGCGCGGACAGCTCGCCGACGTCGGGGTCGAGGCCGAGGTAGACCGCGCCGGCCGCCCGGAAGGCGTCGGAGAAGTAGCCCGGGCCACCCCCGACGTCGAGCACGGTACGGCCGGACAGCGGAGTGTGCGCCGCCAGTTGCCGGACCGAGTCGGCGGCCAGCGTCGAATAGAAGCCGTCCGGGTCGGTCTGCTCGGTGAGGAACGTGCGGAACAGCGTCACGGAACGACCCAGCGTGGCCTGATGAGGACGGTCGAGAACCGGATTGCCTACCATTGAACCGTCGCTTTCCCGAATACGTTCCTCTACTGTGTACGCACCGGTAACCTAGCATCGTCGCTACAGTTTGGATAACCCGATGGAACGACCTCGAGTGCTCCTCGTCAACTGGCGCGACACCGGCCACCCCGAAGGCGGCGGGTCGGAGCGGTACGTCGAGCGGATGGCCGAAGGGCTCGCGAGAGCCGGGTACCGGGTCGAGATCCAGTGCGCCGCCTACCCGGGCGCGACCGACGGCGAATGGCGCGACGGCGTCCGCTACCGTCGGCGCGGCAACAAGTTCGGTGTGTACGCGCACGCGTTGCGCGCGATCCGCCGGGCCCGCGCCGACCTCGTGGTCGACGTCCAGAACGGCATGCCCTTCTTCGCCCGGCTGGTCGCCGGCGGTCCCGTGCTGGTGCTCGTGCACCACGTCCACGAGGAACAGTGGATCAGCGCGCTCGGCGAGACGCTGGGCCGGGTCGGCTGGTGGATCGAGTCGCGGCTCGCGCCGTGGGTGTTCCGGAACTGCCGGTACGCCACGGTTTCCGAGGTCACCAAGGCCGAGCTGGCGAGTCTCGGGATCGAGCGCGAGCGGGTGACCGTGGTGCCGAACGGCCTCGACGCGCCGCCGGTGTGCGTGTCCGAACGGGACGCCTCCCCGACGCTGGTCGCGGTGAGCAGGCTGGTGCCGCACAAGCGGATCGAGCACGCCATCGACGTCGTCGCGCGGCTCGCGGGGCGCTGGCCTTCGGTGAAGCTCGAGGTCGTCGGGCAGGGGCCGTGGGACGAAGTGCTGCGCGCGCACGCGGCTTCGCGCGGGGTGGCCGACCGCGTGGTCCTGCACGGCTGGGTCGACGAGCAGGCGAAGCACGAGATCCTGGCGCGGTCGTGGCTGCACCTGTGCCCGTCGGTCAAGGAGGGCTGGGGCATCGTCATCATGGAGGCCGCGGCGCACGGCGTGCCGTCGGTGGCCTACCGCGCCGCAGGCGGCGTGGCCGAGTCCATCGTGGAGGGTCGCACCGGCCTGCTGGCCGAGGACTTCGACGACTTCACCGCCCAGGTCGACGGCCTGCTCGCCGACGGCCTGCGGCGGGCGGAAATGGGCCTGGCCGGCGCCGAGCGGGCCGGGCGGTTCAGCTGGGACGTGAGCGTGGGCCAGTTCGAGTCGCTGGTCCGGGAGGTCTCCGGGCTTCCGGCGCCCCGGCCGCGAGTGGTGAACCGGACGACGCGCGGCTCGGCTCTGGCGTCATGAACGACTCTTTCATGCCACCAGACGACATGAAAGAGTCGTTCATGTCATTCCGGCGAGGCCTGCTCCCAAACCGCGCCCCGGAACTCGTCGAGCAACCGACCGGCGGCGGCCGCGTCGAAGTCCTTGCGTCGAGCCCGCACCGTCACCGTGGTGGTCCCGCCAGTGGTCGCCGCCCCGAAAGCCACTCCTGACCGGCCACTCGCGGCCGGGTAAAAAGCCAGCGAGCGCACCGTGTCCCCGGTGGACACCACGCCAAGATTGGACACCAGGAACGTCGAGCCGAGCCGGCTCGCCAGCAGCCGCGTGCCCAGCCGGGCGAGCCGGCTGCTGCGGGCCGGGAAGTCCGGCTCGGGCTCCTGCGCGAGGAGCACCGCGGCGACGTCCGCGCCGGGACGCAGCCGCAGCCGGAAGAACGCGCTGTCGTGCACCGGTTCCGGCGCGGCTCCGGAGCGCCACGACGCGCCCAGCGCGGCCACCACGCGGGCGGTGCGGGCGCCGTGCGCGCGGTTCCAGCTTTCGGTGGCGCGGGCGGCGGCCGCGACGAACCCCGCGGCCCCCAGGCGCAGCCGTGGCTCGTGGCGGACGGCGAAGACGTCTCCCGCGGCCTCCGCCCGCCGGTCGGGCGTGATCCGGCCCGGGGGCGCGAAAAGCGCCTCAGCGAGCCGCTGGACGACCGAGAGGGCAAAGGGTTTGCCACCGCCGCGTTCGCCGATCCCCTTCGCCCCCGAGGAAACCGGGACGTCGAGGAGGATGCCGAGCAGCGAGAGCAGTCCCAGGCCGTCGAGGGCACCGTGGTGCGCGGCGACGAGCAGCGTGGATTCGCCGACGGCGACGCGCAGCAGCGGCGCGGTCCGCTCGTAGGGCGCCGAAGCGAACCGGTCGCGAGTGGCCGGCAAGTCGGTGGTCCGCTCGATTTCGGGCACGGCACCGAGGTGCGGGTACTGCTGGACGGCGGCCGCGAGCCGGGCCCGGAGCTTCTCCGGTTCGGGTGCGGCCGCGCCGAGGTCCGCTTCGAGGAGGATGCTCCAGGAAACGGTGGGGTCGCCGTAGAGCCCGACGACGCGGTGCGCGTGGTCGGAGGCGAGCCGGGTCACCGCGTCAGCGGTTCCCGTAGAGCTTGTTCGGGTAGTCGGCGGGGTTGTACTTCACCTGCGCGTTGAGCTTTTCCTGCACCTGGGCGGAGTTGTCCGGGTCGGCGCCCTTGGTGAGGGCGAACCCGGCTCCGGTCGCCAGACCGCCTCCGATGATGACGGCGGCGACCACGCCGATGACCGTGCCCACGTGTCACTCCTTCCGCGGCGGGGAAATCCTGCCGCGGCCCAATGTACGCATCGGTAACATCAGGCACAACAGTGCGACGCACAGCGACGTGAGCGCTACTCCGTTCGCTATCGACACCGGCGTCCACGAGATCGCTTTCACCGCGGGCACACCCGGGGTCCGGTAGAGCGTCAGCCACTCACCCGACCACACCTTCGTCGCGTCGGCGAGCAACCGCGAATCGACGTAACCGGGTGTCCCGTGCTCGACGAGGATCCAGCCGATGCCCGCGCCGGTGAGCTCGCGGGCGGACGTCGCGGCCCGGACGTCGCCGATGCGCGGGTCTTCGCCGGCGATGCGGTCCGGTCCCACTTGGAGCGTGTCGTCCATCAGCACGGGTTTCGGGAGCACGCGCGGCGCCGGGTCGAGCTGCGTGCGGCCGGCGTTCCAGGCGAACCCGCGGAATGCCGAAAGCGGCAGCGTCAGCACGTCGCCGGGGCGGTCACCGAGCACTTCGGACACTGCCCGCCAGTCGGCCGGGTACTGCGCGGTGCCGAGCCGTCCCCAGCCACCCCAGGCCAGGTCCGGCATGGTGAGCAGGGGGAAGACGGCCGCCGCCGTGACGAGCGCGATGCGTCCGCGCCCGGTTTTCAGTTTGGCCGCGGCGACCTCGATGGCCAGCGCGAAGCCCAGCGCGAGCGGCAACGCCCACCAGGCGACCCATTTCTGGGCGTCCCGCAGGAGTCCGGCGCCGGGCAGGTGCCGGGTGGCCGCGCCCAGCACCGCGTCGCCGCCCGGCAACGTCGCCAGGGACGCCAGGAGCACGCCCACGGCACCGAGGCCGAACAAGGAGCGCGCCGGCGCCTTCCCCCACCTGTCGGCGAGCGGTTTGAGACCGGCGACCGCGATGGCGACGACGATGAGCGTCAGCACCGGGATGAGCGGCATGGCCCGGCTGCCGGGAACGGTTTCGGAGTTCCAGATCCCGCCCAGGTCGAGGACGCTGAGCAGCGCGGGGCCCCAGCTTTCGGCGCGGGCGCTGAACGCCGTGACGCCGGCCGGGTCGGAGTACGTGCCGCCGGCGTTGAGGAACGTCGGGACCAGCCACGGCAGGTTGAGCACCACCGCGATGGCGAGGGTCTGCCAGAGGCGGCGCGACCCGGCGGCGACCGCCATGACGACGACGGCGAGCACGCCACCCGGCGGCGTCAGGACGGCGGGCGCGCAGGCGATGACCAGTCTCGGCAGCGCGTTCGGTTCGTGCTTCCGCGCGGCGAGCCCGGCGCGGACGATCCAGGGCAGGGCCGCATACGTCAGGAGCAGCGGCCAATGCCCGATGAAGAGCCGTTCGGCGACGTACGGCGTCCAGGCGTACGTCGTCGCGGCGACGAGCCGCGTGCCGAGGCGCTCGGTCGGGACCAGGCGGCCGGCGCCCAGTGCGGCCCCGAAGATGGCCAGCAGCAGGACGATCTTCTGGACGAGGTCGCCGGGCAGCACGGTGGTGGCGAGCGCGACGGCGGCGTCGGCGGGCACGGACCGCGGCAGCGTGCTGCCGATCCCGAAGGCGTCCGGCACGAAGTACTGGCGGGGCGCGAACACCATGTCGTAGGAAAGGACGAACCCGCGCCCGAGCAGCGGCGCGCAGACGGCGAACGCCAGCAGCGCGGACCCGACCGGCAGCGCGAACCGCCTGCTCGGTGCGTCCACTGCCCTTCCTTTCCGCTGGCCGCGCGGTTATGGTCCCTGGAAATTACTCGCCGGTAATGGGAGCCCGACGTTGAGCGTAGCCACCGAAGCGCCGCCCCGGACCGGCAACCGGGTCGCGGCGATCCTCGTCTCGCTCGCGCTCGCGGGCAACAACGCCGGCAGTTACGTGCTGAGCCTCGCGGCCGCGCGGATCCTCGCGCCGGGGGCGTTCGGGGAGCTGAGCTCGCTGCTGGCGGTGCTGGTGATCGGCGTCGTCCCGGCGATGGGGCTGCAGACGGTGGTGGCGCTGCGGGTCGCGCGGTCGTCGTCGGCTTCTCCGGGTTCGCTGTTCGCTTTGGGGCTGGTGACGAGCGCGATCGTCGCGACGGCGGCGTTGACGCTCAGCCCGTTGCTGGTGCTCCTGCTGCACCTGGGTTCGCTGACGCCGGCGCTGCTGGTGACGGCCGCGCTCGGGCCGTTGACGCTGCTGGGGGTGTTCCACGGGCTGCTGCAGGGCGGTCACCGGTTCGCGGTGCTGGCCGGGCTGATCGCCCTGGAGGGTTTGGGCAAGGTCGGCGGGTCGCTGGTGGGTCTTTTGGTGACGGGCTCTCCCACGGGGGCGCTGGCCGGGACGGCGCTCGGGTCGCTGGCGGTGGTCGTGGCGGGCTGGCAGATCTGCGGCCGCCCGCGCCCCCGCTGGGCCGATCGCCACGGCGCCGAAGTGCTCCACACGGCGCAGGCGATGCTGGCGCTGGTGCTGCTGGTGAACCTGGACCTGGTGCTGGCGCGGCACACGTTGCCGTCGGCTTCCGCCGGGGAATACGCGCTGGGGGCGATCGTCACGAAGATCGCGTACTGGCTGCCGCAGGCGGTGGGGGTGCTGGTGCTCCCCCGGTTCGCCGCGTCTGCCGGCCGCCGCCGGGTGCTGCCGGTGGCGTTGGCGGTCTGTGCTTTCCTCGACGCCTTCGTGCTGCTGGCGGCGGTGGTGCTGGGGCCGTCGTTGCTGTCGCTGATCGGCGGGGCGCGGTACGCGGGGAGCTCGATGCCGGTGTGGCCGTTCGCCTTGGCGGGGTCGATGCTGGCGCTGGTCCAGATCTTGCTGTACGCGCGGCTGGCCGACGGCGACCGCCGGGTGGCGGTGCTGATGTGGGCGGCGGTGGGGGTGGAAGCGCTGCTGATCACGGCGTGGCTGCACGGATCGGCTACTCAAGTGGTGACGGTCGCGGCTTGCTGCGCGGGCGGATTGGCGGTGGCGGGCGCGGTTCTGGAGTTACGGGCGCGGCGGGTTTCTTGAGCCGGCCGGGATGACATGAACGACTCTTTCATGTCGCCAGACGACAGGGTCTCGGCAAAGTCGCGTTGCTGGGCGAGATGTCATGAAAGGGTCGTTCATGACGCCAGACGACAGGAAAGAGTCGTTCATGACGTTCCTGGCCTGAGCAGCCCCCGTTTTCCACGCTACCGGGAGGCACCGACAGTTCCCGTCGCCCGGTGTCCGGGCTAGGTCGCCGGTTCCGTGGGGTTTTCCTTGCGGGTGAACCAGTCCACGCACGTCGCCACCATCGCGGCCGCCGCCAGCAGGAGCGCCGCCTGGGTCACCGGGCCGTACGCCCACTCCTGGCCGTGGCCCAGGATCCGGCCCGTCACCGACACCGCCGCCGCCACGGCCATCCCGCCGAACGCCAGGTACCGCGGCGCCCGGTCCCAGAACTGCCGCGCCAGCAGGCACGCGATCAGCAGCACCACCGGCAGCATCCCGCCCAGCGCCACCAGCAGCACGATCAGCGCCACCGGCACCAGCGAACCCCCGGGGAGCACGCGGAAAGACCGTCGCCGCGCCGGCCAGAACACCCCCACCAGCATCAGCAGCACCGCGAACGCGCCGATCAGCAACGCCGTCCGGTACGCCGAGTCCGGCGTGAACGCCAGCGTCACCACCCCGCCCGCGCCGGCCGGGACGATCCACGCCTGCTGCCAGCCGTCGACGCGGGTGCGGGCCAGCTCGCGTCCGTCCACTGTGGCCACCCAGCCCGCGTTCGCGTTCTCCGGGATCGCCAGCACCGCCTCCGCACCGGGCGCCACCTTCACCGACCGCGACGCCGCGTCCCACTTCTCCACCCGCACCGCGCGGTGCACGACCGGAGCCGCCGAAACCGAAGGCCGCAGCCACAGGTCCTGGACGACGAAGGAGTCCGAGCGGTCCGTCCGCAGCTCGTGCCCGCCGGACGGCAGCGAGATCCCACCCTCCGAGTCCCGGCACATCTTCAGCGCCAGCGGCCGGTGCGCGGTGATGTCGGCCAGCGTGCCCTGCACCGACGTCCGGTAGTCGAGCCCGTCGAGGTGGACGTTCGGCCCGGCCCCGCACGGCACCGTGAACGCCGGGTCCGGCCCGGGCAGCAGTCCCTCGGAACCGGAGAGCTCCAGGCTCCCGATGCCGACCGCCGCCCGGGCGGCGGGGTCGTCGTCGTCCCCGGGCAGCACGATCTGCAGCTGGTCGGTGTCCAGCGGCTCGAAGGACGCCGACCCGCTCTCGTCGAGCTGCACCGTGCGCGTTCCGGCGCGGCCCACCAGCTCCACCTGCTTGGGCGCACGAGCCCCGCTGAGACGCGAAACCCCGATGTGCAGCCCCGAAATCCGCTTCGCGCCGGTCCAGCCCAGGGTGAGCGCCGGGCGCAGGTCGGTGGCGTCGGGACGCCACGTCGTGCCCGCGTCGCCGTCCACCGCCGCGAACCCGGCCGCCGCCGGGTCGCCGGCCAGCTGCGACGTCGACGCCACCGTGACGCCCGGCAGCTGCACGGGGTTCTTGCCGCCACCCGCGGGCAGCACCGAACCGCCGACGAAGAACGTCTGCTCGGCGGAAGTGCTGAACAGCCGCCGGATGCCGTCGGGCTCTTCGCCGTCACGAGCGGCGGACGCGTCACACCGCACCGCGTCACCGGAAGGCAGGCAGGCGTAACGGGGCTGCGCGCCGCGCGTGAACGCGAACCCGGGCGCCGGCCCGGCGGGCAGGTCGGCCGGGACTTCCAGGGCGCGCTGCGGCTCGGTGCCCGGAATGGCGAGCTCGGCGATGCCGACGTTCCCGTCCTGCCGCCCGACCACCAGTGACAGCAGCGTGATCCGCACCTTGCGCGTGACGCCGGCCGCGACGGGGTAGTCGTGCGCCCCCGCGCCGCGGATCACCTGCTGGTCGACCGAGCCGTTGTCGGTGGTGATCCGGACCCGGGTCGGCGGCCAGCCGACGCGGAGGTCGTCCACCATCTGCAGGTCGACCGAGTTCACCAGCCGCGGGGTGTCGAGCTCCACCTCGAGCCACTGGCCGACCGGCCCGGTGAACGACGACGAGTGCCACACCGTGCGCGGGTCGCCGTCGATCGCCGCGAACGGCTGGTGCCCCGGGTCGGACCCGCCGAACGCGTCGGCGAACGACGCGGCCGTCGACGCCGTCACCGCGCGGATGCCCCGGTAAGCGGCGACGGTCTGGTGCTCCTCGCCCGGGAACGGCAGCACGTCACCGGCCGCACGCTGCTGGCGGAACGCCTCCCCGGCGGTCAGGGTCTGGCTGAGGTTGTCCCGCACGCCACCGACGTTCCGTTCGGCGCGGCGCAGGCCGTCGGTCACCAGTCGCGGCCCGCCGGGCGATCCGCCGTCGCCGGTCAGCACGGTCGGCGTCGCCGGGTCGAGCTGGCCGGAGTCGATCAGCGGGAGCAGGTTCTCCGGGCCGCCGCTCACCGTCGGGACGTTCGTTGTGGACGTCGCGGTGGCGAGCGGCACCGGCTGCTTGACCTCGTAGATCTCGAGCGGCCCGAACTCCGCCGCCTTGCCGATGCCGGGCGAGCCGGCCAGCCCGGCGCGCAGCGTCGCGATCGGCGGCGCGGTGTTCCGTTCCCGGTCGATGTCGTTGCGCAGCAGCAGGAACCGGTACCCGGACCGCGCGAGCACCGCGGCGAGCCCGGGATCGCCGCGGCCGTCGGCGAGCGCCGCGTCGACCGAGTCCATCAGCCGGGTGTTCCCTTCGGACCCGAGCGGCACCTGGTTGCGGACCGCCCACGGGCTCTTCGCGATCGCCTGCGCGGGCTCGTCGACCGTGCGGCCCCAGTCGTACTCGCCGAAGCCGGTGGCCGGCAGCAGCAGCGTCCGCGCGTTCGGGTCGGCCTTGGCGACGTAGCCCATCGCGTCGTACCAGTAGCCGGGCACGTCGTCCCAGCCCGGCCCGGAGCGCAGGTTCAGCAGCCACGCGGGCGCGGCCACCACCAGGACCAGCAGGAGCCCCAGCGCCGGCCGCAGGAACCGCCGTGCGGACTGCACCCGGGCCGGGCTCGAGATGCCGTGCACGAACCCCAGCATCAGCGGCAGCCGCAGCACCGGCTCGAACTTGTGCACGTTGCGCAGCGGGGCGAGCGGCCCGTCGAGCAGGTGCCGGACCTGCTCGGCCAGCGGGCTGTCGAGCGTGCCGACGTAGCCGATGGTCAGCAGCGTCAGCCCGGTGAGGACGCCCAGCACCAGGAACCGGCGCTCGGGCAGGCCGCGCCGGGTCAGCCCGAGCAGGCCGACGCCGGCGACGAGCCCGGTGGCGAGCATCAGCACCGGGTTGTCGATCAGCGACCAGCCGCCCGGCCACCACGGCGTGCCCTGCACGACGTAGGCGACCCACTGGTTGGTCCCGCGCAGCACCTCGAACAGCGACATGGGCGCGGTCGTGTTCGTCGCGGACTCGATGTAGTCCAGGAACGGCAGGCTGTATTCGCCGAGCAGCAGCAGCGGCAGGATCCACCACAGCGTCGCGCCGACGACGAAGACGAACCACCACAGCACCAGTTCGACGTGGTGGCGCGTCCACTTGCGGGTCAGCAGCCACAGTCCCGGCAGGACGAGCGCCATCACGACCATCGCGCCGTTGACCCCGCCCATGCACAGGACGGCGACGGCGGACAGCCCGGCGGCGCGCCGCGGCGAGCCGATCGCCCCGGCCCGGACCAGCGGTACCAGCACCCACGGCAGCAGCACCGCGGGCAGCATCTCCGCGGACAGACCGCCGATTTCGGTCAGCATGCGCGGCGCGAGCGCGTACCCGAGCGCGCCGATCAGCCGCGTGCGTTCGGTGCCGAGCTTCATCGCCCGCGCCAGCAGCAGGGCGCCCCCGAACGCGGCCGAGAGCAGGACCGCGCCCCACAGCCGCTGCGCGACCCACGCCGGCATGCCCACGGCCTGGCACAGCGCGAAGAACGGCCCCATCGGGAAGAGGTAGCCGTAGGCCTGGTTCTGCAGCTCCCCCGCCGTGGCTTGCGGGTTCCACAGGTGCAGCGCGCGGCCGAGGAAGGCGAGCGGGTCGACGGCGAGGTCGAGCTTCGTGTCGAACGTCGTCTTCCCCGGCATCTGCAGGAACGACAACGTGGTCAGCGCCAGCACGATCCACGTGCTGGGCCGGCGGAAGAACCCGCCCACCGAGAACTTCCGGGCGCCGCCGGAGGGCGGGGCGTCGTCCCGGGACCGTTCGCGGGTGGCGGTTACCATCCGGTAGATACTAGGCCGAAACCTGGCTACCATGGGCCGACGATTTTCCCGAATCCCCTGAACTCCTGGCAGGTGCGCCATCTCGTTCGAAGATGCCTGGGCTTTGGCCGAGCCGGTCAAGGGCTGGATGACGCGCGCGCAGGGCGAAGCGCTGTGGAACGCCGCGTGCCGGCTGGAGAAGGGCGACGTCGTCCTGGAAATCGGCAGCCACCAGGGCAGATCCACGATCGTCCTCGGCGCGGCGGCCCGCACGGTCGGCGCCACGGTGCTCGCCGTCGACCCCTTCGTGGACGGCCGGCTGTTCGGCGGATCGCCGACGCGGCAGCTGTTCGAGCGCAACATCCGCCAGGCCGGGCTGGACGACGTCGTCGAGCTCGTCGCCGGTTACAGCACGGAACTGCGCCCTGACTGGGAGCGGCCCATACAACTGCTTTACATCGACGGCAAGCACGACTACTGGACCTACACCGACGACCTGCGCTGGTCGGCACACCTGCCACCCGGCGCGGAAATCCTGGTCCACGACTGCTTTTCCTCGATCGGCGTCACGCTGGGCACGATCGCGAAGGTCCTCTTCGGACGCCGGTACACCTATGTGGACCGGGCGACGTCGCTGGCGCGCTTCAAGCTCGCGCCACCGTCCACGGCGGACCGCGGGTGCGTACTGGCGCAGCTGCCGTGGTTCCTGCGCAACGTCGGGATCAAGGTGCTGCTGCGCCTGCGGTTGCGGCCGGTGGCCCGGCTCCTCGGCCACGACAGCCCGTACGACCCCTACTGACGTCGTGAGTGAGAAACAGTGTTCTAACACTGGTTCTCACTCACGACGTCACCGGCTTTCCGATCTCGACCTTCGCGACGCACACCGGCGCGCCCGGGCTCGACAGCCGGATTCCGATGTGGTCGAAGAGGCCGTCCACCGGCAGGTACAGCGAGTGCAGCCCGGCCTGGAACCACACCGGCGTCCGGTCCACCAGGCCTTCGCCGCCGTCGGAGGTGAAGTAGTCGATCTTCAGCAGGTGCCGGCCCAGCACCGGCGCGTCGAGCGGGACGCGCACCTGGGTTTCGCCCACCGTGTACCCGCAGTTCGGCACCGGCCCCTGGACCCCGTGCGACTCCGCCGCCACCCCGGTGATCAGGTGGGGCGTGCCGGTGGCGTCGAGCAGGTGCATCCGGTTCGCCGGCTGGTCGAAGTGCGTGCCGGGCACCAGGCCGGCCACCCGGGACGCCTGCGAGTCCGCGCCGAACCACTCGTGGACCACATCGGACGGCACGAACGTGTCGTAGAAGACCAGATCGGGGTCCTCGGCGACCGCCGCCCGGACGTTTCCGAGGTACTGCGCGGAATGGTCGAACCGCAGCGCCGGGGCGAGCCGCGAAAATCCCACCGCGGAGCTGACGAGCAAAAGCACGCACGCGGCTAGCGCGATCGGCCGTTCACGCTTTCCGCCGGACGGCGCAACTTCGCCCGGCGTCAGGAAAGCGAACGCTCCACAAAGGGCAGCGACGAACGCCAGCTCGGCGAGGTACCGCGGGTCGTCGCCGGCGGCCGGGCCGACTTCGCGCAGCCGCGTCAACGCCAGCAGCCCGACGTCCACGGCGAACAGCAGCCCGAGCAGCGCCCACGCCCGCCAGGCCCGGCGCCCGCCCACGCGCACGCCGGCGAACAGCAGCACCAGTGCCACGGCGAACAGCAGGACCACCACCGCGAACGGCGTCGGGGCCCAGGTCGCGCCCGGGCCGGGGCCGGACCACGGGCCGCCGGCCAGCCCGGGCAGGAAGGTGTCGCCGAGCATCCGGCCGGTCAGGTCGGCGACGGTCCCGGCGGTCATCGGCGGGCCGCCGGGTGCCACCTGGCTCGACGTCAGCGAAAGGTAGCCCACGACGAACGCGACGAGCAGCGCCGCGTGGCCCGCCCAGTAGCGCCACCGCTCCCGGAAGGACTGTCCGAGCAGGACGGTCACCCCGGCCAGCAGCAGCGGGACCACGGCGGCCTTCTCGTAGAACGCGAAGCCGAAGAGCGTCCACGCGAACGTGCCGATCCACCACCGCCCGCCCTCGCGCAGGTAGCGGACGTGCCAGTACAACGCCCCGACCGCCGCGAGCACCACCGGGACGATCTGGCTGCCGTACGCCCACCACAGCGTCGGGACCAGCAGCAGCGTCGAAGCCGTGAACACGGTGAACGGCACCAGGATCGCCCAGCGGCGGCCGAAGCAGCGCACGAGCAGGAGCCAGCACAGCACGGTCGCGACCGCCCGCATCAGCAGCAGCGGCGCCATCATGAGCGGGAAGTCCAGCGGCGCCCACCACGTCAGCACCGCCACGACGAAGAACCCGCCGGGCGTCAGGTGCCCGTGGTAGTCCTGGAAGAGGAACCCGAGGTCGAACGGCCCGGCCACGGCGGCCCGGTAGGTCATGACGAAGTCGTCCTGCGCGAGGTTCCCGTGCAGCGCCGCCCAGGCGTGGAACGCGAACGGCACCGCGCCGGCGACGAACGCCGCCAGCACCAGCGCGGACGGTCTTCGGATCACCCGTGGTGCGGGCTTTTCGGTCTCCAGCAACACGGTGTCCTCACTTCTTGCAGGCCGGCGGCTGGCACATGAGCGTGCTCAGCGCCTGGTAGAAGACGTCGGAGATCTTGCGCGGGTCCGGCGTGGTGAACGACTCGCCGCCGGTGGCGGCCGAAACCTGCTTCAGCTCGCTCGCGTCGATGTCGGGACCGATGCCGATCCCGATCACCGGCAACGGTTTCCGCGGGTCCTGCAGCCGGCCCAGCTCCGCGAGCAGGCCGGGCAGCCCGACGGAGTCGCTGTCCTCGTTGCGGCCGTCGGTCAGCACGACGACGACGTTGATCCGGCCGAGCTGCCAGTTCTGCCGGGCGTTCTGGTACGCGGCGAGGATCGAGTCGTACAGCCCGGTCGCGCCGCCGGCCTTGGGCTTGACCGCCTGCAGCGTCGCCACCCCGCCCCCGGCGAGCTGCTCCGCAATGGACCGCATCGGCAGCAGTTCCTTGTAGTCCTTGTCGCCGTCGAGCTTGGTCGAGAACAGCCACAGGCCGATCTGCGTCGTCGGCTTGAACAGCCCGAGGCCCTGCGTCGCGGCTTCGAGGGTGAGCGCCATCCGGCTCCGGCCGGTGCCGGGGACGGTGGCGGCCATCGAGCCGGACACGTCGAGCAGCACCTGGACGCGGGCGCTGAGGTTCGCCCCGGCCCACGCCTGCAGCACGCCGTACATCGCGTCGGCCGGGGGCGGCCCGGCCGGCCGCGGCGTGGCGTCCGTGCGGGTGTCGCGCGGCCGGTCGCCGAGCAGCTGCCCGCTCGGCGTCCGGAACCCGGCGTCGGCGAACGTCTTCGTCGCGGTCTGGTCGAGCAGCAGCCGCAGGAACCGCTCGGCCGCCGACCGCGAAGCCTCCGACGCGCGCGGCAGCACGACGTACGGGTAGTCGAAGCTCGGCACGCCCGCCGCCGGGTACGCGGCGACGAGCTTGCGCGCCAGCACGGACTGCTCCGACGCCGGCGACGCGGTGAACGGCTCCTGCACCGCCGACAGCTTGCGGATCTCCTCGGTGAACGCCGCGGCGGGGTCGGGCGCGTCCTTGGTCAGCTGCTGCAAGCCGATGAGCGCGGCGATCCCGGCCGGGTCGCGGCCCGGATCGGGCAGCCCGACCGGGCTTCCCGCGAGGACGTCCGACCAGGACGGTGACTTCCCGGGCCAGCCGGCCTGCTTCGCGACGTCGTCGGTCAGCGCCAGGACGACCGGCGAGCTCGCCACCGACTGCCCGGATTCGGGCAGGTTCCACGCACCGCCGTCGCGGGCCTGCAGCAGCCAGGTGCTCGACTCCGGCACCCAGACGTCGGGGCCGTTGGCGCCGTTGGCTTCCAGCGCCGCCGCCGTGGCCGTCGACGCGGACGCCGTGACCTCGACGGTGTAGCAGTCCGGCCCCGGCACCGTCCGGGCCAGCGCGGTGAGCACCGGCGCGACGTCCGGCGCCGCGGTGATGCGGACCGGCGTCGTGGTGTCGCAGCCGCCCGCGGCGAGGCGGTCGCGCAGGTAGTCGACGCCGAACCAGGCGAGCAGGGCGACCACGAGCAGCACGCTCAGGACGACGACCCGCGCGTCGACGCGCCGGGCCCGCGCCGGGTGTGCCGCCATGCACGTCCCTTCCCTCGTGAAGTCCTGGCAGCTTGCCAGCCGGGTGAGCGGGAAGCCAGCCCCGATAGCGGAAAGTCACCATCGCCGCGTGATCCCGTGGTGAAGGAATTGCGCGGTGCGGCCGTTTTGGTGACGGACGGGAACTGCGTAACATTTCCGCTTGACGCCCGTCCCACATGGGTAACAGCACGATGGCGGATCGCGGAGACGATTTCGCCGTCCCCGAAACGGCGAACGGCACCGAACGGAGACGCAACCCGTGCGCACGATGTACGACGCGGTCACGGCCGCGAACATCCCCGCCGGCGCGGAGATGGTCGCGGGATACATCGACAAGATCCAACTCGAACCCTGGTCGACCGCCGACTGGGCGCGCTTCCCCCACGCGGTCAAGGTCACCATCGTCAAGAAAGCGAGCACGAACGACGGCCACGTCCTGGACGTCGAACCCGGCGACGCCACGCCGGGCGAAGCGCCGGGGTGGGTCCGGATGCGCCGCGCGGCCGGCGCGGACCCGACGATCTACTGCAACCTCTCGACCTGGCCCTCGGTGCGGTCGGCGTTCTCGTCGGCCGGCGTCGCGGAGCCGCACTACTGGATCGCCCACTACAACGGCGATCCCGCCATCCCGGACGGTGCGGTCGCCAAGCAGTACCGGGGGGACGTCGCCCCGGGCTACGACGTCTCGTCCGTCGCCGACTACTGGCCCGGAGTGGACGGAAACGGATCCGCCTCGACTGGAGTGGAGATCATGGAGCGCATCACCGTCACCCCGCCGAACGCCAACCAGAACACGGTGCGGGTGTTCCTGTCCGGCAGCCCCGGCGCGGCGATCGTCATCCGGCCGCGGCTCGGCGGTGACGGCTTCTCGAAGCCGATGTGGGTCGGCGACATCTTCGCCTGGGGCAACGACCACCAGGGCGTCGGCCACAACCCGACGCAGGTCGCCGGCTACAACAACAAGCTGACGTCACACCGGCGCTACGACCTGCCGGGCGCGGTGTGGGCCGACATCAACTACAGCGCGGCCGACCCGTTCGAGCTCGACATCGTCGGCTGACCCCGGGCGCGTGTCGCCTGCCCCGATCCGGCCGCCGCGCTGGCAGGATCGGGGCATGGAACACGTGCTCGGCATCGGTGGGTACTTCATCCGCGCCGCGGACCCGGCGGCCCTGGGTGCCTGGTACCGCGACTGCCTCGGCCTCGGCGCCGACGAGCACGGTTTGTGGCAGCAGGAACCCGGGCCCACGGTGTTCACACCGTTCGAGGCCGGGACCGACTACTTCGGGGCCCGCTCCCAGCAGACGATGCTCAACTTCCGGGTCCGCGACCTCGACGCCATGCTCGCCCAGCTGCGCGCTCTCGGCGCCGACGTCGCCGAGGAGACCCAGGACATGGCCGGCGTCGGCCGCTTCGGCTGGGTCACCGACCCGGAGGGCAACCGCGTCGAGCTGCGGCAGCCCGCCTGACCCTCCCGGCTCCGTCACGGACGTCATGAACGGACTCTTTCCTGTCGCCTGGCGACATGAAAGAGTCGTTCACTGCAAGCGCCGGGTGGTGTTACGCGGGTGGCAGCGCGCGGCAGAGCGCGTCGATCGCCGCCGGGTGGGCGTGCTCCGGCGAGGTCGCGTACCCGACCACCAGTCCGTCCATTGTGGACATCGCGCTGTCCGGGTGCCGGAACGCGGCCAGGCCGTCCAGCGCGAGTCCCTGCCACGCCGCGGCCTTCACCGCCGAGTGCTCGCGCAGCACCGCGTGCAGCCCGGCGGCGATGCCGGTCGGCACCAACGTGCGGCGCGCGTGAAGCCAGCGCCTCGACGAGCAGGTCGCGACGGCGGCGGTACCTCAAGCGCCCCAATGTGGCGTTCGGTGCGTCTGACGCACCGAACGCCACATTGGGTGCGTCAGACGCAACCAACGCCACATTGGGACGCTGGGGTCAGTCCGCGAGGGCCAGGAGGTCCTCCGGCTCCGAGACGGGCTCGGCGACCGGTGCCGGCTGCTTGCGGGCGACCAGGCCGCTGATCGCGACCAGCAATCCCAGCACCGCGATCCCGGTGACCACGCTCAACGCCGGCGTCAAGCCGGTGAGCAGCGCCGCCGGGGAGGCTTCACCGCCGCCGTTGGCGGTCAGGACCGCCGTCACCACCGCGAGCCCGATCGCGCCGCCCACCTGCAGGGACGTGTTCAGCAGGCCGCCCGCCAGCCCTTGCTCGCTGTCCGAGATCCCGGCCGTGGCCTGGATGTTCAGCGAAGAGAACGCCAGCGTGAAGCCGATGCCGAGCAGGATCATGCTGGGCAGCACGAAACCCGCGTACCCCGAGTGCTCGTCCACCCGCAGGAACAGCGCGTACCCCAGCACGTGCGCGACGACGCCCGCGAAGATCGTGCGCGGGGTGCCGACGCGGTCGATCAGCGGCTCGATGCGCGGCGAGCCGAACGCCACGATCAGCGCCGCCGGCAGGAAGCCGAGCGCCGTCTGCAGCGCCGACCAGCCGAGCACCCGCTGCAGGTACAGCATCACGACGAACTGGAACCCGATGTACGCGCCGAAGAACAGCGCGCCGCCGAGGTTCGCGCGGGCGAGCGGCCCGGCGCGAAGGATCCCCAGGCGCAGCAGCGGGTGGGGACTGCGCTTCTCGATGACCACGAACGTCACCAGCAGGGCGAGCGCGACGGCGAACGTGATCAGCGTGCGCGGTGCGGCCCAGCCGATCTCGGGCGCCTCGACGACGCCGAACACCAGCAGCAGCGAGCCGGCCGCGCCGGTGATGGCGCCCGGGAAGTCGTAGCCGCGGCCCTCCTCGCGCCGGTAGGACGGGATCAGCTTCCAGGCGGCGACGAACGCGACCAGGGCGATCGGCGCGGGCAGCAGGAACGTCCAGCGCCAGCCGACCTCGGTCAGCAGGCCGGAGAACACGAGCCCGGCGGAGTACCCGCTCGCCCCGAACACGGCGAAGATGCTGATCGCCTTGTTGCGGGCCGGGCCCTCCTGGAACGTCGTGGTGATGATGGACAGCGCGGCCGGGGCGGTGAACGCCGCCGCCAGGCCCTTGATGAAGCGGCTCGCGATGAGCAGCGCGCCGTCGTCGACGAGGCCGCCGAGCAGCGAGGCCAGCGCGAACACGGCGACGGCGACGAGGAACACGCGGCGGCGGCCGAGCAGGTCGGCGGTGCGCCCGCCGAGCAGCAGCAGCCCGCCGTACCCCAGGACGTAGCCGCTGACGACCCATTGCAGCGCGTTGGTGGACAGGCCGAGGTCGGCCTGGATGGCGGGGAGCGCGACCCCGACCATCGACACGTCGAGCGCGTCGAGGCCGATGACGATCGAAACGGTGAGCAGGACACCCCAGAGACGTGCGTCCCACCGGGTCGAGGTGGTGGACAAGGACACGGAAGAGCTCATGCCGGCGACACTACATGCACACGCATCTAATGTCTAAGTATTTAATGCGTTTGCATCTGATGTCCGTGCATGCTAAGTTGGTCGCCGTGAGCGACGTCGCTGAACAGGGTCTGGTCCAGGAGTGGCACGAGTTGCTGGCCCGCTACTCGGCCGTGTTCGCCGCGCTCGAATGCCGCCTGCAGGAGCGCCACGGGATCGGCGCGAACGAGTTCGAGGCCCTCGAACGGCTCGCCACCTGCGACTTCAAGTGCCGCTCGGCCGACCTCACCGGCGCGATCCACCTCAGCCAGAGCGCCACGTCCCGGCTGGTCGCCCGCCTCGAGAAGGAGGGCCTGGTGGAGCGTGCGCTGTGCGAGGTGGACCGGCGCGGGATCTTCGTGACCATCACCGACGCCGGCCGCGAGCGCTACCTCGCGGCCAAGGAGACGCACCGTGAGGTGCTCAACGAAACCCTGCGCTGACTAGCCGACCGGTCCTTCGGCCGCCGTCACCTGGACCTGCCGCTGCCCGCCGGAAGCGCCGGTGACCGTCAGCGTCAGCTTGTCGCCCGGGTGGTGGGTGTCCATCACGTTCGTGAGCGTCGTCGCCGAATCGATCGCCGTGCCGTCGATCGCGGTGATCACGTCCCCGGCCGCGAGGCCCGCCTGCTGCGCCGGCCCGCGCGCGACGACCTCGCGGATCCGGGCGCCCTGGCCGTCGGAGACCGAGACGCCGATGAACGCCGTCTTGCCGATGTGGATCTTGTCGGACGCGGTGCCCGCGACGATCCGGTGCGCGATGTCGATGGCCTGGTTGATCGGGATGGCGAAGCCCTGGCCGCCGGCGCCGCTGCGGCGGCCGTTGAGCTGATAACCGGTGGACGCGGCGGTGTCGACGCCGATGACCTGCGCGTTCGCGTTGACGAGCGGGCCGCCGGAGTCGCCGGACTCGATGTTCGCGCGCACCTGGATCAGCCCGGTGAGCTGCTCGGACGACCCGCTGGACTCGTCGGAGGCGGTGATCGACTGGTCGAGCGCGGTCACCGTGCCGGGCGCCGGGACGGGGTCGCCACCCTTGCCGCCGGCGTTGCCGAGGCCGAGGATCTGGTCGCCGACCTTCACCGTGGCGGAGTCGCCGATGCTCGCGGTGGGCAGGCCGGACGCGTCTTCGAGCTGGATGACCGCGACGTCCTCGCTGCGGTCGTAACCCACGACGTGCGCCGTGAAGGTGTCCCCGGTGCCGATGCTGGTGACCTTGATGCTGGTCGCGCCGGCGACGACGTGGTTGTTCGTCAGCACCTCGCCGTCCGCGGTGAGCACGATGCCGGTGCCGGCCGCGGCGGCGCCCTGCAGGCCCAGCTCGGTGTTGATGTTGACGATGGCCGGGTTGACCTTCGCGGCCACGGCGTCGGCGTCGAGCGCGGTGGCCGACGCGCTCGGCTGCCCGGAGAAGCCGAAGTTCTGGTTGCCGCTCGCGGAGGGGCTGTTCGCGGAGATGAGGTGCCCGATCCCGAGCCCGGCGACCACGGCGAGGGCCACCGCGACGACGGCGACGGTCAGGGCGCGAAAGGGCCGCCTGCGCGGCGGCGGCGGAACGGGCGGCGGATAACCCCGCGGGCCGTAGTAGCCATGCGGGGCACTTTCCTGGCCGTAGTAGCCCTGGGGCTGGGTGTACTGCGGCGGGTACGGACGTCCCCACTGGTCGAAGGCCTGACCGTAGTGCTGCTGGCTGTAGGGTTGCTGTCCGTAGTACTGCTGCCCGTCGTAGTAGCCCTGACCCTGCGAGTGCTCGCCCTGGCCGTAGCCGTACGGGTACTCGCCGCCGCCCTGCGGCCCTCGGTCGTACTCGCTCATGCACAGCTCCAGCCCTCGGCACGTCACCTGCGGTTCCAGGAAACGCCTCGTTCCTGAGAATTTCCTGGCGTGGTTCCGTGGACTTGCTGTGGATGTACCCGAGGGGCCCGGACTTATCCCTGCCGGCCGCCCGCTGGGACGCGGCCGGCCCGCTCACGCACGGCTCACCGCCGGATCCGTTCCATGCCGGGGTCGACCAGCGGCTCGGCGGCCACGGTGGCCGCGACCCGGCGGCCGAAGTACTCGATCTCCACGCCGCTCCCCACGTCCGCCGACGCCGGGAGCCACGCGTACGCGATCGGCCGGCCGATCGTGTGGCCGTACGCCGCGCTCGTGACGTAGCCCGAAGCGACCCCGTCCACGAACACCGGTTCCTTGCCCAGCACGACCGTGCGGCCGTCGTCGATCGTCAGGCACCGCAGCCGCCGCGACGCGGTTTCCTCGCTTCGGCCCTCGATCGCCGCGCGGCCGAGGAAGTCCCCCTTCGCCGGACGCACGGCGAAGCCCACACCGGCCTCGTACGGGTCGTGCTCGGTCGTCATGTCGGTGCCCCACAGCCGGTAGCCCTTCTCCAGCCGCAGGCTGTTGAACGCCGCCCGCCCGGCCGCGATGACGCCCAGCGGCTGCCCGGCCGCCCACAGCGCGTCCCACAGCCGCAGGCCGTTGTCCGCGCTCGTGTAGATCTCCCAGCCGAGTTCGCCCACGTAGGACAGCCGCATCGCGACGACCGGGACCCCGGCGATCCGCGCCTCGCGGGCCCGGAAGTACTTCAACCCGGTGTGCGAGAAGTCTTCCCGGCTCAGCGGCTGCACGAGGTCGCGCGCCCGCGGTCCCCAGACGCCGACGCAGCACGTCCCGCCGGTGATGTCCCGGACCTGCACCCCGGCCGGCGCGTGCTTCACGAAGTGGTCGACGTCGATGTTCCCGTTGATCCCGACCTGGAACCGCTCCGGCCCGAGCCGCGCCACCGTGACGTCGCTGCGGATGCCGCCCGCCTGGTCCAGCATCAGCGTGTAGGTGACCGATCCGACTGACTTCTGCAGCTGATTCGTGTTCAGTGACTGTAAAAACTCCAGTGATTCACTTCCGCTGATCTCCACGCGCTTCAGCGGCGTCATGTCGTACAGCGCCACACCGTTGCGCGTGTGCCACGCCTCGGCCGCCGCGATCGGCGAGTGGAACTGCGCCGACCACGCGTCCCGAGCCGGCGGGAGCGCGTCGTGCGGCAGCTTCTTCAGCAGCGGCGCGTTGGCCTCGAACCAGTGCGGCCGCTCCCAGCCGCCCGCCTCCAGGAACACCGCGCCCAGCTCGCGCTGCCGCACGTGGAACGGCGTCACGCGCAGATCGCGCGGGGAAAGCTTGGGCTGCAACGGGTGCAGGATGTCGTACACCTCGACGAAGTTCTGCTGCGAAGTCTCGCTCACGTACGACGGCGCGAGCTGGACGTCCTCGAAGCGGTGGACGTCGACCTCGTGCAGGTCGGTCTCGGAGTGCCCGTCGACGAGCAGCTCGGCGACGGCCTTGGCGATGCCCGCGGAGTGCGTCACCCACACCGCCTCGGCGAGCCAGAACCCGCGGACGTCGGCCGACTCGCCGACCAGCGACTGGCCGTCCGGGGTGAACGAGAAGATCCCGTTGAACCCCTCCTCGACCTTCGTCTGCCGCAGCGCGGGCAGCAGCAGCTTGCTCTCCTCCCACGACGGCGCGAAGTCGTCCTCGGTGAAGGGCAGCATCGACGGCATGGCCGTCCCGGTCACCGAGTGGTCCAATGTGGACTCATCGACCGGCATCGGCCGGTGCGCGTAGGAGCCGATGCCGATCCGGTCGACGTGCTCGCGGAAGTACAGGTCCTGGTCCTGGTGGCGCAGGATCGGCAGGCTCGCCTCGACCTCTTCGGTGTTGCGCCCCACCAGGTCCGCCACCTGCCCGGTCTTGACGTACTGGTGGGCCAGCGGCAGCAGCGGCACGTCCATCCCCACCATCGCACCGATCTCGCGGCCCCAGAACCCGGCGCACGACACGACGACGTCCGCCGGGAAGTCACCCTGGTCGGTCCGGACGCCGGTGACCCGCCCGCCTTCCCGCAGGACGTCGGCGACCTTTGTGGACCCGACGAAGCGAGCGCCGCGCGCGGTGGCCCGCTCGGCGAGGACTTCGACGGCCTTCGCGGCCCGCGCGAGCCCGTCGGTCGGTGTGTGCAACGCGCCGAAGATCCGGGCACCGTCGAGCAGCGGCCAGCGTGAGACGCACTCGTCGGCGTCGATGATCGAAGCGGGCACCCCCCACGACTGCGCCCAGCCGTGCTTGCGCTTGAGGTCATCCCAGCGCGCCGGGGTGGTCGCGACCTCCATGCCGCCGACCTGGAGAAAGCAGTCCAGGGTCAGGAACTTCGAGACGGTGTACTTCGCGAACTCCGTCATCGTCTTGGACGCGTTCGTCTGGAACACCAGGCCGGGCGCGTGCGACGTCGACCCGCCGGTGCGCGGCAGCGGGCCCCGGTCGAGCACGGTGACGCCGGACCAGCCGCGGGCGGTCAGCTCGTCGGCCAGGTTCGCGCCGACGATGCCGGCGCCGATGATCACGACTTTCGGTGCGCTCATGGCGACTCCTAACGGAAGACGACGGTGCTGTTGCCGTTGAGCAGGACGCGGCGTTCGCAGTGCCAGCGGACCGCGCGGGAGAGAGCGAGGGCTTCGGCGTCGCGGCCGACGGTCACCAGCTCGCGCGGGGAGTAGGTGTGGTCGACGCGCTGGACCTCCTGCTCGATGATCGGGCCCTCGTCGAGGTCGGGCGTGACGTAGTGCGCGGTCGCGCCGACGTACTTGACGCCCCGGTCGTAGGCCTGGTGGTAGGGCTTGGCGCCCTTGAACCCGGGCAGGAACGAGTGGTGGATGTTGATCGCGCGGCCTTCGAGCTTCTGGCACAGCTCGTTGGACAGCACCTGCATGTACCGCGCGAGCACGACCAAGTCTGCTTCGTACTCCCCGACCAGGTCGAGCAGCCGCTGCTCGGCTTCGGGCTTGGTCTCCGGCGTCACCGGGACGTGCTCGAACGGGACGCCGGCCGCCTCGCACATCGGGCGCAGGTCTTCGTGGTTGGAAACGACCACCGCGATTTCGGCGCCGAGACCGCCGGCGCGCCAGCGGAACAGCAGGTCGTTGAGGCAGTGCCCGAACTTCGACACCATCACCAGGACCCGGGGCGGGGTGCCGTCGGAGAAGCCGAACTCCATCCCGAAGTCGCCGGCCACCGGCGCGAACGCCCGCGCGAGTTCGTCCACCGTGGACTTTTCGGTGCACGTGAAAGACGTGCGCAGGAACAGCGAGCCGCGGACGTCGTCGTCGAACTGCTGGTGCTCGACGATGTCACAGCCCTGCCCGACGAGGAACGTCGTGACGGCGTGCACGATGCCCGAGCGTTCGGGGCACTTGAGGGTCAAGGTGAAGGTCACGAGACGTACTCCAGACTCGCGTCGGCCAGCCAAGCGTGGAAGTAGTCCGAAAAGGACTGCCGCACGAGAATCGTGAAGCCTTCCTCGCGGACCATCAGCACGATTCCCGTGCGCGCCAGCAAGGTCTGCACGCACGTCCCCGGCGGCGACACCTCCAGGTCGATCGAGCAGCCGTGCGCCAGGACATCGGCCGCATGCTCACCGGTCAACCGCACGACATTCCGCTGCGCCGACACATCCACCACCGCCAAGACGGAGCTTTCACGTGAAAGCTCCGCCTCCAGGTCCGAGCTTTCACGTGAAAGCTCCGGTCCAAGCACCAGGTATTCGTCGGGACCCATCCAGAGGATGTCCACGCCGTTGCCGCTCGTGTAGGTGCACGGGGTGGGCAAGGCGACGCCGAGGAGCGTGTCGCCCTCGCGGAGGCGGACGGTGAGCTGGGTGCGGAACGGTTCTTCCACCGCTTCAGCCGTCACGGCGGGCTCCTTCCTTGTCGAAGAGCACGGACTCGGTCACGGTCACCGGCACCACGTCGTCGCCGACCGGGACGTACAGCGTTTCGCCGACGCGCTCCCGGCCGGAGCGCACCAGAGCCAGCGCGAACGTCCGGCCCAGCGCGGCGCTGTCGTAGCTGGAGGTGACGTGGCCGAGCATCCGCACCGGCGGTTCGGGCACGACTTCGCTTTCGATGAGCTGCGAACCCTCGGGCAGCAGTACCGAGGGATCGACGGGCAGCAGGCCGACCAGCTGTTTGCGGTCCGGCCGGTTGTTCTCGGCGCGGGCGAAGGACCGCTTGCCGAGGAAGTCCACCTTCTTCTTGGACACCGCCCAGGACATCCCGAGGTCCTGCGGGGTCACCGTCCCGTCGGTGTCCTGGCCGATGATCGGGTAGCCCTTCTCGGCGCGCAGGACGTGCATGGTCTCGGTGCCGTACGGTGTCACACCCTGGTCCACTATGGACTCCCACAGCGCGAGCCCGTACCACGACGGGACGTTGATCTCGTACGCCAGCTCACCGGAGAAGCTGATCCGGCAGACGCGGGCGGCGATCCCGGCGACCTCGGCGTCGTGCCAGGTCATGAACCCGAAGGCCTCGTTGCTCACGTCGAGATTCGTCAGCGCACCCAGCACCTCTCGCGAGCGCGGGCCGACCAGCGGGATCGTGGCCCAGTGCTCGGTGACCGACGTCGCGAAGACTCCTCGGTGCGGCCATTCCGTCTGCAGCCACTCCTCCATCCACTCGAGGACCATGGCCGCGTTGCCGGTGGTCGTGGTGACCAGGAACCGGTCCTCGGCGGTGCGGATGACCGTGCCGTCGTCGATCACCATGCCGTCGACGCCGCACATCACGCCGTAGCGGATCCGGCCGACCTTCAGGTTGCTCATCATGTTCGTGTAGAGCATGTCGAGGAACCAGCCGGCGTCCGGGCCCTGGACGTCGATCTTGCCGAGGGTGGACCCGTCCATCAGCGCGACGTCGTTGCGCGCGGCGCGGCATTCGCGCCGGACGGCGTCGTGCATCGACTCGCCGGGCCGCGGGTAGTACCACGGCCGCTTCCACTGGCCGACGTTCTCGAACTCGGCGCCGTGCTCGACGTGCCACGGGTGGATCGTGGTGACGCGCACGGGATCGTGCAGCTCACCGCGGTTCCGGCCGGCCAGCGCGGCGAACGACACCGGCGTGTAGGGCGGCCGGAACGTCGTCGGGCGCTGGGTCGCCAAGTCGACACCGAGGGCCTCGGCGGTGATGCCGGCGGCGAGCATGCCGGACGTCTTGCCCTGGTCGTGCGCGGTGCCGATGGTCGTGTAGCGCTTGATGTGTTCCAGCGAGCGCAGCCCGGCGCCGGTCGCGCGCAGGACGTCGGACACGGTCGCGTCGCGCTGCTGGTCCACGAACCGGGTGTCCACTTCGGACTCCGGGGCGGGCACCTGCCAGAGGACCTTCGTCTCCGGCAAGCCTTCACCCGCCGCCGCGCCGACCACACTCACCGTCGGCAGGTCGCCGTCGGGGACGTACGCGCCCAGCCGGGCGTCATATCGGAGCGCGCCGCGAGCCTGGCTGAACAGGTGCACCGCCGGGTTCCAGCCGCCGGACACGAGCAGCAGGTCGCACTCGACCCGCTCCCCCTCCATCGATCCCAGCGGAGCGACATGGGCGGCGGTGATGTGCGTGTCGCCGTCGGTGCCGATGACGCCGTGGCCCTCCCGGGCGTCGACGATCCGCACGATCTCGGCCCCGGCCTCGGCCAGTTCGGAGGCAGCGTCGTACGCGGAATCGTTGGTCGTGAACACGACCACGCGCCGCCCGGCGAGGACGCCGTAGCGGTTCAGGTACGTCCGCGCGGCCGAAGCGAGCATGATGCCGGGACGGTCGTTGTCCGGGAAGACGATCGGCCGCTCGTGGGCGCCGGTGGCGATGACGATCCGCTTCGCGCGAATCCGCCACACCCGCTGCCGCGAGATCCGTTCGGGAGCCGCGGGCTCGCCCCGGCGTTCCAAGGCGAGCACGAACCCGTCGTCGTAGCTGCCGAACGCCGTGGTGCGCGAGAGGAACCGGACACCCTCCGGAGCTTCGCTATCGGGTTGGTCGTCGACCAGCAGCACACGGCCCTCGGCTTCGGCTGCGGCAGCGCGTCCGGCGGGGCCGGCGCCGATGACCAGGACGTCACAGTGGGCGTGCTTGGCGTCGTAGCGCGCCGGGTCCGGTTCGGTGGCGAGCCGCCCCTGACCGCGCAGGCCACGCGCGACCAGACCGTCGTACAGCTCGACCGTCGTCGCCGACAGCATCGGCTCCGGGAACGGCGCTTCGATCTGCACCAGCGCGTTCGAGTCCTCGACCCCGGCGCCCACGATGCCGCGTGGCCGGCCGTACTTGATGCTCGTCGCGACCCGGTGGATGCCGTTGGCCAGCAACGCGGAAGCCAGGGTGTCGCCGAGGAAACCGGTCAGCTCGCGGCCGTCGAAGGTGAACTTGAGCGGGACGCCGGACAGCCGGGTCACGGGATCACCGGCCGGGGTTCGTCGAGGCGGTAGACCGCCTTCAGGTCGTGGGTGCGGGTGTCGCGGACGGCGTTGAACCACCGGCGGCAGCCCGCGGAGTGGCTCCAGCGCTCGGCGAACGGCCCGCTCGGGTTGGCGCGGAAGAAGACGAACTTCGCCCACTCCTCGTCCGACATCGCCGACGGATCCGACGGGTAGGCGACGTGCGCCTGGCCGCCGTAGTGGAACTCGGCTTCCTCACGCGGCCCGCACCAGGGGCAGGGGATCAACTGCATCAAGGACTCCTAATGCGCCACGGCGGCGGCGCCGTGCTCGTCGACGAGGGCACCGGTGGTGAACCGGTCGAGGGTGAACGGTTCGGCGTACTCGTGCGGCTTGCCCCGCGCGATGGTGGCCGCGAAGACGTCACCGACCCCGGGCGTCGCCTTGAAGCCGCCGGTGCCCCAGCCGCAGTTGAGGAACAGGTTCTCCACCGGCGTCAGGCCGACGATCGGCGAGGCGTCCGGGCTGACGTCGACGATGCCGGCCCACGTCCGCAGCAGGTGGGCCCGCGCGAACACCGGGAACAGCTCCAGCGCGGCGGCCATCTGCTGCTCGATGATGTGGAACGAGCCGCGCTGGCCGTAGCCGTTGTAGCTGTCGATACCGGCGCCCATCACGAGCTCGCCCTTGTGCGCCTGGGAAACGTAGACGTGCACGGCGTTCGACATGACGACCGTCGGGTGGATCGGCTCCAGCAGCTCGGACACCAGCGCCTGCAACGGGTGCGACACGAGCGGCAGGTCGAGACCGACCATGCGGGCCAGCACCGACGAGTGCCCGGCGGCGCACAACGCGACCTTGCCCGCGGCGATCCGGCCCCTCGACGTCTCGACCCCGGTGACCCGCCCGTCCACCGTCGAGATGCCGGTGACTTCGCAGTTCTGGATGAGGTCGACCCCCAGCTCGTGCGCGGCGCGGGCGAATCCCCAGGCCACGTAGTCGTGCTTCGCGATGCCCGCGCGCGGCTGGTAGGTCGCGCCGAGCACCGGGTAGCGGACGTCCGGGGAGGTGTTGACGATCGGGCAGAGTTCCTTGACCCCGTCGGCGTCGACCCATTCGGCGTCGATGCCGTTGAGCTTGTTGGCCTCGACGCGGCGGACGCTGTCCCGGACGTCCTGCAGGCTGTGCGCGAGGTTCAGCACCCCGCGCTGGCTGAACAGGATCGGGTAGCCGAGGTCCTCTTCGAGGCCTTCCCACAGCTTGAGGGAGTGCTCGTAGATGCCGGAGCTTTCGTCCCACAGGTAGTTGGAGCGGATGATCGTGGTGTTGCGGGCCATGTTGCCGCCCGCGAGCCAGCCCTTCTCCAGCACGGCGACGTTCGTGATGCCGTGCACCTTGGCCAGGTAGTACGCGGTGGCGAGCCCGTGTCCGCCGCCGCCCACGACGAGCACGTCGTAGGTCTTGCGAGGGTCGGGGTCGGTCCAGAGGAAGTCCGGGTGATCCGGCAGGTCCGCGCCGGGCGTGCGGGTCATCGGGCCGCCTCCGAGGGGTACCGCGGGAACGCCAGGGAGCGGTTGAGCACGTGCTGGTCGATCGTCGCGGTCATCGCGGACCTTCCGTGGTCGACTTCTGATATATCAATCGTCGATGTAGGCTAAGCGGCGTGCATCCCCAGGTCAATCCCCCGTCGCTCGCGGAACAGGCGTACCGCTTCGTCCGCGACCAGCTCGTCATGCTCGACATCCCGCCGGGGTCCCCGCTCAACGAGGACGAGCTCGGCGCCACCCTCGGCATGGGCCGGACGCCGATCCGCGAAGCGCTGAAGCGCCTCGAATCCGAACGGCTGGTCGTCGCCTACCCGCGGCGCGGGACGTTCGCCACCGACGTCCGCATCTCCGACCTCGCGCACATCTCCGAGGTCCGGCGGACGCTGGAGCCGATGGCCACGGCCGCCGCGGCCGGGCGCGCGACCGAGGCCGACCGGGCGACGCTGACCGAGCTGCGCGCGCGGCTCGACGCCGGCGTCCCGGCCGGGGACAACGCCGAGCTGCTGCGCACCGACCTCGCCCTGCACCGGGCGATCTACCGGTGCGTGCACAACCCGTTCCTCGAGGACACGCTGATCCGGTACGACAACCTCGCGACGCGGATCTGGTGCGTGTTCGTGCCCCGGCTGTCCGGGATGGCCGGCCACGTCGACGAGCACGTCCCGCTCCTCACCGCGATCATCGAAGGCGACGCCGAGAAGGCCGCCGCGTTGACGCATGCGCACGTCACCGGGTTCGAGGCCGCCATCCGGGCGTTGATCTAGAGACCCAAGCGCGTGCGCACCCAGTCGTGGAACTCGCCGATGTGGTGCTCGCTGGGCACGAGCACCCCGCCGTTGACGTACGAGCGCGAGTCCATGGCGAGCTGGCAGCGTTCGCAGGCTTCGAAGTCCTGCTGGTTGACGCGGTGGAACAGCTCGACCGAGCGGGACAGGTCGCGGCCGGACTCGACGACGCCGGGCAGGTACAGCCAGTCGCAGCGCACCAGCGTCCGGTCCGGGGCCAGCGGGAACATGCGGTGGAGGATCACGTGGTCCGGCACCAGGTTGACGAACACCTGCGGGCGGATGGTGATGGCGTAGTACTTGCGGTCCTGGGCCTCGGAGACGCCGGGCAGGCGGTCGACGCCCTCGCTGCCGTCGATCGTGAAGCCCTGCACCTCGCCGCCGAACTCGGCGCCGTGGCCGACGTAGTACTGCGCGGCGTACCCGTCGGCGAACTCCGGGAGGACCTCGGTGAGCTCGGGGTGGATCGTCGCGCAGTGGTAGCACTCCATGAAGTTCTCGATGATCTGTTTCCAGTTCGCCTTCACGTCGTACTCGATGCGCTTGCCGAGCGCGAGGCCGTCGATGCCGTACGCCTCGATCGCGTCCGCACCGCCGAGCCGTTCGGTGACCGCGGCGACGACGCTGCCGTCGAACGGCGGCGGCTCGTCGGCCAGGCAGACCCAGGCGTAGCCGAGCCACTCACGCAGGTGGACGCGGGTGAGCCCGAACGTCGTGCGGTCGACGTCCGGCATGCCGGTGAGGTTCGGCGCGGCGATGAGCTTGCCGTCGAGGCCGTAGGTCCAGGCGTGGTACGGGCACTGGAAGGCGCGCTTGACGGTCCCGCTTTCGGCTGTGCAAAGCCGCGCGCCGCGGTGGCGGCAGACGTTGAGGAACGCGGTCAGCTTCCCGTCCCGGCCACGGGAGATCAGCACGCTTTCCTTGCCCACCTGGACGGTCTCGAACGCCCCGGGCCCGGCGAGGTCGGCGCTGCGCACGGCGCAGAACCAGCCGGCCTCGAAGATCTTCGCCTGCTCCAGCGCGAAGACCGCCGGATCGGTGTAGGCGGAGCCCGGCAGGGTGGCCAGCAGGCTCGGCGGGAGATCGGTAGTGGTCACCGGCGTGGTCCTCTCGCGAGTTGCGCAGAACGCGTCTTGTTGCTCACGCCGGAACAGCGTGACTGCCACCCCACAACGATGTCAACCCAACTTTTTCAGTGCCCCACCAAGATTTCCGACACGCTCCGGCGAACTCGCGTACCTGGAGGGTCGGCTCGCGTACCTGGAGGGTCGGCTCGTGAGCCGACCGTCTGGGTACGCGAGCCGACTCCCTGGGTACGCGAGCCGACCCTCTGGGTCAGGTAGCTGGGCCGTGGATGGCTCGGCGGAAGAGGGTTTCGATCTCTTCTCGGGTCGGGCGCGGGTCGGCCAGGGCCGCCTGCATCAGCAGGCCGCAGAACAACCCCGCCAGGAGCCGGCCGGTGAGCGGGTCCGTGCGGATGCCGAAGAACGCGATGAGCGCCTCGTCCCACGCCGCACTGGCCTTGCGCAGCGCCGGCCGGTGCAGGGCGGCGACGTACAGGTCGTACTCGACGACGGTGTCGCGATACTGCTCGTTGATGTAGCCCATCACCAGGTCGGCGAGCGCCGCGGCGAAGTCGGCCTCCGGCGGGAGCGCCGACTCCCACTCCTTCAGCGCGTGGACGTTCTTCTCGGCCGCCTCGTGCAAGGCCACCTCGAGCAGGTCGTCCAGGGTCGCGAAGTGGTAGGTCGTCGAGCCGAGCGGGACGCCGGCCGCCGCCGCGACCGAGCGATGGGTGACCCCGTCGATGCCCCGCTGGGCGACCACCTCGATCGCCGCCTTCGCGATCCGGGCCCGCCGTTCGGGGTCGTTCGGGCCACGACGCCGCGCCGCGCCGGGTTCGGTCTTCGCCATCGAGCCCCCTTGTGGACATCTGTACACGCTTCGCGTACAAATGTACGCACTCAACGCGCCACGCAGCCACTACCGATCCGGGCAGGGCCGCATGAAGGACCTCCACATCGACGGAGCCTGGTCGGACGCCAGCAGCCACTCCGACGTGCTGAACCCCGCCACCGGCCAGGTGATCGAGCAGGTCGCCGAAGCCGGCCGCGAGGAGGTCGACGCCGCCGCGCACGCCGCGCGGCGGGCCTTCGACGAGGGTCCGTGGCGCCGGACGACCGCCACCGAACGCGGCGAGCTGCTGCGACGCACGGCCGATCTGCTCGTGCGCGACCGCGAAGAACTCGCCCGCACCGAGAGCCTCGACACCGGCAAGACGCTCGGCGAAGGCCGCATCGACATCGACGACGTGACCAACGTCTTCCGCTATTACGCCGACCTCGCCGGCAAGGACGCCGGACGCCTGGTCGACGCGGGCAGCGCGACCGTCGTCAGCCGGATCGTCCACGAGCCGGTCGGGGTCTGCGCGCTCATCGCGCCGTGGAACTACCCGCTGCTCCAGATGTCCTGGAAGGTCGCGCCCGCCCTGGCCGCGGGCAACACGATCGTGCTGAAACCCAGCGAAGTGACGCCGCTGACCACGATCAAGCTGGTCGCCCTCTTGGAAGAGGCCGGCGCGCCGCCCGGCGTCGTCAACCTGCTGCTCGGGCCGGGGCACGTCGGCGCCGCGATGGTCGAGCACCCGGCCGTGGACCTGGTCTCCTTCACCGGCGGCTACGCGACCGGCGAGAAGATCATGGCGGCCGCCGCGAAGGGCGTCCGCCGCGTCGCCCTCGAGCTCGGCGGCAAGAACCCGAACGTCGTCTTCGCCGACGCCGACTACGACACCGCCCTCGACTACGCGCTGATGGCCGCGTTCGTCCATTCGGGACAGGTCTGCTCAGCGGGCGCGCGCTTGATCATCCAGGATGAGCTCCATGACCGGTTCGTGGCGGACCTCGCCGCGCGCGCCGACAAGATCCGGGTCGGCGACGGCCTCGACCCCACGACCGAGACGGGCCCGCTCGTCTCGGCGCAGCACCGCGCCAAGGTCGAGGGCTACATCGAAAGCGCTCTCGCGGAAGGCGCGACGCTCCGGGCGGGCGGCAAGCGGCCCGAAGGACCGGAGTACGAAAACGGTTTCTTCCTGCGGCCGACCGTGTTTTCCGACTGCACCCGGGACATGGCGATCGTCCGGGAAGAGGTCTTCGGCCCGGTCGTCACCGTCGAACGCTTCCGGGAAGAGGCCGACGGGATCGCGCTGGCCAACGACACCGAGTACGGGCTCGCCGGAGCCGTGTGGACGTCGGACGCGTCCCGCGCCCAGCGGGTCGCCGGGGCCCTGCGCCACGGCACCGTGTGGATCAACGACTACCACCCCTACCTGCCGCAGGCGGAGTGGGGCGGGTTCGGGAAGTCCGGCATCGGCCGCGAGCTCGGACCGTCCGGGCTGGCGGAGTACCAGGAGCACAAGCACGTCTACCAGAACATCGATCCGGTTCCGCAGCACTGGTTCAAGGGCTGACGCCCACCACGTGAGGACGCAACGATGACCACACAGGAAAAGCCGGACGCCTCGCCGGACGACAGCTCCGACCTCGAGAAGTTCGGCTACCGGCAGGAGCTCGAACGCTCCCTGGGCTCCTTCTCCAGCTTCGCCGCCGGGTTCTCCTACATCTCGATCATGACCGGCGTGTTCCAGCTGTTCTTCTTCGGCTTCGCCTCGGGCGGACCGGCGTTCATCTGGACCTGGCCGCTGGTCTTCCTCGGCCAGCTCGCCGTCGCGCTGTGCTTCGCCGAGCTCGCCGGCCAGTTCCCGCTCGCCGGGTCGGTGTACCAATGGGCGAAGCAGATCGCGAAGCCGGCGACGTCGTGGCTCGCGGGCTGGATCATGATCATCGGCGCGATCGTCACGGCCGGCGCCGTCGCGGTCGCCTACCAGATCATCCTGCCGCAGGTCTCGACCGCGTTCCAGCTCGTCGGCAGCGACTCCGACGCCGGCCTCACGTCGACCCCCGGCGGCGCGCAGAACGCCATCATCCTGGCCCTGGTGCTGGTCGTGTTCGCCACGATCGTGAACGTCATCGGCGTCAAGCTGATGGCGAAGATCAACAACTTCGGCGTCGCGGTGGAGCTGTCCGCGGTCATCCTGCTGATCATCGCGCTGGCCATCCACATCAAACGCGGCCCGCAGGTGGTCTTCGAGACGCACGCCACGGGCGACGGTCACTCGCTCGGGTACCTCGGCGCGTTCCTGGTCGCGTCGCTGATGAGCGCGTACGTCTTCTACGGCTTCGACACCGCGGGCTCACTCGCCGAGGAAACCACCCAGCCGCGCAAGCACGCGCCGCGCGCGATCCTGCGGGCGATCACGGCGTCGTTCATCGTCGGCGGCCTGGTGATGCTGGTCGGCATGATGGCCGTCGGTGACATCAACGCCGAGGAGCTGAGCACGTCCGGCATGCCGTACCTGCTGAAGAGCACGCTCGGCACCGGGCTGGGCAACGCGTTCCTGATCTGCTCGGCGATCGCGATCACCGTGTGCTGCCTCGCCGTGCAGACCGCGGCGATCCGGATGGCGTGGGCGATGGCCCGCGACGGCCGGCTGCCGTTCAGCAAGGCGATGGCGAAGGTGTCGCCGCGCTCGAAGACGCCGATCCTGCCCGCGCTGCTCACCGGCGGTCTCACCGTCGTGGTGCTGCTGATCAACCTGGGCAACCAGCGGGCGTTCTTCATCCTGACCTCGACCGCGATCATCCTGTTCTACATCCCCTACCTGATGGTCACCGGCCCGATGCTGCTGCGCCGCCTGCGCGGGCAGTGGCCGCGCCCCGGGCACGGCCCGTACTTCAAGCTGGGGCGCTGGGGCACGCTGGTGAACCTCGTCGCGGTGCTCTACGGCGGCGCGATGACGATCAACCTGATCTGGCCGCGCGCCGAGGTCTACGGCGACGACCACTGGTACTTCCAGTGGGGCGCGGTGATCGTCACCGGGCTGATCGTGATCATCGGTGCGATCATGCTGTACGTCCGGCGCCGCACCTGGGGTTCGTCGCACACGAGCCCCGAGCACATGCCCGACAGCGCCCCGGATTCGCTACCCGGCTGAGGAGGCCCCATGAGTTCCGATACCTACGACTTCGTCATCGTCGGCGGTGGTTCGGCGGGCTGCGCGCTGGCGAACCGGCTGTCGGCGGACCCGTCGAACAAGGTCCTGGTGCTGGAAGCCGGGCGGTCCGACTACAAGTGGGACGTCTTCATCCACATGCCGGCCGCGCTGACGTTCCCGATCGGGTCGAAGTTCTACGACTGGGGCTACCGCAGCGAGCCCGAGCCGCACATGAACCGCCGTCGCATCTACCACGCGCGCGGCAAGGTGCTCGGCGGGTCCTCCAGCATCAACGGGATGATCTTCCAGCGCGGCAACCCGATGGACTACGAGCGCTGGGCCGGCGACGCGGGAATGTCCACTTGGGACTACGCCCATTGCCTGCCGTACTTCCAGCGGATGGAAAACTGCTTGGCCGACGCTCCGGACGGGCCGTGGCGCGGGCACGACGGGCCCCTCGAACTCGAGCGCGGCCCGGCGTCGAACCCGTTGTTCCAGGCCTTCTTCGACGCCGCCGAGCAGGCGGGCTACCCGCGCACCGACGACGTCAACGGCTACCGGCAGGAGGGCTTCGCGGCCTTCGACCGCAACGTCCGGAAAGGACGGCGGCTGTCGGCCGCGGGCGCGTACCTGCACCCGGTGGAGAACCGGCCCAACCTCACGGTGAAGACGCACGCGTTCGTGTCGCAGATCCTCTTCGACGGCACCCGCGCGATCGGCGTCGAGTACGCCGAGGGCCGCGGCGTGCCGGGCGAGGTGTACGGCAAGGAGATCATCCTCTGCGGCGGGGCGATCAACAGCCCGCAGCTGCTGCAGCTCTCCGGCGTCGGCAACGCGGCCGACCTGGAGAAGCTCGGCATCGACGTCGTGAAGGACCTGCCGGGCGTCGGCGAGAACCTCCAGGACCACCTGGAGGTGTACATCCAGTACTCCTGCAAGCAGCCGGTCTCGATGCAGCCGTCGCTGGCGAAGTGGAAGCGGCCCTACATCGGCGCGCAGTGGCTGTTCCTGCGGTCCGGGCCGGCCGCCACCAACCACTTCGAGGGTGGCGGGTTCGTCCGGTCCAACGACGAGGTGAAGTACCCGAACCTGATGTTCCACTTCCTGCCGGTGGCGATCCGCTACGACGGTTCGGCGCCCACCGAAGGCCACGGTTACCAGGTGCACGTCGGCCCGATGTACGCCGACACCCGGGGCACGGTGAAGATCACTTCGACCGACCCGCGGGAGCACCCGGCGCTCAAGTTCAACTACCTGTCGACGGAGAACGACCGTCGCGAATGGGTCGAGGCCGTGCGGGTGGCGCGGAAGATCCTCAACCAGTCCGCGCTGGAGCCGTACAACGGCGGGGAGATCTCGCCGGGGCCGTCGGTCGACACGGACGAGGAGATCCTCGACTGGGTCGCCAAGGACGCCGAGACGGCGCTGCACCCGTCGTGCACCGCGAAGATGGGCGTGGACGAGAAGTCCGTCGTCGACCCGCAGACCATGCGGGTGCACGGCACCGAGGGCCTGCGCGTCGTCGACGCGTCGGTCATGCCCTACATCCCCAACGGCAACATCTACGCGCCGGTGATGATGACCGCCGAGAAGGCGGCCGACCTCATCCTCGGCAACACCCCGCTCGCCCCGATCAAGACGCCGTTCTACCGCCACGGCGAGAACTAGCCCGGACGCACGAGCGCCCGTACCGCCATCCTCGGTACGGGCCTTCGGTGTGCCCGGAAAGTGTGGTGCCGCCAACGGAAACTACCGGGGCGTACCCCTTGACGACGTCCTTTGCGGGACTCAGACTTTGTTGCGGATCACAGTTGATGTTCCCCTATGCGCAACAGTCCCGGAGGACCCATGATTCGCGCGTGCACGGTGGACGAGCTGCCCCCGGGTGAGTCCGTCCGGATCCCGGGGTCGCCCGCCATCGCGGTGTTCAACACCGAGGACGGGGAGCTGTACGCCATCGACGACACCTGCACCCACCAGGACGCCTCCCTGGCCGACGGCTGGCTCGAAGGCTGCTTCGTCGAGTGCCCGCTGCACGCGGCGCTGTTCGACCTGCGCACGGGCGTGCCGAGCTGCCTGCCGGCGAAGGAGCCGGTGCGCACGTACCGGGTCGTCGTCGACGAGGGCGTCGTCTACGTCCAGGGCGTGGCTCGCGAGGACGCGGCGTGAAGCGCGTCGCGGTCGTCGGCGCGTCGCTCGCCGGGGTCCGCGCCGCGCAGGAGCTGCGCGCCCAGGGCTACGACGGCGGGATCGTCCTGATCGGCGACGAGCCGCACCTGCCCTACGACCGGCCGCCGCTGTCGAAGGCGTTCCTCGCCGGGACGGCGTCGGCCGCTTCGCTGGAGCTGCTCGACGCGGGAGATCTCGCGTCGCTGGCGTTGGACTTCCGGCTCGGCGTGCGGGCGACGGCCCTGGAGCCCGTGAACCGCCGCGTTCGCTTGTCGGACGGCGGATCGGTGCACGCGGACGGCGTCATCATCGCGACCGGCGGCCGGGCGCGCACCTTGCCGGGCTTCGAGGGTGCCCACACGCTGCGGACGATCGACGACGCTCTCGCGTTGCGGGCGGCGTTGGTGCCCGGGGTTCGCGTGGTGATCGTCGGGGCCGGGTTCATCGGGGCCGAGGTGGCCTCGACGTGCCGTTCGCTGGGGCTCGACGTGGTCGTCCTGGAAGCTTTGCCCTCGCCTCTCGCTTCCGTGCTGGGGCCGGAGCTGGCTTTGGTGTGCGCTCGGTTGCACGCCGACCACGGCACGGACCTGCGGTGCGGGGTCCGGGTCTCGGGTATGTCCGAGGCGGGCGTCCACCTGGCCGACGGGTCGCTGGTGCCGGCCGACGTGGTCGTCACGGGTGTCGGCATGACCCCGGCGACGGACTGGCTGGCGGGATCGGGGCTGACCGTCTCCGACGGGGTTTGCGTGGACGCGGGCCTGGTGACTTCGTTGCCGCAGGTGGTCGCGGTGGGCGACGTGGCCCGGTACGGGGGACGGCGGCACGAGCACTGGACGAACGCGTCCGAGCAGGCACCGGTCGCGGTGGCGAACCTGCTCGCCGGGCAGACCTCGCGCACGTACTCGCCGAGCGGGTACGTCTGGTCGGACCAGTACGCGGGGACCCTGCAGCTGGCCGGGCACCCGCGTCCGGACGACACGCTTTCGGTGGTCGAGGGCGAGCTGTCGTCCTCGTCGTTCGCGGCGGTGTGGCAGCGAGACGGCGCGACGGTCGGCGTGTTCGCGCTGAACAACGCGAAGCTGTTCAACCGCCTGCGCCGGCCGCTTCGGCAGCCGGCGGTCGTCTGAAAGTCTCAACCGGCGTTTCAAAGATACGCTTCACCCACATGGAGCTGACTCTCGACGAGCTGCGGGCGTTGACGGGCTGGGCGGCCGACTGCGCTTCGCGGGTCTTGCCGGTTTACGAAACCCGAGTACCCGGTGACCCTCGTCCGGCTTCGGCGATCGCGGCGGCCCGGGAGTTCGCTTCGGGCGGTCCGCGCACTCAGGCATTGCGCACGGCCGCGTGGGCCGCACTGGCCGCAGCGGGCTCGGCTCCCGACTCGGCCGCCTCTGCCGCAGCCCGCGCAGCGGTCGGCGCGGCGGGGGCGGCTTACCTGCACCCGTTGGCTTCGCCGCACCAGGTGAAGCACATCGTGGGCCCCGCCCAGCAGGCGGCGTTGGCATGCGAACTCGCCGGCGGCGACGCCTCAGCCGAGGTCGCCTGGGCCGTCTCCCAAGCCCCGCCCGAGGTCCGCGAGATCTTGCACCGGCTTCCGCCGGGCAAGCCAGGCTGCGACCGCGCGGGCGACCTCCACCGCCACCTGGAGTCGGCACTCCGCGGCCACCACCGTGATTGACGGGGCATCGGCCGTGTCCGGAAGGGCATCGGCCGTGACTGGAGAGGCATCAACCGTGACTGGAGGGGCATCAGCCGTGATGCCCGCTCAAGCACGCGTGATGCCCCGCTGATCACGCGAGATGCCTCTCCGGGCACACGAGTCACTAGAGCGAGAGTTCGTCCAAGTCCGACTCCAGCCTCGCTCGCCAGGTCCAGCGGCGTTCCGTCGTGTCCGCGCCCTCGCCCGCCGGCGGGCCCAGCGGCAGCGCCGGGTCCACGATTCCGAACGTCACCCGGTAAGCCAGCACCGACGCCGCCGTCCGGATCCACGCGTCGCCGGACGCCCCGGGCGGTGGCGCCACGCCGAGGGCGTGCCCGAACCACGTCGGCAGCAGCGCGTTCGAGCCCAGCGCGTCCGTGATCCGGGTCCGCAACCGCACCTGCAGGTCGTGCCACGCTCGCTCGGCGCGTTCCAGCTGGGGCACGATCCGCGCCTCGACCGCGTCCGCCTCGCGCAATGCCAGCCGCGCCTGATCCGCCGCCTCCGACGCCGCCGGGATCTCCTCGTCCAGCAGCGTCCGGCGCCGCGTCGACAACGCCCGCAACGACGACTCCGCCTCGCCGCGAGCCCGTGAGGCACGATCCGTCGAAGCCAGGACGCGCATCACCTCGAGCAGGTCCGCGTCGCACTGGGTATGCGCCGCCTGCACGGAAGAGAGCCGCGCGATCTCCGACGAGTGCCGGGCGCGCTGCTCCTTCGTCACCAGCTCCTTGTGCAGGTCGTCCCAGCGCGCGGCCTCCTTCGCGAGCGCCCGGGTCTCCGCGCCGACGTCGTCGAGGTTCACCTGGGGCACGCCGTCGGACACGCGCACCGCGCGCTCCAGGGCCTGCACCTGCTGCTGCAACCGGTCCAGCTGCCGCCCGAGCAGGTCGATGCGGTCCTCCTGGCGGTGCCCGCCGCCGCGCTCGAGCCGTTCGGTCAGGTCGGCGACGTCCCGGCGCGCGCGGTCGTCGGACTCCTCGACGGCCGCGCGCAGGCCGTCGACCGCCGCGAACAGCTCGTCGAGGTCGCGCCGCGTCGAGCCGACGGGCTCTTCGTAGTCGGCCGAGAACTCGGGATCGTCGCCGTAGGTCGCGTAGCCGTGGCTCACGGGATCCGGCTTTCCCGCCACACCAGCCCGCACGTGCCCGCGACGCCCAGCGCCACGAGGATCGTGCAGACGACCGCCCCGGACCACGGGACCAGCGCGCACACCAGCACCCCGGCGGTGACGCTGCCCGCCCACGCCGCCCGCGTCCGCTCGCGGATGACGTCGCCGACCCGCCGGACGGGTCCGAAGCCGATCCACAGGCCCGCCGCGAACAGCGGGACGAGCGCGAGCAGCCACAGCGGCGACAGCACGCCGAACAGCACCAGTGCCGCCGCGGCCAGCGGCACCAGCACCGGCGCGGCCGCGAAGTAGACGACCGCGCGCTGCGTCGCCGCGTGCCGCGACTCGAGTTCGGCGTTCGCGAGCCGGTGCTTCGCCTCGTCGAACGCCACCTCGGAGTCGAGCAGCCGGTGGGCCGTCGCGACGAGCTCGTCCATCGCCTCGACGTCGGCGGGCGGGGTCGCCAGCCCGTCCCGCAGGTCCTGCTTGAGCCGGCCCACGCGTGCTTCCGCCTGGTCCCGGTCGTGCTGGGCTGGAGTCGTCACGCGAACACTTTAAGTGCCCCGACCGGCACCACCGGCCAATGCGCGCGGTGAGTCGCTACAGGTCCCCGAGGGCCGTGACCGGCGATTCGACGCAGTCCGCGACGAACCGCAGGAACCCGCCCGCCGTGCCGCCGTCGCAGACGCGGTGGTCGAACGCCAGCGTCAGCTCGCAGACCTTGCGCACGCCCAGCGCGCCGTCGACCACCCACGGCCGGTCGATGATCCGGCCGATGCCGAGGATCGCGGCCTCGGGGTGGTTGATGATGGCGGCCGAGCCGTCGACGCCGAAGACGCCGTAGTTGTTCACGGTGAACGTGCCGCCGGTGAGGTCCGCGGGCGCGAGCTTGCCGTCGCGCGCGGTGCGGGCGCGGTCGCCGATCGCCGCCGAGAGGTCCCGGGTGGACAGCACGCCGGCGTCCCGCACGACCGGCACGACCAGCCCGCGGTCGGTCTGCGCCGCGAACCCGAGGTGGATCTCGTCGAGCAGGACGATCTCGTTCCCCTCGACGCGCGAGTTCAGCTCCGGGTACTTCTTGAGGCCCGCGACGGCGAACCGCGCGATCAGCCCGAGCAAGCTCACCGGCCGGTCCGGCTTGGCGTTCAGGGCAGCGCGGGCGGCGACCAGCTCGGATGCGTCGACGTCCACCCAGACCGTGGCCTCGGGGATCTCCCGCCGGGACGTCGTGAGCTTGTCCGCGACGGCCTTGCGCACGCCGGTCAGCGGGATGCGCTTGCCCTTCGCGCTCGGCTTCTTCAGCGCCGCCTCGACGTCCGCGCGGCGGATGATCCCGTCCGGGCCGGACGGGGTGAGCCGGGCGAGGTCGATCCCGTTGTCCGAAGCCAGTTTCCGGACGAACGGCGAGATCACGCCGGGTGCCTTCGCCGCCTTCGGTGCAGGGGTTTCGACGCGCCGCACACGCTTGCGCCGGGTCGTCGGCGCGGTGCCGTAGCCGATGAGGACGTTGCCGCTCCCCGACGACGCCGCTGCCGTCGTGACGCCGGGCTCGGCGAACCCGCCGACGGACAGCAGCGGCGCGCCGACCGGCAGCAGCTGCCCCGGTTCGCCGTGCAGCGCGGACACCACGCCGGCGAACGGCACGGGCACCTCGACCGCCGCCTTCGCCGTCTCGACCTCGACGACGATCTGGTCGACCTTGACCGTGTCGCCGATCGCGACGTGCCAGTTGAGGATCGCCGCCTCGGTCAGGCCCTCGCCGAGGTCCGGCAGCAGGAAGTCAGGCACCGGCCACCACCGGGGTGTCGGCCCACTGCAGGCGTGCGATCGTGTCGAGGATCCGGTCGACGTCCGGCAGCGTGTGGCGCTCGAGCTTCGGCGCCGGGTACGGGACGTCGAGCCCGGTCACGCGCAGCACCGGGGCGTGCAGCTGGTGGAAGCACTGCTCGGTGACGCGCGCGACGACCTCGGCGCCGTAGCCGCCGAAGCCGGCGGCCTCGTGCACCACGACGGCCCGCCCGGTGCGCCGCACGGACGCCGTCACGGTCTCGTCGTCGAACGGGCTCAACGAACGCAGGTCCACGACCTCGACGTCCCAGCCCTCGTCCTTCGCGGCTTCGGCGGTTTCCAGCGCGGTGGCGACCATCGGGCCGTACGCGATGAGCGTGACGTCCTTGCCTTCCCGGCGGACGACGGCCTGGTCCATGGCCGGGCCGTTGCGCGTGAAGGTGACTTCTTCGCCGGACCAGTAGCGGGCCTTGGGTTCGAGGAAGACGACCGGGTCGGGCGACTCGATGGCGTCGCGGAGCAGGTCGTACGCGTCCTGCGCGGTGCCCGGCGTGACGACGCGCAGGCCCGGCGTGTGCGTGTAGTACGCCTCGCTGGAGTCGCAGTGGTGCTCGACGCCGCCGATGCCGCCGGCGTAGGGGATGCGGATCACCATCGGCAGCGAGAGCGCGCCCCGGGTGCGGTTGCGCAGCTTCGCCACGTGCGAGGTGATCTGCTCGAACGCGGGGTAGGCGAAGGCGTCGAACTGCATCTCGACGACCGGGCGGAAGCCGCCCATCGCCATCCCGACGGCGAACCCGACGATGCCGGACTCGGCCAGCGGGGTGTCGAAGCAGCGGTCCTCGCCGAAGTCGTTGGTGATGCCGTCGGTGACCCGGAAGACGCCGCCGAGCGCGCCGACGTCCTCGCCGAACACGAGCACGCGGTCGTCGTCCTTGAGCGCGTCCCGCAGGGCCGCGTTGAGCGCCTGCGCCATCGTGGTCGTCATCAGGCCTCCAGTTCGGCCGCGACCATGGCCCGCTGGCGCCGCAGCTGGCGGGTCGGCTCGGCGTAGACGTGGTCGAACAGCGACATCGGGTCCAGCTCGGCGTCGGCGTTCAGGGTGTCGCGGACGGACTGGGCGAACTCTTCGGCTTCGGCGTGGCAGAGCTCGATTTCGTTTTCGGTCAGGTCGCCCTCGAGGTAGGTCTCGAGCCGCTTGAGCGGGTCGGCTTCGCGCCACTTCGCGACTTCGTCGGCGTCGCGGTAGCGGGTGGCGTCGTCGGCGTTGGTGTGGGCGTCGATGCGGTAGGTGTGGGCCTCGACGAGGACCGGGCCCTGGCCTTCGCGGGCGTGCTTCACGGCGTCGTCGAGGACGGCGAGGACCGCGACGGCGTCGTTGCCGTCGACCTGCTCCGAACGCATGCCGTAGCCGATCCCCTTGTACGCCAGCGCGGGCGCGGCGCTCTGCTTCTCGAAGGGGACGGAGATGGCGTAGCGGTTGTTCTGCACGAAGAACACGACGGGCGCCTTGAAGACGGCGGCGAAGTTGAGCGCCTCGTGGAAGTCGCCTTCGCTGGTGGCGCCGTCCCCGATGAGCGCGAGCGCGACAGCGTCTTCGCCGCGTCGCTGCATCGCGTGCGCGAGACCGGCGGCGTGCAGGGTCTGCGTCGCGAGCGGAGTGCACTGGGGCGCTACGCGCACCTCGGTGGGGTTGTAGCCGCAGTGCGCGTCGCCGCGAAGCAGCGTCAAGACTTCGCCGGGCTTCAGGCCGCGCGCGACGAGCGCGACCGAGTCGCGGTAGGTCGGGAAGAGCCAGTCGTGGTCCTGGAGTGCGAGCGCGGCGGCGACCTGGCAGGCCTCCTGGCCGGCACTGGAGGGGTAGACGGCGAGGCGGCCCTGCTTGGTGAGGGCGGTCGCCTGGACGTCGAACCGGCGGCCCAGGACCATCAGCCGGTAGGCGGCCTTCAGGCGGTCCCTCGTGGGCTCGGTGTACCCGCCGTGCTGGTCGGCGCGCGTCCCGTCTTCGGCGACGAACCGCACCGGCGACGCGGACGGCAGCAGGGTCTCCGCGGCCATGACGCACACCACCTCTCGCAGACATATGATGGTCGAATGGTGGTTCTCGGCGGTCTTCTGTTCAAGGGTTCGGCGAAATGAGCGACAAACGGTCTTCGCGGGGTGCGTCTGAGGACCAATCGTCTTTTTCGGACCCGGCTCTCGGCGGCTGGTCGGGACGAACGGTTCCGGTCCTCGACGAGGTCGACCACGCGATGCTGGCGGAGCTGTCCGCGGACGGCCGCCTGGCGGTCCGCGCGCTGGCCGAGAAGCTGCACATCTCGCGCACGAACGCGTACGCGCGGTTGGAGCGCCTGATGGCCGAGGGCGTGATCACGGGCTTCGGCGCGCGGATCGATCCGCGCCGGGCGGGCCTGGGCACGTCGGCGTACATCATGGTGACGGTGGAGCAGACGTCGTGGCGCACGATGGCGACGGACCTGCACGAGATCCCGTACGTCGACCACGTGGCTTTGGTGGGCGGCGACTTCGACATCCTGCTGCTGGTCCGAACGCCGGACAACACGACACTGCGCGACGTGGTCCTGGAGCGCCTGCAGGCCCTGGAGGGGGTCCGCTCGACCCGGACGTGGCTGATCTTCGAGGAACTGCCGGGCTCGATCCTGGCCTGACCCGCCGTGTCGACCCCCCAAGCACGCGAGATGCCCCTCCAATCACGCATGAAGCCCGCCTGATCACGAGTTCCGCCTTCGATCACGCGAGTTACGGCTTCAAGCACGCGAGTTCCGGCTCCAGACACGCGAGTTCCGGCTTCGACCACGCGAGCCGGCGCGAACGGCGTAACGGGTCGGCCCGCTCACCGGGACGGTCGACTCGCGTACCCGGAGGGTCGACTCGACCCGGCTTTCACCCGCACGGACGCATCCTTGCGATCGGCGGGCAAAACCCTTGCCCGGCAGTCCCCTTGTCTTTCACGGCCTCCACCGGCTATGCAGAACACCAGGTGACCCCCTCGCCGGGCGACTCTTATTTTATGTCGAGAAATAACTATCTCGAAACCTATTGACGCCACCCCCGCACCCCGGTGAGGATCGGCCGGTCCGCCGCCGTTCACCGCAGAATGGACCAGACCATGGCCAGAAGATCACGCGCGTGGTCCCGTGCGCGCCGAAGTTCGCTCGTCACGTTGATGAGCCTGAGCCTGCTCGGCGGGGTCGCCACCGCGACGCCGGCCCAAGCAGACGCACCGGCCCAGCCCGTCATCGGCCAGCCCGCCAAGGACAAGAACGGCTGCGCCAAGATCGAGAACAGCCTCCCCACCCTGGCCGACTGGCCCAAGGTCGACAGCCGGCTCAAGGGCAAGGCCGGCGACGAGGCGCGCATCGCCCAGATCCTCAAGGGCATGACCCTCGAGGAGAAGGTCGGGCAGATGACGCAGCCCGAGATCACCTCGATCACCCCGGACGAGGTCCGCCAGTACGCCATCGGCACCGTCCTCAACGGCGGCGGCGCGTGGCCCGGCGGCAACAAGCACGCCACCCAGCAGGACTGGCTGAACCTCGCCGACGCCTACTGGAACGCCTCCAAGACCAGCCGCACGAAGATCCCCGTCATCTGGGGCATCGACGCCGTGCACGGCAACAACAACGTCTACGGCGCCACCGTCTTCCCGCACAACATCGGCCTCGGCGCGGCGCACGACCCGTGCCTGGTCCGCGACGTCGCCGGCGCCACCGCCCGCCAGGTCCGCGCCACCGGGCAGGACTGGGCGTTCTCGCCGACGCTGGCCGTCGTCCAGGACGACCGCTGGGGCCGCACCTACGAGGGCTTCTCCGAGGACCCGCGGATCACGCGCTCCTACGGCTACGAGGACATCAACGGCCTCCAGGACGGCGCCACCAGCCGCATCGGCTACAACGGCGTGATCGCCACCGCCAAGCACTTCATCGGTGACGGCGGCACGATCAAGGGCCAGGACCAGGGCGTCAACCCGTCGTCCGAAGCCGACATGATCAACATCCACGGCCAGGGCTACTACGGCGCGCTCGCCGCCGGCTCCCAGACCGTGATGGTGTCGTTCAACAGCTGGACCAACCCGGACCTCGGCATCAACGAGGGCAAGCTGACCGGCAGCAGCAAGGCGATGAACGAGATCCTGAAGGGCAAGATCGGCTTCGACGGCCTGGTCGTGTCCGACTGGAACGCCATCGGCCAGGTCCCCGGCTGCACCAACTCCTCGTGCCCGCAGGCGATCAACGCCGGCATCGACGTCGTGATGGTGCCCGCCGACTGGAAGGCGTTCATCACCAACACGATCGCGCAAGTCAACAGCGGCCAGATCCCGATGTCGCGGATCGACGACGCCGTGACCCGCATCCTGCGCGTGAAGATCCGTGACGGCCTCTTCGAGTCGCAGAAGCCGTCCGACCGCTCCTACGCCAACTCCGACGAGGCGCTGAAGGACAACTGGCTGGCCCGCGACGCGGCCCGCGAGTCGCAGACGCTGCTGAAGAACAACGGCAACGTGCTGCCGCTCAAGCCGAAGTCGAAGGTCCTGGTGGTCGGCAAGAGCGCCGACAACATCTCGAACCAGACCGGCGGCTGGACGCTGAGCTGGCAGGGCACCGGCAACACCAACGCCGACTTCCCGAACGCCACCTCGATCCTGACCGGCATCAAGCAGGACCTCGGCGACGCGAACGTCACGTTCGACGCGACCGGCAGCGTGGACCCGAAGGGCTACGACGCCGTCATCGCCGTGATCGGTGAGACGCCGTACGCCGAGGGCGTCGGCGACCTGACCCGCAAGACCCTCGAGGCGTCGAAGCTCTACCCCGAGGACCTGGCCGTGCTGGACAAGGTCAGCGGCAAGGGCACCCCGGTCGTCACCGTCTACGTCGGCGGCCGCCCGCTGTACATGAACAAGGAGATCAACCGCTCGGACGCGTTCGTCGCGGCCTGGCTGCCCGGCACCGAGGGCGGCGGCGTCGCCGACATGCTGGTCAAGGGCAAGGACGGCACGGGCTACCAGGGCACGCTGTCGTACTCGTGGCCGAAGAGCGCGTGCCAGACGCCGCTCAACCCGTGGTCCCCGGACTACGACCCGCTGTTCAAGCTGGGCTACGGCCTGAAGAGCGGACAGCGCGTCACCATCGGCCAGCTGGACGAGACGCCGGGCCCGGCGACCTGCGGGTCCACCGGCGGCGGCGGGACGGCGACCGAGGACCTGTCGATCTACGACCGGACCGACGTCGCGCCGTACACCAGCCAGATCGGCTCGGCTTCGAACTGGGGCGGCACCGTGATCGGCCCGGACGGCACGGCCGACCACCCCGAGCTCACCACCGTCCCGACGGACGTCAACGTGCAGGGCGACGGCCTGAAGGCGACCTGGACGGGTACCGGAGCGGCTCAGCTCTACATGCAGAACACGGCGGGCACGAACGACCTGCGCAGCTATCTCAACGCGGACGGAGCGCTGGAGTTCGACACCACCGTGCAGCAGGCACCGGTCAACCGGACGGTGATCAGCATGCACTGCGTCTACCCGTGCTTCTCCGAGGTGAACGCGACGAAGCTGTTCACCGACCTGGCGGGCGGCCCGAAGACGACGGTCAAGATCCCGTTGTCCTGCTTCAACAACGGGCTGGACTTCGAGCACATCAACACGCCGTTCCTGGTGTACACCGACGCCGCGTTCCAGGCGTCGTTCGCGAACGTGCGCTGGGTCCCCAACGGGGCGAAGGATCCTGATGCGAGGCCTTGTTCGAGTTTGACCTAGGTACCGGCACCGGGCCGGGAGCGACCAGCTCCCGGCCCGCTTCTTTATGTCCCGGCGTTCATCGCGACGCTCAGCACAGCTCCGCCCGCGTCAACCGCCACCACGCGGCCTCGCTGGAACACCAGCGCCCGCGGAACTCGCGCTCGCCCCGGTGCGAAATCCCCTGGATCGGGGCTGAGCGGCGCCGACAGAATGGGGTGATGACCTCCGAAGCGACCGCGCTGGCCGACGAACTCCTGGACGTCCTGGGCACCTGGGTGCCGCTCGAAGCGACCATGGTGGGCATCCCCGGCCACGACACCGAACTGACCGACCCCGCCGAGGCCGCTCAGCGGGAGATCCGCGAGCGGGCCGCCGGCCTCCTCGCGCGGGCCCGGGCGTCGGAGGACGCCGACCGGGTGACGCTCGGCGTCGTCGTCCAGCAGGCCGAGGCCGTGGTCACCCAGCTCGACGCGCGGGTCGTGGAGTTCACCCTGGCCGACCCGATGTTCGCGACCGGGATCAGCCACCTCTTCTTCCTGCCGCAGCTCACGCCGACCGGTGAGCGGGCGGAGGAGGACTACCTCACCCGGCTGGCCGCGCTGCCCGCGTTCTACGACGCGCTGGCGCGGCGCCAACGCGACGGGCTTCGCGCGGGACGGACGCCGGTCGACCGCATGGCGCACAACGCGGTCGCGTTCCTGGACCGGTACCTGGCGCAGGCGGAGCTGTTCGCCCAGCCCCTGACCGGCGACCGCGGCGCGCGCCGCGACCGGCTGGTGGCCGAGGTGGTCCGGCCCGCCGTGACGCGCTACCGCGAGTTCCTCGCCACCGAGATCGCCGGGCACGGCCGGCCCGACGACCGGCCGGGGCTCTGCTGGCTCGAAGACGGCGAGGCGCACTACGCGGCACTGGCGCGCATGCACACAACCACCGACCACACGCCGGCGGAGCTGCACCAGCTGGGCCTCGACGTCCTCGCCGGGCTCGAAGCCGAGTACGCCGAGATCGGCGGCCGGGAGTTCGGCCTGACCGACCCGGCCGAGGTCCGCCGCCGGCTGCGGACCGACGAAAGCCTCCGCTGGCGCGACGCCGAGGAGATGCTGGAGACCGCGCGCGCGGCCGTCGCCCGCGCGACCGCCGCGGCGCCGGGCTGGTTCCACCGGATGCCCCGCGCCGAGTGCGTCGTCCGGGCCGTCCCCGAGGCCGACGCGCCGGTCGCCGCCCCGGCGTACTACTTCCCGCCCGCCCTCGACGGCTCGCGCCCGGGCATCTACTTCACGAACACGCACGAGGTGCGCACGCGCGACCGGTTCATCGCCGAGACCGTGGCGTTCCACGAAAGCGTGCCCGGCCACCACTTCGAGACTTCGCTGGCGCTGGAGCGGACCGACCTGCCGCAGCTGCGGCGGGTCGCGCCGGTGACCGCCTACAGCGAGGGCTGGGGTCTCTACACCGAGCGGCTCGCCGACGAGATGGGCCTGTTCTCCAGCGAGGTCATGCGGCTCGGCATGGTCGCCGAGGATTCGGTGCGCGCCGCGCGGCTGGTGGTCGACACGGGCCTGCACGCCCTGCGCTGGACGCGCGAGCAGTGCGTCGAGTTCCTCCGCGCGCACACCGTGCTGACCGAGGTCGAGGTCCAGTCCGAAACGGACCGCTACATCGAGTCCCCCGGCCAGGCGCTGGCCTACCTGACCGGCCGGCTGGAAATCCTGCGCCTGCGCCGGTTCGCCGAGGAGAAGCTCGGGGACGCGTTCGACATCAAGGACTTCCACGAGGTCGTGCTCGGCGGCGGCCCGCTGCCGCTGAAGGTGCTGGGGGACGTGGTCCGCGCCTGGGCCGGCTAGTGCTGCATGCCGTAGGACTTCTGGCACGGGTAGCCGTCGTTCGTGGCCGACCAGCTCGCCGGGTAGCCGTTCTGCGCCCAAGCCGCGAAAGCCTGCGGATAGGTGTACCCGGTGGCGCGCAACCACTGGCACGGCGTCTGGTTCACACCCGGGGTGATGGTGATCCAGGGCTGCGCGTAGATCCAGCTGGACTGCGCGTACCACTGGCCGCTCGCCGGCTGGTAGACCTTTTGCGGCACCACGGCGGTCACCGTCTGCGTCGGTGGCGGTGCCACCGTGACGGTCGGGGTGCTCGGTGCCGCGGTGACCACGGTGATCCCGGCCGGGACGGCGCTCCCGGCGACCGGCACCCCGCACGCGGCGAGGGTGAGCACGGTGGAAAGCGCGGCGGTGGCGCGGAGGAGATGCATTTGCTGGCTCATTTCGTCCGGGTCATGTGGCTACCGGCGAGGACGCCGCCGGAAACGGTGTAGGTGCCGGAAAAAGTCCGCGTGCTGCCGTCGGTCTGGACGGCGGACAGCACGACCGAAACCGTGCTCCCCCGGACGCCGGTGACGGTCACCGTGTCCCACGCCGTCGTCGCGAAACCGTCGGCGTACTTGGCGAACCCGCCTCCGCCGGCGATGCGGCCGCCGCCGAGCGACCACGCCGTGGCGAAGTCGCGGCGGTTGATCGCGTCGTAGTACGCGATGACCGTGCGCGCCTCCGCGGTGTCCGCCGGTGCGACGTACGCGGGCGGTTGCTGCACGTACACCGTCTGCGGCGCCGCGGGTACGGCGATCACCGCCGTGCTGGTCGTCGGCGCCGGCGGCGCGGCGACCGGTACGGGCACGCCGACGACCGGCGTCCCACAAGCGGCAACGCTCACCGAGACCACGGCGGCGACGAGAATCCGGGCGGCTTTCACGGGAATCAACTTCTTCCGTCTCCGCCCCCTGGAATCGGCCGCCCGGCCGGATCCGCAACGGATTCAGGAGAACGCGACGCAAGCGTTATTCCGTGAGATTCACCCGTTCTGCCGCACGATGTCGTAAGCCGTCATCGCGGCGGCCAGGTGGCGGGCGTCCGCGGGGCGGGTCGCGTCGTAGCCCGTGATCAGCTGGATGCGGCCCAGCCGGTAGGTCAGCGTGTTGCGGTGGATGGTCAACGCCGTCGCCGCTTCGCCGCGGTTGTAGTCCGACGTCACGAACGCGCGCAGCGCGTCGATCAGGTGCGGGTGCTCTTCGAGCGGGGCCAGTACCCGAGCGAGCGCTTCCCGGGCCGGGCCCGGCTGCGCGAGCTGGTATTCGATCGCCAGGTCGGCGAGGCGGTAGAGCCGGGCCGGCCGGCTCAGGTTCTCCGCCAGGGCCAGGACTTCCCCGGCTTCGGAGTACGCGGCGGGGATGTCCGCCCGGGTCGCCGCCCGCGCCGCGGCGGCGGTGCAGCGCCGGCCGCAGATCTCGTCGACGCGGGCCGCCACGGCCTCGGCCGCGACGCCGTCCGGCACGAGCAGCACCCCGCCGTCACCCTTGAAGGTCACCAGCACCTGACTGTCCACACCGGACCGGACGGCGCGGAAGAGGTCCGTCGCCGCCCGGGATCCCGCGGAAGCCGGCAGCGCCGGGAGGTGGAACACCACGACGTCGTAGCTCTCCGCCAGCTCGCGGCGGGGCACCGGCCGGCCGGCGAGCAGGCTCGCGGCGAGGTGCTGGCGATCTTCCCGGTGCTCCCAGTCGAGGTCGTCGCGCTCGCGCAGGTACGCCTGCGCGACGCGGGGCATCACCTCGCCGAGGAAGTCGAGCATCCGGGCACCCAGCGCCAGGCGATCGCCGTCGACCAGCTCCCACGCCACGCTCGCGGCCAGCGGGTAGATCTTGAGGACGGCGTCGAGCGGCAGGCCGTCGCGGGCCCGCTCCGCGCCCCAGGTGATCGGCAAGGACAGTTCGTCCGGCGTCGGCCGCCGGTCCTCGGCGACCGTGGTCAGGAACAGCTCGAACACCGCGGCCGCGTTGGCGACCAGGTCGCCCGCCAGCACGCTCGCCGGCAGCAGCCGGTACGCGGGGATCTCGGCGGCGCACCGGGCGATCATCGCGGCCGCGATCTCACCCGATCGAGGGAACAGCTCGGCCACGGAATCCATGCCACATTGTCACCATGCACAAACGCCCTCGGCAAGTTTCTGCGTGTTCTGCCAGCAGACAGCGTTGATCAAGGCGCGCATGCTGTGCATACCAACCAGACGAAGGGACTCGGCAATGGCGCGGGGAACGAAACGATGGCTGGCCGGACTGGGAATCGCGAGCCTGCTCGCCCTGGGCGCGGCGGCGCCGGCCCAAGCGGCCACCGGCGGCAACAACGACTTCGGCTGCCGTCCGAGTGCGGCCCACCCGAACCCGGTCGTGCTGCTCCACGGCACCTTCGCCACCTACTACGAAGACCTCAACTTCCTCCAGGCCGACCTGGCCGCCCGCGGCTACTGCACGTTCTCGCTGACCTACGGCGCCTACCCGCAGTTCCCCTTCGCCGGCGGGCTCAAGCCGGTCGCGGAGTCGTCGCTGGAGATCAAGAACTTCGTCGAAAAGGTGCGCGCGGCCACCGGCGCGGCCAAGGTCGACGTCGTCGGCCACTCCGAAGGCGGCCTCCAGTCGATCTACCTGGCCAAGATGCAGGGAATCCGGAGCGAGATCGGCAAGGTCGTCGCGATCGCCCCGCCGACGCACGGCGCCAACGCGTCCGGCCTCCTGACGCTCGCCTACACGGTGCTCGGCAAGTCCACCTGGGACACCATCGTCAAGACGATCGGCCTGCCGATCTTCGCCGACGAGCTGGACGGCGGCGCCGCGATCGTCGCGCTCAACACCGGGCCGGTCGCCCAGCCGGGCATCGATTACACGATCATCACCTCGCGCTACGACGAGCTCGTGACCCCGACCGAGACGTCGTTCATCCGCGAACCCGGCGTGCACAACCGCTACGTCCAGGACTCGTGCCCGTTCGACCCGGTCGGCCACATCGGCGAGGCCTACGACCTGAACGTGTGGCACCTGGTCCGCAATGCCCTCGACCCGGCGAACGCCACCCCGATCCGGGTCTGCGCGGTGGGTTCACCCGGCTAGCGGGTCGTGGGTGAGAAACAGTGTTCTAACCCTGTTTCTCACCCACGACCCGCTAGGCGAGGCCGATCGCGAACACGTGCAGGTCCGGCTCGGACGGCAGGGTCACCGAGGCGATCTGCTTCCCGGCCGGGGCGTCGAACGGCGCCGTCGCGTACACCGACGCCCCGCCGCCCTGGCCGCCCGGCTGGTTGCGGTGGTCGGTGCGTGCGACGAGCGTGTTGCCGAACACCGGGTCCGTGCCACCGCCCGGGAAGACCCAGTCGCCGAACGACAGGTCGGCTACCGCGGTGCTGCCGTCGGTGAAGGTGACCGTCGCGGAACCGCGGTGGTCGCCGTTCGAGGCCGTGCCGATGAACGACAGCCGCGTCCCGGACACCTGGATCGTCTGCCCGGTCGCGACGACGTTGTCCGGCCGTCCGGCCGGCGCGGCGGGCCAGGTGAACGTCGTCCCCACCACCTGCGACGCCTTCCCGCCGACCAAGCCCGCGGTGGCCAAGGCCTGCCGGGACAGGCTGTTCCCGGCCCCGTCGATGTCCGCCGAACCCGTGTCGCCGTCGTCGGAAATGCCCACGTTCGCATACGCCGCCGCCAGCCCACCGCGAGGGGCGACCAGCACGATCACCGAGCCCGGCACCGACGTCCCGCCACCGCGGACGGTCACCGGCACCTGGTAGTAGCCCTCCGGCGTCCCGGCCGCCACCGACACGCTCAGCTTCGCGGTGCCGCTGCCGGTCCGGTCGTCGAGCCGGATCTGCCGTGGCCCGGTCACCTTGATCCCGGCCGGGGCCTGCGTGGAGACGTCCAGCACCCGGTCGTGGCCGCCGAGCCGCTGCCCGCTCACCGTGGCCTCGCCGCTGGTGCCGGGTTCGACGACGACCTGGTTGGTCGCCGACGCCAGGAACGGCTTCTCGTTGTCCTGATAGGACGGTGGCGTCGAGTTGGCTGCCCGCTGCTTGTCCGGAGTGGACGCGAGCGAAAAGTCCAGCCGCCCGCCGTCGCGCGCGGTGTTCGCGGGCAGGTAGGTGCGGTCCCAGTCGCGGCCGTCGAGCGACAGGTCGTGCACATAGGGAGTCGCCGAGGAAGCCTTCGGCGCGCGGATGTCGATCGTCCGTCCATTCGGGAGGGACAACACCGCCCGCTCGAACAGCGGGCTGGCCACGACCAGGTCCGGCGTGCCCGGGGTCGCCGGGTAGATGCCGAGCGCGGCCCAGACGTACCACGACGACTGCGCGCCGAGGTCGTCGTTGCCCGGCTCGCCGTCCGGGGTCGCGCTGAACAGCGTCGTCGCGATCTCGCGGACCACCTGCTGGGTTTTCCACGGCTGCCCGACGTGGTTGTACAGGAACGGGACGCCGAAGTCGGGCTCGTTGCCGGCCCACATGTTCGGCTCGTTCGGGCCGACGTTCAGCTTCTGGAAGAACGTGTCGAGACGCTGGGAAACCACGGCCGGCCCGCCCATCGCCGTCACGAGCCCGGCCGGGTCCTGCGGCACCAGCCAGGTGTACTGCGCGGCGTTGCCCTCGTCGAAGCCGTCCTGGCCGAACTTGCCGGGCGGCGGCGGTACGTACGCCGGGCCGTCCGGGAAGCGGCCGTCCTGCGCGCGCGGCTGCAGGTACCCCGTCAGGGGGTTGAAGATGTTCTGCCAGTTCTGGCCGCGCTTGGTGAACTCGCGGGCGACGTCGCGGTCGCCGATGCCCTGCGCGAACTGCGCGATGGCGAAGTCGTCGATCGCCCACTCCAGGGTGATCGACGCGCCGACGCGGGCGTGATCGCCACGCGAAGCGTCGTTGTTCGGCAGGTACCCACGCGCGACGTAGTCCGCGATGCCGCGGCGTTCCTGGTAGGCGCCCGGCGTGTCGTCGACCGAAGTCGCGCCCTTGACCAGGTACTTCAGCGCGGTCTTGACGTCGAAGTCGCGCGCACCGAACGCGTACAGGTTCGAGATCAGCGCGACCGAGCTGTCGCCGGTCATCTGGCCGGTGTAGTCGTTCGCCATCGGCCAGCGCGGCCACCAGCCGCCCTGCACGGCATCGTTCGTCAACGACTGCGCCATGTCGCTGGCTTCCTTCGGGAAGAGCATGGCGTGCAGCGGCGCCAGCGAGCGGTAGGTGTCCCAGTCGGAGAAGTTCGCGTACTGGTGCCGGCCCTTCGGCAGGGTCCGGATCTGGTTGTCGAAGCCGATGTACCGCCCGTCCGCGTCGTCGAACGTGTTGGGGTGCATCAGCGAGTGGTAGAGCGCGGTGTAGAACGTCTTGAGCTGTGCGGTGTCCTTGCCCGCGACGCGGATCTTGCCCAGCGCCTGCGTCCACTTGTCGTGAGTGGACTTCCGGACGGCCGCGAAGTCGAAGCCCGGGACTTCCGCGGCCCCGTTGGCCTTCGCGCCGTCGACGCCGACATAGGACATCGACACCTTGGCGTGCACGACGCCCTGCGAACCGAAGGTCAGGTACGCACCCGCACGAGGCGAGTCGACGCTGTCGGTGCCCGGCTTGACGGACGAGCCGTCCCACGTGCCGTGCGCGGCGAACGGCTGGTCGAACGTGATGTCGTAGTAGACGGTGTAGGAGTTCCCCTTGCCGCAGAAGTTGCCGGTGGTGGCCGAGCCGCTGACCTCGCGGTCACCGGTGATCTTCAGGTCGGCCTTCGAGTTCCCGGCGAGGCTCGCACCGCCCTTGACGAGCACCTGCGGCGTCGACCCGGCGGGGTAGGTGAACGTCGCCAGCCCGGTGCGGGTCGTCGCGGTCAGCTCGGCCCGGACCTTCGAGTCGGCGAGCGTCACGGCGTAGTAGCCCGGCTCGGCCCGCTCGTCGTCGTGAGTGAAGTGCTCTACGCGGTCCCAGGGCGCGCTGCCGACGTCGCCGGTGACCGGGAGGATCGGCACGTCGCCGAACGCGTTGCAGCCGACCGAGGCGTGGTCGAGACTGAAACCTCGGATCTGATCGGAGTGGTACTGGTAGCCGGCGTACGCGCCTTGGGTGTCCGGCGAGAACTGCATCATCCCGAACGGCGCCGCCGGCCCGGGGAAGTTGTTGATTTCGCCGACCGAGCTGCCACCCCGGCCGGTGCCGATCAGCGGGTCGACGTAGGCCGAAGGGTCCCCGACCAGCGGTGACATCGTTGTCGGCGCCGCTGCGGCGACGGCGGGTGCCCCGATCACCGCCGTCGCGACCAGTGCCGCCATGAACCTGTACCGCACGCGGTGCCTCCCAGAGCCGACAGACCTGACATCCGACCTTTGCCTGCCGACGGGGCCCGGGTCAACACTTTGACAAAGACCTGGCTCGTGCCCTCAAGGTATGAAGATCCGGTCAGGATCGGGTGGCGACCGGGTCAGGGCGCCTAACCTCGACGCCGTGTGCGCACGTGTACTGGTCGCCGAGGACGACGAGAAGCAGGCCGAGGTCCTCCGGCTCTACCTCGAGAGCGAAGGTCACACCGTCGTGCTGGCCCCGGACGGGCGCGCGGCGCTCGACGAAGCCCGCCGCGACCGGCCTGACCTGCTGGTTCTCGACGTGATGATGCCCGAGGTCGACGGCCTCGACGTCTGCCGCATCCTGCGCGGCGAGTCCGACGTCGCGGTCCTGATGCTCACCGCCCGCGCGACCGAGGACGACCTGCTGCTCGGCCTCGACCTCGGCGCCGACGACTACCTGACCAAGCCCTACAGCCCGCGCGAGCTGATGGCCCGCGTCCGGACGCTGCTGCGGCGGACGGCCACGCGCACCGAACCGCCCGACCCGGCGTTGCGCGCCGGCGCGCTGCGGCTCGACCCCCTCCGGCACGAGGTGTCCGTCGGCGGCCGCCCGGTGGAGACGACACCGGGCGAGTTCCAGCTGCTCGAGACGCTCATCCGGCAGCCGGGCCGGGTCTTCACCCGGCGGCAGCTGCTGGAGCTCACCCGCGGCGACGACCGGTTCGTCAGCACCCGGATCATCGACGTCCACGTCCTCAACCTGCGCAAGAAGCTCGAGCCGGACCCGCAGAACCCCGTCTACCTGCGGACCGTGTTCGGGGTCGGGTACAAGCTGACGGCGGACGATGACGCGTAGCTTTCCGAGGCGACGCAGTCTCGTCGTCCGGCTGACGGCGGTCTCGCTGCTGATCGCGCTGGGCTCGATCGCCGCGACCGCGTGGCTCGCCGTCCAGACCACGACCCGCGCGATCCAGCAGGAACAGGGCCAGGCACTCTCCGGCGACGCGACCATCTACACCGAGGTGCTCGGCTACGCGGCGGCCAACCACACCTGGGACCAGGTCGGGCCGAAGCTGAAGACGCTGTCGGAGCAGACCGGCCGGCGGATCGTGCTGACCACCCTCGACCGCCACGTCCTGGGCGACTCCGGCGGCGCGCCGGTCACCCTGCCGGTCAAGGCGACCGCGTCGGTCGACCCGCTGCACGTCGACCCGGTCCTGCTGCCGCAGGCGGGGACCAGCGGCATCGACCCGCGCGCGGTGGGCCCGTTCCGGCTGCCGCCGAAGGAACGCGACGACCTCGACGGGCTGGCCAGGAAGGCCGTCGCCTGCCTCGACTCGATGGGCATCACCGGCCAGGTGCGGGAGTCGGCGAGCGGGCGCGCGCAGCTCACCGGGACCGACCCGCTCAGCGTCCGCTACTTCGCGGCGAAGTGCGGGATCTACGAGCTGGCCACGCCGACCCCGACCGAGCAAGCCGCGCTCGACAGCCTCAACGACGCCGTGAACCGCTGCCTGCAGAGCCAGGGTGCGGACGCGGTGAAACTGGACCTCGACCTCGAAGTGCTCGGCAGTCCCGGCCAGGGGCCGAGCCAGACCTGCCTCGACTCCGCGCGCCGCGAGCAGCTCACGCCGTTCGTCGCGCCGCCCGCGTTGCTGTTCACGCTCGGCCCGGGCGGGTCGCAGCTGCCGACGTTCACGCTGTCGCGGGAGAACCTGACGCGGATCCTCGCGGTGACCGGCGGCGTCCTGGTGGCGGCCGCCGCGATCACCGTGCTGGTCGCACGGCGGCTGTCCCGGCCGCTGCGCGCGCTGACGGAGGCGGCGAAGCAGGACCGGCCGGCGCCGGTGAAGTCCCGCGACGAGGTCGGTTACCTCGCCGCCGCCTTCAACGAGCTCACCGCCCGCCGCGAACGCATCGAGGAGCAGCGCAAGGCGATGGTCAGCGACATCGCCCACGAGCTGCGCAACCCGCTCAACGTCATCCGCGGCCGGCTGGAGGCCGCCGAGGACGGCCACCTGCCGTTCGACCGGGCGCTGTCGACGTCGCTGCTCGAGGAAACCGTGCTCCTGCAGCACATCGTCGAGGACCTGCAGGACCTCGCCGCCGCCGACGCCGGTCGCCTGCGGCTGCACCCCGAGCCGGTCGACGCGGCCGAGCTGGCCGGCCACGTCGCCGCCGCGCACGCCGACCGGGCCGCCGCGGCCGGCGTCACGCTCACCGTGTCGGCGCACGGAGAGACGGGGTTCGAGGCCGATCCGGTGCGCCTGCGTCAGATCGTCTCCAACCTGGTGACCAACGCGGTCCGGCACACGCCGGCCGGCGGCCGCGTGACGATCCACGTCTCGTCCACTGTGGACGAAGTGGTGATCGCCGTCGCGGACACCGGCACCGGCATCGCCGCCGCGGACCTGCCACACGTGTTCGACCGGTTCTGGCGGGCCGAGAAGTCCCGCAGCCGCCAGACCGGCGGCAGCGGGCTCGGCCTCGCCATCGTCCGGCACCTGGTGCAGGCCCACGGCGGCCGCATCGACGTCGAATCCGAACTGAACACCGGATCGACCTTCACCGCCACCCTCCCCCGGGCGGAGCTTTCACGTGAAAGCTCCGGTTCTAGCCTTTGAGGCCGCTCTGGGCGAGCCCTTCGACGAACTGGCGCTGCGCGATGATGAACACGATCAGGACCGGCACGACCGTGGTGGTCGCGGCGGCGAGCTGGACGTTCCAGAGGTGCCCGCCGTAGACGTCGACGTACTGCGTCAGCGCCACCGGCAGCGTGAACATGTCCCTGTCGGTCAGGTAGACCAGCGGTTCCAGGAAGAAGTTCCACGTGTTCAGGAACGTGAAGATGGCGACCGCGGCCAAGGCCGGCTTGGCGATCGGCAGGGCGACGCGCCGGTAGAGCCCGAATCGCGACAGCCCGTCGAGCCGGCCCGCCTCTTCCAGCTCGCCCGGGATCGTGATGAAGAACTGCCGCATCACGAACGTCGCCAGCACGCTCGGCGCGCCGAAGATCGGCACGACGATCAGCGGCCAGTGCGTGTTGGTCAGCCCGAGGTCGTCGACCAGCCGGAACAGCGGGATGATCGTGACCTCGCTCGGCACCATGAGCCCGATGAGGATGAGCCCGAACAGCTTCTCGCCGCGGAACCGGATGCGCGCGAACGCGTACCCGGCGAGCGAGGAGAAGAACATCGTGCCGAACGTGACGAGCACCGCGATGTACAGGCTGTTGAAGTACTGCCGCGCCAACGGGAAGTCCGTGAACGCCGTCTGGTAGTTCTCCCACTGCGGCTGAGCCGGAAACAGCTTCGGCGGGTACGCGAGCACCTCGTTGGCCGGCAGCAGCGACGCCGTGATCATCCACCAGGTGGGGAACACGAACGGCACGGCCAGCACGACCAGCACGGCGTAGCAGGCGATCTTGGCCCTACGACTCATGGAACACCCACCGCTTCCGCATCCGCCACTGCAGCAACGTGAGCACGAGGATCACGAGGAACAGCACGACGGCCAGCGCGGAGCCGTAGCCGAGGTCGTGGTTGGCGAAGGCCTGCTGGTAGAAGTAGAACACCAGCACGTTGGTGCTGTCCGCGGGTCCGCCGAGGGTCAGCACCTGGATCTGCGCGAACACCTGCAGCGCACCGGCGACGGTGATGATCGCGGTCAGCAGCGTCGTCGGGCTGATCATCGGCAGGATCACCGACCGGAACCGCCGCCACGGCCCGGCACCGTCCAAGTGCGACGCCTCCATGATGGACGTCGGGATTCCTTGCAGGGCGGCGAGGAACAGCACCATGTTCAGCCCGACGTTCTTCAGCACCTGCGCCACGATCACCGACAGCATCGCGGTGCCGTTGCCCCGCAGCCAGTTCGGCCCGTCGACCCCGACGGTCCGCAGCAGCGCGTTGATCCCGCCGTTGTCCTGCAGCAGGAAGTTCCAGACGATCGTCCACGCGACGAGCGTGACGACCACCGGAGAGAAGAAGACCGTCCGGAACACCGTGGTGCCGCGCAGCTTGAGGTTGAGCAGCAACGCCAGCGAGAGCGCGAGCGCCAGGTTCAGCACGACCAGGCCGACGCAGAAGATCGCCGTGGCACGGGCGACCTTCGGCGCGGTCGGGTCGTCGAAGAGCTTCGCGTAGTTGTCCGCGCCCGCGAACGTCGACGTGCCGGCCAGGAGGTTGACGTCCTGGAAGCTGTACCAGACCACCGCGACGAGCGGCGCCACCACGAAGGCGAGGAAGCCGAGGGCTTGCGGGGCGACGAAGATCCACCCCGCGAGCTCTTCGCGCTTCTTCGAAGTGAGAGTCACTGGCTCAACGCGGGGTCGATGGCCTGGCAGACACCGGCCAGCGAGGCGGGCACGTTCGCGTCCGGCTTCCACATCGGGTCCAAAGCGGACTGGACGAGCGACGCGATCCGCGCGCTCCCGGTGTGCGAGGGCAGCACCGCGCCGGTCTTGATCCCGTTCACCACGACGTTCTGCAGCTGTTCCTGGCTGAACAGCGGGTTCGCCTTGGCCAGGGTGGCCGCGTTGAGCAGGCTGTCGCGAGCCGGCGGGAAGTACTGGCCGAGCTTCGCCGAGTTCGCCGGGTCGGTGAAGAACGCGAGGAAGTCCGCGGCGGCCTTGGCGTGCTTGCCCTTCACCGGGACGCCGATCCCGGCCTGCCCGATGACCTGCGCGTTCGCCTTCGGCCCGGCGGGCAGCGGGACGATGCCCCACTCGAACGGCTTGGCCTTGAGCAGCCCGGCCCGGCTGATCTGCGCGATGGTCAGGCCGGATTCCCCGGCGAAGAAGTCCGCCGTCGTGCCCGGGCCGGGCAGCGCCTTGTCGGTGAAGATCGCCTGGTGCAGGAACGTCATCGCGGACGTCATCTCCGGCGAGGTGAAGCCGCACGTCTTGCCGTCCGGGCCCCACGCGTCGGCGCCGAAGCCTCGCCACACCGAAGCCAGCAGCACCCACTGCTTGTACTCGAACTCGCGGATGACCAGGCCGGCCTTGCCGGTGTCCTTCGCGGCGACCTGGGTGGCGATCCGCTTGGCGGCGTCCCACGTCCACCGTCCACTCGCGAGCAGCTGGTCCGGCGTCTCGGTGATCCCGGCCTCGGTGAGCAGGTTCTTGTTGTAGAACATGCCGAACGGCGACGTCGAGAACGGGTAGGCGTACAGGCCGCTGTCCTTGGTCCACAGTTTGGTGGCCGACGGGACCAGCTCACCGGCGTTGTAGCCGGCGGCCGCGTCCAAAGTGGGCTTCAGGTTCGTGAGCGCCCCGGACTGGACGAAGTCGGGGGCGTCGCGCTCGAGGATCCACGCCAGGTCGGGCGGGTTGCCGCCGGAGAGCTGGGTGGTGAGCGCGGCCGAGTAGGCGCTGGTGTCCCCCGGGACGACGTCGAACTTGACCGACGCGACCTCCGGGTGGGCCTGGCGGTACTCGGCGGCGATGGAGTCGAAGAGGGCCAGCTGGTTCTTGTCGGTCGTCCAGACCGTCATGCGCAGCGCGATGTTCTTGTCGTCGCCGGCGCCGCCCGAGCACGCCGTCGAAGCCAGAGCGACGGCGGACAGGGCCGCGGCGAGCAGCCGGATTCTCCGGTAGGCCACGATGCCTCCTGGTTATTCGAATTAGCAGCGACCGTAAGTGCCGCCGCCAGTGCTGTCAACAGGCCGTTCGGCCTCAGCGGGAGTCTGGTGTGGAGGGTCCGGCCGTGGTGGCGCCCTCGTGGATCGTGCACGGCAGGAGCAGCTGGCGGGGCTTGGGGTTCTTCAGCAGCCCGACGAGCACGCGCACGGCGTGCGCGCCCATTTCGTGGCGCGGGATCCGGAACATCGACCAGTCCGTGCCGGAGCTCGGCACGGCGTGCGCGTGGGGTTGCTGCGACGGGTCGGCGTCGCCGAGCACCACGATCGACAGGTCGACAGGCACGTCCAGGCCGAGTTCGTGCGCGCGGGCCAGAATGCCGTCGGCCATCGCCGAGCTCTCCACGAGCAACGCCGTGACGCCCTCGTCGAGCACCTGCCGCAGCGCGACCGCCGGGTCCTCTTCGAGGAACACCAGCGGCGGGCGGCGTCGCTTGCGCGAAGCCGCTTCGTACCCGCTGCGGCGATCGAGCGTCGGCTCGTTCTCCTCGGTCACGCTGAGCAGGCCGATCCGCCGGTGCCCGAGGGCCCACAAGCGCTCGTGGACCTCACGGGTGGCCGCGACGTAGTCCGCGCCGACGTAGCTGATCGGCCCGGTCGGCGACTCGCGGCGCCCGACGAACACGAACGGGAACTGCTCCTCGACGAGCTGCGCGAGCTCCTGCGGGTCGTTGTGCCGGCCGAGCAGGATCGAGCCGTCGGCGATGCGCAGGCGGTTCGTGCCCTGGTCGTAGATGCGGCGGCGCCCGTCGCGGCGGCCACCGCTGGTGAACAGGAGCAGGTCGAAGCCCTGCTCCTCGGCCTCCTCCTCGATGCCGAGCAGGAACGGCCGGTAGAAGTCGGCCACCCCGGACGGGAACACCGACTCGTAGGTGAAGACGCCGAGGATCTGGTTGGTCCCGCCGCGCAGCCGGCGGCCCATGATGTCCACGGTGTACCCGGTTTCGCGGAGCACCTGCTGCACGCGGTCGCGGGTCTCCGGGGTGATGCGCAGGCTGTCGGAGCCGTTCAGCACCATCGAGACGACGGCCTGCGAGACGCCGGCCAGGCGCGCCACCTGGGCCTGCGTGACCCGGCCCGAACCCGCCGTCATCCGTGACTCCCTCCCGCTTCGCTGTCCGGGACACTACAGGCGGCACGGTCAGTACCCCCGCACTTCCGGCCACCGGCGTTCCACCCCGGCGGCGTCGAGCACGCGGGCGAAGTCGTCGAAGAGGCGCGCGTCGGCTTGGACGTCTCGCGGCTCGACGTCCTCGCTGATCGCGAACGCGGCGAGCAGCCCGGCGACCTCGCCGATGTTCCACTCCACCGGGTGCAGCCGGAAGCAGCCGTTGGTGATGTGCGTGGTGCCGATGTTCTTGCCGGCGGGCAGCAGGTTGGTCTTGGTGATCGGCAGCAGGGCACCCAGCGGGATCTCGTAGGGCACGCTGGCGACGTCGATGTAGTTGTCGCCGCCGGTCGACGGGTGCAGGTCGATCCGGTAGCTCCCGACGCCGACGGCGTCCTCCCGGCGGACCCGGCCGTCGACGCCGAGGATCTCGGCCGAGACGTCGTGCTCGGTGACGGTCGTGACGGCCTTGATGCGCCGTGCTTCGCGGACGTACGCGGACTTCGCGAGTCCGTCCGTCGTGTCGGTGACGTCGGGGCGGAGCTTGAGCCCGGGGAAGCCGGTGCCGCCGTCGGCGCGGGGGGCTTCGGTCTGCAGCCAGTACAGGACGGACAGGCTCAGCTGCTTGGCTTCTTCATGGGCCTTCGCGACGTCCGCTTCGGTCGTGTGGCCGGGGATCGTGAGCGCGGGTTTGAGCCAGTAGTCGTTGAGGGGCCAGTTGACGAGCGTGATGTCGGAGTCGAAGGCACCGTCGGTGTGGAGGTTGCGGGCGAGGATGCGGCGGAAGGCCCACAGTTCCTTGTCGCCGGCGTCGGCGCTCTGGTCGGCGCTCACCGCGAGGGGGTCGCCGGGCGGGTTCGGGACGAAGGTGCGTTTGACGGGCTCGAGCGTCCGGGGATCGGGCGCGACGAAGCCGAGGAGCGGGCCGGGCCAGAAGTCCGGCTGGTAGTCGCGCCAGAAGCCGTACATCTCCGGTTTGTCGATGACGTGGTTTTCGCCTTCGTGGTGGGAAACCGCGAAGCAGTAGGTGATGCCTTGGAGGTTCGCCGGGTCGGCTTTCTCCGGTGCGTGCGGCTCACCGTGCGTGCTCTTGGCTTCCGCGCCGGTGACGTGCTCGGTGCCGGTGAGCGGCAGGAGGTCGCCGTTCTCGGTGGCGTCGAGGACGTACCGGGCGTTGACGACGACGCGTTCTTCGCCTTCGAGGACCACGGCGTCGACGCGGTCGCCGGTGGTGTGCGCCTCGACCGGGCGGTGGTTGCGCAGGACCTGGATCCGCCCGGCGCTGACGTGCGGCGCGAGCATCGCCTCGAGGACGGCCAGCGCCACCCGGGGTTCGCCGCAGAGCTTGCTGACCCGGCCCGCACCCGGATTCAGTTCCGGGCGCTTCGCGGCTTCGGCGCGCAGCGGGTAGTGGCGGCGATAGTGGTCGCGGATGCCCGCGCGCAGGTCGCGGTAGGTGCGGGTGGAGCCGAACCGCTCGATCCAGGGGTTTTCGTCCGGCGGCACGGCCTGGGCGGTGAGCTGCCCGCCGAGCCAGCCGGTCTCCTCGGTGAGCACGACCCGCCGGCCGTGGGACGCCGCGGCCAGCGCGGCGGCGACCCCGCCGAGTCCCCCGCCGACCACCAGAATCTCCGTGTCCAGTTCCCTCATGAAGCCTTCCCGGCGCTGATAATTCGAATTACTATGCGGGTATGGTGCGCCGGGAGGGGTTCGAACGTCAAGACCCAGAACCAGACAAGCCCCGTGATCAGCGGGGCATCAGCCGTGTCTGGAGGGGCATCACTCGTGATTGGAAGGGCATCAGCGCGATGCCCTTCCAATCACGCTTGATGCCTCCTCAATCACGCGTGATGCCCCTTCCAGTACGGGTTACAGGGGCAGGCCGGCGTAGTTTTCGGCCAGCTCGGTCGCCGCCGGCACCGAAGTCACCGTGCGGCGGAGCTGGGACAGCTGGAGCTGGGCGTCGAAGTCGTCGCCGTGGCGGTGCAGCATCGACGTCATCCACCACGAGAAGTGCGTGCAACGCCAGACGCGCCGCAACGCCGTCTCCGAGTACGCGTCCACGAGCGTGTCGTCGCCGCCGAAGGACGCCGTCAACGCGCGCGCCAGCAGCGCCACGTCGGCCACCGCCAGGTTCAGGCCCTTCGCCCCCGTCGGCGGCACGATGTGCGCCGCGTCCCCGGCCAGGTAGAGGTTTCCGTGCCGCATCGGCGTCGACACGAAGCTCCGCATCGGCAGGACGCTCTTCTCCGTGATCGTGCCCGTTTCCAGCGTCCAGCCGGAAAAGGCGAGCCGCGTGGACAGCGCCGTCCAGATCCGGTCGTCGCTCCACTCGGCGATGTCCTCGTCCGGCGCCACCTGCAGGTAGAACCGGCTCACGCGCGGCGACCGCATGCTGTGCATCGCGAAGCCGTCCGGGTGCCAGGCGTAGATCAGCTCGTCGGCCGACGGCGCGACGTCGGCCAGCACGCCCAGCCACGCGAACGGGTAGTCCCGCTCCCGGACCCGAGCGTCCGGAATGGACGATCGGCTCGGCCCGTGGAACCCGTCGCAGCCGACGACGACGTCCGCGTCGATCCGCCGGTCCGCACCGTCGGCGTCCACAAAGGTCACGTACGGCGAGCCCGTCACGTCGTGCGGCGCGACGTCCGAAGCCGAGTAGTACGCCGGCCGGCCCGCCTTCTCCCTCGCCACCATGAGGTCCTTGGTGACCTCGGTCTGCCCGTAGATCGTCACCGACCGGCCGACGAGGTCGACGAAGTCCAGGTGGCGCCGCTCGCCGGGCCACTGCAGGTGGATGCCGCGGTGCTCCATGCCTTCGGCGTCGAGCCGGTCGCCGAGCCCCACCGAGCGCAGCAGCTCGACCGTGCCCGCTTCGAGCACGCCCGCCCGGATCCGCGCCTGGACGTACTCGGCGGTCTGCCGTTCGACGAGCACCGAGTCGATGCCCTCGAGGCCGAGCAGGTGGGACAGCAGCAGCCCGGCGGGGCCGGCGCCGACGATGACGACCTGGGTGCGCACGGGAACGTCCTTTCACGCGGAGAGCCCGAGCATGGGCCACCCGCCACGGCGGCCACTACGGCATTCTCGCTCAATGAGAGAGCGTCCGCGAGATTCCGCGCGCCGCGGCGCGCAACGCCGGGATCTGCATCCGCGCTTCCGGATCGTTGGGCACGATCACCGAGAGCGCCGCGACGACACCACCCGGCCCTCGCAGCGGCACGGCGATCCCCGTGGTCTCCTCGTCGATGAAGCCCGCGCAGTACGCGTAGCCGTCCCGCCGGACGTCGGCGAGGAACCGCCGCAGCTGCTCAGGCTCGGTCAACGTCGTCCGGCGGAACGCCTCCAGCGGACCCGCCAGCACCTGTTCCCGCAGGTCAGCGGGCGCGTGGGCGAGCAGCACCAACCCGGACGACGACGCGTGCAGCGGCAGCCGCCCGGCCACCCGCGTCACGTTGACGACCGCGCCGGGCGCCGAGAGCCGCTCGACGAACAGCACCTCGCGGTCCTCCAGCACGGCGAGCTGCGTGTGGTGGCCGACGACGGCGTGCAGGTCCTCCATGAAGGGCAGCGCCGCCTCGCGCAGCCCGAGCGTCGGCGACGCGCGCGACGCGAGCTCCCACAGCCGGACACCCACGCGGATCCTCCGATCGGGGTCGCGCAGCAGCCAGCCGTGCCCGACCAGCTCCTCGATCAGCCGCGACGCCGTCGCGACGTGCAGGCCCGCCCGGCGCGCGATGTCGGTGACGCGCAACGCGGGCGCGTCCGGTTCGAACGCCTCGAAGATCCGGACGACGCGCGTCAGCACGGAGTCGCGTTTCACCACGTCGGACAGTGTGCCCCGCCCCGCGGCGGGGCACACCGCGACGCGTCACGGCAGCGAGTTCAGGAACGGCTCGTGGCTGTTCTGGAACTCCCAGTTGTAGTACTTGTCCCAGTTGATCGACCAGGTCATCAGCCCGCGCAGCGCCGGCGACGTCCCGCCGCGCAGGGTGTACGAGCCGCAGCCGCTGCCCTTGACCAGGCAGTTGACCGCCGTCTGGACGTCGGCGGGCGAGGTGTAGCCGTTGCCGGCGCTGACCGCCGCGGGCAGCCCGACGGCGATCTGGTCCGGCCGCAGCCCGGGGAAGAACTGCCCGGTGTTCGCCACGGTGAAGCCGGCCTTGAGCATGTCGGTCATCGCGATGTGGAACTGCGCGCCGCCCATGTTGTGGTACTGGTTGTCCAGGCCCATGACCGGGCCGGAGTTGTAGTCCTGGACGTGCAGCACGGTGAGGGCGTCCCGCAGCGCGTGGATCACCGGCAGGTAGGCGCCGGTCCGCGCGTCGCCGGCGCCCGAGCCGCCGTAGAACTGGTAGCCGACCTGCACGAAGAACGTCTCCGGCGCCATGGTGAGCACGAAACCCGGGCCGTACTTGGCCTTGAGCGACTTCAGCGCGGAGATCAGGTTGACGATCACCGGCGTGGTCGGGTTGCGGAAGTCGGTGTCGCCGGCGTTGAGCGAGAGCGAGTGGCCCTCGAAGTCGACGTCGAGGCCGTTGAGGCCGTACTTGTCGATGATCGCGGAGACGGAGCTGACGAACTTGTCGCGCGCGGCGGTCGTCGTCAGCTGGACCTGGCCGTTCTGGCCGCCGATGGAGATCAGGACCTTCTTGCCCTGCGCCTGCTTGGCCTTGATGGCCGCGGTGAAGTCGGCGTCGCTTTCGACGTTCGGGCATTCGGTAGCGGGACAGCGGGTGAAGCGGATGTCCCCGGAGGTGACGGACGTCGGTTCGCCGAAGGCGAGGTCGATGATGTCCCAGGCGGCGGGGACGTCGGCCATCCGGACGTAACCGGAGCCGTTCGCGAAGCTGGCGTGCAGGTAGCCGATGAGGGAGTGCTTCGGGAGGCCGGTGTCGACGCAGCCGGTGGTGGTGGCGCTGGTCGTCGCACTCTTCGGCGATTCACCGGCACTGTTGTACGCGGCGATGGCGTAACTGTGGGTATCGCAGGCTTTCAGGCCGGAGATGGTGGCGCTGGTCCCGGTGACGGTCGCGACGGCGGTGCTGCCTTCGTAGACGCGGTACCCGGTGACGGTGCCCGCGGCGGCACCCCAGCTGAGCGCGATGGAGTTCGCCGTGACACTGCCGGCTTGTGGGGCGCTCGGAGCACCGGGGGTGCCGGGGGTGCTGCCGCCGGGGCCGTCGAGGACGACGTCGTCGGCGTAGTAGGTGCCGGCGCCGTACCAGCCGTGGAGGTAGAGCTGGGCGGAGGTCTGGTTGCCGGTGGTGAAGGTGAGGGACAGCTGGTTGTAGGCGCCCGAGTTGCCGGACCAGGTGGAGGCGCCGCCGGTGATGCCGAGGTAGACGGGGTTCCCGCGCACCCAGGCGGAGACGGTGTAGGTGGTGTTCGGCAGCACGGACACGGTCTGCGAGCACTGGGCGTAGTCGGCGCCGACGGGCGTGCCGGCGAGGGCGTGGCCACCGCCGTGCACGGGCGTGGTGACGGTCGTGGCGTTGGCGCAGGTCCAGCCGGAGAGCGAGCCGGCTTCGAAACCGGGGTTGGCGAGGAGGTTGGCCGCCTCGGCGTGACCGGCCGCGAGACCGGAGAGAGCCAGCACGAAGGCGGCGAGGGTTGCGGACAGTCTGGAACGCCTCATCGGGTCCTCCAGTCGGGGAGATACCGAATATTGTCTAGACCAATATGTAAAATGTCCAGACCAACCGAGGGTGACGGCGGGCCTGGCGTCGGCGAGGTCGATGCGGGTGTCCGTACCCGGCTTCGGAGGTCATGAACGACTCGTTCAGGTCGCCAGATGACATGAACGACCCGTTCATGACGTTCCCCAGCTCATCTCGCGCCGTCTCGTCAGCACCCCGCCAGCGACTTGGCCACCACCCGCGTCCGCCGCGCGCGGGCCCGGTCGATCACCTGCACGCTGCTCCACCCGGCCGGAACCCGCTCCGCCAGCAGCGCCTCCCGCCACCGCCGCACCCGGCGGACGTGCCGGGCGAACGACCGCGGCCGCACCACCCGGCCACGGCTGCGCTGCCCCGCCAGCGCCTCCGAAGCCGTCACGTCCAGGAACAACAACCGCACCGGGCGGCCACTCGCCGCGCCCACCAACGCCAGCAACGCGCGAGTCGACGCCCGCGTCGACGGCTCGTGGACCACGATCGGCCCCGGCGCCCAGGCCCGCCGGACCACCCGGGCGCGGTGCCACGCGTGGACCACCGGCCGGTAGCAGCGGTACGGCACCGACGGGACCGCCGCCGCCAGCCGGGCGCGGACCTGGTCGGAGTCCAGCACCACCAGGCCGGGCGCGGCGTGGCGGAGCATCGTCGTCTTGCCCGCGCCCGGCAGGCCCGCCACCACGAGCAGATCGCGGGGCCCGAGCTCGATGGTCTCGCTCATGCCCCGGACAACGCCCCGCCGAAAGTAATGGTTCCTTTACCTTTAGTTCACGGAGTGTGACCTGCCTCAGCGCGGACCCGACCGTACGGCCCGCGCCACCCCGCGAGACGCCCCGATGTCACCTCCCGTGCCCGAAGTCACCCACTCGCCTGAAAACCCATGCGCGGTAGGGGCATCCGTCCTCCGGGAACCGCATCGGGTGAAGATCGTCCGCACCTCTTCCCGGCGTCCGGATTTTCCCTATCTTCTGGAAGGAACGCACTGCCAGAACAGGGGAACTCGCCATGACGCAGTCACTGGAACTCCCGGTCCAGGAATTCTGTCTCGAGTGGACGCTCACGGGCGATGACGGCGGCCGCGTCGGGGTCACGCTCTCCGGGCAGGTCTCCCTGCTCGACAACAACCGGTTCTACAAGATCGACGGCGTCATCTACGTCACCGAGGGTGACGCCGACATCCGCGCCGTCGGGAACCCGTGCCTGTCCGTGCGGCGCAACGGCGTCGAGAAGACCGGGCGGCAGTGGGGCTGGGAGGTGTGTTCGGCCCGCAAGCGCCTCGCCGCGCTGAGCACGATGGAGGGCTACTTCGTCCGCACCGGCTACTGGGCGCCGGCCGACCGCGCCATCCAGCTGAGCCTCTGCGCCGAATCCGGGTGGAGCCGGCGCAAGAACTACAGCCCGCACGTCACCGTCCGGATGGTCGACTGACCACTGTGGACGCCCGGCGCCGCGCCGCCGCGACCACGAGCCCGGCCGCGACCGCGCCCGCGACCGCGCACCCGGCGCCGTACCCCGGGGCCGGTTCGTGCACGCGCAGCACCGACACGCACAGCCACGCCACGGCACCGAACAGCAGGCCCAGCACCGGTCCGCCGACCGACGCTCCGCGCCAGCGGTGCCCGTTGCGGATGGTCCGCAGCCCGGACTCGAGGTAGGCGAGCGCGAACAACGCCAGGATGAGACTGCCCGCGCCCAGCGCGCTGGCCAGCGGGTGCTGGCTGGTGAGCAGCGTGAACGTCTGCGTGACGGGCCCCGTCCGCACCGTCGCCGTGACCGCGCCGCCGACGACCCACCGCGCGATCGCCGGCAGGGTGAGCTGCGCGGTGAAGCCGTTGCCGGCCGCCTTCGCGTCGGTTTCGGCCGAGCCCAGCGGGATCCCGGCCGCGGACAGCGTGAGCGCGACGCGGCCGGGGTTGCCGGTGCCGGCCAGCGTCAGCGGCTTGCTGAGGTCGACCTCGACCGGCGCCGTGACGGGCTGGGTGCCGAGGTTCAACGTCGGCGACGCCTGGTGCGGCAGCCGCTCCGGGTTGAGGAGAGCGAGGACGACCAGCACGATCGCGGCCGCCGCCGCGGCCAGCCGCAACCACAGCACCGCGGCCTGGGAGCCGCGCGCCGGGTCCGCTGCGGAGTCGAGCGAACCCCCGGTCGAGCCGTGGGCGGGAGCCACCGGGCCGCTCGGCGCGACCAGCGTCGCGTTCGGTCCCGAAGGTCGCGCCACCGGCCGCGTCCGGGCCTCCCCCGGTGGCGCCGGCGCGGTGGGCGAGTTGAGCCCGGCGATCATTCGCGGCGTCAGGTGCAGCACCGGCACCCCGGACCGTTCGAGCCAGCCCGGCCCGTAGACGGCGGTCGCGGCCCCGGCCAGATCGGCCGCGAAGGACTCGGCCTCGCGATACCGCGCATCGAGCTCACGCGCGAGGCTGCGCATGATCACGCCGGCGATCGGCGTGGGGACGCCCGCGATCGGCCGCGGGTCGGTGAACATGTGCTGGCGCATCATGCTGATCGCGCCGCGCGTGTTGTCGAACGGCAGTTGCCGGGACAGCAGCTCGTAGAGCACCGTGCCGGCCGCGTAGACGTCGGCCGCCGGGCTCAGCGCGTTGCCCATCGCCTGTTCGGGCGCGATGTACGCCGGGGTGCCGAGGATTTCGCCACCGTGCGTGACGAGCGTGGCGCCCTCGCTGATCACCCGCGCGATGCCGAAGTCGGCCACCTTCACCACGCCCTGCAGGTTGAACAGCAGGTTCCGCGGCTTGACGTCGAGGTGCAGCACGCCGGCCCGGTGCGCCGCGTGCAGCCCGGCGAGCATCGCCAGCCCGATCGCGCACGCCTGCTCGCCGCTGACGCCGCCGCCGTGGAACCGGCTGTGCACGGTGCCGCCGTCGAGCCGTTCCATGACCAGCAGGTGCTCGCGGCCGGTGCGGACGTAGTCGTACACCGGCACGATGTGCGGGTGGTCCAGGCTGGCCAGCACGCGGGCCTCGCGGTCGAACAGCTCGCTGCTCGCCTGGTGGTTGAGCACGTCCCAGGGCAGCTGCTTGATCGCGACACTGCGGCCCAGCGTCCGGTGCGTCCCGGCGAACACGACGCCCATGCCGCCTTCGCCGATCTCGGCGCCGATGTCGTACTGCGGCAGCGCGGCGACCAGCTCGGCCGGTGCGCTCATCGGGTGAATTCCTGCGTCGACGGGACCGGCAGCCGGACGGTGGCGCCGTCGCCGGCGGTTGCGACGGCCGGCGGCGCCGGGTGCGGCGTCAGGTAGCCGAGCAGGAACGCGATCGCCGCGGCGCCGAGCACCACCGGGATCTCGACCGCCGGCTCCGGCGGGACCAGCCGCAGCACCGACAGCGTGATCACCGCGACCAGGCCGGTGCCGAACCCCGCGGGCAGGAACCGCAGGCCGCGGCGCCAGCGGTTGGGCGCGAGCCGGTGCCGGGCCAGCGCGAGCAGCGCGGTCAGCCAGGCGAGGACGGTGAGCACGAGCATCGCCAGGCCGAACACGCCGTAGACCGACCAGAAGGAGCCCTGGACGTCGGCGACCGTCGTCGCCTCGCCGAGCGTCGCGCGCTGGGCGTCGAGCAGCTCGACCGACGACGGCAGCAGCCCGGTCGCCTGTCCGGTGAGGTCGCCGAGGTCGAGCACGAACGTCCGGGTGATCGAGCCCCGCGCCGGCACTTCGAACGGCGCGGTCGTGTCGTAGGCGAAGAAGGTGAGGGCGAGCGCGACACCGGAGAGCCGCACGCTGCGGACCTTCACCGGCGCGGTGCCCGGGTTGGTGGCCACGACCTGCAGCTCGACCTGCTCGGCCGGGTCGATCGGGACGGTGACGTCGGCGATCGGCCGCCGGTCGATCGACACCTGCACGCCCAGCGACCCCGAGTCCGCCGACGCGGGTGGCGCGCCGAGCAGCACCCCGCACAAACCCAACGCAACCCCCGCCGCGATGACACGTCCCATTGGGCATCCCCTACTTGCGTTATCCGACTGGTCCGGAATGCTACAGCGAGCACACACCGGGGAGGGACGTCCAATGCGATTCGTGGTTCGGTTGTTTTTCGGCACCGTGGCCGGAGCGATACTCCTGCTCACGTTCGCAGGCAACGCCAACGCACAATACACATCGTCGGTTGGTTTGAAACCGTCGAGCGGCAAGGCGGGCAGTTATTTCACCATTTCCTGGAATTTCTACCCCTGCGGCACGGCGATCACTTTCTCCTGGAACGGCACGCCGATGTGGACGGGGAACGCGACCCTCCAGCAGACCAGCGGCACGGTCGCGGCCACGGTGCCCGCCGGCGCCCAGCCCGGCACCTACCCCGTCACCGGCACCTGCACCAACGCCCGGACCAAGCTGCCCCTCACCGCGAGCAGCCGGTTCACCGTGACCGCCACGCCCACCACGACCCCGCCGCCACCGACCACCACACCGCCGGTCGTGACCACCCAGCCGCCCCGGCCTGGCACCACCACGACCCCGCCCTCGACGACGACCACCCCGCCGACGACCACGAGCACGCCGCCGCCGTCGTCCACCACGCCGACGACTCCCGGCACCCCGGCCACCGCCGGCACCGAGCCGAAGCCGGGCGAACTCGTGCTCGACCGGCCGAGCGTCCAGCCCGGGGACGAGCTGTCGGCGTCCGGGAAGGGCTGCCAGCCGAGCCGGATGGTCACCCTGACCTCCGACGGCACCGAGGTCGGCTCCGCCTACACCGACGCCTCCGGCGCCTTCACCGCGCCGATCGAGTTCACGCGGATCGAGGCGGGGCGGCACACCGTCGTCGCCGAGTGCGGGGTGCGGCTGACCGGCGCGGTCGACCAGGTCGTGACGCGCTCGTCCGGTGGCCAGACCGGGACGCTGGTCATCCTGGTGTTCTTCGTGCTCGCGGGCAGTACGGTCATCCGCTTCCGCTGACCCCCGGTTGACATGCAGCCGTTCGGCTGCCTATCGTGCATAGGCAGCCGAACGGCTGCATGTCACGGGGAAGGCGCGATGGACGAGGTGTTCAAGGCGCTGGCCGACCCCAGCCGCCGCCGGCTGCTGGACGTGCTCAACGACCGCAACGGCCAGACCCTGCGCGAACTGTGCGCGGGACTGGACATGGCCCGCCAGTCGGTGAGCAAGCACCTGGCCGTGCTCGAGGCGGCCGGGTTGATCACGACGACGTGGCGCGGGCGCGAAAAGCTGCACCACCTCGACGCCGCACCCATCAACGGCATCGCCGAGCGCTGGATGACCCGCTACGACCGGCGGCGGGCCGGCGCGCTGGCCGACCTGAAACGAGCTCTGGAGTCCACTCCCATGAACGAATTCGCGTACACCACCTACATCAGCACGACCCCGGAAAAGCTCTGGCAAGCGCTTACCGACCCCGCGTTCACCCGGCAGTACTGGGGCGTCGCTTTCGAAACCGACTGGAAAAAGGGCTCGCCGATGATCTGGGCGGAAAACGGCGTGAAAACGGGACACCCCGAGCAGGTCGTCCTGGAATCCGACCCGTACCGCCGGCTTTCCTACACCTGGCACACGTTCACCGAGGAATGGGCGAGCGGAAACAACGTCGACGCGGAAACGCTGGCGAAACTGCGGGCGGAAAGCCGCTCGAAGGTCACCTTCACGCTCGAACCGCAGGCGGGAACCGTGAAGCTGACGGTGCTGCACGACGGGTTCGAGCCCGGCAGCACGGTCATGGCGATGTGCGGTCAGGGCTGGCCGGCGCTGCTGTCGAGCCTGAAGACGCTGCTGGAGACCGGTTCGCCGCTGCCGGGAGCGTAACCAACCGGACGAACCTTCCCAACCAGACAGATCTGGCACACTAAATCGTCTGATTCCTCCCCCTTTCGTGGGCGCCGGGCTGAAGTCCCGGTGAATTCCCTCCTCTCGACGGCATCCGATGCGGTTTTTCGGGCGATAGGCTCGCATAATCCGTGATCGGTGATGGTCCGATCGAGTGACGGGAGGGTGTGCGTGCCGGGGTCAGTGCGTACCCGCTGGATCGTGGCGGCCGTGGTCGTGGCCGCCGCGGCGGGAGCCGTCGTGGTGTTCTGGCCGGACAGCGCGTCCGCCGGCGACCCGGAGATCGCGGTGTCGCGCTCGACGTGCGGCACCGGCTGGTCGGACCCGAAGCCCGGGCCGCAGACGTTCCTCCTGCACAACACCGGGTCGGTGACCGCCGAGGTCGACCTGATCGACCCGGCGACCGGCGTGATCTACGGCGAGGTCGAGGGCCTCGGCGCCGCGACCACCCGGCCGCTGCAGGTCAACCTCGGCAACGGCAGCTACGCGTTCCGCTGCCTGCCCGAGGACGCCGGCGCGATCGTCGGGCCGGCCGTGCGGATCAGCGGCGGCGCCGAGCGGACCGGCCCGGGTGTCGCGCCGGTGACGCACAACGACCTGCTCGGGCCGCTCAAGGCGTACCAGGAGCACGTCACGACGGGTCTCGGCGAGCTGGTCGCGAACACGGGCGCGCTGAAGAACGCCGTCCACGGCGGCGACCGCGCGGCGAGCGAAGCCGCGTGGCTGACGGCCCACCTGACGTACGAGCGGCTGGGCGCGGCGTACGACGCGTTCGGCGATTCCGACGGCGCGCTCAACGGCACCGCCGACGGCCTCCCGGACGGCCCGGCGGACGCGGGTTTCACCGGCTTCCACCGCCTCGAGCAAGGGTTGTGGCACGGCGAGGACTTGGGCGCGCTCGGCCCGGTGGCCGACCGGCTGGACACCGACGCGCACGCGCTGCAGACGTCCTTCGGCGACAGCCAGGTCGACGGCAACGACCTCGGCCTGCGCGCGCACGAGATCATGGAGAACACGCTGCAGTTCGAACTGACGGGCCGCACGGACTACGGCAGCGGCACCAACCTGGCCACGGCCCGCGCCAACCTCGACGGCACCCGCGCGGTACTGGACGTGCTCCGCCCGCTGTTGACGCCGAGGTACCCGGATCTGTCCAAGGTGGACAGCTGGCTGACGCGCACTCAGTCCACATTGGACGCGACCCACCGGCCCGACGGCAGCTGGCCACCGCTTAAGCAGCTTCCGCAGAAGGAGAGGCAGAAGCTGAACGCCGACGTGAGCGAGCTGACGGAGCTGCTGGCCCCGATCGCCGCGATCGCGGAGCCGAGGAGGGTTTCGTGACCGACCAGCCTCGCTGCCCCGTCCCCCACCCCGCCGCCGGCGTTCCCCGCCGCTCCTTCCTCCGCCGCGCCGCGATGGGCGCCGGGCTCACGGTCGCCGCCGGGGCCGGGCTCGGGGCCTCCTCCAGTGCCACCGACAGCACCGCGCCCGTTGCCTTCCACGGCACCACCCAAGCCGCCATCCTGCGGACCCCGCCGACCCAGACGATCGTCGCGTCGTTCGATGTCGTCGCCGCTTCGAAGGCCGAACTGACCGAGCTCTTCCGCGCCGTCACCGACCGGGCGCGGTTCCTCACCGGGGGTGGTGCGCCCGCCGCCCTCGGCATCACCGCGCCGCCCGCCGACTCCGGGGTGCTCGGGCCCGTCGTGCCCGGTGGGGACCTCGGCGTGATCCTCGGCGTCGGCGCGTCGCTGTTCGACGACCGGTACGGCCTGGCGAAGCTCAAGCCCGTCAAGCTGAAGCCGATGACGACGTTCGCGAACGACGCCCTCGACCCGGCCCAGTGCCACGGCGACCTGAGCCTCACGCTGTCCGCGAACTCCACCGACACCGTGCTGCACGCGCTGCGCGACATCGCCCGCGCGACCCGCGGCGGCATGCAGCTGCGCTGGAAGCTCACCGGCTTCAGCTCGCCGCCCCGGCCGGCCGGCACCCCGCGGAACCTGATGGGCTTCAAGGACGGCACCGCCAACCCGGAACAAGCCGACTTCGACCGTCTCGTGTGGACGTCCGCCCGAAGCGAACCCGCCTGGGCCGCCGGCGGCAGCTACCAGGTGGTCCGGCTGATCCGGATGCTGGTCGAGTTCTGGGACCGGGTTTCGCTGGCCGAGCAGGAGAACATGTTCGGCCGCCGCCGCGACACCGGCGCCCCGCTCGACGGCACCGAGGAGACCGACGTCCCCCGCTACGCCGACGACCCCATCGGCACCGTGATCCCGCTGACCAGTCACATCCGGAAGGCGAACCCGCGCACGCCGGAGACCGACGCCAGCCGGATCCTGCGCCGCGCGGTCAACTACGACCGCGGCATCGACAGCAACGGCAACCTCGACATGGGCCTGATCTTCGTCTGCTACCAGCAGGACCTGGAGCGCCAGTTCGAGGCGGTCCAGACGCGGCTGGCCGACGAACCCCTGACCGACTACATCTCCCCGTTCGGCGGCGGCTACTTCTTCGCGCTGCCGGGCGTCACCGGGCCGGACGACCACTTCGGCCGCTCTTTGCTCGCCTGACTGCGAACCCACCACGAAAGGAATCCACTGTGGACAAGAGAATCCGCCGCCGACGGCGCGGCCTGCTCGGCGCCGGGGCCCTCGCCTCGGTGGCCGTGCTGGCCGTCGTCACCGGTTCCGGGGCGAGCACCGCGGACGCACAGCCGCTGAACCTCTTCCCCGCGCACTGGCTCCCCACGGCCACGCCGATCAAGCACGTCGTGGTCATCTTCGGCGAGAACATCTCGTTCGACCACTACTTCGGCACCTACCCGAACGCGGCCAACACCGACGGCACCCCGTTCCAGGCCGCGCGCGACACCCCGAAGGTCAACGGCCTCGACAAGAAGCTGCTGACCGACAACCCGAACGCGTACAACCCGAAGCGGCTCACGCACGAGCAGGCGCTGACCTGCGACCAGAACCACAACTACGGCGCCGAGCAGGCCGCCTTCAACGGCGGCAAGATGGACAAGTTCGTCGAGAAGACCGAGACGGACAAGTGCACCGGCCAGCCGGTGCTGTTCGGCGAGCCCGGCCTGGTGATGGACTACTACGACGGCAACACCGTCACCGGCATGTGGAACTACGCGCAGCACTACGCGCTGAACGACAACTCGTTCAACACGGTGTTCGGCCCGTCCAGCCCGGGCGCGATCGACCTGATCTCGGGCAACACCCACGGCGTGCAGGCGGTCGACCCGGTGACGCACGAACCGGTCAGCGACGCCTACACCGTGCAGTCGCCGGACGCGAACGGCGTCGGCACGATGATCAACGACCCCGACCCGGCGTGGGACGACTGCTCGGACAAGAACCACACGAGCACGGACAACCTGGCCACCATGCACGGCCGCAACATCGGTGACCTGCTCAACCAGCGCCACGTCACGTGGGGATGGTTCCAGGGCGGCTTCCGCCCGACGGGCTCGGCCAACGGTTACGCGGTCTGCGGCGCGACCCACACGAACGTCGGCGGCAACGCGGCGGTCGACTACAGCCCGCACCACGAGCCGTTCCAGTACTACCCGTCGACGGCGAACCCGAAGCACCTCCCGCCGTCCTCGGTGCAGGCGATCGGCCAGACCGACCGCGCCAACCACCAGTACGACACCTCGGACTTCGACGCCGCCCTGCGCGCCGGCTCGATGCCCGCGGTGAGCTTCCTGAAGGCCCCGGAATACCAGGACGGCCACGCGGGTTACTCGGACCCGCTGGACGAGCAGCAGTTCGTGGTCTCCGAGATCAACAAGATCCAGCAGTCCCCGGACTGGAAGTCGACCGCGATCGTCCTGGCGTACGACGACTCGGACGGCTGGTACGACCACGCGAAGTCGCCGATCGTCAACGGCTCGCACGACGCGTCGCAGGACCAGGCGGTGTGCACCGCGAAGCCGACGAAGGTGGGCTCGTACGCCGACCGCTGCGGCTACGGCCCGCGCCTGCCGCTGCTGGTGGTTTCGCCCTACAGCAAGGTGAACCACGTCGACCACACGCAGACGGACCAGACCTCGGTGCTGAAGTTCATCGAGGACAACTGGTTCGCCGGCCGGATCGGCGACTCGTCGTTCGACTCCCGCGCGGGGTCGATGAACGGGATGTTCGACTTCTGGTGGCCCGAGGCCAAGAAGGTCACGCTCGACCCGAAGACCGGTGCCGTGACGCACAGCTAGCAAACGGTCGTGAGTGAGAAACAGTGTTCTAACACTGTTTCTCACTCACGACGGGTGGACGGGTACCAGGTCCCAGGCCAGCGTCACCACGGTCCCCGCCTCGCCGGACGAGATGTCCGCCCGGTCGGCGCTCGCCCGCAGCAGCAGCAACCCGCGCCCCCGCACCGAAACCGGGCGCGGGTCCGGTACCGGGGTGCGCCACTTCCCCTGGTCGGTGATGACCACCTCGATGCGGTCCGGGTGCACCGACGCGTCGAGGTCGACCGCTCCGGCGCCCGCGCCGTCGTACGCGTGGTCGGCGACGTTCGCCAGCGCCTCGTAGCTCGCCAGCACGATGTCCTGCGCGCGACCCGCGTCGACGCCCGCCGCGAGGACCCACGCCATCAGGTCGTGCCGGAGGCTCCGCAGAGCCTGGGGCACCGCCTGCACGCCGTGGCGGCGGAACGGTCCCGGGGGTTCGTCCATCGATTGCCTCTCCGGGCTCGTCACTGGGCCAGCGCTTCGTCGACCGTCGCGTGGATGCCGATCCACGTGTCCAGGCCGGTGGTCTTCAGCGGTCCCGACGTGACCGCGGAGTCGCTCACCACCCGCAGCGCGCGCTCGGGCAGCCTCCGGTGCGCCGCCGCGAGCACCTGCAGGCCCGCCGAGCAGAAGAACGTCACCGCGCGCAGGTCGACCACCAGCGTCCGCGGTTCGTCGGCCAGCACGACGTCGACGATCTCCTCGAACTCCGGCGCGCTCAGCAGGTCGATCTCCCCCGCCACGCACAGCACCGCGGCCGTGTCCCGCCAGTCGAGCGTGACCGCCAGCTCGACGGCGGGGAGATCCCGGGAAGATGAGGTCACGGCGCTTTATGGTGCCCCAATCTCCGCCGCCCCGCCATCGACGCCCTCACCGGGGTGGCAGCTTGACGACCGTGACCCAGAAGTCGTCGATCTTCCGGACCACTTCGACGAACTTCTCGAAGTCGACCGGCTTGGTGACGTAGGCGTTGGCGTGCAGGTCGTAGCTGCGCACGATGTCCTCCTCCGCTTCGGACGTCGTCAGCACGACCACCGGGATGGTGCGCAGGTCCGGGTCCTGCTTGATCTCGCCGAGCAGCTCCCGGCCGTCCTTGCGGGGCAGGTTGAGGTCGAGCAGGATCAGCCCCGGCCGCGGCGCCTCCCCGAAGCGCCCGGTCCGGTTCAGGAACTCGAGCGCCTCGACACCGTCGCTCGCGACGTGCAGCGCGTTGCGGATCTTGTGGTGCTCGAAGGCCTCGCGGGTCATCAGCACGTCGCCGGGGTCGTCCTCGACGAGCAGGATGTCGATCGGCTCGTGCGCCTGCGTCATGCGTCCCCCTTGTCCTCGGCCACCGGGATGGTGAAGCGGAACGTGGTGTCCTCGGCCTCGGTGTCGAGCCAGATCCGGCCGCCGTGGTACTCGACGATCCGGCGGCACAGGGCCAGGCCGATGCCGGTGCCCGGGTACGCGCTGCGGGTGTGCAGCCGCTGGAACAGCGCGAAGACCCGTTCGGCGTACTCCGCGTCGATGCCGATCCCGTTGTCCGACACGGTGAAGACCCAGTCCTCGCCGTCGCGGTCCGCGGTGACCCGCACCTCCGGCGGCGTCTCGCCCTTGAACTTCAGGGCGTTGCCGATCAGGTTCTGGAACACCGCCGTCATCAGCGCCGGCTCGACGCGCACCTCGGGCAGCTCGCCGCGGTCGACCTTGCCGCCGCTCAGCGAGAGCGCGACCTCCAGGTTCGCGAGCGCGTCGTCGACCAGCCGGCCCGCGTCGGCCACGACGTGCTCGCCCGGCTTCCGGCCGACCCGCGAGAACGCCAGGAGGTCGTTGATCAGGACCTGCATCCGCTTCGCGCCGTCGACGGCGTACTCGATGTACTGCTCGCCGCGCTCGTCGAGCAGGCCCTGGTACCGCCGCTGGAGCAGCTGGCAGAAGCTCGCCACCTTCCGCAGCGGCTCCTGCAGGTCGTGCGAAGCGACGTAGGCGAACTGCTCGAGGTCGGCGTTCGACCGCTCCAGCTCGCGCGTCCGGCGGTCCAGCATCGCGTGCGCCCGCTCGAGTTCGGCGACCTCGTCGAGGATGCGCTGCCGCATGGCCTCGACGTCGGCGCCGAGCTGGGCGATCTCGCGCGGCCCGCCCCCGTTCACCGGCCGGTGGACGTCCTGGTCGGCGACCTGGCGGACCTCGCCCGCCAGCCGCAGGATCGGCCGGGTGATGACCTGCCGCAGGCCGAGGAACAGCACCAAGAACAGCAGGACGACCAGCACGGCGACCGCGACGAGCATCGCGGTCAGGAAGTTCCCCGCGCGGTCGAGGTCCGCCCGGCCGGCGTCGCGGACCGCGGTGAGGTGGTCGAACTGCGTGTCGAGGGCTTGCCGCACGGCGTCGAACAGGGTCCGGCCGCGCTCGATCTGCGCTTGGGTGAGCGGCCTCGCGGCGGGTTCGACGGCGGGGGCGGCCGCGGCCTGCCACGTGCTCGCCGCGCGCAGGACGGCCTCCAGGTCGTCACCGGCCTGGGTGCCGGGCAGGGCGCCGAGGCCGCGCAGCTGGCCGACCGCGTCGCCCTCCGCCTGGCGGCCCTCGGTGTAGGGGGTGAGGTAGTCCGGCTGCCGGCCGAGCTGGTACCCGCGGACGCCGGTCTCCTGGTTCAGCAGCGCGGTCGACAGCTGCGTCGCGGCCAGCCGCTGGGGCCCGATGACGTCCAGGAGGCTGGTGCGGGCCTCGGTGAGGTTGTTCAGCGCGATCGCCCCGCCGGCCAGCGCCGCGAGCAGCAGGACGGCTTCGGCGACGGCGAACAGGGTCAGCCAGCGGCGGATCGTCCAGCCGCGTGCCTCGGTGCTCATCGGGCGGTCTCCCCCGGGTCGTGGCTGAGCAGGGCGAGGGCGACGTCGTCGTCGAGCGCGCCGGAGTTGAGCCGCTCGGCCCGGGCGATCAGCTCGTCGAGCAGGTCGGTCCCGGCCAGCCCGGCCTGGTGCTGGATGTCGAGGACGATGGCGGCCATCCGCTCGTGCCCGAGCCGTTCCGACCCGGCGCCGACGCGGCCCTCGAACACGCCGTCGGTGTAGAGCAGCAGCGACCAGCCCGGTTCCAGCGGCACGTCGAGGGCCTCCCACTTCGTGCCTTCGACGATGCCGAGCGGGACGCCGAGGCGCTCGCCGGAGAGCAGGTGCCCGTCGCCCGGGGTGAGCAGCAGCGGCGGCAGGTGCCCGGCCAGGGACAGGCGCAGGGATCTTCGGTCCGGAGCGACGACGACCATGCAGACGGTGGCGAACAGCGGCTCGATCCGCTCGTGCACCATGACCCGCTCGACCATGCTCAGCACGTCGGCCATCGGCAGGCCGGCCATCACGAGCGAGCGCCACGCGATCCGCAGCGCGACGCCGAGCGCGGCCTCGTCCGGGCCGTGGCCGCAGACGTCGCCGATCATCATGTGCACGGTGCCGTCGGCGAGCTCGATCGCGTCGTAGAAGTCGCCGCCCAGCAGGGAACCGTTGCGGCCCGGGCGGTAGCGGGAGGCCAGCTCGAGGTGGGGGTCGCGCAGCAGCGGGACGGGCAGCAGGCCGCGTTCGAGCCGCGCGTTCTCGCGGGCGAGCAGCTGCTGCTGCAGGAACTGCTGCTCGACCTGCTCGGCGCGCTTGCGTTCGCGGGCGAAGCGCAGGGCCTTCACCAGCAGCGGGCCGTCCACCTGGTCCTTGACCAGGTAGTCCTGGGCGCCGGCGGCGACCGCGGCGACGCCGGTGGCCTGGTCGTGCCCGCCGGTCAGGACGACGATCGCGACGCCGGGCGCGTGCTGGCCGAGCTTCGTCAGGCCACCCAGGCCCATGGCGTCGGGCAGCTGCAGGTCGAGCAGGACGCAGTCGGCGGTGAGCGGGCCGGCCAGCGCGGCGGCCAGCGTTTCGACGCGTTCGAGGGAGAACGGCACGGACGTGTCCGCCAGCATCTCCTCGACCAGCAGCGCGTCGCCGTCGTCGTCCTCGACCAGCAGCAAGCGCAAGCGGGTGCCGGAGTCCCACGATGAGTCGTGCGCGGCGGTCACCGGCTTCTCCCGTTCGGCTGCTCGTGAGCCAGCACATCCAGACGATCACCCTAGCGGGGCCGGCGGCGGCCGCCTACGGCCGTGGAACCGCTCCCACGACAGGTAGCGTTTTATAGCACCCCGGCGTGACACCGGGCGGGTAACGGTTCGGGTCGTGACCGTGCCGGAACCGGACGCTCCGGTTCTACGCTGCCGCCATGTTCCCTCGCGCCGCGTTCGCCTGGTGGGGCGCGACGGCGTGCTGGTTCCTCGGCTCGCTGCTGGGCGGGCGGCGGACGGCCGTCGAGGCCGCTGTCCCGCTGCCGGTGGCGATCCTCGCGTACGTGGTCTGCGCCGGGCTGTGGGCGTTGCTGGTCCTCGGGGTGTACCGCGGGGTCAAGGGAACCCGCGTCGCGCTCGCGGTCGTCGGCGTCTTCGGCCTCGCGGACCTGGTGCTGCAGCTGATCGGGGACGTCTCCGCGGGCACCGTCGTGCACGGCGCGTTCTTCCTGGCCGCGCTGGTCCTTTCGGCCGCCGGGTACGTCCTGCTGCTCAGGCGCCGCTGAGCCGCGCGGCGAGGAACTCCTGCTCGACGGCGTTGTCGCTCAACGCGAGCGCGGCCCGGTACGCCTCGGCCGCCTCGGCGTCGCGGCCGAGGCGGTGCAGCAGGTCGGCCTTGGTGGCGGGCAAGTAGCGGTAGCCGGCGAGCCGGCCGCCGTCCTCCAGCCGTGCTACTTCGCCGAGGGCGGCCTCCGGGCCCTCCACCATGGCCAGCGCGACCGCGCGGTTGAGCGCGACCACCGGCGAAGGCCACAGGCGCAGCAGCACGTCGTAGAGGGTCAGGATCTGCGGCCAGTCCGTCTCGGCGTAGCTGGGCGCCTGAGCGTGCAGAGCGGCGATCGCGGCCTGGACGCCGAACCGCCCGGGCGGACCGCCCGCGAGCGCCTCGACGACGAGCCGATCGGCCTCGGCGATCATCGGGGTGTCCCAGCGCGAACGGTCCTGGTCTTCGAGGCGCAGCAGCCGTCCGGCGTCGTCGGTCCGGGTGGCCCGGCGGGCCTGGTGGACCAGCAGGAGCGCGAGCAGCCCGGCGACCTCGGTGTCGGCGGGCAGCAGGGCCCGCAGCATCCGCGCCAGGTCCAGCGCGCGGCCGGTCAGCTCGTCGCGCACGAGGTCGTCCCCCGACGGCGCCGTGTGCCCAGCCGAGTAGAGCAGGTGCAGCACGGTCAGCACGACGGACACGCGTGCCGGCAGCTCCTCGGCCGAAGGCACCGCGTACGGGATCCGCGCGGCGGCGATCTTCTTCTTGGCGCGGGTGAGCCGGGCGGCCATCGTCGGCTCGGGCACCAGGAAGGCGTGCGCGATGTCGGCGGTCGCGACGCCGCAGACCAGCCGCAGCGTCAGCGCGATCTGCGCCTCCTGCGCCAGCGCCGGGTGGCAGCAGGTGAAGACGAGCCGGAGCCGGTCGTCCGGGATCGGCCCGGCGGGTTCGGGCGGCTCGGCGGCGGCCGGCTCGACCAGCAGCGGCAGCTTGCGCCGCAGCACTTCCCGGTGCCGGACGCCGTTGAGCGCGGTCCGGCGCGCGACCGTGGTCAGCCACGCGCCGGGCCGGTCCGGGACGCCGTCGCTCGCCCAGCGCTGCAGCGCCTGGAGGTAGGCGTCCTGGACCGCCTCCTCGGCCTCGTCGAGGTCGCGGGTGACCCGCACCGTCGCGGCGAGCACGTAGGCCCACTCGCGACGGTGCGCCTCGGCGACGGCGGCCGTGACGTCGTTTTCGGAGGTCAGTCCGGCACCACCTGGAAGTCGACGAGCGGCCGGACCTCGACGCCGCCCTCGACGACCGGCGTCAGCTTCGCGCAGGCCAGCGCGTGGTCGAGGTCGCGGGCCTCCAGGACGTACACGCCGGCCAGCACCTCCTTGGTCTCCACGAACGGGCCGTCGGTCACCAGGTCGCCGCGGATCGCGGTGGCCGTCTCGTTGGGCTGCAGGGCCAGGCCGGCGGTGACCTTGCCGCCCAGCTCGCCGATCCGGTCGGGCAGCCCCAGGTGCCGGTCCATGATCTCCTTCGGCAGGTCCTCGGGGGCCACGCGCTCGTAGATGAGCACCGCGTACTGCGCCATGTCCGTTCCTCTCGTCGTGGTCCTTTCCTACCCCGTCACGCGAGCGGGAGCGAAATCGACAGCTTTCGTCAACGGGCGGTCAACGTCAGCGCGAACGCGTTGCCCGGCCCCTGGACCAGCGAACTCAGGTACGCCGTGAACGCACCGCACCCGATCAGCGGCGGGATCGTGTACTCGCCGCTCACCGGGCCGCCCGAGGCCGGCGCGAAGCCGGCGCCCGTCTTCAGGTCGACGGGGATCGGCGTGCTCGCGCGGCAGCCCGCGTCGGCGACCGGCAGCCCGAAGAGCGTCACCTGCGGCAGCGCCAGCGCGAGCTTCGCGTGCACGACGAAGCCGTCGCCGGTCAGCTCGCCGGTTTGCGGGCCATCGGGGCTGAACTGCAGGTCGGCCGTCCCGGGCACGAACCCGAGCACCTTGAACTCCGCTCGCGTCCGGTCGAACGCCGGGCTGAACCCCGTGAACGACCCGGCGAGCGGCGCGGTCGCCCCGAGCGCCTTCAGCGTGGTCGTCCCCGTGACGCCGTAGTCGTGGGACGACGTGCCGAGGTCGAAGCTCAGCAGGACCGGGTCCTGACCGGCGTCGAGCGTGCAGTCCGAGGTGAACGAGCCGAGCCCGGTGAACGAGCCGTCCGCCTTCTCCGGCGTCAGGCGGGTGCTGAAGTCGCCGATGGTCAGCGTGGTCTTGCCCGCGTTCGGCAGCCGCACCGGCGGAACCGAGCCGGCCGCCCGCGTGGTGAACTCCCCCGACGGCGGCACCGCCGTCTTCGCCACGGTCAGCGGCAGGGCGAGCGGCAGCGTCAGCGAACCGTTGGCCAGCGTCACCCCTGCGGACGCCGTCCCTTCGATGCTCGCCGCGCCGACCAGGGCCAGGCCGCGGGTGGACTTGTCCGGCACGGTCACCGCGACTGAAAGGTCCGCGGTCGTGAACGTGCCACCGGGTGCCGACGGCACCTCGAAGGACGCCTTGACCTCGACGTCCAGCTTCTGCCGGCCGATCAACGGGAACGGGCAGGTGAAGCCGAGCTTCTTGTCGATCGGCGTCGACGCTTCCGCGGGCGCGGCCGCGAGCGGCAGCACCAGGCAGGCGAGCGCCGCCGCGAGCGACGACCGGGCGTTCGGCACGGGCTTTCCCTTCCGGGGCGTGGCACCGGCCCCCGCCGCGGCGCGACGGGGGCCGGTAGCTGGGGTCACTTCTTGGCGAGCACGAGGTCCAGCGAGTTGCCGTCGCTCTTGGCGAACGCGCTGACGATGTCGTTGAACGGACCGCAGTTCTGCAGCGCGGACAGCGAGTAGGTGCCGGCCAGCTTGCCGCCCTTGAGCAGGTCGAAGCCGGGACCGGTGGTCATCTCGCTGGTCGACGACGTCGTCGTGCCGCACTTCGGGTCGGTGCTGATCGGGATGCCGAACAGGGTGACCGTGGTGAGGAACGTGTCGAACTTGATGTGCGCCTTGAAGCCGGTGCCCACCAGCTCACCGGTCTGCTGACCGTTCTGCACGACCTTGACGTCCGAGCTGCCCTGCAGGAACCCGAAGAGCTTGAAGTCGGTGTGCGTCGGGTCCAGCTTCAGGTCACCGGTGAACGTCTTGGCCGACAGGTTGACGTCGGCGTCGAACGAGCCGGTGATCGGCGCGGTGCTGCCGAGCGACTTCAGCGACGTCGACCCGGTGATGCCGAACGAGTACTTGATGCCGCCGCCCGGCGGAGTCGTGGTGGGCGGGGTGGTCGTCGGCGGCGTGGTGGTCGGGGGCGTGGTCGTCGGCGGAGTCGTGGTGGGCGGGGTCGTTCCGCCACCGCCGGCGATGGTGATCGTGGCCAGGGTGTTGGCCTGGCCCGCGTCCTGCGTGCAGGGCGCGTCGATCGTGCCGTCCGGGGTGATGCCGGTGACCGAGCCGTCGGCCTTGCGCGGGGTGACCTTGAGGTTCAGGTCGCCGACGGTGATCTTCGCCTGGCCGGCCTGGGTGAACGTCAGCGACGGCGTCTTGCCCGCCGCGTTGATGTTCAGCTCGCCCGACGCCGGGATGTTCGTCTTGTCCAGCGTGATCGGGACGTTGACCGGCAGGGTGAGGCCCGGCGCGGCGACGGTCGCGGCGGCCGTCGCGGTGCCCTCGATCGTCGTGGCGCCGATCAGGCTCAGGCCGGCGACGGTGTCCGCGTTGATGGTGGACACCGCCTTGATGTCGAACGCGCCGGTCGGCTGGCCGGTGTTCACCGTGGTCGGCAGGTCGGTGTTGATCACCACCTTCAGCGACTGCGAACCCACCAGCGGCAGCGTGCAGTGGTAGTTCAGCGTCAGCGAGATCGGGTCGGCGGCGCTGGTCGGCGCCCCCGCCACCAGTGCGGTGGCGACGAGCCCCACCGCGGCCGTGGCCGCGGCGGCCGCGACCGTTTTCTTCTTGCCTCTTGGGTGACTCACGATGGTCCTTCCGGGTATCAACAGTGATACGGAACGGCGCTGGTAAATCGCGACCGGACCGTAAGCTAACGAGCGCCACTGGCGCCGTTCAAGAGCTTTCGGTAAAAAGGTCACACGGGCGCCACAAATTGTCACGCCGGCACGTCAGCCGGGTCGGTTTCCTAGCAGGCTGCGGAAGGTTTCCCTCAGTACAGGCGGGTTGCCGAACCGCTGACACGCGTGACAAATCCTCACCGCGAAATGTTGACGCGGATGCCAATCGACCTTTCCCTCCTTGCTCGCGCACAACCGCGCCGCGTAGCTTCGAAACCCATGAAAAGAATGCACAGCGCGGTGCTCGCAATGGCGGCGGCCGCACTTCTGTCGTGCGCCGCCTGCGGGTCGGACGCCCCGGCCGACCCCGGCCGGCACGCCGACCCCGCGGCGCTGGCCTGGGTCGACAAGGTGTGCACCGGGGTGGCCGCGGGCTCGGCGAAGCTGTCGCAGCCACCGGCGGTCGACGACGCCGACCCGGTGAAGACCCGGGACGCGATGGTCGGCTTCCTGGGCCGCCTGGGCTCGGCCCTCGACGACATGGCGGGCGGCATCCGCGGCGCCGGTGTCCCGCCCGTCCCGGATGGACAGTCCGTTGTGGACAGGGCGACCGGCAACCTCACCCAGACCAGGACGAAGCTCGCCGAGACGAAGTCCAAGATGGAGCAGGCGAAGGTGACCGACCAGGGCAGCCTGCGCCGGGTGATCTCCGAGGCCGACGCGACCATGGGGCAGCTCGCCGACCCGGAGGGCCCGATCAAGGACCTCAAGGCGAACCCCGAGCTGAACCTGGCCTTCAGCGAGTCCGCGACCTGCAAGCGCGTCTACGGGACGGGCTCGTGACGCGCCGCGCGCTCGCCGTGGTCGTCGCGTTGGTCGTCGCCGCCGCACTCGTCCCGGCGGCTTCGGCGGCACCGGCTCCCGGTCCTTCCGACGACTCGTTCTACACGCCGCCGTCGCCGCTGCCCGCGGGCCGGCCGGGTGACGTCATCCGCTGGCGGCCGTCGAACGCGGGCCCGCGCAAGGCATCCGTCGACGCGTGGCAGGTGATGTACCTGTCCACGAACGCGCTCGGGCAGCCCGACGCCGTCACCGGGACCGTGCTCGTCCCGAAGAACGCCGACCGCGCGAGCGCGCCGATCGTCTCGTTCGACCCCGGCACGCACGGCCCGGCGTTCGGCTGCACGCCGTCGAAGATGATCGACATCGGCGCGTTCTACGAACAGCCCGGCCTCGACGACCTGCTCGACGCGGGTTACGCCGTCGCCGTTCCGGACTACGAGGGCTACCAGAGCACGCCGAAGACGACCTACGTGGCGGGCCGGTCCGAGGGCCCGGCGGTGATCGACGGGGTCCGCGCGGCGCAGCGGCTCACCGCGGCCGGGCTGTCCACGACGTCGAAGGTCGTCTTCCGCGGGTACTCCCAGGGTGGTGGCGCCGCGGCGTGGGCCGGGGAGCTGCAGCCGTCGTACGCGCCGGAGCTGAACCTCGTCGGCATCGCCGCCGGCGGGGTGCCCGCCGACCTCGTCCAGGTGACGCTGCAGCTCGACGGCAAGTCCGGGTTCGGCGTGTTCGCCTACGCCCTGCTCGGCCTCGACCAGGCCTACCCCGAGCTGAAGCTCGACTCGTTCCTCAGCGACAACGGCCGCGCGAAACTGGCCGAGATGACGCAGAGCGCGTGCACGTTCGAGCTGCTCACGACGTACGCGAACCAGAAGATCGCGGACTACACCACCGGCCCGGGCTACCTCAAGCCCGCATGGGTGGCGCGGCTGAACGAGAACAAGCTCGGCGGCAGCCCGCCCCGCGTCCCGGTGTTCCAGTACCACGCCACCGGCGACCAGCTGGTGCAGTTCGCGCAGGCCGACGCGCTGCACAAGGCGTACTGCGCGGCCGGGGTGGCGGAGACGTGGCAGACCTACGACACCGACCACATCACGCTGGTCTACACCGGCAACGCCGACGTCCTGGCGTTCGTCAAGGACCGGATCGCCGGGAAGCCGGCGACGTCGAGCTGCTGATCAGCGGTTCGGCCTGCCGTGCGGGTGCTGCTGCTGCCACGAGCTGATCACCGAGCTCACGTACTGCTGCCAGGTGTCCTGGGCCGGCGGCGGCGACGTCGTGGGGCGCGCGGGCTTGCGTCCCGCGGCGGCGGGCGGGCTCGTGGTCCGGACCGGCGAGTCGTGCACCTCGGCGGTGAGCGGGGGCGGCGCCGCCGAGGCGCTCATCGTCTCCACCGCGTCGCTCGAGGTCGGCGGCGCGACGGGGACGGCCGCGCCCGGCGGCGGGGTGGCCGTCCCGCCGACCTGCTGCGGGTGGAACAGCACGACGGCGGCGAGCCCGAGCGCGACGGCCGCGCCCGCGGCGAGGACGTACGGCTTGGTCCGGCGGGACTCGGCGGGCGGTGCTTCCCGCGGACGTTCGTCCTCGGGTTCCGGGGCCGCCGGCTCGGCGTCGAGGATGGCCAGCGGATCGGGCCGGGGTTCGGGAGCCGGTTCCGCGGCGAGCATCGCGTCGAGGTCACCACGGATCATCAGCGGTTTCGTCTGCGAGAGGTTCACCAGCTCGGCGACCGAAGGGAGTTCGCCCTCACCGCCCGTGCGTGCCATCGAAAGACCTCCACCTGTCGGCGTCACGTGAGAGGAACCATGCCCGAGCCACGAGAGCTGCTCCGCTTCGCCGTCGTCGGCCTGGCCGCGTACGGGGCCACCCTACTGGGCGACTACAGCCTGAAGCTCACCGTGTTCCGTGAGAAACCGGTGACGGCGCTTTTCTGCGCGACGGTGGCCTCGACGGCGTTCGCCTACCTGCTGTCCCGCCGCTGGTCGTTCGCGGGCCGCGGCGGCCACCGGCGGACGCGCGAGGCAGCGCTGTTCTTCGTGGTCAACGCGGGTGCGGTGGCCGTGAACCTGGTGCCGCCGCTGCTCTCGCGGTACGCGCTGCACCTGTCGGTCCCGCACGTGAGCCACCTGGCGCAGGAGGTCGCGGACTTCGTGGCCGGGATGGTGCTGGGCACGGTGGCCGGAACGGTCTTCCGGTGGTACGGCTACCGGCGGTGGGTGTTCCCCCGATCAACGCCACCAGTCAGCGTCACCCAGAGTGGTGAAGCCGAGCTTGTCGTAGAGCGGCTTACCGGGCCGCGAGGCGGTCAGCGTGACGGGACTGTCCTCGAAGTGCCGTAGAACGGCGTGCATGAGGGCGCGCCCGACGCCTTTCGACCGGTGTCCGGGCATCGTGGTGAGCCAGTAGACGCCGGCGACGCCTCCGTGGGCCATGGTGACGCAGGCGCCTTGGTCGTCTTTGAGGAAGCAGGCTTGGTCCAGAAGCTGCTCGGGGAAGACTGTCCCGGTCTCGAGGGGCTGGTATTCCTCCAGCGGAAAGCCGTGGACGACGATGTCCTCGGCTTTCACCAGCTCGGCCCGGGTTCTGATGCAGGTGACCCCGGGTTCGTCAGGCACTTCGGCGGGTTCGCGGACCATGACGGGCAGCTGCCGCGCGGTCAGGCCGATTTCGGTCAGGTCGAGGCTGCGGAACGGATCTTCCACGACGACGGTCCGCCCGTTGGCCCGCTGTTCTTTCGCGAGGGCGGTCAGCTCGGCTCGGTCCGGAGCGGCGGTCTTGACCATGATCCGAAACCGTCGGCCGTCGATGGCGGTGAAGGTGGGGCGTTCGTGGACGCGGTCACCCCGCGCCCGAGCGAGGGCGCTCCACATGGCCACGGCATTGTCGGAGGCTTGGCTCAGCCGCTGGGCGAGCAATCCGGTCATGCCGGGCAGCTTAAGGCGGGAGTGGCCTGCTCCCCAGAGCCAATCCGGCGGCGGCGAACCAGTCCACTTGGCTTGGGCCAAGCGCCCCAATGTGGCCTTCGGTGCGTCAGACGCAACCAAGGCCGCCTTGGGGCGCTGGGGTCAGTCCGCGGCCGGCAGCGCCCGCTCCGCCAGCAGTGCCAGCTCCAGCCGCAACCGCTGTCCCGGATCGTCCAACCGCGTCCCGAACAGCTCGCTCAGCTTTCGCAGCCGTGCCCGGATCGTCTGCGGGTGCAGCTCGAGCAGCCGCCCCAGCTCGGGCGCGCTCCCGCGGGTCTGGACCAGCGCCAGCAACGTCTCCGCCAACTGCTCCCGCCGCCGCCCCGTCACCCCGGCCAGCGGCGCCAACGTCGTCGATGCCAGCTGGGCCACCAGGAACTCGTCCGCCAGCAGCAACAGCGTCGTCAGGTGGTCGCGGCACCACACCACCGGGCCCGGCGCGTCCAGCAACCCGCGCGCCGCCAGGTCCAACGCGCGGCGGGCCACCCGGAACGACTCCGGGGCCGCCACCGGCGGTACCAAGGGGCCGACCGCCGCCAGCCAGCCGGCGGGCAACGAAACCAGCCCCGTCAAGTCCGTGTCCGGGGACGGCGTCAGCGCGGCGGGCGGGCTTCCGAGCGGGTCGGCCGGGACGTGCGCGGGCAACAGGCCCGGCGGGAACTCCGGCGCGCCCGGCAGCGCCCGGAACGCCACCGCGGCCACCCGCGACGGCACCGGCAGCCCGGACGCCGCGAGCAGACCGTCCACTTCGGCCGGTGTGCGGCCGCCGATCAGGGCGTGCAGCAGCCGCCGGTGCCGCTCGCCGGTGCCGGACATCGCCGCCTCGGCCGCGCGGTAGCCCTCGGCGACCGCCGTCATCGACGTCTCGACGTCGGCGAACATCCCCTCGGCCGCGCCGTACAGGACGTCACCGGACAGGCCGGCATCCCGCGCGATCTCGGCGATCCACCGCCACGTCACCCGGCTCGACACGCGAATGGCCGCCTGCACCGACTCGCGGCTCAGACCACTGTGGAACGCCGCGCGCCCGTGCCCGCGGAACTCGGCCAGCCGGTCGGCCTGCCACATCGCGGGCGTGCCGACGCGGTCGATGTCCCGCTCGATCCCGCGCCGCGCCTGCTCGATCGCCTCGGTCCGCGAAGGACCGTGGCCGAAAATCCCGGAATATTCCGGAATCTCGGCGGCGACGCCGTCGACGCAGGCCCGGGCGATCTCCGGGATCCGCGGGCGCACCGCGTCGGCGAGCGCGTGGGGCAGCCGGGCCCACACGGAGCCGTCCGAGGCAGCGGAACCGCGCATGGAAATTCGGTCCTCCACTCGGGAATTGATGGCCCAGAAATACCCCCACCACCTGACACGGAGCGTAGAACGCCCACCCGTCCGTGTCAAAAGGACGCCATCGCGTCACCCTTTCCGGGAACGTCTCGTTGATTTTTCAGTGACACAACCGTCGGATACGCTCTGCTCCGCCCGGACGAACTCGAAGGGGGATTCGTGGTCGAGTACCGCAGCTTCCGCCTGCTGGCCTCGCTGCCGCGCGCGCTGGGCGCGGGCCTGCGCCCGCACGTCGGGCACGCCGCGGCCTCGATGATCCAGGAGGTCCAGCGCACGGTCCCGGCCTACGGCCAGCCGCTCAAGGGCGTGTTCGGGAAGGTCCTGGTCAGGAGCGTCGAGTACGCCGTGCAGCACTGCGTCGACTCGATGGGCGAGCCGGACCTGGCCCACGAGCACTGGACCGACTTCTACCGCGGCCGCGGCCGCGTCGAGTTCACCGAGGGCCGCGACCTCGACGCCCTGCAGGACAGCGCCACCATCGGGGCCCGGGTGGCCTGGCGGGCGATGCACCCCGGCGTCGTCGCCGCGGGCGTCGACCCGGCCGTGATCTCGGTCGCCGCGGAGGCCATCTTCGCCTACGTCGACGAGCTGTGCGCCACCGCGATCGAGGGCTACCAGCAGGCGCAGACCGAGGCCGAGGGCGCCGTCCCGGTCCGGCGGCGACGGCTGCTCGAGCTGATCGTCCAAGGTCCCGAAGGCGCCGCGACCAGCATCGCCGGGCTCGCCGGCGGCGCGGGCTGGCCGCTGCCGGAGACCGCCGCGATGGTCGCCCTCGAACGCGGTCCCGACGCCGCCGGCTTCCCCGCCGACCTGCTCGGCGACGGCGTCCTCGCCGACCTCGACGGCCCCGAGCCGCACCTGCTCACCCGCGATCCCGACGCCGACCTCGCGCCGCTGGCGGCCAAGCTCGACGGCTGGCGGGCCGCGGTGTCACCCACCGTGCCGCTGGCCGACGCCCCGGCCGCGCTGCGCACCGCCCGCCGGGCGCTGCTGCTGTCGGGCCCGGACATCCCCGGCCCGATCATCTGGTGCCGCGATCACCTAGCCACGCTCTGGCTGCTCGCGGAGGACTTCCTGGCCGCCGAGCTGGCCCGCCAGAGCCTCGACCCGTTCGCCTCCCTCAGCGAGAAGCAGCGTGAACGGCTCAGCGAGACGCTGCTGGCGTGGCTGGAGACTCGCGGCGGGGCGCCGGAGATCGCGCAGCGCCTCGGCGTCCACCCGCAGACCGTGCGCAACCGGCTGCGGCAGCTGGAGGAGCTGTTCGGCGACCGCCTCAAGGACGCCGACGACCGTCTCGGCATGCAGCTCGCCCTGCGGGCCCAGCGGCTCATGCGCGCGCACCGGCCGGACGGTGAACGGGAGCGCTGACCAGGCGGTCGAGCGTGCGCACGGGCATCGGCAGCACGCGCCGCCACGGACGGCACCCCGGCCGCGGCGGCCTGAGCTGCCGGTGCGGGGAGGGAAAGCTCGCGCGGCAGGACATCAGCGCGTCCGGTGCGTCATTGCGACCATACCTTCGAGGAATACGCGGATACCGGCGGAATGTCGATACGCATTACCGGTGAATCCGGGAAACCGGTACCCGCGATCGCCTTTCCGCCCCCGTTCTTGTCATGCTCGCGCGCATTCGGCCGAAGTGGTGTTCGCCACATCGGGCGCAAGTAGTCGGATGCCCTATTTTCGGGTTCGCGAGAAAGGCCGCCGAGGACACTCGAGACGTACACGCTCACCCGTCACGGCCGGCTGCACGAGCACCTGCCCCCGGGCAGGTGCGGGAGACGAAGCGATCGTGCTGCTGCACGGGATCGCGGGCACCGCCGAAACCTGGGCGCCGGTAGTGCGGGCCACGGCGTTGCAGGGCCCACCGGCCGTGCCGGCGGTGAACCGCGTGACGCTCGCGATCGCCCGGGCCGCGGCCCGCCTGGGACGCCGGTTCGGCGGGGTCGTTGAAAACTGAAACACGAGAGCCGGCTCGGCATTTCGGCTCGCTGGCCGCCCCGGCGCGGCGGCGCGCGTTCCTCTTCATCGCCCGCGGCCTCAGCCGTGCTGACGCTGCTGGTCTGGGCGCGCGGGGCCCGCTCATCCCCGTCGCACACGGACGCCGGATCGCCGAACTGCTGCCGAACGGCCGATTGACCGTGCGGGAAAACGCGAAACACTTTCCACATGCGTCCGATCCGGACGGGTTCTCCCTGCTGCTGAACGAGTTCGTCGAGGGCACCGAACCGCGCGGCTGACCTTGGACGACGTCGCCGAGCGGCTCACGGCCGCAGCGGGCCGCAAAACACCCGCCGGAAAGTTGTCATCCGCGCACCATCCGCCCGAAGCGGAAGTGTCACCTCTCCTCGCGCCCTTCCACCCGTTCGGGTGTAGTCCGGACGGGTTACCGCAAAGTCAGCGGAGAACCCGTTGACAGTGCCGTTCGTGCGAAATTATGTTGCCTGAGCCACAAAATCCGGACCGGCTTCGACGACGAAGAGGCCAGTTTTGTTGCCAGCAAGGATAAAACACATGACCGACGTGGACCCCGGGTTCGCCGCCCCCGCACTGCGGACGGGCCGGCCCAACCCTGGCGAACGCTCTTCCGGACCGGTGCACCGGCAGCAGTCCGGGTCGGCCGACCGGTCCCGGACCACCTACCCCCCGACCCAGCGAACCGCGGGCGAACCCCGGCCCGTCCGCGCTTCGGGCGCCATCGGGCTGTGGGCGTCGCTGCCCCGCGAGCTGGCGATCCGCTTCAAGCCGCAGGTCGACCCGCTGGCGCGCGCCATCCTGCAGGAGGTCCAGCGGGCGGTGCCCGAGTACCGCCGGCCCCTCGAAGGCGCGTTCGGGCACATCATCACCCACGGTGTCCGGCAGGCGATCATCCAGTGCCTCGACAGTGTCGGCACCCCCGGTGCCGTGCCGCTCGAGACGTGGACGACCGTGTTCCGCAACCTGGGCAAGATCGAGTTCACCGAGGGCCGCAGCCTCGACTGCCTGCAGACGGCCTACCGGGTCGGCGGGCGCGTCGCGTGGCGGCACATTTCGGAGTTCGGGCAGGCCAACGGCGTCGCCGCGGACACACTGTGCACCAGCGCCGAGGCCATCTTCGCCTACGTCGACGAGATCTCCGCGCTCTCCATCGAGGGGTACACGGCGGCGCAGACCCGGGCCGCCGGCACCCGCGCCCGGCGCCGGAGACGGCTGCTCGAACTGCTGCTCGCCGACCCGCCGTCCGCGCCGCAGACCATCAGAGCGCAGGCCGCGACCACGCAGTGGGCGCTGCCCGCCGAGGTCACGGTCGTCGCCCTCGAACCCCGCGCCGACCAGCACAGCCTCGCCGCGCCCGACCTGCACTCCGACGTCCTCGTCGACCTCGAGGGCGGCGAGCCGTGCCTGGTCACCGGCGACCCGGAGAAGCACCTGAAGAACCTCACCGAGCGGCTGGGCGGCTGGCGCGCGGTGGTCGGTCCGACCGTGCGGCTCACCGAAGCGCCGCGGTCGCTGCTGTGGGCGCGAAGGACGTTGAAGCTCGTCCAACGCGGCGTGCTGCCCGACGCGCCGGTCACGCGCTGCACCGACCACCTGTCCACGCTGTGGCTGCTCGCCGACGAGTTCCTGGTCCGCGAGCTGTGCACCCGCAGCCTGGAGCCGTTCCGGGACCTCACCCCGAAGCAGCGGGCGCGCCTCGGCGAGACGCTGCTGATCTGGCTGCAGTCCCGCGGCAGCGCGCCCGAGATCGCGAAGAAGCTCAAGGTGCACCCGCAGACCGTCCGGTACCGCATGCACCAGCTCATCGACCTGTTCGGCGACCGGCTCCACAACGCCGACGACCGGCTCGACATGGAGATCGCGCTGCGGGCGGAGGCCCTGCTCGGCTCCTGAACCGCTTCAAGGGCGAGGTGGGTTTTCCGTGACGGGACCGTCGGGCGAAACGACGTTCGGGCCGATGCTGGGCGGCGACGGGCGGCCGGGACAGCTGTGGGCCATGCTCCCCCGCGAGCTGGCCGCGATGTTCCGGCCGCGGCTGCTCGACGTCGCCGACGAGGTGCTGCGCGAGATCCAGCGCACCATCCCGGACTACGCGCGGCCGCTCGACGGCGCCTTCGGCAAGGCGCTGCGGACGGGCGTGCAGGCGGCGATCCTGCAGTTCATCGACCGGATCGCCGCGTCCGGGCCGGTGCCGGACTCGCGCCGGAAGCTGTTCGTCGGGCTCGGCGTGCACGAGCTCGCGCAGGGCCGCAACCTCGACGTCCTGCAGGCGGCGTACCGCGTCGGCGCGCGCGTCACCTGGCGGCGGATGGCCGAGGTGGGGACGCGGGCGGGCGTGCCGTCGGCGACGCTGTGCCTGCTGGCCGAGGCGATCTTCGCCTACATCGACGAGCTGTCGGCGTTGTCGATCGAAGGGCACGCGGCCGCGCAGGCCCGGGCGGCCGGGGCTTTGGAGAGACGTCGCCGCCGGCTGCTGGACCTGCTGCTGGCGGACCCGCCGGCGCCGTCGCGGACGGTCCAGGAAGCGGCGACGGCGGCGGACTGGCCGTTGCCGCACCGGCTGGTCGCGGTGGCGCTGGACGGGCCGGCGGACGTCGCCGGGCTGGACGCCCTGGAGGACTTCGAAGACGGGACGCCGCGGCTGCTGCTGCCGGCGCCGTCGGACCGTTCGGGGCTGACGGCGGCACTGGCCGGTCACCGGGCCGCCGTCGGTCCCCCGGTTCCCCCGCGCCAGGCCGGGCGGTCCTTGGCGACGGCGCAGGAGGCGTTGCGCCTGGTCCCCGACGTCCTGCCGGACGAGCCGCTGACCTGGTGCGAGGACCACCTGGCGACGTTGTGGCTGCGCAAGGAGCCGTTCCTCGCGACGGAGGCGACCCGGCGCCGGCTGGCCCCGCTGACGGCGTTGAACCCGAAGCAGTACCACCGCCTGGCCGGGACGCTGCTGGCGTGGCTGGAGACGTGCGGCAACGTCCGCGAGGTCGCCGAGCGCCTGGCGATCCACCCGCAGACCGTCCGCGCGCGGGCCCAGGAGCTGGAGACGTTGTTCGCGGACCACCTGCGGGATCCGGACGACCGCTTCGAGATGATCCTCGCCCTCCGCGCCACCCTCACGTAACCCGTGTCGACCCCCTGATCACGAGTGATGCCCGCTCAATCACGGGTGATGCCCGCTCAATCACGATCAATGCCCTTCGCCGCCCCGCGGGCCGGTGTGCGGAAAGGGGAATCCGGTGTGCTCGGAGGGGCATCACGCGTGATTGGGGAGGCATCACGCGTGATTGGGGGCTCGACACGGGTCAGGCGCCGGGATCCTGGCCGTCCGCTCCGGAAAGCGTCGGCTCGGGGGTGGTGGCGGACGCCGGAGTGCCCGTCACGTAGCCGGCGAGGTCGGCCAGGCTCGCCCCCCGCAGCAGCAGCGGCACCGGCAGCGTGACGCCGAACTCGCGCTCGGCCGCCGCCCGCGTGCGCATCGCCGTCAGGGAGTCCAGGCCGAGCTCGACCAGTGGCACGTCCCGCGGCACCGCGCGGCCGAGCAGCCCGGCGACGATGGCCGCGAGCCGTTCGGGCGCGGCCGGCGGCGCCGGATCGGCCGTCAGCACCGCCGAGAAGAACGGCCGCCGGACGAGCTCCGGGAACCGCCCGGCGACGCGGCCCGCGTCGAGCCGCGCGAGCCCGACCGACGGCCGGTCCGAGGCGAGCACCGCGGGCAGGGCTTCGAGCCCCTCGGCCACCGGCACCGGATCCGGCACCGGGTCCACACCCCAGTGCACGGTCGTCGCGGGCAGTCCGCGCGAGCGGCGCCAAGCGGCGAACGCGTCCAGCCACGCGTCCGCCGTCGCGACGGCCGTCGCATCGGGCGCGCCGAACAGCGCCGCCGACGACGAATACGTGAGCCACCAGTCCGGCGGTGTGTCGGCTGTGGCATCGTGCAGCCTTCGCGCACCGAGGACCTTGGGCCGCCACACGGCCGCGAGGTCGTCGTCCGGAACGGCCGCCGCGTGCACGATTCCCCGCAGTGGCAAGCCATCAGCCGTGGCCGCGGCGACGAGCCGGTCCGCGACACCGGGTTCCGCGATGTCTCCGGCGACGGTCACGACGTCCACTCCGGACAGTCCGATCTCGTCACCCGGAAGTCCGCACAGGACGATCCGGGTCGCGCCATTGCTTGCCAGCCAACGCGCGGTAGCCGGCCCGAGCACGCCTGAACCGCCGGTGATCACGTACGCGCCGGGACCGGTCGACACGCCGTCGACGAGCGGCACGCGGGTCAACCGGGCCGCGTACCGGACGTCGTGGCGCCAGCGCACGTCGTCGTCGGGGGCGTCCGAACGCAGCTCGCGCGCCAGAACGTCCACATCGGACCGCGCGTCGCAGTCGACGAGCGTCGCCCGCAGCCCCGGGCGCTCGAAAGCGAGCACCCGCACCAGACCACGCAGGAACGCCTGCCCCGGCTCGCCGCCCGACCGCGTGACCAGGTGGAACCGGACGCCGGGCCCGAGGCGGGCGAGCACCGACAGCACCGTGTGCAACAGGTCCTGGGCGTCCTCGGGATCGCGGTAGGCGTGCGGCGCCCCGGTGAGGAACACGACGCCGCGCACCGGCCGCTCGGCCAGGAAGCCCGGCAGCTCGTCGAGGTCGTCCTGCGGCAGCGAAAGCGCCTCGTCCCCGGCCGCGGCCAGCGCCAGGGCGAGCGCGACGGCCCGGCCGAGCGCCGCCGGGTGCTCGTCGGTGAGCAGCAGCCACGAACCCCGTCCCGCCGGCGGGGTCGGGGGCAGCGGGACCGCGGGCCAGGTCGTCCCGAACGCGCGGGCGGCGAGCGGCACTCCGGCGAAGGGCCGGACCCGGACGTCACCGACGTCGACCACGACTTCGCCGTCCTCGGTGACGAGCTGCACCGCGCCGCCGCCGGCCCGGCACCGCACACCCCGGCCCGGATCGCCCAGCAGCCGGACCCGGCCGAACCCCGTCGGCGAAGTGCCTTCGGGCGTCATCGCGGCGAGGGCGCCGGACAGGATCCGGGGCAGCGCATCCCCCGTCACCCGCGACTCGCCGTCCACTTCGGACATCGGGATCGGCGCGGGTTCGGTGTCGGCCGAGACCCACGCCGTCGCGTGCCGCACCCAGCTCGCCCCGGCCTTCGCCCGCACCACGGCGGTGCCGTCGGCCCGGATCTCCGTGCTCAGCACCGTTTCCCCGGTCACCGCGAGCACCCGGTGCACCTCGAGACCGTCGACCAGGACGCGGCCGGTGCCGAACAGCTCCCGGGCGGCGGCCAGGAGCAGCTCCAGGAACCCGGTCGCCGGGAACACCGGGACGTCGTGCACCCGGTGCTCGCCCAGCCACGCGGGCGCGTCGGGCGCGATCGTCGTCTGCCACAGGTGCCGGCCTTCGTCCGGCACCTCGACGCGGGTGCCGAGCAGCGGGTGGCCGGCGGCCCGCCGGGGCGGCCGGAACGTCCGGCGCTCCCACGGGGGTGGGGGCAGGTCGAGCACGGGCGCCTCCGGGTACCGCCGGTCGAGCACCGCCGGGTGCCCGGCGGTGTGCAGCTCGGCCAGCGAGCGCGCGAAAGCGTTTTCTTCGCCGTCGCGCCTGCTCAGCGTGGGCAGGGTCCGGACACCGGCCACGGTCTGCTCGGTAGCGGTCTGCTCGGTAGCGGTCTGCTCGACGGCGGGCAGCGCGATCGGGTGCGCCGAGAGCTCGACGAACCACCGGTGCCCGTCGGCGACGGCGGCGGCGACGGCCTGCGTGAACCGGATCGGACGCCGCAGGTTCGCGGTCCAGTACCCGGCATCGAAGGCCGGCGGCGAACGCGGGTCGTCGAGCACGCTCGAGTAGTACGTTGTCGCGAGCGGCCGTGGCCGCAGGTCACCGAGGCCGGCGCGGAACCGGCCCAGGACCGGGTCGACGGCGGCCGAATTCGCGGTTCCGGCGATCCGGCGAGCCAGTCGCCCGAGTCCGTCCACATGGGACACCAACGCGGCGAGGTCTTCGGCGCTGCTCACGACCGTGCACAGCGCCGGCGACGCGTGTTCGACGACCGTGAGGCCCGGGAAGCCCAGCTCGAGCACTTCGGCGGCGGACAGCTCGACGACGGCCATCGCGCCGGCGGGCAGCTCGGCGAGCAGGTTCGCCCGGCTGACGACGATGTCGAGCCCGGCCCCGGCGTCCAGCGCGCCGGCGACGACAGCCGCCGCGATCTCGCCCGCCGAGTGGCCGAGCACGGCGGCGGGCTCGACGCCGTGCGCCCGCCACCACCCCGCGAGGGCGACCTGCAGGCCGAACACCAGCGTCGGCACCACGGCCGGGTCGCCGAGCGGCCGGCGCAACGCGCCCCGCAGCGAGAACCCCGCCTTGGCCAGGAACAACGGTTCCAGGGCGGCCACCGCGGCCCGGAACTCCGGCTCGGCGCCCAGCATCCGCCGTCCCATCGCCGGCCACTGCGAACCGGCCCCCGAGAACACGAAGACCGGACGCGGCAGTCCGCGCCCGGCCGTGCCCCGCACGACGTCCGCCGTGGTGGCGCCGCCGGCGACGGCCCGCAGCCCCGCGGTGAGGGCGGCGCGTGACGACGTGACGACGGCGGCCCGCAGCGGCAGCTGTTCGCGGCGCCGGGCGAGCGCCGCGGCGAGGTCACCGGGGGCGGTGCCGCGGCCGGGCCCGGCGAGCCAGTCCGCCAGTTCACCGGCCCGACGGCGCAGGGCGGGCTCCGAGGTGGCCGACACGGTGAAGACCTGCGGCCGGCCGTTCCACCGCGAGCCGGGTGTGGCGGGCTCGAGGGGTTTCGGCCATTCCTCGACCACGACGTGCGCACCCGTGCCCCCGGAGCCGGACGCCGAGACGCCGGCGCGCGCGGTGCCGGTGTACCGCGGCCAGTCGATCGACCTGTCCAAAGGAGACAGCCGGGGCGGGATCCGGCCGTGCCAGAGGGCCAGCACGACCTTGATCAGCCCGAGGATCCCCGACGCCGCTTCGAGGTGGCCGAAGACCCTCGCCGCCGAACCGGACAGCAACGGCCGCCGCGGGTCGCGGGTCCGGCCGGGCACGACCGGGTCGTCCGGCGTCTCGAGGTAGTCCGTCTCGAGGTGGTCCGTTTCACAATAGTCCACTGTGGAGGGATCGGACCCGGCGACGGCGTGGGCGTCCGCCACCACCTGCTCGTGGGCGGACCAGCCGACGGCGCTGCCGCGGAGCACCGCCAGCACGCGGTCGCCGTCGCGGCGGGCGTCGGCGAGGCGTTTCAGCACCACCACCCCGCACCCTTCGCCGGTGCCCGGCGGCGCGAACAGCACGTGCACCCCGGCCGCCAGCACCAGGTCGGCCTCCCCCGCCGCCAGTGCGCGGGCCGCGTGGTGGACGGCGACCAGCGACGCCGAGCCCCCCGTGTCCACGACCACGCTCGGCCCGCGCAGGTCGAACCGATCCGATACCCCGTTCGCGATCATCGACGCGGCCACCCTGGTGTCGGTGAACCGCGCGTAGTCCGCGGCCGCCACGCCGGCGAACACCCCGGTCCGGCTGCCGCGCAGTGTGCCGGGCGCGATGCCGGCGTGCTCGAGCGCGGCCCACGTCGTCTCCAGGAGGATCCGCTGCCGCGGGTCCATCGCCGCGGCGTCGGCCGGGTCGATCCCGAAGAAAGCGGTGTCGAACCCGGCCAGGAAGCTTTCGTCGTCGGACCGCGGACGGCCGCCGGGCGCCGCGACATCGGCCCCGGCCAGCAGCACGCGCCACAGCTGGTCCGGCGACTCGACACCGCCGGGCAGGCGGCAGCCGATGCCGAGCACGGCGATGGGCTCACCCGCCTGCGGCCGCGGCCGGGGGTCCGGCTCGGCCAGCGCCGCGGCCAGCGCGGCGATCGACGGAACCCGTCCGAGCAGGCCGAGATCGGGTTCGCGGCCGAGCAGCTCGCCGAGTTCGGCGGCAACGGTAACGGCATCCCGCGACGACAGGCCCAGCTCGGCCAGCGGCACCGCGGCGTCGACCGAGTCCGGCGCGAGCCCGGCGAGCCCGGCGATCCGCTCGGTGAGCCACCGGCGCAGCTCACCGGGGTCGGTCATCGCCGGCCACCAGGGTCATCGACGACATCGACGACCGGCACCCGGCACCCACCCGGGTCCGAAGCAGCCGGCCGTGCAGAGCTCGTGAGCATGGATTCCTCGCGCATTTCTCGCGGTGGACCGGTGATTCACCGTATTTCCCGCGTTGAATCCCTGTCAACGAATCGAGAATGCGCGTGAATACTTTGTCATTCCGTGCACTGCGCGACGGGCAACGCCTGTTGTCACCGTGACAATCACGCGGCGGACATCCCGGTGACCCGCCACTTCCCGGCCACGCGCTCGGCCGTGACGCTCAGCTGGGCGGCGCCGGTGCTGCGCTGCCCGTCGCCTCTCGTGCCGGTCTGGTCGAGGAACACGAGCAGCGCCGCACGATCGCCGTCCAGCAGTTTCACACCGGCGGCGACGGCCGTCGAAGTGACCACGAGCTGCTGGTCGGCGGCGAGCGTGCGGACCTGGCCGAAGAGCTGGTCGTACTGCGCGAGGGCGGGGCCGGCCAGGAGTTCTTTCGCCGCCCGTTCGTTCTTGGCCGGATCGTCGTAGCGGTAGGAGAACAGCGTGCCGAGCGCGGCACTGATCTGCTTCCCGGCGTCCGCGGTGCCGGCCACGTCGGAAAGCGCGGTGTTGTGCGCGACGACGGCGTTCGTGCTTTGTGCCTCGAGCGTGAACCACCCGGCGAGCCCCGCCAGCACGACGGCGGCCGCGGCCACCGCCCACGGCGCCCGCCGGCGAGGGGTGACGACGACCGGAGCTTCGGGCGCCGGGTCGTGGTGGCGCCCGGCGACCTTCACCGAGCGCTTCTTCGTCGGCACGGTCATGGCGCCTCCCCCGTCGGGACCTGCCCCAGCCCGGTGATCCGCCAGCCGTCGGGGCCGCGGGTCAGGTCGGCCTGGAACCGGTTGCGTTTCGTCACGGCGTCCCCGCCTTCGGGCGCCACCACCAGCTCGACCGACGCGATGAGCTTCGCCGTGCCCGCGCCGGTGTCCACTTCGGTCACCGCCGCGTCGGTCACCTTGCCGGTGGTGACGGTCTTCGCCTGCGCGATCCGGTCGAGACTGCCTTGGCGATCGGCCGCCAGCTCGTCGTGCAGCGCGCCGCCCGACAGCTCGAGCCAGTGCTGGTAGCCCGGCGCCGCCTGCCGGTAGTCCAAAGTGGTCAGTCCGGCGACGGCGGTCCGGCCCGCCTGCAACGCGTCCTCCCGGACGACCGCGCGGGCGACGCCGTCGTCGTGCGCCGCCTGCCACCAGGTGAACCCGGACCAGCCGGCCGCGACGGTCGTCAAGACCGCGGCCAGCCACGCGAAGATCCTCACGGCCGTCCTCCCGGTGCGTTCTGCGAACCCCGCACGTTCGTCGGGTCGCCCTTCGGCAGCGCGCAACGCGCGGCCGTGTTCAGCGGTCGGGTCGACGTGTCGAGACCGTCGCGGTACGGCGTCGAATACCCGGTGGTGCACGGCGGTGGGTCGAAGAAGGTGAGCGACAGTCCGAAGTGCGCGCCGTCCGGCCGCACCACGGCCGTCCCCGCGGCAACCGCTTGCGGCGCGGTGATCAGCAGCTGCCGCAGCCCGTCCTGACGCGCTTCGAGGACGTCCGCGGTGGTCAGCAGGTTGGCCAGCAAGACGCCCAGCTGCGGCCCGGAGTCGCGGATCAGCGCACCGACCTCGTTCGCCGCCGCGGGCACCGCCGGGATGAGCGTGCGCAGGTCACCATCGGACTGTTTTAACGTCGAAGCCAGGAGTTTCGCGCTGGCGCCGAACTCGCGGATCGCGTCGGCCTGCTGCACCTGCGTGTCGAGCACGACGTGCGCGTCGGTGACGAACCGGGTCAGCGGCGCGACGTGCGCGCTCGCCGCCTGCACGAACTCGATGCCGCGGCCGACGAGCTGGTCGAGCGCCGGGCCCGCGTCGGAGGTCGCGTTGTACAGCTCGTCAACGACGGTGCGCAGCGCGGGCTTGGGCACGGAATTCGCGAAGGAGTCCACTGTCGACAAGACGACGTCGATCGGCAGCGGGATCTTCGTGTCGGCCTGCGTGAGCACCGACCCGTCCCGCAGCTTCGGCCCACCGTCGGCGCGCGGCCGCAGGTCGACGTACTGCTCGCCGACGGCGGACCGGTCGGCGACGACGGCTTCGGTGTCGGCCGGGACCGGCGCGGTGCCGGAGTCGATCTCGAGGTCGGCTTCCATCCCGGCCGGGGTCAGCCGCAGCTCGCCGACGCGCCCGATCGGCACGCCGCGGTAGGTGACCTCGGCGTTGGTGAAGATGCCGCCGCCGGTCGGGAACTGCGCCTTCACGGTGTAGCCGCGGTCGAAGAACACTTTGTCCAGGCCCGCGTAGGTGGCTCCGACGTACGCGACGCCGAGCACGGCGATGACGACGAAGAGCGTCACCTGGACACGCACGAACCGGGTCAGCATCAGTGGCCCACCTTGAGGAACCCGTTGAGGTAGTCGCCGCGGATCGTGTCGAGCGCGGCGTCCGGGAACGGGAAGGTGAAGATCATCTCCATGGCCTTCGGCAGCTTGTCCCCGGAGTCGGCGAGGCGCCGCAGCAGCGGTGCGAGCGCCTTGAGGTCCGCGACGAGGTCGTCCTTGCTGCGGTTGACCGTGTCGACGGCGACCGACGTCAGCCCGTCGAGGGATTTGAGCATCCCGACCAGCGCCTCTCGCTGCTGGTTGAGCACGCCGATGCCCGGCGTCAGGCCGTTGAGGGTCGTGGTGATCTCGTCGGTGTGCGCGTTGAGCGTCTCCGCGAGCTTGTTGACGCTCTCGATGGCTCGCGTGATCTCGGTCCGGTGCTCGTCGAGGCCGCGGACGAATTCGTCCAAACTGGACAAGAGGCTGCGTGCCGCGGTTTCGCGACCGCCGAGGGCTTCGTTGAGCTGGTGGCTGATGTTCTGGACCTGCGCGACCCCGCCGCCCTTGAGCAGCAACGACAACGCGCCGAAGACCTCCTCGATCTCCGGGGTCAACGTGGACCGGTCCAGGGGGATGGCCGCGCCGTCGAGGAGCCGGCCGGACGGCGTCGCGTCGTCCGGCGGGGCCAGCTCGACGAACTTCTCGCCGAGGATGCTGGCCTGCCGCAGCCGCGCGACGGCGTTGCCCGGCAGGTCGACGTCGCCATTCAGCAGCAGGTCGACGAGCGCGCTGCGCCCGTCGGGCGCCAGCTCGACCTTGACGACCTGCCCGACCGGCACGTCGTCGACCTTGACTCCGGACTGCGGCACCAGATCGAGGACGTTCGTGAAGCTCGCGGTGACGTGGATCGGGTGGTCGCCGAGCGCGGCGCCGCCGGGCAGCGGAATGTCGTAGACGCTCACCCCGCGTCCGCAGCCGGTGGTGACGAGCGCGAGCGTCACCACCGCGGCGACCTTGACGAGGGACTTCATTTCGGCTCCGGGAACTCGAGGAGGTTGCCGCGGCCGTCGATGGTCCCGTTCGCCCGGTCGTAGGCGCCCAGCAGGTTCGTCAGGGCGTTCGGGGCCGCTTGGAGCGCCTCGGCGAGGGAATCCTTCTGGCCGGCCAGCACCTTGGTGACGTCGGCCAGCTTGTCCACATCGGACTGGACCTTCCCGCGGTTGTCCTTGATGAACCCCTGCACGACGCCCAGCGCCTGGGTCAGCTCGGTCAGCGCGCCGGAAAACTGGTCGCGCTGGTCGGCCAGGACCTCGCTGAGCGACGCGATCTGCGAGATGGCCTGCTTCACCTGCCCGTCGTTGGCGGCGAGCATCGCGGTGAACTTGCTGATGTGGTCGACGGAACCGAACAGGTCGTCCTTGGAGCCGCTCGCCGCGCGCGCGAACTCGCCGAGGTTCTTGATCGCCTCGCCGATCGTCTGCCCGTTGCCGTCGAGATACTCCGCCGACTTGGTCAGCACCTCGCTGACCGCGCCGTCCTTGTTGGCGCCTTGCGGCCCGAGCGCCGTCATCAGCTGGTCGAGGCTGTGCAGCAGGTCGTCGACCTCGACCGGGGTCGCGGTGCGCTCGCGCGGGATCGACGCCCCGTCGCCCAGCCGCGGACCGCCGTGGTAGACGGGCGTGATCTGCACGTACCGGTCGGCGACCAGGCTCGGCGTGATGACGACGGCACCGGCATCGGCGGGCAGCTGGACGTCCGGCTTGAGCGTCATCATCACCTTGACGTCGGTGCCGTTGGGTTCCACTTCGGACACCGAACCGATGGCGACGCCGAGCACGCGGACGTCGGAGTTCGGGTAGATCCCGACCGCGGCGGCGAAGTACGCGGTCAGCGTGCGCTCGCCCGGCGCGGTGACCACCGGCCACCCGGCCGAGACGACCAGGGCGAGCACGACGCCGAGGGCCAGGGCCCGCAGGCGAGTCCGGCGCCGTGCCCGGGCTCCCAGGTCGATGAGCTGGTGCGCCATCAGCGTCCCCCGTTCTTCGGCGGCAGGCAGCTGCCCGGCGTGGTGCCGGTCGGGATGAGCCCGCAGATGTAGGTGTCGATCCACCGGCCGTTGCCGACGGCGTTGCCGAGCAGCCGGTAGAACGGCCCGGCCAGGCGCAGGCTGTCCTCGAGCTTCCCCTGGTTCTGCTGGAGCACGGTGGCGACGCGGTCGAGCTGGTCGAGCGCCGGGCCGAGCGTCTTCTGGTTGTCGGCGACGAGCCCGCGCAGCTGGGTCGAGAGGTTCTTGATGCCGCTGAACAGGGAAGCGATCGCGTCCTTACGGGCGTTCAGCTCGGTGAGCAGCGTGTTGCCGTCGCGGATCAGGGCTTGGATCTGGTCGGAGCGTTCACCGAGCGTCTTGGACACCTGGTTGGTGTTCTGGAAGAGCTTGACCAGCTCGTCGTCCCGGGACGCAAGCGTTTGCGACAGGGCGGTGATCCCGTCGAACGCGGTACGCACGTCCTGCGGCGCCGACGCGCCGAGCGTGTCGGAAAGGACGCCGAACGCCTGGGCGAGCTGGTTCGTGTCGATCGCCCCGACCGTGCTCGCGAGGTCGTTGAACACCTCGGTGACGTCGTAGGGCGAGCTGGTGCGCTCGGCCGGGATCGGCTGGTCCGGGTTCAGCTCGCCGTTGCCGACCGGGTCGAGCACGAGGTTCTTCTGGCCGAGCAGCGTCTTGATCTTGATCGCCGCCGTCGTCCGGTTGCCGACCCAGGTGTCCTTGACCCGGAACAGCACCTCGACGTGGTCGCCGGCCAGCCGCACGTCGGTGACCTCGCCGACCTTCACGCCGGCGACGCGGACCTCGTCGTTCGGCTTCAGCCCGGCGGCCTCGTGGAACTCGGCCCGGTAGGTGGTGCCGCCGCCGACGAGCGGCAGGTCGTCGGAGAAGAACGTCGCACTGCCGATCAGCGCCATGACCAGCGCGGTCACCGCGCCGACGACGATCGGGTTCCGGCTGCGGAACGGGGTGATCCGGGGCGGTTTCATCGGCACCTCGCGGCCGTGACGGGGATGCCGGGCGGCGGGCCGCCGGGCGCCGGCTTGGCGTCGGAGTCGAGCGCGCAGAGGTAGAAGTTCGCCCACGAGCCGTAGGAGAAGAGCGTGCCGATCCGGTCGAGCTTCTTCGGCAAGTTGTCGACGAACCGCTGGAACACCGGGGTGTTGTCGGCCAGGTTCTTCGACAGGTCGCCGAGCGCGGTGATGCTGTCCTTGAGCGGCTGACGTCCTTGCTCCAGCAACCCGGCGGTGGCGGTGGTCAGCTCGCCGAGGCCGCCGATCGCCTGCCCGATCGGTTTCGCGTCCGCGGCGAGGCCGGTGACCAGCTGCGCCGTCGTGTCGACGAGCGCGTCGAACTGGTCACCCTGGGCGTTGACGGTGTCGAGCACGGTGTTGAGGTTGCCGATCACCTGGCCGATCACGGTGTCTTTGCCGGCCAAAGTGGACGTCAGCGACGCCGTGTGCCGCAGCAGGCTCTCGATCGTGCTGCCCTCGCCCTGCAGGACCTGGATGATCTCGAACGACAGCTGGTTGACGTCGTTCGGCGACAGGGCCTGGAAGAGCGGCTTGAAGCCGTTGAACAACGCGGTGAGGTCGAGCGCGGGCTTGGTCCGCTCCAGCGGGATCTCGGCGCCTTCCGCGAGGGTCGGCGACGTGTCGGTGGCGCCCGGGTCGACCGAGAGGTACCGCTGGCCGACGAGGTTGCGGTAGCGGATGGTGATCGAGGCCGACGCCGCCAGCCGGTGCGTGCGGTCGACGGAGAAGGCGACGTCGGCGAGCCGGTGTTCGACCACCTCGACGGAGTCGACCTGGCCGATCCGGACGCCGGCCATGCGGACCTCGTCGCCGGGGTTGACCGAGGTGGCGTCGGTGAACCGAGCGGTGTAGCCGATGGTCGCGCCGACGTTCGTGTTGGCGATGGTGATCGCGAGGATCCCGGTGGCGACCGCGGTCACCAGGAAGAAGATCAGGCCCTTGATCGCGGGGCCCACGACGCTCCTCATCGGACGGTCACCTCCGTCCCGCGCAGCGCGGGTCCGATCAGGACACTGCTCCAGTCCGGCACGTCGCCCAGCGCCGGCTTCAGCAGCTCGGCGACGAGCTGCCGTTCACCGGGCGAGTTGGCCGGGCCGAGGTCGCCGTCGGTCGCTCCCGGCGCCGCTGCCCCACCGCCGTAGCACTTCGGCCCGCCGGCGACGTCGAACCGCGGGGTGTCACGGCCGGGCACGTACTTGGCGCGCGGGTCCCGCACGGTGAGCGTCACGTGCAGTCCCGGCTCGTTCGTGCCCTTGCCGAGGGCCTTCTCCATCAGCGGCTTGAGCCGGTTGACGGCGTCGAACAGGCACGGGAACTCCGGCGAGTATTCGGAAAGCAGCTCCAGCGACGGGCGGCTTTCGACCGAGACACCGATGATGTTGTCCTTGTTCTTCCGCAGGAAGTCGGTCAGGTGCCCGGTCGCGCCGGTGACGCTCGCGTAGAGGTTGTCGAGGTCCGCGCGGGTGTCCACAATGGTCTTCGCGGTGGTCGAGAGGTCGCTCAGCGCCTGCAGGACGTCCGGCGCGGCGCCCGCGTAGACGTCGGCGGCGTTCGCGAGCCCGGTGATGTCCGCCTTGAACCGCGGCATCAGCGGGTTCACCTGGGCCAAGAGATCTTGCAGCTTGACGATGCTGTCGCCGATCGGCTCGCCACGGTGGTCGAGGGCCTGCGAGATCGCGCCGAGGGAGCTGTTCAGCTTCTGCGGCTGGACCGCGCGCAGCAGCGGCAGCAGGTCGCCGAGGACGCGTTCCAGCTCGATCGCGCTCGACGAGTGGTCCTGCGCGATAATATCACCGGCCGCAAGCTTCCCTTGTGGACGGTCCGGCAGCACGAGGTTGACGTACCGCTCGCCGAACACCGTCTTCGGCAGCAGCCGCGCGGAGACGTTCTCGGGCAGCATCCCGATCTTGGCCGGGTCGAGCGCGAGGTCGATCTCGGCGCCGGTGCGCGTGCTGCGGACCGCGCGGACCTCGCCGAACGGCACGCCCTTGACCTTCACCTCTGCGGTCGGCGCGAGCTGGTTGCCGACGCGATCCGCCCGCAGCGTCACGACTTCCGAGTCGTCGAAGTCCTTGTCGTAGATGGCGACCGCGAGGTAGCCGAGCAGGACGAGCACGCCGAGGAACGCGACCCCGGCGAGCTGCGTGCCGAACCGGCTCATCCCGACACCTTCACCGTGGTCGTCGCGCCCCAGACGGCCAGGGACAGGAAGAGGTCGAGCACGCTGATCAGCACGATCGACGTCCGCACGGCCCGGCCGACCGCGACGCCGACACCGGCGGGGCCACCACTGGCGCGATAGCCGTAGAAGCAGTGCGTCAGGATCACGCCGACGCTGAAGACGAGCACCTTGCCGAAGGACCACAGCACGTCGCCGGGCGGCAGGAACAGCGTGAAGTAGTGGTCGTAGGTGCCGCCGGACTGTCCGAAGAAGACGACGGTGGTGAGCCGCGAGCCGAGGTAGGAGATCAGCAACCCGATGACGTAGAGCGGGATGATCGCGATGAACCCGGCGACGATCCGGGTGGTGACCAGGTACGGCATGCTCCGCACGGCCATCACTTCCAGCGCGTCGATCTCCTCGGAGATCCGCATCGCGCCGAGCTGCGCGGTGAACCCACTGCCCACAGTGGACGAGAGGGCGAGCCCGGCGACGAGCGGCGCGATCTCCCGCGTGTTGAAGTACGCGGTGAGGAAGCCGGTCATGGCGGAGATGTTGATCTGGTTCAGCGCGCTGAAACCCTGCAGGCCGACGGTGACGCCGGTGAACACGCACAGCCCGACCATCACGCCGATGGTGCCCCCGATGACCGCGAGCGCGCCGCTGCCGAACGTCACTTCGGCCAGCAGCCGCACGACTTCGCGGAAGTAGCGGGTCACGGCGAGCGGAACGGCCGCGAGCGCGCGGACGTAGAAGAGCAGCTGGTCGCCGAGGTCGAACAGCCGATCGCCGGGTTTGCCGAGGATGGCCACTCAGGTCCCCTTCGCCGGAACGAGTTGCAGGTACAGGGCGGTGAGCACGGTGTTGACGAAGAACAGCAGCAGGAAGGTGATGACGACGGACTGGTTGACTACGTCGCCCACGCCCTTGGGGCCGCCCTTGGGGTTCAGGCCGCGGTAGGACGCGACGACCCCGGCGAGGTAGCCGAAGATCACCGCCTTCACCGAGCTGACGACGAGGTCGGGCAGCTGCGCGAGGGCGTTGAAGCTGGCCAGGTACGCGCCGGGCGTGCCGCCCTGGATGATGACGTTGAAGAAGTAGCCGCCGAGCACGCCGACCACGCTGACCAAGCCGTTGAGCAGCACGGACGCGCAGACGGCGGCCTGCGCCCGCGGCACGACCAGGCGCTGGATCGCCGAGACGCCGAGCACCTCCATCGCGTCGATCTCCTCGCGGATGCTGCGCGCGCCGAGGTCCGCGCAGATGGCGCTTCCTCCCGCGCCGGCGATGATCAGCGTCGTCACGATCGGGCTCGCCTGCTGCACGACGGCCAGGACGCTCGCCGCGCCGTTGAACTGCTGGGCGCCGATCTGGCTGGTGAGCGAGCCGAGCTGCAGCGAGATCACCGCGCCGAACGGGATCGAGACGAGGATCGCCGGCGCGATGGACACGCTGGCGATGAACCAGAACTGCTGGACGAACTCGCGGATTTGGTACGGGCGGCGGAACATCGCGAGGATGATGTCGAGGCCCATCGCGCACATGCGGCCGAACTCGCGCAGGCCGTTCGCGGCGCGCTGCTGCACCTGGATCGTCATGCCTTGCACCCCGTGCTGAAGCACCGCAACGTGAGGTTCGAGACGAAGGTGTTGCCCGGCCCGGATACCAGGCCGGTGAGCAAGCGGCTCAGGTCCTCGTGCCCGACGCAGCCGGCGAAGGGCGGCGCGGTGAAGGTGGCGGTCACCTTCACCGGCGGGGCCGGCAGCGAAATCGGCACCAGCGCCTTGATGGTCACCGCGGCGGGCTGAGCCGTCCGGCAGTTCGGGCCGACGTCGAGGGTCTTGCCGTCCACTTCGGCGTCCGAGAGCTTGATGAACACCTTCGCGGTGACGTCGGTGTCGGCGCAGATGTTCGTTTGCGTGGCCCGGCAGTCCTTGTCCTTGCCCGTGTGCACCGTGGCCGTTCCGGTGGCGTCGCCGTCCGGGATGATCTCGACCCGGCCGGTGGTGGCCAGGAACCGGAAGGCCACGAAGTAGCCGTCCGTGGGCGGGATGCTCAGCTTTCCGGTGATCGGCACGGTGCTGGTGAGGCCGCCCAGGGCGCCGTCGAAGGTGCCCGGCGGGAAAGTGATGTCGGACCCGAGCTTGGCCACGTGGCTCGTGGTCGGCTGCTGCGCGTCCCCGAGGGTGAACCCGAAGGGAATTTGGTTGGCGGCTTGGGGTTCGGCCGCGTTCTCGCCCGGCGCGGCTTCCGCGGCACCGAGCGAGAACGCGGCCAGGGCCAGCACGAGCAGGAGCGGCACCGCGCGTGTCAGCACTGACATCCGAGGTTCCTCATATCCCTTGATTCCTGTTGTCACACTTCACTTCTTGGTCAGGATCACTTCCAGCTTGTTGCCCGGGCCGGACGTGATGCCGGTGATCAGGCCGGTGAGGAAGCCGCAGCCGGTGAACCGCGGGATGCCGTACGTCGCGGTCAGCTTGCCGCCCTTGAGCGGGTCGAACCCGGGCGCCGAGGCGAGCGGCACGTCGGCCGGCTTCACCGTGTGGCAGGAGTTCGACGCCAGGATCGGGAAGCCGAACACGCGGACCTTCGTGAGCTGGACGTCCACCTGCGCGGTGGCCTTGACCGCACCGCCGGTGAGCGTGCCGGTGATCGCGCCGACCTGGGCGAGCTTCACGGTCGCGGACGCCGGGATGAAGCCGAGCACGCGGAAGTCCACATCGGACTTCGGCAGGGACAGCCGGGCGCCGAACTTGCCGGACGCCGCGTCGAGCTTGGCGTCGAGGCTGCCCGGACCGAGCGGCAGCGTGGCGTGCAGCTGCTTGAGGGCCGACTTGCCCCTCACCGAGTACTTGACGTCGACGCCGGTCGGGGGCGTGGTCGGCTGGGTCGTCGGCTCACTGGTGGACGTCGTCGGTTCCGTGGTGGGCGTCGTCGGCTCGGTCGTGGGGGTGGTCGGTTCCGTCGTCGGAGTCGTGGGCTCGGTGGTCGGCGTGGTGGGTTCCGTCGTCGGGGTGGTCGGTTCCGTCGTCGGGGTGGTCGGCTCGGTCGTCGGCGTGGTCGGTTCCGTGGTGGGGGTCGTCGGTTCCGTCGTCGGGGTGGTCGGCTCCGTCGTGGGCGTGGTCGGCGTGGTCGGCGTGGTCGGCTCGGTCGTCGGCGTGGTCGGCGTGGTCGGCTCGGTCGTCGGCGTGGTCGGCGTGGTCGGCTCGGTCGTGGGCGTGGTCGGCTCGGTCGTCGGAGTGGTGGGCGTCGTGGTGCCGCCCGCCGGCTTGATCTCGAACGTGCCCAGCTGCTGGTTCTGTCCCGGCACCGCGACGCAGTCCGAGGTGAACGTGCCGAGGTCGGTCGGCCGGCCGTCCGCGGTGCGCGGGGTCATCGTCGTGCTGAAGTTGCCGACCGTCACCGACGCGGTGCCCGGGCTCGGGAACGTCACGGCCGGCGCCTTGCCGCTGCTCTTGACGTGGAACGCGCCCGACGGCGGCACCGGCGTCGAGGCGATGGTCAGCGGCAGGTTCAGGTTCAGCGTCTTGTCCACCGGGTACTTGAGCTGGGCCGCGGCCTTGGCCGAACCGTCGAGCGACGTGGCGCCGACCAACGTCAGCCCCTCGGTCGCGGTCTCCGGCACGGTGACGTCGACGTCGAAGGTGATCGGCGTCGACGACGCGCCCGCGACGGCGTCGTCGGGCAGGTTCGTGTCGATCTTGACCGTCAGGACCTGGTCGCCGATCAGCGGGAACGGGCAGTTGTAGTTCAGCGTCAGGCTCACCGGCGCGGCCTGGGTCGGCCCCGCCCCGACCAGCGCGACGGTCGCCGCGATGCCCGCGACCGTCGCGACGGCGAGGCCGAAGGCGGGCTTTCTCGACTTCCACGAAAACTTCACGGCGCGTCACCTCGGGGAATGGGGGAATTCAGCGAAAGTACCTCCGCGAAACCGGATCAACAAGCTGCCCCGAATTCTTTGTCACGCGCAGGGGATCGCCCTCTTCACGAAGGGTCACGCAGGTCAGCAGTTGTCACGTGTGGACGATCCGCGGCCACGGAAATTGTCACGCGCACGGCGAATGGTGGCCGTCTTCTTGCTGTCGCCGCCGGGTCCCGATACCTTTTTCGAGGCAGGAAAGGAGCAGCCGTGAACCAGCCGGGCTGCTCGGCAGCGTCGTCCAGACCGATCCGCGGCTCGTGTGGTCCCCGCCGGCGTTCTCGGCGCCCTCAGCCTGAGCCGAGGCAGACGAAGGGCCGGCGGAACGGATCGACGGCGATCGCGTCGGCCAGGGCCAGCGCGGGGCTGTCCCGGACGGCCAGCGCGCGGTAGTAGTCGTCCATCGCGGCCGCCGAGGCCAGGTCGCCGACGCGCGACAGCGGCGCGATCACCGTGCGGGACCCGCTGGCGAGCAGGGCGCTGGCGAAGCCGAGGGCTTCGTCGCCCGGCCGGATCCGGTTGAGCGCCAGCTCGCACGCGGCGAAGACGACTTGGCGCGGCGGTTGCCGCAGCCCGGCCATCTCGTGCCCGAAGAGGGCGCCGTCGGCGAGTTCGAGGCGGGAGAACAGCGCGTTCTCCGGCTCGTGCGCGCCGTGCGCGGCGAAGTGGGCGAGCTTGGCGCCGTCCATCGCGCGCAGCACCGACTTCACGGTGGCCTTGGCGCCGGTCATGGTCGTCGCGGTGCGGTAGTGGGTGGTCAGCTTCTCCAGCTCACCACGGGCGCCGGCCAGCCCGGGCCCGCGGACGAGCACGATCTTGCGGGCCCGCGGCGACTTCGTCAGCTCGGCGGCGAGCCACGCGGTCGCCGACGGCGCGACGACGGTGGGCCGCCCCCGCAGCCCGGGCAGCACGCCCCACGGCACGGCGTAGAGCGGCCCGGTGGGGACGACGACCAGCTCACGGTCGCCGATGGTGTCCGCCAGGGGCCGGATGAGCTGGACGTCGAGCTTGTCGGCCTGCTTGCGCGCGGAGGTCATGACGACCTCGGCCAGCCGTTCGGGCAGGTTGTCGGGCGCGAGGGCGTCGAGGTCGACGTTGAGCACGCGCGCGGACTCGGCGGCGGCCTCGGCGGACCCGAGCCGCACGAGCCGGCACTCACCCCCGGCGACGACGACGGCGACGAGCTCGTCCCCGGAAGCGGCGAAGCTGACCAAGGCCCGTTCGCCGAGCTGCGCGACGACCTCACCGAGCCCGGCCACCGGCCGCGGCCGGCCCCAGCGCCCGGTGTGCCAGCCGAGCCGCTGGGCCTCGCGCAGGCGTTCGTTGTACTTGGCCCGCAGCCCGGCGATGGGGTGGCCGTCGTGCTGGGCCTCCTGGATGGCTTGCCCGAGACCCCGCACCTCGGCCACGCTCGCGGCGAGCGCGGGATCGGTCCCGGCCGACAGCGGTGCGTACCGGTAGGTCTGCGCGCGGGTCCGCTCGAGCCAGACGAAGAGGCGCCGGGCGTCCCCGCGTTCGAGCACGAGCTTGACGGCGAGGTCGGCGAGCTCCTGACCGTGCAGCGCGGTCCCGGAGACGAGGTCGAGCCCGCCCATCCGGTCCCGGACGGCGTCGAGCTCGGTGAGCCCGGATCGGATCTCGGTGAGCGCTTTGGCCCGGCTCCCCTGGGCGACGGCCAGCTCGGCCCGGCAGAGGCGGCGCAGCATCCGGTAGTCGATGGGGGTGAGCTGCCCGGAACGCGGGACTTTCTGGAGCGTTTCGACGGCGCGTTTCAGGTTGCCGCGGCGGATGTCGAGGCGGACGGCCAGCATCCGCGCGGTGGCGGCCTGGTCGGCCAAGCGGGGCAGCTGCATCTTCTCCGCCGCACGCAGAGCCCGCATCGCCAGGCCGGCGGGGACCGTGCCGGCGCGCAGGGCCTCACGGGTGTCGGCGTGGAGGCCGATGACCGTCGCGTTCGCCAGGCAGGTCTGGCAGCTCACGCGCAGCAACCGCCGGCGCGCGGAAGCCGCGGTCTCCCGGGCGAGTTCGAAGTCATCGGTCATCAACGCGGCGGTGGCGCGGTGCAGCTCCACGGTCGCCAGCTCCCGGGCGACGCTGACCTGGTTCTCCATCGCCGCCCGCACCTGGTCGAGGTGATCGCTGGCTTCTTCGGCCAGCCCGGCGGCGAGCAGCGCTTGCGCCTGCTCGCGCCCCAGCATCGCAGGCGCGTCCACGCCGATCGCGCGGTAAGTCCGTTCGCTCTCCTCGAACAGCCGCAACGCCTCCGGCACGTCACCGGTCCGGAGCGCGAGGGTGCCCAGGTTGCGCCGGACGTCCCCGGCCAGGGCGTGGAGCTCGTACTTCTCGGCCAGCTCGACGGCGCGGCGAAGATCGTCGCGGGCCTGGCCGACGTTGCCGAGCAGGGTGTGCACCCATCCCCGGGACGACAGGCTCAGCACGTAGGTGCCCATGAGCGAGCCCGGGTCCTCGGTGCGCGCCAGGCGGAACTCCTTGTGCTCGAGCGCCGCCTCGAAGTACTTGAGGCTGTCCTCGTTGCGCCCGACCGACTTCAACCGCATCGCGTAGTTGTGGTTCAGGGCACCGCTCAGCTCGGCGTGCAGCAAGGGCTCTTCCACGGCGCCGATCAGCAAGCGCACGTCATCGAGACCGGCCAGGCCCGCGGCCACGTCGCCGCTGATTTCCGACCGCAGCGCGACCAGCAGGCTCGACAGGCGGATCCGCGCGACCAGCCAGTCGCTGCGGTGTTCCTCGGCGACGGGGTGCACCGCGTCGAGGAGTGCCATGCCCCGCTTGAGCAGGCGAACGCCTTCGTGGAAGCGAGCCACGCAAGAAGCGTCGGAGGCTGCTTGCTGAAGCGCTCGGACCCTCTCGATGGTCTCGACCGGGTCCAGGTTTGTCACAGGCACTCTCCTATGACAGCACAGTCCGTAGCAGAAAGAAGCCCGCCTACCGACAGAAGATCGGCAGGCGGGCGATCACGAATCGGTCAAGCTCCGGAGCTTTACTCGTAGCAGCTGGCGCTGCACTCGATGTGGACCGGGTGGTCCTTGTGAACCTTGCCGCTCTCGTCGGTCCATTCGGCGACGGGGGCCGGCTGTTCGGTCGGCTCCGGAGTTTCTTCCGGCTTGGTGTCCGTGGGCGTCGACATGGTCGATCTCCTCTCCCCTGGGGATCTGCATGGGGCCGCTCGCCGTGACGGTGAGTCCCCCTCGCGAGGCCCTCTCCCCGCGAATGGACCAATAGTTCCACACCGACGCGATGATCGGGAGGGTTTTCGCTACGGAAAGTCAATCCGAAGCCCGTGATCAGGCCAAACTCCTCGGGCGGAACGTCCTAACGAGTGAACTCTGTAACGACGTCCATTGCGGACGTGCATCCCGCCGGGCGGCCGAGTGGGAGCCGAGGCCGTCCGGGGTGCGGGGTTGAGCCGGATGCGGACAGCGATCCTCGCCTTCTTCGAAGTCACGGATGCCTGATTCGTCCGGAGGGGAGGCCTCCGTCGGATTGCTCGGCTTCTGGTCGCAGGCGGCCTGAGAGGGGCGACGGTGCCGGCTACGCGCCGAGTGGGACTCCTGCACCGCTTCCCAACTGAAGGCCGCGAAGACGGCGTCACCAGCACCCCAGGCTTCGACGCCCTGGCCCGCGGCTCGCCAACCGGCACCCGGGGCTTCGACGCCCTGACCCGGCGGCTCGCCAACCGGCGCCCTCCCCCGCCGCTCGGCAGTGCCTTGGCACCTCGCGCGCGGCGGGCTTCGCGGGCGCAAGCCGGTTTCGGGCGCTCACCCGCCGCTCTCCTGGCCGGCCGGCCAGGAGAGTCCTTTGTGGACCGCTACTTCGTCAGACCCGTTGTTCCGTCACCGCCTTGTGGATCGCGTTCACCAGTCTGGCGTTCTCCGGCGCCGCTCCGCCCGGGAAGGCGAACCGACGGCGGTTGTAGCCGTAGGCCAAACCGGTGCGGGGGTCCGCGAACGCCTGGGAACCCGCCGCGCCGCTGTGGCCGAACGCGCCCTGGCCGAGAACCGGGTAGTCGTCCGAGACGATCGCGAAACCCAGGCCGAACGCGTTGTGGTTGCGGGTCGACAGGTCGTCGCCCGTCGAATGGATCTGGGCGAACTCCGCCGCCGTCTCCGGGTTCAGCAACCGCTCGGGGCCGCTGATCGCCGCCGCGTACATTCCCGCCAGGCCACGCGCCGATGCCACGCCGCCCACCGAGGCCGGGCTCAGCCGGCGGACCCGCTCGATGTTCGGGAGATCCCAGAGCTCCGGTGCTTTCGGGTGGTTGCGGTTGAACGCGATCCCGGTGATGCTGTCCGGCCCCGTCGCGTTGGCCGCCAGCTCGGCCAGCTGCTCCGGCGTCGGCAGCATCGGCTGCGTCGTCAGGAACCGCGGCTCCAGCTCCTCCGGCAACCCCAGGTAGAAGTCCAGGCCGAACGGCTTCCGGACGTGCTCCTCGTAGTGCTCCTGGATGCTTCGCCCGGTGACGCGCCGGACGACCTCGCCGGTCAGGGCACCGATCACCAGCGCGTGGTAGCCGAACGCCGTGCCGGGGCGCCAGTACGGCCGCTGCGGGGCGAGCCGCTCGGCGATCACGCGGTCGTCGGCGATCTCTTCGGCCGTGAAGCCGGCGTCGGCGCCGACCACGCCCGCGCGGTGCGCGAGCAGCTCCCGCAGCGTGATCGCGGCCTTGCCCGCCGCGCCGAACTCCGGCCAGTAGTGGCTGACCCGCTGGTCGAGGTCGAGCACGCCCTCCTGGACGAGCAGCGCCACCACCAGGTGCGCCGCACCCTTGGTCGAGGAGAACACGCCGGTCAGCGAGTCGGCGGTGATCTCGGGGCCGGTCCACAGATCGACGACGCGCTCGCCGTCGAGGTGCGCGACTAGCTGGGCCGCGTAGTCACCTCCTTCGCCGGTCGCGACGGCGGCGAACTCCTCCCGGACGGACTCGAACCCGTCGGCAACGGTCCCCTGAATGTGCTCGGACGACATGGCGGCTCCCTCAGTGATCTTTCGCCTGCGCCTGGAGTCAACCCGCGCGGCGACGGGCTATTCCGCGTAACGCCGGGGCGTCCCGCCGGGATGTTCCCCGCATGGGGGCACCCGAGCTCGAAGCCGAACCGACCGAAACCACCCGGCCAGGCAGCGGCCTGGCGATCGCGTCGCTCGCGATCGGCGCGGCCGGGCTCACGCTCGCCGTCGCCACCTGGGCGGCCTGGCTGATCGTCCGGCCGCCGGTCGTGACCGCGTGGGTGTACTCCTGGGTCGCGCAGACGTTCGTGCTGGTCCTCGGCGCACTGTGGTTCGCGTTGCTGCCGCTCAGCGTCCTGGCGCTGGTCTTCGGCGTCTGCGCCGGCGCGCGCACCGGGCCCGGCGCGGGCCGGGTCGGCGCCACGCTCGCCGTCATCACCGTGCTGCTCGCGTTGTCGGGGGCCGCGGTGTTCGCGACGACGTCGTGGCGGACCGTCGGCCCGCCCGTCGCCTACTTCGACACCCAACCCGGGCAGGCCCGGTAGAAGCCCCGCGCCGGCGGGTACCACCGGATCATGAAGCTGACCTCCACCGTGCTCGGCACGCCGGAACCGCGTGCGCTCGCCGAGTTTTATTCGAAACTGCTCGGCTGGCCGATCGAGACCGACGAGCCGGAGTGGGTGACGCTGCGCCCGGACGACGGCAGCGCCGGGTTGTCGTTCCAGCTCGAGACGGAGCACCTCCCGCCGGTGTGGCCGCCCGCCGGCGGCGCCCAGCAAATGCAGCTGCACCTCGACATCGAGGTCGACGACCTCGACTCCGCGACGGCCACCGCGACCGCCGCGGGTGCCGTGGTCTCGGACTTCCAGCCGCAGGAGGACGTCCGCGTCTGCTTCGATCCGGCCGGGCATCCCTTCTGCCTCTGGACGCGTGAATGAGGTGACGCCCCGCGTTCGTTCGATCACAGGATCCGCTATGTTCGGCTGAGGTCCTGTTTCCGGCGAACGGAGTTGAGTCCTGTGGGGGTGCACCGGATCTGGCACCACGGACTGGTCTCCACCGAGGGGAAACGCCCCCTGGACGCCTTGCGCAGCAGGCTCATCACCCGCCAGCGGCAGCACGACGACTACACGATCGCCGATCTCGGCTCTTCCGACGACGGTGGCTCGCGCCGGTGCGACCTGAAGTTCGGGTGGTCGGGCGGCGAGGGCCGCTACTCCGTTCAGGTATTGCTTTCGCTGTGCTACCGCGCCGGCGAGGACCGGGTGGCGTGGCTGCTGGCCGCCGCGTGCACGCGACCGTGGCGCAGCTGCCACGAAGCGCCGGCGCAGCGGATCGGCCTGGAGGAGCTCGGCGCGAGCGGGAGTGACGAGATCCCGATCGAAGCGCCGGTTCTCGCGATGCGAGGCTGGTCTCGCAAGGAGTGCGACCGCGTCGCGGAACTGCTGGGCGAAGCGCTGGTCGCGGAGTGGCGGACGTCGGCGGTGCTGGTGCTCACCGAACCGCCGACCGTCCCGGTCGACGGCTGGCCCGGGCTGGTCAACGTGTTCGACGTCGACGACCGCTTCCGCCGCACCCTCAACCAGAACGTGCCCCTCGGCTACGAGGTGCCGCAAGGCGCGCGGCTGTACGCGCCGCTGTGCGACCAGCTCCCGGACTTCGTCGAAACCGCCAGCCCGGTGTCCGGCGAGGCGCTCCAGGGCGCGATCACGCGGCTGCTCCAGACCCGCGGCCGGACGCCGCTTCCCGACGAGTGGGCGGAGGTTCCCAGCGTGAAAGCCTGGTACGCCGCGGATCCGTTCGACGCGCCGGAACCGGAACCGGACGCCGGACTGACGGAGAAGCTGGACCGCGCCGAGCGCGAGCTGGCGGAGGCGCGGGGCGTGATCGCGATCCTGCGCAAGAAGTCGAAAGCCGACACCGAGGACCGTGACCGGCACGCCGGCGAGGTGAAGGTGCTCCGCCGGCAGCTCGAGGAACTGTCCGCGATCGACGTGGCGTACCTGCGGACGCAGCTCGCGCAGCTTCAGGGCGAGGTCGACGACTACGCGCGCGCGTTCGAGGAGACGGAGACCGAGCGCGACGAGCTCAGACGGGTGAACGGGCTGCTGGCGGGCACGCTGGCCCGCTACCACGACGCCGACGACGGGGTCGCCGCCGCCGAGCGCCCGCCCGAGGAGTTCCCGAGCTTCGCCGAGCTGATCGGCGCCGCGACGGCGACGCTCAAGCACCTCGCGATCACGGCCGAGCCGGCGCCGGCCGCGATCCTCGACCACCACCCGAAAGCCGGCGCCTGGCGGCGCAAGGCGTGGGACGCGCTCCGCACCCTCGACGCGTATGCGTGCGCGCGGACCACGCTGCTCGAGGCGGGCCAAGACCCCGGGCCCGAGCTTTCGGACGTGCTCGCGTTCGCCCGCACCGGTCAGCCGGGTTCGCTGATCAGCGCCAACATCATCGCCTTGGCCGAGTCGGACACGGTGACCACGAACGAACGGCTCCGCCAGGCGCGGACCTTCCGCGTCGCCCCGCGGACGAACCCCGGCGGCCGCGACTACTTCGGCGCGCACATCGCCCTGGAGCGGTTCAAGTCGCCGGCGCCGCGGCTGCACTTCCTCGACGACACCGACCGCACGGGCACGGTGTACGTCGGGTACCTCGGCGCCCACCTGCCGACGTCGAAGACCAACTGAGCGAGAATCGCGCGCATGGCGGAGATCGCGCGGAAGCACCTGGCCTACTGCTGGATCGCCCGCGGCGACCGGGTGCTGTTCCTCCGGCGCGGGCCCGGCGTGTTCCTCGCGGGACGGTGGGAACTGCCCGGCGGGACGGCCGAACCGGGCGAGGCTTTCGAAGCCACCGCGGTCCGGGAAGTGGCCGAGGAAACGGGGTTGCGGGTGCGGATCACGGGTGAGCTCGCCCGCGATTCCTGGCCGGACGTCGCCGGGCGGGCGATGCACATCCACGCTTTCGTTTACACAGTCGAAGAAGACGGCACCGGAGATGTCGTGCTCAACCCGGAAGAGCACGACGACTTCGCTTGGCTTGCGCCGCGGGAAGCCCGGCGCCTCGAGATGGCGGAACATTTTCGCCGGCTGCTGTGAACGCCGCGGGTGCGGCGCCGGTCTTCGCGGCCCGGACGGAAGAAGAGTGGTCATGCCCCTGACGTTACCGAACACCCGTGCGAAGATCATCGCTGAAACGGGTGAACTCCGGATACGACGTTAGCACGTGATTTCCCTTGTACCACAACGGAAACGTGCGTAGGGAGCCCCCGATTTCCACGCTACCAGCAAGCACCGACAAAAACGGGAACAGCCGAGCCGGCGGGAACCCGGAAAGGTCTTCGAAGGCGACTCGTTCAAGACATTGGCGCTACCGCGGAACCAAGTACCTCAGCAGCACGCTCGCCCCATCGGTGAGCACCGAGGCCAGCTCCAGCGAAGCCGGGTCGATCGCCCCGCCCACCGCCGCCCGGCCGGCCGCGCCCGCCACCAGGAACGGCGCCACCGTCAAGCGGAACTCGTCGACCACGCCCGCCTCGATCAACGATCCGAACAGCCGGGGCCCGCCCTCGCAGTCGATGCGGCCCAGCCCTTCGGCCGCCAACGTCGAGACCACCTCGGAAGCCGACACCTCGGCAGCACCCGCCACGAACACCCGGGCCCCGTTCGCGGCCCACTCGGCACGCAACGACGAAGGCGAAGCCGCCGACGTGAACACCAGCGTCGGGACCGCCGCCTTCGTGATCACCGGCGCGTCCGGGGGCAGGGACCGCCCCGTCGTCACCACCGCGACCGGGGCGATCGGGGCCAGCCCGAACCGGCGGCGGCGCTCGGCCGTGCGCTCGTCGGGACGCAGGCCCTCGAAGCCCTCCGCCATCGCCGTGCCCGCGCCCACCAGCACCACGTCCGCCAGGTCGTTGCCCAGCCGGTAGACGATGCGGTCGGCCGGGGTCGACAGGCTCGCCGACCGGCCCTCGACCGTGATCGCGCCGTCCGCGCTGGACACGAAGTTGACCGCGACCCAGCGAGGAACGGGGTACCGGTAGAGCTGCTCCAGGTCGTGGTCGTCGAGGCCGCGCCCGACCGGCCAGATCTGCCGGATCACTCCCACCGGACCGCCTTCGCCGGCGGGCGGGTGCCCGCGATGCTCGCCGCCATCTCGGCCACGTGCCTGGTCGCGCGCACGTGCCGGGTCCGGATGATCGCCGCCCCGGCCGACGCCGCCAGCGCCGCCAATGCCAGGCCGCCCGGCGTCCCGTCGCCCTCGACCGCCAGCAGCACCGGCACTCCCGAAGGCAGCGAAGGCGCCGCCCGCACCACCCCGACGTCCAGGACGAAACCGGGCCCGGAAGGCACCGACGGACCGGCGTAACCGGCCCCGAACCGGGCCGCGACCTCGGTGAGGTCGGTCCGCGCGAGGACCAGGTCGGCGCCGGCCTCGCAGCCGGCGGCAGCCACCGAAGCGTCCGCGGTGTCGACCGCCAAGCAGAGATCCGGGAACTTCGAGCGCGCCCACGCGACCAGGGGTTCGACGCCGGTTCCGGCGAAACCCACCAGATCGGCGCCGTCCTCGACGGCCCTCAGGACCGCTTCCCGCGCCGCGTCGGGCTCCGGGAGCACCTGGACCGCGGCCAGCACCAGCGCGCGGTCACCGCTCAACCGGCGGCCCCGGAGGACGAGGTCGGGGGTCTTCATCGCACTCTCCCTGCTGGACATCCGGGCGTCCCGAGCATAAGCGAGACCAGCAGGTGAGCATTTTTCGCCGGCAGGTGGCGAGGCCTCGTCGCCGGGCCACCCGAGGCGTGCCGGAACTCCTCAGGAGGCGAGGGCCTCGTTGATCGCCAGCAGCTCCTGAGCGGTGCGCGTGGCGGTGAATTCGATGACTTCGTAGCGGGCGAGGCGCCGGATGACGAACGGATCGCTGGCGAGCACGGCGTCGAGCTTGCCGCGCTGCACCGACCGGGTGAGGATCACGTGGTCGGCCGCGCCGGTCCCCTTTCCGGAAACGAGGAAGACCCCCTTCGTGAATTGTTTGCGCAACCAGTCCGAATGGTCCGGGAGCGCGTAGTCGACTTCTGTTTCGGGCGCTGTGTAGGTCAGCAGGGCGATGTACATGACTCGATGGTAGAACTCTTTCGACCACAACGCATCCGCCTCGCGAGTGGCGCCGGGCACGCGATTCGGCAATACTCCGGTCAAGAAGAGCGCAATTCCTTTACCGGTGCTTTTCGACGTTTCTTCCCCAATTGCCGTACGCTCGTCGTCGTACGCTCGTCGTCGTAGGCCGCAGTGTCGACGCCGGGCCGACGCGGTGACCCCCTCCCGGGCGCGACACTCGGTGCCATGAACGCACTGACCCGGATCCGGCACGAAGCAAGGCGAGCCGAGAAGGTCGCCTACGCCGTCGGCGCGGCCCTGTTCCTGAGCGGCGTCGGGCACGCGATCGTGCTCATCGCCACCGGCGGCTCGTGGCTGGGTCCGCTGTCGACGCGCAAAGCCGTCACGTTCGGCCTGTCGTTCGGGCTGACGCTCGCGTCGGTCGCCTGGGCGACGTCGTTCCTCACCGTCCGCCCCCGCCTGCGCACGATCCTCCTCGGCGCGTTCACGGCGGCGAGCGTCGCCGAGGTCGTGCTGGTCAGCACGCAGGCCTGGCGCGGGGTGCCGTCGCACTTCAACTTCGAGACGCCGTTCGACAACGTCGTGTCGATGACGCTGGCGGCCGGCGGCGGGGTGCTCATCCTGACGATCATCGGCTTCACCGCCGCGGCGCTGGTCGAGCCCGGCCCGGAGGCGGCGAGCCTGCGCCTGGCCGTCCGCGCGGGCCTGGTCGTCCTCCTGGTCGCGCTGGCCACCGGCGCGGTGATGATCGCCCGCGGCGTCGTCGAAGCGCGCGGCGGCGACCCGCAAGGCGCCTACACCACCGCCGGTTCGCTCAAGCCACTGCACGCCGTCGCGATGCACGCGATCCTCGTGCTCCCCGCGCTGGCCTGGGTCCTGCGGTTCACCCGCTGGCCCGAGGCGCACCGGCTGCGCGTCGTGAAAGCGGCCGTGGCCGCCGACGCCCTGCTCACCGCCGTGATCGGCGTCGAGTCGTTCACCGGCATCGACCCGCTGGCCGCACCGCTGCCGCTCCTCGCGCTCTCCGTGCTGGCGGGCGCCGCGCTGGCCGGCCTCGGGGTCTACGCGGTGACCGGTGTTGAACCGGCCGTCCGATTCACCCGTGTCCCCATCGGGAAGGCAAGGGGCCGGTAAAGCGGCGGACGGAGACCACGCGTGCGGCACGGCATGACCACCAGGGGCCTTTTCCAGCAGAGTGCGGCCCACAGCCCGTCGTTCTTCTCCGTCGCCAGGGCGATGGGCCAGCACGCGGACGACCTCGCGGACTTCTGCATCCCCTGCAACCCGTACTTCCCCACCGACGAGATGTTCGGCGAACTGGAGCGCAACCTCCGCACGATCCTCAAGTTCTACCCGAGCGACGCCGGCGCGATCACCGCGCAGCTGGCGCACGTCCTGCGGCTCAACCCGTCGACGATCTCGCTGGCCAACGGCTCGACCGAGCTGATCACCTGGATCGACCGGCTGCTGGTCGACGCCAGCATCGCCGTGCCGATCCCGACGTTCGGCCGCTGGACCGACCAGCCGCTGGAGACCGGCAAGCGCGTCGACATGTTCCTCCTCAAGGAGTCCGACAACTTCGAGTTGCGCGTCGACTCCTACGTCGAGTTCATCAAGCGCCGCGGTTCCCGGGTCGCGGTGCTGTGCAACCCGAACAACCCCGACGGCGGGTACCTGCCGCGCCGCGAGGTGATCCGGTTCATGGACGCCCTCGAGGACCTCGACCTCGTGGTGATCGACGAGTCGTTCATCGACTTCGTCGAGGCCGAGATGAGCCCCTCGGTGGCCGCCGAAGCCGTCGTGCGGCCGAACGTCATCGTGCTGGAGAGCCTCGGCAAGAACTTCGGGCTGCACGGGATCCGGTTCGGCTACCAGGTGTCGAACCCGGCGTTGACGCGCAAGCTGTCGGGCGCGCTGCCGAAGTGGAACCTGAACTCGCTCGCCGAGACCGTGATCTTCATGCTCGCCGAGCGCCGCGCGGAGTACGAGGACAGCCTCAAGAAGCTCGCCCTCGACCGGTTCATGATGAACTCGCAGCTGAACCAGTTCGCGGAGCTGACGGTGTTCCCGTCGCAGGCGAACTTCCTGCTCGTCAAGCTGCCCGGCTCGGTCGACGGCGCCGAACTGTGCGACTACCTGCTCGCCGAGCACCACCTGCTGGTGCGCCAGTGCGGCAACAAGATCGGCATGACCAGCCAGTTCATGCGCTTCGGGGTGCGGCCGGACACCGAGGTCGAGCGGCTGGTCGAGGGCCTGCGCGGGGTCGAGCGGCTGGGTGGCGGCGGCCGCCACACGCCGGCGATCGAGCTCGTCGCGCACTCCCGCGAGCCGGAACGGTCGATCAGCTGAGCACGTGGGCCATGGCGGGCTCGACGGCGAACGAGCGGCCGTTCGCCGGACTCGACCGCTCCGGCCGGACCAGACGCCTGCGCCGGCTCGCCGAAGCCGCCCTGACCGCCTACGACGTGCCGGTGGCCCGGTTGACGCCGCTGGGCCGCGGGCTCAACACGACGTTCCGCGTCGACGGCGCGGACGGCTACCGCTACGTGTTGCGGGTCCAGCGCGCGGACGGCCCGGGCGCCGCGCAGGTGCGGGCCGAAATGGCGTGGCTCGCCGCGCTGGGCCGCGAAACCGACCTCGTCGTCCCGCGGCCGGTGCCGACGCGGGCGCGGGACCTGGTCACCGTGGTCGCCGACCCGGCGGTGCCGGAGCCGCGCACCTGCGTGCTCTGCCACTGGGTCGACGGCCGGTTCGTCGACGAACGGCTCAGCGCGCCGCAGCTGTACGCGGTGGGCGAGTTCGCCGCGCGGCTGCACCAGCACGGCGCGCGGATGAACGGCCTCGACCGCGGCCGCGTCGACGACCTGACCGAGTTCGGCCGCGCGCAGGTCGACGGCTTCTCCGACGCCGTGCTCGACCGGGCGGTCGCGCTGGCCGGTGGCGACGAACGGGTCCGCAAGGCTGTCGGGCGGGTCCGCGCGGTCCGGGCCGAACTCGGGTGTGGCGCCGGCGTCTTCGGCCTGGTCCACGGCGACCTGCGCCAGGAGAACTACCTGTTCCACCGCGGCCGCGTCCGGGCGATCGACTTCGACGACTGCGGGTACGGGCACTACGCCTACGACCTCGCCGTGGCGCTCGACGAGCTCAAGCACCTGCCCCAGCGCGACGAGCTGCGGGAGGCGTTCCTGGACGGCTACCGGTCGGTGCGCCCGGACGCGGCGACGACCGACCCGGCGGTGCTGAACGCCTTCGCCGGGCTTCGCCGGGTGCAACTGCGATTACGGGCCTGACGCTACAGACCGGCGCTACAATTGCTACATGGCCGGACGATCGAGCAACGCCACCAGCACCCGCGACCGCCTGTTGCTGGCCGCGGGACAGCTCCTGCACGAGGCGCAGGGCGGCCCGGTGTCGACGCGGGCGATCTGCGAGCGCGCCGGCGTCCAGGCCCCCACGCTCTACCACCACTTCGGGAGCAAGCAGGGCCTGCTCGACGCCGTCGTGAACTACGGCTTCACGCAGTACGTGCAGGCGCCCGCGGCCGGCGGCGACCCGGTGGACCGGATTCGCACGGGCTGGGACCGGCACGTCGAATACGGCCTGGAGAACCCGCAGTTCTACGTGCTGCTCTACGGCCAGATCGAGCCGGGCGTGCCGTGCAACCTCACCTCCAGCGCCGAGGCGATGCTGCTGGAGCTGTTCACGCCGCTGGCGCGGGACGGCCGGCTGCGGGTCGGCGCGCAGGAGGCCGCGCGGCAGTTCGCGGCGGCGAACAGCGGGGTCACGCTGAGCCTGATCGCCGAACCCGAAGAAAGCCGTGATCTGGCGATGTCCACACAGGTCAGGGAGGCCGTCCTGGCCGGGCTGCTCGCCGAGCGGCCGGCCGAGGGCTCGTCCGTCGGCGCGCTCGCGGTCGCTTTGTCGACCGCGCTCGCGGACGACGTCGACCAGCTGACCACGACCGAGCGGCAGCTGCTGCGAGAGTGGCTGCACCGCCTCGCGAGCTGACGCTACATTTGCTACATTAATGCCTATGACAAATGTATCGACCCTTGGCACCTTCGGCGTGTTCCTGTCCCCGCACCGCGACGACGCGACCCGCAAGCTCCACGCCGTCGCGGCGGACGAGCTGGGCTACGGCACCGCCTGGCTCGGCACCGGACGGGCCTCGATCAGCGATCTCAAGTTCGTCGAAGACATCCTGGCCTCGACCGAGCGGATCACCGTGGCGACGGCGATCGTGAACGTCTGGGCCGACGAGCCGGAGCCGCTGGCCGAGTCCTACCACCGGCTCGCGGACCGGTACGGAAAGCGCTTGCTGCTGGGGATCGGCGTCGGCCACCCCGAGTCCGTCACCGGCTACCACAGCCCGTACGACACGCTCGTCGGCTTCCTCGACCGGCTCGACGCGGCCGGTGTGCCCGCCGAGGCCCGGGTGCTCGCCGCGCTCGGCGACCGGGTCCTGAAGCTGGCCAGGGACCGCACCGCGGGTGCGCACCCGTACCTCGTGCCGGTCGCGCACACCCGCCACGCCCGATCGGTGCTGGGCGCGGGCAAGCTCCTGGCCCCGGAGCAGAAGGTCGTCGTCGGCAGCCCGGAGGAGGCTCGCGAAGTCGGGCGCGCCTTCATCCGCGAGCCCTACCTCGGGCTGCGCAACTACGTGAACAACCTGCTGCGCCACGGGTACACCGACGCCGACGTCACCGGCGGCGGCAGCGACCGGCTGATCGACGACCTCGCGCTGCACGGCACGCCGGAGGACATCGCGAAGCGCCTGCGGTCCCATGTGGACGCCGGTGCCGACCACGTGGCCGTCCAGGTGATCGGCCGGTCGGCCGAGGTGGAGGCGGAGAACCACCGGCGGCTGGCCGAAATCCTGCTCTGAACAGCTCTGGTCAGCCGGGCGGCGCGGGCAGGAGGGCGTTCAGCGCGGTGACGATCGTGCGCTCCTCGTAGGCGAAGTGATCGTCCAAAGCGGACGCCAGCCGGTCGAACTCCGTGCGCAGCCGGGCCGGGTCGGGTTCTTCGTCGACGAGCCGCTGGATCTCCTCCTGCAACCGCGCGACGACGACGTGGTCGTCGGCCAGCTTGTCCAGTGTGGGCGCGAGCGCCGGGAACCGCGTGGCCAGCGTGGGGAAGATCGCGGCGCCCTCCCCGGAGTGGTGCCGGGTGAGGGCGGTGCAGAAGCCGGCGCACCGCGTGCTCAGGCGCTGCGACCCGCCGTCGCGCAGTTTCCGCAGCTCGGCGCGCAGCCAGTCGTGCACCTCGACGAGCCAGTCGCCCATGCGGCGCACGGCATCGAGCCGGTGCAGCTCGACCACCGGCAGCACGCGGGTCGTCTTCGCCTGGTAGTCCGCGAACCCCGGTTCGCGCGCGACGACCTCGGCGAACAACGCGTCGCGGTCCGGCGGGAGCGCGGCCATCGCGTCGTAGGTCTCCGCGCCGGTTTCCACTGTCACCAACGGGTTGTGGCGGATGTTGTGGTACCACGCGGGGTGCTTCGGCGAGCCCATCGCCGAAGCGACGACGACCAGGCGGCCGTCGATGTCCAAGTCCCCCAAGGGGACACGGTGCTTTCGACCGGTGCGGGCACCGGTCGTGGTGAGCTGGATCAAGCTGGTCCTTTCCGATGAAGTGATCACCGGAGGCCGTGAACCGACACGGAACGGGCGCGCGGAGGGCACACTTCTGCCGGGGACAGCAGAACGTGTCGATTCAAGGGGGCTGAGTAGCCACTACCTCCGTGCGTAGGCCCATCCGGGGCGCGCTTTCACGCTACCACGGGATCAGCGCGCTTCGGCGGCCTTTCGCGCGTCCTCGGCGGCTTTGTCGGCCTGCTCGTAGGTTTCCTTCGCTTTCTCGAACTCCGTCGTCGCGCGCTCGGAGCGTTCCTCCGCCTCGGCCAGGCGGGTGCGCAGGTCGTCGACGCGGGCCGTCGCCTGCTCGGCCGCGCGCTCGGTGCGGACGAGATCGCGCTCGGCCACCGCGCGCTCCTTGGCCAGCTCGGCCGCCTCCTTGCGCAGGCGCTCGCGCTCGGCCCGGACGCGTTCGCGCTCTTCGCGGTCTTGTTCCTCGCGCCGGTGATCCCTTTTGGGCTTCGCCGGTTCGGCCTTGTCCACCAGCTTCGCCGGGCGCTTGCCGGTGGACGGCGGGGCGGCGCTCGCGGCGAGGGTGAACCACTGGTCGGTGTCCTGGTGCGCCACGGACGTCAGACGCCCGGCCACGGCGAGCCGCGCGGTGCCCGGGTCGGCCGCGACGGCTTCCAGCGTCGCCTCGACCTCGCGGGAGACGGTGTCGCTCATCGACGGCAGCCCGCGGACGATCCGCCGCACGAGGTCGCCGCGGCGCCGGGTCAGCGCCCGCAGGTCGTCGCCGGCCAGGCGCGTGTGGGCGTCGCGCAGCTCGTCGCCGAGTTCGGCCAGTTCCCGCAGCTCGGCGGCGTCTTCCCGGGCCAGGCGGTTGACGATCGCCGCCGCCGTGGTCGGCTTCCGCAGCTCGCGGATCTTCGCCGCGAGCTCGGCGTCTCCCTCGGCCTTCGCGGCCTTCGCCGCCGCGTTGCGCGCGCTGACGAACTCCGCGAGGTCACCCCCGTAGAGCTCGCCGGCCACCGTGTCGAAGTCCATCGTGCTCCAGCGAACCACATCGGACTGGTGCGAGCACCTGCGAAGAGTCATCATCGGGGGCATGTTCTTCGATCTGGGTGTCCGGGACTTCCTCGACCGCGCGGAAACGGTGTACCCGGACCGCGTCGCGGTGGTCGACGAGCCGGACCAGCCCGCGCCGAGCTGGGGTTCGCTCACCTACCGCGAGGTGGCGCGCCGGGCCCGCGCGCAGGCCGCGCACCTCGACGAGCTGGGCGTGCCGGTCGGCGGGCGCGTCGCGATGGTGTCGCACAACGCCGCTCGGCTGCTCGTGTCGTTCTTCGGCGTGTCCGGCTGGGGCCGGGTCCTGGTGCCGGTGAACTTCCGGCTCGCGCCGGCCGAGGTCAAGTACATCGTGGAGCACTCCGGGGCCGAGGTGCTGATCGTGGACCCCGAGCTGGCGCACCTGCTGGACACGGTGACGGCGAAGCACGTCTTCGTCCTGGGCCGCGACGACGAGGCGATCTGGGGCGGCGACGGGTCGCCGAGGCCGTGGGCCGGCGACGAGTCCGCGACGGCGACCATCAACTACACCTCGGGCACGACCGCGCGGCCGAAGGGCGTGCAGCTCACCCAGCGCAACCTCTGGCTGAACGCGGCCGTGTTCGGCCTGCACACGACGTTGAGCGACCACGACGTCCTGCTGCACACGCTGCCGATGTTCCACTGCAACGGCTGGGGCATGCCGTACGCGGTGACCGGCCTCGGCGGGCGGCACATCGTGCTGCGGAAGGTGGACGGCACCGAGATCCTGCGCCGGATCGAGGAGCACGACGTGACCATTCTGTGCGCGGCCCCCGCGGTGGTCACGGCGGCCCTGGACGGCGCGGCGACCTGGGAGGGCGAGATCCCGGGCCGCGACCGCGTCCGGATCGTGGTGGCCGGCGCCCCGCCGCCGACGCGCACGATCGAGCGGGTGCGGGCCGAGCTGGGCTGGGAGTTCATCCAGATCTACGGGCTCACCGAGACCGCGCCGCTGCTGACGGTCAACCGGATGCGCAGCGAGTGGGCGGACCTGGACCCGCACGAGCAGGCCCGGCTGCTCGGCCGCGCGGGAACGCCGGCGCTGGGCGTCCGGATCGCCGTCGGCACGGACGGCGAAGTGCTGGCGCAGTCGAACCACAACCTGGACGGGTACTGGGAGAACCCCGCGGAGACCGAGCGGGTGCAGGAGGGCAACTGGTTCCACACGGGCGACGGCGGGACGTTCGAAGACGGGTACCTGACGATCGCGGACCGCAAGAAGGACGTGATCATCTCGGGCGGCGAGAACGTGTCGTCGATCGAGGTGGAGGACGCGCTGAACTCGCACCCGGCGGTCCGCGAGGTGGCGGTGATCGGCATCCCGGACGAGAAGTGGGGCGAGCTGGTGGCGGCTCTGGTGGTCGCTTCGTCGGAGGTGACTTCCGAGGAGCTGATCAAGCACTGCCGGGAGTATTTGGCGGGCTACAAATGCCCGAAGCGCATAGAGTTCTTGGATGAGCTTCCTCGGACGGCTACGGGCAAGATCCAGAAGTTCAAGCTCCGGGAGCCGTACTGGGAAGGCCACTCCCGAGGCGTCAACTGACCTGCGCTTCTTCTTCTCCGCGGGTTCGGGTGCGGTGCTGTGGGGCTGGATGGGCCCCGCGGACCTCGACGAGCTGCCGCTCAGCGCTGACCTGTCTGCCACCTTGGACAGCTTGGCCGAGCAGTACGACGAGTCTTTCAACTGGGACTACCCGCCGGACCCCGGCCCGTGGCGTGAAGCGCGGTGCCTGCGGTTCAACGCGGACGTGCGTGCCGCGCTGGCGCGGTTGCGAGCCGAGCTGGCGCACGACGTCGAAAACGGGTTCACCGAACTGCACGAGGATCCGGATCTGGACCGGTACCTGGCCGACCCGAAGGGTTTCCGGCGATTCCCGCGTACTCAGGCCGGGACGTAGGTCAGCTGGACGACGCCGTTGCCGAACGTGGCCGACTTCTTCAGCACCAACGGGAACGTCGGCCCCTCGGCGGGGAACAGCCGCCTCCCCTGCCCCACGACGATCGGGTACAGCAGCAGGTTCAGCTCGTCGACCAGGCCTTCGGACAGCAGCCAGCGCACCGCCGTCGTGCTGCCGCTGGTCATGATGTCGCCCCCGGGCGAAACCTTCAGCGCCCGGACGGCTTCGGCGGGATCGCCGGTCAGCAGCGTCGAATTGTTCCAGCCCACATCGGACAAAGTCGACGAAAGCACGTACTTGCGTACATTGTTCATGAACTCGGCGCCTTCGTCGTCCTCGACGGTCCGGCCGGGCCACGCCTCGGCGAACCCTTCGTACGTGACGCGCCCGAGCAGCATCGCGTCGGCCGCGGCCATCCCGCGGCCGACCGCCTGGCCGATTTCGTCGCTCCAGTACCGGAGTGACCACTTGTCGGGCGCCTCGACCACGCCGTCGAGCGAGATGAACAGGTTCGAGACGATCTTGCGCACCCGGGGTTCCCTTCGGTTGAGGGCTCCCACCTTAACGGGCGATGCGTCAGGATCGTCCACTCGCGACGGTCTCGCGGACGCGCGCGCTGTCCGCCTCGGCCCGGGTCCGCTCCTCCTCCGTCGCGGGCTCCAGCCGGGCCGGGACGTCCTTGTGGTGCGGGGTGCCCGCGATCGGGTCGCGGTCCAGCGCGTCGGTCAAGAGGTTGATCCGCGGGCCGCTGACCACGCGGTGCCCGTGCGCGTCCGGGTGGGCCATGCCGTAGCCGTGCGGCAGCGAAAGCTGACCCGGCCGCAGTCCCGGGTCAGCTTCGGCGCGGACGACCACCCGTCCCGCCGGCGTCACCACCGCCACCCAGTCGCCCGCCGAAGCGCCGATCGAAGCCAGCTCCTCGGGACGCGCCCGCAGCGAACCGTCCGGATCCGTGCGGCGCCAGCGCGGGTCGCGCAGGATCTGGTTCGCGTTGTGCGCCCGGCGCTGGCCGTTGAGCAGGGAGAACGGGAACGCCGGGTCGGGCCGCTCCGAAGCCGGGTCCAAAGAACCGAGCCACTCCAGCAGCTCCGGTACCGCCAGCCGGACCCGCGAGCGGCGCATCAGGCTCCACACCTCGTCCTGCTCGTGCGTCGAAAACGGCGTCGGGCCGGCCAAGATCCGCGAGAAGAGTTCCTCGCCGAGTTCCGAGCCGGAAGAAGAGCTGCCCAACGCACGCCGCACCGGCACGGTCATCGTCTTCGCCGCGCGGTGACAACCCGCCCACAGCGGCGCGATCGACGCCGCGCCGTCGGGCAGGGACGCGCCCAGCGTCCGGTAAAGGAGGACCGGCAGGATCGCGGAACGCTCCGGCATCGCCTGGACCAGCGCGCCGATCCCCGCCTGCAGTTCGGCCCGCGGCCCGGCGGCCAGCGACGCGAGGACGTCGGACGGCGGCAGCACGCCCAGCGCGTCGAACAGCCGCGTGTAGATCTCGGCCTCGACGAGCGTGCCCGGCAGCGGGTCCAGCAACGGTGGCCGCAGCTGGAAGTAGTTCGTCGGCCACTCGAAGGTGAAGAGCGTGAACTCCCACTTCTCGTGCTGGGACGCCGCCGGCAGGACGTACTCCGCCAGCGCGGCCGTCTCGGTGTAGGCGACGTCGACGACCACGGACAGCTCGGCCTCCCGCACCGCCCGTTCGACCTCCCGCGTGCCCGCGTAGGTGTTGGCCGGGTTGGACGACTCCACCCACAGCGCGCGGACGCGGTTCGGGTGGTCGGTGAGGATCTCCTCGGCCAGGGTGTTCGCCGGCAGCAGGCCGCCGATGTACTCGAACCCGGTGACCTCGGACCGCTTGCCCCCGCCCGAACCCCACAGCGGCAGCAGCCACGAGTGCAGGTTGTTCGTCCCACGGCGGCCGAAGTGCCCGGTGACCAGGTACAGCAGCTTTTCGAGGTAGCTGTTCAACGTCGAGTGCCGGCCCTGCTGGATGCCCAGCTCGACCCGCACCACCATGGCCCGCGCCGCCAGCACCAGGTCCACCGCCCGCTCGACGTCCACCCGGGACACTTCGGCGTGCGCGATCCACTCGTCCACCGGCACCTTCCCCAGCACCGCCGCGACCTCGTCGAAGCCTTCGGTGCGCGTGGCGAGGAACTCCTCGTCCGCACCACCGCGTTCCAGCACCAGGGCCAGGATCGCGCCCAGCAGGTAGGCGTCGGTGCCCGGGCGCAGCGGCAGGTGCAGGTCGGCGATCTCCGCGGTCTCGGTGCGCCGCGGGTCGATCACGAGCAGCTTGCGCGAGGGGTCGTTCTTGATCGTGTTGAGCGCGTGGCGGGCGTTGCTGAACCCGTGGGCCTGCCAGGGGTTGCACCCGAGCACGACCAGCAGGTCGCAGTGCTCGACGTCTTCGGCGGTGTGCACGAGCGTCGAGCCGAACAGCTGCCCGTTGACCCAGAAGTCGCCGGTCTTCTCCTGCGACAGCGCGTTGAAGTGGCGTGTCGAGTTCATCCACTTCAGCAGCGACGCGCCGTACGCGCCGCCGGAGTGGTTGCCCTGGCCACCGCCGCCGACGTAGGCGAACGAGCCGGGCCGGCCCGCCGCCGTGTCGGCGTCCCGGATCGCGTGCAGCTTCGCGGCGATCTCGGTGAGCGCCGTCTCCCAGCCGATGGGCTCGTGGGTGCCGTCCGGGCGACGGCGCAGCGGCGTCGTCAGCCGGTCTTCGTGGTCGCCGTACCAGGTCAGGCGCTGCGCCTTCTGGCACAGGTAGCCGCCCGAGCGCGGGTGCGCCTTGTCGCCGCGGACGCGCGTGATCTTGCGTCCGTCGAGCTGCACCTCCAGCCCGCAGTTGACGTAGCAGAGGCTGCACGCGGTGCGGTGCCATTCGCTCATGGCGTTCCCCTTCAGAGCAGGTCGAGCGCGCGGCCCAGGGTGGTGAGGCGCGCTTCGAGCGTTTCGCCGGCCGGGTAGAGCCGGACCGTGTCGATGCCGGTGTCGCGCCAGACGCGCAGCCGCGCGCGAACCATCTCTTCGGTGCCGATCAACGTCGTGCCGAGCACCATCTCGTCGGTGACGAGCTCGGTCGCGCCGTCGCGGTCGCCGGCCTGCCAGCGCTCGCGGACCTCGGCGGCGACGTCCGCCCAGCCCTGGCGGCTGTAGGCGTCGTTGTAGAAGTTCGTGGTGGCCGAGCCCATGCCGCCGAGGCTGAAGGCCAGTTCCTTCTTGCGGCTGCCGACCATCACGCGCAGCTCGTCCTCGTTGTCCGCGAAGGCGACTTCGGCGCCCTGGCAGACGTCGATGTCCTTGCGCGTGCGGCCCGACTTCGCGAGTCCGGCGTCAAGGGGACCGAAGTACGCGTCGGCGCCTTCGGGGACGAAGCTGGTGCCGAGCCAGCCGTCCGCGACCTCGCCGGTGAGCTCGAGGAGCTTCGGCGACAGCGTCGCGAGGTAGATCGGGATGTCCGGGTTCGGCGTGGTGGACAGCCGCATCGGCCGCGCCTCGCCGGGCAGCGGGATCTCGAAAGCCTTGCCCGAGAACGAAATCTTCTCCCCGGCGAACGCCTGGCGGATGATTTCGACGGTCTCCCGCGTCCGCGTCAACGGCTTCGCGAACGGGACGCCGTGGAGGCCTTCGATCACCTGCGGCCCGGACGGGCCCAGCCCCAGGGCGAACCGGCCGCCGGACAGGTCGGCCAGCGTCAACGCGGCCTGCGCGATCGCGACCGGCGTGCGCGTGCCGAGCTGGATGATGCCGGACCCCAGGCGGATGCGGTCGGTGCGGGCGGCGAGGTAGCCGAGCGCGGAGGGCGCGTCCGAACCCCACGCCTCGGCGACCCAGCAGACGTCGAGACCGAGCTTTTCCGCCTCCAGCACGAAGTCCAGCGTCGTGCGGGAGTCCTGCGAGAACTCGACCGTCGTCGCCGTCTTCACCGGCTTTCCACCCGCTCCTTGATCGCGGCGAGGTTGCCGGTCATCGCGGTTTCGAACTCCCGCAGCCGCACGAAGACGATCTTCTGCTCCTTGTCGGGCATCCGGTCGATGGCGAACGACAGCCCGGACCGGCCCGGGCCCATCTGCATCCACTGCGACAGCCGGGTGCCGCCGTCGGCGGGTTCGAGGGTGAACTTCCAGACCGAACTCGGCTCGGCCGGATCCTGCACCGCCCAGGCGAACACGCGCGGCTCTTCGCATTCGACGACGTACGACGTCGTTTCCCACTCGCCGAACGCGTCGTGCTTGCTGCGGCCGAGGAACTCACGGCCTTCTTCGCACCACTCGACGGACTGGAGTTCGGCGCTCAGCTCGGGCATCAGCGAGATGTCCGAAACGACCTTCCAGACGTCCTCGGGAGCGGCGTCGATCCAGGTCGAGACCTCGGCCGTCGGCTTGTCCGCGTACCTCGCACCCGTCCACTCCATCGTGGTCGCCACTCCTCTCGGTGAGCCTCTGACCACGATAGTTGCGTAGATAGACCTACGCTGTCAACGTCACTCCTGCCGGGCGAACCGCGCTTCGACGTCCGGGCGCCGCGCCAGCCGCGGCGGGAAACCCGGGCCGCGGCGCATCCGCGTGTCCTCCGGCGTCATCGGCTCGCCGCACTCCGCGCAGACGATTTCGGCGTGCGTGTCGTGCCCGCAGGCGGCGTGGTGCACGGTGATCGGCGGGCCGGCCTCGCTCGAGAGCCACTTGTCGCCCCAGCGCGTCATCGCGAGCAGCACGGGGTAGAAGTCGCGGCCCTTCTCGGTGAGGACGTAGTCGTAGCGCACCGGCTCGGTCTGGTAGGCGACCTTCTCGAGCAGGCCCTCGTCGACCAGCCGCTTGAGGCGGTCGGCGAGGGTGTTGCGCGCGATGCCGAGCGCTTGCTGGAACTCGTCGAAGCGGCGGACGCCGTAGAAGGCGTCGCGGAGCACGAGCGGGGTCCACCAGTCCCCCAGCAGGTCCATGGTGCGCGCGATCGAACACGGCCACTGCGCGAACGAGGTCCGTTTCATACGCCCGAGAGTACCCCGTTTTTCAGAAGGACTCAGCAGGTCAGCCGCCTGCGCGGGCGTTGGCGTTCCCAGCGCACGGGTGCTAGGAATTACCCATGCCGCAAGAATTCTCGCACCGGGTCGTGGCGATCGTGACCGAGGAGTCGAACCCGTTCGAGATGGGCGTCGCGACGGAGCTGTTCGGGCTGCGGCGCCCCGAGCTGGACCGGCCCTGGTACGACTTCACGCTCTGCTCCGCGACCCCGGACGTGCGCATGAACCTCGGCATGTTCACGCTCACCGGCGTCGCCGGGATCGAGGCGGCCGACACGGCGGACACGCTGATCGCGCCCGCCCGGCCGGACACCGGCCGGCCGACGGATCCCGCGATCATCGCGGCGATCCGCCGGGCCGCGGACCGGGGCGCCCGGCTCGTCAGCTTCTGCACCGGCGCGTTCGCGCTCGCCGAAGCCGGCGTGCTCGACGGCAAGAGGGCGACCACCCACTGGCAGTGGGCCGCCGAGTTCGCCTCGCGGTTTCCCCGGGTGCGCTGGGAGCCGGACGTGCTCTTCGTCGACGAAGGAACCGTCCTCACCGCGGCCGGCAGCGCGGCGTCGCTCGACCTCGGCCTCCACCTCATCCAGCGCGACCACGGCGCCGAAGTCGTCAACGCGGTCAGCCGCCGGCTGGTGTTCACCGGCCACCGCGACGGCGGGCAGCGGCAGTTCATCGCCCGCCCGGTGCCCGAGGTGCCGGACACCTCGCTCGCCCCGGTGCTGGCGTGGGCGCTCGGCCGCCTGGACCGCCCCCTGACGGTCGCCGACCTGGCGACGCGCGCGGCGACCAGCCCGGCGACGCTGCACCGGAAGTTCCGCGCGGAGCTGGGCACGACCCCGCTGGCGTGGCTGACGACCGAGCGCGTGTCGCTGGCCTGCCGCCTGATCGAGCGCGGCGAACTGCGGCTGGACCGGGTGGCCGAGGCGAGCGGCTTCGGTACGGCGGCGAACCTGCGCCTGCAGTTGAGGCGGCACACGGGGTTGAGCCCGAGCGCCTACCGCCGTCGCTTCGGCCCCGCCGCCTAGGACGCCCGTCCCTGGTCCCGCGCGTCGGTCCACCACGAGGACCGCGCCGACGGTGCCGACGATCGCGGTGAGGACCTCGACGTCAGGCCGGCTCGGGCCGCAGCTCGGCGAGCGCCTTCGCCAGCGCGTCCAGCTGCAGCCGCGCCGGGTAGGCCGCCGGGTCCGCCGCGGCCAGCACGTTCAAGCCTTCGACCAGCCCCACCAGGCTCTTCGTCGTCAGCTCGAGCCGCTCGTCCGTCCAGTCCGGACGGCACGCCGCGACCAGCCGCCGGATCCGGGCCAGGAACGAGTGGTTCGCCGCGCGGTGGCGTTCGGCCAAGGCGTCGTCGGCCAGGGCCGCCGCGAGGAAGCCCACCCAGACCCGGGACTCTTCGTGGTGGCCGTGGGGCAGGTCGACGGCCTGGCCGAGCACGGCTTCCAGGGCCCCGAACGCGTCGACGCTCGCGGCTTCGACGGCTTCGGCGCGGACGGCGGTGCGCTCGTACAGCAGGTCACGCGCGTGCAGCAGCAACGCCTTCTTCGTCGGGAAAGCGTGCATCACCAGGCCGGTCGTGCAGCCGGCGCGCTCGGCGACCGCGCGCAGCGTCAGGCCCGGCAAGCCGTCGTCGGCGAGGACCTGCCACGTCGCGTTCGACAGCAGCTCCCGCTGCGCCCCCACGTCACGCTGTCTCGGCACACCGGATCCTCTCTTTCCGGGAAGCGTAACAGGTGCTACGGTAACGCTTGTTACGGAAAGGAGACCTGGTGCCGACCACGATCGAAATCACGCCGGTGACCTGGGACGATCCCGACGCCGTCCGGCTGCGCGCGGCTCAGCGCACCGAACTGGACGCCCGCTACGGCACCGACGACCACGAGCCCGGCGCCGTGCCGACCGCCGAGACCGTCGCGGTGTTCCTCGTCGCCCGGGACGCCGGCGGGACGGCTGTGGGCTGCGGCGGGCTCCGCCTGCTCGGCCCCGGTTCGGGCGAGGTCAAGCGCATGTACGTCGAGCCGGCGGCCCGCGGCACCGGCGTCGCGACCACCCTGCTGCGCGCGCTCGAAGACCGCGCCCGCGAGCTCGGCATCGCCCGGCTCCTGCTGGAGACCGGCACCGGGCAACCGGACGCCATCCGCTTCTACCAGCGCGAAGGCTACGAACCCATCGACGCCTACGGGCCGTACGTCGGCGAACCGCTCTCGCGCTGCTTCGCCCGCGACCTGTGATCGGATTTCCGATGGCCACCCCAATCTGAGCTATTGGTGGCCGGGGGCGCACCGGGCCTACCGTCGAAGGCACGGCGAGCTGGGGTTCTTTTCGCCGTTCCCTTCGTCCACTGGAGTTTCCTTGCGCATCAAGCAGATCGGCGTCGTGCTGGCCGCGGCCGCCGTCTTCGCGTCACCGGCCACACCCGCGCTCGCGGCGTCGAGGATCGTTCCCCTCGACCTCGCCGCCGGGCAGCAGCCGGAGAACATCGCCCTGGAGCCCGACGGCTCGGCCGACCTCACCTTCGCCTACACCGGCGAAATCGGCCGGGTCACGCCCGGCGGACGCGTCAGGGTCATCGCCCGCGTTCCGGTACCGGCCGACGGCGACGTCCCGGTCGTCCACAAGAGACTGTTCCTCGGCGGCATCGTCCGGACACCCGGTGGCGACCTGTACGTCGCCGTCTCGACCGGCACCGCGGCGACCGGGCTTTACCGGGTTCGGCCCGGAACCGCGCCGGTCCAGGTGGCCGCGCTGCCGCCGGCCGGGTTCCAGAACGGCGTCGCGCGCGACCCGGCCACCGGCGACCTGTTCGTCGCCGACTCGTTCGGCTCCGCGATCTGGCGAGTCTCCCGGGGTCGTGTCACCGCCTTCGCGACCGGCGAGCTGCTCGCGCCGGTGAGCGGCTTCGGCGCCAACGGGATCAAGGTCCACGCCGGCGCCGTCTGGGTGTCCAATCTGGACCGCGGCACGCTGGTCCGGTTCCCGCTCACCGGTGGGCCCGGCCGGGTGGTCGCGACGGGCCTCGGGCCGGTGGACGACTTCGCGTTCCACGGCAGTACCGTCGTCGCGGCGATCAACCAGGAGAACCGGGTGGTCACGGTCGACCACCACGGCACGCACCCGTTTCTGTCCATTTCGGACGGTCTGGCGAACCCGACGGCGGTCGCCGTCCGTGACGACGAGGTGTACGTCACGAACGGCGCCTACTTCGGCGGGTCGCCGAACCTCCTTCGCACGACGCTCGCGGCGAACACGTGCGGTGCCGACTTCGACGGCAGCGCCACGACCTCTTAGCCCGCGGCCGGCGGGACCGAGTTCACGATCAGAGATGCAATTTGCATTTTGCAGACAGCAATCCGGATCACCGGTTTCCGGGACCGCCTCCGTCGGATCTCACGCTGCGCACCCGGTCGGCCACCGAACGATCGTCCACAGTGCACACGACAGCGTTCCGCGGATTCCCCCGGCGACCTGTTTCGGTGAATATTCAAATGCGGGACCGGTGATCGGCACGTGCATCCGCACGCGAGCGGTGCACGCTTGACGGTGCGGACCTCGGCACCCGGGGAATGGTTGCTGTGCGCCAAATCCGCCGGTATGTTTGTACCGTCCCCGGAGTGCCGGCATCGGTCGCGGGGGTGCGCGCTGCTCGGGCACGGTGGGGAGGCCGGCACCGGGATAGCGCTTTCCGGTGGTAGGGGTCACCACCGGGGGGCAGGAGGGAAGCGGTGCCTTGGTGCTATCGGGGACGGTCATGGACGACCGGGTGACCGAGCCGTACCTCGTCGGTCTGGCGGCGATCGCCGGCGAGCTGCGGCGCGGCAAGTGGTGCGTCTACCTGCACGAATGGCTCGGCGACGAGCACGATCTGGAAAGCTGGCGCGCCGAGGTGGCCACGCACGCGGCGGAGTCCGGCGTCGAGGTGTGCTTCGTCGAGATCCCGCGCAAGGACATGACGCTCGTGGCCAACGTGCACGCGCTGCCGAGCTTCGAGCAGGTCACCCAGTCGGTGGCGGCGCTGGAGCACCACCGGGGCGTGGTGGCGGGCCTGCGCGGCCGCCGCTCAGCCGAGTGACCCGAGCGCGATCACCGCACCAGCGCCGAGCAGGCCGGCCGCCTGGGCGAGGCTGCCGTCCCCGCAGGAAGACCAGCACGGGGTAGCGCGCGGCTGTCCGGCGTGAGCACGACGGCCCGCGCCGGAAGCAGTCCCGTCATCCGCCCCTCCACGGACCAGACCGCGGGAAATCGATTACCACCACGCTATGGTGGGCCGGAAGCACTGTCGACGAACGAGCGAACGAGGACGCGGTGGCGACGATCTCCGACGTGGCGGCGCTGGCCGGGGTCTCGACCGCGACCGTGTCCAGGGCGCTCAACGGCAAGTCCACTGTGGACCCGGTGCTGGCCGAGCGCGTGGCCAGGGCTGTGGAAGAGCTGGGCTACACGCCGAACGGCCTGGCGCGCAGCCTGCGCCGCCGCGAGACGGCGGTACTGGCGTTGATCATCTCCGACGTCGAGAACCCGTTCTTCACCGCGATCGCGCGCGGGGTCGAGGACGCGGCGCAGGCCGCCGGGTACTCGGTGATGCTGTGCAACTCCGACGAGAACACCGCCAAGGAACGCCGGTACGTCGAGGTCGCGGCGCAGGAGCGGCTCGCCGGCGTGATCATGTCGCCGACCACCGGCGACAGCGACGTCCGGCCGCTGACCACCCACCGGACGCCGATCGTGACGGTCGACCGGCGCCTCGGCTCGCCCGACTGCGATGCCGTGCTCCTCGATTCCCGCGCCGCGGCCGGGGAAGCCGTGCGGCACCTGGTTGCCCAGGGCTACCGGCGGATCGGCTGCATCGCGGGCCCGCCGGGCGTCACCACGGCGGACGACCGGCTCGACGGTTACCGCGACGGGCTCCGTGACGCGGGCCGGAAGTACGCGGCGAGCCTGGTGCGACGCTGCGAATTCCGCGAAACCGGTGGCCGTGAAGCGGCGACGCAGCTGCTGACGAAACCCGACCCGCCGGACGCGCTCCTGGTCTCCAGCAGCACGATGTCGGTCGGCGTGCTGCAGGTGATGGCGGAACTGGGCCTGCGGTCGGGCCGCGACGTCGGGATCGTGTCGTTCGACGACGCGCCGTGGGCGACGCTGATCTCGCCGGCGCTGACGGTCGTCGCCCAGCCCGCCCACGCGATGGGCCAGCTGGCCATGCGGCTCCTGCTCGACCGCATCGGCGACGGCGGCGGCGGCGCGGCGACCACGACGACGATGGCCGCGCAGCTGATCGTCCGGGGCAGCTCCACCCGCTGAAACGCGCGACTTTCCCGGGAAGTGCCGGTCGCGATCGCCCCGAGTCCGCCCGAAGTGACGCTTGACACACCCCCGCGTCACCCCTAGCGTCGAGTAATCGATTACTCCCATCTTCCGCCGACGCGAGGGGTGTCATGGAAGAGCCGGGTACCCCGCTGGTCGCGATGACCGGCGTCCACAAGGCCTTCGGCGGCACGCTCGCCTGCGACGACGTCGACTTCACCGTGCGCCGCGGGGAAGTCCACGCGCTGCTCGGGGAAAACGGCGCCGGCAAGTCGACGCTCGTGCGGATCCTCTCCGGCGACGTCACCGATCACCACGGCACGATCGAGGTCGACGGCGAGCCCGCCGTCTTCGGGAGCCCGGTCGACGCGCGACGGCGCGGGATCGCGATGATCCCGCAGGAGCTCGACCTCGTGCCCGGGCTTTCCGTCGCCGCGAACATCTTCCTCGGCCGCGAGCTGCGCACGAAGGCCGGCACGGTCGCGCGGCAGCGGATGCACCGCGAGACGCGGGAACTGCTGGCTCGCACCGGGATCGCGCTCGACCCGAAGCGCGCCGTCGGCGAGCTGCGCACCGGCGAGCAGCAGCTCGTCGCCATCGCCAAGGCCCTCGCCCTGGACGCGCGCGTGCTCGTCATGGACGAGCCCACCTCCGCGCTCACCGGTGCCGAGGTCGAGCGGATGTTCAAGGTGATCGCCGAGCTCCGCGACGCCGGCGCCGGGATCGTCTACATCTCCCACCGGCTCGAGGAGATCGGCCGGATCGCCGACCGCGCCACCGTCCTGCGCAACGGCCGCGTCGCGGCCGGGTTCGCCGCCCGCGACCTGACCGCCGAGCAGGTCACGGAGGCGATGATCGGCCGCCCGGTCCAGGCGCTGTTCCGCCTCAAGCACGGCGAAACCGGCGGCGAGCTGCTGCGCGTCGACGACTTCGCGCTGCGCCCGCGGCGGCACCGGCCCGGCCGCCGGGAGCCCGCCGGGATCTCGCTCACCGTCCGCGCCGGCGAGATCGTCGGCCTGGGTGGCCTGCTCGGCTCGGGCCGCACCGAACTCCTCGAGACGCTCTTCGGCGCCGGGACACCGGGCCGGTGGCTCGGGCACCTGTCCTTCGACGGCCGGGAAATCCGCCCGAGGAGCCCGCGGCACGCCGTCCGGCTCGGGCTCGCCCTCGTGCCGGAAGACCGCCGGGTCGCCGGTCTGGCGCTGCCCCACTCCGTCCGCGCGAACACCGCGCTGTCCATTGTGGACCGGCTGGCGACCATGGGCTTCCTGGCCCGCCGGCGCGAGAACGACGTCACGACGAAAGTCCTCACCGAGCTGCGGGTGAAAGGCGCGCTCGCCGACCCGGCCGGCACGCTCTCGGGCGGCAACCAGCAGAAGGTCGTGCTCGGCCGGGCATTGCTCACCGAGCCGAAACTGCTCCTGCTCGACGAGCCGACCCGCGGCGTCGACGTCGGCGCGAAGGCGGAGATCTACCAGCTGCTGGCCGCCGCGGCCGCCCGCGGCATCGGCGTCCTGCTCGCGTCGTCCGAACCCGCCGAGCTGGTCGGGCTGTGCGACCGGGTCGTCGTCCTGCAGGACGGCCGCTCGAGCCGTGAGCTCGACACCCACGACGCCGGCGAAGCCGAGCTGCTCGCCGCGGCGATGGGGGAAGCACGATGACCACCACCGAGTTCATCCCCACCCGGCGAGCCGCGGTCGTCGACACGCTGTTCCGCTTCCAGAGCCTGTTCGGCCTCGTGCTCGTGCTGGTCGCGGCGGTCGTGTTCTCGCCGGCGCACGACGGTGACCTGCTCTTCCTCGACAGCGAAAACCTGTTCAACGTCGTCCGCGCCATCTCGGAGATCGGCATCATCGCCATCGGCATGACGTTCGTGATCCTCGTCGGCGGGATCGACCTGTCCGTCGGCGCGGTGCTCGGGCTCGCCGCCGTCGGCTCGGCCGTGCTGCTGGTGAACGACGGCTTCGGCGTGCTCCCGGCCGTGCTCGTCGTGCTCGCCGCCGGGCTGGTCTTCGGGCTGCTGCAGGGCGTCGCGTCGGCGGTGTTCGGCATCCAGGCGTTCATCGTCACCCTGGCCGGGCTGCAGGTCGCGCGCGGGCTCGCCCGGATCTGGTCCGGCGGCCAGGGCGTCGCCATCGCGTACGGCGACGGTCCCGGCGAAGCACCCGTCGCGTTCTCCCTGCTCGGCGAGCGGACGTTCAACGGGCTGGTGCCGATCCCCGCGGTGATCTTCGTCGTGGTCGCCGTCGCGGCCGTCGCGTTCCTGCGCACCAGCGCGTTCGCCCGGCACGTCTACGCGATCGGCGGCAACGAGAAGGCCGCGCGCCTCTCCGGCGTCGCCGTCACCCGGGTCAAGGTGCTGGTCTACGGGCTGAGCGGGCTGCTCGCCGCGCTCGCCGGGATCATCCACGCCGGCCAGCTGAACCAGGGCAGCCCCAACGACGGCAGCGGCTACGAGCTCGACGCCATCGCCGCGGTCGTGATCGGTGGCACCGCGCTCTCCGGCGGCCGCGGCTCGGTGTCCGGCACCGTCGCCGGCGCGCTGCTCCTGGGCGTGCTGAACAACGTCCTGGCGCTCAACAGCGTCGACCCCAACGTGCAGCTCCTGATCAAGGGCCTGGTCATCGTGGTCGCCGCGGGCCTGCAGCGACTGCGTCCCACACCGTAGAGGGGAAGAAGAGATGTCCGGCAAGCACTTCGCGTTACCCGCGCTCGTCCTGGTCCTGGCCGCCTGCGGCACCACGCACGAGAACTCGGGTCAAGGCGCGTCGACGGCCGCGGCGGCCTGCAAGGGCGCCGAAGGGAAGTACACCATCGGGGTCAGCCAGGCCAACGTCGCCGAGCCGTACCGCAAGCAGATGGACGACGACATCGCCCGCGCGGCGAAGCAGTACCCGCAGTTCACCGTCAACTTCGCCGACGCGCAGCAGGACAACGCGAAGCAGGTCGCCGACGTCGAGAACTTCCTGACCCAGCGCATCGACCTGCTGATCATCAGCCCCAACGAGGCCACGCCGCTGACCGCGGTCGTCAAGAAGGCCTACGACAAGGGCCTCCCGGTGCTGGTGCTCGACCGCAAGGTCGACGGCGACGCGTACACGCAGTGGATCGGCGCCGACAACGTCGACATCGGGCGGCAGGCCGGGCAGTACCTGGCCGACCGGGTCCTGCCGCGGGGCGGCAAGATCGCCGAGATCCGCGGGCTCGCCGGGTCCACGCCGGCCAAGGAGCGCCAGGACGGCTTCGCGAAGGGCATCGAAGGCCGCGGCATCGACATCGTGACCACTGTGGACGGTGACTGGCTGCGCGAGAAGGGCCAGCAGCAGGCGGATGCGATCTTCAAGTCCCACCCGGAGATCCAGGCCGTCTACTCGCAGAACGACCCGATGGCCGAAGGCGCGTACCTCGCCGCGAAGGCCGCCGGCCTGGACCAAAAGGTCAAGTTCATCGGCATCGACGGGCTGCCCATCCCGTCCGGCGGCATCAAGGCGGTCGAAGCCGGGCGCCTCGCGGCGACGTTCGTCTACCCGACGGGCGGGCGCGAAGCCGTGGCGTCCGCGAAGAGCATCCTCCTCGACTGCGCCAGGCCCGCGAAGACGCAGATGCTGCCGACGCAGCTCGTCACGCAGGCGAACGCCGCCGAGGTGTACGCGAAGGGCAATGGCTGACGGCTCGCCTTGACCTCGACCCTCCTTGAACTTCTACCGTCGGCACCATGACCGCTCCTCCCATCCCGCGCACCGTCTGGATCGCCTCCGGGGTCATGGCCCTCGGCGGCTTCCTGGCCAACATGGACGGCTCGATCGTCGCGATCGGGCTGGAGTCGATGAGACTGAGCCTGGGGGTCAGCCTCATCGAAGTCCAGTGGGTGGCGACGGCGTTCCTGCTCGGTCTCTCGGCCGCGCTCCCCCTGACCCCGTGGCTGGTGAAGAGGCTCGGCGCCGGACGGCTGTGGCTCTGGGCGCTGGCGGCGTTCCTCCTGACGTCGGTGGCCTGCGCCCTCGCGCCGGACGCCGTCGCCCTGATCGCCTTCCGCACGCTGCAGGGCATGGCCACCGGGGTCCTGGTCACCGCCGGGCAGACGGTGATCGGGCTCGCCGTCGGACCGGACCGCCTCGGCCGCACCATGGGCACGCTGGGACTCGTGGTCGGGCTGGCGCCGGTCGTCGGGCCGAGCGTCGGCGGGTTCCTGCTCGCGCACTTCTCGTGGCCGGTGCTGTTCTGGCTCAACCTGCCGATCGGGCTGGTCGCGTTCGGCCTGGCGCTGCGGTACGTCCCGCGCGGCGACCGCGAGCGGCCGCCGCCGATGGACTGGCCCGGCCTGGCCTTGATCTCGCTCGGCCTGCCGCTGCTGGTCTACACGCTCGCCGAGCGCAACGCGGTGTTCGCGGCCGTCGGCGTCCTCGCGCTCGCGGTGTTCGTCCGGCGTTCGCTGCGCGTGCGGCACCCGGTGCTGAACCTGCGGCTGGCCGCGCGGCCCGTGCTGGGCTCGGCACTGGCGTCCGTGTTGCTGGCCGGCGCCGGGATGTTCGGCGCGGTCCTGCTGCTGCCGCTGTGGTTCCAGGTCCGGCTCGGCGCCGGGCCCGCCGAGGCCGGTGTCCTGCTCGCGCCGATGGGCCTGGCCACCACGGTGTTCGTGCTCGTGGCCGGACGGCTCACCGACCGCTACGGCGGCGGCACCGTCTCGCTCACCGGTTCGGTGGTGGTGCTGGCGAGCACCGTCCCGCTACCGTGGCTCGGCCCGGACACCCCGCTGTGGCTGGTCCAAGTCGTCCTCGTGGTCCGCGGCGCGGGGCTCGGGCTGTCGCTCATGCCCGCCTCGACCGCGGCCTACGCGTCGGTCGACGCGGCCGAATTGGGCCACGCGACGGCATTGGTCAACATCGTCATGCGCGTGGGCGGCGCGGCCGGGGGCGCGTTGTGCGTGATCGTGCTGTCCCGCGGGCTCGTCGCCGGCCCGGCGACCGGGTTCGGCTGGGCGTTCGGGGTCCTGGGGGTCGTCTGCGTGCTCGGCACGGTGGCGGCGGCGTGGCTCCGGCACGCGGAGCGTTCGTCCACAGTGGACGTCACGAGGTGATTCACCTGGGAACCTGGCGCGAACACCGGTTTGGTGATTTCCTGGAGCCGATCAACCACTGTCGGTAAGGGAGGGCTGGCCATGTCGGGGGTAGCGAAGCGGTTGGCCACGGTCGCGGCGGTGACGGCGGTAGCGGGGAGCCTGCTGGCGGCGCCGGCGTCGGCCGCACCGTCGATCGACTGGAAGCCGTGCGCGGACGCGCCCGGCGTGGAGTGCGGCGCGGTCACCGTGCCGATCGACTGGGCGCACCCGGACCGGGGCACGGCGAGCATCGCGCTCGCCCGGCGGAAAGCCAGGGATCCGCAGGCGCGCATCGGGTCGGTCCTGATGGACCCGGGCGGCCCCGGCGGGCCGGGCGCGGGTGAGGTCAAGGGCGGCTGGTCGCTCTCGCCGGAGATCACCAAGCGCTTCGACACCGTGGGCTTCGACCCGCGCGGCATCGGCGACAGCACGCAGATCAAGTGCGGGCTCGACGAGGTCATCGCCGACCACCCGCAGGTTCCGCGCAACCAGGCGGAATTCGAGCAGCTCGCGGCGTACAACCGGAAGCTCGGCGAAAGCTGCGACCGGCTTTCCGGGCCGCTGGGCCGGTTCGGCGACACCGCGAGCGTCGCGCGGGACATGGACGCCATCCGCACCGCGCTCGGCGAGAAGAAGCTGACGTACTACGGGGTTTCCTACGGCACGCTGATGGGCCAGCAGTACGCCGAGCTGTTCCCGGACAAGGTCCGCGCGCTCGTGCTGGACAGCAACATGGACCACTCGCAGTTCACCGCGTGGGACTTCCTGAACAGCGAAACCCAGTCGGTGCAGGCGGAGTTCCGCGAGTTCGCCGCCTGGTGCGACCGGACGCCGAGCTGCGCCCTGCACGGCCGGGACGTCTCGAAGGTGACGCGCGCCCTGCAGGACAAGGCCGCGCGCGGGGAGCTGAAGGACCCGCAGAGCCAGGAAGTCATCACGCCGCTTTCGCTGGCGTCGATCTTCCAGAGCTCCTTCTACGGCCCGAGCTGGGACAGGCTGGCGACGGTCCTCGAGTCGCTGGCGGACGGCACCCCGCCGGCCGCGTCGGCGCGGCTGGAGGAAGACATCCCGGTCAACACCGTGTTCCAGAGCGTGTTCTGCGCTGACTGGAAGCTGCCGGTGCACAACTACGCCGAGCTCGAGGCCTACCGCCGGACGGCCGCCGCCCTCGCGCCGGACATCAAGGTCAGCTCCCTGGGCTGGCAGGCGATCACCGGCTGCATCGGCTGGCCCGGCCGGACCAGCAACACCCAGCACCCGCTGCGGGTGCACGGCGCGCCGCCGCTGCTGATGGTGAGCAGCAAGTACGACCCCGCGACACCGTACGCGTGGTCGCAGGCCACGGCCCGCCAGAGCGGCAGCACGCTGCTCACCTACGACGGCTGGGGCCACGGCGCCTACTTCAAGAACAGCCCGTGCGTCATCAAGGCGACCGACGACTACCTGATCAGCGGCAAGCTCCCGGCGCGCGGCACGCACTGCGCGGCGGTGGAGCCGAGCGCGGCCGAAGCCCGGATCGCCGGGCCGAAACCGCCGTCGACGATCGGCTTCTGACGCTTCCGTCGCGTGGCCGGAACGAGGCACAATCGTTCCGGCCACCGCGACGTCGCGGGGGAAGGAGCCGAGGATGCTTCGTCGATTCTTCGCCATGGCCGCGGCGGTCGTCGCGGCGAGTTCTTTTCTCACGGCACCGGCGGAGGCGGCTCCCCGCCGCGGCGGATATCTCGCGCTCGGCGATTCCGTCGCGTTCGGTTACCGGCCCGACGCGGGCGCGGCCTACCTGAACGCGGCCAACTTCAGCGGCTACGCGGAAAAATACGCGTCGCTGCGCGCGCTCCGGCTCGCGAATGCGTCCTGCCCTGGTGAAACGACCGGAAGCCTGCTGGCCGTCAGCGCACCGAGCAACGGCTGCGAAAACGGCTACCGGTTGGCGTACCCCCTGCACGTTTCGTATGCGGGCGCCCAGATCGACTACGCCGTCCGGTACTTGCGGACCCACCAGGACACCCGGCTCGTGACGCTGACCATCGGCGCGAACGACATGTTCCGGTGTCAGGACACGACGCCGGACCACTGCACCGGCGCTTCCTTCCGGGCCGCGCTGAGCCAGGTGAGCCGCAACCTCGCGGCGATCCTCTCCGCGGTGCGCGCCCACTACCGCGGCGACCTGGTCCTGGTGTCGTACTACTCGCTCGACTACCGCGACCCGACGCAGGTCTCGCAGGTCAAGGCGATCAACGCGGCGCTGACGCAGGTGACCCGCCGCTACCACGGCAAGATCGCGGACGGCTTCACGGCGTTCTTCCTGGCGTCCCTGCGCGCGGGCGGCGACCCGTGCGCGGCGGGGCTGCTGATCAAGCTGCCGACCGGCGGCTGCGACGTCCACCCGACCGCGGCCGGCCACCGCGCGCTGACCGCGGCCCTGGCGTTCGCGCGCTGAGTCAGACGGCCTGGACCTCGACCCCGGCGGCTTCGAAGGCCCGCACGGCCTCGGGGTCGGCGTCGGCGTCGGTGACCAGGGCGTGCACCTGCGTCGTCTCACAGATCCGGGCGAAGGCGCGCCGGCCCAGCTTCGAGCCGTCGGCGACGGCGACCACGCGCTCGGCGCGTTCGACCATCAGCCGGTTGATGCTGGCCTCACCCTCGTGGTGGGCGAAGGCACCGGCGTGGGGATCGAAGGCGTCGACGCCGAGGAACAGCAGGTCGATGGTGAGTTCGCTGAGCACGCGGGTGGCCAGCGGCCCGCTCAGTTCGAACGACTGCGGCCGCGCGACCCCACCGGTGACGACGATCTTGACGTTCGGCCGCACCGCGAGCTCGTGCGCGATGTTCAGCGCGTTGGTGACGACGGTGATCCCGGGCGCATCCCCCCGTCCCCCCAGGTCGGATCGGAAGGCGAGGGCGCGCGCGACCCCGGCGGTGGTGGTCCCGCCATTGAGGCCGACGACCATCCCCTTCGCGGCGAAAGCGGCGGCGGCAGCGCTGATCCGCTGCTTTTCGGGGACGTGCCTCGCGGTCTTGTAGCGCAGGGGGAGGTCATAGGCGAGATCATTGGCGACGGCACCCCCGCGCGTACGCGTGAGCAGCTGCTGTTCGGCGAGGTGGTCGAGATCCCGCCGGATGGTGGCGGCGGAGACGTCCAGCTCCACGGCAACGTCCTCGACGTCGATCTTTTCCCGCTGCCCCAGCAATTCCAGCAGGGTGCTCAACCGTTCGTGCCGGGCCATCGGCGGTACTCCTAGCTTTGACTCTCGGTGCCCGATCGCGCACAAGGTTGCGCTGTCGGTCGCCGTTTCGAGCAGTATGCTGCATCGGGGGTGGTCTTTGCACCGCGGCACGCCGTTCGATGGGGGTCGCGCTCGCCCTTCGCTTCCACCTGATCGAGTGATGAACATGCGTTCGCGGGCCGGTAATCTTGGGGTGTGGACAGCGATGCGGTGGTTCGAGCGGATGCGGGGGCCCTGGCCGACCGCATCTCCGCGCTGCTCACTGTGGTGCGGTCCGCCGAGGCTGAGATCGGTGCGCTGCTGATGGAAATCGAGTCGCGCGGTGTCATGGAGTTGTTCGGATATCGGTCTGTGGCTCGGTTGTTCGAGCACCTCGCCGACGTTCCGAAGGCTGCCGCTGAATCTGTGGTGAAGCGGGCCCGGGCCCTTGTGCCCGGCCGGAATCTCGACGGCACACCCGTTCCCGCTGTTGCTCCCGCCACCGGTGCCGCTGCTTCGGATGGCCGGTTGAGCACGCCGATGATCGACACGATCGTCGGAGTGCTGGGGCAGGTTCCGCTCGAGCACCGCGACGATGCCGAACAGCATCTGCTGTCCTTCGCCTCCGAAGCCGGGCACAAGCAGGTCGCTGCGTTGGGTGCGCGGATCCTGGCTCACCTCGACCCCGACGGCGCCGAGCCGGACACCACCGAACCCGCTGTCCCCAGCCGCGAGTTGTCGTTGCGTCGCAAGAGAACCGGGGTGTGGGAGCTGAACGGCCGCTTCGACGACGAGACGGGCTCTCGCGCCAGCGCCTTGCTCGATGCGCTGGCCGAACGCCGCACGACGGACGAGGACCCGGACTTGCGTTCCCCGCTGGAACGCTACGGCGATGCCTTTTCCGACGCGATCGACCTGGCGCTGAACTCCCCCGATCTGCCGATGCAGGCGGGCGAGCGAGCGCACGTGATGGTGGCGGTGTCGTTGCAGGACCTGAAGTCCGGCATCGGCCAGGCCACCCTCGGCGACACCGAAACCACGCCCAAGCCCCGCGCCGGTCGGGCCACCCTCGGCGACACCGGCCGCATCTCCGCAGCCGAAGCCCGACTCCACGCCTGCGACTGCAAGATCATCCCTGCGGTTCTGGGTGCAAAGAGTGAACCTCTCGACCTCGGCCAGCAACGCCGCCTTGTTTCTCCCGGACTCCGCCGCGCCCTGTACCTCCGGGACCGCGGCTGCGCCTTCCCCGGCTGCCACCGCCCGCCCCGGCACTGTCAAGGCCACCACATCCGCCACTGGGCAGACGGCGGCCCCACCGACCTCGGCAACCTGGCCTTGATGTGCGCTCACCACCACCGGCTCCTGCACCGCTCCGGCTGGCAAGTCCGCATCGCCGCCGACGGCCTCCCCGAGTTCCTACCACCAGTGTTCCTGGACAAGCGCCGAAAACCCAGGCGCAACACCCTCCACCAACCGTTGCCGTTCGCGGCGTAGACAACCGAACACGGGAAAGGCCCGCAGCCATCAGCTACGGGCCTACACCCGCGCCCTTCCCAGCACAACCGGACGACTGCCCAGCGGCAGCGCTGCAGCCTCGCCCCGGAGCCACCGTTTGCGCTCCCACCGACCAGCACCAACCCCTCGTCGAATCCCCACCCAGCCCCGTCAACGCCGCGCGCTGGGAAGGTGGATCCGATGAACGAGCCGTAGTTCAAGCGTCCGCCAACACAAGCAACAACCGCCGCACTTCGGTCATGACCGCGTCGCGCCCGGCGCCCAGGTACTTGCGTGGGTCGACGCGCTCGGGGTGGGCGCGCCAGTCGCCTGCGGCCGCCGCGGTGAACACCTTGTTGAGCTGGGTCGCGATGTTGACCTTCGTCATCCCCGCCCGCACCGCTTCGGCGAGCCCCGTGTCGGGCACCCCGGACGAACCGTGCAGCACCAGCGGCACCGGCACCCGCTCGCGCAGCCGCGCGATGAGGTCGAAGTCCAAAGTGGCGTCTCGGGTCAGCATCGCGTGCGAACTTCCGACGGCTACGGCGAGCGCGTCGACGCCGGTGGCCGCGGCGAACTCCGCCGCCTCGCCGGGGTCGGTGCGGGCACCCGGCGCGTGGACGCCGTCCTTTCCGCCGATCTCGCCGAGCTCGGCCTCCACCCAGACGCCGTGGTCGTGGCAGAACGCGGTGACCTCGCGGGTCTCGCGCACGTTGTCCGCGTAGTCCAGGTCGGACGCGTCGAACATGACCGAGCCGAACCCGAGCGCGACGGCTTCGCGCACCAGCTCGCGGGATTCGGCGTGGTCGAGGTGCACGGCGACGCGCGCCTCGGCCGCGCGGGCCGCGGCCAGCGCGGCGCCGCCGATCGGGGCCAGCGCGCCGTGGTAGCGCACGGCGTTCTGGCTGAGCTGCACGATCACCGGCGCCTCCGCCCGGGCCGCGCCCTCGACGATCGCCGTGATGTGCTCCAGCTGGATCGCGTTGAACGCGCCGCAGCCCCGCCGGGCCGACACGGCCTCCGCGACGATCTCCCCGGCGGTGACCAGCGGCATCAGGACTTCCCTTCCGGCCGGACGCGCACCGCGGCCAGCTCCCGGTGGTAGTGCGCGAGGTCGACGTCGCCGGCGAGCGGCCCGAGCACGGCCGCGCCGGACAGCGCGACAGCTCGGCGCAGGACTTCCGGCCACGGCTCGCGGTGGCAGAGCCCGAGGGCGAGCGCCGCGACCACGGCGTCACCCGCCCCGGTGCTGTTGCCCGTGAGCACCCTCGACGGCGTCGCGCGCCAGGTGCCCGCGGCCGTGACCGCGAGCAGGCCGTCGGCGCCGAGCGAAACGACGACGGCACCGGCCCCGGCTTCGCGCAGCTCTCGCGCGGCCACGACCGGGTCGTCCAGGCCGGTGACCTCGCGAAGTTCTTCGAGGTTGGGCTTGACCACGGTCGGCCGTCCGGCCAGCCCGGCCGGCAGCGCCGGGCCCGAGGTGTCCAAGACGGACGTCGTGCCGGCGAGCAGCCGCGCGTAGGCGTCCGGCGGCGCACCCGGCGGCAGGCTGCCGGAGCAGACCAGCACCTCGGGCGCGCGGCGCCGGACCCGCTCGGCCAGCAGCGCCCATTCGGCCGCGCTCAGCTCGGGTCCCGGTTCGTTGAGGAGGGTGACCGAGCCGTCCACTGTGGACAAAATGGTGGTCGTCCGGCGCGTCTCGCCCGCGATCGGCACGAGGTCCGCGGGCAGCCCGGCCGCGCCGAGGTCGGCCGCGAAGGCGGCCCCCGTAGCGCCGCCCACCGTGGCGACGACGCGGACGTCGGCGCCGAGCACGTGCAGCACGCGGGCGACGTTCACGCCCTTGCCGCCCGCGCGGTGGCGGACGTCGCGCGCCCGGTGCACGGCGTCCGGCACCAGGCTGTCCACGGTGTAGGTGACGTCGAGCGCGGCGTTCGGCGTCACGGTGACGATCACGCGAGGACGACGGATCGGGTGAGGCCGCGCGGGTTGTCCGGATCCAGACCCTTGCGCCGGGCGATTTCCCCGGCCACGAGCTGGGCGCGGACGAGGTCGGCGAGCGGGTCGAGGCCGCTTTCGACGAAGGTGCCGCCCGCGCGGCGGACGTCGTCGGCGAGACCGTCGGGCGCGCGGCCGAACATCCAGGTCACCCGGCCCGGCTCGCTGATGCTGATCGGGCCGTGCCGGTAGTCCCACGCGGGGTAGGACTCGCTCCACAGCAGGCACGCCTCGCGGAACTTGAGGGCGGCCTCGTGCGCGATCCCGACCGACCAGCCGGTGCCGAGGAAGCTGAACTGCCCGGCACCGGTGAGCTCGCGAGGCAGCGGTTCGGCCAGCACGCGTTCGGCCTGCGCGACGACGCCGGTCAGGTCCTCGCCGAGGTGCGCGCGCAGCATCGCGAGCGCCGTGGTGGCGAACCGGGTCTGCACGACCGAGCGTTCGTCCACCGCGGACAGGTCGACGACGGTGTCGGCGGCGCCCCCGATCGCGCCGGGCACGCCGGTGATCGCGGTGGTCTTCGTGCGGCCGCGCAGCTTCGCGAGCAGGGTGTGCACCTCGGTGGTGGTGCCCGAGCGGCTCAGCGCGAGCACGTGGTCGTAGGCGCGGCCGGCCGGGAATTCGGACGCGGCGAAGGCGTCGGTCTCCCCGAGCCCGGCGGTTTCCCGCAGCACGGCGTAGGCCTGGCCGACGAACCACGACGTGCCGCAGCCGACGATCGCCACCCGGGCGCCGGGGGCGGGCAGCCGCCCGCTGTTCGCGGCGGCGAACGCACCCGCTTCACGCCAGCAGCCGGGCTGGCTGGCGACCTCCGCCGCCATGAAGGTCCCGTTCATGAACTCCCCGTCCGTGCCGTCGTGCGCAACAACTGTCACGGTAGGTGCAGTTTTGTGCAGCGTCAATCGCCGTAACGAGCAGAATCACGCAGTGAGTGCGCACGCGCGTGCAGGGGCGAGGCAGCGAGCCGGCGGCGGCGGGCACGAAAAAGGCCACCCTCGGTGAGGGTGGCCTGCAAGAAACGGGTCGGCGGCCTGATCAGGCAGCGAGCCGGTCAAAGCACGATGTCTACCGGGGTTTGCGCCGCCAGAGGCCGGTGACCACGGCCAGCGCACGCGAACGCGGCGTCCGGGCGGCGATCGGCTCGGGGCCGACCCGGCGGCGCATCCGGTAGGCGAGCTCGAGCACCTCGAGGTCCTCGGGCCGGCGTCTGCCGTGGACGTCCGGCCGGAGCATCAGCTCCGAAACCGTGACGGGCTTGCCACTGGCACGGTGTGCCGTGCGCGCCATCGGGAACCTCCGCGGGATCGGGACTGCCTGATGGGTGCTGATTCTATGAATCTGATTCGGGTTCGTCACCTTACTGGCCAGTTGTGTCCGATGTGCCCGCGAACCGGCCACCCGGCGCGTCGGCCTCAGCGCATGACCACCCTCGGGGCGCCTCACCGCGGAAGACCGTCCGGCCTGGGGAAACCTGTTCGCCGGCTACCACCGCTGCTCGGCTCCGGGCGTCACCGGCGGTGGCGTCCACCACCGCCGCAGTGGTGACCATCCGCCGGGCGGCGGCCACCGGACATCGACTGCCAGTCGGGAGAACCACCGTGACGGCCGCGCGACCAGATCGGGACGTCCGGGATTTCGTGCCGCACCGGCGCCGCCTGCTTCGGCTTCACCTTCGCGGCCGTCTTGCCGACACCCTTGCCGACGACCTTGACCGCTTTCGCGAGCTTGCCGCGATGAGCGGGCGTGAGTCCGGAATCCGGCGTGGTCTTCGCGACACCCGGGACGATTTCGCCCGGCTCACTGGACGGCGCTACGGATTCCGGAGCCGGCTTCGCGGGCGGCGCCACGACGTCCGCCGCGAACGGCACCAGCGCCACCGCCGGGGGTTCGAGCCCGGCCGGTGGCCACGACGCGCCCGCGCCCCGCTCGACCGGCATCGAGACCGCCGTGGCGACCCCGCCGGTCAGCGCCAGCGCGCCGGCGACCACGGAGAACACCCGCAGCCGGGCCGGCGAGCGCAGAGCCTGCGGTTTCTCGCGGTGCCGCGCCTGCGGATCCGCCGTGCCGTGGCGGTCGTGCGCCGCGGCGGACCGGACCAGCAGCTCGGCGACCGTGACCGACTCGCTGCGCGAAGCCCTGCGTGCCATCAAACCCTCCACCTGGGCCGACCGGACGCGGGCACTGCGTCCGGTCGGCCGATCATAGGAATGGTTCAGGGTCCTGTAAAGGCTCGTTCACCCAGAGTCTTCGGCCTGCGGCGAGGCCGGCTGCTTTGCTTCGAACGCCGACATTCCGCCTCGCACGGCGAGCGCGGAGCAATCCCTTCGCGAACCGGCTGTTTCCGAGATCGCGATAGCACCGGGGGCTGCGTCACCCGGACCCTCGAAACTCTCCTCAGCAACCCGTTAAGTCCTGGTGAATGTGACAGATTCCCTACGAAGGTTTTGTGCCATCAGGACGAACTTCTCTTCGCAGCCCCGATTTTGCTGTGCCATTCGCCAAAGTTCGGTTCCATCGGATAGCTTGCTCCTACCGGTCAGTACCGGTGGGTGGGGCCGATCGGGTGAGGCGATCAGCGAGAGATCGAGGGAAGCGGGGACGACCATGCCGAAGCACCGGCCACGTCGCAAGGGCACGCGCGGGGTCCGCCGCACCGCGGTCGCGCTCGCCGGCGGCGCGCTCGTCGTGCTGCCCACGCTGACCACCGGCCTGCCCACGCCGGTCGTCATCGCCGGCGCCGGGGACGCGCTGCCCGACCAGGCCGCTCCGCTGCAGCAGCCGAACATCGTCATGCCGCCGATCGCCGTCGACGGCAGCCTCCCGCAGCCGCCGCTGCCCACGCCGCTGGTCGTGCCCGGCGGGCACGCCGGCTCGGCGGGCATCTCCGGGCCGCTCGGCATCCCGGCGAGCATGCTCAAGGCGTACCGGAACGCGGCCGAGATCCTCGCGAAGGAACAGCCGAACTGCCACCTCGACTGGGCGCTGATCGCGAGCATCGGCCGGATCGAGTCGAACCACGCGCGCGGCGGGTACGTCAACGCCAACGGCGACACCCTCGAGCCGATCCTCGGCCCGGTGCTCAACGGCGCCGGCGCGTTCGCCGCGATCCCGGACACCGACGGCGGCAAGTACGACGGCGACGCCCTTTGGGACCGCGCGGTCGGCCCGACGCAGTTCATCCCGGCCACGTGGAAGGGCTACGCCTCGGACGGCAACGGCGACGGCATCTCGAACCCGAACAACATCTACGACGAGGCCCTGGCCACCGCGCGCTACCTGTGCTCGGGTGGACTGGACCTCTCGACCGACGCGGGGCAGCGCCTGGCCGTGCGCCGCTACAACAACTCCCAGTCCTATGTGGACACCGTGCTCGCGTGGGCCTCGGCCTACCGCGGCGGCGTGGCCCAGCTGCCGGACAGCGAGGTGCCGATCGGCGCGCCCGACGCCCCGGACGCCGCGGCCGCGGGCGGCCCGGTCGGCGCGCCCGCCCCGCCGGCGCCCCCGGTGACCGCCCAGCCGCCGGGCTCGCTGCCGGGCTCCTCGACGGCGCCGACCAGCAGCACGTCGCCGTCGTCGTCCACCCCGGCCACCACACCGGGCACCCCGTCCACGGATCCGACGACCACTCCGCCGGCCTCGTCCACCACGCCGCCGCCGGAAACCACGAGCACCACCCCGCCGCCCACCACCTCGACCACCGCGGCCGACTCGGCGAGCACGCCCACCGAAACCACCTCGACCAGCACGACGGGATGAGCCGGGTGGAGCCGTTCCTGGTGCACATCCGCTGCGACACCGACGGCTACACCCATGCCGTCACCGAGGACGAGTTCGCGGCGGGCCGCCGCGACGGGCGGTTCCGCGCGGTGTGCGGGCACGTGGTGCTCGCGGCGCCGATGATCGAGGCGCCCGGCCGGTTCGACCCCGACTGCCGGGACGTCCTGCGCGGGGGTACCGCACCGGAACCGTCGGTGCCCCGGCAGGAACGCCGCCGGTCGAGGTGGCGCAGCCGCCGCTAGCCGAGCAGCGCCTGGATGCCGTCGAGCATGCGGTCCAGGCCGAACTCGTACGCCGTGTCGCCTTGCGCCTTCGCGCTCTCGTCGAAGCCGCCGCCGAGCCAGATCCGGTTCATCGCCGGGTGCGCGTCGACCACGAAGTAGTTCTCCCAGAACGTCGACCGCTGGTGCCACCAGGCCTCGGTCGACTGCCCGGTGCTGCGCTCGAGACGGGTGTTCTCCGCGCCGAGCGCCGCGTTCGCGTCGACGTACGTGCCGATCCCGTTGGCCGCCGCCACCGCCTGCCGCGGCGGCAGTCCCAGACCGTCCATGATGGACAGCAGGTACTCCTGGCCGGCCAGCTGACCGGGCCCGAGCGGGGGCCGGACCCGCGAAACCTCGCACAGCCACGGGTGCTTGCGGTACGCGCCGCGCGTCCGCTCGGCGTAGAGCGCCACCTGCTCGCGCCAGTCCGCCGGGCGCGTCTCGCCCGGCCCGGGCAGCCGCCGCTCGACGAGCACGTCGTCGACCATCAGGTCGACCAGCTCGGCCTTGCCGGGCACGTAGGTGTAGAGCGTCATCGTGCCGGCGCCGAGCTCCTTGGCGACGCGGTGCATCGACGCGGCGGCCAGCCCGTCGGCGTCCGCGACCGCGATCGCGGCGGCGACGATCCGCTCGATCGTCAGCGTCGGGCGGCGGCCCCGGGCCGGCTCCGCGGCGCCACCGCGGGCGCGCCAGAGCAGCGCGAGCGTCCGGTCCACGTCTTCGGCGCCAGTGCGTTCGGCGGTCATGCGCTCCCCTCGCTCCTCCGCCGGAGATCTTACCCGGGCCGGCCGTCCGACCTGGCATTCTGGAAGCATGACCGGACGCAAACCGCCCAAGGTCTCCTTCCGCTGGTGGGTCGACCGGCAGATCGGCGAGGCCCGCGACCGCGGCGAGTTCGACGACCTGCCCGGCACCGGGAAACCCCTGCCGAAGCCCACCGGCAACGACGCGGCGACCGACTGGGTGCTGCGCCAGGTGAAGGCCGGCGGCCACGACACGAAGGCGTTGCTGCCGCCGGCGCTCGCCCTCAAGCGCGAAGTCCAGGACCTGCCGGATCGGCTCGCCGGGGAGCGGGCCGAGGGGCGGGTGCGGGAGGTCGTCGCGGACCTCAACGAGCGGATCCGCCAGGCCTACCTCAACCACCACACCGGCCCGCCGCTCACCGTGGCGCTGGTGGACGTCGAGGAAGCCGTCGAGGACTGGCGGCGCTCACGAGCCGCGTCGTAGCAGCGCCCGTTCCGCCGCGGTCCACGCCGTGGTCGTGAGCAGGTAGATCCCGGCGGCCTGCGGCACGACCAGCGTCGCGAGCACCGTGCCGTAGGGCAGGAACCGCAGCAGCTTGCCGCCCGGGACCTGCGCGGTCGCGTCGCGGTGACGGTCCTGCCAGCGGATCGAGAACCACGCGACGACCGCCAGCCCGGCCGCGATCACGAACACGAGCGGGCTGCCGGCCAGGCCGTGCGCGCCCAGCGGCGTCCCGAACAGCGTCGAGCCGAGCAGCGAGTTGGGTTCACCGCCGACCGTGGGCGTCGTGAAGAGCCGGTACATGACCATGAAGAACGGCAGTTGCAGCAGCAACGGCAGGCAGCCGGCGAACAGCGAGGCCCCGGACTCCTGCTGCAGCTTCGTCATCTCCGCGGCCAGCCGTTCCCGGTCACGGCCGTGCTTGGCCTGCAGGGCCTGGATTTCCGGCATCAGGGCGGCCCGGGTCCGTTCGCCGCGGGCCGCCGACCGGGCGAGGGGGTGCAGCAGCAGCCGCACGCCGAGGGTGAACGCGACGATGGCCAGCGCCGTGGACAGCGGGCCGGTGAACGCGTGGATCAGGTGGTACGCGCCTTCGACGGGCACGTCGAGAAAGCCGAACATGGGCAGCACTCCGCAAGAGTGGAAGGGGTGTGGGTACGCGGAATGGCTGCGCTGAAGAGGTTCCTACGCAGCCGTGCTGCGGGAACCGGGTGCTCGTGGCCTGCTGCGTCCCGGGGCGCCCGGGTCGCGCAGGCGGATCGACTCGGCGCGCCGGGCCCGGCGGCGCAGGGCGGCGACGCGGCTGCGCACCGGCACCGACCACAGGGCGACTTCGCTGCCGTGCGTGCTGCCGACCAGCAGGACGATCAGGAGGCTCGCGGCGGCGAGGGAGGCGAAGGCGACCAGCGCCGTCGGGCTGCTCACGACGGGGAACGCCAGCTCCAGCAGCGTGTTCACGCGGTCGCCCCCTTCCTCCGCTCCCCAGGGTAGCGAAAACGCTAACAGCCCGACGGGCTGTAATCTGGTTCGATGAGAGGGCAACTCGTCGTCGTGCCGATCCTGGCCATGCTCCTGCTGTTCGGCGTGCCGTGGTGGACGCTCGTCCTCGCACCCGAGTGGGGCCTGGCGGGCACGATCGCGGGCACCGCCGTGCTGACGGCCGGTCTGGTCACGATGCCGGTCGCGATGTTCCGCGGCCACTCCAAGCGCCAGAGCGACGCCGCCGCGCGCCTCGGCGACTCCCTGCTCGCGGTGATCTGGGTGCTGTTCAGCTGGTGCGTCCTGAGCCTGGTGCTGCGGGTCGCGCTGCTCGGCGTCGACGACCCGGCGCGGTCGCGGATCGTCGCGGGCGTGACCGTCGTGATCGCGGCCGGCCTGCTCGTGCACGGCAACCGCGTCGCGATGCGGGTGCCGCCGGTGAAGGCGACCGACGTCGTCATCCCGCGGCTCGGCCCGGGGCTCGACGGGCTGCGCGTCGCCGTCCTGACCGACACCCACTTCGGCCCGATCGACCGGACGAGGTGGTCGGAGAAGGTCGTCGCGGCGGTCAACGCCCTCGACGCGGACGTCGTCTGCCACGCCGGCGACCTCGCCGACGGCGCGGTGGCGAAGCGCCGCAAGCAGGTCGACCCGCTCGGCGGCGTCCAAGCCGCGCTCGGCCGGTTCTACATCACCGGCAACCACGAGTACTTCGGCGAGGCCCAGGCGTGGCTCGACCACATGGCCGGGCTCGGCTGGGACACCCTCCACAACTGCTCGACGCTCCTGGAACGCGACGGCGACCGCATCCTGTTCGCCGGCATCGACGACCCGACCGGAGCGTCGTCCGGCCTGCCCGGCCACGGCCCCGACCTGGCCCGCGCGCTCGCCGACCGGCCCGCCGACGTGCCGGTGGTGCTGCTGGCGCACCAGCCGAAGCAGGTGCGCCAGGCGCGCGAAGCCGACGTCGACCTGCAGATCTCGGGGCACACGCACGGCGGCCAGATCTGGCCGTTCCACCTGCTGGTGCGGCTCGACCAGCCGACGCTGTCGGGCCTGACCCGGCACGGCCCGACCCAGCTGTACAACAGCCGGGGCACCGGGTTCTGGGGTCCGCCGTTCCGGGTCTTCGCGCCCAGCGAGATCACGCTCCTCACCTTGCGCTCGGCCTGACCCACAGCGTCCCAATGTGGCCTTCGGTGCGCTCAACGCACCCAAGGGGCCCTTCGGTGCGTGAGACGCAACCAAGGCCACCTTGGGGCGCTCGTGCGCATCCGACAACTTTTTTTGTCTTGACAGTTTCGATCATCGGATGCCACGCTGTCCCGCATGACCACCACCGCGATCCGCCCTCAGTCCCTCGCCCCGTCGACCACCACCCGCCGCCTGCTGACCTGCGGGTTTCTCGCCGGCCCCGTCTTCGTCGTCACCGGCGTCGTCCAGGGCCTGACCCGCGCCGGCTTCGACTTCACCCGGCACCCCGCGAGCGTCCTGTCGAACGGCTCGCTCGGCTTCCTCCAGATCACGAACTTCCTGGTCACCGGCCTGCTGACGATCGCGGCCGCGGCCGGGATCCGGCGCGTCCTGCCCGGCCGGTGGGGGCCGAGACTCCTGACCGTCTACGGCGTGAGCCTGCTCTGCGCGGGCGTCTTCCGCGCCGACCCGCAGGACGGCTTCCCGGCCGGTACGCCCGCCGGCCCGCCGGCGTCGATCAGCTGGCACGGGACGCTGCACTTCGTCGCCGGCGGCGTCGGGTTCGCCGCGCTGGTCGCGGCCTGCTTCGCGATCGGCTCGCACCTCACGCCCGCCCGGGCGTGGTACTCGCGGCTCAGCGGATCGCTGTTCCTGGCCGGCTTCGCGGGCGTAGCGTCCGGATCGACGAGCCCGGCGGTCATCCTCGGTTTCTGGGCGGCCGTGACGATCGCCTGGGTCTGGCTCGCCACCACGTCCGTCCACCTGATCCGCCCGATGCCGCGAGGAGAGTCCCGATGAGCACCGTGATTTCTGCCGCCGACGGCACCGAGATCGCCTACACCCGCGCCGGATCCGGCCCCGCGCTCGTCCTCGTCGACGGCGCGCTGTGCTACCGCGGCTCGTCCCCCAACGACGGGATCGCGAAGGAGCTGGCCGCGCGCTTCACCGTCTACACCTATGACCGCCGCGGCCGGGGCGAGAGCACCGACACCGGGCCCTACGCGGTCGAGCGCGAGGTCGAGGACATCGCCGCGCTCGTCAAGGAGGCGGGCGGGGAGGCGTTCCTGTTCGGCATCTCCTCCGGCGCCGCGCTCGCGCTGGAAGCGGCGCGCGGCCTGCCGGTGACGAAGCTGGCGCTGTACGAGCCGCCGTTCGTCGTCGACGACACCCGCGCGCGCGTCCCGGCCGACTACCCGGCCCGGCTCGACGCGGCTTTGAGCGACGGGAAACGCGGCCAGGCGGTCAAGATGTTCATGACCGAGGGCGTCGGGCTGAGCGGCGCGATGGTGGCGATGATGCGGATCATGCCGTTCTGGGCGAAGCTCAAGCGAGTGGCCCACACCCTCCCGTACGACACGGCTTTCGTCGTCGAGCACCAGTCCGGGAGGCCATTGCCGGCGGCCTGGCCGGAGGTGAAGGTGCCGACGCTGGCGGTGGACGGCGGCAAGAGCCCGGCCTGGATGCGCAACGGCGTGGCATCGCTGGCGAAGGTGCTGCCGTCGGCGGAGTACCGGACGCTCCCGGGCCAGACGCACCTCGTGAAGGCGGCGGCGCTCGCGCCGGTGCTGGCGGACTTCTACCTGGGCTAGCCGCCCTCGTCACACCCCCTTGCCCGGTCGATCACCGACCGGGCAAGGTGCAGGCGTGCCCACCCGCGCCCTGGTCTTCGACTTCGACGGCACCCTCGCCGACACCGAGTCCGCCGTCCTGCAGTCGTGGCGGGAGGTGTTCCGCGACCACGGGGTCGAGCTGCCGATGGCAGCCTGGTACGCCGTCATCGGCACGCAGCACACCACGCCCGCCATGTTCGCTCTGCTCGCCGAGCACGTCCCCGGCATCGACCCCGAAGCGCTGCGGCCGGTCACCCGGGCCCGGGTGCTGAAACTCCTCGAAACGCTCGGCCCGCGCGAGGGCGTCCGAAGCTACCTCGAAGACGCGCGGAAGAACGGCCTCAAGCTGGCCGTCGCCTCCAGCTCGTCCGGGGCCTGGGTGAACCCGCACCTCGAACGGCTCGGCATCGACGGCTACTTCGACGCCGTCCTCACCGGCGACCTCCACAAGGCCAAGCCGGACCCCGACCTCTACCTCGCCGCGCTGGACGCCTTGGGCGCCCGGCCCCAGGAGACCATCGCCTTCGAGGACACGCCCCACGGCGTCACCTCCGCCAAGGCGGCCGGGCTGACCTGCGTCGCCGTGCCGAACGCCATCACCGAGAGCCTCGACTTCGGCCAGGCCGACGTCGTGCTGCCGTCGTTCACCGCCAAACCGCTCGAGGCGCTGCTCAGCCGCTGACCAGCGCCAGCAGCCGGTCCAGGAACGGCAGCTGGCCCTTGACCAGCTTCTCGCGCGCGACGTCGAGCGAAAACCACTCGACCCGGTCCATCTCCGGAAACTCCTGCTGCCGGCCCGAGCGCGGCGGCCACTCCATGGAGAACGTCCCCGGCACCACCGAAGCCGGGTCGAGGTCGGCCTCGACCGCCCACGCCGTGACGGTCTTGCCCGACTGCTTCACCTCGCCGAGCGGGACGTACTCGCCGGCGGGCGCGGGCAGGCCCAGCTCCTCCTCGAACTCGCGCCGGGCCGCGTGCTCCGGCGGCTCGTCCGGGTCCAGCTCGCCCTTCGGCAGCGACCACGCCGCCGCGTCCTTCTTCGCCCAGAACGGCCCGCCCATGTGCCCGAGCAGCACTTCGACGTCCTCGCCCCGCCCGCGGTGGAGCAGGAGCCCGGCACTGCGTTTGCCCGCCATCGACCCAGTCTGCCGAAACCCGGCCAAGATTTTTTCGCGGGGTTGTCGATCCGGGGAGAACCCACTCGACGCGTAGGCAGAAGGCAAGGAAGAACCCAGGGAAGGAACCCCGCGATGACCACCACGATCGCCCCCAAGACCCAGACCGCCGCCGCCCGCACCGAGACCAAGAGCCCGGTCACCGGCCTGGTCACCGGCGCCAGCCGGATCGTGATCTCGTTCCTGTTCGGCTTCCACGGCTTGCAGGGATTCGGCTTCTTCGGTGGCGTCGACGGCCAGGGCGGCGGCGTCCCGTTCGGCTCGTTCCCCGGCTGGTGGGGCAGCCTCTTCGAACTCGTGGGGGCCCTGTTGCTCCTCGTCGGGCTCGCCAGCAGGCCGGCCGCCATCCTGCTGTCGGGCGTGATGGCCTACGCCTACTTCACCGTGCACGCCCCGATGGGCCTGCTGCCGCTGCAGAACATGGGTGAGCCCGCCGCGGTCTACGCGTGGATCTTCCTGCTGTTCGCCGCGATCGGCCCGGGCCGCTTCGCCGTCGACACGCTCATCAAGCGCCGCCGCTGAAGCACCCCGAAAGCCCCTGAAGGCCACCATGAGGGCACTAGATGCCCTGATGGTGGCCTTCAGAGGCTTTCGCGTGGAGTCAGTAGCCGCCCTGAGCGGCCGCGAGGTCGGACCGCGCCATCACGTGTTCCATCAGGCTGGTCAGCACCTGCTTGGTCGACTCGCGCTCGCGGGCGTCGCACAGCAGCAGCGGGACGTCCATGCCGACGTCGAGCGCCTGCCGGACCTCCTCGGTGCCGTAGCGGTACGCGCCGTCGAAGCAGTTCACGCCGACGACGAACGGCAGGTTGCGGCGCTCGAAGAAGTCGACCGCCGCGAAGCAGCTGTCCAGCCGGCGGGTGTCGGCCAGTACGACGGCGCCGAGCGCGCCCTCGGCCAGCTCGTCCCACATGAACCAGAACCGGTCCTGCCCCGGCGTGCCGAACAGGTACAGGATCAGGTCCGGGTTGATCGTGATGCGGCCGAAGTCGAGCGCGACCGTCGTGGTGGTCTTCTGCTCGATCCCCGAGAGGTCGTCGACCCCTTCGGACGCGGTCGTGATGACCTCTTCGGTGCGCAACGGCGGCACTTCGCTCACCGAGCCGACCATCGTGGTCTTGCCGACCCCGAACCCGCCGGCGATGAGTACCTTGACCGCGGTCGCGGTCAGGTTCCGCCGGGGGTCAGAGTTTCCGGATGCCATCAAGGACCGCCTGCAATACGTGTCGGTTGGGGGATTCCTGGGCCGGTGCCGCGGTACGGAACAGCACCAGGTTCTGCTCGATCAGGTCGCTGAGCATCACCTTGACCACGGGCAGCGGCAGGTCGACGCGCGCGGCCACCTCGGCCACCGAGACCGGCCGCTGGCACAGCGCGATGATGCGCGCGTACTCCGGTTCGAGCATGCCCGCTTCGTGCGCCGTGCGCAGCGCGACCACGAGCGTGATGAGGTCGAGCCCGAGCGTGTCCGACCGGGTGCGGCCGCCCGTGACCGCGTACGACCGGACCAGCGGGCCGGCCTCGTCGTCGAACCAGGCTTCGTGCCGTCCGCTCATGGCGACGTGGGAAGGACGCCGGCGCCGGTCCGCGGAGCCGAGGTGAGTACCTGCCCGACCCGCTTCACCATCAGGTTCATCTCGTACGCGACCAGCCCCATGTCCGCGTCCTCCCGGGCCAGCAGGGCGAGGCAGGCGCCTCGGCCGGCCGCCGTCACGAACAGGAACGCGTGGTCCATCTCGACCATCGTCTGGCGCACGTTGCCGCCGCCGAAGTGCCGTCCGGTCCCGCGCGCCAGGCTCTGGAACGCCGAGGCGACCGCCGAAAGGTGTTCGGCGTCCTCTTCGGAGAGGTTCCCCGACCTCCCGATGAGCAGGCCGTCGGAGGACAGGACCACCGCGCGGTCCGCCCCGGCGACCCGCTTGACGAGGTCGTCCAGCAGCCAGTCGAGCTCACTGACGCCTGAGTTGGCCATTACTCGCGCTCTCCGTACCTGTCGTCGTTCTCAGCCGGTTCTTCGTCACGGGCCCGGCGGGTGCCCTGTTGGAAAGCGGACAGCCGGCTGCGGGCGGCTTCCGGCGAGTCCAGCCTGACCTCTTCGCGTTCCTGTGCGGGCCTATCTTCCCGCAACTGGGGCACGAGGCTCTGCTGACGTCGCCGTTGCGGCAGCGGCGGGCGGCCGGGTGCCTCCGGGCGGCGCGGCTGCTGCGGCCGGCCTTCCGGCACCGCGGGCCGCGGCTCGGACGGCGGCCACACCGGCTGCTGCGCGGCCGGGCGGGCCGGGCGCGACGTCCGGGCGGGCGGCGACGGCGGCCGCACCGGGGCGATCGGCTGCGCCTGCGTCGGCTGGCTGACCGGCTCGGAGACGGACCCGACGGAGATCGGCGTCGGCACGGACGGCGGCTGCGACGGTGCCACCTGCGGGGCGGCCGGGGCCGGCTCGGGCTGGGACACCGGCATCGGCGGCTCGGTCCGGTGCCGGGCCGGGCGGCGGACCGGCCGCCGCAGCGGCGCGACCTCGTCGTTCACCGGCTCCTGGTCGACCGGGTTCGGCACGAGCTCCGGCTTCGGCGGGGTGATCGGCTGCTCCGGCTCGAGCTCCGTGAGCGGCGCGAGCAGGTCGGTGCGCACCAGCACGATGGCCCGGGTGCCGCCGTAGGCCGACTCCCGCAGGTGCACCTGGATGCCGTGGCGGGCGGCCAGCCGCGCGACCACGAACAGGCCGAGGCGCGGTTCGTCGGACAGGGCCATGATCCCGAAGTCCGGCGGGTCGGCCAGCATCGTGTTGATCTCTTCGGTCTGGTCCGGCTCGAGCCCGAGGCCCTGGTCCTCGACCTCGATCACGACGCCCTTGCCGACCACGTTGCCGCGGACCTCGACCCGCGACTGCGGCGGCGAGAACGACGTCGCGTTGTCGATCAGCTCGGCGAGCAGGTGCACGAGGTCGCCGACGACCGGGCCGCGGATGGCGATCTGCGGCAGTGCCGCCGTCTTGACCCGGGCGAAGTCCTCGGTCTCGGCGGACGCGCCGCGGACCAGCTCGGCCAGCCCCACCGGGTTGCGCCACTGCCGGCCCGGCTGCCCGCCGCCGAGGATGATCAGGTTCTCGGCGTTGCGGCGGGCGCGGGTGGAGAGGTGGTCGAGCTGGAACAGGGTGTCCAGCTGCTCCGGGTCCTCCTGCTTGCGCTCGGCCTGGTCGAGCACCTTGAGCTGGCGGTGCACGATGACCTGGCTGCGGTGAGCGATGTTGAGGAACACCGTCTTGGTGCCCTCCCTGGTCTTCGCCTCGTCGATGGCGGCCGCGATGGCGGTCTGCTGCGCCTTGTTGAACGCGTCGGCGACCTGGCCGATCTCGTCGGTGCCGTGGTCGAGGAAGTGCCCGCCCTCTTCGAGGTCGACGGGCTCGCCCGCCCGGACCCGGGCAACCAGCTCGGGCAGCCGGACCTCGGCCGCGTCGAGGGTGTCCTCGCGCAGCCGGTGCAGGCGGCCGATGAGCCGGTTCGACAGCCGGACGGCGACGAACACCACGAAGACCGCGAACAGGACGGCGATCACGCCGGCGACCAGCGACTCGGTGAACGTCGAGTCGGTGTCGTCGATCGCGGCGGCGCTCGCGTTGGAGCTCTGCGCCACGAAGATGCCCATCAGAGCGTCGCCGACCTGGCGGGCGGCCGTGCGCCACTGGTCCTGCGCCACCGGCAGCTTCGACAGGTCGCCACGCAGGAACGCCGTCTCGACCTGGGTCACCGTCTGCCACGGCTGGCTGGCCAGCAGCTGGTCGTACTTCGCCTTGACCTCGGGGATCATCTTCGGCGCCGACGCGTCGAGCTGCGCGTGGTAGGCACCGACCTGGCCGACGTAGGCGCGGAACTCGTCGTTGCCGAGCCCGCCCGCGGCCAGCCCGGCCGCGGCGAGCGCGTCACTGCGCTGCATCGCGTCCGCCGCGGTGAACATCGGGATGGCGGTCAGCCGGTCGAACGCGTTCTGCGCGCCACGGGCGTTCTGCGCCAGCCCGGCGACACCGTCGGTGAACTGGTCGATCATCTTGTTGTAGAAGCTGAAGGCCTGGAGCATCTGCACCTGGCCGCCGTCGACCGCCTGGCGGGTCTGCGGCAGCTGCTGGTAGAGCCCGAAGAACGTCGCGATGTTCTTCTGGACGCTCGGCGGCGTCCCGTCGTAATCGGCGAAGTTGTCCTTGAGGTTCTCGATCTCCTTCGCGGCGGCCGCGTCCACCTTCGGGCGGACGGCCGCGAGCACGGCGCGCTGGTTGCCCTGGCCGGCGAGCAGGCTCAGCGTCGCCTGACGCTCCTGCTGCAGCGCGGCGAAGAACGGGATCGCCGGAGCTTCCGAGTTCCGGATCTTGGTCGTGTAGTCGCGCGCCGTGACCGCGTCGTAGATGAGGTAGCCCGCGAGCGCCACGCCGACGAGCAGCAAGGCAACACTGGGGATCAGCGCGATCGTGAGCACGCGCTTCCGAATCGAGGATCCCCGGTTGCGTCGAAGAGAAATCTGCTTCACCTGGGTCCGTTTTCCTTCCGGCAGTACATGGTTTCGGGTCGCCCGAGGCGGTCAACACCCGGATTCCGACCAGCCGGATCAACATCACCGTGGTCTGCTTCGCCCGCGACGACGGTATGCAGCCCTTCAGGGCGCGTCAAGTCCGTGGCGATAACGTGATCTTGGAACGGTGACCCGTCCACACTTGCTGCCTGCGCTTGGAAAGTCCACCACCGAAAGTCGTGACGTTCGTCCCAGCACTGTTTCCGTTCCGCCCCTTGGGTGCAGGCTCTCCGGTGGTGCGATCGACCCAAGCGCCGAGCCCGGAGCCGCTACGTACAGAAGCCGCGGATGGTTCGGTGACAAAGGTCACGAGCCCGCCGCGACGGCCGCCGTTCGCTCCTTCGTCCGGAGTTCACGGCCTCGGCAAAGCGAAATTGCGCGGCATTCGACTCCATCGCCACGGATTCACCGGACGGCGAGCCGGAATTCCCCCCATTCCGCATACACGGTGGTTCGACCACGTCGAGTGGCCCGGGAGCGGCCCGGAACCGGTTCCGCCAGATCACCCCGCGAACTCGTCGGCGAGGGTGTTCCAGAACTGCAGCTCGTAGCTCTGGAAGAGCCGGGCGTAGAGGTGGGCTTCGCGCACGTCGAGCCGGCGCGCGTCGAGCCCGGCCTGGATCGCGGCGAGGGCTTGTTCTTCAATTTCGGGAACGTCCGCCGCGAAGAAGTCGAAGAACGCGCACTCGTCGTCGCCGAAGCCGTAGTGCTCGCGCATGCCGGCGGCGACGTCCGCGCAGTACCGGCCGAAGGCGGCGAAGTTCGCGTAGATCCCCGCCGCCGTCGCCGATGATTCGCCATTCAGCGCGAGCCACGCGACGTACGCGGGGTATGCCTGGCAACCCGCGCGCGGGCGCTCCTCGCCGTGGTCCGGACCAGTCGCGCGGAGCAACGCGTCGAGCATCCCGTTCGCCTGCTGCTCCCCCGGCGCGAGGCCTCCGAAGAAGGTGCGCGCGTTCGGCTCGTCGGCCCGGGCGGCGAGCGCGTGGAAGCTCCGCCAGTCGCTCAGCGTGATCCGCTTCTCCTCCGCGGCGAGCGCGGCGAACACCGCGCGCGGCGCGCGGCCGGCGGTGATCAGCGGGACGAGCCGGTTGTCGTCGTCGCGCGGTGCGAGCTCCTGCTGGATCTCGTCGAGCAGTGCACGAGCCGAACGCGTCATCGCTTCCCCCCGGAGCCGGTAGTCCTTCCATTGAAGCGCGGTTCGCACCCCGGCGCCCGTGTGCACTGTGGACGGTCGTGGGGAGCTGACCGCGCGAGGGCGCGTGAAGGGGGCGTTTGACGTGGCCTCGATTCTCTATCCACCCGGCCCGGGAGCCCCTACAGTGTGGCCATCCGCGCACCGAGGAGGCCACCGTTGACCACCCCGTCCGTCGCCGAGCAGACCGAAGGCCTGACGATTCCGCGGCTGCTGCACCGCAACGCGGTCGACTACCCGGACCTGCCGGCGATCACCTCGCTCGACCTCGAAGGCCGGCCGACGCTCAGCTGGCGGGAGTTCCGCACCGCGATCGCGGAGGTGTCCCGCGGCCTCGCCGGGCTCGGGCTCACCCGGGGTGACCGCCTGCTGATCATGGCGCCCGGCTGCCCGGACCACATCATCGCCGACCTCGCCGCGACGCACCTGTCCGCGATCCCGTGCACCGCCTACGCCACGCTCAGCCCGGACCAGATCCGGTACGTCGCGCGGCACAGCGCGGCCCCGGTCGTCGTGCTCGGCGGCGAGTCCGAGCTGGCGCGCTGGCAGCCGGTGCTCGGGGACCTGCCGGCGCTGCGCCACATCGTCGTCATGGACGAAGCCGCGATCCCCGCCGGCGACGACCGGTTCCTCTCCTTCGCCTCGTTGCGGGAGCAGGGCCGGGAAGCGCTTGCCGCGGACCCCGACGCGTTCGAACGGTCCTGGCCGGAGATCAAGCCGGACGACCCGTTGTCGATGATCTACACCTCCGGGACGACCGGTGACCCCAAGGGCGTCGTGCTATCGCACCGCAACGCGATCCACCAGGCGTACGCGGTGACGGAGCTGCACCACCCGCCGATGCACGCGTCGAACATCGCGTACCTGCCGCTCGCGCACATCGCCGAGCGGGAGCTGTCGATCTACCTGCCGATCGTGTGGGCCGGGCACGTGCACACGCTCGCCGACCCGTCCGGCGTCGTCGGCGCGCTCGGCCAGGTGCACCCGGAGAGCTTCTTCGGCGTCCCGCGCGTGTGGGAAAAGATGGTCGCCGGGCTGAAGAACATGCTCGGCGGGGTGCCGGAGGACCGGCGGGCCGCGTTGCTGCAGGCCAACGAGCTGCTGCAGCAGGGCTACAAGCTGCGCAGCGCCGGGCAGCCGGTGCCGGCCGAGCTCGCCGAGAAGATCAAGCAGACCGACGAGGCCGCGCTCGCCCCGATCCGCGCGCTGCTGGGCCTGGACAAGGTGCTGGTCGCCTCCAGCGGCGCGGCCGCCCTGCCGGTGGAGATCATCTACTTCCTGGCCGGCCTCGGCGTCGAGATCTGCGAGGTCTGGGGCCTGTCGGAGACGACCGGGGCGGCGACGTCGAACTCCGGCTCGAGCTTCCGGGCCGGGTCGGTGGGCAAACCGCTCGACGGCGTCGAGGTGAAGGTCGCCGAAGACGGCGAGCTGCTGGTGCGCGGGCCGATCGTCTTCCTCGGCTACCTGCAGGAGGACGGGACGATCAAGGACGCCACCGACGCCGACGGCTGGTACGCCACCGGCGACATCGGCACGATCGACGAAGACGGCTTCGTGACGATCACCGACCGCAAGAAGGAACTGATCATCACCTCGAGCGGCAAGAACATCGCGCCGACCCGGGTCGAGGGCCTGCTCAAGGAGCACCCGCTGATCGGCCAGGCGGTCGCGATCGGCGATGACCGGCCGTACGTGACGGCGCTGCTCGTGCTCGACGACGAGATCGCGCCCGGCTGGGCCGCGGCGAACGGCATCGAGGCGGCCCCCGAAGACCTCACAGAGCTCGCCGACCACCCGGCCGTGCGGGCCGAGCTGGAACGCGCGGTCGAGTCGGCCAACAGCAGGCTGGCCCGGATCGAGCAGATCAAGCGCTACCACGTGCTGCCGAAGGCGTGGACGCCCGAGTCCGGCGAGCTGACCCCGACGCTCAAGCTCAAGCGCCGGGTCATCAACGACCGCTACTCGACCGACATCGAGGCGCTGTACGCGGCAACGCGCGACCCGGAGCCGGCCGCCGGCTCCTGACCGCACCCGCAGCTTTCACGTGAAAGCTCCGCCCCCAGGTGGGAGCTTTCACGTGAAAGCTCCGCCTCAGGCGGTACGGGGCGAGGTCGACTCCGTCCACTTGCGCAGCCGCGGCGGGACGCGCTTTTCCAGGCCGTAGTTCTCCAGGTGGGCGGAGAAGACCTCGTCGAACGCCTTCTGCACGGTCTCGGTGTCCCACACCGGCCGCTCGAGGATCGGCTGCTTGAGGAACGGCTGGCCCATGACGTGCAGCTGCGGGCCGTTGCACCGGATCATCTGGCCGGTGATGCCGTGCGAGCCCTCGCCGAGCAGGAACAGCACGACCGGCGCGATCCGCGACGGCGTGCGGTCCGGCGGGCAGGCGCGCAGCGAGCGTTCGGACTTCCACACCATCCGCGTGTGCGCGAGCGGGCAGACGGCGTTGACGCGGATCCCGGCCTCCTCGAGGTCGAGCGCCCAGGAGTAGGTCAGCGACGCGACCGCGCCCTTGCTCGCCGCGTACACGCCGAGCTTGCGCTGCCCGAGCGACGCACCGGACGAGATGTTGACGATCGAGCCGCCGGTGCCGGCGCCGACCATCGCCTTGATCGCGGCCAGGCCGGTGTTCACCACGCCCATGACGTTGACCTGCACGAGCTCGGCCGCCTGCTCGGCGTCGTCCTCCCAGGGCAGCGCCTCGTAGTTCAGGCCGGCGTTGTTGACCAGCCCGTCGATCCCGCCGAACTCCTTCACGCAGAGGTCGACGATCTCCTGCGCCTCCCCGGCCTCGGCCACGCTGTGCCCGCTGGCCACGGCGCGGCCGCCGTGGGCGCGGATGTTCTCCGCCGTGCGCTCGGCGAGTTCGACGTCGATGTCGTTGACGACCACCGACCCGCCCTCGCGCGCGACGTGCACCGCGAACGCCTCGCCCAGGCCACGGCCGGCGCCGGTCACCACGACCGCCTTGCCCTGCATCAACCCGTCCATCGTCATCTCCCCGCTCTGCGCACGCCGGCGGCGGCGCGGTCCGTCCACCCCGGCCGGCTCTGCATCCAGTCTTGGCCCATTCGGTCCAGTGGGGACGGCCGCGACGACGAGCGGCCGCCGCCCTGCGCCGAGCGAATCCGGTTCGATCAGTCCGGAGGTACCCGCGCGCCGGTCACGGCCAATCCCGGCCCCTCGTCGGCGGGGGTAATCCGATCGGGCTCCGAAGGGGGGATGTGACGCGCGTTCCGGGGACACCGGCGTGTAGTCGGCGGCATACTGTCAGTGCCTCCGGGGGTAGACGGTGACTCCCCCGGACGGGATCGTCACCGGCGGGGCACAATGCGGACGGTCCATGTTCACACGATCGGGGGACGGTGGTTAAGAGGTGACGACGCGCGCGACACCCCGGCTCCGGGCCGTGCTGGCCAACCGGGAATTCCGCGCGCTGTGGTTCGCCGAAACGCAGTCGATGCTCGGCGACCAGCTGACGATCGTCGCGCTGGCCATCCTGATCTTCGACCGGACCGGGTCGCCGCTGCTCTCGGCCGTCGTCTACTCGCTGACATTCCTGCCCGCGCTCGCCGGCGGGCTCGGGTTGTCCCAGCTCGCGGACCGGTTCCCGCGGCGCGCGGTGCTGGTGGGCGGCTCGCTGGCGCAGGCCGTGCTGATCGGCCTGATGGCCCTGCCCGGGATGCCGATGGGCTGGCTGTTCGTCCTCTTCGTCTTCGCCCGGCTGGCGAACGCGCCGGGCAACGCGGCGCAGAACGCCCTCGGCCGCGAGATCTTCACCGACGACGACGTCTACCTGCAGAGCCAGGACCTGCGCGGGATCACCAACAACACGGCGATGCTGGCCGGCCTCGCCGCCGGCGGGCTGCTCGTGACCGGCATCGGCACGTCGTGGGCGCTGGCGATCGACGCGCTGACGTTCCTGATCGCCGCGGTCGTCGTGCGGCTGATGGTGCTGCGCCGGCCGGCCGCGGGAGACGGCGGCGCCCCGTGGTTCGGCGCCGTCCGGCAGGTTTTCGGCGACGAACGGCTCCGCGTGCTGCTCTACCTGTCGTGGCTGGTCGGCATCGCGGTGATCCCGGAAGGCCTCGCCGCGCCGCTCGCCGCACAGCTGGGCGCGGGCGACCAGGCGGTGGGGTGGCTGCTGGCGGCCGATCCGCTGGGCTTCGTCGTCGGGACGTTCCTGCTTTCGCGGTTCGTCTCGACGGAGCACCGCCGCCGGCTGCTGGGGGTGCTGGCCGCGCTGCCGCTGGCCGCGCTCGCGGCGTTCGCGCTGCGGCCGAGCCTGGCGGTCGCGCTGGTCCTGCTCGCGCTCGCCGGCGCGACGGGCGCGTATGTCATCACCGTGACGGCCACGTTCATCACGTGGGTGCCCAACGACATCCGGGGGAGTGCCGGCGGGCTCTACCGGACGGGGCTGCGGGTCGCCCAGGGCGTGGGCGTCGGCATCGGCGGGCTGGTGGCCCAGTGGATCGGTTCGGCGGGCACGACCATCGCGCTCGCCGGGGCGGTGGGGCTGCTGGTGGCCGTCCCGGTGGCGTTCGCCTGGCGCCGGGCGGCCGGCGGGCGGCCGGAGCCGCGGTCGTCATGAACGGATACGCGCGGGGTTTCAGCCGTCACGGTTCGACATCGGTCGTCACCTCTCCGTACAGCAAGATCATGAATGACATTCAGGTGGGGACGGCGAGCAATTCGCGGCCGACTCAGGCGTCACGGTTACGCACTGGTCCACCTCCATCTTGGGAAGCATGAACAACCGTTTGAGCCGAGTTCCCGGCAGTTCGGCCGACAACCCGGTGGTTGGCGTTGCTGAAGGATGATACCCAACCACGGAATGCGTCAACACTCTGGCAGGTACCGATGAGATTACTCAAGACCGCGGCTAGGCTGGAAAGGAGGTGACCAATTGCATCCCGGACCAGACGACGACCCGTCCGCCGCCGGCCCAGGCGCCGCCCGGCGGGCGCGAGGACCGGCCGCGAGCCCGTCGGTGAACGAGCACGCCGAACCGGCCGGCGGTCCGACCCGGACAGCCGGGCGCGACCATCCGTATCTGCCCGGCAACTGGGCGCTCTGGCGCCGCCCGCCGGTGCTGATCGGGTTCATGCTCGGGCTCGAGGTCGTCGCGGTCGCCGTGCTCGCGATTTCGTTCTCCCGTTCCGCCATTCCCGGCGGGCGCGACTGGATCAATTTCGGAATACTCGCCGTCGGGGCCACCGTCCACATTCAACTCACGCAGCGCCAGGAAGAGCGGCGACGAAACCGCACCAAAAAGGTGCTGATCGACCTCACCGCCGTCTGGACGTTTTCCGCGGCATTGATCCTGCCGGTTCCGCTGACCCTGCTCATCGTTTTCCTCATTCGGCTGCAGCACTGGTTCATCGCGCGCCGGCCCGCCCACAACTTCATCTTCTCGTCGATCACGCACGGCCTGGCCGGCGCGGTCGCCCACCTCACCTACGGGGCGCTCGGGCCGCACCTGCTCGGGCAGGCCGGCTGGAGCACCTTCTGGCACGAGGCGGGCACGATCGTGGTCACCGGTGTCGTCTACGAAGCCATCCAGATCCTCTACGTCGGCGGCGCACTGGCGCTCGGGCTCTCGTCCGAGCCGACCTTGCGTAACGTACTGGGCAGCCCGGCCGACAACCTTCTCGAAGCGGTCACCATCGGCCTCGGTGCGGTGACCGCGATCCTCCTTGCCGTCGTGCCGCCGATGGTCGTCGTGATGGCCGTGGCGACCGTCGTCTTCAATCGCCTCGCGGAACTCGACCAGCTCCAGAACGACGTCCGGACGGACCCGAAAACCGGGATTCTCAACATGCGCGGCTGGTCGGAGTCGGCCGAGCGCGCACTGGAACGCACCGCTCGATCGGGTGATCAACTGGCGCTGCTGATGGTCGATCTCGATCACTTCAAGTGGATTAACGACACCTATGGACATCCGGCGGGCGACGACGTGCTCCGGACGGTTGCGCAAACCCTCGACGAAGTGACTCGGCCGAGCGACTTGGTCGGCCGTTTCGGGGGTGAGGAATTCCTCATTCTGCTTCCGGACATCGACGAAGAGTCGACCTGGGACGCGGCCGAGCGCATACGTGTTGCGATTGCCAAGTTGCATATCGTGACGACGGACAAACGCGGCGATCCGGCCACGATCGCCGACCGGACCACCTCGATCGGGGTGGCCCGCCACCCGCGCCACGGGGACACGCTGGACCGGTTGCTGCAGTCGGCGGACGCGGCGGTGTACTTGGCGAAGGAGAACGGGCGGGACCAGGTCTGTTTCGCCCCGGACACCCCCGGCGGCGGACTCCCGGTCACGCACTCAAGCGGACCGTGAGCTCCCGCTTCACCAGCACCTCGGCGGACGTCCCGGCGTCCGACCCCGCGTCCAGCCGCAGGCACTCGCCGCGGTAACCCGCCGACTCCAGCCGCAGCACGCGGGCCCCCGGTGCCGGGCGGGGGTGACACCAGTGGCGGACCGTCCCGGTGCCGTTCGGGTCCTTCGCCAGGACGAGGTACTCGTGGCCGAGGTCATCGCTCACGCGGCCGAGGCCGTTCCACCACAGCGCCCGCAGCGCGAGGCGCCCGCTGCTACGCACCAGCTCGACCGGTGGGTCAGCCTGGATGTCGACCTGGAAGCCGCGTTCACCCACGCGCACCGAACGGACGTCGAGGAACCCACTGCCCCGCGGGCCGCCCGGCAGCACCTCCCGGCCACCGGCTTCCGGTCGCGGCAGCAACGCGGCCACCACCAGCTCCGCGGCCCGCCGTCCGTCCTCCGCAGCCGGAGCCGGCGACACCCCGCGCAGCTCGTCCGCGAGCAGCCGGGCACCCACGACCCCCGCCCAGCCCAGCGCCGCCGCGCGCAGTCCCGGTTCCGCCCGCACCCGGGCGAGCAGCTCGCCGCGCCGCCGTCCGCTGAACCGGGCCGCCCGGACCAGCCGCGCCGCCTCCGGGAAGCCCGAGCCGAACAACCCTGTCATCGCCCGGTCGAGCGCCCGCAGCTGCGCGGCCAGCACCACCCGCGCGACCCCCGCGGGACATCGGCCGGCCAGCTCCGCGGGCGAGCACTCGCGCAACGCCCGCCCCAGCTCGCGAAGCTCGGGAGGAACCGGGCGCAAAGCGGCGCCCGGCGCCAACCGGCGCAACGCGCGAACCGCGTTCTCCACGGGCACCGCACACCCGCCGGGATCGGTCGAGCCCACCGCACGCCCTCCTGGTCCGCCGCGCCCCCACGACCAGTCTCGCCACCGCCGGCCGACCGCGGAACGTAAGAAGGGGCAGCCCCTCGCGCCACCCGATCGGGCAGAACCGGTTCCGGGGGTTAGCCCCGTGTCGCCGCCGCGGCGGGGCTGGCACCCTTGAACCATGCCAGCCCCGACCGAGCCGTCTCGTGTCCGCCGACCCTGGTCGACGTCCGGCTGGCTGCTGCTGGTCCTCTTGGTCGTCTTCGCCTTCGGCCTGATCGCCTCGCGCCCGCCCGCGCCGCCGGACCAGGGCCCGCCCACCGGCGACGTCCTCGCCGCGCGGAACGCCGTCGAGGCGCTGGTCCACCCGGGCCCGCACCCCGACGCGCTCGCGCGGCTGCCGAAGGACTTCACCGCGCTCAGCGGCGTCACGCCGGGCGCGATGACCGCGCGCGACGGCACGGTCCGCGCCGTGCACGTCGACGGCGGCTGCTCGACGCCGTGGGGCGACGACAACACGAAGTGGGACTACGCCGTGCCGTGCAAGTCCCACGACCTCGGCTACGACCTGCTGCGCTACGCCGACCGCAAGGGCCACCCGCTCGGCCCGGAGGTCCGCGAAGCCCTCGACAACCAGCTTTCGCACGACATGCACCACGCCTGCGACCTCAACCCGATGGACTCCGCGGGCACGTGCCGGATCGTCGCGTCCCTCTACTCGGCCGGCCTGGTCGTCAACTCGTGGCACCAGCGCTGGGGCCCGCCGGTCGGCGACCCGATCGGCCCGATGGTCGCCGGTGTGCTCGTGATCGCCTGTCTGCTGGTGGTCCGGCTGCGCGGATGGCTGCGCGCGCGCCGCGAGCCGCGGCTGCCGGCCCCCACCCCCGTCCCCGCCTCGGTCACCCGGTGGGCGCTGCTCGGCGCGGGCGGGGTCGTGCTCCTGCTCGTCGGTGAGTCGGTGACGGCGCTCGCGCACTGGGCCGGCGCCCCCGAAGCGTCCCTCTGGCCGCTGACCTGGCTCGCCCAGCTCGTCCCTCTGATCTTCTTCGCCGGTGGCCACGCCAACGCGGCCGGCTGGCACGCCGAACAGGCCGACGGCGGCGGCTACCGCCACTACCTCGCCGAACGCGCCAGCCCGCTGCTGCGCCCCGCGTTGATCTTCGCGGTCGTCGCCCTCTTGACGCCGCTCGCGCTCGAGCTCCTCGGCATCCCGGCCGGGACGACCGCGACGGTCATGCGGATCGCGCTGCACCCGCTCTGGCTGCTCGGGGTCTACCTGCTGACCATCGTCTGCGCGCCCCCGTTGCTGGCCCTGCACCGCCACGCCCCGGTGAGCGCGGCAGCCGGCCTGTTGGCGCTGGTCGTCGCCGGCGAAGCCGCCGCCGACGCGACCGGTTCGCCGTTGCCCCGCTTCGCGGCGACGTTCGCCCTCGCGCTCCTCGCGCAGCAACTCGCCTTCGCGCACGCTGACGGCGTACGCCCGTCACGACGGCTGCTCGCCGCGGCCGCCGCGACCGGTGTCGCGGGCCTCGCCGTGGCGAGCGTCCTGCGGGACGGGCCGCCCGTCCTGCTCGGCAGCCCGGGCGCCCCGGCGGCGTTCTCGGCGCCGCCGTGGGGCGTGCTGCTCCTCGGCCTGGTCCAGCTCGGCGTGCTCGGGCTCCTGGCCGGCCCGCTCGGCAGGCTCGGCGACCGGCCGCGCGTCGCCGCCGCGTGCCGGTTCGTCGTGCGCGCGCCGATGAGCCTCTACCTGGCGTTCCTCGCCGGGATGCTGCTGCTGGTCGCCGTCGTCTACCTCCCCGGCCGGATCGCCGACGGGCTGAGCTGGCTGGTCCGGCCGCGCACGCTGGTCGCGGTCGGGCTGCTCGCGGTACCCGCGACCCTGGTCTTCTGGTGGTTCGAACGCCACAGCCAGCACGGAAGGCGGCCCCGCGCGGCCGAGCTCCCCGGCCGCCGGACGGTGCTGCTGACCAGGGCCGCGGCCGGGTTCGGCATCGGCTACGCGACGCTCGGCGTGTTCGGCTTCGCGCTGACCCGCTTCGGCGGGGTGGCCGCCGACGCCGACCTGCTGGGCCTGCGGCTCGACCCGATCCAGAGCCTGGTGCACCTGCTGCTCGGGGTGTTCCTGCTGCACACGATCCGGCTCGGGGCCGGCGCGGCGACCGGCACCTGGCTCACCACCGCGCTCGCCTGCGCGCCCTCGCTCCTGTTCGCCGACGGCGGCGGCACGTCCGAGCTCCTCGGCGTCACGCTGCACGCGGCGACGGCCGGGTTCGCCCTGCTCGCGACGGCCGGGACCCTGCTGCCGGTCCGCACACCGGCGAATGCGACGTCCTGACCAGGCGAAACCGGTGACCATGCGGGAAACTGGGTGGTGCGTGCCACATTCGTGGGGGGATGTGTAACGCTACGGCAACCCGGGGAAGGCACCATGCGTCCCATTCCCAGGCACGACCGATCGAAGCAGTGAGGAGTCGCCCGCGTGGATCACCCGCCTCGGAACGGGCAAGGCGACCGCCGCCCCGCCCGGCCCCGGCAGGACGAGCCAGGCCGGCGCACCCCGCCGCCGCGCCGCCCGGCACCGCGCCGCGAGCCGGTGGACGCGCGCCGCGCCGCGTCGCCGGCCCGCCGCCCCCAGCCGCGGCCGGCCCCGCGGGCCCGCCGCAACTCCTTCCGCGGCGCGAAGATCGCGCTGGCCGTCGTTTCGCTGCTGGTGATGGGCCTGACCGGGTACGCGTGGGCCGCCATGCAGGGCCTGGTCAACGGGCTGAACTACGCGAACGTGATCAGCGACGGCGGCGGAGGCGACAAGCCCGCCGACGGCGCCCGCGACATCCTGCTGGTCGGCCTCGACAGCCGCACCGACGCGCAGGGCAACCCGCTCTCGCGCGAGGTGCTCGACGAGCTGCGCGCCGGCGACTCCGACGGCGAGCTCAACACCGACTCGCTGATCTTCGTGCACATCCCGAACGACGGCAGCAAGGCCGTCGCGATGTCGCTGCCGCGCGACTCCTACGTCGACATCCCCGGCTACGGCAAGCACAAGATCAACTCCGCTTACGCCCGCGCGATGCTGCAGGCCCGCAAGGACCTGCAGAAGCAGGGCGTCGCCGATCCGAAGGAGCTCGACGTCAAGGCCAACCAGGCCGGGGCGAAGGAGCTCATCGAGACCATCGAGAAGCTCACCGGGTCGACCATCGACAACTACGCCGCGGTCAACCTGCTCGGCTTCAGCGACATCACGAAGGCCATCGGCGGCGTCGACGTCTGCCTCAACAACAACGTCAAGGACCAGTACTCCGGCGCCGACTTCACCAAGGGGCAGCACACGATCTCCGGCGTGCAGGCGCTCGAGTTCGTGCGGCAGCGCCACGGCCTGCCCAACGGCGACCTCGACCGGGTCGTCCGCCAGCAGGTGTTCATGGCCGGCATGGCCCGCAAGGTGCTCTCGGCCGGCACGCTGACCAACCCGGGCAAGCTGTCCGACCTGATCGACGCCATCAAGAAGTCGGTCGTGCTCAACCAGAACTGGGACATCTTCGGGTTCGCCCAGCAGATGAAGGGCCTGACCGGCGGCCAGCTCGAGTTCCGCACCATCCCGGTGAAGAACATCGAGTACAAGACCCCCGAAGACGGCACCGCCATCCAGGTCGACCCGGCCGAGGTGAAGCAGTTCGTCCAGAGCCTCGCCGGGCCGCAGCCGGGTCAGGCGGCGCCGCCGGCGGAGCAGGCCGACCCCGCGAACAAGGCCACCACGGTCGACGTCCGCAACGCCTCCGGCAAGACCGGCCTGGCCGCGAGCGTCGCCAAGACCCTCGACGCCAAGGGCTTCACCTCCGGCGACACGGCGAACGCGACCGCGCGCAAGACCACGGTCATCTGGGTCCCCAAGGGCGGCAAGGACAAGGGCCAGGCCGTCGCGGACGCGCTCGGCGGCTCGCCCACGATCCAGGAGGACAAAAGCGTCCGGACGGGACACGTGATGGTGTTCCTCGGCTCGGACTACGAGGGCACGAACGCGGGCGCGAGCGCGGGTTCCGGCGCGACCACGGCCCCGACGTCGCAGGCCGCCGCACCGCCGCCCGCCGACGAGGACAAGCCGATCACGGCCGAAGGCGTCCCCTGCGTCAACTGAGGGTGGCTCGATCCCGACTGTCCATCAGGGACACTGACACCGTTTTCGGGGCCTGCAAAGTGCAATTTGCACTCATGGCCACCTGCCGTTAACCCGATCGGCCTAACTCGCGCAATCGGTATCAAAGACATGCCCGGATTCGCGTAAGGGCCGGGCTCCTGCGCACTTACATAAAGGTGAGGGTGCACCTGCACGGGAAAGTTGTCACTTCCGTACCGGTGCCGCGGGAGAGCACGGCAGGGGACATTGATGTGCTGATCGACGCTGAGGACTATCAGCGGATACTCGGAGACGAGCTCCGCAAGCTCAGGCGCAGCCGAGGGTGGACGCGCAAGGAGCTGAACCAGCACCTGCAGAGCGAGATTTCGCTGCAGACGCTGGCCACCTACGAACTGGGCACCAGACAGTGTTCCGTGGTGCGCCTGGTCGAGCTGTGCGTCGCGATGGACGAACTGCCCCAGGACCTGCTGGCCAAGGTGCACCGCCGGGTGTTCGTCGACGAGCCCGGCCGCGTCCGCGTCGACCTGCGCAAGGTCGTCGCCGACGCCTCCGCGGAGCTGCTGCCGTTGCGCCGCTGGGCCGAGGACCGGCTGCGCCAGGCCGGTGAGCACGGGGCCGCCGAGGTCGCGCTCGACCTGCCGGCGCTGGAGCGCATGGCCGAGCTGTGCGAGCTGCCGACCGTCGACCTGATCGGCCGCCTCCGCCGCTACGTCTCCCGCTGATCCCCGCGCCATGAGGGCCCCTCATGGTCTCAAAAGCCAGGCCCCGGCAAAGTCGCGTTCGCCGGACGGGACGTCATGAAAGGGTCGTTCACGACGTTGGACGACAGGAAAGGGTCGTTCATGACATCGCGACGGCTCTGGCGGGCGCGCAGACCCGACCTTGCCGGGGCCCTGGCCGCAAAAGCCATGAGGTGCCCCTCATGACCGGTCAGCCGACCAGGAAGTCCTCGCGCCGCACCTTGCGCGTGTCCAGCCAGTACCGCCAGGTGAAGCCCGGCCAGATCGTCCGGTTGACGCCTTTCGCGTCCAGGTACCAGCTCTTGCAGCCGCCACGCGTCCAAATACCCTTCGCCAGCTTGCGCTGGATGCCGGCGTTGAACCGCTCCTGCACCTCGGGCTTCGGCTCGATGGACTTCCCGCGGGCCAGCCGCAGCGCCTCGGCGACGTAGGAGATCTGGGCCTCGATCATGAACACGACGGAGTTGTGCCCGAGCCCGGTGTTCGGGCCGAGCAGGAAGAACAGGTTCGGGAAACCGGCGACGGTGATCCCCAGGTGCGTCCGCATCCCTTCGGTCGCCCACTCCTTGCCCAGGTTGCGCCCGTCGCGCCCGACGATCTCCAGGTCGTCGAAGGCGTCGGTGACGTGGAAGCCGGTGCCGTAGACGATGACGTCGGCCTCGTGCTCGACACCCGCCGCGTCCACGACGCTGTGCTCCCGGACCTCCCGCACGCCGGCGGTGACGACGTCGACGTTGTCCCGGGCCAGCGCCGGGTAGTAGTCGTTGGAGATGAGCACGCGCTTGCAGCCCATCGTGTAGTCCGGGGTGACCTTGCGCCGCAGTGCCGGGTCGGTGATCGCGCGGTCGATGTTGCGCTTGGCCAGGCGCTGCCCGAGCTTCATCACCCACGACTGGCCGTTGAAGCCGATCGCGCGCGCTTCGAGCAGCCAGTACAGGGCGTTCCGGTAGGCGCGCTGGGCCGGCGGGAACGCCTTGAACAGCGCGCGCGTGCGGCCGGACATCTCGTGGTCGGCCTTCGGCATGATCCACGGCGGCGTGCGCTGGAACAGCGTCAGCTCCGCCACCTCGGGCGCGATCTCCGGCACGAACTGGACCGCGCTGGCGCCGGTGCCGATGACGGCGACCTTCTTGCCGGCGAGGTCGACGTCGTGGCGCCACCGCGCGGAGTGGAACGCCGGACCGGCGAAGTTCCCGATCCCGGGCAGCTCCGGGATCTGCGGCAGGTGCAGCGCCCCGATCCCCGCGACCAGCGCTCCCGCCACGAACTCGTCGCCGCCCGTCGTGGCGACGTGCCAGCGGTTCGCGTCGGCGTCCCAGCGGGCGCCGGTCATCTCTTGGCCGAAGCGGACGAAGCGGCGCAGGTCGTACTTGTCGGCGACCTCGCGCATGTACCGCCAGATCTCCGGCTGCGGCGAGTACGCGCGCGACCAGCCGGGGTTCTGCTCGAAGGAGAACGAGTACATGTGCGAAGGGATGTCGCAGGCGCACCCGGGGTAGCTGTTGTCCCGCCACGTGCCGCCGACGTCGTGCGCCTTCTCGAGGATGACGAAGTCGTCGCGGCCCTCCTTGCGCAGCTGGATCGCCATGCCGAGACCGGAGAACCCGGTCCCGACGATGACGACCCCGGTCTCCGTGCGGTTGCCCATCGCGCCTCCCGGTTCACTGTGCTCTGCGATCTACCTTACTCAGAGTAGGTTACTACGGGTAGAGTGTCGCCGGTGACCACCGCGAAGCGCAAGCGCATGCCCCGGGCCGAGCGGATGCGGCAGATGGTCGAGGTCGCCGAGCAGGTGTTTTCGGCGCGCGGCTACGCGGCGGCGTCCATGGACGAGATCGCCGAACTGGTGGGCGTCTCGAAGCCGATGCTCTACGAGTACTTCAACTCGAAGGAAGGCCTGCTGCTGGCCTGCATCCGCGAGTCGCGATCGGTCCTGCGAGAGGTCACCGAACAGGCGACCGTCGGCGCGGCCACCGCCGAGGACGCGCTGCGCCGCGGCCTGCTGGCCTTCTTCGTCTTCATCCGGGAGCGGCGCGAGGCGTGGTCGCTGCTGCGGCACGAGATGGCACTGATCGGCACGCCGGCCGCCGACGAGGTCGAGGAGACCCGGCGCCAGCAGACCGACCTGATCGCCGCGCTGATGAGCGGCTACTTCGACAGCGGCGACGAGCTCCGGGCCGAGGCGGCCGCGGAATTCGTGGTCGGCGCGTGCGAGCGGCTCGCGATCTGGTGCGAGCGACACGATGAGGTGAGTCCCGAAACGGCCACCGAATACGCCATGGACGTGCTGTGGAGCGGCCTGCGGAGCCGTGCACGGTAACCTGCGCGTGCATTGGGCCATTCGGTCGTTACTCAGTGCTGTCGTGTCGTGTGACACAGAGTTGCTCTACGGTACTGAAGACACGGTAGAAAGTGTGCTGGACCTTCACGGCCGAGAGGGGGCGCGGCAACCGCGTCATGGAATGGCGGCGACCGCGTCACGGTTGTGCAGGCATGGAGAGGGGCGTGAGGCAGATGGTGGAAGCGATCACGGCGACGTACGTCCAAGAGGACGCCGAATGGGCGATCACGGTCAGCGGCCGAGGCAAGGAGCTGACCGCTCGGGCACCCGGCATCATCGCCGCGCGCGACCGGGCCGACCAGCTGGTCGAAGAACTCGGCGGCGACGGCAAGAACACCGTCGTGCACCTGCTCAACGGCAGCGCGCTGGACTTCACCCAGACTTACATGACGGCCCGGCTGACGCTCCCGAAGCTGCCGCCGCTCGAGGTCCCGCCGCCCGGCAGCGTGCCGAAGCAGCAGACCACCGAGACGGAACCGGCCGCCGCCGCTCCCGAGAAGAAGCCGCAGCTGCCGCCGGGCAAGCAGCTCCCGAAGGCGGTCGAGGAGAGCAAGCCGGCGGCCAAGCCCGAGCCTGCCGCCGCCGAGAAGACGGCGGAGCAGGCCCGCGCCTGAGCACTACTTGAGCAGCTTGCGCACCAGCAGGACGAGCACGAGGATCCCCCCGCCGATCAGCGGGTACTTGACCTTCGGGTTGTCCAGCTTGGCGCGTACCCCGCGCTGCGCCGCGTCCGCGAGCTTCTTGGGGTCGGCCTTGACGGTCAGCTGGTCGAGCGTCGCGGCCAGGGCCGTCCTGGCCTGCTCGATCTCACGCTCGATCGTCTCGGGATCGCGGGCCACGTGTCCTCCTCGCCGCAGGGACTTCCGGACCCCAACCTAGTCGACCGCCCCACCGCCGCCGCACGGGCCACGCCGCACGAGTGAAGCCGCACGCTACGCTTCCAAGCGGTTGGGGCCCGTAGCCCAATTGGCAGAGGCACACGGTTTAGGTCCGTGCCAGTGAGAGTTCGAGTCTCTCCGGGCCCACGATCCGCTCACGAGTCCTGCTTTGGCGCTTCGCGCCTTCGCCGGACTCCCTCGCTTCTTCGTATCTCCTGGGGGTGCAACCCCCAGACCCCGCCCGGCGGGCTCCGCCCCCGGACCCCCGTCGTGGTCACCTTTGGTCCGTTGGCCGCCAGGTTTCCTCGGCGTAGGCCGCCAGGGTGCGGGGTGGCTTGCCCGTCAGGCCCTCGAAGTCGTCCGTAACCGGGCTGAACATTCCCGCCCGCACCAGCTTGAACCTCACCCGCTGGCGCATGACGACGGCGGCGCGACTGCTCCGCGACACCGACAAGCCCCTCGCTCAGGTGGCTTCGGCCGTCGGGTACGGGTCGCCGTTCGCCTTCGCCTTCGCCTTCCGGCGCGAGTACGCGACGACCCCCGGCGGCTACCGCGGCGCCGCGCTCAGCTGAGTTCGACCGAGATCCGCGGGGCCAGCGCCCGCAGGAAGTCCGCCGCGTCGAAGATCTCCCCCGCCGACGCGACGCCCTTCGCCGTCGTCCGTCCACTCAGGATCCGCGCCACCGCCTCGACGGCGAGCGGCGCGCTGACCGCGTAGATGTCCTCCCCGCGCGCGACGGCCCGGCGCTCTTCGCCGCCGGAGCGCACCACGACGTCGACCACGAAACTCTCGGCCGAGTCGCGCCCGCCGCCCGCGAAGAGGTCCTTCGCCGCGTTGACCGTCAGGTAACTGGTCACGCTGGGCACGCGGAGGTGACGCGGGATCGTGACGACGTCGGCCATCGAGAACTCCCCGAAGACGGGCTGCGGCCCCAGTGGCGCCGGGAACGCCCACTCGAGCGTCGGCAAGGCGTCGTCGCGGTGCTCGAGCCGGCCGTCGGCGAACCGGACGCGCCGGCCGTCGCGGCGGTCGCGGGACACCTGACCGGCGGCGAGGGTCCCCGCCGTCGGGCGCCAGCCGCTGAGGGCGTAGGCGACGTGGATCTCGTCGGCCGCCGTCCAGTCGCCCATGGCCGCCGTGGCCAGCAGGTCGCCCAGGCCGCCGAAGAACGCCATCGCGGGCACCACGACGGTGTCCACGTCGAGTGCGAAGGTGTCGAGGTTCGCCTCGATTTCGGCCGCGACGTCCACGTATGGGACGCCGGCGCGCGCCGCGGCCTCGATCACCGGGACGGCCGTCGCGGCGAACGGGCCTGCGCAGTTGAGCACGGCCGCGACGCCGTCGAGCGCACGATCGAGCGACGCCGGGTCGTCGACCGAGGCCGGCCGGCCGCCCGGCAGCTTGGCCGCGTCGCGGCCGGACAGGACGGGCTCGAAGCCGCGTCTGCGCAGCTCAGCGACGACGAAGCGTCCTGTGTGCCCGTAGGCGCCGTACACCAGTACCGAAGTCATGGGGGCAATCCTCGCGGTGACTCCGCCGCGGCGACAGTGTCCGGAACGACGCGATGCGTACACTTTCGGACATGCACGCAGTCGCGCTGGCCGCCACCGACGGGATGCTGTCGTTCGAGCTGACGATCGCGTCCGAGGTGTTCGGCGACGACCCTCGGTACGACTTCGCGGTGTGCGGCTCGGGCCCGGTGCGGGTGGGCCGCTTCCTGCTGGAACCCGACGACGGCCTCGACCGGCTCGCGCGCGCCGGGACGGTGCTCGTGCCGGGCTGGGCCGACGTCGACGCGGACCCACCGGCGGACCTGGTCGAGGCGGTGCGGGCGGCGCACGCGGCGGGCGCGCGGGTGGCGTCCCTCTGCACGGGTGCGTTCGTGCTGGCCGCGGCGGGCCTGCTGGACGGCTTGCGCGCGACGACGCACTGGGCGCACACGGGCGTCCTCGCCGCCCGGTTCCCGCGGGTCACGGTGGACCCGGACGTGCTGTACGTGGACAACGGCAGCGTCCTGACGTCGGCGGGCAAGGCGGCGGCGATGGACCTGTGCCTGCACCTGGTCCGCGCCGACCACGGCCCGGCGGCGGCCAACGCGGTCGCCCGCCGCCTGGTGGTGCCCCCGCACCGAGCGGGCGGCCAGGCCCAGTACGTGACCACCCCGGTCCCCGCCCGCGACGACCACCCCCTGTCCGCGCTCCTCCCGTGGATCACGGCCCGGCTCGACCAGCCGCTGACGGTGGAGGATTTGGCCCGCCAGGCGAAGGTGAGCACCCGCCACCTGACCCGCCACTTCCACGCGGCGACGGGCACGACACCGCTGCAGTGGCTGCTGGTCCAGCGCATCCGCCGGGCGCAGGAGCTCCTGGAGCGAACGGACTCGGGGGTGGACGCGATCGCGGCGGCGGTCGGCATGGGCACGGCGACGACGTTGCGGAGGCACTTCAACCGGACGGTCGGAGTGCCTCCGGACACCTACCGGCGCACGTTCCGCGGTGAGGGTTCGCCGACGTCATGAACGAGTCGTTCACCTCGCCGGATGACATGAAAGAGTCGTTCATGTCATCCGGGCACCCACCGGCGCACGTTTCGCGGCCACCATGCGGGACATCCCCACCGGACGCGGCCTCGACGAAGTCCTCGCCCGCCGCAAAAGTCAATAGCGCACGGCACTCTGCAGCAACGGCGGGTACACAGTGGACGGTTCGCCGTCGACCGTCGTTCCCGCGAACTGCAGCATCGCGCGCTGGGCGCCGTGCATCGGAGCCGGGTAGTCCAGCGTCGGCGCCGAAACCTCGTCCAAGCGCGCCAGTTGATCGGGAAAAAGCGTCACTTCGAGACCCTCGAGGTTGCCGGTCAGGTGCTCCAGCCGCCGGGCGCCGACGATCGGGACCACCGTCCCGGGCCGGGCGCGCAGCCACGCCAGGGCAACCGCCGCCGAGGTCGTCTCCAGCGCCGAAGCGATCGAAGCCACCTCGTCGATGACGACGTACTCCTCCGGAGCGGGGCCACCGACGAAAGCCGCGCGGGCGGAGTCCGTCACCGAAGCGTCGCGCCGGTACTTGCCGGACAGGAAGCCGTTCTTCAGCGGGCTCCACGGCGTCAGCGCGATGCCCTGGTCGAGCGCGAACGGCGCCAGCTCCCCCTCCACCGTCCGCGCCAGCAGCGAGTACTCCACCTGCAGCGCGATCAACGGCGTCCAGCCCCGCAGCAACGCCGTCGTCTGGGCCTGCGCCGTCACCCACGCCGGGGTGTTCGAGAAGCCGATGTAGCGGATCTTGCCCGCGCGCACGAGGTCGTCGAGGGTCCGCATGGTCTCCTCGATCGGGGTGTGGCGGTCCCAGTTGTGCAGCCAGTACAGGTCGAGGTGGTCGGTCCGCAGCCGGCGCAGGGACTCGTCGAGCTGGGCGATGATCGACGCGCGCCCCGCGCCGCCGCCGTTGGGGTCTCCCGGGTGCATGTTGCCGAAGAACTTCGACGCGAGCACGACGTGCGAGCGCAGGCCCGGCCGCGCCGCGAAGAAGTCGCCGAGGATCTTCTCCGAGTGGCCGTTCGTGTAGAAGTTGGCCGTGTCGACGAAGTTCCCGCCGGCGTCGAGGTAGGTCGCGAGGATCTTCTCGGACTCCTCGACGCTGCAGCCGGCGCCGCCGGGGTCCTCGCCGAAGGTCATCGCGCCGAGCGCGAACGGGCTGACGCGCAGCCCGGACCGGCCGAGGGTGACGTACTGGTCGAGTGGCATGAAATTCTCCTCAGGTGTCGGATCGACCACCTCAGGAGACCGCATAACAGCAGCTCAACGGTAGATCGATCGTCGCCGACTCTTGCACGATCCTCGCGAGTTCGATTGCCGGTGCCAAACCGGCGTGCTTTCCTTGACGAGTGCTGACCGAGCTCCGCGACCTCGTCGCCACCCACGCGCGCGCCGACCTGCGCACGCCGATCCCGGGCCTGCGACTGTCCGAAGTGGACACCAGCGAGCCGCACCACTCGCTGGCCGAGCCGCTCCTGGTCGTCATGGCCCAGGGCGGCAAGCGCCTGCTGCTCGGCGAGCAGGTGCACGAGTACCGCGCCGGGCAGTACCTGCTGGTCAGCACCGACCTGCCGGTGACCGGCCACTTCGTCGGCGCGACGCCGGAGACGCCCGCACTGGGTCTGGGGCTGACGCTGCGGCCCGCGGCCATCGCCCCGCTGCTGCTCGAAGCCCCGCCCGGCCGATTTTCGCGCACCCCGCCGGCGTCGCCGATCGCGACCGGGGACGCCAGCCCCGAGCTGCTCGACGCCGCGGTCCGGCTGCTGCGGCTGCTCGACCACCCCGCCGACGCGCCCGTGCTCGCCCCGCTGATCGAGCGGGAGATCCTCTGGCGGCTGCTGACCGGCCCGCACAGCGGCCTCCTCCGGCAGATCGGCCTGGCCGACAGCGGCCTGGCCCACGTCGGCCGGGCGATCCAGTGGATCCGCGTGAACCACGCCGAGCCGATGCGGGTCGACGAACTCGCGAAGCTGAGCGGGATGAGCGCGTCCGCGTTCCACCGGCACTTCCGCGCGGTCACGGCGATGAGCCCGCTGCAGTTCCAGAAGCGCATCCGCCTGCAGGAAGCCCGCTCGCTGCTGCTGGCCGACGCGGGCGACGTCGCGGGCGTCGGGCACCTCGTCGGCTACGACAGCCCGTCGCAGTTCAACCGCGAGTACCGCCGCCTGTTCGGCGCCCCGCCCGGCCAGGACGCCGCGCGGCTGCGCGCCGCCGCCGCTCCGGCCGGGCCCCAGCTGCCGTGAGGTCCGATCCGTTCAAGACCCGCGGCCGCGGCGGTGCGACGCTGACCGCATGGCTGTGAACCTTCTCGCGGCGGCGTCGTTCATGGCGACGCACGCCCGGCTCCTCGACCGACGCCGCTTCGAACTGCTCAGCGGCGAGACCAACGCCGATGCCGTGCTGGCGGCCGTCGACGGCTACCGCAACCCCGACGGGGGCTACGGCTGGGGCCTCGAGCCCGACCTGCGGGCGCCGGAAAGCCAGCCCGGCGGTGCCCTGCACGCCTTCGAGGTCTTCGAAGAGATCGGGCCGGACACCACCCCGCACGCGGCCCGGCTCTGCGACTGGCTGGCTTCGGCCTCCACGCCGGACGGCGGCCTGCCGTTCGCGCTGCCCGTGGCGGACCCGGCGGGCTGCGCGCCCTTCTGGGTCCAGGCCGATCCGGCGGTGGCCACGCTGCAGAGCACGGCGTTCGCCGCCGGCGTCGCCCTGCGCGTCGCCCGCCACGACCAGGCGGTGCGCGAACACCCGTGGCTCGCCGCGGCGACCGAGTACTGCTTCCGCGAAATCCGGGCCCTGAGCGAGGCGCCGCACGCGATCGCGCTGTCGTTCGCGGTGGGCTTCGTGGACGCGGCCCACGACTTCCACGCCGAGGCGGGGACGCTGCTGGACCGGCTGGCGCGGTTCGTCTCGCCCGACGGCCTGGTTCCGGTGGCCGGCGGTTCGGCGGGGGAAACCTTGCGCGCACTGGACTTCGCGCCGCTGCCGGACCGCCCGGCCCGCGCGTTGTTCAAGGACGCCGTGATCGACGGAGAGCTGCAGCGGCTCGCCGGCGAGCAGCACGACGACGGTGGCTGGCGGGTCGATTTCGCGAGTTATTCGCCCGCGGCGGAGCTCGAGTGGAGTGGCTACGCGACCGTCCGCGCGGTGTCGATCCTGCAGCGCAACGGCGTCCTCTGAAGATCTACACGAGCGACGCCGGGGTTCACCCGCCCGTGGCACATCGTCTCACGGGCGGTGAGCGGTCACGCGACTTCCGGTGAGCACGGCCGTACCCGTACTGTGACGGGGAAGCCGGTCCCGGAGGTGAAGCATGTCGTCGCGCAACCCGTTGAGCTGGTTCATCCGCTGGGCCGACTGGTTCGAGGAACGCGGCGTCTACGTACCCGGCGAGGAAAGCCGCGCGGTCGATCCGGTCCGCGATTTCGGCTGGTTGATGGCCTCCTGGGTGGCCGGCGTGGCGATCTTCATCCTGCTGTTCGCGCTCGCGGTTTAAGTGGCATGTCGGCGGTGATTGTCACCACCCGTGCCACTCCGGTCACGGATTGGCCACGGCGCGGCACCAGGTGCGCGACAACCCCCCGTGTTTGCTCGTAACCACGCGCGATCACGGCCAGAGTGGAGCGGGTTCGCCCGGCACGCCCCGATGCCGAACGGCAACCCCGAACCGCCGACTGGAGTACCCGCGATGGCGCCCGCGCGCACGTGCAAGATCATGTTCACCACAGGACTGCTTTCCCTGGCGGTGGCGTGCGGGGTCCCTTCGGCGCAGGACGGCACGGCCGCCCTCGGCGCGGGCGGCGGCCAGGCCGGGGCGAGCGCGGCGCAGGCGGGCAACGACCTCAAGTTCGGCGCTGACCACCGGTTCGCCAGCGGCGTCACGATCTCGGTCGGCTCGCCGGAGTCGTTCAAGCCCAGCGCGTCGGCGTACCCGCGCAGCCCGCGCGGCGCGGCCTTCGACGTCGAACTGACGAACGACGGCGCGACGACGTACAAGCTCTCGGGCCTCACCGTCACCGCCACTTCGGCGGGCACGCCGGTCAAGCAGGTCGTGGACACGACCCAGGGGTTCACCGGCATCACCGACGCGGGCAAGGACGTCCTGCCGGGCCGCACGGTGCACGTCACCCTGGCCTTCGCGGTACCGCAGGAAGCAACGCAGCTGCGGCTGCAGATCCGGCCGAGCGCGACCGAACCCGCCGCGGTCAGCTACTGCGGACCGGCCTGAGGTTAGGCTCGGTCCATGACCGAGCGACTTTCCCCCGGCGACGAAGCTCCGGACTTCACCCTGCCCGACAGCGAGGGCAAGGACGTCTCGCTGCGCGACTTCCGCGGCAAGTCCGTCGTCGTGTACTTCTACCCGGCGGCGAGCACCCCAGGCTGCACCAAGCAGGCCTGCGACTTCCGCGACAACCTCGCCGAGCTGAACGACGCCGGTTACCAGGTGATCGGCATTTCGCCGGACAAGCAGGCGAAGCTCGCGAAGTTCGTCGAGACGGAGAAGCTGACCTTCCCGATGCTGGGCGACCCCGACAAGGCCGTCATCGAGGCGTGGGGCGCGTACGGCGAGAAGAAGAACTACGGCAAGACGTACCTGGGTGTCATCCGCTCGACGTTCGTCGTCGACGCCGACGGCAAGATCGCCCACGCCTTCTACAACGTCCGCGCGACCGGGCACGTGGCAAAGCTGATCCGCGACCTCGGCGTGGCTTCCTGATCACTGCCGGCCGGGCTTCCGGACGATCGCCAACCCGAGGCCGCTGCCGCCGGTCCCGCGAGTCCGGGCCTTGTCGGCCCGCCAGAACCGGTCGAACACGTACGGCAGGTCCTCGGGCGCGATCCCGGCGCCGGTGTCGGCCGAACAGCATCGAGGGCGCGGAGAAGTGGAGCCCGAGCGACAAGTAGTCGAGTTGGCTGTGGCTCAGTACGAAGAGGCGATGTTCCCGCGCAGCAAGGAGATCGCGGTCCAGGGCGCCGAGTTCACGGAACTCACCGCCGGCAGCGACGACACGAACACGGTGCAGCGCTTGATCGACGCGTTCACCGAGCAGGACTAACCCTCCGCCAGCTCCCGCAACGCCGGCAGCAGCGCCCGCAAAGCCCGCCCCCGGTGGGAAACCGCGTCCTTCTCCGTCGGCTCCATCTCCGCCGACGTCCGCGACTCCCCATCCGGCTGGAAAATCGGGTCGTACCCGAACCCGTTCGTCCCCCGCCGCGAACGGACCATCGTCCCGCGCCACTCGCCGCGGACCACCGTCTCCTCGCCGGAAACCAGTACCAACGCCGCCGCGCACACGAACTGGGCTCCGCGCCGCTCGTCCGGCACGTCGCCCAACTGCCCCAGCACCAGGTTCAGGTTCGCCTCGTCGTCGCCGTGAGCGCCCGACCAGCGCGCCGACAGCACCCCCGGCATCCCGTTCAACGCGTCGATCGCGATGCCCGAGTCGTCGGCGATGGCCGGCAACCCGCACGCCGCCACCGCGTCGCGGGCCTTCGCCACCGCGTTGCCCTCGAAATCGGGCGCGGTCTCCGGGGCCTCCGGAAAGTCGGGCACGTCCGCCAGCCCGATGACCTCCAGGCCGGAAATTCCTTCCGCAGCAAGGATCCGCCGCAGCTCGCCGAGCTTCTTCGCGTTCCGCGTGGCCAGAAGCAGCTTCGTCACTTCGAGCCCTTCTTCTTGTCCGGACGCGGTTCCGGCAGCTCGCCCGGGTACGGCAGCGCCAGCGCCTCGTTCTGCAGCCGGGTCAGCTCTTCGCAGCCGGCCTGGGCCAGGTCCAGCATCTTGTCCAAAGTGGACCTCGCGAAGGTCGCGCCCTCGCCGGTGCCCTGGACCTCGATCAGGGTGCCCGCGTCCGTCGCCACCACGTTCATGTCGACCTCGGCGCGCGAGTCCTCTTCGTACGGCAGGTCGAGCCGCACCCGGCCGTCGACCACGCCGACGCTCACCGCGGCCACCGACGACGACAGCGGCTGCGGGTCGTTGAGCCGGTTCGCCGCGCCCAGCCACGTGATCGCGTCGGCCAGCGCCACGTAACCGCCGGTCACCGCGGCCGTGCGCGTGCCGCCGTCGGCCTGGATGACGTCGCAGTCGATGACGATCGTGTTCTCGCCCAGCGCCGCCAGGTCGATGCAGGCGCGCAGCGAACGGCCGATCAGCCGCGAGATCTCGTGCGTGCGCCCGCCGATCCGGCCTTTCACCGACTCGCGGTCACCTCGCGTGTTGGTCGCGGACGGCAGCATCGCGTACTCGGCGGTCACCCAGCCGAGCCCGGAGCCGGCCCGCCAGCGCGGCACGCCTTCGGTGACGCTCGCGGCGCACAGCACCCGCGTGTTGCCGAATTCGATCAGCACCGACCCCGCCGGCCACTGCTGGAACCCCCGGGTGATCTTGATTTCCCGGAGCTGGTCGTCGGTCCTGCCGTCTTTTCGAGCCACGGGAGCACTCTAGGACCGACCGTCAGACGTCGTAGACGGCACCCTGCTTGACGACCTCGGCCCCCGGGAACTCCGCCGACGCCTCGGCCAGAACCGCGCCGGCGTCCGTCCACGGCGCGATGTGCGTCAACAGCAACCGTCCGACAGCGGCGTCGTGTGCCAGCTCGCCCGCCTGCTTCCCGGACAGGTGCACCCCGGCCGGGCGTTCGGCCGAATCCGTCCAGGACGCCTCGGCGAGCAGCAGGTCGACGCCGTCGGCGAGCTCGTTCAGCGCCGTGCACGGCCCGGTGTCGCCGGTGAACGCGAGGATCCGGCCGCCGTAGGAGATCCGCAGGCCGTACGCCGGGGTCGGGTGGTCGACCTCGACCGCGACGACCTCGAACGGCCCGATCCGGAACGGCTCCGGTCGCAGCGGGTGGAAGGCGTAGACGTCGGTGAGGTCGGTGATGGCCCGCTCGGCTTCGTTGGGCGCGTACGCGTTCGCGAGCCGGACGGGCGCGTCCGGCGGCGCGTACAGCGGCAGCAGGCGCGGACGCGCCGGGTACGGCGGCGCCGGGTGGTAGCGCCGCAGGACGGTGAGCGCGCTGACGTCGGCGCAGTGATCGGGGTGCAGGTGCGTGAGCACCAGGGCGTCCAGGTCGAACGGGTCGGCCACGGCCTGCAGCTGCGCCAGCGTGCCGTTGCCGAGCTCGAGGCCGAGCAGGAACCCTTCGGCCTCGACCAGGTAACCCGACGCGGCGGTGTTCGGCCCGGGGATGCTGCCGGAGCACCCGAGGATGGTCAGTCGCACGTCGCCACCCTAAGCGCCGGAAGGTCTGATCACGCGGTGGTGGGAGCGAGGACACCCGGGGCGAACCCCATGAACCGCGCCGCGAGCCGGGTGAACGGCTCGGCCGAACCGGTGGCGAGGAACTCGTGCCGCGGCGGCGTCTCGCGGGTCGTCAGCAGGTCCCGCTCGGTGAGCACGCGGACGACGTCCTTGGCCGTCTCGTCCGCACTCGAAACCAGGGTGACCTCCTGGCCCATCACGATCTGCAGCACGCCCTGCAGGAGCGGGTAGTGCGTGCAGCCGAGCACGAGCGTGTCGACCTCGGCGTCGAGCAGCGGCTGGAGGTAGCCCTGCGCGAGCCCGAGGACCTGGCGGCCGGAGGTGATGCCGCGCTCGACGAAGTCGACGAACCGCGGGCAGGCGACGCTGGTGAGCGTGATGCCCGGCGCCGCGGTGAACGCGTCCTCGTAGGCCCGCGACCGCACGGTGCCCTCGGTGCCGATCACGCCGACCCGGCCGGTGTGCGTGGCCACGACGGCGCGGCGCGCGGCCGGCATCACGACCTCGATCACCGGCACGTCGTAGCGCTCGCGGGCGTCGCGCAGGCAGGCCGCGGACGCCGTGTTGCAGGCGATGACCAGAGCCTTCACCCCGCTTTCGACGATCTCGTCGAGGGCCGCGAGCGCGTAACTGCGGGCGGTGGCGATCGGGAGCGGGCCGTACGGGTTGTGCGCCGTGTCGCCGACGTAGCGGAGCTGTTCGGCGGGCAGCTGCTCGAGCAGCGCCCTCGCGACTGTCAGCCCGCCGACGCCGGAATCGAACACCCCGATCGGGGCATCAGCGGGCGAAGAGGTCACCCTTCGAGATTACCCGGCACCGCGGGCTCGGTTTTGCGCGACTTGCCCGTGCGGCTGGTCAGCCACGCCGCGAGGACGCCCGCCAGCGCGCCGAAGACGTGTCCCTGCCAGGAAACGCCCGGGTTGCCGGGCAACAGGCCGGCGAGCATGCCGCTCCACACGCCGAGCAGGACGACGGCGACCAGGATCTGCCCGGCCGCGCGGTTGAAGATGCCGCGCACCAGGAGGTAGGCGAGCCAGCCGAAGGCCAGCCCGGACGCGCCGACGGTGACGGCGTTCGCCGGCCCGATCAGCCACACCCCGAGCCCGGACACCACCCAGATGATGGCCGTGACCAGGGCGAACCGGCCGATCCCGGCGGCCATGGCGAGGAAGGAGAACAGGAGCACCGGCACGGTGTTCGCGAACAGGTGCGACCAGCCGGCGTGCAGCAGCGGCGCGAACAGCACGCCGTCGAGGCCGGACAGCACCCGCGAATGGATGCCGCCCTGGTCCAGGTCGCCGGGCAGGATCACGTCCACCAGCTCGACCAGGTAGAGCAGCAGGGTGAACGAGAGCGCGACGAGCGCGGCCGCCTTCGGCTTCGGCGGCAGCACGCGCTGGGCGGCGTCGGTTTCCGGGGCGGGGTTCAAGGTGCTCACGTAGTCGACGCTACGTCGATCCGGGCGGGGGCACCTCGGGTGAAATCCCTGATCCCGGCTTTTGTCGGTGCCTGCCGCTAGCGTCTCGGGCATGAGGAACTTCGACGTCATCGGATACCTGGAGCGGCTCGGTCTCGACGCGGAGCCGCCGAGCGTGGCCGCAATGCGGCGGCTGCACGCGGCGCACGTCGAGCGCGTGCCGTACGAGGCGCTGGAGGTCCAGCTCGGGCGGCCGACGCCGCTGGAGCCGTCGGCGTCGCTCGCGCGGATCCTGCGCGGCCGGGGCGGGTACTGCTACCACCTGAACGGCGCTTTCTCTGCCCTGCTGCGCGAGCTCGGTTACCAGGTCACGCGCCACCTCGGCGGGGTGCAGGGCAGCCTCGGCGACGCGCCGAACGTCGACCGCAACCACCTGGCGCTGACCGTCACCGGCGTGCCGGACGAGCCGGAAACGACGTGGCTGGTGGACGCCGGGCTGGGCGACGGCATCCACGAGCCGCTCCCCCTACGGGATGGCACGTACCGGCAGGGCCCGCACACCTACCGGCTGCGGCCGTCCGAGGTGGCGCCGGGCGGCTGGCACTTCGACCACGACCCGTCGGGCAGCTTCGCGGGCTTCGACTTCGCGCCGGGCGAGGCGGAGATGGCCGACTTCGCGACGAAGCACGCGTGGCTGTCGACGGCGCCGGAATCCGGGTTCGTCCGGGTCTGCGTCATCCAGCGACGGGACGCGACGGGCGTCGACACCCTGCGGGCGCGGACCCTGAACCGCCACGGCGCCAAGGAGTTCGTCGAGTCGCCGGAGGACTGGTGGACGGCCGCGGCGGACGTCTTCGGCGTCACGCCGGACCTCTTCACGGCCGAGGAGCGCGAGCGGCTGTGGCGGAAAGTCGTGGCGCAGCACGAAGCCCACGCGACCGGTGAGCCGGTGGTCAGCGTGTGACGCCCGGCGGCAGCGGTGTCTTGCCGAGCGCGAAGTCGACGGCGGCGTCAGCGTGCAGGCGGGTCGTGGGGAAGGTCGGCACCGGCGAATCCTCCGGGCCGACGAGCAGCTCGATCTCCGTGCACCCGTAGATCACGCCCTCGGCGCCCGCTTCGACCAGCCGGGCGATCACCTCGCGGTAGGCCTGCCGTGAGCTGTCCTCGACGACCCCGAGCACCAGTTCGTCGTAGATGACCCGGTGGACGAGGTCGCGGTCTTCGGCGCTCGGTACGAGCACGTCGAGGCCGTGGGCGGCGAGCCGGTCGCGGTAGAACGGCTGCCCCATGGTGAACCCGGTCCCGAGCAGCCCGACCCGGCGGATCCCCGCCGCCTTGACGGCCGCGGCGGTGGCGTCGCCGAGGTGCAGCAGCGGGATGCCGAGGCCGTCGGCGAGGCGGTCGGCGACCTTGTGCATGGTGTTGGTGCAGAGCACGACGAAGTCGGCACCGGCGGCTTCGAGCGCGCGAGCCGCGCGGTTCAGCTCGGCGCCGGCGTCGTCCCAGCGGTCTTCGGCCTGCATGGCCTCGATGGCGGCGAAGTCGACGGAGTAGAGCACGGTGTGCGCGGAGTGGAACCCGCCGAGGGCGTCTTTCACCCGTTCGTTCACGAGCCGGTAGTACTGGGCGGAAGATTCCCAGCTCATCCCGCCGAGCAGCCCGATGACCATCATGGGAGACAGCATGCCCGAACTCCGCACGGCCTTCGCCGGGGTGTCGAACGTCCTGGTCACCGACGGCACGTCGGCCGTCCTGGTCGACGGCTTCTTCTCACGGCCGTCGCTGCTGAAGATGGCGACGCGCGTGGCGCCGGACCGCGCCCGGATCGACGAGGCCCTGCGCCGGCTCGACGTCACGAAGCTCGACGCCGTCCTGGTCGCGCACTCGCACGTCGACCACGTCCTCGACGCGCCGGTCGTCGCCGAGCTGACCGGCGCCACGCTGGCCGGCTCGCCGTCGACCCGGAAGGTCCAGGAGGGGTACGGCCTGGCCGCCGAGCCGTTCGACGAGCTCGTCCCGGGCAAACCCGTCAAGTTCGGCGCCTTCACGGTGACGCCGGTCGACACCGAGCACAGCGAAGGCGACCGGGTGCCGGGCGAGATCACCGAGCCGGTCCGGCTGCCGGCCAAGGCGAAGGCCTTCAGGACCGGGCGGTGCTACTCGTTCCACATCGCGCACGCGGCGGGCAGCGTCGTGGTCCACGCGTCGGCGAACTTCGTACCCGGCGCGCTCGACGGCTACTCCGCGGACGTCGTCTACCTCGGCGCCGGAGCGGCCGGGAAGCAGACGGAGGAATGGCGGGAGCGGTACTGGCGGGAGACGGTCGGCGCGCTCGAACCGCACAAAGTCCGGCCGATCCACTGGGACGCCTTCTGGCGCCCGCTGTCCAAGCCGCTCAAGCTGCTCCCGAAGGTGTTCGACGACCTGGGGACGACCATGGCCACCTTCGAGCGGCTGGCCGAAGCCGACGGCGTCGACCTGGCCCTGCCCGAGCTCTGGAAAGCCGAGTGACTCAGGCCCAGAGCTGCCCGTCGAGCCGGGCCGCGGCCTCGTCGAGCGACCCCGCGTAGGCGCCCGTCGACAGGTACTTCCACCCGGCGTCGGCGACGATGAACGCGACGTCCGCCTGCTCACCCCGGGCCGCGGCCTTCTCGGCCACCGCCAGCGCCGCGTGCAGCACGGCGCCCGTCGAGATGCCCGCGAAGATGCCTTCGTTCTCCAGCAGCTCACGCGTGCGGCGCAGCGCGTCGTACGCGCCCACGGAGTACCGGCCGTTCAGCACCGAAGCGTCGTACAGCTCCGGGACGAACCCTTCATCGAGGTTGCGCAGGCCGTACACCAGCTCGCCGTAGCGGGGCTCGGCCGCGATGACCTGGACGTCCGGCTTCGCCTCGTGCAGGTAGCGGCCGACGCCCACCAACGTCCCGGTCGTGCCGAGGCCGCCGACGAAGTGCGTCAGCGTCGGCAGGTCCTTGAGCAGCTCCGGCCCGGTGCCGCGGTAGTGCGCGTCGGCGTTGGCCGGGTTGCCGTACTGGTAGAGCATCACCCAGTCCGGGTTCGCCTCGGCCAGCTCCTTCGCCCGCCGGACGGCCTCGTTCGAGCCGCCCGCGGCCGGGGAGAACACGATCCGCGCGCCGTAGGCCTGCAGCAGCTGCTTGCGCTCGATCGAGGTGTTCTCCGGCATCACGCAGACCAGCCCGTAGCCCTTGAGCTTGGCGGCCATGGCCAGCGAGATGCCGGTGTTGCCCGACGTCGGCTCCAGGATCGTGGAGCCGCGCCGCAGCTTGCCCTCGCGCTCGGCGGCCTCGATCATGGCCAGCGCGGGGCGGTCCTTGATCGAGCCGGTCGGGTTGCGGTCCTCCAGCTTCGCCCACAGGCGCACGTCGTGCGTGGGCGAGAGCCGGGGCAGCCCGACCAGCGGGGTACCGCCGAGCGCGTCGAGCAGGGACTCGAAGCGAGCCATCGATCAGCCACCGGCCACGGCGGGGAGGATGGTCAGGGTGTCGCCGTCCTTGACCTCGGCCTCGAGCCCGCCGGCGAAGCGCACGTCCTCGTCGTTGACGTAGACGTTGATGAAGCGGTGCAGCTTCTCCTCCTTCACCAGGCGGCCCTTGATGCCCGCGTGGCGGGACTCGACGTCGTCGATGACCTCGAGGACGGTCGCGCCCTTCGCCTCGACGGACTTCTCGCCGCCGGTGTGGGTGCGCAGGATCGTCGGGATGGAGACGGTCACGGCCATGGGTTCTTACCTCCGGTGGGTTCTTACACGCAGACGCCTGCGGCGCGCGGTTTGTTCCGAGCGGGCTCAGCCGACGATCTCGACCGGCTCCTCGGTGATCTCGGCGTCCACGATCCGGTACGACCGGAACTCGTGCACATCGGGCTCGCGGGTGGAGACGAGCACGTAGTGCGCGTCCGGCTCGGCCGCGATGTTCGCGTCGGTCCGCGACGGGTAGGCCTCGGTCGCGGTGTGCGAGTGGTAGATCACCACGGGCACCTCGTCGTTGGCGGCCATCTCGCGGTAGAGCTTCAGCAGGTCGCCGGAGTCGAACTCGTAGAACGTCGGCGAGCGCGCGGCGTTGAGCATGGGGATGAACCGCTCGGGCGAGTCCGACCCTTCGGGTCCGGCGATGACGCCGCACGCCTCGTCGGGGTGGTCACGGCGGGCATGGGCGACGATCTCGTCGACGAGTTCACGGCGGATCCGGAGCACACCGACATCTTAGGTGGTGGACACAAGTCGTCCAGATGATGAGACATACCGCTCACCAGGCGTTCCTGGGACACTGAGCCGGTGCCGCTGTCGTCGAAAGTCCGCGATCGGTGCCGGATGTACCTCGGCACCGACGAGCGGATCCAGTACGTGATCCCGGGCATGTCGCTGTACGTCAACCGCTCGCGCATGCGCGTCGGGTTCCTGGTCATGGTGACCGACCGGCACGTGACGCTGCTGGCTTGCAGCCGCTGGAGCCTGCACCGCCCCAAGCAGATCTGGGAGCGGCTCCCGCGCACCACCGAACTGGGGCCGCTGGAGATCCACCCGTCGCTGGGCCCGATCCTGTCGGTCGGCGGGATCGACCTGGAGATCGACGAGGAGTACGTGAGCGCCGTGCGCGCCGCCAACCTGGAGATCGGCGACGACGCCCTGCCCGAGGATCCTTACCCGGGCGGCTGACCGAACGCCTCCGGCCACACGTCCCGGTAAGCCGGCACCCCGCCGGCCGTCGTCGCCGCCAGGAGGCCGTGCACCATCGCCCGCGCGAACACCCGCGCCGCCGCCGAGCACAGCGCGTCCAACGCCGCCGGGCGCGCCGCCGCGCCGAACGGGCCGCTCGCCTCCGGCAGCTCGCGGGCGCCCGTGGCCAGCGCGAACACCGTGTCGCCGTCGAACATCGTGTGGGCCGGGCGCACCGCGCGGGCCAGCCCGTCCTGGGCCGCGACCGCGATCCGCCGCGCCTCGGCCTTCGACAGCGCCGCGTCCACCGCGACCACGCCGATGGTCGTGTTCAGATCGGCCGCTCGAGAAGGCAGCGAAGCGACGCGAGAGGGCCACGTGACGCCGAAGTCGCCGTGGTCGGCGGCGTACGCGCGGCCCGTCGAAAGGTCCACGGCCTCGCCGGCCGCGTTGACCGCCGCCACCGCCCCGACGGTGTACTCGCCGACGACCTCGCTCGCGGAACCGATCCCGCCCTTCAACGACCCGACGGCCGCCCCCGCGCCCGCACCGACCGTCCCTTGCGCGAACGAGTCCGAAGCCGCTTCGCAGGCCGCGTACCCGAAGGAGGCGTCAGGCCGGTTGCCCCACTCGCCGCGCGGCAGGTCGAACAGCACCGCCGCGGGCACGATCGGCACGACTTCGTGGGGCTGCGTCCCGACGGGGAAACCCAGGTTCCGCTCGGCGAGCCACCGCATGACGCCGTCCGCCGCGGCCAGCCCGTACGCCGAGCCACCCGAGAGGCAGATCGCGTTGACCCGCTGCACCAGGTTCTCCGGCTCCAGCAGGTTCGTCTCCCGCGTGCCGGGCGCGCCGCCGCGCTGGTCGACGGCACCGACCGCGCCGTCGGGCACCAGGACCACCGTCGTGCCGGTCGCCCAGCCGTCGCCGACCCGCTCGTGGTGCCCGACCAGGACACCCGGCACGTCGGTGATCATCCGGTCAGCGCCTGGATCAGCGTCTCCTGCACCCCGGTCAGCCAGTGGTAGACGCCCAGGTGCGGCGCCCGCGGGTCGTCCTCGGGCAGCTCGTCGGGCATGTCGTCGGTGACGTCGAGCGCGGTGCCGAGCGCCAGCCGGACGTCGTTGAGCGCACCCAGCCAGGCGTCGGCCTGCTCCTCGGTCAGCCGGACGTGGCCGCCGTCGCGGGGCAGCGTGTCGAGCACGATCTTGGCCACGCCGACCTTCATGTCGAGCAGCTCCGGCTCGTGCAGCGATCGCATCGCCGCGGCGGAGTCGAGTTCCTCGCGGGTCGGGTTGTCCGGGTCGAGCTTGTGGAAGTCCGGGAGCAGCCGCGAGAGCACCGGGTCGTCCGGGGACTCGGTCGGCCCGATCCGGATGCCGGTCAGCTCGGCGAGCTCGTCCTGCGGCGCCTCTTCGGCGCGAGCGGTGAGCATGTCCTCGAGCTGGCTGACCAGCCCGCGCAGCACCGCCGCTTCCTGCTGCTCGAAGCCCGCGTGGATCACCGCGCCCTTGCGCCGCCAGCCGTTCACGAGGTCTGCTCCATCGTGGCCCACAGGCCCGCCGCGTGGAGCTTCGCCACGTCGGTCTCCACCTTCTCCTTGGTGCCGGACGAGACGATCGCCTTGCCCTTGTGGTGCACGTCCAGCATCAGCTTCGTGGCGTGGTCGCGCCCGTACCCGAACAGCTTCTGGAAGACGTACGTGACGTACGACATCAGGTTGACCGGGTCGTTCCACACCACGGTCCGCCAGGGTGTGTCCGACTCGGCGACCTCGGCACCGGCCGGCTCGACCTGCGTCTGCTCGGCTGCGACAGGCATGGACATGCACCCCATGGTGTCACGGAGCCGACAGGGCACGCCGCGCCAGGTCCGGCCATGTGGGTGAATAGGCTTACCCCATGGGTTCACCGGAGCCGGCCACGGTCAGCACTGCGCTGCTCACCGACCACTACGAGCTGACCATGCTGGGCAGCGCGCTCGCCGACGGGACGCACGCGCGGCCCTGCGTGTTCGAGGTGTTCGCCCGGCGACTGCCGGACGGGCGCCGCTACGGCGTCGTCGCGGGCACCGCCCGCGTCCTGGACGCGATCGCGGACTTCCGCTTCACCGACGCCGAGCTGGCGCAGCTGGAAGCCACCGCCGTCGTCGACGACGCGACGCTGTCCTGGCTGGCCGAATACGAGTTCTCGGGGGACATCGACGGCTACGCCGAGGGCGAGCTGTACTTCCCGGGCTCGCCGCTGCTCACGGTCACCGGCTCGTTCGCCGAGTGCGTGCTGCTCGAGACGCTGGTGCTGTCGATCCTCAACCACGACAGCGCGATCGCCTCCGCGGCGGCCCGGATGTCCGGGGCCGCGCACGGCCGGCCGATCATCGAGATGGGCGGGCGCCGCACGCACGAGTACGCCGCGGTCGCGGCGGCGCGGGCCGCCTACCTGGCCGGCTTCGCGACGACGTCCAACCTCGAAGCCGGCCGCCGCTACGGGATCCCGACGCGCGGCACCGTCGCGCACGCCTTCACGCTGCTGCACGACAGCGAAGAAGAGGCCTTCCGCTCCCAGGTCGGCAAGATGGGCGCGGACACGACGCTGCTGGTCGACACCTACGACATCACCGCCGGCATCGAGACCGCGGTCCGCATCGCCGGGCCGGAGCTCGGCGCGATCCGGATCGACTCGGGCGACGTCGGCCCGCTCGCCCGCCGCGCCCGCGAGCAGCTCGATTCGCTCGGTGCGAAGGACACCCGGATCGTCGTCTCCGGCGACCTCGACGAGCACGCCATCGCGGCGCTGCGCGCGGAGCCCGTGGACGCGTACGGCGTCGGCACCTCGGTGGTCACCGGGTCCGGCGCGCCGACCGCCGGGATGGTCTACAAGCTGGTCGAGGTGGACGGCAAGCCGGTCGCCAAGCGCAGCGCCCACAAGGAGTCCCGCGGCGGGCGCAAGTCCGCGCTGCGGCGTCACCGCGGCACCGGCACGGCGGTCGAGGAGGTCGTCTGGACCACGGCGGGCCGGGCGCCCGAGCCGGAGGCGAACGACCGCCCGCTACAGATCCCGTTGATCCGCGCCGGCCGCGCGGAGGCGGACCTGCCTACGCTCGACGACGCGAGGCAGCGGCTGCGCCGCGGCCTGGTCAGCCTGCCGTGGGAGGGCCTCAAGCTCTCGCACGGCGAGCCCGCTATCCCGACGCTCTTCCTCTGAATCCTCTGAAACGGAGTCCGGCCATGGGGACCGCGCTGATCGTGGTGGACGTGCAGAACGACTTCTGCGAAGGGGGTTCGCTGGCCGTCGCGGGCGGTGCGGCGGCCGCCTCGACGATCTCGGCGCTCAGCGTGAGCGGCGGCTACTCGCACGTGGTGGCCACCCGTGACCACCACATCGACCCGGGCGCCCACTTCAGCGACACCCCGGACTTCAAGGACAGCTGGCCGCCACACTGCGTGGCCGGGACGCCGGGCGCGTCGTTCCACCCCGCGCTCGACGTCGTCCCGATCGGCGAGGTCTTCTCCAAAGGCGAGTACAGCGCGGCCTACTCCGGCTTCGAAGGCGCGTCCCGGGACGGTAAGTCCCTGGAGACCTGGCTGCGCGAGCACGACGTGACCGACGTCGACGTCGTCGGCATCGCCACCGACTACTGCGTGCGGGCGACGGCGCTCGACGCGGCGCGGGCCGGGTTCGGCGTGCGGGTCCTGCTCGACCACACGGCCGGGATCGCGCGCGCTTCGGTCGACAGCGCGCTGCGGGACTTCGACGAAGCCGGCGTCGCGCACACCGGAACGGCACACGTCGCGTGAAGGACCTGCAAGCCCTGCTGGCCGAGCACCGGCTCGTCGCGATCCTGCGCGCGGCCGACGCGTCCCGCTTCGCCGACGCGGCGATGGTGCTGCACGCTGCGGGCATCCGCCTGCTCGAAGCGACGCTGACGACGCCGGGCGCGTCCGCCGCGATCACCGCGCTGCGCCTGGCGCTCGGCGAAGACGCGCTGATCGGCGCGGGCAGCGTCCGCGAAGCGTCCGATGTGGACATCGCGGTCGACGCGGGTGCGGCGTACCTGATCACGCCGACGGTGAACCCGGCGGTCCTCGAACGCGCCGCCGAGCTGGAGACGCCGGTGATCTGCGGCGCGCTGACGCCGACGGAGATCGACCAGGCGTGGCGCCTCGGCGCGGCGGCGGTCAAGGTGTTCCCGGTCGCGGCCGTGGGCGGGATCGCGTACCTGCGCGCGGTACGGGCCCCGCTGCCGGACGTCCCGCTGGTCCCGACCGGCGGCGTCCACTTGGCCGACGTCGAGGGCTACCTGCGCGCGGGCGCGATCGCGGTGGCCGCGGCAACGCCGTTGCTGGGCGACGCGCTCTCGCCGAGCGGAAGCCTCCCTGACCTCGCGACCCGCGCCGGCGAGTTCGTCGCGGCGGCCGCCCGCTTCACCACGCCCTGAGCGCAGCTTTCACGTGAAAGCTGCGCTTTGCCGCGCAAAGTGCCGCTTTCACGTGAAAGCTGCGGCGCGTCACTTCTCGCCGAACGGGTCGCAGGCGGCCGTGCCCAGGTAGATGTCCCCGCTCGCCGGGCCGCCCTGCGGGAACAGCTTGATGTGCACCGCGTGCGTCACCAAGCTGCCGTCCGGCGGCTGGGGCGTCACGGTCTCGTTGAGGATCACCGTCGCCAGCGCGGTGCCCGCAGGGCCGCCCGGGATGACGATCCGGTCGTTCGGCGGGATTTCCGCGGGCACTTCGATCCCGTCGACCGTGCCGATCGAGACTTCGCCTCCGCTGCCGGTCGCCGTCGTGGCGCACTTCGCCGAGAAGGTGCGCACGGAGAGCGCCGGGCCGCCGTAGCGCTTCAGCACGGTGGTCTCGAACCGGTGCCCGGACGCCTGCGCGACCGACACCGCGTCCGAGCGTCCGCAGCCGCTCTCGCCGACGCCGAACACCGCGACGTCGCCGGTCGCGCCCCCCTGCGTCCGGGCGCGGTAAGGGCCGTCGACGGTGCATTTCGCCAGTTCACCGGTGACGACGTGCTCGTTGTCGACGGTCACGTCGACCGAGCCGGAAGACGCCCATCCGGTGGACGTGACCGGCGCGGCGGCGACCAGGAGCGGCGTGGCCAACGTCGTCACCGCCAGCAACCGGAATGTCCTCTTCCTGGCGGTTCGCATGCGCCGGCCTCCTCGGTCCCGTGACAGTTCGTAGTTACCCCTCTCGTCATCGGCAGGCCCGGCGCCCCACCTGATCGGGTCCACCCGGACGGGTGGCCGGTGAGGAACGCAACTTCAGGGGTTTTTCCGGGGGTAACGAGCGTTAACCTCGATCGTCGCCCGTGCTCCACCCAGGGAGGTTTCGTGTCTTCGCTGTCCATCGCCGGCAAGCGGCCCGTGCTGGCCGACCTCGTGCCCGGTTCCCTCGTCCGGGACATCGCGCTGGTCGCCGGCGGTGCCGTGCTCACCGGCGCCGCCGCGCAGCTGATCATCCCGGTGCCGGGCAGCCCGGTGCCGATGACCGGCCAGACGTTCGCCGCGCTGCTCGTCGGCGCGTCGCTCGGCATGTCGCGCGGTGCCGCGTCGATGCTGGTCTACCTGCTCGTCGGGGCGGTTGGTGTGCCGTGGTTCCAGCACGGCACCGCGGGCCTGTCCGGCGCGAGCGCCGGCTACATCGTCGGGTTCGTCTTCGCCGGCGCGCTGGTCGGCGCGCTCGCCGGCCGCGGCGGCGACCGGACGCCGGTGCGCACCGCGGGCACCATGGTGCTCGGCAACGTCGTCATCTACGCGTTCGGTGTGCCGTGGCTGATGGCCTCGACCGGGTTCGACCTGTCGACGGCGTTCGCCAAGGGCGTCACACCGTTCCTCATCGGGGACGCGATCAAGATCGTCGTCGCCGCCGGGTTGCTGCCGCTCACCTGGAAGCTGGTCTCGGGCCGCACCGAGGACTGACCGCTCGCCGGGGACCTTCCGCCCGGGAGGTCCCCGCGGCGCGAGTGGCCCGTTCGCGACGGATCACCGATCCTGTCGGCGGTGGCGGCTAATGTGTCGCTGTGCCCGCTCGAACTGACTTCCCCGGCGTCCTCGAACTCCTCACCCACGCGGTGGAGTCCGTCGGAGGTGCCGAGCGCCCAGGGCAGGTCGAGATGGCGGACGCCGTCGGCCGCGCCATCCGCACCGGCGAGCACCTGGCCGTGCAGGCCGGCACCGGCACCGGCAAGTCCTTGGCCTACCTCGTTCCCGCGATCCGCCACGCCGTCGAGAAGGAAGCCACCGTCGTGGTCTCCACGGCGACGATCGCGCTGCAGCGCCAGCTCGTCGACCGCGACCTCCCGCGCCTGGCGAAGGCGCTGAAGAAGCCCCTCGGCCGCGAGCCGACCTTCGCGATCCTCAAGGGCCGCCGCAACTACATGTGCCTGCACCGCTTGGACTCCGGCGCGCCGGACGAGCCGGAGGACGCCCAGCTCTTCGACCCGTTCGCGGTGTCGCGCCTCGGCAAGGAGGTCACCCGGCTGCGGGAGTGGGCCTCGGACACCGAAACCGGCGATCGCGACGAGCTCGTCCCCGGCGTCACCGACCAGGCGTGGCGCCAGGTGTCGGTGACGGCGAAGGAATGTCTCGGCGCTTCGCGCTGTCCGATCGGCACAGACTGCTTCGCCGAGAAGGCCCGCGCCGAAGCCGGCCGCGCCGACGTCATCATCACCAACCACGCCCTGCTGGCGATCGACGCCCTGCAGGGCTACCAGGTCCTGCCGGACCACGACGTCGTGATCATCGACGAGGCGCACGACCTCGTCGACCGCGTCACCTCCGTCGCCACCGGCGAGCTGACCAGCGCGATGTGCGCGTCGGCCGCGCGCCGCTGCGGCAAGCTGATCGACGCCGACGTCGCCGACGGCCTCCTGGAGGCGGGTGACGGGCTGGCCCTGATCGTCGACGACCTGCCCGCGGGCCGGATGGACGAGCTGCCGCGGCCGTTGCAGGGCGCCATCCCGGCGATCCGCGACGCCGCGCACCGGTGCATCACGTCGCTGGGGTCCGACCGCAAGGAGGACGTCGAGGGGGCCACCGCGCGCAAGCTGGCGCGCTCGCTGCTCGACGAGGTGCACGACACCGCGGTCCGGCTGCTGGAGGCGTTCGACGAAGACCAGGCGCACCAGCGCGACGTCGTCTGGCTCTCCGGCGACAAGTACGCGTCGAACCCGCGGCCGCCGGCGCTGAAGGTGGCGCCGCTGGGTGTCGCCGGGCTGCTGCGCGAGCGCGTGTTCAACCAGCACACCACGATCCTGACGTCGGCGACGCTGACCCTCGGCGGCACGTTCGACACCATGGCGCGCCAGTGGGGCCTGCCGCCGGGCGCGCCGCGCGTCGAAAAGGCGCCGGGAGCCGCGACGGACAAGGAAGCGCCGTCCGACACCGAGTCCGGCCCGAAGTGGACCGGCCTGGACGTCGGCTCGCCGTTCGACCACAAGAAGAACGGCATCCTCTACCTCGCCAAGCACCTGCCGCCGCCGGGCCGCGACGGGCTCGCGACGTCCACAATGGACGAACTGGCCGAGCTGATCGAGGCCGCGGGCGGGCGCACGCTCGGGCTGTTCTCCTCGATGCGGGCGGCCAAGCAGGCGGCCGAGGAGATGCGCGCGCGGCTCGACTTCCCGATCCTCTGCCAGGGCGAAGACGCGACGTCGCTGCTGGTCCAGAAGTTCTCCGAGGACGTCCGCACGTGCCTGTTCGGCACGCTCAGCCTGTGGCAGGGCGTGGACGTCCCCGGGCCGTCGCTGCAGCTCGTGGTCGTCGACCGGATCCCGTTCCCGCGTCCGGACGACCCGGTCTCTTCGGCGCGGCAGCGCGCGGTGGAAGCCCGCGGCGGCAACGGGTTCCTCACCGTGGCGGCCACGCACGCGGCGCTGCTGCTGGCACAGGGCACCGGCCGGCTGCACCGGTCGGTCACCGACCGCGGGGTGGTCGCGGTGCTGGATTCGCGGCTCGCGAACGCCCGCTACGGCGGATTCCTCCGTGCGTCGCTGCCGCCGTTCTGGCCGACGATGGACCCGAAGGTGGCGCGCGACGCCCTGCGCCGGCTGGACGCAGCCGCGCCCGCGTGACGCGGTCGACGGCCGCGCCCGGTACGGTGAACCCACCGACGCAGCAAGGGAGCACCGGTTGACCCAGGATTCGTCCAGCGCACAGTCCCGGACCGTCAGTGTCGACGACACCGGCGTGCGGCGGCGGCTCGCGGACGGCAGCGAAGAAGCTGTCACGTGGGCCGGCCTGTCGTCGGTGATGGTCCGGGTGATCCCCGACGGCCCGTGGAACGAAGACGTGTTCTTCATGCTGGTGGGCACGGACGGCAAGGGCACGGCGGTGCCGAGCGGCGACCCGGCGGCCGACGCGCTGATCGAGCGCCTGCAGTCCTTGCCGGGCTTCGACAACGAGAAGTTCATCGAGGCCATGACGACCGACGCCGACCAGGCCTACGTGGTCTGGGAGTCCACCGAGAACTAGGCGGTCGGGAACTCCTCCGTCACCGGGATCCCCTTCTTGAGCGTCCGGCTCACCGTGCAGAGCCGCTCGATCGCGCGGTCCACGGCACCGGCCAGCGCCTCCCGCTGATCCGCCGCCAAAGTCGACACGTCGACATCGAAGGCGACGTGCACCGCGTCCAGCTCCGAAGCGCCTTCCCGGCGATCGGCGCCGACGGTCACGCGGAACTTCGCGTCTTCGCCCACCCGCCGCGTGATCAGCTCCTCGGCGGTCACCGCGCTGCAGCCCGCGGCCGCGATCTGCAGCAGTTCCGCGGGCGAGAACGCCCCTTCCGCGCCCGTGCGGCCCAGCCGGACCTCGGCGCCCCGTTCGTTGCGGCCGACGAAGGAATGTTGTCCGTCGCGCTGTACTTCGAGTCCCATGCCCGCTCCAACCGGCTCAGGAAGCCGCTTGTTCCGGCTCCCACTGGGCAAGAACCGTGAGGGTGCCCGGGTCGACCTCGGTGAACCCGGCGTCCCGGACGGCGACGACGCGATCGCGCCGCCACGCTCCCTCGGGGTCGTCGCCGGGGTGCAGTTCCTTCCAGCGCGCGACGCTCGCCGTGCGCACGGCGGTCCGGTAGCCCCGCGCGGCCCAGGCGGCTCGCCGGTCGTCGTCCAGCAGCGCGGCGAGGATCATCGTGGCGTGCCCGACCTGCGCGGCGGCCTTGCCGACGGTCATCGGCGCGTGCGGGTTGAGCAGGAGCAGCGGGGCGCCGTCAGGCAGTGGCCCCGGCTCGTCCGGCGGCAGCTCGCTGCCCGAGATCTGCAGCCGCGAGACCTCCTTGGGCGCCTCGGTGACCAACCCCGGTACGAGGGCCCGCGCCTCGGCGCCGTCGATCTCGACGGTGATGCCCGGCAGGTCCTGGACGGCGGCCCAGTGCGCGCCCCGCGCCCGCCGCGCGACCTTGCGGATCCGGTTGTCGAGCCACGCGTGCACCGGCTCGGCCCACTCGCCGCCGGGCTCGGCGCGCTCGTCGAGGCAGACGGCGAGCGCGGCGGCCGCCGCGGCCTCCAGCAGCGGCGTGCGGCCGGGCGGCTCGGCCCGTTCGATGCGCAGGATCACCGGCATCGCCCGGACTTCCTCCGGAACCTCGTCGGAGGTGTCCGAAGTGTCTTCGGCCGGCAGCCCCAGCCAGTAGGCGTACCGGGCGCCCAGGGGATCGAGAACGCTGCTCATGGACGCATCAGCTCGAGCCCGTCGGCGGCGTCGGCCGCCTCGACCTCGCCGCGGGTGAGGCCGAGCACGAACAGCACGGCGTCGAGGTACGGGTGCGAGAGCGCGGTGTCGGCCACCTCGCGCAGCGCGGGCTTGGCGTTGAACGCGACGCCCATGCCCGCTGCCGAAAGCATGTCGATGTCGTTGGCGCCGTCCCCGACCGCGACGCACTGCTCCAGCGGGATGTCGTACTCGCCGGCGAAGCGGCGAAGCACCTTCGCCTTGCCCGCACGGTCGACAACCTCGCCGACGACCTTGCCGGTCAACTTGCCATCGACGATCTCGAGCTCGTTCGCCGCCGCGAAGTCGAGGCCGAGCTCCGCCACCAGTCCGTTGATGACCTGGGTGAACCCGCCGGACACCACGCCGGTCTTGAACCCCATCCGCTTGAGCGTGCGGATCGTCGTGCGGGCGCCGGGCGTCAGCTCGATCGACGCGGCGACCTCGTCGATCACCGACGCGGGCAGGCCCTCCAGCAGCGCGACCCGGCGTTCCAGCGATTCGGTGAAGTTGAGCTCGCCGCGCATGGCGGCCTCGGTGATCTCGCGGATCTCCGGCTCGACGCCGGCGTGCGCGCCCAGCATCTCGATGACCTCGCCCTGGATGAGCGTCGAGTCGACGTCGAAGACGACCAGCCGCTTCGCCCGGCGCGTGATCCCGGCCCGCTCGACGGCGATGTCGACGCCCACCTCGACCGCGGCGTCGGCGAGCTCCGAACGCAGCGCGGCGTCGGCTTCGAGGGTGTCGCGTTCGACCGAGACGTACAGCTCCAGCCCGGTCACCGGGTAGTCGGCGACGCTGCGGATGCCGTCGATGTTGGCGCTCAGCGACGCCAGCCGCCGCGCGACTTCCGAGAAGCCCCGCGCGGTGACCGGCCGGCCCAGGATGACCAGCACGTGGGTGGAGTCGCGGCGGCCCAGCGCGAACGGGTCGTCCCCGATCGCCGAGCCGATCTTCACGTCGACCTGCATGCCGACGGACGCCATCGCCTGCTCGACCGTCTCCTGCAGGCCCTCCGGATCGCGGTACACGCCGGCGAGCACGCCGAGCACGAGCTGCCCGCGGATGACGACCTGCTCGACGTCGAGCACGTCGACGTCGTGGCGGGTCAGCACGGCGAACAGCACGGACGAGACGCCCGGCTTGTCGGGGCCGGTGGTCGTGATCAGGACGGGGGTCTGGGTCACGGGTCATCCCTCGTTCGGCGACGCTGCACGATCAGTCTGCCGGTCCGGCCTCGGACATAAGTAGAGCGCGTGCCCGGCTTCACAAAAGCCGGGCACGCGCTCACTCGATCAGGGTGCTACTTGTCGCCCTGCTCGCTGGCGTTGTCCCGCGAGTGGTCCCCCGGGATCACCGCTTCGGTGAGCAACTGCGACGGAGCCCCGTGGCTGTTGACCTTCTGCTTCCCGAAGAAACCGATCTCACCCTCGCTGTGGAGGCGCTCGATCATGTGCGGGTAGTGCAGCTCGAACGCGGGCCGCTCGGAACGGATCCGCGGCAGCTCGGTGAAGTTGTGCCGCGGCGGCGGGCAGGACGTCGCCCATTCGAGCGAGTTGCCGTAGCCCCATGGGTCGTCCACCGTGACGATCTCGCCGTACCGGTAGCTCTTGAAGACGTTCCAGAGGAACGGCAACGTCGAGGCACCGAGGATGTACGCGCCGATCGTCGAGATCGTGTTCAGCGTGGTGAAGCCGTCACTGGTCAGGTAGTCCGCGTACCGGCGCGGCATGCCCTCGGCGCCCAGCCAGTGCTGGACGAGGAACGTGCCGTGGAAGCCGATGAACGTGGTCCAGAAGTGCCACTTGCCGAGCTTCTCGTCCATCATCCGGCCGGTGATCTTCGGGAACCAGAAGTAGATACCGGCGAAGGTCGCGAACACGATCGTGCCGTAGAGCACGTAGTGGAAGTGCGCGACGACGAAGTAGCTGTCCGACACGTGGAAGTCGATCGCCGGCGCGGCCAGCATGATGCCGGTCAGGCCGCCGAAGAGGAACGTGACGATGAAGCCCATCGAGAAGATCATCGGCGTCTCGAAGGACAGCTGGCCCTTCCACATCGTGCCGATCCAGTTGAAGAACTTCACGCCGGTCGGGACCGCGATCAGGAACGTCATGAAGGAGAAGAACGGCAGCAGCACGGCGCCGGTGGCGTACATGTGGTGCGCCCACACCGCGACCGACAGCGCCGCGATGGCCAGCGTCGCGAAGACCAGGCTCTTGTAGCCGAACATGGGCTTGCGGCTGAACACCGGGAAGATCTCCGACACGATCCCGAAGAACGGTAGTGCCACGATGTAGACCTCTGGATGGCCGAAGAACCAGAAGAGGTGCTGCCAGAGGATCACCCCGCCGTTTTCGGGGTCGAACACGTGCGCGCCCAGATGCCGGTCCGCCAGCAGGCCCATCAGGGCCGCGGTCAGGATCGGGAAAGCGAGCAGGATGAGGATCGACGTCACCAGGATGTTCCAGGTGAAGATCGGCATCCGGTACATCGTCATGCCCGGCGCGCGCAGGCAGACCACGGTGGTGACCATGTTGACCGCGCCGAGGATGGTGCCGAGACCGGAGACCACCAGGCCGGAGATCCACAGGTCCGCGCCGACGCCCGGCGAGTGGATCGCGTCCGACAGCGGGGTGTAGGCGAACCAGCCGAAGTCGGCGGCGCCACCCGGGGTCAGGAAGCCCGACAGCACGATCAGGCCGCCGAAGAGGTACAGCCAGTACGAGAACGCGTTCAGCCGCGGGAACGCGACGTCCGGCGAGCCGATCTGCAGCGGCAGCACGAAGTTCGCGAAGCCGAAGAGGATCGGGGTCGCGTACAGCAGCAGCATCACCGTGCCGTGCATGGTGAACAGCTGGTTGTACTGCTCCTGCGACAGGAACTGCTGCCCGGGTCGCGCCAGCTCGGTGCGGATGAGCATGGCCATCGCGCCGCCCGCCATGAAGAAGGCGAACGACGTGACCAGGTACATGATCCCGATCTGCTTGTGGTCCGTCGTGCGGAACAACCGCAGCAGGTACGAACCCTTGACCGACTCGCGCGCGGGGTACGGGCGCGTCGCGATCGGCTTGGGGGCTACGGCCGTCACTCCTGCCTCCAACACTCAAACCTCGTGGTGGTCATCGTCCGGCCGCCGAGGTGGGCAACGCCCGGTTCAGCGGTCAAGGGGGATCGTAGCCCTCGTCACCGACAGTCGCGCGCACCGGCTGGCAAGATCGGGCCGTGGCCGATGATTACACGCGTACCGCGGTTCGCGCGGCACTGACCGTGACCTCCCGGCTGGGCCTGCGCGAGCACGAGCCCGAGGTGCTCCACGAACGCTCGAACGTGCTGGTGAAGCTGGGTCCGCTGGTCGCGCGGGTGCCGGGGACCGTCCGGCTGGCGCGGCCCGGGCCGGCGTGGCAGGAGCGGGACGTGGCCCTCTCCCGGTTCCTCACGGAACGTGGTGTGCTCGTCGTCTCACCGGCCACGGATCCCCCGGCCGGACCCCATTTCGCCGAGGGTCTCCCGGTCACGCTCTGGAACTGGACGCCGCACGATCCGGACCACCGGTACGCACCGGACGTCGTCGCGCGGTCGCTCGCCGAGGTGCATTCGGCGTTGCGGGAGTTCCCGGGCGAACTGCCCCGGCGCGGCCCGCTGGAGGACCTCGGGCGCATCTTCGACCGGCACGACCTGGACCCGCGCCTGCGCGGCGAAAAGGACCTCCTCGCCGCGATGCTGCCGGACGTCGCCGCGCAGCCGCTGCACGGCGACGCCCACCCCGGGAACCTGATCGCCACGCCCGCCGGCCCGTGCTGGCTGGACTTCGAGGACACCTGGCACGGGCCGCTGGCCTGGGACCTCGGCATCCTCGCCCGGCAGGGCGGTCCGGAGTTCCTGGCCGCGTACCCGGGCGAAGTGGACGAAGACGCGCTTCGCGTGTGTATGCGACTGCGAGAGCTCTACTCCGTCGTGTGGCAATACGTCATCTCGATCCGGTTCCCGCACCGGCTCGACGGCGCCCGTTCGGCGCTCGCCGCCTACTTCTCGTGAGTCGTGGGGTACCAGGACAGGATCGCCTCGACCACGCCCGCCGGGTCCTCCAGCGGGGTCAGGTGCCCGGCGCCCGGGAGCACCACGAGCGTCGCGCCGTCCAGCACTTCGACCATCTCGTTCGCCGCCGCCACCGGGGTGATCGGGTCCTCTTCGCCGACGACGACCAGCGCGGGGACCTTCGAGTCGCGCAGCAGGTCGAGCGAGTCCGGCCTGGTCCGCAGCGCCAGCGCCGTCCACGAGATCCCCTCCGGCGGCTGCGCTTCGATGATCTCCCGGACGGTTTCGACGACGTCCGGGCGCTGCTCGCGGGTCGACGCGGCCAGCAGGTTCGGCAGGTTGGCCTCGGCGAGCCAGCCCGCGATGCCGTCGGCTTCGACGCGCTCGGCGACGTCGAGCCTCGTCTGCGCGGCCTCGGGAGTGTCGGCCGTGGCCTTGGTGTCGATGAGCACGAGCCCGCCGATCCGCTCGGGCGCCAGCCGCAGCACGGCCATCGCGAGGTAGCCGCCCATCGAGCAGCCGCCGAGCACGACGCGGTCCAGTTCCAGGCGGTCCAGCAGGGCGACGACGTCGCGCGCGGCGTCCTCGAGGCTCGGCTCGCGGTCCGACTCCGGAAGCGGCGAGCGGCCCAGCCCGCGCTGATCCGGGGTGATCACCCGAAGGTGTGAAGCGAGGGGCTCGCGCACCCCGTTCCACATGCGGGCGTCCAGGGGAAAGGCGTGGAGGAGGACCAGCGGCAGTTCGGTCATGCGGGCCATTTTGTCGGACGTTTTGTCGGACCCCCGCGCTAGCTTCGCCGATGTGTTCACCGACATCGAAACCGACCGGCTGCTGCTGCGTCCGCTCCACGAGGCGGACCGGCAGGCGATGGTCGACATCCACACGGACCCGCGCACCAACCGCTTCCACCCGGACCCGCCCGACGTACCGCGCGCGTCGGCGATGTTCTCGGAGTGGCTGGCGCACTGGGCCGAGCACGGCTTCGGCTACCCCGCGGTGACCGAACGCGGCGGCACCGAGGTCATCGGCATGTGCGGTGTGCGGCTGCGGGAGTTCCACGGCGAGAAGGTGCTCAACCTCGGCTACCGGTTCCGGCCGTCGGCGTGGGGCAAGGGGTACGCGGGCGAGGCCGGGCTGGCGGTCTTGGAGTGGTGTGCCCGCGAACTGCCGTCGGTGCCGGTGCTGGCGAGCGTCAGCGTCGACAACAAGCCGTCGCTGCGGGTGGCGGAGCGGCTCGGCTTCACCGAGTACACGGAGGAGGTGTACGACGGCGCGCTGTCGCGGCACTACCGGCGCTGAGCCGGGCGATGTTTGACAACTCCAGAAGGAATCGGGTCAGCGGCGGCGGTTCGGCCGCCGGCGCGCCCGGGCGTCCCAGCAGGCCCGGTGCCAGTGCCGCCGGTCGGCGACGGAGCCGGTCTCGTCGGCGGGCCAGACGACGAGGTGCGGCGTGCCCGGCCGGATCTCGTGGTCGCAGCCGGGGCACCGGTAGTCCTTGGTGGCCTGCGAGCCGGGCACGGTCCGCACGAGCCAGTCCCCGTCGGAGCCGGACTCGGCGCGCGCCCAGCCGGTGGCGGCACCGAGGTCGCGTTCGGGCGGCCCGCCGTCCGCGCGGCGGCCGGGACGGTTGCGTCGGGGCACGCCCAAACGGTATCCGCCCCGCTCCAACCCGCCCCAGGCACACAACCCGTCCGCGCGACCACCCACCCCGACCCCAGGCACGCAAGCCGACCCTCCCGGCACGCGAGTCGACCGTCTGGGTACGCGAGCCGACCCTCCCGGTACGCGAACCGACCGTCCCGGTACGCGAGTCGTCTGTCTGGGTACGCGAGTCGACCCTCCCGGTACGCGAACCGACCGTCCCGGTACGCGAGTCGTCTGTCTGGGTACGCGAGTCGACCCTCCCCGGTACGCGAACCGACCGTCCCGGTACGCGAGTCGTCTGTCTGGGTACGCGAGTCGACCCTTCAATCACGCGAGTCGGCTCTCCAATCACGTGAGATGCCCTCCCAATCACACGTGATGCCCCTCCGATCACGAGTGATGCCCGTCGGAGCTCAAGCCGCGCGGCCCGCCACCCGGCCGCCGGACCGCAACCGGCGGCGGATCCCGTCGTGGCCGAGGCCGTCCCAGCCGAGCCGGGCCAGCGTCCGCCCCGTCCGGCGGAAGTCCTCGCCCCCGAGCACGGACATGATCGTGATGGCCGCGTCGACCATCGGCGTGGCGACCCCGGCGCACCGCGCGAGTGCCTGCAGCGGCACGAGCGTGGAGCGGATGTCCTCGGTGAGGAAGCGGTGGTCGAGGCTGGTCGGCGCGGCGATCGTCCGGTACGGCTCCACCGTCCGCAACGCGTCGAGCAACGTCGTGGCCGGGCAGCCGTAGTAGCGGTCGAAGACCTCCGTCATGGGCAGCAACCGGGCGCCATAAGCCCGCGCGACGGCGGCGAACTCGGCTTCGGTCCGCTCCAGCAGCGCGATCGTGCGGTGGGAAACGCCTTCGACGTAGAAGAGCAGTTCCTCCGCGCGGTCGATGGTGCCGAGGTTGGCGAGCGCGATCGGCACGTGCGCGACCGCGCCGAAGTCGTGCAGGCCGCGTTCCACCGGGTTGCGCGCGACCTCCAGCATCGGGAACCACTCGCGCAGCAGCCCGGCGCGCCGTCCGACGGCGGCCGGCGTGCCGGAGATCAGGTTCCAGCCCTTGGCACCCAGCACGGTCACCCCGCCGGTCCCGGACGGCCGCGCGGCGAACAGCGCGTCGGTCTCGACGACGTCGACGTCCGGCGCCCCGGCGGCGGCGAGGGCGTACGCGAACTCGACGCTCCCGCACAGCTTGCTGGAGAACAGCACGACGACCTGTCCCGGACGCAGGTGTCGCGCGAGCCGGACGGCGACCTCGGGATAAGCGGTGGTCACGGTCGCGACCAGCACCACGGCCCGCCCGGCCAGCGACGCGGGGTCCGTCGTCACCTCCCGCAGCGGGAACCGCCCGTCCAGCACGCCGCTCGCGACGATCTCTCGCCGGCGCGCGATCTCTTCCACGGCCGAGAGATCCCGCGTGCAGAGGTGCACGGACAGCCCCCGCGCGGCGAGGTGGGCCGCGACGGCCCGTCCCTCACCGCCGGCCCCGACGACGCCGATCCCGTCCAGCCCGCTCATTCCGCCCACTCCCGTCAGTCGGGTACGCAGTGGACAGGTCGGCACGCCGGCCGGGAAAGTTCCCGCCGGAGCACGTACCCGGAAATCGGACCCTTCCGGGTACGCGCTAGCCCTGCGCGAGCGCCAGCGGCACCAGCTGCTCGGCCGTGGTGAGCGAGCCGTGCTGCCCGATCATCGACGTCTCGACGGCCTCGGCGAGCCCCCGCACCATCCCGAACCGGCCCCGGGCCGCCGCGACGACGTCCCCGATCCGCGGCAGCACCCGATCGCTGACCGTGTGCCCGAACCACCCCTCGGCGATGGCCTCTTCCCGCGACCGCACCCAGGCCCGCTCGCCCAGTACCGCCCGCCAGGCCGCGAGGACGTCCGCGGCCGCGCCCGGCTCGGTGTAGACGTGCCGGGCCCGCACCTCACCGCCGAAGGTCCGGACCCCGGAAAGCAGCTCCGGGACGTCTTCGAGGTCGAGCTTGTCGTCGACGGTGACCATCCCGTGGTCGGCCACCACCGCGAGCAGGGCGCCGGCCGGCAGGCCGTCCACAAGGGACTCGACGAGCCGGTCGATCTGCCGCAGCTGCATCCGCCACGCGGTCGAACCGGGCCCGTACACGTGCCCGAGCAGGTCGAGTTCGCTGTGGTAGGCGTAGCAGAACGCCCGCCCTTCGAGCACCGACAGCGTCCGCGCGGCGAGATCACCCAGAGCGTGCACCCCTGCGTACCGCGCGCCGCTCTGGGTGGCCCGGGTCAACGCGGTGTCGGCGAACTGCGCCGACGACACCACGGCCGCGTCGATCCCCGCCGAAGCGGCCCGCTCGAACGTCGTCGGCAGCGGCTGCACCTCCCGCGGCGGGAGCGCGCCCCGGAGGTCGCTGCCGTCCTCGTGGCTGCGCCAGCGCAACGCGTTGAGCACGCCCGTGCCGGGCATCTCGAACGTGTAGCCGACCATGCCGTGCTCGCCGGACGCGAGGCCGGTGCCGATCGCCGCCACCCCGGCGGCCGTCGTGGACGGGAAGCCCACCCGCAGCGACTCCCGGGCGAGCTCGGTCAGCACCGGCGCGTCGGCGGCGTGCTCGGCCAGCAGCTCCCAGCCGAGCCCGTCGACCAGCAACACCCCGGCACTGCGGGCCTCCGGAAGCGCCAGCGTGTTCGCGAAGCCGGGCACCCCGAGCACGGCGAGCAGGGACGGGACGACCTGGCCGAGGTGCGGGACGTCGGCAAGCGTTGGCGGCTGCACGCGCCCACCTTCCCATCTCCGGGCCCGTCCGGCGATAATCGCGGCATGCCGACCTACGCCTACCGCTGCCGCGAGTGCACCGAGACCTTCGAGCTCCTGCGCCCGATGAGCGAATCGAGCGCGCCGGCGGCCTGCCCGGAGGGCCACGCCGACACCGTCAAGCTGCTCACCACGGTCGCCCTCACCGGGGCCGCGAGCGGACCCGCGGTCCCGGCGGGCGGCGGCGGTGGCTGCTGTGGCGGCGGCTGCTGCGGTTAAAGCACCTTCAAGGCCTGGTCCAGGTCAGCCCACAGATCCTCGACGTCCTCGAGGCCGGCAGACAGCCGGATCAGCTGGTCGGACACGCCCGCGTCGTGCCGGTCGCCCGCGTCGACGATCCGGTGGCTGATCGAACCCGGGTGCTGGATCAGCGTGTCGACGCTGCCGAGGCTGACGGCCGGCGTGATCAGCCGGACCGCGCCGATCAGGGCGTGCGGGTCGCCGTCGACCTCGAACGCCACCAGCGGGCCGCCCAGCCGCGGGTAGTGGACGGCCGTCACCGCCGGGTGGTCGCCGAGCCGCGAGGCCAGCGTCGCCGCGGTCGCCGAAGCGGCGCTGACGCGCAGCGGCAGCGTGGAAAGCCCGCGTAGCAACAGGTATCCGGCCAGCGGGTGCAGCACGCCGCCGGTGGCGAAGCGGATCTGCCGCAGCCGGGCGGCTTCCGCGGCGTCGCACGCGACGACCCCGCCCATCACGTCGCCGTGGCCGCCGAGGAACTTCGTCGCGCTGTGCAGCACGATCCGCGCGCCGTGGCGGCCGGGGCGCTGGAGCACCGGGGTCGCGAAAGTGTTGTCCACCAACAGGGGCACGTCTCCGCAGGCAGCCGCCAGCGAGGCGATGTCGGCCTCCGCGAGCGTCGGGTTCGCCGGCGTCTCGACGAACACCAGCCCGGTGCCGGGCCGCAGCGCCGCGGCGACGGCGTCCGGCGCGGCCCAGGTGACCTCGGTGCCGAGCAGCCCGGACTCGAGCAGGTGGTCGCTGCAGCCGTAGAGCGGGCGCACGGCGACGACGTGCCGCTTCCCTTGCGCCACCGCGGAAAGCAGGCAGGCCGAGACGGCGGCCATGCCACTGGCGAACGCGACGCCGTGCTCGAAGCCTTCGAGCTCGGCGAGTGCCCGCTCGAACCGTTCGACGGTCGGGTTGCCCACCCGGCCGTAGATCGGCGGCCCGTCGAGTTCGCCGCCGGCGGCGAACTCGTCGATCCGGGCGGCTTCGGCGGCACTGTCGCGGGAGGGGTAGGTCGTCGACAGGTCGAGCGGGGCGGCGTGCACGCCGAGGTCCGTGAGGTCGTCACGGCCGGCGTGCACGGCCCGCGTGCGCAGCGAGGAGGTCATGTCAGCATGGTCGAGCTTTCACCGGATCCGGAGCAACAGTCTCGGATATCATTCGCCGATGCCCGCATCCGTCGAACTGAGTCCGGTCGACCTCGAGATTCTGCGCCTGCTGCAGAACGATGCCCGGATCACCAACAAGGACCTGGCGGCGGCGGTCGGCATCGCACCGTCGACGTGCCTGGACCGCGTCGCCCGGTTGCGGGACGCCGGCGTGCTCACCGGGCAGCACGCCTCGGTCGACGCGGCGAAGCTGGGCCGTCCGCTGGAGGCGTTCCTGTTCGTCCAGGTCCGCCCGCACCGGCGGCCGCTGGTCGACCCGTTCGTCGAGCACCTGCTGTCCCTGCCGGAGGTGCGCGCGGTCTACCACCTGACCGGGCCGGACGACTTCCTCGCGCACGTCGCGACCAGCTCCGCCGCCGAGCTGCAGCGTCTGGTGCTCGACGAGCTGACGGCCCGGGACGAGGTCGCCCGCGTGCACACGAACCTCGTCTTCCAGCACTGGAGCGGTGGCCCGCTGCTTCCGCCGAGTGCCTGAGTCAGAGCGACTCGAGCCAGCGGCGGGTCTCGCGCGGAGACGTCATCCGGACGACCGAGGGACACGGCGGTTCGGCGGCCCACGCCCGGATCCGCGCCCGCTTCTTCGCGAACGACGCGAAATGCCAGCGGATGATCGAATCCGCCGAGAACATCTGGCGGAACGACTCGACGTTCCCGTTGCAGATCCGTTCGCGGGTCACCGAGCGCCGGGCCGTCCGGCGCACCAGACGGCCCAGCGAAAGCCAGCGCGGGTAGTCGAGAGCCACGATGAGCTGCGTGCGCGGCAGCACGACGTCCTTCCACCGGGTGTACGCCGCGTCGAGGACCCAGCGCTCCCCCGCGCACACCTCGGCGATGCGGCGGTGCTGCTCCTCGTCGGGCACCTGGACCCAGCCCGGCAGCCAGGTGAGGTCGTCGGCCGAGACGTACGGAAGACCGGTGCGCTCGGCGATCCGGGCCGCGAGCGTCGACTTGCCCGAGCCGGTCACGCCGTAGACGAGGATGCGCTCAGGCGTCGAAGTCACGGGCGGGCTCCCGCGGTCCACGGTAGGGCAGGGTCTGGCTGTAGACGATGCTCGTGGTCGTGCTGCCGAACTGGGCCAGCTCGTCCATCGTGTGCTCGAGGTGGGCCATCGAGGCCGCGGCGACCTTGAGCGTGTAGCAGTCGTCGCCGGTGGTGCGCAGGCATTCGAGGATCTCGAGGCGCTCGCCGAGGAGCTTGTGCAGGGCCTCGTGCCGGCTGCCGGGGTACTTGAGCCGGACGACGGCGAGCACCGCGTAGCCGACCTTGCCGAGGTCGACGTCGGCGCGGTAGCCGGTGATCACTCCGGTGGCCTCGAGCCGCCGGAGCCGTTCGGTCGTCGCCGACGCGCTGAGGTTCACCCGGCGGCCCAGTTCGGTGAGCGGCAGCCGGGCGTCCTGCTGCAGCTCGACCAGGATGGCCCAGTCCGTCTGATCGAGACTCTCGGTCATCGGCCGAATGTACCGCGAGATCCACGGCCGAAGCGGCCGAACGCCGTGATCGATCCCTTCCGATCACGGCTTTGACCTCGATAGCCTTTCGTGGTGAAGATCGGCGTGAACGTCCCCAACTTCGGCCCGGGCACGGACCCCGGTGTGCTGCGCGCCTGGGCGCGGACCGTGGAAGGCCTCGGCTTCGACCTGCTGATGGTGTCCGACCACGTCGCGATCACCCCGGACGTCGCCGGCCAGTACCCGGCGCCGTTCTACGAGCCGTTCACGACGCTGTCGTGGCTCGCGGGCGTCACCGAACGGGTGCGGCTCGGCACGACCGTGCTGGTCGTGCCGTACCGGCATCCCTTGCTGGTGGCCCGGATGGCGGCGAACCTCGACGCGCTCAGCGGTGGCCGGTTCGTGCTCGGCGCCGGCATCGGCTGGGCGAAGCAGGAGTTCGACGCGCTCGGCGTGCCGTTCGAGCGGCGCGGAAAGCTCACCGGCGAATACCTCCGCACGATCCGCGCGGCGTGGGCCGACCGCGACGACTACCGCGCCGGCCCGATCCCGCTGTGGCTCGGCGGGCACAGCGACGCCGGGCTGCGCCGCGCGGTGGAGCTCGGCGACGCGTGGCACCCGTTGCGGATGACGATGTCCGGGTTCCGGGAAGGGCTGTCCCGCCTGGAAAAGCTGGCCGGCGACCGGCCGGTGCCGGCGTTCGCCCCGCGGATCCTGCTGCGGGTGACCGGAACCCCGGTGACCGACCCTAGCCGGCGCGCCGGCGAAGGCACCCTCGACCAGGTCCTCGACGACCTGGCCCAGCTGCGGGCGCTCGGCGCGGACACCGTCGTGCTCGACCCGTTCGATGCGGACCCCGTCGAGACCCTCCACCCGGAGGTCGCGTGGCGGGACCTCGCGGCAGTCGCCGCGTCCTGGAAGGAGAACCGGTGAAGGAATCCGAAGAGGCCCTGTTGCGGCGCGCGATCGAGCTCGCCCGCGAAGCGCGCGAGGAGCACGGCAACCCGCCGTTCGGCTCGCTGCTGGCCGACGCCGAGGGCAACGTCCTCGCCGAGGACCGCAACACCTCGTTGACCGACGACGACATCACGGCACACCCGGAGCTGAAGCTCGCCCGTTGGGCGGCGCAGAACCTGGCCCCCGAGGCCGCGGCGGCGACCACGATGTTCACGAGCACCCAGCCGTGCGGGATGTGCACCGGCGCGATCGAGCGGTCCGGGCTCGGCCGCGTCGTCTACGCGCTGTCGACGGAACAGTTCCTCACGCTGCGCCCACCGGTCACGTGGGGCAAGCACGAGCTGGACGGGCCGGCGCTGTTCGACGAGGCCCGCGTGCCGGTCGAGGGCTACTACAAGTGACGAGCTACGAGGTGCGCCCGGTGGCGCGCATCGAGTCGCCCTTGACGGACCGTGCGACGGCCCCGAAGCAGGGTGACGAGGGCGCGCCCACGGCCCGGGTGGTGTTCGCCCCGGAGTTCCACCGGGCGGCGGCGGACCTCCACCCGGGCGACCGCCTGGTGCTCCTGACGTGGCTGCACGAAGCCGACCGCGAGGTCCAGTCGGTGCACCCACGCAGCGACCCGGACCGCCCCCGCGAAGGGGTGTTCTCGACGCGCTCCCCGGACCGCCCGAACCCGATCGGCCTCCACCCGGTGACGGTGACGGCGGTCGAAGGCGGAACGCTGACGGTGACCGGCTTGGAGGCGATCGACGGTACCCCGGTCCTGGACGTGAAACCGCTCCTCGGCGAGGTGGCCGGCCGCTGAGCCGGGCGATCACGATCCGGGCACCTGGGTAACGACCGCTGCCATCCGGGCGACCTCCATCGAGCAAACGGAGCAACGCCCGGAGGTACCGCGATGACCAGTGCGCTCGAACCCGCGCCGCCCGACCCCTGGGCGCTCCCGCAGGCGCCGCCGCCCGCGCGGACCAGGACGAATCCCTGGCACCTGGTGCTCGCGGCCGTCGCGGGCGCGGCTCTGGTGGGTGCCCTGTGGGTCGGCTTGGACCTGGCCGGCTCCGGCGCACCCATCGCGCCGCCCGGCACATCCGGGGAGGCGTTCGACCTCCGCGGCACGTTCACGCTGAACAGCGGCGGGTACGGCTACAGCACCTGCGGTGGCTCCGGCGGATATTCGGACATCACCACCGGGACGACGGTCACCGTCTACAACGCGGCGGGAACCGTGCTCTCGCAAGGCGCGCTGGGGACCGGACGGCCGAACGGCGCCGGCAGCTGCGTGTTCACCCTTTCCGCGCCGAACGTTCCGGCGGGCGAGAAGTTCTACCTCGTCGAGGTGTCCCACCGGGGCCGGATCATGGTGCAACCCGAGGACGCGCGAAATGGGAACGTCGCACTGAGCCTCGGAAGCTGATCAGTAGTCCTTGAAGCCCTTCCCGGTCTTGCGGCCCAGCCGCCCGGCGGTCACGAGGTGCTCCAGCAACGGCGCCGGCGCGAAACCCTCCTCGCGGAACTCGTTGTACAACGTCCGCTGGATGGCCAGCGACACGTCCAGCCCGACCACGTCCAGCAGCTCGAACGGGCCCATCGGCAGGCCACAGCCCACCTTCATCGCCGTGTCGATGTCGTTCGCCCCCGCGTAGTGGGCCTCCAGCATCTTCACCGCGTCGTTCAGGTACGGGAACAACAGCGCGTTGACGATGAACCCCGCGCGGTCTCCACAGTGGACCGCGTGCTTGCCCACCGCGGCGCAGACCGCGCTCGCCGTCGCCACCACGTCCGGGGCGGTCGCGATCGTCGAGACCACCTCCACCAGCTTCATCACCGGGGCCGGGTTGAAGAAGTGGAGACCGAGCACGTCGGAGGGCCGGGACGTCGCCGCCGCGCACTCGATCACCGGCAGCGATGACGTCGTCGTCGCCAGTACCGCGCCCGGGCGGACGACCTCGTCCAGCGCCGCGAACACCGCCTGCTTCACCGAAAGCTCCTCGGCCACCGCCTCGACGACGAGGTCGACGTCGGCCAGCGCCTCGAAGTCGGTCACCGGGGTGATCCGCCCCAGCGCGGCAGCAGCGTCCTCTTCGGACAGCTTTCCCTTGACCACGGCCTTGTCGAGCGACTTCTTGACGCGAGCCACCGACGCCCGCGCCTTCTCCAGGCTCCGGGCGCGCAGCACGACGTCGAGGCCGCGCTTCGCGAACACCTCCGCGATGCCGGTCGCCATCGTCCCGGTGCCGACCACGCCGACCCGGGCCACCGGCCGCGGCGGGACCGAATCCACAGTGGACACGACCTCGGACGCGACCACGTTGGGTGAGTCCGGCGCGTCGTAGGCGTAGAAGCCGCGGCCCGTCTTGCGGCCCAGCTGGCCCGCCGTGATCATCTGCTTGAGCAGCGGCGCCGGCGCGTGCAGCCGGTTGCGGGACTGGTGGTACATCGTGTCGAGGATCTCGTACGCGGTGTCCAGCCCGATCAGGTCGAGCAGCGCGAGCGGGCCCATCGGATAGCCGCAGCCGAAGCGCATCGCGGCGTCGAGGTCCTCGCGCGTGGCGTAGCGCTGCTCGTACATCCGCACCGCGTGGTTGAGGTAGCCGAACAGCAGCGCGTTCGCGATGAACCCGGCGCGGTCGCCGATCACCACCGGCACCTTGCCGAGCCGCTCGGCGAACGCGACCACGTCGGTGACCACCTCCGGCTCGGTGACCACGGTCTTCACGATCTCGACGAGCTTCTGCACCGGTGCCGGGTTGAAGAAGTGCATGCCGACGACCTTGCCGGGGCGCGCGGTGTGCACCCCGATCTCGGTGATCGACAGCGACGACGTGTTGGACGCGAAGACCACCTCGGGCCGGGTGATCTTGTCCAGCTCGGTGAAGACGTCGGCCTTCAGCTCCAGGCTCTCCGGGATGGCCTCGACCACGAGGTCCACTTCGGACAGGTCCGAGAGCGAGGTGCTGTACCGGATGCGGCCCAGCAGGGCCTCGCGACCGGCCGGATCGAGCTTGCCGCCGGAAAGGGCACGCTCGGTCGAGTGCTCGATGTGCCCGCGGCCCCGGGCGACGCCGGTCTCGTCGAGCTCGACCGTGACGACGTCGAGCCCGCTGCGCGCGAGCACTTCGGCGATCCCGGCCCCCATCGTGCCCAGGCCGACCACTCCGACCGTCGAGATGTCCCGCGCCATCGAGGCCTCCAGAGATGTTACTCGCTGGTAATTGGCCCCGACTCTGCCACACCGAACCGCCGGAGCCCACACGGAATCGAGTCAGTACCGCGCAAGTCACCCGGTCGGCGAGCCGGGTTCACTCGCCGAAGTTGCCGTCCACCAGCTCTTTCGCCTTGTCCAGCGCGGCGGGCGCCTGCGGTCCGCGCGCCCGCACGCGGATCCGGTCGCCCTGGCGGGCGCCGAGCGACATCAGGGCCAGCACGCTGTGGGCGTCGGCCTCCTGGTCACCGAGCCGAACGGAGACCTCGGCGTCGAACGCGCTCAGGGCGCGCGCCAGCACCGCGGCCGGCCGCGCGTGCAACCCGACCTCGTTCCGCAGCACCAGCTCGACCTCGTCTTCGCCGCCGGAGGCGGGCTCGGCCGGCGAGAGGTCTTCGGGCATCCCGGCGGCCGCGGCGGCCTCCGCCACCGCCTGGCGGTCCTTGCCCGACTGCGCCGCGACGGCCGCCGCGATCGCGCCTTCGACCAGGGGTCCGTCCGCGACGACGGCGGCCGAGGGGTCGGCCAGCGATTCGACGGCGAGCTCGGCGGTCATCTGCGCGCTGCCGAGGTCGTAGAGCAGCACGACGCCGTCACCGGATTCGGCGCGCTGGGTGGCCGCGACGACGTCGTCGTAGTCCGTGCCGATCGAGCCGTCGGAAAGACCCCCGGCCGGCAGGATGGTGACGTCCGGTGCCATCTGGGCCGCCAGCTCCGCCAGGCCTTCGGCGAGCTTCGCGCTGTGCGAAACGAGAACGATGCCGACGCTCACCGGGCGGCCTCGGCGAACGCGCGCAGCAGCAGCGCCGACGACCGTGCGCCGGGGTCCAGGTGCCCCACCGCGCGCTCGCCCAGGTAGGACGCGCGGCCCTTGCGCGGCACCAGGTCCACTGTGGACTCCGCGCCGCGGTCGGCCGCGTCGGCCGCCGCGGTCAGCACCGCGGCGACGTCCCCGCCGTCCTCCGCCGCCTTCTCCGCGGCCGACACCGCCGGGATCAGGGCGTCGACCATGGTCGCGTCGCCGCCCACCGCCTTGCCCCGGGCCTGGACGCCTTCGAGACCGGCGCGCAGCGCGTCCAGCAGCGCCGGCACATCGAGGTCCTCGGCGGTCCCGAGCTTGGCGGAAGCACGCAGGAAAGCCGTGCCGTACAACGGTCCCGCCGCCCCGCCGACCTTGGAGATCAACGTCGTCGCGACGAGCTTCAGGACCGCGCCCGGCGTCTCCGGCGCGCCCGCGTCGAGGGCCGCGACGACGGCGGTGAACCCGCGGTTCAGGTTCTCGCCGTGGTCGCCGTCGCCGATCGCGCGATCGAGGTCGATCAGCTCGGCGCGGTGCTCGGCGACGACGGCCGCCGCGGCGCGCACGGCCGCCGCGACCCCGTCGGCCTTGCAGGTCATCAGACCCCCCACCGCAGCGCCGCGGTGTTCACCGGGGCGTCCCAGAGCTCGGTCAGCTCGTCGTCCAGTTTGAGCAACGTCAGACTCATCCCCTGCATCTCGAGGCTGGTGATGTACGGGCCGACCAGCCGGCGTTCCACCACGATCCCACGCTCGGCCAGCAGCCGCTCGGCGATGCCGTGCGCCAGGTAGAGCTCGACGAGCGGGGTGGCGCCCATCGAGTTCGTGAACAGCAGCACCCGGTCACCGGAGGCGAACGGCAGGTCCTCCACCACGGCCTGGACCAGCCGCGCCACCAGCGCGTCGGCCGGTTCGAGCGGGATCCGTTCGCGGCCGGGTTCGCCGTGGATGCCGATGCCGAACTCGATCTCGCCGTCGCCGAGGTCGAAGCTCGGGGTGCCGGCGTGCGGCACGGTCGGCGCGGTCAGCGCGACGCCGATCGACCGCACCTGGCCGATCACTTTCCGCGCCAGCGCGGTCACGGCTTCCAGCGAGTCGCCGCGCTCGGCGGCCGCGCCGGTGATCTTCTCCAGCAGCACCGTGCCGCCGACCCCGCGGCGGCCCGCGGTGTAGGTCGAGTCCTTGACCGCGACGTCGTCGTCGATCACGACGCTGCGCACCTCGAGGCCGTCGGCGGCGGCCAGCTCGGCGGCCGTCTCGAAGTTCAGCACGTCGCCGGTGTAGTTCTTCACGATGAGCAGGGCGCCCGCCTCACCGGTGGTCGCGGTGACGGCGGCCTGCACGGCGTCCGGCGTCGGCGAGGTGAACACCGCGCCGGGCACGGCGGCCGCGAGCATGCCCCGGCCGACGAACCCGCCGTGCAGCGGCTCGTGCCCGGACCCGCCGCCGGAGATGACGGCGACCTGGCCGGCGACCGGCGCGTCGGCGCGGACGACGACGTCCGGATCCTCCTGGACGCGCAGGATGTCCGCGTGCGCGGCGGCGAGGCCCCGCAGCGACTCCGCGACCACGTTCGCCGGATCGTTGATGATCTTCTTCACGGCAGCCTCCGGCACATCGGCGGGTGGGGTGTCCCCTTCCTACCTCTCCGCGCGGCCCACCGCCAGGTCAGGGTTTGGGGAGCTTCGTGACCACGTTCTTCGCGACGGTGACCGCCTTGCCGCACGGGTCGTCCGCGGCCGGTTGGGCGTTGTAGTTCTCGTAGTCCACTTGGGCCAGTTCGACGTCGTCGCCCTGCCACGGCCGGTGCTGCCACTCCACCGTGCAGCGCGACGCGCTCCCGTCGGCCTGCTTCTGGAACGCCGTGACGCCGGAGCCGAGGTCCACCTTGGAGTAACCGTCCCCGACGATCGGCGGCAGTCCCGGCAGGAACTCGACGGTCACGGTCGGGTTGGCACCGTTGCTCTGCCACTGGCAGGAGTGCAGGCCCGAAGGCGCCGACTTCGCCGACGGCACGACGGGAGACACCGCGGCGGTGTCGGCCATCGCGCACGGGTCGGCGGTCACCACGGTGCCCGCCGGCGTCGAGTACTTCTCCGGCGAGCTGTGCACCTTCTGGACGATGGCGTCCATGAGCGTCTGGCCGGGCCGGCACGGGTCGCCGGGGTAGGTGACCGACAGCGTCAGGGCCATGTCCGGGTTCAGCGCCGTCATGGCCGCGACCGTGCAGCCGGTGTCGTCGGTCTTGTCGACGCGCAGCGGGAGCCCGCCGACCTGCCCGGTCGTCTTGTCCGCGCGCGGCAGCAGGGTGTTGCCGATCTCGAAGTCGAGCCGGATCTCCTTGCCACCGGGGTCCTTCACCTTGTTGCCGCACCGGTCGAAGGCGATCGACGACGGCGACGGGTCCTCCTCGACCGTGCCGAGGCCCAGCGCGCCGAGGGCCTCCTTGGTCAGGAACTGGCACGGCTTGACCGTGCGCAGCACACCGGCCGCCACGGCGGCGTCGGTGATCGGGCCGTCGGAGACCTGGCCGGTGCCGGCCGCCGCGGGCACCGTCGTCCGCGCGAAGTTGGACTTGCCGAGGTCCTGCCCGCACGCGGTCAGCGGCAGCACGAGGGCGGTGACCAGCAGGAACAGCTTCGGGAGGCGGCGGCGCCGAACGTCAGGGAGCACGCGGTGCACGGTAGCGGCACGATCGTGCCGCTGTCCGGACAACCCGGCTATTCCCCCGCCGCGGGTGTGCTGCCGGTGGTCTCGGTGGTCTCGGCCGTCTCGGGCTCCGCCGGGACGACCAGTGGCCGGACCTGCGCCCAGACGAAGAACAGCGCGGCGACCACCAGCATGCCGATGCCGGCCCACAGGTTGATGTTGACGTCCGCCGCCTTCTTCAGCTCCGCGTCGGAGGTGAAGAAGGCGCCCATCACCGTGAGGATGACGCCGTAGACGCCGATCAGCAGGGCGATGATCAGCCGGATGTCGAAGGCGCCCGCCTTCTTCGGCCGCGCGCCGGACTCGGTGGCCATGACGGACCTCCCTAGAAGATGACGTTGAGGGCGATGGTCAGGATGAGCACGATGCCCGCGAGCAGGCCCGGCTTGCGGTACCAGCCCGCGTTCTCGCCGGTGTTGTCGTGCTGGCGCGTCGACTTCGGCGTCAGCGAATAGACGAGGCCGACCAGCTCTTCGTCCGGCTTCGGCTTGGTCGCCAGCGACACCACGACGCTCACCACGATGTCGACCACGAACGCGGTCCCGGCGGCGACGAAGCTGGTGCCCTGGCCGCTCAGGCCGATCACCCCGGCCTGCGACAGGCCCCAGACGGTGACCGCGGACGCGGTACCGAGCACCAGGCCGCTCCAGCCGGCGTGCGGCGTCATCCGCTTCCAGAACATGCCCAGGATGAACGTCGCGAACAGCGGCGCATTGAAGAAGGAGAACAGGTCCTGCAGGTAGTTCAGGATGTTCCCGGAGTTCGACGCGATGAACGCGGTGCCGATGGCGAGGACCGTGCCGGCCGACGTCACGATGCGCCCGAGGCGCAGGTAGTAGCCGTCCGGCTTGTCCTTCTTGACGTACGTCTGCCAGATGTCGTACGTGAAGACCGTGTTGAACGAGCTGAGGTTCGCCGCCATGCCGGCCATGAACGAGGCCAGCAGACCGGCGATCGCGATGCCGAGCATGCCGTTCGGGAGCAGGTCGCGCATCAGCAGGAGCAGTGCGTTGTTGAAGGTGACGCCGCTTTCCGCGGTGCCGCCCTCCAGCAGGACCTGCTTGTCCTTGACGTACTCGGACACGGTGACCGCGGCGATCATGCCCGGGATGATCACGATGAACGGGACCAGCATCTTCGGGAACGCGCCGATGATCGGCGTGCGCCGCGCGGCGGACATGCTCTTCGACGCCATCGCGCGCTGGACCTCGACGAAGTTCGTCGTCCAGTAACCGAACGACAGCACGAAGCCGAGACCGAACACGATGCCGAGAATCGACAGGATGTTGTTGCCGAAGCCCGTCAGGTTGTCACCGGGCCACGAGTGCAGCTGCGCGGTGCCGCCCGGGCTGTTGGTGACCTTGTCGACCAGGCCCTGCCAGCCGCCGACCTTCACCAGGCCGATGATCGTCAGCGGCACCAGCGCGATCACGATCACGAAGAACTGCAGGACCTCGTTGTAGATCGCGGCGGAGAGGCCGCCGAGCGCGGTGTAGGAGAGGACGATCACGGCGGCGATGATGATCGACACCCACAGCGGCCAGCCGAGCAACAGGTTCACGACGCTGGCCAGCAGGAACAGGTTCGCACCGGCGATCAGGATCTGAGCGGCGGCGAAGCTGACGCCGTTGACGAGGTGAGCCGGCTTGCCGAAGCGGCGGCGCATGAATTCGGGGACGCTGCGGACCTTCGAGCCGTAGTAGAACGGCATCATCACGATGCCGAGGAACAGCATCGCCGGGATCGCGCCGATCCAGAAGTAGTGGACGGTCGGCAGGCCGTACTGGGCGCCGTTGGCCGACATGCCCATGACCTCGACCGCGCCGAGGTTCGCCGAGATGAACGCCAGGCCGGTGACCCAGGCGGGCAGCGAGCGGCCCGACAGGAAGAAGTCGAGACTGCTGGACACCTGACGCCGTGCCAGGTACCCGATGCCGAGTACGAGCACGAAGTAGAACGCCAACTCGATGTAGTCGATCGCGCTCGCGTCGAGTCGCAGGTTCGCATCGGCTAGGACGAGCACCCGACCCACCTCTTTTCAGACTGGACAACAACCCACAGGAATCACCACTGCCCTGTCGGATCGGGACAGTACTGCATGGATTCAGGTTCGGCACGCTGACGTGTCCACAAAGGCCAGAAGGCGCGCCTCCCCTGGCGTTGAGCTGGGGAAACGCGCCTTCTGGCACCCACCGCGGGAGCGGTGCGTGGATCACCGGTCGGTCGGAACCGCGATCTCGCCGTCTTCTTCGATCAGCTTGGCGAGCACGTCGTCGGGCAGGTAGGTGCGGTGCGGGTAGCCCGGACCCCACGAGTTGAGCAGCGGCACGGCGCCGAGCTCGTCGGCCCGCGGGTTGGCGAGCACGGAGTGCACGTCGTCGATCGACTTGGCCCAGCGGAACGCCTTGATGCCCTGCTTGGCCTCGGGCACGTAGTCATCGCGCGCCTCCCACTCGTCGTTCGCGTAGGAGTCGTCCCAGAGGACGTGCCCGGCCTCCTTGAGCACCTCGGCCGCGGCGCGGACCGAGGTGCCGTTGTCGTCGCCGGGGTTGGTTTCGGCCCACTCGTCGCGCTTCTTGGCCGAGTCCCAGAGCCAGCGGGCGGTGTACTCGCTGCCGTTGAAGATCGACATGCAGCGCGACCAGCCGAAGCCGACGCACGCGCCTTCCTTGCCCTGGTCGTAGAACGCGTAGAGGGCGTCGGTGTCCGGCGTGCCGCCCGGCTCGAGGCAGACGCAGTGGCCACCGCGGATCCGGCCCAGCTTCTTGACGCCGGCCTTGGCGATGAAGAACTCACCGGAGGTCTCGTCCTTCTCCGGGGTGTCGAAGGCGGAGTACCAGTTCACCCCGATCACGACGGGCGCGCGGGTCGGCCGATCTTCGTCGGACAGCGCGGTGAGCGGATACCTTTCGACGTGCCGCCAGTCGTCCGGAATGAACCGCCCCAGGCGCGGGTCGGCCGGATCGGAACCGAGTGGGCGATAACGCATGACTTCCTCCTCCGTGCGGGCGAAAAGCGCGCACACCGGCCGGGATGACATGCGCACACCGAGCTCGAAGGCGGACTGAAACGTAGGCACGACAAAGAAAGACGGCCGAGCGCACCACCCTCCGGCCACACCGGACGCACCGGCGGAACCCCTCGAAATCGAGTGTCGCACGAGCACGAGCAATAGGATCCCGAACTCACCCGAACAGCGCATAAAGGCAGGTCAGAAAGGACCCGATCACTTCTCGGCGGCCTATCGCGTTAACGATTTCCTTGTGGAGCAATCACACCGGGAATCAGATACCGCAATTTGGCATCGATTCGGTATCGGCGCCACGTCCGCCCGCGGGCTGCCGGGACGACCGGTCGGTGAGCGAGCCTCAGTCGGTCACCCGGCGGAACCGCGGCACCGAGCCGTCCGCGGTCTCGACGGTCTCCGTGAACATCGCCTCCGGCCGCACCCAAAGACCCCGGGATCCGTACAACGCCCGGTACACCACGAGCTTCTCCTCGGTCTCGCTGTGCCGCGCGACCCCGAGAACCTCGTACTCGCCGCCCTTGTAGTGCACGTACCGCCCGGGTTCCACGTCAGAAGAGCCGGAACTCGTCGGACTCGATGCCGCGCAGCTCGTCGTAATCCAGCGTCAGGCACCGGATTCCCCGGTCCTCCGCCAGCGTGCGCGCCTGCGGCTTGATGATCTGGGCCGCGAACACGCCCTGGACCGGCGCCAGCAGCGGGTCGCGGTTCAGCAGCTCCAGGTACCTCGTCAGCTGCTCGACGCCGTCGATCTCGCCGCGGCGCTTGATCTCCACCGCCACCGACTTGCCGTCGGCGTCGCGGGCCATGATGTCCACCGGGCCGATCGGCGTCGGGAACTCGCGGCGGACCAAGGTGTAGCCGTCGCCGAGGGTCTTGATGTGCTCGGCCAGCAGCTCCTGCAGGTGCGCCTCGACGCCGTCCTTCTGCAGGCCCGGCTCCGCGCCCAGCGCCTGGGAATAGTCGTGGAAGATCTCCTCGATCGAGATCACCAGCTTTTCGCCCTGCTTGTTCTCGACGATCCAGATCTTGCCGTCCTCGATCAGCCAGCAGGGTGGGCTCATCCAGTTCAACGGCTTGTACGCGCGGTCGTCGGAGTGGACGGACACCGACCCGTCGGACTTCACGAGCAACAGGCGGGTGGCCATCGGCAGGTGGGCGGTGAGCCGGCCGGCGTAGTCGACCTGGCACCGCGCGATCACGAGACGCACCCGAGGAGGGTAGGACAGGGTCGGTGATACTGGGTGCGTGGACCCCATTCAGCGTGTCGCGTCCCGCGAGGTGTACCGGAACAACTGGATGACCGTGCGGGAGGACGACATCCGCCGCCCGGACGGCTCGGCCGGCCTCTACGGCGTGATCGACAAGCCGGACTACGCCCTCGTCATCGCCCGGGACGGCGACCGGTTCCGGCTGGTCGAGCAGTTCCGCTACCCGCTGGGCGAACGTCGCTGGGAGTTCCCGCAGGGCACCGCGCCCGATCTGGCCGACGTGCCGCCCGCCGAGCTCGCCGCGCGCGAACTGCGCGAAGAGACGGGCTTGCGCGCCGGCTCGATGGTGCCGCTCGGCAAGCTCGACGTCGCCGCCGGCATGAGCAGCCAGCGCGGCTGGGTGTTCCTCGCCACGGACATCAGCGAAGGCGAGCCCGAGCGCGAACTCGAGGAGCAGGACATGCGGAGCGCGTGGTTCTCGCGCGCGGACCTCGAGAAGATGATCGTGGCCGGCGAGATCACCGACGCGCAGTCGATCGCCGCGTGGGCGCAGCTCATGCTGTTCGAGCGGCACCGGCCCTGAGCATGCCGCGGATCACCAGGTGGTGGAACGGCTTGATCAGCGCGAAGTAGGCCGGGCCGACGCGGTTGTGGAAGTGCACGAGGGTGCCGAGCCGGAAGCCGCGGGGCACCGCTTCGACGGTCAGGTATCCGCTCAGGTGGCTGTCGTCCACCCCCGCGACCAGGTAGCGCTCCGGGTCCCCGGCCCGGACGGTGAAGAACGCGACCCGGTCGCCGGGCGCGAATCCGATGTCCTCGGGCCGCAGGCGGCCGGCGCGCGGAACTGCCGCGGTGTCCAGCCGCAGCGCCTTCGCGAGCAGGTACCGGACGCCGAACAGGACTTTCACCCAGGCGGGCGACCAGCCGAACACGCCCGCGACGAACTCGCGCAGGCTGTTCTCGCTCTCGATCTCCTTGAACTCGACGTAATCGGCGCCATCGACGAACGGCTCGGTCATTTTCTTCTCCCCAGTACGAGTTCCAACGCGCTCTTGAGCTGCCGGCCGGACAGCGGCGGCACGACCTGCCCGGCGCCGACGACGATCAGGTACAGCGCCTGCGCCAGGCCGGCGTCGCCGCTGATCTCGGTCAGGTAGGCCACACGGGCCCGGTCGACGCGCTCCTGGACGGCCCTCGCTTCGACGTCCTGCAGGGCCCACGCTCGGATGGCGATCTCGAGCCCGAGGCCGGGTCCGGGCGCGAGGACGAGCTTCAGCAACGCGCCCAGGCGGTCACCCGAGGCCGCCTCGGCCTGCTCCACGAACCGGGTCGTGCGCTCGGTCTCGAAGTGCTCCAGCAGCGCGGTCCGGAAGCCGGCCGTGCCCTTGAAGTGGTGGTAGAAGGAGCCCTTCGACAGGCCGAGCCGCTCGGTCAGCCGCTCGATGGTCACCGACGGCGCGCCCTGCTCCGCCAGCAGCACCAACCCCGCGTCCAGCCAGTCCCGCTTGCTCACCATGGCCATACCATACCGTATGGTACGGCGAGCGGGCCCCAAAACCCGCAGCTTTCACGTGAAAGCTGCGGCTCAGTCGGGCCAGGAGGGCTTGCGCTTCTCCAGGAACGCGGCCATGCCTTCGCGCGCGCCGGGCAGCTGGGACGCGGCGGCCATGACCTCCAGCGCGATCGCGTAGGCGTCGGCTTCGGGACGGTCGAGCTGGGCGTACAGCGTGACCTTGCCCATCGTCCTGCTGGCCCGGCTGCCGCGCGTGGCCCGCCCCAGTAGCTCGGCGACGGCGTCGTCAAGCTGGTCGTCGGGGACGACGCGGTTGACGAGGCCCCAGTCCAACGCCGTTGGCGCGTCGATGACGTCGCCGGTCAGTGCCAGCTCCATCAGGCGCTTGCGGCCGATCGAACGCGCCACCGGGACCGCCGGGGTGTGGCAGAACCAGCCGCCCTTCCCACCCGGCAGCGCGAAGCCCGCCGACTCGGCGGCGATCGCGAGATCGCACGACGCCACGAGCTGGCAGCCCGCGGCCGTGGCCAGGCCGTGCACCCGCGCGAGGACGACCTGCGGCACCGACTGCATGGTCTTCATCAGGTCCGTGCACAGCGTGAGCAGCTCGCGCACGCCCATGAGGTCGCGCGCGGCGACGTCGCCGAAGTCGTGCCCGGCGGAGAACACCGGTCCGGCGCCGGCCAGCACGATGCCGGTCGCGTCGGACGTCCCTGCCTCGTGGAACGCGGCGAGCAGCTCGGCCAGGTGGTCCGCGGACAGCGAGTTGCGCCGCGTCGCGCGGTTCATGGTGATCGTGACGGTGTCGCCGTCCCGCTTGACCAGGATGTGTTCGTACTCGGTCATGCTTCGACGGTAACCCGCCGGAAGGTGCGCCGATAGCTGTCCGGTCCGACACCCACTTCCGCGCGCATCCGCCGTCTCAGGTTCGCCGCGGTGCCCAGTCCCGATCGCTCAGCGACGCGGTCGACCGGCAGCTCCGTCGTCTCCAGCAGCCGCTGCGCGTGCCGGACGCGCTGCACGCGCAGCCACCGCCCTGGCGTCACGCCCGCCGCCGCCGCGAACTCGCGGTGGAACGTGCGCTCGCTCATCCGCGCGTGCCCGACGAGGTCCTCGACGCCGATCCCGGAGCCGAGCCGCGCCAACGCCCAGTCCATTGTGGACGCCATCCCGCGCTGCGAAGTACTCACTGGCAAAGGAGTGTCGACGTACTGCCGCTGCCCGCCCTCGCGCGCCGGGGGCATCACCAGGCGGCGCGCGAGCGAAGCGGCGACCTCCGCGCCGTGGTCGCGGCGGACCAGGTGCAGGCAGAGGTCGAGGCCGCCGACGACGCCCGCCGACGTCAGGATGCCGCCGTCGTCGGTGTAGAGCACGTCGCGCTGGAGGTCGGCGCGCGGTGCGGCGACGGTCAGGGCGTCGAAGTCACGCCAGTGCGTGGTCGCCGGGCGCCCGTCGAGCAGGCCGGCGGCGGCCAGCGTGAACGCACCCGAGCACAACGCGGCGACGGTCGTCCCGGCGCGGTGCGCCCGCCGCAGCGCCGCGACGGCGGCCGGCGAAACCGGCGCGAGCGGGTCGTCGCGGCCCGGCGCCAGGACGACGTCGCAGCCGTCGAGCCCGGCGAGCCCGTGCGTCGCCGCGACGTCACCGAACGGCGAGACGGCGGTGCGGACCCGGCCCTGGCTGCACAACCGCAGGGTGAACGGGCCGATCCCGCTGTCGGTCCGGTCCTGGCCCCAGACCTCGCCGATCACCGCGAGGTCGAACATCCGGGTGCCGGGCAGCAGCAGAACGCCGATCGTGCGCATGGCAGAAAAGTACCGCATCGCGCATCCTCTGCCACTCCCCTGAGCGGCAGAAGGCCGCGAAACTCGACGTCATGACCGAAACGGCACTCATCCTCATCGACGTCCAGCGCGGGTTCGACGAGCCCGGCTGGGGCCCGCGCAACAACCCCGGCGCGGAGGCGAACATGAAAGCGCTGCTCGACGCGTGGCAGGAGCGGCGGCGGCCGGTCGTGCTGGTGCACCACGACTCGACGGGGCCGAAGTCGTCGCTGCGGCCCGGCCAGCCCGGCAACGACTTCAAGCCCGAACTCGACGGCGCGCGCCCGGACCTGGTGTTCGGCAAGAAGGTCAACTCGGCGTTCATCGGCGACGTCGACCTCGACGCGTGGCTGCGCAAGCGCGGCATCACGAGCTTCGTCCTGGCCGGCATCCAGACGAACTTCTGCTGCGAAACCACCGCGCGGATGGGCGGCAACCTCGGCTACGACGTGACTTTCGCGCTCGACGCGACGTTCACCTTCGACCTGCCGGGCGTCGACGGCGACGTCGTCACGGCCGACGAGCTCTACCGCGTCACGGCGGCGAACCTGCAGAACCAGTTCGCCACCGTGAAGTCCACGAAGGAGATCCTCGCGGGCCTCAGCTGAGGTCGTGGCGCTCCCGGATGAGCGAGACGATGCCGTCCATGATGCCGGTCAGCTCGTAGTCCTTGGGCGTGAACACGCGGGCGATGCCGCGCTCGGTCAGCAGCGCGGCGTCGTCCGGCGGGATGATGCCGCCGACGATCACCGGGACGTCGCCCGCGCCCGCGGCGCGCAGGCCGTCGACGACGTGCGGGACGACCTCCAGGTGCGAGCCGGAGAGCACCGACAGCCCGACGACGTGCACGCCCTCCTGCACGGCGGCCGCGACGATCTGCTCGGGCGTCAGCCGGATGCCCTGGTAGACGACCTCGAAGCCGACGTCGCGCGCCCGGACGGCGACCTGCTCGGCGCCGTTGGAGTGCCCGTCGAGCCCCGGCTTGCCGACCAGGATCCGCAGCCGCTCGCCGAGCTCGGCTTCGGTGGCCCGGACCCGTTCGCGCACCCGCTCGATCCCCGGGTCGCCACCACCCGCCGCGGCCGCGGAAACCCCGGTGGGCGCGCGGTATTCGCCGAACACCTCGCGCAGCGCGCCGGACCACTCGCCGGTGGTCACGCCGGCCCGCGCACAGTCCACAGTGGCCTCGAAGAGGTTCTCCGTGGTCTGCGCGCGGTCCTTCAGCGCGGCCAGGGACCGCTCGACGGCGGCGTCGTCGCGCTGGGTGCGCCACTCCTCGATCGCGGTGACTGCGGCCTTCTCGACGGCGGGATCGATCGTCTCGATCGCCTTCGCGCCCTCGGCCTGCAGCGGCGACGGCTCGGTCGTCTCGAACTTGTTGACGCCGACCAGCACGCGCTCGCCGTTTTCCATGCCCCGGCGGTACTCGGCCAGCGAACCCACGAGCTGCGACTTCATGTAGCCGCTCTCGACGGCGGCCACCGCGCCGCCGAGGTCCTGCACGCGGGCGATCTCCTCGCGCGCGCCGGTCATGATCTCGTCGACCTTGGCCTGGATGACGTGCGAGCCGTCGAAGATGTCTTCGTACTCCAGCAGGTCGGTCTCGAACGCGAGCACCTGCTGCATCCGCAGCGCCCACTGCTGGTCCCACGGCCGGGGCAGGCCGAGCGCCTCGTTCCAGGCGGGCAGCTGGATGGCGCGGGCGCGGGCGCTGCGCGAAAGCGACACCGCGAGCATCTCCAGCACGATCCGCTGGACGTTGTTCTCCGGCTGGGCCTCGGTGAGGCCCAACGAGTTGACCTGGACGCCGTAGCGCAGGCGGCGCGCCTTCGGATCCGTTACGCCGTAACGATCTCGCGTGAGCTCGTCCCAGAGCGCGGTGAACGCGCGCATCTTGGCCATCTCCTCGACGAACCGGACGCCGGCGTTGACGAAGAACGAGATCCGCGCGACGACCTTGGCCATGTCGGCCGGCTCGACCTGCCCGGAGTCGCGAACGGCGTCGAGCACGGCGATCGCGGTGCACAACGCGTAGGCGACCTCCTGCGTCGGCGTCGCGCCGGCTTCCTGCAGGTGGTAGCTGCAGATGTTGATCGGGTTCCACTTCGGCACGTGGTGCACGGTCCACGCGATCATGTCGGTGATCAGCCGCAGGCTCGGGCCCGGCGGGAAGATGTAGGTCCCGCGGGACAGGTACTCCTTGATGATGTCGTTCTGCGTGGTGCCGGTGAGCTTCGCGAGGACTTCGTCCACGTCGCGGCCTTCGGCTTCGGCCTGCTCTCGCGCCACGGAAACGTACAGCGCGAGCAGCCACATGGCCGGCGCGTTGATCGTCATCGACGTGTTGGCCTCGGCGAGCGGGATGCCGTCGAAGAGCCGGCGCATGTCGCCGATGTGCGACACGGGCACGCCGACCTTGCCGACCTCACCGCGGCTGAGCTGGTGGTCCGGGTCGTAGCCGGTCTGCGTCGGCAGGTCGAAAGCGACCGAGAGGCCGGTCTGGCCCTTCGCGAGGTTGCGCCGGTAGAGCTCGTTCGACGCGGCGGCCGAGGAGTGCCCGGCGTAGGTCCGCATCACCCACGGTCGGTCTCGCTCGCGGTCCGTTGGGTACGGCACAGGGCACCTCCGGCGGTGGACGTTTCGCCGAGTGTACCGATCGGTAACTTATGGTGGCAGTGGAATCGGACACGTCCGGGTGACTCAGTCCGCGGCTTGCGCCGCCTCGATCAGCTCGCGGACCTGCTCGGGCTCCGCCACGGCGACGAACTTGATCGGGCCCCGCCGGCCCTGGAACCGCACCGGCACGGAGTAGCCGAGGATGTCGACGACCAGGTCGGGGTCGGTGAAGGTGAGCGTGCCGAGACCGGCGCGGCCGAGCCAAGTGACCGACGGCGGGTACGCGCCCAGGTCCGCCGCGGTGAGGATGCGGCCCGACACGCGGTCGGCCACCAGGACCCGCTGATCGGTCACCGCGTACACCGAGCGGCCGGCCGCCCACATCCGCGTGAGCACCGCTCCCCAGGCGCCCGCGAACGTCAGGACCGCCACGATCACGTTGACGAACGGGAGTTCCTGGTCCGGAACGGGCGCCACCAAGGCGAACACCCCCGCCGCCACCGTGCCGGCGATGGGGAGGACCCACTCGATCCCGGTCGGGGCCACCCGCTGCGGCCGCCCCGACCACACCAGTCTTTCCCCCGGCAGCAAAGTGATGAACGGCTCGTACACGCGGCGTCCTCCCGAGCAGTGTTTGCGGGGGTGACGCCCCGGACGGCCGTTCCGGTTGCCCGGACGTTCAAACGGCTTCGGGCGCCTGCCGGGCCTTCGCCTCGTCGATGGCCTTGGCGAGCAGGTCGCGGACGCGCTTGGGCTCGCCGACACCCATCAGCGTCACCGAGCCGGATTCCGCGAAGGCGAGGGTGCCGGTGCGCGACGGACCCGGCTTGAGGACCGGCGCCGAGAGGCCGGCCAGCTCGCTGGCGCGTTCTTTCTGCCGGAACAGTCCCGAGCGCGCGATGACGCGGCTGTCGGTCACGGCGTAGGTCGTGCGCCCGAGCGCCAGGTACCGGACGGCCGAGCGACCGACGGCACCGTACAAACCGAGCAGCAGCACCACGACGGCCCCGGCCATGGCACCCCCGCTGGGCTGTTTGGCGAGCAGGAACCAGAGCGCGGCGACGCCGACGACGAGTCCGGCAGGGGCGATCACCCCGTCCGCGGCGACGTACAACGGGCGCTGGACCGGCTCCCCCGCCCACAGCACGCGCTCACCGGGTAGAAGATCGATTTCCCCTGCTGACATGGCCGAACACTACTCTGCGGAAGCGTCTCCCGCCGAGCCCCGAGCGCGCTGTGCGCGCACGCGCACTCTCCGTCCCCGCGCAGCGAAGTGTGTGACGGAAATCCGCGAGACCCCGACCGCACCCCTCGATTAGCGTGGACAGCCGTGACGTGGAGTGCTTACGGGAGTTACCTGCTCATCGTGGTCCTGATCGTGCTCGCGCCGGGGCCGGACACGATGGTGATGCTGAAGAACGCGCTGTCCGGCGGGTTCCGCGGCGGGCTGCTCGCCTCGCTGGGCATCTTCGCCGGCAACGCCGTGCAGGGCAGCGCCGCGGCGCTCGGGCTCGGCGTCCTCATCGCCCGGTCGCAGCCGGTGTTCCTCGCGCTCAAGTGGGTCGGCGCGGCCTACCTCGTCTTCCTCGGCTTCCAGGCGCTGCGCGGGGCGTTCCGCGGGAACTACGACGTCGTCGAGCAGGTCCAACGGCGGCGCGGCGGGGGCTTCCGGCGGTTCCGCGAAGGGTTCCTCTCCAACATCACGAACCCGAAGGTGCTGGTGCTGTACCTGTCCGTGCTGCCGCAGTTCCTGACGGCGGAGTCGAGCATCGGGGACTCGCTGGTGCTGGCCTACACCGTCGCGGTGCTCGGCGGGCTGTGGCTGCTGGTGCTGCTGGTGTTCGTGCACCGCGTCCGCGCGTGGCTGGGCCGCCGCCGGGTGCGCCGTACGCTGGACGGCGTCACCGGCACCGCGCTGCTCGGCTTCGGCGCCGCACTGGCCTTGGAGTCCTGATGACGTGGAGCACCTACGCGGCCTTCGCCGGGATGATGGCGTTCCTGGCCATGATGCCGGGCCCGGACACGATGGTCGTGCTGAAGAACGCGCTGACCGGCGGCGCCCGGGGCGGCGGCTGGGCGTGCGCCGGGATCAGCGTCGCGAACTTCCTGCAGGGCACGGCGGCCGCGCTCGGGCTGGGTGCGGTGATCACCCGCTACCAGCCGGTGTTCGAGACGGTGAAGTGGCTGGGCGCGGCTTACCTCGTGTTCCTGGGCGTCCAGGCTCTGCGGGGTGCTTGGCGCGGCGACTACGCGGCTCTGGACGACGTCCGCCGCGCACGGGCCTCGCGCAGCCGGCGGTTCCGCGAGGGGTTCCTCTCCAACATCACCAACCCGAAGGTGATCGTGCTGTACCTGTCGGTGCTGCCGCAGTTCCTCACCCCGGCCTCGACGTTCGGCGACTCGTTGCTGCTCGCGTACACGGTCGCGGCGCTGGGTGTGGTGTGGCAGGTGCTGTTGCTGTTCTTCGTGCACCGCGTCCGCGAATGGCTGCAGCGCCGCCGGGTGCGCCGCGCGATGGACGGCGTGACCGGGACGGCCTTGGTGGGCTTCGGCGCGGCACTGGCCCTCGAAGGTTAGAGCGTCCGGTCCAGCCAGTCGTAGATCCGGCCGGCCGCGAGCCGCTGGGCACCGACGTGGCAATGCGCGTCCGCGCCCTCTTCCGCCGTGAACGACATCAGCGTCTTCGGTGCGTTCAGGTGGTCGTACAGCCGGCGCGGCTCGGTTTCGGTGTCCCCGGCGAAGAACAGGTCGTCCGCCGCTTCGCACACGAGCGTCGGGCACGCGATCTTCTCCGCGACGCCGTTCTCCAGCGTGTACTCGAGGTACTTCGCGATGAACTCGCGGTCCGTCGCCGCGCCCAGCACGTAACGGCCGTGGTCGCAGGCCCAGCGCAGGGTCGAACTCGCCTCGCGGCCGGCGGCGAGGATCGCGTCGAACTCCGGGTCCTCGGCGGCGTTCGCCCGGCGGACGATTTCGTCGCGGTCCCAAGGCAGCAGACCGGTCACCGCCGAACCGGCGTCGTACACGCCGTCCACCGCGACGACCGCCGCCAGCCGGGACTCGAACGCCGCCGCGCGCGGGGCCAGCACGCCGCCGAGGCTGATGCCGAGCAGCACCACCCGTGACGGGTCCACGCCGTCGAGCCCCAGCGCGAAGTCCACCACCGGCGTGACCACGTGCTCCCAGTCGGGCCGGAACACGAGCTTGTCGTGCCGGATCGCGCTCGGCTGCCCGGGGCCGTCGAACGTCAGCACGTGGTAGCCGCGCTCCGCTCCCGCCCCCGCGCCCATGAAGTGGCATTCCTCGGCGCTGCCGTCGAAACCGCTGTGCACGATCAGCACCGGCTTCGGGCCCGCGCCGGGCGCGCGGTAGAAGTAGCCGCGCAGAACCGTTCCCTCGTAAGGGATCTCGACCGGCTCGGCGACGTTCGCGCGCCGGAAGCATTCGACGCTGCGGTCGTACGCCGCCGCGATCCGCGGGTCCGCTGGGTCGCCGTGCAGGAAGAACTCCGCCGAGAAGTAGTACGTCGACGCGCGCAGCAGCAGGTCCCGCGCGGTGACCGGGCCGGCGTCGGCGGCTTCGGCGTACAGCCGGTCGGCCAGGGCGCGGTAGGCGTCGTGCCAGCTGTCGTAGTCGCCGGCCGTCACTTGGGACGCGGCCGCGACCACCTCGCCGAAGTCCGAGCCGCCGTAGGCCGCGTGGCCGAACAGGCGCAGGGTCTCGAACCAGAACTGCGGGTCTTCGGGGAACATGAGCTGCTTCATCGGATCTCTTCCTCCACAAAGGTTTCGAACGGCCGGGCGGGCCGGCCGGTGACCTCTTCGACGGCCGGGGTGACGCGGTCTTCGGCGCCTCGCCGGATGTCCTCGTCGAGCGCCGCGAGCACCGCGGAGAACTCGGCGGGAATCCCGGACGCGGTCACGCGAGCCGCGAATTCGGCGGTGCTCACCGCGCGGTGCCGCACGGGACGGCCGGTGTGCGCGGCGATGATCGACGCGGCCTCGGCGTAGCTCACCGCCGACGGGCCGGTCAGGACGTGTTCGGTGTTGTGCGGTTCGGGATCGGTCAGCGCGCGGACGGCGACCGCCGCGATGTCGCCGGCGTCGACGAACGCGACCCGGGCGTCCCCGGTGGCCGTGACGATCTCGCCGTCCCGCACGCCTCGGGCGACCAGGTGCTCGCCGGTGAAGTTCTGCATGAACCAGGACGGCCGCAGCACGGCCCACTCCGGCGCCGCGCGCACCAGCCGCTGCAGGTCACCGAGCCCGGGCGTGTCCGCCGTGACGGCCGACGAGCTGAGCAGGACGACCCGGCGGACACCAGCCGCGAGCGCGTCGTCCAGGAAGGGCTCGACCAGGCCCGCCGGTGAAGCCGCGCCGATCGGCGCCAGCAGGTACACGGCGGAGACGTCGCGCAGGGCGTCGGCGTGGGTCGTGCGGTCGGCCCAGTCGAACCGGACCTGCCCGGGCTCGCCCGGCTTGCGGGTGGCGGCCCGCGCCGTGACGCCGCGAGCGCGCAGGCCCGCGACGACCCGGCGCCCGGTGGTGCCGGTGCCGCCGAGGACCAGGACGTCAGCCACCGAAGGCCGCCGTCAGCTCGTCGGTACCGCCGAGGAGCTCCGCCGCGGCGAGCGGGCTCCAGTAGTCGCGGTAGTGGCGGACCTCGCCGTCTTCGACGGTGATCACAGCGATGTACGACAGCTCGTACGGCTTCTGCGAGGCCACCACGACCCCGGCGACCGTGAACTCGGCGACGACCACGGCCGGGTCCGCGGTCTCGTGCACGGTTTTGGCGGTGATCTCCCGGACGTCGAGCAGGTTCGGGTAATCACGCAGGTACTCGCGGATCGCGTCGCGCCCTTCGACGCGCTTCGGGTAGCCCGGGCCGGCGAAGGGGAACTCGAGGACGCCGTCGGCGGCCCAGAGGTCGGCGAACCCGGCCATGTCGTGCTTGAGCAGCAGGTCGATCCCGTGATCGACGAGTTCGAGTGGCCGCACGGCGTCTCCCTCAACGTTTGGACGATACGGTACCGTCCCGACGTCACTGTAGACGGGACGGTACCGTCCCGTCCACCCGCTACACTGCGCCCATGGCACGCACTCCGACCGGCGCCGCGGTCCTCCAGCCCGAGGTCACGCAGGCGATCACCGAAGCCGTCATGGGGGAACTCGCCGAACAGGGCTACGGGCGGCTGTCGATGGAAGCGGTGGCGAAACGCGCCGGCGTCGGGAAGAGCGCGCTGTACCGGCGGTGGGTGTCGAAGGACCACATGATCGCCTCCGTGGTGACGGAGTTCAGCGTGACCCGCGCGGCGGAGGCCGACACCGGCTCCCTGCGCGGAGACCTGCGCGAAACGATGCAGGCGCTGATCGACTGGCTCACGCACCCGCTGTTCTCGCGGATCCTGCCGGACCTGGTCGCGGAGGACGCCCGCAACCCGGACCAGGGCCGCGGCTTGCGCGAGGCCATCGGCGGCCCGCGCCGTGAGGTCGGCGAGGAGATGCTGCGCCGCGCGATCACCCGCGGCGAGCTGCCGGCGGACCTGGACGTGGAACTGGCGCTCGACGTCCTGGTGGCGCCGATCTACTGGCGTCTGGTGGTCCGCCTGGCCCCGGCGGAGCCGGACTACGTGGAGCGCCTGGTGGAGTTCGCCCTGCGCGCGCTCGGCGCGCAGGGCGCGTGACTCAGGTGCGGGCCGGCTCGCCGCTGACGCGCTCGATGTTGGCGCCCAGACGGTTCAGGTTCTCCACGAAGTGCGGGTAGCCGCGGTCGATGTGGAAGACGTCCCAGACCTCGGTGACGCCGTCCGCGCACAAGCCCGCGAGCACCAAGCCGGCGCCCGCGCGGATGTCGGACGCCCAGACCGGCGCGCTCGACAGCGTCTTGACGCCGCGGACCACCGCGTGGTGGCCGTCCGTGCGCGCGTCGCCGGACAGGCGGACCATCTCTTCGATGAAGCGAAAGCGTGCCTCGTAAACGTTTTCGGTGATCATCGACGTGCCCTCGGACACCGCTGAGAGCGCCACCGCGAACGGCTGCAGGTCGGTCGCGAAGCCGGGGTACGGCAGCGTCACCCAGTCGACCGCCTTCGGGCGCTCGGGCTGGACCACGCGGAAGCCCTTGTCGCCGAACGTCTCGACGTCCGCGCCGGCGAGCTGCAGCTTGTTCAGCACCAGGTCGAGGTGGTGCGGGTTGACGCCGCGGACCGTGATGTCGCCGCGGGTCATCGAGGCGGCGAACGCCCAGGTCGCGCCGACGATCCGGTCGCCGATCACGCTGTGCTCGGTCGGGTGCAGCTGCTCCACGCCGTGCACGGTCAGCGTCGAGGTCCCGGCGCCGTCGATCTTCGCGCCCATCTCGGTGAGCATCGTGCAGATGTCGACGATCTCGGGCTCGCGCGCGCAGTTGTCGATGACCGTGGTGCCCTCGGCCAGGACGGCCGCCATCAGGATGTTCTCGGTCGCGCCGACGCTCGGGAAGTCGAGCCAGATCTGCGCGCCGACCAGCGTCTCGGCCTTCGCGACGACGCAGCCGTGCTCGATCGTGCTCGTCGCGCCCAGCTTGCGCAGGCCGTTCTGGTGCATGTCCAGCGGGCGCGAGCCGATGGCGTCGCCGCCCGGCAGCGCGACGACGGCCTGCTTCAGCCGCCCGACCAGCGGGCCCAGCACGCAGACGGACGCGCGCAGCTTGCCCATCGCGGCCGAGTCCGCGCGGTGCGACAGCTCGGCCGGCGTCGTGATGGTGGCCGTGTCGCCCTCGATGACGACCTCGCACCCGACGCTCCGCAGCACGTCGCCCATCAGCGGGACGTCGAGGATCTGCGGGCAGTTCGTGATGGTCGTGGTGCCCTCGGCCAGCAGGGCCGCGGCCATCAGCTTCAGCACGCTGTTCTTCGCGCCGACCACGTCGACCTCGCCGACCAGCCGGGCTCCGCCATGCACGTCGAAGTGCTCGCTCATGGCCGCCAATCATGCCCTCTCGCCCGGATTCGGCCCGGGCGGGGGCCGCTATGGTGGGTTCATGGTCGTTCGCATCAACCGCGTCTACACGAAGGTCGGCGACAGCGGCACGACCGCGCTCGGCGACGGGTCCCGCGTGCCGAAGACGTCCCCGCGCCTGGGGGCGTACGCGGACACGGACGAGACGAACTCGGTGCTGGGCCTGGCGATCGCGATGGGCGCGCTGCCGGCCGAGGTCGCGGACGTGCTGCGGGCGGTGCAGAACGATCTCTTCGACGTCGGCGCGGATCTCTGCCTGCCGATTTCCGACGACCCGCCGTACCCGCCGCTGCGGATCACGGAGAAGTACGTTTCCCGCCTTGAAGGCTGGTGCGACGAGTTCAACGAGCGGCTGCCGAAGCTGACGTCGTTCATCCTGCCGGGAGGGACCCCGGGAGCGGCGTTCCTGCACCAGGCGCGCACGGTGTCGCGGCGGGCGGAGCGGTCGGGCTGGGCGTTGTTCGAGGCGGAGCCGGAGACGACGAACCCGGTGGCGCTGAAGTACTTGAACCGGCTGTCGGATCTGCTGTTCATCCTGGCGCGGCTGGCGAACCCGGAGGGTGACGTGCTGTGGGCCCCGGGCGGGCAGCCCTAGCGAAGATCGGCCGCCACCCCGCCTCCCTCGGTTCGGATGGCCCGGCCGCGCGCACTAGGCCAAGGAACCTGGACTCCACGGCACCGAACTCGGCGTAGCCGCGCTGCGCCTCGATCAACGAGGAACCGTTTACACCGGCGCCGTGACCGGGCCATCGCAGCTGAACCGGATCGTCTTCCCAGAAGCGAGCGTCAACTCTGCTCTCGCCGCCCAAAGCGCTCAGCTGGCAATTCGTCGAAACGGCCTTCCGCGCCCATCAGATCCCCCAGCTCTCCCGCAGCGCCCCCAGCGCCTGGTGGAAGCCCGGGAACGTCTTCTTCACGCACTCCGGGTCGTCCAGCGTGATACCCGGCGTCCGCAAGCCCGTGATGCTGAACGCCATCGCGATCCGGTGATCGCGGCGGCACTTCACCAGCGCACCCGTCGGCGCGCCCGGCTGGATCTCGATCCAGTCCCGGCCGGTCTCGACAGCGACACCCAATGCGCGCAGGTTCTCCTCGCACGCGTCCAGCCGGTCGCACTCCTTGATCCGCGTGTTGTACACGTCCTCGATGCGCACCGGGCCCGAAGCGAACGGCGCGATCGCCGCCAGCGTCGGCACCGTGTCCGAAATGTCGCGCATGTTCACCGTGACCCCGCGCAGGCCGTCGGACGGCCCCGCGACCGTCACCGAGCCGGGAGCCAGCGAGACGTGCGCGCCCATCTGCTCCAGCACCGAGACGAACTGGACGTCACCCTGCAAAGCCGACGACCCCAGACCCGGGATGGTCACCGTGCGGCCGGTGACCGCCGCCGCGGCCAGGAAGTAGCTGGCCGTCGACGCGTCGGGCTCCACCGGGTACTCGCACGCCTGGTACGGCCGCGGCGGGACGACGAACGTCTTCCCCTCACGACGGACGTCCACGCCGAACTGCCGCATCATCGACAGCGTGATCTCGACGTACGGCACCGACACCAGGTCCGTCACCGTGATCCGCAGCCCCTCCGCGGTCAACGGCCCGAGCAGCAGCAACGCCGTCAGGAACTGGGACGACAACCCCGCGTCCAGGGTCAGCGAACCGCCTTTGACGCCGTTCGCGCGGATGGTCAGCGGGTGGTGCCCCGGCTCGCCCTCGAAGGTCAGCTCGACGCCCAGCTCCCGCAGCGCGTCGGTCAGCGGGCCGAGCGGGCGCCGGCGCATCTGGTCGGACGCGTCGAAGTGGAACGTGCCGGTGCCGGCCGCGGCCAGCGCGGGCAGGAACCGGGCCGTCGTGGCGCCGTCGCGGCAGAAGACGTCGGCCGAAGCGACGCCGGGACCCGACGGACGACCCTCGATCGTCCACGCGCCCGGCTGGCGCTCGACGCGGTAACCGAGCTTGACGAGCCCCTCGGCGAAGCCCTCGGTGTCGTCCGAATGCAGCGGACGGCCGAGGGTCGTGGTGCCGTGCGCGGCGGCGGCCAGGAACAGACCGCGGGCGGTGACGGACTTGGAGCCGGGGATCTCGACGAGAGTCACGAACTCCAGTTTAGTGTGGCGAGATCTCGGCCATCGGGCCCCAGTCGGAGGCGTCCTGGACGTTGATGATCTGCGGGTTGTCGCTGATGTACGCGCCCAGGTTGGCGACCGCCCACTTGAAGTGGTCGGAGCCGACGTGCGCGACCGCGGCGTCCTGGCCCTCGAAGCCTTCGACCAGCACGTACGTGTTCTTGTCGTCGAGGCTGCGGGACCACTCGAAGAACCGGTTGCCCACCTCGCCGCGGGTGTTCTTCGTGTAGTCGGCGACGATGTCCGGCCAGGAGTCCGCGAACTCCGGCTTCACCGGGAACTTGACCACGATGAAAATCATGAACCCACGATAAGCCGGCGCGGCGGCGACGGCTGTCTCGGTTTGAGACAACCAGGGTCAGGAGGCGCGCGGGAGACGTCGTCCGGGTGGGGCGGATTCGAGCCACGAGAGAAACCCCGTGAGCGCGCCCGGCCCCATGGCGATCTCGATCGCCTCCTGGGTCTCCGACTCGCAGCGCAGCACGGTCGAGCCTTCGGGAACGGCGTAGGCCTCGGTCCCGGACGGGTCGCGCCGGTCGGCGATCTGCATGCTTTCGCGCTGGAAGACGCGGTCCGGGCCGGTCCGCAGGCTCCACACGCGGTACCAGACGAACTCGTCACCCTCGTAGCGGCCCAGCCCGAGGTGCCAGCTGGACCGCGCGGCGTCCGGACGCCACCGCAGCGCGACGCTCACGCCGCCGCCGCGGCGCATCCGGATCCACCGCTGGCCGTACCAGGCGACCAGCACGGCGAGCACGATCAGGAGCCCGGTTACCACCACGGTGATCGTCACGGCCCGGCTCCTGCCCGTCTCTCGCTCAGGCCGACTGACCTGCCGCGCGGAGCTGGGCCGTGGCCCTCGTCCGCTCGGTCTCGTCGTCAGCGTTCAATGCCGCCTTCGCCGCGTCGACGTCGATCTCGTCGGAGAGCTCGGCGCTTTCGGCGAGGATGCTCACCCCGGTAGCGGTCACGGAGAGGAACCCGCCGTGCACGGCCGCGCAGACCGTCTCACCGTCGGTGGTCGTCACCTTGACCACGCCACCCTCGACGAGCTGCCCGAGCACGGGTTCGTGGCCGGCCATGATGCCGATCTCGCCCTCGGTGGTCTGGGCCACCACGAAAGTGGCGGTACCCGACCAGAGACGGCGCTCGACGGCCACCAGCTCCACGGACATCTCAGCCACGTAGCACTCCTTCGCTCGGGGTGTTACCACCGAGTGTAATAGGTCGGTCCTGAGTTACGAGAACGGCGGGGGCCCGAGTCCACAATGGACACAGCCCCCGCCGCACTCGGGAGATCACTTCTTGGTGATTTCCTTGTACTTCTTCTCGAGGTCCTCGAGGCCACCGATACCCAGGAACGCCTGCTCCGGGTAGTGGTCGAAGTCACCCTTCGAGATGCGGTCGAACGACTCGATGGTCTCCGAGAGCGGCACCGTCGAGCCCGGGATCTGCGTGAACGCCTCGGCGACCAGCATGTTCTGCGACAGGAACCGCTCGATGCGGCGCGCGCGCTGAACGGTCAGCTTGTCCTCTTCCGACAGCTCGTCCATGCCGAGGATCGCGATGATGTCCTGCAGTTCCTTGTACTTCTGCAGGATCCGGATGACCTCGGAAGCCACGCGGTAGTGGTCCTCACCGACGATGGCCGGGTCGAGGATCGTCGACGTCGACGCCAGCGGGTCCACCGCCGGGAAGATGCCCTTCTGGAAGACACCACGCGAGAGCTCGGTGGTGGCGTCCAGGTGGGCGAACGTCGCGGCCGGGGCCGGGTCGGTGTAGTCGTCCGCGGGGACGTAGATCGCCTGCATCGAGGTGATCGACCGGCCCCGGGTCGAGGTGATCCGCTCCTGCAGCTGGCCCATCTCGTCGGCCAGCGTCGGCTGGTACCCCACGGCCGACGGCATGCGGCCCAGCAGGGTCGACACCTCGGAACCGGCCTGGGTGAACCGGAAGATGTTGTCGATGAACAGCAGCACGTCCTGGTTCTGCACATCGCGGAAGTACTCCGCCATGGTCAGCGCGGACAGGGCGACGCGCATGCGCGTGCCCGGCGGCTCGTCCATCTGGCCGAACACGAGGGCGGTGTCGTTGATGACGCCGTCTTCGCTCATCTCCAGGAAGAGGTCGTTGCCCTCACGGGTGCGCTCGCCGACCCCGGCGAACACCGACGTACCACCGAAGTTCCGGGCGACGCGGGTGATCATCTCCTTGATGAGCACCGTCTTGCCCACGCCGGCGCCGCCGAACAGGCCGATCTTGCCACCCTGGACGTACGGGGTGAGCAGGTCGACGACCTTCAGGCCGGTCTCCAGCATCTCCGTCTTGCCCTCGAGCTGGTCGAAGGACGGCGGGTTGCGGTGGATGCCCCAGCGCTCGAGGTCGTCGCCGTAGCCGGGCTCGTCGAGGCACTCGCCGAGCGCGTTGTAGACGTGGCCCTTGACCTTGTCGCCCACCGGCACGGTGATCGGCTTGCCGGTGTCGGTGACCTCGGCGCCCCGGACCAGGCCGTCCTGCGGCTGGAGCGAAATGGTGCGGACGAGGTTGTCACCCAGGTGGCTGGCGACCTCGAGGGTCACCGTCTTGCGGAGCTGCTCGAACTCGATCTCGACCTTGAGGGCGTTGAACTGGTCGGGCACGGAACCGCGCGGGAACTCGACGTCGACGACCGGACCGGTCACCGACACGATGCGCCCCTTGGCGCGCGGGGCTTCAGTACTGGTCATCAATCATCACTTCCTGCTGCGGTGAGCGCGTTCGCGCCACCGACGATTTCGGAGATCTCCTGGGTGATCTGCGCCTGGCGGGCCTGGTTCATCTCCCGCGTCAGGTTGCCCACGAGGTCGTTCGCGTTGTCCGACGCCGCCTTCATCGCCGTCCGGCGGGCGGCCAGTTCGGACGCCGCGGACTCGAGCATGGCCGCGTAGAGCCGCGTGTTGATGTACTTCGGCAGGAGCGCGTCCAGCAGCTTGTCGGCACTCGGCTCGAACTCGTAGCTGGGGAGCAGCTCGCCGGGCTGCGGCTTCTGCTCTTCCTCACTGTCCGAGTACTCGACCTCGAGCGGCGCGACGCGCTTGGCGGTCGGCCGCTGCGTCAGCATCGACACGAACTCGGTGTAGACGATGTGGATCTCGTCGACACCCTCGATGCCGTCGGTGTTGCCGTGTTCGTCGTCGACGCCGGCCATGAACGACTGGACGAGGGCCTCACCGACCGTCACCGCGGCGGCGTAGGTGGGCTGGTCGGAGAAGCCCGTCCAGCCGTCCACCACCTCGCGGTTGCGGAACCGGTAGTAGTTCAGGCCCTTGTTGCCGGTGACGTAGATCTGCGCTTCCTTGCCCTCGGAACGCAGCAGGGCAAGCAGCTCTTCGGTGGCGCGCAGCACGTTGGAGTTGTAACCACCGGCCTGGCCCTTGTCACTGGTCACGACCAGGACGGCGGCCCGCTTCGGGTTCGGGCGCTCGACCAGCATGGGGTGGTCGAGGTTGGCCGCCGCACCGGCCAGCGCCGAGAGCACCTTGGTGATCTCGTCGGCGTACGGCCGGGAAGCGGCGACCTTCGCCCGCGCCTTGGTGATGCGCGCGGTGGCGATGAGCTCCATCGCCTTGGTGATCTTGCCGATCGACTTGGTCGCCTTGATGCGCGACCGGAGTTCCCGGAGTTGTGCGGCCATGAGCTATCAGCTCACTTCTTCGGGGCGGGCTTGTTGACCTTGACGGTCTCGTGCCCGACCTTGTCGGCGTCCATCGCGTCGGCGTCCGCCTCGACCAGGGGCTTGCCCTCGGACGTGGTGAACTCCTTCTTGAACTCGTTGACCGCGTTGACCACGTTCTCCCGGGTCTCCTCGGGGAACTTGCCGGACTCGCGGATGCCGTTCAGCAGGTCCGAGTGCTTGCGGCGGGCCGAGTCGAGGAACTCGTGGTTGAAGCGGCGGACGTCCTCGGTCGGGACCGAGTCGTAGTGGCCGTTCGTGCCCAGGTACACCGTGAGGACCTGCTCCTCGACCGGGATCGGCGAGTACTGCGGCTGCTTGAGCACCTCGTACAGCCGGGCGCCGCGCTCGAGCTGCGCCTTGGAGGCGTCGTCGAGGTCCGAGGCGAAGGCGGCGAACGCCTCCAGCTCGCGGTACTGCGACAGGTCGATCCGGAGCGAGCCCGCGACGTCCTTCATCGCCTTGACCTGCGCGGCACCACCCACGCGGGACACCGAGATGCCCACGTCGATGGCCGGGCGCTGGCCGGCGTTGAACAGGTCCGACTGGAAGAAGCACTGGCCGTCGGTGATCGAGATGACGTTCGTCGGGATGTAGGCCGACACGTCGTTGGCCTTCGTCTCGATGATCGGCAGCCCGGTCAGCGAACCCGCGCCCAGCTCGTCCGAGAGCTTCGCGCACCGCTCGAGGAGACGGGAGTGCAAGTAGAAGACGTCGCCCGGGAAGGCTTCACGGCCCGGCGGGCGGCGCAGCAGCAGCGAGATCGCGCGGTACGCGTCGGCCTGCTTGGTCAAGTCGTCGAACACGATGAGGACGTGCTTGCCCTCGAACATCCAGTGCTGGCCGATGGCCGAGCCGGTGTAGGGCGCGATCCACTTGAAGCCGGCGGAGTCCGAAGCCGGGGCGGCGACGATGGTGGTGTACTCCATCGCGCCCGCGTCCTCGAGGGACTTCTTGACCGCGGCGATCGTGGAGCCCTTCTGGCCGATCGCGACGTAGATGCAGCGGACCTGCTTCTTCTCGTCGCCGGTCTCCCAGTTGGCCTTCTGGTTGATGATCGTGTCCACCGCGACGGCCGTCTTGCCCGTCTTGCGGTCACCGATGATCAGCTGGCGCTGGCCGCGGCCGATCGGCGTCATCGCGTCGATGGCGGTGATGCCGGTCTGCAGCGGCTCCGACACCGGCTGGCGCTCGACCACCGAAGCGGCCTTGACCTCCAGCGGGCGGCGGTCGGTGGTCTCGATCTCGCCGAGGCCGTCGATCGGGGCGCCCAGCGGGTTCACGACGCGGCCGAGGTAGCCGTCGCCGACCGGCACCGACAGGACCTGACCGGTGCGCTTGACCTGCTGGCCCTCTTCGATGCTTTCGAAGTCACCGAGGATCGCGGCACCGATGGAGCGCGCGTCCAGGTTCAGTGCGACGCCCAGGACGCCGCCGGGGAACTCGAGCAGCTCGTTGGCCATGGCCGAGGGAAGGCCTTCGACGTGGGCGATGCCGTCGCCGGCGTCGATCACGGTGCCAACTTCTTCCCGGCTCACGTCCGGGGCGTAACTCGAGACGTAGTTCTCGATCGCGCTACGGATCTCATCCGAGGAGATCGTCAGCTCGGCCATGTCTTTCCCGCTCTCGCTTCGTTCTTGCCAGTATGCAAAGTCTTGTGTGACCTGGGGCTATGCCCGGGCCAACCGCCTGCGCAGCGCCGCCAGCCGACCCGCCGCGCTCCCGTCGATGACCTCGTCCCCGACGCGGACCACGAGCCCGCCACCGAGATCGGGGTCGACCTCGACGTGCAGCGCGATCGACCGCCCGTAGATGTCGTTCAGCTTCGCGCTCAGCTGGGCGGTCTGCTCGTCGGTCAGGGCGCTCGCGCTGGTCACGTAGGCGACCGAGCGCTCCCGGCGTTCCGCGGCCAGCTTCACCAGCGCGTCGAGCCCGACGCCGACGCCGCGGCCCTTGGCCCGGCGCACGACCTGCTCGACGAGGGTCTCGGTGACCACGTCCACCTTGTCGGCGAACAGCCCGCGCACCAGCGTCCGCTTGGCGTCCGCGGGGCCGGCCAGGTCCGAAAGCGCCGTCTCGAGCTCCGGGTGGTTGGCCACGACCCGCGAGACCTGGAACAGCTGGGTCTCGACGGCGTCGATGTTGCCGGTCTTCTCGGCCGCGGTGAGCAGCGCGGAGTGACCGAGCGACTCGAGTCCGTCGACCAGCTGACGAGGGCTGGACCAGCGGCTGCCCGCCACGGCGTCGAGCACCTTGCACGCCGGTTCGGACAGCTTGCCGTCGAACAGCCGGCGCACCAGCGCGGTGCGCGCCTCCGGCGTCGCCGAGGCGTCGCTCACCGCCCGGCGCAGGCCGATCTCCCGGTCCAGCAGGTCGACGACCGAGAGCAGCTCGTCGCCGACCGTGGCGGAGTCGGCTCCCGCGTCGGCCAGAACCTCGCCGAGGCGTTCCTCGGCGAGGCCGAGCGCTTCACGGCTCGCAGCATGCAGCGTCATCCCGGTCTACTTCCCCGCTCCACCAGCGGCACCGGCGGTGTCCAGCTCCGCGAGGAACCGGTCGACGGTGCCACGACGGCGCGCCTCGTCTTCGAGCGACTCACCGACGATGCGGCTGGCCAGCTCCACGGCGTTGCGACCCATGTCGGCTCGCAGCTCGGCGATGATCTGCGCCTTCTGGGCCTGCAGCTGAGCCTGACCCTGGGCGACGATGCGCTGGGACTCGGCCTCCGCCTCGGCCCGCAGCTCCGCCTTGATCTGCTCGGCTTCGAGCCGGGCGTCGTCGCGGATCTTCGCGGCCTCGCTTCGGGCCTCCTGCAGCTGCGCCCGGTACTTCGCGAGCGCGTCTTCGGCCTCGGCTTGGGCCTTCTCGGCCTTCTCGATGCCACCCTCGATCATCTGGGCGCGCTCTTCGTACGCCGCTTCGAAGCGCGGAACGACGTACTTCTTGAGGACGAACAGCAGGATGAGGAAGGCGACGAGCCCGAGGATGACCTCGGGAATGTGCGGGATGATCGGGTTGGGCGCCTCTTCGGCGGCCAACACCAGGTCCGTCTTCAGCACAACGTCTCCTTAAGCGATGAGCTAACCGAACTCAGGCGGCGGAGGCGATGAAGTAGATGACGATGCCGATCAGGGCGAGCACCTCGGTGAGGACGAAGGTCGAGAAGCCGATGCCCTGCAGCTTGCCCTGCGCCTCCGGCTGACGCGCGGTGCCGTTGATGACGGCGGCGAAGATCAGACCCACACCGATGCCCGGGCCGATCGCGCCCAGGCCGTACCCGATGGCGGCGAGGCCGGGGTTGATGTTGACGGCCTGCTCCGCGGCCTGGGCCAGAACGATGTTGCTCACGTGCGTTTCCCTTCACTTCGGTCCACGCGCTCGCGTGGATCGGGGGCTTGTGTTTCTCAGTGCTCCGACGCCAGCGCGGCGCCGATGTACCCGGCCGACAGCAGGGCGAAGATGAAAGCCTGCAGCACCTGGATGAAGGCCTCGAGGAAGGTCATCAGGATGGCGAAGATGAATGCCACCGGCGAAACCAGCTTCAGCCCGAAGCCATCGGTCTCCGTCAGCAGGAAGCTGCCGCCGAGCGTGAACACCATGATGATGAGGTGCCCGGCGAACATCGCGGAGAAGACTCGGATGGCCAGCGTGGCCGGCGCGATGAAGAACTTCTGCGCGAACTCGATGCTCGAGTAGAGCGGCAGCACGAAACCGGGGATTCCCGGCGGCGCCAGTTCCTTCTTCAGGTAGCCCCCGAAGCCGTGGCGCTTGAACCCGACGTAGTGGTACACGGGATAAACGACCAGGACGGACAGCGCGAGCGGGAACCCGATCCGCGCCATCGTCGGGAACTGGAAGAACGGGATGATCCCGAACAGGTTGTTCACCAGCACGAAGATGAACAGGCCGAGGACCAGCGGGATGAACGGCTTGAAGTCCTTCGAGCCGATCTGTTCCCGCGCGATGTTGTTGCGGCCGAAGTTGTAGATCGATTCGGCGACGAACTGTCCCTTGCCGGGGACGACCTTCAGCTTCCGGGACGCCAGCATGAAGTAGGCGACGATGATGACCAGCGAGATCACCACGAGCAGCATCGGCTTGGTGAAGCTGCCCCAGTACCCGGAGCCGAAGAGAGGCGGCAGGTTGAAGTCCGCCACACCGGGGGGCGTGAAAGTGCCACCCTCGGTCAGTACCAGCGCGCCCACTGGGCTCCTTCCGGTTCTCCCGGCCGGCGTTCACTCCGCCGGGGGAATCGTCACGATCTGGACTTAACGTACCCGATACGTATCGGGACGCCGGAGGCGGCTACCCCACGGTTCGCAGAACACACCTTCACGTTCTGCACACGGGGTTGTCTCGCGTGAACACTGCCCTGCGGTCTACTTCGGACCAGCGGCCAAGAGGCGGAACTACACGGTCGCCACGCTGCTGATCGCGGTTCTCTCAGGGAGCGTGCGGTCGAGGCCGCCACCCTTGACGCGGACCATACCAGCAGGTCAATCAGTGCCGTACAGGCGTACTCCATACCAACCGATCAGCGCAGGACCTAAGTCCCGGGTCCGCCCGGGACCCAGGTCCGGACCCGGCCGGGACCGCGTCCGCAACGTCGCAGGCGGCGGGTCCCGGGCCACTTTTCCGGCGCGCACGAAAGCGCACTTTTGTGGCACCGGTCACACTCAGGTGGCCGCCGGTCGGTTCACTCTGCGTAACGGAAGTTCGGGACGAACCCGGCAGCGTCAGGAGGGGATGATCGTCGGGATCTTGGTCTTGCGGAAGGCGGCGAACTCGGCCGCGGCGGCCAGCAGGATGGCGACGATCATGGTGATGCCGAGCGACATCGGGTGCAGCGCGGTGACGCCCTTCAGCAAGGTGAGCGCCCCGAACAGCAGGACGACCTTCACGACGTACCCGCCGAGCGCGATGACCATGACGAACATCGGGTCCTGGCCGGCGCTGAACTTCATCAGTCCCAGCGTGGACAGCGACGCCAGCATGGCGAGCACACCGCCGACGAGCGAGCCGAGGAAGCCGGGCATGCCGTTGAGGACGCTGAAGAGCACGATGCAGACGACCACCGCGGGCGGGGTGACGAGCAGCGAAGCCTTCGTCATCGCGCGGGCGGCCTGCAGCACCACCTTGGCGTGCGGGTTCTCCTGCGCTTCGGTTCCGGTCTCGCTCACGGCTGGCTCCCTGCTCGGTTCAGCACCCGAGTGTAGAGAACCCGGCGGGTCCGGTTCCGGGCTGGTTGCGCGAACGCGGGCGTTGGGGCTCGCCGCCGCCGATCGGTGACGGCTCCAGTCCGAACGTCATGAACGAGTCGTTCACCGCACCCGACGCGCTGAAAGAGTCGTTCATGACGTCCCGGCACGCACCGCGCGGTCAGGTCCCCGACTGGCATGACGTCCCGGTCAGGTCCCGGCCTGGTTGCGCGAACGCAGGCGCGGGACGATCGAGACCACCACCGCGAACAGCAGCCCCACCCCGATGATCCACAGCGCCGCCGCGTCGTCGAACAGCGTCACCGAGACCGCGCCGAACGCCAAGATCCCGGCCCACAAGTAGATCAGCAGCACCGCGCGGCGCTGGGAATGGCCGATCTCCAGCAGCCGGTGGTGCAGGTGCATCTTGTCCGCCGCGAACGGGCTCTCGCCGCGGCGGGTGCGCCGGATGACCGCCATGATCAGGTCCAGCAGCGGCACGAACAGCACCGCCGCCACGACCACCAGCGGCGAAAGCAGCGCGATCGCGTCCTTGCCGCTGAACTGCGGGTACGGCACGCGCCCGGACGCCGACGTCGTCGCGCCCGCGAGCATCAGGCCGATCATCATCGACCCGGAGTCGCCCATGAAGATCTTCGCGGGCTGGAAGTTGTACGGCAGGAACCCCAGACACGCGCCGGCGAGCGTCGCCGCGATCAGCGCCGGCGGGTACGTGCCGACGTCGCCGCCGGAGCTGTCCAGCAATCCGAGCGAGAACGCGCACGTCGCCGTCGCCGCGATGAAGCCGAGGCCGCCCGCCAGCCCGTCCAGGCCGTCGACGAAGTTCATCGCGTTGACCATCACCACGACCATCACGACGGTGAGCAGCGCGCCCTGGTTCTTGTCGAGCACCAGCACCGAGCCGAACGAGCCGGCGTTGCCGCCCCACGGCACCCAGAACGACACCCACTGCACGCCGAAGATGACCAGGATCCCGGCGCACATGACCTGGCCGGCCAGCTTCGTCCAGGCGTCCAGCTCGAACCGGTCGTCGAGCGCGCCGATCAGCGAGATGACCCCCGCCGCGAGCAGCACGCCGACCGAGTCGAACGACGCGTCGAAGCCGTGCGACAGCGCGGGCAGCTGGTGGGCCAGCCCCATCGCGCCGGCGACGCCGAGGAAGATGCCGATGCCGCCCATCCGCGGGATCGGCGCGACGTGGACGTCGCGCGCACGGGGGTTGGCGATCGCGCCGACGCGGATCGCCAGCCGGCGCACGACGCCGGTGAGCAGGTAGGTCACCGCCGCCGCGGTCAGCGCGACGAGGATGTATTCCCGGATGGGGAGGAGACCGGATGTGGGCGGCACGGGTGCGTCACGCTCGCGGGGTCGGGGTCACCCGCGACACGCTATCGCGTGCGCGCCGGGCGCCTTGATCCGGCTTCACGCCAACGATTCCGCGGGTACACCGAGCACCTCCGCGATGGCTTCCTTGCCCACGGCGCCTTCCCGCAGCACCACCGGTTCGGTGCCGGTGAGGTCCACGATGCTCGACGCGACGGCCTCGCCGCTCGACCCGCCGTCGAGGTACACCGCGACCGAGTCGCCGAGCTGCTCCTGCGCGTCCTGCGCGGTGCTGGCCGGCGGCCGGCCCGAGACGTTCGCGCTCGACACGGCCATCGGGCCGACGTCGCGCAGCAGCTCCAGGGCCACCGGGTGCAGCGGCATCCGGAGCATGACGGTGCCGCGGGCGTCGCCGAGGTTCCACTGCAGACTCGGCGCGTGCGGGAGCACGATGGACAGGTCGCCCGGCCAGAACGCTTCGATGAGCGCGCGCGCCTGCGGGGGCACGCCGAGCACCAGGCCGTCCACAGTGGACCAGGACCCGACGAGCACGCCGACCGGCATGTCCGGGCCGCGGTTCTTCGCGCGCAGCAGCGCCTGGACGGCGCCCGCGTCGAACGCGTCGGCGCCGATGCCGTAGACCGTGTCGGTCGGCAGGACGACCAGCCTGCTCGACCGCACCGCGCCCGCGGCCGCCGTCAGTCCGTCGGCCCGGGACTCCCGCTTGCTGCAGTCGTAGACCACGCTCATGGGCGCCAAGCGTAGTCCGGCCGCCGGAGCGGGCGTTCGCCGCGTCACACCGGAGCGCTGACCACCGGCCAGACTTTCGTCGTGGGGCAAGCGGGTAAACCTCACCCCGAGGCAGAACTCCGGCAGCGTGGCTCAATACGGTCGATCACCGGGAACCACAACCCCCGTGGGTTCCCAGTGAAGGAGCCGCAGATGCGCCCCCGAACCCCGAAAGCGCTCGCCCTGCTCGCCGCGGTCACCGTCCTCACCGGGCTCGGCGCCGGCACCGCCGCCGCCGAGCCGCTGACCCGCGGCTGGCCGGCCCCGATCGACGCCGCGCACTGGGAGAACCAGGACCACATGACGTGGTCGGACTACCGGAAGGTGCCCGGGACCAACTGGGCCGATCCCTCCCTGAAGCCGACGCAGCGCACGTTCAAGGGCGCCGTCGTCCTCGCCGACTACCCGGACCAGGACTTCGTCGTCACGAAGCCGGCTAACTCGACGATCTTCGGCAACCCCGGGCCGGCCGCCGCGAACCTCCCGCGGGCCGGCGTCGCACAGTACTACCAGGACTTCCTCAACAAGCCCGAGGCGCTCAACAACGGGCACACCATCAACGAGTACTGGATGGAGGACTCCGGCGGCCGCTTCGGCGTCCAGCTGACCGCGTTCGGGCCGTACCGGATGCCCGGGCAGTCCTTCGAGTACGGCATGGAGTTCCAGCCGGACGCGTGCCCGCCGTCCGCGAACTGCGACCGGGACATCCGGACGGACGCCGGCAACGCCTGGCGCGCGGACGTCGGCGACACCGCGAACCAGTTCGACTTCGTCTTCTACCTGTCCGCCGGCCAGGACGAGAGCTCGACCTGGCAGGAGTTCGGCGAGATGAAGTTCGGCGCGAAGGAGAACGTGCCGGACGCGTTCGGCCCGCCGAACCACGACCTGCCGAACTACGCCGCGACGCGGTACGTGCCGTGGACGTCGTGGGCGTCGGCCGCCAGCATCTGGCCGAACGCCGGGAACGGCAGCTCGGTGCAGGCCGAGAGCTCGGGCCAGTCGACCTACGCCCACGAGTTCAGCCACATCCTGGGCATCGGCGACAACTACAACAACCCGTTCGGGATCCCGCCGTGGCGCGACTACTCCGGGGCGTGGGAGATGCTGTCGCGCGGCACGTTCAACGGTCCCGGCGGCCCGCACACCCGCTGGCAGATCCCGGCGACGCAGGGCAGCTCGATGGGGGCCCAGCACATGCTGCGCAACAAGATGAAGCTCGGCATCGTCGACCCGGCCGACGTCCTGCAGCTGGACCGCACCGCACTGGCCTCCTCCGGTCCGGTGTCGGCCCGGATCACCGCGCGTGAGGCGGCGGCGCAGGCCGGGGCGTTCACCGGCCTGAACATCAAGCTGACCGGCGGCGACAAGAGCCCGAAGTGCGACAAGGCGACGGACCCGTTCTGCGACGGCGGCGGTTACGACAACTACACCGTCGAGGTGGTCGACCGGATGGGCGCGGACTCCTTCTCGCCGGACTCGGGCGTGCTGATCGCGAAGACGAAGGACAAGGACAACGCGCCGTTCGAGTGGGTGATCGACGCCAACCCGGCCGACATCGGCATCACCGACTACACGAAGCCGGACGGGACGCCGGTGAAGATCACCATCGGTGACTACCGGCAGCTCAACGACGCCCTGTTCAAGGCCGGCACCGAGGCGGCGAGCCCGTACGAGTACACCGACCAGGCGAACCGGCTGCGGTTCCTGATCACCGACCTCGCGCGGGACCGCAAGGGCGTCCTGTCGTACACGGTGACGGTGGCCTCGCTGGACGGCTCGGGCAGCCAGGCACGCGGAGCGGCGGTGACCCCGGCCCTGCCGGCGTTCGCCCGCGGCGGCCTGGCGACCTGCGACTTCGGCCTGCTCAACACGGGGTCGGCCCGCGGCGCGAAGGCACCGTACGACACCGACACCTACCGGCTGAGCGCGTCGACGGACGCCCGCGGCTGGGAGGTCCGGCTGCCGAACGAGCTGGCGACGGCGAAGTTCGGCGGGCACGTGAAGGTGCCGGCCTTGGCCAAGCGGAACCCGGGCGGCGACCTCGCGGCCCGGGTGAAGCTGACGGCGACGTCGGTGAGCGACCCGTCGAAGACCGCGACGGCGAGCTGCACGGCGTTCGGCTTCTGACCGGAACCGGCGGGGGCCGCGGCCCCCGCCGGTTCCGCGTCAGGCCGAGGGAGCGGCTTCGGCTTCCTCGACCATCTCGACGAGTTCCCCGATGTTCTGCCGGGCCCCCTCGTCGCCCGGAAACCACTCTTCGACCGCGGTCGGCAGCTTCTCCCGGATCACCTTCATGATCTCCCCGGCCTGCTCCGCGGAATAGAGGCCGAGCGAGAAGAACGCATAGCCACCGGCCACGAACGCGCGCAGGTCCGCGGCCAGCGCCTGATCCTCGACTTCATCCGCGATGAAGTCGAGGACCCGGCGCAGCAAGCCACGGCTCGGCATCCAGTCGAGGAAGTCCAGGTCGGCCTTCCCCGGCGGATCGACGATGAAATCAGCGGACACGGGTCACCTCAGGATGAAGACGAACGGCGCGTAGGGCTTGATGAAGTCCTTGAGCTTCTGGATCTGCTGGGCGTTCAGGCCGATCGTGTCGATCGGGATCACGTCGGCCTTCTTGTCGATGTGCTTCAGGATGGAAGCCTGGATCCGGCCCGCTGCCCACTCATTGTCGAAGAACGGCACGTTGAACGGCCCGACAGCATCGTAGAACTTGCCGTTGCTGCCGATCCAGTCCGGACCGGAGTTCGAGACCGGCCAGCGCGTGAGCCGCACGCCGAACTGCTGCTCCACCAGAACGGCGATGTCCATTTCCGCCTGGACGAACTTGCCGCCCTCCGCCCAGTCCAGCCCCAGACGGTAAATGCGGTCGGCTTCGGCGAGCTGTGAGGCGATTCGTGCCTCGTTCGCGATGGCCGAAGAAACGACCTCCGAGGCGACCGTTTCCTCCCGCAGGATCTGCAACGCGATCGGCACCTCAGTACCGCCGAGGACCGCGCCGGCGCCGAACTGCATGAACGGGAACAACGCGGCGCCCTCGGGCATCGCCGAGAGCGCGAGCATGCCGCAGATCTCGGACAGCGCGCAGCCGGTGACGCCGATGCTCACGGCCAGCCCGGAGGCCAGCGCCGCCAGGTAGTCGGCCAGCTTCCCGGTGAGGTCGAGGAACCGGTTCGCCTTGAACTCCGGCGTGCCCGCGTCCGACACGCACTCCTTGAACGACGCGTCGTGACCGCCGTAGATGTTCTCGCAGAAGAGCCCGCGCTCGTAGATCGTGAGCACCTGGTCCTGCGGCGACGCGGCGAGGAAGCTCAGGCAGTCCTGGTAGTCCTCCTGGTTGCCCAGGCTGCTCGTCTTGCAGTCCGCGGCGTGCTCGAAGGCGAACGCCGCCCGGTCGTCGTTGTACTTCTTGATCGCGATGTTCCGGGCGTCGTCGGCCGCGGCGATCGCTTCGTTCGCCTGCTTGCCCGCGGCAACGGCCGTGTCGTAGGCCTCGCGCGCCGCCTTGAACGCCGCGCTCGCCGAACCCGCCGCCGCGTTGGCCGACGCCGTGGCCCGCGCGGCCGAGCGGCTCGCCTGGCTCGCGGACGCCTTGGCCGAGTTGGCCGCCCGGGTGGCGGTCGCCGCCGAGTTCGCCGCGTCCTGCGCCGACTTGGCCGCCGCCTGCGCCGAGTCGTGGGCCTGCTGCGCGTACGTCGCCGCGTCGGTGGCGGACTTCTGCGCCTGGGCCGCGTACCCGGCGGCCTCCCCCGCGGCACCGCGGGCCAGCGCCGCGCTCTTCTGGGCCTCGGCCGCGTCCTGCGTGGCCTTGGCCGCGGTCTGCGCCGCCGTGGCCAGGTACCCGCTCACTTCGGCGTCGTGGGCGGCGGCCTCCAGGTCGTGGCGGCCGGCGACGAACTTCCCGACCCGCAGGAAGTCCCGGATGAAGCCGGGTGGGCCGTCGAGCGCGGCCTGCGCCATGCCCTTCAGCTCCGGGCCGCTGCCGGTCGCGTTCATCAGCTGGTTGACCGCGATCCGCTCGTCGGTCCCCGCGGCGGTGTACTGCGTCTTCGTCAGGAACACCCGGTACGCGGCGTCGGTCCCGGCGTCGAGCGCCTTCTGCCCGGCCGACACGAGCGCGACCTGGTGCGCCTCCTGGGCGGCCGCCATGATCCGGTTCACCGCGAGCCGGTCGTCCACGTCCCGGCCGGGGTAGTCCTGGGTGGCGAGGAACGCGCGCACGGCGTCGTCGGTGCCCGCCAGCGCGGCTTCGGCGGCCTTGGTGAAGCCGGCCGTGCCGGCTTCGGAGAGCCGCCGCAGGGTGATCCGGTCGTCCTGGCCCGCGGCCGCCCGCAGCCCGGTCCGGACGTAGTCGGCGGCCTCGGCGTCGGTGCCGGTGAGCGCGGTTCGCGCGGCCGCGCTGCTCCACGTGCCCGCGGTGTCGACCAGCCGCAGCGCGACCTGACGGCCGTCACGGGTGGCGACGGCGTCGGTCGCCCCCGGCGCGGTCGCTTCGGCGATCAGCCGCTGCGTCTCGGCGTCGCGCGTGGCTTCCTGGGTCGCCGTCCAGTCGGCGCCGGCCTGGTGGCCCGCGACGGCCGTTTGCGCCGCCTGCGCCGCTTCGTCGGCCTGCTCGACCATCGTCGCGACGCGCTCGGCCTCGGCCTGGTCCGCCGCGTCGTGGACCGCCTTGGCCGTGGTGGCCGCGTCGACGGCCCGCTGGGCGGCCACCGCGGCCGCGTTGGCGTGCTCGGTGGCGACCCGGGCCGCGTCCGCGGCGTTCACGGCGTGTTCGGCGGCGTCTTCGGCCGCCGCGGCGGCGACGTCGGCGTCGGCGGCCGCGCGTTCGGCGGCCGCCTTCGAGGCGTAGGCCGCGTCGGCGGCGATAGCGGCGAAGTTCTGCGCGGCTCCCGCGGCCCGCGACGCGCGCGCGGCCTGGTTGCGGGCGTTGGCGGCCGCGGCACGGGCCGCGCGGGCGTCCGCGCCGGCGCTGGAGGCGAAGTTGCCCGCGTCGACGGCGGCCTGGGCGGCGTCCGCGGCGTGCTGGCCCGCGGACTTCGCGGCCCCCGCGGCTTCCCCGGCCTTCCTCGCGGCGTCCCCGGCCCGCAGCGCGGCCGTCGCGACGTCACGCGCGTTCCGCGCCGCGTCGCGAGCGTCCAGCGCGGCTTGGCGGGCGGCCGGCACGTTCTTGACGTCCAGGGCGGTGTCCGCGGCGGCGCGCTGGGCCTTGCCCGCCGCGGTGCTCGCCAGCGAAGCGGCGGTGGCGGCGCGGGCGGCGGCCGAAGCCGCGACCCGCGCGGCGGCGCTCGCCGCGTTCGCGGCGCTGACCGCTTCCTTCGCGGCCTGCGCGGCCCGGTTCGCCGCGTCCGCGGCCCGGTTCGCCGCCGCGGCCGCTTCGGCGGCGTTGCCCTGCGCCGCCTGGGTCGCCGCGGCCGCGACGACCGCGGCCTGCCGGGCCAGGTCGGCTTCCTGGACCGCGCGCTTGGCGGCGTCGTCCGCCGCCTGGGTTTCCCGTGCGGCCTCGTCGCCGGCGTCCTTGGCCGCGCTCGTCAGCTGCGAGACCGTGGCCGTCTCGAGGTCACGCGCCTGCGCGACGTCCCATTCGGAGTCGAGGAAGCGGTTCAGCGCTTCCAGGGAACCGTCGTCCAGCGCGACCTGCGCGGCTTTGCGCACCTCCGGCCCGCCCGCGGCGGCCAGCTGGTTGACGCGCAGCCGCTGGTCGGTCCGGTACGGCTCCTGCCAGCCGGACTTCAGGAACGTCTGCAGCGCGTCGGGGGTGGCGGTGTCCAAGGCGGTCTGCGCGGCGGCGCGGACCTGCGGGCCGCCGGCCGCGTAGACCTGGTTGACCTGGACGCGCCGATCGGTCTCCCACGGGTTGCGCCACCCCGAATCCAGGAACGTCCGCAGGCCGGCGGGGTCGGTCGAGTCGAGGGCGGTCTGCGCCGCGGCCTGCACGCCGGGACCACCGGACGCCAGCATCCGGTTGACGCTGATGCGGTCGTCGACCGCGGCGGCGGCGCTGAAGCCGCCGGCCAGGAAGGCCGCGACGTCGGCGTCGGAGCCGGTGAGCGCGCGGGCCGCGGCGGCCTGGACCTGGGAGCCGGCGGACCGCCAGATCGCCAGGGTCTTGACCCGGGCGTCGACGCTCTGCGGGACCGGCGGCGGCGCCGGGTCGGCGTGTGCCGCCGGCACCGCCAAAGTGCTCACGACCGTGGCCACGGCCACCACGAACGCGCACGATCTCAGTCTTTTGCGCATGACGAAAGAACCCCCTCCACGCACGCGTTTCCCGCGCGCATCCCACCCTGGAAGCCGGACTCGGACACCGGCCAGCCTGTTCTACCGGGCGATCAACTTCGCCACCAGAGCCGTTCGGGGTAGCACGTCCCCGCCACGGCGAAGATCACACGCTCAGCCGAGCCGGCGAGCCGTGACGAACCGGGCCCGCCCGGCCAGATCCGCGTGTCCCTCGACGCCCGTCAGCACCCGCCGCGCCCGCACCAGCGCCGGGACCGCCGATCCGTGCGTGTCGTCGTGCTCGATCGCCAGACCGCCTCCCGGGCGCAGCAACCGCGCCCCCGCCGCGATCGCGTGGCGGATCACCGCCAGCCCGCTCTCCTCCGCGAACACCGCGCGCGGCGGGTCGTGCTCCGCGACCTCCGGGGGCACCGGCGTGCCCTCCGGGACGTACGGCGGGTTGCACAGCACCAGGTCGACCAGGCCGTCGAGCTCGGCGAACATCGTCGGGTCGCCGATGTCGCCCGAATACAGGCGGATCGGGGTGTTGCCGGCGTCCGCGTGGACGTCCGCGTTGTGCCGCGCCCAGGCCAGCGCCTGCGGGTCGACGTCCACCGCGTAGACGACCGCGTCCGGCCGGGCGTGCGCCACCCCCAGCGCCAGCGCGCCGGAGCCGGTGCACAGGTCCACCACCACCGGGAACTCGCGCCCCTGCAGGAACTTCACGCCCCACTCGAGCAGCAGCTCGGTCTCCGGGCGCGGCACGAACACCCCCGCGCCGACCGCGACCGTGATGTCGCCCAGCGCCGCCCAGCCGGTCAGGTACTGCAGCGGGATCCGCTTCGCGCGCTGCTGGACGAGCTGCCCGATGGCTTCGATCACGGGCGGGTCGACCAGCGGGACCATCGGCAGCCGGCCGCGTTCGACCCCCAGCACGTGCGCCGCGATCACCTCGGCGTCGAACCGCGGCGAGGCGACGCCGGCGCGGTCGAGAATCCGGGTGGCCTCGATGATGGCCAGGCGCAGCGGCTGCCGATTCACTCGTCGTCCTTCACCTCGTCAAGCCTGGCACACCAGGCGGAACTCCCCTGTCAGGACACGCGCCGGTCCTCCGCCGTCCAGCGTATCGAGACGTCTTCAGCCCTCGGCGGACAAGTACCCGGCCAGCGCGCTCCGGCGCCGCTGCAGCGCCCCGATCCGGTCGTCCATCGCGCTCAGCTCGCGGTGCAGCAGACCGGCCAGCTCCGGGCACAGGTCGAGGCGCGCCTCCTCACCGCTCGCGCACTGCAGCGCGGACGAGATCACCTCGGTGGTCAGCCCGGCCCCGAGCAACCGCCGGATCTGCCGCACGCGCACGACGGCGTCCTCGTCGTAAGCCCGGTAGCCGTTGCGGTCGCGCGAGGCCGTCAGCAGGCCCTGCTCCTCGTAGTAGCGCAGCAGCCGCGTGCTGACGCCGGTGCGCTTCCCGAGCTCGCCGATCCGCACGTGACCCCCCTATCGTTGACCTTCACACCGATGTGAAGATCTAACGTCGGCGGCATGACCGGACATTTCCTGGAAGTCGTGCTCCCGAACGAGCGGCCGGACCTCGACCCCGGACGCCCCGCCGAACTGGCCCGCCTGGCCGAGGACCTCGGCTACCACGCCGCCTGGCTGCCCGACCACCTCATGCCGCCGGGCGCGTACGGCGAGGTGTTCGGCGGAGTCTACGAACCGCTGGTGACGCTGGCCCACGTCGCCGCCCGCACGGACCGGATCCGGCTCGGGACGTCGGTGCTGATCGTGCCGCTGCGGGAGCCGTTCGCGCTGGCCAAGCAGGTCGCGACGCTCGATGCGCTCTCCGGGCACCGGTTCGACCTCGGGATCGGCGTCGGCTGGAACGAGCCCGAGTTCGCCGAGGTCGGCGCGGAGTTCACCACCCGCGGCAAGCGGACCGACGCCACCCTCGACCTGCTCGCCGAGCTCTTCCGCACCGGCCGCGGACCCGGCGGCGGGTACTTCGAGCCGCGGCCCGCCGGGCCGGTGCCGATCACCGTCGGCGGCAACTCGGACGTCGCGCTGCGCCGGGCCGCGCGGATCGGTTCGGGCTGGATGAGCGCCGGCCTGTCCCCCGCCGAAGTCGGCGAGCGCGCCGGAAAGCTCACCGCGATGACAAACGGCCGCGAAACCCGGGTCACCGCCAGAATGGAATGGCACGACGGCGATCTCGAGGCCGCCATCGCGCGATTCCGGGCGTATATCCTGGCCGGGGCGGACGCGGTGGCCGTCCACTTCGGCCCGGCCGAGGACTACGGACAGCGGATGACCGCGTTCGCCGAGGGCGTCGCCGATCTCTAGGATGCCCGAGACGCCGACCCCCGGGAGCGCCAGTGCCGACCGAGCCGACCACGCGCCGCCGGGTCGCGTTCATCTTCCCCATCTACAACGAGGAAGCGAACATCGACCTGCTGCACCGCACGGTCGACGAGGTCACCGCGCCCCTGGCCGGGCGGTACGACTTCAGCTTCATCTACGTCGACGACGGCAGCCGTGACGCCTCCTTGGACCGGCTCACCGAGCTGGGGGCGCGCGACCCCCGCGTCACGGTCGTCGAGCTGTCCCGCAACTTCGGTCACCAGATGGCCGTCACCGCGGGGCTCGACCTGGTGGACGCCGACGCCACGATCATCATGGACAGCGACCTGCAGGACCCGCCGCGGGTGGCCCTCGAGCTGCTCGAGAAGTGGGAGGAGGGCTACGAGGTCGTCTACGCGCAGCGCCGCTCTCGCCGGGACTCGCCGTTCAAGCGGTTCACCGCGACCGCGTTCTACTGGTTCCTCCAGAAGATGGCCGCGGTCGAGATCCCGAAGAACACCGGCGACTTCCGGCTGGTCGACCGCAAGGTCGTCGACGAGCTGCGCAAGTACCGCGAGCGCGACCGGTTCCTGCGCGGCCTGGTCAGCTACGTCGGGTTCCGGCAGACGGCGGTGCTGTTCGACCGCGACCAGCGCAACGCCGGGGTCACCGGCTACCCGCTGACGAAGATGCTGCGCTTCGCCGCCGACGGCATCCTCGGGTTCTCGACGACCCCGCTGCGGATGATCACGCGGATGGGGTACCTGATCTCGCTGCTGAGCTTCCTCGGCGTGCTCTACGTCGTCGGGGTCAAGCTGTTCGCGCCGGAGACGGCGGTGCCCGGCTGGGCGTTCATCACCATCGCGATGTTCTTCCTCGGTGGGATCCAGATCATCATGCTCGGCGTGCTCGGCAGCTACATCGGCCGGACGTATTCGCAGGTCCAGAACCGGCCGCTGTACACGGTGGCGTCGGTGCGCACCGGTGCCGGGGACCGGAGCGCCGCCCGATGAGGTTCGTCACGGCCACGCAGGTGCGCTTCGGGATCGTCGGGATCGGCAACACGCTCGTCGACGCGCTCGGCTACGCCCTCCTGGCGACGGTGGGCGTGCCGACGTTCGTCGCCAACTTCCTCTCGACGACGGCGGGCATGCTGCTGTCGTTCACGCTGAACCGGAACTTCACGTTCCGCGCGAAGGACGGCGACCTCCGCCGCCAGGCGCTGCTGTTCTTCGGCGTGACTGCGTTCGGGCTCTGGGTGGTCCAGTTCTCCGTCATCCAGCTGGTCGGGCACCTGTTCCCGGGGGTCAACCTGCTGGTTCCGAAGGGCGCGGCGATCGTCGTGGGGCTGTTTTGGAACTACCTGCTCTACCACTACGTGGTGTTCCGGCACCGGCCCGTTTCGCCCGTTCCCGGTGCAGCGCCCGCCGACTCTGCGTGATCTCGTACGCTCTTCCGAGTGCGATTCCGTGAACTGCGCTTCGGCTTGGGCGTCTTCGTCCTTTCCTTGGGCGTCCTGCTGGTCCGGTTCCTCGTGCCGAGGCCGGTCGGGATGGCCGACAACGGTGACGGCTGGCGCCTGCTGTGCGACCTCGGGGGCCGGCACCCGGAGCTCAAATCCGAGTTCTACGTGCACTTCAGCTACGGTCCGGGGTCGGCCTGCAAGAGCGACTACATCTCGAGCCAGGCGTGGCTCGACTGGTTCGCGAGCAAGCTGGGGAAGGTGCTCGGCTCGTCGGCGGAGCTCAACCTGCTGGTGCTCGGCGCGATCACGTGCGTGCTCATCGCCGCCGGTGTCGCGGCGACGGTCCTCGGCCTGGAGCTGAGCCGCCGCAACCGCGTCATCGCGGCGGTGCTGCTCCTGCTCGTCATGGCCGACTCGGCGTTCTTCGGCTACTTCGCGTCGGTGCTCAGCGAGGGTGCCGGGTTCGTCGGGATGCTGCTGATGGCCGGCGGCCTGCTGCTGATGAACCGCACGGGCGCGGCGCGGTACTGGGGCGCGGCGCTGACCGTGGTGGGCGCGCTGATCGGCATCAACGCGAAGTCGCAGACGCTGCTGCTGATCCCGCTGTTCGTGGTGGCGCTGGCGGTGCTCCGGCCGCTGGGCAAGCGGGGCTGGGCGCGGTGGCTGCTGCCGCTGGGCGTGCTGGTGGTCGTGGGCGCGGGGACGGCGGCGGTGCAGTCCCACGGCGACCCGGCCAACGCCGAGTACCGCGAAGCGAACATGTACCACGTGGTGTTCGACAGCATCGTGGACGGCAGGCACGACACGGACGCCGACCTCGCGGCGCTGGGCCTCCCGCCGAGCGCGAAGAAGTTCATCGGCACCGGCTGGTGGGCGGCGCACCCGTGGACGGACGCGGACTACAACGGCTTCCGCGACAAGATCAGCCGCCGCAACGTGGTCCAGTACTACGCGGGCCACCCGACGCGCACGCTGCAGATCCTCCAGCAGGGCGCGGTCGACACGCTGACCGCGCGCCCGTCGCGGCTGGGCAGCTTCGCCGAGTCGGCCGGGTTCCCGCAGATGGCCCAGGAGTACCGGGTGCCGGTGTTCTCCGGGCTGTCCGCGCTGGCCGCGCCTCTGGGGCTGTTCGTGCTGGTGCCGTTCTGGCTGCTGATCGGCTGGGCCGGGGTGCGGGCCTTCCGCCGTCGCGCGCGGGAGTACGGCGTCGTCGTGTTCTTCCTGCTGCTGTTCGCGGTGGGCCAGTTCGGGCTGTCGGCGCTCGGCGAGGGCGTGGAGGGCGTGAAGCACCAGCTGCTGACGCTCTTCCCGACGTTCCTGGCCTTCGTGTTCGCGGTGCTGAGCTTCTTCCCCCGGCCGGCCGCACCGAAGCCCGAGGAAGCGGAGGAGCCGGCGACCGAGGTCTTCGACGCCTTCCGGGAGCCGGAGCAGCCCGCCGTCCGCTGAGCCGGTCCCGTGTCGACCCTTGAATCACGCGTGATCGGGGGGTCGACACGGCGTCCGGGTGCGGGAGTCAGCCGTACATCGCCACCTGCTGGAACGCCGCGAGCGCCCGGTCGATGGCATGCGGCTGCGGCACGCCCGCGGAGTCGAGCCGGTTCCACCGCTGGAGGTTCAGCGCGACGGCCAGCTGCCGTTCGCCGTCGTCGCGGATCAGGGCGAGCGCCCCGCCACCCCAGACCGTGCCGCCGTGGCCCCAGAAGGTGGCCTGGCCGGGCGCCTTCTCCGGGTGCAGGCCGAGACCGTAGTCGATCAGCTTGCCCTCCTGCGAGATCACCGGGACGGTGCGCCGCATCTGCTCGAGCGACGACCGGCTGACGATCTCGCCCGCGTGCAGCAGGCGGAAGAACCGGTTGAGGTCCGCGACGGTCGAGACCAGCGCGGCCGCCGGCCCCACCCACGACATGTCGAAGACGCTGTAGTCGCGCGGCGGGTCGATCATGCCGAACCACGCCTCGTAGAGCCGCGAGTGCGGCCCGTCGACGTGCGTTCCGCCGGGGAATCCGGTGTCGCGGAGGCCGGCGCGCTCGATGACGTCCTGGGTGATGTGCTTCTCGGCCGCGGTGCCCGTCACGTGCTCCAGCAGCTCGCCGAGGAGCAGGTAGTTGGTGTTCGAGTACACCCCCGGCGCACCACCCGGGGTGCCGACGCGGGGTGCGGCGACGCCCAGCGCGATCAGGTCCGCGGCCTCGAACCGCGTGCACCGGTGGTCGTCGAAGCTCTGGGGCGTGGTCTTCGCCAGGTCCGGGAACGCCTTGAGCGACGGGTAGGCGTAGGGCAGGTACTCGGCGAGCCCGCTGGTGTGGTCGAGCAGCATCCGGACCGTGATCGCGTCGGGCCCGAACCCGGGCAGGTAGTGGCGGACCGGCGTGTCGAGCCGGATCGTGCCTTCTTCGACCTGCCGCAGCACCGCGGCGGCGGTGAAGGTCTTCGTGATGCTGCCGACGCGGTGCCGCAGGCCGGCGGTGACCGGGCGCCCGGTGTCGACGTCGGCGACCCCGGCGGCGCCGCGCCAGACGTCGTCGCCCGCTCTGACCTCGGCGAACAGGCCGGGCACCCCGGCGCGGTGGACGTTCTCGAGGGCGGCTTCGAGTTCTTCAGGCTTCATGTCCTCATTATGCACGCACCGCGTGCAACAGCAAGTGCATAGGCTAGACTGACGATCGGCGAGAGGAGCCGAATGACGGGCCGAAGGCGTTGGTCGACCGAAGAGATCCTGGACACGGCGGCGGAGCTCCTGCGCACCGGCGACGCGGAGTCGTTCAGCGTGCGCAAGCTAGCCGCGGCGCTCGGGACCGATTCGTCGAGCCTCTACCGGCACTTCCGCAACAAGACCGAGCTGCTGCGCGCGGTCGCCGACCGGATCCTCGTGTCCGCGATGAACGGTTACCGTCCCGAGGGCGACTGGAAGCAGCGCCTCACGGCCACGGCTTCGCGGCTGCGGGAGGCCTTCGGCCGGCATCCGCAGATCGCCGCGATCTGGGGCCGCTACGCCTCCGGCGGCACCGGCTCCCGGCTCGTCATGGAAGAGGTGCTGCAGGCGCTGCGCACGTCGGGGCTGCCCGACGCCGAAATCCCGGCGCGCTACCACCGGCTCGCGATCCTCATCGCCGCGCTCATCTCGGCCGAGGCCGGGGTCAGCACCGTCACCCCCACCGAGCACGAACAAGGCATGGAACAGTTCCGCGTCGCGGTGCTGGGTGCCGATCCCGAGCGCTTCCCGGCCTTGTCGCATTTCGCCCGCGACGTGCGTCCCCTCGGGGATGACCGCCAGGCCGCGTTCGAAGAGCTCCTCGCCGCGCAGCTCGCGCAGATCGAGGCCTCGATCCCCTAGCCGGCGGAAAGGGCCAGGCGCTCTTCGCGGTCGGCCGTCGCCAACGCGTCCAAGACGCCGTCCAGGTCCCCGTCCAGGACCTGGTCCAGGTTGTACGCCTTGTAGTTCACCCGGTGGTCCGAGATCCGGTTCTCCGGGAAGTTGTACGTCCGGATCCGCTCCGACCGGTCGACCGTGCGGACCTGGGACTTGCGGGCGTCGGACGCCTTCGCCGCCGCCTGTTCCTCCGCGATCGCCTGCAGCCGGGCCTGCAGCACCTGGAGGGCCCGCGCGCGGTTCTGGATCTGGGACTTCTCGTTCTGGCAGGAAACGACGATGCCGGTCGGCAGGTGGGTGATCCGGACCGCCGAGTCGGTCGTGTTGACGCTCTGCCCACCCGGGCCCGACGAGCGGAACACGTCGATGCGCAGGTCGTTCGGGTCGATCTCGACCTCGACCTCCTCCGGCTCGGGGTAGATCAGCACCCCGGACGCCGACGTGTGGATCCGGCCCTGCGACTCGGTCGCCGGCACGCGCTGGACGCGGTGCACGCCGCCTTCGAACTTCAGCCGGGACCAGACGCCGTCGACGACAGCCGACTTCGTCTTGATCGAGAGCGTGACGTCCTTGTAGCCGCCCAGGTCGGAGTCCACCGAGTCGAGGACCTCGGCCTTCCAGCCGTGGCGCTCGGCGTAGCGCAGGTACATCCGCAGCAGGTCGCCGGCGAACAGGGCCGACTCCTCGCCGCCCTCGCCGGACTTGATCTCCATCACGACGTCGGAGCCGTCGTACGGGTCGCGCGGCAGCAGCAGCTCGGTGAGCTTCGACTCGAGGTCGGGGATCTTCGCCGACAGCTCTTCGGCCTCCGCGGCGAACTCCGCGTCCTCCGAGGCCATCTCCCGGGCGGCCACGAGGTCGTCGCGGGTGGTGTCCAGCTCGTGGACCGCGCGCACCACGGGCGTCAGCTCGGCGTAGCGGCGGCCGAGCTTGCGGGCGCGCGCCTGGTCGGCGTGCACCGCCGGGTCCGCCAGCTGGGTCTCCAGCTCCGCGTGTTCGGCGAGCAGCCCCTTGAGCGAGCTCGAATCCACCTGTGCCACCTCTCAGCCCGGTTCGAGACGGCGAGGCCGTCCAAAGCAACGGCGCCCACCCGCGCGTGCGGGTGGGCGCCGTGGAAAAAGCTACTTGGCGTCGGCGTCCTTCTTCTGCCGCTTGCCGTAGCGAGCCTCGAAGCGCGCGACCCGGCCACCGGTGTCCATGATCTTCTGCTTGCCCGTGTAGAACGGGTGGCAGTTCGAGCAGATCTCGACGTGGATGTCGCCACTGGTCTTGGTGCTGCGCGTGGTGAAGCTGTTGCCGCAGTCGCAGTTCACGTTCGTGACCACGTACTCGGGGTGAATACCGCTCTTCATGGTGTCCTCTCTCGTTGGCTCCGGGTCCCCAGTCGTTCTCGCGGGGTGAACCGGCGCCGGACTTCAGCGGGTAATTCTGCCAGACCGGCTGACGAGTACTGGAACAGACCCCGTTGACCTGGTATTCCCAGCGCCCCCGGGGCCGCGCGCCGACAGCGCCACTGCCTCCGATCGGGTGAATGTCACACATAGCGACCGGAAGATTCCGGTGGTCTGCTGATTCCTTGCGTCGAGGGAAGGGGATCAAGGAATGACTGCGGAACCCGGCGTCCAGGTGGTGACCTGGCCGCCTGCTGACGGCAACAGCGCCTACCTGGACAAGACGCTGCTGCACATGCCCGTCGAACTGGGCATGGCCGAAGCTGTGAACTGGCGCACCCTGTTCCAGCTGTGGTTGCGGGCGTTCATCTGCTCCGCTGTCGTCTGGACGGCCTTCTTCGCGATCGCCGTGATCGTGGGGCTGGCCTCCGCTTCCTCGGGCTCGTCCTCTTACGGCTACAGCAGCTCGCCGATGGACGGGATGGGCGCGGCTTTCGCCGTGTGCTGGATCGGCACGCTCATCTCGTTCCTCGCCTTCTGGGTCGTCCTGCTGGTGACCAGGCTGACCGAGCCGATCGCGGAATGGCGGGTGCTGCTGGCCGACCGGGCCGACAAGGCGGACTCGGCCTACAGCCACATCTTCGGTGTGTTGTGGCGGCGGCATTTCCCGGTGCGCTGGCAGGTCCGGCGGTTCCACGTCGGTTCGGCCTCGATCAGCAACCGGCTGGTCGTCCTCCACGGCCCGTATACCGCCTACGTCTCCGTTTTCGCCTACGGAACCAGCCTTTACCTCGGCTGGACGATGTGGCGGGCCCGCCGTGGGAGCGAGCTGGTCAGCCAGTTCGTCAAGGACCTGTTCCTGAGCATGGCGGGCCGGCACGACATCGAACGCGAGATGATGCGCACCGAACCGGTGCGGGCGATGCGCGAAGCCGTCCACGCCGCTTGCCGGGAGGGGCTGCTCGCCGCCGCTGAGGGTCAGTGGGTGCCGGCCGAATACGGATTCCCGCAAGGCCTTCCGCCACTGGAGGAGACCGGCTTCGACCGGGCCCCCGTACCCGCCGCGCCGCAGCCGTGACGCCGCCGGGCGTCGCGGCCGAGTCCCGGCCGGGCGCGCACTGGGCGTGGGTGGCAGTCCGCCTGCGGCCCGCCACCACGCTGGCCCGGACCCTCGCCTACCCCGAGGTGGAGGAACAGAGCTGGCTGGCCCAGCTGGCCGTGGCGGAGCGGGCGTGGCTGGCCGGGCGCTGGTCGACCGGGCAACACGCCCGCTGGGAGCTGCGCTTCGGCAGCAACGGCGGCGAAGCGCTCTCCTGCGTGCTGCTCGCCCGGACGCACGGCACCGATCTCGACGCCGTCGTCGCGGCGGCCGCGGCGCTGCGCGACCGGCTCGCGGCCGCGCCCGCGCACGTCGTCGCGGAGCCGGTCCTCGACGACGGCGAGGTGCGCCGGCTCCTGCGCGTGGCGCCACGGGACGCCTACGAGGTCCGCAAGCCGGTGCGGTGGGCTTGGCGGGACCCGCGGGAGACCGGCCAGCGGATCGCGGCGACCGTGACGCCGCTGACCGCGGGCGGGACCTCCTGGGAAACGATCTGGCACGCGCTGGCCGGCCAGGCCGCGCCCACGACGGTCGCCGTCTACCTCGAGCCGTGGGCCGCGCCCGCCCAGCTGGCCCCGCACCTCACCCGGCTGGCCGGGGCGTACGCCGGGATCGCCAGGGGACGGCGCGGCAACCCGATCTGGAACGTCGCATCGCCGCCGGACCCGTTCGCGGAGGAGGTCGCCGGCCGTTACGCCGAGGCAGCTCGGCGCTACACCGGGCGCTGTTTCCGGCTGCGCGTCTCGGTCGTCTCCGCCGGCCCGCTCGACCCCGGGTTCGCCGAGCTCGTCGCCGCCGCGATCGGCGGGGTCGTCTGCCCGGTCGCGCCGAACGAGACCGCCACCGCCGCGCGCAACCTCGCGACCCTGGACCGGGGCTGGCTCGACGAGACCTACCGGCAGGGCGCGCCCCCCGGTGAGCTCGCCGACCCGGCCCGGACCCTGACCGACACCGTCGACACCGCCGAGGCTTCGGCCGCGTTCCGGCTGCCGTACGAGCTCCCCGGTCACCTGCCCCTGTTCACCGCGACCGGCCGCCTGGACCACGTCGTCCTCGGCGGCCACGAGGAGGCGTTCACCGGGCCCGAGCCCGGGCAGCCCCCGCGCAAGCGCGTTTTCGTGTCCTACGTCCAAGAGGACAAGGACGAAGTCGACCGCCTCGTGCTCGGCCTGCGCGAAGCGGGCTACGACACGTGGATGGACCGCGACCGGCTCGCGCCCGGGATGCGCTGGAAGTCGGCGATCCGCGACGCGATCCTGACCGGCGACTCCTTCGTCGCGTGCTTCTCACCGCGGTTCCAGGCGAAGAGCCGGACGTTCATGAACGAGGAGCTGATCATCGCCGTCGAACAGCTGCGGCTGATGCCCCGCGACCGGCAGTGGTTCGTGCCGGTGGTGCTGGCGGACTGCGAGCTCCCCGACTTCTCGATCGGCCCGGGCGAGACCATCGAGAACAGCCTCCAGTACGCCGACTTCTCGGAGAGCTGGGACAAGGGGTTCCACCAGCTGCTCAGCGGGCTGGGGCCACCGCACCGGGAATCCTGAAAACGGTGAAGGCCCCCTCACCGAAACCGGTGAGGGGGCCTTCACGGACTCACGAGCGAATCGCTCAGTCGTCTTCGTTGCCGCCGAGGGCCGTCTTCGAGACCTGCATCAGGAACTCGACGTTGGTCTTCGTCTTCCGCAGCCGCGAGATCAGCAGGTCGATGGCCTGCTGCGAGTCGAGCGCGTGCAGCACCCGGCTCAGCTTCACCGTGACCGCGAGCTCGTCCGGGTTCAGCAGCAGCTCGTCCTTGCGGGTACCGGACGGGTTGACGTCGACCGCCGGGAACACCCGGCGCTCGGCGATCTTCCGGTCGAGCTTGAGCTCCGCGTTACCGGTGCCCTTGAACTCCTCGAAGATGACCGTGTCCATCGTCGAGCCGGTCTCGACCATCGCCGTGGCGAAGATGGTCAGCGAGCCGCCGTTCTCGATGTTGCGCGCCGCGCCCAGGAACCGCTTCGGCGGGTAGAGCGCGGTCGAGTCGACACCACCGGACAGGATCCGGCCGGACGCCGGGGCCGCCAGGTTGTACGCGCGGCCGAGGCGGGTGATCGAGTCGAGCAGCACGACGACGTCGTGGCCCATCTCGACCAGGCGCTTGGCCCGCTCGATCGACAGCTCCGCGACCGAGGTGTGGTCCGCCGGCGGCCGGTCGAAGGTGGAGGCGATGACCTCACCCTTCACCGACCGCTGCATGTCCGTGACCTCTTCCGGACGCTCGTCGACCAGGACGACCATCAGGTGGCACTCGGGGTTGTTCGTGGAGATCGCGTTCGCGATGTCCTGCATGATCGTGGTCTTACCGGCCTTCGGCGGCGACACGATCAGGGCGCGCTGCCCCTTGCCGACCGGCATGATCAGGTCGATCACGCGGGTCGTGAGCTTGTGCGACTCGGTCTCGAGGCGCAGCCGCTCGTTCGGGTACAGCGGGGTCAGCTTCGTGAAGTCGGGACGCCGCTTGGCCTCGTCCGGCTCCAGCCCGTTGATCGAGTCGACGCGCACCAGCGGGTTGAACTTCTGCCGCTGCTGCTCGCCGTCGCGCGGCTGGCGCACGCTGCCGGTGATGGCGTCACCGCGGCGCAGGCCGTACTTGCGGACCAGCGAAAGCGAGACGTACACGTCGTTCGGGCCGGCGAGGTAGCCGGAAGTGCGCACGAACGCGTAGTTGTCCAGCACGTCCAGGATGCCCGCGACGGGCAGCAGGACGTCGTCCTCGCGGATCTCGGTGTCCGGCGAACCGGCCTCCCGCTGGCCGCCACCACTGCCCCGGCGACGACGGTCGCGGAAGCGACGGCCGCGGCGGCCGCCTTCCTCGTCGTCGTCCTGCTGCTGGGCGCGGTTGTCGCGGTTGTCGCGGTTGTCTTGGCCGCGGCTGCCGCCGTCCTGCTGGTTGCGCTGGCGGTTGCCGTCCTGGCGGTTGCCGTCCTGGCGGTTGCCGTCCTGGCGGTTGTCGTTGCGGCCGCCCTGGCGCTGCTGGTCGCGGTTGTTCCCGCCCTGACCCTGCTGGCGGTCCCCACCGCCCTGGCGGTCACCCTGCTGCCGGTCACCGCTCGGCTGGCGGTCACCGCTCTGCTGACGGTCGCCCCCGATCTGACCGTCGGGCGATCCGGCGGCGCGGTTCGAGCCGCGACGACGCCGGCCGCGGCCGCCCTCCTCGGGCTGGCCGTCCTGGCCGTCCTGCTTGTCCTGCTGCGGGCGCTCGGCCTGCGGCGGGGCGACCGGCAGCTCGGTGGCGCTCGCCACCGGGGCCTCGGCCTTCGGCGCGGTCTCGACCGGCGCCGCAGGCGCCTCGGCCTTCGGCTCGCGCTTCGCGGCCTTGACCGGCTCGCCGACGCCCTCGAGGGGCAGCGTCTCGGCGGCCGGACGCTTGCGCGACTTGCCCTGACGCTCACGGATCGCGGCGATCAGATCGCCCTTGCGCATGCCCGTCGTCTCACCGACGCCGAGCTCCCCAGCCAGCGAACGCAGTTCCGCCACGGTCTTCCCGGTCAACCCGCCGACCGTCTTCTTGGGAGCGGGGGTGGTGCCGTTCGACTCCGCGGCGCTGCTACCCACGTCGCTCAAAAGATCGGTGTTGCTCACACATGTCCTTCCTGACCGATCCACGCCTCCAGGCGGATCAGCGGACTGCCGCTCGCTTCTGATCGCGAACCGGCGTATCTGCCCCCCGATACGGGAGATGAGCTCTTCGGCCGTGCGAAACACAGCTGGAGCGCCTCCACCACAGGGGTTTGCGTCCTCCATTCGGAGGACACGGAATTCGGCACCGCCGAAACCGGAAACCCGCCATCGTTCTTCCGCGTTACCCCGCTTGCCAGGCGGTGCGGATTCGGCGGATCAACGAAGGATGCGATCCGGGGACCGGCATCGGGTGCGGAAACGCACGGTGATCGAACGCCCCCGAGGGTAGACCGCGCCGGTGCCGGGTGCAACAACCACCCCCCGCGTGGCGGGCCGGGCCGCGGGTACGTGACCCGGCCTTCACCGAGCCGCAACCCGCACACCCGCTAGATCAACGGGCAGCTCGAAGACGTCTAAACCCTCAACGTCGACACCCGGCGGCAGTATTCCCGTCGTGGTCAGCGCGAGCACCGTGGGCCCCGCGCCGGAGACGGCGGCGGCGACTCCGTGTGCACGCAGCGTCGTCACCAGCTCGCCGCTGGCGGGGTATGCGGGGGCCCGGTAGTGCTGGTGCAAGCGGTCTTCGGTGGCCGCGAGCAGCAGCTCCGGCTTCGCCGTCAGGGCGAGCACGGCGAGCGCGGCGCGGCCGGCGTTGTGCGCGGCGTCGGCGTGCGGCACGGTCGCCGGCAGCAGGCCGCGCGTGGTCGCGGTGGCCGAGCGCACCGCGGGCACCGCCACGACCGGCCGGATCGACGGGTGCGGCGCCAGCCGCTCGGCGTGGAACTCCCCGTCCTCGCACCAGGCCACGACCAGCCCGCCGAACAGGCTCGCCGCGGCGTTGTCGGCGTGGCCCTCGAAGCCGGCGGCCAGCTGCAGGGCACCGGACTCGTCGAGCTCCCGGCCGGCGAGGGCGTACCCGGCGGCGACGCCGGACACCACCGCGGCCGCCGACGAGCCGAGCCCTCGCGCGTGCGGGATCGCGTTGGAGCAGCGCAGGTGCAGACCGGGTAGTTCGACGCCGAGGTGCTCGCAGGTCCGCCGGATGGCGCGGACCACGAGGTGCGTTTCGTCGGTGGGGACGTCCTCGACCCCGCCCGCGCCCGCGTCGACGACCTCGACCTTGAGCCCGGCGTCGATGACCCGCACCTCGACGACGTCGTGCAGGCCCAGCGCCATGCCGAAGGCGTCGAAACCCGGCCCGAGGTTCGCCGTCGAGGCCGGGACGGTGACCGTGAAACCGCCGGTCACCGGAGCGCCCCAATGTGGCCTTCGGTGCGTGTGACGCACCCAAGGGGCCCTTCGGTGCGCAAGACGCAACCAAGGCCACATTGGGGCGCTGGCGAGCCGGCCGTCACCGGAGGTCCAGCGCCGCCGCGACCGCCGACGGGTCCACCGCGAGGGGCTCGACCTCGACGTTGCCCGCCAGGGCCGTCTGCGGGTCCTTGAGGCCGTGGCCGGTGACCGTGCACACCACGCGCGACCCGCGCGGCAGCCGGCCGTCGGCGGCCGTGGCCAGCAGGCCGGCCACGCTGGTGGCCGACGCCGGCTCGACGAACACGCCCTCGCGCCCGGCCAGCAGCCGGTAGGCCTCGAGGATCTTCTCGTCGGTGACGGCTTCGAAGAGCCCGTCGGACGCGTCCTTCGCCTTCACCGCGGCGGTCCACGACGCCGGGCTGCCGATCCGGATCGCCGTCGCGATCGTGTCCGGGTCGCGGACCGGCGCGCCGTGCACGAGCGGTGCCGCACCGGCCGCCTGGAAGCCGAACATCCGTGGGGTGTTCTTCACCACATCGTCGGCCGCGTACTCCGAATACCCCGCCCAGTAAGCGGTGATGTTCCCCGCGTTGCCGACCGGCAGGCAGTGGATGTCCGGCGCCGCGCCCAGCGCGTCGCAGATTTCGAAGGCCGCGGTCTTCTGGCCGGCGATGCGCACCGGGTTGACCGAGTTGACGAGGGTGACCGGGTAGTCGGCCGCGGTCTTGCGGGCCAGCTCGAGGCAGTCGTCGAAGTTGCCGTCCACCTGCAGGATCCGCGCGCCGTGCAGCACGGCCTGGGCGAGCTTGCCCATCGCGATCTTGCCCTGGGGCACCAGCACCGCGCAGGTGAGGCCGGCGCGGGCGGCGTAGGCCGCGGCCGAGGCGGACGTGTTGCCGGTCGACGCGCAGATCACCGCCTTGAGCCCGCTCGCGAGCGCGTGCGTGATCGCCACGGTCATCCCGCGGTCCTTGAACGAGCCCGTCGGGTTCGCGCCCTCGACCTTGAGGTGGACCTCGCAGCCGGTCAGCTCGGACAGGTGCCGCGCGGGCAGCAGCGGCGTGTTGCCTTCCCCGAGCGTGACGACCTGCGCCCCGTCCGGGACGGGGACGCGGTCCCGGTACGCCTCGATGATTCCCGGCCAGGCTTGGGTACTCATGCGTCTTCGCCCTCCACCCGCATCACGCTGACAACCTCGTGGACGACGTCGAGCTTCGCGATCTCGTCCACAGTGGACTGCAGGGCCGCGTCGGGGGCCTGGTGGGTCACCACGACGAGACTCGCGCGATCGCCGACGTCGCTCTGCCGCACGGCCGCGATGCTCACGCCGTGGCCGGCGAACGCCTGCGCCACCTGGGCGAGCACCCCGGCGCGGTCGGCGACGGAAAGGCTTACGTGGTACCGGGTCGGCGTCTGTCCCATCGGCCGCATCGGCAGCGCCGCGTGCGCGGACTCGCGCGGGCCGCGGCCGCCGGCCACCAGGTTGCGGGCCACCGCGACGAGGTCGCCGAGCACCGCGCTCGCGGTCGGCGCGCCGCCCGCGCCCTGGCCGTAGAACATCAGCTCGCCGGCGGCGTCGGCCTCGACGTAGACGGCGTTGAACGCGCCGCCCACCCCGGCCAGCTGGTGGCTGCGCGGGATCATCACCGGGTGCACGCGCGCGGAGACCGACTCGACGCCGTCGTCGTCGGTCACGCGTTCGCAGATCGCCAGGAGCTTGACCGTGCGGCCGAGCATCCGGGCCGCGCCGAGGTCGGCGGCGGTGACGTCGGCGATGCCCTCGCGGTGCACGTCCGAAGCCGTCACGCGCGTGTGGAAGGCCAGCGACGCGAGGATCGCGGCCTTCGACGCGGCGTCGTAGCCGTCGACGTCGGCGGTCGGGTCGGCCTCGGCGTACCCGAGGCGGCTGGCCTCGTCGAGCGTCTCCGCGTAGCCGGCGCCGGTCGAGTCCATCGCGGACAGGATGTAGTTCGTGGTGCCGTTGACGATGCCCATCACGCGCGTGATCCGGTCGCCGGCGAGGGACTCGCGCAGCGGGCGCAGCAGCGGGATGGCCCCGGCGACGGCGGCCTCGAAGTAGAGGTCGGCACCCGCGGCGTCGGCCGCCTCGAACAAGTCGGCGGAGTGCTCGGCGAGCAGGGCCTTGTTCGCCGTGACGACCGACTTCCCGGCCTTCAGCGCGGCCAGCAGCCAGCCGCGCACCGGCTCGATGCCGCCGACCAGCTCGACCACGACGTCGACGTCGTCGCTGGTCACGAGCTTCTCGGCGTCGGCGGTCAGCAGCTCCGGCGGCAGCTCGGGGTGCTTGTCCGGGCGGCGGACGGCGATGCCGGCCACCTCGACCGCCACCCCCGCCCGGGCGGCGAGCTCATCGGCCTGCTCGGCGAGCAGCCGGGCGACCTCGCCGCCGACGGTCCCGCAGCCGAGCAGGGCGACCTTGACGGCCCGTCGTTCCTCTGGGGCAGCCACTGTGTTCAGACCTCCAGGCGCAGCATGTCGTCGGTCGTCTCGCGCCGCAGCAGCAGCCGGGAGCTGCCGTTGCGCACGGCGACCACGGCCGGTCGGGGCTGCCGGTTGTACGTGCTCGCCATCGAGTAGCAGTAGGCACCGGTCGCCGCGACGGCCAGCAGGTCGCCGGGTGCCAGCGTGTCGGGCAGCCAGCAGTCTCGTACGACGATGTCGCCGGACTCACAGTGTTTTCCCACCACCCGGGACAGTACGGCCCGAACCGGCGCGTTGGCCTCTTCCGCGGAGCGGGAAACCACCCGGACGTCGTACACCGCGTCGTAGAGCGCGGTCCGGATGTTGTCGCTCATCCCGCCGTCGACGCTCACGTACCGGCGCGACAGGTCGTCGCCGAGCGAGACGTCCTTGATGGTGCCGACCTCGTACAGCGTGACCGTGCCGGGACCGGCGATGGCGCGGCCCGGCTCGCCGGCGATGCGCGGCACCGGCAGGCCCGCGTACGCGCACTCCTTGCGGACGATCTCGCGGATCTGCGTGATCATCTGCGCCGGCGGCGGCGGGTTGTCCTTCTCGGTGTAGGCGATGCCGAAGCCGCCGCCGAGGTCGACCAGGCTCAGCTGGTCGAGCAGCTCGGGGCCGTGCTCCTTGGCCAGTTCGGCGAGCAGCCCCACGACGCGGCGGGCGGCGACCTCGAAGCCGTCGGCGTCGAAGATCTGCGAGCCGATGTGGCTGTGCAGGCCGACGAGCTTGAGCGAGCGCGCGTTGAGCACCCGGCGCACCGCCTCCGCGGCATCGCCCCCGGCCAGCGAGAACCCGAACTTCTGGTCCTCGTGGGCGGTCGCGATGAACTCGTGGGTGTGCGCCTCGACGCCGACGGTGACCCGGATGAGCACCGCCTGCACGACGTCGTGGCGCGCGGCGATGTCGGCCAGCCGGGCGATCTCGAAGTACGAGTCGAGCACGATCGTGCCCACGCCGGCGACGACCGCGGCTTCGAGCTCGGCGGGCGACTTGTTGTTGCCGTGGAAGGTGATCCGGTCGGCCGGGAAGTTCGCGCGCTGCGCCACGGCGAGCTCGCCGCCGCTGCAGACGTCGAGGCTCAGCCCCTGCTCGGCCACCCAGCGGGCGATCTCGATGGAGAGGAACGCCTTCGACGCGTAGTGCACCAGCGACGGGTCGTCGAACGCTTCGGCGTAGTCCGCGCAGCGGGACTTGAAGTCGGCCTCGTCGACCACGAACAGGGGCGTGCCGTGCTTTTCGGCGAGCTCGCGGACGTCGACCCCGGCGATCCGCACGACGCCGTCGGCGGCGCGGAACGTGTTGCGGGGCCACACCTTCGCGGGGAGCTTGTCGAGCTCCTCGGCCCCCGACGGCTGGAGCCCGGAGGTGTCGGCGTGGGGGTGGACGTCGGCGTGCCTGGGGCCCGCGGGGTGCGCCATTTCTTACATCCGTTCCGGAGCGGAGACACCGACCAGCGCGAGGCCGTTGGCGAGCACCACGCGCGCCGCCTCGCAAAGAGCCACCCGGGCGTGGTTGGCCGGGGTGGCCTCCTCGTCGCCCTTGGGCAGCACGCGGGCCTCGCGGACCGCGTAGAACTTGTGGAGCGCGCCCGCCAGCTCCTCCAGGTACCGCGCGACCCGGTGCGGTTCCCGCATTTCGGCGGCGCGGCGCACCGTCTCGGGGAACTCGCCGATCGTGCGGATCAGGTCGCCTTCGACCGGCAGCGTAAGCTGTCCCAGATCGACGTCCTCAGTGGACTTGAGGCCGAGGTCGCTGGCGCCGCGCAGCATCGTGCACAGCCGCGCGTGGGCGTACTGGACGTAGTAGACGGGGTTGTCGTTGGAGTGCTTGCGCAGCAGGTCCAGGTCAACGTCCAAAGTGGAGTCCACGGAGTAGCGGATCAGCTCGTAGCGGGCCGGGTCGACGCCGACGGCCTCGACGAGGTCCTCCATCGTGATCACGGTGCCCGCGCGCTTGGACATCCGCACCGGCTTGCCGTCGCTGACCAGGTTGACCATCTGGCCGATCAGCACCTCGACGGTCGCCGGGTCGTCGCCGAACGCCGCGGCCGCGGCCTTGAGGCGCGCGGTGTAGCCGTGGTGGTCCGCGCCGAGCATGTAGATGCACAGGTCGAAGCCGCGGTTGCGCTTGTCCTTGAAGTAGGCCAGGTCGCCGGCGATGTAGGCCGGGTTGCCGTCCTGCTTGATGACGACGCGGTCCTTGTCGTCGCCGTACTCCGACGACTTCAGCCACCAGGCACCGTCCGCGAAGTACAGGTTCCCGGAGTCCTTCAGCTGCTGGACGGCGGCGCCGACCGCGCCCGACTCGTGCAGCGAGTTCTCGTGGAAGTAGACGTCGAAGTCGGTGCCGAACTCGTGCAGGCTCTGCTTGATCTCGGTGAACATCAGGTTGATGCCGATCCGGCGGAACGTCTCGTGCCGCTGCTCCTCGGGCAGCGAGAGCGCGCTCGGCTCGGCCTTGATGACCTCGGCGGCGATGTCGTTGATGTAGCCGCCGGCGTAGCCGTCCTCCGGCGCGGGCTCGCCCTTCGCCGCGGCGATCAGGGACCGGACGAACCGGTCGATCTGGGCGCCGGCGTCGTTGAAGTAGTACTCACGGGTGACCGCGGCGCCCTGCGCGCCCAGCACCCGGCCCAGCGCGTCGCCGACCGCCGCCCAGCGGGTGCCGCCCAGGTGGATCGGGCCGGTCGGGTTGGCCGAGACGAACTCGAGGTTGATCTTGGTGCCGGCCAGCGCGTCCCCGCGCCCGAACGCGGCGCCGGCGTCGAGCACCTGGCGCACGATGTCGCCCTGCGCCGCCGCGGCGAGCCGGAAGTTGAGGAAGCCGGGACCCGCCACCTCGGCCGAGGCGACACCGTCGTCCGCCGAGACCGCTTCGGCGAGGGCCTCGGCGAACTCGCGCGGCTTCAACCCGGCCTTCTTGGCCACCTGCAGGGCCAGGTTCGTCGCGTAGTCGCCGTGGTCGGGGTTGCGCGGGCGTTCGATGGTCACCTGCTCCGGCAGCACGGCGTCGTCGATGCCGCGTGCGGCGAGCACCTGCACGGCGGAGCTGCGGACCAGGTCGGCGAGAGCGGCGGGAGTCACTCCGCGAATTCTAGGTGTGCCCTGGTCGGGCGCTCGCAGCGGTCTCGGCCACGTCACGGCGGGCATCCCCGTGAGGCGTTAACCGTGATCAGACGGGCGGTCTCTACACTGGCCCGGGCGGGAATCCGTCCGCAGCCACCAGAGGGAGAACGCGGGAGCCATGGCGAACGGGACAACTCGGAAAAAGGGGTCGGCGGTGAAGGCGGCCCGCGGTTCCGTGGTGAGCAAGAAGGGCACGCCGTGGGGCACGATCATCGCCGTCGTCGCGATCGTGGCCCTGCTCGGTGCCGTGATCACGTACTACATGGTGAAGTCCGCGCCGAAGCGTGAGCAGGCCGACCGCGAGGCCGCCGCCGCGTCCTTCGCGCCGACCGCGTCGGACCCGGACCCCTCGAAGCGGATCCCGGGCGTGGTGACGGCCACCTACACCGGCAGCGTGCACGTGCTCCCGACCGAGCGCGTCGCCTACGACAAGACCCCGCCGTTCGGCGGTCCGCACGACCAGACGTGGGCCACCTGCACCGGCATCGTGTACCCGACCGCGGTCCGCACCGAGAACATGGTGCACGCGCTCGAGCACGGGGCCGTCTGGATCGCCTACAACCCGCAGCAGATCAGCGGGGACGCGCTGAACCAGCTGAGCGTCCGGGCCAAGGACAAGCCGTTCACGATGCTGTCGCCCTACCCCGGCCTCGACAAGCCGATCTCCCTGCAGTCGTGGGGCCACCAGCTGAAGCTGGACGACGCCAACGACGCGCGGATCGACGAGTTCATCGCGGCCCTGCGGAGCAACCCGAACGGCGTGTACCCCGAGGTCGGCGCTTCCTGCGACGAGGTACCGGGCCAGTTCGACCCGGCCAACCCGCCGCCGTTCGAGGCGTCGAAGCCGGGCCCCGACGCGAAGCCCATGGACTACAAGGGCAGCACCAGCGCGCAGGGCGAGCAGGGCACGATGAACCAGCCGTCGGGTTCCGCCCCGGCGCCGTCGAGCAGCACCCCGCCGTCCCAGTGAGCACCGAAGCCGACCTCGACACCGACGAGAGCACCGAACAGCCGACCTGGTCGCGCTGGGTGATCATCGGCGGGACCTTGCTCGTGGTCCTGCTGATCGGCGCGACGGCGGGGATGTTCCTCACCCGCGCCGTCGACGACCCGGCGACGGCCACCCCGGCCGCCGGCTCGGTCGAGGTCGGCTTCGCACAGGACATGTCGACGCACCACCTCCAGGCGGTGACGATGGCGGGCATCGCCCGTGAGCGCACGACCGACCCGGAGATCGAGCAGATCGCGTTCGACATCGAGCGCACGCAGCTCGAGCAGGTCGGCCGCATGAAGGGCTGGCTCATGCTGTGGGACCAGCCCGAGCAGGCGATCGGTGCGCCGATGAAGTGGATGACGGAGCCGATGTCCGGGCACGACGGCATGTCGATGGGGACGTCGTCGGTCAACCCGGCGGGCGGCCCGCTGATGCCGGGCATGGCGACCGACACCGAGCTGACCAAGCTGCGCTCGCTGTCGGGCCGGGCGTTCGACGTCTACTTCCTGCAGCTGATGCTCCGCCACCACCAGGGCGGCACCTCGATGGCCCAGTACGCGGCGGCGCATTCCTCGTTGCCGGCGGTGCAAGCTCTGGTCCGGAGCATCCTCGCGTCGCAGGGCGCGGAGATGGACCAGATGAAGCTGATGCTTTCGGGCCGGGGCGCCCAGCCGCTGCCGGCTTAGCGCGTCACCAGGACAGTTCCTGGCATCGCCGCGCGCACTGCGGCGCTTCCACCTGCAGCGTCGCGTGCTCGATCGCGTAGCGCTTCGAGAGCAGGTTCTGCGCCTCGGTGAGGACGTCCGACTGCTGGGCGGGCGGGGCCAGCGTCAAGTGCGCCGAAGCCACCTCCATGCCCGACGTCAGCGTCCAGACGTGCAGGTCGTGCACGTCCGCCACGCCCGGCAGCGCGGCCAGCTCCGCGTTGATCGCCCCGACGTCGACGCCCTGGGGCGCGTGCTGGAAGAGGATCCGCAGCGCGCGCCGGGCCAGCATCCACGTGCGCGGCAGGACGAACAGCCCGATCGCGACACCGATGATCGGGTCGGCGTAGCGCCAGCCCGTCAGGAGCGTCAGCGCGCCGCTGACCAGCACGCCGACCGAGCCGATCAGGTCGGCCAGTACCTCGAGGTAGGCGCCGCGGACGTTGAGGCTTTCCTTCGCGCCCGACCGCAGCACGGCGAACGAGACGATGTTGGCCACCAGACCGGCGGACGCGGCCAGCAGCACCGGCAGGCCGGGCACCGCGGGCGGGTCGCCGATCCGGCCGGCGGCCTCGACGAGCACGTACCCCGCGACCCCGAACAGCAGGACCGCGTTGGCCAGCGCGGCCAGCACTTCCGCGCGGTAGAGCCCGAAGGTGCGGCTGACCGTGGGGCCCGTGCGGCGCGCCAGGATGATCGCGGCCAGCGCCATGCCGACCCCGAGGACGTCGGTGAACATGTGCGCCGCGTCGGAGATCAGGGCCAGTGAGCCGGTCGTGAAGCCGACGATGAACTCGAGCACCATGAAGCCGGCGCCGATGCCCAGGGCGATGGTCAGGCTCCGCACGTAGCGGCCGGACGCGCTCGCCGGCGCGACCGCCTGCCCGTGCCCGTGGCCGTGTCCCATTCCGCCTCCGATCCCGCTTCACCGTCGGGGCCAAACATATAGTCGAATGCGCATATGTGCAACAGAGGACAGCCTAAGTTCACCCATCCGAAAGCTACTCCGCGGCCTCACGGCGACCAATCCACCAGGCGGGGTTTCCCAGCCGGCGGACTCATCACGCTTCGACGTCGACCATTCGCCGCAGCAGGTCACGCAGCTTCAGCCGGTCGTCCGGCCCCAGCGCCGCGAGCGGTTCGGCCGCGAAGCCCAGCGAGCGCCGGAAGTCGCGCGCCAGCAGGGCACCCGCCGGGGTGGCCACGATGTTCTTGATCCGCCGGTCCCGCTCGTCCGAGCGGCGCTCGACCAGGCCGCGCGCTTCGAGCCGGTCGATGATCCCCGTCACGTTCGACCGCTCCGAGTTCAGCTTCTCGGCGATCCGGTGCATCGGCAGCGGCTCCCCGAGCGCGCCGAGCACCTTGGCCTGCACCGTGGTCAGCCCCTGCGCGGCCGCTGCGGACTCGTAGGAGCCGACGAACCGGTCGACGATCCGCGCGAGCAGGGCGACGACGTCGTCGGTGATCGGGTCAGTGCTCATCCGAGGAGTGTAGGCGGATAGTTGACTGCCTGAACCATCCATGCCTATAGTCGTTTTAGTTCACTACGTTAATCATCATCCCCCTGAATCACATCGAGGTCTCCCAGATGAGCACCGATCGCGTCGCCCTGATCACCGGCACATCCACCGGAATCGGCCTCGCCACCGCCGTCCGAGCCGCCCGCGCGGGCTTCCGCACCGTCGCCACGCTGCGCGATCCCGCCCGCGCCGACCGGTTGCGCGAAGCCGGCGCCGACCTGGACATCCGCGCGCTGGACGTCACCGACCCCGAGTCCGTCCGCGCGGCGTTCGAGGGCGTCCTCGCCGACTACGGCCGGCTCGACGTGCTGGTCAACAACGCGGGTGCGGGCCACGTCGGCACGCTCGAGCAGGAACCGGTCTCCGCGGTGCGCGAGACCATGGAGGTCAACTTCTTCGGCGTCGTCGAGACGACGAAGGCGGCGCTGCCGGCGTTGCGCGCGAGCCGCGGCCGCGTGCTCACGGTGACCAGCATCGGCGGCGCGGTCGGCCAGCCGTTCAACGAGGCCTACTGCGCGGCGAAGTTCGCCGTCGAGGGCATGATGGAGTCCCTCGCGCCGGTCGCCGCGGCCCAGGGCGTCACGGTGTGCGTCGTCGAGCCGGGCGCGGTCGCGACGGAGTTCGTGAACAACATCGGCGTCGACGAACGGCTCTTCGCCGAGGCCGGGCCGTATGCGGAGTCCCTGCGGAAGTACATCGCGAACGTCACGAAGTCGTTCGAGGGCGCTCAGACGGCCGACGAGGTCGCCGAAGTGATCCTGGACGCGATGACGGCCGACGCGCCGGCGTTCCGCATCCAGACGTCGAAGCAGGCCGGGGAGTTCACGGGGCTCAAGCTCGCCGACCGCGACGGCTCGGCCGTGCAGCGGCTGACGACCGGCTGGCTCGCCTAGCGCACCAGCCGGAAGAAGCCGCGGACCTGCTCGACGAACAGCCCGGGCTGCTCCAGCGCGGCGAAGTGCCCGCCGACGGGCAGCTCCTCGAACCACCGCAGGTCGGTGTAGCGCTGCTCGGCCTGCCGCCGCGACGGCCGCACGATCTCCTTGGGGAACACCGAAACCCCGGCCGGTACGTCCACTGTGGACAGGTCGCGGTCGTTGTTCTCCCAGTACATCCGCGCCGACGACGCCGCCGTCGCGGTGAACCAGTAGGCGGAGATGTCGTCGAGGATCTTCTGCCGGTCGACGGCGTCCTCCGGGTGGCCCTTGTGGTCGGTCCAGGCCCAGAACTTCTCGACGATCCAGGCGGCCTGGCCGGCGGGCGAGTCGGTGAGGCCGTAGCCGAGCGTTTGCGGCCGGGTGCCCTGCTGGGCCGAGTAGCCGCTCCCGTTCCGCCGGAACTCTTCGAGATCGGCGAGCGCCCGCCGCTCCTCGGGCGTCGGATCGTCCTGGTTCATCCGCACGGGCGCGAAGTTGACGTGCACCCCGGCGACCCGCCCGGACCGCGCGAGAGCGTTGGTGACGGCGGCACCCCAATCGCCGCCTTGGGCGCCGTAGCGGTCGTAGCCGAGCTCCCGCATGAGCCGGTCCCACAGCTCGGCGACCCGCCGGATCTTCAGCGCCGGCTTGTCGCTCCACCCGAACCCGGGCAGCGACGGAACGACGACGTGGAAGGCATCGGCGGGATCACCCCCGAACTTCACGGGGTCGCTGAGCGGCCCGAGAACGTCGAGGAACTCGAGCACGGACCCCGGCCACCCATGGGTCAGCACGAGCGGCAACGCACCGGCTTCCGGTGACCGGAGGTGCACGAAGTGCAGCCCGACACCATCGACGTCGGCCCGGAACTGCGGGAAGGCGTTGAGCCGGGCGGCGAACCCGAAGTCGTACTCCTCACCCCAGTCCCGGCACAGCTCTTGGACGTAGGAGAGCGGCACACCCTGCGACCAGTCCCCGACGGTCTCCGCCTCGGGCCACCGAGTCCGCCGAAGCCGCTCCCGCAAGTCGGCGACATCGGCTTCATCGAGAGACACCTGGAACGGCTTCACCATCTCGAGCTCCTTCAGGTGGGCCCCCCACGCTAGCGACGACCCGGCGAAAGGATCAACTTTCACCCCGCTGACCAGCGGAAGCTTGGATCCGACCACCTGCCCGCGAGGGGTGCGGACGATGCGCTAAGCTTTCCCAGTCGCCCAGCGATGGGCCCTCGTAGCTCAGGGGATAGAGCACTGCCCTCCGGAGGCAGGTGTCGCAGGTTCGAATCCTGCCGAGGGCACCCGAGGTGCCCGAGGTGTGTTCGCGGAACTCGCGGACCATGCCTCGGGTTTTGTGCTCTCTGGGGGCCGAGCCCCCAGACCCCCGCCGGGGGTGAACCCCCGGACCCCCGTCTGGTTGCCTTTGTTCCGGCCCCCACCTCTGCGGTGCCGATTTCGCTTGTGCGAGTAATTCCACTGTGGACGTCGTGACCTGTCTCGTCAACGATTGACCGATACTTAATCGGTGTTTGGCGGAGCGTTGTTGTCGAATAAACGGGGCCGCTGAATGGGTTCGGGGAATCTGGACAAATTGTTGACAGATTGCGGAACCTTGCCTCCACGCGACACCCGGCCGCTAAGCTCCCGTGCTTGCTGAGTCGGCCACGGCGAGGGAGCGTTCGCGATTCACCTGCCCAAACTCACGGCAAGCTTGGTGGGAGCGACTTCCTCTCGACCACGACGCGCCGCCGTCACCTGTGCTGTTGTCACTTTGCTGGTCCTCGGCCGACATCCCTTCGCCGTGGCGCAAGAGCTCAACCCGCCTTGGCCGGCCCACTGCCCGCTGCGGCTCGGCCTGCTCATCGATCAGTCGACCTCCATGGAACCCCGGTTCGACCAGGTTCGCGAGGCCGCGAGCAACGTCGTCGACGCCTTGCGCGACAAGCGTTCCGAAGTCTCGCTCATCGGGTTCGGCACCGACGCCCAGCTGATCGAGCCCGCCGCCGACGTCTCCGACGACGATTCCCGCCACCAGCTGAAAGACCGGATCGATGACCTTTCGGTGCGCGACGACGACGCCGGCGCGACGAACTGGGAAGCCGCGCTGCTCGCCGCGAAAGGGCTGAACCTCGACGTCGTCGTGCTCGTCACCGATGGGTTCCCGAATGCCTATGGCAACCCCGTCCACCAAGGCGACCAAGCCGTTCCGGCCGCCATCACCGCGGCTGACCAGCTGAAAACCGGCCACACCCGGGTCGCCGGCGTCGGTATCGACCTGGACGAGGCCGGCGCCCGGAATCTGGCGAGCGTAACGGGACCGAACGCCGGTCAGGACTACTTCGTCACCGATACCAGCGGGTTGTTGCGGCAGCTCTACGGGATCGTGGCGAGTTCGTGCGGTGTGGTGATCGGCGCCCTGCCCCAACCCGAGCCGCCGGTTTTCCCGTGGGTCAAAACGCTCCTCGGCACCGTCGGCGGACTTTTGCTCCTCGCCCTCGTCGCGTACGGACTTCACCGGAGACGCGGCGGAACCAGCACCGGACCCGCGCCGGCGAATGCCAGGAGCGGCCTCGCGGACCACGGTCGCATCGACCACTCGGACCTCACCAAACGGGTGCGCGGCATCCGGCCCGACGACCAGAACACCGACTTCCCGAAGGACCAGCCATGACCCGCCCCGTGCTCGGCATCGACCTCGGCACCACGTATTCCTGTGTTGCGCACCTCGACGAGAACGGGCGGGCCACCGTGCTGCCCAATCAGGAGAGCGAACTGACGACGCCGTCCGTCGTGTTCTTCGAGGAAACCGGCAGCGTCACCGTCGGCAAGTTCGCCAAGAACGAACTGAAGAACCAGCCGGACCGGGTGGTCGACCTCATCAAGCGGCACATGGGCGAAGAGGGCTACACCCGCGAGGTCGACGGCGAGGAACGCTACCCCCAGGCGATCTCCGCGGTGATCCTCAAGCAGATCGCCGAAGACGCGCTCAGCGTCCTCGGCGTCGAAGTGCCGGCGGAGGGGCCGCTCGCGGACGTCGTGATCACGGTGCCCGCCTACTTCGGCGCGGCCGAGCGCCAAGCGACGCGCGACGCCGGGGAGATGGCCCGCCTGAACGTCGTCAACATCATCAACGAACCGACGGCGGCCGCCATCGCCTACGGGCTGATCAACCCCGGCGAAAACCGCACGGTGCTCGTGTACGACCTCGGCGGCGGCACCTTCGACGTCACCATCATCAACGTGTCGGAGAACGAGATCCGCGTGGTCGCGACGGGCGGCGACCACCAGCTCGGCGGCGCGGACTGGGACGAGCGCCTCACGAACCTGATCAGCGAGAAGTTCCAGGAACAGCACCCGGGCGCCGACCCGAGGGCCGATCTCGACGCGGCGGGCACCGTCGAACTGCTCGCCGAGGAAGCCAAGAAAGCCCTGTCCCGGCGCGACACGTACAGCAGCACGATCGTCGCGCACGGCGAACGCGCCAAGATCGAGATCACCCGCAAGGAACTCGAGGAGTGCACCGCGGACCTGATCGGGCGGACGCTCGACTTCACCCGCGACGTGCTCGGCCACGCCCGGGAGAAGGGCGTGGCCGAGATCCGCGAGCTGCTGCTCGTCGGCGGCATGTCGCACTCCCCCGCGGTCAAGCAGCGGCTCGCCGAGGACTTCCCCGACCTGCCGGCGCCGCAGCTCGCCGACCCCGATCAGATCGTCGCGAAAGGCGCGGCCCTGTTCGCCGCGAGCAGCGTGGCCGAAGCGGACGGCTCGGCGGCTTCCCTGGGCGGCCTGCCCGGCGGCAAGCCGATCCCCAAGATCGTCGACGTCACGTCCAAGGGCTACGGGATCGCCATCGTCCGTGATCCGAAGAAGCGGGACGGCGACCGGATCGTCTCGTGGCTGATCCGGCCCAACGACGAGATCCCCGCCTCGCCGAGCGGGACGTTCCGCACCATCGACCACGGCCAGCAAGCGGTCGAGATCGCGGTCTACGAGTCGAAGACGGACGTGTTGAGCGTCGAACTGCCGGACAACCTCGAGCTCGTGCAGGGTGAACTGGTCGGGCTGCCGCCGGACCAGCCCGCCGGGCAGCCGCTCGAAGTTTCGTTCACCCTCCAGGCGGACGGGATCCTGCGGGTCTCCGCGGTCGCGAGCAACGGCAAGGAACTCCGGCTCGAGGCCAAGATCAGCGGTCTGGTGCCGGAGGAGGTGAAGCGGGCCCCGCTGCCCGCCCTCCAGCGGTGAACGAGTGGCGGTTCGACAGCGCCCGGTTCGTCGACGAAGTGCTCAAGCCGGTGCAGGACGGCTGGCGGCCCGACGAGGACTTGTTCCGCGTGTACCTGCTGCCGCCGGACGTCACCGACGTCGAGGTGGTGCGCACCGCGCTCGCCAAGATCAAGGGCCAGCTGGGCAACCGGCAGTACGGGGGCTTCAAGCAGGCGTGTGAACAGCTGCGAGCGCAGCACGAGACGGCGGCGGCGACCCTCACGGACCCGGCGAAGCGGGCGTCGCACCGGGCCGCGGTGGCCGCGCGGACGCGCAAGCTGGGGGCCGGCCTGCGGCAGCGTCTGCGCGGTGCGCCCGGCCTGTCCGAGCAGCGTGTCGAGTCGCTCGTGCGGGAATCGGGTGGTGCGCTGACCCGGACGTCGGTCCGGGCGGCGCTCGCCGAGATCGGCGCCCGGCAGCTCGAACCCGTCGCGCTGCCGGCCACGCCCGAGCCGCGCCAGTGGTCCGGCACCCACCACCTGCTCGCCCAGCTCGGCCACGCCTCGTTGTGGGAGTACCTGACCGGCACGCTCGGCGGGACGCGCACGAGCGCCCGCGACCTCGAGATCCGGCGGAGCAAGCTGCGGGTGTCCCGGGACGCCGAGACCACGGCGGAACAGACCCTGCTGAAGAGGGTTGAACAGTGGCTCGGCGACGACCTGATCGCCGTGCTGCGCCACGAACTGCTGAGCGGGCTCGGCGCACAGGTTCCGTACGGCTACTCCGAGGTCGCCACGGCGACGAAGGCGGTCGCGGACCGGCTGGCGGCCGTGCGGTTGCCGGCCGATCCGGACGCCACCGCGTATGCCGCCTGGTGTCACTTCACCAGCACCGCGAGCACCGAACCCGCGTGGCAGGACGACTACCGGGCCGCGGTCCGCGACCTGCGGTTGCGGCACGCACTCGCGGTGCTGGACGGGCAGCCCGGGCTGCCGGACGAGTGGCGGGAACGGCGCGCGGAGCTCGCCGCCCGGCTGGCCGGGCTCGACGCCGAGATCGCGCGGTGCGAAGCGCTCGAACACCGCGACGTCGAGGCGGCCGCGGCCGGCTACCACCGCATCCGGGAACAGCTGTCCGACCACGACGTGGACGTCGCGATCGAGCGGTGCGCGCCGGCGCCGCCGCCCTCGGCCACGGCGGTCGTGCGCGACGGCCGGGTCGTCGTGTCGTGGGAACCGAGCGGCGCGCGCGCCGGGCGCATCGGCTACCGCGTCACCCGCGGCGACACGCTCATCCGCGACGACACGCGCGAGCTGGAGGTGGTCGACGGCGACCCCCCGGGTGGGACGCCGCTGACCTACGAGATCCGCACGACCCGCGACGGCACCCCGTCGACCCGGCCGGTGCGCACGGCCGCGGTGACGGTGCTGCGCGACGTGCTCGACCTCGTCCTGCGCGGCGAACCCGACCGGATCACCGGGCGCTGGCGCCTCCCCACCGGCGCCACCGGGGCCGCGGTGCGGCGCAACGGAAGCCTCGTGCGCGACGTGCGGTCCACTACTTTCGCGGACGCCGGGGTACGCACCGGGCGCGCCTACGACTACGTGGTGACGGCGACCTACCGGCTGACGGACGGCACGACCGTCGAGAGCGACGGTGTGCCCGCTTCGGCACGCTGCCAGGAGATCCCCGACGCCGTCACGGACCTGACCGCCGAAGCGGACGGTGACGAGCTGGACGTGCGGTGGACGGCCCCCGCCCTGGGCGACGTCGAGATCCTGGAGCTGGGCCCGAACACGAACGTTCCGGCGCCGGAGGTCGTGCCCGTGTCGAAGGCACGCGCCTACGGCGTGCCGGTCCGGAACACGACCGGCGCGGGGCGTGACTGGCTCCGGGCCGGGTTCGACGGGGCGGCGCGGCGCCGGCGGCTCCTGCCGGTGACCGTGCTGGGCGACCTCGCCGCGCTCGGCACCCCGTGCGTGGTGGACGTGCGGCACGGCACCGTCCGGTCGCTGCGGGTCGACCGGCTCGGCCCGACCGTGCGCCTGACGTGGGAATGGCCGGCCGGGGCGACCTCGGCGCGGGTGGTGTGGCGCACCGGGAAGAAGCCCACCGGCCCGGCCGATCCCGACGCCGCCCAGCTCGACGTGACCCGGGTGACCTACGACAGCCGGGGGGTCTCGATCCCCGCGCCCGCCGGGGACCACTGGTTCGGGGTCTGCACTTCGCTGGCGGACGGCGAGGGCCGCAGCTTCGGGCCGCTCGTGTTCGACCGGGGGTCGACGCCGGTGTCGATCCGCTACTCGATCGAGCGGGTGTGGTCGTTCCGGCGGACGCGCCGGATCCTCGTGGTGGACGGCGAACCGGGCACGGCGGTGCCGTCGATCGTCGTGGTCGCGAAGCCGGGCCTGCGCCCGCTCGACGCGGGCGACGGTGTCGAGCTGCTCGCCGCGGAAGCCGGGTGGCACCGGTGCGCCTCGAGTTCACGGTGCCGCCGGACCTGCGACGGCCGGTCCACCTGCGCGCGTTCTCCCGCGACGAGCGCGTGCACCTGGTGGCCGCCAGTCCCGGCCGGCTTGTCCTGACCTGACGACTCCTTCGCGTGCTGGGAACCGGTGTGACAAAGACGAAGTGCCCGTACTGCTGGACGAGCTTCCGGCGCACCGAGCTGCGGATGCGGTGCGGGGAGCAGTGCGACCACCAGGGCGAGACGTTCGGGGAACGTCAGCTGAAGAAGGGCCGCTGCCCGCACGGGAAGCTTCCCCAAAGCCGGCGCGTCTGCCCGCACTGCGGGCGGGAGCTGCTGCGCGAGTACGTCGACGGGGGCGGCCGCAACATCGCGGTGATCGGCTCCTCCGACTCCGGCAAGAGCACGTGGGTCGGGGTGCTGGTCCACGAGTTCCAGCGCGGCCAGGTGAGCGAACGGTTCACCGGGATGTCGCTCGACCTGCTCGGCGAAGAATCCCGCCTGCGCTACCAGCGGGACTTCGACAAGCCGCTGTTCGAGGAGCACCGCCCGCTCACGCAGACGGCGTCGGCCCGGGTCAGCAGCCCGGAGCCGTTGATGTTCAGCCTCCGCTTCCCGCGGCAGGGCGTGCTCGGGTCGGCCCGGGTCGCGCCGGTGGTCACGGTGTTCTACGACACCGCGGGCGAGGACGTCGCCCGCGCCGAAGCGATGGACCAGCTGATCAGCTACCTCGACGCCGCCGAGGGGATCATCCTGCTGCTCGATCCGCTGCAGATGCCCAAGGTCCGCGACCTGGTCGGGGCGAACGGCACGAAGTCCCGCTACACCGATCAGCTGCACGTGCTGAACCGGCTCGGCGAGCTGCTGCGGGAACGCGGTACCGCTCCGGTCGGCCGGCGGCTCCGCACGCCACTGGCCGTCGCGCTCACCAAGCTGGACCTGCTGCCGGACTCCTTCGCCACCGAGTCGCCGCTGCGGCAGCCTTCCCGGCACGTCGGTGCCTACGACGAGGCGGACGGGCTCGACGTGCACGAAGAGGTCCGGGCCTGGCTCGACCAGTGGTACGACCCGGCCTTCGACCGCAGCGTGGCCAACACGTTCCAGACCTACCGGTACTTCGGGCTCTCCGCGCTGGGGGCGCCACCGGTCGACGGCAAGCACCTGGCGCCGCAAGGCGTGCACCCGTACCGCCTCGAAGACCCCATGTTGTGGCTCCTCGCGCGCTTCGGTGCGATCGGGACGACGAAAGGCAAGCGATGAGCATGCACCAGCTCCACTACACGTCGTGCGAGAACGGGCTCGAGGGCATCCAGGGCTTCCAGATCAGCGCGTTGACCCCCGGCGCGCCCAAGCAGCTGGTGGACCTCGCGGTGCGGGCCAGCGCCTACGAAGTGGGACCGCAGCTCGCCGCCGCCGACGAGTCCGACCTCGGCACGTTCCCCGTGGCCTTCGGGTTCGTCCGCACCGGCCGGTCCGCCGCGCTGTTCCAGACCCGGTACGCGGGTGCGGACTTCACCGGGCGGACCGGCAACTACTTCGCCCACGCGCTGTTGCTGGACGACGCCGACCGGGAACTCGGTCGTGCGCTGCCGATCGACATGTGGCGCAGCCCGGTCTGGGTCCACGCGCACCAGAACCGGACCGACCTCCCCCCGATCGACGCGCTCACGCCCGGCGGCGACACGAGTCCCGCCGAAATCCGCCGGTTCCTGTCCGAGCCGGGCCGGGCGGACGGCCTGGCGCGGATGATCAGCGCGGTGCAGCGGGTGCTCACCGACGGTCGGGGGCGGATCGTGCTCGTCGTCCACGACGACCGGACGGGCGCGCTGTGGCTGGCCGCGCTGTGCCGGTCCTTCTCCCGGGCCCTCGGGCTCGCCATCTCGTTCGTGACCTACACGTCGCGGCCCGAGGACTCGGGCGTGCTCGTCAGCTGCACCTCCCCGGACGTGCTGCTCCCGAGCTACGGCGACTTCACCGTCGTGGACCTGGTCGAGCCCGGCACCGCCGGGGAGACCACGCGGTACGCGGCGATGATGGCGACGCTGTGGAGCCGGAGCGACGTCCAGACGGCGATCATGCCGGCCGACCGCGTGGCTCCGCCGCTCCTGGCCGGCGAGCTGGAAGCCTTCGCCGTGCTCATCGGGTGCGTCGAGGACCTGCCGCCCGGTCCGGACGTCCCGGAAGACCTGCTGCTCGACGTGGCCGCGCTCGCGGTCGATCGCCTGCCGGGCACGCTCACCGCCGACGGCTGGCGACGACTCGCCGAGCGCCTGCGGGCCGCCGGCGGTCCGGTCGACCTGCGCCGTTGGGCGGAGCGCCTCGACGCCGCGGACCGCCGCCGGGAACCGGTCGCCGCCGACCTGCTCGGCGCGTACTACCTCGCCGCGCTCGCGACCCCGGACCAGCTCTGGCTTCCCCGGCTGGACCCGGCGGAGCTCGATCAGGTCGCGGCCGTGGCCGTGCTCCCGGCGATGACCGACCCGGGCTCCGGCGACCTCCTCGATCGCCTGGCCGGGCACGGGGAACTGCGCGCGGCGACGCTGCGCGTCCTCTCGGCCCGCCTCGCCGACCCCGGGCAGGTCGTCCCGCTGTGCACCGCGCTGACCCCGCGGGCCGGGCAGGTCCTGCGCAAGATGGGCGCCCGCGGCCGCGTCGCGCTCCTCGCCGACCTGGTGCTCGCCCGGGGAGGTCACGAGGACAAGGTCTCGGTGCTGAACAAGGTCCTCGACGACCACGAGCTCGACTGGCGACCGCTCGGTCAGGTGCTGTGGCCGGCCGATCTGACGACGTCGGACGCGGAACGCGCGCTGGGTTCGCTGCCCCCCGAGGTGCTGGCCGGCACCGGTCTGCTGAGCCGGATCGTGACCGCGACGCTCGACCAGGCGGCCGGCGGCGAACCGGGCTCGGACCACGCCCGGCTGATCGACGACCTGCTCGCTCCCGGCCTGGCCGGTTCACTGCGTGCCGAAGACGCCGTCCGGCTCGAGGCGATCCGGCTCCTCGGCCACTTCCGGCGAGCCACCCCGAGGGACGACGCCGGACGCCGGGTGGACGAGGGACTGCGGCTCCTGCCTTCTCTCCCCCGAGATCTCGCGCAGCGGCTGCTCGGTGCGCTGGCCGAGTACGTGCTGCGGGCCGACGCGCGGACCCACCACGACCTGATCGAGGCGTCCCTGCGAGAGGCCGGCGCCCAGTTCCTCGCGGCGTACGTCGAGAAGGCGCGCACGCGGCTGGCCAAGGCTCCCCCGAACCACGTCGCGGCCGTGGTCGTGGTGTGGTGGAGCGTCTCCGACCGCCGGGTCCGCCACCGGCTCGTCAACGAGACGCTGGTCGCCGCGATCGCCGGGCGCAAGGCGAAACACCTCGACAAGATCGGCGAACAGCTCAAGGCGGCCGCGGTGCGCTCCCGGCTCGACGTCGACGCACCCAAGGGCAGCTGGCCCAAGTGGTGGCGTGAATGGCGGTCGGCGCACGAGGAGAACCGGGGCCTGCTGAACCTGTTCGGCCTGCGGAGGCAGCGCTGATGGGGTACCTCGTCGGATTCCTGCTCGCCGGGATCCTGCTTTGCTCGCTGATCCCCGCCGTCTTCTACCTCGGTGCGTTGTTCCTCGCGGTGAGCGGCGTCGCCGCCTTCTTCGTCGGGCTCATCGAGTTCGTCACGGCGGCGTTCGCCGGCTTCTCCCCGTACGGCCCGGCGGAGCACCTGCGCGTCGATCCGGCGTCGCGGAAGGCCGGCGCCGATCCCGCCTACCGCAGCTACTACGCCGGGCCCGTGCTGCTCGACTACCGGAAGGTGCTCACCCAGGCCGTGGGGCGGACGTGGACGCGGGTCGTCGCCGACGACCCGAAGACGCGACCCGATCCGGAGTACTCCCGGTCGCTCGCGGGCCGGACGTGGAGCCGGGCGAAGTACTCCCGGCTGCACCACGGCGTCACCTACCCGCTCGCCGTGATGACCATCGCCGGGCTGGTGCTGGGCGCGGCGGCCGCCGGCGCGTTCCTGCTCGTCGTGTCCGCGGTGTTCGCGGTCCTGCTGGGTCTTCTCGTGCTGGCGGCCACGGCGACCGCCGGTGCGTCCTGGGTCTTCGAGGTCTGTCTGCTCTGGATCCGCGGCATCACGATCGAGTGCCCCACCTGCCACGAGCGCGCCACGCGCCCGATCTACCGCTGCCCGAACTGCCGGGCCGAGCACCAGAAGCTGCTGCCCGACACGGCGGGCGTGCTGCACCGCACGTGCCGCTGCGAGCAGGTGCTGCCGACCCTGCTCGCGAACGGCAAGGCGAAACTCCCGGCCCAGTGCGCCGGGTGCAAGGCCCAGCTGCCGATCGGCGGGCTGCGGGCGCCGACCGTGCACATCCCGGTGATCGCCGGACCGACGGCCGGCAAGTCCGTGTACATGTTCTCGGCGGTCAGCCGGTTGATGTTGCGGGGTGACGGGTTCGAGTTCGCCGACGAGCGGGCGAAGCAGGAGTTCGAGCGCAACCTGCGGCTCGGGGTGTACGAGGACCCGAATCGCGCCGTCAAGACCGCGACCACGCGGCCGAGGGCCTACAACGTCTACGTCGGCGAAGGTTGCCGCGCGCGACGCTTGCTGTACCTCTACGACCCGGCCGGTGAGATCCCCGAAAGCGCCGACCAGCTCGCGGAGTCGCAGTTCCTCAAGCACACCAAGGGTGTCGTCTTCGTCGTCGACCCGTTTTCCCTGCGCCAGGTGCGCTCGGAGACCGACCGGTCGGTCCTCGGCCGGGTGCGGGCGTCCAACGCCGTGCCGAAGGCCTCGCTGGAGCGGTTCGTGGAGGCTCAACGCGAGCACCGCAGCGTCAAGGCGGGTGCCCTGCTGAAGATCCCGGTCGCCGTCGTGGTGACCAAGGCCGACGCGCTGATCGAACCGAACGGCACGAACCACCCGTACGCGGGCACGCCGGCGACGAGCCGCGCCGAGCGGGACACCGCGGTACGGGCGTGGCTGACCGACCTGGGGCAGCGCGACCTGGTGGCGTCGATCGACAACCAGTTCGAGAAGGTCGCCTACTTCGTCGTGAGCTACGAGGACGCCCGCGACGTGACCTCGCACGAGTCCACGGCCGGCGGCATCGTCAACGACGACCCCGCGATGCCGGTGCAGTGGCTGATCAACCGGAAGGCCGTGCAATGAGCGACGTACCGAAAGCGGTGGCGAACGGCAGGCGGGTGGCCATGGCGATGCTGGTGATCGCCGTGGTGGTGACCGCGCTCGCGGTGATCGTGGTGATCGGCGTGCTGGCCAGCCGGCCGGTCACCGTCTAGCGGCCGGCTGCCACCTTGTACACCACGACCTCGGCGAACCGCACGATCCGCTCTTCGCTGCGGTACCCCGGTTTGCGCGCCTCGGCGACCCGGCCGTCGAGGGCCTCGTCTTCGGTACCCCGGGTGCCGACGGCGCGGTGCTGTCGCCGGTCGAAACCAGCGCCCGTGTCGGCCGAGAAGGCCTCGATGCCCTGGCGTTCCAAGATCAAGGTCACGTCTTCGACGACGTCGGCGCACAACCGGCCCGGATCGGCGTCTTCGCGGATCGCGGCCGCCCGGCTCCGCCAGTCGTCGGCCAGCTTGATCAGTTCGCGCAGGGCCGGCTGCACGGTGGCCTGGGAACCGGCTTTCCGGAGTTGTTCGTTCTCGGTGTGCAGCCGGTCGACGACCGCGTTCAGGAATTTGCTCTGCGCATGCAGACCCGCGAGCTCCTCCCGGATTCCTTCGAGCGTCACATCGAGACCGGCGGTCGCTTCCGTATCGTTCTCCACGCACCCGAAAATACTGAGCAGAGTCCAAAAAAGCAAGCCGAGAGAAAAATGTCCAGCATATTCGTGAACTACCGCAAGAATCCACACGGGACCGCCGTCGCCGCCATCGCCGATGCCCTGCAAAGCTATTTCGGGGCCGAGGAGGTGTTCATCGACAACGGCATCCCTTCCGGCGATCGGTACCCGGCCACCCTGGAACTGCGGCTGCAAACCTGCACCGTGCTCATCGTGGTGATCCACGAAGGCTGGGTGGACGCTTTCAAGGTGCCTCGCCGCAAGGACTGGGTGCTCCACGAGATCAAGAGCGCACTGGACCGGGGGATCCACGTGATCCCCGTGCCGATCGGCGACGCCGTGCTGCCGACGTGGGAGGAGCTGCCGGCCGAGATCGGCGAACTCGCGCAACGCCAAGCGGCACCCATCCGGGCGGCCGGCTATTCCGCCGACCTGAACGGGTTGATCCGCCAGCTCGAGAACCACGTCGTCCCCGCCGCCGCGCCGTCGGAAAGCACCGCGCCGCGCAAGCAGCGGATCTGGCTCCGGCTCCTGCTCAGCACCGTCTCACTGGTCGTGCTGACCCCGGTTCTCTTCTACTCCGGTGGAACCACGTGGGAACTGCTCGCCCGTCCCGCGGCCATCTCGACCCTGGCGCTGGCCTTGGTTTCGACGCTCGTGACCACCCTCATTTTCCCGATGCAACCCTTGATCACCCGCTTGGAGAAGAGAGCGGGCGCGAGCGGTGTCCAAGGAATGTTCAAGCGATACTGGATCGTGCCCTTTCTCATCCTGCTCGCCAGCGTCTTCCCGAGCATTCATTCGATCAGCCAGGACGACGACCTGACCGAGGGAAAGATATTCTTCTTCATCGCCTTCTTCTCGGTTTCGCTCTGGGTGCTGTGGGTCTGGTTCCTGCGCACGGCGGAGCGCGACGAGGAGTGGCCGCCTCCGGTGACGACCCACCACGCCGACTTCCGTCGGGCGGCCCACCGGCTGGAGCGACGGTTGCTCGAGATCAAGAATTCGCGAAGGCCCGGCACGCAAGCCGATCGGCGGGACGCGGAGTTGATCGTCTCGCGGCTCGATGGCGCACGCGAGGAACTGGATCTCCGAGCCCGCGCATCGATCCCGGCGTGGGTCCGGCGCGGCTACCGGCCCGAGGCGATCGCCTACCTCAGCTGGTTCGCCAGCATCGTCGCACTGGACGCCACGGCGGCCGGGATCGGCGTGTTCGCCGAACCGGTGCTCGGGCACCCGCTCCTCGCGGCGGGCCGGACGATCGCGATCGCCGCCGTGTTCACCGCGGCCGCGCTCTGCGGGAACTGCCTGCTGGACCGGCGAAACGCGCGGCGCTGGAGTGCGGAGATCACGGAATGGCAGGCCAAGCTCGCCGCGATGATCCGCGAGCAGGGCGCACCGGCGGAGCGAGGCCACGAGTGAGCGGGAAGATCTTCGTCAACTACCGGCAGCGGGACGCGGCCGGCGCCCTGCTGCCCCACGCGCTGCTGGTCGAGGCGCTCGCGGATCAGCTGTCCGTCCACTTCGGACGCGAGGCGGTGTACTTCGACACGACGCTGCGCGTCGGGGAGCCCTACCCCGCGGCGCTTCGCGCGCGCCTGGCAGAGACGGACGTGCTGGTGGTGGTCATCCACTCCACCTGGCTCCCGGACCTGGCCGACCGGTCGGGCCGGCACGTGGACTGGGTGCACGACGAGATCGCCACCGCGATCGAAAACGGTGTCCGGCTGCTGCCGGTGGTGCTGACCGGAGCCACCATGCCGCAGCGTCAGGACCTTCCCGCGGCCATCGGCGAGCTGGCGCACGCACAGGGCGTGGAACTGCGGTTCGGTTCGCTCGCGGCCGGGGTCCGGTCCGTCCTCGCCGAGATCGAGCTCGTCGTGTCCCCGCAGACGCCGGAACTGGCCGTGGTGGTCGAACCGCTGCCCGACCGGACCAGGGTCGGCGCGGCGGTGGGGGTGCTCATGCTGGCCGTGCTGCTGGGCTGCGCGAACACCGCGGTGGGGTTCGTGCCGTTCCCCGAGCTCTCCGCGGTGGGGAACGCGGCCCTGTTCGCCGGGCTGCCGACGTTCTACCTGCTGATCTTCCTCCTCATCAGCGCGAGCCGGTTCGCTCTCCGCCGCCCGATGGACTGGCTGGACGAGCGGCTCGCCCGAACACCCAACCGGGCGTTCGTCGTGTTCGGTGCGGGGGTGTTCAGCTTGGGCTTGGGCATGGTGACGCTGATGCTCGTCGCCACGTCCGGCCTCGACGCCGACACCCTGATCGTCGCCGAGATCATCGTCTTCGGAGCGGTGCTGGTCATGGGGATCGCTTGGCTGCGCAACCAGGGGCGCACGCCGGACTGGCCCCGGCGCCCCGCCGCGGCCACGCCCTTCTGGGTCCGCCACGCGTGCGTGGAGCTGGAGACCCGGCTCCGGTCGTGGACCGCGCCGCTGCCGCTGGCCCGCCAGCGGGACGCCCGGCTGGCGCTCGCCAACATCCGGAGCGCGGTCGCCGCGGTGAACGCACCCGAGTCACTCCGGTTGTTCGGGTGGTGGCGCAAGCGCAGCCCGTGGGTCACCCTTTCCCACACCGGGCTCGCGGCGTCGGCGATCGTGTTGGCCACCCTCGCCGTGGTCCTCGACTGGACCGCGGACGGGCCGGACCTCGTCGGCGTCCTGTGGTGGCTCGGCGCGGCCGTGGTGATCACCGGCTGCTACCTCGGGGCGATCGCGTTCGAGTACGGGTGCGACCGCGCCCAGGTCAACGCCATCAACGCGTCGATCGAGGAGCGGCTCGCCGCCTTGGAGGACCAGCTCGCCGTGCTCAGCGAGCCGGGCCTCATCGCACCGCACCACCTGCGCCCGAGCTGACGGTCGGGCAGGTGGACGGTGTCACTCGGCCAGTGGGGCGCCTTTCCAGCGCCAGCCCGTCTGCTTCGGCCGGCCCGCAACCTCGACGCGGTCCGTTGCCCAGAGCAACGCTGTCCACGGGTCCAGATCCGAGACGTCGCCCAGGTGCGGGAACAGCCGGGCCACGGTCCGGGCACAGGTCTCGCGAGGTGGGTCCAGTGCGAGGCCCAGGCCACGGGCGACGTCCTCGCCGTGGACCAGAGCCTCCGCGCAGCCCATGGCCGCGAAACCGGCCGGGTCCGCTGTGCCCGTCGGGTGGTAGGCGCGGGCTTCCGGGGATGCCGACCGGACCACCGCCGCGAGGATCGCGCTGCCCGCCAAGGCGAACTGCAGCGCGTCGGCCGAGGAGGCGTCCTTCTCCAACGCCGCCAGGAAAGGCACGTAACCGCTGGCACGGCGTGAGACGAGCTGAGCCGCGTACGACAGCAAGCAGTCGCCGATGTGCTCCGCCGTGTGCCACGCGTCCAGTTCGCCGGTGCCCGTCGCTGTCGTCCAGTCCTTCTCGGCCGCCGGGTGCAGACCGTCGGCCAGGCAGGTGATGGCCGCGTCGAGGTCGGTGGCGGAAACCAGGCTCATGATCGCGACCCTAGCCGGTAGGTCCCCGGTGCGGCGCCGAACTGGCGCTTGAACGCGTGCGAGAACGCGAAAGGCGAGCCGTAGCCGACTTTCGCGGCGATCGACGGCAGCGGCAGGTCCGTGTCCTGCAGCAGCCCCGCCGCTGTCGTCAGGCGCCACCACGTCAAGTACGCCATCGGTGAGTGGCCGGTCATCGCCGTGAAGCGGCGGGCGAGCGTCGCGCGGGACAGGCCGGCCCGGGATGCCAGGTCTTCGATGCGCCACGGTGCCTCGGGATTCGCGTGCAGGGCCTCCAGCGCCGCCGCGATCGCCGGGTCGCGCAACGCCTGGGGCCAGCCCGCGCCCGGGTTTCCCGCCAGCCACGCGCGGATCAGGTAGACCAGCAGCAGATCCAGCAGACCCGCGACGACCGTGGCCGAGCCCGGGCGGCGAGCCGTCACCTCCGCGCCGAGCAGGTCGATCGCCGCGCGGAGCTCCGACGAACCGCCGATCCGGGCAGGGATGTGGACCACCTCCGGCAGGCTCGCCAGCACCGGGTGCCGGCGCGTCTGAGACAGGCGGTACTTGCCGCACAGGAACTCCGTCCGGCCGTCCGGCTCGGGCACGGCCGCCTCGAACGGCACCGCGCCCGACGCGTCCGGCCGCGAAGACAGCGTGTGCTCGCTGCCGCGTGGGACCAGGACCACGTCGCCCGCCCCCAACGGCACCGGCTCGCCGGCGGCGGGGACCAGCCAGCCGCTGCCGCGCAGGAGGACGTGGAAGCCCGCGCCCTCGTAGGGGGCGAAGCGGTAGCACCACTCGGCGCCGGCGCGCAGCCGGTTCGACGTCGGCTGCCCGATCCGCACCGCCGCGATCGCGTCACTCAGCAGGTCCACACCGAGACCCTAACCCTTGAGACGCTCAAGCATCAGAATGAGCAATCAAAGCATTGGAAAGCTCAAGCAAGAGCCTCAGAGTGGAAGTATGCAGATCGGTGACGTCGAAGTCGTGAAGGTCCTCGAGTGGCAGGGCGAGATCGCCCCGGCGCGGACCATCGTCCCCAGCCCGCCCGAACTCTGGGAGGACAACGCCGGCTGGCTCGCGCCCGACCACTGGAACCCGGACACCGGCGGCTACCGCGGCACGGTCCAGACCTGGGTGCTGCGCAGCGAAGGGCGGGTGATCCTCATCGACACCGGCGTCGGCAACGACCGGGACCGCCCGCAGATCCCGCTGTTCGACCACCTGGCGACGGACTTCCTCGACCGGCTCGCCGACGCCGGCGTCCGGCCCGACGACGTCGACGTCGTCGTCAACACCCACATCCACTACGACCACGTCGGCTGGAACACCTTGAGGCGCAACGGCGATTGGGTGCCGGCCTTCCCCAACGCCACCTACCTGATCCCCCGCGCCGATCAGACGTACTTCGACCCGCGCAACGCCCACCGGCGCCCCACCCCGCGCACCGAACACGACCAGCTCCGCCGCGAGGGCAGCTTGCTCGTCTACGCGGACAGCATCGCCCCGGTGCTCGGGAAAGCCGTGCTGTGGGAGGGAGAGCACCGCATCGACCGCAACCTGACCCTCGAGCCCGCGCCCGGCCACACACCCGGCTCGTCCATCGTCCGCCTGGCCTCCGGCGGCGACCGCGCCGTGTTCGTCGGCGACCTGCTGCACAGCCCGGTCCAGATCCTCGAACCCCGGCACAGCAGCTGTTTCTGCGAAGACGAGCAGCAAGCGGCCGCCACCCGCCGCCGCGTCCTCGAACGCGCCGCGGACCACCGCGAACTCGTCGTCCCCGCCCACTTCGGGGGTTCCGGCGCCGCCGAAGTCGAGCGTGACGGCAGCCGGTTCGCCATCCGCCGCTGGGCGGGCGATCCTGTCGAAAAGCTGTGAATCGGACAGAGCTGGCACTCCCCGCCTCGCCCGCCCGTTCTCCAGGGGACAAGGGAGGAACCATGGGTGCACTGGGGACACTGCTCGGCTTCGCGCTGAGCCTGTACCTGCTCGTGCTGATCGCGCGGATGGTGCTGGACTGGGTCGGGGTGCTGGCCGACAGCCCGCCGTGGACGCGGCGGGCCCGGAGCCTGGCCTACTCGGCCACCGAGCCGGTCATCGGGCCGGTGCGGCGGGTCGTGCGGCCGGTGCGGATCGGCGGGATCTCGCTCGACCTCGCCTTCACGCTCGTCTTCATCGGGGTGATCGTGCTGCGGGGAATCGTCTTCGCGCTCTAGGCGCCGCTGCGGAAGCTCGCGGAGAGCCGGTCGATGCCGCGCTCCAGCTCGGTGCGGACCCCGCGCAGGTCGACGCCGTCGGGGTCGATCAGCGCCTGCATCGAGATCCCGCGCAGCTGGGCCAGCAGCGCGGAGGCGTACGCGTCCGCGTCGCGGACGCCGGTGATGGACCCGTCCGCGACGCCGCTGGCCAGGGTCTGCGCGATGGCGAACCGGAACCGGCGGTCGGCCTCGGTGAGCGCGCCGCGCAGGGCCGAGTACTCGGACGCCGCGTCGCCCCAGAGCGCCAGGAAGGCGTGGTTGAGCGTCGGCATCGTGCGGATCAGCTCGAAGATGATGTCGAGCAGCGCGCGCAGCAGGTCCATCGGCGTCGCGGTGGCCGCGCCGGTCCGGGCCGCGACGGCCTCGCTGTAGGCGGTGGTGAACTCCTCGACGGCGTACTCGACCAGCCGCTGCCCGAGCCCGTCCTTGTCGCCGAAGTGCTGGAAGATGACCGACCGCGCGTAGCCGGACCGGGCGCAGACGGCCCCGATCTTCAGCCGCCCGAACCCCTCGTCGGCGACGAGGTGCGCGGCGGCGTTGAGGATGCGCGCCTCGACGGCGGCTTCCTCGCCGTCCTGCGTGATCCGGTCTGCGGCGGAGCGGTCCACGCGCGTCATGCTAGCCACTCGAACCGGACACCACCGGCCGAACGGTCAGCGGATCGTGCGTGGACCGTCAGCGCGACCGCGCACTCTCGGGTCATCGACACCGACCGAGAGGATCCTCCGATGACCGCCAAGACCGTGCTCGTGTCCGGGGCCAGCATCGCCGGCCCGTCCGCGGCCTACTGGCTGCGCCGCCACGGCTACCGCGTGACCGTCGTCGAGACCGCGCCCGCCCTGCGGCCCGGTGGGCAGGCCGTCGACTTCCGCGGCGAGCAGGTGAAGCTCCTCCGCGCCATGGGCATCCTCGACGACGTCCGCCGCATGGAGACCGCCATGGGCGACCAGACCGTGCTCGGCCTCGACGCGCGGCCCCAGCTGACCGTGCCCGGGGCCGCCTGGAGCGGCGAGGTCGAGATCCTGCGCGGCGACCTCGCGCGGATCCTCTACGACCACACCAAGGACTACACCGAATACGTCTTCGGCGACCGCGTCACGAGCCTCACCGAGAGCGCCGGCGGCGTCGACGTCACCTTCCGGCGCGGCGCGCCGCGGCGGTTCGACCTCGTCGTCGGGGCGGACGGCGTGCACTCCGGGGTGCGGGCCGCCGCCTTCGGGCCCGAACCGGGCTTCCGGCGCGACCTCGGGTTCGGGATCGCCGGGTTCACCGCGCCCAACCACCTCGGCCTCGACCACACCAGCGTCATGTACAACGAGCCCGGTCGCGGCCTGAGCGTGGGCAGCCACCGGCTGCCGGACAAGCTGCACGTCGGCCTGGTCTTCGCCGCCGACGGCGTCGAGTTCCGCCGGCGCACCCCGGACGAGCAGCGTGCCCTCGTCGCGCGGCTCTTCGCGGACACCGGCTGGGAGACACCGAAGCTGCTCGAGGCGTTGCCGGCGGCGGACGACCTGTACGTCGACTCGATCAGCCAGATCCACCTCGACCGCTGGTCGAAGGGCCGGATCGTGCTGCTCGGCGACGCCGCGTGGTGCGCCGGGCCCGGCGGGTCCGGCACCGGGCTCGCCATGATGGGCGCCCAGGTGCTGGCCGGCGAGCTCTCGGCGGTCGGCGGCGACCACGTGACGGCGTTCGCGAAGTACGAGGAGCGTCTGCGCAAGCCGGCCACCGTCGGGCAGAAGAACGGCAAGGGATCCGGCAACTTCCTCGCCCCGCGCACCGCCGCGAAGATCCGCAGCCGCAACCGCGCCTACCGGATGCTGAGCACGCGGGTGTTCGGCAAGGTGTTCACCTGGATGACCGATCGCGCCGCCAACGCGCTGGAATATCGTGAATACCCCGCGCTCACGTCCGCGTGAGGCCGATCTTCGTCTCATCGGGGGACTCGGCTGGCGACCCGGCGTGGCGTACGTCACTCTTGACGCCATGTCAATACGCCGGGCCGCCGACGTCCCGGTCAGAACGGCGCTCATCGGCCTGACCGTGCTGGCCTTGGGCGTGCTCACGGCAGTTAACGCTCGTTCACTGCCCGTCATCGGCGACGGCACGACGTACTCCGCCGAGTTCAGCGAGGCGGCCGGCCTGTTCGAGGGCAACGACGTCCGCATCGCCGGTGTCGAGGTCGGCCACGTTTCGGACGTCGGGCTGCGCGGCGACCGCGTCCTGGTCTCCTTCCGGGTCAAGGGCGCGTGGCTCGGCGACACGACGGCCGCGGCGATCCGGCTCAAGACCGTGCTCGGCCAGAAGTACCTCGCGCTGGACCCTCGGGGCGAAGGGACGCTCGACCCCGGCCACCCGATCCCGCGGTCACGCACGACCGTGCCTTACGACGTACTGACAGCCTTCGGCGCGCTTTCGTCCACTGTGGACAAGATCGACACCACCCGGCTGGCGAAGAGCTTCGACACGCTGTCGGCGACGCTCGCGAACACACCGCAGAGCGTCCGCACCGCGCTCACCGGGTTGTCGCGGCTGTCGGACACGCTCGCCACGCGCGACCACCAGCTCGCCACCCTCCTGGGCAACACGCGGGTCGTCTCGCGGACGCTCGTCGACCGCGACGCCGTCGTGCGGCAGCTCCTGGCCGACGGGAACCGGCTGCTGGCCGAGGTGAGCGACCGCGAGCAGGCGATCAGCTCCCTGCTCGACGGCTCGCGGCGGCTCGCCACCGAGCTGTCCGGGCTGATCGGCGACAACGAGGCGCAGCTCGGCCCGCTGCTCACCCAGCTCGACCAGCTGACGTCGATGCTGCAGCGCAACCAGGACGCGCTCGCCGCCGGCATCAAGGGCTTCGCGCCGCTGGTCCGGCTCGGTACCAACCTCTCCGGCAACGGCCGGTGGATCGACGGCTACCTGTGCGGGCTCATCCTGCCGTCGTTCGGCCCGCTGAACGAAGGAGGCTGCCACGGCTGAGCCCGCGTGGCATGCTGGCGCCGTGCGATACCTGCTCTTGTTGTGCGGTGACGAAAGCACCGCGGCGGCGTCCGGCCCGGAGATGGCGCGGCGCTGCCACGAATGGGCCGCCGAGGCCGAACGGCACGGCGTCCGCCAGGGCGGCACGGGCCTGCACCCGCCGGCCGAGGCGAAGACGATCCGGGTGCGGAACGGCTCGGTCCTGCTGACCGACGGCCCGTTCGCCGAGACCAAGGAGCAGATCGGCGGCTACAACATCCTCGAGTGCGCGGACCGTTCGACGGCCGTCGAGGTCGCTTCGCGGCACCCGTGGGCCGAGGTCGGCACGCTGGAGCTGCGCGAGATCCTCGACGGGCCGCCTACGTGATCTTCACCCTCACCTGAGTCGAAGCCGTAGACATCCCGGCCGGCGCGTCCGCAGGGTGGCCGAAGTGCCGGGCGCCGACCGGAGTGGCGGTCTGGCGGTTGCCGGCACCGACCGAGGCGCTGGCCGCTAGAAGAAGTCCGGCCGTCCGGGCTCGGCGAACTCCACTTCGAGGGTGTCCGCCGCACGTCCGAACACGTTCAGGTAGATGCCGAAGTGTGCTTGTCCTTCGGTGAGATCGAGTGACGCAAGCGGCGTCGTCGAGGCGAGGGTGACGAACCCGTCGACTTCTCTGCCGTTCTCGTAGACGTACTGGTACGACACGCACCCGACCTGAAGCCGGCCGACTCGTCGCACGACCGCCTCAACGTTGACCAGGTCGACCATGGCGAACGCCGACATTACTTTTACGAACTCGAAGTCCGGCTTCATCACCTCGTAGGCGATGAAGATTTTCTGTTTGCGGTCCGGCTCGCATCCGGGAACAACCAGTTGGTCCATCGTGTCGCTCAGGTGACTGCCTCCCATCATGTCGACGAGCCGATTCATGTCTTTCCAGGTTGCCATCAAGATCTCCGGTAACTGCCGATGGAGCCGGGGGGCGCAAGCCCCACTCCCAGGGGGCACTGCCGACAAAGCTCCACGTCGTTCGGGGCGACGCGTCAGTTACAGCCAGGCGGGAACCGTCACTCGAACGCGGGCACCGGGTTACAGCGAGATAGTTGTTCCGGCGATCATGATCAGATCCGTAACACGGCAAGCATGCTTACCGACTTGCCCCCGACAAGGGTTGCCGAATCTCGTGTGCTGATCGCTCCATCCACACCGGAAACCAGGAGAAGACAATGGCTCAATGCGGTCTTTGCAAAGGAACCAAGAAGTGCCTGTCATGCGCCGGGACGGGTAAAATGCAAGGTGGAAAGTGTCCATCCTGCAACGGGACGAAGAAGTGCAACAGCTGCTTCGGCACCGGCAAGGAGTAGCTGCTGCGCGTGAGCTGCCGAGCTCAACCACTAAGAGTCGCCGAGCTCACTGCCCGCCACCACGAGCCGGAAGCCCGCGTCCCATTCAGGTAGTTCCAGCAGCTCCGTGTGCTCCTCGTACCAGCGCCCGGACTCCAGATCGGCGCGCAGCCGGGCCATCCCCCGCTCGACCGCCGCGGGCGACGTCTGCGCCAGCGCCGAACACGACCGCCGCACCGCCGGGTCCAGATAAGCCTCCGGACGGCGCCAGTACGCCGGGAACACGCCGTCCGTGAAGTCCCACGGCACCGGCAGGTCGAGCACCGAAGCCGCGTCGAGGAAGTCCGCGATCTCCGGCGCCGACGGGCGCGAAACCTCCAGCGCGGCGACCTCCGGCACGTACTCCCGCACCAGCCAGAAGTGGTTGTGCAGCGCGGTGTCGTAGGCCAAGACGACCTGGCGCCGCGAGACCCGGCGAAGCTCGTCAAGTCCGCGACGCCAGTCCGGCCAGTGGTGCACGGTCAGCACCGCGAGCGAGGCGTCGAACGTCGAGGACGCGAACGGCAACGCCTCCGCGACCGCGCGCACCACGGGCGCAGCCTCGGGACGCCGTTGCCGGATCATCTCCACCGACGGCTCGACCGCGACGACGCGTCGGGCGGGAGGCTCGTACGACCCCGTCCCGGAGCCGACGTCGAGCACGGAACCGGCCGGGCCCAGCGCGTCGAGCACCGGCGTGAGCCACCGCGGGTCGGTGCGCCGCCCCCGCGCGTAGCCGACGCCAATCTCATCGTAGTGAGTCATCAGCGAGTCACCAGCGTCATCAGCGCTCCGGGCCGTCGCCGCCGTTCTGCTCGGCCAGGAACCGCTCGAACTGGGACCCGAGCTCCTCCGCGGTCGGCATGTGCTCGACCGACTCCGCGAGCAGCGAGCCCCGCTCCGAAGCCTCGATGAACGTGTCGTACTGCCGCTCCAGCGCGCGGACGACCTCGGCGACCTCGTCGGACTCCGCGACCTGGCGGTTGATCTCCGCGTCGGCGAGGTCCGCCGCCGCGCGCAGCTCGCCCTCGGCCAGGCTCAGCCCGGTCGAGCGGCCCAGCGCGTCGAGCACGACCAGCGACGAGGCCGGGTACGTCGACTGCGCCAGGTAGTGCGGCACGTGCGCGGCGAACCCGACGGCGTCGTGGCCCCACTCGCCGAGCCGGTACTCCAGCAGCGCGGCCAGGCTGCCCGGCACCTGCAGCCGGTTCGGCAGCGGCTGGTGCTCGCCGACCAGGTCTTTGCGGGTCGCGTGCGCGGTGACGCCGAGCGGGCGCGTGTGCGGCGCGCCCATCGGGATGCCGTGGAACCCGGCGGTGAGCCGGACGCCCCAGCGTTCGATCAGGTTCCGGACCGCGCGGCAGAACCGCTCCCAGTCGTGGTCGGGCTCCGGGCCGGACAGCAGCAGGAACGGCGTGTCGTCGGCGTCGTGCAGCAGGTGGACGACCAGTTCCGGCGCGTCGTAGTCCTCCCAGTGGTCCACGGCGTAGGTCATCGTCGGGCGGCGCGAGCGGTAGTCGATGAGCCGGTCGACGTCGAAGCGCGCGATCACCCGGTGCTCACCGCCGAGCAGGTGCTCGGCCAGCAGACGGCCCGCCGAGCCGGCGTCCATGAACCCTTCGAAGTGGTGCATCAGCACCGCCCCGGTCAGGTCGGGGACGTCCGAGTCCACCTCGTACAGGTCGTCGGGATCGAGTCCCACCGGGTCCTCCTGCTCTCGTGCACGTGAATCCTTCAAGCACAACACACCCCGGCGGCCAATCCATTCCTCCGACGGTGTGGCCGATCGTAACTCCCGCACGATCGACGGCGGACCGAATCGCCATCGTGACACTTGTCGTGGGCACGCAAGGCGCCGATCGGGCACGCTTGACCTGTGAGCGAACACAGCACGAACACAGCGGCGGTGCGGTTGCGGCCGCCCGCGCACCAGGTCAGCCGCCGGGCCATCGGCTACTGGACGGCGACCGCCGCGATCCTCTGGATCGTGCTGCTCGGGGTCCAGATCGCCATCGTCGCGACCAGCGACGACGCGCCGGCGTTCCTCGACGTCACGCTGGTGATCTCGTGCGTGCTCGCCCCGCTGCACCTCATCGTGATGCCGCAGTGGCGCTACCGCGTGCACCGCTGGGAGGTCACCGGCGAGGCCGTCTACACGCAGGCCGGCTGGCTGAAGCAGGAGTGGCGGATCGCCCCGGTGTCGCGGATCCAGACCGTCGACATCGAGCGCGACCCCCTCGAGCAGCTCTTCGGGCTGGCGAAGATCACCGTGACGACGGCGTCCGCGGCCGGCCCGCTGCGCATCGCGGGCCTGACGCACGTCCGCGCGCTGGAGCTGGCCGACGAGCTCACGAAGACGACCCAGGCGATCCGAGGGGACGCCACGTGAGCAGCCCCGCCGAGGTCGCCGTGACGCCGCCCGCCGAGGGCACGCCGGAGGCGCCGTGGCACCGCCTCGACCGGCGCATGCTGCTCATCCGGCCGGTGCTGGACCTGGTGCGGTCGCTGCCGGTGCTGCTGGGCGCGCTGCTCGTCGGCCACGGCGAGCCGTGGCAGTGGATCGGGCTGGTCTTCACCGCGATCGCCGTGTTCACCGGCGTCTCGCACGTGCTGACCTCGCGCTACCGGATCACCGCGACGCAGGTGGAATGGCACACCGGGCTGCTGCTGCGCAAGCAGCGGGCCATCCCCCGCGACCGGATCCGCACGGTCGACGTGACTTCCGAGCCGAAGCACCGCCTGTTCTCGCTGGCCGCGGCGCGGATCGGCACCGGGCGGCATTCGCACGGCAAGGGCCCGGGCAAGGACGAGCTCGTCCTCGACGCCGTCACGATCGCCGAAGCCCAGCGGCTGCGGACGCTCCTGCTGCACCGCAAGGTCGTCGAAACCACGGAGGAGACCACCGCGCCGCCCGAGCAGCTGGTGGCCGCGGTCGACAAGAAGTGGCTGCGGTACGCGCCGTTCACGCTGTCCGGGCTGGCGGTGGTCGGCGCCGCCGTCGGCACCGTCTACCACTTCGCGCACGAGCTGCACTTCGACCCGATCCAGTTCTCGCTGGTCCAGACGGTCGTCGGGCACTTCGCCGACACCCCGACGTGGGTGAGCCTGGTGCTGGCCGCCGCCGGGCTGCTGGTGCTCGTCTCGGTGCTGTCGATCGGCGGGTACGTGCTGTCGTTCTGGAACTTCCGGCTCACCCGCGAGCCCGCCGGCACGCTGCACATCCGCCGCGGCCTGATCACGACGCGCTCGGTGTCGATCGAGGAGGACCGCCTGCGGGGCGTGGAAATCCGCGAGCCGCTGCCGCTGCGGCTGGCCGGCGGCGCCCGCTGCGTCGCCATCGCCGGCGGCCTGCGCGAGGGCAAGGGCGCGGACAAGGGCGGCGGCCTGCTGCTGCCGCCGGCGCCACTCGCGAAAGCGCACGAGGTCGTCGCGGAGGTCCTCGGCGAAGACCCGTCGGCGACACCGCTGACGCCCCACCCGCGCCGGGCGTTGTACCGTCGGCTCTCCCGGGCCGTCGTCAGTGTGCTGCTGCTCGCCGCGGCGCTGTACGCCCTGGCGTGGCTCGCCGGCTGGCCGGACTGGCCGTGGCAGGTCGCGCTCGTGCTCGTGCCGTTCGCCGCGCTGGTCGGCTGGGACCGCTACCGCGGCCTCGGGCACGCTTTCACCGGCCGCTACCTGGTGACGCGCTGGGGTTCGCTGGACCGCGGCACCGCGGCGGTCCGCTGCGACGGCCTGACCGGCGTCGTCGTCGAACGCTCCTACTTCCAGCGCCGGGCCGGGCTGGTCACGGTGATCGCGCCGGTCGCCGCGGGCAAGGGCCACTACCGCGTGCTCGACATCGGCGAGGCCGACGGGCTCGCGTTGGCCGACCGGGCCGTTCCCGGTTTGCTGACGCCGTTCTTGACCGATCAGCGGGACCGCGGTTGACGCCTCACCCGCGCCGCTCGTAGCGTGAAATCCGCCGTCCGAACGCAATGCCCATCGCATTCGTCGAGAGGACGGCATGATGTTCAAGAGGCTCTTCGGCGTGCTGGCCGCGGGGATCGTCGTGGCGTCGGGGTTCGCCCCGGCCGCGCAGGCGGCGGACAACCCTTATGGTGACCCGGATCTGGTGCCGATGTTCAGCGGTACCGATTTGAGCGCTTGGACGTCGTCCAAGACCGGCCTGTGGTCGGCGAAGAACGGCGTCATCCACGGCAATGGCACCGCGCGCGGCTGGTTGTACTACAACAAAACGCAGGTCGGCACGTTTCGGTGGATATTCAATGTCCGGCAGGTGAAGGGCAACCACAAACCGACGGTGCTGATCTGGGGCACGACCGACCCGATCCGCGACGCGCTGAGCGCCATCCAGTTCCAGCCGCCGAACGGCGGTCACTGGGACTACCGGCCCGGTCACAACGACGGCGGCGGCAAACTGTTCACGCAGCTGCCGCACAGCACGATCGACATCAAGAAGTGGGCCCAGTGCGAGCTGATCGGCGACGCGGCCACCGGCGTGGCCCGGATGGCCTGCTGCCCGCTCACCGGGACGGCCGTGACCTGCCGGGGCGTCGAAGTCCTGCGGTTCACCGACAAGACCGCCGGGCGCACCGGTCCGCTCGCGCTGCAGGTGCACAACTCCGGGATCCAGGACGAGTACCGCGGCCTCTACGTCGAGTCACCGGTGGTGACGAAACCCGGCGAGTTCCTCACGCTCTGACCGGCGGTTATTGCGCGATGGCGGAATGCTGGCCTTCGTTTAACACAACGTGCTAATTTATTCACCCCGAGTGATAGCGAAGGTCGTTTTTGTCCCACCGAGAGGTCATGATGACGCCTGCCGTCAGTGCTGCCAGTGCCGTTGACGGTTCCGCCACCACCGCTCCGCGCCGCACCCCCGGCGCCAGCAGTTCCCGGAAGGTCCTGCAACTGCTCCTCGCCTTTTCCGAGAGCCGCTGGGAGGCCAGTGTCGCCGAGCTCGCCGCGACGATCGGCACCCCGGTCGCGACGACCTACCGCTACGTGGCGCTGCTCAAGGAGCTGCAGCTGCTCGAGGAGGGCCGGGCCGGGCACTACCACCTCACCAGCCAGGTGATGCCGCTCGCGCGTGCCGCGCAGCTGGCGAACGACCTCGTGCGGCTGGCGAAGCCGTCGATGGAGGAAGCCGCGCGGGAGCTCGGCGAGACGGTGATGCTCTTCCAGCAGTTCGGCGACGCCGCCGTGTGCGCGGACCGCGTCGAGTGCGACCGCGCCATGCGGTTCACGTTCGAGCCGGGGCACTCGCTGCCGCTCGGCCTGGGCGCGTCCGGGAAGATGCTGCTCGCGCTCCTGCCGGAGATCGAGCGCGACCGCCGGCTGGCGCCGATCGTCGAGCAGCGCGGCACCTTCGTGCGCGACGAGCTCAAGCACGCGCTGGAGAACCGGTTTTCGGTCAGCTCCGGGGAAATCGACGAAGGCGTCTGGGCGTGTTCGGTGCCGGTGCAGGCCTACGGGCGGCGGCCGACCGTGCTGAGCCTGGCCGGGCCGGCCGCGCGGATCACCGAGGAGGCCCGGCGCACCGCGATCACCGCCCTGCAGGGGTACGCGACCCGCATCCAGCGGACGATTTCGTCTTATTCGCTGTGAAAATCCCGGCCGGGCGCGTACGAATGCCCTCGTGATCCGGCTCGCGCGTCCCGGCGACCTGCCCGCGTTGATCGACATCGAACGCGAGGCGGGCGGCCTCTTCCGCGCCCTCGACATGGCCGCGATCGCCGACGACGACCCGGGTTCGGTGGCGGAACTGGCGGTCTACCAGTCCGACGGCCGCGCCTGGGTGAGCGTGGACGACACCGACCGGCCGGTGGCGTACCTCATCTCCGAGGTCGTCGACGGCGACGCGCACGTCGAGCAGGTCTCGGTCCGGCCCTCCCATGCGCGACGCGGGCTCGGCGGCGCGCTGATCGAGACGCTCGCCGAGTGGGCGGCTTCTCGCGGGTTGCCGGCGCTGACGCTCACGACGTTCGCCGCCGTGCCGTGGAACGCGCCCTACTACGAGCGGCTGGGGTTCCGGGTCCTGGCGGACGCGGAAATCGGCGACGGGCTGCGGGCGATCCGCCGCGCGGAGGCGGCCCGCGGCCTGGACGCCTGGCCGCGCGTGGCCATGGTCCGACCGCTCTGACCTGGCGTTCTCACCTGCGCGGGGGATCCACTGGCGCACCCGGTCGAACATGTGTTCTACTGTGCTCGCCGGCCTCGGAGGGGGAAGCTCCTGGGCCGGCCCACAGACTTCGGAGGTTGTCATGGCGGTCAAGATCACCCACCTGACGAACGGCCAGCAGGTGCGGTTCGCCAACGCCGACGGCGCCCGCCGCTACGCCGAGATCATGGGCGGCGGCGTCGACAAGTGGCGCTTCACGGTCGTGCCCGAGGACCCGATGCTCCGGAAAATGTCGGACTCGGTCGTTAACGTGCCCGTATGGCGCATGACTTCCAGGTAGTGGTGGATACGGCCGACCCGCACGTGCTCGCCGACTGGTGGGCCGAGACCCTCGGCTGGCCCGTGGAACCGACGGACGAGGACTTCATCCGCGAGATGATCGCGAAGGGGTACGCGAAGGAGGAAGAAACCCGGACGTACCACGGGGCTTTGGTGTGGCGCACCGGGGCGGCGGTCCGCCACCCGGACTCCCCACCGGAGGGTCCACCGAAGCGGATCTTGTTCCAAGAGGTCCCGGAACCGAAGACGGTGAAGAACCGCCTCCACATCGACGTGTGGGTCGGCGCCGACAACGTCGAGGCAACGCTGGAGAAGCTGCAGTCCCGAGGCGCGAAGTTCCTGTGGCGCGGGCGGCAGGGGCCGCACAGCTGGGTGACGATGGCGGACCCGGAGGGCAACGAGTTCTGCATCTCGTGAGGGGCAGCCGGCTCAGCTCAGCGGCAAGTCCCGCCGCGAGTCCGGCTCCACTCACGCGAGTCTCGGGTCCAGTCACGCGAATCGTCGGGCGTTCCAACGTCATGAACGACTCTTTCCTGCCGTCGGAGGACAGGAAAGAGTCGTTCATGACCTCGGCATTGCCGGCCGACGCGCGCCCGGACCTCAGCTCCGCGCCGCCAGCCGGTCCAAGGCCTTCGGCAGGGCCGTGGCCAGCAGGTCCAGCTCCGGCTCCCCCGCGATCAGCGGCGGCGACACCGCGACACCCCGCCCGAGGTTCCGCACGATCACACCCTCGTCCCGGCACGCGCGCTGCAGCTTGACCGGTGCGCCCGGGTCGGCGTCCATGACCTCCGCCGTCAGCTCGACCGCCGCGAGGAAGCCCAGCCCCGCCCGGACCTCCGCGACCAGCCCGTGGTCGGCGACCCCGGACACCGCGTCGGCCAGGGGCTTCTCCAGCTCGCGGCCGCGGGGGATCAACCCGTCGCGCTCGTAGATGTCCAGGGTCGCCAAGCCGGCCGCGCAGGCCACCGGGTGACCCGCGTACGTCGCGCCGTGACGGAAGATCGGCGCGCCCGGCGCTCCCGTGAAGAACGGCTCCGCCACGCGCGGGGCCACCACCAGCGCCCCGAGCGGGATCGTGCCGCCGGTGATGCCCTTCGCCGTCGTGATCATGTCCGGCCGCACCGCCCAGCGGTCGATGCCGAACCACGTCCCGAGCCGGCCCCACGCCGCGATCACGCAGTCCGCGACGAACAGCACGTCGTGGCGGCGGCAGATCGCGGCCACCTCCTCGAGGTAACCGTCCGGCGGGAGCAGCACGCCGCCCGCGCCGATCACCGGCTCGCAGAAGAACGCCGCCACCCGTGACGCGCCCACCCGCTCGATTTCGGCCTCCAGTGCCGGCGCGCTGTCGAACGGCACGTGTGAGAACTCCGGCGGCTGCGGCCCGACGCCGGCCGCGTTGGCCGGGATGCCGCCGACGGCCGTGCCGAAGCCGTGCGTGCCGTGGTACCCCTGCGCGCGGCCGATGACGTGCGTCTTCTCCGGCCGCCCGGTCTGCGCGAAGTACGCCCGCGCCAGCTTCACGGCGGTGTCGATGACGTCCCCGCCGCCCGAGCCGAAGAAGACCTTCGACCCCGGCGTCGGCGCCAGCGCGGCGACGCGGTCGGCCAGCTCGATCGCCGGCTCGTTCGCGTTGTAGCCGAACAGGTTGTACGAGTCGAGCGTCCGAAGCTGCTGGGCGACGGCCTCGGTGATCTCGGGGCGCCCGTGCCCGAAGTTCGCGTACCAGAGCGACGCGGTGGCATCGAAGTACCGGCGGCCGGCGTCGTCCCAGACGTAGGAGCCCTCACCGCGGGTGATGACCATCCGGTCGTGCTCGACCACCCCCATGTCGGCGAACGGGTGCCAAAGGGCGTGCTGTGCTGACATCGGTCCTCCTCAGTCCTCCCCCATCCCTACCAGGGCGGAGCCGGGAGCGCGAACCCTCCATGGTGCACAATTTGCGGCGCCGGACTGGCCGATCAGTCCAAGAACTCCGCGATCTCCTCCGCCGAATACCCCAGCTCCGCCAGCACCTCCGAAGTGTGCTGCCCCAAGGTCGGCGGCGCCGACGTCGGACGCGCCGGGGTGTCCGACGCCTTCACGGGGAACCCCGTCCCCAGGTAGGTCCCCACCGTCGGATGAGGCAACCGGACGACCTGGTCGCGCGCCGCTGTCCACGGGTCCGCGTACACGTCGTCGATCTCGTTGATCGGGGCCGCCGGGATGCCCGCGGCGTCGAAGGACTTCATCCAGTCCGCCGCCGTGCGCGTCCGCAACACCGGCTCCAAAAGCGCGTTCAGCTCGTCGCGGTGGGCCGCCCGGGACGCGTTCGACGAAAACCGTGAGTCCGAAGCGATGTCCAAGCCGAGCACCCCGCAGAACGCGTGCCACAGCTTTTCGCTGCCCACCGCGATGATCAGCCAGCCGTCGGACACGGGGTACGCCTGGTACGGAACGATGCTCGGGTGCGCCGAACCCATCCGGCGCGGGCGTGGCGCGTCGTAGAACACAGCGCCCGCCGCGTACACGTGCCAGGCCAGCTGACTGTCCAAAAGGGACACGTCGAGGTACTGGCCGCGGCCGGTCGTGTGCCGGGCCTGCAACGCCATCAGCACCGCGATGATCGCCCACGTCCCCGCGTTCAGGTCCGCCACCGGCAGCCCGACCTTGGCCGGCGCGCCGCCGGGCTCGCCGGTCAGCGACATCACGCCGCCGAGGGCCTGGGCCACCAGGTCGTAGCCCGCGCGGTCGCGGTACGGCCCGGTCTGCCCGAACCCGGTGATCGACACGTGGATCAGCCGCGGGTTCAGCTCCGACAACTCCGCGTACCCGAGGCCCCACTTCTCCAGCGTCCCCGGGCGGAAGTTCTCGACGAGCACGTCCGCGTCGACCACCAGACGTCGGAGGGCTTCCTGGCCGCGGCCGCTCTTGAGGTCGAGCACGATCCCGCGCTTGTTCCGGTTCGCCGCGAGGTAGTAGACGGCTTCGCCGCTCTCGCCGACGAACGGCGGCCCCCAGCCGCGGGTGTCGTCGCCGTGGCCGGGCGGCTCGACCTTCACCACGTCCGCCCCCATCTCGCCGAGGTACTGCGTGCAGTACGGGCCGGCGAGGATGCGGGACAGGTCGACGACCTTGATCCCGTCCAGCGGGCGGAAACCGTCGCGGTCAGCAGGCATCGAAGTCACGGCCCTTTCTCTCCCACGGCCCGGATTTTCGCAAGGTATTCCTCCTAACGGCCGTAGACATCCGACCTCTCCCTGGTGTTTGTTGTTGAGTGAGTTTGTGCAGAGTTGCGCACTCCTGGAGGGATCATGCGTCTTCTTGTCGGGCTCGCGGCCGCCGTCGTGGCCGCCGCGATCGCTTCTCCCCCACCCGCTCAAGCCGCTGAACCGGCCGACGCCCCACAGCTCGGCCAACGCCCACCCATGGGCTGGAACAGCTGGAACAAGTTCCACTGCGACATCAACGAAGAGCTCATCCGCGAGACGGCGGACGCGATGGTCAGCTCGGGCCTGAAGGCCGCGGGCTACCAGTACGTCAACATCGACGACTGCTGGGCCGAACAGAACCGCACCGCCGACGGCAAGCTCGAAGCCAGCCACGCGCGCTTCCCCAGCGGCATCAAGGCGCTGGCCGACTACGTCCACGACCGCGGGCTCAAGCTCGGCATCTACACCAGCGCCGGCACGCTGACCTGTCAGAAGACCATGCCCGGCGGTCTCGACCACGAAGACGTCGACGCGCAGACGTTCGCCGACTGGGGTGTCGACTACCTCAAGTACGACAACTGCAACAACCAGAACCGCCCGGCGATCGAGCGCTACACGAAGATGGGCGAGGCGATCAAGAAGACCGGCCGCCCGATCCTCTACGCGCTCTGCGAGTGGGGCCAGAACCAGCCGTGGCTCTGGGGCAAGGACGCGGGCGCGCAGCTCTGGCGCACCACGGGCGACATCAGCGACAGCTGGAGCAGCATGACCGGGATCCTCGACAAGCAGGCCCCGCTGGCCGGGTACGCCGGCCCGGGCGGCTGGAACGACCCGGACATGCTGGAGGTCGGCAACGGCAAGATGACGACCACCGAGTACCAGGCGCACTTCGCGTTGTGGGCCCTGATGAACGCGCCGCTGCTCGCCGGCAACGACCTGCGCTCGATGTCCGACACCACGAAACAGATCCTGGAGAACAAGGACATCGTCGCGCTCGACCAGGACTGGGCGGGCAAGCAGGGCTACCGGCTGCGCGACGACGGCGACAGCGAGGTCTGGACCAAGCCGATGTCGGACGGCTCGGCGGCGGTCGTGCTCTTCAACCGCGGCCTGACCGCGGCGCCGATGTCCGCCACCGCGGCCGAACTCGGCCTCGCGAAGGCCCGCGACTACCGCGTCCGCGACCTGCGGTCCGGCGCCGAAACCGAGTCCGCCGGCACGCTCCGGGCGTCGGTGCCGAGCCACGGCGCCGCGGTGTTCCGCGTCTGGCCCGCGAAGTTCCCGAACGCGGCCCCGCTGTCGACGCTCACCGTGCAGGGGCCCGACTTCGCCGACGCCGCCAAGCCTTTCACCACGACGCTGAAGCTCACCAACGACGGCAGCACCCCGCTCGTCGCCGCACAGGTGAAGCTCACCGCGCCGGCCGGCTGGCAGCTCGACGGCCGCGGTGACGTGCTCGTCCCGGCGGTGGCGCCGGGCCGGTCGTGGCAGCGGTCCTGGACCGTGCGGCCGAACGCCCCCACCGGCGACCGCGTCACCCTGACCGCCACCGCGAACTACTGGACCCCCTGGGGTAAACGCTCGTTAACAGCCGACGGCGGCGCGCCGATCGTGTCCCCACCGGCGAAAGGCGTGACACCGCTTTCGAAGGCCACCTGGCTCTCCGCGGAGAACGGCTACGGCCCGGTCGAACGCGGCACGAGCAACGGCGAGCCGAAAGCCGGTGACGGGCACCAGATCACCATCGGCGGCGTGTCCTACGACGACGGCCTCGGCGTCCACGCGCCGTCCCGCGTCCGGTTCTACCTCGGCGGCGGCTGCACGGCGTTCGGCGCGTCGGTCGGCCACGACGACGAAAAGGCCAAGGGCAGCGTCGCGTTCCAGGTCCTCGGCGACGGCAAGGAACTCGCCGAGACCGGAGTCATGACGGCGGGCCTTCCCGCGCAGCAGCTCGCGGCGAACCTGGCCGGCGTCCAGGTGCTCGACCTCGTCGTCACCGACGGCGGGGACACGAACGACTCCGACCACGCCGACTGGGCGGACGCCGCGATCACCTGCTGAGAGCGGGCAAATCACCCACCCCGCGTCGCCCCCCGGCCACTCGTCCGGGGGCGGCGTTTTCTCCTTTGTGCCGGTCGTCGCTCCCGCGAGCGCCGACGAGCCCGTCATCGCCGCGACTGTACGCGACGGGACTGGTCCGTCCCGGCATCAAGGCGCAGAAGCTGACGGTCCCGGTCCCCGGCGTCCAGCAGCTGGCGATCGCGGTCGACGACGGCGGTGACAGGGCGGCGGGCGAGTTCGCCGACTGGATCGCGCCGAACCTGAGCTGCTGAGGCGCTCAGGCGCCTTCGAGCAGGACGACGGCCTGCGGGGTCCGCCGGTACAGCACGTACCGGCCGTCCCTGACCTTGCTGACGAGACCCGCGCGGTGCAGAGCCGCGAGGTGGTAGGAGACGGTGCCCGCGGCGTACCCGGTCCGGGTGGCGAGCTCCGCCGTCGACCGCGCGGTCTCGAGGTCCGTCAGCAGCGCCGCGCGGGCGGCCCCGACCACCGGCGCGATCCGGCCGGGCCCGGGGCTCCCGCCCGTGCCGATGCCGTGCGCCGGGTAGCCGAGCACGACCTGGCCGGGCACGTCGACCTGGATGCTGGTGCCGGGCCAGCTGAGCACGCCGGGCGCGAGGACCAGCTCGCGGCCGGCGACGTCGACCTCGCCGTCGAACGGCATGGCCAGGGTGATCGCGTCGCCCGCCCAGCCGATCGAGGGGTGGAGTGACCCGAGCGCCGCTCCGACGCCGTGGCCGGCGATGGTCCGCGCGCGGTGGGTGATGTCCCGGTCGAGGACGGCCTGCAGACCGTCCCAGTGCTCGGCCAGGGCGTCCCGCCAGAACCGGGCGAGCCCGTTGGCCAGGCGGCGCGGCATCGACCCCGACTCCGCGACGCGGCGGGCCTTGACCGGCAGCGGCCGGCTCCAGTGCGCCTGCGTGTGGGAGAGCACCTGCTCCTCCAGATCGTCCTGCGGGGTGGCCTCGATCCGCGCGATCTGCTCGTCGAGCAGGTCGCGGTGCCGGGTGGCCGTGCCGGGCTGCGGTGTGAGCAGGTCGGGCGTGTAGACCTCGCCGGCGCGCGGCAGCAGGTCCAGGAGCAGGGCGACGTCCGGGTGGGTGAGCGACGCCCGGGCGAGCGGGCCGGGATCGCCGAACACGGGGTGGCGCCCCGAGCCGGCGGCGAGCTTCAGCCAGGCCAGGGACTCCGCCGTGAGCGACGGCGAAAACCGGGTCCTGGCCACTGTCTCCGCGTCGACGCGCAGCGTGAACACGCTGTCGACGGTAACAGCCGCGGCGGTGGATTCGAACCGGCTCGAATCCTTTCCGGTCGGCGCCTTCCGCGAGGTTGACTGGCGTCGTGTTCCGAGGATGTGCGATGACCCTGGCCGCCGTGCTCCTCGTTTCGGCACCGCCCGCCGCCGAGGCAAAGCCCGCGCCGGCCGAGTACGCCGAGGTGTCCGTCGTCCGCACCGTCGCCTGGCGCAGCTGGTCGGCCGGCCCCGACGGGACGTACCGGGCCACCACCTACCGCAGGCCGTATGTCTTCGAGGTCCCTTACGTCGTAAGGTCGCTGAGCGCCAGCAGCCGGGCTTCGGCGTCCCGGAGGTAGCGGTCCAACGCGGCTTCGGCGACGCCGAACCGGCCGCACCGCAGGTCGCGCAGGATCTGCTCGTGGCACTCCAGGAACGGCTCGTAGAACTCGCGCGTGTTCTCGTTCAGGACGAAGAACAACCGCGTCTCGGCGAGCACCTGGCGCATCGTCGCGGAGATCCGCTCGCTGCCGGCGAGGTCGGCCAGCGCCTGGTGGAAGTGGATGCTGGCGGTGCCGACCGCCGGCCAGTCCTCGGCCGCGGCCGCCGTACGGCCGTCCCGCAGAGCCTGTTCGACCGGCGCCAAGTCCACAATGGACCGTTCGGCCGCCCGCCGCAGGGCACCGCATTCGGTGGTGCGGCGGACGACGTAGAGGTCCTCGATGTCTTCCGTGGTCAGTTCGCGCACGAACACGCCGCGGTTCAGCTCGTGCACCGCCAGCCGCTCGTGGGCCAGCAGCTGGAACGACTCGCGCAGGGTGTTGCGCGAGACGCCGAGCGCCGAGCTGATCACCGGCTCGGACAGCCGTTCACCGGGGGCGAAGACGCCGTCGGTGATGTACTGGCGCAGGATCGCGGCGACCCGCTCGGCGGTGCCACTGCGTTCGAGCTGGTGCCGCTCGCTCTCCAGCCCCGAGGCATCGACGGTCACGGCGCGCTACCGGACGCCGAGCTCGAAATCGAGGCTGTAGCGGTTGCCCGGCATCGCACCGGCGGCCTTCGCGCCGTCGATCGGCAGCACGACGCCGTTGATGAACCGCGACTCGTCGCTCGCCAGGAACACCACGGCCTTCGCGACTTCCCACGCCTCGCCGACGCGCGCCGCGGGCGTGCTCGCGACCAGCTGGTGCTGCTTGGTCTCGAACTCCTCCGGCGAGTTGAGCGTGCTGCGCAGCATGTCGGTGTCGATCGCGCCGGGGTTCACCGTGTTCGCGCGGATGCCCTGGTGCGCGTGGGCGACGGCGATCGACTTCGTCAGCCCGACCAGCGCGTGCTTGGTGGCGTTGTACACCGGGTCGCCGGGGCGGCCCATCACGCCGCCGTTCGACGACGTCGTGATGATGCTGCCCGCCTTCCGCTCGATCATGTGCGGCAGCACGGCGCGGGTGCCGAGGAAGGCCGCCCGCACGTTGAGCGCGAAGATGTTGTCGAACTCGGCCAACGTGGTGTCCGTGAGGGATTTGCCGAGGTGGATGCCGACGTTGTTGACCAGCACGTCGATGCGGCCCGCTTCGGCGATGACGCCGTCGACGAACGCCGCCACGGCGTCCTCGTCGGTGGCGTCCACTCGTGCGTGCCGGTAGCCGTCGAGTTGTTCCGCGGGTTCGCGGATGTCGGAAGCGAACACCGTCGCGCCCTCGGCGAGGAACTCCTTCACCGTGGCGAGGCCGATGCCCCGCGCGCCGCCGAAGACGACCGCCACCTTGCCGGCCAACCGACCCATGATCACTTCCCCGCTCTCAGTCGTGCTGTCTGCTTTTCGTCCACCACGTAGTCCTCGGGCAGCCGGACGAGCGCGGCCGGATCGCCGTGGTAACGCACCTCGACGCCGTACACCTCGCGCGCCGCCGCCACCGAGACGTACCCCTCGACGACGTCGTCGAACACTTCGGTCACGGGCCGTTCGAACGGCGGCCCGTAGCCACCGCCGCCGGGCAGCGTGACGTCCACAACGGACTCGGTCGTCAGCGTCACCCGGCTCTTCGCGGGCAGGTCTTTCCCCTCGTGCAAGCCGAAGCGACCGGCCGCACCGGGCGTTCCGCCGTCCACTCCGGACGCCGCGGCGCGCACGCGGTCGACGTTCCCGTTGACGCTCCAAGACTCCTGGCCACGCGCGGACATCGTCGTCACCTGGCCGAGGCCGCCGCGCCACCGCCCGGCACCGCCGGAGTCCGCGCGCAGCTCCCGCGAGCGCTGGACGAGCGGCGCCATCGTCTCGATGACCTCGGTCGGCGTCGAGCGCAATCCGCTGGGGAAACCGGTGGTGTTCAGGCCGTCCTTGTCGACGCGCGCGCCCGTGCCGCCGGTCTGGAAGACGTTGAGCATGAATCCGGGGCCGCGCCAGATGGTCATCCACAACGCGTCGGCACCCGGTGCGATCGCGGCGCCGGGCAGGGCCCCGATCAGCAGCGACGGCAGGAAGTGCCCGATCAGGTGCCGCGAGGCGACCGGCGCGGGCGGCAGGCAGTTCAGCACCGAACCTTCCGGCGCGGTGACGTGCACCGGCCGGAACGACCCGGCGTTGTGCGGCACCGCCGGCGAGATCGCCGCCTTGACCGCGAAGGACGCGTACGCCCGCGTGTAGTTGAGGACGACGTTGATGCCACGACGGCTCTGCGGCGACGACCCCGCGAAGTCGAGGTGGATCTCGTCACCGTCCACAGTGGCCGTCACGCGCAGGACGATCTCTTCGTCGTCGAAGCCGTCGGTGGCGATCTCGTTGGTGTAGACGCCGTCCGGCAGCTCCCGCAGCGCGTCGCGCAGCGCTTTCTCGGACCGTTGCATGATCTCGGCGGCGACGTCGTCGAGGGAGTCGAGCCCGAACTCGTCCAGCAGCTTCAGCAGGCTCGCCGCGCCGACCTCGTTGCCGGTGACCTGCGCGTACAGGTCGCCGATCGTCTCCTCCGGCGTCCGGACGTTGGCCCGGACCAGCCGTTCCAGGTCGACGTTGACGACCCCCGCGTTCAGGAACTTCAGGATCGGCAGGCGCAGGCCCTCTTCGAAGACCTCGTGAGCCTCCGCGGAAACGAGCCGGCCGCCGATGTCCGGCGCGTGGCAGCACGAAGCGAACCACGCGACGAGCCGGCCGTTCCGGAACACCGGCGTCGCGACGGTGATGTCGTTGATCTGCCCGGCCGTCTGCCACGGGTCGTTGGTGAGCAGCACGTCCCCGGGCTCGAGGGTCTCCGGCGGGTAGGCCGCGACGAAGTGGTGCATGCCGGTGGCCATCGCGTTGATGTGCCCCGGCGTGCCGCCGACGGACTGGCCGATCATCTCGCCGCGTGAGTCGAACACCGCGCAGGCCAGATCGAGCGATTCGCGTACGACGGCGGAGAACGCCGTGTTGACCAGCGCGTTCTGCTGTTCGGCGAGGATGGAGTGCAGCCGGTTGCCGAACAGCCCGACGAGGATCGGGTCGACGCTCACACCGTCACCTCCAGCGCGGCATCCTCTCGGACGACGCAGTGCGCGCCCGGCGGGACGACCACAGTGGACTCGCGTTCCTCCACGATGGCCGGTCCGTCGACGCGGGTGCCTGGCTGGAGCCGGTACCGATCGAACACGGCCGTGTCGACAAATCCCCCGGCCGAAGGAAAGTACGCCTTGCGGGTTCCCTTGTGCGCGTCACCGCTGGTGACCTGCGTGTTCAGCCGCAGCGTGACGTCCGGCGTGGGACCGCTGGAGACGACCCGCCAGTTCAGCACCTCGACGCCGACCTCCGGCCCGGTGCGCCGGTACAACGCGCGGTAGGTGGCGGTGAACTCGTCGATCAGGGTTTCGGGCCAGCTACCGCCGCGGACCGGGACGCGGATCTCGTAGCCCTGCCCGGCGTAGCGCATCTCGGCGATCCGCCGGTGAGTCACCTCTGAAGCACCGGACTTCGCAAGCAGCGCCGCGCCTTCGACTTCCATCTCGGCGAACAGCGCGTCGACCTGCTCCCACGCCAGCTCGTGCACGGCCGCGCGCGCCGACCGGACGAAGTCGAACGCCAGCGGCGCGGTGAGGAACCCGGCGGCGCTGAGCACTCCGGCGGCGGGCGGCGCGACGACCGACGGCGCCCCGAGCGCACGGGCGACCCCGACGCCGTGGACCGGGCCCGCCCCGCCGAACGTGTACATCGGCAGCTTCGCCGGATCCTGGCCGCGCTCGACGGCGTGCACGCGCGCGGCGTTCGCCATGTCCTCGTTGACGCTCGTGTGGATGCCCCACGCGGCTTCTTCGACGCTCACGCCGAGCGGCCCGGCGATCCCGGTCTCGATCACCGAGCGCGCGGCCGCCGCGTCGAGTTCCATGCCGCCGCCGAGGAAGTAGCCCGGGTCGAGGTAGCCGAGCACCAGGTCGGCGTCGGTCACCGTGGGCTCGGTGCCGCCGCGGCCGTAACAGGCCGGGCCGGGCTCGGACCCGGCCGAATCGGGGCCGACGGTGAGCAGGCCGAGCGCGTCGATGCGGGCGGTCGAACCGCCGCCGACGCCGATCTCGATCATGTCGATGACCGGCACCTGCACCGGCAGCCCTGATCCCGGGAGCAGCCGGTACTCACGGTCCACTTCGAACTGGTGCGTGACGAGCGGCGCGCCGCCGGCGATCAGGCACAGCTTCGCCGTCGTGCCACCCATGTCGAAGGCCAGCAGGTCCACCGGTCCGATCGCGGCCGCCGCCAGCGCACCCCCGGCGGGGCCGGACTCGAGGATCCGGATGGGGTGCCGGGCCGCGGTGTCCACAGTGGCCAGTCCGCCGTTGGACAGCATGATGTGCGGCGTCCCGGCGATCCCGAGCCGCCGGAGCCGGCGTTCGAGGTCGCGCAGGTAACGCTCGGTCAGGTCCTGGACGTAGACGTTCGCGACCGTGGTCGACGCGCGCTCGAACTCGCGGATCTCGGGGACGACGTCCGAGGACAGCGCGACCCGCAGGCCGGGCGCCACCTCGGCCAGGAGCTCGGCCACCCGCCGTTCGTGCGCCGGGTTCGTGAACGCGTGGAGGAAGCAGACGGCGACCGCTTCGATTCCGCGGTCCGCCAGTTCCCTCCCGAGCCTTACCACGTAAGACTCGTCGAGCGGCTCGCGGACGGATCCGTCGGCGAGGATCCGTTCCGGGACGTCGAAGCGCAGGTGCCGCGGAACCAGCGGCGCGGGCAGCTCGAGGTGCAGGTCGTACAGCTCGTACCTGTGCTCGCGGCGCATTTCCAGAACGTCCCGGAAGCCCGCGGTCGCGAGCAACGCGGTCCGCGAGCCCTTGCGTTCGATCAGTGCGTTCGTCACCAGCGTCGTACCGTGTACGACCTGCTCGACGGCACCGGCGGCGATCCCGGACTCCGCGAGCAGCGTCGCCAACCCCTCTTCGACCGCGCGCGCCGGCTCGTCGTACGTCGTAAGAACCTTGCCGACCGCGACGATCCCGGATTCGTCCACCGCGCAGAGGTCGGTGAACGTGCCACCGATGTCGACGCCGATCCTCATGTGCGGTACCACCGCGGCGAAGTGTTCAGCGGCGGCTTCAGCTTGGCCTTCACGACCAGGACGTTCGGCTCGTCCGACTCGACGAACTCGCCGAGCAGCCGCCGGAACGCCCGCCCGAACCCGGAGACGCGGTCCGCGTGCACCCCGAAGGACCGGGCCAGGCCGACGAAGTCCGGGCTGTCCCAGTCGACCCCGCGGCGCGGGAGGCCTTCGCGCTCCTGGTCGTAGCGCAGCATGCCGTAGCCGCCGTCGTCGACCAGGACCACCGTGACCGGCAGCTGCTCCTGCGCCAGCGTCGCGAGATCGCCGCAGGCGTAGAGGAACCCGCCGTCGCCGGTGATGCAGATGGCGCGCCCGACGCCGGCCGCGGCGGCGCCGAGCGACGCCGGGAAGCCGTAGCCGAGGGTGCCCCAGCCCATCGGGTAGGCGAGCTTGCGCGGCGCCCGCACCCGGTGGAAGCCGCCGACCCAGTAACCGGCGACGCACATGTCGGACACCAGCACCGCGTCCGACGGCAGCACTTCGTCCAAAGTGGACAGCAGGTCGTAGGCCTGCGGCTCTTCGTCGCGGATCCGCTGGCGCACCCGGCGGCCGATCCCGGCCAGCCGCAGCGTGATGTCGTCGAGCCCCGGCCGCTGCTTCGGCAGCAGCCGCTCGACGATCGAGCGCGCGTCGCCGACCAGCGTCAGGTCCGGCGGGTAGTTCTTGGCGGCGTCGTCGGCGTCGACGTTGATCGCGACCAGCTTGCGCGGCTTCGGCATCCGCCAGTTCTGCGTCATCAGGCCGTCGAAGTCGGTGCCGATGGCGAGCACGACGTCGGCCTCGTCCCACAGCTCGCCGACTTCCGGCGTGTGCACCGGGTTCGGGGCGAGGCACGGGTGGTCGAGCGGGAGCAGGCCGCGCGCGCCGAAGGTGGTGATGACCGGCGCGGCGATCTTCTCGGCGAGCGCGCCGATGGCGTCCCCCGCCCCGGACCGCAGCGCGCCGCCGCCGGCCCAGATCAGCGGGTGCTCCGCGTCGGACAGCATCGCTTCGGCCCGCGCGAGGTCGGGCACGTCGCCGTCGGGCTTGCGGTGCGGCGCGGGCGGGCGCCGGTGCGGCACGGTCTCGCGCAGGTAGTCGGTCGGGACGCCGAGGTAGACCGGGCCGCTCTGCGGCTGGAGCGCGAGCCGGGCCGCGCGGTGCACGGTCGTGCCGATCTGGTCCGCGGCCCGCACGGTGAAGCCGCCCTTGGTCACCGGCGCGAACATCGCCTGTTGGTCGGACGTCTCGTGCAGTACCCCGCGGACGACGCCCGGGCGCCGCAGCGTCGAGGGGATGTCGGTGGCGATGACCAGCACCGGAGCCGCGGACGCCATGGCTTCGCCGACCGCGCCGAGGGTGTTCGCCGCACCCGGCCCGGTGGTGACGAGGGCGACGCCGAGCTTGCCGGTCGCGCGCGCGTACCCGTCGGCCGCGTACCCCGCGGTCTGTTCGTGGCGGACCCCGACGAGCTTGATGCGGGTCTCGGCGAGCGCCTCCCACAACGGCAGGTTGTGCACCCCCGGGAGGCCGAAAACGATCTCCGTCCCCAGCCCTTCGAGCGCGTCCACCAACTCCCGAGCACCACTCACAGCCACGGCCCGGATACTGCCAGATCGTTGAACGATCTGGCAATCAACCCCTAGACGATGTTGTGTTCCACCGGTGCGGTATCGGCGCTCTCGAAGCGCCGGACGTCGAGTTCGGCGATGTCCACGGCCGGCTCTCGCCCGAGGTAGAGGTCCCGGACCAGCTCGCCGGTCGCCGGTGCCATCTGGAACCCGTGCCCGGAGAAGCCGGTCGCGTAGAAAAAGCGCGACAGCAGGACGCTTCCCCCACGATCTGGTTGCGATCGGGCGTCACTTCGTACAACCCGGCCCAGGCCGCACGGATCCCGGCGTCGAGCACGGCGGGGATCCGACGGCCGGCCAGCTCGGCCAGCCGCGGGAGCCAATCGCCCGCTTCGTAGTGCGTGCCGAAGCCCGGGAAGCCGTCGTCCTCGGAGAACGACATGGCCAGCCCGGGACCCTCCCGGTGGAAGTAGAACGCCGACGGCAGCTCGATGGTCAGCGGCACCGCGTCCGGCAGGCCCGGCACCGGCCCGGTGAACACGACCTGGCGCCGGAACGGGCGCACCGGGAGATCGAGGCCGGCCAGCTCGCCGATCCGCCCGGACCACGCGCCCGCCGCGCACACGACCGCGCCGGTCCGCACGAACCCCGCGGTCGTGTTAACGCCGGTTAACGTGTCCCCGTCACGCTCGATACCGAGGACGTCGACACCGGTGCACACCTTCGCGCCGCGCGCGCGGGCCGCCTTCGCGTAACCCCGGACGACCGCGTCCGGCGTCGCCTTCGCGTCATCCGGCGACCACAGCACGGCGACGATCCCGTCGGTCTCGAGCAGCGGAACGATGCCCTTGGCCTCCCCGGGATCGAGCAGGTGACTGCGGACGCCGTACTCGCGCTGCAACTCCGAGCAATGTCCGATTGCAGCCACGTCCGCGGGGTCGGTCAGCAGGTACAGGTAACCGTCGCGGCGGAAGTCGATCCCGATCCCGAACCGCTCCGGGAAAGCGCTGTACGCGGCGAGCCCGCGCAGTCCCAGCTCGACGTTCACGCGGCTGGTGAACGACGACCGGATGCCGCCCGCGGCCTTCGCCGTCGAGCCCTCGCCGAGCCCGCCGCGCTCCAGCAGCAAGACGTCGACGCCGGCTTCCGCCAAGCGGAACGCGCAGCTCACCCCGATCACACCGCCGCCGATCACGACGCATTCGGCCATCGGTGGCAAGGACGTTCCCTCGAGCCCGCGGACGGTCATACTCGCCAATGTAGAACGTGATCCACCCACGGCGGCCGAGCGCGTAGAGTCGGCCTGCCGAGTGCGGAAGGTGATGTCCCATGGCGATGATGCCCGTGACCGACTCGATGTTCCTCCTGGTCGAAACGCGCGAGCATCCGATGCACGTGGGCGGTCTGCAGCTGTTCAAGAAACCGGACGGCGCGGGGCCGGACTACTTGCGCGACGTCCGCCGGTCGCTGCTGGAATCGGACAACATGCGCTCGGTGTTCCGGCGCCGCCCGGCCCGGCCGGTCAACACGCTCGGGCACGTCGTCTGGAAGGCCGAAGACAACCTCGAGCTCGACTACCACTTCCGGCATTCGGCGCTGCCGCAGCCGGGCCGCATCCGCGAGTTGCTGGAGCTGACGTCCCGCTGGCACAGCACCCTGCTCGACCGGCACCGGCCGCTGTGGGAGACGCACCTCGTCGAGGGCCTGGCCGACGGCCGGTTCGCCGTCTACACCAAGGTCCACCACGCGCTGATGGACGGCGTCTCGGCGCTGCGCCAGCTGCAGGGCACGCTGTCGGACGACCCCGCGGACCTGGACTGCCCACCGTGGTGGGGCAGTCGGCGCAAACCCGGCGAAAAGCCCGCCAAAAGCCCTCGCTCGTTCCTGGAGACCGCGGGCAAGACCGCCAACCAGCTCGCGGGGCTGGCGCCGGCCGCGCTCAAGGTGGCGCGTGAGGCGTTCAGCGAGCACACGGTGACGCTGCCGGGGCAGGCGCCGCGGACGATGTTCAACGTGCCGATCGGCGGCGCGCGGCGCTTCGCGGCGCAGTCGTGGTCGCTCGACCGCGTGCGTCAGGTGGCGACGGCCGCGGGGGTGTCGCGCAACGACGTCGTGCTCGCGATGTGCTCGGGCGCGCTGCGGGACTACCTCATCGAGCAGCGCGCGCTGCCGGACGCACCGCTGATCGCGATGGTGCCGGTGTCGCTGCGCCGCCAGAACGACCCGGGTGAGGCGGCGGGCAACAACATCGGCGCGCTGCTGTGCAACCTCGCCACCGACCTGCCGGACGCGGGCAAGCGGCTCGTCACGATCCACCAGTCGATGCGCAACGGCAAGCGGCTGTTCTCGGAGCTGACGCCGTTGCAGACGCTGCTGTTATCCGCGGTTAACGTCGCCCAGCTGGGCGTCTCGCCGATCCCGGGCATCGTCAACAACACGCGGCCGCCGTTCAACCTGGTGATCTCGAACGTGCCGGGGCCGCGCCGGCAGATGTACTGGAACGGCGCGCAGCTCGACGGCATCTACCCCGCGTCGGTACTGCTCGACGGCCAGGCCGTGAACATCACGCTGACCAGCAACGGCGACAACCTCGACTTCGGCGTCACCGGCTGCCGCCGGAGTGTGCCGCACCTGCAGCGGATCCTGACACACCTCGACACAGCCTTGGTGGAGCTCGAAGCGGCGGTAAGGTAGCCCGCTCACCGAAACCTTTCTTCCCCCATCGGAAGGAAACTTTCCAAACGCCGGGCCAAATGCTGGTCAGCCGGCTCCGCACGCTCCTAGGGTGACGGCGATCACCCGCGGAGAGAGGAGCAGGACATGACCGAGGTGTGGACGACCCCCGACTTCGTCGAGTACGAAACTCCCATGGAGGTGACCGCCTACGCGGCTCGCCTGGCGGACTGACCGGTGCCCGTCGAGCCGCTCGCGGAAAGCGCGTTCATCGCGGCCCTGCGCGGTCTTTCGGACCGCTACTGGGGCACGCACCCGTTCCACCGCCGGCTGCACGCGGGCGAGCTCGACGAGCACGGGCTGCGGATCTGGGCGGCCAACCGCTGGTACTACCAATGCCGGCTGCCGCAGAAGGACGCCGCGATCATCAGCACCTGCCCGCTGCCGGAAATCCGCCGTCAGTGGCTCGACCGGATCGTCTACCACGACGGCCCGCACGCCGGAACCGGCGGCATCGAGCGGTGGCTGCGGCTGTGCGAAGCCGTCGGCCTGGAGCGGGACGAAGTGCTCGACGAACGGCACGTCGCACCCGGCGTCCGGTTCGCCGTCGACGCCTACGTGACCTTCGCACGGACGAAGCCGTGGTGGGAGGCCGTCGCTTCGGGGCTCACCGAGATGTTCGCCGGGCACCTGATGCAGCAACGCGTCGCGGACATGCTCGCGCACTACCCGTGGATCGCGCGCGCGGACCTCGACTACTTCACCAACCGCATCGACAAGGTCTCCGGCGAAGGCAAGGACACGCTCGACATCGTCGTCCGCCACTGCGTCGCGCGCGAGCAGCAGGACCGGGCGATCGCCGCGCTGTCGTTCAAGTGCGACGTCCTGTGGTCGATGCTCGACGCGATCGACCGAGCCGCGAGGTGATCGCCGTGGGATCGGTTCCCCAGCTGCGCCGCGGCGTGCGGCTGTCCTTCGACCACGTCCGGGGGACGCACGTCCTGCTGTTCCCCGAAGGCGTGCTCGTCCCGAACACCACCGCGGCCGCCGTGCTCGAACTCTGCGACGGCGCCCGCACCGTCACCGACATCACCGCCGTGCTGGGAAAGCGCTTCACCGGCGTCCGGGAGCAGGACGTCCTCGACGTGCTGGCGCGGCTGGGCGAACGGCGGGTCGTCGCGTGGACGTGACCCCGCCGCTCGGGCTGCTGGCCGAGCTGACCCACCGCTGCCCGCTGCACTGTCCTTATTGCTCGAACCCGCTGGAGCTCGTGGCACGCTCCGCCGAGCTGTCCACCGCGGACTGGATTTCGGTGCTCTCGCAGGCGCGCGAGCTGGGCGTGCTGCAGGTGCACCTGTCCGGCGGCGAGCCGCTGGCCCGGCCGGACCTGCCTTCGCTGGTGGCGCACGCGAGTTCGCTTGGCTGCTACGTCAACCTCGTCACCTCCGGGCTGGGCCTGACTTCCGCGCGGCTCGACGACCTGGTCTCGCGTGGGCTGGCGCACGTCCAGCTGTCGGCGCAAGGCGCGACGCGGGAGCGTTCCGATCAGCTGGCCGGCGCGCGAGCGTTCGACCACAAGCTCGCCGCGGCCACTCTGGTGAAGTCGGCCGGGCTGCCGTTGTCCCTGAACGTGGTGCTGCACCGGCGCAACCACGACCAGCTGGCCGGCATCATCGAGCTGGCCGAGCGGATGGGCGCGGACCGGCTCGAGCTGGCGAACACCCAGTACTACGGCTGGGCGCTGCGCAACCGCGAGGCGCTGATGCCAACGCCTTCGCAGCTCGCCGCGGCCGAGCCGGTGGTGCGGGCGGCGATCCAGCGGCTGCGCGGCACGATGGAGATCGTCTACGTCGTCGCCGACTACTACGAGCCGTATCCCAAGCCGTGCATGTACGGCTGGGGCGCGCGGCAGCTGACCGTCGCGCCGGACGGGACCGTGCTGCCGTGCCCGGCGGCGTCGGCGATCTCCACGCTCACTCTGGACAATGTGCGGGAGACGCCGTTGGCCGACATCTGGTACCACTCGTCGTCGTTCAACGCCTACCGCGGCGAGGACTGGATGAGCGAGCCGTGCCGGACGTGCGACCGTCGCGGGCTCGACTTCGGCGGCTGCCGCTGCCAGGCGTTCCTGCTCACCGGCGATGCCGCGGCGACGGACCCGGTGTGCTCGCGGTCCCCGCGGCGGGAGGTCGTCGATCTGGTTCTCGCCCGGCCTCCGGCCTCCGACCTGGTCATGCGCCGGTGAAGGTGATCCTGCTCGGCACCGCGGCGGGCGGCGGCTGTCCACAGTGGAACTGCGCGTGCCGCCTGTGCACGGCCGGGCTGCCCCCGCGCACCCAGGACTGCGTCGCGATCAGCGCGGACGGCGCCGGCTGGTACCTGCTCAACTGCTCACCGGACATCCGGACGCAGATCCTTTCCACTCCGGCGTTGCGCGCGGGACCCGGTCCGCGGGAAACCCCGGTGCGCGGAGTGCTGCTGACCGACGCGGAACTCGACCATTCGCTGGGCCTGTTCATGCTGCGCGAGTCCGGCGGGCTGCCGGTGTTCGCGCCGGACGCGGTCCGTCGCGGCCTCGCCTCGGTGCGCGGGATCATCGACAGCTACGGCGGCTGGAGCTGGCGGTCCGTCGCGGACCTGCCCGGGCTGCGGGTCGAGGCGCTGCCGGTGAGCGACAAGAAGCCGAAGTACGTCACGTCCACGGGCGACGGTCCGTGGGTGGTCGCCTACCGGATCTCGGATCCCCTGACCGGCGGCGTGCTGGTGTACGCGCCTTGCCTGAAGAGCTGGCCCGCCGAATTCCATTCCTTTGTGGACGGTGCTTCGCTGGTTCTGCTGGACGGAACCTTCCACGCCCCGGACGAGATGTCCGGCGTCGGCGGGCCGGACCAGCTCGCGATGGGGCACCTGCCGATCACCGCGAGCCTCGCCCGGATCGCCGGGCGGCCGGGACGATGGGCGTTCACGCACTTCAACAACACGAACCCGGTACTGGACCCGGCGTCGGCCGAGCACGCCGCCGTGCTGTCCGCCGGCGCGCTGCTCCCGGCGGACGGCACGGAGTTTTCGCTCTAGGCGACCCCCTCCAGCAGGATCTTCCCGCCCGACAATACCCCCAAATAACTCTTTGATGGTCGTGGCAGACTGGGCACCGTGCCCCACGACAACCTGCGCGTACTGGCGCACCCGCTCCGCATGCGGATCCTGTCGCTCCTGACGGGAACGGCGATGAGCGCGGCCGAGGCGGCGCGCGAGCTGGGTGAGACGCAGGCGAACATCAGCTACCACCTGCGCCGGCTGCACGAGGCGGGCCTGCTGGACGTCGCGGAGGAGGTGACGATCCGCGGCGGCCGGGCGAAGCGCTACCGCCACGACCCGGACTCGGGCCGCCGCATGACGACCCGCAACCCGGCGGAGCAGCAGTTGCTGACCAAGGCGATCGCGGGCGAACTGCTGCGGCGGGCAGGCTCACGGGCACCGGGCCGGCGAGCGTCGTTGACGGACGCGGAGCTGTGGGTGGACCCGTCGCTCTGGGCGCGGGTGCTGGAGCGGGCATCGGAGCTGAGCCAGGAACTGCACGCGGCGGCCCAGCCGCCGAGAACCCCGGGGACCGTGCGGGTCAGCGCGAGTGTGGCGCTGTTCGAACTGACAGAGCCCGGACCGGCCGAGTCCCCATGAGCGCGGGTGTTCTGGCCACGGGCAGCTGGAGCGCGGGCGTCCCGGTCACCCCGGTGCAGGGGCGTTCTCGTCGCTGCCAGCCGGAGCGCGGGCGTCCCGGTCACACCGATCCAGCCGGTGAATGGGCGTTCTGGTCGCTGCCAGCCGGAGCGCCGGCGTCTCGGTCACACCGGTTCACCCGGTGCAGGGGCGTCCTGGTCACGCCGATCAGCCGGAGCGTCGTCGCCTTGGCCGCACCCGCCCAGCCGGAGCCGCTCGCCGCAGCCCGTCCTCGATCACTGCCCCCCGAACCCGCGTCCCCACCGCACCCACCCCGCCGGAGCCGCCCCATGACCACCCCGCTGCTCGCCCCGCTTCGCGAACCTCGCTTCCGCGCCCTCGTCACCGGGCGGACCTTCGCCGACTTCGCCAACGCCGTTGCTCCCTTCGCGCTGGCTTTCGCCGTCGTCGATCTGACCGGGTCGGCGGTGGACCTCGGGATCGTCGTCGGAGCGCGGTCGATCGCCAACGTGCTCCTCGTGCTCTTCGGCGGGATGCTCGCCGACCGGCTGCCGCGATCGGTGATCCTGCAGGGCACCGAGACCGCCGCCGCGCTCACCCAGGCCGCCATCGCCGCGAGTGTCCTCTGTGGATTCGCCTCCATCCCGTTGCTGGTCGGGCTCAGCCTCGTCAACGGCGCCGTCTCGGCCATCTCACTGCCCGCGGCCGCGTCGCTCACGCCGTTGACCGTGCCCGGGCCGCTGCTCGCCAAGGCGAACGCGCTGGTCCGGCTGCTGTCCAACGTCGGCCGCATCGCCGGCGCCGGGCTCGCCGGAATCCTCGTCGCGTTCGCCGGCTCGGGGTGGGCGCTCGCCGGGAACGCCGTCCTGTTCCTCGCCGCCGCCCTCTCCTACCGCCGGATCCGCCTCCCGCACGGCGAGCGCATCCCGGGCAGCCGGCCCCTCGGCGAGCTCGCCGAAGGCTGGCGCGAGTTCCGCGCCCGGTCGTGGGTGTGGCTGGTGGTGCTGCAGTTCATGATCGTCAACGCGGTGAACGCGGGCGCGTTGCTGGTGATCGGGCCGCTGGTCGCCGACGACACGTTCGGCCGCACCGGCTGGGGCCTGGCGCTGGCGGTGCAGACGGCCGGAGCGCTGCTCGGCGGCATCGTCGCCGCGCGGTGGCAACCCCGGCGGATGCTGCTGTTCGGCGTCGCGCTGGTCATGGTCGACGCCCTGCCGATGCTCGCCCTCGGCGAGACGCCGTACCTGCTGCCGCTGCTGTTCGCGATGGTCCTTTCGGGCTTCGCGATCGAGCAGTTCGGAGTGGCGTGGGACGTCTCGCTGCAGGAGAACGTGCCGCCGGAGAAGCTCGCCCGCGTCTACTCCTACGACATGCTCGGCTCGTTCGTCGCGATGCCGCTCGGCCAGATCGCCGCCGGTCCGCTGGCCGAGCACGCCGGCCGTTCGGCGACGCTCGTCGGCGGCGCGGCCCTGGTCGTCGGCGCGACGGCGATCGTGCTGCTCAACCCGCAGGTGCGCGGACTGGTCCGGCACGCGCCGGTCAGCCCGGGCGCACCAGGATGAGGTTCAGCAGGCTCGCGCTGAAGACGACGTCGTCCCCGGCGTCGACGAGCTCGACGCGCGTGCGCACCAGCCCCCGATCCGGCTTCGACCGCGAGAGCCGGGCCTCCGTGACGGTGGCGCGCAGCCGCAGCACCGAGCCCGGCCGCACCGGCCGCGGCCAGCGCAGCTCGTCGACGCCCGGGCTGCCCAGACTGGACACAGTGGACAGGTAGTGGTCGGCGTAGAGCCGCATCATCAGGCTCGCGGTGTGCCAGCCGCTGGCGATCAGACCGCCGAAGGGGCCGTCCGCCGCGGCGGCGACGTCGACGTGGAAGCTCTGCGGGTCGTAGCGCCGGGCGAAGTCGAGGATGTCGGCCTCGGTCACCTCGACGCTGCCGCAGTCGTGGGTGACACCGGGGACGTAGTCCTCGAAGTAGCGATCGCTGGTCATGGGCGCAGGGTGCCACAAAAACGCTTCGATCCGGAGCGAACGGTCAGGCTGACACGATGGTCGCCGAGCCCGACATCGCCGCGGTCGCCCAGGCGATCGGCGAGCCGGCCCGGGCGGCGGACGCGCGCTGCGGGTGACGGAGTCGGGGCGCCAAAGCCTCGCGAGCACGGTATTGGCTGAATGCTCAAGGTTGTCCACACTCCCGGCCGATTGTGGACAACTCCCGCGCCGAACCCCCGGAAAACCGGTGTTGTCCGCATCGGCCGATAGACTGGGCAGGGGGCAACCCCCGGGATAGGGCGGGCCCTGCGCGGCAGTAGATCCGGCGGCCTGACCTCGCTCGATTCGGCGCGGCGGTGAGTCTGCGGCGGTCAGCCGCCGGCTCGAGCCACTGGTATCAATGAGCCGCTCAGGGCTACAGGTTTCAGCTGCTTGCTAGGGGTTTCGAGTCTGGTTCAGTAGCCCACCCAGAGTTCCGACTCGGGCTCGGTGAGGCCGCCCGAGGTCCCGTAGTCCAGATCTCATGGCAAGCCCGAGGTTCCGAAGCCCGGATTCAGCAGGCGCGAGGTCCCGTGTCTGGTTTCAGCGGCCTCCGAGGCCTCGGAGGCCGCGATCAGCAGCCCGCTCGAAGTCCCGGCGTCCGGACTCAGCAGCCCGCTCCAAGTACCGGCGTCCGGACTCAGCGGCCCGCGCGGGGTTCCGGTGTTAGGTCGCGGCGGTGGCCGTCGAGGCGCCACCAGCTCTCCAGCGTCTCCCGCAGTGCCTTCAACAGCTCGCCGCCCGTTTCCAGGGGGACCAGGGCGCCCTTGCCGTCGCCCACCCGGAGTGCCGCCGTCAGGCGGTCGCCCTGCTCGACCAGGCCCACCACCACCCGGGTCGGCTCTCCTGCGACGTCCACGGTCGGAATGGCGCGCTCGTACCGCCAGCCTTCAGCGCTCACCGGCAGACAGTGGCACAGCTTTCCGCGCCCCGACCCGGGGTTCACTCTCACGTGTGGTCAGGCCGGCGCCCAGGGCCGCACTTCCTCCAGAAGCTTCGCCACCGCCAGCACGAGGTCGTCCGAGTGGCGCGGCCCGATGATCTGCAGGCCCACCGGCAACCCCGTCGATGTGCGGCCGGCCGGCACGCTGATCGCCGGCTGCTGGGTCATGTTGAACGGGTACGTGAACGGCGTCCACTCCGGCCATTCGCTCAGCCCGCTGCCCGGCGGCACGTCGTGCCCGGCCTCGAACGCGGCGATCGGGACGGTCGGGGTGATCAGCACGTCGTGGCGCGTGTGGAACTCGCCCATGAGGATGCCCAGCGCGGCCCGCTCGGCGGTCGCGTCGAGGTAGTCACTCGCCGACCACGTCTTGCCGAGCTCCCAGACCTTGCGCAGGCCCGGGTCCGTCCGCTCCTCGGACCCGGGCGGGAACGTGTCGAGCAGCTTCGCCGCCCCCGACGACCACAGGATGTCGAACGCCGGCTTCGGGTCGGCGAACCCCGGGTCCGTCTCCTCGATCTGCAGCCCCGCGTCACCGAGCGCGCGCACCGCCGCCGCGACGACCGCCGCGATCTCCGGGTCGACGTTGACGTAGCCGAGCGTCGGCGAGAACGCCGCGATCAGACCGCGCACGTCCCGGCGGACGGCCTCGCGGAACGACCCCACCGGCGGCGCGAGCGCGGCCGGGTCGCGGTGGTCGGGCATCGACAGGACGTCCAGCAGCAACGCGGTGTCGTCCACCGACCGCGCCATCGGGCCGGCGTGCGAGAGCGGGCCGAACGGGCTCGCCGGGAACAGCGGGATCCGGCCGTGGGTCGGCTTGAGCCCGACGATCCCGCAGAACGACGCCGGGATCCGCACCGAGCCGCCGCCGTCGGTGCCGACGGACAGCTCGCCCATCCCCGCCGCGACGGCCGCGGCACTGCCGCCGCTCGACCCGCCCGCCGTCTTCGACGGGTCGGCCGGGTTGCGCGTGATGCCCTGCAGCGGGCTGTCGGTGACGCCCTTCCACGCGATTTCGGGCGTGGTCGTCTTGCCCAGCACCACCAGGCCGGCTTCGCGCATCCGCGCGGCGACCGGGCTGTCGACGTTCCACGGCTGGTCCGGGTCGATGCTCTTCGAGCCCCGGACGGTCGGCCAGCCCTGGGTGAGGAACATGTCCTTGATCGAGGACGGGACACCGTCGAGCCACCCGATCGGGTTGCCGTCGCGCCAGCGGACCTCCGACGCCTTGGCCTGCTCCAGCGCCCCTTCGGCGTCGACGAGGCAGTACGCGTTGCACTCGCCGTCGCGGTCTTCGATGGCCTGCAGCGCGTTCTGCGTCGCCTCGATCGGTGAGAGCTCACCGGTCGCGTAGGCGGCGACGAGCTCGCTGGCGGTCAGCATCCTGTCGTTCATCCGGCTCCCTGGTTCCCCGACGGCACGTAGCCGAGCGACTTGTCGACGACATTGCGCAGCGGCTCCCCAGCCTGCCAGCGGCGGAAGTTCTCGGTGAACACCTCGACGAGCGTCTTCCGCCAGCCGATGAAATCCCCGGACATGTGGGGCGAGACCAGCACGTCCGGCATGGTCCACAGCGGGCTGTCCGGCGGCAGCGGCTCGGTGTCGAACACGTCGAGCGCGGCGCCGGCGATGGCCCGGCTCTCGAGCGCGTCGACCAGGTCGGAAGTGACCACCAGCTCGCCCCGCCCCACGTTGACGAACCGCGCGGACGGCTTCATCGCGGCGAACGCGCGCGCGTCGAACATGCCTTTGGTGTGCTCGGTGAGCGGCGCGACGGCGACGACGTAGTCGGCGTGCGGCAGGAAGGCCCCGAACTGCGAAGACTCGTGCACGACGCCGAAGTCCGGGTCGCCCGTGCGCTCCCGGCGGCCGGCGCCGCTCACCCGCATCCCGGCCGCGCGCAGCAGCCGCGCGATGGCCCGGCCGATCGGCCCGGTGCCGACGACCACCACCTCGCGCCCGGCGATCCGCTCGGTCTCGCGGTGCAGCCAGCGGCCCTCGCGCTGCAGGTCGTGCGAGCGCGCGAAGTCCTTCGCGAAGGCGAGGACGACGCCCAGCACGTACTCCGCGATGGCGTCGTCGAAGACACCGCGCGAGTTGGTCAGGACGACGTCGCTCTCCACCAGCCCGGGGAACAGCACCGGGTCGACGCCCGCGCTCGCGATGTGCAGCCAGCGCAGGCGATCGGCCGCGTGCCAGGCACCCGGCACGGCCGCGGAGAGGAAGTCGTAGACGAAGAGCGCGTCGGCTCCGGACAGGGCTTCGGGCAGGCCCGCCGCGTCCGTGTAACGCACGACCGCCCCGGATTCGACAGCACGCATGTCCGGTGGGCGGTGCTCGCCGCAGAGCACGGCCAGAACGGGAGTTTCCCGGTTTTCCGAGGCGATCACGTTGACACGGTAAAAGCGGCTCGTATGATTGTCAACAATCCGAGGAACGACCCCCGGAGCACCGGACGTGTCATCGAGTTCAGACGTATTCCGGAGGCTGAGCCTTGGATTTCGACTTCCTGGCGTTCGACGGCCCGCTGGCGCAACGCGGCATCGGGGTGATCGCCCCGTTCGACCTCGCGCTGGAGCGCGAGCTCTGGCGCTGGGTGCCGATGGAGGTGTCCCTCCACCTCGCGCGGACGCCGTACGAGCCGGTGCCGGTCAGCATGGAGATGGCCCGCCTCGTCAGCGACAGCCACCACCTGGCCAGCGCGACCCGCGACGTGCTGCACGTCGAGCCCGAGGTCGTCGCCTACCTCTGCACGTCGGGCAGCTTCGTCGACGGAGTCGACTACGAGCGCTCGCTGACCAAGGCGATCTGCGACGCCGGCGCGCCGGACGCCGTCACCACCTCGGGTGCGCTGGCCGAGGTGCTGCACCAGCTCGACCTGCACCGCGTCTCGGTGCTGACGCCGTACGACGCCGACCTCACCCGCGCGCTGCACGACTTCCTCGACGAGCTCGACGTCCAGACCGTCGCCAGCGACCACCTCGGACTGGGCGGCGGCATCTGGAAGGTCAGCTACCGCACCATCGCCGAACGCATCCTCGCCGCCGACCACGGCGAAGCCGAAGCGATCTTCGTCAGCTGCACCAACCTCCCGACCTACGACCTGATCGAGCCTCTGGAAGCCGCGCTCGGCAAGCCGGTGCTCACCGCCAACCAGCTGACCATGTGGGCGTGCCTGCGCCGGATGAACCTGCCGATCGTCGGACCCGGGAAGTGGCTTCGTGACGTGTCGTGAAGGTTTTCCTTGACCATCCCTCTAGGATTGTCGACAATTTGCGTCCCCCGGAGGTTTCATGACCACCATCGGCTTCATCTACCCCGACCACGCGGCCGAAGACGACTACCCGCTGGCCGAGCAGCTGCTCGGCGGCGCGGCCGCCGACGAGGGCGACATCCGCCTCGCCGTCGAGCACATCTACGGCACCGACAAGCACGCGGTCGCCGAACTGCTGGACCTCGGCAGCGAGAGCCGCCTCGCCGACGGTGCCGCCCTGCTCAAGAAGCACGAGCCGGAAGCGGTCATCTGGGCCTGCACCAGCGGCAGCTTCGTCTACGGCTGGGACGGCGCCCGCGACCAAGTCGACCGCCTCGCCGCCGTCGCCGGGGTCCCGGCCTCCAGTACCTCCTTCGCGTTCGTGCACGCCGCGCGCGCCCTCGGCCTCAAGCGAGTCGCCGTCGCCGCCAGCTACCCGGACGACATCGCCCGGCTGTTCGTCGACTTCCTCAAGGCCGGCGGTGTCGAGGTCGTCGCGATGGCCAGCGCCGACATCGTCACGGCCGCCGAAGTCGGCGCCATGACGTCGGAAGCCGTCGTCGAACTCGCCGTGCGGAACGACCACCCGGACGCCGACGCGGTGCTCGTGCCGGACACCGCGATGCGGACGCTCCAGGAGATCAACATCGTCGAAGCCGCGCTGAAGAAGCCCGTGCTGACCGCGAACCAGGTGACCGTCTGGGAAGGTCTGCGCCTGACCGGGCAGCACCGGCTCGTCCGCTCGCTCGGCGCGTTGTTCAGGCGCCTGCCGGACGGGAGCGCCTGACATGGCCCTCCCACCGGGCATGCTGCCCGAGATCGAACCGGTCAGCCGTGAGTCGACAGCCGCGGTCATCGCGCGTCAGCTGCGCGACGCGATCATGACCGGCGCCCTCCCTCCCGGGACCCAGCTCGGCGAGACCGAGCTGGCTTCCCGGTTCCAGGTGTCACGGGGGCCACTCCGGGAGGCCATGCAGCATCTCGTGTCCGAAGGGCTCCTCCGCAGCGAACGGCACCGTGGGTTGTTCGTGATCGACCTCGAGCCCGGGGACGTCTACGACATCTATGCAGCTCGATCGGCGATCGAACGCGCCGCGATGATCCGCGCCGTGCGCGGTGGGGACCGCGACCGGATCGCCGACCTGCTCGAACAGACCGTCGCCGAGATGGCGACGGCCGCGAGCGAAGACGACCCGAGCGCGCTTTCCACCGCGGACCTCAGGTTCCACGAGGCCCTCATCAACGCTTCCGGCAGCAAGCGGCTCGTCCGGATGGCCCGGACCCTCCTCATCGAGACGCGTATGTGCCTGACCGCCCTGCAGAGCACCTATCAACGGGTCGAGGAACGCGTCGAGGAACACACGAAACTCATCCAGGCCCTTCGCGACGGCGACGAGGAAACGGCGCTGGCGCTGCTCGACTCCCACATGGAGGACGCGGTGCAGCGGCTCGCGCCGGGGACGAGCCTCATCGAGGGGCACGCCCCGCCCGTGCCGGGAAACGCGTGAGCGAAGCGCCGGCAACCGCGACTTGAAGTTCCACAAGTGTGATCGGTAGACCGGCGCGCGCAACTTCCGGATCGGCACGCGCACCCGGACGACCGGCTCGGGCTCCGGAGGAGGCGGCAGGCGTACGTGGACGGCCCGCACGGGTACCGGGAAGCAGTTGGCCGGCGGGGAACACCCGCAACTAAGCGCCATGGCGCACCCCCAGGACCGGCTGGCCACCGCGGCCGTCACGGTAGTCCGCGGCCCACGGGAAGCGGCCCTGGGAATCCGCGTGGACCAGTTGGAGCGCGCGGATTTCCGGGCCGTACAACGCCACCGCGAAGACCAGGTGCACCGACGGCTCCGCCAGCGGGACCGCCTCGATCACCAGGCCGCCCCGCAACGGGACGCGCTCGCCCGGCGGAGGCGGCGACTCGTGCATCGAGTGCGCGGCCAGGTCGTTCAGCAGCTCGGCGGCCTCCAGGACCGGCAGGCCCGTCACGACCAGCTCGGGCAGGTCGTACCCGCTCAGGCCGATCGTGTAGGCCCATGGCGGGTACGACCCGCTGCCCTCGACTCCTTGCACGAGCCAGCCCCGCTCGGCCACGCCATCGCGAAGCCTGGCCAGGTAACCGGATCTGTCTCCGTCACACTGAAAGCACATCGGTCGCTCCTCCCCTTCGGTGGGTTCGTGACCACCGTGCCGGAGGGCACCGACAAAAACTCAGCCCAGCGTTTCGGCCACCGCCGTGCCGAGCCGTTCTGTGGTATCCGTGCCGCCGAGGTCCGGGGTGCGCACCCGGCCCTCGTCGAGCACCCGGTCCACCGCGGTGCGGATCGCTTGCGCCGCAACGGTTTCGCCCAGATGTTCGACCAGCATCGCGGCCGCCAGGATCTGCGCCACGGGGTTCGCGATCCCCTGCCCGGCGATGTCCGGAGCGCTCCCGTGGACCGCCTCGAACATCGACGGATGTTCACCCGATGGGTTGATGTTGCCGGACGGTGCCATGCCGAGCCCGCCGGTGATCGCGGCCGCGAGGTCGCTCAGGATGTCGCCGAAGAGGTTCGACCCCACGATGACGTCGAGCCGATCCGGAGCCTGGACCATCCGTGCCGCCAAGGCATCCACGTGCATTTGTTCACTGTGGACATCGGGGTACTCGGCCGCGACCTCGGCGAAGATCTCGTCCCAGAACGGCATCGAGTGGATGAGCCCGTTGGACTTCGTCGCCGAGCAGACGCGCGAAGACCGCGTCCTCGCCAGTTCGAAGGCGTACCGGATGATCCGTTCGACGCCGACGCGCGTGAACACCGACTCCTGCAGCACGAACTCGTCCGGCCGCCCGGCGTTGTGGCGGCCGCCGATCGCCGAGTACTCGCCCTCGGAGTTCTCCCGGACGATGACCAGCTCCAGCTCCTCGGCCTTCCGTCCGGCCAGCACGGACGTCGTGCCCGGCAGCAGTCGCACCGGGCGCAGGTTGACGTACTGCTGGAACGCGCGCCGCAGCGGGATCAGCAAGCCCCACAGCGAAACGTGGTCCGGGACGCCGGGAAAGCCGACCGCGCCGAGCAAGATCCCGTCGAACGCCGAGAGCTGCGAAACGCCGTCTTCCGGCATCATCGACCCGGCCTGCGCGTACCGCTCGCAGCTCCAGTCGAACTCCGTCCACTCCAGCGAAAATTCGAACAGCGCGGAAGCCCGGTCGAGGACCTTGCGGGCCTCGACCGTGACGTCCACGCCGATCCCGTCGCCGGGGATGCTCGCGATGCGGTAGGAGCTCACAGGGCCACCGCGATGTACTTGGTCTCGAGGAACTCGTCGATGCCGGCCGAGCCACCCTCGCGGCCGAGCCCGGACTGCTTGATCCCGCCGAACGGCGCCGCCGGGTTCGAGACGATGCCCTGGTTGAGGCCGATCATGCCGGCTTCGAGCGCCTCCGAGACTCGCAGCGCGCGCTTGAGGTCGCTGGTGAAGACGTAGGAGACCAGGCCGAACTCGGTGTCGTTGGCCTTCGCCACCGCCTCTTCCTCGGTGTCGAACGGCGTGATCGGGGCGACCGGCCCGAAGATCTCCTCGTGCGTCAGCCGCGCTTCCTGCGGGACGTCGGTGAGCACGGTCGCCTGGTAGAAGTGGCCCGGCCCGTCGACTCCGGAGCCGCCGGTGAGCACCTTCGCGCCGCGGTCGGTGGCGTCCTTGACCAGCTCCGTCACCTTTTCGACGGCCTTGTCGTCGATCAGCGGGCCGACCATGACGTCCTTCTCGGTGCCGCGGCCCATCGGCAGCGCCCGCATCCGCTCGGTCAGCCGCCGCGAGAACTCCTCGACGACGCCGCGCTGCACGTAGAACCGGTTCGCCGCGGTGCACGCCTCGCCGATGTTGCGCATCTTCGCCTGCATCGCGCCGTCGATCGCCGCGTCCATGTCGGCGTCGTCGAAGACCAGGAACGGCGCGTTGCCGCCCAGTTCCATCGACGTCCGCAGCACCTTGTCGGCGCACTGCTCCAGGAGCTTGCGGCCGACGCCGGTGGAGCCGGTGAAGGAGAGCTTGCGGGCGCGGCCGTCGCGGATCAGCGGCTCCATCACGCCGCCGGAGTCGGTGGTCGTGAGGACGTTCAGCACGCCCTCGGGCAATCCGGCCTCGGCGAGGATGCCGGCCAGCGCCAGCATCGACAGCGGCGTCTGCGCGGCGGGCTTGATCACCATCGTGCAGCCGGCGGCGACCGCCGGGCCGATCTTGCGGGTGCCCATCGCCATCGGGAAGTTCCACGGCGTGATCAGGATCGTCGGCCCGACCGGCTGCTTCGTGATGAGGAACCGGCCCGCGCCGTTCGGTGCGGTCGCGAAGCCGCCGTCGATGCGGACGGCCTCTTCGGCGAACCAGCGGAAGAACTCGGCCGCGTAGGCGATCTCGCCCTTCGACTCGGCGAGCGGCTTGCCCATCTCCAGGGTCATGAGCAGGGCCAGTTCGTCCTGGCGCTTCATCAGCAGCTCGTACGCGCGGCGCAGGATCTCGCCGCGTTCGCGGGGCGCCATCTTCGCGAAGTCCGATTGCGCGGCGACCGCGGCGTCCAACGCCGTGACGCCGTCCGCCGGTGAGGCGTCGGCGACCTGGCACAGCTCCCTGCCGGTGGCCGGGTCCACCACCGGGAACGTCTTCCCCGACTCGGCGGCGACCCACTTGCCGCCGATGAACAGTTCCTTGCCGACCGCGTCGACGACGCCGGATTCGGTGCTCGCGCTCATCCCGACTGCTCCTCACGTGTTGTCCCGGAGGCCATGCTATGGATATTGTCAACAATCGACAACCCGCTCAACCGACCTAGGAGCACGCTGCCATGGCCCAGCTATCTCCGCTGCTCAAGCAGGCAACGCCCGTCGTGGTCGACCACGGTGAAGGGGTTTACCTCTACGACGTCGAGGGCAAACGCCACCTCGACTTCACCGCCGGCATCGGCGTCACGAGCACCGGGCACTGCCACCCGCACGTCGTGCGCGCGGCGCAGGAGCAGATCGGCAAGCTCGTCCACGGGCAGTACACGACGGTGCTGCACCAGCCCCTGCTGGAGCTGACCAAGCGGCTCGGCGACGTCCTGCCCGGCGGGCTCGACTCGCTCTTCTACGCGAACTCGGGCAGCGAAGCCGTCGAAGCGGCGCTGCGGCTCGCGCGGCAGGCGACGAAGCGCCCGAACGTCATCGTCATGCAGGGCGGCTTCCACGGCCGGACCGTCGCCGCGGCGTCGATGACGACGTCCGGGACGCGGTTCAGCGCCGGCATCGGCCCGCTGATGGCGGGCGTGCACGTCGCGCCCTTCCCCTACGCGTACCACTACGGCTGGGACGAGCGGACCGCGACGAAGTTCGCGCTGCGCGAGCTGGACTACCTGTTCCAGACGGTGAGCGCCCCGAACGAGACCGCCGCGATCTTCGTCGAGCCGGTGCTCGGCGAAGGCGGGTACGTCCCGGCGAACACCGAGTTCATGGCGGGGCTGCGCGAGCGCGCGGACCGGCACGGCATCCTGCTCGTCCTCGACGAGATCCAGACCGGCTTCGGCCGCACCGGGAAGTTCTGGGGGCACGACCACTTCGACGTCTCGCCCGACATCGTGCTCATCGCGAAGGGCCTGGCCAGCGGCTTCCCGCTGTCGGGCATCGCCGCTTCGCAGGAGCTGATGGCGAAGGCGCTCCCGGGTTCGCAGGGCGGGACGTACGGCGGCAACGCCGTCTCGTGCGCCGCCGCGATCGCGACGCTCGAGGTGATCCAGCAGGAGAACCTCGTGGAGAACGCCGCGGCGCGCGGACAGCAGCTGCTCGACGGCGCGCGGCTGATCGCGGACAAGACGCCGGCGATCGGCGAGGTGCGCGGGCTCGGACTGCTCGTCGGCTCGGAGTTCACCACCGCCGACGGCGAGCCGGACGCCGCGACCGCCGCGGCCGCGCAGCAGGCGGCGTCCAAGAGCGGCCTGCTGCTGCTCACCTGCGGCCCGTACATGAACGTCGTGCGCATGGTGCCGCCGCTGATCGTCAACGCCGAGCAGGTCGACGACGCGCTGCGCATCTGGGGCGACGTCGTCGCGTCCGTCACGGGGAGCTGAGCATGGCCCGCTACATCACGATCACCCTCGACAAGCGCGGGGTCTCCTGCCGGGCCCGGCTGCTCGACGACGAGGCGCCGCGCACCTGCAAGGCGGTGTGGGACGCGTTGCCGCAGAGCGGTTCGGCCTATCACGCGAAGTACGCGCGCAACGAGGTCTACACGCTCGTGCCGCCGTTCGCGGAGCCCAAGCCCGGACGGGAGAACCCGACGATCACGCCGATCCCCGGCGACGTCGTGTACTTCGGTTTCGAAGCCTGGGAGATCGGCAACCCCGCGTACGGCTACGAAGAGGACAGCGAGGCGCACGGCGACCAGGGCGCGACCGACCTCGCGATCTTCTACGGGCGCAACAACCTGCTGATCAACGGGGACGCGGGCTGGGTGCCCGGCAACGTGTTCGCCACGATCGAGGAGGGTCTTGCCGAGATGGCGGCGGCCGCGCAGGACCTGTGGTTGCGGGGAGTCGAGGGCGAGACGCTCTCCTTCGCCCGAGCCTGAATCCCTTACCCGACAACGGGACGCCGGGTGCGGTCACCGCACCCGGCGTCCCTTTTTCTGCGCGCGGCCACCCGAAAGAGTGATCATCGCGAGTTCACCTTTCGTGGCCGATGATCACCGGATCGAGCTACCGGAGTACCCGAAATGCCGGATCAAGAGGGAAATTACCGACAGTGAGATTCCCTGCGACTGTTACCCACAGTGGTGGACCGTCGACCAGGTACCCCTGCGTCAAACACGAAGGGATTACGTGTTTAGCATGGGAGGATTCTGCGGCGCCCTGGTCACTCGAAAAGGCTCTTTGACAGCTCGCCAGCACGGTGAAAACCTGCTTTCGCTCCCCACGGGGAGCACTCCAGGGAAATCACGTTTCATTCATCAAGGAGCCGTTCCATGCAGATGTTCGTCCAGCACGCCCACTACTGCCACGACATCCTCACCGGCGCGCTGGCGCACCTGGCGCACGTTCTCGGCTGGCTCGTCTGAGCCGCACGAAACACCGGAGCCTGGCCGCGGGAAACCGCGGCCAGGCCGTTTCACCCCAGTTCGCCCAGTCGCGCGAAATCGTCGTCGGAAATCGTCACTCCGGCCGCGCCGCAATTTTCTTCGAGGTGCGCGATCGACGACGTCCCCGGAATCGGAATCACCACCGGCGACCGGCGCAGCAACCAGGCGAGGGACACCTGGGCGGGTGTCGCGCCGAGGCCGGCCGCGACCTTTCCGAGCACCCCGCCCGCCGTCGCGTGGTCACCGCGTGCGATCGGCAGCCACGGCACGAACGCGATCCCTTCGCGCTCGCAGTAGTCGAGGACGTCGTCGGAAGCGCGGTCGGTCAGGTTGTACCGGTTCTGCACGCTCGCGATGGGTGCGACGGCTCGCGCTTCGGCGAGCTGCGCGACGCCGACCTCGGACAACCCGATCCGAGCGACCTTGCCCTCCTCGCGCAGCCGGGCGAGCGCGCCGACCTGCTCGGCGAGCGGGACCTGCGGGTCGAGCCGGTGCAGCTGCAGCAGGTCGAGGCGCTCGACACGCAGGCGCCGCAACGAGAGTTCCGCCTGCTGCCGCAGGTACTCGGGCCGGCCGAGCGGCACCCATTCACCCCGGCTCGGGCGGGCGTGCCCGCACTTCGTCGCGATGAACAGCCCTCGGTACGGGTGCAGTGCGTCGGCGAGCAGTTCCTCGTTCAGGCCCAGGTCGTAGGCGTCGGCGGTGTCGAAGAACGTCACGCCGAGCTCGGCCGCCCGGCGCGCGACCGCGGCGGCGCCGTCGGGGACGTGGTCCCACTCGGTGAGCCGCATGGCGCCGAACCCCAGCCGCCGCACGGAAACGCCGTCGTCGAAGGTGTACGTCGATGTCATGCCGGGAAGCTTTCCCCGGTGACGGGTCACCTGCCAGAGATTTAGCCTGGACTAAATCGAGGAGAGTAATCGCCTGATCACCGAGCGCGAAGGCGGACCTGCACCACCCGATCCACCTGCACCTGGTGAGCTTCCGGATCCTCTCCCGCGGCGGCCGCGCGCCGAGCTCGTTAGAGGGCGGGTTGAAGGACACGGTCGATCTTCGGCGGGTGAAGCGGTGGAGGTGATCGCCCGGTTCGACGGCTACCGGGGGCGGTACATGGTCCACTGCCACAACGCTGAGCACGAAAACAGGGGCATCATGGCCAACTTCGAGACGACGTGACCCGCTAATGTGAAAATCCTTCATAGCGGCGTACCGGCGGTACGTACTACGCTGCGGTAACCACAGCAACGGCGCGGAGGAGAGACTGTCGATGGGCGACGTGGCGGCACAGCTGGCCGAGATCGTCGGAGACAAGAACCTGCTGACCGGCGAGGCGATCTCCGAGGACTACGCGCACGACGAAGCGTTGACCGCGGAGCCGCAGAAGCCCGCGTACGTCGCGAAGCCGGCAACCGCGGAAGAAGTCGCGAAGCTGCTGAAGGCCGCGACGGAACACAACGTGCCCGTGACAGCGCGCGGCTCCGGAAGCGGGCTCTCCGGCGCCGCGCAGCCGCGCGAAGACGGGCTGCTCATCTCCTTCGAGCGGATGAACCAGGTCCTGGAAGTCGACACCGGAAACCACGTCGCCGTCGTGCAGCCGGGCGTCACGCTCGCCGAGCTCGACGCCAAGACCGCCGAGGCCGGGCTCAGCTACACCGTCTACCCCGGAGAGCTGAGCGCGAGCGTCGGCGGGAACGTCGGGACCAACGCCGGCGGGATGCGGGCCGTCAAGTACGGCGTCACCCGCCACAACGTGCTCGGCCTGCAGGCCGTCCTGCCGACCGGCGAAATCCTCCGCACCGGCGGCAAGACGTCGAAGATCTCCACCGGCTACGACCTCACGCAGCTGATCATCGGCTCCGAAGGCACTCTCGCGCTGGCCACCGAGATCACCGTCAAGCTGCACCCGCGGCTGCCCCACGGCGCCACGGTGCTCGCCCCGTTCGGCGACCTCGCCCAGGTGATGGCCGCCGTGCCGGCGATCCTCTCCAGCGGGCTCGCGCCGCACATCCTCGAGTACATCGACAACCTGACGATGGCCGCCATCGTCTACAACGAGAAGCTCGAGCTCGGCGTCCCGGACAAGATCCGCGAGACCAGCGAGGCCTACCTCGTGGTCGCGCTGGAGAACCGCGAGAGCGGACGGCTGCACGAGGACGTCGAGACGGTCGGCGAGCTGCTCGGCGAACTCGGCGCGACCGACGTCTACGTCCTCGAAGGCCCCGCCGCACGCAAGCTGATCGAAGCGCGCGAGAAGGCCTTCTGGACGGCGAAGGCGGCCGGCGCCGACGACATCATCGACGTCGTCGTGCCGCGGACCGCGATGCCGGAGTTCATCGCCGAGGCGCGCAAGCTCGCGATGGCCGCGGGCGGCGGCGCGCTCGGCTGCGGCCACGCCGGCGACGGCAACGTCCACTTCGGGATCTTCTGCAAGGACGCCGACAAGCGTAAACGACTGTTAACAGACATCTTCGCGTACGCCATGGAGCTGGGCGGCGCGATCTCCGGCGAGCACGGCCTCGGCCGCACGAAGGCGGGCTACCACCAGGCACTCGAAGACCCGGCGAAGATCGAGCTGATGCGCCGGATCAAGCAGAGCTTCGACCCCGCCGGGATCCTCAACCCCGGCGTTCTCTTCCCCGAAGGAACCGCATGAGCGAGCTGAACGGCGCCCAGTCCCTGATCCGCACGCTGGTCGACGCCGGTGTCGAGGTGTGCTTCGCCAACCCCGGCACGTCGGAGATGCACTTCGTCGCGGCGCTCGACACCGTGCCCGAGATGCGGGGTGTGCTCGCGCTGTTCGAAGGCGTCGTCACCGGCGCCGCCGACGGGTACGCGCGCATCGCGGACAAGCCCGCCGCGACGCTGCTGCACCTCGGCCCGGGCCTCGGCAACGGCCTGGCGAACCTGCACAACGCGCGGCGCGCGCACACGCCGATCGTCAACGTCGTCGGCGACCACGCGACCTACCACAAGCAGTACGACGCGCCGCTGGAGTCGGACATCGAGGCCATCGCGGGCTCGCTGGAAGGCTGGGTGCGCCGCTCTGAACACACCAAGGACGTCGGGGCGGACGCCGCCGCCGCGGTCGCCGCGTCGCAGGACGCGCCCGGCCGCGTCGCGACGCTGATCCTGCCCGCCGACGCTTCGTGGGGCGAAGGCGGCGAGACGTGCGCGCCGGTCCCGCCGCGCGTGCCGCAGGCCGTCGACGCGACCACCGTCGAGGACGTCGCCGCGGTGTTCGGCACCGGCGAATCGGTGGCGCTGCTCATCGGCGGGGCCGCGTGCCGCGAAGAAGGACTGCGCGCGGCGAGCCGGATCGGCGCCGCGACCGGCGCGAAGGTTTTCGTCGAGACGTTCCCGTCCCGTCTCGAGCGTGGCGCCGGGCTGCCGGCGATCGAACGGCTCGGCTACCTCGCCGAGCAGGTCACCTACCAGCTCGACGGGGTCAAGCACCTCGTCGTCGCGGGCACGAAGGCGCCCGTGTCGTTCTTCGCCTACCCGGGCAAGCCGAGCGACCTGGTGCCGGACGGCGCCCAGGTGCACAACCTCGCGGCGGTCGGCCAGGACGTCACGCGCGCGCTGAACGAGGTCGCCGCCCTCGTCGCCGCCGACACCGAACCCGTGCTGGCGCCGGCGTCCCGGCCCGCGCTGCCGAGCGGTCCGCTGACCCCGCAGAACTGGGTCGACGTCATCGGCGCGCTGCTGCCGGAGAACGCGATCATCGCCGACGAGGCCAACACGTCCGGCCTGCTGCTCCCGACGGCGACGGCGGGCGCGCCGCGGCACGACGTGCTGACGCTCACCGGCGGCGCGATCGGTTACGGCATGCCGGTGGCCACCGGCGCGGCGGTGGCGGGACGGGACCGCCCCGTCCTGAACCTGCAATCGGACGGCAGCGCGCTCTACACGATCTCCGCGCTGTGGACGCAGGCGCGGGAGAACCTGAACGTCACGACGGTGCTGCTCAACAACCGCGCGTACGCGATCTTGCGGATGGAGCTGCAGCGCGTCGGCGCGGCGTCGGGCGGCCCGAAGGCGAACGACCTGCTCGACCTGTCGCGGCCGGACATGGATTTCGTGAAGATCGCGGAGGGCATGGGCGTGCCGGCGACGCGCGCGACGACCGCCGAAGAGCTCGCCGAGCAACTGCAGCGCGCCTTCGCGGAACCGGGACCGCACCTCATCGACGCGGCGGTGCCGCCGCTGCTCTGACCCCGCTATCCTCGCCGTCACACCTGAGCCCCGGGAGCGGCGGATGAGCGAAGACGAACACGCGAAGCGGGGCATCGACCTCGAAAGACCGAACGCGGCGCGCGTGTACGACTACATGATCGGCGGCGAGCTGAACTACGCCGTCGACCGGATGTTCGCCGACCAGATCCTGGGCGTGCTCCCGAACGCGCGGCACATGGCGGTGGTCAACCGGGCGTGGCTGCGTCGCGCGGCGCGGTTCGCGGCGGAGCAGGGCGTCCGGCAGTTCCTCGACATCGGCTCGGGGATGCCGACGGTCGGGCACGTGCACGAGGTCGTCCAGGCGATCGACCCGACGTCCCAGGTCGTCTACGTCGACAACGAGCCCATCGCGGTCGCGCACAGCGAGATCGTGCTGGAGGGCAACGTCAACGCGGCGATGGTCCAGGCCGACGCCGAGTACCCGGACGAGGTGCTGGAGCACCCGACCACCGAGGCGATGCTCGACTTCAGCCGGCCGGTGATGGTCATCATGGCGGCGTTCGTGCACTTCATCCCGGACGAGCGCGACCCGGCCGGCCTGATCGCCGCCTACCGCGACGTCCTCGCGCCGGGTAGCTACCTCGCGCTGTCGTCCGGCACGTGGGAGGGGCAGGGCGAGGAGTCGCAGCGTTCGGTGTCGCTGTACGAGAAGAGCGGCACGCCCCTGACGCTGCGCTCCCCCGACGAGCTGCGAGCGCTGGTGAAGGGCTTCGAGATTCTGCCGCCCGGGGTCGTGTTCACGCCCGAGTGGCGACCGGACGGGCCGCTCGAGGACCCGCCGGAGCAGTCGGGCGGGCTCGCCCTGGTCGCCCGCAAGGTCTAGCGCCGATGACCGACGACCACGCCCCGCGCGGGATCGACTTCGACAAGCCGAACGCGGCACGCGTGTACGACTACCTGATCGGCGGCAAGCTCAACTACGCCATCGACCGGATGTTCGCCGAGCGGATCCTGGCGGTGCGGCCGGAGTCCAAGGAGCTGGCCCTGATGAACCGGCGCTGGCTGCGCCGGGCGGTCCGCTTCGGCGCCGAGCAGGGCATCCGCCAGTTCCTGGACATCGGCTCCGGCATGCCGACCGTGGGGCACGTGCACGAGGTCGTCCAGGCGATCGACCCCGCGTCGCGCGTGGTGTACGTGGACAACGAGCCGGTCGCCGTCGCGCACAGCGAGATCGTGCTGAAGGACAACGAGAACGCCGAGATGGTGCAGGCGGACGCCGAGGTCCCGGCGGACGTCCTCGAGCACGAGACCACCGAGATGCTGCTGGACTTCGACCAGCCGGTCATGCTGATCATGGCCGCGTTCGTGCACTTCATCCCGGACGAGCGCGACCCGGCCGGGCTGATCGCCGCCTACCGCGACGCGCTCGCGCCGGGCAGCTACCTCGCGCTGTCGTCCGGCACGTTCGAGGGCCAGGGCGAAGAGGTCCGCCGCGCGGCGGAGATGTACCAGAAGAGCGGGACGAACGTGGTCGCCCGCTCGAAGGATGAGCTGAGGGCGTTGCTCGACGGTTTCGAGCTCGTGGCGCCGGGGATCGTGTTCACGCCGGAGTGGCGGCCGGACGACCCCGCCGACGTCGGCGAGCACCCGGAGCTGGCGAGTCAGCTCGCCCTGGTGGCGCGCAAGAACTGAAGATGTCTCACGTCGGCTATCCTCGCCGTCACACCGGATCTTGGAGCGGCCATGAGTGAAGACGAGTACGCGCGTCGCGGCATCGACCTCGACAAGCCGAACCCCGCGCGCGTGTACGACTACATCCTCGGCGGCCGGCTCAACTACGCCGTCGACCGGATGTTCGCCGACCAGGTGCTGGCCGCGCAGCCGAACGCGCGGGAGCGCGCGCAGCTGAACCGGCAGTGGCTGCGCCGGGCCATCCGGTTCGGGATGGACCAGGGCATCCGGCAGTTCCTCGACATCGGCTCGGGCATGCCGACCGTCGGGCACGTCCACGAGGTCGCGCACGCGATCGACCCGACCGCGCGCGTCGTCTACGTCGACAACGAGCCGGTCGCCGTCGCGCACAGCGAGATCGTGCTCGAGGACAACGAGAACGCGGTGATGGTGCACGCCGACGCCGAGTTCCCGGACGACGTCCTCGAGCACGAGACCACCGAGATGATGCTCGACCTCGACCAGCCGGTGATGGTCGTGATGGCGCTGTTCGTGCACTTCATCCCGGACGAGCGCGACCCGGCCCGGCTCATCGCCGCCTACCGCGACGCGCTCGCGCCCGGCAGCTACCTGGCGATGTCGTCGGCGACCCCGGAGCAGCAGAGCGACGGCACCGCCCGCGCCGTCGCGATGTACCAGAAGAGCGCCAACCCGGTGACGCCCCGCACGGCCGACGAGCTGCACGCGCTCGTGGACGGCTTCGAAATCCTCGATCCGGGCATCGTCTTCATCCCGCAGTGGCGGCCGGACGACCCGGCGGACGTCCCGGCGAACCCGGCCGAGTGCGGCGGCCTGGCCCTGGTGGCGCGCAAGAACTAAGCGACGCCGACCAGTTCCGGCGCCACCCGCGTCTTCGGCACCAGCCCGGCCAGCAGCACTCCCGCCAGCGCCGCGAACGCCGCCACCGCGAACGTCGCCCGGAAGCCGAACAGCGACGGCACGCTCAGACCGCCGACGGTGATCGTCAGCTGGGCCAGCATCGCCGCCATCACCGCGCTCGAAATCGCCGTGCCGACCGACCGCATCAGGGAGTTCAGGCCGTTCGCGGACGCCGTTTCGGTGACGGGCACCGAGCCCATGATCGACGCCGGCATCGCCGCGTACGCGATCCCGACGCCGGCGCCGATGATCACCGACGCCGTGATCAGCTCGGCCGCGTTGTCCATCAGCACGATCGCGAACAGGTACCCGACGGCGATCACGCCCGCGCCGCTCATCAGCGTCGGGCGCGGGCCGAAGCGGGTGATGAGCCGCGCCGACACCGGCGAGAGCAACATCATCACCAGGCCGTTCGGTGCGAGGGACAGCCCGGACTCCACCATCGTCTGGCCCAGCCCGTACCCGGTCGACGCCGACGCCTGCAGCAGCTGCGGGAACGACAGCGCCATGGCGTACATCGAGAACCCGACCATGATCGACGCCAGGTTCGTGAACAGCACCGGGCGCCGGGCGGAGACGCGCAGGTCGACCAGCGGGTCGCGCCGCCGCAGCTGGTAGGTGCCCCAGCCGCCCAGGACGACGACGGCCGCCGCCGCGAACCCCAGCGTCGGCGTGCTGGTCCAGCCCCACGTGGCCCCCTTGACCACCGGCAGCAGCAGGCAGACCAGGCCGGCGGCCAGCCCGATCGCGCCGAAGAAGTCGAACGGCGCGGGCGTGCGCAGCGGCGACTCCGGCACGAACTTGAGGATCAACAGCGCGAAGAAGAGCCCGAGCGCGGCGGCCATCCAGAACAGCACGTGCCAGTCGGCGTTCTCGGCGACGACGGCCGCGACCGGCAGCCCGATCGCGCCGCCCACCCCGAGCGTCGCGCTCATCAGCGAGATCGCGCCGCCGACGCGTTCGGGCGGGAGCTCGTCGCGCATGATGCTGATGCCGAGCGGGATGACGCCCATCGCGCAGCCCTGCAGCCCGCGGCCGAGGATCTGGAACGCGAGCGCGCTCGTCGTCGCGGAGACGACCGAACCGGCGATGAGCAGCGCGAGGCTGACGAGGATCATCCGCCGCTTGCCGTAGAGGTCGCCGAGCCGGCCGCTGACCGGGGTGATGACGGCCGCCGCGAGCAGCGTCACGGTGACGACCCAGGACGCGTCGGCCGCCGAAGCGTTCAGCAGCCGCGGGAACACCGGGATGAGCGGCACGACCAGCGTCTGCATGAACGACGCGACCAGCCCGCAGGAGGCGAGCACCACGACGATCGCGCGAGCGGACCGTCCGGGATGGGACACCAGCACACCCCCGGTGTGTAATTAGTACGCATCATGCAACTTCATGCACTGTACCCACCGGGTGGCTGGTTTCGGTCGGATTGGTGATTCGTCACAGCCAGGTGCGGACGCCTCCGTGGCCGGAGCAGGTGCCGGAGCGGTGTTGGCTGTAGCTGTAGGTGCCGTCCTTGCAGAGCGCGGTGGCGCCCGACGGGTTGTCGCTGGGCCGGTGGACGCAGTTGCCACTCGAGTTCACGTAGTAGTCCGCGCCGCACTGGGCCGGTTTCGGCGCGGCCTGCGCGGTGGTCTTCGGTACGGCCTTGGGCTTGGCCGCGGTCGCCTTCGGCGCGACGGCCTGCGGCGTGGTCGGCGCGGTGGTGACCACCGGCGCCGCGGAAGTGGTGACGGGCGTTTCGGTCGTGACCGGAACGGAATAGGCCGGCGTCGAATACGTCGACGTCGGAGTCTCGAGAACGCCGACGCTCCCGGCGTCCTTCGGCGGTACCGCACCGGCACCACAGCCCGCGACCAGCAGGCCCGCGGCCAGGATCCACCCCAGTTTCTTGTTCACGACGACTCCTTAGCAGCACGAACCAATGCCGCCTAGTCGCTGACCTCGGAGCGTTTGTTACGCCGCTTAGACTCGGGCGCATGCGGCGTTACCTACCCGAACTCGCGGTCACCGTCGCGGTGCTCGTCGGGTCGCTGTTCGCCGTCCTGAACGACGGCGCCAAGCCCGCGAACCACGCCGCGATCGGCTGGGTGCTCACCGCCCTCGCCTGCGCTGCCGTCTTCTTCCGGCGGAAATACCCGCTGGGCATCGCCGGGTTAACGCTCGTTTGCTGCGCCCTCTACTACCCGCTCACCGATCCCGACGGCCTCGTCCTGCTGGCCTTCGCCTACACCCTCTACAACGCCGCCGCGGCCGGGCGGATCCGCGGGGCCGCGCTGCTCGCCGTCGCCGCGATGGCGGGCGTCGCCGCCGGGGAGATCAGCTCGCGGACCGGGCGGCACGTCGACAACTTCGCGTTCTTCCTGATGACCGGCTGGTTCGTCGCGCTCGTCGCCGGAGGCGCCGTCGCGCACTACCGCGCCGAGGCCGAACGCACCAAGGAGGCCGAAGCCCGGGCGCGCGCCACCGACGAACGCCTGCGCATCGCACGCGAGCTGCACGACGTCCTCGGTCACCACCTCTCACTGATCAACGTCCAGGCGGGCGCCGCACTGCACCGGCGTGATCCCGCGCAGGCCGAGGAAGCCCTCGGCACCATCAAGGACGCCAGCAAGACCGCACTCCAGGAGTTGCGCGCGACGCTCGGCATGCTCCGCCAGGCCGAGCCGAGCCTCTCGCGGGTGGCCGAACTGGCCGAATCCGTCGGCGCCTCCGGGCTGACCGTGCGCACCGAGATCGACGGCGTCGCCCGGGACCTGCCGCCGGACGTCGAGCACGCCGCGTTCCGCGTGGTGCAGGAGGCGCTGACGAACGTCGCCAGACACGCCGGCGCGAAAACCGTCGTCGTCCGGCTCGGCTACGGCGCCGACGCGCTGTCCGTGCAGGTCGACGACGACGGGCGCGGCGGCGACGCCCCGCCGGGCACCGGGATCCGCGGCATGGCCGAACGCGCCCGGGCGCTCGGCGGCGAACTGACCGCGGCCCCGCGCGAAGGCGGCGGCTACCGGGTGCGTGCCCGATTGCCGGTGCGATGATGAGCCGATGATCCGAGTCCTGCTCGTCGACGACCAGCGGCTGGTCCGCGCCGGTTTCCGGTCCATTTTGGACGGCGAGGCAGACATCGACGTCGTCGCCGAAGCCGCCGACGGCCGCGAAGCCCTGCAAGCCGCGCACGACCACCGCCCGGACGTCGTGCTGATGGACATCCGGATGCCGGTGCTCGACGGTCTCGCCGCGACGCGGCACCTGCTCGAAGACCCTGCCGTACACAGTAAGGTCGTCATTCTTACAACGTTCGACCTCGACGAAGACGTCTACGGCGCCCTGCGCGCGGGCGCGAGCGGGTTCCTGGTCAAGGACACCGAGCCCGAAGAGCTGATCCACGCCGTGCGCGTGGTCGCCCGCGGTGACGCGCTGCTCGCGCCATCGATCACCCGGCGGCTGATCTCGGAGTTCGCCGCGCGCGTCACGCGCCCGTCGCCGGCTCCGGCGCTCGACCGGCTCACCGACCGCGAGCGCGAGGTGCTTTCCCTGGTCGCGGCCGGGCTGTCGAACGACGAGATCGCGCGCGAGCTCACGCTCAGCCCGGCGACGGCGAAGACGCACGTCAGCCGCATCATGACGAAGACCGGCATGCGCGACCGCGCGCAGCTCGTCGTCCTCGCCTACGAGTCCGGCGCCGTGACGCCGAGGTGGCTCACCCCTTAGCCGTACTCCCGCAGGGGTACGGGAAGTGCCTTAAGGGACACCGCCGGGAGCACGTCAAGTGTCCTCCGCTGCTCGACGCGGAGCAGTGCCCTCGCGGCGAATCCTTGTCCCCCATGGACACCATCACTCGCCCCACCGGGGGAAGGCCGGCCCGAGTGGCCGGCTGGGCGCAGCGCCACCGGTGGCTCGCCGTCGCACTCTGGGCGCTGGTCCTCATCGGCGTCACGTTCACCTCCCGCCTCACCGGCAGCGCGTTCCACGACGACAACTCGCTGCCCGGCACCGAGTCACAGCAGGTCGTCGACCTCCTGAAGAACACCGCGCAGTCCGGCGCGACCGCGCAGATCGTCTTCAAGGAGGACAACGGGCTCGCGACCCAGCGTGCCGCGGTCGAAAACACTCTGGGAAATGTCCGATTGCAGCCGCACGTGCGGTCGGTGACCGGGCCGTTCGAGACGCTGTCGCCCGACGGCCGGATCGGCTACGCCACCGTCACCTTCGACGCGGCCTCGACCGACCTCCCGTACGACGACATCGTGAAGTTCGCCGACACCGCCAAGCAGGCCGGACCGGTGGAAGTCGCTCTGGCCGGCGATCCCGTCGAGCGGATCGCGGGAGGCGGCGGGCCCGCGGAAGGCGTCGGGCTGCTGGCCGCGCTGGTCATCCTCGTGTTCCTGTTCCGCTCGCTGCTCGCGGCCGGGTTGCCGGTGATCACCGCGGTGTTCGCCGTCGGCGGCACCCTGGGCGTGATCACGGTCGTCTCGCACTACGTCGACATCGCGAGCTACACCTCGCCGCTGATGATGCTGGTCGGGTTCGGCGTCGGCGTCGACTACGCGCTGCTGATCTTCTCCCGCTACCGGAGCGAGATCCTGGCGGGGCACGACCGCGACGCGGCCGCCCGGCGGGCGCTCGACACCGCCGGCCGCTCGGTGCTGTTCGCCGGGACGACGGTGATCATCGCGTTGCTCGGGCTGCTCGCGCTCGGGCTCGGCGGGCTGCGCGGGGTGGCGCTGGCCGTCGCGCTCACCGTCCTGATGACCATGCTCGCGTCGGTCACGCTCCTGCCCGCGCTGCTGTCGCTGTTCGGCAAGCGGCTCGAACGCGGCATCCGCGAACACGCCGCGAAGCGCGACCACGGCCGGGTGTGGCGAAGGCTCGCCGACGGCGTCCAGCGACGTCCGCTGGCACCGCTCGCGATCGGCCTGCTCATGCTCGTCGGACTGTCCATCCCGGCCGCGGGGATGCGGCTCGGCTTCGCCGACGCAAGCACCGACCCGGCCGGCTCGACGACGCGGCAGGCGTACGACCTGCTGGCCGAGGGCTTCGGGCCAGGCTTCAGCGGCCCGCTCGCGATCGTCACCGAAGACGGCGATCCCGTCGCGCTGCAGCAGAAGCTGGCGTCGACGCCCGGAGTCGCGCGTGCGTTAACGCCGGTTAACCGGACCGTCCTCGTCTTCCCGACGACGTCACCGCAGGACGCGGCGACGGCCGAGCTGGTGACGCGCCTGCGGACCGACGTCCTGCCGGCCCTGCCCGGCCACCACCTGGTCGGCGGCTCGGTCGCGGCCGCGACGGACTTCGCCGACGCCGTCGCCGACCGGCTGCCGCTGTTCGTGCTGGTCGTCGTCGGGCTGTCCGCGCTGCTGCTGATGGTCGTCTTCCGGTCGATCCTCATCCCGCTCAAGGCGGCGCTGCTGAACCTGCTGAGCATCGGCGCGTCGCTCGGCGTCATGACGCTGGTGTTCGGCGACGGCTGGCTCGGCGCGCAGCCCGGGCCGATCGAGGCGTTCGTGCCGGTGATGATCTTCGCGATCGTGTTCGGGCTGTCGATGGACTACGAGGTGTTCCTGGTGTCGCGCATGCACGAGGAGTGGCGGCGCACCGGCGACGCGCGGCTCGCGGTGCGCGAAGGCCTCGCGTCGACCGGCGGTGTGATCACCGCGGCCGGCGCGATCATGGTGCTGGTGTTCGGCGCGTTCCTGCTCGACCCGTCCCGGATGCTGGCGCAGTTCGGGCTCGGCCTGGCGGTCGCGGTGCTGCTGGACGCGCTGGTGATCCGCTGCCTGCTCGTCCCGGCGATCATGCGGCTGCTCGGGGAACGCGCGTGGTGGCTGCCGCGGTGGCTGGACCGCCGCCTGCCGCACCTCTCGCTGGAGCCCTAGCCGCGCAACGGTGTCCGCGAGCTGCCGGGCCGGTCCGCACAACCGGTCCGGCGGCTCGTCCCGGTCTCGGGAAACCCCTCCATGAAAGGGGATTCGGGCACGCCGGCGGGCACGAGCCCGTCACCCGTGTCGTCGACTTCCGCCAGGGCAGGCCGCAGTCGACCGGGTGCTCAGCTCCCCCACGTCGTCGGCGTCTCGGACAGCCGGAAGTCCAGGCTTCCGCCGCGCAGGAACGAGGCGTCGACCTTCCAGTCGCGCCACGGCTTTCCGCCACGGCGGACGTCCTGGACGTACTTGCCGCTGCCCGACGTCGTGATCCGGATCGGCGCGCCGCCCGCCGGCCGGACCACCGCCGCCGGGAACAACGGGCTCGACAGCAGCAGCTCGCCGGAGCCGGGCGTCCGCGGATAGATCCCGAGCGCGGCGAAGACGTACCAGGCGGACATCGTGCCGAGGTCGTCGTTGCCGGGCAGCCCGGACGGCCCGGTCGTGTAGACGGAGTTCACCAGCTGCCGCACGGTTTCCTGCGTCTTCCACGGCTGCCCGAGCTCGTCGTACAGCCACGGCGCGTGGATGTCGGGCTCGTTGGTCGGGTCGTACTTGAGCGGTCCGCCGCCCTTGAGCTGCCAGTTCCCGTTGGCGTCGTGGAAGAAGCCGTCGAGCCGGGCGACGGCGGTCGTCTTGCCGCCCATCGCGTCGGCGAGCCCGGAGACGTCCTGCGGGACCATCCAGGTGTAGGCGGCCGCGCTGCCCTGCGCGAAGCCGCGGTCACTCGCCGGGTCGAACGGCGTCACCCAGCTGCCGTCGACGTTGCGGGCCTGCGCGTAGCCGGTCTCCGGGTTGAATACGTTCGCCCAGTAAGCCCCCCGGACGCGCAGTTCCGCGGCCTCGCGAGCACGGCCGAGCTGCTCTGCGAAATGTCCGATTGCCGAGTCGGCGACCGCGTCTTCGAGCGTCTCGGCGGCGCCGCCCCAGCAGTGGCAGACGTCGTTCGGCGCGTAGTGGGACGTCAGGTACTGCGCGAGGTTCGGCCGCTGGCCGACGCACTGGCCGGGGCAGCCGGCGTCCTGCAGTCCTTCGGGCCGCGGGACCGTCGCCTGCTGGTACAGCGAGTCGAACGCGCCGCGGTAGTCGAAGTTGCGGACGCCCATGGCGTAGAAGGTCGCGAGCGTCGCCGCCGACGGGTCGCCGGTCATGACGTGCGTCGCGCCGTTGACGTGCACCCAGCGGTCCCAGACGCCGTCGTTCTGCTTCGCGTAGTTGTAGAGCGACTGCGCGAAGTTCCCGGCGACGCGGGGTTCGAGCAGCGCGAGCAGCTGGATCTGCGCGCGGTACTGGTCCCAGCCGGAAAAGTTGGAGTACTGCGCGTCCTGTCCCCGTTCGACGCGATGGGGCTTCTGGTCCATCCCGAGGTACTGGCCGTCGACGTCGCTGACGAGGTTGGGCTGCTGCAGGCTGTGGTAGAGCGCGGTGGTGAAGACGATGCGCCGGGCGGCCGTGCCGCCCTGGATGTCGACGCGGTTCAGCTCGGTGTTCCAGGCCTCCTTGGTTCGCTCCCCGACCGTGTCCACAGTGGACTTGGCGGACTGCTCGGCCCGGAGGTTGCGCTCGGCGCCTTCGAGGGAGACGTAGGAGATCGCGATCCGCACGGTGACCTTGCTGCCGGGCGCGAAGGTGACGTAGCCGCCGGAACCGCGGCCGGCGCGGTCCTTGCCGGTCGCGTAGCCCTCGCCGCCGGTCTGGTCGGTGCCGCCGGGCTGCAGTGTCGCGTCCTTCCACGTCCCGGTGCCGGTGACGGGCTGGTCGAACCGCGCGGTGAAGTACAGGCGGTAGTAGGACTTGCGGTTGTTGACGCCGCCGTTCGCGCGGCGGCCGCAGAAGGCACCGGTGAGGACCGAGCCGGTGACCTCGCGGTTCGCCGCGTCGATGTGGGTCTCGGCGTCCTCGCTGCCGTTGAGGGAGTTCGAGGTGCGGAAGAGCAGGCTGGCGGGCTTGCCCGCCGGGTACCGCATGGTGCCGATCGCGGTCCGTTCGGTGGCCGCGACGTCGGTCGTGACGGCGTTGGCCAGGCCGAGACGGTACCGTCCCGGTGTTGCCGCCTCGTCCGCGTGGCTGAAGTCGCTCGCGTAGATCGCGTCGGTGGTGTCGGCGGTCGGCGAGGAGGTGACGTCGCCGGCGAAGGGCAGGATCGGCACGTCTCCCGCGGCGCCGGGGTTGCAGCCGGCGCCGTTAACGTGCGTTAACGCGAAGCCGCGGATCCGGGTGGTGTCGTACTGGTAGCCGTTGGCGGCGCCGGTCGACGTCTGATCGCCGCGGGTGCTGGTGGGGCTCCAGGCGAGCATCCCGAACGGCGCGGTGGCCCCGGGGTAGGTGTTGCCGTCCCCGGCGGAGCCGATCAGTGGGTCGACGAAGTCGGCGGGGCTGAGGTCGGCGGCGGCCGACATCGTTGTCAACGTCGAGGCGAGCAGGGCGGCGGCGAGGGCCACCGTGACGGGACGGCGCATGGGCGGAGGTTAACCCGCGTTAAGTGGCTTCCGGGCGAACAGGAGCGGACAAACAGGCGGACACGTCGAAGGCCGCCACCGAAGTGACGGCCTTCGACGGTCAGCCTCTACTCGTAGATCTCGCCCTTGGCGGCCTTCTCCACGAGCGACGCCGGCGGCTCGAAGTGGTCGCCGTACCGGGCGGCCAGCTCACGCGACCGGTCGACGAAGCCCTGCAGGCCACCCTCGTACTGGTTGATGTACTGGATGACACCACCCGTCCACGCCGGGAAGCCGATGCCGAAGATCGAGCCGATGTTGGCGTCCGCGATCGACGTCAGCACGCCCTCGTCGAAGCACTTGACCGTCTCGAGCGCCTCGGCGAACAGCATCCGCTCCTTGAGGTCTTCGAACGGCACCTCCACCGAGCCGGACTTGAACGCGTCGCGCAGGCCCGGCCACAGACCGGCGCGCTTCCCCTCGGAGTCGTACTCGTAGAAGCCCGCGCCGGTCGAGCGGCCCTTGCGGTCGAACTCGTCGACCATCCGGTCGATGACGCCTTCCGACGCGTGCGCCTTCCACGTGCCACCGGCGGCCTCGATCGCCTCGCGGGTCTCCTTGCGGATCTTGCGCGGCAGGGTCAGCGTCAGCTCGTCCATCAGCTGCAGCGGCGGCGCCGGGTAGCCGGCCTGCGAACCCGCCTGCTCGATCGACGCCGGCTCGACACCCTCGCCCAGCGCGGCGACGGCCTCGTTGATGAACGTGCCGATCACGCGCGAGGTGAAGAAGCCGCGGCTGTCGTTGACGACGATCGGGGTCTTCTTGATCTGCAGCGTGTAGTCGAAGACCTTCGCCAGCGTCGCCGGCGACGTCTTCTCGCCGCAGATGATCTCGACCAGCGGCATCTTGTCCACCGGCGAGAAGAAGTGGATCCCGATGAAGTCCTCGGTCCGCTGCACGCCCTCGGCGAGCGTGGTGATCGGCAGCGTCGAGGTGTTGGAACCCAGCACCGCGTCCGCGTTGACGACGCTCTCGATCTCGCCGAACACCTTGTGCTTCAGCTCGACGCTCTCGAACACGGCCTCGATGACGAAGTCGACGCCCGCGAAGTCGGCCGGGTCACCGGTCGGCTTGATCTTCGCCAGCAGCGCGTCGGACTTCTCCTGCGTGGTCTTGCCGCGCGAAAGCGCCTTCTGCTCGAGCTTGGCCGCGTAGCCCTTGCCCTTCTCGGCCGCCTCGAGCGAGACATCCTTGAGGACGACGTCGATGCCGGCCTTCGCCGACACGTACGCGATCGCGGCGCCCATCATGCCCGCGCCGAGCACGCCGACCTTCTTGGCCGTGTACTTCTCGAAGCCGTCCGGCCGCGAACCACCCGAGTTGATGGTCTGCAGGTCGAAGAAGAACGCCTTCGTCATGTTCTTCGAGACCTGGCCGGTGGCGAGGTGGATGAAGTAGCGCGTCTCGATGAGGATCGCGGTGTCGAAGTCGACCTGCGCACCCTCGATCGCGGCGGCCAGGATCGCCCGCGGCGCCGGCATGTTCGCGCCCTTGATCTGCTTGCGCAGGTTCGCCGGGAACGCCGGGAGGTTGGCCGCGAAGCTCGGGTTCGACGGCGTGCCGCCGGGGATCTTGTAGCCCTTGACGTCCCAGGGCTGGACGCCGCCCTCGGGGTTGGCCTTGATCCACGCCTTCGCGGCGGGGACGAGCTCCTCGACGGTGTCGACGACCTCGTGCACCAGGCCCAGCTCCAGCGCCTTGCGCGGGCGGTGGCGCTGGCCCTGCAGCAGGACGTTCAGCAGCGCGCTCTGGATACCCAGCAATCGGACGGTGCGGACAACGCCACCGCCACCGGGCAGCAGGCCCAGCGTCACCTCGGGCAGGCCGATCTGGCTGCCCTTGGCGTCGACGGCGATGCGGTGGTGCGTCGCCAGCGCGATCTCGAGGCCACCGCCGAGCGCGGCGCCGTTGATCGCCGCGACGACCGGCTTGCCGAGCTGCTCGATGCGGCGCATCTGCCCCTTCATCAGGGTGCTGCCCTCGGTCAGCTCGACCGCGTTCTCCGGCTTGGCCTGGATGAGGTCGTTCAGGTCGCCACCGGCGAAGAAGGTCTTCTTCGCGGACGTGATGACGACGCCGGTGATGGAGTCCTTCTCGGCCTCCAGGCGGTCCACGGTGACACCGAGCGACTCGCGGAAGTCGGCGTTCATCGTGTTCGCCGACTGGTTCGGGTCGTCGAGGGTCAGGGTGACGATGCCGTCGGCGTCCTGCTCCCAGCGGATGGTCTTGCTCTCAGCCATTAGTGTCCTCACACCCGCTCGATGATGGTGGCGACGCCCATGCCGCCGCCGATGCACAGGGTCACCAGGGCGCGGCGCGCCTGGCGGCGTTCGAGCTCGTCGACCACGGTGCCGACCAGCATCGCGCCGGTGGCGCCGAGCGGGTGGCCCATGGCGATCGCGCCGCCGTTGACGTTGACCTTCTCCTCGTCGAGGTGCAGGTCCTTGATCCACTTGAGCACGACGGACGCGAACGCCTCGTTGAGCTCCCACAGGTCGATGTCCTCGGGCTTGAGGCCCGCGGTCTTCAGGACCTTCTCGGTGGCCGGGGTCGGGCCGGTGAGCATGATCGTCGGCTCGGAGCCGATCGACGCGGTCGCCACGATCCGGGCGCGCGGCGTCAGCCCGAAGGTCTTGCCGATCTGCTCGGAGCCGACGAGCACCAGCGCGGCGCCGTCGACGATGCCGGAGGAGTTGCCGCCGGTGTGGACGTGGTTGATGCGCTCGACCGAGTGGTACTTCTGCAGCGCGACGGCGTCGAAGCCGCCCAGCTCGCCGATGCCGGCGAAGGCGGGCTTGAGCTTGCCGAGGCCCTCGACGGTGGAGCCGGGGCGACGGTGCTCGTCGTGGTCCAGCACGGTCACGCCGTTGATGTCCTTGACCGGGACGACGGACTTGGCGAAGTAGCCGCCGGACCAGGCCGCCTCGGCGCGGTCCTGCGAGCGCACGGCCCACGCGTCGACGTCCTCGCGGGAGAAGCCCTCGATGGTCGCGATCAGGTCGGCGCCGGTGCCCTGCGGGACGATGTAGTTGTCGTACGCGGTGGCCGGGTCCATGAAGAGCGCGCCGCCGTCGGAGCCCATCGGCACGCGCGACATCGATTCGACGCCGCCGGCGATGATCAGGTTGTCCCAGCCGGAGCGGACCTTCTGCGCGGCCGTGTTGGTGGCCTCCAGGCCGGAGGCGCAGAAGCGGTTGAGCTGCACGCCGGCGACGGTGTCGGGGAGACCCGCGTTCAGCGCGGCGGTGCGCGCGATGACCGCGCCCTGCTCGCCGACCGGCGAGACGACGCCGAGCACGACGTCGTCGATCACCGCGGGGTCGAGGTTCGGATGGCGGACCTTGAGTTCGTTGATCAGGCCGACCACCAGGTCGACCGGCTTGGTGCCGTGCAGGGCACCGCCCTTGTTCTTGCCGCGAGGCGTGCGGATCGCCTCGTAGATGTAGGCCTCGCTACTCACAGAACCTCTCCTCGCGAGCGGTGGACGTCGTCGTTCCGTGGCCGATGATACCGGCCGGTAGTGCTAATGGCCATTAACATATCGTCGGATAACCCCAAGGTGTCAATGGGTTGCGGGTGTGCCGTTAGCCGCTATCGTTCTTTCACGATGACCGACTCCGTACGTAGTGCGCGCCCCCGCGACCGCAAGGCCCAGCTGGCCGCGGTGGCGGCGGAGCTGTTCCGCGCGCGCGGCTTCCCCGGAGTGGGAATCAAGGACATAGCGGACGCGGCGGGCGTCACGGGCCCGGCGCTGTACCGGCACTTCGCGGACAAACAGGCGATCCTGGCGTACGTAGTCCTGAGCGGCTTCGAGGACCTGGAGGCGGCGACAGCTTCGGCACTATCAGACTCGGTTCCGTCTGCTGACCAGCTGGAATCCCTCCTCGGCCGGCTTGCGACGCAGGCTGTTGAACGCCGTGAGATCGCGGCGTTGTGGCGGTGGGAGGGGCGCCACCTCCCGAAGGAGGACCAGCGGGAGATCGCGCGTCGCTCGACGCTGGCGCTGGCAGCGTGGTCGAAGGCGCTCCAGGTCCGGCGCCCCAATCTGCCCGGCGAGGACGCCGAGCTGCTCTGCTGGGCGGCGCTGTCGGTGTTCGGCAGCGTGTCGGTCCACCACACGTCAGTGGCGCGCCGCCGATTCGCCTCGTTGCTCGTCGAACTGGCCCTGGGTGTGCTGAACGCCACACTGCCTTCGCCTACTTCAGCAGCTTCTGTGCCTCTAGCGGGCCTGGGCACACCGTCGCGCCGCGAGCAGGTCCTGTCGGCGGCAACGGGGCTGTTCGCCCAGCGCGGCTTCCACGACGTGAGCATGGAGGACATAGGCGCGGCGGCGGGCATAGCGGGCCCGAGCGTCTACCGGCACTTCCCGAGCAAGGCGGCTTTGATGGTGGCGATCGGCCACCGAGCAGCGGACCGCCTGGCGCTGGCGGCCGAGCGGGCACTGCAGACATCCGACGAGACGGACGGCCTCCGCCGTCTGGCGGGGTCGTACGTCCACACGATCCTGCACACCCCGGAACTGCTGGTGTCGTTTTCGGCGGACCGCGTGACGATGCCGGACCGCGACAAAGCGGATCTGCTGCGGGTACAGCGGGATTACGTGGCCCAGTGGGTGACGCTGTTGTCAGCGGTGCGACCTTCGTTGCCGGTGAGGGAAGCGAAGATCACGGTGCATGCGGCACTGACGATCGCAAACGACCTGGCCCGAACCCGCCGGCTGGCCGCACGGCCGAACTTCGAAGCCGAGCTGACGACGTTGCTGCACACCGTGCTCGGGGTACCGGTGGCACCTTTCGAACCACACGAGTGACAATTCCCGGACATCCCGCCGAAGCGTGACGAAAACAAGCACGCAACCCGCCCATTCACCCGCCCGGATTCCCGTTGGAGTGACGTCAGCGGAACAGCGGGGGCTTCTAGCGAGAGCAAAGCAGGGTGCCTCCCGGCGTTCCCCAAGGTAGCCGCGTATGAGTACCCCCGCACGTGAGTCTGCATATGTGGTGCGCTACTTTCTGCCCTCCAGACCGGCTCCACTGAGAGGGTGCGTCGCATGCATTCACTGAGCAGCAAGGGAAACCCGGAAATATCGTCCGAACTTCTGGATCTTGATTCCATGCCACTGTCCGCATTACGGACACTCGACTCCGCCACGCTTAACCGCTCATCGCGGCACGCCGTCGAGCGGACCGCCCACATTCCCGTCACCGCCAGTTCCAGCGGCGGCGCCAAGCGGGTCGATTGACCCGGGGAAAGGGTTTTCGCGTGCCGAGACCGAGCAGCCCGGTTCCCGAACCGGCCAAGCACACCTTACCCTGGTCGATGTTCGAGCAGCTGTCCCACGGAGAAGGCGGCGCCGACGGTGTGCGCGCGCTGCGGGCGGTGGAACGCAGCCGGCGGCTGCTCCTGCTGCGCTGGCTGATCGACGAAGCGGGCAAGACGCCGGAAACACCACTGCCTTCTCCGGAAGCAGCGTGGGATCTGCTGAGCCAGGTGGAAACGGCGGCCCCGGAAGCGCTGAACACGGTGCTGGCCCATCCCTACACCGGGTTCTGGGCCGGCTACGCGACCCGGATGTTCCACCAGCGCCTGACCCCTTCGCAGCCGCCGTGGATTATCGTCGGGCACCTCCACGCCCTCGCGGCGGCCGCCGCTGTCCGTGCGGGTGTCGACTTCGCGATCGAGGTCCCGGCGTGGCAGGGCAGGGTCGCGCTGCCCACCCTCGGCCTGGCCTGGCTCGCGCACCCGGAAGTGTTTTCGGTCGCCCGGGTGCACAGTGAGCACGGCGTCGTCCAGGTGGCCAACGACCACGCGACGGTGACCCTGCCGGCCGACCGGACCACCGACTCGACCGGCTGGTCCGGCATCCGGACGATCGCGCCGGGCACCGGGAAAACCGTGCTGAAACTGCGGATCGACGACCTCGACCCGTATCGCGGGCTGTTCGAGCCGGTCGCTCCCGACCGGCTGAGCACCGAGGCGTTCAAAGCCTGGAGCGACATGCTCGGCCGAGCCTGGCACCTGATCGTCGAGCACCTGCCGGAGTTCACGGCGGCGCTGCCGGCCGGGCTCGACTCGATCGTCCCGGCGCCCGCGGTCCCGTTCCGGCTGCCCAGCGCGTCGACGGGGGAGGCCTTCGGCAGCGCGGTGATCGCCGAGCCCGACGACCCGACAACTCTGGCCGCCGCTCTGGTCCACGAGTTCCACCACATCGAACTCGGCGGGCTCCAGCACTTGGTCCGGATGCACGACGACGACCGCACGGAACGGCTCTACGCGCCTTGGCGCGAAGACCCCCGCCCGCTCGGCGGGGTCGTGCACGGCATCTACGCCTTCTTCGGGGTGACGTGGTGCTGGAAGGCGTTCTCGGCAGCGGCGCCGGACGACCGACTCTCGGCGTTCGAGTTCGCGCACTGGCGTGGCCAAATCTGGCGGACGCTGCAGGCGGTCCGGGACGATCCGGCGCTGACCGACGCGGGACGGCGATTCCTCGACGGGATCACGGAGCGGGTGCGACCCTGGCAGGACGAGCCCGTGCCGGCCGAAGCGGCACGCTGGGCCAGCAGCTTGACCATAGACCACTACTCGGGCTGGCGAGTGCGTCATCTTCGGCCTGCGCTCGAAACGGTGCAGGAGCTCGTGAGCGCGTGGCGGGCGGGCGACTCCCGGCCGCCCGCGGTCGACCTCACCGAATCCGTGGTCCTGGACAACGTCTCGGACGGCCTATGGGAGGACGCTCGCGCCGACCTCGTCCGTCTGCTGCTCGGAGCGCGCGGGGCCGGCCGGTTGGCGCAGCTCTGGCCGCAGGTGCCCGGCGTCCTTCCGGCCGACTTCGCGTACATCGAGGGGCGCGTCGACGACGCGGTCGCCGGTTACCGCGCCGCGCTCGGCGCCGACCCCGACAGCCCGGTGGCATTGGTCGGGCTCGGCCTCGCCTTGTCCGAAAAGGACGCTGAAGCCGCGTACGCCCTGCTGCACTGCCCGGAACTGGTCCGTGCGGTTCATCGCGACCTGCGTACCGAGACGTCGGCGCCACCCTCCGTCGAAGAGCTCGCTACGTGGATCGGCCGGCCGCCGGCCTGAACGTCCGCCGCTACAACGGCATCGGGTCGATGTCGCACTCCGCCCGGATACCTTGCTCGGCCGCGGCCAGCATCGGATGGCCGTCACGCAGCACGCGCTGGAGCCGGGCCGCCGCCGCCAGCTGTTCGGCACGGCCCTCCAGGTCCCGGCCCAGCCGCTTGAGGTCGAGCGCACGGTTGAGCCGGGTCGCCAGGGTCCCGGGATGGTGGTCTCCGAGCGTGCGCCGGGCCCGGATCAGCACTTCGGTGTCCAACAGGAGGGCACGCTCGAACTCGCCCAGCGCGTACCAGCCGTTCGCCAGGTTCGTCGCGCAGGCGACGGCGTGCGGATGGTCCTCGCCGAGCCGCTCCTGGAGCCGTTCGAAGGACCGTTCGTCCTGTCGCGCGGCCGCTTCGGCGTTTCCCCGTTTCCGCAACGTGACGGCCAGGTCCACCTCGGCAGCCAGGGTGTGCGGGTGGTGTTCGCCGAGACTGCGGCGGTAGAGCTCCAGGGCCCGCAAACCGAGTTCGAGTGCCTCATCCAGCCGTCCCGCGTGGCGCAGGTCGATGGAGTGCGCGAGCGCGCACGCCATCGCGTTCGGATGCCCCTCGCCGTAGCTCAGCCGGAATTGTTCGAGGGCGCGGCCCGACAACGTGAGTGCTGCAGGGTAGTCACCGTCCTTGCGCCGTGCCACGGCCAGGAAGTGGTTGCGCCGCAACACCCCGACCGTGCCCTCGCCGAACAGCTCGCGAACGCGCTCGACCACTTTCTCCTGCTCGGCCCTCGCCCAGGCGAAGTCGCCCAGCTCGCGGCGGCTGATCACCAGCAGGGTCAACGTCGTGATCGTCGCCGCGTTGTCCTGGCCCAGTACCTCGTGGCGAAGGCGATAGGTCTCCGCGCACAGCCGGTGCGCCTTCTCGTACTCGCCGGTGAGCAGCCAGGAGACGACGAGGTCGGAAGCCGCGTCGAGGGTGACCGGGTCGTCCACGCCGAACAGCTTGGTGGCCTTCGCGTAGGTCCGCAGGTTCAGGTCCCTGGCCTCGAAGAAGTCACCGGCGGCCTTCTTGTCCACGGCCACCGAAAGCTGTGCGTTGAGCACCTCTTCGGAGTCCTCGTCGGCGATCTCCCGGTACAGCTGCAGCGTCCGCTGGTTGATCTCGGCCGCCTCGGCGTAGCGGCCGAGCATGCAGAGGAAGAACCCGAGCCGCTCGGAAGCTTCGAGAGTCTGGGGGTCGGGCCGCTCGGCGTTCCGCTCCCGCGACCGCTCGGACCAGCGTCGGACCGCGTGCCCGGCGAGCGCTGCGGCACCGTGGTGGTCGCCCCAGTGGTAGAGGAACTTCATCAGGTTGATCACGAGCCGGCGGACCCACTGTTCGTCGCTCTCGATCAGCTCGGCCGCGTACATGTGCGGAACGATCTCCTGGTAGCGCGGCCACTCCCCGGTCGACGCCGGCGCGTTCGGGTCGGTCTTGGCCAGCAGCATGTGGGCGCCGTGCCGCATGACATCGCGTTGCGCGGGCGGCATCCGGTTGCGCAGCACCAGCTGCACGAGCCGGTGCAGGAGCAGGGTGTCGCTCCGGTGGTCGAGGCGAGCCAGCCCGCACCGGTTGATGTCGCGCAGCACCCGGCCGAGCCGCATGGGATCGTGCAGGGCGAGATCGAGCTCCGGGGCGATCGAGACGCCGTGCACGCCGGTGAACAGGTTGCGGGAAATGGGTTCGGGCGCGAAGAACGCGCACACCTGCAGCAGCTGGTGCGCGGCCGGGTCGAGGGTCCGCAGCTGGTCGAACGACACGCTCCAGGCGGCTGCGATCGATACCTCGTACTCGGCCGGCGCCGAAGCTTCGAGGATCTCCGCGACCTTCTCGTCGAACAGCCGCAAGTACTCCTCGATCGGCATCCCCGTCTCCGCGCGCCAGGTCGCGGCCTGCGCGAGTGCCAGCGGAAGGTCCCCCAGCTTGCTCGCGAGCTCGTCGGCCTGCTCGTCGGTGATCACCGGGTCCCGCCGGCACAGCAGCTCCTTGCTCTCCTCCCGGTCGAACAGCCCGACCTCGATCGGCTCGGCGAGGGTGCCTGCCCAGCCCGGGTCGCGGGAGGTGACCAGGATCCGGCCGGGACCGTCGGGGAAGTACGGGGCGAGCCGCTCAGGTCCCCCGGCCGAATCGAAGACGAGCAGCCACCGGCCGTAGGGCGACCCCGTCCGCAGCGCTTCGAGCACCGCGGGCACCGCGGTGACCGATTCGTCCGCGCCGGGCAGGTGCAGCTGGCGCGCCAGCTCGGTCAGCGACGCCCGGATCTGCATCTCCTGCGCGGCGCGGATCCACCAGACGACGTCGTAGTCCTGCAGGTGACGGTGGACGTATTCCAGGGCCAGCTGCGTCTTGCCGAACCCGCCCATGCCGTGCAGCACGGCCCTCGATTCGCGGTCCAGCTCGCGCGCCAGCGATTCGAGCAGACCGAGCCTGCCGACGAAGCCCGGGTTGCGGCTGGGTACTTCACCCATGACGGCGGGCGAGTCGGTGCTCACCGGTCCGGGTCGGCTGGGTGGTGGCTCCGCCTCCTCGGCTTCCGGCCGAGCACGTTCGTCCGCCACCGGCGGTTCGGCCGCGGCCAGCTCGAGCTCCAGCACGCGCAGCCGGTCGGCCCGCGCCAGGTACGGTCCGGACAACGCACGCATGACGGCCTGTTCCAGCCGCACCTCCGGCGCCACCTCGGCGGCCCGGTCGGACAACCGGGCCAGGTCCGGGTCTGCCAGCGCGTCCCGCAGCCGCACCAGTACCGGGTACTCGGCACCGAACCGGTCGGTCGCCGCGACCACGACCTCCGCGGTCTCCGACCGACGCCCGGCGGCCAGCAGCGCCGCACGAACCGGCGCCGGAATTTCGAAGACGACGTCGTCCCAGATCTCCTGGCCGGTGCCAGCCGGTAGCTCGGCCGGTCTGCGGGGCGGCGCGTCCGCCGTGCCGCCCCGGATGACGGGCCGCGACGGGCCGCCGCCGGGATCGGGTTCAGCCCTCAGGAGCCGGACCCGGATGGATCGGAACGCCCCGAGTTGCCGGAGCAGCGTGAGGAACGCGTCGATCGTCTGCCGCCACAGCGCCATCGACGGTCCCGAGTCGATCACGACAGTGAGGTCGAGGGCCCGGATCCGGCCGGGAACCGTGACCGGCAGCCAGATCCCGTCCTCGACGCCGGTCTCCGCGGTGAGGTCCTCGTCGAGGACGGCGTCCTCCTCCCGCTCCGATGGCCGGGTCAGCTTGAGCGTCCGGAGGGCCCGCAGGATGTCCGCCGCGCCCGGCAGCGCGGATGCCGGTCGTGTGCCGCTCGTCCCCGGGCTGGCCGAGAGCACGGCGACAGTTTCGCGCGAGAGTCCCGCGACCAGCCGGTGCGGGGGCCGCACCTCCGGAGCCGGGAGTTCGGGCGGCTCGGGAGCCGGCGCGGTCGACGCGTCGTGTCCTTCCGGGACCACCGCCCGGTCACCGTCCGGTTCGGCCTCACGTGTCGAACGGGGGCCCGTGTCTTTGATCGCCGCGGCCAGCCACAACGCGTCGCCGACCTCGCTCCAGGTCACTCCGGGATCCGGTGGCTGGCTCCCCGGCCGGTCCACGTCAGCGGGCCACGGGGTTCAGCTGCCGCCACAACGCGTCGACCAGCCGCAGCCACGTTTCGTCGTTGTCCGGCCGGTACGCTCCGGACGTCGCCAGGTAGATGGCATCGAGCAGCTTGTCCGCGGGGAGACTACCCACGGCCGCGCTGCGGGCGACGAACTCTTCGACGAGCCGCGATGTCTCCGGGCTTTCGAGGGCGTGCGCGGCCACGATCGCGGCGAGCTGCTCGACGTTGGGTTCCTTGGTCTCGTAACGAAGGCACCGGCGCAGGAAGGCGGGTGGGAAATCCCGCTCCCCGTTGCTGGTGATGATCACGACCGGGAACGCGTGGCAGCGCACGCGGCCGCCACCGATTTCGGCCGTGCCCTCCGGATCCGCGGTGAACACCTCGGCCGACGGTGTGCGGCTGCGCACCCGCACCAGCTCGGCGATGTCGAACTCGCCGTCTTCGAAGACGCTGAGAAGGTCGTTGGGCAGGTCCGCCTCGGACTTGTCCAGCTCGTCGATGAGGAGCACCCGCGGCAGCCGCCGTGGCAAGAACGCGGTCCCCAGCGGACCCAGCCGGACGAACTCGCCGATCGGCGGCTCGCCCACCGCGCCGGCCTGGTCGCCGACCGCGGAGAAGCGGGCAGCCGCGGCCTGCGCGCGGCCGATGGCGTCATACCCGTACAGGCCTGACTTGACCGTCGTCCGGGAGCCGATCGGCCAGCGCAGCACCCGCCCGAGCTGCAACTCCCGCGCGATCCGGTAGGCGAGGCTGGACTTCCCGCTGCCCGGTTGCCCGGTCACCAGCAGCGGCCGCCGGAGGTACAACGCCGCGTTGACCATCTCGATCTCATGCGGGTCGACGAAGCGGGCGGTGAGGTGGTGGGCGGCACCGAGCCGGCGATCGGTCTCGCGGTCGTCTTCAGGCGCCGGGCCGGCTTCCGGAGCCGGCCCTGCGTCGAACTCCCGCCACGGCGGCGCCGGGGGCAGCAAATCCATCAAGTCGATGTCGCCCAGTGGCCGGCCCGTGCCCTGGTAGATGCACCAGCTCGGTGGGCCCTCAGGATGCGCGGTCTCGCTCATCCGGGTTCCCCTTCCGCGAGCCGGCCGGGAGCGGCGGCCCGTCGAGGAAGACCAGCCGGTCCGGGTCGTCCCAGAGGATCACCAGATTGCGTGCGACGGTCAGGTCCACCGGGATGGTGACTTCCCGGAAAGCCGCTCTGCGGGAAGCCTGGACGCGCGCCGGAAGATCGTCGAGCCCTCCGCTTTCGACGAGCCACGTGACCACCTCTCGCAGGAGATCCAGCGAAGCATCGGGGTGCCATAGTAAAGCCGGAAGACCCGACCGCAACCCCGCCGCGAGTGCGTCCGCGCCCGGCCGGGGACGCGGCGGCGGAGCGCAATCGAGCATCATGACCACCCATTTCTCGTCGCTCAGAATCGCGTCGAGCCGGTGGCGTTCCCTGATATCTTCGGTACCGCAGAAATACACTCGTTCAGCCGAGGGATCGACCATCATCGCTTCCCACCGTATCCGCCAGGCGCGATGCCATTGACGGGACCGCATCCGTTCCAGCGAACGGACGACGATCGGGTAATCGAGAACCAGCGGCCGCGGGTCACCGGTTTCGTGCTCCTTGCACCACAGGTGCACCGGGAGGTTCAACAGTGAACGCGGAAGCACGAACTCGAGCGCGACTTCGCCACGGTACTCGGACCAGGCCCTCTCGGCGTCGACGACGAGCGCGTCGACGTGGTGTTCGAGCTGCTCGACAGCGACCGTGACGAGGCCACCGCGGGCGGGTGGCCACTCCGCCGGATCCTCCTGCCGCCAGTGGGAAACCAGGTGCCGATCCGGGTCGATCCCGTCCGGCTGTACGACGATCATCAGGTGCAAGCGGGTTCCTTCCAGCACGGTCTGCTCCCGCTCCGCGCGAAGTTCGTGCAGGCGGGCTTCGGCCTGCAGCCGCCGCGCCTGGGCGGTGTTCCACTCCCGCAACCGTTCCCCGAGTTCCCGGGTGCATTTCGCGGCGATCAGTTCGATGAACGTCAACGACGGGGGCAGACCGCTCGGCGGGGTGTTGAGATCGGAGAGCACGCAGAAGGCCTCCCACGCGTCCCGCACCTCCGGCGTCGGGCCGGCCTGCCCGGCCGCGCGGCGGACCAGCGCCGCCAGCCGGACCGCCACGACACCGGACAACTCCGAGCGCAGCCACACCGACTCCGATTCAGGGAGGAGGTCGTGCATGCGCGGCTGGTGCACGAGCCGGCGGATCGCCTCGGATTCCGGGGAGTCCGGGCGCATCATCCGGACCGCGCCGGCGAGCGCTCATCCCACTGTCCGCTGTCGCGCAAGCGTTGACGACCTCGATCAGGTGGTCCCGCCCGGCGGCCTGCTCCGGAACGGTCAGCGGGAAACCCAGATTGTCGTGGGCGAGGTTCAGTAGCGGCGCCCGCCCGGCCGGATCGACAGCGAGGCCGGGGGACGCGAGGACGTTGACGATCGCTTCGCGGACCGCGACTCTGGTGCCCGGCCAAGCTCGGTACTCCTGCCCTGGTCCGTACAACTTCTCGTCGGCCACCACGTGACGACCACCTCCCCGTCGTGCGAACCCGGGAAACGTGAGTTTCCCTATCAGCCGCAAGGAAGGGGCAAAAGTAGGACAAAGAACCAGCTCGGTGGCCGTACCGGCCAGTTCGCGATGATCGCCACCAATGCCGCGGGGCGGCAGATCCCGCCCGACGGCCCGGACGCCAAGCTAGTCAACGACTTCACTGGCGACGCACGTGCACAGGATCCTGCACGCGCAACAGCCGCCAGCGGACTTGTCGCGGGCGCAACAGAACTACCTCGTACAGTAGGCGACGTTGCTGCACACGGTATCGGGCCTCACCTGATCGGCCCAACGCGTGCGTCCCTGTCGCAAGGGCGCGGAATGCGGGACAATGTAAACGGGCCGACGGGGTCCGTTCTCTCTGCGAGAGGGGAATACTGATGCAGGCACCGCGCTCCGGCGGGGAAGCAGGAGTCGAATCCCAGCTTCTCGACCTCGGCGAGGTGTCGCTGACGCGACTGCGCACTCTCGACGGCAGCGATTTACGGCGAGCATTACGACATGCGGTCGAACGAGCTTCGTACATTTCGGTGACGGAGAGTAGCAGCGGCGGCGCGAAACGGATCGACTAAACATGCCTCCTGAACCAGACGACAACGCCTCCACATTAAGCAGACATCACCTCTCGTGGTCTGATTTCGACGCAATCGCCCGGGGCCTGAGCGACCCCGCGTCGATCCGAAGGCTCCGCGCAGCGGAGCGAAGTCGTCGACTGTTGCTCCTGCGTGCCTTGATAGACGAAACAACCAAATCTCCGGCCATGTTTCAGCCGCTACCTTCCCCCGAATCGGCTTGGGAACTGCTTGCCGAGGCACAGCACATCGCCGCAGATTCCGTAGAAAGAATTCTCGCTCACCCTTACGTCGGCACCTGGGTCGGCTATACGACCCGACTGCTCCGGCAAAATATACCCGGAACCTGCCCGCTATGGGTTCACGTAGGCCACGTCCACTGTATCGCAGCCGCGGCGGCAATCCGTGCTGGCATGTCGTTCGAAATCGAGCTTCCGGCCTGGCAGGGAAATGTCGCGTTGCCCACTCTGGGAGTGATCCGACTTGACACCGGTGCACCATTCTCGGTCGCGGTCGTCCGCTGCCGCGACGGCTTCGCCGAGGTCGATGGCGCAGCCGCGCCAGTGCCAGTCGACGGCGGGGACCCGCGCTGGCATCCGGTGCGAGCGGTCACCCTCCGCTCCTGCAAGCGACACCTTTCCCTGCGCTTGGACGACGTCGATCCGTACCGGGGGCTGCACGCGCCTCGTCTGCCGAGCCGATTGACCACCGCGGAAGTCGAATCATGGAGGACCGCCCTGGAGGGTGCTTGGCGCCTCCTTGTCACCCATCTGCCAGCGGTCGCGGAAGCGTTGCCGGAAGGCCTTGAGTCCGTCGTTCCGACTCCAGCAGTCCCGTTCCGCTTACCGAGTGCATCGACCGGCGAGGCGTTCGGCAGCGCGGTCATCGCCTACTCCGAAGACCACGCGGCGCTGGCCGCGGCACTCGTGCACGAGTTCCAGCACATCCGGCTGGGCGGCCTGTTGCACCTGGTCCGCCTTCACGAAGATGACGATCGAGAGAGGTTCTACGCCCCATGGCGGCCGGATCCGCGTCCGTTGGGCGGCGTGATCCACGGGATCTACGCTTTCTTCGGCGTCACCGCTTTCTGGCGTGCTCTCAGCCGCGCTCAACCGGAAAACCTGTTAGCCGGATTCGAATTCGCGTTGTGGCGAACGCAGACGTGGCGCACCTTGCAAGCCATTCAAGACGATAGCGCGATGACAACGGCGGGGCAACGATTCCTGACCGGGATCGCCGGGGAGCTGGCTCCGTGGCAGGCCGAACCGATAGCCGCCGACTCCTTGCTGTGGGCCGATCGAGCCATCGCCGATCACCACGCGGGGTGGCGTGTCCGCCACTTACGCCCCCACCCCGGCATCGTCGCCGACCTTGCCGACTCGTGGCGCACCGGCATTCCCTGGACGGGGTCACTTCCCCCGGACCCGCCACCGAGCCCGGTTCCGGACGGAAGCTGGCCGGACGCCAGGACGGACCTGATCAGGCTGCGGTTCAGCGACGACGGTACCAGCGCACTCCAAGTGCACGGGCCGTCGGTTCCCGGTGCGACCGCGGCCGATCTGGCCCTCGTCGCGGGCAAGACGGCCGACGCCGTCGCCGGATATCGCGCCGAGCTTGCGGCCGATCCCGACGACGCGTCAGCTCTGGCCGGGCTCGGCATCGCACTCTCGACATCGACGACGGGCCTGGCCTCCAGCGCGCTGGCGCACCACCCGGAGCTGGTCCGGGCGGTGCACCGCGCGCTCCGGCCGGACACAGCCGCTTCCCCGGAGACGATCGCCGAGTGGCTCGGCCGGTTCATTCCCAGCCGGCGCTAGAGCGGCATCGGGTCGATATCACAGTCCGCCCGAACTCGCCGGCCGGCCGCGAGAGTGCCGGGGTGTGCCTCTCCCAGCTTCTGGCGGTACCCCTCCATGACGTCCACGAACAAGCCGTCCGCTTCTTCGACCCGCCCCAGCGCACGGAGGTCCAACGAGTAGTTGAGCCGCACCGCCAACGTGGTGGGGTGGTTTCGCCCCAGCACACGACTGGCCAGCCCGACGAGTTCGGCGTCCCGGCTGGCAGCCTCTCCGACCCGATCGAGCGCGAACAGGTCACTGGCAACATTGATCCCGCACACGATCGTGTGCGGGTGGTCCGAACCCAGACATTCACGCAACAATTCCAGCGAAGGCTCGTCTATTTTGAGTGCGTCGGCCGGGGAGTTTCTGAGACGCAGAGTGACACCCAGATCGACGGCGGCCGAAAGCGTGTGCGGATGCTTCTCACCCAAGCTCTCTTTATAGCGAGCCAGCACTTTCTCGCCCAGGTCCTTGGCTTGGTCGAGCAACTGCGCGTGCCGCAGGTCGATAGAGTGCCCCAAAGCACAAGCGAGAGCGTTCGGATGCCGGTCGCCGTACCTCGCCTCGAAGCGCTTGTTGGCATCGGACGACAACGAGCGGGCGCGTACATGGTCACCGTCCTTGCGACAGGCGACCGACTGTTGGTATTTGCGACGCAGTGTTCCGACCCGGTCGTTTCCGTAGAACGTTTCAGCCCGTTTGGCGATTTGCTCCTGTTCGATCCGCGCCCATCGATAGTCGCCAAGTTCGCGCCGTGCGATTACCAGCAGCACCTGAGTCCCGATCGTCATCACGTTGTCTGGACCAAAAACGCGACTTCGCGCCATGAAGGTTTTCTCCGCCAGCTCTTTGGCGTCTTTGTAATCACCGGTCAGTAATAGCGATACGACATTGTCATGGGCGGCAGCCAGAATGGTCGGGTCGTCCGGATCAAGGTCGGCTTCGACCTGCTCCAGAACACTTTTGGTGAGCTCTCGCGCCGCAGTGAATTCACCGCGAGCCTTGAGGATCAGCGCGTAAGTGATCTGCGCGTAGAGCGTTTCTTCGCGATCAGGGCCTATAGCCGCCAGGTACGAGTCAAGCGTTTCCTTGATCGTTTCTTCGGCGTCCGCGTAACGGCCCACTGCCCACTGGAAGAACGCCAGCCGCTCGGCCGCCTCCAACTCCAGGAGCAGCTCCACCTCGGGGACCTGCTCCGCACGTGCCAGCCGTTCGTTCCGGTCGCGCTTCCACTCCTCGACCGCCGCCTCAGCGAGCGCCAGTGCACCCTGGTGGTCTCCCCAGTGGTAAAGGAAGCCGAGCAGGTTCACCACGAGCTTTCGCACACCGATGTCAGTGGCTTTGATCAGCTCGGCGTCATAGATGTGCGGGACTATCTGCTGGTACCGCGGCCACACTCCAGGAGACGTCGGCTCGTTCGGGTCCAGGTTGGTCAGCAGCTGGTGCGCCGCGCCGCGCATCTCGACTCTGCGCTGCTCGCTCATCCGGCTGCGCAGCACCAGCTGGACGAGCCGATGGAGGAGCAGCGTGTCGGTGCGGTGGTCGATCTTGGCGAGTCCGTACCGGTTGATGTCGCGGACGACGCGACCCAGCCGGATCGGGTCGTGGAGGGCAGCGGCGAGCTCCGGCGGCACGTCGACCGGCTGCACCACGGTGAACAAGTTGCGCGCGATCGGCTCGGGGGCGAAATAGGCGCAGACCTGCAACAGCTGGTCGGCAGCCGGGTTCTTTTCCTTCAGCTCGTCGAGTGACACGTTCCACGCGGCCGCCACCGAGACCTGGTAATCACGCGGCGCCGGGGTGTCGAGCAGCTCGGCGACCTTGCTGTCGAAGAGCTCCAAGTACTGACCGGGCGGCATACCCGTCTCGGCCAGCCACGCCGCTGCCTGCTCGACCGCCAGCGGGAGGTCGCCCAGCTTGCTCGAGATCCGATCGGCGGCGGCGTCGTCGAGCTCGGATCCACGGACACTGAGCAACTGCTTGCTTTCCGCCCGGTCGAACACCGCCACCTCGAGTGGCCGGGCGTCCCCGGTCCAGCTCGGGTTGCGCGAAGTGACCAGAATGTGGCCCGTGACGTTGGGCGGCATTCCACGCGGAAAGAACTGACGCACTTCGTCCGGGTCTTCCGCGGAATCGAAGACCAGCAACCACCGGTTGTGCGGCCGTCCGATTCGGAGCGCTTCAAGTACACCAGGAACAGCAGTGAGTGCGTCTTCGGCTTCCGGTAATTTCAGTCGCTGCGCCAGCTCGGTCAGCGACTTGCGAATCTGGGTCTGCCGGGTTGCCTGAACCCACCAGATCATGTCATACTTCTGCTGCTGACGATAAATGTACTCGACTGCGATCTGAGTTTTGCCAATTCCTCCCATTCCGTGCAGCGCGGCAGGTAGAACGGCGGTAGCACCAGCGCTCAAGCTTTTAACCAGTCGGATGAGAAGTTCATCCCTTCCGGTGAAGTTGGCGTTTCGCTGTGGAATCTGCCCCCAAACCGGTGGAGCTTCGCCGTCAGGTCTCGGTTTGTGCCGTTGAATCGTCTCCGCATTGGCCTGCACCTGTGGTTTCTTCCGGCCAATGTCGTCCTCGGCGCCGTCATCCGGCAACTGGGTCAGACCGCGGGAACCTTCTTCGACGTAGGTCGTACCCTCTCTCATTGGGGCGATCTTAGAGTAACCGGCCAGCTTGGAGTAACCGGTAAGCTCGACAGCCTTAGCCGCATAGGCGATGCCCGACAGCGCGTTGAGTACCGCGTTTTGCAAGGCGCCCTCAGCAGCGCCGACATCCGTAAATTCGAGGTCAGGCGCGCTGCCCGGTTCGGCAATGACGTCGCGCAGCCGCGTCAGCGTCGCGTCGGCGGCGCCGCTGTGGCGGTAGGCAACTTCCACGGCCGCAGCGGTCTCAGAGCGACGAGCGCTCCCGAGCAAGATCGTCCGAACGTCGGTCGGGTAGTCCCAGTCCGCGACGTCCCATGACACACCGGGCGGCGACGGCTCCAACAGCCCGCTCGCGAAGAGCTCGACCAGGCGAGCAGGCTCATTCTCCTTGAGAAGATTCTCTTGCAGCGCCCGTGCCACACCGACACTGACCGGAACCGCTGCGAGCAGCGTCGCCAGCCGGAACGTCGATGGCGAAACCACGCTACGAAAGTAGGTCACCCGATCGCGCGCCGTCCGGTTCACACTTCCGGCTGGCGAGTACTCGGGAAGCGGCACCGGCTGGTCATGCGCGAGAAACACCTTTGCGACCAGGTCGTGGCCACCGTCGGCTATTAGTGCCGACCACCAACTCAGCCCGCGTCGGGAAAATTCGAGGACGGGAATCGGGACGGCCAGATCTGCCAGTTCGTCATACTCGTACGGGTCCACCCACGCGTCCACGAGCTTCAGCCGATAACGCCGGCTCGGCTCCAGTGGTTCGCTTGCGGTCAGTCCTGCCTGATGCAGTTCAGGACCGTGAAGATTCCACATCCGCGCCGGAAGCAAATGCAGGATGGCGATCGGTACGGCTATTGCCCAGTCGGCGAGTACGGGCGATATCAGATCGCTCTCCCACTGGCTGCCGAGGCCGTCGGTCACCACGAGAACCAGCTGGCGCTTCGGCTGGTCGAGGAGCTTGGCCGGGCGGTGCGCCGGCGAGTCCGGTCCTCCGTCCCGGAGCACCAGCCTGTCGGTAGAACTGCTGCCGGCCCGACCGGTCTTCGTCGTCTCGAGCCGCCACTGGTGGACGGAGCGGAAGACGTTCGCGGATTCGATCGCCGCTACGAAGCTCGCCACCGGCGACTGCCACAGGGACATCGACGGGGTGTCGTCGATGACCACCGCGAGCTCGAGCTCCGGATCCTCCCCGCGGGAATTCGCCCATTCGACCAGCGGCTGGAGAGCATCGATGAGATCGTGGGATGTCAGACCGTAGGCATCCGGCACACCACTCATCGCAGGCCCCCTACGCCGAGTACGACGACGGGTTGGCCAGGAAGAGCAGTCTGCTCGGGTCATCCCACAGGATCACGAGATCACGGAGAACACCGAGATCGACCGGGCCTTGCCGGTTCCGGAAGACCGCTTGGCGAGAGGCCTGGGTCCGGGCCGGCAGGTCGCCCAACCGGTCGTCGTCGACCAGCCAGGACACCACTTTCCGCAAGGCGTTCGCGCTCGCCGTCGGATGCCAGAGGAGCGCCGGGAGGCCGGCACGCAAAGCCGAGAGCAGCTGGTCCCGACCGGGAACCACTTGATTCGACGGCGATCCGGTGAGCACCATCGCCACCCAGTGCTCATCGCTGAGAATGGCGTCGAGCCGGTGTTGCTCCTCGATGTCCTTGTTTTGACAGAAGTAGACGCGCCCGAGGACGGGCTGTTCCTGGAGCGCTGACCAGCGCAACCGCCAGCGACGGTGCCAGCGAGGGTATGACATGCGTTCCAGCGAGCGGATCACGATCGGATAGGACAGGTGCAGTGGCTGCGGCGCGCCAGAACGGATCTCCTCGGACCACAGGTGCACGGGCGTGTTGACCAGCGGCCGAGGTAGCACGAATTCCAGGGCCACGTCGACTGCCCGGCCGGACCAGGCCTCCTCCGAAGCCGCGACGAGGGAATCGACGTGACTCTCCAAGTCACTTCCGCGGACGAGCACGGTGTCCCCGCACGGCGGTGGCCACACGTCGGGTTCGTCCTGCCGCCACGCGCACACCCGGTAGAGGTCGGGCTCGATCTGATCCGGACGGATCACGATCACCAGGTGCAGCTTTTCCCGTTCGGGTCGCGGATGATCCATCTCGGTTCGGAGGTTGCGTAAAGCTTCTTCGCGCTGAAGCCTGCGTGCCTGGGCGGAAGTCCATTCCCTGAGCCGGAGGCGAGCCGCCTCCGGGCACCCCACAGCGACGAGCTCGGTGAAGATCAACGCGGGCGGCAGCTCGCCGGGTGAGGTGTTGAGGTCGGTGAGGTAGAAGAAGGCGCTCCACGCGTCGGCGAAGCGCGGCGGCGATTGGGACGAGTGGCGAGCGGCTCGCTGAACCAGCGACGGAAGCCGTGGCGGCACCAGACCGGCTAGCCAGTCCTTCACCGTGACCAGGTCCGATTCGGAAAACAACTCCTGCACCGGCAGCGTGGCGACGAGCAGGCGAGCTTTGAGGCATTCCGGGCTCCCGGGGCGCATCAGTTCGAGAACTGATACCAGCGCTTCCATCCCCTCGTCCAGGCGGCTGCAAACTGCGACGATTTCGATCAACTGGTCGCGCGCAGCCAATTGATCCGAAACGGTCAGCGGCTGCCGCAGCGCCCGCCGAAGCTCGCCCATCAGCAATGAGCGAACGGACCGGTCATCAGCGAAGCCGGCGTCGACAAGCACGTCAACCAGCGCCTTGTGGGCGTCGATCGCCACCTCGGGGCGCCCCAGTCCCGCCGACACCTGACGGCTCACCACCTCTCGCCGACCGCACCGCGAAAGGTGAGTCTACCCAGCGAGATGTTCCTTGAATCTTGACAGAAAAGGGACAACAACCGGCTCAGTGAGCGCCCGGAAAAGTTGTGACGATCTCTGCCAGTGCAGTGACCTGCGGTGATTCAGGTTCGACCATCTTGATCACGTCCAGGAGGTCGTCGAGGCCGTGCGTGAAACGCAAGCAGGTCCGAGCCAACGCGATCACGTGCAGGCGGTCTTCGGCGTGGTACGGCACCACGTCGGCGATTTCCCGGCGGGGGAAGATCTCCAGCAGCAACCGGCGGCTCTCGGCTTTGCGCACGCACGGAATCGCGAGCAGGGCATCCACCAGGATCGTCAGCTCCGCCGGGGTCGGCGGCCGGGTCATGCGGACCGGGAAGCCGTTCGTCACGGCACCGAGCAGACGCAGCCACGCCTCCGTCTTCGTTTCTTTGACCGACACCGGAATCCGGCGATAGGACCCCGCGTCCGCCGCCGGATCCGCGCGCACCACGTCCTGGTAGAACGTGTCCGACACGATCAGGACTATCGCCGCGCCGGACTCCTTCAGGGCCTTCTTCGCCGCCGGCTCCTCCAAAAGGCGGAACGCGAAACTGTTCGCATCGCTGATCGTGCCGTGGCTGCCCTGGTACACCTCGCCCGCGTGGAGCGCGACCCGCAACTGCACCTTGGCCCCGTCGGCGTGGACCTCGTTGTACCGGCGCAGCTCCGCCAGCATCCGGTCCGGCAGTTGGGCCACCAAATCCGCCTTCGCCACCTCCGGCGGCAGCTGGATCATCGCGCCGTCGCCGGTGTTCTCCATGAACAACACGTCCCACGGGATGCCGACCTCGGCGAACGCCGTGCGCATGAGCTTCCAGAACCCCTCGTGGACGACCAACCGGTGGGCTGTCGTGCGCTTGGGGTCGTTGTAGCCGGCGATGTCGACGGCCATGATCGTCTTGTGGTGCGCGGCCGCATAGGAATGCACGACCCACCTCCCCACGTCCCTCACCCATTGTCCCAGACCTATGCACGTCCGGCCATGTTCGCGCACAGCGTTACGGCGAAACCGGACCTCCTTGTCCTTGTTTCGTCCATAATTCGGCGTGCCCACGACACGCCTGCACCTGGTGAGCGCGGATGAGGACCACCGCGTCTCCACCATCGAGCTCTTCTTCGACCTCGTCTTCGTCTACGCCATCACCCAGACCACCCAGCTGATGGCCGACCACCTGAGCCCGGTGGGTGTCGGGCAGGGGCTCGCCATGCTCGCCGTCCTCTGGTGGTGCTGGTGCTCCTACGCCTGGCTCGGGACCACCATCCACGTCGACCACGGGATCGCGCGGCTCGCGATGTTCGGGGCCATGGCCGTCATGTTCCTCGTCTCGCTCACCATCCCCGAGGCCTTCGTCGACTTCCCCGGCGGGCTGTACGCGCCCGTGCTGTTCGTCGTCTGTTACGCGCTCGTGCGGCTGCTGCACCTCGTCGCCTACTTCGGCGCCGCGCGGCACGATCCCGGGTTGCGCAAGGTCCTGCTCAAGATGGTGATCGGCCTGCTGCCGTCCGTGGTGCTGCTCTCCACGAGCACCGCGCTGAGCGGGCCGTGGCAGCTGGGGCTGTGGGTCGTCGCGCTGCTGGCCGACTACCTCAACGTCTACCTCAGCGGCCCCGAGGGCTGGCGGCTGAACTCGCCCGCGCACTTCGCCGAGCGGTTCGGGCTGATCGTGATCATCGCGCTCGGGGAGTCGATCGTCGCGATCGGCATCGGGATCGGCGCGCTGCCGATGTCGTGGCTGGTCGCCGGGGCCGCCGTGTGCGGGCTGGCGCTGGCCGCCGGGATGTGGTGGACCTACTTCGACGTCGTCGCGCGCGTGTCCGAGCACCGGCTGACCCGGGCGACCGGTGTCGAACGCGCGAAGCTCGCCACCGACTCCTACACCTTCCTGCACCTGCCGCTGATCGCCGGGATCGTGCTCGTCGCCCTCGGCCTGAAGAAGTCCTTCCTCTACATCGCCGACACCGAACACCACACGCCCGGCGAAGCACTGCACGGCGTGCCGATCTGGACGCTGACCGGCGGCCTCGCGCTCTACCTGATCGCGCTGAGCGCCTTGCGCAAGCGCAACCTCGGCAGCTGGAACGTCCAGCGCCTGGCCGTCGGGATCCTGCTGGTCGCGGCGACGCCGTTGCTGGAGCACGTGCCCGCGGCCGTGCTGCTCCTGGTCGTCGCCGGGCTCGTGCTCGGCCTCATCGGCTTCGAACGCCTCCGGTTCGCCGAATGGCGGAGGCAGGTGCACACCGAGCACTCATGACAGTTCCGGGCCGACGACCGACAGCAGCTGCAGCTTCTCGGCGTCTTCGGTGCCGGGGGTCGCGGTGAAGACCAGCAGCACCTGGGCGAAGTCTTCGGTGTGGAGCAGCTGGCAGTCGAGTGCGATCTCGCCGAAGCCGGGGTGCACGATCGTCTTGCGCCGCTCGAACGGCACCGAGACTTCGTGCGCTTCCCACAGCTTCGCGAACTCCGCACTCTTCGCGGCCAGCAGCCGCGCCAGTTCGGCGGCCCGGGGGTCACTGCCTGAGGACGCCCGCAGGCTCGCCACCAGGAACCGGGCGTGCCGCGCGCGGTCGGCCGGCGGGTAGATCGCCTGCTCCACCGGGTCGGTGAACCACCGGTACGCGGCGCTGCGCGCGGGCCCGGTGTGGCCGGTCTCGTCCCCGAGCAGCGCCTGGGCCGGCCGGTTCTGCACGAGCGTCTCGCCGAGGTTCGACATCACCTGCGCGGGCGTGTCGTGCAGCCGGTCCAGCACGCGCATCAGCGCCGGGCTGACGTGGTCCGCGCGCGACACGCGCGACGGCGCCGTGTGCCCGGCCAGCCGGAACAGGTGGTCGCGCTCGTCCAGCGTCAGCCGCAGGCCGCGGGCGATCGCGGCCAGCATCTGCTCCGACGGGCGCGGCCCGCGCTGCTGCTCCAGCCGCGTGTAGTAGTCGGTGGACATGCCCGAGAGCGTCGCGACCTCCTCGCGCCGCAGCCCGGACGTGCGGCGACGCTGCCCCGGCGGCAGCCCGACGTCCCCCGGGCGCAGGGCTTCGCGGCGGCGGCGCAGGAAATCGGCGAGTTCGGCACGGTCCACGCCGTCGATTATCGGCGCTGGGGACACGCACACCCAGGGATCGCCGATCCCCCGATCGGCGCGCTCTGCCGCGTTCCGCCGAGCGCGGCGACGCTGAGGCCATGACCACCTACCTCATCACCGGCGCCGGCGGCGGCCTCGGCGCCAGTACCGCCCGCGAACTCGCCGCCCGGGGTCACCGGGTCGTCCTCGCCGTGCGCGACCCCGCCCGCGTCACGCCGCCGCCGGGGAACACCGAGGTCCGGCGCCTCGACCTCGCCGACCTGGCCTCGGTGCGTGAACTCGCCGCCGGCTGGACCGGTGACCTCGACGTCCTGATCAACAACGCCGGCGTCATGGCCGCGCCTTACGGGAAGACCGCCGACGGCTTCGAGACGCACCTGGCCGTCAACCACCTCGGCCCGTTCCTCCTGACGAACCTCCTGCTGCCGCACCTCACCGGACGGGTCGTCACCGTCTCGTCCGGGCTGTCGCGGCTGGGACGGCTCCGTCTCGACGACCTGAACTGGGAGCACCGCCGATACTCCGCGATGGGGGCGTACGCGCAGACGAAGCTGGCGAACCTGCTGTTCACCCAGGAGCTGCACCGGCGGCTGACCGAGTCCGGGAGCGCCGTCCGGGCCGTCGCCGCGCACCCGGGCGTCGCGCGCACCGGGATCGACCGGAACTACCGCGGCGTGCAGGCCCTGGTCCTGAAGGCGCTCTACCCGGTCATCGCGCAGAAGAAGGCGGAGTACGGTGCCCTGCCCATCCTGTTCGCCGCGACGGAGGACGTCCCCGGCAACGCCTACGTCGGCCCGGGCGGCCGGAACGGCGAGCGGCCGAAGCTCGAACGGCGCCAGGACCACGGCGACGCCCGCAAGCTGTGGGAGATCTCGGCCCGGTTAACTGCCGTTAACTAGCCCCAGACTGGCGCTATCCCGGCCGACCGGATAACCTACTCACGAGTAGGTAACGGATGGAGGGCCACATGGCTGCGCCAAGGAAACGGGACGCGATGGGCTGGGGCCTTTCCGCGCTGACCCGGCTGGCCGGGAGCAAGGTCGTCGATCGGGCGGGGCTGCGCAAGCCCATCGAAGGCCTGGTCACCGCGGGAACGCGCACCGGCTTCCGCGTCGCCGGCGCGGCGACCCGGTCGTTCACGTCGGTTCAGAAGCTGGGCAAGCCGGCCCGGCTCAGCCCGGCCGGCGACACCGGGCTGTTCGACCTCACGCCGAGCGAGGACCAGCAGCTCATCGTCGAAACCGTGACGGAGTTCGCCGCCGAGCAGCTGCGCCCGGCCGCCGCGGACGCCGACGCCAAGCTCGAGGCACCCGAAGGCCTGCTGACCCGGGCCGCCGAGCTGGGCATCAGCCTGGTCGGCATCCCCGAGGAGCTCGGCGGGGTCGGCACCGAACGCTCGGTCGTCACCAACGCGCTCGTCGCGGAAGCGCTCGCGCACGGGGACCTCGGCCTGGCCGTGGCCGTGCTCGCGCCGTCCGCGGTGAGCACCGCCCTGGTCAGCTGGGGCGACGAGCAGCAGCAGGCCGACTACCTGCCCGCGTTCGTCGGCGAGAACGTGCCCGCCGCGGCGCTGGCACTGCAGGAGCAGAAAGCGCTCTACGACCCGTTCAGGCCCGCGACGAAGGCGCGTCGCACGCCGAAGGGCTACCAGCTCGACGGCGTTAAGTCGCTGGTCCCGCGCGCGGCGCAGGCCGAGCTGTTCATAGTGTCGGCCGACCTCGAAGGCCGCGGCCCGGCCCTGTTCCTCGTCGAGTCGTCGACCGCCGGCGTGACCATCGAGTCCGAACCGGCGATGGGCCTGCGTGGCGCCGCGACCGGCAAGCTGCACTTGGAGCGCGTGAACCTGCCGGCGGGCGCGCTGCTCGGCGGCGGCAAGCTCGACGTCTTCACCGACCTCGTCCGGCTGTCGCGGCTGGGCTGGGCGGCGCTGGCCGCCGGCACCGCGAAGGCCGTCCTGGACTACGTCGTGCCCTACGTCAACGAGCGGACGGCGTTCGGCGAGCCGATCAGCCACCGGCAGGCGGTGGCGTTCTCCGTCGCCGACATCGCGATCGAGCTGGAGGGCCTGCGGCTGGTGACGCTGCGCGCGGCGGCGCGGGCCGAGCAGGGCAAGTCCTACGCGCGGGAGGTCGCGCTGGCGCGGAAGCTCGCCGTGGACAAGGGCATGCAGATCGGCAGCGCGGGTGTGCAGCTGCTCGGCGGGCACGGCTTCGTCAAGGAGCACCCGGTCGAGCGCTGGTACCGAGACCTGCGGGCCATCGGCGTCATGGAAGGCGCTGTCCTTCTCTAAGCTTCGGAAAGGCGTTAACGATGATTAACCTGGAAGCTCCCAAGAAGGCCGGCGCGCTGATCAACCAGGCGTACCAGGCCGCGGCCGAGGTGTTCCGGCCGATCTCGCGCAAGTACGACCGCGCGGAGCACACGTACCCGAGCGAGCTGGACATGTTCGCGGCGCTGCTGGACGGGCTCAACTCCTCCGGCGAAGGCGGCGCGGGCGCGGCCGGGGTGCGCCGCTCGAAGGACGAGAAGGAGAAGGGCAACCGCAACGGCGCCAACCTGAACGTCGTCCTCGGCACGATCGAGATGTGCTGGGGTGACGTCGGCCTGCTGCTGTCGATGCCGCGCCAGGGCCTCGGCAACGCGGCGATCGGCTCGGTCGCGACGGACGAGCAGCTGGAGCGCTTCTCCGGCATGTGGGCGGCGATGGCGATCACCGAGCCGTCCTGCGGCTCGGACTCAGCCGCCATCACGGCGACCGCACGCCTCGACGGCGACCACTACGTGCTGAACGGCGAGAAGATCTTCGTGACGTCGGGCGAGCGCGCGGACGCGGTGGTCGTGTGGGCGACGCTGGACAAAACGAAGGGCCGCGCGGCGATCAAGTCGTTCGTGGTGGAGAAGGGCACGCCGGGCTTCGAGGTGGTGCGCGTCGAGCACAAGCTCGGCATCCGCGCTTCGGACACCGCGGTGCTGCGTTTCGAGAACTGCCGCGTCCCGGCGGAGAACCTGCTCGGAACGCCGGAGATCGATACGGCCAAGGGTTTCGCGGGCGTCATGCAGACGTTCGACAACACCCGTCCGCTGGTGGCGGCGATGGCGATCGGCGTGGCGCGCGCAGCGCTGGAGGAGACGCGGCGGATCCTGACCGAGGCGGGCGTGGTGATCGACTACGACCGCCCGGCGAACTCGCAGCACGCGGCGGCGGCGGAGTTCCTGCGGCTGGAGGCGGACTACGAGTCGGCGTACCTGCTGACGCTGGAATCGGCGTGGATGGCCGACAACCGCAAGCCGAACTCCCTTCAGGCGTCGATGGCGAAGGCCAAGGCGGGGCGGTCGGTGGTGGAGATCGCGCTGAAGTGCGTCGAGCTGACCGGGGCTTACGGCGAGGAGTCTTTGCTCGAAAAGTGGGCGCGGGACGCCAAAATCCTCGACATCTTCGAGGGGACGCAGCAGATTCAGCAGCTGATCGTCGCCCGGCGGATCCTCGGGAAGTCGTCGGCTGAGCTGAAGTGAAGCGCCGGGCGGTCGGCCTCCGGTACCCTCGCGGTCCGGAGGCCGATCGTGACCGAACCCAGCGAGACCCACGCCGCCGTTGTTTACGAGCCCGGCGACCCGACCCCCATCAAGACGCCCGAAGAATGGGACGCCGAAGGCTGGGACGCCGATCGGCAGAACCCGAAGACCCTCGACGAAGCGCGGGAAGCCCTCGCCGCCCGGATCGCCGCGCACGACGCGCCCGACACCGAGGCGGACTCCGGGGCCTACGACGAGCCGGAGGGCTGACCGGTGTACGTCCCCTGGCTCGTCGATGCCGCCCGTAGCACCGGCTATCCCGTTGTCGAAGTCCCCGGGTGGCAGACCCGCGGCCACGGTGGCATGCGCGTCGTCGAAGGGGTGGTCGGCCACCACACCGCCACGGCCGATTCCTCGCCCGGGGACTACCCCTCGCTCGACATCGTCACCCGCGGCCGCGCCGATCTCGCCGGGCCGCTGTGCAACCTCGGGCTCGGCCGCAGCGGCACCGTCTACGTCGTCGCCGCCGGGTGTGCCTACCACGCCGGTGCGTCGCGGTGGCTCGGGTTCCTCGACGTCAACGACGAGTTCCTCGGCATCGAAGCGGAGTCCGCGGGCGCGGGCGGCTGGACGCCCGCGCAGCTCGACGCCTACCCGAAGCTCGTCGCCGCGCTGCTGCGGTACATGTCCCGCGGTGTCGAGCGCTACGCCGGGCACAAGGACGTCTGCCTTCCGGCCGGCCGCAAGATCGACCCGGTCGGCATCGACACCGCCTGGCTGCGCGAGCGCGCCGCCAACCCCACCAGCACCGGCCCCTTCGGCGGCGTCGAAATCCTCGAGCGCGTCACCGTCACCCCGCCGGACGCCGGCGAGCACGTGGTCCGCGTCTTCCTGGCCGGCAGTCCCGGCGGGGCGATCGTGATCCGGCCCCGGCTGGGCGGAGACGGCTTCGCGCGGCCGATGTGGGTGTCGAACGTCTTCGCGTGGGGTTCGGACCGCACGGGCGTCGGCCACAACCCGGGGCAGATCCCGGGCCACGACCCGAAGCTGACGTCGCACCGGCGCTACGACCTGCCCGGCGCGGTGTGGGCCGACGTCCGCTACAGCGCGGCCGAACCGTTCGAGATCGACTCAGTCGGCTGAGACCTGGTCGTCGAGGAACTCGTCCAGGTAGCGCCACGTCGTGCCGCGCGCCTTCCGCCCGGTCAGGACGCCGAGGTGGCCGCCCGGCGCCGTCTTGAAGCGGACCTCCGGGGCCTTGTCCAGCAGCTCCACCACCCGCTCCACCGACGGCCGGGGCGCGATCGTGTCGTTCTCGCCGGCCACCACCAGCGTCGGGACGCGCACCGACGACAGCGAGATGATCCGCCCGTTGAGGTCCACCTTGCCCTCCGCCAGGTCGTTCGTGCGGAACAACCGGTGGTACAGCTGGCCGAACGTGCGGCCCGGGTAGGCGTACATGTTGCCCATGAAGTGGTCGACCGCCTCGATCTGCGCCAGGTAGTCGCGGTCGTCGAGGTGCGAAAGGATCGCGATCGGCTTCGTGATCTCCTTGCTGATGCCCGTCGCGCGGAACACGCGGCTGACCAAATAGGACGGTGCGCCGCCGAACACCCGGTAGATCGGCGTCAGGAGGTGGCCGTTCGTCAGGTCCACCAGCGGGCGGAACGGCGCCACGATCGGGATCGCCGCGAAGTCCACCGGGGAGCCGATGGCCGTCATCGACGCGATCGGGAGGTCCGGCTGGTCCGCGTTCACCAGCAGCGAGAAGATCCCGCCCAGTGACCACGACACCAGGTGCACCGGCTGCCCGCCCGAATCGAGGCTCACCTTGCGGATCGCGCGCGGCAGGACCTCGTCGATCCAGTGCTCGATGCCCAGGCGCCGGTCGGAGAAGGCGACCACGCCGTAGTCGACGAGGTAGGCGTTGCGACCGCCCTCGACCAGGTGCTCGATGAGACTGCAACCGCGGCGCAGGTCGAAGCAGATCGCCGGCGCGGCCAGCGGCGGCACCAGCAGGATCGGCGGCCCGGACACCGGGCGGCTGCTGTGCGTCATCCGGTACACCGAGCGGTTGGGACCCTGGTCGATCAGCACCCGCGGCATCGGGCGCAGGTCGGCGACACCGCCGTGCAGCACCTTGCCGACCACGTTCGACGCCGCGGCGGCCAGCCGTGCGGGCGGTGAAACCATTTTTCGAGCCTCCTGCGACGTCCCCGGGCCTTCCGGCCAATCTTGCCCGGTCAGACCGGTGGACTCAACAGCGGCCACGTCCAAATCGGACAGTGCTAGGCCGTCCGAGTTACTCCGTGCCCGCCCCGGGTGCGCTCTCGGCGGCGCGCGCCTCGTAGTCCGCGCGGGCCGGGGAATGGGCCGCCGAAGCCAGCAGCTGGTCGGCTTTCAACGCGCGGGCGAGCGCTTCGCCGGCGCGCCGCGGCAGCAACCGGGTGAGCTTGCCCATAGTGCCCACCGAGCGGGGCACGAAGACCTCGAACCGAGGCTTGCGCAGCGTGGACACGATGGCGTCGGCCACGGCTTCCGGCCGGGACGACTTGAACAGCTTCGCCTCGCCGAGCCCGCTCGCGAGCTCCGTCCGGACGATCGCGGGCATGACGCACGAAACGTGCACACCGGACCCGTGCAGCTCCAGGTGCACCGCCTCGGACAGCCCGACGACGGCGTGCTTCGTCGCGCAGTACGTCGCCGCGCCGGGGAAACCGGCCTTTCCCGCGAAGGACGCGACGTTGACGATGTGCCCGGACCGTCGCGGTCGCATCCGTTTCATCGCTTCGCGGGTGCCGTGGATGACCGCGTGCAGGTTGATCTCCAGCTGACGCCGGGTCGTCGCGTCGCTCTCTTCTTCGAGGTGAGCCAGCGGCATGATCCCGGCGTTGTTGACCAGGACGTCGATCCGGCCGTGGCGCCGCTCGACCTCGTCGAGGAACTCGGTGAAGCCGCGGATGTCGGTGACGTCCAGCGGCAGCGCCTCGGCGTCCAGTTCGCCGGCGGTTTTCTCGGCCCGGACCTGGTCGAGGTCGCCGATCACGACCTTCGCGCCCAGCCGGGACAGCGCCGACGCGGTCGCCGCGCCGATTCCCTGCCCGCCGCCGGTGATGACGACGACCTTGCCGGCGAGCTCCTCGGCCATGGCGACTCCTTCGTCTGTTGGCAACGCGTCAACAGTGTCACCCCTGGCCCGGGATCGCGCTACCCCACGCGTTGCTCGAGCACCTGCCCGACCCACTCTTCGACGTGGAACCGCACGGTCGGCTTGAAGCCCTGGCTCTCGTAGTAGCGCTGCAGGTCGCCGTCGCCGCCGGCCCAGCAGTCGACGCGCACGAGGTCGATGCCGCGCCGCCGCGCCTCGTCGAGCGCGTACTCGACGAGGCGCCCGCCCACGCGCCGCCCGGTGAACCGCCGCGACGTGATCAGCAGCCGGACGTAAAGTTCACGCTCGTTAACCGGCGGCACGTGCGGGTCGTGCTCCTCGGAAACGATCAGCGCGCCCGCCGGCTCGCCGTCGACCACCGCGATGCGCAGGCCCGGGTCCGCGACCATCCCCTTGACGCGCTCGACACGCTTCGGGACACGGCTCCACGGCTCGGTCCCCCACTGCTTCGAGCTGCCGCGGGCGACGAGCCATTCGACGGCCTCGTCGAAGAAGCGCAGCAGCGTGTCAGCGTCCCCAGAGTCACCCGATCGGATGACGGTGTTGTCCATCCCCCCTGTCTACCGCACGGTGAGCACGCGCGGGCCGTCTTCGGTGACGGCGATGGTGTGCTCGACGTGCGCGGCGCGGCTGCCGTCGACGGTGAGCAGCGACCAGCCGTCCTCGGCGTGCCGGTAGGCGTCGCCGCCCCGGGTGAGCATCGGCTCGATCGCCAGCGCGAGACCCGGCTTGAGCCGCATCCCGCGGCCCGCGCGGCCTTCGTTCGCCAGGTGCGGGTCCTCGTGCATCGCGCGGCCGATGCCGTGGCCGCCGTGGTCGTCGAGCATGCCGTAGCCCGACGAGCGACCGGAGGTGCCGATCGCGTAGGAGATATCGCCGAGCTTCGCGCCCGGCTGGGCGGCGGCGATCCCGGCGGCCAGGGCGCGCTCGGTCGCTTCGATCAGCGCGAGGTCGCCCGGGTCGGCGTTGCCGACGACGAAGCTGATCGCGGCGTCGCCGTTCCAGCCGTCGAGGATGGCCCCGCAGTCGACGCTGACGAGGTCACCGTCCTGGATGCGGTAGCCCGTCGGGATGCCGTGCACGACGACGTCGTTGACGCTGATGCAGAGGACGTTGGGATACGGCGAGGGCGCGGAGTGCGGCTGGTAGCCGAGGAAGGACGGCTTCGCGCCGGCGTCGCTCATGACCTGCGCGGCGATCTCGTCCAGTTCGAGGAGGGAGACGCCGATCGCGGCGGCCTCCTTGACCGTCTGGAGCGTGTTGGCGACGACTCGCCCGGCTTCGCGCATGACCGCGAGTTCGGCTTCGGTTTTGATCTCGACCATGACGATAACTATACCGGTATAGATATTGGTGTCCAGCAGGTGGCGGCCCCATCGTCCGGCCGCCGTCGGCATCGCGTTCAACCTCCGGCTCCGTGCACGTCATCCGGAGTTCGGACAACGCTGATTGACTTCACCCGTTCAAGAACTCCCTGGCGACGAGGACAAATTGACACAGTCAGTGCCCCCCGGCGGGGCCGGCGATCCGTTGGCCGCGTTCACCGCCGAGCTCGAGGAAATCCAGGCCAAGGCCGCGGCGGCGCAGGAACGGCTCCGATCCGCCGTCGCCACCGTGCAGGCGCCGGACGGCGCGGTCACGGTGACGGTCGGCCCGAGCGGGGTCCTCCAGGACCTCCGGTTCGGCCCCCGCGCGTACGAGCGGCCGCCGCAAGCCCTGTCCGGCCTGGTGATGCAGCTGATCGGCCGCGCGCAGCAGAAGGTCTCGGCCCAGGTCGCCGACGCGTTCGACGGCATGGTGGGCGAAAGCTCGGCCGCGCGCGAACTGCTGGACGAGTTCCTGCCGGCCCCGGACGAGGCAACGCCCCCGGACAAGAGCGACGTGTTCATGCCGGAGCAGGAGGCCGACGACCGCCCGCCGCGGCCGCCTTCGCCGCCGCAGCACCAGCCGCCACCACCACCAGCGCCACCGCAGCACGGTCAGCCCCGCCGCCGTCCCCGGCCCGCGCCGGAAGACGACGACGGCGAGAGCAACCCCTGGTAGTACGGAGGAGAACCCCGTGGTTTCCGGAGAAGGTTTTTCGGTCGACCCGGCCGAGCTGCAGAAGTTCAGCCAGTTCCTGTCGGGCACCACGCAGCCGGCGGTGCAGGAGGCGGCGAACCGGATGCAGGCCGCCAACGGGTTCGACAACGCCGCGTTCGGCATCCTGCTCGCGCAGGTCCTCGCCGTGCCCTCGCGGGTCACGATGGCCGTGATCACCGGCGAGATCACCAAGCTCGTCGGGGACATCGGCAAGTCCGCCGAGGACGTGAAGAAAGCCGCCGACACGTACGCGACCCACGACTCGAACACGGCTCAGGGTTTGAGCACCTTCGAAACGGAGCTGGGCAAGTGACCGTTCCCATCACGGCATCGAACTCGACGACCGGGGCCGGCGTCTTCGACAGCTGGAAGCAGGTGGGCGACTCGATCGGCAAGGTCCAGACCGAGCACGGCGGCGACCTCGCGGCCGTCAGCGTGGAGCTGGGCATCAACGTCATCAGCGCCGTGCTCGACACCGTCGCGTTCGCCATGGACCCACTGGCGAAGCTGATCGCGGCGGGCCTGGGCTGGCTGATCGAGCACGTCTCTTTCCTCAAGTGGCCGCTGGACCAGGTCGCGGGCAACCCTTCCGAGGTCACGAAAGTCGCCAACGAGCTGCACAAGATCGGCGAGTCGCTGCGCAACACCGGCACGTCGCTGGACGACACGCTCAAGGCCACGATCACCCAGTGGCAGGGCAAGGGCTACGACAGCTTCCTCAAGTCGATCAACGACCGGAAGGGCTGGATCGACGCCAACGCCAAGGCGGCCGACGTCGCCGGCTACATGGTCGAGACCACCGGCGCCCTGATCGGCGCGGTCCGGTCATTGTTGCGCGACATCATCACGACGATCCTCGGCGACATCATCTCCACGATGCTGATCGCGCTCGCGCTAGCCATCCCGACCTTCGGCGCGTCGATCGCCGTCGGGGTGACGAAGTGCGTCGCGACCGTCTCGGTGCAGGTCGCGGCGATGATGGCGAAGCTCGCCAAGGTCGTCGCCTACGCCGGCCGCACGCTGGCCCGCCTCACCGGGCTGTCGAAGCTGGTCAAGGGGAAGCCGGGCTCCTCGTCGAGCGCGGGCCACGAGATGACGCCGATGCCGCCGCCGGGCACCGCGATCACCCACGACCGCCCTGGCGGCGGCGCCACGCCGAGCACCCGTCCCCCGGGCGACGGCACCACGCCGAACTTCTCGCGGCCGCTGCCCCCGCCGGGCACCGCGGTCACGCACGATGGTCCTGGTGGTGGCGCCACCCCGAGCACACGGCCTCCCGGCGACGGCACCACGCCCAACTTCTCACGGCCGCTGCCGAAGCCACCGGAGCCGCCGAAGCCGACGCCGCCGAAGTCGCACCTGAGCGACCACGACGTCTCGACGATCAAGAAGCACGAGGACTGGCTGAAGACGAAGTTCGGCGACAGCTACCAGAAGATGAAGTTCGTCGACGACTGGCTGAAGGCCAAGGCCCCGGACTACTACCCGATGCTGAAGGCGCTCTCCGACGCCAAGAGCTCGAAGAACTTCGTCGGCTGGGCGGGCAAGGACATCGTGCAGGTCGACCGCGGTCTCACCGACATCCAGATGCAGGCGGAGGCCGCCTGGGCCGAGGAAGACAAGAAGCAGCAACAGCAACAACCGCAGTGACCACCGAGGGGCACCTCCGCGAGAGGTGCCCCTCGGTGGAACGTCAGGCGACGCCGAGGTGGCGCGAGATCAGCATCTTCTGGACCTCGCTCGTCCCCTCGCCGATCTCCAGGATCTTCGCGTCGCGGTAGAAGCGGCTGACCGGGTACTCGTTCATGAACCCGTAGCCGCCGAAGATCTGGGTCGCGTCGCGCGCGTTGTCCATGGCCGCGTTGGACGCCACCAGCTTCGCGATCGACGCCTCCTTCTTGAACGGCTCGCCGCGCAGCATCTTCGACGCCGCCTGGTAGTACGCCAGACGGGCCGTGTGCGTGCGGACCTCCATGTCCGCGACCTTGAACTGGATCGCCTGGTACTCGCCGATCCGCTTGCCGAACGCGACGCGGTCCTTCACGTACTGAAGGCATTCGTCGACGCAGCCCTGCGCCAGCCCCACCGACAGCGCCGCGATCGCGACGCGGCCTTCGTCCAGAATGGACAGGAACTGGGCGTACCCGCGGCCGCGCGTGCCGACCAGGTTCTCCGCCGGGACGCGGACGTCCGAAAAGGACAGTTCGTGCGTGTCCGAGCAGTTCCAGCCGACCTTCGAATACTTCGGCGCCACTTCGAAGCCCGGCGTTCCCGACGGGATGAGGATCGCCGAGATCTCCTTGCGGCCGTTCTCCATCACGTCCGTCACGGCGGTGACCGTGACCAGGCGCGTGATGTCCGTGCCCGAGTTGGTGATGAACGCCTTGCTGCCGTTGACGACCCAGTCGTCGCCGTCCAAAGTGGCCCGCGTGCGGGTCGCACCCGCGTCCGAACCGCCGCCCGGCTCGGTCAGGCCGAACCCGCCCAACGCCGTGCCTTCGCACAGGGACGGCAGCCACTTTTCCTTCTGCTCCTGCGTTCCGAACCGGAAGATCGGCATCGCGCCGAGCGAAACACCGGCTTCCAGGGTGATCGCGACCGACGAATCGACCCGCGCCAGCTCTTCCAGGGCCAGGCACAGCGCGAAGTAGTCGCCGCCCATGCCGCCGAACTCCTCGGGGAACGGCAGGCCGAACAGGCCCATCTCCCCCATCTTCGCGACGATCGCGTACGGGAACTCCTCATTCTCGTACAGCTCGCCGATGACCGGCGCGACCTCGGCGTGCGCGAAGTCCTCCACGGTCTTGCGGAGGGCCTCGTACTCCTCGTCCAGGCGGAAGTCGATCACTGCTGCTCCTCTTGGGGCTTTACTGTGCTGATCGTTACCAATCCGGCCACAGTCACGGCTGAATGCTGCTTTTGGCCGGATTGGTAACTATGGCAAGGGTCTCGTCCAGCGCGACCTGTTGGCCGGCCCGGACGGGGAGTTCGCTGACCACGCCGTCGATCGGCGCGGTGACCGTGTGCTCCATCTTCATCGCTTCGACCACCAGCAACGGCGTCCCGGCCTGCACGACGTCTCCCGCGGCGACCTTCACGACGAGCACCGTGCCCGGCATCGGGCTGGTGACCGGCCCGGCCCCGGCGGCCTCGCCGCGGGACGACAGGACGAACTCCTGCTCCCCGAACGGAAAGCTCAGTCCGTCGCGGGCGAGCCAGACCGTCCGATCCGGACCGCAGGCGTGCCGGTAGCGGTGGAAACCGCCGGCGTGCCGAACCTCGAGCACGTCGTCGTCGCGCCGGGCCGAGACCTCGACCGGCTCGCTGTCGTCGATCCGGACGACCGCGGCGGACGGCGTGCCCTGCACCCGGACGACGGCCGTGGCCTGGCCCGACTTCAGCCGGAACGTCACCCCGCCGGACCCGCCCATCCGCCAGCCGTCCGGCACGTCCCACGGGTCCACGACGGACCCCGACGGCTGCAGCTCCAGCAACCGGTCCACCGCGGCCGCGACGAAGAACTCCGCGGGCACGTCCGACGAGACCAACTCGGACAGACGGCGATCCACCAGCTCCGTATCGAGGCGACCGGCCCGGACGTCGTCGTCGGCCAGCAGCCCGCGCAGGAACGCCGTGTTGGTGCCGACGCCCAGCAGCGCCGTGTCGGCCAGCGCCCGGTCGAGCCGGTGCAGTGCGGCCGCGCGGTCCGGACCCCAGGCGATGACCTTGGCCAGCATCGGGTCGTAGTTCGAGCCGATCACCGCGCCGCGCGTCATCCACGAGTCGACGCGGACGCCGTCGCCGGACGGCTCGTGCACCGCCAGCACCGTCCCGCCGGTCGGGATGAACCCACGCGCCGGGTCTTCGGCGTACACGCGCGCCTCGACGGCGTGTCCATTCAGGACGACGTCTTCCTGCGCGAGGGAAAGGTGTTCGCCCGCGGCCACCCGGACCTGCCACTCGACCAGGTCGAGGCCGGTGACCAGCTCGGTGACGGGGTGCTCGACCTGCAGCCGGGTGTTCATCTCCATGAAGAAGAACTCGTCCGGGTCGTGCGCCGACATGATGAACTCGACGGTGCCCGCGCCGACGTACCCGACCGAGCGCGCGGCTTCGGCGGCCGCCGTGCCCATCTTCGTGCGCGTGGCCTCGTCGAGCAGGACCGACGGCGCTTCCTCGATGATCTTCTGGTGCCGCCGCTGCAGGCTGCACTCGCGCTCGCCGAGGTGGATGACGTTGCCGTGCCTGTCCGCCATGACCTGGATCTCGATGTGCCGCGGCGTCGTGACGAACCGCTCCATCAGCAGCGTGTCGTCACCGAAGGAACCCTTGGCTTCGCGCCGCGCCGACTCGATGGCGGCGTCCAGTTCGGACTCCTCGTGGACCAGCCGCATACCCTTGCCACCACCGCCGGCGGACGGCTTGAGCAGCAGCGGGTAGCCGACCTTGGCGGCCGCCTCGGCGAACCCGCCGGCGGGGATGTCCACATCGGACGCGCCGGGCACCACGGGGACGCCCGCCGCGGACACCGTCGCCTTGGCGCGGATCTTGTCGCCCATGGCTTCGATCGCCGCGACCGGCGGGCCGATGAACACGAGCCCGGCCGCTTCGCAAGCGCGTGCGAACGCCGCGTTCTCCGCCAGGAAGCCGTAGCCCGGGTGCACGGCCTGCGCCCCCGAAGACACGGCGGCGTCCACGATGGCCGGAATCGACAGGTAGCTCTTCGCGGCTTCCGCCGGGCCGATGCGCACGGCGGTGTGCGCCTCGCGGACGTGCCGCGCGTCGGCGTCCGCGTCGCTGTACACCGCGACCGCGCGGATGCCGAGCGCCCGCAGCGTGCGGATGACCCGGACGGCGATCTCGCCGCGGTTGGCGACCAACACTGAGTCGAACATCATCACATCCGGAAGACGCCGTAGTTGACATCGGACAGGGGTGCGTTGGCCGCGGTCGAGAGCGCGAGGCCGAGCACCGTGCGGGTGTCGGCCGGGTCGATGACGCCGTCGTCCCACAGCCGCGCCGTCGAGTAGTACGGGCTGCCCTGCGCCTCGTACTGCTCGCGGATCGGGTCCTTGAACGCCTCTTCGTCCTCGGCGGACCATTCGCCGCCGCGGCTCTCGATCGAGTCGCGCCGGACCGTCGAGAGCACCGACGCCGCCTGCTCGCCACCCATGACGGAGATCCGCGCGTTCGGCCACATCCAGAGGAACCGCGGCGAGTACGCCCGGCCGCACATCGAGTAGTTGCCGGCGCCGAACGAGCCGCCGATAACGACCGTTAACTTCGGCACCCGCGCGCACGCCACCGCGGTGACCATCTTCGCGCCGTGCTTGGCGATGCCGCCCGCCTCGTACGCGCGCCCGACCATGAAGCCGGTGATGTTCTGCAGGAACAGCAGCGGGATCGAGCGCCTGTCGCACAGCTCGATGAAGTGCGCGCCCTTCATCGCGGACTCGGCGAAGAGCACGCCGTTGTTCGCGACGATGCCCACCGGGTGGCCGTGGATCCGGGCGAAGCCGGTGACCAGCGTGGCCCCGTACTCCTTCTTGAACTCGCCGAACCGGCTGCCGTCGACGATCCGCGCGATCACCTCTCGTACGTCGTAAGGGGTGCGCGGGTCGGTCGGGACGACGCCGTACAGCTCGGCGGGGTCGACCGCCGGGGCCTCCGTCGGCAGCACGTCCCACGGGCGCGGCGTGCGCGGCCCGAGCGTCGAAACGATCGAGCGGACGATCCGCAGCGCGTGCGCGTCGTCGTCGGCCAGGTGGTCGGTGACGCCGGACTGACGCGAGTGGACGTCGCCGCCGCCCAGTTCTTCGGCCGTGACGACCTCGCCGGTCGCGGCCTTCACCAGCGGCGGCCCGCCGAGGAAGATCGTGCCCTGGTTCCGGACGATGACGGCTTCGTCGCTCATGGCCGGGACGTACGCGCCGCCGGCGGTGCACGAGCCGAGCACCGCGGCGATCTGCGGGATGCCGCGCGCGGACATCGTCGCCTGGTTGTAGAAGATCCGGCCGAAGTGTTCACGGTCCGGGAAGACCTCGTCCTGCCTCGGCAGGAACGCGCCGCCGGAGTCCACCAGGTAGACGCACGGCAGGTTGTTGTGCAGCGCGACCTCCTGGGCGCGCAGGTGCTTCTTGACCGTCATCGGGTAGTACGTGCCGCCCTTGACGGTGGCGTCGTTCGCGACGACCACGCACTCGCGGCCGGAGACCCGCCCGATCCCGGTGATGATCCCGGCGGACGGCGCCTCGTCGTCGTACAGTCCGTTCGCGGCCAGCGGCGAGAGTTCCAGGAACGGCGAACCCGGGTCCAGCAGCGTGTCGACGCGGTCGCGCGGCAGCAGCTTGCCGCGTTCGACGTGCCGGGTGCGCGACTTCTCCGGCCCGCCGAGGCGGGCGGCGGACAAGCGTTTGCGGAGGTCCTCGACCAGCTCCGCGTGGGATGTGGCGTTGCGGGCGTAGGCCTCGCTGTCCGGGGCAGCCGAAGTCCCCAGTGCCGGCGTGTCCATGGGCTCCCTCGAAGTTAGCGGTCGTTAACCTCCGTCTCGATGTTAGCGACCGCTAACGTGGGTGTCCAGTCTCCGGAATGCGGAAGAGGCCACCCCGGCGAACCGGGATGGCCTCCGCTCCGCGGGAGGTGCGTCAGCCGATGGCGTTCCGCAGCGGGGTGTAGTAGCCGCCCGACTGCCCGGCCACGGTCGGGTGATAGGACTCGATCACCGGCCAGGTCAGGCTGTGCAGGTAGTCGTCGGACGACGAGCAGATGTTGTGCCCGACGAAGGACGGCCGGACGTCGACGAACGTCGCGCCCGCCGACGCCGCCCGGGACTGGATCACCGAGGCGAGGGTGTCCGCGCCGGAGTTGATCGCGGTCCGCTTGGCGTCGCTGAGCCCGACCCAGCAGGAGCCGGGCACGGTGTAGAAGCGCGGGTAGGACAGGACGACGAGCTTGGCACCCGGCGCCTTGGCCTTGATCGCGTTGTAGGTGTTGGTCAGCAACGCCGGCAGGGTGTTGTTGACGTAGGTCTTAGCGGTGTTGACGCGCGCGGTGCAGGTCGCGTCGCTGCCGAGGGTGCAGGTCTGGATCACGTCGCTGAAGCCGGCGTCGTTGCCGCCCACGGTGACCGTGACCAGGGTCGCGTTGGAGGGGATGGAGCCGGCCTGGCTGATGACGTCGCCGGTCTTCGCTCCCGAGCAGGCGAGGAAGGTGAACGACGTGCCGCTGTGGGCGTTGGTCCACAGCTGCGGGTAGGAGTTGGAGCTGCGGTAACAGCTCCCGGAACTGCCGTAGCTGCCGGCCCCGACTCCCGAGGAGTAGGAATCACCCACCGCGGCGTAGACGGTCCCGGCGGCGTGGGCGAGGCCCGTGACACCGAGAGTGGACAGGACGACGGCCCCGAAAGCCGTGCTCAACCTCAGTAGAAATCGTCGCGAGAGACGGATCGGAACCCCCATGGGCCACTCCTTTGTGACAGAACCGACCTCAAAAGCACAGCATGTGGAAGCCCCACGAGGAACCCCTAGTTACCTGTAAGTAACCCACTCGGCTCACGCCGGAAGACGGGAACAGTGTTAGCGCTCGCTAACCTGCCCGTTCGTTCCCGCGCCGGACACTTCCGGGTGAGGTCGGCGCCACCCGGTGTTCGACGCGGCCGGCAGCGCCGAGCGGCGCGGACCCGTCCCCGCGGGCCGGGTCGAAGTGAGGTCGGTGCCACTGGTGTTAGCGCTCGCTAACCTGCGGCCTTAATATGGCCGGATGCCGGCCAACCCCACTCCTCTCGTGAACGGCGAGAAGGCCAACAGGCGCGAACAGATCCTGTCCGCGGCCGCCGAGCTGTTCGCCCACCACGGGTTCCACGGCGTCGGGATCGACGACATCGGCGCGGCCGTCGGGATCTCCGGGCCCGCGCTCTACCGGCACTTCCGCAGCAAGGACGCGATCCTCGGCGAGATGCTGAACTCGATCAGCCGCTACCTGCTCGACGGCGGCACGACGTGGGCAGCCAGGCCTGGCACGCCGGACGACACGCTGGCCGGGCTGGTGGCGTTCCACGTCGGCTTCGCGCTCGCGCACCCGGCGCTGATCACCGTCCAGGAGCGCAACCTCGCGAACCTCACCGACGCCGACCGCAAGCAGGTGCGCGCGCTGCAGCGCCAGTACGTCGAGGTGTGGGTCCGCGCGATCCGCGAAGCCCGGCCGGAGCTGGGGGAACGGCAGGCGCGGTCGGCGGCACACGCCGTGTTCGGACTGATCAACTCGACGCCGTACAACCGCCATCTCGGTGACTCGGAACTCGCCGAACTGCTCTCCCGGCTCGCGCTGGGTGCACTCCGCGCGGCCGGATGACCGACCCGGATCAAGGTATCCCCACGACTGCCGTCGCTGGTGTTTGATGGGGCACGTGGATGCGGACTGGAACGAGCAGGAGCTCGTCGAGAAGGCTCAGCGCGCACTGACGGCGTTGAGCCTCGGTGACGACGCCGAAGCCCTCGTCGAGGTCGCGCCGACGGCCGCCGAACCGCAGGCCCGCGCGGACGAGACGAAGGCGTTGATGCTGTTGCTCTTCGGCGAGTGCAGCACGATGGTCGCCACCCTCGGCGACGGCGGCAGCGCGCCGGTCAAGGTCCAGGTCTTCGACGAAGACGGCGAAGAGGTCTCGATCGACCAGGCCGACCCGCCGGTGCGAACCGCGGTCCGGACGCTGCTGGCGGAGGTCCACGGCAACACGGAGGCGGCGCAGGAGCAGGTCGAGATCGCCCTGGCCAACGCGGCGCCCGACGAGGTGGACAGCCTGGTGCTGCAGGCGTTGCGGTGGACGATCCGGCTGTCGGTGGAGTGCCTGGACCGGGACCTGCCGGTGGCCCCCTGGATCTCGGAAGCCGTCTCGGACTAGGCCGGTCAGGCGGGCCGCAAGGAACGGACGATCGGCGCAAGGTAGAGCTCGGCCAGCCGGCGCCGCTGAACGTCGTCGTCGACCGGGAGCACCGTCTCCTGGGTCAGCACCAGCGACACCACGATCCGGATCAGCAGCTCCGCCATGCCGTCGACGTCCTCGGCCGGCAGGCTGAGCCGGCCCGCCGCGATCTCCGCGTGGAAGTGCGCCGCGATCCTCGTGCGGGCCGCCGCGAACAGGCCGCCCGCCTGGACGGTCAGCTGCGGGAGGATCAGCTCCGGCTCGGTGCGCAGCAGCCGGTTGAGCAGCCGGTGCCCGCGCAGGTACCCCAGGGAGAAGCTCAACCCCTCGATGAGCTTCTCCTCCGGGGTCGCCTGCGCCTCGACGACGGCGTCGACCTTCGTCAAGAACCGCTTCATCTCCCGCAGGACCAGCGCGTTGAGCAGCTGGTCCTTCTTCGGGAAGTAGCGGTAGATCGTCACCCGCGAGAGGCCGACGCGGCGCGCGACGTCGTCGACGGTGAACCGGCGCAGCCCGAAGTCCTCGGCCTGGGTCAGCGCCGCGCCCATGATCCGCTCGGCGGTCTCGTCGCCGGGCAGCTCGGCTTCGAGCGCGTGCTTCAGGAGGTCGCGCATGGTCTCAACCCTAGGCTGCTTTACAACTTGACGGAAAATGTTTCATGCGTTCTAGTGTTACACGACGCAGGGAGGCACGCATGGGCGATCGTGAAGCCACGGCCGAGCGGCTGCTCCGCTCGAGCGCCCGGCTCTCCTACGACCCGGACGTCGACGTCCACTGGGCCGCGCCGCTGACCGAGGACCAGTTCTTCATCCCCGAAAAGCTGGTCTCCCTCTACGGCACGCCGGTGTGGGACACGCTGAGCCGCGAGCAGCGGATCGAGCTTTCGCGGCAGGAGCTGGTCAACACCGTCAGCGTCGGGATCTGGTTCGAGCTGATCCTCATGCAGATGCTGCTGCGCGCCTCCTACCGCCAGGACCCGACGACCCGCCACGTGCACTACGCGCTGACCGAGGTCGCCGACGAATGCCGGCACTCGACGATGTTCGCGCGGCTGATCGAGCGCGTCGACGGCCGGCCCTATCGCAACCACCGCTGGCTGCACCTGTCCGCGCAGGCCCTCCCGGCAATCCTCCACGGGCCGGCGATGTGGGTCGCGACGCTGATCGGCGAGGAGATCTTCGACGCGCTGCAGCGCGAGCACCTCGACGACGAGTCGGTGCAGCCGGTGGTCCGCGCGGTGATGCGGATCCACGTCACCGAAGAGGCGCGGCACGTGCGGTACGCGCGCGACGACCTCGTCCGCGAGCTGGCGGACGCGCCGTGGTGGCGCAAGGAGTTCGCGCGGATCGTGGTCGCCGTCGGCGCGCTGCTGATGTCGCGGCTGCTGTCCCGGCCGCGCCAGTACCTGCGCGCGGGGATCGATCCCGGCGTCGCGGTCGAGGCGGCGCGCACGAGCGCGCACCGGCGGGAGACCCTCTCCTTCGGGGCCCGGAAGCTCGTCCGGTTCCTGCGGGAGAACGACCTGATCGGCGGCCCGAGCGCGATCCTGTGGCGTCGCGCCGGAATGCTCTAGACGGAGGGAAGTCATGGCACTCAAGGATTTGCTCGCCGCGGGCACGGGACGGCTCGCCGACCGGATCGCCACGGTGGGCGACGAAGCGGGCGAGCGCGCGGACGACGTCGCCTGGCGGGTCGCGAAGCTCTCCGATCGCGCCGCCGGACGGCTCGGGGACTACGCCGCCGACGCGTCTCGCCGGGTCGCGAACACGTTGGTACGTCTGGGAGAACGCGTCACCGACCCAGAAGCGCCTTCGCCAGCGCCGCGATCTGACCGGTCTCGATGAGGAACGAGTCGTGGCCGTACGGCGAGGAAACCACGGACGGCTCCGACGTCCCGGGGATGCCCGCCGCGATCTCCGCCGACTGGTACAGCGGGTAGAGCCGGTCGCTGTCCACCCCGCCGATCACCGCCCGGGCGGTCACGCGGCCCAGAGCGGCCGCGACGCCACCGCGGTCACGGCCGACGTCGTGGGTGTTCATCGACTCCGTCAGCACCACGTAACTGTTGGCGTCAAAGCGTTCCGCCAGCTTGTCGGCGTGGTGGTCCAAATAGGACTCCACAGCGAACCGCCCGCCCCGCAACGGATCCTCGTCGCCTTGGTACGCGCGGCCGAACCGCTGGGCCAGCTCCGGCTCGCTGCGGTAGGTGACGTGCGCGATCCGCCGCGCGATGCCGAGTCCGGCCTGGGGTCCCGAAGGCGCCGAATAGTAGTCACCGCCGTGGAAGAACGGGTCGCTGCGGATCGCGTGCAGCTGCGGCGCCGCCCAGGCGATCTGCTCGGCCGACGCCCGTGCGGTCGAGGCCAGCACCAGCACCGACGCCACCCGCGCGGGCAGCGTCACCGCCCATTCCAGCGCGCGCATCCCGCCCATGGACCCGCCGACGACGGCCGCCCAGCGGTCGATGCCGAGGTGGTCGGCCAGGACCGCCTCCGACGCCACCTGGTCCCGCACGGTCACGACCGGGAACCGGCTGCCCCACGGCGTTCCGTCCGGGCCGGGTGACGACGGCCCGGTGGATCCCTGGCAGCCGCCCAGCACGTTCGGGACGACGACGAAGTACTCGTCCGTGTCCAGGGCCTTGCCGGGCCCGATCAGCCCGTCCCACCAGCCCGCGCCGGGGTGCCCCGGGACCAGGGGCCCGGCCGCGTGGCTGTCGCCGGTCAGCGCGTGCTCGACGAGGACCGCGTTGGACGCGTCGGAGTTCAGCGTCCCCCAGGTTTCGTACGCGAGGGTGAAAGCGGGCAGCACGCCACCGGCCTCGAGCGCGAGCGCGCCGGGGCCGGTGACGAACTTCCGGCGGCCCGGCGGATCACCGATCCGCCAGGCGCCGGTGACGGGACCACCCGTCACAGTTCCGCCTTGGCCGCCCGGAATCCGGCCTCCAGGTCGGCCTTGAGGTCCTCGATCCCTTCCAGCCCGACGGCGATCCGGACCAGGCCCGGCGTCACGCCGCTGGCGAGCTGCTCCTGCGGCGCGAGCTGGCTGTGCGTGGTCGACGCCGGGTGCACGATCAGGCTGCGGACGTCGCCGAGGTTGACCAGCTGGCTGTGCAGCTCGGTGCCGTCGACGAACTTGCGGCCCGCCTCGACACCGCCGCGCAGGTCGAACGACAGGACCGCGCCCGCGCCGCGCGGCAGGTACTTCTGCCCGGCCTCGTAGTACGGGCTCGACGGCAGCCCGGCGTAGTACACCTTCTCGACCTCGTCACGCTGCTCGAGCCACTCGGCGAGCGCCTGCGCGTTCTGCACGTGCCGCTCGACGCGCAGCGACAGCGTCTCGATGCCCTGCAGGATCAAGAAGCTGTTCAGCGGCGCGATCGCCGCGCCGGTGTCACGCAGGATCTGCACGCGCGCCTTCGCCGCGTACGCGCCGGGGCCGAGCGCCGCCCAGTACTGCAGGCCGTTGTAGCTGGGATCCGGCTCGTTGAAGCCCGGGAACTTGGCCGGGTCCTTGCCGAAGTCGAACGTGCCGCCGTCGACCAGGACGCCCGCGATCGTCGTGCCGTGACCACCCATGTACTTGGTGGCGGAGTGGATCACGACGTCGGCGCCGTGCTCGATCGGGCGAACGAGGTACGGCGTGGGGATCGTGTTGTCGACCAGCAGCGGAACGCCGGCCTCGTGCGCGGTGTCGGCGACGCCGCGGATGTCGAGGACGTTGCTGCCCGGGTTGGCGAGCGTCTCGGCGAAGAAGAACTTCGTGTTCGGCCGGACGGCGGCGCGCCACTGCTCGAGGTCGTCCTGGTCGTCGATGAACGTGACCTCGATGCCGAGCTTCGGCAGCGTGTAGTGGAAGAGGTTGTAGGTGCCGCCGTAGAGCGACTGGCTGGACACGAAGTGGTCGCCCGCGCCCGCGAGGTTCAGGATCGCCGCCGTGGTCGCGGCCGAGCCGGACGCGAACGCCAGGGCCGCGACGCCCCCTTCGAGCGACGCGACGCGCTGCTCCAGCACGTCCTGCGTCGGGTTCATGATCCGCGTGTAGATGTTGCCGGGCTCGGCGAGGCTGAACAGGTCGGCGCCGTGCTGGCTGTCGCGGAAGACGTACGACGTCGTCTGGTAGATCGGCGTCGCCCGCGCGCCGGTAGCCGGATCCGGCGCGGCGCCCGCGTGGATCTGCCTGGTCTCGAAGGACCACGCCGAGGTGTCGTCCGCGCTCATCGGTTTTCTCCTTGCGGCTCAAGGGGTTCGTCCGGACCGAAGCTACTTGGGCCGAACGGAGTACCCAACCGTTCCCACGTCCTGGGAGTGAAGTCGTCTTGTCAATCTAATCTCTTTGTGTCTAAGATATTCACACAGGGAGATTCCTGGACTGGGAGGAAATCATGACGGAGCGGGTGCAGGTGCTGGTCGTGGGGGCCGGGCTGGGCGGACTGTCGGCGTCGCTGTTCCTGGCGCGGGAGGGAGTGGATGTCCTGACGGTCGAACGGCACGCCGGAACGTCGGTCCACTCGCGGGCCGCCGGGCAGAACTGGCGCGCGATGGAGCTGTTCCACTGGGCAGGAATCGACCGCGAGGTGCTGGCGGTGAGCCCGCGGGCCTCGCAGGGGCTGCGGATCACCGTCGCGACCAGCCTGGCGGGCCGCGTCCTGCACCGGCTCATGGAGGACGGCAGCGAGTTCGACGTCTCGGCCGCGACGACGCTGCCCGCCGGCATGGCCGGCCAGGACGTCGTCGAGCCGATCTTGCTGGCGCACGCCGAGAAGGCGGGCGCGCGGGTCCGGTTCCGGACCGAGCTGGTCGAGCTGGCCCAGGACGACGACGGCGTCACCGTGACGCTGCGGCACCGTGACTCCGGCGAGGAGACGGAGGTGCGCGCGGACTACGTCGTCGCCGCGGACGGCGGGCGCAGCGGCATCCGGCAGCGGCTCGGCATCGGGACCACGGGGATGGACGCGCTGAGCCACTGCCTCGGCGTCGTGTTCGACGCCGACCTCGGCGACCGCGTGCAGGCCGGCGTGACCGATTTGTTCTACCTGCAGCACCCGGACTTCACCGCCGGTCTGGTCAACACCGACGTACCGGACCGGTACGTCTTCGCGCCGGACTACTTCCCGGAGCGCGGGGAAAGCCCGGCCGACTTCCCGAACGAGCGGCTGGTCTCGATGATCCGCGCCGCCACCGACCTGCCGGACCTGGAGCCGGAGATCGTCTGGACGGGCTCGTGGGAGATCGCCGCGCGGCTGGCCGACCGGTTCCGCTCCGGGCGGGTTTTCCTGGTCGGCGACGCGGCGAAGGTGACCCCGCCGACGGGTGGCCAGGGCGGCAACACGGCGGTCGGCGACGGCGCGGACATCGCGTGGAAGCTGGCCGCGGTGCTGCGCGGCGACGCGGGCCCGACGCTGCTCGACACCTACGAAGCCGAGCGTAAGCCGATCGCACGGATGATCATCGACACGTCGCTGCACAACATGAAGCAGCGGATGCACCCCGGCCTCGACGTCTCGGGGATCACCGAGCCGGAGGACATGCTGAACGCCCTCCTCGGGTTCCGCTACCGCTCGTCCGCCGTGCTGTCCGAGGAGCCGGACGACGGGTCGCGGGTGGAGGACATCCACGCGCCGACCGGGCGGCCCGGCTTCCGGGCACCGGGCCTGGCGTCCACTGTGGACCTGCTGGGGCGGTCGTGGGTGCTGCTCTGCGCGGGCGACGCGTCGCGGTGGTCCGCGGCCGCGGCCGACATCGCGGCGGAAACCGGCATCCGCCTCGACTGCCACGCGATCGAGGACAGCGTTTTTGCTTCGCGCCACGGCCTTTCGGCGGGCGGCGCGTCGCTCGTGCGCCCGGACGGCATCGTCGCGTGGCGGGTGAAGGAGCCGGTCGAGGATCCGGCGGGCGACCTGTGGCGGGTGCTGACCGCGGTCCTGTCGCGCTAGCGGCGGCCCAGCACCCAGTGGAAGGTTGCCGGGCCTTCCGGCTCGTGCATGGTGACCGGCTCGTCCACGACCAGCGTGAACCCGGCGGCTTCGAGGAGTCGCCGGTTCACGGCCGGGGCGTGGCTGCTGAAGAACATCGGCGTGCCGAGCCAGTCGTCCTCGACGCCGTTCGCCTCGCTGCACCCGAGGGCCGCGAGGAACCAGCCGCCCGGCCGCAGCCAGCGCGCGATCCGGGAGAAGAGCGCGCCCTGCTCCTCGCGCGGGACGTGCAGCACCGAGTAGAACGCCGTCACGGCGTCGAAGCTGCCGTCCGGGAAGGACACCCCGGCCATGTCGCCTTTCTCGAACCGCGCGTCCGGGACGTTGCGCCGCGCGAGGTCGAGCTGCGCCGCGGAGAGGTCGACGCCGAGGACGTCGTGCCGCTCGGCGAGCACCTTCGTGCAGGGCACGCCCGCGCCGCAGCCGAGGTCGAGCACGTCGGAGCCGTCTTCGAGACGGTCGGTCAGCTCGGCCAGGAAGCGCAGCCGGGGATCGTCCGCGATCCGCGCGCTCCACTCGAGGTACCGCTCCGCCGAGCTGTCGTACCCGGATTCGACGATCCGCCGCGCGTCGCTCACCCGTCCGACCCTACCGAGCCGTCTACCGGTTTCTCGGCCAGAATGACGTCGTGGTCTCGGTGCGCAGCGTGGTCGACCGGGTGGGGCCGACGCTGCTCCACGCGCTCCAGGTGCCCGACGACCCGCCAGCCGTCGCCGACGTCGTCATCGCCGAGCCCGGCGGAACCGTTGCCGCCGGGGATCTCGTGCTCGGCGTGGCCATCACCGGGCCCGACGACGCCGCCGAGCTGGTCAAGCGGAGTGCCGGGCAGGGCGCCGCCGCCGTGCTGCTGAAACCGCCCGTGGCCGCCGCGGTCAAGCGCGCCGCGAAGGCCGGCGGGGTCGCGCTCGTCCAGGTGCACGCCGCGACGTCGTGGGCCCAGCTCGTCTGGCTGCTGCGGACCGTCCTCGACGCCCTCGCCGACGAGTCCGAGGACCTCGACCCCGGCTCCGGCGACCTCTTCCGGCTGGCCGACGCCGTCGCCTCCGTCGTGGACGCGCCGGTGACCATCGAGGACACCAACTCCCGCGTGCTCGCCTACTCCGCGCGCCAGGACCTCACCGACCCCGCGCGCGTCGCCACGATCATGGGGCGCCGCATCCCGGACGACGTCCTCGCGCGGTTCCGCTCGCGCGGGGTGTTCCGCGAGCTGTCGCGCGGCCGGCAGACGATCTTCGTCCCCGCCCAGCGCGACGGCACGCTGCCGCGGCTGATCGTGCCGATCCGGATGGGCGGCGAGCTGCTCGGGTCGATGTGGGCGGTCGTCGCCGGGCCGGTGTCCGACGAGCGCGCGGCCGCCTTCGCCGACGCCGCCCCCGTCGTCGCGCTGCACCTGCTGCGGCGCCGCGCGCACACCGACGCGCAGCGCCGCGCGTCCGCCGAGCTGCTGCGCGGGGTGCTCGAAGGGCGGGCGAACCCGCGCAAGGCGATGGCCGAGCTGGACCTGTCCGACGAGCCGCACCGGGTGGTCGCCATCGAGGTCACCGGCGGCGACGGGCGCGACGCCGAGGGCCTGCGCCTCGCCCTGCTCGAACGGATCTCCCAAGGCATCGGGCGCCGCCCGGTCGCGACCGAGCTGGCCGGGCTGCTTTACGCCGTGGTCCCCGACCGGCCGGGTCCCGGCGGCTGGGAGGAGCTGCGCGACGCTCTCGTCGCGACCGGACCGTCTCGTCGCAGTGGCGCCCCGCGCGCCGCGGCAGGCGCACCCGGCGAGATCGGCGACCTGTCCGCGTCACGCCTCCAGGCCGACGAAGCCCTCGGCCTGCTGCGCGCGGAGATCCTCGACGAGCGCGTGATCACCTTCGACGAAGCCTGGACGCAGTTGACGCTGCACCGCGGCGCGACGGCCGCGGCCGGGGCGAAGGTCGCGGAGCTCGGCCCGCTGGGCGTCCTGCGCGCGCACGACGAGACGGGCAAGGCCGGCTACGTCGAGACGCTGTACGAGTGGCTGCGGCACCCGGGCGACCCGCGCGCGGCGGCGCGCGAGCTGCGGATCCACCCGAACACCCTGCGGTACCGGATGCGCAAGCTCCTGGAACTGGTGCCGCTGGACCTCGACGACCCCGACGTCCGGCTGGCGCTGATCACCCAGCTCGTCGCCCTGCGCTGGAGCTGACTACGCCGTTCGGCCCATCTCACCACCTATGCGTTACTCCGCATGGATCGCGCCGATCGTTCCGATTGTCTTTTCCAGCCGAAAGGTGGTGGATTCCGGTGATCGCCTGACGCACCTTCTTCGCAGCACCCGGGGTAGCCGGGTCGTCGCAGAGGAGTGTCCATGAGCAGTTCGGAGCGGTTTCGCAGGGCCGTCAAGCTGAGTGCGGTGTCCGCGCTCTCCCTGGTCGCCCTGGTCGTCCCGGGCACCACCGCGGGGAGCGCGGTAGCGGCGCCCGCCGGCGACTGCTTCACCCCCACCCAGAGCGCGGACCGCAGCAAGGACGGCCACGCCGACAGCCTGTCGCCGGCCGAGGCGGCCCGCGTCGAAGCGGACATGCAGAGCAAGCTCGCCGGCAAGCGCACGGCGTTCGCCGCGGCGGCCGTCTCGATCCCGGTGTACTTCCACGTGATCACGAGCGGCTCGACCGGCAACCTGCCGGCCGCGACGATCACCAAGCAGATCTCGGTGCTCAACAGCGCGTACGCGAAGAGCGGCTACAGCTTCTCGCTGGTGAGCACGGACTACACGAACAACTCCACCTGGTACAACGGCATCACCGACGGCACGTCGGCCGAGCGCAACATGAAGAACGCGCTGCACAAGGGCGGCCAGAACGCGCTGAACATCTACACCGCCAACCTCGGTGACGACCTGCTCGGCTGGGCGACGTTCCCCTGGAACTACACCTCGGCGCCGAAGATGGACGGCGTGGTGATCCTCGACGAGTCCCTCCCGGGCCGCTCGGCGACGAACTACAACGAGGGCGACACCGCCACGCACGAAATCGGCCACTGGATGGGGCTGTACCACACGTTCCAGGGCGGCTGCTCCGGTTCGGGCGACTACGTGTCGGACACCCCGGCCGAAGCGACGGCGACGTCCGGCTGCCCGGCGAGCAAGAACACGTGCTCGGCGGCGGGCAGCGACCCGATCCACAACTTCATGGACTACAGCTACGACGGCTGCATGTACGAGTTCACCGCGGGCCAGACCACGCGGATGAACAGCTCCTGGTCGGCCTACCGCGGCTGACCTCCCGGCAAGGTCCGTGACTGGCACATTGAGGGACTTGAAGTCCCTCAATGTGCCAGTCACGGACTTCAAGCCACCAGCAGCGTCTTGCCGATCGTGGTGCGGGATTCCATGGCCGCGTGGGCGTCCGCGGCCTTCTCCAACGGGAACCGCCGGCCGATCACCGGAACCAGCCGGCCCGCCGCCGCTTCCGCGAGCGCCGACTCCGTGAACGACCGCAGCTCCGCCGGACTCCCGATCGACCGGACCAGCGAGACCCCGCGCGCGGCGGCGTCCTCTTCGGACACTTCCGCCCACGAGCCGCTCGCCAGGCCGTACACCGCCATCCGCCCACCCGGGTGCAGCAGCCCGAACGCCGCCGTGCCGATCTTCCCGCCCACGCCGTCGAAGACGACGTCCACCTCGCCGACCGAGGCGGCCCAGTCCGGAGCCAGGTAGTCGACGACGACATCGGCCCCCACGACGTGAGCCACCTTCGCCGGCCCGCCCGCCGCGCCGACCACCGACGCTCCCGCCGCCTTCGCCAGCTGGACCAGCAGCCCTCCGACGCCGCCCGCCGCCGCCTCGACCAGGACTCGATCGCCGGGCCGCACCCTGGTGGCATGGACCAAGCCCGTCGCGGTCCGGCCGTCCGCGAGCAGCGCCACCGCCGCGTCGAGCGCCAGCGCGCCCGGCACCGCGAACACCGCCGCCGCGTCCACCGCGACGCGCTGGGCGTACCCGCCCGAACCGCCGGTCGACGTCACCACCCGCTGTCCGGCGAGCCCCGGGTCCGCGCCCGGGCCGACCGTGCTGATCACGCCGCCGACGCCGTTGCCGGGAATCGTCGGCAACGGCGGCCGGAACGGTCCCGTCCCGGCCCGCACCTGCGTCTCGACGAACGTGGTGTTCGCGAACGCCACCTCGACCAGCACCTGGCCGGGCCCGGGGACCGGGTCCGGCGCGTCTCCCGGCTCCAGCACGTCCGGCCCGCCGAACTCCCGCAACCACACAGCTCTCATGGCTCCACGCTGCAACCTCCAGCGCGGTCGAAGTCAACGTTCTTGTCCGCGTAGCACCACGATAACCGCGAAGAAATGTCCGCTCAGCACGATGACACCGCCGTCTGGGTGGTTCACCGTGAGTGGCACCACCGCACCGAATCCGGACGCAGACCGACCCAGGAGGCCGACCGTGCGTATCGCCGTTCCCCGTGAAATCAAGAAGCACGAGTACCGGGTCGCGCTGACCCCGGCCGGGGTGCACGAGCTGGTCGGCCGCGGGCACGACGTCTTCGTCGAGACGGGCGCCGGGGCCGGTTCGTCCATCTCCGACGAGGAGTACGTCGCCGCCGGCGCGAAGATCCTCGCCACCGCCGACGAGACCTGGGCCGAGGGCGAACTCGTCCTAAAGGTCAAAGAGCCGATCGCCGAGGAGTACCCCCGGCTGCGCGCCGACCAGGTGCTGTTCACCTACCTGCACATCGCCGCCGACCGGCCGCTGACCGACGCGCTGCTGGCCGCCGGCACCACCGCGATCGCCTACGAGACCGTGCAGACCGCGAGCGGCGCGCTCCCGCTGCTCGCCCCGATGTCCGAGGTCGCGGGCCGGCTGGCCCCGCAGGTCGGCGCGTTCTCGCTGATGAAGCCGAGCGGCGGCCGCGGTGTGCTGCCGGGCGGCATCCCGGGCGTGCACCCGGCGCGCGTCGTCGTCATCGGCGGCGGGGTGGCCGGCCTGAACGCCGCCCGCGTCGCGCTGGGCCTCGGCTCGGACGTCGAGATCCTCGACACCAACGTCGACCGCCTCCGCCAGATCGACAACGACTTCGGCGGCCGCATCCGCACGGTGACGTCGACCCGGCTGTCGGTCGAGGAGTCCGTGCTGCAGGCCGACATGGTGATCGGTGCGGTGCTGGTGCCCGGCGCGAAGGCGCCGAAGCTGGTGTCGAACGAGCTGGTGGCCCGCATGAAAGCCGGCAGCGTGCTCGTCGACATCGCGATCGACCAGGGCGGCTGCTTCGCCGACTCGCGTCCGACCACGCACGACGACCCGACCTACACCGTGCACGAGTCGGTCTTCTACTGCGTCGCGAACATGCCGGGCGCGGTGCCCCGGACGTCGACCTACGGCCTGACGAACGTGACGCTGCCTTACGCCGTACAGCTGGCCGAGCACGGCTGGAAGGCCGCGCTGCAGGCCGACGCGGCGCTCGCGAAGGGCCTCAACACGCACGCCGGCGCCCTGACGAACGGCCCGGTCGCGGTCGCGCACGACCTGCCGCACACGGCGCTGGAGACCGTGCTCGCCTGATCCCTGTTTCACCCGAGCGGGTCCCTGTCGTTCCGCGGCGGGGGCCCGCTCCCCTTTCCGGGCGCCGGTGTCGAGGCGCTGGACGATGGCGTCGGCGTGGGCGAAGGCCGTCGCCGCGACACGGAAGCGGGTGGAGCGCGGGAAGCTACGCTCCCGCCGGCACCACGAGGTAGCCGGCGCCGCGGACGGTCCGGATGGTTTCGGTGCCGAGCTTCCGCCGCAGCGCGCTCACGTGGACCTCCACCAGGTTGGCCGTCGCGGAGGCGGCGAAGTCCCAGAGGTTGTCGAGCAGCTCGGCCTTGGTGACGACCTGCCCGGGCCGCTGCACGAGGTAGGCGAGGAGGGCGAACTCCTTGCCGGTGAGGGCGATGTCGGCGGTCCCGCGCCGGCACGTCCGGCCGGCCTGGTCGAGTTCGAGGTCACCCAGTTTGAGGACCCCCGGCCGGGTGGCGCCGCCGCGCCGGATGAGGGCGCGCAGCCGCGAAAGCAGGACGCCGTAGGAGAAGGGCTTGGGCAGGAAGTCGTCGGCGCCGGTGTCGAGGGCCTCGATCTCGTCGTCCTCGCCGTCTTTGGCGGTGAGCATGAGGATGGGGGTGCTGTCGCCCTGGTCCCGCAGCCGCCGGCAGACGCGGTAGCCGTTCAGGCCGGGCAGCATGATGTCGAGGATGATGGCGGAGTAGGGGTGCTCGGTGGCGAGCCAAAGCGCATCCCGCCCGTTGTGGGCGACATCGACGGCATAACCTTCGGCCCCCAGCCCGGCCCGCAGAGCCTCGGCGAGCCGCCGTTCATCTTCCACGAGCAAGATCCGCACCGCGCAACGATGCCACAGAACCCCAGGCCCACCACCCGAGCCACACGCCACCGGACACGCTGAAAGGTGCGGCCACCCGCCACCAAGCCACGCTGAGGGGACAACGCGGGAAGCTGGGCCCGAGGCACCGTGGGGGTCCGGGGGCTCGGGCCCCGGGAGATGGGATGGAGTGGAGGGCGAAGCCCGAAACGCAACCCGAAATGTAACGGCGACCCGCTCAACCAACCTGGGGGTCATTGGGAGCGGGCCGCCAAGGACAAGCTTAGAGGTCTTCGCCGTACTTCGCTGCACCGGGTCGGCAAGTCGAACGAATTCTTTACCAAGTTGATCTGAGCCGCCGGTGGACCCCGTCGCGAAACCTCAGGTCAACGCCGTGCAAGCGCCACGTAGGGCGATCGCGTCCGATAGCGGAACGTGACGAAGGTCGCTTCTCGCGGGTTCGGCCGTTCCGTGCGCGCGGGCGGCGCGGGTAGGGCAGGATGACGCCGCATCAGCGGGAACGTAAGGGGACGGTATGCACGACGGCAGTGGCCGGATTGTGGTGCAGAACCTGAGCAAGCAGTTCGGCGCGGTGAACGCGGTGCAGAACCTCAGCTTCACGGTCGAGCCGGGTTCGGTGACGGGTTTCCTGGGTCCGAACGGCGCCGGGAAGACGACGACGTTGCGGATGCTGCTCGGGCTGGTGACGCCCACGGCGGGGCAGGCGACGATCAACGGGCGCCCGCACTCGCAGCTGGGGAACCCGGCGCGGATCGTGGGCTCGGTGCTGGAGAACGAGGGTTTCCACCCGAGCCGCACGGCGCGCAACCACCTCCGCGTGTACGCGGCGGCCATCGGGGTGCCGGATCGGCGCGCCGACGAGGTGCTCGGCCTGGTGGGCCTGGGCAGCGCCGCGGACCGCAAGGCGGGCGGCTTCTCCCTCGGCATGCGGCAGCGGCTCGCGCTCGCGACGGCGTTGCTGGGTGACCCGCAGGTGCTGGTGCTCGACGAGCCGACGAACGGCCTCGACCCGGAAGGCATCCTGTGGCTGCGGAACTTCCTGCGCCAGTACGCGCGGGAGCAGCGGCGGACGGTCCTGGTGTCGAGCCACCTGCTCAACGAGGTGGAGCAGCTGATCGACCAGGTCGTGATCATCAGCCAGGGCGTCACGCGGTACTACGGCTCGCTCGACCAGCTGCGCAAGGGCCAGCAGTCGCGCGTGCTGGTGCAGCCGGCGGACCCCGCGGCGCTCGTGAAAGCGTTGCAGGAGAACGGCATCACGGCGGTTTCGCCGACGCCGGACGGCCGGGTCGCGGTCGCCGGGTCGAGCGTCCAGCAGATCGGCGACCTCGCCGCGAAGGCCGGGATCGCCGTCTACGGGATGCAGGAGGACCACGCCGACCTGGAACGGATGTTCTTCCAGCTGACGCAGGGTCAGTACGCCGGCGGGCCGGGTTACCCGCCGCAGCCGCAGCACCAGGGGCCGCCGCCGCCGGGGTATCCGCCGTCGGGTCCGCAACAGCAGCAGCAGTACTGGGGAGGACCGCAGCGGTGATGGGGAACCTGATCAAGGCGGAGTTCCGCAAGACGCTGTCGCTGAAGACGTGGTGGGTGCTGCTGATCCCGCTGGCGCTGGTGGCGTTCTGGCTGACGTTCGCGTGGGGCAAGATCACCAACGACTTCGCGGACTTCCTGAGCTCGGACAGCGACGCCAGGCAGGTCACCCGGCTGATCGGCCTGGACCCGAACCAGGTGCCGGTGGGGCTGCTCGCGCTGGCGCACGGCGTGAACATCGCGCAGCTCGTCCCCGGGCTGTTCGGCATCTTCGCGCTGGCCGGCGAGTACCGCAGCAAGACGATCACCACGACGTTCCTGACCGCGCCCAACCGGATCTCGGCGTTGACCGCGAAGATGCTCACCTACATCGGGTGGGGCGCGATCTACGGGCTGGTCAGCTTCGGTGTCTCGGCGATCGCCGTCATGTCGTCGGTCGACTCGGGCCGCTGGCCGTCGGCCGGCCAGTGGCTGGCCGCGCTCGGCGGGACGATCCTGGCCGCGGTGCTGGTGACGTTGTTCGGCATCGGGTTCGGTGCGGTGCTGCGGAACGTGCCGCTCGCCGTCGTGCTGTTCCTGGTGTGGTTCCTGATCGTCGAGAACGTTCTGGTGATCCTGCTCTGGGGCCAGACGACCCTCCTGGGCGGCATTCTGCCGAACGGCACCGCGAACGGCATCGTCGGCGGCATCGCGGCGGACGCGTTCGGGTTCAACTCGCTCAACCTGCCGGACGACGTCAACGCGGGCGCGCAGCTGCTGCTGCAGTACACGGCGGCGGCACCCGGCGTGCTCTCGTGGTGGGCCTCGGCGCTGATCTTCTTCGCGTGGACGATGCTGTTCTTCGGCCTCGGCTGGGCGGGCAACCAGAAGCGCGACATCACGTAGTTCCCGCGTTCCGGGAAGGCCACCTCGAGCTGCTCGAGGTGGCCTTCTCCGCGTTCGGGGAAATATTTTGTCGGTGGCGGCGCTTACTGTGACAACGTGACCATCGCTCCGCCCCGCTCCCGTCAAGAGCTCCCACCCGCTGAGACCGTCGGCTGGGTCCGCCGGCTGTCCGCCGCGGCCTGGGAGCACCGCGCCATCGTCGTGCTGTCGCTGCTCGCCGCCGTGTTCAGCGTCGGCGTGCAGGCCGCGAGCCCGCTGCTGGTGCGCACGGCGGTGGACGACGCGGTGGCGGGGCGCACCGGTGCGCTGCCCGGGATCGCCGTCTTCCTGGTGGCGTTGCAGCTGGTCGCGTTCGCCACCGCGTTCCTGCGCCGGTACTTCGGCGGGAAGCTCGCCCTCGACGTCCAGCACGACCTGCGGCAGAAGGTCTTCAACGCGGTCTCGCGCCTCGACGGCGGCAAGCAGGACGCGCTGCGCACCGGCCAGGTCGTCTCGCGCGCGATCTCGGACCTGCAGCTGGTCGTCGGGATCCTCATGCAGATCCCGCTCTCGTTCGGCTCGGTGATCTTCGCGGTGCTGTCGTTCGCGGCGATGCTGTGGATGTCGCCGGTGCTGACGCTGATCGCGCTGGTCGTCACGCCCGCGGTCGGCATCGTCATCGCCCGCAGCCGCAAGCGCCTCTTCCCGGCGACGTGGTCGGCGCAGCAGCGCGCGGCGGACGTCGCGCAGCAGGTCGAGGAGACCGTCACCGGCGTCCGCGTGGTCAAGGGCTTCGGCCAGGAGGCGCGGGAGGTCTCGAAGCTCGAAGGGACCGCGCGCAAGTTGTTCGCGGAGCGGCTTCGCGCGGCGAAGCTCTCGGCGCTGCCGACGGCGACCACCGCGGCCCTGCCGGCCGCCGGCCAGGTCGCCGTGCTCGGCATCGGCGGTGTCCTCGCGCTCGACGGCTCGATCACCCTCGGCACCTTCCTCGCCTTCGCGACCTACCTCGCGACGCTGATCGGCCCGGCCCGGATGCTGTCCGGCCTGGTCGTGCAGGCCCAGCTGACCCGCGCCGGCGCCGAGCGCGTGTACGAGCTGATCGACGCGCAACCCGAAGTCGTCGACTCCCCCGACGCGCGACCGCTGCCGGCGGGGCCGCTCGGCGTGGAGCTCGACGACGTCCGGTTCGGCTACACGCGCACCGACCCGGTGCTGGCCGGGCTGTCGGTCACCGCGAACCCGGGCGAGACCCTCGCGCTGGTCGGCACCGCGGGCTCCGGGAAGTCGACGATCTCCCTGCTGCTGCCCCGGTTCTACGACGTGCACTCCGGCTCGGTGCGGGTCGGCGGCCTCGACGTCCGGGACATCCCGCTGCGGCAGCTGCGGCAGGCGATCGGTGTCGTGTTCGAGGAGGCGTTCCTGTTCTCCTCGTCGATCCGGGACAACATCGCGTACGGCCGTCCGGACGCGAGCGAGGAGGAGGTCGTCGCGGCCGCGCGCGCGGCGGAGGCCGACGAGTTCATCCGCGCCCTGCCCGACGGCTACGACACGCTGGTCGGCGAGCGCGGGCTGACGCTGTCGGGCGGGCAGCGGCAGCGGCTCGGGCTGGCCCGGGCCCTGATCACCGACCCCCGCATCCTGATCCTGGACGACGCGACGTCGGCCATCGACACGGTCACCGAGGCGGCGATCCACGACACCCTGCGCTCGGTCACCGCGAGCCGGACCACGCTGCTGATCGCGCACCGGCGCTCGACGCTGGCCCTGGCCGACCGGATCGCGGTGCTCGACGAGGGCCGCGTCGTCGACGTCGGCACCGAAGACGAGCTGATGGCGCGCTGCCCGCTCTTCCGCGAGCTGGTCGCGGGCCCGGGCGACGACGTCGAGGAGAAGCACCGCTGTGAGGGCCTCGACTGCGGCCCGGCCGGGATCACGCAGGCGCTGTGGCCGCGCGACGAGAACCGGGACGAGGTCGACGACCTCGCGGACGCGGCGCGCCTGCGCAGCGGCAACCCGAACAGCAGCGGCTTCGTCGGCGGGGGTGGCGGTGGCGGCGGTGGCGGCCTGGACGTGCCGCCGACGCCGGAGCTGATCGAAGGCGTGCGCAAGCTCCCGGCCGCGGTCGACGAGCCGCGGATGTCCGATGTGGACGTCACCGCGCCCGACCCCGGCTTCCGGCTGGCCCGGCTGCTGCGGCCGGTCCGCTGGCCCCTGGCGCTGGTGGTCGGGCTGGTGGCGGCGGACGCGCTGGCGTCGATCGCGCTGCCCGGGCTCTACCAGTTCGGCGTCGACCACGGCGTCCGCACGGGCGTGGAGTGGATGATCTGGCTGGCCGCCGGGATCGGCGCCGCGGTGATCGCGGCCGACTGGCTGGTGGTGTTCGCGCAGACGCGCCTGACCTCGCGGGTCGGCGAGACGGTGCTGTACGCGCTGCGCGTCCGCAGCTACGCGCACCTGCAGCGGCTCGGGCTCGACTACTACGAGCGGGAGCTGTCCGGGAAGATCATGACCCGGATGACCACGGACGTCGACGCGCTCTCGACGTTCCTGCAGACCGGCCTGGCGACCGCGGTGGTCAGCGCGCTGACGCTGGCCGGGATCACGGCGGCGCTGCTGGTCACCGACGCCGGGCTGGCGCTGTACGCGCTGGCGATGGTGCCGGTGCTGGCCGTCGCGACGGTGATCTTCCGGCGGGCGGCGTCGAAGGCGTACAACGAGGCCCGCGAGCGGGTCAGCCTCGTCAACGCGGACATGCAGGAGAACATGAGCGGCCTGCGCGTCGCCCAGGCGTTCACGCGCGAAGACCGTTCCGCGGCGGCGTTCGCTTCGCGCAGCGACGACTACCGGCGCTCGCGGCTGCGGGCCCAGCGGTACGTCGCGACGTACTTCCCACTGGTGGCGCTGCTGTCCGACCTGGCGACGACGACCGTGCTGGTCGCGGGCGCGAACCGCGTCTCGGCGGGGACGCTCTCGGCCGGGGTGCTGCTGGGGTTCCTGCTGTACCTGCAGCAGTTCTTCTCGCCGATCCAGCAGCTGTCGTCGGTGTTCGACGGCTACCAGCAGGCCCGCGTCGGCCTGAACCGGATCGGCGACCTGCTGCGGACGCCGACGTCGGTGCCGGCGGCGGAGAACGCCGTCGCGGCGCCCGCCCGGCTGCGCGGCGAAGTGTCGTTCAAGGAGGTCGACTTCGCCTACACCGGCACCGAAGGGAAGGCGCTGGAGCAGTTCTCGCTGGACGTCGCGGCCGGGGAGACGGTCGCGCTGGTCGGCGCGACCGGCGCGGGCAAGTCGACGGCGGTGAAGCTGGTGGCGCGCTTCTACGACGTCACCGGCGGCGAGGTCCGGATCGACGGCACGGACGTCCGCGAGTACGAGCTCGCCGGGCTGCGGCGCCGGATGGGCGTGGTGCCGCAGGAGGCGCACCTGTTCTCGGGCACGGTGGCGGACAACGTCCGCTACGGCCGCCCGGCGGCGTCGGACGCCGAGGTGGAGGCGGCGGTCCGCGCGGTGGGCGCGTTCGACGGCGTGGCCGCCCTCCCGGCGGGCTTCCTGCAGCCGGTGGGCGAACGCGGCCGGTCGCTGTCGGCGGGGCAGCGCCAGCTGGTGGCGCTGGCCCGGGCGGAGCTGGTGGACCCGGACGTCCTGCTGCTCGACGAGGCGACGGCGGCCCTGGACCCGTCGACGGAGGCGGCGGTCCTCCGGGCGACGGAGACGGTGTCCCGCCGCCGCACGACGTTCGTGGTGGCCCACCGCCTGGCCACGGCGGCCCGCGCGGACCGCATCGTGGTCCTGGACCACGGCCGCATCGCGGAGACCGGAACCCACGAAGAGCTCCTGGCGGCCGAAGGCCTCTACGCCCGCCTCTGGTCCCTCGGCTGAACCCGTACCCGGAGGGTCGGCTCACGTACTTGGAGAGTCGGCTCGCGTGCCTGGAGGGTCGGTTGGTGAGCCGACCGTCCAGGTACGCGAGCCGACTGCCTGGGTACGCGAGCCGACTCTCCAGGCGAAAGTCCGTGGCCGCGGTAGCCCTGCGCTGGGAGCATGGTTGGCATGTTCGAGGAGAAGCGGGTTCCCGACCGGCAGGTCCGCGCGGCACAGACCGGGACCACCGTCCGGGTCTACCAGGCCTGCTCACCCGCGGTCGCCGACGCCGCGCTGGAGAAGCAGACGTTCGACGAGCGGGGTGGCACGACGTGGCTCGTGCCGTCGTTCCGCTGGGCGACGTACGGCAGCGGCTACGGGAGCAAGCCCGGCCGGGAGCGCATCCTGGCCGTCGACCTCACCCGGGACGGCTTCGAGGAGGCGCTCGCCCGGTCGGCCGGTGGCGGTCCGGTGCTCGTCCGGTGGGACGCGGAGCGAGACCTCGACCACACCGCCCTGAACTTCGAGACGATCCGGATCGGCCTGACCGGCGACGTCCTCGACGACTACGCGGACGAGTGGATCACCGCCATCACCGACGTCACGCCGGTCATGCGCGACATCTCCGGCCTGCTCGCCACCGACCAGCTGCACGAGGCGGTGAAGCTCGTCCCCCACGAGCCGCCGTACGAACTACCGGCCGAGCTGGCGAAAGCCATCGGGGCCACCGGCTAAGGCAGCGCCCGCCACTTCAGAGCGCCCATCCCCGCCGCCTCGACGTCCGGTCGCGCGGCCCACCGGACCGTCCCCGGACGGACGTGCACCCCGGCCCCGACCAGCCAGTCCGGCTCGTCGGGCTCGACCCACTCCATCTCCTCGAAGTCGGCCAGCGTCGGCCATACGGCCTGGCACGAGTCGCACCGCAGCACGACCGTGCCGGACTCCGTCACCAGCGGCCGCACCAGGCCCTGGTCCCAGAACGAAGGACATTCGACCAGCCACATCCCTCCAGTGGAACTCGCCGCGGTGAACGTCCCCGCACCGAGAAACGAACCCGGGTGGAAGAGCCCGCGAACCCTGTACCGGGTACAGCGCTTAAGGTTCCCTTAGCACATCTTGATCGTGTCAGTGACCGATCCCCTAGTGCGCCACGCCTCACACAGGCCGGTTCCATCACATCGCGGTCACCGAGGGGGTTAGCCTGGTAGGCGCATCAGCGGATTCATGATCGAGATCGAGACGGATAGAGGCGAGCCCCAGCCGTGTCCAGCAGCAACCCTGCGTCACAATTCGGCCCCAACGAGTGGCTGGTCGAAGAGATGTACGACCAGTTCCTCGCAGACCCTTCCTCAGTCGATGCCGCCTGGCACGACTTCTTCGCGGACTTCAAGCCGACGCAGAACGCGCAGGCCAAGGCGGACAACGCCCGGCAGCAGGTCGAAGCCAAGCCGGCCACCAACGGCCAGGCGGCGGCGCAGCCTTCCGCCAAGGCCGTGCAGAACGCGGAGTCGGCGGCCAAGCAGGCGGCCACCAAGGCCGCCCCCGCGAAGGAGGCGCCCGCGAAGGACACTTCCGCGAAGGCAGCCCCCGCGAAGGCCGAGCCGAAGGCCACGCCGAAGCCGGCCGCCGCCAAGGCGGAGCCGAAGGCCGACGCGAAGAAGGAAGAGCCCGAGTCGAAGCAGCTGCGCGGCGCCGCGGCCGCCATCGCGAAGAACATGGACGCCTCGCTGAGCGTCCCCACCGCGACCAGCGTGCGCGCGGTACCGGCGAAGCTGATGGCCGACAACCGCATCGTCATCAACAACCACCTCAAGCGCACCCGCGGCGGCAAGATCTCCTTCACGCACCTCATCGGCTACGCCATGGTGCGGGCGCTGAAGAACTACCCGAACATGAACCGGCACTACCAGGTGATCGACGGGAAGCCGTTCGCGATCACGCCGGAGCACGTCAACTTCGGGCTCGCGATCGACATGAAGGGCAAGGACAACTCCCGCACGCTCGTCGTGGCCTCGGTCAAGGGCTGCGAAGACATGTCCTTCCTGCAGTTCTGGCAGGCCTACGAGGACATCGTCAAGAAGGCCCGCAACAACAAGCTCACCGCGGACGACTTCGCGGGCACCACGATCTCGCTGACGAACCCGGGCGGCATCGGCACCAACCACTCCGTGCCGCGGCTGCAGGCCGGCCAGGGCGCCATCATCGGCGTCGGCGCCATGCAGTACCCGGCGGCGTTCGAGGGCACCAGCGAGAAGACGCTGGTCGACCTCGGCATCAGCAAGATCATGACGCTGACCTCGACCTACGACCACCGCATCATCCAGGGCGCGGAGTCCGGCGAGTTCCTCAAGCGCATCCACCAGCTGCTGCTCGGTGAAGACGGCTTCTACGACGACGTCTTCACCAGCCTGCGCCTCCCGTACGAGCCGATCCGCTGGGTCGCCGACATCCCCGAGGGCCCGGTCGACAAGACCGCCCGCGTCATCGAGCTCATCGACGCGTTCCGGATGCGCGGCCACCTGATGGCCGACACCGACCCGCTGAACTACCGCCAGCGCAGCCACGCCGACCTCGACGTGCTGAGCCACGGCCTGACGCTCTGGGACCTCGACCGCGAGTTCCCGGTCGGCGGCTTCGCCGGCCAGGAGCGGATGAAGCTGCGCGACATCCTGGGCGTGCTGCGCAACTCGTACTGCCGCACGGTCGGCATCGAGTACACCCACATCCTCGACCCCGAGGAGCGCCGCTGGATCCAGGAGCGCGTCGAGATCCCGCACGAGAAGCCGGACCCCGCGGTCCAGAAGTACGTGCTCTCGAAGCTCAACGCCGCCGAGGCGTTCGAGACGTTCCTGCAGACCAAGTACGTCGGCCAGAAGCGGTTCTCGCTCGAGGGCGGCGAGACGGCGATCCCGCTGCTCGACACGCTGCTGGACAAGGCCGCCGAGCACGAGCTCGACGAGGTCGTCATCGGCATGCCGCACCGCGGCCGGCTGAACGTGCTGGCCAACATCGTCGGCAAGCCGATCTCGCAGATCTTCCAGGAGTTCGAGGGCAACCTCGACCCGGGCCAGGCGCACGGCTCCGGTGACGTGAAGTACCACCTCGGCGCCGAGGGCAAGTACTTCCGCATGTTCGGCGACGGCGAGACGAAGGTGTCGCTGACGGCCAACCCGTCGCACCTGGAGACCGTGGACCCGGTGCTCGAGGGCATCGTCCGCGCGAAGCAGGACCTCCTGGACAAGGGCGGCGAGGGCTACACCGTGCTGCCCGTCCTGATGCACGGCGACGCGGCCTTCGCGGGCCAGGGCGTCGTCGCCGAGACGCTGAACCTGTCGCTGCTGCGCGGGTACCGCACCGGCGGCACCGTGCACGTGGTCGTCAACAACCAGGTCGGCTTCACCACCGCGCCGGAGCACTCGCGCTCCAGCCAGTACGCCACCGACGTCGCGAAGATGATCGGCTCGCCGATCTTCCACGTGAACGGCGACGACCCGGAAGCCGCGCACTGGGTGGCCAAGCTGGCCGTCGAGTACCGGCAGGCGTTCCACAAGGACGTCGTCATCGACCTGATCTGCTACCGCCGCCGCGGCCACAACGAGGGCGACGACCCCTCGATGACGCAGCCGGCGATGTACGACATCATCGACACGAAGCGTTCGGTGCGGAAGACCTACACCGAGTCGCTGATCGGCCGCGGGGACATCTCCGTCGAAGAGGCCGAGGCCGCGCTGCGCGACTTCTCGAGCCAGCTGGAGCACGTCTTCAACGAGGTCCGGGAGCTGGAGAAGCACCCGGCGAAGGCCAGCCCCTCGGTCGAGGAGGAGCAGCAGGTCCCGGCCAAGGTCGCGACGGCGATCACCACCGAGACGCTGGAGCACATCGGCGACGCGTTCATCAACGTGCCGGAGGGCTTCACGCCGCACCCGCGCGTCAAGCCGGTCATGGAGCGCCGCCACAAGATGTCCCGCGAGGGCGACATCGACTGGGCGTTCGGCGAGCTGCTCGCCTTCGGGTCGCTGGCCATGGAAGACCGCCTCGTGCGGCTGTCCGGCCAGGACTCGCGCCGCGGCACGTTCACCCAGCGGCACTCGGTGTTCATCGACCGCAAGACCGGCCAGGAGTACTCGCCGCTGCAGAACCTGGCCGAGGGCCAGGGCCGCGTGATGATCTACGACTCGGCGCTGTCGGAGTACGCGGCCGTCGGCTTCGAGTACGGCTACTCGGTGGCCAACCCCGAGTCGCTGGTCATGTGGGAAGCGCAGTTCGGTGACTTCGTCAACGGCGCGCAAACGGTCATCGACGAGTACATCTCCTCCGGCGAGGCCAAGTGGGGCCAGCGCTCGGACGTCGTGCTGCTGCTGCCGCACGGCCACGAGGGCCAGGGCCCGGACCACACGTCCGGCCGCATCGAGCGGTTCCTCTCGCTGTGCGCGGAGGGCTCGATGACGGTGGCGGTGCCGTCCACCCCGGCGAACTACTTCCACCTGCTGCGCCGGCACGCCCTCGACGGCATCCAGCGCCCGCTGGTCGTCTTCACGCCGAAGTCGATGCTGCGCAACAAGGCCGCGACGTCGCCGACCGCCGACTTCACCGGCCAGAGCCGGTTCATGTCGGTCATCGACGACGTGACGCCGGACCCGTCGAAGATCCGCAAGGTGCTGCTGACCTCCGGGAAGCTGTACTGGGAGCTGGTCGCGGAGCGGACCAAGCGCGAGGCGCACGACGTCGCGATCGTGCGGATCGAGCAGTACTACCCGCTGCCGAAGAAGAAGCTGGTGGCGGCGCTGGAGCGCTACACGAACGCGAAGGACGTCGCGTGGGTCCAGGAGGAGCCGGAGAACCAGGGCGCGTGGCCGTTCTTCGGCCTGAACCTGCCCCGGAAGTTCCCGGAGCTGCTCTCGGGCCTGCAGGTCGTGTCGCGGCGCCCGATGGCGGCGCCGTCGGCCGGCTCGTCGAAGGTGCACGAGGTGGAGCAGAAGGCGCTGATCTCGAAGGCGTTCGACTGATCGCTTGAACTACGACGAAGGCCTCCTCCCGGTTCGCCGGTGAGGAGGCCTTCGCCGGTTCAGCCGGCGCGGCGCGGGAGCTGGGCGAGGGCCGCCGCCTCGGGGTCCTGCATCGTGCGGTGGATCGAGTCGATGCTGTCGCACGGCCAGGCCGTGCCGCAGAACCCGCAGCCGCCGTACTGGTCTTCGGCGTGCAGCCCGACGACCGACCGGACGACCACGACGAGATCGCACAGCAGCGTCCGCGCGGACGCCTCTTCGTCCTCATGCCACGGGGCGTCCGCCATGGCGAAGAATTCGACCTCGTCGAGCTGGGTGTAGATTTCTTCGCGCAGCAAACGGAATGCGCGCGCTTGGGCGTGGTTCATCATGTAGACCTCCACAGCCTAGACAAATTGTTGCTCCGGCAGAAATCAATTGCCCCGATCGGCGCCGCGGCGCGCATTGTCTAATCTTCCGCCATGACCGAACACGAGCCGACGGTCCGGGGCCGCGAACTCGGCGAAGGACTGCGCGCGGTGCTGGCGAAGGCGGGCCTGAACGGCAAGGACGTCGCGCGCCAGATGGACTGCAGCGCGAGCGATGTATCGAAGATGCTGAGCGGGAAGCGGACGGTCAAGGAGACCGACGTGGCGCGTTTCCTGGGCGTGTGCCGCGTGTACGGGAAGGAGGCGGAGCGCCTTCTCGAGTTGTGCCGCGAAGCGAACAAGAGGGGCTGGTACCAGCAGCACGGCTCGAGGCTGCCGAAGCAGCTTCGCACCTACATCGACCACGAAGACAAAGCCACGACGGTTGCCGACTTCGCGGCGATGCTGGTTCCGGGCTCGTTGCAGACCGGCGACTACGCTCGCGCGGTTCTCACCCGGATCGCGAACGTGCCCGCCGACGAAGTCGAGGAGCGAGTGGCCACCCGATTGGCCAGGTCGGCGATCTTCAGCCGCCCCCGCCCGGCGCGCTTCGCGTACTTCGTGCACGAGTTCGCGTTGCGGCTGCCGGTGGGCGGCGCGACGGTGATGTCGGACCAGCTGCACCACCTGCTGCGCATGTCGGTGCGGCCCTGCATCTCGCTTCGCGTGGTGCCGGCCGGCTTCGGCGCACACGCGGGAGTCGCGGGCTCCTTCACGTTCATGGAGTTTTCGGAGATCAAACCGGTGGTCTACATGGAGAGTGAGACCACGACGCTGTTCCTGGAGGAAGCGGAAGAAATCGCCGCTTACCGAAGTATTCTCGCCACCCTGGCGGAAACGGCGCTGGACGAGGCACAATCGAGGGACCTGATCGGCCAATTGGCGATCGAACTCTACGGAGAGGGCCGCGATGTGGCGCACGAGTAGCTATTCCGCAGGGCAGGGGAACTGTGTCGAGGTTGCTCCCGGTGCAACCGTGGTCCACGTCCGGGACACCAAGGACCGCGAGGGCGGCCACCTGACCTTCACCGCTCCCGCCTGGCGCGCCCTGACCGCCGTCACCCTCCCGAAGTGATCGAGAACGGCGCCCAGTTCACCGCCGCGCGGAACGGCCGCTCGCCGTACCCCGGCCCGATCGCGCGCTGGCGGACCACGTCCGCCACCGCGTCATCCGAAGCGTCCGACGAAGACCCCTCCCGGAGCTGCTGACGCCGGTGCCGGCAGGCGGCGAACTCCTCGACGTTCCCCGCCGCCCGGTGCGCCGCCGAAAGCACCGTGTAAGCCAGCGCCAAGTCCAGGTCCTCCGCCACCACGCGGTCGACGACCCAGGTCAGCACCTCCCGGGCACTCGCCTCCGCGACGCGGCGCTGGGCGTCGGTCAACGCCGTGCTCACCGCTTCGAGCGACCAGTCGCCGCCCGCGGCGAGGCGGTCGTGGAACCAGAGCATGAGCAACGCCGTCGCGAGGTCCGGGACCGGGCGGAACGTGCTGACCAGCGCCGTCGCTCCCGCGGCGAGCAGGGTGCTCGCGATGCCGGTCAGCTCGTCGCCGGTCCGGACCCGGTGCTTGCCGCTCTGGCAGGAGCCGAGCACGACGAGCGCGCCCGACCAGTCCAGCGAGGCCAGCCGCGACAGCGTCACCTGGTCCGGCCGCCCCTCGGGCCCCGCGAGCAGCAGGCCCGAACGTTCGGGCCGGGCTTCGTCGAACACCGCGTGGCAGGCCAGGTGGACCAGGCGCGCGGTGCCGTCGAGGGCGCCGGCGAGCCAGTCGAAGGTCAGGTCGCCGCCGTGCCGGGCCTCGCCGCCCAACCGCGCCGCGACACCCGACGCCTCCGCCCGCGCGAACGGCAGGTCGCCGAGCGGGTCGCCGCCGATGACCAGCGACTCCCGCCGCGTCCACGACCCGCTGTGCGCCGCGCGCAGCAGGGAGGCGCTGGGTACGACGAACGTCCCGGGCCGCGGCTCGATGCCACCGTCTTCGCGGGGCACGAGGTGCAGCGACGCGAGGTGTAGTACGCCGTAAGGTGCGACGTACACGTCGGTGCGGACGTCCCCGACGAGCCGCGCCAGCCGCTGGTACACCGGCTGGGCGAGCAGGCGGTCGAGGCTGTGCGGGTCGTCGTCGTTCAGCAGCCGGCTGAACTCCGCGAGATCGGGGTCGCCGGCCGGGACGACCAGCCGGACGCCGATCGCCCCGGCGGCCACCGTGAAGACGTAGATGCCCTTGCCCCCGGTGAAGAACTCCAGCAGTGTCCGCTCTCCGCGCAGCGAGAGCAGCGCGCGGACATCCGCGCTGGTGGACGGCGTCGCGAGCCGGTGCAATCGGACATTCGGCGGGAGCCGCTCCCAGACGTCCTCGAGCCGGCCGCGCACCTCCTCGATCTCCTTGTCGACACCGAAGAGCCGGCTGACGCGCTCGCGCGGGGAGAGCTCCTCACCGAGCGAACGCGTGCGCAGCCCCACGAGCCGCTGCCACAGCTGCTCCTCCTCGGCCGCGAGGGGATCGTCGACGACCGGCGGCCGGTCGCGCACGGCGTCGAGCAGGGTGCGGGACTTCGCGGCCTGCACCAGCTCGAACCCCCGCTCGGCGTGCCCCAGAGCGATCGCGACCTCGACGGCCTGCCGGTAAGGCGGCTCGACGTACACGCCGAACCGGCCGGCCTCCCCGACGTCGACAGCGCCGCCCCGCAGCTCCGAATGGGCCGCGCAGGCCCGCTCCAGCCGCTGCAGCGTGTCCTCGGTCCACCGCCCGTCGTCGAAGGCGAGCCCGCCGAGCACGGTGTTGACGACGAAGCCCACCGCGACGTCCGGCGTGACCGCGAGCGCTGCTTCGAGCCGCGTGGCGATCTCCGCGGCCTCGTCGGTCTTGCCCTGCCGGAACAGGAAGTGCATCAGCCGGGCGCGCCGGCTCGCGAGCCGTCCCGGCATGTCGTCGGCCGAGCCCTGCCCGGCGGCGACGAACCGTCGCAGGTAGCGCTCCTCCAGCTCGACGGCGCCGTGCTCGGCCGCGATGCCCGCGGCGACGCCGTCGAGGACGCCGCCGTCGACGGCGCTCGCGAGCTCTTCGCGCTGCGGCTCTGTCAGCTCGACGCCGGGCAGCCGCTCGGCCTGCTGCCGGTCGCGGACGAACGCCTGCAGCCCGCGGGCCCGCGCCAAGAGCTCGAGGGCCCGCTGCGGCGCGATCCCCTCGAACCGCCGGCTGAGGCTGCACTGGTTGACCAGGGCGATCAGCTCGCGCCGGGCGTCGCCGAGCTGGTTCGCGTACTGCTTCGCGCGTTCCAGGTGCTGCCACGCCGCTTCGTGGTCGCCGGTCTCCATGTACAGGTAGCCGAGGCCGTTCCAGACCCGTGGCATGCAGTGGACGGCACCGAGGTGGTCCCACGCCGCCTCGGCCTGCCGGAGGAGCCGTTCGGCGTCGGCGTACCGGTGCCGGCCCAGCAGCCGTTCGCCCTCGTCGGTGGCGTCGGACGCGGTCGTCGCGAGGAGCCCGATCTCGAGCACCGTGTCGGCGGCCGGGTTCTCCGCCGCGAACTTCTCCTCGGTCCGCTGCTCGATCCGGCGCACCAGCTGCTCGTGCCCGGTCGTGTAGCGCTCGACGTCGACGTCGGCGTGCAACCGGTGGATGAGGTCGTGGGCGTCGACGAAGGCCCGCGTGGCAGCTTCGGCGTCGACCTTGCGAGCGCGCACGGCGAGGTTGTGCAGCGCCACGAACTCGTCGTAGCCCGCGCCGGCCTCGCGGAACATAGCCGCGGCTTCGCGTGTCTTCGCGACGGACTCCTCGAACCGGCCCTGCCGGTGCAGCTCTTCGGCGAGGTTGTCCGTGGTGATGGCCCGGAGCGCCGGCCCCTGCCCCGGGACGGCCAACGCCTCTTCGTACCGCTCGACCGCCTGCGGGTCCCCACGCCGGGACAGCACCATCGCGTGGTTCTGCAGGGCGGCCCGGTACCCTTCGGCGTCCCCGGACGCCTGGGCCGCTTTGACGGCTTCGGCCAGGTACTCGTCCGCCTCGGGCAGCCGATCGTCGGCCAGCTCCACCAGGCCGAGCCCTTCGAGCGCGGCGCTGACCGCGTTGAGGTCCTCGAGCTCCCGGGCGATGCCGAAGGCGAGGGCGTAGGCCCGCCGGGCGTCGTCGAACTGCCGTGCCTGGCGCGCGGCCTGACCGAGCAGCCGGTAGAACGCGAACACGGCGAGCGGGTCGGTGGACTCGGCCTCCGCGAGCTCGAGTCCGCTCATCAGCGCCCCGTAAGCGTCCTGGTGGCGACCCTCGCCCAGAAGCCCGTGGACGTGCTGGATCAGGGCCAGCAGCCGCAGGTCCGCTTCCGTCGGCGCGGTCACGCCCCGGCCGCCCGGAGGATGGCCAGCGGGTCGTCGTCGGCGGGAGCCGCCTCCCCGCGCCTGACCTTCACGCTGCGGTACTCCATGGTGTCCAGATCCGAGAAGCGCTCGACCAGTTCGCCGTACAGCCGCTGGTACTCGGCGAAGAGGATTTCCTGCTGGGGCCGCGTCAGGTCGTCGGTGAAGATCGCCCCGGCGGTCTTGCGCCAGGCGCGCTGGGCGGCACCGAGCTCGCCGGCGACGACCTGCTCCTTCGTGCGTTCCCACAGCGGGTAAAAGGCGAGCTTGCGGTAGTCGTCGCGCTCGGTCTTCGCTTCGACGCTGACCAGGATGAAGTCGTGCTCGGTGTAGGGCACCAGGGTGACGCCGTCGTCGAGGAGCCGGTGCAGCCGCCCGCCGGAGACGCGCAGGGACGCCAGCTCCGCCGTCGAGGTCGTGGTGCGCGGCCGGCGCATCACGCAGTAGTTCAGCGGCTCGAAGCCCTTCTGCCACGACCGGTACGCGCCGACGCGCAGCTCGACGTCCGGCGACTCGAGGAACGACTCGATGCCGCGGATCAGCGACGACGCCAGCGGCACGGCGCCGGCGAGCCCGCCGAACCCCACCGCCGACGCGACGTCTTCGACGACCTTCAGCGAGCGCGCGATCCAGTCGGTCGTCTTGGCCCGGAACAGCGCGACCAGCAGGCTGACTTCGTCGCCTTCGTACGGGACCGGCCCGGCGACCCGGACGTTGGCGATCTCGACGGCGTCGTCGGCGCCGGTGACCTGGAACCGGCGCGCGAGCTCGGCGCTGCTGAGCACGGTGGGCACCGCGACGGCGTTCCCCTTGTGGACGAACTCGGTGACGATCGTGCCGAAGGGCAGGTACTCGCGCCACAGCTCACGCGCTCGGGTCAGCCACATCTGCTGGAGCCGGACTTCGAGGTAGACCTGGCCGGGCGCGAACTCCGGCGCCGGTCCGGGGTCCGCGCTCGGAACCTGCACGGCGACGATGCCCTCGGCCTCCCGCTTGACGACGCGGTCGACCAACTCCCGAATCCCCATGGTTTCCCCTCATCCGGTTCGGCCCGAGTCTAGGGCGCTCGGGCGAAACCGGCTTTCGCCCGCGGCCGGTTCGGGGCAAGGTGGCGGGCATGCTGATCCGCCGCGAGACGCCCGCCGACCGGACCACCGTGTACGCGATCCACAGCGAGGCTTTCCGGCGCGAACCCGGCGTCACCCCGGTCGAGGCACCACTGGTCGACGAGCTGCGCGCGGACGGCGACCTGCTCGACGCGTTGTCGCTGGTGGCCGTCCGTGACGGCGAGCTCGCCGGGCACGTGTGCTGCAGCCGGGCTCGCATCGGTGAGGACACGAAGTCGGCGGTCGGGCTGGGGCCGCTCGGCGTGTTGCCCGGGCACCAGGCCGTCGGCGTCGGATCGGCGCTGGTGCACGCGGTGCTCGGCGCGGCGGACGCGCTCGGGTACGGCCTGGTCGTCCTGCTCGGCAACCCGGCGTACTACGCGCGGTTCGGCTTCGTCACGGCGTCGACGCTCTCGATCGCGGCGCCGGATCCGGCCTGGGGCAAGAACTTCCAGGCCCGCACGCTCACCGGCTACAAGCCCACGCAGGCGGGCGCGTTCAAGTACGCACCGGCGTTTTCCCGGATTTGAGGAGCTTTCACATGTACGCACCGAGTTCGTCCGTCGGCGTCCGGATCAACCGCGAGCAGCCACCGTCGCGGCTGGTCGAGCTGGCCCGTCAGGCGGAGGGCGCCGGTCTCGACGAGGTCTGGCTGGTCGAAGACTGTTTCTGGGCGGCCGGGATCGCGACGGTGGCCACGGCGCTGGCGGCGACGTCGACGATCAAGGTGGGCATCGGGGTCCTGCCGGCGGTGGCCCGCAACCCGGCGATCGCGGCGATGGAGCTGGCGGCGCTGGCGGAGCTGCACCCGGGCCGGCTGATCGGCGGGCTGGGCCACGGGGTGGCGTCGTGGATGCGCCAGATCGGCGCGTACCCGGCGTCACCGTTGGCGGCGTTGGAGGAGACGCTGGTGGCGGTCCGCCGGCTGCTGGCGGGAGACCGGGTGTCAGTCACCGGCCGGCACGTCGACCTGGACGAGGTGGAGCTGGTGTTCCCGCCGGCGGTCGTGCCCCCGGTGCTGGCGGGGGTCCGCCGTCCGAAGTCCTTGGCGGTGGCGGGCTCGTCGGCGGACGGGACGATCTTGGCGGAGCCTGCACCGCCGGAGTACGTCCGGACGGCGTTGTCCGGGATCGCCGTTGGGCGTTCCGCTGACGGTGCGCCGCCTGAGCACGCTGTGGTGACGTACAACTGGCTCGCTTTGGGTGACCCTGAGCGGGCTCGGTTGACGGTGGCGGAGTCGTTGACTCCCGGTGCGCGCGTGCAGGTCGAGGGGTTGCCGTTCGCTGCGGAACTGCTGGAGCTGGTGGACTCGGCGTCCACTGTGGACGAGCTGGCGGCCGGGCTGGATCCTTCGTGGCTGTCGCGGCTGGCCGTCTGCGGGGATTTGGATCAGTGCGTGGCCGCGGTGCGTGCGCTGCACGAGGCCGGGAGCGGGTCGGTGGTGCTGCTGCCGCTGCCGGAGGAGCCGCCGGAGCGAGGCATCGAGGACGCCAGCCGAGTCGCGGCGGCCCTGCGCGACTGACGGCCGAAAAGGAGTTCGCGCGGGCCCAGCCGCGTGTCAGGATCAGGCCATGCCGGTCGACCCGCACCTCCTCCTGGCCTTCATCCTGACCACCATCATCGCGATGGTGACCCCCGGCCCGGACATGCTCTTCATCCTCGGCTGCGGCATGCGCGGCGGCCCGAAAGCCGGGCTGCTCGCCACCGCCGGGGTCGCCACCAGCGAAGCCGTCCACGTCGCCGTCGCCGCTGCCGGGCTCGCCGCGCTCTTCGCCGCCGTTCCCGTCGCCTTCACCGTCGTCAAGATCGCCGGCGCCGCCTACCTCATCCACCTCGGCGTGCAAGCCATCCGGAACCGGAAGCCGCTCGTCGAGCGAAACAGCGACCGCGCCTACCTCAGCGGCCTGCTGACCAACCTGCTCAACCCGAAGATGGTCACCTTCACCATCGCCTTCCTCCCGCAGTTCATCGACCCCGCGCGAGGGCACGTCTGGCTGCAGTTCGCGGTCCTCGGCGCCATCATGATCGTGTTCGAGTTCCTCGTCGACGGCGCCGTCGGGGTGCTCGCCGGCCGGGTCGGCGGGTGGGTGCGCCGGAAGAAGAACCAGCGGCGCATCGAGGTCACCACCGGCGGCATCTTCATCGGCCTCGGCGTGAAGCTGGCCCTCGACTAGGACTTCAGGTTGTTGCGCGCCAGGAAGTCCTCGGCGATGTCCAGCGGGTTGCGCTTCTCCTCGGTGAACTGGACGTTCAGCTGGGTCAGCTGCTCGGTCGTCAGCGCCGCCGAGACGCGGTTCAGCGCCGCCGCCTCCCCAGGTGACAGCGTCCCGCGCGCCACCAGCGGCACGATGTTCTGCGCCGGGAACATGTTCTTGTCGTCGACCAGCGGCACGAACCCGTTCGCCGCGATCGTCGACGACGTGCTGAACAGGTCCGCCACCTGGACGTCGCCCGACTTCAGGGCCGCCACCGTCACCGGGCCGCCCGTGTCGGTCGTGCGGATCTCCTTGAACTCGCAGCCGTAGAGCTTCTTGATCTGGTCCTTCCAGCGGCTGCTCCACTGGCCCGGCCCGCCGAACACCAGCTCGCCGCAGCGCTTCCCCAGATCGGAGAACGTCTTGATCCCCGAAGAAGCCAGCTGCGCGCCGACGACCAGCAGGTCCTTGTCCTCGGCCGGCGCCTGGTCCAGCACCTCGAACCCGGCCGGGACCTTCTGCCGCAGCTGCGCGTAGACGTCCTGCGACGTCGTCGCGGACGTCTGCTTGTCGAAGTACCGCAACAGGTTCCCGCTGTAGTCCGGCACCACCGACAGCGACTTGTCCTGCAGCGCCTTGACGACGACCTCGCGGCTGCCCACCGGCGGCCGCACGGTCACGTTCGAAGCACCGGCATCGCGAAGCGCGCCCGCGTAGATCTGGGCCAGCAACAGGCTTTCCCCGACGTCGGACGCGCCGATGATGATGTCGCCGGACGCGCCACCCTCACCGCCGCCCGCCAGCGGGTTGCCGCAGCCGGCCACCAGGACCAAGGCGGCAGCCAGCAGACCGAGCCGTTTCACGCGGTCACCTTCTTCACGGCCGCCGCGAGCCGGACGCCCCGGGGCACCAGGGCCCGGTTCAGCACCGCGAAGAGGAGGTCCAAGACAATGGCCAGCAGCGTGGTCAGCAACGCACCCGCGATGACTTCGGAATAGTCCAAAATGGCCAGTCCGTCGAGCAGGAACCGGCCCAGGCCACCGAGTCCGACGTACGCGGCCACCGCGGCGGTCGCCACGAGCTGGAGCACGGCGTTGCGGATCCCGCCGAGCACGAGCGGCAGCGAGATTGGCACCTCGACCTTCCAGAGCCGTTGCCAGCCGGTCATCCCGACGCCCTCGGCGGCGTCGACCACGCCGTGGTCGGTCGCCTGCAGCCCGGCGTACGTGCCGGCCAGGATCGGCGGCACGGCCAGCACCACGAGCCCGATGATCGTCGAGGTGACGCTCTCGGTGAAGAGCAGGAACAGGAACGTCACGAGCCCCAGCGTCGGCAGCGCGCGGATCGCGTTGCCCGCACTCACCAGCGCGACGCCGCCGCGTCCGGTGTGGCCGACGAACAGTCCTAACGGGACGGCGATGACCAAGGCGATCACCAGCGACAGAGCGGTGTAGCCGAGGTGCTCCAGCAACCGCTGCGGGATGCCGTCCGGGCCCGACCAGTGCGCCGGGTCGCCGAACCAGTGGAAGAGGTCGGTGATCATGCGGCGCTCACCCGTTCCCACGGTGTCAGGAGATTTCGGATCCCCACCAGGACCAGGTCGACGACCAGCGCGAGCACCAGCGTCAACACGATGCCGACGACGATCGGCGAGAAGTATTCGCGCTGGAACCCGTCGGTGAAGAGCACCCCGAGGCCGCCGGTGCCGATCAGCGCGCCGACGCTGACCAGGCTGATGTTGCTCACCGACGCCACCCGCACGCCGGCCGCCAGGACCGGCACGGACAGCGGCAATTCGACGGCGAAGAACTTCCGCACCGGCTTGTAGCCGACCGCGGTGGCCGCCGCGATCACCGACGGCGCCACCGCGTCGAGCGCGTCGAGCACCGGGCGGACCAGCAGCGCCGTGGTGTAGATCGTCAGCGCGACGACGACGTTGACGCTGTCCAGGATCTTCGACCCGATCAAGCCGGGGATGACGACGAACAGCGCGAGCGACGGGATCGTGTAGAGGAAGTTGGCGAGCACCATCAGCACCTGCCGGGCCGGGCGCCAGCGGTGGCCGAGCCAGCCCGCGGCGATCGCCAGCACGATGCCCAGGACCAGCGGGAGCAGCGCCAGGTAGACGTGGTCACCCAGGTCACCGAGGATTTCGACGCGCGTGTTCCCGCTGCTCAGGTACTTCCCGAGCTCGTCGATGAAGCTCATGACGCCTGCGGCGTCGCCTCGATCACGTCCAGCACTTGCCTCGCGACCACGCCGCCGAGCACGCGGTGGTCTTCGTCGACGACCACGCCGAGGCTGGCGGGCGAGGACAGCGCGGCGTCGAGCGCGCCGCGGATCGGCGTCCCGTGGATCCACAGCGAGCCGCCGGCGATGAGGTCTTCTTCGGACAGTGCGCCGTCCACTGTGGAATCCGGCCGCAGCCAGCCGCGGGGTTGCTTGTCGGCGTTGACACCCAGCCGCCAGCCGTCGCTCGCGGACACCGGGGAGCCGATCTCGACCAGCTCGATCTCCTTCACCGCGACGCCGTCGGCGGAGAGGAAGGACAGGCCGCGGTAGCCGCGGTCGCGGCCGACGAACGACGCGACGAAGTCGTCCACCGGGTGGCGCAGGACATCGGCGGGCGTGCCGTACTGGGCGAGCTTGCCGCCGACGCGCATCACCGCGACCTTGTCGCCGAGCCGGACGGCCTCGTCGATGTCGTGCGTGACGAACACGATGGTCTTGCCCAGCTGCGACTGCAGCCGCAGCAGCTCGTTCTGCAGGTCTTCGCGCACGATCGGGTCGACCGCGGAGAACGGCTCGTCCATCAGCAGCACCGGCGAATCCGCGGCGAGCGCGCGGGCGACCCCGACGCGCTGCTGCTGGCCGCCCGAGAGCTGGGCCGGGTACCGCTTGCCGACCTCGACCGGCAGGCCGATGGTCTCGAGCAGCTCGGCCGCCCGCTTGCGTGCCTTCGCCTTGTCCCAGCCCGACAGCAGGGGCACGGTGGCGATGTTGTCCAGGACCGTCCTATGTGGAAAGAGGCCGGCGTGCTGGATGACGTAGCCGATGCCGCGGCGCAGCAGCGCCGGGTCGCCCTCGGCGACGTCCTTGCCGTCGAGCAGCACCTGACCGCCGGTGGGCTCGATCATCCGGTTGATCATCCGCAGCGACGTCGTCTTGCCGCAGCCGGACGGGCCGACGAACACGGTGATCGTGCCGTCCTCGACCGTCAGGTTCAGCTTGTCGACGGCGACCGTCCCATCGGGATACTGCTTGGTCACGTCGCGGAATTCGATGGTCACTTGCCCACTCCCCGTGTCAGGTCCCATCGACCGTAGCCGAGTTGGCGACGGTTGGCACGGTGTTCCGGCAGGTGGTGACTAGGGTGGTGGCCCGTGAACGCTCTCGACGACGTCCTCGCCGCGCACGGCGTCGGCGTCCGCCCGCTGTACCGCGTCATCGACCTCCTGCGCACCGGCGACCACGACCTCGGTGAGCTGGTCCGGCTGAGCACCGCGCCGCGGCGCAGCGTCGAAGACGTCCTCGCCGCCCTGGGCGACGACCTCGACCGCAGCGGCGACCGGCTGCGGATCTCCCCCGGCGTCGCGGCGTCGTACCTGCAATACAGCGCGCCGCGCTACGCCGACCCGCTCGACGAAGCCGTCGCGACGCACGAGCTGCTGCCGAAGGTCGCCGAGTGGGTCGCGGAGGTGCCGCCGCCGCTGGCCGCGCTCGACCACGTGCAGGCGACGCCGGAGACGGTGCTGCGCCGCGCGTTGTGGCTGGACGCGCGCTACGACCTCGCGTCGGCGCGGGTGCTGTTCCTCGGCGACCACGACCTGACGTCGCTGGCGGTGCGCGCCGTCTGCCCGGCGGCGTCGCTGACCGTCGTCGACCTCGACGAGCGCGTGCTGGCCTACCTCGACGAGCGCGGCGGGCGCGAGATCGCCACCGCCCACGCGGACCTGCGCGTCGGCCTGCCACCGGCCTTCAACGGCGGGTTCGACCTGGTGTTCAGCGATCCGCCGTACACGCCCGAGGGCATGGGCCTGTTCGCGGCGCGCGGGGTGCAGGCGCTGCGGGAGCCGTCCGAGGGGCGCCTGCTGTTCGCGTACGGCTACAGCCCGCGGCACCCGGCGCTCGGCGCGCAGGTGCAGCGGTCGCTGGCCACGCTCGGGCTGACGTTCGAAGCGATCCTGCCGGACTTCAACCGTTACTTCGGGGCGCAGGCGATCGGCAGCGCGGCGGACCTGTACGTCTGCCAGCCGACGGCGAAGGCCAAGAAGATGCGGGGCGGCAAGGGGAAGTCCGCGATCTACACGCACGGGCCGCAGTCGGTGGAGGCGACCGGGACGAAGCCGGCGCTGCTGGAGAAGCTGAAGGAGATCGCCGTCGCGGGCGGGCTCTCACCGGAGTCGCGGCCGGTGGACTGGTCGATCTCCGGGCCCGAGGGCGACGCGGTCGCGATGGACCTCTCGGCCGACCCGGGGCCGTGGCTGCTGCGGACGCTGCTGGGCACGAACGCCCGGCGCCTGGCGCTGCTGGTGCCGAACGCGCACCCGGACCTGGCTTCGCAAACCGCACAGGAGGCGCTCGCCGCGCTCATCCGCGGCAAATACGCGCTGCGCTACCTGCGGAGCACCCCGGACAACCGGCACGCGGTGGTGGTCGCCGACGCGGTGGCGAACCAGGACGAGGTCCTGACCCGCGCCCACGCCCGCCTGGCGAACGTCTCGCTGGACGTCCCCGAGGACCTGACAGACCTGCGCCTGGTCGACGTCCCGAGGCACCGCCTCCCCGACCTCCTGGGCTGAACGGCAAACCGTAGCTTTCACGTGAAAGCTACGGTTTGCGGTTCAAAGCTCAGTCCGTGACGCCGTCGGCTTGGGCCGCCTTCGCCACCGCCGCCGCGACCTCGGGGGCCACGCGCGGGTCGAGCGGCGAGGGGACGATGCGGTCCGGGCCCAGGTCGTCCATCGCCACCGACACGATCGCCTCGGCGGCCGCCAGCTTCATGCCCTCGGTGATCGCCCGCGCGCCGGAGTCCAGCGCGCCGCGGAACACGCCCGGGAACGCCAGCACGTTGTTGATCTGGTTCGGGAAGTCGCTGCGCCCGGTGGCCACGATCGACGCGTAGCGCGCCGCCACCTCCGGGTGCACCTCCGGGTCCGGGTTGGACAGTGCGAACACGATGCCGCCGCCCGCCATCCGGCCGAGCAGCGTCTCGTCGATCGTCGCGCCGGACAGGCCGAGGAACACGTCCGCGCCTTCCAGCGCCTCCGCGAGCCCGCCCTGGAGACCCGCCTTGTTCGTCGTCGAAGCCAGGTGCTCCTTGATCGGGTTCAGGCCGGCGCGGCCCGGGTGGATGATGCCGCGCGAGTCGAGGACGGTGACGTCGCCGATGCCGGCCTCCTGCAGGATCCGCGCGCACGCGACGCCCGCCGCGCCGGCGCCGGAGACGACCACGCGCTGGTCGGCGATCGCCCGGTCGAGGACCAGGTTCGCGCCGCGCAGCGCGGCCAGCGTCACGATCGCCGTGCCGTGCTGGTCGTCGTGCATGACCGGGCAGTCGAGCGCCTCCTTGAGCTTGTCCTCCAGCTCGAAGCACCGCGGCGCGGAGATGTCCTCCAGGTTGACGGCCCCGAAGGACGGCCGCAGCCGCACCAGCGTCTCGACGATCTCGTCGACGTCGGTGGTGTCCAGCACCAGCGGGATCGAGTCGAGCCCGCCGAAGGTCTTGAACAGGACCGACTTGCCTTCCATGACCGGCAGCGACGCGCTCGCGCCGATGTCGCCGAGGCCCAGCACCGCCGTCCCGTCGCTCACCACGACGACGAGCCGGTCCGCCCACGTGTACCGCTTGGCCTTGGCCGCGTCCTCGGCGATCGCGAGGCTCACCTTCGCCACACCCGGGGTGTAGGCGATCGAAAGGTCACGCGGGCTGGAAATCGGGCGGGTGGCCGCCACCGAGAGCTTGCCGCCCTCGTGCCCGGTGAAGATCTCTTCGTCGGTGACCGGCGCTCCGGCGCCGGTGGGGTCGCTCATGGGGATTCCTGTCGTCGTTTCCGTCATTACCCCAGTGGGAATGACGGAACTCGCGGATCGGACTTGGGTCACTGGAATTTCTCCTGGGCATGCGAGCTGGGACCACGGCTTCAGGGGACTCCGTGGTGATTCCCGGCACGGCAGCCCAGCGCGGTAGCGCCGGCCTGTCGGCGAGGCGTCACGTCGGCCATCGGTGCCGTGGGTCTGGCGATGGCCGCGGACGCGGCGGTCCAGCCAGTGTGACAGGTCCGGTCCGGGAGGTGACCCCTCGGTGCGGTTGATGTCACACCGGACCCCTATTCCGGCAATTGCCAAGACGTCCGTTCGGTTTTTTAACCGCCCGATATGGTGACGCCATGGAATTCCGCCGGCTGAGCGTCCCGGACGCCTTCGAGTTCTCCCCCCGGGCGTTCCCCGACGAGCGGGGCCTGTTCGTCGCCCCCTTCCAGGAGGACGTCCTGCGCGAAGCGGTCGGGCACCCCCTGCGGCTGGCCCAGGCGAACCACAGCGTGTCCCGGCGCGGCGCGATCCGCGGCATCCACTTCGCCGACACACCCCCCGGCCAGGCGAAGTACATCTACTGCGCGCGCGGCTCGCTGCTCGACGTCGTCGTGGACCTCCGCGTCGGCTCGCCGAGCTTCGGCACCTGGGACGCCGTCCGGCTCGACTCCGAGCGGTTCAACTCCGCGTACCTCGCCGAAGGCCTCGGGCACGGCTTCATCGCCCTCGAAGACGACACGGTGATGGCCTACCTGTGCTCCGAGCCGTACAACCCCACGGGCGAGCACGGCATCACCCCGCTCGACCCGGCGCTGGGCCTGCCCTGGCCCGCGGACATCGAGCCGATCCTGTCGGCGAAGGACCGCGACGCGCCCACGCTGGCCGAAGCCGAGGAGCAGGGCTTGCTGCCCTCCTACCAGGACTGCGTCGCCTACTACGACAAGCTGCGCTCGGCGAACTGAGCCCCGCACCCCCCGGGTCCGCGTGACCTCTTGCCGAATTAGTAAGCGCGCATATAGTCTGCCCGCATGGCACTTCACGAGTACGAGCACAGCGAGACCTCGACCGCCCCCGCCGCCGCGATCTGGCCGCTCTGGGCCGACACCACCCGCTGGCCGGAGTGGGACGCGGGCGTCCGCTCGGTCGTCATCGACGGCCCGTTCACCGTCGGGACCAGCGGAACCCTGACGATGGACGGGATGCCGCCGATCCCGTTCACCCTGACCGAGGTCACCGAGGGCCGGAGCTTCACCGACGAAACCCGGCTGCCCGACGCCCACCTGCGGTTCGAGCACGTCCTGACCGATGTCGACGGCGGCACGCGCATCACTTACCGCGTCACCATCGACGGCCCTGAAGGCTTCGGCGAGCAGGTCACTGAGGACACCCCGGACGCCATGCGCGCGCTGGCGCGGCTCGCTGAGGCATCCTGCCGGGTATGACCGCCCCGGAGTCCCGCCTGCCCGGCCCCGAGCGCAGCCCCGGCTTCCTGCTGTGGCGCGTGACGCTGGCCTGGCAGCGGGCGATGCGGGCCGCATTGGCCCCGCACGACCTCACGCACGTCCAGTTCGTGCTGCTGACCACGACGTGGTGGCTCACCCGCTCGGGCGAGCCCCCGACCCAACGCCAACTGGCCGAACAGGCCGGCACGGACACGATGATGACCAGCCAGGTCGTCCGCAAGCTCGCCGAACGCGGCCTGCTCGCGCGCGCCGACGACCCGGCCGACGCCCGCGCGAAGCGCCTCGAAGTCACCCAGGCCGGCCTGGACCTGGTCGCGAAGGCCCTGAAGGACGTCGAAGCCGCCGACGCGTCGTTTTTCGAAGCCGCCGACGACGGCTTCGTCGATTCGCTGGCGAAGCTCGGCCCCTGACGTCCCGGCGAGGGAATTTCCGGTCTTCCCCTGGGGGCGATCCCGGATGTCCCCGGTCCGCGCCGCGAGCAAGCTCACCGGCATGAAACTTCTCGCACTGGGGGCGGCCGCGGTCGCCGTCGCCGCACTGGGGGTCGCGCCTTCGACGGCGTCCGCCGACGAGCTGCCGACGTTCGACTTCACGGACTGCCCGGCACCGCCCGCGAACGCCGACCCGGGCACGTGGCGGTGCGAAGCCTTTGTCTCACAAGGGAAACTGACGATCGACGGCCAGGAGATCCCGCTCGGGGAAATGCGGCTGACGTTCAGCGAAGGCCGCGTGAACGGCGAGTACGCGCAGGTCTTCGGGGCCCTCCGGCACGCACCCGCCCGCGTCCCGGGCCTGGCGGGCGCAACGCTCCAGCTGCGTTACGGCGGCTACTCCGACTTCCACAGCGACGACGAGCGCCGCGGCGAGCTGGACCTCTACGCCGTGGTGCGGCACCCGTTGCTGCGCAAGGACTGCAGCATCGGCACGGCAGCCAAGCCGCTGCACACGGTCGTGCACGACGACCCGGCCGTACCGCCGCGGATCATCTCGGAGAACCCGCGGACGGCGTTCTCCGGCACCGTCGACCCGGACCTCGCGCTGCCCGCGACCACCGGCTGCGGCGCCCTCGGCAAGCTCGTCGACCAGCGGCTGGGCCTGCCGTCGCCGTCCGGCGAGAACGCGTTCCACCAAACGTCCTATGTGCAGTACAAGCCGCTCTAACGCTTCTTCGGCGTCACCCAGATCGTGATCGTCCCGGTGACCACCGGCTTGCCGTGCGCGTCCGAAATGGTCACCGGGACGCCCAGCGCGAACCCCTCGTCGCCGAACTCCGGCAGCTCGGGCAGCGACGCGACCGCGCGCAGACCTGTCTCGGCCTTCGCGACGTACTGGACGTTCATGCCCTTCGGCAGCCAGCGGTGCGTCGCGGGGACCGTCGCCTCGGCGAGCATGCCCATCGCGATCTCGGCGAGGTTGCAGGCGGCGATCGCGTGGAACGTCCGGATGTGGTTGTAGACACCCCACCACTTCGGCGCGGTCACCTCGCAGTGGCCCGGCCGCAGCTCGCGCACCGAGGGCAGCACGGTGCGGAAGTACGGCACGCGCAGGCACATCGCGGCGCTGAACAGCTGTTTCCCGCCCGGTTTGGCGGCCAGCTTGTGCCACAGCGCGAACGTCGGCGTGTCAGGCATCGGAGTCTCCTCAAGCTAAGCTACTGCTCAGTAGCCAAGCAGACGACCTGCCGCCGCGCAAACCGCCGGATATATTCGCCGACGTGGCGAACCGTCTTTTCCTCCTCCGGCACGGCCAGACCGAATGGTCGGTGAACGGGCGGCACACCGGCCGCACCGACATCCCGCTGACGCCGGCCGGGGAGGGTCAGGCGCTGGCCGCGGGCGGCACGCTCCGGAGCCTGGTCGGCGGGCCGTCGCTCGTCCTGTCGAGCCCGCGCACCCGTGCGCTGCGGACCGCCGCGCTGGCCGGCCTGCGCGTCGACGACGTCACCGAGGACCTCTCCGAGTGGGACTACGGCGAATACGAAGGCATCACCACGCCGAAGATCCGCGAAACCGTCCCGGGCTGGACGGTCTGGACCCACCCGATCCCCGGCGGCGAAAGCGCATCCGAGGTCTCCGACCGCGCGGACCGCGTGCTCGATCGCGCCCGCGGCGACATCGAAGCCGGCGACGTCATCCTGGTCGGGCACGGGCACTTCAGCCGCGTGCTGGTGGCCCGCTGGCTCGGCCTGCCCGCGACGTCCGGCGTCCACTTCGGACTGGACGCGGCCGGCATCGCGGTGCTCGGCGACGAGCGCGGCGAACCCCAGATCGAACACCTCAACCTGCCGCCCGCCCTGGAGGACTGACGTGCCCGACGACCGCATCCGCCGGATCCGGCCCGACGACGTCGAGGCCGCCGTCCGGCTCGCCTACGACCTGGCCGAGTACGAACGCGCACCGGACGACTGCCACCTGACGGCACCGCAGCTGCGGGAGGCCCTGTTCGGCGAGGCACCCAAGCTGTTCGGGCACGTGGCCGAAGTGGACGGCGAGGTCGTCGGCTTCGCGGTCTGGTTCCTGAACTTCTCGACGTGGCGCGGCGTGCACGGGATCTACCTGGAGGACCTGTTCGTCCGCCCGGCCCACCGCGGGTCCGGCCTGGGCAAGGCCCTGCTGGCGGCGCTGGCGGCGGAGTGCGTCGCGAACGGCTACGGCCGGCTCGAGTGGTCGGTGCTGGACTGGAACCCGGCGACGGAGTTCTACAAGGCCCTCGGCGCGGTCCCGATGGACGAGTGGACGGTCAACCGCCTCACCGACGCACCCCTGCGGGCCCTGGCCGCCCAGGCGTAACTCAGTCCTCTTCGTGACCTTCGCGCTCGGCGCGGCGGCCGGCGAGCCCACCGCGTTCCGCGGCCTCCGCCTCCGTCTCGCCTTCGCGCAGGCCCAGCGCCCAGGCCCGCGACGGCGCGCGGAACAGCAGCACCAGCGTCACGATGCCGAACAGCGCGATCGGCACGCCCCACGCCGGCTCGCCCGACGGGCCGAGCAGGTACCAGCCGAGGCCGACCACGATCAACGCGATCACCACGCCCGGCGAGCGCGCCCACGTCTGCCCGAGCACCAGTCCGCCCGACGCGGCCAGGAACGCCAGCGCCACCACGATGAACGTGCCCGACTCGACGTAGACGTTGTTGCCCGGCTGCGCGGGCGAACTCAGGCCGTTCACCAACACGACCACGCCGAACACCAGCAGGGCGAGCGAGGGCACCGCCGTGACCACACCGGCCAGCCGGACTTCACGGGGAGCGGGCGAGAGCTTCACTGCCTGGCCTTCCAAAGGGAATTGCTTTGCGGGAGCACAGTGGACTCCACCAGGGCGAGTCACCGTGCGTGAGCTGATTCGATCGTATGCCACCCGGTCGGCCGTTTTCGCGGGACCGTCCGGGCGCTGAGAATTCAGGTGTCGTCGATGAGCGGGCGGTCGGCCCGGGTGCACTTGTCACGACGAGCGGACACTCGTCACGCGAAGGAGGGCCGCCCGGCACAGGGTCACAGGTGCTGTTCGGAGCGTTGCGACGCCCGGTGCTTCCGGTCACCTTGCGCCGTCGAGAGGTTCTCGGGGCGGTGAGCGTCACCTACCCTGCGGTGGTGCGCGCAATCCTCGTCGTGAACCCCCAGGCCACCTCGACCACCGCCGGTGGCCGGGACGTCCTGGCACACGCGCTCGCCAGCCAGGTCAAGCTCGACGTGGTCGAAACGGACTACCGCGGGCACGCCATGGCCGTCGCGCGCTCGGCCGCGCGGGACGGGATCGACCTGGTCGTGGCCCACGGCGGCGACGGCACGGTCAACGAGGTCGTCAACGGCCTGCTGGCCGACGCTGCGCCGTTCGGGGCTTCCGAACGAGGCTCGGGCGGCGACTCCACGCGGATCGGGCCGGTGCCCGCCCTCGGTGTCGTGCCCGGCGGCTCGGCCAACGTGTTCGCACGCGCCCTCGGCATTTCCGCGGATCCCGTCGAGGCCACCCACCAGCTGCTCAACGCGCTGGAGAACGACCGCTCGCGCCGGGTCGGGCTCGGCCTGGCCGACGGGCACTGGTTCACCTTCAACTCCGGGCTCGGCTGGGACGCCGACGTCGTCGGCCGGGTCGCGAAGCGCCGCGGCAAGCAGACGACCGCCGGCCTCTACCTGAGGGCCGCCGTCCGCTCCTACTTCCGGCCGCCGCTGGGCCGGCCGGCCCTGACCGTCCGCGTTCCGGGTGAAGAACCCGTCGAAGCGTTGACCGCTTTCGTGTCGAACACCGATCCGTGGAGCTACCTGGGCGAGCGTCCGATCCACCTCAACCCGGGTTGCTCGTTCGAGACGGGATTGGGTTTGTTCGCGTTGAACGGTCTGGGGTTGCCCACGGTGTTCAAGCATGTACGGCGCGCTTTGGCTACGAAGAGCAACCAAAAGGGCAAACGTCTCGTGCGTCACGACGACGTGCAGATGATCCGCATCGACGCTGCTGAACCGGTAAACTTCCAGGTGGACGGCGACCTCGTCGGCCAGCGGACCAGGGTGGAATTCTTCAGTGTCCCGAGCGCACTCAGCGTAATTGTGTGACGACGGGACCACTGATCGCCTGCGGCAAAGTGCAAGCTGCCGTTCGTCGACGCAGAAGCTCCACTCACCGCATCAGCCTTCCCTCCGGGCGGCTGTTTCGGAGAGAAACCGCAGGTCAGAGGGGTCGCTCGGCCGGGTGACCTGACTCACCGATCTTCAAGAAACCCTTGTCGAACGCGGTGCTTCGTGAAAGCATTCACAAGCACCCAAGAACACGACCGCCATTGACGACTGTGGCGCGGCCCTCCCGCGCCCTATGAAGGAGCTCACGAACATGGACTGGCGCCACGACGCGGCCTGCCGAGACGAGGACCCCGAGCTGTTCTTCCCGGTGGGAACCAGCGGTCCTGCTCTGTCGCAGGTAGCTCAGGCGAAGGCCGTGTGCCACCGCTGCACCGTCGCTTCCGACTGCTTGGCCTGGGCTCTGGCCAGCGGCCAGGACGCGGGCGTGTGGGGCGGCATGAGCGAGGACGAGCGACGCGCAGTCAAGCGCCGCCGTACGCACATCGGCACGCGTACCAACGCCTAGCTTTCAAAAGATCCACAGTTTCACGAGATCCACAGTTTCAAGAGATTCACCGAGCCGTGTAGGAAATTCACCCGGCGGGCATTTTTATGCCCATGCCGTCTGTGGTGATACCTACCCAGCTCAAGCTTAACAACCGAGGTGAAACCGCCCCGCGACGGGTGTGCTGAAACCTCACCAGGACTTCAAGTCCTCCGTAAAACGTTGAACGGCCCGGCACACGAGCACCACGTGCCGGGCCTTCAACGTCTTCGGGTTCCCCGCCGCGATTGACCAAGTCCAAAAGGGACGGTCTACAAGCGCCTCGAAAGAGGGATGCGCAGCGCGGCTTCCGTTCCCGCCACCCGGGTCGACGACGCCTCGGCGTGCACCTTCCGCAGCGAAAGCGAACCCCGCAGCTCGGACTCCACCAGCGTCCGCACGATCTGCAGGCCCAGGCCGTCCGAACGCTCCAGCGAGAACCCCGCCGGCAGGCCGCGCCCGTTGTCGCGGATGGCGACGTCCAGCCAGCGGGCCGAGCGCTCCACGATCAGCTCGACCTTGCCCGACCGGCCCGCCGGGAAGGCGTGCTCGATGGCGTTCTGCACCAGTTCGGCCAGCACCATCACCAGCGGTGTCGCGATCTCCGCGACCACCACGCCGAACGAGCCCTTCCGCTTCAGCCCCACCTGCGACTCCGCCGTGGCGACCTCGCCGACCATCGGCAGCACGTTGTCGAGCAGCTTGTCGAGGTCGACGCGCTCGTCCACCGAGATCGACAGCGCCTCGTGCACCAGCGCGATCGACGTCACCCGGCGCACCGACTCCGCCAGCGCGAGCCGCGCCTCCTCCGACGACGTCCGGCGGGACTGCAGGCGCAGCAGCGCCGCCACCGTCTGCAGGTTGTTCTTCACCCGGTGGTGGATCTCGCGGATGGTCGCGTCCTTCGACAGCAACGCCCGGTCGCGGCGCTTGACCTCGGTGACGTCGCGCACCAGCACCAGCGCGCCCGCCGCCTGCCCGGCCGGCCGCAGCGGCAACGCGCGGAACAGCACCACCGCGCCGCGCCGCGAATCGGCCTCCGTGCGGCTCGACGGCTTCCCGTCGAGGGCCTCGATGATCCGGTGCGACACCTCGGTCGCGTCGAACGGGTCGCGGATCAGCGACCGCGTCAGCGGCGCCAGCCGGGTACCGACCAGGTCGGACTCGTGCCCCATCCGGTGGTAGGCGGACAAGCCGTTCGGGCTGGCGAACACGACCGTGCCGCTCGAATCGAGGCGGATCAGTCCGTCCCCCACCCGCGGCGACGTGTGCGTGTCGGTCGCGTTGGTGCCGCTCGGCGGGAACGTGCCGTCGACGATCATCTGGCACAGGTCGCCGGCGCTGCCCAGGTACGCGATCTCCAACGGCGAGGGGACGCGCGGCGCGGCCAGGTTCGTCTCGCGGCTCATCACGGCGACGACGTCGTCGTGGAAGCGCACCGGGATGGCCTCGCGCCGCATCGGCAGGTCGCGGTACCAGTGCGGGTCTTCCTCGCGGCAGATCCGCGCCTCGCGCATGGCCTTCGCCAGCTGCGGGTGCTCCTCCACCGTGAACCGCGTGCCGACGACGTCCTCGGGGTGCGCGGTGGGCGCCGTCGTCGGCCGCGCGTGCGCGACGCAGACGAAGTCGCCGCCACCGGGCTGCCGCTCCTCGGTCACCGGGACCCAGAGCAGGAAGTCGGCGAAGGACAGGTCGGCCAGCAGCTGCCACTCCGCGACGACGGCCTGCAGGTGGTCCGCGGCCTCCCCGGGGAGGCCGGTGTTGTCGGCGAGCAGTTCGGCGAGCGTGGACACGGTTACTCGACCGTCCCGAGGACGTCACCCTGCTGGACCCGGTCGCCCTTGGCCACGGCGAGGCTGGTCAGCGTGCCCGCCTTGGCGCTCACGGCGGGCAGTTCCATCTTCATCGACTCCAGGATCAGCACGGTGTCACCGGCGTTCAGCGCGGTGCCCGGCTCCGCGACGACCTCCAGCACGGTGCCGACCATCTCGGCCCTGATCTCGGCCATCCGGCACCCCTCCTCGCACTCGCCCGGCCACCCCATCCAACCAGAACGGGACGTCATGACACACTTGAGAGGTTGACCAGCTTTGACGACGAGGAGTGAACATGTCGAAGCGCGCCCGCAAGCGTCGCAGCCGGAAGAAGAACAGCGCGAACCACGGCGGTAAGCCCAACTCCTGAACCCGGCGTCGGCACGCAAAAGGCCCCCGCACACCTGCGCGGGGGCCTTTGTCGTGCTCGGGCGTTATTCGGAACGCTGCTCGAGGGTGATCTCGGTGCGTTCGACGGTGACGCCGCCGCGCGTGGCGACGGTCTGGCGGATCGACGCGCGCAGCCGGCTCTTCAGCTCGGCGGGGGCGTGATCGCCGCCGCACTTGCGGGCCAGCAGCTGCTTGAGGTGCTCGTCGATGCCGTACTCCTCGAGGCACGGCGGGCAGTCCTCGATGTGGGCGCGCAGCGCGGCGTCCCGCTCGGCGCTGCACTCGCGGTCGAGGAGCAGGTAGATGTCGGCGAGCGCCTCTTCGCAGCGGACCTTGTCCGACGCGCCCTCGCACATGTCGTTCATCGCCCCGCCACCTCTTCCTTGGCCCCCCGGATGAAGCCGCGCTCGCGCGCGACGTCGGCGAGCAGGTCGCGCAGCTGGGCGCGGCCGCGGTGCAGGCGGGACATCACGGTGCCGATGGGCGTGTCCATGATCTCGGCGATCTCCTTGTACGCGAAGCCCTCGACGTCGGCCAGGTAGACGGCCAGCCGGAACTCCTCGGGCAGCTTCTGCAGGGCGGCCTTGACGTCGTTGTCGGGCAGGTTGTCCATCGCCTCGACCTCGGCCGAACGCAGCCCCACGGAGGTGTGGCTCTCCGCCTTGGCGATCTGCCAGTCGGTGATCTCCTCGGTGGGCTGCTGCACGGGCTGCCGCTGCCGCTTGCGGTAGCCGTTGATGTAGGTGTTGGTGAGGATGCGGTACATCCACGCCTTGAGGTTCGTGCCCGCCTTGAAGGACGCGAAGGCGGCGTACGCCTTCAGGTAGGTCTCCTGGACCAGGTCCTCGGCATCGGCGGGGTTGCGGGTCATCCGCATCGCGGCCGAGTACAGCTGGTCGAGCAGCGGCATCGCGTCCCGCTCGAAGCGCTCGGCGCGCTCGGCCTCGGTCGCTTCTTCCGACGCTGGGTTCTGCGTGCTCGGCAAACCGTTCCCTTCCCGCTCGGCGTCGATGCGCGTGCGCGCATACGGCGACGTCGAGTTTACGCGGGGGCCGGGCACACCGCGGTGCGCCGGTGCCTCAGGGCGGCGGCGGCTGCGAGAACGTGTGGTGGCGAGGGTTGGTGTCACGTGCCGTACAACCGTTCGGGGGGTGCGGGCATTCCCTAGACTCCGCCCCATGGCCGGCAAGGGCACCCCGGCGACGGCGCTGCTGTCGAAGCAGAAAGTGGCGCACTCGCTGCACGCGTACGACCACGACCCGCGCGCGGGATCGTACGGGCTGGAGGCGGTGGAAGCGCTGGGCCTGGAGCGCGCCCGGGTGTTCAAGACGCTGGTGGCCGAGGTGGACGGCCGGCTCGTGGTGGGCGTGGTCCCGGTCACGGGACAGCTGGACTTGAAGGCTTTGGCGGCCGCGGCGGGCGGCAAGAAGGCCAAGATGGCCGACCCGGCGGCGGCTCAGCGGGCCACGGGGTACGTGCTGGGCGGGATCTCGCCCCTGGGGCACCGGAGCCGGCTGCCGGTGGTGATCGACGCGTCGGCGTCGAAGTTCGAGACGGTGTTCTGTTCGGCCGGGCGGAGGGGGCTCGAGGTGGAGCTGGCGCCGGACGAGCTGATCCGGCTGACGGACGCGGTGGTGGCGCCGATCGCCACCTGACCTGGTCTGTCGGCCGCCAGCGCCCCAAGGCGGCCTTCGGTGCGTCAGTCCGGACGTCATGAACGAGTCGTTCACCGCGCCCGACGCGCTGAAAGAGTCGTTCACGACGTCCCGGCACGCGGCTCAAGCCAGCAGGGCACGCACCCAGACGTCGTGGTGCTCGGCCAGGTAGGCGGCGCGGTCCCGCCAATGCCGGCCGTGCCCCTCGTTCCAGAGCCGCAACCAGGGTTCGGTCCCCGCGGCAGCTTGCTCGGCCAGGAAGTCGTGCATCGCGCGGGCCCGCGGGCCCAGCAAGCCCGCCAGTTCACCGCGTTGCCCCTGGTCCAGGCCGTAGGCGTCGGCCAGCAGCCGCATCCGCCGGGCCGCGTCGCTCAGCGCGACCCCGCCGGTCAGCAGGCTGAAGTCGTTGGCCGTGTACGCGAGGTCCCACAGCCTCGTGCCGGGCGCCGCCGTGTCCCAGTCGATGAACGCCCAGCGCGGCCCGGCCACCACCAGGTTCCACGGCGCCAGGTCGTGGTGGGCGATGATCTCGGCGCCGTCGGCCGGGATGAGCACCTGCCACGACGCCCCGGCCGGCGGCACGAAGCCGGTGACCGCGTCGTGGAAGTCGCGGACCAGGCGGCCGACCGCGACCACCGCCGCGTCCGGTTCCAGCAGGTCGACGCGGCTGGGCCACGGGACGTCGCCGGGGATGAACTCGAGCACTTCGCGGCCGCGCTCGTCCAGGCCCAGCGGCCGGGGCGCGCCGGGGAAGCCGACCGATCGCAGGTGCGTGAGCAGGGCGTGCACCGCCGGCGTCCACGGTCCGGCCGGCCGCCGGACGGTGTCCCCCACGCGGACGACACCGGCGTTCCTGTTCCCGCCGGTCAGCGGCATCTCCTCCACGCGCGCTCAGGCCAGCGGCCGCAGCACCCGGGAAAGCCACTCCGTCGCCGCCCGCGAAACCGTCTCCAGGTCCTTCGACAGGCTGTGGTCCCCGTCGACCATGACGATCTCGTGGTGCGGTCCCGCCTTCGGCCGCCCGAACGGGTCGCGCTCCCCCTGCACCACCAGCACCGGCACCTCGACCGCGTCCAGCTCCGGCTGGCGCGTCTTCTCCGGCTTGCCCGGCGGGTGCTCCGGGAACGCCAGGCACAGCACCGCCACCGCCTGCCCGGCCGACGCCGTCCGGCAGGCCACCCGCGCCCCGGACGACCGGCCGCCGAACACCAGCGGCAGGGAGTCGAAGCGCTCCGACAGCTCGTCCGCGATCGTCAGCCACGCCGTGTCCAGCTGGTTCGCCGGGGCCGGCGCGCGGCGCCCGGCGACTCGATACGGCTGCTCGACCAGCGCCACGTGCACACCGGCCGCCTGCGCCGCCCGCGTCACCGCCACCAGGTCCTTCGCGCCGAGACCGCCGCCCGCGCCGTGGCCGAGCATCAGCACCGCCTCGCCCTCCTCGGCGCAGTGCAGGTAGACCCGGGCGGGGCCGTACGCGGTGTCGATCGCGAGGGCGGTCATGACTTCGGCGTGTCGAACAGGGCGCCCTCGTGCGCCGGGTCGACGCGCTCCAGCAGCTCGGGCCCGTTGTTGCGGACGTTGTTCACCAGGGTCGAGATCGGCCGCAGCTCCAGCGACGCCACGATGTCGTCCGGCGTCGGCACCAGCAGGTCCTTGACGTCCTCGCGATCCGGGTCGAGCCAGCCGTCCCACTGGGAGTGCGGCACGATCAGCGGCATCCGGTGGTGGACGTCGGTGAGCTGGCCGGCGGCGTCGGTCGTGATGATCGAGAACGTGATCAGCGGCGCCGCGTCCTTGTCGTCCTTCGGGTGCCAGCTCTCCCAGATCCCGCCGAACGCGATCGAGGAGCCGTCCGGCTCCGTCATGTAGAACGGCTCCTTCTCCTTGCCGGTGCGGCGCCACTCGAACCAGCCGTCGGCGGGCACCAGGCAGCGGCGGGACACGAGCGCGCGGCGGAACGCCGGCTTCTCGGCGGCCGTCTCGGCGCGCGTGTTGATCATCCGCGAGCCGATCGACGGGTCCTTGGCCCAGAACGGCACCAGGCCCCACTTCATCATCCGCAGCGAGCGCTCGGCGGGCTCGTCCTCGAGGACCTGGCCGTCTTCGTCGCGCGGGTGCCGCTGCACGACGGTGACCACGTTCTTCGTCGGCGCGACGTTGTGGTCGGCGCGCGCACGACCTTCGGTGAGGTCGATCGCCTCGAATTCCTCGATCAGCTTCGCCGGGTCCTTCGTGGCGGCGTAGCGGCCGCACATGAGCAACCTCCTCGCTCCGGGACGCCATCGTTACACGCAGGCCAGGGCCGTGGCGAGCGGCGTGGGATCATTCGGGTGGCACCGGTGCACGAGAGGACGAGGGTTTTGGCGCGCAACGACTGGAGCAAGCTGGACGAGTCCGACGTCCGCGTGCGTCCGGGCAAGGGCACGCGGCCCCGCAGCAAGCGCCGTCCCGAGCACGCCGACGCCGTCAACGCCATGGTCATCGGCAAGGACCGCGGCCGCTGGACCTGCGCGATCGACGCCGACCCCGCGCGGGTGATCACCGCGATGCGGGCCCGCGAGATGGGCCGCACGCCGGTGGTGGTCGGCGACCGGGTCGGGATCGTCGGCGACGTCTCCGGCAAGCCGGACACCCTCGCGCGCATCATCCGCGTCGACGAGCGCACCAGTTCGCTGCTGCGCACGGCCGACGACACCGACCCGTACGAGCGGCTGGTCGTCGCGAACGCCGAGCGCCTGCTGATCGTCACCGCGCTGGCCGACCCGCCGCCGCGCACCGGCTTCATCGACCGATGCATCGTCGCCTGCTACGCCGGTGGCGTCGAGCCGGTGCTGTGCCTGACGAAGGCCGACCTGGCCAGCCCGGACGAGCTCCTCGCGGGCTACGCGGGCCTCGACATCCCGGCGATCGTCAGCCGCTACGACGAAACTCCCGAAGGCCTCGCCGGGATGTTGAAGGACCGGGTGACGGCCCTGGTCGGCCACTCCGGTGTCGGCAAGTCGACATTGGTCAACCGCCTGGTCCCGGACGCCGACCTGGCCGTCGGCGTGGTGAGCGGGGTCGGGAAGGGGCGGCACACGTCCGTCGCCGCGGTGGCGCTGCCCCTGCCGGACGGCGGCTGGGTGATCGACACGCCGGGCGTGCGGTCGTTCGGGCTGGCCCACGTCACCGCGGACGACATCGTCGACGCCTTCGAGGAGTTCGCCGCGGCCGCCGAAGAGTGCCCGTCGGGCTGCGGGCACCTCGGCCCGCCCGAAGACCCGGGCTGCGCGCTCGACGACGTCGTCACCGAGGGCCGGGCGGGCGCCGAGCGGCTCGCGTCGCTGCGGCGCCTGCTGGCGTCTCGGGGCGGGCATGAAGTGATCCGCGCCACGGACTCCTGAGGCAACCGGGAACCGGTGGCGGATCGTCACCGTCACAGTGGTAACTATTCGCCCGATCGGGCGATATGCCGAGCGGAAGATCCGACTCTGAGGGGAATTCGATGCGCAAGACCACCCTGGTCGCGGCGGGCGCCGCGCTGGTGCTGACGCTGACGGCGTGCAGCGGCAACGCCGGCACCGCCGAGCCGGCCGCCGCGGGCAACCAGACGCAGGCCGGCGGCCGCGGCATCCTCGCCTCGCCGTTCACCGACGCGATCCAGCTGGCGTCGGCGTCGAAGCAGGGCACCGAGAAGTCCAAGTCGGCGAAGTTCACCATGGAGGGCTCCGCCGCCGGCCAGACGCTCAGCGCCACCGGCGCGATGGCGATCGACGGTGCGAACACCAAGTTCTCGATGACCAGCACCGCGGCCGGCGAGACCACCGAGATGCGCATGGTCGACAAGGTCATGTACATCAAGCTGCCCGCCGACCAGCAGAAGGAGATGGGCACCGACAAGTCGTGGGCCAAGATCTCGGCCGACGGCACCGACCCGGTCTCGCAGGCGCTGGGCGCCTCGCTGTCGCAGTCGGCGGAGCAGAGCGACCCGAGCAAGATGCTCGACCAGATCTCGAAGGCCGGCCGGATCATCTCGTCCGACCAGACCGAGCTGAACGGCGAGCAGGTCAACCACTACAAGGTCGAGCTGGACGTCGCGAAGGCGGTCGACCAGTTCACCGGTTCGGTCCCGGCGGCGGCGCGCGACAAGCTCACCGACATGCTCAAGGGCAAGGACATCAAGATCCCGGCCGAGCTGTGGCTGAACAAGGACAACCTGCCGGTGCAGGTGACCATGGACCAGGGCCCGATGATGCAGGCGCTGGGCGCGCCGGCGGGCGACTCGAAGTTCACGATGAAGTACAGCGACTGGGGCACCCAGGTCGACGTGTCGGCCCCGCCGGCCGACCAGGTCGTCGACCTCGGCGAGCTGATGAAGAAGGCCGGTCGCTGACCGGACGACGCTGAGTAGCGGCGGCTCCCCCGAACGGGTTCGGGGGAGCCGCTGTGTTTTTGTTGGCGCCATGCGCAAAGCCGCCGTCGTGCTGCTGTTCGGTTTTTTGGTGGGTTCGTGTTCTTCGCCGCCATCACCACCGGCGTTCACCGACGCGCGAGCGCTGGCCGACGCCGCCACGGCGGCCACGACGAGCGGCGGCTCGGCGAAGTTCACCACGGACGTCGCGGTGGGTCAGGTCCGCTCGAAGGGCCAGGGCCAAGCGCGCTTCGGCCCGGCCGGGACGTCCCAGGTGATGACGACGGACTTCATCGGCGAGCCGCTGGAGCTGCGGCTGGTGGCGGCGAAGCTGTACGCGAAGGTGCCGGAGGGATCGCGCGACGAGGTCGGCGCCGGCAAGCCGTGGGTGGTGGTCGCGCCGGACGGGAGCGACCCGTTTTCCCAGGTCGTCGGCGGCAGTCTCGCGCAACTGGCGGCCCAGAACGACCCGGCGCACACACTGGGCGAGATCCGGACGGCGGGTTCGATCGTCTCGTCCGAGCGCGGCCGGCTGGACGGCGTGGCCGCGGAGCACTACCGGGTGGAGCTGGAGCTGGCCCGGCTGGGGACCGATCTACCGGCCGGGTTGCCGCCCGACGCCGCCGGGCAGCTCGGCGGCAAGTTCCCGGTGGAGCTGTGGCTCGACGACGCACACCGGCCGGTGCAGATCGTGCTGGACCTTTCGCCGATTCTGCAGGGCGGGGAGGCCCGGATCACGACCCGGTACCGCGAGTGGGGCGTGCCGGTCGAGGTGCAGCCGCCGCCTGCGGGGGAGGTGGGTTAGGGGGTTCGCCGCCCCTTCCTGTCAGGGTTCCGGCGAGTCGGTCGTCGACTCGCCAGGCCAGGCGGGAGGCTCTGCGTGGCTGGGGATCTGACCGTCGCGAATGACTCATTCGGGGCGTCGGAGGTCGCGACTGAGTCATTGGCGACGTCATGAACGACTCGTTCATGACGTCCAGCGTCATGAACGACCCTTTCATGACATCCCGCCCAGCAAACGCGACTTTGCCAGGGCCCGGCGTGGTGGGTTGCGCGGCACCGGCGGAAACGCGACTTCGGGACCCCACCCGTCCCGAGGAAACGGCCAAGAGCCCAACAGACAGCCCCCGCCCATCCCAGGGGGGCGTCCCCGGCTCCAGTCTACCGGCCACCCCTGACGAGAACCCCCGCTCGACCCCAGTTGTCCACAGGCAAACCCATCTGTGGACAACTCAGAGCAGCTCCAGCAAGAACGGCAGTTCCTGCGGTGCGTACCAGGCCAATTCGTGGTCCTCGGCGTCGCCCAGGGTGAACTCCGCGTCCGGGTCGCCCAGGTCTGCCGCGTCGATCACCGCCGCCGCCGCGGCGACCGCGTCCGCCGCCTCGGCCGAGTCCACGTGGATCGCCGCCACCGCCGACAGCGGGATCGGGCCGCCGATGCGGACCACCGGTGCGTCCAGGTCGGGTCGCAGCGTCAGGCCTTCGACGTCCGCCGAGATCACCACCCGCCGCGGCTCGCCCTTCTCCTCCGCCGCGATCAGCCGCAGCGAAGCCCGGGCCGCGTCCAGCAGCGCCGCGTACTCCAGCTCCTCGTCCGAACCGCTCACGTACGCCTCGCGCAAAGCCGGCGTCAACGCGAACGCCGTTCCGCTGCGGGCGCGGAACTCCCCCGAGGATTCGAGGTCGCGAAGCATCGCGATGGTCGCAGGCAGATAGACCCTCACCAGTGCGCACCCTTCAGCTCTTCCAAGGACTCTTCGATCATCCCGGCCACGAGGTCGACGTCGAACGCGGCCTTGCGGTCGCCGTTGAGTCCGAAGTAGACGCCGCCGTGGTAGGACGTCACCCCGATCGCCAGCGCCTGGGTGCGCATCAGCGGCATCACCGGGAACATCTCGACCAGTCTGGCCTCTCCCGCGTACATCGGCACCTGCGGGCCCGGTGAGTTGGTCACCATGACGTTGAAGATGCGCCCGGACAGCGACCCCGCCGCTCGCGCGCCGAGCGAATGCAGGGTAGCCGGGGCGAAGCCGCCCACCTTGAGCAGCCCGCGCGCCGTGACCGAACGTCCCGAGTCCAGGTGCTCGGCCATCGCGTGCCCGATGTGCTGCAGCCGCAGCACCGGGTTGGGCTCGCCGACCGGCAGGTCCACCAGGTACGCGGCCACCTGGTTGCCGATCAGCGCCGGCGTCGAGTACTCCGCCGTCTCGGCGTCGCGGACCGCCAGCGGCACCAGCGCGCGGATCGTCGCGTTGGGAGTCAGCGACTCTTCGCGCGAAAGCAGCCATTCGCGCAGCGCGCCCGTGATGGCGGCGAGGACGACGTCGTTGACCGTGCCGCCGTGCGCCGCGCGGATCTTGCGGAAGTCCTCCAGCCGCGTGCGCACCACCGAGAACACGCGGCCGCCGGACACCCGGACGTTCAGCGGCCCGGTCGGCGCCGGTTTCACCAGCGTGCGCAGCGTCGACGCCACCCCGCCGACGGTCTCGGCGAACTTGCCCGCCGCCGCGAACGCGTCGTTCGCCGCCGAGCGGACGTTCTCCACGACCTCGCCCGGCCGCTGGACGCCCTCGCTGACCGCGTCCAGCACCAGCTGCGCGCGGCTCGGCTCGCGCCGCGGCGTCCAGATGTCCTCGAACGGCTCGGGCTCGGCCGGCGTCGGGTCGAGGATGAGCTGGCCGAGCTCGATCGTGCCGACGCCGTCCACAACGGACTGGTGGGTCTTGGTCACCAGCGCCACCCGGTCGCCGGTCAGCCCCTCGATGAAGTACGCCTCCCAGAGCGGGCGCTCCGGGGCCAGCCGCCGCGACATCAGCCGCGCGACCAGGTCGAACAGCTGCTCGTCGCTGCCCGGCTGGGGCAGCGCCGAGCGCCGGACGTGGTAGTTGAGGTCGAAGTCGACGTCGTCCACCCACACCGGCCGCGCCAGGTGTCCCGGCACCTCCGCCACGCGCTGGCGGTAGCGCGGCAGGTACGCCAGCCGCGCCCCGACGAGGTCGAGCAGCTGCGCGTAGCCGAACCCGGACCGCGGCCGCTCGAAGATCGCCACCCCGCCGACGTGCATCGGCGTCGCGTGGTCCTCGACGTACAGGAACGAGGCGTCCAGCGCGGACAGGCGGTCGGGCATGAGGCGATCCTTACACAGTGCGAGACTGCGGGGTGTGGGTGATGAGTCGACTATCTCGCCGAAAGACCGCTTCCTGACCGTCTACGGCCGGAAGCCGGTGCTCGAAGCGCTGGCCGACGACGGCCTGCGCGTGGACAAGGTGATCCTCGCCGACACCGCCCGCGGTCCCGGCGCGGCGGAGATCCAGCGCGCGGCGAAGGAGGCCGGCGTGGCGGTGCAGCGCGCCAGCGCCCACCGGGTCAAGGTGCTCGCCGGCAACGGCAAGCAGGACCAGGGCGTGCTCGCCGACGTCGTCGCGCCGCGGATGCGCGCGCTCGAAGCCGCGCTGTCGGACCGTCGCCCGCCGTCGCGCGTGCTGCTGCTCGACGGCATCACCACGCCCGCGAACGTCGGGATGATCCTGCGCACGGCGACCGCCGCCGGGCTGGACGGCGTGATCGTGCCGCGCCGCGGCGTCGCGGCGCTCGACCCGCTGGTGGTCAAGGCTTCGGCCGGCGTCGCCTTCCGCGCGCCGGTGTTGCGGTGCGGCTCCGCGCGCGAAGCCGCCGAAATGCTCACCGAAGCCGGCTACGGCCTTTATGCGCTGGGGGCGTCGGCGAAAACTGCGGTTTTCGACGTCGACCTCCCGCAGCGCGCCGCTTTCGTGCTCGGCGGCGAGACGGACGGAGTCGGCACCGAAGTCGGCGAACTCGTCACGGAATGGGTGTCGATTCCCATGCCGGGTGACGTCGAGTCGCTGAATGTCTCAGCCGCCGCGGCGGTCCTGTCTTTCGAACTGGTCCGCCGCGCGCGGTGACGCTCATCGATCGGGGAACAGCGCGCCGAGCTCGGTGAGCGTTTCCTCGACCGACCGGTGGTGCACGCCGACCATGCCCGCCTGGACGGCGCCGCGGATGTTCGCGGCCGAGTCGTCGACGAACGCGCACCGCACGGCGGGCAGGCCGAGCCGGTCGGCCGCGATCAGGTAGACCGCGGGATCCGGCTTGGCGACACCGACCTCGCCGGAAAACACGAGGGCGTCGAAATAGTCGAACATCGTGTTCTTCACCTCGGCCGACGCGCCGGGGGCGTTGGACAGCAGCCCGGTGCGGACGCCACGTTCGCGCGCGGCCACCAAGTAGTCGTAGAAGCGGCCTGCGTCGGGATCCGTGAGAACACCGGCGAAATCGACCAATAAGCCCGTTAACACCCGGCACACCATAGCCGGGGCGATGACGCGTTGTCTCGCACAGCGCAACAACGGCCGGCACTTACCGCACCGGCGCCGGTGAATCCATCGCTTCGGCGGTTTTTTCCCGAATCGGGCGATTCCCATCGCCTTTCGGGCCGGTTCTCCCCTCTAAGCCGTGGCGGCGGCGAAATGCCGCCGCCGGGGAGGGGAGGAAATGTCCGAGGAACACCGCGTGAGAACGCTGGTCCACAACGAAGTGCCACGCCAGGCCGAGCGGCCGCCGGCGGTGACCCGCCGCGATCACCGGCGCGGCGGCGACGCCCGGTGGCCGGTGCCTCGCGGGCTCGAGGCGGGTGAGGTCGGCCGCCTGCTGACCATGCTGCTGGAGGCCTACGACGGCCGCCGTCCGGTACCGCAGATCCGCGGGCTGGTGGCACCGGAGGTCCTCGCGGGCCTCAGCGGGCCGCACTTGGCGCGGCCGCGGCACCGGCTGTGCCGGGTGCACGTGTGCACTCCGGTGGCGGGGGTGATCGAGGCGTGCGCCCGCGTGGAGGCGGCCGGCCGGTCGTTCGCGCTGGCCGCTCGCTTCACCCGGACCCCGGCGGGCTGGCAGTGCGTGCGGTTCTCACTGCTGAAGCCGGGACGGCCGGACCAGCGGGCCCAGCGCCCGGCGGCGGCGTGAGACGCGCTCGCGGGGCCCGCGCACCGCCGGACGGCGCTCGCGCCGCCCGCGCACCGCCGGTGCCGGGGTGCCGGGAGGTCGCGGGGGCGAGTCGGGTTGGCACCGCGCTCGCACCGCCGGACCTCGGTCGGTCGTGGCCGGCGCACGACGGCGCGACGCGTCCGGCTCGGCAGCGACCGAGCCGGGCGCGATCCGCGGGAGAGCGCCAAGCGCGGGGTGACCGGCCGGACGGCGCGACCAACACGCTGAAGCCGGCCCGCAACTCCCCACCCCACCGGCCAGGTCAGAGCCCCGGCGAAGCCGGGATTGGCCACCGGCCAGATCAGACTCCCTGCGGAAGCCGGGGTTGGCGCGGCCAGGTCAGAGCCCCGGCGAAGCCGGGCTCAGCGCGGCCGGGTCGCGTGACGAGGGCCGCCCGAACGTCATGAACGACTCTTTCATGTCGCCAGACGAGGTGAACGACCCTTTCATGACACCGCGGCAGCCCCGGACGGTCCACTCGCGACCGGCAGGCTCGCCAAGCCGCGCAGGGTCGTCGTCGCGTTCCACTCGGGGTCGCCCGCCAACGACAACCGCGGCAGCCGGCGGGCCAGCTCGCGGAACACGATGCGGCCCTCCAGCCTCGCCAGTGGGGCGCCCAGGCAGAAGTGGATTCCCTGGCCGAACGCCAAGTGCCGGCCCGGTGGCCGCGACGGGTCGAACGAATCCGGGGCCGGGCCCGCCGACGGGTCGCGGTTGGCCGCTCCGATGAGGACGATCGCCTGGCTGCCCGCCGGGACCGCCACCCCGCCCAACGCCGTGTCGCGCACCGCTGTCCGGGCCGTCAGCTGGACCGGGGAGTCGTAGCGCAGCACCTCCTCCACCACCCGCTCGGGAGGCGCCGCGCCCGGGCCGTCGTGCCGCAGCAGCGCCAGGACTCCGTTGCCGATCAGGTTCGTCGTCGTCTCGTGGCCGGCGATCAGCAGGAGCGTGAGCGTCACCAGCAGCTCGCCCTCGCTGAGCACGTCGCCCGCGTCGGACACCGCGACCAGCGCCGACAGCAGGTCGTCGCCCGGCTCGTGCCGCCGCTGCTCCGCCAAGGACCGGAAGTAGGCGACGAACGACTGCCGCGCCCGGACCGCCGGTTCGACCGTGTCCGGGTGCTGCAGGAACGGCGGGTCCAGCGCCCGCGCCATCGCGTGCGACCACTCCGCGAAGCGCTCGCGATCGTCCAGCGGCACGCCCAGCAGCTCCGCGATCACCTCCACCGGCAACGGCTTCGCCAGCGACGTCATCAGGTCGAACTCGGCCGGCGCGCGGTCGATGAGCGACGCGGTGATCTCCTCGATCCGCGGCGTCAGCTGCTCGACCATCCGCGGCGTGAACGCCTTCGCCACCAGCCGCCGCAGCCGCGTGTGGTCGGGCGGGTTCAGGGACAGGAACGCCCGGACCACGCGTCCCGATTCGTCGACCGGCTGGTCCGGGAGCCGGTCCGCCGGATCCAGGTACTCCGGTTCGGGGTGCCCGAAGGCCGGGTCGCGCAGCACCTGCGTCGCCTCGGCGAACCCGCTGACCGCGAACATCCGCTCCGCCAGTTCCGCGACGGGGAAGCGCTCGCGCCACCGCCGGTAGTGCGGGTACGGATCCGGCCGCCGCCCGGCCTCGAACAGCGCGAAGAACTCCTGCGGATCCACCAGCTGCTCTCCTCACGCAAAAACAGGGCCGGGGTGCGCACGCGCACCCCGGCCCCGGAACCCGCGTCAGCGACGCGGGCCCTTCTTGCCCTTCTTCTGGGCGTCGCGCTGCGCGGCGCGGCGATCCCGGCGGGTCCCGCCGGCGCCACCACCCGCGGCCTGCGCGCCGCCGTCGGCGTGGGACTCGACCTCGCCGTCCTCGCCCGGGCCGGACAGCGTCACGCCCGGCTGCTGGCCACCGCCGCCGAGGCCCTTGCCGCGCAGGGCGGACGGGACGGACTCGGTGTCGGTCGTCGGCGGCTGCGGCGGCGCCGGACGCGCGTGCCGGCCTTCAGCCGCCCGGCCGTTGCCCGAAGCGACGCCCGTGGGCAGCGCGGCCGCCTCCTCGGCCGGCGGCGCCTCGGCCCGCTCGACCTGCAGGTTGAACAGGAAGCCGACGGCCTCCTCCTTCAGCGAGTCGAGCATCGCGCGGAACATGTCGAAGCCCTCGCGCTGGTACTCGATCAGCGGGTCGCGCTGCGCGAGCGCCCGCATGCCGATGCCCTGCTTGAGGTAGTCCATCTCGTACAGGTGCTCGCGCCACTTGCGGTCGAGGACCGTCAGCATCACCTGGTGCTCCAGGGTCCGCATGCCGTCCGGGCCGACGAGCGCGTTGATCTCCTCTTCACGCTTGTCGTAGGCGTTGCGGGCGTCCTGCACCAGGGCGTCACGCAGGCCTTGCGCGTCGAGGTCGCCGTCCTCCACCAGGTCGTTCCAGTCGATGCTGACCGGGTAGAGCTGCTTCAGCGCCGTCCACAGTTTTTCGTGGTCCCAGTCCTCGGAGTAGCCGCTGGAGGTCGCGCCGTCCACATAGGCGTTGACGACGTCCACGAGCATGCCCTCGATCTGGTCGCGCATGTTCTCGCCGGCCAGGACGCGGTGGCGCTCGGCGTAGATCACCTTGCGCTGCTCGTTCATGACCTCGTCGTACTTGAGGACGTCCTTGCGCTGCTCCATGTTGATCTGCTCGACCTGGGTCTGCGCGCTCTTGATGGCCTTGGAGACCATCTTGTGCTCGATCGGCACGTCGTCGGGCAGCCGCATGGTCGTCATGACGCGCTCGACCATCGTCGCGTTGAAGCGGCGCATGAGCTCGTCACCGAGCGAGAGGTAGAAGCGGGACTCGCCGGGGTCGCCCTGGCGGCCCGACCGGCCGCGGAGCTGGTTGTCGATGCGGCGCGACTCGTGCCGCTCGGTGCCCAGCACGTACAGGCCGCCGGCCTCGCGGACCTCTTCGGCCTCGGCCTTCGACTCTTCCTTGACCTGCTCCAGGACGGCGGGCCAGGCGGCCTCGTACTCCTCGGAGTGCTCGACCGGGTCCAGGCCCCGCTCGCGCAGCACGTGGTCGGCGATGAGGTCGGGGTTGCCGCCGAGCACGATGTCCGTACCGCGGCCCGCCATGTTCGTGGCGACCGTGACGGCGCCCTTCTGGCCGGCGCGGGCGACGATCAGCGCCTCCCGGTCGTGGTGCTTCGCGTTCAGCACCTCGTGCGGCACGCTCAGCTTCACCAGCAGCTTCGACAGCCGCTCGGACTTCTCGACGCTCGTCGTGCCGACCAGGACCGGCTGGCCCTTCTCGTGCCGCTCGGCGATGTCCTCGGCGACCGCCTCGTACTTCGCCTCTTCGGTCTTGTAGATCAGGTCCGGCTGGTCGGCGCGGACCATCGGCCGGTTCGTCGGGATCGGCACCACACCCAGCTTGTAGGTCTGGTGGAACTCGGCGGCCTCGGTCTCGGCCGTACCGGTCATGCCGGACAGCTTGCCGTAGAGGCGGAAGTAGTTCTGGAGCGTGATCGTCGCCAGGGTCTGGTTCTCGGCCTTGATCTCGACCTTTTCCTTGGCCTCGATCGCCTGGTGCATGCCCTCGTTGTAGCGGCGGCCGACCAGGATGCGCCCGGTGAACTCGTCGACGATCATGACTTCGCCGTTGCGGACGATGTAGTCCTTGTCCTTGTGGAAGAGCTCCTGGACCTTCAGCGCGTTGTTCAGGTAGCCGACCAGCGGGGTGTTCGCGGCCTCGTAGAGGTTCTCGATCCCGAGCTGGTCCTCGACGAACCGGACGCCCTTCTCGGTGACGGCGACGGTGCGCTTCCGGACATCGACCTCGTAGTGGTACTTCGAGTTGATCAGGTTCGTCTTCTCGGTGCGCTCCCGCGACCCCATGGTGGTGGTGTCGATGCCGTTCATCAGCGGGGCGAGCCGGGCGAACTCGACGTACCAGCGCGACGACTGGTCCGCCGGGCCCGAGATGATCAGCGGCGTCCTGGCCTCGTCGATGAGGATCGAGTCCACCTCGTCGACGACGGCGAAGTAGTGCCCGCGCTGCACGCAGTCGTCGAGGCTCCACGCCATGTTGTCGCGCAGGTAGTCGAAGCCGAACTCGTTGTTCGTGCCGTAGGTGATGTCGGCGTTGTACTGGGCGCGCCGGACGTCCGGCTGCTGCTCCGACAGGATGACGCCGACCTCGAGGCCGAGGAACCGGTGGATCCGGCCCATCCACTCCGAGTCGCGCTTGGCCAGGTAGTCGTTCGTCGTGACGACGTGGACGCCCTTGCCGGGAATGGCGTTGAGGTAGGCCGGGAGGACGCAGGTGAGCGTCTTGCCCTCACCGGTCTTCATCTCCGCGACCTGGCCGAGGTGCAGCGCCGCGCCGCCCATGAGCTGGACGTCGAAGTGGCGCTGGCCGAGCACCCGCTTGGCCCCCTCCCGGACGACCGCGAAGGCCTCCGGCAGCAGTTCGTCCAGCGACTCGCCGTCACCGTTCCGCTTGCGGAACTCCTCGGTCTTGGCCCGCAGCTCGGCGTCGGTCAGGTCCTTGACGTCGTCTTCGAGGGTGTTGATGTGATCGGCGATGTTGCGCAGCCGCTTCACCATCTTGCCCTCACCCGCGCGGAGCAGGCGGTTCAGCACCATCCGGTCGACCTCACTAGCTGATCATGAGTGCGCCCGGGCCGGTCCCGGGCAGGTTTTCCCGCGGCGGCCGCCGTGGTCGGCGCCACCGTCCCACCCCATCGTAGGGAACGGCAGGCGTCGTGTGCACACGCCGTGGGTCGGGACGTGCGGATGGCCCGCACGCGAGCGCGTGCGGGCCATCGGCGAAGGCCTCCTTAGAGCCGGCTCAGCCGAGCCGGATCACGCCGTAGTCGAAGCCTTTCCGCCGGTAGACCACGCTGGGCCGGCCCGCCTCCGAGTCGTTGAAGAGGTAGAAGTCGTGGCCGACCAGCTCCATCTCGTAGAGAGCCTGGTCCACCGTCATGGGCTCCGCGGTGTGCTGCTTCTCGCGAACGACGCGACCGGGCTGGTGACCCAGGTCGTCATCGGCCCAGCTCTGCTGCTGGGGCAGGTGGATCTCTCCGGCGACCGCGAAACCGTTCGTCTGCGGCTCGGCTTCGGGTGCTTCCAACACCGCGGTACGCGCGGCGGGACTGGCTGCGGCCGGGGATCCGCCACCCGGCAGCACCGAGGTCGCTTCGGCGACCGATTCCGGACGGCTGCGCCCGTAGTGCACGCGCCTCCGGTCGTGTGTCCTCCGCAGCCGGTTTTCCAGCTTGGTGACTGCGGAATCGAGCGCTGCGTAGAAGTCGGCGGCACACGCTTCAGCGCGTACGGCCGGGCCACGCCCCTTTCCGGTGATTTCGACGCGCTGGCAGCTCTTGGCCTGGCGCCGATTGGGTTCGTGGAACAGCTCCACGTCGTACCGGATGACTTTCCTGTCGTAGCGCTCGAGGCGGGCCAGCTTTTCGCTGACGAGTGCCCGATAGTGCTCGGGCACCTCTACGTTGCGGCCCTTGACGACGATGTCCATACACGACCTCCCTCGCTGAGCTGACTGCGAGCTGTTGAGTTCACACACGGCGCCGGTGTAGCGGGGACGGAAGCCCGGATCGCGGGCTGAGAAGGAACTCGGATCGGTTCACGACGTCTCGTGCCGGGAACCCGAGCGCGGACTCAGCGCACCTCCGGCGCCAGGGACATGGGCTCGTCACCTCCCTGCCTGCGGGGATTGCTGATAGCGGAGCACGTTAGCTTCCTCACGCCCGTTGCAACAGCCCCCGAGCCGGGGGATGTCGAGGAATGAGACTCCGTCACCCCGCGCAGTGAGCGGAGGGTGAACAAGGGGCAACTCCCGCTGGTCGGACGCGACGCGCTCGCCGTGGGTTCACACGGACGGCGCAGCACTGCCGGCTGGTGGACGCCGAGGGTGACGGCCAGGTCCGCCGCAGCCGCCACCCCGGTGGAGTGGTGCGGCGGCCGAGTGTTGATGATCGACACCCTCATAACCGGACAACGGCCGCGGGGGAGGTTGCGTTCCCGGCGGATGTCACTCATGTAGGTGACATGGGGGTCACCCGGGTGCGGGGTGAGGCGGGGTGTGCTGGTTTGCGGTGGTAGGCGGGCCGGGGTGGGTTCGCGGCGTGGGTGGGTTGTGGGGCTGTCGCGCGGACGGGGTGGAAGCCGGGGGGTGGTCGCGGCCGGCGGCGAAGATGGAGGCGCCGGGCAGCTCCGCGGCACCCGCTGGAGCCGTGCCGGTACGACGACCAGCACGGCGACTGGGCGCCGAGCAGCGGTCCGGCACTCCTGCAGGCCAACACCCGCCGCCGCCTACAGCCGCAGCCACCCGCCGGCCGCCGCTCAGGCGGACTTCACCCGGCCGCGAGCAGCGTCAACACCGCGGCGACCTCGATCCCCTCCCCCTCCAAAACCCGTACACACGCGGCCGCCGTGGCTCCCGTGGTGATCACGTCGTCCAGCACCAGCACCGGCAACCCCGGTGGCGGCCGGCCGGCCTCGCGGAACCGCAACCGGCCCGCGAGGTTGGCCACCCGCTCCGCGCGCCCCAGGCCGACCGCGTCGCGTGCGCCGCCGGCCAGCTCCAGTGCCGGGGCCACCGCCACTTCGAAACCCCACTCCGCCAAGACGCCCGCCGCCGCGTCGGCCAGGCGCTCCACGTGCGGGCCGCCGCGGACCCGGGCCGCCGATCGGCGGCTCGGCGCCGGGACCAGGCACACCGCCCGGCGCCGCGAACCCGAAGACCGCCGGAGCGGCAGCACCGCCACCGCCTCCGCCAAGGCCCGCCCCAAGAACGCCGCCAGATCCCGGCGCCCGCGCTCCTTGTAGGCGATCAGCAACCGCCGGCCGACGCCGCGGTACCGGGCCAGCGCGAACACCCGCGCCCGCCCCGCCACCGGCACCCGGGCGACCTCGGAAACCGAACCCCAGACCTCCGCGCACCGGGCACAACAAGGCGCCCCGCGGGCCCCGCAGCCGGCGCACCGGGCGGGAATCAGCAAATCGAGCAGCAGCACACGGACAGTGTCCCCGGCACCACCGACAGTTTCGGAAACCCGGCGGGACTCAGCCCGGGTAGAAGGGATCCGCGTCCTTCATCGAGTGGCCCTGCGGCCGCCACACCTCGCCCAGCACCGACGCCGTCCACAAGCCGCTCGCGTCGGCCACCACGATCGGGCGGCTGGGCGCCGCCGTCACCCCGTGCACCTGGGGCGTCAGGTTGGAGCTGTTGAACGCGTCAATCCGCTGGCCGTCCACCGTCACGCGGACCACCGGCTGCGACGTCGACGCCGTCACCGCCACCAGGGTGTCCTGGGTCAGCCAGTCCACGTCGATCACGTCGTGGAGGTCGTGCGGCTGCAGCAACCGGGGTTCGCGCAACGCCACCGAATCGCCGCTGCCGACCACCGAGGCCACCCACAGCTGCCCGTTCACCACCGCCGCCACCCGGGCGCCGTCGCGGGAAAACCGCAGCTCCGTGAGCCCGCCCTGCTGGGCCAGGTCCGTGGCGTTGACCGTCAGCGGCGTCCACTGGTTGGCGGGGTTCACCACCATCCGGCCCACCGACGTCCCGTCGATCACCGTCCACACCTCACCGGTGCCCGGGCGCCACGTCGGGCGGCTCAGCGTCGTCCCGGCCAGGCCGACCAGGGGCAGGTCGTGCCCCAGGTCGCCGATGCGGAGCCGGACCCGGCCGCTGTCGCGCTCCACCACCGCCAGGCGCTTGCCGTCGATCGACTGGGCCGCGTTGACGACGTCGTAGCCGCCGTTGCCCGCCGGGCCCCCGACCGGCGCGCCGTCGCCCAGGGAGCGCACCCGGCCGCCGACCGTCATCAGGCCCGGCAGGTCCCGGCTCGGCGACAGCGTCGCGCCGTACGCGGGCAGCTCGTTCGACCGCCAGTCCGGGTGGTTCGCGACCAGCGGGGCGCCGTCGGCGAGGATCCGGATCCGCGCCGACGTCACGTACTGCAGCGTGAGGACGATCTGCGCGGCGATCAGGTTCCGGATGTCGTCGGCGACCCCGGTCAGCCCGGTCAGCGGGACCAGCAGCGTCCCGTCGTCGAGGCTCTTGACGTTCGTGTCGATCTCGACCGGCTCGCCGAGCAGGTTCTTCACCGACCCGGCCAAGCTCGTCGACGGCCCGTTGACGAGCAGGTACATCACCCGGCTCGGCAGCCCGGACTGCGGCTTCGCGACGACGTAGCGCCGGTCGGGGACGAAGGTGGCGGTCTGGTCGGAGTAGAAGTTCACCGGCACCGCGGTGTAGTTCTCGCTGAAGTCGGACTCGGTCGCGTACAGGTCGGGCGGCGGGTCGACGATCCGCCACTGGCCGTTCGCCTGCTTGCGCACCTTCACCTTGAGCGCCGCCGCGCTGTAGTCCGGCACGAACGCGTTGTTCTGGTCGAGCGTGCCGACGTCGATCCCCCGCACGTTGACGACGAGGGTGTTCGGGTCGGGCTGCGGCGCCGGGTCGTAGACCGTGCCGAAGGTGTCCTGGATGATCGTCAGGCTGCGGCTCGGGCGCCAGTTCGCCCGGCTCTGCTCGTCCAGGTAGGCGCGGGCGGCCGCGTTGTTCTGGCCGGGCTTGAGCGTCGCGCCGACGAAGTCGCGCACGAGGGTCAGCGGGTCGCTGTCCGGCTTCGGCTCGGGCACGACGTCGCCCGAGCCCTGGCCCTGGCGTTCGCCGGAGACGACCACGGGCTGGGACTCCAGCGGGACGTTCGCGCAGCCGGCGACCAGCACGACGCACAGCAGCGCGAACAGCAGCTTCGCCGTGGTCCCCCGCAAAGCGTGTGCCTTCACTGGCCGATTTCCTCACGTTCGGCGAAGATCGCCTCGGGCGCCGGCGTGATCTCGATCAGCCCGAGGTGCACCTCGGTGGCGACGCGGTCGGGCGGCGGCAGCACCAGCGGCGGGTCGCCGGCGGGCACCTCCTGGCGGCGCGGCAGCACCAGCCGGAAGCAGGCGCCGTGGCCGGGTTCGCCCCACGCGTCGAGCTCGCCGCCGTGCAGGCGCGCGTCCTCCAGGCTGATCGCCAGGCCGAGGCCGGTGCCGCCGGTGCGCCGGTTGCGCGATGGATCGGCGCGCCAGAACCGGTTGAACACCAGGTCGGCCTCGCCGGGCCGCAGGCCGACGCCGTGGTCCCGGACGGTCACCGCGACCGCGGTCTCGTTGGCCCCGACGGTGAGCACCACCGGCCGGCCCTCGCTGTGGTCGACGGCGTTGCCGAGCAGGTTGCGCAGGATCCGCTCGACGCGCCGGGCGTCGACCTCCGCGATGACCTCCTCGTCGGGCAGCACGAGCTCCACCGAGCTGCCCGCGTTGCCGGCGATCACGCGCACCTGCTCGACCGCGCGCGTGGCGATCGGGCGGACGTCGATGAACTCCGCCGACAGGTCTTCGACGCCGGCGTCGAGCCTGCTGATCTCCAGCAGGTCGCCGAGCAGCGACTCGAACCGGTCGAGCTCGTCGACCAGCAGCTCGGTCGAGCGCGCGAGCCCGGCCGGGAACTGCTCGCGCGACGCGTGCAGCACGTCCGCGGCCATCCGGACGGTGGTCAGCGGCGTGCGCAGCTCGTGCGAGACGTCGGAGGTGAACCGGCGCTGCAGGCCGCCGAAGTCCTCGAGCTGGCGGATCTGGCGCTGGATGCTCGCGGCCATCCCGTTGTAGGACACGGCGAGCTTCGCCAGGTCGTCCTCGCCGAGCACGGTGAGGCGCTGGTCGAGGTCGCCCCCGGCGAACTGCTCGGCCGCCGCGGCGGCCTGCCGGACCGGGCGGACCACCTGCCGCGTCACCAGGTTCGTGATGCCCGCCAGCAGGAGCAGCAGCACGAGCCCGCCGACCAGCAGCGTGTTCTGCACGGTCGCGACGGTGTTCTGCTCGGTCGTCAGCGGGAACAGCAAGTAGAGCTGCAGCGGGGTGGCGACGGTGTTGAGCGGCGCGCCGACGATCAGGTACGTCGTGCGGCCGCCGTCGGTGTCGCCGACGGTGTGCTCGAGCCAGCTCATCTCGTTGGCTTCGACGAACTGGCGCAGCCGCGGCGGCACGTTCTGGTAAGGCCCGGCGAAGGCGGGCTCGTCGCCGGACTGGTCGTGGCCGCCGCTGGCGAGCACCGGGACGAACGTGCCCGCCGCCGAGCCGGCCGCGTCCTGGCTGGTCGGCGTGATCGCGATCTTCTTCAGCGCGTTCTGGAGGCGGCTGCTCATCGCCTCGTCCGTCTCGCCGCCGAGGCCGACCAGCTCACCGGCGGCGGTGTCCGCGGCCGCGCGGGTCTGCGCGATGGCGGCGTCGCGCTTGGTGTCCAGCAGGCGCTCGGTGATCTGGTTCTGCAGCACCATGCCCAGCACGAAGACCACCGCCGAGGACAGCGCGAGCGTCGACACGGTGACGCGGAACTGCAGCGAGTGCTTCCACAGCTCGTTGAACGCGACCGCGCGACGGCGCGCGAAAACGACGACACGCCGCACCAGGCGTGCCGTCGAACGCGCGAACGCGGGGAGCCGTCTGCCGGAAGCGACGGTCATCGACTCATCACGGCGGGCCGGCCTTGTACCCGACGCCGCGAACGGTCAACACCACCTCGGGGTGTTCCGGGTCCTTCTCGACCTTGGAGCGCAGCCGCTGGACGTGCACGTTCACCAGGCGGGTGTCCGCCGCGTGCCGGTAGCCCCACACCTGCTCGAGCAGCACCTCGCGGGTGAACACCTGGCGCGGCTTGCGGGCCAGCGCCACCAGGAGGTCGAACTCCAGCGGGGTCAGCGGGATGGCCTTGCCCTCGCGCGTGACCTCGTGGCCCGGCACGTCGATCGCCAGGTCGCCGATCGTCAGCGACTCCGCGGGCTCGGCTTCGGTGCGGCGCATCCGCGCCCGGACCCGCGCGACCAGTTCCTTCGGCTTGAACGGCTTGACGACGTAGTCGTCCGCGCCGGACTCCAAGCCGAGGACGATGTCCACGGTGTCGCTCTTGGCGGTGAGCATGACGATCGGCACCCCGGACTCGCCGCGGATCGCCTTGCAGACGTCGATCCCGTTCATCCCGGGCAGCATCAGGTCGAGCAGGACGAGGTCGGGCTTCAGCTCGCGCAGCGCGGGCAGCGCGCGCGAACCGTCGGCGACCACGGCCGTGTCGAACCCCTCCCCACGGAGCACGATGGTGAGCATCTCCGCGAGGGCGGGGTCGTCGTCGACCACGAGAACACGTGCCTTCATGTCCACATGTTCGCACTAGTTCCGGCGGCCGGACGCGCGACCCGCGTGTTTGACCACCAGAAAGATCAAGATCCGCACCATCGCCTGCTCCATCCGGGTGCCCCTGGACGGTCCGTGAAGGCCGGCACGCGGCCTTCACGGACCTGCGGGAAAAGGGTCAGGGGACGGCCGGGAGGGGCGCGTCGACGTGCACCGCACCGCCGGTGACGACGACGCGGTGCGTCCGCACCGGCGCTTTGGCCGGCAGGCAGGTGGGCTCGCCGGTGCGCAGGTCGAACCGCGCGGCGTGCAGCGGGCACTCGACGAAGCAGCCTTCGAGCCAGCCGTCGGCGAGCGACGCGTCCTGGTGGGTGCAGGTGTCGTCGACGGCGAAGAAGCCGTCCTCGGTGTGGAACACCGCGATCGGGACCGGGCCGTCGACGCGGAGGACTTCGCCCACGGGAAGGTCGGCGACGGCGCACGCTCGGATCATCGAGGCCTCCGGAAAAGACTGGCGGGGTGCCGGGACGGTTCGTGAATGTTGCGCACTGCGCGACGCTGCGCTTCCTGCGCAACAGTCCGGCTCCGACCGCGTCCCCGTCAAGAGATTCGCCCACTCAGCCGATAGGAACGGGGCGAAACGGATAGTGTTGCGCTATGCGGAACCAGGACTCTGCTGACGCAACCTCGGCGGGAAAGCACGCCTCGGCTGGTGGCAACGCAACTCAAAGCCAGGTGCAGTCGGTCGACCGGGCGATCAGCGTGCTGGAGCTGCTCGCCCGCAACGGCGAAACCGGCATCACCGAGATCGCGGGCGAGCTGGGCGTCCACAAGTCGACGGCGTCGCGGCTGCTCAGCGTCCTGGAGTCCAGAGGCCTCGTCGAGCAGCTCGGCGAACGCGGGAAGTACGCGATCGGCTTCGGCATCGTGCGGCTGGCGGGCGCCGCGACCGGCCGCATGGACCTGGCCAAGCTCGGCCGCGCCAGCTGCCTCACGCTCGCCGAGGAGCTGGGCGAGACGGTGAACATCGCCATCGCCGACGACGGCGTCGCGATCAACATCAGCCAGGCCCGCGGCTCGGCGGCGATCACGACGCAGAACTGGACCGGCCAGCGCACGCCGCTGCACGCCACGTCCAGCGGCAAGATCCTGTTGGCGTACATGGCCGAAACCGAGCGCAAGCGCGTGCTGAAGCGGAAACTGGAGCAGTACACACCACGCACGACGGTCGAGCCGGACGAGCTGCTGACCGAGCTGGACCGAGTGCTCGAAGACGGCTTCGCGGCCTGCTACGAGGAACTCGAGCTCGGCATGCACGCGGTCGCCGTGCCGATCCACGGGCCGGGCGGGGACGTCGTCGCGGCGATGAGCGCTTCGGGGCCGTCGTACCGGCTTTCGAAGCAGCGGGTGAAGCAGATCGTGCGGCCGATGACCGAAGCGGCGGACGACCTTTCCGCGCAGCTCGGTTACTTCCGGGACTAGTACAGCCGCGCCATCGCCGCCGTGTGGGGCACGCTTTCCAGCGGTACGCGGGCGCGGCGCCACCCCTCGGCGTCCGCGGGTTCGAGCGTGCGGGCGACGAGCCGGGCCGCTCTCGGGCCCAGGATGTCCGGCAGGGCCTTGATTCCCGCCGGTGACAGCCGCAGGACAGCCGTCTCGCCTGCTTCGCTCTCTTCGTAGCTTTCGACGTGCTCGCGCCAAAACTCCGCCAGGTCGAAGCCGTCGGGCCGGGTGAAGTGCTCGTCGAGCGTCCGCAGCCGCTCGATGGTGCCGACGCGGTACGTGCGCACCCGGTGAAGTCTGCCGGCTACCACTGACAGAAGATGTCAGTGGTAGCGGCCCAAGATCGCCGTCATGAACGACTTCGACTTCCTCATCGGCTCCTGGACCGTGACGAACCGGCGGCTCGGCGAGCTGCTCGCCGGCAGCGACGACTGGGCCGTCTTCCCCGGCACGGCCACCTGCTGGTCGCTCTTCGAGGGCGGCGGCAACCTGGACGAGATCGTCTTCCCGACCCTCGGCAGCCGCGGCTGCACCCTCCGGCTCTTCGACGTCGAACGCGAAGAGTGGTCCCTGCACTGGGCCAACAGCCGGACCGGGCTGCTCCAGCCGCCGGTCACCGGCACCTTCACCGGCGGCCGCGGCGACTTCTACAGCGACGACACCCACGAAGGCGCGCCGGTGAAGGTGCACTACGCCTGGACCGGCACGACCACGTCCTCGCCGCGCTGGGAGCAGGAGTTCTCCGCCGACGGCGGGCGGACCTGGGAATCCAACTGGGTCATGGAGTTCACCCGCGCCTGAGCGGGCACCTTTTCGGGCGCTTGACACCGCGTCGCGCATAACGCACGTTGTTGCCGAAGACGCAACTACGTCGCCCGGAGGGACACGATGGCAGCACGGCCCCGGGTGGTCGTCGCCGGCGCCGGCCTGCTCGGCTGCGCGCTGGCCGACGAGCTGACCGAGCGCGGCTGGACCGACGTCACCGTCCTGGGCGGCGGCGAGGCGGACGACCACCCGGGCCTGGTGTTCCGGACCGACGCCGACCGCACGCTGACCGAGTTCGCGAAGTACACCGCCGCGAAGTACGGCGGCCTCGACGGCCCGTGGTGCTTCAACCCGGTGGGCAGCCTGGACCTGGCGACCACCCCCGAGCGGCTCGCGGACCTGAACCGGCGCCACGGCTGGGCGACGTCGTGGGGCGTGCGTGGCTACCTGCGCACGCCCCGCGAGTGCGCCGACCTGCACCCGCTGCTCGACGAAACCCGGCTGCTGGGCGGGTTCCACGTCCCCGGCGACGGCCTGCTGCACGCGCGGCGCGCGGCCGAAGCCCAGGCCCGGCGAGCGAAAGCCCGGGGCGCGCGGTTCAGCGCCGAGCAGGTCGTCGAGGTCGAGCGGGCCGGCGGCCGCGTCACCGGGGTCGTCACCGCGGCCGGGCGGGTGCGCGCCGACGTCGTCGTCTTCTGCGACGGCTCCGACGGGCTCGCCCTGCCCGGAGTACCGCGGCGGCTGCGGTACGCGCGGACGTCACCGCTGCCGGAACTGGCCGGGCACAACGACGAACACGCCCAGGCGGGCAAGCCCGTGCTGCGCGACCTCGACACCGGGCTGACCGTCCGCGAGCACGTCGACCGGCTCGGCATCGGTGGCGCGTGGGAGGCGGCGGTCGCCCTCCTGCCTGCTCTCCGGGACGTCGGATCCGAGGCCACGACGATCCCGCTGCCCGGCAGCCCGGACGGGATGCCGCTGCTCGGCGAACACCCGGAGCTCGACGGCTTCTGGGTGGCGCGGGCCGTCCGCGCCGAGCACTCCGCGGGGGTCGCGCGCGAGCTGGCGCGCTGGCTAGTCGACGGGCAGCCGGTGCTCGCCCTGCACGGCTGCGACCTCGCCCGGTTCGCGCCGTCGTCCCGTTTCACCGCGGAGCCGGTGCGGACCGGTCCCTTCCACGAGCGGCAGGTCGCGCTGGGCGCGCACTTCGGTTCGGTGGACGGCTGGGTGCGGCCGGAGCGGTACTCACGCGAGGTCGGCGCGGAAGCGCTCGTCACCCGCGAGCGCGTCGCGATGTTCGACCTGACGTCCGTGCCGCGGCTGGCGGTCACCGGCCCCGGCGCGCTGCCGTTCCTGCAGACGATGACGACCGGGGACCTGGCGCACCCGCCGGGAACGCTCACGGGAACGCTCCTGCTCGGCGAAGACGGCGGAGTGCGCGGCCGGCTCACCGTGGCGCGCCTCGGCGACGAACGGTTCCACCTCGGCGCCGGCGGGCGCCTCGACTTCGCCTGGCTGCGGCGGCACCTGCCCGGCGACGGCACCGTCCAGGTCCACGAAACGACCCCGGGCACGTGCTGCCTCGGCGTCTGGGGACCGCGGGCGGACGCCGTCCTCCCGGAACTGTCCACGACGGACTTCTCCGCCGAAGAGACTTACGTGGCGGACGTCCCGGTCGTCGCGTTGCGACTGTCCGCCGTGGGCGAACCCGGCTGGGAACTGCACACGACGGCGGACCTGGGCCGCCGGTTGTGGGACACCCTGCGCGCACGGGACATCGCCGTCGCCGGTTATCAAGCGTTGACCAGCCTGCGGATGGAGGCGGGGACCACCGTCGCCGGCCTCGACTTCACCACCGAGCACGATCCCTACGAGGCCGGGCTCGGGGACGCCGTCCACCGCGGCAAGGGTTACTTCCTCGGCCGGGACGCGCTGGCGGGCCGGTCCGCGGAGACCGTGGCCCGCCGGCTGACGCGTCTGACGACCGGGAAAGTGCTGCAAGGCAAGGAACCCGTCTACGTCGAGGGCCGCGCCGCGGGGTACGTCACCAGCGCCGGGTACGGCTACACCCGTGGCCAGGCCCTCGCGTACGCCTGGCTCCCGGTGGAGCACTGCGGACCCGGGACGCCCGTGGAGATCGAGCACTTCGGCGAGCGCGTGCCGGGGAGCGTCGCATGACGCACTACGACGTGATCGTGCTCGGCCTCGGCGGGATGGGCAGCGCCGCGGCGTACCGGCTGGCGCGGCGCGGGCAGCGGGTGCTCGGCATCGACCAGTTCGCGCCGGCGCACAACCGCGGCTCGAGCCACGGCGGTTCGCGGATCACGCGCCAGGCCTACCTCGAAGGCCCCGAGTACGTGCCGCTCCTGCTGCGCGCCCACGAGCTGTGGGAGGGCCTCGAGCGCGACAGCGGACGGCGGCTGTTCACCCGCTGCGGCGGGATCATGGTCGGCACGGCCGGCTCGCGCACGATCACCGGCAGCGTCGCCTCGGCTCGCGCCTTCGACATCCCGCACGAGCTGCTGGACGCGCGGGAAATCCGCCGCCGGTTCCCGACCTTGGCGCCCGCCGCGGGCGAGGTCGCGCTGTACGAGCCGGGCGCCGGGCTGGTGTCGCCCGAGGGCAGCGTCGCCGCGCACCTGCAGCTCGCCGCGCGGTGCGGCGCCGAGCTGCACCACGAGGAGAAGGTGTTCACCTGGAGCACGATGACCACCGGCGTGCGCGTCGGGACGTCGCACAGCTACTACACGGCCGACCGGCTGGTGCTCGCGCCCGGCGCGTGGGCCGGCGAGCTGCTGCGCGGCTTCGGCGTCGAGTTCACGGTGCGGCGGCAGGTGCAGTACTGGTTCGCGCCGGCCGGCGGGATCGCCCCGTTCCGGCGGCACCCCGTGTACCTCTGGGAAGGCGACGGCTACACGTTCTACGGCTTCCCGGCGCACAACGCGCCCGCGGACGGCGTCAAGGTCGCGTTCCACACCGGCGGCCGCGCGTGCACCCCGGACGGCATCGACCGGACGGTGTCGGCCGAGGAGGTCCGCGAGATCGCTTCCGTCGTCGGACGGCACGTCCCGACGTTGCCGGGAGCGTTCCTCCGCGCGGCGACGTGCCTGTACACCGACACCGCCGACGAGAGCTTCGTCGTGGCACCGCACCCGGACGAGGAGCGGGTGGTGCTGGCGTGCGGGTTCTCCGGCCACGGCTTCAAGTTCGCCCCGGTGATCGGCGAGATCGTCGCGGACCTGGTGATCGACGGCGCGACGGCTCACCCGATCGCGCGCTTCGACCCGGCCCGGCTACTCCCCTAGCAGCGTCTTCGCGAGCGCTTCGAGGTCGACGCCCGCGACGCCGTCCAGGACGTGCCACGGCGCCAGCCAGCCCGACGCGGCCAGCTCGTCGTACACCGCCGCGCAGCGCCGCTGGAGTCCGTCGTCGGTCTCGAACGCGTCGCGCTCGCGGTCGGTCTCCGCCTCCGCGCGCCGCTCCGCCCGCTCGGCCGCCACCGCGGGCGCCACCCGCAGCAGCAGGTGCGCGTCGGGGCGGGGCAGGCCGAACCGCGCGACCTCCAGCTCCCACACCCACTTCACGACTTCGCCGGCCGCGTCCTGCCTCAGGCGCGCGGCCGCGTACGCGGCGTTGGAGGCCACGTAGCGGTCGAGCAGGACGACGTCGTGCGCGTCCCGCAGGGCGCGGATGTCGTCCGCGGCGCCGCTGCGGTCGAGCGCGTAGAGCACGGCCATGCCGTACACCGAGTCGCCGAGGTCGCCGTGCCCGCGGTGCAGCGCCTCCTTGACGAGGTCGGCGTGCACGCTCTCGCCGTAGCGCGGGAACGCCAGCGACGCCACGCTCGCGCCCTTCGCGCGCAACGCGTCCGTCAGCCCGTCGGCGAGCGTGCGCTTGCCCGCGCCGTCGAGCCCTTCGATGACCACCAGTCGACCCACGGGCGTCACAGTAACGGTGGTGATGGTGGTGGACCGGCGGGCTCGGTGGAAGGGGATCGACGCCGAGCCCGCCGGTTCGTCTTCAGGCGGAGATCCGCCGCAGGTGCAGCACGTAGCCGGCGCCGCTGATGGCCAGCACGCCGACGAGGATCAGCAGCGGCACCCAGCCGGTGTCGTGGCCGGACGGCGCCGGGCCGCCGTCGCCGCGGGGCATCACCTGCGACGTCGCGTCGTAGCCGCCCGCCTCGCCTTCGCGGGCGTAGGCCGAGCCGGGGAGCTTGTCCGCGTACCGCGCCGCGACCGTGCGCTGGTAGTCGGCGACGTTAACGATCGTTCGCTCCGCCGGGTCGGCGACGTTAACGATCGTTCGCTCCGACAGGGACGTGAGACGGCCGTCCCTTACGGCGTACCACGCGTCGACCTGCGGTTCGTGCAGCAGCTGCGCGCCCGCGGGCAGTGTGCGGGCGAACGCCGTCTCGACGTCGCCCGAGGCGATGTTGCCGACCTGCCAGTCGCCGTCGGCCCCGCGGACCGACCAGAGCGTCGCGGTCCGGCCGTCGGAAGCCCGGGCAAGCACCGCGAAGTAGGCGAAGTCGCCGGGTGCCGCGCCCGGCTTGCCCACGACGAAGTCCGGCGAGAGCTCGTAGACCGGGTACGCGCCCGGCTCGACCCGGACCGTCACCGGGCCGCGCGCGTCCGGTGCCTGCGCGAAGAACCGCACCAGCGTGTCCTGGAGGTCCGCCGCCGCGGCGTGCGCGGCCACGGCGTCGGCGCTGCTGATGCCGGCGGCCTGGGCCGCGCCTGACACCGGGGCCGTCATCAGCAGCGCCGCGCCGGTCAGCACGGCGAGCACGAGCGCCCGCCTGCTCATCGGGAGATCCCGGTGAGCGTGTGCGTCCAGGTGAACGACGAGTTGTGCGTGTAGTAGCCGTAGGTCGACCAGTGGTAGCGCTTGGCCGGTCCCGGGTCGCCCCAGGACACCCAGCCGCCGCTGGTGTCGTAGCCGTAGAGGACGTGGGTGTGGCCACCGCCCGAGCGGTAGCCGACCCGCGTCTCGACCGGCCGGCCGGCCGCCGTCTGCGCGCGGACGTCGGCGTAGGAGATGCGGTGGTCGAGGTAGCGGCCCGGGGAGGCGAACCCGAGCTCGGCGAAGGCGCGCTGCGGGCCGGCGAGGGTGCCCGGGACGTTCGCGCAGTCCTTTCCGGTCTCACCGAGGGCGAGCTGGCAGAACCGCGTCTGGCTGACGCCCGCGCCGTGGAAGGCCGCGATGGTGGCGCCCGAGGCGGCCCAGCACCACTGGCTCCGCTGCTGGGACTGCATCGTGAGCTGGGCTTGGAAGGTCGACGGCACTCCGGGCGCGGCTCCGGCGGTGACCGGGGCGACCAGGCACAACATCAGGCACACCGCCAGCGTGACGGGTACCCGGCTCGACTTCACCTGCACAGACGGCCTCCTGCGGAGGAGTGGGCGAACCAGCGGTGGTCACAACGGTGAACAACGCGGTCACAAGGAGCAAGAACGCCATCTGGATGAACGGACCGTTCCGGGTCGTTGCCGGAACGCGGAACAGTCACCATCACGTGGCCAACCACCCTGAACGGGGGTCGGCACTGCCACCCTACGCTGCTAACGTGAACGTTCCGCGGTGTTCACGCCCAGCGCACACACTGGTCGGGTGAAGGGACGAGCGGTGGCACAAGACGGGAACCTCCCACTGATCATCGATGGCGCCCGCACGACCCGGGCATCGGTCGCCGAGCTGCCGAAAGAGCTGACCGAGGCGCTCCGCACCGGCGAGTTCCACCACGCCTTGAGACTGGCGATCGCCTACCGCGGCCTCTCGCTCGCCCGGCTGCGCGCGCACCTCGCGCTGCGCGGAGTCCAAATCGGACAGTCGACGCTGAGTTACTGGCAACGCGGGCTGCGCCAGCCCGAGGTGCCCAAGGCGCTCCCGGCGGTCCGGGCCCTGGAATCGGTCCTCCAGCTGCCCGCGGACGCCCTGGTGGTGCTGATCGGGCCGCGACTGGTCCGCCGCGGCCACCAACCGGCCGCGTCGTTCCACGACCTGCGTTCCGGTGACATGGGGTCAATCGTCGAGGACCTGCTCGCCGAGCTGGGCGCGTACCCGTCGTCGAACCACTACAACGCCGACCTCGAGCTGCTGTCCGTGCACGACACGATCACGTTCGACGCGGAACACCGCCAGGTCAGCCTGCGCACCCGGCTGGTGACGCGGGCGCGCCGGCACGGCCCGGACCGCTACCTCACGGTGTACAACGGCGATCCGGGGTGCCGGATCGACGACGTCGAGCTCATCACCGACGAGGGCTGCCGCGTCGGGCGGATGCGCCGCAACCCGGACGCGGACACGATGGCGACGGAGCTGCTGTTCGACCGCAAGCTCGCCGAAGGCGACATCCACGTGTTCTGCTTCGAGGTCCGCGACGACTCGGGCTCGGCGTCGCCGGGGTACTACCGGATGCTGCGCGACCGGTGCGCGAGCTACCTGGTCCAGCTGCGCTTCGACCGCAACGCGCTGCCCGCCCGCTGCACCCGTCAGGTCCGGGCGCGCGACGACGCCCTGCCGGTGGTCGCGGAGGAGCTGGCGTGCGACATGGGCGGAGTGAGCAGCGCGTTCTTCAGCGACGCCGGGCCGGGGCTGGCCGGCGTCGCCGTCGAGTGGAACTGATCACACCACTCCGCCGCGCAGGGCGACGAACAGCCGCTCGAGACGTTCGCGGTGGTCTTCCGCCACGGCGTCCGGGTCGTCCCGGTCGACGAGCCGGCTCGCGGTCCGCACCAGCACCGTGGCGTAGCCGGCGATGAAGAACGCCGCGAACAGCGGGCCGTCGCCGCCGAAGGCCGGGTCGCTCGCGAGTTCGTCGGCGAGGAGCCGCTGCAGGTCCGAACCGATCTCCCGCACCCGCGCGATCAGGGCGGGCGACGCCGCGACGGTCCGGAAGAACGGGATCGACCCGTCGGCAACCCCGGACAGCCCGTGGCGCTCGTCGAGGAGCCGCAGCGTCGCGGCGCGCAGTGACTCGAGCACGTCGACACCCGGAGCGCGGTCGCGCACCGCCGCGCGCAGGACGTCGGCGGCGTCGACCTGGCGGTCGAGGAGGAGGTCCTCCTTGCGCGGGAAGTGCTTGAAGACCGTCACGCTCGACACGCCGGCTTCGCGCGCGACCTCGGCGACCGTGACCGCGTCGAACCCGCGCTCGAAGAACATCCGGGTGGCGACCTGCGAGATCTTCGCCCGTGTCTGCGGCCCACCACGCTCCCCGGTCCGGGGCATCGGATCACACTCCCTTGTGTCACTAAACTTAGTCAGTTAACTTAGTGGCATGCCCTCCGAACAGACCACCGGCATTCTCGCCGCACCGCGTTCCCCCCGATCACTGCGGGAGGCGTGGATCGCCCTGGCGGGGCTGTCCGCGGTGTTCCTCTTCGAGATGCTCGACAACTCGATCCTCAACGTCGCGCTGCCGACGATCGGCCGCGAGCTGCACGCTTCGACCACCGTCCTGCAGTGGGTGACCGGCGCCTACGCCGTCGTCTTCGGCGGGCTCATGCTGGCCTTCGGCGCGCTGGCCGACCGGTTCGGCCGGCGGCGGATCATGCTCATCGGCCTGGTCCTGCTCGGTGTCGCGAGCCTGGCGACCGCGTTCGTCACCACCGCGGAGCAGCTGATCGCCGTCCGGGTGGCGATGGGCGTCGCGGCCGCGATGACGACCCCGGGCTCGATGGCGCTGGCCTTCCGGCTGTTCGCCGACGACGGCCTGCGCGTCCGCGCGACCACCCTCATCTCGACCGTCGGCCTGGTCGGCCTCGCGATCGGCCCGACCGCGGGCGGCTTCGTGCTCGCGATCGCGCCGTGGCAGGTGCTACTGCTGGTGAACGTGCCGGTCGCCGCGCTCGCGTTCGCCGGCGTGCGGTTCGGCATCGCCGCCGACGACCCGGCCGGCCTCCACCGCGATCCGGTGGACGTCCTCGGCGCGATGCTCGGCACGGCGACGGTCGTGCTCGCGCTCGTCGCCCCGACGCTGTTCGTGAACGAGGGCGCCGGCGCGTGGGCACCGTGGGCGGCCACCGCCGCGGCCATCGTCGCCGCGGTCCTGTTCGTGGTCCGCGAGCGCTCGGCCCGCTACCCGCTGCTGGACCTGACGCTGGTCGCGCCCCCGCTGGTGTCGAGCGGCCTGGCGTTCAAGGCCGCCGCCGGGCTGGCGACCGCCGGCCTCGGGTACCTGGTGACGCTGCAGCTGCAGCTCGACTGGGGCTGGCCGCCCGCGCTCGCCGCGGCCGGAATGCTGCCGCAGGTCGTGGTGCTGGTGGCGGGCGGCGCGTTCGTCAGCCCGTTCGTGCGCCGCGCGGGCCTCGAACGGGCGGCGTGGATCAGCGCGGCGGCGATCGTGGCCGGGCTCGCCGTCTACGGCCTGTTCAGCCGGTTCGGCTACCTGTGGGTGGCAATCGCGCTGGTGCTGGTGGCGGCCGGGATGCGAGTGGTGGGCGTCGTCGCGGGCGTCAACGTCCTGCGCGGCCTGCCGGAGAACCGCACGACGATCGGCGCGGCCCTCACGGACACGGCCACCGAGGTGACGTCGGGCGCCGGCATCGCGGCGACCGGCACGATCCTCGCGGCACTGTTCACCGGCGACATCGCCACAACCCACTGGAGCGCGCAGCAGACGGCGGAGTTCCGGGAGGCCGTGACGGTGGCGGGCCTGACGCTCACGATCGTGGCGGCGGCACTCGTCGCCTGGGGGTTCGCCCGCTCACGACGGGCTTAGCAGCCCTGCGCCGGTCCACCGCCGACGCCGCGGGCGGTGATCCCGGCGAAGAGGTCGACGCTCACAGCACCTCGAATCCGTTGGCCTTCGCGGCGTCGGCCTGACGCTGGTCGCGCGTGACGAAGGTGACCGGCTCGCCGGCCGTCAGCTCGGCCGTGGAGTGCATCGCGACCGCGATGTGGACGGCGTCCAGGGTGCGCACCGGGTAGTTCTCGGTGACCAGCCGCCGGGCCGCGGGAATCACCTGGCTCGGGTCGAACGGGATGAGCACCAGGTCACCCTCCGGAGAGGCGAGGTGGTCGAAGTGCTCGAGTACCGCCACGGGATCCGGGATGCGGCCGGTCCGCTTGGCGGCCGTCATGGCCCCGGCGAACTCGATGCGGGTGAAATCGCTGCTCACGATCAGGCCACCGCCTTCGAGAAGCAGCTTGCGGAACTTGTCGTGCTCCGGCTCGTCCGGCAGGTAGGCGGTGACCAGCGCGCTGGTGTCGACGTACAGCACGGTCACCACTCCCCTCGGGTCCAGTCGAGCGCTTCGCTCACAGCCGTGCCCCAGCCCCGGGACAGGTCCTCGATCTCGTCGAGCGTCGGCACGTGAGTCGGTGGCTTCACGTACACGATCTTGCCTTCGGCGATCAGTCGCCGCTTCCATTCCGTACGGGTTTCAGTCTTCGCCACAACGCCCCTCAACGCTTCCGTGACCAGGTCGTTCATGCTGCGCCCTTCAGCTTCGGCTCTCGCCTTCAGCCGGGCGTGCAGCTCATCGTCGATCCTCGTGATCAACTGTTTCACGATTCCATGATAGCGCATCACCCATTCGAGCTATCACTGTCGCGAACGCAGAACAAAGGGCCGCCCCGAACACGTTCGGGGCGGCCCTGACCTGCTGAAACGCTAAAACCTCAGTACCGGTAGTGATCCGCCTTGAACGGGCCTTCGACGTCCACGTCGATGTACTCGGCCTGCTCCTTGGTGAGCTTGGTCAGCTCACCACCGAGCGCGTCGAGGTGAATGCGAGCCACCTTCTCGTCCAGCTTCTTGGGGAGGCGGAAGACCTCCTTGTCGTACTCCTCGTGCTTGGTGAACAGCTCGATCTGCGCGATCACCTGGTTGGAGAAGCTGTTCGACATCACGAACGACGGGTGCCCGGTCGCGTTGCCCAGGTTGAGCAGCCGGCCCTCGGACAGCACGATGATCGTGTTGCCGTTCGGGAAGATCCACTCGTCGACCTGCGGCTTGATGTTGATCCGCCGGATGCCCGGGTAGCGCTGCAGACCGGCCATGTCGAGCTCGTTGTCGAAGTGGCCGATGTTGCCCAGGATCGCCTGGTGCTTCATCTTCGCCATGTGCTCGACGAGCACGACGTCCTTGTTGCCGGTCGTGGTGATGATGATGTCGGCCTCGGGCAGCACGGTCTCGAGCTTGCGGACCGCGTAACCGTCCATCGCCGCCTGCAGCGCGCAGATCGGGTCGATCTCGGTGACGATCACGCGGGCGCCCTGGCCGCGCAGCGACTCCGCCGCGCCCTTGCCGACGTCGCCGTAGCCGCAGACCACCGCGACCTTGCCGCCGATCAGCACGTCGGTGCCGCGGTTGATGCCGTCGATCAGCGAGTGGCGGATGCCGTAGCGGTTGTCGAACTTCGACTTCGTCACCGCGTCGTTGACGTTGATCGCCGGGAACAGCAGCTCACCGGCCGCGGCGAGCTGGTAGAGCCGCAGGACGCCGGTGGTGGTCTCCTCGGTGACCCCGCGGATGCCCTCGCCGATCTTGGTCCACTTGCCGGTGTCCGAAGCGACCGACGCGCGCAGCAGCTCGAGGAAGACGCGGAACTCGTCCGAAGTGTTCTCGTCCGGGGTCGGCACGACGCCCGACTTCTCGAACTCGGTGCCCTTGTGGACGAGCATGGTGGCGTCACCGCCGTCGTCGAGGATCATGTTCGGACCGAGTTCACCACTGTCGTCCCAGGTGAGCATCCGCTCGGTGCACCACCAGTACTCCTCGAGCGACTCGCCCTTCCACGCGAAGACGGGAACGCCCTTGGGCTCTTCGGCCGTGCCGTGCGGGCCGACGACGATCGCGGCGGCCGCGTGGTCCTGCGTCGAGAAGATGTTGCAGGACGCCCAGCGCACCTCCGCACCCAGCGAGACCAGCGTCTCGATCAGGACGGCCGTCTGCACGGTCATGTGCAGCGAACCGGAGACGCGGGCGCCGCGCAGCGGGTAGACCTCCGCGTATTCGCGCCGCAGCGCCATCAGTCCCGGCATCTCGTGCTCGGCGAGGCGGATCTCCTTGCGGCCGAACTCGGCGGCCTCGAGGTCGGCGACGGCGAACTCGATGCCGTTGCGGGTCTGGTGCCGCTTGGCAACGCTTTCGGGGGTCATAGTGGCGGTTCCTCCAAGACTCGATGACGTCCGAACACTACCGTTGTCCGCTCGACCTTCCCTAGGATCGCGTAGGAGGCCTTCACCGTGCCCATGCCCGGCCCGGACACCCGCGTCGTCGAAATCCGCGTCGCCGGGCTCGTGGGCACCAGCGGCGAGACCCTGCTCGACGCCGTCGCGACCGTCGACGTCGCCGGTGACGGGCTCGGTCGCGTGATCCGCCCGGCGGACCGGCTGCGGCGCCCGGCGCCCGGACCCGTGCTGCCGGCCCTGGGCCGGTCGATCCCACGGACCCTCGAAGGCTACCTCTGGCACGGCATGACCTCCGGCGGTGCCGCGAAGGCCACCTGGGCGCTGCTGTTCCCGTTCTCCCTCGCCAACGTCGCGTTCTGGATGCTGCCGCCGGCGCCGGACCGCCCACTTCCCCGCGCGCTCGGCGCCGTGTGCCGCGGCCTGCTGCGCGTCGGCGCCCTGCTGCTGACCATGCTGCTGATGGGCCAGCTCGCGGCGATCGCGCTCGACCTGTTCGCCGCGCAGTGCCTCGCGCCCGGGTCCGGCTGCCTGCCCGTGGTCCCCGACGTCCTCCGCTCGGTGCCGGCGCGGATCGCGGTCGGCGTCGTGCCCCTCCTCGTCGTGATCTTCGTGCTGCACCGGATCTCGTCGGCGACGTGGGCGGTGCACGCCGACGGCGACCTCACCGCGGGCCCGCTGCGGATGCGCGCCGACCCGGAGACGCCGGCGCTGCGCTGCCTGCACACGGTCGCGGCGCTGGTGTCGGTCGCGCTGCTGCTGCTCGGCGGGCCGTTCCGGGTGCCGGGCGACGGCTTCGACCTGGTCGTCTGGATCATCGCGCTGGCGCTGGTGCTCGCGACGATCGTCGCCGCCGCGATCGGCGTCGACACCGGCCGGTTCGGCCGCCCCGGCGTGCTCGCGCTGGCCGCGCTGCTCGTCGTCGTGGCCGCGGTGCGGCTGCGCCCCGGCCCGGGTCCGCTGCCGGGGACCAACGGCGTCGTCGAAGGCCTCGGCGCGGCCCTGATCGCCGTCACGGTGCTGTTCGCGCTGTTCCTGGTCCCGGCCGCGCTGCTGGCCCGGCCCGGCTGGGTGCACAAGCCGCGCCGGCTGCGGCCGTGGCTGGGCGGCTGGGCGGCCGCGCCGGTGCTCGCGCTGGCCGGGCTGCTCGGCGGCGGCTTCGGCGCCGGCCTCGCCGAAGCGCTCCGGCGGCTTTCCGGCGCGGAGCTCCTGCACGTGCCCGACACGTACCTGCTGGTCACGGTGCTGTGGGGCGCCGGGCTGGCGCTGGCCGCGGTGCTCGCGGTCGTCGGCTTCGCGGTCGCGGTCCCGCTGCGCCGGCTGCGGCGCGGCGTCCCGGAGATCGTCCGGCTGATGGAGCACGACGAGCGGCAGGAGGCCCAGGCCGCGGCGGCGTGGGCGCGCTCGGCGTGGGAGCGGCGGCACCTGCACCACCTGGCCTTCACGGTCGCGTCGGCGATGTCCGCGGGCGGCGCGGCACTGCTGGTGCTGCGGTTCGGGTTCGGGCTGGTCCCCGGCTGGTTCGGGCCGCTGTCCGCGATCGGCGTGGTCGCGCTCGGCGGGCTGGCCGCCGGACTGCTGCGCATCGTCTACACGGCCGCGCGGACCCCGCAGCGCAGCCGGCACCTCGGGGCGCTGGCCGACCTCGTCTGCTTCTGGCCACGCGCGGCGCACCCGACCGTGCCGCCCTGCTACGCGCTGAAGGTGGTCCCGGAGCTGGCCGCGCGGGCGCGCGAGCACCTCACCGAGCCGGGGACGCGCGTGGTGCTCTCCGGCTACAACCTCGGCAGCCTGCTCACGGTCATGGCCGCCGCCCGGCTGGCGGCCGAGCTGCCGGCGGCCGACCTCGAACGCGTCGGCGTGCTCACCGCCGGCTCCCCGCTGCAGTGGGGCTACCAGCGCGCTTTCCCGGCGTTGCTCCCGCAGGAAGCGCTCGAAACGCTCTTCGCCGACCTGGACGGCCGTTGGCGCGCGCTGTGCCGCGGCACCGACATCTTCGGCGGCGGCGTGACGACGTGGCGGCACGAGGTCTCCGACCGGCAGCTCTACGGCGTCGGCTACCAGCCCGAAGGCGGCACCGGGCCGCTGAAGGCGAAGGCCGACGAGAACGGCGTCCTCGTCCTCGGCGGCGACCACTGGCTGCCGGACCCGCTGCGCGGCCCGACCGGGCGGCACCGCTGGGCGCCGGGGGTGCTCAAGCACCAGGACTACGTGGTCGACGCGGAGTGGGACCACGCCGTCGCGATGGCCGCCGGTCTCGGCAAGCCGGCCTGGGGCGAGCAGGGCTCGCTCTTCGGGGACTTCCCCTCGAAACAGTGAAGGCCCCTCGCCGGAGCGAGGGGCCTTCGACCGCGAACTAGCTCAACCTCACTCGGAGGCCTTGCGGCGGAACTTCAGCAGCGCGAGCAGGCCGCCACCGCCGAGGATCAGCAGGGCCGCGATCCACACCAGCCACATGTTGTCGAAACCGGTGTTGGCCAGGCCGCCACCGGTGCCCGACTCGTTGCCCGCCGGGACGACGGCCGGAGCGGTGGTGCTGGTCGGCGCGACGGTCTCCGAGGACGCCGGAGCGCTGGGCTTCGTCGTCTCGGTCGGCTTGGTCGTCGGCGGCTTGGTGGTCTCGGTCGGCTTCTCGGTCTTCTTGCCGCAGAGGTACCAGTGGTCGATGTCGGCCTGGTGACCGTTGCGGCTGAACGGCGCGCGCAGGTCGTTCCACGGCGCGGTCTTCTCGAGACCCTTGGCGCCCGGGGTGTAGTCGTTGAAGCCGTCGTCGCCACCGACGACGACGATCCGGGTGACCGTGACGCCCTCGTGCACCTTCGAGATGTTCAGGCGGTTCTTGACCACCTTGAAGTCGACGTCGCTCTGCTTGAGGTCGGTGCCCTTGGCACACGGCGTCGCGGCGCCCGGCGTCGGGTGCGGGCGGTTGTCGTCACTGTGGCAGGCCAGCGCGGAACCGGCGGTGCCGATGAGGGCGGCGGTGGTCAGCGCCATGATCGCGACGGCGCCGCGGAAGGTACGTCTGCGCATTCGGAACTCCTGATACCGGCGGGGAGAGAGCACTTGCGAAATCCGGGGTCACGAAGCCACCGAGCGTGTGAATCACGCTGCTGTAATTCACCCGTCAGTGCCACGCGAAGGATCGAAAGGTATCGCACGTCACTCGACCGGCTACACCGGGTCCCCTTTTAGGTACGAAACGCAAGATCGTCCGATGTGAAGCCCCGCGAAAAAGCCCCGCCGACCTGCGCGAACGCGGATCGGCGGGGCTTCACGAACGGGTGGGTGACGCTAGGCCTCCGGAGCCTTGACGGGCTCGTCGAGGCCGTCCGCCTGCCGCTTGCCGAGCAGCGAGTGCCGCCGGCTGTAGCCGAAGTAGATCACCACGCCGACGAGCATCCAGGCGACGAACCGCAGCCAGGTCAGCACGGTCAGGTTCAGCATCAGCCACAGGCAGGCCAGGATCGCCAGGATCGGGATCAGCGGCACCAGCGGCACCTTGAACGCGCGGGGCAGATCGGGGCGGGTCCGGCGCAGGATCAGCACGCCCGCCGACACCAGCACGAACGCGAACAGCGTGCCGACGTTGACCATCTCTTCGAGCTTGTCCGCCGGGAAGAAGCCGGCCGCGAGCGCGACCAGGCCGCCGACGATCAGCGTCGCGCGCTTCGGTGTGCCGTTCTCGCCCGTCTTCGCCAGCCCGCGCGGCATCAGGCCGTCACGCGACATCGCGTAGATGATCCGGACCTGGCCCAGCATCAGCACCATGACGACGGTGGTCAGGCCGGCCAGCGCGCCGAAGGAGATGATGTTGGCCGCCCAGTCGACGCCGTTCGCGGAGAACGCCGTGGCGAGGGTCTTGTGGCTGCCGTCGCCCGCCTTCGTCGCGAGGTCCTTGTACGACGTCATGCCGACGACCACGAGCGAGACCGCGACGTACAGCACGGTGACGATCGCCAGCGAGCCCATGATCCCGCGCGGCACGGCCTTCTGCGGGTTCTTCGTCTCCTCGGCCGTGGTCGCGACGATGTCGAAGCCGATGAACGCGAAGAACACCAGCGAAGCGCCGGCCAGCAGGCCGAAGACGCCGAACGAGCTGCTCGCGCCGCCCGCGATCAGCGAGAACAGCGACTGGTCGACGCCGGTCTGGCCCGAGCCGCCGGTCGAGCCCGGCGGGATGTACGGCGAGTAGTTCGAGCCCTTGATGTAGAAGATGCCGAGGATGATCACGAACAGCACGACGGCGACCTTGATGCCGGTGATCACCATCGAGACCCGCGAAGACAGCTTCGTGCCGACGGCCAGCAGCAGCGTCAGGATCGCGACGACGACCAGCGCGCCCCAGTCGACGGTCACGCTGCCGATGTCGAACGTCGTCTTGGCGCCCTTGCCGAACAGGTAGCTCAGCACGGTCTCGAGGTAGACCGACCAGCCCTTCGACACCGCGGCCGCGCCGACGGCGAGCTCGAGGATCAGGTCCCAGCCGATGATCCACGCCATGAACTCGCCGAAGGTGGCGTAGGAGAACGTGTACGCGCTGCCCGCGACCGGCACGGTCGAGGCGAACTCGGCGTAGCACAGCGCCGCCAGCGCGCAGGCGATCGCGGCGAAGACGAACGCCAGCGAGACCGACGGGCCGGCGTAGTCACCGGCCGTGCGGGCGGTGAGCGTGAAGATGCCGGCCCCGATGACGACCGCGACCCCGAACACCGTGAGGTCCCACGCGCTCAGGTTCCGCCGGAGCTTGGTGTCCGGCTCGTCTGTGTCCGAAATGGACTGCTCGATGGATTTAGTGCGCCACAATCCCGTTCCGGGCACCGTTGACCTCCTGCGGCTGGCCTGCGTGTATCGCGGTAGGTCACCCTATCGGGTCAGACGCGTGACGGCTCGCCGAACGCGAAGACCTACTTGGCGAGGCTGCGGTCGAGGTCAGGTTCGAGGTAGATCAGCTTCGCGACGGGCACCTTGGCGCGGACGCGGGCCTCGGCGTCGTCGATGGCCGCGGCCAGCTCGGCGGTGTCGAGGCCGGGGACCATCGCCAGCTTCGCCGCGACCAGCAGCTCGTCCGGGCCCATGTACTGCGTGCGGATGTGGATGACCCGCTCGACCTTGCCGGCGGCGAGCTCGTCGATGATCGTCGCGAGCACCGGCTCGGTGGCGCCTTCGCCGATGAGCAGGCTCTTCATCTCGACGATGAGGATGATCGCGATGACGCCGAGCAGCGCGCCGATCGCGAGGGTGCCGACGCCGTCCCAGACGGGGTCGCCGGTGACGACCGATAGCCCGACGCCGAGCAGCGCGAAGACGAGGCCGAGCAGCGCGCCGGCGTCCTCCAGGAGGACGACGGGGAGCTCGGGTTCCTTGGCCTGGCGGATGAAGCCCCACCAGGTGGCGTCGCCCTTGATCTTCTTCGACTCGCCGATGGCGGTGTAGAAGCTGTAGCCCTCCAGGCCGACCGCGACGAGCAGGATGAGCACGGCGACGATCGGCGATTCCAGGGGCTCCGGGTGGCCGACCTTGTGGATGCCTTCGTAGAACGCGAAGGCGGACCCGAGCGTGAAGAGCATCAGCGCGACGATGAAGGAGTAGAAGTACCGGTCGCGGCCGTAGCCGAAGGGGTGCTCCTGGTCGGCCGCGCGCTTCGACGTCTTCTGGCCGAGCAGCAGCAGGCCCTGGTTCGTGGTGTCGGCCAGCGAGTGCACGGACTCCGCGAGCATCGACGACGACCCGGTGACGAGGAAGCCGACGAACTTGGCGGCCGCGATCCCGGCGTTCGCCCCCAGCGCGGCGATGATCGCCTTGGTTCCGCCTCCAGCTGACACGACCGCTCCCCTGGTTGGTCCTGAATGTCCGGGTGGAGCGTAATAGGGGCGGCGGGACCGGGTCGCCACCGGCCGGGGGTTCAGTCAGGCGATAGCCGCGATGTCACCGTCGTCGAAGTAGATCGCCTGGTGCAGCCGGCCACCCAAAGCCGCAGCGTAGCGGGCGAGTACCTCCATACCGGAGATCTTGCCCCGTTCGATCTGGGACACCCGGCCTTTGGTGACACCCATCCGCTCGGCCAGCTGCTGCTGGGTCAAGCCCCGGCCACGGCGGATCTCGGCGAGGCGGTGCCCTTGGACCGTGGCGAGGAGCTCCTGCTTGCCCGCCTCGACCGCTTCTTCACCACCGGCCCGCTCGACGTGCGTCGCACGAACATCCTTCCAGCGCTCGTACCCCGTCATGGTCGTCCCTCCTCTGCCTGACGTTCCTTCAGATAGCGGTCGTACCGGTGCTCCGCCAGGGGTCGAAGACGAACAGGATGCGAACCGTGCCCGGCCGCAGTTCCTCCAGGTTCCGGATCTTCGACCCGGCGATCGGCCGGCCAAATGGCGAGTATAGCTATCGCTATACCTCCACGAACGGGCCAGCACCAGGCGAGGCTGTCGCCTTCGGTGGACCGCCGGTTTCTGTCGTACCCCTTCGCTACGGTGGGCCGCTCGGACACTGGGGAAGGTGGACATGGCGCACTTCGGCGTGCTCGGGCCGCTCGCCGTCGAGAGCCCGCCCGGGCACTGGGTCGCGCTGCGCGGCGAGCGGCAGCGCACCCTGCTGGCCGTGCTGCTGCTCAACGCCGACCAGTACGTCCACGTCGACGTGCTGGTCGAAGCGCTGTGGCCGGAGCGGCCGCCGAAGTCCTACGCCTCGAACCTGCACACCTACCTCTCGCGGCTGCGCGAGCGGATCGACGGCCTGCGCGTCGAGCACGGGCCGCTCGGCTACCGGCTGCGCGTCGAACCCGGCGAGCTCGACCTGCTCGTCTTCCGGTCGGCCGTCGCCGACGGGCAGCGGGCCGGGGACGCCCTCACCGCGGCGGGGCACTACCGGCGGGCGCTCGCGCAGTGGCGGGGGCCGGTGCTGGCCGGGCTGCACGTTCCGCGGCTCGACGCCGACGTCGCGCGGCTGGAGTCCGAACGGCTCGCCGTGTTCGAAGACTGCGTCGACGCCGAGCTCACCGCCGGGCGGCACGGCGAGCTGACCGGTGAGCTGCAGGCCATGATCACCGAGCACCCGCTGCGGGAGCGGCTGGCCGCGCAGCTGATGACCGCGCTGCACCGGGCCGGGCGACAGGGCGACTCCCTGGAGATCTACCGGCGGCTGCGCACCACGCTGGTCGAGGAGCTCGGCGTCGAACCGGGCGCCGAGGTGCGGCGCGTGCACGCCGCCGTCCTGCGCGGCGAGGACCCGGTGCCGCGGATGCCGCCGCCGGTCTGGCCGGTGTGCCAGCTGCCGCCGGACATCGCGGACTTCACCGGCCGCGACGCGGAGCTGGCCGAACTGACCAGCGTGCTGGGCAGCGGCGCGGGCGTCCCGCTCGCCGTGCTCAGCGGCGAACCGGGCGCGGGCAAGAGCACCCTGGCCGTGCGCGCCGCGCACCGGCTGCGGGCGCGGTTCCCGGACGGTCAGCTGTACGTGCCGCTGGGCGGGCGCGACATCGGCGAGGTGCTGGCCGACCTGCTGCGCGCGCTCGGCGTGCCCGGCCCGGCGGTGCCGGACGACGTCCGCGCCCGCGCGGCGGTGTTCCGCGGCCGGCTGACCGACCAGCGGGTGCTGGTGGTGCTCGACGACGCCGTCGACCCCGAGCACGTCCGCGCCCTGCTGCCGGGCACGCCCGGCTGCGCGGTGCTCGTGACGAGCCGGCCGCGCCTGAGCGGGCTGGCCGGCGCGCACCGGCTGTCCCTCGGCCCGCTGTCCGACGCCGAAGCCACCGAGCTGTTGAACCGGCTCGCCGGGGCGCGGGTGGCTCGCGAGCGCTCGGACGCGGGCCGGATCGTCGCGGCGTGCGCGCGGCTGCCGCTAGCCCTGCGGATCGCGGGCAGCCGGCTGGCCATCCGCCCGCACCTGCGGCTCGGCGAGCTGGCCGATCGGCTGGAGGACGAGGTCCGCCGCCTCGACGAGCTGACCGTGAGCGACCTGGCCGTCCGCAGCAGCATCGCGCTGAGCCACGAAGGCCTCCGGCCGCCGGCGCGGCGCGCGTTCGGGCTGCTCGGGCGGTGCCGGCTCGTCGACCTGCCGGCGTGGGCCGTCACGACGCTCATCGGCGAGCCGGACGCGGACGAGGCCGTCGAAGAGCTCGTCGAAGCGAGCCTGCTGGAGGCGCGCGGACCGGATCCGACCGGCGAGGGCCGGTACCGGATGCACGACCTCGTCCGGCTGTACGCGGCGGAAGGGCCCCCGGAGCACGGCGGCGCGTCGACGGTGCTGGCGGCGACCCTCGCGCTGGCCGACGCGGCCGCGGCCCGCCTGCCGCGCACGGTCCCGCTGCCGGCGCCGGTCCACGAACCGTTCCCGCAGCCGTTGCCGGATTCCTTGGTCGAGCGGCTGCTGGAGCGTCCGAACGAGTGGTTCGCGGCCGAGCGCGCGAACCTCGTGCGGCTCATCGGGTCGCTGGACGCGCGGGAAGCGTTGCTGTTGCTGGACAAGCTAAGCGTGTACCTGTACCTGCACGGGCAGTACGCCGACATGCGCGCGGCGTACGAAACGGTACTGGCGGCGACGGACGATCGCCCGACGGCGGCGATCGCCGAGGCGAACCTGGCGCTGCTGCGGCACGCGCGCGGCCAGTACGAGGAAGCCGCGTCGGCGTACCGCGAATGCGCGAAGGAGCTCGAAGCCCACGGCGACCACCGCACGCACGCGTGGGTCTCGGCGAACCTGGCGCACTGCCTGATCGGCCTGGGCCGCGCGGAAGAGGCGTTGCACACCGTGCGTTCACTGTCTGCTTTGGACGACGAGTTCCTGGTCCGGGAAGCGGAATCGGCGGCCCTGCTGCGGCTGGGCCGGGTGGTGGAGGCCCGGGAGGTCGACCGGATCGCCCTGACCTCGGCGCGGGCCACGGGTGACCCGCGCCGGATCGGCACGGCGCTGCACGGGTTCGCGTGGTCGTCCCTGCTGACGGGCGACGGCGCGGCGGCGGAGGCGGCGATCGCGGAGTCGGTGGAGCTGCTGCGCGGGACGATGGCGCGTTCGGCGCTGGCGAAGTCGTTGCGCACACTGGGCGCGATCTCGGCGGCGACGGGGGCGCGGGATCGCGCGACGGCGGCGTTCGAGGAGGCCCGAGACTTGGCCCGGGACCTGGACGAGCGGCCCCGCGAACTGTCCTGCACCCGCGCGCTGGCGGCGAGCTGGATCGGCGAAGGGCGGGCGGCACAGGCGATCCCGGTGCTCCGGGCGTGCCTGGACGAGTTCCGCGAGATGGGCGGCAGATCCGCGACCGGCTTGACGTGGCTGGTGCTGAGCCGGGCGTGCGAAGCGGCGGGTTCCCCGGCCGAAGCTGCCGCGGCGGCCGCCGAAGCGGCCGCGCTGGCGGACTCGCGCGACGCGAGCGCGGCGGCTCTGCGCCGCGCCTTGCTCGCGCTGACCACCCCAGCCTGACGCAGCACCCCACCGACTCCGGCGAACACCGGTCGGCGGGACGGGGTGGTGCCGCCCCCTCGCGACACCACCCCCAGCCCAGGGCGCCGGACGCTACCGCCCGGCGCCACCCCCAGCGGACCGGCGCGCGCCAGCGCACCAGGGTCCCCCTTGGTGTCGATGGTGGCGGACGCCGCCACACGGAACGCACACAGAAGCCGGCCAGACTCGCCAACCGAACACCCGAAGGTCGGCCGGCGTACCCAGAGAGTCGGCCCACGTACCCAGAGAGTCGGTTCGCGTACCTGAAGAGTCGGCCCACGTACCCAGAGAGTCGGTTCGCGTACCTGAAGAGTCGGCTCACGCACCCGGAGAGTCGGCCGCGAGCCGACCGTCCGGGTACGCGAACCGACTGCCCAGGTACGTGAGCCGACCGTCTGGGTACGTGAGCCGGCTGCCGGGTGCGGGAGCCAGGTGAGTTTCAGTCTTCGCAGGTTCCCGCGGTGGCCCGGAACAGCTGGGCCCGCGCGCCGTCCAGCGGGCGTACGTGCACCGGTGGGTCCGCCGCCGGGAGCCACACCGACTGGCCCCGGCGCAGCTCGACCTTCTCGCCGTCGTCGGCCGTCACCAGCAGGTCGCCGGCCGTGCACAGCAGGATCTGCGGGCCCACGCTGTCGACCGAGATCTCGTCGACCTGGCCGTCCGCCCACTCGACGCGCGACAGCTCGAACTCCGGCGCGTCCGTGCGGTACACCGAAAGACGGTCGCCGGTGTCGCCGCACTGGACCGGCATCTCGCCGCACGCGAAGTCGACCACGCGCAGCAGCTCCGGGACGTCCACGTGCTTCGGCGTCAGGCCGCAGCGCAGGATGTTGTCCGAGTTCGCCAGGATCTCCACGGCCGTGCCGTGCAGGTACAGGTGCAGGTTGCCGGCCGGCAGGTAGATCGCCTCGCCCGCGCGCAGCGTCAGCCGGTTCAGCAGCAACGCCGCCAGCACGCCCGCGTCGCGCGGGTGCGCCTCGCCGAGCTCCAGGATCGTCCGGCATTCGACCGCGAACTCGCCGTGCTCCTGGACGTGCCGGACGCAGGCGTCCAGCACCTCCGGCAGCAGCGCGTCGAGCGTCGGCTGCGGCAGCGTGATCCACGTCGTGAACAGCGCCCGCAGCCCGGACGGGTCCGGCTGGGCCTCGAGCAGCCCGGTGTACTTCGCCAGCCCCGGCGTCTCGATCGCCTTCAGCAGCTTCACCGTGCGGTCCGGCTCGCGGAACCCGGCCAGCGCGTGGAACTCCGTCAGCGCGCAGACCAGCTCGGGCTTCGCCGTCGGGTCCGGGTAGTTGCGGTTCGACGCCTCCCGCGGGATGCCCAGCTTCTCCTCGCGCGCGTGTCCCTCCGCGGCCTGCGCCGCCGACGGGTGCGCCTGCATCGACAGGGGCTCCTCCGCGGCGAGGATCTTCAGCAGGAACGGCAGCCGCCCGCCCCACCGCTTCGCGCACCGCTCGCCGAGCTGACGCACCGGGTCGGCGTCGACCAGCTCGAGCAGGTTCCGCTCGGTCCCGTCGGGGCCGATGACGTGCGACGGGTCGCCCGGGTGGGCCCCCATCCACAGCTCGGCCTCGGGGTGCGGCGCGGGTACCGGACGGCCCAGCAGCTCGGGGATCGCCGTCCGCGATCCCCAGGCGTAGGGCCGCACCGCGTTGCGCAGCAGCTCCACTGTCACCTCAACTCCACTCCTTCGGCGCCGGCCGGGACCGGTGCTCGGCGGGTCTCACGCCCTCGCGGGCTCGAAGCGGCCCGCGCCGCCGATGCTGCCCGCCGCCAGCCCGAGATAGACCGCCGCCAGTTCGAACCGCAGTGCCAGCACCGCGGCCCGCACGATTTCGTCGGCCTCGATCTCCTCGGCCGGGGCGATGACCTCCGCCGCGGGCAGCAGATCCTCGGCCTGGAAGCGCGCCGCGTCCGTGGCCGGACCGGTCCGCACCGAGAGGAGCAGCACCCGAGTCGGGATGTCACCTGATGGATCGTCCGGATCGGCGAAGATGTCACGCTCCGCACCACTCGATTGCGCCGCCCGCCGCAACGCGGGACGCGCCAGAGCCTGACGAAAGTCTTCGACGTCGCACACAGTAGCCGCGTGGGCGGCAAACGCGTGCGCAGCGTGTTCGCCGACGGCGACCGCGACCGGGTCCAGCCCCCACAGCAGCGGCACGCGGTCGGCGACCCGCAGGGCGAGCGCCTTGGCGGGGTTCGCGAACGAGTCCCGGGCCAGGTAGTCCTTCTCGGCCTCCAGGTCGAGCTGGTCGGCCAGCGACTGGACATCGGAGACCAGCAGGCCCAGCGCGTTCGCGGTGAGCAGCCCGGCGGCCAGGCCGCGCGGGAACGCCAGCTCCGGCGGCACCGGGATGCGCGGCGACAGCACCATGCCCTTGCCCGCCACGGCGGCCGCGACCGGGCCTTCGGCCGGCGCGGAGAGCACGACCGAGGCGCCGAAACGCGCGGCGCGTTCCAGCGACGCGGCGAGCTCGCGGTCACCGGGGTCGTCGGTGTGCGCGAAGACGACGTCGAGCGCGCCGATCCAGCTCGGCACCACCTCGGCGACGACGACCGGCACCGGGCACGACGGCGTCAGCAGCGCCGCGAGCAGCCGGGTGAGCGTCCGGCTCACGCCCGGCCGGTCGATCAGCACGAGAGCGCGCGGGCGCCCCACGTCGAGCCGGTCGGCCAGCCCCAGCTCGGCGGCCGTCTCGGCGGTCGCCCGCACCTGGGCGCCGGCCATCGCGGCCGCCCGCAGCAGTCCCGCGCTGTCGGCCTCGGCCAGCCGCGCGGGGTCGTCGAGCAGCGAGTCGTCAAGCACTGTCGGCATCGGATTTTCCGTCGCCAGGGGTGGTGGCCTCGTCGAGGAGCAGCACCGGGATCCCGTCGCGGACCGGGTACACCCGGCCGCACTCGGTACAGGTCAGTGCGTCGGCCTCGGGGTCGTCCGGCGCTCCGGGGCGCAACGGGGCGTGATCGGGCGACGGGCACGCCAGGATCTCGAGGAGCTGGGCGTCGAGCGTGATGGCCATGGTTCCTCCATACCACGCGATGAGGTGTGGTGAAGGGCACCTTCCGGACACAGTTGGCCCCGGCCGCCCTTCACCCGGGACTGATCAGCTGCGGATGATCGCGAGTACTTCGTCCACCAGCGCCTGCACCGCCTCGGCGTTCGCGGCCTCGACGTTCAGCCGGAGCAGCGGTTCGGTGTTCGACGGGCGCAGGTTGAACCAGGCGCCGCCCGGCAGCTGCACGGTCAGGCCGTCCAGCTCGTCGAGCTCGACGCCGGAGCGGACCCCGAAGGCGTCCTTGACCGCCATCATCTTCGCGACCTGGTCGTCCACGGTCGAGTTGATCTCGCCCGAAGCCGCGTAGCGCGAGTACGCGCTGGTCAGCTCGGACAGCGGGCCGTCCTGCTCGCCGAGCGCGGCGAGCACGTGCAGCGCCGCCAGCATGCCGGTGTCGGCGCGCCAGAAGTCGCGGAAGTAGTAGTGCGCCGAGTGCTCGCCGCCGAAGATGGCGCCGGTGCGGGCCATCTCGGCCTTGATGAACGAGTGCCCGACGCGGGTGCGGACCGGCTTGCCGCCGTGCTCGGCGACGATCTCCGGCACGCCCTTGGACGTGATCAGGTTGTGGATGACCGTGCCGCCCGGGTCTTTCGCCAGCTCACGGACGGCGACCAGGGCGGTGATCGCGCTCGGCGAAACCGGCTCGCCGCGCTCGTCGACGATGAAGCAGCGGTCGGCGTCGCCGTCGAAGGCCACGCCCGCGTCCGCGCCGACCTCGCGCACCTTCGCCTGCAGGTCCACGATGTTCGCCGGGTCCAGCGGGTTGGCCTCGTGGTTCGGGAAGCTGCCGTCCAGCTCGAAGTACATCGGGACGACGTCGATCGGGAGCCCGTCGAAGACGGTCGGGACGGTGTGCCCGCCCATGCCGTTGCCGGCGTCGACGACGACCTTCAGCGGCCGGTTGCCCGACAGGTCGACGAGGTTGCGCAGGTAGGCGGCGTAGTCGGCGAGGACGTCCCGCTCGGACACGGTGCCGCGCTGGCCCTCGAAGCCGGGCACGCCCTGCTCGACGGTGTCGCGGATCTCGGCGAGCCCGGTGTCCTGGCCGACCGGGGACGCGCCGGCGCGGCACATCTTGATGCCGTTGTACTTGGCCGGGTTGTGGCTCGCGGTGAACATCGCGCCCGGCAGGTTCAGCGAACCCGAGGCGAAGTAGAGCTGGTCGGTGCTGGCCAGCCCGATGCTCACGACGTCGAGGCCCTGCGAGGTGACGCCCTCGGCGAAGGCCGCCGCCAGGCCCGGCGACGAGTCACGCATGTCGTGCCCGATCACCACCGCCGGCGCCTCCGGCTTGATGAGCAGGGCGAACGCCGCGCCGAAGTCGCGGACGAGGTCCGCGTCGAGCTGCTCACCGACCACGCCGCGAATGTCGTAGGCCTTCACGATGCCGGAAAGGTCTGGCACGCCGTCTCCCCGCGAATAGTCGTCCCGGCGCCCGCTGCGCCGCGCGGAAAGCCTACCGGCGGTGGTGGTGGGTTACGCGTTCAGGCGCGACCGGGGAGCACGCGCAGGTGGCCGCGGCGCCCGGAGGGGCCTTCCGGCTCGGGCGCGGGGGCCGGTTTGCCGGGGCGGCCGGCCTCACGCACGGCCTCGGCCAGCGCCGTCAGCTCGTCGGCCGACGGGTCCGGGGCGGCGAAGGCGCCTTCGTGCCGGACGACTTCCCAGCCCTTGGGGACGGTCAGCCGCAGCGCGTGGGCTTCGCAGAGGTCGTACGAGTGCGGCTCGGAGGCGGTGGCCAGGGGGCCGACGACGGCGGTCGAGTCGCTGTAGGCATACGTCAGCGTGGCCACAGCCGGCTCGAGACAGCCGGTACGCGAACACTTCCGTACGCTCCGCACGATCCGAAACGATAGCGCGTCGCCGCAAGCTAGTAGGAGCGACACGCGCTGGGACGCGCCGACCGCATAGACTTCCGGGGTGGCGACGGCTCGTGACTACCGACAGCGGCGGCGCTCGCGACGGGACCGGCACGGCCGGGGCCTGCGCGGGACGCTGTACCCGGCGACCCTGCCCGCCGCCGCGAGCCGCGCGGAGCGGTTCGACGCGCTGGTGCTCGACGCGCTGGAACCGATCGAAGCGCGGTGGCGCCACGAGCTGACGAAGCTCGACGTGGCGGTCGACGACGTGCCCGAGGTCCGGGAGAACGGCCGGGCCCCGTCCGACGGCGTGCTCCACGACGGCGCGGTGCCGCTGTCGCGGCTGGTGCCGGCGGGGGTGGACCGGACCGGGATGCCGACGCGGGCGCGGATCGTGCTCTACCGGCGGCCGTTGGAGGCGCGGGCGAAGGATCCGTCGGAGCTGGCGGATCTGGTGCACGACGTGCTGGTCGAGCAGGTGGCCGGGTACCTGGGCGTGGAACCGGACGTCATCGAAGGCGAGTAGCGGCCGCCTTCCGGACGACTGGGCCCCGGCGAAGTCGGGCATGCGCGGCCGCGATGTCATGAACGACCCGTTCACCTCGCCCGACGTCATGAACGAGTCGTTCATGACGTTCGGGCCGCCGACCGTTCACGTCGGTTCAGGGGCGGCGGCGGGCCGGGACCGCTGTCAGCAGCGTGAACAGCACCGCCGCCAGTTGCGCGAGCAGCAGCAGGTTCCGTTCCGTCCCCGGGAACTCCACCGTCACCTCCGACGACGTCGGCGGCACCGACACCGCCACCTGGTGCCCCCAGGCCGGCACGATCGGCACGCTCTTGCCGCCCACCGACGCCTTCCAGCCCGCTTCCTGCTCCGCCGCGAGCACCAGCAGCCGTCCGGTCGGCCCGTCGGACACCCGGACCCGCACGTCCGGCAGCCCCGCCTGGACCGGCGCCACGCCCGGCGCGTTCCCGGGCGCGCCGCCGCCCGTCACCGCCGCTTTCGCCTGCTCCGGCGAGATCAAGATCACCTGTCCGGCCGGCGGGAGCAGGCGCAGCACGCCGCGGCCGTCGGACGTCGGCGCCGCCACCGAAACCAGGTCCTTCGCGAGCGGCACGTACGCCTGCGGGTCGACCCCGGCGGGCAGCACCACGAACTGCACCCCCGCGGCGGCCGCGGCGGCGAACGCGCGCTGGACCGCCGCCGCGTCGCCCTGGCCCAGATCCCGGCGCCAGGAAGCCAGCCGGGTGGGTGTGCCGGGCGTCGGGGCCAGCTCGTCGTCGCCGTAGTGGGGCAGGCGGCCGCCGATCTGGCGGGTCGCGTCCGGCGCGACGTCCAGCACCGACCGGCCGGGCGCGGACACCTCCGCCGACACCTCCGGCGCGAGCGCCGGCCGTTCGCCGGCCCGCAGCGGGCCCTGGCCGCCCACAACCACCGCGCCGGCCGCCAGCGCCAGGAACACCCCGGCCCCGGCGACCGCGAACACCTTCGGCAGCCACGGCGACGGCACGCCGGCCGAGCCGCCGCGCTGCCACGAGCCGAGCACGACCCACAGCAGCCCGGCGCCGACGATCAGCAGCGGCACCCCCGCGTAGCCGTGGGCGGGTGAGCCACCCTGCATCGGCGTCGCCGTCACCAGCCGCACCAGCACCAGGCCGCCCGCACCCAGGGCGGCCAGCGCGAGCCCGCCCGCGGCGAGCTTCGTCGGCCGGACGACCAGCGCCACCAACGCCGCCGCGATCACCGCGACGCCGATCGGCCACGCGCCGGGCCCGCCCGGGTCGAGCCCGGCCAGGTCGGTGCCGGACACCGCCGAAGCCGCGCCGCCGAGTCCCTGCACCAGCAGCTCCGGGTGCCGCAGCAGGACCGTCGGCCACGGCAGCAGCAACGCCAGCGGCAGCAGCACCACGATGCCGACCGACGCGATCCGCCGCGCCAGCCCGGTCGGCGCGGGCAGCACCACGAACCCGACCAGCAGCCCGGCGAGCGCGAGCCCGTGCGCCAGCGGGGAGAACGCGCCGAGCAGCGCCACCCCGAACGCCGAGAGCGCCGACACGTGCAGCCACCGCGTGTCCGCCCGGACCAGCAGCCCGGCGATGCCCGCGGCCACGAGCGGCAGCACCAGGTGCACCACGACGACGTCCAGCCGGCCTTGCGCCACCCCCGAGGTCGCCGCGGGCAGCAGCGCGTAGGTCGCGGCGACGACCGCGCGGACCCACCGGCGCACGCGCAGCCGTCGCGTTGCCGCATACGCGCTCAGCGCGGCCAGCGGGATGTCGCCGAGGAGCAGGATCGCCACCAGCGCGGCCGGTCCGCCGATCGGCGCGAACACCGCGCCGAGCGTGCCGAGCACCGGCAGCGTCGCCGACGCGGGCGCTCCGGTGCCGCCGGCGACCGCGTGCCACGGCGTCAGGTACGACGTCCAGAGTTCGCCGAGCCCGCCGACCGGCAGCAGCTTGCCGCCGAAGAGGTCGAGCCCGAGCCGGGCGCGGTTGACCACCAGCCCCAGCGCGGTCATCACCACGAGCAGCACCACCGGCGGCGCGAAGATCGTCGCCGCGAGCACGCGCCGCCGGTTCACCTCGACGAAGACGATTTCCGGCTCTTCGACGGTGGCTTCGGTGTCTTCGGTGTCTTCGGTGCCTTCGGTGCCTTCGGTGGCGGAGACCGGTTCGGGCGCCGGGGTTTCCGGCAGCGCGACGGCGACGAGCGTGCCCGGCTTGCGCAGCCCGTTCCCGCGCGAGCTGAGCCCGCGCAGGGCGCCGGCGGGCAGTGCGTCCGGCCCGACCGGACGGGTCTCGCGCGCGTCGAGGGCTTCCGGCGTCACCCACGCGGACTCGGTTTCGACGGTCTCGGGCACGCGGCCGAGCGCGACGTCTTCTTCGACGCCGCGGCGGACGAGCCCGACGACGCCCGCGCGCACGGCGTTGCGCAGCCGCGTCCCGCGTCCGGTGAAGAGCCCGCGAACCGTGCCCGGCCGCGGATTCCGCCGTCGGCGGGCGCGGGCGGCGCGCAATCCGCCGCGTCCACTGAGGAGGTACGTCACGGCGGAGAACTCGGCGCGCGCTTCCCCGGTGCGGCGCAGCAGGACGAACACGAGCGCGCGCAGGACGGACAGCAGCGGGAGCCGGATCATCCCCAGCCAGAAGGAAAACGGCGAGCAGTTCACGAGGAACACCCGCAGCCCGTGAGCGCGGTTCGCGACCGCCAGCGGGGCGGCGACGGCGTCCGCGGCGCGCCGGCCGGTGGTGACGGCGCGCGCGTGCCGCACCCGCGCCGCCGGCACCGAGAGGACGAGCCCGCCGGCGGCGTTCGCGCGCCAGCCGAAGTCGAGATCCTCGCGCAGCAACGAGAAATCGGGGTCGAAGCCGCCGAGCTCGTCCCAGGCGTCGCGGCGCACGAGCGAGCCCGCGCTGGGCACGGCGAGCACCTCGGCCGGCTCGTCGCCGAGCGCGGCGACCTGCTGGCGGTGGCCGGACGCGTCGGTGGACAGGCCCGCTTCGACGATCAGCCGCGGGTCGGTCCAGTCGAGGCCCAGCGAACCGAGCACGGTCGCCGACGGGGTTTTGGTGGCGACGCGCAGGAGTTCGTCGAGGCAGTCGGGCTCGGGCGCGCAGTCGTCGTGCAGCAGCCACAGCCACGCACCGGGGTCGCCCCAGCGCTCGGTGGCGTGCTCGACGGCTCCGGCGACGGCGGCGGCGAAGCCGGTGTCACCCGGCAGTGTGATGACACCGGAAAGCACGGGGGTCGCGTCCGGGCCCGGATCCTCGGCGGCTTCGGCGAGCAGCCGCGGCGTCGCATCGGTGGAACCGGTGTCCACGGCGAGCACGTGCCGGGGCCGGACAGTGCTGCGGCGCAACGAAGAAAGCGCCAGCGGCAGCCAGTTTTCGCCGTTGTGACAGACCACAATGGCCAGAACGGGCGCGGTGCGCAGGACGGGCGGCGCGGCGGTGCGGGGCAACGAACGCTCCAGATCAGGCGGCGGATCGGTGCGGCCACCCTACGGCCCCGGTCCGTCACCCGGTGGTGAACCCACGCCGAGTGTTCGCGACGTGGAATCACCGGTGACGCCTGCGCATCACCGGTGAGTCCCCCTCTAGACGGCTCGTTTCTTCAGCTTCCGGCGCTCCCGCTCGGACAGACCGCCCCAGATGCCGAAGCGTTCGTCCTTGGCCAGCGCGTACTCAAGGCACTCGTCCTTGACCTCGCAGCCCAGACAGATCCGCTTGGCTTCACGGGTGGAGCCGCCCTTCTCGGGGAAGAACGCCTCCGGGTCCGTCTGCGCGCACAGGGCGCGTTCCTGCCAATCCTGCTCTTCCTCGGTGGCATCGATGAGCTCGGTGAGATCTCCCAGAGCCTGCTCCGGGATCTCGCCCCAACTCATGACGTGCCCCCATTCCTTACCATCGGCTTCCAACCGCACGTCCGCCTCCTCGCTCCCTAGCACTCCCCAGGCTGGCGGTGGTGAAACGACACTCGCCGTCCCCTCGACGACGAATGACATCACTGTGATTACACCCGTGTAGTGCGGTCAGGTCAAGCGGAGTAGCGAGTTCGGGGGACGTTCCGGCCCGATCGCGCAAGGGGACACGCCGGTAACTTCACACCGGGCATACGGAAGACTGGAAGCGTGCAGAAGTCAGCAGTGCGCCCCAGCCCGATCTTCCTCGGCATCCTCGCGCTCACCGTCGCCGGCGGTGCGATGGCCGCGTTCGGTGACATCAACACCGTTTTCGTCCGCGACCGCGACCCGCTGCTCATCGCCGGCGTCGTGATCTTCGTCGCCGCCGGTTGGGTGGCCTCGCTGTCGCTGCACGAGTTCGGCCACGCGATGGTCGCCTACCGCGGCGGCGACTACAGCGTCGCCCACAAGGGTTACCTGACCCTCGACGTGCGGAAGTACACCGATCCCGTCCTGTCGATCATCCTGCCGCTGATCTTCCTGATCATCGGCGGCATCCCGCTCCCCGGTGGGGCGGTGTGGATCAACCGCGGCGCGCTGCGGTCGCGCGGGACGTCGTCGTGGGTGTCGCTGGCCGGGCCGCTGAGCAACCTCGCGGTCGGCGCGGCCCTGGCCCTGGTGGTCGCGCTGATCCCGATGGCCGGCGGCCTGGTGATCGCGATCTCCTACCTGGCCCTGCTGCAGGTCGTGACGTTCATCCTCAACATCCTCCCGATCCCGGGCCTCGACGGCTGGGGCGCGATCGAGCCGTACCTCCCGCCGCGGGCGCGCGAGTTCGGGGCGAAGGTGCGGCCGTGGGCGCCGATCATCCTGTTCGCGATCCTGTGGTTCTTCCGCCCGGCGAACACGGCCCTGTGGGAAGGCGCGTACGCGATCTTCGGCGCGTTCGGCGGCTATGTGGACGGTGCCCAGATCGGGTTCAGCGTGTTCCAGTTCTGGAACTGAGGTTTGCGCGGGGCGCCGCGCGGGAAGATCAAGCGGTGCGCGAACCCTGCCCTTTCACGCACCGCCCGGTGGGATCGCCGGGCACCAGTGCCGCCGGCAGTCACCGCGCGGCGATGGCCGGCGGCGCGTGCTCGCTCAGCCACCCGTGCGCGCTCTGCCACGCCTGCCGCAGCCCGGAACGCTCGCCGAGGTAGTCCCCCGCCATGCCGACGACCGGCAGCTTGCCGATCGCCCGGTGCAGCAACCGCCCGCGGGGCCGCTTCTCCAGCTCTTCGGTGATCCCGCGCAACCCGCGGCCGAGCCGCCAGAGCGTGCCCGCGGCGGCCTTGACCGTCGCCTTGCCGTGCTTCGTCTCGGACGCGGTGAGCTCCTCGGTCAGCCGGGCCGCTTCGTGCGCCTCCGCGGCTTCGTCGTGGCCCGCGGCGAGTCCGGGGGCGATGTCGCGGTGGAACAGCACCCACGCGATCAGCCGGACGCGCGTGCCGACGTCGGTGACGCCGTACTCGCCCGCGACAGCGCACAGCAGCAGCCCCTGCGACGCCGCCCCGAGCGTGTCCTGCACGGGCACCTGGTCGGCGAGCGCGCCGCCGAGCCCGGGGATCGCCGTCAGCAGCGCCGCGAACCGGCCGACGCGGTTCATCCACCAGCTCGACCGGTCGTGCGCGGACATCCGGGCCCACGCCTCCGTGCCGGGCGCCTTCGCCGACGCCACGCCGCTGAGCAGCTTCGCCTTCAGGCCGGACTCGACGCCGGCCAGGTCGTCCGCCGCGCGCGCCTGCACGCCGAACGGATCGGCGCCCCGCAGCGCGTCGAGCACCGGCCCGCACGCCCGCACGAACGGCCGCAGCACGGCCACGATTTGCCCGTCGGAGATCGTCACGTCAGCAGTCCTTCCGGCGCCGGATCCGGCGCCGGTGCGCCAGGCGTGGACCGGAGTCGGCGCCGGGCAGGGCCTTGTTACGGCGCCTCGGGCGGGAAGATCACGCGCGGTGCTCGGTCAGCCACACGTGCGACCGCTTCCAGACCTCCCGCAACCCGGACCGCTCGCCGAAGTAGTCCCCCGCCGCGCCGACCACCGGCAGCATCCCGATCGCCCGGTGCAGGAAGTTCCCGCGCGGCCGCTTCTCCAGCTCGCCCGTGATCCCGATCAGCCCGCGCCCGAGGCGCCACAGCGTCCCCGCCGCCGCCTTCACCGTCGCCTTGCCGTGCTTCTTCTCCGACGCCGTCAGCTCTTCGGTCAGCCTCGCCGCTTCGTCCGCCTCGGCCGCTTCGTCGTGCTCCGGGTGCTTGCCCGCCGCCAGGTCCGCGTCGATCTCGCGCTCGAACAGCACCGACGCGATGAGCCGCACCCGCGTGCCCACGTCCGTCACGCCGTACTCACCCGCGATCGCGCACAGCAGCAGCCCCTGCGACGCCGCCCCCAGCGTGTCCTGCACCGGCAGCCGGTCGGCCAGCGCGCCGCCCAGGCCCGGGATCGACGTCAGCAACGCCGTGAAGCGGCCGACGCGGTTCATCCACCAGCTCGACCGGTCGTAGCCCGTCATCCGCGCCCACGCGGCCGTGCCCGGCACCTTCACCGACGTCACGCCGTGGATCAGCTTCGCCTTGAGCCCGGACTCGACCTCGGCCGAGTCGTCGCCCGCCCGCGCCTGCAGACCGAACGGATCGGACTCGCGCAGCGCGTCGAGCATCGGCCCGCACGCCCGCACGAACGGCCGCAGCACGGCCACGACCTGACGGTCGGAGATCGCTTCACCCACGTCCCGGGCTCCTTCCCGCGGCGGCCCGGCCCAGCCCGCCGCCGAGCACCAGCGCGCCCGGTAGCGCGCTCGCGCCGAGCAGCACCAGCGCGCGCCAGTCCTGGATCAGCACCAGGTCGCCGCCCGGGCCCAGCAGGCCGAACCCGAACACGACGACCACCCACACCGCCAGGGGTACCCACGAAAGCCCGGGCCGCACCAGCTTCGCCGTCGTCGACACCAGCCACGGGGTGGTGACAGCGCCGACGACGACCGTCACCGGCAGTGGCACGGCACCGATCCGCAGCGGCAGGAAGAACAGCTCCAGCACGGCCAGCAGCACCGTGTCCACGGCGAGCAGCAGCAGGAACAGGCGCTGCTCCCAGGTCAACGGCTTCGGCACCGTCACAGCCCGCCGAACAGGTCGTCCGCCGCGCCCTCGGCCGGCCCGTGGGCCAGGACGAAGGAGTCGTACGCCGGGATCGGCTGGGCCAGCTCGTTCGTCAGCGCGAAGTACGGGACGTCGCCGTCGACGACGGCCAGCTGCGTCGCGTGCGCGCGCAGGGCCGCCAGCTTCGCCGGGACGTACGCGGCGACGTCGAGCTTCGTCGTGATCTCCTCGTCCGGCGTCACCGGCAGCTCGTCGTCGGCCGGCACGCGGTACCCGGGCTCCCCGGCCCGCAACGCGGCCAGGCCGGTGCGCACCGCGTCCGCCGACGCGACCGTGTGGAACACCCGCGCCACCGACCCGGCGCGTGGCGCCGCCGCCATCGTGATCTCGTGGGCGCGGATGTGGTCGGGGTGGCCGTAGCCGCCGAAGGAGTCGTAGGTGACGACGACCTGGGGGCGCACCTCGTCGAGGATCTCCGCGAGCTGCGCGGCCTGCTCTTCGGCATTCCCGCCGGTGAACGCCCGCGGGTGCGACGCCGACGGCGTGCCCGCCATGCCCGAATCGCGCCAGCGGCCGAGCCCGCCCAGGTAACGATGTCGTGACACCCCCAGCGCGGCGCACGCGGCCCTCAGCTCGGCGACGCGGTAGCCGCCCAGCTGGTCGGCCGCCCAGGCCCCCAGCCCCGCCAGCTCGGGCAGGCCGGCCATGATCTCGCCCTCCTCACCGAGCGTGCAGGTCACCACGGTCACTTCGGCACCTTCGGCGGCGTATCGTGCGATCGTGGCGCCGGTGGTGATGCTCTCGTCGTCGGGATGGGCGTGGACGAGCAGCAGCCTGCGCGGTACCGGGGAGATCACGGGTTGAGCGTAATTCCCGTGCTCCGACCTTCGTCGGGGACACCCTCGGTTATCCTCGCGCGAGTCGCGACCGCCGCGTCGCGATCGTCTGTACCCCCACGAAGGGCATCTTGGTGAGCACTGAAGCAACTTCGGCGGACGTCGCCGGCGTGTCCGGATCCGTCCTGTCGATCTCCGACCTGAGCGTGTCGTTCCAGACCGAGGACGGCGTCGTGAACGCCGTCAAGGGCATCGGTTTCGACGTCAAGCCCGGCGAGATCGTCGCCGTGGTCGGCGAGTCCGGGTCCGGCAAGTCCGTCACGTCGATGTCGGTGCTGGGTCTGCTGCCCAAGACCAGCAGGATCGCCGGCGAGCTGCGCCTCGGCGAGCGCAACCTGGCGGATCTCAAAGAGAAGGACATGCAGAAGATCCGCGGCAACCAGGTCGCGATGATCTTCCAGGAGCCGATGACCGCGCTGAACCCGGTCTACACGATCGGCTGGCAGCTGCGCGAGGCCCTGCGCTCGCACCAGGAGATCTCGAAGGCCGCCGCCGACCGCCGCGCGGTCGAGCTGCTCGACATGGTCGGTATCCCGAACCCGGAACTGCGGTTCAAGCAGTACCCGCACCAGCTGTCGGGCGGTCTGCGCCAGCGCGTCGTCATCGCCATGGCGATCTCCTGCGACCCGAAGGTCATCATCGCCGACGAGCCGACCACCGCGCTCGACGTCACGGTGCAGGCGGAGATCCTCGGCCTGCTGCGCAAGCTGCGTGACACCCTCGACACGGCGATCGTGCTGATCACCCACGACATGGGCGTCGTCGCCGACATGGCCGACCGCGTCATCGTGATGTATCAGGGCGAGATCGTCGAAGAGGCTCCGTCTCGCGAGCTGTTCGCGTCGCCGAAGGAGGACTACACCCGGCGGCTGCTCGCCGCGGTGCCGGTGCTCGGCCAGCGCCCGGAAGGACGCCGCCTGCTCGACGACTCCGGGATCACCTCCGACAGCACCGAGGCGGCCAAGATCGCCGAGGAGATCCGGCTGGCCGACGCCGAGCTGGAGGCCGTGATCGAGGAGGCCGCGCCGGCCCTCGAGATCAAGAACCTGGTGCTCGAGTACCCCGGCCGTCGCGGTCAGAACAAGAACCGCGCGGTCGACGACGTCTCGCTGACCATCGCCAAGGGCGAGATCGTCGGCCTGGTGGGCGAGTCCGGCTCGGGCAAGACGACCGTCGGCCGCTGCGCCGTCGGCCTGCTCCGGGCCACCGAGGGCACCATCGCGATCGCGGGCAAGGACATCACGAAGATGTCGGCGAAGGAGCTTCGCCCGCTTCGCCGGTACTTCTCGATCGTGTTCCAGGACCCGGCGTCCACGCTGGACCCGAAGATGTCGATCGGCGAGTCGATCGCCGAGCCGATGGTGCTGCACAAGGTGCTGGCCGGCAAGGAGCTGTCGGCCCGCGTGCGGTCGCTGCTCGACAAGGTCGAGCTGGGCGGGCACTACATGAACCGCTACCCGCACGAGCTTTCGGGCGGCCAGCGCCAGCGCGTGGCGATCGCCCGGGCGCTGTCCCTGGACCCGGCGCTGCTGATCGCGGACGAGCCGACGTCGGCGCTGGACGTGTCGGTGCAGGCCCGCGTGCTGGACCTGTTCCTCGACCTGCAGCAGTCGCTGCAGTTCGCGTGCCTGTTCATCAGCCACGACCTGGCGGTGGTCGACCTGCTGGCCGACCGCGTCGCGGTGATGCAGCACGGCAAGCTGGTCGAGATCGGCACGCGCGACCAGGTGCTGCACTCGCCGCAGCAGGACTACACGCGCCGCCTGCTGTCGGCGGCGCCGGTCGCGGACCCGGTGCTGCAGGCCGAGCGCCGCGCGGCCTGGGAGGCCGGCAAGCTGGCCCCGGTCGCCGACTGAGCTCTGACGCACGGAAGGGCCCCACCCGGCTGCCGGGTGGGGCCCTTCCGCGTTCCCGGGCCCCATGCGCCCCAATGTGGCCTTCGGTGCGTGAGACGCACCCAAGGCGGCCTTCGGTGCGTCAGACGCAACCAAGGCCACATTGGGGCGCTGTTAGCCCACCCGGATGCGGGGATCGAGGATCCCGTACATCAGGTCGGCCACCAGGTTCGCCACCACGACGCTCGCCGCGATCACCACCAGCCAGCCCATCAGCACCTGCGGGTCGTTCTTGTTGACCGCCTCCACCAGCAGCGTGCCCATGCCGTGCCAGTTGAAGACCGTCTCCGTGATGATCGCGCCCGTCACCGTGGCGCCGAAGTTGACCGAGAACAGCGTCATCACCGGGATCAGCGCGTTGCGGAACGCGTGCCGCCAGATCACGCGGCTGTTCGACACGCCCTTGGCGCGCGCCGTGCGGACGTAGTCGGCGCCCAGGACCTCCAGCATCGACGCGCGCTGGAACCGGCTGTACGCGGCGAACGTGATGGCCATGATGGACAGCGTCGGCAGCAGGAACGCGCCGACGTACTTCGCGAGCGCGTCGCCCACCCCGGTCGCCGAGAGGCTCTCCGGGCTCGTCGTGCGCAGCCACGGGTCGCCGAGGACGTCGGCCAGGCCCAGGTCCCGCACCCAGCCGTTGAGGCGGATCGCGTAGCCCTTGAGGACGATGGCGATGCAGAAGATCGGCATCGAGAACATCAGGAACGCCAGCGTCGTCGCGAGGTAGTCCCAGATCGAGTACTGCTTGACCGCGGCGAGGACCCCGACCAGGACACCGAAGATCAGCGCCAGCACCGACGCCGCCAGCACCAGTTCGAGCGTCACGCGGAACGCCGCCAGCACCTTCGGCGCCACCGGCTGGAACGCGTTGCCCTGCGCGACGGAGATGCCCCAGTCGCCGCTGAGGAAGTGGCCGAGCCAGGTGAAGTACCGCGCGAAGACGCCCTGGTCCAGGCCCAGCTTGTGCTCGGTGTCGGCGATCGCCTGGAGGTTGATGCCGGGTTTGCCGCGCAGCTCGCCGAGCGGGTCGCCCGTGTTGGCGACCATGACGAAGCAGAGGAACGTGCCGATCAGCAGGACCGGGACGGAGATGGCCAGCCGGCGGAGCACGTAGAGCACGAGATTCATCCGAAACCCCCAGGTCCGGCGATCCCCGCTCGAAAACGGACGCGGGGGCGACCGGAACCGGTCACCCCCGCGTCACGCGTTCAGGCCTTCATCCTCCGCTGTCGCGGGTCGAAGGCGTCGCGAAGACCGTCACCGATGAAGTTGATCGTCAGTGAAATCAGCACGAGCACGACGAACGGCCCGAAGAACAGCGCCGGCCGCGTCTGCAGCTGGGCGTAGTTCTCCAGGATGACGCGGCCGAGCGAGGTGTCCGGCAGCTGGACACCGAGGCCGATGAACGACAGCGCGGCTTCCGCCAAAACGGCCTGCGCGACCGCGAGGGTCGCGTTGACCGTGATGCTGCCGACCATGTTCGGCACCAGGTGCTTGAAGATGATCCGGAACGTGCCGGCACCCGAAGCGCGAGCCGCGTCGACGAACTCGCGCTGGGACAGCGACATCGCTTCGGCGCGGGTGATCCGGGCGATCTGCATCCACCCGAACGACGCCAGCACCAGCGCGACGATGTACCAGGAGCCGCTCCCGAACACCTTCGCCAGGATGGCCGCCGCGGCGATCTGCGGGATGATCAGGAACAGGTCCGTCACCCGGGAGATCGCCGAGTCGGTGAACCGGCGCAGGTAGCCCGCCAGCGCACCGAGCACCACGCCGACGACGGTCGACAGGATCGACACCGTGAGGGCGATCAGCAGCGAGAACTGGGTGCCGCGCAGGATCTGCGACACCATGTCCTTGCCGACCTGCGTGGTGCCCAGCGGGAAGTCGCCGTTCGGCTTCGCGAAGGACGGGAAGGAGCTGTCCTCGTAGCTGTGCTTCCAGAAGATCGGCAGGATGATGCTGAGCAGGATGATCAGCACCAGCACCGCGGTCGACGCCATGGCCAGCTTGTGGTGCAGGAACTTCCGGAGCACCAGCTTGCCCTGGCTCCGGGGTTCGGGCAGGGCTTCCGGCGGGAGCGTTCCGTCCTTGGACGCGGTCTCGCTCGCGAGAAGGGAGTTCAAGTCAGCCAACGCGAATCCTCGGGTCCAGGATGCCGTACACCAGGTCGGCGATCAGGTTGGCGACGATCACGCTGGTGGCGATGACCACGAGCCAGCCCATCATCACCTGAGTGTCGTTCTTGTTGACGGCTTCCACCAGCAATGTGCCCATACCGTGCCAGTTGAACACCGTTTCGGTGATGATCGCGCCGGCGAGCACCGACCCGAAGTTCACCGAGAACAGCGTCGTGACGGGGATCAGGGCGTTGCGGAACGCGTGCCGGAAGATGACCCGGCCGTTCGCGAGGCCCTTGGCCCGCGCGGTGCGCACGTAGTCCGAGCCCATGACCTCGAGCATCGAGGCCCGCTGGAACCGGCTGTACGCGGCGAAGCTGATGGCCATGATCGACAGCGTCGGGAGCAGGTAGGCGCCGATCGTGCTGGTTATGAAGTCGCCGACGCCGTCCGTTTTCAGCTGTTCCGGGCTGGTCGTGCGCAGCCATGGATTGCCGAGGACGTCCTGCAGGCCGAGATCGCGGACCCAGCCGTTGATCTCGATCGCGTAGTTCTTCAGCACGATCGCGATGCAGAAGATCGGCATGGAGAACAGCAGGAAGGCCAGCGTGGTGGCGAGGTAGTCGACGATCGAGTACTGCTTCACCGCGGCGAGCACGCCGACGATGATGCCGATGATCAGCGCGAGGATCTCGGCCCCGACGACCAGCTTGAACGTGACGCCGAACGCGGCCAGCACCTTCGGCGCGACCGGCTGCAGCGCGTTGCCCTGCGCGATGGACGTGCCCCAGTCACCCGACAGGAAGTCGCCGAGCCAGGTGAAGTACCGCGGCACGATGCCCTGGTCCAGGCCCAGCTTGTGGGAGAGCGCGTCGATCGCTTCCTTGCTCAGCTGCGGGTTGTTGCGAAGCTCGCCGAGCGGGTCACCGGTGGCGGCGACCATCACGAACGACAAAAAGGTCCCGACCAGGAGGACGGGAATCGATATCGCCAGACGGCGAAGGATGTAGATCACCAGGTTCAACGAACTGCTCCTCATCCGGGCCTGGTCGTCAGAAGTGCGCTGGACCGCTACCCGGTTGTCTACCGTAGTGGGGGTAACCCTACGGTCAACAGCTACTTCCGGTGGGTACCGGGGCCCGGCTCGTGGCCGGGCCCCGGTACCTCCCAGGTCATCTGGAACGAGGGGAAAGAAGCTGCGGGGCCAGGCCCTGCTTACTTCTTTTCCCACTCGGCGGCGTTCCACAGGACACCGTTGTAGGACTGCATGTACACGCGGTCGATGCCCTTGAACGCCCACATGCTCGGCGTCTGGAACAGCGGCATGGTCGCGTACTTGTCCGCGATCGCCTTGTCGGCGGCCTGGTAGCTCTGCGTCTTGACGGTCTCGTCGGTCGCCTTCACGGCCGTGTTGAACGCGTCGTCGATCTTCTGGTCGCAGAGGTTCTGGTAGTTCTGGTCACCGCCGTCGTTCGGGCAGACGTAGATCGAACGCGACTGCGACTTGAACGGCGCCGAGGACCAGCCGAACAGCGCGATGTCGTAGTCACCGGTCGAGACGCGGCCACCCTTGAGGAAGTTGGCGTCGGTCTCGTCCTTGACCTCGATACCGGCCGCCTTGGCCTGCGAGATGATGATCTCGACGGTCTGGCTGCGGCGGGCGTTCTGGTTGTGCGTGATCTTGAACGAGGCCCGCTGGCCACCCTTGGCGAAGATGCCGTCGCCACCCTTGACCCAACCGGCGTCGGTCAGGGTCTTGGCCGCGGCGTCGGCACCCAGGCCGGCCTTGCTGCCGTAGAGGTCGGTGTAGCCCTCTTCACCCTGGAAGAACACGACCGAGTTCAGCGGAGCCGCGTCGGCCTGGACTTCCTTGAGCAGCTTGTCGGTGATCGCCTTGCGGTCGACCGACTCGAAGAACGCCTTGCGCAGCGCGTCGTCCTTGAACATGCGGTTGAACTGCAGGTCAAGGTGCTCGTAGGTCAGCTGCGCGGCCGAACCGTAGGTCACGCCCTGCGGCGCGAGGCTCTTCATCGTGGCAGCCGCGGTGGCGTCCGGCTGGGTCGACGCCGCGACGTCGATCTCACCGTTCTGCAGCGCGGTCGCCATGGCCTTGGTGTCTTCCATGGCCCGGACGACGATCTTGGCGGGACCGCCCTTGCCGCCCGACCACTTCGGGTTCTTCACGAGCGTGACGGACTTCTGGTTGGCGTCGAACGCGTCGATCATGTACGGGCCGGAGGCCGGCATGAGCGCCTTGTCGAAGCCCTTCCACTTGTTCGTCCAGAAGTCGCCGGCCTTGGAGAGCTGGGCCGGGTCACCGGTCGGCGCGAGCTTGGTGATGTCCGCGATGCCGGTCTGCTTCTCGAGGATGTGCGCCGGCAGGATCGAGACGCCGCTGAACAGGCCCTTGTAGTCGAGGTACGGCTCGCTGTAGTCCGTCTCGAAGGTCAGGTTGTCCTTGCAGGTCGCCGTCTTGATCTTGTCGTAGCCGGTCGTCGAAGCGGCGTTGAACGGGTTCTTGCCGTCCGTGCCCTTCGCCGAGCCGTTCTGCGCCAGCCAGTTGAGGTACAGGTCCTTGCAGTCGAAGGGGGCGTCGTCCGACCACTTCACGTTCGGCTTGATCTTGTACGTGACGACCTGCGGGTCCTTGGAGGTCACGTCGACCGAGTCGAAGATGTCGTTGTTGAGCAGCACCTTGTTGTTGCCGTCGAGGACGAACGAGTCTTCGAGGACGGCGGTCAAGATGTACGTGTTGTACGAGCTGTTGGTGTCCGGGGTGTTGTTGTTGTACCCCGAGTACCCGTCGTCGATCCCGACCGTGACCGTGCCGTCCCAGCCCTTGACGTCCGCGAGCTTGAACGAGTCACCCTGCTCGGCCTTGCCGACCGCCATCGACTTGACGTCGGCCGACGATCCGTTCTGGTCGGTGCTGCCCGAGCCCGAGTCGCCACCGCTACAGGCGCTCAGCAGCAGCGAGGCGCCTGCGACGAGCGACAAGGCGGAGACTGCTTTGGTTCTCCTCATGAAGTGTGCCCTCCTAGCACTGAGTCCTTGAATTGTGACAAGGACCCACACCGCTCCGGTTTGGTGCCGGAGCCTACGACACGCCAAGCGACACTCAACTGGCGCACTGCGGGAGCACGCTAGAAAGGAAAAGCACCGACAGTCACCAGTTCAGGGTCGATCGTGACCAAAGGGTGACTTCCAGCCGACATCCAGAAATACGACGGTTACCTCACGGATTCACCGGGTCCCACTCGAAGGCGTGCGTCAAGATCACCCGGTAGTACTGAATGCGTAGCCGAGCGATTACTTCGGGCCGCGAGTCCAGTTCACGGCCGACCCGAACGGGCCCACCATCGGAGGACCTGGGGTTACGCCCGAGATGCCCGAACCGATCGCCAGGGTGTCAGCCAATTGGAACAGCGGGAGCACCACGTTCTGGCGCCAAAGTTCAGGCTCCAGAGTGGTCAGCGCCTCGGCGATCGGGGTCGAGCCGGAGAGCGCCGCGTCGATCGACGGCTGCAGCGCCGGATCGCAGAACCCCGCCGAATTGCCCGGAACGACGGGTTTCGCCGGGTCCGTTCCCGTGGCCGTCTGCTCGGGGCGGCAGCCGAAGGTCGACGCGAGCACCGACGCCGTGTCGCCCCCGACCGCCTGCGGCACGACCGCGATGTCGATGCCGACGTTGCCCGCGGAGTCGCCGGCCGGCTGCTGGACCCCGGCGGTGACCGGCATCGCGAGCAGGCCGCTGAACAGGTCGCGCGGCTGCGGCGTGATCGCGTTGACCTCGACGCCCTGCGCGGTGAGCTGGCTGGTGAGCTCCTTGGCGATCGTCGCGTACGGCTCCTGGGTGCCGGGCGAGGCGATGACCAGCGAAAGTGCCTTGCCGTTCTTGCGCCAGGTGCCCGCGGTCTTGGTGTAGCCGGCCGCCTTCAGCGACTCCTCGGCCTTGGCGACATCGGGCGCCGTGGGCGGGCCGGGCGGGATGGTCGCGGCGTACCCGCTCACCGACGGCGCCTTGACCTGCGCGTCGGCGTGCAGCTGCGACGACGGGCCGCCGTTGACGCCTTCGGTGATCAGCTTCGACCGGTCGATCAGCGCGGCCACCCCGGCGCGGACCTGCGTGTCGTGGAGCGTCGCGCTGACCGGGCGCAGCAGCACGTCGGCGACCAGCGGGCGGGCCACGGTGTGCAGCTGCACGGCCGGGCCGAGCTCGCCGAGCAGCTTCAGCTCGTCGCCGGTGGTCCTGGCGAGGGCGAACTGGTCGTTGCCGCTGCGCAGCGCGGCCAGCAGCGTGTTCTGGTCCGAACGGCGCAGCACGATCCGGTCGATCGCCGCGGGCTTCTCCCAGTAGCGCTCGTTGCGCTCGAGGATCACCTCGCCGCGGGCGGTGTCCAGGCTCTTGATCGAGAACGGGCCGGCGATGGCGGGGAAGTTCGAGGCCAGGGCCCCGCGCCAGCCGTCGGGCGCGTCCTTGAGCAGGTGGGCGGGCAGCAGGTCCGAGAACAGCGTCTGCCAGCCGGGGTACGGCTTGGCGAAGGTGACCTCGACGCGCTTGCCGCCTTCGCGGGACTGCAGGTCGGTGATCTGCCGGTAGCCGGCCGGCCCGATGACACCGGGCTGGTCGCGCATCTGGGTGCGCAGGTAGTCGAAGTCCTCGGCGGCGATGGGCGCGCCGTCGGACCAGGACGCGTCCGGGCGGATCTCGTAGGCGACCACGAACGGCTGCTGCGAGACGACCTCGGCGGACTTCATCAGGTTCTTGTCGAGCTGGGTGCTGCCGTCGTCCTTCTGGCGGAACACCGAGGGCAACAGGAGCTGCGACAGCGCGGAGGTCACCTGCGAGGAGTCGGCGAGGTTGTGCGGGTTGTACCCGCCGAGCACGTCGTCGACCCCGACGACGATCTGCGACGGCGTCTTCCCGGTGGTCGGCGGGGGCGGGACCGAGGAGGACACCACCGGCGGGGGCGGGGTGTTCGAGCAGGAGGTGACCAGCACGGCCGCGAGTGCCAGTACCGGCACCGCCTTGCGATTCACCCGCACGCCCCGTTCCTCCCCCAGATTCTCCCCGATCGGGTCAGCCATGCTCCCACGACCGCGTCCGCGACCGGAACCGGGATTCCCGTACCCGGATCGGCCGGGTCCGGCGCCCCGGGGTGCCGCTACGGGAAAGGACGCGCGGAGGACCGTCCGGGTTCCCGGACCGTTCCGGAACGGCGGAACGAACACGCCCGGGACACGGGACGGGTTCCACCCGGTGGTGAACACCAGGCTCCGAATCCACGAACGCCCCTATAAAGATATAAGGAGAAGAACAGGGGAATTCGTGACTTCGCGTCGGTCGATTATCCACCCAGGGTGACCGGCCGGCAATGCAAAAACCTCCCGGCGCGCTACGCCGGGAGGTTTTACGCGATTTCTCGCCCGGTTCAGCCGTTGTCGCGGCTCTTCGCGCGCGAACGCTCCTTCGCGCGGGAGTTGACGTCGAGCGTGACCTTGCGGACCCGGACGACCTCGGGCGCGACCTCGACGCACTCGTCGACCGAGCAGAACTCCAGCGCCTCTTCCAGGCCCATCTTGCGCGGGCGGGCCAGCGTCTCCATCACGTCGGCGGAGGACTGACGCATGTTGGTCAGCTTCTTCTCCTTGGTGATGTTGATGTCGAGGTCCTCGAAGCGCGGGTTCTCGCCCACGACCATGCCCGCGTACACCTCGGCGCCCGGCTCGACGAAGAACGTGCCGCGGTCGGCCAGCTGGATCATCGCGTACGCGGTGACCGGGCCGGTGCGGTCGGCGACCAGGGAGCCGCTGTGGCGGGTGCGGATCTCGCCCGCCCACGGGAAGTAGCCCTCGAACACGTGGTTCGCGATGCCGGTGCCGCGGGTCTCGGTGAGGAAGTCGGTGCGGAAGCTGATCAGGCCGCGCGACGGGAGCACGTACTCGAGCTTGATGCGGCCGCTGCCGTTGCCGCTCATGTCCTCCATGCGGCCCTTGCGGGCGGCCAGGAGCTGGGTGATCGCGCCGAGGTGCTCTTCCGGCGAGTCGATGTAGAGGCGCTCGAACGGCTCGTGCAGCTTGCCGTCGATCGTGCGCAGCACCACCTGCGGCTTGCCGACGGTCAGCTCGAAGCCCTCGCGGCGCATCTGCTCGACGAGGATGGCCAGCGCCAGCTCGCCACGGCCCTGGACCTCCCAGGTGTCGGGGCGCTCGGTCGGCAGGACGCGGATCGAGACGTTGCCGATCAGCTCCTGGTCGAGGCGGGCCTTGACCAGCCGCGCGGTGACCTTGTCGCCGCCGTTGCGCCCGGCCAGCGGCGAGGTGTTGACGCCGATGGTCATCGAGATGGCGGGCTCGTCGACGGTGATCCGCGGCAGCGCCACCGGCGTCTCGGAGTCGGCGAGGGTGTCGCCGATCGTGATCTCCGGGATGCCGGCGATGGCGACGAGCTCGCCCGCGCTGGCCTCGGTCGCCGGGACGCGGGTGAGCGCCTCGGTGACCAGCAGTTCGGAGATGCGGACGTTCTGCACCGTGCCGTCTTCGCGCATCCAGGCCACGGTCTGGCCCTTGCGGAGCTTGCCGGCGTGGATGCGGATCAGCGCGATGCGGCCGAGGAAGTTCGACGCGTCGAGGTTGGTGACCAGCGCCTGCAGCGGCGCGTCGAGGTCGGCGGCGGGCGGCGGCACGTGCCGGAGCAGGGTGTCGAACAGCGGGTCGAGGTTCTCGCTCTCGGGGATCTCACCGTCGGCGGGCTGCTCGAGGCTCGCCTTGCCGGCGCGCGCGGAGGCGTAGACGACCGGGAGGTCGAGGATCGCGTCGTGGTCGGCGTCCTCGATGTCGCTGGCCAGCTCGAGCAGCAGGTCGTGCGTCTCCTCGACGACCTCGGCGATCCGGGCGTCCGGGCGGTCGGTCTTGTTGACCAGCAGGATCACCGGGAGGCCGGCTTCGAGCGTCTTGCGGAGCACGAACCGGGTCTGCGGGAGCGGGCCCTCGGACGCGTCGACCAGCAGGACGACGCCGTCGACCATGGCCAGGCCGCGCTCGACCTCGCCGCCGAAGTCGGCGTGGCCGGGGGTGTCGATGACGTTGATGGTCACCGAGCCCTCGGGCGTCTGGCGGTGGATCGAGGTGTTCTTCGCGAGGATCGTGATGCCCTTTTCGCGCTCGAGCTCACCCGAGTCCATCACCCGGTCCACGAGCTCGGCCCGCTCGGCGAAGGCGCCGGACTGGCGCAGCATCGCGTCGACGAGCGTCGTCTTGCCGTGGTCGACGTGGGCGACGATCGCGACGTTGCGCAGGTCGGGCCGGGTCTTACCGGTCGGCCGGCCGGTTTCGACGGTAGCGCTGGCTGCGGGCACGCGAGAACTCCTGAACTTCAAGGGTTGGATGGCCGCGTAAGCCCGTCAGGCATCCCGTGACCGGCTCTGGTCACACGCGGACCTCACCCAGGATACCTGCCACCCCATTGTGAGCGGCCCACGCCCCCACGTCGGTTAGGCTGACCTAACGTGGAGAGCCGGTGAACGTCGCCGATTCGGAAGGTGCGTGCGCGTGGGCAAGAAGCCGGACGACCCGCGGAAGGTCGTGCGCAAGCTGATGAAGGCCGGCAAGGTCAAGAAGAAGTGCTGCCGGTCGAAGCCGCGCTGCAAGAAGTGCCCGGTGCTCGCCCTCAAGAAGGCCAAGCTGGACCTCGCTGCCTAGCTGTCCGGAAACTCAGTGCGTCACCGCTTCGTTGAGCAGGCGCAGCTCCGGAGCGGTCTTGGTCGGCGAGAACTCGATCACCTCGTACCGCGCGAGGCGCCGCACGCAGAACGGGTCGGACGCCAGGATGGCGTCGAGCTTCCCGCGGTTCAGCGGGCGCGTGATGATGACGCCGCCGATGCGGGGGTTCCGCCGCCCGGACGCCAGGAAGTGGCCGTGCTCGTACTGCTTGTTCAGCCACTCGACGTGGTCCGGGAGCGCCAGGTCGATGTCCTCGATGGGAGCCGTGTAGTTCAGCAGGACGACATACATGGTGAAGACGGTAAACCCGCTCGCGGACTTCGGCTATGCTCGATCGATGCACGCGCAGACGTCCAGCTGGTGGCCGCCCACGGCGGCCGTCTAGTCCTGCGCTGATCACCAGCGGCCGCCCCGGACGGGCGGCCTTTTTCATGCCTTCTCCGGGGTGGTCCCGCCTCGGAAGGAAGACACGATGAGCAAGCTGTCCGGCATCACGCCGTCCGGTCACGTCCACCTCGGCAACTACCTCGGCGCGGTGCGGCGCTGGGCTCGCGAGGGCGGCGCGGACGACCTGTACTTCGTCGCCGACCTGCACGGCATGACGACCCCGCACAACCCGGCGAAACTCCGATCCTTGGCGAGCGAGCAGCTCGCCGTGCTGATCGCCGCCGGGATCGACCCCGAGCGGGTGTTCGTCCAGTCCGACCTGGCCCGCGAGCTGGGCGCGCTGACGTGGGTCCTGGAGTGCACCTGCAACTACGGGGAGGCCGCGCGGATGATCCAGTTCAAGGAGAAGTCCAAGGGGCAGGCCGGGGTGCGGCTGTCGCTGCTGACCTACCCGGCGCTGATGGCCGCGGACATCCTGCTGCAGGGCGCGGACGAGGTGCCGGTCGGCGAGGACCAGCGCCAGCACGTCGAGCTGACGCGGACGCTGGCCAAGCGGTTCAACGGCACCTACGGCGACGTGTTCACCATCCCGCGCGCGGTGCTCCCGCCGGCGGGAGCGCGGGTGAAGGACCTCGCCGACCCGACGCGCAAGATGTCGAAGTCGGCGCGGGACGCGGTGGGCGTGGTGTTCGCGCTCGACGAGCCCGACCAGATCCGCCGCAAGGTCCGCCGTGCGGTCACCGACGGCGGGACGGTGCCGGTGCACAGCCCGGACACCCGCCCGGGGATGGCGAACCTGCTGGAGATCCTCGCCGCGTGCCGCGGTGGCTCCCCGGAGGACCTGGCGCCGGAGTTCACGTCGTACGGCGCGGTGAAGGACGCCGTCGCGGACGCCGTGGTCGAGGAGCTGCGGCCCGTGCGTGAACGAGCGTTGACCCTGCTGGAAGACGCCGCCGAGCTGGAGAAGGTGCGCAAGGCGGGTGCCGAGCGCGCCCGGGAGCGTGGCGCGCACCGCCTCGATGCTGCGCTGCGGATGATCGGCGCCTGTTGAAGAGCCGCGTCCTGCTCCCGCTTCAGGCGAGCAGCTTCCGGAAGGCCGGGAGCAGGATGCGGTCGGCGGGCAGCCAGTCGACGTCGTCGAGGTCGTCGGGCCCGAGCCACCGCACGGCCAGGTGCTCGACCGCGCGCGGCTCTTCACCGGGCGAAACGAGCTTCGCGGCGTAGATGCGGAGGACCTTCTCGCCGGGCAGCGGGACGTCGTCCCCGACGCGCGCCCCGACCTCGATGACGACGTCCAGCTCCTCGCTGCACTCGCGCGCCAGGGCGAAGGCCTCGGACTCGCCTTCCTCGACCCGGCCGCCGGGCAGCTCCCACTGGCCCGCGTGCCCAGGGGGCCAGGCCCGCTGCTGGGCGAGCAGCTTCCCGTCCCGCACCAGGGCGGCGCCCACGATCACACCGTTCACAGACCCGGAATCTACCCGGAAGCCCAGCACCGGACTCGCCGAGCCGACCCCCCAGGTACGCGAGCCGACCCTCCAGGTACGCGTGTCGACCCTCCGAACACGCGTGTCGACCCTTCGATCACGCTTCGCCGTTCGCGGCCGCGCGCCAGACCACCACGAACCGCGCGCCTCCGTCCGGGGACTCGCCCACCTGCACCCGCCCGCCACGCCGCCGGACCGTCTCCGCCACCATCGCCAGCCCCAGCCCCGTCCCACCGGACGACCGCGCCCGGTCGTCCGCGATCCGGTAGAACCGGTCGAACACCTTCTCCCGGTGTTCGGCGGCGATCCCCGGCCCGTCGTCGTCGACCACCACCCGCACCGACGAGCGCGAAGCCAGCACCGACACCACGATCTCGCCGCGCGCGTAGCGGCACGCGTTGCGCAGCAGGTTGTCCAGCACCAGCTCCACCTCGGCGTGCGCGGCCGACGCCCAGGCCTGCGCGACCGCGTTGCTCACCCGCGTCTCCGGCGCCCCCGCCGGCAGCCGCGCCACCGCCGCGCGCACCTCGCTCACCAGCTCGACCGGCGAAGCGGGCGGCACCTCCCCCGCGTCCGACCGGGCCAGCGACAACAGCCCGTCCAGCAACGACGACAGCCGCTCGGCCTCCGTCAAGATGTCCGACAGCGTCTCCTGCGACAGGTCCGGATCCGGGTTCGTCACCGCGACCTCGGCCTGCACCCGGATGGACGCGACCGGCGACCGCAGCTCGTGCGCCGCGTCGCCGGTGAAGCGCCGCAGCCGGTCGCTGGCCTGCTCCTGCCGCTCCAGCAGCGCGTTGAACTCCTCCGCCAGCGCGCGCAGCTCGTCGTGCGAGTCCGGCAGCGTCAGCCGTGCCCCCGGCGGCAACGCCCGGACCGAACCCCGCATGCGCGCCACCGGCCGCAGCGACAGCCGCACCACCAGCCACGTCGCCAGGCCGGCCACCAGCGCCCCGACCGACGCGACGACCACCAGCCAGACGCCGCCGTAGTGCACCGCGGCGGAGAACCCGACCAGGCCCGCGCCGGCGACGACCAGACGTTGCGACCCGTCGGGCGCGGTGACGACCGTTCCGAGGTACCGCGCGCCGTCGCGCTGGACCGGCTGGCCGGCCTTCAGCGTCGCGATGTCGTACGACGTGAGGCCGGTCGGGTTGCCGCTGTCGACCGGCGCGCCCGCGATGTCGAGCACCCGCAGCGTCACGGGCGCCGCGCCGGACAGCGGCCGGCCCGCGCCCACTTCCGCACCGGCCGGGCCGAGCGCCGCCGAAAGCTCGCGGTCGACCGAATCGATGAGCAACGGCGACAGCTTCGCCGCCGCCAGCGCCGCCAGCCCGAGCAGGCAGCCCAGGGTGATCGTCGCGGCCAGCACGGTGATCCGGACCTGCAGGGACCGGCCCCGCCACCACGAGATCACGGGGTGATGACCTCGTCGAGCTGCGCGTCGGAGGCCAGGTAGCCGTGCCCGCGCACGGTCCGCAGCAACGCGCCGGCGCCGACCGCGTCCAACTTGCGTCGCACGTACCCGACGTACACCTCGACGAGGTTGCGCGTCACGGCCTGCTCCTCGCCCCAGACCGCGCGCAGCAGCTCGTCCTTCGTGACGACCGTCCCGGCCCGGCCGACGAGCACCTCCAGCAGCGCGAACTCGCGCGGGCTCAGCCCGACCTCCTCGCCGTTCCAGTGCACCTGCCGCAGCCCGCGGTCGACCGCCAGCGCGCCGAGCCGCAGCGTCCCCCGGCCGGTCTCCGGCCCGGCGCGGCGCAGGGTCGCGCGGACCTGCGCGACCAGCACGACGAAGGAGAACGGCTTGACGAGGTAGCCGTCGGCGCCGAGGTCGAGGCCGTCGGCCTGGTCGACCTCGCCGTCCTTGGCCGAGACGAGCAGCACCGGCGTCGTGACGCCGTCCTTGCGCAGCCGCTCCAGCACGCGGTAGCCGGACAGGCCCGGCAGCATGATGTCGAGCAGGATGACGTCGAAGGACCCCGTGCTCGCCAGCTGCAGCCCCGTGGGGCCGTCCGCGGCGGTGACCACGTCCATGTCCTCCGCGCGCAGCCCGCGTTGCAGTGCCTTCCGCACGCCCGGTTCGTCGTCGACCACCAGCACCCGAGGTTTCACGAGGTTCATCATGGCCGGTTAGCGCAGGTCCCGTGGGATCTCTCAGCACGATCTCAGCCGGCGGGGGAGAACCTTCAGGGGTATCTCAGTCTCGAGAGGGAAGCGTCGGAGCCAGGGAGCCGGGCACACTCGGGCTCGGGAACACCACAGGGAGAGACGCATGAAACCGAAGACGAAGGGCATCACCGCCGCGGTCGTCGGCACCGCGCTCGGTGCGGGCGGGCTCGCGTTCGTCGCGATGCCGGCCAGCGCCGACGACAAGCCGGCGCTGCCGCAGGTGAGCGCCGAGGACCTGGTGCAGTCGGTCATGAAGGCCAAGCCGGGCGCGTTCGACGGCACGGTCAAGGTCAGCAACGACCTGGGGCTGCCGTCGGTGGGGAACGCGCTGCCGGGGGCGTCGGCGCTGAACATCGACTCGGCGCACATCTTCAGCGACGGCGCGGGCAAGAGCCGCCTGGCCGCCACGCAGGGCGCCAGCCAGGAGACCGTGGTCCACGACGGCACGACCGTCTGGGACTACAGCTCCAAGACGAACACCGCGACGAAGGTGACCATCCCGGCCGACATCGCCAGGCAGAAGGGCGCGGGCAGCGAGAAGACGCCCGACCCGATCACGGCTTCGACCGAGTTGCTCGCGAAGGTCCGCGAGAGCAGCACGGTGTCGGTCGACGGCACCGCGACAGTCGCCGATCGCCCGGCCTACGAGCTGGTCCTGACGCCGAAGCCGAGCGAGCGGACGCTGCTGCGCGAGATCCGCGTCGCGGTCGACTCGCAGACGCGGATGCCGCTGCGGGTGGCGGTGCTGAGCAACGGCACGTCGACCCCGGCGCTCGAGGTCGCGTTCAGCGAGATCGAGTTCACGCAGCAGCCGGCCGACCTCTTCACCTTCACCCCGCCGAAGGGCGCGAAGGTGCAGGAGAAGACGCCGACCGTGGACGACCAGGACAAGGCCCTCGCCGAGCAGGCGAAGGACGACGTCAAGGTCGTCGGCGACGGCTGGGACACGGTGGTCACGGGCAAGGTCCCGGCCGACGCGCTGAACGCGGCGCCGAAGCAGCAGTCCGGCCGTGAAGGCCGGGGCAACGCCGACCCGAAGGCGCTGCTCGAGCGCTTCGCCAAGAAGGTCAGCGGCGCCTGGGGCAGCGGCTACCTCGTCACCACGAAGGTGGGCACCGCGGTGCTGACCGACGACGGCCGGTTCGCCGCCGGTGCGGTGCCGGAGCAGGTTCTCTACGAAGCGCTGGGTCAGAAGTGACCAGCACGACTGTGGAGTCCGGGGCGGACGTCTCTTCGGAGGCGTCCGCCCCGGCGGTTCCCCTGGCCGCGCGCACGCGGGGGCTGCGCAAGGTCTACGGCAGCACCGTCGCGGTGGACCACGTCGACCTCGACATCCCGGAGGGCGCGGTCGTCGGGATGCTCGGGCCGAACGGCTCGGGCAAGACGACCACCATCCGGATGCTGCTCGGCCTGGTCCGGCCGACCGAGGGCGAGGTCGAGCTGCTCGGGCGCAAGATGCCCGACGCCGCCGCGCGCGCGCTGCCGGACGTCGGCGCGCTGGTCGAGGGGCCCGGCTTCCACCCGTTCCTCTCCGGGCGCGACAACCTGCTTCGCTTCGCCGCGGCCGAACCACGGCTGACGTCCTCCGGGATCCCGTCCGCGGTGGACGCGGCGCTGGAACGCGTCGGGCTGACCGTCGCGGCACGCCGGCGCTACAAGGGGTACTCGCTCGGCATGAAGCAGCGGCTCGGGCTCGCTTCGGCGTTGCTCGTGCCGCGGAAGATGGTCGTGCTCGACGAGCCGACCAACGGCCTCGATCCTGCGGGTACCAGGGAGATCCGCAGGATCGTCGCCGAGCTGCACGCGGCCGGGGTCACCGTGCTCGTGTCGTCGCACCTGCTGGCCGAGGTGGAGGCGACGTGCACGCACGTCGCCGTGCTGCAGGCCGGCAACGTCGTCGCGCAGGGCGAGCTGACCGAACTGCTGGAGTCCGGGAACGCGGCCCTGCTGGTCCGCACGCCCGACGCCGAGCAGGCCGTGGAAGTGCTGCGGGAGAACCGGATCGGCGCCCGGCTCACGCCGGACGGCGTCCGGGCCGACCTCACGGCGACGGAAGCGCCGCGGGTGCTGCAGGTCCTGGTGGGCGCGGGGGTCGCGGTCCACGAGGCGACGCGCGCCCGCACCGGGCTGGAAGACCTGTTCGCGCGGCTGACGGAGGGGGCGGAATGACGGCCGTACTGGAGGCACCGGTGGTCCGCACGGGCCACGACACGGTGCCGCTGCCGCGTTTGCTGGCCGCGGAGCTGCGCTGGATCTTCCGGCGGCCGCGCACTTTGGCCGTGCTCGGGCTGCTGGCGCTGATCCCGGTGATCATCGGTGTCGGCCTGACGCTGGTCGACGACAACCCGTCCGGTGGCGGCCCGGACGACGGCGGCGGTGCGCTGCTGGCGTCCGCGGTCAACAACGCGTTCGTGCTCCCGATCGCGGCGGTCGTGATGTCGCTGGCGCTGTTGCTGCCGCTGGCCTCGGCCATGGCGGGCGCCGACGCGATCGCCGGCGAGACGGCGCACGGCACGCTGCGCGGCTGGCTGATCGCCCCGGTCGGCCGGGGCAGGCTGCTGGCGGTCAAGGCGTTCGGCGTCGCGACCGTGTCGGTGGTTTCGGTGCTGGCGATGTGCTTCACCGGCGTGGTGACGGGGCTGATCATCAACGGCTCCGACTCGCTGTTCACGCTGTCGGGCACGACGCTGTCCCTGGGCGGCGCGCTCGCCCGGATCCTGCTGATGGCCGGCTGGGTGGTGCTCCAGCTGTGGGCGGTCGGCGCGGTGGCGCTGGCGATCTCCAGCTGGACCGAGCACCCGATGCTGGTGGTGGCCTCGGTGCTGGCGGCCGACATCGTGTTCACGATCCTCGGGTTCCTGACGTCGCTGGACTGGCTGCACCCGTTCCTGCTGACGAAGGACTGGTCGATGGCCCCGGCGGAGGTCCTGCAGGACCCGATGGGCACGCAGATGCTGGGCGAAGGCGCCTTGCGGGCGGCTTGTTACATCGTGATCGGCCTGTCGCTGGCCTACGCGAGGCTCTCCACCCGCGACGGCTAAAGCGGTCGTGAGTGAGAAACAGTGTTCTAACCCTGTTTCTCACTCACGACCGGCCGACCAGCGCGACGCCGTCGGGGTCGAACTCCAGCCGCACCGCGTCCCCGGCCCGCAGGTCCGCCGCCGCCGGGGCGACCGCGTCCACAGTGGACTCCGCCAGCCGCACCACCAGCCGCACGTGTTCGCGGCGGTGCACCGCCGCCACGACCTCACCCCCGATGCCGGACGCCGCCACCCGCAGCGCGTGCGGTCGCAACCCGAGCCGCACCGGGCCGTCCTCGGCTTCCGGCAACGCGACGTCACCCAACGACGTGTGCGCCACCCCGCCCGCCACGACGCCGTCCGCGAACGTCGTCACGCCGAGGAACCGCGCCACGTCGTCGTCCGCCGGGTTGCGCCAGACCCGGCGGACCGCGCCCTCCTGGCGGACTTCGCCCGCGTCGAGCACCGCGACCCGGTCGGCCAGCGTGAACGCCTCCTCCTGGTCGTGCGTCACCAGCAACGCCGTGATCTTGCTGCGCCGCAACAGGTCCGCCAGGTCGATGGCCAGCTGCTCGCGCAACCCCGCGTCCAAACCGGACAGTGGCTCGTCGAGCAGCAGCAGCCGCGGCTTCGGCGCCAGCGCCCGGGCCAGCGCCACCCGCTGGGCCTGCCCGCCGGACAGCTCCGTGACGCGCCGTCGTTCGAAGCCGGAGAGACCCACCAGCGCCAGCAGCTCGGCGACCCGCGCACCCCACGAAGACCGCGGCACGCCGTGCATCCGCAGGCCGAACGCGATGTTCGCGGCGACGTCGCGGTGGGCGAACAGCTGGCCGTCCTGGAACACCAGCCCGAACCCGCGCTTGTGCACCGGCACCGCGCCGAGGTCGTCGCCGTCCCAGCTCACCGCGCCGCGCGCCGACGGCTCCAGCCCGGTGATCGCGCGCAGCAGCGTCGACTTCCCCGAGCCCGACGGCCCGAGCAGCGCCAGCACCTCGCCGTCGGCGATGTCCAGGCGGACGTCGCGCACCGCCGCGAAGGATCCGTAGTGGACGGTCAGGTCCCGCACCGACAGCGCCATCAGAACTCTCCCACCCGGCCGCGCGCGGCCCCGAGCCGGTCGATCAGCGCGACCGCCAGCACCGTCACGAGCATCAGCAGCGCGCACGCGGCGTACGCCATCTGGTTGTTCAGCTCCCCCGGACGTCCCATCAGCGACGCGATCGCGACCGGCAGCGTCGGCGACGTCGGCCGCGCGAGGAAGCTCGTCGCGCCGAACTCGCCGAGCGCCACGACGAACCCGAACCCGGCCGCGGCGACCAGCGGCCGCAGCGCGAGCGGCAGGTCGATCTCCCGCCACACCCGCAGCGGGCTCGCGCCGAGCGTCGACGCGGCCTGCCGCAATCGGACATCGACCGAGCGCAGCACCGGCAGCACCATCCGCACGATCAGCGGGATGATCACCAGCGCCTGCGCCAGTGGTACGAGGTAAGGCGACGTCCGGAGGTCGCCGGGCAGCGCGTCGAGCGTGACCAGATAACCGAAGCCGACCGTCACCGCCGACACCCCGAGCGGCAGCATCAGCACGGCGTCCATGGTCTCGCCGAGCCCGCGCGCGGCTTTCGCGGGCGAGCGCCGCAGCGCCACGAGCACCACGGACGCGAGCACACCGACGACCATCGCGAGCAGCGTCGCGTCGATCGCCACCTTCAGCGAGTTCACCGCGGCGTCCCACCCGGACACCTGCAGCGCGCCCTTCTCGCCGGTGCTGGTCAACGCTCGATAACCGGCGAAGCTCCAGCCGTCCGGAGTGGCGACCGACTCGGCGAGCAGCGCGACGATCGGCGTCAGCAGCAGAGCGAGCACCACGCCGGCCGCACCCACGACCCACCACTCGCCGCGGCGGGGACGTCGTGCCCGGGTGGCCCCGATCCGGGCGCCGTCCTTGCGGCGTCGCGCGAGCCCGCCGAGGACCAGCGCGGCGACCACGGCGGCGAACTGGATCAGCGAAAGCGCCGCCGCGCCCGAGAGGTCGAGGAGGTCGACCGTCCGCAGGTAGATCTCGGTCTCCAGCGTCCGGTACTTCGCGCCGCCGAGGATCAGCACGACGCCGAAGCTGGTGGCGCAGAACAGGAACACGACGGCTGCGGCCGACGCGATCGCGGGCGCCAGCGCGGGCAGCGTCACCGAGCGGAACGCGCGCCACGGCGAGGCGCCCAGCGCGCGGGCGGCGTCGGTCGTCCGCGAATCCAGCCGCGCCCAGAGCCCGGCGACGGTCCGCGCGACGACCGCGACGTTGAAGAAGGCGTTGGCCAGCACGATCGGCAGCACCCCGCCCTCCGGCCACAGCGCGCGGAACGCCAGGCCGACCACGACGGTCGGCAGCACGAACGGCACGAGCACCAGCGTGCGGGCGAGGCCGGCGCCGGGCACTGCCACGCGGGCCAGCAGGAACGCGACCGGCAGCCCGGCCAGCACGGCCACGACCGTCGACGCGGCGGCGGTCGCCACCGTGAACCCGGCCAGCTGCCACGTCCGCGCGTCGCCGAGCACGACGTCGAGGCCCCCCGCGGTGAACCCGCGGCCGATGATCGCCAGCACCGGCCAGGCGAAGAACACGACCAGGAAGCCGATCGGGGCCAGACCCAGCAGCGCCAGGCCCAGCCCGCGGGCGGTCCGCGGCGGGGCCAGGACTGCTGCTTTTCGAGGAGTCCCGGAGGTCACTGCACGAGCGAGCGCCATTCGCCGATCCACTTCTCGCGTCCGGCCTGGACCTGCTCCGCCGTCAGTGCCTGGGGCTTCTGCGGCAGCGGCGCGACCTGCGCCCAGCCCGCGGGCAGGTCGACACCCTGGCGCGCCGGGTAGACGTACATGGTGGCCGCCACGGTCGCCTGGAACTGCTGCGAGAGCAGGAAGTCGACGACCTTGCGCGCGTTCTCGGCCTGCTTGCCGTTCGCCAGCACCCCGGCGTACTCGACCTGCCGGTAGCAGGTGTCGAGCAGCGCCTTGGTCCGCGGCTTGCCGTCGTCACCGACCTCGGCAGCCGGCGAAGAGGCGTACGAGACGACGATCGGGCGCGGCCCCTTGCCGGACGAGCCGGAGAAGTCCTTGGTGTAGGCCTCTTCCCAGCCGCTGACCACCTTGAGCCCGTTGGCCTTCAACTTCGTCCAGTAGTCCTTCCAGCCGGCCTCGCCGTACTTCGCGACGGTGCCGAGGAGGAACGCGAGCCCGGGCGAGGCCGTCGCCGGGTCTTCGGCGACCAGCAGGTCTTGGTACTTCGGGTCGGCGAGGTCGTCGTACGACGCCGGCGCCGGGATGCCCTTGTTCGTGAAGTAGTTCGTGTCGACGTTGACGCAGACGTCGCCGACGTCGACGGCGGAGAGCCGGTGCTCGGGGTCGACGGCGTAGCGCTGCGGCCCGCGGTCGGCCTCCGGGCTGGTGTAGGGCTCGAAGACGCCTTCTTTGAGCGCGCGCGAAGCGAAGGTCGAGTCGACGCCGTACGCGACGTCGCCGATCGGGTTGGCCTTCGTCAGCACGAGCTTGTTGGTCAGCGAGCCGGCGTCGCCCTGCTTGAGCACGGAGACCTTGATGCCCGACTGCTTCTGGAAGGCGTCGAGCACCTCCTGCGGCGCCAGGAAGGAGTCGTGCGTCACGAGGGTGACGGTGGGCGTCTGCTGCGTGCCACCGTCACCGTCCGACAGCGAGCACCCAGCGGCGACGGCGCTGACGGCGACGATGGCCGTCGCGGCGCGCACAGCCCTGCTTTTCATCTACCCCTCCTGCACTTCACCGGACGAGGAGGGAAAGCCCTCCCTTCGCCGGCATGATCCGGTCAGGTGCGAACGGTCGCGGGTGACCCCGCCTCTCAGCCCGGCTCGACCGGACTCCCGTGGCAACCGTGCAGCGTAGTCCAGGACGCAGGACGATGGAGGCATGACGGAAATCTTGAGCGACGCCGAAGCCGATCATGCTCTCGGCAGCGACTGGACCCGGTCCGGAGCGGTGATCTCCCGCGAGGTGGAGCTGGCGAGCTTCCCGCAAGCGATCGAGGTGGTGGACCGGGTCGCGGTGCTGGCCGAAGCGGCCGACCACCACCCGGACATCGACATCCGCTGGCGCACGCTGACGTTCCGCCTCAGCACGCACTCGGCGGGCGGTTTGACGGTGAAGGACTTCGACCTGGCGACCCAGATCGATTCGGTCCTCGGCTCCCTGTGATCCCAGTTACGCTGAGTGCACCTTTTCCCACTTTCGACGTCTCTCGGTAAACAGCTTTGCTATGGAGAGGCGGTTATGACGCAGGCGATCGTGGTAGGAACGGCAGCATTCGCGACGATGGTGGCGGCGGCCGGAGGGGTGCTCTGGTTCACGATCCGCTCCCGCCGTCACCCGGACGGCTGAGCGCCGTTGGTGAGTTCGGTCACAGGCGCTAACGAAGACCAAGATCAGCGCGCTGAGCAGGGCGGAAGCATCGGTTTTCGGCCTTAGGACACGCCATGAACAGCTCCGCCACCGCCAGCCTCACGCCCGCCCAGCGCGCCTGGATCAACGCCCTCGCCCCCGCGGTCGTGCTGATCGCGATCGCGTTGATGGGCCTCCTCGGCTGACCGGATCTCTTCCGGTGCCGGGAACGCGACCGGCGGCTCGTCGCCGGTCGTCCAGTACTCGAGCCCGGACAGGCGGCCGTCGTCGACGAACACGATGAGCCCGCCATCCGGAGCGTCGACCTCGACCGCCGCCCGTTCGGTCACTTCGGCCACGGGCAGCGTCGCGTCCACCTCGAGGTCGACGGTCGGGCACCCGCAACCGCAGCGCCCGGTGACCCGCGCCGTCTCCGCCTGCGCCCGCAGTTCCGTGGCACCCGCGAAGTCGCCGGCCAGCAGGACGGTCAGCACCTCCCGCTCGGCCGGCGTCAGCGGACGGCTCACACGTTGAAGCGGAACTCGACCACGTCGCCGTCGGCCATGACGTAGTCCTTGCCCTCCATGCGGACCTTGCCCGCGGCGCGGGCCGCCGCCATCGAGCCCGCCGCCATCAGGTCGTCGTACGAGACGATCTCCGCCTTGATGAAGCCGCGCTCGAAGTCCGTGTGGATCACGCCCGCCGCCTGGGGGGCCGTCGCGCCCTGGGGGATCGTCCACGCGCGGGACTCCTTCGGGCCCGCCGTGAGGTACGTCTGCAGGCCGAGCGTGTGGAAACCCGCGCGGGCCAGGGAGTACAGGCCCGGCTCCGGCTGGCCGACCGACTCCAGCAGCTCGCGCACCGATTCTTCGTCGTCCAGCTCCAGCAGTTCCGCCTCGACCTTCGCGTCGAGGAACACCGCGTCCGCCGGCGCGACCAGCTTCGTCAGCTCCTCGCGGCGGGCGTCGTCGGTGAGGACACCTTCGTCGGCGTTGAAGACGTACAGGAACGGCTTCGTCGTCAGGAGGCTGTGCTCGCGAAGCAGTTCGAGGTCGACGTCCTTCTGCGCGGAGAAGAGCGTGCGTCCGCTGTCGAGGATCTCCTTCGCCTTCTGCGCGGCCTCGAGCGCGGGCTTCGCTTCCTTCTTGGTCCGCGCTTCCTTCTCCAGCCGCCAGACGGCCTTCTCGAGGGTTTGCAGATCAGCCAGGATCAGCTCGGTGTTGATCGTCTCGATGTCGCTCAGCGGATCGATCCGGCCGTCGACGTGGATCACGTCCGGGTCGTCGAACACGCGGATGACCTGGCAGATCGCGTTGGCCTCACGGATGTTCGCGAGGAACTTGTTGCCCAGCCCGGCACCCTCGGACGCGCCCTTCACGATGCCCGCGATGTCCACAAAGGACACGACGGCCGGGACGATCTTCTCCGACTTGTGCAGCTCGGCCAGCTTGTCCAGCCGCGGGTCCGGCAGCGGCACGACACCGACGTTCGGCTCGATCGTCGCGAACGGGTAGTTCGCCGCGAGCACGTTGTTGCGGGTCAGCGCGTTGAACAGGGTGGACTTGCCGACGTTGGGCAGGCCGACGATACCGAGGGTGAGGCTCACGACCCCGCAGTCTACGTGGCTCACCCGGCCGGGGCCCACGCGCCCAACGCCGCGTCGGATTTCCGCCAGCAACGGCGCTGACCTGCTGGCATGCTCGAATCCATGGTCACCGAAACGCTCGCCCTCTGGCGTGACGCCGAGCGCTGCTACCGCGTGGTCACCGCCCGCGACCCGCGCTTCGACGGCCAGTTCATCATGGCCGTGCGCACCACCGGCATCTACTGCCGGCCGTCCTGCCCGGCGTCGACGCCGAAGGAGCGCAACGTCCGCTTCTTCCCGACGTCGGCGGCCGCGCAGGCCAACGGTTTCCGCGCCTGCCGCCGCTGCCTGCCCGACGCCGTGCCGGGCTCACCGGACTGGAACGTGCGCGCCGACCTCGCCGCGCGGGCGATGCGCCTGATCTCCGACGGGACTGTCGAGCGCGAAGGCGTTCCAGGTCTCGCGCGACGGCTCGGCTACTCGGAACGCCAGCTCGGCCGGGTGCTGACCGCCGAGCTGGGCGCGGGCCCGCTCGCGCTGGCCCGGGCCCACCGCGCGCACTCGGCCCGGCTGCTGATCGAGATGTCGGGGCTGCCGCTGACGGACGTCGCGTTCGCGGCGGGCTTCTCCAGCGTCCGGCAGTTCAACGAGACGATCCGCGAGGTGTTCGCGACGACGCCGTCGCAGCTTCGCGCGGCTAGCCTGCGACGCGGCCGCGCACCGGGAGAACGCTCGACGCGCCTCAGCCTGCGGCTGCCCTTCCGCCCGCCGTTCGACGCCGCCGGGCTCCTTCGTTTCTTCGCCGGACACGCGGTGCCCGGCGTTGAGGAGGTCGCCGACGGCTCGTACGCCCGGACGCTGCGGCTCGCGCACGGCACCGGCGTCGTCCGGCTGACGCCGGAAGCCGGCCACGTGCGCTGTGACCTGCTGCTGGCCGACCTGCGCGACCTCGGCAGCGCGGTCAGCCGGGTGCGGCGGCTGCTCGACCTCGACGCCGACCCCGTGGCGGTCGCCCGGGTCCTCGGCGCCGATCCGGCGCTGGCGCCGATCGTCGCGGCGGTGCCGGGCATCCGGGTCCCGGGCGCGGTGGACGGCGACGAACTGGTGCTCCGCGCCCTGCTCGGGGCGGCCCCGGTGCGGCACGGCGACGAGGTGCCCGGCGAGTTCGGCGTCACCCGGCTGTTCCCGACGGCGGCGCAGATCGCGACGGCCGGCTACGACGAGAGCGTCACCAGCGTTGCGGCGGCACTGGCCGAAGGGCGGCTGGACGTGCACGTCGGCCGGGAGGCGGCCGAGCTGCGGGCGGAGCTGCTCGCGTGCCCCGGCATCGACGCGCCGACGGCGGACCACGTCCTCATGCGCGTCCTCGGCGCGCCGGACATCCTGCCGCACGACCCGGAAATCCGGCAGGGCGCCGCGCGGCTCGGCATCTCGGCGGACTCGCTGCCGGACCGAGCCCGGCACTGGACGCCGTGGTGCTCCTACGCCGGGAGGTACCTCCGGCAGGCCGTCTGACGCCGGGTCAGCCCTGCTCGCCGCGCCACAGCAGGGCCTGCGCGACGATCACGTGGGTCCCATCGAAGGTCGCGGCCGGCGAGCCGTGCAGGCGGTAGCCGAGGTCGAGCGCCTCACTGATGCGGTGGCAGAACTTCGCGTCGTCCGGCCCGGTGAGCAGGCGGTAGCGAGGCAGGCCGTCCGGCGGCTGGTCCGTCATGCCGTCATCTTGGCGGAATCGTCAACCGGCGCGCACCTCCACGGTCGAGCCCGTGCGGGACTTCCGGACCCGCAGCCGCGTCGGGATGCGTTGCCGCAGCTCCTCGACGTGGGAGACCAGGCCGACCACCCGGCCGCCCGCGCGCAGCTCGTCGAGGATGTTCATCACGACGTCGAGGGTTTCGGCGTCCAGCGTGCCGAAGCCCTCGTCGACGAACAGCGTGTCCAGCAGCGCGCCGCCGGTCTCCCCGGCGACGACGTCGGCCAGCCCCAGCGCCAGGGCCAGTGACGCGAGGAACGACTCGCCGCCGGACAGCGTCTTCGCCGGGCGGATGGTGCCCGAGTAGTCGTCCAGCACGTCGATGCCGAGCCCGCCGCGGGTTCCGCGCGCGCCGGCCGCGTCCGAGTGCACGAACGAGTACCGCCCCTGGCTCATCGTGCGCAGCCGGTGGGTGGCGGCGACCGCGACCTCCTCGAGCCGAGCCGCCAGCACGTACGAGCGCAGCGACATCTTCCGGCTGTTCTGCCCGCGCCCGTTGACGACGTCCGCGAGCGCGCGCAGTTCGGCGTACGCCGCTTCGGCGGGCGCAAGGCCGGAGAGAGCCTTGCGCAGGAGGCCCGCCAGCCGGGTCAGCTCGTCGTGCTGTGCGGTCGCCACCCGCAGCGCCGCGTAAGCCGAGTCGGCACGCGCCCGCGCCAGCTGGGCGGAGTCGGCCGCGCGGTCGACGTCCGCGACGTCGTCCGGCGAGATCCCGAACAGGTCCGGCTCGGACAGCAGGGCCCGCGCGCCCGCCGCGGCGGCCTCGGCCTCGGCGATGCCCTGCTCCAGCTTCTCGATCTGCTCGTCCGGCAGCATCGCGGCCCGCGCCTTCTTCAGCGACGTGAACCCCTTCGCCTTGACCGCCGCCTCGACCAGCGCCCGCTGCTGGGCGACGCGCTCGCGAGCCCCCGCGACGGCCGTGCGGGCCTCGGCGACCCCTTCGAGGGCCTCGGCCAGCCCGACCAGGTGCCTCCGGCGGGCACCGACGTCCGCGAACTCGCCGCGCCCGGCGACGAGCCGGCGTTCACGCTCGGCCAGCCGTTCTTCCAGCGCCCGGACGTCGGTCGTGGCCTCGGTCGCCGCCTGTTCGGCTTGGCGGCGACGTTCGGTCCGCAGTTCGAGGTCGCGTTCCAGGAGGACGACCTGTTCGCCGAGCTTCGCCTTCCCGGCCGCTTGCTGCGTCAGCGAAGCGACCACCGCGCGGGCCTCGCTCAGCTCGGCCGTGATCGACTCGGCCGTGCGCTCGCCCAGCCTGTCCAGCAGGGCCGCCAGCCGCGCTTTCGCCTCCTCCAGCGCGACGACGACCCGTTGCCGCACCGCGTCGGCGGCCTGTTCAGCCTCCTCGGCGGCGCGTTCCTCGGCGGGGTCGACGAGCTCGACGTCCCGCTTCGCCGGCGCCGGGTGCTCGGCCGACCCGCAGACCGGGCACGGCGCGCCGGCCGGCAGCGCGGCGGCCAGCTCGGCCGCCATCCCGTCGAGCCGCCGCTCACGCAGGTCGAGCCGCCGCTGCCGGGCCGCCTGGTGCACGTCGACGACTTCCCGCAGTTTCGCTTCCCCTCGCCCGGCTTTCGCCTGCGCTTCAGGGAGTTCCGCCGCATCGCGCGCGAAGGCCCTCAGCTCGTCCACCCGGGCGCGTGCGCCGTCGAGCTTCGCCTCGGCTTCGGCCGCTTTGACCGCGTCCGCGCGCAGTTTGGCCAGCTGACCGGGGATCGCGGCCAGCTCGGTGGTCAGCTCTTCGACCCGCTGCCCGGCCGTGACAGCGGCCAGCTTCCGGTCGTCCCGCCGCATGCCGTCGAGCTCCTGCTGCTCGGCCTCGGCGACGAGCTCCGCGACAGCGCCGGCTTCTTCCCGCGCGGTCGCCGCCCGCGCTTTGAGGTCGCCGGTGGCGCGGGTGCCGAACTCCCGCAGCTCCGCGCCGCAGGCCTTCTCCGCCTGCTCGGCTTCGGCCAGTTCCGCGGCGCGCCGATCGAGCAGGTCGGCCTCGACCGCGACCCCGGCGGCCCGCCGCGCGGCCGCGACCTCCTGGGCCCACTCGGCGCGCTGCGGCGCCTGCTCGGTGATCTCGACGAGCCGCAGGTGCGCGGTGCGGACCCGGCGGATCTTCTCCGCCCCGGCGCGTTCCTCCTGCAGGTGGACATCCGCGCGCCGGGCCGCCGCGCGCGTGCGTTCCTCCTCGGCCGTGACCTGCCCGGCGCGTTCGGCGGACGCCGCCAGCACGGCGCCGACCCACTCCGCCACGTCCTCCTCGGGCGGGTCCTGCTGGGCCTCCTGCGCGTAGCGCGCCAGCAGCTCCCGCACTTTCCCTTGCTGCTGCTCGAGTTCCCGGCCGCGCTCGGCCCGCAGGTCGGCGAACCAGCGTTCGACGTCGGCGAAGCGCTCGGTGCCGAACAGCCTTTCGAGGAGCTTCTCGCGCTCGGCGGTGTCCGACCGCAGGAACCGGGCGAACTCGCCCTGCGGCAGCAGCACGACCTGGAAGAACTGGGCCGCGGTCATCCCGAGCAGCCGCTCGACGGTGCGCGCGACCTCCTCGATCCGGATCAGGCCCTCCGGCGCCAGCCCGGCCGGCGCGGTGCCGACCCAGCTCAGCGACACCCGCGCCTGCTGGGTGGTCGTGCCTTCGCCACGCCGCTTCGGCCGCTGGTACTCCGGGTTGCGGACGATCTTCAACCGGTGGCCCTGGACGGTGAGCTCCAGCGCGACCTCGGTGACCTGGTCGGGCTCGGCCAGGTCGCAGCGCAGCCGCTTGGCCTCGTTGCGGGCGCCCGGAACCACGCCGAACAGCGCGAACGCGATCGCGTCGAGCAGCGTGGTCTTGCCCGCACCGGTTTCCCCGTGCAGGAGGAAGAGACCGTCGGCGCCGAGCACGTCGAAGTCGACCACTTCGCGTGCGCAGTACGGCCCGAAGGCTTCGACCGCCAGCCTGTGCAGCCTCATTTCGCGAGCGCCCCCCGGTCGGCCGCTTCGAGGGCGTGGAAGAGGAGCTTTTCTTCGCTCTCCGTCGGCGGGGCGCCGCGGCAGTCGTCGAGGAAGCCGCGCGAGATCTCGATGTCCGACCGGCCGCGCACGGCGTCGGAGTACCGCAGCGGGGCGCCGTGGTGGCCGCCTTCGGGTTCCCACTCCAGGTGCACCGCGTGGGGGAACCGCCCGCGCAGCCGCCGCATCGCGTCCACCGGGCGGACCGGGTCGGTGACCGCGACCGACAGGAAGTGGTCGAGGACCTCGTCGTGCGCCGGGTCCGCGAGCAGGTCGTCGAGCCGGCCGCGGAGGGTGGCCAGCTTTCGCGGGACGGGCAGTTCGTGGCGGCGGACCTCGGCGAGCCCGCTTTCGCCCAGCTCGACCAGCCAGACCGATTTGCGTTGCCGCGCCTCGGAAAACGAGTACGCCAGCGGACTGCCGGAGTACCGCAGGTGCTCGGCGAGCGTCTGCGGACCGTGGAGGTGGCCGAGGGCGACGTAGTCGACGCCGTCGAAGACCGAGCCGGGGACCTGCTCGACCCCGCCGACCGCGATCGTGCGCTCGGACCCGGTCGGCTCGCCGCCGGTGACGAACGCGTGCGCCAGCACGACCGACCGGACGCCCGGCCGGGTTCCGAGGTCCGCGCGGATCCGCCGCATGGCCTCGGTGAGCACGCCGGTGTGGCCGCGCGCCTCCGGCACGCCCAGCGCGTGGCGCGCCGGTTCCGGCTCCAGGTAAGGGATTCCGTAGACCGCGACCGGGCCGTCGCCGTCCGGCAGGAGCACCGGCTCGGCCAGCCCGCCGACGGTGGTGCGCAGGTGCAGCCCGCCCGCCGCGGCGAACTCGGCGAACGCGCCGAGCCGCGGCGCGGAGTCGTGGTTCCCGGGCGTGACGACCAGTTGCGCGCCGGCGGCGCGGATCCGCGCGACCGCCGCGGTGGCCACCCGGACGGCCTCGGCCGACGGCACCGCGCGGTCGTAGACGTCGCCTGCCACCAGGACGGCGTCGATCGCCTCGCCGGCCACGAGGTCGGCGAGGTGCCCGAGCACCGCTTCCTGTTCCGCGAGCAGGTCGGCGCCGTGGAACGTGCGGCCGACGTGCCAGTCGGAGGTGTGCAGGAATCTCACGGGGCCAAGGTACGACCCGGCCCCGACGAAACCGCGGAGACTCGCCGCGGACTCACTCGAACGTGTGTACGAACACTAGCAGGTGCCCAGTTCGAAGGCGAGGTCCTCGAACGCCGCCAGCTGGCCGTCCACGCCGAGGCCCGCGATGGTGAGGTCCCAGATCACCTCGGTGACGCCGAGGTCCGCCGCCCGGCCGAGGTCCTTGACGATCGTCGGCTCGAGGAACGCCGTCCCGGGCGGCCCCGCGCGCAGCACGATCCGGCCGTCTCCGCCCGCGTCGCGGTAGATCCGCAGCCGCTCTTCCGTGCTCTCCCAGGAAAGGAAGGCGATGATCAGGCCGTCGGCGAGCCGCGCGGCACGCTCGACGGCTTCGGGTGCGACGGCGCCGAGCAGGATCGGCAGGGGCCGCTCGGGCTTGGGTCCGATGAGCGCCCGCGCGACCGGGTAGCGCGGGCCGTCGTGCTCGACCGGACCCGGCGCCCAGCAGGCGCGCAGGACCTCCAGGTACTCCTCGAAGCCGCGGCCCCGGCGCGCCAGCGGCACGCCGCTCACCGCGAACTCCTCCGGCAGCCAGCCCTGGCCGAGGCCGGCGACGGCACGGCCGCCCGAGAGCCGGTCGAGCGTCGCGAGTCGTCTGGCGAGCAGCACGGGCGGCTGGAACAGCGCGTTGACGACGCCCGGGACGAGGCGGACGTGCTCGGTCACGGCCGCGACCCAGGTCAGCGTCTCCAGCGCGTCGAAGGCCGCGTGCGCGGGCAGGCCGGCGTCGTTGCGCCGGCCGGGCGTCGCGGGCACGAGGAGCCGGTCGTGCGTACCGACGCTGTGGAAGCCGAACCGGTCGGCGGCGAGCGCGATCCGCCGGATCGCGCTCGGGCCGGCCAGCGGTTCGATGATCGGCAGGCCGACGCCGACGAGTGGGAACGTCATGGCGTGCTCCGTTCTCTCTTCGGGGAACCCCCGAGGGGGGTCGGAGCACGGCGCCCGGATCGGACACGCCCCGCGAGATTTCTTTTTGTTCGCAGGTCAGCTACCCAGAGCGACGGTTCGGCTGCGGTTTTTGTCGGTGCCGTCCGCCATGATGTCCGCACGGTCCGAACCGGGCGGCCCGGAGGGAGGAGACGGACGTGGCGACAGTGCTGACCACCGCGGCGATCGTGCTCGCGGTCCTGCTGCTGTTCGCCGTCGCGGTGCTGTGGCGGCTCTACAACGACGGGATGCGCCGGGCGGACGCGGCGGCCCGGCAGGTGGCGGCCGAGCGGGCGAAGTCGGACCAGCAGCAGCTGGCGTTGCGCCGCTACGAGGTCGCGTTCGCCTCGATCAGCGGGCGCGGCGAGCTGGGCGAGCAGGTGCTGGTGGAGACGGCGCGCGCGCTGGGGCTGCGCGAGAACCTGCACTTCACCCTGCAGACGGACGTCGGCGGCGGCGGCTCGGCGAAACCGGACATGGTGCTGCGGGTGGGCGGCGACCGCACGGTGCCGGTGGACGCGAAGGCGAGCATGGCGATCTGGGCCGAGGCGGTGGAGACGAACGACCCGGACGAGCGGATGGACGCGTTGCGCGCGCACGTCCGGCAGGTCCGCTCCCGGGCGGCCGAACTGGCGGGCAAGGGCTACCAGCGCTGGGCCGACGCGATCTACGGGACGATCATGTTCGTCCCGTCCGACGCCGCCGTGGTCGCGGCCTTGGACACCGACCCGGAACTGCTGCGCTGGCTGATCGACCGGCGGGTGTTCCTGTGCGGGCCGACCGGGTTCGGGGTGCTGGCCTCGGCGGCGCTGTTCGCGGCGAGCGACCGGACCCTGGAAGCCGACGTCGAGCAGGTCCGAGCCGGCGCGGCGGCCGCGCACCGGGCAGCGGGCGGCGCGGTGGAGGCGCTGAACCTGTCGAGCACGCACCTGCAGCGGTTCCTGTCGGCGCGACGGCGGGAGCTGGAGGCACTGGAGACGTTCCGGGCGACGGTGGCACCACTGACGGACGCGGCGGGCAGTCCGTCGCCGGTTCCCCAGGTGCGGAAGGGGGACGAACTGGCGGCTAGCTGAGCGGTTCCGGCTGGGCGGCGGCGCGCGGGTGCGGTGTCGCGGCGGGACGTGCGGGCGGTCACGGCAGTACCCGGGCGACGGTCGGGGGCTGTTGCCCGACCGGGCTCACATACTCACTCGCCGGAGGCGCCCGGTAAGTCGAACTGGGCACCGTCGCCGACTCCGGTGCGCGGTGCGACCGCCGGATCCGGAACCCCCGGGCGACCGGCCCGCCGCACCCGGCAGGAGAACCACGCAAGCCTCCCACCTGCGACTACCCGCGAACCACCACGCCGGAAAGGGGACGAACCGGCAGCGCTCCCAGAGGACTGGACCACACCACAGCAGCACCCGGCGAGACCCCTCGGGCCACGCCGCCGGGGGGCGGAACACCCATGTCGGCGGCGGTGCTGGCAAGATCTTCACAACCACGAGATACGGTGTTGTGCTGTGACCGCGATTCGCGATCGCCAGAGCGATCCAGATGCCGACGACGTCCCCGTGCCGTGGGACGAGCGTCCTGTCGTCGGTTCGAGGCGCGGGCTGCCGTGGTGGGCCGCGGTCTTGGTGGGCTTCGGCCTGGCGGTCGTGGGCGCCCTCATCGGCAAGCCGAGCCAGGGCAACATCCCGCTGATCTTCACGGTCTGCTACATCGCCGGGGCCGTCATCGCGGTCTGCGCGGTGCGGCGCCGGGGCCTGTTCGGGCCGATGGTGATGCCGCCGCTCGTGCTGGCCGTGACCGTGCCCGGCGTGATCCTGCTGACCTCGGGGTCCCAGGGCGACGACATGCTGTCCAAGGCCCTGAACATCGGCACTCCGCTGATCAACGGCTTCCCGACCATGGCGATCACGACCGGCATCACGCTGCTGATCGGGTTCGTCCGGATCTTCCGCGAGCGCGACCCGGACGCCCCGAAAAAGGGCAAGGCCGCCCGCCGGGACGACGAAGACGACGAGAAGCCGTCGACGCGCGCCGCGGCGACGTCGGCGGGTGGCCGTCCGCGGCCGCCCGGGTCGAACCGCACCGGCCAGACGCCGCTGCCCCAGGAAGCCCGGCGTGGCCGGGACGGCGAACCGCCGCGCCGCCCACGTCCGCCCGCGGAGGGCGAACGCCGCACCCCGCGCACCAGCGCCCCGGCCGAACGCGAACGCGACCGCGGCGCACGCAAGCCCCCGCCGCCGGCCGGCCGTCGCACGCCCCCACCCGCGGACAGCGAGCCGCGCCGCAGCAGCAGCGGCGGCGATGCCCCCCGGCGCCGCCCCCGCCCACCCGCGGAAGACGGCCGCGACACGCCCCCGCCCCGCCGGACCTCCGGCGGCCGGAGCACCCCACCGCGCCGAAACCGCCCATGGGACGACGAAGAGCGCTGACGACCAGCGAAAAGGCGGTCACCTTCCACCGAAGGTGACCGCCTTTTCGCTGCCGCGCGTGCCGAAGACCGAACTCGCGTGAACAGAGACCGAACTCGCTCCGCCCCGTAAAGCACTTCGGTGGCGAGCCGCACCCGCGACCCGCCGCCGAACCGACCTACGATCTCAGACCTTCCGCAGCTCCTTCGGCGGCGCAAAGGTGATCTTCTCGTTCGCCGTGGTCACCTCGTCGACGTCGCCATAACCCCGCTCGGCCAGCCACGCCAGCAGCTCCATCACCAGCTCGTCCGGCACCGACGCCCCCGACGTCACGCCGACCGTCGTCACGCCGGACAACCACGCCTCGTCGACCTCGTGCGCGAAGTCGACCAGGTACGACGCCCGGGCCCCCGCCTTCAGGGCCACCTCGACCAGGCGCTTCGAGTTGGACGAGTTCGTCGACCCGACCACCAGGACCAGGTCGCACTCCGCCGCCATCGCCTTGACCGCGACCTGGCGGTTCGTCGTCGCGTAACAGATGTCGTCGCTGGGCGGGTCCGCCAAGCCCGGGAAGCGCTCGCGGAGCTGGTCGACGCGCTCCATCGTCTCGTCGACCGACAGCGTCGTCTGGGACAGCCAGATCACCTTCGACGGGTCGCGGACCTCGACCTTGTCGACGTCCTCCGCCTTGTCGACCAGCTGGACCTTGTCCGGCGCCTCGCCGGCCGTGCCCTCGACCTCTTCGTGGCCTTCGTGGCCGATCAGCAGGATGTCGTAGTCGTCCTTGGCGAACCTGTTGACCTCCTTGTGCACCTTCGTCACCAGGGGGCAGGTCGCGTCGATCGTGCGCAGGTTCCGGTCCGCCGCCTCCGCGTGGACCATCGGTGAGACGCCGTGGGCCGAAAACACCACCAGCGCGCCCTCGGGCACCTCGGACGTCTCGTCGACGAAGATCGCGCCGCGCTCGCGCAGCGTGTCGACCACGTGCCGGTTGTGGACGATCTCCTTGCGGACGTACACCGGGGCGCCGTAGACCTCGAGGGCCTTCTCGACGGCGATCACCGCGCGGTCCACGCCGGCGCAGTAACCACGGGGTTTGGCGAGCAGCACGCGCTTGCCGGAAGCGGTGCCGGTGATCGTCGGGGTACCCGCGGGCTCGATTCCGGGACTCGCTGAACTCATGCCACCAGCGTACGGGCAGCCCCGAGACGAACTCGAAGTCCCTTTCGGGTGAGCTTCGTCCCCCTACCGTGCTGTGCGCGGGGTCACGCAACGCGCCCAAACCCACCCGTTCGGTTGGGCAGGATGGCCGATATGCGGCAGGCTGGACGACATGAAGCCATTCCCGCTCCCCCTCCGGGTCGCCGCGGGCCTCGCCGTCTCCACCGCCGAGCGGGTTCGCGAGCTTCCCCGGCAGCTCGCCGGGCTCCCGGTGACCGTGGTCAGCCAGGTGCTGCAGGCCTCCATGCGTGTCCAGCAGCACGTCACCGAGCTGGCGATCAAGGGCGACAACGCCCTCTCCAGCCTCCGCCCCGTCGAGGACGCCCCCAGCTGGGCGACCTTCGACGAGGACCTCGCCGACGTCCCGCCCACGCGGCCGAACCTCACCCAGGTCGCCGACGTGCCCGAGCCCCGTTCGGAAATCAACGGTCACATTCCGTCAGCGGCCGAACTCGAAGCGGAGCTGGGTGATCCGTGGGCCGAGGAGGAGCGCGCGCTCGCCGAGGACCACGCCGACGGCGAGAACGACGCCCCGGAAGCCGAGAACAAGCCGAAGCCGGGCACCCCCAAGATCGACAAGAAGACCAAGAGCGACACGCCCCGGACCAGCGCCGGCGGGTACGAAGGGCCGGCCGGGCTGACCGGCTACGACCAGCTCACCCTCCCGCAGCTGCGGGCCCGCTTGCGCCAGTTCTCGATCCCCCAGCTCGAGACGATCCTCGACTACGAGCGCGCGCACGCCGATCGCTCGTCCTTCACCGGGATGCTGTCCCGCCGGATCGCCAACGCGCGCAAGGCCGAGCAGGCCGAGGACACCGGCGAGGAAGACGGCGCGGACGGCCGGTGACCGAGACCGAAGCGAGCACCGCCGAGAAGCCCTGGCCGGTCCGCACAGTCGCGCGCAAGATCGGCGACTGGATCCACCGGCTCGGCAGCGTCTGGGTCGAAGGCCAGGTCACGCAGGTCAACTCGCGGCCGAACACGCAGACCGCGTTCCTGACGCTGCGCGACCCGTCGGCGGACGTCTCGATGTCGGTGACCTGCCCCAACTGGCTGATCCGCGAGATGGAACCGCCGCTGCGCGAGGGCGCGAGCGTGGTCGTGCACGCGAAGCCGTCGTTCTTCTTCGGCCGCGGCACGATCAGCCTGCGCGCCGACCAGATCCGCGCGGTCGGCATCGGTGAGCTGCTGGCCCGGATCGAGCGCCTCAAGAAGCTGCTGACCGCCGAAGGCCTCTTCTCGGCGCAGCGCAAGCGGCCGATCCCGTTCCTGCCCCGGGGCGTCGGGCTGATCACCGGCCGCGCGTCGGCCGCCGAGCGGGACGTCCTGGCCAACGCGCAAGGGCGGTGGCCGCACGTCCGGATCAAGGTGCTCAACACCGCCGTGCAGGGCTCGCAGGCAGTGCCGCAGGTCATGCGCGCGCTGCGGATCTTCGACGCCGACCCCGACATCGACGTCATCGTCATCGCCCGCGGCGGGGGCAGCGTCGAGGATCTGCTGCCGTTCTCCGACGAGGCGCTGTGCCGCGCGGTCTCGGCCGCGGGCACGCCGGTGGTCAGCGCCATCGGGCACGAACCGGACACCCCCCTGCTCGACTACGTCGCCGACCTGCGCTGTTCGACGCCGACCGACGCCGGCAAGCGGATCGTGCCCGACCTCCGCGAGGAGACCGAACGCGTCCGCCAGATGCGCGACCGCGGGCGCCGCGCCCTCCACGGCTGGGTCGACACGCAGGCGCGCCTGCTGACCCAGCTGCGCAGCCGCCCGTCGCTGGCCGACCCGCTCGGCCCGGTCCAGCGGCGCCAGGACGACGTCGACGTCCACCGCGAACGCGCGCGCCGCGCCATGCTGACGCTGCTCGCCAAGGACCAGGCCGAACTCGCGAGCTCGCGGGCCCGGCTGACCGCGCTCGGCCCGGCCGCGACGCTGGCGCGCGGCTACTCGGTCGTGCAGTTCCTCGACTCCGAAGGCAACCTCCAGGTACTCCGCTCCGTCTCCGAAGTCGAGGCCGGTGCCCAGCTGCGCGTGCGGGTGGGTGACGGCGCGATCGGCGCGGTGGCGGAAGGAGCCCAGGGGTGACGCTGAAGGCGGCGACGTTCCTCCCGCTCACCATGGACGCGGCCCGGCGCTCGGGCTCGCTTCCGCTGCTGGACCAGGCGATGCGCACCGACCGGGCGGCCGCCGAGTGCTGGACGGCGCTGCTCGCCGGCTGCGGCGGCCCCGCCCGCCGCGAGCTGGGGCCGCAGCTGCGGCGGCTGTCCGAGGCGACCTCGACGCAGGTCGGTTCGCGGTGGTGGTTCGCCGAGGGCGCGGGGCACCGCAAGCGCGTGGCGGGCGCGCAGGAGAACCTCGAAGAGGCGATCGCGGAGGGTGACGGGCAGGAGTTCGCGCTGGCGTTCGTCGGGTACGACCACGCGATGGCGAGCGCGGTAGTGTGCGCCAGCACCCCATCCCGGAAGGTCGGAGAACGTCCAGCGTGAGCGAAGCAGCCAGCGAGGAACTCGGCTACGAGCAGGCCCGCGACCGCCTCGTCGAGGTCGTCCGCGAGCTCGAAGCCGGGGGCTTGTCCCTCGAGCAATCGCTCGCGTTGTGGGAAAAGGGCGAGAAGCTCGCGAAGGTCTGTGAGCGCCACCTCGAAGGCGCGCGCGAGCGCATCGAAGCTGCGCTGGCGTCGGTGGAGTCGTCAGAGGACGAAACCGGCGACAGCCAGTGACGTTTGCCATGTCTTCGGCATCGGGAAATCGGACAGGGATCTGACAGACTGTTGACCCGCCAGTTCCACGATCCGGGAGGCACGGATGTCCGCCGCAGAGAGTCGTCGTGAAGCGCCCGACCGCAACCTCGCGATGGAACTGGTCCGGGTGACCGAAGCCGCCGCGATGGCCGCCGGCCGCTGGGTCGGCCGCGGCGACAAGATCGGCGGGGACGGCGCGGCCGTCGACGCGATGCGCCAGCTGGTGTCGACGGTGTCGATGCGCGGGGTCGTGGTGATCGGCGAGGGCGAGAAGGACGAAGCGCCCATGCTGTTCAACGGCGAGGAGGTCGGCAACGGCGACGGGCCCGACTGCGACGTCGCGGTCGACCCGGTCGACGGCACGACGCTGATGGCCAAGGGCATGCCGAACGCCCTCGCGGTGCTGGCGGTCGCCGAGCGCGGCGCGATGTTCGACCCGTCCGCGGTGTTCTACATGGAGAAGCTGGCCGTCGGGCCGGAGGCGGCGGGCAAGGTCGAGCTCGGCGCGCCGATCGCGGAGAACATCCGGCGCGTCGCCAAGGCGAAGAACAGCAGCGTCGGCGACGTCACCGTCTGCGTCCTGGACCGCCCGCGGCACGAGCAGATCATCAAGGAGATCCGCGACGCCGGCGCGCGGATCCGGTTCATCTCCGACGGCGACGTGGCGGGCGCGATCGCCGCAGCCCGCCCGACCACCGGCGTCGACATGCTGATCGGCATCGGCGGGACGCCGGAGGGCATCATCGCCGCCTGCGCGATGAAGTGCCTCGGCGGCGAGCTGCAGGGCCGCCTGTGGCCGAAGGACGACGCCGAGCGCGAGAAGGCCATCGCCGCCGGGCACGACCTCGACCGCGTCCTGCTGAACGACGACCTCGTGACCGGCGACAACGTCTTCTTCTGCGCCACCGGCGTCACCGACGGCGACCTGCTGCGCGGCGTCCACTACCGCGAGGGCGGCGCGACGACGCAGTCCATCGTGATGCGGTCCAAGTCGGGGACCGTCAGAATGATCGACGGCTACCACCGGCTGAACAAGCTGCGGGCGTACTCGTCGATCAACTTCGACGGCAACCTCGACGCGCCCGACGACGACGTCGTTCCCCCGCTGCCGTAAGGAGATCCGTGCCCCGGCGACTACTGGTCCTGCTGGTCCTGGTGTTCGCCCTGGTCCCCGCCACCGCGTCGGCCGAACCCGTGATCGTCGGGGGCGCCGACGCCGACCAGCCGTACCCGTTCGCGGTGTCGCTGCACTCCTCGACCGGCAAGCTGTTCTGCGCCGGCGCGCTGATCGCCCCGGCGTGGGTGGTCACGGCCGCGCACTGCGCGTTCGACAAGACCCCGCCCGGCATCACGGTGCGGGCGGGGACGGCCGAGGTCGGCCAAGGCGGCGAAGTCGCCCAGGTCGCCGGCATCGTCGTGAACCCGGCCTTCAACACGCAGAGCCCGGCGGGCGACATCGCGCTGCTGCGGCTGGCGGCCCCGGTCCGGGCAGCCCCGATCGCGCCGGCCACGGCCGCGGCGCCGGGCACCCCCACCCGCATCCTCGGGTGGGGCCAGACCTGCCCGAAGGTGAACTGCGGCCAGCTCCCCACGACGCTGCAGCAGCTGGACACGCACATCGTCGAGGGCGCGAAGTGCACGGCGGCGTTCGACGGCACGGCCGAGCTGTGCACGGACAACCCCGGCGGCACGGCCGGAGCGTGCTTCGGCGATTCCGGCGGCCCGGAGATCGTGCGGGACGGCGACCACTGGCTGCTCGTCGGCGTCACCAGCCGGCCGGGCAACAACGACCCGCAGTGCGCGTCGGCGCCGTCGATCTACACGTCCGTCGTCGCGTACGCGCCGTGGATCGCGGAGAAGACGAAGGCCTGACCTACTCGGCGTTGCTGGAGTGGCCCGGGAACAGGTGCGCGTCCGGGTCGAGCGCGACGGCGATGTTGTTGACGGCCGTCGCGGCCTCGCCGAAGCCGGTCGCGATCAGCTTGACCTTCCCCGGGTACGCGGCGACGTCGCCGGCGGCGTAGACGCGCTCGCGCGCCGTCGCCATCGTCGAGTCGACCGCGATGGCGCGGTGGGAGATCTCCAGTCCCCAGCTCTCGATCGGGCCGAGGTCGGCGGTGAACCCGAGCGCCGCGACGACGGCGTTGGCCGGCAGCCGCTCGTCTCCGGCGCCCTTGATCGAGACGTCGACGGCTTCGAGCGCGCCGCTCTCGTTCTCGACGAACCGGGTGACCTCGGCGTCGGTGATGATCCGGGTGCCGAGCTCGCGCACCTGCCGGACGATCGACTCGGCCGCGCGGAACTTGGCGCGGCGGTGCACGAGCGTCACGCTCGCCGCGACCGGGTGCAGGGCGAGGATCCAGTCGAAGGCCGAGTCGCCGCCGCCGACGACCACGACGTGCTGCCCGGCGTGCACCCGCAGCGACGGGACGAAGTGGACCATGCCGCGGCCGAGCCAGCCGTCGCCGGCGGGCAGCGGGCGCGGGGTGAACTCGCCGATGCCCGCGGTGACGAGGACGGCTTTCGCCCTGAGGGTTTCCCCGCCGTCGAGGGTCAGCTCGACCCCGTCGGCCTGGCTCTCCAGCTTCTCGGCCTTGCGCCCGAGCAGGTACTTCGGCTTGAACGGCGCGGCCTGCCTCACCAGGCCGTCGACGAGATCGCGCCCGCGGACCTCGGCGAACCCGCCGACGTCGTAGATCATCTTCTCGGGGTACATCGCCGTGACCTGGCCGCCGGGCTCGGGCAGCGAGTCGACCACCGCCATGGACAGGCCGCGGAACCCGGCGTAGTAGGCGGCGAAGAGGCCGGTCGGGCCCGCGCCGATGATCACGAGGTCGTAGGCGTCCCCAGCAGCTTCAGTCATGCTCGCTCCAGCCAGTGGTGGATGGCGGTGATCGAGAACACAGCCGATCCTAGCCGGATCGGAGTCCACTCGACGGGGTGCGACACCGGCGCCCTGACGACCGGCGCCCGCCGTGGGGCGTGCGGCGGACCGTCTTCAGCCGGGTTGGTCCCCCTCGTGGTGCTTTTCGGCTGGTTCACGTTCGCCATCCGGCTCGGGCTGCCGTCGGCCGAGCCGGTGGGTTTCCTCCCGTTCGTCTTCGTCGCCTTCGCGCTCCACTGGTTGCTCGGCCGCTGGCTCGCACACACGGGCGCTGCTGGTGCGGCTCGGTTTGCTCCGGCCCTACGCGGCGTTCTTCGGTGACGGACGACGAATCCTGCTTTCGCGATAAAGCCGATCCGAGCCGCGGTCACCGCCGAGACCACTCACCCGCGCAGAGGCTGGCCCGGTTGCTTGTCCACAGCCTCCCGGGTTGTGGACAACTCGACGGCCCGGCACCCCGGACGCCGGGTTTTGCCGGTGGCCGCCGATAGACTGGCCAAGGGGACGCCCCCCAGGGAAGGGCAGGGCTCCGGCAAAGTCTTTTGGCCTGGATGCAGGGTGGGCACGGCCCTCGTCGATCATGTGATTGGCTAGGTCCCAGGATCGTGTGAGAGAGCCGTGCCCGCTGCGCAATCGCGCCTGATCCC
>JAEBEK010000002.1:0-973434 GCA_049998055.1 Amycolatopsis sp. cmx-4-37 | reverse complement strand
CTCTCCAACAATGAACAGTTCGATCGAGACTATGTACTCAATCATTCTCAAAGGAACCTCTTACGAGGTTATATAAGCTCTACTGGCTTAGTTCACTAGCACACTGTTGAGTTCTCAAGCAACACACCTAGGATCGCGCCGCTTTCACGGCCTTATCCTCAGCGTTTGTTTCAAGCTTTGTTGTTCCGAGGCTACCACCTCGGTTCAGGACCACCCACTCTACCACGTTCGTGGGAGCTTGGTTCGTGGCCCCGGCGGCCGCCCGGTTTCCCTGGCGACTTGGAGAACTTTACATGCCCCGGAACGGCCTCGCACAGGGGGGTCCCCTTTCTTCGCGCCAGGCCGCTGACCTGCGTCGATCCACCGAAAAGCTACGACTGCGGCTGCCCGTGGGTCGCGACGACCGACAGGGCGACGAGCGCGGCCGTCAGCACCGCCGCGACGTGGATCGGCGCCGGAGTGAACGACGCGGCGACGACGAGCACCGCCGTCACCGGGAAGCCGATGGCGATCGGGCGGCATTCGTTGGTCGGGCCGATGTGCAGCAGCCACACGCTCAGCAGGAAGACCGCGACCGGCAACGTGGTCGGCAGCGCGGCGGCCACGCCGCCGAGCCCGGGCAGCGTCCCCGTGTCGTAGGCGACCGCCACCTCGAGCCCCGCCCCCACCGCCGCGGCGGACGCGAAGATGAAGTAGTGGCCGTACCCCCAGCTCATCGACGTGAACATGGTCGGCCGGCGCACCAGCCGCGCGTGCCCCGGCCGGTCGAAGTACAGCCACCACATGGAGAAGACGAGCACCAGGCCGGCCGCGGCCAGCGAGATCAGCGCACCGACGTGCCCCGGCTCCGCGGCGCCCTCCTTGATCGCGTTCGTCGCACCGAGGATCACTTCGCCGAGGACGATCAGGGTGAACAGGCCGTACCGCTCGGCGATGTGGTGCGGGTGCCACGTGGTCCCGTGCCGGCGCTCCGCCCAGATCGGGACGGCCATCTCCAGCACCACGAACACGACGAACGCGGCCACCCGCAGTCCGTGCGGCAGCCACTGGTAGGAGATCCACAGCACCTGGGCCACCGCGATCCCGGCGGCGTAGCGCAGCGCGGTGGGCCGGCACCCCGGGTCCGACCGCGCGGCCCGCAGCCACTGGAAGACCATCGCCAGCCGCATCTGGACGTAGCCGACGATCGTCAGCCGGAAGTCGCCTTCGAACGCGCTCGACACCGAGGCCGCGACGGTCAGCCCGCCGGCGATCTGCACGAGCGTGGCCAGCCGGTACGGGACGTCGTCGGTGTCGAACGCCGAGGCGAACCAGCTGAAGTTCAGCCAGCCCCACCAGATCGCGAAGAACACCATGGCGAACGACGAGACGCCGTGAGCGGCGTGGCCCTCGGCCAGCGCGTGGTGCAGTGACGCCCCGGCCTGGCCGACGGCGACCACGAAGCAGAGGTCGAACAGCAGTTCCAGCGGCGTCGCGACGCGGTGGTGCTCGCTGCGGTCGCGCGAGCGCATCGGCCGGTACCAGACCCGGATCCCGCTCCCCGGCCGCGGCGGCTGCTCGGTCATCGAAGCTCCTGCGCTCGTGCCTGTCGGACGCGGTCATCCCAACATGATCACGAGCCCGGCGGAAGCACGACACGAAGAACGGGCGGGCCCGGTTCCCCCTCACCCGGGCCCGCCCGCCGCCGTCACGCGTCGGCGGCCGCCGATGGGCATCCCTTCCGCGAATGCCGGACGGTCCCCCGCGGACGCCGACACTCATAGGACGGAAGGTGACCGAGTGTGTCCATTCCCTCGAACTCCGGACGCCTCGATCGCTCGTGCCGGTCACCCCATCCCCGGGTGGCCGACCGATTGCCACTGTCGGTAGCCGAAGCCGCGCAGTGAAGGCTCCATAAGATCTACCCGGTTGCTCTGTGTAGCACCAGTGTCTTTCCGTGCTCGTCACTCGGATGGAGCATCGCGAATCTGCGGAAAGTAGTGTCTCAGCCCCGGTGGACGTCCGCGGCGGACGTCTCGGCCTTCCGGGCCTCGCGTTCGTCCTCGGAAGATTGCGCACGGTGGCGCCGCGCCCGGAGTTCGGCGATCGCGAGGGCCAGCGCGGTGCACGTCAGCCCGGCCGCGCAGCACAGCGCGACGGTGAGCGCGAGCGGGTAGTCCGTCCCCGCGCCGACGACGACGCCGAACACCGACGCGAGCACGGCGGTGCCGATCGCGGTGCCGATCCGCTGGCCGGTCTGCAGCGCGCCGCCCGCGACCCCGGCCATCCGGACCGGCACGCACTCCAGCGTCAACGTCGTGTTCGGCGAGATCACCATGCCGCCGCCCACGCCCGCGAACAGCAGCGGCAGCGCGAACGCCCACCCGGACGCCGACGGCGGGACGAATTCGGCGAGCAGCGCGACGGCGAGCAGGCCCAGCACGACCATGGCCAGCCCGGCGACGGTCAGCCGCCGGCCGTAGGTCGGCACGAGCCGCCCGGCGACGGCCGCGGACACCGCCGAGCCGAGGGCGAACGGCGTCACCGACAGCCCGGACTCCAGCGGCGTGTAGCCGAGGCCCTGCTGGAAGAACATGGCGAAGACCAGCCAGATCCCGGCGAACCCGCAGAAGTAGAGGGCGCCGACCGCGGCGCCGGCGGCGTACCCGGGCGTGCCGGTGAACAGCCGGGTGTCGAGCAGCGGCGTCCGGTCGCGCCGGACCACCGCCCGCTCCCAGCGCACGAACGCGAACCCGGCCACCAGCGCGACGACGAACATCCACCACAACCGCGCGAAGCCGTCGCCGTCGGCTTCGATGACCGGGAGCAGCACGCCGAGCACGGCGATCGCGAGCAGCGCGATGCCGAGGAAGTCGATCTCCGACCGCACCCGGAACTGTTTCTTCTCGCTGCGCGGCAGCAGCCGCAGGGCCAGCGCGAACGCGAGGACGCCGATCGGCACGTTGACGTAGAAGACCCAGCGCCAACCGTCCTGGGCGCCGAAGACCGCGAGGATCACGCCGCCGAGGATCGGGCCGACCGCCGTCGAGATCCCGACGACGGCGCCGAACATCCCGAACGCGCGGCCGCGCTCGGGGCCGCGGAAGAGGTCCTGGATCAGGCCGGTGTTCTGCGGGGTGAGCATGCCCGCCGCCACGCCTTGGGCGAGGCGCGCGAGCACGAGCGTCGTCTCGTTCGGGGCGGCGCCGGCCAGTGCGCTGGTGATGACGAACGCGGCGAGCGCGCCGAGGAACATGGTCCGGCGGCCGAACGCGTCGCCGAGGCGGCCGCCGGTGACCAGGACCAGCCCGAACGCCAGCGCGTAGCCGGAGACGACCCAGCGGATCCCGCCGCTGCTCGCGTGCAGGCCGGACTGCATCGACGGCAGGGCGACGTTGACGATGCTGACGTCGAGCAGGCCCATGAACCCGGCCGTGAGCGACACGGCGAGCGCCTTCCAGCGCCGGGGATCGGGTTCGTACGACATCGAAGAGCTGACCTCACGCGTGTTCACGGGCCGGGAATACCCCACTCAGCAAACACGAAAGGCGGGATCCGCGCGCGCTGTGCGGACCCCGCCTTTCCGGGGCTCATGTGGAAGCGGTGATACCCCGGATGCCCTTGAGTTCGCCGATCAGCATCGAGCTGACCTTCACCGGGTAGTCGTGGAGCGCGAACACCGTCTGGTTCCGCCCCACCAGCTTGAGGTGGACCATCGTTTCACCCTTGTGGGCGAGCAACGTGGACCGCAGCTCGCTCACCACCGACTGGTCGATCTTCTCCGCCGCCGCGAGCAGGACCAGCGGGGGCTCGTCGTCGCCGTTGCCCGTGCCGACCTCGGACAGGTCCAGCGTCGCGAGGCCGCCGCCGAAGATCGACATCTTGTCTTCGCGCCAGTTCACCCGGCCCTTGACCAGCACCGCGTTGTCCTCGATCAGCTCACTCGCGAACAGCGCGTACGACTTCGGGAAGAAGAGCACCTCGAGCGAGGCGTCCATGTCTTCGACCGTGCAGATCGCCCAGGGCTCGCCCTTCTTGTTGACCCGCCGCTCGAGCGACGTGATCAGCCCGGAGATGACGAGCTCACCCTCCCGCGGCGGATCGGCGAGGATCCCGGCGATCGGCTTCGGGGCGTGCTTGCGCAGGATTCGCTCGGCGCCGTCCAGCGGGTGCGCCGAGACGTACAGGCCGAGCATCTCGCGTTCGTAGGCGAGCAGCTGCTTGCGCGGGTACTCCTCGTCGCCGAACTTCAGGTGCGCGAGCGGGGACGACGACGGGGCCGCTTCTCCCTCGTCACCACCGAAGCCGAACAGGTCGAACTGGCCCATCGCCTCCTGGCGCTTGAGCGGGACGACGGCTTCCACCGCGTCTTCGTGGACCTGGATCATCGACAGCCGCGTGTGGCCGAGCGAGTCGAACCCGCCCGCCTTGATCAGCGACTCGATGACCCGCTTGTTGCAGGCCACGAGCTCGGACTTGTCGAGGAAGTCGATGAAGGAGGCGTACTTGCCCTTCTCCGCGCGCGTCTTGATGATCGACTCGACGACGTTCGCGCCGACGTTGCGGACCGCACCCATGCCGAAGCGGATGTCGTCCCCGACGGCCGCGAACCGCAGGGCGGATTCGTTGACGTCCGGTGGGAGCACCTTGATGCCGAGGCGGCGGCACTCGGACAGGTAGACCGCCGACTTGTCCTTGTTGTCGCCGACCGAGGTGAGCAGGGCGGCCATGTACTCGGGGGTGAAGTTCGCCTTGAGGTACGCGGTCCAGTAGGAGACCAGGCCGTACGCGGCCGCGTGGCTCTTGTTGAACGCGTAGCCGGCGAACGGGAGGATCGTGTCCCAGAGCGCTTTGACGGCCTCGGCGGAGAACCCGCCCGGGACCAGGTCACTGGCCTTCATCCCGGCCTCGAAGCCCTCGTACTCGAGGTCGAGGACTTCCTTCTTCTTCTTGCCCATCGCGCGGCGCAGCACGTCCGCGCGTCCCATCGTGTACCCGGCCACCTTCTGGCCGATGTGCATGATCTGCTCTTGGTACACGATCAGGCCGTAGGTGTCGGCCAGGATCTCCCGCAGCGGCTCGTCGAGCTCCGGGTGGATCGGCTTGACCTTCTGCCGGTTGTTCTTCCGGTCGGCGTAGTCGTTGTGCGCGTTCATGCCCATCGGGCCGGGGCGGTACAGCGCGCCGACCGCGACGATGTCGTCGAACACCGTGGGCTCCATGCGGCGGAGCAGGTCGCGCATGGGCCCGCCGTCCAGCTGGAACACGCCGAGCGTGTCGCCGCGGGCGAGCAGCTTGTACGTCTCCGGGTCCTCGACGCCCAGGGTGTCGAGGTCGATGTCGATCCCGCGGTTGGCCTTGATGTTGTCGATCGCGTCGCCGATGACCGTGAGGTTCCGCAGGCCCAGGAAGTCCATCTTCAGCAGGCCGATGGCCTCGCACGACGGGTAGTCCCAGCCGGTGATGATCGAGCCGTCGTCACGCTGCCAGAGCGGGATCGCGTCGGTCAGCGGGTCGCACGACATGATGACCGCGCAGGCGTGCACGCCCGCGTTGCGGATCAGGCCCTCGAGGCCGCGGGCGGTCTCGAAGATCGTCTTGCACTCGTCGTCGGTCTCGACCAGCGCGCGGACCTCGGCAGCCTCGCCGTAGCGCTCGTGCTTGTTGTCGACGATGCCCGAGAGCGGGATGTCCTTCGCCATGATCGGCGGGGGCAGCGCCTTGGAGATCTTGTCCGCGATCGCGTACCCCGGCTGGCCAAAATGAACCCGCGCACTGTCCTTGATCGCGGCCTTGGTTTTAATGGTGCCGAACGTGATGACCTGGGCGACCTTGTCCGAGCCGTACTTGTCGGTCGCGTACCGGATCATCTCGCCGCGCCGGCGGTCGTCGAAGTCGATGTCGATGTCGGGCATCGAGACGCGCTCGGGGTTCAGGAACCGCTCGAACAGCAGCTTCTGCGGGATCGGGTCCAGGTTGGTGATACCGAGGACGTACGCGACGAGCGAGCCGGCGGCCGAACCACGGCCGGGGCCGACGCGGATGCCGACGCGGCGGGCGTAGCTGATGAGGTCGGCGACGATCAGGAAGTAGGCCGGGAAGCCCTTCCCGATGATGACGTCGAGCTCCTTCTCGATCCGCTCGGGGTACCCCTCGGGCGGGCCGCCCGGGAAGCGCCACGCCAGGCCCTTCGCGACCTCTTCGCGCAGCCAGCCGCCCTGGTCGTAGCCCTCCGGCACCTCGAAGAACGGCAGCCGGTCCTTGTGCGCGTAGACGTCTTCGTAGGACTCGACGCGCTCGGCGATCAGCAGCGTGTTGTCGGCGGCGCCGGGCACCTCCTTGTCCCAGTACTCGCGCATCTCGGCGGCGGCTTTGAGGTAGTAGCCGTCGCCGTCGAACTTGAAGCGGGTCGGGTCGTTGAGGGTCTTGCCCGCCTGGACGCACAGCAGCGCCGAGTGCGTGTCGGCCTGGTCCTTGGTGACGTAGTGCGAATCGTTCGTGGCGATCGGCTTGAGGTCGAGCAGCCGGCCGACCTCGAGGAGGCCCTCGCGGACCGACCGCTCGATCGGCAGGCCGTGGTCCATCAGCTCGAGGAAGAAGTTGTCGGCGCCGAAGATGTCCTTGTAGTCGGACGCGGCCTGGATCGCCGCCTCCTTCTGGCCCAGCCGCAGCCGGGTCTGCACCTCGCCCGACGGGCAGCCGGTCGTCGCGATGATCCCGGAGTGGTTCTCCGAGATCAGCTCGCGGTCCATGCGCGGCTTGCGGTAGTAGCCCTGCATGCTCGCGAGCGAGGACAGCTTGAAGAGGTTCCGCAGGCCGGTGGCGTTCTGCGCGAGCATCGTCATGTGGGTGTAGGCACCGGCGCCCGAGACGTCGCCGCCCTCGCCCAGCTCGTCGGAGCCGCGCTGGTTCGACTGTCCCCAGAAGACCGGCTTCTTGTGGAACCGGCTTTCCGGCGCGACGTACGCCTCGATGCCGATGATCGGCTTGAGGCCGTGCTTCTTCGACTGCTGGTAGAACTCGTCGCCGCCGTACATGTTGCCGTGGTCGGTCATGCCGACCGCGGGCATGCCGAGGCGCGCCGCCTCCGCGAAGAGAGGAGCGATCTTCGCCGCACCGTCGAGCATCGAGTACTCGGTGTGGACGTGCAGGTGGACGAAGGAATCGTTCGACACCAGCGAAAACCTCCCCTAGGTGAATGGGTCCGGCTGCGCCCGGGTCCCTCACCCTAACCCGTGGCGATCTCGGCCCCGACACGTGCTCACCGGGTCGATTCTGCTCCTCGCGGGCGGTGTTCCGCCGCTGCGACGCGCCCCCCCCTTTTCGGGCGGTGGTGAGCCCGGGTACGCGCCGCTGCCGGACGGTCACGCGGGGACGCCGGGGGGTGGGGTTCGGCGCGGCTGTGCGGCAGCGGGCAGCGGGGTAGCGGCTCGCTGAACGTCATGAACGACTCGTTCATGACGTCGGACGACATGAACGAGTCGTTCATGACATCGCGGGCGGTCGCACGGGGCGCGCGGCAGGCGGTGAAGTGAGCCACAGCGGCAGCCGCTCTCGTTGACATCGGCTCCCGCCCGGCCGAGCATCGACGACATGAACCTGTCCGACAGCCAGACAGCCGGACAAGGCGGTCCTCGACGAATCAGCGCCATGGAAGCCGTCCTGGCCCACCTCCGGCGGCTGATCGAGCGCGGTGACCACCCCGTCGGCGCCAAGCTGCCCTCCGAAGCCGCCCTGAGCAGGGAGTTCGAGGTCAGCCGCTCGGTCGTCCGGGAAGCCCTGCGCGGCCTTCAAGCCCTCGGCATGACCGAGTCCAAGACCGGCAAGGGCACCTTCGTCACCGCCACCGGGCCCGCCGACAACCCCACCTTCGGGCCCTACTCCGCCCGCGATCTCCTCGAGGTGCGCCGGCACGTCGAGATCCCCGTCGCCGGCTATGCCGCCCTGCGACGCGACCAGGACCACCTCGACCTGCTCGGCCACCTCGTCGAGCGGATGGACGCCGAGACCGGCAACACCGCCTGGGTCGCGCTCGACTCGCTCTTCCACATCACCATCGCCCAGGCTTCGGGCAACCCCGTCTTCGGGAAGGTGATCGAAGAGATCCGGGACGCGCTCGCCCGGCAGTCCGCCTTCCTCAACCAGCTCGGCGACCGGCGCGCGCGGTCGAACGTCGAGCACCGGGAAATCGTCGCGGCGATCGAGCGCGGCGAAGAAAGCGCCGCCGTCGCCGCCATGACCGCGCACCTCACCCACGTCGAAGCCACCCTCACCAGCATCGTGAACGGGGACCGGTGATCCACGAACCCCTGGTCGAGCTGGTGCGCGACGGCCTGGTCGAGGGCGTGCACCACGGCTCCGCGATCGTGCTCGCCCCGGACGGCACCACGCTCTTCGCCGCCGGCGACCCGGACGCCGCGATGTACCCGCGCTCGACCGCGAAACCCCTGCAGGCCACGGCGATGGCGCGGCTCGGGCTGCGCCTGTCCCCTGCCGGGTTCGCCGTCGCGGCGGCCAGCCACTCCGGCGAGCCGATGCACCTCGACGCCGTTCTCGACGTCCTCGGCGGCCGCTCGCCCGACGCGCTGGGCAACCCCGCCGACTTCCCGTACGACCCCGTCGAGCGCGACGCCTGGGTCGCCGCCGGCCGCGCCCCGGGCCGGCTCGCGCACAACTGCTCCGGCAAGCACGCGGCGATGCTCGCGACCTGCGACCTGAACGGCTGGCGCCCGGACGGCTACCTCGACCCGGCCCACCCGCTGCAGCGCGCGATCGCCGCCACCGTCGAGGACCTGACCGGCCGCGGCATCGAACGGGTCGCCGTCGACGGCTGCGGCGCGCCCCTGTTCGCGACGACGCTGCGGGGCCTCGCCACCGCCGTCGCGAAGATCGCCACGGCCGCGCCCGGCACGCCGGACCACCTGGTCGCCGACGGGATCCGCCGCCACCCGGAGCTGGTCGGCGGGAGCCGCCGCGACGTCACCGCCGTCATGCGCGCGGTGCCCGGGCTGCTCGCGAAGGACGGCTTCGAGGCCGTCCAGGTCGCCGCGCTGCCGGACGGCACGGCGCTCGCGGTCAAGATCGCCGACGGCGGTGACCGGGCCCGCCGGCCCGTGCTGGCCGCGGCGCTGAAGCTGTGCGGGGTGGACGTCCCGCCCGGTCCGGAAAACCTGCGCGTGACCGGAAAGCTCGCGGTGGAAACCCTGCTGCTTTGACCCGACCTGCTCGGCGGCGGGCACGCCCGGCAGCCGGTATCGTCGATCCGGAAGGACCTACTCCGCTTCGGAAGGCTGGGCGCCCGTGCTGGACCGACTTGTCGACAAGATGCTCGGACTCCCCCGCGCCGAGGGACCGAAGCCGGTCGTGACGCGCGACCTCGCCGTGCCGATGCCCGACGGCGTCACGCTGCTCGCCGACCGGTACGCCCCGGCCGGGACGACGTCGGCGCCGGTCGTGCTGATCCGCACGCCGTACGGCCGCAAGGGCCTGCTCTCGAAGCTCTTCGGCGACACCTTCGCCCGCCACGGCCTGCAGACGGTCATCCAGAGCACGCGCGGCTCGTTCGGCTCCGGCGGCGAGTTCCGGCCCTTCCACCTCGAGCGCGAGGACGGCGTCGCGACCGCCGAGTGGCTGCGCGCGCAGCCGTGGTGCGACGGCGCCGTCGGCATGGCCGGCGCCAGCTACCTCGGGCACACGCAGTGGGCGGTCGGCCCGTACCTCGACCCGCCGCTGGCCGCGATGTCCCTCGGCGTCACGGCGTCGGAGTTCATCTCGACGTTCTACCCGGGCGGCGTGCTCGCGGCGGACAACATGGTGTCGTGGTCGGCGATGATCGGCCGCCAGGAAGAGCGCTTCGCCGCGCTGCCGAACCCGCTGCAGAAGCGCAAGACGCGGAAGGCGATGTCGTTCCTGCCGCTGAGCCGCGCCGACGTCGCCGCGATCGGGAAGCCGGTGCAGTTCCTCCAGGACATCACCGAGCACTTCGTGCCCGAAGACGAGTACTGGGCGATGTCCGACCACAGCGCCGAAGTCGCGAAGCTCGACGTCCCGGTGTCGATGGTCACCGGCTGGTACGACCTGTTCATCGGCTCGCAGCTGCGCGACTTCCGGACGCTGGCCGAGGCGGGCAAGGCGCCGCGGCTCACGATCGGGCCGTGGGCGCACGGCGAGCCCGCCAGCATGGGCCCGATGATCCGGGACCAGCTCGGCTTCCTGCGCGCCCACCTGCTCGGCGACCGCACCTTCCTGCAGCGCGCGCCGGTCCGGCTCTTCCTGCAGGGCGCCGGGACCTGGCTCGACTTCGAGTCGTGGCCGCCGCCGTCGACCGCGACCGCGTCCCACCTGCGGCCGATCGGCGGGCTCGGCGAGCAGGCCGGCGCCGAGGCGCTGCCGACGACGTTCACCTACGACCCGGCCGACCCGACGCCGGCGGTCGGCGGCCCGCTGCTGACCGGCGAGTGGAAGCAGCGGGACAACCAGGAGGTCGAGGCGCGCCCGGACGTCCTGGTGTTCACCGGCGAGCCGCTGCCGTCGGACCTCGACGTCATCGGCGAGGTGTCGGCGACCGTGCACGTGCGCACCGAGCTCGGGCACGCCGACGTCTACGTCCGGCTGTGCGACGTCGATTCCGGCGGGGTGTCCCGCAACGTCACCGACGGGATCCTCCGGCTGCGGCCCGGTTTCCCGGCGGCGGACGCGGACGGCGTGGTGACGGCGGAGGTGACCCTCGACCCGACGGCCTACCGCTTCCGCCGCGGCCACCGGCTGCGCGTCCAGGTGGCGGGCGGGGCGTTCCCGCGGTTCGCGCGCAACCACGGCACGGACGAGCCGATCACCTCGGCGGTGAACGGGAAGCCGAACCGGTTCGAGGTGTTCCACGACGCGGCGCGGCCCTCGAAGATCACGCTGCCGGTGTTCAGCGGCTGACGCTGCGGTGGTGGCTGGTCACCCGGCCGTCGTCGTGCAAGACGTGTAGCAGCAGCGAAGGCGGCCGCTCGTAGTCCAGCGGCCCGCCTTCGTCCCAGCCGCGTTCGGCGCCCGGCTCGACCGGCAGCAGCGACTGCGAAACCACGCCGGGCGCGATCCGCAGCGGGATGCCCGCGAACGTCGTCGACGCGCCCGTGTGCACGTGCCCGGCCAGCAGCGCCACCACGCGCGGGTGCCGGGCCAGCACCGCCGCCAGCCGGTCCTCGCCCGACTGGCGGATCGCGTCGACCAGCGGGACGCCGACCGCCACCGGCGGGTGGTGGAACGCCACGAACGCCGGGCCGTCGCCGCCGGCGAGGACACCGTCGAGCCACTCCACCGTCGAATCGGCCAGGAAACCCGCGCCGCGGCCCGGGATCGTCGAGTCGCACAGCGCGAACAGCACGCCGCCGACCTCGTGTGCGACGTCGATCGGACCGTCCGAAGCGGGCAGGCCCAGCAGCCCGGTGCGAAAAGCCGCCCGGACGTCGTGGTTGCCCGGGCACACCAGCACCGGCGCCGGGTGCTTGAGCAGTTCGGCGGCGCGCGCGTACTCCGACGCCGCGCCGTGGTCGGCGACGTCGCCGGTGACGACGACGACGTCGACCGCCAGACCGCCGAGGTACGCCATCACGGCGGCGACGCGGTCCACGGCCCGCGGCCCGTCGTCCAGGTGCAGGTCGCTCAGGTGCGCGATGATCATCGTTGGTCCTTCCCCAGGTACGCCAGCGCTTTCACCCAGTTGCGGACGAGCACCGCGGATGCGGTCGGCAGGTCGCCGTCGCGCAGGGCGGCGGCGATCCGGCGGTGCTCGCCGATGCTCTCCCCGGCGCGCGCGGCCCCACCGAAGTAGCACGATTCGTACCGCTTGAGCAGCGGCTTGGTCTGCCCGATCAGCCGCAGCAGGTGCGGGTTCGGGCAGCGCGACAGCAGCAGCGCGTGCCACCGTTCGTCCACTTCGGACAGATCGGCGCCCCGCTCCAGCGCCGCGGCCATGTCGTCGGCGACGGCGTCGAGCGCGTCCGGCAGCCCGGCCAGCTCCAGCGGCGACGTCCAGCGCAGGGCGAGCGCTTCGAGCTCGGCGACGAGCGGGTAGAGGCGGCGGGCCTCGTCCGGGTCGAACGGCGGCACCAGGAACCCCCGCCCCGGCGCGGAAACGAGCAGGCCGCGGTCGGCGAGCCCGATCAGCGCCTCCCGCAGCGGCGTCCGGCTGACGCCCAGCTCGCGGGCCAGGTGCACCTCGTTGACGCGGGCGCCGGCGGCGAGCCGCCCGTCGAGCACGCGGGTGGTGATCTCTTCGATGAGGTCGCTGCGCAGCGGGGTCCGGGCCACGTTCGCAGTATTGCATACAGAAAGGACCTACTGTATTCAGTTCACATGGCCTTCGACGTCGACCGCGCCCGCCGTGAAACGCCCGGCTGCGCCGAAGTGATCCACTTCAACAACGCCGGTTCCGCGCTCCCGCCGGCCGTCGTGACCGACACCGTCGTCGACTACCTGCGCCACGAAGCGCTGGTCGGCGGGTACGAAGCGGCCGCCGAAGCGGCGGACCGCCTCGACGCGGTGTACGCGTCGGCGGCGCGGCTCGTCGGCGGCGAACCCGACGACATCGCGCTCACCGACAACGCGACCCGCTCCTGGCAGGCGGTGTTCTACGCGCTGCCGTTCAAGGCGGGCGACCGGATCCTCACCTCCCGCGCGGAGTACGCCAGCAACGCCATCGCGTTCCTGCAGGTCGCCAAGCGCACCGGCGCGGTCGTCGAAGTGATCGGGGACGACGAATCGGGACAGCTGGACGTCGAAAAGCTGAAGCGCCGCGTCGACGGCGACGTCAAGCTGATCGCCGTCAGCCACGTGCCCACCCAGGGCGGCCTGGTCAACCCGGCCGAAGAGATCGGCGAGGTCGCCGAGGCGGCCGGCATCCCGTTCCTGCTCGACGCGTGCCAGTCGGCCGGCCAGGTCGACCTCGACGTCACACGCCTGAAGTGCGACGCGCTTTCGACGACCGGCCGCAAGTACCTGCGCGGCCCGCGCGGCACCGGCTTCCTCTACGTGCACCCGCGGCTGCGCGAACGGCTGGAGCCCGCGATGCTCGACCTGCACTCGGCGACCTGGACGTCGCCCACGGAGTACGTCGTCGACCCGACCGCCAAGCGCTTCGAGGTGTGGGAGCGCGATTTCGCCGCGGTGTTCGGGCTCGGCGCGGCCATCGACTACGCACTCGGCTGGGGCCTGCCGGCCATCGAAACGCGCGTCGCGTCACTGGCCGCGACGCTGCGCACCCGGCTCACCGAAGCCGGGGCGCGCGTGCACGACGCCGGCGCCCGCAAGTGCGGCATCGTCACCTTCAGCGTCGACGGCACCCCGGCCGAGCAGGTCAAGGCCCGGCTGGCCGACGCGAACATCACCACGTCGATCTCGTCGCGGACGTCGGCCCAGTTCGACTTCACCGCGCGCGACCTGCCCGACATGGTCCGGGCGTCGGTGCACTACTACAACACCGAAGCCGAGATCGACCTGCTGGTGGGAAAGCTCTAGAAGGCGTCGACGCCCGTGAGTTCCGCCGACACCGTCCACAGCCGCTCGGCCAGCGCCGCGTCGATCGCGTAGTCCTTGACGCCGGTGCGCGTGCCGTCGGCGGGGGCGGGCTCGGCGATGTCGCAGTCCTCGAGGTAGACGCCGCCGAGGCCGTCGAGCCGCGGTGACGTCGCGGCCCAGACCTGCGTCGCGGCCCCCTGCTCCGGCGTCTTCGCGCCGCCGGTGACCCGGCCTTCCGCGTCGACCATGCCCGCGTCGACCAGCTCCTGGCGGTCGAGGTGGCGCACGAGGTCGGTGAGGATCCGGCCCGGGTGCAGGGCGAACGCGCGGACGCCGCGGTCGCGCGCCAGCTTGTCGAGCTGCACCGCGAAGAGAACGTTCGCCGTCTTCGCCTGGCCGTACGCGAGCCACTTGTCGTAGCCATGCCGGAATTCCAGGTCGTCGAAGCGGACCGGGCCGTAGTGGTGGCCGCGCGAGGACACCGAGACGACGCGAGCGCCCGGGGTGAACGCCGGCCACAGCCGGTTCACCCGGGCGAAGTGCCCGAGGTGGTTGGTGGCGAACTGCGCCTCCCAGCCCGGCCCGACGCGCGTCTCCGGCGCCGCCATGATCCCGGCGCTGCCGAGGAAGACGTCGATGCCGCGCCCTGAAGCCCCGAACCGCTCGGCGAAGGCGCGGACGCTGTCGAGGTCGGCGAGGTCCAGCTCGTCGATCTCCACGTTTTCGAAGCCTCGCAGCGCTTCTTCCGCCGTGGCGCGCCGCCGGGCCGGGACGACGACGTGCGCGCCCGCCGCCGTCAGCGCCCGCGTGGTCTCCAGGCCGATGCCCGAGTAGCCGCCGGTGACGATCGCGAGCTTGCCGGTCAGGTCGATCCCGGCCACGACCTCGGCCGCGGTGCTCCCGTCCCCGAACCCGGAGCCGATCTTGTGCTGTGCAGTGGTCATCCCCCGACGGTAGGAGCTGGAGTGAACTCCAGCGCAAGCCCGGGTGATCCACGGATCAGTGCGCGTAGCGTGCGGAGCCGTGAGCACCTTCTACGACGTCGCCGAACAGCACCCGGACCGCCTCGCGGTGCTCGCGCCGGACGGCACGGCCGCGACGTTCGGCGAGCTGGCCACGCGGGCGAACCGGCTGACGCACGCGCTGCACCGGCTGGGGCTCGGCCCGGGCGACGGCGTCGTCGCGATCGTCCACAACGGACTCCCCTACTTCGAGCTGCTGTTCGCCACGCTGCAGGCCGGGATGTACTTCACGCCGGTCAACCACCGGTCCTCCGCCGAGGAGATCGCCTACGTCGTGAGGAACAGCGGCGCCCGGGTCGTCGTCGCGGACGCGGACATCGCCCGGACGTGTGACCTCGACGGCGTGACGCGCTTCTCGGTCGGCGAGGCGGACGGCTGGGCGGACTACGCGTCGTGGGGCCGGGACGAGCCGGCCACCGCGCCCGAGCCGCGGACGGCGGGCCAGACGATGCTCTACACGTCGGGCACCACCGGGCGGCCCAAGGGCGTGCGGCGCGCGCTGAGCGGGAAACCGCCGTCGCTGCACCCGATCCACCGCGACCTGCTGGCGATGTTCGACGTCCGGCCGGGCCCGGGCGTGCACCTGGTCGCGTGCCCGCTCTACCACGCCGCGCCCGGCTCGTTCGCCGTCAACGCGCTGCACCTCGGGCACAGCGCGGTGCTGATGGACCGCTTCGACGCCGAGGAGACGCTGCGGCTGGTCGAGCGGCACCGCGTCACGAGCACCCACCTCGTGCCGACCATGTTCCACCGGATGCTGCGGCTGCCCGGCGACGTCCGCGCGCGGTACGACACGTCGAGCCTGGTGAGCGTGATCCACGGCGCGGCGCCCTGTCCGCGCGAGGTCAAGGAGCGGATGATCGGCTGGCTCGGCCCGGTGGTGCACGAGTACTACGGCGCGTCGGAAGGCTTGATCTGCGGCGTCACGGCTTCCGAGTGGACGGCGGCGCCGGGCACGGTCGGCCGGTCGCTGACCGGCGTGCGGCTGAAGATCACCGACGACGACGGCTTGGAGCTGCCGCCCGACGAACCGGGCACGATCTGGTTCAGCTCCGCCCACACCGCGCTCGACTACCTCGGCGACCCGGAGAAGACCGCGGCCGGCCGGTCCGGGGAGTTCATCACCGTCGGCGACTTCGGGTACCGCGACGCCGAAGGCCGCGTCTTCCTGCTCGACCGGCGGACCGATCTGATCCTCTCCGGCGGCGTGAACATCTACCCGGCCGAGATCGAGGCGCGGCTGCTGAGCCACCCCGACGTCGCCGACGCGGCGGTGATCGGCGAGCCCGACGAGGAATGGGGCCAGCGGGTCATCGCCGTCGTCGAGCCGGTGCCCGGCGTTCTCCCGGACGACGACCTGGCCGCGCGGCTGGCCGAGCACTGCCGGGCGGCGCTGGCCGGGTTCAAGACGCCGAAGCGGTTCGACTTCACCGATCGCCTGCCGCGCACCGAATCGGGCAAGATGGTGCGGCGCACCCTGCGCCGGATCTGAGGAGTACTGCCCGATGCGCAAAACCTTCACGATCTTCTCCGCGACCGCCCTGGCCGTCACGCTGGCGTCCGGGACCGCGTCCGCGACGCCCGGCAGCGGCGTCACCGGCACCATCCTCGCCCAGAAGACCATCGGCCACACCGACTACACGCTGCGGGAGATCACCGTTCAGCCCGGCGGCTACACCGGCTGGCACTTCCACGACGGCACGCTCTACGCGTACGTGAAGGCCGGGACGCTCACGCACAACCTCGCCGACTGCAGCATCGACGGCATCTTCGGCACCGGGCGCGCCTTCACCGAGCAGCCCGACCAGGTGCACATCGGCCGCAACCTCGGGACGACGCCGCTGGTGCTGGAGGTCCTCTACGTGCTCCCGGCGGGCAGCCCGCTGTCGGAGGACGCGCCCGACCCGGGCTGCGGCTACTGACTGCTGAACCAGCCGGCGGCGTCGAGCCGGTAGGCCGCCGGGCCGACGACCGCGCGCAGGTCGGTCTCGAGGGCGGTGATCCGCTCGGCGCCGACCGTGCGGGCCCAGTCCGCGCGCAGCTCGTCGAAGATGTCCGCCGACTTCGTGAGCGCGTCGACGCCGTGCGCGGTGAGCCGCACGATCTTGCGGCGCGCGTCGTCCGGGTCGTCGGCGCGCTCGGCGTACCCGAGCGCTTCGAGCCGCTCGACCGTCTTGCCCGCCGCCTGCTTGGACACCCCGAGCCGGCGGCCGATCTCCGACGCCGTCGCGCCCCGGACGCCGATGGCCTGCATGGCGAAGCCGTAGGACGGGCGGACGTCCGGGTGGCCGCGGCGCGCGAGCTCGGCGTGGAGCCGGTCGATGAGCGTGCGGAACCCGCCGAAGAGCAGGAAGGGCAGCTCGTAGCCGGGCGCGTCGGTCATCGCCCCTTGCCCTTTTCGACAACCAGGTTTACGGTTTCGACAACCACGTTGTCGATACTACGGCTGGAGACGTCTTGTTCCCCGATCACACCCCGGAGTCTGCACCCCCGGCCGCCCGCCCGGCGATGGCGGCCACCGCGAAGAAGTTCGGCCGCGTCCCGGCCGCCGTCGCGCGCCTGGCGATGTCGCCGGAGCTGCTGAACGGCTTCCTGAAGCTCAACGCGACCTTCGAATCGTCGACGCTGCCGGCGCTGGACCGCGAAGTGCTGGTCATGACGGTGGCGGCGCGCAACGGGTGTCACCTGTGCGTGGCCATGCACACGGCGTCCCTGCAGGGTCTTTCGGCGCCGCCGGAGCTGGTGGCGGCGTTGCGTGCGCAGTCTTCGTTGCCTTCGCCGCGACTGGAGGCGTTGCGGCGGTTCGTGCTGACGGTCATGGACACGACGGGCGACGTCCCGCCTTCGGAGCTGGCGGCGTTCACCGGCGCCGGGTACACGGCCCGGAACGCGTTGGAGGTGGTGCTGGGCATCGGGACGTACACGCTGTCGACGTTCGCGAACCGCCTGACCGGCGCGCCGGTGGACGAGGCCTTCGCGGACCACGCCTGGCACGCTACCGCGGGATGACGGTCGTCCCGGTGGCGTCGCCTTCGACGAGGGCGCGGTAGGCCTCGGCGACCACCGCCACCGGCGTCCCGCCGCTCTTTCCCATCGCTTCGAGGGTCTCCGTGATCCAACCCGGGCTGACGACGTTGATCCGCGGCCCGCGCGGCAGCTCGGCGGCGGCCGACCGGACGAACCCTCCGAGGCCGGCGTTGACGAGCGCGCCGAGGCCGCTGCCGGCGATCGGCTCGGTGAACGTCCCCCCGGTGAGGGTGATCGAGCCCCCGCCGCCGAGGCGCGCGGCCGCGCGCCGGGCGAGCGCGACCTGGCCGAGCAGCTTGCCGCGCAGGTCGTCGAGGACCTGCGCGTCGGTCAGCTCGGCCAGGGGCCGCAGCGGCACGTTGGCGGCACAGCACACGACGGCGTCGACGGGTTCACCGAAGAGGGCGTCGAGCGTCTTGGGATCGGTCAGGTCGGCCCGGACCGCGGAGGTCCGCGAAACCCGCGTGACGTCGTGACGCGGTTCAAGGGCCTCGACGACGGCCCGGCCGACCAGTCCGGTGGCTCCGAGCACGATGATCTTCACGTTCTCGACGCTAGCGGCCGCGGCAACCGCGATTCCGGACATCCGCACGGAGTGTTGTGACCCAGGTCTCCCCGAGCCGTCGTCCACAGGACGAGACGGTGGGCGCAGCAGGGTTCGAACCTGCGACCGCTCGGGTGTAAGCCGAGTGCTCTTCCGCTGAGCTATGCGCCCCTCGGCCGGCGGCTCCCGAACGAGCCGCCGGCCGGGGAAACTCAAGCCAGTTCGGCCACGGCCTTCTTCCAGCCCTGCTGGTCACGCGCCTCGCCCGGTGCGTTGACCTCGGCGAACCTGACCACACCGGAGGTGTCGATCAGGAATGTGCCGCGGACCGCCAGGCCGGCCTGCTCGTTGAACACGCCGTACGCGCGGGCCACCTCGCCGTGCGGCCAGAAGTCGGACAGCAGCGGGAACTGGTAGCCCTCCTTCTCGGCCCACGCCTTGAGCGAGAACGGCGTGTCGACCGAGACGCCCAGGACCTGGACGCCCTTGTTGTCGTAGTCGGCGAACTCGTCACGGAGCTGGCACAGCTCGCCGGTGCAGATTCCGCTGAACGCGAACGGGTAGAAGACCACCAGGACCGGCTTGTCGCCCCGGAAGGACGACAGCTGCACCGGCTGCTTGTTGTAGTCGTTGAGCGTGAAGTCAGGGGCCTCAGAACCGACCTCGACGGTCATACCGCGTTTCCTCTCCCGTACGGACACGTGCCTGCGACGACAACCCTATCGTGTCAGCCGGGCGGGACCTGTTCAGCGCTGCTTCGACTTCGACTTCGGAGACACCAGCCGCGTCCCGATCCAGTTCGCGCCGACACTCATGTTGGCGGTCTGGGCCAGTCCGACGACGGGGACGGCTTCGGCGATCTCGCTCGGTTCGACGTGCCCCGGCTGCCCCGTCTTCGGGGTCAGCACCCAGATCACGCCGGTCTCCTCCAGGGGGCCTCGGGCGTCGATGAGCGCGTCACCCAGGTCACCGTCGTCCTGGCGCCACCACAGCAGCACCACGTCGATGACCTCGTCGGCGTCCTCGTCGAGGATGTCCCCGCCGATCTGCTCCTCGATCGCCGCGCGGACGTCGTCGTCGACGTCCTCGTCCCAGCCGATCTCCTGGACCACCATCTCGGGCTTGATGCCGAGCCTCTCGGCGACGCCGGTCTGATCAGCGTCTCCCGCGGCGACCACTGCTTCCACTCCTCCAACTACGACGGAGCGTGGCGTCCGCCCCCCCACTGCGAGGGTACGGCTGCGCCACACTCGGCGACCCGGTTGCCGATAGCGAACACTGGTGCGGCTCCGCGCGCAACCGTCCACACCGGATCTTTGACAACTCGTGTCGCAGGATACGGCCCGCGACCACCCGTCCGCGACGGCGTTTCGGGTACCTCCGGAGACCGGTCTGCCACCCCTTCGGGGGGCGTCCCCTAGGGTGGGGAGGAAGAAAACGCGCGCGCGATACACCGCGCGCGGGGAGTGGCTCGACCGGGTCGGCCGATGTTACCGCTGAGTAGCGGTGCGGAAGCCGGGACGGAAGACGACGATGGAGAGTCGTACACCCCCGAGTACGAGCACCACCGGCTGCAACTTTTCGCAAGGAGACCCCTTGGCCCCGCAGAACGACGGCGCCTCCGGCAAGGAGACCCCGGCACGCGTACGCGTAATCCGTGACGGATTGGCTGCGCACCTGCCCGACATCGACCCGGAGGAGACCGCCGAGTGGCTGGACTCCTTCGACGAGGCGCTGGCCAGGGGAGGTCAGCAGCGGGCCCGGTACCTGATGCTGCGCATCCTGGAGCGCGCCCGCGAACGCAACGTGGGCGTCCCGGCGCTGACCTCGACGGACTACGTCAACACGATCCCCACCGAGAACGAACCGTGGTTCCCCGGTGACGAGGAGATCGAGCGCCGCTACCGGGCCTACATCCGGTGGAACGCCGCGATCATGGTGCACCGCGCGCAGCGCCCGGGCGTCGGCGTCGGCGGGCACATCTCGACGTACGCCTCGTCCGCCGCGCTCTACGAAGTCGGGTTCAACCACTTCTTCCGCGGCAAGGACCACTCCGGCGGCGGCGACCAGATCTACATCCAGGGGCACGCCTCCCCCGGCATCTACGCCCGCGCGTTCCTCGAGGGCCGGCTCTCGGAGTCGCAGCTCGACGGCTTCCGCCAGGAGTTCTCGCACGCCGGCGAGGGCGGCGGCCTGCCGTCGTACCCGCACCCGCGGCTGATGCCGGAGTTCTGGGAGAACCCGACGGTGTCGATGGGCCTCGGCCCGATGAACGCCATCTACCAGGCGCGGTTCAACCGCTACCTGCGCGACCGCGGCCTCAAGAACACCGACGACCAGCACGTCTGGGCGTTCCTCGGCGACGGCGAGATGGACGAGGCCGAGTCCCGCGGCCTGATCCACGTCGCGGCCGGCGAGGGCCTCGACAACCTGACCTTCGTGATCAACTGCAACCTGCAGCGGCTCGACGGCCCGGTGCGCGGCAACGGCAAGATCATCCAGGAGCTGGAGTCGTACTTCCGCGGCGCCGGCTGGAACGTCATCAAGGTCATCTGGGGCCGCGAGTGGGACTCGCTGCTGCACGCCGACCGCGACGGCGCCCTGGTCAACCTGATGAACGTGACGCCCGACGGCGACTACCAGACGTACAAGGCCAACGACGGCGCCTTCGTCCGTGAGCACTTCTTCGGCCGCGACCCGCGGACGAAGGACCTGGTCAAGGACCTTTCCGACGCCGACATCTGGAACCTCAAGCGCGGCGGCCACGACTACCGCAAGGTGTACGCGGCGTACAAGTCGGCGCTGGAGCACCACGGCCAGCCGACGGTGATCCTGGCCCACACGATCAAGGGCTACGGCCTGGGCCCGGCGTTCGAGGGCCGCAACGCCACGCACCAGATGAAGAAGCTCACCCTCGACGACCTGAAGCTGTTCCGCGACTCGCAGCGGATCCCGATCAGCGACGAGGAGCTCGAGCGCGACCCGAAGCTGCCGCCGTACTACCACCCGGGCGCCAACTCGCCCGAGATCGAGTACCTGATCGGCCGCCGCAAGGCGCTCGGCGGCTTCCTCCCGGAACGCCGTCCGAAGGCCGCCAAGGCGCTCGTGCTGCCCGGCGACAAGGTCTACGAGGGCATCCGGAAGGGCTCCGGCAAGCAGGAGGTCGCCACGACGATGGCGTTCGTCCGGCTGGTCCGCGAGCTGGCGAAGGACTCCGAGATCGGCAAGCGCGTCGTCCCGATCATCCCGGACGAGGCCCGCACCTTCGGCCTCGACTCGATGTTCCCGACGGCCAAGATCTACAACCCGCACGGCCAGACGTACACGTCGGTCGACGCGAGCCTGATGCTGGCCTACAAGGAGTCCGAGAAGGGCCAGCTGCTGCACGAGGGCATCAACGAGGCGGGCTCGACCGCGTCGTTCACCGCCGTCGGCACGTCGTACGCGACGCACGGCGAGCCGATGATCCCGATCTACATCTTCTACTCGATGTTCGGGTTCCAGCGGACCGGTGACGGCCTGTACGCCGCCGCCGACCAGATGGCCCGCGGGTTCGTCCTCGGCGCCACCGCCGGGCGCACCACGCTGACCGGTGAGGGCCTGCAGCACGCCGACGGGCACTCGCTGCTGCTGGCGGCGACCAACCCGGCCGCGGTGGCGTACGACCCCGCGTGGTCGTTCGAGATCGCGCACATCGTGAAGGACGGCCTGCGCCGGATGTACGGCGAGACCGGCCCGGACGGCAACGGCGAGAACGTCTTCTACTACATGACGATCTACAACGAGCCGTACCAGCAGCCCGCCGAGCCGGAGAACCTCGACGTCGACGGCCTGCTGAAGGGTCTGTACAAGTACGCCGGCGCGCCCGAGGGCGACGGCCCGGAGGTGCAGGTCCTCGTCTCGGGCGTCACGATGCCGGACGCGCTCAAGGCGCAGAAGCTGCTGGCCGAAGAGTGGGGCGTGCGGGCGTCGGTGTGGTCGGCCACGTCGTGGACCGAGCTGCGGCGCGAGGCCGTCGAGATCGACCACGACAACCTGCTCTACCCGGGCAGCGAGCCGCGCGTGCCGTACGTCACCGAGGCGCTGCTGGGCTCGAACGGCCCGGTCGTGGCGGTGTCGGACTGGATGCGCGCGGTGCCGGACCTGATCCGCCCGTACGTGCCGACCGACATGCTGACGCTGGGCACCGACGGGTTCGGGTTCTCCGACACCCGGCCGGCGGCGCGGCGGAAGTTCCTGGTCGACGCCGAGTCGATCACCGTCGGCGCCCTGTCGATCCTGGCCAAGCGCGGCGAGGTCGAGCAGGCGAAGGTGCTCGAAGCGGCCACGAAGTACCGGCTCGACGACATCGCGGCCGCCGGGCCGCAGACGTCGGATTCCGGCAGCGCGTGATCTGGTGCTAGAAAGGGACCCGGCAGACATCCGATGTCTGCCGGGTCCCGCTCACAGTGTTGGTCGTCAGGGAGTTGATGAAGGTGACGAAGCGCCGACTGCCGAAGCCGGACGAGCTGAAGCAGCTCCTCCGGCCCAAGCCGATCGTGCTCAACCCGACCGACCGGCGGCTCGGCAACGCCCACACCATCGCCGACCTGCGGACGATCGCCCGCAAGCGAACCCCGCGGGCGGCGTTCGACTACACCGACGGCGCGGCCGAGCTGGAAGACAGCCTGCTCCGCGCCCGCCAGGCCTACCGGCGGATCGAGTTTCACCCGAACGTGCTGCGCGGGGTGTCCGATGTGGACACCACCCGCGAGATCCTCGGCAAGACGTCGGCGCTGCCGTTCGCTTTCGCCCCCACCGGTTTCACGCGGATGATGAACCACGAGGGCGAGGCCGCCGTCGGCCGGGTGGCGCAGCGCAACGGCATCCCGATGGGCCTCTCGACGATGGCGACGACGTCGATCGAGGACCTCGCCGAGGCCGCGCCCGAGGCTCGCAAGTGGTTCCAGCTCTACGTCTGGCGCGACCACGGCGCGGGCGAAGATCTGATGAATCGCGCGTGGGCGGCGGGTTACGACACGCTGATGCTGACCGTGGACACCCCGGTCGGCGGCGCGCGCCTGCGCGACGTCCGCAACGGCCTGACCATCCCGCCGGCGCTGACGCTCAAGACGTTCCTCGACGGCGCGACGCACCCGGCGTGGTGGTTCAACCTGCTCACCACCGAGCCCTTGCAGTTCGCCTCGCTCAGCCACTTCGACGGCACCGTCGCCGAGCTGCTGAACAAGCTCTTCGACCCGACGCTCAACTTCGACGACCTCGACTGGGTCCGCCGGACCTGGCCCGGGAAGCTCGTGGTCAAGGGCGTGCAGAACGTCGACGACGCCCGCGACGTCGTGAAGCACGGCGCGGACGCCGTCCTGCTGTCCAACCACGGCGGCCGCCAGCTCGACCGCGCCCCGACGCCCCTGGAGCTGCTGCCGGCGGTGCTGGACGAGCTCCAGGGCGGCGCCGAGGTGTGGATCGACACCGGCATCCTTTCGGGCGGCGACATCGTGGCGGCGATCGCCCGCGGTGCGGACGCGGTCCTGGTCGGCCGCGCGTTCCTGTACGGCCTGATGGCCGGCGGCGAGCGCGGCGTGCAGCGGTGCGTCGACATCCTGCGCACGGAGATGGTCCGCACGATGCAGCTGCTGGGCGTCCGGACGCTGAAGGACCTGACGCCTTCGCACGCGACCCTGCGTTAGACCTGCGCCTGGCCGCCGTCGACGAAGAACTCGACGCCGTTGACGAAGCTCGCCTCGTCGGTGGCCAGGAACAGTGCGGCCGCGGCGATCTCCGATGGGTCACCGAGACGGCCCAGCGGTACCTGGCTCGCCATTCCGTCGACGAGCTGCTGCCGCGCCTCGGGCTCGGCCAGGCCGAGGAGACCCGGCGTCAGCGTCGGCCCCGGGCTCAGCACGTTCACCCGGATGCCCTTGCCCTGCAGGTCGAGCGCCCAGGTGCGGGCGAAGTTGCGCACAGCGGCTTTCGTCGCGGCGTAGACGCTCATGCCCGGCGCCACGCGCGTCGACGTCGTCGAGCCGGTGAGGATGATCGACGCCTGCTCGTTCAGCAGCGGCAGGGCCTTCTGCACGGTGAAGACGACCCCCTTGACGTTCGTGCCGAAGGTCGCGTCGAACTGCTCTTCGGTGATCTCGCCCAGCGGCTGGGTCACGCCGCCGCCGGAGTTGGCCACCACGACGTCGAGCCCGCGGCCGCGCTCGGCGATCGCGCGGTAGACCTCGTCGAGGTCGGCGAGGTTCGAGGAGTCGGCGCGGATCGCCTGCACCGAGCCGCCGATCTCGGCGACGGCGTCGTCGAGGACCTCCTTGCGCCGGCCGGTGATGACGACGTGCGCGCCTTCGGCCGCGAAGCGCTTGGCGATGCCCAGGCCGATGCCGGTCCCGGCGCCGGTCACCAGCGCGGTCTTGTTCTCCAGGTTCACGATGCCCTCCGAGTTCTTGACTATCTCGTCCAGAACGTACGCCGTTCTGGACGAGATAGTCAAGAACAAGTAGGCTGAGGGCATGGCGAGACCCCGGAGCTTCGACGAGCGCGCGGTGCTGCACGCGGCCCGCGACCGGTTCTGGGCGACGGGGTACGCGGGCACGAAGATCGACGACATCGCCACGGCCACCGGCCTGGGCAAGGGCAGCCTCTACGGCGCCTTCGGCGACAAGCACGCGCTGTTCCTGCGCGTCTACGACGACTACTGCACCGAGGCCACCGAAGCGACGCGTCGCTTGCTCGAAGGCCCCGACGAGACCGCCTACCAGCGACTCCGCGACCACCTCGTCGCGCTCGCCGAGGACACCGCCGCCGACACCGACCTGCGGGGATGCCTGATCGCGAAGAGCACGGCGGAGTGCGCGGAACACGACCAAGCGATCGCCGCGCGTTCCCACCGGGCGTTCCGCGAGCTGCACGACCTGCTGGCCGGCTGCGTCGCGGCCGCCCAGCGCGCGGGCGACATCGCCGAGGGTCACGACCCGGCCCGGCTGGCGAGCCTGCTGCTGGCGGTCAACCGCGGCATCGAAGCACTCGGCAAGGGCGGCTCGAGCCCGGCCGAGCTGCGCGCGATCGCCGAGACCGCTCTCGCGGTCCTGCCGAAGCCGTAACCCGCGTGCGCCCGGGGGCATCACCCGTGATCAGTGGGGCATCACCCGTGACTGGAGGGGTATCGCGGCTGATGCCTCTCCAGTCACGCGTGATGCCTCCCCAGACACGCGTGATGCCTCTTTCCGCACGCGCCTCGGCCGTGAAGCACTGACTCGTTGGGCCAACCGGTCTCAAGTTCTTGACGGACCGACCGGTTTGTGACGAAGATCTCGAACACTCGCCGAAAGGCCGTTTTCGCATCGTGGAAAACGGAGGTCGCCCGTGTTCGTGCAAGACGTGACTCCCCTCGGTTCGCTGGGCCTGTCGGCGCTCGTCGCCGTGCTGCCCCTCGCCACCGTCCTCGTGCTCCTCGGCGCCGTCCGGATGCGGGCGCACCACGCGGCCTTGATCGGGCTGCTCGTCGCGCTCGTCGTCGGGATCGCCGCCTACGGCATGCCGATCGTCCAGGCCGTCTCCGGCGCGCTGCAGGGCGCCGCGTTCGGGCTGTGGCCGATCATGTGGATCGTCGTCAACGCGCTGTGGATCTACCGCCTCACCGTGCGGACCGGGCACTTCGACGTCTTGCGCCGCTCGTTCGGCCGGGTCTCCGACGACCCGCGGATCCAGGCGCTGATCATCGCGTTCTGCTTCGGCGCGCTCATGGAGGCCCTCGCCGGCTTCGGCGCACCGGTCGCGATCAGCGCCGTGATGCTGGTGGCCGTCGGGTTCCACCCGGTGAAGGCCGCGGTCGTCGCGCTGGTCGCGAACACCGCGCCGGTCGCGTTCGGCGCGATGGGCACGCCGGTCGTCACGCTGGCCCAGGTCACCGGGCTGCCGCTGCAGCAGGTCTCCTCGATCGTCGGCCGCCAGACGCCGCTGCTGGCCCTGGTCGTGCCGCTGCTGCTGGTGATCATCGTCGACGGCAAGCGCGGCCTGAAGGACACCTGGCTGCCCGCGCTGGTCTGCGGGGTCGCGTTCGGGCTCGTGCAGTTCCTCGCGTCCAACTTCGTGTCGCCGCAGCTGGCCGACATCGGCGCCGCGCTCGCCGGTGCCGCCGCGCTGGTCGCGCTCCCGCAGACCCGCCGCCCGGTGTCCGAAGCCGTCCGGATCAGCATCGGCACCGGCGGGACGGCGACCGAGGAAGCGCCGCCGGAGGACTCCCGCAACGACGTCGTCAAGGCCTACCTGCCGTACGCCCTGATCATCGTGATCTTCTCCCTCGCCGTGCTGCCGCCGATCAAGAAGCTGCTGGACAAGGCGACCTGGAAGTTCCACTGGCCCGGGCTGAACGTCGCCGGCCCGAACGGGAAACCGGTGTCCGGCAACACGTTCTCGCTGCCGTTCCTCAACACCGGCGGCACGCTCGTGCTGCTCGCCGGCCTCATCACGGCGGTGATCCTGGCCGTCTCCGCGCGCGGCACCGTGCAGGAATGGCTCGCGACGGTCAAGGAGCTGCGGTTCGCGATCCTCACCGTCTGCTCGGTCCTCGCGCTGGCCTACGTGATGAACCTGTCCGGCCAGACCACGACGATCGGCACGTTCATCGCGGCCGCCGGCGCGGGCCTGGCGTTCCTGTCCCCGGTGCTGGGCTGGTTCGGCGTCGCCGTCTCGGGCTCCGACACGTCGGCGAACGCGCTGTTCGGCGCGCTGCAGGTGACGGCGGCGAACAAGACGGGCCTGGCCGCGGACCTCCTCGCCGCCGCCAACAGCTCCGGCGGCGTCCTCGGCAAGATGGTCTCCCCGCAGAACCTCACGATCGCCTGCGTGGCGGCCAACCTGCCGGGCGAGGAGGGCAAGCTGCTGCGGAAGGTGCTGCCGTGGAGCCTGGGGCTGCTGCTGGTGATGTGCCTGATCGTGCTCGGCCAGAGCACCGCCGTGCTCAGCTGGATGCTGCCATGACCTGACGGCCGGCGACGCGCTTGGCGGAGCGGTTCCAGCTCCACCAGCCGTGCACGACGAGCCCGGCGAAGACGATGTAGATCGCGGCGGAGAAGTACAGCCCGGACGAGATCTGCAGCGGCACGCCGATCGCGTCGACGACCAGCCAGACCAGCCAGAACTCGACGAGCCCGGCCCCCTGTGCCGCGAAGGCGACCAGAGTGCCGACGAAGATGGCGGCGTCCGGCCAAGGTGCCCAGGACGCGTCGAGCGCGTCGAGGACCAGGGCCATCACGGTCGTGCCGACGAGGAAGGCGCCGAGCATGGCGAGCCGTTCGACGAGCCGTCCCTGCCGCACGACCACGCCGAACACCGGGTCCCGGCGGCGGGTCCAGGCCCACCAGCCGTAGACGGAGATGGCGAGGATGGCGACCTGGCGGGCGGCGAGCCCGCCGAGGTGCGCGGAGGCGTAGACGGCGAAGAGCAGCACGGTCGCGCCGACCTGCACGGGCCACGTCCACAGGGTGCGACGCTGCGCGAGGAACACGACGGCGAGCGCGAACACCTGCCCGGCGAGCTCCGCGATCGAAATCCACTGGCCGAGCACCGTGATTCCGTGGTGCAACAGGAAATCCACCTGACGCCCCTTTCGTCTACCGCGTCAAACATGCTCCGGCGGGGGTGAATTCCCTAGAGACTGTGAGCCGCGGAACATCCCAGCTAGTGGACGTCGTCCCCGACGCGGATCGTGCCGCCGCGGACGACGCGGGCCTGCACGCCGAAGGTCACTCCGTTGGTGTCGGAAATCGTCTTGAGCAGCCCGGGCGCGGCCGGCAGCCCGTCGGCCGGCAGGCCGACCATCACGCAGCGGACGGCCTTGCGGAGGATCTCCAGCTCGACTTCGCCGATGCGGACGCGCTCCCCCACCCAGGCGTCCTCGGCCAGCTCCGGCGCCGAGCCGGTGTCGAGCAGGAGGTTGGCCCGGAACCGCCGCTCGTCGAGCGCGACGCCGGGCGTGCGCTCGGCCAGCCAGGCCAGCGACGACGTCGTGACCAGGTGGACGGGCGCTTCGTCGTGGTGCGGGATCTCCGCTTCCTTCGCCAGCTCGGCACCCGGGAAGCCCAGCGCGGCGGCGATCTCGCCGCCGGCGGTGTCCCCGCGAACCACGCGCCCGTCCGGGAAGGTCACCACCGGGACGTCGCCGTCGTAGCGCGCGGCGAAGGCGTGCAGGCCGGGCATCCGCCGGAAGCGGTGGGAGTTCTTGCCGCTGCCGAACTTGCCGTCGGCGTCGCGGACCGCGTAGAGGCGGTCGCCGTCGAGGCCGCGCTCGCCGAACGTCGCCTCGGTCAGCCGCTCCCCCGCCATCGACTTCACCGGATAGCGCCAGAGCGCCGCCACGATCCCCATCGCGCCAGCGTAGGCCGCCTTCCTCGATTCGCCGGCCCGCCTCGATGTCATGAACGACTCGTTCACCTCGCCGGACGTCATGAACGACTCGTTCATGACGTTCGGCGAGCCGCGGCCGGGCGTGCGGTCGAAGGCACCGCCCGGCCGCGCCTGCTCAGCCCTGCGAGCGCGGCATGCCCGACGGCGGCGTCGGGGTGTTGTCCGCGCCGACCGTCGCGCGCGGCGGCGCGCTCGTGCCCATCTCGCCGGTGCGCTGCGCCGGCGTCTCCGCCAGCTGCTGCTGCATGTTCGCCATCCAGCCGCGCCAGCGGTCCTGCGCCGGCTTGATCAGGCCGCCGCCGAAGCCGACGACGATCACGCCGCCGATCGTGGCCAGCACCGCGATCAGCACCGGGCCGGTGATGGCGGTCGCGATGTTCACCTGGCCGAGCGCGGCGATGATGCCGAACGCCATGATCAGCCAGTAGGCACCGGTGGCCAGGTAGCGGCCGGCCGGGCGCCCCGACATCGCCGACGAGACGACGTCACGCACGACCTTCGCGATGGCCGCCGCGACCACGATCAGCACCAGCGCGACCACGATCCGCGGCAGGAACGCGATGATGTCGTTGAGCAGCTGGCTCACCGGGTTGGTCGGCCCGAACACGCCGAACGCCAGCTGCAGCGCGATCAGCAGGATGAAGTAGTAGACCAATTTCACCAGGATGCCGGTCGCGTCGATCTTCTGCTGGCCGATGCGGCCGGAAAGGCCGGTCTTCTCGACCATTTTCCCGAACCCGGCCTTTCCGAGGACGAGACTCAGCCCTTTCGACACCGCCTTCGCGATCAGCCAGCCGATCAGCAGGATGATCAGGAACCCGACGAATTTCGGGACGAACGTGGCCACCAGGTTCCACGCCTGCCCGAGCCCGTCCTTCAGTTGCTGGCCCATACCGACTCCCTCCACGGGTTTTGCGCCCGAATCGCCACCCGCCGATTCGGGGTGGTGCCGCTTTGTGCACCGGATCGTCGATCAGGTACCCCACCGCGGCAACTCGTGCGCCCCACGATCGAGTGAGACGACTGGCGCGCGAAGATCAGCCGTGGCCATACTGGTTTCACCGGTGGGGACCGGGGAGACGAGGCCGTCCGGCGCAGCGTAAACCGCAAGCGCCGGGCGGCCTCGAGCATTTACCGGGTACGACGAAACCGGCCCCCGGAAGCCGGAGCTTCCGAGGGCCGGATGAACGTCCGGCGAACCTCAGGCGGCGCGCAGGGCGTCGCGCAGTTTCACCTTCGCGCCACTGCGCATGACCGCGTTCCGGTAGATCCGCGCGGCGAACCAGATCAACCCCGGAATCATCAGCACCACCAGCCCCACCGACAACACGGCTTCCCACACCGGCACCCCGCCCATCGCCAGCCGCATCGGCATCAGCGTCGGCGAGAACACCGGGATCACGGAAAGCACCTCGACGAACGTGTTCCCGGGGTCCGACGGCAGCACGGAAATGCCGACGACGTACCCGGCGATCACGAACATCAGCGCGGGCATCGTCGCACCACCGACGTCCTCCTGGCGCGAAACCAGCGCGCCCAGCGCGGCGAACACGATCGAGTACATGAAGAACCCGAGCAGGTACCACACGATCAGCCAGACGACCGTGCCGACGGCCGCCGAAACGGAAATGGTGAGCACCCCGGCCGCCAGGCCGGTGATCACCCCGCCGGCCCCGATCACGAGCATCTGGATCAGCCCGACCACGCCGATGCCGAGCACCTTCCCGGCCATCAGCTGCCACGGCTTGATCGTCGACAGCAGCAGCTCCACGACCCGGGACGTCTTCTCCTCGACGACGCCCTGCGCCACGCTCTGGCCGTTGATCATCAGCGAGAGGTAGATCAGGATGCCGGCGGCGATGCCCAGCACCAGCTGCTGGCCGTTGTAGTCGTACGGCTCCTCCAGCGGCGGGTCCTCGATGAACTTCGCCGAGGCGATGGCGGCCTGGAACCGCGCGGGGCTCCCGCCGAGCGTGGCGATCTGCTGATCGAGCGCGACCTGCCGGGACAGCAGCTGCAGGACGTTCGCGAGCTTGCCGTCGAGGTCCTTCTTCACCTGGACGTGCACGGTCTTGCCGTCGCCGGTGAGCAACGCGTCGATCGAGCCGTCGGCCAGCTTCGCGCGTCCAGTGGCCTCGTCGGCGACCTGGGTGGTGTCGATGGACTCGTCGACCGCCTGGCCGCCGGCCTTCAACGGCGCCGCGAACGGGGCGGTCGCCGGGGTGTAGCCGACGGTCGAGTCGGCGCCCCCACCGCCCGAGATGAACTTGATCAGCAAGATGCCGACGACGATCAGCAGCAGCATGACCACGGTGGCGACGCGGAACGCCTTCGACTTGACGCGGGTGCTGATCTCGCGGGAGGCGACCAGCCCGACCGCGCTCGCCGGGCTCATCCGGACGTCCGGGACCGGGGTGCTCATGCGCCCACCTCGCTGACGCTCGGTGCGGCCTGAGCGGCCGACGCGGTGTTGGATGATTCGCTCGCGAGCTCGCTCATGCGTGGACCTCCTCGGTCGTGACGACGGAACGGAACAGATCGGCCAGCGACGGCTGTTCGCGGGCGAACTCGCGCACCGGCCCGGTGGCCAGCGCCGCCTTGAGCACGGCCTGGTCGTCGGCGCCCTCGCCCAGCTCGAGCTCGGTCACCGAACCCTTCCGGCCGAGCACCTTCACACCGGCGAGACCGTCGGCCCAGCCGTCGCCGGCTTCGGGCACGTCGACCCGCAGCCGGACGGCGCCACCGGCGCGCAGCTCGCCGACCGTGCCGATCTCGACCATCTGTCCACTCCGGACGATCCCGACCCGGTCGCAGAGCCGCTCGACCAGGTCGAGCTGGTGGCTGGAGAACACGACCGGCACGCCCTCGGCGGCCTTTTCCTTGAGCACCTGGCTCATCACGTCGACCGCGACCGGGTCGAGGCCGGAGAACGGCTCGTCGAGCACCAGGATCCGCGGCTCGTGCACCAGCGCCGCGGCCAGCTGGACGCGCTGCTGGTTGCCGAGGCTGAGCTTCTGCACCTCGTCGTCGCGGCGGCCGGCGACGCCGAGCCGTTCGGTCCACTTCTCCGCCGACGCCCGCGCGTCGGCGGCGGGCATGCCGTGCAGCCGTGCGAGGTAGGTGAGCTGCTCGGCCACCTTCATCTTCGGGTAGAGGCCGCGTTCCTCGGGCATGTACCCGATGTGGCGGCGCGTCTCGTGCGTCACCGGCTCGCCGTCGTAGCGGACTTCGCCGCCGTCGGCGGAAAGCACGCCGAGCGCGATCCGCATGGTCGTCGTCTTGCCGGCACCGTTGCTGCCGACGAAGCCGAAGAGCTCGCCGGGCCGGACTTCGAATGTCATTTCGCGCAAAGCGACCACGTCGCCGTAGCGTTTGGAGACCCTGTCGATCTCTAAACCGGTCATTCCGGTTTCCCCCGTTCATTTCCTGGCTGCCCCCGGTGGCGATCCTAGGCAGTCCGTACCCGCGCCGCACGGGTTCGAGCATTGCCGCCGGGGGCTGCGAAAGTCGCGGGACCCGTAGGATCGCGTCCGCCATGGATGGAACCACCTCCCCGCGCCGTGTGCCGAAGCACCACGGGCTCTCCGCGAAGACGCTTCGGCGGCTGGAGCACGCCTCCGGGAGCCTCGCGAGCGCGAGCATCGCGGTGATGGAGCGGCGGCTGACGTGGTTCGCCCGGCTGCCCGCCGACCAGCGCGCGAGCGTCCTGCTGATCACGCAGGCGGGCGCCGCCGGTTTCGTCAGCTGGCTGCGGGACTCGAAGGAGGCCCTGAAGCTGACGACCGAGGCGTTCCGCGACGCGCCGGCCGAGCTGTCCCGGTGGGTCAGCCTGCGCCAGGCGGTCGGCATGGTGCGCCTGGCCATCGAGGTGTTCGAGGAACAGCTGCCGGAGTTCGCCGCGAACGAGGCGGAGCGGGCGGCGCTGATCGAGGGAATCCTGCGCTACGGCCGGGAAATCGCGTTCGCGGCGGCGAACTCGTACGCGGCGGCGGCCGAAGCGCGCGGCGCGTGGGACGCCCGCCTGGAGGCGCTGGTCGTCGACGGGATCGTCCGCGGCGACGCGGAGGAGTCGGTGCTTTCGCGCGCGACGGCGCTGGGCTGGGAACCGTCGGCGGCCGCGACGGTCCTGGTGGGCAACCCGCCGTCGGAGGACCCGCCGACGGTGGTGTTCGAGGTCCGCAGCCGCGCGGCCCGCGTCGGCCGCCCGGTGCTGCTGTCGGTCCAGGGCTCCCGGCTGGTGGTCGTGGTCGGCGGCCCGACCGAGGGCGGCGTGAAGGAGCGGGAGATCCTCGCCCGGATGTCGGTGGCGTTCGCCGACGGCCCGGTGGTGGCGGGCCCGACGGTGCCGTCGCTGGCGGAGGCGCACCACAGCGCGACGGAGGCGTTGTCGGGGCTGCGCGCGGTGGTCGGCTGGCCGGGCGCGCCCCGCCCGGTCCGTTCGGCGGACCTGCTCCCGGAGCGCGCGCTGGCCGGGGACGCGGAGGCCGAGCGCCTGCTGGTGGACGCGATCGCGCGGCCGCTGGAGGAGGCGGGCCCCACGCTGCAGCGCACGGTCGAGGCGTACCTCGAGAGCGGCGGGGTGCTGGAGACGTGCGCGAAGACGCTGTTCGTCCACCCGAACACGGTTCGGTACCGCCTGCGCAAGGCGGCGGATCTCACGGGCTGCCAGCCGACCGACCCGCGGGACGCGCTGGTGCTGCGGATCGCGTTGACGGTGGGCCGGCTGGCGCGCGCCCGCGGCCTCTGGTGACGTCCCGGCCCAAGCGACCGGCCGGCAGCGCGCGGATGCGATGCTTCCCGAGACGGGCGTCACGTGATGGACTTAACAGCGAAAGGTGATTGAACCCGACAAGGCATCCGGGTTACGCGCGAGCTTCTCCGGCGCGTCTTTGGAGGGTTCCGACAAAGACGCCGCGCAGACACTGTCCTCGTCGGCATCCCGGGAAACACCCCTCGCCGTGTTGTCTTGAAGGGTGACAGCAGCAGTCCTCGCTCCCGGTCAGGGGTCCCAGGCCCCCGGCATGTTCACGCCCTGGCTCGACCTCGACGGCGCCCGCGAGCGCGTCGCGCTGTGGTCCGAGCGCGCGGGCCTCGACCTGCTCCGCCTCGGCACCGAGGCGGACGCCGACGAGATCCAGGACACCGCGGTCGCGCAGCCGCTGATCGTCGCGCTGTCGCTGCTCACCTTCGAACACCTCCAGGCCACCGCGCCGGTCCCCGCGGAGGCGCCGGTCGCCGGGCACTCCGTCGGCGAGCTCGCGGCCGCCGCGATCGCCGGGGTGCTGAAGCCCGAAGACGCCGTCGCGCTCGCCGCCGTCCGCGGTGCCGAGATGGCGAAGGCGTGCGCGCTGGAGCCGACGTCGATGGCCGCGGTCATGCTCGGGGACCCCGAGCTGGTCGTCACCTGGCTCGAGGCGCAGGGCCTGACCGCGGCGAACCGCAACGGAGCGGGGCAGATCGTCGCCTCCGGTGCGGCCGACGCGATCGCGAAGATCGTCGCCGAGCCCTTGGAAGGCACGAAGATCCGCGCCCTCAAGGTCGCCGGCGCGTTCCACACGCAGTACATGGCGCCCGCCGAAGAGGCGTTGCGCGCCCACGCCGCCGAGCTGAGCCCGGCCGACCCCACCCGCCCGCTGCTGTCCAACGCGGACGGCGCGGTCGTCACCAGCGGGGCCGAGTACCTGAGCCGCCTGGTCGCGCAGGTCACCCGGTCGGTCCGCTGGGACCTGACGATGGGCGGCCTGGTCTCCCTCGGCGTCACCCGCACCGTCGAACTCGCGCCCGCGGGCACGCTGACCGGCCTGGTCAAGCGGCAGCTCAAGGGCGTCGTCACCACTACCACCGCGCTGAAGACGCCGGCCGAACTGGCGGCGCTGCGCCAGGAGGACGCCTCGTGACCGATCGACCCGCCCTGAGCCTCAACCCCGGCTCCCGCGGCAGCCGCGTGCTGGGTGTCGGCAGCTACCAGCCGGCGAAGATCGTCACCAACGACGACCTTTCGCAGATCATGGACACCAACGACCAGTGGATCCGTGACCGCGTCGGGATCATCGAGCGCCGGTTCGCGGAGAAGGGCGAGTCGCTCACCGACATGGCCGTCGCCGCGGGCACCGCCGCGCTGGCCGACGCCGGGGTCGAACCGTCCGAAGTGGACACGGTGATCCTGCCGAACTGCACCATGCCGACGCTGATCCCGAACGCCGCCGCCCAGGTGGCCGCGCGGATCGGCATCCCGAGCCCCGGCGCGTTCGACCTCAACGCCGCGTGCGCCGGCTTCTGCTACGGCCTCGGCGTCGCCTCCGACCTGGTCCGGGCCGGCTCGGCGAAGAAGGTCCTCGTCATCGGCGCCGAGAAGCTCACCGACTCGGTCAACCCGACCGACCGCGCGAACGCGATCATCTTCGCCGACGGCGCGGGCGCCGCGGTCGTCGGCGCGTCCGACGAGCCGCTGATCGGCCCGGTCTCCTGGGGCAGCGTCGGCGACCTGGTCGACCTGATCGGCATGACCGAGGAGAAGTTCATCTACCAGGAGGGCCAGTCGGTCTTCCGGTGGGCGACGACCCAGATCGCGCCGATCGCCATGCGCGCGCTGGAAGTGGCCGGGCTCACGCCGTCCGATGTGGACGTGCTGATCCCCCACCAGGCGAACCTGCGCATCGTCGAGGCGATCGCGAAGAAGCTGCGGGCCAACGGCGCCCGCGACGACATGGTCGTCGCCGACGACATCAAGTACTCCGGCAACACCTCGTCGGCGTCCATCCCCCTCGCGCTGGACCACATGCGCAAGGCCGGGACGGTGAAGTCCGGCGACGTCGTGCTGGCGGTCGGGTTCGGCGCGGGCCTGTCCTACGCCGGGCAGGCGTTCGTCTGCCCCTGATCACCGTTACGCTCCCCGCGGGCACTCGCCCGAGGGCATACCAGACCCAAGAAACACCGAGAAGGGAAAAACCCCATGGCTGACAACGCTGAGATCCTCGCCGGCCTCGCCGAGATCGTCGAAGAGGTGGCCGGTGTGGCTCAGGACGACGTCACCGCCGAGAAGTCGTTCGTGGACGACCTGGACATCGACTCGCTGTCGATGGTCGAGATCGCCGTGCAGGCCGAGGACAAGTTCGGCGTCAAGATCCCGGACGACGAGCTCGCCAACCTGAAGACCGTGGGCGACGCCGTGAACTACGTGTCGGCCAACTCCAAGTAAGTCTGTTCCCTCCTTGAGGAGACTCCCATGAGCAACATCGACGTCGTGATCACCGGTCTCGGCGCCACCACACCGCTCGGCGGGGACGTGACGTCCACCTGGGACGGTCTGCTGGCCGGGCGGAGCGGGATCCGGGCGATCGAGGCCGACTGGGTCGAGGAGCTGCAGCTGCCGGTCAAGATCGGCGGCATGCTGGCCGTCGATCCCTCGGAGGTCCTCCCGCGGGTGCAGGCCCGCCGGCTGGACCGCTGCGAGCAGGTCGCACTGATCGCCGCCCGCCAGGCGTGGGCCGACGCCGGGTACGCGGAGCCGACGGACGAGCACACCGACGTCGACCCCGACCGCCTCGGCGTGTCGATCGGCACCGGCGTCGGCGGTCCGGTCACCCTGCTCACCCAGAACGATCTGTTGCACCAGCAGGGTCTCCGCAAGGTGTCGCCGCTGACCGTGCCGATGCTGATGCCGAACGGCCCGGCCGCGCACGTCGGCATCGACCTGAAGGCGCGGGCCGGGGTGCACTCCCCGGCCTCGGCCTGCGCTTCCGGTGCCGAGGGCATCGCGAGCGGGGTGGAGATGATCCGCTCCGGCCGCGCCGACGTCGTGGTCGCGGGCGGTGCCGAAGCGTGCATCCACCCGATCACGCTGGCCGGGTTCGCCCAGGCCCGCACGGTGTCCACGCGCAACGACGACCCGGCGAGCGCGTCGCGGCCGTTCGACGCGAGCCGCGACGGCTTCGTCCTCGGCGAGGGCGCCGGCGTGGTCATCCTGGAGCGCGCGGACCAGGCGAAGGCCCGCGGGGCCCGCATCTACGCGACGATCGCCGGGCACGGCATCACCTCGGACGCCTACCACATCACGGGCAACCACCCCGAGGGCATCGGCCAGATCGCCGCGATGCGCGCGGCGATGAAGATGGCCGGGGTCACCCCCGCGGACGTCGGGCACGTGAACGCCCACGCGACGTCCACTGTGGTCGGTGACATCGGCGAGGCCGCCGCGATCCGCAAGGCGGTCGGCGACCACGCGATCGTCACGGCGCCGAAGGGTTCGATGGGTCACCTGGTCGGCGGGGCCGGCGCGGTCGAGGGGATCATCACGATCCTGTCGCTCTACCACGGCATCGTGCCGGCCACCATGAACCTGACCGACCTGGACCCGCGGGTGCAGCTCGACGTCGTGTCGGGTGAGGCGCGCAAGGTCGAGCTGACCGCGGCGATCAGCAACTCGTTCGGCTTCGGCGGGCACAACACCGCGCTGCTGTTCACCCCGGCGGCCTGAGTTCAGACGCACGAAAAAGGGGCCTGGCTTCGGCCGGGCCCCTTTTTCAGCATTTCTCGTGCTCGGGCCACGGCCCGTTGTCGACGGTGTCGATCTTCAGGCCGGACCGGTCTTCGATCACCGGCAGGACGAGCCGCCACTTGATGCAGGGCTCCGGGAAGAAGTCCGGGGCGTCGGCTTTGTTCTGCTGGCTGGTGAAGCCGACCAGGACCCGCAGCGACGCGCTCGCGCCGCGCTCGATCCGGTACACCAGCGCATCGGAGTCCCTTGTGGACTTGATGCCGGCCTTCCACTTTTCGAGCGGCTGCAGCGCGGCGCGTTCGCTGCTCACGGTCGTCAGCCACCGCTGGTACTGCTTGGTGTTGATGGCCGAGAAGTAGGTTTCGAGGAGCTTGCGCACGGCCTCGGCCTGCGGGTGCGCCCGTGCGTCGTCGGTCATCCGGACGACACCCGTCGCGGCGGGTGCCCCGCTGCTCGCCGACGACGGCGTGGCCGCCGAGGCGGTGGTCTCGTCGGCGGGCTGGTCGGGCCGGCGGTAGATCTCGCGCGCGAGCAGGCCGCCGCCCACGGTCACGGAGAGCACCACGACCACGACGGGCACCAGCCAGCGCTGGCGGGAGCTGGGGGCGGGGGTGGTCACGCCGCTGAGCGTACCGGCCCGGCCACGGCGCCCGGGGGCAGCGGGGCGGCGTGCCCCGGGGAAGCGGCCCCGGCGCGCCCGGATCACCCGAGGTCGCGCCGGAAGCCGTCCCGTGGCTAGCCGACCTGGTGCAGCCAGGTCACCGGCGCGCCGTCACCGGCGTGGCGGTAGGGCTCGAGCGCCTCGTCCCAGCTCGCGGCGAGGAGTTCGTCGAGCTTGTGCGCGAGGGACTCACCACCGCGGGTCATGGCGACGAGGGCGCGCAGCTGGTCTTCGCCCACCACGAGGTCGCCGTTGGCGCTGGTCCGCCCGTGCCACAGGCCGAGGCCGGGCGCGAAGCAGAACCGTTCGCCGTCGACGCCCGCGCTGGGCTCTTCGGTGACTTCGAACCGAATCATCGGCCACGCCTTGAGGGCGGACGCCAATCTGGCGCCGCTGCCCGCGGGCGCGCGCCAGCCGCACTCGGCGCGAAGCTGACCCGGACTGGCCGGCTGCGCCGTCCACTTCAGGTCAACGCGGACACCCAGGGTGCCCGAAATAGCCCACTCGACGTGCGGACACACCGCAGACGGCGACGAGTGGACGTACACCACACCTCGGGTGCTGCCACGGGTGCTCACTGCTACCTCCGCTTGTTGCTCGACGAGGGACGTCTTCCCCTACGCCCTACTTCGAGCTTTCAGCGCGGCCTCAGCGCGGCTCCCGAATGCCGCCTCCGATGCGTTGTAGCACATTCTGCACCCCAACCGTGCTGTTTGGCCACACGAACACCACAAGTCACCCATGGCACCACTTTCGGAGGGCACGCGGCCGCGTCGTCCCCGTGTCGCACGATGGTTACCGCCACGCGCGCTAGCGTGATGACCCGGAACGACGAGCAGGGAGGGGTTTCGGTGCGACTGGTGCGCCTGGAGCGGCAGCAGTCCCGGGTGGCCGACGACGTCCGGGCGGCGCTGGCGTCCCTCGGCCGTGGCAGCACCGTCATCGGCGGGATCGCGCTGGTGGGCGTCGGCTCGGTGACCGAGCGCCCGATCGAGGCGGTGGTCCTGCTGCCCCACGGCGTGATCATCGTGATCGGCGTGGACCTCCCGGACCCGGCGCTGAGGCTGGAAGCCCCGCTGGGAGCGCCGTGGAAAGCGGACGGGTGGCCGTTGATCGCCGACGACGACGCGATCAACCCGGCGACCGAGGCGCTGGACGTGTCCCAGGCGTGTGAGCGGCGGATCGCTTCGCTGGTACCGGGCACGGGCCCGGTGGGGACGATCGTCGCGGTAGGACCGTACGTGGAGACGGTCGACCAGCCGGCGGCGGATCTGGCGGGCCCGGTCCGGGTCCTGCACCCGACGCCGACGACGATGCTGGCGGCCACGGTGTCGCTGGCGACGGCACACCGGCCCCGATCGGTGGACCAGGTGCGGGCGCTGATCCGCGGGCTGGCGCCGGAGGCACCGGAGTTTTCGGACGAGGTGCTGGTGGGGGAGGGATTCAGCCGGTTCACGGACGATTCGCCACCGGAGTCCCTTTGGGACAGTGCTCCTGCGGCGGTGCCGACCCAAGCCGGAACGGCGCCTTCGAGCACGGCTGCCGCGGGAGGGACAGGCGCGGCCGCGGCCACTTCGGACTCCGCGGATCCGAGCCCGAGTTCGCCCGTGGGGGGTGGCGCGGGGTGGCAGACCCGAGCTCCGGTCTCGGTCGAGCCTGAGCCCGCGCCTGCCGAAGCCGAGGACTCGAAACCCGCAGAGGCGTCGCCGGAAGCGGAGCCCATCACCGGAACGCGACCCACCGAACCCAGGTCCGAAGCGGAGCCCACCACCGCAGCGCGAACCACCGAACCCGCTCCGGAAGCGGAGCCCACCGCCGGAGCGCGAACCACCAAGCCCGCGCCGGAACCGGAGCCCACCACCGAAACACGAACCACCGAACCCGCGCCGGAAGCGAAGGCCGCCGCCGGAACCATCGATCTCGCGCCCGAAGCGGACCGCACTGCCGCTTCGCCGCACTCCGATGTGGAGGCACCCGGCGTGCCCTCGGAATCCGAGCGCACCGAGACCCTCCCCTCGCCGTCCCGGGACCGCTCCTCCGCACTGCCGCTGTTCCCCGGTGCCGTCGCGCCCCCCGCCGGCCAAGAGACCTCCGACCCGCCCGCCGTGGACACCGAGCGGACCGAGAACCTCGGCTTCCCGGCCGGGTCCGAACGCACCGAGAACCTCACCCCCGAGCGAGCGCGAACCGCCCCCCGCCCGGCCGGGTCCGCGTCAAGCGCACCCCGGGCCGTCACCCTCGCCCAGATCACCCTGCCGCCCGAGCCCCCGGGCGCCGAACCACCGCGCCCCTTCCCCACGCCGCGGCCGGCCCCCCGCGAAGCCGCCCCCAGCTCGCGGACCGTCCGGTGGCTCCCCCTCGGCGCCATCGGCCTCCTGGTCGGTCTGGTCGTCGCCGCCATCGTCGTCGCCACCTCCGGTGACGACACCGGCGCCGCTCCCGCCAAGCCGCCCACTCCCGTGACTCAGCCACCGTCGCGGAGCACCACCGCTCCCGCGCAGAGCCTCCAGTTCGCCCTGCGCGCCGCCGATCACGACCAGCGCTGCGCCTCCCACGCCTTCGGGGACGCCCAGGCCAGCCTGCAGCAGACCAGCTGCTCCGGCGTCCGGCGCGCGTCCTACGCCGCCACCGTCGACGGCCGGAGCGCCGCCGTCACCGTCGGGATCGTCGAGTTCCCCGATGCCGCTCAGGCCGCCTCGTTCAAGGCCGTCGCCGACACGCCCGGCGGGGGCGGCGTCCTCGACCTCGCCTCGGAGACCGGCAAGTGGGGCGCCACCCCGGCGCCGCGGTTCGAGAACGCCGCCTACACCTCCGAGGTCGAAGGCACGTCCGTGCGGGTCGTCCAAGCGGTCTGGGCGCCGGGACCGTCCACTCCGGACGATCCCGGCCTGACCCGGGCCGCGAAAGCCGCCCTGGACCTGCCCGCCCAGTGATCAGAGCCCGTAGGCCTCCAGCAGCCGCAGCCACACCTCGCTGATCGTCGGGAACGACGGCACCGCGTGCCACAGCCGGTCGAGCGGCACCTCGCCGACGATCGCGATCGTCGCCGAGTGCAGCAGCTCCGAGACGTCCTGGCCGACGAACGTCACACCGAGCAGGACGTTCCGCTCGGTGTCGACGACCATCCGGGCCTTGCCGGTGTAGCCGTCCGCGTGCAGCGACGAGCCGGCCACCGCGATGTCGATGTCGACGACGCGGTCGGCCGAACCCTCGCGCGCGTCCGCCAGGCCGACGGCCGCGACCTCCGGGTCGGTGAACACGACCTGCGGCACCGCGTGGTGGTCGGCCGTCGCGGTGAACGGGCTCCACGCCCCGGCGGACACCGGCTTGCCCGCGGCCAGGGCGGCCACGGTGTCGCCCGCCGCGCGGGCGCCGTACTTGCCCTGGTGGGTCAGCGGGGCGCGCCCGGTGACGTCGCCCGCCGCGTACAGCCAGCCACCGTCCACGGCGGACGCCCGGCCGGTGTCGTCGACCGCCAGCGCGCGGCCGGCTTCGACCCCGAACGCCTCGAGGCCGAGCCCGGCGGTCGCGGGACGGCGCCCGGTCGCCACCAGGAACTCGTCGACGACGACCACCTCGCCGTCCTTCAGCGTCAGCTCGGTGCCGGCTTCACCCGCGGCGACCCGCTCGACCCCCGACTCCGTGTGCACGTACACGCCGGCTTCGCGCAGCCCGTGCAGCACGAGGTCGCCGGCGAACGCGGCGTTGCGCGGCAGCGGGCGCTCGCCGGTGATCACCAGGTGCACCTCCGAGCCCAGCGACGCGAACGCCTGCGCCATCTCGACGCCGACCACCCCGCCACCCAGGACGCCGAGCCGCCCCGGCACCGACTCCGCCGACGTCGCCTCCCGCGAACCCCACGGCCGGATCGTGTCGAGACCGGGGATCGACGGCGTGCTCGGCACGCTGCCGGTGCACACGATCACGGCGTGCCGCGCGGTCAGCACGCGGTCGCCGTCGACGGTCACCTCCCGCTCACCGGTGAGCTCGCCGTGCCCGCGGATCGACTCGATGCCGACCCCGCGAGCCCACTCGACCTGCCCCGAGTCGTCGCCCTTGCCGGTGAACCAGTCACGCCGCGCGAACACGGCCGCGGGGTCGAGCCGGTCGCCGACGGGCACGCCGGGGATCCGCTTCGCCGCGGCCAGGAGGTTTCCCGGCCGCAGCAACGCCTTGCTGGGGATGCACGCCCAGTAGGAGCACTCGCCGCCGAAGCGCTCGTGCTCGACGAGGGCGACCTTGAGGCCGCCGCGGGCCGCTCGTTCGGCGGCCACCTCCCCCACCGGACCCGCACCGATCACCACTACGTCAAAAGTCTGTCCAGACATGCGTTCAGCGCACACCACCGCGCGGGATCACGCAAGCCAGCGGCTATCCTCGGTGAGGAAGCTGCAAGAAGTCGGCGGCCCGGTGCCGTCGGCCCCGGTGCGCGCGAATACCACGTTCGAGCACGGGAGGTTTGTCGTGGCCAAGAACACGGCTGTGCGGGTCCTGGATGATCTCACCGGCGAGGCCGCCGCCGAGACCGTCGGGTTCGGGCTGGACGGCATCGACTACGACATCGACCTCTCCTTCGCCAACGCCGACGCCCTGCGCGAGCTGCTGCAGCGGTACGCCGACGCGGGCCGCCGCACCGGCGGCCGCAAGCGCCGGCCGCGGATCGCCCCGGGCGCGAAGCGGCCCCGGGCGAAGGCGGCCCCGAAGACGACGAAGGCGGCGAAGCCGGTCACCGGCCGCCGCACGGCGAAGGCCGAGCCCGCCAAGACGGCCGCCAAGGCGGCGCCGAAGACCACCGCGAAGGCGGCGAAGGCGAAGGCCGAACCGGCCAAGACCACCACCCGCACCCGCAAGACGGCGGAGCCCCGGAAGACCACCCGGGCGACGGCGCGAAAGGTGCCGGGCATCACGTTCTCGGCGGCCGAGTAGTCCACAGTAGACACGAAGTCCGTGAAGGCCTCCTTACCGGCCATAAGTGCCGCGAAGGAGGCCTTCACGGCATTTCAGGCCGCGCGCTGGGAGCCGTCCGCGTGCCAGGACGGGTACCGGTACCGCGTGTGCAGCAGCGCCCGCTGCCGCCCCAGCTCGGCCGCCGACGGCGGCCGCGGCACCAGCGTCCCGAGGATCTGCGACGCCGCCGCCCGCACCGCCGCCTCGACCGCTGGGAACCCGGGGCGCAGCCCGTGCTCGGCCAGCGACGCCACGGGGCTGCGGTGGGAGTCGAGCGGCCGCGGGTCCGGCGGCGCGCTCGTCAGGTAGCGGCCGACCAGCGCGGCCGACGTCTCGACCAGCAGCGTCGAGTGGGCCAGCAGCCCGGTCTTGGTGCGGAACACGGCGAACCCGCACAGCTTCGCCTCGCCGACGAACAGCCCGCGGTCGCCGATCCGCGGCACCAGCCCGAGCTGGTCGACGGCGGCGCTCATCACCTTGCCGAGCGTCTCCAGGGGCCGGTCGGTGGGCCCCGGCAGTGACATTCGGGGCTCCGCCCCGGCCGGGGGCTCCGCCACCCGGACCCCCGAAAGCGGCAGGACCAGCGTCACGTTCAGGTTGCCCGGGTCGTGGAACACGGTGCCGCCGCCGCTGGCCCGCCTCAGCACCGGGACGCCGTCACGCGCGCACGCCTCGACGTGCACCTCGCGCGCGATCCGCTGGCCGCGCCCCACCACGACGCAGACCGGGTTGCGCCAGAGCCACAGCACCGGTGACCCGGGCGCGACCCGGAGGAGCGCTTCGTCGAACGCCAGGTTCTCGGCCGGGTCCGTGAACGCGGCACGGACGTCCGACCCGGTCGTCATAGCGCTTTGAGTTCCTCCACGATCTCGCCCACCGAAGACTTGGCGTCCCCGAAGAGCATGCTGGTCTTCGGATCGTAGAACAGGTCGTTGTCGATCCCGGCGAAGCCGGAGGCCATCCCGCGTTTCAAGACGATCACGGACCGGCTCTCGTTGACCTTGAGGATGGGCATCCCGTAGATCGGCGAGCTCGGGTCGGTCTGCGCGGCCGGGTTCGTGACGTCGTTCGCGCCGATCACCAGCGCGACGTCGGTCTGGGCGAACTCGGAGTTGATCTCGTCCATCTCCTTGAGCTGCTCGTAGGGCACGTCGGCCTCGGCGAGCAGCACGTTCATGTGCCCGGGCATCCGGCCGGCCACCGGGTGGATCGCGTAGGCGACGGTGATGCCCTTCTTCTCCAGCAGCTTCGCCATCTCGCGGACGGTGTGCTGGGCCTGCGCCACGGCCATGCCGTACCCGGGCACCACGACGACCTTGCTCGCGTACGCCATCTGGATCGCGGTGTCGGCGGCGCTGGTCGCGCGCACCGGACGGGCTTCTTTCGCGCCCCCACCGGCCGCGACCGCCGGGCCGCCGCCGAAGCCGCCCGCGATGATCGCCGGGATGGACCGGTTCATCGCCTTGGCCATCAGGTTGGTCAGGATCGAGCCGGACGCGCCGACGATCATGCCCGCGACGATCAGCGCCGTGTTGTCCAGCGCCAGGCCCATCGCCGCGGCCGACAGGCCGGTGAACGCGTTGAGCAGCGAGATGACCACCGGCATGTCCGCGCCGCCGATCGGCAGCACCACGGTGAGGCCGAGGATGCCCGCCGCGACGAGCAGCCCGACGATCAGCAGCCAGTTGTCCCCGCCGGCGACGATGACGACCGCACAGCCCAGCGCGATCAGCAGGAGCAGCGCGTTGACCGGCTGCTGCAGCTTGCCCATGGTGATCGGGCGGCCGCTGATCAGCTCCTGGAGCTTGCCGAACGCGACGTTCGAGCCCCAGAAGGAGATCGACCCGATGATCGCGGCGAACAGCGACGCGATCGCGATGTAGGTGGGTTCGTGCGCGTAACCGTCGGTGGAGTTGAACTCGACCCAGGCGATGAGCGCGACCGCGCCGCCGCCGACGCCGTTGAACAGCGCCACCATCTGCGGCATCGCGGTCATCTTGACCTTGCGCGCCGACGGCACGCCGATCACCGCGCCGATCGCGACGCCGAGCACGATGAGCAGCCAGTTGCCCATGCCCGGCGTGAGCAGGGTGGCGATGACGGCGATGCCCATGCCGACCGCGGCGATCCAGTTGCCGCGGACCGCGGTGCGCGGGCCGGTCAGGCCCATCAGGCCGTAGATGAAGAGGGCGAACGCGACGATGTAGAGGATCGCGACGAAGTCGGTCACTTGTCGTCCTCCTCGGCCGGAGCGGGTTTCTTGCCCTTGAACATCGACAGCATCCGGTCGGTGACCAGGAAGCCGCCGACGACGTTGATCGTGCCGAAGGCGATCGCGATCACCAGCAGGATCTTGTTGAAGACGCCGTCGACGCCGAGGCCGAGCACGACCAGGCCACCGAGCAGCACGATGCCGTGGATGGCGTTCGTGCCGGACATCAGCGGGGTGTGCAGGGTGTTGGGCACCTTGGAAATGACGGCGAAGCCGACGAACCCGGCGAGCACGAGCACCGCCAGGTTCTGTACGAGTGGGCTCACGTCGCGCTCCCTTCGCGCCCGGCCACGCAGGCACCGGCGACGATCTCGTCTTCGAAGTTCAGCTCCAGCGCGCCTTCCTTCGTCACGAGCAGCTCCAGCAGCTCGGTGACGTTGCGCGCGTAGAGCTCGCTGGCGTGCGAAGGCATTTCGGCGGGCAGGTTCAGCGGGGACGAGATGGTGACGTCGTGCTCCACGACGTCCTCGCCCGGCTTGGTCAGCTCGCAGTTGCCGCCGCTCTCGCCGGCGAGGTCGACCACGACCGACCCGGCCGGCATGCCCTTGACCGCGTCCGCGGTGACCAGCGTCGGCGCCTTGCGGCCCGGCACCAGCGCCGTGGTGATCACGACGTCGAACCTCGTGATCGCCTCGGTGAGCCGCCGCTGCTGCTCCTCGCGCTCCTCGGGCGTCAGCTCACGGGCGTACCCGCCGTCGCCGACCGCCTCGATGCCGAGGTCCAGGAACTGCGCGCCGAGCGACTTGACCTGCTCGCCGACCTCGGGCCGGACGTCGTAGCCGGTGGTCTGCGCGCCGAGCCGCTTCGCCGTGGCCAGCGCCTGCAGGCCGGCGACACCGGCGCCGAGCACCAGCACCTTCGCCGGCGGCACGGTGCCCGCCGCGGTGGTGAGCATCGGGAAGAAGCGCGGGAGCTTCTGCGCGGCGAGCAGCACCGCGCGGTAGCCGCCGATGCTGGCCTGCGACGACAGCGCGTCCATCGCCTGCGCCCGGGAGATCCGCGGGATCGCCTCCATCGCGAACGCCCGCAAGCCCGCTTCTTCGAGCTTCGCGAGCCCCTCCGGGTTGCCGCGCGGGTCGAGGAAGCCGACGAGGACGGTGCCCCGGCTCAGCTTCGCGACCTCGTCCGGCGTCGGCGCGTTCACCTTCACGACGACGTCCGCGCCCCACGCGTCACCGAGTTCGGCGCCCGCCTGGGTGTACGCGTCGTCACTCAGGTGCGCACGGGACCCGGCGCCCGGTTCGACCAGGACGCGCAACCCGCGTTGCGCGAGCCGCCCGACCAGTTTGGGCACCATGGCCACCCGGCGCTCCCCGGGGCGTGACTCGGTCACCACACCCACGGTGAGCTGCTGATGCTGTTCGCTGTCGGCCACACGACCTCCTCATCGGCGAGGCACGATCCGAGGGTTGTACCACGCCGGACCGACACTCCCCAGTGACGTGAGTCGCAAGTACGGGGGTTGTGCCAGAAGATACGAGCGCCGTAGGGGGGTCGTTCAGTTCGTTTTCCAGTGGGGGATGCCGAGCAGGATCAGCCGCAGGCGTTTTTCCGCCGTTCCGGTGATCTTCGGGTCTTCACCCGGCCGGGCTTCCAGCAGTTCGACCGTCGTCGTGATCATCACCGAAACGATCAAGTCGGCCAGCATGTGCAGGTCTTCGGTGCTCCACGCGCGCAGCGGGGCGAACCGGGCGAGGTCGATGGCGAGGTCGCCGGCGAACATCCGCAGTTCGACGGCGATGGCGCGAGCGAGCGGCCCGCCGCCGTAGCGCTCACGCGTCAGGAACCGGAAGTGGTCCTCGTTCGCCCGGACGAACTGGTGCACCGTGGCCACCGAGGCGCTGATCATCCCCTGGTAGGTGTCGGGATCGGTGCGCGCCGACCGCATCATGCCGCGCAGCGTGCGCGTCGCTTCTTCGACGAGCGCGACGCCGAGTTCCTCCATCGTGGCGAAGTGCCGGTAGAACGCCGTCGGCACCAGGCCGGCGCCCTTCGCGACCTCGCGCAGGGAGAGCGTCGCGAACGGACGATCGGCCAGCAGGTCCAGGGCGGTGTCCAGCAAGGCCTGGCGCGTGCGCTGCTTGCGCTCCTGGCGGCTCACCGGCTCTTCCGACACGGGCTCCAGCGTACGGATGTCCACCGCGTTGCTCACGTCACATCCTCCGCGTTCCGCGTTGACAGGTCGTCCACTCCTGCAGTGCACTATTGAGTGTACAGTCGTTCACTGTAATCGAGGAGGTCTCCGATGACGGCGCTCATCCCCCGGCGGGTGCGCGGCCTGGCCTCGCTGGCCGAGGCGCTGCTGACCCCGCACGGGATGGACCGCTACCTGGAGCTCGTCGACCCGATGCTGGTGCGCCGCGAGATCCGCGGCCTGGTCACGGCGGTGCGCAAGCAGACGCCCGACAGCGTCACCCTCACCGTCAAGCCCAGCCGCGCGTGGCCCGGCTTCACCGCCGGGCAGTACGTCCGCCTGCAGGTGGAGATCGACGGCGTCCGGCGCACGCGCTGCTATTCGCCGTGCGGCTCGCAGTACGACGGTGAACTCGAGTTCACCGTCAAGGAGCAGGGCCTGGTCTCCAGGCACCTCAACCGCGCGCTCGGCGCCGGCTCCGTGGTCGGTCTGTCCACTCCGGACGGCACGTTCACGCTGCCGTCGCCGCGGCCGGACCGCGTGCTGCTGATCAGCGGCGGCAGCGGCGTCACCCCGGTGCTCGCCATGGCCCGCACGCTGGTCGACGAAGGCCACGCCGGCGAGGTCGTGTTCCTGCACTACTCGAACGGGCCGGCCGACGCGCTCTACCGCACCGAACTGGCCGAGCTCGCCGCCCGGCACCCCGGGCTCAAGGTGGTGCACGCCTACACCCACACCGGCGGCGGCGACCTGCGCGGGTTCTTCACGCCGGAGCACCTCGAGCGCGTCGCGCCGTGGTACCGCGACGCGGAGGCGTTCGTCTGCGGCCCGAAGCCGCTGATGGACGCCGTGCGCGAGCAGTTGGGTGAACGCGCGCACACCGAAGAGTTCACACCGCCGGCGTTGACCTTCGACACGGCGAACGCCGAGGGCCAGGTCCGGTTCAAGCGCAGCGGGCGCGAGTGCGCCAACTCGGGGAAGCCGTTGCTGGAGCAGGCCGAAGAAGCGGGCCTGTCGCCGGAGCACGGCTGCCGGATGGGCATCTGCTTCTCCTGCACCCAGCTCAAGACCGCCGGACGCGTCCGCAACGCTCGCACCGGCGAGGTTTCCGGCGACGAAGACGAAGAAATCCAGCTCTGCATCTCCGTCCCGGTCGGGGACGTCGAGATCGACGCGTAGGGAGACAGCCATGACCGGTCTGCAGGACCGCCTGACCCCGGAACAGGTCGAGGAGTTCGGCCGCGAGCTCGACGCGCTGCGCCAGCGCACCGTCGACTCGCTCGGCCAGGAAGACGTCGACTACATCCACTCCATCATCAAGACGCAACGCGGCCTGGAGGTCGCCGGGCGGGCGCTGCTGTTCGCCGGGTTCTTCCCGCCCGCGTGGCTCGCCGGCGTCGGCGCGCTGTCGGTGGCCAAGATCCTCGACAACATGGAGATCGGCCACAACGTCATGCACGGCCAGTACGACTGGACGCGCGACCCGGCGCTGAGCTCGCAGCGGTTCGAGTGGGACACCGTGGCGCCGGCGGAGAACTGGCGGCACTCGCACAACTACATCCACCACACGTACACGAACATCGTCGACAAGGACCGCGACGTCGGGTACGGGATCCTGCGGATGGACACCGCCCAGAAGTGGCACCCGTACTACCTGGGCAACCCGGTGTACGCGACGCTGCTGGCGCTGTTCTTCCAGTGGGGCGTGATGCTGCACGACCTCGAGGTCGAGAACGTCGTCAAGGGCGAGCGGTCGTGGGCCGACAACGTGCCGGTGCTGCGGAAGATCGTGCGGAAGGCTTCGCGGCAGGTGGGCAAGGACTACCTCCTGTTCCCGCTGCTGACCGGGCCGCTGGCGCCGCTGACGTTCCTCGGCAACGCGACGGCGAACCTGACCCGCAACCTGTGGGCGTTCGCGATCATCTTCTGCGGCCACTTCCCCGCCGACGTCGAGAGCTTCACCGAGGAGGAGACGGCTTCGGAGTCACGCGGGCAGTGGTACCTGCGCCAGATCCTCGGTTCGGCGAACATCAGCGGCAGCCCGCTGTTCCACATCATGAGCGGCAACCTGTCGCACCAGATCGAGCACCACCTGTTCCCGGACATCCCGGCGCGGCGTTACCCGGAGATCGCGGGAGAGGTGCGCGCGATCTGCGAGAAGTACGGCCTGCCGTACCACACGGGCCCGCTGCACAAGCAGCTCTGGTCGGTGGCGAAGAAGATCGTGAAGCTGGCTCTCCCGCAGAGTTCGCCGTCGCCGGTTACCGTGGAACCCGACCGGCAGCTCCGAGCAGCGTGAGGGTGACATGGTGGGCCAGTTCGAACGGGAGAAGGACACCCTGCAGGTGATCACCGAATCAGCCGCGACGCACGTCGGCAACATAGCTTCGATCATCACCGGCGCGGTCCGCGACATCGCCCGCGAGACGGGTGATTGGCTGACGGACGTGATCGAGATGCGCGAAGCCGCGCAGAAGGCCCGGGAGGACCACCCGGACAGCGTCTGACCCGAGCGCCCCAAGGTGGCCTTCGGTGCGCGTGACGCACCCAAGGTGGCCTTCGGTGCGCGTGACGCACCGAAGGCCACCTTGGGTGTGGACAACCGGGCCGCCGCCGTGTGCTCGGCGCCGGAAGTGTCGGTGCCGGCCGGTAGCGTGGAAAACGGGGGCGCCCCCGAGCGGGTCGTAGGGAAAACCGGGTGGGCGGGCCCCTCGAACCGAGCGAGACTGGATCCGTGACCAGCCTCGACGTCCCCCGCCCCCACCCCCTGCGCCGCGTCTTCGGGCCGCTGGCCGCGCGTGACTTCTGGGCCGAATACGCCTGGCTGTGGCTCTCCGGCCCGCTGACCCTCTTCTCGCTGCTCAGCTTCTTCGTCCTGCTCGCGTTCGGCCTCTCGCTGACCCCCGTCCTGTTCGGGTTCCTCGTCCTCGCCGGCGCCATCCACTACGCGCGCGGCCTCGGCGCCGCCCACCGCCGGCTGGCGAAAGCCCTGCTCGGCGTCAGCGTGCCCGCTCCGCGCCGTCCCGAACTCAAGCCCGGGCTGTGGGCCTGGGTCCGGGCCCGCGTCGGCGACCCCGCGGGCTGGCGCACCGCCGGCTACCTGCTGCTGCGTCTCCCGCTGACCTTCGCCGGGCTCTTCACGATGATCTCCGGCACGCTCTACGCCCTGGTCGCGACCCCCTTCGCCGTCCTCTGGTTCCCGCTCGGAGAACGACACCTGGACGTCTTCGACATCTACGCCGACAACTGGGCGGGCGCGCTCGCCTGGTCGGCGTCCGGCCTGCTGGTGCTCGTGGCGCTCCCATGGGTGACGCACGCCTTCGTCGCCCTCGACCGGCTGCTGGTCGTCGGCCTGCTCGGCTCGCGGGAGCTGTCCGAACGCGTCCGCGACCTCGAAGCGAGCCGCGCGACGGCGGTCGAGGACTCCGCGCTGCGGCTGCGGCGCATCGAGCGCGACCTGCACGACGGCGCGCAGGCCCAGCTCGTCGCGCTCGCCATGAAGCTCGGGCTGGCCAAGGACGAGCTCGAAGACCTCGACCTCCCGCAGGTCAAGCAGCTGGTCACCGCCGCCCACACCAACGCGAAGCAGGCCCTGACCGAGCTGCGCGACCTCGCCCGCGGCATCCACCCCGCCGCCCTCGACGCGGGGCTCGACGTCGCGCTGGCCACCCTGGTCGCGACGTCCGGGATGGACGCGCGGGTCGCCGTCGACCTGCCGCGCCGCCCGCCGCCGTCGCTGGAGACGATCGTCTACTTCAGCGCCGCCGAGCTGCTCACGAACGCCGCGAAGCACGGCAGGACGACGACGTACGTCGAAGTCACCGAAGAGCGGGACGTCCTGTGGCTGCGGGTGCGCGATCGCGGCCGGGGCGGTGCGCGAGTCGTCCCGGGCGGCGGGCTGGCCGGGGTCGCGGAGCGGCTGCGGACGGTCGACGGCGAACTGACCGTCGCGAGCCCGGTGGGCGGTCCGACCGAAGTGACCGCGAGGGTGCCGCTGCCCCGCTAGGGTCGCGGCATGCGGATCGTCATCGCGGAGGACTCGACCATCCTGCGCCAGGGTCTCGTCGAGCTGCTGACCTACCGCGGCCACGAAGTCGTCGCCGCGGTGAAGGACGCCGACGCGTTGAAGACCGCCGTCGAGGACCACACCCCCGATGTGTCCATTGTGGACATCCGGATGCCGCCGACGCACACCGACGAGGGCCTGCGGGCGGCGATCTCGCTGCGCCGCGAGTCGCCCGGCCACGCGATCCTGCTGTTCTCCCAGTACGTCGAGACGAAGTACGCCGCCCAGCTGCTCGCCGACCGCGCGGGCGGCGTCGGCTACCTGCTCAAGGACCGCGTCGCCGAGGTGTCGGACTTCCTCGACGCGCTGCGCCGGGTCGCGGACGGCGAGACGGTGCTCGACCCCGAGGTCGTCAGCCAGCTGTTCTCGGCGACGCGCCGGACCGACGCGCTCAGCGGGCTAACCCCGCGGGAGCGCGAAGTGCTGGGGCTGATGGCGGAAGGCCGGTCGAACTCCGCGATCGCCGCGAAGCTGTTCCTCTCGGCCGGGTCGGTCGAAAAGTACGTGACGTCGATCTTCGGCAAGCTCGGCCTGCCACCGTCCGAAGGGGACAACCGCCGGGTGCTGGCGGTGCTGCGCCACCTCGACTCCTGAACCGCGCAAGAGCCCTAGGCTGGGGTACATGTACTCCACCGAGATCGAGGTCCGCACCGGCTCCGAAGCCGTCGTCCACGACCTCACCCACGAAGCCGAGTCGTTCCTGCGCGACGCGGACGCGGCGGACGGGCTGCTGCACGTCTGGGTCCCGCACGCCACCGCCGGGCTGGCGATCCTCGAGACCGGCGCCGGCAGCGACGAGGACCTGCTGACCGCGCTCGACGCCCTGCTCCCCCGCGACGGCCGCTGGCGGCACCGGCACGGGAGCCCGGGTCACGGCCGTGACCACGTGCTCCCGGCGCTGGTGCCGCCGTACGCGACGATCCCCGTGCTCGGCGGCGTCCTCGCGCTGGGGACCTGGCAGTCGATCTGCCTAGTGGACACCAACCTCGACAACCCGGTCCGCAAGGTGCGGTTCAGCCTCCTCGCGGGCTGACCGGCCGGGCCACACCGCCAGCAGGAGACCCGCGGCCAGCAGCGCGCCGAGCACCCAGACGCCGGTCGTGACGTCGGGCGCGTCCGGCACGCCCTGAAGCAGGCTTCGCAGGCCTTCGGTCGAGAAGCGGAACGGCGTCCACGACCACAGCAGCGTGCGGTAGGCCGGGTTCAGCAGCTCCGGCACCTGCCCGGCGACCGCGGGCGCGACCAGGTAGAGCGGGCCGAGCACGGCCATCGCGCGCAGCCCGAGCAGGCGCAGCAAGCCTGCCTGCAGGGCGGCGAACGCCGTCGCGGCGAGGAAGACGAAGCCGAGGACACCGGCGTCGAGCGGCAACGTGGCGTCCCACAGCGCGAAGAACCCGGCCACGACCGCCGTCACCAGCACGCCGGCGCCGACGACCTGCAGGAACCGCGCGCCGGCGCCGACCGTGCGGCCGGTGCGCTTGGCCGGCTGCGTCAGTGCCAGACCCGCGACGAGCGCGCCGATCCAGGCCAGCGCGGACGCGGCCAGCGGCGCGGTCCGCCCCGCGACGCTCACCGGGTGCAGCACTTCCTGCTTCGGTGCGCCGCCGAGTGCGGCCGCGCCCGCGGTGAGCGCCTGCTGGGCGACCTGCGTGCCGGCCGGGTTGACCGCCCCCGAAGTGACAACGGTCGCGGACGGCCCGGGCCCGATTTCGAGCACGCCGTAGACCTTCTTGTCCTCCAGCAGCTTCCGCGCGTCGGCCGGGGACGCGACCGTCCATGCGAGCTGACCGCCGCCGTGCGCGGCGATGCGCTGCGCGATCCCCGGCGGTGCCGCGACCGCGACCGGGACGCCGTCCGGCGCGGCCGTGGCCTGCGCGCCGAAGGTGAGGAACCCGAGCACCACGGCCACCAGCGCGCCGGCCACGGCGGCGACCAGGGCGAGCGCCCCGGCGGGGCGCCGGACAGGACTGGTCATGACAGCCTCCAGTTATTCGTCACGTGTTGAATTAATCGCCAAGGTACGACGACGCCCGCAAGAAGTCAACGCGTGTTGAATAGAGACGCCGGTAACCTCGACCTCGTGACGAAGAAGCGCCTGGTGCTCTGGGACATCGACCACACGCTGGTGGACTTCGCCGGGTTGGGCGCGGCTTGGTACGCGGCCGCGTTCACCGCCGCGACCGGGGCCACCTTGCGCGTCGACCCGGTGTTCGGCGGCCGCACCGAACTGGCGACCACCACCGAACTGCTCACCGCGAACGGCTTCGAACCCGCCCGGGACACGATCGAAGCGCTGTTCGAAGCTTTGGTAGCGGAGTCGGAACGCGCGGCGCACCGCTTCGCGACGGAGGCCCGCGCGCTACCGGGCGCGGCCGAAGCGCTGACCGCGTTCGCCGGGGACGATGGCGTCGTCCAGTCGCTCGTCACCGGCAACCTGCCGGAGATCTCGCGGCACAAGCTCGTCGCGTTCGGCCTGCACGAGCACCTCGACCTCGACATCGGCGGCTACGGCACGCTCTCGGTGCACCGCCCCGACCTGGTCCCGCACGCGGTGGGGCTGGCGGTGGCCAAGCACGGCACGCCGTTCGACGCCGACGCGGTGGTCGTCGTCGGCGACACCCCGAACGACGTCAAAGCCGCCTTGGCCCACGGCGCCCTCTCGATCGCGGTGGCGACTGGGCGCTACAGCGCCGGCGAACTGCGGGCGGCCGGTGCGCACATCGTGCTGCCGGACCTCGCCGACACCGCCGCCGTGCGGACCGCCGTCCTCAGCTGAAAGTCGTCCCCCGGAGGGGGCGGGCATCAGTCAATAGGAGGACCCCTTAGGGGTAAATCTCCTTCCTTCGCCTGATGTGGCCGGAGAAGGGTGTTCGCCACACTTCCGGGCATGACTGAAGCAGCGTCGGCGGCCTGGCCCGCCGGAGGGGGACGCATCCGCGGCACGATCGCGGTGCTCAGGCAACGCCTGCCGTTCACCAGCAGCGTGGTGCTCGCGATGCTCGTGCTGGCCGTCGTGTCGGGGGCGCTCTGGAACGCCGCCGAAGACCGCGCGGCCTACCCGTTCATCGCCTACGGGCTGCCATCGCTGGAGGCCGGCCGGTGGTGGACCATGCTCACCGGGCCGTTCTTCGCCGTCGTCCCCTGGTTCTACCTCCCGATGGTCGGCAGCTTCGCGCTCTTCGCCGGCTTCGCCGAGTGGCAATTGGGGACGCGGCGCGCGATGGCCGTGACCATCGGCGGCCAGTTCGTCTCGGTGCTCGTCGCGACCCAGTTCCTCGCGCTGTGCCGCAACTCCGGCTGGCTGTGGGCCGAGCGCATGGCGGGCAGCCTCGACGTCGGGTTCTCCGGCGGCGCGCTCGCCGCGGTCGCGGTCGCCAGCGCGACGCTGCGGCCGCCGTGGGCGCTGCGGCTGCGGGCCGGGCTCTGCGTGTACGCCGGGGTCGCGATCGTCTACGTCGGCACGCTGGCCGACCTCGTGCACTTCTTCGCGCTGCTGGCGGCGATCCCGCTCGGCAACCGGCTGGTCGGCTCGCGGCGGGTGCCGTCGACGGGGCCGAACCCGCGTGAGTGGCGGCTGCTGATCGTCGCCGGCCTGCTGCTGCTCACCATCGCCGAGATCGTGATGTTCCTGGTCCCCGGCGACGGCCCGTTCGGTTCCGATGAAGGGGTTTCGCTGTCGGCGCCGGAGCTGGCGGTCCTCGTCCTGGTCGTGGTGCCGATGCTCAACGGGCTGCGCAAGGGCAGCCGCGTCGCGTGGCGCTGGGCCGTCGCGTTGTCGGTCTTCGTGACCCTGCAAGGACTCGCCGCGGCCACGGTCTACGGGCTGGCCGAGGTCTTCGGGTCGGACTACGACACCACGGGCCTGCCGCTGTTCTTCGTGGACAATCTCTTGTGGACGGTCGAGCTGGGCGTCCTGATCGCCGCGCGGCACGCTTTCCGCGTCCCGTCGCGGCGACGGCTGCGGCGGCACGCGCAGGGTCCCGGGGCGGCGCTGGCCCGCACGCTGCTCGGGCACCACGGCGGCAGCACGCTGTCGTGGATGACGACCTGGCCGCGCAACACCTACTTCGTCCGCGAGGACGGCCGTTCGTACCTCGCCTACCGCCGGCACGCGGGCGTCGCCGTCGCGCTGGGCGACCCGATCGCGCCGGACGGCACGGCGGCGGCCACGGTCACCGAGTTCACCGCGATGTGCGAGAACACCGGCCTGGTGCCGTGCGTGTTCTCGGCGACGGAGGCGACGGTCGCGGCGACGCGCGAGCAGGGCTGGCAGCACGTCCAGGTCGCCGAGGACAACGTGCTCGACATGGAAGGGCTGGCGTTCCGCGGCAAGGCGTGGCAAGACGTGCGGTCGGCGCTGAACAAGGCCGCCAAGCAGGACATCGAGTTCCGGCTGGTCCGCTTGGCCGACCAGCCGGAGCCCATCCTCGCCCAGGTCCGGGCGCTGTCGGAGGAGTGGATGTCGGACAAGGGCATGCCGGAGATGGGCTTCACCCTCGGCGGCCTCGACGAGGCGATGGACCCGGCGACGCGGGTCGGCCTGGCGGTCGACGCGGAGGGCACGGTCCACGGCGTGACGTCGTGGCTGCCGGTCCACACGGGCGCGGGCAAGGTGGGCGGCTGGACACTGGACGTGATGCGCCGCAGCGCCCACGGTTTCCGCCCGGTGATGGAGTTCCTGATCGCCTCGGCGTGCCTGGCGTTCCGCGCGGAGGGGGCGCGGTTCGTGTCGCTGTCGGGCGCACCCCTGGCCCGCAGCGCCTCCGGCGCCCCGCCGCGCACGGTGGACCGGGCGCTGGAATCGCTGGGCCGGGTGATGGAGCCGTACTACGGATTCCGTTCCCTGCACGCGTTCAAGGCGAAGTTCCAGCCCCGGCGCGTGCCGCTGTACTTGGCTTACCGCGACGAGGCGGACCTGCCGCGGATCGGGCTGGCGCTGAGCCGGGCCTACCTGCCGGACGTCCGGCTGCGGGAGCTGGCGAAGCTGGTCAGCAGGCGCTGAGTCACCGGTAGGTGGTCGGCGGCGGGGTGACCGTGCTCCGGTCCGCCGCCGGCAAGAACCGGTAGCTCTTCAGGATCCCCACCAAATCCTCCCGGATCGTCGGGCCGGAACGGTCGCTGTCCGCGTACGCCACCACGACCGCCGACGCGCCCCCGTTGCCGAACGCCATCGCAGCGACCAGCGCGTGCTTCGCCGAGCACTCGCCCGTTGCCGCCGGGGTCACTTCGGCGACCACGAGCCGGGCCGGGGCCTGGGTGCCGTCGGCTTTCGTGAGCTGGGCGTCCGTGGCCGGGCCCACCTGGGATGTCCCCCCGTACGCGCCGGTTGCCAGGTCCGTTGCGGCCTTGCGGGCCGCTGCCTCGGGGTCGGCGAGGGGCTCGGTGGTGACGCCCGCGCCGCCCAGGGTGTCCCGGGCGCAGAAGTTCTTGCCCAGGAACGCGCTCGTGATCAGCCGGATCGCCGGCTCGTCCCAGCCGTGCTGGGTGGTCGGCGCGGGTTCCCAGTTCGGCGGGACGTCGTAGGCGTACGAGCCGTCGCGCGCCGCGACGGACTGCCAGCCGCTCGTCACCGCCGGGACGACCGTCCGCGGCGCCGGCGTCTCCACCCGCGGCGGACGCGGCGCCGGCGTCGATGACGCGTGGTGCGTCTTCCCGACGCCCAGCGCGTTCAGCACGCCCGCGATCAGCGCGATGAGCACCAGCCCGAGCCAGGGCGCCCGCCGCCACTTCAGCGGCTTCGGCGCCGGGCGGATCCGCTTCGGCTGTGCCCGCGGCGCGTCAAGCGAGAGCGACGGCGCGGGCGCGTCCGCGGGTTCGTAACCGCCGAACCCGCGGAGCGCCGCGTTGTCCTCGTACCCCGGCGTCGTGTCGTCCGAACGCCGGGAGAACAGGCCCATCAGGACCGGACGAGCTTGACCAGGTGCTCGACGATGGCGTCGACCGCGATCTCCTCGCGCTCGCCCGTCCGCCGGTCCTTGACCTCGACGACGCCGTTGGCCAGGCCGCGCCCGACCACGAGGATGGTCGGCACGCCGACCAGCTCGGCGTCGGCGAACTTGACGCCCGGTGTCGCCTTGCGGTCGTCGAGGATGATCTCGAGGCCGGCGGTGTCCAGCTCGGCGGCGATCTTCTCGGCGCCGGCGCGCACCGCGTCGTCCTTGCCCGCGATGACGACGTGCACGTCGAACGGCGACACCTCGCGCGGCCAGATGATGCCGAGGTCGTCGTGGTTCTGTTCGGCGAGCACGCCGACCAGCCGCGAGACGCCGACGCCGTACGACCCCATCGTGATCCGGATCGGCTTGGAGTCGGGGCCGAGCGCGTCGAGCTCGAACGCGTCCGCGTACTTGCGGCCGAGCTGGAAGATGTGCCCGATCTCGATGCCGCGCGCGGCGACCAGGGTGCCGTGGCCGTCCGGCGACGCGTCGCCCTCGCGGACCTCGGCGGCCTCGATGGTGCCGTCCGGGGTGAAGTCGCGGCCGGCCAGCAGGTCGACGACGTGGTGGTCGACCTTGTCGGCCCCGGTGACCCAGGCGGTGCCGGGCACGATCCGGGGGTCGGCGAGGTAGCGCACGCCGTTGTCCTGCAGGGCCTTCGGACCGATGTAGCCCTTCACCAGGAACGGGTTCTTCGCGAAGTCGGCCTCGTCGAGCAGCGCGACCTCGGCGGGCTCGAGCGACGCTTCGAGGCGCTTCATGTCCACTTCGCGGTCACCGGGGAGCGCGACGCAGACCAGCTCCCACTCCTTCGCACCGGGCTGACGCGCCTTGAGCATGACGTTCTTCAGCGTGTCCGCGGCGGTGAACTCGCGGCCGAGCCCGGCGGCGTTGAGGAAGTTCACCAGCGACTCGATGGTCGGCGTGTTCGGCGTGTGGTGCACCTGCGCCTCGGGGCGGCCCTCGATCGGCTGCGCCGCCGGCGCGGGCGTCACAACGGCTTCGACGTTCGCCGCGTAGCCCGACTCCGTGCTGCGGACGTAGGTGTCTTCGCCCGTCTCCGCGACCGCGAGGAACTCCTCGGACGCCGAGCCGCCCATGGCCCCCGACGTCGCCTTGACCACGACGTACTCGAGGCCGAGACGGTCGAACAGCTTCGTGTAGGCGGCGCGGTGGGCCTGGTAGGAGCGCTCCAGGCCCTCGTCGTCGAGGTCGAACGAGTACGAGTCCTTCATGACGAACTCGCGTCCGCGCAGGATGCCGGCGCGGGGACGCGCTTCGTCTCGGTACTTCGTCTGGATCTGGTAGAGCGTGACGGGGTAGTCGCGGTAGGAGGTGAACTCGCCCTTGACCGTCAGCGTGAAGAGCTCTTCGTGCGTCGGGCCGAGGAGGTAGTCGGCGCCCTTGCGGTCCTTGAGGCGGAAGAGGGCGTCGCCGTACTCGGTCCAGCGCCCGGTGGCCTCGTAGGGCTCCTTCGGCAGCAGCGCGGGGAACTGGATCTCCTGCGCGCCGATGGCGTTCATCTCGTCGCGCACGACGGCCTCGATGCGGCGGAGCACGCGCAGGCCGAGCGGCAGCCACGAGTACCCGCCCGGGGCGACCCGGCGGACGTAGCCGGCGCGTACCAGGAGCCGGTGGCTCGGTACCTCGGCGTCCGCCGGATCCTCGCGCAAGGTGCGAAGGAACAACGACGAAGTCCTGGTGATCACTGCGGGGCTCCCTGCTCCGGGCGGGTGTGAAAGTCCCGCTCAGGGTAGTCACTCCCCCCGCCGTGACTCCAACGGGTTACTCGGCGGCCCGTTTTTGTCGGTGGTGGCCGCTAGCTTCGGGGCATGGCGATCCACCTGGGCATGATCACGATCGACTGCGCGGACCCGCGCGGTCTGGCGGAGTTCTGGACGGCGGCGCTGGGCACGGCGGTGGCGCAGGACTACGGCGGCGAGTTCCTGGTGCTGGCGCCGCCCGAGGGCGGGCTGCCGCTGGGGTTGCAGCGGGTGCCGGAGCCTCGCGCGGGGAAGAACAGAGTCCATCTCGACTTCGGCGGAGACGATCGCGGGGCGGAGGTGAAGAGGCTCGTGAGGCTGGGAGCGAAGGAGGTGGCGGAGCACGAGGTGCCGGGCTTGGCGTGGACCGTGTTGACGGATCCGGAGGGCAACGAGTTCTGCGTATCGGGGTGAGGTGAGCGCCGGGCGAGGCAGGGGTGCGTGCGGGGGCGTGTACCGGACGCCGGCACGCGATTTCCGCTCCGCGTCTTCCTCCACCACGGCCAGGGCCACGCGCTGCTGTCGGTGGCGGGCGCCTTCGTCCCCGGCGACGCGGGCAGCCGCTACGCCGCGCTGCCCACCCCCACCCGCCTGTTCGACACCCGGGCCGCGACACCGCCGGCGCCGCTGGGCCCGGGCGGGATCGTCACGGTGCCGGCCGGCGACCTGCCGGCCGGCGCGACCGCGGCGGCGGTCAACCTCACCGACGTGCAGCCGAGCGCGAGGTCGTTCCTCTCGGCCTGGTCGCACGACCTGCCCTACAGCGGCGTCCCGTCGACGGTGAACGCCTCGCCCGGCGAGATCACCTCCAACGCGGCGACGGTCCGCCTCGGCGCCGGCGCGCGCTTCGACGTCCGCAACTCCGCCGGCTCGACGCACCCGGTCGTCGACCTGCAGGGTTACTACACGCGCTGACGGGTAGAAAGGCGGCATGAGCGCTCGCGTACTGCTGCCCTGGACCGACATCGAGGTACCGGAGGGGCTCGACGCCGGCTACTACGACGGCGTCGAGCCTCCCCCGGCCGAGCTGGACGACGTCGAGTTCTACGTGCTGCCCTACGACCGCGGGCCCGAGCCGCCGAAGCTCATCAAGGAGCTGCCGTCGCTGCGGGTGGTGCAGTCGCTGTCGGCGGGCGTCGAGACACTGGTGCCGCTGCTGCCCGAGGGGGTGCGGCTGGCGAACGGGCGGGGGCTCCACGACCTGAGCGTCGCCGAGCACGCCCTCGCGCTGATCCACGCGGCGCAGCGCGACCTGCCGCGCTGGTTCGCGCAGCAGGCGCGCGGCGAGTGGACGCGCGAGCACACGCGGTCCCTCGCCGACAGCCGCGTGCTCCTGGTCGGCTACGGCTCGATCGGGCAGGCGATCGAACGCCAGCTCCTCGCCGCGGAAGCGGTGGTGACCCGGGTGGCGAGCCGCGCGCGGCCGGACGACGGCGTCCACGGCGTCGCCGAGCTGCCGGACCTGCTGCCCCAGGCCGACATCGTGGTGCTGGTCCTCCCGGACACGCCGGCGACGCGTGGCCTGGTCGACGCGAAGGCCCTGGCTGCCTTGCCGGACGACGCGCTGGTGGTGAACGTCGGCCGCGGCACCGCGATCGACACGGACGCTCTCCTGGCCGAGACGCGCACCGGCCGCCTGCGCGCGGGCCTCGACGTCGTGGAACCGGAACCGCTGCCCGCGGACCATCCACTGTGGACGGTGCCGGGGGTGGTCATCACCCCGCACATCGCCGGCGGATCGGCTTCGTTTTATCCGCGCGCGAAGAAGCTCGCGGGCGAGCAGCTGCGGAGGTACGCGAAGGGTGAGGAGCTGCTCAACCTCGTAGAGCCGTGACGACGGCGGCCCACGCGGCGGGGGTGACGGTCAGTTGCCCCTGCTCACGGGCCTTCGTGTCCCGGACGCCGATGGCGCGATCGAGCTTCACCTCGACACACTCGGATTGACCACCGCTGTAGCTCGACTTGCGCCAGTCATTCATCCCGCAGCCTCCCGAACTATCGCGCGGCCTCCCGAAGCAGCGTCCGGGTGGCGTCGTCGCTCAATGCCGTACCAGCGATCAGCCTAGCCTGCTTCCGGTACTTGCGGACCACATCGGTTTCGTGCAGGAACGCGGTCGCATGCGAGTTCTCCAGGTGCACGATGGGCGGCAGATCGGCGAACTCATAGAGCACGAACGGGCCGACCAGCCCCGGGTGGTAGCCGATGTTGCCGGGCACGATCCGCAACGAAACGTTGGGCAGTGCCGCCACTTGAAGCAAGTGGTCGATCTGGTCGGACATGATGTCGGCGCTGCCGATCTCCTCACGGATCGCCATTTCGCCGATGAATGCGGTCAGGCGAACGGGTTCCGGCTTCACCAGGATCCGCTGACGGTTCAACCGTGCCACCAGCATGGTGTCCGCCTGGTCCAGCGCGATCTCCGCATTGCTCAACACATCGCGCGCATAATCCGGGGACTGCAGGATTCCCGGCAGAACCGCCAGGGACCACATCGTGATGCGGGTGGCGGTGCGCTCGTACTCGACGATGCCGCTCAGCGCGGGCGGCAGATCCGACGGGTTCGAATCCAGCCAGTTGTCGTCCTTCGCGCGCCTGGCCAGGCGCATCATGCGCTCGTACGTCGCGTCGTCGATCTGGAGGGCGCCCAGCAGCCGGGCGATGTCCTCGGGGCCGGGGACGCGTTGCCCCTTCTCCCACGCCGACAGCAACTGCGGCAGAATCCGCACCATCCGGGCGAGCTCACGCAGTCCTTTGCCCCGCGTCATCCGCAATTCACGCAGCGACGCGGCCAGCGCTCTGGCACCCGGGGACGCGGAAGTCGGCTTCATGAGGCGATGGTACGAATGCCGTCCATTCCCCGATCGGTGGTGGGGCGTCCCGATTTCAGGACAGTTTCAGGAGAGGACGTGCACGTGCCATTCGTCGTCGACGCGATATCCGCACCGCTCGTAAACCCCCAGGGCGCGGTGCGCGTTGTCGACGTCGACGTTCAGCGCCGACCGGTCGAATCCCGCGGCTTTCGCCGCCAGGAGCGTGTGCCCCAGCAGCCCCGACGCGACGCCGCGGCCGCGCAGCACCGCCCGCGTTCCCACCCAGGTGGCGTAGTGCTCGCGGATGCCCGTCGCCGCGGCTTCGGACGCGTAGAAGTGGCTGAGCACGAACGCCAGGACCTTGTCGCCGTCGAGGACGAGGAACGACACGTCCGGGCGGAAGTCCTTGGAGCCGGTGACCAGGTGGTGCCAGGCCTCCGGCTCGTAGGCGGTGCTGCCCCAGTGGCCGGCGAAGGTGTCGTTGCGGGCGTCGAGCGCGGCGAGGTCGTACTTGAAGTCGAACGGCACCGCGGTGACGCCGTCCGGCAGCGGTGGCTGCGGCGGCAGATCGTCGAGGCCGACGCGCATGTTCACCATCGTCCGCTGGTGTGTGAAGCCCGCGCCGGCGAGAACGCCCCCGATCCAGCGCTCGTTCTGGTGCCGGCCGTGGTGCAGCTCGAACGGCGCGCCGGGGAAGGTGCGCTCGGTGACCTCGCGGCTCGTGCGCGAAAACCACTCGACCAGGTGAGCGCCGACGGCGTCGGTCCGGTACTCCGGGTGCACGACCGACTGGAGCCGGAGCATGTGGACGGGGTTCGCGGCGTCGCGGCGGCGGACGAGGCCGTAGCCGACGAGCGTCTCGCCCGCCCAGGCGCCGGTGGTGGCGCGGGCCAGGTCGATGTTGGGCCCTTCGAGCTCGTCACGGAGGTCTTCGTCGCTGAAGTGGTCACCCGTCCGGTCGACTTCCTCGGCGGCGGCGTACAGGCGGGTCAGCGCGGGGACGTCGTCGAGCGTCAACGGGCGCCAGGTGAGGTCCATGGCGGGAGGCTAGGCCGGACGGCGGCGTCCGCGCACCCCGATTTAGGCTCGGTTTGTGCTGGTGCTCCTCCCTCCTTCCGAGACCAAGGCCGACGGCGGCCGCGGCGGCCCCCTCGACCTCGGCGCGCTGTCGTTCCCCGAGCTGAACCCGGCCCGCGCGAAGCTCGCCGACGCGCTGGTCGAGCTGGCCCGCGACGTCCCGGGCAGCGTCGCGGCCCTGGGTCTCACCGAGCGCCAGGCCGGGGAGGTGGCGCGCAACGCGGAGCTGCTGACGTCGCCGACGATGCCGGCGCTGCGCCGCTACACCGGCGTCCTGTACGACGCGCTCGACGTCAAGAGCTTCACGAAGGCGGGCCTGGAGAAGGCGCACCGGCGGCTGGCGGTGACGTCGTCGCTGTTCGGCGTGGTGTCGGCGACCGATCCGATCCCGGCGTACCGGCTTTCGGGAGGGAATTCACTGCCGGCGCTGGGGACGGTCCGCGGGCACTGGAAGCCGGTGCTCGAACCGGTGTTGCGGCAGGTGGAGGGCCTGGTGGTGGACCTGCGCTCGGGCACGTACTCGGCGTTCGCGAAGCTGCGCCCGGACGCGGTGACGGTCCGGGTGGTGACGGAGAACGCCCGCGGCGAGCGCGTGACGGTCAGCCACTTCAACAAGGCCTACAAGGGCCGGCTGGCGCGCGAACTGGCGATCACGCGGGCCGAACCGTCCACTGTGGACCAGCTGGTGAAGGTGATCACGAAGGCGGGCCTGGTGGTCGAGCGCACCGGCGAGTACGCCCTGGAGCTGGTCACGGAGGGCTGACGGCTCGCCGAACGTCATGAACGACCCTTTCACGTCGTCGGACGAGGTGAACGAGTCGTTCATGTCACCCGGGGGCGCGACCTCCGCTCAGAACCGGTCCGGGGCGAACGGCGTCAGGTCGAAGCCCGGGTCCTCCCCCAGCGCGATCGACGCGACCAGCTTTCCCGCGAACGGCGCGTTCGTCAGCCCGCCCGCGCCGAAGCCCGTCGACACCGCCAGCCCGGGCCGCAGCGAGCCCAGGATCGGCAAGCCGTCCGGCGTGCCCGGGCGGAAACCGACTCGCGTCTCCGCCAGCGTCGCGTCCGCCAGGCCCGGGGCCACCGTCAGCGCGTGGTCCAGCACCTCGCGCTGGCCGGCCGCCGTCACGCGGTAGTCGAAGCCGGCCTTCGCCTCGCGCGTCGCGCCCGCCACCACGCGGCCGCCGCCGAACGCCAGGAGGTAGTGGCTCGTGCGCGGGAGCACGACCGGCCACGCCGACGTGTCCGTGTCCGGCAGGTCGAAGTGGCTGATCTGGCCGCGGTGCGGCGTCACCGGCAGGTCGATTCCCAGCGGCGCCAGCAGGTCCCGGCTCCACGCGCCGGCCGCGACCACGACGCTGTCCGCTTCCAGCGGGCCCGACGCGCTCGCCACCGTGCCGTCGGCGCGGAACGCGACCTCGCCTTCGAGGAACTTCGCGCCCCGGCGTCCGGCGTCCGCCAGGAGCGCCCGGCGCAGCTGGTGGCCGTCGACGCGGCCGGCGCCCGCCAGGTGCACCGCGCTCAACCCGGGCGCCAGGGCGGGGAACAGTTCACGCGCCTGCGCCGGGTCGAGCCGCCGGATCTCGCCGATTTCGGGCGCGTCCACCGCGCGCGCGGTCAGCCGTTCGTGCGCCTCGGCCAGCTCCGCGTCGTCGGCCGACACGATCATCCCGCCGACGACCTCGAACGACGAATCCTCCAGCGAGGCCGCGAACTCGCGGTAGTACCGGCCGGCCGCCGACGCGAGCGGGTAGAGCGCGTCTTCCCAGCGCGACGTCCACGGGCTGACGATCCCGGCGCCGGCTTCGGTGGCCGTTCCCGGCCGGGCCGCGTCCGCCACGACCACCTCCGCGCCCCGGGCCGCCAGGTGCCAGGCCGTTGCCGCGCCGCCGATGCCACTGCCGATCACGAGCACTCGCATGTCACCCACCCTGCCCGAACGTGCCGCGCCCGGGCCACCGGGATTGCCCCGCGCCGGTGGGTGACCGGTCGTATGCTGCGCGCCATGCCGAGCCGTGCCGAGCGGTATGTCGCCCATCTCGACACCCTGACCGGGAGCACCGAACCCCGGCTGCAGCCGATCCCGTCGACCCACGCCGGGCTCGACGACGTCATCGCGTTCGTCTACGCCGACGAACCGGAGCCGAGATACCTGACCGGGGTGACCTACGGCCTTTCGCTGGCCGACCACGCCGAATGGCACGGCGTGAAACCGGAGCTGTGGATCAGCGTCCGGTCCGACGACCCGGTTTGGGCGCTGGCCATCGGCTACCTCGCCGAGCAGCTGCGGGGCACCTGCCCGTTCGTCTACGGTGACACCATCGACTTCGGCGAGCCGATCGCCCCCGAGTCCGACATGACCGCTTTTGCCGTGTGTGCGCCCGCCGGTCTCGACGCGGACCAGTACTCGCTGATCGACATCGGGGGCGCGCCGATCAGCATCGCCGGCTGCTTCCCGGTGCACGACACCGAGCGGAAGTACATCCGCGAGCACGGCATCGACGCCTTCTGGCAGCTGGACTGGGACCTCTACGACGTCCGTCGCCCGCCGATCGTCTGATACGCGGCCGACGCGAGCCCCACGAACGACCGGACCAGCGGGCTCGCGTCCGTCCAGGCCACGACCACCGGGTTCGGCGCCAGGTCGGTGAGCGGGACGACGGTCAGCTCGCCGGGTGGCCGGTGCCCGAGCGGCATCAGCCCGACGGTCCCGTTCCACAGCACGGCCTGCAGGCATTCCTGGACGGCGCGCACCACCGGCCCCTCGCGCGGCTCGCCGCCGTGCCAGTACGACTGCCAGACCGGATCGGTGCCGTCCGGGAAGCGGAACCAGCGCCGGCCGGCCAGGTCGGCCAGCTCCAGGTGGTCGCGGCGTGCCAGCGGGTCGTCGGCGCGCAGCACCGCGCCCACCGGGTCTTCGCGCAGCCGGTGCACGGTCAGGCCGGTCTCGTCGAAGGGCCCGCGGGTCAGGGCGACGTCGACCAGCCCGGCGCGCAGCCCGCACGTCGGGTCGGTCAGGTCCGTGTCGCGGACGCGGACCTCGAACCCCGGGTGCTGCCGGCGGTAGGCGTCGGCCAGCCGCGTCGCGTCCGGGTCGGCGCTGTCGGCGAGGAGGCCGACGGTGATCGTCGCGGCGCCGGCCGCGGCGGCGACGCGCACCCGCGCCCGGTCGGCCTGGTCGAGCAGGGTGTGGGCCTCCTTCAGCAGCGTCGCGCCGGCCGGGGTGAGCGCGACGCCCGCGGCCGAGCGCACCAGCAGGACCGCGCCGACGTCGGCCTCCAGCTGCTTGACCGCGCGGCTCAACGGCGGCTGGCTCATGTGCAGCCGCGCGGCGGCCCGGCCGAAGTGGAGTTCTTCGGCGACGGCCACGAAGTACCGAAGCGTGCGCAGCTCCACCTCAGCCCGGCTCCCCGGCTTCGAAGGGCCAGACGTCGTCGGGGAACACGCGCGCGAACCAGTGCGGCTGGACCTCCCGCAGCCGCAGGGCCCGCCACCGGCGCGGGTCCGCGGGCTCGGGCACGGCGACCTCGACGTCCGGGCCGTGGGCGAAGAGCCGTTCCTGGCAGACGCCGCAGGGCGCGAGGACCCAATAGCCGCGCTCTTCGTCCGCGGCGGTCACGCACACCGAGCCGGTCACGCGCCGGTCCAGCTTGAAGGCTTCGCAGATCGCGCCGGTTTCGTGGCACAGGCTGACGCCCTGGTTCGGGAATTCCGGTGCCGTGCTCGTGAGCACCGTGCCGTCGTCGAGGCGCAGTGCCGCCGCCCCGGACCACGGCGTGCCCCCGAACCGGGTGCGGGCCAGCGTGATCGCCGCGTCCACGAGTTCCTGATCGACCGCCATGGCCGAACAGTAGCCCCGACCGGCGACGATGTCCGCCGGGTATCGGCGCCACACGATCGGTCTTGGACGGCTTGGGTGTCCCGGCGGTGGAATCGGGGCATGACCGACCTGACCGATCCCGCCGTGCGGGTCGCCGGCGCCCGGGAACTCGCCCCGGACCTGCTGGTGATCCCGAACGACCGCGTCGACCTCGTACCCAACATCGGCGTCATCGGCGGCACGGACGCCGTCCTGGTCGTCGACACGGGCCTCGGCACCGCGAACGCGTCGGAGGTGCTCGCGTTCGCGACCTCGATCGCCGCGGGCCGCCGCCTGTACCTGACGACGACGCACTTCCACCCCGAGCACGCCTACGGCGCGCAGGTGTTCGCCGGCGCGGCGACCTACGTGGTCAACCGCGCCCAGGCGGACGACCTCGCGACGAAGGGCGCGGGCTACCTCGAGATGTTCCGCGGCCTGGACCCGGTGGTCGCCGCCCGGCTCGAAGACGTCCGGGTCCCGGCTCCGGACGAGGTCTACGACGGCTCGCGGGAGCTCGACCTGGGCGGCCGAACCGTCGTGCTGCGGCCCACGGGCCGGGGCCACACGGTCGGCGACCAGGTCGTCGAGGTGCCGGACGCGGGCGTGCTGTTCACCGGCGACCTGGCCGAGACCGGGCAGTTCGCGATTCTCCCGTGGTTCCCGCCGCACGACACGGACGTGACCGGCGTGGGGTGGCTCTCGGTCCTGGACCGGCTGGCCGGCCGCGGGCCCCGGGTGGTGGTGCCCGGGCACGGAGAGGTCGGCGGCGTTCCGGTGCTCACCGACGTCCGTGATTACCTGCGCGAGCTGCGGGACGAGACGTGGCGCCGGCGGGACGCGGGTCTCGGCCCGGACGTGATCGCCGCCGAGGTGCGTTCGCTGCTCGTCGAACGCCATCCGGAGTGGGCGGGGCGGGAGTGGATCGAGCCGGGCGTCGCGTGTTTGTGTGCCGAGCACGCCGCCCGGGACTGACGGCGAGTCGTTCGGGCCGGCCTGCGGTCGGGCCGGCAGGTGCTGTTGCGGGAGCGGGCTCGCCGGCCCGGAGGTCAGTGCCTCGGCAGAGTCGGGCCTGGGGGCCGAGCAGAGCCGCCGCGACGTCATGAACGACCCGTTCACCTCGCCCGACGTCATGAACGACTCGTTCATGACGTTCGGAACCGAGCCCCCGGCGCTGCTCCGGTGCGCGGAATGGCGGCCGGTGGCGGAGCGAGCCGGTCTCAACCCGAGTGGCCGCCCAGTACCGCCATCGCCGCGTTGTGGCCGGGGATGCCGCTGACACCACCTCCCCGCACCGCTCCCGCGCCGCACAGCAGGACGCGTTCGTGAGGCGTCTCCACTCCCCACCTGCCCGCCTGCGCCGGATCCGAGGCGAACGGCCAAGCCAGGTCGCGGTGGAAGATGTGCCCCGCCGGGAGGCCCAGCTCGGCCTCCAGGTCGAGCGGGGTCTTCGCCTCCACGCAGGGCTTTCCGTCCGGCCCGGTCAGCAGGCAGTCCTCGATCGGCTCGGCCAGCACGCTGTTCAGCGAAGCCAGCGTCGCGCGCAACGCCGCTTCGCGCGCCTCTTCGTTGCGCCCCTCGAAAAGGCGCGCCGGCATGTGCAGGCCGAACAACGTCAGGGTCTGCACGCCCGCCGCGCGTTCGGCCGGGCCGAGGATCGACGGGTCCGTCAGCGAATGGCAGTAGATCTCGCACGGCGGCAGCGTGGGGATCTTCCCCGCCGCCGCCTCGCGGTACGCCGTCTCCAGCTGGGTGTACGTCTCGTTGACGTGGAACGTGCCGCCGAACGCCTCGGCCGGGTCGACGTGCGGGTCGCGCAGCTTCGGCAGCCGTGACAGCACCATGTTCACCTTCAGCTGCGCCCCTTCCGGGCGCTCCGGTGGCTCCCCGCCGAGCAGCCGCGCCAGCGCGTCCGGCGCGACGTTCGCCAGGACGTGCCCGCCGCGTACGACGTGTTCGGCGTCGTCACGGCGGTAACGCACTTCGCCGCCGGGGTCGACCGACAGCACCTCCGCCCCGGTCACGAGCCGCGCGCCCGCCGCGGAAGCCACTGACGCGAGCGAGCCGGTGACCGCGCCCATGCCGCCGACCGGGACGTCCCAGTCGCCGGTTCCGCCGCCGATCACGTGGTAGAGCAGGCAGCGGTTCTGCCGCAGGTCCTCGCCGCCCGCCGCGGCGAACGTGCCGATCAGGGCGTCGGTGAGCACGACGCCGCGGACCAGGTCGTCGCCGAACCACGACGTGAGCGTCTCGCCGATCGGCCGCTCGAACAACACCGACCACGCCTCGGGGTCGCCCACCCGCGAGCGGAAGTCCACTTCGGACAGCAGCGGCTCGGTGAGCGTGCCGAAGACGCGTTCGGCGACCCCGCCGGTCAGCTCCGAGAACCGGCGCCACGCCGCGAAGTCCGATGTGGACCCGGTGACCGCGCGGAACGACGCCGCCGTCCGGCCGTCGTCGCCCGTGTCGACAAGGAGACCCGAGTCGCCCGTGGGCGTGTAGGACGACATCCGGCGCCGCCGCAGCCGCACGTCGAGACCGAGGTCGGCCACGATCTTCTTCGGCAGCAGGCTGACCAGGTAGGAATAGCGCGAAAGCCGGACGTCGACGCCCTCGAACGCGCGGAACGACACGGCGGCGCCACCGGTCTCGCCGCGCCGTTCGAGCACGAGCACCGACCGGCCCGCCCGCGCCAGGTACGCGGCCGCCACCAGCCCGTTGTGGCCGCCGCCGACGACCACGACGTCGTAGGAATCCATCCACCCCTCCTCGGTGAGCCTGCCCCTTCATCGTGACCACGCCGGCGGGCGGAATTCAAGGAAAGCGCACGAACGGTCCTTTCGCGCTATTCGGTTGCGCGGCCCCGGATCGGTCCGGCAAGCTGGAGCGCAGCCGGCAGGGAGCCGGGGTTCGAGAGCGGGAGGTGCCTGTCGTGATGGATGTCCGGGCCTTCTCGCGCCCTCACCCACCCGCCCCCCGAGGCTGATCACGCGCCCGGTGGGGCATCCCTGACCAAGGAGAACCCCACCAGTGCGCCAGCACGATTTCGACGACTTCGACCTCTTCGGCGAACGCCCGGCCCGCGGCACGCGGTTCGGCGACGAAACCGATGAGCACTTCTCACAGCGTGCGCGAACCGGTCGCCGCGGGCGGTTCGAAGACGAAACCCGCGAACGCCCCGCTCGCCGGGCGCGGTTCGACGACGAACCCGAACCCACCCGCGGCGGGCGGCTGACCGAAGGCGAGCGCGTCCGCCTCGCCAAGCTCCGCGACGACGCCTACACCGAAAACCAGCTGCCGGACGGCGCCGACCGCTGGTCCACCTGGGACGACGCCGAACACGGCCCGCTGCCCCGGCCCGAGTGGGTCGTCACCGAGCTCGCCGCCGTCGACACCGACCTCGGCGTCCTCAAGACCGGCAAGGAGGCCGACGTCCACCTGCTGCGGCGCGGCCTGCCCGGCACCCCCGGCACGCTGCTCGCCGCGAAGCGCTACCGCAGCGACGAACACAAGCTGTTCCACCGCGACGCGGGCTACCTCGAAGGACGGCGGATGCGCCGCTCCCGCGAAACCCGGGCGATGGCGCAACGCACGGCGTTCGGCCGCAACCTGATCGCCGAACAGTGGGCCGTCGCGGAGTTCGCCGCGTTGAGTCGCTTGTGGACGCTCGGCGCGCCCGTGCCGTACCCGGTTCAGCGCAACGGCACCGAACTGCTCCTGGAGTTCCTCGGCGACGACGACGGGACGGCCGCGCCCCGCCTGGCCCAAGTGCGCCCGGAGCCGGACGAGCTGACGGACCTGTGGTTCCAGGCCACCGCGGCGCTGGAACTGCTCGCGTCGGAAGGCCTCGCCCACGGCGACCTCTCGGCGTACAACCTGCTGGTGCACCGGGGCCGGCTGGTGGTGATCGACCTGCCGCAGGTGGTCGACGTCGTCGCCAACCCCGGCGGCGTCGAGTTCCTCGCGCGGGACGTGCGCAACCTCGCCGGCTGGTTCCACGGCCGCGGCCTCGGCGAGCACGTCACGAACGCCGACGAGCTGCTGGCGGACCTCGTCTCCGCCGCCGGGCTCGGGTGATCTCGCGGCGGTGTCGCGGGTGTGGCGTGGAACACGCCTGCGACGCCGCCCACAACCGGTTACCTCGATGCGGAGGACCAGCTCCCCTTCAGGTACAGTAAGCACAGACCGCAACCGGCGGCGTGGATGAGTTGGTGTCCGTCGCCTCCAGAGCCACCGAAGGCTCGCGGTGATCCGCAATCCCAAAAGCGGCGCGCAGTGTCGTAAAGCGACAAGACACAGTGTGCCGGGGTCCGTCCCTGTGAACGCCCACCGCACACCATCTTGCCCTGCCTGCGCGCGGGGAGCCCGGGCCTCCTTGTGACGAACCACGTCCGAGAGGCATTTGTGACAGTCACGTTCAACTCTGGTCCCTCCTCGACGTCCGCGCACGCGGACCGTCCCGACCGTCGGCCGCGTCAGCGCCCCGCCGGTGGGGACACGCTGCGCGACGACGCGGTCGAGACGGTGGAGACCAGGACTTTCGCCGAGCTGGGCCTGCCGGAGCCGCTGCTCCGCGCGCTGGCCGAGGCCGGCATCACCAGCCCGTTCCCGATCCAGTCCGCGACCATCCCGGACGCCCTCGCCGGCCGCGACGTGCTGGGCCGCGCCCAGACCGGCTCCGGCAAGACCCTCGCCTTCGGCCTGGCCATGCTGGCCCGGCTCGCCGACGGCAAGGCCCGCCCGAAGCGCCCCCGCGCGCTGATCCTCGTCCCGACCCGCGAGCTGGCCATGCAGGTGGCCGACTCGCTGACCCCGCTGGCCAGGTCCCTCGGCCTGTGGTGCCGCACCGCCGTCGGCGGCATGGCCTTCGCCCGTCAGGCCGACGCGCTCTCGCGTGGCGTCGACCTGCTGATCGCCACCCCTGGGCGGCTGTCGGACCACGTCCGGCAGGGCACCGCGCACCTGGGCGACTGCAACTTCATCGCGCTCGACGAGGCCGACCAGATGGCCGACATGGGCTTCATGCCGCAGGTCCGCGAGATCATGGACCTCACCCCTCCGGGCGGACAGCGGCTGCTGTTCTCCGCGACGCTCGACGGTGACGTCAACCGCCTCGTGCGGCAGTACCTGAGCGACCCGGTCACCCACTCGGTCGCGCCGTCGACCGCGAGCGTGACGACCATGGACCACCACGTGCTCCAGGTCTCGCACCAGGACAAGCAGGACGTCATCACGCAGATCGGCGCCCGCGAGGGCCGCACGATCATGTTCGTGCGCACCAAGCACCACGTCGACCGCCTCGCCGAGCGGCTGCGCGAGCAGGGCGTGAACGCGGCGGCGCTGCACGGTGGCAAGACGCAGGGACAGCGCAACCGCGTCCTCGCCGACTTCAAGGAAGGCCACACCCCGGTGCTGGTCGCCACGGACGTCGCCGCGCGCGGCATCCACGTCGACGACATCTCGCTGGTGCTGCACGTCGACCCGGCGGCCGACCACAAGGACTACCTGCACCGCGCCGGCCGCACGGCCCGCGCCGGGGCGTCCGGGGTCGTCGTCACGGTGGTCACCAACGACCAGCGCCGCATGGTCAAGCGGATGACCGACCGGGCCGGCGTCCGCGCCGAGTCCACGATGGTCCGCCCGGGTGACGAAGCGCTGTCCCGCATCACCGGTGCCCGCGAGCCCAGCGGCGAGCCGGTCATCGAGCGTCGGCGCGAGACCCCGCGTCGCGGCGGCGGCGGTGGCTTCCGCGGCGGCAGCAGCAGCTACGGCGGCTCGAGCCGCGGTGGTTACCGCGGCGGCAGCAGCAGCCAGGGCGGCGACCGCAGCGGCGGCAGCAGCTACGGCGGCGACCGTGACCGCGGTGGCGACCGTGGCGGTTACGGCCAGCGCTCCGGCGAGGGTCGTCCCGGCGGCTTCGGCGGCCGTGGCCGTCAGCCCCGCTCGGGCAACGGCGGTGGCTACGGCCGCCCGAGCCGTGGCCCGCGTCGCGGCTACGACAGCTGATTTCGTTTCTCGCCAAGTTTTCGGAAGCCCCGGACCGCGGTCCGGGGCTTCCGGCGTTTCCGGGCCCGCTTCCCGGCCGCGCGGAGTCCGGGTGGGAGACTGCGGGACGTGACTACGCCGCCGACGCTCCCGCCCGAAGAGGTTTTCGACTGGCTCGACACCGAGGCGGAGAAGCGGGCGAACGCGGGGCTCGTGCGGCAGCTGCGGCCGCGTCCCGCGAAAGCGGACGAGCTGGACCTGGCCGGCAACGACTACCTCGGGCTGGCCCGCGACAAGCGCGTCGCCGGAGCCTCCGCGGCCGCCGCGCTGCGCTGGGGCGCCGGATCGACCGGGTCACGGCTGGTCACCGGTTCGACCGAGCTGCACACCGAGCTGGAGCTGGAGCTCGCGCGGTTCTGCGGCGTGCAGGCGGCGCTCGTGTTCTCGTCCGGCTTCGCCGCGAACCTCGGCGCGGTGACGGCGCTGTCGGGGTCCGAGTCCGCGATCGTCACCGACAAGTACATCCACGCGTCGCTGATCGAGGGCTGCCGGCTCTCGCGGGCCGACGTCGCCGCGGTCGCGCACGCGACGCCGTCGGCGATCAAGAACGCGCTGGCGACCCGGCGCAAGCCGCGGGCGCTGGTGGTGACCGACTCCGTGTTCTCGGTCGACGGCGACCTCGCCCCGCTCGGCGAGCTGGCCGAGATCTGCCGTTCGCACAGCGCGGCGCTGCTCGTGGACGACGCGCACGGCTTCGGCGTCCTCGGCGAGGGCGGCCGCGGCGCGGTCCACGCGGCCGGGCTGTCGGGCGCACCCGACGTCGTCACGACGTTGACGCTGTCGAAGTCCCTCGGCGCTCAGGGCGGGGCGGTGCTGGGGCCGCGTCGCGTGATCAAGCACCTGATCGACACGGCTCGCAGCTTTATTTTCGACACCGCTCTGGCGCCCGCGAGTGCCGCTGCCGCGCTGGCCGCGTTGCACGCGCTGAAGGAGGAGCCGGGGATGGCGGAGAAGGTGCTGGAGAACGCGGGCAACCTGGCGATGTCGTTGAAGGCGGCCGGGCTGAAGGTGAGCCTGCCGGACGCGGCCGTGATCTCGGTTCAGGCGCCGTCCGCGGAGACGGCCGTCGCGTGGGCGGCGGCGTGCGCGGAGCAGGGGATCCGGGTCGGGTGCTTCCGGCCGCCGTCGGTGCCGGACGGGATCTCCCGGCTGCGGCTGACCGCGCGGGCCGACCTCACGGAGTCCGATGTGGATCGCGCGGTGAAGGTGATCACGGCGACGGCTCCGCGCGGGGCGACCGGCTGAGCCGTACCCGGAGGGTCGGTTCGCGTGCCTGGAGGGTCGGTTCGCGTACCCGGAGGGTCGGCTCGCGTGATTGAGAGCCGATCTCGCGTGATCCTGGCCGGAACTCGCGTGATTGGGCGGGCATCTTGCGTGATTAGAGAGGCATCTCGCGTGATTGGGCGGGCATCTTGCGTGATTGGAGGGGCATCTCGCGTGATTGGGGGGTCGACACGCGTTACTGCGGGAGGCGGCGCATCGTGATGTGCGGGATTCCGTCTTCGTCCGTGTACTCCGCGCTTTCCGCGACGAAGCCGTAGCGCGCGTAGAAGCCTTGGACGTACGTTTGCGCGTCCAGGACGTACTCGCCCGGGGTGCGCAGGGCCGCGTCCATCAAGCGGGCCGCCAAGCCCTGGCCTCGGGCGGAAGGCGCCGTCACGACGCGGCCGATGCGGCGGACGCCGTCCGGGTCGGCGAGCACCCGCAGGTACGACGTGACCCCGCCGGAATCCGAGAACCACAGGTGGCGGGTGTCCGGCCGCAGGTCACGGCCGTCCAGCTCGGGGTACGCCGCCTTCTGCTCCACCACGAACACGTCCACGCGCAGGCGGAGGATGTCGTGCAGCTGGGCGGCGGTCAGCTCGGGGCCGGTCGCGTCGTGCAGGGTCGGCATGCCCCCTGCCTATCACGCTCAGCCGAGGAGGCGCGGCTTGGCCTGGGCCTCGATGTCGCTCGTGTACGCCGAGACGCGCGTGTAGACACCCGGCTTGCCCGCCTTGCCGCAGCCGTCGCCGAACGACACGATCCCGATCAGCGTGTCGCCCACCACCAGCGGACCGCCGGAATCGCCCTGGCAGGCGTCGACGCCGCCCTCCGCGTAACCCGCGCAGACCATGGTCCGCTGGTCGTACACGGTGTAGTCGGAGCGGCAGGCGCTGTCCGACACCACCGGGACCTGGGCGCTGCGCAGGTAGTCGGACCGGTCGCCGCCGTCGGCGACGCGGCCCCAGCCGAGCACCGTCGCCTTGGTGCCTTCCCGGTACGAAGCCGCGTCACCGCTTTCGGGCAGCTTCGCGGGCCGGTAGCCGAACTGGCCGCGAACGGTCATGACCGCGATGTCGTCGCCCTGCGTGGGATCGTTGTAGCCCTTGCTGATCCAGACCTTCGAGACGCTCAGGACGTCGCCCTCGGCGGTGCGCTTGTCCTCCCGGCCGGCCACCACGCGGACGTCCTCCTTCGCGACGGCCTTGGCGCAGTGCGCCGCCGTCGCGATCGCCGTCGAGCTGACGATCACCGCGCCGCAGTACTGGTTGCCGGCCGCGTCGGTCAGGTAGACCGCGTACGGGTGGTCCGAGAGGGAGGCCTTCTCACCGCCGACGATCCGCGGTTGGCCGGCGGACGCCGGGTCCGCCGACGCCGTGCCGACCACCACCGGGACGGCCACCGCGACGACCGCGAGGAGCGCGCCGCTCGCGAACAGCAGGGATCGGCGGGACTTCACGGACATGGGTCGTTCCCCTCTTTCAAGAAAACACGAGCACCCGGCACGCGGATGACTCCGGTGCGTGAACGTGCGGCGCTGAATACCCTAATCGGAGTGGGCCCGAAGCGGTGTCACTGAAACGGGTGGACTCCGCGCTCACCGAACGCTTCTGTCAAGCTGATTCGATGCGACGGACAGCGACGGCGATAGCGGGGGCGGTCCTGGCCCTCACGCTGGCCGCCTGCTCGTCGGAGGCCCCTTCGGCGCCACAGCCGGTGGCCGCGGCGCCGTCCTCCACCGCGGTGGCCAAACCCCCCGCCCCGGTGATTTCGACCCCGCCGACGACGTCGAGCGCGGCCGCCGTCACCTGGCCGGTGGGTGCCCGCCCGCTCCCCCTCGGCTCCGGCGGCTTCGGGAAGGTCGAGCCGACGCCACCCGAACTGGTGAACCGGGCACTTCCGACAAAAGACGTCTTACCGCCCCCGGCGGACGGCAAGTACCACGCGACCGTCAGCGCCGTGCCCGCCGACGTCCTCGCGCGCAGCACCTGGCAGGCCGCCTGCCCCGTCAAGTCGACCGCTCTCCGCTATCTGACGATGTCGTTCCGGGGGTTCGACGGCCGCGCGCACACCGGCGAAATGCTGGTCAACGCGCAGGGTGCCGCCGGGATCACCAAGGTCTTCGGGCAGCTCTTCGCGGCGCGCTTCCCGCTGGAAGAGATGCGCGTGACCAGCCCCGCCGAGCTGACCGCGCCCCCGACCGGCGACGGCAACAGCACCAGCGCGTTCGTCTGCCGCCCGGCGCGCGGCCAAACGTCCTGGTCCGCGCACGCCTACGGGCTCGCGGTGGACGTCAACCCGTTCTGCAACCCCTACACCCAGGGCGACCTCGTGCTGCCCGAGCTGGCCTCGGCCTACCTCGACCGCTCGAACCGCCGGCCGGGCATGGTCCTGGCGGGCGACGCGACCGTGCGCGCGTTCGCGGCGATCGGGTGGAGCTGGGGCGGCGCCTGGACCAGCCCGAAGGACCGGATGCACTTCACCGGTAACGGCCATTGACCACGTAATACGACGTTAAGCACAGGCGGGAACACCCGCCTCGCGCAGGCGGTTGGCTAGGGTGAATCGACCGGAACCGACCCCGCGGAGGATGCAGTGCCCCACTACGACCTGGTCATCGTCGGGACGGGATCGGGGAACTCCATCCTCGGGCCCGGGTTCGCCGGCAAGAAGACGGCGATCGTGGAGAAGGGCACCTTCGGCGGCACCTGCCTGAACGTCGGCTGCATCCCGACGAAGATGTTCGTGTACGCCGCCGACGTCGCGTACACGCCTTCGCACAGCGCGAAGTACGGCGTCGACGAAGAGCTGAAGGGCGTGCGCTGGCGGGACATCCGCGACCGCGTCTTCGGCCGGATCGACCCCATCGCCGCGGGCGGCGCGGAGTACCGCCGCAGCCACGAGGACAACAAGAACGTCGACGTCTTCGAGGGCACCGGCCGCTTCACCGGGCACAAGGAGCTGCGCGTCAGCTTCCCCGACGGCCGCCCCGACGAGGTGCTGACCGCCGACAAGTTCGTGCTCGCCGCGGGCGGGCGCCCGGTCATCCCGGACATCCCGGGCCTGACCGACGTCGAGTACTACACCTCCGACACGGTGATGCGGCTCGACGAGCTGCCCGAGCGCATCGTCATCCTCGGCGGCGGGTACATCGCGGCCGAGTTCGCGCACGTCTTCGCGTCGTTCGGCGTCCGGGTCACGCTGGTCAACCGGTCCGGACGGCTGCTGCGCTCGGAAGACGAGGACGTCAGCGCGCGCTTCACCGAGCTGGCTTCGGAACGCTTCGACGTCCGCCTGGAGCGCAAGACCGTGCGGGCGCGCAAGACCGCCGGCGGCGTCGCGCTGGACCTCGAAGGCCCGCAGGGCGCCGAGACCGTCGAGGCCGACCTGCTGCTGATCGCCACCGGCCGCAAGCCGAACTCCGACCTCCTCGACGTCGCCGCCACCGGAGTGACCACATTGGACAGTGGGCACGTCGTGGTCGACGACTACCAGGAGACCGCGGTCGAGGGCATCTACGCGCTCGGCGACCTTTCGTCGCCGCACGAGCTGAAGCACGTCGCGAACCACGAATCCCGGGTGGTGCAGCACAACCTGCTGCACCCGGACGAGCGGATCACCGCCGACCACCGGTTCGTGCCGCACGCGGTGTTCACCCACCCGCAGGTGGCGTCGGTCGGGCTCACCGAGCAGAAGGCGCGTGACAACGGCGTCTCCTACGTGACCTCGAAGCAGGACTACGCCGGGATCGCGTACGGCTGGGCGATGGAGGACACGACGGGCTTCGCGAAGCTCCTGGCCGACCCGGCGACCGGGCAGCTGCTCGGCGCGCACATCATCGGGCCGCAGGCGTCGTCGGTGATCCAGCCGCTCATCCAGGCGATGAGCTTCGGCCTGGACGCGCACTCGATGGCGCGCGGGCAGTACTGGATCCACCCGGCGATGCCGGAGCTGATCGAGAACGCCCTGCTCAACCTGCCCCTGGACTGAGTCGCCGCGGGCCGGGCGGGGTGACCGCCCGGCCCGCGGGAGTCCTCAGAGCGTGATCGACCAGGTGTCGAGGGTGCCGGTGTCGCCGGGCCCGTAGTCGGTGACGCGCAGCTGCCACTTGCCCGCCGCCGGGGACGCCACCGAGGGCACGGCGAACGCGCGGGTGCCGTTCCACGGTGTGCACGTGCTGCCGCCGCTGTATTTCAGCGCGTACGCCTTGCCCTTCGGGTCGAGCAGCGTGATGCCGAGGTCTTCGGCGCAGGTGTGCCGCAGTGTGACGGCGACGGAAAGCGGCGTCGCCGCCTGGCCGGTCAGCGTGGACGTGATCGGGCTGAACACCTGCTGGTAGTCGCGGATCGGGTAGTCCGTGTCGTTGGTCAGGGTCCGGCCGCCGCCTGGCGACGTCCGGGCCGGGACCGCCGCGCTCGCGGGAGATGCGTTCCCCGCCGCGTCGCGTGCCTTGATCGTGAACGTGTACGCGGTGTCCGGTGAGAGCCCGGTGACCGTGGCGGTGGTGCCCGTGACGGTCGTAGCCGGTGAAGCACCGTTGTAGACGTCGTACGCGGTGGCGTCGCCGGTCGACGCGTCCCAGGCGAGTGACACGCTGGTGGCCGTCGCGCCGGTCACGCGCGGGTTGGTGGGCGCGCTCGGCGGGGTCGTGTCGCCGCTGCCGGTCACCAGCGTGAGCTGCCACTTGGTCAGCGCCTCGATCACCGGCTGGAACAGGGACAGGTCGCCGTCGGACGGGTTGTCGACGCACTGCGACGGGCCGCCGTCGTGCAGGCCGGTGGCCTGGTCGCCGAGCAGCCAGCCGCCGCCCGAGTCGCCGCCGAGGGAGCACGCCGTCGTCCAGGTCAGGTCGTCGATGACCAGGCCGCCGCCGTAGTCGGCGGACTTGTGCGTGTACTTCACCTCGCCGCACTGCCAGTGCGAGGTGTTGCCGGAGTGGCAGACGCGGTCGCCGACCATCGCCTCGGCCGCGCCGGACAGCGTGACCGCCGGCTGGCCCCACGTGTTCACCGACGCCGAGAGGGTCCAGCCCGCCTCCGTCACCGCGACAACGCCCATGTCGCCTTCGCGGGCATTGACGCTGTGGGTGCCGCCGACGTTCGACGTGCCGAGCTTGTTCTGCTGGCCCGAAGCGCCGTACGCGGCTTGGTCGCGGTCGTTCGTGCAGTGGCCCGCGGTGAGGAAGTGCTTGGCTCCGCCGGAGTCCGTCACCGGGAAGCCGACCGAGCAGTTGCTCTCGCTGCCCGGCCACCAGGGGTTGCCGGTCTGGATCGTGCCCGACTGCTGCCGCGGCGACGTCGAGGTCTCGGTGATCCGGACGCCGAGATCCTTGACCCGCGACAGGAAGCTGTCGGTTTCCGCGGTCTTCTTCGTCCGGTCGACGTCGACGCCGACGTCGTTGCCGCGGACGTCGACGCCCCAGCCGTAGACACCGGGCACGCCCGTCCCCACCAGCTCCCGGACGGCCGCGTCGGTGCGGTCGAGGTCGGCCTGACCGCGGGCGACCACCCGAGCCGCCCCGCCCGCGGCCCGGACCTGGTCGGCGGCCGCGGCGGTCGTGACGGCGACGGTCAGCTTCCCGGCGGCCGCGTCGAACCACTGCCCGGCCGACTGCGCCCGCACCGAAGCGGGCAGTGCGGCGGCCAGCCGGTGGGCGTCGTCCTGGGCCGCCAGCTGGGCCCGGGCCTGGTCCGCGGTGAGCCCGAACGCCGAAGCGACGCCGTCGACCTCGGCCTGCGGGTGACTCGGCGGTGGCGCCGCTTGGGCCGGGGTGAAGGCCAGTCCGAGTGCGGCCAGCGCGGCCGCGCTCGCGACGGAAACGAATCTGCGCATCGATTTCTCCTCAGATCGGCGAGTGGAGTGCGCAGACCGTAAGACGGGCGGATCACCGAATTGAAGATCCGGAAGTCCTTAACAGTTAACTGGCGGGCCAGTCCCATTCGAACCCGTACCGGCCGGGGCCGAAGTTCAGCGCGACCCCGTGCACCGCACCGGATTCCGGGACGACGGCGGCGTCTTCGCCGGGGTCGGCGAAGCGGCGGCACACCGGCGGGACCGCGGCCGGCGAAAACCGGATTTCGAGCACGTATTCGCGGACCGGGAGCCGGAACTTGCGTTCGTAGTTCGTCGCGACCGGGTGCGGCGCGCGATTCACCAGCGTGTGTTCGGTGAGCACCGTCTCCCCGCGCAGGAGCGGCCGGGAGAAGAGCAGTTCGACGACGAGCAGGCCGTCCGCGGGCCGGTGCACGCTGCGACCCGGGCGGCAGCCACGCAGGTCGCGCAGCTCCGGCAGCGGCCGGTCGTGCTCGTCGAGGTGCAGGATCACCACCCACCGGTCCGGGCCGTCGGCTTCGGCGCGCAGCACCTGCCGCGACCGGATTTCCAGCTCCTCGCGGCCGCTTCCGACCACGACGACGTCGTGCTGGCTCAGCCGGGTCAGCCGGTCGTCCCACCGGATGTCCACATCGGACACGGCGGCGTCGATGCGCCGGCCGTCGGGCCAGAAGCGCCCGATCTCCGCCGGGGCGGACCGGCGCACCCGCGGTGGCCCGAGCAGCGCCACGAGGGAACCCGCCGGTACCTCCAGGACGGCTTCCAGCTGCCGCAACCCGCGTACGGAATCCCGGCGTTCGGGGCGGCTGCGGCCGGACTGCCAGTAGCTCAACGTCGCCGTCGTCACCGTGACCCCGCGGGCGCGCAGGTGCTCACGCAGCCGGTCGAGGCTCAGGCCGCGAGCGCGGATGGCCGCGCGCAGGGCGACGTCGAACGGGCCCACGCGCAGCAACGTCCCGAGGTCCGGCGACGGCACGGCCACGCGGTGATCTTAAGCGTCCCGCACCCGGGCGAAGGCCGTTAACAGTTAAGAATCAGACGAACCGGCGGCGGCCGGCGAGCGCGCCGAACACCATCTGGACGAGCAGCAGACCCAGCAGCATGGCCAGCGGCACCTGCCAGCCGCCCGCGACGTCGTGCAGCAGGCCGAACAGGAACGGGCCCAGCGCCGCGAACAGGTAGCCGAAGCCCTGTGCCATGCCGGACAGCCGGGCGGTGTCGGCGCCGGTCCGGGCGCGCAGCGCGATCACCGTCAGGGCGAGGGAGAACACGCTCATCCCGAGCCCGACCAGCAGGCTCCACAGCAGCGGCGACCACGACGGCGCGAGCATGAGCCCGGTCGTCCCGAGGAAGCCGAACACGCCGAGGGCGACGATCCACCGGCCCTGGCCGCGCTGACGGGCCGCCATCGGCGCGACGACGAGGCTGATCGGGACGGCGATCAGCGAGACCAGGCCGAACAGCAGGCCGGCCTCGTCGCGCGGCACGCCGGCGTCCATCAGCACCTGCGGGAACCAGCCCATCGCGGCGTAGGCGTAGAACGCCTGCAGGCCGAAGAAGGTCGTGACGATCCAGGCGAGGCGGTTGCGCAGCAGCGAGCGGCCGGCGTCGGCCGCGTCGGCGTGACGCGGTGCCCGGCCGGTGCCGCGGGCTGCGAGAATCCACGCGACGAGCGCGACGACGGCCACCACCGCCCAAGCGCCGAGGGCGAGGCGCCAGCCGCCGAACGCGTCGCCGAGCTGCGGGGTCACTGCCGACCCGAGGGCGCCGCCGCCCTGCAGCGCCGCGGTGTAGACGCCGGTCATGACGCCGATGCGAGCCGGGAAGGAGTCCTTGATGACCACCGGGATGAGCACGTTGATCAGGGCGATCCCGGCGGTGGCGACGAGCGTGCCGCCGAGGACCACGATCGGGCCGTCGAGCACGCGCAGGACGAGTCCGGCCGCGAGCGCGGTGAGCGCGATCGCGATGGCGGCGCCGATCCCGGCCCGGCGGGCCAGCAGCGGCGCGGCGAGCCCCGCGCCGGCGAAGCAGAGCGTCGGCAACGTCGTGAGCACGCCCGCCCAGACCACGGAGGCGCCCAGGTCGGCGCGCATTTCGGCGAGCATGGGCCCGACCCCGGTGATGGCCGGGCGCAGGTTGAGGGCGGTGAGCACCACCGCGACCGCGAGCAGCGCGCCGGCCGTGACCACCCCCGGCGTCCGGATCTCCACGGCGCCGTCCAGCTCGGGTTCCAGGGCGGGTTCACGGTGTTCGACGCGCATGACCGCTACTATCGCATACGTAGGATGATTGGATGAAGGGATAACTCCTGTGCCTCTGGCCACCACCCGGCGGGCCGGCCTGGTCGACCAGGTCATCGAGCAGCTGCGGACCGCGGTCGCGCAGGGCGAATGGCCCCTCGGCGAGCGCATCCCCACCGAAGCCGAGCTCGGCGAACAGCTCGGCGTCGGGCGCAACACCATCCGCGAAGCCGTGCGCGCGCTCGCGCACACGGGCCTGCTGGAGGTCCGCCAGGGCGACGGCACGTACGTGCGCGCCACCAGCGAGGTGTCCGGCGCGATCCGCCGCCTCTGCGGCGACGAGCTGCGCGAAGTCCTGCAGGTCCGGCGCACCCTCGAAGCCGAAGGCGCCCGGCTCGCCGCGTTGTCGCGCACCGAGGAGGAAGTCGCCGAGCTGTGGTCGCTGCTGGCCCGTCGCGAGACGGAGCTGCGCGAACGGCGCTGGGAAGACTTCGCGCGCACCGACGCCGAGTTCCACACGGCCGTCGTCCGCGCCGGGCACAACGGGCTGCTCACCGAGCTCCACCGCGGGCTGACCGAGGTCATCACGGCGAGCGTCGCGGCGACGTCGAGCATCACGCCCGGCGTCGGCCACGTACCGGAGATCGGCCACGAAGGTCTCGCCGACGCCATCGCGAAGCGCGATCCCGACCGCGCGGCCGCCGAGGCGTGCGGCTTCCTGGACGAGCTCCTGGAGCGCGTCGAACGTTCCTGACCCGAGCGCCCCAAGGTGGCCTTGGTTGCGTCTGACGCACCGAAGGCCACATTGGGGCGCTGGTCTGGCACCACTTCGACCCTTAAGGGTGCCAATTCAGGGTTGTCGTGGCACCACTGTGGTGCCACAGTAGTGCCATGGACCTGACGCCCTTCGTGGACGAACTCCGCCGGGAGCTCGCGGTCGCCGCCGAAGCGGCGGGCGAGGAAGCCGTCGCCCTCGCCGAGCGGCTCACCGCGCCGCTCGAATCGGCGATCCGGCTCACCCTGCTCGACGCGCTCTCGGCCGCGGCCGACGAGATCACCCGCGACCTCGCCCCCGGCTCCGTCGAAGTGCGCCTTCGCCGCCGCGACGCCGAGTTCGCCGTTTCGCTGCCCACCACGCCCGAACCCGCGCCGGCCGAAGCGCCGCCGCCCCCGCCCGAGGCCGACGACGGCGCCGTCGCCCGGATCAACCTGCGGCTGCCCGAACAGCTCAAGCAGCGCGTCGAAGAAGCCGCCGGGCGCGACCGGATCTCCATCAACGCCTGGCTCGTCCGCGCCGCGAGCGGCGCGCTCGGCCCCGGCAGGAGCCAGACCACCCAGCGCCGGTCGGTCTTCGGTGAGAAGTACACCGGCTGGGTCCAGTAACTCCTCTCTCTTCCTTTACGTCTCCGACCTGCGGAGACGCCACCCGAGCACCCCAGGAGGGCGCAGCCATGCCTGTTTTCCCCACTCCCGAGCCGATCGCGGCCACGATCGACGTGAGCGTCGCGGACGTCCGGATCGTCGCCGGCGAGCGTGCGGAAACCACCGTCGAGGTCACCGCGGCCGACCCGGCCGACCACGAGGACGTCAAGGCGGTGGCCCGGACCCGGGTCGAGTTCGCCCACGGCGAGCTGCTGGTCAAGGGCCCGAAGTACGTCACCAAGCTCTGGGGCAAGGCCGGCGCGCTGCACGTCACGGTCGAGCTGCCGGCCGGCTCGCAGATCCAGGGCACCGCCGCGATGGGCGACTTCCGCGTCAGCGGCCGCATCGGGACCAGCCGGTTCAAGACCTCCGTCGGCGACATCCACCTCGACGAAGCCGCCGTCGTCGAGGCGAGCACCGCCACCGGCGACGTCATCGTCGAGCGCGCCACCGGGCACGCCGAGGTCCACACCGGCTCCGGCGAGCTGCGGATCCGCGAGATCGACGGCACCGCCGTGCTGAAGAACTCCAACGGCGAGACCCGCGTCGGCGAGGTGACCGGCGACCTGCGCGTCAGCGTCGCCAACGGCGACATCCTCGTCGACGTCGCCCACGCGGGCGTGCACGCCAAGACCGCCTCCGGCGACATCCGGCTCGGCGAGGTCATCCGCGACCGGGTCGTGCTCGAGACCGCCGTCGGCGAGATCGAGGTCGGCGTCCGCGAGGGCAGCGCCGCGTGGCTCGAGCTGAACTCCCTGACCGGCAGCGTGCGCAACACGCTCAGCGCCACCGACGGCCCCGGCGGGAACACCGAGACCGTCGAGGTCAAGGCCCACACCTACACCGGCGACATCGTCATCCGCCGCGCCTGAAGACTCCGCACACACGAAGGGGAAGATCCATGTCAGACGCCATCGTGGCCGAGGGACTGGTCAAGAAGTACGGGAAGGTCACCGCGCTCGACGAGATGACGTTGTCGGTGCCCGAAGGCACGGTGCTGGGGGTGCTCGGGCCGAACGGCGCCGGGAAGACCACCACCGTCCAGATCCTCACGACGCTGCAGAAGCCGGACGCGGGCCGGGCGACGGTCGCCGGGTTCGACGTCGTGCGGGACGCGCACGAACTGCGTACGCACATCGGCGCGTCGGGGCAGTACGCCGCCGTCGACCTCGAGCTGACCGGGGCCGAAAACCTCGAGATGGTCGGCCGGCTGTACCACCTGGGCACCAAGCGCGCCAAGGCGCGCGGCCGGGAGCTGCTGGCCCGGTTCAGCCTGGGCGACGCCGCCGACCGTCCGGTCAGGGGCTACTCCGGCGGCATGCGGCGCCGGCTCGACCTGGCCGGCGCGCTCGTCGCGAACCCGCCGGTGCTGTTCCTCGACGAGCCCACGACCGGGCTCGACCCGCGGGCCCGCACCGAGCTCTGGGACGTCATCACCGAGCTGGTCGCCGGCGGCACCACGCTGCTGCTGACCACCCAGTACCTCGAAGAGGCCGACCGGCTGGCCGACAGCATCGCCGTCGTCGACCACGGGCGCGTGATCGCCCGCGGCACCGCCGACGAGCTCAAGGACCTCGTCGGCGGCGAGCGGATCGAGCTGACCGTCGGCACGCACGACGACGTCGTCGTCGCGCAGCGGGCGCTGGCCCGGCTCGCGAGCGGCGAGCCGCAGGCCGAGGGTTTCCGGCTCACCGTGCCCGTGACCCACGGCGCGAAAGCGCTTACCGAAACACTGGCGCTGCTCGCCGTCGACGGCGTCGAAGTCCGCGACGTCGGCCTCCGCCGTCCCACTCTCGACGACGTTTTCCTTACCCTGACTGGTCACGACGTGACCAACACAGACGAGACCGCGAAGGAGGCCGTGTGATGAACGCGGTGCAGATGGCTGTGACCGACGGCGTGACCGTCGCCAAGCGCAACTCGATCAAGATCTTCCGGTCGCTGGACCTGCTCGGGTCCCTCGTGTTCACGCCGGTGATGTTCGTCCTGCTCTTCGGGTACGTGTTCGGCAGCGTGATCGACATCCCGGGCTTGTCGTACCGCGAGTTCATGCTGCCGGGGATCTTCACCCTCGCCGTGGCGATGGGCGGCATCGTCACCGGCTACGGGCTGACCGACGACCTGCAGAAGGGCATCATCGACCGGTTCCGCTCGCTGCCCATGTCGCCCGCGGCCGTGCTGATCGGGCGGACCACCGCCGACCTCATCCTCAGCACGGCGAGCCTGCTCATCATGGGCCTGGTCGGCCTGCTCGTCGGCTGGCGCATCCACACCGGCGTGCTCGAGGCCGTGGGCGGGATCGTCCTGCTGCTGGCGTTCTCCTACGCGCTGTCGTGGGTGATGGGCGCGCTCGGCCTGGCCGTGCGCAAGCCCGAGGTGTTCAACAACGTCTCGATGGTGGTCGTCTTCCCGCTGACGTTCCTGGCCAACACGTTCGTCGACAGCGGACGGCTGCCCGGCCCGCTGCGGGCGATCGCCGACTGGAACCCGGTCTCGGCGGTCACGCAGGCGGCGCGTGAGCTGTTCGGCAACACGAGCGCGGCCCTCCCGCCGCGCGACGTCTGGCCGATGCAGCACGCGGTGCTGGCGTCGGTGCTGTGGATCGCGGTGCTGCTGGTGGTCTTCGTGCCGCTTTCGGTGCGCTGCTACAAGAAGGCCACGAGCCACTGACTCAGGGCAGCGTGAGGATCTCGCTGCCGTCGGCCGTCACCACGAGGGTGTGCTCGAACTGGGCCGTCCACTTCTTGTCCTTCGTGGTGACGGTCCAGTCGTCGGCCCAGATGTCGTAGTCGATCGTGCCCAACGTGATCATCGGCTCGATCGTGAAGGTCATGCCCTCCTCGATGATCGTGTCGACGGAGGGCTCTTCGTAGTGCAGGACCGTCGGCGGCGTGTGGAACGCCGGGCCGACGCCGTGGCCGGTGAAGTCGCGGACCACGCCGTAGCCGAAGCGCTTCGCGTACGCCTCGATGACCCGGCCGATCACGTTGAGCTGCCGGCCCGGCCGGACCGCCTTGATCGCCCGCATCGTCGCCTCGCGGGTGCGCTCCACCAGCAGGCGCGCCTCCTCCGAAACGTCGCCGGCCAGGAACGTCGCGTTCGTGTCGCCGTGGACGCCGCCGATGTAGGCCGTCACGTCGATGTTGCAGATGTCGCCGTCCTCGATCACCGTCGAGTCCGGGATGCCGTGGCAGATGACCTCGTTGAGCGAGGTGCAGCACGACTTCGGGAACCGGCGGTAGCCCAGCGTCGAGGGGTAGGCGTGGTGGTCGAGCAGGAACTCGTGCACCACCTTGTCGATGTCGTCGGTGGTCGCGCCCGGCTTGACGGCCTTGCCGCCCTCCTCCAGCGCCTGCGCCGCGATGCGGCTCGCGACCCGCATCGCCTCGATCACCTCGGGGGTGCGCACGCCGTTGCCGGTGTCCCGCTTCGGCGCCGGCTTGTCCACGTACTCGGGACGGGCGAGGGAACTGGGGACGTCACGGCGCGGCGTCTGGACGCCGGGAACCAGCGGGGCACGAACGGACATGCCCCCACTTTACGACGGCCCGCTCAGCCGACCCCCGCCAGGAACCGGTGCGCGGCCTGCACCGCCGGTTTGGACGACCCGGCCTCGGTCAGCAGCACGGCGAACGCCAGGTCGCCGCGGTAGCCGACGAACCAGCCGTGCGAGCGGGAGCCGTCGCCGAACTGGGCGGTACCGGTCTTGCCCGCGACGTCGGGGATGTCCCGCAGCCCGGTCGCGGTCCCCGCCGTCACGACCTCGCGCATCATCCCGCGCAGCGCGCCCAGGACGTCGTCCGAGGGCGGGTCGCCGACGTTCCGGGTGGTCGCGGGCAGGCCCTTGACGAGCGACGGCGTCGGCACCTTCCCGGCCTGCACGGTGGCCGCGGCCAGCGCCAGGCCGAACGGGCTGGTCACCACCGTGCCCTGGCCGAAGCCGTTTTCGGCGCGCTGGACGGCCGAGTCGCTGGCCGGGACGGCGCCGGTCACCGTGGTCAGGCCGGGGACGACGAAGTCCGCGCCGATCCCGAGCGAGCGGGCGGTGTCGGTGAGCGCGGACGACGGCAGCCCGGCGGCGAGCCGGGCGAAGGTCGTGTTGCACGAGCGCGCGAACGCCGTCGTCAACGGGACGCGCCCGAGGTCGAACCGGCCTTCGTTCGGGATGACGCGGTTTTCGATCGTCGTGGTGCCGGGGCAGTCGACCGGGCTGCCGGGCTCGACGTCGCCCGCCGACAGCGCGGCCGCCGCCGTCACGATCTTGAACGTCGACCCGGGCGGGAAGCGGCCGGACAGGGCCAGCGAGCCCTCGTCGTCGGCGGCCTGGTTCTGCGCCACGGCGAGGATGTCCCCGCTCGACGGCTGGATCGCCACCAGCGCGGCCGGGTAGGGCTCGGTGTCGAGGGCCTTCTCGGCGGCGGCCTGGATCCTCGCGCTGAGCGTGCTGGTGACCGCGGGCGACGGGTGCGGCGGCTCCGCCTTCAGCTCGGAGACCTCGCCGCCGGTGACGTCCCGGGTGACGATCCGCCAGCCCGCCGCGCCGGCCAGCTGCTGCTCGACCAGCGTGCGGATGCCGGGCAGGACCTGCTGCCCGGAGCCCCGGGTGACCGGCAGCAACCGCTCCTGGCTGGCGAACCGGACGCCCGGCAGGTCGTAGATGACCGGCTTGACCCGCTGGTAGTCGCCGGCCCGCAGGCTGATCACCGGGTAGGCGTCGCCGGGCTTGGTCTTGCTCATCCCGTCCAGCACCGACCGGCCGGTGACCGACGGCTCGTACCGGTGCAGCGCCTTCGCGAGCGAACCGGCGACGGCGCTCGCGTTGCCCGTCTTCTGCGGGTCGACGACCACCCCGATCACGGTCTGCGGGCGCATCAGCGGCACGCCGTCGCGGTCGAGGACCGGCGCGGTCTCGGGCAGCTGCGGCAGCAGGCCGAGGGTCTGGCCGACCGTCAACTGGGGGTGCACGACGGTCGGCTGCCAGTGCACCTGCCAGCCGTTCTCGGCCGCGCGCAGCTGGGCGTCGGCGCGGTAGGCCCAGGTGCGGCCGTGCGGCAGGTGCCAGGTGAGCCGGTAGCCGGCGGTGACGGTGTCGCCGTTCGCCGGCTCCTTCACCTCTTCGTCGTCGACGTCCAGGGACTCGGGCTCGAGCACACCGCGGACCTGGGACAGCACGGTCGCGGCCGCGTCCGGCGAGTCGGTGTTCGCGGCCGCGGCGGCGACGTCCCCGGACGCGACGGCGTCGAGGAAGGTGGAGAGGGCGTCCTCGGGACCGTCGCCCGAGCACCCGGCCGTGGTCGCGGCGACGAGCAGCAGCAGCACCGCGAGGGCACGGTGTCGACGTGCACTCATGGCGGGATGATGCCTGGTCAGCGGGGGTGTCCCGGCGTCGAAACACCGCCACGGAAGAGTGGTTAGAAGAGCACCGTCGCGTACTGGCCGACCTGCTGGAAGCCGATCTTGCGGTAGGCCGCGAGGGCGGGGGTGTTGAAGGCGTTGACGTAGAGGCTGGCGGTGCGGCCGAGGCCTTTCACGAGCCGGTTCACGACCGCGGCGGTGCCCGCGGTGCCGATGCCGTCGCCGCGGCGCTCGGGGTGCACCCAGACGCCCTGGATCTGCCCGACGGTCGCCGACATCGCGCCGATCTCGGCCTTGAACACGACCTCGCCGTTCTCGAACCGGGCGAACGCGCGCCCGCCCCCGATCAGCTCGGTGACGCGGGCGCGGTAGCTGGCGCCGCCGTCGCCGCTGCGCGGGTCGACGCCGACCTCCTCGATGAACATCGCGACGGCCGCCGGCAGGTACCGCTCGAGCTCGTCCGGCCGGACGGGGCGGACCAGCGGGTCGGCCTGGACGAGCGGCTGGGTGTCCAGCGCCATCAGCGGCTGGTCGTCACGGACCTCGCGGGCCGGGCCCCATTCGTCCTGGAGCTCGTCCCACAGGCCGAGGACCTGTTCGGCGGGGCCGACGAGCGAGGAGCAGGTGCGTTGCCTCCGCAGCGCGCGGTCGGCGAAGGAGCGCAACGCGGGGGCGTTGCCCCTCAGCGGGATCAGGTTGGGCCCGGCGAAGCACAGGCCTTGGAGCCGCCCGGCGCGGACCGGCCGGCTGTCGGCGGCCCAGAGCTCGCCACCGAGCCGCCACGGGTCGAGGCCCGCGGCCTCGACCCGGGCGCTGACCATGCAGCTGCCCACCGGGTCGGCGGCGAGCGCGGCACGGACCGCCGGATAGTCCCGATCATCGAGCAGCCGTGCACCTGCAAGCCGCAACACGGGGTCCAGGGTGCCAGATTCGGCGCCTGAACGGAACGCGAGGCCCCGGACACGGTCAGATGAACAGCCCGGGTCGCGGTTCGAGAGGAGAATGGGGCGTATGCAGCGGTACACGTACAAGGTCGTCGAGGTCCGGGAAAAGCTCGTCGGGGGCAAGATGTCGGGTGGGAAGCTGGAGAAGCTGCTCAACGACCACGCGGAGGACGGGTGGCAGCTCAAGGCGATCACCTCGGCGGAGGTGAAGGGGCGCGTCGGGCCCGGTGGGGTGGAGGGGCTGCTCGTGACCTTCGAGCGGCCGGTGCAGTAGTCCGGTGCGGTAGGCGGCTCGGATGTCATGAACGACTCGTTCATGACATCCGGCGACAGGGCCCCGGCGAAGTCACGGCCGCGCGCGGAGTTGGGTGTCGCGACGTTCGGCAGGGGTTGGCGACGTCATGAACGACTCTTTCATGACGTCCAGCGTCATGAACGACCCTTTCATGACATCCCGCCCAGCAAACGCGACTTTGCCGGGGCCCTGGCCTCCGGCGTCATGAACGAGTCGTTCATGACGTTGCGGCTCGGCGCCGGTGACCGCGAACCGCGCGGCCGCTGTCAGGCCGCGCCGCGGTAGGTGCCGATCGTCCAGGCGGTGCCCTCCGGGTCGCGGAGGCTGAACGTGTGGGAGCCGTACTCGGTGTCGGTCAGCTCCGCCGTGATCTGCGCGCCCGAGTCCTGTACGCGCCGGTAGATCTCGTCCACCTTGTCCGACACCACGTACACCGCGCCCGTGCCGGGCTTCATCGCATCGTGGATCCCGTCCGGAGGGCGGACGCTGCCCAGCATCACCGCGCCGCCCTCGGGCCAGCGCAGCTCCGCGTGCGCGATCAAGTCGCCCTCGGGCACCACCAATGCCTCGGTGAAGCCCAGGACGTCGACGAGGAAACGGACCGCCGCCGGGGCATCGTCGTAGCGCAGGGCGGGCCAGACGTTCGGTTGAGGAGTCATACCCGCGAGTCTTGCCCCGCCGGCACCTCCTCGTCTTGGAGGAACGGGAGCTCCTCGGCGATCCACGTCCCCGGCGTGCACCCGGCCAGCGCCCGCCACTCGTTGGTCAGGTGCGCCTGGTCGTAGTACCCGCACTCGACGGCCAGCGAAGCCAGGTCCGCCCGCCCCTGCCGCAGCAGCCGCCCGGCTCGCTCGAACCGCAGCACCCGCGCCGCCTGCTTGGGCGCCAGGCCCAGCTCCGTCCGGAACCGCTCGCCCAGGTGACGGCGGCTCCAGCCGACCTCGCCCGCGAGCTCCGTGACGCGCACCCGGCCGTCCGCGCCCCGCATGCGCCGCCACGCCTCCCCCAGCTCGGGCGGCGGCGGCACCGGCTCGACCGCCCGGGCGGCCAGCACGTCGTCGAGCAGGGCGAACCGTTCGTCCCAGGTCGGGAGCTCCCGCAGCCGCTCCGGCAGCGAGCCCAGGCCGAACTCGGCCAGGTCGTGCACCTCGCCGCCCAGCTCCGCCGCCGTGACGCCGAACAGCGTCCGCACGCCCAGCGGGTCGAGCTCCAGCTGCAGCCCGGCCTGGCTCCGGTCCTGCCGGATCAGCACCGCGCGCGTGTGCAGCCCGCCGACGAGCGCCTGCAGGCTGCGCCCGGCCATCCGGACCGGCCCGGCCAGGCTGATGACCAGCGTCACATGCCGGGACGGCAGACCGCGGTGCACGGGCAGCGTCACCTCGTCCTGCGCGTACCCGACATAGCGCGTGACCAGGGGCCGCACCACCGGGTGCGGCTGCCGGACGGCCCAGGTCACGCTCACGGATACCAGCGTAAACGTCACCACCGACAGTTCCGGGTCTGATAACACGGAGGTGCGTCCCCATCGCGGAAGGAACCACCGATGACGATCCAGGAGCAGGCGCAGCAGCTGGAGCTGCTCGCCGACCAGGTGCCCACCGGCATCGCGCTCGCCACCAAGAGCGACCTCGAAGACCTGCAGGCGCAGGTGATGGGCCTGCTCGGGGAAACGTCGACCGCCACCGCGATCCAGGGCTCGATCCAGCTCGCGTCGCAGCAGATCGACGAGGTCGCCGCCGCGCTGGAGAACGTTCGCCTGCAGATCCGCGACGCCGCCCAGCACCACCTACAGGGCTGAAGAGGGCCTCCTCACCAGCGTGAGGAGGCCCTTTGCGGAAGAGCTCAGCCGGCGGTGACGACCGGCTCGCCCTCGCCGAGGGACTCCCCCGCCTCTTCGGCGATGCGCATGGCCTCTTCGATCAGGGTCTCGACGATCGCGTGCTCGGGGACGGTCTTGATGACCTCGCCCTTGACGAAGATCTGCCCCTTGCCGTTGCCGGACGCGACACCCAGGTCGGCCTCGCGGGCCTCGCCCGGGCCGTTCACGACGCAGCCCATGACCGCGACGCGCAGCGGGATCTCCATGCCCTCGAGCCCGGCCGTGACCTGCTCGGCGAGCGTGTAGACGTCCACCTGCGCGCGCCCGCACGACGGGCACGACACGATCTCCAGCTTGCGCTGCTTGAGGTTCAGCGACTGCAGGATCTGGATGCCGACCTTGACCTCTTCGACCGGCGGCGCGGACAGCGAGACGCGGATCGTGTCGCCGATGCCCTGGCGCAGCAGGGCGCCGAACGCCACGGCCGACTTGATCGTGCCCTGGAACGCCGGGCCCGCCTCGGTGACGCCGAGGTGCAGCGGGTAGTCGCACTGCTCGGCGAGGAGCTCGTACGCGCGCACCATGACCACCGGGTCGTTGTGCTTCACCGAGATCTTGATGTCGTGGAAGTCGTGCTCGGCGAACAGCGACGCCTCCCAGAGCGCCGACTCGGCCAGCGCCTCCGGCGTCGCCTTGCCGTACTTCTCGAGCAGGCGCTTGTCCAGCGAACCGGCGTTGACGCCGATCCGGATCGGCGTGCCGTGGTCCTTCGCGGCCTGCGCGATCTCCTTGACCTGGTCGTCGAACTTCCGGATGTTGCCCGGGTTCACGCGTACCGCGGCGCAGCCGGCCTCGATCGCGGCGAAGACGTACTTCGGCTGGAAGTGGATGTCGGCGATCACCGGGATCTGCGACTTCTTCGCGATCGCGGGCAGCGCCTCGGCGTCGTCGGCCGACGGGCACGCGACGCGGACGATGTCGCAGCCCGCGGCGGTCAGCTCGGCGATCTGCTGCAGGGTCGCGTTGACGTCGGAGGTGAGTGTCGTCGTCATCGACTGCACGGAGATCGGGAAGTCGCTGCCGACGCCGACCGGGCCCACGTGGAGCTGGCGGGTCTTGCGGCGCTCGGAGAGGACGGGCGGGGGCAGGGCGGGCATACCGAGTGCGACGGTCACGGTTTCCAGCGTACCTACCCCGACCGGGCCACCTTCACGATGTCAACCGTCACGGTGAGCAGCATTACGCCCGGTGTGACCCGCCGCGGAGGGGCCGGAACCCCTCCGTGGCGGCTATTGCCCGATCCGGATCGGATTGACGATGTCCGCCGTCACCGTGAGTAGCGTCACCGCACCGCCGATCAGCACCAGCACCATCGTGATCCCGGACAGCTTGGTGTAGTCCACGGGCCCGCCGGCCGTCTTGCCGCGCCGGGCGCGGATCCAGTCGCGGACGCGCTCGTACCAGACCACCGCGATGTGCCCGCCGTCGAGCGGCAGGAGCGGCAGCAGGTTGAACACGCCGATGAAGAAGTTCAGGCTGGCCAGCAGGAAGAAGAACAGCACCCAGATGCCCTGCTCGACGGCCTCGCCACCGATCCGGCTCGCGCCGACGACGCTGACCGGGGTGTTCGGGTCGCGCTCGCCGCCGAAGATCGCGGTGACGACGGCGGGGATGCGCTCGGGGAACTCGACGAGCCGCTGGGCCGTCTCGGAGAACATCGTGCCGGTGAAGCTGAACGTGGCGCCGACCGCGGCGACCGGGCCGTACTGCGTGGTCAACGGCGGCACCTTGGGCGAGGCGCCGATCATGCCGACGTCCTTGACGACGGTGCCGTTCCAGCGCTGGACCTTGGGCACGTCGACGACGAGCCAGAGCTGCTGGGTGCCGCGCTGCACCTCGAACACCGTCCGGCCGCTGGTGGCCTGCACGGCGGTGAGCATCTCCTCCCAGGTCGTGACCGGCTTCCCGCCGACGGCGAGCACCGTGTCGCCGGCCCGCAGCCCGGCCGTCGCCGCCGGGGTCGGCGCGCCCGGCGGGCAGGAGGGGTTCTTGGCCTGGGCCGCGGCCTGTTCCTTCGACGTCGTCGGAACGGCGCAGGAGGTCGAATCCAGCACCGGCTTGGGCGGTTCGGCGGCCGCCAGGCTCGGCAGGCCCATGGTCACGGCCATCAGGTAGAGGACCAGGAAGCCCAGGATGAAGTGGGTGATCGACCCGGCCGACATCACGACGGTGCGTTTCCAGGTCTTGAACCGCCACATCGCGCGCGGCGCCTCGTCCGGCGTCACCTCGTCGAGCGCGGTCATGCCGGCGATGTCGCAGAACCCGCCGAGCGGGATCCACTTCAGGCCGTATTCGGTTTCGCCGCGGCGCCAGGAGAACACCGTGGGCCCGAAGCCCACGAAGTACCGGCGGACCTTCATGCCGAAGGCCTTCGCGGTGACCATGTGGCCGGCCTCGTGCAGGGCGACGGAGACGCAGATCCCCAGCGCGAAGAGCACCACACCGATGATGTAGGACACCGCTACTTCCCCTCGATGATCGAACCGGCCCGCGCACGAGCCCAGCGCTCGGCGGCGAGAACGTCGTCGACGTCGCGCGGTTCGCGACGCCACTCGTCGGCAGCTCCCACCACCTCGGAAACAGTGTCCACTATCGACGTGAAGCTGGTGTTCTGCGCCAGGAAGGCGGCGACCAGCTCCTCGTTCGCGGCGTTGTACACCGCGGGCAGGCAGCCGCCCACGGTGCCGCAGTGGCGGGCCAGCTCGACGGCCGGGAACGCGTCGTCGTCCAGCGGCTCGAACGTCCAGGTCGCGGCCTTGTCCCAGGTGCAGGCGGGGGCGGCGCCGGGCACCCGGTCGGGCCAGTGCAGCGCGAGCGCGATCGGCAGCCGCATGTCGGGCGGGCTGGCCTGGGCGATCGTCGAGCCGTCGGTGAAGGTCACCATCGAGTGCACGATCGACTGCGGGTGCACGGTGACGTCGATCCGCGCCGGCTCGATGCCGAACAGCAGCGCCGCCTCGATCAGCTCCAGTCCCTTGTTGACCAGGGTGGCGGAGTTGATGGTGATCAGCGGGCCCATCGACCAGGTCGGGTGCGCCATCGCCTGCTCGACGGTGACGTCGGCCAGTTCGGCGCGCTCGCGGCCGCGGAACGGGCCACCGGAAGCGGTGAGCACGAGCCGGGCGACCTCGTTTTCGTTCCCGGCCCGCAAGGCCTGCGCGATGGCGGAGTGCTCGGAGTCGACCGGCACCAGCTGCCCCGGCTTGGCGGCGGCGAGCACGAGCGGCCCGCCGGCGATGAGCGACTCCTTGTTCGCGAGCGCGAGGGTGGCGCCGGTCGCGAGCGCCCGCAGCGTCGGCTCGAGGCCGCGGGAGCCGGGCAGGGCGTTGAGGACGGTGTCGACGCGCACGGCGTCGATCAGCTCGGTGACCGCGTCCGAACCCGCGAAGAGCCTCGGGAGCTTGAACTCGCCTTGGTCGTAGCCGCGCTTCTGCGCTTCGGAGTACAGCGCGAGCTGCACGTCTTCGGCGGCCGTGGCCTTGGTCACGGCGACGGCCTCGACGCCGTGGGCGAGCGCCTGCGCGGCGAGCGCGGCCGGATCGGCGCCGCCCGCGGCGATGCCGGCCACCCGGAAGAGGTGCGGGTTGCGGGCCGCGACGTCCAGGGCCTGCACGCCGATGGACCCGGTGGAACCGAGCACGAGAACGCTTCGCGAGGTAGTCATCGCGGGTCATTGTCGCGCGGGGCGTCTCCGCGGCGCACCCGGAGGTGTGGGATCATCGGCGCGTCCGTGGTTCAAGGGTCTTGAGGAGTTCATCGTGGCAGGCAAGGCGGTCGAGAAGCGGCCCGAGGTCGACCCCCGCGACGAGCCGTCCGCGGCCTGGGGCTGGCACGGTTCGTTCCCGAAGGCCACCCGCATCGCCGGCTGGGTCAGCGCGATCATCCTGCTGGTGATGATCAAGGGCAACCACGAGAACAACACCGAGAACGTCTGGCTGGTCGGCCTCTCGCTGTTCCTGATCCTGCTGCTCGTGCTGGACATCCGCAAGCAGCGCACGGCCTGGCGCAAGTAGTTGGTCAGGGGCTAACGTCCCCGCCATGAAGCTGCGCTGGGGTCTGGCTCTCATCGGTGTCCTGGGTGCGCTGCTGGCGGCGCCGTCCGCGGCGTCCGCCGCCTCGGCCCCGGTCGTCCGGTGTTCGTTCACCCCGACGCCGGACAACCCCGCGGCGCGGCCGGTGGTGCGCCCGCTGCCGTTCGCGCTGACGCGCGGGACCGTGGACGTGACGTTCCGCTTCAACTACGGCCCGGTGACGGTGCGGCTGAACCGCGCCGGGGCGGCGCCTTGCGCGGTGCACAACATGGTTTCGCTGATCCTCCAGCGGTTCTACGACCGGTCGCAGTGCTGGCGGCTTTCGAACTCTTCGCGGCTGGGCGTTCTCCAGTGCGGGGACATCTACGAAGTCGAGAAGGGCGGCCCGGGGTACCGGTTCCCGGACGAGGTCTCGGGGGCCGAGACCTACCCGCGCGGGACCGTCGCCATGGGCAACCAGGGGCCGGGGACCAACGGGTCCGAGTTCTTCATCGTGCACTCGTTCGCGAACATCCCGGCTCAGTACTCGGTGCTGGGACGGGTGGTCCGGGGCATGGACGCGCTGGACCGGATGGTCGCGGACGGCATCATCCCGACCGACCCGGACGGGCCGCTGGACGGCGCGCCGGCGCACCCGGTGAAGATCCAGCGGGCCACGCTCGGGCGGTAGTTCACCAGAAGTCCCGCGGCCGCTCCGCCACCTCCCGGGCGAGTTCGCGGACCGCTTCCCGGTCGTCGTCCACCGCGGCCGCCAGCGCCACCCGGGATTCCGGCGTGTCGATGTGCAGCAGGGCGTCCAGGGCGTTCACCGCCAAGTCGTCGTCGACGTCGTCTGCGCGATGCCAGGCCACGGTCCTCGCCAGCACCGGGACCGACTCGGGCGCGGCGAGATCCGACAAGGTGCACACGAGGTCGAGGGCGTAGACGTGCGGCTCGGTTCGCGCCAGGTCGAGCGCTTCGATCAGCACCGGCAGATAGGCCGGCGACGGAAACTCGCCGACCACGTCGACATAACTGCCGAAGCGGGACCACTGGCCATCCGCGAAAGCCCGGGCGAGTCCACCGGCCAACGCCTCGACGACCTCGCCGACCTCTCTCTCGCGAAGCCGTGAAGCCTTCTCGAGCGGGTTGATCCCGCTGTCCAGGACGATCGCCTCGATTTCACCGTCAGCCATGACAAGTCACCTCCCGAACCGTCCGGATCATCCCCGACGACCCGGACGGGCCGCCAGAGCGCTTCGACCGGCACCGGTGGACAGAACGGCGACGGCAACTCGCCGACCGCATCGACGTTACTGGCGGAGTCCGATCGATTACGATCCGCAAGGGCCCCGGCGAGTCCACCGGACCCGTGAAGATCCAGCGCGCCGGCAGCCGCCCACCGGAGCACACGAGCCCCATCCGGATCGTCACCCCAACGAGTGATTGAGAGGATCGCCCGATTACATTGGGCGAGTCGAGCAGCCTGAGGGGGACCCGCGATGATGACGCACGAGCAGTACCTGGCCACCCGCAGATTCGGCGCCCTCGACGGGGTGCGGGCCATCGCCGCCGTGCTCGTCGTCGTCTTCCACTACGGCGGACCCCAGTGGGTGCGGGCCAACGGCTGGATCGGCGTCCACCTGTTCTTCGTGCTCTCCGGCTTCCTGATCACCACCCTGGCCCTGCGTGAAGAAGCCCGCAACGGCCGGGTGTCGCTCGCCGAGTTCTACATCCGGCGGGCGTTCCGGATCCTGCCCGTGTACTACGTCGTCATCGGCATCGTGGTCGTGTTCGCCTACTTCCGGGGCATGGGCCTGCGGCACAGCGGGATCATCGCCGCCCTTCCCTGGAACGTGGCCTTCGTCGGCGAATACCACCAGATGGCCCTGTTCGGCCAGGCCTGGACGCTCGGCGTCGAGCAGAAGTTCTACCTCGTCTGGCCATTGCTCGCGTTCGGCCTCGGCGCGCTCGGCTTCGTGAAGCGCCTCAGCCTCTCCGTCGGCCTCGTCGCCCTCATGCTCGCCCTGATCCCCTTCATGCCCTACGCGGGCGCGTACTCGCCGATCCTCATCGGCTGCACGCTGGCGATCGCGCTGCACCACCGCAAGGGCTTCGCCGCGCTGCGCGTGTTCACGCACCCCGCCGTCGGGTTGGTGATCGCCGCCGCGCTGATCACGGTCCAGACCATGTTCGGCGAGATCGCCGAGCTGCTGGGCGACGAAGGCGGCTCGGTCACCGGCACGATCTACATCGTGTTCGCCGCGCTGCTGGTGCCGTCGCTGGTCGCCGGCGGCGGACCGCTGAACTGGGTGCTGTCGCTGCGGCCGATGCGGTTCGTCGGGGAGCGGTCGTACTCGCTCTACCTCATGCAGGGTGTCGTCGCGGTGGCGCTCGCGGGTGCGATCCCGCAGTTCGCCCCGCACCGGACGCTGACCGCGGTCGCCGTGACGATCGCCGGGCTGCTGGCCGCCGACCTGCTCTACCGCTGGGTCGAGGTCCCGATGATCGACGTGGGGCGCCGCATCATCACCCGGCGCCGCGAGAAGAAGACGGCACCGGCGGCCGAGGTCACCGAACCCGCGCTCGTCACGGCCTGACCCGCACCGCCGGTTCGAAGCGAACGGAAAAAGCCGGGCGCCGCAAGGTTGCGGCACCCGGCTTTCGAAACCACCGTCAGCGTTCGCTCGCCGGCGCCACCAGTTCGCTCGGCCCGCTACCCGACTCCCCGGCGACCGCGGCCAGTTCCTCGCCCACCGACTCGCCGCGGCCCTTCGGGCGCGCGTCCTTCGTCAGCAGCGACGCCACCGCGCCGATCAGGCAGACCGCGATCGCGAAGCCGAACGCCACCGCCAGGCCCGACTGGAACGGGCCCGAGATCAGGTTCGGGAAGAAGCTGCGGCCCGTCAGGAACGACGCCTGGTCCGGCGGCAGCGACGAGAGCTGACCGCCCAGCAGCTGCTGGATCGGGTTGTAGCCGAGGAACGCCGCGAACAGCACCGCCACCGCCGGCAGGTTCGCCACCTGCGTGGCCGCCGCTTCGGGGACGCCGTGGGCGAGCAGGCCGTCGTGCATCGTCGACGGGAGGCTGCTCGACAGGCCCGAGATGATCAGGCTGAAGAAGAAGCCGATCGACAGGACCATCGCCGCGTTCTGGAAGGTCGTCATCATGCCCGCGCCGGAACCGCGGGAGTCCGCCGGGAGGCTGTTCATCACCTCGGCGCGGTTGGGCGAGGAGAACATGCCCATGCCGATGCCGTTGATCAGCAGGATCGCCGCGAACGCCCAGTAGTCGAAGTTCACCGGCAGGATGATCAGCAGCAGGAACGTCACGGCCGTGATGAACAGGCCGCTGGAGGCGAGCAGGCGGCTGCCGATCCGGTCGGCGAGGATGCCCGACGTCGGGGCGGCCAGCAGGAAGCCGACCGTCATCGGGAGCATGTAGATGCCCGCCCACAACGGCGTCTGCTCGAAGGTGTAGCCGTGCTGCGGCAGCCAGATGCCCTGCAGCCAGATGATCAGGATGAACTGCAGGCCACCGCGGCCGAGGGACGCCGTCAGGTTGGCGACGTTGCCCCAGGTGAACGAGCGGATCCTGAACAGCGACAGCCGGAACAGCGGGTTGTCGACCTTGGTCTCGATGATCACGAACGCGATCAGCACCGCGACGCCGCCGATCAGGCACGAGAGCACCATCGGGCTGGCCCAGCCGGTCTGCGAGGTGCCGTAGGGCTGGATGCCGTAGGTGATGCCGACCAGCACCGAGATCAGGCCGACGGCGAAGGTGATGTTGCCCCACCAGTCCATCCGCGCGTGCTTGCGGATGCCGGTGTCGTGCAGCTTGAGGTACGCCCAGATCGTGCCGATCACGCCGAAGGGCACCGACACCAGGAAGATCAGGTTCCAGTCGACCGGGGCGAGGACGCCACCGACGACCAGGCCGAGGAACGAGCCCGCGATGGCCGCGACGCCGTTCATGCCGAGCGCGAGCCCGCGCTGGTTGGCCGGGAAGGCGTCGGTGAGGATCGCCGAGGAGTTGGCCATCAGGAAGGCGCCGCCGACGCCCTGCACGATCCGCCAGCCGATCAGCCACAGCGCGGCGGCGTCACCGTCGAACCAGGTGACGGCCAGCATGATGGAAGAAACGGTGAAGACGGCGAAGCCGAGGTTGTACATCCTCGCGCGGCCGTACATGTCGCCGAGCCGGCCGAAGCTCACCACCAGCACCGCGGTGACCACGAGGAAGCCCATGATCATCCACAGCAGGTAGCTCGTGTTGGCGGGCTCGAGGGGGTTGATGCCGATGCCCTTGAAGATGTCGGGCAGCGCGATCAGCACGATCGAGGAGTTGATCGTGGCGATCAGCATGCCCAGCGTCGTGTTGGACAGCGCGATCCACTTGTACCGCGGCCCCAGTTCCGCGATCGAATACGTCCGGCGTTCCGCCACTGTGCAACCCTTCTGCTCGCAAAGTCCCTTAGCTAGGCTAAGCAAGTTGCTTGCGTATGGCAACCAACTTGGCGAATCCCCTGCGAGAGCATGATCACACTGGGTCAACTGTCCTTTGTGGATTATTTACTCGGGGGCGCGTGACCCGCCACGACCGCGAGCCGAGCGTCAGAACCCGCGCAGGAGCTTTCCCAGCACCGCGACCCCCTCCGCGATCTCCGTCGACGTCCGGGCCGCGTACCCCAGCACCAGTCCCGGCCGTCCCGGGCGCTGCCGGTGCCACGACAGCGGCTGCACCTTCACCCCCTCCGCCAGCGCGGCCGCCGCCAGGGCGACGTCGTCCAGGTCCGTTTCGAACGTGATCGTCAAGTGGAGCCCCGCCGCCGCGCCGTGGACCACCGCCGGAGGCAGGTCCGAGGAAAGCGCGCGGATCATCGCGTCGCGGCGACGCCGGTGCCGGGCCCGGACCACCCTCAGCTGCCGCTCCAGCTCGCCTGTCTCCATCAAGCGAGCCAGCACCAGCTGGGCCAGGACCGGGTTGCCCAGGTCCGCGAACCGCTTCGCCGCGACCAGGTCGTCGCGGAACCTTGCGGGCACCAGGAGCCAGCCCACCCGCAACGCCGGCGCCAGCAGCTTCGAAACGCTCCCCGTGTAACAGACCTCCGGCAGCATCGACCGGACCGCGGGCACCGGTGCGCGGTCGTAGCGGTGCTCCGCGTCGTAGTCGTCCTCCACCACGATGCCGCCCTCGGCCGCCCAGCGCAGCAGATCTCGGCGGCGCTCGCCGCCCAGCACGACGCCCATCGGGAACTGGTGGGCCGGTGTCACCAGCACCGCCGGCGCGCACAGGTCGGCGACCCGCAGGCCGTCTTCGTCCACCGGGACCGGTGGGGTCGCCAGGCCGCAGTGGTGCAGGTGCTGCCGCGCCCCCAGCGAACTCGGGTCCTCCACCGCGATCTCCGAGATGCCGTGCTGCCGCAGCACCTCCCCCACCAGCGTCAGCGCCTGCGCGACGCCGGCCACCATGATGATCTCGCCGGGGTCCACGCGGATGCCGCGGCTTCGCGCCAGCCAGCGCGACACCGCGAGCCGCATCGCCGGCGCCCCGCGCGGGTCGCCGTAACCGAAGTGCGACGGCTCCAGCTCGTCCAGCACCGCGCGCTCGGCCCGCAGCCACGCCGCGCGCGGGAACGCCGTCAGGTCCGGGACGCCCGGCGTCAGGTCGATGCGGGCCGGGGCCGCGCGGACCGCGTCGAACACCTCGACGCCCGGCATCGGCGTGATCACGTTCGACGGCGGCCGGACGCGCGTGGGTTCGGGAGCCGTCACCGGCGCGGCCACCACCACCGTGCCGGCCCGGCCGCGGCCCGCCGCGTGGCCGTCGTCGATCAGGCGCTGGTAGGCCTCGGTGACGACACCGCGCGACACCCGCAGCTCGGCGGCCAGGACCCGGGACGCGGGCAGCCGGCCGCCGATCGGGAGCCGGCCGTCGGCGACGGCGGCGCGCAGCTGCCCGGCGAGCCAGTCCGCGAGGCCGCCCGCCGGTGCCTCGCGGACGTCGAGCTGGAGGAAGTCCGAGCCTATGGACCCCTCCGAGCGCGGGGTTTTGGCTCTGTCCATCGAGCCATTGTCGCAGCACGCTGGTCGGATGGACACCACTTACGTGCACGGATACACCGACCCGGAGGCCCGCCGCCTCGGCGACCAGGCCGACACCCTGGCCGCGCTGCTGCACGCCGGGACGGCCTACCCCGCCGGGAGCCGCGTGCTGGAGGTCGGCTGCGGCGTCGGCGCGCAGACCGGCCACCTCGTGGCCCGCAGCCCGGACGCGCACCTGACCGCGGTCGACGTCTCCGAAGCATCACTGGCCGAAGCGAAACGGAAAGTCCCGGGCGCCGAGTTCCACCGGGCCGACCTGTTCGACCTCGACGGCGAGTGGGACCACCTCTTCGTCTGCTTCGTGCTCGAACACCTGCCGGAGCCGGAAAAAGCGTTGACCCACTTGAAAACCCTGCTGCGGCCGGGCGGGACGATCACCGTCATCGAAGGCGACCACGGCTCGGCGTTCTTCCACCCGCGCAGCGAGCACGCCCAGGCCGCGATCGACTGCCTCGTGCGCCTGCAGGCCGACGCCGGCGGCGACGGGCTCCTCGGCCGGCGCCTCCACCCGCTGCTGAAAGACGCCGGCTTCGAAGACGTCCACGTCGAACCACGAACGGTCTACGCCGACGCGTCGCGGCCGGACCTCGTCACCGGCTTCACCCGCGACACCTTCACCGCGATGGTCGAGGGCGTCGGCGAAACCGCCGTCGCGCGGGGCCTGATCGATGCAGCCCACTGGGAACGCGGGATCGCCGACCTTTACCGCACCACCAGGGAATACGGGACCTTCCATTACACGTTCTTCAAAGCAACAGCAAGTCGCACTCCGGGAGGAGCGTCATGATCATCGCCGTTCTCGCCGCCGTTGTCGTGCTCGCCTGGGCACTCGACCACGCGTACCGCCGCCGTCCGTACCCGCGCAACCGGCTGGCGGGCAGCACCGACGTCTACGACCGGGACTTCCAGCGCCTCGAAAGCGATCTCGTCGCCGACGAGCGCCACTACTCCAGGTCCGCCAGCCGGTCCCGGACCCGGATCGCGCCGGGCACGCACTCCCCGGCGTAACAGGCCAGCGCGCGTTCCCAGTGTTCGCGCGCGGCCGACGCGTCACCGAGTCCACAGTGGACTTCCCCGAGCCCGTAGTGGCCCTTGCCCTGCTCGGGCCGGCAGCCGGTTTCCTTCGCCACGGCAAGGGCTTTGCGGTGGTACTCCAGCGCGTCCGATGACGCGCCCCGAGCCGCCGCCAACGCGCCCAAACTGTTGAGCACCCGGGATTCGACACCCCGGTCGCCGCATTCGCGGGCCAGGCCCAGTGCCTCTTCGAGGTGCTGGGCCGCTTCGGCGTCCCGGCCCTGCGCGAGCCGGACGTCGCCGAGGTGCTTCAGCGCGACGCTGCGGTTGGTCGGACTGCCCGTCTCCTGCGCGATTTCGAGGGCTCGCTCGAGGTGCGCCGCGGCTTCCGGGTACCGGCCGCGCGCGTGCTCGACGTCGCCGAGGATGCCCAGCGCGTAACCCTCACTCACCCGGACGCCCATGGCACGGAAGTGCTCCAGCCCCTGTTCCAGCGCACGGACGGCTTCGTCGTACCGGCCGAGCGCCGACAGCGCGTCGCCCAGGTTGACCAAGGCGTAGCCCTCGCTGGTGCGGTCGGCGGTGTCGCGGGCGAGCGCGCGCGCTTCTTCGAGGTAACCGAGCGCTTCGCCGTACCGGCCGATGCCGCGGCAGGAGCAGCCGAGCACCACGAGCACCAAGCCTTCGCTGGTGCGGTCGCCCGCCTTGCGGGCCAGGGACAGTGCTTCCGTCGAGTACGTGATCGCCTCGGCGAACCGGCCCAGCGCCCGGCAGACCAGGCCGAGGGTGTTGACCGCGTGGATCTCGGTGCGCCGGTCGCCGGTCTCGCGGGCGAGGGCGAGCGCCTCCTCCAGGTACCGCCGCGCTTCCCGCGACCGGCCGACGCGCCAGTGGCCGAGCGCGATCAGGATGAGCGGCTCGGCCTCGGCCACCCGGTCGCCGGCGTCGTGGGCCAGCGCCGACGCGTGGGAGTGCAGCACCAGCGATTCCTCGTGGTAGCCGCCGACGTCGAGGTAGTGCCACAGGATCCCGGACAGCAGCCGCAGGTGGTCGGCCCACCCGTGCCGGGTCGCGTGCGCCGCGACGGCCAGGAGGTTGCGGCGCTCGGCCTCCAGCCACGCCGGCGCGTCGATCACCTTGACGTCGGGGTCGGGCACGTCCGGGCGCAGGTGGCGTTCCTGCGGCAGGACGGCGTCCATGGCCTGCGCGGCCGAGCGGACGTAGAAGTCGAACAGCCGCTCCTGCGCGTCGTGGCTCTCGGCCTGGTCGCCCGCGGCGAGTTCGGCGGCGTAGACGCGCAGCAGGTCGTGCTGCTGGACGCGGTCGTCGCCGGTCTCCTGCGCGAGGTGGGCGCGGACCAGCGTGGCGATCAGCCGTTCCGCCTCGGGCACGGCGACGCCGGCGAGCGCGGCGATCGCGGCGGGGGTCAGGTCGCGGCCCGGGTGCAGGCCGCAGAGCCGGAACACGCGCGCGGCGTCGGCCGGCAGGTGCCGGTAGGACCACGAGAAGACGGCGCGGACCGCGGTCAGCGGGTCGCCGCCGCCGTCGAGCAGGTCGAGCCGGCGCCGTTCGTCGGCCAGCTCGTCCGCCAGCGCGGCGAGCCGCTCCCCCGGCCGGCTCAGCGCCAGCTCCGCGACCAGCCGCAGCGCCAGCGGCAGCCGGGCCGAGTACCCGATCAGCGCCTCGGCGGCGGCCGGCTCGTCGTCGACGCGCGCGCCGAGCAGCGTGCGCAGCAGGTCGAGGGCTTCGGTTTCGGTCAGCAGGTCGACGAGGACGCGGCGGGCGCCGTGCCGCGCGACCAGCCCGGGCAGCGCGTCCCGGCTGGTCACCAGGACCAGGCACGACGCCGAGCCGGGCAGCAGGAGGCGCACCTGCCCGACCGAGCCGGCGTTGTCCAGCAGCAGCACCATCCGCCGGCCGGTGAGCGCGGTGCGGAACTTCGCGGCGCGCTCCTCCTGCTCGGCGGGGATGTCCGCGCCGTCGACGCCGAGGGCGCGCAGGAACCCGGACAGCGCGTCACCGGGGTCGACCGGCCGGACGGTGCCGTAGCCGTGCAGGTCGAGGTAGAGCTGGCCGTCCGGGAACTCGCCGAGGGAGCGCTGGGCCCAGTGGACGGCGAGAGCGGTCTTGCCGACGCCGCCGGTGCCGGAAAGGACGGCGATGCGCGCGCCGGTGCCGCCGCCTTCCCGGAGGGCGTCCAGCTCGGCCAGCTGCGCGGTGCGGCCGCGGAAGCCGGCGACGTCCGCGGGCAGCTGGGCGGGCACGCGGGCCGGCGGTTCCGGGGCGGCGAAGTCCTGCCGCAGCACCTGCCGCTGGGCCGCGCGCAGCTCGGAGCCGGGTTCGATGCCCAGCTCGCCGTCCAGCCGCTGCCGGATCTCCTCGAACACGGCCAAGGCGGCGGCCTGCCGCCCGGACGCGGCGAGCACCTGCATCAACCGGGCGTGCGCGGGCTCGTTCAGCGGCTCCTCGGCGGTGAGCACGCGCAGCCGGCCCGCCGCGTCTTCGGGGTCCGCGACCTCGGCGTAGGCCATCACGGTCTTCGCGCGCTTCATCGCCAGGGCCAGCCGGGCGGGGTGCTGCCGGAGCTGTCCGACGTCGGCGAGGGCCGGCCCGCGCCAGAGCTCGAGGGCCTCGCGGTGGGCGCCTTCGGCCAGGAACGCCTCGAAGCGCAGGAGATCGAGGTCGTCCGCGCCGGCGGTCAGCCGGTAGCCGCCCTTGTCGGTGGCGATGGGGTCGGCGGGCCGCAGCGCCCGCCGCAGCCGCGCGACGTAGGTGTGGAGCAGGTCCAGGCACGACGGCGGCGGCTCGTCCCAGATGACGTCGACGAGGTCCTCGCGCCGGACGGTCCGGTTCGGCTGCAGCGCCAGCATCGCGAGCAGCAGGCGCTGCTTCTCGGCGCCGATCTCGACCGGGGAATCCCCGCGCAGCACGGTGAGCGGGCCCAGGACGCCGATCCGCACCGGCTCCGGCGGCGCTTCGGCAAGCGCTTCCCGCAGCTTGCGCTCGGTCTCCGGCCGGGGCCGCCGGACGCTGCCGAGCTCGGCGTTGCGCACCGCGCGCAGGCTCACCCCGGCGCGCTCGGCCAGCTGCGCCTGGGTGAGGCCCGCGAGCACACGGCGTTCCCGCAGCCACCGGGCGAACGGCAGGCCTTCGTCCACAGGCGTCCTCTCCCCGCAGCGGAACGTACCCCTCCAGCATTCCGATCGTGCCGCTCCACCTGTACCACCGAACGGCGAAGATAACCGTTTCCGCAGGTACCGACCGTGACGACGGCGAGGGTGGCGGGTACAGGCCCCCGTCCACCACGGTTTCCTAGGCTTTCTCGCGTCCGGTGGTGGCGAGGGGTTCGGAGCAGCCGTCGCATGGGGTACGACGGCTGCACCCGAGCCTTCAGACGCCGAAGCGCTTCAACAGGGCGCGTACGGCGGCTGGGTCCTCGACGTGGGCGTTGTGCCCGAGGCCGGCGAGAGTGACCGCGTCCGGGTCCAGCGCACGCAGCTGATCGGGACGGCTCATCGGGTCGTTCTCGCCCGCCGCCAGCACGACCGGGCACCGCGCCGCGGCGAGCAGCGCCGGCAGGTCCGGCGCGCCGACGCCGAACGCGGCCGGGTCCATCGCGAGGCGCCAACCTCCCTCGGTTTCGCGAAGCCCGGCCGGGTCCGCGGGCGCGATGCCGAGCAGCCCGGACACCTTCAGGTAGGCCTGGTCGGCCTCGGCCTGCGTCTCGAACACCCGGGGCGGGCGCGCCGCGAGCGTCGCCACGCGCCCCAGGTCGTCCTGGGTCCACTCGACCTTCACCCCGAGAGCGAGCACGCCCTCGACTTCGACGTCGTAGCGGCCGGACGCCAGTTCGAGCGCGAGCACCCCGCCGAGCGAGTGCCCGGCGACGACCAGCGGCCTCCGGTCGGGCAGCGCCCGCGCGACGGCCGAGGCGAGCGTCTCGAAGCTGTAGTGCGGCAGCGGCGCGGACGGGCCGTGCCCCGGCAGGTCGGGGACCAGGACGCGCCGGTCGAGCCGCACGGAGAGGTGGGCCCACACGGCGCCGGTCGCGCCGAGGCCGTGCAGGAGGAGGACGGCCGGTTCACCCTTGCCGCCGGTCCGCATGTTCAGCGTGTCCATCGGAGCAGCCTGCCAAACTGTCGGTGGGCGCGGCTAGGGTCGGCCTGTGGGGATCACCGATCCGGACACCTACACGCGCGGTGTCCCGTACGACGAGCTGGCGCGGCTGCGGCGCGCGTCGCCGGTGGTGCGCGTCGACGACTTCTGGGCCGTGCTCGGGCACGCCGACGTGCGGCGCGTGCTGCGCGATCCCGCCGTGTTCTCCTCGCAGCTCGGCGGGACGCAGATCCGCGACCCGGCTTCGGCCGACCTCGCGTACGTGCGCCGGATGATGCTCAACATGGACCCGCCGGAGCACGGCCGGCTGCGCGGGCTGCTCACCAAGGCGTTCACACCGCGGGCCGTCGCGAAGCTGACCGAACGGATCGAGACGTCGGCGCGGGACCTCGTCGCCACCGTCGCCGAGCGGGGCGAGTGCGACTTCGCCAAGGTCGCCGCCGACCTGCCGTTGCTGACCCTCGCCGCCGTGTTCGGCGTGCCCGAGCAGGACCGGCGGCTGATGTACGACTGGAGCAACCGGGTCATCGGCTACCAGGACGCCGAGTACGCGGTCAGCTCGACCGTCTCCGAAACCGACGTGACCGACCTGGCGCGGGCCGCGCTCGCCGTCCGCCCGTCCCCCGGTCCGGACGGGTCGATGCCGGACCCGCGCACCCGCGCCGGCATGCCGGACCTCTACGCGTACGCGAACGCGCTCGGCGAGTACAAGCGCGAGCACCCGGGCGACGACGTCATGAGCAACCTGATGCGCCACGTCGGCGACGACGGCGGCCGCGTCTCGCTCGCCGAGTTCGAGAACCTCTTCTGGCTGTTTTCCGTGGCGGGCAACGAAACGCTGCGCAACGGCCTGCCCGGCGGGATGCTGGCGCTGCTCTCGCACCCCGCGCAGTACCGGCGGCTGCTCGCCGACCGGTCGCTGCTGCCGTCGGCGGTCGAGGAGATGCTGCGGTGGTGGACGCCGGTGATGAACTTCCGGCGGACGGCCGCTTCCGACGTCCGGCTGTCCGATGTGGACATCCACGCCGGGGACAAGGTCGTCGTCTGGTTCTCCGCGGCCAACCGCGACGAGAGCGTGTTCGACGACCCGGACGCGTTCGACGTCGGCCGCACCCCGAACGACCACCTGACGTTCGGCCACGGCCCGCACTTCTGCCTGGGCTCGCACCTCGCCCGCGTGCAGCTGCGGGCCATGTTCGGCGCGGTCCTGGACCTGCTGGGCGAAGTGGAGCTCGCGGGCGATCCGGTGCGGCTGCGCTCGAACTTCCAGAACGGCCTGAAGTCGCTGCCGATCCGCCGGGCGCGCTGATGGAGATCCGCGAGCTGCGGGCGTTCGTCGCGGTCGTCGAGGCGGGCGTGATGTCGAAGGCGGCGCGGCAGCTGCACGTCAGCCAGCCGGCGCTGTCCCAGACGATCACCGCGCTCGAACGCCGCCTCGGCGTCCAGCTGCTGGTCCGGACCAGCACGGGCGTCCAGGTGACGGACGCCGGCACGACGTTGCTGGGCGAGGCGCGGGCGGTGCTGGCGCGCCACGACCAGGCCGTCGCCGCGATGGCCCGGCACACGAAGACCGGCGGCGGCGTGCTGCGCGTCGGCATCCCCCTCGAACTGCCGCCCGAGCTGCTGCCGTCGGCCCTCGCGCGGCTGGCGGAAGCCTGGCCGGACACGCGGGTGCAGGCCCGCCACCTGTCGTCGGTGGCCCAGGTGGCGGGGCTGCGGGCGGGCGAGCTGGACGTCGGGCTCGTGCGGGAGCGCCCGGCCGGGCCGGACCTCGACGCGACGCTCGTCGTCTCGGAAAACGTGGGCGTCCTGCTGGCCGCCGACCTCGCGGAGAAGCTGGGCTCGCCGGTCCGGCTGGAGAGCCTCGCCGGGCTCGAGTGGTTCGCTTTCGCCCGTTCGGGCAGCCCGGCCTGGTACGACGAGCTGGCGGCGACGCTGCGCAGCCACGGCCTCGACGTCGGCCCGGAGGTGCCGGAGGACCAGCGGCTGATCGTCGAGCTGAAGATCCCGGCGGTCAGCGCGGGCGGGGCCTACGCCTTCGCGCCGCCCGAGTGGCCGTACCCGGTGCCGGACACGGTCCGCTGGCTGCCGCTGGCCGGGAACCCGATCGTGCGGCGGACCTGGGCCGTCTGGCCGGCCACTTCGCACCGCCGCGATCTGGCGGAGTTCGTCGCCGCGCTGGAAGACCATTCGCGCGGCGAATCGCGGGCATAAGGAGCGCCGAACGCTCGTCCGGAAGTCCTGCCCGCTGCTTCTCCTTGAACCCGGTGACCGGGGAAACACCCCGCTCGCGAGGAGTGAGTGATGACTGAAGGACTGTCCGGGACCACGGCGCTCGTGACCGGCGGAACCAGCGGGATCGGGCGGGCGACGGCGGTCGCGCTGGCCGGGCTCGGCGCCCACGTCGTGCTGTCCGGCCGGGACGCGGCGCGCGGGGCGGAGGTCGTCTCGCGGATCCGGGAGGCGGGCGGCAAGGCCGACTTCGTGGCGGCCGACCTGACGGACGCGGCATCGGCGCGCGCGTTGGCCGCGCGGGCCCGGGAAGTGGGCGGGCACGTCGACGTGCTGGTGAACAACGCCGGGATCTTCCCCACCGGGTCCACTTCGGACACGGCCGAGGCCGACTTCGACCGCGTCTACGAAACGAACGTGAAGGTGCCGTTCTTCCTCACCGCCGAGCTGGCGCCGGAAATGGCCGCGCGCGGCCGCGGCGCGATCGTCAACGTGTCCACGATGGTCGCGACGCGGGGCATGGCGGGCATGGCGCTCTACGGCTCGTCGAAGGCGGCGGTCGAGCTGATGACCAAGGCGTGGGCGGCGGAGTTCGGGCCGTCCGGCGTGCGGGTCAACGCGGTCAGCCCCGGCCCGACCCGCACCGAAGGCACGGCGGTGTTCGGCGACGGCCTGGACGAGCTGGCCGCGGCGGGCCCGGCGGGGCGGACGGCGGCCCCCGAAGAGATCGCGGCGGCGATCGCGTTCCTGGTGACGGAGGGGTCGAGCTTCGTCCAGGGCGCGATCCTCCCGGTGGACGGCGGCCGCTTGGCGGTCTGAGCCCGGGCCGCCCGACGGCGTCACCGCAGGAAGGTGACGCCGTCCTGGGGCCGTTCGTCCACGGTCAGCGCGAAGACGTCCGGACGCGCGTAATGCCCCGAGACGTCGAGGCTGTGGCGGGCGGCGACCACCTCCGCGAGGTCGATCGTCGCCGTGATCAGGCCCTCCGCGTCGTGGAGCGGGCCCGCGAGGACGTCGCCCAGGGGGCCGACGATCACGCTGCCGCCGCGGAACGGGTCGTCGCCCTCGCTTTCGTACGGGCAGGCCGAGATCACGAAGCACCGGCCCTCGTCCGCGAGGTGGCGCATCGACGCTTGCCAGACGTCTCGGTCGTCCGCCGTCGGGGCGCACCAGATCTCGACACCCTTCGCGTACATCGCCGCGCGCAGCAGCGGCATGTGGTTCTCCCAGCAGATCGCCGCGCCCGCCAGGCCCGCCGCCGTCGGGATCACCGGGAGCGTCGAGCCGTCGCCCCGGCCCCAGACCAGCCGCTCGCGCGCGGTCGGCACCAGCTTGCGGTGCTTGGCGACCAGCCCGAGATCGGGGTCGAGGAACACCGCCGTGCTGTAGAGCGTCGAGCCGTCCCGCTCGATGACGCCGACGACCAGGCTCGCGCCGGTCCGGGCCGCCAGGCCAGCCAGCGCGGAGGTCTCGGGCCCCGGCACGGTCACCGACGCGCGGAAGTACTCGACGAACGGCCCCCCGCGCGGATATCCGCCGAGGACCGCCTCCGGCATGACCACCAGGGAAGCGCCGCGGATCTCGTCCTCGAACTCGAGGATCCGCTCGAGGGAAACGCCCGTCCCGATCTGCAGGGCGCCGACGACCGTCACGAGCGGGCGGGCTCGCGCTTCGGCGGCCACGGGACCACGGCCGACGTCCGGCGCTGGTAGTCCGCGTACTCCGGGTAGCGCGACTTCGTGATGCTCTCGGTGAACTTCGTCGACCCGACGAACAGCAGCGTGAGCAGCACCGCTCCCACGACCGTCCACTGCGGACCGCCGGCGACGATCCCGAACACCGCGATCACCCACCACTGCGCCTGCTCGAAGAAGAAGTTCGGGTGCCGCGAGTACCGGAACAACCCTTCCTGCAGGAACCGCGTCGACGCGCGGCCCGCGTGCTTCTCCCGGTGGAACACCCACTGCTGCTGGTCCGCGACGGTCTCCCCGAGCAGGAACGCGGCGAAGATCACCGCGACGACGACGTCCGCCACGCCGAACGAGCCCTGGTGCTCCAAGGCCGTGTACGCGGGCAACGTGATCAGCAGCAGGATCGCGTTCTGGTAGAGCGAGATGAAGAAGAAGTTGAACACCTGGAACTGCCACGGCGCCATCCGTTCGCGCAGCACCGCCCACCGGTAGTCCTCGCCGCCGCGGGCGTAACCACCCTTCCGGGCGAAGTTGAACGTCAGCCGGATCCCCCACAGGGCGACCAGCGCGAACATCACGTCGAGGCGCGCGTCGGCGAACCCCGCCGCGCCGGCGAAGATCGCCAGGTAGGCGACCGGGACGATCGACCAGATCCGGTCGACCCAGGAGTATTCCCTGGTCAGCACCGACATGATCCACGTGCCGAGCGTCACCCCGGCGAAGACGTACAGGCAGACCCGCAGCGCGTCCATCCCCTCACAATAGGACCTAGGATCGATCTCATGAACCTGCCGCTGCGGGACCGCAAGATCGACGTGTTCTTCGCGGTGCTGTTCTCGGCCTTCACGGTGACGTCGCTGATCAGCGACCTGCTGCCGACGGTCGGTGTCGACTTCTCGAAGCCGTCGGACAACTTCTTCGTCAACTCGAACTACTGGTACGCCCACGACGCCGACGCGCTGTTCATGCACCCGCCGGACTGGATGCGGATCGTCACCGGGCTCTCGGCGTTCGTCTACATGCCGTTCTACGTCGTGCTGGTGTTCGCGATCCTGACCGGCCGGAACTGGATCCAGCTGCCGTCGGTGATCTACGCGACGATGATCGTCACGCTGACCGGCGTCGTCGTGTTCGGCGTCGAGTTCTTCGGCGACCCGGCGTTCCGGACCGGCAACCCGGCGAAGTTCCTGGCCTTCAACCTGCCCTACGTCCTGGTGCCGCTCCTGCTGCTGGTCCGGATGCGCAAGCCACTCCCGTTCACCCGCCGTTTCTGACCGGAGGCGCCCGTGCCGTACTCGTTCCTCAGCCACCTCGAATGCTCGCGGACCGGCGAACGGCTCGACGCCGACGTCGTCCAGGGGCTGTCGGCGGCCGGTGCGCCGCTGCTCGCGCGCTACGACCTCGACGGCGTCCGCGAAGCCGTGACACCGAAGGAGATCGCCGGGCGCGAGCCAACGCTCTGGCGCTACCACGAGGTGCTGCCGGTGCGCTCGCCCGAGCACGTCGTGAGCCTCGGCGAGGGCATGACGCCGTTGCTGCGCCTGCCGCGCTACGGCCGTGAGCTGGGGCTTTCGCGGCTGTGGATGAAGGACGAAGGCCTGGTCCCGACCGGCACGTTCAAGGCGCGGGGCGCCGCGGTCGGCGTGTCACGGGCGGCCGAGCTGGGCGTGGGCGGGATCGCGATGCCGACGAACGGCAACGCGGGCGCGGCCTGGGCGCTGTACGCGGCACGCGCCGGCATGTCGAGCCTGATCGCGATGCCGGACGACGCCCCGGCGATCACCATGCGCGAGTGCGTCGCCGCGGGTGCCGAGCTGTACCGCGTGGACGGTCTGATCGGCGACGCGGGCAAGCTCGTCGCGGCGGCGGTTCCCGGTCGTCCGGGTGTGCGGGACGTTTCGACGTTGAAGGAGCCGTACCGCATCGAGGGCAAGAAGACGATGGGGTACGAGATCGCCGAGCAGTTCGGCTGGCGGCTGCCCGACGTGATCCTCTACCCCACCGGCGGCGGGGTCGGGATCATCGGGATCTACAAGGCCCTGCTGGAGATGCGTGAGCTGGGCTGGGTTTCCGGTCCGCTGCCGCGGTTGGTGGCGGTGCAGGCGACCGGGTGCGCTCCGATCGTCACCGCTTTCGAGCGGGGCGACCGGGAGAGCGTTTTGTTCCCCAACGCCCGGACAGTCGCTTTCGGCATCACCGTGCCCAAGGCGCTGGGCGACTTCCTGGTGCTCGACGCGGTGTACGCCACCGACGGCACCGCGGTCGCCGTCACCGACGAGGAACTGCTGGCGGCGCAACGGGAACTGACCACTTTCGAGGGAACGTTCATCTGCCCGGAAGGGGGCGCGTGCTTCGCCGCGTTGCGGCACCTGCGCGAGTCGGGGTGGCTTTCGGGCGACGAAGACGTCGTGGTCCTGAACACCGGCGCCGGGATCAAGTACCCGGAGACGGTGCCCCTGGACGTCCCGCTGCTGGCTCGGGACGGCCGCATTCCTTAGAGGACCGAGCGGACCGTCTCGGGGTCGCGGGCGACGACGGTGGTGCCGTCGTCGGCCGTGATGATCGGGCGCTGGATCAGCTTCGGGTGCTCGGCCAGGGCCTCGATCCAGCGCGCGCGGTCGGCCGGGGTGCGGCCCCACGTCTTCAGGCCGAGCTCCTTCGCGATCGGCTCGGCGGTGCGCGTGATGTCCCACGGCTCCAGACCGAGCCGCTTGAGGACGGCTTTCAGTTCCGTCGCGGTCGGCGGGTCCTCGAGGTAGCGGCGCACGGTGTACTGCGCGCCGGCTTCGTCCAACAGGGACACGGCGGACCGGCACTTCGAGCACGCCGGGTTGACCCAGATCTCCACGAGCGGCAGCTTACCGTCCTGGTTTTGGAGCACGCGTTCTGTTACGGTCGCGGCATGCCCCGCCCCCGCGTCCACGACCTCGAAGCGCTGCTCGACGTCGCCGAGCGGCTCGTCGCGTCGTCGGGCGAGGTCACCGTGCGCGGACTGGCCGCGGCCGCCGGCGTCCCGAACGGGACGATCTACCACGCGTTCGGCTCGCTCAGCGCACTGCTGGCGCAGGTCTGGCTGCGCGCGGCGACCGCTTTCCTGGACCTGCAGACCTCGCTGGTGGACGCCGCGCGTTCGCCGGAGGAGGCCGTCGTCGCGGCGGCGGACACGCCGGCGGTGTTCGCTTCCCGGCGTCCCGATGGGGCGCGGATGCTGTTGCGGGTCCGGGGCGACCGGCTGTTCGGGCCGGAATTGCCCGACGAGCTGGCCGATGCCCTGCACGCGCTGGACAAACGCCTGGTCGCGCTGCTCGTGCGGCTCGCGCGTCGGGTGTGGGACCGCGGCGACGGACTGGCCGTCGAGGTGATCACCACCTGCGTCGTCGACCTGCCGACCGCGTTCTTCCGGCGGGACATCACCGATCCCCTGGTGCGGGAGCGGCTCGCCGCCGCCGTGCGAGCCGTGCTGACCGTGCCCCCTCGAGAAAAGGACCGACCTTGACCGTTCTGCACTTGGGCGCCGACGAAAACCGGTTCTCGCCGGACTGGCTGCAGCGCGTCCATTCCACTTTGGACGACGTCTCCGACGTGCTGGTGACGACCGGCGGCGGGAAGTTCTATTCGAACGGCCTCGACCTCGAGTGGCTCCTGGCCAACGGGGACAAGGCTGCCGAGTACGTCGCCGAGGTGCAGGAGCTGTTCGCGCGCGTGCTGACGCTGCCGGTCCCGACGGTCGCGGCGATCAACGGCCACGCGTTCGGCGCGGGCGCGATGCTGGCGATGGCGCACGACTTCCGCGTGATGCGCGGCGATCGCGGGTACTTCTGCTTCCCGGAAGCGGACATCAACATCCCGTTCACACCGGGGATGGCGGCGCTGATCCAGGGCAAGCTGACGCCGGCGTCGGCGATCGCGTCGATGACGACGGGACGCCGGTTCGGTGGCGCGGACGCTTTGGCCTTCGGTCTGGTGGACGAGATCGCTTCCGAAGACGAAGTCGTGAAGGTGGCTTCGGCGCGGGCCGAGGCGTTGGCGGGCAAGGACCGGGGGACGCTGGGCGCGATCAAGGCGACGATGTTCGCCCCGGCGGTGGCGGCTTTGCGCGCGCCGGCCTGACGTACGCCTCCGGCCCCCGGTATCCAGCTTACCGGCGGCCACCGACAGTTCCGGGCTGCCGCTCGCCCGGGTTCGCAGTCCGTGAATGTCGCATTGGGGGACTTAGAGTCCCTGAATGCGACATTCACGGCTTGGCGACCTCGGTGAGGCGGCGGCGCAGGAGGGCACGCTCGGGTTCCGTTCCGGCCAGGGCCAAGGCCTCGCGGTAGGCCGACGCGGCTTCGGACGTCTGGCCCAAGCGGCTCAGCAGGTCACCTCGCGCCGCGGGAAACGGGCTGTACTCCCGCAGGCGGGGCTCGTCCGCCAGCTCGTCGAGCAGTGCCAGCCCAGCCGCCGGGCCGTCGCGCATCGCCACCGCCACCGCGCGGTTCAGCTCCACCACCGGGGACGGCGCCGGCCCGCGCAGGACGTCGTACAGCGCCACGATCTGCGGCCAGTCCGTGGTCGCCACGTCCGCGGCTTCGTCGTGCAGGGCCGCGATCGCCGCCTGGACGCCGTACCGCCCCGGCGGCCCGCCGGTCAACGCGACCTCGACCAGCGAAGTCCCCTCGGCGATCATCGCGCGGTCCCAGCGGCCGCGGTCCTGGTCGTCGAGGAGCACCAGGTCGCCGCCCGGGCCCGTGCGGGCGTCGCGGCGCGCGTGGATCAGCAGCACCAGCGCCAGCAGGCCCGCCACCTCCCGCTCCCCCGGCAGCAGCCGGCGCAGGATCCGGGCCAGCCGGATCGCCTCCTCCGCCAGGTCGAGCCGCTGCAGGTCCGGCCCCGAACTGGCCGCGTACCCCTCGGTGAAGATCGAGTAGACGACCTGGAGCACGCCCGGCAGCCGCCCGGGTAGCTCGCCGGCGTCCGGTACCCGGAACGGGATCCGCGCCGTGCGGATCCTGTTCTTCGCCCGCACGATCCGCTTGCCCATGGTCGCGCTCGGCACCAGGAACGCGCGCGCCACCTCCGGCGTCGTCAGGCCGGCCAGGCAGCGCAGGGTCAACGCCGTCCGGTCTTCGGCGGGCAGCGCCGGGTGCGCGCAGGTGAAGAACAGCTGGAGCCGCTCGTCCGGGAGATCGCCGTCGGCGGACGGCGGGGCGGGCGCCGCGCGCTCGGCCTCGACCTGCAGCACCGCGAGCCGGGCCGCGTAGGCCTGGTCGCGACGCAGCCGGTCGACGGCCTTGCGCCGCGCCGTCGTCATCAGCCAGGCGCCGGGCTTCGGCGGGACACCGTCGGCGGGCCAGCGCACCAGCGCGGCCTCGATCGCCTCCGACGTCACCTCCTCGGCCAGGTCGAGGTCGCCGAACCGGCGGACGAGCGCGGCGAGCAGCAGCCCGCGCTCCTCCCGGAACACCGCCTCCAGCGTCAGCCGGGGGCTCCGCCACCCGGAACCCCCGGAAGCGTCATCCGGCGCCGCGGCCCGCCCCGCCACGACGTCAGGCCTCGTAGTCGGCGAGCGGCCGCACGACGATCGACCCGCCGGCGCGCGAGCCGGGGCAGCGGGCCGCCCAGTCGAGCGCGACGTCGAAGTCCGGGACGTCGACGACGAAGTAGCCGCCGAGCACCTCACGGGACTCGGCGAACGGCCCGTCGGTGATCACCCGCTCCCCGCGGTCGTCGACCCGGACCGTGGCGGCCGTGGTGAAGTCGGCGAGCGGGTTCCCGTGGAGGTGGACCCCCGCATCCTTGATCTCCTTGTAGAACAGCTCCCACCCCTCCGGCGTGCAGCCGCCGACGGCCTCGCCGTCCGCGTCGAGCGAGGCGTTGATCAGCATCAGGTACTTCACGGGATCCTCCGGTGGCTCGGTTGCCGTACGCGGTGACTACGAACGGCCGACGCCGCCTTGGACACCCTCGCCGGAGATTTTCTCATGTCAAGAAACTTTGACACGATGTCTGGTTTGTTTTACCTTGGCAGCGTGCCCCACGAAGAGAAGCGCGCCTGGATCCTCGGGATCGCCGCGGTAGTGAGCTACGCGGCGTACCTGGTGGTGATCCTCGGCCGGGCCGGCGACCGACCGCTGGCCGAAGTCCCCTACGTCACGACGCTGCTCTGGGCGGTCGGCGCGTCCGTCGTCGCCACGATCGTCGCGAGCATCCTCGCCGCGATGGTCTCGAAGGACGGCGCGAAGGACCAGCGCGACCGCGAGATCGGCCGGTTCGGCGAGTACGTCGGCCATTCGTTCGTCGTCATCGGCGCCGTCGCGGCCCTGCTGCTGGCCATGGCCGAGGCGCCGCACTTCTGGATCGCCAACGCCGTCTACCTGGCGTTCACGCTCTCGGCGATCCTCGGGTCGGTCGCCCGGATCTTCGCGTACCGCCGCGGTTTCCAGCCGTGGTGAAACCGACCCGCGTCACGAACTCGCTCCGCGCCCTCCGGTTCGCGCACGGCCGGCTGACCCAGGCCGACCTCGCCGCCCGGATCGGCGTCACCCGCCAGACCGTCATCGCGATCGAGCAGGGCCGCTACTCGCCGTCGCTCGAGCTGGCGTTCCAGATCGCGCACGTGTTCGGAGTTCCGCTCGAAGAAGTGTTCCAGTACCCGGAGGAGGCACCATGAAGGCGATCGTCCAAGACCGCTACGGCAGCCCGGACGTCCTCGAGTTCCGCGACGTCGACAGACCGTCGCCCGGTGGCGGCGAGATCCTCGTGCGCGTGCACGCGGCCGGCGTCGACGCCGGCGTGGGGCACCTGACCACCGGGCACCCGTACCTGCTGCGCCTGCTGGGTTTCGGGCTGCGCCGGCCGAAGCGGCCGGTGCGAGGCCTCGACTTCGCCGGAACGGTCGAGGAGGTCGGCGACGGCGTCACGCGGGCCCGGCCTGGTGACGAAGTGTTCGGCGTCTGCGAAGGCGCGTTCGCCGAGTACGCCGTCGCGAAGCAGGACCTCGTCGCGGCGAAACCCGGCCGCCTCTCGTTCGAGGAGGCCGCGGCCGTCCTGGTTTCCGGCGGCACCGCCCTGCAGGCCGTGCGCGACGTGGGCCGCGTCCGGCCCGGGCAGCGCGTCCTGGTCATCGGGGCGGCGGGCGGCGTCGGCACCTTCGCGGTCCAGCTGGCCAAGGCGTTCGGCGCGGACGTCGCCGGACTGTGCAGCACCGCCAAGACGGACCTGGTCCGCTCGCTCGGCGCCGAGCACGTCGTCGACTACACGCGGGAGGACTTCGCCGCGCAGCAGTACGACCTGATCGTCGACACCGCGGGCCTGCGCTCGCTGGCCGCCCTGCGCCGCGCGCTGGCCCCGCGCGGCACGCTCGTGCTCGTCGGCGGCGAGAACGGCGGCCGGTGGCTCGGTGGCATCCAGCGGGTGTTCCGGGCGGCGCTGCTGAACCCGTTCGTCCGGCAACGGCTGCGCGGGCTCGTCTCCCGCGTGCGCGGTGCGGACCTCGAAGACCTGCGAAACCTCATCGAAGCCGGGCAGCTCACGCCGGCGCTCGACCGGACCTACCCCCTCGCCGACGCCGCCGCCGCGATCGGTCACCAGCACGCGGGACACGCGGCGGGCAAGGTCGTGCTCACCGTGCTCACAACCGGACGCCCAGGTCCTTCAGCCGCTTGACCCGGTCGATGTGGGCGGGGTGGCCGGCCATCAGCCGGGACCACAGCCGGCGCTCGTCACCGCGGTCCCGCAGGTTCCACGCCTTGAGCAGCAGCGCCAGCTCCCGGCCGTACCCCAGCCGCGCCGCCATCCGGTCGGCCCGGTACTCGCCGAGCCGCTTCGACCAGGCGAGCACCGGGCCGAGCAGCGGCGTCAGCAGCAGCCACGGGTCGAGGAAGGCGAGCGCGGTGAGGATGCCCAGGCTGAGCAGCACGGTGACCAGCACCGCGACCGGCCGGCCGAAGGAGCGGAACGCCCGGCCGACGTACGGCACGACCCAGGCGATGAGCCGGACCAGGCGGGCCAGCACCCGGGCCGGCAGCTCGAGCCAGTGCACCAGCAGGGTGGCCCGCGTGTGCCCGGACAGGTGATGGCCCAGCTCGTGGGCGAGGATGGCTTCCAGGCCCGGGCGCGGCAGGTCGAGGGCGGCGCGCGTCACCGCGACGGTCCGGCCACCGGCGGCGAAGGCGTTCAGCTCGCGCGACGGCTCGACCCACAACCGGTACCGGCCGCCGTCGACCCCGGCCGCGTCGCAGACGGCCGCCCAGCTCGGCGTGAGCCAGGTCAGCTCGCCTCGGCTGGGCGCGCGCATCTTGAGCAGCACGGACAGCACGAGGTGCTCGTAGACGGGGACGAACGTGATCGCGCCGGCCAGCGCCCAGCCGGCCGGGAGCACCCAGAAGTACGGCGGCCAGACCAGCTTCCCGAGCAGGCCCAGCACCAGCAAGCTGCTGGCGACCACCGGGACGGCGAGCACCACCCCCAGCACCGCGGACAGATCCACCCGCGCCCGCTCTCCGCCGCTCACGCTCCCCCTCCCGCCGGGTCCACCTTGGCGTGGCGCCCGGCGGAGCACAACGGCCCACCGGAACTGTCCGGGAGCTGTCAGGAGAACGCGTCCGCGTGCGCCTCGGCCCACTCGGCGAACGTGCGGGCGGGCCGGCCCGTCACCTCGGCCACCGTCGGGTACACCGTCGCTTCGTCCAGCGTTCCGCCGACGTAGAAGTCCCAGAACGCTTCGACGTACTCGCGCGGCATGCTCGCTTCCAGCTCGGCGCGCGTCTCGGCGTCCGACAGGCCGACGAACTCGAGCTTCCGGCCGAGCACCTCGGCCAGCACCGCGACCTGGTCGGCGGGCCGCAGCGCCACCGGGCCGGTCAGCTCGTGGATCCGTCCTTCGTGGCCACCCACGAGCGCTCGCGACGCCACCGCGGCGATGTCCGCGGGGTCGATCGACGCCGCCGCGACGTGCGGGAACTGCGCGCGGACCGTGTCGCCCTCGCGCAGCTGCGGCAGCCAGCGCAGCGCGTTCGCCATGAACGCGCGCGGCCGCAGGAAAGTCCAGTCCAGCCCCGATTCCCGGACCGCGCGTTCAGCCAGCGTCATATACGCCGAGACCGCGTTGCCCAGGTTTTCCAGCGCCGCCGAGCCGCCCGACAGCAGCACGATCCGGCGGACGCCCGCGTCGCGCGCCTTCGCCAGCATGCCGGGCATGTCGTGGTAGCCCGGCAGCAGGAAGATCCCGTCGACGCCCTCGAGCGCGGCGCCGAGACTCCCGGGATCGTCGAGATCGCCGACCACTGCTTCGGCACCGTCCGGGAGCACGGCGTCCGGCCGGCGCACCAGCGCCCGGACCGGTTCCCCCGCTTTCGCCAGTGCCGCAACCACTTCCGCGCCGACGTTGCCGGTGGCGCCGGTGACCAGGAACATCGCTCGACCCCCAGAGTCGGTTCCCGGCCAGCCTAGCGCCACCGGCGGCGGTCAGTCCTGCGCCGGCAGGTCGTCGAACTCGACGACCTGGCGCACCTCGACCTCGATCTCGAGGTCGAACAGCTCGACGTACTTCTTGGCGAACTCGACGGCCTCGGCCTGGTCGGCGGCGTTGATCAGGGCGAACCCGCCGATGACCTCCTTGGCTTCGGCGAAGGGCCCGTCGGTGACGCGGATCGCCGCGCCGCGCGGCTTGCGGACCAGGGCGCCCTTGTCCGACTTGTGCACCCCTTCGGCCGTGATCAGGATGCCCTTCTCCGCCGACTCCTGGATGAACCCGCCCATCTTCTGCATGAACTCCGGGCTGGGGTTCCACGCCTGCGGGTCGTTCTCGTCGATCCGGTGCATCATGAGGAAACGCATGGTCGTTCTCCCTGTTCTCGTCGGCCGGGGCCCGGGTCCTCCCGGGTTCGTCGACCGGCCTTCACCCCCGCGTCGATCGGTCGCGCGCGGCGTTCGACATTTTTCTCCGGAGATTTTTCCGGGAGAGTACTGTGACGCGGGTCACTGGGAGGAAGGTGCTCGATGTCCGTTGTGCTCGCGATCGGTACGCGCAAGGGTCTGTGGCTGGCGACCAGCACGGATGGCCGCACGAACTGGGAGGTGACCGGCCCGCACCACCCGATGACCGAGGTGTACGCGGTCGGCATCGACACCCGCCGGTCCACCCCGCGGCTGCTCGCCGGGGTCACCAGCGAGCACTTCGGGCCGAGCGTGGCCACCAGCGACGACTTGGGCGCGACCTGGCACGAACCCGACCACGCCCCCATCGCGTTCCCGCCGGACACCGCCGAGTCCCTCGTCCGGGCCTGGCAGCTCGTGCCCGGGCCGCCGAGCGAGCCGGACGTCGTCTACGCCGGCACCGAGCCGTCCGCCCTCTTCCGGTCGGCCGACGGCGGCCGGACCTTCGAGCTGGTCCGCGGGCTGTGGGACCACCCGCACCGCGAGCACTGGACGCCCGGCGGCGGCGGCAAGGCGATCCACACGGTGCTCCCGGACCCGGTCGAGCCGGGCCGAGTCACCGTGGCGATGTCGACCGGCGGCGTCTACCGCACCGAGGACGGCGGGGCGTCCTGGCGGGCCAGCAACACCGGCATCAAGGCCGTGCACGTGCCCGACCCGTACCCCGAGTACGGCCACTGCGTGCACAAGGTCGCGATGCACCCGAGCGAGCCGGACCGGTTCTTCGCGCAGGTGCACCACGGCGTCTACCGCAGCGACGACGCCGGGGCGAGCTGGCAGTCCATCGCCGACGGCCTGCCCAGCGACTTCGGCTTCCCGATGGTCGTCCACCCGCACCGGCCCGAGGTGATCTACACGTTCCCGCTGACCGCCGACGTCATGCGGTTCCCGCCCGGCGGCCGGTGCCGGGTGTACCGCAGCGAGGACGCCGGGAAGTCGTGGGAAGCCGTGGGTTCCGGCCTGCCGGACGGGTACTGGGCCGGGGTCATGCGCGACGCGATGTGCGCCGACGACGCCGACCCGGCCGGCATCTACTTCGGGTCGCGGACCGGCGACGTCTACGCCAGCCGGGACGACGGTGACAGCTGGGAGCTGGTCGTCGCGCACCTGCCCGACGTCCTGAGCGTCCGCGCCGCGACGGTGTGACCGTGCGGATCACCGTGCTGGTGCCCGGTCCCCTGCGGGAGAAGGCCGGCGGCGAGTCCCGCTTGGAGGTCGAGGTCGCCGGGCCGGCCACGCTGGGCACGCTGCTCGACGCGCTCGCGCGGCGGTACCCGGCGCTCGAACGGCGGCTGCGCGACGAGCAGGCGGGGCTGCGCCGCTACGTCAACTTCTACGTCGACGGCGAGGAGTGCCGCCACCGCGGCGGCCCGTCCGCGGCCTTGCGCGACCGCGCCGAGGTGCAGATCATCCCGTCGGTCGCCGGAGGCTGACTCCTTCGACTTCGGCGAACAGCGCCGCCGCCCGCGTGGCCGTCGCCGTCGCGCGCCGGCCGGTGCTGAGCAGTGCCAAGGCGAGGACGCCGGCTCCGAGCGCGGCGACCAGCCACCACACGCCGGCTGTCCCACCCGTGCCCGCGATGGTCCCGGCGAGCGCGACGCCGAGGGTCGTGCCGGTCTGCCGGCCGGCCGAGGCCAGCGATCCGGCCACCCCGGCCATCGACGCCGGCATCCCCGAGACGGCCGTGTTCGTGATCGGCGGGTTGACCGTGCCGAGGAAGACGCCGAACAGCAGGTGAACGGCGAGCACGAGCGGCAGCGGCGTCGCCGGGCCGAGCCACGCCGACGCGGCGCCGCCCAGGGCGAGCGCGACCCCGGCGACGACCAGCGGCAGCCGCGGCCCGCGCGTGCCGACCAGCCGTCCCGTCCGTGGGGACAGGACCAGGACGAGCACGCCGACCGGGAGCAGGCAGAGGCCGGCGTTCAGGGCCGACAGGCCGCGGACGTCCTGCAGGTACTGCGTGGTGAGGAACAGGAAGGCACCGAACCCGCAGAGCGCGAACAGCGCCGTGACGATCGCGCCGCTGAACGAGACGCTGCGGAAGAGGCGCAGTTCGAGCAGCGGATCGGCGCGGCGCGGTTCGTGGCGGAGGAGTCCCAGGACGCCGAGCCCGGCGACGACCAGCATGCCGAGGAGCACCGGCGACGTCCAGCCGAGCCGGCGCGCCTCGATGATCGCCGCCACCACGCACCCGAGCACGAGGACCACGAGCACCTGCCCGACCGGGTCGAACCGGCGCGCCCGGGCCGCGCGCGACTCGGGCACGAACGCGGCGGCGGCCACGATGGCGACGGCGATGATCGGCACGTTGACCCAGAAGACGGCCCGCCAGCCGAGGCCGTCGACGAGCGCGCCGCCGAGGATCGGCCCGAGCGCGAGCGCCAGGCCGGACATCGAGCCGAAGACGCCGATGGCGCGAGCGCGTTCGGCCGGCGCGGGGAAGGTCGTGACGACGATGGCCAGGGCGACCGGGTTGAGCATGGTGCCGCCGGCGGCCTGGACGGCGCGGGCGGCGATCAGCCAGCCGATGCCGGGCGCCACGCTGCACAGGAGCGACCCGAGCCCGAAGACGGCGAGCCCGGTGAGGAAGATTCGCTTGCGCCCGAACCGATCGGCGGTCGACCCGGCGAGCACGAGGAACCCGGCCAGCACCAGCGTGTAGGCGTCGACTGTCCACTGTAGACCGGTGACGGACGCGCCGAAGTCACGGCGGATCGACGGCAGGGCCACGGTGACGATCGAGATGTCCATCACGACCACGACGATGCTGGTGCAGCAGATGGCGAGCACGAGCGCGGGAGACTTCATGCCGTCGACGGTAGGATTGAGAGCGTGCTCGAAGTCAAACCGATCCCCGAGGCCGGACTGACCATCGCCGAGGCGGCGCGCCGAAGCGGGGTCAGCGCGCACACGCTGCGCTACTACGAACGAGCGGGGCTGGTGCTCACGAGGGTCGACCGCACCGCCGGCGGCCGGCGGCGGTACCGGCAACTGGACCTGGAGTGGATCAAGATCTGCACCAAGCTGCGGGCCACCGGGATGCCGATCAAGGTGATCCGCCGGTACGCGGAACTGGTCGGCGCCGGCCGGGGGAACGAGGCGGAACGACTGGCTTTGCTGGAGGCGCATCGGGCGTCGGTGCTGGGTCGGTTGGCCGAGTTGCAGGAGAATCTGCAGTTGATCGAACGGAAGATCGGCGTTTACCGGGGGCGGTTGGATGCCGGTGAGGCCGAGGGGCTTTGGGCTCCTGGGGGTTGATTCTTACTTTACGGCAACCCTGCCGCTTCCACCTGATCGAGTGATGAACATGCGTTCGTCCGCCGGTAATCTTGGTGTGTGGACAGCGATGCGGTGGTTCGAGCGGATGCGGTGGCCCTGGCCGACCGCATCTCCGCGCTGCTCACTGTGGTGCGGTCCGCCGAGGCTGAAATCGGTGCGCTGCTGATGGAAATCGAGTCGCGCGGTGTCATGGAACTCTTCGGATATCGGTCTGTGGCGCGGTTGTTCGAGCACCTCGCCGACGTTCCCAAGGCTGCCGCTGAGTCTGTGGTGAAGCGGGCCCGAGCCCTTGTGCCCGGCCGGAATCTCGACGGCAGCCCGGTGCCTGCTGTTGCTCCCGCCACCGGCGCGGCTGCCTCGGATGGCCGGTTGAGCACCCCGATGATCGACACGATCGTCGGAGTGCTGGGGCAGGTTCCGCTCGAGCACCGCGACGATGCCGAACAGCATCTGCTGTCTTTCGCCGCCGAGGCCGGGCACAAGCAGGTCGCTGCGTTGGGTGCGCGGATCCTGGCCCACCTCGACCCCGACGGCACCGAACCCGACACCACCGAACCCGCCGCTCCTTCTCGCGAGCTGTCGTTGCGTCGCAAGAGAACCGGGGTGTGGGAGCTGAACGGCCGCTTCGACGACGAGACGGGCTCCCGCGCCAGTGCCCTCCTGGACTCCCTCGCTCAACGCCGCACCACCGACGAAGGCCCCGACCTGCGTTCCCCGCTGGAACGCTACGGCGACGCCTTCTCCGACGCGATCGACCTGGCGTTGAACTCCCCAGACTTGCCGATGCAGGCCGGCGAACGGGCCCACGTGATGGTGGCGGTGTCGTTGCAGGACCTGAAGTCCGGCATCGGCCAGGCCACTCTCGGCGGCATCGCGACCACGCCCAAGCCGCGCGCCGGTCGGGCCACCCTCGGCGACCTCGGCCGCATCTCCGCGGCCGAAGCCCGACTCCACGCCTGCGACTGCATGCTCATCCCCACAGTCCTAGGCGCGAAGAGCGAACCCCTCGACCTCGGCCGCCAACGCCGCCTGATTTCCCCCGGACTTCGTCGCGCGTTGTACCTTCGCGACCGCGGCTGCGCCTTCCCCGGCTGCCACCGCCCACCCCGGCACTGCCAAGGCCACCACATCCGCCACTGGGCAGACGGCGGCCCCACCAACCTCGCCAACCTCGTCTTGATGTGCGCCCACCACCACCGGCTCCTGCACCGCTCCGGCTGGCAAGTCCACATCGCCGCCGACGGCCTACCCGAGTTCCTTCCCCCGGTGTTCCTGGACAAACGCCGAAAACCCAGGCGCAACAACCTCCACCAACCCCTGCCCTTCGCGGCATAGACAATTGAACGTGGGAAAGGCCCGCAGCCACCGGCTACGGGCCTACACCCACGCCCCAAGCCGACAGAACGATCATCACCCAACCGCACGCCACCCGCATCAGGTGTCGCTGTAACCCTGACCTCGAGACGCCCGCCACCCGCCGAGCCGCGATGCGGAGATCCGGCCCCACCGGGAACCGCCCGGTGCGAGTCAGAACAGCGTTGCCTGAGCCGGCTCCTCCGGAGGAGGTGACTGCCGCCCCCGCCGGCCGTTCAACGCGAACTTGTCCTCGATCGCCTTGCCAGGCTCCGGGAACCCGTACTTCGCGATCAACGGCCGGATCCGTTCCCCGATCTCGTGCCGGTAAGACGTCTCCGACCCGGACGAATACAACCGCCGGTACTCCGGCACCAACGCCGGGTACGTCCGCCGCAGCCAGGTGAAGAACACGTCCTTCACCCCGCTGGACAAATACAGCGGGTGGTACAACACGTCCGTCGCCCCGGCCGAGGCCACCGCGGCCACCAAGGACTCCAGCTGTGCGACCGAATCCGACAGGAACGGCAGGATCGGCGACAGGAACACCGTGCACTCGAGCCCCGCGTCGCGGATCGCGCGGACCGTTGCCAAGCGGGCCGTTGTCGTTGCCGTGCCGAACTCCACCGACTGCTGCAACTGCTCGTCCAGCATCGACAGCGATACTCCCAGGTGCACCGTCGCTCGCTGCGAAGCCCGTACCAGCGAAGGAAGATCGCGGCGGATCAACGGCCCCTTCGTCAGGATCGAGAACGGCACCCGGTGCCCCGCCAGCGCGTCGATGATGCCCGGCATCAGCTCGTACCGGCCCTCCGCGCGCTGGTACACGTCCGTGTTCGTGCCGAACGCCACCCTCGGCGGGAGCTTGCGCTTGCGGGCCAGCTCGCCCCGCAGCACCTCCACGATGTTCGTCTTGACGATGATCTCGTTGTCGAAGTCGCCGGCGATGTTCAAGCCGAGGCGCGTGTGCGTGTTGCGCGCGAAGCAGTACTGGCACGCGTGCGTACACCCTCGATACGGGTTGATCGTGTACTCGCCCGGCAGCATGCGCGCGTCCGCCGGGACGTGGTTCAACGCGCTCTTCGCGAGGACCTCGTGGAACGTCACGTCGCGGAACTCCGGGGTCCGGACGCTGCGCACGAACCCCGTCAGCCGGGCCAGTCCCGGCAGCGTTCCCTCGTCGATCCGGTCCGTGCGCTGGCCGCTCCAGCGCATCGCGTCTTCACTCACCCGCCGAGCATGCCCGACCTCGCGGCGGCCGGGCTAGCCAGATTCGGACATGACCGTCAGAGCGCTTCGCCCCACTGCCCCGGCCCGGAAACGTGCCGCGGGTCGGTAACCGCGTGGTAGCCGCCGTGCACGAACACCAGTGCCGGCGCGTGGCGGTCGTGGCCCGTGGCCAGTACCTCGCCGACCACCAGCGTGTGGTCGCCCAGGTCGAACTTCTCGGCCACCGCGCACTCCAGCCAGCTCGCGCCGTCCAGCACGAGCGCCCCGGTGAGCGACCCCGGTTTCGCCTCCAGAGCCGCGATCTCGGAGAAGCGCGACGCACGCGGGCCGGCGAACCGGCGAGCGACGTCCCGGGCGTCCGCCGGGAGGATCGACACCACCCAACGGCCGGTTTCCACCAGATCGGCCAGGAACGCCGACTCCTTGCGGAACGACAGCGAAACCAGCGGCGGGTCGAGGGAGATCGACCCCAGGGAGTTGACGGTGACGGCGTCGTGCCGCCGGCCGCCGGGGGTGTCGCGGTACGTCGTGGCGACGCACACGCCGGTCGCGAAGGTGCGCATCGCACCACGGAGATCGGGGGCCATCACAACGCCTGCGGGAACGAGAAGAACCGGTCCGGGTCGTACCGGCGCTTGACCTCGGCGAGCCGGGCGGCGTTCGGGCCGTAGTAGGCGCCGCGCCAGTCCTCGAGGTCCGGATCGGTGAAGTTGACGTACGACGCGTCCGGCGCGAACTCGCCCGTCTCGGCGTGCAGCGCGTGCAGCCAGCCCAGGTTCGCTCGTACGACGTCCGGCGCGTCCTGCTCGGTCCACGACGTGTCCAGGCTCAGCAGGAACCTCGTGTCCCGGTGCGGGAACGCGGTGCCGGTCACCGGGACGCGGCCGATCGCCCCGCCCCAGGCGAACAACGCGGCCCCGGCGCCGTCGGGGTTGCCGCTGCCGGGCCACTTCTCGACGGCCCGGACCAACGCCTCCAGCCCGGCGTCCGCGAGCGCGTGCGGGGTGCACCGCGTGCGGACGGCGAAGGCCCCGCCCTCGCTCGAATGGTGCAGGAAGGAGGCCGCGGCCCAGAAGTCCCGGTCCTCGATGTCCACGCGGTCGGGAGCCGCCGCGGCGAAGGCCGGCGCGAGCAGCTCACGCAGTTCCGAAGCCGGGCCGAGGTGGTGGCCCACCACGGAGACGACGCCGTCGTCGCCCGCCGAGCGCGCGATGCCGATCCGGGCGGAGAACTCCTCCGGCGCGCCGAGCATGATCTCCTGCATCGCGGCGAGGACCTCGACCGCGTGCGGCCACGCCCAGAGCACGACGCAGGTCGAGCCGGCCGGGGCCGGGCGCGCCTGGAACGTGAAGCTCGTGTGCACGCCGAAGTTGCCGCCTCCGCCGCCGCGGCAGGCCCAGAACAGGTCCGGGTGCTCCGCCGCCGACGCCGTGACGACCTCGCCGGAAGCGAGGACGACGTCGGTCGAGACCAGCGCGTCGCACGTGAGGCCGTGCGCGCGGGAGATCGTCGTGACGCCGCCGCCGAGGGTCAGCCCGCCGATGCCGACGGTGTCGGAGTTGCCGAGCGGGAACGTCAGGTCCCACGGCCGCAACCCGGCGTAGAGCGCCTTCATCGGCGTCCCGCCGCCGACGGTGACCAGCCCGGTGCCGCGATCGACGCGGATCCCGGACAGCCGCCGCAGGTCGAGCACCAGGCCCGGGCCCGCCGAGTGGCCCGCGTAGCTGTGCCCGCCGCCGCGGACCGCCACCGGCACGGACTCCGCCCGGGCCCACTCGACGACCCGGGCGACGTCGCCCGCGTCGGCGACCGAGAGCACCGCCGCGGGCCGGGTGGCGGCGAACCGCCGGTTCACCGGCGCCACGGCCGCGAAGCCGGGGTCGCCGGGGAACCGGAGCTCGCCCAGGCCGCGCAGGCCATCCCAGGCCGTCATGACGCGACCGCCACGGGGACTTCTTCGAGGAAGGAGACGCCGGTGGCCGCGTGCTCGCCGTAGCGCTCCCAGACCTCGCGCAGCACCAGGGTCCCGCCGTGCCACTGCGGGGTGTTGGTGCTGTGCCCGGCGATCACCTCGCCGCCGCGCAGGACCATCGTGTAGGCCAGTCGCAGGACACCGGCGGCGTCGCAGGTGCCGGTCACCGTGCCGCGCCGGACGTGCCCGCCGTCGAACTCGGCCCACACCAGGTCGCCCTGCTGGCGGTACTCCGCGTACGTGCCGTCGCCGCCGCCCAGCGCGCGGAACCGGCGGCCGTCGTAGTGGATGCTCATTCGTCCACGTCCAGGAGCCCGGCCGGCATCGTCAGCGTCGTGCCGGGCGGCGGCGGCTCGATGTCGACCGAGTCCACCTCGACCAGCGAAGCCGCGTGCGCCAGCCGCTGCCGGCAGGCGTCGGTGTCCTCGGCCTCGCACGCGACGAACGAATGACGCGCGATGTAGCCGCCCGGCGGCAGCCGCAGGGTGGCGCCGGGCTCGACCATGGGCGAGGCCATGACCAGGCCCGGGGCGTCCCACGGCACCTCGACCGAGTGCACGACGCAGTCGTGGTCCGGGTAGCCGAACCGGATGCCGGCGACCCCGGACCGCGTCGGGGTGACGTCCGGTCGCTGGCCGGTGGCGACGTCGAACAGCACGCTGCCCGGGTCGATGCCGGTGGCCGTCTTGCCGAGCAGTGGGATGAGGTCGCCGCCGAGCCGGCCGTTGACCTCGATGATCACCGGGCCGCGGGCGGTCAGCCGGGCCTCGGTGTGGGTGATGCCGTCCTCGATGCCGAGCACGCGGTGGGCTTCGGTCAGGACGCGCAGCAGTTCTTCGTCGCGCAGCAGCGGGTCGCCCGCGTCGACGAGGTGGCCGGTCTCCTCGAAGAACGGCGGCATCCCGGTGCTCTTGCGGGCGACGAACATCGGCAGGTACTCGCCCTTGTGGACGGCGCCGTCCACGCTGATCTCAGGGCCGTCGGCGAAGCCTTCGATGAGGGCTCCACCGCGGTAGGGCTCGTCGCCGACCAAGCTGGCCTCGTGGGCGACGCGGTAGGCGGCGTCGAACTCCCCCGCGTCCCGGGCGAGGGAAACACCCATGCTCGCGCCGAGCGCGCGGGGCTTGACGACCACCGGGAAGCCGATGCGGGCGACGGCCGCGCGGGCGTCGTCGAGGTCGACGGCCAGGTGGAAGCCGGGCTGGGGCAGGCCCGCGGCGGTGAGGCGGACGCGGCAGCTGTGCTTGTCGCGGCAGCCGTGCACGCCGGGGACGCTCAGGCCGGGCACGCCGAACTCGGCGGCCAGCTCGGCCGCGGGCATGACCAGCGGCTCGTCCCAGCAGAGCACGCCGGCCACCGTGTAGCGGTTCGCCAGCTCACGGGCGGTCTCGGCGAGCAGCGCGTGGTCGAAGACGTTGACCACGGTGATGTCGTCGAAGTACTCGTGCTGCCAGGTCGGCTTGAGGTTGTTGATCAGGACCAGCCGCAGGCCGTTTTCGCGGGCGCGGCGGGCGACGGAACGGACGAGGTACTCGCGGTAGAGCTTGAGGCCGCTGCCGATGACGAGCAGCGCGCCCGGGTTCGGGGTCATCGAAAGTCCTTCCGGATCGAGGGAACGAGGGTCTGGCCGGCGAGCTCGGCGACGACGGCGTCGGCGGCCAGCGGGGCCGTGCGGAAGCCGTCGGGGCCGCTGGCCGGGCGGGCCCAGGCGGCGGGCCCGACGCGGACGAAGCCGGTGTCGCCGCTGTCGGAGGTGGCGTAGTGGCAGTGCTTCACACGCACGACGGCATAACCGTCCACATCGGACACGACGCCGGCGGACAGGACGCGGGCCGCCCAGCCCGCGTCGTCGTCGGGGCCGGAGAGGGTGGTCACCTCGCGCCGGACGGCGTCGGTGCTCACCTTGAGGAGGGTGCCCGCCACCGAGGGCAGCAGCCACGCCCGCCCGTCGGCGCCGAGCCCGCCCGCGGTGGGCGTCGCCGCCCAGGCGTGGGCGAGCGCGGCGGGCGGGCGCAGGTAGACCATCGTCTGCCGGTGCAGCTCGACCGGCCGGTCGAGCAGCGCCCCGGTCCAGGGCCCGGCGGCGACGAGGACGACGTCACCGGTCACGGCCGTGCCGTCGGCGAAGCGGACCTTCGCCCGGTCCGCGTCGACGTCGACGGCCTCCCGGCCCGGCCGCAGCTCGGCGTCCGGGTGGTGGCGCAGCCAGCGCGCGGCGGCGTGCAGCACCCGGTCGGCGAGCAGCGTCCCGGCGTGCGGCTCGAACACGGCGCCGCTGCCCCGCGGGAACCCGATGAGCGGGTAGGCGGACGGGTGCACGATCCGCAGCGGCACCCCGGCGGCCGACGCGGTGGCGACGGCCGCCGGCACGAGCCCGGGCGGCAGGGCCTGAAGCACCCCGACGCGCCGGTAGAGCCCGGCACCCGGCAGGTGGTCGCACAGCAGGGCGTCGAGCTCCCGCCACCGGCGGTGCAGCTCCGCGGCCCGGCGGGTGGCCGCCCGATCCCCGACGACGAGCGCCCGCAGCGCGCGGTGCTGGTCGAAGGAGGTGGCCCCGGGGTGCGGCACGGGCCCGCGTTCGAGGAGGACGACGCGGTGCCCGGCGAGGACACACCGGATGGCGGTGAGCAGACCGGTGATCCCGGCCCCGACGACCACCACGCGGAGGGTGCCCCGGCGGGTGCGCGGGGTCCGGCCGGTGCGGGACGCGGTGGCCACCGGCGGAGCTTTCACGTGAAAGCTCCGCGCCCGGTGGTCGCGTTCACGGGAAAGCGCGTTCTCCTGCCGGGTGGCGGCGGTCATCGTCCGGCCTCCGCTTCCCGCAGCCGCGGCAGGGCGGCCGGCGTGAACGACTCCGCGTCCACCCCGGCGTCTTCCCCCAGCGCCTGCGCCGCCAGATCCACCAGGATCGGCGCCGCTCCTCGCAGCAGGCGGTCGACCTCGAAGCAGAAGTCGCCCGCGTTCGCGCCCGTCACCGCGCGGCCGTCCAGGCGGGCCAGCTGCTCCGCGATCGTCTCCGCCGCCCGGTTCAGGCTGAACCCGGCCAGCTCGTACGACTCCGCGAACCGCGAAGCCATCCGCGACGCCGCCCGCCGCGACCGCGAGGACACCGGCAGCGGGCCGAGGCCGACCCACCGGTCGACCTGATCGGCCACCCGGTTCCACGGCGAAACGAGCCGCGTCGAAGTCACCCGCGACAGCCCGTCCCGGCTGAAGCTGGTCCGCTGGTGCTCCGGGCTCGTCGCGGCCAGGTGGAACCGGATCAGGTCCCGCGGCACCTCGGCGGCCAGCTCCCGGCTCCACACCACGTGCCCGCGGCTGGTGGAGAACTTCCGGTGGTCCAGCTCGTAGAACTCGTTGGTGAGGTAGCGCGTCGGCAGGTCGTAGCGGCCGTCCAACGCGAGCAACATGGCCGGGCCGGCGATCGCGAACGGGTAGATGTTGTCGAACCCGAGGAAGTACACGATCTCCGAACCCGCGCCGGCCAGCCACAGTTCGTCTTCGGAGGACGAGCCCGCGGACAGCGCGGAACAGTGCATGCTCCACGCCATCGGCTCGGCGTTGGGGTTGACGCGCTGTCCCGCGACCTCGGGGAAGGGCACCTCGATGCCCCACGAGACCGGGTACGTCACCGGGAAGTCCGGCAACGGCTTCGACAGCATGGCGGCCATCGCCTGCGCCATGTGCGGCCGCATGCCCGCAGCGTGCGCCGCGAAATGCTCCCGCAGCCGCGTCCGGTACCGCTCGACCGGCAGCACGAGCACGTCGGCTTCACGCAGCACCACCGGGTCCGACGGGTCCAAAGTGGACCGGACGTCCAGCAGGTCCCCCGCGGCGACCAGCTGCCCGCAGCTCTCGCAGAGCCCCGCGCAGCCCTCGGCGAGGCACTCCGGGCAGCTGCCGGACGCGAAGCCGTCCACGAGGAACTCACCCGACCGCGACGAGTACGGGAACTTCATCGTGCGCAGTTCCAGCTTGCCCGCCGAGTACAGCCGGCCGACGAAGTCGACGACCCACCGGGTGAACCGGTCGTCGTCGCCGGTGTAGCCGTCGACGCCGATGCCCATGGCGTCGAGGCTGGCGGCGATCTGCGCGGCCGAGGTGGCGACCAGCTCCGCCGGGGTGATGCCGCGCCGGTGCGCCGTCGTCACCACGAACGTCGAGGTGTCCTGGAACCCCGTGCCCAGCAGCACTTCCCGGCCCTGGGACCGGGCGTAGCGGGTGTGCACGTCGGCGGCCAGGAACGGGCCGGCGATGTGCCCCAGGTGCAGGTCCCCGTTCGCCGTCGGGGCGGGCGAGATGACGACGGTCCGGGCGCTCATGACGCGCTCGCTTCGTGGCGGGCCGTGAACAGCGCGGCCATCTCGGCATCCCACCAGACGCCGTAGTACTCGAAGTCCGCGTCCCCCTGGTTGGTGACGCAGTGCGTCGAACCCGGCGGCAGCCGGACGACGTCGCCGGCGGAGAACGGGTGCGGCTCGTCGTCCACGACCAGCGTCGCGGTGCCCGAGACGGCGATGAAGATCTCGTACTCGTGGTGGGAGTGCGGGGTGGACGTGGTGCCCGGGCGCAGGACGCACCAGGCGCCTTCGAACGGCGCGTTGAGCTCCGGCCAGGGCAGCAGCCGCTGCGAGTCGAGGCCGTACGCGCGCTCCAAGTGGTCGCGGTCGAGCCGGCGGATGTCGATCACACCCCCACCCCCACGGACTCGTCGGAGCGGCGAAGGTCCTCGCCGGGGCCCGCGACGCGGCGTTCGACGATGTCCCCGGCGATCTCGGCCGACCGCTGGGCCAGCACGCTGATCAGCGAGTCCGAGATGCCGTGCGTCGCCTCGTTGACGCCCTGCAGGTACAGCGCGCCGAAGGCACCGGCGCCGAGGTCGGCGCGGTAGCGGCGGTTGACGGAGACCCCGTCCAGGCCGATCGCGTCGGCCAGGCCGCGGACCATCGACGGCATCCGCGGGTCGAAGCCCGTGCCGAGGAACACCGCGTCGCAGCGGACCTGCTCGACCGTGTCGTGCTTGAGGTCGCGGACGTCGAGCACGATCTCTTCGCCCTCGGCACGGGCACCGACGACGTCGGCGGAGCCGCGGATCGTCGAAACGGGCTCGCCGAGCATCTTCTGCTTGTAGAGCATCGTGTAGAGCTCTTCGAGGAACGGCGCGGCCAGGCCGCCGTAGTTGGTCAGGTGCATCTCCGCGAGCACCTTCGCCCGGGCCTCGTCGGACATGGTGAAGAACTCGTCCACGAAGGACGGGAAGAACAGCTCGTTGACGAACTTGCTGGTCTGGTAGTCCTTGAGGGCGATCGAACGCAGCAGCAGCGTCGGGGACGAGCCGGGCGCTTCCTGGTGCAGGGCCATGAACATCTCGGCCGCGCTCTGCGCGCCCCCGACGACGACCGGCCGCAGCGGCTTGCCCGGGCGGGCCAGGCCGGCCGTCGCACCGACCCGGGTGCTGAACTGGGTGCTGTGCACGACGCGCTCGGCCGGCAGCCCGCGGAAGACCTCCGGCACGTGGGCGTCGCGGCCGCCGCCGACGACCAGGTCGCGGCAGAGGATCGTGTCGCCGTCGGACAGCGGGACGGTGAAGCCGAGCACCTGGCCCGACTCCGAGTGGATCGGCAGGACCCGCTCGGCGCGAGCGTGGTAGCGCACCCGGACCTGCTCCAGCGAATCGGCCACCCACTGCAGGTAGGCCGAGATCTGCCAGCGGAACGGGTTGAACGTGCCGAGGTTGACGAACTCGTCGAGCTCGCCGCGCTCGTGCATGAAGTTGAGGAAGGAGAAGCGGCTGCGCGGGTTGCGCAGGGTCACCAGGTCCTTCACGTACGACACCTGGCTGCGCGCCCACGGCAGCATCAGGTTCCGCTGCCACTTCACGTCTTCGTGCTGTTCGAGGATCATCGCGGAGCGGGCCACACCGGCCCGGCCGCACTCCTCGAGGGCCACGGCCAGCGCCAGGTTCGCCGGGCCGGCCCCGATCATCAGGACATCCACTTCGTGGACGGTCATGGCTGTCTTCTTTCCGGATCGACCTGCGGCGCGCCGGGTCGCGGCGCGCCGCAGGGAGCTACTTGCTGACGGTGACGCTGAACAGGTCGAGCTCGCGGAACTGGGTCGGCTGGACGTTGTGCAGCCGGGACGCCCAGGCCGCGGTGCCGGACTGCCACCAGATCGGGACGGTCGGCATGTCCTGCAGGACGAGCTTTTCGGCCTGCTGGTAGAGCGCCTGGCCCTGCTGCTGCGAAGGCGCGGCGTCGGCCTGCTGGAGCAGGGCGTCGACCTTCGGGTTCGAGTACTGGCCGACGTTGGAGGCGGCCCCGGTGCGGAAGAGCGGGTTGAGGAAGTTCTCGATCGACGGGTAGTCCGCGACCCAGGCCGAGCGGTAGATGCCCGTGACGGACCGGTCGTTGAGCTTCGACCGGAAGTCGCCGAGCGTCGTCTGCGGGGTGAACTTGCAGGTGCGGCCGAGGGAAGCCTGGATCTGGCCGCAGATGACCTCCATCCACTCCTGGTTGCCGGAGTCGATGTTGGACGTCAGCTCGATGTCACCCTGGAAGCCGGAGGAGTCGAACAGCTGCTTGGCCTTCTGCGGCTGGTAGGTGCACAGCTCGCCGCACTGGTTGTCGAGGTGGCCCTGGACGTTCGGGGCGACCAGGCCGTCGGCCGGCGTGCGGCCGCCGTTGAACACCTGCTGGATCAGGGCCTTCCGGTCGATGGCCATGGAAATGGCCTGACGGAACTGCGGGCTCTCGTAGCGCTTGTCGAACAGCGGGAACGCGATCGCCTGGTAGCCGAGGTAGGTGTAGGTCTTGCGCCGGTCGTCGGGCAGGTCCTTCTTGATCTTGCCGCCCTGGGTCGACGTCCACGGCGTGAAGGAGAGGAAGTCGAGCTTGTTCGCCAGGACGTCGGCGTACGCCTTGTCCAGGTCGGTGTAGAAGCGGAAGTCGATGCCGCCGATGTTCGGCTTCTGCGCGCCGGCGAAGCCGTCGAACCGCTTGACGACGAGGTCCTTGCCCGGCGTGTAGGACTCGAACTCGAACGGGCCGTTGCCGACGGGGTGCGCTTCGAACGCCTTGCGGTCGCCGAAGAAGCTCGCCGGCAGCGGGAAGAACGCCGCGTAGCCGAGCTGGACGCCGAACTCCGAGAACGGCGCGTCGAGGGTGACGGTGAACGTCTTGTCGTCGACGACCTTCAGGCCCGACAGCGTCTTCGCGGCCGGCAGGGTGGCCGGCTGCTTCCCGTCCGCGGTCGCGTTGTTGACCTGCGCGAAGCCGACGACGTGCGAGAAGTAGCTGGCGCCGGCCATCAGGTTCGGGGAATACGCGGTGTAGTTCCACGCGTCGACGAAGCTCTTGGCCGTGACGGGCGTGCCGTCGTGGAACGTCCAGCCGTCCTTGAGCTTGATCGTCCACACCCGGGAGTCGGTGGTGGTGACCGAGTCCGCGACGGCGTTGTGCGGGGCGGCCGTCTTGGCGTCGTACTCGACGAGGCCGCGGAAGAGCGTGCCCAGCACGCTGATGCCGCCGACCTCGGTGGTGTTGCCCGGCACGAGCGGGTCGGCCGGCTCGGTCTCGCTGTAGCTGATGACCGCGTCGCGGTCGATGTTCGCCGCGGCGGGCGCGGCGGCGCCGTCCGGCGAGGGAGCGGCGGTGGTGCCGCCCGGGGTGCTGCACGCGCTGAGCGTCACGGCCAGCACGGCGGCCGCGCACACGGCGGCCCGGAGCTTTCGCATCGGTGTCTTCCTTCTGCGGTGAGGTGGGGTGGAGTCAGCGCCGGCCGGCGGTGATGCCGAGGGCCAGCGGGAACGCGGGGCGGCCACCGAGGAGGTGGGCGCCGGCGGTCTGCAGGATCCGGTCCTGCGCCACGATGTGCTGGCACATCGTCGTGGTGTCGCGCAGCCAGCGGTCCAGCGGCGACGGCCGGTAGATCGCGGTGGTCTGCACGAGGTCGTAGAGACGGCTGACGATCGTCCGGGCAGTGCGGAACGCGTGCCGCCGCGACAGCGGCAGCGCGGCCCGCTCGCGCGGGGTGAGGTCGTCGAGGGAACCGCCCGCGGACAGGACCTCGTGCTGGCGCCGCAAAGCGCCGTACACGCCTTCGCGTGCCGCGGCGAAGTCGCCTTCGCAGTCGGCGATCGTGGTCTGCGTGCGGTAGTCGTCCTCCCGGCCCGCGGACACCGCGGCGTCCGTGGCGTGGTCGAGCGCGGCGCGGGTGACGCCGAGCGCGACGCCCGGCATGTTCCGCATGTGCACCTCGGGCTGGGCCAGCGGGCCCGTGCCGCCGCGGACCTCGGCGAACGTCAGCGTGTGCTCGGCGGGCACGAACACGTCGGTGATCGTGTAGTCGCAGCTGCCGCTGCCCGCCAGGCCGGTGGTGTGCCAGGTGTCGACGACCTCGACGTCGGCCTTCGGCACCATGAGCAGGATCGAGTCGTGTTCGGGCTCACCGCCGCGGTACAGGAACGCTCCGGAGACGACCCAATCGGCGTGCGTGACCCCGCTGCCGAACGGCCAACGGCCGGTCAAGCGGTAGCCGCCGGGGACGATTTCCGCCCGTCCGTTGGGAAAGAGCAGCCCCGCGGTCGCCATGTCCAGGCTGGGGAACATCGCTTCGGCGACGGCGTGGTCCAGGAACGAGGCGTACAGGCCGGTGTCCGACCCGATCATCGCGCACCACCCGGCGCCGGCATCCCCGTAGGCGAGGGCCTCGATCACCTCGGTCTGCTCGATCGAAGTCAGCTCGGGACCGCCGTGCGCGCGGGAGAACCCCATCCGGAACACCCCGGTGCCGCGCAGGAGGTCCACGACGTCCGCGGGCAGCCGCCGGGCCCGCTCGATCTCTCCGGCGCGGTCCCGCAGCACCGGGGCAAGGGCCCGCGCCCGGGCGAGGATCTCCGAGGCGGTCTCGGGCGGCCGGACGGCCGGCGGCTCGACTACGGTCATCACATCACTTCCCTCGAGGTCTACTTCTCGGTCGTGGAAGTGATTGAAGCCAGCGGTTTAATTGATGGAAACGGTTGTCCACCAAGGAAAATCAACGAGGTGCACAGCGGAAGTAGACGGGGCCGCGACGGATTTCCGTCGCGGCCCCGTCCGGGTCAAGATCAGGCGGTCACGGCGCTGTTCACCGTGCCGAAGTCGAGTCCGCCCGCCAACGCGGTGTAGGTCCCCTGCTCCAGCAGCTCCACCGCCGCACGCTGGGCGACGGCGTAGGCGCCCTGCGCGATCGCCGTGCCGACGCTGATCCGGCGGACGCCGACCGCTGCCAGCTCCGCCACCGTCGGGGCGCCCGGCCACACCATCACGTTCACCGGCAGCGGGCTCTCCTTGACGAGGACCCGGAGCGTCTCGAGGTCGATCAGGCCCGGCACGAAGAGGCTGTCCGCACCCGCGGCGGCGTAGGCGCCCGCCCGCGTCAGGACGTCGTCCAGCCGGCCTTCGGGCTCGCCGATGCCGAAGAGGTAGACGTCGGTGCGGATGTTGATCCACAGCTCGGGCAGGCCGGCCGCCGTGGCCGCGTCGCGAGCCGCGCGGACCCGCCCGACCTGCGCCGGGACGTCGAAGAGCGGGCCGCCGGGGGCGGTCGAGTCCTCCAGGTTGATCCCGGCCGCGCCGGCCTCCACGATCGCGTGGACGGTCGCCGCGACGTCGTCCTCGGACGGCCCGTAGCCGCCCTCGATGTCGGCGGTCACCGGGACGTCGACGACGCGCACGATCCGCGCGACCAGCTCGGCCATCTCCTCGCGCGTGAGGCCGTGCCCGTCGGGCCGCCCGGCCGACCAGGCGACCCCGCCGCTGGTGGTGGCGATCGCCGGGGCGCCGGCCCGCGCGATGAGGGCCGCGCTGGCGGCGTCCCAGGCGTTCGGCAGCACCAGCGTGCGGTCGGTGTGCAGGGCGCGCAGCCGTTCGGCGAGCTCCCGCCGGTTGGTGGACATCCGTTGTTCTCCTTCGGGGTGTTTCAAGCGGCCGGCGTCGGTGAGCCGGCGGCGATCAGGTGGGTCGCCGCGAAGGCGCGCCACGGGTGCCAGGCGGCGGCCAGCCGGCCGGCGGCGGCGAAGACGTCGTGGTCGAGCAACATGGTCTCGACCGTGCGTTCGGCGGCCGGGAAGGCGTCGGCGTGGCCCAGCCGCAGCGCGATCTCCTGGGCGGTGCTCCGCTCGATGCCGGGCAACGCCGTCAGCGCGGCGGTGCAGTCGGCCAGGCTCGCCCCGGGGTCGAGCAGGGTTTCGTCCTCGGCCACCGCGGTGGCGAGCCCGCGCAACGTCCGCTCGGTCGTCGCGGGCAGCCGGGCTCCCGCCAGGTCCACCTGGGCCAGGGTCTCGGCCGACGGGAAGAGGTGCGTCAGGCCGTGCTCGAGGCCCGGCACGCGCTGGCCCGCCGCTTCGACCAGCGCACCCAGCTGCCGGCGCACCCGCGCGCGGACGCTGTACTGGCTCAGCACGGCTTCCACCGCGACCTCGAAGAAACCCCAGGCGCCCGGCACCCGCAGGCCCGGCCGCTTCCGCAGGAGCGGCCCCAGGACCGGGTCTTCGGCCAGGGCGGCCTCGGCGGGCGCGGTGTCGGCGTCGACGCCGACCATCCGCCCGACCCGGTCGACGACGTGGATCAGGCCTTCCCAGAACGGCATGTGCGCGGTCAGCAGCAGGTGGTCCTCGCCGCCGCGCGTCACCTCGATGACGCCCGCTTCGCCGTCGAGACTGATCGTGCGCCGGTAGACGCCGTCGCGCACCGACTCCACCCCGGGCACCGCGCGGTCGGCGAGGAACGCGCTGAGCGCCTCCCAGTGCAGCGGCGCCACGAACGGCAGCCGCATCCGCAGGCCGCCGTCCGCGGCGAGCCGGTCGGTGCGCCGGCGCCGGTTGCGCAGCTCGACCGGGGACGCGCGGAAGACCAGCTTCATGTCCCGGTTGAACTGGCGCAGGCTGCCGAACCCGGCGGCGAACGCGACGTCCGCGACGGTCAGGTCGGAGTCGTCGAGCAGGCGGCGCGCGAAGTGCGCGCGCCGCGACCGGGCGAGCTGGTCCGGTGTCACGCCGAGGTGATCGTGGAAGAGCCGGCGCAGGTGCCGCGGCGACACCGCCAGCCGCTGCCCGAGCGCCGCTTCGGTGCCGGTGTCCAGCGCCCCGGCGATGATCAGCTGCACCGCCCGGCAGACGAGCTCCGGCGCGTCCGCGCCGACCGGGCCCGCGACGCGGTAGGGGCGGCAGCGCAGGCACGCCCGGAACCCGGCGGCCTCGGCCTCCGCGGCCAGCTCGAAGGTCTTCACGTTCTCCGCGAGCGGTTTCGCCCCGCAGCCGGGACGACAGTAGATGCCGGTCGTGACCACGGCCGAAAAAGTCGTCATGTCCCAGGTGTAGGCGATCCGCCCCGGCCGGCGCTAGCCAGATCCGGACACGACCGCGACAGGTGCGCACCCCGGGAGAACACTTCCCTGCGGGGGTCCGGGTGGCGAAGCCCCCGGCTCGGGGCGAAGCCCCGAATCAACGACAGACGTGTCCGGATCTGGCCGGACGCCGGTGCGCGCGCCCGTCAGAGTGGTCGCCGGAGCAAGCACCGCACTACGAGAGGTTTTCCCCATGCTGGCGAAGGTGTTCCCGATCCCCCTCAAGCCGGGCAAGCAGGCCGAGGCCGAGGCGCTCGTGCACGAGTTCGCGCCGCTCGGCCCCGGGCAGGAGGACGGCACCCTGTCCTTCCGCGTCTACCGCGACCCCGCCAAGCCGGACTTCCTGCTGTTCGTCGAGCACTTCGCCGACCAGGCCGCCTACGCCGCGCACACCGGCTCGGCCGCCTACAAGGAACTGATCGCCGGCAAGTTCGCCGACCTGATCACCGAGTTCGTCGAAATCGACCACGAACTGGTCACCGGGCGCTGATTTCCCCGCTCACCGGCCGGATGCAGCAATCGCCGCGTCCGGCCGGGTGCGGGTAAGTCGAATTCCGCGACAATGGCGTCACGCTCCGACGATCCGCGTAGCCCACGTCACCCCGGAATTGATTTTCCGGCGGAACCAACTCTGCCGGTCAACCGGCCAGGCCGCTGCAATGAGGAAGCCGGCACCGCCGATCGCGGTGCGGCACCCCTTCGCAAGCCACCTGGAGGCTCGGCCGTGACCACCACCGAAAGACCCGCCGGCGTACGGGCCGTCCTGCGCCGGACGCCCACGCCCGTCCGCTACCTGCTCGGCGGCGTGCTCGTCAACCAGCTCGGCGCGTTCGTCCAGACGTTCATGGTGCTGTACCTGGTCTTCCGCGGCTTCTCCGCGGGACAGGCCGGCCTCGTCCTCGCCGCCTACAGCATCGGCTCGGTCCTCGGCGGCCTCGTCGGCGGCGAGCTCGTCCACCGGATCGGCCCGCGCGCCACGATCACCGCCGCGATGTCCGGTTCGGCCGCGATCCTCGCGCTCGTCCCGTTCTTCGGCCGCCCCGGGCTCATCGCCGCGCTGATGGCCGCGATGCTGCTCGCCGGGCTCGCGACCCAGAGCTACCGGCCCGCGGCCGCCGTCCTGCTCAGCGAGCTGATGCCCGGCGCCGACCGCGTCATGGGCTTCTCGATGATGCGGATCGCCCTCAACCTCGGCGCGGCGCTCAGCCCGCTGATCGCGGCGGGGCTGATCCTGCTCGACTGGAACCTCCTGCTGTGGTTCGACGCGGCGACCGCGCTGCTCTACGCGGTGCTGGCGGGCCGGCTGCTGCCCGACCGCCGGGTCGGGCGCGAGGCGTCGGCACCGGCCGCGAGCGGAACCCGGGCCGCGTACGGGATCCTGCTGCGCGACGGGCGGTTCTGGTTCTTCCTGGCCTCGGTGCTGATCGGGTCGGTCATCTACGTCCAGTACACGGTTTCGCTGCCGCTGAAGATCACCACCGAGGGGCATTCCGCCGGTCTCTACAGCGTCGTGCTCGTGACCGCGTCGGCCGTGCTGATCCTGTGCGAGCTGAAGATCACCTCGTACGTCACGCGCTGGCCGGGGCACGTCGCCGCCACGGCCGGGACCGTGCTGATGGGCCTCGGCGTCGCCGGGTTCGGCCTCAGCGGCGGCTCGGCGGTCGCGCTCGTCGCGTGCACGGTCGTGTTCGTCTTCGGGATCATGATCAACGGGCCGACGATGTTCGCCTACCCGTCGACGTTCCCCGCCGCCGTCAAGGCCCGCTACATCAGCGCCCACCAGGCGACTTTCGGCCTGGGCATGGCGCTCGGCCCGCTGTTCGGCGTCACCGCGTGGGTGGCGCTCGGCAACGGCGTCTGGTGGCTGTGCGGCGTGCTCGGCCTGGTGGCGGCGCTGTGCGCCCTGCTCGGCATGACGGCCCGCCCCGCCACCCCCTGAACCCGGAACCCCGACGGCCGTCCGCTGCGCGCGGGCGGCCGTCGAGCGTTGCCACAATTCACCGGAAAGCAGTAAGAAAGCACCGGAAATGATCCACGAAGAGTCAGAGCAATGCACGAACGGGCTAACAAGACCGCCAGACAGCGGAAGAGACACCGGCCGCGAAGAGCGACGCTGAGTGAGTGAGGGGAAGGGGATTCACATGGGCAGACCAGAAAAGCCCGTAAACACCTCCGGTGGTACCGCCACCCAGTTCGCTCGGGAATTGCGGGAACTGCGCGCACGGGCCGGCAACCCGACCTACCGGGAAATGGCCCGGTCGGCGATGTTCTCGTCGTCGGTGCTCTCCAGCGCGGCGAGCGGCAACCGGATGCCGTCGCTGCAGGTGACGCTCGCGTTCGTCGCCGCGTGCGGCGGCGACGACGAGGCGTGGCGCCGCCACTGGCACGCCGCGACGAGCGGCTATACGCAGCCTCCGTTCGGGGGGCGCAAGAGAAGACCGGCGCTGTTCCAGCGGCGCGGAACCCCACCGCACCCGGCGCAGCTACCGCAGCGACCCCGGGGCTTCACCGGCCGGACGGCCGAGCTGGCCTGGCTGCGGTCCCCGCGCGACACCCCGCTGGTGCTCAGCGGCCCGGCCGGCGTCGGGAAGAGCGACCTCGCGCTGCACTACGCGCACGCCATCGCGCCGGAGCAGACCGACGGGCAGCTCTACGCCGATCTCGGCGGCCTGCGCCACGGCGGCGCCGCTCCACCCGCACCCGCGACCGCCGACGTCCTCGACGGGTTCCTGCGCGCGCTCGGCGTCGACGACGACCAGCTGTCGGGCACCTTCGACCACCGGGCCGGGCTGTACCGCACGCTGCTGGCCGAACGCCGGCTCGTGGTCGTGCTCGACAACGTCCAGGACGAGCAGCAGGTGCGCCCGCTGCTCGCCGAGACCACCACGAGCACGACCCTGCTGGTCAGCCGCAAACGGCTGCTCGGCCTGCGCGACGTCCACCGGCTGCAGCTGACCCCGCTGCCGCGCGGCGACTCGATCGCGATGATCACCGCGGCGCTCCCGCACGTCGCCGTCTCCGCCGGCCCCGACCGCGACCGCCTCGCCGAGCTGTGCGGTGACCTGCCGCTCGCGCTCGACCTGGCGCTGCGCAAGATCGCCTCGCGGCCGCGGCTGACACTGCGGCGGGTCGTCGAAGAGTGGCGCTTGAACGGCAACACCGTCGACTGGCTGAGCGTCGGGGACCTTTCCCTGCGCGACTCCCTGGAGTCCGCCTACCGCACGCTCAGCCCGCCCGCGCGGGAGCTGCTGGAACGGCTGGCGCGGACCCCGCCCGGCGGCCCCGACGCGGTGTCCGCGACGCTGGACGAGCTCGTCGAGGAGATCGCCGACGCCGGCCTGCTGACCCACGCCGACCCGTACCTCGACGGCCACGGGGTGTCCCCGCCCGTGCGCGACTTCGTGCTCAGCACCGTCGAGCCCCGCGGACACGATCTCTCGGCTCTGGCCGGGCCCGTGTCCGCCTAGCACCGGGACGGTCCGGCAACGGAGCCGCCGTCCCCTTGTCTTCTCCAAGGCAGCCCGGGATTGATTGTCCTTTGCGGACAACGCTCCCAGCCAAGTCCGCGATGGCCTGTAATCAGCACAGCACGGGTTTCCCGCTGACGCAGGCAGGTCGGACGCACCGGTCGTTCCGGCGGAACCCGTTCCCCCACGGATTTCCCGGAAGGACAGGCCATGCTCGACAACGGCATCCCGGTACGGATCCCGCCGACCCCGCGTCCGCCGGGGCCTGGTGTTCACCGACGCTACGCGGCGTACTACGCCATGTCTGCTTCGATCATGCTGCTCGCCGGCGCGATCTGGCTGTCGACGCGGGTCCGGCCGAACCCGGCGTGGCACGACATCGCGTTGTTCGCACACCTGGCTTCGCTCGTGGTCGGCTTCGGCGCCGTCCTGGTCGCGGACTACCTCTTCGCCCTGTGGGCGCTCGGGCGCGCGTCGTTCGCCGAAGCCGTCCACAGCGCTGCCCGGTTGCACCTGCTGGTCTGGGCCGGGTTGACGGGCCTGGTCGCGAGCGGCGCGTTGCTCTCCCCCGACCTCGGTTCCACCGCCACCGTCGTGAAGCTGTGCCTCGTCGGCGTGCTCGCCGTCAACGGCGTGCGCGCGACGGTGCTGGGCCACCGGATGACCCTCGTCGAGGACCCGGTTCCCGCCCGCCTGCTCGTGCAGGGCGGGCTCACCACCGCGGTTTCGCAGCTGTGCTGGTGGGGCGCCGTCGTCATCGGCTTCCTGAACGCGACCCGATGACCGGCAAGCTGTCCGGATCTGGCCAGACCCGCGATCACGCGCCCCGGCACCCTGGGTTTCCCCCGGTTCCTTCGAAGAAAGGGAAAAGAAATGATCGCCAGACTGGTGCGTGCGGTGAGCTCGGCCCTGCGTCCGGCCCCGTCGGCCACGACGGTCGCGCAGCGCATCGACGCGGCCCGCTCGCAGCCGGGCTACCTCATGACGATCGAGCTGTTCCGCTTGCGCGGCCTGGGCTGACGCGGCTCGCTCGCTTCGCCGGTCGTGCGCCTCCCGGGCGGGTCCTCCCCCGCCCGGACCGCCCGCCCACTCCGACGAATCGAGTGAACCATGACCCACCAACGGCTCCTGATGTGTTCCCCGCGGTATTTCCGCGTCGACTACGAAATCAACCCCTACATGCACGTCGGCGTCCAACCCGACGTCGAAGCCGCCATCGTGGAACACGAGAACATCGTGGAGGCCCACCTGGCGGCGGGCCGCAAGATCGAGTTCGTCGACGCGGACCCGGCGTGCCCCGACATGACCTACACCGCCAACGCGGCGGTGGTCCGGGGAAACCGCGCGGTGCTGGCGACGCTGCCCGCCGAGCGCACACCGGAGACCCCGCACCACCGGGCCTGGCTGGAATCGCACGAGTTCGAGGTGGCTTCGACGCGGTACGCGTTCAGCGGCCAGGGTGACGCCTTGGCGTGCGGGCCGCTGCTGCTGGCCGCCCACGGGCAGCGCACGGACATCCGCGCGTTCCGCACCTTGGCGCGGCACCTGGACAACGAGATCGTCCCGCTCCGCACGACGAGTTCCCGGTGGTACGACCTGGACCTGGCGGTGGCGGTGATCGATCCGGGTCTGCTGGCCTACTACCCGCGGGCGTTGGACGCGGGCAGCCTGCGCACCCTGCGGGGGCTGGGCGTGGAGCTGATCGAGGTGGCGCCGGCCGAGGCGGCGGCGTTCGCGCTGAACCTGATCAGCGACGGCCGCACGGTGACGATGACGTCGGGAGCCCCGCGGCTGGCGGCGGACCTTCGCTCGCTCGGCTTGGCGGTGACGGAGCTGGACACGACGGAGCTCCGCAAGGGCGGCGGGGGCATCCGCTGCACGGCGTTGACCCTGGACAACCCGGCCTGACGCGCAGCGCCTGGCGGGGTTCCCTCGCCGGGCGCCGCGGAAGGCGGCAAGATGGTAGCCATGGCTATAGAGTCCATGTACTCTATTTTCATGAGCGAGGGTTCACGGGGTCCCACACCGGGTTACCTGGTCTGGCGGCTGGCCACCAAGTGGCGCGTCGCGGTCGATCGCGCGATGGCTCCGCTGGGCCTCACCCACGCGCAGTACGTGCTGGTCGCGTCGCTGCACGGTCTCCAGCGCGCCGGCGAGCGGCCCAGTCAGCGCCGGCTCGCCGACCACACCGGCCTGGAGGCCCTGTACGTGTCGAAACTGGCACGCACCCTGGAGTCGGCCGGCCTGCTCGAGCGCACCCGCGATCCCCGCGACCCGCGCGCCGTCCAGCTCGCCCTCACCGAGGAGGGGCAGGCGGTCACGCGGCGGGCCATCGCGGTGGTCCAGGAACTGCTTCAGCAGCTGCTGGAGCCGTTCGGCGGCGTCGGTACCGCCCGGACGCGCGCGTTCACCGACGAGCTGACGACCCTGCTCGACGTGCCTCTCTCGCCACCCGTTCCCAACGACGACAACACCCACGGGAGAACGCCATGACCACCACCGCACCCGTCGCCGACGCCCGCGCGCTCGGCCTGGCCCACTACGCCGCCCGCAGCGTCTTGGAGCACTTCCTGGCCCGCCGCGGCCTCACCTTCCAGCACCAGATCGCCCTGCGCGCCGCCATCGCGGACGTCCCGCGGACGCCGGACGACGTCGTCGCCCAGGTCCAGGCGTCCCTCAAGGCCGATCCGGCCGACATCCGCACCGCGCTCGACGAGCTGATCGCCCGGCAGCTGCTCGTGACGGACGGCGCGCACGTTCGCCCCACGGACGCGGCGCACGAGCTGCTCGCCGCCGTCGGCGCGGAGGTCGCGCCCAGCTCCGCCCGCATCTGGCAGGGGATTCCCGCCGAGGACCTGGCCGCCGCCGGCCGCGTCCTCGCCTTGGTCACCGAGCGCGCGAACGCGGAGCTGGCGGCGCTCCGGTAGTCACTCGGTGGCGGGCGAAGGCGTCTCGGCCGGGCTCTCCGCCTCCGCTTCGCCACCGAATCGTTCACGCAGTTCGTCGACGACCTCGGCGATCCGGCCCAGCTGGGCGAGCACCGCCTGGTGCGTCGTCCGGATGGCGGCGGCTTCCTCTTCCGCCCGGGAGACGATGAGCCGCGCTTCCCGCTGCGCTGCGCGTTCGGTTTCCCCCCGGGCGCTTTCCGCGTCGGCGGCCGTCTTCTCCGCGGCCGCCAGCAGTTCCGCACTCTCTTTCCGGGCCTGCTCCTTGATCTCTTCGGCTTCCGATTTGGTGAGCTCGAGGATCTTCTCGATCCGCTTGCCCAGCCCACTGGCCGGATCGGGCTCGGCGGCGCGCGGCGCGGGGACCTGAGCCTTGGCCAGCCGGCGTTCCAGCGTCCGGCGCGCCTTCTCGTGCCGGTCCACCCGCTTTTCCACGACCCGCACGTACTCGTCCACCTGCCGCCGGTCGTACCCGCGCAGGACGACCGGGAACCGGACGTCGGACTCCGGCACTGTCTCGGCCTCGGAAACCATGTTGTCCATGCACCGAGTGTCGGCAACACCCGGATGACCGGCAATCCGAGAGCGCGCGGGACGCAACCCAGGGCGCACTTTCGGTGGATCATCACCGACGGCCACCGCTCGTTTCCGCACCGATCCGCCGACGCAAGTTCACCCGATGTGGTTCAGGCGCACTTTCTCCCGGCGAGTTCCGAAGAACAGCGCGACCACTCCCGGATTTCCCGGCAGAGACCACCGGCCTCCCGGCCATCCGACTTCCGCCGGGCGCCGGCCCAGCAGCGTTTTCTCGAAGACCAGCTCGACGTTCCCGGCGATCAGCGCGCGGTTCGAGGTGGCCGGTTCCAGCTTCGCCACCGTCTCGTCACCAAGATCGTCGACGGTGAGCGTCAGCGGTCCAGCCAGGGAGCGAGCAGCTTCTCCAGGTCGGCGTCCGACAGCGCCCGCGGCCCACCGTGGAACTCGTGCCACCGCGAGGCGTCACACGCCGCCGTGTACTCGACCTCGAACGCCCGCATCAACACGTACATGAACGTCACCGAGCTGAACCGCTCACCGAGCAGGGTCCGCGCCTCACGGGCGACATCGGTCGCGCCGGCGAAATCCGTGAGCTTCAACGATTCCGCAGCCGGGTCCAACAGGCTGGGGGCATACATCACGTCAGAATCTCCATAACCCGAAACTTAGCCTTCGGCGGCGAGCTGACCACAAGCCGCGGCGATCTCCTGGCCGCGCGTATCGCGCACCGTGCACGCTACCCCGCCCGCGTTGACCAGCCGCACGAACTCCCGCTCCACCGGCTTCGGCGACGCGTCCCACTTGGACCCCGGCGTCGGGTTCAGCGGAATCACGTTCACGTGCACCAGCTGACCCAGGTGCTTGCGCAGCCGCTTCGCCAGCAGCTCCGCCCGCCACGGCTGGTCGTTGATGTCCCGGATCAACGCGTACTCGATGGACACCCGCCGCCCGGACGTGTCGGCGTAGTACCGAGCCGCCGACAGCACCTCGTCCACCGACCACCGCTCGTTCACCGGCACCAGCGTGTCCCGCAGCTCGTCATCGGGAGTGTGCAACGAAACCGCGAGCCGCACCTGCATCTTCTCGTCGGCCAGACGACGGATCGCGGGCGCGAGCCCCACGGTCGACACCGTCACCGACCGCTGCCCGATCCCCAGCCCACCCGGCGCGGGATCGGTGATCCGCCGCACCGCGGCCACCACGCGCTTGTAGTTCGCCAGCGGCTCACCCATGCCCATGAAGACGATGTTCGACAGCCGCCCGGGACCGCCCGGCATCTTGCCGTCGCGCATGACCGCCGCCGCCGAACGGACCTGGTCCACGATCTCCGCCGTCGACAAGTTCCGGTCGAGACCGCCCTGGCCCGTCGCGCAGAACGGGCACGCCATCCCGCAGCCGGCCTGGCTCGAGATGCACAGCGTCGCACGGTCCGGGTAGCGCATCAGGACGCTCTCCAGCAGCGTGCCGTCGTGCGCTCGCCACAGCGTCTTGCGGGTCGCGCCGCTGTCGGCCTCCAGCGCGCGGACCTCGGTCAGCAGCGTCGGCATCAGATCCGAGACGAGCCGATCCCGCGAAGCCGCCGGGATGTCGGTCATCTCCGCCGGGTCGACCGTCAGGCGCGAGAAGTAGTGGTTCGACAGCTGCTTCGCCCGGAACGGCTTCTCCCCCAGCTCGGCGACGGCGGCGGCGCGCTCGGCCACCGTGAGGTCGGCGAGGTGGCGCGGCGGCAGGCCGCGCTTGGGGGCGTCGAAGACGAGCGGGAGGGCAGTCATAGCCCAACCAGTCTCCCACGCGGTCCCCGCCGCCGGCCGGGCCGCCCTGACCGGGTGTACCCCAGGTCACCCGCGGGCCGGCACGGAGGTGGACGACACCGCCTTCGCCCGCGCTGGCTAGATTGTCGATCGCCCGGGGAAACCGGCCGGGGCGGTCGCGAGTCCAAGGGCGGACGAAAGAGGTGAGCCCGTGCGGAGCCGTTTCATCCTGGCCGCCGTCGCGGTGGTGCTGAGCGCCGCCGCCTGCAGTTCCACCACCGGCGGTCAGGCGCAGCCCGTTCCGACCGTGACGAAGGTCGCCGGGCCGCAGATCGTGGTCGCGACCATGCACGTCGCCCTCCCCGTCGGCACCCGGTACACGGACAAGAGCGAGGACGGCCTGCTCGACGGCTGTGTCGCCGAAGGCGGCGCCGTCTGCCACGCCCGGCTGCTGGACCTGCGCGAAGCGACGTCGGATCCCAACGCGCCCATCAACCTGCCCAGCGCGAAGCGCCCCTTCGGCTGGTACACCGGCACGGACGTCCCGACGTGCATCACCGCCACCTCGCCGCCCGGGGACGCCGCCGTCGCGACCGGCAGCGACCTCCTCGATTCCGGCTTCAAGCCGATCGGCCCGAAGAAGGCCGAGTACGGCGAGTGGCAGGTCACCTGCCAGGACGCGACCCAGAACAACAAGGTCCGGATGTGGTGGCTGCCGACGAGCAAGATCCTCGTGGTCGAGTACGGGGCCACCGCCGACTGGGACGCGAAGATGGACACGATGCTCGCCGCGGCGACCTTCAGCTGACGACGTCGAGCGCCGCCCGGATGATCGCGTCCGTGTCGATGCCGTGGTAGCGGTACACGTCCTCCAGCGACCCGGACTGACCGAAGCCCGTCACGCCCAGCGCGACCGACGGCACCCGGTTGATCCCGGCCAGGAACGCCAGCGTGTGCGGGTGGCCGTCGAGGACCGTGACCAGCGGTTTCGCTCGCGAGGCCGGGAACACCTGGTCGAGGATCCACGACTCCCCGCCGCCCCGGCCCGACCGCGCCTGCTGAGCCTCGAACAGCAGGCCCGGGCTGGTCACGCACACGACGTCGGCCTCGACGCCCACCTGCGCCAGCCGCTCGGCCGCCGCCAGGGTGTCGGGCACCAGCGCGCCCATCGCCGCCAACGTGACCGACGGAGCCGCGGAACGTCGCAGCAGGTACGCGCCCGCGACGACCTGACGGCGACGGCGTTCGCGCGCGGCCGGGTCGGTGGGCACGTCGGCCAGGGTCTGGTCGACCGGCCGCGTCGAGAGCCGGAAGTACGACGACGTGCCGCCCGGCTTGCCGAGCCGGCCGAGCGCCGCCAGCAGCGTCCACTCGGTGTCGATCGCGAACGCCGGTTCGTAGCTGACGCAGCCGGGCTGCTCGATGCCGATCGACGGCGTGGTGATCGACTGGTGCGCCCCGCCCTCCGGGGCGAGCGTGACGCCGGACGGCGTGCCGATCAGGATCGACTGCCCGCCCGCGTAGATGCCGAACGACCACGGCTCCAGCGCACGCTCGACGAACGGGTCGTACATGACGCCGATCGGCAGCAGCGGCTCGCCCCAGCGGCTCCAGGTCGCGCCGAGCTCGCCCAGCAGCCCGACCAGGTTCGTCTCGGCGATGCCCAGCTCGACGTGCTGGCCGGTCGGCTTCTCCCGCCAGTGCATGATCGTTTCGGGGTCGTCCTCGAACCAGTCGTGGCGCTCGGTCGCCGACCAGACGCCGACCTTGTTGACCCAGCCGCCGAGGTTGGTCGTCGAGCTGACGTCCGGGCTGACCGTCACGACCCGCTTCGCCGCTTCGGGCGCTTCGCGCGTCAGGTCGAGCAGCACGCGACCCAACGCGGCCTGCGTCGTCGCGGTCCCGGACGGCGTCCGGCCGATGTCGACGGGCAGCTCCAGCGAAGGCAACGAAGGCGCATCGGGACGGCGAAGGCGCGAAGCGACTTCAGCGCACATCGCAGCTTCAGGTGAGCCAGGTGCGAAGCCTTCCCACGGCGAAGCGAGGTCCGTCCCCGACGACGAAGCCAGCTCCTCCATCTGCGCGACGGTCAGCAGCGACGAGTGGTTCTGCGGGTGCCCCTGCGTGGGGAGACCGCGGCCCTTGACGGTGTAGCAGAAGATCACCGTGGGCCGGCTGTCCGAAATGGACGCGAAGACCTCGTCGAGCGAGCCGAGGTCGTGGCCGCCGAGGTTGCGGATCGCGGCCAGCAGCGTCTCGTCGTCGAGCGAGGCGACCAGCGAAGCCAGCGCCGCGTTCCCGGCCGGCAGCCGATCGCGCACCTGGGCGGCGTCGCAGCGCAGCAGCCGCTGGTACTCGGGGTTCGGCATGTCGTCGATCCGCGCGCGCAGCTCGGTGCCGCCGGGCCGGGTGAACAGCTCCTCCAGCAGCCACCCGTACTTCAGCGTCAGGACCTGCCAGCCGGCCGCGTCGAACATGCCCTGCAGCCGTCCGGCCGCGATGTTCGGCACGACGCGGTCGAGCGACTGCCGGTTGAGGTCGACGATCCAGACGATCTCGCCCAGGTCCGCGACACCCGGGTCGAGGATGGCCTCCCAGATCGCGCCCTCGTCCAGTTCGGCGTCGCCGACCAGCGAGTACTGGCGGCCGGTGCCCGCAGCACTCCCCCGCGTCGTCAGGTAGCGCCGCGCCAGCGCGCCCCAGATCGGCGCGGTCGCGCCGATGCCGACCGAGCCGGTCGAGTAGTCCACCGGGTCGGGGTCCTTGGCGCGGCTCGGGTAGCTCTGCAGCCCGCCGAACTCGCGCAGCGTCGGCAGGTAGGCCTCGTCGAGCTCGCCGAGCAGGTGGTTGATCGCGTGGAGCACCGGCGACGCGTGCGGCTTCACCGAGACGCGGTCCTCGGGGCGCAGGTGCCGGAACCACAGCGACGTCATGATCGAGACCAGCGACGCACATGACGCCTGGTGCCCGCCGACCTTCAGCCCGGACGGGTTGGGCCGGACGCGGTTGGCCTGGTGCACGATCGCCGTGGCGAGCCACAGGACCCGCTGCTCGATCGTGGCGAGCGTGCTCGTCGCGGGCGCGGAGGCCTGGGTCATCGTCGACACCTTTCGTGCAGGAAGCGCACACCAGAACACCACCGGTGGACGCAACGCACAACCGATGCCCTCGGAACCGAGCAGAATGCCCACCTGATGGGGACGGCTCAGGTCTCCGGGTGCGCAGAATGCACGCGCTCGAGCAGGGGCGTGAGGCGGTACGGGACGAGCTCGCGCATGACGAGCGAGATGTTCGTCCGCTCCACCCCGGGCGAGGCCAGGATCCGCCCGGCGATGCGGTAGAGGTCGTCGGCGTCAACGGCCACCACCTGCACCATCAGGTCGCTCGCGCCGGTCAGCCCGCACACCTCGGTGACCTCGGGGACGGTGGCGAGGGCGTCGGCGATCTCCGCGAGCCGCCGCTGGTCGACCTGCGCGTTGACGAACGCCCGCAGCGGGTAGCCGAGCCGCGCCGGGTCGATGCGGCGCTCGAACGACCCGAGGACGCCGCGCTGCTCCAGCCGCGCGAGCCGGGCCTGCACCGTGTTGCGGGACAGGCCCAGCCGCTCGGCCAGCGCGACCGCCGTCGAACGCGGGTCCTCGCCCAGCGCCTGCAGCAGGCGCGCGTCGATCTCGTCGATGGTTTCCGGCACGCGCCGATCTTCTCAGCCCAGGTACTTCTTGAGGTCGTCGAGGACCTTCATCGCCCCGATCGGGCCGAGGCCGAGGAACCACACCTCGTCGTCGACCGCGATGGCGCGCTTCGCCTTGACCGCGCCCAGGCCGGCCCACAGGCCGCTGCTCGTGACGGCCTTCTCGTCCGCGCTCGGGCCCGCGCCGTAGCTGGAGTAGAAGATCCAGTCGCCGTCGGCCTCGTCGATGCGTTCCTTGGAGATCTGCGCCGCGAGCTCGTCGATGTTCTGGTTGGCCGGGCGCGCCAGGCCGGTGTCCTTGAGGATGACGCCGATGAACGACAGGGTGCCGTAGAGCCGGATGCCGGTGGAGTGGAACCGCAGCAGCGAGATCTTCGGCGCGCCCTTGACCGCGGCCTTCACCTCGTCGGCCCGCTTCTGGTAGTCGTTCAGCAGCCCGGTGGCCTTCGTCTCGGCGCCGAGCGAGGCCCCCACCAGCAGCAGGTTCTCCTTCCACGGGAACCCGGGGCGGATGCTGAACACCGTCGGCGCGATCTTCGACAGCTGCGGGTACAGGTCGTCGGCACGCAGCTTGCTGCCGAGGATCAGGTCCGGGTTCAGCGCCGCGATCGCCTCCAGGTTGAGGTTGCTGACATCTCCGACCGTCTTGATGCCCGTGGCGCGGCCGGCCAGGTAGGACGGCACGCCATTCTGCCCCGCGGTGGTGGCCATGCCGACGGGAGTGACCCCGAGCGCGAGGACGTCGTCCAGCTCGCCGCTGTCGAGCACGACGACCCGCTCAGGCTTCTTCTCGAGCTTCGTCTTGCCCAGCGCGTGGGTGACGGTTCGCGGGAAGACGCCCGGGCCGACGTCGGCGCCCAGCTTGGCCGTCTCGGTGTCCGCGGTGGAGAACAGCCGGCCGCCGGTGGCGACGTCCTGGTCGCCGACGCCGGACGTGCTCGGCCTTCCGGGTTGGCCGCAGGCGGCCAGCAGCGTGACGGCCGCGAGGGCGGCGGCCAGGCGCGTCCACTGAGGACTCATTCGGCTTCCTTCTTTTCCGGGGTGGCCCGCCGCCGGCCGATCGGGACGACCAGGGGCGTGGCGGAGACCGGGTCTTCGATGACCCGGCAGGGCATGCCGAAGACGTCGGCGACGAGCTCGGCGGTGAGGATGTCGGCGGGCGCGCCCTCGGCGGCGATCCGGCCGTCCTTCATCGCGATCAGGTGGTCGCCGTAGCGGGCGGCCAGGTTGAGGTCGTGCAGGACGATGACGATCGTCCGGCCGTCCTCGGCGTTCAGCTCGGCCAGCAGGTCGAGGACCTCGACCTGGTGGGCGATGTCGAGGAACGTCGTGGGCTCGTCGAGCAGCAGCAACGGCGTCCGCTGCGCCAGGGCCATGGCGATCCAGACGCGCTGGCGCTGCCCGCCGGACAGCTCGTCGACCGGCCGCTCGGCCAGCTCGACGGTGTCGGTCGCGAGCATCGCCTTCGCGACGGCGTCGTCGTCTTCGGCGCTCCAGCGGCGGAACACGCCCTGGTGCGGGTAGCGGCCGCGGCCGACGAGGTCGGCGACGGTGATGCCTTCGGGCGCGGTCGGCGACTGCGGCAGCAGCCCGAGCACCGTCGCGACGTCCTTGCTGCGCAACGTCGTGATGCCCTTGCCGTCGAGGTAGACGGCGCCCGCGGTCGGGGTGAGCAGCCGCGCGAGCCCGCGCAAGAGCGTCGACTTCCCGCAGGCGTTCGTCCCGACGATCATGGTGACCTGGCCGGGCGGGATCCGGACGGAGAGGTCCTTGACCACGCGCAGCGGCCCGTAGCCGAGTTCGAGGTTTTCGGTGTGCAGGGTCACGGCGTTCCTCTCACACTCGCCCGGCGCGGTTGGCGGTCGCGAGCAGCCACAGCAGGTAGGGCGCGCCCACGGCGCCGGTGACGACGCCGACCGGCAGCTGGGCGCCGAGCAGGTGCTGGGCCACGAAGTCGCCCAGCAGCACCACGAGCGCGCCGGTCAGCGCCGCGGGGACGAGTCCCGCGCGGGCGCCGCCGACGAGCCGGCTCGCGATCGGGTTGGCCACGAAGGCGACGAACGAGATCGGTCCGGCGGCGGCCGTCGCGAACGCGGCGAGCGCGACGGCGACCACGAGCAGCGCCAGGCGGCTGCGCTCGACCCGGAGCCCGAGCCCCGCCGCGGTGTCGTCGCCGAGCTGCAGCCCGGTGAGCGCCCGGCTCTGGACCAGTGCCGCCGGCAGCAGGACGACGAGCGCGGCGGCGAGCGGGAGGGCGTGCTCCCAGCCGCGGCCGTTGAGGTTGCCGGTCAGCCAGATCAGGGCCTGCTGGGCCAGCGTGACGTCGGCCCAGGTCATCAGGTACGAGACGACGCTGGTGAGCACCGCGCCGACCCCGACGCCGACGAGCACCAGCCGGTAGCCGTGGACGCCGCCGCGGCGCGCCAGCAGGTAGATCGTGGCGCCGGTGAGCAGCGCGCCGGCCAATGCCGCGGCCGAGACGACCGCGCCGCCGGCTCCGAACAGCACGATCGCGACGACCGCCGCCGCGCTCGCGCCCTGCGTCACGCCGATGACGTCGGGACTGGCCAGCGGGTTGCGCAGGAGGCGCTGGAAGAGCGCTCCGGAGACACCGAAGGCGATGCCGACGAGGGCGCCGGTGACGGCTCGCGGCAGCCGGAGTTCCGTCACGACGTAAGCCGCGCGGCCGGCACCGTCCCCGAAGAGCAGGCCCGGGAGATCGCCGAGCGGGACGAGAAAATCGCCCACCGCAAGGGAAAGCGCGAAGACGACGACGATCGTGAGCAGCACCAGCAGGGAGACCGCCCGGGCCCGGCCGGCGCCACGGCGACGCGCGGCGACGACCACCTCGACGGCGTTCACACCGCCACGACCTTGCGGCGGCGCACCAGGAACACGAAGACGGGCGCGCCGACGAGCGCGGTGACGATCCCGACCTGCACCTCGGTCGGCCGGGCGACCACGCGGCCCACGACGTCCGAGACGAGCAGGAGCAGCGGCGCCATCAGCGCCGAGTACGGGAGCAGCCAGCGGTGGTCGGGCCCGGTGAGCAGCCGGGCGGCGTGCGGCACGGTCAGCCCGACGAACGCGATCGGCCCGGCGATCGCCGTCGCCGTCCCGCAGAGGACGACGACGGCCAGCGCACACACGAGCCGCGCCGCCGTGACGTTCTGGCCGAGCGAGCGGGCGACGTCCTCGCCGAGCGCGAGCGCATTGAGCTGCCGGGCGGCGACCAGGGCGAGCACCACGCCGGCAGCCACGAACGGGACGGCCTGGCCGACGGTCGCCGCGTCCCGGCCGGTCAGCGAGCCGACCTGCCAGAACCGGTACTGGTCGAACGTCGTGGCGTCGGTCAGCAGGAGCGCGCTCGTCACCGAAGCCAGAGCAGCCGTCACGGCGGCACCGGCGAGGGCGAGCTTCACCGGCGTCGCGCCCGCTCGCCCGAGCGAGCTGACGCCGTAGACGACGGCGCCGGCGACCGCGGCGCCCGCGAAGCCGAACCAGACGTACCCGCTGACGCTCGCGATGCCGAAGGTGCCGATGCCGAGGACGACGAACAGCGCCGCCCCGGCGTTGACGCCGAGCAGGCCCGGGTCGGCCAGGGGGTTGCGCGTCGCGCCCTGGATGACGGCGCCGGACAGGCCCAGCGCGACGCCGGCGAGCACCCCGGCGAGCGTGCGCGGGAGCCGGAGCTCGCGGACCACGAGGTGGTCGGGATCGTCCGGCCGGAAGTGGAAGAGCGCGTCCAGCACGGTGCCCGGGCTCAGGCCGCGGGTGCCGACGCCGATGCTGAGCAGCACGGCGGCGGCGACGGCCACCGCGAGGACCAGCAGCCCGGCCGTCAGCGGGAGCGATCGGGTGCGCACTGGTCGTTACCTTTGCTAACAGGTGTTTAGGCTTGCCTAATCTATGGCGCGGACCTCGAGGCCTCAAGTTCCGTGAGCGGGATCACCGGACCGGGGTTGCTAGGCGACTGTTTCCGATATATCGTGAACCAGTCGCAACCGTTCGAGAAAGGAACACCGACATGCGTAGGCAACGAAACCCCTTCATGCAGGACCACCCCTTCGCCCAGGAACGCGGACGCGCTCCCTTCGGTGGCTTCGGCGACTTCCCCCCGGGCTTCGGTCCCGGTGGGCGGGGCCGCGGTCGCGGTCACGGGCCGGGCCGGCGGGGTCACGGCGGACGGCGCAGCCGCCGCGGTGACGTCCGCGCCGCGATCCTGGCGCTGCTCGCCGAGCAGCCCCGGCACGGCTACGAGATCATCCGCGAGATCGGCGAGCGCTCCGGCGGCTTCTGGCGCCCGAGCCCCGGCTCGGTCTACCCGACGCTGCAGCTGCTGGCCGACGAAGGCCTGGTCATCAGCAAGGACGAGCACGGCAAGAAGCTCTTCGAGCTGACCGACGCCGGCCGCACCGCCGCGGAAGAGCAGGACAGCACCCCGCCGTGGGAGCAGATCGCACAGGACGTCGACCCGACCGAGGTCGGGCTCGCCAAGGCGGGCAAGAACCTCGCCGCCGCCGTCGTGCAGATCATGCGCGCGGGCACCGAGAGCCAGCAGGCCCGCGCGGCCGAGGTGCTCAACGACGCCCGGCGCTCGCTCTACGGCATCCTCGGCGAGGACGAGGACGAGTCCTCGGCTCCTTCCGAAGAAGCAGCCGAGTGACCTGGCAGGACGAGGCCGGTGGGCTTGACCCGCGCGTGGACGCGGTAGCCCACCGGCAGCGTCAGGTCGTGCGCGCGATTCCCATTACGCTGCACCGACTCCGCGATCGCCTGTTCGGCGACGCGCTTGCTGAACTCGATCTTCAGCACCGCTTCGAGGTCCCCCGCCGTCTCGAACCGCCACTCGGTGGTCACCCGGCGGCACCCGAAGCCGGCCCGGGCGAAGAACCGTTCGACGGCGGCCGGGTCGTAGTGCGGTAGGTCGGCGCGCATCCAGGTGCCGTAGGGCTCGCTGGTCACGTCGAGGTCGACGATCAGCAGCACCCCGCCCGGCCGCAGCACCCGCTCGGCCTCGGCCAGCCCCGGCTCGCAGCCGGGCCCGAAGAAGTACGCCGTGCGCGCGTGGACGACGTCGACGCTCGCGCTGCGGACCGGCAGCCGCTGGGCCCGGCCCCGGCGAACGTCCACGTTCGACAGACCCTTCACCCGCTCCAGCGCGCTTCGCACGAGCGGCTCGTGCGGCTCCACCCCGAGCACCGAACGCGCGTCGCGGGCGAAGCGCGGCAAGTGGAACCCGTCGCCGCAGCCGACGTCCAGCACGTCCCGGCCGGCCCAGTCGCCCTCTTCGCGCAGCACCCGCCAGATCTCGCCGCCGCTGTCCTGCGCCCGGTTCTCCAGCTCGTAATCGGCCTGGTAGTACCAGATGTTCGGACTCGGCACGACCTCCGCGCGCCGGGACGACCACCGCACCGCTGCTCCTTCCGGGGCCTACTTCGCCGCCAGTGATCTTCTCGCGGCGAATTCTTGGCGGAAACCACACGGATCACGCCTAGAATTCGGTGGGTCTCGGGAGGAGCACCCATGGCGATCGGCCCGTCCAGTACCCCGTCCCCGGTCCCGGCCGGAATTCCGTGCTGGATCGAGCTGGCCTGCCGCGAGCAGGCCGTGGCGGAAAGATTCTACGGTGCCCTCTTCGGCTGGACGTACGCCACTCAGCGCGACCCGGCGACGTCCGACGGCCGGTACGCCATCGCGACGCTCAACACCGTCCCGGTGGGTGGCCTCTACCGCGCCGCCCAGGGCGCGCCGCTGGGCTGGATGCCGCACCTGTCCGTGCCGCACACCGCGAGCGCGGCCGAATGGGTGGAGCACCTCGGCGGGCGGCTGACGCTCGGCCCGATGCCGATCCCGCAGCGCGGCACGATCCTGCACGCCTACGACGCGTGCGGCGCGCCGGTGGTGTTCTGGGAGGTCCCGCCGGACTGGGAGTTCGTCACCGGGATCCCCAACACCTTCAGCGGCGCGGACCTCAACACGCACGACGGCGTCGCGGCGGATCACTTCTACACCAAGCTCTTCACCTACGGGAGCCACCAGATCGGCGACGGCGAGTCGCTGGACTACGTCGAATGGCTCATCGAGCACGAGCCGGTGCTGTACCGGTACGTGATGGGCTCGGAGTACAGCCTCGACACCCCGCCGCACTGGCTCGTCTACTTCGACATCGACCCGGCCCGCGGCGTCGACGCCGTCGCCGGCGAAGCGCTGATGAACGGCGGCACCGTCGTGATCCAGCCCTACGACACGCCGTTCGGCCGGATGTCGATCCTGGCCGACCCGGAAGGCGCCGTCTTCGCGGTGATCGACCACTCGCGCGTCTCCGAGGACTGGGGCCGCGCCGAGGTCGACGACCCCTACGACGACTGACGCTCGGCCAGCGCGAGCCCCGCGACCAGCGCGAACCCGCCCGCCACCAGCCACATCCCGGTGGCGGGCAGCAGCGCGCCGACCAGCGCGACCCCGATCGCGCCGCCGGTCTGGCGCGACGCGTTGAGCACGCCCGCGGCCAGCCCCGCCTGGCCCGGCAAGGAGTTCATCGCGAGCGACGTCATCGCGGGCATGGCCAGCGAGCAGCAGCCGAACACGACCGAGACCACGACGAACGGCACGAGCGCGCGGTCCGCGGGCAGCAGCGCGAAGCCGGCCGAACCGGCGAGACCGGCCAGCGCGCCCGCGACCATCGGGACGCGCGGGCCGAAGCGGCCGGTCAGGCGGCCGCTGAAGAACGCGTTGAGCCCGACCACCACCGTCAGCGGCACCAGGGCGAGGCCCGCCGCGAGCGCGCCGAGCGACCAGGCGCGTTGCAGGTACAGCGCGAGGCAGAAGAGCGTGCCGTAGAGGCAGAAGTTGAACAGGCCGCCGATCCCGGTCGCCACCGCGAAGTTCCGGATCCTCAGGATCCCGAGCGGGAGCACGGGTTCGCCGACGCGCTTCTCGACCGCCACGAACACCGCGCCGGCCACCACTCCCCCGCCGAGCAGCGCGATCGTCGCCGGCGCCAGCCACCCCGCGTGCCCGGACTCGATGAACCCGGCGACGAGCCCCGCAAGCGACGCCGTGCCGATCAGCTGGCCGGCGAGGTCGAGACGGGTCGACTCGTACCGGGGCGGTTCCGCGACCGCGCGGCGCGTCAGGACGATCGCGACGACCCCGACCGGGACGTTGACCGCGAAGACGAGCCGCCAGTCGGCGAGGCCGACCGCGAGCCCGCCGAGCATCGGCCCGGCGGCGAGCCCGACACCGCTCATGCCGCCCCACACGCCGAGAGCGCGCGCTCGCTCCCGCGCGTCCGGGAACTGGTGGACGATCAACGCGAGCGATGACGGGAGCAGCGCGGCCGCCCCCGCACCCTGGACCGCCCGCGCGGCGATCAGCCAGACCGCGTCACCGGCGACCGCGCAGGCGATCGACGCGACGACGAAGACGGCGACGCCCACCTCGAAGACGCGGCGCGAGCCCCACCGGTCGCCGGCGGCGCCCCAGGTGAGCAGGAACGCGGCGAGCGTGACGGTGTAGGCGTCGACGACCCACTGCAGCGCCGCCGTCGACGGCTCGCCGAAGTCGGCACCGATCGCGGGCAGGGCCAGGTTCACGATGGTCGCGTCGAGCGTGATCATCACGAAGCCCAGGCAGACGGCGGAGAGCGCGAGCCGGGCGCGGGTTTCGGTGAGCATGCCCCGAGTCAAACCCGCCGAAGCTTCGGCCGTCCACGACGCGTCGCCTACGTCTGCTAGGCGGAACCTCGCACCGCAGGTCAGCCGAGGGGCACGAACGCCGAAAGCAGCAGCCAGGACACCACCGCGGAAGGCAGCAGCGAGTCGAGGCGGTCCATGATCCCGCCGTGGCCGGGCAGCAGCGTGCCCATGTCCTTGACGCCGAGGTCGCGCTTGATCAGCGACTCGACGAGGTCGCCCAGGGTCGCGGTGAGCACGATCGCGACGCCGAAGAGCACGCCCTGCCAGACGTGGCCGTCCAACAGCAGGCTCAGCGTCAGTGCGCCGGCCACGACGCCACCGACCAGCGAGCCCCCGAAGCCTTCCCAGGTCTTCTTCGGGCTGATGGTGGGGGCCATCGGGTGCTTGCCGCCGAGCACGCCGGCGATGTAGCCGCCGGTGTCCGACGCCACGACGCCGATCAGGAACGTGAGAACGCGCCCGACGCCGTCCGACGGCGGCACGAGCATCGCCGCGAAGGCGCCGAAGAGCGGCAGGTAGGCGGCGGCGAACACCGACGCGCCGATGTCGCGCAGGTAGCCCTTCGCGCCGCCGGGCAGGCGCCACAGCAGGCAGGCGAGCACGGTGAGGACGAACGCCGTGAGCGCGCCTTCCCGGCCGAACGGCCAGGCCAGCCAGATCATCGCCTGGCCGCCGACGAGCACCGGGATCACCGCGACCCGCGTGTCGGCGACCCGGCGCAGCACCCCGGCGAACTCGAAGGTGCCGACCGCGATCGCGATCGCGATGATCCCGATGAACAGGAAGCGCACGGTGAGCAGGGAAACGATGATCGCGGCACCGAGCAGCAGCCCGACCCCGATGGCGGCGGGCAGGTTCCGGCCGGCCTTGGAGGCATTCTTGGCCTCGGGGGTCGGCTCGCTTCCCGGGGTCTGCGGGGTCGCCGCGGCCGTTCCGGCGGCCGACAACCGGTCCGCTTCGCCGGTTTCCGAGGTCGCCGAAGCCGCGCCCGAAGTCTCCGGCACGACCGGCGTCTCCGCCGCTGCGCCGGTCCCCGGGAACTCCGGCGTGGCCGGGGTGCCGGCGTCCGCCGGCAGATCTCCGGTGGCGTCCACCCGGTCCTCGCGTTCCTCGCTCACCTGTGCCATCAGACCTCGAGCAGCTCGGCTTCCTTGTGCTTGACCAGCTCGTCGACCTTGTGCGAGTAGGTGTCGGTGAGGTTCTGCAGTTCCTTCTCCGCGCGCACGACCTCGTCCTCGCCCGCTTCGCCGTCCTTGCCGATGCGGTCGAGCTCTTCCTTGGCCTTGCGGCGGATGCTGCGGATGGTCACCCGCGCGTCCTCGCCCTTGCTCTTCGCGACCTTGACCATCTCCTTGCGCCGCTCCTCGGTGAGCTGCGGGATGACGATCCGGATCACGTTGCCGTCGTTGCTCGGGTTGACGCCGAGGTCGGACTCGCGGATCGCCTTCTCGATGGCGTTCAGCTGCGTCTGGTCGTAGGGCTTGATCAGCGCCATCCGCGCCTCCGGCACGTTGACGCTGGCCAGCTGGTTCAGCGGGGTCGGCGCGCCGTAGTAGTCGACCACGATGCGCGAGAACATCGACGAAGTGGCCCGGCCGGTGCGCACCGACGTCAGATCGTCCTTCGCGACGGACACCGCTTTTTCCATCTTCTCCTCGGCGTCGAGGAGGGTCTCGTCGATCACGGCTACTCCCGGTGTTGTGATGGTGTGGCGCTTGCTGATCCCAGCAGGTCTAGGCCGGCACCCCGTCGGCGGGGGTGCTGACCAACGTGCCGATTCTTTCACCACTCACCGCGCGGGCGATGTTCCCCTCGGTGAGCAGGTTGAACACGATGATCGGCATGTTGTTGTCCATGCAGAGGCTGAACGCCGTCGCGTCGGCGACCTTGAGGTCCCGCTCCAGCACCTCGCGGTGGGTGATCTCGCGGAACATCTCGGCGGTCGGGTCGGCCTTCGGGTCCGCGGTGTAGACGCCGTCGACGGCCTTGGCCATCAGCACGGCTTCGCAGCCCAGCTCGAGCGCCCGCTGCGCCGCCGCGGTGTCGGTGGAGAAGTACGGCATGCCGACCCCGGCGCCGAAGATCACGACGCGCCCCTTCTCCAGGTGCCGCTCGGCGCGGCGCGGGATGTAGGGCTCGGCGACCTGGCCCATCGTGATGGCGGTCTGCACGCGCGTGGGCAGGCCCTCCTTCTCCAGGAAGTCCTGCAGCGCCAGGCAGTTCATCACGGTGCCCAGCATCGCCATGTAGTCGGCGCGGTCGCGGTCCATGCCGCGCTGCGAAAGCTCCGCGCCGCGGAAGTAGTTGCCGCCGCCGATCACGACCGCGACCTGGACGCCGGTGCGGGCGACGTCGGCGATCTGCTGCGCGACCGAGTGGACGACATCCGGATCGACGCCGATCGAACCACCGCCGAACATCTCGCCGCCCAGCTTCAGCAGCACCCGCCGGTAGCCACCTTCGACCCGGTCACCCATCTATGTCGCCTCCTAGGCCCTTCGAGCCTCAAAATCTTCTTCTGGACCCGGCAGTGCCCCGTCCCCGATGGACGGAGACGGGGCACTGGGGGTGAAACCTATACCCGGACCTGGCCTCAGGCCTGGCCGACCTCGAAGCGCGCGAACTTGGTGATCGTGACGCCGGCCGCGTCGAGCAGGGCCTTGACGGTCTTCTTGTTGTCCTTGACCGACGGCTGCTCGAGCAGGACGTTGTCCTTGTAGTAGGCGTTGACCTTGCCCTCGATGATCTTCGTGAGGGCCTGCTCCGGCTTGCCCTCTTCACGAGCGGTCTTCTCCGCGATGGAGCGCTCGTTCTCGACGATCTCGGCGGGCACCTCGTCGCGGGTCAGGTACTTCGCGCGCAGCGCGGCGACCTGCATGGCGGCGGCGCGGGCGGCCTCGGTGTCGTCACCGGTGAACTCGATGAGCACACCGACGGCGGGCGGCAGGTCCGAACCGCGGCGGTGGAGGTAGTTGGTGGTCTGGCCCTCGAAGGACACGACGCGGCGCAGCTCGAGCTTCTCGCCGATGCGGGCGGACAGCTCCTGCACGACCTCGTTGACCGTCTTGCCGTCCAGCTCGGCGCCCTTGAGGGCCTCGACGTCGCTGGTCTTGACGGTCTTGGCGACCTCGACGATCTTCGCGGCGAGCGCCTGGAATTCGGCGTTCTTCGCGACGAAGTCGGTCTCGGAGTCGAGCTCGATCAGGACGCCGCCGTCGCCGGCGACCAGGCCCTCGGCCGTGGCGCGCTCGGCGCGCTTGCCGACGTCCTTGGCGCCCTTGATCCGGAGGAACTCGACGGCCTTGTCGAAGTCGCCGTCGTTCTCCTCCATCGCCTTCTTGCAGTCCATGAAGCCGGCGCCGGTCATCTCGCGCAGGCGCTTCACGTCAGCGGCGGTGTAGTTCGCCATTCTGGTAAATCCGTCCTTTGCAGGAAATCTGTGGGTTGCTACGTCCGTGCGGCCGGCTCACGAGGAGCCGGCCGCACGGACGTGGGACATCAGGAGGAGGCGGTGGCCTGCTCGGCCTCGGCGGGGGCCTCGGCCGGCGTCTCGACCGGAGCGTCGACGGCCGCGGCGGCCTCGGTCGCGTCGGCGGCGGCGGTCTCGGAGCCGGCGAGCAGCTCCTTCTCCCACTCGGCCAGCGGCTCGTCGGTGGCGACACCCGGCTCCGGCTTGGAGTCGGCCGAAGCACCGTTGCGGCTGGAGCGCTGCATGAGACCGGCGGCCGCGGCCTCGGCGACGACCTTGGTCAGCAGCGCGGCCGACCGGATGGCGTCGTCGTTGCCCGGGATCGGGTAGTCGACCTCGTCCGGGTCGCAGTTGGTGTCCAGGATCGCGACGACCGGGATGTTCAGCTTCCGCGCCTCGCCGACGGCGATGTGCTCCTTCTTCGTGTCGACGATCCACACGATGCTCGGCACCTTGGCCATGTCGCGGATACCGCCGAGGGTCTTCTCGAGCTTGTCCTTCTCACGGGTGAGCGTGAGGATTTCGCGCTTGGTGAGACCCTCGAAGCCGCCGGTCTGCTCCCGCGACTCGAGCTCCTTCAGGCGGAGGAGGCGCTTGTGGACGGTCTGGAAGTTGGTCAGCATGCCGCCGAGCCAGCGCTGGTTCACGTAGGGCATGCCCACGCGCGAGGCTTCGGCCGCGATGGCTTCCTGAGCCTGCTTCTTGGTGCCGACGAACATGATCGTGCCACCGTGCGCGACGGTTTCCTTGATGAACTCGAAGGCACGGTCGATGTAGGTCAGCGTCTGCTGCAGGTCGATGATGTAGATGCCGTTGCGCTCGGTGAAGATGTAGCGCTTCATCTTCGGGTTCCACCGACGAGTCTGGTGCCCGAAGTGCACGCCGCTGTCGAGCAGCTGCTTCATGGTGACGACGGCCATTGCCGGAATCAACCTCTTCTGTGTCGTGCGCGCTCGCGGTGGTTCACCGCTGACGCGCTACTCGGTTTTGTCGCTCGCGGCCGGGTGGCCGCTCGCCCTGGTGCCCGTGGCGGTGTCCGGACCCTGCGGAGTGAGGAACCCCAGGGACCGCCGGACATCGTGCGACTCGCCGGCACATTTCGGCCGGGGATCGCGCACGTGCACGCGAAGTCAGCCCGCTCACGCGGACCGCGGAAAAGATTCTACCCCCTGCCACCAGCCCCTCCCCCACCGGCGGCCGCGGACGGACGGAGTTGTCCACATCGGGTCCGGTTGTCCACAGATTCGGCTTCGGCTCCCCACGCGGGTCGCCGGTACCGCAGGGTGGAGGGATGGAGTTGATCAGCGGTTTTCGACGGTGGGCGATGGGTCTTGGTTGGAGCGTTATTGCCCTGGTCACGGCGGGTTTTGTGGTGGTGGGAGGGGGGTGGGCTTCGACGCCGGTGGCGGCTGCGTGGTCGGCCGGATCAGGGACACCGGCCGCGACACCCGGGCTGGGGACGCCTGCCGCCAGGGCGGGCGGCCTCGACCCGCCACCGGCACCACCGCCCCGAGCGAGTGAGCCGGCCGCCGGTCAGTGGTGGGCTGATCGGGCAGGCGCCGAGCCGGCCGGACCGGCAGGTGATCCCCGGGCCGCGCGGCAAGCGCGGTTGTCCTGGCCCTTGTCACCCGTTCCGGTGGTCACGAAGTACTTCGACGCCCCGGAAACGCCCTACGGCGCCGGGCACCGCGGCGTCGACCTCGCCGCCGGGCCCGGGCAGGAGGTGCTGGCGGCCGATGCCGGTGTCGTCGTCTTCGCCGGGCTCGTCGCCGGGCGGCCCGTCATCTCCGTCGACCACGACGGCGGCCTGCGCACCACCTACGAGCCCGTCGAGCCGAAGGTGGCCGTCGGGGACCAGGTCTACCGGGGGCAGGTGCTCGGGTCCGTCCTCGCCGGGCACCCGGGCTGCGCGATCGCCGCCTGCCTGCACTGGGGCGTCCGGCGGGGCGACGAGTACGTCGATCCCCTCGCCCTGACCGGTGAGGTGGGCGACTTCCGGCTCAAGCCGTGGGGAGGTGGTCCCTGATCAGGCGCCGGTCTGCTCGACCAGCTTGGCGCGCAGCCGCATGACCGCGCGCGTGTGCAGCTGGCTGACCCGCGACTCGGTGACGCCGAGGACCTTCCCGATCTCGGCGAGGGTCAGGCTCTCGAAGTAGTAGAGGCTGACCACGATCTTGTCGCGTTCGGTCAGCTGCGCGATGGCCTGCGCGAGCTGGCGGCGGTTGTCCTGGTCGACGAGCACCGCGACCGGGTCGACGGCGTCGTCGTCGGGAATCGTGTCCACCAGCGAGCCGCTGTCCTTGCCCGCGGCCACCAGGTCCTCCAGCGCGACGACGCTGGTGAGCTGCAGTTGGCCGTAGAAGTCGCGCAGGTCGTCGAGGCCGATGCCGAGCTCGGCGGCGAGCTCCGCGTCGGTCGGGGTGCGGTTCAGCCGGGCGCCGAGGCGCTCCATCGCGCGCTCGGCCTCCTTGGCCTTGCTGCGGACGGCGCGCGGCACCCAGTCCTGCGAACGGAGGTCGTCGAGGATCGCGCCGCGGATGCGCTGCATCGCGTACGTCTCGAAGCGCAGGCCGCGCTCGGGGTCGAACTTCTCGATCGCGTCGACGAGCCCGAAGATGCCGGACTGCACCAGGTCACCCACGTCGACGTGGGTCGGCAGGCCGGTGCCGACCCGGCCCGCGACGTACTTGACCAGCGGGGCGTAGTGCAGCACGAGCCGATCGCGCGACACCTGGTCCGGGCTGTCGGCGTACTGCCGCCACAGCGCCGCGATCCCGGCGTCGACGTCGTAGGCCGCCCGCGCTTCCGCGGGCACGGCGGCGTCACCGCGAGTGGTCACTCCGGTGGCGTCGGTCACGTGCGGTCCTGCGGTCATTGCACAGTCGTTCTCGGCATGCGGCTCAGTGTCGTCTCCGTGCTCGTGCGAATGCGCGTGCGCCGCCGGGCCCGCTGGTGACGACCCCGGCGAGACTCCCCGGGCCGCCTCAGGCCCTGGGGTGCGCTCGGTCATGGATCGCTTTCAACCGGTCGACGGTCACATGAGTGTAGAGCTGCGTCGTGGCAAGCGTAGCGTGACCAAGCAGTTCCTGAACGCTCCTGAGATCGGCGCCGCCCTCCAGCAGATGCGTCGCCGCCGAATGACGCAGGCCGTGGGGCCCCATATCGGCCGCTCCGGGCACCGCCGTGACGGCGTCGTGCACCACTCGCCGCACCGCGCGCGGGTCGAGGCGTTTCCCCCGCACACCGAGGAAAAGTGCGGGTTCGACGCCGGCACCGGCGGTTTCCGCGACGATCTTCGGCCGGCCCTCGGTGATCCAGTCGTCCAGCGCTTCGGCCGCCGGGACGCCGAACGGCACCACCCGCTCCTTGCCACCCTTGCCGAGCACCGTCACGACACGACGGGAGAAATCGGCGCCGCCGACGTCCAACCCGCACAACTCGGACACGCGGATGCCCGTGGCGTAGAGCAGCTCGACGATCGCGCGATCACGCAGGGCGACCGGATCCCGCTGGGCCGCACCGGCCGCCGACGCCCGCATGACCTCCCCCGCCTGCCCGGCGCGCAGCACCCCGGGCAGGGTGCGGTGCGCCCGCGGGGCGGCGAGCCGCCCGCCCGGGTCGGTCCCGAGGAAGCCGGCGCGGTGCGCCCAGGCGGTGAACGTCCGCGCCGAGGCGGCCCGCCGCGCGAGCGTCGTCCGGCTCGCCCCGCCCGACTGCTGGGCCGCGAGCCACGCCCGCAGCCGGGCGAGGTCCAGCTCCGCGAGCGCATCCCCGCCGTCCACGACGAACCCCAGCAGCGACACCACATCGCCGACGTAGGCCCGGACGGTGTGCGCGGACAGCCCGCGTTCCAGCCCGAGGTGCCGTTCGTAGCCGGTGACGACGGCCTGGACCGGCTCGGGCAGGGCGGCCCGGAGCGCACGCAGGTCCGGGCGGCGGCCCCGGCCGGAGCGTGATGGCGGCGGCATGGATGTCACGCTGCGCGAACAACCGCCCTCGGTCAAGGATCGCCACGCGGCCCGACCGGACCGGCCGAACACTTTCGACGATTTCGCCCGGATTTCGTGGCGGTCACGCGCTCTCCCTCCGTCGTCGCCACCCCGCGTCCCCGCGGACCGCGAATCCGTCGATCTCCAGCGCGGGCAGCAGAGCCCGCACTTTCCGCAGCGGCAGCCCGGATTCGGTCGCGATTTCGGCGTCCGACCGGTCGGCGCGCACGGCAAGCGCCTCGTACGCCCGCAACGCCTCGGGCCCCAACCGGTCGGTGGGACGTTTCGGCCGGGCGGCCGGGTCCTCGGCGATGCCGAAGCGGCCCACGGTCTCGAGGACCTCGTCGACCGTCGAGACGAGCGTCGCCCGGGCGTCGCGGATCAGCTCGTGGCAGCCGACGGACATCCCCGACGACACGGGTCCCGGCATCGCCATCACCACCTTGCCGAGGGCGCCGGCGGTGCTGGCGGTATTGCGCGCGCCGCTGCGCCGCCCCGCCTCGACGACCAAGGTGCCCTCGGTGAGGGCGGCGATGAGCCGGTTGCGGACCAGGAAGCGGTGCCGGGCCGGCGGGGTGCCGGGCGGGTACTCGCTGACGACCGCGCCACCGTTGCGGACGATCCGGTTCAGCAGCCCGACGTGGCCCGCGGGGTAGCCCGCGTCGACAGCACAGCCGAGCACGGCCACGGTGATCCCTCCGGCGGCGAGCGCCCCGCGGTGGGCGGCGCCGTCGATGCCGTAGGCCGCCCCCGAGAAAACCGGGACGCTCCGGGAGGCCAGGCCGTACGACAGTTCGGCGGCGTGGTGCTCGCCGTAGTCGGTGGCGGCGCGCGCCCCGACCACGGCGACAGCACGATCGGCAGCGGTGCCGAGCGCGACGTCGCCGGCAACCCAAAGCGCCAACGGAGCCGCGGCTTCGGGCACACCCCGCTGGGCCGCGAGGTCGAGGGCGAGCAGCGGCCAGGCAGGCCACTCGTCATCCTCGGGCACGACCAGCCGGCCACCGGCCGCGGCGGCGCGCGCGAAGTCCTGGTCGACGAGGTCGTAGTCACGGCGCGCTTCGGTCGCCTTGAGCACCTCGGGCGGACAGTCGCCACGGCGAACCCGGGCGGCCGCATCGACCGGCCCGTGTCGCGCTACGAAGGCGACCAGCGCCGGGGCGGGGGGCTCGGCCACGCGCAGAAGGTAGGCGCGAGCTTGGCGCAGCTCGTCGGGACTCATGCCGCCCCCCGCTCTCGGAAGGCAAGTGCCGAGCCGACTTGGTCTATTCCGGGGCGCTTCTCGCCGTCCAGGTCGGCCAATGTCCAGGCGATCCGCAAGCACCTGTCGGCTCCTCGACCACTCAAAGCTCCGCGCTCCATAGCGCGATCGAGCAGGGTCGTCGCGTCTTTGGCCAAGGCGAACTGGCGCCGCAGGGCCGGTCCGGGAACCTCCGAGTTGGACAGCCAGCTGTGCTCACGCCATCGGTGCGCCGCGCGTTCGCGGGCCTCCAGCACGCGCCCGCGGACAGCTTCCGACGATTCCGCCGCGCCGGTGTCGTGCGCGCCGATAGCGCTGAGCGGTCGTAACCGCACCCGTAGATCGACACGGTCGAGCAACGGTCCGGAGAGTCGCCCAAGGTAGCGACGCCGGGCTGTTGGCGAGCAGACGCAGTCGGCGTCCTTTGGCGGCGCACACGCGCACGGATTGGTGGCCAGCACGAGCTGGAACCGCGCCGGGTAGGTGATTGAGCCCTTGACCCGGGCGATGCGCACCTCGCCCTCTTCGAGCACGGTCCGCAGCGATTCGAGGCATTGAGCGCCAAACTCGCAGACTTCGTCGAGAAACAGCACGCCGCGGTGGGCACGGCTGATCGCGCCGGGCGACGCGATCCCGCTTCCACCACCGATCAGTGCCGCGATGGAGATCGAATAGTGCGGGGCCACGAACGGCGGCACAACGACCAAGGGCGAGGACTTCGACAGCGAGCCATCGACCGAGTGCACCGCCGTGACTTCCAAGGACTCCTCCGGCGACAACTGCGGCAGCAGGCTGGGCAGCCGCCTCGCCAACATCGTCTTGCCCACTCCTGGCGGTCCGGTCAGCAGCAGGTGATGCCCGCCTGCCGCAGCAACCTCGAGGGCCCAGCGCGCCTCCGGCTGGCCGACGACATCAGCCAGGTCCGGTACCTCCGGCGGTGTCGTCGGACCAGGTGGTTCCGGACGAACCAAGTCGGCTTCGCCGTTGAGCCAAGCCACCAGATCGCGCAGATGACATGCGCCCACGACGTCGATGCCATCGACAAGTGCCGCCTCGCTGAGGGAGTCCAGCGGTACGACGGCTCGCTCGTAGCCGCCTGCGCGCGCCGCGAGCAGGCCTGGAAGGATTCCGCGAACTGCGCGGATCCGACCGTCCAGCGCGAGTTCGCCCAACAGCACACTGCCGAGCAGCCGGGTCGCAGGAACAGTGCCCATCGCCGCGAGGACGGCCGCCGCGATGCCCAGGTCGTACGCCGAGCCGACCTTCGGCAGGTTCGCGGGAGACAGGCCCAGAGTCACCTTCCCGTCGGGCCAAGGCTGCCCGGAGTTGCGCACCGCCGATCGAACGCGATCCTTCGCCTCGCGCAGTCCTGCGTCGGGGAGTCCGACGAGCGTGACACGGCTCAGTCCACCACCCAGGTCCGCTTCGATCTCGATGACCCGGCCATCGATGCCCAGGAGTGCGGCCGACCAGGCTTTGGCGATGGGCATCAGAACGCCGCCTCGATGTGCTGGACGCGGGGGCGCTTGCCGGGCTCGGCGAGGATCGTCACGACGTCGTAGCGGACCGGGCACCAGCCGATCCGGAACTCGCGCAGCCAGCGTTGGGCCGCCCGGCGCACGCGGCCGGCTTTCTCCTCGGAGACGGTCTCCGACGGTAGACCGAACTCGGTGCCCGTGCGGGTCTTGACCTCGCAGAAGACGACGCGGGTGCGGTCGGTCAGGATGAGGTCGATCTCGCCTTCGCGGCAGCGCCAGTTGCGGCCCAGCAGGACGAGGCCGCGGTCCTGCAGGTGCCGGGCGGCGAAGTCTTCGCCCCACTCGCCGAGGTCGCGGCGGTGTCTTGCGAGCTGGTCGGTGACCGTCATCGTGTTCGCCCCCTCGTCGGCGCACCGGTCACCGGGGCGGTCCCGGCGATCACGGTGCGTGTGCGTTCGACGATGCCAGCGCGTGAGGTGGCGAAACCAGAGTGAAATCGCCGCTCTGTGGACAACCGGGGGTATGTGGACAACCGGTCCACGGAACACGGCGGAACGGCCCGAACTGTCGGACGGCTGTGCTATGGCGGCGGAGCCGAGGCGCGGACAGGCCGGGCGAAACGCACCGCGCCGGCTCGTCCAGGACGAACCGGCGCGGGGAAAGGCCAGCTCAGCCCGAGAACGGGCCGTCTTCGGGCAGCCGGAGGTCCGGCTTGTCGAGCTCCTCGACGTTGACGTCCTTGAACGTGATGACGCGGACGTGCTTGACGAAGCGGGCCGGCCGGTACATGTCCCAGACCCACGCGTCGGACATGCGGACCTCGAAGTACACCTCGCCGCCGCCGTCGCGGACCTGGACGTCGACCGCGTTCGCCAGGTAGAACCGCCGCTCGGTCTCCACCACGTACGAGAACTGGCCGACTATGTCGCGGTACTCGCGGTACAGCGAGAGCTCCATCTCGGTCTCGTACTTCTCGAGATCCTCTGCGCTCATGAAATCCGCGCCCCTCCTCGGGATCGTGCTGCTGCTCCGCCGGCGGAGCGTTCATTGTGACCCACACCCGCGGCCGGGGCATGCAGCGGCAGGCTGAGTTGTGGCTCGAGAGCCTCGTCGAGGACCGCGGCGAGCTGCGACCCGCTGCCGCCCTCCATGGCCTTTTCCAGCGCCGCGTAGGTGAGCACGACCGGTCTGGCGGGCCGCACGCCGTGCTTGATGGCCACCGTCGCCACGTTCGTGTACGACCACCGGTGGACGTCGCTGGGGCCGTGTTCGCGCAGCGCCGCCAGGTGGTCACTGGTGCTGTAACCCTTGTGCACGTCGAAACCGTAGTGCGGGAGGTCGTCGTGATAACCCGCCATGATGCGGTCGCGCGTCACCTTCGCCAGCACCGACGCGGCCGCGATGCACGCCACCGAACGGTCGCCCTTGATCACCGCCGTGTTCGGAGCCGTGAGGCCCGGGACCCGGAAGCCGTCGGTGAGGATGTAGCCCGGGGACACGCGCAACGCCGCCGCGGCGCGTCGCATGCCCTCCAGGTTCATCACCCGGATGCCGTAGAGGTCGACCTCCGCGGTGGGGATGACGATCACCGAGTAGTCGACGGCCCGGGCGAGGACCAGGTCGTAGACCCGGTCGCGCGCCTTGGCCGTCATCAGCTTGGAGTCGGTCAGCTCGGTCAGCTTCGCCGCGTCGCCCTGCTTGAGCACGCAGGCCGCGACCACCAGCGGACCCGCGCACGCCCCGGCGCCGGCTTCGTCCACACCGGCGACCGGGCCGAGGCCACGGCGGTCGAGCGCGCCCTGCAGACCCCAGAAGAGGTCGCCGCGCACCACGGCCCGCGGCGGCCGGATCGGCTCGGCCGCGGTGAGGGGAACGGGAAGAGTCAAGGCTGGATCACCCGTCTGCCGGCACGGATCGGGGTGGCTAGCGTTTCCGCCCGGCCGCCCGGCGCACCCCGGACTTGAGCTTGCGCCCGACGAAGAGCGCCGGCCACGCCGCCGCGATACCGGCCCCGAGCGGGACGCCGCTCTGCCAGGCCGGCGCACCGAGCGCCGCCGGCTGGGCCGCTTCCTGCGGGTTGTGGTCGGTGATGCCGCCCCACCGGCTCGGCGGCAGGACGATGATCCGCGCCTTGCCGATGATGTTGTCCACGGGGACCGCGCCGTTCACGCCGCCGCCGCCCTGGAACCGGGAGTCGTCGGAGTTGTTCCGGTTGTCGCCCATGACCCAGACCGTCCCGGCCGGGACCTTGACCGGCTCAAAGGCCTTCTCCGTCTGGTTGGACGGGTCTTCCCAGTGGACGTAGGGCTCGTCGAGCCCCTTGCCGTCGACCACGACACGACCCTGCGTGTCGCAGCACTGGACGGTCTGGCCGCCGACCGCGATCACGCGCTTGACGAAGTCCCGCTCGTCCGGCGGGGCGAACCCGACCAGGGAGCCGAGACCGCGCAGGCCCTGGACGATGATGTTGCTCGACTCCTGCGGCGCGATCTCGTTGTTGATCCACGCCGGCGGGCCCTTGAACACGATCACGTCGCCCGGCGAGGGCTCGGTGAAGTCGTAGGTGACCCGGTCGACGAGGATCCGGTCACCGGTGCACCCGGGGCACCCGTGGAGGGTGGCCTCCATGGACCCCGAGGGGATCATGAAGACCTTCGCGAGGAATGTCTGGATCAGGATCGTGAGCACCAGGGCGATCACGAGCAAGATCGGCAGTTCCTTCCAGAACGACCGTTTCTTGGCGGGCTTGGCTCGCCGCCGTCGGGATCCCCCGCGCTCCTCGGAGCGGGACCGCCTGGGCTGGTCCTCCTCGGAGCGATCGGGGTCATCCTCAGGAGCGTTCTGGGACACGGGTTCGGCCACGTCGTCAGGCTACCGGTAACCGGGTTGTGACTCAGTTAGCCGAGGCCGTCTCGCGGTTCTCGCGGCGCTCCTTGATCTTGGCCTTCTTGCCGCGCAGGTCGCGCAGGTAGTACAGCTTCGCGCGCCGCACGTCACCGCGCTTGTGGACCTCGACCTCGGCGATGTTCGGCGAGTGCACCGGGAAGGTGCGCTCCACGCCGACGCCGAAGGAGATCTTGCGGACGGTGAAGGTCTCCCGGATGCCGCCGCCCTGACGGCGGATCACGACGCCCTGGAAGACCTGGTTGCGCTCGCGGTTGCCCTCGATGACGCGGACGTGCACCTTGAGGGTGTCGCCCGGGCGGAAGTCCGGGATGTCGGAACGCAGTGACTGCTTGTCCAGCGCGTCCAGGGTGTTCATCGGTGGTCCGTCCTCGTCTTCGTATGGCTTGCGTACACGTCCCGAAGGCCGCACAGCGCGCAACGGTGAAGCTGCGGGCGACCCAAGGGGGCTGCTGGCGGGCTCATGGACGACGAGGTCCACTCACGCCAACCTGTCAAGTATTGCAGACCCGTTCAGACGTAAAGTAACCGGGCTAAGCCTGCTCGGGGTCCAAGCCCTCCAGGACCCCGTGATCGTGCTTGTCGAGACTACCTTCCGGCAGCGCCGCGAGGAGATCGGGGCGGCGCCGGGCCGTCCGCTCGAGGGCCTGGTCACGCCGCCAGCGATCGATCAGCGCGTGGTTGCCGGACCGCAGGACGTCCGGCACCGCCAGGTCCCGCCACACTTCGGGCCGCGTGTAGCTGGGCCCTTCGAGGAGGCCGTCGGAGAACGAGTCCTCGGCGGCCGACCGCGAGTTGCCGAGCACACCGGGCAGGAGCCGGACGACGGCCTCGACGATGACCAGGACCGCCGCCTCGCCGCCGACCAGGACGTAGTCGCCGATCGACACCTCGTCGACCGGCATCCGGCGGGCGGCGTCGTCGACGACCCGCTGGTCGATGCCCTCGTACCGGCCGCAGGCGAAGACCAGGTGCTTCTCCTGCGCGTAAGCGTGCGCGAGCTCCTGGGTGAACGGCCGCCCCGCCGGCGTCGGCACGACGAGCCGCGTGTCCGGCCGGCAGACGTCGTCCAGGGCCGGGCCCCAGATCTGCGGCTTCATCACCATGCCGGGCCCGCCGCCGTACGGCGCGTCGTCGACCGCGCGGTGCACGTCGTGGGTCCAGTCGCGCAGGTCGTGCACGCCGACCTCGATCAGGCCGCGGTCGATCGCCCGGCCGAGCAGCGCGGCGCGCAGCGGGTCGAGGTACTCGGGGAAGATCGTGACGACGTCGATGCGCACCCGGTCACCAGTTCCAGTATTCGGTGGCCTCGGCGTGCCACGGGGACTCGACCTGCTGGTCGATCGTGAAGGCCATGCCGAGCCCCTGGGCGAGCCGGATGTCGCGGCGCTTCGTCTCGCGGATCGGCGAGCCGGCGGGCAGGCCCTGGTCGGACGACCAGGACTCGCTCTGCGTGATGCAGGTCCGGGCACCGAAGCGGGCCGAGCCGCACGGCGCGGGCGCGTGCCAGGTCTGCACGTGCTCGAACCGGAAGCTCTTGCCGCTGCTCTGCTCCGTGACGGTCCCTTCGGCGACCAGCCGGTAGTCCGAGGACGGCACGGTCCAGCGGACGTAGTGCTGTTGTCCCCCGTGCGACGGAACCGGCGTGCACACGCCGCCCTGGCAGAGGGACTCGGCGGTCACGCGCTCGGTGTAGTACGTGCCGTTGTCGCCCCAGCCGTCGAGCAGCACCCAGTCGCCGTCGTGGACGAAGTGCTCCGCGTAGGACGGCGGCCAGCTGACCGGGTCGCCCCAGGAGATCCGCGACTCGGTGGCCGACTGCGGCGACCAGGCCCACTGGTTCGCCTTCTCCCCGGGCGGCGCGAACTGGCCCGCGCTGCGCCGGAACATCATCGAGAAGTCGCCGTAGGTGGATCCCGCCGCCTGGGCCGGGGGCGCGAGGACCGAGGCGAGCAGCAGAGCCGCGAGAACGGCCGTCCAGCGCCTCATGCGTCCAGCAGGCCTTCCGGCGGGTCGAGCACGACCCGGCCGCCCGCGACGTCCACCGTGGGGACGATCGCGTGGACGAACGGCACCAGGACCTCGCGGCCCTCGACGTCCAGCTCCAGCAGCTCGCCCGCGGGCGAGTGGACGACCTCGACGACCGTGCCGACGACCGTGCCGTCGACGAGCTCGGCCCGCAGGCCGGCCAGCTCGTGGTCGTAGAACTCGTCGGGGTCGGTGGTCGGCGGCAGCGTGTCGGTGTCGGCGAGCAGGAGTGCTCCCCGCAGCGTCTCGGCGACGTCGCGCGTGGGGACCTCCTCGAAACGCACCAGCAGCCGCCCGCTGTGTTCGCGGGCGGCTGCGATGGTGAGTTCCCTCTTGCTGCCGTCACGCAGCTTCGTCACGACCGCCGCACCGACCTTGAACCGCTCGTCCGGCGAGTCCGTGCGCACGTCCACGGAGAGCTCCCCGCGGATGCCGTGCGCCTTGGCGATGCGACCGACTACGACGTCCATCCCGACCGTTTCCGAAAGGTGTTCAGCGGTCGGTGTCGACGACGTCCACGCGGACGCCCCGGCCACCGATACCACCCATGACGGTGCGCAGGGCGGTCGCCGTGCGACCACCCCGGCCGATCACCTTGCCGAGGTCGTCGGGGTGCACGTGCACCTCGAGCGTCCGGCCACGGCGCGTGGTCAGCAGCTCGACCCGGACCTCGTCCGGGTTGTCGACGATCCCGCGCACCAGGTGCTCGAGGGAGTCAGCCAGAAAGCTCACTCGGCCTTCTCACCCTCGGTGGCTTCGGCCTTCTCGGCCTCGGCCTTCTTGGGGGCGGACTTCTTCTTCGGCGTGGTGGCCTCGGTGGAGGGCTCCTCGCCGGCCGCGGCCAGAGCCGCGTTGAACAGGTCCTGCTTGGACGGCTTCGGCTCGGCCACCTTCAGGGTGCCCTCGGCGCCCGGCAGGCCCTTGAACTTCTGCCAGTCACCGGTGATTTCGAGCAGGCGCTGGACCGGCTCGGTCGGCTGCGCGCCGACACCCAGCCAGTACTGGGCGCGCTCGGAGACGACCTCGATCAGGCTCGGCTCTTCCTTCGGGTGGTACTTGCCGATCGTCTCGATGGCCTTGCCGTCCCGGCGGGTGCGCGCGTCGGCGACGATGATGCGGTAGTACGGCGCACGGATCTTGCCGAGGCGCTGCAGCTTGATCTTGACGGCCACGGGTGTGGGTACTCCTCGTATCTCTCTGATGCTGGGGTGGGCACTCGCGAGCCGAGTGGGGACACGGACGCGGGCACCCGAAGGTCAGGAGCTTTCGCGCGGTGAGAGGGTCCGGCGGAAGCAAGCAGTGTGCCATTCTGCCAGACGGCCCCGGCGCCCCCGGAAAGAGGCCGGGCAAGAGGCTCAGAACGAGGCCACGCCGAGGGCTCCGAGCAGGATGGTGAGCGCCGGCAGGAAGTTGTTCACCTGGTGCGCGACGATACTGCCCGGCAGCCGTCCGGTGACCAGCCGGGCCAGGCCGATCGGCACCGCGATGACCAGCAGCAACGTCGTGCGCAGCGGCTCCAGGTGACTGGCCGCGAACACCGCCGTGGACAGCAGGAACGCCGCGACGCGGCCCCAGCGTTCGCTGCGCCACTGCAGCTGTTCGGCGGCCCCCCAGAGCAGGCCCCGGTAGATGATCTCTTCGCAGATCGGGCCGAGCAGCCACAGGTAGACGAACATCACGATGGCCGCCGAGATCGACATCTTCCGGTCCTCGACCAGCGCGCTGATCGCCGACGTCGCGTTGGCGTTGCCGACCAGCTGCGTCCAGAGATAAGCGCCGAGGGTGGTGAAGACGAGCCCGACGCAGCCGAAGCGGAACCCGGTCTTCACGTCGGCCCAGCGCCACTCCAGCCGCAGGTCGATCACGGGCCCGTTGCCCCGAACGTAGGTGATCAGCACGGCGACGCCGGCCGCGATCATCGTCGGCAGCATCGTGCCGAGGAGCACGACCCGGATCGGCAGCGGGCCGGGGCCGGTGTCGCCGACCAGCACGGACACGAACGCGGCCGAGGACAGCAGCACGGCCTCGACGAGCAGGAAGGCCCCGAAGCCCCACCGGTGCCGCCGGGCGGGCGGCAGGAACGCGGTCGCGGCGGGTTCCTCCGGCTCGGGGAACGGCGCAGCGTCGGGAGCCGGGTCCCGGGGCTGGGAAGTGGTCACGCGTTGCCCTCCGCGATCGTCGGCTCCTGGTCCCGAGCCTAGCCGCCGGCGAGTGATCACACAGTATCCGTCCGACTACTGTCCACGATCTTCGCAACACCCTCAGTGCGCGACGAACAGCAGGACCGCCGGCGGCAGGTTGTTGGCCGCGTGGGCGATCACCCCGGCGCTCACCCGGCCGGACAGGTGCCGGGCCAGCCCGATCGCGATGCCCTGGCCGAAGAGGGCGATGGTGCGGGTCGGCTCACCGTGCAGCTGGGCGAACACCAGCGAGGTGAGCAGGAGGACCACCCACGGCGGGACCCGGTGGAACTGCAACGCGTTCCACAGCGTGCCGCGGACCAGCAGTTCCTCCGTGATCGGCGCGCCGGCGATGACGATCACCGCGGCGAGCACCAGCCAGACGGTGTCGCCGTCGAAGGTGTCGGCGAGGTCGCTCAGCGGGCTGTCGGAGACGTCGTCGGCGCCGTAGACGGCGATCAGCACCAGGTTGAGGCCGTAGCCGACGACCAGCGCGAGCGCGCCGCAGGCGAGGCCGATCCGGACGTCGCGCCAGGTCGGCTTGAGCCCGAAGTCGGCCCCCAGGCCCTCGCCCCAGCGCCACGAACCGACCGCCGGGCCGAGGCCGAGCAGCAGGTTGGGCACGAACGCCAGGAGCAGCAGCGGGCCGATGTCGTGCAGCTCGAGGGGGTCGAACTCGCCGACGTTCCGGTTGACCGCCGCGGCGATGATCAGGTTGATCAGGTAGTAGCCGGCGATCCCCGCGAAGAACGCGGCGAAGCACCAGTGCGCCTTCAGCACGCGCCGAGCGCCGTCGTCGTCCATCACGGGCTCAACGCTAAAGTGCCGACCCCGCAAGGAAATCGGCGGGGTCTACGCGTACACGACACCGCCGAGCACGATGTGCTCCGGGTGCCGCAGGACGCCCAGGTCCTCGCGCGGATCGCTCGCGTAGACGAGCAGGTCGGCGGGTGCGCCGTCGGCGATGCCGGGGTGGCCGAGCCAGTCGCGCGCCGCCCAGGACGCGCTCGCGAGCGCCGCCTCGCGGGTCATCCCCGCGCGGTGCAGCGCCTCGATCTCGTCGACGAGCCGGCCGTGCTCGACCATGCCGCCCGCGTCACTGCCCGCGAAGACGCGTACGCCCGCTTCGATGGCCGTGGCGACCATCTCGCCGACGCCGGCGTGCAGGGCCCGCATGTGGTCCGCGTACGCCGGGTACTTGCCGGCCTTGTCCGCGATGCCCGGGAAGTTCTCGATGTTGATCAGCGTCGGCACCAGCGCGACGTCGTTGCGCGCCAGCGCGCCGAGCTGGTCGGCGCTCAGGCCCGTGCCGTGTTCGAGGCAGTCGATGCCGGACGCGATCAGCCCGGGCAACGCGGCTTCGCCGAACACGTGCGCGGTGACGCGGGCACCGTGATCGTGCGCGACCTTCACGGCTTCGGCGAGGACGTCGTCCGGCCACAGCGGCGCGAGGTCGCCGGCGCCGCGGTCGATCCAGTCGCCGACCAGCTTGACCCAGCCGTCGCCGTCCTTCGCCTGTTCGGCGACCGCGGCGGGCAGCTGCGCCGGGTCGTCCAGCTCGATGCCGAGACCCGGGATGTAGCGCTTGGCCAGTGCGAGGTGCTTCCCGGCGCGGATGATCGTCGGCAGGTCGGCCCGCTCCTGCAGCGGCCGGACGTCGATCGGCAGGCCGCAGTCGCGGATCAGCAGCGTGCCCGCGGCGCGGTCGGCCAGCGCCTGCTCGGTCGCTTCCTCGATCGACACAGGGCCGCCGACGCCGATGCCGGGGTGGCAGTGCGCGTCGACCAGGCCGGGCACGAGGAAGACGTCACGACCCAGCGTCTCGGCGTCCGGCACCGGTTCGAACGAGATCCGGCCGCCGGTGATCCAGAGTTCCCCGGACTCGCCGCCGGGCAGGATCACCCCGGCGGCGTGGAGCGCGGTGCTCAATTGTCCTTGGGGTTCTTCGGCAGCTTGAACTTCGACGGGTCGAAGCCCGGGACCTCGTTCATGCCGCCGAGCTTGGACAGGTCGGGCATGCCGCCCGGCATCTGGCCGCCCGGGGGCAGCATCGGCATGCCGCCCGGGAAGCCACCACGGACCTTGGGCTGCGTCGGACCGCGGCCCTTCTTGCCCTTCTTGCCCTTGCGCGTCTTGGAGCCGCCCCCGCCGCCGAAGCCGAACCGGCCGGCCATCTGGGCCATCATCTTGCGGGCCTCGAAGAACCGGTTGACCAGGTCGTTGACCTCGCGGACGGAGACGCCGGAGCCGTTCGCGATGCGCAGCCGGCGCGACCCGTTGATCATCTTCGGGTTGTCGCGCTCGGCGGGCGTCATGCCGCGGATGATCGCCTGCAGCTTGTCGAGGTGCTTGTCGTCGACCTGGGCCAGCTGGTCCTTCATCTGGCCGGCGCCCGGGAGCATGCCGAGCAGGTTGCCGATCGGGCCCATCTTGCGGACCGCGAGCATCTGCTCGAGGAAGTCCTCCAGGGTCAGCTGGCCGCTCGACAGCTTCTCCGCGGCCTTCTCGGCCTGGTCCTGGTCGAAGGCCTGTTCGGCCTGCTCGATCAGGGTCAGCACGTCACCCATGCCGAGGATCCGCGACGCCATCCGGTCCGGGTGGAAGGTGTCGAAGTCTTCGAGCTTCTCGCCGTTGGAGGCGAAGAGGATCGGCTGACCGGTGACCTCGCGGACGCTCAGCGCGGCACCACCGCGGGCGTCGCCGTCCAGCTTCGTGAGCACGACGCCGGAGAAGCCGACGCCGTCGCGGAACGCCTCCGCCGTGGTCACGGCGTCCTGGCCGATCATCGCGTCGACGACGAACAGCGTCTCGTCGGGCTGGACGGCGTCGCGGATGTCCGCGGCCTGCTTCATCAGCTCTTCGTCGACACCCAGGCGGCCCGCGGTGTCGACCACGACGACGTCGTGCTGAGCGCGCTTCGCCTCGGCGATGGCGCGGCGGGCGACGTCGACCGGGTCGCCGACGCCGTTGCCCGGCTCGGGAGCGAAGGTGACGACGCCGGCGCGCTCGCCGACGACCTGCAGCTGCGTGACGGCGTTCGGGCGCTGGAGGTCGCAGGCGACCAGCAGCGGCGCGTGGCCCTGCTTCTTCAGCCAGAGCGCGAGCTTGCCCGCGAGCGTCGTCTTACCGGCGCCCTGGAGGCCGGCGAGCATGATGACGGTCGGCGGGTTCTTCGCGAGGTTCAGCCGGCGCGTCTCGCCGCCGAGGATGCCGACGAGCTCCTCGTTGACGATCTTGATGACCTGCTGCGCGGGGTTGAGCGCCTGGGAGACCTCGGCGCCCTTCGCCCGTTCCTTGATCTTCGCGATGAAGGTCTTGACCACGCCGAGGGCGACGTCGGCCTCCAGCAGCGCGATGCGGATCTCGCGCGCGGTGGCGTCGATGTCGGCGTCGGACAGCTTGCCCTTGCGCGTGAGCGTCTGCAGGGCGGCGGTGAGCCGATCGGACAGGGTGTCGAACACGGGTGTGCACGCTCCAGCTGGGTCGAGAGTGGCGCGCCGGACGAGGCCGGCCCTCCCGAGGGTAGTCGCTCCGGCTCGCCCGCCTCACGGGTACGCGCAGGTCGCGCACGCGATCAGTACACATAGGCGTACTACTTTGCGCGCGAGCAACCGTAAAGATTGCTTTACCTCAGGTAAATTGCTAGACCACTCCCTCAAAATCAGTAAACATGCGTGTATGACTTCCGCGACCAGACCCCGGCCGTCGCTCGCCGAACCGGCCGCCGACGCCGACGAGCCGGTCCCCTTCCGGCGGATCGCCGGCCTGTTCCGCCCGCACCGCGGGCCCCTCGGCGCGCTGTTCGCGCTGATCGTGCTCCAGGCCGGCCTCGGCGTCGTCTCGCCGTTCCTGCTGCGCGAGATCCTCGACGACGCGCTCCCGCACCGCGACACGCTCCTGATCAGCGTCCTGGCCGCGGGGATGATCGCCTGCGCGGTCGGCAGCGGCTCCCTCGGCGTCGCCACGACCGGCCTGTCCAACACGATCGGCCAGCGCGTGATGAACGAGCTGCGCGTCACCGTCTACGGCCACCTGCAGCGGATGTCGCTGGGCTTCTTCACCCGGACGAAGAGCGGCGAAGTGCTCTCGCGGGTGTTCAACGACATCGGCGGCGTCGACAACGTCATCACCACCACCGCCGGGTCGATGGTGCAGAACGCGACCACGACGATCGCCATCACCGTGGCGCTGTTCGCGCTGGACTGGCAACTCGCGGCGCTCTCGCTGATCGTCGTCCCGCTGTTCCTGCTGTTCACGCTCCGGCTCGGCAAGAAGCGCCGGACGCTGGCCCGCGGCCGGACCCGGCGGATGGCCCGGCTGACGACGATGGTCGAGGAGTCCCTGTCGGTCACCGGCGTGCTGCTCGCCAAGACGATGGGCAACGAACGGGCGATGCGCGAGCGGTTCGGCGCCGAGTCGCGGGAGATCGCGTCGCTGGAACGCGCGGCGGCGCTGGCCGGACGCTGGCAGCTCGCTTCGCGGGCGATGAGCCTGACCGTGATCCCGGCGCTGGTCTACTGGATCGCCGGGCTGGCGCTGGCGGGCGGCGCGTCCCCGATCTCGCTCGGCACGGTCGTGGCCTTCACCAGCATGCTCAACCGGCTGGTCGCGCCGGCCAGCGCGATGCAGACGATCGGCCAGAACGTGGCGACGTCGAAGGCGCTGTTCGGGCGCATCTTCGAGGTCCTCGACCTGCCGGTGGAGATCAGCGACAAGCCGGGCGCGGGGTCGCTCGAGGTGCGCCGGGGCGACGTCTCGATGCGCGGGGTGTCCTTCAGGTACGACGACGAGGGCCCGCTGACCCTGAAGGACATCGACCTCGACGTCCCCGCCGGGACCACGACGGCGCTGGTCGGCTCGACCGGCTCGGGCAAGACGACCCTCGCGTACCTGGTGGCGCGGCTGTACGAGGTGAGCGACGGGTCCGTCGAGATCGACGGCACGGACGTCCGCGACGTCACCCTGGCGTCGCTCGCGGCGGGCGTCGGGATGGTGTCGCAGGAGACCTACCTGTTCCACGACACCGTCCGGGAGAACCTGCGCTTCGCGAAACCGGACGCGACCGACGACGAGATCGAGGCGGCCGCGAAGGCGGCGCACATCCACGACACCCTCTCCGGGCTGCCCGAGGGGTACGACACGGTCGTGGGCCAGCGCGGCTACCGCTTCTCCGGCGGCGAGAAGCAGCGGATGGCGATCGCGCGGATCCTGCTGCGCAACCCGCCGGTCCTCATCCTCGACGAAGCGACGAGCGCGCTCGACACCCGCACGGAACGCTCGGTGCAGGCCGAGCTCGACCGGCTCGCCGCGGGCCGCACGACGCTCACGATCGCGCACCGGCTGTCCACAGTGGAGCACGCCGACCAGATCGTGGTGCTCCACGAAGGCCGGATCGTCGAACGCGGGACGCACGAGGAGCTGCTGGCGCGCGACGGGCGTTATGCCCGGCTGGTCCGGGGAACCGCCTAACCTGGGGCCATGCAGCCCGAACCCGACGTCGCTCCACCGGTCAGCGCGGATCCCGAGCTGGCCGACCTGGCCCGGCGGGTCCGCGAAGGCGTCGGGCGGCTGAACTGGCGGATGCGCGCGGAGCGGGACCCGAACGGCCCGGGCCCGGCGGTGCTGGCGGTGCTGAGCCGCCTCTACCGGGCGGGCACGCACACGCCGACCGAGCTGGCCGAGGCCGAACGGCTGCAGCCGCAGTCGCTGACCCGGATCCTGGCGTGGGTGACCGAACGCGAGCTGGTGACGCGCTCACCGGACCCGGCGGACGGGCGCCGCTCGCTGGTGAGCATCACACCGGCGGGGCTGGCGGTGCTGCGCGAGTACAGCGTCCGGCGGGAGCGGTGGCTGGCCGGCGCCATCGAAACGACGTTGTCGCCGACCGAACGGCAGCTGCTGAACCTGGCCTCGGAGCTGATGCTCCGGGTCGCGGACGCCTGAAAGCCGCCGTGGAGACCCCTCGATCCCTCCACGGCGGCTTTCAAGACACCCCCTTCGTTCGCGCCGCCTCCCCGCGGTGCGACACGGGTTCCGGGCACGGACCGCTCCTCCGTCGGCCCGCCCCGGAACCCTGGTGCCCGGACGGCTCACCTCCCCAGGGGCCGTCCGGTTTCCCTCCCCCTCGCCAGCGATCCGGTATCCGCTGACAGAACGAAGTCTGTCGCGCCGGGCAGTCGGCCAGCAGTGGGAGAACCCTCAATTACCCGTGGGTAGTAATACTCAAGGCGTCTTCGTGCGCCCGCGAGACGCGGCCCGCTTCGCCGTCGTACGCGCCTTCGCCGCCCTTGTCGCCGCGGCCTGGGCCTTGGCGACGGCCGCGTGGCGCGCGTCCTCGGCTTCCGACGCCGACTCCTGCAGAGCTTCCAGCAGCCGCGTGACGCCCTCCGCCTGCTCCGCCGCCGTCGGCTGGACGACCTCGGCGCCGTCGATCTTCGCCTGGACCAACGCCTGGAACGCCTCGCGGTAACGGTCGGGGTAGCGGCCGGGGTCGAACTCGCCGGTCAGCTCCTCGACGAGGTTCACCGCGCGCCGCAGCTCACCGGGCCGGATGTCGACGTCGGCGTGCCGGAACGGGAAGTCGGGCGCGCGCACCTCGTCCGGCCAGAGCATCGTCTCCAGCACGATCACCTGGTCGCGCACCCGCAGCGCGCCGAGGGTCTCGCGGCGGCGCAGCGCGACCGTGACCAGCGCGATCCGCCCGGACTGCTGCAGTGCTTCGCTGAACAGCACGTACGGCTTAGTGCCCGCCGGCTCCGGCTCGAGGTAGTAGCTCTTCGCGAACCAGATCGGATCGACGTCCGCCAGCGGCGCGAAGCCGCGGATGGCGATCGTGCGGCCGGGCATCGGGAGCGACGCGAGCTCGTGGTCGGACAGCAGCACGACGTCGCCGCCGGGGACCGCGTACCCGCGGACCATCTGCTCGGGCGGCACCTCGGCGCCGTCGACCTCGCACACCCGCTTCACCCGGACGCGGCCGCCGTCGGCCTCGTGGACCTGGTGCAGCGGGATCTCGCGGTCCTCGGTCGCGCTGTACGCCTTCACCGGAATGGCGTAACTGCCGAACCCGATCGTGCCCGTCCACACCGCGCGCATGCGAGCCACCTCCGCAGCTCCAGGCTAGGCGGGCGGCCGCGCCCCACGACAGCTACAAACGGGTGTCAGGCGCGACGGATTCGCTCACACATTCGAACGACGGCGTGACCTCGTCGAGCGCCTCGGCCGCGCAGCGAGCCGCGATGGCCGCCTCGCGGAGCACTTCGGTGACGACCTCGACGTCCAGGGGCGGGGCCGCGGCGAGGGCGTGCGTGCCGCCTTCGACGCGGGCGGCGAGGCCGGCGAGCGCGTGGGAGATGGCTTCCTGACCGGCGACCAGGTGCGCGACGACGTCGGTCAGCTCGGTGGTCGTGGCGCCCGGGCCGCCGCAGCGCAGGCTCGCGGCGAGCTCTTCGGCGCAGGAGCGCAGGTGGGTGGCGACGACCGTGGGCGGCAGCGTCAGGTCCTGCATCGCTCACCCCTCCCGCCGGTCAGGTCAGCCATGGTGCCACCGCACGCGCCGTCATCGGAGGCGACACACCGCCGGTCGCATATTTGACCGATCGTTCTCGATGTGACTAGAGTTTCGATCATGTCCCGGGTCAAGGAGTTCGACGTCGACGAAGCCTGCGACGCCGCGCTCGCGCTCTTCCGGCGTCAGGGCTACGAAGCGACGTCGGTCAGCGACCTCGTCACGCACCTCGGCGTCGCGAAGGCGAGCCTGTACGCCACCTTCGGCACGAAGCACGACTTCTACGTGACGGCGTTGAAGCGGTACGCCGAGCGGACCGACACGCGGGTCCTGTCCGAGCTGTCGAAACCGGGCTCCGGCGTGGCCGCGGTGCGGCGGCTCCTCGACGGCTATGTCGCCGACATCCTGGGCGAAGACGGGCCCATCGGCTGTTTCGTCGTCAACGCCGCGATCGAGCTGCTCCCCCGCGATCCGGCGGTCGCCCGGATCGTGGAGCGCAGCTGGGACACCCTCGAAGTCGCCCTGACCATGGCGCTCGAACGCGCCAGGACCCAGGGCGAACTCTCCGGCGGCAGCGACCCGGCGACGCTCGCCCGGTTCCTGCTCACCGTGCTCCAGGGGCTGCGCGTCCTGGGCAAGGGCACGGACGCGGCGAGCCGGCTGCACGCGGCCGTCTCGCAGGCGATGCGCGTACTCATTCGAGACTGATCAGACCAGAAAGAAGGCCGACATGGGGGCACGGTTCGCAGGCAAGGTCGTCCTGGTGACGGGCGGCGGCTCGGGCATCGGGCTGACGACGGCGAAGGCGTTCGCCGCCGAGGGCGCGACGGTCGTCGTCGCGGGCCGGGACGAGCAGCGGCTCGTGTCCGCGGTGAAGGAGATCGGCGACGCGGCGAGCGCGGTGACGGTCGACGTGACCGACTCGGCCGACGTGGCGCGGATGGTCGACACGATCGTCGCGAGGCACGGCCGCCTCGACGTCGCGGTCAACAACGCGGGCATCCTCGGGTCGCCGGCCCCGGTGGCGGACCTCGACGAGGACGACTTCGGCGCCGTGATCGGCACGAACCTCACCGGCACGTGGCTGTGCCTGAAGCACGAGGTCGCGCACATGCGGGCGCACGGCGGCGGCGCGATCGTCACCATCGCGTCGAACATCGGCGCGCACGGCCGGCTGCCGAACATGGCGGCCTACGCGGCGTCGAAGGCCGCGGTGAGCGCGCTGACCCGCACGGCGGCGCGCGACCACATCGCCGACGGCGTCCGCATCAACGCGGTCAGCCCGGGGGCGACCGACACGGACATGTCGCTGCGGCCCGGCGAGACGGACGCGGACCGCGCCGCGCGGCTGAAGGACGCGATCCCGCTGGGCCGGGTGGGGGCCACCGCCGAGGTGGCCGCCGCGGTGCTGTGGCTCGCTTCGGACGAAGCGGCCTTCACCGTGGGGCACGACCTGGTGGTCGACGGCGGCGCGACCGCCTGAGCGGCCCCACCCGGGCCCGCGGCTCCTCAGGATTCACGGTTGCGCATGGTGACGATCCCCTCTCGTGCGGGACGGACTGGACGGTGGCGGGTTCACGACTCGCGGTTGCGCACAGCACGGCTCCTCTCGGGCGTTCGAGCAGGACGCGACGGGTTCAGGACTCGCGGTTGCGCACGGCACGGCTCCTTCCGGGCGTCGGGACCGATGGGCGTGGATTCAGGACTCGCGGTTGCGCACAGTGCTCTCCTTCCGGGCGTCGGGGCTTCGGGCTGCGGCGGCTCAGGACTCGCGGTTGCGCACGGGACTCTCCTTCCAGGCGTCGGGACGGACAGGGCGGATTCAGGACTCGCGGTTGCGCACGGAGCTCTCCTTTCGCACGTCGGGACGGGCGGGCGGGGGCTCAGGACTCGCGGTTGCGCACGGCACATCTCCTCTCAGGCGGTCCGGCGGGAGTGGTGGCTCAGGATTCGCGGTTGCGCACGAGTGCCTCCCTTCACTGCTCCGATCGTGTGGCAATCGTCGATCGAGGTCGCCCGATGTGGTGAAGTGGACGCGGATCGTCGGATCACCCAGGGGAGTTGCACCGCCTTGAGTATGGACGGCGCCCGTCCGGCCGAACCCCGCGTGGGGCGGATCCGTGGGGCGCTGAATCCTGCTCACTGGACCCTCTGGCAGCAGCGCGGGTCGCTCGTCTTCTACTGCTTCCTCGTCGAGTCCGTGGCGCTCGTGGCCACTGTCCGGACCGCCGTCGCGGTGCCCGTCCACACGTGGGATCTGGTCGTCTTCGGCGTCCTCGCCGGCCTCGGCGTGCTGCAGGCGGAGCTGGGCCGGCAGATCGAGCGCGTCCGGCGGCTGGTGTCCGACACCCCGCACATCAACCTGACGTCGGTCTGGACGTTCGCCGGGGTGCTGCTCCTGCCGCCCGCGCTCGTCACGGCCCTGATCGCCGTCCTGTACCTGCACCTGGCGACCCGCAGCCTCGCGCGGATGAAGCGCGTCCCGCCGTTCCGGATGACGCTGAACGCGACGCTGGTCGTCGTCACCTGCTACTCGGCCGAGTTCGTGCTCGCCCGGCTCGGCGTCGGCGACATGTACTCGGCGCTGACGTCGGGCCGGCGCGGCGTCACGGCCATCGCGCTGGCCGCGGTGACGTACTTCCTGGTCTCGGCCATCACGATCCTCCCGGCACTGACGATCACGAAACGCACGGTCAAGGCGTTCTTCGGTGGCCTCGGCGACAACCTCCTCGAGGTCGCGACGCTCTGCCTGGGCCTGCTCACGGCGTTGACGCTGGCGACGCTGCCCGCGCTCGCCGTCGCGATCGTGCCGCCACTGCTGGTGCTGCACCGCGCGGTGCTGATCAAGCAGTTGGAGATCGCCGCCACGACCGACGAGAAGACGGGCCTGTTCAACACGACCGGGTGGCATCTGCTCGCTTCGCGCGAACTGGCCCGGGCCCAGCGAAGCTCACGAAGCACGTTCGGCGTGCTGATGATCGACCTGGACTACTTCAAGCTGATCAACGACGCGCACGGTCACCTGGCGGGCGACGCGGTGCTGCGCGCGGTCGCGGCGACGATCAAGAGCGCGGTGCGCGACTACGACTCGGTCGGCCGCTTCGGCGGCGAGGAGTTCGTGGTCCTGCTGCCGGACATCGGCCCGGCGGCGGTGCTCGCGGTCGCCGAACGCATCCGGTCGGCGATCGAGTCCCTGAAGGTGGACTACGAGGACGGCAGCCACCTCCGCGTCATCGACGCGCTGTCGGCGTCCATCGGCGTGGCGACCTACCCGGACGGCGGCACGGCGGTCGACCGCCTGCTGCAGGCGGCGGACAAGGCCCTGTACCGGGCCAAGGACGCGGGCCGCAACAAGGTCGTCGGCGGCACCGCGACCGCCTGACCCACTCCTCCAATTCCCGGTCCTGACCAGGCGACTTGTCATTTTTGCTCAGCTGAGCTAAATTTTGCTCATGCGAGCAAGAACGTTCACCGAGTCCGGTCGGCGGGCCCAGATCGTGCGGGCGGCGATCGAAGTGATCGCCGAGGAGGGCTTCGCCAAGGCGTCGTTCAGCCGGATCGCGAAGCAGGCGGGCCTGTCGAGCACCGGCATGATCAGCTACCACTTCGCGGGCAAGGACGACCTGCTCGCCGCGTGTGTCACGGCGATCGAAGAGATCACCGGGGCGTTCATGCAGCCGCGCATCGACGCCGCCGTCGGGCACGTCGCGCAGCTGCGCGCCTTCGTCGAGGCGAACATCGAGCTCGTCGGCGAGCACCCGGCCGAAGTTCGCGCGCTGATCGACCTGGTGAAGAACGCCGGCTCGCAGAGCGCGGGCGTCAACGGGCGGCTCGCCCTGTTCGAAGAGCACTTCCGCACCGGGCGGGCGGCGGGGGCGTTCGGCCCGATCGACGCCCGGATCACGGCCCTCTCGCTGACTTCCGGCCTCGACGCCGTTGTCGCCACGGCGGCCGCCGCCGGGCTGGAGCCCCCCGAGCTCACGCGCATCGGCCGTGAGCTCGCCGACCTCTACGTGCGGGCGACCGCACCCGAAACCACTGGGGAACCCGAATGATGATCGACGCAAAACCCGCTCCCGACGCCGGTCTGCGCCGGCTGGTCCGCGCGAACGTGCTGACCGTCGTGTTCGAAGTGCTCGTGCCGATGGCGCTGTTCTACGGCCTGCGCGCCGCCGGCGTGAGCCAGTGGTGGGCGCTGATGGCGGGCGTCCTCTTCGCCGCGCCGTACGTGCTGTGGACGATCGTGCGCAACCGGAAGGTCGACCTCGTCGCCCTGGTGACGCTGAGCGTCATGGTGCTGTCGGTCGTGCTGGGCCTGCTCTCGGATGACCCGCGCACGCTGGTGATCCGCGAAGGCTGGACCGCCGCGCTCGGTGGCGTGTTCGGCGCCTGGATGCTGGTCTCGGTGTTCGTCGGCCGGCCGGCGCAGCTGACGCTGGGCCGCACGATCGCCGAGGTCAAGCGCGGCGCCGAAGGGGCGGACGCGTGGGTGTCCCGCTGGGACACCGACGCCCGCTTCCGGCGCGGCCTGCGGATCAACACGGCCGCGTGGGGCGCGGTGCTGCTGGCCGGCGCGGTGCTGCACATCGTGCTCGTCTACACGCTGCCGATCGACCTCATCGCGCTGGTCACCAACGTGGCGTGGTTCGGCGCGCTGGCCGTCCTGATCGTCTGGCACGTCTGGTACCTCCGCAAGGAGAACCTCGATGCCTGACGTCCTGATCGCGGGCGCCGGGCCCACCGGCCTGCTGACCGCGTTCGAGCTGGAGCGGGCCGGGCTCGACGTGCTGGTCCTGGAACGGGACGCCCGGCCCACGACGCAGTCGAAGGCCCTCGGCCTGCAGCCCCGGTCGGTCGAGGTGCTGGCCGACCGCGGCCTGCTCGCCGCGATCGAGCCGCACGTGCAGGCGAAGCTGCCCGCCGGGCACTTCTCGGGCCTCCCGATCGATTACACCGACCTGCCGACGCGCTTCCCGTACCAGCTCGGCGTGGAGCAGGCCCACGTCGCGGCGGCGATCGAGGCGCGGCTGCGCACCCCGGTGCTGCGCGACGCGGCCGTCACCGCCGTGGCGCAGGACGACGACGGCGTCACCGTCACGGCGGGCGGACGTACGCACCGCGCCGGGTGGCTCGTCGCCGCCGACGGCGGGCACAGCACGGTGCGCGCGGTGCTGGGCGCCGCGTTCCCGGGCCGCCCGGCGCGGATCTCGCTGGTCGTCGCCGACATCACCCTCGCCGCCAAGCCCGCCGGCCTGGCCGACGCCTGGGCCCTGCCGGCCGGCGCTTCGGGCTACCTGGTCCCGCTGTCGGGTGGCCGCTTCCGCACGATCGTCTTCGGCGAGGAGCAGCAGAAGCTCGGCCGCGACGAACCGGTCACCGCCGCCGAGGTGCAGCGCGCCCTGACCGCCGCACACGGCGCGGACATCGAGGTGGGCGACGTGCGGTGGGCGTCACGCTTCGGCGACGCGTCCCGTCAGCTGGAGCGCTACCGCCACGGCCGGGTGCTCTTCGCCGGCGACGCCGCGCACATCCACCTCCCCGTCGGCGGCCAGGGGCTCAACCTGGGCCTGCAGGACGCGGCGAACCTCGGCTGGAAGCTGGCCGCGACGATCCGCGGCACCGCACCTGACGGCCTGCTCGACAGCTACCACGACGAGCGCCACCCGATCGCCGCCCGCGTGCTGGTCAGCACCCGCGCCCAGGCCGTGCTCGGCGTGCCCGACCCGGACGCGGCGGCCGTGCGGGAGGTCGTCACGGGGCTGCTGGCCGTCCCCGAAGCTCGCCTTGCGGTCGCTTCGGAGCTCTCAGGCCTCGGGGTGACTTACCCCGGGATCACCGGTCGCGCCACCGACGTCCCGGCCGCCCCGGACGGCCGCGCGGTGCTGAGCGGCGCGGAGCCACCCGCGGGCTGGGCCGACCGCGTCGAGACCCGCGAGGGCCCGGCGCCGCGGCTCGTCCGTCCCGACGGGTACGTGGTGTGGTCCGGCGGACCAGGCCTCGAAGAAGCACTGCGCCGCTGGTTCGGCTCCCCCGGGTTGAACCTCCTTACCGGCTCTTATGGCCGGTAAGGAGGCCTTCACGGCCTTGGGGGCTCAGGAAGCCGCGGCCAGGATCGCCTGCTCCACCTCGCGCCGCCAGCCGGGCTCGATCCGGCCGCCGCGGGGCGTCACCGCGAACGAGTCCACCACCGCGCCACCCAGCGTCGAAACCTTCGCCCAGCGGACCTCCGCGTCGCAGCGGCGCAGGGCGCCCGCGACCCGGAACAGCAGGCCGATCCGGTCGGCGGCGCGCAGTTCGAGCACGACGGTGTCGGGTCCGCTCGTCTCGTCGTCGAACCAGAGGACCTTCGGCGCGACCGGGGCCGCTTCCGCTGAGCCGTAGTCGCGTTCCTTCGCGGCCAGGCGCTGGGTGAGCGGGAGGGTGCCGGCGACCGCGCGGGCGAACTGCTCGCGCAGCAGCGTCGCGTCCGGCAGCGAGCCGAACTTCGGCGACGCCGTGAACACGCCGGCGCGCCCGCCGTCGTGGCCGCGCAGGACCGCCGAATGCACCTCCAGGGAGTTCAGCGCCAGCACACCCGCCGCCGGCGCCAGCAGCTCCGCGCGGGCCGGCACGGCCAGCAACACCGTGACGACCTTGCCGTGCGCGCTGATCCGGATCTCGCCGGTACCCGAAGCCACGGCCTGGGCGACGAGCTCGCGCTGTTCGTCGTCCATCGGCTCGGGCGCGGTGAACCCCTTGCCGCGCAACACTTCTTCGCACCCCGTGACGAGCTCGGCGAGCAGCCGCGCCTTCCAGTCCGTCCAGACGCCGGGGCCGGTGGCCAGCGAGTCCGCCTGGGTGAGCGCGTGCAGCAGCTCGACCAGGACGATGTCGCCGTCCAGGGTCTTCACCACCCGCGCGACCGTCTCCGGCTCGCTGATGTCGCGCCGAGTCGCGGTGTGCGGCAGCAGGAGGTGGTGGCGAACCATCGCCGACACCGTCGCCGCGTCCGCCGGGCCCAGCCCGAGCCGCGCCGCGACCTGAGCGGAGATCTTCGCGCCCAGCTCCGAGTGGTCGGCGTCGCGGCCCTTGCCGATGTCGTGCAGCAGCGCGCCGATCAGCAGCAGGTCCGGCCGCGGCACCGTGGTGGTCAGCTTGGCGGCCTCGACGCAGGTGCGGACGAGGTGCCGGTCGACCGTCCACTGGTGCACCGGCGAGCGCGGCGGCAGGTCGCGGACCGCGCCCCATTCGGGGAACAGCCGGGCCCACAGCCCGGTCCGGTCGAGCGCCTCGACCGCGTCGACCAGGCCCTCCCCCGCGCCGAGCAGCTCGACCAGGGCGTTCAACGCCTCGGGCGGCCACGGCGCCCGCAGCTCCGGCGCCGATTCCGCCAGCGCCTTGAGCGTGCCGAGCGCGATGGGCTTGCCGGTGCGCGCCGACGCGGCCGCGACCCGCAGCAGCAGCGCCGGGTCCTTGGCCGGGACGGCGTCGCGGGCCAGCGCGACCTCGTTCCCGTGCAGAACGACGTTTTCGGCGAGCGGGGTCCGCGAAGGGCGCCGGCCGAACCGTGCTTTTGGTGGCTCCACAGTGGACCGAAGGGCGACGTCGAGCGCGTACGCGATCGTGCGTCCCGCACCGGAAAGCTTGCGGGCCAAGGTGAAGCGATCACCAAAGCCGAGCTCGGAGGCCACCAGCTCGGCCTCCGGCGCGGACAGGACGTCGCGTTCGCGCCGGATCTCGCGGCGCAGCTCGGTGCGGACGTCGAGCAGGAGCTCCTTGGCCGCCAGGAGCTCTTCGCCGGGGCGCGCGGTGAGCTGCGCCGCGGCCAGGGCTTCCAGGACGGCGAAGTCCCGCAGCCCGCCCCGCCCGTGCTTGAGGTCGGGTTCGGCGGACTGCGCGATCTCGCCGCTGCGGGCCCAGCGCTGCCGGACCGACGCCGTCATGTCCGGGATCTGCTTGCGCGCGGTACGGCGCCACTGGTCGCGCGCCGCGGAAACCAGGCGGCCGGTCAGCTCGGCGTCCCCGGAGAGGTGCCGGGCGTCGAGCAGGCCCATGGCCGTGCGAAGGTCCTCCGAGGCGACCTTCAGTGCTTCGCCGGGCGTGCGGACCGAGTGGTCGAGCCCGACTTTCGCGTCCCACAAGGGATACCAGAGCGCGTCCGCGATCTCGGCGATGCCGCTGGTGCCGTTGTGCACCAGCAGCAGGTCGAGATCGGAGAACGGCACCAGCTCCCGGCGGCCGAGCCCGCCCACGGCGACCAGCGCGACACCCGGTTCCGCGGTGTCGACGCCGGCCGCCGAGGCTCCCCTGCCCAGCCAGAACTCGTAGAGGTCGACCAGGGCCGCCCGCAGTGCGGACGCCCCCAGCCTCCCGTGCCTGCCCTCGAGCAAACGCTCGGTGGCCTTGACCAGTTCGCCCCCGTCGGCCATTCCGGACGCCCTAGAGAGCGTCCGTGCCGCGCTCGCCGGTCCGTACCCGGATGACCGTCTCGACCGGGGTCACCCACACCTTGCCGTCGCCGATCTTGCCGGTGTGCGCGGCGGTGGTGACGGCCTCGAGGACCTTCTCCACGTTGGTGTCGTCGGTGACGACCTCGATCTTCAGCTTGGCCACGAAGTCCACCGAGTACTCGGCGCCGCGGTAAACCTCGGTGTGGCCCTTCTGCCGGCCGTAGCCCTGGACCTCGCTGACCGTCATGCCCAGCACGCCCAGCTGCTCCAGCGCGGAGCGGACGTCGTCGAGCGTGAACGGCTTCACAATCGCCGTGATGAGCTTCATGCCTTGCTCTCCTCGAGTTTCGCGGCCGGGGCGGTCTTGACCGGGATGGTGGACGGTGCGCCGCCGCCGGACAACCCGGTGAAGTCGTACGCGCTCTCCGCGTGCTGAGCTTCGTCGATACCGGTGACCTCGTCCTCGGTGCTGACGCGGAAGCCGCCCGCCTTCTTGATCGCGAAACCGATGATGAAGGACAGGACGAAGGAGTACACGAGCACCGCGCCCGCCGCCAGCGCCTGGCGACCCAGCTGGGTGAACCCGCCGCCGTAGAACAGGCCGTCCGCGCCGAGCGCGTTGACGCTCGTGGTGCCGAAGAAGCCGATCAGCAGGGTGCCGACGATGCCGCCGACCAGGTGGACGCCCACGACGTCGAGCGAGTCGTCGAAGCCGAACTTGAACTTGAGCGAGATGGCGAGCGCGCAGAGGACACCGGCGATGAGGCCGATCGCGATGGCCCCGAGCGGGCTCACGAAACCACACGCCGGGGTGACGGCGACCAGGCCGGCGACCGCGCCGGACGCCGCGCCGAGGGTGGTCGGCTTGCCGAACTTCAGCTGCTCCACGATCAGCCAGCCGAGCACGGCGGCCGCGGTGGCGACGGTGGTGTTGGTGAACGCAACGGCCGCGAGGTCGTTGGCGGCCAGCGCCGAACCGGCGTTGAAGCCGTACCAGCCGAACCACAGCAGGCTCGCGCCGAGGAGGACGAACGGCACGTTGTGCGGACGGCCGGTGTCCTTCGGCCAGCCCTTGCGCTTGCCGAGCACGATCGCCAGGGCGAGGCCCGCGGCACCGGCGTTGATGTGGACCGCGGTACCACCGGCGAAGTCGAGCGCCTTCAGGTTGTTGGCGATCCAGCCGCCGACCGAGTTCTCGCCGATGAAGCCGTTGAAGGAGAACACCCAGTGCGCGACCGGGAAGTACACGATCGTCACCCAGATGACGACGAACAGCGTCCAGCCCCAGAACTTCGCACGGTCGGCGATGGCGCCGGAGATCAGCGCGGGCGTGATGATGGCGAACATCAGCTGGAACATGACGAACGCGAGCACCGGCAGTGCGTCCGTACCGGGCCAGGCCACGGCGGGCGACGAGTCGGTGGCGGCGACCGCGAAACCGGCGAGCTTCCCGAAGGTGTTCTCCAAGCCGGCGAAGTGGAAGTTACCGACCAGGCCGCCGAAGGCGTCGTCGCCGAACGACATCGAGAAGCCGTAAAGGGCCCAGAGCACCCCCACCACGGCCAGCGCGATGAAGTTCATCATCAGCATGTTCAGGACGCTCTTCGCGCGGACCATGCCGCCGTAGAAGAACGCCAATCCTGGGGTCATGAGCATGACCAGCGCGGCGCTGGCCAGTACCCATGCGGTGTCTCCTGCGTTCAGCACATCGTCCTCCCGTGCCCTGGGTGTCCTGCGAAGGCAGTTTTGGCGCGCGGTGTTTCACGAGGCGGCGCGAGAGGTTTCGCCCGCGTGAACTGTCCGTGCCCGGTTGTTACGGCCAGGTTTCCCGGGACGTGTCCTGGAGTGTCCGGTTGCGTTACGTCGTGGTCGAATATCCCCATGACCGCGAGCGACCACGGGAATGACCCACTGCCACCCCGGGTCGTGGAGGCGTTGCGCTGTTCGGTGTGCGCGGCCCCGCTGGAGGTCGCGGACCGCACGCTGCGTTGCCCGGAGGGCCACTCGTTCGATCTAGCCCGGCAGGGATACGTGAACCTGTTGCACGCGCGAATCCCGGCCGGCACGGCGGACACGGCACCGATGGTCGCGGCCCGCGTGGACTTCCTGGCGTCGGGCGCGTACCGGCCGCTCGCGGACGAGCTGGCCCGCGCGTGCGCGGAGGCCGACGGTCTCGTGATCGATGCGGGCGCCGGAACGGGCTACTACCTGGCGCACGTCCTGGAAGCGGCTCCGGCGGCTTTCGGCCTGGCGTTGGACGTTTCCGCGGTGGCGTTGCGGCGCGCGGCCCGCGCCCACGCGCGCTTGGGAGCGGCGGTGTGGAACCTGTGGGAGCCGTGGCCGGTGGGCGACGAGGTGGCATCGGCGGTGCTGAACGTCTTCGCGCCGCGCAACGGGCCGGAGTTCCACCGCGTCCTGCGGCCCGGCGGCCTGCTGACGGTGGCGTCCCCGGCCCCGGACCACCTCGGTGAATTGGGCGACCTGGTGCTGTCGGTGGACGAGCGCAAGCAGGAGCGCCTGGACGGCACGCTCGGCGAGTACTTCGCCCGCACGGGACGGACGGAGGTCCGCCGGACGGCGCAGCTCACCCCGCAGCAGATCCGCCAGGCGGTGGAGATGGGCCCGACGGCCTTCCACCTGGACCGCGGTGACCGTCGTGCCCGCCTGGACGCGCTGACGGAGACCCAGCCGGTGACGGTGTCGTTCACGGTTTCGACCTACCGGCGGTTGTGAGGGTCTCGCGGATCGGACCGGCGACCGCCTTTGCCGGCCATTCGTCCCGGGCCCTGCCGACTACCTGCCGAGTTCGTCCCAGGCTCGTCCTCTCCGGCCCGCATCGCCGAGGTCTGGAAGGCTGGGTGACGTGAAGCCCGACTGGACCGCGCCCGCGACCCTGCTCGCGGACGCCGAGTGGGTGCGCGCCCGCATCGGCGGAGCGGCCAAGCTCTACGGCTGCGCCCGGCCGGAGGTGCTCGGCACGATCTGGTGGTATTCGCTCTCCTCGGTGCTCGTGGCTCCCGCTCTCGAAGGCTTGGTGGCCGGAGCACCGACCGACCCGTCGCTCGACGCCATGGAGATCGACCTCCTCGCCGACGGCCGGTTCCTCGGCGCCCGGTCCACCCGGGCCCTCGCCGGCGGGCTGCCCGAACTGGGCGCCGCGTTCGGCGGGGCGCTCGGGGCCGCCATCACGACGGTCGCCGCCGTCACCGGTGCTCGTGCGCGCGCCCTCGGCGCGATCGCCACCGACTCGATCGGCAACCGGCTGCTGTGGACGCCCGACCCGGAGCGCGCGATGGCCTTGGCCGAGCCGCTCGTGGCCGCGATCGGCCTGGACCTGCCGAAGCCCCGTTTCCAGCGGGTCGGCCGGACGCCTGCCGTGCGTCGCGCGTCCTGCTGCCTGATCTACGAGGTCGGCAACCCGAAGTGCGTGAGCTGCCCGCGTCAGACGCCAGCCGAGCGCGAAGCGCGGCTTCGCGCCGCCCTCGGCTGACCTGCGTCAGTCGAGGACCGACAGCTCCAGCCCGCGCAGCCGCTCCGGGTCGGCGATGACCTCGATGCCGGTGATCCGGTCGCCGTCCACCTGGAACGCCAAGACGACCGACAGCCGCCCTTCGCGCACCCACAGCAGCCCGGGCGAGCCGTCGACGAGAGCCAGCTCGCTGGCCCGGGCCCGCTCGGACGCCAGTACCGCACCCTTGCGCACGTTCTCGACGCCGCGCAGCACGACCGGCGCCGGGCTCGGGCCGACGAACCGGTCCGCGTGCAGCACCACGTTCGGGTCGAGGAGCGCGAGCAACGCTTCGAAGTCGCCACCGCGCGACGCCGCCAGGAACGCCTCGACGACCTTGCGCCGCCGGGGCAGGCCCGCGTCCGCCGCGGTGCCGCCCTTGACCCTCCGCCGGGCACGGCTCGCGAGCTGCCGGGCCGCGGCCGGAGTCTTGTCGATCATCGGCGCGATCTCGTCGAACGGCACGGCGAACATGTCGTGCAGCACGAACGCGACCCGCTCGGCCGGCGCCAGCGCGTCGAGCACCACCAGCAGCGCCAGCCCGACCGAGTCGGCCAGCTCGGCTTCCTGCTCGGGGTCGCGGCGGTCCTCGCCCTGCTCGGGCCGCCCGTCCAGGGGTTCCTCGCGGTGGTTGCGGCGCGTCCGGAGCATCGACAGGCACACCCGCGCGACGACGGTCGTCAGCCACGCGCCGACGTTCTCGACCTCACCCGTGTCGGTGCGGTCGAACCGCAGCCAGGCCTCCTGGAGAGCGTCGTCGGCCTCGCTCGCCGAACCGAGCATCCGGTAGGCGACCGCCCGCAGCCGCGCCCGCTCCTGCTCGAACCGCTCGGTCAGCGTGTCCACCGTGTCCCGTTCCTTCCGCGTCGCAGTCGTAGCAGTAGACCCCGCGACGGCGGCCGATGTGACGGAAACGCGCGACGCCGCCAGTGATCTCCGTCATCCGGCGGACCGCACCGCGAATCGATCAGCTACCGATGAACCACCCTCCTCGGCTCGTACCACGTTTCACCTACGGGCTCGCCCGCCATGTTCCAACTCCACGAAACCCGCGGGATGATCCGGGAGTAGAGCCCCGGCCCGACCAGCCCGGCCCGTTCCACGGGCTCGTCCGCGTCGCCGTACACGCGGATCGCGCGGGCGGTGAACGGCTGCAGCGACACCAGGTCGTCCACCACCAGGGCGACCTTCCGGCGGCCGGCGGCGACGTTCCGGAACTTGCGGGTCGCCGCCACCGCCGCGCCGACGCCACCGACCCAGAAGTGGTTGCCGTCGAACTCGAACGCGAGCGGAACGACGTCCGGCTGCTCCCCCACCCCGAGCGTCGCCACCCGGGCGAGCGGCTGCGAACGCAGGTAGTCGATCTCTTCGGCAGTGAAACTCATGAGCGCTCCTTCGATCCGGATCCACCTCCTACACGAACTCAGGACACCCGGATCGACAGCTCAGAGCACGCAGAACTCGTTGCCCTCCGGATCCGCCATCACGATGTGGTCCGGGCGGCCGTCCAGTTCGTCCTGCCGCACCACCGTCGCGCCCGCCGCGGTGAGCCGCGCGACCGTTTCGACGACCCGCTCCCAGCGCGTGTCCCACGGAACCTGCCGGCCGCCGCCGGCCTGGACGTCCAGGTGGAGGCGGTTCTTGGCGACCTTGCCCTCGGGCACCTTGAGCAAGCTCAGGCTCGGCAGCACGCCTTCCGGATCGCTCAGGAAGGCGCCGTCGCCCCATTCCTCCTCGGGCACGCCCTGGTGCGCGAACCAGGCCTCCCAGGTGGCGAACCCGGCGGGCGGCGGCCGCTCGATGTAGCCGAGGGCCACCGCCCAGAACCTCGCCAGCGCGCGGGGATCCGCGCAGTCCATCGTCAGGCTCCACCGCACTGTCACGGACGAAGCGTAGCCGCGAGAAGCGCCACCGCACCCTTGGCGACGGCGATTCCCCGTGCCGCGACGTGGTTTTCGTTCAGCGGCGCGACCGGGTCCGACACCATGACGCTGGTGACCAGCGAACGACCGTCCGCGGTGCGCGCCCGGTAGTTCAAGGTCAGCACGCCGGGTTCGCTGCCGCCCTTGAACCAGACCTCCGGGAACTTCGCCCGGTCGAGTCCCAGGCCACCGTCGTTCAGCGACAGCGCGTGCCCGATCTCCGGCTGGTTCTCCTTCTGCAGTCCGGAGAACGCGCGGCAGATGTCACCCGGCGAACCGAACCACTCGATGTCGTCGATCTTCTCGGGCGCCTGCCAGCCTTGGAGACCGGTGAGCGGGAGGCGTTCCAGCCCGGCCACGGCCGCGGGACGCGCCCAGCGTGGCAGCGCCAGGTAGGCATCCGCGCGAGCCGGGTACTGCGTGGCCTTGAGCTCGAACATCGCCTTCGTGGTCAGGAACGGGTTGTTCGCCGACGGCCGCTGGTTGCCGAACGCGGTGACCTGCCGTTGCACGGCGTCCCGGCCGAGCCGGTGGATCAGGTGGTCGGTCGCCGTGTTGTCGCTGATCGAGATCATCTTGTCCGCGTACTCGGACAGGGGAAGCCGGGTACCGGCCGGCTCGTTCTGCAGCACCCCGGACGGCAGGCTCTTCCAGTCGTCGCGGATCGCCAGCTGCTCGCTCCAGGACGCCTTGTGCTCGGCGACCGCCTTGCCGAGCGCGCCCAGGACGTAGAGCTTGAAGGCCGAGCCGAGTGGCCGCTGCACGTCCTCGCGCACGCCGTGCACGTCCCGGCAGCGCCCGTCCGGGAGGATCTCCGACGCGCCGAACGACACCCGGGCCCCCAGCCCCGCGAGCTGCGCGTCGACCTCCGGCCAGGACGCCGGGACCGGGTCGTCCGGGCTCGCCTTGAGCCCGTCGACCAGCCCGGCCTGATCCACGTGCAGGTCGAGCAGGTAGTCGTCGGCGGGCCCGTGGACCGCGGCCGCGACGTGGTCCGGGGTCTCCGTGACGATCCGTTTCAGCTCGATCGGGCCGAGCTGCGCGAGCGCGCCGTTGACGCCCGCCGTACCACCCACGGCGGTCAGCAGGACCTGCGCGATGTGCTCACCTACCTCGGCGTCGGACACCGGGACGCGCCCGGTGGCATCGACCACCCACTCGAGCTGGTCCGCCGCCGTCGGCACTTCGGTGGCCTGAGCGGCCGGTGCCACCAGTGGCACCAGGACCGCGACCACGCCGGCTATCGCTGTCTTCATCGTTCCCCCTGCGCTTCCATGGTTCCCCCTTGGTCATCGGTTACTGTTCGGGCGGCTGGATCCACAGCCCGGCCACCTGGCCGTCTTCTCGATAGGTCACCAGCACGGTCCGCTCGCCGGCCTCGAACGCGAGCGGCATGTGGACGACCGTGTAGTCGCCCGTGGACCGCGCATACGGCTCCCCCATCCCCTCGTACTGCCCGACCGATCCGGCCACCTGGGCCCAGGCCAGCCGCAGCTCGTCCTCGCCGACCGCGGCCTGCATGCGGTCGTCGAAGTCCCGGCGCACTTCGTGCCACTGACAGCCGACGAGCTCCGCCACGAGCCCCTCGGCGCGGTGGATCGCGTCGGGCAGCTTCAGCTCCGCCATGGACGCTCCCGTCGCCGGGTCGACCGGCCGGCCGAACCGCTGGAAGGCGGCCTGCCGGCTGGTGCCCAGCAGGTCGCCGAGCTCCTGCCAGGTGTGCCCGGCCGCCCTGGCCGCGTCCACGGCGCCCCGCAGTGTCGCTTCGGCGTCACGGACTTTCCGCAACGCCTCGCCGACCGCGGCCAAGGGTCCTTCCGGCACGACGTCAAGAGTGGATTGACGCGGCGGTTTTGTCAAGTCATTCTTTACGTGCGTCCGCTGCCGGCGGGCGGCGCTCCGGCAGGTGGCGTCGCAGTACTGGCGATTTCGGCCAGCTCCACGCCGAGGTGGCAGCGGCTTGCCACAGGCGGCACATTTCATGCTTTCGAGTGTAGCGCACGGAATTTCAAAACGTGCTACTCTCGGCAGCACGAAATGGTCCCGCCCACCACCTGAGAGGCGTGGCCATCCGACGGGGAGGACGGTTACGGTGAGAACCGATGAGTGAACGCACCTGGGGCTTCCGCACCCGAGCACTGCACGCGGGCGGAACTCCCGATCCGGCGACCGGCGCGCGGGCCGTGCCGATCTACCAGACCACGAGCTTCGTCTTCGAAGACGCCGCCGACGCTGCGAACCTCTTCGCGCTGCAGAAATACGGCAACATCTACAGCCGCATCGGGAACCCGACCGTGGCCGCGTTCGAGGAGCGGATCGCCAGTCTCGAAGGTGCCATCGGCGGCGTCGCCACCGCCAGCGGGCAGGCCGCGGAGTTCCTCACCTTCAGCGCGCTCACCGAAGCGGGCGACCACATCGTGTCGGCGAGCGGCCTCTACGGCGGCACGGTCACCCAGCTGACCGGCACGCTCAGGCGGTTCGGCGTGGAGACGACGTTCGTCGGCGGCGGCATCGACGACTACGCGGCCGCGATCACCGACCGGACCCGGCTGCTCTACACGGAGGTGATCGGCAACCCCCGTGGCGGCATCGCCGACCTCGCGGCGCTGGCGGATCTCGCCCACGCCCACGACATTCCGCTGGTGGTGGACGCGACGCTGGCGACGCCGTACCTGTGCCGCCCGATCGAGCACGGCGCCGACATCGTGCTGCACTCGGCGACGAAGTTCCTCGGCGGTCACGGGACGACGCTCGGCGGGGTCGTCGTCGAGTCCGGGAAGTTCGACTGGGGCAACGGGAAGTTCCCGCGGATGACCGAGACCGTGGAGAGCTACGGCGGCCTGAGGTACTGGGAGAACTTCGGCGAATACGCGTTCTGCACCCGGCTGCGCGCCGAGCAGCTGCGGGACATCGGCGCGGTTCTGTCGCCGCACTCGGCTTTCCTGCTGTTGCAAGGGGTCGAGACGCTCCCGCAGCGGATGGACGCGCACGTGGCCAACGCCCAAGCGGTCGCCGAGTACCTCGAAGCGGACCCGCGGGTGGCATGGGTGTCGTACGCCGGGCTACCCGCCCACCCACACCACGACCTGGCGAAGAAGTACCTGCCCGCCGGGCCGGGCGCGGTGTTCTCGTTCGGCATCGACGGCGGCCGCGCGGCGGGCGAGAAGTTCGTCGAGTCGGTGGAGCTGCTCTCGCACCTGGCGAACGTCGGAGACGCGCGGACGCTCGTGATCCACCCGGCGTCGACCACGCACGCGCAACTGTCGGAGGATCAGCTCGCGGCCGCGGGTGTCGGGCCCGATCTGATCCGGCTGTCGATCGGCCTGGAGGACGTCGACGACATCCTCTGGGACCTCGACCAGGCCCTCGGGAAGGCGGTGGCCGGATGACGCATGCGGTGGGAGCCGTCGAGCGGCGGGCGATCCTCGGCCGGACGAAGTCGGTGACGCTGGTCGGTGCGTCCGCCAACCCGGCGCGGCCCAGCTACTTCGTCGCGACGTACCTGCTCTCGTCGACGCGCTATGAGGTCAACTTCGTCAACCCGCGGCTGGACACGCTGTTCGGGAAACCGGTGTACGCCTCGCTCAAGGACGTACCGGGAGACCCGGATCTGGTCAGCGTGTTCCGGAAGCACGACGACCTGCCTCAGGTGGCCGAAGAGGTGATCGACGCCGGCGCGCGGACGCTGTGGCTGCAGCTCGGGTTGTGGCACGAACCGGTGGCCGACCGGGCACGGGAGGCCGGGCTGGACGTCGTGATGAACCGGTGCGTGAAGATCGAACACGCGCGCTTCGCGGGCGGGCTCCACCTGGCCGGGTTCAACACCGGCGTGATCAGCTCACGGAGGCAGTCGGCGCCCTAGGGAAGAGAACCTCCGTTCCCGCCGTTGGCCGGGGTATGACCGAGAAGCTGGGGATCACCTTGTCCGGCGGCCCGACCGCACTCCTGGAGCTGGGCGGCGTCCGGTTGCTCACCGACCCGACCTTCGACGCGCCCGGTGACCACTCGATCGGCGGCCGTGTGCTGATCAAGACCGAGGAGTCGGTGCTGACCGAAGAGGCGGTCGGCGTGGTGGACGCCGTGCTGCTGTCGCACGACCAGCACCCCGACAACCTGGACGACCGGGGTCGCGCCTACCTCGGGACGGTGCCGCTGACGCTGGTCACGCCCAGCGGGGCCGAGCGTCTGGGCGGGACCGCGCGAGGCCTGCGGCCGTGGGAGGAGACGCGCGTCGGACCGCTGACGGTCACCGCCGTCCCGGCGCTGCACGGGCCGGAGGGTGCCGAGCCGACGACCGGCGAGGTCACCGGGTTCGTGCTGAGCGGCGACGGCCTGCCGACGGTGTACGTGAGCGGGGACAACGCGTCGGTCGAGCTGGTGCGGGAGATCGCGTCGCGGTTCCCCGTCGACGTCGCGGTGCTGTTCGCCGGTGCCGCCCGGACGGCGCTCTTCGACGGCGCTCCCCTGACGCTGACCAGCGCGAACGCCGCCGAAGCGGCGAAGGTGCTCGGCGCGGCGAAGGTGGTGCCGCTGCACTTTCGCGGCTGGCAGCACTTCAGCGAAGGGCCGGACGCGCTGCGGAAGGAGTTCGCAGCAGCCGGCCTCACCGACCGGCTCGTGCTGCTCGAACCGGGAGAGCGCGCGGAGGTCTGACGCCGGCTGGACCGCGGGCAGGGAGGTCGCCCTCGACGATGGCTCCCCCGAGCGCAGGCAGCGCGGTCGCGCCCGACGATGGCTCCTCCCAGGCGCGCAGTCGTTCGACTCGTGCCCGTGAGAGGCTGGTGGCATGGCCAAACCGACCCCGCTGCAGTTCCGGAACATCCTCGTCGCCGTGCTGGCGGCGGCGGCCTTCGTCTGGAGCGTCGTGGCCGGGCTGGAGTGGTGGGTGAGCGCCATCATCGGCTGCGCCTGCGTGCTGTCGCTGGCCTCCGCCTACCTCAACCGGCCGAACGCGGGCTGATCGCGCAAGCCGCAGGCGAGCAGGCTGATCGCGAGCCGCCGGTCGATGCATCAGTAGACGACCGACGGCTCGCGTAGCCTCACCTCGTCTTGGCGAAGCGGGCCTTCAGGTTCGTCCGGCCCGCTTCGGTGAGCCGGCCGAACAGGCGCAGCCTGGCCAGCCCGCCGTCCGGGTAGATGTCCAGGCGGGCCTCCGTGACCTCCTGGCCCTCCTTCAGCGCGAACCGGTGGCGGGTGTCCGGCTGCAAGCGGGTCTTCGGCAACAGCGTGACCCACTCGCCGTACGTGTCGCGGCCGCTGACCGATGCCCAGCCGGGCGCGTTGCCCTTGAGGTTGCTCGTGTCCAGCTCGGCGAACCGGACGATGCCCGCGCCGGCCAGGCGGAGGGTCACCCAGTCGTTGCCGTCGTCGCGGCGGCGGGCCGTCTCCCAGCCCTCGGCCTGGTGCGCCGCCAGTCCGGGCGAAAGCAGGTTGTTCGGCGACGAATAGAACTTGTTGCTGCACCCCGTGACCAGGGCGCCGTTCTCCAGGGCCGCCAGGTCGAGCGCGTCCGGATCCAGCAACTCCGGGTCCGGGATCGGCGCGCCGTGCACGCGCAGGCGGGCGACTCCGCCGTCTGGGTGCTGGGTCAGCCGCACGTGCGTGTACCGGCGTGAACCGATGACCGCGTAGAAGTTCTCCGTGTGCCCCGCCGCCGGAGCGCGGTCGACCAGGACGTCCCAGTCCGCCGACGACAGCTCCGCCGCGCTCGGGTAGCCCGGTATCGAAACCGCCTCGACCGAGACGAACGGCGGGTAGTTGCCCTTGAAGAACGCCGTGTCGACGACGACGCCGGTGACCGTGCCGGCCAGGCCGAGGCGCACGACGGCCTGGTCGTCACCCGGCTCGCGGTGGCGGCGGGTCTCCCAGCCGTCGTAGACCTGGCCCTTCGGGCCGAACGTCTCGGCGCGGTGCGCCGGCGTCCACGGGTTGACCAGGTTCTCCTTCTCGGCGAACAGCTCGTCGGTCGCCCACATCACCGTCCCGCCGAAGCGGCGTGACGCGAGGTCGGGCAGTTCGGTCCACTCAGGACGGTCGGACAAGGCAGCCTCCATTTCAGCAGTCCCCCCGGGTCAGCAACGCGCCGCGTGGCTCGTCGCCGGTGATTTCGGTGCCCCGCAACCAGGTCGAGCGCACGACGCCGGCGAGCGGCCGCCGGTCGTACGCGCTGACGGGGTTGCGGTGCTTCAGCTTCGCGACGTCGACCACGAACGCTTCCTCCGGCGCGAACACGCAGAAGTCGGCGTCGTAGCCCACCGCGAGGTGCCCCTTGCGGCGCATCCCGGCCTGTGCGGCCGGGCGCTCGGCCATCCAGCGGACGACGTCGGTGAGCGCGAACCCGCGTTGGCGCGCCTGCGTCCAGATCGCCGGCAGCCCCAGCTGCAAGCTCGAGATCCCGCCCCACGCGAGCCCGAAATCGCCGCTGTCGAAGCGTTTCAGCTCCGGTGTGCACGGCGAATGGTCGCTGACGACGGTGTCGATCACGCCGTCGGCGAGCCCCTGCCAAAGCAGCTCGCGGTTGGCCGCCTCCCGGATCGGCGGGCAGCACTTGAACTGCGTCGCGCCGTCGCGGATCTCCTCGGCGATGAAGCTGAGGTAGTGCGGGCAGGTCTCGGCCGTCAGCGCCACCCCGTCGCGGCGCGCCGAAGCGACCAGCGGCAGGGCCTCCGCCGAGGACAGGTGCAGGATGTGCGCGCGGGCGTCGTTGCGGCGGGCCGCCTCGATGACGCGCGTGATGGCGAGGTTCTCGGCCGCGCGCGGCCGAGAATGCAGAAAGTCGACATAGCGACCCCCGTGCGGCTCGGGTGCTTCGTCGATCTCGTGCGCGTCCTCGGCGTGGACGATCATCAGCGCGTCGAGAGAACTCAGCTCCCGCAACGCTTCGTCGAGTCCCGCCGGGTCGAGCGGCGGGAACTCGTCGACGCCCGAGTGGAGCAGGAAGCACTTGAAGCCGAACACGCCGGCCTCGTGCAGGCCGCGCAGTTCTCCGACGTTGCCGGGAATCGCACCGCCCCAGAAACCGACGTCGACGTGCACGCGGCCGGTCGCCGCCTTGCGCTTGACCTCCAGCGCCGCGACGTCGACCGTCGGCGGCAGGCTGTTGAGCGGCATGTCCACGATCGTGGTCACCCCGCCCGCGGCGGCCGCGCGGGTCGCCGTCTCGAAGCCTTCCCACTCGGCGCGGCCGGGATCGTTGACGTGGACGTGCGTGTCGACGAGTCCCGGCAGCAGCACGACGTCGTCGCCCAGGTCGAGCTCGCGATCGCCGGACAGCGCGGCACCGCCGGGTTCGACCGCGACGATCCGGCCGCCGTCGATGCCGACGGTCGCCGGAACCTCGCCCTCGGCCGTGACGGCTCGGGCCGCGCGCACCACAAGTTCCATCCGAAAACCCTTCTCCGGGAGGAATGAACCACCGCCGATTTCACAGTACGGAAAGACGGTTTCGCACAACGACAGTAACCACGGCGCGCGCCGCTCGTCAACGAGGGACGCGGCGCGTTACGGTCATCCTCGTGCGGCTTGAAGCGGAGTTCACGAGCGAACCGTTCCACGGCGAGGGTTCGCCCCCCGAGCACGCGCTCGCCGCACGGAACGCCGCCGCGGAAGCGGGACTGGAGACCGACTTCGGGCCGCTCGGGACGCTCGCACGGGGCGAAGCGAAGGAGCTTTTCGAGGCCCTCCCGGTGATCGCGAAGGCGGCGCTGGACGGCGGCGCCACGCAGGTCACTCTGCAGGTGCGCCGGGCCGATCCGGAGAGCGACGCGCCCGCCGGCGCGAAGCCCGCACCCGCCGCCGCCCCGGTCGAGCTGACCGACGCCCTCGCCCGGCTCATCGCCGATGTCGAACGCGAAGTGGGCGCCAAGCTCGGCGAGCTCGACCGGGCCGGCAAGCAGCGCGCCGTCCGGTTGCTGCGGGAACGCGGCGCCTTCGGCCTGCGGAAATCCGTCTCCTCGGTGGCCGACGCGCTGGGCGTCACGCGGTTCACCGTCTACAACTACCTCAACCGTGAGGCCGACTGACCAGCGGTTTCAACAAAATGTTGACGGAACTCCGGTGCCGACGTACGGTCAGCGGGACGCCACTCACGAGGAGTTCCCCGTGCCGCTCACCCTCACCGACTTCAACGCCGCCGACGCCGATGACGTGCGTCCGGCGCTGACCGCCTGTCTCGCCGTCCCCCGCTGGGTGGACGCGATGCTCGAACGCCGGCCCTACGCCGACCTGGACGCGCTGAAGGCCGCCGCCGAGTTGCCGTTGAGCAGCGACGAGATCCGGCAGGCCATGGCCGCGCACCCCCGGATCGGGGAAAAGCCGCACCAGCAAGGCACCGAGGGCGACTGGTCCCGGAGTGAACAGTCCGGTGTGGACAATGCCGCCGCATTCGGCGCCGCGAACGCCGAGTACGAAGCCAAGTTCGGGCACGTCTACCTGGTCTGCGCCAGCGGTCGCAGTGGTGACGAACTGCTGAAGGTCCTTCGCGACCGGCTCGACAACGACCCCGCGACCGAACTCGCCGTCGCCGGGCGGGAACTGCTCAAGATCGCCGAACTCCGACTCGCGAAAGCGGTGACCGCGTGAGCCTCGTGACCACCCACGTCCTCGACACGGCGACCGGACGCCCTGCGAGGGGGATCGCCGTCCGGTTCGAGACCGCCGGGGGAAAGCCGATCGCCGACGGGAGCACCGACGACGACGGCCGCATCCGCGACCTCGGCCCCGAAACCCTGGACCCCGGCGTCTACCGCCTGGTCTTCGACACCGGCGCCCACCTGGGCCCGGACGCCTTCTTCCCGGAGGTGGCGCTCACCTTCCGGATCGCCGACGGCACCGCGCACCACCACGTGCCGCTCCTGCTCAGCCCGTTCGCCTATTCGACCTACCGAGGGAGCTGAACCGTGGCCATCACCCTGGGCCCCAACCAGTACGGCAAGGCGGAGGTCCGCCTGGTGACGGTGCGCCGCGACGGCCCCGTGCACCACCTGAAGGACCTCACCGTGTCGACGTCGCTGCGCGGCGAGCTCGCCGCGACGCACCTCACCGGCGACAACGCGGGCGTGCTCGCGACCGACACGCAGAAGAACACCGTGTACGCCTTCGCGAAGGAGGCGCCGGTCGGCGAGATCGAGGACTTCGCGCTGCGCCTGGCGCGGCACTTCACCGGCACGCAAGGCAACATCACCGGCGCGCGGATCAAGGTCGACGAGCACGGCTGGGACCGGATCGCCGTCGGCGGCGAGCCGCACGACCACGCGTTCAGCCGCTCGGGCGACGAACGGCGCACCACGGCCGTCTCGATTCGGGACGGCCGGGCGTGGGTCGTGTCCGGCATCGACGGCCTGACGCTGCTCAAGTCGACCGGTTCGGAGTTCCACGGCTTCCCGCGCGACCAGTACACGACGCTCGCCGAGACCGACGACCGGATCCTCGCCACGGCCGTCACGGCGAAGTGGCGCTACCAGGGCGAGACCATCGACTGGGCCGAAAGCCACCGCGAGATCCGGCGCGTGATGCTCGAGACTTTCGCGACGAAGCACAGCCTTTCGCTGCAGCAGACGCTGTACGCGATGGGCTCGGCCGTACTGGAGACGCGGCCCGAGGTGGCCGAGGTGCGGCTGTCGCTGCCGAACAAGCACCACTTCCTGGTGGACCTGAGCCCGTTCGGGCTGAAGAACGACAACGAGGTGTTCTACGCGGCGGACCGGCCGTACGGGCTGATCGAGGGCACAATCCTGCGCGACGACGCCGAGGACCCGGGCCCGGCCTGGGACATCCAGTAGCAGCGTCGCCTTCGATCGGGCAGGAGCCCGGCTCAGTCGCGGTCAGGTTGGCACCTGTGCCCGCGGGCCCGTGGTGAGCACGGCAAAGATCGCCGGGCCGAGATGTCATGAAAGAGTCGTTCATGACGCTGGACGACAGGAAAGAGTCGTTCACAACGTCGCCTACACCCTGGAGCGACATTGCCCGGGGGTGGCCGCCGAGCCGCGGGCCCAACGCAGCCCCCGCCCTCTCCGGGGGTCCGGCCCCGCACCCAGTGTACCGGGGGTGGCCGACGGAACCTGCGAAAAGCCGTGGTCGGCGCCGGTTTGTCCACATCACTGGGACCCTGTGGACAAGCCGGCCTCGGCTCGGTGACCTGCTGGAGTCGGTAGAACGCTCTAGTGAGCGCGTATCCTCGAGCCCGTGGCAGGGACCAAAGAACGCATCATGGCCGCCGGCGCGGAACTGTTCCGGCGCAACGGCTACAGCGGCACCGGGCTCAAACAGATCGTCAGCGAGGCGAATGCTCCCTTCGGGTCGCTCTACCACTTCTTCCCCGGGGGCAAGGAGCAGCTCGGGCGGGAGGTCATCCGGACCTCCGGGCTCGCCTACATCCAGCTCTTCGACCTCTTCATCGCGCCCGCGCCCGATCTCGTCAGCGGTGTCGAGGCCTTCTTCGCCGCCGGGATCGCGACGCTCGAAGCCACCGACTACGTCGAAGGCTGCCCGATCGCGACCGTTGCCCTCGAGGTCGCCGCCACCAACGAGCCGCTGCGGCAGGCCACCGCCGAGGTCTTCACCGCCTGGATCGACGCCGGGACCGAGAAGTTCGGCCGGTTCGGGCTGACGAAAACCGCCGCCCGGACCCTGACCATCACCGCCGTCAACAACCTCGAAGGCGCCTTCGTGCTCTGCCGCGCGCTGCGGGACACCGAGGCCATGGCCGTCGCGGGGGCCGCGACCGTCGACGTCGCCCGGCGATTGCTTCAAGAAAACACGCAACTTTAGTCGGGAATCCAACAAGAATACTCAAAATGGCGCTTGACCGCGCAGCACCGGACATCAAGGCTACGGAGTGGTCTAGTCCTCCTGCCTACACCGTCGTCCGGTTGGAGCCGCCATGCGCCGAGTCCTCGCCGTCCTCGCCACCGCCATCGCCGCCGCCGGGCTCGTGAGCCCACCCGCCGACGCCCTGGAGAACGGGCTCGCGAGAACCCCGCCGATGGGCTGGAACACCTGGAACACCTTCGAGTGCAACATCAACGAAACCCTGGTCAAGCAGACCACCGACCTCATGGTCAGCTCCGGGATGCGCGACCGCGGCTACACCTACGTCAACCTCGACGACTGCTGGATGACCAAGAACCGCGACTCCGCCGGCAACCTCGTCGCCGACCCCGCGAAGTTCCCCAGCGGTCTCAAGGCGCTCGGTGACTACATCCACGCGCGCGGGATGAAGTTCGGGATCTACGAGAGCGCCGGCAGCGAAACCTGCCAGCACTACCCCGGCAGCCTCGGCCACGAGCAGACCGACGCGAACAGCTTCGCGAGCTGGGGCGTCGACTACCTCAAGTACGACAACTGCGGTAGCCCCGGCGGCGAAACCCAGCAGGACTACGTCCGCCGCTACTCCGCGATGCGCGACGCGCTCAAGGCCACCGGCCGCCCGATCGCCTACAGCATCTGCGAATGGGGGAACTTCAGCCCGTCCACCTGGGCACCCGACGTCGGCAACCTGTGGCGCACCACCGGCGACATCACCAACAACTGGGGCAGCATCGACTCGATCTACCGCCAGAACGTCGGCCTCGCCTCCGCCGCGAAGCCCGGCGCCTGGAACGACCCGGACATGCTCGAGGTCGGCGACGGCATGGACTTCCAGGAGGACCGCGCCCACTTCACGCTCTGGGCCGCGATGGCCGCGCCCCTGATCGCGGGCGCCGACCTCCGCAGCGCCAGCGTCGCCACCTTCTCGACCTACCTCAACTCGGACGTCATCGCCGTCGACCAGGACCCGCTCGGCAAGCAGGCGACCCGCATCGCCACCGGAAACGGCGTCGACGTCCTGAAGAAGCCGCTCCAAAACGGCGACGTCGCCGTCGTGCTGTTCAACGAGAACGGCACGACCAAGACCGTCTCCACGACGGCCGCCGCGGCCGGGCTGCCCGCCGCGGCGAACTACCGGCTGACCAACTTGTGGTCGAAGGAACTGACCACCAGCACCGGCACGATCAGCGCGAACGTCCCGTCGCACAGCACCGTCATCTACCGCGTGAAAGCCAATGCGAGCGGCAGCAGCATCGGCACCGCCCAAGCGCTGCAGGGCGCGTCGTCGTCACGCTGCATCGACATCAACGGCAACGTCACGACCCCCGGCACCAAGGTAGACATCTGGGACTGCGACGGCGGACCGAACCAGTCCTGGACGTTCACGAGCGCCGGTGAGCTGAAGGCCAACGGCCTCTGCCTCGACGCGAACGACGGCGGGACCGCGGCCGGGACGAAGCTCATCGTCTGGACCTGCCACGGCGGCACGAACCAGCAGTTCAAGCTCAACGCCGACGGGTCGATCACCGGCACGCAGTCGGGCCTCTGCGTCGACGTCACCGGCGGCGACAAGCCCGCCGGCAACGTCAACGGCGTCCAGCTCGAACTCTGGGGCTGCAACGACGACGCGAACCAGAACTGGCAGCTCAAGTCCCCGTGAGGTGCTCCGGCCGCACCGGGACGCGCGGGAGCGCGAGCCCGGTCGCGGCGCGGATCGCCGCCACGATCGCCGGGGTCGACGAGATCGTCGGCGGCTCGCCCACCCCACGCAGGCCGTACGGCGCGTGCGGGTCGGCGTTCTCCAGGACGTCGATGCTCATCGGCGGCATGTCCAGCACCGTCGGGATCAGGTAGTCGGTGAAGGAGGGGTTCCGGATCTTCCCGCCGGAGGTCTGGATCTCCTCCATCACCGCGAGCCCGAGCCCCTGCGCGGAACCGCCCTGGATCTGGCCGAGCACCGCTTGCGGGTTCAGCGCCTTGCCGACGTCCTGGGCGCAGTCCAGCGCGACCACCTTGACCAGGCCCAGCTCGGTGTCGACGTCCACGACCGCCCGGTGCGCGGCGAACGCGTACTGCACGTGCGCGGTGCCCTGCCCGGTCTCCGGATCGAGCGGGGTGGTCGGCCGGTGCCGCCACTCCACGGTTTCGTCGTAGACGTCGTCGCCGAGGACGTCCACCAGGTCGGCGAGCACCTGGCCGTCGGCCGCGACGAGCTTGCCGCCCACCACGCGCACCCGCTGGTCGAACCGGGACAGCAGCCGCGCCCGCACCGCCGCGCAGGCGGCCTGCACCGCACCGCCGGTGACGTACGACTGCCGTGACGCCGACGTCGAGCCGCCGTTGCCGATCGAGGTGTCCATCGGCAGCACCGTGACCTGGTCGACGCCCAGCTCGGTCCGCACGATCTGCTGCATGATCGTCACGAGCCCCTGGCCGACCTCGCAGGCCGCGGTGTGCACGGTCGCCGCCGGTTCGCCGCCGACCAGCTGCAGGCGCACCCGGGCCGTCGAGTAGTCGTCGAAGCCCTCGGAGAAGCAGACGTTCTTGATCCCGACGGCGTACCCGACGCCGCGGACGACACCTTCGCCGTGCGTCGTGTTCGAGACGCCGCCCGGCATGTGCCGCAGGTCGAACGGCCGTGCCGGCGGCATCGGCTTGTCCCGCACCAGCCCCAGCAGCTCCGCGACGGGAGCGGCGGAGTCGACGACCTGGCCGGTCGGCATCAGGTCGCCCTCGCTCATGGCGTTGCGAACGCGGATGTCGACAGGATCCAGTCCACAGGCGACCGCGAGCTTGTCCATCTGCGACTCGTAACCGAAGGCCGCCTGCACCGCGCCGAAGCCGCGCATCGCGCCGCACGGCGGGTTGTTTGTATACACACCCCAGCAGTCGACCGAAATACTGTCGACTGCATACGGTCCGACGCCGAGCGTGGCCGCGTTCGCCACGACCGCGCCCGTCGAAGACGCGTAGGCGCCACCGTCCAGGAACAGCCGCGTCCGCACGTACACGAGACGGCCGTCGCGCGTGGCGCCGTGCTCGTAGTACATCTTCGCCGGGTGCCGGTGGACGTGTCCGTAGAAGGACTCTTCGCGGTTGTAGACCATCTTCACCGGCTTGCCGGTGTGCAGCGCGAGGAGGCACGCGTGCACCTGCATCGACAGGTCCTCGCGCCCGCCGAACGCGCCGCCGACGCCGCCGAGGGTCAGCCGCACCTTCTCCACCGGCAGACCCAGCGCGGCGACGATCTGCTGCTGGTCGACGTGCAGCCACTGCGTCGCGACGTACAGGTCGACGCCGCCTTCGGTGTCCGGCACCGCGAGTCCCGACTCCGGGCCGAGGAACGCCTGGTCCTGCATGCCGACCTCGTACACCCCCGAGACGACCACGTCGGCGGCCAAGTCCTGCGGGCCGCGACGGATCTTGACGTGCCGCACGACGTTCCCACCGGAGTGCAGCGAAGGCCCTTCGCCCGCGACAGCCGCTTCGGAGTCCGTCACCGGGGAAAGCTCTTCGTAGGAAACGACGATCCGCTTCATCGCGCGACGCGCGGTCTCCGGGTGGTCGGCCGCGACCAAGGCGACCGGCTCCCCTTGGTACCGCACGACGTCGGACGCGAGGACCGGCTGATCGGAGTGCTCCAGGCCGTACCGGTTGACGCCGGGGACGTCCTCGTGCGTCAGCACCGCGTAGACGCCGGGCACGGTCAGCGCGTCGGTGATGTCGATCGCCGTGATCCGCGCGTACGGGTGCGGGCTGCGCAGGGTCACGCCCCACACCATGTCCTCGTGCCACAGGTCCGAGGAGTACGCGAACTCGCCGCGCACCTTGACGATGCCGTCGGGGCGCTGCGGCGACGTGCCGACGCCGTTGACCGTCTGCGTGCTGACGGAAGCGGTGGTCATCGGTCCTCCCTCAACCGGGCGCTCGCCGACGCCAGCTCGCGGGCGATCCGGGACTCGTCCGCCTCCCGCAGCGTGCCGTCCTCCACGACGGCCCTGCCGCCGACGAACAGCCGGCGCACCGGCGGCGTGGTGCCGAGCACCAGCGCCGCGACCGGGTCGGTGATCCCGGCGTGGTTCAGGCCGGTCAGGTCCCAGACGGCGAGGTCGGCGAGCTTGCCGGGTTCGATCGATCCGAGGTCGCCGGCCCGGCCGAGGCAGCGGGCGCCGCCCATCGTGCCCATCCACAACGCCTCACGCGTGGTCAGCCCGCGCGGCCCGCCGCGCTGGCGGGCCTGCAGCAACGCCTGGTGCAGCTCCTCGGCGAGGCCGCCGGACTCGCTGGACGCGGCCCCGTCGACCCCGAGGCCGACCGCCACGCCCGCGTCGAGCAGGTCGCGGACCGGGGCGATGCCGGAGCCGAGGCGGCCGTTGGACGTCGGGCAGTGCGCGGAGCCGGTGCCGGTCGCGCCGAAGCGCCGGATCGCGTCGGGCGCGAGGTGCACGGTGTGCGCGAGCCAGACGTCGTCGGCGAGCCAGCCGAGCTTGTCGGCGTACTCGGCGGGCGTGCAGCCGACCTCGGCCAGGCACTGCTTCTCCTCGTCGAGGGTCTCGGCGAGGTGGGTGTGCAGGCGGACGCCCTTGTGGCGAGCCAGCTCGGCCGCGCCGGACATCAGCCGCTCGGTGACCGAGAACGGCGAACACGGGCCCGCGGCGATCTGCAGGTGCGCTTCCGGGGCGGCGTCGTGGAAGCGGTCGATCGCCGCTTCGGTGCCGGTCAGCGCCTCTTCGGTCGACTCGACGAGGTTGTCCGGCGGCAGCCCGCCGTCGGACTCGCCGCGGTCCATCGACCCGCGCACGACGTGCAGCCGGACGCCGATCCGCTGCCGGGCCGCGGCCAGCGCCGCGACCTGGTCGCCGCCGTCGCGCGGGAAGACGTAGTGGTGGTCGGCGACGGTCGTGCACCCGGTCAAGGCGAGCCGGGCCATCCCGGCCGTGCCCGCGGCGTGCGTGATCTCCGCGTCGAGCCGGCCCCAGACCGGGTACAGCGCGACCAGCCACTCGAAGAGCGTGTGGTCGGCGGCCATCCCGCGGGTGGCCCACTGGTAGAGGTGGTGGTGGGTGTTGATCAGGCCGGGCGTGACCAGGCAGCCCGACGCGTCGACCCGCTCGTCGAACTCGCCCGTGTAGATGCCTTCGCCGACTTCGGCGATCCGGTCGTTCTCGATGACGACGTGCCCGTTGGCGTACTCCGCGCCGCTGACCGTGGCGATCGCCCCGCCGGTGATGAGTGTCCTCACGCGACTGTGTCCTTTCCGAGAGGGCCCTTCGCCACCGCGCGCACCGCGTCGAGGATCTTTTCGTAGCCGGTGCAGCGGCACAGGTTGCCGGCCAGTGCTTCGCGGATCTCCTCGTCGGACGGATCGGGCACCCGGTTCAGCAGGTCGTGCGCGGCGACGACCAGGCCCGGCGTGCAGAACCCGCACTGGACCGCGCCCTGGTCCACAAAGGACTGCTGGACGGGGTCGAGCGCGTCGCCGTCGGCCAGCCCCTCGACCGTGCGGACCACGCGGCCCTCGGCCTGCCCGGCCGCGACCAGGCAGGCGCACACCGGGACGTCGTCGAGGTAGACCGTGCAGGAGCCGCATTCGCCCTGCTCACAGGCGTTCTTCGAGCCCGGCAGGCCGAGCCGCTCCCGCAGCACGTAGAGCAGGCTTTCGCCTTCCCAGACGTCGTCCGCCTGCCGTTGCTCGCCGTTGATCCTGACATTCAGGCGCATGCGCGCTCCCCCGTCCGGTGGTCGTCCCAAGCCCAGGTCAACGTACGCCGCGCGAGCACCGCCAGCGCGTGCTGCCGATACGCGGCACTGCCCCGGACGTCGTCGATCGGCGACGTCGCTTCGGCCACCAGTTCGCCGAAGCGGCGCTTCAGGGAGGCCGGCAACGCGTCGGACGAGCCCCACGGCAGCTTGGCGGCGAGGAACTCCTCGGCTGCTTTCGCCCGGCGCGGAGTGGGCGCGGCGGAGCCGATGGCCGCGCCGACCTCGCCGTTTCGCAAGGCGAGCGCGAACGAGCAGACCGCGATGACCATCGCGTTGCGCGTCCCGACCTTGGCGAACTGCTGCGGCCCGGCGTGCGCGGGCAGGTGGACGGCGGTGATCAGCTCGTCCGGGTCGAGGGCGTGCCGTTTCACGCCGACGTAGAACTCCTCCGCGCGGAGGAGCCGGGTCCCCCGGACGGAGGCCGCCTCGATCCGCGCGTCCAGGGCCAGCAGCACCGGGTGGGTGTCGCCGGCGGGCGACGCGGCGCCGAGGTTGCCGCCGACGGTGCCGCGGTTGCGGATCTGCGGCGACCCGACCGTGCGCGACGCCATGGCCAGGGCGGGGACGGATTCACCCAGCTCAGCGATGACGCGGGTGTACGGGACGCCGGCGCCGAGCCGGATCGTGCCGCCCGAGTGGTCCACAGTGGACCACTCCGACAGCTCGGGGACCCGGGTCAGGTCCAGCAGGGCTTCGGGACGCCGGTGGTCGAAGTTCAGCTCGACCATGACGTCGGTGCCGCCGGCGATCGGCACGGCGTCCGGCCGCTCGGCCTTGAGAGCCAGGGCCTCGGCGAGCGTCTCGGGACGCAGGAACTCCACTGGTTCTCCTTAAAAGAGGTGCTCCTTCGCCGGATGAGGGCGATAGACCAGTAGACGCCCAACCGGGAGCGGGCGGCAACGGCACCGACCATGAAACGCACAGGAGCGAAACCCGGGGCGTTTGTGCTTTCCTACAACCCTCATGACGACCGTGAAAACTCTGCTGGACCTGCCGGGGCTGCGGCTGCGCCCGCGGGCCGGGGCCGACCTGCTCGACCGGCCCGTGACGCGCATCTACGTCACGGAGCTGCCCGACCCCGGGCGGTACCTTTCGGCCGGTGAGCTGGTGCTTTCCGGTCTGCTCTGGTGGCGGCGCCCGGGCGACGCCGAGCCGTTCGTGGCCGCGCTGGCCCGGGCGGGCGCCGCGGCGCTGGCCGCCTCGGGCGCCGATTCCGGCGGTATCCCCAGCGACGTCGTCGAGGCCTGCGACCGGCACCGGATCCCGCTGCTGGAAGTGCCCGCCGACCTGTCGTTCTCGGTGATCACCGAGCAGGTGGTGCTGGCGCTCGCGGCCGCGTCCGAAAGTGCGCGCAAACGTTTGCAGGCCGCCGCCGACGCGCCCGTGGAGACGTTGCTCGAGAGCGCGTCGGCGGAGCTCGGGCTGCCGTGCTGGGTGCTGTCGGGCCTCGGCCGGGTGGTCGCCGGGGCTTCCCCGCTGCCGGTGCCGGCCCCGGACGTCGTCCGCCGGTACGCGGCCAAGGAGCCCGGGTCGCTGACCGTGGTCCCGGTCGAGGGACGCCACGCCGTGCCGTGGCTGATCGCCGTCGGCGGGCCGCTGAGCACCGCGCAGGCGGAACTGGCCGAAGAGCTCGCCGGGCTCGTCGGCGTCACCCGGGCGCGGACGGCCGCCCCCGAAGCCGAGTTGCCCGCCGAAGCGCGCGTCGTCGCATTGCGGACCGAAGGCAGCGACGAAAGCCGGGACGTCCTGCGGGAGCTGCTGCCGGACGGGCTCCTGCTCGAGTCCACCGGGGACACTTCCTTCGCGGCGACCGCCCGGCAACCCTCTCCGGCCGAACTGTCCACTGTGGAACCACTGCTACGGGCCAAGCGCATTTCTTGCGGGGTCAGCGATCCCGGATCCCGCGCCGAGGCGTGGGAATCGGCCCGGTACGCGCTGGAGGTGGCCGCCCGGCGCCCGGGCCACGTCTCGGTGGTTGCGGCCGGCGAGGTCGACGTGCACCAGCTGCTGGTGGCCGGCGCCCCGGACGGGCTGCGCGCGGCCCTTCGCCGCCGGGTGCTCGGGCCGTTGCTCGACTACGACGCCGAGCAGCACACGGACCTGGTGCACACGGTGCGGGTCTTCCTGGAGTGCTCGGGCTCGCCGACGCGGGCGGCGAAGGCGCTGCACGTCCACGTCAACACGCTGCGCTACCGCATCGGCCGCGCGGGCGAGCTGCTCGGCGCGGACCTGACCGAGTTCACCGACCAGCTCGACGTCTACCTCGCGTTGCGCGCCGGCGACCAAGCTGGATGATGGGCGGCGTGGAACCCGAAATCACTTCGGCCCGGCAGGCGGGGTACGACCCGCGCGTGCTGGCCTTCGGGCGGCTGCAGGGCGCGGCGAACCGGCTCGAGTACCTGCTCGGGCGGGCCCTCGAGCGCGAATGCGGGATCACGCACCTGATGTACGAGGTGCTGCTGATCGTGGCCCGCGCCGGTACCGGCGGGTTGACCATGCGCTCGATCGCGCAGGAGCAGGTCCTCACGACGGGTGGGGCGACCCGGCTCGTCGACCGGATGGAATCACTCGGCCTGGTGACGCGGACGGCGTCCCCGCGCGACCGGCGCGTCCAGCTCGTGCGGCTGACTTCGCTGGGCGAAGAGACCACGGTGCGGGCGAGCCGGCTGCACGTCGAGAACATCGAGCAGCTGTTCTTCCGGCCGTTGCCCCCGGAGCACCGCGAGCGGTTCGCCGACGACCTGCGGACGTTGAGCCACTTCGCGCGGGACGCCCTTCCGCGGCTGCGTTAGAGCAGCGTCGCCGCGGCCAGCCCGAGGAACAGCAGCGGGGCGGCGCCGGTGGCGAGCTTGCGGGCTTTGACGTGCGCGACGATGGCGCCGACGTAGAAGAGGACCAGGCCGATCGCCGCGGCGACGCCGAGGGCCGCCACGCCGAGCAGGCCGAGGAGCAGGCCCGCGGCGCCGGCCAGCTTGAGGGTGCCCAGCACGGGGAGCCAGCTCGGCGGGACGTCGACGGCTTTCGACGTGGCCAGGACGAACGGGGCCCGGACCAGGTCGGCGAGGCCGATTCCGGCGTTCAGGACGATCACGGTGATGACGACGGCGGTGTGCATGCCTTCCCGACGGGGCGGCCGCCGGGAAGGTGACCGGGCTGCGGCACACTCGCCTCGTGGGCAAGCAGAAGCGACGCGTTCCGGCCGAAGAGATCCCTCGGCCGCGGACCGGCGAAGAATTCCGTGACGCTCTGCTGGCCGCCGCCTCCGAGACCGCGCGAGGCGTCCGCGGCGCGGCACGGGCGGACCAGCTGGTGCCGGGCCTCGAACTGCCGGCCGAGGCGGCCGAAGGGGCGCGGCTGGCCGGGCAGCACGTGATCGCGCGGGTCCGCCGGGGCGGCTGGCTGCCCGAGGACGTCGACCAGGCGGCCCGGCGACGGGTCGACGAGTTCGCCCGGTCCTACGCGCTCGACACCCTGGCCGCGCACGCCGGACCGTGGACGGAGTCCGAGCCGCACCTGACGCAGTGGGCGGCGAAGCACATCCTGACCCCGGCCGAGGCGCTGACCTCCGTCATCGAAGCCCTGGGCTTCCTGATGACCTTGCCGGCCCTCGTCCCGCCGGGAACCGCGACACCGCCCCGCCACACCGTGGACGAGAAGAAGCTGAGCCGCGTGCGCGCGCTGCTGGCGAAAGCCGAATCGAGCTCGTTCCCGGAGGAGGCCGAAGCCCTTTCGGCGAAGGCGCAGGAGCTCATGACGCGGCACGCCCTCGACCGGGTGCTGGTCGAAGCCGGGCCCGAGCTGCCCGCGTCCCGCCGGATCTGGCTCGACACCCCGTACGTCGACGCGAAGTCGCTGCTGGTCCACGTGGTCGCGAAGGCGAACCGCTGCCGGGCCGTCTTCGACTCGCGCTGGGACTTCGTCACCGTGGTCGGCGACGAGGACGACCTGGACGCCGTCGCGCTGCTGACCACGTCCCTGCTGGTCCAGGCGACGCGGGCGATGATCGCCGACCCGGCCGGCCGGGACCGGGCGTTCCGGAAGTCGTTCCTCGTCTCCTACGCGACCCGGATCGGCGAGCGCCTCGAACAGGCCGCCGAAGCGACCATCGCGGAGTCGCCGGACCCGGACCGGCTGCTGCCGGTGCTGGCGTCGCACGACCTGGCGGTGGAGTCGGCCTTCACCACGCTCTTCCCCGCGGTGGTCAGCAAATCGGTGACCGTGCGCAGCCACGAGGGCTGGGACGCGGGCCGCGAGGCCGCCGACCGCGCCCGGCTCCACGCCCCAGGGTCGTGAGTGTGAAACAGGGTTAGAACCCTGTTTCACACTCACGACCCTCACGCGAGCCGCAGCGCGTACTTCTCCAGCTCCGGCCGCCCGAACGGCAGCTCACCCTCGTCCAGCGCACCGCAGTCGAGGCCGCGCAGCAGGTACACCGCCAAGGCCTGCGCCGTCGCCGGCTCGTCCAGGACTCCCCCGGCTTGCTTGTCCGCGTACGCCCGCAACCTCTCCACCGCCGCCGTGAACCCTTCGCGGTAGAACGTGTACGTCGCCGCGAAACGCGTCGGCAACTGGTGGGAGTGCAGGTCCCAACCCTGGTAGAAGCCGCGTTCCAGCGATCGGCGGACCAGGCGGAGGTGCTCGGCCCACGCGTCCGGGAGCGCGTCGCCGATCGGGAGCTTGTTGGTCGAGCCGTCGGACAGCCGGACGCCGGTGCCCGCCGCCGCGACCTGCATCAGGCCCTTGGCCAGGTCCGCCGCCGGGTGTTCCATGCTCTGGTAGGCCGCCGCGATGCCCAGGCCCGCGCTGTAGTCGTACGTCCCGTAGTGCAGCCCCGAACAGCGGCCCGCCGCGGCCTGCACGATCCGCGCCACCGACAGGGTCCCGTCGAGGTCCACAATGGACTGAGCCGTCTCGATCTGGACCTCGAACCGCAGCGTTCCTTCGGCCAGCCCGTACGCGGATTCCAAGCGCTGCAGGACATCCGCGGCCACCGCCACCTGCTCGACCGCCGTCACCTTCGGCAGCGTGACGACGAATCCGGACGGTAAGGGACCGTTCTCGAGCAGCGCACCCAGGAACAGGTCCAGGGTGCGGATGCCGCGCCGGCGCGTCGCCGCTTCGAAGCTCTTGAAGCGGATGCCGCAGAACGGCGTGCCGCCGGTGGTGGCCAGGGTCTGGCCCGCCGCCCGCGCGGCCGCGTCCTCGACGTCGTCGGGCACGCGGCCGAAGCCGTCCTCGAAGTCGATCCGCAAGTCCTCGATCGGCTCGGTCAGCAGCTTCGCGCGGACGCGTTCGTAGACGTCGTCGTCGACCCCGAGGAGCTCGGCGTGCTCGATGAAGACGCGCATCGCCTGCTTGCCCCAGTCGGCGACCAGGCGGGTGCGGTACCGCGACGCCGGAACGTACACGGTGTGCACCGGCCGGCGCCCCGGCCGCTCCCCCGGGTACGACGCCGCGACGCGCGCGTCGGCCTCGGCCAAGCGCGCGTCGGCGGCGTCGTAGACGTCCTCGGGAAGACGCACTACTTGATCCGCTCGTAGGCGGGCAGCGTCAGGAAGTCCGGGAACTCGTCGGCCAGCGCGACCTGCTCGAACAGCTCGATGGCCGGCAGCAGCCGGTCGGCGGGCAGCTCCCGGGCGAGCTCGCCGCGCACGTCCGCCAGCACCCCGCGCACCAGCTCCTTCGTCACGACGTCGCCGGTGTCCAACGTGGTCCCGTTCTTGACCCACTGCCAGATCTGCGACCGCGAGATCTCCGCCGTCGCCGCGTCCTCCATCAGGTTGTGGATGGCCGCCGCGCCGTTGCCGCTCAGCCAGGACGCGATGTAGCGGACACCGACGTCGACCGCGGCGCGCAGGCCGGCCGCCGTCGCGCCGCCCGGCGTCGAGGCGACGTCGAGCAGCTGGTCGGCGGTGACGCTTACCTCGTCGCGGGTGCGGCCGAGCTGGTTCGGCTCGTCGCCGAGGACCTTGTCGAACTCCTCCTGGCAGAGCTCGACCATGCCCGGGTGGGCGACCCACGAGCCGTCGAAGCCGTCGCCGGCCTCGCGGGACTTGTCCGCGTGGACCTTGTCGAAGGCGCCCTGGTTGACCTCGGGGTCCTTGCTCGGGATGAACGCGGCCATGCCACCGATCGCGAACGCGCCGCGCTTGTGGCAGGTGCGCACCAGCAGCTCGGTGTAGGCGCGCATGAACGGCGCGGTCATGGTGACGGAGTTGCGGTCCGGCAGCACGAACTTCTCGCCCGCGTCGCGGAAGTACTTGATCACGCTGAACAGGTAGTCCCAGCGGCCGGCGTTGAGACCCGACGCGTGCTCGCGCAGCTCGTAGAGGATCTCCTCCATCTCGAACGCGGCCGGGATGGTCTCGATCAGCACGGTCGCGCGGACGGTGCCGTGCTCGATGCCCAGCGTCTTCTCCGAGTGGGTGAAGACGTCGTTCCAGAGCCGCGCTTCGAGGTGGCTCTCCATCTTCGGCAAGTAGAAGTACGGGCCCTTGCCGCGCTTCAGCAGCTCGGCCGCGTTGTGGAAGAAGTACAGACCGAAGTCCACGAGCGCGCCGACGGCTTCGCGGCCGCCGAAGGACAGGCCGCGCTCGGGCAGGTGCCAGCCGCGCGGACGGACCACGATCGTGGCGTGCTCGACGTCATCCTTGAGCGCGTAGCTCTTTCCGCCGCTCTCCAGCGAGATCGTCTCGCGGACGGCGTCGTACAGGTTGACCTGGCCGGACACGACGTTCGCCCAGTGCGGCGTGTTGGCGTCCTCGAGGTCGGCGAGCCACACCTTCGCGCCGGAGTTGAGCGCGTTGATGGTCATCTTGCGGCTGGTCGGCCCGGTGATCTCGACGCGGCGGTCGCGCAGCGCGGGCGGGGCGCCGGCGACCTGCCAGTCGCCCTCGCGGATCTCCTTCGTCTCCGGCAGGAAGTCGAGCCGGCCCGTGGTGCGGGCCTCCTCGCGACGCTTGCTCCGCGCTTGGAGGAGCTCGTCGCGCCGGCCGGCGAACGCGTCGTGCAGCCCGGCGAGGAAGTCGAGCGCCTCCGGGGTGAGGATCTCGTCGCCGCGCTCGACCGGATCGCCCAGCACCTGGACTTCAGAAGACATGGGAAAACACCTCGAAGGTTCGGATCTTTGGATAACGGCCCTACGGTTTTCTACCAGTCGGACTATAGTTTCTGCATAGCGGAACCTCAACGCAGACGTAAGGAGAACCACCGGTGGCAGCGGAGAAGAACGGACGCGACGGCGGCGTCCAGTCCCTGCAGCGCGCCTTCGAGCTGCTGGAACACCTCGCGGACACCGGCGGCGAAGCCAGCCTGTCGGAGCTCGCGACGCTGTCCGGCCTGCCGATGCCGACGATCCACCGGCTCATCCGCACCCTGGTCGACCTGGGATACGTCCGGCAGAACACGAACCGCCGCTACGCGCTGGGCGCGCGCCTGATCCGGCTCGGCGAGAACGCGAGCATGCAGTTCGGCGCGTGGGCGCGGCCGCTGCTGGCGGAGCTGGTCGAGGAGGTCGGCGAGACGGCGAACCTGGCGGTCCTGGAGCGCGACGAAGTCGTGTACGTGGCCCAGGTGCCCTCGAAGCACTCGATGCGGATGTTCACCGAGGTCGGCCGGCGGCTGCTGCCGCACGGCACCGGAGTGGGCAAGGCGATGCTGGCGCACCTGCCGTCGTCCGACGTGCGCTCGTTGCTTTCGCGGACGGGCATGCCGGCTTATACCGAGCACACGTTCACGGATGCGGATGCTTTGGCGGTGGAGCTTTCGCGGATCGCTTCGCAGGGGTATGCGCTGGACGAGGCCGAGCAGGAGCTGGGCGTGCGGTGCGTCGCGGTGGCGGTACCGGGCGCGCCGGTGCCCGCGGCGGTTTCGGTGTCCGGGCCGTCCGGGCGGCTGACCGCCGAGGCGGTAGCGCACATCGCCCCGGCGGTGCAGCGGGTGGCGGACGCGCTGGGAGCTAGCCTGTCCCAGGCACCACTATCAGTGTGACTTTAGGTGATATATTGTGACTGAAAGTGACCTCGAGGACGAGGGCTCTGACCCCGCCGGTAAAGTACCCGGCATGGCAAGCCTCGAAGATCTCGAAGCCCGCGTGACCGCGTTGGAGGAACAGGCGCGGTACACCCGGCAGGACGCCGCAGCCGCTCGCATACTCGCCGGCACGGCGGACCGCGACGTCTCCGAGTTCAAGCAGACCTTGAACGGCCACACCAAGGTGCTGAACGCGGTGCGCGAAACGCAGGTCGAACAAGGCCAGCGGCTCGACCGCGTCGAGACCAAGCTCGGCAGTGTCGAGACCAAGCTCGGCAGTGTCGATGACCGGGTCGGCACGCTGGAAGCCAAGGTCGACAGCGGGTTCACCAAGATCAACGTCAGCATGGATCGGATCGCTCAGCTCCTTCAGCAGGTCATCGACAAGGACTGACCGCTCAGATCAGCTCCCCCTTCAGCAGGTCCATCAACAGGCCGTCGTGCCAGGTGCCGTCCGGAGCGCGCTCGTAGTTGCGCATCACCCCGACCGGGCGGAATCCCACCTTCGTGTACACCCGGATCGCCGTCTCGTTCGACGCCGCCGGGTCGATCGTCAGGCGGTGGTGGCCGCTCTCCAGCAGGTGCCGGGCCAGGGCTCGCAGCGCGTCCGTGCCGATGCCGCGGCCGTGGAAGTCCGGGTGCACCGAGATGTCGATGCCCGCGTGGCGGTACTGGGGATCCAGCTCCTCGCAACTCTGGATCATCCCGGCGACCACGCCGTCGAATTCGATGACGTAGCACGTGTACCCGTCCTCGACGGTGTACAGGCCTTCGGTCTCCGTGTCCGGGTCGCCCCACCAGCAGGCGACCTCCGGGGTGGCCAGGATCTCGCGCAGCCGGGTGCGGTCCGTTGCGACGATCGGGCGCAGACGCACCCGTTCGCCGGTGATGACAGTCATGATGGTCCTCTCTCGTAGCGAATGACGGCTTTGGGACGTCTGTTACGAGGAGGGGCACGAGCGAAAGCGCGTCAACCGGGCATCCCCGGATTCTGCGCCGGCGCGCGGCCGCCCGTCATCCGATTTTCGCCGGAGGCCGCATGGACACCCACACCGGCAGCCTGACCTGGCTCGCGCAGGGTGCCGCTTCGAACCTGCTGGACCGCCTGGTCGACCGCGCGCTCGACGGCAGCCCGCCGCCACCCACCTGGCCGCGCCCGCCCAAGACAGCGGCGGGAACCGTCGAAATCACCGTGCGGCACCACGCCACCGCGAAGGGGCGCACGCCGGTGATCCTGACGCTGCAGGAAGCCGGCAGCCGCACGGGCACCGTGTTCTCGGTCGTCCTGGGGAACACCGCCCGCATCGCGGTCCCGGGTGGTGACTACTTCGGCGCGGCGATGGTGGTCGACCCGCGCCGGCGCACCCTGCAGGGCATCGGCTGGTCGCGGCTGACCGTGGCCGCTCGCCGGACGTCTCCCTGTCTCATCCCGGCGAGCCGCCCGACCGCACCGGTGCTGCTGCAGCTGGGCCTGCGCAAGGTGGACGGGACGCCGCTCTTCAAGCTCTAGCCGAGCAGGGCGTCCACGAAGGCACCCGGCTCGAACGGTGCCAGGTCGTCCGGGCCCTCGCCGAGCCCGACCAGCTTCACCGGGACCCCCAGCTCGCGCTGGACCTGGAACACGATGCCGCCCTTGGCGGTGCCGTCCAGCTTCGTCAGGACGATCCCGGTCACGTCGATTACCTCGGCGAACACCCGGGCCTGCATCAGGCCGTTCTGACCCGTCGTCGCGTCCAGCACCAGCAGGACCTCGTCGACCTTCGCCTGCTTCTCCACGACGCGCTTGACCTTGCCCAGCTCGTCCATCAGGCCCGTCTTCGTGTGCAGCCGGCCCGCCGTGTCGACCAGCACCGCGTCCACGCCCGTGTCCACGCCGCGCTTGACCGCGTCGAACGCCACCGCCGCCGGGTCCGCGCCCTCCTTGCCGCGCACGACCTCCGCGCCCACGCGCTCGCCCCACGTCTGGAGCTGGTCGGCCGCCGCCGCGCGGAACGTGTCCGCCGCGCCCAGGACCACCGTCTTGTCCTGGGCCACCAGGACGCGGGCGAGCTTGCCCGTGGTCGTCGTCTTGCCCGTGCCGTTGACGCCGGCCACCAGCACCACCGCGGGCTGCTTCTTGCCGTCGACGATGTGCGGCAGCGCCCGCACCGCGCGCTCGCTGTCGGTGGACAGCTGGGCCGTCAGCACCTCGTGCAGCACCTCGCGCGCCTCGGCCGACGACCGGATCGCGCGGCGGGACAGCTCGTCGCGCAGCCGCTCGACGATCTGGGTCGTGGTGGCCGCACCGAGGTCGGCCATCAGCAGCGTGTCTTCGACGTCCTGCCAGGAGTCCTCGTCGAGGTCGCCGGCGCCGAGCAGGCCGAGCAGGCTGGTCCCGAACACCGACCGGGACTTCGACAGCCGGCCGCGCAGCCGCTCCAGGCGGCCGGTCGCGGGGTCGATCTCTTCGACGACGGGGGCGGCGGGCTCGTCGGGCAGCTTGACGTCGCGGACCGTGCGCTGCGCCGAGTCGCGCGGCACCGCCGCGTCGTCGCCGACCGCGGGCTGGCCGTCGGTCTCCGGCCGGTCCTCGACGGGGTGCTCGGCTTCGGGAGCTTCAGCGGTCCCGCCGGGCGCGAGGGCGATGCCCCCGCTGGCCGCGTAGGAGCCGCCCTTCGGTTTCTCCTCGACCTCGCGCTGGGCGTCCAGGGTGATCCGGCGCTTGCGCGCGACGAGCAGGCCGGTCACCAGGAGGGCGACCAGCACGACGACGGCGAGGACTACGAACAGGAACCAGGTGTTCGACACCCGCCCATCCTTTCATCCGCACCGCACCGGCGCGGACACCCCGTCCGCACAGGCAATTCGTAACGACGTAGATCCCGATTGGGCCAAGACTTCACCGCGCGGGGTTGCGCCGCTCCGAACCCTGCACTAAACCCCTCCGGATGGGGAAAAGCGCGAGCCACGGCTTCCGGGTGATCGGGCTGATTTCGGGCACGTCGCTCGACGGCATCGACGTGGCCGCCGCCGACCTGCACGCCGAAGACGGCACCGTCGTCCTGACGCCGCTCGGCGAGCTCGACGTCCCCTACCCGGAACCGCTGCGCGAAGGCCTGCTCGCCGCGTTGCCGCCGAACCCCTGCACCGCCGGCGAGCTGACGCGGCTCGACACCGGCGTCGGCCAGGCGTTCGCCGACGCCGCCGCGCGCGGCGCCGACGAGCTGGCCGGCGGCCGTGCGGACGTCGTCGCCTCGCTGGGTCAGACGGCGTTCCACTGGGTCGAGGACGGGCACGTCCGCGGCACGCTGCAGCTCGGCCAGCCCGCCTGGATCGCCGAGCGCACCGGCCTGCCGGTGGTGGCCGACCTGCGGGCCCGCGACGTCGCCGCGGGCGGCCACGGAGCGCCCCTGGCGAGCACGTTCGACCAGCTGTGGCTGCGCGGCCTGGCCGAGGACTCCGGCCGCCCGGTCGCCGCGCTCAACCTCGGCGGGATCGCGAACATCACCGTCGTCGCCGACGGCGAGCCGGCGATCGCCTACGACACCGGACCCGCCAACGCGCTGCTCGACCTCGCGGCCCACCGCGTCACCGGGCGGCACCGCGACGTCGACGGCCGGCTCGCGCTCGGCGGGTCGGTGCGCTCCGACCTGCTCGCCCGGCTGCTCGCCGACCCGTACTTCGCCGCCGCGCCGCCGAAGTCCACCGGCAAGGAGTACTTCCACGCGCCCTACCTCGACGCCGCCCTCGCCGGGCTCCCGCCGGTCGACGACGGCGACCTGCTGGCGACGCTGACCGAGTTCACCGCGGTGACCGTCGCCGACGAGTGCCGGCGCCACGACGTCACGACGGTCGTGGCCTCCGGCGGCGGTGTCGCGAACCCGGCCGTGATGACGGCGCTGGCCCGGAACCTGCCCGGCACGGTGCTGAAGACCAGCGACGACCTCGGCCTGCCCGGCGCCGGCAAGGAGGCGTACCTCACCGCGCTGCTCGGCTGGCTCACCTGGTGCGGCGTACCCGGTACGGTGCCGTCCGCGACCGGTGCCCGCGGGCCGCGCCTGCTCGGCGCGCTCGTCCCGGGCGCCGGGCCCCTGAACCTTCCCGCCCCGCTGGGGGGCACCGTGACGCGGTTGCGAGTCGCGGAGAAGGCCGGATGACAGTAATGACAGTAGGAGAAGTCCATGCGCGGTGTTGACCTCGCCATCATCGTGGTCTACCTGGCGGCGATGCCGCTGATAGGCGTGCTCGTCGGCCGGAAACAACGGTCGGCGGCCGACTACTTCGTCGGCGAGCGCAGCCTCCCGTGGGGTGCGGTGATGCTGTCCGTGGTGGCCACGGAAACCTCGACGCTGACCGTGATCAGCACACCCGGGCTGGTCTTCGGCAACGCCTTCCTGTTCTTGCAGCTGGCTTTCGGCTACATCATCGGCCGGACGATCGCCGCGTTCGTGTTGTTGCCGCGGTACTTCAAGGGCAACCTCGTGAGCGCGTACGCGTTCCTGGGCAAGCGGTTCGGCTCCGGGCTGCAGGGCACCGCGTCGGTGACGTTCGTGATCACCCGGCTGCTCGCCGAGGGGGTCCGCCTGTTCGCCGGCGCGATCCCGATCAAGGTGATCCTCGGGCACTACAACATCCACCTGGCCTACTGGGTGATCGTGGTGATCCTGACCGCGCTGACGTTGATCTACGCCTACATCGGCGGCATCAAGGCGGTCGTCTGGGTCGACGTCATCCAGCTCACGCTGTACCTCGGCGGCGCGGCGGTGGCGGCGATCGTGCTGCTGAACAAGCTGCCGGGCGACTGGATGAGCCAGGCTTCCGACGACGGCAAGTTCATGCTCGTCGACTTCACGAAGAACCTGCTCACCAGCCCGTACGCCTTCGTGACCGCGGTGCTCGGCGGCGCGGCGCTGTCCATGGCGTCGCACGGCGCCGACCAGCTGATCGCCCAGCGGCTGATGGCCACGCGCAGCCTGCGCGACGGCCAGAAGGCGCTCATCGGCAGCGGCATCATCGTCACCATCCAGTTCGCGCTGTTCCTGCTGGTCGGGGCGATGCTGTGGGTGTTCAACGGCCGCAAGTCGGTCGCGCAGCTCGGCCTGCAGAGCCCGGACGACGTGTTCTCGCGGTTCATCATCGACGACCTGCCGGTCGGCGTCTCGGGCCTGCTCATCGCGGGTGTCCTGGCCTCGACCATGGGTGCGCTGGCCTCGGCGCTCAACGCGCTTTCGACGTCGACCGTGGCCGACCTCTACCAGCGGTTCACCAAGCGCTCGCCGGAGGATTCGAAGCTGCTGCAGCACGGTCGCATGTGGACGCTGATCTGGGCGGTCGTGTTCGCCCTCTTCGCGTCGCTGTTCTCCACCACGAAGAACTCGGTGATCGAGCTGGGCCTGGCCATCACCGGGTACACCTACGGCGCGCTGCTCGGGTCGTTCCTGCTCGGCCTGCTGATCAAGAAGGCCCGGCAGCTGGACGCGATCATCGCGTTCGTCGCCACGGTCGTGGTGATGGCGTTCGTGATCCTCGGGGTGAAGTTCAGCGCGAAGACCGGGGGGCTGATCGGGATCGACTTCAGCAAGGCGGCCGGGGATCGCGTGGCTCTCGCCTACCCCTGGTACACGCTGCTGGGCGTGGTGATCACGCTGGTCGTGGGCGGGTTGCTCGCGCTGCGCCACCGGACGCCGGACCCGAAGGCGGCCGAGGCCAACGCTGTCGGTGAAGCGGAAGAGGTGCCCGCCGCCTGATCCTTCTGAACCGTTTCCGGCGGGCGCCCGTGTCGGTTTGCGGGAGCCCGCCGGGAAGCGGCGGGAGGAATCGAAGGTGGGTTCATGAAACGGATGACGGTGGCGCTCGCGGTCGGCGCCCTGGTGCTCGGCGGCGCGGCGACGGCTTCGGCCAGCCCGGCGGCCCCGAAGGTGCCGGACGTGATCAAGGTCCCGGCCGGCAACCACGCGCTGGCGACGTACGCGGCCGAGGGCGTGCAGATCTACGGCTGCACCACCGGCGCGTGGACGCTGCTCCAGCCCGCGGCGGTGCTGTCCAGACACGGCAAGCCGGTGGCGCTGCACAGCAAGGGCCCGGTCTGGACGTCCATCGTGGACGGCAGCACGGTCGGCGCGGCGGCGGTGGCGAACTCGCCGCAGCCGGACGCGATCCCGCAGCTGCTGCTCAAGGCCAACCTGAACAGCGGTGACGGCGTCTTCGGGAAGGTGACGTACGTCCAGCGGCTGAACACACGCGGCGGGGTCGCGCCGGCGGGAGCCTGCACCGATGGCGCGCAGACGGCGGTCCGCTACACGGCCGACTACGCCTTCTGGGTCGCCGGATAAGCGGATGTGGTGGCTCTCCCGCTCCCGTAACCTGGGAGCGGGAGAGGGGGTCTCACATGGGGTTCTTCATCGGCATCGGCGTGGTCCTCGTCGTCGTGCTCGCCATCGCGCTGGTCATGGACCGGTCCGACCGCAAGCGAGGCGTCAAACGCGGCATGATGACGCCGCGGGGGCGCCGGCCGCGGATCGACGACGCCACCCACATCGGCAACGACCTCGGCACCTACGAGCCGCGCGTGCGAGGCGAAGAGCGCCGCGCGCCGCGCGAAGACGAGATGTGAACCGGGTCAGCCGACCGGGACCGGCTCGTCCTCGGCCGTGCGCAGGCGCTGCGAAATCACCTTCGTGATGCCGTCGCCCTGCATGCTCACGCCGTAGAGCGCGTCGGCGATCTCCATGGTCGGCTTCTGGTGGGTGATGATGATCAGCTGCGACGAGTCGCGCAGCTGCTCCAGCAGCCCGATCAGCCGGCGCATGTTGGTGTCGTCGAGCGCCGCTTCCACCTCGTCCATGACGTAGAAGGGTGAGGGCCGCGCGCGGAAGATCGCGACCAGCATGCCGACCGCGACCAGCGACTTCTCGCCACCGGACAGCAGCGAAAGCCGCTTCACCTTCTTGCCCGGCGGGCGCGCTTCGACGTCGACGCCGGTGCTGAGCAGGTCGTCCGGCTCGGTCAGGACCATCCGGCCTTCGCCGCCCGGGAAGAGCACGCTGAACACCGTCTCGAACTCGCGGGCCACGTCCGCGTAGGCCCCGGCGAAGACCTCGAGGATCTTCTCGTCGACCTGCTTGATGACCGCCTCGAGGTCCTTGCGCGTGTCCTTGAGGTCCTCCAGCTGCGTGGAGAGGAACTTGTACCGCTCCTCCAGCGCCGCGAACTCCTCCAGGGCCAGGGGGTTCACCTTGCCCAGCAGGGAAAGGTCCTTCTCGGCGCGCCTGGCGCGGCGGGCTTGCGTGTCGCGGTCGTAGGGCATCGGCGGCGGCGGGGTGACGTCCTCGCCGCGGTCCTTCGCCGCTTCGTACTCGGCCATCTCGCCCGCGCTCGGCGGGACCGGGACGTCCGGGCCGTACTCCTGCACCAGATCCGTGAGGCCGATGCCGAAGTCCTCGGCGATCTTGGCTTCCAGGGTCTCCAGCCGCAGCCGCTGCTCGGCGCGCTGCACCTCGTCGCGGTGGACGGCGTCGGTCAGCTTCTCCAGCTCGCCGGTCAGCTCGCGGACCTTGGCGCGGACGCCGGTCAGCGCGGCCTCGCGGCTCTGGCGGCGGGACTGGACCTGGTCGCGCTCGGTGGCCGCGCGCTGGACGGAGTGCTCGATGCGCTCGAGGGCGATCTCGCCGCCGTTGACGACGGCGTTGGCGATCTCGGCGCCGCGCTTGCGGTTCGCGGCGGCGCGTTCGGCGCGTTCGCGGGCCTGCTGCTCGGCGTGCGCGGCGCGGCGGAGCCCTTCGGCCTTGCCGGCGATGCCGCGGGCGCGCTCTTCGGCGGTGCGCTGCGCGAGCCGCGCCTCCATCTCCTCCTGCCGGACGACGGCCAGCTCTTCGACGGCGGCGTCGCGCTCGGCGGTGTCCGGGTCGTCCTCGACGGGCTGCTCGGCGACGGCGGCGAGCCGTTCCTCCAGCTCGGCGAGCTGGGCCAGGGCCTGCTCACGGCTCTGCTCGACCTTCGCGCGCTGGCCGCTGAAGCGTTCGACCTCGGCCTGGGCCTGGCGGGCCGCCTGCTGCAGCCGGCTGAGCCGCTCCGACGAGCGGGCCTTGCGGACCTTGGCCTCGCCGAGGGCGTCCTTGGCCTGGGAGACCTCTTCGCGCCGCGCTTGCTGCTCGGCGCGGGCGCCTTCCAGCTCGGCCGCGTAGCGCTCCAGCGAGCGTTCGGCCGTGCGCAGCCGCTCTCCCGCCTCGTCGACGGCGGCCTGGACCTCGATGACGCTCTCGCGCTTGCCGGAGCCCCCGATCGCCCAGCGGGATCCGAAGACGTCACCCTCGGCCGTGACGACCCGGACGTCCGGGTGCACCGCGACCAGGTGCCGGGCCGCGTCGAGGTCGCGGACCAGGGCCAGCTTGTCGAGGGCCTGCTCGACGGCGGGCCGCAGCTGCGCCGGCGCCGTGACGACCTCGCGAGCCCAGCGCGCGCCCTCCGGCAGCGCGGGCCACGAGTACGTGTCCACGGTGGACTCGGGTCCGCCGAGCAGGATGCCCGCGCGCCCGGAGTCGGTGTCCTTCAAGTACTTCAGGGCGCGCAACGCGTCTTCGCCGCCGGCGACGGCGACCGCGTCGGCCACCGGACCAAGCGCCGCGGCCAGCGCCACCTCGTGGCCGGGCTCGACGGTCAGCAGCGCGGCGACCGAGCCGAGCAGGCCCGGCAGCTCGTGGGACGCGCCGAGCAGCGCGCCCGCGCCGTCCTTGCGCCGCAGGCCCATCGACAGCGCCTCGACGCGCGCCTTTTCCGACGCGATCTCGCGCTCGGCGGTGCGTTCGGCCTTGACCAGCTCTTCGACGCGCGCCTTGGCCGCGTTGTTGGCCTCGACCGCGCGGTCGTGGCGATCCATCAGGCCGGCGTCGTCGGACTCCTCCGCGCCACCCTCGGCCTTCGCCATCTCCAGCTCTTCAACGGCGATCTCGGCGCGTTCGGCGGCCTCTTCGAGAGACACGCTGAGGCGGTCGATCTCGTCGGAGGTGGCGCCGTTCTTGCTGCGCAGCGCCTCGACCTGGCCGGTCAGCTTGGCCAGGCCCTCACGACGGTCGGCGATGGCGCGCACGGCGGCCCAGTGCGCGCGCTCGGCGGCCTGGACGCGCTGTTCGAGGTCTTCGCGCCGCAGAACGGTCTGGGCCAGCAGCTCCCGGGCCTCCATGACGGCCTCGTTGAGCTCTTCTTCCTGCTCGGCGACGCGCTCGGCTTCTTCGAGGAGCTCCTCGGGGTCGCGGCCGCCGGTCGACGTCGAGACGTCGGCCGACAGGTGGCGCTGCCGTTCGATCGCGAGCCGGACGGTCCCGCGCAGGCGCTCGGCCAGCGCGGAGAGCTTGTACCAGGTCTCCTGGGCGGTCTGCAGCAGCGGCGCGTCCTCGGCCAGCGACGACTCCAGCTCGGCTTCCTCGGCGGAGACGATCTCGAGGGTCTGCTCGACCTCGGCGCGGCGCGCGCGGGCGGTCTTCTCGTCGGCCTCGTCGCGGGTGATCGCGCCGCGCTGGGTGACGAGGTCGTCGGCGAGCAGGCGCAGGCGGGAGTCGCGCAGCTCGGACTGGACGGCCTGGGCCCGGCGGGCGATCTCGGCCTGCTTGCCCAGCGGCTTGAGCTGGCGGCGCAGCTCGGTGGTGAGGTCGCCGAGGCGGTCGAGGTTGCCCTGCATGTTGGCCAGCTTGCGCAGGGTCTGTTCCTTGCGCTTGCGGTGCTTGAGGACGCCGGCGGCCTCTTCGATGAAGGCGCGGCGCTCTTCGGGCTTGGATTCGAGGATCGCCGAGAGCTGGCCCTGCCCGACGATGACGTGCATCTCGCGGCCGATGCCGGAGTCCGAGAGCAGCTCCTGGACGTCCATCAGGCGGCAGCGGTCGCCGTTGATCTCGTACTCGCTCGCACCGTCGCGGAACATCCGGCGGGTGATCGACACCTCGGAGTACTCGATGGGGAGCGCGCCGTCGGCGTTGTCGATGGTGAGGGTGACCTCCGCGCGGCCGAGCGGGGCGCGGCCCGCGGTGCCGGCGAAGATGACGTCCTCCATCTTGCCGCCGCGCAGGTCCTTGGCGCCCTGGGTGCCCATGACCCAGCGCAGGGCGTCCAGCACGTTGGACTTGCCCGAGCCGTTCGGCCCGACCACGCAGGTGATGCCCGGCTCGAAGCGCAGCGTGGTGGCCGAGGCGAAGGACTTGAAGCCCTTGAGCGTCAGGCTTTTCAGGTGCACTGGGTGCTGACCCCTCTGGCTGCCGGTACTGGCGGTTCAATCGTCCCAGGCTACCCGGGGGCTCCCGGGGACCGCCGGACGCGCCCCCTCATCGGCGCGCCTTAGCACATCCGCAGCGGCCTCAGCAACCTCCTTCGTCACACCCGCCCCGGAAGTACCAAGGTGTCCGCTACCGCTCGAGGAAGCCGCCGAGTCCCCCTTTCGGGTCGGACCAGCGCTCGACGACGGTCTCCACACTTCCGGGTGATTCTCCGGACCGCAGGGCGGCCAGCAACCGCTCACAGTGGTCTCGATCACCCTCCGCTATGACCTCGACACGCCCGTCGGGCATGTTGCGGGCACTGCCGACCAGCCCGAGTTCGAGCGCCCGGCTGCGGGTCCACCAGCGAAAACCGACACCTTGGACACGCCCGCGCACCCACGCCGTCAATCGCGTGTTCGTTTGTTCCTCACTCAAGCTTTCATCCTTTCCGGACTCTTCGACTGCGCACAGTGATCGCACAGGCTCACTACCTGCGCGAATAGGGCACCGACGGTGATAACCTCGCCGCCGAGGTCGTCCTCCCGGGTTCCTCCGCCCGGGGAAGCAGTGATCGATTCACGGCCTCGCTGCATCCTTGAGAACACCGCGCCTCTCCCGAACCCCCGAGGAGCCTGCAATGCCCCGCCCCGACGGGTCCGCCTCGAGCTCGCACGTGACCAGGATCGACACCGCCCCGCCGAAGAGCAGCAAACCGAACCGCACCGGGTACGTCGTGCTCGGGGTGGCCGGCCTGGTGGTCGCGACCGCGTTCGCCGCGGTCGCCGAGCTCGCCGGCCCGGACCCCGCCACCACCGCGGGCGGCACCGGCGGCACCGGCGGCCAGGGCACCTCGCAGGCCGGCCTGCAGACGGCACCGAACACCCCGTCGTCCACCGGCCCGTCGACGCCGGGTGCGCCGACGTCGGAGTCGACGGCCACGCCCTCGACCGCGCCGAGCACGGTCGTGTCGATCAGCCCGGACGGCAAGACGACGACCACGGTGGTCACCCACGCGGACCCGCCCCCGCCGCCACGCGACGACACGGGCAACCCCCCGCCGGTGACGACTCCGAAAACGACTCCGCCGTCGACGCCGACGAAGACGCCGACCACAACACCGGACCCCACGACGACGCCCCCGACGACCACGACGTCGTCGACGACCGGGGGCGGGACCAGCAGCGCGGGTTCGCCGTCGCCGACCCCGACCGCGAGCGGGAGCACCACGCACGCGCAGTAAGAATCCGACCGCCCAAGGCGGCCTTGGTTGCGTCTGACGCACCGAAGGCCGCCTTGGTTGCGTCTGACGCACCGAAGGCCACATTGGGGCGCAGTTCCGCGGCGACGCAGGCCGGGCGCGCTGGCCGGACCTGGCGTCGGTGTTAGCCGTCGCGGCGCAGGCGGTGCGCGAACAGCCGCCACAGGTAGACGGTCAGCACGACCCCGGCGCCCGCGGCCGCGACGCGCAGCCACCTCGCCCAGCCGACGGCGTCGCCGTCGAAGGCCGTGAGGATCCAGCCGGTCACGCCGAAGGTCGCTCCCACGGCCAGCGTCAGCACGATCACCGCCGGGATGCGCTCACCGCCGAGCAGCCACGTCTTCGTCCCGTCCATGCCCTTGGGAGTACCCAGCGGTTCAGACCTCGAAGCGGTAACCCATGCCCGGTTCGGTGAGCAGGTGCCGGGGCCGCGACGGCTCCGGCTCCAGCTTGCGGCGCAGCTGGGCCAGGTACACCCGCAGGTAGTGGGACTCCCGCTCGTACGACGGCCCCCACACCTCGTGCAGCAGCTGCTTCTGCGCCACCAGCCGGCCGCGGTTGCGGACCAGCAGCTCCAGCACGCCCCACTCCGTCTTCGTCAGGTGGACCTCGACGCCGTCGGTGCGGCGGACCTTCTTCGCGGCCAGGTCCACGCTGAACGACGACGTCTCCACCACCGCGTCCACGTCGTCCGCGCCCGTCACCGCCGAGCGGCGGACCGCCGCCCGCAACCGGGCCAGCAGCTCGTCCATGCCGAACGGCTTCGTGACGTAGTCGTCCGCGCCGGCGTCGAGGGCCTGGACCTTGTCGGCCGAGTCGCCGCGCGCCGACAGCACGATGATCGGGACCGTCGTCCAGCCGCGCAGGCCCGCGATCACCTCCGTGCCGTCCAGGTCCGGCAGCCCGAGGTCGAGCACCACGACGTCCGGCTTGGTCTCGGCCACCGCCTTGAGCGCGGCCGTGCCGTCGTGCGCGGTGATCACCTTGTAGCCGCGGGCGTTCAGGTTGATCCGCAGCGCCCGCACGATCTGTGGCTCGTCGTCGACCACCAGCACGGTCGCACCCGGGTCGTTCATCGTGCCTCCTCGAACGTGACGCTGTGTTCGGGCAACGAGATCACGACCGTGAGCCCGCCGCCCGGCGTGTCCTCGGCGCGGATCGTGCCGCCCATCGCCTCGGTGAACCCCTTCGCCACCGACAGCCCGAGCCCGACGCCGGGTGCCGTGTCCCGGTCGCCGCCGAGCCGCTGGAACGGCGCGAACGCCGAGTCCGCGGTCCCCTTGCGCAGCCCCTTGCCGTGGTCGACGATGCGCAGCTCGACGTGCCCGGAGTGCGCCGACGCCCGCGCGGACACCCGGCCCCCGCCGTGGCGCAGGGCGTTGTCCAGCACGTTCGCCACCACCCGTTCGAGCAGGCCCGGATCGGCCAGCACCGACGGCAGCCGGTCGTCGACCGCGACCTCGACCGCGTCTGACGAATCCACATTGGACAGAGCATGGGCGACGATCTCGTCGTACCCCACCGGACGCAGGTGCGGCCGCACCGCGCCGGTGGCCAGCCGCGAGGAGTCCAGGAGGTTGTCGATCAGCCCGGCCAGCCGGTCGGCCGACAGTTCGATGGCCTCCATCAGCTCGGCCGTGTCCTCTTCGGACAGCCGCAGGTCCGGCGCGCGCAGGCTGCCGATCGACGCCTTGATCGACGTCAGCGGCGTCCGCAGGTCGTGCCCGACGGCCGAAAGCAACGTCGTGCGCAGCTCGGTCGCCTCGGCCTTGCGCTCGGCCCGCGCCGCGGCGGCGGCCGACCGCTGCTGGCGCAGGGCGAGCAACGCCTGCCCGGCCACGGCTTCCAGCACCCGCCGGTCGGCCGCCGGGAGCGCCCGCCCCCGCAGGGTCAGGTGCACGTCCGCGGTGACGGCGATGTCGACATCGGCCTCGTCCGGGTCGGCGCACGGATGCTCCCCGGCGGTCGCGACGCCACGCCATTCGCCCTCCTGCTTCTCCAGCAGAGTCACCGACGTCAGCGCGAAGTTCTCCCGGACCTTCTCCAGCAGCCGCTCGATCGGGTTCGCGTGGGTCAGCACGGTCCGGGCGTAGGACGCGAGCAGCGCCGCTTCCATCCGCGCCCGGGCCGCCTGGGTGGCCCGGCGCGCGGCCTGGTCGACGACCAGCGCGACGAGCACCGCGACCACGACCATCGCGATCAGCGTCACGAGGTTCTGCGGGGTGTGCACGGTCAGCGTGTACAGCGGCGGCGTGAAGAAGAAGTTCAGCAGCCCGGCGCCGAGCACGGCCGCGATCAGCGCCGGGCCGAGGCCCCCGACCAGCGCCACGACGACCGTCGCCAGCACGTAGGAAATGACGTCGGTGGCGAAGTCGAGCCCGGCCGGGATGAAGAAGCCGACCACGGTGACCAGCACCGGCAGGACGACGCTGAGCACCCAGCCCGCGACCAGCCGTGAGAGCCCGAGCGGACTCGCGCTCAGCCGGGCCCGCAGGCGCCCGCCCGCCTCGGAGTGGGTGACCATGTGGACGTCGATCGACCCGGACTGCCGCACGACCCCGGCACCGATGCCTTCGTCGAACAGTCGCGCCACGCGCGAACGTCGCGAAGTACCGATCACCAGCTGGGTCGCGTTGACGCCGCGGGCGAAGTCCAGCAGCGCGGTCGGGACGTCGTCGCCGACGACGGTGTGGAAGGTCGCGCCGACCTCTTCGGCGAGCGTCCGGCAGCGGGCGATCGCGGCCGGGCCGAGCCCGGAGAGGCCGTCGCCGCGCAGGATGTGCACGACCTGCAGCTCGGCGCCGGCCCGCGTGGCGATCCGGCTGGCACGGCGGATGAGCGTCTCGCTCTCCGCGCCGCCGGTGATGGAGACGACGACGCGTTCGCGCGCCTCCCAGGTGTCGGTGATCCGCTGCTCGGCGCGGTAGCGCTGCAGGGCGACGTCGACCTGGTCGGCCACCCAGAGCAGGGCGAGCTCGCGCAGCGCGGTGAGGTTGCCGGGGCGGAAGTAGTTGCCGAGGGCGGCGTCGATCCGCTCGGCCGGGTAGACGTTGCCGTGGGCGAGCCGCCGCCGCAGCGCTTCCGGCGTGATGTCGACCAGCTCGAGCTGTTCGGCGCGGCGGACGACCTCGTCGGGCACGGTCTCCTGCTGGGTGACGCCGGTGATCCGCTCGACGACGTCGTTGAGGCTCTGCAGGTGCTGCACGTTGACCGTGGACAGGACGTCGATCCCCGCTTCCAGCAGTTCCTCGACGTCCTGCCAGCGCTTGGCGTGGCGCGAACCCGGCACGTTGGTGTGCGCGAGCTCGTCGACGACGGCGACCTCGGGCGCGCGGGCGAGGATGGCGTCGACGTCCATCTCGTCGAAGTCGCGGCCGCGGTGGCCGGCGTGCCGCCGCGGGACGACCTCCAGGCCGTCCAGCAGCACCGCGGTCTTCTCGCGGCCGTGCGTCTCGACCAGGCCGACGACGACGTCGGTGCCGCGGTCGAGCCGCCGCCGCGCTTCGCCGAGCATGGCGAAGGTCTTGCCGACGCCCGGAGCCGCGCCGAGGTAGATCCTCAGCTCCCCCCGGCGCGGCTTCTTCGTACTGGTCACGCTGTCAGTGTGCCCCTCCGGCCGCGGCCCGCACGGCCAAGTTGAGCGGGAGCACATGCACGCCCGGGACCCCGATTCCCGCCCCGCTCGTGTTTTGCTCGATCAGCTGCTTCACCCGGTCGAGCGGCAGGCCCGTGATCCGCGCGACGCGCTGGGCTTGGAGGTCCGCGTAGGCGACGCTGATCGCCGGGTCGAGGCCCGATCCCGACGCCGTCACCGCGTCCGGCGGCACCTGGTCGGGTGACACGCCTTCGCGCGCGGCGATGGCAGCACGCCGTTCCTGGATCGCCTTCACCAGATCTTCGTTGTACGGGCCCTTGTTGGACGCGCCGGACGGCAGGCCCGGGCCGACCGCCGAAGGCCGGGTGTGGAACCACGGGTCGTGCGCCGGATCGGCCGGCACCGGGTCGACACCGATGAGCGACGACCCGACCGGCTGGCCGTTCTGCGTGACGACCGATCCTTCGGCGTTCGATTCCAGGCCGGGGATGCGGGCGATCGCCCACACCGCCAGGGGGTAGAGGATCCCGAGCAGGACCGTCATCACGACGAGGACGCGCAGTCCGGCCCAGGTCTGCTTGACGAGAGTGTTCACGACGTTCACCCGATTCCAGGGATGAGGCGCACGAGCAGGTCGATCAGCCAGATCCCGAGGAAGGGGCTGACGATCCCGCCGAGGCCGTAGACGAGCAGGTTGCGGCGCAGCAGGGCCGAGGCCGACGACGGCTTGTACCGCACGCCGCGCAGGGCCAAGGGGATCAGCACGACGATGATCAGCGCGTTGAAGATGACGGCACTGAGGATCGCCGACTTCGGCGTGGCCAGGTGCATGATGTTCAGCGCGCCGAGCTGGGCGAAGATGCCGGTGAACATCGCGGGCAGGATCGCGAAGTACTTCGCGAGGTCGTTGGCGACGCTGAACGTCGTCAGCGCGCCGCGGGTGATGAGCAGCTGCTTGCCGATCTCGACGATCTCGATCAGCTTCGTCGGGTCGCTGTCGAGGTCGACCATGTTGCCGGCCTCCTTCGCGGCCGACGTGCCGGTGTTCATCGCGACGCCGACGTCGGACTGCGCGAGCGCGGGCGCGTCGTTGGTGCCGTCGCCGGTCATCGCGACCAGGCGCCCGCCCTCCTGCTCCTGCTTGATGAGCGCCATCTTGTCTTCGGGCTTGGCCTCGGCGAGGTAGTCGTCGACGCCCGCGTCCGCGGCGATGGCCTTGGCGGTGAGCGGGTTGTCGCCGGTGATCATCACCGTCTTGATGCCCATCGCGCGCAGTTCCTTGAAGCGCTCCTTCATGCCCGGCTTCACGACGTCGGACAGCCGGATCACGCCGCGCACTGTTGTGTTCTCGGCGACCACCAGCGGAGTGCCGCCCTGGGCGCTGATCTCGTCGACCACGCGCTCGGTCTCGTCGGGGAACTCGCCGCCGTTCTCGCGCACCCAGGCGCGGACCGCGGACGCGGCGCCCTTGCGGATCCGCCGGTTCCCGATGTCGAGGCCGCTCATCCGCGTCTGCGCGGTGAAGGGGACGAACTCGCCCCGCCCGTCTTGCGACGCGTGGTCCGAGGTCAGCTCGACGACGCTGCGACCCTCGGGCGTTTCGTCCGCGAGGCTGGCCAGGCGGGCGGCGCGCGCGAGTTCGTCCATCGTGGACGCACCCACGGGGATCAGCTCGGTGGCGCGGCGGTTGCCGAACGTGATGGTGCCGGTCTTGTCGAGCAGCAACGTCGAGACGTCACCGGCGGCCTCGACCGCGCGGCCGCTGGTTGCGAGGACGTTGCGCTGCACGAGCCGGTCCATGCCCGCGATGCCGATGGCACTCAGCAACGCGCCGATCGTCGTCGGGATCAGGCAGACCAGCAGCGCGGTCAGCACGATCACCGACTGCTCGGACCCGGAGTAGCGGGCCATCGGCTGCAGCGCCACGACGGCCAGCAGGAAGATGATCGTGAGCGTCGAGAGCAGGATGGTCAGCGCGATCTCGTTCGGCGTCTTCTGCCGCGAGGCGCCTTCCACCAACGCGATCATTCGATCTACAAAGGACTCACCCGGCTTGGTGGTGATCTTGACGACGATCCGGTCGCTCAGCACCGTCGTACCGCCGGTGACGGCCGACCGGTCGCCGCCGGACTCGCGGATGACCGGGGCGGACTCGCCGGTGATGGCCGACTCGTCGACGGTCGCGATGCCCTCGACGACGTCGCCGTCGCCCGGGATCACCTGGCCCGCCTCGACGACGACCAGGTCGCCGATCTTCAGCTCGACCCCGGGTACCTGCTCTTCGCCGGTGTCGGTGAGCCGGCGCGCGACGGTCTCCTTCTTCGACTTCCGCAGGGATTCCGCCTGTGCCTTGCCCCGCCCTTCGGCGACGGCCTCGGCGAGGTTCGCGAACAGGACCGTGAACCACAGCCACACGGCGATCAGGATGGTGAACACGCTCGGGTCGGTGATGGCGAAGACCGTGGTGAGCGCGGAACCCACCCACACCACGAACATCACCGGGTTGCCGAGCTGGTGCTTCGGGTTGAGCTTGCGGACCGCGTCCGGCAGCGACGTCCAGAGCTGGCGCGGGCTGAACACCCCGGCGCCGACCCGGCTCGTGCTTTCGGGGGAAGTCACCTGAGGTCGTTCTTCGGTGACGGTCATGCGAGTGCCTCCGCGATGGGCCCGAGCGCGAGCGCCGGGATGAAGGTGAGGGCCGCGACGAGCACCACCGTGCCGGTGAGCATGGTGGCGAACAGCGGCCCGGTGGTGGGCAGGGTGCCGGCGGTCTCGGGCACCTTGCGCTGGGCGGCCAGGGAACCGGCCAGGCAGAGCACGGCGAGGATCGGCACGAACCGGCCGATCGCCATGGCGACGCCGAACGACGACTGGAACCAGTCGCTCGTCGCGGTCAGGCCGCCGAACGCGCTGCCGTTGTTGTTGCCGGTGGACGCGTAGCCGTAGAGGATCTCCGACAGGCCGTGCGCGCCGCCGTTGCCCAGCGCGCCCGCCGTGCCCGGCAGCAGCAGCGCGATCCCGGAGCCGAGGAGCACCACGGTCGGCATCGCGAGCATGGCGATCGCCGCGGCCGTGACCTCGCGCTTGCCGAGTTTCTTGCCCAGGTACTCCGGCGTGCGCCCGACCATCAGGCCGGCCAGGAACATCGCGATGATCGCCATGACCAGGATCCCGTAGAGGCCGGTGCCGACGCCGCCGGGCGAGATCTCGCCGTAGAGCATGTTCAGCAGCGGTACCCCGCCGCCGAGGCCGGACAGACTGTCGTGGGCGCCGTTGACCGCGCCGGTCGACGTACCCGTGGTGGTGTCGGCGAAGATCGACGTCAACCCGATGCCGAACCGCTGCTCCTTGCCTTCCATGCTCGCGCCGGCGGCGAGCGCGGCCGGGTTGCTCGCGTAGGCCTCGGAGAACCAGATGATCGCCAGCGACGCGGCCCACAGCAGGCTCATCACGCCGAGCAGGACGTACCCCTGCTTCGGCTTGCCGACCAGCTTGCCGAACGCGCGGGTCAGGCTGACCGGGATCACCAGGATCAGGAACAGCTCGATCAGGTTGGTCCAGGCGTTGGGGTTTTCGAACGGGTGCGCGGAGTTGGCGTTGAGGATGCCGCCGCCGTTGGTGCCGAGCTCCTTGATCGACTCCTGGCTCGCCGCCGGGGCCAGGGCGATGGTGCTGGAGCTGCCGTCGGGGTTGGTGACGGCGACGCCGGCCTTGAGGCTCTGCACGACGCCGAGCGCGACCAGCACGATCGCGAACACGAACGCCATCGGCAGCAGGACGCGGACCGTGCCGCGCGTGAGGTCCACCCAGAAGTTGCCGAGCCGGTCGGTCTTCGCCCGGACGAACCCGCGCGTCACCGCGATCGCCACGGCCAGGCCGACCCCGGCGGACAGGAAGTTCTGCACGGTCAGCCCGGCCATCTGCACGAAGTGGCCCATCGTCGTCTCGGGGACGTAGGACTGCCAGTTCGTGTTGGTGACGAACGAAACCGCCGTGTTGAAGGCGACGCCCGGGCTCACCGAGCCGCGGCCCAGGTTCCACGGCAGGAGCGGCTGCAACCGCTGCAGGAGGTAGAGCAGGACGATCGAGACGAACGAGAAGCCGAGCACGCCCGCGGCGTAGGTCGGCCACCGCTGCTCGGAGTCCGGGTTGACGCGGAAGAGCTTGTAGAGGCCCTTCTCGAGCTTCAGGTGCTTCTCGGTGGAGAAGACGCGCGCCAGGTAGTCGCCGAGCGGCTTGTAGACCGCGGCGAGGGCGGCGAGGAGGAGGCCGAGCTGGATGAGCCCGGCCGCGGTGTCGGACATCAGAATTTCTCCGGCCTGATCAAGGCGACGAACAGGTAGACGAGCAAGCCGAGCGCCAGCAACCCGCCGACGACGTTGGCCACGGTTCCCGCGCCGCTCACAGCTTCTCCAGCCCGCGCAGCGCCAGCGCGAGCACCACGAACACGCCGATCAGCAGGACGGCGTAGAGCAAGTCGGCCACAGGCACCTCTCAAGACGGGTCACCGGGTTCGGTGACCGGACGCGTCCACTGTGCGGCGACGGGACCCCGTCACGACCTGCGGCTGACGGCGTCTTGATGCGTTCCTGACACCCGTTTACGCCGTCTTTATGGCTGGGGGCGGGCGTCACGCAAACGTTTGCCCAGTACTCACCGTATGCAGTTGGTTAGTGACTCGCAACACAATGAGTGACGGAACAAGTGCGGAACGTGCAATTCGGGCAGACAAGATCTTCGGGCCGTGTTACACCTGTGTTACCGATAGTTGTATCGGCTAAGCAAATCTGAGGAGGGGTCCATATGTGCGGTATCGCCGGCTGGGTTTCCTACGACGCCGACCTCACCCGCCGCCAGGACGTGGTCGACGCCATGACGGAGACCATGGCCTGCCGCGGCCCGGACGACGTCGGCACGTGGGTGCGCACGCACGTCGCCCTCGGCCACCGGCGGCTGGCCATCATCGACCTGCCCGGCGGCCGTCAGCCGATGTCCGTGCACAAGCCGAACGGCGACGTCGCCATGGTCTACAGCGGTGAGGCCTACAACTTCACCGAGCTGAAGGAAGAGCTGACGAAGCTCGGCCACAAGTGGGAGACCGACAGCGACACCGAGGTCGTGCTGCACGGTTACCTGCAGTGGGGCGACGAGGTCGTCGACCACCTCAACGGCATGTACGCGTTCGCGATCTGGGACGAGCGCGACGACCGCCTCGTGATGATCCGCGACCGGATGGGCATCAAGCCGTTCTACTACTACCCGACCCGCGACGGCGTGCTGTTCGGCTCCGAGCCCAAGGCCATCCTGGCGAACCCCCTGGCGAGCAAGGTCGTCGACACCGACGGGATGCGCGAGCTGATGGCGTTCACCAAGCGCCCCGGCTGGTCGCTGTGGAAGGGCATGGAGGAGGTCCAGCCGGGCACGATCGTCACCGTGTCCCGCGAGGGCGTCCGCACCCGCACGTACTGGAAGCTCGACGCGAAGCAGCACACCGACGACCAGGAGACCACGGTCGCCCGCGTGCGCGAGCTGATGACCGACATCGTGCACCGCCAGCTCGTCGCGGACGTCCCGCGCTGCGTGCTGCTCTCGGGTGGGCTCGATTCGAGTGCCGTCACCGGCCTCGCCGCGCCCCACCTCGCCGAGCAGGGTGAGCAGCTGCGGACGTTCTCCGTCGACTTCTTCGGCCAGGAGGAGAACTTCAAGCCGGACGAGATGCGCGACACCGCGGACTCGCCCTACATCCGCGACGTCGCCGACCTGGTCGGGTCGGCGCACCAGAACGTCATGCTCAACCCGGCCGAGCTGAGCAACCCGGACGTGCGCCGCGCGGTGCTGCGGGCCCGGGACATCCCGGCCGGCCTCGGCGACATGGACACGTCGCTGTACCTGCTGTTCAAGGCGATCCGCGGCGAGTCGACGGTGGCGCTGTCGGGCGAGTCGGCCGACGAGGTGTTCGGCGGCTACCGCTGGTTCCACGACGAGAAGGCCGTCAACGCGGACACGTTCCCGTGGCTGGCGTTCCGGACGTCGATGATGGACGAGCGGGCGTCGCTGTACACGACGGAGCTGCGGCAGAAGCTGGACCTCGAGTCCTACATCGCGGACCAGTACGCCACCGCGGTCTCTTCGGTCGACCACCTGGACGGCGAGTCCGAACGCGAGGCGCGGATGCGGACCATCTGCAACCTCCACCTGACCCGGTTCGTGCGGATGCTGCTCGACCGCAAGGACCGCGCGTCGATGGCGGTGGGCCTGGAGGTCCGGGTGCCGTTCTGCGACCACCGGCTGGTCGAGTACGTGTACAACACGCCGTGGTCGCTGAAGACGTTCGACGGCCGGGAGAAGAGCCTCCTGCGGCACGCGACCAAGCACGTGCTGCCGGAGTCGGTGGCCCAGCGGGTGAAGAGCCCGTACCCGTCGACGCAGGACCCGGGCTACGCGGCGGCGTTGCAGCAGCAGGTCAAGGAGGTCCTGGCCGAGCCGAACCACTCGGTGTTCGGCCTGGTGGACAAGGCGTGGGCGCACCAGGTGTCCGAAGTGGACCCGGCGACCATGAACCCGGCGGCGCGGGTCGGCCTGGACCGGCTGCTCGACCTGTACCACTGGATCGAGATGTACCAGCCCACGCTCGAACTGTCCTGAGGTGTGAAGCCGGCGGCATGGAGGTGCTGTTGTTCGGCCGCAACCCGGCCACGGTCTCGAGGGTGACGGCGGCGCTGTCCGGCACGGACGGAGATCCTCCTGCGACTGGTCGTGAGTGAGAAACAGGGTTAGAACACTGTTTCTCACTCACGACCGCGTCAGCGCCGGACCTCCGCCAGCCCCACCGGACGGCGCTCGCGGCGGGACAGCTCGCACGCCTCCGCGATGTAGAACGCCTCCAACGCGTCCGCCGCCACGCACGGTGAAGGGGCCCGACCTGCGACGACGTCCAGGAACGCCCGCAGCTCCGTCGTGTACGCCGGGCGGAACCGCTCCATGAACCCCGGGTACGCCGGCCCCGGCAGCGGGGCCACTCCCGGCTCCACCGACCGCAGCGGCGCCCGGTCGTCCAGGCCGACCACGACCCCCGACACCGAACCGAGGACGTCGAGGCGCACGTCGTAGCCCGCGCCGTTGTAGCGGGTCAGGGACACCGTGGCCAGCGTGCCGTCGTCCAGGGTCAGGGTCGCCGCCGCCGTGTCGACGTCGCCCGCGTCCGCGAAGAACCGCTCGCCGCGGTTCGCGCCGATCGCGTACACCTCGGTCACCTCGCGGCCGCTCACCCAGCGGATGATGTCGAAGTCGTGGACGCCGCAGTCGCGGAACAGCCCACCCGAGTGAGCGACGTACTCCGCCGGCGGGGGCGCCGGGTCGAACGTCGTCGCGCGCAGGGTGTGCAGCCACCCCAGCTCGCCCGAGGCGACCGCGGCCCGCGCGGCCGCGTAGCCCGCGTCGAACCGGCGCTGGAAGCCGATCTGGACTTCGACGTCCGACGCGCCGATGCGGTCGAGCACGGCCAGGGTGCCGGGGATGTCCGCCGCGACCGGCTTTTCGCAGAACACCGGGATGCCCGCGTCGACCGCCGCGATGATCAGGCCCGGGTGCGCGTCGGTGGCCGCCGTGACGACCAGGCCGTCGAGCCCGGCCGCGAACAGCTCGTCGAGGGACGTCGTCTCGACGCCCAGCTTCGCGGCGACCGAAGCGGCCCGCGCGGAGTCGACGTCGGCCACGACGACCGACTCGACCTCGTCGAAGCTTTTCAGCGTCTCCGCGTGCGCGGTGCCGATCCGGCCGGTGCCCGCCAGTCCCAACCTCATCGTGGTGCTCCTCCTGTCGCGAAAACTGTGTCGACTGTTCGTGATCCGACCACAGTCACGGCCGAACGGCTTCGTGGCAACGGTTACGTGTCGCGCGTGGGTCGACCTGCTTTTGGCCGGACCACAAACGCGGCAGTGGTCGCGCGGACCACCAGCGACGGGTGCAGCAGGTGCCGGACGGGCTCCGTGCGCTCCCCACGGACGCGTTCGACCAGCGCTTCGAAGGCCAGGCGGCCCATTTCGGTGCGCGGCTGGTCCACGGTGGTCAGGGAGAGGTGGCGCAGCGCGGCCAAAGAAGTGTTGTCGTAGCCGACGACCGAGACGTCTTCCGGTACGCGCAGCCCGGCTTCCTCCAAAGCGGAAATCGCGCCGACGGCGTTGAAGTCGTTGCCCGCCACCAAGCCCGTGGGCAGTTCGGCGCGCGAGTACGTGGCCAGCAGCTCCCGCACGGACTTCTCGCCGGCGGTGTCGGTGTGTTCGCTGCGCACGACGATCGGCTCCAGGCCGTGGCGCCGCATCGCCGCCTCGAACCCGCGACGACGCTGGGCCGCCCCGGCCGCGTCGCCGCCGTCGAGGTGGGCGATGCGCCGGTGCCCGAGGCCGGCCAGGTGGTCGACGGCCAGCGCCGACCCCGCTTCGCCGTCGTCGTTCACCGTGTCCACTGTGGACGCGCGGATCGTCCGCGAGACCAGCACGACCGGGCACTGCTTGGCCGCGATCCGGATCGACGCCGCCGGGACGACGGGCGAAAGCAGGATGATCCCCGCCGGGCGGAAGGAAAGCAGGTTGTGCAGGGCGTTCCACTCGCGCGTGGGACTGCGGCCGCCCGTGTTGAGGATCAGGTCGAAGCCCGCGGCCCGCGCGGCCGCGTCCAGGCCCTCGACGACGTCGGCGAAGAACGCGTTGCGCAGGTCGTTGACCATCACCCCGAGCACAGTGGACGTCCGGCTGGCCAGCGACCGCGCCATGACGTGCGGCTGGTAGCCGAGTTCCTCGGCCGCGCGCAGGACAGCGGCGCGCCGGGCGTCGGAGACCTTCGGTGAATTCCTCATCACCAGGGAGACCAGTGCGCGGGAAACCCCCGCCCGCGCGGCGACGTCCTCCATGGTCGGACGCATGCGGCGCACCTCCCCTGATCACCGGAAACTCGGCCTTGACTTGCTGTGACGGACGCTACAAGATTAGAGCGCTCTAATCAATAGAGCGCTCCAACGGACCAACGGAGGCCCCTTGTGACAGCGAGGATGCGCGTGGCCGCCGCCCCGATCTCCTGGGGCGTCTGCGAAGTCCCGGGCTGGGGCCGCGTGCTGGACGCGGCGACCGTGCTCGGCGAGATGGCGGCCCTCGGCGTCCAGGCGACCGAGCTGGGGCCGCCCGGGTACCTCCCGCGCGACCCGGCCGAGCTGCGGGAGCTGCTGGGGAGCCACGGCCTGACGCTCGTCGGCGGCTTCCTCGCCGTCGTCCTCCACGCCGATCGAGAGAACGCACTGAAGGAAGCCGAAGAGTCGGCGGCGCTGTTCGCCGCGTGCGGGGGTGACGTCCTCGTGCTCGCCGCCGCGACCGGGCTCGACGGTTACGACGAACGCCCGAAGCTCACCGACGCCGAATGGGCGACGCTCGTCGGCACCGCCGGCGAGATCCGCGACATCGCAACCACGCACGGCCTGCGCACCGTGCTGCACCCGCACGTCGGGACGCACGTGGAGCAGCAGGCCGAGGTCGAGCGCTTCCTCGCGGATTCCGATCTCGGCTTGTGCCTCGACACCGGGCACCTGATGATCGGCGGGACGGATCCGGTCGAGCTGGCGAAGCGGTATCCCGAACGGGTGGGGCACGTGCATCTGAAGGACGTCCGAGCGGACCTGGCGGCCGAAGTCCGCGCGGGACGGCTCGGGTACACCGACTCGGTCGGGCGGGGCATCTACACCCCGCTCGGCGAGGGGGACGTGGACGTGGCGTCGATGGTGCGCTCCGTCCAGGCGGCCGGCTACGACGGCTGGTACGTCCTCGAACAGGACACCGCCCTCGGCGGCTCGAGCCCCGACGACCTGCCCCGGCGGGACACCGAGCGCAGCCTGGCCCACCTCGCGAAGATCATCGACTCCCTTTAATCGGTCCCAAAGGAGTGACTGTGTTCTCTGTCAAGAAGCTGGCCGCCGTGGCGGCGATCGCCGCGGCCGGGCTGGTCCTGTCCGCGTGCAGCGGCCCGTCCGCCGACAACTCGAGCAGCAGCTCGAGCGCCCCGTCCGCCGCGGCCCCGAGCACGGGCGGCCCGCTGAAGATCGCCGTCGTCACGCACGGCACCTCCGGCGACGCGTTCTGGAACGTCGTCAAGAACGGCGCCGAGCAGGCGGGCAAGGACCTGAACATCGGCGTCGACTACTTCGCCGACGGCGACCCCGGCAACCAGGCCCGGCTGATCGACAACGCCGTCGCGCAGAAGGTCGGTGGCCTGGTCGTCTCCATGGCGAACCCGCAGGCCCTGCAGACGTCGATCCAGAACGCGGTCAAGGCCGGCATCCCGGTCGTGACCATCAACTCCGGCGAGGACTCCAGCGCGGCGTTCGGCGCGATCGCCCACGTCGGGCAGAGCGAAGGCCTGGCGGGCCAGGGCGCGGGCCAGCGGCTCAAGGCGGCCGGCAAGACGAAGCTGCTGTGCGTCATCCACGAGGCCGGCAACATCGGCCAGAACCAGCGCTGCGACGGCGCGAAGCAGACCTTCGGCACCGTCACGACGCTGCAGGTCGACATCTCCAACCCGACCGACGCGCAGGCCCGGATCCGCGGCGCGCTGCAGTCCGACCCGTCGATCGACGCGGTGCTGGCGCTGAACTCGCAAGTAGCGGCCCGCGCGGTGGACGCGGCCAAGGAGGCGAGCTCCAAGGCGCAGGTCGCCACGTTCGACCTGAACGCCGACGTCGTCGCGGCCATCAAGGCCGGCACGATCCTGTTCGCCGTCGACCAGCAGCAGTACGAGCAGGGCTACCTGCCGATCGTGTTCCTCAAGCTGTACAAGGAGAACGGCAACACCATCGGCGGCGGCCACCCGGTGCAGACCGGGCCCGGCTTCGTCGACAAGACCAACATCGACACCGTGGCCCCGTACGCGCAGCGCGGCACTCGCTGATGACGGCGGCGATCCAGGCGCACCCCGACGAACGCGTGGGGAAGAAGAGCCTGACCGACCGGCTGGTCGTCCGGCCCGAGATCGGCGCGCTGCTCGGCGCCGTGCTCGTGTTCGTCTTCTTCTCCGTCGTCACCGGCCAGTTCCTCAGCCCGCTGGGCGTGGCGACCTGGCTCGACGACTCCTCGACCCTGGGCATCATGGCCGTCGTGGTCGCCCTGCTCATGGTCGGCGGCGAGTTCGACCTCTCGGCCGGCGTCATGACGGCGTCGACGTCGCTGGTCACGGCGATCCTGGCGACGCAGGCGGGGTGGAACGTCTGGCTCGCGCTGCTCGTGTCGCTGGCGTTCGCGCTCGGCGTCGGCGCGTTCAACGGCTGGCTGGTGATGAAGACCGGGCTGCCCAGCTTCATCGTCACGCTGGGGTCGTTCCTCGCCCTGCAGGGGCTCAACCTCGGCGTGACGCGCTGGGTGACCAACACCGTCCAGGTCTCGGGCATGCGCTCGACCAGCGGCTACGAGTCCGCCGGCGGGCTGTTCGCGTCCACGTTCAGCATCGGCGGCACCGAGTTCCAGTCGTCGATCATCTGGTGGATCGTCGTCGCGGCCGTCGCCGCGTGGCTGCTGGTGCGGACCCGGTTCGGCAACTGGATCTTCGCGGTCGGCGGGTCGCAGGTGTCGGCCCGCTCGGTCGGCGTGCCGGTGGTGCGCACGAAGATCCTGCTGTTCATGGGCACCGCGCTCGGCGCGTGGCTGGTCGGCTCGATCAACATCCTGCGCTTCGCCAGCGTGCAGGCCAACCAGGGCATCGGGCTGGAATTCCAGTACATCATCGCGGCGGTGATCGGCGGCTGCCTGCTCACCGGCGGGTACGGCTCGGCGGTGGGCGCGGCGATCGGCGCGCTGATCTTCGGCATGGCGCGCCAGGGCATCGTGTTCGCGCAGTGGAACAGCGACTGGTTCATGCTGTTCCTCGGCATCATGCTGCTGGCCGCGGTCCTGGTGAACAACGCCTTCCGGCGCCGCGCGGAAAGGGTCCGGCGATGAGCCTCATCGAAGTCAGGGACATCGGGAAGACCTACGGCAGCGTGATCGCCCTGCGCGAGGTGTCCACTGTGGTCAACGCCGGCGAGGTGACCTGCGTGCTCGGCGACAACGGCGCCGGGAAGTCCACGCTGATCAAGATCCTGTCCGGGGTGCACCAGCACGACCGCGGCGAGTTCCTCGTGGACGGCGAGCCGGTGCGGTTCGCGTCGCCGCGCGAGGCCCTCGACCGCGGCATCGCGACCGTGTACCAGGACCTCGCCGTGGTGCCGCTGATGAGCGTCTGGCGGAACTTCTTCCTCGGCTCCGAGCCGACGACCGGGTTCGGCCCCTTCAAGATGCTCGACCGGAAGAAGGGCCGCGAGACGACCAAGCAGGCGTTGTCCGACATGGGCATCGACCTGCGGGACGTCGAGCAGCCGGTCGGGACGCTCTCGGGCGGCGAACGCCAGTGCGTCGCCATCGCGCGGGCGGTGTACTTCGGCGCGAAGGTGCTGATCCTCGACGAGCCGACCGCCGCGCTGGGTGTCAAGCAGGCCGGGGTGGTGCTGAAGTACGTCGCGCAGGCTCGTGACCGCGGGCTCGGCGTCGTGCTGATCACGCACAACCCGCACCACGCCTACCCGGTCGCCGACCGGTTCCTGCTGCTCAAGCGGGGTGCGCCGCTCGGGTCGTACGAGAAGAAGGACATCGACATCAACGAATTGACCCGGCAGATGGCGGGCGGTGCGGAACTGGAAGCCCTGGAGCACGAGCTGCGGCAGGTGGAGAAGGCGTGAAGCCCGCCGACGCACTCTTTCCCGCGGAGGCGGAATGGCTATCGAAGCGCTGACGATCGGCCGGGTCGGCGTCGACCTCTACCCCGAGCAGAGCGGCGTCCCCTTGGCCCAGGTCAGCACCTTCGCCAAGTCACTCGGCGGGACCGCGACCAACGTCGCGGTCGCCGCCGCGCGGCTCGGCCGGCGCACGGCCGTGCTGACCAAGGTCGGCCCGGACGGCTTCGGCGACTACGTCCGGCAGGCCCTCGACGGCTTCGGCGTCTCGCCGGCTTTCGTGGGCACTTCGCCGGATCTCCAGACGCCGGTGGTGTTCTGCGAGCTGAACCCGCCCGCGGACCCGCCGCTGCTGTTCTACCGCTCCCCCATCGCGCCCGACCTCACTCTCACCGACGACGACGTGCCGTGGGACGTCGTCGAGTCGGTGCCGCTGCTGTGGGTCACCGGCACCGGTGTCTCCGCCGAACCCGCCCGGGCGACCCAGCGGAAGATCCTCGAAGCGCGCGGGCGTCGTGAGCACACCGTGCTGGACCTCGACTACCGGCCGATGTTCTGGCCTTCGGTGGACCAGGCCCGGGAAGAGATCGGCGGAATGCTCGACCACGTCACCGTCGCGGTCGGCAACCGGACTGAGGTCGAGGTCGCCGTCGGCACCGCGGATCCCGACACCGCCGCCGACCGGTTGCTTTCGCGGGGTCTTCGGCTGGCTGTGATCAAGAAGGGCGCCGAGGGCGTGCTCGTGGCGACGCCCGAAGGAAGGTCGACGGTCTCGCCGCAGCGCATCGAGGTCGTCTGCGGGCTCGGTGCCGGCGACGGCTTCGGCGGCGCGCTGATCCACGGGCTGCTGTCCGGCTGGGACCCGGTGCGGATCGCCGAGTACGCGAACGCGGCGGGCGCGCTCGTCGCCTCCCGGCTGGCCTGCGCCGACGCCATGCCGACCGCGGCGGAGATCGAGGAACTGCTGTGAAGGTTGCCGTCGAAGCCGCCGCAAGGGTCTTGGAGGCCACGAAGTGAGCAAGCTGCACCGTCCACTCGGGACACTGTCCGACGGCGCCGACCCGGTCCGGCTCACCCCGGACAGCGCGGGCTGGACGTACACCGGGTTGCGGGTGCTTTCGCTGGCGCCCGGCGAAACGCGGATCCTGCACACCGGCGAGTTCGAGGCGTTCGTACTACCCCTGTCCGGGTCGGCGACGGTCCGCGTTGACGGGCAGGTCATCGAGCTCCGAGGCCGCGAGTCGGTGTTCACGCGGGTCACGGACTTCGCCTACGTGCCGCGCGACGCCGAAATCGAGTTGTCGGCAAAGGACGGTCTCGAAGTGGCCTTGCCCATGGCGCGGTGCACCAGGCGTCTCGAGCCGAAGTACGGACCCGCCGAAGAAGTCCCGGTCGAGGTCCGCGGGGCCGGGCAGGCGACGCGGCAGGTGACCAACTTCGGCGTGCCCGGGGTGTGGGACCACGCCGACAAGCTCAACGCGTGCGAGCTGATCACCCCGGGCGGCAACTGGTCGTCGTACCCGCCGCACAAGCACGACGAAGCGAGCGAGTGCGAGGTCGTCAACGAGGAGATCTACTACTTCCGCGTCGCCGGCCGCGACGGGGTGACACCGTCACGCGAGGGGTTCGGCCTGCACCGGACGTACACGACCGACGGCGAACTCGATGAAGACGTCGCGGTGCGCGACCACGACGTCTTCCTGATCCCGCGCGGCTACCACGGGCCGTGCGTCGCCGCGCCCGGCTACCCGATGTACTACCTGAACGTCCTGGCCGGCCCCGCGCCCGAGCGGTCGATGGCCTTCTGCGACGACCCCGCGCACGGCTGGGTCCGGGACACGTGGGAGGCACAGGAACTGGATCCGCGCTGCCCGGTGACGAGCCACGAAGGACGTGTCCGGTGAAACTGACGACGGCTCAGGCGCTGGTCCGCTGGATCCTCGCCCAGCGCTCGGAAACCCTGGACGGGCGCGAAGTCCCGCTCTTCCCCGGCGTCTTCGCGATCTTCGGGCACGGCAACGTCCTCGGCCTCGGCACGGCGCTGGAGGAGCATCGCGGCGAGATCCCGGTCTGGCGCGGGCACACCGAGCAAGGCATGGCGCTCGCCGCCGTGGGGTACGCGAAGGCCACGCACCGGCGGCAGGTCGGCGTCGTGACGTCGTCGATCGGGCCGGGCGCGCTGAACATGGTCACCGCGGCCGGGGTCGCGCACGCGAACCGGCTGCCGGTGCTGCTCCTGCCCGGCGACACGTTCACCAGCCGCGCGCCGGACCCGGTGCTGCAGCAGATCGAGCCCTTCGGCGACGCGACCGCGACGGTCAACGACGCCTTCCGCGCGGTCAGCCGCTACTTCGACCGGATCACCCGGCCCGAGCAGCTGCTCTCGACGTTGCCGCAGGTCGCGCGGGTGCTCACGGACCCGGCGGACAGCGGGCCCGCGGTCCTGGCGCTGCCGCAGGACGTCCAGGCGGAGACGTACGACTTCCCGGACGCGCTCTTCGAGCCGGTGACGCACCGGCCGTTGCGGCCGCGTCCCGACCGGCGCGCGGTCACCGAAGCCGCGGGGGTGCTGCGTGCTTCCCGCCGACCGTTGCTGGTGCTCGGCGGCGGCGTCCGGTACTCCGGTGCCGGGCAGCGGGCCCTCGACTTCGCCGAGCGGCACGGGATCCCGCTGGTGGAGACCACCGCCGGCCGCACGCTGGTGCCGCACACGCACGACCTGCACGCGGGGCCACTGGGCGTCACCGGCTCGACATCGGCGAACGTCCTCGCGGCCGCGGCGGACGTCGTCCTGGCCGTCGGGACGCGGCTGCAGGACTTCACGACGGCGTCCTGGACGGTCTTCTCCCCCGACGTCCGCCTGGTCGCGCTGAACGCGGCCCGGTTCGACGCGGTGAAGCACGGCGCTTTGTCCGTGGTCGGCGACGCCGACGCCGGGCTCGTCGATCTGGGTGCGCAGCTGGAGAGCTGGCGGGTCGACCCGGAGTGGACCGCGCGGGCCGCGGCCGAGCGGGCTTCCTGGGACGCGCACGTCGACTCCTTGCGCTCCGATCCGGGGTCCCTTCCGTCGTACGCGCAGGTCGTCGGTGTGGTGAACGACCTGTCGGCGGCGGACGACTACATCATGACGGCGTCCGGCGGGCTGCCGGGCGAGCTGATCGGCGGCTGGCGCGGCGCCGGCTCGATCTCGATGGACGTCGAGTACGGCTTTTCGTGCATGGGCTACGAGCTGTCCGGCGCGTGGGGCGCGGCGATCGCGCATCCGGGTCTGGTGACGACCCTGCTGGGCGACGGTTCGTACTTGATGCTGAACTCCGAGCTGTTCTCGGCGGCCTTCGCGGGCCATCCGTTCGTCGCGGTCGTCTGCGACAACGACGGGTACGCGGTGATCGCGCGGCTTCAGGAGGGGCAGGGCGGGAAGCCGTTCAACAACTTCTACGCCGACTGCACGACATCGCACGCTTCGCCGCCGCGAGTGGACTTCGCCCGGCACGCGGAATCGCTGGGCTGCCTGGTGTTCCCGGCGTCCGATGTGGACTCGCTGCGCGCGGCTTACTCCCGGGCTCGCGAAGCGGCGGTCTCGGAACGACGTCCGGCGGTGGTCGTCGTGAAGACGCAGCCGTCGTCGTGGACCGAGGCCGGCGCGTGGTGGGAGGTCGGCGTGCCCGAGCACCTCGACGGGCGCGACGAGTACGACCGTTCGAAGTCAGGACAGGTGCGTTACCTGCGGTCCTAGGTTCGCCCGGACGCGAGGCCGCAGCGTGAACCCACTGGGCTTGAGCGTCAACGACTCGACGATCTTGAGCTCGTAGGAAGGATCGGCCTCGAAGTCGTAGCGCTGCAGCACCATTCCCAGCGCCAGCACGGCTTCGTGCAGCGCGAACTGGCGGCCGATGCAGGCGCGCTCGCCCGTCCCGAACGGCTTGTACGCCTGCGCCCGCCGCTTCTTCACCGCGGCGGGCTCGAAGCGGTCCGGGTCGAACCGCTCCGGGTCCGCCCAGACCGCGGGATCGCGGTGCACCAAGGGCAGCGGCACGATCACCCAGTCGCCCTTGCGCATCGGGTGCTTCCCGCCGAGCACGACGTCTTCGCGTGCTTCGCGCGAGTAACCCGGCGCGGTCGGCCAGAGCCGCATCGCTTCGTCGAGGCAGCGACGCACGTGACGCAGCTTCGCGACGTCTCCGAAGGCGGGCTCGCGGTCACCCCACACCGCGTCGACCTCGGCGCGGGCCTTCGCCAGCAGCTCGGGGTGGCGCGTCAGGTAGTACAGCGCGAACGACAGCGCGCCGGACGTCGTCTCGTGACCCGCGACGACGAACGTGATGGCCTGGTTGCGGATGTTCACCCGGTCCAGGCGCTCCCCCGTCATCGGGTGGCCCTCGGTGAGCATCAGGCCGAGCAGGTCGCGGCTCTCCACACCTTCCTCGAGACGGGCTTCGACGACCTCGTCGACCAGGTTCGTCATGGTCGCGATGTCGGCCCGGTTCTGCTCGGCGGTCCCGGCGAACGCGCGCCGCACGAGCGGCAGCTTGACGTTCTGCAGCTGCGCGTACCGCAGCGCGCGGATCATCGCCGTCACGAACGGGTGCGGTTCGGCGCGCTCGAACGAGCCGAACCGGTAGCCGAACCCGGCGAGGCCGATCGTCTCCAGGGTCAGCCGCGTCATGTCGGCGGAGACGTCGACCGGCCCGATCGCGGCGTCCCAGCGCGTGACCAGCTCGCGGGCGACGTCCAGCATCACCGGGTGGTAGCGGCGCATCGCCTCGGCGGAGAAAGCCGGCTGCAGGATGTCGTGCGCGAGCCGCCAGTTCGGCTCGTGCGTGTGCGCGGTGAAGAGGCCGTCGCCGGCGAGCGCGCGCAGGTTCTCGATGCCCATGCCGACGTGCTTGCCGAACTTCGTCTCGTCGTTCAGCTCGGTGACGAGGTCGACGCCGCCGACGAAGACGATCTCGAAGCCGAAGATCTTGCGCGTGAAGATCGGCCCGACGCGCCGGCCGATGCGCAGCGTGTCCTGCAGCGGAGCGCGCGGGTTGGCCCCGATCAGGTCGCCGATCACCGGCAGGCGGCCCGGCCGGTGCGGAAGCCCGGTGGTGTCCACGGCGTACCCCCTATTGAACCCGTATCCAATAGGGTCACGATCCCCCGCTACTGAACCCGTGTCAAGTAAGGTCGGGGGATGCGGACGAGGCTGAGCACCGAACAGCGGCGCGAGCAGCTCCTCACGATCGGGGCGGGCTTGTTCGCGAAGCGGCCGTACGACGAGGTGTGGATCGAAGAGGTCGCCGAGATCGCGCAGGTCTCACGCGGCCTGCTGTACCACTACTTCCCGACGAAGAAGGACTTCTTCGCTTCGATCGTCCGCGCGCAACGCGACCAGCTGCTGGAAATGAGCGAGCCCGACCCGGCGCTGCCCGTGGCGGAGCAGCTGCGGGCCGGGCTCGACGTGTACCTCGAGTTCGCGCGCACGCACCCGGACGGCTACCGGATCGTGCACCGCGCCGCGAGCGGCGCCGACCGCGAGATCCAGGAGATCCGCGAGGCCGGGATGGCCGCGAACGCGTCCCGCATTCTCGACGCCGTGAGCCTGCTGACCCCGATCACCGAGGCGACGCGGCTGGCCGTTCGCGGCTGGCTGGCGTTCGTCGCGACGACGATCCTCGAGTGGCTGGACCAGCCGAAGGTCACTCAGGAGGAGCTGCGCGACCTCGCCGTGCGGACGTTGTTCGCGGCGGTCGGCGTCACCCCGTGACGGCCGGCGACGCGGCGTTTTGCGCGAGCTTTCGCGGCGCGCCGGAGCCGTCCGCCGGGACCGCCCAGACGGCGTTGTCGAGTCCGTAGAGGACGGTGTGGTCGTCCTGCCAGAGCGCCTGGTCGTCGACGCTCTTCTGCTCCGCCAGCTCGGTTTCCCGCATCGTCTTCAGGTCCAGGACCGACAGCCGCCAAACGCCTTCACCCACCTTTTTCTTGAAGGCGATCCGGGTGGCGTCCGGCGAGAGCGATGGGCATTCGACGTTCTCCCGGAGGGTTTTCCCGCGGTAGCGACGGTAATCGGCCTCGATGAGGTACGTCTTGCCCTTGCTGCCGAGGGTCGCGTAGAAGCGGTTGCCGTCCGGGGCGAACGTGATGCCCCAGTAGTTGACGTCGGCCGCGAAGTACCGCTGATCGCCGGCGAACACCGGAAGCTCTTCGATCGTCTTGACGAGCCGGCCGGTGTCGACTTCGTACAGCCCCGCGCGCGTCGAAAAGCCGGTCTGCGCGTACGAATCGCCAGTGACGAACAGCGTCCAGTAGACGCGCTTGCCGTCCGGGGACACGCGAGCGCGGCTCGGCGTCCCCGGCAGGGATTCGGTGTGGCGGACGGCGAGGTGGTCGTCGAGGACGAGGACGTCGGTCACCGCCGGGAGCGTCCCCGGCCGGACGGCCAGGCACACCGCGGTCTGCTTCGCCACCGCGAACCGATCACACTTCAGGCCGCTGAGCTGTCGTTTTTCCTGGCTGAGGGTGCCGACACGGCCGGTGGCGGTGTCGCGGAACAGCAGCTGACCGGGGCTCAACGTGAGCTGGGCGGCCGGTTCGGCGTCCGCGGTGTCGTGGCGGGCACTGACGGTGTAGGCGACGGCCGCGGCGATCAGGAGTGCCGTGCCGAGGAGGGCGAGGACGAGTTTCTTCACGGGCGCACCGGTTTCACGAGAGCGGCGGCGAGGGCGACGGCGGCCAGGCAGACCGCGGCGACGAGCACCGCGGGCCGCAGGTCCCAGAGCGTCCAGGCCAGTCCGAAGAGGACGGACGAGAGCATGCGGGCCACGGCCTGGCCGGTCTGCACGACGGCCATCCCGGTGGCGCGCAGGGGCGCCGGGATGAGCGGGCCGGCGGCGGCCATGAGGACGCCGTCGGTGGCCGCGTAGAACACTCCGTGCAGACCGAGCGCGACGACGGCGAACACCAGCGCGGCGGGCCCGCAGAGCAGCACGAGGGCCAGGCACAGCGCGACGTGCCCGCCGAGGAACACCGGCCAGCGGCCGACGCGGTCGGCGAGCTTGCCGAGCGGCACGGCCAGGACCAGGTAGACCCCGGCGGTGCCCAGCGGCAGCAACGGGAAGAACGTCGCCGCGATCTCCCAGCGCCGCTGCAGGGCGAGGTAGACGAACGAGTCGCCGACCGTCACCAGGCCGAGCAGCGCGGCCCAGATCGTCACGCGCCGGAAGTCGCTCTGCTTGAGCAGACCTGCCGCCGTTCGCAGCGACACCGCGGCGCGATCGACACCGCCGGGGTGGTCGCGGACGAACAAAGCGAGCAGCAGGACGGCGATCGCCGCGACGCAGAAGCTGGTGAAGAACACGCTGGTGTAGCTGCCGAGGCTCAGGGCGAGCACCGCCATCGCCACGAGGGGGCCGAGGAACGCGCCGACGGTGTCGAGCGCGCGGTGGACGCCGAACGACCGCCCGAGCGCGTCCGGCGTGCTGCTGAGCGAGATCAGGGCGTCGCGCGGGGCGGTGCGCAGGCCCTTGCCGGTGCGGTCGGCGGCGAGGACGACGCCGATCGCCGCGACCGACGGGCCGGCCGCGACCAGGCCGAGCTTGCACACCGCGGACAAGCCGTACCCGAACCCGGCGACGGCCTTGAGCCGTCGCCACCGGTCGGCGAGGTGCCCGCCGAGCACCCGCACGAGGGCCGTGGCGCCCGCGTAGAGCCCGTCGAGCAACCCGAACTGCAACGGGTTCAGGCCGAGGCCGAGCACCAGGTAGAGCGGGAGGACGGCGGTGACCATCTCCGAGGAGACGTCGGTGACCAGGCTGACCATCCCGAGCGCCACCACGTTGGCGGAGACGCGGTTCAGCCCGGGTTTCCGGTCGGTGCCCGCCGCCAGGTCCGAGGTGCGGCTTGCCGCGATGTACATGCCCCGCTCCTACTGGTGGCAGGGGTAGGTCGGGCTGCTGTCCAGGACCTTGCCGTCGACGCCGATGAGCTGCGACTGGAACGACGTGTCCGTCATCGACAGCTTCAGGACGCCGAAGGTCTTGAGCAGCTTGGCGGTCGTCGGGTGGGCCGGGCTCAGGTCGTAGAGGTTCGCGCCACCGGAGCCGCCGACGATCTCGACGGGACCGTTCGCGTCGGCCTGGCCGTCGGCGTTCTGCGGAACGAACCGCTCGTAGTCGTGGTCATGACCGTTGAGGACGAGATCGACCTTGGTGGCGGTCATGATGTTCCACAGTTCGGTGCTGTCCGGGTTGTCGCCGTGGTCGCCGGAGCTCCACCGCGGGTGGTGGTAGTAGGCGGCGACGCAGCCCTTGGTGTTCTTGGCGAGGTCCTGCTTCAGCCAGGTGATCTGGGGCGGCTCGGCGAAGTCGTCGTGGGTGACGAAGTCGTTGGAGTCGAGGGCGACGAAGTGCCAGTTGCCCATTTCCCAGCTGTAGTACCGCTTCCCCTGCGGCTTGGCGATGGCGCCGAAGTAGTCCTCGTAGCCCTTGAACGGCGTGTCGTCGTAGGACTCGTGGTTGCCCGGGATGGGGTGGGTGATGCTCTTGAACTTGCCCCAGGTCTTGTCGTAGTAGGACTTGAAGTCCGAGAGGTGGGCGTCGTCGTACTGGTTGTCGCCCATGGTGATCACGGCCGCGGGCTTCATGGCGTCGACGAGTTTCGCGGTCTTCACGTGCGCACAGCTCGAACTGCTCGACGTGCAGCGTTCGGCGATGTCACCGGCCGCGGCGAGGACGAAGCCGGTTCCGCTGCCCGCCTTGGTCTTCACGGTGGTCGGCGCGCTGTTTTTCGAGGTGTTCCCGGCGGCGTCGCGGGCGCGGACGGCGTAGGAATAGCTGGTGTCGGGCGTGAGGCCGTTGTCGGTGTAGGACGGGGTTGTGCTGCTGGCCACGGCGGTGCCGTCGCGCAGGATGTCGTAGCCGGCGACGCCGACGTTGTCCGTGGCGGCGCTCCACGTCAGGGCGGCGCTGGTGGCGGTGGTCGTGACGGCGGTGAGGCCGGCCGGGGTGGTCGGGGCCTGGGTGTCGCCGGAGGAATCCGTGGAGCCGAAGACCTGCATTTCCCAGAGGGAGTAGCCGTAGCTCGTCGCCCGGGTGACGCCGACGAAGCGCACGTACCGGCCGTGGGCGTTCACGGTGAGGTCGTCGGTCTTGCCGTCACCGTTGTCGACGGTGGTGGCGGCGGTGAAGTTGGTGCCGTCGTCGGAGACTTCGATGCGGTACTTCTTGGCGTAGGCGGCTTCCCAGTTCAGAAGCACGCGGTGGATCGCGGCGGACTGGCCGAGGTCGATCCGCAGCCACTGCGGGTCGGCGCCTTCGACGCTGGCCCACCGGGTGGTGGTGCTGCCGTCGACGGCTTTCGCACCGGCGTACGACGAGCTTTCGACGGTGGAGGTCGCGACCGTTTTCCCTTGCGAGAGCAGGACATCGGCTTGCGGCGTGCTGGCCGCGGCGATCGCTCCGGGCAGCAGGGTGATCGCCGCTACCACTGGGGTGAGGCGGGTGAATGTTCGTAGGCGGGTCGACGGCACGTCGCGCTCCTTCTGGGCCTGGCGGTGGCTGGTGGGGATGCGGCGTTTTCTGTTAAGAAACTTTCCTAACTAAAGCGGACTGTATCGGTGACCGGTTTCGACTGACAAGACGTGTCTTGTCGTTGAATCGGTCAAGAGGGTGAGTTTCTCCGGGTTTCCGCTGCTCAGCACGGTTTCCGGTGAGTGGAGCACTGTCCCGTGCCACGGGACGGGTACCGCAGACCCCCGACCTTTCCCCGTTTTTGTCGGTGGTCGCGGGTAGCATGGAGACCGGGGGCAGCGCCCATCCGCTCGCTTGGATTTCTCTTGTTTCACACCAAAATCTCGTCACGCGCGGTCGCCGGAGTTCACCCGATCCAGCGATGATCTTCGCTCAGATGTTCGGGTAGCTTCGGATGTATGACCTCAACCCAGCAGTTTCCTGATCTCCGCCACCGCTGCGCGTCCCGCCCGGTTCGCCCCGACCGTGCTCGCCGACGGCCCGTACCCCACGAGGTGCAGCCGCGGCTCACGCACCACGCGCGTGCCGTCCATCCGGATCCCACCCCCGGGTTCGCGGACGCGCAGCGGCGCGAGGTGGTCGATCGCCGCGCGGAACCCTGTCGCCCAGAGGATGACGTCGGCGTCGAAGCGAGAGTCGTCGGCCCACTCGACCCCGTCGGGCGTGATGCGTTCGAACATCGGCCGCCGATCGAGGATCCCGGCGGCGCGCGCGGCGCGCACTTCCGGCGTCACGGCGAGATCGGTCACGCTCACGACGCTCTCCGGCGGCAGCCCGGCTCGCACCCGCTCATCGACCTTCGCGACGGCGTCGCGTCCCCAGTTCTCACTGAAGGGCTCGTCGCGCCAAACGGGCGGCCGCCGGGTCACCCACGCCGTCGCGCGGGCGAGCGGAGCGAACTCCATGAGTAGCTGAACGGCCGACGCCCCACCTCCGACCACGACGACCCGCCGGCCGCGGAAGTCTTCGGGGCCGGTGTAGTCCGCCGTGTGCACCTGACGGCCGGCGAAGGTCTCCTGGCCGGGGTACCGCGGCCAGAAGGGCCGGTCCCAGGTTCCGGTCGCGCTGATCACGGCCCGCGCGGCCCAGGACTCGGCCGGGCTCGAAACCACCAACCGCTCCCCCGCGGGCGTCACGGACTGGACGTCGACGGGCCTGAACACCGGGAGGTCATAGACGCTTTCAAAGCGCGCGAAGTACTCCGAGACGACCTCGGAGGCGGGGCGCGTCACGTCCGGGCTGCCGAAGGCCATGCCGGGCAGGTCGTAGATGCCGTGCACTTTGCCGAGCACCAGGGAGGGCCACCGGTACTGCCACGCACCCCCGGCCCGCTTCCCGTGATCGAGCACGACGAAGCCGGCGTTGTTGACGAACCCGGCCCGGCGCAGGTGATAGGCGGCCGAGAGGCCCGCCTGCCCCGCACCGATCACCACGACGTCGGTCTCGTGATCCGCACCGCTCATGTGTGGTTCAACGGCTGACCACCAACGGTATTTCGCGCCTTTCATCACACGGCGCCGCGCTAGCGCGCGGCTTCGTGCGGCCGGGCGACGACCTTAGCCGGGGGCTTGGCACCGTCACGACCTGCTCGCGCCACTCGACGCAGCCGACCGGGGGATCGCAGCCAGCCACCTAAAGCCACCCCGCGCCATCATCCGGCCGAATGCCCGCCCCGGCCACCGGCTCCTGCCCGCCCGACCGAAAGATCACAACCAGCCACCTAAACCACCCCACGCCATCGCCCAGCCGAACGCCCCCGCCCCGGCCACCCGCCAGCCGACCGAGTGACCGCAACCAGCCACCGCGAGCCACCCCGCGCCATCATCCAGCCGATCACCCCAGCCACGGCCATCGCGACCGGCCACCCCGAACCGAGCCACACCCCAGCCCAACCGAGCACCCGCGCGTCACACGGCGACGCGGTTCCGCCCGGCCTCCTTGGCGCGATACAAAGCAGCGTCGGCCGAGCGGAGCACGTCGTCCAGTGTCGGCCCTGCCTCGGGATGGCGCGCCACGCCGATCGACACCGACAACCCGCTCACCCGGACCGTCCCGCTGCCCGTCGAGATCACCACGTTCAGCTCGCCCACCGCCGCCCGTACGCGTTCGGCGATGCCGAGCACGTCGGCGCGGCCGATGCCCGGCAGCAGCACCACGAACTCCTCGCCGCCGAAGCGGCCGACCGTGTCGCCCTGGCGCACCGCGCCGGAGATCGCCACCGCGACCGCGGCCAGGACGTCGTCGCCGGTGAGGTGGCCGTACGTGTCGTTGATGCGCTTGAAGTGGTCGAGGTCGATCATCAGCACCGCGAAGCCGGTGCCGGTGGGCCCGCGCCGCTGCGCGCGGGTGTGTTCGCGCACCGCGGAATCGTGCCAGCCGGCGGTGTTGAGCAGGCCCGTCTTCTCGTCGGTGACCGCCGCGACCTGCAGCTGCTGTTTCAGCAGCAGGTAGCGGTGCAGCAACAGCAGCGGCGCGACGACGAACACCACCAGCACCGGCTGCTCGGCCAGCGCCAAAGCGGCGAGCCCGCCAAGGCAGAGGGTCGCGATCTCGAAAGCGTTGTCCTCCCAGGTGCCGATCAGGTCGGCCGCCGAGCGCTGGCTCGTGTAGAGGTAGATCCCAGCCGCGACCAGGCCGATGTTCACCAGCTCGAACACCGCGGCGGCCAGGCAGAGCGCCAACAGCCCGCGCGCGGTCTGCAACGGCGTCCCGTGCAACCCGAACACCGCGAGAACGGACGAAGCAGCGAAGCACGACAGCATCGCCCAGGCCGTGCTGGCGACGAAGCGGTGCGCAGGCCGCGTACGGACCTGACGCCACACGCGCACCCACAGGTGCGTATAGAGCACGACAGCCAGCAGCGCCACCCAGGCGGGCGGCAGCAGCACGACGCCGGCGAGGTACCAGACCGACGTGACGTTGATGTGGGTCTGCCCGCTCATCCACCGCCGCAGCCGCTCGATGCGCCGCGACATCTCGGCCTGCGCGACGCCGAGCGCGACCAGCACCGCGAACCAGACCGGCCGCACGGGCCCGCCGAACCCGGTGACCAGCGCGCCCCCGGTCGCCACGACGGCGACCAGCTCACAGCCGAGTGCGTAGGTGATCCAGCGGCCTTTCGCCCCGGCCCACATCTCCCATCGCGCGGGCCAGCCCGGCCAGGCGGAAAGCGCTTCCCGGCGCACGGCGGCCAGGGCTCTCAAGAGCCGAGGCCACAGAAGTGACGGACCGGCATCGTGACGTACCCCTTGCGCGAAGTTCGGCCGACCAGGTAGCCCAGCGTAGCCGTTCCGACGACGCGCGTCGCCAGTCCGGGCGAATTGCGGGCCACGCAGCTGCCTGAACACCCGCGCAGGGTAGATCCGCCCAGCTCAGCGGCTCACGACCGGATCATCGCCCCTGGAAAGCGAGCTTGAGAACGCCGAAGTGGGAATCCGCACCCGCGAGATCCGAACGCGAAGAGATCGGCGACCGCAACCGACTCCTGTTCGGCGATCAGCCACCAGACCCGAGCGCGCCTCCACCACTCGCGCGACGACACCCGGCCCACCCCAAGGGACAGGCCCGACACCAACCGCGCTACTTCCGGAGCGCCCGGATGATCGCCACCAGTCCGACCACCGCCGCGATTCCCAGCACCACCGGTGCCAGCCGCTTCAGCACCGACTGCCCCGCGTAGTCGAGCAGGTCGATCGCTTCCGTCTCCGGGGCCGCCGGGACGCTGCGCAGCGGCGGGCGGTCCGACGACGCCTGCGACGGCTTCGGATCCGTGTTGATCTCCGCCGTCGTGGGGGCCGGCTTGACCGCCGGCTTGGCCACCGGTTCCGGGGTCGCCGTCGGCTCGGGCGTCGGCGCCTCGGCCGCGGGAGCCGGTGCGGGCGAAGCCGACGGGGCCAGCTTGCCCGACAAACACCCCGCGAACGTGTCGAGGATCTTGCCGCCGACCTCGCTGATCAGCCCGCGGCCGAACTGGGCGGGCTTGCCCGTGATCGACAGGTCCGTCGCCACCGTGCCGTGGGTCCCGCCGTCGGCCTCCGTCAGCGTCAGCGTCACCGTTGCCGCCGCCGTGCCCGATCCGCGGGAGTCCTTGCCCGACGCCTTGATCGTGACCTTGTGCGCGGCGTCGTCCTTCTCCAGGAACTCGCCGTTGCCCTTGTAGAGCAGGGAAATCGGCCCGAGCTTGACCTTCACCGTCCCGCTGAACTTGTCCCCTTCGACCTTCGTGAGCGTCGCGCCCGGCATGCACGGGGCGACGCGCTCGGGGTCGACGACCGCCTGCCAGACCTCGCCGATCGGAGCCGGGACGGTGAATTCGTGGTCGAGCCGCACGGGCCGACCTCCTCTCTGCCAGACCTGAGGTGTCCGGTGCCCACCCTAGCCGCCGCCGGAGCGACGGCCAGGGGGACGAACTCCGAACCTCAGGCCCCGGCCGCCGCCGCGATCGCCCGGCCCGTCAGCACCTGGGCCAGGTGACGGCGGTATTCGACGTCCGCGTTGCTGTCGACCGGCGGGTTCGTACCTTCCGCCGCGTGCGAAGCCGCCGCGGCGATCGAGTCGGCCGAAGCCTGGACCCCGACCAGCGCCGCTTCGACGCCCGAGGCGCGGATCGGGGTCGAACCCATGTTCGTCAGCGCGACCCGAGCCTCCTCGACGACCCCGGCCTCGGTACGGACGGTGACCGCCACCGCGACCATCGACCACGCCTGGGCGACCCGGTTGAACTTCTCGTAGTGCGCCCGCCACCCGGTGTGCTTGGGCACGCGGACCTCGACCAGCAGCTCGTCCGCGGCCAGCGCCGTGGTGAACAAGTCCTGGAAGAACTCCGCGGCCGGCACCGTCCGGCGCCCCGAAGGCCCGGCCACCACCAGCGAAGCGTCCAGCGCGAGCACCGGCGCCAGCAGGTCACCGGCCGGGTCGGCGTGGGCGATCGCGCCGCCCAGCGTGCCCCGGTGGCGGATCTGCGGGTCGGCGACCGTGTCCGTCGCCTCTTTGAGCAGCGCCGCGTGCTCCGCGACCAGCGCGTCCCGCTGGACGTCGTAGTGCGTGGTCATCGCGCCGATCACCAGCGCGTCGCCGTCCTCGCGCACGCCGCGCAGCTCCGCGACGCGCCCGAGGTCGACCAGCGTCGTCGGCGCCGCCAGCCGCATGCGCAGCACCGGCAGCAGGCTCTGCCCGCCCGCGATGACCTTGGCGTCCTCGCCCGCCGACGCCAGCGCCTGCACCGCTTCGTCCACTGTGGACGGGCGGACGTAGTCGAAGGAAGCCGGGATCACTGCGCACCTCCGGTGGCGTCGATGGAGCCGAGGCCGCCGCCGGCTTCGCCGCGGCCGGGGCCGCCCGCGTCGGTGGTGCCGTGCTGGATGGCGTGCCACACCCGCATCGGCGTCAACGGCATCTCGATGTCGTTCACCCCGTAGTGGCGCACGGCGTCGATCACCGCGTTGACCACCGCCGGCGTCGACGCGATCGTGCCCGCTTCGCCGACGCCCTTGGCGCCGAGCGGGTTCGTCGTCGACGGCGTCTCCGTGCGGTCGGTGGTGAACGAGGGCAGGTCGGCCGCCGACGGCAGCAGGTAGTCGGCGAACGTGCCGGTCGTGAGCGTGCCGCTGTCGTCGTGCTCGGTGCCCTCGAACAGCGCCTGCGCGATGCCCTGCGCGAGCCCGCCGTGCACCTGGCCCTCGACGATCAGCGGGTTCACCGCGACGCCGACGTCGTCGACGCAGACGTACGAGCGCAGCTTGATCCGCCCGGTCTCGGTGTCCACCTCCGCCGCGCACAGGTGCGTGCCGTGCGGGTACGAGAAGTTCTCCGGGTCGAACGTCGCGTCCGAGTCGAGCGACGGCTCGACGCCGTCCGGCAGGTTGTGCGCCGCGAACACCGCGAGCGCGACGTCGCCGATGCCGGTGGACGTGTCCGTGCCCTTGACGGTGAACTTGCCGTTGGCGAACTCCAGGTCGTCTTCGGCGCATTCGAGCAGGTGCGCCGCGATCGGCTTGGCCTTCGCGATGACCTTCTCCGCCGCCTTGACGACCGCGATCCCGCCGACGACCAGCGACCGCGAGCCGTAGGTGTCCATGCCCTTGTGCGACGACTGCGTGTCACCGTGGATGATTTCGACGTCTTCGAACGCGACGCCGAGCTGGTCGGCGACGATCTGGCTCCACGCCGTCTCGTGGCCCTGCCCGTGCGCGGACGCACCGGTGATGACCTCGACCTTGCCGGTGGGCAGCATCCGGATCGCCGCGTGCTCCCAGCCGCCGGCGCCGTAGTCCAGCGAGCCGAGCACCCGCGACGGCGCGAGCCCGCACATCTCGGTGAACGTCGAGATGCCGATGCCGAGCTGCACCTTGTCCTTCGACGCCCGGCGCTTCTCCTGCTCGGCGCGCAGGCCGTCGTAGTCGAAGAGCTGCTTGGCCTTGGCCGTCGCGGCCTCGTAGTTGCCGGAGTCGTAGGTCAGCCCGGCCACCGTGGTGTACGGGAACTCCTCGTGCTTGATCCAGTTCTTCTCGCGCAGCTCCATCGGGTCCAGGCCGAGCTCGACGGCGAGCTCGTCCATGATTCGCTCGATCGCGAACGTCGCCTCCGGCCGGCCGGCGCCGCGGTAGGCGTCGGTCAGCGTCGTCGTCGTGTACACGTTCGTGCACGCGAAGTGGTACGCCGGGATCTTGTAGATCGCGTTGAACATGAACGCGCCGAGGATCGGCACGCCGGTGCCGACGAGGCCGTTGTACGCGCCGAGGTTGGCGAGCAGCTCGACCTTGAGGCCGGTGACCTGCCCGTCCCGGGTCGAGGAGATGGTGATGTCCTGGATCTGGTCGCGGCCGTGGTGCGCGGCGAGCATCGTCTCCGACCGCGTCTCGTTCCACTTGACCGGTTTGCCGAGCTTCTGCGCGACCAGCAGCGACATCATCTCTTCCGGCAGGACGCCGATCTTGCCGCCGAAGCCGCCGCCGACGTCCGGGGCGATCACGCGCAGCTTGTGCTCGGGGATGCCGAGCGTCAGCGCCGACATCACGCGCAGGATGTGCGGGACCTGCGTGGCCGACCACATGGTGATCTGCGTGCCGGTCGGGTCGACGACGCACGCGCGCGGCTCCATGAACGCCGGGATCAGGCGCTGCTGGCGGAAGCGGCGCTTGACGACGACCTCCGCCCCGCTGATCGCGTCCTCGACGTTGCCGCCGGTGCCGGCCTCGCCGGAGTCGAACTTCCAGACGGCGCTGGTGTTGCTGCCCTGGTCCTCGTGGACCAGCGGAGCGCCGTCGGCGATCGCGGCTTCCATGTCGAGGATGACCGGGAGCTCGTCGTACTCGACGTCGATCTGCTCGAGCGCGTCGTGCGCTTCGGCCGAAGTCCGCGCGACGATGACCGCGACGCCTTCACCGGCGAAGTTGACCTGGTCGGACGCGAGCACCGGACGACGCGGCGCCTTCATGTCCGGCGTGATCGGCCACGCGCAGGGCATGCCGATCGAACTGTCCGGGTCGAGGTCCTTCGCGGTGTACACGGCGACGACGCCGGACGCGCCCTTGGCCGCCGACGTGTCGATCGAGACGATCTTGGCGTGCGCGAACGGGCTGCGCAGGATCGCCATGTGCAGCAGGCCCGGCAGCGTGATGTTGTCGGTCCAGCGGGTGCGGCCGGTGATCAGCCGCTCGTCTTCCTTGCGGCGCCGGGACTTTCCGACTTCCGGTTCGATCGTGGCGGTCATCAGTCACCACCCACGCCGGCGTGCTTGGTCTCGGCGATCCGCTCGGCCTCGGGGCCGGCGCCGGGGCTCATGTTCTGCGCGGCGTCGCGGACCGCGCGGACGATGTTCTGGTAGCCGGTGCAGCGGCAGAGGTTGCCTTCGAGCCCTTCGCGGACGGCCTGTTCGTCCGGATCGGGGTTGTCGGCCAGCAGGTCGATCGACTGCATGATCATGCCGGGGGTGCAGAACCCGCACTGCAGCGCGTGGTTGTCGTGGAACGCTTTCTGCACGGGGTGCAGCTGCCCGTCGCGGGCGAGGCCTTCGATGGTGGTGACCTCACAGCCGTCGGCCTGCACGGCGAGCACCGAGCAGGACTTCACGCTGTGCCCGTCCAGGTGGACGGTGCAAGCGCCGCAGTTGCTGGTGTCGCAGCCGACGACGGTGCCGACCTTGCCCAGTTTCTCTCGCAGGTGGTGTACGAGCAGGGTGCGGGGCTCGACTTCGTCGGTGTACTTCGTCCCGTCGACAGTGACGGTGATGCGCATCAGGCCTCCAAAAGCCGGTTCGGGAACGGCCTGCCCGACCGTGATCGGGCTCACAGACCTCCGAGCGTGCTACGCGACCTTCGCGCGGACAAGTCCTGATGTCACACGTTCAACTATCTGTTCCGCAGATACGCGGAAATCCTCTGCGGAAAGCCGTATGTGCGGAAGTCCGGATGGGTGAACTTTATCGGCCAGCTGGCTGAGTCATCCGTGAATGCGTCCCGACAGCTCCGCGAGCCGTTTTCCGCCGCCGCCCCACCGCAACGCGATGATTTCCGCGGCGATCGAAACGGCCGTCTCTTCCGGGGTGCGCGCGCCCAGGTCGAGACCGATCGGCGACGCCAGCCGATCCAGCTCCGCCTCGGTGATCCCGGCTTCGCGCAGGCGGGCGAAGCGGTCGTCGTGCGTCTTGCGGGAGCCCATCGCGCCGACGTAGCCGACGTCGAGGCGCAGCGCGACCTCCAGCAGCGGCACGTCGAACTTGGGGTCGTGGGTCAGCACCGCGATGGCCGTGCGCTGGTCGATGCGGCCGGCCGCGGCCTCCGCCTCCAGGTAGCGGTGCGGCCAGTCGACGACGACGTCGTGCGCGTCCGGGAAGCGGCTGCTGGTGGCGAACACCGGCCGCGCGTCGCAGACCGTGACCTGGTAGCCGAGGTAGGCGCCCATGCGCGCCATCGCGGCGGCGAAGTCGATCGCGCCGAACACGAGCAGCCGGGGCGGCGGCTCGAAGGAGTTGACGAACACCGCCATGCCTTCACCGCGGCGCTGCCCGTCCGGGCCGTAGTGCAGGGTGCCGGTGCGGCCGCTGGCCAGCAGGCCGCGCGCGTCGTCGGCCACGGCGTCGTCCATCCGCGACGACCCCAGCGAGCCCGCGGTCCGGTCCGGCCAGACGATCATGTGCTCACCGACCAGGCCTTCGCGCTCGTGCTCGATGACCGTGACGACCGCGACGGGCTCGCCGCCGCGCACCGACGCGACGACGTCGCCGAGCTCCGGCATCGACGCGCGGTCGACGGGCTCGACGTAGATGTCGATGATCCCGCCGCAGGTCAGGCCGACCGCGAACGCGTCGTCGTCGGTGACGCCGTAGCGCTGCAGCACCGGCTTGCGCTCGGCGACGACCTCCTGCGCGAGCTCGTAGACCGCGCCTTCGACGCAGCCGCCGGAGACACTGCCGGCGACGGTCCCGTCGGGGCCGACGACCATCGCGGCGCCGGGCGCGCGCGGCGCCGACGAGAAGGTGGCGACCACGGTGCCGAGCCCGACCGTTTCACCGGCGGACCAGCGGCGGAACACGTCGTCCAGTACGTCACGCATCGGAAATCTCCCCGAGCAGTCGTTCCAAAGTGGCCAGGGTGTGCCCGGCCAGCAGCCGGTCGATGTGGGGCAAAGCGGCCACGATGCCCGACTGGACCGGAGCGTACCCCGCACGACCGGCGTGCGGATTCACCCAGAATACGGCGTGCGCGAGCCGGCGCAGGCGGGCGAGCTGCTCGCCGAGCAGTCCGGTGTCGCCGCGCTCCCAGCCGTCGGAGAACACGGTGACCACGGCGCGGCGGGCCACGCCGCGCTGGCCCCAGCGGTCGAGGAACGCCCGCAGCGTCTCGCCGAGCCGGGTGCCGCCGGCGAAGTCCGGCACCGCCGAACCCGCCGCGAGCATCGCGCGTTCCGGGTCGCGCTGACGCAACTGGCGCGAGACCCGGGTCAGGCGCGTGCCGAGGGTGAAGACCTCGACGGACTGCGGCGCCGACCGCGTGAGGACGTGGGCGAACCGGAGGAGGGCGTCGGCGTACGGGCTCATCGAACCCGAGACGTCGATGAGCAGCACGACCCGGCGCGGCCGGCCGGCTCGCCGGACGTGCGCGAGTTTCACGGGTTCGCCGCCGCTGGCGAGCATCGCGCGCAGCGTCCGGGAGGGATCGAGCCGGCCGCGGTGGGCCGGGGTCCTTCGCGAGGCCGGTCGCGTCGGGAGCGCGGGCTTCAAGGTGGCGAGCAGTTCACGGAGGTGTTCGCGTTCGGCGGTGGTCAGCGCGGCGAGGTCGCGGTGGCGCAGGACTTCCTGCGCGCTCGCGGCGACTTTCAGCTGATCAGGACCATCGCCGCCCGCGGCGTCCGAGCCCCCGGCCTCGACGAGCGGCGCGATCCGGGCCTGTTTCGGCGCGGCGGACTTCGCGCGCTGGGGGGAGGTGGTTTCGATCGAGAACCACTGGCTGAAGGCCTCTTCGTAGCAGGGGAGGTCGTCGGGGCTGGAGCACAGGGTGAGGCGGCCCGCCCAGTAGAGCTGGGTGGGTTCGGCGACGTCGACCTCGGCCACGGCGGCCAGGTAGGCCTGCACGCGGCGCGCATCGCAGGCGACCCCGGCATCCCGCAGGGCGGCGGCGAACCCGGCGTACCCGGCGACGGGGTCGGCGGCGGTGGTCATGGCTCCATTGTGCGCTCACCGGGCGAGGAGGGGTGGACGAGCGCCCGGCGGGGCGTGTGGAGGTGGGGTCGGTGCCGACCGGAGGTGCGCGGGTGTTTCTGCGCGACCTTCGTCGGATCGAGCGCACTGGCTCGGCGGTGTGGTCGGTGCCGGCCGGTGGTGCGCGGGTGTTTCGACGCGACCTCGTCGGATCGAGCGCACTGGCTCGGTGACGTGGTCGGTGCCGACCGGAGGTGCGCGGGTGTTTCGTGGGCTTACCCGTTGTCCTTCAGGGGCGATTTCTCGGTGTCCCGGCGAGGAGTCGAACCTCGGACCTCGGCGTTCGTAGCGCCGCGCTCTGTCCTGCTGAGCTACCGGGACGGGGCGGTCTGCGCGCACGCCCCTCCCCGGGCAGGCGCAGACCGCGCTCTTCGCCGCAGCCGACCCGAGGTAGCGAGGGGTGGGCGCGAAGAGCCTTCAGGAAGATTCAGCGAACGGCACGGGAGATCGCGCCGCATCGGTGTTGCCGGAACCTGGACACGATCTCCTCCTCTCGGTGGTGTTGCCCTGCTGTGCTGGAAAAAGCATGCCGGAGCCCACCGGGATGGTCAACGCAATTAACATCTGTCCTTTGTGGACCTTCAGGCGAACAGGGCGTCGAGTTTCGCCCGGACCCGGTCGAGGTCTTCGCTGTACTTCAGGACGGCACCGAGCGTCCGGGCCGCCGATGCCGCGTCCAGCTCGTCGCGATGCAGGGTCAGCAGGGCCCGCGCCCAATCGAGCGACTCCGCCACCCCGGGCGGCTTCAGCAGATCCATCTCGCGGAGACGGTGCACGGCTTCCGCGATCTGCCGGGCCAGGAGCTCGCCGATCTCGGGGATCCGCCGACGCAGGATCGTGACTTCGCGCGCCAGATCCGGGTGTTCCAGCCAGTGGTAGAGGCAGCGGCGCTTGAGGGCGTCGTGCACTTCGCGGGTCCGGTTCGAGGTCAGGACCACGAGCGGCGGCTCTTCGGCGCGGACCTCGCCGTATTCGGGGATGGTCACGGCGTGCTCGTCGAGCAGCTGGAGGAGGAAGGCCTCGAACTCGTCGTCGGCGCGGTCGATCTCGTCGACGAGCAGCACGCACGGCGAGGTGATCAAAGCCTGCAGCAGCGGGCGCGCGAGCAGGAAGCGTTCGGTGTAGAGCGAGCGTTCGGCGGTCTCGACGTCGACCCGCCCGTCCCCGGCGGCTTCGAGGGCGCGCAGGTGCAGGAGCTGGCGCGGGAAGTCCCATTCGTAGAGCGCCTGGGCGGCGTCGATGCCCTCGTGGCACTGGAGGCGGACGAGCGGCCGGTCGAGCGCGGTGGCCAGCGCGATGGCGAGTGAGGTCTTACCGGTGCCGGGTTCGCCTTCGCAGAACAGCGGACGGCCCATGCGGAGGGCGAGGAACCCGGCGGTGGCGAGCCCGTCATCGGCGAGGTAACCGGTGGCGTCCAGCGCGGCGGCGAGTTCTTCAGGCGAGTCGGTCACGCTGTCGATCGTAGGCGGCGCGGCGGCCGGGCGCGGGTCATCGGTCGGGGACGGTGGTCGGGACGACGGTTGTGCGCTCACGTGTCCGGGCGGTCGGCTCGCGTGTCTGGAGGGTCGACACACGTGATTAGAGGGTCGACTCGCGTGATTGGAGGGTCGACTCGCGTACCTGGGGGGTCGACTCGCTTGCCTGGGGGGTCGACTCGCGTGCCTGGGGAGTCGGCTCGCGTGCCTGGAGGGTCGGCTCGCGTTCGGGGTGGGTTTGGGTGTCAGGTGGGGAGGTCGGTGCGGTGGTCGACGTCGCGGCCGCTGCCGAGGTCGGCGCACTCGATGAGCCTGAGGTCGGGGCGGCCGGCCAGCCAGTCTCGGGCGCCGCGGTCGCCTTGGGCGGTTTCGGCGATTCCGGCCCACCAGCGGCGGCCGAGGAGGACGGGGTGGCCGGGGACGCCGTCGTAGGCCGCGCGGGCGACGGTTTCGGGGGTCGCGCCGGCGGAGATTCTGGCGAGGATGTCGGCGCCCACCCACGGCAGGTCGACGAGGTGCACCAGCGCGGCGACGGGGCCGGCCTCGGCCTTGGTCTCGGCGGAAAGTGCGGCCAGGCCGGCCTTGAGGGAGGCGCCCATGCCGGTCTCCCAGCCTTCGGCCCGGACGGCTTGGGCCGGGTCGGGCAGGAGCGCGCTGACCTCGTCGGCCGCCGCCCCGACGACGACTCGGACGGGGTCGCAGCCGGCCGCGGCCAGAAGCGTGAGCGCGCGCAGGACGAGGGGTTGGCCATCGAGTTCGGCGAGGGCTTTCGGGCCACCGAACCGCCGCCCGGCCCCGGCGGCGAGAAGGAGACCGGCGACGGGTGGAGTACCGGGTTCGGCTGAGGTCATGGGCGCACCGGCTCGGCGCGGAGTGCGGTTGCGGGCGGACAAGGCGCGGCGGCGCCGCTCCCTGAGCGCGCGGTCGGCGGTGAGGTCGTTCTCTGGTCAGGCATGGGCTCGGCCCGGGGCGCCGATTGCCAGGTCGGCTTCTATTGCGCGGGCCGTCTCCAGCAGGGGTGGTACCAAGTCCTTCGTCACCGACTCCGCCGTTGTGCGGCTTGCGTGCGTCGACAGGTTCACCGCTGCCACCACGCGGCCCGTGCGGTCGTGGATCGGGGCCGCCACCGAGCGGAGGCCCTCCTCCAGCTCCTGGTCCACCATGGCCCAGCCCTGGTCGGTCACCTTGGCCAGTTCCGTTCGGAGGCTCGCCGGGGCCGTGACCGTGCGGTCCGTCAGGCGATCCAGCTTCGCCACCACGAAATACGCCTCCAGCTCCGCCTTGCTCAGGCCGGCCAGCAGGACGTGCCCCATCGATGTCGCGTACGCCGGGAAGCGGGTTCCCACGTTGATGCTCACCGTCATGATGCGCGAGACCGCCACCCGAGCCACGTAGACGATGTCCGTCCCCTCCAGGACCGATACCGAGCTCGACTCGTGGACCCCCGCCGACAGGTGCTCCAGGTGGGGCTGGGCCACCTCCGGGAGCGTCATGCTCGACAGGTACGAGTAACCCAGCTCCAGGACGCGGGCCGTCAACGAGAAGTACTTGCCGTCCGTGCGGACGTAGCCGAGGTCGGTCAGGGTCAGCAGGAAACGTCTGGCCGCCGCGCGGGTCAGGCCCGTCGCGCGGGCGACGTCGCTCAGGGTCAGCTCCGACGCGTCCGCGTGGAAGGCCTTGATCACGGCCAGCCCGCGCTCCAGCGACTGCACGTGGTGGGCACCACGGTGCGCCGGCTCGCTGTCCAGCTCCGCTTCGATGGGCCTCCCCGCGTCCATGCCCGGCACCTTATCCGGCGTCGGCCGGCAGGGCGCTCGGCTCGCCGAGCTCGGCCAGGGTCCGCTGGGCGATGGCGAACGCCGCGTTCGCCGCCGGGGCTCCCGCGTAGACCGCCGTGTGCAGCAGGACCTCGCCGATCTCCGCCGCCGTGAGGCCGTTGCCGATCGCCGCGCGGACGTGCATCGCCAGCTCGTTGTGCGCCTGCAACGCGGTCAGCGCCGCCAGCGTGACGCAGCTGCGCGTCCGGCGGTCGAGGCCGTCGCGGGACCAGACCGAGCCCCACGCGCCTTCGGTGATGTAGTCCTGGAACGGGCGGCTGAAGTCCGTGGTGCCCGCGACGGCGCGGTCGACGTGCTCATCACCGAGCACTTCGCGCCGGACCTTCATGCCCTGCTCGTGCCGGTCTTCGATCATGTCTTTCGATGTCACAGCGCCTCCAGGTGCTCGAGGATCAGCCTCGTGAATTCTTCGGGTTGTTCGTAGTTGCCCAGGTGCGCGGCGTCCGGCACGACCTCCAGCCGCGCGCCCGGGATGCCCGCCGCGATCAGATCGGCGTGGCCTTCCGGCGGGGTGGCCTGGTCGTCGGCGCCCGCGATCACCAGCGTCGGCGCGGTGATCTTCGGCAGCACGTCGAGCAGGTCCATCCGCTCGATCGCGCCGCAGCACGCCGCGTAGCCCTCGGCCGGGACGGCGGCGATCATCGAGCGCAGGAACGCGGCGCGATCCGGGTGCCGCTCGGCGTAAGCCGGCGTCAGCCAGCGGGTGACGCCGGCGGCGGCCACCGCGCCGGTGCCCTTTTCGCGGACCGTGCGCGCCCGGTCGGCCCACATCTCCGGCGGGCCGAGCTTCGCGGACGTGCAGCACAGCACCAGGCTCGCGATCCGGTCCGGGGCGTGGGCGCCGAGCCACATGCCCGTCATCCCGCCGAGCGACAGGCCCACGAGGTGCGCTTTCGCGACCCCGAGGTCTTCGAGCAGCGCGAGGAAGTCGAAGCCGAAGTCCTCGAGGTCGTACGGCCCGGGCGGTACCGGCGAAGCGCCGTGGCCGCGCGTGTCGTAGCGGACCACGCGGAAGCCGCGCTCCAGCAGCGGCACGACCTGGGGCTCCCACATCCGGAGGTCGCTGCCGAGCGATCCGCCGAACACCACCACCGGACCGTCTTCGGGCCCTTCGACGACCCGGTGCAGCCGGACGGCACCCACGCCGTCACCTCCGTTCGCGTTCGTCATACCCGGAAGAACACCGTCTCGCCCTCGCCCTGGAGGCGCACGTCGAAGCGGTAGCCGTCTTCGGTCTTCGCCGCGATCAGGGTGCCGCGCCGCTCCTCCGGGACCGTCGCCAGCACCGGGTCCGCCGAGTTGTCCTGGTCCTCGAAGTAGATCCGCGTGACGCACCGGTTGAGCAGGCCGCGCGCGAACACCGACACGTCGATGTGGCGGGCCTGCGTGGCGCCGCCCTCGCCGGGCACCGCCCCCGGGAGCAGGGTGAGGATCCCGTAGGTGCCGTCGGGGGTGGTCGGGCAGCGGGCGAAGCCGCGGAAGTCGCCGGACGCCTCGCCCCGCGGGTCGTCGGGGTGGCGGAACCCGCCGCTCGGATCGGCCTGCCACGTCTCGATCATGGCGTCCGGGACCGGGTCGCCGTTGCCGTCGCGGACGATGCCGCGGATCCAGAACGCGCCGGGCGTGCCCTCGGGCACGACGTGCGGGCCGTCGGGCCACGGCAGCCCGATCGACAGGTACGGGCCGACGGTCTGCGAAGGGGTGGGAAGCAGCTTGGTCATTCGTCTTCGTCCTCTTCCTCTTCGAACACCGACGCGTCGCGCCCGCGCAGCACGATGTCGAACTGGAACCCCAAGGCCCACTCCGACTGCGTGATCTCGTGGTCGTAGCGCGAGACCATGCGCTGCCGGGCCTTCTCGTCCGGGATGGAGTTGAAGATCGGGTCCTGGGAGAAGAGCGGGTCGTCCGGGAAGTACATCTGGGTGACCAGCCGCTGCGTGAACGCCGAGCCGAACACCGAGAAGTGGATGTGCGCGGGACGCCAGGCGTTGTCGTGGTTCTTCCACGGGTACGTGCCCGGCTTGATGGTGGTGAAGGTGTAGCGGCCGTCGCTGTCGGTCAAGGCGCGCCCGACGCCGTCGAAGTTCGGGTCGAGCGGCGACGGCCAGCGGTCGCCGGTGTGCCGGTAGCGGCCGCCCGCGTTCGCCTGCCAGATCTCGACGAGGGAGTCGCGCACCGGGCGGCCGTCGCCGTCGAGCAGCCGGCCGGTGACGATGATCCGCTGCCCCTGCGGCTCGCCGGCGTGCTGACGGGTGAGGTCGTTGTCGAGCTCGCCGAGGCGGCCGGGGCCGAGCAGCGGGCCGGTGACCTCGGTCAGCATCTGCGGGAGCAGCACCAGGTCCTGCTTGGGGTGCCGCAGCGCCGTGGAGCGGTAGCCGGGGTAGCCGAGCGGCGGGTGCGTGCCTTCGGGGTCTTCGCCGTAGCGGGGCAGCCTGAATTCGGTCGGAGTAGCCACGTTTTCTCTCCCTTACCGGCCTTCGAGGACGACGGCCAGGCCCTGGCCGACGCCGATGCAGATGGCGGCGAGTCCCCACCCGCCGCCGCGGCGGTGCAGGTCGTGCGCCAGGGTGCCGAGGATGCGGCCGCCGGACGCGCCGAGCGGGTGGCCGATCGCGATCGCGCCGCCGTGGGTGTTCACGATCTCCGGGTCGAGCTTCTTCCAGTCGCGCAGGCAGGCCAGCGACTGGGCGGCGAAGGCCTCGTTGAGTTCGACGGCGACCAGGTCGTCCCAGCCGATACCGGCCCGCTCGAGGGCGATTTCCGCCGCGCGCACCGGGCCGATGCCGAAGACGTCCGGGTCGACGCCGGCCGCGCCGCGGCCGGCGATCCGGGCCAGCGGGGTCGCGCCGAGCCGGCTCGCGCTCGCTTCGTCGCCGAGCAGGAGCGCCGACGCGCCGTCGTTCAGCGGGGAGGCGTTGCCCGCCGTGACCGTGCCGTTTTCCTTGCGGAAGGCGGGCTTCAGCTTGGCCAGCTTCCCGGGGCTGGAGTCGGGGCGGATGCCCTCGTCGCGGGCCAGCTCCACGCCCTCGACCGGGACGACCATGTCGTCGTAGAAGCCTTCGTTCCACGCCTTCGCGGCGTTGACGTGGCTGCGGGCGGCGAAGGCGTCTTGCTCGTCGCGGCCGATGCCGTAGCGCTCGGCGAGCTTTTCGGTGGACTCGCCGAGGGAGATCGTCCACTGCGACGGCATCGCCGGGTTGACCATGCGCCAGCCGAGCGCGGTGTTGTAGAGGGTCTGGTTGCCGGCCGGGAAGGCCTTCTCCGGCTTGGGCATGACCAGCGGCGAGCGGGTCATGGACTCGACCCCGCCGGCGACGACCAGGGAGGCGTCGCCGACCTGGATCGCCCGGCTGGCCTGCATCACCGCGTCGAGGCCGGAGCCGCAGAGGCGGTTGACGGTGGTGCCGGGGACGCTCGTCGGCCAGCCGGCCAGGAGGGTGGCCATGCGGGCGACGTTGCGGTTGTCCTCGCCCGCGCCGTTCGCGTCGCCGAGGGTCACCTCGTCCACTGTGGACGGATCGAGGTCGTTGCGCCGCTGGAGGGCCTGGAGGACCCCGGCGGCCAGGTCGTCCGGGCGGACGCCGGCCAGTGCGCCGCCGTAGCGGCCGAACGGGGTGCGGATCGCGTCGAGGACGTAGACGTCGGTCATGCCTTCTCCAGCTCTCGGAGCACGGTCAGCTCCTGTTCGGTCGGGGCGGGGGTGACCTTGAGGTCGTCGGCGACCTTCAGTTTCCACCCCGTCGCCTTGATCGCCTGGTCCAGCTCCACGCCCGGGTGGAGCTCGGTGAGGGTCAGCTCGGCCGTCTCCGGGTCGGGGCGCAGCAGGCCGAGGTCGGTGACGACCAGCGTCGGGCCCTGGCCCGGGAGGCCGAGCTTTTCGCGGTCGCCCTTGCCGGAGCCGTGGCCGAACGAGGTCACGAAGTCGACCTTCTCCACGAACGCGCGGGGGCTCTGGCGCAGCACGATGAACACCTCGCCGCACGAAGCCGCGATCTCCGGGGCGCCGCCCGCGCCCGGGAGGCGGACCTTCGGGTCGTGGTAGTCCGAGCCGATCACCGTCGTGTTGATGTTGCCGAACTTGTCCAGCTGCGCGGCGCCGAGGAAGCCGACGTCGATGCGCCCCGGCTGGAGCCAGTAGTTGAACACCTCCGGGACGCTGACCACCGCGTCGGCGGTGTCGGCCAGCTCGCCGTCGCCGATCGACAGCGGGAGGCGGGACGGCTTGGCGCCCAGGCAGCCGGATTCGTAGATCAGCGTGAGGTTCGGGGCGTGCGCGCGGCGGGCGAGGTTCGCCGCCTTGCTCGGGAGGCCGATGCCGACGAAGCAGGACATGCCGTCACCGAGGGCGCGGGCCGCCGCGACGCTCATCATCTCGTCGGCGGTGTAGTCGCTGCTCATGCCGTTGCCTCCGCGGGCTTGCGGGCGTCGCCGGTGCTGGGGTGGGGTGCGGTGGTGCGGGGCCGGCCGGTGGGCGCCGCCTCGGGGAAGGAGGCGGCGCCCACCCCGGCCGGGGCGCACCGGGGGCGCGTCATGCCTTCACCCCGGTCAGCTCGTTCAGCCACTTCGTGAACTCCTCGCGATCACGGCCCACTTCGTCCCACGCCTGGTACGCCGAGTTGTCGCGCTCGTAGTAGCCGGCCGCGTACGACGGCTTGGCGCCGCCCGGGACCTCGGCCACCGCCGTGACCACCCAGGCCGGGAGGATCACCGCGCCGGGGAGTGGCGCCAGCTCGTCGACGATCTCCTCCACCGTCACCAGAGAGCGCTTCGCGGCCAGGACCGCTTCCTTCTGGACGCCGGTGATGCCCCACATCTGGACGTTGCCCTGACGGTCGGCGCGCTGGGCGTGGACGATCGTGACGTCCGGGTTCAGCGCCGGGACCGCCGTGAGCCGCTCGCCGGTGAACGGGCACGTGATCGGCTTGATCGTCTCGGTCTGCGCGGGCAGGTCCGTGCCCGTGTAGCCGCGCAGCACCGCGAACGGCAGGCCGGACGCGCCGGCGACGTACCGGTTCGCCATGCCCGCGTGGCTGTGCTCCTCGATCTCCAGCGGCACCGGCCAGTCGTGCTGGACCGCGTCACGGAAGCGGTGCAGCGAGCCGACGCCGGGGTTGCCGCCCCAGGAGAAGATCAGCTTGCTCGCGCAGCCCGCGCCGATGAGCTGGTCGTACACGATGTCCGGGGTCATCCGCACCAGCGTGAGACCCCGCCGGCCCTGCCGGATGATCTCCTGCCCGGCCGCGACCGGGATGAGGTGCGTGAAGCCCTCGAGCGCGACGGTGTCGCCGTCGTGCACCAGCCGGCCGACGGCCTCCTCCAGTGACAGCAGCTCTGCCATCTCACTCTCCCGCATCCGTTCGCATGACGCACACTCGTTCTGCAACCGAACATAGCACGACCCCCGGCTCGCCGACCAGACGTCTTCCACCCAATGGATGACGCAGGCACGACGAAGGGGACTTTCTTCGCGCGAACAGCGAAGAAAGTCCCCTTCGAGAGAACCGTCAGCCGATCCGGATCAACCGCGAGCCGTGCGGCGGCACCGAAACCGCCGTCCACGAGCCCCGGGCCCGCCCGAGGTCCTTCCGCGCGACGAGGTCACGCACCGGCCGCGCCCCGGGAATCCCGAGGTCGACCGTGATGTCCGCGGGCGTGGAACCCAGGTTGTAGACGGCCGCGTACATCCGCCCATCCGGCGCGCGCTTCCGCCACACCTGGTGCTCGCCGCCGGTCACCTGAGTCGCGTAGGTACCCGACCGGTCGACCGCGATGACCTCGGGATTCGTCAGGATCGACACCGCGGAGGCGTCCAGGAAGTAGATGTCTCCCCCGACGTACAGCGGCGAGGACGCCATCGACCAGAACGTCAGCACGCTCTGCCGCTCGACGTCGGAGATCCCGTCCTGGATGCCGGACCCGGTGTTGTTGCTGATCGGCATCGAATCCAGGTCAGGCCGGTAGTGCGGCCCGAACACGCCCTGCCACGAAGGCAGGTCCGCCCACCGCGCCTTCACCGAGCTGTCCCACGAAGAAACCGTCTCGCAGTAGCACTCCATGTCGGTGTCGACCCGGACGCCGTTCGCGTAAGGAGCGAGCGCAGGCCCGACGGACCGCGGCACGGGCCACGCGCTGGCCGTGAGCCACATCGGCCGCCGGGAGTGATCGATGGCCTTCGACCACGCGGCGATGTCGGCGACGTTGTCCGCGGTCGTCCCGTCGACCTTGAGGAAGTCGACGCCCCAGGAAGCGAAGCGGGCCACGATCGAGTCGTAGTACTTCTGCGCGCACGGGTTCGTGAAGTCGACCTTCCAGTTGCCGCCCCAGCCGTTGGACGGCGTCAGCGGCCGGTACGCGATGTCCTGGGCGTGGCACGAGGTCCCGGCGATCGGCGCGTTCTTGTCGTAGACCTCCTTCTCGAGCCCGGTCACGGCGTACAAACCGAGCTTCAGGCCGAGCCCGTGCACGTAAGTTGCCAAAGCCGGGATACCGGACGGGAAGCGGCCCGGATCCGGCCTCGGAATCCCGTTGACGTCGGTGTGGAACACCCACGACAGGTCGGCGTTCCAGCCCGAATCGATGTTGACGTAGGTGTAGCCCGCGGACTTGAGCTTCGACGCCATGGCCGAAGCCGCGTCGCGGATGTGCCCTTCGTTCAGCCACGAAGTGCCGTAACCCGCGCGAGTGGACGACTCGAGGCTCCAGCTGCTCCAGCCCATGAACGGCTTGACGAACGGCGTCCGCGCGTCGGCCGAGGGCACCAGGAAGGCCGAAATACCCAGGACAGTGAGGAAAACGGAAAGGAAGCGCTTCAACGAACACTCCTCGATAGGGGGGACCTACTCCTTGAGCCCGCTCGCCGCGATGCCGCTGACGATGAACCGCTGGGCGACCAGGAACATCGCGACCAGCGGCGCGATGGTGACCAGAGCACCGGCGAACAGCGCCGGCAGGTTGACCGACTGCGCGGTCAGGAACGTCGAGAGCGCGATCTGCGCGGTCCACGACGACGGGTCCTGCCCGATCACCAGCGGCCACAGGAACGCGTTCCAGCTTTCGATGAACATCAACGCGCCGAGCGACGCGATCATGCTTCCCGAGTTCGGCAGCACGAGCCGCCGGTAGACGCCGAGGTAGCCGAGCCCGTCGAGCCGGCCCGCCTCTTCGAGTTCGACGGGGAACCGCAGGTAGAAGTTGCGGAACAGGATCACGGTGAACGCGCTGAACAGGTTCGGCGCGATGATGCCCCACTCGGTGTTGACCCCGCCCATCGAACCGACGACGACGAACGTCGGCACGAACGTCACCGACTGCGGGATCATCAGCGTGACCAGCACGTACGTGAACACCGCACGACGTCCCGGGACGTTGATCCGAGCCAGTGCGTATCCGGCCATCGAGCCGAACAGCGTGCCGACCGGCGCCGTGACGACCGCGACCAGGAACGAGTTCCACAACGAGTGCGCCATCGGCACCGACGCGTCGGCGAACAGGTCGCCGAAGTTGACCCACGAGAGCGGGTCCGGCAGCCACGACCAGTCCGGCGAGCTGACCTGCTGCCGCGCCATCAGCGCGTTGCGCAGCATGATGTAGAACGGCAGCAGGAAGATCACCGACAGCACCGAAGCCAAGACGTACTTCGGCGCCTTCCTGACGCGGGAAGCGGCGAGGACGGCCATCAGTCCTTCTTCCCGAAGCCGACGAACCGGCCCTGCAGCAGGGTGATCACGACGATGAGCACGGTCAGCAGGAACGCGCCCGCCGAGCCGACGCCGTAGTTCTGGTCGCCGAGCGCGGAGTCGTAGAGGTAGACCAGCGGCGGCTTCACCGGCGCCGTCGCGGTGCCCGAAAGCCCGGTGCCGAACAGGTTGTAGAACTCGTCGAAGGCCTGGAACGCGGCGATCAGGATCAACAGCAGCACCGCCACCGACGTGTTCCGCAGCTGCGGCAACGTGATGAAGCGGAAGGCCTGCCACTTGGTCGTGCCGTCGAGCTCACCCGCCTCGTACAGCGACGGCGAGATCGCCTGCAGCCCCGCGAGGAACAGGATCATGTACAGCCCGACCTGCAGCCACAGCCGCAGCGTCACCACCGCGACCCAGTACACCGGCGGGTTCGTCTCCGACAGCCACGGCACCGGGTCGGCGCCGAACAGCCCGCCGAGGACGTTCGCGACACCCGAGGGCAGGCCGTTGAACAGCGCCATCTTCCACACCAGCGCCGCGACGACGTACGACACCGCCGCCGGGATGAGGAAGATCGTCCGGAAGAACGCTTTACCGCGACGAATGCTGTTGATCAGCACGGCGAGGCCGAGCGACGCGACGAACGTGATCGGCACGATGAACACGGTGAAGAGCGCGATCGTCGACAGCGACGTCAGGAAGGCGTCGTCGCCGAGCAGGAACGCGTAGTTGTCGAAGCCGATCCAATGCCCGATGGAGATCGTGCCGCGGGCGTCGTTGAAGCTGAGCAGGAAGCTCCACGCGATCGCGACGTACTTGAACAGCCCCAGCCCGAGCACCACCGGCCCGGTCAGCACGGCGAACGCGCCGATCGCCCGCCAGTCCCGGCGACGGCGACGCTTCTTCGCCGCCGACGAAGGGACCGCCGGAGCCTCCATCAAGGCGGTCATGCCAGCTGCTTGTCGACTTCGGCCTGGGCCTTCTTCGCCGCGTCGCCGAGTTCGGCGGCCGGGTCCGCGCCGTTCGCGATCTTCGTCGCGGCCTGCAGGAACAGCGTCGCCGAGGCCTTGTTCCACAGCCCCGAGTACGACTTGCCTTCTCTCTGCGAGATCGTCACGGCGTCCTTCGCCGCCCCGCTGGAGAACTCGGTCGTCTGCGCGGCGACCGGCTTGCGGGCCGGGATGTGGAAGCCGTACTTGACGCACCAGTCCTTCTGCAGATCGGCGTTCTTGATCCACAGCCAGTCGATGAACTTCTTGACGGCATCCAGGTTCTGAGATTTCGCGTTCGCCAGCTGGTACCAGCCGCCGACGCGCGCGACCTGCTTACCGGCGTCCCCGAACTTCGGCCACGCCACGACGCCGAAGTCGTCACCCAGGGCCTTCTTGATGTCCGGCAGCGACCACAGGCCGCCCCACTGCATCGCGGTGGCGCCGTTGGCGAACGCGCCGGGGTCGGACCAGTCGGTCGGGTAGCCCTGGAGCAGGCCGCCGGTGTCGTGCAGCTGCTTGAGCCCGGCGATCGCGGCGACGGCCTCGGGCGAGGCGAAGGCGACCTTCTTGCCGCTCGAGTCGAAGAAGTCCCCACCGGACGACCAGAGCAGCAGGGTCGCGGCCTCGCCGACGCCGTCGGTGCCGACGTAGAGGCCCTTCTGCTTGCCGGTGTTGAGCTTCCGGGTCGCGTCGAGCAGCTCGGCGAACGTCCGCGGCGGCTGCACGCCCGCGGCCTGCAGCGCGGACTTGCGGTAGTACAGCATCATGACGTCGTCGATCATCTTGACGCCGTAGATCTTGCCGTCCACCGTGACGGTGTCCAGCGCGGCCGGACTGAAGTCGGCTTTCGCCGGGGCGATGACGTCGTCGAGCGGCGCGAGCAGTCCGTTCTTGACGTTCTGGTACCGGAAGTCGCCGAGCTCGAACAGGTCCGGCGCCTGCGCGGTGAGCATCGCCGAGTTGAGCTTGGTCTCGTAGTCGCCGGCGATCCAGCTGACGTTGATCGCGATGTCCGGGTTGGCCTTGGTGAACTCCTGCGCGTAGCGCTGGACGGCCTGCTGCGTCCCGGATTCGCCGTACGCGTGGTACCACTGCTGCAACGTGACCTTCGCGCCGGAAGAGGCGCCCGCGTTCTTGTTCAGCGGGTCGGAGGTGCAGCCCGCGAGGGCCGCTCCCCCGGCGAACAGCACGGAACCGACCAGGAAGCTTCTACGGTTCATGGGGCTCACGGGACTTCTCCTTAAACGTTCTCGGCGACGAAAAGGCTTTGGATGGCGACGGCGGCCGCGCCCCGCGCCCACTCCTCGAACGGCAGCGGCCGGATCACCAGGCCGCACCGGGCGGCACTGCCGAACGCTTGGACCGCGAAGGTCCGGCGGATCTGGTCCTCGAACAGGTCGTAGGTGGCGACGCCTTCCCCCGAGACGACGACTCGTTCCGGGCCGAACAGGTTGACCAGTGCGGCCAGCCCCAGCCCGATCGCGTGCCCGGCGGCGGCGAACACCTCGCGCAACGGCTCGTCACCGCCGCGGGCGCGCGTCACGGCGTCGGCCATGGTCAACCCGGGTTCTCCCGCGATGAGCCGGGCCCGGGTCAGGATCGCCTCGGTGGACGCGATCGCCTCGACGCAGCCCCGGCCGCCGCAGTGGCAGGGCGGACCGCCGTCGGCGACCGGCACGTGCCCGATCTCGCCGGCGACGCCGTGCGCGCCGCGGACCAGCGCGCCGTCGACGACCAGCGCACTGCCGATCCCGGTCCCCACGGTGACCAGCGCGAACGACGACGCGCCGACGCCCTCGCCGAACCACTGCTCGGCCACCGTCAGCGCCTTGACGTCGTTCTCCAGCGTCACGGTCAGCCCGGTCGCGGCTTCCAGCAGGGAAGCCAAGGGCACGTCCCGCCAGCCGAGGAACGGCGAGTACCGGACGACGCCGGACGCGCGGTCGACGTCGCCGGACACCGCGACGCCGAGGCAGTAGGCGCGCTCGCGGAGGTTGCTGGTGCCGTCCGGGGTCGGGCCGGCCAGCAGCTCGCCGACCAGGTCGGCCAGCGCGCGGACGACGTGGCCGGGGTCGTGGCTCGTCAGCGCGTGGTGGGCGCTGGCGCGGACGTCGGCGCGCAGGTCGGTGACCACGCCGATCAGGTCGTCGCCGGTGATCTTGACGCCGACGAAGTATTCGCGGTCGGGGCGGATGGCGAGGGGGTTGGCGGGGCGGCCGGCGCCGGGGCCGGTCCGGCCTTCGGAGGCGAGCTCTTCGAGGTAGCCGGCTTCGATGAACGGCCGGGCCGCCTTGGTGACCGCGGCCGACGACAGACCCGTGCGCCGGGCGACGTCGACGCGGGAAACCGGCCCCTCGGTCAGGACCGTGGTGAACACGGTCGCTGCCGCGGGACTGGTGATCGGCGCCCTTGCCGGTGCACTGCGAGGCATGGCCGGAAGGGTAGGCAGGATTAATTAACTTCGTCAAGAATTTATTTTTTCGCTGGTCATGCCTACGCTCGGGATCATGTCGCTCGTCGAACACGACCCCGCGCACCGGCTCTGGCTGCTGCGCACCCCCGAGAGCTCGTACGCCTTCCGGCTCGACGCCGACGACCGGCCGCGGCACGTCCACTGGGGTCCGCCCCTGACGCTCTCCCAGGCCACGCAGGTCGCCGCGCGCCGCAACCCGGCCGACAGCAGCTTCGACGAGCCGGGCGACGAGCGGCAGGAGCTGCCGGCCGAGGGCGGCGCCTTCTTCGGCGCCGCGGCGCTGGCCGTGCGGTACGAGGACGGGACGTCGGCGCTCGAGTGGCGTTACGACGGGCACACCAGCACCGAGGACTCCCTGGTCGTGCGCCTCGCGGACCGGCACTACCCGCTGGAGCTTTCGCTGCACTACCGCCTCCGCGGCGACGTCGTCGAGCGCCGGACGTCGCTGCGCAACACCGGCGAGGCCCCGATTTCCCTGCTGCGCACGGATTCCGCGTCTTGGACGCTCCCCCGGCGCGACGGCGCGCGGCTCACCCGGACGTCCGGTGCGTGGAGCGCCGAGTACGGCGTGCTGCGCGAAGCCCTGCCGGTCGGCGAGACCACGCTCACCAGCCGCCGGGGGGTCTCGAGCCACCAGGTCAACCCCTGGGTGATGCTCGACGCGGGCGACGCGACCGAGACGTCCGGCGAGGTGTGGTCGAGCGCGCTGGCGTGGAGCGGGAGCTGGCGGATCACCGTCGAGCACACGCACACCGGCCGCGTCACGTGGACCGGCGGGTTCGGCCACGAGCACGTCACCTGGACACTACGACCAGGGGAAACCTGGGAGACGCCGGTGTTCGCCGGGCTCTACGCGGCCGACGGCTTCGGCGGTACGAGCCGTCGCTGGCACGCCTACGTCCGCGAGTTCGTCCAGCCGCACCCCGACGAACTCCGGCCGATCGTCTACAACTCGTGGGAGGCCACCGGCTGGGACGTCGACGAGCAGACCGAAACCTCACTGGCCGAGGCGGCCGCGAAGCTCGGCGCGGAACTGTTCGTCATGGACGACGGCTGGTTCGGCGCCCGCACCGGCGACACCGCCGGGCTCGGCGACTGGACCGCCAACGAACAGCGCTTCCCGGCCGGCTTGCGGCCCCTGGCCGACGCGGTGCACGCGCACGGGATGAAGTTCGGGCTGTGGGTCGAGCCGGAGATGGTCAACCCGGACAGCGACCTCTACCGCGCGCACCCGGACTGGGTGCTGCACATGGCTCATCGCGAGCGCACCACGCTGCGGAACCAGCTCGTGCTGAACTTCGCGCGGCCCGACGTCGCGGACTGGGCCCACCAGTGGCTCGACCGGCTCGTCGGCGAGCACGGGTTCGACTACCTCAAGTGGGACATGAACCGCGCGTTCACCGAGGCGGGCTGGCCGTCGGGCGCGGATCCCGGCCGGCTGTGGGTCGACCACGTCCGCGCGGTGTACGCGATCTTCGACCGGTTGCGGGCCGGCCACCCGAGCCTGCGGATCCAGGGCTGCGCGGGCGGCGGCGGACGCACCGACCTCGGGATCCTCGCGCGCACCGACGAGATCTGGGCGTCCGACAACACCGACGCCGCCGACCGGATCGCCATCCAGCACGGCTACGGCCAGCTCTACCCCGCCGGCACGATGTCGGCCTGGGTCACCGACAGCCCGAACCCGACCACCGGCCGCGAGGCACCGCTGAGCTTCCGGTTCCACGTCGCGATGGCCGGGGTGCTCGGCCTGGGCGGCGACCTGCCGCGCTGGAGTGCCGCCGAACTCGACGAAGCGGCGTCGCTCGTCGCGCTGTACAAGGAAATCCGGCCGGTGGTGCAGCACGGGGAGCTCCACCGGCTGGCGGACCCGGCGAAGTCGGCGCTGACGGCGGTGCAGTACGTGCGGGGCGACGAGGTGGTCGTGTTCTTCTGGCGGCGGCCGGCGGAGTTCGCGCGGCCGGTCACGCCGCCGCGGCTGGCCGGGTTGGATCCGGCCGCGCGGTACCGCGACCGGGACGGCGTCGTGCACGACGGCGCGGTGCTGCTGAGCCACGGCCTCGACGTCGACCTGCCGGGGAGCGGGTACGCGAGCGCCGTGGTGCGGTTGACCAGGGTCTGATTACCCACGCCGATCGGCGTGACCGGGGCGGGTGACCTCGATTGACTTTTCACCGGCGGTGAGCCGAGTGTGAAAGTCCTGCACCACGCTCGCCAACGGAGGCAGCATGCGCAAGCGCCTGTCCGCTCTGCTCGTCGTGCCCGCGCTCGCCATGCTCGCCTTCGCCGCTCCGGCGTCGGCGAGCGCGGGCTACCACGAATACGTCGCCCTGGGTGACTCGTGGACCGCCGACGTCTTCGTCACCTTCCCACCCGCCACCGAGTTCACCCCGCTCGACTGCGCACAGTCCACTTCGGACTACCCGCACGAGGTGGCCGGCGCCCTCGGCGTCGAGACGTTCCGCGACGCCAGCTGCGGCGGCGCCGCGACGCCCGACTTCACGCAGCCGCAGAAGCTGCCGCTGGGCGGGACGAACCCGCCGCAGTTCGACCGGCTCACGCCCACCACCGACCTGGTGACCGTCGGCATCGGCGGCAACGACATCGGGCTCGCCTCGGCCGTGACCAAGTGCCTCAACCTCCTGCCGGTGAGCACGTGCAAGGCGAAGTTCACCGCGGGCGGCGTCGACCAGCTCGAAAACGCTGTCACGGCGACCGAACCGAAGGTCGCGAACGCGCTCCAGCAGATCCACCAGCGCTCGCCGCAAGCGAGGGTTCTGCTGGTGAACTACCTCGCCGGGCTGCCCGCGAGCGGCAAGGGGTGCTGGCCGGTGATCCCCATCGCCGACGGCGACGTCGCCTACCTGCAGGCGAAGTTCCTCCAGATGAACGCCATGCTCGCGCGGGTCGCCGCGGCCAACGACGCCGAGCTCGTCGACACCTACACCCCGACCGTCGGGCACGACGCGTGCCAGGCGCCCACCGTGCGCTACGCCGAGGGCCTGGTCCCGATCTCGACGAGCAACCCGCTGCTGCTCGCGTTCCCCTTCCACCCCAACGGCGCGGGTGCCGCGGCGCAGTCGGAGATCGTTCTCGGAGCCGTTCGCGGGGACTAGGCTGTCGGGGTGCCCAAGATCGCGGTGACCCGGTGGATACCCGACGAAGCGGTGAAGCTGCTCGCGGAGGCGGGTGAGGTGACGGTGTCGCCCGCGGACCGGCCGTTGACGACGGCCGAGCTGCACGAGTTCGCCGCGGGCGCGTCGGCGGTGGTCGGCATGCTGCACGACCGGCTCGACGGCGCGCTCGCCGACGCCGCGGGGCCCGGGCTCAAGGTGGTCGCGAACGTCGCCGTCGGCTACGACAACGTCGACGTCCCGGCGCTGGCCGGACGCGGTGTGGTCGTCACCAACACCCCGGGTGTGCTCACCGATGCCACCGCCGACCTCGCCTTCGGCCTGCTGCTCGCGATCACGCGGCGCCTCGGCGAGGGGGAACGGCTCCTGCGCTCGCGCACGCCCTGGTCGTTCCACCTCGGTTTCCTGCTGGGCTCGGGGCTGCAGGGCAAGACGCTCGGCATCGTCGGACTGGGCGAGATCGGCCGGGCGGTGGCGAAGCGAGCCGAAGCGTTCGGCATGCAGATCGTCCACTCAGGACGGTCCGGTCGCGGATCCGTCTCGTTCCGGGAACTCCTGGAACGCTCGGACGTCGTCTCGCTGCACTGCCCGCTGACGCCGGAGACGCGGCACCTGATCGACGCCGCCGCGTTGCGCGCCATGAAACCCGGCGCCTACCTGGTGAACACGACCCGCGGCCCGGTGGTCGACGAAGCGGCCCTCGCGGACGCGCTCGAGGCCGGGGAGATCGCCGGCGCCGCGCTCGACGTGTTCGAGCACGAACCCGACGTCGAACCGCGGCTGCTCGGCCGCGACGACGTCGTGCTCAGCCCGCACCTCGGGTCCGCGACGGTCGAGACCCGCACCGCGATGGCCGTGCTGGCGGCCCGCAACGTCGCGGCGGTGCTCGCCGGGCGTCCCCCGCTGACGGAGGTGAAGCCGTGACCCGGGTCGTCATCGCGCCCGACAAGTTCAAGGGCAGTCTCACCGCGGTCGAGGCCGCCGAGGCCATCGCGCTCGGCGTGCGAGACGCCTTGCCGGACGCCGAGATCGTCACCTGTCCCGTCGCCGACGGCGGCGAAGGCACCCTCGACGTCCTCGAAGCGGCGGGCGCGCGGATCGTCCGGCTGACGGTCCGCGGACCGCTCGAGGAGCCGGTCAAGGCGCGCTACGCCGTGCTGGAGGGCACCGCCTACGTCGAATCGGCGCGCGCGTGCGGGATCGAGTTCGTCGAACCCAGCCCGGAAACCGCGCTGGGCGCGCACACCTGGGGCGTCGGGGAACTGCTCGCCGACGCGCTGATGCACGGCGCGAGGCGGCTCGTCCTCACCGTCGGCGGCACCGCCAGCACAGACGGCGGGGCCGGGATGCTCGGCGCGCTCGGCGCCGGCGTGCTGGACGCGTTCGGCGCGCCGGTCGGCCTGGGCGGCGGCACGCTTTCGCGGGTGGCGTCGACCGAGCTGGCGCCGGTGCGGGAACACCTCGACGGCGTGCGCGTCGCGGTCGCCACCGACGTCACGAACCCGTTGCTGGGCCCGTCGGGTGCCGCGGCCGTGTTCGGACCGCAGAAAGGCGCGGGGCCGGCGGAGGTGAAGCTGCTCGACGAAGCGCTGGGCCGGTGGGCGCACGCGCTGCAGGTGGGGGGCGCGCCGGACGTCTCGAAGGTGCCGGGATCGGGTGCCGGCGGCGGAGTCGCCGCGGCCGTCATCGCTCTCGGCGCGACGGTCGAGTCCGGTTTCGACCTCATCGCGGGGCTGACCGGCGTCGACCAAGCCCTGGACGGCGCGGATCTCGTCATCACCGGTGAGGGTTCGCTCGACGAGCAGAGCCTGAACGGCAAGGCGCCGGCCGGGATCGCGGGCCGGGCGCGGCCGCGTGGTGTGCCGTTGCTGGCCCTGGCGGGCCGGATCCAGCTCGATGCCGCCGGCCTGGCTCGGCTGGGCGTGGTGGGGAGCAGCGCGTTGATCGACCACGCGCCGTCGGTGGAGCACGCACAGGCGAATGCGGCGGAACTGCTGCGGGCGCGCGCTGCGGAACTCGTCCGCGAGTGGGCAGCCCGCTAGCGAGCGCATGAACGACTCGTTCACCTCGCCGGACGTCCTGAACGACTCGTTCATGACGTCCGCACCCGGCGAACGGACCTTCCGCGCCCGTGCGAAAGGCCCGTCCGCGGTGGTCAGCTCGTGTGCTGCGGCAAGACGGCGAAGGCGACTCCGCCGGCGTCGTCCTCCTGGACGTCGAGCACCTTGTCGTCGAGCAACGCCGCGGCCTGGGGCTCCAGGAAGACCTTCGGGCCTTCCCCGGCACCCAGCACGCTGTCGCCCTCCGCGGGTTCGGGGGCGACGGACAGCGCCAGCTGCGCGCTTTCGCCGTCGGCCTTCTGGACCGCCAGGCGGAGCCCGGCTTCACCCTCCCCCTGGCTGGTCAGCGCGGTGATCGCCTCGGCGGCGGCTTCGGTCACGGTCAGCATCTTCGGCCTTCCCTTCGTCGCGGTCCGATGCACTGTGGGCCCCACGCTAGGGGCGTCCGTTCGGGCGTGCAGGCTGAGCGGATCAGCCCTGCCGCGCCTCGCGGATGGCGTCCGCCACGGACCCGCCCGCGTAGTCCGCTTGTTCGCGCCGATCGGGGTCGGCGTGGCGGCGCGGGATCTCGTCGTCCGGCGCCACCTGCTCGAAGTCCGCCGGCGCGTCTTCGACGGACTCGTCGAGCTGGTCGGCCGGGGTCGCCGCGAGCGGGCGATCCGGGACCGGCTCCGGCTCGGTGTCCGGCACCTCTTCGGCGAGGCGCTGGTCCATCGGCTCGCCTTCGCGCATCTCTCTGGGCGTGGTGCCGAAGCGGTCGGCGGCGCTCCAGTGCTCGGGCGGCTCGATACCTTCTTCGAGGGGGTCCACGCGCAGCTCGTCCTCGTCCAGCGCTTCGCTGGGTTCCAAGCCTTCCGGTTCGGTCACTGGTCTCTCCCGGCAGTAGTCATCGCCGGTGACCTACCCGGGGCCGCGAGCGCCGAAACTCCGGCGGTGTCGCCGGGATCACAATTCTTCAACCGGTTTAACACATTCACAAGTTTGTGAATGCAGGGTAGGTTCGGATCATGGCCACCACCAGGTGCGCGCCGGGACACCGGCTGCTCGCCACCGACCCGGAGCGGCACCACGAGCTCGGCACGCACGCCGCGTGGTACGTCGTGGCCGGCGTGGTGACGACGGGTGTCCAAGCCGTGCTGTTCCTCCTGCTGCGCGACGAGCTCGGCTCCCAGGTGGCGAACCTGGTCGCGATCGCGCTGACGACGATCGGGAACACCGAGTTCCACCGCCGCGTCACGTTCGCCGGGCGGCCCAGCAACGCCGGGAAGCGGCACCTGCAGGACCTGCTGACGTTCGCCTTCTACGCCGGGTACGGCTCGGCCGTGCTGGCGATCCTGGACGCCGTAGTCGACCGGCCGACGTCGTGGGAAGAGACCGGGACGCTGCTGCTGTCCAGCCTGGTCGGCGGGTTCGTGCGGTTCGCGGTGCTGCGCTGGTGGGTGTTCGCGCACCGCGCCGAAGGGGCCGCGGCCGCGCACACCGGCTAGCGTCTGGAGGCGTGGCCTCGGACGACATCACGCCCCACGAGGGCGGCCGTGAACCGGATTACCGCTTCACCCTGGCCAACGAACGAACGTTCCTCGCGTGGCTCCGCACGGCGCTGGGGTTGCTGGCCGGCGGGGTCGCGGTGCACCAGCTCGTGCCCGCCCCGGCGACGGCGAGCGCGGTGCTCGCCGGGCTGTGCGTGGTGCTGGCGGCGGCGCTGGCCGCGACGGCCTATCCGCGGTGGCGGCGGGTGCAGATCGCGATGCGGGCCGGGGAGCCGTTGCCGCGGAGCTGGATGATCGTGGTGCTGACGGGGGGCCTGCTGGCGCTGACCCTGGCGGCGGCGGTGTTCCTGGCGGTGTCGTGAGCGAAGCGGCGGCCGGGCCGGTGCGGCGCGGGGGTGGGCAGACCTCGCGAGCCACGACGGCCCGGCGGGCGGTCACGCCGCCCCAGGCCGCGCAGCCGACACGAACCACACGGGTTCGGACCGGTCAGCCGCGAGGATTCGGCATCCCCCCTTCGCCGGACCGGACCCGCACTCTCCGCCACGGACCGCACATGCCGCTAGGCCGTCCGGACACCCCCGCCAAGCCGCTCCGGCAGCCGTTCAAGCCATTCGGCCCAACCCCGCCCGGCCCCCGGTCTCGGCCCGAATACCGCGCCTTCGCGATTATCGCGACGTCAGAAGTACCGTCATGACCCCGCGGGCCACCTCGTGACCACCCCCGAGGGCGCCCAAGCCGAGCGCACCGGGCTCGCCTGGCGGCGGACCGCTCTCGCCTCCGCCGCCTGCACCGTACTTCTCCTGCACTCCGCCGCCCAGCGCCATTGGGGTGTCTCCCTGGTCCCCGTGGTGCTCGCCGCCGGCACATCCGCGCTGCTCGCAGCCGTGGCGGTGCGGCGCGAACGGGCGTTGCGCACCGCCAGGCCGGTGGCGATGAGCTCCGCGCTGCCCGCGATCGTGTCGCTCGCCGTAGCCGCGACTGCCGCTTCCGTGGCCGTCCTCCACTGACGGGTGAACTCGGCACATCCTGAAACCGATTAATCGCAATGTGCGGGGCCTGGTCGCGGGAACATCACGGTCGCTGCTGCTAACGGGGTATTGGTCGTTGAAATCTGGACTGATCCCCCATGAGGTGCTTACGATTACCCAGCGTCGCACGGAACGCAGGTATGGCCGGGTCTCCCGGAGGATCTGCGATCACAACGTCACAGAGAGTTGAGCCCCCGGCAGCGACGGTCGAGGGTCGGCCGGGGAGACGACTCATGACAGCACCGACGACGACCACTCAGCAATCCGACGGCAGCGATCGCGATTATCGCACTCTGGAGTCATCTCCGAGGCCGAGCGGACGGCTCACCAAGGAGGACCTCGACCCGCTCGTCAAGGACGCGGGCGAGGGCAATCCCGCCGCCATCCACAGCCTGCTCCAGATGATCGAGCCGGTCGTGGTGCGGTACTGCCGGGCGCGGATGGGCGGCCGCGACCTCTCCTACCTCTCGGCCGACGACGTCGCGCAGGAGGTCTGCCTCGCGGTGTTGAAGGCCCTTCCGGATTATCAGGACCGCGGCGGCTCCTTCCTCTACCTCGTCCACGCGATCGCGGCCAACAAGGTCGCCGACGCCTACCGCGCCGTCGCCCGCGACCGCTCCGAGCCCGTCCCCGAGCTCCCGGAGCGCCCGCTGGTCGCCGGCAACGAGCCCGAGACCCACGCGCTGCACCTCGACCTCGGCGCCCGCCTCGGCCGGCTGCTCGCCTCGCTGCCGCGCGTGCAGCAGGAAATCCTGACCCTGCGCATCGCGGTCGGCTTCTCGGCTCAGGAGACCGCCGAAGCGCTCGGGATCTCCGCGGGCAACGTGCGCGTGACGCAGCACCGCGCGCTGACCCGGCTGCGCGGCATGATCAGCGACGAAGAGTTCTGAGCCACCCCAGCGGCGGGCGGGGAAACCCCTTTTACCCCCTGGAAGGGGTTTCCCCGCTCGCATCCAAGCCGTAGACGCGGCGGGCGTTGTGCTCGAACACGCCCAGCCGCTCGGCGTCGGAAAGCCCGCCGGTCAGCGCGATCGCCGCGTCCAGGACCAGCTCGTAGGACGCCGCCAGCTCACACACCGGCCAGTCCGAGCCGAACACCATTCGCGACGGGCCGAACGCGTCGAGCACGTGGTCGACGTACCGGCGCAGGTGCCCGACCTCCCAGCCCGTCCAGTCCGCCTCCGTGACCAGCCCGGAGAGCTTGCACACGACGTTCTCCCGCGCGGCCAGCGCCGTCACCCCGGACGCCCAGGGCTCCCACTCCCCCGCCGCGATCGGCGGTTTCGCCGCGTGGTCCAGCACCAGCCGCAGCTCCGGCAGCCGCAACGCCAGTTCGGTGGCCGCGGGCAGCTGCGGCGGGCGCACCAGCAGGTCGTACGCCAGGCCCGCCGACGCCACCGTGCTCAGCCCGGCCACCACCGAGGGGCACAGCAGCCAGTCGTCGTCCGGCTCGCTCTCGACCTGGTGGCGGATCCCGACCAGCGGGCCCTCCTCGCGAAGAGCGGCCAGCCGGTCCACGAGGTCCGGGGCGGTCAGGTCCACCCAGCCGACCACGCCCGCGATCACCGGTTCCGCCGACGCCGTCGCGAGGAACTCCGAGGTCTCTTCGGCCGACGACACCGTCTGGACCAGCACGGTCGCGTGCACGCCGGCCGCCTTGGTGACCGCGCGCAGGTCGTCCACCAGGTACGGCCGCCGGATCGGGTCGAGCGCCTCCCCCGCCATCCACGGGTACTCGCGCCGCGACGGGTCCCACAGGTGGTGGTGGGCGTCGATCATGAGACTCCTTCGGCGATGACGACGTCGGCGCGCAGCAGGCCCGCGTCGACCAGCTCGGCCCACAGCGCGGGCGGCACGACGGCCCGCGCGCGCCGCGCGTTCACGCTGACCTGCGAAGGATCATGCGCGCCGACGACGACCGACGCCACCGCCGGATGCGCCATCGGCAGCGCCAGCGCCGCTTCCGGCAGCTCGACGCCGTGCCGCGCGCAGACCGCCGCGATCTTCCCGGCCCGTTCGACCAGCTCCGACGGGGCTTCGGCGTAGTCGTAGAAGCGGCCCGGCTCGGCGGTCGCCAGGATGCCGCCGTTGAACGCGCCGCCGGCCACGACGGTGACCCCGCGGTCGGCGCAGAGCGGCAGCAGCTCGTCGAGCGCCGGCTGGTCGAGCAGCGTGTAGCGCCCCGCCACCAGCAGCACGTCGAGGTCGGTCCGGCGGACGAACTCGGCGAGCATCGGCGCCTGGTTCATCCCGGCGCCGAACGCGCCGATCACGCCCTGGTCCCGCAGCTCGCGCAACGCGGGGAAGGCGCCGCGCAGGGCTTCCTCGAAGTGGTCGTCGGGGTCGTGGACGTAGCCGATGTCGACGCGGTCGAGCCCCAGCCGCGTCAGGCTGTCCTCGAAGGAGCGCAGGACGCCGTCGCGGCTGAAGTCCCACCGGCGCTTGTACGCGGCCGGGACGGCGAAGCCCTGGTCGTCGTGCGCGCCCGCGCCGTCCGGGTTCGGCTCCAGCACGCGGCCGACCTTCGTCGAGAGCACGTACTCGTCGCGGGGATACGAGCGCAGGGCCGCGCCGAGGCGGGTCTCCGACAGGCCGAGGCCGTAGTGCGGCGCGGTGTCGAAGTACCGGACGCCCTCGTCCCACGCTCGGTGCACGGTCGCGGCCGCGGTCTCGTCTCTGATCGCGTGGTAGAGGTTGCCCAGCTGCGCGCAGCCGAGGCCCAGCGGGGACAGGGAGAGTTCCAACGCCGTCACTCCTTCACCGGCAGTTCCCACACCAGCCCGATGCCGGTGTCGTCGCCGGAGTAGTCGTCTTCGACGGCCAGCAGCTCGGCCATCCTGGCCTGCCACGGGACGTTCGCGGGGTGGTCCCGCAACGCCGCCCGCATCGCCGCGTAGTCGTCCACTTCGACGACGTGGAAGAGGTCGAGTCCGTTACGCCAGATCCGCCAGCTGCGAACGCCGGCCTCGCGCAACGCCGTGTCCAGCTCGGGCGGGATGACCGCGTGGACGGACTCGTACTCGGCCTCCTTGCCGGGCTTGAGCCGGGTGTGCAGAGCCACTCTTTGCGGTGCGGGTCCGTGGGTCATCACCACTCCTTCGCCGGGACATGGCACGCTGGGGAGGAACACCGAAACATCCGAGGTCTGTTGCAGGGAAGGGCGGACACGATGCCCGTCACCGATGTCGCGATCGACAAGATCAAGGACATGATCATCTCCGGCGAGCTGGCGCCGGGCGACCGGCTGCCGAAGGAGGCCGAGCTGGCCCAGCGGCTCGGGCTCTCGCGCAGCTCCCTGCGGGAGGCCGTCAAGGCGTTGTGCCTGATCCGGGTGCTCGACGTCCGCCAGGGCGACGGCACCTACGTCACCAGCCTCGAGCCGAACCTGCTGCTCGACGCGATGACGTTCGTGGTCGACTTCCACCGCGACGACACCGTGCTCGACTTCCTCGCCGTGCGGCGGATCCTCGAGCCGGCCGCGACCGCGCTGGCCGCGCTGCACATGAGCGACGACGACATCACCGAGCTCGGCCAGCTCCTCGGGGAGCTGGAGGACTCGCCGACCGTCGAGGCGCTGGTCGCCAACGACCTGCAGTTCCACCGCAAGATCGCCGACGGCTCCGGCAACCCCGTCCTCTGCTCGCTGCTCGACAGCCTCTCCGGGCCGACGGCGCGCGCCCGGATCTGGCGCGGCCTCACCCAGGAGGGCGCGGTCGCGAAGACCCGGGAGCAGCACTCGGCGATCTACGAGGCGATCGCGGCGCGCGAGCCGGAACTGGCCCGCTCGTGGGCGACCGTGCACGTCGCGGGCGTGGAGCAGTGGCTGCGCAACGCGCTGGGCACCGCGGACGACCCGACCGTGCCCGACGTGGACGCCGAGCCGGCCGCGGAAGCCTCCTGACGCCACCGGCACCTCCTCGAGACAGTCCGTGAATGGCACATTGAGGGACTCCAAGTCCCTCAATGTGCCATTCACGGCTTGGAACGTCGGATGATCACAGCGTGTGCGTCAGGTTTGGGGCTTTCCACCCGCGTACCGGGCGATGATCAGCGCGACCAGGATGATGGCGCCGTAGATCGCGCCCTGCCACTCCGCCGTCACGTGCGCGTAGTTGAGCAGGCTCGACACCGACGACAGCAGCAGGACGCCGGTGAGGGCGCCGACCAGGGTGCCCTTGCCGCCGTCGAGCGAGACGCCGCCGATCACCGCGGCCGCGAAGACCTGCAGGATCAGCCCGGAGCCCTGGTTCGCGCCCAGCGCGCCGACGTAGCCCGTGTACGCGAGCCCGCCGATCGCCGCGAGGATCCCGGCGACGACGAACACCGCCCACGCGATCCGGTCGACGCGGACACCGGCGGCTCGCGCGGCTTCGCGGTTGCCGCCGATCGCGTACAGCGCGCGGCCGACGCGGTGGTAGCGCAGCACCCAGCCGGCGACCGCGAACAGCACCGCCGCCAGCCACACCGACATCGGCAGCCCGGCGAACGTCGTCGTCGCGAGGTCGGTGAACGAGTCGGGCAGGTTGAACAGCGTCTTGCCCTTGGTCGACCCGACCTGGACACCGCGGAGCACGGTCAGCATGGCGAGGGTGACGATGAAGGCGTTCAGCTTCAGCTTGACGATCAGGAAGCCGTTGACGAACCCGACGAGCGCGCCGCACAGCGGGATCACCAGCAGGCCGATCGCGGCCGGCAGCTCGACACCGAAGCCGGCCGACGCCGCCGGGATCACGACCATCGCCCCGAGCGCGGGCGCCAGGCCCATCGTCGATTCCAGCGACAGGTCGAACTTCCCGGTGATCAGCACCAGCGACTCGCCGAGCACGACCAGCGACAGCGCGGCCGACGCGGTCAGGATGCTGACGATGTTGCTCCAGCCGACGAAGGTGTCGTCGACCAGGCCGCCGATGACGAACACCACGATCAGTGCGGGCAGCAGCGCGAGCTCGCGCAGCCAGACGGCTTTGCGGCGCCGCGGTGGGGCGGGCAGCTCCGTCTGCGGAGAGGTCATCACGTCGGTCACGAAAGCTCGACTCCTTCGATGTCGGCCACGAGGTCGCCGTCGGACCACCCGGCCTGGTGTTCGGCGACCACGGCCCCGGCGCGCAGCACCAGGACCCGGTCGCTCAGGCGCAGGTCGTCGAGCTCGTCGCTGACGATCAGCACCGCCTTGCCCTCGGCGCGCACCCGGTCGACGACCGCGAGCAGCGCCTCCTTCGACTTCACGTCCACCCCGGCGGTCGGGTTGATCAGCACGACCACCCGCGGGTCGCCGATCAGGGCCCGGGCCAGCACGACCTTCTGCTGGTTGCCGCCGGACAGGTCCGACACGGGCTGCTCGGCGCTCGCGGCCACGATGTCGTAGTCCCGCAAGGCCTGCGACGCCTTCGCGCGCCGGGCGGACGGCGAGGCGACCCCGCCGCGGCCCATCCTGTCCAAAATGGACAGGGTGGTGTTGTCGGCGATCGAGTGCTCCAGGACCAGGCCCTCGTGGTGCCGGTCGCGCGGCACGCACCCGATGCCGGCCCGGATGGCCGCCGGGATGTCGCCCGGCCGCAGCGGCGAGCCGTCGACGCGGACCGTGCCCGCCGACGGCGTCCGCAGGCCGTAGACCGTCTCGGCGACCTGGTGCTTCCCGCTGGCGTTGCTGCCCGCGAGCCCGACGACCTCGCCCCGGCGCAGCCGGAACGAGACGTCCGAGAAGCCGTCGCCGGACAGCCCGTCCACCGAAAGGATCTCCGCGGCGCCGTCTTCGAGGGACTCCCGGGACGCGGCGTCGCGGACCGACAAGCCGCCGGGTTCGCCGGTCATCGCGTCGACCAGCTCGGCCTTCCCGACCTCGGACACCGGCGCGGTGAGCACGTGCTTCGCGTCGCGCAGGACCGTGACGGCCTGGCAGACCTCGTACACCTCGTGCAGGTGGTGCGAGATGAACAGGAACGTCACGCCGTTCGCCTGCATCTGGCGCATCCGCTCGAAGAGCCGCTCGATCGCCTGCTTGTCCAGCTGCGCGGTCGGTTCGTCGAGGACGATGAACCGGGCGCCGTAGGACAGCGCGCGGGCGATCTCGACGAACTGCCGGTCCTCGACCGAGAGCTCGCCGGCCGGGGTGTCGACGTCGACGTGCACGTCCCACGAGTCGAGCAGCTCGCGGGCCTTGCGCCGCAACGACTTCCAGCCGATGGCGAACCCGCCGCCCGCCTGCCGGTTGAGGAACAGGTTCTCGGCGACCGTGAGCTGCGGGACGACCATCGCGTGCTGGTACACGCAGGCGACGCGCGCCTTCCAGTCGTCCTGCCTGGTCAGGGGCGGGGCCGGCGCGCCGCCGAACTCGACGTGCCCGGTGTCCGTGGCGGACAGCCCGGTGAGGATGGTGACGAGCGTCGACTTGCCGGCCCCGTTGCGCCCGACGAGCGCGTGCGACTCGCCGGGGTGCACGGTGAGACTGACGTCGTGCAGCGCCACGGTCGGGCCGTAGCGCTTTCCGACTCCTACGGCGCTGACCACCGGGACGGCGGATTCGCCGGCGGGCAGCGCGGTCACAGGTTGTTCCCCCAGAGGGCCTTGTCGTCCACGTTGGCCTTGGTGATGACGGGCGCGGGCAGCTGGTCTTCGAGGATGCCGGGGCTGATCTCGACGATGGTGCTGCCGTGGTCGGTCGGGCCCGGCTTGAACGTCTCGCCGGCCATGGCCTTCTTCAGCCAGTACAGGCCGTACTTCGCGTAGGCGTCGGCCGGCTGGGACACGGTGGCGTCGAGTTCGCCGGCCCGGATCGCGGCCAGCTCCTGCGGGATGCCGTCGTTGGACACGAGCACGATGTGCTTCGGGTCGCCGACCGGGAAGGAGAGGTTCTTGCGCTTGAGCGCCTGCTGGGTCGGGGCGAGGTAGACGCCGCCGGCCTGCATGTAGACGCCCTTGATGTCCGGGTTCGCCGTCAGCATGCTGTCCAGGCCGGAGGACGCCTTGTCGGCCTTCCACTCGGCCGGGATGTCCAGCACCTGGATGCCCGGGTACTTCTGCGCCATGCAGGCCTTGAAGGCCTCCGAGCGGTCGCGGCCGTTGACCGAGGCGAGGTCACCCTGGATCTGGACGACCTTGCCGGACTTGACCTTCTCGCCGATCGCGTCGCAGGCCTTGGTGCCGTAGGCCTTGTTGTCGGCCCGCACCACCATCGCGACCTTGCCGCTCTCGGGAGCGACGTCGACCGCGACCACCGGCACGCCCTTGTTCTCGGCCTGCTTGAGCCCGGCGACGATGGCGGCCGAGTCGAGCGGCGTCACGACCAGGCCCTTGACGCCCTGGTTGAGGAAGGTGCCGATGTCGGTGATCAGCTTCGCCGGGTCGCTGTCCGCGTTGACGGTCGGGAGGACGTCGACGCCCTCGGACTTCGCCATCTGCGGGACGTAGTTGTTGTAGGCCTGCCAGAACGGCGAGGTCAGCAGGGGCAGCGTCGCGCCGACCTTGCCGCCGGGGTCACCGCCCCCCGCCGCGGGTGCCGCGGCGTTGTCCTTTGTGGACCCACAGGCGGCCAGTACGAGGCCGCAGACGGCGGCCGTCGCGGCCACCTGGATCACCCTGCTTTTGAATGACACTGCACGCACCGCATCCTCCTTGATGACAGCGGAAATCAAGTCTCTTACCGGGGTTGCACCGGGCCGCGCGGGCGCAGGCCGTACATGCCACCGTCGACCGCGAGCGCGGTGCCGGTGGTCGAAGCGGAGAGGGGACTCGCGAGGTAGACGACGGCGTTCGCGACCTCGTCGGCGGTGACCAGCCGGCCCATCGGCTGGCGGGCCGCGAGGGCCGCGCGTTCGGCCGCCGGGTCGTCGGCGGCGTCGAGCAGCCGGCCGACCCAGGGGGTGTCCGCCGTCCCGGGGCACACGCAGTTGACGCGGATCCCGTCGGGCAGGTGGTCGGTCGCCATGGCCAGGGTCAGCGAGAGCACCGCGCCCTTGCTGGCCGAGTAGAGCGCACGGCTGGGCAGGCCGGCCCACGCCGCGATGGAGCAGGTGTTGACGATCGCCGCGGACGGCGAGTTCTTGAGGTGCGGCAGCGCGGCCCGGGCGAGCCGGACCATGCCGACGACGTTGACGTCGAACACGCGGTGCCACTCGTCGTCGTCGTTGGCCGTGACGTCGCCCTGCGCGCCGATGCCCGCGTTGTTGACGAGGATGTCGAGGCGCCCGAAGCGTTCCACGACGGCGTCGATCGCGGAGCGGACCTCGTCATCGGAGCCGACGTCACAGCGGATGCCGTCGTCTCCGGGTTTCAGGTCGAGGGCCGCCACCCGCGCGCCGCGCTCGGCCAGCAAGGTGGCGACGGCCTGCCCGATCCCCGAGGCGCCTCCGGTGACGGCGGCCACCAGGCCCTCGAATTCACTCACTTGCGGTCTCCGTCCACTCGGGACCGTCCGGGAAGCGGAACCGGCGCAGCGTGGCGTCGTGCATGCGCGCGGAGAACCCGGGGGCGGTCGGGGCGAGGTAGCGGCCGCGCTCGACGACGGCCGGGTCGGTGAAGTGCTCGTGCAGGTGGTCGACCCACTCGATGGAGCGGTCCGCGTCGGTGCCGGACACCGCGACGAAGTCGAACATCGACAGGTGCCGCACGAGCTCGCAGAGCCCGACCCCGCCGGCGTGCGGGCACACCGGGACGCCGAACTTGGCGGCCAGCAGCAGGATCGCCAGGTTCTCGTTGAACCCGCCGACCCGGGCGGCGTCCAGCTGCAACACCGAAATCGCGTTCGCCTGCAGCAGCTGCTTGAAGACCACCCGGTTCTGGACGTGCTCGCCGGTGGCGACGCGGATGGGGGCCAGTGCCTTCGCGATGGCCGCGTGGCCGAGGACGTCGTCCGGCGAGGTCGGTTCTTCGATCCAGTACGGGTCGTACGGTGCGAGCTCGGTCATCCAGTCGACCGCGGCCTGGACGTCCCAGCGCTGGTTGGCGTCGACGGCGATCCGGATGCCCTCGCCGACGGTCTCGCGGGCGAGCTTCATGCGGCGGACGTCGTCCTCGAGGTCGCCGCCGACCTTCAGCTTGATCATGTCGAAGCCGTCGGCGACGGCCTGCTCGGCCAGCCGCACCAGCTTCGCGTCGGCGTACCCGAGCCAGCCGGGTGACGTGCTGTAGGCGCGGTAGCCGTCGGCCTCCAGCTGCGCGGTGCGCTCGGCGCGGCCGGGCTCGGCCGCGCGCAGGATGTCGAGGGCTTCGGCTTCGGTGAGCGCGTCACTCAGGTAGCGGAAGTCGACGAGCGACACCAGTTCTTCGGGGGTCATGCGCGCCGCGAACCGCCAGACCGGGAGGCCGGCGCGGCGCGCGGCGAGGTCCCAGGCGGCGTTGACCACCGCGCCGACGGCCATGTGCGCGACGCCCTTTTCCGGGCCCAGCCAGCGGAACTGCGAGTCGCCGACGAGCGTGCGCGACAGGTCGCCGAGCGCGGCCGCGTCTTCCGGGACGTCGCGGCCGACGACGTGCGGGGCCAGCGCGCGGATCGCGGCGGCCTGGACGTCGTTGCCGCGCCCGATGGTGAACGCGAGCCCGTAGCCGTCCGGGCCGCCGTCGGTGTGAAGCACGACGTAGGCGGCGGAGTAGTCCGGGTCGGGGTTCATGGCGTCCGAGCCGTCCAGCTCCCGCGAGGTCGGGAACCGGACGTCGAGGACCTCCATGCCGATGATCTTCGCCATGGTCAGGCCTGCCTCGCGGTCTGGCGCTGCCGGCCGAGGCCGTCGATCTCCAGCTCGATGACGTCGCCGTCACGCAGGTAGGGCTTGGGGTCGGGCTGCCCGAGCGCGACGCCCTCCGGGGTGCCGGTGTTGATCAGGTCACCCGGCCGCAGCACCATGACCTGGCTGAGGTGGTGGATGATCTCGGCCACGGAGAAGATCATGTCCTTGGTGGACGAATCCTGCTTCTTCTCACCGTTGATCCACAGCCGCAGGCCGAGGTCCTGCGGGTCGGGCACCTCGGCCGCGGGGACCAGCGCCGGGCCAAGGGGATTGAAGTTCTCGCAGGACTTGCCCTTGTCCCACTGGGCGGTGCGGAACTGCAGCGCACGCTCGGATACGTCGTTCGAGACGACGTAGCCGGCGACGAACTCCAGGGCCTCCTCGACGCTCTCGAGGTAGCGCGCGGTCTTGCCGATGACGACGCCGAGCTCGACCTCCCAGTCGGTGCTGACCGACCCGCGCGGGATGAGGACGTCGTCGCCGGGGCCGACCACGACGTCCGGCGCCTTCATGAAGACGACGGGCTCGGTCGGTGGCGTCGCGCCGGTTTCCTCGGCGTGGCGGCGGTAGTTCATGCCGATGCAGACGACCTTGCCGGGCTGGGCGATGGGCGATCCGGCGCGAAGCCCGTCGACGTCCGCCTTCGGCAGTTCGCCGGCGGCGAGCGCGGCGGCCACGCGGGCGACGCCGCCGGTGGCGAGGAAACCACCGTCGATGTCGGCGGTCAGCCCGCCCAGCTCGTAGGTCGTGCCGTCGTCGGCACGCACGAACGGACGCTCACTTCCCGGCTCCCCGAGACGCACAAGCTGCACGGATTTTCCCTTCACCCGCTCGACCAGACATCCGATGTATATCGCAGTCAGGGTCGTCGATCCAGAGCCGTCACGCAATCGGTCCGAAAATTGATCGGATCAGTACCGGTTCAGTGCTCGTATGAGCACCGGGTGTCACCGCTCACAGCCGGAATAGTGCAGGTCACCGCGTCGCTGGTCGGAGTCAGCGGCCTGAGGAGGCGGATGACCAGCACGGCGGAAGGTACCGCGACGAGCAGGCGGGCGCAGCTGAAGTTCGTCCTCGTGCTGGGTGGTCTTTCGGCCTTCGGGCCGTTGTCGATCGACATGTACCTGCCCGCGCTGCCGCGGATGGCCGGCGACCTCCACGCGGCGGACACGACGGTCCAGCTGACGCTCAGCGCGTTCATCGTCGGCCTCGCGCTGGGCCAGCTGGTGCTCGGACCGCTGTCCGACGCGCTGGGCCGCCGTCGCCCGCTGCTGGTGGGCTTGGCGCTGTACGTCGTGGGCTCGGTGCTCTGCGCGGTGAGCCCGGACGCGTGGCTGCTGGTCGCGGCGCGCGGCGTACAGTCCCTCGGCGCGGCGGCCGGCGTCGTGATCGCGCGGGCCACCGTGCGTGACCTGTTCTCCGGCACCGCGATGACGAAGTTCTTCTCGACGCTGATGCTGGTGAGCGGACTGGCCCCGATCCTGGCGCCGCTGATCGGCGGGCAGCTGCTGAACTGGACGTCGTGGCGCGGGGTGTTCGTCGTGCTGACCGCGTTCGGCGCGCTGCTGCTGGCCGTGGTGGTGTTCTTCTTCCCGGAGCCTTCTTCGACGCGGTCCCCGGCCCGGCTCGGCCAGGTGACGGACCTACGGCCGGCTGGCCCTGGATCGTTCGTTCGCGGGGTACGCGCTGGCGTCCGGACTGCTGTTCGCGTCGATGTTCGCCTACATCTCGGGCTCGTCGTTCGCGTTGCAGGGGGTGTACGGGCTCAGCCCGCAGGCGTACAGCGTGGTGTTCGGCGTGAACGGCGTCGGGATCGTGCTGGCGGGCCAGCTCAACGGGCGGCTCGTGGGGCGCGTGCCCGAACGGGCGCTGCTCCGGTCCGGGCTGCTGCTCGGGGTCTTCGGCGGGGCTTTCGTGCTGCTTTCCGCCTGGGCGCGGTGGCCGCTCGTGCTGCTGCTGGTGTCGTTGTTCCTGCTGGTGTCGAGCATCGGGCTGGTGATGCCGAACGCGAGCTCGCTGGCGCTGGCTTCGCACGCCCGGTCCGCGGGCGCGGCGTCGGCGTTGCTGGGAGTGCTGCAGTTCGTGGTGGGCGCGGCGGCGACGCCGCTGGTGGGGCTGGGCGGCCCGGGGACGGCGGTGCCGATGGCCGCGACGATGGCCGGCTTCGCGGCGCTGGCCCTGGTGGCCTACCTGGCCCTGACGCGCCCGGCTACTTCCTGAGCAGGCGTTCCAGCTCCTCGCCGGCGCCGTCGTACCCCGCGACCGCAATGCGCCCGCCTCAGCTGAGCGACGCCAGATCCGCCGTCTTGAGCTGCTCCGCCGTCACCTTCGCGTGCCCGTCGACCAACGCTCCCAACGCGTCGCCGTCGTCCCACATGTTCACGTTCATCGCCGCCGACACCTCGCCGTCCCGCAGCCAGAACGCCGTGAACTCGCGCGAACCCAAGTCGCCGCGGACGACCAGCTCGTCCGAAGCCGGGTCCGCCAGTCCCCGGTACTCGCACCCCAAGTCGTACTGGTCGGTGAAGAAGTACGGCGACTTGAGGAAGGGTTCGTTCTCCCCCAGCAGGTTCCGCGCCACGTGCGCGCCCTGGTCCTTCGCGTTCGCCCAGTGCTCCACGCGGATCCTGCGTCCGTAGCGCGGGTGGAAGTGGGCCGCGATGTCGCCCACCGCGTACACGTCCGGGGCCGCCGTGCGCAGGCCCGCGTCCACCGCGACGCCGCCGTCGTCGGACAGCTCCAGGCCCGCCGCGTGGGCCAGCTCCACCCGGGGTGCCGCACCGACCGCGATCAGGACCACGTCCGCCGTCAGCTCTTCGCCGCCGCTCAACCGGACGCCGCGAACTCCGTCCGGGCCGCCCGTGATCTCCGCGACCTGCTCGCCCAGGCGGTAGTGCACGCCGTTCGAGACGTGCAGGTCCCGGAACACCCCGCCGACCGTCTCGCCGACGACGTTCGCCAGGGGCACCGGAACCGGGTCCACGACCGTCACGTCGGCGTGGTGCGTGCGGGCCGCCGCGGCGGCTTCCGACCCGAGCCAGCCGGCGCCGACGATCACCACGCGCTCCGCCTCGGCGAACGCCGAGCGCAGCTTGAGCGAGTCGTCGAGGCTGCGCAGCGTGTACAGCCCGGGCAGGTCGCCGCCGGGCACCGGGAGCGTGCGCGGGCGCGAACCCGTCGCCAGCACGAGCCGGTCGTAGCGGTGCTCGCCGCCCGCGTCGTCCAGCACCAGCCGCGCGCCCAGCTCGAGCCGGGTCGCCGTGACGCCGGGGCTGAACCGGATTTCGTGCTCCGCGTAGTACTTCTCTTCGTGCACCCAGTCGGGCTCGTCGGCGGTGCCGAGCAGCACGCCCTTCGACAGCGGCGGCAGCTCGTACGGCCGGTGCGGGTCGGTGCCCATCAGCAGGACTTCGCCGGGGTAGCCGCGTTCGCGCACCGCGGCCGCGGCCGACGCGCCACCCAGGCCCGCACCGACGATGACGATCTTCCGCGGCTCCGGCATCAGTGACCTCCACGTCGACGAGTCGGTGCGGACGGTACTCCCGAACGGCCCCCGCCACGACCGGGGGATACGCCGGAAATCCGCGAAGCGCAAGAGAAAACCCGCGCGTAGGCAGATCGGGTGAACCGGCGTCATAGCGCCTCCACGCCCGGCTCCCACCCTCGCACGGAGCACGATCACGAGGAGAAAGCGGAGGGCGGCGACCATGGGTCGGGGCGAATGGTCGGTGGGCTGCCGGGATCTGGCCGGCCGGCGCCGGGACGTGACGGTGTTCGTCAGCCAGGACAAGGTGGTGCTGGTCGCGCCGCCGGGCGAGGCCGCGGTACTCGGTCCGCTCGACGTCGGACGGCTGCGCGCCGCCTTGCGCGACGCCGTCGTCGCGACGGCGGACGAGACGACCGAACCGTGAGCCGGAGACACTGACAACTATCGTTCCTACTTTTCAGTAGGTTAGAGTCGGCCCGTCTACGGAAGGGACCGGCCATGACGACCTACTTCGTGACGGGCGCGACGGGCTTCATCGGGAAACGCCTGGTCGCCCGCCTGCTGCGGCGGCCGGAGACGTCCGCGGTGTACGCACTGGTCCGCGAAACCTCCCGCGAGCGGCTGGCCACCCTGGCCCCGGGCGCGGGCAAGCTGCACCCCGTCGTCGGCGACCTCGCCGAACCGCGGCTCGGCGTCGACCCCGCCGAGGTGGGGCACCTCGACCACGTCGTCCACCTCGGCGCGAGCTACGACCTCACCGCCGGCGAGGAAGCCAACCGGCGCGCCAACGTCGAGGGCACCCGGCACCTGCTCGCCTTCGCCGCCGCGGCCGGCGCGGGACTGGTGCACCACGTGTCCTCGATCGCCGTCGCGGGCGACCACGCCGGGCGGTTCACCGAGGCCGACTTCGACCTCGGCCAGCACTTCGGTTCGCCGTACCACGCGACGAAGTTCCAAGCCGAAAAACTCGTCCGCGAGCAGTCCCTGCCCTTCCGCGTCTACCGGCCCTCGGCCGTCGTCGGGGACTCGCGCACCGGCGAGATGGACAAGGTCGACGGCCCGTACTACTTCCTCCCGGCCATCTCGCGGCTGGCGGCGCTGCCCGCGCGGCTCCCGCTCGCCGCCCCCGGCCTCGGCGCGACGAACCTGGTGCCCGTCGACTACGTCGTCGAGGCGATGGAGCACCTGATGCACCGGGACGCGCCGTCCGGGGCGACCTACCACCTCGCCGCCGCGCGGCCGCAGTCGCTCGGCTCCGTCTACAACGCCTTCGCGCACGCGGCCGGTGGGCCGACGATCCGGGCCGTGCTGCCGGCCCGGCCGTCCGGAGTGGTGCGGCGCGTCGGCACCCGGCTCGCGCACGCGGCGGCGAACGGCGTCGACCGCGTGCCCGGTGGACGGGCCGCCCGCGCCGCCGTCCTGGAGGAGCTGGGCATTCCCCTCGAAGTGCTGCCGCACCTGAGCACGGACGTCGTCTTCGACACCGCGCGCACCACGACCGCGTTGTTCGGCAGCGGCATCGAACTGCCGGAGCTGCGGGACTACGCGGCGCCGCTCTACCGGTACTGGGCGGCCCACCTCGACCCCGACCGCGCCCGGCGCCGGCCCGGCCTGGCCGGGCGGACGGTGCTGATCACCGGCGCGTCGTCCGGGATCGGCCGGGCGTCGGCGCTCGCCGTCGCGCGTAAGGGCGCGAAGGTGATCCTCGTGGCCCGACGCGCTTCGGAGCTGGAAGAGGTGCGGGACGAGATCACCGCGGCCGGCGGCGCCGCGGCCGCGTACCCCTGTGACCTCACCGACGGCGACGCGGTCGACGCGCTGGTCAAGGACGTGCTCGGCGAGCACGGCGCGATCGACATGCTGGTGAACAACGCCGGGCGCTCGATCCGGCGCTCGGTCACGCTGTCCACGGAACGCTTCCACGATTACGAGCGCACGATGGCGATCAACTACTTCGGGCCGGTGCGGCTGATCCTCGGCTTCGTGCCGTCGATGGCCGAGCGGCGGTTCGGCCACGTCGTCAACGTGACGACCATGGGCCTGCAGACCGACACCCCGCGCTTCGCGGCCTACCTGGCGTCGAAGGCGGCGCTGGAGGAGTTCGGGTTGACGGCCGGGCGCGAGACGCTCTCGGACGGCGTCACGTTCACGTCCGTGCGGATGCCGCTGGTCCGGACGCCGATGATCGCGCCGACCGGCTACCGCGGCATCCCGTCGAGCAGCCCGGAGCGCGCGGCCGCGCTGGTGGTCAAGGCGCTGGAGGAGCGTCCGGAGATCCTCAGCCCGCCCGAAGGCCGGGCCGCCGAGCTGGCGACGCTCACCGCGCCGCGGCTCGCCCGGTTCGCCGCGCACCTCGCCTACCGGGCGGCGCCGGAGTCCGCGCCCGAGGCCCGTGGCCTGCCCCGCCGGCCCGCGCCGGCGGCGGTCGCGGCGGCGGTGACCCGCTTGGTCTGGCGCCGTCGTGCTTGATCCCCTCGAATTCCGCCGAAACCCTGGAACTGGAGACGACGGTACTTCTACCCTCGCGCAAGTCCCGTACACCGGTACGGGCGTGAACTGGGGAGTTCGGAATGCCGGAAATCAGCAGTACTGGGGAACGATCCGCCGTGGCCGACGAGACGGCCGCCATCGGCACCGCCAGGCACACCCTCGGGTGACGCAGGGGCCGGAGCCGGGGCACGTCCGCCCGGCTCCGGCCGCGGCGCAGGTCACCGGTCGTGACTGAGAAACAGGGTTAGAACACTGTTTCTCACTCACGACCCGCGGTGGACCGGCGGGCCCGGTGGTGCTGTCCACGGCGGTGACCGGCCCGGCCGCTACCATCGCTTCCCGGGCGTGATCGGGGAGCGGAAGGCGGGCAGGCGTGGACGTGGCGAGTCCGGCGCGCGCCGCCGCCCCGGAGCCCGCGGACGCGAAACCCGCCCGGCCGCTGCTGCGCTGGGGCATCCACGCCGGCTGGGTCGTCCTGCTCGCCCTGGCCACCGAACTGCGCGTCGGGCGCTTCGGGTTCCACCCCTCCGACCAGGGCTTCATCCTCGCCCAAGCCTGGCGCGTCCTCCACGGCGAAGTCCCGCACGCCGACATCATCTCCGCCCGCCCGCTCGGGTCCGCGGTGCTGCACGTCGCCGACTACGCCCTCCCGATGCCGCTGTTCTTCGGGTCGAGCTTCCTCTCGATGATCGAGATCATCGTCGCCACCATCGCCTTCGCCACCCTCGTCACCCGCCGCCGGGTGCTCGCGTGGGGCCCGGGCATGACCGCGATGGTCGCGGCGGCGTCGCTGATCAACCTCAACGCCTTCCCGCTGATGGCCTGGCACACCGTCGACGGCATCGCGCTCACCGCGTGCGGCGCGTGGGCGCTCGACGCCGGCCTGCGCGGAGATCGCGCGCTCGCCCGGCGCGGCGGGCTGGTGCTGCTCGGCTGTGCCGTGTTCGTCAAGCAGAGCTTCGCGCTCGCCGCGGTGATCGGCGTCCTGTGGCTGCTGCTGCACCCGGCCACCCGCTCGGGGACGCGGCGCGTGCTCCGGCTGCTCCTCGACCTCCTCGCGCTCGGCGCGCCCGGGCTGGCGTACGTCGCCTGGGTGAGCCTCGGCGGCGGGTTCGCCGAGATGGTCGAGCAGCTGACCGGTGGCGTGCCCGCGTACGGCGAACGGCTGCTCGGGCTCTGGCTCGAGGATCCCGAAGTCCTGACGCAGGCACCGTTCCGCGAGCTGAGCTTCTTCGCCGCGATCGCCGTCGTGCTGCTGGCCGTCCGGCTGCCCGGCGACCGGCTCGGCGCGGCCGGGCGGGCCGCGTCCTGGGTGCTCGTGCTCGCCGGGGCGGCGGCGGTCGTCTGGACGGTCGTCGACGGCCGGTTCACCGGCTCTTCGCGCTGGGCGGACGTGCTGTGGTGGATCGTCGCGGTCAGCGTGCCGGTCAACGCGGCCGTGCGGCGGCAGGTGCCGTGGGCCGGGCTGCTCGTGCTCGCCACCGGGTTCATGACCAGCCTCTCGTGGGGCAACGACACGCCGACGCTGCTCACCGGCACCCTCGCGCTGACGGCGTTGCTGCTGCTGAGCCACGTCGTCCCGCCGCGGCCGCGGCTGGCCCGCCGCTGGGTGACCGCGACGGCCGGCCTGACCGCCGTCGCCGTCTGCGGCTGGGTCGTCGTCGCGCGCCACGACCAGGCGGCCTACCTCGACCTCGGGCACGACCGGCTGACCGCGGACCTCGGCGACGTCAGCCCGGCGATGGCCGGCATCCGCACCAACCCCTCGACGTACACCTACGTCCGGCAGATCCGCGAGTGCCTCGACCGCTTCCCGGCCGGGAAGACGGCGGTCCTGCCGGACAACGCGTTCGCCTACCCCGCGTTCCGCCTGCACAACCCGTTCCCGCTGGAGTGGCCGCTGCCGCTGGAGATCGTCGGCGACGCACCCCAGCGGATGCTCGCCGAAGCCGACGACCTGAACCGCGAGGGCGGCTACCTGGTCCTGTTCCAGACGGTGCCGACGCGGCTGCTGGCGACCGGCGGCCCGGTGCCGGCGGCGGTCCCGGCCGACACGCCGGTGTTCACCTACCTGGGCCTGGAAAAGGCGATCCAGGACCGGCTCGCGGGCCGCGTGGTCACCTGCGGCAGCTTCGTCGGGAAGTACGCGCCTTAGCCCTGCTCGCCCCGGACCAGCTCGAGCAGGCTCTCCGGGACGTCGTCGCCGAACAGGCTCTCGAGGAGGACGGCGTCGTCGACGGGGGTCGCGCTGCGGACGAACATGGCCTCTTCGTAGGCGGCGATGGCGGCCTCGACGTCGCCGGGGTGCGCGGCGAGGGCCTGACCGAGCTCCGCGCCGTCGAGCATGGCCAGGTTCGCGCCTTCGCCGTTCGGAGCGGTGAGGTGCGCGGCGTCGCCGACGAGGGTCACGCCCGGCACGCGCGCCCACCGGAGCCCGACCGGCAGCGTGTAGTGCGGGCGCAGGACCGGGGCGGTGTCGCCGTCGGTGATCAGCGCCGTGAGCTCCGGGGCCCAGCCGTCGAACTCCGCCGCGATCCGCGCGGCGGCCGCGGCCGGGTCGGTGAAGTCGATGGCGGCGAACCACTCCAGCGGCCGGGCGAGCGCCACGTACGTGTGCACGGTGTCGCCGCTTTCCCGGTGGGCGTTGATCGAGTCGTCCGGCGAGCCGCCGTGCGCGACCATCGACCCGCCGCCGACCGCCGTCGCCGTGGCCGGGTGCTTCGCGACGGCGTCGAACAGGTAGCTCTCGACGAACGCCGTGCCTTCGTACTCCGGGGTGGCGCCGGTGAGCAGCGGCCGGACCTTCGACCAGGCGCCGTCGGCCCCGACGAGCAGGCTCGTGACGACGCCGGTGCCGTCGGTGAAGGTCACCTCGTGGCCGCCGTCGTCGAGCGTGCGGACGCCCTCGACCTGGTGGCCCCACCGGACGGTGCCCTCCGGAAGCGCGTCGAGCAGCAGCTGCCGCAGCTCGCCGCGCTGCACCTCGGGACGGCCGCCGGTCCCGTCGTCGACCTTTTCGAACAGCAGGTTCCCGTCCCGGTCGAGGATCCGCATCGCCTGGCGGCCGTCGAGGACGAGACCGCGGAACTCGTCCGCCAGACCGGCGGCTTCGACGGCGAGCTGCCCGTTGTAGTCGTGGATGTCGAGCATCCCGCCCTGCAGGCGCGCCATCGGGGAGGACTCGGCCTCGTACACCGTGACGGGGATGCCGTGGACGTGCAGGACCCGGGCCAGGGTGAGGCCGCCGAGACCGGCGCCGATGATCGTGACGTGCATGGATGCTCCTTCGGTTCGTTTCGCGACAACCGAAGGGTGACGCGGGCCTCTGGTGCGGGCCGCACACCGCGCTGGCACGCCGCTGGCACCCGCTGTCAGTCGGCCAGCAGGTCGTCCGGGCTGCCGTTCGCCAGCGCCGCCAGGACGTCGAGGGCCGCGGCCAGCGTCGCCACCGGCGGGGCCGACACGGCGATGCGCACGGCGTTCGGCGCGTGCCCCGGCAGCACCGCGAACGCCGCCGCCGGGGACAGGGCGATGCCCCGGCGGGCCGCCGCCGCGACGAACGTCTCCGCCCGCCACGGCTCCGGCAGCTCCCACCAGCGGTGGTACGACGCGGCGTCGCCCCGTAGTCCCGGCAGCTTCTCCTCGACCACTGACGCCCGCGTTGCGGCGTCGCGCCGTTTCGCGGCTTCGACGTCGGCGAGGGTGCCGGTGACGATCCACTGCGTCGCCGCTTCGACGGCGAAGCGCGACGCGGCCCACGCGCCCGAGCGGACCGACGACGCCAGCCGCGCGGTCCAGGCCGGCGGCGCCACCAGGAATCCCGCCGTCAGGCCGGGCGCGACGCGCTTGGACAGGCTGTCGACGAAGACCGTCCGCTCCGGCGCGTACGCGGCGAACGGCCGGACGTCGTCGCGCAGGAACGTGTAGATCCCGTCCTCGATGACGGGCAGGTCCAGCCGGGCGACGACGGCGGCCAGCTCTTCGCGGCGCTTCGGCGGCATGGTCGTGCCGAGCGGGTTGTGCAGGGTCGGCTGGACGTACAGCGCGCGCACCGGCCCGGCCGCGGCCAGGGCCGCCGGGTCCAGGCCGTGCTCGTCGGTCTCGATCGGCACCAGCTCGACGCCGAGCCTCGACGCGACGGCCTTCACGACGGGGTAGGTCAGCGACTCGACCGCGAGCCGCTCTCCCACCGGCACGAACGCGGCGATCGCGGCGGCGATGCCTTGCCTGCCGTTGCCGGTGAACAGGATCGTCGCCGGGTCCGGCCGCCAGTCGCCGCGGGTGAGCAGCGTGGCCGCGGCTTCCCGGGCGGCCGGGGTGCCCGCGGCGCCGATCGGGTGCAGGGCCGCGGTGAGGACGTCGTCGCGCAGCAGGGGTTGCAGCGCTTGGGCGAGCTTCGCGGACGCTTCGGGCAGGACGGCGAAGTTGAGTTCGAGGTCGACGCGGGCGTCCCCGGGTTCGGCGAGCGCGGGTTCGGGCGGCGGTTTCGCGGCCCGCACGAAGGTGCCCCGCCCGACTTCGCCGACAGCCAAGCCGCGTCGGACGAGTTCGCCGTAGACGCGGGCGGCGGTGGAGTTCGCGATCCCGCGCTGCCGCGCGAACCGGCGTTGCGGCGGCAGCCGATCGCCGGGCCGGAGGCGCCCGGCGTCGATGTCGGCGGCGAGGGCGTCCGCGACGACGCGGTAGTCGTCCATGTCCACCTTCCCGCCTTCGATCGCTCCTGGGCATGATCCCAGCCCGCTAGATTGGCGGTGGAGGTGCCATGACCGACAAGAACTGGGCCGAAGTCGACGACTACCTCACCGCGGCGCTGCTCGCCCCCGATCCGGTGCTCGACGACGCGCTCGCCGACTCGGCCGCCGCCGGGTTGCCGCACATCGCCGTCGCGCCCAACCAGGGCAAGCTGCTGCACCTGCTGGCCCGCCAGGCCGGCGCCCGCTCGATCCTGGAGATCGGCACGCTCGGCGGGTACAGCACGATCTGGCTGGCCCGCGCGCTGCCGGCCGGCGGCAAGCTGGTGACCTGCGAATACGAACCCAAGCACGCCGAAGTCGCCCGGGCCAACCTGGCGCGCGCGGGCTTCGGCGAGGACGTCGTCGAGATCAAGGTCGGCGCCGCGCTCGACACGCTGCCGACGTTGAGCGGGCCGTTCGACTTCATCTTCGTCGACGCCGACAAGAACAACTCCGCGAACTACGTGCGCGCGGCGCTGGAGCTTTCGCGGCCGGGCACGACGATCGTCGTCGACAACGTCGTCCGGCAGGGCCGCGTGACCGACGCGGCGAGCACCGACGCGGACGTCGTGGGCGTGCGGGAGATGTTCGCCCTCCTCGCCGCCGAGCCGCGGCTGGACGCGACCGCCGTCCAGACCGTCGGCAGCAAGGGGCACGACGGGTTCGTGCTCGCGTTGGTCCGCTGACTCAGCGCGGCGGCCGCACCACCGGCGGCGGGCCCCCGGCGATCTTCCGGCCCGGCCCGCCCTGGTGCGCCGCCGCCATGAACCCGCGCCAGACGTCGGCCGGGACGACGTCGCCGGTGAGCTTCGCGCCGTTCGCGTCCTTCAGCCGGCGATCGTCGTCGGAGCCGATCCAGACCGCGGTCGCCAGCTCCGAGGTGTAGCCGACGGCCCAGGCGTCCTGGTTGTCCGGGCTGCTGCCGTGCTCGGCCTCGCCGGTGCGCAGCGCGGCCCCGCTGCCGTCGACCAGGGTGCCGGTGACGTCGCGGGCGATGCGCCGGCTCTCGTCGCCGTCCTCGTCGAACGCGGGGCTCGCGGTGTCGGTGTGCTCCCAGATGACCGCGCCGCTCTCGTCGCGCACCTTCGCCACCAGGTGCGGAGTGGTGCGGCGGCCGTCCGCGGCGAACGTCGCGTAGGCGCCGGCCAGGTCGAGCGGCCGCAGCGGGTACCGGCCGATCGCGATGCCGGGCCCGATGAGGAAACCGTCCTTCTCCCGCATGGTCGGCGTGCCGTCGACGGTCTCGGGGATGCCCGCCCGCCGCGCGGCGTCGCTCAGCGCGTCCGGGCCCAGCTTCTTCGCCAGGGCGACGAACGGGCCGTCGGCGTGCGCCTGCATCGCCGTGCGCGGCGTGCACTTCGGGCCGCAGACGTCCGGGTACTTGAACTTCTCGCCGAGGAACTCCTGCTCCTCGGGTGCCGGGACCGGCACGTCCGGGCCGTAGCCGCGGCGCAGGGCGGCGGCGAGGGTGAACGGGTAGAACGCCGAGCCCGCCGCGTGCGGGGTGCTCGCGTAGTCGCGGACGCCCTGATCACCACCCTGGTAGACGCGGACGGCACCGGTCTTCGGGTCGACGGCGACCACCGCGCCGCGGAACTCCTTCGGCTCGGGCTTCAGCCTGTCCTGCAACGCCTTCTTCGCGGCGTCCTGCATGCCGTGGTCCAGCGTGGTTTCGACGGTCATGTTGCCCTGCTGGAGCCGGCCGAGCGGGAAGCCGTCCTGTTCGAGCTCGGCCAGGACCTGCTGCTTGATGTGGAACTCGTCGTAGGTGACGCGGCCCGCGCGGGTCTCCGACGGCGCCTGGATCTCGTCGCCGGGGTAAGCCATCGGCTCGCCGGGCTTGACGTAACCGCGGGCCACGAGCTTGTCGTGCACGTACTGCCAGCGCCGCGCGGCGTGGGCGTCGCCGGACGCGGCCGGGTCGTGCACCGACGGCGACTGGATCATGCCGGCCAGGAAGGCGGCTTCGCTCCACGTCATGGAGTCGTCGAGCTTCTTGCCGAAGTAGGCGTTCATCGCGGCGGCCGGCCCGAAGGTGCCCCGGCCGAAGGAGATGATGTTGACGTAGCTTTCGAAGATCTGTTCCTTGCTCTGTTCCTGGGTGATCTTCGTGGACAGCACGAGCTCGGCGAACTTGCGCCCGATCGTGGCGTCGTCGTCGCCGGTGGACTTCTTGATGTACTGCTGCGTGATGCCGGACCCGCCGCCGACGCCGGTGAGGAACGCGCGGCCGATGCCGGTCGGGTCGAACCCCTGGTTCTCCCAGAAGGTCGGGTCTTCGGTGGCGATGATGGCGTCGCGCAGTTTCGCGGGCACCTGCGAGTAGGGCACGAACGTCCGGTCGCCGTCGGCCGGGATGACCTTGAGCAGCGTCGAGCCGTCGGAGTACTTCAGGACGACGGTCTTGTCGAGCCCGGCGAGGACCTCTTGGGGGCTGCGGACGTCGAGCACGAGGTAGGCGACCCAGAACGCGATAAGCGGGACACCGACCAGCAGCCCGACGCTCCAGTACCCGATCCGCCGGATCCGCCGCCACCGCCGGCGGCGCGGGGTGTCCGGCTTCTCGGGTTTTTCCTCGGGGTTTTCCTCGGTCGCCAAGGTCACGAATGGATGACGGCCGAACGGGTGAGAAGGTTCTGTGGAGAACTAACGAGGTTGTTCGAATCCTGTCAAGACGCTCCGGACGTCATGAACGACCCGTTCATGACGCTGGACGACAGGAAAGAGTCGTTCATGACGTCGCCCACCCCGCCCGACACCCGACTCCGAGCGGCCGTGACCTCGGGCTCAGGCGAGGAACGCGCGCAGGAGGGACGCCGTGCCTTCGATGTGCTCCGCCATGGCCTGGCGGGCCGCGGGGGCGTCGCCGGCCAGGATCGCGTCGACGATCGCCTCGTGCTGGGCGTTCGAGTGCTCGAGGTTGGGCGGGAGCAGCGGGATCCGGTCGAGCAGCTGGTTGACCCGGGTGCGGGCGTCGGCCATCGCCGTGGTCAGGGAGCCGGACGCCGTCACCTCCGCGATCGCTAGGTGCAGGCGGGAATCCTTACGGCGGTAGTCTTCGAGGTCCGCGCCCGCGGCTTCGGCGAGCGTGCCGGTGAGGTGCCGGCGGTCGGCGGGGCTCAGCGAGCGGGCGGCGGCCATCTCCGCGGCGCCCGTCTCGAGGACGTACCGGAGGCACAAGGCGTCCTCGAACGCGACGGCGTCGACCTTCCCTTCCGGTGACCGTTCCGGCGGTCCGGGGAGGGTGTCATTCACGAAAGTGCCGCCGTAGCGGCCCCGCCGTGACTCGACGTAACCGGCGTCGGAGAGGGCCCGGATGGCTTCGCGGAGCGTGACGCGGCTGACCCCGAGACGCTCGGCGAGCTCGCGCTCCGACGGCAGCCGTTCCCCCGCACCGACCACGCCGAGGCGGATGGCCTGCAGCAGCCGCTCGACGGTCTCCTCGAAGGCGTTGCCCGCGCGGACCGGCCGGAACAGCGCTTCACCGGCATTCACCACCGAGGTCGGTTCCATCCCGCGAGTTTAGGCCGCGACGCGGGGCCCATCCCCGCCGCGGCGCACCTTCGGAGTGGCCACGGACGGTCGCTGTCGGTGACAATGGTGTTCGCGGGCGGAAAAACCGGTGGAACCGGACGGCCACGGTCGGCGACGATGGCACCACCGACACCGAACATCGACGCAGGGGGCGATCCGGTGCACTTCCTGATGGCCGAGGACCTGGTCCACGAGCGCGAGAACGAGCTGCGCCACGGCGTGCGCGACCGCCCGCCGGGCCGGGGCACGCCGAGCCGCAGACCGGGAACGCGGAAACAGCAGCTCGGCTGGAGGTTGGTCGAGGTGGGCTTGAAGCTGGCAGCGGAGGACGAGGACCGCCGCAACTGACCCCGGCGCGGAGCTTTCACGTGAAAGCTCCGCGTTGGAACGTGAAAGCGGCGGGTCTCAGCACTCGATGACGTTCACCGCCAGCCCGCCGCGGGCTGTCTCCTTGTACTTCACGCTCATGTCCGCGCCCGTCTCGCGCATCGTCTTGATCGCCTTGTCCAGCGTCACCACGTGGCTGCCGTCGCCGCGCATGGCCATGCGGGCCGCGTGGATCGCCTTCGACGCGCCCACCGCGTTGCGCTCGATGCACGGGATCTGGACCAGCCCGCCCACCGGGTCGCACGTCAGGCCCAGGTGGTGCTCCACGCCGATCTCCGCCGCGTTCTCCACCTGCGCCGGCGACCCGCCGAGGACCTCCGTCAGCCCCGCCGCCGCCATCGCCGAGGCCGAGCCGACCTCGCCCTGGCAGCCCACCTCGGCTCCCGAGATCGAGCCCGTCTGCTTGAGGATCGAGCCGATCGCGCCCGCCGTCAGCATGAACTTCACGATGCCGTCGTCGGTCGAGTGCCGGATGAAGCGCTGGTAGTAGTGCAGCACCGCCGGGATGATCCCCGCCGCGCCGTTGGTCGGCGCCGTGACCACGCGGCCGCCCGCGGCGTTCTCCTCGTTCACCGCCAGCGCGTACAGACTGACCCAGTCCATCGCGTACAGCGGGTCGTCCAAACCGTCCTCGGCGAGCAGCTTCTCGTGCAGCGCGCGAGCCCGCCGCGGCACCTTCAAACCACCCGGCAGGACGCCTTCGTGCGTGCAGCCGTTGCGGACGCACTCCGCCATGACCGCCCAGATCGCCAGCAGCCCGTCCCTGACTTCGGAAGCAGTGCGCCAGGACAGCTCGTTGGCCAGCATGATCTCGCTGATCGGCAACCCCGTCGCCGCACAGTGCCCGAGCAGGTCCGCGCCGGTGCGGAACGGGTACGGCACCGGCGTCGAGTCCTCGACGAACACCGCGTCCGTCTCGTACGACTCGTCGCGGACGAAACCGCCGCCGACCGAGTAGTACGTGCGTTCCCTCAGCAGCGAGCCGGAAGCGTCGAACGCGCGGAAGACCATGCCGTTCGGGTGCGCCGGCAAGGACTTGCGCCGGTGCATCGTCAGGTCGCTGTCCTCGTCGAACGCGATCTCGTGCGTCCCGGCCAAAAGCAGCCGGCCGGACTCCCGGATCTCCGCGACGCGGACCGGCACCGTGTCGGTGTCGATCTCTTCGGGACGCTCACCCGAAAGCCCGAGCAGGACGGCTTTGTCGCTGCCGTGGCCGAACCCGGTCGCGCCGAGCGAGCCGAACAGTTCGGCCTGGACACGGGACACCGAGGCGAGGTCGTCGCCGAGACCGTCCACAAAGGTCAGTGCCGCCCGCATCGGCCCGACGGTGTGGGAGCTCGACGGGCCGATGCCGATGGAAAACAGGTCGAAGACGCTGATCGCCATTGATCCGCCCCTTCCTATCGCGCCAGCAGGGAGCTGGCTTCTTGCGCGGCCGGGCCCTGGTCGGCGAGGTGCCGCAGGTTCTCCGGCAGCTCCTCCCCACGGTAGCCCTTGGTCTGCGCGTAGAGCCGTCCCGCGCGGTACGACGACCGCACCAGCGGCCCCGCCATCACCCCGGCGAACCCCATCGCCTCCGCAGCCTGAGAATGCACGACGAACTCCTCCGGCTTCACCCACCGATCCACCGGGTGATGCCGCGACGACGGACGCAGATACTGCGTGATCGTCAAAATCTCGCACCCCGCGTCCACCAGATCCTGCATCGCCGCAGCCACCTCATCAGGCGTCTCACCCATGCCCAAAATCAGGTTCGACTTCGTCACCAAACCAGCTTCACGAGCAGCGGTGATAACTTCCAGCGAACGCGCATACCGGAACCCGGGACGGATCCGCTTGAAGATCCGCGGCACCGTCTCCACATTGTGCGCCAACACCTCCGGCCGCGACCCGAACACCTCAGCCAACTGCACCGGGTCGGCGTTGAAGTCCGGGATCAACAACTCGACACCCGTACCCGGGTTCAAGTCATGAATCTGCCGGACAGTCTCCGCGTAGAGCCAAGCGCCGCCATCGTCCAAGTCGTCCCGAGCGACACCGGTGACCGTCGAATACCGCAGACCCATCGCCTGCACCGACTCCGCGACCTTCCGCGGTTCAGCCCGGTCCAGCTCGGCAGGCTTACCGGTGTCGATCTGGCAGAAGTCACACCGACGCGTGCACTGATCTCCACCGATCAGGAACGTGGCTTCGCGGTCTTCCCAGCATTCGTAGATGTTGGGACAACCCGCCTCTTCACACACCGTGTGCAAACCCTCGCGGCGCACGAGACCCTTGAGTTCGGTGAACTCCGGCCCCATCCGCACCCGCGTCTTGATCCACGGCGGCTTCTTCTCGATCGGCGTCTCACTGTTGCGGACTTCCAGACGCAGCAGCTTCCGGCCTTCGGGCAGCGCGCTCACCGGGACAGGTCCGCGTACAGCGGGTGCTTCTTGGCCAGCGTCTCGACGCGGTCGCGCAGCTTCGAGCGCAGGGCGTCGTCGAAGTCCGGCTTCAAAGCTTCCGCGATGACGTCGGCGACCTCGGTGAAGTCGTCCGCCTGGAAACCGCGGGTGGCGAGCGCCGGGGTGCCGATGCGCAGGCCCGACGTGATCATCGGCGGGCGCGGGTCGAACGGGACGGCGTTGCGGTTGACCGTGATGCCGACCTCGTGCAGCCGGTCCTCGGCCTGCTGACCGTCCAGAGTGGACTGGACGAGGTCGACCAGGACCAGGTGGACGTCGGTGCCGCCGGTCAGCACGCGCACCCCGGCGTCAGCGCAGTCCGGTTGCGACAAGCGCGACGCCAGGATCCGCGAGCCCTCCAGGGTGCGCTCCTGGCGCTCGCGGAACTCCTCGCTCGCGGCGATCTTCAGCGCGACGGCCTTGGCCGCGATGACGTGCTCGAGCGGCCCGCCCTGCTGCCCGGGGAACACCGCCGAGTTGATCTTCTTCGCCAGCTCCTGGCGGCACAGGATGAGGCCGCCACGCGGGCCGCCGAGGGTCTTGTGCGTGGTCGTGGTGACGATGTCGGCGTGCGGCACCGGCGACGGGTGCAGCCCGGTCGCGACCAGCCCGGCGAAGTGGGCCATGTCGACCATCAGGCGCGCGTCGACGAGGTCGGCGATGCGGCGGAACTCGGCGAAGTCGAGCTGACGCGGGTAGGCGGACCAGCCGGCGATGATCAGCTTCGGCTTGTGCTCGACGGCCAGGCGCTCGATCTCGGCGAGGTCGACGATGCCGGTCTCTTTGTCGACGTGGTAGGCGACGACGTTGTAGAGCTTGCCCGAGAAGTTGATCTTCATCCCGTGCGTCAGGTGGCCGCCGTGCGCCAGGTCGAGCCCGAGGATCGTGTCGCCCGGCTTGAGCACGGCGAACATCGCGGCCGCGTTGGCCTGCGCGCCCGAGTGCGGCTGGACGTTGGCGTGCTCGGCGCCGAACAGGGCCTTCGCACGGTCGATGGCGAGCTGCTCGACGACGTCGACGTATTCGCAGCCGCCGTAGTAGCGCCGGCCGGGGTAGCCCTCGGCGTACTTGTTGGTCAGCACCGAACCCTGCGCCTCGAGCACCCCCACCGGGGCGAAGTTCTCGGAGGCGATCATCTCCAGGGTGGACTGCTGGCGAGTCAGCTCGTCCGCGACCGCCGCGGCGACCTCGGGGTCGACGTCGGCGAGGTGAGCGTCGAAAGTCGTCATCAGTTCTCCTGGGTGAGCTTGGCGTACGCGGCGGCGTCGAGCAGCTCCGGGACGTCGCCCGTGAGCCGCACCTTGAGCAGCCAGCCTTCCGTGTACGGGTCGGAGTTGATGACCTCGGGGGTGTCCGAAGTGGCGCCGTTCACCTCGACGACCTCGCCGGACACGGGCGCGTACAGCTCGCTGACCGACTTCGTCGACTCGACCTCGCCGAACACCTCGCCGGCGGTGATCGTCGAACCGGCGTCGGGGAGCTGGACGAACACGATGTCACCGAGCGACTCGGCGGCGAAGGCGGTGATGCCGACGGTGGCCACGTCACCCTCGACGTTCAGCCACTCGTGTTCCTTGGTGTACTTCAGGTGCTCGGGGATGCTCACGGTGCAAGTCCTTACGCGCGAGAGTAGAAGGGCAGGGCGACGACCTCGACGGGCTCGATCCTGCCCCGGATGTCGACGGACAGCTCGGTGCCGGGCTCGGCGTACGCCCGATCGACGTACGCCATGGCGATCGGGTAACCCAGCGTGGGCGACAGCGCGCCGCTGGTGACCTCGCCGATCTCCGTGCCGTCGGCGAGCACCGCGTAGCCGTGCCGCGGGGCACGGCGGCCGGCTCCGCGAAGGCCGACCCGTACGCGCGGGACGTCCGCCTCGGACCGCTCTTCGAGGGCCGCGCGGCCGACGAAGTCGCCCGGCTTCTCGAACTTGACGATGCGTCCGAGCCCCGCCTCGAACGGGCTCTGGTCGAGGGTGAGTTCGTTGCCGTACAACGGCATCCCGGCTTCGAGGCGCAGCGTGTCGCGGCAGGCGAGGCCCGCCGGGACCAGGCCGTGCGGCTCTCCGACGTCCATCAGGAGACGCCACAGCGCGGGCGCCTCGTCGGCGTCGACGAACAGCTCGAAGCCGTCCTCACCGGTGTAACCGGTGCGGGCGAGCAGGACCTCGTGACCCTTCACGACCGCCGGGACGCTGGCGTAGTACTTCAGCGCGCCGAGGTCGGCGTCGGTCACCGCACCGAGGATTTCGGCGGCCTTCGGACCCTGGACGGCGATGAGCGCGGTCGTCTCGGACCGGTCGTCGACCACCGCGTCGAAGCCCGCGACCCGCTCGGCCAGCGCGTCGGCGACAACCTGAGCGTTGCCCGCGTTCGCGACGACCAGGTAGTGCTCGTCGGCCAGCCGGTAGACGACGAGGTCGTCCAGCACACCGCCGGAAGCGTCGCAGATCATCGTGTACCGCGCCCGGCCCGGCTTGACCCCGGTGAGGTTGCCGACCAGCGCGAAGTCCAGGACGTCCGCGGCCTGCTTGCCCGTGACGTGGATTTCGGCCATGTGCGAAAGGTCGAACAGCCCGGCCGCCTCGCGGACGGCCTTGTGCTCGGCCAGCTCGCTGGCGTAGCGGACCGGCATGGACCAGCCGGCGAAGTCGGTGAACAGCGCACCGAGTCCCTTGTGGACGCCGTGCAGGGAGGTTTCTCGAGACACTGGAGTTCAGCCTTCGTAAGCGTTGAGGGGCGGGCAGGAGCAGACGAGGTTGCGGTCGCCGCGGGCGCCGTCGATGCGACGGACCGGCGGCCAGTACTTGTTCTTGCGCGACACCCCGGCCGGGTAGACGGCCAGCTCGCGGTCGTAGGGCTTGTCCCACTCCCCGACCAGCGTCTCCGCGGTGTGCGGCGCCCCGCGCAGCGGCGACTCCTCGGCGCTCCAGCGGCCACCCGCCACCTCGTCGATCTCCGCGCGGATGGCGATCATCGCGGCGATGAACCGGTCGATCTCGCCGAGGTCCTCGGACTCGGTCGGCTCGACCATCAGCGTGCCCGCGACCGGGAACGACATCGTCGGCGCGTGGAAGCCGTAGTCGATGAGCCGCTTCGCGACGTCGTCGACCGTCACGCCGGTTTCCTTGGTGATCTGGCGCAGGTCGAGGATGCACTCGTGCGCGACGAGGCCGTCCTGGCCCGTGTAGAGCACCGGGTAGTGCGGCGCCAGCCGCGAAGCGACGTAGTTCGCGGCCAGCACGGCGACCTTCGTGGCCGCGGTCAGGCCGGGCGCGCCCATCATCCGGACGTAGGCCCACGAGATCGGCAGGATCGACGCCGAGCCGTAGGGCGCGCCGCTGATCGGGCCGACACCGGTCGCCGGGCCGGCCTGGTCCAGCAGCGGGTGGTTCGGCAGGAACGGCGCGAGGTGCGCGCGCACCGCGACCGGGCCGACGCCGGGGCCGCCACCGCCGTGCGGGATGCAGAAGGTCTTGTGCAGGTTCAGGTGCGAGACGTCGCCGCCGAACTCGCCCGGCTTGGCCAGGCCGAGCAGGGCGTTGAGGTTCGCGCCGTCGACGTACACCTGGCCGCCGCCGTCGTGGACGATCTTGGCCAGCTCGTCGATCGAGTGCTCGTACACGCCGTGCGTGGACGGGTAGGTGACCATGATCGCGGCGAGCGTGTCGCGGTGGGTGTCCACCTTGGACCGCAGGTCGGCCAGGTCGACGTTGCCCTCGTCGGTGCACTTGACGACGACCACGCGCATCCCGGCGAGCACCGCGGACGCGGCGTTGGTGCCGTGCGCGCTTGAAGGGATCAGGCAGACGTCGCGGCCTTCGTCGCCGTTCGCCCGGTGGTACGCGCGGATCGCGAGGAGCCCGGCCAGCTCGCCCTGGCTGCCCGCGTTCGGCTGCAGCGACACCTGGTCGTAGCCGGTGACCTCGGCCAGCCAGTCGGCGAGCTGCCCCACGAGCGTGTGGTAGCCCGAAGCGTCTTCGGCGGGCGCGAACGGGTGGATGCCGGCGAACTCGCGCCAGCTGATCGGCTCCATCTCGGTGGTGGCGTTGAGCTTCATCGTGCAGGAGCCGAGCGGGATCATGCCGCGGTCGAGCGCGTAGTCCTGGTCGGAGAGGCGCCGCAGGTAGCGCAGCATCGCCGTCTCGGAGCGGTGGGTGCCGAAGACCTCGTGACCCATGAAGCCGCTCTCGCGGGCCAGGCCGTTCGGCAGCGCGACGCCGTCGCTCAGATCCGCCTCGACACCGAACGCGCGGAGGACCTTCTCGGTGATCGCGGGGGTGCTGACCTCGTCGAAGGCGACCCGGACGTGGTCGGCGTCGACGTGGCCGAGGTTGATCCCGGCCTCGCGAGCCGCCGCGTGGACGTCCGCGGCCTGACCCGGGACGTGCGCGACGACGGTGTCGAAGAAGGACTCGTGGACGACCTCGACGCCGGTCTTCCGGAGAGCGTCGGCGAAGCCCGCGGCGAGGCCGTGGACGCGCCGGGCGATCTTCTTGAGACCGTCCGGACCGTGGTAGACGGCGTACATCGCGGCCAGCACGGCGGGCAGGACCTGCGCGGTGCAGATGTTGGACGTCGCCTTCTCGCGGCGGATGTGCTGCTCACGCGTCTGCAGCGCCAGCCGGTAGGCGGGGTTGCCGTCGGCGTCGACCGAGACGCCGACCAGGCGCCCGGGCAGCGAGCGCTCGAGCCCGGCCCGGACGGACATGTACCCGGCGTGCGGGCCGCCGTAGCCGAGCGGGACGCCGAAGCGCTGCGTCGACCCGGCGGCGACGTCGGCGCCGAACTCGCCCGGCGAAGTGATCAACGTCAGCGAGAGGAGGTCGGCGGCGACGGTGAACAGCGCGCCCGCGGCCTTCGCCGACTCGGAAATCGCGTGGTAGAAGCCGCGGCCGCGCAGCACGCCGGACGCGCCGGGGTACTGGACGACGACGCCGAAGAAGTCGTCCGGCAGGCCGGTGAGCAGGTCGCGGACCTCGACCTCGATGCCCAGCGCCTCGACGCGGGTGCGCACGACGGCGATGGTCTGCGGCAGGCACTCGGCGTCGAGCACGACCTTGTTCGACTTGGACTTCGACGCGCGGCGCATCAGCGTGACGGCCTCGGCGACGGCGGTCGACTCGTCCAGCAGCGACGCGTTCGCGGTGGCCAGCCCGGTCAGGTCGGCGACCATCGTCTGGAAGTTGAGGAGGGCTTCGAGCCGGCCCTGGGAGATTTCCGGCTGATAGGGCGTGTAGGCGGTGTACCAGGCCGGGTTCTCGAGGACGTTGCGGCGGATCACGCCGGGGGTGACGGTGTCGGAGTAGCCGAGGCCGATCATCTGTGTCATCGGGCGGTTGCGCGCGGCGAGGGCGCGCAGCTCCGCGGTGGCGTCCTCTTCGGACGCGGCCGGCGGAAGCCGCAGGTCAGCCGTGGCGCGGATGGCGCTGGGGACGGCCGCGCCGACGAGGGCGTCCAAGCTGCCGTAACCGCACTCGGCCAGCATCTTCGCGCGTTCGGCCTCGGACGGGCCGATGTGGCGGGCGTCGAACTGCGTAGAAGTGATGGGGAGCTCCTCGGGCCTGGGCACACAACGGTGCGCTGGGAACTCCCCCTCTGTCATGGCACCTGAGAGTTTCACCGTGGGCGACACGGCTTTCACCTTGGGTGAGACGCGGGTGCGCCTGCTTTCCAGAGTGGCCTCGCGCGAAGCGGTAACAGGTACCTGAGAGATTCTGGGGAGTTTGCTCCTTCGGTGCCCCACCACTTTCGTGAGGGCTCTCCCGCCTCGGCTCTACGGCCCGATCTGCAGTTGTGGCGGCTACGGTACCTGCCGCCTCCGAGGTCCGTCTACTTCACACGGGCAACGCCACAGTGGTCCTCGAGTCCGCCTCGACCCGCCGGCCCGGACGTCATGAACGAGTCGTTCACCGCGTCCGACGACATGAAAGAGTCGTTCATGACGTTCCAGCGACCCGGCGGACCACCTGACCCGCCAAAACCGGCGGGCGCCGGACCCGCCCCGAGGGCAGGACCAGCCGTTTCAACGGCCCGCCCAGCGGCACCGGCGGGTGCCCCGCCCCCAGCAGCACCTGCTCCACGATCTGCTCGGCGAACCACGCCACGGAGTCGTTGAGCCGGTCCAGCGAGGGACGGTCGCCGTCGAAGACGTCCTGGTCGTCGAGCGTCACCTCGAAGTACGCGCAGCCCGGCGGGACCGCGGCCGCGACCACCTCCTCGATCGCCCGCGCGCCCTCGAGCGGGTCCGAGAACCCCGCTTCGAGCAGCGGCTCGCGGTAGATACGGGCGGCCCGCTCGCGCATCCGGGGGCCGTAGCGGACCACGACCGGGAGCCGTCCGGTCAGGTCCGGCACGGCCAGGCCGTGCAGCAGCATGATCGGCGGCACCGAGTGCACCAGCCGCGGCGCGGGCTCGGCCAGCTCGCGGGCGGTGATCCGGACGCGGTCGGCCATCGCGTCCGGGAGGCCGAAGTAGCGGAAGTCGACGTTGCCGAACCCGAGGCCGTCGGCGACCAGCGACGCCAGCAGCTCGCCGTACCCCCAGATCGGCGACAGCACCACGACCGGCGGCGCGGCGACCACCGGCGACGGCACGGGCGGGCGCGTCGCCTCCTGCTCCGGCACCTGGATCACCAGCCGCGGCGGCTCGTGCCAGTCGTGCACCTCGGCGACCCGCCAGTACAGCCCGAGCGGCCGCCACAGCTCGCCGAGGACGTCGTGCTCGAGGATCCGGCGCACCTCGGCGTCGTCGTGCGGGAAGTCCCGCGGCGCCACGATGCCGACGTAGTGGTGGTAGGTGACGCGGACCTCGTCGCCGCGGGTCGCCGAGCGGATCCGCATCTCCCAGTCGATCGGCGACGCGGCGATGAGGTTGGCCACCTGCGTGCCGGGCGAGGAGTAGACGAGCGCCGTCGCCTGCCGGAGGAACTGCCCGGCCTGGTCGATGCCCTCGCGCAGCGCCTTCGCGGCTTGGGCCACGTGCACCGGCGAAGCGAGCGAGTCGGGCAGCACGCCGGCGACACGCAGCAGCTCGGCCTCCCCGAGCCCGGTGACCTCGGCGAGCTGCGCCCAGTGGTCGAAGACGGTCACCTTCGGCGCGTGCCGGTGCTCGATCCAGCTGCGCAGGGTGGACGTCGGAACGCCGATGCGCCGGGCGGCCTCGTCCAGGGAAAGTCCCCGCGCCCGGATGCCGGTCCGGACCGCTTCCGCCCACTCGTCGGCGCGCCAGTGCGTCACCTCACAAAGCTAACGAAACCCGCTAGCTTTGCGCAGGGACGAATCGCCCACGGGGCATCGACGCTGGTCACCATGACCACCACCATCGTCGCCCTGACCCTGATCGTCGGCGTGCTGACCTTCGCCGCCGGCGCCTTCCTCGCCTCCGAGATCGCCGTCCGCGTGCTGCGGCGCCGCGAAAAGCTCGTCTCCGAAGAGCGCAAGAAGCTCAACGCCGCCTGGAGCTACCTGCGGGAGGTCTACGGCGTCAAGAAACCGACGTCACGCCGTTAGAGCGGGGTGACGTACGCCCCGGAGATGCCGCCGTCGACCAGGAACTGCGACGCCGTGATGAAGCTGGCGTCGTCGCTGGCCAGGAAGGCCACCGCGGCCGCGATCTCCGACGGCTCGGCGAACCGGCCGACCGGCACGTGCACCAGCCGCCGCGCCGCGCGTTCCGGGTCCTTCGCGAACAGCTCCTTGAGCAGCGGCGTGTTCACCGGCCCCGGGCACAGCGCGTTGACGCGGATGTTCTCCCGCGCGAACTGGATGCCCAGCTCGCGGCTCATCGCGAGCACCCCGCCCTTGGACGCGGTGTAGGAGATCTGCGACGTCGCCGCGCCCATCACCGCGACGAACGACGCCGTGTTGATGATCGAACCGCGCCCCTGGCGCTGCATGTGCGGCAGGACGGCCTTGCAGCAGTGGTAGACCGACGTCAGGTTGACGCGCTGCACGCGTTCCCACGCCTCGATGCCGGTGGTCAGGATGGAGTCGTCCTCCGGCGGGGAGATGCCGGCGTTGTTGAACGCGACGTCGACCGAGCCGAACTGCTCGACCGTGCTGTGGAACAGGTTCTCGACCTGCTCGGCGTCGGTGACGTCGGTCTGGATGAAGGCACCGCCGATCTCGTCGGCGACCGCCTTGCCCTCGGCCGGCGTCAGGTCCGCGATGACGACCTTCGCGCCTTCGCTCGCCAAGCGGCGGGCCGAGGCGAGGCCGATGCCGCTCGCGCCGCCGGTGATGACCGCGACGCGGCCTTCGAAACGCTGGACCATTACTCCTCCGTGCTGAGAAAGACGTTCTTGGTTTCGGTGAACGCCGCCGCGGCGTCGGGGCCCAGCTCGCGGCCGAGGCCGGACTGCTTGAACCCGCCGAACGGCGTCCAATAGCGCACCGAAGAGTGCGAGTTCACCGACAGGTTGCCGGCTTCGACGCCGCGCGCGACCCGGAACGCGCGGCCGGCGTCGCGGGTCCAGATCGACCCGGACAGGCCGTACTCGGTCGCGTTGGCCATCCGGATCGCGTCGGCCTCCTCGGCGAACGGCACGACGGCGACGACCGGGCCGAAGACCTCGTCCGCCACGGCCGGGTGCCGCAGGTCGGGCGGGGTGAGGACGGTCGGCGGGAACCAGTGGCCGGGACCGGTCGGCGCGCTGCCGCGGAACGCGACCGGCGCGTCGTCCGGCACGTAAGAGGCCACTTTCTCCCGGTGCGCGGCCGAAATGAGCGGGCCCATCTCGGTCTTCTCGTCGCCGGGGTCGCCGACGACGACGCCGTGCACCGCGGGCTCAAGGAGTTCCATGAAGCGGTCGTACGCGCTCGCCTGCACCAGGATGAGCGACCGCGCGCAGCAGTCCTGGCCCGCGTTGTCGAAGACGCCGTAGGGCGCGGTCGCCGCGGCCTTCTCCAGGTCGGAGTCGGCGAAGACGATGTTCGCGTTCTTGCCGCCCAGCTCCAGCGTCACGCGCTTCACCTGCGCCGCGCAGCCGGCCATGATCTGCTTGCCGACCTCGGTCGAGCCGGTGAAGACGACCTTGCGCACACCGGGATGGTCGACGAACCGTTGCCCCACCACGGATCCCTTGCCGGGCAGCACCTGGAAGACGTCTTCCGGGAGGCCCGCCTCGCGCGCCAGCTCGCCCAGCCGGACCGCGGTCAGCGGCGTCAGCTCGGCGGGCTTGAGGACCACGGTGTTCCCGGCGGCGAGCGCGGGCGCGAACCCCCAACCCGCGATCGGCATCGGGAAGTTCCACGGCACGATCACGCCGACCACGCCCAGGGGCTCCTGGAACGTGACGTTGACGCCGCCCGGGACCGGGATCTGCTTGCCGATCAAGCGTTCCGGCGCGGCGGAGTAGTAGTTGAGGACGTCGCGGACGTTGCCCGCCTCCCAGCGGGCGTTGCCGATCGTGTGGCCGGAGTTCTCGACCTCCAGCCGGGCGAGGTGCTCGATGTCGGCCTCGACGGCGTCGGCGAAGCGGCGCAGCAGCCGCGCGCGGTCGCCGGGGGTGACGTCGCGCCACGCCGGGAACGACGCCTGCGCGCGGGCGATCGCGGCGTCGGTCTCCTCCGCGCTCGTCAGGGGGACCGTCCGCACCACCTCCTCGGTGGCGGGGTTCAGGACGTCGAAGCTGCTGGTCATGCCCTCTCCTTGCTCGCGTCGACGAGCGCGGCGAACAGCCGGACGTCGTCGCTGTCCTGCTCGGGGTGCCACTGCACGCCCAGGGTGAACTCGCCGGGCACTTCAGCGGCTTCGATCGTGCCGTCGGCGGCCCAGCCGACCGGTTCCAGGCCGGCGCCGAGCCGGTCGATCGCCTGGTGGTGGTAGCACAGCGTCTTGGTTTCCGAGCCCAGGATCGCGGCGGCCCGGCTGCCTTCGGCCAGCGTGACCGTGCCGCGGCCGAACGTCGCGGGCGCGGGCTGGTGCTCGGTGGTTTCGCGGGCCTCCGGCAGGTGCTGGATCAAGGTGCCGCCGAGGGCGATGCTGATCACCTGCAGGCCGCGGCACACGCCGAGCACGGGCTTGCGTGCCCGGCGCGCCGCCGCGAACAGGCCGAACTCGAAGGTGTCCCGCTGCGGCCGCACGTACGTCGCGGGGTGCTGTTCCCGGCCGTAGCGCCCGGGTTCGACGTCGGCGCCGCCGGTCAGCACCAGGCCGTCCACAGTGGACACCAGCCGGTCGTACTCGTCGCCGGCCGGGGGCAGCAGCACCGGGATGCCGCCCGCGGCCACGACGCAGTCGACGTAGACGCGGTGCAGCAGCGCGACTTCGGTCTCCCAGACCAGGAACTTCGCGGGTTCGAGGTAGCTGGTGAGGCCGATGACCGGCTTAGAGGCGCTCGAAGCCACGGACCAGCTCCCAGTCGGTGACAGCGGCGTTGTAGGCGTCCACCTCGATCTTCGCCGCGTTCAGGTAGTGCTCGACGACCTCCTCGCCGAACGCCTCACGTGCCAGCTCGCTGCCCGCCAGCGCCGCGGCGGCCTCGGGCAGCGTGGTCGGCACGGTGGCCCGGTCGGAGTGGTAGGCGTTGCCGGTGAAGGGTTCTTCCAGCTCCAGCTCGTTCTCGATGCCGTGCAGGCCGGCCGCGATCAGCGCGGCGACGGCCAGGTACGGGTTGACGTCCCCGCCCGGCACGCGGTTCTCGACGCGCAGCGACTCGCCGTGGCCGACGACGCGCAGCGCGCAGGTGCGGTTGTCGGTGCCCCACGCGATCGCGGTCGGCGCGAAGCTGCCGGGCACGAACCGCTTGTAGGAGTTGACGTTCGGCGCGAGGAAGTACGTCAGCTCGTGGAGGGCGGCGAGCTGGCCGGCGAGGAACTGCTCCATGAGCGTCGAGAAGCCGTGCTCGTTCTCCCCCGCCAGGACCGCGCGGCCCTCGGTCGAGCGCAGGCTGATGTGGATGTGGCAGGAGTTGCCCTCGCGCTCGTTGTACTTCGCCATGAACGTGAGGCTCTTGCCCTCCTGCGCCGCGATCTCCTTCGCGCCGTTCTTGTAGACGCTGTGGTTGTCGCAGGTGCTCAGCGCGTCCGTGAAGCGGAAGGCGATCTCCTGCTGGCCGGGGTTGCACTCGCCCTTGGCGGACTCCGGGTACAGCCCGGCGCCGGCCATGTCGTTGCGGATGCGGCGCAGCAGCGGCTCCAGCCGCGCGGTGCCGAGCATCGAGTAGTCGACGTTGTACTGGTTGGCGGGCTTGAGGCCGTGGTAGCGCTTGTCCCACGCGGCTTCGTAGGTGTCGTCGAAGACGATGAACTCCAGCTCGGTCCCGACGTAGGCGGCGAGCCCGCGCTCGGCGAGGCGCTCGAGCTGCCGGCGCAGGATCTGGCGCGGCGACACCGACACGGGTCCGCCCTGCACGCGCTCGACGTCGGCCAGGACCAGCGCGGTGCCCTCCTGCCAGGGCACTTCCCGCAGGGTCTCGAAGTCGGGACGCAGGACGAAGTCGCCGTAGCCGCTCTCCCACGACGAGAGCGCGTAGCCGTCGACGGTGTTCATGTCGACGTCCACGGCGAGGAGGTAGTTGCACGCCTCGGTGGCGTGGCCGACGACCTCGTCCAGGAAGTACTCCGCCGAGCAGCGCTTGCCCTGGAGCCTGCCCTGCATGTCCGTGAGCGCGACGAGCACGGTGTCGATCGTGCCCGCGTCCACGCGCGCCCGGAGCTCGTCGAGCGTGAGCATGCCTCGTCTGCGTGCCATCAGCCGCCCCAAAGGTTTGATGCGAATCCTTTGCGGCTTCTTCCTACCCGGTGACGTCCGACTGGTCAACCGGAACAAAGGTATTTTCTTGTACCATTGGATCGGCGGCCGGTATGCGCCGTTTGCCCGGCTGAGAAGAGCCTGTGAATTCGGCGCGGCGGGAGGAATCCGGGGTACTCCCTCGTTGTACGGGGCAGGAGAGGTGAGATCGATGACCACATTCACGCAGCAGAGCACGATCGGACAGCAGCAGGCGCGGCTCCAGCTGCCCACCCTGCCCACCGGCTGGCCGATCGGTTCCTACGAGTCCTACGAGCAGGCGCAGCGCGCGGTCGACCACCTCGCGGGCGCGGAGTTCCCGGTCACCGACGTCACCATCGTGGGCGTGGAGCCCATGCTGGTCGAGCGCATCGCGGGCAAGATGTCCTGGGGCAAGGTGCTGGGCAGCGCGGCGACGTCCGGCGCGATGTTCGGTCTGTTCCTCGGACTGGTGCTCAGCCTGCTCAACCCGGGCGCGGGCCTGGTCCCGATCGTGATCGGCCTGGTCGCCGGGCTCGGGTTCAACCTGCTGTTCGGCGCCCTGGGCTACGCGGCCAACCGCAACAAGCGCGGCTTCATCTCCCAGAGCCAGCTGGTGGCGCGCCGCTACGACGTCCTGTCCCAGCCCCGCAACGCCGAGAAGGGCCGCGCACTGCTGGCGGACCTCGCGGCCCGCAGCGCGTTCGGCCACTGACGCGCTGAAAGTCGAAGGCCGCCCCCGGATCGTTCTTCGGTGGCGGCCTTCGTCGCGTCAGGAGCGGCCCCGACCTCCGCTCCTGCTGGCTTCTTACCTGGTCGGCGGCGGCGGCGTGGTCGTCGCAGTCGCAGGCGTCGACGGTGTCGCCGAGGTCGTCGGCGGCACGGTCACCTTCGGGATCGCCGCGCTGAACGGCACCCCGGCGTCCTCGCGGCAAGCCGAGCGGTACCCGTTGTAGCCGTTGTAGTTGCCCTGGTCGTCGGTGACGCCCTGCTCGATCTTCGGCCGCGGGAACCGGTTGTCCGCGCCGATCTTCTCCTTGGTGCCGCTGGACCGCTCGCAGCCGTAGCGGGTCACCGTGAGCGGCCGGCCCTCTTCGTCGTAGAGGTAGATCTCGGTCAGCGGCTTGCCCTCGGCGTCGAACGCGTAGACGTTCTCGATCTCGTGGTTGCCGTAGGTCAGCTGGTCGTTGCCGTACCGGTCGGACGTCTGGTAGTACGACGGCGAGTTCGAGTAGGCGTTCCGGTTCGAGATCAGGTCGACCGCCGCGCCGAACCCGCCCAGGATGCCGCCGATGACGAACGCCGAGATCGGCACGGCCACCCACAGCAGCCGCCGGTCGCGCCGCAGCCGCGGGCCCGCCCAGACGGCCGCGCCGCCTGCGACGAGCAGGAACGGCAGCAGCAGCACGGCGCTGCGCGAGCGCAGCATGAGCAGCAGCCCGAAGGCGATCAGCACGAGGGCGCAGACGATCCACCAGGCCGGCTTGAGCGAAGCGAGGTAGCTCAGCGCCTTGCCGGAGTCCTCCTGCTGACGCCCCTTGTTCAGCGTCTGGCGCAGCCACACCACCTCCGGCAGCGCCAGCACCGGCTCGACCCCGCCCTTCAGCAGCAGGAACAGGCTGATGAGGAACACCGGCAGGAAGAGCACCGCGCCCAGCAGCCCGTCGGGGTCGATCTGGACGGCGGCGGCGAACGCGAACAGCGCGAGCGCCACCGCGCAGAGCACCAAGCCCCAGAACGCGATCCGCGGCTTCGCGAGGCTCGGGTTCTTGGTCGTGGCGAGCACCTGCGTCGCGCCTTCGGCCGCCGGCGGGTACCCGCCGGACGCGCGCAGCTCGGCGGCGTAGCTTTCGGGCGTGCCGAGCCGCTCGATCAGGGCCTCGACGCGGGCCCCCTCCCCCAGCTCGGCCTCCAGCTCCGCCAGGTGCGGGCGGACGTCTTCGAGGATCTCTTCGACCTCGCTCGCGGGCAGGTCGGCGAGCGCGGTGCGGACCCGCGCCAGATAAACCCGCACGGCGGTCGGCTTCTCGCTCATGCTGCCTCTCCCAAAAGCACGTTCATCGTCAGTGCGAAGCTTTGCCAGGTCTTGCCTGACTCCGCCAGGCGGAGCCGGCCCGGCTCGTTCAGGCTGTAGTACTTGCGGTGCGGCCCCTCTTCGCTGGGCACCACGTACGAAGTGAGCAGGCCGGCCTTGTAGAGCCTGCGCAACGTCCCGTACACCGACGCGTCCCCCACCTCTTCCAGGCCGGCGCCTCTGAGCCTTCGCAGGACGTCGTACCCGTAACCGTCTTCCTCGCGGAGCACCGCGAGCACGGCCAGATCGAGCACCCCTTTGAGCAGCTGACTGATCTCCACTGCACCCTCCAGTCTTACGCTTGGAAAGGTACCACGCATTGCGCAGTAGTGCGCACGGCGGAGGGCCAGACGGGTGCGCGCCCCCGCTCAGGCGCCGGTGTCCACCGGGCGCTCGAAGAAGGATTCGAGGATGACGATCGTCTGCGTACCGGTGACGCCGTCGATCGTGAACAGCCGGCGCAGCGACGCCTGGAGCTCCTCGGTCGTCGGCGTGCGCACCTTGACCAGCAGCGACGCCGGCCCCGCGATGACGTGTGCCTCCACCACCTCGGGCAGCGCCTCGAGCGCGGCGCGCACCGGCTCGTCCCCCATCCAGGCGTTGGCCTCGACCAGGACGAACGCCGCGACGCCCCGGCCGACCGCGGCCGGGTCGACGTCCACGGTGGTCCGGCGGATCACACCCTGCTCGCGCAGCTTGCGGACGCGCTCGTGGGCCGCACCCGCGGAGAGACCGACGGCTTTGCCGAGGGCGGCGTACGCCTGCGTCGCGTCCAGCTGCAGTTGGGCGAGCAATGTACGGTCCACGTCATCCACCACTTGACCATATCAGGTTCGGCGATCCATGCTTGTTGCAGAATCTCATCTAGGGGTGATCGATGGATCTGGTGAAGACGGACTTCGAGGTGCTGGACGAACGCTTCGCCCGCGTCAACGGCGACGAGTGGATGCAGCGCCTGCACACCGACTGCCGCTGGACCGAGGGGCCGGCGTACTTCCCGGCCGGGCGCTACCTGGTGTTCAGCGACATCCCGAACGACCGCACGCTGCGCTGGGACGAGACGACCGGCGAGGTCGGCGTCTTCCGGCAGCCCGCTCACTATGCGAACGGGCACACGGTCGACCGCGCGGGCCGGCTGGTGAGCTGCGAGCAGGGCCCCCGGCGCGTGACGCGCACCGAGCACGACGGGTCGATCACCGTGCTGGCGTCGGAGTTCGAGGGCAAGCGGTTCAACAGCCCGAACGACGTCGTCGAGCACTCGGACGGGTCAATCTGGTTCACCGACCCGAGTTACGGCATCGACAGCGACTACGAGGGGTATAAGGCGGAGAGCGAGATCGGGGCCTGCCACGTGTACCGGGTGGCGCCTTCGGGTGAGGTGCGGATCGTCGCGGACGACTTTTCCCGGCCGAACGGGCTGGCGTTCTCGGCCGACGAATCGCTGCTGTACATAGTGGACACCCGGCAGCAGCCCAGCCACATCCGGGTGTTCGAGGTGGGTCCGGAAGGCGCGCTGACCGGCGGGTCGGTGTTCGCGACGTGCGACAACGGCGTGTTCGACGGGGTCCGGGTGGACAGCGAGGGCCAGGTCTGGGCGGCGGCCCACGACGGGTTGCACTGCTTCGCCGCCGACGGGACGCGGATCGGGAAGCTGCGGGTGCCGGAGATCTGTTCGAACTTCACGTTCGGCGGCGCGCGGGGGAACGAGCTGTTCATCACCGCGTCGAGTTCGCTGTACACGCTGCGGGTGACGGTGAACGGAGCCCGCTACCCACGCTGACGAGCGCCCCGATGTGGCATTGGGTGCGTCCCACGCACCGAAGGCCACATTGGGTGCGTTGAACGCACCGAACGCCACATTGGGGCGCTCAGCCGAGCGAGCCCGTCCGGACCCGGTCCACCACCGCGCCGCGCTGCCAGGCCCGGCTCACCCGGACCAGCCAGGCCGCCTCCGTGGTGACGTCCGCGTCCGGGAGCGGGTCCGGTGTCACCTCGGGCGGCTCGAAGCGGCGCCCCTCCCGGCCCGCTTCGATCGCCGCGGCCAGGGTCACCGCCTCCACCGTCGGCGCCACTTCGGCTTCCGGGACTCCCGCGCGGCGGGCCGCCGTCTCCGCGCGGGCCGGGAGGTCCGGGTCGAAGTGGGCTCGCAGCGCCAGGTGACCGTCGCGGATCTCGATCACCCTGCGGTACAACGCGAACTCGGCGCCCCCCGTCAGCTCGCGACCGGGGTCCAGCGCGATGCCCGGCACCGCCGCGCGCAACGCCGTCCACAGCGGCTCGATGCGGCGGTACGCGCGGTACGCCCGCACCCGGCCGATCATCGACGACACCGCCGGCGACCACGCGCTGAGCGTCGCGCCGGCCGCCACGAAACCGACCGTCGTCGCGGCGAGCACCGACGACGGCAGGTCCTCGCGCGCGCCGATCCGCGCGGTCTGCGCGAGCCGGCGGACGTCGTCGATGTCCCAGAACGTCCACGCGAACGCGGCGCCCACGCCGACCGCCAGCAGCCACAGCCCGGTGCGCAGCGGGCCCGGCTCCGCGTGCCACGCGCTGCGGGCGAACACCGCGATCAGCAGGCCGAGGCTGATCAGGCTGTAGGCCAGGAAGACGAGCTTGTCGGCCAGGGCGAACGGCAGGCCGGCGCCCGAGAAGACCGTGTCGTCGCCGACGCGCCGCGGCTCGGAGAGCGTGAAGCACACCGCGAGCAGCACCATCGCCGCGCCGGTGAACAACGCGTGCGGCGCGAGCCGGGCACCTTCGCCGCGCCACACCGACTGCGTGAACGCGACGGCGAACCCGATCGCGCCCAGCTTCAGCTCGTCGCCGGCCAGGCTGAGGACCCATTCGGCCACCGGGCCCTGGCCGGCGAGGGCGGCCATCGCGGGCGTCAGCACGACGATGCCGGTGGCGATGCAGACGCCGAACCCGGCGAGCAACCACATGGTGCGCACCGGCTGGCTGCGGCGCGCCTCGACGAGCTTGTACCCGAACCCGGCGAACCCGACCAGGCACAGGTGGTAGGCCAGGGTCTCGATCACGGCGTCCGGCGGCGGTCCCGGCCACCGAAGAGGGAGTCGAAGCGCCGCAGGCCGTCCGGGACGTCGGGCGCGAGTTCGCGCGGCTCCCCGGGCCGGACGACGCGCTGGGCGAGCAGGCTCGCGACGAGCTCGGCTTCCCGTTCTTCGACCTCGGTGTAGGTGGTGCGGCCGAGCACGCGTCGGACCAGCTCGGGCGAGAGGTTCGGCATGAGCTGCCGCCCGGCGGCGGCGTCGATCGCGACCCCGTCCGCGCCGCCGTCGGGGCCGGTGTGGCCGCAGAGCAGGTGGCCGACCTCGTGGAGCAGGATGTGCCGCCGGTGCAGGGCGGTGGTGGTGGTCGGGTAGAGGATGTAGTCGGCGCGTTCGGTGCTCATGAGCAGGCCGCAGGGAGTGCCTTCGGGAGCGCTGACGGGCATGAGCTCGATGGGGCGCCCCCGCCCGGCGGCGAGGCTCGCGACGAACGCCTCGGCGTCGAAGGGCTCGGGAAGGGTGACGGCATCGGCGACCTCGCGCGCCCGCTTCCACAGCGCGCGCCCCGGTCGCCGGCGCCACGGTGTACGCGCCACGTCAGCCCTCCCTCACGCCGCGACCCCACGGCTCCGGCCGGTTCAACGCGGCGAGCCCGGCGGGGATACGCGGAGGGAGAAAGATCGGCCGCACGGATTTCGGGCCAGCGGAGGATGTGGCGCCGGACGCGGGTTCCGGCACGATCGCCGGCCGCCGAGCAGCGGCGCCCGGCAGGCAATGCGGGGCGGCGGTGCACGAGCGAGCGCCCAGCCGGTGGCCGGAGGCGGAGCTTGGCCGGCAGCTCAGCGCCCCGGGCAGGTCGGCGCCCGGAACCGGACCCGGCCCGGCCGATCCCGCGAACGCCGTCACCTCAGGCCTCCCTCTTCGGTCCGCTGCGACCGGCCTCCCTCCGGGCGATCGCGTCGACCATGTCGCTGATCGTGTCCAGACCGTCGGCCGACAAGGTCACCGCGCGCAACGCCAAGTCGCGGACTCCCGCGTCGCGCAGTGCTCCCAGCAGGGCCAGCTCCTCGGCGATCTTCGTGCTCTGCTCGTCGTCGAAGAAGTATGCCGGAGGGACTCCGAAGAACTGGGCCAGTGCTTCGAGGTGCCGCTTCGTCGGGTTGTCGCGGCGGCCCGTGCGCAGCTGCCACAGGTACGTCGTCGAGAAGCTCTCGCCCGTTGCCTCGCGGCACGCCTTCGCGACCTCTTCGTTGCTGTACGGCTCCCGATCGGGCCTGCGGACCACGTGGAACAGCCGGTCGATCTTGTCGGCCAGCGTCGAACTTCCGGGCTCCTTGACCACGATCACTCCCTCAGCTGCCAGGCACATTCATCCTAGCTGAAAGCTGAACACCATTTATCAACGCAAGTTGGCGCGCGGGCGGGGCTGGCACCGCGGACAGGAGAACGACGACCGGTTCATGAACGGCTCCCGCCGGATCGCCGTGCCACACCGGTGGCACGGCAGCCCTTCCTGGCCGTACGCGTCCAGCGACCGGTCGAAGTACCCCGACTGCCCGTTGACGTTCACGTACAGCGCGTCGAACGACGTCCCGCCCGCGCCCAGCGCCGCGTTCATCACGTCCGACGCCGCGGACAGCAGCTCGCGGCCCTTCGCCAGGGTCAGCTTTTCGGTCGGCCGGGCCCCGTGCAGGCGGGCACGCCACAACGCTTCGTCCGCGTAGATGTTGCCGATGCCCGACACGAGCGTCTGGTCCAGCAGCGCCCGCTTGACCTCGGTGCGCCGCGACCGCAGCGCGCGCACCGCCGCGTCGAGGTCGAACGCCGGGTCCATCGGGTCGCGCGCGATGTGCGCGATCGTGTCCGGGAGCAGCACCTCGTTGAGGTCGTCGAGCGCCAGGCCGCCGAACGTCCGCTGGTCGACGAACCGCAGCTCCGGGCCGTCGTCGTCGAAGCGCAGCCGCACCCGCAGGTGCTTTTCGTCCGGCGCGCCCTCGGTTTGGACCAGCATCTGCCCGCTCATCCCGAGGTGGGCCAGCAGCGCCTCCTTGTCGGACAGCTCCAGCCACAGGTACTTGCCGCGCCGCCGCGCCGCCTCGACGCGGCTGCCGATCAGCCGCTTCTCGAAGTCCTCCGCGCCCAGCGCGTGCCGGCGGATGGCGCGCGGGTGCAGGACCTCCGCCTCGCGGATGGTCCGGCCCGCGACGTGCGCCTGCAGGCCCAGGCGGACGACTTCGACCTCGGGGAGTTCGGGCATACGACCATTGTGCCCGGCGGGTACGACACTTTCAGGGGGCGGCCGGTCCGACATCGCCTTTGTCAGCGGAACTCGGGTGGCGCCCGGAAGGCCGCCCCGGAATTTGAAGCCCCGCAGGACCACGTTGGACACGCCGCTGCCGAACCCGAACGTCTTCGAGCCGGTGAGCGTGGCCTGGCCGGTGTGTTCGGCGGCGACGGTCACGGGCGCGGAACTCGTGCCGGACCGCTTGATCGACAGCGTCGACCCCGCCGCGTACGAACCGTCGGCCAGAACGATCGTGTCGCCCGGGTTCGCCTTGCCCAGCGCGGACTGCAGCGCCGGCAGCGAGGCGACGCGGATCTGAGAACAGACGCATCCGCCGACCTCTCAGTGAGAACGAGCGCGGCGGATGATCATCGCGCTACCGAGTGGCCGGCGGAGCCGTCAACGGAGGTTCCCGGTGATCAGGACTCCGTGTCGTCCTTCTTCTCTGCTTCGAGCTCGGCCGACAGCGAGCGCCAGGCCGTCTCGGCGGCCTTCTGCTCGGCTTCCTTCTTCGTCGACCCGTTGCCGTTGCCCAGCGGGCGGCCGGCGACGAGGACGGTGGCCGTGAACTCCTTGCGGTGGTCCGGCCCGGTGTCCTCGACGCGGTACTCGGGCACGCCGAGCCCGGCCGACGCCGTCAGCTCCTGCAGGCTGGTCTTCCAGTCGAGACCGGCGCCGCGCAACGGGGCTTCGGCGAGCAGGCCGTCGAAGAGGTGGTGCACGAGCTTGCGCGCGATTTCGATGCCGTGCTCGAGGTAGACGGCCCCGATGACGGCTTCCAGGCCGTCCGCGAGGATGCTCGCCTTGTCCCGGCCGCCGGTGAGCTCTTCGCCCTTGCCCAGCAACAGGTGCGCCCCGAGCCCGCCCGCGCCGAGCCCACGGGCGACCCGCGCCAGCGCGTGCATGTTGACGACGCTGGCGCGGAGCTTCGCGAGCTGACCTTCGGGCAGGTCGGGGTGGGTGTTGTACAGGTGATCGGTGACGACCAGGCCGAGCACGGCGTCACCGAGGAACTCCAGCCGCTCGTTCGGCGGCAGGCCACCGTTTTCGTACGCGTACGAACGGTGGGTCAGCGACAGCTCGAGCAGCTCGGGGTCGAGTGTGACCCCGAGCGCGTCGAGCAACGGCGCCGGATCGGCTGGTGGTCCCCCGGGCGTCTTGCCCCCCATGTCGGCTACCCGATCAGGCGGGTTCGACGACCTGGCGGCCGTTGTGCTGGCCGCACGACGGGCACGCGATGTGCTGGAGCTTCGGCTGCTTGCAGGCGCGGTTGGAGCAGGGCACCAGCTGCACCGGAGCCGCCTTCCACTGGCTGCGGCGGGAGCGCGTGTTGGATCGCGACATCTTCCGCTTCGGGACGGCCACGAGTAGATCTCCTTATGACGGTCTGCTCGCGGTGCGAGCGAACTTCCTCCGCAACGAGCTGGGGCGCTCGTCAGGCTTGCTCGGCGGGACCCGGCGCAGGCTTTTCGCCCGCATTCTCGTCGAAACGCTCGACCAGTGCGGCCCACCGAGGATCTATCTTCTCATGCCCGTGTCCGGGCTCGAGATCGGCCCACTTGACGCCGCAGTCGATGCAGAGCCCGGCGCAGTCCTCGGTGCACAGCGGCGCCAGCGGCAGGGCGAGCACGACGGCGTCGCGCACGATGGGCTCGAGGTCGATCCGGTCGTCGATCAGCCGGGGGATCTCGTCCTCGTCGGTGGTCTCCTCGGTGGCCGAGCCGGGGTAGGCGAACAGCTCCTGCACCTCGACCTCGACCTCTTCGGTCACCGGGTCGAGGCAGCGCGCGCAGGTGCCCTTCGCGGTCGCCTTCGCGGTGCCGCTGACGAGGACGCCCTCGACGACGGACTCGAGCAGCAGGTCGAGCCGGAGTTCGGAGCCGGCGTCGATGGTGATGACATCGGGGACGCCGAGCGGCGTCTCCACCGGCACGCTGCGCGTGATCGCGCGGCTGAGACCGGCGTGACGGCCGAGCTCACGGGTGTCGATCACCCAGGGGCTGCGGTCGTCGAGCTGGGGGGTCTTGTTCTCGGACATCCAGTCCAGGGTACGCACCGGGTGCGACCTCTTTTGAGCTGGCCACCCGCGCGGGACGCCATGAAAGGGTCGTTCATGACGCTGGACGTCAGGGCCTCGGCAAAGTCACGTTTGCTGGGCGGGATGTCATGAAAGGGTCGTTCATGACGCTGGACGTCATGAACGAGTCGTTCATGACGTTCGGCGGAGCGCACGACGGCGATCCGGTGCGGCGAAGTGTGCGAGCGGCGATGTCGGAGGGCTGAGAGGCTCGTCACACCTGGTAGTCGTACAGCGTCGGGCGGCCGCCCGAGCTCGGGAGGTTCGCCGGGGACCGCAGGTGGTTGCGGCCCGAGTCGACCGTCCGCAACGTCGTCGCCAGCAGTTCCGAGAACTCCGCCAGCTTGCCGTCCACGTACGCGTCGCAGTCCGCGCGCTGGCGGTCGGCCTCCGCGTGGGCCTCGTCCACGATCCGCGCCGACTCCGCGTGCGCCGCCTGGACGACCTCCGTCTGCGCGACCAAGCGGCCCTGCTCGAGACGGCCGTCCTCGATGGCCCGGTCGTACGCGTCGCGGCCGGCCTGGATCATGCGCTCGGACTCGGCGCGGGACCGGTCGGTGAGGTTCTGGTACTCGGCCTGCCCGGCCGCGACCGTGCGGTCGGCCTGGTCGTGCGCGTCGGCGAGCATCTGCTCGGCGCGGGCGCGCGCGTCCGCCATGATCCGCTCGGCTTCGTCGGTGGCGTCGGCGATCGCGCGCTCGGCCTCGGCGTTCGCGCCGGCGACCGTCTCCCCCGCCTCCTTGCGGGCGGCGTGGATCAGGTCGTCGCGCTTGTCCAGCACGTCCTGCGCGTCGTCGACCTCCGCGGGCAGCGCGTCGCGGACGTCGTCGAGAAGCTCGAGCACGTCGCCGCGGGGCACCACGCAACTGGACGTCATCGGGACGCCGCGCGCCTCCTCGACGATGGTGACGAGCTCGTCGAGCGCCTCGAAAACCCGGTACACGGCAACTCCAATCCCCTGTCGCTGAGATCAGTCTGCCCGTTTTCCCCGCGGAACCGGTGAACGCCACCGGCACCGGGCGTGTCCCCCTGGACCACGCCCGGCGCGGGGTCCCCCTATTGGGCGGTGAAGCCCGGATCGGTGACGAGCGCGATCAGCTGCCGGTCGTCGAACGTGGGACCCGAAGGGCGCACGTCGACCGGGAGGCCGAGCTCGGGCGCCACGATCGGCGAAACCCGCCCGAGGTCGGAAATGTCGACCGCGGTCCCGTCCGCGCGGTAGTGGACGGCGCTGCTGCCGTAGATCACCGCCGTGCTGCCGTCGGGCCGCGGAAGCTCGTCGCAGCGCCCGCCGCTGTGCAGCGAGCACGCCTGCGCCGCCGGGAGCATGTTCCGCGACACCGTGAGCTTCCCGATGATGCCGAGGGTGAAGGAGTGTCCCTTCCCCTCGTGGTCGACGAAGGAGATGCTCGTGGCCATCTCGTCGGGGTGCAGCTCGCCGCCCGTGCTGTAGAAGCTGTCGATGACGATCTTGCGCGCTCCGGGTATCACGCTGGGCAGCACCTCCTTCAGGTGCGCCATGTTCCGCCGCTCGAGCGGGGTCTGCGGCTGCTGCGGCGGCTTGACGACGATCACCGGCGGCAGGTATGTGGGCGGGGTCGCGGGCGGTGGCGGTGGCGGCGCCGACGGCCGCAGCGCCACGATGGCGGTGGCGACCAGCACGAGGGTCACCGCCGCCGTCGCCACGGTCGCGCGGCGGTTGCGAAGCCGCTTCGCCGCTTTCGTCACGACGTCGTCGGGGTCGAACCCGAGGGGTGGCTCGGCGAGCTTCACCTCGCGCAGCCTGGTCTCCAGGTCGGTCATCACACGCTCCTCTCCGCGGCCGAGGACTCCAGCCGCGTCAAAGCCGCGCGCAGCGCTTCGAGCCCGCGCGCGGCTTGGCTCCGGACGGTTCCTTCCGAGCAGCGCAGTGCCTTCGCGACGTCGGCGACCGGGAGATCGGCGCAGTAGCGGAGCACGACGGCGGCGCGCTGTTTCGGCGGAACCTCGGCGAGGGCGTGGAGCAGGTCACCGGAGATGCCGGCGTCGGCCGGATCGGACCGCGGCTCTTCGGGGACGACGCCGTCGCGACGCTCGTTGCGCCGCCAGGGTCGCCGCCGCTCGTCGAGCCAGCAGCGGAGCAGGACCTGTCTCGCGTAGTTGTCGACGGGCCCCGTCCGGGCGACCTTCGGCCAGACCCGGTAGAGCTTGATGAGCGCGACCTGGACCAGGTCCTCGGCCAGGTGCCAGTCGCCGCACAGGAGGAACGCCGTCCGCCGCAGCGGCAGCGCCCGTTCCCTGGCGAACTCCCGGAACCCCGCCTCGTCCCCAGACCGCATCGCGCCTCCCCGTCCGATGTTCCCCCGGTACTCACGGACGAGGGGGCGCGGCGCGTTGCACGCGGATCAGGAATTCAGGTCGATCCGCTTGAAGGTGACGTAGTGGTCGGGCGTGTAGGCCAGTTCGCCCGCCTTGCCGGAGATCACGCGGTCGTTCGTGCCGACGGTGAAGAGCTTGTAGTAGCCGGACGCGCAGGCCGGGAGCACGCCTTCGCGGTTCTCGTAGGTCGCGCCGGTGGCGGTGCCGCCCCGGACGTTGTTCACGACCGTCTTCGCGGCCGCCGAAAGCTGGGAGTAGCCGATCTTCGTGAGGCCCGAGAGGTCGCCGCAGGCGTGCGTCGTGCCGCCGCCGATGTCGATGACCTTGAAGGTGGCGTAGTGGTCACCGGTGTAGAAGTACTCGCCGCCCGAGCCGGTCACGATGCGGCGCGTGCCGCGGTTGCTCGAGCCGGGCGTCGGCACCGTGTACTCGTGGTAGTAACCCGACGCGCAGGACGGGAGGATGCCTTCCCGGTTGTCGAAGACGACGCCGTCGTTCTGCGGGTACGGGAAGGGGCCGCCCTTCTGGATCAGGTTGTACGTCGTCGTCGCCTCGGCCGGCAGGGCCGGGAGCGTCGTGTGGGAGAACCCGGAAAGGTTCCCGCAGGCGTTCTGGGCGGCGACGGCCGGTGAAGCCGGTGACGCTGTCACCGCTTCGGCGGCGGTGACCCCCATGCACAGCGTGGCCAGGAGCGCGAAGAAGACCGCGACCAGGCGTGATCGGTAGTTGGTCATTTTCGGACCGTAACCCGAGGGGATGATCGTCAGAAGGCGAGAACGTGAACTCCGGCCGTGCGCGACGGAAGTCCCGACGAACGTAGGGGGCCGAACGACGGGAACCGGACGTCCGAGGTGCGGTCCCGTTTGGAGAGTCAGCGCCCGAGCTTCGGGAACTTCTCCGAGAGGCGCTCGTAGACGACCGGCGGAACCAGGTTCTCGACGTCGCCGCCGAGGGCCGCGACCTCCTTCACCAGCGAGCTCGACACGAACCCGTACACCGGGTTGTTCGCCATCAGCAGCGTCTCGACGCCGGTGAGCTCGCGGTTCATCTGCGCCATCTGCAGCTCGTAGTCGAAGTCGCTGACCGAGCGCAGGCCCTTGGCGATCGCCACGATGTCGTGCTCGCGGCAGTAGTCGACCAGCAGGCCCTCCCACGAGTCGATCCGCACGTTCGGCAGCTTCGCGGTGATCTCGCGCAGCATCTCCAGGCGTTCTTCGATCTCGAAGAGGCCCTTCTTGCTCTTGTTCACGCCCACCGCGACGACGACCTCGTCGAACAGCGCGCTCGCCCGCTCGATGATGTCGAGGTGCCCGTTGGTGGCCGGATCGTAGGAACCGGGACAGACCGCACGCCGCATGGCGCGGACGCTACCGTGCCCGCGCGCTCCCCGCGGGGTGGTTCACGCCACAACCGCGAATTCCGCCCAGAAGACCGCCGTGTCGCCGTACTTCTTCGCGCGCGAAGGCTCGAAGCCCGCCGGCCAGTCCGGCTCGCCGTCGCGGGCCGCGCGTTCGACCACCACGAGCGCGCTCTCCCCCAGCCAGCCGCCCGTCGCCAGCGACGCCAGCACCTTGCCGAGCGCGGCCGCGTCCACGGCGTACGGCGGGTCGGCCAGCACCAGGTCGTACGGCCGCGGCGCGGGCGCGGCGACGACCGTCTCGACCTGCCCGGCCCGGACCGTGCCGCCCAGGCCCAGGGCCGCGACGTTGCCGCGCAGAACCTCCACGACCCGCCGGTCGGCCTCCACGAACAGCGCGTCCGCCGCGCCGCGGGAGAGCGCTTCGAGCCCGAGGGCGCCGGAGCCCGCGTAGAGGTCCAGGACGTGCGCCCCGGCCAGCTCGCCCGCCGTCTCCAGGGCGTTGAACAGGGCTTCCCGCACACGCTCCGACGTCGGCCGGGTGCCCTTCGGCGGCACCTTCAGCCGCCGCCCGCCCGCCGTCCCGGCCACGATCCTGGTCACCTCCCGATTGTGCCGGGCGGGACACGGCGCACGGATGGCCGGGACATCGGTGTGCCCGCCGGAGCCAACGCGTAGAGTCGTTCTTCGCCCTCGGAGGCGATCCAGAGCTGTCAAGGAGCCATGCGTGTCGGAACCTCGGGTCAGACGGGCCGAGATCGCCATCGAACAAGCCCACGTCGATCGCGTGTACACCCGTCTGGAGGAACTGCGTGCCCAAGCCGAGGCGATGCGCACCAAGGGCTACGAAATCGGCCAGGGCGCGCAGCGCGAGGCGATCTTCGAGCAGGCGTCGATGCTGTTCGAGCGCGACATGATGGTCTACCACGCGAACCAGACGCTCCAGACGCTCGACGCCGAGTACGAGGGGCTCGTCTTCGGCCGCCTCGACGACCGGGCGGGCGAGCGCACCTACGTCGGCAGGCTCGGCATCCGCGACGCGGAGTTCGACAACCTCGTCACGGACTGGCGCGCGCCGGCCGCGGCCGCGTTCTACCAGGCCACGGCCGAGGAGCCGATGGACGTCGTGCGGCGGCGCGTGATCCGCTGCTCCGGCCAGAACGTCCTCGACGTCGACGACGACGTGCTGATCGCCGACGCCGTGCCCGAGGACATGCAGATCGTCGGCGAAGGCGCGCTGATGGCCGCGCTGGGGCGCTCGCGCGGCGAGAAGATGCGCGACATCGTCGCGACCATCCAGAAGGAGCAGGACGAGGTGATCCGGGCGCCGTGGCGCGGCGTCACCGAGATCACCGGCGGGCCGGGCACCGGCAAGACCGCGGTCGCCCTGCACCGCGCGGCCTACCTGCTCTACCGCTACCGCCGTCAGCTGGGCGGGGCCGGCGTGCTCGTGATCGGGCCGTCCGGGGTGTTCACCAGCTACATCTCGCGCGTCCTCCCCTCGATGGGCGAGACGAACGTCGAACTGCGCGCGCTCGGCGAGGTCCTCGACGGCCTGGAGGCGACGCGGCAGGACGCGGCGCCGCTGGCCGCGATCAAGGGGTCGCTGCGGATGCGGAAGATCCTGCTGCGGGCGCTGCGGGACACCCCGCCGGAGGCGCCCGAGGAGATGCGGATCGTCTACCGCGGCGAGGTCCTCAAGCTGAACGCGCGCGAGCTGGAGAAGGTGCGCCGCAAGGCCCACACGCAGGGCGCGCCGCCGAACCGGTCGCGGATCCGGGCGGCGGAGCTGCTGCTCGACGCGCTGGCGGCGAAGGCCGAGGAGTACGCGAAGGCCGACGGCAAGCCGTTCGAGCGGGCCGAGCTGGTCACCGACCTGGGCGAACGGATCGACTTCCACCGCTTCCTGGTCGTCTGGTGGCCGGTGCTGTACCCCGCGCAGATCCTGAAGTGGCTGGGCGAGGAGAAGCGGCTGGCTTCGGTGGCGCGGGGCGTCCTGAACCGGCAGGAGATCTCGCTGCTGGCCGCCGACCTCGCCGACCGCTCGCGGGGCTGGTCGATCGCGGACATCGCGCTGCTCGACGAGCTGCGCGTGCTGATCGGGCCGCCGCCGAAGCGCAAGCGCCGTCAGATGATCGAGGTGGAGCCGCAGCGGTCCGGCGGCGGGACCACCCGGCCGGAGCACTACGACGAGTACTCGCACGTGGTCGTCGACGAGTCGCAGGACCTTTCGCCGATGCAGTGGCGGATGGTCGGCCGGCGCGGGAAGTACGCGAGCTGGACGGTCGTCGGCGACCCGGTGCAGAGCTCGTGGCCGGACCCGGCGGAGGCGGCCCAGGCGCGCGACCAGGCGTTCGGCGTCAAGACGGCGCGGCGGCGGTTCACGCTGCGGACGAACTACCGGAACTCGGCGGAGATCTTCGACCTGGCGGCGAAGGTGGTGGCCGGGCACGCGGAGTCGGGCGAGCTGCCGGTGGCCGTGCGCAAGACGGGCGTGGAGCCGGAGGTCCGCCCGGTGGAGGCGGCGGGCCTGGCGGCCGCGACGCAGGCGGCGGTGAAGGAACTGCTGGGCGCGGTCGAGGGCACGGTCGGCGTCATCACGGCGATGGACCGGGTGCCGGAGGTCGCGGGCTGGGTGTCGGGCCAGGCGGACGAGCGGCTGAAGGTCGTCGGCAGCCTGGATTCGAAGGGCCTGGAGTACGACGCGGTGGTGCTGGTGGAACCGAACGAGCTGATCACGGAGTCGACGACCGGGCGCCGGGTGCTGTACGTGGCGCTGACCCGGGCGACGCAGCAGCTGATCGTGCTGGCCTCGAACCCCGACTGGATCCCGGCCGGCTGACCCGAAGGGTCGGCTCACGTACCTGGAGGGTCGGCTCGCGTACCTGGAGGGTCGGCTCGCGTACCTGGAGGGTCGGCTCACGTACCTGGAGGGTCGGCTCGCGGCGGGCACCCGGGTCCGGCAGCCGGTCCGGACGTCATGAACGACTCTTTCATGTCATCGGACGCGGTGAACGACTCGTTCATGACGTCGGCCGGGGGCGGACACGCTGAAGGGCCCCTTCGAGGGGCGGGGAGCGGGGTTCCCGTGCCCTTGAAGGAGCCCTTCAGACCCCCGGTGAAGAAACGTCTCGCGGACGAAACCCGTCCGAGGGCATGTCTAGTGGACAAACGTTGTTCGGTGTCCGCGCACCGGCACCGAACAACAACGCCGAACAACCCGTCAGGGGCAAGGCGGGGCGTAGTCGATGCCCGGCAGGCCGGCCGACCACTCCGCCGGGGTGATCCGGGGCGCCGTGACCGCGCAGATGCTCGTCGCCGCCCGTTCGGGGTCGGTCTCCGAGAACCGCACCGTGCCGTCCGCGACGGTTCCGGCGAGCGTATGGCCGTCCGGGGCGTACTGCACGGCGTAGACCCGGTCGGCTTCCTCGGGCAGCACCGCGTACGGCTCGCGCCGGGCGACGTCCCACAGCCGGATCGTGCGGTCGTAGCCGCCCGAGGCCAGCACGCGGCCGTCGCCGCTGAAGGACACCGACATGACGATGTCGGTGTGCCCGGACAGGACCGCCGACACGCGCGCGGCGGCCGGGTCGGTGACGTCCCACAGGCGGATCGTGCGGTCGGCGCCGGCGGTCGCCAGCGTCCGGCCGTCGGGGCTGAAGGCGACCGAGAAGATCGTGTCGGTGTGGCCTTCGAGCTTCGAGAGCGGCCGGGGCGCCCGCGGCGCCGAGACGTCGAACAGCCGCGCGGTGTGGTCCCAGCCCGCGGTGGCCAGGGTCCGGCCGTCGGGGCTGAAGGCGAGCGTGTGGACGTCGTCCTCGTGGCCCGCCAGCCGGGCGACCTCCACCGGGTGCAGGCGGTCGGCGAGGTCCCAGAGCCGGGCCGTGTGACCGTCGCCCGCGGTGGCCAGGAGCCGGCCGTCGGGGCTGAACGCGACCGCGTCGATGTCGTCGTGCGGCCGGGAGAACACCACCGGCGGCCCGGGGTGGGCGGGGTCGGTGATGTCCCGCAGCGTCATCGTGTGGTCCCAGCTGCCGGTGGCCAGCGTCCGGCCGTCCGGGCTGATCGCGACGCCGCAGACCGCGTCGCCGAAGCCGCCGACGGTGGCGACGGTCCGCGGCGCGGCCGGGTCGGTGAGGTCGTGCAGCCGCACCGTCTCGTCGTAGCCGCCGGTGGCGAGCAGGCCGCGGCCGAACGCGGCGTGGCACGCCTGGGCCGTGTGGGCGGGGAGCGCGGGACCGGGCAGGTCCCACAGCCGGGCGGTCTGGTCGTCGCTGGCCGTGGCGAGGGTGCGGCCGTCGCGGGAGAACACCGCCGAGCCGATCGCGCCGGTGTGCCCGGGCAGGGACTCCAGCTCGCGCGGCTGCCGCGGGTCGGCGACGTCCCACAGCCGCGCGGTGCGGTCGAAACCGGTCGTGGCCAGGGTGTGCCCGTCGGGGGCGAACGCGACCGACCGCACGATCGCCTGGTGCGCGCCGAGTGAGGACAGCTGCGCCGGCGCGGCCGGATCGGTGACGTCCCACAGCCGCGCGGTCTGGTCCTGGCTCGCCGTGGCGAGGGTGCGCCCGTCGAGGCTGAACGCGACCGAGTGCACGACGTCGGAGTGCCCGGTCGCGACACCGAGCTGACGCCGCGAGGCGACGTCCCAGACGCGCGCGGTCTTGTCGGCCGACGCGGAAGCGAGCAGCCGGCCGTCGGAGCTGAAGGCGACGTTGTTGACGTAGGACGTGTGCCCGGTCAGCTCCCCCGCCGGTCGCGGGTGGGCCGGGTCGGCGGTGTCGTACAGCCGGAGCGTGCCGGCGACGTCGCCGGTCGCCAGCAGGGCCCCCACCGGGCTGAACGCGACCGCGTAGGACTTGCCATCGCGGCGCTCGACGACGATCCCGGGACCCGGCCGGGCCGGGTCGCCGACGTCCCAGATCCGGACGGTGCCGTCGAAACCGGCGGTGGCCACGGTCCGGCCGTCGGCGCTGAAGGCGACGTTGTTGACGTTGCCGGTGTGTCCGGTGAGGACGCCGAGCGGCACGGGGTGGTGCGGGTCCTGGACGTCCCACAGCCGCGCCGTGCCGTCCCAGCTGGCCGTGGCGAGGACCTGGCCGTCGGGGCGGAGGGCGACGGTGTTGACCCGGCCGGTGTGCCCGGTGACGCGGGTCGAATACGGCGTCGCGAACACGCCGAGCACGCTGCTGCGCGCGTCGGCGCTCGGGTCGAGGCGGTACGCGGCGAGCGCGAGCTGCGCGGCCAGCGCGGGGTTGGTGGCGCGCATGGCCAGTGCCTGGCCGGCGACCTTCTGGGCGAGCGCGCTGTTGCGCTGGTCGGTGGCCGTGCTCTCCGCGCGCACGGCGTACGCGGTGGCCGCGACGGCGACGACGAGCAGCACGGCGAGCAGCGCGACGAGCTGCCGCAGCCGCCGCGTGCGACGGCGGTCGCGCTCCTGCTCGGCGTGCTCGACGGCGATGCTCGCGTCGAGGAACCGGCGTTCCCGCTGGGAAAGCCCGGTGTCCTGGCGCTCGGCCCACTCGCGCGCGACGGCCAGCCGGGTGCCGCGGTAGAGCCAGCCGGGGTCCTCGTCGACGGCCTCCCAGGCCCCGGTCGCCTCGGTGAGCTGCCGGTGCACGCGCAGGCCTTCGCGGTCCTCGGTGAGCCACTCGCGCAACCGCGGCCAGCCGCGGATGAGGGCTTCGTGCGCGATCTCGATGCCGGTGTCGTCGAGGGTGAGCAGCCGCGCCGCGGCCAGCTCCCCGAGCACGACGGCGGTGTCCTCGTCGTCGGTGTCGAGCTCGGCGCGGGTGATCCGGCGCTTGGTGTCTTCGGTGCCTTCGCCGAGCGCGGTCATCCGGAGGAAGATCTGCCGCGCCAGCCGCTGCTGACGCGCCGAGAGCGTGGCGAACGTGCCCTCCGACGTCTGCGCGACGGCCCGCTCGATGCCGCCGCCTGCCTCGTACCCGGCCAGGGTGAGCGTGGTGCCGCGCCGGCGCCGCCACGTTTCGAGGAGCGCGTGCGAGAGCAGCGGCAGCACGCCGGGCTGGCCGGTGGCGTCCGCGACGAGCCGGGAGACCAAGGCGTTCTCGACGCGGTACCCGGCGTCGACCGCGGGCCGCGAGATCGCCTGCCGGAGCTCCTCGGTGGTCATCGGGCCGACGAGGACCTGCGCGTCCTGCATCGCTTCGGCGAGGTCCGCGTGCCGCGCGCAGTGGGTGTAGAAGTCGGTGCGGATGCCGAGGACGACCCGGGTCCGGCTGCCGGGCTCGGTGGTCGCGGTGACGAGCGCGCCGAGGAACCGCGCGCGCTCCTCGTCGTCCTGGCAGAGGGTGAAGACCTCCTCGAACTGGTCGACGACCACGACGACGTCCGTGTCGCCGGCGTGGTCGTCGCCGGCGTTGTCCACATCGGCCAGCTGCCGCGCGGCGAGCCCGAGGTTGCGCGGGTGCGCGGCGAAGTCGTCGAGCAGCGCGCCGGGCGCGAGGCCGAGCGCGGCGGCGAACTTCACGGCGCACTCCTGCAGCGGCCGGGCGCCCGGGGTGAGCAGCACGACCGGGTCCTTCACCGTCGGCAGCAGGCCGGCTCGCAGCAGCGAGGACTTCCCCGAACCGGACGCGCCGAGGACGGCGATAAAACGCTGTCTCGAAAGCCGGCCGACGAGCTTTTCGACCAGCCGTTCCCGGCCGAAGAATCGGCTCGCGTCGGCGGGGCCGAACGCGGCCAGCCCCACGTACGGCGGCTTTTCCCCGGATTCCGGCTCGGGTGGTGACTCTTCACCGTCGCGGCGCGAGCCCTCGGCGACGGCGTGCCAGCGCTCTTCCCATTCGCCGGGAACCCCGCCGCAGGCCCGGACGTAGGCCGAAGTCACGGCCAGGCTGGGGAGTTTCCGCCCGCCTGCCGCCTCCGAAAGGGTCCCGGCCGAGTAGTGCGCGCGCCGGCCGAGCTCGCGGTAGGTCGGATTGCCGGCGCTCTCCCGCAACCGCCGGAGTTCAGCGGCGAATTCGGTCAGCGGGTTGTCGCCGGGATCCAAGGGTCGTTCCGGACGCGGCACGCCGTCCTCCCTGGTTCCGACGGTTTCGCACCAACGGTATCGGGTGCCGCGCCGCGTCAGGGTTCGTTCGGCGAAACCAGCCACCGGTGGACGGCTCCGCGTCGACGCCGAGTTCCGCGAGCAGGTCGGCGGCCGGATCGGGCGGGGTCACCCGCAGCAGCTCGGCCGGTTCCCGCGGCTTCCCGTGCTTCACGTGCACGGACTGGCGGGCGACGCCGAGGGCGTCCCCGATCTGCTCCCACGACCAGCCGCGTTCCCTCGCGGGCGCGACCGCGGCCGCCTCGACCCGCTCGGGCACCGCGTCGCCGTCTTCGCCGGTGAGGCGGTCGAGCAGAGCTTGGACGCGGGTCTGCGTCAACGTCCGCGCGGCGACCGGGTGCCCGGACGCTCTTCGGCGAGCTGGCGGCGCTCCCCCAGGCGACGCGGCACCTCGCCGGGCTGCTGCGGGACGCCGACGAGCTGCCGTACGTCCCCGACCTGCCGCTGACCGTCGGCGGCCGCGCCACCCGCGTGGCCGAGGTCATGCGCGCGGCGCGGCCGGTGCTGTTCGACTTCGCCGACCGCGCCGACCCGCGGGAAGCCGCCGGTCCGGACGTGAAGATCGTCACGGCGGACGGCCCGGACGCGCCGGCCGAGGCGCTTTTCGTGTGCCCGGACGGCGTCGTGGCGTGGCAGGGCGGAGATCCGGCGGCCCTGCGGGAAGCAATGGCGGCACCGGGGCGTTGACCCCGGTTGTGAGCTCACTGCCTGACGTGCCGCTGTCCGTGCTCGACCTGTCCCCCGTTTCCGAGGGGAACACCGTCGGCGAGACGCTGCGAAACACCTTGGACCTCGCCCGCGCCGCGGAACGGCTGGGCTACCACCGCTACTGGCTGGCCGAGCACCACAACATGCCCGGCATCGCCAGCTCGGCCACGGTCGTGCTGATCGGCCACGTCGCCGACGCGACCGAGCGCATCCGCGTCGGTTCGGGCGGGATCATGCTGCCCAACCACGCGCCGCTGGTGGTCGCCGAGCAGTTCGGCACCCTGGAGGCGTTCCACCCGGGCCGCATCGACCTCGGCATCGGCCGCGCGCCGGGCACCGACCAGCGGACGGCGCTGGCGCTGCGCGGCCCGGGCGGGCTGTCCGCGGAGAACTTCCCGGAGCACCTGCAGGAGCTGATCGGCTACTTCACCCACTCCGAGGCGCGCGGCGTCAACGCGGTGGTGGCCGAGGGCAACCAGCCGCCGGTGTGGCTGCTGGGTTCGAGCGGCTTCAGCGCGCAGCTGGCCGGACGCCTCGGGCTGCCGTTCTCCTTCGCGCACCACTTCGCCGCGGAGAACACGATCCCGGCGGTGCAGCTGTACCGGGAGAACTTCCGGCCCGGGGTGCTCGACGAGCCGTACGTGATGCTCGGTGTCTCCGTGGTCGCGGCCGAGACCGACGACCGCGCGCAGTTCCTGGCCGCGCCGTCCGGACTGACGTTCCTGAGCCTGCGCCGAGGCCGTCCGATCGCGCTGCCGACCCCGGAGGAAGCGGCCGAGTACCCGTACACGGAGATGGACCGCGCGTTCCTGGCCGAGCGGTTCGGGTCGAGCATCGTCGGCTCGCCGGAGACGGTCCACAAGGGACTCGAGCAGCTCCTGGCCGACACGGGCGCGAACGAGCTGATGGTCACGACCATGGTCCACGGCCACGCGGACCGCGTCCGCTCCTACGAGCTGCTGGCCGGTCTCCAGGCCTGATCCCCCTGGACGGAGGGCACGCACCGGGCCTAATGTGCCGGGCGTGTCCTCCGTTCGGCGGTGTTCCCTCCCCGCGGAAATGGATAGCGGTGCACCTCTCCCGCATCCGGAACGGGATTTTCTTTTCCATCTTTGACAACAAGATCAGGTCCATTTGTCAACGACGGACAAGAAATGCGCGGTTACCAGCCCGTGACCGCGCGATCCTGCTCAAGTTCTTGTCTCCCAACAAGGCCGTGGTTAACGTACCGACCAGTAGGAACCGGCACGGTGTCCCCCGAGACCGTGAATGGCCGACGATTGTTACCCCGTTCGGACCATTTCCCCTTGCTCGGCTCGGGTGTATTCGACGTGCCGTCGGAACCGCTGGGGAGGCACACGAATGGCCGAACGGACGACGACGGCGTCGTTCCCCGGGGCCGCCGCGCTGCGGCAGACCGGGCGGCTCTACGGGCTGGCTCTGGACGTCGTCCGCCTGACGTTCCGCCGCCCGTTCCAGGTGCGTGAGCTGATCCAGCAGTTCTGGTTCATCGCGAGCGTCTCGATCCTGCCGACGGCGCTGGTCTCCATCCCGTTCGGTGCGGTGATCGCGCTGCACATCGGGTCGCTGACCACGCAGATCGGCGCGCAGTCCTTCACCGGCGCGGCCAGCGTGCTCGCGATCATCCAGCAGGCCGCCCCGATCGTGACGGCGCTGCTCATCGCCGGCGCCGGCGGCAGCGCGATGTGCGCGGACCTCGGCTCGCGCACCATCCGCGAAGAGATCGACGCCATGGAGGTCCTCGGCGTCTCGCCCGTCCAGCGGCTGATCGTGCCGCGGGTGCTCGCCGCCATGGGGGTCGCGGTCTTCCTCAACGGCATGGTGAGCGTCGTCGGCGTGCTCGGCGGCTACTTCTTCAACGTGATCATGCAGCACGGGACGCCGGGCGCGTACCTGGCCAGCTTCTCCGCGCTGGCCCAGCTGCCCGACCTGTGGATCAGCGAGATCAAGGCGCTCATCTTCGGTTTCGTCGCCGGCGTGGTCGCCGCCTACCGCGGGCTGAACCCCAAGGGCGGCCCGAAGGGTGTCGGCGACGCCGTCAACCAGTCGGTGGTCATCACGTTCCTGCTGCTGTTCGTGCTGAACCTCGTGCTCACCACCGTCTACCTGCAACTCGTGCCGCCCAAGGGGAGCTGACGTGACCACCACGGAAGTCCCCAGAACCGCGCGGGTGCGCGAAGCCGTCGACCGCCGGTTCGGTTTCCTCGACACCCTCGGCGACCAGATCCTGTTCTTCCTCCGCGCGATCGCCTGGACGCCGCGGGCGCTGCGCCGCTACCTGCGCGAGGTCGTCCGCCTGCTGGCCGAGGTCAGCTTCGGCAGCGGCGCGCTCGCCGTCATCGGCGGCACGATCGGCGTGATGATCGGGATGACCGTCGCCACCGGCACGGTCGTCGGCCTGCAGGGCTACTCCGCGCTGAACCAGGTCGGGACGTCGGCGTTCGCCGGGTTCGTCTCCGCCTACTTCAACACCCGCGAGATCGCCCCGCTGGTGAGCGGCCTCGCCCTGTCCGCCACCGTCGGCTGCGGCTTCACCGCGCAGCTCGGCGCGATGCGGATCTCCGAGGAGATCGACGCACTGGAAGTCATGGGCATCCCGAGCGTCCCGTACCTGGTGACGACGCGGGTGATCGCCGGCTTCCTCGCCGTCATCCCGCTCTACGCGATCGGGCTGCTGTCGAGCTACCTGGCCTCCCGGCAGGTCACCGTGTGGTTCTTCGGCCAGTCCGCCGGCACCTACGACCACTACTTCCTGCTGTTCCTGCCGCCCGGCGACGTCTTGTGGTCGTTCGGGAAGGTGCTCGTCTTCAGCGTCGTCGTGGTCCTGGCCCACTGCTACTACGGCTTCCGCGCGAGCGGCGGCCCGGCCGGCGTCGGCGTGGCGGTCGGGCGCGCGGTGCGCACCGCGATCGTCGCGATCAGCGTGCTCGACTTCTTCCTGTCCCTGGCGATCTGGGGCGCGACGACCACCGTGCAGGTGGCCGGATGAGACGGGAGACCCGCCACAAGGCCGGGATCCGCACCGCGGGCGTGCTGTTCCTGGTGGTGATGGGCGTGCTCGTGACGCTCTCGATCAAGGTGTACGACAAGGACTTCGTCACCATCGTCCCGGTCACGCTCAAAGCCGACCGCATCGGCAACCAGCTCTCCCCGGGCGGCCAGGTCAAGGCGCGCGGCGTGCTCGTCGGCGAGATCCGCGAAGTCCGGGCGACGCCGCAGGGCGCCGAGATAGCGCTTGCCCTCGAGCCGGGCAAAGTGGACCTGCTGCCGCGCAACGTTTCCGCGCTGCTCGTGCCGAAGACGCTGTTCGGCGAGCGGTACGTCCAGCTGTCCATCCCGGACACCGCGCGAGCCCCGCACCTGGCCGCGGGTGACACGATCGAGCAGGACCGCTCGGCCAACGCGATCGAGCTGGAACGCGTCTTCGACAACCTCCTGCCGCTGCTCAAGGCCGTCCAGCCGCAGAAGCTCGCGACGACGCTGACCGCGGTGTCGACGGCGCTGCAGGGCCGCGGCGAACAGCTCGGGCAGACGATCGGCACCGCCGCGGACTACCTGAGGGACTTCAACCCCGACCTGCCGGCGTTCACCGAGGACCTCCACGACCTGGCCACGGTCTCGAACCTCTACGGCGACATCGCCCCCGACCTGCTCGACGCACTCACCTCCTCGGCCGTCACGCTGAACACGGTCAAGGAGAAGCAGGCCGACCTCGCCGGGGTCTACCAGCAGGTGACGTCGTCGTCCCAGGAGGTCACGACCTTCCTGCGGAACAACCGCGACAACCTCATCGACCTGGCCGCCGACAGCCGCGCGCCGCTCGAAATCGCCGCCAAGTACTCCCCCGGCTTCGCCTGCACCATCAGCTCGCTGAGCGCCTTGAAGGGATCCATGGACAAGGTCCTCGGGGTCGAACGCAAGGAGCCGGGCCTGCACGCCGAAGTCTCGGTGACCGCCGACAGCGGCAAGTACCTGCCCGGCCGCGACGACCCGCGCTTCACCGGCGGCGGCGAGCCGCGCTGCTACCCCTCCGGCGTCGCCCCGACCACCGGCACCGCCGCCGCGACCCCCGGCAGCACCGGGCACCCGCTGCTCACCGGCGGCCAGGGCGACCTCGGCGTCGCGAACTCCCCGCAGGAGGAGCAGCTGCTGGCCACCCTGGTCGCACCGTCGATCGGCGTGCCCGCCGCGCAGGTCCCCGAGTGGAGCAGCGTGCTCGTCGGGCCGCTCTACCGCGGCACGGAGGTGAAGCTCAAGTGAGGAACATCGCCTCCCCGCTCATCAAGAGCCTGGTCTTCATCGTCGTCACCGTCCTCGCGACGACGCTGCTGGCCGTGTCCATCACCAACTCCGGCGTCGGCGGCGGACCGCGGTACACGGCCAAGTTCCTCGACGCCACCTCGCTCAACGCCGGGGACGACGTGCGCATCTCCGGCGTCCGCGTCGGCCAGGTCGAGTCACTGGACATCAGCGACCACAACCGGGCGCTCGTCGGGTTCTCCCTCGACCAGGGCCGCCGGCTGCCCGCCGACGTCCACGCGGTCATCAAGTACCGCAACATGGTCGGGCAGCGCTACATCGCCCTCGAACGCGGCACCACCGGCACCCGGGACCAGCTGCCCGAGGGCGGCGAGATCCCGCTCGACCGCACCACCCCCGCCCTGGACCTCACCGACCTGTTCAACGGCTTCAAGCCGCTGTTCCAGGCGCTGTCGCCGAACGACGTCAACGAGCTCTCCGGCGAGATCGTCCAGGTGCTGCAGGGCGAAGGCGGCACCGTCGAAAGCCTGCTGGCCCACACCGGTTCGCTCACCACCACCATCGCCGGGCGCGACCAGGTGATCGGCGAGGTGATCGCGAACCTCAACTCGGTGCTCAAGACCGTCAACGGCAAGGGTGACGCGCTCGCGAACCTGGTGTCCACGCTGCGGCAGCTGGTGTCCGGCCTGGCCGGCGACCGCGCCGCGATCGGCGACGCCATCAGCGGGATCGGCGACCTGACGCAGTCGACCGCCGGCCTGTTCGAGCAGGCGCGCCCGCCGTTGAAGGAGAGCATCGCCGGGTTGCAGGAGGTGGCCGGCACGCTGGCGCAGAACCAGTCCGAAGTGGACAGCTTCCTGACCAACCTGCCGGTGAAGTTCACCGAGATCGGCCGGGTCGCCTCCTACGGCACGTGGATGAACTTCTTCCTCTGCCGCGCCACGCTCCAGACCACGCCCCCGCGCGGTGTGTACGTCCCGACGGCGAGGTGCGACTCGTGAAGTCCTTCAAGGAGCGCAACCCGCTCGTCCTCGGCGTGGTCGGCAGCGTCGCGCTGGCCGCGCTGCTCACCGTCACGTTCAACTACGACAACCTGCCGATCGTCGGCGGCGGCACCACCTACGAGGCCGAGTTCTCCGAGGCCGCCGGCCTGCAGCCGGACGACGAGGTGCGGATCGCCGGCATCAAGGTCGGCGAGGTCCGCGACGTCGCGCTGGCCGACGACCACGTCCTCGTGTCGTTCCGGGTCAAGGACGCGTGGATCGGCGACCGCACGACCGCCGACATCAAGATCAAGACGTTGCTGGGCCGCAAGTTCCTCTCGCTGAACCCGACCGGCGACGGCGTGCAGGACCCGGACCAGGCGATCCCGCGCACCCGGACGGTCACGCCCTACGACGTCACCGACGCGTTCAACGGCCTGGCCGACACCGTCGGCGCGATCGACACCCAGCAGCTCGCGAACAGCTTCACCACGCTGTCCGACACCTTCCGCAACTCCCCCGAGCACGTCCGCAGCGCGCTCGACGGCCTGTCCCAGCTGTCCAAGACGGTCTCCAGCCGCGACGGCCAGATCGCCGAGCTGCTGGCCAACGCGCGGAAGCTGACCACGACGCTGGCGAACTCGAACGAGGACTTCGAGAAGCTGATCGACGACGGCAACCTGCTGCTGACCGAGCTGAACCGCCGCCGCGACGCGATCCACGACCTGCTCACCGGCTCGGCGCGGCTGGCCGACCAGCTCCGCGGCCTGGTCGCGGAGAACTCCGACCCGCTCAAGAAGGCGCTGCAGTCGCTGTCCCAGGTGACCGATCTGCTGAAGAAGCAGAACGACAACCTCACCCGGGGCCTGCAGCTGGCCGGGCCGTACTTCCGCGTCGTCACCAACACGACCGGCAACGGCCGCTGGATCGACGCCTACCTCTGCGGCCTCCTGCCGGAGAACCACGACCCCTGCACCGCGCCGGGAGGCACCAGGTGAGCGCGCTGACCACCACCCGGGCCGGGGTCCTGACCACCCGGTTCGTCGCCGCCGCGATCCTGCTCGCGCTGGTCGTGACGGCCGCGCTGTGGTGGGTGTTCTCCGGCAGCGGCCGGCACCACGTCACGGCGTTCTTCTCCCGCGCGGTCGGCGTCTACGCCGGCTCCGACGTCCGCGTGCTCGGCGTCCGCGTCGGCCAGGTCGACTCGGTCACCCCGCGCGGCGAGCAGGTGCAGGTGGGCATGACGATCGACGGCTCGGTCGGCATCGCCGAGGACACCACGGTGCTGGTGATCGCCCCCAGCGTCGTCGCCGACCGCTACGTCCAGTTCGCCAAGCTCGCCCGCGGCGGGCCGCGGCTGCGCGACGGCGCGTCCATCCCGGTGCAGCGGACCGCCACCCCGGTCGAGCTCGACCAGCTCTACGCGAGCCTCGACACGCTGTCGAAGGCCCTCGGCCCGAACGGCGCCAACTCCCAGGGCGCGCTGTCGGACCTGCTCAAGACCGGCGCGCAGAACCTGCGGGGCAACGGGCAGGCGTTCAACGACAGCGTCCGCAACTTCGCCCAGCTCGCCCGGACGCTGGCCGGCAACTCGGACGACCTGTTCGGCACCGTCGACGAGCTGCAGCGGTTCACGACCATGCTCGCCACCAACGACCAGCAGGTCAGCGGGGTCAACCAGCAGCTGTCGCAGATCTCCGGCACGCTGGCCGCCAACAGCGGCGAGCTGGCCCACGCCCTCGACAGCCTCGGCCAGGCGCTCGGCGACGTCCAGGCGTTCATCCGGGACAACCGCGGCGCCATCAAGTCCACTGTGGACAACCTGGTGACGACGACGCGGACGCTCGTCGAGCAGCGCCAGTCGCTGGCCGAAACGCTCGACGGGGTACCGCTGGCGGTGTCCAACGTCCTCAACGCGATCGACCCGGCGACCGGGCGGCTGAGGGGCCGGAGCAACCTCGACTACTACCTCACGGCGCTCCCCCTGCCGGTCACCGGGGACGTCTACACGAACGGGGGTGGGCGATGAAACGGGTCCTCACCGCCGTGAGCATCGGGTGCCTGCTGCTCGCGGGTTGTTCCGCGGGCGAGTTCAAGGGCGTCTACGACCTGCCGCTGCCCGGCGGCGCCGACCTCGGCGACCACCCGTACGCGGTGACCGCGCAGTTCGCCGACGTCCTCGACCTCGTGCCGCAGGCCGCCGTCAAGGTCGGCGACGTCCCGGTCGGACGGGTGCGGGAGATCCGGCTCGGCGGCGACGGGTGGACGGCCGAAGCGGTGCTGGACGTCAACGGCGACGTCGTGCTGCCGGCCGGCGCCGTCGCGCGGCTGCGCCAGTCCAGCCTGCTCGGCGAGAAGTTCGTCGAGCTGGCCGCGCCGGACGGACAAGCGCAGAACGCGGGGGGCGCGCGGCTGGCGAACGGCGCCACGATCCCCTTGGCGCGCACCAACCGCAACCCCGAGTTCGAAGAGATCTTCGGCGCCCTTTCGCTGCTGCTCAACGGCGGTGGCATCGGCCAGCTGCAGACCATCAACAAAGAGCTGTCGAAGGTGATGGACGGCAACGAGGGGCAGATCCGCTCGTTCCTGTCCGGGGTGAACACCCTGATGACGGATCTGGACGCGCACCGGTCGGACATCACCGAAGCGCTGGACGGGCTGAACCGGCTGTCCGCGACGCTCGCGAACCGCCACGAACAGGTCTCCGGCGCGCTGACCGACCTGACCCCGGGCCTGCAGGCCCTCACCGACCAGCGCACGCAGCTCGTCTCGATGCTGCAAGCGCTCGACCGCCTCTCCACGGTGGCCACCGACGTCGTCGACCGCAGCCGCGACGACATGGTGGCCGACCTGCGGGCGCTCGCACCGATCCTGGACCAGCTCGCGGACGCGGGCGCCGACCTGCCGAAGTCGCTGCAGATGCTGCCGACGTTCCCCTTCCCCGACTCCGTGCTCCCGGCGATCAAGGGCGACTACGTCAACGCCTACGCGTCGATGATCCCGGCGCCCGGCGTGCCGCTGCCCGCGCCCGGCGAGGGCGTGCCGCCGGGCCTGCCGCCGCTCCCGATCCCCTCGGGAGGCCAGTGATGCTGACGCGCAGAGTGCGGGTCCAAGTGCTCCTGTTCGTCGTGATCGCCTTGGCCACGACGGCGTTCGTCGGCGCGAACTACGCCGGGCTCGGCCGGCTGTTCGGGTCCGGCAGCTACGCGGTGAAGCTGGAGCTGGCCGAAGGCGGCGGCCTGTTCACCAACGGTGAGGTGACCTACCGCGGCGTCGCCGTCGGCCGGGTCGGCGAGCTGCGGCTCACCGTCACCGGGACCGAAGCCGACCTGCTGATCGACGACGGCGCCCCGCCCATCCCGGCGGACTCCCGCGCCGTGGTGGCGAACCGGTCGGCGGTCGGCGAGCAGTACGTCGACCTGCAGCCCCGTACGGCCGACGCGCCCTACCTCGGCGAGGGCTCGGTCATCCAGCGCGAGTCGACGACGCTGCCGCTGCCGGTGAACAGCCTGCTGACGGACCTCGACTCGTTCACCGCGTCGGTGCCGACCCAGGACCTGCGCACGGTGGTCGACGAGCTCGACGACGCCTTGCGCGGCGCCGGCCCGGACCTGCAGACGCTGATGGACGCGGCGACGACGTTCGCGCGCGACGCGAGCGCGAACCTGCCGCAGACGTCGAAGCTGATCAACGACGGCGCGACGGTGTTGCGGACCCAGGTCGACTCGTCGTCGGAGTGGCGCTCGTTCAGCAGCAACGCCCGGGTCTTCGCCCAGCAGCTGGCTCGCTCCGATGGCGACCTGCGGCGGCTGATCGCGACCGCGCCGCCGGCGGCGACGGAGCTTTCTTCGGTGCTGAAGGAAAACGACCCCGGCCTGCCGATCCTGCTGGCCAACCTGCTGACGACGGCCCGGGTGTTCGGCACCCGCACCGCGGCGGAGGAGTCACTGCTGGCGAACCTGCCGCGCGCGGTGGCGGGCGTGGGGTCGGCGTTGAACCCCCAGGGCGACGCGCTGCGGATGGCGCTGGTGCTGAACTTCGACAACCCGCCGCCGTGCGTCCAGGGCTACGAGGGAACGCCGCACCGGCCGAGCGACGACCTTTCGCCGTTGCCGCTCAACACCGGAGCGGCGTGCACGTTGCCGTACGGCAACGAGAGTTCGGTGCGCGGCGTGCAGAACGCGCCGCACCCGCCGGTGCCGGAGCCGGCGCTGGCGCCGGGCGGGCTGACCGGACTCGACGGGCAAGCGACGTCGACGAGTCTCGAGGAGATGCTGTGGCTGCGCTGAAGCAGGGTGCTGCGGTGGTCTTGGCGGCGGCCGCGGTGTTCGCGGGCTGGTCGGGCTACTCGTGGTACGCGGCGTCGCACGATGCGTCGCTGACGTACGGGGTGGCGCGCGACGAGGCGTTGTCGAGCGGCCGGACGCTGGTGGCGGAGCTGAGCAGCCTCGACTACCACGACGTGAACGGCGGCCTGGGGCGGTGGCTGTCGGCGTCGACGGGTCCGCTGCACGACCAGCTGGCCCGCACGGACGACTCGACGAAGAAGACCCTGGCGGCGAACGCGACGGTGGCGACCGGCCGGGTCCTGGACGCGGCGCTGAGCGAGCTGGACGAACACGCGGGCACGGCGAAGATGCTGGCTTCGGTGGAGATCACGATGGCGAAACAAGGAACGGCCCCGGCGGTGAAGCGCAACCGTTTCGCGGCGGCGCTGTCCCGGACGGCGGACGGGTGGAAGCTGAGCGCGCTGGACCAGCTGCCGGTGGGTGCCCGATGAACCGCGCGAAGACGATCGAGGGGGAGACCGCGGCCGAACGGCCGGAGCTGCCCGAGGCCACCGCCGAGACCGAAGCTGAGAGCGGCCGGCCTGCGAACACCGCCGAAGCCGACGCCAACGCCGAGCCGCTTGAAGCCACCGACGGCGAACCTGCCGAAGCCGAGGCCGTACCGGCCGCCGGGCCCGAAGCCGCAGCCCAGCCCGCCAAAGCCCGCCCCGCCTGGCTCCGCCTCCCCGCTCTCCTGCTCGCCGCCGCCCTGGTCCTCGCCGGCGCCGGTGCCTGGTTCACCCTCGAAGCCCACTCCGCCTCGAGCAACCCCGCCGCCGCGAACCTCGCGCTGACCGATGTCGGCCAGACCGCCGAAGTCACCTCCGCCGTCACCCTCGCGATGAACCGGATCTTCTCCTATTCCTACGACAAGACCGACGTCACCGAAAAGGCCGCCGCCGCCGTGTTGCGGGGGTCCGCCAAGGATTCCTACGACAAGCTCTTCGCCCAAGTCAGGCAGAAGGCACCCGAGCAAAAACTCATACTCACTTCCCGCGTTTCGGCGATCGCCGTGCAAGAACTCCGAAATGGTCACGCGCGGTTACTCGTCTTTCTCGATCAATCAGCCGTCCGGGCTGACAACAATGCGACCGACAGCGCCGCGGCGCAGCTTTCCGTGACCGCGGAACACACGGGTGACGGCTGGGTCGTCACCGAACTCGAACCGCGCTGAACCATCGATTGCTTCACCGTTTCCGGGAGCACCCGGAACGGACGGGAAACGCACAAGGAGGACAACCATGTCCGTGGCAACGCAGCTGAGGAGAATGGCCGTGCTCACGTCGGCGGCGGCCGTCGTGCTGACCGGGGTCGTGGTGACCCCGGCCTCGGCCGACGTCATCCCGATCCCCGTCTCCTACAAGGTCACCGGCAGCACCACGGTGAAGAAGACCGGCAGCGCCATGAAGCTCGGCCCCGGCTCGCTCAAGGGCAACCTGCTGATCGACGACCAGACCGGCACGGTCGGGCTCAGCGCGGACCTGGCGCTGCCGCCCGCGCAGGCCGACATCTCCCTGCTGTCCGGCATCTTCCGCATCAAGGCCAAGGTCAAGGTCACCCCGCTCGGCCCGGCCACCGGCACGATCGCCGACGGCAACCTCGTCACCAAGGCCAAGGCCAACATGGAGATCTACGACATCTGGGCCGGCCCGATCATCCCGATCATCCCGCTGCCGACCGTTCCGGGCAGCTGCAAGACGAAGACCCCGCTCGACCTGACGCTGTCCGCCCAGGACATCGACATCACCGCGCCGGCCATCACGGTGACCGGCACCTACACGATCCCCGAGTTCAGCAACTGCTTCATCGCCGACATCGCGCTCGGCGCCCTGATTTCGGGGCCGGGCAACACCATTTCGCTCGACCTGGCCAGCGACATCTCCTGACCGGCCACGGGTGGCGGGCCGCGCGGGCCCGCCACCCACCGGGCGTCAGCAAGCCGCGTTCGGGTCTTCCTTCAGGGCGAAGCTGTCGTTGTCCCCGGCCGAAACCGCGAACACCGGCCCGCACCAAGGGAAGTACGACTCGCCGACGAGGTTCGACCCCCACGTCACCACCGAGCCGTCGGACTTGAGCGCGACGTTGTGGTTGAACCCGGCGTCGACGGCCACGACGTCCGACAGCGCTTCCGGCGGCACCTCGGTCTGGTGGAAGTTGTCGCGGCCCCAGGCGTAGACGCGGCCGTCCTTGAGCGCCAGGCTGTGGTAGAAGCCGGCGGAAACCGCCGTGACACCCGAAGAAAGCCCGGCCGGCACGCTCGCCTGCCCGTAGGTGTTGCTCCCCCACGCCAGCACGCCCCCGCCCTTGAGCGCCAGGTTGTGGTCGCCCCCCGCGGAGATCGCGGTGACGCCCGACTGCGCGGCGGCCGGCACGTCGGTGCGGGTTCCCCAGCTCACGACCAGCCCGCCCTGCTTCAGCGCCAGGCTGTGCATGTTGGACGCCGAGATCGCGAGCACGCCGCTCGACACCGACGCGGGCAGGGTCGTCTGGCCGTACCAGTTGTTGCCCCAGGCCAGGACCTTGCCGTTCTTGAGGGCCAGTTCGTGCCCCCAGCCCGACGCGATCTGGCTGACCCCGGACGTCGCCGCGGCCGGGATTTCGTTGGCGCCCCAGTTGTTCGCGCCCCACGCGAGGACCGCGCCGCCCTTGAGCGCCAGCGCGGTCGTGCTGCCCGCCGACACGGCGGTGACGCCGTCCAGCGCGCCCGGCGGCGGGATCGTCACGTCGTAGTCCGGCTTGCCCCAGGCGATCACGCCGCCGACGGTGGCCGCGGACGCCGGCTGCGCGAACACCGAGACGGCCATCGCCGCCGTCACCGCGAATGCGGCGCCCTTCAGTGATACCCGCCCACAACGGGAAGTACCCGGCACGGTAGCCTCATTTCTCCGGTTTCGTTATCCGGGATTGCTTCGGCAAGATCACAAATGGTAGACCGTAGCGAACGACGCATCGCCGCGGCGGCCGTTCTTTGTCAAAATCCGCCAAATCCGGTCGCGGCATTGCGCCGGCGCGCACAAGAACCCCCCGGGGCCTCACCCACGCCGCCGCGAAGTCTTGTTCCTTACTGAACTGGCGAGTAGCCTCGATTTCGGCAGATGGACCTCCACCTCGCACGCCGATGAATCGCGACCCGCCGCCCGGGGCAATGGGGACGGTGAACGCGATGGGGGCACACGGCGGCGAGCAATCGATCAGCCAAAGCCGAGACTGAACTGAATCAAAGGAGATGACAGGTATGTCCCGACTCAGCAGGCTGTCCGCCGGTATCGCCACCACCGCGACCGCCATCGGCGCCATCGCGGTGCTGACCGCGGGTACCGCGGCCGCCGCCACCACCACCTACACCGCCGGGGGCACGGCGGGCGTCACCTACAACTGCACCTTCCCCGGCATCTCGCCGCAGCCGGTCGCGATCACCGCGCACCTCGACGCGCCGGACGTCGTCCCGGCCGGCACCACCGTCACCCCGGCCAACGTCGGCGGTTCCGCCACGATCAGCGCGACGGTCCACGCGCTGCTCACGGCGGTCGGCTACGACGGCATCCGGGGCAAGGCGACGGTGCCGGTCACGGCGTCGGCGGGCACGCTGTCGCAGCCGTCGGCCAGCGGGCTGAACATCCCGGAGGTGATCTACCCGACCGGCGGGCCGATCACCGTGGTCATCTCGCAGGACGCGGGGTCCAGCATCCCGGACTGGACCGCGCCGGCCAGCGCGGGCAGCGCCACGCTGTCGCTGACGAGCGGTCTGTCGGCGAACCTGGAGTTCCACAAGAAGTCCACCGGCGCCTGGGCGCCGTGGACGATGAACTGCACCCTCAAGGTGACCAGCCCGGCGCAGAACACCGCGTTCAGCCCGAGCATCACCGTTTCCTGACCGGGTTTCCCGGTGCGGGCCACCCGCCCGCACCGGGGCCACCCCGTCGCTTCCGCACGCACCCAGGGAAACCGATGCCACTTCGAGTCCGGCCCCGCACCCTCACGATCTCCGCGCTGGCGGCCGTCGGCCTGCTCTCCGCGGTGAACGGCGCGCTGACCGGGGTCGGCTCGGCCGCCCCGGCGCCCGCGGTCCCGCCGGACACGAAGGCCACGGCGTCGGTTTCGGTGACCTGCCCCTTCCCCGACCCGCTCGGCGCGCGCAAGCTGACGGCCGAGACGGCGGCAACGCTGTCCGCGCAGGCGAAGACCGGGACGTCGGCCAAGATCGGCGCGTTCTCGGCGAAGCTCACCCTCCCCCGCGACGTCGCGCTCTCCTACCTTCCGGAGGGCGCCACCGCCGGGTCGCTGCGCGGCGACGTGCACGTCGACCTGGCCGTGCGCCAGGGCGACAAGTCGGACAAGGTACCGGTCGACCTGACCGTCCCGGCCACGCCGCTGCCGGAAACCGGTGACCTCACCCTGACCGCCACCGGCACCGTGCCGGAGATCGCCCTGAACACCGTCGGCGCCGTCACCTTCGACGTCACCGCGCCGACGCTGGCCCTCGAAGCCGTACCGCCGCCGGACACCGCGGTCACGCAGCCGGCCCCGCAGATCGCGTGCACCCTCGACGCCGACCAGCAGACGACGCTGGGCAAGGTGCTGGTCCTGCCGAAGACGGTGCCGGGCACGAAGCAGAAGCAGCAGGCGGTGGCCGCCGACGAGCCCGACCCGGGAGGTCCCCCCACCGAAGACGAGTTCGCGGTGCCGCTGAGCCTCGTCACGATCTTGACGAAGTCGACGGTCAAGAAGCTCGGCGCGACCGTCACCGCCGACCCCGCGTTCCTGTTCAACGGGTTGTTCATCCTCAATCTGATCGACGGCACCTCGCGCGTCACCGGGTCGACCACCTTCAACCCTTCGACCACCTCGTTCCTCGGCTTCGGTTTCGTGCCGGTGACCGCGACCGTGGAGTTCCTGCCGCTCGACTACCGGAACAGCAAGGTCATCGAGATCGCCGGCAAGATCACCACGGACCCGGACACCGGGGCCACCTTCCTGAACACCACGCTCGAGGTGATGGCCCGGCTGAGCGGGGCGAAGGTCAACGGCGTCCCGCTGGACCTCGGCCCCGACTGCGTGACGGCGAAGGCGGTGAAGCTCACGCTGAACGGCCCGTACGAAGCGTTCGGCGTCGGGCACATCCGGACCGACGAGAACACGGGGTTCGAGCTGCCCGGGTTCACCGGCTGCGGCGCGGGCGGCCAGGACCTGGACCCGCTGCTCACCGGGATGGGCTCAGGCAAGGGAAACCAGGCGTTCGTCGACACCTACAACCTGATCGTCTGCACCGAACCGGACCACACCCAGTGCCCGCCGGGGTCCGACGGACCCCCGCCCGAGGCAGCGGCGAAGAAGGCGGCGGCCAAGCATCCGAACTGAGGGGGACGCATGAGGATCGCACCGGCGGTGGCGGCGGCGCTGCTCGTCACCGGCTTGACGGCGGGCACGGCGAACGCGACGTACACCACGAACACGAGTGCGCTCACCTACACGTGCACGTTCCCCGGGATCTCCCCGCCGCCGACCACGCTGACCGCCGAACTGGCGGTCACCGACCCGCACCCCGGTCAGCCCTTCACGGTTTCCCCGTCGGCCCAGCACGTTTTCCCGATCGGCCTGACCGCGCTGCTGCGCGCGGCCGGCTACGACGCGGTACGCGGCTCGCTCAGCGCGCCGTTCGCCGTCTCGAACGCGACGCCGGCGGCCGGGACGATCAGCGGGGGCTTCCCCCAGCAGTCCCTCGGCACGGGTGCGACGACGCTCCCGGTGACCGGTTCACCCCAGACGTTCACCGCCGGTGCGGCGGGTTCGGTCGGGTTCACGATGGGCGTGAGCTTCACCGAGGGCCTCGAGATCCGCAAGGCGGCCACCGGCGCGTGGGCGCTCTGGTCGTTGACCTGCACGCTGAGGGTCACGAATCCGGCGCAGAACCGGGCGTTCCAGCCGGACGTCCCGATCACCTGAGCCCTAACTGGACGTCCACTGTGGACGCGATACCCCGGCACGCGGTGCCGGCAGCAGCTCGCTCACCGGGTACCGCAACGGCAACGGCGCCGCCCCCGCGCGCAACGCCAGCTCCATCTCGAAGCGGGCCGCCGGGTCGCGCAGGCTGTCGCCGAACGTCGCCTGCAGCTGCCGCATGCGGTAGCGGACCGTCTGGGGGTGCACACCCAGGCGCTCGGCGATCTCCACCACGTTGCCCTGGCTGTCGAGCCACGCCCGCAGCGTCTCCAGCAGCCGCTCCTGCTGCTTGCCCGTCATGTCCGCCAGCGGCGCGAACAGGCGGTGCCGCAGCGTGCCGACCAGGCCCGTGTCGGAGTTGACCAGCAACGTCGCCAGGTGCTCCTCCGCGCGCAGCACCGGGCGCGGCACCAGCACCCCGCGCTCGGCCAGGTGCAGCGCGTTCCGGGCCCAGCGCAGGGAATCCGCCACCGACGCCAGCGGGACGCACGGGCCGATCGAGAGCCGGCAGTCCGGCAGAGCCACCTGCAGCGTCGCCAGCCGGGCGCCGCCGAGCTCGCCGGGGACCACCAGCTTCGGGTCGGGCGTGTCGAGCTCGGCGAGGATGTCCGCGTCCAGCCCCGCGTGGCGACGGGCCGGGGCGACGCCGTCGGCCGGGCAGACCGCCACCGGCGTCGCGTCGGTCGGCACCGGCCAGCCGATCAGCTGAGCCAGCTCGGCGATCGCCTTGGGGGACGCCGGCGGCGTCTCGAGGATCAGGTGCAGCAGCTTGCGGCGCCAGGTGTCGAGCGCTCCCGCCGTGCGCGCCTTCGCCTCCAGGTAACCGTCGAGCGCGACCGAGGCGAGCTCGTCCATGAACGCCAGCATCGCGTCGGCCAGCTGGGACATCACCGCCGACGAGAGCCCGCTCCGCCGCCCGACGCGCATGATCCGCCGCCACGACACGCGCGCGCCGACCCGGTAGGCCGACTGCAGCGTGTCGAGGCTGCGGCCTTCGCGCATTTCGTTCTGCCCCAGGCGGTGGTGCACCTCGTGGGACTGCTCCTTGGACACCGTCGGGTCGGCGATCTGCGCGACGAACAGCGTGATCGCGTACTCGACGCCGGCCCGGATCGACTTGCCGTAGGGCCCGTCGAGCGGGCGGGCGTAGGCCGGGATGGTCGCGCGGATCTCCTCGACGATCTCGGCCGCGAGGCTGGCCAGCTCGGGACGCAGGATGTCGGCGAGCTTGCGGGGTAGTGCGGCGGGCGGCGGCGCAGCGTGATCGAATCCGCGCTCCACCGACATCGCAGCTCCTTCGCTCCGCCCGGGACCCCGGTCCGCGCACACCGCCTGGTGCGGGTGACACCGGACACATCGAAAAAGTAGTCCCGAACGTGTCACACCTTCGAAGGGAAACCGATTTCTTGTCAACTTCGTGACAAGTTCACGAGGCTCGGCTGCGGCTCGCTGACAAGCACCCCGCCGACTGCTCACGATTGTACGTACGAACGGCGGATCTTCCCTCCAGCCCGGCCAAGCCGCGGGCGATCTCCGGGGCATCCCTGAGATTCTTGCGAACCACTTGTTTGCGTGACGCAAGTAGTCTGACCGTCGACGTCATGCCGCACAGCTACGAGGACCTCGAAAGCGTCGTCTACCCCCTCACCCGGATCAGCGAAGCGCTGCGCCGCGCCCAGTCGCGCGCGGCCGACCCGACCCGCGTCGCGATCCTGCGGCTGGCCGCCGGCAAGGGCCGCGTCCGGCCGTCGGAGGTCGCCGCGGAGCTGGACGTGCACCAGTCGTCGATCACGCGGCAGACGCGGGTGCTGGAAGACGCCGGGCACGTGCGGCTCGAGGCCGATCCGGAGGACCGGCGGTCCTGCCTGATCTCGCTCACCCAGCCGGGCCGGGACGAGGTGCGCCGCCTGACGAAGCTCGGGCTCGACCGCTTCGCCGACTTCATGCGGGACTGGCCCGCCGAGGACGTCCGGCGGCTCGGCGAGCTGCTGGCCCGGCTGGAGACTTCCGTCGCGGCGGCCAAAAGACGGCCGGGCCCCGGACGGCGCTGGCAGCGGGAGGCGGAGTGATGCGCGCCCTCGTCCCGGTCGTCCTCGACCTCGTCCTGCCGATCGGTGGCTACTTCCTGCTGCACTCGGGGTTCGGGCTGAGCGCGTTCTGGTCGCTCACGCTCGCCGGCGCGGCCACGGGCGTCCACGCGCTGGTCACCACGCTTCGCCGGGGCAAAGTGGACGCGCTCGGCGTGCTGATCTTCCTGGAGATGGGCCTCTCGGCGGTCCTGCTGTTCGTCACCGACGACCCCCGGATCGTCCTGGCGAAGCCGGCGTTCTACCTGGCGGTCGCGGCGGTCTACGCGCTGACGACCTGCTTCACCGGGCGGCCGCTGGTGCTGGACTCGGGCAAGCCGTTCGCCACCCGGGGCGACCCCGCGCTCGCCGAGGCCTACGAACGGGCTTGGGAACGGTCGGACCGCTTCCGCCGCACCGTCCGCGGCGTGACGGCGGTGTGGGCCGGCGCCTTCGCGCTCGACGCGGTCTTCCGCGTCGTGGTCGTCTTCAGCCTGCCGCCCGAGCGCGTGGACGAGTCCGTGTGGCTTTCCCAAGTTCCGCTCGTCGTGGTGTTCGTGCCGGCCATCGCGGTGACCCGGCTGCGGATGCGCCCGATGCGGCCCGTCGTCGAGGCCCACCGGGTCGCGGTGCGCTGACGACGCTTGTATCGTGTGGTTGATACAAGCGAGGAGGTCCGGACATGCCGTGGGACAACGTGCTGGCGGTGGCGCTCTTCAGCGGGCTGATCGGCCTGGCGATCCTGATCGTGCTGTGGCCCGGCGAGAAGCACGGAAAGCGCTTGCTCGAACGCTGGGGCGTGCCGGATCCGGACGCCGCCGAGGTGGCGCTCGCCGTCCGGTACCTCAAGCGGCGCCGGCTCTGGTACCCGTGGCTCTACCTGGCGATCCCGCCCGCGCTCGGCGACCGCGGGCCGGGCACGATCATCACGACCCTGCTGGTGGGCGGCCTGATCGCCGAGTTGCTGGCCCAGCGGCCGGCTCGCGCCCCGCGCCGCGAAGCCGTCCTGGCCCCGCGGACGCTGACCGGCGTCGTCCCGGTCTGGGCGCTCGTGCTCAGCGGGCTGGCGTCGGCGGGCGCGATCGTGCGGCTGGTCTGGACCGCGCAGTGGACGTTGCTGGCGGCGGCCGTGGGCACCACGGTGGTCTGCTGGGTGATCACGGCGCTGGCGGTGCGCCGCCCGGCGGCCGGGGAACCGCGGGCGGACCTGGCCCTGCGCCGCCGCAGCGGGCGGGTCGCGATCGGGCTGGGGATCGCCGGCTGCGCGGCGATCGGCTGGCCGGGCGGGAACTTCGGGTCGTTGCTGGCGGTCGTCGCCGGGCTGGCGGCGTTCCTGGCGGTGACCGCGCCGGTGAAACGGCAGCCGGCCGCGGCGTGAAGATCGTCGTCGACACCGAAAACGGCCTGGCGCCGTGGCGGCAGGTGCACGACCAGATCGTCCGCGCGGTGACGGCGGGGGCGCTCCCGGACGGGTCGCGCCTGCCGCCGATCCGCCAGCTGGCCCGCGACTTGGGACTGGCGTCCGGAACGGTGGCCCGCGCGTACCGCGAGCTGGAGGCGGCGGGCTGGGTGGTGACGGCCCGCGCGCGCGGCACGGTGGTGACGATCCCCGCCGACCGCCCGGACCCGACGGCCCTGCTCCTCACAGCGGCGATCGAGTACGCGGCCCGGGCGAGCGACCTCGGCGCCGACGTCGAAGCGGCGGTGACCGCCCTCCGCTCCGCATACCGCATCAATGCCGGGTGAGGAGGCGGCCGATCGCGGCCAGCACCGGCTCCAGCACCTCGACCTCGCGGGACGTGCCCACGCACTCGGTGATCCCCGCGCCCACGACTTCGTACCCGGCCAGGGCGTCCAGCTCGGACACCAGCCGCGGGATGGTCCAGCCGTCGGGCTCCGGGTAGTTGAGCCCCGGAAACTCCCCGGGGTCCAGCACGTCCAGATCCACGTGGACGTACAGCTTCTCCACGCCCGCCAGTGCGTCCATCGACGTGACCGCCAGCCCCCGCGCGACCGCTGCCCGCTCCTCCGGGTCGAACACGCGCGTTCCCCGCAGCGCCACCCGGCCCGGCTCCAGCGCGGGCGCCGCCGCGAACTCCGCGTCGCCCTCGCCGAACAGCGAGCGCAGCACCATCCCGTGGAACGCGCCCGAAGGCGACGTCGAAGCCGTGTTCAGGTCGGCGTGCGCGTCGAACCACACGACGCCCAGGCCCGGCCCGTGCCGGAAGCGGGCCACGCCGATCGGGACCAGCTCGACCCCGCAGTCGCCGCCGATCGTCAGGACCGGGCCGCCCGGGGCCTCCAGCGCCGCCAGCTGCGCCGCGCGGTTCGGGCCCGTCAGCTCCGCCCGCGACGCGATGCCGCGGTCTGCCTCGGACACTTCACGCGTCTGCCGGACGTGGTGCACCGGCCGGCCGAGCACGTGCCCGGCCAGCTCCGCGAGCGCGAGACACCCGTCCGGCAGCTCCGCCGCCCGCGGTCCCACCGCGCCCTGGCGCTGCGGGACCGCGTTGACCAGTGTCACTCCAGCACCAGCAGCAGGTCACCGCCCTCGACCTGCTGGACGGAGGTGATCGCCAGCCGGCCGACCTTGCCCCCGGCGGACGCGGTGATCGACGCCTCCATCTTCATGGCCTCGATCGTCGCGACCGTCGCACCGGCCTCGACCGTGTCGCCCTCGGAAACCTGCAGCGTGACCACGCCGGCGAACGGCGCCGCGACCTGCTTCGGGTTGCCCTTCTCCGCCTTTTCGGTCGCCGGGACGTCCGAGGCGATCGAGCGGTCGCGGATCTGGATCGGCCGCAGCTGGCCGTTGAGCGTCGACATCACCGTGCGCACGCCGCGCTCGTCGGCCTCGCCGATCGCCTCCAGCTCGATGAGCAGCCGCACGCCCGGCTCGAGGTCGACGGCGTACTCCTCCCCCGGCCGCAGCCCGTAGAAGAAGTCCTTGGTGGGCAGCACGGACGTGTCGCCGTAGGCCTCGCGGTGCGCCTCGAACTCCTTGGTGGGCGCCGGGAACAGCAGCCGGTTCAGCGTCCGGCGGGGGTGTTCCGCAAGCGCCGCGCGGTCCTCTTCGGACAGTTCGGCGACCGGCTTGGCGGCCGCGCGGCCTTCGAGGGCCTTGGTGCGGAACGGCTCCGGCCAGCCGCCCGGCGGGTCGCCGAGCTCACCGCGCAGGAAGCCGATCACCGAGTCGGGGATGTCGAACTTGTTCGGCTCCGCCTCGAAGTCGGCCGGGGACACGCCCGCGCCGACCAGGTGCAGCGCGAGGTCGCCGACGACCTTCGACGACGGCGTCACCTTCACCAGGTGCCCCAGGATCTTGTCGGCGGCGGCGTACATCGCCTCGATGTCCTCGAACCGGTCGCCCAGGCCCAGCGCGATGGCCTGCGTGCGCAGGTTCGACAGCTGCCCGCCGGGGATCTCGTGGTGGTAGACGCGCCCGGTGGGCGAGGCCAGCCCGGCCTCGAACGGCGCGTAGATCTTGCGCACGCTCTCCCAGTACGGCTCCAGCTCGCCGATCGCGTCCAGGTCCAGCCCGGTCGTGCGGTCGGAGTGGTCGGTGGCCGCCACGATCGACGACAGCGACGGCTGCGACGTCGTGCCCGCCATCGACGACACCGCGCCGTCGACGGCGTCCGCGCCCGCGTTGATCGCCGCGACGTAGGTGGCCAGCTGGCCACCCGCGGTGTCGTGGGTGTGGATGTGCACCGGCAGGTCGAACTCCTTGCGCAGCGCGGTGACCAGCTTGGTCGCCGCGGGCGCGCGCAGCAGCCCGGCCATGTCCTTGATCGCCAGCACGTGCGCGCCGGCGCCGACGATCTGCTCGGCCAGCTTGAGGTAGTAGTCGAGCGTGTAGAGCTTCTCCCCCGGGTCCGACAGGTCCGAGGTGTAGCAGAGCGCCACCTCGGCGACGGCGGAGCCGGTCTCGCGCACGGCTTCGATGGCCGGGCGCATCTGCTCGACGTCGTTGAGCGCGTCGAAGATCCGGAAGATGTCGATGCCGGTCTTCGTGGCCTCCTGGACGAAGGAGTGCGTCACCTCGGTCGGGTACGGCGTGTAGCCGACGGTGTTGCGCCCGCGCAGCAGCATCTGGAGGCAGATGTTCGGCACGGCCTCGCGCAGCGCGGCGAGCCGCTCCCACGGGTCCTCGGCGAGGAACCGCAGCGCGACGTCGTAGGTCGCACCGCCCCAGCACTCCAGCGACAGCAATCCGGGGAGGGTGTTCGCGACGACCGGCGCCACCGCGAGGAGGTCCTTCGTGCGGACGCGGGTGGCGAGCAGCGACTGGTGCGCGTCGCGGAACGTCGTGTCGGTGACGCCGATGTGCGGCGACTTCCGCAGCCACTCCGCGAACCCGCCCGGGCCCAGCTCGACGAGCTTCTGCTTCGAGCCGTCGGCCGGCTGGGCGTCCTCCGCGAGCTTCGGCAGCTTCAGCGTCGCGTCCGGGGTCTTCGGGCGCTCGCCGTGCGGCTTGTTGACCGTCTGGTCGGCGAGGTAGGTCAGCAGCCGCGTGCCGCGGTCGGCGGACTGCCGCGCCGTGAGCAGCCCCGGACGCTCCTCGATGAACGACGTCGTGACGCGCCCGGCGCGGAAGTCCGGGTCGTCGAGGACGGCCTGCAGGAACGGGATGTTCGTGGCGACGCCGCGGATCCGGAACTCGGCGACGGCGCGGCGCGCGCGGCGGACGGCGGTCTCGAAGTCGCGGCCGCGACAGGTCAGCTTCACCAGCAGCGAGTCGAAGTGGGCGCTGATCTCGGTGCCGGAGAAGGCGGTGCCGCCGTCGAGCCGGATGCCCGAGCCGCCCGGCGAGCGGTAGGCGGAGATCATCCCGGTGTCCGGGCGGAAGCCGTTGGCCGGGTCCTCGGTGGTGATGCGGCACTGCAGCGCGGCGCCGCGCAGGTAGATCTTGTCCTGGCTCAGCCCGAGGTCGTCGAGGGTCTCACCGGCGGCGATCCGCAGCTGCGACTGCACGAGGTCGACGTCGGTGACCTCTTCGGTGACCGTGTGCTCGACCTGGATGCGCGGGTTCATCTCGATGAAGACGTGGTTGCCCTGCTTGTCGAGCAGGAACTCGACGGTGCCGGCGTTGCGGTAGCCGATCTGCTTCGCGAACTTGACGGCGTCCGCGCAGATGCGATTGCGCAGCTCGGGGTCGAGGTTCGGCGCCGGGGCCAGCTCGACGACCTTCTGGTGGCGCCGCTGCACGGAGCAGTCGCGCTCGTAGAGGTGGATGATGTTGCCCGCGCCGTCGGCGAGGATCTGCACCTCGATGTGCCGCGGCTCGACGACGGCCTTCTCGAGGAAGACGGTCGGGTCGCCGAAGGCGGACTCGGCCTCGCGCGCGGCGGCCTCGATGGACTCGCGCAGCTGAGCGGGTTCCTGGACGCGGCGCATGCCGCGCCCACCACCGCCCGCGACGGCCTTCACGAAGACCGGGAAGCCCAGGTCCTCGGCCGCCGCGACCAGCGCGTCGACGTCACTGGAGGGCTCGGACGACCCGAGCACCGGCACGCCCGCCTCGCGCGCGGCCTTGACCGCGCGGGCCTTGTTGCCGGTGAGCTCGAGGATGTCGGCGCTCGGCCCGACGAAGGTGATGCCTTTTTCCTCGCACGCGCGCGCGAGGTCGGGGTTCTCGGAGAGGAAGCCGTAGCCGGGGTAGACGGCGTCGGCCCCGGCCTTCTTGGCGGCGGCGACGATCTCGTCGACCGAGAGGTAGGCGCGCACGGGATGACCGGGCTCGCCGATCTCGTACGCCTCATCGGCCTTCAGCCGGTGCAGGGAGTTGCGATCTTCGTGCGGAAACACGGCGACGGTCCCCGCGCCCAGTTCGAAGCCGGCGCGGAACGCTCGGATCGCGATCTCCCCGCGGTTGGCCACCAGCACCTTGCGGAACATGCCCGGTCCTTCCCGTATGGATCGGTAAGTCACCGCACGTTACCCGGTTCTTCCCGCTCTGCGGGAGTTCAGTACCAGGTGATGGACATCATGCGGACCAGAGGGGTTGGCCGGTCCGCCTCGGTGGCACCTTGCGACGACTCCTCGGCGCGCGAAGAGGCGGATCCGGTTCGGAACGCGGATCCAGCGGACATCGCAGCCCCGGCCGCCGGCAACCCAGCCCCCGCCCTTCGCAGGGCCCCGGCCGCACGCGGAGTCAGGTGTCGCGAATGAGTCACGGGGGACGCCGGAGGTCCCGAATGACTCGTTCGCGACGTTGGGCGCGGGTTGGCGACGTCATGAACGACTCTTTCATGACGTCCAGCGTCATGAACGACCCTTTCATGACATGCCGCCAGCAGACGCGACTTTGCCGGAGCCCCCGCAACGCAGCCCCCGCCCTCCTCCGGGGGCGTGCCCTTGTCCAGCGTATCGGGCCCCTCGGACAAAAGGCCGGAAAAGCGGCCGCTGTGGCCTGCTTGTCCACATCTCGGCCTGGCTGTGGACAACCGGGCTTCAAGCGCCGGGCGGGGCGTAGAGGAGCCGGTTGGCCGTGCCGTCCGGCACCCCATGCAACGCGTTCGTCGTCGCGGCCTGAACAAGCGCTTGGTCCACCTGGCCGGGCGCGGCTTCCGGGTGCTGCGCGCGGTAGAGCGCCGCCACTCCCGCCGCGAACGCCGCCGCCATGGACGTGCCCGACTCCGGGCCCGCGCCCGGGCCGCCGGCGATCGGGCCCGGGACGTCGACGCCCGGTGCGTACAGGTCGACGTCCTGGCCGAAGTTCGACGCCGGGTCCGGGTGGTCCTGGGTGTCGGTGGCCCCGACCGTCAGCGCCTCGGGCACCCGGCCCGGGGAGAAGCCGCTCGCGTCCGCCGTCTCGCTGCCCGCCGGGACCGCGATCGGGACCACCGCCGCCAGCCGCTTCACCGCCGCGTCGAGCCGGTCGTTCGGGACGCCGCCGATGCCGAGGACGGCGACCGCCGGCTGCTGGGCGTTCTGCGCGACCCAGTCGATGCCCGCGATGATCTTCTCGGTGGCGCCGCCGCCGTCCTTGTCGAGCACCCGCACCGGCACGATCTGCGCGCCCTTCGCGACCCCGTAGGCCTTGCCCGCGGCGATCCCGGCGAGGCGCGTGCCGTGGCCGTTGGTGTCGGCGGTGTCGGAGCCGCCGTTCAGGAAGTCCCGCCCGGGCGCGACGCGGCCCTCGAAGTCCGGGTGCTTCGCGTCGACGCCGCTGTCGATCACGTAGATCGTGACACCGGAGGCGTCGCTCGCGTAGTGGTAGGCGTGGTCGAGCCCGGCGCGCTGGTCGATCCGGTCCAGCCCCCAGCTGGGCGGATCCGGCTGCACCCCGCCGGCGGCGACCGCCGGGGTCGGTCCGGCGAACACGACGGCCACGGCGGCGAGCAGCATCCTCATGATCGTGGTCGTACCCCGGCGGTGCCCGGGCGACAACTCAAGACTGTCGCTCGATCGGCTGATTCCGCAGCCGGACACCCCAGACGACGGTGAGCACTACCAACCCGGCCAGCCCTGCCCCGGCGAGGATTTCGCCGGCGAGGGTCAGCGAAGTGTTTTCCCGCAGCGTCGAATACGTGGGCCCCAGCACGCCCACCAAGCCCGCGGTCCCGGCCCCCAGCACGGCACACGCGACCGCCGGCGGGCGCAGGGCCGCCACCGCGACCACCAGCACGAGGACCAGGAGCGGGCCGAGCGTGAAGTAGGCCGTGGCCCGGCCGGCTTCGCTCGGGTCGAGGTAGTTCAGCTCGGACAGCTGGGCGAGCCAGCCGGCGGTGACCACCCCGGCGAGGGCGATCGCCACCCACGGCTGCCGGCCCCGCACCCAGCCGCCGCCGAACGCGAGGCCCGGGCTGCGGTGCAGCGCCGCGAGGGCGAGCAGGGCCGCGACCACCACCGCGGCGTGGGCGATCAGCTCGAAGACGTAACCCGCGTTCAGCTCGCTTTCCGACGAGGACGAATCGAGGGTGATCTTTTCGCCGATGAACCGCAGCAGTCCGAAGAGCGCGGCGAAGCCGGTGCCCAGCAGGACGGCCGGACCGGTCCGCCGCCGCGTTCGTGGTGCCAGGGCCAGGATTCCGCCGAGCAGCGCGCAGGCCGCGACGAGGACGACGTAGAACGGCATGCCGGGCCGGTACTGGCCGAGGGTGTACTCGTCGTAGCGGTAGTTCAGGCCGAGCCCGATCACGGCGAGGACCACACCGGCGATCGCCGTGACGCCGGCCGTGCCGGCCACCGGGTCCGCCGCCCCGGGTTCGGAGGAGCGCCCCAATGTGGCCTTGGTTGCGTCTGACGCACCCAAGGTGGCCTTCGGTGCGTCAGACGCACCGAAGGCCACATTGGGGCGCTTCACCGGCTCGGGTTCCGGCACCGGGTCGGGTTCCGGCTCGGGCGGGGCGGCCACCTGCGGCTCGGGTTCGACGGGTCCGGCCGGTGGCGGCTCCTCGGCGACCGGCTCAGGCTCGGCGACCGGCACCGCCGGCTCAGGCTCCGCGACCGCCTCAGGCACCGCGGCCACCGCCGCCTCAGGCTCCGCGACCGCCTCAGGCACCGCGACCGGCACCGCCGGCTCGGGCTCGGCGACCGGGACCGGGACCGCCTCGATCTCCACCTCCACCACGGCATCGCCCGTCGGCCCGGTCACCACGACCTTCCCGCGGCGCGTCCCGGACTCCCCGGCCGTCACCGACAACTCCGCGCCCGAAGCCGCCTGCGCGACCGTGATCCACGCGTGCGACGCCTCGAACCGCACCTCCCGCGACACCGGCGGCCCGACGACCCGCAGCGAAGCCGAAGCACGCGAACCCGCCGGAGCCGAAAGCCGCACCGAAGCAACATCCACTCGCACCACCGCGAAACCCAAGGCGTCCGAGGCCGCCGCCGCGACGTGCTGGATGTCCGTCGACGCCATCACCTTCAGCGCCTCGAACGCTCCCATCGCCACCGGCAGGTTGTCGCTCGACAACCGCCGCCGCAGCTCCGCCACCGCGCCCAGCCGGGTGAACGGGTTCTCCGCCGCGATCGCGGCCGCCAGGTCCGCCGGGATCGGGGACGGCTTGATCCGGCGGCGCCTGCTCTTCGCCAGGTACAGCTCGCCCTGCATCTCGATGTCGCGGCTCGGGGTCTGCTTCGGGTTGCGCTCGCGGACGCGGTCGAACAGGTACTCGTACAGCTCGCCGAGCGCGATCCAGCCGTCCTCGTCGCGGTCGGCCTCCCCCGTGCGCAGCCCCTCCACCAGCGCCGACGTGAACACCGACGGCTGTGCGGGCTGTCCCTCGGCCAGCCGGGCGCCCTCGAAGGCGTACTCGATCGAGTTCGACGCCGTGATGACCGCGCGGCCGCGACCGCCGCGGAAACTGTCGAGCACGTTCGCGTCGCCCGCCGCCCGCACCGCCACGCCCTCGCCGAACGCCCCGCCGTAACAGCAGTCCAGCAGGAGGACGACGCTGCGGGAGCGGCTCTGCCGGATGCACTGCCGCACGAAGTGCGCGGGCACGGCCGTCGAGCCGAGCCGGTCGGGCCGGGTGTTGCGGGCGGCGAAGAACAGCTGCCCGGTGCCGTCCTTCAGGCCGTGGCACGAGAAGTGCAGCAGCAGGACGTCGTCGGGCCGGCCCTCGAGGCAGAGGTCCTCGATCTCCGCCTGCACGACGTGCGCGGTCTCGTTGCGGACCACCCGGACCTCGAAGTCGCTGACCGCGCGGTCGGACAGCACCCCGGCGAGGGCGTCCGCGTCCGCCGCGGGGGAGCCCAGCCGCTGCAGCCCCGCGTTGTCGTACTCGCCGTTGGCGACGATCAGCGCCCGCCTCCGCCCGGCCATACCGGTAGGAAACGCCCACCGGCGCGTTACGGCAAGCAGCCGAACGGGCAGACCTATCCGGCGGCCGCCCGGAAAATCGTTTCCTGCCCTTTCAGGCAGACGACGGCGTCGAACGCGGCCGCCACGTCGACCGCGACCGTCGTGTGCGCGTGCCGGATGCCCGACGCCGCGGGGTGCGCGACCACGCACGGCGCCCGAGACGCCAATGCCGCCTCCACGCTGCCTTCCGCGGGCGCCGCCAGGGCCTGCTCGAGCATCCGGAAGCCGAGCGGGGCATCCGGGTGGGGCACGAGGCCGGTGGTCGTCCCGGAGACGGCGGTGAGCGCCAGGGCGAAGTACTTCTCCCCCAGCTCCGCCGCGAGGTGCGTGCCCGCCGACGGCGCCGTCATGCCCGGCATCGGCGAGAACGGCACGCGCTGCAGGTGTCCGTTGTGGAGCATCAGCACGATCTTCTCGCCCGGGTACCGGCGCCGCAGCAGCCGGACGGTCGCCGCCATGTACGTGTCCCGCGACGAACTCTGCGGCTCCGGCGCCCGCCCGGCCATCAGCGCGTCCAGCTCCCGCAGGTAGAGGTCGACGCGCAGCGCGCCCTCCGCGTCGTGCGCGGCGTCGGGCGCCAGGGACTCGACGTGTCCTTTGAGGACGGTCAAGGCCGCGGTCGCCGCGTCCCGCGCCTCGGTGCTCAGCTCCTGGTACCGAGCGGGAGCGACGGCACTGCTCACCGACGCGTAGGGCTCGCAAGCCGCCAGCGCCGTGTCCACAAGGGACACATGGGCGGGATCCACCCGGGCCAGGACTTCGCGGACCGCACGCAGCGAAGGTACCGGCGAGCCCGCCGAACCCGGCAGGTCGAGCCCGTGGAACCGGACATCGCGCCCGCGCAGCCACGTCAGCATCCCGTGCACCTCGGGCGAGTCGCCGAGACCGAAGGTGAAGCCGTCGCGGGCGACGTCGGCGACCTCGCCGGGGCCGCCCCGCAACCAGGTGTCGACCAGGCGTCCTTCGGGAAACCCGCCTTCGAACCCGAGGACGGTGAACCCGCGCTCCGAGACGAGGTGACGCAGCAGGTGATCGCGCAGCACGGCGAACTCGCGGAGGTGATGGTTGTTCTCCCCGATCGCGACCACCTCGGCGTCGCCGATCAGTTCGGCGATGGAAGCGACGGGGACGGACCCGGGTTCTGGCATACTGGGCACACTAACGCAACAGGAGTAGCAGTTGGCAACCGAGATTTCCGGCACCAAGCGCCCGGGCGGCCGCACCGAGCGGACCCGCCTCGCCGCGCTCAACGCCACCCTCGAGCTGCTCGGCGAACGCGGGTACGCCGAGCTCACGGTCGAGGCGGTCGCCGAACGCTCCGGCGTGCACAAGACCACGCTCTACCGCCGCTGGGAGTCCGCCGAAGGCCTGGTCGCGGCGGCCCTGCTGATGGGGACCGAGCAGGAGTGGGCCGCCCCGGACACCGGCTCGCTCGAAGGCGACCTGCGGGGGATCAACCTGGAGCTGGTGCACTACTTCACCTCGCCCGGCGAGCGCGAACTCCCGACGGCGTCGATCTCGGCGGCGTTCCTCTCCTCCCGCGCGGCGGATGCCCTGCAGGAGTTCTACATCGACCGCCACGCGCGCTCTGCGGTGGTGGTCGACCGGGCCGTCGAGCGCGGTGAGGTCCCGGCGGGCACCGACCCGGTCGAGGTCGTGCGCGTGGCGTGCGGGCCGATCTTCTACCGCCTGTTCGTCGCCCGCGAAGGCGTGACACCGAGCGATGCCGACCTCGCCGCGAAAGCCGCCGCGGCCGCGGCGAAGGCCGGGGTGTTCACCGCAACCGCAGGCGGAACCGCGTTTCCTCCAGCGTGACGCGGCCGTCGTCGATCGTCTCGGTCTGCGAGGCGCCGTCGTCCACCCAGCCCTGCCGGACGTAGAAGCCGGTCGTCCCCGTACGCGGCGAACCCGGCGATGACGCCGTCTTCTTCGGCGACCAGCACCGGGCCGCCGTCGCCGATGCGCCGGGCCCACGACGCCGCACGCGCCTCGGCCGACAGGCGCGCGAGGAAGTCGTCCGGGATCAGGCCGGCGTACGCCGCCTGCCACGACGCCACGTGGACCTCGCCGATCGCGGCGGTGTCGGCGACCGTCGCCGGGCGGATCAACTCTTCTCCAGGTACTCCGCGCGGTCGACGTCGACGACGTCGGCGACCATCTGCGCCAGGCCGCGGTACTTCTTCAGGTCCGGGTCCTGCTCGACGATCTCCTGCGCGCCGGCCCGCGACGCGGCGATGACGTCCTCGTCGCGCAGCAGTGACAGCAGCTTGAGCGTGGAGCGCTTGCCGGATTGCGCGGAGCCGAGGATGTCGCCTTCGCGGCGCAGCTCCAGGTCCAGCTGCGACAGCTCGAAGCCGTCGGTCGTCGACTCGACCGCCGCCAGCCGTTCGCGCGTCGCGGTGCCGTCGAGGGCCTCGGTGACCAGCAGGCAGACCCCCGGCACGCTGCCCCGGCCGACGCGGCCGCGCAGCTGGTGCAGCTGGCTGACGCCGAAGCGGTCGGCGTCCATGATCACCATCGCGGTCGCGTTCGGGACGTTGACGCCGACCTCGATCACCGTGGTGGCCACGAGGACGTCGAGGTTGCCCGCGGAGAAGGCCCGCATCACGGCGTCCTTATCGTCGGGCGGCATCCGGCCGTGCAGCACGCCGATCTTCAGCCCCTGCAACGCGCCATGCTCCAGTTCCGGCGCGACTTCGAGGACCGCGAGCGGCGGCCGCTTGTCGCTCTTGTCCGACGACGGCTCGTCGCCGATCCGCGGGCACACGACGTACCCCTGGTGGCCCTTGCCGACCTCTTCGCGGACCCGCTGCCAGATCCGGTCGAACCAGGCCGGCTTTTCGGCGACCGGCACGACCGTGGTCGAGATCGGCGACCGCCCGACCGGCATCTCGCGCAGCGCGGAGACCTCCAGGTCGCCGTACACGGTCATCGCGACCGTGCGCGGGATCGGCGTCGCGGTCATGACGAGGACGTGCGGGCTCGTGTCGCCGGCGCCGCGGGTGCGCAGCGCGTCCCGCTGCTCGACGCCGAAGCGGTGCTGCTCGTCGACGACGGCGAGGCCGAGGTCGGCGAACTCGACGTGGTCCTGGATCAGCGCGTGCGTGCCGACGACGATGCCCGCTTCGCCGCTGACGATCTCCAGCAGCGCCTTCTTGCGCTCCTTCGCGCCCATCGACCCGGTGAGCAGCGTCACGCGGGTGGCGTTCTCCGCGGCACCCAGCTCGCCCGCCTGGCCGAGGTCACCGAGCATTTCCCGCAGCGACCGCGCGTGCTGCGCGGCGAGCACCTCGGTGGGCGCCAGCATCGCGGTCTGCCGCCCGTTGTCGACGACCTGCAGCATGGCCCGCAGCGCGACGATCGTCTTGCCGGAACCGACCTCGCCCTGCAGCAGCCGGTTCATCGGGTGCTCGGAGGTCAGGTCCGTGGCGATCTCGTCGCCGATGCCCCGCTGGCCCGCGGTCAGGTCGAACGGCAGCCGCTTGTCGAAGGCGTCCATCAGGCCGCCGCTGACGTGCGGGTTCGCCTTCGCCGGCCGCGAGATGGCCGAATGCCGCCGCTGCGCGAAGATCAGCTGGACGGCCATGGCCTCGTCCCACTTGAGCCGCTTCTTCGACGCCTCGAGGTGCGCCCAGTTGGCCGGGCGGTGGATGCCGTGCAGCGCGGTGTCGAGGTCGGACAGCTTGTGCAGGCGCCGCAGCTCCGCCGGCATCGGGTCGTCGTCGACTTCGAGGACGTCGAGCACCTGGCGCACGCACTTGGCGATCGACCACGTCGGCATGCCCTGCGCCGCCGGGTAGACCGGGATGATCGCGGCGAGGAAGTCGTCCATCGCCTCGGCCTCGCGGTCGGCCTCGAACAGCTCGTACTCGGGGTTGGTCAGCTGCAGGGTGTCGCGGAAGGCGGACACCTTGCCGGCGAACAGGCCGGTCTTGCCCGGCACGAGGTCCTTCTCGCGCCAGGCCTGGTTGAAGAAGGCGCAGGTGAGCCGGCGCTTCCCGTCGGTGATCACCATGTCGAGAATGGTCCCGTTGCGGGACTTCATCCGCCGCTTGCTCACCTTTTCGACGCGCGCCAGCACGGTGGCGTGCTCGCCCAGCTCGAGGCCGGCGATGTCGGTGAGCTCGCCGCGCTCGGCGTAGCGGCGCGGGTAGTGGCGCAGCAGGTCGCTGACCGTCTCGATGTCCAGCGAGGTGGCGAGCGCCTTCGCCGTCTTGGCGCCCAGCAGCAGCGGCAGCTTGTCGCGCAGTCCGGCCATCGGCTATTCGACTCCCATCAGCAGCACGGCTCCCGCCTGGCCACTGGCGTAGCCGGCCAGCTCCACCTCCGGGTGCTCCAGCCGCAGCTGCTCCGCGAGCTCCTCGGCCACCCCCGGCGGGGCGGCGGCCCCGCTCAGCACCGTCACCAGCTCGCCGCCCAGCGCCAGCATCCGGTTCAGCACCTTCATCGCGGCCGCCACCAGGTTCGTCTCCGACGCCGGCGCCGGCTCGATCAGCACCACCTCGTCGTCGACCAGGCCGACCACGTCGCCGGACTGGGCCCGGCCCACCCAGGTTAGCGACTCCTCGCGCGCGATCCGCAGTTCGCCACGCCTGGTCGCGGCGGCCGCTTCGGCCATCGCGACGACGTCGTCGTTGGTGCGGCGCCCGGCGTCGTGCACCGCGAGGGCGGCCAGGACCTGCACCGGCGAGACGCACGGGATGACCACGACGTCCCGGTCGGCGGCCATCGCGTGCCCGGCCGCGGTGTCGACGGCCGCCGTGAGCGCGACGCTGCCCGGCAGCACCGTGACGTGCCGGCCGGCGGCTTCGTTGAGCAGGCCGATCACGTCCTCGACGCTGGGGGTTCCGCCTTCGGGCACGGCGAGCACCGGGATGCTCTCGGCGCGCAGCAGCTCGGCCAGCTCACCGCCGTGCACGACGGCGACGACCGTGCGGTCGATCCCGCCGCCGAGCTCGATCGGCGTCGGCGTGAGCAGCGGCTCGACGCGGATCTTGCGCGGCCGGCCGAGGGTGAGCCCGGCTTCGATGGCGGCGCCGATGTCGGCGCAGTGGACGTGCACGGCGTGGCTGCCCGAGCCGTCGCCGGCCACGGTGACGCTGTCGCCGAGGCCGCTCAGCTCCTTGCGCAGCGTCGGCAGGCTCTGCTCGTCGACGCCGTCGAGGAGGTACATGACCTCCCAGGCGAAGGCCTCGGCCTGCGGGATCGCGTGGACTTCGAGGGGGTGCTCCTGCTGGAGCGGGGCACCGGTGAGCACGCCGACCAGGGCGTCGAGCACGGCGACGAGCCCGCGGGCGCCGGCGTCGACCACGCCCGCCTTGGCCAGCGCGGGCAGCTGCAGCGGCGTCTTCTCGAGGGCGTGCGCGGCTTCCTTCGCGGCCTCCTGGGCGACCTCGGTCAGGGACCGGGTCTCGCCGCGCACGGCGAGGGCGACGGAGTGCAGGACGGTGAGGATGGTCCCGGCGACCGGGCGGCTCACGGCGCCGGTGGCGACCTCGTCGGCGTGCCCGAGCGCCTTGGCCAGCCACTCGCCGTCCAGTTCGCCTTCGGCGCGGTCGGCGAGCCCGCGCACGACCTGGGAAAGGATCACCCCGGAGTTGCCCTTGGCCGAAGCGACGGCGCCCCGGGCGAGGACCTTCAGCGCCTCGGCGGCTGTTGCGGGCCCGGACTTCTCGAGTTCCTTCGCCGCGCCGGACATCGTGAAGAGCATGTTGGAGCCGGTGTCGGAGTCCGCGACGGGGTAGACGTTGATCTCGTCGATGGCCGGGCGCAGGCTCGCGAGAATGCGCACGCAGCCCGCTGCCCAGGCCGACACCGCCTTTGTGTCCAGCACCTGCACCCCGTGACCTCCTGACCGATCCGAGGCAGCGTATCGACCCGGTGCGGAACCTCGCGAAGCCAGTAGTTACTATGGTCGAGTTGCCCAGTGCATCTGGGCTCATCTCTATGACCCAGATCCAAAGGAGTTCGACGTGGCTGCCGTGTGCGACGTCTGTGGCAAGGGACCCGGCTTCGGCAAGTCGGTCTCGCACTCCCACCGGCGTACCAACCGCCGGTGGAACCCGAACATCCAGACCGTGCACGCCAAGGTGGGTATTTCCCAGCGCAAGCGCCTGAACGTGTGCACCTCCTGCATCAAGGCGGGCAAGGTCGTTCGCGGGTAAGGCGAAGAGAAAGGGTGGCGAGTGCTCGCGAAGAGCGCTCGCCATTTTTTTCGCCTTACGTGCCTCCTGGGGGTCGAACCCCCAGACCCCCGCCAGGGGCGAGCCCCTGGACCCCCGGCGGGGTCACCTGAGCGGTCGACTTACTTCAGGAAGCCGGTCAGCAGGTCCTTCAGGGCTTCGGGGTTCTGCAGCACGCCGTGGTCCTGCCCCTCCAGGGTTTCGTGCCGGGCTCCCGGCACCGCCTCGGCCGCCACCCGTGCGCCCGCCTGAAGTCCTTCGGGGCTCGCGCCGCCGCCGATGACCAGGGTCGGCACCGCAATGCGAGCCAGGTGGTCCGAGCGGGGGTGGGCGCCCGGGCCGCAGATCGTCAGGTCGTACGGCAGCGTGTGCGCCAGCCCCGTGAACCAGCCCCACACCGGGGCCTGCTTCATCCCCTCGACCATCTCCTCCGGGGTGCCCGCGACCATCAGGAACGTCTTCACCGCGCCGTCGCGGTCACCCTCGGCCAGCTGGGCCCGCACCTGCCCCAGGACGTCGCCCCGCGACTCTTCGGGAGTCGCGTACGGCGGCTCGTACGCCACCAGCTTGTCGATCGGCAGCCCGGCCGCCGCCGCTTCCAGGGCCAGCACCGCCCCCGACGAGTGCCCGAACACCGACGCCGAGCCGCCGGCCTCGGCGATCAGCGCGGCGATGTCCTCGATCTCACGCTCGATCGCGTACTCGGCCGCGTCACCGGAGTCACCGCGCCCACGGCGGTCGTAGGCGATCGTCGTGAAGTCCCCGGCCAGCACCTCGGCCAGGCCCGCGACGGTCGTCCGGTCGTTGAAGGCGCCACCGACCAGGATGACCGGCGCGCCCGCACCGCGCCGCTCGAAAAAGATCGTCGTGCCGTCCGCCGATTTGACGTTCATCTCTCCTCCAAAGGTTCACCCCTGGTCGGAGCCGGCACGCGGTTCCGGACACCGGCGTCAGGGAAGTTTCCAGTCGACCGGCGCCGCGCCCTGCTGCTCCAGCAGCTGGTTGGCCCGGCTGAACGGCTTCGACCCGAAGAAGCCGTTGTGCGCCGAGAGCGGGCTCGGGTGGGCCGACTCGATGCACGGGACCTCGCCCAGCATCGGACGCAGGTTCCGCGCGTTGCGGCCCCACAGGATCGCCACCATCGGCTCCGACCGCGCGGCGAGGGCCTTGATCGCCTGCTCGGTGACGTCTTCCCAGCCCTTGCCCTGGTGCGAGTTCGACTTGCCGGGCTGCACCGTCAACGCCCTGTTCAACAGCAGGACGCCCTGGTCGGCCCACGGCGTCAGGTCGCCGTTCGACGGCAGCGGGTGGCCGAGGTCCTCGGCGTACTCCTTGTAGATGTTGACCAGGCTCTTCGGGATCGGCCGGACGTCCGGCGCCACCGAGAAGCTCAAGCCCACCGCGTGCCCGGGCGTCGGGTACGGGTCCTGCCCGACGATCAGCACCCGGACGTCGTGGAACGGCTGCTTGAACGCCCGCAGCACGTGCTCACCCGCCGGGAGGTAGGTCCGGCCCGCGGCGATCTCCGCGCGGAGGAACTCCCCCATCGCGGCGACCTGCGGCGCCACCGGTTCGAGGGCCTCGGCCCAGCCTGCCTCGACGATGTCCTGCAGCGGTCGTGCGGTCACGGCGCGCCAGCCTACCGGGCGTGGCCGACGTCACCCGAGCGGGTCGAGCCGCCTCAGCTCGGTCCGGAACCGCCGGCCGCGCTCGACGTACGAATCCACCACCATGGCGATGTTCGCCGCGCTGAACGACTGGTTCTCGCGCGTCTTCGCCGGCACGCCCAGCGCGATCTCCCCGGTCTTGACGCGCGAGCCGTACGAGAGCACCGCGCCCGCGCCGACCATGCCGCCGTCCTCGATCACCGAGCCGTTGAGCACCACCGAGCCGGACGCGATCAGGCAGCCGGTCCCGATCGTCGCACCCTCGACGTGCACCGCGTGCCCGATCGCCGACGACGGCCCGAGGATCGTCGGGTGCCGCTCGGTGCAGTGCAGGACGCACCCGTCCTGGACGTTGGACCGCTCGCCGATCTCGATGTAACCGTGGTCGCCGCGCAGCACCGTCTGCGGCCAGACCGACGCGTGCGGGCCGATCCGGACGTCGCCGATCACCGTCGCGTCCGGGTGGACGTAGGCGTCGGGGTGGATCGTCGGCTCGAGATCACCGAGTGCGTAGATGGGCATGCCGCCTCCGGGTGACTGCTATTTCACGTGTCCTGCGATTGGATCACGGCATCGCCGCGGACAGGAAAGCCAGTACCGGGAGCACGGCCCTCGTGCTCCTCCTCGTCGTGCTGACCTGGGTGCTCAGCCTGCCGACCGCGTCCCCGGCCCTCGCGAACGGCCTGGCCGAGACGCCGCCGATGGGCTGGAACAGCTGGAACCAGGTCCGCTGCTACGACCTCACCGAGGACGTCGTCAAGCAGGCGGCCGACGCGCTCGCCGACACGGGCCTGCGTGATGCCGGTTACCGCTACGTCGTCGTCGACGACTGCTGGCAGGCCCCGGCGCGCGCCGCCGACGGCTCGCTGCGGGCCGATCCCACGCGCTTCCCGCACGGCATCGCCGACCTCGCCGACTACGTGCACTCCCGCGGCCTGCTGTTCGGCATCTACGCCGTGCCCGGCAGCCGGACCTGCGCGATGGCGAACGACGCCTACCCCGCCTCCGGCATCGGCTCGCTCGGCCACGAACGCCAGGACGCCGAGACGTTCGGCCGCTGGGGCGTCGACTACCTCAAGTACGACTGGTGCAACGCCGACACCGTCGACGGCCTCGACCGGAAAGCGGCCTTCGAGGAGATGCGCGACGAACTCGCCGCGCTGCCCCGCCCGATCGTCTACGCGATCTCCGAATACGGCGTCTCCAGCCCGTGGACCTGGGCGCGGCCGGTGGCGAACCTCTGGCGGACGACCAACGACCTCGTCGCGACCTGGGACTCGGTGCTCGCGACGATCGACCAGCAGGCCGCCGTCGCCCCGCACAGCGGCGCCCCGGGCGGCTGGAACGACCCGGACATGCTGCAGGTCGGCAACGGCACCCTCACCGCGGACGAGGCCCGCGCGCACTTCAGCGTCTGGGCCGTGCTGAACGCGCCCCTGTTCGCCGGCACCGACCCGGCGAAGCTGAGCGACACCGACCTCGCGACGCTCGGCAACACCGAGGCGATCGCCGTCGACCAGGACTTCGCGGGCGGCCAGGGCCGGCGGCTCGCCGCGGGTTCCGGCTACCAGGTGTGGGGAAAACCGCTGAGCGACGGCGGGTTCGCGGTGGTGCTGCTCAACACCGGCACCACCACCGCGACCGTGTCCGCGGCGATCCCGGGCGCCTGGACCGTGCGGGACCTGTGGACGCATCGAGACGCCGGAACCGACGTCTCGGCGTCTCTGCGACCGCACGCGGCGGCCTTGCTGAAGCTCACACCGAGGTGAGGTCCTTGCCGTAGCAGCGGCTCGACTCCTCGTCCTTGTACACGCCGAACTTCGGGATCTCGGCGTAGCCCGACGAGGTGTAGAGCGCGATGGCCTCGGGCTGCTTGGTCCCGGTTTCCAGGATCGCGCGCTTGCGGCCGCACAGCGCCGCCGTGCGCTCCAGTTCGGACAGGATCATCCGCGCGAACCCGCGGCCGCGGGCGGAATCGGCGACGTACATCCGCTTGAACTCGGCGTCGCCGTCCCGGAAGTCCGGCGCGGGGCCGTCGTGCGCGCGCCACGCCCCGCAGGCGACCGCTTCCTCGCCCTGGTAGCCGACGAGGAAAACGCCCTGCGGCGGGTCGAAGTCCGCCGGGGTCATCGGGGTGGCGTCTTCGTCGCCGTAGCGCTCGACGTACACCTGCTGCACCGCGGCCATGAGCTTGGCCGCGTCGGGATGGTCGAAGGGGACCGGAACGATTCTCACGCTTTCCGAGCCTAGATCAGCGCCAGTGCGTCCATCCGGCTTCTCGCGAAAACGGTTTCCCGTCCACCGTGATCCCGGAGTCCGCCATCGTGACGACGCCGATCGTGCGCCAGCCTTCGGGCAGTTCGGCGAACGGCGGGAAAGTCGCGACGAGTGCGTGATCCTCACCACCGGTCAGGACCCAGTCGAGCGGGTCGGCGCCGAGCGCGGCGCCGACTTCGGTGAGCCGCGCGGGGATGTCGAGGTCGGCGGTGCGGACGTCGATGCCGACGCCGGACGCCTCGCCGATGTGGGCGAGGTCGGCCAGGAGACCGTCCGAGACGTCGATCATCGCCGTGGCCCCGGCCAGTGCGGCGCGCGGACCGGCGTCGTAGGGCGGTTCCGGGCAGCGCTGCGCGTTGACCACGCCGACCGGGGACCGGAACCCGCGGCCGAGCACGGCCAGGCCGGCCGCCGCCCAGCCGAGCCGACCGTTGACGGCGAGGACGTCGCCGGGGCGGGCTCCCGAGCGCGTCACGGGTTCGCGGTCGCCGAGGTCGCCGAGCGCGGTGACGCTGATCACGAGCTGGTCGGCGCGGACCATGTCGCCGCCGGAGACGCCGATGCCGGCGCGCTCGGCCTCGGCCCACATGCCGTCGGCGAGCCCCGTGACGAGCTCGCGCGGGGTGTCGGGCGGGCAGGCGAGGCCGACCAGGACGGTGGTCGGGGTGGCGCCCATGGCGGCGATGTCGGCCAGGTTGACCGCGACCGCCTTGCGCCCGACGTACTCGGGCGGCGACCAGTCGAGCCGGAAGTGGACGCCCTGGACGAGCACGTCGGTGCTGGCGACCACGCGGCCGTCGGGGGCCGCGACGACGGCGGCGTCGTCGCCCGGGCCGAGCAGCGTGCCCGGGGGCTGGCGCCGTCCTTCGGTGACGGCGCGGATGAGCGCGAACTCCCCGGTCTCGGCGACCGTTCCGTCGTTCGGTGACACCGGTCACCTCTGCTTTCTCTACCGGGACAAAGATCGATCACCGATAGTCGGATGCCCTATGTTTTTCGGTGAGCTGGCTATACGTTCCTACCTGAGCTGACCGATCCCGACGAAAGGGCGCGCCGTGGTCCACGCATACATCCTCATCCAGACCGAGGTCGGCAAGGCGGCCGCGGTGGCGGCCGAGATCTCCAGCATCGCGGGCGTCACCAGTTCGGAGGATGTCACCGGACCGTACGACGTGATCGTCCGCGCGGCCGCCGACAGCGTCGACCAGCTGGGCCAGCTCGTGGTCGCGAAGGTGCAGAACGTGGAAGGCATCACGCGGACGCTGACCTGCCCGGTCGTGCATCTCTGAGCAATGGTGTAGTGGGCGGGTGCCTGACTCCGACACCGGTGCTCCGCCCAGGGTGGTGCTCGTCACCGCGGCCGCGCTCGCCGTGGCCTTGGCGGTCGCCGTCGCCGTCTTCGCGCTGACCCAGCGCTCCTCGGACTCCTCGGATTCCGGTCCTCTGCCGCTCGTCCCCGTGCCGGCGCCCTTCGCCACGGCCCCGGGCTGCACGACGCTGCTGGGTGCGGTGCCGACCGAGCTGACGTCCAACGGAGCTTCTCTGAAGGTGCGGACCCTGGCCGACCCGGCGCCGCCGGCCACCGTGGCCTGGGGTTCGCCCGACCCGCTGGTGCTGCGCTGCGGGCTCGACCGGCCCCCGGAGCTGACGCCGACCGCGGCGCTGCGGCTGGTGAACAAGGTGCAGTGGCTGCAGGTACCGGGTGACGGCGCGTCGACGTGGTACGTGGTGGACCGCGAGGTCTACGCGGCGCTGACCGTGCCGGACAGCGCGGGGACGGGACCGCTGCAGCAGATCTCGGACACGGTCGCGGCGAAGCTGCCCGCGAAGCCGCTGCGGTTCTCTTAACGCAGGCCGGTGCCGCGGGCGATCGCCGTCTCGATGAGCGTGGTCAGCAGGGCCGGGTAGTCCACGCCGGTGACCTCCCACATCTTCGGGTAGGCGGACTTCGTCGTGAAGCCGGGCATGGTGTTGACCTCGTTGATGGTCAGCTCGCCGTCGGCGCCGACGAAGAAGTCGACGCGGGCGAGGCCCTGGCAGTCGAGCGCCCGGAAGGCCTTCACCGCCATCGCGCGGAGCTTCTCGGTGAGCGCGTCGTCGAGCTTGGCCGGGATGTCCAGCTCGGCGTCGTCGCCGAGGTACTTGGTTTCGAAGTCGTACCAAGCGTTTTCGTCCTCGGACAGGACGCGGATCTCGGCGGGCAGCGAGGCTTCGACGCGGCCGTCCGGGAACTCGAGAACCCCGCACTCGACCTCGCGGCCGACGACCGCGGCCTCCACGAGGACCTTCGGGTCGGTGGCGCGGGCGAGCTCGATGGCGGCGTCGAGGTCGTCCCAGCCGGTGACGCGGCTGATCCCGACCGAGGAACCGGCACGCGACGGCTTGACGAAGACGGGCAGGCCGAGCTTGGTCTTGTCTTGTTCGTCCAAAGTGGACTGATTGCGCTTCAGCGCGGCGAAGGTGCCGACCGGAAGTCCTTCGGCGGCCAGGAGTTTCTTCGCGGTTTCCTTGTCCATGGCGGCGGCGCTGGCGAGGACGCCGGGGCCGACGTACGGGATGCCGGCGAGCTCGAGGAGGCCCTGGATGGTGCCGTCCTCGCCGAAGGCGCCGTGCAGCACCGGGAAGACGACGTCCACCTGCGACAGGAGTTCACTCTCACGGCCCGCTTCGACGGCGACGAGGCCCTGGCTGGAGGGATCCCCGGCGAGGACGAGCCCCTTGCCGTCGTCGACGGACGGCAGTTCACGGTCGCGGATGGCGAGCTGAGCGGAGTCCCCGGTGCCGAGCACCCACCGGCCCGCGCGGGTGATCCCGACGGGGACGGCTTCGAACCGCTCCGGATCGAGGTTCCCCAGGACGCTGCCGGCGGACAGGCAGGAGATGGTGTGCTCACTGCTGCGCCCGCCGAACACGACCGCCACCCGGATCTTCTCGCTCATGGTGAGCCACCGTACCCGGTGACCTCGGCGAACAGCCGAGGCCGGTGCGACGGACGGCCCTCCCCGGGCGGCGAACGCAACCCTGGCGGGCCCTGTCACGTCTGGTACATCGAGGCACCGGTGGGCCCGGACGCTCCAGACCACTTCCCGAGGCACCGGCGGGCCCGGGACACGCCGGAGTTCCCCGAGCAGGGCCAGCGCAGGACATGCGCGGTTCCCCACGCAGGGCCAGGGCGGAGCCCGCCCTCCCCTCGGGGGCCACCGCCTGCTCCAGCGTATCGGCGACCACTGACGCGAGGCCGGGAAAGCCGCTGGCCGGGACCTCGTTGTCCACATCACGGCAGGGCTGTGGACAACAACGCAACTCCCGACACGGCAAGAGAGATCAGCGCCCCAATGTGGCGTTCGGTGCGTCCCACGCAACCAAGGCCACATTGGGACGCTCGAGACCAAACCCCAGCGCAAGCCCCAGCGCAAGCCGCAGCGCCAAAACCTCAGCGCAGCAGCGAAACCAACGCAGGCAGCGCCGCCACCAGCGCCTCCCGCGCACAACCCGCGTACCCGATCGCCACCCCGTGCGCCGACGGCGAACCCGCGAAGTGCCGCGCCAGCCCGTCCAGCCGAATCCCCAGCCGCTCAGCCGAAGCGATCACCGAAACCTCCACCGAAGCCGACGAAAACGGCACCACCAGGTGCGCCCCCGCGTCGTCGCCGCGCACCGGGACCCCGGCCGCGGCCAACGCCCCCGCGAGCAACGTTCGCCGTTCGGCCATCTCCCGGCGCAGTTTCCGCAGGTGACGCCCCAAATCCCCGTTCCGCGCGAACTCGTACAACACCCGCTGCCCCGCCGGCGACGGACGCGTCCCCGTCGAATCCCGGTACGCCAGCACCGCCGACGTGATCGCCTCCGGCGCCACCATCCACCCCGCCCCCAGCGTCGGCGTCAGGATCTTCGACGTCGTCCCCAGGTGCGCCACGACATCCGGTGCCAGCGAAGCCAGCATCGGCAACGGCGCCACGTCGAAGCGCAGTTCGCCGTCGTAGTCGTCCTCGATCACCAACATCGCCGAAGCACGCGCCCGCTCCACCAGCGCGACCCGCCGTGCCGCGCTCAGCCGGCTGCCCATCGGGTACTGGTGCGCCGGCGAGCAGTAGACCGCCCGGGCACCCGCCGGGATCGCGTCCGGTCGCAGGCCCTCGTCGTCCACCGGCACGCCCACCACCCGCATGCCCGCCCGGCGGAACGCCTGCACCGCGCGCTGGTACCCGGGCTCCTCGACGGCGACGATGTCCCCGCGCTCGAGCACCGCCGCCGCCAGCTCGACGACCGCCGCCGTCGTCCCGCCGGTCGCCAGCACCGACCCCGCCGCCAGACCGCGGTGACGCAGCAGGTGCTCCGACACGGCCGCGCGGTACTCCGGCAGCCCGGCGCGGTGCGCGCGGACCAGCGGGTCGGGGTCGGCCGCCGCCCGCCAGGCGCGGCGCCAGGCCGCGCGGTCCAGCCCGTCCGCCCACGGTGTCCCCGGCCCGAGGTCGAGCAGCGACGGCGCTTCCGTCTCGGGCGCCGGCACGGGAGGCGCCGGGACCTCCGATGCCGACGACGAAGGTGGCGTCGTCACGTACGTGCCGGAGCCGTGACGCCCGGCGATCCACCCTTCGGCGTGCAGCTGTTCGTACGCCGCCGACGTCACCGTGCGGCTGACGCCGAGGCGCCCGGCCAGGGCCCGCGTCGACGGCAGCCGGTCGCCGCCCCGGAGGTGGCCGGAAGCCGCCGCTTCGCGCAGCGCGTCCGCGAGCTGGACGGCCAGCGGCGTCACGGCCGCACGGTCGAGGCTGACCGGGAGCGCGGTGTCGGCGTGGGTCACGGGACCTCCTCGAGTGGACTTCCCAAGTGTACGAGAAGTGGACATTTCCCGATGCCACTGTGCTGGGAGACGCTGGTCGCATGCTGTCCACCACGCCCCGCACCACGCTCGGCCGCAAGAAGCACCGGGCCGTGACCGACCGCTCGATGCTGTACGCCGTCCTGGACGAGGGCCTGATCTGCCACCTCGGCATCGTCCGCGACGGCGCGCCCGTGGTCCTCCCGACCGGCTACGGCCGCGACGGCGACACGCTCTACCTCCACGGCTCCACCGGCGCGTCGAGCCTCCGCACGGCGTCAAACGACCTCGATGTCTGCGTCACGGTGACGCTCCTCGACGGCATCGTCTACTCGCGGTCGGTCAACAACCACTCGATGAACTACCGCAGCGCGGTCGTCTTCGGGAAGGCGACGCCGGTCACCGATCCCGAGGCGAAGACGCACGGTCTGAAGGTGCTGACCGACCACCTCGCGCCGGGCTCGTGGGAGCACGCGCGCGAGGTCAACGCGAAGGAGTTCGCGGCGGTGAGCGTCCTGTCCCTCGACCTCGCCGAGGCGTCGGTGAAGATGCGCGCCGAGGGCCCGGACGACGAGCCGGAGGACCTCGACGCGGACGCCGCCTGGGCCGGCGTCCTCCCGGTCCGGACGGTCTTCGGCGCACCCGAGCCGTCCACCGACCTCTCCCCTGGCTGGCAGGTCCCGGCGCACGTCACCGGTCGTGAGTGAGAAACAGGGTTGGAACACTGTTTCTCACTCACGACCGGCGAGCGGGAGCCTGACCGTGAACACCGTGCGGCCCGGCTCCGAGGAAACCGTGACCGTGCCGCCGTGCGCCGTCACCAGGGACTGGACCACCGACAGCCCCAGCCCGGTGCCGCCGTTGCCGCGGGTGCGCGAGTCGTCGACGCGGAAGAACCGGTCGAAGATCCGTTCCTGATCACCAAGCGCGATCCCCGGCCCGGAGTCGGCCACCTCGACGACGGCTTCGGAGTCCGCGGCCGCCACCGAGACGTGCACCGCGGTCCCGGGCGGGGTGTGCACGGCGGCGTTGGTCAGCAGGTTGTCGAACACCTGCCGCAGCCGCACCGGATCAGCGTCCACCTGCGCCGGCGCCACCGAAAGAGACAGCGGGTGCTCCGGACGACCGGCGGCGAAGGCGTCCGCCGCGTCGCCGGCCAGCTCGGCCAGGTCGACGCGCTCCGGCCGCAACGGCGTCTCGGCCGCCCGCGCGTCGAGCCGGGCGAGCAGCAGAAGATCGTCGACCAGCACGCTCATCCGCGCCGTCTCGGAGCGGATCTTCGCCAGGTGCGCTTCCCGCTCCGCCGGCTCGTTCGCCGCCGCGTAGCGGAAAAGGTCGGCGTAGCCCCGGATCGACGTCAGCGGCGTCCGCAGCTCGTGGGACGCGTCCGCGACGAACCGTCGCAGCCGCTCGTTCGCCTCGGTCTTCGCCGCCAGGGACGTGTCGATGTGCGCGAGCATCACGTTGAACGCCGTCCGCAGCTCCTCGACTTCGGCGCCGCCGCCGGCGCCCGCCGCGCGGACCGGCAGGGCGGGGTTCGCGGCGAGGTCGTGGGACGCGATGTCGTGCGCGGTGCCGGCCATGTCGGCCAGCGGGCGCAGGCCGCGGCTCAGCACCAGCCGCCCGACGACCACCAGCACGGCCAGCGCGAACGCGAACGCGCCGACCTCGACCCAGATCAGCTGCTGGACCGTGCCGTCGAGGTCCTTCTGCGGCGCGGCCGACAGCAGCACCGAACCGTTGTCGACCGGGCACGCCCGCACCCGGTACGGGCCGTCGTCGTGGAGGTAGATGTTCCGGGTGACGTCGCCGTCGGCCGCGTCGGCGGCGATCTTCGCCAGCTGCTTGGCGTCGCCGGGCAGCCGGCCGCCCGGCTCGGGCGTCGCGACGCCGTCGCGCACCTGGTACAACGCCGAGTACCACGAGTAGATCGACTGCGGCGAGCCGTGCGTTTCCCGCAGCTGCGGCAGCTGGGTGTTCTGGCTCTTGGACAGCTGCTCGTCGAGCCGCCGGTCGAGGTAGCCGTGCATGATCCCGACCGTCGTGACGCCGACGGCCGCGAACACGACCAGCGCGAGCGCGCCGAGGCCGAGGGTGATCCGGGTGCCCAGCCGCGTGCGCTGCCAGGCCCCGTACCACTTCCGGAAGAAGCGCTTCACCGGTTGACCCGGCGCACGACGTACCCGACGCCGCGCACGGTGTGGATCAGCGGCTCGCCGTCGCCCACGTCGACCTTGCGCCGCAGGTGCGAGATGACGAGTTCGACCACATTGGACCGGCCGCCGAAGTCGTACTCCCAGACGTGGTCGAGGATCTGCGCCTTCGTCAGCACCGCGGGCGACCGGCGCATGAGGTAGCGCAGCAGCTCGTACTCGGTCGGGGTCAGCTCGGCGGGCGGCTGCTCGCCGCGGCGGACCTCGCGGGTGTCCTCGTCCAGCGTCAGGTCGCCGACGCGCAGCACGGCACCCCGCGCCGCCGCCTGGTGCGCGACGCCGGTGCTGCGCCGCAGCACCGCCCGCAGGCGCGCCATCAGCTCCTCGACGGAAAACGGTTTCACGAGGTAGTCGTCACCCCCGCGGGTGAGCCCGGCGATCCGGTCGGCCGTCGCGTCCTTGGCCGTGAGGAACACCACGGGCACCGCGCTGCCGTTCTCCCGGAGGCGGTCGAGCACGGTGAAGCCGTCCAGGTCGGGCAGCATCAGGTCGAGCACGACGATGTCCGGCCCGAACTCCGCGGCCTCGGCGAGCGCGGCCCGGCCGGACCCGGCCGTGACCGCGTGCCAGCCCTCGTACCGGGCGACGGTGGCGACGAGGTCGGCGATGTGCGGCTCGTCGTCGACGACGAGCAGGCGCACGGGCTCGGAGGGCTGCACCACCCCATCTTCTCCCGGCGCGCGGGCGACCGGCGACCGGTGGCGCGGGCCGACAGGAATCCGACAGCCGGTACCCAGACTCGCCACAGGCTCCGTGGCGAAGCTGGCCTTCGTGAACCGAAACCGAAGGGCATCCGTGTGACCAGCATGACGCAGACCGCCGAGGCCACGCGCCCGGCGATCCGCCCCCGGATCGCCGCGAAATCCGGCCTCTTCACCTTTCTCGGCGCCAACGTGGCCGCCGTCACGCTGCTCTTCGCCGAAGCCGGCCTGTCCCAGAACGTGCTGATCAGCATCGGCCGGCTCGCCGGGATGTACGGCGCGCTGGCGATGGCCTTCCAGCTCCTGCTCGTCGCCCGGCTGCCCTGGCTGGACCGGCGGATCGGGATGGACCGCCTCACGACGTGGCACCGCTGGACCGGCTTCACGATCCTGTGGACCCTGCTGGCGCACTTGGTGTTCATCGCCTTCGGCTACGCGGAGGTTTCGGACAAGGGCGTCGTCGACGAACTGGTCGAGATGGCCAACACACTCGAAGGGATCCTGCGAGCGCTCGTCGCGCTCGCCGTCATCCTCATCGTGGGCGCGGCTTCGGCGAAGTTCGCGCGCAAGCGCCTCGCCTACGAGACGTGGCACTTCATCCACCTCTACACCTACGCCGCGATCGTGCTGGCGTTCACCCACCAGATCGCGCTCGGCACGTCGTTCGCGAGTGCCCCGACGGCGAAGGCCTACTGGTGGACGATGTGGCTGAGCGCCGGCGCCGCCGTGCTCGCCGGGCGCGTCGTGCTGCCGCTGTGGCGGAACCTGCGCCACCAGCTGCGCGTCACCGCGGTCGTTTCCGAGGCGCCGGACGTCGTTTCGGTGTACATGACCGGCAAGCACCTCGACAAGATGCCGGCGCGCGCGGGTCAGTTCTTCCTGTGGCGGTTCCTCACGAAGGACCGCTGGTACCAGGCCAACCCGTTCTCGCTGTCCGCCGCGCCCGACGGCCGCACGCTGCGCCTGACCGCGAAGGCGCTCGGCGACTCCAGCGCGTCGCTGCGCAGCCTGCGGATCGGGACGCGGGTGTTCGCCGAAGGCCCGTACGGCGCGTTCACGACGATCCACCAGCAGCGGCCCAACGCGCTGCTCGTGGCGGGCGGGGTCGGCATCACGCCGATCCGCGCGCTGCTGGAGGACATCGACGGCCACGTCGTCGTGCTCTACCGGGTGCGCACCCAGGCCGACGCGGTGCTGCTGCCCGAGCTCAACGGGCTCGCCAAGGCCCGCGGCGCCATCGTCAGCGTCCTCACCGGACCGGACCAGGCGGTCGGCCCCCGCGGCACGATGCTCGGCCCGGCGAACCTGCACATGATGGTGCCGGACGTGCACGAGCGGGACGTGTTCGTCTGCGGCCCGCCGGGGATGACGTCGGCCGTGCTGCGCAGCCTGCGCGAGCTGCGGGTGCCCAAGGCCCAGGTCCACGCCGAACGCTTCAGCCTCGCGGCCTAAGGGGACAGCCCAGTGAAGAGGACCATTTTCGTCGTCGCGCTGTCGGTCGCGGGGTTCATCGCGGTGTGGCGGTTCGAGCCGGGGCCGGTGCACAACACCGCCGTCGCCGCACCGCCGCCGAGCGTCGCCGCACCGTCGACAGCGCCCGCCCCACCGTCCTCGCCGGGCGCCGCTCCGTCCACTCCGGACAGTGCAAACGCGACGGTGACCACGCAGGGCACGCCCGAGTCGAGCACCTACGGGACGGTCCAGGTCTCGGTGACGTTCACCGGCACCCGGATGGTCGCGGTCACGCTGCTGCAGGCCCCGGACGACGGCCGCGCGCTCACCGCGTTGCCGCGCCTGCAAGAAGAGGCGGTGAAAGCGCAGAGTGCCGACATCGACACGATCACCGGTGCGACCGAGACGAGCGAGTCGTACAAGACGTCGTTGCGGGCCGCCATCGACGCCCGGGGCAACAGATGACCACGCGCGTCGAGCAGGTGATGGGCCTGCCGATCTCGCTCGACCTCCGGGACGACGGCGATTTCGCCGAGATCGTCGACGACGTCTTCGCCTGGTTCCGCGACGTCGACGCCCGGTTCAGCCCGTTCAAGGAGGACAGCGAGGTCAGCCGGTACGACCGCGGCGAGCTCGCGGCCGACGAGCTGACCGACGACCTCCTGGAGGTCCTGGAGCTCTGCGCGTACTACGAGCAGCTCTCCGGCGGCGCGTTCCGCGCGCGGCTGCCCGGCCGCGGGCTCGACCCGTGCGCGGTGGTGAAGGGCTGGGCGGTGCAGCGCGCCGCCGACATGCTCAAGGCCGACGGCGCGACGACGTTCTGCCTCAACGCCGGCGGCGACGTCGTCACGGCGGGCGAGCCGGAGCCGGGACGTCCGTGGCGGGTCGGCGTGCGCCACCCCGAGCAGCCCCTCGCCGTGTGCGCGGTGCTGGAGTCGCGCAACGGCGCCATCGCGACGTCGGCGGCCTACGAGCGCGGCTCGCACATCCTCGACGGCCGCTCGGGGACGCCGGCGACCGGGCTGATGAGCGTCACCGTCGTGGCCGGTGACCTGGTCACCGCCGACGCGCTGGCCACCGCGGCCTTCGCGATGGGCGCCGAGGGCATCACCTGGGCGGCCGACCGGCCGGACTGCGAGATCCTCATCGTCGACGACAGCCGCCGCGTGCACCGCACGGCCGGGCTCGCCCTGGCTTCGTAAAACGGTTCGCCCCGGCGCTGCTCCTCGGCCAGACTCGAACCACCCGTCTGCCGAGGAGTGCCATGCCTTCGTCCGTCCTGCACGTGTCCGTCGACTGCGCCGACCCGTACGCGCTCTGCCAGTTCTGGAGCCAGGTCACCGGAAAGCCGGTTCCCGACGAGGACCAGCCCGGGGACGACGAGTGCGGCATCGAGCTCGAAGGCGGGATCGACCTGCTGTTCCTGCGCGTCCCGGAACCGAAGACGGTCAAGAACCGGCTCCACGTGTGCCTGCAGCCGGACGTCCCGCGCGACGAGGAGGTCGAGCGGATCCTGGGCTTGGGCGCGACGCTGGTGAACGACCTCCGCAAGCCGGACGGCCGGGGCTGGGCCGTGCTCGCCGACCCCGAGGGCAACGAATTCTGCGTGCTGCGCAGCGCGGCCGAACGGGCGAAGACGCCGTGACGGACTCGTTCGCCGTCAACAAGGCCAACTGGGACGAACGCGCGGTGCTGCACGCGGCGTCGCCGGACTCCGGCTTCGCGGCCATCGCGGCGGACCCGGCGTACCTGAGCGGCGTCGTGCGGTTCGACCGGCCGCGCCTGGGCGACATCGCCGTGCTGCGCGCGGTCCACCTGCAGTGCCACATCGGGACGGACACCGTTTCGCCGGCCCGGCTGGGCGCTTCGATGACGGGCCTGGACTTCTCGGGCGCGGCCCTGACGGAGGCGCGGCGGCTCGCGTCCGCCGGGTGTTGTGCTGGCTGCCGTCGGTCGCGCGGTGGGCATCCGTGGTCGCTGGCCTGCTCCGCCCGGGTGGCCGGCTGTTCATCCGCGAAGGCCACCCGATGCTGTGGGCGCTCGACGAGACCGCGGACCCGGCGTGGCCGCGCCACCCGTACTTCGAGCACACCGAACCGCTGGTGTCCGACGAGCCCGAGACGTACATGGAGGTCGAGCGGAAGCTGGAGAACAGCGTCAGCCATTCGTGGAACCACTCCCTCGGCGAGATCATCACGGCGCTGCTGGACAACGGCCTGACGCTGACCGCGTTCACCGAGCACGACAGCGTCCCGTGGAACGCGATCCCCGGGCAGATGGAGCGCGACGAAACCGCGGACGAGTGGCGGATGCGCGACACCCCGTCGCGGGTGGCCGCGAGCTACACGCTCCAGGCGGTCAAGGGCGGCTGAATAGGGTGACGGCATGGCACGTCCCCTGATCGCCGTCGCCACGCTGGGCGGCACCATCTCGATGGCCCCCGTCTCCGGTGAGGGCGGCGCCGTCCCCCGCCTCGGCGCTTCGGAACTGCTCGGTGGTCTCGGCGAGCTCCCGATGGACGTGCTGGCCGAGACCCTCGCCGGGATCGGCAGCGCGTCACTGGACTTCGCGACGCTGCTGCGGTGCCGCGAGTGGGGGTTGCGGCAGGACGCCGACGGGTTCGTCGTCGTGCAGGGCACGGACACCCTGGAGGAGACGGCGTACTTCCTGGAGCTGTGCTGGCCGTCCGAGGTCCCGGTGGTGATCACCGGGGCGATGCGCAACGCGGGGCTGCTCAGCCCGGACGGTCCGGCGAACCTGCGGGGCGCGCTGACCGTGGCGGCCGACCCGCGCAGCCGCGGACGGGGCGTGCTGGTGACGCTGAACGACGACGTCCACGCGGCGCGCTGGGTCCGGAAGGCGCATTCGAGCCGGCTGGCGGCGTTTTCGTCGGCGCCGGCGGGTCCGCTCGGCATGGTCGTCGAGCGGGCGGTGCACTGGTTCCACCCCTCGCCGCCGCGGCCGCCCGCCTTGTCCGGGACGGACTTTTCGGGGCTGGTCCCGGTGGTGGAAGCGGGATTGGACGACTCGGGCGCGGTGCTGTCGCACGCGGCTTCGCAGCCGGGAGTGCGCGGGCTGGTGGTGGCGGCGACGGGCGCGGGTCACGTGTCGTCCGGTACGGCGGACGTGATTTCGCGGCTGGTGGGCTCGCTGCCGGTAGTGGTCGCTTCGCGGACGGGCGCGGGCCCGACGCTGCGGTCGACGTACGGCTTCCACGGCTCGGAGTCGAGCTTGATCGCGATGGGCGCGACGATGGCGGGCTGGCTGGACGCGCGCAAGGCACGGATCCTGCTGCACACGCTGCTCGCGGGCGGCGCGGACCGGGAAACGATCGAGCGCGAGTTCCGCGCCCGCGGCGACCTGGACTAGGCCGGACCCGAGCGCCCCAATGTGGCCTTGGTTGCGTCAGACGCACCGAAGGCCGCCTTGGGTGCGTCTGACGCACCGAAGGCCACATTGGGGCGCTTGGGCCGAGCCGATCAGTCGAGGACCGGGCCGCCCAGGGCGTCGAGGTGGTACGGGCGCATCGCGCGCTCCGCGTCGCGGTAGACGTGGATCGAGATCGCCGGGTCGACGCCGTCGTTGCGCACCTCGTGCACGTACCCCGGGCCGAACACCCGCGACTGCCCCGCCGAGAGCGCGTGCAGCTCGGTGACCGCGCGGCCGCCCGGCGCGCGGCGGGCCACCGCCTCGGTCAGGTGGCCGCTGACCAGCGTGAACGCACCGCTGGCGAACGCGTGGTCGTGCAGGTCGGTGCGCTGGCCGGGCAGCCAGCTCATCAGCCAGACCTCCTGCTGCTCGTCCTTCTCGACGAGCGTCGCGAAGCGCTGGTCGGGGTCGTAGCGCAGCAGGTGCTTCCAGCGGTCGCGATCGGCGGCGACCTCCAGCGCGACGCGCACCGGGTGGCGCAGCGCGGGGTTCTCGGGACGCAGCAGGGTGTTGTCCGGAACGGCGAACATGAGGGTCCTCAAGGAAGAGAAGGGGTGTCGAACTGGGCCGGGGCGGGGTTCACCGACAACAGCGACACGCGCACATGACGGCGCCGAGACCCAGAAGGCCCCGCGGCTCAGTCATCTCGCACGCGAACATGGCGCTCAGCGTTCCGTACGACCTCGGTCCGGTCAAGACGTCTCACCTGCCGGGAGGATCAGGACCACTCGTGCTTCTGCGAGCGGCCCAGCAGCTCGGCCCCGGCCTGCCGCGGGTCGACACCCTCGTGGCACACGCGGTGCATCGCGTCGGTGATCGGCATGTCGACACCCAGGCTCGAGGCGAGCGCCCGGATCGACGAGCACGACATGACGCCCTCGGCGACCTGTCCCCCGCCCGCCGCCTGCGCTTGTTCGAGGGTCTCGCCGCGGCCGAGGCGCTCGCCGAACGTCCGGTTGCGCGACAGCGGCGACGAGCACGTCGCGACCAGGTCGCCGACGCCGGCGAGCCCGGCGAACGTCAGCGGGTCGGCGCCCAGCTTCGCGCCGAGACGGGCCATCTCGGCGAGGCCGCGGGTGATGAGCGTCGCCATCGTGTTGGTGCCGAGGCCGAGGCCCGCGGCCATCCCGGTGCTGAGCGCGATGACGTTCTTGCACGCCCCGCCGAGCTCGCAGCCGACGACGTCGGTGTTCGTGTAGGGGCGGAAGTAGGAGTTGGCGCAGGCGCGCTGGACCGCGACGGCGCGCTCGTGGTCGGCGCAGGCCAGCACCGACGCGGACGGCTGCCCGGCGGCGATCTCCTTGGCCAGGTTCGGCCCGGTGACGACCACGACCTCGCCGGGGTCGATCCCGACGATCTCGCCGATCACCTCGCTCATCCGCTTGAGCGTGCCGAGCTCGACGCCCTTGGCCAGGCTGACGAGGATCGCGTCGGGCGGCAGCAGCGGGCGCCACTCCGAAAGGTTCGCCCGCAGGCTCTGACTGGGGACGGCCAGCACGACGGCCTGGGCTCCTTCGAGGGCCTTCGCCGGATCGCTGGTGGCGGTGATGGTCTCCGGCAGGCCGACGCCGGGCAGGTACGCGCTGTTGACGTGCCGCTCGCGGATGTCTTCGGCGACCTGCTCGCGGCGCGCCCACATGGTGACGTCGCGGCCGGCGTCGCCGAGCACCTTCGCGAAGGCGGTACCCCACGAGCCGGCCCCGAGCACGGTGACCCGCTGGACGTCGGCGCGCATCAGGCGGGGTCCCCCGGCTTCGCCGACGGCGGTTCCTCGTGGCGGATCTCGCCGAGCAGGCGGGTGACGTCGTCCATCATCACCTTGGTGACCTCCCGCAGCTTCGACGCGCTGCGCGCGCTGCCTTCGCGGTAGGCCGAGAGGTCGAGCGGGTCGCCGACCTTGTGCGTGATGGTCTTGCGAGGGAACGGCTTGAACTTCTTGGTGTAGCCGTTGAAGAGCTGGTTGGTGCCCCAGCGGGCGATGGGGATCACCGGGACGTCGTTCTGCAGCGCGAGCCGGGCGGCGCCGGTGAAGGACTCCTTGGGCCAGCCGGCCGGGTCCTTGGTGATGGTGCCCTCGGGGTAGATGACGACGACCTTGCCCTCTTGGAGGGCCTGGTGCGCGGCTTTGAGGCTGTCCCCGGCGGCGGCCGAGCCGCGCGAAACCGGGATCTGCCCCGAACCGACGAAGACCTTCCCGAAGACCGGGGTCCGGGTCAGGCTCTCCTTGCCGAGGAAGCGGGGCACGCGCTTCGCCCGGTGCACGAACACGGCGTCGACGACGGGATCGAGGTGCGAGACGTGGTTCAGGACGAGCAGGGCCGGCCCTTCCCGCGGCACCTTTTCGTCCCCGACGTAGACCCGCCGCGCGATCGCGGTGAGCGGGTAGAACACGGCGGCGGCCAACCCCACCCAGAAGCCACCCTTCTCACGCCGGGCCACGATCTCCTCCTCCACGCGTCAAGTCCGCCTCAGATCCTGCCGCGCCGGGGTGAGGGCGGTCCAGGGAGGGTGCCTTCGGCGGAAGATCGGCAGCTCGCCGAGGCCGTGGCCGGCCCGCTCGGCTGTCTGGGTGGCCCACCCGGCCACGTCCTGGGTGGGCCACCGACTCGCCGCCTCCCGGCTCGGGGGCCCAAGACTCGCCACGTCCCAGCTCGGCCGCCCAGACTTGCCGCCTCCCGGCTCGGGAGCCCGAGACTCGCCGACCCCAGCTCGGCCACCCAAGACCCCACCGTCCCCAGCTCGGCCGACCAGACTCGCCGCCTCCCGACTCGGCCACCCAGACTCGCCGCCCCCCAGCTCGGCCGACCAGACTCGCCGCCTCCCGACTCGGCCACCCAGACTCGCCGTTCCCCAGCTCAGCCAACCCCAGGCCCCACCGTCCCCAGCCCGGCCACCAAGATCCAGCCGTCCAGCCCGGCTGCCCAGCCCCGCCCCGCCCACAGCGCCCGCCCTCCCAGGGGGAACCACCCTCCCCGAGGACCAACCCGCCTCGAAGCTACCGCCCCCGCCCGACGACAACCTGCCCGAAAGCCACCCCAACCCCCGACTTGTCCACAACCCCCGTCGCCTGTGGACAACTCGCCTCTCCCGCCGACGCCCGCTCGCCGTTTCGGGTAAAGATGGACACGTGGACGTGGACCTGGTCGTGCCGATGAAACACCCCCGCGACGGCAAGTCGCGGCTGCGTGGCGCCGTCGAGGCCGAACACCACCCCGGGCTCGTCCTCGCCCTCGCCGCCGACACCCTCGCCGCCGTGGCCTCGAGCGGCCATGTCCGGCGCGTCCTGCTCGTCGCCGCCGATCCGGCCGCCGTCGCCGAACTCGCGCAGCTCGGGGTCGAGATCGTCCCGGAACCCGGGGAAAAAACCCTCAACGCCGCCTTCCGCCACGGTGCCGAGCTCCTCCGGAGGGACGACCCACGAGCGATCGTCGGCGCCCTCCAGGCCGACCTCCCCGCGCTGCGCGCCGGCGACCTGGCCGACGCCCTCGCCGAAGCCGCGGGGAAACGAGCCTTCGTCGCCGACCGCCAGGGCACCGGCACCACCCTCCTGCTGTCCGCCCCCGGCGCCGCCCTCGACCCGCACTTCGGCCCGGGCTCGGCGCGGGAACACGCCGCCTCCGGGGCCGTCTCGCTGCAAGCAGAACTCCCCAGCCTGCGCAGCGACGTCGACACCCCCGAAGACCTCGCCCACGTCCGCGGCCTGGGTGTCGGGAAACACACCGCGGCCCGCCTCGGCAAACCCCGCGCGGAGCTGTTCACCTGACCTTCACCGCGGCCTGCGCAATTCCGCGTGGCTTAGTGAAGAATGGAGGCCGTGAGCACAGAAGACGGCGGCACGCCCGCACCGCGGAGGCGACGGAACCCGGCGAACGAATCTTCGGAGACGGCGAAGAAGTCCACCCCCCGGGCGAACACCACGGCCAAGAAGGTCCCGTCGAAATCCACCGCGCGCGACACCGCCGCCCGTGCCACCGCCGGCAAGGCGAGAACCCGCAAGACGACTTCCGCGGCCGTCACCCCGGCGTCTAACCGGCGCCGCAGCTCCGCGCAGGGCAACCCGCGCGGCGCCGAGGAGTTCCGCGCCGTCCCGTCGGCGCCGCCCGCGGTCACCGCGACCGCCCCGACGGCCACCGAGACGCTGCCGGACGACCGGTACTTCAACCGCGAGCTCTCGTGGCAGGACTTCAACGCCCGCGTGCTCGCGCTGGCCGAGGACGAGTCGCAGCCGCTGCTCGAACGCACGAAGTTCCTCGCGATCTTCGCGTCCAATCTGGACGAGTTCTACATGGTCCGCGTCGCCGGCCTGAAGCGCCGCGACGAGACCGGCCTGCTGGTGCGCAGCGCGGACGGGCTCACCCCGCGCGAGCAGCTCGACTACATCGCCAAGCGCAACCAGGACCTGGTCGAGCGGCAGACCGGCGCGTTCGAGAAGCACCTGCGCCCCCAGCTGGCCGAGCACGACATCCTGATCGTCGGCTGGGCCGACCTCTCCGGCGCCGACCAGCTCCGGCTCTCCAGCTACTTCTCCGAGCAGATCTTCCCGGTGCTGACGCCGCTGGCCGTCGACCCGGCGCACCCCTTCCCGTACATCTCGGGTCTTTCGCTCAACCTCGCGGTCACGGTCCGCGACCCGGAGGGCGGCACCGAGCGCTTCGCCCGGGTGAAGGTGCCGAGCAACGTCGCGCGCCTGATGCGCGTCGAGACCGAGCGGACCAGCCGGACGGCGACGTTCCTGCCCCTCGAAGAGCTCATCGCCGCGCACCTCGGCGAGCTGTTCACCGGGATGGACGTCACCGAGCACCACGTCTTCCGCGTCACCCGCAACGCCGACTTCGAGGTCGACGAAGACCGCGACGAAGACCTCCTGCAGGCGCTCGAGCGCGAGCTGGCGCAGCGCCGGTTCGGCCCGCCGGTGCGCCTCGAGGTCGCGCAGGACATGAGCGAGCACATGCTCGAGCTGCTGCTGCGTGAGCTGGACGTCGACCCGGCTGACGTCGTCGAGGTGCCCGGCCTGCTCGACCTGACCTGCCTGCACCAGCTGTCCGGAGTGGACCGCAAGGAGCTGAAGGACCGGCCGTTCGTGCCGGCGACGCACCCGGCGTTCGGCGAGCGCGAGACGCCGAAGAGCGTCTTCGCGACGCTGCGCGAGGGTGACGTGCTGGTGCACCACCCGTACGACTCGTTCTCCACGAGCGTCCAGCGGTTCATCGAGCAGGCGGCGGCCGACTCGAAGGTCCTGGCGATCAAGCAGACGCTGTACCGGACGTCGGGCGACTCGCCGATCGTCGACGCGCTGATCGACGCCGCGGAGGCGGGCAAGCAGGTCGTCGCGCTGGTCGAGATCAAGGCGCGGTTCGACGAGCAGGCGAACATCACCTGGGCGCGGACACTGGAGCGCGCGGGCGTCCACGTCGTGTACGGCCTGGTCGGGCTGAAGACGCACTGCAAGGTGTCGATGATCGTGCGCCAGGAGGGCTCGACCATCCGCCGCTACTGCCACATCGGCACCGGCAACTACAACCCGAAGACCGCGCGGCTCTACGAGGACATCGGCCTGTTCACCGCCGACCCGAGCATCGGCGCCGACGTCACCGACCTGTTCAACGTGCTGACCGGCTACTCCCGCCAGGACACCTACCGGACGATCCTCACGTCGCCGCACGGCATCCGCCGCGGCATCGTGCGTGCGATCGGCGAGGAGATCGAGCTCGCGCGGGCCGGGCAGAACGCCGGCATCCGGATCAAGTGCAACTCGCTGGTCGACGAGCAGATCATCGACGCGCTCTACCACGCCTCGCAGGCCGGCGTGCCGGTCGAGATCGTGGTGCGCGGGATCTGCACGCTGAAACCCGGCGTCGAGGGGCTCTCCGAGAACATCCACGTCCGGTCGATCCTCGGCCGGTTCCTGGAGCACTCGCGGATCTTCCACTTCCGCGCCGGCGGCACGCACTGGATCGGCAGCGCGGACATGATGCACCGGAACCTGGACCGGCGGATCGAGGCGCTGGTGCGCGTCAAGGACCCGAAGCTGACCGGGCAGCTCGACAACATCTTCGACTCGGCGCTCGATCCGGCGACGCGGTGCTGGGTGCTGACCGCGAGCGGCGAGTGGTCGCCGTTCCCGGCGGACGGCTCGCGGGTGCGCGATCACCAGCTGGAGCTGGCGAAGCTGCACGGGGCCGCCGGATGACCCAGGAGGTACGGGCGGCCGGCGCGGTGCTGTGGCGCGTCGCCGGAAAGGCGACCGAAGTCGCCTTGGTGCACCGCCCGCGGTACGACGACTGGTCGTTGCCCAAGGGAAAGCTCGACCCCGGCGAGACGACCGCCGAGGCCGCCGTGCGGGAAGTGAAGGAAGAGACCGGCTTCGACGCGGTCCTGGGCCGGTACCTGGCCCGCACGTCCTACCCGGTGCCCGCGCGCCACGGCGCCGGGATGGTCCCGAAGACGGTCGACTACTTCAGCGCCGAAGCGGTGTCTGGCGGTTTCTCCGAGAACGACGAGGTCGACGAGCTGCGCTGGCTCGACCCGTCGGCGGCGGAAAAGCTGCTGACGCGGCCGGAAGACGTGCGCGTGCTGCGCGCGTTCTGCGCGGTGCCGGCGGGCCTGACGACGCTGGTGCTGGTGCGGCACGCGAAGGCGGGCAAGCGCGACGAGTGGAACGGCGACGACGACCTCCGGCCGTTGTCGGAGGCGGGCCTGCGGCAGGCGTCGGCGTTGCGGCGGGTGCTGGCGCTCTACCGGCCGGACCGGGTGCTGTCGGCGCCGCGGCTGCGGTGCGTGCAGACGGTGCACGGCGTCGCCGACGACACCGGCGTCGAGGTGCGGCACGAGCCGCTGCTGTCGGAAGAGGGCTACTGGCCGGATCCGGTGCTGGGCGTCGCGCGGCTGCTGGCGGTCGCGGGCGACGGCGGGACGCCGGTGGTGTGCAGCCAGGGCGGCGTGATCCCGGACCTGGTCAGCGCGCTGGCCGACCGCGACGGCGTGGAGCTCCCGGCGGCGCGCGGCGGCGTGGTGCCGAGCAAGAAGGGCTCGTTCTGGGTGTTGTCGTTCCGCGCGCCGACGACCGAAGACGGCCCGGTGCTGCTCGCGGCCGACTACCACCCCAGCGCCCTGCCTGCCCCTTCCCCCAGCCACCGCTGAGCGCCCGCCGCGTCCCGCGACAGTGCGGTGACAGTAGATCTTGGTGTACTGGGTACGGGTCCCGCTGGGCTGCGCCGGGCTAGGGGTACGGCGCATCCCGGGACGGGGGCCCGGCTGCCGGCACCGTCGCCAGCAGGGCTCGGATCTCCGGCATGCGGGGGTCGCCGAGGCGCTGGCAGACGGTCAGCGCCTCGGCCCACTGCGCCCGCGCCTCCTCGTTCCGGCCGGTGCGGAGCTTGAGGCGGCCGAGGGTGATCCGGACGTCGATGGTGCCGTAGTCGGCGTTCAGCTCCTTCAACTCGGCGAGCGCCTCCAGGCCGGCCTTCTCCGCTTCGGCCTGTCGCCCGGCCCCTTCCAGCGCTTCGGCGACGTTTCCCAGCGCCAGCGCCGCGTGGTAGCGGTCGCCCAGGTCGGCGAAGGCCTGGTGCGCGGCCTGCGCGGCTTCGGCGGCGTTGTCGTAGTCGCGCAGGCCGATTCGGCTGGCGCTGACGTTGAGGAGGGCGTGCGGCACGAACGTCCGCTGGCCGTGGTCGCGCGCGAGACGAACCGCCTGGAGGGCGTAGCGCTCGGCTTCGGCGTACTCGGCCCGGACGTAGTAAGCGCCGGAAAGGTTGGACAGAATCGCCACCGCCAGGGCGGTTCCCTCGCCGGCCTCGGACGCCGCGCGTGCTTCCTCCAGGGCTTCGAGCGCCTTGTCGGGCTGGAGGGTGCGCAGGTAGGCCGAGCCGAGGTTGTTGGCGCTGTACTGCAGGCCGATGTTGTCGCCGGCGTCACGGGTGGCGGTGACGGCCGCGCTGGCCGTCGTGATCCAGTCGCCGCGGTCGTGGCGTTCGGCGAAGAACCCGCGCAGCAGCCACGCGAGCTTCCAGGCGTGGGCGGTGAAGCCGTTCTCGGCGGCGACGTCGACGAGCGCGGTGAGGGCCGTGCGTTCGGTCGTGTACCAGGCGATCGTCTGTTCGTGCTGGGTGAACCGGATGGCGGGCACCGGGGCGGGGTCGAGGGTGATGTCGTCGGTGAGCAGGTCGGGGCGGACGAGCTTGGTCGCTTCGGCGACGCTCGCGAGGTACCAGTCGAGGAGCCGCCGCCGCGCCTGCGCGCGTTCGGCCGCCGTCGTCTCGGTTTCGACGAGCTCGGCGGCGTAGACGCGCAGGAGGTCGTGGAACTGGTAGCGGTCGGTGCCGGGCTGGTTGAGCAGGTGCGTGGCGGCGAGCTGGTCGGCGAGCTCGCGGGCCTCCCGCAGGTCCGCCCCGGCCAGTGCGGCGGCCGAGGACAGGCTGAAGCCGTGGCCGGGGTGCAGGCCCAGCAGCCGGAAGAAGCGCGCCGCGGCCGGGCGCAACGCCTTGTACGACCACGAGAACGCGGCCCGCAGGTCGGTGCCGGCGTCCTGCGGGTCGCGCAGCGTGTCGAGCCGCAGCCGCTGGTCGCGCAGCTCTTCGACGATCCCCGCGAGCGAGACGCCGGAGAACCGCGACGCGCGTTCTCCCGCGAGGGCCAGCGCCAGCGGGAGCCGGCCGCAGAGCTCGACGAGCTCGGCGACGGCGGCGGGTTCGGCGGCGAGGCGCTGCGGCCCGACGCTGCCGGCGAGCAGCGCCGTGGCGTCCTGGTCGTCGAAGGAGCGCAAGGCGATCCGGCGGGCGCCGTCGCGCGCGACGACGCCCCGCAGCTGGTTGCGGCTGGTCACGACGACGAGGTTGCCGGGGCCGGGCAGGAGCGGACGGACCTGGTCGGCGTCGCGCGCGTTGTCGAGCAGCATCAGCGTCCGGCTGCCGGCCAGCCGGCTGCGCAGGAGCGCCGAGCGTTCCTCCACTGTGGAAGGCAGGGTCTCGGCCGGCTCGCCGAGGGCGCGCAGGAAGCCGGCCAGGGCGGCGTCCGGGGTGACCGGCGTGTCCGCGGAGTGCCCGCGCAGGTCGAGGAACAGCTGGCCGCCGGGGAAGCGGTCGCGGACGCGGTGCGACCAGTGCACGGCCAGCGACGTCTTCCCGACGCCGGCGGTGCCTTCGATGACGACGATGCCGGACGCGCCGCCGGGCGGGAGGCGGTCCAGCTCGGCGAGTTCGGGGCCACGGCCGGTGAACCCGGCGACGTCGAAGGGCAGCTGCCGCGGCACGGTGTGCACAGTCGGCTCGGTGTCGGCGGCGAGCAGCTCGGCGTGCAGGCTGCGCAGGTCCTCTCCCGGCTCGACGCCCAGCTCGTCGGCCAGCAGCGAGCGAAGCCCGGCGTAGCGGGCCAGCGCTTCGGCGCGGCGGCCGGACCGGGCCAGGACGCGGACCAGCCGTTCCCACAACGATTCTCGCAGCGGGTGCTGCGCGACGAGGTCGGTGAGCTCGGCGACGAGCCGGGCGTCGGGGACGAGCCCGGCGTCGAGGTCGATGCGCTGTTCGACGGCGAAGAGGTACCGCTCGGTCAGCAGCGGGCCCCATTCCGCCGCGAGCGCGGGGGAACCGACGCCTTCGAGGGGCGCGCCGCCCCAGGCCGCGAGCCCGGCGGTGAGCAGCCTCCGGCGACGGGCGGGTTCCGTCGCGGCGGCGGCCTGGTCGAGGGTGCGGAGGAAGCGCAGCGCGTCCACCCGGGACGGGTCGACGACCAGCCGGTACCCGTCCGGTTCGGTGACGACGGTGTCTTCGCCGCACAGCCGGCGCAGGCGCATGACGTAGGTCTGGAGGCTGCCGCGGATGTGCGCGGGCGGCGCTTCGCCCCAGACACCGCGGGCGAGAGCGTCGATCGACACCAGGCGGCCCGCGGACAGGGCCAGTGTCGCGAGCAGCGCGCGCTGCCGGGAACTGGTCAGCACGACCGGCGAACCGCCGACGAGCACCTGGAACGGGCCGAGCAGCCGGATCTCGATGGTGGTCGCCCCCAGGTTCGCGCGCCGCCGGGCACCCGCCGGACGCGGACCCCGAGGAAGGCAGCGTGGCATCACTCGGCCGGGCGCTCAAGCAACTTTGCGAAATTGGGCGGAACCGGTCCCGGGGCGATCGGGTGCTCCGAGCAGGTGGTGCACCGGTCCCGTTCGGACGGCCGATCTTGGCAGTGGGTAACGCGGGAGGACACGAAAGGGGCGCACGGTCTTTGCGCCGCCGGTCCCGTACCCGAGGGGTCGGCTCGCGTACCCAGACAGTCGGCTCACGTACCCGCAGAGTCGGCTCACGTACCTGCAGGGTCGGTTCACGAGCCGACTCCGAGCACGCGAGCCGACTCCCTAGGTACGCAAGCCGACTTCCCAGGTACGCAAGCCGACCCTCTGGGTACGCGAGTCGACTCCCCAGGTACGCGAGCCGACCGTCCGGGCGCGCGAACCGACTTTCCAGGTACGCGAGCCGAGCCTCTGGGTACGCAAGTCGACTTCTTGGGGACGTGAGCCGGCTCCTCGCGTACCACGGTCCGCTTTCCCCATCGGGCCCGGAAACGCGGTAGGGCCCCGCGCACGTCGGCGCGGGGCCCTACCGGAAAAGTCACGCGCCCAGCGAGGGTAACCCCCCTGGGGACCCCCGGATTTCACGTTACCGCAGGGGTCCGACAGTTTCGGGCGGTCAGCTCTTCTTCGCCGCCGTGGTCCGCCTGGCGGGTGCCTTGGCGGCCGTCGTCTTGCGGGCCGTCGTGGTCTTCGCGGCCGTCGTCTTGCGGGCCGTCGTGGACTTCGCCGCTGTCGTCGGCTTTGCCGCCGTCGACTTCGCCGCCGTCGTCGGCTTCGGGGCCGCCTTGGCCCGCGTCGTGGTCGTCTTCGGGGCTGCCTTCGCCGCCGTCGCGCGCGTTGTCGTTGCCGGCTTCGCCGCCGTCGCGCGGGTCCGCGATGCCGTCGCGCGGGCGGTGGCCGGCTTGGCCGCGGCCGCTCGGGGCGTCGTCGCGCGCGTCGTCGTGGATGCGCGGGTGCCCGCGGCCGCACGCTTGACCGGCGCCGCCTTGGCCAGCTTCTTCGCGCCGGAAATGACGTCCTTGAAGGTGGTCCCGGCGCGGAACGCGGGCACGTTGGTCTTCTTGACCTTCACGGCCTCGCCGGTACGCGGGTTCCGGGCCGTCCGCGCCGCGCGAGCACGCTTCTCGAACACCCCGAAGCCGGTGATGTTGACCTTTTCACCCTTGTTGACCGTCCGGATGATGATGTCGACCAGACCGTCGACCGCCTCGGAAGCGGCCTTCTTGTCGCCCAGGCGCTCCGTCAGCGCCTCGATCAGCTGGGCCTTGTTGGCCATACCAGTCCTCCAAGAAGGAAGTACTCGTCCACGGCCACGTCGGGCCGACTAGCGACACGGTATTACCAAGGCAGCACAAATTCCAAACGGCACGCGGAATCTTTCCCTTGCCCCGGGGCGGGTTCCGCCTCGCGGGAGCACCCCGCGAGGGCCGTTCGGTGTGGTATCGCGGCCGACCCGCACGAGGGCGGAATCCCCGGTAGCGCAATGGATTCCGCCCCGAAGAGCGCTAGCCGGCGGCGACCGAGGTGGTCGTCGGCTTCCAGGACGGGCGGGTCGCCTCGAAGCCGTCGATCTCACCGGCATGGCGCAACGTGAGAGCGATGTCGTCGAGGCCTTCGAGCAGCCGCCAGCGGACGTAGTCGTCGATCTGGAAGGGCGCGGTGAAGTCCTTGGCCCGCACGGTCTTGGTCTCGAGGTCGACCGTGACCTCGGTGCCGGGCTCGTTTTCGAGCAGCTTCCAGAGCAGCTCGACGTCGTGCTGCTCGCACTGCGCGGCCACCAGGCCGCCCTTGCCGGAGTTGCCGCGGAAGATGTCGGCGAACCGGGCGGAGATGACGACCCGGAAGCCGTAGTCCATCAGCGCCCAGACGGCGTGCTCGCGGGACGAGCCGGTGCCGAAGTCCGGCCCCGCGACGAGCACGCTGCCGCGGGAGAACGGCTCGGAGTTGAGGATGAAGTCCTGGTCACCGCGCCAGGCGGCGAACAGGCCGTCCTCGAAGCCGGTGCGGGTCACCCGCTTGAGGTAGACCGCCGGGATGATCTGGTCGGTGTCCACGTTGGACCGGCGCAGCGGGACGCCGATGCCGGTGTGCTGGGTGAACGGTTCCATGGTGGGAGCTCCTCTCAGGAGGTCGGCAGCGGGTCAGCGGGCGGCGGTCAGCAGGTCTTCCGGCGACGACAGCGTGCCCCGGACGGCGGTGGCGGCGGCCACGAGCGGCGAGACGAGGTGCGTCCGCCCGCCCTTGCCCTGCCGGCCCTCGAAGTTGCGGTTCGACGTCGACGCGCTGCGCTCGCCCGGCTTGAGCTGGTCCGGGTTCATACCCAGGCACATCGAGCAGCCGGCCTGGCGCCACTCGGCGCCCGCGGCGGTGAAGACCTCGTCGAGGCCCTCTTCCTCGGCGGCCTTGCGCACGCGCATGGAGCCGGGAACCACCAGCATGCGGACCGAGTCCGCCACCTTCCGCCCGCGCAACACCTCGGCCGCGGCCCGCAGGTCCTCGATCCGGCCGTTGGTGCAGGAGCCGAGGAAGACGGTGTCCACCGAGATCTCCCGCAGCGGGGTCCCGGGCTTCAAGTCCATGTAGGACAGGGCCTTTTCAGCGGCGATGCGGTCGTTCTCGTCCGGGATCTGCTCCGGGTCGGGCACGTCGGCGCCCAGCGGGAGGCCCTGGCCGGGGTTGGTGCCCCAGGTCACGAACGGCGTCAGCGCGCTCGCGTCGAGGTGCACCTCGGCGTCGAACTCGGCGCCGTCGTCGGTGCGCAACTGCCGCCAGTTCTCGACCGCCGCGTCCCAGTCGGCGCCGCTCGGCGCGTGCGGGCGGCCCTTCAGGTACGCGAACGTCGTCTCGTCCGGGGCGATCATCCCGGCGCGGGCGCCGGCCTCGATCGACATGTTGCAGACGGTCATCCGGGCTTCCATCGACAGCGCTTCGATGGCCTTGCCGCGGTACTCCAGGATGTAGCCCTGGCCGCCGCCGGTGCCGATCTTGGCGATCACCGCGAGGATGATGTCCTTCGCCGTGACGCCGGGGCGCAGCTCGCCGTCGACCGTGATCGCCATGGTCTTGAACCGCTGCAGCGGCAGCGTCTGCGTCGCCATGACGTGCTCGACCTCGGACGTGCCGATGCCGAAGGCGATGCCGCCGAACGCGCCGTGCGTGGAGGTGTGGCTGTCGCCGCAGACCACGGTCATCCCGGGCTGGGTCAGGCCGAGCTGCGGGCCGATGACGTGCACGATGCCCTGCTCGGCGTCGCCCATCGGGTGCAGCCGGACGCCGAACTCCTTGCAGTTGCGGCGAAGGGTGTCGACCTGGGTGCGCGAGACCGGATCGGCGATGGGGAGCTCGATGTCGACGGTCGGGACGTTGTGGTCCTCGGTCGCGATGGTCAGGTCGGGGCGGCGCAGCGGCCGCCCGGCCAGGCGGAGGCCGTCGAAGGCCTGCGGGCTGGTCACTTCGTGCAGCAGGTGGAGATCGATGTAGAGGAGGTCCGGTTCGGCGCCTTCGCCTCGGCGCACGAGGTGGCTTTCCCACACCTTCTCCGCCAGTGTGCGGGCCTTGCCGGTCGGGCTGGTCATCTCCGGCTCCTTCCACGGTTCGACGTCGGAACTCGGGCGCGCACCGCAGGGGGCCAATGCGAGCCGCGAAGGAGGGGCGCAGCTCGAGTTCAGGGTTTTCCCAGATACTGGACTTCCCAAACTGCGGGACGCTAGTATCGGTTCGTGGGACAGCATAGCGGTATCGGAGTACTGGACAAAGCAGTGGCCGTTCTCCAGGCGGTCGCGGACGACCCCTGCGGCCTCGCGGAACTGTGCACGCGGACGGGCCTGCCCCGGGCCACCGCGCACCGGCTCGCGGTCGGGCTCGAGGTGCACCGGCTGCTGCGCCGGGGTCCGGACGGCCGCTGGCGTCCCGGTACGGCACTGGCCGAGCTGGCCGGCGGTTCGACGGACCCGCTGCTCGACGCGGCGGGCGTGGTGCTGCCGAAACTGCGGGACGTCACGGGCGAAAGCGTGCAGCTCTACCGCCGCGACGGCGTGCAGCGCGTGTGCGTCGCGACGGCGGAGCCGCCGAGTGGCCTGCGCGACACCGTCCCGGTGGGCTCGCGGCTGCCGATGACGGCGGGCTCCGGCGCGAAGGTGCTGGCGGCGTGGGCGGATCCGCACACGCAGCGCACGATCCTGGCGGACGCGGTCTTCGGCGAGCGCACGCTGCTGGAGGTGCGCCGCCGCGGCTGGGCGCAGAGCGTGGCCGAACGCGAGCCCGGCGTGGCCAGCATTTCGGCGCCGGTCCGCGATTCGGCGGGCACGGTCGTGGCGGCGGTGTCGGTGTCGGGCCCGATCGAGCGCATCGGCCGCAAGCCGGGCGCCCGCTGGGCGGCCGACCTGCTGGCGGCGGCGGACGCGTTGCAGGAACGCCTGTAACTCCCGCCCCACGAGTCACACCGTGGTCATGAACGAGTCGTTCACCACGTCCGGCGCCGAAGGCCCCGGCAAAGTCGCGTTCGCTGGGCGGGATGTCATGAAAGGGTCGTTCATGACGCTGGACGTCATGAAAGAGTCGTTCATGACGTCGCCCACCCCGGCGATCCGGCGCGGTGAAAAAGTCGTTCACCGCGCGGCTCAGGCTTGGCCCGTCTCGAAGCGCGCCACCTTGCCGTCGCGAACGGTGAACGCCCACCGCGTCCGCATCGCGCCCCACGTCGAGTTCGAGTAGTTCGCGACGAACTTCCTCCCCTCGTCCTCCGCGGTCTCCACCTCGAGCCGGCCCTGGCTGGAGAAGATTTCTTTTTCCGTCCATTCCGCCAGATCGCGGTCCGTGCCGTCGTCCGACATCGTCGCGTCCGGGGTGAGCGCGGCCTGGAACGCTGTGCGGTCGCCCGCGTTCAGTGCGTCGATGAACGCGCGCACCGCCGGGTCGCCGATCGAATTCGTCATGGGGTCATGGTGCACCGTTCGGGGGAACCTCGCGAAAACCGCGTATTCGGTGAGGGCGGTCACGTCTCCTTCAGGACAGCACCACGGAGGGGGAACGACGATGTTGAACAGAAGGGCACTGGCGATGCTGCGGGCCGTCGGGGCGGGCCGGGCCGAGCTGACCTGCAGCTGCGAGCCGGACCTGCGGGTCGACGGGCTGCCGTGCTGCGACCAGGCGACGGCGCACGACCTGGCGCGGGCCGGGTTGATCCGGCCGGCGCGGGGGCCGGTCCCGGCCGTCGGGCAGTGGACGCGCGCGGAGCTGACCGACGACGGCCGGCTCGCGCTGGGCGGGACTCTCGCCGCGGCCTGAGGCAACCGCCGGGCCGGCTCGCGCGTGTACCCGCAAAGGGTCATCGCGAGGGGAAGCCATGAAGATCGTCCCGGGACTGCTCGGCGCCTGCCTGCTGCTGGCCGCGTGTTCGGAGCCGCGTGCGGCCGCACCGACCGTGACGGTGACGGCCCCGCCCACGCCCGCCACGGCACCGTCGGCCGACCCGGCGACGCTCGACTGGCTGGACGGCTTCTGCTCCGCCGTCCACGGCTACCGGAAGCGCACCAACGAGGAGGCGGCGCCGGGGACGGCCGCGCCGAACTCGGTCGAGGAAGCGCAGAAGGCGCTCAGCGAGGAGCTGGGTGGCATCGCCGATCGCACGGGCGAGGTGGTCGACCGGCTGACGGCGCTCCCGGCGGCCCCCGTGCCGCTGGCCGAGACGGTCCGGAAGGCGTTCGTCGGCAAGTTCACGACGGCCCGCGATCGCGCCCGCGACGCGAAGACGGCGCTGGACCGCGCGAAGCCGGGCGACGTGGCCTCGCAGGACCCGGCGGTGCAGGCGCTGGAGCAGGCCCAGCAGGACGTGGACGGCACGTACGACCCGGTCGCCCCGCTGGTGGGCTCCCGGGAGCTGGTGGCCGCGGCGGCGGTCGCCCCCGGGTGCAAGGCCTGACCGAGGCTCGTGGGTGGGAAACAGTGTCCCAGCCCTGTTTCCCACCCACGCCAACCCGGACTTGCCGGACTCAGCGCCGCACGAAGGGCGCCCGCAGCGGCAGCGACCGCGACGAGTCGCCCACCTGCACCGTGAACCCGCCCTTCACCGGCCGCCAAGCGTGGCGGCCCGTGTCCCACGTCGAAAAGTCGCGCGCGTCCAGCTCGATCGTCACCCGCTGAGCCTGGCCGGGGGCCAGCTCCACCCGTGAGAACCCCTTCAGCTGCCGCGGCGGCTCGCCCGCGGCCGCCGGGAAGCCCAGGTACAGCTGCGCCACCTCGGCGCCCGCCCGCTTGCCCGTGTTCCGGACCGTGAACGTCGCCGTCGCGCCGCCGCCGGTGGTGCGCACCGACAGCCCCGAGAACGCGAACGTCGTGTACGACAGGCCGTGCCCGAACGGGAACAGCGGCGCGCGGCCCTGCGCGTCGAACCACCGGTAGCCGACCTGCAGCCCCTCCGAGTACGTCGCGACCCCGCCGACGCCCGGGAACTGCGCCGGCGTGTTCGCCGGGGTGTCCGCGTCCGCCGCGGGGAAGGTGATCGGCAGCTTCGCCGACGGGTTGACGTCGCCGAACAGCACGCCCGCCACCGCGGCGCCGTCCTGCTGGCCCGGGTACCACGCCTGCAGGATCGCGGGCACCGACGACGCCCACGGCATCAGCACCGGCCCGCCGCTCTTCACCACGACCACGGTGTGCGGGTTCGCCGCGGCGACCGCCGCGACGAGCGCGTCCTGGTTGCCGTCCAAGGCCAGGCTCGGGCGGTCCTTGCCCTCGGCCTCGTTGTCGCCGACCATCACGACGGCGACGTCGGAAGTCCCCGCCAGCGAAGCCGCCCGTGCCGGGTCGCTGCCGTCGTCGAGGGTCACCGCGGCGCCCGGAACCCGCTGCCGGAGCCCGGGCAACGGGTCCACTGTGGACGTCGGGATGACGGCGGAGCTGCCCCCGCCGCCGGTCTTGGCCTTGGTCGCGAACGGCCCGATCAGCGCGATCGACCGCACCGCGCGGTCGTCGAGCGGCAGCTGGGCGTGTTCGTTGCGCAGCAGCACCATGCCGCGTTCGGCGAAGTCCTTCGCGGCCGTGTCGTGCTGGGCGGTCGGCAGCGGGGTCAGCACCGGCGGGTGGTCGAACTGCCCGAACGCGAACATCGTCCGGAACCGCGGCAGCAGCAGCTCGCCGACGCGCTGTTCGCTCACCTGCCCGGCGAGCACGGCCTGCTTCATCTTCTCGCCGTACCAGGTGCCGTCGATCATTTCGAGGTTCATGCCGGCGTTCGCCGACCCGACGGTGCTGTGCGCGGCACCCCAGTCGGACTGGACGAACCCCTTGAACCCCCAGTCGTCCCGCAGCTTGTCCTGCAGCAACGCGGGGTTTTCGCACGTGAACACGCCGTTGATCTTCGGGTAGGCGCACATCACCGAGCCCGCGTGGCCTTCGGTCACCGCCTGCTCGAAGTGCGGCAGGTAGAGCTCGTTGAGCGTGCGCTCGTCGATGTGCTCGTCGATGCTCTGGCGCTGGGTCTCCTGGTTGTTCGCCGCGTAGTGCTTGACCTCGGCGATGGTGCCGTTCTCCTGGATGCCGCGGATGTCGGCGGCGCCCATGGCCCCGACGAGCACCGGGTCCTCCCCCATGCCCTCGAACGTCCGGCCGTTGCGCGGGACGCGGGCGATGTTGATGTCCGGGCCCTCGGAGACGTTGTGCGCGAGCGCGCGGGTTTCGTCGCCGATCAGGCGGCCGTAGCGGCGCGCGAGGCCGGTGTCGAACGTCGAGGCCAGCGCCATCGTGGCCGGCAGCGCGGTCGCCGGCTTCTGCGGTTTGTCGTCGGCGGGGCCCATGCCGGCCGGGCCGTTGGCGATCCGGAAGCCGGGCACGCCCAGCCGGGGAATGGGCGGCACGAACCGCTGGTGCTCGGCGTCGGGCTGCAGGTGCAGCTGCGAGATCTTCTCGTCGAGCGTCATCGCGGCGACGAGCTCCGCGGCGCGGCGGTCGGGCGACTGGCGGGCGTCGCGCCAGGGCTGGGCATCCGCGGTGGCGGGGGCCGCGAGCGACAGTCCCAGTACCGCGGCAAGAACGAGCGGGCCGTTGCGCATCGAGTCTCCCTAGCCACCGAACGGGATCAACGGCGGACAAGCTAACCCATATGTGACCAGGAAACATAGACTCGATAGTCGTTCACGTACTTGAAAATCTCGGGTACTCAACCGTTTTCCCGGCTCAGGCGTGGAGGGAGCACGAGGAGAGGGGACGAATCATGCTGCAGAAAACCCTGATCGGACTAATGACGGCGGCCGCGGCCACGCTCGCATCGGCGGCACCGGCGCACGCGGACCAAGCCGTCGTGTGGTCGCTGACCCAGCAGGTCGAGCCGGGCGGGCAGATCCAGGCGGTCGTGTTCGCCGAGTGGGACGTGGGCTGCACGCCGAGCGGACCGGTCACGTCGGCGGGCTTCACCAAGCCGCTGAGGTGGACCGAGGGCGGCAACTGGGGCCGGCACGCCGGGTACACGACGGCGGTCCAGCGGCCCGGCACCTACCAGGCTTCGTTCCCGTGCACCGACGGCCGGAAGGCCACCGGTTCCTTCACCGTCACGGGGAACCCGCTGCCGACCAGGACGGCCCACCCGAAGCCGGCCACCACGAAGCCGGTGACGTCGAAGGCGGCCAAGCCGGCGAAACCGCAGGTCACGGTCAAGCCGACGGGCGCACCGCAGACCGGGGACGGCTCGCTGCGCTGACCCTCCACAAAGGACACCCGGGCCGGGCGGTCCCCAGGCCGCCCTCCCGGGGCCGCCCACCCCAGTGGGCGGATTCCGGCCCGGCGGGCAGTACGCCCCGCCGGGCCGGTCCGCGGGCGGCTCAGCGGGCCGCGGCCAGCCGCAGGGCCCGGTACACGAACTGCTGATCCCCCAGCCGATGCCGCAGGTCACGCTCCAGGCCCGCGATCGGGTACAGGTTCTGCGGCGCCCGTGAATCCTTGTAGGCCACCGACGCGAACCGGCCCAGCACCGACTGCGTCAGGTTCGCGAGCCCGGCCACCTCTTCGCGGCCGAGGTGCGGCGCCGCCTCCACGCGCACCACGCCCGACCACGGCGGCCCGCCCACCGACGGCAGGCGCAGGTACCACGAATGCCGGACCCACGTCGTGCCCATCAGGAACACCGGCGTGCGCTGGTGCGGCTCGAGCCGGCCGACCATCGCGTTGAGGTCACCCGGCAGGTACGTCGTCTGGTGGCTCTTGATGAACCCGACCGCCCGGGGCAGGTGCGTGCGGCCGCTCAGCGGCCCGTCGACCACCAGCAGGTCGCTGCCGACGTGGCCCGCGATCGCCTTCCGCGCCTCGGTGGCCGTGTCCAGCTCGGCCTCGGCCAGCTGCTCCTGCAACGCCGACGACAGCACCACCGCCAGCGGCTTGTCCTCCTTGGCCGGGGCGCGGAACGCCCGGTAGACCCCCGCCGAGGTCGGGATGTCGCCGGCTTCCGAGGCGACCGTGAACACCCCGCGCCGGACGTCGGTCGCGACGACGTGGGCCCGCCCGTCACAGCAGCACACCACCCCGGCCGCGTAGGACGCGCAGAGCCCGATGGACGCCGAGTTCATCCCGGCCGGGTCGTCGATCCAGACGCGGGCGTCGATCCGGCGGACGCCGTCGACGAACAAGATGGCCTCGGGCGGCGACACCGGCGTCGGGTCGATCGGCGCCCACTCTTCCGTCGGCACCTCGACCTCGAGCTCGACCTCGGCTCCGGACCGCGCCAGCTCCTCGGCCTCCATCGAACTGCCGTAGCCCGGGTCCCACGAGTCGATGCTGAAGTTCATCCCGGCCACGGCCGTCATGCGCCCTCCCTGCTGATGTGCGAGCCGGTGCCGTCGCGGGTGACGAGGAACCGCACCGGCACGCGCTCGGCCAGCGCCGGCACGTGCGTGATCACCCCGACCATCCGGGAGCCGGTGGCCGACAGGTTCTCCAAAGTCGACGCCACGACGTCGAGGGTCGCCTCGTCGAGCGTCCCGAAGCCCTCGTCGAGGAAGATCGACTCGAGCTTGGTCGCCCCTTCGGCGGCCATCGCCCCGAGCTGGGACGAAAGCGCGAGGGCCAGCGAGAGCGACGCCTGGAACGTCTCCCCACCGGACAGCGTCTTGACCGGGCGCCGGGCGTCGGCCTCGTTGTGGTCCACCACCAGGAAGTCGCCCTTGTCGTGGGTGAGCTCGAACTGCCCGCCGGACAGCTCCAGCAGCGACGCGGACGCCTCGGCGACGAGCGTGTCGAGCGCGCCGGCGATCAGCCAGCGCGGGAACTTGTCCGAGCGCAGGAGATCCGCGAGCAGCCGCGCGACCTGGGATTCCGACTCGGCCGCCGCGATGTCGCCGTGCAGGCCCGCCACGTGCGCCACCCGCCGCTTCAGCTCGGTGTGGTCGCCCTCGGCGCGGGCCCGGGCGGTGGCGACGGCGACCGGGACGCGGTCGCGCACCGGCCCGTCCGGCAGGTCGACCCCGAGCGCGGTGACGTCGTCGGCGACCGCGCGTCCGGCCAGCCGCAACGCTTCCGCGGTTTCGCTCTCGGCGGTCTTCGCGACGGCCAGCCGTTCGCGGTGCTCCTTCGCCTGTCCCGACGCCCAGTCCGTCAAAACGGTCCACGCGTCCAGCAGGCTCTCCCCGTTGATCGGCGGCGCCCCTAGGCCGACGAGGGGATCGCGGGCCCGCGACAGCTTCTGCCGTTCGGCGTCGACCTGCTTCGTGATGCTCGCCTGGCCGTCGGCCGCCTGTTTCGCGGTCGCGCGAGCGGTCCGCAGGTCGCCGTCCGCGGCCTTCGCGGCCTGCTCGAGTTCCGCGACGCGCGCGAGCTGCTCGGTGACCACTTCGGCGGACGGCGCTCCGGCGAGCGCCGTGACCAGTTCACCGTGCCGGCGCCGGGCGGTCGCGAACCCGGTGCTCGCCGACTGCTCGGCCAGGCCCGCGTCGACCGCGCGGGTCCGCCGCTGCTCGGCGTTCCCCTCGGCGGTCTTGAGGTCCTCCGCCGCCACGACGGCTTCCTTGCCCGCGGCTTCGGCGGCCGCTTCGAGCGCGGCCAGCGCGGTCCGCCGCTGCTCCAGTGAAGAAGCCGCCCACGCGATGAGCCGCTGCCAGCCCGCCGGAACGTCGTCGCCGTCGATCGCGGGCGCGCCGAGCTCGACGAGCGGGTCGCGCGCCGCCCGCAGTGCTTCCCGGGCCGCCGCGGCCGATCGTTCGACGACGTCGGCGTCCCGCTGCGCCGCCGCGCGTTCGGCGCGGGCCGCGGCCAGTTCCTCGTCCGCGGCACCGGCGGCTTCGGCGACGCGGGAGCGGGCGTCGATCGTCGCCGACAGCCACTCGCCCCGCTCGCGCACGGCGGCGACGAGGTCCGCGAAGTCCTGCTCGGAGAACGAGGCCTCGACCGGCCGCCGCAGCACCGCGGACCCGGGCGGCCCGTCGACCTCGGCGAGCACGACGCGCAGTTCTTCCGCCTGCGCGGCCGCGGACACGGCCGAGTCGGCGTCGCGGTCCACCGCCCGCTCCAGCTTGCGCAGCGCGGACTCGGCGGCGGCGCGGCCGGATTCGGCGCGCTCGAGGCGGTCACGGGCCTCGGCCAGGTGGGCGTGCCCACCCGCGTCCGGCAGCGTCGCGACTTCCTGCTCGCACACCGGGCACGGGTGCCCGACGGCGAGCCCGGCCCGCAGGGCCAGCGCCTGCCCCGATCGTTCCGCTTCGGTCAGCGCGGTCTTCGCCGCGGTGAGTTCGGCGTCGGACCGGGCGAAGGCGGTTCGCGCCGTTTCTAGTTCCGTCCGGCGCGCGGCCTGCTCGGGTGCGGCCTTCCGTTGCGCCTCACCCAACGCGTAGAGGGTGCGGGCGTCCGAACGGGCGGCGGCGAGCGGCGCGACGTCCGGCTGGGCGGCCAGCGCGGCGCGCGCTCCGGCGTCGGCCGCTTCGGCCGCGGTCAGCCGGGCGGTCGCGGCCGCGGTGCGGTTCGCCACCCGCGCCGCATCCGCCGACAGGTCGCCGAGATCCGCCGGCGGCCGCAGCCCGGCCAGCCGGTCGCGCTCCTGACGGGCCCGCGCGGCTTCCGCGGCCGCGTCCTCCGCTGCCCGGGCGGTGCTGTCTCGGGTCTTTCTCGCCGCTTCGACGACGGAGACCGCTTCGGTCACCAAAGCCGCCGCGGCGGCTTTGGCCTGCGACGCCGCTTTCGCCGCTTCTTCCAGGCGAGGCAGCACCGACTCCGTGTCGGCGAGTTCCGTGTGGGCGGCCCGGATCCGCTCCAGCCCGCCCCGGCCGGGCGCGGCGGCCAAGGCGGCGCGGGCCGTTTCGTCCGCCTTTTCGGCCCGCTCCAGTTCGGCCCGCGCGTTCGCGGCCGCGTCGGCCGCCGCCCGGCGCCGGGTTTCCAGGTCTTCGACGCCGTCCGGGCGTTCCAGCGCGTCGAGGACGCTCAGTTCTTCGGTGACGGTCGTGACGAGCCGCCGGGCGTCGTCGTGCGCGCGGGTCGCGTCGTTCAGGCCCGGCAGCGCCGCGTTCACCCGCGCTTCCAGCTCCGCCAAGGCGGTCATCCTCGTGGCCAGCTCGGCGACGGCTTCCTCGGTCGCGTCGGCGTAGCTGCCGAGCTGTTCTTCCAGGACCTTGGCGCGGTGCTTCTGCTGCTCCGCGGTGACCCCGGCGCGGCGGCCGATCCGTTCGTAGACCTCCAGGCCCAGCAGCTTGATGAGGATCTTCTGCCGGTCGGCGGCCTTCGCGTGCAGGAACTCCGCGAAGTCGCCCTGGGGCAGCGCCACGCAGGTGCAGAAGTGCTTGAACGTCAACCCGAGCAGGCGTTCGACGGCCGGGGTGACCTCGGAGTCGGCGGCGACCGGGTCGGCGTCGTCCTCAGGGCCGCCGAGCGCGGTCGGGTCGGCGAGCCGTTCCAGGCGGACGTTCTTCACGCTGACCGTGGGTTTCTTCCCGCCGCCGCGCCGGACTTCCCGCACGACGTGGTAGCGCGTGCCGCCGGCGTCGAACACCAGCCGCACGGTGGCCCGGTTCGCCGTCGGGGCGAGCGCGGGCGCGACGAGCCCTTCGTGGTCCCAGCGCGCGACCGAGCCGTAGAGGGCGAAGGTGAGCGCGTCGATCACGGTGCTCTTGCCCGCGCCGGTCGGCCCGACGAGCGCGAAGTAGTCCGTGTCCTCGAAGCTGACTTCGGTCTTGTCGCGGAACGACGCGAAGCCGGTCATCTCCAGCAGCACAGGCCGCATCTCACACCCCGCTCGTCTCTTCGTCGTGCAGCCGCGCGAAGAGCGACTGGACGCGCTTGTCGTCGACCGTCCGCTCCTCGCAGTAGGACGCGAAGAGCTCCCCCGGCGAACGGTCCGCGATCGCGCGGTCGCCGCCCGCCGTCGTCACCGGGGCGGCGAACTCGGGGTCGATGCGGATTTCCAGGGCGTTCGGCAGGGCTTCCTGGATCTCCTCGCGCAGCCCGGCCCTGGTCGCTTCGCGGACGTACACGCGCAGGTAGTCCTCGCCGAACTCCTCTTTGCGGCCGACGAGCTCCGCCACCGTGCCGTGGACGGTCCGCAGCCGGCGCCCCGCCGTCATCGGGATTTCGGTGATCTTCGCGGGTGTCGACGGCGTCACCTCGACCGCCAGGACCACGCTCTTGTTGTCCTGCTCGCCGAAGTCCACCGCGAACGGCGAACCGCTGTAGTGCACCGGGCAGGCGGCGGGCAGGGACTGGCGCCGGTGCAGGTGGCCCAGCGCCACGTAGTGCGGGTCGGCGCCGAACGCCGTCGCGGGCACGTGGTACTCGAAGATGGACTGCGCCGCGCGCTCACCGCCGCCCATCGTCCCGCCGGTCACCGTCAGGTGCGCCATGACGAGGTTCACCGCGCCGGCGGAGAACCCGGACTTGAGGTGCTCCAGGATGTCGCGCACGCGCTGGTCGTACTCGCCGACGTGGTCCGCCGGGGTCCCGGCGAGCAGCTCGGCCGCGCGGACCGCGTAGCGCTGGGAAAGGAACGGCAGCACGGCGACGTTGACGCGCTCGCCGGTCGAGCGGGCGTCGAACGACACGACCCCGCCGTCCGCGACCGGCCGGGGGTTCCCGGTGAGGTGGATGCCCGCTTTCCGCAGCAGCGGCCGGTACGCCTCGAACGTCGCCGCGTGGTCGTGGTTCCCGGCGATCGCGACGACCTCGGCGCCGGTGTCGCGCAACGCCATCAGCGCCTGGACCACGAGCTCCTGCGCGGCGGCCGACGGCGCCGACGTCTCGTAGAGGTCGCCCGCGACGAGGATCGCGTCGAAGGCCTGCTCCCGCGCGATCCGGACGATCTCGCCGAGCACGGCCCGCTGCTCGTCCAGGCGGTTGCGGCCCTTGAGCGTCTTGCCGACGTGCCAGTCGGAGGTGTGCAGGAACTTCACCCTTCGTCCTCTCGTTCGGATGGCGGGCGGCGGGCTCAGAACGGCGGCGGGTCGTCACCGAAGGGGTCGCCGCTGCCCGTCGGCAGACCGGCGAAGGGATCGGACTTCTTCGACCCCACCGTCGTCGTCGGGACCTTCCCGGCCTCGGAAAGCCGCGTGGCCCAGGCCGGGAACGGGAAGCCGACGGCGATCGGCACCGGGATCTCCGGCTGGCTCACGAACATCGTGCCGGGCGTGGCGAGCGTCGCGCGGACCCGCTGGCTGGTGGGGAGGAAGCCGTACTCCGGCCGCGAGGCCTCCGCGGCGTCGAGGCGCCCGACGATCCGCACCGAGCTGTTGCTGACGATGCGGCGCTCGACCTCGCTGGCCGTCTGCTGCGCGCCGATCAGGATGACGCCGAGGGACCGGCCGCGCTCGGCGATGTCCAGCAGCACTTCCTTGATCGGGCTGCTGCCTTCGCGCGGCGCGTACTTGTTCAGCTCGTCCAGCATGGTGAACAGGAGACCGCCCGGACCGGCCGCTTCCTTGCGCGCGGTCTCCGCGGCGAGCGTGACACCGACGACGAACCGCTGCGCCCGCTCGACGAGGTTGTGGATGTCCACCACGGTCACCTGCTGGTTCTCCGTGGAAAGGCTGCGGGCGGCGTGGTCGGTGAGGTCGCCGCGGATGAGGCCGTTGAGCGCGCGCTGGCTGGAGCGCAAGCGGCGGATGAACGCGTTGACCGTGCCCGCACCGGTGACGGCACCCGCCCAGCTCGCGCGGGTTTCCTCGTCGGTGACGCGGTCGCAGATGACGTCGACGAGCTCGGCGTAGGTGCGGCACAGCACGCCGTCGACGGTGGCCGCGCCGTCCTGGCCCGCGGGGGCGCTGTCGAGCCGCAACCGGTTCGCGACCTGGTGGATGACCATCGTGTACTGGTTGCGCTCGTCCTCGGCGTCGGCGAAGACGTAGGGCAGCAGGTCCTTGGCGCAGAACTCCGCGATGGTCCACCAGAAGGCGCCGACCCCGGACGTGCGCCCGGTGACGTAAGGCTTCCCCGTGGTGTCCGACGGCGTCGGCGGCGCGTAGAACCCGACGGAGGCGAAGGGCTCCGCGGGCAGGCCGAGCTTGGCGTACTCGGCCTTGAGCTTCTCGTCGAGGTGGACGTTCGGGGTGTCGAGGAACAGCAGGTCCTCGCCCTTGACCGAGAACACCAGGGCCTTGGCGTTGTGGGCGTTGGGCAGGGCGCCACCGCGGAAGATCGAGTGCAGCAGGAACAACGCGAACGACGTCTTGGTGGCGACGCCGGAGACGCCGCTGATGCTGACGTGCGCGCCGCGCGTGCCGTCGAGGAAGTCCATGTTGAGGTAGACGGGTTCGCCGTCCCGCCCCAGGCCGACCGCCACCTGGCGGGTCATGTTGTCGAAGTACAGCGCCTGCGCGCGATCCTCCCCCACGGCGCGCTGGACGACGGCCCCCGGCCGCGGCGGCACGTAGCACTCGGGCTCGACGCGGGTGGTGGCGATCTCGGCGATCTCCTGCACCTGCGCGGGCAGGACCCCGTCGGAGATCAGGAAGACGTCGCTGCCGAAGCTGGCGCCTTCGTGCCGGGCGCTCACCTGCGTCACGACGCCGAACGACGTGACTTCCCCCAGGCCGGGGAGTTCCCGCCGGGTGACGACGACGTCGTCGAGCTGCAGGTAGGCCTCGGGATCGATGGCCACGTGGAACTGCAGCGGCGTCGAGTCCTCGGTCCCGGCCACCCGGCCGACCACGGTCGTGAGTGTGTCCTGGTCCACGGTTCTCCCTGTCGCACCCGGCGCTTCCTCCGGCCGCAGACTAGCTCGCCGGGCCGACAGTCCCGCGCCCAACACGGCGTTGCGGGTGCTGCGCACCGGAGTCGTCACCAGCGGTCGGGGATGGGCCGAACGAGTGAGTTCACCCTACGGGGAAGATCTTTTTCGCCGCACCGTGCTTCCGGCGCGGGCGCCACCGGTTGCGCCGCAACGGACCTCGCCGCACCCCGGAGAGGTCGCTCCGGGCGCCCGGGGCGTTACTGCGTTGGCTCCACGGCGAAGCGGCGTCGCGGGCCGTCCGCGGGCGCCCCGGCGGCCTCGGCGACGGGTCCGCCGGGCGGCCCGGGAACCCCCGTCGCAGCGCGGGATCGCGCCCCGGGGGGCCTCGGCCACCCGTCAGGGGCCTCCGCACCGGCGTGTCGCGAAAAAAGTCTCCCGAGGGGCCTCGGGTCCTATATGGACGACCACTGTGGACGGCTCGGCCCTAGGGTTTTGCCTGCTCAGGGCCATGGTCGAGGTTCGGTTTCCATTCCGGGGTTCGTCTGGTGAAGGTCCATCAGGAGCCGGAACCAACGCCCTCGCAAGGAAATATTTCGACCCCCGGTTGGATTTTGTGCGGTATTGGTAATACCGTGTGCAGTGTCGGCCGAGATGGGCCGTGACTAGTTCCACTATGGAGGACTGGAATGACGAACAAGGCCCAGCTGATCGAGGCGCTGTCGGAGCGTCTGGGCGACAAGAAGGTGGCTTCGCAGGCCGTTGACGGTCTGGTGGACATCATCATCCGGACGGTCAACAAGGGCGAAAAGGTCAACATCACCGGCTTCGGGGTGTTCGAGAAGCGCGCTCGCGCCGCTCGCACCGCCCGCAACCCGCGTACCGGTGAGGCCGTGAAGGTCAAGAAGACCAATGTGCCCGCGTTCCGCGCCGGCACGACGTTCAAGGACGTCATCTCCGGCTCGAAGAAGCTGGCCAAGGCCGCTCCGGTCAAGCGCGCGACCGCCGCCGCCACGACCCGCGCGACGGCCACGAAGGCCGCCGCGGCTCCGGCCAAGGCGACGACGACCCGCACCACCCGCGCGGCGGCGGCCAAGCCGGCCACCACGCGTCCGACGACCACGCGGACCCGCGCCACCGCGGCGAAGCCGGCCGCCAAGGCCACGGCCACCCGGGCGACCGCCACCAAGGCGGCCCCGAAGACCACGGCGAAGGCGACCACCACGCGGGCGAAGACGGCTGCCGCGAAGCCGGCCGCCACCAAGACCGCCGCGGCGAAGAAGACCACCGCCGCCAAGGCCCCGGCCAAGCGCACCTCGGCGGCCAAGAAGAAGTAGCAAGACCTCGGCATCACCGGAAGGGCCCCGCACCAGCAGGTGCGGGGCCCTTCGGTGTTTCCGGGCCGGAGTGCTTCGCCGAGCCGGAGAACGCGGAACCGGTCCCGGCCACCCGCACCGGGCTGGGTCATTCAGGACGCGCCCCCACTCCGGACCACTGGCCGGAGTGGGCTGAGCCGGGGCCACAGGAACGCCGTGACGCACTCCGCCGCCGCGGGCGTGCCGTTTCGCACCACAGACGTCCTACGGCCGGCTGCGCCACCCTCAGCGTCTCCCCCGGAGAATCGAACCGCCGGTTTCCGGAATGGCCACCCGAAAGAACCGATCACCGCGCCGACGGTTGCGCTCCCGCCCCGGCGGGTAGCCGGAAGTGAGCAATTGCCCGAAGACGTCCGGCAAGGAGTTGTGATGGCGGCGAACGAGAAGCAGGAAGACCCCGACGCGGAGCTCGCCCGCTCCCGGCAGCACATCGAAGAGGCCAAGGAAGCCGCCGCGAAAGCGGACCTCGCGGATCCCGCCGAGGGGAAAGCGGACGAGGCGCTGCAGACGGATCCGCCCTACCACCACGGCGAACAGGGCTCGACGCCCTCCGGGGCGTAGTCCGGGAAAGCCGGGCCGGATCGCCATGGTCGAACCGGCGCGGTGCCGTCCTATCAGGACTGCCGAATGGCGGGAACCCCGGGGAAAATTGCCGTACCGATCCCCGGGTGGATACACTCCACCCAAGAACGTCGGTCATTGTGCAACTTGTCACACGTCACGTTCCCCGGACGCACATCCAGCTTGAGGAGCATTCCCGTGGCCCAGAAAGTCCTCGTCGAGATCCTGGACGACATCGACGGCAGCACCGCTGCCCAGACCGTTCAGTTCGGCCTCGACGGCGTCACCTACGAAATCGACCTGTCGGACGCCAACGCCTCCGCCCTGCGCGACGAGCTCGCCCGCTACATCGCGGCCGGCCGGCGCATCGGCGGCCGCAAGGTGCGCGTCGCGACGGGCCAGTCGACCACGACGAGCACGAGCGACCGCGAGCGCAACCAGCAGATCCGCGCCTGGGCGAACGCGAACGGCTACGAGGTCTCCGAGCGCGGCCGCCTTTCGTCCGAGGTGATCGCGGCCTACGAGCAGGCCCAGGTGGCCGAGACCGAAGCCCCGGCGGCGACGCCGCGCAAGCGCGCCCCGCGCAAGAAGGTCGCCGCCGCCAGGAAGTGACGCCGGCGGCGGTCAGATCACCGGGGAGAGATCAAGGCGCGCGGCTCGCCGGCGGCGAGGACGGAACCGTCCTCGCCGCCGGCGAAGTCATTTCCGCCTGATGACGCGGTCTAGGTCCCCGTTCCGCGAACGACCGGGCGATGCGCCCGAAACTTCACCCAATGAACCCAGCCGGCCAGTTCAGCGCCCGTGGTTCGCCCAGAACGCGCAATGATGCTCCGCGGCCGGGTCCGAGGTGCCGGACGGTGAACCGGTGCACGACGGATCCCGGCCCTCGCCGATCGGCCACGCCGCGGCCGCGCCGGGAGCGCCGGTATGCGCGAACTCGCCCCAAGCGCCGACACGGCCGCGGCCACACCTTGCCGGGCCGCCGTCAACGAATACGCCGTGCCGCCCAAGTGCAGCGGCCACTTCTCGATGTCGAGGGCGGCCTGCTGCCTGCAACTCAAGGTGCCGCCGCTCGGCCTTCTCCATGCCGAAGGGCCCCGCACCTTGCTGGTGCGGGGCCCTTCCGGTGACGCCGAGTCCTGCTACTTCTTCTTGGCCGCCGAGGTGCGCTTGGCCGGGGCCTTGGCGGCGGTCGTGGTGGTCTTCTTCGCCGCCGCGGTCTTGGTGGCGGCCGGCTTCGCGGCGGCCGTCTTCGCCCGCGTGGTGGTCGCCTTCGCCGTGGTGGCCTTGGCCGCGGTCGTCTTCGCCGCGGTCTTCGGGGCCGCCTTGGCGGCGGTGGCCTTGGTGGCGGTGGCCTTCGCGGCCGGCTTCGCCGCGGTGGCGCGGGTCCGCGTGGTCGTCGCGGCCGGCTTCGCGGCAGCGGCCCGCGTGGTGCGGGTCGTCGTCGCCTTGGCCGGAGCCGCGGCGGCAGCCTTGGTGGCGGTCGCGCGGGTCGCGGTCGAAGCGGCGGTGGCGCGCTTGACCGGGGTGGCCTTCGGGAGCTTCTTGGAGCCGGAGATGACGTCCTTGAAGGTGGTCCCGGCGCGGAACGCGGGCACGTTGGTCTTCTTGACCTTCACGGCCTCACCGGTGCGCGGGTTGCGGGCGGTGCGAGCGGCGCGGGCGCGCTTCTCGAACACACCGAAGCCGGTGATGTTGACCTTTTCGCCCTTGTTGACCGTCCGGATGATGATGTCCACCAGACCGTCCACGGCCTGCGAAGCCACCTTCTTGTCATCGCCCAGGCGCTCCGACAGCGCCTCGATCAGCTGGGCCTTGTTCGTCATTCCAGTCCTCCATAGTGGAACCAACAGTCAGGCCCATCGCGGCCGACATCACACAGAGTATTACCAAGTGGCACGAAAATCCAAACAGGGTGACCGGGAACTCCGTTGTGTCGCCGGGGAATTCCGGACTCGGCAGCGCCCGCCCGAGCCTGCTCCTTCGCCGCGCAAACCCAAGGAGCGGCCGCTGACCTGCGAATTCATCGCGATGAGGAGTCATGTCCATATAGGACGGGACCGGCCATTCGCTCATCCGTTCGACCCGGAATCGTGCGAAAACCCATGCGGGTCAAGGAGTAGCGCGGGGCGCGGACACCGCGTGCCCGGACTCAGGAGGCCGTGACCGGATGAAGACGTCGGCCGCCCGGCTTGGTGCCGTAGGAGTAGTCCTCGGGCACCGCGCGTGCGCCGGGTTGTACCCGCCGCCGGTCACCGTGATCGTTTCTCCGGTCGCGGCCGGCCCGTCGCGTCGAAGCGGAGAGCGTGAAGCCGTTGCGCGTGCCGGAACCCGCGGACGCCAGTGCGGGTGCCGCGGTCAAGCCCGCGGCAGCGGCACGCTGATCTCGGACACCGAGTCAGCCGCGGCGCTCACCGGCGAGCTCTGCCCGAAGCGGGTGGGCCGAGCTCCGGCGGACACCGGCTCGGGCGGCGACCTGGTCCCGGCCGTCGAACCTCGCGAGCACTGGCGGCCCCTTCTGGTGGCCGGCGGCGAGCCGTGCGGAAGTGCAATTCCCGGCGGGGTGGTCGCCCACCAGGCGGTCCGAGCCGAGCGGCTTTCCGCGAGCGGCGGCCGCCGTGAATACCGCTCGCCGGCATTTCTCCGCCCCGGAAACCGGATTCTCCCGCCCGGCGCGGAAACCGGATCGACGCGGCCATCGACCGCCCCGGCACGACCCGACCCCCCGCACGTGCAACTTGCAGATCCGCGTTGCTCCTTGCCGCCGTTCGCGGCCATAAGGTGGCTTCCCGTATTTGCGGCCGCCGGAAGATATCTCCCCAAACCGCCCGGTATGGATATACTCCGCGAAGGAGCACCACATTCGTGCCCTCGGTCACCACCGCCACTTTACTGGTATATACCGCTTCAAGGAGCAGGAATGGCCCAGAAGGTCCTCGTCGAGATGCTCGACGACATCGACGGAACCCCCGCCGCCCACACCGTCCCCTTCACCCTCGACGGCATCATGTACGAAATCGACCTGTCCGAGGAAAACGCCGCCGCGCTGCGCGACGAACTCGCCCGCTACATCGCGGCCGGCCGCCGCACCGGCGGCCGCAAGGTCCGCGTCGCGACCGGTCAGTCGGCCACGACCAGCACGAGCGACCGCGAACGCAACCAGCAGATCCGCGCCTGGGCGAACGCGAACGGCTACGAGGTCTCCGAGCGGGGACGGCTCTCCTCCGAGGTGATTTCCGCTTACGAAGCCGCTCAGGCCGCGGAAGCGGCCGCGCCCGCGGCGGCTCCGCGCAAGCGCGCCCCGCGCAAGAAGGTCGCCGCCGCGAAGAAGTAACCGTGGCGACGGCGGATCACCGGGGAGAGATCACCGAGGTCATTCCGGAGGCTCCGTCGGCGGCGAGGACAACGCACTTCGTCGCCGACGGCCGCTTCTCCCCGGCCACTCGCCCGGCCGCCCAGGGAGCTCCTGGAGAGCCCGAAGGACACGATTGCCAGCGGACGCGCTGCCGCACCGCACGGTGATCAGCTACCCGAGACCGCCCGAACCCGCGAAGAGAATCTCCACCGCTTGAGCGCACAGCAAAAAGTCCGCCTGACCTGGGTCAGACGGACTTCTGGTGGGTGCTGCTGGTACCCCCGATGGGATTCGAACCCACGCTACCGGCGTGAGAGGCCGGCGTCCTAGGCCGCTAGACGACGGGGGCTTAGGATCTTTCCCTGGTCTCCCAGGGGCTTTTCTGTTTTTCTTGCTGGAGAGAACTTACCAGAGGCGATTTCTCGCTCTGCAAGGGGGTCACTCTCCGCAGCTGGGGTACCAGGACTCGAACCTAGACTAACTGGACCAGAACCAGTCGTGCTGCCAATTACACCATACCCCAGTGAGGTACCGATCCGGTCTGGCCGGTCAGCGCCGCACGAGGAGAAATACTAGAGCACGCCGTTCCGGACCCCCAAAGCGGGGGTCTCACTGCGGCGCTGGACGGGGACGCCGATCGTCGCGTACTCCGAAACCAGCAGCTCAGGCAGCTCGGCCAGGGCCGCCACCCGGTGGACGCCCTCGGGGGCGCGCTCGCCGATGTCGTCGCGGTCGAGCCAGACCGCGCCCAAGCCGGCATCGCGGGCGCCGATCGCGTCCGTGTCCAGCTTGTCCCCGACGTGCACGGCCTGGGCAGGTGCGCAGCCCAGGCCGAGGCAGACCGTGTGGAACATCACCGGATCGGGTTTCGCGACCCCCAGTTCGCCGGCGATGGCGACGTGGTCGAAGAACGGTGCCAGCCCCAGGTCGGCGATTTTTTTGCGCTGGTGCACGCCCGAGGCGTTCGTCACGGCGGCCAGCATCAGGCCGGCGGCGCGCAGCCACTCCAGACAGTCGAGGACGTCGTCGAACAGCTGCCACGAGTGGTCGAGCAGCTCTCTTCGGCGACGCTCGAACGAGCTCACCTGCTCCTCGTCGGCGAGGATGCCGATCTCCGCGAGGAAGCAGTCGGTGCGCCGCTGGTGCATCGTCGCGTAGTCGAGCTCGCCGGCGACGACGAGGGCGACGTGCTCCTCGGTGATCAGGTCCCACAACGGCCACAGGTCGCCCCGGCCGGTCAGGATGTGGAGGCTGCGGCGGATCGCGGCGGTGCAGTCGATCAGCGTGTCGTCGATGTCCAGGCACACCAGCCGCAGCTCCGGCGGCGCCCAGGGCTCGGGCGCCGCCTCGACGGGGGCGGTTCGCGACGGGGTCCGGGGTGCCAGGGCGAAATCCACCCAGTGAGGCTAGGGCAACCGCAGCGTTCGCGACGCTGCCAAAGAGGTGATTGCCGCTGCCCTGTTCCGGCGCACCGGCTCTACTCCCAGTTGGCGAACCGTCTTCTTTCGGTTATCCGACCATTGCGCGGCGAAGACGTCCCAGTGAGACATCCCGGCCGAGCAGTTCCATCGACTCGTACAGCGGCGGCGAAACGGTCCGTCCGGTCACGGCGACGCGAACCGGCGCGAAAGCCTTGCGGGGCTTGAGACCCAGACCGTCCACAAGAGCGTCTTTGAGCGCCTGCTCGATGGCCTCGGTCTCCCACGACGGCAGCGCCTCGAGCGCCTCGACCGCCGCGGCGAGCACCGGCTGCGCGGCTTCGCCGAGGTTTTTCGCCGCCGCGTCTTCTTCCGGCGCGAAAGCGTCCTCTTCGGTGAAGAGGAAACGCACCATCGCCGCCGCGTCCGAAAGCACCGTGACGCGTTCCTGCACCAGCGGCGCGATCGCGGTCAGCCGGGCCCGCTGCTCCTCGCTCGGCGATTCCGGAAGGACACCCGCGGTGACCAGATAAGGCGTGACGCGCTGCACGAACTCGGCCGCGGGCAAGGCCCGCACGTGGGTGCCGTTGATCGCTTCGGCCTTTTTCAGGTCGAAGCGCGCCGGATTGGCGCTGACCTTGGTGACGTCGAAGGCGGCGATCATCTCCTCGACGCTGAAGACGTCGCGGTCGTCGGCGATCGACCAGCCGAGCAGGGCCAGGTAGTTGAGCAGGCCCTCGCGGATGAAGCCGCGGTCGCGGTAGTTGAAGAGGTTCGACGAAGGGTCGCGTTTGGACAGTTTCTTGTTGCCCTCGCCCATGACGTACGGCAAATGGCCGAACCGCGGCGTGAACTCCGCGACGCCGATCCGCTCCAGCGCCGCGTAGAGCGCCAGCTGGCGGGGCGTCGAGGGCAGCAGGTCCTCGCCGCGCAGCACGTGCGTGATCTTCATCAGCGCGTCGTCGACCGGGTTCGTCAGCGTGTAGAGCGGCTCGCCGTTGGCGCGCACCAGCACCGGGTCCGGGATCGTGTTGGCGGGGAAGGTGATGTCGCCGCGCACCAGGTCGGTCCAGCCGAGGTCGCTGTCCGGCATGCGCAGGCGCAGCACCGGCGCGCGTCCCTCGGCGCGGTAGGCGGCGCGCTGCTCGTCGGTGAGGTCGCGGTCGAAGTTGTCGTAGCCCAGCTTCGGGTCCATCCCGGCCGCCTTGCGCCGCGCTTCGACCTCTTCGTTGGTCGAGAACGCTTCGTACAGCTCGCCCGCTTCGAGGAGCTTCGCGGCGACGTCGGCGTAGATCGCGCGCCGCTCGCTCTGGCGGTACGGCCCGTACTCGCCGCCGGCCTCGGGGCCCTCGTCCCAGTCGATGCCGAGCCAGCGCAGCCCGTCGAGCAGCTGCTCGTAGGACTCCTGCGAGTCACGCGCGGCGTCGGTGTCTTCGATCCGGAACACCAGTTGCCCCTGGTTGTGCCGGGCGAAGGCCCAGTTGAACAGCGCCGTCCGGATCAGCCCGACGTGCGGGGTGCCGGTCGGCGAAGGACAGAAGCGCGCGCGAACCACCGATGTCTCACTCATAGCCCGATCAGCGTATCCGTCGCCACATCGCTTGACGCCGGGGACCGGCCGGGTGCATCCTCGGTTTATTCAACAAGCGATGAATAGATGGGGAGATGGTGGAGATGACCGAGCGCACGGGCTGCGTCGTCATCGGTGGCGGGCCGGCCGGGATGGTCACGGGACTCCTGCTGGCGCGGGCCGGCGTCGAGGTGACGGTGCTGGAGAAGCACGCGGACTTCCTGCGCGACTTCCGCGGGGACACGGTCCACCCGTCGACCCTCACGCTGCTGGACGAGCTGGGCCTCGGCGAGAAGTTCCACGCGCTGCCGCACAGCGAGCTGACCGCGGCCGGGTTCCCGCAGGAGAACGGTGAGATGATGAAGCTGGCCGACTTCACCCGGCTGAAGGTCGCCCACCCGTACATCGCGATGGTGCCGCAGTGGGACTTCCTCGACCTGCTCGCCGAAAGCGCGCGCAAGGAACCGACGTTCGTCCAGCGGATGGAGACCGAGTGCACCGGCCTGGTCCGGGAGCACGGCCGCGTCGCCGGCATCACCTACCGCACAGTGACCGGCGAGACCGGCGAGATCCGCGCCGACCTGGTCATCGCCGCCGACGGTCGCTGGTCGCTGGCCCGCCGCGAAGCCGGTTTGGTGCCGCGCGAGTACGACTGCCCGTTCGACGTCTGGTGGTTCCGGCTTTCCCGCGGCGACGGCGAGGCCGGGAACATGCTGCTGCCGAAGATGCGGGACCGTCGCTTCGCCGTACCGCTCCCCCGGCCGGACTTCTACCAGGTCGCCTACCTCGCGCCGAAGGGCGAAGACCTGCGCAAGAACGGCATCGAGGCGTTCCGCGAGAACGTGACGCGGATCTGCCCGGAGTTCCACGACCGCGTGGACGAGCTGAAGACGATGGACGACGTCAAGTTCCTCGACGTGCGGCTCAACCTGCTGCGCAGGTGGCACGTCGAGGGGCTGCTGTGCATCGGCGACGCGGCGCACGCGATGTCGCCGATCGGCGGCGTCGGCATCAACCTGGCGGTGCAGGACGCGGTCGCGGCGGCGACGCTGCTGGCCGAGCCGCTGCGGCGGGGGCGCCCGACCCAGGCCGACCTGGCGAAGGTGCGTTCACGGCGGCTCGCGCCGACGCTGCTGGTGCAGGGGCTGCAGCGCCTGATGCACCGGACCGTCGTGCGCGGGGTGATGAACGGCAAGCGCAACGGCCCGCCGGCGCCGATGATCAAGGCGTTCGCGCGGTTCCCGCGGCTGTCGTACGTCCCGGCGCGGCTGCTGGGCCTGGGCCTGCGGCCGGAGCACGCCCCGGCGTTCGCCCGGCGCCCGATGGAGCCGGCCCAGCGTTGAAAGCCGTGAATGGCCCATTGAGGGACTTCAAGTCCCTCAATGGGCCATTCACGGACCTGGGGTCAGATGTTCTCGACCGGGTTGGTCAGGGTGCCGATGCCTTCGATGGTGATCGAGACGCTCTGGCCGCCCTCGATCGGGCCGACGCCTTCGGGCGTTCCGGTCAGGATGACGTCGCCGGGCAGCAGCGTCATCACGCCGGAGACGAACTCGACCAGCTCGGGGATCTTGTGGACGAGGTCGGACGTGCGGCCGTCCTGCTTCAGCTCGCCGTCCACCGAAGCCTTGAGCGCCAGGTCGGACGCGTCTAGCGACGTCTCGATCCACGGCCCGAGCGGGCAGAACGTGTCGAAGCCCTTGGCTCGGCCCCACTGGCCGTCGGACTTCTGCAGCTCGCGGGCGCTGACGTCGTTGGCGACCGTGTAGCCGAGGATCGCGCTCGCGGCGCGGGCGGCGGGCACGTTCTTCACCGGCTGCCCGATGACGATGGCCAGCTCGCCCTCGAAGTCGACGCGGCCGACGTTCGAGGGACGGCGGATCGCCGCGTTCGGGCCGACGACCGTGGTGGACGGCTTGAGGAACAGCATCGGGGCGCTGGGCACCTCGTTGCCGAACTCGGCCGCGTGCTTGGCGTAGTTCCGGCCGACGGCGATCACCTTCGACGGCAGGATCGGCGCGAGCAGCCGGACGTCGGCCAGCGGCCACCGCTTGCCGGTGAAGTTGGGGTTGCCGAACGGGTGCTCGGCGATCTCCAGGACCTGGGCGTCGTCACCGTCCCCTTCGACCGAAGCGAACGCGACTCCACCGGGATGAGCAATACGGGCTAGGCGCACGCGACCAGTCTACGTGCGCTCGGCCCGTGACTCAGCCCACGGTGGTGCTCTTGTGGACGAGCGCGTCGCACAGGGCCAGCCAGCTGGCCTCGACGATGTTGCCGTGCACGCCGACCGTGGTCCACTCGCGCTCGCCGTCGGTGCTCTCGACCAGCACGCGCGTCACCGCGTCGGTGCCCGGGTGGCCCTGCAGGATGCGGACCTTGTAGTCGGCGAGCTCCACACTGTCCAACCAGGACAGGTGCGGGGAGAGCGCCTTCCGCAGCGCGGCGTCGAGGGCGTGCACCGGCCCGATGCCCTCGGCGGTGGCGATGACGCGCTGGCCGCCGACGTGCACCTTGACCGTCGCCTCGGCGACGACCTCGGCGTCGGCGCGGTGGTCGAGGACCACGCGGTAGGACTCGAGCTCGAACGGCGCCTCGGCGGGGACGTCGGCCTCCTGGCGGAGCAGGAGCTCCAGGGAGGCGTCGGCGGCCTCGAAGGACCAGCCCTCCGCTTCGAGGCGCTTGACCTTGGTGATGGCGCTCGTCAGCGCCTCGGGCCGGCCGGCAAGGTCGACCCCGAGCTCACGTCCCTTGAGCTCGAGGCTGGCCCTGCCGGCCATCTCGGTGACCAGTACCCGCATGTCGTTGCCGACGGAAGACGGATCGATGTGGTTGTACAACAACGGATCCACCTTGATCGCGCTCGCGTGCAGTCCCGCCTTGTGGGCGAAAGCCGACGCCCCTACGTAGGCCTGGTGGGTGTAGGGGGCGAGGTTGGCGATTTCGGCAAGGGCATGGGAGACCCGGGTGAGCTCGGCGGTACCTCCGGTCGGGAGGACCTCCATGCCGAGCTTGGTCACCAGGTTTCCCGTCACGGCGAAGAGGTCGGCGTTGCCGGCCCGCTCCCCGTAACCGTTGGCGGTGCACTGCACGTGCGTCACGCCGGCCTGCACCGCGGCGACGGAGTTCGCCACGGCGCAGGAAGTGTCGTCCTGACAGTGGATCCCGAGGCGGAACCCGGTCTTTTCCTTGATGGTCCGCACGGTCTCGGCGAGGCCGAGCGGCAGCTGGCCGCCGTTGGTGTCGCAGAGGACCAGGACGTCGGCGCCGGCGTGCGCGGCGGCGTCGAGGACCTTGAGCGAGGTTTCGGGCGAGTACGCGTAGCCGTCGAAGAAGTGCTCGGCGTCGAGGAAGACGCGGCGGCCTTCCTTGACGAGGAACGCGACGGTGTCGCGGACCATGGCGCAGGCTTCGTCGACGTCGACCCGCAGGGCGCGTTCGATGTGCCGCAGATCGGATTTCGCGACGAGGGTGACGACCGGCGCTTCGCTGTCGAGGAGGGCGCGGACCTGCGGATCGACGTCGGCGGTGGTGCCGGCCTTGCGCGTGGCGCCGAACGCGACGAGGGCGGCGTGGCGGAGTTTCAGTTCGCCTTTCGCGGCCCGGGCGAAGAACTCCGTGTCCTTGGGGAGCGCCCCGGGCCAGCCGCCTTCGATGAACCCGACGCCGAGCTCGTCCAGCAGCCGCGCGACGGCCAGCTTGTCCTGGACGGAGTAGGAGATGCCCTCACGCTGCGCACCATCGCGCAGGGTCGTGTCGTAGAGGTGGAAGGCGTCGCCGAGCGGGGTATCGGCGGGCTCCGTGCGGGTCACGGTCTTCTCCTAGTGCAGCGTTTCGAGGCGTTTCAGGCAACAAAAAAACCTCCCGCATGGGTGCGAGAGGTTGCGCGCCGGGAGCTCTTGTGGAGCTATCGTCCGGCGCGCTCGATGATAATGATCGCGAAGCTGGTCACAGTCGCATCATGCCACAGGGTTTCGACGGAAGTCCACAACCTGGGTCAAGCTCCCACCATCCGGGAACACTCCGCGCACGAAAAAGCCCCGCACCACCTGGGTGCGGGGCTCCTCCGTCGAGCGGAAAGCGGTCTCAGCCGGTGCGCACGTTGGAAGAAACCAAAGCCGCCAACCGGTCACCGATCGCCGTCGTCGCACCCGGCGAAGCCTGGTCGCGCGTGGCCAGATCGAACGCCACCGAAGCCTCGATGCGCCGCGCCGCTTCCTTCTGGCCCAGGTGGTCCAGAAGCAGCGCCACCGACAGCACCGCGGCCGTCGGGTCGGCCAGGCCCTGGCCCGCGATGTCCGGCGCCGAACCGTGGACCGGCTCGAACATGCTCGGGTTGCGGCGGGTCATGTCCAGGTTGCCGCTGGCCGCGAGGCCGATGCCGCCCGTCACCGCCGCCGCGAGGTCGGTGAGGATGTCGCCGAACAGGTTGTCCGTCACGATCACGTCGAACCGGGACGGGTCCGTCACCAGGTGGATGGTCGCCGCGTCCACGTGCGAATAAGCGACCGTCACGTCCGGGTGCTCCAGCGAGACCTCTTCGACGATCCGCGACCACAGCGAGCCGGCGAACGACAGCACGTTGGTCTTGTGCACCAGCGTCAGGTGCTTGCGCGGCCGGGCCTCGGCGCGGCTGAACGCGTCCGCGACCACGCGCCGGACGCCGTAGGCCGTGTTGGTGCTGACCTCCGTCGCGATCTCGTGCTCGGTGTCCTTGCGGATCAGGCCACCAGTGCCCGCGTACGGGCCTTCGGTCCCTTCCCGCACGACGACCATGTCGACGTCGCCCGCGTCGGCCAGCGGTCCCCGGACACCCGGGTACAGCCGCGCCGGGCGCAGGTTGACGTGGTGGTCCATTTCGAACCGCAGGCGCAGCAGGAGCCCGCGCTCGAGGATTCCGCTCGGCACCGTCGGGTCGCCGACCGCGCCCAGCAGGATCGCGTCGTGCTGGCGCAGTTCGCCCAGCACCGACTCCGGGAGCAGCTCGCCCGTCGCGTGCCACCGCGCGGCGCCGAGGTCGTAGTTCGTGATCTCCGCCGTAGGTACTACCTCGCCGAGCACCTTCAGCGCCTCGGAGACCACCTCGGGCCCGATCCCGTCTCCTGGGATCACCGCGAGCCGCATCCACACACCTCCGTCGACGTGGCCACCGGATGCACCGATGGCCCACCGCAACAAAACGCCAGCAGCCGGAAGGTTACCGGCCGTAGACAAACGGCCGTAGCCGCACCACCCTTATGCCGCATCCTCCCGCAGGGTGAGACACCCAATCGGGTGAATGCAAGCGGGGCGTTCCCGGCGGAAAACCACCGGGAACGCCCCTGTGCCTGCATCGATCGATCTTGCCGCCGGTCAGCGCCGGCCGGCCCCGATCGGCTGACGGTCGTTCCCCGGCCGGGCGCCCTGGGCGGCGTCCACCTTGACCACGTTCGCCCGGTTGCCCGCGGCGTTGTGGTGCTCGATGGCGAGCAGCCCGAGGGCGTTGTCGGCCGCGGCCGAGGCCGCGTTCCGGTTCACGACCAGCGCCGTTCCCGGCTTCGCGACGTAGCCCAGCGCGGCGTCGCCGCCGCCCTGCACCGAGTAGCCCGGGGCGAGCACGTCGAACGACAGCGGCGTGCCGACGTAGTCGATCAGCCCGTTCGTCGTGCCCGGCGCGACGTAGAAACCGCTCACGCCCACCGTGTAGGAGATCCGGTGGCTGTCGGCGCTCGTGTCGATGCCCAGCGCCGCCAGGGAAACGGGCAGGGTGACCACGTTCGTGTCAAACACGTTCGTGTCCACGTCGCCGAGCTGGCCGTTGACGGCCTGGACGTCGACCTGCGGGAAGCCCGCGGTCAGCGCGACCGTGACGGCCAGCAGGACGTCCGTGGACGTCGCCTTGGTCACGTAGGTCTCGAAGTCCGGCGTCCCGTCCCCGGTGGTGTCGATGTCGACGAACGGCGAGGTGTTGCTGCCGAGGTTCGCCCAGTCGCCCCAGGTGGACAGGCCGAACGCGAGGATCGCGTTCTCCGGCTCGCCCTGCTCCTTCGTCAGCGGCGCGGTGGAGGCCGCCCCGATGTAGCGGAGGTCGCCGCCCTTGGCCGTCTTGTTCACCGTGCAGCCGGTGACCACGTCCGCGTCGCACTCGGGCAGCTGCGGGGACTCCGCCTGCAGTTCGAGCACGCTGATGAGCGAGCGGTACCGCTGCGCGCCGGCGCCTTGGTCGACGCCCTTGCCGCTCAGGTTCAGCACGGCCTGGGTGGCGTCGGCGCCGAACTTCACCGACTGCGGCGTCGAAATGGCCGAGACCGGCTTGGGTGCCGCGTAGACCGAAACCCGCAGCGGCACCTTGGCCCCGCTGACCGGGGTGAAGGCGACCCGGCCCGAAGCGTCGGCGACGAACTGCCGCGCCAAGCCGGCCTGGGTGGCCTGCATGGTCGGGTCCATGACCTTGCGCAGCGCCTTCGGGTCGGTGATCTTCAGCGTCACCTTGACCTTGGCGGTGCCGCGCGGGGTCAGCTTCACCGACGGCTTGTCCACTGTGTACTCGACGCCCGGCAGCGCGTTGACCGCCTGGTAGGCCACGGTGTACTCGGCGGGCGTGACACCCTTGTTGACCAGCTTGAGCGTCTTCGACAGCGTGACGGGGCCACCGGCCTCGACCGTGCCGAAGCTGACGCTGACCGCGCCCGGGTCGTCCTGCACGTAGGCGAGCGCCTGGGTGTCCAGCGCCGCCTTCGCGTCGATCCGGCCGCTGCCGACGCGCTGCGGCGCGTAGGTGTGGCCCGCGCCGTCGCCGACGTCGTGGCCGGCGGTGTCGATCACCGAGGCCTTGACCTCCTCGACCGACCAGTCCGGGTGGGACTGGCGGACCAGCGCCGTGATGCCCGCGGTGTGCGGGGCGGCCATCGACGTGCCCGAGAGCACGGTCCGGCCGTTGCCGCTGCCGCGGAACGCCGAGGTGATCGTGTCACCGGGGGCGGCGACGTCCGGCTTGAGCGCCGGGCCGCGGGTGCCGCGCGAGGTGAACGAGCTCGGGGTGTCCACGATCGTCTTGTCGTAGGTCTGGATCGAGGCGCGCCCGGCGCCGTAGAGCCGGACCTGCAACGTGCCCGCGGTCAGCGCCGCGCGCAGCGTCTTGGTCGCGGAGCCGGTGAACTGGAACATCGGGATCGCCGCGTTGCCCGCGATGCCCGCGCTGAAGTGCTCCAAAGTGGACGAGAGCAGCGCACCCTTGGCCCCGGCCGCTTGGGCGTTGTTCGCCCGGGCTGCCGAACCGCAGGCGCGGGTCGAGTCGTTGTCGTCCCACTCCAGCCAGACGAACTTGCCGGCGGCCTTCGCCTTGTCCGCCGCGGAGTACGGCGCGCAGCCCGCGCTGTTCGCCGTGGACAGCGCGACGACCGGGGCGGTCAGGTTCAGCGTGTCGTAACCGGTGTAGTTCTGGCTGTACTGCCCGGTCTTCTGGCCCTTGGCCGCGGTCGGCGCGGTGGCCTCGGCGGCGTCGCGCAGGATGCCCGCGTCGCGGGTGCTGGCGACGGTGAGCGCCTCGGGGGTGTTGCCCGGCGAACCGGCGATGTCGTTGATGTCGCCGCCGTTGCCCGCGGAGATCACCGGCAGCACGTTGTTCGCGGCGAGCTTGCGCACGAACAGCGAGTCCGGGTCGTCCGGCGCGCCGAAGTCGGAGCCCAGCGAGAGGTTGACGATGTCGAGGTGGTCGGTGAAGTCGCCGTCGCCGTCCGGGTCGAGCGCCCAGTCCAGCGCCTGCGAGGTGACGTTCGTCGAGCCTGCGCAGCCGAACACCTTGATGGCGTAGAGGAGCGACTTCGGCGCCGTGCCCGGGCCGATCTGCATCGCGTCGACCTTCTTGGCGTCCAGCTTCTTGTAGTCGCCCTTGAAGGTCTTGCCGTCGGCGGTGACACCGAAGCCGCCGATGGTGCCGGCGACGTGCGTGCCGTGTTCACCGCAGGCGAGAGGGTTCGGGTCCGGCGCCGGGGTGGTCTTGCCCGGCGTCGCGGCGTCGTAGTCGTCGCCGACGAGGTCGGTGCCGCCGACCACCTTGGCGCTCGGGAAGAGCGGGGTCGGCTTGGTGCGATCGACACCGTTGTACGCGGCTTGCGTGCCGGGGCCGCCGAAGTCGGCGTGGGTGTAGTCGATGCCGTCGTCGATCACGCCGACGCGGACGCCGTCACCGAACTTGCCGGTCTGCTGCCACGCGGCGAGCGTGTTGGTCAGCTGCTCGGCGCTGGCGTTGGTGCGGGTCTTCGGCACCACCGTGCGCACCGAGACGACGTCCGCGCGCTTGGCGACCTCACGCAGCTTCGCGGCGTCGGCCGTGACGACCACGCCGGGGACGGCGTTGGCGGTCTGGGTGACGACCTGCGGCTTGGCGTCGGCCGAACGCAGCTGGCCGAGGACCGAGTTCACGGCGGCGGCCGTGTCGTCCTTGGCCGCGCGGGCCGCCCGCTTGGCGGATTCCTTGCCCTGGGGCTGCGCGGCGGTGAACGCGTCGACGGCGGGCTTCTTGGCCAGCTCGACGAACGCGGTGACGCGGCCCTGCGCGGCGGCCAGGCGCGGCGCGACCTTGCCCAGCAGCTTCGCGTCGTCGATCTTCACCGGCGTGACGCCGTCGGCGAGCGGAGCGTCCGCCGCGCTCGCGACCGGCGCGCCCAGCGCGGCGGCCAGCACGACGGCGAAGAACGCCGTGGTGGCGCGAGCGGGTAAGCGGGATCTGCTCATGAGTCGGCCCCTTACTCGAGGTCTGGACCCGAACCTGCCTGCCGCTCCGGACACCCCCGACGGTGAAGCGCGGCACAGCGCCGTGCCCTCGACGGCGCGTGGTTCGACCTCGCGGGGAGAACTTAATGCCCCAAAACACCTACTTACGTAGGCAAAGGACTCCGTTACGTGAATGTGATTGCGCGACGAGGGCCCCCTGTCGGGTGACAGGGGGCCCCGAAAGCGTTACGTCAGTTGAAGTCGACCGCACGGATCGTGTGCGCCCCGACCGACGCACCGATCGGCTCCAGCAGGTGCGCGTCGATGTGGCGGTCGACGCGCAGCAGCATCACCGCGTCGGAGCCCTCGGTGGTCTGGCTGATCTGCGCGGCCTCGATGTTGATGCCGGCCTCGCCGAGCAGCGTCCCGACGCGGCCCATCACGCCCGGGCGGTCGCCGTACTCGACCAGCAGGACCGTGCCCTCGGCGCGCAGGTCGAAGCCGCGGCCGTTGACCTCGACCAGCTTCTCGACCTCGTCCTTGCCGGTGACCGAACCGGACACGGTGAGCACCTCGCCGTCGGCGTGCACCGCGCGCACCGTGACCAGGCTGCGGAACTTGGGGCTCTCCGACTCGGTCTCCAGCTCGACCCGCACGCCCAGCTTCTCGGCCAGCTGCGGCGCGTTGACGAACGTGACCTGGTCCTCGACCACGCCGGTGAACACCCCGCGCAGCGCGGCCAGCTGCAGCACACCGGTGTCCTCGCTGGAGATCTCGCCCTTGACCTGCACGGTCACCGACGTCGGCGCCTTCGGGTCCAGGGCGGTGAGCAGCTGGCCGAGCTTCTGGGTCAGCGTCAGGTACGGGCGGACGTGCTCGCCCACCGCGCCGCCGCCGGAGACGTTCACCGCGTCCGGTACGAAGTCGCCGCGCAGCGCCAGCAGCACGGACTTCGCGACGTCGGTGCCCGCGCGGTCCTGCGCCTCGGCCGTCGACGCGCCCAGGTGCGGCGTCACGACGACGTTGTCCAGCTCGAACAGCGGGCTGGCCGTGGTCGGCTCGGTGACGAAGACGTCGATGCCGGCGCCGCCGACGTGACCCGAGCGCAGCGCGTCGGCCAAGTCCTCTTCGACGATCAGCCCGCCGCGGGCGGCGTTCACGATGATGACGCCCGGCTTGGTCTTCTTCAGCGCCTCGGCGTCGATGAGGCCCTTGGTCTCCGGGGTCTTCGGCAGGTGGATGGAGATGGCGTCGGCGCGCGACAGAAGCTCGTCGAGGGTCACGAGCTCGATGCCGAGCTGGCCCGCGCGCGCGGCCGAGACGTAGGGGTCGTAAGCGATGATGTGCGTGTCGAACGCGGCGAGGCGCTGGGCGAACAGCTGGCCGATCTTGCCGAGGCCGACCACGCCGACGGTCTTGCCCTGCAGTTCCACACCGGAGAACGAGCTGCGCTTCCACTCGCCGGCGCGCAGGCTCTGGCTGGCGGCCGGGACCCGGCGCGCGACGGCCAGCAGCAGGGCGACGGCGTGCTCGGCGGCGGAGACGATGTTCGACGTCGGCGCGTTGACGACCAGGACCCCGCGCTCGGTGGCGGCGGGCACCTCGACGTTGTCCAGGCCGACGCCGGCCCGGGCGACGACCTTCAGCTGGGTCGTGGCGGCGAAGACCTCGGCGTCGACCTGCGTGGCGGAGCGGACCAGGAGCGCGTCGGCGCTCTTCACCGCCTCGAGCAGCGCGGACCGGTCCGTGCCGTCGACGTGCCGGACCTCCACCTCGTCACCGAAGACACTCAGCACGGAGGGGGCGAGCTTCTCCGCGATGAGAACGACGGGCTTGTTGGGCTTGCTCACGATGCGGCTCCCACTATCTGGTCATTTCCAGGACGCTCTGGGTCGACAAAAGGGTCTCAGCACGCCGTTGTGCCCCGGTCGAGGCGGAGTTTAACCCGCAGGACCACCCGCTGGCTTCTCACGGTGTTAACTCGCTCGTAATCCCTCGAAAACAAGAGCCAGGAGGCGCTGCATGCCCCCCGGGCCGGGCAGGTGCCCACCCGCCCAGGAAGCCGCGTGCAGCAGGAGAAGAAGCTCGTGCGTGGTGACGTCGGGGCGGAGCTCGCCTTTTCGCTTGGCGCGTTCCACCAGATGGGAACCGGCTTCGCGCATCGCGTGGCACGACGCGTACAACCGGGACGATTCGTCACTGAGCGCGTCGGCGGTGAGTTCCACGAGACCCCGGAACGTGCCGGTGGCGTCGCCGAGCCCGGACAGCCAAGCCTGCAACGCGGTCAGCGGCTCGGCGTGGGTGAGCAGCTCGCGCGCCCGCTCGGCCTGGGCGTCGAACCGGGCGCGCAGCAGGGTTTCAAGCAGCGCCTCGCGGGTCGGGAAGTGCCGGTAGAGCGTGCCGATGCCGACGCCGGCGCGGCGCGCGATGTCTTCCAGCGACGCTTCGACGCCATGCTCGGCGAAGGCGCGTTGCGCCTCTTCCAGGAGGCGCTCGTAGTTGCGGCGGGCGTCCGCGCGCATCGGCTTGACTTCGGTCATCGCCCTTCCGACCTTACCGGGTAGCCAAGCGGAGGCTACCTCCGTATATTAACCGGAGGCAGCCTCACATTACTGGAGGGAACGAGGATGACCCTGGTCGAAGACACACGGGCCCGGCTCGGCGCCATTGGCGCCTGGCTGCCGAGCGCGCCCCTGCAACCACCCCCGGACGTCGAGCGCGCGGCCACCCGCCGGCTCGCCGGCGCCGGCTACCGCTCGGTGTGGAGCGGCGAAGGACCCGGCACCCGCGAGGTGTTCGCCCATTTCGGCGATCTGCTCGCTTCGGTGCCGGACGTCGTGCTCGGCACCGGCATCGCGAACACCTGGCTGCGGCGTGGGGTGACCACCGAGAAGGGCGGCGCCACGCTCGCTCAGGCCCACCCCGGCCGGTTCGTGCTCGGCGTCGGCATCGGGCACGCTTTCCAGGCCACGAAGCTCGGCGAGGAGTACCGGCCGATCGACCGGATGCGCGCCTACCTGTCCGAAATGGACGAAGCGGCAGCCGAGAACCCTTCCTCCGTCGCGTTTCCGCGCGTGCTGGCCGCCGTCGGGCCGCGGATGCTGGAACTGTCGCGCGACCGTGCGGACGGCGCGCACCCCTTCGCCCAGCCCGTCTCGCACACGCCGTACGCCCGCGAGATCCTCGGGCCGGACAAGCTGCTGATCCCCCAGCAGACCGTGCTGCTCGGCAGCCGTGAAGACGCCCGGGAGAGCGTGCGGCGCCGCGTGGCGCAGTCGCGTGAGTACTCCGTCACGGTGTACCTCGCGGGTTGGAAACGGCTCGGCTACACCGAGGCCGACATCGCCGGGCCGAGCGACCGGTTCGTCGACGACCTCGTCCTCTGGGGCGACGGCGGAACCATCGCGAAACGCCTGGACGAGCTGCTCGACGCGGGCGCGGACCACGTGCTGCTGACGCCGTCAACGGCGTCGTTCGAGTCCACTGTGGACCTGTTGCTGGAGCTGGCCCCGGCGGTGGTCCGATGAGCGTCGGGATCTGGCGGTTCTTCGACGGCGCCCCGATCTCCGAGGTGCGCGACACGGCCGTGGAGATCGAGGAGCTGGGCTTCGCCGCGGTCTGGTTCGGCGAATTCGCCGGCCGGGAAGCGTTCACCCAGGCGGCGCTGCTGCTCGCGGCGACGTCCCGGCTCACGGTCGCCACCGGGGTCGCGCGGTTCGACCAGCGGTCCCCGCTCGCGGCGGAAGGGGCCGTCCGGGCCCTGGGCGAGGCCTACCCGGGCCGGTTCATCGCGGGCCTCGGCGGCCACCGGCCGGGCGCGCGACCGCTGACGGCCCTGCGCGAGTACCTCGACGGGATGGACGAAGCCGAGCTGCCGGCGCTGCCTCAGCCGTCCCCACGCCCGCTCCGGGTGCTCGCGGCGCTGGGGCCGAAGCTGCTCGACCTGGCGGCCGAACGCGCCGACGGTGCCCACCCGTACTTCGTCCCGCCGGAACACACGGCCATGGCGCGCGACCGGCTCGGGCCGGGCAAGTACCTCGCGGTCGAGCAGGCGGTGGTCCTGGACGCTTCCCCTTCGGTCGCCCGGGAGCACGTCGGCCTGTACGTCCGGCAGGCCCCGCACCACCAGGCCAACCTGCGCCGACTCGGCTTCACCGACGAAGACCTGGCCGACGGCGGCAGCGACCGCCTGGTCGACGCCCTCGTCGCGACCGGCGACCAGCAGATCGCCGACCGGATCCGCGCCCACCTCGACGCGGGCGCCGACCACGTCTGCGTCCAGGTCCTGGCCCGCACGGACAAGTCCTACCGCCGCCTGGCCGACGTGATCCGCGGGGCATCACTCGTGTCCTGAGGGGCATCACCTGTGATGGGAGGGGCATCACGTGCGATGCCCCTCCCATCACGCGTGATGCCCGCTCAATCACGCGTGATGCCGTTTCCGCACGTCGCGGTAGGGTGGCGGGACGCGGTGAGGGCCGCGTCCCGTCCGCGGAAAGGGCCGAGCCCACCCCCGCAGCACCGCACCACCAGCTCCGCACCTTCTTTCCTGCCCGGTGCCGGCGGACCACGGGCGTCGAGGGAAGGAGGCACCATGGGCACGCTGCCCGCGAAACCCAGCCTGGACCAGCTCCGCAAGCGCGCGAAGGATCTCGCGCGCGCCGAAGGGATCAAGCTCTCCGAAGCGCAGTTCCGGATCGCCCGCGACCACGGCTTCCCGAGCTGGCCAAAACTCCAGGCGTACGTCCGGCGCGTCACGGAACACGGCGAAACGCTGCAGCACCCGTACCACCAGGACGTCCACTACTACGCCGAGCGCGCGCTCGGCCTGCTCGCCTCGGCCGAGGACGAGACGCCTGGCGCGCGGGAGCCGTTCGAGCGCTGGGGGCAGCCACTGACCCGGGACGGCGCACTGGTGGTCGTCGCCCGCGAGCACGGTTTTGTTTCCTGGCGCGCACTCCGTGACCACGTCAAGTCCCTTGTAGACAGTGGCGAACCCTTCGCGCGGGCGTACCGCGCGGTCGAAGCGCGCGACCCCGAAACCCTGAAAACGCTCCTCGACGAGTTCCCCGGGCTCGTCACCGCCCGCGGCACCAACGGCAACGACCTGCTCGGCATGGCCGGCGCCACCGGTGACGAGCGGCTCAGCCGGATCCTCCTCGACCACGGCGCCGACCCCGCCCGCGGCAACGTCCACGGCTGGACACCGTTGCACCAAGCCACCTACAGCAACCTCCCGCTGCTACTCGACATGCTGCTCGAAGCGGGCGCCCCGACGGACCTCTCCGCGCGGGGCGACGGCGGTACTCCCCTGGTCGTCGCGTTGTTCTGGGGCAACCGCAAGGTCGCGGACCGGCTGGCCGCACACAGCCGGGCGCCGGGCAACCTGCGTGTCGCGGCCGGGCTCGGCGACGCGGACCTCCTCGCCGAACTCCTCGAACCGGGCCATCCGGCGGCCGGGGCGCACCGGGGTTTCTACCGCCCGCACAGCGGTTTCCCCGCTTGGCGCCCGTCCGACGACCCCGCCGAGGTCAAGAACGAGGCCCTTTCGTGGGCGGCGCGCAACAACCGGACGCAGGCCCTGCGCACCCTCGTCGAGCGGGGCGCCCAGGTGGACGCCGACGTCTACCGCGGCACGGCTTTGACCTGGGCGGCGACGCGCGGCCGGGTCGCCGCCGTCCGGACGCTGCTGGAACTCGGTGCGGACGTGAACCACGTCGGCACGTTCGGCGGCCCGGGGCACGGCGAGGGCGTCACGGCCCTGCACCTGGCCGCCCAGTCCGGCCGGCTCGACGTCATCCGCGTCCTCGTGGAGCATGGCGCCGACCTCGGGGCCCGGGACGCGCTCTTCGACAGCACCCCGGAAAAGTGGGCGGAGGTGTGCGAGCAGCCAGCCGCGCGGGACCTGCTCCGAACCCTGTAGACAACCGGAGTCTGTAGTCCGTATCGTCCGAGGCGGACTACAGACTCCGTTTTTCCCACTGGGAGGACCCATGACGAAACCCCGCGACGTGTTCGCCGCCCTGTCCGACGGCATCAGCGAAGGACGGTTCGACGAGCTTTCCGCGCTCTACGCAGAGGACACCGTCGTCGAGCACCCGCAGGCCGTTCCGCGGCCGACGTGCCTGACCGGCCGCGACGCCGTCCACGAGCGGTTCACCGGCGTCCTCGCCGGCGCGGTGCGGCTCAAGCGCAAGAACGTGGTCGTCCACGAGACGACGGACCCCGAGGTGATCGTCGCCGAATACGACTACGACGCGGAGTCGGTCGAAACCGGCAAGACCGACGTGACGGCCAACATCCAGGTCCTGCGCATCCGCGACGGCCTGATCGTCCACTCCCGCGACTACCACGACTACCTGCGGCTCGCCGCGATCCGCGACGGCCTCGACCAGGTCGCGAAGGCGTACGAGCAGGCGCCGCCGCGTGAGCTTTCGCCGGTCACGCCGGAAAGCGCCGGGACGGTGTTCGAGCGGCTGGTGCACGGCGTGGCGGGCGGCCGCTGGGACGAGCTCCCGGAGCTGTACGCCGAGGAAACCCATGTCACGCACCCGTTCCTGCCGGGGTCGACGGCGTCGCGGACGCGCGACGAAATCCGCGAGCACTTCCAGGCGGGCAAGGCGCTCAACCCCGGCTTCGCGGTCGCGGACCTGGTCACCTACCAGGGCACCGACCCGGAGGTGCTGATCGGCGAGTTCGCCTACCAGGGCGAGTACGGCGGAAAGCCGGTGCGGATCGCCAACATCTTCTCGATGCGCGTGCGCGACGGCCTGATCGTCGAATCCCGCGACTACGGCGACCACCTCGGTATCGCGGGTGACACCGGGCAGGTCCCGCAGCTGGCGGCGAAGCTTTAGGCCTCGGCGAGGTCTTCGGGCAAGTCGAACTCGCCGTCGCGGACGCCCTTGACGAACGCGTCCCACTCCCCCGGCGTGAAGACCAGGATCACGCCGTCCGGCTTCGACGACTGCCGCATCGCGGTGTAGGTGACGCCGTCGGTGTGCTCGATGAAGGCGTACTCGACGCAGTCTTCGAGGGTGACGCCCTCGGGCTCGGCCCGGATCCACTCGGCCTTCGTGAAGTCGAGGTGGTGCCGGATGTGCGCCTTGTCGTCGACCGGCTGCTCACTCATGTCGCCAGCGTAGCGAAACGACCACCGAACGCACTGAAGGGGACGCCCACACCGGGCGTCCCCTTCAGCGTTCTGTCGAAAAGCCGTCCTGCCGGAAAAGATCAGGCGGTCTCGGTGATCGGCCGGTCCACCCACGACATCAGGTCGCGCAGCTTCTTGCCGGTCGCCTCGATCGGGTGCTGGTTGCCCTGCTCCTCGAGCTTGGTGAAGTTCGGCCGGCCGGCCTCGTCCTCGGCGACCCACTCACGCGCGAACGTGCCGTCCTGGATCTCGCCGAGGATCTTCTTCATCTCTTCCTTGACCGCCGGCGAGATGACGCGCGGGCCGCGGGTCAGGTCGCCGTACTCGGCGGTGTCGGAGATCGAGTAGCGCTGGCGCGCGATGCCGCCCTCGTACATGAGGTCGACGATCAGCTTCAGCTCGTGCAGCACCTCGAAGTAGGCGATCTCCGGGGCGTAGCCGGCCTCGGTGAGCACCTCGAACCCGGTCTGCACCAGCGCGGACGCGCCACCGCAGAGCACGGCCTGCTCGCCGAAGAGGTCGGTCTCGGTCTCCTCGGTGAACGTCGTCTTGATGACGCCGGCGCGGGCGCCACCGATGGCGGCCGCGTAGGAAAGGGCGAGCGCCTGGGCGTTACCGGTGGCGTCCTGCTCGACCGCGATGAGCGCCGGGACGCCCTTGCCGTCGACGAACTGGCGGCGCACGAGGTGACCCGGGCCCTTCGGGGCGACCATGGCGACGTCCACGTTGGACGGCGGCTTGATCAGGTCGTAGCGGATGTTGAAGCCGTGCCCGAAGAAGATCGCGTCGCCGTCCTTGAGGTTCGGCGCGATGTCCTGCTCGTAGATGAAGCGCTGCTTCGTGTCCGGAGCCAGGATCATGATCAGGTCGGCTTCGGCCGACGCCTCGGCCGGGGTGAGCACGCGCAGGCCCTGCTCCTCGGCCTTGGCCCGCGACTTGGACCCCTCGGGCAGGCCGATGCGGACGTCGACGCCGGAGTCGCGCAGGCTCAGCGAGTGGGCGTGGCCCTGGCTGCCGTAGCCGATGACAGCGACCTTGCGCCCCTGGATGATCGAGAGGTCGGCGTCGTCGTCGTAGAAGATTTCCACTGCCATGGGGGTACTGCTTCCTTTCCTGACTTACTTCTTTTAGCGCGGTGATGTTGCGGTGATCGAACGGGCGCCGCGACCCACCGCGACCATGCCGGACTGCACGAGCTCGCGGATGCCATAGGGCTCCAGCATCCGCAGCAGCGCACCGATCTTGTCGGACGTCCCGGTGGCTTCGACGGTGAGTGCCTCGGGAGAGACGTCCACCACCTTGGCCCGGAAGAGCTGGACGGTTTCGAGGACCTGGCTGCGCACGGTGTTGTCGGCGCGAACCTTCACGAGCAGCAGTTCACGCTGCACGGCGGTCGACTGCTCCAGCTCGACGATCTTGATCACGTTGACCAGCTTGTTGAGCTGCTTCGTCACCTGTTCGAGCGGTAGCTCTTCCACGGCGACCACGATCGTCATGCGGGACACCTCGGGGTTTTCCGTGGGCCCGACGGCGAGGGACTCGATGTTGAACCCGCGGCGGGAGAACAGGCCGGACACGCGCGCGAGCACACCGGGCTTGTTCTCGACCAGGACACTCAGCGTGTGGACGCTCATCTCAGCGCTCACCTTCCCCAGCGGCTTCCGCGGCGGCTTCGGTCGTCTCCACCGACACCTCGTCGTCGTCGAACAGCGGCCGGATGCCCCGGACCGCCATGATCTCGTCGTTCCCGGTGCCCGCGGCGACCATCGGCCACACCTGCGCATCCTTCCCCACGACGAAGTCGATCACGACGGGGCGGTCGTTGATCTCCATCGCGCGGCGGATGGTGGCGTCGACGTCTTCCTTCGTTTCGCACCGCAGCCCGGCGCAGCCGAGCGCCTCGGCCAGCAGCACGAAGTCCGGGATGCGGTGCTTGTGCGTGCCGAGGTCGGTGTTGGAGTACCGCTCCGAGTAGAAGAGGTTCTGCCACTGCCGGACCATGCCCAGGTTGCCGTTGTTGATGACGGCGACCTTGATCGGCGCGCCCTCGATGGCGCAGGTGGCCAGCTCCTGGTTGGTCATCTGGAAGCAGCCGTCGCCGTCGATCGCCCACACCGGGGTGCCGGGGACGCCGAACTGCGCGCCCATCGCGGCGGGCACCGCGTAGCCCATGGTGCCGAGGCCGCCGGAGTTGATCCAGGTGCGCGGGTTCTCGTACTTGACGAACTGCGCGGCCCACATCTGGTGCTGGCCGACGCCGGCGGCGTACACCGCGTCCGGGCCGACGAGCTCGCCGATCCGCTCGATGACGTACTGCGGCGACAGCGAACCGTCGTCGGGCCACTCGTAGCCCGCCGGGTAGTTCTCGCGCCAGCCGTCGGCCTGGGTCCACCAGTCGGTCAGGTCGGGGTGGCCGCCGTGCTCGAACTCCGTCGTCACGGCGGTGATCAGCTCGCCGATGATCTCCTTGCAGTCGCCCACGATCGGGACGTCGGCCTTGCGGTTCTTGGAGATCTCGGCCGGGTCGATGTCGGCGTGCACGATCGCGGCGTCCGGCGCGAACGACGACAGCTGGCCGGTGACCCGGTCGTCGAACCGGGCGCCGAGCGCGATCAGCAGGTCGGCGCGCTGCATCGCGGCGACGGCGGCGACCGAGCCGTGCATGCCCGGCATGCCGAGGTGCTGCGGGTGCGAGTCGGGGAACGCGCCGCGCGCCATCAGCGTGGTGACGACGGGGATGTTCGTCAGCTCGGCGAGCTGCTTCAGCTGCTCGTGCGCGTCCGCCTTGATCACGCCACCGCCGACGTAGAGCACCGGGCGGCGGGCCTTCCCGATGAGCTTCGCGGCTTCGCGGACCTGCTTGCCGTGCGGGCGCAGCGTGGGGCGGTAGCCCGGCAGCCGCAGCTCGGTCGGCCAGGAGAACGAGGTCATCTCCTGCAGCACGTCCTTGGGGATGTCCACCAGGACCGGGCCGGGCCGGCCCGTGGACGCCAGGTGGAACGCCTCGGCGATGGTCCGCGGGATGTCCGCGGGGTCCGTGACGAGGAAGTTGTGCTTGGTGATCGGCATGGTGATGCCGCAGATGTCGGCTTCCTGGAACGCGTCGGTGCCGATCAGCGCCCGGGACTGCTGCCCGGTGATGGCGACGACCGGGACGGAGTCCATGTTCGCGTCGGCCAGCGGGGTGACCAGGTTGGTCGCGCCCGGGCCCGACGTCGCCATGCAGACGCCGACCTTGCCGGTGGCCTGCGCGTACCCGGTCGCCGCGTGCCCCGCGCCCTGCTCGTGGCGGACCAGGATGTGGCGGACCTTCGTCGAGTCCAGCAGCGGGTCGTAGGCGGGCAGGATGGTGCCGCCCGGAATGCCGAAGACCACCTCGGCGCCGACCGCCTCGAGCGAACGCACGAGCGACTGGGCGCCGGTGACGCGCACCGGGGTTCCCGCCGGTGGCGCCGGCTTCGGACGTGCTCCGGGCGTTCCGGGCGTCGGCCCGGGTTTCGCGTCGCTGCGCGACGTGGCACTGGTCATCGGTTCTGCCTCGTGGGTCTCGGTGTCACTCGTTCGGGTCTTTTTTGGGCTCGTTTTGTGCGGTGGGGCGGGGAATCTCTTCCCGTGGGCAACAAAAAACCCTCGCCGACCGTAAGGTCGCACGAGGGTTCGCGCGTCGACGCAGCGGAAAGTCTTCCCTAAGCGTCGACGCGCTTGGGAAGTACGAGGCCGGTCAGCGGTGTCACGACGTTGACGCTAGTCCGAAGGTCTCTCAGGTGTCAACTCTGCGGGATGGCGCGTCCGCATCGTGGACACCGCAGCGGCGCGTGTCACGCCCGCCCGACCCGGGTTCCGGCCGGTCCGCGCCGCGGTGCACCATTTCCGGGTGGCCGAAAAAGAGCAGGACGAAGGCCGGAAGGCCGTCTTCCGGATCCCCCGCACGTCGTTCATGGCGATCGCCCTCCTGACGATCTGCGTGACGCCGATCGCGCTCGGCGAGATCCCGTACCTGCAGTGGCTCTACATCTTCCCGATCGCGCTCGCGGTGTTCGTGATCCGGACCCGCACGGTCGCGACGCGCGAAGGGCTCGCGACGCGCACGATGTTCGGCCACCGCGACGTCCCGTGGTCGGCGCTCAAGGGGCTGGCGATCGCCAAGTCGCGCGTCCAGGCGGTGCTCAAGGACGACACGAAGGTGCCGCTGCCGACCGTGCGAACCCGGCACCTGCCGGTGCTTTCGCTGGTCAGCGAGGGTCTCGTCGCCGACCCGAGCGGGTTGCTCACCCCCGAGGACCTCAAGCCCGCGAAGCCCGAAGCCTCGCCGAGCGAATAACCCCTCGTCGACCGACCGGGGCCGACCCAGGCTAAATTGGTAGGACCAGTTTCGCCGGAGCGTCCCGGACCTCCGCCTGGCCCACCATTCCGACCTGGGAGTTCGCCGTGCCGCCTCTCCGTTCCCGGACCACCACCCACGGCCGCAACGCGGCGGGCGCGCGCTCGCTCTGGCGCGCCACCGGCATGACCGACAGCGACTTCGGCAAGCCGATCGTCGCTATCGCCAACTCCTACACCCAGTTCGTGCCCGGCCACGTGCACCTCAAGGACCTCGGCGAGATCGTCGCCGGCGCGGTCAAGGAAGCCGGCGGCGTCGCGCGCGAGTTCCACACCATCGCCGTCGACGACGGCATCGCGATGGGCCACTCGGGCATGCTCTACTCGCTGCCCTCACGCGAGATCATCGCCGACTCCGTCGAGTACATGGTCAACGCGCACCAGGCCGACGCGCTCGTCTGCATCTCCAACTGCGACAAGATCACCCCGGGCATGCTCAACGCCGCGATGCGGCTCAACATCCCGGTCGTGTTCGTCTCCGGCGGCCCGATGGAGGCCGGCAAGGCCGTCGTCGTGGGCGGGGTCGCGCAGGCGCCGACCGACCTGATCACGGCCATCGCCGCGTCGGCCAGCCCGGAGGTCGACGAGGACGGGCTGGACATCGTCGAGCGTTCGGCGTGCCCGACCTGCGGCTCGTGCTCCGGCATGTTCACCGCGAACTCGATGAACTGCCTCACCGAGGCGCTGGGGCTCTCCCTGCCGGGCAACGGTTCCACGCTGGCGACGCACGCCGCGCGCCGCGCGCTGTTCGAGGAGGCCGGCCGCACGGTCGTCGAGCTGTGCAAGCGCTGGTACGAAAACGACGACGACTCGGCGCTGCCCCGCTCGATCGCGTCGAAGGCGGCGTTCGAGAACGCGATGGCCCTCGACATGGCGATGGGCGGCTCGACGAACACCGTGCTGCACATCCTCGCCGCCGCCCAGGAGGGCGAGGTCGACTTCACGATCGCCGACATCGACGCGATCGGCCGTCGCGTGCCGTGCCTGTCGAAGGTGGCACCGAACTCCGACTACCACATGGAAGACGTCCACCGGGCCGGCGGAATCCCGGCGATCCTCGGCGAGCTCTACCGCGGCGGGCTGCTGAACACCGACGTGTGGTCGGTCCACTCCCCCGACATCGAGTCGTGGCTGGGTGCCTGGGACATCCGCGCCGCTTCGCCTTCTTCCACGGCCGTCGAGCTGTTCCACGCGGCGCCGGGCGGAGTCCGCACGACGCAGGCGTTCTCGACGGAGAACCGCTGGTCGTCGCTGGACACGGACGCGGCGGGCGGCTGCATCCGCGACGTCGAGCACGCGTACACGAAGGACGGCGGCCTGGCGATCCTGCGCGGCAACCTCGCCGAGAACGGCGCGGTGATCAAGGCGGCGGGCATCGACGAGGACCTGTGGCACTTCGAGGGCCCGGCGCGGGTGCTGGAGAGCCAGGAGGAGGCCGTGTCGGCGATCCTCAAGAAGGAGATCCAGCCGGGCGAGGTCCTGGTGATCCGCTACGAAGGTCCGGCGGGCGGGCCGGGCATGCAGGAGATGCTGCACCCGACGGCGTTCCTCAAGGGGTCGGGCCTGGGCAAGAAGTGCGCGCTGATCACGGACGGCCGCTTCTCGGGCGGTTCGTCGGGCATCTCGGTGGGCCACATCTCCCCGGAGGCGGCGGCGGGCGGCCTGATCGCCCTGGTGGAGAACGGCGACCGGATCCTGCTGGACATCCACGAGCGCCGGCTGGAGCTGCTGGTGGACCCGGAGGTCCTGGCCGAGCGGCGCTCGAAGATGGAGGCGTCGGAGCGGCCGTGGCAGCCGAAGGACCGCCAGCGCCCGGTGACGGCGGCGCTGCGGGCGTACGCCCGGATGGCGACGTCCGCGGACACGGGCGCGGTCCGCGACGTGAACAAGTAAGACCCACCCCAGCCGCGAGGGGGACCCCCGGTTTCGACGTTACCGGAAGGCACCGACAGTTTCGGCGCCGCGAGACCGGGGTGTCCCCAGCCCTACCGCGTCAAGACGATGACCACCACGGCGGCCGCGGCGGCCAGCAGCAGCGAAACCAGCCCCAGCGGCAACGGCCGCTTCCGCCACGGCGTGTTCCGCTCCAGCGAAATCGGCCCGGAGCCGGTGAACAGCAGGCTCAACGCGGAAGCCGCCAGCAGCAGCTCGAACTCGAAGCCCTGCCCCTGCCCCTCGAAGAACCCGCCGTGGAACTTCGCGTAAACCGCGTTCGCCATGACGCCCAGCAGCCCCGCCGCAGCCAGCGGCGTGAACAGCCCGACGACCACCAGCACCCCGCCGCCCAGCTCGGTGAGGCCGGTGATCCACGACAGCAGCGTCGTCTGCTTGTGGTAGCCGAACGTCTCCAGCGCCCGCGCGAACCCGCCGATGCCCGGGCCGCCGAACAGGCCGAACAGGTGCTGCAGGCCGTGCGCGCCCATGGTCGCGCCGAGCGCCAGCCGCAGGATCAGCAGGCCGAGCCCGAGTCCGCCCTGGCGCGGGGTGTCGTCGGGCCCGTCGTCCTGGACGTCCGGGAGGAGGCTGGTCGGCTGCTGCGAAAAGTCGTCTCCACTGCTCACGCGCGAAGAGTAGGGGATGCGGGCTGACCTGGCGAGAGAGCGCGCCGCGCGTCAATACTCCCCGTGCACGAGGTTGTCCGGCAGTTCACCTCCCGCGTACCGCGCGATCTCGGCCGCAGCGACGGCGTACGACCGCCCCCGCACCCCGCGCACCGCCCCGCCGACGTGCGGGGTCAGCAGCAGCCCCGGCGCCGTCCACAGCGGGTGCCCGGGCGGCGGCGGCTCGGGATCGGTGACGTCGAGCGCGGCGCGCAGCCGGCCCGTGGTCAGTTCGGCGACCAGGGCGTCGGTGTCCACGACGGCGCCGCGCGCCACGTTGACCAGCACCGCGCCGTCGCGCATCTCGGCGAGGAACTGCGCGTCGACCATCCCGCGGGTGCGCGAGGTCAGCGGCACCATCAGCACGACGACGTCGTGCAGGCCGAGCAGCGCGGGCAGCTCCCGCACCCCGTGCACGCCGTCGCGCGCGGTCATCCCGACCATCGTGCACCGCGCGTCGAACGGCTCGAGCCGCCGCCGCAGGTGCTGTCCCAGGTCGCCGGCGCCGATGACGAGCACGCGCTTGCCCTGCAGCGTGTCGGTGCTTTGGCGCTCCCACCGGCCTTCGCGCTGCGCCGCGCCGAAGACGTCCAGCTTCCGGTAGATCGACAGCAGCGCCGCGACGACCCACTCGGCGGAGCTGCCGCCGTGCGCGCCCCGGCAGGTGGAGAGCAGGACGCCGTCGGGCACCTTGCCGACCCAGTCCTCGGCGCCGGCGGAGAGCAGCTGGATCAGCCTCAGGTTCGGCAGCGTGCGCCACAGCTCCTCACCCGGCGGGTGCTTGCCGGGGATGAGCACCGCGGCCTTCGCGGCCTCGGGCGGCACCGGCTCACCCCACTGGTGGCGCACGGGCAGTACCCGCGGCACCTCGGCGAGCACGGTCAGGCCCTCGTCGTCGGGCACCAGGACGGTCAGCGTCATGATCCCCAACGTAATCGAGGAGTACTCACCCATGGTTCACGCACCGGCCCTTAGGCTGGGCGATCATGCGCACCCGGTACCGCTCGGCCCTGCTGGCGATCCTGGCCTGCGGCGTCCTGCTGCCGGCCGGGTGCGCGCGGTTCGACGACACCGCGGCGGGCCAGACCTTCAGCCCCGCGCCCGTGCCCAGCCCCGAGTCGCCGCCCGAGGTCCAGGGCCCCGGCGCGGACTCCGGCGGCGACGGCAAGCAGGCGCGGCCCGGCCAGTCGGCCACGCCCGTGCCGCCGCCGCAGGGGTGCAAGGACTTCGACCCGTCGGTGATCGCGACCTGCCTGGACACCGTCGCCGCGGTGGCCGGCCTGCCGGGTGACGGCTCGACGCCGAGCGCGCTGGCCGGCGAACGCAAGAGCGGCCGCGTCATGCTGGCGACGGCGGGCAAGGACGCCACGGACTTCGCGAAGCTCGACGTCCAGGCGATCGGCGACGGCGGCCTGACCGGCCTCGCGCTTTCGCCGTCGTACGTCGAGGACCAGCTGGTGTTCGCCTACGTGACGACAGCGACGGACAACCGCGTCGTGCGCTTCGCCAAGGGGCAGGCGGCGAAGCCGGTGCTCACCGGGATCCCGAAGGGCGCGACCGGCAACCGCGGCACGATCAGCGCCGACAACCGCGGCGCGCTGCTCGTCGCCACCGGCGACGCGGGCGATCCGAACGCCGCCGCCGACCCCAACTCGCTCGCCGGGAAGGTGCTGCGGATCGACACCTCCGGCAAGGCCGCGGCGGGCAACCCGAACGGCTCCCTGACCGTGGCGGCCGGGCTGCACGCGCCCGGCGGGCTGTGCGCCTCCGCCGACGGCGGCCGCGTCTGGGTCACCGACCGGCTCGCCGACAAGGACGCCCTCTACCGGGTGCAGGCCGGGCAGCCGCTGACGACGCCGGCGTGGACGTGGACGGACAAGCCGGGGGTCGCGGGCTGCGCCGACTTCGTCGACGCGAACGGCTCGGTCTCGGTCGGGATGGCGCTCGCCGGGAACCTGCAGAACCTGCCCGTGACCGCGGAGGGCGCGATCAGCGGCAAGCCGACCGTGAGCCTCGACGGGAAGACCGGCAAGCCGCCGGAGACGTTCGGGCGGCTCGCCGGGATGAGCATGATCAACCCGCAGCTCGCGGTGGCGGGCACGGTCAACAAGGACGGCGGCACGCCGGTCTCGAGCGACGACCGCGTCGTCCTGATCACGCCGGCGACGTCCGGCGGGGGCAACGGCAAGGACTGAAGCCGACTAGGCGCCGTCGTCGCGCAGGGAACGGATCATGCTGCGCAGGATCCGCAACGCGCCCGCCTGCTCGGCCTCGGTCAGGCCGGCCAGCATCCGGATCTCGACGGACCGGACCGCGACGGTCGCCTTCTCGAGGCTCCGTCGTCCGCGAGGCGTGAGCCGGGTGGGAAGCACCTTCCCGACGGGTGCCTCCGCGGGCCGGGTCACGAACCCCTCTCGTTCCAGGGCTTGGAGCAGCACGTTCATCGACTGCCGGGTCACGAACGCGCCCCGCGCGAGCTCGGAGTTCGACAAGCCCGGTCGTTGCGCCAGCAGCTCGAGGCAGGAGTAGCGCGTCACGTTCATCCCGAGCGGGCGCAGCACCTCCTCCATGGCCACGCGCAGCGCGCTCGACGCCTCTTTCAGCAGGTAGCCCAGTGACGTCTCGAGATCGACACCGACACCGTCTTGACTCATGTCAGCATTCTGACATAGATTGGTTCGTGTCAGAAAGCTGACACGAACCGAAGGAGCACCACCATGCCCGCCACCGGCCCCGACTTCCTTTCGCTCCAAGCGCGCGACCTCGCCGCTTCGCAGGCGTTCTACGAGCAGTACCTCGGCCTCGTCCGCTCGCCGGCCGGACCTCCGCACGCCGTCGTCTTCGAGACGAAGCCGATCGCGTTCGCACTTCGCGAGGTCCTCCCCGGCACCGATCTCGCCTCCGTCGCCCAGCCCGGCATCGGGGCCGCGATCTGGCTCCACGCCACCGACGTCCAGGCGATCCACGACGCGCTCGCCGCCGACGGTCACACCATCGTCTCCGCGCCGATCGACGGCCCCTTCGGCCGGACGTTCACCTTCGCCGACCCCGACGGCTACCAGATCACCCTCCACGACCGCGCCTGACCGGCCGGACGATGACCGGCGGACGGACTTGCCGTCCCCGCCGCCGCGTCGTCGGACCTGTGACCCCGATCACCCCCTTTTGCCTCATGGTTCGGCGATCTTCGCGCTGTTAAGGTCGCGGTTGGGCGGAATCTCACAGTGTTCCGCTGAGGGGGATTTCCGGATGCTCGTGCTGTTTTCGTGGCTTTGTGCCGTCCGAACGACGTTTCGCGATTCTTCGTCGCCCGGCTGACCTTTTTCCGGCCGTTTCCCTCCCCACCCGAGCACCGGCCGGTGTGGCGCCGGTGCGCGTTCGCGAAAGAGAGTCATGAGACCGCTGAAAAGACTTCAGCGGCTCCGGCGCGGCGGTCTCGTCGTCGCGCTGGTTGCCGCACTGACCGCACAATCCGTGCAGCAGGCCACCGCGGCCCCGGCCGCGGCCCCCCGGACCGCCGCCACCTCGGCGGCCGCCGGGCTTTCCCCGCGCGCCAAGGTCCTCACGGTCTGGCGCAGCGCCGGCTCGCAGGTCAAGGCCGAGGCCGAGAAAGCGCTGACCGGTTCCGACGCCGACGTCACGGCGTTCCTCAACGACAAGCTGGGCCGGCTCGCGGGGCTGGACGACCGGCTGTCGGTGAACCAGATCCTCAACGCCGGCGGCCCGACCGTGAAGACGGCGGCGCAGCGGGCCCTCGACGCCGCGGACAACGACCCCGCCGCGCTGCGGAACTTCCTGAGCGGTGGCTGGGTCCCCGCGTCGGACACCGACCTGCGCGTCCGCGTCAACCAGATCATGGCCGCGGGCGGCGCGGAGGTGAAGAAGGCCGGCCAGGTCGCGCTGGACAACGGGACTTCGGCCGCGCTGCACGAGTTCCTGGACACGACCTCGGCCCGCGCCGAAGCCGTCGACCTCCGGGTGCGCGTCAACCAGATCCTGACCATCAGCGGCCCCGAGGCGAAGGCCGCGGCGCAGGACGCGCTGGACGACGGCACGCCGAACCGGCTGCGGCTGTTCATCGACCGCGACTGGGAGGTCGCGGCCGCCCGCGACCAGGAGACCTCGAGCATCCAGCAGCTGGTCGACGCGGCGAAGATCGCCGGCGCCCAGGCCGCGCAGGAGACGCAGGAGGCGAAGGACGCCGCCGACCGCGCGAAGCAGGAAGCCGACCTGGCGCGGCAGGCGAGCGAGCTCGCCGCCCAGGCCGCCGAAGCGGCGAAGGACAACGCCGCGGGTGCGGCGGAAGCCGCCGGACGGGCCGCGAGCGCCGCCGACCGGGCCGCGAACGCCGCCGTCACAGCGATCGGCGCGGCCAACGCGGCGACGTCGGCGGCCCGGGTCGCCGCCAACGCCGCCGCCCGCGCGGCCGCCGCCGCGTCGAAGGCGGGACGAGCATCGAGCGCCGCGTGGAGCGCGGCCGCCGCCGCCCGCGTCGACCGCGGCAAGGCCGGTGACGCCTCGAAGGCGGCCATCGACGCCGCGGCCGCCTCGACCAGTGCCCAGCAGGCCGTCGACGCGATCGACCAGGCGCAGGTCGCGCTGGGTCACGCCCGCGAAGCGATCGACGCGGCGAACTCGGCCGGGACGAACGCGTCGAACTCGGCCGCGGCGGCCCGCGAGGCCGTCAAGTGGGCGAAGAACGCCGGTGCCGATGCCCACCAGGCCGAAGCCGCGGCCGCGACCGCGCAGCGGCAGGCCAACCGCGCGAACCAGGCCGCGGCCTCGGCCCGCGCGTACGCCGACGAAGCGGCCGCCGCGGCGACTCAGGCGCGTGAGCTGGCTTCACGCGCCGCGCTGGACGCCGCCGTCGCCGCCGCGGCCGCGCGGGACGCGGCGGAGCACGCCGTCAACGCGGAACAGGCGGCGCAGCTCGCCACCGAACACGCGAACGCGGCGAGCACCGCCGCGCAGATCGCGGTCGACTCGGCGAACCAGGCGGCCCGGATCTACACCGCCGCCCGCAAGGTCGACGAAGACCGGATCGCGCTGCAAGCCGACCAGGCCACCGAAGCCGCTCAGCAGGCCGGCGCCATCCAGGACCAGCTCGGCCTCACCCGCAAGTGGAACGCGGCTCAGGAGGTCCAGCGCGACGCCGAAACCAGCAGGCTGCTGGCGGAGGCGAACGCACCCGGCACCGCCCCGGCCCTGGTCACCCTCGACGGCCGGAAGATCGCCCTGCGGCTGCTGACCACGGGTGGCCCGTGGACGCAGTCGGCCGCCGAAGGCGCGCTGTCCGGCGCCGACCGGGAAGTCCAGGAGTTCGTCCACACCGGCGTCGCCCGTGCGGCGGCCCAGGACGACCGGGAGACCCTGCAGGAGCTCATCGACGACGCGAACCCGGCGAAGAAGGCCGCCGGGCAGCAGGCGCTCGCGGGCAGCGACACCGACGTCAAGCGGTTCCTGGCCTCGCCGGACTACCCGACCGAAGGCAGCGTGCTGCGGCTGCAGGTCAACCAGGCCCAGGCCACCGCGCGCGCCGAGGGCAACGCCGTCGTCGTCTCCGAAGCGCAGAAAGCGCTCGACGCCGGCACCGTGGCCGCGTACCGGCAGTTCCTCGACACCGGGCAGAACGTCGCCCGGGAGAAGGACGACCGGCTGGCGCTGAACCAGTTGATCGCCGCCACCACCACCGGGCCCGAAGCCCGGATGCTGGCCCAGGCGGCGCTGGCCGGCCCGCCCGACATGGTCCGGATGTACCGGCTCAACGGCCAGTACGTCGCGGCCCGCCACGACCGGGAATCCGCGGCGCACAACGCGGTCGTCGCCGGTCTGGTCGCCGAGGCGACCTCGGTCGCGGCGACGGCGTCCCAGAACGCCGCGCAGGCGCAGTCGGTCGCGGCCGGCGCCCGGCACGACGCGGACAAGGCGCGCCAGTACGCGGAAGAGGCGAACGCCCACGCCACCGACGCCATCAACTCGGCGAAGGACGCGGCGAAGTCGGCGCAGGACGCCCGGGATTCGGCGGAGAAGGCCTACCAGTCGGCCGCCACCGCGCAGGACGCCGCGGCCCGCGCCTCGCAGGCGGCGGTCCGGGCCTCGCAGTCGGCGATGGCGGCCCGGCACTCCGCCAACGTGGCCACCCAGTACGCGCAGAGCGCCATCGACGCGGCGCACCAGGCGTACCAGGACGCGATCGACGCCGGCAAGGACGCCGACGCCGCCGTCACGGCCGCGAACGACGCCCGGGACAAGGCGATCACCAGGGCGAACCAGGAGATCGCCGACGCCAAGAAGAAGTTCGCCGACGACGTCAACGGGGCCTGCAACGCGGTCCCGGCGGGCCCGGAGCACGACGACTGCGTCGCCCGCGCGACCCGGTTGATCAACGACCCCAAGGGCGAGTCCGAGCGCAACGTCGCGGTCTGCAACCAGCTCAAGCAGTACAGCGAGCAGACGTTCAACGACTGCCTCAAGGGCGCGTACAACCCGGCGCTGACCTACGTCATCAACAAGGCGATCGCCGACGCCAAGCAGCAGGCCGAGGACGAAGCCGATTCCGCGCGCTGGTGGTCGATCGCGGGGACGATCGTCGCGGGAGCGGTGATCGTCGGGGCGGGCATCTTCTGCGCGGAGGTCTGCACGGCCCCGCTGGTGGGCGCGCTGGCCGGTGCCGAAGCGGGTTTCCTGGCGGAGGCGGCGGGCGCGGGCTTCGAATTGACGCTCGGCGCGGAGTTCGTCACCGGCATCGCCAGTGATTCGTTCCTCGCGTCCCGGTTGAGCGCGCTGAGTTCGGAGGAGTTCCTCTCCAGCCTCGCGGTGCGCAACACCCTCGGCGATCTGGCCCGCGATTTCATCAGCAAGGTCGGCGGGGCGTGCATCCCCGGGTTCGCCGCCGCCCGCGCGGCGGCCGCCGGCGGGCCCTGCCTCAACCCCCTTCAGTACGAACGCTGGGGGAACGACCTCGCCGACAAGGCCTACCAGCTGCGGCGGACGATGGGCCTGCTCAAGAGCCCGGGTATCAACGTCTCGGTGGCGAAGATCCCCGGCTACACCGATCCCGTTCTCGGCGAGGGCTACATCGGCGCGATCAGCGGGACGAAACTCCACGCCGAGCAACGCATCATCAAGACGCTCGAAGACGCCGGGTTCGATCCCAAGCAGATCGAGCGCCTGTTCACCGAACGGAGTCCCTGCAAGGACACGTGCCTGCCACTGCTGACCGACAAGCTCGCGCCGGGCACGACGATCGATTATGCCGTTTACTACCTCAAAGACAGTGAAATGGAACTGGAAACGCTGCGCAGCCTCATCGCGCGACGCGGCACCGGATATCCCTGATAATTGATTGACAACGGCGAAGTGGCGGCCTGGCGCTTCATTCCGGGTCGCCACTTCGCCGTGCTAGGGTGAATGCATGACCGATCCGTTCCAGTTCGAAAAGGCGGCGCAGGTCGCCGACGATCCGATGTTCCGGGCCCCGGAAGAAGCGATCGCGTCGTGGCGTGAGCTGGCGGAATCGGTGCGGGCGGAACTGACGAGAATGGGTTTCGCCGCCACGGTGCTCGACCGCTTCACCCCGGATCCCTGGCCGCCCGGGGCGTGGATCCACGTCAACGACATCCAGCCGTTCGGGGTGACGCTGGAATGGCACGCGCCGGTGCAGGAGACCGCGTCCTACCACGAGCAGATCATCCGTCAGGACCCCGCGAACCCGCTCATCGGTTACATCGTCACAGCGAATGAGCTGATCGTCCGCGCGTTGCTGGAGGTCGTGCGGGCGGCCGGCTTCCGGACGCTCGTCGACCACGAGGAACGCCAGAGCTACCACTACCGCGTGCTCGAAGCGCCGCGGTTCCCCAAGGACTGACCTAGGCCGGCGGCTTCAGCTCCACCCGCCGTCCCTCCGCCGACGACGTCAACCCGGCCTCCGCGAGCTGCAACCCCCGTGCGGCCGAAAAGAAGTCGTAGCGGTGCTGCCGCCCGGCGACGACGTCCCGGACGAACTCCTCCCACTGCGCCTTGAAGCCGTTGGCGAACTCGGCGTTGTCGGGCACCTCCTGCCACTGCTCGCGGAAGGGCTCGGTGGCCGGGAGGTCCGGGTTCCAGACGGGCTTCGGCGTCGCCGAGCGGTGCTGCGCTCGGCAGCGCCGCAGGCCGGCGACGGCGCTGCCCTCGGTGCCGTCGACCTGGAACTCGACCAGCTCGTCGCGGAAAACCCGCGTGGACCACGACGAGTTGATCTGCGCGATGGCCCCGGACTCGAGTTCGAAGATGCCGTACGCGGCGTCGTCGGCCGTCGCCGCGTACGCCTCGCCCTGCTCGTCCCAGCGGCGCGGAATGTGCGTGACCGCCTTCGCCGTCACCGCACGGACCGCGCCGAAGAGGTTCTCCAGCACGTAGTTCCAGTGGCAGAACATGTCGAGCACGATCCCGCCGCCGTCCTCGGCGCGGTAGTTCCAGCTCGGCCGCTGCGCCTCCTGCCAGTCGCCCTCGAAGACCCAGTAGCCGAACTCGCCGCGCACCGACAGGATCCGGCCGAAGAACCCGCCGTCGATCAGCCGCCGCAGCTTCAGGAGGCCGGGCAGGAAGAGCTTGTCGTGGACGACGCCGTGGCAGATCCCGGCGTCCCGCGCGAGGCCGGCCAGCTCCAGCGCCGCGGGCAGCGTCTCGGCCAGGGGTTTCTCGGCGTAGACGTGCTTGCCCGCAGCGATCGCCGCCCGCACCGACGGCTCGCGCGCCGACGTCAGCTGCGCGTCGAAGTAGATCCGCACGTCGTCCAGCGCCGAGTCGACGTCGGTGGTCCACGCGGTCAGCCCGTGCCGATCGGCGAGTTCTTTCAGCTTCGCCGCGTTGCGGCCGGCGAGGATCGGCTCGAGCTGCACGCGGGTGCCGTCGGGAAGTTCGACGCCGCCCTGCTCGCGGATGGCCAGCACCGACCGGAGCAGGTGCTGCCGGTACCCCATCCGGCCGGTGACCCCGTTGAGCAGCACTCCGATGGCGGTCTGGTTCATCGCTGCCGGCCTTCCTGGTCGATGCCTCGGTCCCCGCCCTCGGGCGAGGTCAGGTCGTATTCCGTGCGGCGCCCGCACATGCCGTAGCCGTCGGGGTTCGACGGCGTCGCGACCCGGACGCCCGACTGGTCGAGGTGGCTCCCGTCGCCGCCGGCGAGGGCCTCGAGGTGCGCCCCGGTCAGTTCGGCGGCCTTCAGGGCCCCGGCCCGCCAGCGCGGTACCCAGTCTCCGATTTTCGGCGACACGAGCGCGACGGCCGCCCGGTGAAAAGTCCTCAGCGGCTCGGGGTCGCCGTCCAGCAGCGCTTCGCGCAGCGGCAGGTAGCCGCGAATCGCCAGGTCACGACGGCTTTTCGCGCCGTCGTCGGTTTTCGGCAACGCGGCGGCCTCGGCGTACCCGGCGGGGTCGGCGAGGACTTCGGGCGGAAAGGTGAACACGGCGTCGCCCGCCTCGGGCAGGCCGCTGTTCTGCATGAGGACGGTGACGCGCAGGCCGCCACCCTGCACCATCCGGTGGACGGTCCCCGGCGCGAACCACGCGATGACGCCGGCTTCGAGCGGCGTCTCCGCGTACCCGCCGGCGCTCAGCGTTTGGACGGCGCCTCGCCCGGCCGTGACGACGTAGGCCTCGGTGCAGGCGAGGTGCAGGTGCGGGCTGCCCCCGCAGACGCCATCCTCGGCTTCCCAGTCGTAGGCGCGCAAGTGTGAAACGCCGATGCCACCCGGTAGCGGGAATTCGGTCATGACCATCCGTGCCTGTCGAGGTAGTCGGTCACCTGATCGCGGTCCCACGCTCCGTCGGCGACGACGACCCGGTAGCGGTACGTGAAGCTCTCTCCCGGTGGGAGGGCGAATTCTTCGAAAAACGCCCACGAGAAGGCCACCATGGGCGTGTCCTTGCTTCGGACGAACCAGTGCGACTCGTGGATCGCGTGGTCGTTTTCCGGCGAATGCGCGAAGACGAGCGTCGAGTGCGCGTCGACGTCGTCGTGCTCACCGACGAAGGCCAGCCACGGCGCCCGCGCGCCCATCATGTCGTCGCCGCGGAGACCACCGGGCCCGAAGACGCGGCCGCCGCTGAAGTCGCGCGGGCCCCGCCAGTGCAGGCCGGTGTACCCGGCCTGCTCGCGGCCGGCGGTGGTCGGGCTGCCGAACACGAGCGGCTCGTCGCGCACGTTGGTCAGCTCGATGCCCCAGTCGATGGCCCAGGCGCCCTCGCCGGGCTCGACGGAGTGGACGACGATGTCCCGCCGCTCGCGCGCCCATTCGTCGCCGCGGTGGGCCACCCAGGTGAGCCGTTCGGTGAAGGTCAGCCGGTCGCCGTCGACGGTGAAGCCGGCGAACCCGTCGTGGCGCATCGAGCCGATGCGGTCGGGCAGGTCCTGGTACCAGCGGCCGGGGACGTAGGTGTGGCCGCCCCAGAAGTTCTGGCCGGACAGGTGGCTCGACGTCATCTGCAGACCCTTGTGCCACCGGTGGTCGGCGGGCCGGTACCCGCTGACGCGCCGGCCGCGAAGGGTCCGCAGCGGGTGGGTGTAGGGCTTGCGCGACTCGTAGGCGACGGGGTCGGGCTTGTACACATAGGACATGAGCTGGACCCCGGCGGCCTCGACGGTCACGCGGTCGCCGTGCCGGTGGGTGACGCTGATCACCGCGCTCACGGGGCTTTTTCCCCGGAGCCGGCCATGCCGCGGTAGAACGGATCACCGGGCCCGATCTCCCCGCGCCGGACGCTCTGCCCGGTGAAGGCGGCCTTGTAGAGAGCGGCGACGAACTCCAGCACGCGCCGCCCATCCCGCCCACTGCACGGCGGCCGCCGCCCGGCCCGGTAGGCGTCCAGGACGGGCGTCAACGCGGCGGCGTGCGAGCTGCCGACGTCCTCGGCGGGTTCGGTCGCCGGCTCGGCGCAGTTCGGTGCGGGGGTGTATCGCCAATTTTCGGCAACGTGGCCGTAGAGGTGCGTGAGCTCGACGGTGGCCCGTTCGCAGTCGATCCGGATCCGGCTCACCTCGTCGGGCGAGAGGACACTGTTGACGACGGTCGCCAGCGCCCCCGACCCGAACCGGACGAGGGCGGTGGAGACGTCCTCGGTTTCGACGTCGTGCACGAGCCGCGCGGTCATGGCCTGGATTTCGGCCCACTCGCCGTCGCTGGCATCCCTCCCTTCCTCCCCCTCGCCGCGCTCCCCGCCGTCCCCGCCGTCCTCGCTGGCTTCGCCGGCGAGCAGGTGAAGCAGCAGATCCATCTGGTGAATGCCGTGCCCCATGGCGGGCCCACCGCCTTCGGTCGCCCACCGCCCCCGCCAAGGGACGGAGTAGTAGCCGGCATCGCGGTACCAGGTGGTCTGACAATGCGCGACGAGCGGACGGCCGAGCTCCCCCTTCGCGAGCAGTTCCCGAAAATGGGCAACGGCGGAGCCGGACCGCTGCTGGTAGACGAAGGAGACATAAGGGCCTCCGTCCCGTTCGGCGGAGGCCATCTCGTCGTATTCGGCGAGCGAACGACAAGGCGGCTTCTCACACCAGGCCCAGGCGCCGCTCTCGAGGACTTTCTTGGTCTGTTCGACGTGCAGCCCCGGCGGAGTGCAGATCGAGACGAGGTCGGGTTTTTGCTCGGCGAGCAGGGAGCCGAGGTCACGATAGGGCCGGGCGTGGTCGGTGGTCGCACAGAAGGCAAGGGCCCGAGCCTCGTCGACATCCGCGACGGCCACGAGATCGATATCGTCGTGGCGGGCTCGATAGGCAGCGCGGTGGCTGTCGGCGATGGCCCCAGCCCCGACGACGGCGACCCGCAAGCGCTTTCCCTCAGCCAACCCGGACTCCTCCTCACCGACTACCCGCCATCGCGGACGCCCACCGCGGTCCCTTGCACGCGCCGCCGCTCCCGGCCCGGCTCCTTCGCCGGCGCTTTTCGTTTCGGCTCGCGGGTCGATCAGCGACGTCCCGCGCCGGCCCTACCTCCGCCGAGCGTTTGCGCTCCGGCCGCCGACCGGCGACTTCGCTGTCACCACCGGATGTCGTTCGCCCACCGACGTCTCCCGCCGGCCACCCGCACCGGCCACCCACAGCCCTCCTGCGGCACTCCACGACCGTCCCAGAAAGCGCTTTCTCACGCAACGGCCGCCCGCGATGTCAACGTTGTCAGCACCAGCCCGCAACCGGAACGGACGACTCGGTCACCCACTGACTACGCCCGCACGGCGGTGCCCTGGCGGCGATCCACCGTCACCTCAACCGGTGCGGTCGCCGAGAGCCGGTCAGCGGCTCTTGCTACGGAGCTCACGTTTCCGCGGCTGCCGGTTTTCGGCTCGCGCCGCCCGCACGTCCAAGAAAGCGGCCACGCCCGACACGAGGGCGGCCAGCAGCCCGAGGAACCGGCCGAAGCCGGGACCGATGGCGATGCCGGCGGCGTCGAAAATGCCGCGTTGGTCGGCGTCGAACTCCCAGTCCAGCGTGAACCAGCCGACCATCATCAGCAGCAGCGACGCCACGGCGACCACCAGCCACAGGTGCGGCAGGCCGCTCACCCGCGCTTTCCGGATTCGCCCGAAAAAGACCACGACCAGCCCGGCCAGCAGCAGCGGCAGCGGCGGGCACCACGCGAAGAAGCTCGAGTGCCACGCGTCGCGGACGACATCGCTGTGCTCCAACTGCGAGAGGATGTCTTCGATGTCCGGTTTGTTGGTACTCAGCGTGGTCCACGGCAGGAACATCGAACCCAGCGCGAGCAGCCCGGCCGCCAGGCCGAGCCACTCGCGCCAGGTGACGCTTTTGACAGAAAAAGACAACGCTCAGGAACCGACGCGCTCGATGATCAGCTCGCGAACCCGCTTGGCATCGGCTTGCCCCTTGGTCGCCTTCATGACCGCGCCGACGATCGCACCCGCCGCCGCCACCTTGCCGCCGCGGATCTTGTCCGCGACGTCCGGCTGTCCCGCCAGGGCCTCGTCGATGGCCGCGAGCAGCGCCGAGTCGTCCGAGACGACCTTCAGCCCGCGCTTCTCGACGACGTCCCGAGGCTCGCCCTCACCGGCGAGCACACCCTGGACGACCTCCTTGGCCAGCTTGTTCGTCAGCTCACCCGACGAAACCAGCCCGATGACCTCGGCCACCTGCTTCGGCGTGATCGCCAGATCGGCCAGCTCGACCTCGCGGGTGTTCGCCTCCTGAGCCAGGGTGTTGACCCACCAGCCGCGGGCCTCGTCCGGCGACGCGCCGGCCTCGACCGTGGCCGCGACGAGGTCGACAGCCCCGACGTTCAGCAGGTCACGCAGGGCTTCGTCGGAAAGTGACCACTCCTGCTGGATCCGCTTCCGCCGCTCGGACGGCATCTCCGGCAGGGTCCCTCGCAGCTGCTCGACCCACCCGCGCGACGGCGCGATCGGGACCAGGTCGGGCTCCGGGAAGTACCGGTAGTCCTCGGCGGTCTCCTTGGTGCGGCCGGGCGACGTCGAGCCGTCGGCCTCCTGGAAGTGCCGGGTCTCCTGCTTGATCTTGCCGCCGTCGGCGAGGATCGCCGCCTGCCGCGTCATCTCGTAGCGAACGGCCCGTTCGACGCTGCGCAGCGAGTTGACGTTCTTCGTCTCGGTGCGCGTGCCGAACTCGGTCGCGTCCTTCGCCATGAGCGAAACGTTCGCGTCGCACCGCAGCGAGCCCTGGTCCATGCGGACGTCGGACACGTCGAGCGCGCGCAGCAGGTCCCGCAGCGCGGACACGTAGGCCCGCGCGACCTCGGGAGCCCGCTCGCCGGTGCCCTCGATCGTCTTGGTGACGATCTCGATCAGCGGCACGCCGGCCCGGTTGTAGTCGAGCAGCGAGTGCTCGGCACCGTGGATCCGCCCGGTGGCGCCGCCGACGTGCAGCGACTTGCCGGTGTCCTCCTCCATGTGCGCGCGCTCGATCTCCACGCGCACGACCTCGCCGTCGTCGAGCGTGACGTCGAGGTAGCCGTTGAAGGCGATCGGCTCGTCGTACTGCGACGTCTGGAAGTTCTTCGGCATGTCCGGGTAGAAGTAGTTCTTCCGGGCGAACCGGCACCACTCGGCAATCTCGCAGTTCAGCGCGAGACCGATCCGGATCGCCCCTTCGACGGCCTTGCCGTTGACGGCCGGCAGCGCACCGGGCAGGCCCAGGCAGGTCGGGCAGACCTTCGTGTTCGGCTCGCCGCCGAACTCGTTCGGGCAGCCGCAGAACATCTTCGTGTTGGTGTTCAGCTCGACGTGCACCTCGAGCCCCAGCACGGGGTTGAAGCGCTCGATGACGTCGGCGTAGTCCATCAACTCGGCCACGGCAGTCACTTCGTTCCTCCCAGCTCCGGGACCTTGTGGACGAGCGAGCCACCGGCGGCGGCGTCGCGGGCGGCCTCGTACGCGGCGCCGACCCGGTAGAGCCGGTCGTCGGCGAGCGCCGGGGCCATGATCTGCAGACCGACCGGCAGGCCGTCCTCGTCGGACAGCCCGCTCGGCACGCTCATCGCGGCGTTGCCGGCCAGGTTCGACGGGATCGTGCACAGGTCGGCGAGGTACATCGCCATCGGGTCGTCCACGCGCTCGCCGATCTTGAACGCCGTGGTCGGCGTCGTGGGCGAAACGAGGACATCGACCTTTTCGAAGGCGGCCGCGAAGTCACGCGTGATCAGCGTGCGCACCTTCTGCGCCGAGCCGTAGTAGGCGTCGTAGTAGCCGGACGACAACGCGTAGGTGCCCAGCATGATCCGTCGCTTGACCTCGGCGCCGAAGCCCTTCTCACGAGTCAGCGACATGACCTCTTCGGCGCTGTGCGTGCCGTCGTCGGCGACGCGCAGGCCGTAGCGCATGGCGTCGAACCGCGCGAGGTTCGACGAGCACTCGCTCGGCGCGATCAGGTAGTACGCGGGCAGCGCGTAGACGAAATGAGGACAAGACACCTCGACGACCTCGGCACCGAGCGCCCGCAGCTGCTCGACCGCGGCTTGGAACGATCGCTCCACGCCCGGCTGGTAGCCGTCGCCGCCGAACTCCTTCACGACGCCGACCTTGACGCCCTTGAGGTCACCGGTCATGCCCTGCCGCGCCGCGGCGACCACCGGCGGCACCGGCGCGTCGATGGAGGTCGAGTCCAGCGGGTCGTGCCCGGCGATGACCTCGTGCAGCAGGGCGGCGTCGAGCACCGTCCGCGCGCAGGGCCCGGCCTGGTCGAGCGATGACGAAAAAGCGACAAGGCCGTAGCGCGACACCCCGCCGTAGGTCGGCTTGACCCCGACGGTGCCGGTGACGGACCCGGGCTGCCGGATCGAACCACCGGTGTCGGTCCCGATGGCGATGGCGGCTTCGAACGCCGCGATCGACGCCGACGAGCCACCGCCCGACCCGCCCGGGATGCGGGCGTGGTCCCACGGGTTGTGCGTCGGGCCGTACGCCGAGTTCTCGGTCGACGAGCCCATGGCGAACTCGTCCATGTTCGTCTTGCCGAGAATCACGACACCGGCCTCGCGCAGCTTGCGCGTCACGGTCGCGTCGTACGGCGGGATCCAGCCTTCGAGCGTTTTCGAACCACAGGTCGTCGGCACGCCCTCGGTGGTCAGGACGTCCTTGAGAGCGAGCGGCACGCCGGCCAGCGCCGACGCGGGCGCGTTGCCACCGGCGATGCCCTCGTCGACGGCCTTGGCCGCGGCCAGCGCGCCCTCGGTGTCGACGTGCAGGAACGCGTGGATGTGGTCGTCGACCTCGGCGATCCGGTCCAGGTGGGCCCGCGTGACCTCGACTGCGGACACCTCGCGCGCGTGGATCTTCTCCGCCAGCTCGGCGGCGGTCAGCTTGATGAGCTCGGTCACTGCTCTTCCCCCAGAATGCGCGGCACCCGGAAGCGGCCGTCCTCGGCTGCCGGCGCACCGGCCAGCGCCTGCTGCTGCGTGAGCCCGGGAACGACGACGTCCTGCCGGAAGACGTTCGTCAGCGGAACGGCGTGCGAGGTCGGCGGTACCTCGTCGGCGGCGACCTCGCTCACCTTGGCCACCGAGTCCAGGATCTGGTCGAGCTGGCCGGCGAAGACGTCGAGCTCGTCGTCGGTCACGGCCAGCCTGGCCAGCTTCGCGAGGTGCGCGACTTCGTCTCGGGAAATGTTGGGCACGCGGGTGACTCCCGGGTTGTGCTGTGCGGGTTGTCTCGGAAGCTGCAAGTCTATGGTGACGACGCCGGACGACTCGACTGGGTTACGCCCGGCGCAGGCCGGGTGCCGTCCGGCGACGCTCGCGTCCCGCCCGGCGGACAGCGGGTCCGCGGGCCGGGTGGGTCTGTCACAATCGGCGACCGGCATCGAGCGTCCCACGGCAAGGCTGGGACGCCAGAGGTGAGAGGGGCGCGTCGTGTCGTTCCTGATCCGGGTCCTCCTTCCGGACAGCCCGGGGACCCTCGGCGCGGTCGCCACGGCGCTCGGCACGGTAGGCGCCGACATCCTCAGCGTGGACGTCGTCGAACGCGGCACCGGGGTGGCGGTGGACGACCTCGTGGTCGAGCTCCCGTCAGGCCGGCTGCCCGACGCGCTCATCACAGCGGCGGAAAGTGTCGAAGGCGTCGAAGTCGACGCGGTCCGCCCTTACGCGGGCGTGCTCGACACGCACCGCGAACTCGAACTCGTCGAAGAGATCGCCGCACGTCCGAAAACCGGCCTCGACATCCTGGCCGAGGGCGTGCCCCGCATCGTGCGCGCCGGCTGGGCGATGATCGTCGAACACTCCGAGACCGGCGCCCTCCGGCTGGCGTCGTCGAGCGCCGCCCCGGAGACCCCGATCACGGATCTGCCCTGGCTCCCGCTCGAGCGCGCGACGGTGCTCGACGGCGAGGAAGCCTGGATCCCGGAGACGTGGAAGGAACTGGGCACCGAACTGGCGGCCACCCCGCTGGGCAAGCCGGGCAAGGCGCTGCTCGTCGCTCGCCCGGGCGGGCCGGCCTTCCGAGCGGCCGAGGTCGCCCGGCTCGCCCACCTCGCCGGCATCGTCGCGGTCGTCCTCGACGGCTAGCCCCGCCCATTGCCGGAAAAGGGACGAGTCCGCGTGGGCTCGTCCCTTTTTCGACGAACACCAGGTCAGACGTCGATCTGGTAGGCGACCAGGCTGATGTGCGGGAACGGCCGCCAGTCCCGCTCGGCCAGGCGCGCGAACCCGAGGCGCTCGTAGAGCCGGTGCGCGGAGTGCATCCGGTCGAGGCTGCTCAGCACCACCTTGCGGATGCCCAGCGCCCGCGCCCGGTCCAGCACGGCCCGCGTCAAGGCCTCGCCGACACCGCGACCACGCGCCGACGGCGCCACCGCGAGCATCCGGAACTCGAGCTCCCCCGGACGCGAGATCTCGGCGTACGGCGACCCCGGCCGCACGACGGTCACGGTGCCGAGCACCTCCCCCGCCACGTCGACGGCGACGAGCACCTCGGCCAACTCGGCCCGGCTCGCGACGTCACGCAGCTTCGCGTCGTACCCGACGTCGTCGGCCAAGTGACCATCGACGTCGTAAGCCTGAACCGTCACCTCGCCAGCCGCCGCGTACTCCTCGGGCCGCGGTGGCCGGATCTCGACATCACCCATCCGTCTCCCCAGACTTGTCTCCGGCGGCTTCGTCGCCGGCCGGCAGCGCCACCTCCTGCGCCGCATCGGGCCCTTGCTCCAGCAGGACGCGAAAGCCGGCCTCGTCGAGCACCGGCACCTTGAGCTGAACGGCCTTGTCGTATTTCGAACCAGGCGAATCCCCGACGACGACGAACGACGTCTTCTTCGAGACCGACCCGGCAGCCTTGCCGCCGCGGGCCATGATGACCTCCTTGGCCTCGTCGCGGGAGAAGCCGTCGAGCGAGCCCGTCACGACGATCGACAGGCCTTCGAGATTGCGCGGGACGGAGTCGTCGCGCTCCTCCTCCATCCGCACGCCGGCGCGTCGCCATTTTTCGACGATCTCGCGGTGCCAACCGACCTCGAACCACTCCTGCGTCGCGTGCGCGATGGTCGGGCCGACGCCGTCGACGTCCGCCAGCTCCTCCTCGGTCGCCTGCTCGATGCCCTCGATCGACCCGAACTCGCGGGCCAGCGCCTGCGCCGCCGTCGGCCCGACGTGCCGGATCGACAAAGCGACCAGCACCTTCCACAGCGGCCGGTCCTTCGCCACGTCGAGGTTGGCGAGCAGCTTTCGCGCGTTCGCGGACAACTCGCCGGCCTTGGTGCGGAACAGCTCGACCTCGGCAAGGCTGTCCTCGTTCAGGTCGAAGACATCGCCCTCGTCGGCGATCACCCGCGCGTCGAGCAGCGCGGCCGCCGCCTCGTACCCGAGCACCTCGATGTCGAAGGCGCCGCGCCCGGCGAGGCTGAACAAGCGCTCTCGCAGCTGCGCGGGGCAGAAGCGGCTGTTCGGACAGCGGATGTCCTTGTCGCCTTCCTTCTGGTAGGCGAGCTCGGTGCCGCAGGCCGGGCAGTGGGTGGGCATGACGAACTCGCGTTCGTCACCGGTGCGCGCGTCCACCACCGGACCGAGGACCTCGGGGATGACGTCACCGGCCTTGCGGATGACGATCCGGTCGCCGATGAGCACGCCCTTCCGCTTGACCTCCTCCTGGTTGTGGAGGGTGGCCCGCGCGACGGTCGACCCGGCGACCTTGACCGGCTCGGTGACCGCGAACGGGGTCACGCGCCCCGTCCGTCCGACGTTGACCTGGATGTCCAGGAGCGTCGTGATCGCCTCTTCCGGCGGGTACTTGTAGGCGATCGCCCACCGCGGCGCGCGCGACGTCGTGCCCAGCCGACGTTGCAGCGACACCTGGTCGACCTTGATGACGACGCCATCGATCTCGTGCTCGGCGTCGTGCCGGTGTTCACCCCAATAGGTGATGTGCTCCGTGAGTTCCTCGGCCGTGGTCAGGACCTTGCTGTGCGGTGACACCGGCAGGCCCCACGCGGCCAGCGCGTCGTACGCCTCCGACTGGCGCGCCGGTTCGAAGCCCTCGCGCTTGCCGAACCCGTGGCAGATCAGCCGCAGCTTGCGCTCCCGGGTGATCTTGGGGTCCTTCTGCCGCAGCGAGCCGGCGGCGGTGTTGCGCGGATTCGCGAACGGCGGCTTGCCCGCTTCGACGATCATCGCGTTCAGCTTGAGGAAGTCCTCGACCCGGAAGAAAACCTCGCCCCGCACCTCGACCAGGGCGGGCACTGGGAAGGCGTCAGTGCCGGTCAGCGTCTCGGGCACCTGGTCGAGCGTGCGGACGTTCAGCGTGACGTCCTCGCCGGTGCGGCCGTCGCCCCGGGTGAGCGCCCGGGTGAGGTGGCCGTTTTCGTACAAGAGATTGATGGCCAGACCGTCGATCTTCAGCTCGGCGAGGAACTCGGTGCGCCCGATCTCCTTCTCGACGCGCTCCACCCAGGCCTGGAACTCGTCCCGGTCGAACACGTTGTCCAGGCTGAGCATGCGCTCGAGATGGTCGTACGCGGTGAACTCGGTCGAGAACGTGCCGCCGACGCGCTGGGTCGGCGACTCCGGCGTGACCAGCGCCGGATGCGCGTCCTCGATTTGCTGCAGTTCGCCGAGCAGCTCGTCGAACTGCCCATCGGAGATGATCGGCGAGTCCAGGACGTAGTAGCGGAACTGGTGGTTGCGCAGGTCCTCCGCGAGGGCGGCGTGCCGCTCGCGGACGTCGGCCGGGACGTCGGTGACGTCCTCGGCGGCCACCGGGGCGACCGGGTCCTGGGGAAAGTCGGTGCTGCTCACGGGTGGTAACCCTAGTCGGGGGGACCGACATTTTCGTCGCGTCCGCCGTCCAGCGCGCGCACCAGTTCACGGAACTCCAGAAGGGTGATCGCGCCGGCCGGTTCGGCCGCCGCGGTCTCCACGCGCCGTAGCCGTTCGGCGGCGAGCCGTTCACCCAATGTCGCGTCGAGGGGCAGGAACGTCATGGTCTGCCGGGCGGCGTCGTCGAGGTCGCCGAAGCCCGGGTGGAAGACTGCGACGTCGACCACGTGCTCGTCCTCGTCGACCTGCGCGACGACCCGGACGTCGGCCAGCGCGATCCGGTGCTCGCCGAGGTTGACGGTGACCTCGGTCGGATCGGGCACGGGTGGGACGGAGTCGTGGTACTCCCAGATCGCGTCGTCCGGCGGCGCGGCCGCCCGCCACGCGTCGGTGAACGGTCGCAGCTCCGGGTCCTCCTGGCCGGTCACGACCAGGGCGTAGATCGCCTGACGACCACGTTCGAGGGAGAAGTGCAGCCGCGGGTGCAGCGCCTCGACGAGCTGGCAGAGCTCGTGCTCGACCCGGTGCGGCTCACCCTCGCCGAGCGCCGCGCTGACCATCGGGAGCAGGTCGTACCAGCCGTGCCAGAACGCCACCGCTGCGGCCGCCGGATCGTCCGGCACGTGCTGCTCGGGCCACGCGGTACGCGGGTCGGGCGGATCGGCGTCGGTGCTCTTGCGGCGGAACAGGCGCATGGCTACGGGTGGTCCTCGTTCGGTCGGCTACCTCGTCACGCTACTGGCCAGGCGGGGCGGACGTCGGCGAGTTGCCGGATTCCGTCACCAGTCTTCCGGGGGCTCCACGAAGGCCTTGCCGAGGTCACGCGTCAGCGAGAGGGCGCGGCGCATCCAGTCGGGTGTGGCGCCGGCGAGGCCGCAGGCGGGGGTCGGCACCGCGCGTTCGGCGAGAACACTGCGGTTGAAGCCGAGCCGGTCGGCCAGCCGGAACGCCGGTTCGCCGACGTCCTTCAGACTCAACGGCGACGCGGGCGCCGTTGTCGGTACCGCACCCATGAACAGTGTCGCGCCGCCGTCCCAGACTTCGCCGATCTCGTCGAGGAACGCGGCGGAGGCGCCGTCGAGCGCGGCGAGGTCGAAGGCGAGGGCATCAGCACCGGCTTCGCGCAGCAGGCCGAGCGGCGGCTTCGCGGCGCAGCAGTGCAGGATCACCGGCCGGCCCGTGATCGCCTTCGTGCCGTCGATCACCGTGGCGAGCAGGTCGCGCGCCTCGGGCTCCGGCACAGCGGAGACGTTCCCGTAGCCGGACGGCGTCGACAGGCCGCCGGCCAGCACCGCCGGCAATGACGGCTCGTCGAACTGGACGACCACGGGCGCCCCAGTCCTGGCCTGGACCTCCGCGACATGCCCGGCGAGGCCGTCCAGAAGGGAGGACGTGAAGTCGCGCAAAGCGCCACGGTCGGTGAGGATCCGATGGCCTCGGGGCAGCTCGATCCCGGCTCCGAGCGTCCACGGCCCGGCCAGCTGGACCTTGAAGACCGGCGGAATGGCTCCGGCCTTCTCCCGCGCCTCCTGCAAGGCGTCGAGATCCCAGCGAAGCAGGTCGACGGCCCGGCGATGCTCGTGCCCCGGCCGCGCCGCGACGCGATAGCCGCTCGGCACGACCTCGACGGCCAGGTCGACCAGCAGTGCGGCGGTCCGGCCGAGCATGTCGGCACCGACACCGCGGGCCGGCAACTCCGGGAGGTGCGGAAAGTCCGGCAGCTCGCCGAACACGATCGCCGCGGCTTCCGCGGGGTCGGTACCCGGCATCGAACCGATCGCCGTCGCGGCACCGCTGGGCCAAACTCGCTCGTTCACGACCACCGATTCTGGTCGACCCTCCACCGGCGACGCCGACCGGGCTGCCGCACCGAACCGCCCGGAGACAGACATACGCCGCATTTGCCTTTACCGGCACCGCGGCGAGGTCCGCGCGGATAGGCTCACCCGCCATGACGAGTTCGCCACCGCAACCGGGCTGGTACCCCGACGCGCGGGACCCCCGTCTGCACCGTTGGTGGGACGGCCGGGCCTGGACCGCCGACACCCGGCCGGCCTATCAGGCGCCACCACCGAGCGACTCCGAGCCGATCGAGCTGGACATCGAGCGGTCCCACGACCCGGCACGCGTCCAAGACCAGGTCAACCGCGCGACACGCGGCCGAGGCGCCGCGCGTACCGGCGGCGGGACGCTGTTCACCGAGCCGGTGCTGGTGGTCAACCAGCGCGCGAAGCTGATCGAGATGGCCAACGAGTTCGGGGTCTTCGACCAGCACGGCAACCGGCTCGGCGGCGTCGTCCAGGTCGGCCAGAGCACGCTGAAGAAGGCGATCCGGCTGCTGACCAACTACGACCAGTTCCTGACCCACAAGTTCGAGGTCCGGGACGCCAACCACAGCACCGTGCTCAAGGTGACCCGGCCGGCCAAGGTCTTCAAGTCGCGGTTCCTCGTCACGAGGGCCGACGAGAGCCCGATCGGCGAGATCGTCCAGGAGAACGTCTTCGGGAAGATCCGCTTCGGTTTTGTCGTCGACGGCCGCTCGGTCGGCGGGATCTTCGCCGAGAATTGGCGTGCCTGGAACTTCTCGATCCGCGACCACGCCGGCACCGAGGTCGCCCGGGTGACCAAGACGTGGGGCGGCTTCCTCAAAGCCGCCTTCACCACCGCCGACAACTACGTCGTGGAAATCCCCCACCCGCTCCCCGATCCGCTCGCCAGCATGGTGGTCGCCGCGGCCCTCACGATTGACACCGCCTTGAAGCAGGACACCAACTGAGCGAGTGACCGGCGTCTCAGCTTCCCCAGGTGGACAGCGGGCCCGGCACGGCTCAGGGTGAACTAAGGCCGGGACGCCGCAGTCTCGCCGGGACGGAGGTCACCGTGGAACCGTTGCCGGAAAGCAGCGACAGGAACTGGACCGAGCCCGGTATCTACGAGGTCTCAGCGGGTGTCTACCGGATCCCGTTGCCCCTGCCCAACGACGCCCTTCGCGCGGTCAACGTCTACGCGGTCACCGACGGCCGGAAACTGGTCCTGGTCGACTCGGGCTGGGCGTTGACCGTGGCTCGGGAACAGCTCGCGAATGCGCTCGGCGGGATCGGCGCGGAGCTCGCCGACGTCAGCGAGTTCCTCGTGACCCACGTGCACCGCGATCACTATTCGCAGGCTGTCGTCCTTCGCCGCGAATTCGGCTCGAAGATCGCCCTGGGGCAGGACGAAGAGCCATCGTTGAAGGCTTCCGGCAACCCTGACCGGCTGCCGATGGAAGCTCAGATCGACCTGTTGTTCCAGGCCGGCGCCGGCGAAGTCGTCGAAGCCCTGGCCCGTGACTTCGGTACGGACCGGCGGCACACGGAAGCCGACCTGTGGGAGGCACCCGATGAGTGGCTGACTCCGGGACGTCGCCCGATCCTGCCCGGCCGCGAGTTCGACGTCGTCGCCACTCCCGGTCACACAGCCGGTCATGTCGTGTTCGTGGACGACACCGCCGATCTGCTGTTCTCCGGCGATCACGTGCTGCCACACATCACGCCTTCGATCGGGTTTCAGCCCGCGCCGGCCGAGTTGCCGCTCAACGACTTCATCGACTCGCTGCGCCTGGTGCGCGCGATGCCGGACCGTCGCATGCTTCCTGCCCACGGTCCCGTGTCCGAAAGCGTGCACACCCGGGTCGACGAACTGCTGGAACATCATCGACAACGCCTCGAGACGATCGGCTCTCAGATCACGGCCGGTGCGAGCACCGCATTCGAGGCAGCGCACCGGATCGGCTGGACCCGCCGCAACCGCAAGCTGTCCGAAATGGACTCTTTCAACCAGACGCTCGCAGTCCTGGAGACAGCAGCACATCTCGACCTGCTGGTGTCCCAGGGCAAACTGGCCGTTCAAGCTGTCGACGGCATCCGCCACTACACGACAACCTGAGCGACGTCGCAACCAGCACCGCGGGTAGCCATGTCGTCGCAGCTACGACGCTTGGTCAGCATCCTGCATACTGGATGAAATGGATGTCATCAGACGTGCCAGAGCGACGGACGTCGAGGCGCTCGTGCGTCTGTTCGGCGCACCGGGCGAGCCGCTGGCAGCCGCACTTCGGGAGCTCATGAACACCCCGCACGTCACATTGGTCGTCGCCGAGGACGACAACGGCGTCGCCGGCACCGCGCAGCTGACAGTGCTGCGAGGGCTCGCCTGGGAAGGCGCGACCCGCGGCTTGCTCGAAGGCATCCGCGCGGCGCGGCGCGGCGTGACCAGCGCGCTTCTGACCTGGGGCATCGACGAAGCACGCCGACGAGGTTGCAGCCGCCTGCAGCTCGATTCCGGCCTCGCGCGCGTCGACCTGCGAGACTTCTACGCCCGCTTCGGGTTCGAGCTGAGTTATCAAGGATTCACCCGCGTCCTGTGATACTGGCACCGTGAGCGACTACACCATCCGCAGGGCACGGCGCGACGACATCGGTGCGATAGTGCGCATGCTGGCGGACGACCAGCTCGGTGCGACCCGTGACAATCCCGAGGACCTCGATCCCTACCTGCGCGCCTTCGAGCAGATCGACGCAGATCCGAACCAGCTCCTGGTCGTTGTGACCTCCGACGACGAACCAGTCGGGACACTGCAGCTGACAATCATCCCCGGCCTCGCCCGGCGCGGCGCCCTTCGCGGTCAGATCGAGGCCGTCCGGATCCACGCCGACCACCGCGGCTCCGGACTTGGCGCCGAGCTCATGCGCTGGGCGATCGAGGAGTCGCGACGACGCGGATGCGCACTCGTCCAGCTCACGTCTGACGTCTCGAGGACCGACGCGCACCGGTTCTACGAGCGGCTCGGTTTCCTTCCGACCCACACCGGGTTCAAACTCAAGCTTTGAGCACCGACGTCGTTGACTTGCAACAGGTTCTCGTTCATCCACATAGGACATAGTCTCGATCAGTTCCCTTTCCGGCTTCGGTGACGCACACGTCCGCGCAGGCGAACCATTCCGAATCAATTCGAGTACGTCAAGCCACGAAGGGCGCGAACGGACCGTTCGCTCCCTTTTACCACCCATTCTTCTGAATCTCGGTGACATTTACGCCGAGGCCTCGTACGGTCGTACTCATGGCACCTTCACAACCGCTCCGCAAACTTGCCCCTACTGCCGACTCCATGAGCACCTACGACAAGCTCCCGCTCGTGCTGAGAACGATCCGCGCCGACCCGGATGTGTTGCAGCGCATGAAGGACGACCAGGTCGTCGACCTGATCCGCGTCACCGACGCCGAGATCTCGAAGCTGCAAGCCTTACAGCTACGGGCGATCGCAGACCTCAGCGTGCGTCGGAGACGGGCACCCGGCGCGACTTCGGAAGTGGCGTTGACCTTGTCCATCACGGAACACCGGGCAGGCGCCATAGTCTCGGCGGCGAACGCGCTGATCGCCCGGCTGCCTCGCATGCTCAACCTCATGGACGACGGCCGGCTCGACCTCTATCGCGCCATGAAGGTCACCGACGCGACAGCATGGCTGTCCGGAGACCACGTACACCTCGTCGACGCGCTGCTCGAGGACCGCGTTACGGGACGCAATGCCACGCAAGTTCGCCGGGCCGCAGCCTATGCAGCCGCCAAAGCGGATCCGGAAGGTGCGGCGCAGCGCACCGAACGGAGCTTCGTCGAACGGCGGTTGGCTTTGCACCACCAAGACACCGGCGTGACCAGTCTTTCGATCAACAACGCGCCCACCGAGAAAGCGACCGCGGCCTACGCACGTATCGACCGGGCCGCTCGAGCGTTGAAGACGCCCGAAGAGTCTCGGACGCTGGACCAGCTCCGAGCGGACGTCGCCATGGATCTCCTGCTCAGCGGGACTGGCGGCCCGAGCGAGCGCACCGAAGTGTTCCTGCACGTCGACCTGGCTACCTACCTCGGCGCGAGCGACTTCCCGGCGATTCTGGCCGGACGCGGGCCTATCGCGGCGTCAGTGGCCCGTCGCATCATCAGCGGTTCTGACACAACGCTCCGTCGGGTCCTCACCGATCCGCGTACCGGGCAAGTGATCGAGCTGTCGCCGACGAGGTATCCGCTGGACCCGGCGCACGACGAGTTCATCCGGGTCCGGGATCGCGAGTGCCGACAGCCCGGATGCACGCGTCCCGCGCAGAACTGCGCGATCGAGGCGACCCGGGCGCAGGGTGAGGCCGAACGAGCTGCGGATCAGCCGGTTACGTACTGCTCGAGGCACCGCCGGCTGAAGAGCCAGCCAGGTTGGGACTACGAAGTCACCTCTGATGGCACGGTGAACGTCGCCACACCAGCCGGCCAGACGCACTCGACGACACCGCCGTCAATGCAAGGCGGCCGGCGACGAGTGAACCGAAGCCGCAAGAAGCCAAAACAATGACCGACGGTCAGCGCGTGCCCGAGATCTTCGCGCTTCCCAGGACGATGTCCCCGCCCTCAGCATCCGGCCGGTAGAGCACGACGACCTGACCCGGGGCCACCCCGCGCAACGGTTCGCGCAGATGCACCGTCATGGCGTCGGAATGGACGTCGGCAACCGCGTCGACGATGCCTCCGTGTGCCCTGACCTGCACCACACATTCAGTCGGTTCGGTCAGCGGCTCGCCACTGGGCCAGATCGCCCGGTCGGCCTCGATCGTCTCGATTCCGAGCCCCGCTGCGGAACCGACCTTGACGGAGCCGGAAACCGGTTCGAGCGACAGGACGTATCGAGGACGGCCGTCAGGCGCCGGAGCCTCGATCCCGAGGCCCTTGCGCTGCCCGATGGTGAATCCGTGCACCCCGGTGTGCCGGCCAAGCACTGCGCCGGTCTCCGCGTCGACGAGCTCGCCAGGACGCTGCCCGAGTCGGTTTTCCAAGAACTTCTTGGTGTCGCCGTCCGGGATAAAGCAGATGTCGTGGCTGTCCGGCTTGTTGGCGACGGACAGACCGCGTCGCTCTGCTTCGGCACGCACATCGGTCTTCCAAGAGTCGCCCAAGGGAAACATGGCGTGACTGAGCTGCTCCGCCGTAAGGGAGGCGAGCACGTAGGACTGATCTTTGCCACTGTCCGCACTGCGACGCAGCTCAGGCACGCCGTCCTCCACTGAGAGGCGCGCGTAGTGGCCCGTCGCGACCGCGTCGAAGCCGAGCGCCATCGCCTTCTCGAGAAGAGCCTCGAACTTGATCTTCTCGTTGCAGGTGACGCACGGATTCGGCGTGCGTCCGGCGGCGTATTCACCGACGAACGTCTCGACAACCTCTTCGGTGAAGCGCTCTGCGAAATCCCAGATGTAGAAAGGAATTCCAAGGATGTCGGCGGCCCGCCGAGCGTCGTGCGAGTCCTCGATCGTGCAGCACCCGCGCGACCCGGTCCGCAAGGTACCCGGCTTGGCCGACAGCGCCAAATGCACGCCGACGACGTCGTGCCCGGCGTCGACCGCGCGCGCCGCGGCCACCGCCGAGTCGACTCCTCCGCTCATCGCGGCCAAAACCCGCATTGCTTTACACCTCTTGCTTCTGGTTCTGCTTGCGCATTCCGGCCAGGCCGGCCTGGCGGGCGCGCGTGACGACTCCGCCGATCTCGGCGGCGACCGCCTCGACGTCCGCGGCAGTGGATGTGTGACCTAGGGAGAAACGGAGAGAACCCCGAGCTGCGGCAGGGTCGGCACCCATGGCGAGCAGCACGTGGCTCGGCTGGGCGACGCCAGCCGTGCAGGCGGACCCCGTCGAGCATTCGATGCCCTTGGCGTCGAGCAGCATCAGCAGGCTGTCGCCGGCGCAACCGGGAAATGTGAAGTGAGCATGGCCGGGCAGCCGCTCGCCATCACCACCATTGAGGATGGCGTCGGGGACTTCGCGCTGGATGACTTCGATGAGTCCGTCGCGGAGCTCCTCGACACGCTTTGCGTAGTCGGTTCGGGTCCCAACGCTGGCGCGGACCGCAGCCGCGAAACCGACGATCGCCGGGACGTCGAGGGTGCCGGAGCGAACGTTGCGCTCTTGGCCTCCGCCGTGCAGGAGGGGAACACACGTCACGTCACGGCCGAGCAGGAGAGCGCCCACGCCGAAGGGACCACCGAGCTTGTGTCCGGTCAGGGTGAGTGCGGCGGCGCCGCTCGCCGCGAAGTCGACCCGGACAGCACCGACGGCCTGAACCGCGTCGGTGTGGAGCGGGATGTCGAACTCGGCACAGACCGCGGCCAGCTCGGCGATCGGATTGATCGTCCCGACCTCGTTGTTGGCCCACATCACCGTCACCAGCGCCACGGTTTCGGGATCCGCGGCGATGGCGGCACGCAGCACGTCCGGCGAGACACGGCCCTGGTTGTCGACTTCCAGCAGCACGATCTCGGCGCCACAGTGGGATTCGAGCCATTCGACCGTGTCGAGTACGGCGTGGTGTTCCGCGGCTCCGACCAAGACGCGGCGACGCTGCTCCTGCTCGTCGTGGCGGGCCCAGAACATGCCCTTCAACGCGAGGTTGTCGCTCTCAGTGCCGCCACCCGTGAAGATCACTTCAGACGGACGGGCGCCCAGGGCGTCGGCGATGGTTTCGCGAGCTTCCTCGACCATCCGCCGGGCGCGGCGGCCCGAAGAGTGCAGCGCGGAGGCGTTGCCCACGTTGGACAGCGCCTCAGTCATCGCCGCTATGGCGTCGGGCAACATCGGAGTGGTCGCCGCGTGGTCGAGATAGGTCATCGCTCCTTCAGGGTAGTCCGCTCCACCGCGTGACGAAGCCCACCCTGGCCCTCGAAGTGGGCTGTCACACCTTCGACGGCCAGCGTCCGGTCAGTCTGACCCCCAGCAGCGCGAGGGTCACCAAGGCCATCGTGAGCAGGGCCATCGCCGGCGACGGATCGAGAACCGACCCCGCCACGCCGAGCAGGACACCGCCCAAGCCGATGAGCAGCGCGGAGCCCACCCAGTCGGCCAGTTGCATCGCCGAGGTGTTGAAGCCGCGCTCACCCTCGGGTGAGTAGCGGAGCAGGAGGACGGAGATCGCGGGCATCGCGATCCCCATGCCGGCGCCGCCGACGGCGCAGGCCACGAACGCCGTCCAAGCAGAAAACCAGGGCTGCGAGACGAGGCCGAAGCAGACCAAACCGGACGCGACCAGCCAGAACCCGGTGCGAAGCGACGCCTCTCTGGACCAGTTGAGGAACCGGCCTTGTGCCGCTGAGGCCGCTGACCAGCCGAGAGCCGTGATGGTCAACGGAAGTCCGGCAAGGGCAGGGCTGTAGCCGTGGACCGCGCTCATCGTCAGGGGCAGGTACGCCTCCATCCCGGCATACGCACCGGCGATCAGGGCGCGGGAGGCGACGACCGTCGGCAGGCCGGGGCGGGATGACAGAGTCCCGGCCGGGAGCAGCGTCCGGAGGGCGAAACCCAGGGCGACAAGTCCTGCCGTGCCGTAGGCGAAAGCCAGAACCGACTGGTGCTGGGCCGCCCACGTCAACGCCGCGACGCCGAGGGCCGCGATGATCGCCTGGGCGATACCCGCGCGGCGGCCGCCGCCCGAAGGCGAGTGCGGAGGGAGACGGCGGACGACCACCGCCAGCATCGCCACGCCGACCACCACCAGCGGAACCAGGCCGAGGAAGACCCAGCGCCAGCCGATGCTGACCGTCACGACCCCGGCCACGGACGGCCCGATCACCGCCGGCAGGACCCAGGCGGCCGCGTTCGCCGCGTAGATCACCGGGCGTTCCTGGTCGGTGAACGTCAACGCGATCAGCAGCGAGACCGACACCAGCAGCAGCCCCGAACCGAAGCCCTGCAGCGCGCGGCCGACAAGAAACACCGGCATACCGCTCGCCGTCCCCGCGACGACCAGGCCCGCCGCGAACAACACCGGCCCGGCCAGCAACGCCGGGGCCGGGCCACGGCGGTCGCCGATCCGGCCCGACAGCACCGTCGCGACCACGCTCGAAATGAGGAAGATCGTGAACGGCCACGAGTACAGCGACAGCCCGTGGAGGTCGGCGACCAGGGTCGGCATCGCCGTCGCGACGCCCATGTTCTCGAACGCGACCAACGTGACCACGAGCAGCAGCGCGATCGTGGTCAGGCGGTGTTCCGCCGTCCAGAGCACGCTGCGGCGACCGGGTGCTGAGTCGAGCGTCGAGGCCATGATCAGCAGCGTGCAACCTCCAGCCCGCTGGAGGTCAAGCCGATGTGCGGTGCGCTACCGGCTCCAGCCGCAGGTCGCGGGCCAACGCGGCGGCCTCGCCGCGGGAGCTCACGTCCAGCTTGTCGAGGATGTTGCGGACGTGGAACTTCACCGTGTGCTCGCTGAGCTGCGGCTGTTCGGCGATCTGCCGGTTGCGCAGGCCCTGCGAGATCCCCGTCAGAACTTCGACCTCGCGCGGGTTGAGCCGGTCGAGGGGACGCAGCTCCGGCGGTTCGGCGATGCCGAGCGGGAGGACCGCGGTGACCGTCGTTCCCCAGCTGGGCACCGCGTCGACCTCCCAGTGGCCACCGAGGGTGCTGAGGCGCTCTGTCAGCCCGCGGGCCGGGATCGCGTCGGCGACTTCGGGACTGTCGTCGCGGACCGTGATCCGCAAAACGGAGCCGTCGAGCCGCCACGACGCTCGCAGGCGTGTGGTCGCCGGCCGGTCCAAAGCGGCGAGCACCAAGCCGCGGGTCATCGTCCGCGCCGTGTGGGCGATGTCCTGCGGGAGCGATGCGTCGCCGGCCGGGTCGACCAGGTCGACGTCGACCTCGGTGCGGCGGACCAGGTCGGCGAGCTGGGTCCGGAGCAAGGCGAAGGCCGCTGCTGCCCGTTCTTCGGAAAGGGCTTGGTCGCGGTCAACGACGCCCTTCAGCTCGAGCAACGCGTCGGTGGCCAGGTCGACCGCCGTGCGGCGGGCGACGACGTCGGAGAGACGTCCCGATCGCAACACCGCCAGGAGCGTCGCCAGGGTCGCCGCGTGGGTCTGGCCGAGGTCCGTGATCGCCTGGGCCCGCGCGGTGGCCGCCGCGAGGTTGCTGGCCAGGACGTCCGGGCCCGGGTCGGCCGCGCGCTGGCCCGCGTCGGTGCTGAGGACGTGCCACAGCTGCGCCGCCAGCTCCAGCTCCGCCATCGGTAGCTCCTTGTCCTCCGGCACCAGGGCTAGCACGGCACCCGTGCCGACCGCCGGCATCGACGAAAGGAGGACGAGCCGGCGCTCGACGCCGCCGAGCACGCCGTCGACGACCAGGGCTTTGCCCGGCTCGCTGCGGTCGACCAGCCGTTGCAGCTCGACGCTCGTCACGGCGTCGGCGATCGCCTGGTCGCCGACGACCTTGAGCGGGCTGCGCGGGCAGTCCCCGGTCTGCATGGCGGCCGCGTGGTGCGGGATCAGCTTCCCCAGCTCGGCGGAGAACCGGTGCAGCAGGTGGGGCCGCGGCGCCGAGAGCAGCCGTTCGACGACGTCCAGCACGTGTCGCGGATCCGACCAGGAAACGTCCATGCGTCCAACGTAGGCGCGCCCGGACTCGGGCCACCTGCTCGTCCGGATAGTGAACACTGCTCGTCCGGGTGGTTCGGCGGAATAGCCGGGCGAGTTGACTCCTTGGGGAGGACATTCGAAGTCACGAACTCGAGGAGCGCAGAGAACACCATGCGAGCGATCACTTTCTCCGCTTACGGCGGACCGGACGTCCTGCAGCTGTCCGAGGTTCCGGTGCCGGAGCCCGGCCCGGGACAGGTCCGGCTGGCCGTCCGGGCCGCCGGGATCAACCCGATCGACTGGAAGATCCGCAACGGCTTCATGCAGCAGAACTTCCAGGTCCCTTTCCCGCACACTCCCGGTCTCGAGGTGGCCGGCGTCGTCGACGCCGTCGGCGAGGGCGCGGACTTCGCCGTCGGTGACGAGGTGTTCGGCTGGTCCGAGACCGGCGCGTACGCCGAGTACGCACTGGCGAAGACGCTCGCGCCGAAGCCCGCCGGCATTTCGTGGGCCGACGCGGCGGCGCTGCCCGTCGCCGGCGAGACAGCGCTTCGTGTTCTCGGACTGCTGGAAGTTCGCGAAGGCGAGACGTTGCTGGTCCACGGCGCCAGCGGGACCGTCGGACGCTTCGCCGCGCAGGTGGCCAGCGCCCGGGGGCTGACCGTCATCGGCACCGCCGGCAGCCGGAACCTCGACGACCTGAAGTCGCTGGGCGTCGTGCCGGTCCTCTACGGCGACGGCTGGCTGGAACGCGTCCGCGAGGCCGCGCCCGGGTCGGTGGACGCCGTGTTCGACGCCGCCGGACACGGGGTGCTGCCGGGGTCGGTCGAGCTGCGGGGCACGAAAGATCGGATCATCACCATCGCCGACGGGGCCGCTTTCGACCTGGACGTCCCATTCTCGAGCGGGGGTGAGCAGTCGCGTGAGGTTCTGACAAGCATCGCCGGCTGGGTGACCGACCGCGGCGTCCGCATCGCCCAGGGAAAGAGCTACCCGCTGGCTGAGGCCGCCGCGGCCCAGATCGAGAGTGAGGACGGGCACCCCGGCGGGAAGCTCACGCTCACCATCGGCTGAACGGACCAGGCGGATCCCAGCCGAGCGCGCTGTCGCGGCGGGCGCGAACGCCGGGGAGTCGCCGACCGGCGGACGGGCCTTTCATCGGATCACGATGACAGGCCCGCGCTCACCAAACCGCGAACGCCTCCCGACCCGGGCCTGTCGCCGGATCGCGGCGACAGGCCCGGATCAGTTCGCGGGAGGCGAAACCAGTGGGACCGGCTGGGGACGCGGCGTCCGGCGCCGCTGCTGGGCCGGGATCTTCACCGTCCCCAGCGCCGAATGCACCGCGGCCTCGGCGAGAGCCGCCAGTTCACGACGGTTCTCCGCCCGGCCCGGGGCGATCTCCGGGCAGATGTGGATCTCGAGCACGAGCCCGCGCAGCCCCGCGACCCGGCGCAGGGACGCGATCAGCGACTCCGGACCGATGAACGCCGGGCGACTTGTCTCGCGGCCGTCCGCGAGGCGGTACCTCAGCGCGATCGGGCGGACCGGGACGCCGCCGTCGATGGCCGCCTGGAACGTCGCCGTCGTGAAGCGGCCCGACGCCAGGCCGCACCACGTCGTTCCCTCCGGGGTCACGCTCACCAGCGACCCCGTCCGCAGCGCGTCGGCCAGCGACGCCATCGTGGCCGGCAGCGTCGTCAGCCGCTCGCGGTCGAGGAAGATGCTGCCGCCGCGGCGGACCAGGCCGCCCAGTACCGGCCAGCCCGCGATCTCCTTCTTGGCCAGCGCGCGCATCGGGCGCAGCGCGTTGATCGCGACGATGTCCAGCCAAGAGATGTGGTTGTTGACCACCAGCGCGCCACGGCCGGCGGGCGCGGTCAGGAAATCGGCGCCGCCCCGGATGTCCAGCCGGACGCCGAACGCCCTGAGCATGCCGCGGAAGATGAGCCGGATCCGGCGCTCGCGACCCCACGACACCAGCAGCAGGGGCGCCGTCGCCAATGCCGAAAAAACGACGAAGATCGCCGCGGTGACGCGCAGGGCGCGACGCGGGAAACCGACCACCGGGTCGCCGTCGGTCAGGCAGCCGTCGCCGCACGGCGAGGCCGGCATCCAGGCGTGCCTCATACCTGGACCCCGAGGAAGAACTTCAGGTACCGCTCGTCGACGTTGTGCAGATCCAGCACGATAAAGAAGTCCGCGACGCCGAAGTCGGCGTCGAGCGCGGGCGGCCCGTAGGCCTCGGCCCCCAGCCGGACGTAACCCTTGATCAGCGGCGGCAGGATCGAGCGGCCGGGACGTTCGATGCCCGACGCGTCCCAGGGGATCAGCGGCGAGACGCGCGTGGCCTCGTCCGAGTAGTGCTTGGTGCGCAGGACGTCCCAGACGCCGGCGGCGAACGAACCGCCGTCCACCAGCGGGACCGACGCGCAGCCGGCCAGGTAGCGGTGGCCGGAGAGCAGCATGTACCGGGCGATTCCGGCCCAGACGAGGCTGACGACGGCGCCGCTTCGGTGGTCCGGGTGCACGCACGACCGGCCGGTTTCGACCAGGGACGGCCGCAGCGCGTCGAGTGCGCTCAGGTCGAACTCGCTGTCGGCGTAGAGCTTCCCGGCCTGTGCGGCGCGGTCCGGCGGCAGCATCCGATAGGTGCCGACGATTTCGCCCGTGTTGTCGTCGCGGACCACCAGGTGATCGCAGAACTCGTCGAACTCGTCGACGTCGAGGCCGGCGATCGGCGAGTGCAGCCGCGCGCCCATCTCCTCGGCGAAAACCCGATGACGGAGCTTCTGCGCGGCGACCACTTCTTCGTTCGCGTGGGCGACGAGGAGGGAGTACCGGGGAGCGTCCGCGGGGAGGTCGGCACCCGCCTGATCAGTGCTGACGAGGAGCTGTGACGTCGTCATGGTCAAGGTTTACCCGGGCGGAGGAATCCGCGGAGAGTGCCATCCGATGACCGATTAGTGCACGTTCAGTTAATTGCGGGTTCTCAGGCTTCTCTCAGGTCCCGGAAGTGCGCGAAGGGCCTTCCGGGTGGTCCCGGAAGGCCCTTCGGAGCAACGATCAGCCCTTGCGCTTCTCGACCGCTTCGGTCAGCTGCGGCGCGACGTTGAACAGGTCGCCGACGATGCCGAAGTCGGCGATCTCGAAGATCGGCGCCTCGGCGTCCTTGTTGACGGCGATGATCGTCTTCGACGTCTGCATGCCGGCGCGGTGCTGGATAGCGCCGGAGATGCCGAGCGCGATGTACAGCTGCGGCGACACGGTCTTGCCGGTCTGGCCCACCTGGAACTGCGCCGGGTAGTAGCCGGAGTCGACAGCGGCACGCGACGCGCCGACAGCCGCGCCGAGCGAGTCGGCCAGCTTCTCGACGACGTCGAACTTCTCCGCCGAGCCGACACCGCGACCGCCGGAAACCACGATCGAGGCCTCGGTCAGCTCCGGCCGGTCACCACCGGTCACCGGCTCGACGCCGGTGATCTTGGTCGACTTCGCCGCGTCGGTGGCGGGGAGCTCGACGGACTCCTCGGCCGCCGCGCCCTCGGCCGGCTCGGCCTCGACCGCACCCGGGCGGATCGAGACGACCGGCGCGCCCTTCGTCGACTTCGACTTGACCGAAAACGCACCACCGAAGATGGACTGGTCGATGACACCGTCGCCGTTGACGCCCACGGCGTCGTAGATCAGGCCGGAGCCCAGGCGCACGGCCAGGCGGGCGGCGACCTCCTTGCCCTCACCGCTGGCGGTGACGAGCACGGCGGCCGGGGACGCCTGCTGCGCCAGTGCGGCGAGCACGTCCACCTTCGGCGTGACCAGGTAGTTCGCGGCGTCGTCGCCTTCGGCGACATACACCTTGGCGGCGCCGTGGGAAGCCAGCGCCTGCTTCGCCTTCGCGGCGGTCCCGGTCGGGCCGACGACGACAGCCGACGGCTCACCGAGCGCGCGGGCCGCGGTCAGCAGCTCGAGCGTGACCTTCTTGACCTCACCGTCGACGTGGTCGACGAGGACGAGTACTTCAGCCATGTTCTTGGATCCTCCTCGAAGAGCCGTTGTCAGATGAGCTTCTGGCCGACCAGGTACTCGGCGACCTTGGTGCCGCCGTCGCCCTCGTCTTCGACCTTTTCACCAGCGGTGCGCGGCGGCTTCGGCGAGGATTCGGTCACCGTGGACCAGGCGTTGCCGAGGCCGACTTCACCCGCGTCGACGCCCAGGTCGGCGATGGTGAACGTCTCGACCGGCTTCTTCTTCGCGGCCATGATGCCCTTGAACGACGGGTAGCGCGGCTCGTTGATCTTCTCGCCGACGCTGACCACCGCGGGCAGGGTCGCCTCGAGACGGGTCAGGCCGTCCTCGGTCTCGCGAACGGCCTTGATGGTCGTGCCCTCGACCGTGACCTCACGCGCGTAGGTGACCTGCGGCAGGCCGAGCAGCTCGGCGAGGATCGCCGGGATGGCGCCACCGCGGCCGTCGGAGGACTCGTTGCCGGCGATGATCAGGTCGTAGCCTTCGACCTTGGCGATCGCCGCGGCGAGCACCTTGGCGGTGGCGATCGCGTCGGAGCCGTGCAGCGCCTCGTCGGAGACGTGGATGGCCTTGTCGGCGCCCATGGACAGCGCCTTGCGGATGGCGTCGGTCGCGCGGTCCGGGCCCACCGAGATCACGGTGACCTCGCCCTCGCCGGCTTCCTTGATCTTCAGCGCCTCTTCGACGGCCTTCTCGTTGATCTCGTCGAGCACGGCGTCGGCGGATTCACGGTCAAGGGTGTGGTCGGTCCCGTTGAGCTTCCGCTCCGAGTAGGTGTCCGGTACCTGCTTGACCAGGACAACGATGTTCGTCATGGGTCTGCTTCGACCTCCCGGTTGTGCCCCGCGGACGACCACGGGTCAGTGCTCTACTGGCCGGTAGATTAGGGCCAATCGGCGCGCAGGACCCGCCGAGGTGACGCCATTCACCTGGATGCGCAACTTAATGGGACCATCGTCCCGGTAGTCGACCGGTTACCCCGCCCGAACTGCCGTTCGTCCAATCGGACCAACCACGGCCTACTCGCAGTGGGTGCCAGGCATTAATCTCCCCGACCATGCCCGCGCGCATCGCCGTCATCACCGACTCGAGCTCCTGCCTGCCCGACCTCGTCGCCTCCCGGTGGGCCATCGGAGTCGTCCAGATCCAGCTGAACCTGGGTGGTCACTTCGACGACGAAAACCGCTTCGACCGCGGCGAGGTGATCGGCGCCATGAGAGAGGGGCACGTGATCACCACTTCGCCCCCGGATCCGGGGGCGTTTTTCTGGACCTACCAGGAAGCGGCGGCCTCCGGCGCGACCGCCATCGTCAGCATCCACATCTCCGGCCGCATGTCCGACACCGTCCGCGCGGCCCGCGAGGCCGCCCAGCAGGTCCGCATCCCGGTGCACGTCCTGGACAGCCGCACCACCGGGATGAGCCTCGGCTTCGCCGCGGTGTCGGCGGCCCGGGCGGCCGCGGCGGGCGCCGACGCCGGCCGCGTCATCGAAGCCGCTGAACGCCGGTGCTTCACCAGCACCGAGTTCATCTACGTCGACACGCTGGAGTACCTCCGCCGGGGCGGGCGGATCGGTGCCGCGCAGGCGATGCTCGGTACCGCGTTCTCGATCAAGCCGCTGCTCACGGTCAAGGACGGCGAGGTCGCGCCGCTGGCCCGCGTCCCCGGCACGCGGCGGGCGCTGGCCAAGATGGTCGACCTCGCGGTCAAGAAGTCCGGCGGCTTCCGCGCCGACATCGCCGTCACGCGGTTCGGCGCGAGCGATCACGAACTCGAGATCGGCCGGCAGATCGAACGCCGGGTGCCGGCGATGGCCGAGAGCATGGTCGTCGAAGCGAGCACGGTCATCGGCGCGCACCTCGGACCCGGCGCGCTCGGCATCACGGTGTCGCCGGTGTATTGACCCGGCGTCCGGGAATCGCCAGCACCGCGAGCGGAACCACGACGCCGAGCCCGGTCGTCGCGATGATCAAGACTTGGTCGATCTGCGCGAAGTGCGACACGTGGCCGAGGTGGTAGAGGAAGTGCGGCAGGCCGAACAGCAGCCCCGCCACGCCGGCGAGCCGCGCCACGGCTGTGGTGCCGATCACGGCGGCGCCGACCAAGAGCGCGGCGAGCGTCAGGTTGAGGCCGCCGAAGTCGCGCAGAAGGTGCTCGTTGAAGGGCCCGTCCATCGCGACCCAGCCCGTGCGGAAACCGGGAAAGTCCTGGTAGAAGCCGGTCGGCGACACCAGCGGCCAGATTCCGACCACAGCCTCGACCAGGCCGAAGAGAACGAGCAGAGCGCGGGTGATTGTCCGTTGCATGACCACGGAACGAGACGGCCGGGCCGGACGTGACACCCGCTAGGGTCGCGGAGGTGACCACCCCAGCCACCCGGGCCGAGGCGCTGCACCTGACCGGCGAACGGACCGTCCCCGGCATCGCCGAGGAGAACTACTGGTTCCGCCGCCATGAAGCCGCCTACCTCGCCCTGCTCCCCCACTGCGCGGACGCGACGGTGCTCGAAGCCGGCTGCGGGGAAGGCTACGGCGCGAGCCTCCTCGCGACCACGGCCCGCCGGGTGCTCGCGCTCGACTACGACGTGCCGACGACCGAGCACGTCGCCCGCCGCTACCCCGAGGTCGCCGTCGCGCGGGCGAACCTGGCGTTCCTGCCGGTGCGCGACGGCGCTGTCGACGTCGTGGCCAATTTTCAGGTCATCGAGCACCTGTGGGACCAGGCCGGCTTCCTCGCCGAGTGCCGGCGGGTGTTGTCGCCGGGCGGCAAACTGCTGGTCACGACGCCGAACCGGCTGACCTTCACCCCGGACAGCGACACGCCGCTGAACCCGTACCACACCCGTGAGCTGGCGCCGGCCGAGCTGGCCGGCCTTCTCGCTGACGCCGATTTCGACGTCGAATCGCTGCAGGGCCTGCACCACGGCGAGGCCGTGCGTGCGCTCGACGAGCGCTACGGCGGATCGATCATCGACGCTCAGCTCGACGTGGTCATGGGCTCGCTGCCCGGCCAGGCCGCGTGGCCCGGCGCCTTGCTGGCCGACGTCGCTGCGATCGAGGCCACGGGGTTCGACCTCCACGGCGACGACCTCGACGCGAGCCTCGACCTGGTCGCCGTGGCGGTGCGCCGATGAACGAAGGCACTTTCTGCCTGGTCGTGCACAGCCACTTGCCGTGGCTGCCGCACCACGGCAGCTGGCCCGTCGGCGAGGAATGGCTCTACCAGGCGTGGGCCCACTCGTACCTGCCGATGGTCGACCTGCTCGAGCGGCTCGCCGCCGAAGGCCGCCGGGACGTGCTGACGCTGGGTGTCACGCCGGTGCTCGCCGCTCAGCTCGACGACCCGTACAGCATCCGCGCGTTCCACGACTGGCTCGGCCACTGGCAGCTGCGCGCCCAGCACGCCTCGACGTTGTGGCGGGGCGACCCGGTCCTGCGCGAACTCGCGGCGGCCGAGCACCGGACCGCGGTCCGCGCGGCCGAGGAGCTGGGCACCCGCTGGCGCCACGGCTTCTCCCCCATCCTTCGTTCTCTCGTCGACAACTCGACGATCGAGCTGCTCGGCGGGCCACTGGCCCACCCGTTCCAGCCGCTGCTGGACCCGCGGGTGCGCGAGTTCGCGCTGAACGCCGGCCTGGCCGACACGGCGTTGCGCCTCGGGTCGCGGCCCGAAGGGATTTGGGCGCCGGAATGCGGCTACGCGCCTGGTCTGGAAAAGGACTACGCGGCCGCCGGCGTGCGGCGGTTCATGGTCGATGGGCCGTCGCTGCGCGGCGACACCTGGGCCGCCCGGCCGGTCGGCGACAGCGACGTGGTCGCGTTCGGACGAGACCTCGAGGTCACCTACCGCGTGTGGTCGCCGAAGGCCGGCTACCCCGGCCACGCCGCCTACCGCGACTTCCACACCTGGGCGCACGAGGTCGGCCTCAAGGCGTCGCGCGTCACCGGGAAGACGGTCGAGCCGCCGGACAAGGCGCCGTACGACCCGTCGCTGGCCGCGGACGTGCTGGGACTGCACGTCAAGGACTTCGTCGACACCGTGGTGACGCGGCTGCGTTCGCTGAAAAAGCACCACGGGCGAGAGGCGCTGGTGGTCGCCGCTTACGACACGGAGCTGTTCGGGCACTGGTGGCACGAAGGGCCGGCTTGGCTGGAGGGCGTGCTGCGCGCGCTGCCCGACGCGGGCGTCCGGGTGACGACGCTGAAGGGCGCGCTCGACGCCGGGCTCGTCGGCGAACCGATCGAGCTGCCCGCGTCGTCGTGGGGGTCGGGCAAGGACTGGCGCGTCTGGGACGGCGAGCAGGTCAAGGACATGGTCGACGCCAACGCGGCGCTGCAGGAACGGCTCCTTTCCCTCGTTGCCGGATTACCGACAACGGCCCGGGACACCGTCGCCGACCAGGCCGTCGCCGAGGTGATGCTGGCGCTGGAGAGCGACTGGGCGTTCATGGTCACCAAGGACTCCGCCGCGGACTACGCGCGCCGCCGCGCGACGGTGCACACCGAGCGCTTCGACGCCTTGGCCGGGTTGCTGCGACGCGGCGACCGCGCGCGGGCCGAGGAGCTGGCGGCCGCCTACCGCGCCCACGACGGACCGTTCGGGCACCTCGACGCCCGGGCACTGAAGCACGACTGAAAGGGACTCATGGGGATCCACGAAATTCCGGTCAAGACCCTCGACGGGCAGGACAGCTCGCTGGCCTCGCTCGCGGGCAAAGCTCTGCTCGTGGTCAACGTCGCGTCGAAGTGCGGCCTGACCCCGCAGTACTCCGGCCTCGAGCGGCTGCAGGAGCGCTTCGGCGGTCAGGGCTTCTCCGTCGTCGGATTTCCGTGCAACCAGTTCGCCGGGCAGGAGCCGGGCAGCGCGGAAGAGATCCAGACGTTCTGCTCGACGACCTACGGCGTGACCTTCCCGCTGTTCGAGAAGATCGACGTCAACGGCGAGGGCCGGCACCCGTTGTACACCGAACTGACCAAGACGGCCGACGCCGACGGCGACACCGGCGACGTCCAGTGGAACTTCGAGAAGTTCCTCGTCAGTGCCGACGGCGAGGTCCTGGCGCGGTTCCGGCCGCGGACCGAGCCCGAGGACGACCAGGTCGTCAAGGCCATCGAGGCCGCGCTGCCGGCGTGAGACGGCCGGTGTCGCGCCGGGCCTCCGCCGCCCGGTGCGGCACCGTCACAGGCCGAGCTGTTCGCGGCCGACCGCGTTGAGGTCGTCGACCGTGGCGCGGCCGGTCCAATTCACTTCGTAGTCTTCGGGCGCGAAGTCACCCGGGCTCGCACCAGCCAGGAAGGCGCGGCCGCACTTCTCGGCGTAAGCCGCGTTCTTCGGGCAGTGCGGGCTCGCGGGGATGTACATGACGTTGCCCCAGCGGTCCGGGTTGGTGCCATCGGCGACCGCGTGGACGACGTCGCCGTGCCACCAGACCGTGTCGCCCGGCTCGACCGCGGGGATCGAGGTCAGCGCGGGCAGCAGGTCGTCGTGGTACTTGTCGCTCACCGGCAGGGCCTGGCCGTTGGCGGCGCCGCAGAGGTCGTCGTCGGGGACGTCGTCCTGCAGCGCGCGGAGCAACACGTACGCGATCGCCGACGGGATCGGCACCACGTGCAGCACGCCGTCGCCCTGGTGCATTTCCGACAACGCCGTCCAGCCTTGGAAGGTTCGGAAGGCCGAGCACATGACCGTCGACGGGTATTCATCCACATCGGTGCGGTAGGCGCCGTCCCACGGGTCGTGCTCTTGCCAGTTTCCGGCGAAGACGTGGCGGAAAACCTGCTGGTAGGCGGGCAGGAGCCAGCGTTCGACCGAGCCGGAGTCGGTGTGGGCGGACAGGCCGAGCGACGCCGAGCCGGGCGGTCGGCGACGGATGCGGTCGGGATAGGCCGTGTCGCGATCGGGGTCGAACCAGACGCGGCCCGCGGACTCGTGCCGCCAGAAGGAGTTGAGGAACCGCCGGACGGCGACCATGTGCTCGTGCTGGCGGGCCTCGATCTGCGGCTTCGACCAGTACACCGGGTAGATCTGCGGCTGGCTCGACGCGAGGCCGGCGAAGACGTCGTCGGCCGGGCCCTGGTACGTCCCGGCGAAGTCGTTGTCGGCGAGGTACGCGGCCAACTCGGCGTCCCAGGCTTCGGCCGTTTCACGCGCGAAGGTGCTCTTGGCGACGGCGCAGCCGCGGCGCCGGACAGCGTCGACCGTGCGCTGCGGCACGGTCCCGTCGGCGATGTCGCGGTAGCGGACCACGGGGAAGGCGTCCCGGTCGGTGGCGACGGCGTCGACCTCGCGGCGCATCGCGTCGCGGACCTCGGCGAATACGCCGGCGACGTCGCCGATGCGGGCGCGCAGCTCGTGCTTGGTCCGGGAGATGGCCTCGGACATGTTCGCGGGCAGCTCTGTAGTCGTCATCGATGTCCTCGTGTCCTTTTGGTTAGGACTCCTTACTAGAATGGCCCGGCTACGGTAACCCCTGTCCGTCTCCCGCCACAAGAGGTGCGATGTCCGACCCCGACCGGCCGCTTCCGCGCCTGGCGATGCTGCGGGCCATGACCGACCGCGCGGTGCTCGACCACGTCTTCGTCCACGGCCGGACCACACGCGCGGAGCTCGCCGCGACCACCGGGATCTCGAAGCCGACGATCTCCGAGTCGGTCCGCCGGCTGGAGACGGCGGCCGCGTTGCGGGCGTCCGGCACCGACCAGACCGGCCGACGCGGCCGGATCGCCACCTTCTACGAACTGGCCGCCGAGGCCGGCCGCGTCGTCGCCGCGGAGGTCAACCAGCAGGGCATCCGCACGATCACGACCGACCTGACCGGGACAGTCTTGGACACGGGCAGGCTCCCGCCCGGCGATCGGCCGATGACGGCCGCGGTCCGGGACGCCGTCGCCGCGGCGGGCGGAGTGGGGCCGGGCCCGGTGCGGGCGACGGCGATCTCGGTGGCCAACCCGGTCGACCCGGTCACGCACGAGGTCGTCGCGCTGCCGGGGTCACCTTTTCCCGAGGGAACCCTCCGGGCCGGAGAGATCGGGCGTGACGTCCTGCTCGACAACGACGTCAACTTCTCCGCGCTCGCCGAACGGCGGGAGGGCGGTGCACGGGACGCGAAGAGCTTTGCTTACGTCTACATCGGCGCCGGCCTCGGCGTCAGTCTCTATGTGGGCGATCAGCTCGTGCGCGGGTCGCACGGGCTGGCGGGCGAGATCGGGTACCTGGACAGTTCGGGGTCGACGCTCGCGTCGGCGCTCGCCGATCAGGGTTTCGGCAGGTCCGACGCACCTTCGCTGGACATTGACGCGATTTTGACCACGCTCGACCAGGCCGCCGGCGACGCCGTGGCCGCTGAACGGCTACGGCTGCTCGGCGCGACGCTCGGGCGAGCGGTGGCCGCGATCTGCACGATCGTCGATCCGGACCTGGTGCTGCTGGGCGGCCCGGCGGGGAGCCGGCCGGGCCTCGTCGCCGAAATCCGGCGAACGGTTCTGGCGGCGGCGCCTGGGCCGGTCCGGGTGGAGGCGGGCGCGGTGACCGACTCGGCGGCTCTGCGCGGCGCGTTGTTGTCGGCGCTCGACCAGGGGCGGGATGGCCTGTTCAAGGCCGTCGCCGAAAGCTGACCGGACCCTGCCGGCGCGAGTCGTCGGAAATCGGCCAAGCGGCTCAGGCCGAGCCGGCGTCGATCATCGCTCGCACGCACTTCGCGACCACCGACGGATCGACCTTCACCACCCGACGGTCATACGTCAGGAGGCCGTTGACCTCGTTTTCGACATCGGTCGTCTGGGTGTAGACCGCGCCGGACAGGCCTCGCTCGACAACCACGCGCTCCAGGGCGGCGCTCACCTCCGCGTAGCGCTCGGTGAGCCGCTCCCGGCTCGACGTCATCTCGTAAGCGTTCGGCGGACCGGGCCAGCGGTGGTCGTCCAACGCCAGGCCGAGGCCGCCGTACTCGCCGTCGACAATCGCTCGGCCGTCGACGATCGCCGGCGTGCCGGGGCCCACATATGTGTGGTCGTCGTAGACGTCGCCCGCGCCGGTGTCCGGGCGGGAGAAGCAGCAGTTGACGCCGCTGTTCGCGATCACCAGCTGGCTCGGGTCGAGGTTCTTGACCAGTTCCGCGACACGGGCCGTGTCGAACTCGCCCCAGCCTTCGTTGAAGGGCACCCAGCCGACGATCGACGGGACCGCCCGCAGCTGAGTGATCATTTCGATCAATTCCGCTTCGAACCGCTCGCGCGCCCGCGGGACCGGGTCCTCCGGCGGGAACGGGACCAGGATCCGCTCGGCGTAGCCGGACGGCCGTGGTTCCTCCGGCGACGACGGCCAGCCCGCGTACTCCCAGACGCCGTTGAGGTTCAGCCAGCGCGGCCGGGTCAGCTGGGGCCGCGGGTATTCGGGGAGGGCGTTGTCCGGGCCCACCTCCGCCGTCCACGGGGTCGACAACGGCGGGTCGAGCCGGCGCCAGCCGGTGTCCTCTGGTGAAGTCATCCCGGCCGATGGTGGCAGAGATCGCCGGGCTCGCCAGTGAGTCGGACCACATTCGGCGACGGATCTGGCCGGTCGGCTGGCACGGGCGCCGCCAAGCCGTTCCGACTCGCGAGTAACCTCTCCGCATGCGTGTGCTGATGCTGTCCTGGGAGTACCCGCCAGTGGCCATCGGCGGCCTGGCCCGGCACGTGCACGCGCTCGCCTGCCACCTGGCCCGCCAGGGTCACGAGGTCGTCGTCCTCTGCCGGCACGCCGCGGGCACCGATGCCGGGACGCACCCGCGTACCGACCGCGTCGTCGAGGGCGTGCGGACCATCCGGGTCGCCGAGGACCCGATGCACGTGACGTTCGAACGCGACCTCGTCGCCTGGACGCTGGCCATGGGACACGCCATGATCCGCGCGGCGCAGGACCTGCTGCGCGGCTGGCAGCCGGACGTCGTGCACGCGCACGACTGGCTGGTCGCGCACCCGGCCATCGCGATCGCCGAGGCCGCGCGGGTGCCGTTGGTCGGCACGATCCACGCGACCGAGGCCGGCCGGCACTCGGGCTGGCTGTCGCACCCGCTGAACCAGCAAGTTCACTCGGTCGAGTGGTGGCTGGCGAATCGCGCCGACGCGCTCATCACCTGCTCGCAGGCCATGCGCCGCGAGGTCGCGCACCTCTTCGAGGTCGAGGCCGGCGACGTCACGGTGATCCACAACGGCATCGAAGAACGCGGCTGGCAGGTGCCGGCGAAGGAGATCGCCCACGCCCGCGAGGTCTACAGCCCGGCCGGGGCACCGCTGTTGCTCTATTTCGGACGACTCGAATGGGAGAAGGGCGTGCAGGACCTGCTGGCCGCGCTCCCCCGCATCCGGCGCCGCCACCCCGGCACGCGGGTGATCGTCGCCGGAAAAGGACGACACTTCGACGAGCTGGTCGAGCAGTCGCGGAAGCTGCGGGTGCGGCGCGCGGTCGACTTCGTCGGACACCTGTCGGACCGCGACCTGCGCGCGGCACTGGCCGCGGCCGACGCCGTCGTGCTGCCCAGCCGGTACGAGCCGTTCGGGATCGTCGCGCTGGAGGCCGCGGCGGCGAAGGCCCCGCTGGTCGCGTCGACGGCCGGCGGGCTCGGCGAGGTCGTGGTGCACGGCGAGACCGGGCTGGCGTTCAGCCCCGGCGATGTCGCGGAACTGGCCAACGCGGTGACGGCCGTGCTCGACGACGCGCCGGCCGCGGCGAAGCGGGCGAAGGCTGCGCAGTCGCGGTTGGCCGCGGACTTCGACTGGGGCCGGATCGCCGAGGCGACCGCCGCGGTCTACAAGCGGACCAAGCCGGGCGAGCCGGTCGAGCTGCCGCGGCCGAAGATCGCCACCGGCAACGCGTTCGAGCCGGTCGCGGCCGGAGTGCCGGAACTGTAGGTAGCGGCCCGCTCAGAAGTGGCAGGGCCTGACGCAGTCCGGGTAAGCCGCGGTGGGCGCGGGCACCGTCACCGCAGCACCGAACGAAAACGACAACACGACGAAGACGGCGGCGACGACAGCTCTCAACCTGCTGGTCATGGGGACTCCTCGGGACGACCGGCGCAAGGGTGCGCCTCGCAGCGAGCATCCGCGCCGGTTCCCGGGGAAACAATAAGCGGAACAGTACGGGCCGGTACCCATTCGCCTTGCGTGACCGGTCAGCGGGTCCCGGTCAGGATGCGCACCCGGACCCGCTCCCGCAGTGGTCCATGCGGGGTCACCGCCTCCCGGACGCGCTCGGTGAACGCCGGCCGCGCCTCGGGCGGCGGCAGCTGCGGCGGGCTCATAGCCGAAAAAACGCCACCGACGATCTCCTCGACACCCAGCGGCGCGTCATACGAGACGACCTGGGAATCGACCGCGTACGCCGCTGCCGAGAGGGCGTCGGCGTAGCGCGACTGGCTCGCGTCGTCCGTTCCGCACGTCCTGTGCAGCGGTGTCCCCAAATACGACGAGACCACCTCGCGCAGCGCCGCCGACCAAGCCGTGTCCTGGAGCCACAGTGGCTCGCCGTTGGTCACCACCGCGACACCGCCGCCCGGGCGCAACAGCGGGCGCACCGCCGCGAACAGCGTTGCGTGGTCCATCCAGTGCAACGCCTGCGCCACCGTCACCGCGCCCAGCCGGCCCGGGCCGAGAGCCGGCGTCAGCGCGCCGACATCGGAGTCCGCGCCCAGGAGCCAGCTCACGTTCGGCGGCGAACCCGCCCGACGGGCCTGGTCGAGCATCGCCGGTTCCGGGTCCATGCCCAGCACCGCGCCCACCCGGGGCGCCAAGACCCGGGTGAGCTGGCCGGTACCGCAGCCGAGGTCGAGCACGACGTCGTCGCGCGTCAGCGCGAACGCCGCCGTCAGCGCGTCCCCGACCGCGGGCGGGTAGCCGCGGCGGAACCGCTGGTAGTACTCGCTCACTTCGCCGCCGAACGCCGGTGCCGTCATGGCACGAGCATGCCCACGGCCGGCCACGAGAGGGCGCGGTTACGCCCGAAGCGGACTCAGAAGATCGGCAGCAGGACGCCGTGTTCGGACTCCGGGCGCGGTCCGAAGATCCGACGTTCCGATGCCCCGATCGGCACGTCGTTGATGCTCGCCTCGCGCCGGCGCATCAGGCCTTCGTCGCTGAACTCCCACAGCTCGTTGCCGTAGCTGCGGAACCACTGGCCATCGGCGTTGCGGGACTCGTACTGGAACCGGACGCCGATGCGGTTGCCGCGGAAGCCCCACAGCTCCTTGCGCAACGCGTAGTCCAGCTCGCGCTCCCATTTCGCCGTCAGGAACCTGACGATGTCCGCGCGGCCCACGACGTGGTGGTCGCGATTGCGCCACACGGAATCCTCCGTGTAGGCGAGCGAGACCCGCTCCGGGTCGCGCGTGTTCCATGCGTCCTCGGCGGCCTGGACCTTCTGGCGGGCGGTGTCCTCGTCGAACGGCGGAAACGGCGGACGCGGGGTCATGTGAGCTCCTTACCCGAGAGGAGAACGTCCGTTCTCCAGCTACTCCGCTAGAGTAGAGAACGCTCATTCTCCGCACCAGAGGCAGGTGACATGACTCCCACGGAGGCGACCGACCGGCTCCTGGAAGCCGCCGAGGAGCTGTTCTACGCCCACGGCGTCCGGGCCGTCGGGATGGACGCCGTCCGCGCGCGCTCGGGCGTCTCCCTCAAGCGGCTCTACCAGACCTTCCCGGCGAAGAACGACCTGGTCGAGGCCTATCTTCGGCGCCGCGACGAGCGCTGGCGGACGTCGTTGCGCGAATTCGTCCACGCCCGCGGCGACGACCCGCTCGCCGTGTTCGGCTGGCTGCGGAACTGGTTCGCGGAGCCCGGCTTCCGCGGCTGCGCGTTCATCAACTCGTTCGGCGAGTTCGGTGAACCGGCGCCGGGCATCGCGGCCGCGATCCGCGAGCACAAGGACCAGGTCCGGGCCTACCTGCGTGGTCTCGTTCCGGACCAAACCACCGCCGACCAGCTGTTCTCGCTGGTCGAAGGCGCGACCGTGCTCGCCGCGATCACCGGCAATCCGGGCGAAGCGGGCACGGCCCGCGAAGCCGCGAAGGTCCTTCTGGCCGCTCAGGGATAGAGCGTCAGCCCCGGGTCGAGCGCGACCGCCGCCAGCTGGGCGAGGCTCAGCGGCGGCGGCATGCCCGGCGGATCCTCATGCTTCTGCTTCGCGCTGTCGGCGACGTTCTCCGCCTCGACGATGACACCCGTGCCGTCGGGTTTGGTGACGTTGACCTGGTTGACAGTCGCGTCCCCGGGATAGGTGAACGTCAGCGCGACGATCGTCTCGCCGTGCGGCCCGGACGTCCGGTGACATCCGCCCTTCGAGTCGTCCAGCGGAGGGGCGCACTCCTGGCCGGCGTCGCGTTGCCGTCGAGCCGGGTGACGACCGCCCACACGTTGCCATCGCCCGCCGAGGTCGCCGTCGCCGTCGCGGCCAGGAAGTAGTCCTCACCACCGCTGCACGCCCTCTCGACCGCCGCGGCCACGCCGGCACCCGCGGCCGTCCACGGCGCCACCCGGCGTACCTGCGCGCGACGGCGTTCGCGGTCCAGCACCGCGTCGACATCCACTGTGGACGCCGGCACCGAGCCGATCGCCGCGTCGAACTGTTCCCTGCTCATGGCCCTCCTTCGGCTCCGGCTCGCGGCGACGAGCACGCGCAGCGACTCGAGCCTGCGCGCGGTCTGGCTCTTCACGGTCCCGGGGCGAACACTCGAGGATCTCAGCGGTCTCCTCGACGGAAAGGTCGCAGCAGTAGCGCAGCCCCACCGCGGCCCGGCGCCGCGTCGAGTAGTTCAAGCCGTTCGACGACGTCACTGGGCAGCACAACGAGCTCCGGCCGTGTCTCCGCCGGTTCCTCCCGCCGCCACACCCAAGCCTTCTCGTCCAGCCAGGTCCGCACCAGGATCCGGTGCACGTAGGCGTCGACGTGGTCCATCAGCCGGACCCGCGGCCAGTGCCGGTACAGCTGTCCGGCGCAGGACGTCCATCCGACCGTGACGTAGTTGCGGAGCCCCGCCTCTTCCGGCCGTCTCACGTGTTCCTCCTCGTCGCCCCCACCGTGTCCAACGGGGCGGGTGGGCGCGGAGGTTGCCAGAGAACGACAAAAAACGAAACTGGTCCGGCGACGGGGAGCCACCGTCGCCGGACCAGTTCCGGACCACACCATCCCAATCAGTGTGGATCCGGCCCGCCCCTCGTCAGGTAGGGACGGGCCGGGGCTCGAAGCACTCGTTACCGCTGAGAGCGCATCGAACGCAGCCCTGCTACCGGGCGTCCGTGAGGTACCGCGCGTAGGCACCCGTGGTGAGGAAGCTCGGCAGCTTCTCGCCCAGCGCGGTTTCGGTGAAGATCTCGTACGCGTCGTCGAGGCGGTTGTTCTCGCCGAGCTCCGCGCGCACCGATGTGAGTTCGTCGTCCAGGTACTCGACCGCCAGCTCGCGAGTCAGCGCCGTGCCGTCTTCGAGCTTCGTGCCGTTGCGGATCCACTGCCAGACCTGGCAGCGCGCGATCTCGGCCGTGGCCGCGTCCTCCATCAGGTTGTGGATCGCCGCCGCGCCGGTGCCGCGCAGCCACGCGTCGACGTAGCGCAGCGCGACGTTGATGTTCGCGCGCACACCCGCTTCGGTGACCTCGCCGCCTGCGCTGGCCACGTCCAGCAGGTCCTCGGCGGTGACGTGGACGTCGTCGCGCAGCTTGCCGAGCTGGTTGGGCCAGCCGCCGAGCACGCCGTCGAAGACCTCGCGGCAGATCGGGACCAGGCCGGGGTGCGCGACCCAGGAACCGTCGAATCCGTCGCCGGCCTCGCGTTCCTTGTCGGCGCGGACCTTCTCGGCCGCGGTCGCGTTGATCTCCGGGTCCTTGCTCGGGATGAACGCGGCCATGCCGCCGATGGCGTGCGCGCCGCGCTTGTGGCAGGTGCTCACCAGCAGCTCGGTGTAGGCGCGCATGAACGGCACGGTCATCGTGACCTGCGCGCGGTCCGGCAGCACGAAGTCGGCGCCGTGCGCGGCGAAGTTCTTGATCATGCTGAAGATGTAGTCCCAGCGCCCGGCGTTGAGACCCGCCGCGTGCTCGCGCAGCTCGTAGAGGATCTCGTCCATCTCGAAGGCCGCGGTGATCGTCTCGATCAGCACGGTGGCGCGGATCGTGCCACGTGGGATGCCGAGCTCGCGCTGCGCCGTCAGGAAGACGTCGTTCCACAGCCGTGCTTCGAGGTGGTTCTCCAGCTTCGGCAGGTAGAAGTACGGGCCGACGCCGCGCGCGAGCAGCTGGCGCGCGTTGTGGAAGAAGAACAGGCCGAAGTCGACCAGGCTCGCCGAGACCGGGCGGCCGTCGATGCGGATGTGCTTCTCCACCAGGTGCCAGCCGCGGGGACGCGCGACGATGGTCGCCGGGTCGTCGCCGATCGCGTAGTGCTTCCCGGCCTCGGTCGTGAAGTCGATGTTGCGGCGAATCGCGTCGAAGAGGTTGATCTGGCCGTCGATGACGTTGTGCCACGTCGGCGACGTCGCGTCCTCGAAGTCCGCCAGCCACACCTTCGCGCCGGAGTTCAGCGCGTTGACCGTCATCTTGCGGTCGGTCGGGCCGGTGATCTCGACGCGACGGTCCTCCAGGCCCGGCGCGGTCGGGGCGACCTGCCACGAGTGGTCCTCGCGCACCTGGCGCGTCTCCGGCAGAAAGCCGAGCGGCTTCTCGCCGGACTGCAGTTCCTCGCGCCGCACCCGGCGGGCGTCGAGCAGCTCGCGCCGGCGTCCGGCGAACGTGTTGTCCAGCTTGGCCAGGAAGTCGAGTGCCGCCGGGGTCAAGATTTCGGCGAACCGGCCTTCGACCGGCCCGGTGACCTCGATGCGGTAGTTCAGTCGATCAACCATGGGATGCCTCCGCGAGCAGAGCTGTGCAGGAAGGAAGAAGGGAGGGACGCGGCCTGACGACGGAGGGGGTCGCCGTCAGGCCGCGGCCGGGATCAGTGGAACTGGGCTTCTTCGGTGGAGCCCTTGAGCGCGGTGGTCGAGCTCTCGGGGTTCAGCGCCGTCGCGACGTTGTCGAAGTAGCCGGTGCCGACCTCGCGCTGGTGCTTGGTGGCGGTGTAGCCGCGGCTCTCCGAAGCGAACTCGCGCTCCTGCAGGTCGACGTAGGCGGTCATGCCCTCGCGGGCGTAACCGTGCGCCAGGTCGAACATCGAGTAGTTCAGCGCGTGGAAGCCGGCGAGGGTGATGAACTGGAACTTGTAGCCCATGTGGCCGAGCTCGCGCTGGAACTTCGCGATCGTCGCGTCGTCCAGGTGCTTCTTCCAGTTGAACGACGGCGAGCAGTTGTAGGCCAGCATCTGGTCCGGGAACTTCGCCTTGATGGCCTCGGCGTACTTGCGCGCCACCTCGAGGTCCGGCTCCGAGGTCTCCATCCAGAGCAGGTCGGCGTACTGGGCGTAGGCCAGGCCGCGCTCGATGCACGGCTGGATGCCGTTGGTGACCTCGTAGAAGCCCTCGGCGGTGCGGCCGCCGGTGAGGAACTGCTGGTCGCGCTCGTCGACGTCGCTGGTCAGCAGCGTCGCGGCCTGCGCGTCGGTGCGGGCGACGATCAGCGACGGAACGTTCAGCACGTCCGCGGCGAGCCGCGCGGCGTTCAGCGTGCGCTCGTGCTGCTTGGTCGGGATGAGGACCTTGCCGCCGAGGTGGCCGCACTTCTTCTCGGACGCGAGCTGGTCTTCCCAGTGCACGCCCGCGGCACCGGCCGCGATCATGCCCTTCATCAGCTCGAACGCGTTGAGCGGACCACCGAAGCCGGCCTCGGCGTCGGCGACGATCGGGGCGTACCAGTCGATGTCGGTGTTGCCCTCGGCCCAGTTGATCTGGTCGGCCCGGCCCAGCGCGTTGTTGATGCGGCGGACCACGGCCGGCACCGAGTTGGCCGGGTAGAGGCTCTGGTCCGGGTAGGTCTGGCCGGACAGGTTGGCGTCGGCCGCGACCTGCCAGCCCGACAGGTAGATGGCCTGCAGGCCCGCGCGCACCTGCTGGACGGCCTGGTTGCCGGTGAGGGCGCCCAGCGCGTGGACGTAGTCCTCGGTGTGCAGGAGGTCCCACAGCTTCTCCGCGCCGCGGCGCGCCAGGGTGTGCTCCTCGACCACGCTGCCGCGCAGCTTGACGACGTCCTCAGCCGAGTAGGAGCGCTGCACGCCCGCCCAGCGGGGGTCGTTCGCCCACTGCGCCGCCAGCTCCGCGGCCGCCTGCTTGGCCTGTTCCGTCATCGGATCTCCCGGTGTTGCGAAGTTTGCGATTGCTCGCCTTGCCTGACCCGACCCTCGCACGGCTGGGAAAATCCGGTCCAGGTCTCCAAGTTGCCAATTTGTGCGAAGAGTCCGTACGCTTTTTGCAAAGGTTGCGAATCGCTGTTTCGCAACTACCCCGAAAATCCGCGTTCTTGACCGTTCACGTAACCGTTCAGGACCGGAAACCTTCCGGAGAGATGGGCTCGAATGGAGAAGACTTTCGCCGGAGCGAGGCTGCGCCATCTGCGCGAAAGCCGGGCGATGAGCCAGGCCGACCTCGCTCGTGTGCTGGAGATCTCACCCAGCTACCTCAACCAGATCGAGCACAACTCGCGTCCGCTGACGGTCCCGGTGCTGCTGCGGATCACGCAGGCGTTCGGAGTGGACACCGAGTTCTTCGCGAACAACGACACGTCCCGGCTGGTCGCCGACGTCAAGGAAGCCCTGCTCGACGAGGTCCTCGGCGTCGACGTCACGATGAGCGAGCTCAACGAGCTGGCCACGAACCTGCCGGCGCTCGCGCAGGCGCTGGTCAAGCTGCACCGCAGCTACCGCAACGCCGTCGAGAGCACCGCCGCGCTGACCACGGAAAACGGCCTGGGCCTGCACGGCAGCGCGGCGGCCTCCCTGCCGCACGAGGAGGTCCGCGACTTCTTCTACGAGCGCGAAAACTATGTTGCCGAACTGGACGAACGCGCCGAGAAGATGGCGGCCGACATCCCGCTGCAGCGCGGCCAGGTGCTCGGCGCGCTGAAGGAACGGCTTTGGCAGCGCTACGGCGTCGAAGTGACCAACGACGGGATCGACGAATCCGCCGGTCAGCAGCACCGCTACGAGCCGGTGACGCGGGTGCTGCGGCTGGCGCCCAGCCTGCGGGTCGGACAGCAGGCGTTTCGCATGGCTTCGCAGATCGCGCTGCTCGAGTACGACGACCTGATCACCGAGCTGGCCGACTCTTGGGCGTTCTCCGGACCGGCCGCGCGTTCGCTGGCCCGCGTCGGCCTCGCGAACTACTTCGCGGGGGCGCTGATCCTCCCCTATGGACCGTTCCTGACCACAGCCGAACGGTTCCGCTACGACATCGAGCGGCTGTGCGACCACTACGGCGTCGGCTTCGAGACCGTGTGCCACCGGCTGTCCACTTTGCAGCGCCCGAAGCAGCGCGGGGTGCCGTTCTCGTTCGTGCGGGTGGACCGGGCGGGGAACATGTCGAAGCGGCAGTCCGCGGCGGGGTTTCACTTCTCCCGGGTGGGTGGCGCCTGTCCCCTGTGGAACATCTACGAGGCGTTCACCCAGCCGGGGAAGATCCTGACCCAGATCGCGACCCTGCCCGACGGGAAGAGCTACTTCTGGGTCGCGCGCACGGTGTCGCGCAACATCGGCGGGTACGGCAGCCCCGGGAAGACGTTCACGGTCGGTCTGGGCTGCGAACTGCGGCACGCCGGGCGGCTCGTCTATTCGACCGGTCTCGATCTCGACGAGCCCGCCGCGGCGACGCCGATCGGGATGGGCTGCAAAGTCTGTGAACGCCCGGCCTGCTCGCAACGCGCGTTCCCGACGATCGGCAAGCAGCTCACCGTGGACGAGAACACCAGCACCTTCGTCCCCTACCCGGCGGTGCCGAAGGGCTGATCACCCGATCACGTGCGTGGTCCACTTCGACTCGTCGGGACCGAGCAGCGTGATGCGGTCGAGCAGGGTCTGCGCGTCGATCCCCGCCGTCGCTGGTTGGTCGATCCGGACACAGGCCTGCAGACCGTTGCTCTTCGCGCAGACCGGCGAGCCGTAGTCGGTTTTCCGGCCACCCGGCGCGGAGACGGCGATCGTCGCGCGCGTCCCGTTCGACTCGTACATCAGCAGCACCCGCCACGGGACGCCGTCGGCGTCCGGGCGGCGGATCAGGAAGCCGTCCGTGATGCGGAACGTCCCCGGGAGGCCGGCGATGTGCAGGGGCAGCGGCACCCGCCGGTCCGCGAAGACCGCGTGCTCGGCCACCCGGAGCAGCACCTGCTGCCGGTCCGGGCCGGTGAGGCGGAGGGCCAGCAGCTCAGCCCACCGGCCGTCCGACATCCGCCAGCGCAGGTAGGTCTGACCGTGGTTGAGCGGGTCGTTCGCGTAGTTCGTGAGCCAGTAGCCGTCGCGGCCACCGATCCGGACCGGAACCCGCGTCGCCTGACCGGCCAGCTCACCCGGCACGGGCGGCTCCTGGTCGGAAACCGACAACAAGATCTCCGGCGGCTCCTCGCCGCGACCGACGGCCCCCGTCGAGTCGTTGTGCACGCCGACGGAGTGCTCGATGGCGGTGACCTCTTCGGGCAGCCAGCCGAAGCTCGCCTTGGCCGTGATCGGGTCGGTCGTCGGAGCCGGCTCGGGCGAAGGTGCGATGGCCACCGGCGCGGCAACGGGGTCGTGCCTCGACACAGTCACCGCGGTCACCCCGCCGGCCGCGACCACCGCCGCGCAGCCCAGCGCCAGTGCCGTGGTCCGCACCCGACGACGGCGTCCGCCGAGCCGGCGCGCGCGGTCGACGTCGATCCGGGGCGGCGGCGCGGGCTCGTCGGCCAGGTCCTTCAGCATGGTGGCCAGGTCTGAGTCGGTCATGCTCGTCCCTCCCAAATCGGCTCGCGCAGCAGCCCGCGGAGCGTCTCCACGGCCTTCGCGGTCTGGCTCTTGACGGTCCCTTCGGAGCACCCGAGGGCCCGGGCGGCGTCGGCGACGGATTGGTCGCAGAAGTAGCGAAGGACGATGGTCGCCCGCTGGCGCGCGGGCAGCCGGTCGAGCGCAGCCCGCAGGTCGAGCGCCGAGTCGACGTCCGGGCCGGGCGGCGGTGGCGCGTCGTGCTCGGCGCCGCGCAGGTCGACCCGCTTCCACCACGACGTCCGCTGCTCGGCCAGATAGGCGTTGACGAGCGTGCGGCGCGCGTAGCCGTCGAGGTTGTCCGCGCGGGCGGCCCGCGGCCAGTTCGCGTAGAGCCGGGTGATCGCCGTCTGGACCAGGTCGTCGGCCCGGTGCCAGTCCCCGCAGAGCAGGTACGCGACCTTGCGCAGCCAAGTCGACCGCGCCGTCACGTAGTCCGTGAAGCCCGCCTCCATGGAACCCCCATCCTGTTCGTCACCCCTTTGATGCGGCCGGAGGGCCGGGCGGTTGCCCGGGACGCGAGAGTCGTAGATTCATCGGGGTGCACGACATCGACACGGTGACCGCGGCGACCATCGAGAAGGCCGCCGAGCGGCTGGCCGGGGTGGTGACCCGCACGCCGCTGGAGCCGAGTGCGCGGCTGTCGTCCCGAGTGAACGCCCAGGTCTGGGTGAAGCGCGAAGACCTGCAGACCGTCCGGTCGTACAAGATCCGCGGCGCCTACAACTTCATCGTCCAGCTGGACGATCCCACGCGCGCCCTCGGCGTCGTCTGCGCCAGCGCGGGCAACCACGCCCAGGGCGTCGCGTACGCGTGCCGGCGGCTCGGCGCCAACGGCCGCGTGTACGTCCCGGGCACCACGCCGCGGCAGAAGCGCGAACGCATCGCGACGCTCGGTGGCGCGCACATCGAGGTCATCGTCGTCGGCGAAACGTACGAAGACGCCTTCGCGGCGGCTACCGAAGACGCCCAGCGCACCGGCGCGACGCTCGTGCCGGCGTTCGACGACGTCCGCACCGTCGCCGGCCAGGGCACGGTCGCGTTGGAGGTCATCGAGCAGCTCGGCTTCGTCCCCGACGTCGTGGTCGTCCCGGTCGGTGGCGGCGGGCTGCTCGCCGGCGTCGGCAGCTGGCTGCGGGAGCGGCACCCGGACGTCCGGGTCGTCGGGGTCGAACCCGCGGGCGCGGCGTGCATGGCCGCGGCTTTGGCGGCGGGACAGCCGGTGCGGCTGCCCGAGCTCGACACGTTCGTCGACGGCGCGGCCGTGCGCGAGGCCGGCGCGGTCACCTACCCGCTGATCCGCGAGAGCGGCGCCGAGCTGACCTCGGTCGCCGAGGGCGCGATCTGCACCGAGATGCTCGCGATGTACCAGTCCGACGGCATCATCGCCGAGCCGGCGGGGGCGCTGGCCGCGGCGTCGCTCGGCTCCGTGGTCCAGGTCGAGCCGGGGCAGACCGTCGTGGTCGTGGTCTCCGGCGGCAACAACGACGTCAGCCGCTACAGCGAGATCCTCGAACGCTCGCTGATGCACGAAGGGCTGAAGCACTACTTCCTCGTCGGGTTCCCGCAGGAGCCGGGCGCGTTGCGGCGGTTCCTCGAGCAGGTGCTCGGGCCCGAGGACGACATCACCCGCTTCGAGTACGTCAAGCGCACCAACCGCGAGATGGGCCCGGCGATGGTCGGCGTGGAAATCGCCCGGTCAGCCGACCTCCCGGGCCTGCTGGCGCGGATGAACGCGAGCCCGCTCCAGGTGGAGCGGATCGAGCCGGGCAGCCCCCTGTTCCACTTCCTGCTCTGAGCGCGTGGTCCACTAGGCGGATGGTGAAGGTCGACGGGGTCCGCAGTGTCGAGGCGTTGCGCGAAAAGGTCCACGAGGGTGCGGAGCCCGAGTACCTGATGTTCTACGGGCACACGCCCACGAAGTCCGGGCGGGTGACGTCGAGCTGCCTGAGCCAGTGGTGGGTCGACCCGTTCGAGGCCGACGGCGTCGTCTACCCGACCGCCGAGCACTACATGATGGCCGCCAAGGCCGAGCTGTTCGGTGACCACGAGAAGGCCGCGCTGCTTCGGGAGACGCCCGACGCGAAGACGGCGAAGGTGCTCGGCCGCGAGGTCGCCGGGTTCGACGCCGCCGTCTGGGAGCGGCACCGGTTCGACATCGTCGTCGACGGCAACCTGGCCAAGTTCGGGGCGCACCGCGACCTGCGCCGGTTCCTGCTCGGGACCGGCGAGGCCGTGCTCGTCGAGGCGTCGAAGAAGGACCTCGTCTGGGGCACGGGCCTCGCGCGCGAAGAGAAGAACGCGACCAAGCCGGACTACTGGCGCGGGCTGAACCTGCTCGGCTTCGCGCTGATGGAGGTACGCGAGCAGCTGCGGGCCCGCTGAGTCACGGCTTGGGGGTCGGTGCGCCGGGGCACGGTTTCGACGTCGTCTGACCCGTGTCGAAAAAAGTGACGGCGGCGTCGGCGCACGGCAGCGAGGACAGCGAGCCGTGGACGTCGTCCTCGACGGTCATGAGCGCGCCGCCGATCTTCTGCTGCATCCGGAGGGCCCAGCCGATGGGCGTGACCGGCTCGTAGGTGTGGCCGACGAGCTGCAACGGACTTTCGCCTTTCGCGAACGACCACGGCCGCGCGTCCAGCGGCCAGCCGACGCAGAGCTGTTCGTAGAGGCCGTAGCCGCCCGCGACCGGAAGGCGCTTCATCCGGTCGAGGCGGTGCTGCCAGACGGTGTCGAAGTCGCGGGGACTCGGCGACTCGTTGCAGAGCAGGGCCGTCTGCTGGAAGTGGTTGAACGCTTGCGGCTCGCCGTCCCAGCCGAAACCCGTGGTCATCTTTTCGGCGACGGGCGTGCCGCCGTCGCGGAGGGCCACGAGCTGCTCGGCGAGGCCGACCCATTCGCGGCGCGGGTTGGCGAGCATGCCGTTCACGGTCGCGCCGAACTTCGCCCGCAGGTCGAGGAGGGCTTTCGCGACCACGGGCTCGGTGGTCCCGAAGTGGTAGACGGCGTCGTAGCGGGCGATCCAGGACGCGAATTCGTGGAAGGTGTTCTCTCCGGCGGTCGCCTGGCCGTCGTCCATTTCGGTGACATTCAGATCCGGCGGCATGACGGAGTCGAGCAGCATCTTGTCGACGCGGTCGTCGAAGAGCGACCGGTATTGCGCGCCGAGCGCGGTGCCCCAGGAGACGCCGTAGTAGCCGATCTTGTCCTCGCCGAGGGCCTGCCGGATCCGGTCCAGGTCGCGGGCGATGGTCGGCGTGGTCAGATTCCGGACGAAGGCCGGGTGCGCGGCGACGCACTCGCGGTTCGCGGCGGCCGCGCGCTCCACGGCTTCGCGGGTCTTTTCCTTGTCGGGGACGCCGGGGTCCGGTTCCGGGAAGTCGACCGCGCACGGCAGGTCGGCGCTGTAGCCGACGCCCCGCGGGTCGAAGCCGACGAGATCGTGGTGGACGCCGATGCCACCGGCCCGGCTGCCGGCGATGCTGCGCGGCATGGTCGTGCCGGACTGACCGGGACCACCGGGGTTCAGCAGGACGGCGCCGGTTTTCGTGCCGGTCGCCTTGATCCGGCTGACGGCGATGTCGATTTTCGGACCATCCGGATCGGCGTAGTCGAGGGGCACCGGAACGAGGGCGCACTCGCTGCGCTGGTCGTCGGAGTCCCAGCCTTTCGCGACGGCGGAGCAGAGCTGCCAGGAGACGCCCTCGGCGGCAGCGACCGCGGGGACAGCTGGGACGAGTGCCGCGGCGGCGAGCAGCGGGAGGGCGAACCGGGTGATCGACATGGGCTCAGGCTGCCGGGAGGGCGTTCGCGGGAGATCGGCCGATCAGCCGATGATCACCGCCGAACGGCCGGGACCGAGCTGACGGTCGCCTTCCGGACCAAAGGCAGGTCGGAAAAGCCATCGTCAGTTTTCGGCCAACGACGGGCTCCCTCCGGACAGGCCGACGAACATGGTCTGGTGCAGGCCGCGCACGTGCTTCCGCGTCACCCGGGCCGCCGCGTCCGGGTCGCCCGCCGCCAACGCCTTCACCAGGCGTGCGTGGTCGCGGTTCGACTCGCGCAGCTTCGTCATCGGGTACGGCAGGTAGAACCGGTACAGCTCGGCCAGCACCGTCTCGTACTGCGCCACCGCCGCGGCCGGGCCGGGGGCCGCCACCGCTCGGTGGAACTCCGCGTCCAGCTCGTGGAACTCCGCCCAGCCGGCCGCCGTGTCCATGCGAGCGACCAACGTCCGCAAGCGCGGTAGGTCCGGCGACCGTTTCGCCACCAGTTGGACCAGACCCGTCTCCAGGACCAGGCGGTGGTCGATCAGGTCACGGACCTCGGCCGCCGACTCGCGGTACGCGCCGACCTCGCCGACCTTCTCTGCCGGTGGATTTTCGGCGACGAGCGTTCCGCCGCCTCGGCCGCGGCGACGCTCGATCAGGCCGTCGCCGACCAGGGACTCCAGGGCCCGCCGCACGGTGATCTCCGCGACGCCGAGGGCTCGCGCGATTTCGGCGTTCGCCGGCAGTCGCTCCCCCGGCTTCAGCAGGCCGAGCTCGACCGCTAGCGCGATGCGGGCGCGGACCGTGTCCAGCGCGGACAGCCGCCGGATGCCGGTCAGCGCCGGCGCGCTCAGGTCTGCCGTCGCCATGAACCGACCGTACCGCACAAACTGCTCATCTTGATCAGTCTTGTTTAAGTGTTCAAGATGGACTATTTTTCGTCCATGCCGCGAGCACTGCCGATCGCCCTCGTGCAAGCGCCGCCCCGACCCGTCGGAGACGGCGGGTTCGCGGGCGAGGTCGAAGCGGTCCTTCGCCGGTTTCCGGACACGCGCCTGGCCGCCTTCCCCGAGCTGCACCTCTGCGGCGTCGACGGCGAAGACGGCGAACGGACCGAGCAGCTCCGGGCCGCCGCTCAGCCCTTGACCGGAAAACGGACCACGGAACTCGCCGAACTGGCCGGCGACCTGGGGATCTGGCTCGCGCCCGGCACCGTTTGCGAAGAAGGCGACCACGGCGAGCTGTTCAACACCGCCCTGGTCTTTTCGCCGCAAGGCGAACTCGCCGGCTGGTACCGGAAGGTCTTCCCCTGGCGGCCGCACGAGCCGTACGACCCCGGCGACCGGTTCGTCGTCGCCGATCTGGCCGACGCCGGCCGCGTCGGCTTCTCCATCTGCTACGACGCCTGGTTCCCCGAAGTGACCCGGCACCTCGCCTGGATGGGGGCCGAAGTCGTGCTCAACCCCGTCCAGACCACGACTCCCGACCGCGCCCAGGAGCTCGTCCTGGCCCGGGCGAACGCCATCGTCAACCAGGTCTTCGTCGCCAGCGTGAACACGGCCGGGCCGTTCGGGATGGGCGACAGCCTGCTCGTCGGGCCCGAGGGTGACGTGCTCGGCGCGCTGCCCGGCCGGCCAGAGGGCGTCCTCGCCCACCCGATCGACCTCGACGACGTGGCGCGCGTTCGCCGTGACGGCACCGCGGGCACCAACCGCATGTGGGCGCAGTTCACCCCCGCCGACGCGCCCCTGGACCTGCCGCTCTACCAGGGCCGGATCGACCCGGACCGCTGGCGTCCACGAGAAGGAGACGACCGATGACCTCCACGGCCGCGGCCCCGGCCGCCCTGCAGCGCCGGCTCGGCCTGCCCGGCGTCGTCCTGTTCGGGCTCGCCTACATGGCGCCGCTGATCGTGCTCGGCACGTTCGGCATCGTCGCGACGACGACCGAGGGCACTGTGCCTTCGGCGTACCTGCTCGCCCTGGTCGCGATGCTGTTCACCGCCGCGAGCTACGGGAAGATGGCCGCCACCCACCCCGTCGCCGGCTCGGCCTACACGTATGTCCGGAAAGCGGTCGACGCGCGTGCCGGGTTCCTCGTCGGCTGGGCGGTGCTGCTCGACTACTTCTTCCTGCCGATGGTCATCTGGCTGATCGGCGGCGCCTACCTGTCGGCCGAATTCCCGGCCGTGCCCAATTGGATCTGGTTGATCACTTTTATCCTGCTGACGACCATCCTCAACGTCCTGGGCATCAAGATCGCGGAGAAGGCGAACTTCGTGCTGATGGCGTTCCAGATCCTGGTGATCGGGTTCTTCGTCGTTCTTTCGGTCAAGCAGGTGCTGCACGTCGGCGGGTCGCTGGCCGGCACGCAGCCGTTCTTCCACCCGGGCGCCACGTTGGGGACAATCTCCGGCGGCGCCGCGCTCGCGACGTACTCCTTCCTCGGCTTCGACGCCGTGACGACGTTGACCGAGGAGACGACCGAGCCCCGAAAGACGATCCCCCGCGCCATCCTGCTCACCGCGTTGATCGGCGGCGGCATCTTCATCGTGCTCGCCTACTTCACCCAGCTCGCGCACCCGGGCAGCGCGTTCAGCGACGAGTCGTCCGCCGCGTTCGAAATCGCGACGACGATCGGCGGCAACCTCTTCGCGTCGTTCTTCCTCGCCGGTCTGGTCGTGGCGCAGTTCGCGTCGGGGATCGCCGCGCAGGCGAGCGCGTCGCGGCTGATGTTCGCCATGGGCCGCGACGGCGTGCTGCCGCGGATCTTCGGCAAGCTCCAGCCGCGGTTCGCGACGCCGGTGTTCGGCATCGTCCTGACCGGGCTCGTCGGGCTGGTCGCGCTGACGCTGGACGTCAGCACGTCGACGTCGTTCATCAACTTCGGGGCGTTCACGGCGTTCACGTTCGTCAACGTCAGCGTCTTGGCCACGTGGCTGCGCGACCGGTCCGGGAAACGCGTGCTGACCTGGGTGGTCTTCCCGGTGATCGGCGCCGTGGTCGATTTGTGGCTACTGGTCAACCTGGACGGCATCGCGCTGGTGTTCGGGCTGGTCTGGCTGGCGATCGGCATCGTCGTCCTGGCGGCGATCACGCGCGGCTTCCGGCGGCCGCCGCCGGAGATGACGTTCGAGGAGTAGGTCAGTCGCCCGGGCATTCGTTGCCGCCGCCGCTGCGCTCGACGCAGTGGCGCGGCTCCGGTGGGGACGGAGGCGGAGGCGAGTGCCGGACATGGTCGACCCGCACCATGACGGCGACCACGACGCCCAAGACCAGGCAGATCCCGAAGAACCACGTCCACCCACGACGCCGCCCGAGAGCCGCGACGACCCCACCCACCGGCGGCAGCCCGGCGCCGAGCCAGGCCGCCCAGGTCAGGTAGCCGTCCCCCGCGTGGGAGTACGTGCCGAACACCGGGAAGCTCGCCAGGAAAGCCTGCACGAACAAGAACGGGACGACGAGCAGCAGGCCCACGGCGCAGAGCGCCAGCACGAGCGAGGACCAAACGGTCCGGAGTTCCCCCACGCGGCCATCATGCCCGGGCGGGCGGGCGAAAACCTGAGTAGATCTACTGCTCGAGCGTCTTCTGCAGCGCCTTGTTCGCCTTCCGCGCCATGTCGGCGACGGCTTCACGGCGGGCCGCGTCGGCCGCGTAGTCCTCTTCGCGGTTGCGGACCACGCGGGCCGGCGCGCCGACCGCGATCGAGTAGTCCGGAATGTCACCACGGACGACCGCGTGCGCGCCCAGCACCGAGCCGCGGCCGATGCGGGTGCCCTTCAGCACGCTGACCTTCGTGCCGAGCCACGTGTCCGGCCCGATGCGCACCGGCGACTTCACGATGCCCTGGTCCTTGATCGGCACGTGGATGTCGGCGATGACGTGGTCGAAGTCACAGATGTACACCCAGTCGGCGACCAGCGTCGCCGCGCCGAGCTCGATGTCGAGGTAGCAGTTGATGACGTTCTGGCGGCCGAACACGGACTTGTCGCCGATCCGCAGCGAACCCTCGTGGCAGCGGATCGCGTTGCCGTCGCCGATGTGCACCCAGCGGCCGATCTCCAGCCGTCCGTAGCCCGGCCGGCAGTGGATCTCGACGTCCTTCCCGAGGAAGAGCATGCCGCGCAGGATGATGTGCGGGTTCGCGAGCCGGAACTTGAGCAGCCGGTAGTACCGGACCAGGTACCAGGGCGTGTACGCGCGGTTGCGCAGCACCCAGCGCAGCGAGTCGGCGGTCAGGAACTTCGCTTGCCGCGGATCGCGCCGCGCGCGCCGCCAGGCCCGCACCCGCGACAGCGCGGGCGCACCCCACATCGACGTCATGCCGGTGACCGTAACCTGTGTGCGGGACGGGTTCACAGGCAAGGGGAGCTGGATGGGCACGAAGCTGATCATCGACACCGACCCGGGCGTCGACGACGCGCTGGCGATCGCGCTGGCGGCGCTGTCTCCGGACGTCGAGCTGCTGGGCGTGACGTCGGTGTTCGGCAACGTGCCGCTGGACCGCACGACCTCGAACGCGCGCCGGCTGCTGGAGCTGTTCGGCCGCACCGACGTGCCCGTGGCCGCCGGGGCCGCGCGGCCGCTGGTCTATTCGAAGCCGCGCGACGCCAAGGAGGTCCACGGCGGCGACGGTCTGTCGGGCCACTCCTACACGCTGCCGGAGGCGACCCGGCCCGTCGAAGAGCGCGACGCCGTCCGCCTGATGCTCGACATCCTCGAGTCGTCGGACGATCCGGTGACCATCGCGCCGATCGGGCCGCTGACCAACATCGCCGCGCTCTTCGCGGCTCACCCGGGCGCGGCGGCGAAGATCGCGCGGCTGGTGATCATGGGCGGCGGGGTGACCTTCGGCAACAGCACCACCGCCGCCGAGTTCAACATCTGGAGCGACCCCGAATCGGCCCGCCGGGTGCTGGTCGAGGAGGACGTCCCGGTCGTGCTCGTGCCGCTGGACCTGACCCACCGCTGCGCGGTCGACGGCGACTGGTTGGCGAAGCTGGCGGCGTCGGGGCCGATCGGCGCCACCCTCGAAGGCCTCACCTCCACCTACCGGCAGCACTACACGCGCGTGTTCGGCGAAGACCGGATGGTCATGCACGACGCCGTCGCGGTCGCGGAGGCGATTTCGCCCGGAATCCTCCACACCGAGACCTACCGCGTCGACGTCGACTGCGGGCTGGGCCCGGCGCGCGGGCAGACGCTCGTCGACCGGCGAAGGCTCAGCGAAGAGGATCCGCAGTTCACCCCCGGCCGCCCGATCGAGGTCGCGGTGGACACCGACCTCGACGGCCTGCGCGGTTTCGTCCTCGACCGGCTGACCGGAGCCGCGCGGTGAGCGACGAGCCCGAGGTCGTGCCGGTCGAAGAGCCCGAGGCCGCGCCGACGGAGAAGGCCGAACCCCGTCGCCGGAAGGCCGCCGTCGTGGTGGCCGCGGTGGTCGTGGTCGCCGCCGCGCTCGCCGTCGGCGTCCAGTTCGCGCCGAAGCAGCAGGAGCCGACGAACGCCGCCGCGACGGTCACGCAGTCGACGTCTGTCCCGAAAACGACCACGGTCCCGCAGACGTCGGCGCCGCCGAAGGTGCCCGAAGCGAGCGAGTTCGATGCCTGGGCGTCCAAGACCAGCCAGTGGCTCGACATCCCGCTGCGCGCGATGGTCGGCTACGCGAAGGCGACGACGAAAATCGGCAAGGACGTCCCGGGCTGCCACCTGTCGTGGGTGACGCTGGCCGCGGTCGGAAAAGTGACCACGGACCACGGCCGCGCGCAGGGCGGGCAGATCGGCACCACCGGCGTCCTCGACAAGCCCCTGCGGACGATCGAGGTCCGCGACTTCTACAACAAGGTCGTCTCGACGGCGAACGCCGCCGGGCCGATGCAGGTCTCCCCCGCGATCTGGGCGAAGTACCAGGCGAGCTACGCGGGTGGGAAGCCCGATGTCCAAAACATCGATGACGCCGCGCTGACCACCGGCCGCGCGCTGTGCGACGGCGGCACCGACCTGTCCCAGGGCCAGCCGTGGTGGGACTCGGTCGCGAAGCTGCAGTCGGCGCCGCTGTTGCTGCACCGGACGCTGGCCACGGTCAACGTCTACGGCACGGTCGGCCAGGGCTCGGCGGCGCCGAACCCGGCGGTGCTGAGCGCGGTGAACTTCGCCATCGACAAGATCGGCCTCCCCTACATCTGGGGCGGCAACGGCACCGGCGGCAACGACCCGGGCTTCGACTGCTCCGGCCTGACGACGGCGGCGTACGGGAGCGCCGGGCTCAAGCTGATGCGCACGGCCGACACGCAGTTCCGCAGCGTCGCGCACGTGACCGATCCGCAGCTGGGCGACCTGATCTTCTACGGCGAGCCGGCGACGAAGATCCACCACGTCGGGCTCTACATCGGCAACCAGCAGATGATCGACGCGCCGCAGACCGGCCAGGCCGTGCAGGTGCACTCCTACCGCAAGGACGGCGACGACTACGCCGGAGCCGGTCGCCCGACCGCCTGAAACTTTCTCGGGCGGCGATGTCGAGAACGGGTGATCGGCTGCGTCCCCGGGCCGGACGCGGCCAAACTGGGCCGCACCCGTACCGAGGAGAAACGACCATGGCCAAGTACCTGCTGCTCAAGCACTACCGCGGCGCCCCGGCTTCGGGCAACGACGTGCCCATGGACCAGTGGACGCCGGAGGAGATCACGGCCCACGTGAAGTACATGCAGGACTTCGGGACCCGGCTCGAGGAGACCGGCGAGTTCGTCGAGCACCAGGCGCTCACCCCCGAGGGGACGTTCGTCCGGTTCGACGGCGAGGGGCGCCCGCCGGTCACCGACGGCCCGTTCGCCGAGACGAAGGACCTCATCGCCGGCTGGACGGTCATCGACGTCGACAGCTACGAGCGCGCCCTCGAGCTGGCCGCGGAGCTGTCGGCCGCCCCGGGAGCGGGCGGCGAGCCGGTGTGCGAGTGGCTCGAGGTGCGTCCGTTCTGGGGGCCGGCGCAAATCATCACCGAGTGACCTGCGTCACAGTTCAGCCGTGTCGAGAAGCGGCTCACAGCTCCGTCCCCGGCGCGAAGGTACCGCCGATCCGACGAGGAGACCGCCATGCACCAGAGCGCCATCGACGAGGTCATGAACCGCCCGCTCAGCCGGGAACTGCTGGCCCGCGACCTGACCCGGCTGGCCTACACGGCCCTCGACGGCACGCCCCGCTCGATCCCGATCGGGTTCACCTGGAACGGCTCGCAGATCGTCCTGTGCACGTCGACGAACGCCGCCAAGCTGCCCGCGCTGCGCCGCAACCCGGCGGTCGCCCTGACGATCGACACCGAGGTGCACCCGCCGAAGATCCTGCTGATCCGCGGCACGGTCGAGCTGGACGTCGTCGACGGCATCCCGGACGAGTACCTGCAGTTCAACGGCACCTACGAGATGACGCCCGAGCAGCGCGTGGAGTGGGAGAAGGGCGTGCGGTCGCTTTACGACGGCATGGTCCGGATCGTGGTCACGCCGACCTGGGCCAAGCTGATCGACTTCGAGACGACGCTGCCCAGCGCTGTCGAAGAGCTCATCCAGCGGCAGAAGGAACGTCAGCACGCCTGAGAAGGAGATCAACATGGGTGACGACCGCGTGCTGGCGCGGCTCGAGCACATCGGCGTCGTGGTCGATGACCTCGCGGCCGCCAAGGCGTTCTTCGCCGAGCTCGGGCTGGAGCTGGAGGGCGAGATGACGGTCGAGGGCCGCGTCGTCGACCTCATCACCGGGCTCGACGGCGTCCGCTCGGAGGTCGCGATGATGCGGACCCCGGACGGCCACGGCTGCCTCGAGCTGATCAAGTACCGGACGCCCGAGGGCCCCGTGGGCGACCCGGCCGCGCCGGCGAACACGCCCGGCCTCCGGCACATCCTGTTCGAGGTGGCGGACATCGACGACGTCGTCGGCCGCCTGCGGAAACACGGCGCCGAACTCGTCGGCGAGGTGGCGCAGTACGAGGACAGCTACCGGCTCTGCTACCTGCGCGGCCCCGCGGGGATCATCGTCGAGCTGGCCGAAAAGATCGGGTGAAAAGTGGACGAGGTCCTGCTCCGGAGCCTGACGCCGCACGTGCTCGGCATCGTCGTGCGGCGCGGCGCCGACTTCGCGTCGGCCGAGGACGCCGTGCAGGACGCGCTGCTCGAGGCGTTCCGCGTCTGGCCGGACGACCCGCCGCGCGACCCGAAGGGCTGGCTGGTCACGGTCGCCTGGCGCAAGTTCCTCGACGCCACCCGGTCGGAGTCCGCGCGCCGGCGGCGTGAGGACCTCGTCGACGTCGAGCCGGAGCCCGGCCCGGCGGCCACCGCGGACGACACGCTCCAGCTGTACTTCCTGTGCGCGCACCCGTCGCTGACGCCGTCTTCGGCGGTCGCGCTCACCCTGCGCGCCGTCGGCGGGCTGACCACCCGCCAGATCGCGCAGGCCTATTTGGTCCCCGAAGCGACCATGGCGCAGCGCATCAGCCGGGCCAAGCGCACGGTCGGGCAGGTGCGGTTCGACCAGCCCGGTGACGTCGCGACCGTGCTGCGCGTCCTCTACCTGGTGTTCAACGAGGGTTACTCCGGCGACGTCGACCTCGCCGCCGAGGCCATCCGGCTGACCCGGCAGCTCGCGGCGGCGATCGACCACCCCGAGGTCGCGGGGCTGCTGGCGCTCATGCTGCTCCACCACGCCCGGCGCGCCGGGCGGATCACGGCCGACGGCAGGCTCGTGCCGCTCGCCGAGCAGGACCGCGGCCGGTGGGACACGTCGGCGATCGCCGAGGGCGTCGCGATCCTGCAGAAGGCGCTCGCCCGCGACCGGCTGGGCGAGTTCCAGGCCCAGGCGGCCATCGCGGCGCTGCACGCCGACGCGCCCACCGCCGAGGAGACCGACTGGGTGCAGATCGTCGAGTGGTACGACGAGCTCGCGCAGCTGACCGACAGCCCGGTCGTCCGGCTCAACCGCGCGGTGGCCGTGGGCGAGGCCGACGGACCGCGCGCCGGGCTGGCGGCCCTCGCGCAGCTCGACGACACGCTGCCCCGGCACGCGGCGGTGGCGGCGTACCTCCACGAACGCGACGGCGACCTGGCGACGGCGGCGCGGCTGTACGCCGAGGCGGCCGGAAAAGCGCCCAATGTCGCGGAGCGCGATCATCTGACGAAGCAGGCCGCCCGGCTCAACACGCGCCTACGCGGCTGACGGGGACGCCGCATTGACGCAGGCATCAGCCGACGTGGACGTTCGCCCGGCTGACCCACCGGCTTGCGTGGCCGGGCAAGCCCGCTCCACGCCGCATCGACGCAGGCATCAGCCGAGGTGGTCGTTTGCGCCGCTGACCCACTCGATGTAGCGCTCGGCCGACCGGCGGACCGCGCCCTTGGCGTCGTCCACACCTGGCCGGAGGTGGGGACCCACTGGCGGTCGTCGGCGCAGATCGTGCAGGTGCCGGCCGGGGGCCGGTCGGTGTCGGGGTGTGCTCGACCCCGCAGGTTCCGCAGATCCAGATCGTCATGACCCCAGTCTTGACGCTCCAGCGAGGTCGAGGTCAAACCCGGATCGAGGGTCCTGGGACAATCCCGCCATGGACTCGGGGACGACCACGCAGCTGATCACCGTGGGAGCCACGCTCGGCGGGGTCGTGCTCACGCTGCTGACCACGACGCTCGTGGAGGGCCGCAAGCTGAAGGCGACCCGGCGCGCCGAGGCGCAGAAGCGCGCGGCCGAGCACGCCACCTGGCTGCGTGATGAACGGGTCAAGGCCTACGCGGGCCTGTCGAACGCGGGCGAAGAGGCCTTCCAGCTGATCCGGTCGGAGTTCTTCCGGCTGCCGGAGAACCGCGACGAGGTCGAGGCCCGGTGGCGCGAACGGCGCAACGACCTGCGCAAAGCGCACAACCAGGTGGCCCTGTTCGGCACGGAAGAACCGCGCCGGCGCGGCAAGGAACTGTGGAAAACGGCTCGCAACGGCGTGAACGACGTCCTCGCCGAGCTGGATTCCGGGGAGACCGCGGTGCGGCGGGCCAGCCTGGATCGCGTGCTGACGGGGATCAGCGAAGCCGGCGACCGGTTCCTCGAGGCTTGCCGCGCCGACGTCCAGGGCACGACGCCGGACCACTGAGCCGTCGTCACGCCGGGCCGGCGAGCCCGATCAGGTTGCCTTCGGGGTCGGTGAAGTGGGCGACCACCAGGTCCCGGCCGGGCGCGCGGTCGGGGCCCATCCGGCGCGTTCCGCCGAGGCGTTCGGCCTCGGCCAGCGCCGCCGCGACGTCCGGGACGCCCACGTAGAACACGACGTGGCTCTCGTGCGCCGCGCCGCCGCCGACGCCGCCCGGGATGCCGTCCGTTTCGACGAAGCCGTAGTTACCGGCTTCCGACACCTGGTCCGACACCGGTCCCGACGTGTCGAATTCCCAGCCGAACAGCTCGCCGTAGTACCCGCGCAGTCCCGCGGGGTCGGTGCCGATGATCTCGAAGTGCACGACTGGATTGCCCATGGCGGCCACCGTACGCCGCGCTAGTTGTTAAAAACAACCTCGACGTTGTAAATTGGAACCATGCCGACCAACCGGAGCTACGGGGACGCCTGCACCATCGCCCGCGCGCTGGACGTCGTCGGGGAACGCTGGGCCCTGCTCGTCGTGCGCGAACTACTGCTCGGGCCGCAGCGCTTCTCCGATGTCCGCCGCGCGCTGCCGGGCGCCAGCTCGAACCTGGTCACCGACCGGCTTCGCGAGCTGGAAGGCCACGGCGTCGTGACCCGCCGGAAGCTACCGCCGCCGGCGGGCTCGATCGTCTACGAACTCACCGCGTGGGGTCGGGAACTGGAGCCGATCGTGCTGGCGCTGGGCACGTGGGGCGGCCGCCTCTCCCTCCCTCCGGCAGCGCACCTCGGCACCACGTCCGTGCTGCTGTTCCTCCGCGGCTTCGCCCGCCCGCGGTCTACCGCCTGCTACCGCGTCGAGCTGGACAGCCGCGTGTGGACGGTCCGCACCGAGCCGGGCCGGCTGACGGTCGAGCCGGGCGAACCCGCCGCGCCGGACGCGACGATCCGGACCGATCCGCCGACGTTGAACGCCCTGCTCGAAGTGCCGTCCGACCTGGACGCGGCAACCCGCGACGGCCGGGTGACCGTGGATGGGGACAAGAAGGCCGTCCAGCGGCTGCTGCGCGAGACCCTCAGCGCGTGAGCGTGCCTTCGCGGACCCGCAGCGAAGGCGCCAGGAACACGATCGCGAAAGTGACCACGACCGCCGACGACAACGCCCAGTGCAGTCCGATCCACGTGGCCAGCGCCCCCACCAGCACCGGCTCCACGAGGAAGCCGAGGTACCCGCACGCGGCGACGGCGGCCACCGCGCGCCCCGGCGCGTCCGCCTGTTTGCGGCTCGCCGCGCTCCACGCGATCGGCACGATCCCGGCCACGCCGAGGCCGACCACCGCGAAGCCGGACACCACCGCGATCGGCCATGGCGCGAAAAGGACCACGGCGAAGCCCAGCACCGCGACCGTGGTCGCGGCACGGACGAACCGCACCGCGCCCGTGCGCGCCACCACGCGGTCGGCGATCAGGCGGACCGCGATCATCGTCCCGGAGAAGGCGAAATAACCCAGGGACGCGAGCGCGGGCGTCGCGCCGGTGACGTCCGCCAGGTACACCGCGCTCCAGCTGTTGACCGCGCCCTCGGCGACGAACCCGCAGAACGCGAGCACCCCCAGCGGCACCAGTGCCCGGCTCGGCCACGCGAACGCCGCGTCGCCCTGGCCGCGATCGGCTCCGGCCAGGAACAGCGCGCGGCCCCACAGCGCCAGCGCGAGCAGCACCGCGCCCGCGATCGAGAAGTGCACCGAAACCGGGACGTGGAAGGCCGCCATCAGCGCGTCGACGCCGGAGCCCGCGAGGCCGCCGATGTTCCAGAACGCGTGGAAGCCGGCGAAGATCGGGCGGCCGTAACCCTCCTCGACGCGAGCCGCGTGGGCGTTCATCGCGACGTCGAGCAGGCTGTTGCCCACGCCGAGCACCACGAGCGCGGCGACGAACACCGGCGCGGACCAGGCGAACGCCACCAGCGGCAGCCCGCCGCACAGCACGGCCGCGCCCAGCGCGACGGCCGCGCGGCTGCCGATCCGGGTGAGCAGCGCCCCCGCGCCCACCAGCGCGACCACCGACCCCAGGGCGAGGCCGAAGAGCCCGGTGGCCAGCTGGCCGGTGCTCAGCCCCAGGTGCTCCTGAACCGCCGGCACCCGGGCCAGCCAGGTCGCGAACGCCGCGCCGCACACGGCGAAGACGACGGAAACTCCCAGGCGAGCGCGTTTCAGTCCCCCAGTCACTTTCGCGATTATCCTGATCTCCGTGGCCGGCTGGGACGACGCCGGCCGGATCGCGCGCGGGCTGCCCGAGGTCGTCGAGGACAGCTCCCGCGGGTATCTGGCCTGGCAAATCGGTAAGAAGGGCTTCGCCTGGGAGCGCCCGCTGCGCAAGGGCGACGTCGAGGCGCTCGGCGCGCGGGCGCCCGCCGGGCCGATCCTCTGTGCCTACGTGCCGGACGTCGGGGTCAAGGACGCGCTGATCGCCGACGACCCGGCCGTCTTCTTCACGACCCCGCACTTCCGCGGCTTCCCCGCGATCCTCGTCGAGCTCGACCGGATCGACCTGCCCACGCTCGAAGAAGTGCTGGTCGAGGCCTGGTTGTGCCGGGCGCCGAAGCGCCTGGCGAAAATTTGGCCGGAAAATCGGCAAACCCTGTAGAGACCTAGGGCCGGACTCCGTCCTTTCCCGTGAACGCGCCACCGGGGCGCGGAGAGGAGCCGATCATGGCGAAGTACATGCTGCTGATGAGCTACAGCGGGGGCACCGCCTGCGACCTGCCGATGGGCGAATGGCCGCCGGAGGACATCCGCGCGCACATCGACTTCCAGCACGCGCTCGACGCCGAGCTGCGGGACAAGGGCGAACTCGTCGACGCGCAGGGCCTGGCCGGTCCCGACCTGGCGAAGACGGTCGTCTCCGACGGCCGGACCAGCCCCGTGGTCACCGACGGGCCGTACCCGGAGGGCAAGGAGCTGCTGGCCGGTTACTGGGTCGTCGACGTCGAGAGCGAGGAACGCGCGCTGGAGATCGCGGCCAAGGCCTCGGCCGCACCCGGACCGGGCGGCGCGCCGATCGGGCAGCCGATCGAGGTCCGCCAGGTGATGAGCGCGCCCGCCTGATGGCCGGCGAAGGGGTCGAGGACCTGCTGCGGACGCTCGCGCCGCAGGTCCTCGGCGTCGTCGCGCGGCGGTTCCGCGACTTCGACGCCGCGGAGGACGCCGTGCAGGAGGCGCTGCTCGCGGCCGCGCGGCACTGGCCGTCCGAGGGGTTGCCGGACAACCCGCGCGGGTGGCTGCTCCAGGCCGCCGTCAACCGGCTGACCGACCAGCTCCGCAGCGACCAGGCGCGTCGCCGCCGGGAGGACGCGGCGGCCCTCGCACCCCCGCCGCCGGATGTCCCGGATCGCGACGACACCCTCGTCCTGCTCTTCCTGTGCTGCCACCCGGCGCTCACGCCCGCGTCGGCGATCGCGCTGACGCTGCGCGCGGTCGGCGGACTGACCACGGCCGAGATCGCCGGGGCGTTCTTGGTCCCCGAAGCGACCATGGCCCAGCGGATCACCCGGGCCAAGGCGCGGATCAAGGCGTCGGACGTGCCGTTTCGGCTGCCCGCGGCCGAAGAGCGCGAAGCCCGGTTGCGGTCGGTCCTGCACGTGCTCTACCTGGTGTTCAACGAGGGCTACACGAGCAGCGCGGGCGGCCGCCTGCACCGCACCGAGCTGTCCGGCGAGGCGATCCGGCTGGCCCGGCTGCTGCACGGGACGTTGCCGAAAAACGGCGAAGTCATCGGCTTGCTGGCGTTGATGCTGCTCACGGACGCGCGGCGCCCCGCGCGGACCGGGCCGTCCGGCGAACTGGTGCCGCTGGCCGAGCAGGACCGGACGAGGTGGGACCGCGCGCAGATCCGGGAGGGCGTCGCGCTGGTCACCGAGGCGCTCGCCCTCGGCGACGCGGGTGAGTACCGGCTGCAGGCCGCGATCGCCGCCGCGCACGACATCGCGCCGCGCGTCGAGGACACCGATTGGGAGCGGATCCTTTCGACCTACCGGCTGCTGGAACGGCTGACGGACAACCCGGTCGTGACGCTCAACCGCGCGATCGCGACGGCGATGGTGCACGGGGCCGCCGCCGGGCTCGCCTTGCTGGAGACCCTCGAGCTGGGCGGGCACCGGCCCGACGCCGTCCGCGCGCATCTGCTGGAGCTGGCCGGGGACGTCGCCGGCGCCGTCCGGCACTACGACGCCGCGGCCGCGCGGACCACGAACACCCCGGAACAGCGGTACCTCCTGACGCGCGCCGGGCGGCTGCGGGAGGCGGCGCGGATCGATCTCCGGAGCAGCTGAAAAACGCCCCCACGGCCGCCTTGATCCGGACTATGTTGGCCGCGTGAAATCCTTGAGCCACGACCGGCTGGCCGAGGCGCTCGTCGCCGAGGCCGAGCTGTTCGGGATGGCGATCGAGGGCGCCGACCCGGAGCTGCGCGTCCCGACGTGCCCCGAGTGGACCCTGCGCGAGCTGACCTGCCACGTCGGGCTGGCCTACCACAAGTCCGCCGCCATCGTCGCGAGCCGGCCCACCGGGTACGTGCCGTTCGACGCCGTCACCGTCGACGATCCGCCCGCCTTCGACGCTCTCGGCGATTGGCTCGTCGATGGCGCGGAGCGGCTCGTCGAGGCCGTGGCCGACGTCGGCCCCGAGACGCTGACGTCGACTTGGACACCCGATCGCCGCGCCGGGTTCTGGACGCGCCGGCTCACCCACGAGACCGTCGTCCACCGCGCGGACGCGGCGCTCGCGACCGGCGCGCCGTTCGAAGTCGACGGCGATCTGGCCGCGGACGGGATTTCCGAGGGCCTCGACCTGGTGGCCGTCTTCTCGCGGCTCGAGCACCCGGCGATGGACCGGACGGCGCTGCGGGGCACCGGCGAGACGCTGTCGTTCCGGACGACCGCGCCGGAGCTGGCCTGGCTGGCCCGGCGGACGCCGTCGGGCGTCGAGGTGAGTCACGAGCAGGGCGACGCCGACGTCGTCGTCGCGGGCCGCGCCGCCGACCTGCTCCTCGCGCTGAGCAGGCGCATCGCGGCCGACGACCCGGTGTTGACGATTTCCGGCAACGCGGAGCTGTTCCGGCATTGGCGGGACAATACGAAGTTCTGAGGCGCTCGCTCGGCTGGCCGGGATCGACCTGGTCGTCCCCGGCGACCGGGATCTGTCGGGGACGTCCGGCGGGTGCGGGTGGCCGTTTCCGCGACGGCCGCCTGACTTGACGGGGGTCGTATAGTCGGTTCCGACTGATAGGGAGCGACTAGTGCCACCTCGCAAGATCCGCAACACCCTCGCGCTGGCCCTGCTCGGCCTGCTGCTGGAACGTCCGATGCACCCGTACGAAATGGCGTCCACCCTGCGCGAGCGCTTCAAGGACAGCAGCTTCAAGATCAACCCCGGTTCGCTCTACGACACCGTCGAGGCACTGGCGAAGCACCGCTGGATCGAGCCCGTCGAGACGGTCCGGGAAGGCAATCGGCCGGAGCGGACCGTCTACGCGCACACCGAACTCGGCCGTCAGGAGTTCGTCGCGTGGCTCGACGAGCTGGTCCGCGAGCCGGTCGCGGAGTACCCGAAGTTCGTCGCGGCGGTGAGCTACCTCGGCGCGCTCGGTCCTGAGCGCGCCGCCGACGCGCTGGAGGAACGCGCCCGCCACCTCGCCGACCGCATCGACGGCGCGAACACCGCACTCGAGGAGACCGTCGGCAAAGGGGCGCCGCGGCTGTTCATGATCGAAGTCGAGTTCGTCCGGCACGCGTGGCAGGCGGAGCTCGACTGGGCCCGCGCCACCGCCGCGGAAATCCGCGCCGGCTCCCTGTCCTGGCCTGACCACTTCTGAGGGGAAACTCGTGCTCGAAACCGATGTCCTCGTCGCCGGCGCCGGCCCGGCCGGCTTGCTCGTGGCCGCGGAACTCGCGCTGGGCGGCGTCCGCACCACGATCGTCGAACGCCATCCCTCGCGGCCGCCGTACTGCCGCGGCTTCAACCTCAACTCGCGCTCGCTGGACCTGCTGGCCCGTCGCGGACTGGCCGAAGGCCTGGTCGCCGAAGGCCATCAGGTGCCGCACGCACCGGTCACCGGGCTGCCCGGCCCGCTGCCGCTCGACGGCGCGGCGACCGATCACCCGTTCTCCCTGGGAATTCCGCAGACTCGCGTCGAGGAGGTCCTGGAGGGGTGGGCGGCCGACCTCGGCGTCGAAATCCTGCGTGGGCACGAGCTGCGGTCGTTCACGCAGGATCCGGAAAGCGTTTCCAGCGTTGTCCACAATGGACAATTCGGCCGCACGATCTCCGCGCGCTTCCTGGTGGGCTGCGACGGTGGGCGCAGCACGGTGCGCAAGCAGGCCGGGATCGGCTTCCCGGGCGTCGACGCGCGCTGGCACGCGCTGCTCGGCGACGTCGAATGCGAGCTGCCGTACGGGGTTTCTGCCGGGCCGGACGGCCGCACGGTGTTCGTCATCCCGCGGCCGGGATACGTCCGGATCATCGTGCGGGAAGACGACCCGCCGGCCGACAAGTACGCGCCGGTGACGCTCGAACGGCTGCAGACACAGGTGGACGCGGTGCTCGGCCGGCACGTCGAGCTGCGTGAACCCCGCTGGCTGACCCGGTTCGGCGACGCGGCGCGCTTGGCGACGCACTATCGCGACGGCCGGGTGCTGCTGGCGGGCGACGCGGCGCACATCCACCCGCCGGCCGGGGCGATCGGGGTGAACGTGGCGCTGGACGACGCGTTCAACCTCGGCTGGAAGCTCGCGGCAACGGTGCTGGGGACCGCCCCGGAGGGGCTTCTGGACACCTACCACGCCGAGCGGCACGCGGCGGGCTCGCGGATCCTGGCCAACACGCAGGCGCAGGTGGCGCTGGGCGAGGCGCCCGACGAGCCGCTCGCCGACCTGGTGCGCCGGGTCGCGGCGCACCCGGCGGGGAACCGGGCGCTGGCCGAGATCATCACGGGGCTGGACGCCTGTTACGAGCCGGGCGGGCACCCGTGGCTCGGGCGGCTGGCGCCGGACGTGCCGCTTCTCGCGCCTTCCGGCGAGACCCACTTGGCCGCGCTGCTGCACCCCGGGCGGCCGGTGTTGCTGGATCTGGCGGGGTCTTTCGGTGGCTGGTCGGCGGCGGTCGAGGTGGTCGCGGCGTCGAGTCCGTCCACTTCGGACATCGACGCTGTGCTGTTGCGGCCGGACGGGCACGTGGCTTGGGTCGGTACGCCGGGATCGGGCGACGAGGGGCTCGCGGAGGCTGTGCACCGCTGGGTGGGCAACACCGCGGCCCCCGCCCTTCCCTAGGGGGGCGGCCCCGGCTCCAGTCTATCGGCGAGGTAGGACGAAACCCGCTGGATCGGTCGGTGGCGGCCGAGTTGTCCACATTCGGGCGGGGCTGGGGACAGGTCAGCGCGGGCGGTCCAGGATCGCCCGCTGCTCGACCCTTCCCTCCAGCGTGAACCGGCTGTGCGGGGCGAATCCCAGCTTCTCCACCACCCGCGCCGACGCCTTGTTCGCCGGCTCGTACACCGCCAGCAGGCGATCCGCCAAGCCGGCCGAAAAGACGTGGTCGCGCACCGCCGTCGTCGCCTCGGTCGCGTAACCGCGGCCCCAGCCCGAGGGCGCAATCCACCAGCCCATCTCCACCGCCGGCCCGCCCAAGCCGGACTCCGTGGGGCCGCGGTGGACCAGGGACACCACTCCGTCGAACGATCCCGGGGCCGCCGAGACCGCGAACCAGCCGAAGCCGTGCGTGGCCCAGTGTGCGAGCGTGGCCCGGTGCTTGGCGAGCGTGTACTCGTGGGTCCACGGCTCGCCCGTGCCCACGTACCGGACCGTCTCCGCGATCTGGGCCAGCGCGAACAAGTCGTCGAAGTACTCCTCGGCCCACTCGTGCAGCGTGAGCCGGTCCGTGGTGATCAGCACCACTGGAATCCTAGGCCGTCCGTTACCGCGGGTCACGAGGGTAGCCCGTTCGGTCTATGGTCCGGACCACATTAATGGTCTATACCAATTAGGTCCGGAAGTCCCCGCCGCCGCGCTCGTCGTCGTGGAGGTTCCACCATGCGTCTCCGTTCCCTGCTGGCCGGGCTGGCCGGCTTAGCGCTCGTGAGCACCGGGCTCGGCGCCCCTGCCGAAGCCGCCGCCGGGTCGCCCATCCCCGTCGGGCCCTACGTCGACATGGGCGCCTGGCCCTCGCCCAGCCTCTCGGCGATGTCCGCCGCCAGCGGGGTCAAGGGCTTCACGCTCGCCTTCGTCAACTCCTACGGCTGCAAGGCCAGCTGGTTCGGCGCCTACGACCCGCGCACGGCCTGGCAGAAGGACGAGATCACCAAGATCCGCAACGCCGGCGGCGACGTCAAGATCTCCTTCGGCGGCGCGTCCGGGATCGAGCTGGCCCAGGCGTGCAGCACGTCCGCGCAGGTCGCGGCCGAGTACGACGCCGTCGTCAAGGCGTACGGCCTCAAGTACGCCGACTTCGACATCGAGGGCGCGGCCGTCGCGGACCCGACGTCGATCGCTCGCCGCTCTCAGGCCCTGAAGACCCTGCAGAACAACAACCCGGGCCTGAAGATCTCGCTGACGCTGCCGGCGCTGCCGACCGGCCTCGATGCGAACGGGCTCAACGTCGTCAAGGCGGCCAAGGACGCCGGCGTGAACCTCGACCTGGTCAACATCATGGCGATGGACTACTACCAGGGCGCCGGCGACCAGGGCGCGAAAGCGATTTCCGCGGCCAAGGCCACGCAGGCGCAGCTCAAGTCCCTCTACGGGCTGAGCGACGCGGCGGCGTGGAAGAAGGTCGGCGTGACCCCGATGATCGGCGTCAACGACTCGCAGAACGAGATCTTCTACCAGAAGGACGCGAAGGCCCTGGTCGCCTTCGCCAAGACCGTCCACCTGGGCATGCTGTCGTTCTGGGAGGCCGGCCGCGACGCCAACGCGTGCACCGGCGCGCTCTACAAGTGCACCAACGTGCCGCAGGCGAAGTACGAGTTCGCGAAGATCTTCGCGGGCTACACGGGCTGAGTCACCACTGGGCGGCGTCCGCGAGCAGTGCGTCCCGCACCGCCGCGGGCCCCGCCTGGCAGGGTTCCGAGCGAGAAACCACGAACAGCGTGTTGATCGGTGGCTCCTCGGGGTCCAGCAACGCGGTCAGCGAGCCGGCAGCCAGCTCGGCCGCGCACAGGTACCGCGGGAGCACGCTGACGCCGAACCCGGCCAGCACGCACGTGAGAACGCCGCGCAGATCCGGCACCACGACGGCAGGCCCCGCAGGGGGACGGACCCCGAGCACCGAACGCCAGTAGCGGCGGATGATCGGCAGGTCTTCGGCGTAGGCCACCAGCGGCGCGGTCCGAGGGTCACCGGTGAAGCCGCGCGGGCCGACCAGGACGAACTCCTCGTCGGTCAGCGGCGTCGCGGTGAGACCGCGGCCGCGCGGCCGGATCGTCGACACCACCAGGTCGAACCGGCGCTGCGCGAGGCCGGCCAGCAGGTCGTCGGCCAGGCCGAACGTCACCCGCAGCTTCAACCCCGAACCGACCAGACCCGCCAACGCCGGCAGAACGCGAGCCGTCGTCAGCTCCGCGGGCCCGGCCAGGTGCACCGGCGCGGCGAACGGGTCGACCTCGCCCACGGTCAACGAAGAAAGCGCGTCCACGTGCGGGGCGATGCGCGCGGCCAGTTCGTCGGCCGCCGGGGTCGGCGTGACACCCCGCGCGCGCCGGACGAACAGCTGCCGCCCGAGCTGTTCTTCGAGGGCTCTGACCTGCGCGGTCACCGTCGGCTGGGACAACCCCAGCGACGGCGCCGCACCGGTCAGCGAGCCCGCGCGGTGAACCGCGAGGAACGTGCGGAGCAGGTCGAGGTCCAGTTCAGTCCTCGACCAGCTCGATCGAGTCCACGACGTTCGGGTAGAACGCGACGTGGTCCTTGATCGACGCGACGGCGTCGTACGGCTTCTCGTACGTCCAGACCGCGTTTTCGCCCTTCACGTCACCGACGTTCAGGCTGTAGTAGTTGCTGTCGCCCTTGTACGGGCAGTACGTCTCGTGGTCGGTCCGCTCCAGCACGCTGAAGTCGACGTCCGCCCGCGGGATGTACTGCGCCGCCGGGTAGTTCGACTCCTGCAGCGTCAGCGCGTTGCGGCTGTCGGCCACCACGCGCCCGCCCGCCTTGACCACCACGCGCGCCTTGGTCGGCTCGACGGTGATCGGGTGGTCCGGGCCCGGGACCAGCACCTTCTTCTCCGGCATGTCAGCTCCTCGAAAAAAGTCGTGTACTGGGAGCAGCACCCGGGACCCGGCGGTTATTCCACCTCAGGGCAGGTAGTACATCGGGTTCGGCAGCTTGGCCGGGCGCTGCGCGTAGCCGCCCTCGAGGTCGCTGAACTGGTCACCGACGTTGAGGACGATGTGTGCGCCGGTCGCCTCGATGTGCGCCCGCGTGCCCGACTTGTACTGGACGGTGGTGCAGGTCAACCCGCACGGCAGGTAGTCCGGCGCGGTCACCTTCGGCTTGAAGAACGCGCGGGCCGGGGCCGGGTAGCCCTCGTCGGCCAGGTTCTTCAGCGACTGCGGGCCCTGCAGCTCGTTGCGGCCGGTCAGGAAGTACAGCTTGACGCCGTGCTGCACGGCCCAGTTGGCCAGCTCCAGCACCGGCTTGTTCGAGACGAACGTGCCGTTGTCGATGGCCTGCTGCTGCTTGACCGGGTCGAAGCCGAAGTCGTTGTCGGCCTCCCAGCCGTAGGTGACCTCGGCGGTGTCGTCGACGTCCAGCACGATCGCCGGGTTCTTCACGCGGCCCAGCTGCTGCTGCAGGTAGCGCTTCGCGTCCGTGACCACGCGGTTGGTGTCCTTCACGAACCGGCTGGTGTCGGAGTAGTGGTGCTTGCCGGCGGCGTCGAGGTAGTCGCCGTAGTAGGCCTTGACGTCGAGCTTGACCTGCCCGATGTTGGCCGGCTCCTTCGAGCGGGCGGCGGTCGCGTCGTCCGAGCCGGCCAGCGCGGTGGCCCCCGAAGCGACGGTGGCGCCGATGGCCGCGGCGGCGGCGAGCTTGACGAGACCTGACCATTTTCCGGACACGGCGAACCCTCCAGGGACAACTTGACGACCCGGGGAACCTACGTCACGTTCACCCGGAGTTCCACCCCTCGAAAGTTCCCGTTCACCTTTCGGCGCGGCAAAGGAAAGCCACCGGAGACCGGCCGATCCGCGTGAGCACGACCGACGCTTCCGCGGCGCCACGGGGTTTCAGCCGCCGCCGCAAGGCGTCCGGATCGACGTCCAGGCCGCGCACGAGGATCTCCAGCCGTCCGACGTCGTGTCGCTTGAGGACGGCTTTCAGGGACTTCTCGCTGTAGGGCCCGTGCTCCAGGACGCGGAAGGCGCGCACCCCCGGTGGCGGTGCGTCGCCGGTCAGGTACGCGATGCGTTCGTCCAGCTGCCACAACCCGTGGCGCGCCGCGTAGTGGCGGACCAGCCCGGCCCGGACGACAGCGCCGTCCGGGTCGACGATCCACTCCCCCGGCTCGCGGGTGGGCAGTTCGTCCGGTTCGGCGTCGGTGACCGTCCACTGTGTCCCGTCCGAGCGCAGCACGGTCGCCCGCCGGGTGACGCCGGTGCCCAGCCCCCGCCAGAGGCAGGACTCGCGGACCTGGCCGTCGAGCGAGACCAGCTCGACCTCGTCGGCCCACGGCGTGAGCGCGAAGTCGAGGCCGGGCGCGCACTTCACGGACAGCGCTCGTCCCGGGTACGCCTCGACCAGGCCGTCCAACGGCGGGGCGAAGTCCGCGGGTTTCCACGCCCGCCGCCCGGCGGAGTCACGCCGGGCCGGGTCCGCGACGACGACGCCGGACCGGCTCACCGGGCGCAGCGCGTCGGCGCGAACCAGTCCGAACGCGACTTTCGACGCCGCGCCGTTGTGCCGCGCCATTTCCAGTCGCACCGGGTCCAGATCGGACCCGAGCGCGCGTCGCGCCACCCGCGCGATCTCGACGAGATCGGCGCCGACCGAACACGTGACGTCGTGAACGTCGAGCCCCGCCAGCCGCTGAGCCCGGTGCCGGGCAACCGGCGTGGCACTCGCCTGCTGGAGCGCGTCCGACGTGAACAGCCAGCCGTCCGCATCCACTTTGGACACGGCTTTCCGGCGCAGCAGCACGGTTTCCAGGACGGCAGCCGCGTGCTCCTCGCCGGCCAGCCGGCGGACCGCGGCCACGGACGCGATGTGATCGGTCAGCGGCAACGAAGAAACCTCGGCGAGCGCCGCCGTCCCCGCACCGGAGCGCAGGTAGGCGACGTCACCGAGGCTGAACGAATAACCCACTCAGGACGGCCGCTTGGTCCCGGTGATCATCACGTTGTAGAACAGCTCGCGCGGCAGGATCTTCGCGAGGACCTTCTTGTCCACAGCGGACAGCCGCAGCCACAGCTTGTAGGCGAACAGCCGCCAGCGGACGGTCAGCTTCTCCTGCGGCACCGCGGCCTCGAACGTCCGGATCGGCCAGCCCGCGAGCGCCGCGGCGAACTCCTCGGTGACCGCGTGGACGTCCTGGGCACCGGCCCCGCGGGCCCACGACTCCAGCTCCGACGGGTCGAAGGTGTGGATGTCGACGACGGCCTCCAGCGCGGCGGCGCGCGACGACTCGTCGAGCTCTTCCTGCGGACGGCGCCAGCCGCTCAAGGCGGGCAGCTTCGTCACCCGGGTGGTCAGGAACCACGTGAACTGGCCGAGCTTGCGGGCGTAGAAGTCGCCGATCTTCGTCGGCTCGCCGGCGAAGACGAACCGGCCGCCCGGCTTGAGCACGCGCAGCACCTCGCGGAACGCCGCCTGGACGTCCGGGATGTGGTGCAGCACCGCGTGCCCGACGACGAGGTCGAACGTGTTGTCCTCGTACGGGATGCGCTCGGCGTCGGCGACGCGGCCGTCGACGTCGAGGCCGAGCTTCTCGGCGTTGCGCAGCGCGACCTGCACCATGCCGGGCGAGAGGTCGGTGACCGAGCCCTTCTTGGCGACGCCGCCCTGCATCAGGTTCAGCAGGAAGAACCCGGTGCCGCTGCCCAGCTCCATCGCGTGCTGGTAGGGCTGACCATCAACACTGACGCCGGCGACGGCGTTGAACACGTCGGTGGCGTAGGAGATGCAGCGCTCGTCGTACGAGATCGACCACTTCTCGTCGTAGGTGCCGGCTTCCCAGTCGTGGTAGAGCACGTTCGCCAGCTTGGGGTCGGCCCACGCGGCCTGGACCTCTTCGGCGGTGGCGTGCGGGTGCGGGGCCGGGTCGTTCACGTCGGTCAAGGCGTCATTTCCCTTCGAAAGTGGCCTTGCCGGGCCCGTTTTCGATGAACGACTTCATGCCGTTCTTCTGGTCTTCGGTCGCCCACAGCGCGGCGAACAGGTGCGATTCGAGCTTGAGCCCGTTCGCCAGGTCGGTGTCGAGACCGCCGTCGATGGCCGCCTTCGCCGCGCGCAGCGCCACGGCCGGGCCGTTCGCGAACTGGGCCGCCCACTTGTGCGCGGCCGCGTAGACGTCGTCCGGGGCGACGACCTGGTCGACGATCCCCAGTTGCAGCGCCTCTTCGGCCTTGACGAACCGTCCCGTGTAGACGATGTCCTTGGTCTTGCTCGGGCCGATCAGCCGGGCCAGGCGCTGGGTGCCGCCCGCGCCGGGGATGACGCCGAGCTGGATCTCGGGCTGGCCGACCTTGACGTTGTCGCCGGCGACCCGGCGGTCCGCGGTCAGCGCCAGCTCGAGGCCGCCGCCGAGGGCGTACCCGGTGATGGCCGCGACGACCGGCTTCGGGATGTTCGCGATGGCGGCCAGCGTGCCGGTGAGGGTCGCGCCGAACTTCGCGATCTCCGGGTAGGTGCGGGTGGCCATCTCCTTGATGTCCGCGCCGCCGGCGAAGGTCTTCTCGCCGCCGTAGAGGATCACCGCGCGGACGTCGTCACGCTCGGAGACCTCCTTCGCCAGCTCCGCGAGTTCGGCCGTGACCTGGGCGTTCAGCGCGTTGACCGGGGGCCGGTCGAGCCGGATCGTGCCGACGCCGTCCTTGACCTCGAGGGTTACGAACTCTCCCACGCCGATTCCTCCTCGTTGACGATCTGCCAGCAGGCTACCGGCCGGTAAGCGACAGCTTAGCGACGGCGGGCGAAGAAGCGATCGCCGGAACGCTCGAGCACGAGGTCCTGGTCGAACGTCTTCGAGAGGTTTTCGCTGGTGATGACGTCGTCGACGAGCCCGGACACCACCGCGTGGCCGTCGCGCAGGAGCAGCGCGTGGGTGAACCCCGGCGGGATCTCCTCGACGTGGTGCGTGACCAGCACGAGCGCCGGCGCGTCCGGGTCGAGCGCCAACGCGGACAGCCGCGCGACGAGGTCTTCGCGGCCACCCAGGTCGAGGCCGGCGGCCGGCTCGTCGAGCAGCAGCATCTCCGGGTCGGTCATCAGCGAGCGGGCGATCAGCGCGCGCTTGCGCTCGCCCTCGGACAGCGTGCCGAAGGTGCGCTCGGCGAGGTTGCCGATGCCCATCGCGTCGAGCAGCTCGGTCGCGCGGGCGGTGTCGAGGGTGTCGTACGCCTCACGCCAGCGGCCGAGCACCGCGTAGCCGGCGCTGACCACGACGTCCTTGACCAGCTCGTCACCCGGGACGCGCTGGGCGATGGCCGCCGAGGTGAAGCCGATGCGTGGGCGCAGCTCGAAGATGTTGACCCGGCCGATCCGCTCGCCGAGGAGGTCGACCTCGCCGGTGGTCGGGTGCAGCTCGGCCGCGGCGAGGCGCAGCAGGGTGGTCTTGCCCGCGCCGTTCGGGCCGAGCACCACCCAGCGTTCGTCGAGTTCGACGGACCAGTCGAGGCCGGCGAGGAGGTCGTTGGTCCCCCGGCGGACGCCGACACCGGCCATCCGGACCACGAGGTCGTCAAGTTCGCTGGGCTGGATCGGCTCGCTCACGAGGCCCATTCTGTCTGCCGTCGCGCGCGCGTGCGCACCCGCCCGGGTGAGACGGCGATCCGGCTGGTCGGAGCGTGTCCACGACGTGGAACGGCGCACGCCGGAAGTGCCGTGCGCCACTCGGTTGTGGCAGGATCACCGGCATGTCAGCCGACGTGCACGCCACCCCGGTCACCCGGGGCTCGTTCTGGCGTCGTCGTGCGATCGACCTGCTCCTCGTCGCTTCGGCCGGGTGTACGCGGGCGCGGCTTCGCTGATCCCACGCGTCTCGACGCGGGCGGGTGCGGTGCCGCGCTGGTTCGCGTCCGATCACCTTCGCGTCCGAGGAGCACCTGCGTTGACCACTTCGATCACCCGTCCCGCCGTCGAGATCCACCCGCGGCTGACCGACCCGCTGCTGCCCGAGCTGCTGCACCCGTCGCGGCTGCTGTGGACCCCGCGTGAGCTGGCCGACCTGACGGCCACCGTCACGACCGAGCTGACCGCGAGCGTTCGGGGCATCCTGCGGTTCGACGAAGACCGCCGCTGGTGGGCGCGGCTCGCGCTGACCGACGGCGTCGAGCTGTGGCTGCTGTCGTGGCTGCCCGGCCAGCACACCAAGCCGCACGACCACGGCGGCGCGTCCGGCTCGTTCACCGTCCTGCAGGGCGAGCTCGGCGAGGAGTACCGCTACTCCGGCGGCCCGATCCGGCGCCGCACACACGTCGCCGGCGAGGGCATCGGCTTCGGCGCCGGCCGCGCCCACCGGGTCACCGGCATCGGGGACGCGCCCGCGGCGAGCGTCCACGCGTATTCGCCGCCGCTGGTGCCGACGCGCGAGTACGCGACGCTCGCCGACGTCCCGGCTGAGATCCCGCCGCTGCCGGTTATCGTCGGAGGATGAGCGCGATCGATTCGTTCCTGGAGCAGGCCCGGTCCGGACTGGACCGGGTCGGCCCCGCCCGGGCCCACGAGCTGCAGGAGGCGGGCGCGCTGCTCGTCGACATCCGGCCTCATCGGAACCGCGAGGCCGAGGGCGAGATCCCCGGTTCGGTCGTCGTCGAGCGGATCCACCTGGAGTGGCGGCTGGCGCCGGACAGCGATTGGCGGCTGCCCGGGGTGACGGCCGACTCGACGGTGGTCGTGCTGTGCAACGAGGGCTACTCGTCGAGCCTGGCGGCGGCGGACCTGCAGCGGCTGGGCCTGCGCAACGCCACCGACCTCGACGGTGGCTTCCGTGCGTGGGCTGCCGCCGGCCTGCCCGTGCAGACCGGCGGCAGCCCCGCGGTGCCCTAAGCGAGGGCGGGCGCGACCTTCTCGGCGAACAGATCGATGCCGGAGCGGTCGTACGCGGCTTCGGGGAAGTTGAAGATCGCGTACGACATGCCCAGCTCGCCCAGCGCGGCGAGCTTCTCGGTGACCTGCTCGGGCGTGCCGGTGACCGGGCTGTTCACGAAGTTGGCGTGCCAGCGCTCGGCGGCGTCCGCCGGGGCGTACTTGCCGAGGTGCGACTTGAGCCAGGCCAGCTTGTCCTGGACGTCCTTTTCGGTCTCGCCGAGCACCATGTTGTGGTTGGCCGAGCGCACGATCGCGTCGTAGTCGGTGCCGACGTCACGGCAGTGCTGCGCGAGGATCTCCGACTTGCGGGTGAAGGTCTCCGGGTCGGCGGCGAAGTTCGTGTACTTCGCGTACTTGGCGGCGATCTTGAGCGTTTTCTTCTCGCCGCCACCGGCGATCCACAGCGGCAGGCCGCCTTCCTGCGGCGGCAGCGGACGCAGGATGGCACCGTCGGTCCGGTAGTGCTTGCCGTCCAGTGTGGACGTACCGGTGGTCCAGAGGTCACGCATGATCTGCACGCCCTCGTCGAGCTGCCCGAGGCGCTCGCCGGCGCCGGGGAAACCGTAGCCGTAGGCCCGCCACTCGTGCTCGTACCAGCCGGCGCCGATGCCCATCTCGACGCGGCCGCCGGAGATGATGTCGGCGGTGGCGGCGACCTTCGCGAGGTAGGCCGGGTTCCGGTACCCCATGCAGGTGCACATCTGCCCGAGCCGCACGGTGTCCGTCGCGGCGGCGAACGCCGAGATCAGCGACCAGGCCTCGTGCGTGGCCTCTTCGGTCGGGACGGGCACGGTGTGGAAGTGGTCGTAGACCCAGATCGATTCGAAGGGCCCGGCCTCCGCGTGCTTCGCGAGGCCGAGCATGGTCTTCCAGTGGTCCGCGGGATCGATGCCGGCGAGGTCGAGCCGCCAGCCCTGCGGGACGAACATTCCGAAGCGCATGCGTTCAACTTAACGCCGACCGAGCCCGTGCGCGCCGTGGTTTTCCTCGGCACCGCGCTGGAGCAACTCCAGGTCAGTCCGGTTTTTCCGGAGCCGCTCCAGCTCGGGCTCAGGCCAGGACCACGCGCGCCAGTTCGGCCGGCGCGGCCAGCAGCCCGTGCTTCGGCAGCACCCGCACCGTGTACCCGATCGACCCCGGCCGCGGCAGCTTCAACCGCGCCGCGAACGCGCCGATGCCATCCGCCGTCATCGGGACCGTGACCGCGTCGCGCAGCTCGTCGTCGTCGGCGACCTGCCCGACCACCGCCTGGATGTCCACTTCGGACGGGTCCAGCCCGGCCAGGTCGATGCGGGCCCGGATCGTCACCTCCGTGCCGACCACCAGGGGCTCGGTCGCCTCCACCAGCAGCTCGGAGTCGAAGATCCGCAGCCGCGGCCACGACACCTCGAGCTTGGTCCGGTAGTCCGCCAGCGACAGCGCGCCGCGGTAGCCGTCGCCGGTCGCTTCCGCGACCATGCGGGACGCCGGCAGGTAGCCGTGGTCGACGTACTCGCGGACCATCCGGGACGCCTGGACCCGGGGGCCGAGCGTCTCCAGCGTGTGCCACACCATCGACAGCCAGCCGGTCGGCACACCGTCACCCGACCGGTCGTAGAACAGCGGCGAGATCTGCTGGCCGAGCAGCTCGTACAGCGCCGCGGCCTCCAGGTCGTCGCGGCGCAGGGGGTCGGTGACGCCGTCCGCGGTCGGGATCGCCCAGCCGTTGCTGCCGTCGTAGCACTCGTCCCACCAGCCGTCGCGGATCGACAGGTTCAGCCCGCCGTTCAACGCGGACTTCATGCCCGACGTCCCGCACGCTTCCAGGGGCCGCACCGGGTTGTTCAGCCAGACGTCGCAGCCGCGGTAGAGGTAGCGGGCCATCGACATGTCGTAGTCCGGCAGGAAGACGATCCGGTGCCGCACGTCCGCGCCGTCGACGAACCGGACGATCTGCTGGATCAGCTGCTTGCCGTTCTCGTCGGCCGGGTGCGACTTCCCGGCGACGACGACCTGGATCGGGCGCTGCTCGTCCAGCAGCAGCGTGCGCAGCCGCTCGGGGTCGCGCAGCATCAGCGTCAGCCGCTTGTACGTCGGCACGCGACGCGCGAACCCGACGGTCAGCACGTCCGGGTCGAACACGGAGTCCACCCACCCCAGCTCCAGCGGGGACGCGCCGCGCTGCAGCCACGCCGCGCGCACCCGGCGCCGCACCTCGTGCACCAGCTTCTCGCGCAGCTCGCGACGCAGCCCCCACAGCTGGGCGTCCGAAACGCCGTCGCGCAGGGGCCCCTCGCCGACGTCGAGGCCCCATTCGCGCCCGAGCAGCGTGCTCAGCTCGCGCGCCACCCACGTCGGGCCGTGGACGCCGTTGGTCACCGACGAGATCGGCACCTCGTCGTGGTCGAACCCGGGCCACAGCCGGGAGAACATCTTCCGCGTGACGCGCCCGTGCAGCTGGGAGACGCCGTTCGCGCGCTGCGCCAGCCGCAGGCCCATGTGCGCCATGTTGAACAGGCCGGGGTTGTCCTCGGCGCCGAGCGCGAGCACACGCCGCGGGTCGATGTCGGGGACCAGGCGGCCGTCGTTGAAGTAGCGCTGGACCAGGTCCACCGGGAACCGGTCGATGCCCGCGCTGACCGGGGTGTGCGTGGTGAACAGCGTCCCGGCGCGGACCGCGGGCATGGCCTCGTCGAACGCGAGCCCGTCGGCCTGCACGATCTCGCGGGCGCGTTCGAGGCCGAGGAACCCCGCGTGTCCCTCGTTGGTGTGAAAGACCATCGGCTGCGGGTGGCCGGTGATCTCGCAGTACTTCCGCACCGCGCGGAACCCGCCGATGCCGGCCAGGATCTCCTGCCGCAGCCGGTGGTCGGCGTCGCCGCCGTAGAGCCGGTCGGTGACGCCGCGCAGGTCGTCGTCGTTGGCCTCGGTGTCGGTGTCGAGCAGCAGCAGCGGCACCCGCCCGACGCGGGCCTGCCAGATTTGCGCGCACAGTTCGCGCCCGCCCGGCATCGCGACGCCGATCAGCACCGGGCGCCCGCCCACGGTGAGCAGTTCGAGGGGGAACGCGTTGGGGTCGATCACCGGGTAGTGCTCGACCTGCCAGCCGTCGAGCGAGAGCGACTGCCGGAAGTAGCCGTTGCGGTAGAGCAGCCCGACGCCAACCATCGGCACGCCCAGGTCGGACGCGGCCTTGAGGTGGTCGCCGGCCAGCACGCCGAGGCCGCCGGAGTAGTTCGGCAGCGCTTCGGTGACGCCGAACTCCATGGAGAAGTAGGCCACCGCGGGCGGCAGGTCGTCGTCCCGCTGCTGGTACCAGCGCGGCTCCGACAGGTAGTTCTCCAGGTCCGCGGCCGCGTCCCGGGCGCGGGCGAGGAAGTCGTCGTCGACGGCGAGCTCGTCCAGCCGGGACGGCGGCAGCGCGGTGAGCATCCGCAGCGGGTCGCGCACGGCGTTGAACAGCTCGGCGTCCATCGACGCGAACAGGTCGCGCGTCGGCGGGTGCCACGTCCAGCGCAGGTTGGTGGCCAGCGCGCCCAGGCCGGACAGCGACTCCGGGAGACTGGCGCGAACGGTGAACCGGCGGACTGCACGCATGGGAAGCGACGATATCGGGCCGCGCGCCCGCCTGCGCAGGGAGTAGTTCGGGGATAACGTGCACGCTCCGCGTATGCCCTGGGTAGGGTCCTGGCCAGTCGGTTACGGGCGGTTCGGGAGTGGAGCAAGTGAAGATGACCCCAGGGGGAGGACGGCGCGCGCTGGTGGCGTTGCTGGCGGTCGCGGCGGTCGCCGTGAGCGGGTGCAACGACAAGGACGGTGCGAGCGGGGACCCGGCCAAGGACACCGGTGCCGGCTCGGTCGCCGGCCTGCCGGTGACGCACTTCGAGAGCGGCCTCAAGCCGGACGCGCCCACGCCCACCATCGAGGTCAAGAACGCCGACGGCGGCGAGGACGACAAGCTCGCCACCGCCGCGATCGACGACGTCCAGACGTACTGGAACGAGCGGCTGCCCGCCGACTTCGGGGAGCAGTTCGAGCCCGTCAAGTCGCTGCTGTCCTACGACTCGCAGACCGACACCGAGAAGACCGGCTGCGGCAGCGTCAAGAAGCTCGTGAACGCGTTCTACTGCTCAGTCGACGACTCGGTGGCGTGGGACCGCGGGGTGCTGCTGCCGATGCTGCGCCAGCGGTTCGGGCCGATGTCCGTGGTCGTCGTGCTGGCGCACGAGTTCGGGCACGCCGTCCAGTACCGGCTCGGCGACAAGGCCAACATGACCAAGAGCACCCCGACCGTCGTGAAGGAGCAGCAGGCCGACTGCTTCGCCGGCGGCTACTTCCGCTGGGTCGCCGAGAACAAGAGCAAGTACTACCAGGTGTCGACGTCCGAAGGCCTGAACCAGGTCATGGCGGCGATGTTCCTGATCCGCGACCAGGCGGGCACCAGCGGCGCCGACCGCGGTGCGCACGGCACGGCGTTCGACCGCACCTTCGCGTTCCAGACCGGGTTCGAGAAGGGCCCGAAGGAGTGCGCGGCGATGAACACCGAGAACGTCAAGGCCCGCCTCACCGAGCGCCCGTTCGACAAGGGCGACACCGGCAAGGGCGACGCGAAGTTCACCGACCAGGCCGTCGAGCTGCTGAAGAAGAGCCTCGACGAGGCGTTCAAGGGCGCCGGGGTGGCCGCGCCGGAGATCGCCGACGGCGGCAGCTGCCAGACCACGCCGCCGGCGTCGTACTGCCCGGCCGACAACACGGTGGCCATCGACCTCTCGAAGCTCTCGCAGCTGGCGCAGCCGATCGACCGCGACGCGGAGATGCAGGGTCAGGACCCGGGCGGCATGGGCGACTTCGCCGCGTTCTCGGAAGTCGCTTCGCGGTACGCGCTGGGCATCCAGAAGGGCGTCGGCGCGTCGATCGACAACGCGAACGCGGGGCTGCGCACGGCGTGCCTGGTGGGCGCGTGGGCGGCGTTCACGAACCGGCCGGGCGACCTGCGGCTCTCGGCGGGCGACCTCGACGAGGCGATCGCGGACCTGCTGCAGCCGGAGAGCCTGATCTCGGCCGACGTCAACGGGAAGCGCCCGGACAGCGGTTTCGACCGCGTCGAGTCACTGCGGCGCGGGTACCTCGAGGGCTCGTCGGTCTGCTCGAAGCAGTACGCCTGAGCCTCTGAAGGCCACCATCAGGGCACTAGATGCACTGATGGTGGCCTTCAGAGCATTGGCTCAGAAGAGGGCGGAGGCCAGGTCGCGGCGGGCCTTCATGACGCGGTCGTCGGCCGGGTCGAAGAGGTCGAACAACGCCACCAGGTGCTCGCGGACCTTGTTGCGGTCCTCGCCCGCCGTGCGGCGGACCGCGTCGATCAGGCGCTTGAAGCCCGCCTCGACGTTGTTCTCCGCGATCTCCAGGTCGGCCGCGTCGAGCTGGGCCGCCAGGTCGGACGGGTCGGCGTCGGCCTTCGCGCGCGCTTCCGGGTCGGCGCTCTCCGCGCGGGCGGTGAACTTGACCTGGGCCAGGGCGTTCTTCGCCAGCTCGTTGGCCGGTTCGACGTCGAGGATGCGCTCGTAGGCGGCCTGCGCGGCGGCGAAGTCGCCCCGCTCGAAGGCCTCTTCCGCCTCGGTGAAGCGCGGGTCCTCGGGCTCCTCGACCGGGCCGCCGCCGTTGGCCTCGGCCTCGCGGATCGCCGGCAGCTTGTCGCGCAGGGCGTCGAGCAGCGCGTTGATCCACTTGCGGATCTCGGGCTCGGGCAGCGCGCCGGAGAAGGCGTCGACCGGCTGGCCGCCGCCGATGGCGACGATCGTCGGGATGGACTGCGCGCCGAACAGCTGCGCGATGCGCGGGTTCGCGTCGACGTCGACCTTCGCCACGACCCAGGCGCCACCGGACTCGCCGGCCAGCCGCTCCAGCACCGGGGAGAGCTGCTTGCACGGGCCGCACCACTCGGCCCACAGGTCGACGATCACCAGCTGGTGCAGGGACCGCTCCACGACCTCGGTCTGGAAGGTGGCCTCGGTGACGTCGATCACGGCCTCGGACGAACCCGGGGCGCGCGGCGGCGGCGGCGCGTCGCCACCGGCCGGGCCGGCCGACGGGGCCGGCTGCCTCTGCGCCGATTCGGCGCGGGCCTTGAGCGCGGACAGGTCGACCGCGCCGGAGAGGGCGGCGGACAGGGCCGCTGACTTCGCTGCAGATCCGCGTGGCTGTGTCACGCTTCCATCCTGGCACGGGCGCCGGACGGATTCACCGGGTGCCCCGGCCGGTCCGCTTGGCAGGACGGCGCCGCTGAGGCAGGCTCGGCCGGGTGCACATCCGGCGTGACGTCAAGGTGGGCCTGTCCGTCGCGGCCGCCGTCGCCTGGATCGGCGCGGTGACGCTGCTCATCGTGCACGAACCGGACCCGGGCGCCGGCTCCCCCGGCGAGCTGCGCGACAAGCTCGTCTCCGCGCTTTCCGCGCACGACGCCGACGCTTTCGCCGGCTTGCTCGACTACCCGGGCTCCGGCGGCGGCGACTTCGCGAAGGACTACGTCACGGTGCTGGCCGACCACGGCGTCCACGACGTCCGCGTGGCACTCGGCCCGGACGCGGCGGCGCCCACGCACGCGACGGTCGAAGGCGCCCTCGGCGACGGCAGGCCGTTCAGCTACCCGCTGAACGTGACGAGCGAAGACGGCCGCTGGACGGTCGCCTTCACCCCACCTCTCCCCTGACCTGGCCGCGACGTCATGAAAGAGTCGTTCATGACGTCGGACGCGGTGAACGACTCGTTCATGACGTTCCGGCGCGGGTCAGGACTCGCGGAGGTGGGCTTCGACGCGGTCCACCTTGGCCTCGAGCTGGTCTTCGAAGCCGGGCCGGATGTCGGCCTTCAGGACCAGGCCGACCCGCGCCGAGCCCTCCCCCGCGGCCTCGACCGCCCGCTTCACGACGTCCATCACTTCGTCCCACTCGCCCTCGATGTTGGTGAACATCGCGTTGGTCGAGTTCGGCAGCCCGGACTCGCGGACCACCTTGACGGCGCGGGCGACGGACTCGCTCACCCCGCCGTCGGGCTCCCCGCCGGACGGGCTCACGCTGAACGCGACGATCATGTCGGAAGTCCCTTCTTCGGTGTTCTTTCCGCCGGTCGGGCGACACCCGCCGGTACCCGCTGGTAACTTCGCGTGTCATGAACCGTCCGCTGCCGTTCGACCCGATCGCCCGCGCGGCACAGCTCTGGGAGGCCCGGATCGGGCCCTCCGGCACCATGGCCGCGGTCACCGGCGTGATGCGGGTCCAGCAGATCATCCAGTCCGCGGTGGACGGCGCGCTCAAGCCGCACGGCCTGACCTTCGCCCGGTACGAAGCGCTGGTGCTGCTCACCTTCGCCCGCAGCGCCAGCCTGCCGATGCGGGTGATGGGCGAGCGGCTCCAGCTGCACCCCACCAGTGTCACCAACATAGTCGACCGGCTGGAGCGCGACGGGCTCGTCAAGCGCGTCCCGCACCCGACCGACCGGCGCACGACGCTCATCGAGATCACCGAGGAAGGCCGCAAGCGCCGCGAGTCCGCGACCGTGGCGGTCACCGAGATCGACTTCGGGTTGAGCGGCCTGACCGAACGGCAGACCGAGCAGCTGACCGACCTGCTGACGAAGGTGCGCCGCGCCACCGGGGACTTCACCGAGTAGGCGCTCCGACACGAAAAAGGCCCGCGTCGGCGACGCGGGCCTTTCTCATCTGCCGGGATCAGGCGGCGACGGGCTCCGCGACCTGGAACAGGCCGACACCGCCGTGGGACAGCCGCTGCGGGCCGTCGAGCTTGCCGTTGCGCAGCGCCCACTTCTCGAACAGCCACGTGAACAGCGGCGGGATGCTCGCGAGCAGGGCGAGGACCAGCGTCTTCGGACGCCAGCCGAGCGGCTTCGCCACGGACAGGGAGACGACCACGTAGAGGACGAAGATCACGCCGTGCACCATGCCGATGACGGGCACGCCGCCCTCACCGGAGGAGTGCACGACGTACTTGAGGAACATCCCGACAAGCAGCGCCGCCCAGGACAGGGCTTCGGCGACTGCGGCCACGCGGAAAACTAGAGCGGCCTTGCTGGACACTTCTTCCTCCTGTGGGGTCTCACCACTTTTGGTCGTGACATAACAAAACGCCCGACGCACCGTCCAAGGCGGACTGCCTGTGGACGTCAACGGCGCTGTCGGACGTGCTGAGACCAGTGTGAGGCGTGACGGCCCTCACCGGAACACCGGGGCCCGTGACGATGCTCACGACCGTGGTCCACTGTGGTCTGGACCACGGTCGCGAGCGTCCTTGACTACTCCGCGCAGGGCGAAACCGGTGCCGACGACGGTGACGTCGCCCACGTCGCCGCCGCCGCGTCCTCCGTGATGCCGAAGTCGAGCGTGGTGCCCCGCTTCAGCTGGTCCACGTTGACGTACACGCGGTCACTCGGCTTCGAGCCGACTTCGAGGCCCGAGACGTACTGCAGCTTCGAGCCGTCCGCGCCGGGCGCCTTGAGCGTGATGTCGCGACCGTTCTCCAGGTGCACCACGGACTTCGCGAACCGCGGTGTGTTCAGCACGAAGTTCCCAGTCCCTGGGACGGCGGGATAGAGACCGAGAGCACTGAAGACGTACCAGGCCGACATGGTGCCGAGGTCGTCGTTCCCCGTGACGCCGTTGGGCGCGTTGGTGAACAGGGTGTGCGCCGCCCGCACGACCGCCGACGTCTTCGCCGGCTGCCCGGTGAGCGCGTACATCCACGGCGAGTGCAGGTCCGGCTCGTTGTTCGGGTTGTAGCGGAACTGGTCGTAGTAGTCGTACGGGCCGACGACCCAGTTCTCGCGCACAGCCGCCGCCGGGTTCTTCACCAGTTCGTCGTAGGCGAAGAAGTCGTCGAGGCGCTTGCCGGTGGCCGCCGGGCCGCCCATCCGCTGCTCGAGGCCGGGGACGTCCTGCTGGACCAGCCACTGGTACTGCCAGGCGGTGCCCTCGTGGAAGCCGTCCTGGCTCTGCGGGCTGTACGGCTCGCCGGCGGGGCTGAACCAGTCGCCGCCCGCGACCTTCGGCCGGAAGAAGCCGGTGAAGCCCCGATCCGTCTGCGAGGAGTCCCACAGCGTCCGGTAGGTCCGGCCCTTCTCCTTCAGCGCGGCCGCGTCGTCCTTCTTGCCGAGCGCTGCGGCCATGACCGACAGCGAGCAGTCACCGAGCGCGTACTCGAGGGTGGCCGACGCGCCGTGGTTCGGGTCGGTGTCCTGCCCCTTCTTGGGGAAGTCGGGGTCGTACTGGACGAAGCCGTCCTGCTGGTAGCTCGCGTTGCCCGAGCGACCCTGGAACGGCGACGACGCGGGCGGGATCTCCGTCGAGTTCTGCAGCAGCGCCTGGTAGGCGTGCAGCTCGTTGCCCGACAGCGCGCCGAACCGCCAGAGGTCCACCAGGAACGGCGTGACCGGGTCGCCGGTCATGGTGTTCGTCTCCTGGCTCGCGTACGCCCACCGCGGCAGCCACCCGCCCTGGTCGTGGATGGCCAGGATGCTCTTGGCGATGTCCTTCGCGCGGCTGGGTCGCAGCAGGGCGAGGAGCTGGTTCTGCGTGCGGTAGGTGTCCCACAGGGAGAAGAAGTCGTAGTACGTCCAGCCGACCGCGCGGTGGACCTTCTTGTCGAAGCCGTAGTAGCGGCCGTCCGCGTCGTTCGCGGTCAGCGGCTGCAGCAGCGCGTGGTAGAGCGAGGTGTAGAACACCGTGCGGTCGTCGGTCGTGCCACCCTTGATATCCACAGTGGACAGCTCGTGCCGCCAGGTTCGCTGGGCGTCGGCCTTGGCCGCGTCGAACGACCGGATGTGCTCCGACGCCAGGTTGACCCGCGCACCGGCCGCGTCCACCTGGGAGATCGCCGTGGTGGCGGTGACCTGTCCCCCGCCTCCGAACGTGAGCCACGCGCCGCGCAGACCCGCGCCACCGGCCGATTCGCGACTGCCCGGGGTGCCGCCGGTCGGCGACCAGGTGCCCGAGGCCTTGAAAGGCTTGTCGAACTTGGTCGTGAAGTACGTCGTGTAGGACTTGCCACCGCAGAACGCCTGCGACTCCACGGTGCCTTCGACGGTCCGGTCGTCGACGACGCGGATGCTGCTGCCCGTCACCGGTTCCTTGTCGTTGGCCTGCCCGACGTTGACGAAGACGTTGGCGTCGCCCGGTTTGGTGAAGGTGTACCGCTCGACGCCCGCGCGGGTGGCCGCGGTCGTTTCGACGTCGACGCCGCCGTAGCCGCTCAGGTGGACCTTGTAGTAGCCGGGCTTGCCGACCTCGCCGTCGTGGGTGAACGGCGCCGCGTACTTCGTCTGGTCGAACGTGGCGGGCTTGGTCGTGTCGAACGCCTTGCCGGGGCCGATCTCACCGGTCGTCGGCAGCGTCGAGACGAGGCCGCCCTGCTCCCAGCAGCCCGCGCCGGACAGGAAGAAGTGGCCGAAGCCGCGGATGGCCGTGTCGGTGTAGCGGTAGCCGGCGTAGTGCGAGGTGATCGGGCTGACCTGCGTCATCCCGAACGGCGCCGACGCGCCGGGGAACGTGTTGCCCTCGTCCTGCGTGCCGATGAACGTGTTGACGGCGTCGAGCGCGTCCCCACCGGACGCTTCCGCGACGACAGGACTCACCCCCGTCGCCACGACGGCGAGCGCCAGCGCGCCCGCCAAGACCTTGCTCCTCATCGAGCTTCCTCCCTGGAACGACGAAAAGCCGTGAATGGCACATTAAGGGACTTAGAGTCCCTCAATGTGCCATTCACGGCCTCGAACTGCTAACCGATGCCGATGGCGAAGACGTGCAGCACGCCGCCGCTGACGTTCGACGGCAGCGTCACGCTGGCCACCGTCTTGCCCGCGTCGAGCGTGATCGGCGCCGTGCCGAAGATCATCGTGCGGATCTGCTGCGGGTCGCTGCCCGCGGCGTTGCGGTACGGCGTGGACAGCACGATCCGGTTGCCGAACGACGGCTGGGCGCCGCCGCCCCCGAGCGTCCAGTCGGACGTCCCGATCGTGGCGCTCGACTTGCTGCCGTCGGTGTAGGTGATGGTCAGCGTGCCCTGCGCGTTGCCGTTGGAGCCGGCGCCGAGCAGCGCGAGCCGGGTGCCCGTGCCGGTGACGTTCACCGTCTGGCCGTTGGCGACGGCGTTGTCGGGGTCGCCGGCCGGGAACGACGGCCAGGTGAACTTGATGCCGTCACTCGTGACCGTGCCGCCCGGGGTGGCGCCGGCCGCGGCCAGCGCGTCGGCCGAGTAGCTCCAGCCGCCGCCGTCGAAGTTGGCCGCCGACGAGTCGGAGTCCGGCGAGATGCCCGCGTTGTTCACCGTGGCCAGCCAGCTGTTCGGCTGCGCGACCAGCACCGTGAGCACCGCCTGCGTCGAAGCCACGCCCGGCGCCGAGAACGTCACCGGGATGCGGCGGGCACCGTCGGCCAGCCCGGCCGGCACGGTCACCGTCAGGTCGGCGTGCGCCTTGCCGCCCGCCGGGACGGCGATGCTGCCCGACGCCGGGGTCAGCGTGATCCCGTCGACGCTGCCCGCGCTGTAGGTCCAGGTCCGGGCGGTGCCGGAGAGGTCCTGGACACCCACCGACGCCGTGGACGTCGACCCCGCGGGCGTCACCGCGCGGGCCGGGTCCACAAAGGACAAGCTCGGCTTCTCCTGCTCGCGGAACGACGGCGGGGCGTCGGCCGCGGCGCTGCCCCACGCGGTCGCCGTGGCAGACCGCGTGTAGTCGAGCGTGCCGCCGCTGGAGATCAGCGCCTCCGGCAGCCACGCCTTCGAAGCCGCACCGCCGTTGACCTTCAGGCTGCCCACGTAGTCACCGGTGCCCGGCGCGTTGATGGTGATCTTCTTGCCCGCGCCGGTGGTGAGCACGGCGTGCTCGAAGCGCGGGGTGACGAGCAGCGTCTCGGCGCGGCCCGGGATCTCCGGGTAGATGCCGAGCGCGGACCAGACGTACCAGGCCGACATCTGGCCGAGGTCGTCGTTGCCGATCAGGCCTTCGGGATTCGGGTTGTACAGCTCGTCCATCGAGCGGTGCACGATCGACTGGGTCTTGGCCGGCGCGCCCGCATACGAATACACGTACGGCGCGTTGGAGTTCGGCTCGTTGCCCATGAAGGCGTACGGCTCCTGCGTGCCCGCGTTCAGCTGGGTGAAGAAGGTGTCCAATCGCGACTGGGTCGCGGCGTTCCCGCCGAACGCCGTCACGACGCCGCCGAGGTCGTAGGGCACCATCCACTCGTACTGCGCGCCGTTGCCCTCGACCCAGCCCTGCGAGCTGGCGGGGTCGTAGGTGCCGGCGAACGAGCCGTCCGCGTTGCGCGGCTGCAGGTGTCCGGTCCCCGGGTTGTAGAGGTTCTGCCAGTTCTGCGCGCGCTTCATGAACGTCGTGTACGTCGCGCTGTCCCCGAGCCGCTTCGCGAACTCGGCGATGGAGAAGTCGGCGCTGGTGTACTCGAGCGTGTCCGCGCCGGCACCCGGCACGTAACCCAGCTTCTGGTAGTCGTCGAGACCCGGCCGCTCGGTGTAGCCCTGCGTCGGCTGGGTGGCGCCCTTGATCATGAGCAGCAACGCCTTCTGGGCGTCGAAGTCACGCGCGCCGAACGCGTACGCGCTGGACACGATGATGTGGTACGGGTCGCCGTTCATCACGCCGGTGTAGTCGTTGGCCACCGTCCAGCGGTCCCACGACCCGCCCTGCTCGGCGTAGGCCATCATCGACCGGACGATGTCCGACGTCTCCTTCGGGTCGATCGTCGCCAGGAGGGGGACCTCCGAGCGGTAGATGTCCCAGCCGGAGAAGTTGGTGTACATCGCGTGGCCCTTGTCGGCCTGGTGGATCCGCCCGTCGAAGCCCGGGTACTGACCGTCCACATCGGAGAAGACGTTGGGCTGGATCAGCGAGTGGTACAGCGAGGTGTAGAACGTCGTCAGGTCGGCGTCGGAGCCACCGGTGACGGCGATCTTGCCGAGCTGGTCGTTCCACGCCTTCCGCGCACCCGCGGCCACCGTGTCGAACGACTTCTTGGTGTTCTCGGCCTTGAGGTTCGCCTTCGCGCCGTCCACGGACACAAAGGACAGTCCGACCTGGACGTTCACCTGCGCACCGTTGAGGTTGGCGAAGGTGACGTACCCGCCGCTGCCCGGGCCGGACACGGTGGTGTCCTGCTGCTTGGCCTTGGCCGGCCGCGCGATGGACGCGTTCACGCCGTTGGGCTGCGCGACCTTCGCCTTGGCACCGCCGGTTTCGGCGGACTTGCCCGGCGTCACGGCGCCGTTCTTCCAAGTGCCGATCGACTCGAACGGCGTGTCGAACTTGGCCGAGAAGTAGACGCGGTAGCTGTTCTGCGCTCCGCAGAAGCGGCCGCTCGTGGCCCAGCCGCTGATGCTGTCCTTGCCGATGGTGATCGACGCGTCGTCGGTGCCGTTGACCGAGCCGGACGTGTTGACCAGCAGGGTCGAGGACGCGCCGGCCGGGTAGGTCAGCCGCGCGGAGCCGGTGCGCTGGGTCGCGGCCAGCTCGACCTTCGCGCCGCTGTCGAGGGTGACGTCGTAGGCGCCCGCGGTCGCGTGTTCGTTGGCGTGCGAGAACTTCGACGTGTAGTGGGACGGGTCGGTCGCCGGGGAAGTGGACACCTCACCGACATAAGGGATGAACGGGATGTCCTGATAGGTCGAACAGCCGGCACCCGAAAGGTGCGTGAGGCTGAACCCGGTCAGGGCGTTGTCGTCGTAGAAGTACCCGCCGGGCTGGGACTTCACCGTGTCGGGACTCCACTGCACCATGCCGAACGGCGCTACCGCGCCCGGGAACGTGTTGCCGGCACCGCCCCCGGTGCCGTGGTCGGCGCCGCCGGGACGGGTGCCGACGAAGGGGTTGACCCACTTCGCGAAATCCGTCGCCGGAGCGGCCGCGGCGGGGACAGCGGGAGCCACCGCTGCCGTCACCGCCAATGCCAAGAAGGTTAAACCGGCTCTGAAGCGCAATCGCGCCATAGCCATCGCCTCTCACGTCGTCAGCGCGACCGAAATGACAACCTTGTCGCGCAGTCGGTCGAACGGGGCAACCTTGGGCAGCGGCTCACCGGACAGTCAAGGGTCCCGTCAAGACCTGTCCACTTCGGGACACCATGATCAGCCGTCTGCCCTACGACGTCGGTAGCCGAATCGGCACAATTCGCGCATGGGGCGTTGACAACCCGCGGCCGGGTGGCGTTCAATCCCGGTCACTATGACAACGTTGTCTCCTCCCGGCCGGGACCGCGACGGCGCGCCGCGCACCGCGAGCAGGCGAGCCACGATGAGTGACGTGGCCCGGCTGGCGGGCGTCAGCATCAAGACCGTCTCACGCGTGGTCAACGACGAACCGGCGGTGCACCCGGACACCGCCGAGCGGGTCATGGCGGCCATCGAGCAGCTGGGGTTCCGGCGCAACCTGGGCGCGCGCAACCTGCGCCGCGGGTCGACGACCGGCACCATCGGGCTCATCGTCGAGGACGTCGGCAACCCCTTCTACTCCGAGCTGAACCGCGCGGTCGAGCGCATCGCGACGTCCTTCGGGCGCCAGGTGCTCACCGGCTCGTCCGAGGAGAACTCCGACCGCGAGCGCGAGCTCGTGCTGGAGTTCTGCGCGCGGCGGGTGGACGGCATCCTCGTCGTGCCGGCCGGCCTGCAGCACGGCTACCTGGTGCCGGAGATGCGCGCGGGCACGCCGGTGGTGTTCATCGACCGGCCGGCCGGTGACATCGTGGCCGACACCGTGCTGGTGGACAACCTCGGCGGCACCATCGAGGCCGTCACCCACCTGGCGAAGCACGGCCACCGGCGGATCGCGTTCCTCGGCGACAGCCCGGACATCTTCACCGCGGCCGAGCGCCTGCGCGGGTTCCGCGAGGGCTGCGTCCGCAACGGGATCTCCTACGACGAGTCCCTGGTCTCCATGCGGACGCCGACCCAGGAGGGCGTCGGCGACGCGGTCAAGCGGCTGTTGCACGGGCCCGACGCCGCCACCGCGGTGATCGCGGGCAACAACCGGGTCGCCGTGCACGTGCTGCGCGCGCTCGCCCACGCCGAGTACCGCCCGGCGATGGTCGGCTTCGACGACTTCGAGCTGGCCGACCTGCTCGACCCGCCGGTCACCGTCGTCGCGCACGACGTCAGCGCCCTCGGCCACGCCGCGGCCGAGCTGCTCTTCGCGCGCGTCCAAGGAGATCAGTCCCCGCCCAGAAAGGTCGTCCTGCCCGTGCATCTCGTCGCCCGCGGTTCCGGTGAGGTCGCCCCGTGACCCTCGAACCCCTCCGGCTCCCGGCCAACCAGCCGCCGCAGTTCTACCGCGGGGGCGACGCCATCGCGGCGCTGCGCGGCGCGTCGCCCGAGAAGAAGTTCGGCCCGGAGGACTGGGTCGCCTCGGTGAGCACCATGTTCGGCCAGGACACCAACGGCCTGACCCGGCTCCCCGCCGGCGGCTGGCTGCGCGACGCCGTCGTGGCGAACCCGAACGGCTGGCTCGGCGCCAAGCACGTCGAGGCGCTCGGGACGTCGACCGGGCTGCTGGTCAAGCTGCTCGACGCGGGCCAGCGGCTGCCCGTGCACTTCCACCCGGACGACGCCTTCGCGAAGCAGCACTTCGATTCGCACTTCGGCAAGACCGAGGCGTGGATCGTGGTCGGCACCTACGGCGACGACCCCCGCGTCTACCCCGGCTTCAAGGAGACGCTCTCCAAGGCGACCGTGTCCGAGTGGACGCGGGAGCAGGACGTGCCGTCGATGCTGGGCGCGCTGAACAGCGTCCCGGTGACCGCCGGCGACACCGTCTACATCCCGGCCGGGCTGCCGCACGCGATCGGCGAGGGCGTGTTCGTCGTCGAGCTGCAGCAGCCGACGGACTTCTCGCTCACCATCGAGTGGCGCGACTTCCTCGCGTCCCCGGAGAAGGGCCACCTCGGGATCGGCTTCGACACCGCCATCGAGGCGCTCGACACCTCGGGCTGGGACGCCGGGCGCCTGGAGACGATCATCAAGCGCACCGCGGGCGACAGTGCGTCCACTGTGGACCTGCTGGCCGGCGGATCGGAGCGGTTCTTCCGAGCCGAACAACTGCGTACGGACCAGGCGACAACGTTGTCACTCGACCCGTCGTTCGCGGTGCTCGTCGTCCTCGACGGCGAAGGCACCCTGCGCACCGAGCACGGCGGCGAGCACGGCGGCGAGCACGCGCTGGCGAAGGGCGACACCTACGTCGTGCCGTTCGACGCCGGCCAGACCGAGCTGTCCGGCACCGCGACGGTGATCCGCTGCCGGCCGCCGGCGCCGGAGGAGAGGCACGGATGAGCGAAATCCTGCTGGAAGCGGTCGACCTGACGAAGCACTACGGGTCGGTCGAAGCCTTGCGCGGCGCGGCTTTCCAGGCCCGCGCGGGCGAAGTGACGGCGTTGATCGGCGACAACGGCGCCGGCAAGTCCACTTTGGTCAAGTGCCTCTCGGGCGCGGAACAGCCGACGTCGGGGAAGATCCTCCTCGACGGCGCCGAGACGCACTTCGACTCCCCGACCACAGCCCGGCGGAGGGGCATCGAAACCGTGTACCAGGACCTGGCCGTCGCACCGGAGCTCGACCCGGCGGCGAACCTGTTCCTGGGCCGCGAAATCCACCGCAAGGGGATCCTCGGCAAGCTCGGGATGCTCGACAAGGCCGAGATGCGGCGTCAGGCCGTCGAGGAGTTCCAGCGCCTCGGCGTGACGCTGCAGAGCACCGACGTCCCGATCGGCTCGCTCTCGGGCGGGCAGCGTCAGAGCGTCGCGGTCGCGCGTTCGGTCGTGTGGGCGTCGAAGGTCGTGTTCATGGACGAGCCGACCGCCGCGCTCGGGGTCGTGCAGCGCGAGCGCGTGCTCGACGTCATCAAGAAGGTGCGCGACAAGGGCATCGCCGTCGTGCTGATCAGCCACAACATGCCCGAGGTGCTGTCGGTCGCCGACCGCGTCGAGGTGCTGCGGCTCGGCAAGCGCGTCGCCCGGTTCACCGGTTCCGACACGAAGCTCGAGGACCTCGTCGCCGCGATGACCGGCGCGCTCGTGCAAGAGGAGGCGGCGTGAGCGCCCCCACGAAGGACATCCAGGAAACGCCCGAAGCGGGTTTCGGCAAGCGGCCGCTCGGCAAACGGCTCGTCGGCGCCAACACGTTCTGGATCGCGCTGGTGCTGGTGGCGCTGGTCATCGTCTTCAGCGCGATCGCCCCCGGCGAGTTCGCGACGCTGTTCACCTTCCAGACGCTGCTCATCGAGACCGCGGTGCTGCTGGTGCTGTCGGTCGGGATGACGTTCGTGATCATCACCTCCGGCATCGACCTGTCCGTCGGCTCGGTGCTGATCTTCGCCGGCATGGTCGCCGGCAAGGTGATGGAGGCGATGTCCGGCGGCAACGCGTCGAGCGCCGGCTGGGGCGTCATCACCGTCGGCCTCGTCGCCGCGGTCGTCGCCGGGACGGTGTGGGGCCTGATCAACGGCTTCCTCATCGCGGTGGCGGGGATCCCGCCGCTGATCGTCACGCTCGGCACCATGGGTGCGGCGCTCGGCGCGGCCTACCTGCTCAACAACGGGTCGGACGTGCGCAGCGTCCCCGTCGTGCTCAACCAGACCCTCGGCTACGGCACCTCGTTCGGCGTGGTGCCGAACCTGGTCATCGTCGCCGTGGTGATCACCCTGATCGGTGCGTGGCTGCTGCACACCACCAAGTTCGGCCGGTACACCTACGCGGTCGGCTCCAACGCCGAAGGCGCGCGGCGCGCCGGCATCGGCGTCACCGCGCACCTGCTGAAGGTGTACACGCTGACGGGGTTCCTGGCCGGGATCGCCGGGTTCCTCTCGCTGGCGTACTACGCGTCGACCACCATCTCGGCGCACACCACCGACAACCTCAACGCGATCGCCGCGGTCGTGATGGGCGGGACGAGCCTCTTCGGCGGCGTCGGCACGGTGCTGGGCACGGTGATCGGCGTGTTCATCCCGGCGGTGCTGAAGAAGGGCTTCAACATCACCCACGTCCAGGACTTCTGGCAGATGATCGCCGTCGGCGCGGTGCTCATCGCCGCCGTCTGGTTCGACCAGCGGCGCCGCCGTCAACGCAACTCCCGCTGAGTTCCCCCTGCGAACCTCATCATTCAGCCGTCGGGCGGCGCGAAGGTCACCGCAGGCGGGCGCGCTGCAGTCCGTAGCGCCGCCCTAACCAGAATAAGATTCGAGTACAAAGAGGTGCTTATGAAGCTCACCAAGACTTTCGTGGCCGTCGGCGCGCTGGCCTCGGCCGCCGCGCTGCTCACCGCGTGCGGGTCCGGCACGGTCGGGCAGACCGGGTCCGGGGACAGCCAGGCCGGCTCGGCCGGCTCGAAGAAGCTGGCGCTCATCCCGGGCGTGCAGGCCGAGCCGTTCTACATCTCCCTCCAGTGCGGCGCGCAGGCCGAGGCGAAGAAGCTCGGCTACGAGCTGACCACGCAGGCGCCGCAGAAGTTCGACGCGGCGATGCAGACCCAGCTCGTCAACGCCCTCGGCTCCAACCCGCCGGCCGCGCTGCTCATCGCCCCGACCGACGACACGGCGATGCTCGCCCCGATCCAGCAGGTGAAGGCGCGCGGCGCGAAGATCGTCGAGGTCGACACCTCGCTGAAGGACACGAGCGTGGCCGCGTCGTCCGTCTCCTCCGACAACGCCTCGGGCGGCAAGCTCGCGGCCCAGACGATGGCCAAGCTGGCCGCCGGCAAGAGCGGCTCGGTGCTGATCCTCGACACGATCGCCGGCACGTCCACCACGGCGGCCCGTGCGAAGGGCTTCGAGGACGAGCTGAAGAACACGCCGAACCTGAAGTCGATCGGCGTGCAGTTCACCCAGAACGAGCCCGACCAGGCGGCGTCCAAGGTGACGGCGGCCCTGTCGTCGACGCCGGACCTCATCGGCGTCTTCGCGACCAACCTCAACACCGGTGAAGGCGCGGCGACCGGCCTGCGCAACGCGGGCAAGGTCGGCGCGGTGAACCTGATCGGCTTCGACGCCAGCCCGTCCGAGGTCGAAGGTCTCAAGAACGGCCAGTACCAGGCCCTGATCGCCCAGGACCCGGCCTCGATCGGCACCCAGGGCGTCCAGCAGGCCGTGGCGGCGATCGAGGGCAAGCCGGTGACGCGGAACCTGACCGCGGAGCTGCACTCGATCACCAAGGCGGACATGGACGCCAACTCGCAGTACTTCTACAAGCAGTCCTGCTGACCCGTCCGTCAGGTCCCTGTGCGGGGTGTGCGCACCCCTCACAGGGCCTTGACCAGCGGTTTCACCGCCGGTGATCAGTCACTGCCGGTCACCGCGGTGGGGTGACCGCTCACCGCACGGCCGGTTTCCACGGACAGGTGTCCCGCGTCACACTCATCTGCACATGCATCTACACATGCATGATCGCAGGGAGGGTGCGATGAACTACGAACGATCGGCCGTGCACCGGACGATCTTCGCCGTGGACGTCGAGGGTTACGGCGATCGGTGCAGGACCACACCACACCGCCTGGCGCTGCGCGACGGGCTGTACCGCGCGCTTTGCCGGGCGTTCGACGACGTGGGCGTCCCCTGGACGGCCTGCCGGAGCGAGGATTGCGGGGACGGCGTCTTCGTCCTCGCCCCGCCGCAGATCCCGAAGCGGCTCTTCGTCGAATTCTTGCCCAACGCGCTCGCCGTGGCGCTGCACCGGCACAACCTGAACCACCACGCCGGTGCCCGGATCCGGCTCCGGATGGCGCTGCACGCGGGCGAGGTGGCCTACGACGACCACGGCGTCACCGCGCCGGCGATCAACCACGCGTTCCGGCTCCTGGCTGCGGCGCCGCTGAAGGAGGCGCTCAAGGCGTCGCCCGGCGTGCTCGGGCTGATCACGTCGGCGTGGTTCTTCGAGGAGGTCGTCCGGCACAGCGAAGGGCTCGACCCGACGACGTTCCGGCCGGTGCGGGTGGCGGTGAAGGAGACCCGCACGACGGGCTGGATCTCGCTGCCCGACCGGCCTTACCCGGCCGACGCGAGCCTGCTGGTGCGGGTGCCGGAACCCGCCGAGGTCACCGGGCTCGATGACTACCGGACCTGGCGCCGCTTCCGCCGCCACGCCCAGGTGCTGGCCGATCGGGAAGAGCGGGGGTAGCCGTAGGATCTGGTCCCCTGGACACCGCCGCCGAGGGGAGGCCCGATGACCGTGCACCTGCGCCCGGCGTCCCGCGCCGACCCGTTGCCGGTGCTCGCCGCCGCCCGCCGGATCACCGACGATCTGCGCGACGGCCTCGCCGGCACCCGGGCGCGCCGGGCCGCGCACGGCCTGCGCCGGCTGTTCGGCTTCCCGGGCCTCGGCCTCACCGACCTGTCCGGGTCGCTGCTCTGGTCGGGGCGGCCGGGGCCGGACGCGGTCGTCGCGTCGGTCCTCGACGGCGTGCTCCACACCGAGGAACCCGGCTCCGCGCCGGACGTCCTCGTGCTGCCGCTGCACGTCCGCGACGAGCTGGCCGGGGCACTGCTGGTCGTCGGCGACGTGCGGGACGCCGTCGCGGCCCAGGCCGCGGACCTGGTCGTGCAGGCCCTGGAACGCGGGCGGCTCGAGGCGTCGGCGGAACAGGCGGCGCAGGCCGAACTGCGCGCGCTGCGGGCGGAGATGTCCCCGCACTTCGTCTACAACGCGCTGACCGTGATCGCGTCGCTGGTGCGCTCGGACCCCGACCGCGCCCGCGACCTCATGCTCGACTTCGCCGACTACACCCGCTACAGCCTCGCTCGGCACGGCGAGTACACAGTGGTCGCCGAGGAGTTCCGCGCGATCGAGACCTACCTGGCGCTGCAGCGCGCGGTGCTCGGCGAACGGCTGCGCGTCCAGGTGCGGGTCGCGCCGGAGATCCTCGCCGTCGCGGTGCCCTACCTCGTGCTGGAACCGTTGGTGGAGAACGCGATCCGGCACGGCATCGAGCCGCGGTCGGGCACCGGGCTGGTCCAGGTGCACGGCCAGGCGGAAGGGAACGACTGCGTGATCTTCGTCGAGGACGACGGGGTCGGCATGGACCCGAAGCGCGCGGCGGACATCCTGGCCGGACGCACCGGCGAGGACGATCCCGCCGGCCTCGGACTGGCCAATGTGGACCGACGGCTGCGGGACGTCTACGGCGCCTGGTACGGGCTGACCGTGGAAACCGAGGTCGGCGCGGGTACCCGCGTGGTCGTGCGGGTGCCGCGGTTCCAGCCGGGGGTGCTGCCGTGACCGGGCTTCGAGTGCTCGCCGTCGACGACTTGGCGCCGGCCTTGGACGAGTTGTGCCGCATGCTGCGCGAAGCGCCCGAAGTCGGCGAAGTCGTCGGCGCGGCTGACGCGCTGAAGGCGTTGAGGCTGCTTCAGGCCGACAGGTTCGACGCGGTGTTCCTCGACATCTCGATGCCGGGCCTCGACGGGCTCGAACTGGCCGGGTTGCTGGCGAAGCTGAGCGAGCCGCCGGTGATCGTGTTCGTCACGGCCCACGACGGGCACGCGGTGACGGCGTACGGCATCGGCGCGGTCGACTACCTCCTCAAGCCGGTCCGGGCCGAACGGCTTTCCGCTGCCTTGGCCAAGGTGACGCGGATGGCGACGCCGTCTTCGCGCTCGACCCCGGACGCGATGGCGGCGCTCCCGGTCGAGTCCGGCGGCCGAACCCGGTACGTCCGCCGCGACGACGTGCTGTTCGTGGAGGCCCACGGCGACTACGTCCGGCTGCACACGCGAGGCGGGGTGCACCTGGTGCGGATGCCGATCTCGCGGCTCGAGGAGTACTGGGAGGGCACCGGGTTCAGCCGGGTGCACCGCGGGTTCCTGCTGTCCGTCGGGGCGGTGCTGGAGCTGCGGAGCGACTCGGCGGGCGGCCTGCTGGCCCACACCGAGGCGGGCGACGTCCCGGTCAGCCGCCGCCACGCGCGGGACCTGCGGGACCGGCTGCTGGAAGCCGCGCAACGAGGTCAGCTCGGGCCGGGCTCGCGATGAGCAGGATCCGCCGGGTCGCTGTCACCAGCCCGCAGACCCGGCTCGCCCACGCCCGGCGCCGCTCCCGGCACCGCTGGCGCCAGCCGCGGCTCCCGGCGGGCGACACCCAGCGCGCGACGGCGTTGTACCGCGCCCAGCGCCGCCGCGGCGTACCCGCGCTGGTCCTGATGTTCGCCCTGCTGCTCGGTCTCCCCGGCGTCTTCGCGATCTTCCCCGGCCTGGACACCGTGCGGCTGCTGGGGATCCCGGTGTCCTGGCTGATGATCGCGGTGCTCCCGTACCCGGCGATGGCCGTCCTGGCCCGCTGGCAGCTGCGCCGCGCCGAACGCCTCGAGGACGACGAATGACCAGAGCGCCCCAATGTGGCCTTCGGTGCGTCACACGCACCCAAGGCGGCCTTCGGTGCGTCAGACGCAACCAAGGCCACATTGGGGCGCTCGAGAGCGGGGGCGGGTAATGGGCGTCGCGCTCGCCGTCGCGCCCGTCGTGCTCGTGACGCTGCTCATCGGCGTCCGCGGGGTCGCCGCCATGCGCACGACGTCGGACTTCCTGGTGGCCTCGCGCCGGATCTCGCCGCTGGTGAACTCCGCCGCCGTCTCCGGCGAGTACCTCAGCGCGGCCTCGTTCCTCGGCGTCGCCGGGCTCGTCGTCAAGGACGGCATCGGGGCGCTCTGGTACCCGGTCGGCTTCACCGCCGGCTACATCGCGATGCTCGTGCTCGTCGCCGCGCCGATGCGGCGCTCGGGCGCGCTGACCGTCCCCGACTTCGCCGAAGCCCGGCTCAACTCCCCCGCGCTGCGCCGCCTGGCCGCGGTGGTCGTCCTGGTCATCGGCACCATCTACGTCGTCCCGCAGTTCCGCACCGCCGGCCTGGTGCTCACCGCGGTCGGCCACACGCCGTACTGGGTCGGCGTCGTGCTGGCCGGCGCCGCGGTCAGCGTCACCCTCGCCCTGGGCGGCATGCGCGCGGCGACGTACGTGCAGGCGTTCCAGTTCGTGCTGAAGCTGCTGCTGTTCCTGATCCCGGCGATCTGGCTCGTGCTCCAAGCGGGCGCCGTCAACCGGACCGACGCGCTGAACCCGGTCGAGTTCACCCACTTCGCCCGCGAGACGCCGGTGAAGTTCGAGGTCGACGTCACCATGGAGATCCGCGAGCCGACCGCCGTGCGGCGCAACGGCGTCGTGGAAACCCTGCCACCCGGCGAATTCACGGCACACAGCCAGGACGAGGTCGTCTTCGGCACGGGTGCGGCGGTCCCCGCGGTTCGCGGCGGGGCCCCGCTCGGCGGCGCCGACTGGCAGCGGCCGCTGCTCGACCTCGGCGACCAGGGCTACCCGCTGCTCGGCACGTGGGCCGTGCTCATCGCGACCATGCTCGGCACGATGGGCCTGCCGCACGTGCTCATGCGCTTCCACACCAGCCCCGACGGCCGCGCCGCGCGCCGCACCGCCGCGATCACCGTGGCCCTGCTGGGAATCTTCTACCTCTTCCCCGGCGTCTACGGCGTCCTCGGCCGCGTCCTGGTCCCGGGGCTCTACCTCTCCGGCGCCACGGACACCGTGGTCGTCGCGCTGCCGTACCAAGTGGACAGTGGCTGGGCCGGCGGCCTCTTCACGGCGTTGCTCACCGCGGGTGCGTTCGCCGCGTTCCTGGCGACGTCGCTGGGGCTGCTGCTGGTGATGTCCGGCGCGATCGCGCACGACCTCGTGCCCGGCGGGCTGCGGCGGCTGCGGATCGCGGTGTTCGGCGTCGCCGCGATCATGGTGCTGCTGGCGCTGCGTTCGGCCGAGCTCGACGCGGGGGTGCTCGTCACGTGGGGCTTCACCGTGGCCGCGTCGACGTTCTGCCCGCTGCTCGTGCTCGGCATCTGGTGGCCGCGGCTGACCGCGGCCGGCGGGATCGCCGGCGTCCTGACCGGACTCGTCGCCTCGTCCGGCTCGATCCTGTTCGCCCTCGCCGGTCCGCCGCTGCGCGGCTGGGTGGCGATCTTGGTGCAGCAACCGGCACCCTGGTCGGTACCGCTGGCGTTCGGAGTAATGGCGTTGGTCTCCCTGCGGGGCAGGCCACCCACCTGGTCGACGGCGGCGATGTTGCGCCTGCACCTGGACGAACCCCGTTCGACGGGACCGCGCGACCGTTCGTCAACCGTTCGTCGTCTGGCCCGGCTGTTGAGCCGCTGAATCTTCACGCGAGCCTCACGCGTCCCTACGGTGTCGCACGTCACTTTCCGCAACGTCGCAGGGAGCAGCGATGAGCACGACGGACACCGGCGGCGGGCCCCCGGACACGTCAGAGACCATCTGGGAACGCGCGCACGAAAGCACCGAGTTCCGTGAGCTGCGCAGCCGCCTGCGCCGGTTCGTCTTCCCGATGACGGCGGTGTTCCTCCTCTGGTACCTGCTGTACGTCCTGCTCGCGGACTACGCGCACGGCTTCATGAGCACCAAGGTGTTCGGCAACATCAACGTCGGCCTGATCTTCGGCCTGCTGCAGTTCGTTTCGACGTTCGTGATCACCGGCCTCTACGTGCGGTACGCCAACCGGAAGCTGGACCCGGTCGCGGAGAAGATCCGTGAGGACATCGAAGGCGAATCTGCGAAGGAGCAGGCATGACGACGAACATCGCCGCGGGCGTGGAAGGCAGCAACCCGCTCCTCAACATCATCATCTTCGCGGCCTTCGTGCTCATCACGCTGGTGATCGTGTTCCGGGCCAGCCGCAACACCAAGACGGCGTCCGACTACTACGCCGCCGGCCGCGCCTTCACCGGGCCCCAGAACGGCATCGCGATCTCGGGTGACTACCTGTCGGCGGCGTCGTTCCTCGGCATCGCCGGCGCGATCGCCATCAACGGCTACGACGGCTTCCTCTACTCCATCGGCTTCCTCGTGGCGTGGCTGGTCGCGCTGCTGCTGGTCGCGGAACTGCTGCGCAACACCGGCAAGTTCACGATGGGCGACGTCCTCGCGTTCCGCATGAAGCAGCGCCCGGTGCGCGCGGCGGCGGCGACGTCGACGCTGATCGTGTCGTTCTTCTACCTGCTCGCCCAGATGGCCGGGGCCGGCGGCCTCGTCGCGCTGCTGCTCGGCGTCGAAGGCAGCGGGGCGCAGGCCCTGGTGATCGCCGTGGTCGGCGTGATCATGATCGCCTACGTCCTGATCGGCGGCATGAAGGGCACCACCTGGGTGCAGATCATCAAGGCCGGGCTGCTGATCGTCGGCGCGCTCGTGATCACCCTGTGGGTGCTGGGCAAGTACAACTTCAACTTCTCCAGCCTCCTGCAGGCCGCCGTCGACAAGGCGGGCAAGACCGGGGAGACGCTGCTCGGCCCGGGCAAGCAGTACGGCGCCACCGGGACGTCCAAGCTGGACTTCTTCTCCCTCGGCATCGCGCTGGTGCTGGGTACCGCCGGTCTGCCGCACGTCCTGATGCGCTTCTACACGGTGCCGACCGCCCGCGACGCGCGTCGCTCGGTGGTCTGGGCGATCGTCCTGATCGGCGTGTTCTACCTGTTCACGCTGGTGCTGGGCTACGGCGCCGGTGCGCTGGTCGGGCCGGACACGATCAAGAAGGCGCCGGGCGGGGTCAACTCCGCGGCTCCGCTGCTCGCGCTCGAACTGGGCGGGCCGGTGCTGCTGGGCCTGATCTCCGCGGTCGCGTTCGCCACGATCCTCGCGGTGGTCGCCGGCCTGACGATCACGGCGTCCGCGTCCTTCGCGCACGACGTCTACGCGAACGTCGTCAAGCGCGGGAAGACGTCGCCGGACTCGGAGGTCAAGGTCGCCCGGATCACCGCGGTGGTGATCGGTGCCCTCGCGATCGGCGGCGGCATCCTGGCCAACGGGCAGAACGTCGCGTTCCTCGTGGCGCTGGCGTTCGCGGTGGCGGCGTCGGCGAACCTGCCGACGATCCTCTACTCGCTGTTCTGGAAGCGGTTCAACACCCAGGGCGCGCTGTGGTCGATCTACGGCGGCCTGGCCATCACGATCGTGCTGATCGTGTTCTCGCCGGCGGTGTCCGGCAAGAGCACGTCGATGATCAAGACGGCGGACTTCGCCTGGTTCCCGCTGAGCAACCCCGGCCTCGTCTCGATCCCGGCCGCGTTCATCCTGGGCTGGCTGGGCACGGTCCTGTCCAAGGAGCACGACGAGAAGAAGTACGCCGAGATGGAGGTCCGCTCCCTGACCGGTGCGGGCGCCGAGAAGGCTGTCGTCCACTAAGGACTGTTTCGACGGGCGGCACGACCCCGAAGGCCGCCGCGAGGGTGTTCCCGATCCCCTCGCGGCGGCCTTCGGCCATCAGTAGGGCAGTTTCCCCTCGGCGACGCCCGCGAGAGTCGCTTCGAGGTGCTTCCGCGCGTACTGCCAGAGCCCGCCGCCGAGCGAAATCCTCGCCACGCCCAGTTCGGCGAGGCCGGCGAGACCGGGGCTGCCCGGCCACGCGGGCGCGTTGACGGCGCCGCCGACGCCCTGCACGAACGCCGCGAGCACCTCGGGTGTGCGCAGGTGGATGGGGTAGACGCAGTCGGCGCCCGCCTCGAGATAAGCCCGCGCCCGGGCGATGCCGTCGGCCAGGTGGTCCTTCGGGTCGACGCCGCGGAAGGAGTCGACGCGGGCGTTGAGCACCAGGCCGTCGCCCGCCGCCTCGCGCAGGGCGGCGATCCGTTCCGCCTGCACGGCGACCGGCCGCACGTCGCCGGTGGCGTGGTCGGTGTCCTCGAAGTTGCAGCCGACGACGCCGGCGTCGAGCAGCCGGCGCGCCAGCTCGGCACCGGACAGGCCGTAGCCCGACTCGGCGTCGACGGTGACGGGGACACTCACGGCGTTCGCGATGCGCTTCGCCGCGGCGAACATCTCCTCGGCCGGGGCTTTTTCGCCGTCGGGGAAGCCGAGCGCGGACGCCACGGCGACCGAGCTGGTCGCCACGACCGGGAACCCGGCCGCCTCGACGAGCCGGGCGGTGTCGGCGTCCCACGCGTTCGGCAGCACCAGCGGCCGGCCGGGGACGTGCAGCGCCTTGAGCGCGGCGGCGGTCACGCGTCACGCCTCGGGAGCGGGCTGTGGCTGGTGACGGCCATGCGGTTCCAGCTGTTGATCGCGATGACCTCCCACGCGACCGCGCGGTACTGGTCCTCGGTCAGCACCTTCGTCGCCTGCTCGTAGACGTCGTCGGGCACGCTCTGGGTCGCGGACAGCTTGGTCATCGCCTCGGTGAGGACGAGAGCGGCCTCTTCCTCTTCGGTGAACAGGTCGGTCTCGCGCCAGCCGTCGAGCACGAACAGCCGGCGGGCCGACTCGCCCAGCTCCAGGGCGTCGCGGCTGTGCATGTCGAGGCAGTACGCGCAGCCGTTGAGCTGGGAGGCCCGCATCTTCACCAGTTCCAGCAGCTTCGGGTCGACGCCCGCGTTCGCGGCGGCCTTGTTCACCTCGGCCTGCAGGTTCGCCATCGCCTGGTAGATCTCGGGCGCGTGCCCGAGTCCGATTCGCTTCGTCATGGTTCCACGCTAGCCCGAACTGGTCCACGAGTATGGTCCAGTCGCATGACGGATTCGTGGTCCAGTTCCGGGCTCGACGTCCACCTCGGCTGGCAGCCCTCGACCGGCCGGAGCGGCCTCGCGGAAGCGATCCGCGCGGCCATCCGCGAGGGCCGGTGGCAGGCGGGCGCGGCGGTGCCCTCGACCCGTTCCCTGGCGCACGACCTGGGTGTCGCCCGCGGCACGGTCACGCGGGTGTACGCCGACCTGGCCGCCGAGGGGTACCTGCGCACGACCCAGGGCGCGCCGACCCGCGTGGCGACGGCGGGTTCGCTCCCCCAGTCCGCGCCGCGGCAGGCGCCCCGCGAGCCGGTGCCGCGCTGGGACCTGCGGCCGGGGCGCCCGGACCTGACCGCGTTCCCCCGCCAGGCGTGGATCAGCGCGACCCGCCGGGCGCTGCTGCGGACCCCGGCGTCGGCGTTCGGCTACGGGTCGGAGCTGGGGACGCCCGAGCTACGCGACACTCTCGCCGGCTACCTCGCCCGGGCCCGCGGGGTGGTCGCGGACCCGGAGCGGATCGTGGTGTGCCACGGGTACTCCCACGCCATCGCCGTGGTGTCCCGCGCCCTTTCCTCGTTGGGCGTCGGCGAAATGGCGTTCGAGAACCCGTCGTTGGAGATGTACCGGTCGATCGCGGTGGCGCAGGGCCAGCGGGTCGTCGGCGTGCCGGTGGACGAGGACGGGCTCGACGTGTCCGCTTTGGACAGTCCGGCGGTGGTCGTGACACCGGCGCACCAGTACCCCACCGGCGTCACGCTGGCCCCGCACCGCCGCGCCGCGCTGACCCGCTCGGGCGCGTTCGTGCTGGAGGACGACTACGACGGCGAGTTCCGCTTCGACCGCCAGCAGGTCGGGGCGTTGCAGGCACTGGCGCCGGAGCAGGTGGTGTACGCGGGGACGGCGAGCAAGACCCTGGCCCCGGCGCTGCGGCTGGCGTGGCTGGTGCTGCCGCGGACGCTGGTGGAGCCGGTCCACGCGGCCATGGCCGGCAGCGGCTCGCGACCGGCGGTGCTGAACCAGCTGGCCCTGGCCGAGCTGATCGACTCGGGTGCGTACGACCAGCACGTCCGCCGCAGCCGCGCGGAGTACCGCTCCCGCCGCGCTCGCCTCATGGCGGCCCTGCCGGCTTCGGTGCGGCCGCAAGGCATCGCGGCCGGGCTGCACCTGCTGCTGGTACTCCCGCCGGACGGCCCATCGGAGGCAACGGCCCTGGCGGCCTGCACCCGCCGCGCGATCGGCATCGAGGGCCTGACCGGCTACTGGATGGACACCGACCGCCCCGGCGGCTTGATAGTCGGCTACGCGGCAACGCCGAAACACGCGTTCGCCGGCGCCATCCAGACGTTGATCGAGGCCCTCTGGGAAATCACGGCTTGATCCCGCCCCCCGGACACGCGAGATCCGGCCCGAATCACACGACTTCCGCCCAGGATCACGTGAGCCGACCTCCCAGGCACGCGAGCCGACCCTCCAGGTACGCGAGCCGACCTCCCTGGCACGCGAGTCGACCCTTCAATCACGCGAGCCGATCGTCCAATCACGTGTGATGCCCCTTCAATCACGCGAGATGCCTCCCCAATCACGCGAGATGCCCCTCCGATCACGTGAGATGGCCCCGAGCGGGCCACCCCAGCCGGGAGGGTGACCCGCAGCGGCCGTCAGAACCAGCAGTCCGGCCGGACGCGAAGCAGTTCCGTCCGCAGCACCGGCGTCCCGTCGACCGGTGCCGGGTCGTCCGCGGTCGGCTGGATCCCGCCGGCGGCCACCTTGTCGAGCGTCCTCAGCCCTTCGGGGCCGACCGTGCCGAACACCGTGTAGTTCGGCCGCAGCGCGGAATCGCCGTACACGACGAAGAACTGCGAGCCGTTCGTGTCCGGCCCCGCGTTGGCCATCGCCAGCAGCCCGCGCGCGTAGACCTTGCGCGCGCCCGTCGGGTCGGTCGGCGACGGCGGCAGGTCCACCGGCAGCTCGTCCTTGTACTTGTAGCCCGGCCCGCCCTCGCCGGTCGCGCTCGGGTCGCCGCACTGCAGGACCTTCAGCGTCGGGTACGAGGTGAGCCGGTGGCACACCGTGTGGTCGTAGAACCGGTGCCGCGCCAGGTGCAGGAAGCTCTGCACGGTGCACGGCGCCTTCGCGCGGTCGAGCCGCAGCGGCAGCGCGCCTTGGCTGGTCGGGACGGCGACGTCGACCTTGCCGTGGCTCGGCGTGTGCCGCGGGTCGGGTGGCAGCGGCACCGGCCGCGCGGCCGGTTCGTCCGGCGTCTCGGTGTATTGGCACGGTCCGTGCGTCGTCTTCGGCGGCGGCGCGTCGGCCGCGGTGGCGACGCCGTTGCCGGCCACGAACAACGCGCCCGCCGCCAGCGCGGTGACGAATGTCTTCTTCATCCTGCACGCCCTCCCAGTGATCGCCCGGTTCCGGAGCGTCCCGCAGTCTAGGGCGCGGCACCGACAACAAGAACCGGCGAAAGTCGCCCGTGTCACGCGGATGGGTGAACGTCAGCGCCGCACCCCCGAAACTGTCGGACCCCCGGCGCACGATGGTCAGCACGCGGCGAACCCCGCCGCACCCGAAGGAGGGCGTCATGGAATTCCGGCGAAGACCCGTTGCCGTGGCCCGGTTTCTGCTCGCACGGCTCGCGTCGGCGATCCGGACCGCGTTACCCCCGCAGGTCCGCGATCAGCTCGTCGGCGGCGGCGAACGGATCGATCTCCCGCGCCACCACGCGCTCCGCCACTCCGGCGAGGCGCCCGCCGCCCCGCAGATCGGCCAGCTCGGCCCGCAACCGGCGCACCGCGATGGCCTCGACCTCGTCGCGTGCCCGCGCGACCCGGCGCCGGGCCAGCTCGTCGTGCTCCACCAGCCAGTCGTGGTGCGCGGCCAGCGCCCGCACGACCTCGTCGACACCCTCGCCCTTCGCCGCGACCGTCCGCACGATCGGCTGGCGCCAGCTCGCGCCCCGGATTTCGCGGCGCGCCAGCGAAATCATCTGCTTGAGGTCGTGCACCGTCGCGTCCGCGCCCTCGCGGTCGGCCTTGTTCACGACGAAAACGTCGGCGATCTCCAGCACGCCGGCCTTCGCGGCCTGGATGCCGTCGCCCATCCCGGGCGCGAGCAGCACCACCGTGGTGTCGGCCAGCTTCACGACGTCCACTTCGGACTGTCCGACGCCGACGGTCTCGATCAGCACGACGTCGAACCCTGCGGCGTCGAGCACGCGCACCGCCTGCGGGGTCGCCCACGACAGCCCGCCGAGGTGCCCGCGCGTGGCCATCGAGCGGATGAACACGCCGGGGTCGGTGGCGTGTTCGGTCATCCGGATCCGGTCACCGAGCAGCGCGCCGCCCGAAAACGGCGAAGACGGGTCGATCGCGAGCACCCCGACCCGCTTGCCCTCCGCGCGCAACGCGGTGAGCAGCGCCGACGTCGAAGTCGACTTGCCGACGCCGGGTGGTCCGGTGAGCCCGACGATCCGGGCCCGCCCGGTGTGCGGGGTCAGCGCCCGCGCGATCTCGGCGACGCGGGGGTGGGCGTCCTCGACGAGCGACAGCAGCCGCGCGACGGCACGGGGCTGCCCGTCCCGCGCGCGGGCGACCAGGTCGTCGAGGTCGAGTGCGCCGGCCACTTACGCGGTCGGCACCCGCAGCAGGAGGGCGTCGCCCTGGCCGCCGCCGCCGCACAGCGCGGCCGCGCCGAGCCCGCCACCGCGGCGGCGCAGCTCGTGGATCAGGTGCACGGCGAGCCGGGCCCCGGAGGCGCCGATCGGGTGGCCGAGGGCGATGGCCCCGCCGTTGACGTTGACCTTCTCCGGGTCGAGGCCGAGCTTCTCGGTGGAGACGAGCCCGACCGCGGCGAAGGCCTCGTTGATCTCGACGAGGTCGAGTGCGTCGGCGCCGAGGTTCGCCTTCGCCAGCGCGGCGAGGATGGCGTTCGACGGCTGCTCGTGCAGGCTCGCGTCCGGCCCGGCGACGACGCCGTGCGCGCCGATCTCGGCGATCGCCGTGAGGCCGAGCTCCTCGGCCTTCGCCTTGCTGGCCACGACGACCGCGGCGGCGCCGTCGGAGATCTGCGAGGCCGAGCCCGCGGTGATGGTGCCGTCGGAAGCGAAGGCGGGGCGCAGCTTGGCGAGGCCTTCGGCGGTGGTGTCGGCGCGGACGCCCTCGTCGGTGTCGAAGACCACCGGGTCGCCCTTGCGCTGCGGGATGGAGACCGGCGTGATCTCGTCGGCGAAGTAGCCGTTCTTGATCGCCTCGGCCGCGCGCTGGTGCGAGCGGGCGGAGAACGCGTCCTGCTGCTCGCGGGTGACGCCGTAGCGGGAGTTGTACTTCTCCGTCGAGGCGCCCATGGCGACCTGGTCGAAGGCGCAGAAGAGACCGTCGTAGGCCATGTGGTCGACGAGCGTGGTGTCGCCGTACTTGAAGCCGGAACGGGACTTGGGCAGCAGGTGCGGCGCCTGGGTCATCGACTCCTGGCCGCCGGCGACGACGATGTCGAACTCGCCGGCGCGGATCAGCTGGTCGGCGAGGGCGATGGCGTCGAGGCCGGAGAGGCAGACCTTGTTGATCGTCAGGGCGGGCACGCTCATCGGGATGCCCGCGGCGACCGCGGCCTGGCGGGCCGGGATCTGGCCGGCGCCGGCGGTCAGCACCTGGCCCATGATCGTGTACTGCACCGCGTCCGGGGCGACCCCGGCGCGTTCGAGGGCCGCCTTGATCGCGACCCCGCCCAGCTGTGCCCCCGTGAAGTCCTTGAGGGATCCGAGCAGGCGCCCGATCGGCGTACGGGCGGCACCCAGGATCACGGAACCGGACACGGCGTCCTCCAAGCATCGGCGCACGGGCAGTTTTTCCGACCATACCCGGAGGGCAGGCTTCTTGATGGAGCCAGTGTGAGGCGGGGCACGCGACGATTCTGGGGGAACGCCGGGCGGGCGGGCCCTATCCTGCCCCCATGAATGACGCCCTGCGGCCGTTCGTGACGGCCATCGACCACGTCGGCATCGCGGTCCCGGACCTGGACGCGGCCATCGAGTTCCACCGCGCGCACTTCGGCCTGGAAGTGGCGCACGAGGAGGTGAACGAGGAGCAGGGGGTACGCGAGGCGATGCTGCGCGCGCCCGGCACGGCGGGCACGGAGACGCAGATCCAGCTGCTGGCCCCGCTGCGCGACGACTCGGCGATCGGCAAGTTCCTGGCCAGGAGCGGCCCGGGGCTGCAGCAGCTGGCGTACCGGGTGTCCGATGTGGACGCGGCCTCGGCGGCGCTGCGCGAGCAGGGCCTGCGCCTGCTGTACGAGGCGGCGAAGCGCGGAACCTCGAACAGCCGGGTGAACTTCATCCACCCGAAGGACGCGGGCGGCGTCCTGGTGGAGCTGGTGGAGCCGGCCAAGGACGGCACGGCGCACTGAGCGCCGAACCCGTTCCGGCGCACCAACTCCGGCGCGGAGGAACCGCACGTCCATGACAGAAAGCGGGTGGCTTCACGTCGAGGCGCGGGGTGCGGGCGGTCGGAGGTGACGGCAGGCTCGGAGACGAGCGGGCCGGTGCCATCCGTGGGTCCGCGGCGGGCGGGCGGGAGGCGACAGCAGCGGGCTCGGAGAACCGGCCAGCGCCATCCGTGGGTCCCCGGCGGGCTCGGCGAGCCGGACAGCGCCATCCGTGGTCCGCGGCGGACTGGGAGCGAACCGGCCAGCGCCACCGATGGGTCCGCGTCGGCCCCGGCGACGAACCGGTCGGCGCCGTCGGCGGGTCCGTGACGGGCTAAGCCGGCGCGGTCTTCGAGACGAGGGCGTCGGCGATGAACGTCAGCTCGCCGTCGAACTCGGCGGGCAGGTCGTCGTCCGAATGGCGGGCCGTGGCGTGCCGGTGGCTGACCGCGCGGGCCAGCAGGCCCGATGCGCGGTCGACGTCGGCCGTCGGCAGGCCGCCGCCCGTTGCCGCCAGGATCACCGCGCGGACCTGGCGCACCAGCACCTGGAAGCGCTCGTGGAGGGCGTCGCGGACGACGTGGTGGGTGTCGGCCTCGCGCCACAGCAGGTGCGAGAGCCCCAGTGACCGGCTGAAGCGGTGGTCGAGCTCGCGGACCAGCCGTCGCAGGCTGCCCACGAGGTCGCCGGGGACGACGACCACGGCCGGCTCGATGAGCTCGTCGGGCAGCCGCTCGACGAGCGCCGTCAGCAGGTCCGCCTTGTGCCGGAAGTAGTAGTGCACCAGGCCCTTCGGCACCCCGGCCCGCTCGGCGATGCGAGAGGTCGGGGTGGCGTCGAAGCCGGACTCGGCGAAGAGCGCCTCGGCGGCGCGGAGAATGCGCTCCTTCGCCGAATCCTCGGTCATGCGGTGCCTCCTGGTCGTTCAGTGCTGGCCTGCCGTGCGGTGCGCGGCGCTCGCGACCGGCATGGCTGCCGCGCCGGCGATGACCGTCAGCACCCCGGCGATCCAGGACGTCCAGGAAGCGCCGTTGAACTCGGTGTACCCCAGCACCCACGGCGCGATGAAGAACAGCACGCCGAGCGCGATCTGGATGCCTTCGCCGTAGACCATGCCCGGCATCGCCAGCGACACCAGGCCGTCGAGTGCGATCAACACGCCCAGGACGACCATCGTCCACATCGCGGTCGAGTCCGTGCTCAGCCAAAGGGGTGAAAGAGCGGCCACGACCCCGATGACGACCTCGGCCCAATCGTGCGGCCGGGTCCACGCGCGCGTAGAGACTTCACTCATTCGTGCTCACCTCCGTCGGTGAAACTGCTGGTCGGGTGGGTGTTCCCACCGCCGATGATCCGCTTGACTGGCCAGCCGGTCAAGACTGATCGGTCACAGGTCGACGTGTAATCGTGCTGTCCGTCTCGTACAGTTGTGTCCGCGAGTTACCGGCGAGTAATTTCTGCCGCCAACGCCGTTGACCCCCATCTCCGCGGAGGAACCGATGACGCAGCTCGGCGAGATCCAGCAAGCCATCCTGAACGGCGAGTCCGCCGCGGTCGGGTCCCTGCCCGTGCCCGAGAGCTACCGCGGGGTGACCGTGCGGGCCGACGAGGTCGACATGTTCGAGGGCCTCGAGAGCCGGGACAAGGACCCGCGCAAGTCGCTGCACGTCGACGACGTCCCCGTCCCCGAGCTCGGCCCGGGCGAGGCGCTGGTCGCCGTGATGGCGAGCGCCATCAACTACAACACCGTGTGGACCTCGATCTTCGAACCGATCTCCACGTTCAAGTTCTTGAAGAAGTACGGCAAGCTCTCGCCACTGGCCAAGCGGCACGACCTGCCCTACCACGTCGTCGGGTCCGACCTGTCCGGCGTCGTCCTGCGCACCGGCGTGGGCGTGCACAACTGGAAGCCGGGCGACGAGGTCGTCGCGCACTGCCTGAACGTCGAGCTCGAGGGCCCGGACGGGCACAACGACACGATGCTCGACACCGAGCAGCGGATCTGGGGCTTCGAGACGAACTTCGGCGGCCTGGCCGAGATCGCGCTCGTCAAGGCCAACCAGCTGATGCCGAAGCCGGATCACCTGACCTGGGAGGAAGCCGCCTCCCCCGGCCTGGTCAACTCCACCGCCTACCGCCAGCTGGTCTCGCGCAACGGCGCGGACATGAAGCAAGGCGACGTCGTCTTGATCTGGGGCGCCTCGGGCGGCCTCGGCTCCTACGCGACGCAGTACGCGCTGAACGGCGGCGCGATCCCGGTGTGCGTCGTCTCCAGCCCGGAGAAGGCCGCGATCTGCCGCAAGCTCGGCGCCGAGCTGATCATCGACCGCAGCGCCGAGGACTACAAGTTCTGGAAGTCCGAGACCGAGCAGGACCCGAAGGAGTGGCAGCGCTTCGGCGCGAAGATCCGCGAGCTGACCGGCGGTGACGACCCGGACATCGTGTTCGAGCACCCGGGGCGGGAGACGTTCGGCGCGTCCGTCTACGCCGCTCGCAAGGGCGGCACGATCGTCACGTGCGCGTCGACGTCGGGGTACATGCACCAGTACGACAACCGCTACCTGTGGATGAACCTGAAGCGGATCATCGGGTCCCACTTCGCGAACTACCGCGAGTCCTGGGAGGCGAACCGGCTCATCTCGAAGGGCCTGATCCACCCGACGCTGTCGAAGACCTACTCGCTCGAAGACACCGGGCAGGCGGCGCTGGACGTGCACCGCAACGCCCACCAGGGCAAGGTCGGCGTGCTCGCCCTCGCTCCGGAGGAAGGCCTCGGCGTCCGCGACGAAGAGAAGCGCGCGAAGCACATCGAGGGGATCAACGCCTTCCGCGGCGCCTGATCACAGCGCCTGATCACCCGCGCCTGATCACGGCACCTGATCACCCGTGCCTGATCGCGGAGCTTGATCAAGACGACGCCGGGGGCGGCTGCGCTCCCGGCGTCGGGATCCACCGGGATACGACCGGATCCGGCCAGTTCCCTTCGCCGCATCACACGGCACGTTCGGCGCACCGCACGGGTGCTCACCCTTCCGTGACCGGGCTGCGACTACGGTAGCCCCATGAGCCTTGGCGATGAACGGGAGCTTGTGCCGCTGGGAGCCGGCTTCGACGTGGCGAAGCGCGGGTACAGCCGAGCGCAGGTCGACGAGCACCTCGAACGGCTGGACGCCGACCTGAAGATGCTCACCGCCGACCGGGACGCGGCCATCGCGCAGGCCGGCGACCTGGCCCGGCAGCTGGAGATCGCGCGCGGCGAGATCGCCGACCTGCGTGGGCAGGTCGATCGGCTGGCCCAGCCGCCGACGAGCGTCGAAGGCCTGTCCGAGCGGCTGCAGCGGATGCTGCGCCTCGCACAGGACGAGTCCGCCGACACGCGCGCCCGCGCCGAAGCCGAGGCCGGGCACATCCGGGCCAAGGCCGAGACGGACGCGAGTGCCATGCGCGCCCGCTACGAGCAGCTGCTCACCGAGCTCGACCTGCGCCGCAAGGAGATGGAGGCGGAGCACCGCAAGGTGCTCGAGGACGCCCGCTCCCAGGCCAAGGAGATCACCGACAAGGCCGAGGCCGAGCGCAACAAGCTCGACACCGAGTCGTCGGATCGCCGCACCAAGGTCGAAGAAGACTTCGAGATCGCGATGGCCTCGCGCCGCACCGAGGCGATGCGCGTGCTGGCCGAGCAGGAGGCGGCGAGCAAGGCCGAAGCCGCCCGCCGCGTCCAGGAGGCGACGCAGGACGCCGCCGACATCCGCGCGAAGATCGTCGAAGAGGAGAAGACGGCGAAGGCGGAGATCGACCGCCGTCAGCGGGAATCGGTCGCGGAGGCCAACAAGCGCCGCCAGGACTCGATCACCGAGGCGAACGCCCGGCTCGCGGAGGCCGCCGACGAGGCGCGGCGCCGCGTGACGACGGCGACCGAGGAGTCGAACCGGCGGATCACCCAGGCCAACGAGCGCGTCGACAGCCTGCGCAAGGTGCGCGGCGGGCTGGCCGAGCAGGTCCGCGCCGCGCGCGCGGTGCTGGCCGAGGCGCACACCGTCCTCGGCGACGAGGTCAAGGTGCCCGCCGACGTCACGACCGACCTCAAGGCCGAGGACCTGAAGACGGACGACACCGGGAAGACGAAGCCGGTGAACGACGTCGAGGAGACGATCCGGATCAAGGCGTCCGACGTCCCGAAGCCGCCGCCGACACCCAAGCAAGCCCCCAAACCGGCGCCGAAGCCGACTCCGCGGCCGAGCGGAGCGCGGAAAGCGACTGGCGAGTAACCTTCCACCCGACACAGGCGCGGACGAGCCGGTGCGGTCGGTACCGACCGGCTATCGTCCCTGCTCACGCGGGATCACCTGGAGGTTTTGCGCATGGGTGCGGCATATCGGACCGTGGTGGTGGGCACGGACGGCTCGGAGTCCTCGTTCGCGGCGGTGGACCGCGCGGCGGCGGTGGCCGGCGACGCCGGGGCGACGCTCGTCATCACGTGCGCGTTCTACCCGGCGAGCAAGACCGACGTCGACAAGGCCCAGGACGTCCTCGGCGACGAGGCGTACCAGGTCGTCGGCTCGGCGCCGGCCGAAGACACCCTGCAGTCGGCGCGCGACCGGGCGGTGCGCGCCGGGGCGGAGAAGATCGACACGGTCGCGGTCAAGGGCGACCCGGTCGACTCGCTGCGCAAGGTCGTGCACGAGCGCGAGGCCGACCTGCTGGTGGTCGGCAACCGCGGGCTGAACACGATCGCCGGCCGGATCCTGGGCTCGGTGCCGTCGGAGGTGGCACGCAAGTCCGGCGTGGACGTGCTGATCGTCCACACGACCTGAGCCCGTGACCGATTCGAGCGACGAGCTCCAGCAGCGGCTCGAGCGCGTCCTGCTCGGCGGCAGGCGGAAGTACACGCGGCTCGAAGTGGCCGAAAAAGCCGGCGTGCCCGAAGAACGGTCACGCCGGCTTTGGCGCGCACTGGGGTTCGCGACGGTTCGCGACGACGAGGTCGTCTTCACCGACGCGGACGTCGAGGCGATGCGCACCGCGGACCAGCTGGTCCAGTCGGGGCTGATCGATCCGAGCATCGAGGTGTCGGTGACGCGCGCGCTCGGGCAGCACCTGTCGCGGCTGGCCGAGTGGCAGGTCGACATGCTCTGGGAGCTGATCAAGGAGCAGCCGGAGCTGGGACGCAGTGAGCGCCAGGTGGCCCGCCTGGTCGACGGGCTGCTGCCGGAGCTCGAGCGGGTGCAGAACTTCGTCTGGCGCCGGCACCTGGCGGCGTACGCGGGACGCGCGTTCGCGGCGGCGGGCGACAACGTCGAGGCGCGCACCGAGGTGGTCGGGTTCGTCGACATGGTCGGCTACACGCGCCTGACGCGCCAGATCGACGAGGAAGAACTGAGCCGCGTGCTCGACGCGTTCGAGCTGCTCGCGGCGGAGACGATCGCCGAGCACCACGGCCGCGTGGTGAAGATGATCGGCGACGAGGTCCTGTTCGTGGCGGACGCGGCGGTCGACGCGGCGGAGATCGCCCTGGCGCTGACCGAGCGCACCTCGGCGGACGAGAGCCTGCCGGCGGTCCGCGCGGGCATGGCTTCGGGCCGGATCCTGTCCCGCTTCGGCGACGTGTACGGATCGGTGGTCAACCTGGCGGCCCGCCTGACGTCGGTGGCTCGCCCGGGCACGATCCTGGTGGACCGCGAGCTGGCTTCGGAGCTCGCGGAGGAGAAGGCGTACGAGCTGCGGCCACGCAGGCCGGTGACGGTCCGCGGGTACAACCGCCTCCGCCCGGCGGCGCTGCGGCGGGCCACTGAACCGCCGTCGGGGATGTTCGCGAGTTCGCAGCAGCTGGCCGCGGAGATGCTGGGACTGACGGATCCGGTGGTCGCCGACGAAACCCCACTCGAGGACGCGGTGACGGAAAGCCCCGAACGCCGGCCACGCCGCCGACGCCGACGCCGCGTTCTCTGAGCCGGCCCGCGCTCGAAGCGGGCGGTGTCTCGGCCGGCGCTCGTCCTCACGCCGGTAAACTTCGCCTCTCGCAGGAACGAGCGGAGGGGTGGACACGTGGCTCGGCACGACTTCGGCCTCGGTGAGCCGACCGCCGCACACTCCCCGCCGAAGAGCCCGGACGAGGAAGACCGGACGCGGCCCCGCGCCGTGTTCATCTCGTACGCGTGGGATTCGGACGACCCTTCTCACGGCGAAGCGGTGAGAAGCCTCTGGACGTTCCTGCGATCCTGTGGCATCGACGCCCAGCTCGATCTGGACGCGGCACAGCAGCGTCAGGACTGGCCACTGTGGATGGGCCGTCAGATCCGGGAAGCGGACTATGTGCTCGTGATCGCTTCACGCGCGTACCGCGAACGTGCTGAGGGCCGAAGCGGGCCGGACCAGGGGCGCGGCGTTCAGTGGGAAGCCCGGCTGATCCGCGATGCTTTCTACGCCGACCAGCACGCGCTGAACCGGTTCATTCCCGTGGTGTTGCCCGGCCAGAGCGTGGACGGTGTGCCGGACTTCCTGTCTCCGGCCAGCTCGACCGTGTACACGGTCTCGGACTTCACCGTCGAAGGCGCGGAGCTACTTCTGCGGCTGCTCACCAACCAGCCGGAGATCCTCCAGCCACCGCTGGGTGCGGTCCCGGTGCTGGCGCCGCGACCGGTACCGCCGCCCGCTCCGGTGGCACGAGAACGACAGCACGCCTCCGGTGTTCGAAATGAGATCACCGGCACCGTCACTGGACTCGTGATCCAGGCCGGGAGCATCGGATCCATGACGACTCCCGACGCACTCGCCTCCCCCGGCACCCAGGTCGGCGAGGGCGCCGATTTTCGGATCAGGAGGGCTTTCGAGGAGGCGTTCCGACGAGCCGGCGGCGCGGACTATCTGGGCCGCCCGACCGACCAGGTCTTCGAAGAGGGACCGGTTTTCGTCCAGCACTTCACCGGGGCCGGCGAGAGCGACGTGGTGATCGGCGCCATGGCCGGTCAGGCCGCGGTGGTCATGGCCGGCGCGGTCTGGGAAGACCTGTCGGCCTTGCCCGGTTTTCCGGCGCAGGGCATGCCGATCGCGCGCACCGACGCCACCGCACGCGTGGTCGACCTCGCGGGCGGAACGTGGGGCGAGGGCGTCCTGTTCCGTTCCACCGACGCGCAGCCGGCGCGGTGGCAACCCAAGCCCCGGCTGAGCATGGAGGCCCGGGAGGCCTTCCGGCTGCCGGTGGCGGAGCCCGCGGACGTGACCATCCGCGCCATCGCCACGCTCCCCTGGCCGCTGGACGACGATCTCGAGATCACGGGGCTGACCCGGCATCATCTCGAAGTGTTGCTGCCGCTCACCGAATTCACCGCGCTGACCCAGACCGTGTCCATCTGGCGGGGAGATCCGAGCACCCCACGTCGGTGGGTACGGGCGAGCGGGCCGAACGCCCACCAGTCGGGGCGGCACGCCCGGTATGACCAAACGTTCGCGAACCCCGCCGACGGGAGCGCGGCCGTGCGCGCTGTCGCCCGCATCATGCTCCCCGGCGTCCTGTCGCCGGCGATCACGGTGACCGTCGAGTTGCAGGTGAACTTCGCGGCGTGGCAGGCGGCGCTGGCAGCCGTCGTCGAAGGTGCGGGGAAGCCGGATCTCCGCATTACGGCGAAGCAAATCGTGGAGCTGTGGACGGCGGAGTGGGACGCGGCGACCCTCGTCCTGCCCCGCGCGCTCGTGCCCGATCCGGAAACCGCCGCGCTGCTGGCGCCGCCGACGGTCGAACTGCAGGTCAAGCTGAACGACGAGGTCGCCGCCGATCCACCCGGGCTCCTCGACGTGGTCGACTTGTCCGTGTTCGGGGAACCGGACGGGCAGCCGGGTTCGCAGGGCGCGGCGACGATGACCGCCCCGATCGGGCTCGACCGCGACCAGCGGCGTGCCTGGGCAGCGAAAGCCCTGACCCGCATGGCTCGCGGCTGGAGCTTCGTGGACGCCGAGGAGTCCGCGCTGGACCGGCCGATCCGCTGACCGGACTCAGGCGTCGAAGTCGACGGTGATCTCCTCCGAGACCGGGTACGACTGGCACGTCAGCACGAAACCCGCTTCCACCTCGGCCTCTTCCAGGGCGAAGTTGCGGCGCAGGTCCACCTTGCCGTCCGTCACGCGGGCGCGGCAGGTGCCGCACACCCCGCCCTTGCAGGCGAACGGGAGGTCCGGGCGGAAGCGCTGCGCCCCGTCCAGCACCGACGACGTCCGCGGCAACGTCATCGTCGACGCGCGGCCGTCCAGGACCACGCGGACCTCCGAGGACTCCCCCGCCACTTCCGGGTCGAGATGCGCCACCGGCTCCGGTGGGGTGTCGACGTAGAACAGCTCCTGGTGGATCCGTGCGCGCGGCACGTCCAGGGACGCCAGGAGTTCCTGCGCACCCGTCACCATCTCGAACGGGCCGCACAGCCACCAATGGTCCACAGAGGACACCGGGACCAGAGAGGAGAACAACGAACGCAGCTTCGGGACGTCCAGGCGGCCGGTGAACAGCTCCGCCTCCCGCGGCTCGCGCGACAGCACGTGGATCAGCTCCAGCCGCGAAGGCGCCCGGTCCTTCAGGTCCGCCAGCTCGTCCGCGAACATCACCGTGTCCGTGCGGCGGTTGCCGTACAGCACGGTCACCGTCGCGTCCGGAGTGTCCAGCAGCGACGACACGATCGACAGCACCGGCGTGATGCCGGAACCCGCCGCGATCAGGACGTGGTGGCCGCCCGCCGCCAGGTCCGGGGTGAACGACCCGGTGGGCGTGGCCACCTCGATCGTGTCACCCGGGCGGACCTCGTTCACCAGCCACGACGAGAACAGGCCGTCCGGCACCAGGCGGACGCCCACCCGGGGCGCCGTGCCCGCCGCCGCGCAGATCGAGTACGACCGGCGCTCGTCACGGCCGTCGACCGAACGCCGCAGCGTCAGCGACTGGCCCGGTTTGAAGTCGTACTCCACCGAAAGAGCAGCAGGCACGTCGAACGTCACGGCGACCGCGTCGTCGCACAACCGCGTGACGCCCGCGACCTTCAGGGGATGAAACGCCACCTCAGATCTCCTTGACGTGCTCGAACGGCTCGGCACACGACCGGCAGCGCCGCAGCGCCTTGCAGGCCGTCGCGCCGAAGCGGGACTGCTCCTCCGTGTCCTCGGAACCGCACAGCGGACACGCAATCCGCGAAACGGGCGCCGACAGCGTCAGCGGGATCGGGCCCGACCGCTGCGGCGCCGCGCCCGGCGGGGCGATCCCGGCCGAGGCCAGCTTCTGGCGCCCCGAAGCCGAAATCCAGTCCGACGTCCACGCCGGCGACAGCTGCGTCCGGATCTCGACGTCGGCGAAGCCCGCCGAAACCAGCGCGTGCTCCAGGTCGTCGCGCATCGTGTCCATCGCGGGGCAGCCCGTGTACGTCGGCGTGATCGCCACGACGACGCGGCCGTCCGCCTCGGACACCGAGCGCAGCACGCCCAGGTCCGCCAGCGTCAGCATCGGCAGCTCGGGGTCGGTGACCGTGGCCGCGACGGCCGCCGCGGTCACCACTTCGCGTCCGGCATCGCCCGGGCGACGCTCTGCAGCTCCGCCAGCAGGAACCCCATCTGCTCGGTGTGGACGCCGTCGCGGCTCGTCCGGCCCGAAACGCCGGCGATCTCACCGGTGGCAGGCCGCGTCAGGGTCGCCGCCGAAAGGGCCTGGTCCAGCACGAGATCGAACTCCGGTCGCAGCGTGGCCGCGTCCACCAGCTCGAGCGGGTGCGTGCGGAACAGCTCCCCGACGTACGGCCACACCGCGTCGAGCCCCTCCTGCATGCGCTCGTGCGACAACGACGTCCCGTCGCCCAGGCGGACCAGCCACTGCGCCGCGTAGTCGCGGTGGTAGGTGACTTCCTTGACGCCCTTGACCGCGATGGCCGCCAGCACGGGGTCCACCGACGACACGAGCCGCTGCAGCAGCGCGAGGCGCCACGTCGAAAACACGAACAGCCGCGCGATCAGGTGCCCGAAGTGGCCGCCGCCCAGCTCCGCGAGCCGGACGTTGCGGAACTCGTTCTCCGCGCGGAGGAACGCGAAGGAGTCCTCCGTCCGCGAGGAGCCGTCGGCCTTGCCGGCCCGCGCGAGCAGCAGCCGCGCCTGGCCGAGCAGGTCGAGGCCGATGTTCGCGATCGCGACCTCGTCCTCCAGCTCGGGCGCGTTCGTGCACCACTCCTGCAGCCGGTGGGAGAAGATCAGCGCGTCGTCGCCCAGCATCAGGCAGTAGGCGGCCAGCGCGGCACCGTCCACACCGGACGGCACCGAAGTGTCCACTCCGGACAGCGGGTCCTCGAAGCCGGTGCCGAACGCCCAGCGGGCGTCGTTCTCCTCCGTCAGCGACTCGTAGACGTTGTCGAAACTCATATGTGCGGCACCTCCTCGGGGATGTCGTAGAACGTCGGGTGCCGGTAGACCTTGTCGCCGCTCGGCGCGAAGAACGGGTCCTTCTCGTCCGGCGACGACGCCGTGATGTCCGACGCCCGCACGACCCAGATCGACACGCCCTCGTTGCGGCGGGTGTAGAGGTCTCGCGCGTGGTGCAGCGCCATCTGGTCGTCGGCCGCGTGCAGCGAGCCGACGTGCACGTGGTTCAGCCCGCGCTTGCCGCGGACGAACACCTCGTACAGCGGCCAGTCGTGCTTGACCGGGCCGGGCGCGGCGGGGACGCCCTCCAGCGGGACGGCGCCGTGGCCGCCTTCGGCAGTCAGGTCGCTCACTTGCGCTCCTCGTTCTTGGCCGCGTGCGCGACCGCGGCTTCGCGGACCCACGCGCCGTCCTCGTGCGCGCGGCGGCGGTGGGCGACGCGCGACGCGTTGCACGGGCCGTTGCCCTTCAACACGTTTTTGAACTCGTCCCAGTCCACCGCGCCGAAGTCGTAGTGCTCGCGCGAGGCGTTCCACTTCAGGTCGGGATCCGGGAACGTGACGCCGAGCGCGGCGGCCTGCGGCACCGACATGTCGACGAAGCGTTGCCGCAGCTCGTCGTTGGTGTGGCGCTTGACCTTCCACGCCATCGACTGCGCGGTGTTCGGCGAGTCGGCGTCCGGTGGCCCGAACATCATCAGCGACGGCCACCACCAGCGGTTGACGGCCTCTTGAACCATCTCACGCTGCTGCGAAGTCCCGCGCATCATCGTCATCAGCAGCTCGAAGCCCTGCCGCTGGTGGAAGGACTCCTCCTTGCAGATGCGGATCATCGCCCGCGCGTACGGCCCGTACGACGACCGGCACAGCGGCACCTGGTTGCAGATCGCCGCGCCGTCGACCAGCCAGCCGATCACGCCGACGTCGGCGAAGGTCAGCGTCGGGTAGTTGAAGATCGACGAGTACTTCTGCCGGCCGGTGATGAGCTTGTCGGTCAGGTCCGCGCGGTCGGCGCCCAGCGTCGCCGCCGCGGAGTACAGGTAAAGGCCGTGGCCGGCTTCGTCCTGCACCTTGGCCAGCAGGATCGCCTTGCGCCGCAGCGACGGCGCCCGCGTGATCCAGTTGCCCTCGGGCTGCATGCCGATGATCTCGGAGTGCGCGTGCTGCGCGATCTGCCGGATCATCGTCTTGCGGTAGCCGTCGGGCACCCAGTCGCGCGGCTCGATCCGCTGGTCGCGCTCGATGACGGCCTCGAACTGCTCCTCAAGGGACGCGACAGCGGTCACGGCTGCTCCTTCGACACGAGGGTCAGGACGTCGTACTTGGCCACGGACTCGCCGTCGGCGTTGGTGACGTCGGCGTCCCAGCGAACCTCACCGTATTCCTGGTCGATCCGCGGGGTGATCTGCTTGGCGGTGAGCGTCACGGTGAGGGAGTCGCCGACCTTGACCGGGGTGAGGAACCGCAGGTTCTCCAGGCCGTAGTTGGCCAGCACCGGGCCCGGTTCGGGCGAGACGAACAACCCTGCCGCGAACGAGACGACGAGGTAGCCGTGCGCGACGATCCCGCCGAACAGCGGGTTCGCGGCGGCGGCTTCAGGGTCGGTGTGGGCGTAGAACGTGTCCCCGGTGAACTCGGCGAAGTGGTCGATGTCGGACTGCAGGACTTCCCGCGGCCCGGCGACCACCGAGTCGCCGATGCGGAGCTCGGCCAGGGACTTCCGGAACGGGTGGACGTCACCTTCGGTACGCGGCGCGCCGGTGACCCAGCGGCCGGTCACCGCGCTGAGCACGGCGGGCGAACCCTGGACGGCGGTGCGCTGCATGTGGTGCAGCACGCCGCGGATGCCGCCCATCTCCTCGCCGCCGCCCGCGCGGCCGGGGCCGCCGTGGACCAGCTGCGGCATCGGCGAGCCGTGACCGGTGGACTCCTTCGCGTCTTCGGCGTCCAGCACCAGCAGGCGGCCGTGGAACGGCGCCGCGCCGAGGACGACCTCGCGCACGAACTCCTGATCGGCGCTGACGATCGACCCGGCCAGGCTGCCGCCACCGCGGGCGGCGAAGTCGACGACCTGCTCGGTGGACGTGTAGGGCATGAGCGTCGAGACCGGGCCGAACGCCTCGACCTCGTGCGGCTCGGAGCGTTCCGGGTCGGCCTTGAGCAGCACCGGCGAGATGAACGCGCCGCGCTCGGCGTCGGCGTCGACCACGGAGACGTTTTCCGGGTCGCCGAACACGACGCTCCCGGCGTCCAGCAGTGCCTTCAGCGACCGCCGGACCTCCTCGCGCTGCTCCAGGCTGGCCAGCGCGCCCATCCGGACGCCCTCGGCCGTCGGGTTGCCGACGGTGACCTTCGCGAGCCGTTCGGACGCGGCGGAAGCGACGTCGTCCAGCAGCTCCGCGGGCACGAACGCACGGCGGATGGCGGTGCACTTCTGGCCCGCCTTGACGGTCATCTCCGAGGTCAGCTGCTTGACGAACAGGTCGAACTCGGTGGTGCCCTTGACGGCGTCCGGGCCGAGGATCGAGCAGTTCAGCGAGTCGGCCTCGGCGGTGAACCGGACGGCGTTGCGGATGATCGCCGGGTGCGCCCGCAGCTTCCGGGCGGTGGACGCCGAGCCGGTGAAGGACACGAGGTCCTGCGCGGTCACGTGGTCGAGGAGGTCGCCGACGCTGCCCGCGACGAACTGCAGCGATCCCTCCGGCAGGATCCCGGACTCGATGATCAGCTCGACGAGCCGCGCGGTCAGGTAGGCCGTCGAGCTGGCCGGCTTGACCAGGCTCGGGACGCCGGCCAGGAACGCCGGGGCGAACTTCTCGAGCGGTCCCCAGACCGGGAAGTTGAACGCGTTGATCTGGACGGCGACGCCCCGCAGCGGCGTCGCGATGTGCTGGGCGACGAACGTGCCGCCCTTGCTCAGGGGTTCGACGGCGCCCTCGACGTAGACGGTGTCGTTCGGCAGCTCGCGCTTGCCCTTCGAGCCGTAGCTGAACAGGACGCCGATGCCGCCGTCGATGTCGAACTTCGAGTCACCCAGCGTGGCGCCGGTGCGCGCGGAGAGTGCGTACAGCTCCTCGCGGTGCTCACGCAGGTGCGAGGCCAGCGCCTTCAGCAGGGCCGCACGCTGGTGGAACGTCAGCTCGCGCAGCGCCGGGCCACCGACGCGGCGGCCGTACTCGAGCGCCCCCGCGAAGTCGACGCCCGCCGACGAGATCCGGGCGACCTCCTCGCCGGTGGCCGCGTCGTGCAGCGGGACGCCGTCGTCCGCCGTGTGCCACTCCCCGGAGACGTAGCTGCGCAGCACTGCCATCAGGTCCCGACCTCCACCGAATTACCTACCGGACGTTCAGTTATTTGCATGGTAGCCGCCGGGCCCCGAGATCGGAAGGGGCGGCCGCTTGACACCGGCGTGGCCACTGCCTTTACTGAGCGGCACCGCCAAGTGACCGTCCATTCGGTAGGTCAGGCACGGAGGACGAATGACCAACGCCGCGCACACCATGTTCGCCGCCGACGAGGCTTCGCGCGCGCTGGGCATCGAGCTGGTCGAAGCGGGTGACGGCCGGGCCGTCGCCACCATGACGATCACCGGCGCGATGGTCAACGGCCACGACATCGCCCACGGCGGGTACGTCTTCCTGCTGGCCGACACCGCCTTCGCCTGCGCCTGCAACACCCACGGGCCGGTGACGGTCGCCGCGGGCGCCGAAATCTCCTTCGTCGCGGCCGGCCGGCTCGGCGACCACCTCGTCGCCACGGCCACCGAGCGCACCCGCTACGGCCGCAACGGCATCTACGACGTCACCGTGCACCGGGAGACGCCCGGCGGGCCCGAGGTCGTCGCCGAATTCCGCGGCCGCAGCCGCGTCCTCTCCGTGAAACGAGGCGATGCATGATCGAGGCGAACCTCTCCGCCGACGAGCTGGCCGCGCTGCAGCTCGAGCGTCTGCAGTGGACACTCCGGCACGCTTACACGAACGTGCCCGCGTACACGAAGAAGTTCGACGAAGCCGGTGTCCACCCGGACGACTGCAAGGAACTCTCCGACCTCGCGAAGTTCCCCTTCACGACGAAGCAGGACCTGCGGGAGAACTACCCCTTCGGGATGTTCGCCGTGCCGCAGGACCAGGTGCGGCGCATCCACGCCTCCAGCGGCACCACCGGCAAGGCCACCGTCGTCGGGTACACCGAGCGGGACATCGACACCTGGGCGACGGTGATGGCCCGGTCGATCCACGCCGCGGGCGGGCGGCCGGGGCACAAGGTGCACGTCGCGTACGGGTACGGCCTCTTCACCGGCGGGCTGGGCGCGCACTACGGCGCGGAGAAGCTGGGCTGCACGGTGATTCCCGCGTCGGGCGGGATGACCGCGCGCCAGGTGCAGCTGATCACCGACTTCCGGCCCGAGATCATCATGGTCACGCCGTCGTACATGCTGACGCTGCTCGACGAGTTCGAGCGCCAGGGCGTCGACCCGCGGGCAAGTTCGCTGAAGGTCGGCATCTTCGGCGCCGAGCCGTGGACCGAGCAGATGCGCGCCGAGATCGAGGAGCGGTTCGCGATCGACGCCGTCGACATCTACGGGCTGTCCGAGGTGATGGGCCCGGGTGTCGCGCAGGAGTGCGTCGAGACGAAGGACGGCCTGCACATCTGGGAAGACCACTTCTACCCCGAGGTGATCGACCCGTACTCCGAAGCGGTGCTGGGTGCCGGCGAGACCGGTGAGCTGCTGTTCACGTCGTTGACCAAGCAGGCGCTGCCGATCATCCGCTACCGCACCCGCGACCTCACGGCGCTCTCGCCGGGGACCGCGCGCCCGGCGTACCGGCGGATGGACAAGGTCACCGGCCGCACCGACGACCTGATCATCCTGCGCGGGGTCAACGTCTTCCCGACCCAGATCGAGGAGATCGTGCTGCGGACCGACGCGCTGAGCCCGCACTTCCAGCTCGTCCGGTCCACGCGCGGGCGCCTCGACCACCTGACCGTGCTGGTCGAGGCGCGCCACGACGCTTCGGCCGCCGCGCGGGAGCAGGCCGCCGCTTCGCTGATCTCGGGTGTGAAGGACGGCGTCGGCGTGACGGTGTCGGTGGACGTCGTCGACCCGGACACGCTGGAACGGTCCATGGGCAAGATGCGGCGGATCATCGACCAGCGGGACAAGCCGTGACCACCCCCCGCCGCGGGCGCCCGGGCTACGACCTCGAATCGCTGCTGCAGGTGGCGGTCCGGCTGTTCAACGAGCGCGGTTACGACGGCACGAGCATGGAAGACCTTTCCCGCAAGCTCGGCATCACGAAGTCGGCGATCTACCACCACGTGCCCAGCAAGGAGGAACTCCTGCGGCTGGCGGTCGACCGGGCACTGGACGGGCTGTTCGAGGTGGCGGCCTCGACGGCCGAACTGGACGGCCGCGCGATCGACCGGCTGGAGCACCTGGTGCGCGGCAGCGTGCTGGTGCTGGCCGACCGGCTGCCGTTCGTGACGCTGCTGCTGAGGGTGCGCGGCAACACGAAGGTGGAGCGAGCGGCGCTGGCCCGCCGGCGCGAGTTCGACCTGCTGGTGACGGACCTGGTGAAGCAGGCCGAAGCCGAAGGCGACATCCGCCCGGACGTCGACCCGGCGGTGACGGCGCGGCTGATCTTCGGCATGGTGAACTCGCTGATCGAGTGGTACAAACCGCGCCGGGGTTCGTCGGCGACCGAAGTGGCGGACTTCGTCTGCAAGGTGGCTTTCGAGGGCCTGCGCACCGGGTCGTGAGTGGGAAACAGGGTTCTAACCCTGTTTCCCACTCACGACCGGTCAGTCCTCGGCCACCTGGGGCGGGCGCCCCGCTTGCCAGAGAAGGGCTTCGCGCAGCTGCTCGATCAACTGCTCGTCGTCCGCTTCGGACGGGTCGACGCCCAACGGGATCCAGCGCTCGGAAACCTTCGAACCCTCGTCGTAGCCCGTGATCACGATTCCCGAGTAGGACAACGACTCTTCGTCCGCACAGTCGCCGTCGGGGAGGGGCTCGTCCGCTTCGAAGCCCTCGTCGAAGCTGACGTGGCGATGCTGCAGGCGGACGCTCACCCAGCGTCCCGCCGGCCGGATCGGCGCGCCTTCCTCGGTCATCTGGTTCCTACCCCCGGTCGCTGGCCCCTGCCGTCTCGTCGCATCCCGGCGCCGGGAAGTTACCGGCCGGTTGTTCCGGTTGCGTAACGACAAAGGCCGGCGCGAAACGGCTCTTTTGACGACGGGTCAACTGCTTGTTGACAGCGTGCCGGTCCGCCGCGAGGCTGAGCGGATGACCAGTGGGACCCGGCCGCGGCGCCGCCGCCTCGAACCGGCCGAACGGCGCGCGGAGATCCTCGCCGCCGCCCGGCACCTGTTCGGCGCGGGCAGTTACGCGTCGGTGTCCACTTCGGACATCGCCGAGGCGGCCGGGGTGGCGCGCCCGCTCATCAACCACTACTTCGGCGGCAAGCGCGAGCTCTACCTGGAAGTGGTGCGGCAGCTGATGATCGTGCCGGCGCCGGTCACCGAAGCGCTGCCGGACACCACCATGGAGGAGCGGCTGGCGATCGGCGTCGGGCGCTGGATCGACGTCGTGGACCGCAATCGCGACGCCTGGCTGACGGTGATCGGCCCCGAGTCCGCGGGCCGCGATCCCGAGATCGAGCGGATCATGCTGGAGGCCGACGAGGTCGCCGCCGACCGGGTCCTGGAAGCCGCGCTGATGACCGACGTCACCGAGGGCCGGGAGGAACTGCGCGCGATGATCCGGTCGTTCGGCGGGCTGTTGCGGGCAGCGTCGCGCGAGTGGCTGATCCGCGGCACGCTCGACCGTGCCGCCCTGCGCACCTTCCTCACCGATTCGATCCTCAACCTGCTGAAGGTCACCTACCCGGCGGTGCTTGCCGAGCGGCCCGGAAGCGCCGGGCGAACGCCGCCGGCGTCATCCCGGTCCAGCGCTTGAACGCGTAGATGAAGCTCGACGCCTCGGCGTACCCGAGCCGGTACGCGACGTCCTCGACCGACAGGACGCCGGTGTCGAGCAGCTCCTCGGCCAGCGCCTGGCGGACCTCGTCGACCAGCGCGCGGTAGCTGGTGCCGGACTCGGCGAGGCGCCGCCGCAGCGTGCGCGTGCTGAGGGTCAGCTGACGGGCGATCTCGTCCATCCCGGCGTCGACCCCGCCGAGCCGGACCAGGCGCTCCCGCACCTGCTGCGAGATGCCCGAGCGCCGGCGTTTGCGCGCGACGAGCGCTTCGCACTGCGCGGCGCACAGGGCGACGGTCTGGTCGTTGGCCTGAGGGAGCGGCAGCGTCAGCAGCGCGGGGTCGAGCGTCGCGCGGCAGGCGTCGGCGCCGAACCGGGGCACCAGCCCGAACGCGGTCCGATAAGGATCCATTGTGGACGGCTCGTGCCGGAAGCTCAGGTCCTCCAGCACGATCTCCGGCAGCAGGTCGCGCATGACCGAGAAGATCGCCGCCAGGTCGCGCAGGACGAGGAAGCGGGCGACGTCGGCGGGCACGCGGCTGTCGTCCAGTTCCAGCGTCAGGCGGTCGCTGTCGGCCTCGACGTGCGGGATGCAGAACGCGAAGCTGAGGTCGAAGTAGCGCAGGGAGAACAGCATCGCGTCCCGCAGGGTCGGGCTGCTGATGCAGGCGAACCCGAAGATGCCGAAGGTGGTGACGCGGTAGCGGCGGCCGAGCTCCAGTGCCGTCGCGTCCGAGCCGTCCAGTTCGGCCAGTGCGCGGACGACGGCCAGCTCCTGACGCGCGTCGACCTGCACCGACGGGTCGGCGAGCAGCTCCGGCGAAAGCGTCGTCGCGGCGAGGAGCTTTCCGGCGGGCAGGCCGCGGTCGGCGGCGAACCGGGTCATCAGCTCGATGCTCGCGGTGCCGCGCGGGAAGTCCCAGTCCCCGACGGCGGGCGCGGCGAGCTCGGCCATGGCCCGGATTATGGACCCGGAACCGTCGCTGCCGCTCGCTAGGGTGGCGCGGTGACCACGACGGTGAGCCGACCGGCCCTCAACCGGGCGACGCTGGAGCGTCAGCTGCTGCTTCGCCGCGCGAAGATGTCCGCGCTCGACGCGGTCGAGCACCTCGCGGGCCTGCAGGCGCAGGCGCCGTTCCCGCCGTACTACGCGCTGTGGGCCCGGCTGCACGGCTTCCGGCCCGCGGACCTGGCCTCGCTGCTGGAGAGCCGTCGGGTGGTCCGGATCGCCCTGATGCGCGGCACGGTCCACCTGGTCACGGCGGCGGACGCGCTGGCGTGGCGGCCGGTGGTGCAGGTGCTCTACGACCGCGACCTCAAGACGAACACCCTGCACGCGAAGGCGCTGGCCGGGCTGGACCACGACGTCGTCGCCGGCGCGGCGCGGGATCTCCTGGCCGGGGCACCCCTGGCCGGCACCGCGCTGGGCGGCGAGCTGGCGCAGCGCTGGCCGGACGTCCCCACGGCGTCCCTGACCCACTTGGCGCGGGGACGGCTGCCGCTGGTGCAGACGCCGCCGCGCGCGATCTGGGGCAAAGCCGGGCAGACGACGTACGCGTGCCTCGACGAGTGGGTCGGCGCGCCACTACCGCCGCCTTCGCCTGCTTCGCTGATCGCGCGGTACCTGCGGGCGTTCGGCCCGGCGACGGTGGCCGACGTCCAGACGTGGGCGGGCATCACCCGGCTGGGCGAGGTCGCGGCGGAGATGGACCTGCGCCGCTACCGCGACCCGGACGGGCGCGAGCTGCTCGACCTGCCGGAGCTTTCCGTGCCGGAGGAGGACGTCCCGGCGCCGCCTCGGCTGCTCGGCCCGTTCGATCAGACGATCCTGTCGTACGCGGACCGCACCCGGGTGATCTCCGACGCGCACCGCAAGCGGGTGATCACGCACAACGGCCTGGTCAAGGGCACGCTGCTGGTCGGTGGGTACGTCCGCGGCTTCTGGGAGCGCAAGGCCACGGTGCTGGAGCTGTCGCCGTTCGAGAAGCTGCCGAAGCGCGATCTCGCGGCTTTGGAGAGCGCAGCCGGACGCCTGGTGAGCTGGGCGGAGCCGGGCGCGGCGTCCCCGGAGGTGCGCATCCACCCGCCGTCGTGACGGCTGGCCGAAATTCTCGATCGGGTGACCGTTCGTGGCCTGTTGTCACAGGCGTCCGCTGCGTAGCTTTTTTCGCATGAGTAGTTCGGCGGAGAGGCCGTCGGTGCTGATCGTGGGCACCGGGTTCGGCGGCATCGGAACGGCGATCGAGCTGAAGCGCGCCGGGTTCACCGACTTCACGATCCTGGAGAGCGCGGCCGAGCCCGGCGGCGTCTGGCGGGACAACACCTACCCCGGCGCCGCGTGCGACATCCCGTCGCCGCTCTACTCGTTCTCCTTCGAACCGAACCCGCGCTGGCCGAAGCGGTTCTCCTACCAGCCGGACATCCTGGCCTACCTGCGGCGCGTCATCACGAAGTACGGGCTCGAGCCGCACATCCGCTACCGGACCGAGGTCACCGGGGCCGCGTTCGACGAGGGTCGCGGCGTCTGGCAGGTCGAGACGCACGGCGGCGAGACGTACGAAGCAAACGTTTTCGTCCCCGCCGTCGGCCAGCTGTCGCGGCCGGCTCTGCCGGACATCCCGGGCCGGGAGAGTTTCGCCGGCGGCGCCTTCCACTCGGCGCGCTGGGATCACGACGTCGACCTCGCCGGGAAGCGCGTCGCTGTCATCGGCACCGGGGCCAGCGCCGTCCAGTTCGTGCCTGAGCTGCGCAAGCACGCGAAGCACGTCACGGTCTTCCAGCGCACGCCGCCGTACGTCATGGCGAAGTCCGACCCGGCCTACCGGCGGTGGCAGCACTGGCTGTTCGAGCACCTGCCGCCGACGCAACTGCTCGGCCGGCTGCGGATCTTCCTGCTCGCCGAGTACGCGACGTACGCGATGACGAAGCACCCCGTGCTGGCGAAGATGTTCGAGCTGCGGACCGCGCAGCTGCGGCGCCGGCACATCAAGGACCCGGACCTGCGCGCGAAGCTGAAACCGGCCTATCCCCTGGGCTGCAAGCGGATCCTGTTCACCAACGACTACCTGCCCGCGCTGGCGCAACCGGACGTCGACGTCGAGACGCGGCGGATCTCCTCGATCACGCCGAACGGCGTGCGGGTCGAGGACGGGACCGAGCTCGAAGCGGACGTCCTGGTCTACGGCACCGGGTTCGCCGCGACGGACTTCCTCGGCCGGCTGAAGGTGCTCGGCCTCGACGGCCGGTCGCTGCAGGACGCGTGGTCCGGTGGCGCGCGGGCGTACCTGGGCATCACCGTGCCCGGGTTCCCGAACATGTTCTGCGTCTACGGGCCCAACACGAACCTCGGCGCCGGGTCCATCATCTACATGATCGAGCGGCAGGCGCGGTACATCCGCCAGGCCGTGGAACAGCTCGCGCGCCCCGGGGTGTCCTATGTGGACGTCAAGCCGGAGGTCGAGGAGCGCTACGACGACGAGGTGCAGCGGCGCCTGGGCGCCAGCGTCTGGACCGCGTGCACGAGCTGGTACCGGCAGGCCGACGGCCGCGTGACGACCAACTGGCCGGGCCTGGTCACCGAGTACGACCGCCGGACCCGGCGGCTCGACCCCGCGGACTTCCGGGTGGTCGCGTGATGGACTACGACGTCCTCGTGATCGGGTCGGGCTTCGGCGGGAGCGTCACGGCACTGCGGCTGACCGAGAAGGGCTACCGCGTCGGCGTGCTGGAGACCGGCCGCCGGTTCGCCGACGACGAGTTCGCGAAGACGTCGTGGCGGCTGCGGAAGTACCTGTGGGCTCCCGCGCTGGGCTGCTTCGGCATCCAGCGCCTGACGCTGCTGAAGAATACGTTCGTGATGAGCGGCTCCGGCGTCGGTGGCGGTTCGCTGGTGTACGCGAACACTCTGTACGAGCCGCCGGACCAGTTCTACGCCGATCCGCAGTGGGCGCACATCACGGACTGGAAGGACGAGCTGGCGCCGTACTACGACCAGGCGAAGCGGATGCTGGGCGTGGTCGCGAACCCGGCGACGACGGCCGCGGACCGCGTGCTGCTCGAGGTGGCCGAGGACATGGGCATCGGGCACACGTACCGCCGCACGCCGGTCGGCGTCTACTTCGGACAGTCCGGGGTGGACCCGTTCTTCGGCGGCGCGGGTCCGGCGCGCCAGTCGTGCACCCTGTGCGGCGAATGCATGACCGGGTGCCGGGTGGGCGCGAAGAACACGACTGTGAAGAACTACCTGTACCTGGCCGAACGGGCGGGCGCGGTGGTGCACCCCTTGACGACGGCGATGTCGGTGAGGCCGATCGCGGGCGGGTACGCCGTGGATACGCGGCGCACGGGCCGCCGTTCCCGCCGGACGTTCACGGCGACGCAGGTGGTGTTCTCGGCGGCTTCCCTGGGGACGCAGCGGTTGTTGCACCGCATGCGGGACACCGGGACGCTGCCTTTGCTTTCCCCGCGGCTGGGACTGCTGGCCCGGACGAACTCGGAGGCCGTGCTGGCGGCGCGGTCGCTGCGCCCGGACACCGACTACTCGCGCGGGGTCGCGATCACGTCGTCGATCCATCCGGACTCCGTGACGCACGTGGAGCCGGTGCGGTACGGGCGCGGCAGCAACGTGATGGGCCTGATGGCGACGGTGCTGGTCGACGGCGAACCGGGCCGTCGTCGCTGGGTGCTGGGTGTGCGCGAGCTGTGGCGGCAGCGTCGTGACCTGCTGCGTATCCACAACCCGCGGCGGTGGTCGGAGCGGATGATCGGGCTGCTGGTGATGCAAACGCTCGACAATTCGGTGACGACGTACACGAAGCGTGGCCTGTTCGGGCGCCGGATGACGACCCGCCAAGGTGCGGGACAGCCGTCGCCGTCGTGGATCCCGGCGGGCCACGAGGTGACGCGCCGGGTGGCCGCGAAGATCGGCGGGCTGCCGCAGGGGGCGTGGACGGACATGGCGAACGTCCCGATCACCGGCCACTTCATCGGCGGTTGCGCGATCGGCGACTCCCCCGACACCGGCGTCGTCGATCCGTACCAGCGGCTGTACGGGCACCCGGGGCTGCACGTCGTCGACGGGTCGGCGATCTCGGCGAACCTGGGCGTGAACCCGTCGCTGACGATCACCGCGCAGGCCGAGCGGGCGATGGCGTTCTGGCCGAACCGCGGGGAAGCGGATCCGCGGCCTGAGCTGGGTGAGCGCTATCAGCGGGTGGCGGCGGTGGCGCCGAAGAACCCAGCGGTCCCGACGGAGGCGCCGGGCGCGCTCCGGCTGCCGATCACGCCGGTCTAGGAGTCAGTCGGCGCGGCGGCGGTAGGCGCGCGTCTTCGCCCGGTTTCCGCACGTCGCCATCCCGCACCAGCGGCCGCCGCCGTTGCGGGACGTGTCGTGGAAGGCCCACCGGCAGTCCTCCGCCGCGCACAGCTTCAGCCGGTGGAAGCCGCCGCCGGCCACGCTCACCACCACCGCCTCGACGACCGCGTCGAGGCCGGGCACGCCGCTGTCCGCGGCGACGCGCAAGCGGCCGTCCGGGTCCGGCGCCAGCCGCAGCGGGAAATCTCCGAGGGCTTCGCCGGCACCGCCGCCGAGCGCGTCCCGCAGGGCGGCGCGCAGGGCGCGCGCGGCGGCCAGATCGGCCTCGCCCGCGGGGCCGGCAAAACCGTGTTCCTCGAGCCAGCTCGCCAGCTCGTCGACCGAAGTCAGGTGGTCGGCGGGCACGTGCTGCTTGCCGTGCTTGCGGAAGCTCCGCTCGTCGAGCGTGTTGAGGAACTGCTCGACCAAGGTCAGACCATCCACCATGACACCACTGTAACTCGATACCGGTGTTGACGAACCACGACACCGGCTATAGGTTTCAGTGGTGTCGATGACTGAGCACCCCACCGCCGAACGGTTCCGCCCGCAGACCCCTCCGGCGACGATCGAAGACCTGCGGGCACGACTGAGGGCCACGCGCTGGCCGGACTCCCCCGAGGACGCCGGCTGGTCGCTCGGCACCGATGTCGCCTACCTCCGCGAGCTCGTCACCTACTGGGCCGAGGAGTTCGACTGGGCGGCCCAGGAGGCCGCGCTGAACCGGCTCCCCCGCTTCCGCGCCCCGGTCGGCGGGCTCGGGACCCATTACGTGCACGCGAAAGCGGCGTCCGGGACCGCGCTCCCGCTGATCCTCGGGCACGGCTGGCCGGACTCGTTCTGGCGCTACACGAAGGTCATCCCGCTGCTGACCGATCCCGGCGCCCACGGCGCCGACCCCGCCGACGCGTTCGACGTCGTCGTGCCCGACATGCCGGGTTACGGCTACTCGGACCGGCCGGCCGCGCCGCTGGACTCGCTCGCCGTCGCCGGCTTGTGGGCCGAGCTGATGAGCACCCTCGGCTACGCGCGGTTCGGCGCGGCGGGCGGGGACATCGGCAGCGGGGTGAGCGGCTTCCTCGCGCTCGAGCACCCCGAGCGCGTAGTGGCGGTACACCGGATGGGCGTGGGTCCGGCCGTCTTCACCGGCGACCCGGCGGAGCTCACGCCGGAAGAGCGGGACTGGCTGGCCGCCTCGCCCGCCTGGGCCGCCGCCGAGGGCGCCTACATGGCGATGCACCGCACGAAGCCGCAGACCGCCGCCTTCGGGTTGACCGACTCCCCCGCGGGGCTGGCCGCCTGGATCGTCGAGAAGCTGCGCGCGTGGAGCGACTGCGGCGGCGACGTCGAGCGGAGCTTCACGAAGGACGAAATCCTGACCGACGTGACGCTGTACTGGCTCACCGGGACGATCGCGTCGTCGATGCGGATGTACCACGCGAACGCGGCCATCCCGCCCGCCCAGTTCACCCGGCGCGTCGAGGTGCCGTCCGGCTTTTCCCTCTTCCCCGGCGACATCCTGACGCCGCCACGGGCGTGGCTCGAGCGCACCGCGAACGTCACGCGGGTGACCACGCCCGAGCGAGGTGGCCACTTCGCGCCGTTCGAGGAGCCCGAGCTGTACGCGGCGGAGCTGCGCGAGTTCTTCCGCCCCTACCGCTAGCACGCGAAAGGCCCTCCCGGACCGCGCTTCCGGGAGGGCCTTCTTCAGCGCACGGTCACGGCAGGCCCGCCAGGCCCGCCGACACCGTGTTGGCGAACGCGTACCCGTTCGACGCGTCCCAGTTGATCGACCACGTCATCGCGCCGCGGATCGCCGGGTACGTCGCCGACGGCTTGAACGAGCCGCACGACGTTCCCCGGGCCAGGCAGTTCAGCGCCGACACCGTGTTCGACGGGGCTTGGTAGCCGCCACCCGCCGCCTGGGAGGACGCCGGGAGACCCAGGCCCACCTGGTCCGCTCGCAGGCCGCCCTGGAGCTGGATGCAGGCCAGCGCCGTCAGGAAGTCGACCGTGCCCTGCGCGTACACGCTGCCGTTGCAGCCGAGCATCGTGCCGGAGTTGTAGTACTGCATGTTGACGACCGTCAGGATGTCCTTGATGCCCAGCGCGAGCTGGAAGTAGCCACCCTGCGTGCTCTGCATGTCGATCGTCTGCGGCGCCATCGTGATGACCTTGCCGCCGCCGTTGTAGATGCTGCGCAGCGCCTGGCCCATGTACGTCGCGTTGATGCCGTTCTCGAGGTCGATGTCGACGCCGTCGAAGCCGTAGTTCGAGATCAGCGACTTGACGCTGTTCGCGAAGTTGTTCGCCGACGACGAATCGCTGACGCTGATCGTGCCGTTCTGGCCGCCGACCGAGATGATGACCTTCTGGCCGCGCCCCTGGACCGTCCTGATGTCGGCCTTGAACTGCGCGTCCGTGTAGCCGCCGAGCTGCGACGACAGGCCCGAGTCGAGCGTGAAGCTCACCGCGCCCGGCGTACCCGTGGCGTCCGCGAACGACACCGCGATGATGGTGTACTTCGTCGGGACGTCGGCCAGCTTCAGCGCCTTGGCGCCGTTGTAGAAGTTCTGCCAGTAGCCGGTCAGGACGTGCTTCGGCAGATCACCCTGCGTGGGCGGCGGCGTGGTCGTCGTCGGCGGGGTCGTGGTGGTCGGCGGGGTGGGGGTCGTGGGCGTGGTCGGCGTCGTCGGCGGCGGGGTGCCTGGGCCGTCGAGGTTGACGTCGTCGGCGTAGTACGTCGGCTGGCCGTACCAGCCGTGCAGGTACACCGTCAGCGAGGTGCTCGAACCGGTCGTGAAGTTCAGCGACAGCTGCGAGTAGCCGCTGGTACCCGGCGTCCACGTGCTGGTCGTCGCCGAGCCGGAAACGCCCAGGTAGACGTAGCTGCCCTGGACCCACGCCGACAGCTTGTAGGCGGTGTTCGCCGAGACGGTGAGCGTCTGCGAGCACTGCGCGTTGTCCGACGACGTCGGCGACGCGCTCAGCGCGCGGCTCCCGCTGTGGACCGGGGTGCTCACCGCGGTCGGGGTGGCGGTGCACGTCCAGCCCGAGGTGCCGGCCTCGAAGCCGGGGTTGGCCAGGATGTTCGCCGCCGAGGCGTTGCCGGCGAGGACGAACGTCACGCCGAGACTGAGCGTGACCACGGAAAGTAACGAAAGCAGGGCTAGGCGAACCTTGGGGACCACGGGCGACCTCCACGAGTGTGGTGAGGCAGGTCACCACAAAATGGACTAGACCAATCTGATTGTCAAGGAGCCCCATCCGAAAGTCGGGGCGGCGGAAACGGCAGAATGTGACGATCGGATCCACCCGAGGGCGAAGCAGGAGCGTGGTGCAGTGAGCGTGTCGGTCGAGCAGAGGATCGCCGAAGAACTGGGCGTGCGCGAAGGACAGGTCAAGGCCACCGTCGAGCTGCTCGACGGCGGCTCGACCGTCCCGTTCATCGCGCGGTACCGCAAGGAAGTCACCGGCATGCTCGACGACGCGCAGCTGCGCACGCTCGAGGAACGGCTGCGCTACCTGCGGGAACTCGACGAACGACGGCTGGCCGTGCTCGAGTCCATCCGGAGCCAGGGCAAGCTCGACGAAGCCCTCGAGGCCTCGATCCTCGCCGCGGACACGAAGTCGCGGCTGGAGGACATCTACCTCCCGTTCAAGCCGAAGCGCCGCACGAAGGCCATGATCGCGCGCGAAGCGGGGCTCGAGCCGCTGGCCGACGGCCTGCTGAACGACCCGACGACCGATCCGCAGGCTGCGGCGGCGGTGTTCGTCGACGCGGACAAGGGCGTCGCGGACGCGCAGGCCGCCCTCGACGGCGCCCGCTCGATCCTCGTCGAGCGCTTCGCCGAGGACGCCGACCTCATCGGTGACCTGCGCGAAAAGATGTGGGGCCAGGGCCACCTGGTCGCCAAGGTCCGCGCCGGCAAGGAGGAGGAAGGGGCGAAGTTCTCCGACTACTTCGACTTCTCCGAGCCCTACACCAAGCTCCCCTCGCACCGGATCCTCGCGATGCTGCGCGGCGAGAAGGAAGAGGTCCTCGACCTCACGATGTCGCCGGCCGAGCCCACCGACGAGCCGCAGGTCGGGCCGACCGACTACGAGACGCGCATCGCCGCGAAGTTCGGCATCACGCAGCAGGGCCGGCCGGGCGACAAGTGGCTCGGCGACACCGTGCGCTGGGCGTGGCGCACCAAGATCCTCCTGCACCTGGGCATCGACCTGCGGATGCGGCTGCGCCAGGCGGCCGAGGACGACGCCGTGCGCGTGTTCGCGGCCAACCTGCGTGACCTGCTGCTCGCCGCGCCCGCGGGCACCCGCGCCACGATGGGCCTCGACCCGGGCTTCCGCACCGGCGTCAAGGTGGCCGTCGTGGACGCGACCGGCAAGGTCGTCGACACCCACGTCATCTACCCGCACCAGCCGGCGAACAAGTGGGACCAGTCGATCGCCGAGCTGGCCGCGCTGTGCGCCCGGCACCGGGTCGACCTGATCTCGATCGGCAACGGGACGGCGTCGCGCGAGACGGACAAGCTCGCGATCGAGCTCATCAAGAAGCACCCCGAGCTGAAGCTGACGAAGGCGATCGTGTCCGAGGCGGGCGCGTCGGTCTACTCGGCGTCGGCGTTCGCTTCGGCGGAGCTGCCGAACATGGACGTCTCGCTGCGCGGCGCGGTTTCGATCGCGCGGCGGCTGCAGGACCCCCTGGCCGAGCTGGTGAAGATCGACCCGAAGTCGATCGGCGTCGGGCAGTACCAGCACGACCTGTCCGAGGTGTCGCTGTCCCGCTCGCTGGACGCGGTGGTCGAGGACTGCGTGAACGCGGTCGGCGTCGACGTCAACACGGCGTCCGCTCCCCTGCTGACCCGCGTCTCGGGCATCACGACCGGGCTGGCGGAGAACATCGTCTCCCACCGCGACACGAACGGGCCGTTCCGGTCCCGGACGGCGCTGAAGGAGGTCGCGCGGCTCGGCCCGAAGGCGTTCGAGCAGTGCGCGGGCTTCCTGCGCATCCCGGACGGCGACGACCCGCTCGACTCGTCGTCGGTGCACCCGGAGGCGTACCCGGTGGTGCGGCGGATCCTGTCTTCCACCGGAACGGACCTGCGGTCGCTGATCGGCAACACGCGGACTTTGTCGTCGCTTCGCCCGGGCGACTTCGTGGACGAGACGTTCGGGCTCCCGACGGTGACGGACATCCTGGCCGAGCTGGACAAGCCGGGCCGCGACCCGCGCCCGGCCTTCAAGACGGCGACGTTCGCCGAGGGCGTGGACAAGATCGGCGACCTGAAGCCGGGGATGCGGCTCGAGGGAGTCGTGACGAACGTGGCGGCCTTCGGGGCGTTCATCGACGTCGGGGTGCACCAGGACGGACTGGCGCACGTTTCGGCGCTGTCGAAGAACTTCGTGAAGGATCCGCGCGAGGTCGTGAAGCCCGGGGACATCGTGAAGGTGAAGGTGCTCGAAGTCGACGTGCCGCGGAAGCGGATTTCGCTGACGCTGCGGCTGGACGACGAGCCGGGTGCCGCTTCCTCGCGCGGCGGCGGTGGCGGCGGCGGTCGTGACCGGGGTCAGGGCGGCGGCGGTGGCGGCGGTCAGCGCCGGGGCGGTTCAGGCGGCGGTCAGCGCGGCGGCTCCGGCGGCTCCGGTGGCCGGGGTGGCAACTCCGGCTCCGGCTCCGGCTCTGGCGGCAGCGGCTCCATGGCGGACGCGTTGCGGCGGGCCGGGTTCGGCAAGTAGGACTCAGTTGCCCACAGGCCGGCGGAGTTGTGGACAACTCCGCCGGCCTGTGGCCTTTCCGCCGATTTCGTCAGCGGGCGGCGATAAACTGGAGCCGGGACGTCCCCCCTGGGTGTGGCGGGGGCGCGGCCGGTTCCGGCAAGGCCGGGGGGGTACGGCTGCCCCCATGACTCATCCGGGACCTCACCTGAGCCGCACTCACCCGGCAAGTCGCGTTCGGTCCCGGCTCGCCACCAGTCTCAGACCCGCTTCGACCAGGAGCCAGCCGAGGCGTTGCCGCCGCGTTCCGGCCCGGCCCGGGTAACTCCCCCGAACCGCCGCCCGTCTCAGCTCGGTCTCTCGCTCGCGAACCACTTCTTCCACCATCACAAAATGCACCACGCTCATCCCCCTCAGGACTTCGATGTGCCGGGTTCCTCGGGTTGTGCCTGCCAGGGGAACGCCGACCAGTGCGCGATCACGTTGTGGTCGCCCGGCCGCGCGTCCCGGCGGTAGCGCTCGATCACCTCGTCGATCTCGGCGCTCATCGCGGCCGCTTCCTCGGGGGTGAGGGACAACCTCGCGTCGCCGAAAACGGCCTTGTCGTACCACTGCTCGGTCCACCGCGGCAGTTCGCTGAGAAACTGCGACTCCGCCCGGTAGCGCTGCTCGATCACGGACCGCAGGAACATGTCCAAGGGGCCGGCGAGATCCGGGTCGTCGATGAAGTCGGCGGCCCGCATCCGTGTCGTCTTCTGCGCCGAGCGCCACCAGCGTTCGCGTTTGTTCCCGCGTTCGCTGTCCTCTTCGACCAGGCCGGCCTCGGCCAGCAGGCGCAGGTGCCAGCTGGTGGTGCCGGAGCTTTCGCCGACCCGCTTCCCCAGCCCGGTCGCGGTGGCGGGGCCGTCCGCCTGCAGCAGGTCGATCATGCGCATCCGCAGTGGGTGGGCCAGCGCCCGGAGCATCCGCGCGTCGATCGGGTGGGACGACTCGGCGCGGCGCTCCTTGGTCATGCCCCCACCCTAGACCGCAGAGACTCCTTTGCAAAGCACTCTCTGCGATCAGCGCAGCGCGACCAGGCCCACTGCGAACAGCACCCCCGGCACCACCGCGGCCGCCGAGCTGATCAGCCCCGTTCCGCCGCGCCAGCCCGCCGGGGAAGCGTCGAGCACCAGCCGGCGCACCAGCGCCGCCTCCACCACCGCCGCCAGCAGGAACCCGAAGCCGACGCTGAAGATCGCCGCCGCACCGACGAAGAACAAGCCGGACGTCGACGCCGCGCCCAGCGGGACCGCGATCTCCCACCGGACCAGCCCCGCGGCCGCCGCGAGCAGCGCCAGGAGCAGCACGAACGCGACGAGGAAGCCGATCCGCGCGGTCGTCTGGTGCTGGCCGTGCGCGAACCACCAGAACCCCGCGTCGAGCGCGAGGACCACCGCGGCGAGCGCCAGGAACCCGGCACGGAACGTCAGCACCCGATCACCCTAGCGAGGCGGGACCCGGCTCATGATCGCGGTGGTGTGGCCGTCGGGGTCGGTGAAGAACGCCATCCACTCCTCGATCCCGGCTTCGTGCCGGAAGATCAGGTGCGGCGCGCCGAGGAACTCGATGCCCTTCGAGCGCAGCCCGTCGTAGGCGGCGTTGATGTCCGGGACGCTGAAGTACAGCACCGACTCCGCTCCGCGAGGCTCGCCGGCGGTGAGGAACAGCCGGACGCCGTCGCAGTCGAAGAACGCCAAGTCCCCGAACGTGTAGAGATGCGCAAGGCCCAGCACCTCGCCGTAGAACGCCTTGGCCCGGCCGAGGTCCGCGACGGTCCGCGAAACCTGCCCGATCGGTCCCAGCATCGGTGCCTCCTCCGAAACCCGGCCCGCGAGCGCGCTGTCCGCCGGAGCGCCGCGCCACGCACGCAGCTCGGTCCGCCCGGCCAGGCCGAGCTTGCGGACCGCGTTGCCGACGTGGAACTTGACGGCGTCCCGGCTCGTGCCGCGCCGCCGCGCGATCTCGCCGTTCGTCAGGCCGTGGCGGACCGCGTCGACCACCCGCCACTCGGCGGGGGTCAACCGATCGGGGTGCCGTGGCCGGCCGCGCTCGCCCACGCGCCGACGATAGCCCCGGATCCGCCGAATTACCCTCCCCCGGCGAACCGCGCTTCCACGCTGCCCAGCGCACCGAAGTCGGCCACCACGCGCCCGCCGGCGTGGATCGGGCACGGCGGGGTCGCCGTGCCCGTCGTGACGACGTCGCCCGGCCGGAGGGAACCGCCGTGGCGGGACAGCTCCATCGCCAGCCAGTGCAGGGCCAGCCGCGGGTCGCCGAGCACCAGGCTGCCGCTGCCGCGGGAGAACTCTTCGCCGTCGGCGTGCAGGACGACCGCCTGCCGCGGCAGGTCGAGGTCGCGCCAGCCCGGCACCGCCCGCCCCTCGACGAACCGGCCCGCGCACGCGACGTCGGCCAGCAGCTGCGGCCCGCCCGCGTGCTGGTGGTCGGTGTAGCGGCTGTCCGGCATCTCCAGCGCGAGGAACATCGTGTCGACGGCGTCGAGCACCGCGGCCAGCGACGGCGACAACCCCGGGTCGGCCTTGAGCCGGAAGGCGAACTCGGGTTCGGCGACGCCCATGGTCATGGTGTCGGCCGGCACCGGCTCCCCCTCGGCGTGGCGGAACCGCTCGAACATCACCCCCGGCAGCGGGCCGGGGACGTCGAGGTACTGGCGGGCGTACGCGGTGGTCGCGGCGATCTTCCAGCCGGACACCGGCCCGGCCAGCTCGGCGAGCGCCGCCTGCGCGGCCATGCCCTCGGCGAGGTCACGCGGGCGGGCGTCGGCCGGCAGCCCGTCGAGGCGCTTCCCGGTCTGCCACGCGTCCCAGATCAGCTCCGCTGCCCGCTCTCGGTTCACCCTGGCGATCTTGCCAACCGGAAGACCGGGTGTCGATCGGCTTCCGCGGCGAAGGCTTCGGCGGGGTCGGTGAGCTTGGCGTCGAAGAACGGCGCCGTCACGGGGATCTTGCGGACGTACGCGCGCAGCACCGGCCCGGCCGTGGCGGCGTCGGCCTCCTCGACCGCCCACGTCTCGCGCCTGCGGCCGCGCCGGAGCCGGGCGGTCGCCTCGGCGCGCAGGTTGTGCACCCAGCCGACCTGCCCGTACGGCGAGACGAGCCAGCGCTCGCCGTCGACTTCGAGGACGTTGACCGGCGTGGTCCGGTCCGCTCCGGTGCGCCGCCCGCGCGTGGTCAGCAGGAAGCCGGTGCCCCCGGTGATCGGGATCCCGCGCTCCAGCAACGCCTTCACGGCGACGTTCGCGGCCTTGCGCGTCACGCCGAGCCGGTACTCCTTGGCCATCACGGGTGCATAGCGTAGACCCCGGAAAGGTCGCGGACGCGCGTCCACACGTTCTCGAAGCGTTCGGCGTCCACCACCGGCTTGCGCAGCGCGGCCAGCGCGATCGCCTGCTGGGCGTCGGTCGAGCTCGCCTTGCCGTTGAGGTCGACCGCCGCGGCGCTGAAGTCCTGCACCAGCACGGCGAAGATCTGGTCGACGACCTCAGTGTCCAGGCCGGTGATTTCGGCCTGCTCCAGGATCAGCTGCCCGTACACGATGAGCGTGAACAGCTCGGTCAGCGCGAGCCCGAAGTCGAGGTCGGCCTGCTGGGCCTCGTCCGGCGCGGCCTCCGTCAGCAGCTTGACCAGGTAGCCGGCCTGTTCGGCGAACAAGGCGACGTTGGGGATGTGCGAGGCCTGCGCGTACGCGGTCTTCCAGTCGTGGAACCGGACCTTCGACAGGCCGCGCGCCGGGCCCTGGCGGAAGAGGAACTCGTCGTCCGCGGCGTCGGTGCGCGTCGGGACCGGCGCGTACTCCTGCGGCGCGAAGAGGTAGGCGGGCATGAACTTCGCGATCAGCGCGAGGTTCACCGCCACCGTGCCTTCGAGCTTGGGCAGGCCGTCGATGTCGTTCTTCGACATCGCCAGGTAGGTGTCGGCTTCGAAGCCCTTGGCCGCCACGACGTCGGCGACCAGGCCGATCACCTTCTGCGCCTCGGTGGTCACCTTCATCTTGGTGATCGGGTTGAACAGCAGGTAACGGCGGTCTTCGGGGTTCGCGCTGCGGAAGTAGTCGACCGCGCGGTCGGAGAACAGCTTCATCGCGGTCAGCCGCGCGTAGGCCTCGACGAACTCGCGGCGCACGTGCGGGAAGTCCGTCACGGCAGCTCGATAGAGCACCCGGTTGTGCGCGTGCGTGATGGCCTCGTACAGCGAGTGCGTCGCCATGCCGATGCCGCCGAAGCAGAGGTTGAACTTGCCGATGTTGACGGTGTTCAGCGCGGCGCTGAAGGCTTCGGCGCCGACGTGCAGGATGTCGTCGGCGTGCACCGGGTAGTCCTCGAGCCGGAACTCGGCGACGTACATCTGCGACGGCACGACGTTCTTGACCACGTGGTAGTTCGGGTGCTCGGAGTCGGCGTAGAAGAAGACGTACTGGTCCGGGCCCTCGACGCCGTCGATGCGGCCGAAGACCGACACCGTGCGCGCGCAGTTGCCGTTGCCGATGTAGTACTTCGAGCCGGTGGCGCGGTAGCCGTCGCCGTCCTTCGTGAGCACCAGGTCGGAGGAGTAGATGTCGGCGCCGTGGTCCTTTTCGGACAGACCGAACGCGCCGACGCCGCCGGCGTCGAGGGCGGCCGCCGCGCGCTCGCGCGCCGCGGAGTTGCCGCTCTGCCACACCGGGCCGAGCCCGAGGATCGTGACCTGCCACGGGTACCAGTAGTTCAAGCCGTAGAAGCCGAGGATTTCCGACAGCGCGGCGACGCGGGCGGTGTCCCAGCGCTTGTCCGGGTGGCCGCCGGCGTTCGCGGCGGGCGTCAGGAAGGTCGAGAAGAGGCCTTCCTTGCCCGCGAACTCCAGGAAGTCCGCGTAGAAGGTGCGGTCGTGGTAGTCCTCGACGAGCTTCGCCTTCCCGCGCTGCTCGAACCAGTCGATGGTGGCCCGGAGCAACCGGCGCGTCTCGGCGTCGAAGTGGCTCGGGTCGTACTCGTGCGGGTTCAGCAGCATGGACGCTCCTCCTCGATTACTGACCGGTAACTTAGCAAGCCCCCTAGAGTGCGGGCAATCTCACTGGGGGTACGTCACTCCCGTTCGGTACACTGATCATGCGGGCCGCTCAGTTCTGCCTCGGCCCGCTGCTGTTGTCGACTACCACGCGCCGCGGCCGTACGTCGGTCTGCGCCGGGCAGGACAACCCTTCTCACGTTATGGAGACCAGGGCGTCGAGCGCGCCCACACGCACCTATGAGCACTTTCGCTGAACTCGGCCTGCCCACCACGCTGGTGGACGCGCTGGTCATCCAGGGCGTCACCGAGCCCTTCCCCATCCAGGCGGCGACCCTGCCGCACACCCTCGCCGGGCGCGACGTGCTCGGCCGCGGCCGGACCGGCTCCGGGAAGACCTACGGCTTCGTGCTGCCCCTGCTGGCCCGCCTCTCGGCGGGCCCGACGCGGCGCAAGCCGGGCCGTCCGCGCGCGCTGATCCTGGCGCCGACCCGTGAGCTGGCGACGCAGATCGAGGCGTCCATCCTGCCGCTGGCCAAGCCGCTGGGCCTCAAGACGACCACCATCTTCGGCGGGGTCAGCGCGAACCCGCAGATCACCCGGCTGCGCGACGGCGTCGACATCGTCGTCGCCTGCCCCGGCCGGCTCGCCGACCACATGCGCTCCGGGCACGTGAAGCTCGACGCCATCGAGATCACCGTCCTCGACGAGGCCGACCACATGGCCGACCTGGGCTTCCTGCCCGAGGTGCGCCGGATCATGGACCAGACGCCGTCGCGCGGGCAGCGGATGCTGTTCTCCGCGACGCTGGACAACGGCGTCGACGTGCTGGTCAAGCGCTTCATGACCGACCCGATCACGCACAGCGTCGACTCGGCGCAGTCGCCGGTGTCGACGATGGAGCACCACGTCCTGCACCTCGAGGAGACCCACCGGCTGCCGGTGCTGGTCGACCTGACCGCCGCGCCGGGCCGCACCCTGGTGTTCACCCGGACGAAGAGCCGCGCGAAGGCGCTGACGCGCAAGCTCGTGGCGTCCGGCGTGCCGGCGGTGGAGCTGCACGGCAACCTCGGCCAGAACGCGCGCACGCGCAACCTCGAGGCGTTCTCGTCGGGCGCGGCGAAGACGCTGGTCGCCACGGACATCGCGGCCCGCGGCATCCACGTCGACGACGTCCGGCTGGTCATCCACGCCGACCCGCCGGTGGAGCACAAGGCCTACCTGCACCGCTCGGGCCGCACGGCGCGCGCCGGTGCGTCGGGCACGGTCGTGACGCTGATGACGGACGCGCAGGTCCGCGACGTGCGCGACCTGACGCGCAAGGCGGGCATCAAGCCGACGACGACCCAGCTCGGCCCGGGTCACCCGCTGCTGGCGGAGCTGGCCCCGGGCGAGCGTTCGTTCACCGCGTCGCCGAAGCGGCCGCCGGTGGATGACCGGCCGAAGAAGGTTTCCGCCACCGGCCAGGCGCCGGGCGGGGGCCGTGGCCGGCGCGGCGCTCCCGCCACGCCGAAGGAGAACCGGGGCGGGCAGCGAGCCCGCGCCAACAGCCAGGAGTCGCGCTCGGCTGCCGCCGAGAAGTCCGGCGGCCGCCGGTCGGGGGCCGCTTCGGGCGGTTCGCGACGCTCCGGCGCCGCAGCTGCTTCGGGCGGCTCGCGACGGTCCGGCGCACCCGCCGCTTCGGGCGGATCGGCCCGCTCGGGGGCTCCGGCCGTGGCCAACCGCCGCTCGGGCTCCGGCGGCGCGGCGGCCTTCTCGTCCGGCACCCGCGCGGGTGCCCGCCGCGGTCGCTGAGTTCGTACCGACAGGACCCCGGGCGTCTTCGTCCGGGGTTCTGCCGTCCCGGCACGCGGCGCGGCCGCGGATCGCGTGCGATGCTCTCGGCATGGACGACACGGACCTCGTGCAGACCGGCATCGGCCTGCTGGCGTCGGTCTACCGGCTCCGCCTGAACCTGCAGGGCGACGGCGACGAAGCCGGCTCGAGCGGCTACCCCGAACTGCTCGAAGGCGCTCTCGACTTCACGTTGACCGCGGACTCGGCGGTGCCACCGGAGTACGCGGCCGAGGTCCAGGACGTCGTCAAGCAGGCCGTCGACGAGCTGGCCCGGCGCCAGGAGGCGATCCTGCGCGGCGTGCTGCTGGGGTTCGTCAAGGTCGTCGAGGCTTACGAAGAGGACCAGCCCGGACCTGATGTGCTGCAGCTCCTTCAGCAGCTGTCGCTCGAAGTCGCGGTGGAGTGAGCGGCTAGAGCGAGGAAGTCAGCCCGCGCGCCCGCAGCACCGCGCGCTCCAGCGGCCGGAACACCAGCAGCTCGATCCCCACGCCGACCAGCAGGATCAGGAAGATCGCCGCGATCACCGTCTCGATGCTGTTCAGCGACGAGCCCTGGTTGAGGTACGCGCCGAGCCCGACACCCAGCTGCGGCGACAGCGCGATCAGCTCCGCCGCCATCAGCGAGCGCCACGAGAACGCCCAGCCCTGCTTCAGCCCCGCCAGGAACCCCGGCAACGCCGCCGGCAGCAGGATGTGCCGGGCCGACGAGAGCCGGTTCGCGCCCATCACCTGGCCGACGCGCGGGAGGATCGGCGGGATCTGGTCGATGCCGGACACCAGGCCGTTCGCGATCGAGGGCACCGAGCCGAGCAGGACGACGAAGTAGATCGCGCCGTCGTTGATGCCGAACCACAGGATCGCGGCCGGCACCCACGCCACCGACGGCAGGCTCTGCAGCCCGGACAGCAGCGGCCCGATCGCCGCCCGCACCACGCGGACCTTCGCCACGACCAGGCCCAGCGGCGTGCCGATGAGCACGCCGGCGAGGAAGCCGAGCGCGGCGCGGTGGACCGACGTCCAGACGAACCCGAACACCTGGCCGTCGGCGACGCGGCTCCAGAACTCGTCCCACACCGCGATGGGCGCGGGCAGTTGCGCTTCCGACCAGAACGCCGCCGCCCAGAGGACCTGCCAGACGACGATCAGCAGGACGAGCGCGAGCACCGGCGGCAGGAAGCCCCACGCGAACCGCTTCCAGAAGCTCGGGCGGCGCTCGCCGACCGGCGCGTCGAGCGAGTCCAGACCGGCGCCGACCGCGTCGAGGTCGGGTTCCCCGGCTTGGTCAAGCTGCGGCATGGGTGCTGATCACCTCTCGCAGGTGCCCGGTGATCTCTTCGGTCAGCTCCTCGCCGTCGGCCAGCGGGACGTCCGTCCACTCGCGCACGACCTTGCCCGGCCGCGACGACAGCAGCACGACGCGCTGCCCGAGCCGGACGGCCTCGCGCACGTCGTGGGTCACGAACAGCACCGACGTGCCGGTGCTGCGGTAGACGCGCAGCAGCTCGCCCTGCAGGACGTCGCGGGTGATGGCGTCGAGCGCGGCGAACGGCTCGTCCATCAGCAGCAGCGCCTGCTCCGGGTCGCCGCCGACGCGCAGGGTCGCGGCCAGCGCGCGGGCCAGCGCGACCCGCTGCCGCATCCCGCCGGACAGCTCGTGCGGCCGCTTGCCGCCCGCGCCGTTCAGCCGGACGAGCTCCAGCAGCTCGGCGGCCTTCTCCCGGCGCTCGGCGCGCCCGAAGCCGGCCAGCCGCAGCGGCAGCTCGACGTTGCGGGCCGCGGTCAGCCACGGCATCAGCGCGGCTTCCTGGAACATGACCGCGGGCCGCGACGTGTTCAGCGTGATCTTCCCCGCCGACGGCGCGTCCAGCCCCGCGACCAGGTTCAGCAGCGTGCTCTTGCCGCAGCCCGACGCGCCGAGCAGGCAGACGAACTCGCCGGGCGCGACCGTGAGGTCGACGCCGTCGAGCGCGACGACCGCGCGGCCGGCCGGGCCGAACGCCTTGCCGACACCGTCGAGCCGGACCGCGGTCGCGCCGGTGAAGCTGCTCCGGCCGGTCGGGAGGGTCGTGGTCATCGCTGGCTGCCTCTCGGGATCACTTGGCGAGTTCGGGCGCGTTCACGGCGGGCTGGTTCTTCTCCTGCAGGACCGCGTTCAGCGGACCGAAGTCGGCGAAGCCCTTCAACGCTACCGCCGACTTCACCACCCCGGCGGTCACCGAGTCCTGCGCGAGCTGCGGGAACTCCGCCGGGATCGGGTCGGTGGTCAGTTCGATGCCGGAGAACGCGCGGTCGATCACTCCCTGGCTCAGGCTGCTGCCGGCCAGTTCCTTGAGGGCGCCGTTGACCACGGTCTTCGCGTCCGCCGGGTTGGCCTTCGCCCAGTCGATCGCGGCCAGCTGGCCCTTCAGGACGGCCTTGACGGTGTCCGGGTGCTGCTGCAGGAACTCGCTGCGCACGATGACGACGGTGGTCGGGAAGCGCCCGTCCGGCCACAGGGTCTTCTCGTCGACCAGGACCTTCGCGCCGGCGTCGAGCACCAGCCGCGACGACCACGGCTCGGGCAGCCAGCCGCCGTCGAGCTCGCCCTTCTTGAAGGCGTCGAGCGTCTTCGAGTTGTCCAGGTTGGTGATCTTGACCTGGTCGGTCAGCTGCTTGCCGGCGAGGAACTTCTTGAGCGCGACGTCCTGGGTGTTGGCCAGCTGCGGCGTGGCGATCGTCTTGCCCTTGAGCCCCTCGACGCTGGTGATGTCCGGCTTGACGACCAGCTGCGCGCCGCCCGAGACGGCGCCCGAGACCAGCTGGATGGTGCCCTTGGACTTGGTGAAGGCGTTGATCGCCGGGCCCGAGCCGATGTAGGCGATGTCGAGCGAGTTGCCCAGCAGTGCGTTGACCTCGTCGGGGCCGGCGTTGAAGGTCTGGGTGGTGAGTTTGGTCGAGCCGAGCTCTTGCTTGAAGAAGTCCTTCTTGACACCGATCAGCGCGGGCGCGTGGGTGACGTTCGGGAAGTACCCGATCCGCACTTCGCCGGCGGACCCCTGGTTCGCGGCCGGGGCGGCGGCGGGTTCCGCGGCGCGGGAACAGCCCGCGAGCACGCCCACGACGGTCAGGGCGGCGAGCGCCGAGGCCAGGAAGCGGGTTCTGTGGTGGGTGCGCACGTCAGCGTCGCCTTTCGGGGGTCGGTGTCGGGGGGAGGTTCGCACGGTCACCCACTAGGGCGCATAGCCATCCGCATCTCGGGAAATCGGCTGAGATTCCTTGACATCGGCGACCTGGTGCGCCTAGGGGCCTGCTCGTCCTCGCTCGTTGGTGCCGGACGAGCATGCGGGCTGCGCACCGTGGACGCGAGATGTTCCCGGCATCTGAAACGCATGGGCGGTTCGGGCAACCCGTCGCGTCACCCGAACGTGGTACAGGTGACGACGGATTCGGGAGGGAACATGACGAGCCGACGGGGCCAGGGAGCCACCGGCGTCCGCGTGGCGCTGGTCGTGCTGTTCATCGGAATGGGTCAGGCGACGTTCGAGTGGTTCAGGTCACTCGGCATGGACACGGTGACGAGCCTGGTGGTCTGGGCGATCCCGGTGTTCACCGGGGCGGCGGTGACGCTGGTGCTGTGGCTGGCTTCCGACCGCGCCTTTTCCTTGCGGAACTGGCTGCCGGTGGCGGTGAGCATCCCGGTGTACCTGGGCGGGGCGTTCGGCCTGGTCACGGGCGAGGCGAGCCTGGTGGCGTCGATCGTGACGGGGGTCGGGCTCGGGATCGCGGTGGTGTCGCTGGCCGGGGTCCTCCGGTCGCGACGGCGCTCGGAGCCGGTGCGTCACTAGGGACCGGGTGTGGCGTTCGGTGCGTCTGACGCACCCAAAGTGGCATTCGGTGCGCCTCACGCACCCAAAGCGGCGTCGGTGCGCCCCACGCACCCAAAGCGGCGTTCGGTGCGCCGGCGGCCTGAGTTGTCCACAGCCCGGGCCTGATGTGGACAAGCAGGCCCGGGCCACGGCTTTTACGGCTTTTCGTCGGCCGGTCCCGATACACTGGATGCGGGGCCGGACCCCCGGAGAGGGCGGGGGCTGCTCTGGGCGCGATGAGGACCCCCGCTCAGCGGCGCAGCAGCAGCGACACGTCGCCGAACTCGTGCCACAAGTACCGGCGCTCCACCGCCGCGTCGTAAGCGCGCTGGACCAGATCGCGGCCCGCCACCGCCTCCAGCAGCAGCAGGTGGGATGCGTCCGGTGCGTGCAGGCCCGTCACTATTCCGTCCACCACCCGCGCCGGGCGGTCCGGGCCCAGGACCAGGTTCGTCCAGCCCTCCGCCACTCCGGCGGGAAGCGCGGACTCCAGCGCCCGGGCCGCCGTCGTCCCCACCGCGATCACGCGGCCCCCTCGGGAACGGACCCACGACACCAGCGCCGCCGTTGTCGGCGGTACCCGGAAACGCTCCGCCTGCGGTGGCTCGCCCGCCTCCGGTGAGGACACCCCCGTGTGCAGCACCAGCGGTGCGAACAGCACGCCGTCCGTGACCAGGCGGGTCACCAGGGACTCCGTGAACGGCCGGGCCGCCGAGGGCATCTCCGCGCTGCCCGGCTCGCGAGCGAACACCGTCTGGTAGTCCGACAGCGGCCACGCCCGCGGCACGTACCCGTAGCGGATCGGACGGCCCGCCGCGGCCAAGAAGCCCATGACCGAGCCCTCCACCGACACCGCCGCCCGCCACAACCGCGAGTCACCGCGAGCCGCCGGGGCCAGCAAAGTCAGCGACGCGCCCCCGGGCAGGTCCAGCCGCTCCCCCGCCCGGCCGTCGCGCAACGGCCCGCCGGACGCCCGCAGCTCGACGACCCAGGCGCCGTCGTCGAGCGCCGTCGAGAAGTGGACGACGACCGGACGGCCACCTCGCACCGCGTCCACCGCCGCCGGCAGCGTCCCCGATGTGTTCACCACCAGCAGGTCCCCGGGACGAAGGTGCGAACCCAGCGAAGAGAACACCGTGTGCTGGACACCCGAAGGCGAAGCGACCAGCAGGCGGACCTCGTCCCGCGCCAGGCCGCGCGCCTCCGGTGGGGCCGACGCCGACAGCCCGTCGGGCAGGTCGAACCGGATGTTCATGCGCTCACCAGGAGATCCGCGGCCCGGTAGCGGCCGCTGGGTGGACGCTCGTCCAGCAACCGGAGGAACGCCGGGACCGCGGACGACGGCAGCGGCCGGTCCGAGATGTCCTCGCCCGGGAACGCGCGCTGGTGCATCGCCGTGCGCAGGTCGCCCGGGTCGACCGCGTACACCGCCAGGTCCGGGTGCTCCGCGCCGAGCACGGCCGTCACCTGGTCGAGCGCGGCCTTCGCCGAGCCGTAGCCGCCCCAGCCTTCGTACGCTTCGACGGCGGCGTCCGAGCTGACGTTGATGAGCACACCTCGGGAAAGCGCGGGCAGCAGCAGCTGCGTCAGGGCCAGCGGCGCGAAGACGTTCACGCGGTAGACGTTTTCCAGCTCCGCCAAGGGATAGCTCGCCAAGGGCGGCAGCGGGCTGACGCCCAGGGAACTGGCGTTGTTGACGAGCAGGTCAAGGGAAGGACAGGCGTCGGCGAGCGCGGCGCGGTGGGCCGGGTCGGCGACGTCGCCCGGGATGGCCGTGAAGCCGATCTCCCGGGCGGCGGCCGAAAGCGCGGCCGGGTCGCGGCCGTCGCCGACCACTGTCCACTTGCGACTCACCAGGGCGGCGGCCAGGGCTCGGCCCAGGCCCGCGGACGCACCGGTGACGAGTGCGGTTGGCATGGTTCCTCCTTCGAGGGGTACCACGCCATCGTCGAACCTCTACATTACTCGAGGTCAACCCGGCGCCGGAGCAGCAGGTACGCTGCCAGCGAAACGACGAGCCCGACGTAGTACGCGAGATCCGCGCCGTGCAGCGCGGACGCGACCGGTCCCGTGTAGAGGGACGTGTTCATGAACGGCACCGCCGCCGCGAACCCCACCACGAAAGCCACGAGCGCCGCCCAGGGGCGCACGGACGTCGACGCCAGGACGTCCACGCGCCGCCCGCCGCGGGTCCGCGCGAGCCAGTCCGGGATGACGACGCCGAGAAACGGCGGGATCCAGTAGCTGACGAACAGCAGCACGTTCTGGAACTTGGCCGACAGGTCGCCGCTGTGCATCCAGAGGATCAGCGCGAACGCGACCACCGTGACGACCACCGCCGACACCGGGCGCCGCAGCCGGACGCCGACGGTCTGCAGGGCCAGCGAGCCGCTGTAGTCGTTCATCGCGTTCGACGACACCGCCGCGAGCGCGATCACCGCCAGCGCCAGCGCGCCCAGGAACCCGCCGCCGAGCAAGGCGGCGACCCCGGGCGCCGTCTGCCGGCCCAGCGACGACCCCAGCGCGAGCCCCAGGGTTTCGCCGATCGTGTACGAAACTACGAGACCGAGCAGCGTCGCCCAGAAGACGCTTCGCGAGGATGTCGAAGCGGGCAGGTAACGGCTGAAGTCCGACGCGTAGGGCGCCCACGAGATCGCCAGCGACAACGTGATCGTCGTGAACAGCACGACACTGCCCGCCAGGTCGGCGCCCGAGGCCGTGTCGGCGGTCGCGATCGAGTGTCCGGAAAGGACCTTCACGGCGAGCGCGGCGAACGCGAGCACCAGCAGCACGCTCATCACCGCCTGCACCCGGTGGATCAGCGCGTAGCCGAACACGCCGAGCGCGCACTGCAGCACCAGCACGATCAGCACGGCGGCCCAGAACGGCAGCCCGGTCAGCTCGGTGAGCGCCTCGCCGCCGAACAGGCCGACCAGCGCGTCCCAGGCGATCGAGCCGAGCCACTGGACGAGCCCCGGCAGCACGACGCCGCCGCCGAAGGGCAGCCGGGCGAGCGGCAGCTGGCCGGTGCCGGTGCGCGGTCCCCAGGTGGAGAGGTACGCCACCGGCAGCGACCCGAGCACCGTGCCGGCGAGCATCGCGGCCAGGCCCGTCCAGAACCCGAGGCCGTACGACGCGGCGAGCGTGCCGGTGAACACCGCCGTCATCGTCAGGTTCGGCGCGAACCACACGCTGAACAGGCGCCACGGCCGCCCGAACCGGTTGCCCTCGGGAACCGGTGCGATTCCGTGGGTCTCGATCGCCAGGTCACGGCCTCCGGTGGGCATGCGCCCGCCGAAGACCTCCGCACCCAGTCCGCTCATGTGCCGCCTCCTGTCAGGATCACCCTAAAGCGCGGCCGCGTGGTGTAACGCGACGGCCCGAACGGGCGAATCACGGTTAGCCGTTGCCGGACCGCTTCACACACCCGTAAGGATCACCCCGCGAGGCACACCGGGAGGGTTGCGTGGTGCAGCACCCGCGGACGCTCGCGATGACCGGCCTGCTCACGGCCGGTTTCGCGCTCGGCGTCACCGCGTTGACGCTGAAGGCGGGCGAAGGCACCCACTCCGCGCTCGACACGGTGCTCAGCACCGCGACCGGGTTCCTGTTCCTGTTCGCCGGCGCGGTCGCGCACGTGCGGCGCCCGGCCAACCCGATCGGCGTGCTGATCGCGCTCGCCGGCGTCGCGGTGTTCCTCGAAGACCTGCAGTTCACCCGGGACCCGGTGCTCTACACGATCGCCGTGCCGCTGCGCGCCGCGGCCAGCCCGGTGATCGCGCACCTCGTGCTCGCCTTCCCGCACGGCCGGCTCCGTTCGCGGTGGGAGCGGGTGCTCGTCGCCGCGGCGTACCTGGTGGTCCTCGGCATCGGCGTGGTCGGGCTGCTGTTCACCGACGAACCCCGCGACCTCTTGGCGATCTCGGCCGATCCGCGCGACGGCGCCTTCGCCGACCGCGCGCTGGAGCTGGGCGCTACGGCGATCAGCGCCGGGGTCGTCGTCGTGCTGCTCTACCGGTGGCTGACCGGCCGGCTGCCGCAGCGGCGGCTGCTGTCGCCGGTCATCGCGATCGCGCTGTCCGGCGCGCTCGCGTCGGGGGTCGGCACGGCGCTCGGCGACGGGCACCCGCTGTCGGAGCCACTGCTGCAGGCCTACCGGGTGCTGTTCTGCCTGTGGCCGCTGGCGTTCCTGGCCGGCGTGCTGCGTGCCCGGGTCGGCAACGCCGAGATGATCCGGCTGCTGCTGGAGCGCGACGGCACCGGGCTGGCGGCGCTGGTGCAGGACGACGAGGTGTGGAAGGACAGCCGGTCGATCGACGCGCTGAACGCGGCGGCCGGGCTGGTGCTGGACAACCAGCGGCTGACGGCGGAGCTGGAGCAGCGGCTGGCCGAGGTGCGGGCGTCGCGGGCGCGGCTGGTCGCGGCCGGCGACGAGGAGCGCCGCCGCGTGGAACGCGACCTGCACGACGGCGCCCAGCAGCGGCTGGTCAGCGTGGTGCTGCTGCTGCGGATGGCCGACCGGCGGTACGGCGGGTCGCTGCCGGCGGAGGTCCGGGCGCTGCTCTCCGGCACGGTCGACGAGCTGCAGCGGGCGATCACCGAGCTGCGCGAGCTGGCCCGCGGCATCCGCCCGGCGATCCTCACGGAGGCGGGGCTGGCGGCGGCGGTGCGCTCGCTGGCCGACCGCATCCCGATGGAGGTCGCCCTGACGGTCGGCGAGGTCCCCCGCCTGGACGCGGCGGTCGAGGCGACGGCGTACTTCGTGACGTCGGAGGCGCTGACGAACGCGTTGAAGCACGCGCAGACCGATTCCGTGGACGTGCGGATCGCGGTGGCGGGCGCCGAGCTGCGGGTCGAGGTGCGGGACACCGGCGTCGGCGGCGCGTCCCTCGACGGCGGCTCCGGCCTGGCGGGCCTGCGCGACCGGGTCGAGGCGCTGGGCGGCGAGCTGGCCGTCGCGAGCGGCGCCGGCGGCACCACCGTCCGGGCGGTCATCCCCCTGGTCGCCGAAAAGCCGTGAAGGCCTCTTTACCGGCCGTCTTGCGCCGGTAAAGAGGCCTTCACGGACATCGAAACTAGACGAGCAGGAGGAACAGCAGCCCGTTGGGCGTGCCGAGACCCGTCACGTCGTCGTAGCCCGGGGTCGTGTGGATGGTCAGACCCTGGTAGTCGAGCGTGCGCACCGAGGTGAGCAGGCCGTCCGAAGCGTCGACCGAGTTCGCGTAGTCGACGCGCTCCACGGCGGCGTCCACGTGCTTCACGTCGCTGATCGCCGGGGTGCGGGAGGTCAGCTTGTAGATCACGGGGTTGATGAAGCCGTGGTGGAAGTGGTCGAAGCTGTCGGCCACCGCCATGATGCCGGCGAACACCGGCGACGCGAGGCTCGTGCCGCCGATCCGGTACTGGTCGTAGTAGGCGCCGTCCGGGAAGGTCTGCGTCTGGCCGACCAGGAAGCCGGTGTTCGGGTCACCGACCGCGGAGATGTCGGGGACGACCCGGCCCTTGTTGTTGCCCGTCTGGTTCTTCTTCGCCAGCGCGTCCGGGACGACACCCTTCTGGTAGAAGGGCTGCGCGAACAGCCGGCTCGTGCCGCCACCGGAACCGCTGGTGTAGGCCGCCGGGCCGTAGACGCCGTTGGTCAGCGAGGACTTGCTGGTCTCCCAGCCGGTCTCGAAGATCCGCTTGCCGTCCTTGCCGATCGCGATGGACGTGCCGCCGACCGCGGTGATCCACGGCGCGGAGGCGGAGAAGTCCGGCGACGGCGTGCCGAGGCGCGCGACCTCGTCACCGTTGTCGCCCGAGGAGAAGTAGACGCCGATGCCCTCGAGCACCGCCTGCAGCGAGATCTGGTTGAAGACCTTGACCTCGTCGGCCGGGATGTCTTCGCCGGTGTCGCCGTAGGAGTTCGACACGATGTCGGCCTTGTGGCCGGCGATCACGTAGTTCAGCGCCACGTCGAGGGCGTTGTCCTCGCAGGACTCCCCGCCGACGTACAGGATGTTCGCGCCCGGCGCGAGACCGTGGGCGGCCTCGACGTCGAGGGTCTCCTCGCCGTACCAGCCCGCCGCGTCACACTGGTCCGGCGGCTCGAGGACCGGGTTCGCCGGGAAGATGTGCTGCGAGAACTGGCTCTGCTTCAGCGGGTGCTGCGGGTCGTTCTTCTTCGCGTAGGTGCTCGCGTCGGAGTAGATGGTCGGCGAGGCGAACGCGTCCACGATGGCGATCGTGGTGCCCTTGCCGTCCGCCCCGACCTTGTCGACGCCGTAGGCCGACCGCAGCTGCGCCGGGGTGTAACCGCAGGGCGCGTACGGCAGGTGCTTGCCGTTGTAGGCGGGGTCGGTGGTGTCGACCTTCTCGCCGTAGTACGCGCTGCACGGCTTCGCGTTGCGGAAGCCGGGGCCGGGGGCGACGTCGGACGGCGTCCCGGAGCCGGTGGCGTGGTCCGGCTTGAACAGGTTGGTCGCCTGGTCGACCCCGACGACGCCGAGCACGTCGGCGGCCAGGTTCGCGGGCACCGACAGGTTCTTGTCGGCGGCGCGGAGGGTCTGGCCCTTGACCTGGTACTTGCCCAGCTTGACGCCGAAGGCGTTCTGCGTCTGGCCGGCGGTGCCGGTGGCCTCGACGTAGGCGCGGTTCGACGGGACGTCCCCGACGCTGAACCCGCTGCCGGTCAGCCACGACTTGACGGCGTTGACCGTCGCGTCACTGGCGGCGAACCGGTCCCGCACCTGGTCCGGGCTGAGGTACTGCCGGTAGGTCTTGCTGTCCGGGTCGGACACGGCCTGCGCCAGCGCCTCGGCGCCGGCGTTGTCGCGCTGGTTCAGGTAGACCCGGAAGCTCAGCTTGGACGCGGGCGCCGTGTCGGCGACCTTCGCCTGCGCGTTCGCCCACAACGGGTGCGACTGCGGAATGTCCTGACGCCCCTGCGCGGACGCCGTCGCCGGCAGGGCGCCGGTCAGGCCACCCACCACCGCGAGCGAAAGGAGCAGGGTGGAGCTTCTTCGCACAGAAATCTCCCTCTTCGAAGCGGCCCCCAGTAAATGGGCCTGGAACACCGGACGAGAGTAGATCGGCGTTCCGCTCGCAGGGAAGTACTTGCGGAACCGTTATCTGGTCGCGAATTCACGGGTTCCCGCGCGTGGTACGGAAATCCGATTTGTCACTCGGATTACGCGAGGAATGCTCCCCGATGAGAGGTAAGTCCGGTTTGCTGGCGTATTGCGGAACACCGGGACCGGGCGGCCACCACCTACGAAAGTCGGTTGCTCCGTCCACTCGGGACAGTCCGCGGGGTGGCGGTAGTTCGGCCGTCAGGAGCGCGCTTCGAGCCGCCGGTCGACCGCGGCCGGCGCGAACTCCGTCTCGACGACCATCGCCACCGCCCCGCCCAGAGCTTCGCCGCGACCGCCGATTTCGACGCGCAGGTTCTGCGTCGAGCGCGGGAGCGCCCGCCGGTAGAGCACCTCGCGGACGCCGGCCACGAAATGCGGCTCGGCGAGGTCGCCGGCGATCACCAGCACCCCCGGGTTGACCACGCAGACCAGCGTCGCGAGGACCTCCCCCACCTGCCGCCCGGCGGCCTCGGCCAGGCGCACCGCCTCGGGTTCGCCCGCCAGGATGCGCGAACGGACGCCCGAGCCCGACGTCGTCGGCAGGCCCAGCTCGGTCAGCCGCGCGGCCAGCGCGCCGCCGCCGGCGACCGCCGCCAGGCAGCCGAGCGAGCCGCACAGGCAGCGCGCGTCCTCGTGGCCGGGCAGCCGGACGTGCCCGATGTCGCCCGCGCCGCCGTCGACCCCGCGGTACACCTCGCCGCCGATCACCAGGCCGGCGCCGATCCCGGTGGACGCCTTGACCACGACCAGCGCGGCCGTGTCCGGGTGGCGGGCGCGGTGCTCGCCCAGCGCCATCAGGTTCGCGTCGTTGTCGACCAGCACCGGGGCTTTAAACCGGGCCTCGAGATGGGCGTCGATCGGGTAGCCGTCCCAGCCGGGCATGATCGGCGGCTGCGTGACGCGACCGCGCCCGGGTTCGACCGGGCCCGGCACAGAAATGCCCACGCCGCACACCGGCCGGTCCACCCCGGCCAGCATGTCCCCGAACCACTCCGCGATCCGGCCGAGCACCGGCTCCGGCCCGTCGGCGACGCGCAGGTCGCCCGCGCGGTGGGCCAGCCGCCGTCCCGCCAGGTCCGTGAGCGCGGCCTCGGCGTGCATCGTGTCGACGCTCGCGGCGAGGACGACGGCGTGCCGGTCGTCGAACCGCAGGTGCCGGGCCGGCCGGCCGCCGGTCGAGTCCTCGTGGCCGCCCTCGGTCAGCAGGCCGGCCGCCAAGAGCCGGTCCAGCCGCGCGGTGAGCGTCGTGCGCGACAGCCCGGTGCGCGCGAGCAGGGCTTTCCGCGTGGTCGCTTGCCCGGTCCTGACCAACTGCAACAGCTCGCCGGCGCTGGTCGTCATCTCGCTCCCTCGCACTTTTGTCCATTGACAATACACAAGTCGGAGATAGATTGGACATATGGACGTAACACGGGAGCGGGCCACGGCCGTCCTGGACGGCAACTGGCTCGGCTCGTCGACCGTGCCCTCGCGCTCGCTCTACCCGCACCAGTGGAGCTGGGATTCGGCGTTCATCGCGATCGGCCTGCGGCGCCGGTCGCCCGCGCGCGCCCGGCGCGAGCTGCTGACGCTGTTCTCCGCGCAGTGGCGCGACGGCCGCGTCCCGCACATCCTCTTCAACCCGGACACCCCGCCCGAGGCGTACTTCCCCGGCCCGGACTTCTGGCGCGCGCGTCGGACGTCGGGGCTGGTCCAGCCACCGGTCCACGCACGGGCGGTACTGGCGGTGCACGAGGCCGAACCCGACCGGACGTTCCTCGCCACCCTGTACCCGAAGCTGCGGGCCTGGCACGAATACCTGCGCGGTTCGCGGGACGCCGGCGGGCACGGCCTCGCGGCGATCGTGCACCCGTGGGAGTCCGGGATGGACAACAGCCCGGCCTGGGACGGCCCGCTCGCGCTCGTCACGCCGTCGGCCGGGTTCGTCCGCCGCGACCTGCAGCACGGCGCCGTGGCCGACCGGCCGAGCGACGAGGACTACGGCCGGTACGTCCGGCTCGCCGCGGACTACCGGGACCGCGGCTACCAGGGTTTCGGCGACTTCGTCGTGGAAGACCCCGGCTTCAACGCGATCCTGGCCGACGCCGAACTGGCGCTGGCCGAGATCGCCGACGCGCTGGGCCTGCCCGCGGCCGCCGCCACCCATCGCGAGTCCGCCGCACGCGTCGCGAAGGCGATGCAGGAAACTTTGTGGAACAACGGCTTCTTCTTCGCCCGTGACGTCCGGACCGGTGCGCTGACCCGCGCCCACACGTGCGCGGGCCTGCTCCCCCTGCTGCTGCCGGACCTGGCCGTCGCCCCGGCCCTGCTGGCGACGGCCACCGGCCCCCGGTTCCGGCTCGGGAGCGTGCACGGCGTCCCGAGCCACGACCTGACCGCGCCGGACTTCGACCCGGGCCGCTACTGGCGCGGTCCGTCGTGGGCGAACGTCGGCTGGCTGGTCCGGCAAGGGCTGCTGCGCCACGGCGAGCACGCCCTGGCCGCTCGCCTGGCCGCGGACCTCGTCGAGACGGCGTCGCGGACGGACTTCGCGGAGTACGTGGACCCGCTGACCGGCGCCGGGCACGGTGCCCGGTCGTTCGGCTGGACCGCGGCGCTGACCCTGGACCTCCTCGCTCAGCCCGCCGCAGTCGCGTAGTCCGAGCCGAGCCAGGTCTCGTCGATCCGCAGCCGCTTGTAGCGGGTGCTGTCGCTCGACGCCGCGTACGTGCTCGTCACCTGGAGGCGGACGTACCTCGCCGTCACCGCGGAGAGGTCGACGAACTGGACACCGCGGTGGCTCGGGAGCGTGCCGGACTTCACCGCGCTGCCCCAGTTCTTGCCGTCGCTCGAGACGAACACCTGGTACGCCTTGATCCGCGCGGACTGTTCGGTGTCCGACCGGGCGTAGCTGACCGAGTCCTCCCGCTGGTTGACGCCGAGGTACTGGACCTTCTTCGCCGACCCGAGGTCGTAGTCCAGGTTCACCGGGAGGGTCTTGTTGTTGTCGAAGTACGTCAGGTAGTCGCCGTCGCTCGCCGACTGTCCACTGTGGCCACCGGCGGACGCGCTCGCCTTGAGCGTCACCGTCTTCGGGTCGTACGTGCCGGTGCGGCCGGCCGTCTCGACCTTGAACGCCGTGTCGTAGGTGTCCCATGAGGACAGACCTGACAAGGTCAGGCTGCCGCTGCCCTGGGTGAACGAGATCGCCGCGCCGGTGCGGAGGTTCGTGACGCCGCGGACGCGGTAGCCGTTGTCGCGGATCTTCAGGGTGCTACCCGACGGCTTGGTCAGGACGTGCACGTACTGCGTCTCGCCCTTGATCGTGATGACGCCGTGCGCGCCGTCGTTCCAGAAGCCCGGCTGCATGCCGCCGTACATGTACCCCGCGCCTTCGGTGCCGCCCAGCGATTCCCAGATCGCGCTCAGGTACGTGTTCGCGAAGTTGTTGAACGCCTCCTGGTTCGACGGGAACTTGCCGTTGACCATCGCCGTCTCGGCCATCAGCGACTTGATCGACGAGCCCGAGTTCGTCACGAAACGTCCGATGTTCAGCGACTTGTTCACCGCCGAGTTCGAGCCGCCGTACCACCAGGAACCGGTGTCGGGCAGCTTGAAGCACGCTTCGGTGAGCCGCGGCATCGCCGTGTACGTCGCCTGCGGGTAGTCGTACGACGGCGTCATGCCGGTCTTCTGCTCGTTGCTGATCGTGTCCATGATCGGCGTGTCTTCGTTGTTGTTGCTCAGCAAGTAGTCCGGACGCTGCTGGTAGATCTGCTGGTACAGGTCGTGGGACTCCCAATAGGCGTTGTCGTTGTCGATCCAGAACCCGCCGAGGTCCGGGTAGTTCTTCATGACCTCGAAGAAGTTGTCGTAGCTGAACTGGCCGAAGCCGTCCTGGCTGTCGAGGTTCACGGTCTTGCCCTTGTACTTCGAGTAGCCGGCGGAGTCGAGCCACTCGTGGCCGCCCTCGTCGTGCCACTGGGCGTCGTTGGTCATGTAGAGGATGACCTTGAGCCCCTGGGGTTTCGCCGCGGCGATCAGCTCGCCGAGGAAGTCCCGCTTGGTGGTACAGCTGCCGGGGATCTTCGACGGCCAGGCGCGCGAGTAGCCCAGCCGGCTGTGGAACGACGCCAGCACGAGGTACGACGCGTGCAGTTTCTTGGCCTCGCTGACCCAGTAACCGGGACTCCACCCGCCGTCGGTGATCGCTTTTTCCCAGGCGCTGCAACTGGTGTAGCCGGGTGAGGTGCGCATACCCCAGTGCAGGAACAGGCCCGCCTGACTATCGCGCAGCCACTGCTGCGACGGCTTTCGCAGATCGGCCGACGCCGGCGCGGCGACCAGTCCGGCGACCACGAGCATCGAAGCGCACGCGGTGAGCACCCGGCGCAGGAACTTGGCTGACATGAGCGACCTCCCAGTGGTCTGGTCCACCCGGTGGTGTACTCCTGGTTTCCGCGCACGGTCAATACTGAGATCCGACCTTTTCGCGACGTCCCAGCGGCCGGTACATCACGACTTCGGCCGATCGGGTTAAATATCTGATATATGACACGAGAGATCCGATCTCTCTTGACTCGATGTCCCGAAGGCGAGTAGATGTTCTCCCCAGAGAGCGCTTTCGCTCTCCCCACCGCTCCGGCGACGAGGGCAGCACGCCGCGCCCCCAGAGCTGGTCGGGATGCCGACGGACGGCGGATCGGCATCCCGGCCACCTTCTTCCGGGCGGGACACCGTCTTTCCGCACGGTGCCCCGCCCGGAACTGCCCGCTCCACCGGGGCCCGTGCACGAAAGGACGTCGAATGTCCGAGCACCCCCTTCGCCCGACCCGGCGCGCGGTCCTGGCCGGCACCCTGGGCGCGTTGGGCGCCCTCGCCGCGGCGGGTCCCGTCGCGCGCGCGGCTCTCCCGACCGGCGAGGCGGCGCCCCCGTCGGACTGGTCGCGGGCCGTCATCGACTCGACGATGAAGCGCTACACGCCGGCGAACATCGGCGGCTGGGGCTACACCCTCGGGCTGTACCTCTACGGCCAGTACCTCTTCTACAAGCGCACCGGCGAGAAGAAGTACCTCGACTACATCGTCGCGTGGTACGACCGCTTCATCACCGACAGCGGGATCTCGAACAGCTTCACCAACCTCGACTCGATGCGCTCGTGCCAGATGCTGCCGCTGCTGTTCGCCGAAACGGGCCGCCGGAAGTACAAGACGGCGGCCGACCAGCTGCGCAAGCGGTTCCCGGCCTACCCCCGCACGTCCGACGGCGGCATGTTCCACGCCACGAGCAAGGTCGGCCAGCTGTGGGGCGACGGCGTCTACATGGCCCAGCCGTTCCTCGCCCTGTACGGCGCGGCGTTCGACGACGGCGGCTACTGCTTCGAGGAGTCGGCCAAGAACCTCGCCGTCTACTTCAGCCACCTGCGCGAACCGGCGAAGGGCCTGCTGTACCACGCGTACGACGAGGACGGCTCCGAGTCGTGGTCGTCCGGGACGGGCCACCACTCGAAGTACCACTGGGCGCGCGCGATCGGCTGGTTCGGCATGGCGGCGATCGACATCCTCGAGGTGCTCCCCGCGAACCACCCGCGCCGGGCGGCGCTGATCGACATGGTCCGGTTCCTCGCGGCGGGCTACGAGCGTTACCAGGACGCGTCGACCGGCCGCTGGTACCAGGTCGTCGACCGCGGCGGGGACGCGAAGAACTGGCTGGAGACGTCGGCGTCGTCGATGTACACGTTCACGATGGCCCGCGGGGTGCAGCGTGGCTACCTGCCGGCGTCGTACCAGGCGGTTGCGGACCGCGGGTACGCCGGCGTGCTTCGCAAGGTGTCGGTGGGGTCCGACGGTCTGACGAACATCACGGACATCGGCGAGGGTACGAACGTCGGCGACCTGTCGTACTACTACGGCCGGGCTCGCAAGACGAACGACTTCCACGGGCTGGGCGCGTTCCTGATCATGAACGAGCAGTACTCCCGCTGACCTCGAGGCGCGCCGCAGAAGGGGCCCCGGCTTCACCAGCCGGGGCTCCTTCGTGTGCGGAAAGAGGCATCTCCCCTGATCGTGGGGGCATCACACGTGATTGGGAGGGCATCACCCGTGATCGGAGGGTCGACTCGCGTGATCAGAAGGTCGACACGACCCAGTCCGGCCGTGTCGACCCTTCAATCACGAGTCATGCCCCTTCAATCACGCGTGATGCCCCTCTGATCACGGGTGATGCCCATACGCGAGGCCCCTTCCCGCGAGTGGGAAGGGGCCTCGCGTGGGTCAGCAGGTGGAGGTCGAGCTTGACGAGTTCACCCGCAGGGCCGAGCCCGACGTGGTCGCCGAGTCCTTCACGCAGTAGCCCGTCACCGTCTGGAACCCGATGTCGAACGGGCTCTTCGCCCCCTTCTCCACCGTGAAGTGGTCGAACGTCACGTCCGAGCTGTTGTTCACGATGCTCGCCGGACGGCCGTCGTCCTTCGCGAACTCCACCGAGCTGCCCACGAACCGGACTCCCGACGCGTAGTGCACGTACCAGCCGTACGACGGACGCGTGCCGATGCTCTTCGGGTTGTAGTCCGTCGCGTCGTTGCTCGGGACGCCCGTGCCCGTCGTTCCGTTGCCGCCGGGGACGGTCAGGTGCACGCCGGTGAACGTCACGTCGGAGACGCGGTGGGTGCTGTCCGCTCCCCAGATCGTCGGGCTGAAGCTGGTGCCCGTGTGCGTACCCGTGATGTTGTCGAACGTGATCCCGCTGATCGAGCCGACGCCCGGCTTGTTGCCGCACCGCTTGCGCGTGCCGATCTTCATCATGATCGGCGAGTACGTGCCCGACATCGTGATGTTGCGGTAATGCACCTCGGAGATCTTCGCGCCGTCCATCGAAACGATCCCGATACCCGATTTGTGCGCGCCGGTGATCGTGATGTCCGAGAACTGGTAGCCGGTGAAGTCACCGCACGTCTCGGAACCGAACATCAGCGCGTTGCAGCAAACGGCCGACAGTTTCGCGTTGTTCACCGTGACGTTCCCGTTGGGCAGTTTCGCGCCGAGCGCGTAGTCGCTCTTGAACACGAGTGCGTCGTCGTTCGCCGCGATGGTGACGTCGGTGATCTTGACGTTGGTGGTGCTGATGATGTTCCAGCCGTCGCGGTCGCTCGCCGTGTCGATCGTCAGCTTGTCGGAGACGACGTTCGTGCAGCCGTTGATCAGCGCCGCGAAGTGGCCGCCACGGCGCAGCTTGATCCCGGACAGCGTGAGTCCGTCACAGCGGGTGAGCGAAAGGATCTTGTCGGCCTCGCCGGACTTCGGGTTGCCGGTGATGAGGTTGCCGCCGCCGTCGATCGTTCCACTGCCGGTGAAGCCGATGTTCGTCAGTTTGTCGCCGAAGAACATCGCGTTGTGGAAGTGGCTGTGGCCGTAGTCCTGGTAGTCGTCCCACTGGTTCGACTCGGGCTTGTCGTAACTGTCCGCACTCGATCCGGTGATCGTCGCCCCGGCGTCGAGCTGGATCGTCACGTTGCTCTTCAAGTGGACCGTGTCGGCCGACTTGTAGTTCCCCGAGGTGAACCGGACGGTGCCGCCGCCCGCGGCGTTGGCCGCCGTGATCGCCTTGTCGATGGCGCCGGAATCGTTGGTCGACCCGTTCCCCTTGGCGCCGTAGTCCTTGACGTCGTAAACGCCACCGGGCGCGGCGGTGGACACCCCCGCACCGGCCACCACCAATGCCGCGACCGCGCCGGAGATCAGCAAGAATCTTTTCACCGTGAACCGCCTTGTCATGATTCGGGAAAGCGAGGCATGACGGCGGAGCACTCAGCCTACGAGGGCCGCGAGCGGGGTGTCAAGATCGCCGGGAAAGCGGGAAAGCCCATTCCCGGGAAGCCCGGGGGACCCGCGCCACCCCCAGTCGGACGCGGGTCCCCCGGTGTTCGTGTGGCCGGAATGCGGTGGGGACACCGGTGCCGGCGTCCTTTCAGGATTCGCAGTCTACCTTCGAAGAGCCCGGGGAAACCGTGCATCCGTCATGGTCCGGACCATGAATTCGTCATGGGCCGGGCCGCTCACGCGAACCCTACTCCGGACGTCAGCAGGTGGAACGCCCGTTCGGCCGCCGCGACGGCCTCCGGGTGGCGCCGGGCCGCGGGGACGCCGGCCGCGACCGCGTCCATGTTGGCCGTGGCCAGCGTCCGGCGGACGGCCGCGATCTGCGCGGCGGCCAGCCCGGCGTCGGACGCCGGGACGCCGGCCCCCGCGAGCGCGGCGGTCAGCGCCACCTCCCCCGCGGACGTGAACCCCGCGAGCCGCACCCCCAGCGCCGGCGTGCCGGTGACCAGCCGGAACACCGCGAGCACCGCGGGCTCGTCGCACAGGCCGGTCACCGGCGAACGCTCCTCGAGTCCCCGGAGGAACGCCTCCCGCAGGGCCGACAGCGCGCCCTGCCCAGGACGCCGGGCCCGGACGACGTCCGCCGCGTCGGTCTCGTGGTCGGCGAACCGGTGCAGCACCAGATCCTCCTTCGTCGGGAAGTAGGCGAAGAGGGTCCGCTTGGACACCTCGGCCACGCGCGCCACTTCGGCGACCCCGACGGCGTCGAACCCACGCTCCAGGAAGAGCCCGAGTGCCGCCGTGGAGATCACCGCCCGCGTGCGGAGCTTCTTGCGCTCCCGCAGGCCCAGTTCTTCGGTCACGTCACGCAGCGTAGCGCCCAGGGCTCAGACCTGCTGGAGACCGGGTTTGCCCGCTTGCACTACGTAGCTGCGGTCGTTCTTGATCACCACCGACGAGGGGTCGTACACGCTCGTGTCGGACGTCGTCATGAAGTCCGCCCGCATCTGCGACGGCGTGGTCGTGACGCGGACGTACCCGCGCTCGCCCTTGCAGTACTTGACGTGGGGGTTGTTCGCGAGCCAGGCCGCGCTCGGCGCGGTCGCGGTGTCGCTGTTGCTCGTCACCGACGTCGTGACCAGCTCCGAGCCGATGAGCGGGTCGCTGTGGTCGAAGTAGTCGAGCCGCAGGTCGGCGGCCCAGTGCCGGTGGACGTCGCCGGTGAGCACGACCGGGTTCGCGACCTTCCGGTCGACCCAGCCCTTCGCGATCCGGTCGCGCGAAGCCTCGTAGCCCTGCCAGGAGTCGGGACTCTCGCAGGTGGCCTTGTTGCCGTCGCCGTCGCGCGTGGCGAAGAAGACCTGCTGGCCGAGGAAGTCCCAGGTGGCCGGGTGCGACTCGAACTGCTTGAGCAGCCACGCCTCCTCGGTGCTGCCCAGGATGCTGCGCGAGGTGTTGCGCATGTCGGTGCAGGCCGGGCCGGCCGAGCCGGACGGGTCGGCCACCTGCGCGTTGCGGAACTGACGGGTGTCGAGCATGTGGAACCGCGCCAGGTTGCCCCACATGAGCTGGCGGTAGAGCTGGATCGACGAGCCGTTCGGCTTCGCGGTCGAGCGGATCGGCGTGTGCTCGTAGAACGCCTGGAACCCGGCGGCCTTGCGCGCGGCCGGGGCCGGCGACGTGGTGCCGTTCCAGTTGTTCATCACTTCGTGGTCGTCGAAGACGACGATCCACGGCGCGATCGCGTGCGCGGCCTGCAGGTCGGCGTCGGTCTTGTGCTGGCCGTGGCGGGCGCGGTACAGGGCGAGCGTGGTCGCGTCGTCGGCGACGGCGAGGCTGCGCGGGTTGCGATCCGCGGCGACGCGGCCCGACTTCTTCTCGTAGATGTAGTCGCCGAGGAACAGCACCAGGTCCCGGTCGTCGGCCACGACGCCCTTGTACGCGTGGTAGTAGCCCTCCTCCCAGTGCTGGCACGACGTGAAGCAGTACTTGAGCTGGTTGACCGCCGCGCCGGCGGCAGGCGCGGTGCGCGTGCGGCCGACTGGCGAAATGTAGCCGGAGCTCTTGAAGCGGTAGAAGTACTCGCGCGCGGGCTGCAGTCCCACCGGTTCGATGTGGACGCTGTGCGCGGCCGCCCGGACCGCGTTCACCGAGCCGCTCTGCACGATCGAGCTGAACGCCTCGTCGTTCGCGATCTCCCAGTCGACCGCGTAGGTGGCGTCCGGCATGCCGCCGTAGCCGTCGGCGTTGAGCGGCGCCGGCGCGAGTCTCGTCCAGAGCACCACGCTGTCGGGCAGCGGATCGCCGGAGGCGACGCCGAGCTGGAAGGGGTCGTGGATGGTGGGGGCGGCCGCCGTGGTGCGGGCGTTCGCCCAGGACGGCAGCGCGGCCGACGCCGCGGTGGCGGTGACCGCGGCGAGCCCGCCGAGCAGCACCTTGCGCCGGTTGACCTGAACCATGTCGGAATGCCTTTCGGGGAGGGGAAACGCGGTCAGGCCGCGAAGTCGGTGATGCCGTCGCTGCAGGACTTCAGGTCCGGCTTGGCGGTGGTGTAGTCGGCGACGCAGACCTTGTAGAACACCCAGCCGCCGTGCGGGACGGCGACGGCCTTGTCGACCTTCGTGCCCTCGCCGCCGGAGTTCCAGACGTAGAACGGCCCGGCGCCGCCCTTGAGCCAGTAGGCGACGACGGCCGAGTAGCCGTCGGCATCGGTGTCGTAGACCAGGAAGTGCGAGTCGGACGAGCGATATTGCCCCTCCCCGGCGCAGGCGTCGGCGCACTGGCCGCTGCCCGAGCCGACGCCGCAGTCGGGCGCGATCCGCTGGTCGGATCCGGTGTAGACGTAGGTGTCCGAGATGTACCCGCCGAGCGCGGGCACGTAGTCCCACAACGTGCTCGTGCCGTAGGTCCCGGTCACCGACGAACCGGTGAGCTGGCAGTCGATGGTGACGGCCGCGCCGTTCGCGACGGTCTTGACGGCCGTGGCTCCCGCGGTGGGGGCCCGGCGGACGTTGAGCGGGTCGCCCGCGGTCTTGACGGTGCCGGTCGCGGCGGCCGACGCTTCGAGCGCGCCACCCACGGCGAGTGCGCCGACCGTCGCGAGGACGACTCCTAAACCGGCTGTGCGCCGGAGGTTCGAACGCTTCATGGCGGGAGCGTGACCCGGGCCCGTACACGTCCCGTACAAACGGCACGGACCTCCGAATGGATCTATCCCCGAGGTCGAACGGGTCATAGCATCCGGCTATGGGGGAACTCATCGGGCAGGTTGAGGCCACCTCGCTTACCATACGCGTCCTCGGTCCGCTGGAGGTCACCGCTTCCGGGCAGGTGATCCCGCTCGGCGGCCCGAAGCCCCGGCTGCTGCTGGCCGCGCTGGCGCTGCAGCCGAACGTCGTCGTGTCCGCCGACGTGCTGGTCGAGGTGCTGTGGCCCCAGTCGGCGCCGCGGTCGGCCGCCGCGAACATCCGCACGTACGTCCACTCGCTCCGAAGACGGTTCGCCGAGCTCGACCCCGGCCTCGGCGAGCGGATCAGCAGCCGGGCCTCCGGCTACCTGCTGACCGCGTCGCCGGAAGAACTGGACCACCTCGCGTTCACGGCCTTGGCCGGTGAAGCGCGGGAAGCGCTCGATCGCGCCGACGCCGAGAGCGCTCTCAAGCTGCTCGACCGGGCCGACGCGCTGTGGCGCGGCGAAGTCCTCGAAGGACTCCCGCACGACCACAGCTGGGGCGCGACCGTCGCCCGGCTCGCCGAGCTCCGCCTGTCGGTGCAGGAACAGCGCCTGCGGGCGCGGATCGACCTCGGCCGCGGCGGCGAAGCCGTCGCCGAGCTGCGCGGCCTGGTCACCGAGCATCCCCTGCGCGAAGAGCTGTGGGCGCAGCTGATCGTCGCGCTGCGCGCCGCCGGCCGGACCGCGGACGCCGTCGAGGCCTACGAGTCGGCCGAGCGCGTCCTGCGTGAAGAGCTCGACGCCGAGCCGGGCGCGCGGCTGCGGGAGCTGCGCGCGACGCTGGTGCCCGGAAGCGCGCCCGCCGGCCGCCCGGTGGACTTCGCGCCGGTCTGCCAGCTGCCGCTCGACCTGCCGGACTTCACCGGCCGCGACGCCGTGCTCCGCGAGGTCACCGGGCTGCTGCGCGAGCGCGCGGACTCGGGCACGCCCGCCGTGGTCGTGCTCTCCGGTGCCCCCGGCGTCGGGAAGTCGGCGGTCGCCATCCGGGTCGCGCACGCCGTGCGCGACGACTTCCCCGACGGCCAGCTGCACGTCGACCTGGCCGGCACGTCGTCGTCGCCGCGGGCGCCGATGGGTGTGCTCGCCGAGCTGCTGCGCGCGCTGGGCATCCCGGACGCCGGCCTGCCGCGGGAGCCGGCCGAACGCTCGGCGCTGCTGCGGTCGCGGCTGGCCGGGCGGCGGATGTGCATCGTGCTCGACGACGCCGGCAGCGCCGCCCAAGTGCGGCCGCTGCTGCCCGGCGCCGGCGCGTGCGCGGTGCTGGTGACCAGCCGGATCCGGCTGCCCGGGCTCGCCGGGGCGACCCCGGTCGACGTCGACCTGCTGCCCGAAGCCGAAGGCGCGCGGCTGCTGGAAGGCATCGTCGGCGCCGAGCGGGTGGCCGCCGAGCCGGACAGCGCCGCGGCGATCCTGCGCCAGTGCGGGCACCTGCCGCTGGCGATCCGGGTGGCCGGCGCGAAGCTGACGCACCGGCCGGGCTGGACGTTGCGCCTGCTGGCCGACCGCCTGCGCGACGAGCACCGCCGGCTCGACGAGCTGCGCGTCGGCGACCTCGCCGTCCGCGCGAGCGTGACGCTGTCCTACGACCTGCTGCCGATGTCGGCGGCCACGGCGTTCCGCGGGCTCGGGCTGCTCGGACCGGTCCAGTTCCCCGCGTGGGCGGTCGCGGCCGTGCTCGGCCGCCGCGAGGCCGAGGACGTCCTCGACGTGCTGGTCGACGGCCACCTCGTCGAGCTCGTCGGCTCCGACTCGGCCGGGCAGCCGCGCTACCGGCTTCACGATCTGTTGCGCGTGTATGCGGTGGAGCTGGCGGAGCAGAGTGACGCGGCGAAGACGCGTGCGGCGCTTCGGCGAGTTCTCGAGGGGTACTTGGCACTCGCGTTGGAAGCCGCGCGCCGGATGCCGCTGCACTTCTTCGGCATGTACTGCGACGACGAGCTGCCGCGCCCGGCCGTGCCCGCCGACGTGCTGCCCGACGACCCGGCCTCGTGGTTCGAGGCCGAGCGCCACACCAGCGTCGCGGCGGTCTCGCTGGCCGCTTCGCACGGCTTCGACGATTTGGCCTGGCAGCTGGCATCGGCGTTGACGCCCTACTTCGACCTGCGTGGACATCAGGACGACTGGCACAGCACCCACACGATCGCGTTGGCGGCGGCCCGCCGGACCGGTTCGCTGCGCGCGGAGGCGATCGTGCAGCGCAACCTCGGCCAGTACCTGCTCTACCAGGACGAATACGCCGGTTCGCGGGTCGCGTTCGCGGAGTCGAAGGCGCTGTTCGAGCGGGTCGGCGACGCGCAGGGCGTGGCCATCGCGCTGACCGGCTTGGCCACGATCCTGCGCATCGACGGCGAAGACGGCCCGGCGCTCGACCACTGTCACGAAGCGCTGAAGCTGTTCGCGGAGGAAGACGACCCGAACGGCGAAGCGGTGGCGCGCCTGGGCGCGGGCGCGGTCTGGATGTCCCGCGGCTGCTACGCGGCGGCGAAGCGCTGGTTCACCGACGCGCTGGAGCTGTCGGCGGCGATCGGCGACCGCCACCGCGAGGCGCACGCGTTCAAGCGGCTGGGGTTGCTGTTCCAGCACCAGGGCAACCTGGCGGCGGCCCGCGAGCACGTCGACCAGGCGATCGCGATCTTCACCGAACTCGGCGACGACCACTGCGTCGGGTACGCGAACCAGAACCTCGGGGAGCTGTGCTTGCACAGCGGCGACTTCGCGCACGCGCAGCTGTTGCTGGTGAACTCGCTTTCGGTGCACCGGCGCAACGGGGATCGGCGGTCGGAGGCCGAGGTGTCGCAGCTGCTCGGTGAGCTGCACCGGGCGTTGTCGCAGCCGGAGCGGTCCCGGGACTATTCGGAGCGGGCGCTGGCGATCTGGCGGGAGCTTTCGTCGCGACCGCCGGAGGCCGTGACCTCGCTGGAGGAGCCGCCGCACATCGTTTCGGCCTGATGTACGCGCCGCACAACCAGCCGGCCTGATGCTTGTACGGATCATGTACGCCGCCCGGTCAGTCTTTCGCCACGTTCGAGTGAACGAGTGCGAGAGGAGAACCGGGGATGATCCGGATCAAGAAAGCCGGCCGCGTGACCGCGGCGGTCCTGGCCGCCGGGGCGGTGACGGCGCTGGCCGGAGCCCCCGCCCAGGCCGCCACCACCAACGCCTGGACCGCCGACGTGTCCACTGTGGACGCTGATGACGTCAACGTCGCCGCGGCCGGCGGAGCGCTGACGCTGGCCGACGCCGCGTGGCACAGAACCGCGCGGGTGGTGGCCGGCAGCGAAGGCAGCCTCATCACCGCCGAGCACGCGCTGGCGACGCCGGCCGACCGCGTCAGCGCGGACCTGACCGCGGACGCGCCGAAGGGCACCAGCGTCGAGGTCGACGTCCGCGGCCGGACCGGCGCGGACGACTGGACCGAGTGGACGCCCGCGGGCACCACGCTCAAGACCTCGGTCAGCTCCGTGCAGGTGCGCGTCAGCCTGCACAGCACCACCGACGGCGTCCGCCCGTCGGTCCGCGGCGTCGCACTGAGCGCGGACAGCGCACCGCGGGTCGACGCGCTGGCCGCGACGACCCCGTTGACGTACAAGGTGTACGGCACCCGCGAAGGACTCGTCGGCGGCACCACCGCCAACGGCCACAAGATCGTCAGCCACGACCACTTCGTCTCGTTCCCGTCCGGCAAGTCCGTGTCCCCCAAGGGCACCGGCAACTACACCGCGAAGGTGTGCCGCACCGACGGCAGCAAGTGCGAGTACGCGCCGGTGTGGGAGATCGGCCCGTGGAACGAGCGCGACGACTACTGGAACCCGGCGTCGGTCCGCTCGGAGTTCAAGGACCTGCCGCAGGGCACGCCCGAAGCGCAGGCGGCGTACCTGCAGGGCTACAACGGCAAGAAGGACGACTCCGGCCGCACGGTCCAGAACCCGGCGGGCATCGACCTCGCCGACGGCGTGTTCTGGGACGGCCTCGGCATGTCCGACAACGGCTACGTGAACGTCACCTACCTGTGGACCGGATCCGGCCCGACCGGCACGGTGAAGACCGCCGGCGACCCGATGAACGTCCGGGCGAGCGCGAGCACGTCGGCGGCCGTCAAGGGCCTGGCGGCGAACTACGCCAAGGTGACCATCGAGTGCTACGTCCTGGGCGACAGCGTCACCGGCACGTTCGGCACGAGCACCATCTGGGACCGGATCGGCCCGAACAACTACGTGTCGGACACGTACCTGCAGACCGGCTCCGACGAACCGGTCGCGCCCCTGTGCTGAACCGCGGCTCGAGCGAGCCCCGAGATTCGCGTGGTTGACTGCCCTCACCCCCGCGAGAAAAGCGAAGGCCCGGCGTCCCCCGCCGGGCCTTCGCCCTTTCACGGCTCGGGTGCGTGGCAGGCCCGGACGTCATGAACGAGTCGTTCATGACGTCGGGCGAGGTGAACGAGTCGTTCATGGCTTCGGCGACCGGTTCCGGCAATCGCCGAGCGGGGCGGAACCCCGCCCGCATCCCGATAACCGGAACATGAATTCACAACCGTGAACAACTTTCCGCCGGGTGTACAAGCGCCAGTCCGTTGTGGAAAACTTCCGGGCACCTGGAGCATTTCCCCACACGGAATGGCGGGCACCTGTGAGCGTTACCCGGAGAACCCTGCTGACCACCGCGGCCGGTGCCGCGGTGGCGGCGACTGCCAGCACCTCAACGGTCGCCTCCGCGGCCTCCCTCAGCACCTCCGACCAGGCCTCGGTCACCCGGACGCTCCGCCAAGCGGCCGATTACGCGGTGGCCAAGCTGCGCGCGGTCGCCCCCGGCGTCACCGCGTTCCCGGTCGGCACGAAGTTCGAGAAATGGACCTATTCGCAGAATGGCGACTGGGTCGGCGGATTCTGGCCCGGCCAGTTGTGGCTGGCGTACCTGCACAGCGGTGACGAACAATTCAAGACCCTCGCGCTGGCGTCCGCGGAGAAACTCGCGCCGCGCCAGAACGACACCGGCACGCACGACCTCGGTTTCCTCTTCTACCCGTCGTGGGTCACCGCGTGGCGGCTCACCGGCGACGACAAGTGGAAGGCGGGCGCGGTGCAGGCCGCGTCGTCGCTGATCAAGCGCTACAACCCCGCCGGTCGGTTCATCCGCGCGTGGGGCTCGCTGACCGACCCGAAGGACGCGGGCCGCGTCATCATGGACACGATGATGAACCTCGACCTGCTGGCCTTCGCGACCCAGCAGACCGGGGACCCGCGGTACCTCGAGATCGCCGTCGCGCACGCGAAGACCGCGCAGAAGAACTTCGTCCGCCCGGACGGGTCGACCCCGCACGTCTTCGACTTCGACCCCGTCACCGGCGCGCCGATCGGGCCCAACACCGTGCAGGGCTACAGCCCGGCATCGTGCTGGTCGCGCGGGCAGGCGTGGGGCGTCTACGGCTTCACGACGATCTACCGCCGGACCGGCGACAAGGAGTTCCTGACCACCGCCGAAAAACTCGCGGACTTCGCGCTGGCGCACCTGACGTCCGACCACGTGCCGGTGTGGGACTACCTCGCCCCGCAGGCGCCGAACGACGTCAAGGACGCCTCCGCCGGGGTGATCATGGCCTGCGGCCTGCTCGACCTCGCGGAGCTCACGCACCGCGCGCAGTACCGGGACAGCGCGCTGCGGATCCTGTCGGCGATCTCGCAGACGTGCCTGACGACGAAGTCCACCCGGGCCGAGGCGAGCGTCGCGCGCTGCACCCGCAACCGGCCGGCCGAGGACGGCATCGAGGTGTCGCTCCCCTACGCCGACTACTACCTGTTGGAAGGCATCCTGCGGGTGCTCGACCGGCGGAAGGTCGACCGCGCCGTCGACCTGTCCAGCGTCTAGGCAGCGCCGCCGGGGAGGCCGCCACCTCCCCTCAGTGCTGGTGGTGGGCGTGCACCTTCGCGTGGCCGAGGCCGCGCCCGATCATCCACTTGTTCACCGGCACCGTGACGACGAACGCGATGGCCAGCGAAAGCACCAGCGCGAGCCAGAAGAGGAAACTGGCGAGGCCCGCGTCCATCGCCCCCGGGATCGCCACGACGACCGTGTTGTCGATCAGCTCCATGACGGCGATCGACACGGTGTCCGCGGCCAGCGCCACCTTGAACGCCGCCGCCAGGGGCAGCCCCGACTTCAGCACGCCCCGCATGGTCAGGCCGTAGCCGAAGAGGAACGCCAGGACGATCGACAGGACGACGGTCGCCGCGTTGTGCAGGCCGAACGCCGTGCCGAGGACCATGCCGAGCACCTCGCCGATCGCACAGCCGGTCAGGCAGTGCAGGGTCGCCTGGATCGCCGTCGCCCACGAAGCTCCGTGCTGTTCGTTCATGCCGAGCACTATACCCCCAAGGGGTATCGATACGCCTGTCTCCCGCGCCACAACGCCACTCCGAGTGACGCGTGGGCAGATCGACGTCACTCACCGTCGTCAACACTGCCGACCAGGCGAATCTCCGCCAGAAACCCACCAGGTAGAACTCGCTTCCGTAACCCTTTGCGCACATCCCGTTGACCACCGTTACGCGGGGCCCTACCTTCCCCCTTGGTCTCCACCGTGCGCAGACCGTTCGAGAGCTTGGGGATTGGGTGGGGATGCGAGGGCCGACGAAGTCGCTCCGGCTGGTCGCGACGCTGCTGCTGGGTGCGGCGCTCGCGCTCGGGGGCTGCTCGGACCAGCAGGGCAGCGCCCCCGCCGCGGCGCCGACTCGGATCGCGTTCGTGCCCAAGGTCGGCGGCATCCCGTACTTCCAGGCGATGAACGCCGGCGGTCTCGAAGCGGCGAAGCAGCTCGGCGTGCAGTGGTCCACGGTCGGCCCGAAGACCGTCGACCCCGCCGACCAGGTCGCCATCATGCGCGACCTGATCGCGAAGAAGGTCGACGTCATCGTCGTCGCGCCGAACGACCCGGCCGCGCTCGCGCCGGTGATCGCCGAAGCGCGGGCGAAGCGCATCCACGTGCTCACCTCGGACACCGACGCGCCCGGCACGCAGCGCGAGGTGTTCGTCAACCAGGCCAGTGCCGAGGGCATCGGCACCGCGCTCACCGACGCGCTGATGAAGCGGACCGGCGGCACCGGCAAGTACGCGATCGTCTCGTGCGGCCCGGCCGCGGCGAACCTCAACACGTGGATCTCGGTCCAGAAGGCGTACACGGCCTCGCACTACCCGAAGGCGGAGGTCGTCGAGACCGTCTACGCGGGCGAGGACCAGGACAACGCGGCGAACCTCGCCAAGGAGCTGATGGCCCGCCACCCGGACCTCAACGGCCTGGTCGGCGAGTGCACGACGTCCGCACCCGGCGTCGCGAAGGCGGTGCGCGAGCAGCAGAAGATCGGCCAGGTGTTCACCGTCGGCGTCGGGACGCCGCAGTCGATCAAGCCGTTCCTGTCCGACGGCTCGTGCTCCGAATCGGTGCTGTGGAACGTCGAGTCGCTCGGCTGGCTGACCGCGTGGACGGCGAAGCAGGTCGCCGACGGCAAGCCGCTGAGCGCGGTCAACAAGGTGAGCCTGGAGTTGCCGGCGGTGAAGTACGACGCCGCGTCGAAGACCGTCCTGCTGGGCGATCCGCTGCTCATCACCGCCGACAACGTCGACCAGTTCAAGTATTGAGGCGCTACCGCACGTCGATCGTGACCGTCGCGGTGCTCGTCACCGCCGGGAGCTTCGTCGTGTCGACCGCGAGGTACTCGCCGTCGTCCTGGCGGCCGTCCGGCAGCGTCTTCGGGTGCAGCGCGTACGGCGGGGCCGCGGTGGTCACGCCGTCGATGCCGAAGTCGTTGTCGTTGCTGATCACGACGGTCCGGCCGCCATCGGTCGTCGCGACGCCCTCGACCTTGTCGTGCCCGAAGAAGCCGCCGCTCGGATCCAGGCTCGTGACGAGGGCGCCGAGGTCGAGGGACAGCTTCTTGCCCACCGGCTTGATCCCGGCGGCGGCGAGGTCCTTCGTCGCGTCGGCGGTGGTGTCCTTGCCGACGTAGGCGTCGATGCTCTTCCCGCCGACGAGCACGCCGCCCTTGACGGCGTCGTACCCCGCGGCCCGCGGGCCGACGTCGGTGGCGCCGGTCAGGTCGATCTCGAACAGCTTCTTGTACGCGCCCGGCTCCGGCTTGCCGTCGCGCTCGTCGACCAGGAAGCGCGTCGCCGAGAGCGCGGTGATCTCGCTGACCGCGGTGCCGGTGGTGTCCGGGTCGTCGAGCAGGTAGAGGTACTCGTGCGTGGCGCGGGTGCGCAGGTCGACGGTGACGATCCGCAGCGTGGTGACGTTGCCCGGCTTCTTCGTCAGATCCGGCTGCTGCAGCGCCGACTGCATGACGCCGACGAGCGTCCGGCCGTCCGGGGTGAGCGCGAGGCCTTCCATGCCCTTGTTCGGCACGCGGTACTTCAGCTCGGCGGGCAGCGAGCCGTCGTAGGGCGAAAGGCGCTCGAGCGCCCGGCCGTCGCGGCCGAAGTGGGTGATGAAGGGGCCGTACTCGTCGGAGACCCAGAAGGTGCCGTCTTTCTGCGCGACGAGGCCTTCGGAGTCGTAGCCGTTCGCCGACTTCGGCAGGACGTTCCCGGTCAGGTCGACGATCTTCTCGCCGGTGTCGGCGAGCGGGCTGACCTGGCCGTTGTAGGGCGTGCCGTCCTCGGCGCGCAACGGGATGGTCTTCTCCAGCACGGCCTGGCCGTCGCGGAGCCGGAACTTCCCGACGGCGGGGGTGAAGGCGGGCAGTGGCTCGATCTTGCCGCCGTCGGGCGCGTCGACGTTCGGGCCGCGGTCGGTGAGGCCGTAGAACTCGTTCTTTTCGCCGGGCACGGGGGTGAGCGCGGAGCCGTACGCGCCGCCCTTGATCGGCACGCCGCCGAGGGTGGCGAGCGGCTCGAGGTGGGTCGGGTAGAGCCGCACCGCGTCGGAAACGGTGTAGGTGAAGGAATCCCGGCCGGTGAAGCCGGGCGCGGGGGTGTAGCGGAGGGTGCCGTCGGCCGCGACCTCGACGCTGCCGTGCGCGGCGGCGGTGTGCCGGACGACTGCGGTGGCGCGGTCGTTGCCGAGCACGCCGGCGGTCAGGGTCCGCCCGGCCCGCGCGTGGAGGTGGTCATCCTTCGCTTTCGGCCCGTGGCCGTGCGCCTCCGCCGGACCGGCGGCCAGTGGCAGGGCCAAGACCCCGGCGACCAGGGCGATCGTTACCCGCTTCATCCCGTTTCTCCTCCTCCGGCGCGTGGACGGCGCCGGAGGAGGAGTCTTCGTGGCCGAAGTGGACGTCGGCCGACTTCGAGGAGGCCGGGGCGTTAACGGTGCGGCCGAAGAGGTGTGGCGGACGCCTCCTTCGGGTCTGCCGCGGCTGGTCGTGAGTGGGAAACAGGGTTCTAACCCGGTTTCTCACTCACGACCCCGGGGTCAGCGGTGCCGGCGGTGGGCCACCGCCGCTCCGCCGCCCAGCACCAGGATCAGCGCCGTCAGTCCCCAGCGGCGTTTCTCCTTCGTCTTCACCGCCGTACCCTCGACCACCGGCTCCGGCTTCTCGGTCGGCTGCACGTGCCGCTTCGACGGTGGCGGTGCCGGGGTCGGCTCCACCTCACTCGGCGTCGGCGCGACCACCGGGGCCGGGACGGGTGCCGGGGTCGGGGCCACCGCGGCCGGCTGCTCCACCGGTGGTGGCTGCGACGGCGGTGGGGGCTCCGGCGCCGGCGTCGTCGAGGACGGCGACGGCGGCGAAGGCGGCGAAGGCGGTGGAGTCGTCGGAGTGGGCGTGGGGGTTGGGGTGGGCGTCTCCGAGGTGGTCGGAGGCGGCGGGGGCGGAGGCGGGGCAGCCTCGACGAAACACCCGGCCGCGTCCCCGCTCACCAGTGCCGGCCCGGTCGACACCTCGACCGCGGCGCCCGAACCGTCCCGCGGCAACCGGTAGGTCACGCTCCGGCGGCCGTCCCGGTTGGCCGTCGCGTAGATCGCCCCCGGGCCGAGCACCACGGACCCGTACGCACCCCCGCGCGGGAACCGCAGCCCCGGCACCACCGCGACCTTCCCCGTCGACGGGTCCAGGCTCACCACCGAACTGTCCCCGCGCGAAGTCGCCGAAACGCCGAGCAGCAAGCCGGACGACGGGTCGTACGCGAAGTCGTCCACCCCCACCGCGAGCGACACCGGCCGCAGCGGCATCCGGTGCACCACCCGCACGTAGTCCGCCGACGACGGGTCGACGTCCACTGTGTACAGATCGCTGTCCTGCCGCACGTACCAGCGGTTCCCGGCGATCGCCCCCGCCGTCGCCCCCGTGACCAGGCTCCACACCGGGTGCGGTGCGCCCGCCCGGCCGACGATGCCGAGGTCGGTCACCGCGCCCGACGCGTCGATGCGCACCGCGTGCGAGCCGTGGTCGTACCGGCCCCGGCGCGTTCCGTCGGCGACGCCGTACACGACGTCCTGCGCGGCCGAGTACCCCATCGCGTTGATCCAGTAGCCCGCCTGGGTCAGGCGTTTCGTCGTGCCGTCGGGCAGGGACAGCAGCCGCAACGTCGTCGGCGCGCCGTCGCGTTCGTTCTCCGCCTGCAGGATCGTGCACGCGTCCGGGTCCTGGGCCGCCGGGCGGCGGGACGGCCCGGACGCGAGCCAGCCCGTCGCCGCCAGCAGGGCCGAGACCGCCGCGGCCACGCCGAGCGCCGCCGCCCAGTGGGCCCGCCTGCCGGTCAAGCCAGCCTTGCCAGCGCGCCGGTGAAGGCCTCCGGCGGGATCTTCGCGCCGCCGCTGAACGGGTTCTGCAGCTGGTAGATCGCGAACAGCAGCAAGGTGATCGTGCCGGCGAGGGTGGAGACGATGATGATGTGCGCGGCCAGCCGCGTGCCGCCGAACAGGTTCGGCAGCAGGATCGCCGTGATCAGGCTGCCGAGGACCAGCGCGAACCAGACGACCGCCCCGACCCCGCCGCCGGCGGCGTTGTTCAGCCGCTGCGTGCGGGCCTGGTAGACCGACCAGAGCTGGTTGCTCGCCTCGGTCTTGCGGTCGATCTGCCAGTCGCCGTCGACGTCGGCGGCCGCGACGGCCTGGCGCATCTGGTCCAGCTGCGTCCAGCCCGTGGCGGCGATCTCGCCGCCGTCGGACAGCCGCGGCCACTCCTGCTGTTCGACGGTCCGCGCGTAGGCGACGGCCAGCTGGTGCACGCGGTCCTTCGTCTCGGCCGGCAGCGCGTCGGCCGCCCACGTCGTCGCGATGAGGCTGTCCGCCTCGGTCTGCGCGTCCTGGCTCGCGGCGGCGACCGAGTCGAACAGCGAGATGAGCACGAACGCCATCAGCACCGCGTGCAGGCCGCCGACGATGGTGAACACCTGGCCCGCGGCGTCGTTGTTGTCCGGCCGGCCCTCGTCCCAGCCGAACCGGCGGACCAGGTACGCGATCAAGCCCCCGACGAGGGCCGCGCCGGCCACCCAGAGACCGCCGGCCACGAAGATGTTCATCCACGTCCTTTCCAGACCGGCGAATTCACCGCCGACCGCCCAAGTTAGTCACCCATTTACGGCCGGGACAACCGGGAATTGTTCGATTCATCCGAGTGGCCTCACCCAGCCCGCGACCATAGCCGGTTCGGCGCAGTTCCCCGCGGCCGGGGTGACTCGATCCGCTCCGCACCGCGACGACGGATTCCCCTGACGAGCAGGGATATTCCCGACCGGGTGACGACCAGGAACGCCGGGTGATGATCGGAGGGTTCCCGTCGGGGAGACGGTGCCCGGAATGGCCGGAAACCAACCAGGTGATCAGCCCGCAGACCCGATCGTGTCATTGTGCGGCCGGGCGCCGTTGCTATGTTGATTCTTCGTTGCCAGTCTTGGGCAATCCCGGCTTTCGAATGATGGGGTGGTTTTCGCAGTGACCGTCACCGACCCGGTGGAATCCGAGCAAGCGCCGCTGAGCCTCGGGCGGGCCGCGGCCCGCACCCTGGCCACGACGACCAAATCGGTCCCCCAGATGCAGGGCATCTCCTCCCGCTGGCTGCTCAAAGTGCTGCCCTGGGTCGAGGTCTCCGGTGGCGCCTACCGCGTCAACCGCCGCCTGTCCTACTCCGTCGGCGACGGCCGCGTCACCTTCACCACCACCGGCGCCGAGGTCCGCGTCATCCCGCCGGAACTGGGAGAGCTGGCGCCGCTGCGCGGCTACGACGACGAGGACGTCCTCGCCGAACTGGCGTCCCGGTTCTCCCAGCACGAGTACGAGCCCGGTGACGCGCTGGTCGAGTTCGGCTCCCCCGCCGACCAGGTGTTCCTCATCGCCCACGGCAAGATCACCAAGGTCGGCACCGGCGCCTACGGCGACCAGACCGTCCTCGGCACCCTCGCCGACGGCGACTACTTCGGCGAAACCGCCCTGACCCACGCCGACGGGATCTGGGAATTCACCGCCAAGGCCGTCACCACCTGCACCGTCCTGTCGCTGCCGAGGGACGTGTTCGAGGACGTGCTGTCGCGTTCGGAGACCCTGCAGGCGCACCTGGACGCCTTCGTCGCCGACGGCTCGAGTGCGCGCAACGACCACGGCGAAGCCGAAATCTCCCTCGCCTCCGGCCACGACGGCGAACCCACCCTGCCCGGCACCTTCGTCGACTACGACGCCCAGCCCCGCGAATACGAACTGTCCGTCGCCCAGACCGTCCTACGGGTGCACTCCCGCGTCGCGGACCTCTACAACCAGCCGATGAACCAGATCGAGCAACAGCTGCGGCTGACCATCGAAGCCCTGCGGGAACGCCAGGAACACGAACTGATCAACAACACCGGCTTCGGGCTGCTGCACAACGCCGACTTCGCCCAGCGCATCCCCACCCGCACCGGCCCACCCACCCCCGACGACCTCGACGAACTGCTCGCCCTGGTCTGGAAAGACCCCGGGTTCTTCCTCGCCCACCCCAAAACCATCGCCGCGTTCGGCCGGGAATGCACCAAAGCCGGGGTCTACCCCGACGCCGTCGACGTCGGCGGGCACCACGTCCCCGCCTGGCGCGGGGTGCCGATCCTGCCCTGCAACAAGATCCCCGTCACCGACACCCGCACCAGCTCCATCCTGCTGATGCGCACCGGCGAACAGGCCCAGGGCGTGGTCGGGTTGCACCAGACCGGGTTGCCGGATGAGTACCAGCCGGGGCTGAACGTGCGGTTCATGGGCGTTTCCGAGCAGGCCATCATCTCCTACCTCGTGTCGGCCTACTACTCCGCCGCCGTGCTGGTGCCCGACGCGCTCGCCGTGCTGGAAAGCGCCGAACTCGGCCGGGAGGGGTAATGCCGGAGCCCGTGACACCACCCCGCAAGCCCGACGCGGAACCGCCGCGCCCCGGGCCCGGCCTGCCGCCGTCGGCCTTCGGGCCGACCGGGCTCGGCACGGCCGCGGCGCGGGTCGTGCCCAAGCCCGGGCCGTCCGCGGCACCTGAACCCGATCGGCGCGTGAACCCTTGACCGTCACCGAAGAACCGTCGGCACCGCAGTTGTCCCTGGGCGTCACCGCCGCGCGAGCGCTGACCACGACGACCAAGACGCTGCCGCAGATGCGCGGCATCACCACCCGCTGGCTGCTCTCCCAGCTGCCCTGGGTCGACGTGCCCGCGGGCAGCTACCGCGTCAACCGCCGCCTCACCTACACCATCGGCGACGGCAAAGTCAGCTTCTACGCCACCGGCGCCCGCGTCCAAGTCGTCCCCGCCGAACTCACCGAACTCGAACTCCTGCACGGCTTCGGCGACGAAACGGCGTTGGGAGCGCTGGCCGACGCCTTCGAACAACGCGAGTACGAACCCGGCGCGACGATCGTCGACGCGGGCACCCCGCTCGACACCCTGATCCTCATCGCCCACGGCAAGGTCACCCGCCACGGCCGCGGCGAATACGGCGACGAGACCACCCTCGGCACCGCGACCGACGGCGACCACTTCGGCGCCGAACTCCTCGCCCGCGACGACGCGCGGTGGAACTTCACCGCACGCGCCGCCACCCGCGTCATCGCCCTGGTCCTGCCCGCTTCGGCGTACGCCCGGCTCAACGGCCGATCGGAATCGCTGCGCAACCACGTCGCCGAAGCGATCGGGCGGCCGCGGAAACCCCAGAACGCCAAGGGCGAGGCCAGCATCGACCTCTCCGCCGGTCACGATGGCGAACCGATGCTGGCCGGCACGTACGTCGACTACGACCCCTCACCCCGCGAATACGACCTCGCCGTCGCCCAAACCGTGCTGCGCGTCCACAACCGCGTCACCGACCTCTACAACAACCCCATGAACCAGCTCGAACAACAGCTGCGGCTCACCGTCGAAGCACTGCGGGAACGCCAGGAACACGAACTGGTCAACAACACCGACTTCGGGCTGCTCCACAACGCCGATCTCAAGCAGCGGCTCACCACCCGCAGCGGTCCGCCCACGCCGCTGGACCTCGACGACCTGCTGTGCCGGCGTCGCAAGACGAAGTTCTTCCTCGCCCACCCCCGCGCGATCGCCGCGTTCGGCCGCGAATGCACCCGGGCGCGGGTCTATCCCGACCCGGCGATCCTCGACGGGAAGCGCGTCCAAACCTGGCGCGGCGTCCCGATCCTGCCCTGCGACAAGATTCCGATCTCCGACACCGGCACCACCTCGATCCTCGCCCTGCGCACCGGCGAAGACGACGCCGGCGTCATCGGCCTCCGCCCCAAGGAACTCCCGGACCAATACCAACCCGGCCTCAACGTCCGGTTCATGAACATCAACGACCGCGCCGTGACGTCCTACCTGGTCAGCGCCTACCACTCCGCCGCCGTACTGGTCCCGGACGCCCTCGGCGCGCTCGACGACGTCGAGATCGGGCGCTCATGACGACCATGGACGCCCGGACCGCCGCCCGCCCCCTCGCCGACGTCCTCGCGTGGAGCAAGGGGCTGGTCGATCCGGCGCTGCGCACGGCGGCCGAGCGGCTGCCCGACGCGATGCGGCGGATCGCCGGCTACCACTTCGGCTGGGAAGACGCTGAGGGCGAACCGTCATCCGCGGACGGCGGCAAGGCGTTGCGGCCGGCGCTGGTGCTGCTGTGCGCGGAGGCCGCGGGCGGCGACCCCGCGAACGCCGTACCGGGCGCCGTCGCGGTCGAGTACGTGCACAACTTCTCGCTGCTGCACGACGACGTCATGGACGGCGACACCACCCGGCGCCACCGGCCGACGGCGTGGACGGTCTTCGGCACCGGGCCCGCGGTGCTCGCCGGGGACGCGCTGCTGAGCGTGGCGTTCGAACAGCTGGCGCCCGACGGCGCGAAGCTGCTGTCCCAGGCCGTGCTCGAACTGCTCGAGGGCCAGGCCGCCGACGTCGACTTCGAGCAGCGCGACGACGTCACGCAGGCCGAGTGCGTCCGGATGGCCGGCGGGAAGACGGCGGCGCTGATCGGCGCGTCCTGCGAGCTGGGCGCGCTGCTCGCCGGCCGGCCGGCGGCGGTGCCGCGGTTCGGCGCGTTCGGCCGGGCGATCGGGCTCGCGTTCCAGCACGTCGACGACCTGCTCGGCATCTGGGGCGACCCCGCCGAGACCGGCAAGCCGGTGTACTCGGACCTCCAGAACCGCAAGAAGTCGCTCCCGGTCGTGACGGCGCTGTCGTCCGGCACGACGGCGGGAGCGGAGCTGGCGGCGCTGTACTCCGGCACCGACCCGCTGGACGACATCGAACTGGCCCTCGCGGCCACGCTCGTCGACGAGGCCGGCGGCCGCCAGTGGAGCCAGGCCCAGGCGGCGGCGCTGGTGGCGAAGGGACTACGCGAGCTGGCGTCGGTGAACCCGGTCCCCCGCCCGGCCGCGGAACTGGCGGCCCTGGCCCGCCTGATCACCACCCGCACCCACTGAGGCGTGATTGAAGCGCCAACTCACGTGATCAGAACGCCAACTCACGTGATTGGAGGGTCGACACGCTGTGGCAGGCCGGTGGCCACCGTGTCGACCCTTCAATCACGCGTGTCGACTCCTCAATCACGCGTGTCGACCACCTGATCACGGTTACTTGCCGGGGCGGGTCAGGCCGGCTTGGTCCGCTTTCAGGCTCAGGATGTTCTTGTCCGTGTCTCCCAGGGCCTTTGTGACCTGCGCCGATGGTGGGGATGTCGACAAGTCGATCAAGCGGATCGGGGCGTCGAGCTTGATGTACGTCGGGATGTACTCGGCCTTGTCGACCTTCCAGCGGTCGCCGTCGCGGACGAAGCGGAAGCGGGCCGCCGCGCCCTCCTCCGTGTCGCCTTTCGGCTCGGAGTGGCGGGCGACGCTGTTGCCGAGCCCGTAGGCCACCCACTTGTCGCCGATCTTCTCGAACGGCTGGACCACGTGCGCGTGGTGGCCGACGATCAGGTCGATGTCGTCCGACGCCAGGAGCTTCTTGGCTTGCGACCGCTGCTCGGCCGTCGGGGCGTGCTGGTACTCGACACCCCAGTGCAGGCTCGCGATCACGACCTGCGCCCCGGCCGCACGCGCCTTCTTGGCCGCCGCCAGGACGTCGTCGACGTCGATCTGGTTGGCCAGCCACGGCTTCCCGGCCGGCACCTTGATGCCGTTGAACCCGAAGGCGTACGACACCTGCGCGACCTTCACGCCGTGGACGTCGAGGATCAACGGTTTCGCCGCTTCCGCGGCCGACCGCGCCGAGCCGGTGTGCTTGAGGCCCGTGTCGTCGAGCTTGTCGAGGGTCCGCTTCACGCCGTCGGCGCCCTGGTCGATCGTGTGGTTGGACGACGTCGAGCAGGTGTCGTAGCCGGTGTCCTTGAGCGCGTCCGCGATCTCCGGTGGCGCGCTGAACGACGGGTACCCGCTGTACGGGCCGCCTTCCGGCGCCAACGGCGTCTCGAGGTGGCAGATCCCGAGGTCGGCGCCGGAGATCAGCGGCTTGATCCCGGCGAGCAACGGGCGGTAGTCGATCTTCCCGCCGCCGTCGGCCTCGGCCTGCTCGGTCAGCGCCGGGTGGATCAGGACGTCGCCGGTCGCGACGACGCTGAACGAGCCATCCGGGGCCGCCTGCGAAGAGGTGGTCTCCGGGAACGGCGTCGGCGCCGGGCCGGACTGCGGCGGGCCGCTGCACGCGGCCGCCAGAACGGCGACCCCGGCGATCGCGGCGACGCGGAGCTTCGTCATCGGTCCCCCTGCTGCTGTGGTCCGGCCATCCTGTCATCCGGACGAACCCGACACGTGCGGCCACCTGGTCAACGAAAACTTCCACCACAGTCGACAACACCGATCAGAACATGCGCACAGGACAAAACCGGACAACGCGCAGGACAGCACCGAAAAAATACGATAAATGAGCTGAGTCCATGCCACGATGCAACTACACAGAGTAGGTATCGCTCCGCTAACTGCGGCTTGACGCTGCACGAACGGGTGTTTTGTAATACCAGTCACCCAGCGGCGCCCCCACGCGCCACTCGAACCCCGGCCTCCTTGGGAGCAACGATGTCCCCACACTCGCACAGGCTGCGCACCTGGAGCGTTGTTGGTTGTTGTTTGATTTCCGGCGTCTTGATGGCCTCGTGCTCCTCCGGCAAGACGGAGACATCGGCACCGCAGCAATCGGCACCCGCCAACGGCAAGATCACCCTCTACTACCTGCAGAAACAGGGTGACCAGCAGTACTTCGTCGAGCAGGCGCAGGGGGCGCAGGAGAAGGCGAAGGAGCTCGGCGTCGAGCTCAAGGTCGTCAACCTCGGCCAGGACGCCAACAAGGCGATCACCGAGCTGGACGCGGCGGTCGCGCAGGGCGCGAACGGCGTCGCCATCGTCGTCCCCGACCAGGCCATCGGCCCGCAGGTGATCGACAAGGCCAAGAGCGCGGGCATCCCGATCATCGCCTCCGATGACGTCATCAAGGACGGCACCGGCGCGAAGGCCCCGTTCGTCGGCTTCAACGGCAGCCAGATGGGCGACTCGGTCGGCACCGAGGCCGGGAAGCTGTTCAAGGCCGCCGGCTGGACCGCCGCCGACACCAAGATCATCAGCGCCTACAAGCAGGACCTCACCGTCTGCACCGACCGCGTCGGCGCCGCCAAGTCGGCGTTCGCCAAGGCCGCGGGCGCGGACGTCCCGGTGATCGACGTCGGCACCGACAACTCCCCCGTCGACGCGCAGAACCGCTCCGGCGCGGTGATCGGCTCCAACCCGGGCGTCAAGCACTGGGTCGTGTGGGGCTGCAACGACGAGAACGAGACCGGTGTCGTGACCGCGCTGGCCAACTCCGGCGTGCAGGCGAACAACATCATCGGCGTCGGGCTCGGCGCGTACCTCACCTGCAAGGACTGGGCGGCCGGCAAGGACACCGGCAACAAGTCCGCGCTCTACATCTCCGGCGCCGAGGTCGGCCGCTCGGCGATCCAGGTGCTGGTGGACAAGGTGAAGAACGGCAAGGAGCTGCCCGCGGAGACGATCGCGAAGACCACGATCGTCAACAAGGACAACTACAAGCAGGCCGGCGTCAACTGCACCTGACCAACCCCGTCGTGAGTGAGAAACAGTGTTAGAACACTGTTTCTCACTCACGACCGCCGTACGGAAGGCGATCATGTCCAGCTCTGCTCCCGCGCTCGCCGTCGAGGGCATCGGCAAGCGCTTCTCCGGCGTCACCGCCCTCGACGACGTCTCGCTGGAGTTCCGCTCCGGCGAGGTGCTCGCGTTGATGGGCGAGAACGGCGCCGGGAAGTCGACGCTGCTGCGCGTCCTCTCCGGTGACCAGGGCCCCGACGACGGCCGGCTGCTGCTCGACGGCACCGAAGTCACGTTCGACACCCCGCGCGCGGCGATGGCCGCCGGGGTCCGCGTGATCTACCAGGAACCCGAGATCATCCCGCACGTTTCGGTCGCGGAGAACGTCTTCGTCGGCGAACTCCCCGCCAAGGCGCGCGTGTTCAACCGCCGCACGCTCGTCAAGGCGACGCAAGACGCGCTCGCCGAGTACGGCTTCGAGGGCGTGCTCAACCCGGCGACGCTCGGCGTCGCGCTGTCGGCCGCCCAGCGCCAGATCGTCGAAATCCTCCGCGTGCTCACCGCGGCCACCCCGCCGAAGGTGATCGCCTTCGACGAGCCGACGTCGTCGCTGTCGGAGCACGAAGTCGAAGCGCTGTTCCGGCTGATCGGGCGGCTGCGCGACAGCGGGGTCGCGGTCGTCTACGTCTCGCACCGGATGAAGGAGATCTTCCAGCTCGCCGACCGCGTCGCCGTGCTGCGCGACGGGAAGCTCGTCGGCGTCCAGCAGGTCGCGGAGACCGACGAGCCCGGCCTGGTGCGGATGATGATCGGCCGCGACCTGTCGGCCCTCGAGCGCCGCGTCACCCAAGACACCGGCGACGTCGTGCTCAAGCTCGAGGACGTCACGACCGACGACGTCACCGGCATCTCCCTGCGGGTCCGCGCGGGCGAGGTCGTCTGCCTGGCCGGGCTGGTCGGCGCCGGGCGCTCGGAGCTGGCCCGCGCGATCGTCGGCGACCTGCCGATCCGGTCCGGAACCGTCGAACTCGACGGCAAGCGGCTGCGCGCGCACAACCCGGGTGACGCCGTGAAGGCCGGGATCGGCTTCGCGCCCGAAGAGCGCAAGACGGACGCGTTGCTCATGCAGCGGTCCGTCCGCGACAACATCTCCATCTCGGTGCTGGACCGCCTTCGCCGCTTCCGCGTCGTGAAGCGCGCGAAGGAACGCGCGCTCGTCGAGGAATACATCAGCGAGCTTCGCGTGCGGACGCCGTCGATGGAGCAGGAAGTCCGCAAGCTGTCCGGCGGCAACCAGCAGAAGGCCGTGCTCGCCCGCTGGCTCGCGCGGCGGCCGAAGCTGCTGATCCTCGACGAGCCGACCCGCGGCGTCGACGTCGGCGCGAAGGCCGAGATCTACCGGATCATCGACGGCCTCGCCGCGGAAGGCATCGCGCTGCTGGTCATCTCCTCCGACCTGCCCGAGGTGCTGACGCTCGCCGACCGCATCCTCGTCATGCGCGCCGGGCGCCTGGCCGGCGAGCTCAGCCGCGACGAAGCGACCGAGGAAGCCGTGCTGACCCTCGCCATCCCCGAAACCGAACCGGCAGTAGAAGAACAGCAGGAGATCGGCGCATGAGTGAGCTTGCGAACGAATCATTCGACACAGCAGTAGCCGCGCCGAGCTTCAGCGAGGTCGGCGCATGAGCACCCCCACGAAGGAAACGTCGGCCCCCGCCGCGCCGCCCCAGCCGTCGGCCGCGCGCCGCGTGCTCACCGGCATCGGCGTGCAGAACTCCAGCCTGATCATCACCCTGATCGCACTGATCGTCCTGCTCAGCATCCTGAACGACAACTTCCTGCGCACCAACAACCTGCTGCTGATCGGCAGCGCGATCACCATCATGGGGCTGCTGGCCCTGGTGCAGACGCTGGTGATCATCCTGGGCGCGCTGGACATCTCGGTCGGCTCGATGGCCGGGCTCGCCTCGGTGATCTCGGCGATGGTGTTCACCTCGACCGGCAACGCCGAGGTCGGCATCCTCGCCGCGATCGGCGTCGGCATCCTCTGCGGCCTGGTCAACGGCATGATCATCATCTTCGGGCGGGTCAACCCGGTGGTCGCGACGCTGGCCATGCTGGCCACCTACAAGGGCATCGCGCAGGTGATCTCGGACGGCAAGTCGCAGGGCTACACCGGCGGCGACGACCTGTTCATCTTCCTGGCCAAGGGCGCGATCGCGGGCCTGCCGTCGCTGGTGTGGGTGTTCCTGATCGTCGCGGCGCTGCTGCACTTCCTGCTGAAGTACACCGACATCGGCCGCAACGTCTACGCCATCGGCGGCAACGACACCGCCGCGCGCCTGGCCGGCATCAACATCAACCGGTACATCATCGGCGTCTACGCCCTCGCCGGCGTGGTCGCGGCGGTCGCGGGCGTCCTGATCACCGCGCGCACCGGCTCGGGTCAGCCGGTGTCCGGGTCCGAGGGCCTGGAGCTGCAGGCCGTCACCGGCGCCGCGCTCGGCGGCACGATGCTCAAGGGCGGCCGCGGGTCGATCATTTCGACCGTGCTCGCGGTGATCATCCTGGGCGTGCTCGACAACGGCATGTCCGGCCTGGGCATCAACCCGTTCTGGCAGAACGTCGCCCACGGCGCCCTGCTCGTGATCGCGGTCGTGCTGCAGCAGCTGCGCAGCGGAGAGCGCCGCGTCGGCCTGCCCGAGTAGCGGTGAACCTCCACGCCCGGATAGTGGACGAACTGGGCAGGCTGATCGTCGAAGGAGTCCTCGGGGACGGGCAGCCGCTCGTCCCCGAGGAGCTCGGCCGGCGGTTCTCCGCGTCCCGGACCGTCGTCCGCGAGGCGCTGCGCGTGCTGGAGTCGAAGGGCATGGTGACCGCGCGCCCGCGGGTCGGCACGTGGACGCTGCCGCCCGAAGCGTGGGACGCGATCGACCCGGACGTCATCGCGTGGCGCGTCAACGGTCCGGACGGCCACGAGCACCTGCGCGAGCTGCGGGAACTGCGGCTGACGATCGAACCCCAGGCGGCGCGGATGGCCGCGCAGCACCGGCGTCCCGACGAGCTTTCGGCGATGGCCACGGCCTACGAGCTGATGGCGGACGCGGTCGAACGCTCCGACCCCGCGGCGTTCCGGGCGGCCGACTCCCGGTTCCACGCGGCGCTGATCCGCGCGTCCGGGAACGCGTTGATCGCGCAGCTGCACGTCCCGGTGGTGGCCGCGCTGACCGCGCACGGCGAGCCGATGGAGCTCGTGGCGCATTCCCGGGTGCTGACGCTCGTGCTGGCGAAGAACGCCGACGGCGCCGAGTCCGCCTCTCGCCGGTTGCTGGAAACCGTTGCGCCGTACCGCTCACCGGCACCTTGACACGTCCACCGGGAACCCTGAACACTCGCTGCGACCCACCCGCCGCCATGACGTGCTGAGGAGGACGCTTCCATGCGTTTCCCGGGTATTCGTGGCTTTGGCGTGCTCGCGGCCGCGGTGGTGGCGGGCGGGTTGTTCTCCGCCCCGGCGGCGGTCGCGGCCCCCGCCGAGTGCCCGATCACCGGCCAGATGGTGGCCGCGGGCAACTACTGGGTGACCAACGGGACGAACCTCGACGCCCCGGACTGGCAGAACGCGACGTTCCACGTCGGCAACCTCGCATTGGTCCGGACCACCGGTCAGTCGAACCACAAGACGCTGCCGTGGGCGGAGGCGAACGGCTACCAGCTGCCGGCCGACCCGAAGCGGCCGTTCTTCCCCGACAACCAGGCCGCCGGCGAGGCGTACCTGGACCTGTACACGTACTTCCACCCGGAGATCTCGCTCGATTCGATCCGCACGCGGATCAAGGACGAGGTCGCTTCCGTGCAGGCGGGGCACCGCGACTACTGGAACTACGTCGACGCGCTGAACATGGCGATGCCGTCGTTCGCCCGGATGAGCGTGATCGACCACGATCCGTCCTATCTGGACGCGATGGACAAGCTGTTCCGGACGTCGGAACACAAGCTGTACAACGAGTTCACGGGCTTGTGGTACCGCGACGCGCGGTTCACCGGCTCGGGCGTGTTCTGGTCGCGGGGCAACGGCTGGGCCCTGGCGGCCTTGACGAAGGTGCTGCAGGTGCTGCCGACGGACGACCCGCGGCGGCCGGAGTACCTCCGGGTGTTCAAGAAGATGGCGTCGACGTTGGCGCTGGTGCAGCGCCGTGACGGCTTCTGGAACTCGGACCTGCTGAACCCGTTCGACCACGGCGGCCCGGAGACGAGCGGCACGGCGTTCTTCACCTACGGCATCGGCTGGGGCATCTCCGCGGGCATCCTCCCCGCGGCGCGGTTCCGCCCGGTCGTCGACAAGGCGTGGACGGCGCTGTCGACGAAGGCGCTGCAGCCTTCCGGTCTGGTCGGCTACGTCCAGCCGGTCGGCGACCGCCCGGCGACAGCGCACGCGTCCGACACGTCGGCTTACGGCGTGGGCGCGTTCCTCCTGGCCGGCCAGGAAGTGGCCAAGCTCCAGGGCTGCTCGGCCGAGTAGGTCCCCAGCGCCCCAATGTGGCCTTCGGTGCGTCAGACGCAACCAAGGCGGCCTTCGGTGCGTCAGACGCAACCAAGGCGGCCTTCGGTGCGTCAGACGCAACCAAGGCCACATTGGGGCGCTTCACTTCAGGCAGTCGGCGGGGTCGCCGCGCGTGAGGGCCGGGTCCGTCTGGGGAAACGTGCGGGCCACGCCCGGGCCCGAGGTCCGGTGCTCGAAGCGGACCGTCACCCGGCCGTGGCCCGCGCCCTGGACCCAGCCCGTGCCGAACTCCGCGTGGACCACGTCGTCGCCCGGTCGCCACTCCGACGGGGCGGCGGCCGGCGCGGGCGCGGCGGAAACCACCGTCGAGGCCGCCGGAGCCGAAGGTGCGGCCAGGGTGAACAGCGCGTCCTGGTGGGGTACCGAAAGCCCGCTGTACGCCACCCCGGCCAACCGGATCCCGCCGAATTCCGCCGGGTCGAGCAGCAGCCGTTCCGCCACCGCCGACAGCTCCGCCAAGTCGTCGGTCGGGGCGGAGACCGTCTCCGAGCGGGTCACCGTGTGCATGTCCGTGTGCCGGAGCTTGATCACCACCGTGCGGGCCACGCGCTCGGCCTTGACCAGCCGCTTGTGCGCCCCGACCGCGATGCGCCGGACCTCCGCCCGCAACGAGGCCAGGTCCTTGATGTCCGTGTCGAACGTCGTTTCCGCGCTGACCTGCTTCGTCTCGCCGCGGTCGGCGACCGGGCGGTCGTCGAAGCCCGTCGCCAGGCGGCGCAGGTCGCGGCCGACCACGCCGCCCAGCGTGGCCGCCGCGTCCTGTTCGGACAGTGCCGCCAGCTGCCCGAGCGTCTGGACGCCGATGAACCGCAGCTTCCCCTCGGCCACCGGCCCGATCCCCCACAACGCGCGCACCGGCAGCGGCGCGAGGAATGCGCGTTCGGTGCCCTGCGGCACCACCAGCAGGCCGTCCGGCTTGGCTTCGTCCGAGGCGATCTTGGCGATCTGCTTGCCGTTGCCCGCGCCGATCGACGCCACCAAGCCCGTCTCCGCGCGGATCCGCGCCCGCAGTGACGCGCAGAACGCCGTCACGTCGTCGAAAGACGCGCCGACGAGCGAAGGCGGCTCGGCGAAGGCTTCGTCGAGGGAGATCTTCTCCAGCAGCGGCGCCACCGACGTGACGACGGCGAACACCTCCTGGCTGAGCCGCTCGTACACGCGGAACCGCGGGGGCACGATCACGCCGTTGGCCGGGAGCAGCCGGCGCGCCTGCGCCATCGGCATCGCCGACTTGATGCCGAACGCGCGGGACTCGTAGCTCGCGCCCGCGACGACGCCGCGTGGCCCGGTGCCGCCGACGAGGACCGGGCGCCCGGCCAGCGTCGGACGGGTGAGCTGCTCGGCCGACGCGTAGAAGGCGTCCAGGTCGAGGTGGATCACCCAGCGGGCCACGTCAGTCCCCGCCGGTGGCGTCCAGCAGCTGGTGCAGCGCCTTGGTGTAGCTCTCGAACGCCGCGCGCCCGGCCGCGGTCAGCCGGACCAGGGTGACCGGCGTGCGGTGCTCGTAGGCCTTGGTGATCTCGACGTACTCGGCGTCCTCGAGCTTGCGCAGGTGCGTCGAGAGGTTGCCGGCCGTCATGTCCAGGAGCTGCTGCAGCCGCGGGAACGTGATCTGGTCGCCGGAGTGCAGCCCGGCGAGCGCGACCGTGACCCGCAGCCGTGCCTGGGCGTGGATGACCGGGTCGAGCTGCGGCAGTTCGCTCATCGGCGGCCGGACTTCTCACGGACGAAGTAGACGATCGCGCCGAGCAGGAAGCCGCCGCCCCCGCAGGTCGCCAGCACCAGGAAGTTGGCCGGGAACCCGACCAGCACGCTGAGCCCGGCGGAGACGATCATCCACGCGCCGAGGCCGTACATCAGCTTGTCCTGCCAGAGCATGCCGCCGGCGAGGTACAGGACGCCGGTGAGCAGCAGCCACGTGCCCGACCACAGCAGTGACACCTGGTCCGAGGACAGCGTGCCGAACTGCGTGATCCGGATGTCGATGACGCTCAGCCCGATCGAGGCGAGCGCCCAGCTGTAGCCGTACATCGCGCCGACGGTCTTGGACGGGCCGCGGATCCCCCGCCCGGCCCGGGCGCTGGTGTAGCCGGTGTAGCCCATCGCGGCGACGAACAGCACCGCGACGAGCACGCCGCCCACCCAGCCGGGCACGCTCGCGGTCTGCGTCGCGAAGTAGGTGAAGCCCCAGCCCACGATCCAGGCGAAGGCCCACGCGGCGAGCATGCGCGCCGGGCCCCCGCCCAGTTCCCGGCGGGTCCGCCGGTTCTGCTGGGCGATCAGGTTCAGCGACTCCTCCGCCGACAACGGCTCGTCGTCCACCCGTCTCACCCTCCACCCGTGCGAACCCCTCAGTACCGCACGGAAGTTAACACGCATTCACAGCCGCGCCGTGTCCAGCCGGAACCGGCGCATCACGACCAGCGCCGGGACGACCAGCCAGCCCGCGAGCACGAGCACCGCGACCCAGGTCCCGGAAGCGTGCGTCAGCGGGTCGAGGCCGACGCGGCGCAGCCAGTAGGTGGGCACGAAGTGCGCCACCGTCGTCATCCAGCCGGGCAGGAACTCGAGCGGGAACCACAGCCCGCCGAGCATGCCGAGCGGCATCATCAGCGCACCGGTCACCGCGCCGACCGTGTCGCCCTTGCCGAACAGGCCGATCGCCAGGCCGAGCACGGCGAACGGCAGCGTGGCCGCCCACAGGGAGATCAGCAGCCGGCCCCAGTCGGCCAGGCCGAGCTCTTCCCCGCGCAGGAAGCCGACGAGGAAGATGACCAGGAGCACCGGTAACGCGACGGCCATCGCCGAGGCGATCTTCACCACCAGGTAGCCCGGGCCGCGCATCGGCGTCAGGCGGAGCTGGCGCTGCCAGCCGTCGGTGCGTTCCTGGGCCACGCGGGTGCCGGTGAAGAGGGCACCGCTGCTGGCGCCGTACGCGGCCATGAGGATCATCGTCTGGGTGCTCGAGCGTAGGCCGTTGTCCAGGACGGTGTCCCCGAAGATGGCCCCGAACAGCAGGTACATCACCGTCGGCATGCCGATGGTGAAGATCGCGAACTGCGGGCTCCGGACGATCCGCTTGATCTCCAGGCTCAGGTAGGTCGTGTTCACGCCGCTGCCCCTTCGGTCTCGTCGGCGGTGAGCGCCAGGAAGGCCTCTTCGAGGCCCAGCGCGGTGATTTCGATGTCGGACGCCTGCGGGTACGCGGCCAGCAGGGCGCGGATGGTGGCGTCGGAGTCGGCGCAGGCGAGCTCGGCGCGGCCGGCGCGCAGCTGGACGGTCGTGACGCCGGGGAGCTGCGCCAGTTCGGCTTCGCCGGCACCGGGAACGGCGGCCTTGAGCACCCGCCCGGACACGGCGGCCCGGACCTCGGCGACCGCGCCGTCGGCGACGACGACGCCGTGGCGCATCAGCACGACGCGGTCGGCGTAGTCCTCGGCCTCGGCGAGGTAGTGCGTCGCGAACAGCACGGTCCGGCCGGTGGCGGCGAACTCGCGGATGGACGCCCAGAACGCGCGCCTGCCGTCGACGTCCATCGCGGCGGTGGGCTCGTCGAGCACCAGCAGCCGCGGGTCGCCGGCCAGCGCGAGCGCGAACCGGACGCGCTGCCGTTCACCGCCGGAGAGCTTGCCGCACCGGCGCTTGACGAGGTTCCGCAGGCCGGCCCGGGCGATCACCTCGGCGGCGGGCAGCGGCTTGGCGTGCGTCGAGACGACCAGGTCGACGATCTCGCCGACGGTGACGTCCGGCAGCAGGGCGCCGTTCTGCATCATGGCGCCGACGAGCCCCTGGTCGACGGCCTCGCGCGGGCTGCCGCCGGCGACGGCGACGTCCCCCGCGTCCGGCTTGGTCAGCCCGAGCAGCAGGTCGACGGTGGTCGACTTCCCCGCGCCGTTCGGCCCGAGCAGTGCGACGACCTGACCCCGCGCGACCTCGACGGACACGCCGTCGACGGCGGTGACCTGGCCGAAGCGCTTGGTGAGGCCGCGGAGTGCGAACGCCGGTCCCCCAGTCATGGCGCTCTCCTTTCGTTCGTGGACTTTGCATCGCAAAGTCGCTACGAACTTTGTAACACAAAGTCCGCGTAAGTTCAAAGCCCACGGTGGCGGAAAGCACGAAAACGGGGTGCCGGGCGGTCAGCCCGACACCCCGTCCGTCACGGGTTTACGCAGGTCAGCCGGTGAACCGCCCGGCGACCAGCCCCTGGCTGGCACTCAAATCAGCCTTCGCCGCCGTCGAGGCAGGGGGCGTCGGCTGGGGCAGCGGCGCGCACTCGACGTCGGCCGTGCGGCCCGGCTTGCGGGCCGGGAGCGCGCCCGTCGCCAGGTAGTCCGCGATCTTGTTGTCCACGCACGCGTTGCCGCGCGGGGTGATCGCGTGGCTCGTGCCGCCCGGCTCCGCGATCAGCGACGCGCCCGGGAAGCGGCTGCGGACCTCGAGGCTGCCCGGGAACGGCGTCGCCGCGTCCAGCGTCTCGTCGATCATCAGCACGCTCTGGACCCCGCGACCGTCGATCTTGGCCGGCGTTCCCGCCTTCGCCGGCCAGTACAGGCACGGCGCGTTGAACCAGGCGTTCTGCCAGGTGAAGTACGGCGCCTTGGCGAACGTCTTCCAGTTGTCGACCTTCCACTGGTTCCAGCTCTGCGGCCACTGCACGTCCGAGCACTGGACGGCCAGGTAGACCGCGTAGCCGTTGTCGTCACCGCGGCCGCCGAAGGCCTCGAACAGCGACTTCCAGTTCTGCCAGTCGCCCTGGTTGACGAACCGGGAGAGCGCGTCGCCCAGGAGCGTCCAGCGCAGCTGGTAGTACGACGCCTGCTGGATGACGTCGATGATCTCGTCCGGGCCGATCACGCCGCCGGCCGGGGTGAACTGCGCTTTGAGCAGCTGCTCGTTGACGACGCGCTGCACCGCGGACCGGGTCTTGCCGAGGTGGTAGACGTCGTCGTGCTGGGCGAGCCAGCCGAACCAGATGAGGATGTTCTTGTCGAACGCGACGTCCTGGTTGAGGTTGTCGCCGTACCAGACGCCGCGCGGGTCGACCGTCGAGTCGAGCACCATCCGGCGCACGTTCTGCGGGAACAGCGAGCCGTACACCTGACCGAGGTAGGTGCCGTAGGAGTAGCCGTAGAAGTTCAGCTGCTTCTGCCCGAGCGCCTTGCGGATGGAGTCCATGTCCTTGACCGTGTCGGTCGTCTTCATGTTCTCCAGCAGGGCCTTCGGGTTGTTCTTCGCGCACGCGTCGGCGTAGCCCTTGGCCTTGGCGAGCCAGGTCCGCTCGAGCTGCGGGGTGAGCGGCACGTACTGCGGCCGGTCGTAGTCCATGTAGTTCGGGTCGCACGACAGCGCGGGCTTGCTCGCGCCGACACCGCGCGGGTCGAAGCCGATCCAGTCGTAGGCGTCGCCGGCGTGGTTGGGCACCTTCGGCCCACGGGTGGCCAGCAGCAGGCCGGAGCCGCCGGGGCCGCCCGGGTTGGTCAGCATGACGCCCTGGTACTGCGCGTCCGCGACCTTGTGCTTGACGCGGCTGACGGCGAGCTGGACCTGCTCGCCACGGGGCTTCGAGTAATCGAGCGGGACCCCCAGGTACCCGCATTCGGCGCCGGCGGCGACGAGCGTGGGATCGGTGCACGGCCCCCAGGCGATCGTCCCGGCTGCCGGCGCGGGCGCCCCGGTCGCGGCCGGAGCGGCGACGAGCGCGGACGCCACCGCCGCGGCGGCCACCGCGGCGAAAACGGCACGTCTCACTGTTTTCTCCCTTTCGGCATCGGCTTCGAGCGGCTGAACCCTAGCCCCGCACCGGGTCGTCGAGGGACCGCAAACGGGTACGCCGCCGCGAATGCCCTACGAAAGGCGGAAATCGGATACGGAGTCCTCTTCGGACGAGCCCCGCGTGCTCAGCCGTGCCGCTGGACGAACGCCTCGATCAGCTGCTGCCGCTCGGCCGAGGTCGCCCGCTCCAGCTCGACCGTGTCGCCGTCGATCGTCACCTTGATCTTGTGACGGCCCGCCTGCCGGCCCAGCCACTCGCGCAGCGTCTCGACCAAGCCCGGGAACACGCCGCCGGCCGCGCTGAACGCCACCATCAGCGAACCGACCGTCACCGGGTCGGCGGCCTTCGCCCCCTCCGGCGCCTCACCCGGCACCGCCCGGAGATCGACGTCCAGCTCGCCCAGCTCGGCGCGCAGCCGGCGGGCGAGCCGGTCGAGCTCCTCGGCGTCGGCCTCGTCGTCGGCCTCCAGCCGGAGCACCGCCCGCCGCGTGTCCGGTTCGGTCATGCGCGCCATGGTGCGCTCCGCGGCGACCGCGGGCAAGGCCCCGATCAGGCACGGATCTCGTTGAGGTAGTTGTAGATCGTGTAGCGCGTGACGTCGAGGCGCCCGGCCAGGTGGTCGACCGCGTCCTTGATGAGGAAATAACCGGCTTCGTCGAGCTCCCGGACCACGGCCGCCTTGTGCCGCTTCTTCATCAGGTCCACCGGGATCCCGGCCTTGGTCACCGCGCGGTCGACGAGGAACCGCTGCAGGCTGTCGACGTCCGGTGGGAAAGTCTCCGGCTCGCCGTTGCCGGCCGCCGAAGCGGACGCATCGACGCTGTTGACGCACAGGCAGCCGACCGCGACCCCGTCGGCGTCGCGCAGGAACAGCGTCGACGAGCGGATCGCGCGCCCGTCCGGCCCGTGCGTGCGGTAGTTCGTCAGGTCCTGGGTGGTGCCGCGGCGGACCAGGCCGAGCAGCAGGTCGGTCATCGGCCCGCCGACACCGCGGCCGGTCAGGTCGCCGGCGATGGCGACGATCGAGTCCGGCAGCCGGCTCAGGTCGTGCAGCAGCACCTCGTTGCCCGGCCCGAGCATCGCCGCGAGCCCCGGGATCGCCGGCACCAACGCCGTCAGCACCTCGTGCGTCGTCGCGCCCGCGGCCGGGACGACCAGCGGTTCGCGTGGCGCCGTCAACGTCTCCAACGCTTCCCGGAGCAGGTCCGCGGCCGCCGCCGGCGTCGACGCGTGCGGCGACAGCCGGACGTGCTCGGGCCGCACGGTCGCCGCGATCCCGGCGGTGGCCAGTGCCGCGCCGACCTGCTCGGCGGGGTGCCCGGGCAGGGTGAACGCGAGGATGCCCGCCCGCCGTTCGGTCGCCGAGACGACCTCGGCGCCGCAGGAGGCGAGCACCTCCTCGAAGGACCCGATCCGCTCGGCGATCCGGGCCGCGATGGCGCCGACCCCGGCGTCCTCGACCAGCTCCAGAGCCTCGGCGAACGCGCCGGAGGTGATCGGGCTGAGGTTCGAGATCGACCAGGCCTGGGCGGTGGCGTCCGGCGGGTGGATCTCGTCGTCGAACAGGCCCGGGTCGCGCGCGCCGGTCCACCCCGACAGCACGGGGTCCAGCCGCTCCAAAGCACGGTCGGACAGCACCGCGAAGCCGGTGCCCCAGCCCGCGCGCAGCCACTTCTGCCCGCCGACGACCAGGACGTCGGCGACCTCCCACGGCGCTTCGATCACGCCGAAGCCCTGGATGCCGTCGACGACCAGCAGCCGGTCGCCGACGACGTCGCGCAGCGCGGCGAGGTCGGCGCGGAAGCCGGTGCGGAAGTCGACCGCGCTGACGCTCACCGTGGTGATTTCCGGCGTCAAAGCTTCGGCGACGCGCTCGGGCGTCACATAACCGCCGGTCAGCCGCCGCAGCGTGAGCCGGCCGGCCTGTTCGGCGCGCGCCCACGGGTAGGTGTTGGCGGGGAACTCCGCCGCCGACACCAGCACCTCGCCGGAGCTGTGGAACGCGGCCTGGAACAACCCGAGGCTGGTGTTGGGCAGCAGAACCGTGTGGTCGGTGTCCGAACCGGACAGCCGCGCGGCCGCCGCCTTGGCCCGGATCTCCTGCCGCATCAACTCGTCCACAGTGGACGGACCAGCCGTCGTCGCCTGGTCGAGCAGGGCGGCCGTCGTGTCGAGCACCGCGTGCGACGGCGGACCGAACCGGGCGAAGTCGAGGTAGCCGGCGGGCTCGTCGAACTGGAGCAGGTACCGGGGCGAAATCCGCGTCACGCGAGGATCCTCGCCAGGAACTGCCGGGTGCGTTCGTGCTTCGGCGCGCTCAAGACCTCCGAAGGCGGCCCGGTCTCGACGACGGCGCCGTCGGCCAGGAACACCACCTCGTCGGCGGCCTCCGCGGCGAAGCTCATCTCGTGCGTCACGACGACCATCGTCATCCCCTCCCCCGCCAACGTACTCATCACTTCCAGCACCTCCCCGACCAGCTCCGGGTCGAGCGCCGACGTCGGCTCGTCGAACAGCATCAGCTTCGGTTTCATCGCCAGCGACCGCGCGATCGCGACGCGCTGCTGCTGCCCGCCGGACAGCTGCGCCGGGTAGGCGTCACCGCGGTGTCCGAGCCCGACGCGGTCGAGCAGCTCGAGGCCTTGCTTGCGCGCCTCGTCCGCTTTGAGGCCCAGTACCCGGATCGGCCCCTCGACGACGTTCTCCAGCGCCGTCCGGTGCGCGAACAGGTTGAACCGCTGGAACACCATGCCGATGTCGCGCCGCTGACGGGCGACGTCGCGTTCGCGCAATTCGTACAGCTTCCCGCCGCGTTGCCGGAAGCCGATCGCCTCGCCGTCGACCCAGATCTGGCCGGCGTCGACGGTCTCGAGGTGGTTGATGCAGCGCAGGAACGTGCTCTTCCCGGCGCCGGAGGGCCCGAGCAGGCAGACGACCTGTCCCTTGTGGACCTCGAGGTCGATGCCGCCGAGGACTTCGGTGTGACCGTAGGACTTCTTGACACCGACGGCGCGCAGCAGGGGCTCAGGCACGGGCACTCCTCACCAGCGGCACGCCGCGCAACGCCTTGCCGGCCCGGGAAAGCGGGCCGCGGTCGGCCTGCCCGAACGAGCGTTCCAGGTAGTGCTGGCCGACGCCGGCGACGGTCACCACGACCATGTACCAGACGGCCGCGGCCAGCAGCGTCTCCATCACCAGCAGGTTGTTCGACGAGATGTTGTTGGCCGCGTGGATCAGCTCCGTCACGCCGATCACCGAGGCCATCGACGTGCCCTTGAGCATGTTGATGAAGTCGTTGCCGGTCGGCGGGATGATCACGCGCATGGCCTGCGGCAGCACGACCCGGCGCAGCGTCGCGGCCGGCGTCATGCCGATCGACTTCGCCGCCTCGGTCTGACCGCTGTCGACGCTGTTCAAGCCCGCCCGGACGATCTCGGCCATGTACGCGCTTTCGTTGAGCGCCAAGCCGAGGAACGCGGCGGTGAACGCGCTGATCAGCACGTTCGTCTGCTCGTGGACCAGGAACGGGATGTCGATCACCGGGAAGACGAGCGCCAGGTTGTACCAGAGCAGGATCTGCAGCAGCACCGGCAGGCCGCGGAAGATCCAGATGTAGCCGGCGGCGAACCACCGGGCCACCGGGTTGGCGCTGCGGCGCAGCAGGGCGATGACGATGCCGAGCACGATCGCGACGGCCTGCGACAGCACCGCCAGCACGACGGTGTTGAGCAGGCCGGTCGCCATCACCTTGAAGAAGACGAAGTCCGGGACCTGGCTCCACGCGATCTGCGCGTTGCCGAGGGCGATGCCCAGCAGCACGAGCAGGGCCACGATGATCGCGGCGGCGACCCAGCGGCCCCAGTGGCGAAGCCGGACGATGGGCAGTGGCTCAGGAGCCGCCATTGACCGCCGCCTCCTTGATCGCGCCCTGCTCCACACCCCAGGCCTGCAGGATCTTGCCGTAGGTGCCGTCGGTGATCAGCGCCTGCAGCGCCTTCTGCACGGAGTCGCGCAGGGGTGTGTTCTGCTTGTTGACGCCGATGCCGTACGGGCCGCCCTCGATCGGCTCGCCCGGGACGACCTCGAAGAACTTGCCGTCACCGGCGGTGCGCGAGATGTAGACGGCGCTGGGCAGGTCGTTGAGGATCGCCGCGACGCGGCCGGTGCGCAGCTGGTTCTGGTTCTGGTTGTCGCTGTCGGTCGCGGTGACGTTCAGCGCGGGCTTGCCCGCCTGCGTGCACTTCGTGCTCTGCGCTTCGGCGAACTTCTGGTGACTGGTGCCCTGCACGACGGCGACGTTCTTGCCGCAGAGCGTGTCCGGGCCGGTGACGCCGTCCGGGTTGCCCTTGCGGATCATGATCGTGATGCCCGAGGTGAAGTAGTCGACGAAGTCGATCTGCGCCTGGCGGGCCTTGGTGTCGTTCATGCCGGCCATGGTCAGGTCGATGCGGCCGGACTGGAGGCTGGTGATGAGCGAGCCGAAGGCCATGTCCTGGTGGGTCACGGGGACGCCGAGCTTGGCGGCGATCGCCTTGGCGAGGTCGACCTCGTAGCCGATCGGGGTCTTGCCGTCGGCGGCGTAGAAATTGTTGGGCGCGGACTGCAGGTTCGACGCCAGGTGCAGCCCCGCCTGCTTGACGTTCGCCGGCAGGGCGGCGTTGAGCTGGGCGTCCTTCTGCACGCCCTGGACGATCGCCGCGGTGTCCGGGATGCCGGACGCGGGCGCGCCGGGAGCCTGCGACGTCCCGCCCGCGCCGTCCGGACCACCACCGCAGGCCGTCACCAGGACGGCCAAGCTCGCGAGCAGCACTGCCTGTGCGGCACGACGACGGGACATAACGGACCTCCACTGTTCGGCTGGCCGGAACGGTACAACTCGTTGTTGAAGAGGTCAACCAGCTGTTGAAATCGAGTTCGGTGCTAGCTTCGCGCCATGAGCCTGCGGATCGGCATCCTCGGTGCGGCGAGCATCGCCCCCGCCGCCCTGGTCAAGCCCGCTTCTTCCCGCCCCGAAGTGGACGTCGTCGCGGTCGCGGCGCGGTCCCTCGAGCGCGCGCAAGCGTTTGCGACCAAGCACGGCATCCCGTCCGCCCATGGGTCCTACGACGCGCTCCTGGCGGATCCGGACGTCGACGCGGTGTACAACCCGCTGCCGAACGGCCTCCACGGCCGGTGGACGCGCGCGGCGCTGGCGGCGGGCAAGCACGTGCTGTGCGAGAAGCCGTTCACGGCCAACGCGGCGGAGGCGCGGGAGATCGCCGACCTGGCGGCGGCGTCGGACCGCGTCGTGATGGAGGCGTTCCACTACCGCTACCACCCGCTGGCGTTGCGGGTGGAGGAGATCGTGGCGTCGGGCGAGCTGGGCACGCTGGAGCGCGTCGAGACGGCGTTGTGCTTCCCGCTGCCGAAGTTCTCGGACATCCGCTACGACTACGACCTGGCGGGCGGCGCGACGATGGACGCGGGCTGCTACGCGGTCCACATGGCCCGGACGTTCGGCGGCGAGACCCCGTCGGTGGCCTCGGCTTCGGCGAAGCTGCATTCGCCGCGGGTCGACCGGGCGATGACGGCGGAGCTGCGCTACCCCTCGGGTCACACCGGGCGGGTGGAGTGCTCGATGTGGTCGTCGTCGTTCTTGAAGATCAGCGCGAAGGTGATCGGGTCGCGCGGGTCGCTCAAGGTCTTCAATCCGCTGATGCCGCAGGCGTACCACCGGTTCTCGGTGCGGATCGGCGGCGCGCGGCGCACGGAGAAGTTCCCTCGCCGGGCCACGTACGAGTACCAGCTGGACGCGTTCGCGGCGGCAGTCCTGCGCGGCGAACCGGTGAAGACCTCGGCGGCCGACGCGGTCGAGACGATGACCGTGATCGACGAGATCTACCGTGCCGCGGGACTGCCGCCGCGAGAGCCGGTCTAAGCGGCCACGTAGTTACCGCTCAGGATCAGCAGGACCTGCACCGTGATCCCCGTCCCGTAGTAGTCCGTCGCGTCCGGGGACCACGTCGAGATCGACGTCCACAGCTTGTCCAGCCATGCCTGGCTACCCGGGTCCGTCATCGCCGCCACCGCGAACGGGGCCGTGAAGCACGGGTGCTGGCCGCTCTCGGTCTTCGAGCCCGACAGCGAGTAGCCGCTCTGGATCTTCGCCGGGTCACCGCCCGTCGCCGACTTGATCCACGTGTTCATCTTGCGGACCTGAGCCGTCGCCGCGCTCCCCGAAGCCGTGATCGCGTCCGCGCCCAGGCGCCATGGGTCACGGCAGGCGTTCCAGCTGTACTTGCCGTCGTACTCGCCCTCGAGGAAGTCCGCCGGCGCCGGCTTGGGCGTCGAGTTCGTGTTGACCACGAAGTCCGGCAACAGCCCGGTGTTCGGCGCGTACTGCGACTGCAGCTGGCTCACCGCGGTTTCCGACCGGGTCCGCACCTGGTCCCAGAAGCTGTCGCCGGTCGCCTTCGCGAAGGCCCGGAGGTGCCCCGGCATCCAGTCCGACGAGCGCGAGCTGTTCTTGTACTCCGCGTCGTTGCCCCAGTCGCCGAGCAGCGTGAACTTCGTGCTGTTGTTGACTTCGGACTTCTTGATGGCGTTGATGATGCGGACGGCTTCGGCCTTGTAGTTCACCGAGCCCGCGCTGCCCCACTTCTGGTCCGCGATGAGCAGGCCGTACGCGATCTCGAGGTCGCCGTCGGTCGCGGAGTCGCTGCCGTTGACGCTCTTGCACTTCGAGTCCTGCTCGGCCGCGTGCAGGTCCTTGTTGTTGACCGACGGGTGCGCCTTCACGAACTTCAGGATCCCGTCGACGATCGAGCGGGCCTGGGTGTCCTGGCCGGCCATCATGGCCGAGATCGTCAGGCCGTAGCCCTCCCCTTCGGCGACGAAGGAGTGGTCGGCGTCCTTCGACAGCACCGCGTAGGTGCCGCTGCCGCACTTGGTGGTGAGGAAGTTCTTCTTCCAGAAGTCGTAGTACTTCTGCAGCGCCTGGTCCTGCGCGGCCTGCGAGACGGACGGCCGCAGGGTGCCCGGCACGTACGGGGTCCCCGCCGATGGCGCTGCGGACGCGGTCGCCGGCCCGCTCAGCAGCCCGGCGGCCAGCGCGGCCGTGGCCACCACCGCGCGGATGGTTCTCTTCATCAGTCCTCCGTAAAGACAGACATCGTTGGCTGCGGCGACGGCGATCAGAGCGTGACAGAAGGTTCAAGACCAGGTCAAGACCGTTAGGAAACCTTCCTTACGATGACCGTGAGTGGTCTCACGGCCCTCCGGCCACCCGGACGGACTAGCGTGGACCGCATGGAGATCGACCGCGGCGCGGACTTCCGCGCCTTCTGGACCGAGCGCCGGCTGGCCACCCTGACGACGGTCCGGCCGGACGGCACGCCGCACGTCGTCGCGGTCGGCGTGACCGTGGACTTCGACGCCGGACTGGCCCGCGTGATCACGTTCTCGACATCGGTCAAGGCCCGGTTGATCCGGGCCGCGGGCGCCGACGGCGTCCCGGTCGCGGTCTGCCAGCTCGAAGGACCCAAGTGGTCCACTTTGGAGGGACGCGCGATCCTGCGCGACGACCCCGAGTCGGTGCGCGACGCGGAAAACCGCTACGCCGCACGCTACCGGCAGCCCAAGCCGAACCCGCTGCGGGTGGTCCTGGAGATCACGGTGAGCCGGATCCTCGGCAACGCCTGAAGAGGTCGTGAGTGAGAAACAGTGTTCTAACCCTGTTTCTCACTCACGAGGCGCGGGCGTACACCAGCCGCGCGTACTCCGCCAGCAGGGTCGCCAGCTCGCTGTGCTCCCCCGCCGAGGCCAGCTGCTGGTGCCCCACCAGCATCGCCATGCCCAAGGACGTCAGCGTCCGCGCGAGGTCGCCGTCGCCGACGATGCCCTTGACCGCCCGCCCCACCGTCCGCAGCCGCGCGGAGTCGACGCGCTTCTGCGCCGCCCGCACGGTTTCGTCGTTCGCCGCCCACGCGCGGATGGCGGCCTCGGCTTCGTGCGGCAGCCCGAGCGTCAGGTCCATCAGCGCGGCGAAGTCCACCGACGGGCCGCCGCTGCCGAAGTTCCGCTCGCGCAGGATGAGCACCTGCCGGTTCTCCCAGTGGTCCAGGAGCTGCTCCACGAAACCGGGCCAGCCGCCGAAGTGGTGGTAGAACGACCCGCTCGTCACGCCGAGGCCGCGGCAGAGCCGGCCGACGTTCAGCTCGGTGAACCCGTGCTCCGCCAGCACGTCCAGCGCCGCCGCGAAGTACGCCTGCCGCGTGACCGGGGGCATCAGACGTTCCGGTCCCGGTCCCGCCAATAGGGTTCGCGCAGCGAACGCTTGAGGATCTTGCCGGTCGCGTTGCGCGGCAACGCTTCCACGACGTCGACGCTGCGCGGGCACTTGTAGTGGGCCAGCCGCTCGCGGCAGAACTCCATGAGCTTGTCGGCGTCGAGCCCCTCGCCGGCGACGACGGCCTTCACCTGCTCGCCCCACCGCTCGTCGGGCACGCCGATCACCGCGACCTCGGCCACGCCGGGGAACTCCGCGACGACGCGCTCGACCTCCGGCGAGTAGACGTTCTCGCCGCCGGTGATGATCATGTCCTTGACGCGGTCCTCGAGGAACAGGAACCCGCCGTCGTCGAGCCGGCCGACGTCACCGCTGCGCACCCAGCCGTCCACGATGGTCTCCGCGGTCGCCTCGGGCTTGCCGAGGTAGCCCGCCATCCGCTGCTCGGTGCGGATCCAGACCTCGCCGGTGGCGCTGTCTTCGAGGGTCACCGGGTCGACGATCCGGAGGTCCACACCGGACAGTGCGGTGCCCGCCGACGCCAGCCGCTCGGGGTGCGAGGCGTCCCGGTGCGCCTCCGGGGTCAAGGCGGTGACCGCGCCGGACAGCTCGGTCATGCCGTAGACCTGGGCGAAGTGGGTGTCCGGCCACGCGGCGAGCGCCGTGCGCAGCAACGGAAGCGGCATCGGCGACGCGCCGTAGCAGAGGTACTTCAGCCGGGAGAACGCCGTGAGCGCGGCCTCTCCGGCCTGCGCGATCCCGGCGACCACGGCGGGCACCAGGAAGGCGTGCGTGATCCCGGCCCGCAGCGCCGCGAACAGCGACGCCGCGTCCGGCTCGCGGGTCAGGTAGGACGGTTCGCCGTAGAGGAACCCGGAAACGGCGTAGCAGCTGCCGCCGACGTGGAACAGCGGCATCGCGACGAGGTTGACGTCGCCCGGGCCGATCGGGAACGCGGTGCCCGCGGCGAGGCCGTGCGCGATGACGCCGCGGTGCGTGAGCACCGCGCCCTTCGGGAAGCCGGTGGTGCCGCTGGTGTACATGATCAGGACGCCGTCGTCCTCGTCGAGCCCGGACGCGGTGTGCGGCTCGGCACCGGCGAGAAAGGACTCGTACTCGTCGACGACCACCACGCGCTCGAGGGCCGGCAGCCGGTCGCGGATCGCGTCGAGCGCGGAGCGCAGTTCCGCGCCGACGAAAACGATCTTCGCGCCCGAATCGTTGAGGACGTACGCCAGTTCGTCGCCGGAGAGCCGCCAGTTCACCACGGCGTTGGCCGCGCCGATCCCGGCCGCCGCGAACGTCGTTTCCAGGCAGGCGGGGTGGTTCTTGTCGACGAAGGCGACGCGGTCGCCGCGGCCCACCCCGGCCGCCGAGAGGGCGCCGGACAGCCGCCGGACGCGCTCGTCGAACTCCGCCCAAGTCCACTGCCGGTCGCCGAAGATCAGCGCGGTGTCGCCGGGGCGTTCGCGCGCCCAGTGCGCCAGCACCTCGCCGAACAGCCGGACCCGGGGGCGGACGTCTTCGGGCATGGCGGTGCTCCTTCGGCCGACGCTGACCATAGACCGATCTATGGTGCGTCGCGTTCGCCCGTCCGTCAACAGTCCCGCGTCAGGCGAACAGCGCCAGCAGGCCCTCGGTCGAGCGCACCACGACGTGCGCCGCGGTGCGCTCCGCGTGCGGCTTGTCCGGACGCTCCGCCTCGTGCCGCCACCGCCGCAGCGCGTCCAGGCCCGCGTCGTAGATGTCGCCCGAATCCGCGTCCGGCTCCAGGCCCAGGCGGTCCGCCGGGGCTGTGCCCTGGGCGCCCAGCAACCGGACCGCCTCCTCCGCCGGCTCGCCGGACAGCGCCGTGCGGCCGCCGCGGATGTCGGCGATCAGGCGCAGCTCGCGGAAGTCGTGCGCGGCCGCCGCGAAGCGCTCGACGCGGGACACCAGCCGGTCGCCACCCGGGCGCGGCTGAGCCGCCAGCAGGGATTCCAAGCGGATGATCGCCGTGCGTGCCTTCAGCGCCTCGGCCCGCGCCACGAAACACCCGGCGAGGGTGTCCCGCAGCTCGCCGAGACCGCTGCGGCGGACCAGCTCCGCCGAGAGCTTGACGCGGTCGTCGCAGCCGGTGCGGATCAGCGTCAGCGCCAGCCGGACGCCGAACATCCCGAACCGCACGACCAGCGATCGCCGCGTCTCGACCGGGATCGGGCCGGGGAACGCCGGATCGGTGAAGGAGTCCACCGAAAGCACGTGCCGTTCCAGCTCTTCGCGCGGCACCGCGGCGAAGGCCGCGAGGAGGTCGAACTCGTCGTCGCGCAGGGACCGCCCGCCGTAGGCCAGCTGCCCCGCGACGGCGATCACACCCAGGAACCCCGTGCACAGCGGGTCTTCGCGCCAGGCCCGGCGCGCCAGCTGCTTCGCGGTGAGCAACGCGTCGATCCGGCCCGCGCCGACCTCGTCGGCCCGGCCCAGCACCAGCACGGAGTTGACCGCGCTCTGCCGCGCGAACGCCGAGCCGCCCGGCGGGCGCGCCGCCGCGAGCTCGTCCGGTTCGAGGTGGCGCACGAGCCGCACCGTCGCGTCCGGGAAGTCGTCGGCCGGGCCGGGGTCGTCCAGCAGGACGAGGTCGCGCAGCGCCCGCGTCGGCCACTCGCCCAGCGCGGCGGCGAGCGTGGTCTTGCCCGACGACGGCGCCCCGGCGAACCCGACGCGCAGGGGCTGCTCCAGCCGGTCGAGGCAGTCGTGCAGGACCGCCGAAGCACGCGGGTCGTCGCGGTAGAGCCCGGCCGCGGCGTGCAGCAGGTCGCGGACGTCCTGCGTCACGCCGAAAGCTCCCGCCGTTGCCGTCCGGCGATCGTGCCGAGCTCGCCCGCGCGCTGGTGCAGGGCGGCGAGCCGGTCGATCTCCTTGCGGATGTGCCCGGTCTTGCGCTCGCGCTCGGCCGTGCCGGCCATGATCGTCTCGCGCTCGCGCGTCAGCTCGTCCGCGAGGTCCTCGGCCAGCCCGGTGAAGTGGTCGCGCAGCCGCCGCTGCACGACGCGGATCCCGTCGCGGAACTCCTTGCTGTAGCGCAGGAAGACGTCGTCGACGTGGCGCTGCGCGGCCTGCTTGGCGACGGCCTGGCGCCGCTGCAGCCGCATCCCGCCCTCGTCGCGGATCGTCTTGACCGCGAACGCCGCGCCGGCGCTGATCGACACCGGGTTGATCAGCGGCAGGCCCAGCCAGGGCAGGCTGGTGACCAGGCCGAACATCAGCACGCCACCGTACGAGCCGCGCAACCCCGTGAAGGCCTGCTGGCCGATCTTGAACTTCTCGATCTTCGGGCGCCGGACGTCGTCGAGGTGCTCGATGCCCGAGCCGTCGAGCGGCAGTTCGGGCAGCGCGCGGTCGTACTGGGCGCCGAAGCACGCCGCGACCGCCTGCGCGGTCCACTGCGCACGCTCGGCCAGCCACGCGTAGTTCGTCTCGATGGCATCGGCCAGCGTCTCGTCCAGCCACGGCGCGAACTCGTCCCAGACCTTCGCCGGGTCGCCCTCGTCGAAGGTCTGGTCGATCGTGTTGACGATCTTGCGCGTGCGCTCGCGCAGGTCGTACTCGACGTCGCCCATCAGGTCGGTGACCTCGTCGGAGAGCAGGTTCTGCCACCGGGTGTTCTGCCGCCGCAGGTCGTCGGCGCGGCGTTGCGCGCGCTGCAGCAGCGCGGCTTGGCCGAGCCCGGCGTCCTGCCCCGCGGCCTCGACGCGGTCGCGCAGCGACTCGACGAGCTCGGCGGCGGCGGCGCGCACACCGACGGCGGCGAGCAGCGCGCGGGACTGCTCCGGCGGGCGCGCGGCCTGATCGGCGATCCACGTGAGCAGCTCGGGAAAGCCCGAGCGCGCGTTGAGCTCGGCGTCCCCGGCCTTCGCGGCGGCTTGGCGCACGACGGCCGAAACCGGCAGGACGGGCGCGTCGATCCCGGCCTCGGCGAGCATCCCGCGGTCGCGCTCGGCGATCGCGCGCCACCCCGGGGCGGCGTCGATCTTGGTGAGCGCCAGCACGACGTGCGGGCACCAGGTGCGGACGTGCCGGGCCAGCGCGAGTTCGGCGGCGCTGAGCGGCGCCGTCGCGTCGGAGACGAGGATCACAGCGTCCGCTTCGGCGAGCAGGTCGAGCGCGGCGGCGGTGCGCGGCGACCGCGGATCGCCGACCGACGGGGTGTCGACGAGGATGAGCCCGGCGGACAGGAGCTCGCGCGGGACGCCGACCTCGACGCGGCTGAGCGTGCCGGCGGGCCGGGCGCCGAGTTCACCGGTGAGCCGTTCGACCGCGACGGGGGTCCGTTCGCGGGAGCGGCTGACCAGGGTGGCGGCGGGTTCGGCGGCGTAGCCGATTTCGGTGGGGACTTCGGGCGTCGGGGCGTCGCCGACCGCGCACACGGGCGCGTTCAGCACCGCGTTGAGCAGGTATCCCTTGCCCTGTTTGGGGAAGCCGAGCACGCCGAGGCGGATCTGCCCCTCGGGGGCGTCACGACGTCTGCGGAGGCGCTCGGCGAGATCGGCGCGGCCGTGGGTGCGGCACGCGTCCAGCGTCTCGTTGAGCACTTCGAGCCAAGCCGGTGCGGTCACAGCGATCGAGTGTCCCCGGTTCACTCCCCGTACGCACACCGGGTGCCCGTCCCGCGGCTGCACCCAGACCGCGGGACGGGCACCGGTGACCGGTTCGGGGATCAGTGCCCGAGGTGGATGTCGTTCGACGCGATGTCACCGATGTGCAGGTTGCCCAGCGCGTTGTGGCTGACGTCCGCCACGTCGGAGACCACGTCGTGGACGGAGGTGACGGCGCTGTTGCCGCTGGCGATGTCGCCGACCGCGCCCGCGACGTTGTGCTCGACGTTGATGCCGGTGGCGTTCGTCACGACGCTGGTGACGTCGCCGAGGCCGTGGCCGGCGACGTGGGCGCCGTTCGAGGAGGCGATGTCGCCGGCACCGTGGAGGATGCCGGAGAAGTCGCCGATGTGGCCGGTGAGGTTGCCGACCGTGTCGCTGAGGCCGAGGCCGCTGGTGACGTCGTGGACGTCGGCGGTGACCTCGTGAACCTCCGCGTTGGCCAGGCCGACGGCCTGGTGCGTCTGGTCGACGACGCCGCCCACGGCCTGGTGCACCTGGTCGACGGCGCCGGCGACGACACCCTCGTTGGCGTCGGTGAGGTAGGCCGGGGCCGCGGTCAGGTTGGTCAGCGCGACCGAGTCGAGACCGCCGGCCAGGTCGCCACCGATGACGACGCTGGTCACGTTGCCCGCGAGCGCCGTCACGTTGCCGGCGTTGGTGATGTTGCCGACGTTCGTGATCTCGTTGACGCCCGGCAGGTCGCCGATGCCGGGGAGCACGCCGCCGAGGTCGCCGACGCCCGGCAGCTCCGGGACGGCCGGCAGGCCGAGGCCCGCGGTGAGGGCGGTGAGCTGGTCGATCGCGCCCTGGATGCCGCCGTCGGTGCCGACCAGGGACAGGTCGCCGACGACGGGGAGGCTGCCGACGAGCGGGAGGCTGTCGACCGGGACGAAGTCGAGCACCAGCGGGATGACCTCGTGCACGTCGGCGGCGCTGACGTCGCCGAGACCGGCGGCAGCGAGTACGCCCTGCGGGTCCGTCCCGAAGGCCGCGAGCGCGGTCGGGTCGTTGAGCAGGTTCAGCGCAAAATCGTGCAACGTCTGCACGGAGTCCATGGGGTTTTCTCCTGGTCCGGTGGTTCGGGGGACGGCGTCGGTCGCAAGGACCGCTGCTCTCCGTCATCAAGTTAGGGACCCGGTCCCCCCGGGCACATCGGGGATCACTCCGAGTCGCGGGCGGGTCAGCCGATAGGGGATCGGTATGTCATCGTTAGGGAGTTAGGGGCTCATCCGAGACGCACTCAGTTGGATTAAATCCTTCCAACCACTTGCTTGACTAACCCGTTTGGGTGAGGATGCCCCGAGCCCTAGGGGGATTCCGCGCCCCCGATCGGCCCCGCGAGGTGAGGAGGAAGCGCCGTTGTCCTACGTCCTCGGGATCGATGTGGCACAAGGGCGGACCCACGCCGCGACCTGCCGCCGGCACGGCCCCGGCTGGGGCGACCCCGAACCCCTCTGGCTGGGTGAACGGACCCCCGCCGCCGCGTCCGCGCTCTTCCTGGACGACGAGGGGTACCTGCTCACCGGCGACGCGGCCGCGCAGGCGGGCGCCCGGGTCCCGTCCCGGCTGCTCACCGGCTTCCACCGGCGGATCGGCGATGACGTGCCGGTGCTCGTCGAAGGCGAGCCGTTCCCGCCCGAGACGCTGACCACCGTGCTCGTCGAAGGCATCGCCGAGCACGCCGCGAACCTGTTCGGCGGCGCCCCGCAGCACCTGGTGCTGACCCACCCCGGCGACTGGGGCGGCTACCGCCGTGACGTGCTGCGCCGCGCCCTGGCCGACGCCGGGTTCCCCGCGGTCACGCTGGTCCCCGGCTCGATCGCCGCGCTCGGCGCGCACCTGCCCGTCCCCGGCCCAGGCGCGACCGCGGCCGGGGTGTGCGAGTTCGGCGCCGACGGCGTGAACGTCACCCTGGCCACGGCGACCGGCGCGAGCGGCTGGCAGCCGGCCGCGAGCGCCGAGGGGGTGGCCCCGGCCGCGGCCCTCAGCACGCTGTTCGCCCTCGCCGGCGCGGCGTCGACGTCCCCCAAGGGCCTGGCCGGCGTGGTGTTCTGCGGCGACGTCCCGCCGCACGCGCTGCCGGCCCGGCCGCCGTGCCCGGTGTTCGCGGGACCGGTTCCGCCGGCGGCCACCGCGCTCGGCGCGGCCGCCCTCGCGGCGCTGCGCGCGGACCACCGGGGTACCCCCTACGAACCCCCCGCCGTCCAGACCACCCTGCTCCCCCAGGTGGACACGCTCGGTGACCTCGGCGAGCGGCCACCCCGGCCGCCGGTCGAGATCACGCCGTTCGAGCTGCCCGAGAAGAGCGGCCCGATGAACCTGTTCCGGCGGCGGCGTCCCCTCGCCGCCGCGGTCCTCGTGCTCGCCGCGGCCCTCTCGGCCGTGGTGATCACCCTCACCGCCCGCGAAGCCACCGCCGGCCCCGACCCCTCCCCCGCCCCGAGCCACTGCGCCGGCCCCGGCGCCCCCTCCGGTGAAGGTCACTGTTGAACACTCTGCTCACGCAGGATTCCCCGCTTCGCACCGTCCCCGTGCACCCCGCGGCGCGTCAGCTGCTCGACCAGGTCAAGGCCGATCCGGCCGCGCCGCTGCGGCTGGCCGTCGTCGCCCCCGGCGGGTACGGCAAGAGCGTGCTGCTCGCCGCGCTCGACCGCCTCTTCCGCGCGGCCGGCGTCGAGGCGCTGCTCGTCGACGACGCCGACCGGCTCGGCGCCGACCAGCTCGAGGAGCTGCTCACCGGCGCGGACGGGCCGATCGTCGTCGCGCACCGGCCGGCCGCGGTGTCGTCGAGCTGGACGTTGCTGCAACTCGGCCCGCTCGGCGTCGAGGACATCGCGCGGCTGATCTCGGCGGTGACGGGTTCGGCCGCCGATCCCGCGGCGGCGGCCGAGCTGCACGCGCGCAGCGGCGGGGTGCCGCGGCTGGCCGAGCGCGAGCTGCTCGGGCGGCTGGAGGAGTTCCGGCCGGAGCTGGACGAGCTCGACGACGACGTCCTGCGCTACCTGATCGCGGCGGAAGCCGGGGCGGGGCGCAACCTCGACCTGCTGTGCGCGCTGCTGGACCGCGGACCCGACCAGCTGCCCGCGATCGTCGACGCGGCCCGCGCGACCGGGCTGCTCGGCCCGGACGACACGCTGCTGCCGCTCGCCGCGGCCGCCGTCCGCGACTTCGGGCCGCCCGCGCGCCGGCTGACGACGGTGCAGCGGCTCGTCGAGCTGCAGCTGGCGAACGGCCTCCCGGTGCTGGACCTGGCCCGCTCCCTGCTCGGCACGGGGAGTTCGGGCGCGTCCGCCGCGGCCGCGTTCGCCGCCGCGGCCGCGGAAGCGCTGCCGGTCGACGCGCGGCTCGCGACCCGGCTGTTCGAGGCCGCCGCGGAAGCGGGCGAACGGGCCCCGGCCGTCACGGCGGGCTGGGCGCGCGCGGCGGCGTTGTCGGGCGACCTCGACACGGCGTTGCGCCTCGGCGACGGAATGCTCGGTGCGGCGGACCCGGAGACTCGGGCGGCGGGGGCGGCGATCGCGGCCACCGTGCTGGCGCACCGCGGTGAGCTGGCCCGCAGCGCGGAGCTTTACCACTGGGCGTCGCGCAGCGCCGAGGCGGCGGGTTTCGACGGGGGTGCGCTCTCCGCCGATGCAGGCTCGCACGGCGCCGGCGACGCCGGCGCGGGCAGGCACCGCGTCGGCGCGGCAGGTGTGGGCGGGCACGGCGTCGGCGGAACGGGTGCCGGCAGCTGGCCGGGAGCCGACGCGTTCGCGGCGATCGCGCTCGTCGGCACCGGTGACCTCGACGGCGCCCGGCGCCTCCTCGACGCCCCGGCACCCGGCGTCGCGCCGACGTTGTTCGCCGGCGCCGCCACCCGGATGGCCCGCGGCATCGCCGATTCGGTGTCCGGCTGCGCGACGGAGACGTTGTCGACGCTGCTCGGCGCGGCCGCGATGCTGGAGCCGGCGCTGGGCGGCACGCTGCTGCCGGACAGCCCGGCGGCGCTGTCCGCGCTCACCGCGCTGCACACCGGGGAGCTGGCGCTGGCGGGGCCGGTGCTGACCCGGGCCCTCGACGGCGGCATCGGCGGCGACCTGCTGTCGGTGCGGCACCGCCTGCTCCTGGGCTGGGTCGCGATGACGGCCGGCGACCTCGCGACGGCGGCCGAACACCGCGACGCCGTCGCCGGCCGCACGCTGGAGGCCCGCGACGAGCTGTTCTTCGCGACGCTGGAGCTCGGCTTGGCGCGCCGGGCCAGCGATCTGGTGGGGTTGCAGCGGTCGTGGCACCGCGCGTACCAGGCGTCGATGCGCCAGCAGACGGACCTGTTCACGTTGCTGCCCCTGGGCGAGCTGGCGATCGCGGCGGCCCGCACGGGCGCGTACGCGAAGATTTCGGGGCAGCTGGAGCGCGCCCACAGCCTGTTGGCCCGGCTGGGCGAGCCTCCACTGTGGACGGTCTCCCTGGTGTGGCACGAGCTGCACGCGGCGATCACGCTGGAGGACGCGGACGCGGCGAAGGCGCACCTGGCGACGTTGGCCACGCACGCCCATTGCGGCCGCTACCCGAGCGCCCTGGCGACGGCGGCCCGCTGCTGGCTGACGGTCCTCGGCGGCACGTTCGACCCGGACACGATCACCGCGGCGGCGGCCGAGATGCACGACCTGGGCCTCCGCTGGGACGCGGCCCGCCTGGCCGGCCAGGCGGCGATCCGCACGTCCGACCGCAAGGCGATGGTCCGGCTCCTGGAGGCGGCCCGCCAGTTCCAGGGAACGGTGGCCCGCCGGGAGCCGGGAACAGCGGAGCCCGCGGCGGCGGGAACCGGGTTGGCGGCCCTGAGCGAGCGCGAGCTCGAGGTGGCCCGGCTGGTGGTGGAGGGGCTGACGTACAAGCAGGCGGGGGCGAAGCTGTTCATCTCGGGAAAGACGGTCGAACACCACATGGCCCGCATCCGGGGAAAGCTGGGAGCGGCGGACCGGCGCGAGTTGCTGGCAACGCTGAGGGAGCTGCTTTCCCGGCCGGACGCCCCGTAGCGCGACCGATCCCGGGTCAGTCGCGGCTGGGGCCGAATCTCTCCGTGCGGATGCGGTGGGGGTCGTGGCCCAGGGCGACCAGGATGTCCGCCGCCGTCTCGACGAAACCCGTGGGGCCGCAGATGAAGCAGGACGCGCCGAACTCGGCCGGCCAGGCCGCTGTGTTGAGCGTGGCCACGTCGATGCGGCGTGGGATTCCCGGGCGGCCTTCGGGTTGCTCGCGCGTGTACACGTACGTGATGTCCAGCCCCGCCACCGGTGCGCGCAGTTCGTCGGCGTAGTACAGCTCGGCCGGGGTTCGCAGTGAGTAGATCAGCTTGAACGGTGTGCGGACGCCCGCCGCCCGGCGGGCGCGGATCATCGCCATCAGGGGGACGATGCCCGAGCCGCCCGCGATCAGGAGGACCGGGGCCGGGTCCGCCGGGCGCCACACGAACCAGCCGCCGACCGGGCCGCGGATCTCCACCGGGTCGCCGATCGCATACGGGCCGGCCAGGTGCTCGGACACCTCGCCGTCGGCGACGCGCTGGACCGTCAACTCGACACGGTCGCCGTCGGCGGGCGTCGCGAGCGAGTAGCTGCGCTGCGCCCGGTAACCGTCGGCCGCGGTGAGGCGGACGTCGACGTGCTGGCCCGCCAGGTGACCCGGCCAGCCGGGCAGGTCGAAGACCAGCGTGCGGGCCGTCGGGGTCTCGTCGCGGAATTCGGCCAGGCGGGCGACCCGCCAGGCTAGTCGCCCTGATACCGCTGTTCGCGCCATGGATCCCCGTAGTCGTGGTAGCCGACGTTCTCCCAGAAGCCGGGCTCGTCCCGGGTCTTGAGCTCGAGCCCGCGCACCCACTTCGCGGACTTCCAGAAGTACAGGTGCGGCACCAGCAGCCGCGCCGGGCCGCCGTGTTCCGGGGTGAGCGGCTCGCCGCCGTACTCGTAGGCGATCCAGGCCTGGCCGTCGAGCAGGTCGGCGAGCGGCAGGTTCGTGGTGTAGCCGCCGTAGGAGTGCACCATGACGTAGTCGGCGGCGGTGTCGAGCCCACCGACCAGCGTGTCGACCGAGACGCCGCGCCAGCGGGTGTCCAGTTTGGACCACTGGGTGACGCAGTGGATGTCCACGGTGGGCTTCTCGCTCGGCAGGGCCATCAGCTCGGCCCAGCTCCAGGCGTGCTTCTCGCCGGTCTCGGTGGTGACCGTGAACTCCCACGTCTCGGTGCGCACGCGCGGGGTCGGGCCGGCCGACAGCACGGGGAAGTCTTCGGCCAGGTACTGCCCGGGTGGCAGGCGCGGGTTGCCGCTGCGGGCCCGGCCGCGGAACCCCGGTGTCACGACGCCCATGACGGCCCTCCTTCCCGGTCGGCCAGAGCCTACGCCCGCACGCGCAGCCCGAGCGACGTGACGAGCACCGCAGCCTGTTCGGGTGACACGATCGCGCCCGCCAGCTCGGCGTTCACCGGGTCGAGCGCCGAGAGGTCGCTGCCGCGCAGATCGGCGCGGGCCAGCTTGACGGCGTGCAGCGCCGCCGCCGACAGGTCGACGTCGGCGAACACGGCGTCGGCGCAGTTCGCCCCGGTGAGGTCGGCCTCGCGCATCCGCACCCCGTGGAAGGCGACCGACCGCAGGTCGGCGCCCGCCAGCCCGGCGAACGACCAGTCGCCGCCGGTGACCCGCAGCGGGCGCAGCTCGCACTCGCTGAACGTCGCGCCGACGAGCTTGCACCCGGTGAACTCGGCGTCGAAGAAGTTGCACCGCTTGAAGGCGCAGCCGGTGAACGCCGAGTCCGTGTGCCGGGACGCGTTGAAGCGCACGTTGCCGAACACGCAGTCGGTGAAGACCGAGTTCCGCGTGTGCGCCTCCGAGAAGTCGACCTCGTGGAACTGGCACCGCACGTAGTGCCGTCCGGCGATCTCCTCCCCGTACCAGTCGTCGCGGACGAACCGCTGGTCCTCGACGGGTGGATCTTGCGTGGCATCGGGCACCCGGTCAGGCTAGCGGCAGTTTCCGATTCCGAAGGGTTCCGCCCATGCTCGATGCCCACGCCGTCCGGGCGGCCGTGCCGATGACCGCCGCCGTCGACGCGGTGCGAGACGCGTTCCTCGACCTCGCCGCCGGCCGTTTCGTGGTGCCGCAACGATTGTCGTTCGGCGGCGGCACGACGCTGGTGATGAGCGCCTGCCACACGCCGACGTCGACGACGGTGGTGAAAACGCTCAGCCTGGTCGCCGGCCGCACGCCGATGATCCTCGGAACGCTGGTGTGGAACACCGCCGCGGGCCAAGTGGTCGCCGACGCGATCGAGGTGACGACGCTGCGCACGGGCGCGGCGTCCGGCGTCGCGACGGACCTGCTCGCGCCGGCTTCGGCCGGCCGCTTGGCGCTCCTCGGCACCGGCGCGCAGGCCGCCGACCAGGTGCGGGCGGTGACCGCGGTGCGGCCGGTTCGCCGGCTGGCGGTCTTCGGACGGGATTCGTCGCGTGCGCACGTCTTCGCGGACCGGCTGCGGGCCGAGTTCCCGGACATCGTGACGCGGGTTGCCGCTTCGGCCGCTGACGCGGTATCGGATGCGGAGATCGTTTGTTGTGCTACTTCGTCTTCGACTCCTCTGTTCGATGTGGACGACTTGCCTGAGCGGGTGCACGTCAACGCGATCGGGTCTTACCTGCCTTCCATGCGGGAGCTCCCGGCCGGGCTGCTGGGTACTGCCGCGTGCGTCGTGGTGGATCAGGTCGAGGCCGTGCTCGAGGAAGCCGGTGAGGTGATCCACGCGGTGGAGAACGGGTTGGTGAAGCGCTCCTCGTTGGTCGAGCTCGGCGAGGCGCTGGGCGCGCCGCCGGCGGTGAGTGGGCGGACGGTGTTCAAGTCGGTGGGTCTCGCCGTGCAGGACTGGGCCATCGCCCGGTTGCTGGGTGATGCCGGACCGCGCTGACGGTCGCTCCTCCGAGCCCGGACTCACGTGATCGAGAACGGGACCCGCGTGATTGAAGCCGGAACTCACGTGACTGAAGCCGGAACTCGCGTGATGGGAGCCGGGACCGGCGTGACTCGACGGGCATCACGCGTGACTGGACGGGCATCACGCGTGATTGGGAGGGCATTTGGGGGCGACTGAGCGTGCGGAAGAGGCAGCGGAGAGCGACAGGGAGCGGCCGAACGGCGCAATCTTGGGCTTGGAGCGTTTGATCGGTCACCCGTTCCGGGAATTTTCCGGGCATGTCTCCTTGGCGAACCACCACCAGACGGAACACGGCCGTGCGGGTCATCACGGCGATCGGCGCGATCTTCGCGGGGATCGAAGTCCTTTACATGATCATGGTGCTCGCCGGTGCGAACGCCGGCAATGCTTTCTTCATCTTCATCAAGTCGTTGGCGGTCCCTCTCGCGTTGTTCTGGCCGGGGCTGTTCAACGTGGACAACCCCAGCCTCCAAGTCATCCTCGACTTCGGTCTGGCCGCGGTGTTCTGGTTGGTCATCACCGGCATCATCGCCCGCTTCGCGAGCCGGTGACCGGCGGGCGACACCGCCCTCCGAACTGCCACCTGTCGTCACCGCCCCCTCCGGTGGCGGCAGGTGGCTCTCGATCGGCAGCCGGGTGAGAAGCGCCGCTTTCGCGTGGTCTGTTGTCGGCGGGTCGCCCTCCTTTCGGCGACACTGGACGGATGAGTGACGGCAGGTGGTTCGACGGCTGGTCGCCCTGGCCCGAACTGGCCGGGCTGGCCGCGGCCGGGCGTTCCCTGCTCCCGAACGTTCCGATCACGCCCGCTGCTGTGGTGCGCACCGTCACCGAGCAGCTCGTCGGGCGCAGGCTGACCGCCAAGGTCGACGGGCGCGACGTCGGCCTGACTCTCGCCGAACTCGACTACCCGGCCGACAGCCTTCGCCTGGCCACCGGCCGCGTCGGCGACGTCCGGATCGTCGCCGAGGACGTCGACTGGCCCGAGCCCGACGGCGGCAGCATTCCGCTGCGCCGGGTCACCGTGCTCGCCGAAGACGTCCGCCTCCGCTCGCTGCCCACGCCGGCCGCCAAGCCGGCCCGCGTCGAACTGCGGATCGCCGTGTCCGCGGACGTGCTCCGGGAAAGGGTGGCGAAGGTCCGGCCCGGGATCGTGGCCGCCCCGGCGGACAGCGGACTGCTCCAGATCCACTGGGCCAAGAAGCCGCACTGGGGTCACCTGACCCTCGAGACCCAGGTGGAAGACGACGCTGTCGTGCTCGTACCCCGTACTCTCCACATCGGACAGCGCACCCTCCGCCCACCGAAGCGCTTCCAGCCCATCGTGCTGCCCCTGCCGGAACTTCCGCCGGGGACGAAGCTGACCAAGGTGGAACCGCGGCACGACGAACTCGTGCTGCACACCGTCGCCGAAGAGTGGCCGGAACGGCTTTCCCGCATTCCTCTCGCCGATCTGTTGAGCTGGTTGACCACCGCAGCGGTGACCCTGACCTTGCCGAAACTCGGTTCGCGTCCATGAACTTCAAGCTACTAGAACGCGTGTTCGAACGTCATCACTCACAAGGGTAGAGCCGAAAACTCACACGTCCCGGTCTCGCAGATACCGCGTGTGGTCGGCCTGCCGGTCGACCTCCGAGGCGTAGAACCGCTCGGCCACCCGGTGCGCCTCCGCCTCGAGCAAACTCAGCTGTGCCACCAGTTCCGACCCCGCACCGGCCCGCCGCGAAGCGAACCACCACGGCAGATTCAGGTAAGTCTCCAGCGACAGCGGCAAATCCGTGCGCGCCAGGCGGACGACCGCGTGCTGCACGTCGGGATCGGCCGACAACCGCGCGGGATCGGACAGCAAGTCCCGCAAGACCTCGGCGATGCGCCCGACAGTATCCACAGTGGACGCCGGCATGCGCGAAGCCTGCGACGAAACCCGGCGTACCAAGGTTTCCACGGACGAGCGCAGCTCGGCGGAGGTATCCGGGACCAGCCGCACCTTCTCCCCCGGCGCGAGCAGCGCACCCACCAGGTACAACGCCACCACCACGAACGGCCAGAACCACCCGACCACCCCGGTCAGGTACAGCACCACACCGAGCAGCCCGCCCACGCAGCCAAGGAGGTTCTTGGTCGACCCCAGATAACGCAGCATCATTGGTACCCGCGGATCTCCTGGAACACACTGGACAGCTGGGCTTTCCGCGCGTCGAACACCTTGCCGCCGGTCATCGCGGCGACCTGCGTCAGCTCGTCGCTCGACCCCTCGCCGAACAGCACCGTGAACACCGGCACCTGCTTCATCGCGGGCGGCAACGAGCCGAACGACGCCTGGAAGTCCGGCAGTGACGAGCCGTTCGCGTTCTCGCCGTCGGTCATCAGGACGATCGAGGTGAACCGGTCGGGATCGCGGGCCGCCAACGGCTCCAGCACCCGGTAGGCGTCGGAGAGGCTGTCGTAGATCGCCGTGCCTCCCCGCGCGTTGAGCCCTTCGGCGAACGCCTTGATCCTGCCCAGCTCGGCTTGCGGGTTCTGCTCCGGCACGGTGAACGTCTGCGGAGCCCCTGGCCCGGTGTTGAACGGCAGCATCGTCACCTCCTCGCGGCTCCGGAACCGCCGGTAGCGACCGGTGAGCGAGCTGTCCGCACCCGTCAGCCCGGCCAGCGCGGTGCGCAGCGAGCCGATCCGGTCACCCTCCATCGAACCCGACGTGTCGAGCACGTACAAGGTCCGCGACGGACGGCGGATCTTGTCGAAGTACGCTTGCAGCAAGGCATCCACGGCCTGCTGGGTCGCCGGGAACGGCAGTTCGACGAGGTCGTGCGCCGCGAACTGCCGCCCCAGCGCGACCCCCGGGACGACCGGCCGCCGCTGCGTGGTGTCCATGATCTTCTTCTGGACGTCGGGCGTGCGCAGGTAGTCCGAAAGCCGCTGGTGCGCCGAGCGTGCGTCCGAGCCGGCGTCCGCCAGCAAAGAAAGCGGGTAGTCGGCTGTCACGACGCCGTCGCTCGGGTAGACCAGCGTCAGCAGCTCGGGCAACTTCCCGGACGCGTTCGCCGACAGCAGCACGGATTCGTAGTTGATCAGTCCGTCGACCTTCTGCCCCGGATCCTGGCCGGTCGCGCGGCGCGTGTAAGCGTCCGACAGCCACCCCGACGACCCGGCCGAAAGCGCCTGGGCGCTGAAGAACTGCGTCAGCTGCGGAGTCACCGAAGCGATCTGCCGGGCGTCGATCGCGTTGCCCGCGCCCGCGAGCGCCGAAGCGACGCCGACCAGCGCCGAGAACCCCGAGTTCGACGCCGACGGGTCCGTCATCCCGTAGCTGAACGCCTTCTTCCCGGCCTGCGCGGCGATCTCGCCCCAGCTGACCGGCTTGCCGGCCCACCCCAGCCGTTGCACCACGGAAGCCGCCAGCCCCAGCACCACCGGCGAACTCATGATCTTGACCTGGTTCCCGAGCCGCTTCGCCGCTTCGGGAATGCCTGCGGGGTAGCGGTTCGAGGAGAACCACACGGCGTCGTACTTCCCGTCGACGCTGCCGTTCGCCAAAGCTTCGGCGCCCTCCAGGGTCCCGGTGAAGGTGAACTTGACCGTCACTCCGGTGGCCCGAGCGGCTTCGTCGAGCACCGGCTGCATGTCCGCCAGCTCGCTGCCCGCGAGGATCCGCAACGTTCCCGGCTCGGGGTCCCCCAGCGGCGCCGAAGAAGAGGCGTCGGAGCAGCCGGCCAGCAGGACCGCGCCCAGCGCCAGTGCGAGAAGTTTCCGGATCATGCTTCCCCCTCGTGCGAGCGCCGCAGGTGATCCTCGGCGCGGCGGATCTCGCCGGACAGCGATTCGACGGTCGCCGCCATGCTGCGGACGGCGTCGGCGCGGAACCCGTCGATCGCGTCGATCGAGGCGTAGATCCGGTCGAACGACTGCCGGATCGTCTCGGTCGCGACGGCCGGGTCGCTGCTCGCCTTGCGGATCTCCGCGGACTGCAGCGTCAGCAGCTCGGAGTTCGCCCGGATCAGCCCGTCGGTGGTCGCCTGCAGCGCCGCGACCTCGTCGAGGACGTCCCGCTGGCTCGCCAGAGCACCGCTGACCAGCAACGCGACCCGCAGGGCGGCCACGGTCGTCGACACCGCCCGCTCGACGCCGCGGACCAGCTCGTCGTTGTTCTTGCGCACCAGGTCCAGCGCGAGGTAGCCCTGCGCGCTGACCGCGAGCTGGGTAAGCAGGTCCTGGTGGCGTTGCCGGATCGGATACAGCACGTCGGCGCGCAACGCGTTGGCGCGCCCGGGATCGGTCAGGTCGAAGACGCCGGCCTGCGCCTCGATCGCGCCGTCGACGGCTTCGGCGAACGCGGCCGCCTCGGCGAGCTTGCCCATGACCTTCCACAGCCGCTCGCGCTCGCCCTTGATCGCGGCGTTGTCGCGACGCAGGACGTCCTGGCGGCCGCGGAGGTCGACGACCAGCGCGTTGACCGGCTCGTTCGCCGCGCGGTACCGGTCCAGGGCGCGCTTGGCGCCCGCGGCGACCGGGAACATCCCGAGCAGCTTGCGCCCGGTCAGTGGCAGCTTCGCCGGGTCCAGCTCGGCGACGGTCCGGCGCAGGTTCGTCAGACTGGTCGTCACCCCGTCCTGCGGGGCCGCGGCGCCACGCAGGGAACGGTCCAGCATCGCACCGGCGACCCCGGCCGCCGCGCGCATGTCGGTCTCGCCGACGGCCAGCAGCTCGTCGAGGAGATCGGTGAACTCCGGCGAACGGACGTCCAGGGCCTCCAGTCGCGTGGCGAAGGCGGCGGCGCGAACGGTGACTTCCGACCGCGTGTCATCGCTGAGCGTGATGAGCCCGGCGGCGCGCTCGGCGGAGATCGCGGTGACCGGTTCAGGTGGGGTGAGCGAGAAGTCCATGTCAGTACTGCTTGCCGACGGCGTCGAGCAGCCGTTCGAGGGTTTCGAACGACGGCGGTTCGACGGCGTCCACGAGGTCGGCCGGCGCGTGCGCCTTCGCCGCGACATCGGCGAACAGCTGCGGGTTGGTGGTCCGGAACCCGAAGGTCGCGGCGAGCTTGCCCAGCTCGGGATCGGTCGAGAGCAGCTGACCCACCTTGTCGCCGTCGCCCGACAGCGGGACGAGTGTGTGCTTCGAATACACGGTCGGCGCGGTGTAGAGCATCCGCATGTCCGGCCGGATCGAGCCGTCACCGCGCTCCACCCGGTCGACGAACTGCGATTCGTAGATCAGGGCCAGCGGCGTCTTCCCCATGCCGGCCGACAGGTAGTCCTCGAACGGCCCTTCGGTGCTGTTCTGCGTGTACCCCTGGTCGAGGAACAGCTTCGACACCGCCGGCAGCACCTTCGCTTCCTGGTCGGGCGTGCTGACGACGGTGTTCCCGTTGGCCACGAAGGAAACGATCGACAGGTACATCGCCGCGGAGTTCGACTCGCGCGGGTCGGTCGTCGTGACCAGGACGTTCTTGCGCGCCGGGTAGGCGGTGTTGCCGGGCAGCTGGTCCCAGCGCGTCCCGGCCTTCGCCAGGTCGAGGTACTTCGCGATGTCGAGGACGTCGTAGTCGCCGGCGCCCTTGTGCACGACGCCATCGGCGCGAAGCAGCGCGACGATCGGCTCGAAGCTGGCGATCGCCATCGGCGACTGGAACGGCGTGTAGACGGTGGTCACCTTGCGGTCGCGCTGGATCTTCTGCGCGGCGGGCGAGGACGACGGGAACGCGAACGCGTACTTCCCGAGGTCCACGGTCGTCGCGATCTGCCGCGACCCGGCCGTGTCGACCTCGACCTTCAGGCCGTGGCGGGCGAAGGCGCCGACTACGCGCTGGTCGGTGAAGAACGCCTGCTTCTCCGACCCGATCACGCCGCGCACGGTGGCGAGGTCGCCGCCCTGCGCGGAGTCGTCGCCGCGGCCCCAGACGATCACGGCGACGACGGCCAGCAGCAGCACCACGGCCAACCCGATGGACACCTGGCGTTTCACTGTCACTCCCCTCGACGGCCAAATCCTCTACGGCCTTCGACTCGTTTGACGCGCGAACGAGCCAGTTCGAAGTGAAGGAAAGATGAACTGACGGTGTCAGGACGGCTGGAACCAGGTCCCGGGCGCCCATTCCGTGTCGCCCCAGGCTTTCCGCTCGTCGGACCGTGGGTCGAGCACCAGATCCGTGTCTTCCCGGAAAACGAGCACCGGCCGCAGTTCGGGGCCGTACGGCGGCCATTCGGGACCGTCTGCGTCCGCAACGCCGTCCCGGACGAACCGCACCCAGCAACGGTGGACGAGCAACGCCGCGCGCTCGCGCGCCGGGTTGACGGCGGAGCCCTGCGTGGCGAGCGGCAGCGGGGTCTTCCACGCCATCGTCGTCTCGGTGCCGTGGCCGCCGTCGAGCTGCTCGGGCACGCCGGGGGCGGCGATGTCGATGCGGTAGCGGTAGACGGCCGCGTAGGCGGACTGCGCGTCGGCGAGGCGCTGCGTCGGGATGCCGTAGCGCTCGTCGCCCATCGCGGCGATCTTCGCGGACTTCAGGTCGGGGACGCGGCGAAGGTACGTCTCGAGAAGCTGCGAAGCGCCTTCGTCGCCGAGGATGCCGGTCAAGACCGAGCTCGCCGGAGCGGTCGCGACGTCGTCGCCGAGCATCAGCGCGTACGTGCTTCCCTCGTTGCTGTTGCAGCCCACGAGCAGCGAGACGCCGGCCGCGCTCCCCCGGCGGATCGGCTCGAGCGGGATCTCCGGCAGCACGCGGGGGTGCAGCGTCGGCCGCCACAGCCACAGCGCCTGGAAGCCGGTGAGGATCCGTTCCTGCGCCTCGACGAACTCCTTGGCCGGCAACGCCCGCAACGCCTCGGCGTCGTGGCAGCCGACCTCGGCCAGGAGCCGCCGGGCCAGCGCTGTCCCGGCCTCCGGCGTCGCCACGTGGTCCGCGCCGCCGCTGCTGCTGATCGCCTGGGCGAACAGCCCCGTGCCCAGCGGGCTGCCCATCAGGTTCCCGACGCTCTTCGCGCCCGCCGAGACGCCGTAGACGGTGATCCGGGCGGGGTCACCGCCGAACGCGGAAACGTTGCGGCGCACCCACTTCAGGGCCTCCACCTGGTCGAGGAACCCGCACACCCCGGCGTCCGCTTCGGACTCCCCGAAGATCCCGGCGAGGTGCAGGAAGCCCAGCGAACCGAGCCGGTAGTTGATCGTGACGACGACGATCCCGGCGCGCGCGAACTCCTCGCCGTCGCCCAGCTGCTCGCCGTGCCCGACGCGGTACCCGCCGCCGTGCAGCCAGAACAGCACCGGCCAGCCGCTCTCGGGAACGGGCCCTTCCGGCGTGCAGACGTTGAGGTAGAGGCAGTCCTCGTCGCAGACGGCGGCCGGGTTCATCGGGTCCGGCGACTGCATGGCGTGCGGCCCGTACTCCGTCGCGACGTGCACCCCGCCGGAGAGCGACGGCGGCCGCGGCGCCTTCCACCGCAGCTCGCCGACCGGCGGGCGGGCGTACGGGATCCCGCGCCACCGGCGGACGCCGTCGCCCGCCAGCCCCACCAGCGCCCCGAGCTCGGTCGTGACCGTCGGGACGGAAGCCATCAGAGCGAGGCCTGCTCGACCGTCGGCAGGCAGATTTCGAACCGGGTGCTCCCCGGCTCCGACTCGACGCGCAGGTCGCCCTGGTGACGTTCGACGACGATCTTCCACGAGATGTCCAGCCCGAGCCCGGTGCCCTCGCCGACCGGTTTCGTCGTGAAGAACGGCTCGAAGATCCGCGGCTTGACGTCCGCCGGGATGCCCGGGCCGGTGTCGCCGACTTCGACGCGGACCTGGTCGTTCTGGCCCCAGGTGCGCAGCGTCAGCGTGCCTTCGCCCTTCATCGCGCCGAGGGCGTTGTCGATGACGTTCGTCCAGACCTGGTTCAGCTCGGCCGGGTACGCCGGGATCTTCGGCAGGCTCCGGTCGTACTCCTTGACGACGCGGACGCCGTCGCCGATCTTGCCGGCGAGCATGACGAGCGTCGAGTCGAGGCCGTCGTGGACGTCGACCCACTGGTGCGGCGCCCGGTCCATCTGCGAGTACTGCTTGGCCTTGCCGACCAGCGCGGAGATCCGCGTGGTGGAGTCCTCGATCTCGCCCATCAGCATCTCGGTCTCGAGCGCGTAGGCGAGCCAGCGGACGGCGCCGTCGATGAAGGTGTCGCCGACCTGCTCGAGGACGTTGTCCAGGTCGGTCGTGGTCAGCCCGGCGCGGACGTAGATGTCGGCGAGGTCCCAGCCGCCGTCGATGCCGCGGTCGTCGAACCAGCCGGTGATCTCGTCCTCGCGGTCGGCCTGCTGCATCGCGGACAGCTTCTCGGCCTGCGCGACCTGCTTGACCAGGCGTTCCTGGACGTCGATGAGCTGGTAGAGCAGCTCCGGCTCGATGTCCTTCTTCGCGAGGAAGGCGAGCTTGTGGCGCATGCCGGCGACGCGTTCGCGCAGGGCGGACGTCGCCCGGACGGCGGCCGCGGCCGGGTTGTTCAGCTCGTGGGTGAGGCCGGCCGACAGCTCGCCCAGCGCCAGCAGCCGGCGGCGCGAGCCGATCACGGTGTCGCTGTTGCGCCAACCGAGGTACATGCCTTCCAGCAGGTGCGTCGCCATCGGGAACCACCGGCGGAACTCGACGGAGAACTCCTTCGACGGCAGCGCGAGCAGCGTGACGTCGGACAGCGCGCGCACCGTCGTGCCGAACGTGTGCTCCGTGTCCTGGTGCACGAAGAACTGCGTCGCGCCGAAGTAGGCGCCGCGCTGGTCGGACCGGTTGGTCTCCACCTCGGTGCCGCTGACCAGGCGCGTCATCCGGATCGCGCCCCCGAGCAGGACGTAGAAGCAGGTCGCCTCGCCGCCCTCGCTGATGATGGTCGAGTCGCCTTCGTACTCCTCGAGCACGGCGTTGGCGGCCACCCAGTCGAGCTGGTCTTCGGAAAGGTGTTCGAAAAGGAAGAGCCCGCGAAGCTCTTCCCGCGGCAGTGCGCTCATTGTTCCTCCAGGTACCGGTGTACCAGCGTCACGGCCATCGCGCCCTCGCCGACCGCGGACGCCACCCGCTTGACCGACTGCGACCGCACGTCACCGGCCACGAACACGCCGGGGACGGACGATTCGAGGTAGTGCGGATCACGGTCGAGCGACCACCCGGCCGGGCGCTGCCCGTTCGCCGTGAGGTCCGGGCCCGTGCACACGAAGCCGTACTCGTCGCGGTGGATGCCCTCGCCGAGCCAGTCGGTGCGCGGGGCGGCGCCGATGAAGATGAACAGGTGCCCGCTCTCGACCGTCTCGGTGACGCCGTTCTCGCACAGCGTCAGCCGCTCGAGGTGCTCGTCGCCGTGGGCCTGCTTGACCGTGGTGTGCGTGCGGACGTGGATGTTCTCGATGCCGGCGATCTGCTCGATCAGGTAGTGCGACATCGACGCTTCGAGGGACTCGCCGCGCACCAGGATCGTGACGTCGCTGGCGTGCCGGGAGAAGAACACCGCCGCCTGGCCCGCGGAGTTGGCGCCGCCGACGATGTAGACGTGCTCGCCCTTGCACTCGGGCGCCTCGGTCGCGGCCGAGCCGTAGTAGACACCGCGGCCGCTCAGCTCCTCGATGCCCTCGGCGTCCAGGGCCCGGTAGGTGACGCCGCTGGCGAGGATCACCGAGTGCGCGGCGATCTCGCTGCCGTCGCCGAAGGTGACGACCCGCGACGAGCCGCGGGCTTCGAGGCCGACGACGTCGCGCGCGGTCAGCACCTCGGCGCCGAACTTCTGCGCCTGGCGCCGCGCCCGGTCGGTCAGCTGCGCGCCGGAGACGCCGTCGGGGAAGCCGAGGTAGTTCTCGATGCGCGAACTGGTCCCGGCCTGGCCGCCGGTGGCCTTCTTCTCGACGAGGACCGTGCGCAGGCCCTCGGACGCGCCGTACACCGCGGCGCCGAGCCCGGCCGGGCCGCCGCCGATCACGACGAGGTCGTAGAACTCCTGCGCCGGGCGGGTCGACAAACCGACCGCGTCGGCGATCTCGCCGCCGGTGGGCTGCTTGAGCACGGTGCCGTCGGGGGTGACGATTACCGGGATGTCCGCCTCGGTGGCGTCGGCGGCCTTGAGCAGGCGCTTGCCTTCGTCCTCCTCGACGGAGTACCAGCGGTAGGGCACGGCGTTGCGCGCGAGGAAGTCGCGCATGTGGAACGACGGCGACGAGTACCGGTGGCCGAGGAGCTTGACCTCTTCGACCGGCTTGTCGCCGACCGCCTTCCAGGTCTCGACCAGCGCGTCGATCACCGGGTAGAGCTTCTCCTCCGGCGGGTCCCACGGCTTGAGCAGGTAGTGGTCGACGTCGACGACGTTGATCGCCTGGATCGCGGCGTCGGTGTCGGCGTAGGCGGTCAGCAGGGCGCGGCGGGCGTGCGGGAACAGGTCCATCGCCTTCTCGAGGAAGGCGATCCCGTCCATCTGCGGCATCCGGTAGTCGGCGAGGATCGCCGCGACGGCGTCGCCGCGCAGCTTGATCTCGCGCAGGGCGTCGAGGGCGTCCGCGCCGGAGTCGGCGCGGATGACGCGGTAGTCCTTCCCGTAGCGGCGCCGCAGGTCACGGGCGACCGAGCGGGACACGGCGGGATCGTCGTCGACGGTCATCAGGATCGGCTGGCTCACGAGATGCAGCCTACGGCTCGTGGTGGCCGGCTGGGGAGGACCGGCGTTTCGGGACCTGGACCCGCTCCAGGTCCTCGGCGACGACGATCTCGCCGTCGAACTCGGCTTTCGCTTCGTCCAGGAAGCGCGCGGGGTCGGGGTAGCGCTGCGAGAAGTGGGTCAGCACGAGCTGCCGGACGCCGGACTCGGCGGCGACGCGCGCGGCCTGCCGCGCGGTCAGGTGCCCGAAGTCTTCCGCCAGCCGGGTGTCCTCGGCCAGGAAGGTCGACTCGATCACGAGCAGGTCGGCCTTTTCGCTGAGCGCGTACACCGCGTCGCAGAGGCGGGTGTCCATGACGAACGCGAACCGCTGGCCCGGGCGGCGGGTGCTGACGTCTTCGAGTCGCGTGCTCCCGAGGTGTCCGTCCCGCTGGAGCTTGCCGACGTCCGGGCCCGCGATGCCGTGTTCCTTCAGCTTTCCGGGGAGCATGGTGCGGCCGTCCGGCTCGACCAGGCGGTAGCCGAACGCCTCGACGGGGTGGCTCAGCCGCCGGGCCTCGAGGGCGAACTTCCCGGTGGCGATGGGGCCGTCCTCGGCGATCGGGTGCTCTCGCAGGTCGGCCTGCTCGTAGAACGACGTCGCGTGCCGCATGCGCTCGAAGTAATGTGCGCCGGACGCCGGGAAGTGGGCGTGGACCGGGTGCTTCACCTTGTCGAGCGAGAGCCGCTGGATCACCCCAGGCAGGCCGAGGCTGTGGTCGCCGTGGAAGTGGGTGATGCAGAGGCGCGTGAGGTCCGTGGCCGCGACGCCGGCGCGCAGCATCTGGCGCTGGGTGCCTTCGCCGGGGTCGAAGAGGATGCCCTCGCCGTCCCACCTCAGCAAGTAGCCGTTCTGGTTGCGGAGGCGCGTGGGCACCTGGCTCGCGGTGCCCAGCACCACCAGTTCGCGGGTCGACACCCCCGCACGCTACTCACGCGGCGGGCGTGGTGTCCCCCAGTTTGCGCAGCCGGAAGGCCAGCACCAGCAGCATGATCCCGTAGAGCAGCGCGTAGATCCCGACGAGCAGCGCGATGCCGAACGCGCCGGCGATCGGGTTGATCACGATGAGCACACCGGCGATCACGGAGAGCGCGCCGGCGGCGATGAGGAACGCCTCACCCCGGATCTGCCTGCGCAGCCGGATCGCGGCGGCGATCTCCGCGACGCCGGTGACGATCGCCCACAGGCCGACCAGCAGGGCCAGGAGCAGCACCGTGATGCCGGGCCAGACCAGGACCAGGATCCCGGCGATGATGCCGAGCGCGCCGAGGATGCCGTAGGCGGCGCGGTGGCCGGCGTCGCCCGGGCGGAAGGCCTGCATCAGGCCGCCGACGCCGTCGATGATGGCGTAGACGCCGTACAGGATCGCCAGCACGAGCACGGTGGCGCCCGGCCAGATCAGGGCGAAGAGCCCGAACAGCACGGCGAACACGCCGCGGACGGCGGCGATCGGCCAGGTCTTGCGGGCATCGACGACGGAAAACGCAGCGAAGGAAGTCATGACGCCGCTCCTCAGGAGGTGTCCGGGGCACCCAGTATCGCGACGAAACGACTGGTTGGCGCGGTTCACCACCCGTTCGGGCCACAGCGTCCACTGTGGCCGGACACATAGGACCGGCGTGCGCCGCGGCCGCCACCACGGCGCACGCCGGTTGCTCAGGGGTAGCTGACCAGGTTGACCGGCTTGGTGCCGGTCGGGGTCGTGCCACCCGTGTTGTTGATGACGTGCGTGATCGTGCCCTGGTAGTTGAGCGACACGGTCACCATGTCGTGGAAGCGGACACCCGGTGTGTTCGGCGCCTCGAACGCGTGAGCGCTGGCGACGGACGGGTTGGTGCTGAAGTAGCAGTAGCTGCCCAGCCCCCACGCCTCGTGACTGGTGACGTTCGGGCCGACCTTGTAGGCGGAGTAGCCCTTCGTCGAGCCGTTCATCCAGCCGGCCTGGTTCGGCACGTCGTAGGGCATCTCGTTCTGGAAGAAGTACGTCCGGCCGCCGTTGCCGTTCCAGACGACCTGCGTCTTCTGGTAGTGCTCGACGAACAGGCCGTACATCGTCACGTTGTTGCCGTTGACCGTGAGCCCGTTGTCGGCGGTGTTGGTGCCCCAGCCGACGTTGTTGCCGTTGTCGGCGTGGTCGGCGCGCCAGATCCACATGTGGTCGCCGATCACGTTGTTGCTGTTCACCACCAGGCTGTTGGTCGCCTTGCCGACGGCCGGGCCGCCGATCCGGAAGAACACGTCGTGCAGCGAGGTCGGGTCGGCTTCGTGGTTCGCGGTCGAGCCGGCCGGGCCGACCTGCATGAGCGTGTTCGAGTTGGTCGTGCCGGCGTCGATCAGCAGGCCGGCGACCTTGACGCCGTCGACGTCGTCGACGTTCATCGCGGTGACGCCGTTGTCCGGCACCAGCGTGGCGATGCCGAGCCCGAGCACGACGGTGTCCGGCCGGGTGACGTGCAGTGCCTGGTTGAGGTGGTAGACACCCGGCGTGACCAGCAGGTTCTTGCCGGCGGCGAGTGCGGCGTTCAGGTCCGCGGCGCTCGCGCCGGGCTTGGCGATGTAGAACTGGTCGAGCGAGATCGAGCTGCCGGGCGCGGTGCCGTTCGCCCAGCTCGTGCCGGCCGCGTTGGTCTTCACCCCGGGGACGAAGACCTGGTAGTTGCCCGCGTTGTCGATGTAGAGGAACGGCTTCTCGCGCACGACCGGCGTCTGGTTGACGGTGGTGTAGGGCGGGCTCGGGAAGGTGTTGGCCGGGGCGCCCTGGACGCCCGCGAAGACCATGTTCCAGTTCGAGCCGGACCAGCTGCCGAACTGCGAGTTGCGCGAGATCCACTGCTGCTGCGAGCCGGAGCGGACCTGGCCGTCGACCTTCGTGTCGGAGATCCAGCCGCCGCTGGCCCAGCCGCCGTCGTCGAGCTGCAGGTCGCCGCGGACGTGCATGCGGCGGTACGGCGCGGCCTGGGACACGGCCCACCGATCGGTGCCACCGGTCGGGTTCACGGACAGGTTCTCGGCGCCGCGCCAGAAGTTCTGCGTCGCGTTCTGCGGCGGGAACCAGTCGGCCTCGACGTGCACGGCGCCGTTGATCGTCACGGCGTCCGGGCTCAGGCCGAGGCCGAGGACCTGCGTGTAGAAACCGACGTTGACGTCGTTGGAGTAGGTGCCGGGCTTGAACATGACGGCGTAGCGCTGGCTGCCGAACTGGTTGCGCTCCTGCTGGCTGAAGATGCTGTTGAGCCGGCTCTGGATCGTCGCGCTCGACATCGAGGGGTCGAAGACCACCACGTTCGGGCCGAGGTCCGGCTGCCCGGGCTGCGTCGTGTTCACGGGGTTCAGGATGAACGACTGGGCGGTGGTGCCGTTGCAGGTGTACTGCTGGAGCTGGACGGAGTCGGCGGCGGAGGCACCCGGGACGTCGAGGCACTTCCCGCTGTTGCGGCTGACGAAGTGGTAGCGGCCGTTGCCCTCGTCGACGGCCTGCCACTGCTGGTTGGCGCCGTTCGAGTAGCTCCAGAGCTGCACGAGCCCGCCGTCGGCGGTGGAGACGCCGGTGACGTCCCAGGTCGCGGCGGTGTTGCCGCGGGCGTTCACCCGGAAGTAGCCGTCACCGGTCGACTGGAACTGCCACTCCTGCGAGGCGGTCTGGTTGCAGGAGTACTGCTGCACGACGGTGCCGTTGGCGGTCCCGGCGGCCCGGGCATCAACGCACTTCCCGCTGTTGACGGCGGCCACGGTGTACCAGCCGTCCGGGGTGACCGCCGCTTGCGCCTGACTGGTGACCACCAGACCCGCGACCAGGGCGGCTGCCGCAGAGAGCAGCACCATCACCCGCCGTCTCGTCTTCATCGAAACCTCCTCTGCCGCAGTTCGCGGCGTCCGTAGAGCAGGAAACGGCAGAGGCGTGCCCGGTCTAGGGGGTAGACGCGGCGTAACGGGCGGGGACCTCGGCGTCACAACCGCCGAAAATGTAACGGCGGACACACTGGGAGTCAATACACGACTAAAAATAAGGTGTGAAGTCGCAGGTCAGCGGGGTGGTCAGTGCCGCGGTGACGGTGAGGCACCCCCTTCGCGGAGGCGGTTCGGGGTCGTGTAACGTATGGCCACACGAGATGCGAAGTCCACCTTCGCTCCGGGGCTATGGCGCAGCTGGTAGCGCACCTCACTGGCAGTGAGGGGGTCAGGGGTTCGAGTCCCCTTAGCTCCACAGTGACGAAACACCGCTCACCGGAACAGAAGTTCCAGGTCGGCGGTTTTTTCGTAGTGTCGAACTTTGAGTTTCGCCAAGAAGAAGTTCAGCTACCGGCGGGTAGCTGGGGCAAAACTGGGGCACCGCGCCGACGACGGCGAAATGGGGTCATCACAAGTGCCCCAGTAGCGTCGCCCGAACAGGTGGATCGCCAGAGGTTCTTTGACCTGACACCTCCTACCGCGCGGCCTGCAGTTCAAGGCGCCGATCGCCGCCGACCTGGGCCACGGCCGCCGCATTGCCGACGACCGGCCCCCGCCAGCCGGCGGAGTACGGCAATACCTCATCGCGACGTCAACCACACCATCTGGACAACCCGAAACGGCCTCGGCAGCGACGTCCCTGGCCGTAGCGACCAGAGCCTCGACTAGCACTTGGCGTGAACTGCACCTAAAGGGCGCCGAACAAGGACCGACTACAGCGATGAGCCCGAAGGTTCGAGCCGCCCCGCCGGTTGCAGCCAGAAGGGAGCGCGCTTAGACCTGGTCTCAAAACTTAAGGGTGTGTCACTGCGCAACCTGCCGGTCCTGGTCGTCGATCGCGGGCAGTCGTGGCGAAGACGACGCAGCAGCGGCGGGTCGAAGACCGGCTCTGCGAGCTGATCGAACCCCTGATCCCGTCCCGACCAGCGCCGCGCGGTCCGGGTGGGCGGCCCCGGATCGATGACCGTGCCGCGCTAGAGGGGATCTTGTTCGTGCTCGACACCGGCTGCCGCTGGCGAGACCTCGGGTCGGCACGGGGCCCCCGTCACCACGAGGGAGATCGATCTCCCGGAGGAGGCTGCGGCCGCGTTGCTGACGGCACCATCGACGGGGATGAACGAGCACTCTCGTCGGGAAGTGATCAGCCATGGGTGGGGCCGCCTCTTCAGAGGCGTTCGATGCGGTCGGCCTGCGGGCCCCGGTCGCTCTGACGCACCGCGTACCGGACCCGGTCACCCTTCTGCAGCGGCTCCGACCCCATGATCACGGACGCGTGGGCGAAGAGATCGTCGCCGCCTGCGTCCGGGGTGATGAAGCCGAAGCCGCGGTCGCCGTCGTAGCGCGCGACGACGCCCTCGCCGCCTCGTACGGGCACGTCCCGCGCCGCCGGCCCTGCGGCCGCGGCAGGTGCCGACCGCTGCGGCGCCGTCTGGGGCTCGGTGCCCCGGACCAGGTGCACGTCGCGGGCCTGCGGGCCCTTGTCTCCACTAGCCACCTCGTAGGCGACGCGGTCGCCCTCCGCGAGCCATGTCAGCCCCTCGGCCAGGGCCCGGGCGTGAACGAAGACGTCCCCGGCGCCGGAGTCGGGGTTGATGAAGCCGAAGCCCTTGTCCTCGTCGTACCAGGCCACCGTGCCGTCGGCACCGTCCGCGATACCAGCCGCAGCGGGTGAGCCGGCCCCGGCTCCCAGCGGGATCACGTGCCCGGCCTGCGGGCCGCGCTCGCCTTCGACGATCAGGAAGGCCACCCGCTGCCCCTCGGTGACCACGCCGCCGGTCACGATGGCGGAGCTGTGCACGAAGATGTCGGCGCCGCCGCCGTCCGGCGACGCGAAGCCGTACCCCTTGCCCGGCTCGTACCAGTTGACGGTGCCGAGCAGGCCCACGGCGCTGCCGGTGGCCGCATCGGCGGTGACGCGAACGCGCAGCGCCTGGGGCCCGCGGTCGTTCTCGCCGACCTCGAACACGACGGCCTGACCCTCGCGGAGCACTTTCGCGCCGCCGTCCCCGACGATCTCGGAGGCGTGCACGAACACGTCCGGCGAGCCGTCCTCGGGCGCGAGGAAGCCGAAACCACGTTCGGCGTCGAACCAACGGACAGTCCCTTGCGGCATCAAAGGCTCCAGGTCGAGAGGGCGGGCACTGGCCCCCAGTCTCTCTGACGGACCTCCGGTCCGTCGGGCCGGGCCCACAGGCGGGCGGTGCGGAGCCAGGGGCGGGCCGTTGGTTCACCTAGCGACACGCCGAGTTTTGAGACCAGGTCTAAACCCGGGCACCGAACGAACGCCACAGCCTTGCCGCCGATACCTCACCCTCCACGACCTGTTGCCGCACTGCTCCACCCACGCCATAACAACCTCCACACCCGAACAAAATCGGCGCGGGCTGCCTCGCGCTGACGGTGCTGCTGCTGACCCGGCTGTACCGGGTCCGGACGCAGGCGCGGCTGGCGCCCCGCCCGCGTACTGGAAGCCACCACGCCGGAGAACGGCCTCGGGGACCATCGGCACAGTGGTTGATGAACAGGCCGAGGCGTACTGGACGTTCGCCGAGGAGCCGACGAGGCCCGAGCTGGAGCAGTTCTTACTCTGCTTGGGTGATCGAGATCGGTTCACGAGCGCGCTGGCGTGGCCGCGCCGTAACGCAGGCCATGCAACGTCACATGGCTCCTTGACCAAACGCCGACGACCAGAAGCCGGATACGTGGGTGGCCCACTTCGGAGACCCGTTCGCGTGCTCCGCGTGAACGCTTCCGCCGCCCAATCCCAATACTTGCTGTGACTATGACGCGGCAATCAACTCCGGCAAGCGGTGGTGATCGGCCTGACCTGCGTCGCGGTGATCTCGAGGAGACTTTCCGGCGTCTGTTCGACGAGCACGCCGCGGTCCTGCACCGCTATTTGGTCGGGAGGATCGGTGCCGACATTGCCGGTGACCTGCTCAGCGAGACGTTCCTGATCGCGTTGCAGCAGCGCGACCACTACGACGCCGAGCGAGGAAGCGCCCGGTCCTGGCTGTTCGGCATCGCGACGAACCTACTGCGCACGGAGGTCCGCAACGAGGTCGCTGCCCAACGCAAGCAGTTGCGCCTGGCCGCGCACGAGCACAGCAGGCGGGTTGTGCACGGGCATGCCGATCGGGTGGCCGAACGGATCGACGCGCAGACCCGGGTGCAGCACCTGGCTGGGGCGTTGGCGGAACTCTCGCCGAACGATCTGGACGTACTGCTGCTGACCAGTTGGGCGGAACTGGCGCCGACCGAGATCGGCGAGGCGCTTGGTGTTCCCGCCGGCACCGTGCGCTCCCGCTTGCACCGGATCCGGCGCTTGCTGAGGGCTTCCGCGGCATCCAGCTCCACACGCGATGAGGAAGGAGTACAGGCCGATGACTGAAGACAACGTCCACCGCTGGTGGACCGACGACGAGCTGGACGAAGGGCTGATCTTGATGCGCCCCGACGAACTCGCCAACCGGCAGCCCCTGGCCGAGGCACGAAACACACTGTTGAACGCAGTGCGCTCACTCGAAGGAAGGGACACCCTGGTGGCCGACACCAACCCAGTGACGGAGCTGACACGAAAGCCAGGCCTCCCCGCCGGACGGCGCTGGCGGCTCAGTGCGGCCGCCGCGGTAGTGGTGGTTGCCGTCGGCGCCACCGTGGCGATCACCGGCGGAGAACACGGTGACCCGTCGGCTCAGCCGTCGTCGTCGGTGCCGGCGGTAAAATTCGCGTCGGTGCGGCAGGCGCTGGACAAAGCGGCCGACATGATCCATGTCACGGGCGAGGTGCCCATTCCCGCGGGGAAATTCCGGTACACCGAGACCCGCGGCTGGTACATGGTCGCCAGCAAGGAGCGCCAGTTCGCTTTCCTCGCCGAAGAGCTGAGGCAGACCTGGCAGCCGAGCGACTTCGACGGTGAATGGCTGCTCAAGATCGGGCAGACGGGGAACAAGCAGTGGCTGCTGGGCAACGAGCAAACCCCCACCACTGAGGGCCAGAACAAAAACGAAATCCGCAAGTCCGGTGAGTGGCGCGCGCGGGGTGGCCAGTTCCCCGAGGATGCGTTGATCTTCGCCGGCCGGGGCACCGGCAAATGGGGCGCACCCACCGAACAGCAGTTGGCCGACTTTCCCCGCGACCCGCAACAGCTCTACGACCTCATGCTCAAAGATCCCTATCTGGTGAACAAGCCCCGCGGCGGAGGTGTGCTGACACTCGCGGCCGATCTGCTGAAGACCGGTGTCGTACCCGCCGATCTCAAGGAAGCGGTGTACCGCGCGGTGGCCAAGATCCCCGGACTGAAGATCACCGCGCAGGTGGCGAACCTCGACGGCCGCAAGGGCGTCGCCCTGGGTGTCACACCCCCGGACGGTGGCTATCTCTACGAGATCATCGTCGATTGCGACACCGGCGAGTTCATCGGGGAACGGACGACCCTGCTCATGCCAGGAGGCGAAGGGGGGATCGAAGGCATCAAAGCCAACACCGTGGCCGCCTACAGTTCGGTCCGCACCGCCATCACCGACCAGGCGGGGACCGTTCCAGCGGGAAACTGACCGGCCCACGAGGCCCACCACAGCCCCTCGACCAGCCGAACCAGCGGGTTCGGCTGGTCGAGGGGCTGTGGGATTGGTGGTGTGTTTGTGTACTGCAACGGCACTCAAGCAACCGATCAAGACACGCTGGCCGTGTCAACGAGAACCACGTAATGCCGACACAGCCACCACGCGCCATCTCGGATTCACCCGGTGTGTCGCCCGTGTGCCTCCACATCGCAACGAACCCCTTCGTGTCAGCCTACTTGGCTGGCCGGAGGGGTCTTCTGCGTTTCGGGTTCGATCTTCGATGATCGCCTTCCGGAGTGATCTTGTGCTCCTGGTGGGGCAAACTGGAGCACCACCCCATCCCCGGTACAGCGTCGGCGCGGTGTTCCTACTGCTCCACGGCTCGCCCGGCGGGTGACCCCCACCGTGGCGAAGAGGGGGACAACCGCCGCCATCCGCCCACCGCCGACCACACTCGGTGACGGCGTCGGTGGTGGCGGGGCCGCCGTGTGCCAGCGGCGCTCAAGATCGTCGAGCAGCCGCTGTTCGACCTCCGGGGCGACGTGGGAGTAGGTCTCGGTGACCCGGTTGTCCAGGTGGTGCCCGAGCCGACGGGCCTGGGCGATCTCCGGTGCGCCGCCGGCGATCAGCCAGGTCTTGTGACTGTGCCGCAACCCATGGAAGGTCAACCCCGGCCGGACCGCCTCGCACCCTGCCTTGGTCCCCGACGTTTCGCTGCCGTCGACCGCGGGGCGGAAGACGCGTCGCAGGAACGTTGAGCGCCACAACCAGGTTCCGCTCGGCGTGGTGAACACGAATTCGTACCGGTGCCGGCGAGATGCTCTCGCAGCAGCGCGACCAGGAACGGCGGGAGCGCGATCGTCCGGGCGGAAGCCCGGGTCTTCGGCGGCCCGAGCCACCGCATCGCCCCCGACTCGTGCAGCGCACCCACCAGCGGATCGATCACCAGCTGACCGCGTCGGAGATCGACATTGTCCCGGTGCAAGCCGGCCAGCTCACCCCACCGGCAGCCGGTCCACGCCGCCGTGATGATCAGCAGCCGCGCGATCGGCCCACCGAGCAAACCGGCCTGCTCGGCTATCCGCACCACCTGCTCCGGTGTCGCCCAGATCCGCTCCGGCACCGCCCGTCGCGACCGCCGGCCACGACGCCTCCGCCGGCGCACCGGATTGAACGGAATCAGCCGCTCGTCAGCCGCATCGGCCAATAGCATCGACAGCAGGTTCAGCTGCGAACTCACCGTCGACGGGGCGTACCCGGCTCGCTCCAGCTCCCGAGCCCACTCGGTCACCCCCAGCGCTGTGATCGCATCCAACGGCAGGGCGCCGAACTTCGGCAGGATGTGACACCGGAGCCGGCTCCGGTAGCCCTCGATCGTCCGTGGATCCAAATCCAGCGACCGGAACCACCGCCCTGTCCACTCGGCCATTGTGACCGCGCTGTCGGCCGGATCGATCCACACCCGCCGACGCCGATCCACCTCCAGTCCCGCGGCGTAGGCCGCAGCATCACGCCGCGAGCCGAATCCGGACACCGAACGAACACCGAAACCCTGCCGCCTGTACCTCACCCGCCACGACCTGCTGCCACACTGCTCCACCCACGCCACAACGACCTCCCACACCAGGCTGCGAACAACGAAGCGTCGTTCCGCTGCGGACTTGACCTGGCGGTTGCTGGACCTGCGACCGGACATCCGGGTTCTGGACCTTGCCTGCGGGCACGGAGACCTGGCCAACCGCATCGCCGCACGCGGCTGCCGGGTGACGGGCCTGGATTCCTCGACCCTCTTCCTGAACCGGGCTCGCGCCGACGCGGCCACTGCCGGTGTCGACGTCGAATACGTGGCCGGCGACATGCGCCGGCTACCGTGGAACGCTCACTTCGATCGAGTGATCAACTGGTCGACGGCCTTCGGGTACTTCGACGACGACACCGACTGCACCGTCCTGCGAGGCATCGCCGGCACCTTTGCGGCCGGGCGGCCGGCTGGCCATGGACCTCGACAACCTCCCCGCGTTTCTCGCCGCGTATTCGCCCTCGCGGGTCGTGGCCGCGCGCGACGACGGCGACATGCTCGTCGACCGCTACCGACTGGCTACTCGCCCCAGGATTCGCCGCCGTGTCCTGCTACGGCGAAGACGGACGGCCGCTGAGCGCAGACCACCTTCGGATGATCGTCGTCGCCGCCCTGCCGGTGTGGACGCAGCGTCGGCATTCGCCCATGCCGATGGCAGGCAGTGTGAACCGTCAAGCTCGGCCAGTTCGCCGACCACGCACTGCGGTCGCGGCCTGGCCATTCGCGTGACGGACCTTCCCGAGATCGGCGTGTCAGGCAGGATTCAGCACACGGGACGCCTCGGCGGCAAGATCACCGAGCAGGCTGACGGCCTCGGCGAATTCGTACCCCGTTTCCAGTTGGATCCAGAAATCTCGCAGCGCCGCGGACAGTTCCGAAGTGTTTCGGAACCGCCCGATCGCCATGTCGAGATCGCGCAGCCAGCCGTCCAGATATGGATCTGTAGTCAAACGCCGCACCATCTCGTCGATCTGCGCGGCGAGGGACGGCGCGAGCCAATCCCTGCCAGACTCCAGTAGCCGGCTTCGGACGGTGGTGTTGAGAAACGACCAGTGAGCCGAAATCTCCGCCACTACCGGGACAGTCCGCCTTCCTGGGGTGATGGCCGACCGGAAACCCTCCAGCGCCTTGTCGAGCGTGCCGTTGTCCAGGAGTCCCCGCAACGCGCTCAGCCTGTCCTCGTCCTGGCTGCGGTCCCACTGCCTGATGGCCTCTTGCGCCACTCTCTCCGCCACCAGCAACTCCGCCTCCACCTGGCGCACATCGGTCGAGGATCCAGGGCACAACTTCGCCGCAGCGACAACAAGGTCTTCGACGACCTCGGCTGCCAGACGTTGCGCCGCTCGCGCCTCGACCGCCTCGGCCTGCGCCAAGCCCACCCGCTGCAACACAATCAACGCGAGCGGGACACCGAACATCGCGGCCGTCAGCGACGAGAACACGTTCGTGACGAACGGCTTGCTCGACCAGAACCCAACCTGATCACCCCACCAACCCGCCCCCAGCAGCGCCGCGCCCGTACCCCACAACAACAACCACAGAACTCGCAACCCACCCGGCGTATCTCTCCACACCCCGCGCAGCCATCGCATCAGTCACAGCACCTTCCCGCGCCGCCCAGCGCCGGCGGTGACCAACCCAGTCAGCGTCGGCGATCTTGCCCGGTTCCGTCGCGACGCTCTGTCGTGCCGCGAAGCGGACCATGGTCGGGTGGCGCGTCCGCCGTGCCACGTCAGCCGCCGTGAGTTGTTCACGAGTCATCGAAGGAGGATCGTGTCGCGGGTGGTGCGCGCGACGAAGGCCTTGTACTCCTCGTGCGACTTGCCGTCCAAGCGTACGTAGCGCACGTAGCTTTCGACGCTGGTAGTAACGCAGAGTGCCTCGACGAGGTCGTCGAAAGGTACGTCGGTCCGCAGCCAGCCGCGCTCGGCAACTCGACGGAGAACGTTCTCGACTTGCCCCCTGATCGAGGCGAGCCTCTCGGCCAGGTTGCCCCGGACCTCGCGGTCTCCGTGGGCCGCGGCGGTGACCGCGGTCCAGACGCCGGCCACCGGCTCGTTGATCGCGAGCATCGTCTCGCCCACGAACGCCGCGAACCCCTCCGGATCGCGGACCTGGAGCATGGCCGCGCCTCGCTCGGTGTCGAAGAAGTCGATCTCACCTTCGACGCCGAAGGACGCCACCTCGACCGCGGCCCAGAGCAGCGCGGTCTTCGGACCGTGCTTCTGCACCGTCTCGACCGAGACGCCGGCCCGCTTCGCGATCTGCGCGAAGGTGGCGGCCTGGTATCCGCGCTCACTGAACACTTCGACGGCGGACTCGACGACGCGCCTCCTGGTCTCCGCCGCCTGGCGCTGCCGAAGCTCGGAACGGTACGTGCGCGTGCGGCTCTCGACACCGGTCATATTGACTACGATCTCATATGAATGAATACTGCTCCATGGTACCGGATTCCGGTCCCTTCTCCCGGTGCCGAGGAAGGCGCCGTCATGCCGTCGATCATGATCGCCACCATGCCCATCCACGGGCACGTCACGCCGCTGCTCGCCGTCGCCCGGCACTTCGCCGAACGGGGAGACCGGGTGCGTTTCCTCACCGGGTCCAGGTTCGTCGGCGCTGTCGAGGCGACCGGCGCCGAGCATCTGCCCTTGCCCGCCGAAGCCGACTTCGACGACCGACAGGACTGGAACGAGACCTTCCCCCAGCGCCGCGCCCTGAAGGGCACGAAGGCGGTCGCCCATGACATCGAGCACGTCTTCGTACGCCCCGGCCTGGCTCAGCACAACGCCGTCATGGCGGCGCACGCCGCCGAGCCGGCCGACGCGCTGCTGGCCGACCCGGCCTTCGTCGGTGGCGCGTTCCTCCTCGGCCATCCGCTCGGTGCCCGGCCGCCGATCGTGATGTGCGGCATCTGTCCGCTGATGATCTCCAGCCGGGACACGGCACCCTTCGGTATGGGGCTCACGCCGCTGCGCGGCCCGTTCGGCCGGCTCCGCAACGGCGCACTCGCGCTGGTCACCGACAAAGTCGTGTTCCCTGCGGTCCGGCGGATCGCCGACCGGATATTCCATCAGCTGCACGGCCGCCCGGCTCCCTTCGCGGTGCTCGACTGGCCGCGGCACGCCGACGCGATCGTCCAGTTCACCGTGTCCGAGTTCGAATATCCGCGATCCGACGCACCCGCCACCCTGCATTTCGCGGGACCGATCTCGGCCTCCGGCTCACGAGCGCCGTTTCCTCCGTGGTGGCGGGAACTCGACGGCTCGAGACCCGTCGTACACCTCACTCAAGGCACCGTCGCCAACAGCGACTTCGGCCAACTCGTCAAGCCGGCTCTCGAAGGCCTCGCCGGCGAAGACGTACTGATCGCTGTCGCGACCGGCGGGCGCCCGGTGGAGTCGCTGCCGCCGCTGCCCGCCAACGCCCGGGCGGCCGAGTTCCTCCCCTACGACAAGCTGTTGCCGAAGACCGACGTCTACGTCACCAATGGCGGGTACGGCGGCGTGCAGTACGCGCTGCGCTACGGCGTGCCGATCGTGGCCGCCGGCGGTCACGAGGACAAGCCCGAAGTCATCGCCAGGGTCGTGTGGGCGGGCGTTGGGCGTCGCATCAGGACCGAGACCCCAACGCCGGCCGCCGTCCGCCGCGCCGTCCGTGCCGTGCTCGACGACCACCGATACCGCGATGCCGCGCGCCGCATCGCCGAGCGCATGGCGACCGCTCGTGGCGTTCACCGACTCGCCGAGATCGTCGACGAGGTGATCGCCGACTGCCCGCGGGCCGATCGCATGCGGCCGCCACGACAGTAGCCATAGGCGCCGCCAAAACGTCCTCTTCTGCCGCAGAGCGCGCGTCCCGGTGAGCCACTCTCGGCGGCACCTCAACGCGGGAGAGGCCCTCGAGCAACGCCGGTCATGACCAGTGATCCGCCGCACGACACGGCCCGGTCTGATCCTGCTCCGGTGGATCCGAGCCCGGGCTGCCTGCCGACTGCGCCAGATGTTCGAAACGAGCACGCCGCGTTCCTCTCACCAATTTCACTGGGGCTCAGCTGGGGCAACCCCCTGCCACAACCGCACTCAACAACACACAGTTGCCAACAACGGCACCGAAGCGCATCATCTGACCAGGCGATTCTCCATCACCGCAGGTCAGAGCCATGATCGGCCTCTGGCAGTGAGGGGGTCAGTGGTTCGAGTCCCCTTAGCTCCACACCGCAACGAACCCCTTCGTTTCAGCCTTCCCGGCTGGTCGGAGGGGTTTCTGCGTTCCGGATTCGATCTTCGGTGATCGGCCTGCGGCGCGATCTTGTGCTCCTGATGGGGCAAAACTGGAGCACTGCCCCAGCCTTCATCCGGCGTTGACGCAGTGTTCTCGCTCAGCCGCGAGAACGCAGCTGCCGACCATCGCCCGCGATGTCCAGGTCACGTAACGGAAGGTCTCGTACGTTCCCAACGACGGGCGGATGCGGTCGGTGCAGAATCCGCTCGTCCTGATCGACATCGACGTGGAGGAAGGTAAAGGTATGCACACCGTCCGGGTGGCGACGGAGTTCCTGAGTCCAGTTCTCGCCGACGACTTCGGTTGCTACCTGCCTCCAGAAACGTGCTGCCGGTGCGTTCTCCTCCAGGAAGGCGATCGCCCAGCGTCCCCGCCGTGACCGCATGAGTTCGGCGGCGGCGGCCAACCCGACACCCAGACGCCGTAGCGCCCGAACGATGAAGAACGCGTGGATGAATGTGGCCGCGCCTTCGAAGGGGCGGATCAGGCAGAATCCTGCGAGCCGTCCGTCCGAGTAGATCAGATAGGCATCATGGTCTGCGTCAGTGAAGAACCGCGGCAGTCGCGGGACGTCGAACAGCCCCTCAGGTCCCGGCAGGTCTCCCGTCAACTGCGACAAGTCGTGCCGTTCCAGTTGTCCCAGCTGTTCGACCACCGGGCGCATACCGGGATCAGCCAACCGGAGGGTGACGTTGCCGGCCGGAAGTCCTTCGTCACTGTTCTGCATAGTGCAACGCTGTCAGGTCGACGCGGCGTTGTCCGCTTTTCCTCGCCCTCGTCGAGCCACGGCAGCTTTGGGTTCATGACGAGAATGGGGCGACCGCGAACGTACTCTTCTGCCGCTGGTTCTCCATGGACGGCAAAGGCAAGTTCACCGTGCATTGGCAGGCCGAGCGCGACGATCGCACCCAGCCGACGCCACGATCGGATACGCCTCCACGATCTTCGGAAACCTCACTCGCGCTACTCCGGCTGACGAGCGGCTACCGGACGCAGAACGGCGGCGACGCACAGACAGAACTGTCTTGGGAGGGCCGAGATGATCTCGGCCCCTCCCAGGACAGTTCGGCACGAGGATCAGATCTTGCCCGCGGCCACGTCGGCGAGGGTCACGCGGGAGGACTTGTATTGATGGTGAGGACGTCCGCACTGCCACCCAGGATGGCGGGGGGCGCGGTGAGGGTCAGCGCGGCCTGGCCGTCGACGTCGGTCTTGCCGACGATCAACGCCGGCAACGGCCTGCCGATCCGTGAGGAAATCACCTCGGCGGAATCGTCCAAGCGCTATGTGGTGAACTAGGTTTTCCAGGTCCTTGCCCGTCGGACGCGGTCGGGGGGCGTGCAACAGGCGGCGGGCCGTGCCGGCCGGGATGTCGAGCACCCGCCCGGCCTCGGCGACGGTCAGGTCCTCCCAGGCGACCAGGCCCAGCACTTCCCGCTCTTCCGGTTTGAGCCGAGCCAGTGCCCTGCTCAGCAGTGCCTGCGTGTCCACGCGGACATCCACCGCCGGCCAGGGATCCCAGTCACTCGCCACGTCGGTCAGGTCCGACGCCGGCTCCTCGGCCGGTGCGGACCGCCAGTGCCGGCGCAGCCTGTTCAGCGCGACGCCGTACAACCAAGGCCTGGCTTCGGGATACGAACGGTCGTAGTTCGCACGGGACTCGTAAGCCGCCACCCACACATCGCCGAGCACGTCCTCGGCTGCCTGCCGCCCCACTCTGCGCGCCAGATAGTTCCCGAGCGCGGTCTCGTGCCGGCTGATCACTTCCACGAAGGCATCGGTGTCTCCGCGCAGCGACCTACCGATCAGTTCCGCGTCTGACGACATGAAGCTCCTCGGGTTCGCTTCGCCCTGACACCCCGTCTTTGCCAACGCCCGCCCAAAGCGTTCAGGTCAGGTCACCCCACGACGAACGTCGCTGGTCAGCGACGTGTGCGAGGAGGAGCCGCAGAGCGTGCGTCCCGGTGAGCTGCTCTCAGCGGCACCTCAACCCGGGAGGGGTCCCTCGAGCACCGCCGCTCATGAGAGTGGGCCGGCTACACGACCTGGCTCGGCCTGCGACTGAGCGGAGTCAGCAGCGACCACGACCCGTCGCGCACTTCGAGGCCGCCATGCGGACCGACGATGGCTGCACTCGCCGGGGGGGTTCAGCTCTTCGCGGCGAACGCCTGCGTGCCGGCCTCGCGCCGGAAGGGCTCCAAGGTCTGCCTCTGGCCGGCGGCGCGGGTGAGAAGCTCGTCGAAGTCGGTGTCGGGCAACCGTTCCCGCAACCCGGCCAGCTCGCCCAGCGTGTGCCACAGGATCTTCTTGCCCTCGATGCCCATCGCGAGCCCCTCCAGCTCCACGAACCGGCTCAGCGGCGAGTACGACACCCACCGGCCGTTGCGCTTGAGCCGCCCGAGCCGCTCCGCGGCCGCCGCCAGGACGACCTTGGCCGGGTTGGGCCGAACCCCGAGTGCGCGCATGATGGCCTCGAACGTCCGCACGTCCTCCGCGATCCCGTCCGCGACCTGCGCCAGCGCCTGGCCGAGCTCGGTGCCCTTGTTGTTGTCGCGCGCGCGACGCGCGAGAGCCCGCCAGGTGACTCCAAGGGCGAGCTGGTCGCGCAGGTAGACGGCCAGGTAGTCGGTCATCGCACACCGCCTTCGTTCGCGGGCTGCCAGCGGAAGACCCCGGCGCCCTGGGCGTAGGAAAGGTGGCCGCCGAGCGCTCCACCGGCACTGAGCACGAGCAGGCCGACGAGGTTCAGTGTTCTGCCCGCTCCTTTCGCGCCCCGAGCACGAGCGGCGTAGGACTTCGCGAACACCATCGCGGCGAGCGCGTTGCCCGTGGCGTGGGCCAGGCCGACGCGGCGTTGGCGGGTGTCCAGCCCGCTGTAGTCGGCAGCGCCCAGCACCATCGTCGCCGGCGTGGCGAGCAGCCCGACGGCCACCAGCCGCCGGGCGGCGGAGTCGTTGCCCGGCAAGAAGTCGAGCAGCGACGAGCACAGCCACGCCCCGATCGGCAGCGTCACCGCGAGCGGATGCAGGGGGTGCCCGAGCTCGCGCCCGCGCAACGACCGGCCCACCCTGCCGCCGAAGAACCGCCGCAGCGGCTTCGCGAGGGCCTCGGCCGACCCGTCCAAGATCCGCGCCCGCTCTACCGCCGCGAGCAACCGGTGAGGTACGGCCACCGTCTCGTCGTTCGCAGGTCCACCGCTGTCGGTCATGGCCTCCGGCTACCCCAGCAGCCGCCGGTCAATCCCGGTCGACGGCGGCGAGCGAGCCGTGTTCGAGGACCGCGGGTGTCGACAACGTTTTGTAGCCGTGGTCGTCGAACACGACGACCACCTTCTCGTCGTCCGCGGACATCACCGTGCCACGGCCCCACTCCGCGTGCTCGACGATGCTGTTGACGGGGAAAGTCCCGCCATCGGACGCCTGAGCTTCGGCGGTGCCGGCGATGCAGGTGTCGCAGTTGCCGCACGGTTGCTCCAGCTGTTCCCCGAAGTAGCCGAGGAGGAATCGACGGCGGCAGCCGGTGGTTTCGGCGTAGCCGCGCATCATCTCGATCCGGGACCGGATCAGCCGCTGGTGAGCTTCGGCGACCTCGATGCCCCGCTCGACGGCCTGTCCGGTGCGCACATCGGAATCCCGGTATTCGAGGCGGCCGTCGGCGGTGACGCCGACCGTTCCCGTCTGCTCCAGCAGGTTGACCGCCCGTGTGCGCTGAGCTGCCGAAACGTCCACCTCCTTGCCGAGTTCGGCCGGTTTCAGCGGGGCATCGTGCTCGGCGAGGGTGGTGGCCACCTCCGCCAGCGCCTGCTCGGGCGCCTTGGCCGCGGTGAGGAACTTCTGCCTCCCGAGGTCGCGCGGCCGGTGGTAGAGCGTGATTTCCGCCGGCCCGCCGTCGCGGCCGGCGCGGCCGATCTGCTGGTAGTAGGTGTCGAGCGACTCCGGCGCCGCCGCGTGCAGGACGAACCGCAGGTCGGCCTTGTCGATCCCCATGCCGAACGCCGAGGTCGCCACCACCGCGTCGAGGTCGCCCTTCAGGAACTCCTCGTGCACCCGTTCGCGGTCGGCCGCCTTCATCCCGGCGTGGTAGGCCGCGACGCGGACGCCCTCTGCCGCGAGCTCCCCGGCGTAGGTTTCGGCGTCCTTGCGGCTGGTGACGTACACCAGCCCGGGCCGGGTGGCGGGGTCCTCGGTCAGCGCACGCGTCCGCGTGATGACGGCCTGGTGCCGGTCGTCGTCGTCCGGCAGCGGGTCGACGCCGAGGCGCAGGTTGGGCCGGTCGAAGCTCGCGAGCACCTCGCGGTGGTCGCGCAGGCCCAGCCGGGCCGCGATGTCGGCGCGGACCGGCAGCGCGGCGGTCGCCGTCAGCGCGATCACGCGCGGGTGCCCCAACCGCTCGATCACCGGCGCCAGGCGCAGGTAGTCCGGCCGGAAGTCATGCCCCCACGCCGAGACGCAGTGCGCTTCGTCCACCACGAACAGCGAGACGCCGAGCTCGGCGACCGCGCCGAGCACCTCCTCGGACGCCAGCTGCTCCGGGGACAGGAACAGGTACTCGGCCTCGCCCGCCCGCAGCGACTCCCACGCGTGCTTGCGCTCGGCCGCACGCTGCGCGGAGTTCAGCGCGACGGCCGCCGGGGCGCGGCTGTTCTCGATGCCCTCGATCTGGTCGTTCTGCAGGGCGATCAGGGGCGAGACCACCAGGGTCGGGCCGTCCAGCAGCAGCGCGGGCACCTGGTAGATCGCGGACTTGCCGGCCCCGGTGGGCAGCACGGCGAGGACGTCGTGCCCGGCCACCACCTGCTCCATCGCTGCCAGCTGCTCGCCGGTGAGCTGCGGCCAGCCGAAGGTCTCCGCCGCGATCCGCTGGAGTTCGTCGCGTCTTCCTGCCATCCGCGGCAAGTACCCGCGCGCCGGAAGCTGAACCAACGCCGGCCGGCCGACAAGCCGTTGGAGACGCGTGGAGGAATGGCAGGGCCGATCGGGGCGCGTGGGCGGAGCGTGGGAGAAGTCGCCGGCTGGCCAGGACCGCGCCGGGTACACCCGCTCTCGAGCCGACCCGTCGAAGATGGAGATCCGATGACACCCTCGTGGCTTCCGAGGCCGAACCACGACCGGGCGCACGCGGTACCCGCCGGCGAACCCGTCCGCTACCGCCCGCCGTGGCGGTGGGTCCCCGAGCATCGAAGTCCCGCTCCGCCACGTATTCCGGCCGCCGCGCGGGGGCGGCGAACGGTTCGGTCAGGGTGTTCTCGACGCTGTTGAACACCACGAAGACGTTCGAGCGCGGGAACGGCGTGATGTTGTCGCCCGAGCCGTGCAGGACGTTCGCGTCGAACCACAGCGCGCTCCCGGCCGGCCCGGTGAACTGGTCGATCCCGTGTTCGAAAACACCTGGCCCGTTGTCCCGTCCGGACAGGCTGCCGGTCCGCGTCCCCCGAATGTGATGATCGACCCGGAAGTGGGTATTCGGCAGCGTCGAAAACAGGGCGGGAGGCAGGGGTTGAACCAGAGCGAACACGGGACCGCGGCCGACACCGGGCTCGCCGAGCTCCTCGGACGGATCGCGCGCACGCTGCAGGCCGAACCGGACGTCGACACGACGCTGCGGGCGATCGTGAAGGCCGCAGTCGACCACATCGACGGTGCCGAGCAGGCCGGGATCTCCCTCGCCGAACGCCGCGGCCGCATCCGCACCGTCGCCCCGACCGCGGACCTGGTCACCGAAATCGACCGGATCCAGTACCGCACCCACGAAGGACCCTGCGTCGACGCAATCGCCGAGCACGAAATCTTCCGCGTCGACGACCTCGCCACCGAACCCCGCTGGCCGCAGTTCGCCCCGGCCGCCGCCGGCTCCGGGGTGCGCTCGATGCTTTCCTACCGGCTGTTCCTCACCGACAGCACGCTCGGCTCCCTGAACCTCTATTCGGGCCACCCGGACGCCTTCAGCGACCGGACCGCGCAGGACGGCCGGATGTTCGCCACCCACGCCGCGATCGCCCTCTCCGCCGCCCAGCAGGAAGCCCATTTGCGCGCGGCGGTCGAGCACCGCGACACCATCGGCATGGCCAAGGGCATCCTGATGCAGCGCCACGACGTCGACCCGGTCGGGGCGTTCCGGATGCTCATCGACGCCTCCCAGCACGGCAACATGAAGCTGCACCAGGTCGCCACTTGGCTCGTCGAGCACCGCCGGGACCTGTGAGCGACGCACGTCACGCCCGCCGACACCGGCAGCGGGGAACACCGCGCCGCGCCGGGCGTTGTAACGGGTGTCGGTACGGCGGAGTCCCCCGGGCCTCACCCCTTCGCCCTCCCGGAACACCGGTTCACCCGGAGCCGGGTCGCGCCACTCGCCGAGAGGCGGCCCCCGTACCGACCTCAAGCCACCGCTTCCGCTCGCAGGTCTCCCCCACCCTTCGCCGAGCGGAAGCGGTGCTTCTTCGCCGGGACCCCGGTCAGGTCAGGGGCTGTCCGCCGGTCACGCCGAGGATTTCGCCGGTGACGTAGCTGGACTCCTGGGAAGCGAAGAACACGAACGCCGGAGCGAGCTCGGCCGGCTGTCCGGCCCGGCCCATCGGGGTCTGCTCGCCGAAGGACTCCACCTTCTCCTCGGGCATGGTGGCCGGGATCAGCGGTGTCCAAATAGGACCGGGCGCCACCGAGTTCACCCGGATGCCCTTGTCCGCCAGGTCCTGCGCGAGTCCCTTGGTGAAGTTCGCGATACCCGCCTTGGTCGTGGCGTAATCGAGCAGTTCCGGCGACGGCTGGAACGCCTGGATCGACGAGGTGTTGATGATCGCCGATCCCCGGGGCATGTGCGGCACGGCCGCCTTGCACAGCCAGAACATGGCGTACAGGTTGGTTTTCAGCACCCGGTCGAACTGCTCGGTCGAGATCGCGAGCAGGCCCTCCTCCTGCGCCATCTGGTAGGCGGCGTTGTTCACCAGCACGTCGAGGCCACCGAGCTCGGACACCGCCGTGTCGATGATCTGCGTGCAGTGCTGCTCGTCGCGGATGTCCCCGGGCACCAGCACGACCCGCCGGCCCGCCTCGCGCACCAGTTCCGCCGTGCGCTCGGCGTCGTCCTGCTCTTCCTTCAGGTACGACAGCACGAGGTCCGCGCCCTCGCGGGCGAACGCGATCGCCACCGCGCGGCCGATCCCGGAGTCACCGCCGGTGATCACCGCGCGGCGTCCTTCCAGCCTTCCGCTGCCGCGGTAGGACTCCTCGCCGTGGTCCGGTGCCGGGTCCATGGCCTCGCTCGTGCCCGGGTGCGGCTGCTGCTGCCCCTCCTGCTCCTCCGGGCTCGGGTGCCGCTCCGCGGTTTCCCGGCTGTGCTGGTCTTCCGTCATATCTGCCTCCCGAGGTCGTCCTGTTGGCCTGTACCCGGTCGGGCGAGGTCCAAGCCGCGGTCAAGATTTCCTTCATGGCGTGCCACCGCGGGTCGGCCGTCGGTGGCGTCCGCGGCGGCGACGCTGACGGCCCAGTCGGGCGTCCGTAGAGGTAGTTCGTGGTTCCATCGATCGGGTCGACGATCCAGCGCACCCGCCCGGCGCCCGCGGTCGCGCCCGCCTCTTCCCCGAGGACGGCGTCGCCGGGACGACGGAGCGGCTGCGCCACGACGTGGAGTTGGTTTTCGCGCCCGGGAAAGCCCGACCAGTGGAGCGAACGCCCCGGAAAGATTCCGCCCCGGGGGTGAACGTCGCCGTGGCGTGCGTTCAACCGGTGCCCGATTCGCGAAGTACCCGCCGTCGGACAGCCTCGACACCCCGGCACACCCGCTGAGCCCGAGAGTGCGGCGGACACTCTCGGGCTCAGCGCGGACTGTCCGCTCTCGCCAGGAAGAGCGGTCCGTGAATCGATCAGCGGCGGTCCGCGCGCTGACGAGCGCCGGCCTTGGCCAAGCCGCGGCTGATCATGAAGCCGATGGCGAGGAACGTGATGTAGCGCAACGCTTGTTCGGCGTTGAACGGGTCACCACCGGTACTGGCGTCGCCATCGACCGTCAGGGCGGTGATCACGATTGCCACGACACCGGCCAGGAAGACGAAGAACTCCGTCGTCTTGAAAGCCGGTTTCGTCTCTGCCCCCGTGGCGTGCCCGGAAGCCGCCGGGCCGAGGTCCTGCGCCTGCGGACGTGCCGGAGCGGCGTTCGCGGGAATGGGCTGTCCGGGCACGGGTCCGGCCGGGCGTGCTGCGCTGGTCATGGTTCTCCCTTCGGCCGGATGTCTCTCACCCGACTCTTACTCGCCGGTAGGTACCCGGGAAGTCCGCCAACAAACAGGGAGACGTGTCAATGCGCCCGGTGGCCCCACCCAGGGCGTCCCGCGGTGAGGCGGACGGTGAAGCCGGTGCCGTCGCGGTGCAGGGCGACCTGGCTGCACGCCTGGTGGGTGATCCACAGCCCGCGGCCGCCGATGTCGCGGGCGGCGGGCAACAGCCCGGCGAACGGGTCACCGGGCCCCTCACCGGTGTCGTGAACAGTGACGACCGTGTGCTCGGCGTCGGCCCAAATCCGCATCCGGGCCGGCGAACGGCCGTAACGCAGCGCGTTGCCGACGATCTCACTGACCGCGAGGACCAAGTCGTCGATCTCGGCGTCGGGCAAGTCGGTCTTGTCGAAGTCCGTGACGGCCCGGCGCGCCGCCGACGGCCGCGGGTCGGTCAGCTCGCCCACGGCGTTGACCGACGCGCGCGGAACCTCATCCGTGAACGCGCACACGCGTGGTCGGCAGGACCCCGGCCCGCGTGCGATCCGGCTCGGCCCGGGCGTAGCCGGCGACCAGGGCCGCGGTGAGTGCGGGCACGGCCCATTGCACCCACCCCAGACCGCGCTCGGCGCGCAGCAGGCGTTGGTGGCGTTCGGCGTCCAGGTCGGCCTCGGTCGTCACGTTGTCGCCGTCCAGCGCCGCGTGCTGGATCTGCTTGCCGACGATGTAGCTGTAGGTCGACGCGGCCATGGCGGCCATGGTGGTCGCGGCTTTGACCACGGTCGCGGGCCGGACGACGTGACGGCGCTGCATCGCGACCGTGCCGGCGAGGCCGATCAAGTGCAGGGTGATGGCACCGGCGCCGACGGGTGTCCACCGCGACCACCCCGTACTGGTGATCCGCGCCGCCACCACCCGATCCGCGGCGCGCGCCGCGGTCCCGTTCAGCCCGACCGCGCCCATCAGCGCTCCGCCGAGCCACACGGCCAAGCCGAGGTCGCGCGCACCGCGCCAGGCCGTCTCGCGCTTCATCGATGATCCCTGCCCTTCGGTCGGCCGCCGTGGAAACGTGTACCCACCTCCGCGCGCGTAAACGCCCGGCTTCCGGTCGTCTCAGGGGCATGTGTCACCTTCAGCCCCCAGCACGCAAGCGGTGGAGGCTCGAACTCGACAAGCCGAGTGGTCTGCTCGTCTTTGTGACTGATCCGAGCAGGCGTGGCCCCTCCTCTCCGTATTCAGCGGGACGTGGCCGGAGCGTGGCCACCCCGATACGCTCACATCCCATGACGAGCCGTGTGGGCGACATCATCATCGACTGCGACGATCCCGAACTGATCGCCGTTTTCTGGTGTGCGGTACTGGGCTATCGAGTCTTTGCTCGCGACGAGATCGGTGTGGCAATCCGAGGAGCGACGATCAGTCCGGACATCCTGTTCGTCCGTGTCGACGAGCCGAAGACCACAAAGAACCGAATGCACTTCGATGTTTGCCCCACCGATCGCGGACAGGATGAGGAACTCGCCCGGCTGCTCGGTCTCGGCGCTCAGCGGTCCAGCATCATCGGCAGCGGCTCTTGGGTGGTGTTGGAGGATCCGGAAGGCAACGAGTTCTGCCTGATGTCCCAACGGATCCCAGCCGAACCGGCATCCTTCCACGACGCGTAGTTTCGGTCCTTCCCGCGCGCTTCTGAGTCGTCGCAGTCGGCAATGTCGTTGCCGCGAGAGATGGTCATCTCCAGTGTTTGTCAACCTGCAACCGGACACGAGGGGGCCGGACCGCGCCCGCGCCGACGCTGCTGCCGCCGGCGTCGCCGCCGGTGACGTTCCCGCTCGATTCGCCGTGCCAGAACATCGTCTTCTCTAGGATCGGGCGATGGCTTGGTCTCCGCGGCGACCACGGGTGTGCGGTTCCAACAGATCGACGCCGCGTTGCCGCAGGAGTTCGTCGTGTCTGCCGTGCCCGAGCACGGGGACGAAGCCGGATATCTCGCGCACGTCATCGCCAGCGAGGCGATCGAGCGCCGGCGGGGTTACACCTACGGCGGCGGCTACGTGAACGCCGAGCCCCTGATTCCCGGCACCGGCATCGCGTTCCTGCTCGCCGCGCCACACCCGTTCGCCGGCGAGGAGTTCGACCTCTACCGCGACGACCGAGGCGAACCCGCGCTGCGCTTCATCACCCTGCTCCCCTGCACCCTCGGCGAGTTCGAGTTCGTGCGCGAACACGACGACGACCCCGCAGCGCTCTTCGACGTCTGGGAGTCCCGCGAGACCGACATCCTCGACCTCTACCGGGCATCGGCCGTCTGACACCGGCCAGGCGCGCAGGGCGCGCAGGCACCGGGAGAACGTGTTCCAGATCTGCCGTGCGGACGGATCATGGCAGCGGCAATCGAACGTCCTGTCATGCCGATGAGCGGATGTTCGGCGCACCGTCAGCCGGGTTCGCGACCACCGCACGATGGCGGCTTCAGGTCGATGCCGTTGGCAGACTGATCGCATGACAGATCTGACTGCCGAGCTCGTGGTCGAGGGTCGCGTCCCGCAGACACCGGCTCTCGCTCCGAACGGGCATCTGCTCTGCTACGTCCTCGCCCCCATCAGCCGAATCGGTGACCACCTCGACACCGCACTCTGGCTGGCCGACATCAACGGCGACGGTGCGTGGCGGCGGGCGACCGCCGACACCGCGACGGAGTCCCGCCCCCGCTGGTCCGCGGACTCGCGCACGCTGTACTTCCTGTCCGACCGCGCCGAGCGTGGCACTCCGCAGCTGCACCGGCTCACCCCAGCCGACGGCGTGGTGATCGCGTTGACCGGCTGGCGCGCCGGCCTCGTCGACCACCTGCCGCTCGCCGATCCTGACCTGGTCGCTCTGCTCGCCGAGGACGAGCCCACCGAGCAGGACATGCGCCGTGCCCAGGACCGCGACGACGCCATTGTCGTCGGCGAGCGCGAACCCCGTGCCCGGCTGCGCCTGCTCGACCTGCGCACCGGCCAGGTCACCACCCCGAGCGCGTTCGACGGCCGGCACGTCGTGGAACTGCGGCAACGACCCGACGGTGGTCCGCTCGCCGTGCTCACCCAGGCCGGCGCCGACAAGGACTACGGCCCCCGCACCGGCCAACTGCACCTGTTCGACCCCGCCACGGGGACCGCGGAAGACCTCGGACCAGCCGAGGTCGACGCACAATCCCTGGCCTGGTGGCCGGCTGAAGACGGCTGGCACCTCGGTTACACCGCCCTCACCCCACCGGTCCTCCACGCCGGCACCGCGGTGTTCGACCTGCACCTGAGCAGCCGCGTCCGCCGCAACCGCACCGCCGACCTGCCGATGTGCCCCACCGAACTGTGCCAGACCGACGCCGCCCCTCTGGTGGTGTTCGCCAACGGCCTGAACACGACCCTGGCCCGGCTCGACCCCGACGGTCCCACGCCGCTGTCGCAGCACCCCGGCCACCTCGACGCCCTCACCACCACCCCCTCAGGCACGACGATCGCGGCACTGACCGGCGCCCGCTACCAACCCACGAACGTTCACATCGGGCCACCAAGCGGGCCGCTGCGCAAGATCACGGACACCCGCCCCGAACTGGACAACATCACCTTCGGCACCCAGCGACCGCTGGCCTACCGAGCCGCCGACGGCCTCGATCTGGACGGTCTGCTCGTACTGCCGGCTGGGAAATCCGCCTCGGACGGCCCGTTCCCACTCGTCACGATCGTGCACGGAGGCCCCGACGACCGGTACGCCGATCACCTCCAGTTGGTCTCGTTCCCCAGCGCACGGGCACAGTGGCTGGCCACCGCCGGATACGCGGTGTTCCTGCCCAACCCGCGCGGCGGTCAGGGCCACGGTCACGAGTTCGCGGCCAGCGTCGCGGGCAGGGTCGGCCGGGAGGAGTGGACCGACATCCTGACCGGCATCGACCTGCTCGTCGCCGAGGGCATCGCCGATCCCGACCGGCTGGGCATCGCCGGCGGGAGCCACGGCGGATTCATGGCCGCCTGGGCGATCGGGCAGACAAACCGGTTTCGCGCCGCGCTGGTCGACGCGGGTATCACCGACTGGGGGATGCTCGCCGCGACCGGGGAGTACGGCCAGCTCGACGGCGCGCTTAGCGGCAGCATCGGGTGGGAAGGGATCGGCCCACACCCGCATGACGCGGTCAGCCCGGTCTCCTTTGCCGGCCGCGTCCGCACCCCGGTGCTCATCCTCCACGGCGCCGAGGACACCAACGTCACCCTCGGCCAAGCCGTGTACTTCCACCGGGCATTGCGCTACTTCGGTGCCGTGCACGAGTTCGTCATCTACCCCAGGGAGGGCCACTCGATCCGGGAACGCAACCACCAACTCGACGTCCTGCGCCGCACCCGTGCCTGGTTCGACCGCTGGCTCCGGCCCTGAGCGGGAACAATTCCAAGAATTTTCAGTTTTGTACCAAGCGCCAGCGAGGCCCGCTGGCCGGCTCGTCGATGAAACGATGCCCAGCGCACCCTTCTCCACAAATCCGCGCGGCCGACGACTCACCGGTGCTCGCGGCGTTCCTGGACATCGTCCGCGGCAACGCTCACCGCGTCGGCGCAGGGACACCGGCGCCTGACCAGTCCTGTCGTTTCAGCTGGTCCAGCAATGCGGTCTCCGCCCGGCCCGGTGCACGGCGCACCCCGCGACCACCGGCTCCGAGAGCGCGGGGCACAGCGGGCGGGCCAGCCGTTCGAAGCCGTCGGGGACCGCGGAGGACGGCGCGATGGTGACACCGAGACCTTCCGCGGCCAGCCGCACCGCGGTGGAGATCTGCGAAGCTCGGCCGACCGTCCGCGGAGCGAGACCGCGGTCGGCGAGCAGGCGCGCCAGGTACTCGTCGAGCTTGCTGGTACGACGGAAGCGCACCCACCCCTCGGTCGCGAGATCCTCGAGGAGCAGCGGCTTGCGCCGGCGAAGAAGCGGGTGACCCTGCGGAAGCACGACAACGTACGACTCCTCGCCCAGCGGACGGGTGTCGAAGGGGCATCCCGGCGGTATCTCGTGCACCAAGAGCATGTCGAGCGTGCCCTGGCGCGCGAGTCGCTCCATGTCCGCGGGATCGGGTTCCTCGTGGATGGTGACCTGCAGATGCGGGTGGCGGCGACGCAGCTCGCCGAGCGCGCGCGGGAGCTGGCGGGCCCCGAGTCCCATGTGGACGGCGATGATCAGCTCGCCCGCCAGGTCACCGTCGGCGGCGCGGCCGCGGTGAGCGCACGCCGGGAGGCAGCGGCGGCAACCTCCGCCCACGCCAACTGCTGAGCCGCCCGTTCGATGGCCGCCTCGACCGCGCCGACTCGGTCGGCCAGCAGGGCCACCGCACCCTGGCCAGCGACTGTATATCCGGCGTGAGAGAGGGCGGGCGAACATTTCGGACACGAAGCGGTCACGCACTAGCCGGCTCGAACGAGACCCGAGGTGACACTTCGCCTGCGCGCAGTCACGTTTCGTCGATGCAGGCAACACGGCAGGCCGATTGGTAACTTCCTCGCATGACCGACGATCCCAAGACCGATCTGCGGCGATACCTGCAGGCGGCGCGCGACGCGCTGGTGTGGAAGCTCGACGGCCTTTCCGAGTACGACATGCGCCGGCCGATGACGACCACCGGGACCAACCTGCTCGGCCTCGTCAAGCACCTGGCCGGGGTCGAGCTCGGTTACTTCGGCGACACCTTCGGGCGGAAGTTCCCGGAGCCGGTCCCGTGGTACGACGCCATGGACGACGACCCCAGCGCCGACTTCTGGGCGTCCGAAGACGAGTCGCACGATGACATCGTCGGGCTCTACCGGCGCGTCTGGGCGTTCGCGGACGAGACCATCGAATCGACCCCGCTGGACGCGGTCGGCGAGGTCCCGTGGTGGCCGCCGGAGCGCCGCGAGACGACGCTGCACCGGGTGCTGGTGCACGTGCTCGCCGAGATCAACCGGCACGCCGGCCACGCCGACATCGTCCGTGAACTCATCGACGGCGCCATCGGCTTGCGGGCCGGCGCGGCCAACCTGCCCGACCACGGCGCGGACACGTGGGCGGAGTACCGCGCGAAGCTGGAGCGAGTCGCCCGCGCGGCCGGGTCGGCGCAGTCGTAGCGAGGCCGACGCTCGTTCTGCGCGGAGGGCTCAGGGTGTCCGTGAAACCGATTGGTCCTTGCTCATGCGCAGGATCAACGCGAGCGCGTCCTCCGAGTGGGCGGTCGGAGTCAGGACCTCCTGGAGCAGCAGACCGCGAATCGCGGCAATGGTGACGGTGGCCAAAGTCAGCGCTTCCTCGATGTCCAGCCCTTCGCGTTCCGCGAGCGACGCCAGCATCTTGGTCAGGTCGTCGAGCGAGTCGATGAACTCACGAAAGTCCTCCGGGCTGTGCGCGGCGAGTCCTACGACGTGGAAGAAGCCACGGACCCGCGACAGCTGCTCCGGGCGGGTGTAGGTCCGCCAGATCGCCACGACGAAGTCGTCGAAAGTGCCCTGCCGGGCGGCCTCGACCAGGGTCTCGTTGTCGCGAGAGCGCTGCGCCTTGAGCATGGCCGCCAGGACGCCCGGAAGCGACCCGAAGTGGTAGCGCAGGAGGGCGTGGCTGGTTTCGGTCCGGACGGCGATCTCGCGGAGCGACACCTCCGGTGCGGGGAGGTCCTCGCCGAAGGCGTCGAGGAGCCGAGCGAGGAGACGCTCCCGCGCGTCGCCCTTGCGTTCCGTGCTTGACAGGATCACTCCCACAGTTTATCCATTGGAAAAGAGTCTGACGGCGCCGAGTTGCTCACCCATGGTCGCAGTCAGCGCCAGTGGAGGGAACGGACCCGTGGGACAGTGTCAAGTGGTCGGCGCGACGGTCGTCGACGGATCGGGTCGCGACCCGGTCGACGTCGACGTCCGCATCGAAGACGGGCAGATCACCCAGGTCGGTGCCTCCGGCGCCCACGGCGAGCGCCTCGACGCCGGCGGCCTGACGATGACGCCCGGCCTGATCGACGCGCACGTCCACCTGGGCCTGGCGAGCCCGATCCAGCCGCAGTTCTCGTTTCGGATCAGTGCCGCCGAGCTCGCGGCGGACATCTTCGCCGCGGCCGGCGCGTCGCTCGACGCCGGCTTCACCACCGTCCGGGACACCGGCGGCGTCGACGGCGGCCTCGTCACCACGATCGCGAAGGGCAAGGTCAGGGGGCCGCGCGTCCGGTCGTGCGGACCGGTCCAGTGCCAGCTCGGCGGGCACGGCTACTACGGAGCCGAGTGGGAGCCCACCGAGCTGTGGAGCAGCCATCACGTTCCCGGGCTGTGCGCCCTGTCGATGATGTCGGGCAACGCGGACGAGCTGCGGCGCAACGTGCGCGAGGCCTTCCGCCGCGGAGCCTCCTTCCTGAAGCTCTGCGTGACCGGCGGCGTGGTCGGCGCGCACGACCGGCTGACCGACACCCAGTTCACCGTCGAGGAGATCGCCGTCGCCGTCCAGGAAGCCGCGGCGCGGGGCACCTACGTGACGGTGCACGCCCACAACAACGACGGCATCCGGAACGCGGTCGAGGCCGGGGTGCGTTGTGTCGAGCACGGCACCGACCTCGATGAAGCCACGGCCACCCTGATGGCCACTCGCGAGGTCGCCCTCGTGCCCACGTTCGCCGTCGTCGAACAACTGCTGCACGACACCGCCGGAGCGGGCCTCGACGAATCGACCCGCGATCGGGTGCTGGGTGTCCGTGAGCGGATGACCGAGGCGCTCGCTGTCGCCAAGGAAGCCGGCGTGCGGATCGGGCTGGGTTCCGACCTCATCGGCCCGGCGCAGGACCGCCGAGGCGAAGAGCTCAGGCTGCGCGCGAAGCTCGAAACGCCGATGGAAGCTCTCGTGGCGGCCACCAGGACCAACGCCGAGATCCTCGGCCTGTCCGGCCAAGTCGGGGTCATCGCTCCCGGCGCGCAGGCGGACCTCGTGTTGTGGAACGGCAACCCGGTCGAAGACCCGGAGCTGTTCGCTGATCCCGCCAATGCCGTCCTCGTTCTCCAGGCCGGCCGAGTTGTGAAGGACCTTCGATGAGCACCATGTGGCAGGGCTGCCTCGCCGACACCGACTACTTCGAGCTGCGTTCCGGCGGAGGGCACGACTACGGCGTCTGGGTCACCACCCCGCCGGGCTACGACCCCGCCACGACGCAAGCGCCTGCCGTGTACGTGCTCGACGGCAACTGGGCCGTGGGCCTGACGGCTCCGCTCATCGTCACCCAGAAAGACCCCATGCAGCAGATCCAGCCCTACCTCCAAGTCAGCGTCGGCTACGCGGGCGAAGACGCCCAGCACTGGGCACGGCTGCGCAACAGGGACCTCGTGCCACCCGGCGAGCCCATCGCCCAGGAGTTCATCGACGCCGTGGAGACGGGAATCCGAACGGGCGGGATGACCCGCGAGGAAGCCGGCGCCTACCTCGCCGAACTGAAGGAAACCCACGCCGACGCGTTCCTGGACTTCCTCACCGCGGAACTGCACCCACGGATCGAACGCGACTACGGCACCGCCGCAACCGGTCACGGCCTCTTCGGCTACTCCTACGGCGGACTCTTCAGCCTCTACACCTGGCTCACCGGCAGCACGCTCTTCGAGAGCATCGGAGCGGGCAGCCCCGGTGTCGTCAGTGAAGACAGCCAGATCTTCGCGCGGCTCGAAGAGCTGGGCGACAGCCTGCCTGCCGCCAAGCTCCACCTGACCGTCAACGACCAAGAGCTGCTCGGAGACCTGGCCGTCTACCAGAACCTCGCGAAGAACGCGGCCACCGTCCTGCACCGCCTGACCGCCCGCGGCGCAGCTGTCACCAGCGCGATGCTGCACGAAACGCACGTGACCGGCCTGCAGGCCTCGTTCCTCAGCTACCTCAGGACCTGCCGTGCCCGGTGAGCACCCGAGTGCCGATGTGGTCGTGATCGGGGCCGGGGTGATCGGTTCGTCGATCGCCCTCGAGCTCGCCCGGGCGGGGCACCGGGTCATCGCGCTCGATCGGGCCGCGGGGGCCGGCCAGGGGTCGACCTCGGCGTCGAGTGCGATCGTCCGGTTCAACTTTTCCACGACCGCCGGCGTGGCGACGGCGTGGGAGGCGCAGTTCGGCTGGCTCGACTGGGCCGGCCACCTCGGGCACGACGTCGGCGACCTCGCGGTGTTCCGCAAGAGCGGGCTGGTCATGCTCGACGTCGAGGCGGCCCCGCGTGCGTCATGGCTTCCGTTGTTCGACGAGATCGGTGTCCCCTACGAGGAATGGGACAGCGCGACCTTGGCCGAGCGCGTTCCGGGTATCGACGCCGGCCGCTATTGGCCGCCGAAGCGGCTCGACGACGAGGAATTCTGGGAGGACGCGAAACACTCGCTCGGTGGCGTGTTCACCCCGGATGCCGGTTACGTCTCGGACCCGGGCCTCGCCGCCGTGAACCTCGCCGCCGCGGCCTCGGCGTGCGGGGCGGAGTTCCGCTTCCGCAGCACGGTGACCGCGGTGGAGAAGGCCGGCGGGCGTGTGACGTCGGTGCGGCTGTCGGACGGCACCCGGATCCCCTGTGCCGTCGTGGTGAACGCGGCCGGTCCGTGGTCGGGCGCGGTGAACCGGTTGGCCGGCGTGGGTTCCGACTTCACGGTCGGTGTGCGCCCGATGAGGCAGGAAGTCGCGCACGTGCCGGTCCGCGAGGGCTATCGCGGGCCCGTGGTGGCGGACATGGATCTGGGCACCTATTTCCGCGGTGAAGCCGGAGGGAGCCTGCTCGTCGGCGGAACGGAACCGGAGTGTGATCCGCTGCAGTGGACCGACGACCCGGACACCGTCGACATCCACCCGAGCGCCGCGGTCTTCGAGGCTCAGGTGACGCGGGCCGCGCGGCGGTTGCCCGATCTGGCGGTGCCCAACCGGGCGCGCGGCGTGGTGGGCGTCTACGACGTCGCCGACGATTGGACGCCGATCTACGACCGCACCGAACTCGAGGGCTTCTACCTCGCGATCGGAACGAGCGGCAACCAGTTCAAGAACGCGCCGGTCGTGGGGCAGCTGATGACGGAGCTGATCAACCAGGTGGAGAACGGCGTCGACCACGACGCGGTGCCCGTCCGGTTCCGGGCCCCGCGCACCGGACTGGAGATCGACCTGGGTGCGTTTTCTCGCCAGCGCAACCGAAACACCGCGAACTCGGGCACGGTGCTGGGCTGAGCCATGCGACTCACCGAGCACGTGGACCGGAGTCAGCCGGCTTCGGCCGTGGTGGCGGTAGCGGCTGAGCGCACGAATTCGGCGATCTGGTCGACGCCGTCCGAGGTCACGTGGGGCAACTCGGTACTGCTGCCCGATGATCCGGCGGCGGCCATCCGCGAGCTCAAGGCGGAATCCGGCGGCGACATCATGACCAGCGGCAGCGGCACCGCCGTCCGATGGCTGCTGTCCGAAGGTCTGGTCGACGAGCTGAGGCTGCTGCTGTACCCGGTCGTGGCCGGCACCGGGAAGCGCCTGTTCCCCGCGGAAGGCCCGAACTTCCCGCTCACCTTGAGACCGCCACGGCCTTCGGCAACGGCGTCGTCCAGCTGACCTATTCACCGGTCTGAGCAACGCTCCCCCGCGACGTCCGGCTCAGGCTCCGGCTCGGAGCGCCGCGATCATCACGCGAACCGGGGCGGTGGCGGCAACACCGGGACGGGTGGCCGCCAGGACCTGCCGGACGGGCTGGGTCGCGGCTCTCAGCCGCCGGATGACCACCCCGGGGTGGACGACGCCCAACGCCAAGGTCGGGATGAGAGCCAGACCGAGGCCGGCCGCCACGAAACCCTGGGCGGGCCAGTACTCGTCGGCCTCGATCACCCGGCGGGGTGCGAAACCCGCGGTCCGGAACGCTTCGGTCGTGGCCTCGCGACAGCAGCCGATCTCACAACGCAGGTCGATCCACGGATCGCCTGCCGTGTCGGCGAGGTCGATGACGCGTTTGGTGGCGAGCCGGTGGCCGCGGGGCAGGACGATCCGGAATTCGTCGGTGAGCAGCCGGTGCCAGGTCAGGCCGCTGTCCGCCGCGGGCGGCTCGTGGGCTTCGACGACGGCGACGTCCAGCTCACCTCGCCGCAGGAGGCCGAGTGCGTGCTCGGTTTCGGCGCTGCGCAAGGTGATCTCCAGACCGGGCAGCTCGACGTGAACCCGGGCCAGGGCCGGGGGCACGAGTTCGGCTCCGGCGCTGGCGAACGACGCGAGGCGAAGGACTCCCAGTTCGCCGGCGTTCAGCGCGGCGAGCGCAGCTTCGGCCTCGGCCACGCCGTCGAGGAGGCCGGCGGCGTGCTCGGCGAGCAGCCGCCCGGCGGCCGTCGCGCGGACGCCGCGACCGGCGGCTTCCAGGAGCGTGGTGGCGGTCTGGCGTTCAAGGGCCGTGATGTGCTGGCTGATCGCCGAGGGCGTGTAGCCGAGCTGCGCAGCAGCGCCCCGGACCGACCCGGTGGTCACCACGGCGTGCAGCGCGCGCAGGTGGCGGAGGTCCAGCACGCCTTGACTGTACAGCATCACTTAACAGAGCGGCATGAATCATCGCTTGTGCTGCATCGATGTCGTCCTCGAGGGTGGGCCTGTCCAGCACGACAGGAGGAGACCCCATGCCCACGCTGCAGACGCTGCTCACGTTCACGATCGTGTCGGCCGGCATCATGTTCGCCCCGGGACCGTCGAACTTCTTCTTGCTGGCACAGGGAATCGGGCGGGGCCGGCGGGTGGCCCTGGCCGCCGCCGCGGGAGTCGAGGCGGCGGCACTGCTGCGCGTCGTGGCGGCGGCGACCGGGTTGTCCGCGGTGCTGGCGACGTCCGCGACGGTGTTCGAGGTGATCCGCTGGGGCGGCGTCGGCTATCTCGTCTTCCTCGGCGTACGGGCCTGGCGAGCCGGGACGTCCGGCCGGCCGGACGTCCCGGGACCGGTGGCGGGAGCGGTCGGCCGCGGGTTCGCCGTCGGGCTGGGCAACCCGAAGATGATCATCTTCTACGTGGCCTTCTTCCCGCAGTTCATCGAGGCGGACCGCGGTTCGGAGGTGGGGCAGATGTTTCTGCTGGGCGGGATCTTGTGGCTCATCGGCGCGGCCTGGGACGTCGCCCTGGTGTGGATGTCGGGCGCGGTCGGTGCGTGGCTGCGAGCCCGGCCACGGATCGGCACGGCGCAACCGCGTATCGAGGCGGCCGCTTTTCTCGGGCTGGCCGGCTGGGCCGCCTGGGGTTCAGCCGGGTGAGACAACCAAACCGGCGAAGTCAGCCGTCAGTCAGCCCGTCGGGTGTTTTGCTCGTCGCTTCCTCGACGATCTCCGCGATGAGGACCGTGTCGTCATCCAGGTCGTCAGCGTCCTTCGTGGTCACGGTGACATCGACCGTCGTCAGGTTGTGCTTCTCGCGCAGGAACCGCTCGCGGTAAAGGTGCTCGGCGTCCTCGGTGAGGTTGTGCAGCAGCCGCGCGTTGAGTCCGGCGCCGATCGCGATGCCGAGGACCGGCACGGCTTGTCCGAGCTTCTTCTTCGTCAGCTGCGTCGCGAACCGCTCGTAGAACGCTTTGACGATCCGCGTGACGCCGTTCTTGTTCAGCTGGTCCCACGTCGCCCGGCGGGCGAGGTCGTTCACGATCTTGTTCAACTGGACGTAGGCGACGGTCTTGCTGGTCTGCTGGGCCATCCCGAAGTTGAGGACGCCGAGCGCGAAGACCCGCTCCTGGGGCAACTCGGTGTCGTAGCCGTAATACGCGGCGGTGTGGGCGACCGCCCTCGTCATCGCCCCCAGTACCAGCACGGCGTCGGCCGCGATCGCCGCGGCGACCGTGCCCACACCGGGTGCCGCGCCGGCGCCCGCGCCGGCGACGCCACCGGCTGTCGTGAGCAATTCACCGCCGGAGACCGCCAGGCCGGCGCCCGCGCCCTCGACCGCGCTGAAGGCCGTGTAGCGCAGCCCCAGCCGAGGCTTGGCCTTGTCGACGTCGTCCAGGTCGAGCTTGCGGATGTCGCTCAGCTCGCTGACGGCATGCCCGCGCTTGGCATAGGCCGCGACGACCGCCTTGCGTCGCAGCGTCGCTTCGCTGGTCTTGTTCACCAACGTCAGCAACCCGTCGATCGAGTTGTGGACGATCGCGGTCAGCTGGTCCGCGCCCGGCACTTGCTCCAGCCGTCCCTTGGCGACCTGGCCGCCCTTGGCCAGGCGATCACGAACGCCCTGCGGCAGCAGACGGCGCTCGCTGACCGCCAACCGCTCGTCACGCCAGCGCTCGACGTCCTGCCACGCCGCACGCTCGTACGGGCTCATCTGCTCGCTGCCCACGGCCACCCCTCGATGACGAAAACCGCTCCGCCTGCCGCGGCGCACTCATGGGGCATGGTAAGCGGTTCGAGCGCCGACAGCAGCCGACGACAATGAGCCTGTTCGAGCTCGCCTCGGGCGGCGACGAGACACGCTTCCCGGCCGGGTGCCAGCGCTTCCCCGGCACCGCAACCCAGCGTGTCGGCCCAGAGCACGTCATGGCGCGGATCCGTGAACATGTGCGCTGCCTCGTGATCGTGGGCAGGCTCGATGCCCCGGGTCGTCAACGCCGGTGCCGGCTGGTGGGGTCAGGCGCCGAGGCGGCTGTAGATCCGGCTGGCCAGGGAGGCGGCCGACCGGTTCAGCGCACCCAGCGGGTCGAGCAGCGCGAATTGGCCGAGCAGCTCCGCCGCCGCGTAGGCCTCGGCCTCCGACAGCAACGCCACGCACCGCTCCCGCCGCCCCTGCTCCACCAACCGCGTCAGGGCTTCGGCGTACTCGGTCATGTCACGCACCCCGACCAGGCCATACCGGTCGTCGAGCGGCTCCTGCGTGACCTCGTCACTCACGGTCGTGCCCCTTCCCTCGCCCTGGTTCTGACCCGCTCCAGAAAATCTAGGTCGGCCGGGGTAGACATTCAACGGCGGGTGTGTGTAGTGTTCTCCTCATACCGAGAGAGACAACGTCAAGCAGGCGCGGGAGAGGACGTAACTACCCGCGAGGTGAGACAAGGCGGTCAGGCAGCACGGAGCCGATCAAGGGAACAAGGTTTCGGCTGGTGACCGCGAGCAGTACCGCAGATGCAGTATCGATAGTCGAAGATCAGCAGTACCGGTAGTTGTTGTAAGCAAGTGCAAGTGCAGTACCGCAAGTGCAAGTGCAGTACGTGTCAGGTGGCCGGGGCCGATCAGTGAACGGGGCTCCGGGCAGTGACCAGCGGCGTCAGCGTGCTGGGACCGATCAGTGAAAGGGTTCCGGCAGTGATGGCCGCAGCAAGTGAAGCAGCAGTTGCAGTAACCGGTAAGTGGAAAACACAGGAAAGAAGGGAACGGGAACATCATTGGATCGCCCGCAGCGGCTGGGTAGCGCCGCGCGGGTGCCGCAGTCCCATCGAGTTCGGAGGTGGTGCTCGGTCACGAGTAAGCGATCCCCGCGTCATCCGGCTTTCGGCCGGACGCGGGTGCAGGACGCCGGCGGTCGCGCCGGTTGACAATGGTGAAAGTCCCTACCCTCGAGGACCCCGGGTGCCGTGCGCGGCACCCGGGGTCCTCTGTGACGTGGAGGTGGAATGATCCCTGACCAACAAGGACCGGCCACGCCCAGCGCGGCCGACAAGTTCGACGACGAGCAGTACCCCGCCTACACGATGGGCCGGGCCGCCGACCTGCTCGGCACCACCCAAGGTTTCCTGCGCAGCCTCGACGAGGCCGGCCTGATCACCCCGCAACGCTCCACCGGCGGGCACCGCCGCTACTCCCGGCACCAGCTGCGCCTAGCCGCGCGGGTGCGGGAACTGGTCGACCACGGCACCGCCGTCGACGCGGCGTGCCGCATAGTGTCCCTCGAGGACCAGCTCCACGAAGCCCAGCGCCGCAACACCGAACTGACCGCCGGCGACTGAATCCCGACTCGACACGCGGCTCCGGCGCCGCGTGCCGATCCGCAGCCGGCGCCACGACGTTCCGCGAGCCCCGCCGCTGGAAAGACCCGTCCCTCGTCAGCCGCGATCCGCGACAGCTAGCGAGCAGATGCGTCCGCCGCGCGCAGTGGTTCGCTGACCTCGTGCAGGTGCCGCAGGACGTACTGGTAGGTCTTCAGCAGCCCGCACTGGGCGTAGTCGATCCCGTGCTCGGCGCAGAACGCACGCACCAGGGGCTGCGCGCGGCGCAGGTTGGCCCGCGGCATGCTCGGGAACAGGTGGTGCTCGATCTGGTAGTTCAACCCGCCGAGCGTGAAGTCCACCCACCGGCCGCCGCGGACGTTGCGGCTGGTCAGCACCTGCTTGCGCAGGAAGTCGAGCTGGGTCTTGTCCGTGTAGGTGGGCATGCCCTTGTGTCCCGGGGCGAACGAACAGCCCATGTACACCCCCCACAGCCCCTGGTGCACGGCGATGAACGCCAAGGCGATCGGCGGGGACAACACCACGAACACCGCCCCCAGGTAGACCACGACGTGGGCGGACAGCAGCACCGCTTCGAGCCACCGGGTCTTGACCTCCCCGCGCCACACCGCCCGGATGCCCGCCCAGTGCAGGCTCAGGCCTTCCAGCAGCAGCAACGGGAAGAACAACGCCGCCTGGTGCTTCGACGTCCAGCGCAGGAACCCGCTCTTGCCCACCGTCTGCCCGCGGGTGAAGGCCAGCAAGGGGATGTCGATGTCGGGATCGTCGCCCTCGTGGTTCGGGTTGGCGTGGTGGCGGGTGTGCTTGCCCATCCACCAGCCGTAGCTCATGCCGACGAGCCCGCCGAGCGCGTAACCGGCGCGGTCGTTGGCCCGCCCGGTGCGGAAGATCTGGTTGTGCCCGGCGTCGTGCCCGAGGAACGCGACCTGCGCGAACATCACCGCGAAGAACACCGCCGTGACCAGCTGCCACCACGAATCGCCCAGCAGGGCGAACGCCACACAGCCGCCGGCGAACGCGAGCAAGGTCAGGCTGATCTTCACCGCGTAATAGCCGTAGCGCCGGTCAAGCAGGCCTTCGCGCCGCACCAGGCGGCCGAGAGCGCCGAAGTCGTCACGTGACGTCGCGCGGAGGCCGTCGCCCTCGCTCACCGAAGATACAGTCATGGCAGTCCTTCCCCGAGTCCTGCGGCGCCGCGGGCTGGGGCGACCACTCGATACCGGAACCGGATTCCCGGCGCGCCGCTGATGAAACCAGACCGGACCGTCGTCTCGGTCACGGCTGTCCGGTGCGCTCCGGCTTGCCGAACCCGCGGGGCGCCGCGGAGTAGCCGGGGTTGAGCTTGCGAGCCAGGCGGTCGGGCTTGGGCCAGCGGACTTCGGTGGCCCAGCCGAGCTTCTCGAACAGCCGGATCAGGCGCGCGGACATGTCGAGCTGGCCGCGGCGGACGCCGTGGCGGGCCCCGGTGGGGTCGGCGTGGTGGGAGTTGTGCCAGGACTCGCCCATGGACGCGATGGCCAGCGGCCAGAAGTTCGCGGACTTGTCGCGGGCGGCGTAGGGCCGGTCACCGATCAGGTGGCACAACGAGTTCACCGACCAGGTGACGTGGTGCAGCACCGCCACGCGCACGAGGCTCGCCCAGAAGAACGCGGTCAGCGCGCCCCACCAGGACATCGTCACCAGCCCGCCGATCAGCGCCGGGGCCAGCAGGGTGACCACGGTCAGCGCCGGGAACCAGCGGTCGATCCGGGCGATGTCGCGGTCGGCGAGCAGGTCGGGGGCGAATCGCCGCGCGTTGGTCTTCTCCCGCTCGAACAACCAGCCCATGTGGGCGTGCCAGAAACCCTTCGCCAGCGCGGCGGCGGACGTGCCGTAGCGCCAGGGGGAATGGGGGTCGCCGTCGCGGTCGGCGAAGGCGTGGTGGCGGCGGTGGTCGGCCACCCAGCCGATCACCGGGCCCTGCATGGCCATGCTGCCGGTGACGGCGAGCGCGATCCGCAGGCCGCGGTTCGCCTTGAACGCGCCGTGGGTGAAGTAGCGGTGGAACCCGACGGTGACCCCGAGGCCGGTCAGGAAGTAGAACCCGATCGTCAGCGCGACGTCGGTCCAGCCGAGGCCCCAGCCCCACGCGAAGGGCACCGCCGCGGCCAGGGCCAGCAGCGGCACGACCGCGAACAGCTTGACCAGGAAAGTTTCGGCGCCGGACTTCTCCCCCGCGAGCAGCGGCTCCGCGGCCTTGGGCGGCCGGCCCGCCGGACGGTCCACCGTGTGTGTCATCTCGATCGCTTCTCTCCGTGACGTACCCATCCGCCGGGGTCCGGGGCGATCGAATTCCGGATAGCCCGCTGACGACGGTCTAAACCGGGGATGGTGGCGGTCGCCGAGACGTCCTCCTGGTGCGCGGTCCGTCCGGCACGCCGATCGGAAGCCCTCTAGCGTGACGGGCATGGAGCACTCCGAACCCGACGCCCGAACGCTCGAGCACGCCCTCGGCGAGTACGTGCGGGCGGTGGCGGCCGCGGTCGGCGTCCCGGACGAAGGCACCACGGTGGAGATCAGCGACACCGCCACCGCCTACCTCGGGCTCCCGCGGCGGTGGCCCGGCCGGCCCGACCACGACGTCATGCTGGTCTGGAACGAACGGCGGGGGTGGTCGCTCGCGGTGGAAACCGACCCCGCGGCCGCCCCGATCGTCCTCGCGCACCAAGGCGACGACGTCGTGCCCGCCCCGGCCGCGGTGGCCCGGTTCGTCGCCGACACCGCGGCCGGGCGCCCGGCGAGCCAGGCGCCGGCCGGCCTGGCGATCGACGTGACCCGCCGATCGCTGGCCGAGCGGCTGAGGCCGTACCTCAGCGACGCCCCGAGCGGCTGACCGCGCTGCCGGCGGAGTCCATCTAGGACGTTCGGCTGGCTCCGTGAACAGCGCCCAGACCCCACTCTCAGCCGCGCAGGGCGCTGCCCGCCTGCCACGCGCTCCAGCTGATGGCCCAGTCGCCGTGGCCGTTGTTGATCGACAGCTGCGGACCGCCCGAATTGGTGATCTCGACCACGTCGCCGGTGTTGAACGTGTCGAAGAACCACTTGGCGTTCTCGGTGTTCATGTTGAGGCAGCCGTTGGAAACGTTGTCGCTGCCCTGGACGCCGACCGTCTTCAGGTTCTCGTGCAGGTACTCACCGTCGTTGGAGATGCGGACGTTCCAGTTCTCCGGGGCCTTGTAGTAGCCGGGGTCGCCTTCGCACACGCCGTAGCTGCAGGAGTCCATGATCTTGTGGTCCTCCTTCGACAGCACCGTGTGCGTGCCGTTGAAGGTGGGTGTCGGGCCGCGCGGTGGGGTGTCGGCGGTCTTGCCCATGCTGATCGGGGCGGTTTTCACCAGCTGCCCGTTGTGGAACGCCTTGATCTGGTGCGTCTTGCCGTCCGCCTTGGCGACCCAGGAGTCGTGCACCTTGTAGGTGGCCGAGACGTCCTGGCCGCCGTACACGCCGCCGCCGATCGGCAGGCCGAAGGTCGTGGTCTCGAGCTTCACCGTCGACCCGGCCTTCCAGTAGTCCTTGGGCCGGAAGTGCACCTCGCGCTTGCCCACCCAGTACCAGCCGCCGTCCTGGGCGGGCGAGGACGTCACCTTGAAGGACTTCTCCACCGTGGCTTTGTCGGTGATGTCGTGGTCGAACTTCAGGCCGATGACCAGGCCGACGCCGAAATCACCCGACGCCGGCTGGGAGAGCGAGGCCGTGGCGACCCCGGACGGCTTGAGCGTGTGCACTTCCCCGCGCTGCTCGGTCGCCGCACCCGCCGGGTTCACCGCGGTGGCGACCACCTGGTACGTGGCCGCGTACCGCAGGTGGTCCGAGCTGGTCCACGTCGTCTTGTCCGGCGACAGCTCACCCTTGACGCCGTTGCCGGTCTGCGGGTTGGTGACCGTGACCGTCTGCAACGTGCCGCTCGACGCCTTGACGACGATCGGGTCCTTCGGGCTCAGCTGGTCCCCGCCCTCGAACGCCACCGTCGCGGCCGGTACCCCGGCCACTGTCGCCGTCCCGGGTGCTCCGGCTGCTCCGACCGGTTGCGCGGTCCCTGCCGTCTCGGTCGGTCCACTACATGCGGCCAGCAGCAAGGCCGCCAGGCCGAGCCCGGCGATGCGGATCGTTCTCACGATCCACTAGACGCGCGAACCCCGTCCCAAGTTGTGTAACGATCCGATCTTTCGAGGACATTCGATGTCCTACGCCGGTGAAGGCCGAGGAACCGCGGGTCGATCCAGCTCCGCGGCGAAGTCGCCGCGGAGCTGGATCGCCTCAGCAGACGATGAGGATCTTGACCCACCCGAAGCTGCCCGGCTGCTTGGCGTCGGTGTTGCTGGCGAGGCGGGTGACCGGGACCGGGTTGCCCTGGTTGAACAGATGGCCGCTCTGGCCGCGCGCGTCCCACTCGTAGGAGCCGTGGTAGGGGATCGAGTGCTCACCGCAGCCTTCGATGAGCGCCTTCCTCCCCGTGTAACCGTTCTTCTCGTAGGCGGTGAAGATCGACGTCGCCGCGAGGTTCGCGGCCGGCGCGGCGACGGCGGGAGACACGGTGGTCACCATCGACGCGACAGCCAGCGTTCCGCTCGCCCAGATACCGAACTTCTTCATGCGTGGATCCTCCCCCTCAGGAAGGCGTATCCGGCGGACACGCCTGCTGAACCCCGGTGCCGCCTTCCGCACCCCCAGGTCCGGAAGCCGGTCCCCCGGTCGTCGAGATGCCGCACGACCGGCGCACGGCCGCTCCGCCGATCGCGTGAATCGAGCGGGAGTTCGCCCCTGACGCCGTCCGCGCCTGCTATCCCGAACCACCGGGGAGGAGTTCAGGTGCTGGATGAACCGAGTACGTCCATGACTCTGGCCGACGTCTTCATCAGGAACACACCACCGCGATGGAATCGCCTGGTCGTCCGCCTGGAGCCGCGGTGACCGTGCGGTTCCGGGTGCTCGGCGAGGTGGCCGCCTCGGCCGGCGGCGATCGGGTCACCCTCGGGCACGCCCGGCAGCGGTGCGTGCTGGCGGTGCTGCTCGTCGAGGCGAACCTGGTCGTGACGACCGATCAGCTGGTGGACCGGGTGTGGGGTGACCGGCCGCCGCTGCGGTCCCGGCAGGTGATCAGCAACTACGTGTCCCGGCTGCGGCAGCGGCTGCCCGCCGACGGCGGCGTGGAACTCCAGCGCCGGGGTGGGGGGTACGCGGTGCTCGTCGAACCCGGCCGCGTCGACCTGCACCACTTCCGCCACCTGGTCCACCGCGCCCGCGACGAGCCCGACGAGCACCGCGCCTTGGCGCTGCTGGAACAAGCCTCGGCGTTGTGGTCCGGCGACGCCTTCGCCGACCTCGACGTCCCGTGGATCGCCGCGGTGCGCGAAGGCCTGGCGATGGAGCGGTTCACCGCCGATGCCGACCGCATCGACCTGGCGCTGCGGCTGGGCCGGCACGCCGGGCTCCTGTCCGAGCTGACCGCCCGGGCCGCCGCGCACCCGCTCGACGAACGGGTCGCCGGGCAGCTCATGCTGGCCCGCTACCACGCCGGCCGCCCGGCCGAGGCCCTCGCGGAGTTCCGCCGGGTGCGCACCCGGCTCGCCGACGAGCTGGGTGTCGACCCGGGCCCGGCGCTGCGGGAGCTGCACCACCGGGTCCTCAACGCCGATCCGGATCCGACGGCGACCGCTCCGCCGCCGTCGACAGCCGTGCCCTTGCCGCGCCAGCTGCCGCCGCGGCCAGGCCCGTTCAGCAGCCGCGAAGCCTCGCTGACCCGGTTGACGGAGTTCCTGGCCGGGCCCTCGGCGCCCACGGGCGCGAGTCCGATCGCCGTCGTCAGCGGCCCCGGCGGCATCGGGAAGACGTGGCTGGCGCTCGAGTGGGCGCACCGGCACTCCGGGCAGTTCCCCGACGGCCACCTGTTCGTCGACCTGCGCGGCTTCTGCGCCGACCGCGGGGGTCCCATGGACCCCGGGGTGGCGCTGCGGGGCTTCCTCGACGCCCTGGGGGCCGATCCGGACCGGCTGCCCACCGAACCGCACGCCCTGGCCGCGCTGTTCCGGAGCGTCACGGCCGACCGGCGCCTGCTGGTGGTCCTGGACAACGCGGCCGACGGCGACCAGGTCCGGGCGCTGCTGCCCGGCGGCGGGCGCTGCGCCGTTCTCGTCACCAGCCGCCGCCGGCTGGCCGGGCTGACCACCGCGCACGGCGCCGGCCGGCTGCACCTGGACGTCCTGGCCGGCGACGAGTCCCGCGCCCTGCTGGCCCGGCGGCTGGGCGGCCGGGCGCGCACCGAGGCGGCGGCCGTGGCCGAGCTGACCACCTCGTGCGGGGGTTTCCCGCTCGCACTGGGCATCATCGCCACGCGCGCCCAGATGCACCCCGACGTGCCGCTCGCCGAGTTCGCCGCCGAACTGCGCCGCCGGGGCCTGGCCGCCCTCGCCGACGACGATCCGGTCGCCAGCCTGCCCGCGGTTCTGTCCTGGTCCTCCCACGCCCTTTCCGCCGAGGTCCGGACCGTGTTCCGGGTGCTCGCCACCGCGCCCGGGCCCGACATCGGCCTGCCCGCCGCCGCCGCTCTCACCGGCCTTCACCCGACCGAAGCCGGTGCGGCTCTGCACACGCTGGAAGAGGCGTCGCTGCTCAGCCAGCACCCGCGCGGCCGGTACCGGATGCACGAGCTGATCCGGTCGCACGCCCGGTCGGCGGCCGCCGGCCCCGACCCGGCCGCCGTGCGCCGGTTGACGGACTTCTACCTGCGGACCGCCTACACCGCCGAACGCCTGCTGAACCCGCACGCGCTGCCGATCCGGGTCGCTCCGGGCGTCGTCCGGCCGCACCCCGTGAGCGACGTCGCGGCGGCCCTGTCCTGGCTGGACTTCGAGCACGCCAACCTGCTGGCCGTCCAGCGGGCCGCGGCGGAGGCCGGGAGGCATACCGTCGTGTGGCAGCTGGCCTGGGCGCTGGTGACCTTCCAGACGCGCCGCGGCCACCACCGCGAGCAGGCGGCCGTGTGGCGGGCGGCGCTGGACGCCGCGCGGCACCTGCCCGACCCCGCGGCCCGCACCGTGGCCCACCGCCGGCTCGGCGCCGCCTACGTCGAGCTGGACCGGCACGACGAGGCCGTCGAACACCTGCACCTGGCCATGGAACTGGCGCAGCGGCACGGAAACACCGGCGACGAAGCGCACACCCACTACCAGCTGGCGTGGGCCTGGGGCCGCCGCGGCGCCGACCGGCTGGCCCTGGACCACGCGGTCCGCGCGGTGCGGCTGTGCCGCCGGGCGGACCTGCCGGTGTGGGAAGCGGACGCCCTCAACGTGGCCGGCCGGCACGCGACCCGCCTCGGCGACCACGACGCCGCCCGCCGCCACTGCGACGCGGCCCTTTCGTTGCACCGCAGGTACCACAACGCCCGGGGGCAGGCGAACGCGCTGCTCAACCTGGGCGAGATCAGCCGGCTGGCGGGCCGCCAGACGGAGGCGGTCCACCGGTTCCGCGCCGCTTCGACGCTGTACCGCGACCAGGAGGTGACTCCGGCGGAGGCGGACACGGCCGACCGGCTGGGCCACACGCGCACGACCGCCGACCGCGTCCACGCGGTGTGGCAGGAGGCCTTTTAGGACGAAGCCCGGGCCTGATTCAAGTTCGACTGGTGGGGACCGGAAAGCCAGTCTTGATCGAGCCGCGCGTCGGCCGGTTCCGTCCCTTGCCGCAGCGCCTCGAGGTAAGCGCGGTCGGCGGTGAAGCGGGCCGCCACCTCGGGTCCCTCGGCCACGGCGCCGTGGCCGGGGACCACGACATCCACGCGCCGGGCAGCTTCGCCGAGCCGGTCGAGTGCTGTCTCGTACGCGCTCAGCTGATCGGGGCGGCGGGGATCCAGGAGCGGGATCAGGACGTCGGAAAGCATGTCGCCGGCCACCAGGACGCCGCGGTCCGGCAGGAAGATCGCCGCGTGGCCGACGGCGTGGGCGTCGTGCTCGATCACCTCGCCCGGCACCGGTCCGCCGTCCGCGGGCAGCGGGGTGAGGAGCCCGATCAGCTCGAGGGGGATGCCCGACGCGCTCTCCGCGGCCATCGCCTGCGCGCGCTCCCGGGCTTCACCGGCCACCTGGGCGGCGGCGGAGGTGGCGTAGCGCGGTACGTCGCCGAACCGGGAGTGCCAGAGCAGGTGGTCCCAGTGCGGGTGGGTGGAAAACCCGGCGACCACCGGGAGGCCGAGCCGGTCCACGTCGTCGGCGAGCTGGTCCAGATCGGCTCCGCCGATGCCGGGGTCGACCAGGGTCAGCCCGCCCTCGCCGCGCACCACGACGGCGTTGCTCCGGACCCACTCGCTCTGCCGGACCCAAACGCCGTCGGCCACCTGCTTCAGCATCGATCCACTTTACCCAGCTGGTCGCGGCGACGGCTCAGGTACGCGGTCTCGGCGGTGTTGCCCGCCAGCTCGATGGCTTGGTCGTACGCCGCCCGCGACTCCCGGCTGCGGCCCAGCCGGCGCAGCAGGTCGGCGCGGGTGGCGTGGAACGGGTGGTAACCGGCCAACCGGGGCTCGAGGCGGTCGACGGCCGCCAGTGCCACCTCCGGGCCGTCGAGCTCGGCGACCGCGACGGCCCGGTTGAGGGCGACGATCGGCGAGGGGTCGACGCGGACGAGCTGGTCGTAGAGGGCGAGGATCTGCGACCAGTCGGTGTCGCGCATGTCGCGGGCGGAGGTGTGCACGGCGTTGATCGCCGCGAGGATCTGGTAGCGCCCCGGAGCCACCCCGGCGGCGGCCGCGGCGAGGCGCTCGCGCACCAGGCCGTGCCCCTCGGCGATCAGCGCCGCGTCCCAGGCCCCGCGGTCCTGTTCGTCGAGGGCGACCAGCTCGCCGCCGGCCGAGACCCGGGCGGGCCGGCGGGCCTCGATCAGGAGCATCAGCGCCAGCAGCCCGGCCACCTCACCGTCGGCCGGCAGGAGGACGCGGATCAGGCGGGTGAGCCGGATCGCCTCGGCCGTCAGGTCGTGGCGCACCGGATCGGTGCCGGGACCGGTCGCCAGGTAGCCCTCGTTGAAGACGAGGTAGAGGACGGCGAGCACGCCGGAGACGCGGGCCGGGAGGTCCTCGGCGGACGGCACGCGGTAGGGGATGCCGGCCGCCTTGATCTTGCTCTTCGCGCGGGTGATCCGCTGCCCCATCGCGCTCTCGGCCACCAGGAAGGCGCGGGCGATCTCGGGCACGGTGAGGCCGCCGACCAGGCGCAGCGTCAGCGCCAGCCGGGCGTCCACCGCCAGCGCCGGGTGACAGCAGGTGAAGATCAGCCGGAGCCGGTCGTCTTCGACGGCGCCGAGCGGCTCGGGCGGGTCGTCGTCGTACCCCATCCGAGCCTCCTTCTGCTTGTCTTCGCGCTTGCTCTCGCGCCGGATCCGGTCGATGGCCTTGCGGTTGGCGGTGGTGGTCAGCCAGGCGCCGGGGTTGGGGGGCACGCCGTCGGCCGGCCAGCGTTCGACGGCGGTCGCGAACGCCTCGGCGGCCGCCTCCTCGGCGAGGTCGAGGTCGCCGAAGCGCCTGGTCAGGGTGGCGACCACCCGGGCCCACTCCTCGTGGTGCACCCGGGTGATCGCCTGCTCGAGGTCGCTCACCGGAACGGTCGCACCTCGATCTTCCGGTCGCAGACCTTCGACGCCTCGGCAGCGAGCTTCAGCGCCACGTCCAGATCGGGGGCCTCCCACACCCAGACGCCGGCGAGGTACTCCTTCGACTCCGCGAAGGGCCCGTCGCTGAACACCGCCTGCTCGCCCCGGTTGTCGACGACCGTGGCCGCGGTGGTGTCGGCGAGCCCGCCCGCGAAAACCCAGTAGCCGTCGGCGATCAGCCGGTCGTTGAATTCGCTGATCAGCGGCTGCCGGTCCGTGCTGCCCGGGTTGCTCTTGTCGTCGATGACGGAAACCAGGTACTGCATCCGAAGATCCTCTCCACTGGTGCCGAAACGGGGGTGGTGCGTCAGTTTCGCGCGTGCCGCTCGTGGGCGGCTTCACCCCTGCTACGAACGCCTCCGCGCCGATCCGACACATCGTCCCGCGCTATTTTCGACGACTTTCCGCGCCGGCGCGGCGAGGCGCCCGGAAAACCGGTTGGCGGCCACCGCGACCACTGCTACCGTCCCGGTGGCCGTGCGAGAGAACGAGGAGGTGGTACCCGTGAACACAGCGACATGGGTGCTCCCCTCCGGGGTCACGGCCGGGCGATAGGTCGTCCGGGAGCGCCGCTCACGAGCACTCCCGAAGGGCACGACCATGCGATTCACCTCCGAACAACGCCTCGACGACGACGTCCTCGAGCGCGAATTCACCCTCGGCGAGGTCCCCGGCATCCTCTGGACGCCCGGATCCGCGTCCGCACCCGCCCCGCTGATCCTGCTGGGCCACCCCGGCGGGCTGCGCAAGATGTACCCCCGGCTCGCGGCCCGGGCCCGGCACTCCGTGGCGGAGGGCTACGCCGCGGCCACCATCGAGCTCCCGGGCGGCGGTGACCGGCCCCGGTTGCCCGCCGCCGAGGCGGCCCGCGCCGACCTGCGCCGGGCGCTGGCGGCCGGCGAGCCGGTCGAGGAGATCGTCGACCGGCTCGTCCTCCCGCTGGTCGAGCAGGCGGTCCCGGAATGGCGGGCCGCCCTGGACGCCCTCCTCGCGGTGCCCGGGATCGGCGGCCCGGTCGGGTTCGCGGGCGGGGTGCTCGCCATCGGCATCCGGCTGGCGGTGGTCGAGCCGCGCATCGCGGCCGCCGTGCTGTTCGCCGGGAGCTTCGTGCCCCGCAGCATGTTCGAGGAGGCCCGGCAGGTCACCATCCCGCTGCTGGTCCTGCTGCAGTGGGACGACGAGGGCAACGACCGGCAGCTGGCCCTGGACGTGTTCGACGCCTTCGGCTCCCAGGAGAAAACCCTGCACGCCAACCTGGGCGGGCACACCGGCGTCCCGCGGTTCGAGGCGGATTCCGGGAACCGGTTCTTCGACCGGCACCTGAAGTGAGGCCGGGCGGGTAGGCCGCCCGGGGGCGCCCGGCGGCCTGCCCGCCTATCGCCGGTGTATCGAAAACCGCATACGGGCCGGCAACCCCGCGCCGGTTTGACTGGCCGGCATGACCTACGGCGAACCAGCACGTACGGCGGTCCGATCGCCGGCCCCACCCCCCACCTCGACGGGGATCACGATCTACGGGTGCGAGCCGGACGAGGCCGCCCTGTTCCGGGAGCTGGCGCCGCGCTTCGGGGTGCTGCCGACCATCACCGAGGCCGCGGTGTCCGAAGCCGGCGCCGGCCTGGCGCTCGGCAACCGATGCGTGAGCGTCGGACACAAGACTCGCGTCACCGGCGCCACCCTCCGCGCGCTCGGCAACGCCGGCGTGGAGTACCTCTCCACGAGGAGCGCCGGGTTCGACCACATCGACGTGGACTACGCCGAGCGCGTCGGCATCCGCGTGGAAAACGTCTCCTATTCGCCCGACAGCGTCGCCGACTACACGTTGATGCTGATGCTGATGGTGGCGCGGAACGCGAAAACCGTCCTCCGGCGCGCGGAGGTCCACGACTACCGGTTGGGCGAGGTACGCGGGAAAGAGCTGCGCGACCTGACGATCGGGGTGGTCGGGACCGGCCGCATCGGCGCCGCGGTCCTCGACCGGCTGCGGGGTTTCGGCTGCCGGACCCTGGCCCACGACAGTCGTCCGCGGAGCTCCGCCGACTACGTCCCGCTCGACGACCTGCTCGTGCAGAGCGACGTCGTGACGCTCCACACGCCCCTCACCGCCGACACCCGCCACCTGCTGGACCGCCGGCGCATCGCGCGGATGCGGCGCGGCGCGGTCGTCGTCAACACCGGACGCGGCCCGCTCGTCGACACCGAAGCCCTCATCGCGGCGCTGGAAAGCGGGCGGCTGGGCGGCGCGGCGTTGGACGTCCTCGAAGGCGAGGAAGGGATCTTCTACGCCGACTGCCAGGACGAGCCCGTCGCGAGCGAAGCGCTGTCGCGGCTGCAGCGCATGCCGAACGTGCTGATCAGCCCGCACACCGCCTTCTACACCGACCACGCGCTGAGCGACATCGTCGAAACCAGTCTCGTCAACTGCCTGACCTTCGAAAGCGGGAAGCAGCATGGATAAGGTGAAGGTCGGGATCGTCTTCGGGGGCTCCACCGAAGAACATCCCGTCTCGGTCAAGTCCGCGCGCGAGGTCGCGAAACACCTCGACACCGCGAAGTACGAGCCGTTCTGGATCGTGATCACGAAGAGCGGCGCCTGGAAGCTCTGCGACGGCCCCGACGCGGACTGGGAAAACGACGACCGCTGCCGTCCGGTGGTGCTGTCCCCGGATCGCACCGTCCACGGGCTGCTCGTCCTGGAGCAGGGGCGGTACCGGACGATCCGGCTGGACGTCGTGCTGCCCCTCCTGCACGGCCGGCTCGGTGAGGACGGCGCGATGCAGGGTTTGTCGGAACTCGCCGGCGTCCCGTACGCCGGCTGTGACGTCCCGAGCTCCGCCCTGTGCATGGACAAGTCCCTCACCTACCTCGTCACCGGGAGCGCGGGCATCGCGACGCCACCCTTCCGGATCGTCACGGCGGACGAGAAGGTCGATCCCGAAGAGCTGACCTATCCCGTCTTCGTCAAGCCGGCCCGTTCGGGGTCGTCTTTCGGCGTCAGCAAGGTATCCCGCGAGGAGGAGCTGCCGGGGGCGCTGGACACCGCGCGGCGGTTCGACTCGAAGGTGCTGATCGAAGAGGCGGTCGCCGGCCGCGAGATCGGCTGTTCGGTCCTGGGGAACGACGACCTGCTCGTGGGCGAGCTGGACCGGGTCGCACTTTCGGACGGCTTCTTCCGGATCCACCAGGAGAGCAACCCCGAAAGCGGGTCCGAAAACTCGGCGTTCATCGTCCCCGCGGACATCCCGGCGGAGGCGCGCGCGCTCGTCCAGGAGACGGCGAAGGCCGTCTACCGCGCCCTGGGCTGCCGGGGACTGGCGCGGGTGGACCTGTTCCTGAAGGAGGACGGGACCGTGGTCCTCAACGAGGTCAACACCTTGCCCGGCCTGACGTCGTACAGCCGGTACCCGAGGATGATGGCCGCCGCCGGGCTGCCGCTCGGTGACGTGCTCGACCGGCTGGTGTCGCTGGCGCTGTCGGGAAACCCCCGGTGAACGACGATTTCGTCTTCGTGGACGAGGTCGCGCCCGGACTGCGCTGGGACGCCAAGTACGCGACGTGGGACAACTTCACCGGCAAGCCGGTGGACGGCTACCGGGCGAACCGGGTGGTCGGCACGAGGGCGCTGTGCGCGGCCCTGGAAAGCGCGCGGGAAAAGGCCGGGTCCCTCGGCTTCGGCCTGCTCCTGTGGGACGGCTACCGCCCGCAACGCGCCGTGGACTGCTTCCTGCGCTGGTCGCGGCAACCGGAGGACGGCCGGACGAAGCCACGGCACTACCCGAGGATCGCCCGGGCCGAGATGGTCGAAAAGGGTTATGTGGCCGCCAAGTCGGGCCACAGCCGGGGCAGCACCGTCGACCTGACGCTGTACCACCTGCACACCGGCGAACTCGCCGCCATGGGCGGTGACCACGACCTGATGGACCCGGTCTCCCACCACGGCGCGAGCGGGATCACGCGCGCCGAAGCGCGGAACCGCCACCACCTCCGCGCGGTCATGGAGACCTGCGGCTTCCGCCCGTACGAGCGCGAGTGGTGGCACTACACGCTGCGGGACGAGCCCTACCCGGACACGTACTTCGACTTCCCCGTCGGATAGCCGGGAGATCCGCCCGGTCCGAGCCGCCGACGCCCCGCGTCTCACCGCGCTGCCGGCCCAGCTCGGGTACCCGAGCGAACCCGGCGTGGTGGCCGCCCGGCTGGCTGTCGTCTTGGGCTCGGCCGGCCAGCGGGTGCTGGTCGCGGTGCCGTCCGACGACTCGCGCATCGACGGCTACCTCGGCGCCGAGCGGCGGCCGGCCCTCCTGCACCAGGACGAACACGTCGAGATCACCGGCTTGGTCGTCGACGCGGCGGCGCGCCGGTGTGGCGTCGGCCAAGCTCTGGTGGCGGCCGCCGAAGAGTGGGCGGTGCGGCACGGCCTGCCCACGATCGTGGTCCGCTCGAACGTCGCGCGCCCCGAGTCCCACCCGTTCCACGAGGGGATCGGGTACCGGCGGAAGGCGACCTCGCACGTCTATCGCAAGGAGATCTGAGGCGTGCCGGCACCGCGCGCGTCATGGTCGCCGGACGTCGGGGTCACCGGAGCCACCACCGCGGCAGCGACACCGTGGTGCGGAGCCCGCCGCCGGGGCGGGGGTCGAGGGTGAGCGTCCCCTCGTGGGCCTGGGTGATGCTCTTGACGATCGCCAGGCCGAGGCCCACTCCCGCGTGGTCGGTGCGGATGCGTTCGGTGCCGCGCCGGAACGGTTCGACCAGCGTGGAAACCAGGCGCGGGGTGAGTGGCTCGCCGGTGTTCTCGACGGTGAGCACCACGGTCTTGGGCCGCACGCTCGTCGTCACCCACACCGTGCCGCGGCCGGGGCGGTTGTGGACGATCGCGTTGTGCACCAGGTTCGTCGTCAGCTGCAGCAGGAGCGCGTGCGAGCCGTGGGTGGGCGTGAGCTCGCCGGCGGTTTCGATGGTGAGGCCGCGTTTTTCCGCCAGCGGCAGCAGCGTTTCCGTCGCCTCCTCCGCGACGAGCGACAGGTCGACGCGCTCCGGGGTGAAGGAGCGCTGGTCGGCCTGGCTGAGCAGGAGCAGCGCTTCGGTGAGGTCGATCGCGCGGGCGTTGACGGCGTGGAGGCGGTCGACGAGCTCGCCGGAGGCCTGCGCCGGATCGGTGCGGGCCACGTCGAGCAGGGCCTGCGAGATCGCCAGCGGGGTGCGCAGTTCGTGGGAGGCGTTGGCGGCGAACCGCCGCTGTTCGGCGACCTGGGCTTCGAGCCGGGTGAGCATCGCGTCGAAGGCGTCGGCGAGCTCGCGGAACTCGTCCTTGCGGCCGTCCAGCCGGATCCGGTGGGAGAGCGATCCGCCGGTGGCCATGCGGGTGGCGTCGGTGATGCGGGTCAGCGGGGCGAGCATGCGGCCGGCGAGGATCCACCCGCCCAGCAGGCCGAAGACCAGCAGGAAGACCACCACCACGCCCGCGGCCGACGTGAAGGTGCTCATCAGGCTGGCGCGGTTGAGCACTCCCCCGGGCATGACCGCGACGTCGGGCAGGTGACTCCGCAGGAAGATCCACACGGTCATGAGCAGCAACGCCCCGGCGAGCATGAGGAACCCGGCGTAGCTGAGCGTGAGCTTGAGGCGGACGCTCAGCCCCGGCTTCCGGTTCCCGGTCCCCTCCCCCACCTCAGGTGCCGATCCGGTAGCCGACGCCCGCGACGGTCGTGATGACCCAGGGCTCGCCGAGCCGCTTGCGCAGGGCCGAAACCGTGATGCGCACGGCGTTGGTGAACGGGTCGGCGTTCTCGTCCCACGCGCGTTCCAGCAGCTCTTCGGCGCTGACGACCCCGCCTTCGGCCGCGACGAGCACTTCGAGCACGGCGAACTGCTTCCGGGTCAGCGCGACGTAGCGGCCGTCGCGGTAGACCTCGCGGCGGAACGGATCCAGGCGCAGGCCGGCGATCTCCCGGACGGGTGGCCGGTGGTGGGCGCGCCGGCGGTCGAGGGCTCTGAGCCGGAGGACGAGCTCCCGGAGTTCGAACGGCTTCGTGAGGTAGTCGTCGGCGCCGAGCTCGAACCCGGACGCCTTGTCGTCGATCCGGTCGGCGGCGGTGAGCATCAGGATCGGCATGCCGCTGCCGGAGGCGACGATGCGCTCGGCGACCTCGTCCCCGGACGGGCCGGGGATGTCGCGGTCGAGGACGGCGATGTCGTAGGCGTTGACGCCCAGCAGCTCCAGCGCGGTGTCGCCGTCGCCGGCGATGTCGGCGGCGATCGCTTCCAGGCGCAGGCCGTCGCGGACGGCTTCCGCCAGGTAGGGCTCGTCCTCGACGATCAGCACGCGCACGTCCCCGATGCTACGAGCCGGCGCGTATCGCCGGCGTATCCGAAGCCGGATACGGGCCGGCAACACGACGCTGCCTTGACTGCCGGCATGCCCTACCCCGAATCCGCGCTCCGGCGGGCCCACGGCGCCGTCCCCGACCCCGTGCGGGTCTTCGACGACGAGACCCCGGCCGTCGCGAATCTCGATCCGGCCCTGCTCGACGCCCTGCGCCGAGCCGCGACGGCGGCCACCGGCGACGGGGTCGAGATCGTCGTCAACGGTGGCTGGCGGTCCCGGGAGTACCAGGAGCAGCTGTTCCGCGCGGCGATTTCGAAGTACGGGTCGGAAGCGGAAGCCGCCCGGTGGGTGGCCACCCCGGAGACGTCCGCCCACGTGCGGGGGGACGCGGTCGACCTCGGGCCTGCCGAGGCCAGGGCGTGGTTGTCCGCGCACGGCGCCGGGTACGGGCTCTGCCGGATCTACCGCAACGAACCGTGGCACTTCGAGCTGCGGCCCGAGGCCGTCGAGCGCGGTTGCCCGCCGCTGTACGCCGACCCCACGCACGACCCTAGGATGCGGCGGTGACCGGGCCGTTCGTTGGAGGGGTAGTGGCGCGACAGGTTCCCGACGTGACGGGGCTCGATCCGGCGCTGGCCCGCCGGTTGCGGACCACCGTCGCCTGCACCGACGCCGACGACATCCCCAAGGTCGGCCACGCCGGTGAAAGCCGCGACCACGACGGCGGCCGCGTCCAGCTGATGCACAACGGCCTGCTCGTCGAAGAAGGCGGCTACTACGGGCCTTGGATGACCGAAGCCATCCGCGCGCTGCGCGGCCACCACGAACCCCAGGAAGAGCTCGTCTTCCACCGCGTCCTGGAACGCCTCGCCGCGGACGGCGGCGAACCCTCGATGATCGAGTTCGGCAGCTTCTGGACCTACTACGGCCTGTGGTTCTGCCACGCACTCCCCGGCGGGACCGTCGTCGCGGTGGAACCCGACCCCGCCTACCTCGAGGTCGGCCGCCGCAACGCCGCGCTCAACGGCCACACCGGCCGCGTCCGGTTCGTCCACGCCGCCATCGGCGCCGAGCCCGGCGAACCCATGGCCTTCGAAGCCGAGAGCGACGGACGGGCCCACACCGTCGCCCAGCACGACCTCGCGTCCCTGATGTACGACGCCGAACTGCCCCGGGCGGACCTGGTCCTGGTCGACGTCCAGGGCGCCGAGACGATCCTGATCGAGCGCGCCCGCGAGGTCTTCGAGGCGGGCCGGGTGCGGTTCCTGATCGTCTCGACCCACCACCACTCGATCTCCGGGGACGCCCTCACCCACCAGAACGCCCTGCGGCGCCTGCTCGACGCCGGCGCCCACGTCATCGCCGAGCACAGCGTCGGCGAGTCGTTCAGCGGTGACGGCCTCATCGCCGTCTCCTTCGACCCGCGGGACGCGGACCTGACCGTGCCGGTCAGCCACGCCCGGTACCGCGACTCCCTGTTCGGCGAAACCGAGTACGAACTGGCGCGCGTCACCGCCGAACGCGACGGCCTCCGCGCTGAACTAGACGCGGTCTTCGCCACCAGGGTGTGGCGCTGGGCGAAGAAACCGCGAGAGGTGTACGCCCGGCTCGTCAGCCGTCGGTGAGGGCGGTCCCCCCTTCCCGGAGGCCGAGCGATTCGCGGTACCAGCCGGCCGCTTCCGCCATGCCCGGGCCGAAGCCCGGGCCGGGGGAAACGCCGGTCAGTTCCCAGATGCGGTCGCTCTCGTACCAGTGATCCCGCGTGAGCAGGGAGTACTGGTGGTCGGTCAGGGACGGGAGCGCCGCGCGCGTGCGGGCCCGGTGCTCGGCGAGCGGCAGGTCCGCGACCGGCACCGGCAGGTCGAGCAGCTCGCAGACCGCGGTGACGAGGTGCCGCATCCGGACCGGCCGGGGGTCGGCCACGTGGAAGACCTCGCCCGCCCCGGCCGGCCGGGGGTGCAGCGCCAGCTCGGTGATGGCCGCGGCGAGGTCGGCCACCGCGACGAGCGACGTGCGGGCCGCACCGCCCGCCGCCCAGGCCGGAACCGCCCGGATCCAGCGGGCCAGCGTGGGCACCAGGTGCCGGTCGCCGGTGCCGTGGACCAGGTGCGGCCGCAGCACGGTGCCGCCGGCCGCCAGCACGAGACGCTCACCCGCCAGCCGGCTGCGGCTGGTGGCCGAGGCCGGGCCGGTGACCAGTCCGGGCCGAGGGTGTGGGTGCTCGGACCCGAGGTGTGGGTGCGCGGATCCGAGGTGCGGGTGCTCGCCTGCCGGGCCTTCCCGACCGGTGGACGGCCCCAGATCCGCCACCGGCCAGGAATCGCCCGGCCCGCTTCCCCGGATCGGCGGCACCGGGCCCGCCACCGAATCGGAGCCGACCCCCAGGCCACTCCGAACGGCCGAAGCCCTCCGTTCCGCCGCCGCCCCGGACCCCGGCACCGGCTCACCGCGGTGCTCGCCGTCGCGGTACACCGCGCACGTGCTCAGGTACAGCAGCCCCGGCGTCCCCGCTCGGCGGGCTTCGGCCAGGAGCTTGGCCGTGCCCTCCTCGTTCACCGCCCGGCAGCGACCGGGGTCGCCGCCGATCTGGGAGGCCAGGTGCACCAGCATCGTGATGCCGGTGCACGCCCCGGCCAGGCCCGGGGCGTCCGTGAGGTCGCCCCGCCACGTCGTCACTCCCGCGTCCGTCATCCACCCCGCCACCGGGCGCCGGACGAGGACGCGGACCCGGGGGCCCATTCCTCGTCCGACCAGCTCGCGCAGCACCGCCGTGCCGACGAAGCCGGTTGCGCCGGTGACCAGGATGTCCGGCTCACCGGCCGTCACGACAAGCGCATCCCCAGCGTGCCGCTCGCGACCGTGACGCCCTTTTGGCGGAGGTCGACCCGGACCGTCCGCGTGCGGTCCGGCCCCCGCTCGTCCGCTTCGACCACCAGCAGGCACTCGGAGTCGAACTCCACGTACTTGTCGAACCGGAAGTCCGCGCGCGCCGGGAGGGCGTACGGGTCGCCGATCGCCAGCAGGGCCGCCTGCCGCGCGCCTTCGACGAGCACCATGCCCGGCACGTGGTCGACCGGGTGGTCGAAGAGCACCGCGTGGTCCGGGTCGAACCGCAGCGCCCACGTGCCGTCGGTCGGCGTCGCCGCCAGCAGCACGTCCTCCTCGCGGTCCCGGCCGACCGACGCCGGGGAGACGCCGGGCAGGACCGCCGCCTGGAACGGGGTCGCCGCGAAGTGGTCGCCGCGCACCCGGCGGTAGACCGCCGAGGACACGCAGCGCCAGCGCTCGGACGCGGTCCCGATCCGGCGGCCGTCGCGGAAGCACTCGAAGTCCAGCCGCATGCCGCCGATGTTCTTGCCGCGGTACTCGATCTCGTGCGCGCTGACCCGCAGCACCACGTCGACCGGACGACCCAGGGTGGCCAGCCCGGTCTCTTCGATCGAGTATTCCTTGTGGTCGGAAAGGAAGCTGTAGCTGAGCGGGATGCCGTACGCCCGGTGCGCGATCAGCAGGACCGCCTGGCGGACCGTCTCCGCGTACAGCATCGGGTCGTGGAACGCGGGCGTCCGCGGCCCGAAGAAGCCGTGCCGGCGCGGCCACTGCGCGCCCACCTCGAACCGGCCCCCGCCGAGGATGTTCAGATCGGTGACGAAGACTTCCGAGACCGCCGCGCGGTGCACTAGGCTCCGCGGGATCGTCTGCTGGAAGTCGACCGTCCGCGCCGCAGGGCCGTCGATGATCTTGATCTCGGAAATTTCGCGCGCAGACTCCTGAAGGATGGTGCCGACCATGACGGTCCTCCTAAGAATGTCTAACCCCAGTACCCCAGTTACTTCTTCGCTTCCTTTGTAGCCCAACCGGACACCTAAAACCATACCAACCGAGCGGTTTTTTTTAGTGGCTTTTCGGCGCTACGGGTCGTAGACTGGCGACTTGACGCACGAGGTACGCCGAATGGTCTACTGTGGACCGGCCGGCCACTAGCGAGAGGGGCAGGACGTGGCCCGCCAAGAACGCGCAGAGCAGACACGGAACGCGATCCTCGAGGCAGCGGCCTCCCGGTTCGACGCGGTGGGCTTCCTCGGTGCGAGTCTATCGGACATCCTGACCGAAGCGGGTGTCACGAAGGGCGCGCTGTACTTCCACTTCAAGTCGAAGGAAGATCTGGCCGACGCGCTGATCGACGAGCAGTTCACGGTCTGGGACCCCCTCGCGGAGATCGAGAACCCGGGGCTGCAGACGGTCATCGACCTCACCCAGGGCATGGCGGCCAGCCTGCGGTCCGACGTCCGGGTGCGGGCCAGCATCCGGCTCGTCATCGAGCAGGGCTCGTTCATCGCCCCCGCGGACAGCGCCTACAAGCGGTGGGTGGACACGATCCACGGCTGCCTGCTCGCCGCGAAGGCCGCGGGCGACCTGCGCAAGGAGATCAACCCGCACGACCTCGCGCAGTTCGTGCAGGCGTCGTTCACCGGGGTCCAGCTGAGCTCGCAGGTCATGACCGGGCGGATGGACCTGCTGGAGCGCGTGACGTTCATGTGGACCACGATCCTGAACTCCGTCGTGCCGCCCCGCCGGCTGCACCGGTTCGTCCCGGAGGGCACGCTCAAGGAGCCCGCCTCGGTCTGAGCAGCACGGGAACGGGCGGTCGGGCACTCTGCCGGACCGCCCTGTTTTGCTGCTCCAGGTTCGCCCTGGTCAGGTCCCCGTCACGCCCCCGTGCCGGCGGTCGGCCGTGGCGACCGCTCGGCCAGCTCGATGAGCCGCCACAGCTTCCCCAGCGTCACGGCGAGGTCGCCGTCCGGGACGACGATCCGGCTGGACACCACGGATTCGAGGCCGACGCAGGTGACCACCACCAGCAGCTCCGCGGTCTCGAGCGACACCTCGGCACCGAGCTCGCCGCGGTGGATCGCGTCGGCGACGTACTCGTGGACCTGGGCCAGCCAGGTGCGGGAGAACACGACGAACCGCTCGTCCACGGACCCCATCTCCCGCGCCATGCGGAAGCTCGCGCCGACCGTCGGGTCGGTGTCGAGCCAGCGCATGAGGGCGCGGCTGAGCTCGGCGAGGCTCCGCAGGGCCGGCCGCGGCGCCGCGAGCCGCCGGCCCACGTGCGCGCGCAGCACGTCCGTCGCGGCGACCTGCACTTCGTCGCAGATCTCGTCCTTGGAGGAGAAGTGGAAGTACAGGCCACCCTTGGTGACACCCGCCGCCTGCGCGATGCCCACCATGCTGGTGGCCGCGTAGCCGTCCCGGTGCAGCAGCTCCGCCGCGGCTTCCAGCAACACGCGCCGCGTATGTTCCGAGCGTGCCTGCTTGGTCACCGTCGGTCCCCTCCACTCGAGCCGTCCGCGCAGGGGACCCCGCGCTCCCGATCATGATTACATACCAACCGCCCGGTTTACAACTAGGGGAACCCCAGAAGTTGGCCCCTGGCAAGGCAAACTCCGATCTTCACCAAAGGAAACCGACCGACCTCCCGGTTTTGTCTTGAAAACCGGGAGGTCGGTTTAGTATGCTGCCGAGGTGGGACCGGGCAGATGGGCGCTGGAGGACACACTGGGGGCGCCAGGCCGGGCAGATCCGATCGACGCGGACACCGGAGGCACTGGAATGGACTACGAGATACTGGGGCAGTTGAAAGTCAGCGGGCGGCCCGGCGTCAGCGCCCCGCGAGCACGCAAGATCGAGACGCTGCTCGCCGTACTGCTGGTCAAGCGCAACCGGGTGGCGACCACCGAGCACCTGATCGGCGAGCTCTGGGGCGAACACCCGCCCGCACGGGCCAGCGCCGCCCTGTACGTCTACGTCTCGCAGCTGCGGAAGCTGCTGCGCGGCACGGGCAAGGACGCGGAAGACAGCCCCGTCGTGACCAGCCCGCACGGCTACTCGCTGCACGTCACCGACGGCGAGCTCGACGCCGACCGCTTCACCCGCCTCTACGAGCGGGGGCGGGCCCTGTACCGGGACCGCAACTACCGGGAGGCCGCGGCCGTCCTGCGCCAAGCCGCCGACCTGTGGCGCGGCGAACCATTCGGCGGCTTCACCGACTCCTCCGACGTCCAGGCCTACTCCGCGCTGCTGGAGGAAACCCGGCTGGAGTGCCTGGAGCTGCTGATGGAGACCGAGCTGCTGATCGGCCGGCACCGCGAGGTCGTCGGGCAGCTTTCCGCGCTGGCGAAGGAGCACACCCTGCGCGAGACGTTCTACGAGTACCTGATGACGGCCCTGCTGCGGTCGAACCGCCGTGCCGAAGCGCTGGAGACCTTCGCTTCCGCCCGGCACCACCTCGTCCAGCAACTGGGTATCGAGCCCGGCAGCTCGCTGCGGAAGCTGCACCACAGCATCCTCGTCGGCGAGATGTCGGACGCGGTCTGACCCCTTCCGCGTCCGGCCCAGCGGCCCGGTCCACCCGCCACCAGCGGGGACCGGGCCGCTTTTTTTCCCGAGTGGGCCGCGGTCAGCTGCGGTAGAGCGACACGACCGGCTCGCCGCACGCGGTGGGCTCGCCGTACCAGCCGCCGGAACGAGCCGCCGCGAGCGCCAGGCCGGCCAGTTCGGCCATCAGGTCCAGCTCCGCGGGCCAGACGTAGCGCAGCGGCACCCGGGCATCGGCCAGGAACAGCAGCTGACGGGCGCCGTCGTGCCCGGTGACGAGCGGGTGCGCCGCCCAGCGGGCCGGGTCGGGGTGCAACCCCTGGACGACCAGTGCGCCGCCGGGGCGCAGCAGCGCCGCGAGCCGGCGCACCAGGCGCACCTGCTCCTGCTGCACGAGCCGCCGCGAGAGGACGTCCGAGCCCGCGTAGACGACGTCGAAGCGCTCGGCGGGCAGGCTTTCGAAGCCGGCGTCGGCGACGGCGTACCCGCCGGCCGCGAGGGCGTCGGCCACCGGGCCACCACCCGGGACGAGCACGCGGGGGCGGCGGCCGGCCCGCTCGGCGACCTCGGCGAGGAACGCCGCGGCGCCGGCCGGATCGGCGGCCAGCGGGGCGAACCACGCGTCGAGGGTCACGGCCGGGTTCTCGACAGTACGGGTCGGCATCGGGCCACCTCGGTTCACGCAGTGCTCGGATGTTCTCCACGCAGAGTGCCCGACCGACCTAAAGTCGACCTTGCGCACGCGAAAAGGCGGCCCGCGCCGGAACGCGGACCGCCTTCGTCGCGGGAGGTGCTCAGCCGCGAGCGCGCTGGTGGAACTTCCGGATCGCGAGGTAGGCGGCGCCGGCGGTGATGACGACCCACCAGGCCAGGGCCAGCCAGCCGGTCGAGCCCAGCGCCGTGCCGTTCATCAGCCCGCGGATCGCGTCGATGAGGACGGTCACCGGCTGGTTCTCGACGATCACCCGCAGGACCGACGGCATCGACGCCGTGGGCACCAGCGCGCTGGTGGCGTAGGGGGCGAAGACGAGGATCGTGCCGAGGCCGCCCGCGCCCTCGACGGTCTTGGCGATCGAGCCCAGCAGCGTGGCGATCCAGAACACGCCGGTCGCGAACAGCGTCAGCAGGCCGATCGCCCCGAGCCAGCCGAACACCCCGCCCGCCGGGCGGAACCCGACGGCCAAGCCGACCACGACCATCACCACGAGCGAGAGCAGGCTGCGCAGCACGCCGGAGACGACGTGGCCCACGAGCACGGCCGGGCCGGTCATCGGCATCGAGCGGAACCGCTCGACCAGGCCCTGCGTGAGATCCGCCGCCACCCCGACCACGGTGGTCGTGGCGTTGAAGCTGACGCTCACGGCCACCAGGCCGGGCAGCACGTAGTCGATGTAGGCCATGCCGGGAACGGCGATCGCGCCGCCGATCATGAAGCGGAACAGCAGCAGGAGCACGATCGGCAGCGAGACCGCCTGGATCAGCATCTCCGGGTTGCGGGCGATGTGCTTGACGTTGCGCCCGATCAGCACCCGGCAGTCGGACAGCGCCAGTGCGAACGAAGAGCGGCTCGGAGTGTCGGGGACCTGCTTCCCCTCGAGCTCCCTGGACAGGGTCTGGGTCATCGGTTCGCTCCCGCGGTTCCGGTGAGGCTGTGGAAAACGTCGTCGAGGGTCGGCTCGGACAGCTCGACCCCGGTGGTCTCGAGGCCCGCGTCGGCGACCTGGTTGAGCACCTGCCGGACCTGGCCGGGCTGGTCGATGGCGACGCTGACCGTGTCGTCGATCAGCACGCCGCCGGTCACGCCGTGGGCGCGCGCCGCCTCGTCCGAGGTGGCGAAGGTGAGCTTCAGCCGCTCGCTGCCGACCTTGCGCTTCAGCTCGGCCGCCGTGCCCTCGGCGACCACGCGGCCCTTGTCGATCACCGCGATCCGGTCGGCCAGCTGGTCGGCCTCCTCGAGGTACTGCGTGGTGAGCAGGATCGTGGTGCCGCCGTCGAGCAGCTCGCGGATCGCGTCCCACATCGCCGAGCGGCTGCGCGGGTCGAGGCCGGTGGTGGGCTCGTCGAGGAACAGCACCGGCGGCGAGGTGATCAGGCTGATCGCCAGGTCGAGCCGGCGGCGCATGCCCCCGGAGTACGTCTTGACCTGGCGGTCGGCGGCTTCGGTCAGGTCGAACTGCCGGAGCAGCTCGGTGGCGCGGGCCTTCGCCTCGGGCGTGCCCAGGTGGAACAGCCGCGCCATCATCTGCAGGTTCTCGCGGCCGGTGAGCAGCTCGTCGACCGCGGTGTCCTGCCCGGTGAGGCCGATCTGCTCCCGCACCTTCCGCTTGGGCCCGTCGAGGTCGTGGCCGTTGATGGTCACGGTGCCGCCGTCGGCGTCCAGCAGGGTGCTCAAGATCCGCACGGTCGTGGTCTTCCCGGCGCCGTTCGGGCCCAGCAGCGCGAACATCGTGCCGCGCCGCACGCTCAGGTCGACGCTTTCCAGGACGTTCACGTCGCCATAGGACTTGCGCAGCCCCCGTGCTTCGATTGCGTAGCCGGTGACCATCGGTTACCTCTCCTTGTTCGGGTCGGGATCTTCGGTGAAGCCGGGGGACTCTCCGCCCCAGTGGGCCACAGCCCGTTCAGGGGCGGCAATAAGGGCCGGGTCGGGCCGGGATAGGGGTGGCCTCGCTAGTCGTCGTCGCCACCGCCGATCGCCATGCTGATCAGCGCGTCGGTGTCGAGGTCGTCGATCGTCGCCGCGTCGACGGCGTCCGGCTCCACGGTGACCCCGGTGGCTTCGGGCAGGCGCACGCCCGCCAGCTCCAGCAACCCGTCCAGGAGCCCGGCGGCGCGCAGCTTCTCCAGCGGGATGCCCGCCAGCGCGTCGCGAACCCCTTGCTCGGTAACGGCTTCTCCGGTCACCTCGGCCTCGGCCGGCGCGAGTTCACCGACGAGGTGCTCGGCGAGGATCCGCGGGGTCGGGTAGTCGAAGATCAGGCTCACCGGCAGTTTCATGCCGGTGACGAGGCTGAGCTTGTTGCGGAACCCGGTGGCGGACAACGAGTCGAAGCCGACCTCGTTGAAGGAGCGGTCCGGCTCCACCGCCTCCGGCCCGGCGTGGCCCAGCAGCGCCGCGGCGTGCGTGCGCACCAGGGTCAGCACCGTCGGGACGCGCTTGTTCACCGGCAGGGCGGCCACCTTCTCCGCCAGCGACTCGGTGTCCTCGGCCGCGTCCCGCGCCGCGCGGCGGCCGGGCGTGCCGGCCAGCCCGCGCAGCACGGCCGGGAGGTCGTCGTCGCCGGAGGACCCCAGTACGCGCGGGTCCAGCGCGATCGGCACCAGCAGCGCCTCCGCCGCACCCACCGTCGCGTCCAGCAGCCGCAATCCGTCCTCCGTGGACAGGGGGGTGATGCCGGTCTCGCCGATCCGGTGCGCGTCCGCGTTCTCCAGCGCCGCGCCCATGCCGCCGCCCCACAGGCCCCACGCCAGCGAGGTGCCGACGAGGCCCTCGGCGCGCCGCCGGGCCGCCAGCGCGTCCAGGAACGCGTTGGCCGCGGCGTAGCTGCCCTGCCCCGGCGCGCCGAGGACCCCGGCGGCCGAGGAGAACAGCACGAACGCGGTGAGGTCCAGCTCGCGGGTCAGCTCGTGCAACGCCTGGGCCGCGTCGACCTTCGGCCGCAGCACGGTGTCGAGCCGGTCCGGCGTCAGCGACGTCAGCACGCCGTCGTCGAGGACGCCCGCGGCGTGCACCACCGCCCGCAGCGGCGCGTCGGCCGGGATCCCGGCCAGCAGCGCCGCCAGCGCGTCCCGGTCGGCCACGTCGCAGGCGGCCAGGGTCACGTCGGCGCCGAGCCCGGTCAGCTCCTCGCGGAGCTCGGCCGCGCCCGGGGCCGCGGCCCCGCGCCGGCTGGTGAGCAGCAGGTTCCGCACGCCGTGCTCGGTGACCAGGTGCCGCGCCACGGCCGTGCCCAGCGCGCCGGTGGCGCCGGTGACGAGCACCGTGCCCCCGGCGTCCCACACCGGAGCCGCCACCGCGTCGGGCGCCCGGACCAGCCGCGGCACCAGCACCGCGCCCGCCCGCAACGCCACCTGCGGCTCGTCGGAGGCCGACACCGCGGCCAGCGTCCGGCCGGTCGGGGTGCCCGCGCCGAGGTCGGCCAGCGCGATCCGGCCGGGGTGCTCGGCCTGCGCCGAGCGCACCAGGCCCGCCACCGCGGCCCCGGCCGGGTCGGGGTTCTCCCCCGCCTCGGTGGCCACCGCGCCCCGGGTCACCACGACCAGCGAACCGGTGGACCCGGTCAGCCAGTCCTGCAGCAGCCCGAGCACGCGGTGCAGTTCGGCGTGGACGTCGTCCGTGCCGCCCGCGGGCAGCACGACCAGGCCACTCGCCTCGGAAACCGAGCCGGCCGCCTTCGCCCCCAGCGCCTCGGTGAGGCCGAAGGCGTCCGGGCCCAGCACGGTCCAGTCGGTGACCTCGGCGACGGCGTCGAGGTCGGTCCGCTCCCAGGCGACGCGGAACAGCGAGTCGCCGCCCCCGGTCCGCACCGGCTGCGGCACCGCGGACATCGGGCGCAGCAGCAGGGATTCCACCGACGCGACCGGAGCCCCGGCCCCGTCGGCGACGTCGAGGGAGACCGCACCGGTGCCGACCGGGCGGACGTGGACCCGCAGGGTCGTCGCCCCGACGGCGTGCAACCGGACGCCTTCCCAGCCGAACGGCAGCGCCGGTTCGTCCCCGGCCGCCCCGGAGACACCGATGGTGTGCAGCGCGGCGTCGAGCACGGCGGGGTGGATGCCGTACCGGTCCACATCGGACACCGACGCGGGGAGCTGGATCTCGGCGAACGCTTCGCCGTCGCGCTTCCAGGCCGCGACGAGCCCGCGGAACGCGGGACCGTAGGCCAGGCCGTCGGCGGCCAGTTCCTCGTAGGTGCCGTCCAGCCGGACCTGCTCGGCGCCGGCGGGCGGCCACTCGGTCAGCTCGAACTTCGCGGCCTTGCCCGCCTTGGCGAGCTTGCCGGTCGCGTGCCGCGTCCAGGCGCCGCTGTCGCCTTCCGCCCGGGAGTGCACGCTGAACGTCCGGGTGCCGTCGCCGTCGGGCGCGCCGAGGGCGAACTGCACGCGGATGCCGGCCCGCTCGGGGACGACCAGCGGGTACTCGAGGGTCAGCTCGTCGAGCCGCGGGCAGCCCGCCTCGTCGCCGGCGCGGATCGCCATCTCGACGAACCCGGTGCCGGGGAACAGGATCGAGCCGCCGACGACGTGGTCGGCCAGCCACGGGTGCGTGCCGACGGAAAGCCGGCCGCTGAACAGCAGGCCGTCGGCGTCGGCCAGTTCGAGGGCCGACCCGAGCAGCGGGTGGTCCTCCTCGCCGACGGCGCCGGTGGTGCTCTCCAGCCAGAAGCGCTGCCGCTGGAACGGGTAGGTCGGCACCGGCACCGGCCGGGCGCCGGCCGGCTCGTAGATCGCGGCCCAGTCGACGTCGACGCCGCTGACGTGCAGCTGCGCGACCCCGGTCAGCGCGGCCACGGCCTCGTCGTTCTCCTTGTGCAGCAGCGAAGCCAGCACCTCGGGCTGCTCGTCGAGGCAGCCCGCGGTCATCGCGGTGAGCGTGGTGTCCGGGCCCAGCTCCAGGAAGCGGGTGACGCCGTCGGCGGCGGCGCGGGTGACCGCGTCGAAGAACCGGACGCCCTCACGGACCTGCTGGACCCAGTACTCCGGCGAGGTCAGCTCGGCCGGGCCGCCGGTGACCGTGGAGATCACCGGAACGCGCGGCGGCGCGTACGTCAGCTCCGAAGCGACCTCGCGGAACTCTTCGAGCATCGGCTCCATCAGGCGGGAGTGGAACGCGTGCGAGACGCGCAGCCGCTTGGTGCGCTCGAACTTCGCCGCGACCTCGGCCACGGCGTCGGCCGCGCCCGAGATGACGACCGCGCTCGGGCCGTTGACGGCGGCGATGTCGACGCTGTCCCCCGCGGCTTCGAGCACCGCGTCGGGCGTCGCTTCGATCGCCACCATCCCCCCGCCCGCGGGGAGCGCCTGCATCAGCGCGCCCCGGGCGACCACCAGCTTCGCCGCGTCTTCGAGGGAGAACACGCCGGCGCAGTGGGCCGCCGCGAGCTCGCCGATCGAGTGCCCGGCGAGCACGTCCGGCTTGACGCCCCACGAGCGGACCAGGCGGAACAGCGCGACCTCCAGCGCGAACAGCGCGGGCTGGGTGTAGCGGGTCTCGTCGAGCCCCTCGCCGGTGTCGATGATCGAGCGGATCGGGCGGTCCAGGTGCCGGTCGAGTTCCGCGCAGACCTCGTCGTAGGCGGCCGCGAACGCCGGGTACTGCTCGGCGAGCCGGGCACCCATCTTCGCGCGCTGCGAACCCTGGCCGGCGAACAGGAACGCCGTGCGCCCGCCCGCCGTGGCGATCCCGGTGACGACCCCGCGGGCTTCCTCCTCGTCGACCAGCGCCGCGAGGCCGCGGACGAACTGCGGTGACCGGCTGCCGATCAGCACCGCCCGGCGGTCGAACGCGCCGCGCGTGGTGGCCAGCGAGAAGCCGATGTCGGCGAGGCTGCCTTCGGGCTCCTCGTCCACATAGGACATCAGCTGCTCGGCCTTGGCCCGCAACGCCGCGGCGCCGCGGCCGGAGACCGGCCAGGCGACGGGACCCTCGTGGGACGGCACGCCGCCGCTCACGACCTCGGGCCGGTCGCCCTCTTCCAGGATCACGTGCGCGTTGGTGCCGCTGACGCCGAACGACGAGACGCCCGCGCGGCGGGTGTGGCCGTTCGGCAGCCACTTCACCGGCTCGGCCAGCACCCGGACGGCGCCCGAGGACCAGTCGATCTCGCTCGACGGACGGCCGACGTTCAGCGTCGCGGGCAGCTCGCCGTGGCGCATGGCCAGCACCATCTTGATGACCCCGGCCGTGCCGGCCGCAGCCTGCGTGTGCCCGATGTTCGACTTCACCGACCCGATCCACAGGGGACGGTCGGCGGAGGTCTCCTTGCCGTAGGTGGCGAGCAGCGCCTGGACCTCGATCGGGTCGCCCAGCTTCGTGCCCGTGCCGTGCGCCTCGACGGCGTCCACGTCGGCCGCGCTCAGGCCGGCGTCGGCCAGCGCCGCGCGGATCACGCGCTGCTGGGCCGGACCGTTGGGTGCGGTGAGCCCGTTGGACGTGCCGTCCTGGTTCACCGCGCTGCCCTTGAGCACCGCGAGCACCGGGTGACCGAGCCGCCGGGCTTCGGACAGCCGCTCCAGCACCAGCACGCCGACCCCTTCGGACCAGGTGGTGCCGTCGGCGTCGTCGGAGAAGACCTTGCACCGGCCGTCGGGGGCCAGGCCCTGCTGGCGGCTGAACTCGACGAACGTCTCCGGGGTCGCCATCACCGTGACCCCGCCGGCCAGCGCGAGCGTGCAGTCGCCGCTGCGCAGCGCCTGCGCCGCCATGTGCATGGCGACCAGCGACGACGAGCACGCCGTGTCCACGCTGACCGCCGGGCCCTCCAGGCCGAGGGTGTAGGACACGCGGCCGGTGACGATGGAACCGGCGCTGTTCGCGCCGACGTAGTCGTGGTACTGCACCCCCGCGTACACGCCGGTCGGGCTGCCCTTGAGCGAGCCCGGGTCGATGCCCGCGCGCTCGACGGCTTCCCAGCACGCTTCCAGCAACAGCCGCTGCTGGGGGTCGATGGCCGGGGCTTCCTTCGGCGAGACACCGAAGAACGTCGGGTCGAAGTCGCCGGCGTCGTAGACGAACCCGCCGCGGGCGACGTAGGTGGTGCCGGGCCGGCGACCGGTCGGGTCCAGCAGGCCGTCGACGTCCCAGCCGCGGTCGGCCGGGAAGTCGCCGATGGCGTCGCGGCCGCCGGCCACCAGGTCCCACAGCTGCTCGGGCGAGGTGATCCCGCCCGGCAGCCGGCAGGCCATGCCGACGATCGCGATGGGCTCGTCGGAGGCGGCGGCCGAGGGCACCGCGGTGATCTCGGCCCCCGTTCCCGCCAGCTCGGCCAGCAGGTGGGCCGCCAGCGCCGACGGCGTCGGGTGGTCGAAGATCAGGGTCGCGGGCAGCCGCTGCCCGGTGGCCGCGGTGAGCCCGTTGCGCAGTTCGATCGCGCTGAGCGAGTCGAAGCCGAGCGAGGAGAACTGGGCCGACGACTCGATCTCGTGGGCCCCGCCGTAGCCGAGCACGGTGGCGGCGTGCCCGCGCACCAGTTCGAGCACGGCGTCGCCGCGGTCGGCCTCGGGCAGCGCCAGCAGCCGGGTGGTGAAGGAATCGGCCGGAGCCGCGGTCGCGCTCGCGGCGATGCGCCGGGTGGGCACGCCGGTGAGCTCTTCGAGGGTCTTCGGGATGCGGCCGAGCTTGCGCAGGGTCGGCAGGTCCAGCTTCGCCGGGACGACGGTGGCCTGCCGGGCGGCGAGCGCCCGGTCGAACAGCGCGAGTCCGTCCGAAGTGGACAACGGCACGACGCCACCGGTGGCCAGGCGGGCGACCTCCTCGGCGGACAAGGTGCCGCCCATGCCGCCGACCTCGCCCCACAGGCCCCAGTCGAGCGACAGTCCGGGCAGACCGTGCGCGACGCGGTGCGCCGCGAGGGCGTCGAGGAACGCGTTGGCCGCGGCGTAGCTGCCCTGGCCGGGCGCGCCGAGCACGCCGGACACCGAGGAGAACAGCACGAACGCCGCGAGCGCCGTGTCACGGGTGAGCACGTGCAGGTTCAGCGCGCCGTCGACCTTCGGCCGCAGCACGGCGTCGACGCGCTCGGGGGTGAGGGCGGTGACCACGCCGTCGTCGAGCACCCCGGCGGCGTGCACGACCGAGGTGAGCGGGTTCTCCGCCGGGATGGCGGCCAGCACCGCGGCGAGCGCGGCGCGGTCGGCGACGTCGCACTGCGCGATCTCGACGTCCACCCCCAGCTCACCGAGGTCGGCGGCCAGGCGGGTCAGCTCGGGCGTGCCGCGGCGGCTGACCAGCAGCAGCCGGCGGACGTGGTGCTCGGCGACCAGGTGCCGGGCGAGCTTGCCGCCGAGCGCCCCGGAAGCGCCCGTGACCAGCACGGTGCCCTGCGGGTGGAAGTACGGGGGCTCGGCCCCGGGTTCGGTGCGGACCAGGCGCGGGGCGAGCACGACACCGTGGCGGACCGCGGCCTGCGGCTCACCGGTCGCGAGCACCTGCGGCAGCACGGTTTCGACGTCGGCGCCGGTGTCCACGTCCAGCAGCAGGAACGCGTCCGGGTTCTCCTCCTGCGCCGAGCGCACGAGGCCCCAGGCGGCGGACGCGGCCAGGTCGGTCACGTCGGCGCCGCCGACCGAAACCGCACCGCGGGTCACGACGACCAGCCGCGCGTCCTCGGGGTGGTCCTCGGCCAGCCAGGCCTGCGCGGCGGCGAGGACGCGGTGGGTCAGCGTGTGCGTCTCCTCCGCGGTGCCCGCCTTGCCGGTGCAGTCGAAAATCTGCACGTTGGAAGTGTCCACAGTGTCTACTGTGGACTCCGGAACGACCGCGCGCCGCCATTCGACGCGGTACAGCGGTGCGGCCGCGTCGGCGGCGACCGGCGTGGTGAACGCGCGGAACACGGTCTCGGCCACGGTGGCGACGGGCGCCCCGGCGGCGTCGGCGAGCGCGACCTCGTAGCCGTCTTCGGTGGTCGGCGTGAACCGCACCCGCAGCGCCGAGGCCCCGGTGGCGTGCAGCTCGACGCCGGTCCAGCAGAACGGGACCCGGCCGACCCCGCCGTCACCCCCGCCCGCGACGCGCAGGGCGTGGGTGCAGGCGTCGAGCGCCGCCGGGTGCAGGCCGAAGCGCTCGGCGTCGCTGTCCTCGGGCAGGACGACCTCGGCGAACACCTCGCGCCCGCGGCGCCACACCGCCCGCAGCGAACGGAACAGCGGGCCGTAGGTGAGGCCGGTGTCGGCGAAATCGTCGTACACGCCTTCGATCCCGACCGGCTCGGCGCCGGCGGGCGGCCACTCGGCCAGCTCCACCCCGCCCCGGTAGGACTGGGGCGCGACCGTGCCGCTCGCGTGCAGCGTCCACGGTTCGCCGTCGGCACCTTCCGCTCGCGAGTGGACGGTCACGGCGCGGACACCGTGCTCCCCCGCCGCGCCCACGGTCACCTGGACCTGCACGCCACCCCGCTCCGGCACCACCAGCGGGCTGCTGAGCGTGAGTTCTTCGATCCGGCCGCTGCCGACCTGGTCGCCGGCGCGGACCACCAGCTCGAGGAACGCCGTGCCGGGCACGGTGACGACGTCGCCGAGCCGGTGCTCGGCCAGCCACGCGTGCGTCTCGACCGAAAGCCGCCCGGTGAGCACCACGCCGTCGGTGTCGGCGAGCGCGACGGCGGCGCCGAGCAGCGGGTGCCCGGCCGAGGTGAGGCCGACCGCGGTCACCTCGTCGCGGTTGGCGCGGGCGTCGAGCCAGTAGCGCTTGCGCTGGAACTCGTACGACGGCAGGTCGACGCGCCGCGCGCCGCGGCCGGCGAAGACCGCGGCCCAGTCCGGGACGAGCCCGCTGACGAACAGCTCGGCGAGCGCCGTGAGCGCCGTTCCCGGCTCCGGCCGGTCCTTGCGCAGGACCGGCACGACCACCGCGTCGAGGCTCTGCTGGTCGAAAGCGTGCCGGGCGAGCGCGGAGAGCACCCCGTCCGGCCCGACCTCGACGAACCGCGAGACGCCCTGCGCCGAGAGCGCGGTGAGCCCGTCGTGGAACCGGACGGCGGCGCGGACGTGCGAGACCCAGTACTCCGGCGTCGCGACCTCGGCCCCGGCGAGCGCCCCGGAGACGTTCGAGACGAGCGGGGTGGTGGGCGCGGAGTAGGTGAGCGTGCGGGCGACGGCGGCGAACTCCGCCAGCATCGGCTCCATCAGCGGCGAGTGGAACGCGTGCGACACCTTCAGCTTCGAGGACTTGCGGCCCTCGAACCGCGCGACCACGGCGGCGACGGCGGCAGTGACGTCGCCTTCGGTGCCGGACAGCACCACGGAGTCCGGGCCGTTGATGGCGGCGATGCTCACGTCGGCGCTCAGCAGCGGCGTGACCTCGTCCTCGGTCGCCTGCAGCGCGACCATCGCGCCTCCGGCCGGCAGCGCCTGCATGAGCTTCGCCCGTGCCGCGACGAGAGTGCAGGCGTCGGCCAGCGACAGCACGCCCGCGACGTGCGCGGCGGCCAGTTCGCCGACCGAGTGGCCGAGCAGGAAGTCGGGCTTGATCCCCCACGAGGACAGCAGCCGGAACAGCGCCACCTCGATCGCGAACAGTGCGGGCTGGGTGTAGCCGGTCTGGTTGATCAGGCGCGGCTTCTCGAAGATGACCGTCTTCAGTGGACGGTCGAGGTGCGGGTCCAGCTCGGCGAAGACCTCGTCCAGCGCCTCGGCGAACACCGGGAACGCGGCGGCCAGCTCGGCCCCCATGCCCGCGCGCTGAGCGCCCTGGCCGGAGAAGAGGAACGCGGTGAGCCCCTCGACGGCGGTGCCGGTGACCAGCGCGGGCGACTCCACGCCGTCGGCGAGGGCGGCGACCCCGGCCTTCCCGTCGAGCACGACGGCCCGGTGGGTGAGCGGCGACCGGGACGTCGCCAGCGAGAAACCGAGATCGAGCGGCGAAGCACTGTCCACAACGGACAGCAGCCGCGACGCCTGTGCCTTCAGCGCCGCGGTTCCGTGCCCGGCGAGCGGCCACGGGACCGGAACCCCTTCGGGCCAGCTCGGCGCCGCCGGTGCCGCCGGAGCGGCCGGCTCCGGCGCCTCTTCGACGATCACGTGGGCGTTGGTGCCGCTGACGCCGAAGGACGAAACCCCGGCACGGCGGGGCTTTTCGCCCGCCGCCCACGGACGCTCCTGCGTCAGCAGCTCGACGTTCCCGGCCGACCAGTCGACCTCGGTGGAGGGCTCGGTGACGTGCAGCGTCTTCGGCAGGACGCCGTTGCGCAGCGCCATCACCATCTTGATCACGCCGCCGACGCCGGCCGCCCCCTGCGCGTGCCCGATGTTCGACTTGATCGAACCGAGCCACAGGGGACGGTCCCGGTCCTGGCCGTAGGTGGCGAGCACGGCCTGCGCCTCGATCGGGTCGCCCAGCGTGGTGCCGGTGCCGTGCCCTTCGACGGCGTCCACCTCGGACGCCGAGAGCCGCGCGTTGGCCAGCGCCTGCCGGATGACCCGCTGCTGCGAGGGGCCGTTCGGTGCGGTGAGGCCGTTCGACGCGCCGTCGGAGTTCACCGCGGAGCCGCGCACGACGGCGAGCACCGGGTGGCCGTTGCGGCGCGCGTCGGACAGGCGCTCCAGCAGGAGCGTGCCCGCGCCCTCGGCCCAGCCCGTGCCGTCGGCGCTGTCGGAGAACGCCTTGCAGCGGCCGTCGGCGGCGAGCCCGCGCTGGCGGCTGAACGCCAGGAACGGCCCGGGCCGCGACATCACCATCACCCCACCGGCCAGCGCCAGCGCGCAGTCGCGCTGCCGCAGCGCCTGCACGGCGAGGTGCAGGGCGACCAGCGACGACGAGCACGCCGTGTCGATCGTGATGGCCGGGCCTTCGAGACCGAGCGCGTAGGCGATCCGGCCGGAGATCACCGAGCCGGCGTTGCCGGTGCTCAGGTAGTCCGCCACCTCGCCGGCGAGCACGGACGGCGGCAGCTCGTCGTAGTAGTCCTGATCGCCGCTGCCGACGAACACCCCGACCTGCTGCTTGGCGAGCGAATGCGGCGCGATGCCGGCCCGCTCGAACGTCTCCCACGCCAGCTCCAGCACCAGCCGCTGCTGCGGGTCCATGGCGAGCGCCTCGCGCGGGGCGACCCCGAAGAACGGCGCGTCGAACTCCCCCACGTCGTGGATGAAGCCGCCCTCGCTCACGTAGCTCGTGCCCGGGCTGTCGGGGTCGGCGTCGAACAGCGTGTCCAGGTTCCAGCCGCGGTCCGCCGGGAACCCGCCGATCGCGTCGCGCCCCTCGGCCACCAGGTCCCACAGGTCCTCCGGCGAGCGCACCTCGCCCGGGTAGCGGCAGCCCATCGCGACGATCGCGATCGGCTCGGCCTCCGCCGCCTCGACCTCCCGCAGCCGCTCACGCGTCTCCTGGAGGTTGGCGGTCACCCGCTTCAAGTAGTCGACCAGCTTGCTTTCGTCAGTCATCGCCAGATTCCTCTTGTCGCTGGGTGGGTGCGCTCAGGCGCCGAGCTCGTTGTCGATGAGGGCGAACAGCTCGTCCGTGGTCGCGGTGTGCAGCACGTCGGTGGTCTTGGTGCCGGCCAGGGTCTTGTGCAGGGTGGTCACCATCGCCTGCAGGCGGGCGACGATCCGGGACCGGTCGATCTCCGCGGCGTCCAAAGTGGACGTCACCGCTTCGAGCCGGTCCAGTTCCGTCTCCAGCGGGACCGCCGCTTCGCCGCCGCCCAGCTGCGTCCACAGGTGCTCGGCGAGCGCCTGCGGGTTGACGTGGTCGAACGCGACGGTGGCCGGGAGCTTGAGGCCGGTGGCGGCACCGAGCCGGTTGCGCAGGTCGACCGCGGTGACCGAGTCGAACCCGAGCTCCTTGAACGCGCGGGCCGGTTCGACCGCCGAGCCGTTGTCGTAGCCGGCGACCACGGCGACCTGGCCGCGGACCAGCTCCAGCAGCGTCCGCCGCTGCTCGGCGGGCGTCAGCGAGGCCAGCTGCCCCTTCAGGTCGCCGGTGTCCTCGACCGGGTCGGTCCGGTCCTCGGCGACCTCGGTCAGCGCGCGCAGCAGCGGCCGCGGCCGGGCGAGCTGGTACACCGGCGCGAACGCGGCCCAGTCGATGTCGGCGACCACCAGGTGCGCCTCGTCGTGGTCCAGGGCCTGGCCCAGTGCCTCGACGGCGAGCTCCGGGGCCATCTCGGCCAGGCCGATGCGCCGCAGCAGGTCGCTCGCTTCCGCGTCGACCATGCCCCCGCCGCCCCACGAGCCCCAGGCGATCGCGGTCGCGGTGCGTCCGGCGGCGCGGCGACGGCGGGCGAGCGCGTCGAGGTAGGCGTTGCCCGCGGCGTAGGCGGGCTGGCCGGAGGTGCCCCACACGGCGGCACCGGAGGACATCAGCACGAACGCGTCCAGCTCGGTGTCGCCCAGCAGCTCGTCGAGCAGGGCCGCCCCGGTGATCTTGGCGCCGGTGGCGGCGGCGAACTGCGCGGGCGTGACGTCGGCCAGGACCGGCTCGGCGGTCAGCACCCCGGCGGCGTGCACGACGGCCGTCGGCGGGTGCTCGGCCAGCAGCGCCGCGAGTGCCTGCTCGTCGGTGACGTCGCAGGCCGCGACCGTGACCCGGGTGCCGGCCAGCTCGTCGACCAGCTCACGCGCGCCTTCGGCGTCGAGGCCACGGCGGCTGGTGAGCACGAGGTGCTCGGCGCCGCGGCCGGCCAGCCAGCGGGCGACGTGCGCGCCGACCGCGCCCGTGCCGCCGGTGACCAGCACCGTCCCCCGCGGCTGCCACTCCGCCTCGGTTCCCGGGAGCGGAGCGCGGACCATGCGCCGGGCGAACACCCCGGACGGCCGGATCGCGACCTGGTCCTCGTTGTCCGCTCCGGACACCACGGCGGCCAGCCGCGCGGCGTCCGCCGGGCCCTCGACGTCGACCAGGCCACCCCAGGTGGCGGGCTGGTCGAGCGCGACGACCGTGCCGAGACCCCACACCGCCGCGGCGGCCGGGTCGGCGTCGGAGAAGGCGTCCACCGCGACCGCGCCACGGGTGACCACCCAGGCCGGAGCGTCGACACCGGTGTCACGCAGGGCCTGCAGCAGCGCGATGGTGGCGGCGACCGCGGTGCTGAGCGCGGGGTGCTCCGGGTGTTCGCGGGTGTCGAGCGCGAGCAGCGACAGCACGCCGTCGAACGGGCGCAGCGCCGTCGCCTCGGTGACCAGCTCGGCCAGCTTCTCGCGATCCGCCGTCGCGGACACCCGCACGACGTCGCCCTGCGCGGCGAGCGCGTCGGCCAGCTCGGCCGCCTCGGGAACGCCGGTGGGGACGACGACCAGCCAGGTGCCGGCCAGGCCGCCCGCGACGGTCACCGGCGCCCACGAGACGCGGTAGCGCCAGGATTCCAGGGTGGACAGCTCGGTGCGGCGGCCGTGCCAGGCGGCCAGCGCCGGGACGACCTCGGCCAGCGGGGCGGCTTCGACGCCGAGCCGGGTGGCGAGCGCGTCGACGTCGCCGGCGGTGACGTCCAGCCAGAAGTCCTGGTCGGCGACCTGCGCTCCGGTCACGGGAGCCGCCGCGGCTTCCTCTTCGTGCCAGAAGCGCTTGTGCTGGAACGGGTAGGTCGGCAGCTCGACGATCCGCGCGCCGGGAACCAGCGAGGCCCAGTCCGCCGCGCCGCCGCGGACCGAGTGCTCGGCCAGCGAGGTCGCGAACCGGGTCAGGCCGCCTTCGTCGCGGCGCAGGGTCCCGGTGACGGAGCCGCTGTGGCCGCCCTCGTCGAGGGTCTCCTGGATGCTCATGGCCAGCACCGGGTGCGGGCTGACCTCGACGAACCGGGTGTACCCGGCCTCGGCGAGCTTCGCCACCACCGGCGCGAACCGGACGGTCGTGCGCAGGTTGGTGAACCAGTACCGCGCGTCCACTGTGGACTCGGCCACCGGCTCCTCGGTCACCGTGGAGGTCATCGCGACCGTCCCGGCGCCGGGGGCGATCGGGCCGAGGTCGGCCAGCAGGCGCTCGGCGAGGTGCTCGACGTGCGCGGAGTGCGACGCGTAGTCCACCGGCACCCGCTTGGCGCGGAAGCCCTCGGCGAGGAGCTGGTCGCGCAGCTCGTCGAGCGCGTCACCGTCGCCGGAGAGCACGGCCGAGGTGGCGCCGTTGTCCGCGGCCACCGAGATCCGGCCGGCCCAGGCGCCGAGCCGGGCACCCAGGTCGGCGGCAGGCAGGCCGACGGCGAGCATCCCGCCGCCCCGGCCGCCGAGGACGTCCCCGATCGCCTTGCTGCGCAACGCGACCACCCGGGCACCGTCCTCTAGGGACAGTGCACCCGAGACGCTCGCGGCGGCGATCTCGCCCTGCGAGTGGCCGATCACCATGTCCGGCTCGACGCCGTGCGCACGCCACAGCGCGGCCAGGGAGACCATCACCGCCCACAGCATCGGCTGCACCACGTGCACGCGGTCGGCGGGCGGAGTGCCTCCTTCGCCGCGCAGCACCGCGATCACCGACCAGTCCACGAACTTCCGCAGCTCGGCGTCACATTCGGCCATCCGCCCGGCGAACACCGGCGACTGCTCCAGCAACGCGGTCGCCATGCCGGTCCACTGCGAGCCCTGCCCCGGGAACACGAACACGGTCTTGCCGCGCGCGTCGGCGGTGCCGGTGACGACGTCCGGCCGCGATCCCCCGGCCGCCAGCGCGCGCAGCGCCTCGGCGGCCCGCGCGCCGTCCCCGGCGAGCACCACGGCGCGGTGGTCGAGCCGGGCTCGACCGGTGGCGAGGGTGTGCGCGATGTCGGCGAGCCCGCCGGCGTGACCGTCCACGTGGGACGCCAGCCGGCCGGCGGCCGCGGCCAGCGCGGCCGGCGTCTTCGCCGACAGCACCAGCGGGCAGACCGCCGGTGCGGGCGGTTCTTCCTGCTCCTGCTGCGGTGCCTGCTCCAGGATGACGTGCGCGTTGGTGCCGCTGACCCCGAACGACGACACGGCCGCGCGGCGCGGGCGGGCGACCTCGGGCCAATCGCGCGGTTCCGTGAGCAGCTCCACCGCGCCCGCGGTCCAGTCGACGTGCCGCGACGGGGTGCCGACGTGCAGCGTGCGCGGCAGCCTGCCGTGCCGCAGCGCCTGCACCATCTTGATCACCCCGGCGACCCCGGCGGCGGCCTGCGGGTGGCCCATGTTCGACTTGATCGAGCCGAGCAGCAGCGGCTCCCCCGTGGTGCGCTGCCCGTAGGTCTCCATCAGCGACTGCGCCTCGATCGGGTCGCCGAGCGCGGTGCCGGTGCCGTGCGCCTCGACAGCGTCCACATCGGACACCGAAAGCCCGGCGTCGGCCAGCGCCGCCTCGATCACCCGGACCTGCGAGGGGCCGTTCGGGGCGGAGAAGCCGTTGCTCGCGCCGTCCTGGTTCACCGCGGAACCGCGCAGCAGTGCGAGGACCTGGTGACCGTTGCGGCGCGCGTCCGAGAGGCGCTCCACCACGAGCACGCCGACGCCCTCGGCCCACGACGTGCCGTCGGCGTCGTCGGAGAACGACTTGCTGCGGCCGTCCGCGGCCAAGCCGCGGCGACCGGAGAAGTCGACGAACATCTCGGGCGTGCCCATCACGGCGACGCCGCTGACCAGCGCGAGCGTGCAGTCGCCGCGGCGCAGGCCCTGCGCCGCCATGTGCAGGGCCACCAGCGACGACGAGCACGCGGTGTCCACCGAAACCGACGGTCCTTCGAACCCGAGGGTGTAGGACACCTGCCCGGAGACCAGGCTGCCCTCGGGGCTGCCGCCGCTGTAGTCGTGGTACATGACGCCGGCGAAGACGCCGGTGGGGCTGCCCTTCAGCGCGTGCGGGTCGAGCCCGGCGCGCTCGATGGCCTCCCAGGACGCTTCGAGCAGGATCCGCTGCTGGGGGTCGGCGCGGCGGGCGTCACGCGGGCTGATGCCGAAGAACTCCGCGTCGAAGTTCGCGGCGTCGTAGAGGAAACCGCCGTGGCGCGTGTAGGTCTTGCCGGGCCGGTCGGGCGTCGGGTCGTAGACGCCCTCGATGTCCCAGCCGCGGTCGGCGGGAAACTCGCCGATCACGTCCAGGCCCCCGTCGACCACGCCCCAGAGGTCCTCCGGCGTCGCGATGCCGCCGGGATAGCGGCAGCTCATGCCGATGATCGCGAGGGGCTCGGTGTCCCGGGTCTCCAGCTCGTGCACCCGGTGCCTGGCCTGCTTGAGGTCGGCCGTCGCCCGCTTCAGGTAGTCGCGGAGCTTGTCCTCGTTGCTCATGAGATACCCAATTCCTCGTCCAGCACGGCGAAGAGCTCGTCGTCGGTGGCGGCGCCGAGATCGGCTTCCGGCGCGTCGTGGCCGGTGTGCGCTTCGGTCCACTTGCGCACCAGGGCGTCGAGCCGGGCGGTGACCTTCGCGGTCGAGCCGTTGAGCGACCCGGCGGCGCCGAGCACCGCCTCGAGCCGGTCGATCTCGGCCAGCAGCGGCTCCGCGGCGCCGCGGCCCGGGCCGAGCAGTTCGTGCAGGCGCCGGGCGAGCGCGGCCGGCGCCGGGTGGTCGAACACGATGGTCGCGGGCAGCTTCAGGCCGGTCAGCGCCCCGAGCTGGTTGCGCAGCTCCACCGAGGTGAGCGAGTCGAAGCCCATCTCCTGGAAGGCGCGCTCGGGCTCGACCGACGCGGCCGAGGTGAACCCCAGCACCGCCGCGACCTGCTCGGCCACCACGCTCAGGAGGTAGGCCTCGCGCTCGGTCTCGGGCACCGTGCCCAGCCGGGCGGCGACCGCGCCGCCGGAGCGGGCGGCCGTGCGGCGGGCCGGCGCGGGCCGGACGAGCCCGCGCAGGACCGGCGGCAGAGCGTCGGTGCGGGCGCGCAGCGCGGCGAGGTCGAGCTTCACCGGCGCGAGCACGGCATCCTCGGCGACGAGGCACGCGTCGAGCAGGGCGAGGGCCTCGCCGGTGGCCATCGGCGGCGTGCCGAGCCGGCGCAGCCGGCGGAAGTCGGCCTCGTCGAGTTCGCCGGCCATGCCACCGTCCTCGGCCCAGGCGCCCCAGGCCAGTGCCGTCGCCGGGAGCCCGTGGGCACGGCGATGGCGAGCCAGCTCGTCGAGGTAGGCGTTGGCGGCGGCGTACCCGGCTTGGCCGGCCGCGAGGACGGTGCTCGCGGCCGAGGAGAACAGGACGAACGCGTCGAGGTCGTGGGTCAGCTCGTGCAGGTGCCACGCGCCGTCGACCTTGGGGGCGAAGACGCGGTCCAGCTCGTCGTCGGTGAGCGCCTCGACCCGGCCGGCGGCGGCGACACCAGCCGCGTGCAGGACGGCGGTCAGCGGCGCCTCGGCCGGGACCGCGTCGAGCAGCGACCGCACGGATGCCACGTCGGTGACGTCGCAGCTCGCGATCGTCACCTCGCCGCCCAGCTGCCGGAGTTCTTCGCGCAGTTCGGCCGCGCCGGGGGCGTCGGCGCCCCGGCGGCTGGTGAGCAGCAGGCGGCGCACCCCGTGCCGCGTCACCAGGTGTTTCGCGACGACGGCGCCGAGCCCGCCCGTGCCCCCGGTGATGAGGACGGTCCCCTCGGGGTTCCAGTTCAGCTCCCTGACCGGCGGCGTCGCGGGGGTCAGGCGCGGCACGAGGACCTTGCCGCCGCGGACGGCCACCTCGGGCTCGCCGGTGGCCAAGGCGGATTCGGCGGTACCACCCGCATCGACGTCCGCCAGCACGAACCGGCCCGGGTTCTCGGCCTCGGCCGCCCGCACCAGGCCCCAGACCGGCGCGACGGCCGGGTCGACGTCCTCGCCGTCGACCGACACCGCGCCGCGCGTGACCACGGCCAAGCGGGTCTCGCCGTCTTCGGCGAGCAGGTCCCGGACCGCGGCGAGCACCTGCCGCGTGACCGCACGAGCCGCGGCGGGCACCGGACCGTCCGGAGTGGACACTTCGAGCACCTTCGCGACGCCGGTGTCGCCCGTGGAGGAAGCGGGCTCCCAGGACACCCGGAACAGCGAGTCCCGGTTCGGCGCCAGCTTGTCCAGCGAGATCGGCCGCGCGGCCAGGGCCTCGACGGACAGCACGGGCCCGCCGGTGGCGTCGGCGATCCGCAGCGTGATGGTGTCGGCGCTCTTCGGCGACACGTGCACCCTCAGCTCCGCCGCACCCCCGCGGTGCAGGGTGGTGCCGGTGAAGGCGAACGGCAGCATCGGCTTCGCTTCACCGTCGTCGGTCTCCGGGCCGAGCAGCTGCGCGTGCATCGCGGCGTCGAGCAGCGCCGGGTGCAGGCCGTAGCCGAGGGCATCGGTGCCCTCGGGGAGAGCGACCTCGGCGTACACGTCGTCGCCGTGCCGCCACATCGCACGCAGGCCCTGGAAGGCGGTGCCGTAGTCGTAGCCCAGCTCCGCGAGCCGCGCGTACGGTTCGGCCAGCTCGACCTCGACGGCACCCGCGGGCGGCCACTCGGCCAGGTCGAACGCCGGCGCGTCCCCCTCGGCACTGACGAACCCGTCGGCGTGCCGGACCCAAGCTTCCTCGCCGTCGAGCCGCGAGTGGACGGTGACGCGGCGACGGCCGTTCTCCTCGGCTTCCACCGACACCTGGATCGCCGCGCCCGCGCCTTCGGCCAGCGTCAGCGGGGCCTGGAGCGTCAGCTCCTCGATCCGGGTGCAGCCGGCCTCGTCGGCGCCGCGCTGCGCCAGCTCGAGGAAAGCCGTGCCGGGCAACAGGATCGTCCCGAGGACGACGTGGTCGGCCAGCCACGGCGTGGTGCCGGTGGACAGCCGGCCGGTGAGCACCAGCGCATCGGCGTCCGGGACCCGCACGACGGCGCTGAGCATCGGGTGCCCGGCGGGCTGCTGGCCGTGGTCTCCGGCGTCGCCGGCCGCGGTGGTGGCGGGCAACCAGTAGCGGGTGCGGCGGAACGAATAGGTGGGCAGCCCGACCCGCCGGGCCCCCGCGTAGAACGCCGCCCAGTCCACGGGAACCCCCCGGGCGTGCAGGGTCGCGAGCGCGGTGACGACGGTGTGCGCCTCGGCCCGGTCCTTGCGCTGAGCCGGGACGAACGCGAGCGTCTCATCGTCCAGTGCGGCCCGCGCGGCGGCGGTGAGCACCGCGCCCGGCCCCACCTCGACGAACGTCCGGACGCCTTCGCCGGCCAGTGCGCGCACGCCGTCGTGGAACCGGACGGCCGCCCGGACCTGGTGCACCCAGTACTCCGGCGTCGCCAGGTCGGCGTCGGCGGAGACGGTCGAGACGATGGGGATCCCGGGCTTGGTGTAGGTGAGCTTCTTCGCGACGGCGGCGAACTCGGCGAGCATCGGGTCCATCAACGGCGAGTGGAAAGCGTGCGAGACGCGCAGCTTCGAGGTCTTGCGGCCGGGGAACTGCGCGGCGACGGCCGTGACGGCGTCTTCCGCACCCGAGAGCACCAGCGCGTCCGGGCCGTTGATCGCGGCGATGCTCACCCCGGCCGTCAGCAGCGGCGCCACCTCGGCCTCGGTGGCCTGGATCGCGACCATCGCGCCCCCCGCCGGCAGGGCCTGCATGAGCCTCGCCCGCGCGGCGACCAGCGTGCAGGCGTCGCCGAGCGAAAGCACCCCGGCGACGTGCGCCGCGGCCAGCTCGCCGATCGAGTGGCCGAGGAGGAAGTCGGGCCGCACGCCCCACGTCTGGAGCAGCCGGAACAGCGCGACCTCGACGGCGAACAGCGCGGGCTGGGTGAACCCGGTCTGCTCCAACGCCTTGCCGTCGTCGAGCACCGTCCGCAGTGGACGGTCCAGGTGCTGGTCCAGTTCGGCGGCCACGGCGTCGAGCGCTTCGGCGAACGCCGGGTACTGCGCGGCGAGCACCAGCCCCATCCCGGGGCGCTGGGCGCCCTGACCGGTGAACAGGAACGCCGTCCGGCCGCTGCCGCGGCGGTCGCGCACCACGCCGGGCGCGTCGGCTCCCTCGGCGAGCGCGGTCAGCCCGGCGAGCAGTTCCGCGCGGTCGGCGCCGACGACGACGGCCCGGTGGTCCAGCGCCGAACGGGTCGTGGCGAGCGAGAACCCGATGTCCGCCGGCGAATCGGCGGAGTCGATTTGGTCGGCGAGCCGCTGTGCCTGTGCGGCCAGGGTGTCCGGCGAGTCGGCCGACACCGGCCACGCGAGGACGGGCACCGCGGGCGGGGTCACCGGCCCCTCCGGCGCCACCTCCGCCTGCTCGATGATCACGTGGGCGTTCGTGCCGCTGATGCCGAACGACGACACCGCGCCGCGGCGGGGCCGGGACACCGCGGGCCATTCGCGGGCCTCGGTGAGCAGTTCGACCCGGCCGGCCGACCAGTCGACGTGCGGCGACGGCGCGTCCACGTGCAGGGTCTTCGGCAGCACGCCGTGGCGGATGGCCTGCACGACCTTGATCACGCCACCGACGCCGGCGGCGGCCTGCGCGTGCCCGATGTTCGACTTGAGCGAGCCCAGCCACAGTGGCTCACCGGCGTCCTCGCCGCGCCGCCCGTAGGTCGCCAGCAGGGCCTGCGCCTCGATCGGGTCGCCCAGCTTCGTTCCCGTGCCATGACCTTCGACCAGGTCGACGTCCGCTGTGGACAGTCCGGCCGACTCGAGCGCCTGGTGGATGACCCGCTGCTGTGCCGGGCCGTTGGGGACGGTGAGCCCGCTGGAGGCGCCGTCCGAGTTCACCGCGCTGCCCCGCACGACGGCGAGCACGTCGTGGCCGAGCCGGCGGGCGTCGGACAGCCGCTCGACCACGAGCACGCCGACGCCCTCGCCCCAGCCGGTGCCGTCGGCGCCGGCGGCGAACGCCTTGCAGCGTCCGTCGTCCGACAGGCCGCGCTGCTCGGCGAAGTCCACGAACGTCCCGGGCGTGGCCATCACCGTGACCCCGCCGACGAGGGCCAGCGTGCAGTCGCCGCGGCGCAGCGCCTGGCCGGCCCAGTGCAGGGCGACCAGCGAGGACGAGCACGCGGTGTCCACCGTCACCGCCGGGCCTTCCAGCCCGAGCGCGTAGGCGACCCGGCCGGAGACGACGCTGCCGGCGGCCGCGTGGCCGGCGTAGTCGTGGTACATCACCCCGGCGAACACGCCGGTGCTGCTGCCGCGCAACGTCTCCGGCACGATGCCGGCCCGCTCCAGCGCGGTCCACGAGGTCTGCAGCAGCAGCCGCTGCTGGGCGTCCATCGCCCGCGCCTCGCGCGGCGAGATGCCGAAGAACTCCGGGTCGAACTCGGCGGCGTCGTAGAGGAAACCCGCCTCGCGGGTGTTCGTGGTGCCGGGCCGCTCGCCCGCCGGGTCGTAGAGCGCCGCCAGCGGCCAGCCGCGGTCGGCCGGGAACGGGCCGATCGCGTCGGTGCCGGACGCCACCAGCTCCCACAGGTCCGCCGGGGAGGCGACCCCGCCGGGGTACCGGCAGTCCATGCCGACGATCGCGATCGGCTCGGTGCCGGCCTGCCGCGCATCGCGCAAAGCCCGCTTCGCCTCGCGCAGTTCGGTCGTCGCGCGCTTGAGGTAACCGAGCAGCTTGCCCGCGTCTTCCGTGCTCACGTCATGACCCCCGTTCCGGCACCAGCGGAGCAGAAAATGGCACTCACGTAATCGACCGCCTCGGTAAATTGCCCGCGAATTTCCAGGTGATTCCCCGGAAAACGCTACCCAGATGTCTTCGCCCGCCCCACCCCTAACCGGGCCGGGACGCCCCCGCAATCAGCGGATCAGTTCGGCCACGACGGTGCGCGGGGCGGGCAGCGCGGCGATCTCTGCACGCACCGCGTTCGCGGCGTGGCGCAGCTCTTCGTCGGTCGTCAGCGCGCGGACTCCTTCGACGGAGCCGGTGATTCCGGCGCCGGCCGCCGCGATCCGCGCGGCGATCGGCGACTCGGCCAGGGAAAGCTGGGGCAGGCCGTGCGCCGCCGCCGCGAGCGCGAGTGCCGCGTCGCCGTCGTGGACGACCGCGGCACACGTCGGCAGCAGCGCCGCCGGGGGCGCGGCATCGACGAGCCGGACGTTGGCCGGCATCGTGACCCCGGCCGGGATGCGGGCCGCCTCGGCCGCGCACACCAGCTCGAAGTCCGCTTCCGCGACCGCGTCGAACACCGGGCCGAACATCGTCTCGTCGGTGAGCGACAGCAGCACGCGGCCGCGCCTCGCCTTGCGGCGCAACCAGTTCGGCACCACCACGGGACCGAAGTAGGGAATGTGCCGGACCGCGCGGGCCGCACCGGCCTCGGCCCGCAACGAAGGGGGCACGGTGTCCAAGGTGAGGTCCGCGTCCCCCGCGTCCGGCTCGTCCGGCGCGCCGAGCACCCGGACGGCGACGGCCCCGACCGCCCGCGCGGCGGCCGTTCCCGCCGGTGCTCGGGCGTCGGAGACCACGACCTGGGGCCGCCACAGCTCGGCGAATCCGGTCAGGGCCGCGGATTCGGCGAGCGAGGCTTCGTCCCCGCTTTCCACTTCGACCGCCACGCAACTGGTGCGGAAGATCTCTTCGAGGAACGACGGGCGTCCGGCGATTTTCACGTCGTGGCCCGCGGTCCGCAATGCCCACGCGAGGGGCGCGAGATTGTGCAGCCGGGCGGGCGATGACGGGGTGGCCACGAGCACGCGCATGGAATCCACTCCAGGAAATGGAGCCGGGGCACCCCCGGCGCGGATAGTGTGAATCGACACTATCCACGCCGAAGGTGCCCCCATACCCCTATCGCTCATTGCCCGGGCAGGGTCACCGCCTCGATCGGCTTGCGGCGCATGGCGAGCCGCGCGGCGAGCGCGGTGACCGGCCAGACGATCAGGAACACCGCGACCACCACCGCGAGGAACACCCAGACCGGCCCGGACGGGATGATCTCCCCGGTCGTGATGGCCATCGGCAGCACGGTGCACAGCGAGATGACGATGCCGAGCACCAGCCCGACCACCGCGACGATGCCGCTTTCGATGAACAGCATCCGCCGGACCTGGCCGCGATCGGCGCCGGCGAGCCGCTGCACGCCGAACTCCCGGCGGCGGCCGAGCACGGCCACGGCGAGCGTGTTCACCGCCGCGATCGCCGCGTAGGCGATGGCGAGCACGGCCAGCAGGTAGTTGATCAACGCCTCGACGTCCGCGCCCGCCTGGAAGCTGCGCGTCAGCGCCTCGTCGTCGCCGACCGTGGATCCCGGGAAGGTCCGCAGCCGCTCGGTGAGCGCGGCCACCAGGGCGCCGGCGTCCTGCCCGGCGGCGGCCTTCACCAGCACCTGCTCCGGCAGTCCGGCGGTGGTGTGCGCCGCGAGGAGGTCGGCGGGCAGCACCATGCTCGGGTAGCTCGACGGGCTGTCGAGCAGCGCGACCACGTTCACCGCCACCGCGGCCCCGTCGCCGAGCCGCAGGGTGATCCGCTCACCGACTTTGATTTCCAGGTCGCCGGCGACCTCCTCGGGCAGGGCGACCGCGTCGCCACCGAGGTTCTTGAGCGACCCCTGCGTGACCTCGGTGACGAGCACCGAGCCACCCTGGTCTTCGGCGGCGACGCCGAACAGGCGCAGCGGGTCGCTGCCGTTGCCGTCGTAGGGCTGCTCGATCCAGCCGGAGCTGGTGACGAGCGGGGACGCGGTGCCGACGCCCGGCGTGCTCCGGATCGCGGCCAGCTCGTCCGGGGAAACGCCGCCGGTGTCCGAGCTGACCACCGCGTCGGCGGCCAGCTGGCCGGCGTAGGACGACACCTGGGCCCGCTGCGCCGTGGTCTCCGAATACACGTTGCCGAGCGCGACCGCGGTGGCGAGCGTGATCGGGGTGAGCGCGGCGGCGAACGCCACCGCGCGCGTCCGGGAGTTGATCACGGCCAGGGTGGCGCCCCGGCCCGCGACCCGCCGGATGAGCGGGCCGAAGCGGTCGGCGACGTAGGTCATGATCTCCGGGCCGATCAGCGCCACCGCGATGGCGCCGGTGAGCAGCGCCGGGCCGCCGATCGCCGCGGCCGAGTCGGCCGGCATGAAGACCGTGGTGGCGGCCAGCAGCACGGTCACGGCGGCGAACACCAGCGCACCCGTGCGGCGCACCGGGTTCACCTTCGCGCTCGGGATCGCGGCCTCGGCCATGGCCTGGATCGGCCGGGCCCGCGACGCGGCCAGCGCGGCGAACCACGCGGCGGCGAAGGTGATCACGAGCGTGACGACCACGCCCGCGCCGAACGCGAGGTAGTCCTGGGCGAACACCAGATCCGCCGGCACCATGCCGATCGACACGCTGGTGGCGAAGATCCGGTCGCCGATCAGGCTGCCGAGGAACGCGCCGCACACCGCGGCGATCGCCCCGACGGCCATGGTCTCGGCGACGACCATCCGGTGCACCTGCTTCGGCGTCGCGCCGGTGGCCCGCAGCAGCGCGATCTCCTGCTGCCGCTGCCGCACGGTCAGGCCGATCGTCGCGGAGACGACCAGCGCCATGACCACCAGCACCATGCCGCCGAACACCGAGGCCAGCAGGATGAGCGGAAGCCGGCTGGAGTCGACGCCGAGGAACTCGGCCGCACCGCGGTCGTCGCCGGTCAGCACGCTGGTACCGGCGACGTCTGCGGCGATGCGCGCGGCCAGCTCGCCCGCGTCGACGCCGTCGGCGGGGAACACGCCGACCAGGTCGACGCGCCCCGGGTGGGTGGCGAACCGCTGCGCGTCGGCGGCCGAGAAGAAGTACGCGGGCGCCCGCACGGCCTGGCCCGGCTCGGCGATCCCGGCCACGGTGAAGGACTGCTGCTTGCCGTCCACCACCAGGTCCACGTTCGCGCCGGCCGCGAGACCGGCCGCGCTCGCCGTGGCCGAGTCGAGCACGACCTGGCCCGGCGCCGTCGGCTCCGCGCCCGCGCGCACCGTGTAGCCGCCGAGTGCGGCGGAGTCCCAGCCGTGTCCCGAGAGCACCGGCGCGTCCGAAGCCTGCGGCGAGCCGTCGCGCAGGAGCACAGCGGGGAAGGAGACGTCCGGCACCGCACGCCCCACGCCCCCCACCGCGGCGATCTTGGCGACCTGGTCCTCGGGCAGCCCGGCGCGCTCGGCGTACGGGACCACCTCCGACTCTTCGTCGGGCAGCTTGAACCCCGACGACCCGCCGACCACGACCGGCGCCGACGCGAGCCGCTGCGGCTTCGCCTCGAGCACGAGAGCCGTCTCGAACAGCCCGGCGCACGCGATCAGCAGCCCGCACCCGATCAGGATCGCGACGAAGGACGCGAGCGACGCGGCCACGCGGAACCGCAGGCTGGTCAGCGCCAGGTTGAGCACCACCCCCCGCGAACTCACGGCTGCCTCCGTGCCTTGGCCTGCGCCCCCAGCTGCGCCAGCATCGAGGCGACGGCCTCCACGCCCGGGGACGCCAGCTGGGTGACGATCCGGCCGTCCACCAGGAACAGCACGTTGTCCGCGAAGGACGCCGCCACCGGGTCGTGCGTGACCATCACGATGGTCTGCCCCGCGCGCACCAGTTCGCGCATCAGGTTCAGGACTTCGAGCGCGGTGTTCGTGTCGAGCGCGCCGGTCGGTTCGTCGGCGAACACCACCGCGGGCCGGGCCGCGAGCGCGCGGGCGATCGCGACGCGCTGCTGCTGGCCGCCGGAAAGCTCACCGGGGCGGTGCTTCACGCGCTGCGAAAGCCCGACGCGCGCGATCACCTCGTTCACCCACGCCTGGTCCGGCTCGCGGCCGGCCAGCAGCGTCGGCAGGGTGACGTTCTGCTCGACGTTCAGCGCGGGCATGAGGTTGAACGACTGGAAGACGAACGCGACGTGCTCGCGGCGCAGCACCGTCAGCTGGGTCTCGCTCTTGCCCTTCAGGTCGGTGCCGGCCAGCCGGACGCTGCCGGAGGTCGGCTGGTCCAGGCCCGCCGCGCAGTGCAGCAGCGTGCTCTTGCCGGACCCCGACGGGCCCATCACCGCGGTGAAGGTGCCGGCGGGGAAGCCGACGGAGACCCCGGCGAGCGCTTCCACCGCGCTGTCACCGGAGCCGTAGGTCTTGTGCACCGAGTCCAGCCGGACCGGGGACTCGACGGAGGTCGTGGCAGGCAGGTCGTTCACGCCGTTCCCTCCCTGGTGCGCCGCGCCGGGTCGAAGTACCACCAGAGCAGCAGCAGGACCCCGCCGATGCCGATCGTCCACAGCCAGAACGGCGCCTTGAAGGTCATGGTGATCAGGCACATGAGCAGCCAGATCACGAACTGGGCGCCGCCGACGACCGCCCACACGATCGTGACGATCCAGCGGGCCAGGGCCCTCGAGGACCGGGCTTCGTCGATACTTTCCGGCATGAGGTCCCCCACATCGGGTTGGCAAGTTAACTGTGCATGGCTTACACAGTTTAACAGCGACCGGCCATCCCGACCACCCCGGCCCTATTCGCCCACGCGGGACACCGTGCGCAGGCCCCACTCGCGGGCGGCCCACACGCCGCCGGCCAGCACCCCGCCGCCGAACAGCACCCAGAGCGGCCACAGGTCCCAGTCGTCGCTGAGCACGCCGATCATCAGCCAGATGACGACGTGGACGACGCTGACGAGCAGCCACAGCGCGGCCGCGATCCGCGGCGCGGCCTCGAGCGCCGGGGGGAGCACGTCGTCGGGCCGCCCGGCGACCGCGACGCGCAGCGCGGCGTGCGTGGTCGCGGTCTGGGTCAGCGCCAGCCGCCGGGCCGCCTCGGAGACGTCGTACTCGCCTTCGGAGCGGGCGTGCTCGATCTCGGTGGCCGCCAGCTTCCGGTCCAGCTCGGTGACCCGGCCCGCGGACCGCTTGGTCGCGCTCACGCGCACTCGCCTCCTGCTCGTCGCACCTCGCGCGCGAGCGCGCCCGTGCCCGTGCCCGCGGAACGACCCGCCTTTTCGGCCAGGGCACGCTCTCGGGCCGGCCTGGATGCCGCCACGACCATTTACCCCAGCCTCTCAGCTTGATTAGTGTAGGGCTTGCACAGTTTACTCGAAGGACACCGCGGAGCGAAAGATGACCACCGAGCCCGATCCTGCCGACCTCCGGGAACTGCCTCCCGGGCTGGCGCCCGCCTGGGTCACCGCGCCGCGCCCCCGCCGGGGGCCCAAGCCCTCGCACACCGTGGCGCAGATCGTCGCCGCCGCCGTCGAACTCGCCGACGCCGACGGGCTGGCGGGCGCGTCGCTGCCGAACATCGCCGCCTCGCTCGGGCTGACCACCAACGCGCTGTACCGCTACCTCGGCTCGAAGGACGAACTGCTGGTCCTCTTGGCGGACACCGGTTTCGGGCCGCCCCCGGAGGCGCTGGGCGACCCCGGGTGGCGGGCCACCGCGCGGGCCTGGACCCACGCCGCGCTGGAGCGCTACCGCGCCCGGCCGTGGCTGCTGGACGTCCCCGCCCGCGGCGACGCGGTCACCCCGCACCTGCTGCGCTGGACCGAAACCCTGCTGGCGGCGCTGTCCGCCGCCGGTCTGTCCGATGCGGACGCTCTCGGCTGCGCGAGGCTGGTGGCGGACTTCGTCCGCGGCACGGCCGAACGCCTCCGCGCCCGCGCCGAACCGGACTCCGCCAGCTTCCCCGCGCACGCCGACGGCGTCCGCGCGTTCCTCCAGCCCCTGCTCGCCGACCGCGGCTACCCCCGCTTGGCCGCCCTCGCGACCCGCCAGGAGTACCCGGCGGGCGCGGACGTCGACTTCGGCCTGGACCGCGTCCTGGACGGCATCGCCGCCCTCGTCGAAAAGTCTCAAGCCGGGCATTGACCGCCTTCGCGGTGGTTTCGGCGCCGGCACCCCGCACCGGAACGAAAGTGCGCGTCGGCCGGCTCGTCTGGTGATCACCACGATACGAGCGCGTACCGGCCCCACCTACCCCTGACCACCCCGAAAAACGCGGCGAATCCCGCCCCTACCCCCGGCAGCGCGCGGCGGCCAAGGTCCGCTTTAGACGGTCTTTAGGGGTTGTCGGTCGTCGGCCGGGGATGACAGATTTCCGGCACGTCCGAAAAACTATTCACCTGCGTTGTGCCGTGTTCGGCGATGGCCGGTACGGGAATGGCTCGCCCATTGGACTAAGGCTGGGGATCGGTATGCACAGAAGAACACGCAAGCTCCTGGTCGTGGGAGCGCACGGCGACGACGAGACGCTCGGCGCGGGCGGCACCATCGCCCGGCTCGCCGACGAAGGCGTCTCGGTCGCGCTCTGCATCCTCACCAACGACGACGGCTCGCGGTCGGCGAACGGCGCGGGGGTCGTCAACCGCACCGCCGCGATCGAGCTGGCCGCGAAGACCCTGGGCATCGAGCGCGTGCGCATCCACGAGTTCGGGGACAACCGCCTCGACACGGTCAGCCACCTCGAGCTCAACCGGGTGGTGGAGAACGAGGTCCGGGACTTCGAGCCCGACACGATCCTCACCACGAGCATGTGCGATCTGAGCACCGACCACGCGCTGGTGAGCCGCGCCGCCCGCGTCGCGGGCCGGCCGGGCAAGGGCAGCGTGCAGGAGGTGCGGACCTTCGAGATCCGCTCGGCCACCGACGTCGGCGAGGCGTCCGGGCTGCCGGTCACCTTCCGCCCCAACTGCTGGCAGCGCCTCGGCGACACGCACGTCGAGCGCAAGATCGAAGCGCTGCGCGCGTACGGCAAGGAACTCGAGCCGTGGCCCCACCCGCGCAGCGAGCGGGGTGTGCGCGCACTGGCCGAGTACCGCGGCTCGCAGATCTCCACCGAATTCGCCGAAGCCTTCGAAATCGTCCGGGTCGTGCACTGACACCACCCCTCACCACCTTCCACCGTGCAAGAGACGGGTGAACCGCAATGACGAGTACTGTCGCTGAATACGAAATCCTGGCCGAACTGAACGAACTGACCTCCGTCGCGGTGATCGGGATGGGGTACGTCGGCTTGCCGACCGCGCTCGGCCTGCACGAGAGCGGTGTCGGCATCATCGGCATCGACCTTTCGCAGAACCGCCTCGACGCGATCCGCTCCGGCGAGGTCGACCTGATCGAAACCGACCACCGCCGGCTCGAGAAAGCCGTGCACCAGGAGGACTTCCAGCTCACCGCCGACCTGGCGCGGATGGGCGAGGCCGACGCGGTGCTGGTGTGCGTGCCGACCGGGCTGGACGAGTACCTGATGCCCGACCTCGGCCCGCTGGAGAGCGCCTGCGCGGCGCTGATCGCGCACGCCCGGACCGGCCAGACGCTGATCCTCACCTCCACCAGCTACGTCGGCACCGCCGGGCGCCTGCTCGTGAAGCCGCTGGTCGCCAAGGGCTTCAAGATCGGCCGTGACATCTTCGTCGCGTCCAGCCCCGAGCGCATCGACCCCGGCAACGTCACCCACACGCAGCAGGAGACGCCGCGGGTCCTGGGCGGCGTGACGCCGACGTGCACCGCGATGGCGCAGCGCGTGATCAACCTGCTGACCCCGGCGGTGCACTGCGTCAGCTCGGCCGAGGTCGCCGAGCTGACGAAGCTCTACGAGAACACCTTCCGCGCGGTGAACATCGCGCTGGCCAACGAGTTCGCGGAGATCAGCGACGGCTTCTCGATCGACCCGATCGAGGTCATCGACGCGGCCGCGAGCAAGCCGTACGGCTTCATGGCGTTCCACCCCGGCCCCGGCGTCGGCGGCCACTGCATCCCGTGCGACCCGCACTACCTGCTCTGGCAGCTGCGCGCGACGCAGCAGAACGCGCCGCTCGTCACCCAGGCCATGCACGCCATCGCCGAACGTCCCAAGCAGGTCGTCGACCGCATCGTCAGCACCCTGTCCCGCAACGGGAAGGGCCTGTCGGGCACCCGCGTCCTGGTGGTCGGCGTGACGTACAAGCCCGGCGTCCAGGACGTCCGGTCCTCGTCCGCGCTGGACATCATCGACCTGCTGGCGGCCAAGGGCGCGAAGGTCGGCTACCACGACCCGCTCGTGTCGACCATCCGCGTCACCGGCGGCCAGCTCGACAGCGTCGTCGAGCCGGACGGCGGCGACTGGGACATCGCGCTGATCCACACCGTCCACCCCGACCACGGTTACGACTGGCTCGGGCAGTGCCCGGTCGTCATCGACGCCACCTACCGCTTCGACACCGCGCTCTTCACGAACTGATGCCCTTCGGGGGTTCCGGGTGGCGGAGCCCCCGGCCTGGGGCGGAGCCCCAGACAAACACTGAGAGGACTCCGACGTGCGATACCTGATCACGGGCGGTGCCGGGTTCATCGGCTCCCACCTGACCGAGCACCTCCTGCAGCGGGGCCACGAGGTCGTCGCCCTCGACAACCTCAGCACCGGCACGCTCGACAACCTCACCGGGGTGCGGGACAACCCGGGCTTCCGCTTCGTGCGCGGCTCGGTGACCGACCCCTCGGCCGTCGAGGCGTGCATGGCCGGCATCGACGCGATCTTCCACCTCGCGGCCGCGGTCGGCGTCTTCACCATCCTCGACAAGACGATGGAGAGCCTCCGCACCAACCTCCACGGCACCGAGACCATGCTGGACGCGGCGCTGCAGCACGACGTGCCGATCCTGGTCGCCTCCACCAGCGAGATCTACGGCAAGAACACCGCCGACGGCCTCACCGAGGACGCCGACCGGATCATCGGCTCGCCGCTGAAGAACCGCTGGTCCTACGCCGAAGCCAAGGCACTGGACGAGACGTTCGCCCACCTGTACGCGGTCGAGCACGGCCTGCGCACGGTGATCGTCCGGCCGTTCAACACGGTCGGCCCCCGCCAGACCGGCCGCTACGGCATGGTGATCCCGCGCTTCGTGAAGCAGGCGCTGGCGGACGAGCCGATCACGGTGTTCGGCGACGGCCAGCAGACGCGCTGCTTCTGCCACGTCCACGACGTCGTGCCCGCCCTGGTGACCCTGCTGTCCGACGAATCGGCTTACGGCAAGGTGTTCAACCTCGGCAGCACCGAGCAGACGACGATCTCGCAGCTCGCCGAGCGCGTGATCACCGCGACGGGGTCCGCGAGCACCATCGCGAAGGTCCCGTACGAGGAGGCTTACGGCGACGGCTACGAGGACATGCAGCGCCGCATCCCCGACTGCACCCGCGCCAACCGGCAGATCGGGTTCGCCCCCACGCGCACCCTGGACGACATCATCGCCGCGGTCGTCGCCGACCGCCGCGGTTCCTGATCCGTTCGAGCCGAACGGGCAGCCTTCGACGGCCGCCGACCGCAGCAGCGGTCGGCGGCCGTCGTCGTCGCGTGGTGACGGGGACGCGGCCGGCCACCCGCGACCTTCCCGAGTTGCCCGCACGCTCGTCCCGGATCACCAGGCGCGGTTTCCCCGGCTCGGCGAAGTCCACCGAATCCTCCACTGTGGACCGGTCGCCGAGCCGGTTCTCGTCCCCGCCGACGCCATCGGTGAACCAGGGCAACGCAAACGCCGGCCGCGGCGCGGATCGTCCCGTCGATACCGATCCGGGTCGATCCGCGCCGCGGCCGGCGCTGCGCCGGTCCGCACCGCGGGGTGCGGACCGGGCGCGGAACTCACGAGCCGAGCCACTCCTCGACCGCGTGCGCCGTGGTCGCCGAGTTGCCCTCGACCAGGCTGAAGTGGTCGCCGGGGACCGTCTCGGTCTGGTCGGCGAGGCTCCACGCCGTTCGCCAGGCCTCCGACTCCCCCGCGTCGCCGCCCCCGGGCACGCCGAACCGGTCCGCCGGCCGCACCAGCAGGCTCGGTGCCGCGATCCCGGGCAGGGTGACGTCGGGGAGGATGTCCAGGTACCGGGCGAGCGCGGTGAGCTTGGTCCGGTCGTACGGCCCGTACCGCTCCTCGTTTTCGAGCAGTCCCGAAACCAGGCCGAGGGTGGCCTCGTCCCGCTCCTCCTGATCGCTGCGCCGCATGTCCTCGCCGCCGGCGGCGTAGGTGTCCAGCAGGACGACCGCGGCCGGGCCGGTGCCCGACTCCTCCAGCCGGCCCGCGACGGCGTGCGCGAAGATCCCCGCCGAGGAGTAACCCAGCAACGCGAACGGCTCGTCGCCGACCGCCTTGCGGATGCTCTCGGTGAGCACGTCCACGATGGCCTCGGCCGATTCCGGCAGCCGCTCGCCCGCCAGGAACCCCGGCATCGGCACCGCGGACAGCGTGCGCACGCCGCGGAAGTGCGCGGCGAACCGCGCGTACTGGTACGCGCCGCCCATCGCCGCCGGGGTGGACAGGCAGAACAGGTGCGGCTGCCGCGCTCCCTCGGCCATCCGGACCGGCGCCGGCAATTGGTCGATGTCGGCCGCCGACCGAAAGGCCGGGCGCAACCTGGCGGCCGCGCTCAGCAGGCCGAGCCCTTCCTCGGTCTGTCCCGAGCGGACGGCCTCGGTGAACAGCTGCTTCAGCCCGTCGGACGCCGAATCCGCCGGCGAGGCTGACGGGTCAGCGGAGACCCCGTCCAGTTCGGTCAGCAGGTGCGCGGTCAGCGCCACCGGGTTCTGGTGGTCGAAGATGGCCGTCTGGGCCACGTTCAGCCCGGTGGCGCCGTTGAGGCTGTTGCGCAGCCCCACCGCGCTCACCGAGTCGAAGCCCGATTCGAGGAAGTGCCGATTCGGGTCGACCGCGTCGGCGTCCGCGTAACCGAGCACGGCCGCGGTGTGCTCGAGCACGAGCCGCAGGACGATCTTCTCCCGCTGGGCCTGGTTCTGCCCGGCCAGCCGCTCGCGCAGCGCGTCCGGGTCGGCCGCGACGGCCGGGCTCGCCGTGCGTCGCGCCGGCGCCGGCCCACCCGGTGCGGTCTTGGTGGTTTCCGCGGGCGCGCCGAGGGTTTCCCGCACCTCGGCGACCGGGCGCACGGTCACGGCGTCGATCGAGGCCACCGGCTTGCCGGCCTGGTCGGCCAGCGTCACCGCGACCGCGTCCTCGCCGGCCGGGGTCATCCGCACGCGCAGCTTCGACGCCGCGGTGGCGTGCAGCTCGACGCCCGTCCAGGCGACCGGGAGACCCGGCTTCCCGCCGGGACGCAGGCCGAACGCCTGCACCGCGGCGTCCAGCGCGGCCGGGTGCAGGCCGAACTGGCCGGCTTGCCCGCTCGTCTCCTGCCCGAGGCTCACCTCGGCGAACACCTCGTCACCCCGGCGCCAGCCCGCGCGCAGGCCCTGGAACGCCGGGCCGTAGCCGAGCCCCTCACCGGCCAGGGCCTCGTACCGGCAGGTCACCGGCAGCGGTTCGGCCTCGGCGGGCGGCCAGTCCTCGAGTCCTTCCGGCTTGGCCTGCCCGCCACCGGCCAGCAGGCCGGTCGCGTGCCGGGTCCACGCGGCGATCGGGTCGTCCGGGCGCGCGTACACCGTCAGCGACCGGGCGCCGGCCTCGTCCCGCGGGCCGACCACGGCCTGGAGCTGCACCTTTCCGCGCTCCGGGAGCACGAGCGGCGCGTGCACGGTCAGGTCCTCGATCCGGGAGCAGCCCGCTTCGTCGCCGGCGCGGATGGCGATCTCGACGAACGCCGCGCCGGGCACCACGACCTCGCCGTTCACGGTGTGCTCGGCCAGCCAGGGGAGTGTGGCGACCGAGAGCCGGCCGCTGAGCACGATGCCGTCGGAGTCCGCCAGCCACATCGCCGCGCCGACGAGCGGGTGCCCGGTCGATTCGAGCCCGGTGGTGGCCAGATCGCCGCTCGCCCGGATCGCCTCCATGTCCAGGTCCGGCCAGTACCGCTTGCGGTGGAACGCGTACGGCGGCACCGGCACCCGCCGTGCCTCCCGGCCGGCGAACAGCCGCGTGCCGTCGAGGCTGAGACCGTCCACGTGCAACTGTCCGGCCGCCCGCAGCACCGCGGTGGTTTCGGCGCGATCGCCCGGCAGCACGGCCAGTTCGGTGCCGTCCTCGCCCGGCCCGGTCAGGCAGGACCGCACGTACCCCGCGAGCTCGCCGCCGGGCCCGAGGTCCACGAACCGGTTCACGCCCGCCGCCTCGAGGCCGCGGACCGCGTCGAGGAAGCGGACCGGCTGCCGCAGGGTGGCGCTCCAGTGCCCGGGCTCGGCCAGCTCGTCCCCGGCCGGGGCGCCGGTGACCGTGGAGACCACCGGAACGCGCGCGGCGCCGTACGACAGCTCCGCGGCGATCTCGGCCAGCTCCTCCAGGACCTCGTCCACCCGCGGCGAATGCGCGGCCTGCGCCGCGGGCAGCCGCCGGGTCTCGCGTCCCCGGTCCGCCCAGTGGGCGGCGATGTCCAGCACCGGCTTCTCGTCGCCGGAAAGGACGACGGAGTCCGGTCCGTTGACCTCGGCGATCGCCACCCGTGCGGTCAGCAGCGGGCGGACTTCTTCCTCGCTCGCCGCGATCGCGACCATCGCGCCGCCGGTCATCTCCTCCAGCAGCTGCGCGCGGGTGGCGACCAGCTTGACCGCGTCCGGCAGCGACAGCACGCCGGCCACGTGCGCGGCGGCCACCTCGCCACCGGCGTGGCCGAGCACGTGGTCCGGCCGCTGTCCCCAGAACTCGAGCAGCCGGAACAGGGCGACCTGCACGGTGAACAGCGCCGCGTGCGTGAACGTCGTCCGTTCGAGCAGCTGCGCCTCGACCGAGCGCTCGTCGGCGAACAGCACGGCCGGCAGCGGCCGGTCCAGGTACGCCCCGAACTTCTCGCTCACGTCGGTGAATTCCCGGGCGAACGCGGGGAACGCCGCGCAGAGGTCCTTTCCGCTGCCGAGGCGGACGCCGGCGTGGCCGGAGAAGAGGAACGCCGTCTTCGCGCCCGCCCGGACGCTGCCGCGCAGCACCGTGGCGGCGGGCTCGTCCGCCGCCAGCGCGGCGAGCCCCGCGAGCAGCTCCTGCCGGTCCTCGCCGACGACGGCCGCGCGGTGCGAAGCGGGGGCCCGGAAGGTGGCCAGCGAGTACGCGAGGTCCTGGGGGTCGGGTTCTGCCCCGGTGGTCAGCCGGGACAGCAGACGCTGTGCCTGCAGCGGCAGGGCTTCCCGGCTGCGCGCGGACAGCAGCAGCGGCGGCAGCAGCCCGTTCCGCCGGGGCGGGGCGGGCTCCTCCTTCGCCTGTGCGGGCGCCTGCTCGATGATCACGTGCGCGTTGGTCCCGCTGTACCCGAACGACGAGACACCGGCGCGCCGCGGACGTCCGGCGTCCGGCCACGGGATGGTCTCCGCCAGCAGCCTGACCTGCCCCGCCGACCAGTCGATCTGCTCGGACGGGTGCTCCGCGAACCGGGTCATCGGCAGCTGCTCGTGCCGCAGCGCCATCACCATCTTGATGACGCCGGCGACGCCGGAGGCGGCCTGGCTGTGCCCGATGTTCGACTTGACCGAGCCCAGCCACAGCGGCCGGTCCGCCGGCCGGTCCTGCCCGTAGACCGACAGCAACGCGCGCGCCTCGATCGGGTCGCCCAAGGTCGAGCCGGTCGCGGACGCCTCCACGGCGTCCACATCGGACGGTTGCAGCCCGGCGAGCGCGAGGGCCCGGCGGATCACGCGTTCCTGCGAGGGGCCGCTCGGCGCGGTCAGCCCGTTGGACGCGCCGTCCTGGCCCACCGCGCTCGACCGGATCACCGCGAGGACCTCACGGCCGTCGCGCAGGGCGTCCGAAAGCCTCGCGACCACGAGGACACCGACGCCTTCGGACCAGCCGATGCCGTCCGCGGCCGCGGAGAACGACTTGGACCGGCCGTCGGCGGCGGTGCCACCGGAATCGAAGTGGGCGAACGGGCTCGGCGAGGTGAGCGCCGCGACGCCACCGATCAGCGCGAGCGAGCAGTCGCCCTGGTTCAGCGCCTGGCCCGCGGAGTGCAGGGCCACCAGGGAGGACGAGCAGGCGGTGTCGATCGAGACCGACGGCCCCTCCAGGCCGAGCGCGTAGGACACCCGGCCGGACACCACGCTGCCGAGCACCCCGGTGCTGCGGAACAGGCCGTTGGTGGCCATGTCGCCGGCCGGCCCGGGGTCGAAGTCCGACTTCATGACCCCGGCGAACACGCCGGTGTCGCTGCCCTTGAGCGAAGCCGGGTCGATCCCGGCCCGCTCCAGCGCCTCCCAGCAGGTCTCCATCAGCATCCGCTGCTGCGGTTCGATCATCGCCGCCTCGTTGGGGCTGATCCCGAAGAAAGCCGCGTCGAAGTCGGTGAGGTCGTGCACGAACCCGCCCTGCGGCTGCCGCCCGCTCGCCTCCACCAGGCCGAGCCAGTAGTCCATGTCCCAGGACCGGTTGACGGGGAAGGGAGAGACCCCGTCGCCCCCGGAGGACGCGAGCTGCCACAGCTCTTCCGGGGTGCCGACGTCCCCCGGGTACCGGCAGGCCATCCCGATGATCGCGATCGGCTCGTCCCCGGCCACGGTGGTCAGCGCGACCGGCTCCGGCTTGGCACCCAGCTCGCCGACCAGCGCCTGGTACAGGTGCTCGGCCAGCTCCGCCGCGGTCGGGTGGTCGAACACGAGGGTGGGCGGCAGGGCCAGCCCGGTGGCCGCGCCGAGCTGGTTGCGCAGCTCGACGGCCAGCAGCGAGGTGAAACCGAGATCGTTGAAGGCGCGGTCGACGTCGATGAGGTCCGCCGAGTCTTGGCCGAGCACCGCGGCGACGTTGGCGAGCACGACCCCTCGCACGGCCTTGAGCCGCTCGGTGGCGGGCAGCGCGAGCAGCTTGCCCCGCAAGGAGTCCGGGTCGGCTTCGGCGGCGGCCGGTGCGGCGGCCTCCGGTGCGCCGGCGGCGCGCCGCGCGAGCGGCTCCGGCGCCCGGCTGGGCTCCCGGCGCGGCGCCGCGGCACCGCGGACCGCGGCCAGCTGCTCCTCGGAGACCTGCCGCAGCGTCAGCGACTCGATCGAAGCGACCGGCTTTCCCGCCACGTCGGCGAGGTCCAGCGAGACGACGTTCGACTCCGTGACCCGCAACCGCACCCGCGCCGCCGCGGCACCCGAGGCGAACAGCTCCACCCCGGACCAGGCGTAGGGGAACGACACGCCCTCCCCGGTCCCCGCGAGGCCGATCGCGTGCAGCGCCGCGTCGAGCAGCGCGGGGTGCAGCCCGAAGCCCGCCGCGTCCCGCCGGGCCCGTTCGGGCAGGCTCACCTCGGCGAAGATCTCGTCCGCACCGCGCCACGCGCCCCGCAAGCCACGGAACACCGGCCCGTAGTCCAGGCCGCGCTCCGCCATTTCCTCGTACAGGCCCGTCAGTTCGACCGGCTCGGCCTCGGCGGGGGGCCAGGAGGCCGGCGCGAATGACGTCGCACCGGTCGCGGCGGCCAGCACGCCACCGGCGTGCCGGGTCCAGGTCCCTTCCTCGGCGAGGTCGTCGGTGCGCGAGCTGATCACGAACGAGCGCGCCCCGGATTCGTCCGGGGCGTCGACGCTCACCTGGATCCGGACGCCGCCCTCGGCGGGCAGCGCCAGCGGCGCGTGCAGGGTCAGCTCCCGCAGCCGCGGGCAGCCCACCCGGTCCCCCGCCCGGATCGCGAGCTCCACGAAACCCGTGCCGGGAAAGAGGATCGAGCCGCCCACGGCGTGATCGGCCAGCCAGGGATGGGTGCCGACGGAGACACGCCCGGACAGCACGACGCCCTCGGAGTCCGCGAGCACGGTGGCCGCACCCAGCAGCGGGTGGTCCACCGGTTCGAGGCCGAGGGAAACCGGGTCGCCGTAGATCTTGGCCGACTGCAGCCAGTACCACTTGCGCTGGAAGGCATACGTGGGCAGGTCGGCCGGGTGCGCGCCACGGCCGGCGAAGCAGGCCCGCCAGTCCGGCGAGATCCCGTGCGCGTGCAGCGTTCCGACCAGGGTGGTGAGGGTTTCCGCGGGCCGGTCCTCGCTCACCGCGGACACCACGAGGGCGTTGCCGGTCAGGCTTTCCCGCGCGCCCGCCGAGCCGAACTCGACGAACCGGTTCACGCCCAGGGTTTCCAGGTGACGGACCCCGTCCGCGAAGCGGGTTTTCGCGCCGAGCCGGCGTACCCAGTACTCAGGCGAGCACAGCTCTTCCTCGGTCGCCAGCTCCGCGCCACCGCCCGGCAGCACCGGGATGTCCGGCGCCGCGTAGGTCGACTGTTCGGCGACCTTGCGGAGCGCGTCGGGCCCGGCGCCGGTGGCCGCCACCAGCGCGGCCGCGTCCGGCAGCGACAGCACCCCGGCAACGTGGGCGGCGCTCAGCTCGCCGACCCCGTTCCCGGTGACGAAGTCCGGGGTGATTCCCCACGATTCCAGCAGCCGGAACAACGCCACCTCGACAGCGAACGCGGTACCGTTCCCGCTGTCGTCGTGCTCGGCCAGCTTCGCGCGGGCGTCCTCGTAGGCCGCGGCGAACGCGGGGAACGCGGTGCTCAGCTCCGGCCCGACGCGCGGTGCCACGGTGCCGGCGAACAGGAAGGCCGTCGACGTCTCACCGCGGGCCACTCCGTGCACGACACCGGCGGAGGACTCGCCCGCGGCCACGTCGGCCAGACCGCGCAGGAGGTCCTCGCGGCCGGTCCCGGTGACCACGGCCCGGTACGGGAACGCCGCCCGGCCGGTGGCCAGCGAGTAGCCGACGTCGAGTGGGTCGAGCCCGGGATTGCCGCGAACGTGCTCCAGCAGCCGCGCGGCCTGCGCGCGCAGCGACTCGGGGTTCCGGCCGGACAGCGCCCACGGGATCGGGCCCTTCGCGGGGATTTCCGCCTCCGGCACGGCCGCCGCGACTGCCGCGTTTTCGGGGGCCTCCTCGAGGATCACGTGCGCGTTGGTGCCGCTCATGCCGAACCCCGACACCGCGGCCCGGCGGGGCCGGTCGTCGCGCGGCCAGGCCACCGCTTCGGTGAGCAGTTCGACGCCGCCGGAGGCCCAGTCCACCCGGTGGTTCGGCTCGTCCACGTGCAACGTCTTGGGCAGGAGGTCGTTGCGCAGCGCGAGCACGACCTTGAGCAGCGAGGCGACCCCCGCCGCGGCCTGGGTGTGCCCGAGGTTCGACTTGATCGAGCCGAGCCGCAGCGGCCGTCCCTCGGGCCGGTCCTGCCCGTAGGTGGCCAGCAGCGCCTGCGCCTCGACCGAGTCGCCGAGCGGGGTCGCCGTGCCGTGCGCCTCCACGAGGTCGACCTGATCGCTCGTCACCTGCGCGTTGGCCAGCGCCTGGCGGATCACCCGCTGCTGGGCCGGACCCCGCGGCGACATCATCCCGTTCGAGGCGCCGTTCTGGTTGACCGCGCTGCCGCGGACGACCGCGAACACCGGGTGGCCGTTGCGGCGCGCGTCCGAAAGCCGTTCCAGCAGCAGCATCCCGGCGCCCTCGGCCCAGCCGATACCGTCCGCGGACTCGGCGAACGACCGGCACCGGCCGTCGACCGACAGCGTGTCGTCGACGCTGAACTCGGCGAAGGTCTGCGGGGAGGCCATCACCGACACCCCGCCGGACAGCGCGAGCGAGCACTCGCCCTGGCGCAGGGCCTGGACCGCCATGTGCAGCGTCACCAGCGACGACGAGCACGCGGTGTCCACGGTGACCGTGGGCCCTTCGAGGCCGAACGCGTAGGCGACCCGGCCGGACACCACCGCGGAAGAGCCGTAGTGGCCCGGGTAGTTGTGGTACATCACCCCGGTGAACACCCCGACCGGGCTGCCCTTCACCGAGGCCGGCGGGATCCCGGCCCGCTCGAAGGACTCCCAGGTGGTCTCCAGCAGCAGGCGCTGCTGCGGGTCCATCGTGAGCGCCTCGCGCTCGCCGAACCCGAAGAACTCGGCGTCGAACTCAGGAGCGTCGTAGAGGAACCCGCCGCGCCGGGTGCGGCTGGCGCCCGGCCGCTCGCCGCTCGGGTCGTAGAGCCGCTCGGTGTCCCAGCCGCGGTTGGTGGGGAATTCGCCGCTGGCGTCCGCGCCGTCGGCCAGCAGCCGCCACAGGTCCTCCGGCGTGCTCACACCGCCGGGAAACCGGCAGGCCATACCGACGATGGCGATCGGCTCGTGGCCGACGTCGCTGAGCTTCTTGTTCTGCGCGCGAAGACGCTCGGTCTCCTTCAGGGACGCACGGAGGGCTTGAACCAGCTTGTCGTCGGACTTGTTCATGCAGACCTTCTCCTGAGTCGCGTGGTCGTCGGCGCGGTGCGGGGCCGGGTCGCCCGGACGCGGCTGCCGGGAGGTCCCGGGGAACGGTTCGGCGGGGAGGTTTTCCGCATCGCCCAGTGCACCCACCTGACGCGGTACGTTACGAGCGGAGAACACGGCGCACCCACCCCTAACCGTGCGCCGGGCCCCCCTGAGCGAGCCGGGATTCCCGCCACCGCCTCAAAGCCGGCTTCAGGGGTTTTCGGCGGGGGCCAGCTCGGAGGCCAGCGCGGCGCGCCCGGCGACGCCGAGCTTGCGGTACACGCGGGTCAGGTGCTGTTCCACCGTGCTCACCGTGATGTACAGCGTTTCCGCGATCTGCCGGTTCGTGTGGCCCTCCGCCGCGAGCTCGGCGACCCGCAGCTCGGCCTCGCTCAGCGCCGAGGACGCCGACGTCGGAACCGGCTCCGGGCGCGCGACCGCGGGCCGGGACGCGGCCGGCAGCCCCGCCGGCGGCCGGCCCAGCGTCGAGCGGCCGGTCTGCCGCGGCACGAGGACCGGCTTCACCAGGCCCGCGGAGCGTTCCGCGTGCTGGCCCAGCTGGTTGAGCGTGCGCAGGGTCTTCGCCAGCTCCAGCCGGTCGCCGGCGTCCTTGAAGGTCTCGGCCGCCCTGGTCAGCAGGCCGGGGCGCGCCTCGGCGTCGCCGGCCAGCGCCAGCACCCGCAGGGCGGACCCCCGCGAGCAGGCGTCGGTCGGTGCGGCGCACGCGAGCTGCTGCCGGGCCAGGTCGACGGCCAGTGCCGGGTTGCCCAGCCGCAGGTTGGCCTCCGCGAGATCGGTGCGCCACGGCACGATCGTCGGCAGCTCGAGGTTCCACTCGCGCAGGATCCGCCGGCACTGCTGGAAGTCGCTGACCGCGGCGAGCCCCCGGTTGGTCGCCAGGTGGAAGTGACCCCGTGCGCGCAGGTACCGGACGCCGCCCAGCGTCGTCATCGCCGCGTCCGGCAGCGGGTGCCGCAGCACCGCGGCCGCCGCCTTGAACGCGCCGGCCGCGGTGTGCGCGGTCAGCAGCGTGGCCAGCGGGTAGCTGATCGCGACGCCCCAGTTCGGCGCGTCCAGCACGGCCAGCGCGTCCTTCGCCCGCTCCGCCGCGCCCGCGACGTCGCCCTGGCGCAGTGCCAGGCTCGCCCCGATCGCGTCGAGCATCGCCTTCCACGTCAGCGCGCCGCGGTACTCGGCCTCCTCCCGGAGTGAGGTGCACCAGCCTTCGGCGCGGTCGGCCTTGTCGTCGTGGGCCAGCGCGAGGATGGCGGTGGACAGCGCCTCGAGCGAGGTGTCCGACAGCCGGCAGTTCTGCAGGATCCGTTCCGCGCACGCCGAAGTCACGTCGGTGCCGCCGGTGTGCCACACCGCGGCCAGCGAGTTCGCCGTGCGCAGCCAGGGATCGGTCGGTTCGGCCGACGCCGCCGAGACGCCGTAGTGCCAGTGCCCGGCGAGGGTGAATTCGGCGGCGGTGCGCGGGTCGAGCGGCTCGATGTCGGCGCCGAGCGCCGCGGACGCGCACTCGAACGTGTCCCGCTCGCCGAACCACAGCGACTGCCGGGCGAGCGCGATCCGGTCGGTCTGGTCCAGCGAGTCGCCGGCGTCGCGCAGCGACTGCAGGTGCGGCGCGGCGGCGGCCGGGTTGACCCGCCAGGTGATCTTGGCGAGCAGCTGCGAGATCATCTGCTGCTCCCACTGCGCCGTCGACACCGACGCGGCGAGCTTCAGGCAGCGGGTGGCGAAGTCGATGTCGTCCGCGAGCATCACCTCTTCCGCCGCCGCCACCAGCACCGGCAGGGCCCACTCGGCGTTCGCCTCGCCCGCGGCCACGAGATGCCGGGCGACGTCGGCGGCGGGCAACCCGCGCGAGTGCTTCACCTCGGCGGCGCGGGCGTGCAGCCGCACCTTCTCGGGCCCGCGCAGCCCACCCACCACGGCGGCCGCGGCCGGCGGCTGCCGGAACCGGACACCCGCGATCAGGCCCGTGTCGGCGAGCCGGCCGGCGGAAGCCTCGGCGTCGAGCGGATCCACGCCGGCGACGAGGGCCACCGCGTCGGTGGTGACGTCGGTGTCCAGCACCGCGATCGCCGTCGCCACTTCGCGCAGCGGGGAGTCGTAGTGGTGCAGAAGCCGTTGCACGGCCTCGGAGTACGCCGATCCGGTGTCCGCGCTGCCGCGGTGGGCGTCGACCAGTGCGTTGACGAGCAACGGGTTCCCGCCGCTGAGCTCGTGGATCCGCTCGGGCAGCCCGTCGTGCTCCTCCGCCGCCACCAGCTCCGCGATGGCCCGCACGGAAAGCGGCATCAGCTGCACGTGCCGGTGCGGCTGCGCCGCGAACGGCTGCCCACCGCCCCCGTACCACGAGTCGGCGTGGTTGAGCACCAGCAGCAACCCCGCCGACCGCGTCCGGCGCTGCAGGCGCAGCAGGAGGCGCGCGGAGGTTTCGTCCACGTGGTGGAGGTCGTCGACGGCCACGAGCACCGCGCGCTCACGGGCCAGCCGGTGCACCGCGCTGCACAGCCCGGCGATCCCGTCGTCGGTGCCGTCGGCCGCGAAACCCTCGGTCAGCGTCCTCGGCAGTCCGGGGCTCGCCAGCAGCTGGTCGATCACGCCGCCCGCCACGTCCCGCTCGTCGGCGGCACCGGTCGCGGTGAGGGTGAGGATGCCCAGTTCCCGGGCGCTCGCCACCACCTGGTTCTGCAGCTGCGTCTTGCCACTGGCCGGTCCGCCACCCACCAGCACGGATTCCCCGGTGCCGGCCTCACACCCGATCAACAAGGCCTCGAGGAACGCCAAGGCCTCGTGCGGGTCGTCTCGGCGGTTCTGCCCCCAGATCGCGCCCATCGCAAGCTCCTCGAAGAAGACGGTTCGCTTCCTGCCTCATCGACATTCGCAGCACGTCCCTAAGTGCAGCCAACCGCAATCTAAAGTCACCCGAAGGGGCGACTTGACTACGCACCGTCGCCGCGCGCTAGGGGTTGCCGGTCCCGCGAACGGACCGGAGACTTCCTGAATTGTGACTGCCCTCAACGAGAAATCGAGCCGGTGGATCCGGCGATTCCACGCGGCCGACGACGCCGCGGTGCGCCTGGTGTGCCTGCCGCACGCGGGCGGGTCGGCGACCGCTTACTTCCCGTTCTCGCGGGCGGCCACCGAGGCCGGGCTGGACGCCGACGTCATCGCCGTGCAGTACCCGGGCCGGCAGGACCGGCGGGCAGAGCAGTGCTTCGACGAGCTCCCGGCGATGGCCGACGTCATCGCCGACGACCTCGGGCCGTGGTTCGACCGGCCGGTGGCGCTGTTCGGCCACAGCATGGGCGCGACGCTGGCCTACGAGGTCGCGCGCCGGCTCCAGGCCCGGGGCGCACGGCCGCTGGGCCTGTTCGCCTCCGCCTGCCCGGCGCCGTCCGTGCCGCGGACCGAGTACGTCCACCGGCTCGACGACGACGGCTTGATCACCGCCCTCAACGAGATCAGCGGCACCGACAGCGCCGTCATGGGCGACGACGAGCTGCTGCGCATGGTGCTGCCCGCCATCCGCGGGGACTACACCGCCGTCGAGACCTACCGCCACGAGCCCGGGCCCGAACTGGACTGCCCGATCCACGTGCTGCTGGGAGCCGACGACCCGGTCGTCGACCTCGCCGAGGTCCGCGCCTGGCGGGCCCACACCACCGGCGACTGCGCGGTGGAGGTCCTGGAAGGCGGGCACTTCTACCTGAACGCCCAGCTCGACGGCGTGCTGAGCACCGTCGCCGCCCGATTGCGGGACTGGCGGGAAGAGGCACTCGCCCCCGCAACCCGGAACGTGGGCCGCTAGGGGGGAGTAAACCCCAGCTCCCGTTCAGGTGCCGCCCCCATGGTCCGCCGGGCCCGGGTCCGCGAAACTGGGTACAGCAAGGAAACAGCACCGGACCACCGCCTCGGAGGTAGCCATGATGGCCATTCAAACCGCTCCCGGAGTCACCCAGCGGATGCTTCCCGACGGGCATCTCGAGCTGGTCTGCACCAGCACCAGCCGCCAGGTGGAGTGCGAACCGGTCGCCGCGGCGATGTGGATCGCGCTCAAGCAGCACAACGGCGACGTCGACGGTGCGAGCGCCGTCCTCGCCGCGCTGTGGGAGACCGACGTCGAGGGCATCCGCTACGACATGATCGCCCTGGCCGGTTCGCTGTGCTCCCTCGGGCTGCTCACCGAGACGTGAGCAGCTGAAGCGCCCGGTCACCGGGTACAGGCGACCTGTCGGATCAGGTCGCCTGCGCGCACAGGGTCTCGAACTCGGCCGGTGGCCGGTAGCCACCGGCCCGCAGAAGCCGCGGATCCATTCCGCGAGCACGCGAAGGCCGCCAGTCTCCCGCACTGCGCACCGACCTTCTCAAGTCCGCAAACGAGTCCCACACAGCCGAAGCCGGGTGGGACTCGCGTGCCGAAAGCGGGCAAGCCGCGTGCTCAGATGGGCTTGCTGTCCAGTTCCTCGTCCAGGAGCGCGAAGAGGTCTTCGGCACTGGCGTTTTCGATGTCCTCGGGCTCGTCGGGCGCCGTGTAAGCGTCCAGCAGGGCGGTCAGCCGGGTGACCAGCTTCCCGCGTGCGGACTCGTCCAGCGCGGTGTCCCGCAGCGCGGTCTCGAGGGCGGCCAGCCGGGAATCCACCACGGACGGCTGCTCCGCCAAGTCCGCGCCGAGGAACCCGGCCACGGCAGTAGCGGACGGATAGTCGAAGATCAGGGTGGCCGGCAACCGCCGTCCGGACACCTCGTCCAGCCGGTTGCGCAGCTCGATCGCCGTCAGTGAATCGAAGCCGAGCTCGATGAACCCCTTCCGGGGGTCGATCGCGTCCGGGCGATCGTGGCCGAGCACCACCGCGGCCGTGCCGCACACGAGGTCGAGCAGCGCCCGCTCCCGCTCCCCGGCGGACAGGGCCACGATCCGGGCCCACGAGTCGTCGGTGACCGTCGCCCGCCGGCGCGCACCACCGCGCACCAGTCCCCGCAACATCGGCGGCAACCGGTGTGCCTCGGCTCGCAGCCCGGCCTCGTCGAGCCGGACCGGCACCAGGGCCGGCTGCTCGGTGCCGAACGTCGCGTCGAACAGCGCGAGCCCGTCCGCGAACGACAGCCCGGCCACGCCGGAGCGCGACATCCGGACCAGGTCGGTGTCCCCGAGCGCATCCGCCATGCCCGCGGACCACAGCCCCCACGCCAGCGAAACGGCCGGCAACCCGAGCGCCGCACGGTGGTGGGCCAAGGCGTCGAGGAACACGTTCCCGGCCGAGTAGTTCGCCTGCCCGGCCGAGCCGAACGTCCCGGCGACGGAGGAGAACAGCACGAACGCGGCCAGGTCGAGATCCGCGGTCAGCTCGTGCAGGTGCCAGGCCGCGTCCAGCTTCGGCCGCAACACCGCGTCCATCCGGTCCGGCGTCAGGGCGAGCAGCACTCCGTCGTCCAGAACACCGGCCGTGTGCACGACCGCGGTCAGCGGGTGCTCGGCCGGCACGCCGGCCACCACCGCGGCCGCCGCGGCCCGGTCCGCGAGATCGCAGGCCACCACCGAAACCGAAGCGCCCAGCTCGGCCAGCTCCGCCTCGAGCTCCGCCGCTCCCGGCGCCGCCGCGCCACGACGGCTGGTGAGCAGCAGGTGGCGCACGTCGTGCGTGGTCACCAGGTGCCGCGCGATCAGCCGGCCCAGCGCGCCGGTGCCGCCGGTGACCAGCACGGTCCCGGCCGGGTTCAGCGACGGCGTCCGCGGCTCGGGCACGAACTTCGCGAGCCGGTGCACCAGCACCGCCCCGTCGCGGACGGCGACGCCGGACTCGCCGGCGTGGATCGCCCCGAGCACGGTGTCCAGCGCCGGGTCACCGCCGTCGACGTCGACCACCATGAACCGGTCCGGGTATTCCAGCTGGGCCGACCGGACGACGCCCCACAGCGCGGCGTGGGTCAGGTCGCCGATGCCCTCTCCGGGATGCGTCGCGATGGCGTGGGAGGCGACCACGACCAGCCGCGAACCGGCCAGCGCGTCCTCACCCACCCAGGCCCGCACCAAAGCCAGCAGCCGGTGGGTGGCCTCGCGCGCCACCGCGGGCGACGTCGTCTCGGGCGCCGCGAACGACACGAACACCACGTCCGGGACGGCCGCTCCCGCCCGCACCGCCTCGACCAGGGCCGGGAGGTCCACATAGGACTCTCCGCCGAGGCCGAAGGGGTCCGCGCCGAGCGTCGCGCGCGAGACGCCGGTCGCGGCATCGCCGGAGTAGGGAAGCCAGTCCACCCGGAACAGCGAGTCGACGGCGGAGGGCCGGGTGATCGAGGCGAACGCGTCGTCGGCGATCGGCCGCAGGGCCAGCGACCCCACGGTCAGCATCGGTGCCCCGGTGGCGTCGGTCGCGGTGAGCGACACGGAGTTCTCGACGTCCGACGAGAGCAGCACGCGCAGGCTCGATGCCCCACCGGCGTACAGCGAAACCCCGGTCCACGCGAACGGCAACGCCGGCTTGTCCTCCGTAAGCCCGGCGAGGCCGATGGTGTGCAGCGCGGCATCCAGCAGCGCCGGGTGCAGTCCGAACGCCGAACCGTCGGTGTGCTCCGGCAAGGCGACCTCGGCGGCCAGGGTGTTCCCGTCGCGCCAGACCCGGCGCAGCCCGGCGAAGACCGGCCCGTAGTCGAAGCCCTGGGCGGCGAGTTCGTCGTAGCGGCCGGTCACGTCGATCTCGACGGCCCCGGCCGGGGGCCACTCCGCGACGGCCGCCGCGGGCGCGTCCGCCGACGGCGACAGCCGGCCGCCGGCGTTCTTCGTCCATTCCCCGGTCGCACCGGACCGCGAGTGGATGGTCACCGAGCGGGCGCCCGACTCGTCTTCCGCGCCCACCGTCACCTGGATCGGGACGGCGCCGTCTTCGGGCAGGATCAGCGGCACCGCGAGCGTCAGCTCGTCGAGCCGCGCGCAGTTCACCTCGTCGCCCGCCCGCACGGCCAGTTCGACGAAAGCCGTCCCGGGGAACAACGCCACCCCCTGCACGACGTGGTCGCCGAGCCACGGCTGCGCGCGCAGCGAGAGCTTCCCCGTGAGCACCACGCCGCCGGTGTCGGCGGTCGTCACGACCGCGCCCAGCAACGGGTGCCCGGCGTCGACCTGCCCGACCTCGGCGACGCCGCGGACGCGGGCGCCGGTCGGGTTCTCCAGCCAGTAACGCTTGCGCTGGAAGGCGTACGTCGGCAGCTCGACGGCCGAGCCGCCGGCGTAGAACGCCGCGAAGTCCACTGTGGACCCGGTGACGAAGAGCGACGCCACCGCGGCGGCCGCCGATTCGGCTTCGGGCCGGTCCTTGCGCAGCACCGGGACGAACGTCGCCCGGTCGTCGGTGCCCAGGCACGTCTGGCCCATCGCGGTCAGGACCGCCGACGGGCCGACCTCGACGAACGTCGTGACGCCCGCGTCGAGCAGCGTGCGGATGCCGTCGGCGAACCGGACGGCGTCGCGCACCTGGCTCACCCAGTACTCCGGCGAGGTCAGGTCGGCGCGGGGGGAAACCGTCGAGATGATCGGGATCTCCGGCGCGCGGTAGGTCAGGTTCCGGGCGATGAACGCGAAGTCCGCCAGCATCGGCTCCATCAGCGCCGAGTGGAACGCGTGCGAAACCTTCAGCCGCGAAGTCTTCTCGAACTTCTCCGCGACGGCGAGCACCGCGTCCTCGTCGCCGGAGAGCACCACGGACGCCGGGCCGTTGACGGCGGCGATCGACACGCCGTCGGTCAGCAGCGGCACGACGTCCGCTTCGGCCGCGGCCACGGCGATCATCGCGCCGCCGGTGGGCAGCGCCTGCATCAACCGCGCCCTGGCCGTCACCAGCGTGCAGGCGTCCTCGAGCGAGAGCACCCCGGCGACGTGCGCCGCGGCCAGCTCGCCGATCGAGTGCCCGAGCAGGTGGTCCGGCCGGACGCCCCAGGACTCGAGCAGGCGGAACACCGCGACCTCGACGGCGAACAACGCGGGCTGCGCGTATCCGGTGTCATCGGAGCCGAGCACCGTCTTCAGCGGGACGTCCAGGTGCCGGTCCAGCTCGGCGGCCACCTGGTCGAAGACCTCGGAGAACGCCGGGAACGCGGCCGCCAGCTCCAGGCCCATCCCGGCGCGCTGCGCGCCCTGGCCGGTGAACAGGAACGCCGTGCGCCCCGCCGCCGCCACCCCGTCGACGACGCCGGCCGGACGGCCCGCCGCGTACTCGGTGAGCGCCCGGATGGCGCCCGCCCGGTCGGCGGCCACGACCCCGGCGCGGTGCTCGGCGAGGGTCCGGGTGGTCACCAGCGCATACCCGACGTCCAGTGTGGACTCGTCACCGACGGACGCGGCGAGCTTGCCCGCCTGCGCCCGCAGGGCCTCCGGGTCGTTGGCGGACAGCAGCCAGGTCACCGGGCCATCGCCGGCGGACGGGACGGGCACCGGGTCGCCCTGCTCGACGATCACGTGCGCGTTGGTCCCGCTGATGCCGAACGACGACACGCCGGCGCGGCGCGGCCGCCCGGTCTCCGGCCACGGCCGTTCCGCGGTGAGCAGCGAGACCGTGTCCGACCACTCGACGTGCGGCGACGGCTCCTCGGCGTGCAGGGTGCGCGGGAGGACGCCGCGCCGCAGCGCCTCCACCATCTTGATCACGCCGCCGACCCCGGCGGCCGCCTGCGTGTGGCCGACGTTCGACTTGAACGACCCGACGTGCAGCGGCCGCTCCGGCGTCGCCGCCTTGCCGTAGGTCGAGATCAGGGCCTGCGCCTCGATCGGGTCACCCAGCTTGGTGCCGGTGCCGTGCGCCTCGACGGCGTCCACATCGGACAGTTCCAGGCCGCCGTCGGCCAGCGCCGCGCGGATCACGCGCTGCTGCGCGGGCCCGTTCGGGACGGTGATGCCGCTGGACGCGCCGTCGGAGTTGACCGCGCTGCCGCGCAGCACGGCCAGCACGTGGTGACCGTTGCGCCGCGCGTCGGAAAGCTTCTCCAGCAGCAGCATCCCGGCGCCCTCGGAGCAGCCGACGCCGTCGGCGCCGCTGCCGAACGCCTTGCACCGGCCGTCCGGGGACAGGCCCTGCTGCTCGCTGAAGTAGACGAACATGTCCGGCGTCACCATCACGGTCACGCCGCCCGCCAGCGCCAGCGAACACTCGCCGCGGCGCAGCGCCTGCGCCGCCCAGTGCAGGGCGACCAGCGAGGACGAGCAGGCCGTGTCCACCGACACCGAGGGCCCTTCGAGGCCGAGGGTGTAGGAGATGCGGCCCGAAATCAGGCTGCCGTCGCTGCTGCCGGCGCCGTAGTCGTGGTACATCACCCCGGCGAAGACGCCGGTCTTGCTGCCCCGCAACGTCGAGGGCACGATGCCGGCGCGTTCCACGGCCTCCCACGCCGTCTCCAGCACGACCCGCTGCTGCGGGTCGAGCGTGCGGGCCTCGCGCGGGGAGATCCCGAAGAACTCCGGCTCGAAGTCGGCGGCGTCGTGGAGGAAGCCGCCCTCCTTCGAGTACGTCGTGCCTGGGCCGCCCGCGGGGTCGAAGATCGACGCCGTGTCCCAGCCCCGGTCGTCCGGGAACTCGCCGATGGCATCGGTGCCGCCCGCGACGAGGTCCCAGAGCTGCGCGGGCGTGGTGACGCCGCCGGGGTAGCGGCAGCCCATGCCGATGATCGCGATCGGCTCGCTCATCGCCGCGGTGAGCTTCTGGTTGTCCGCCTTGAGCCGCTCGTTGTCCATCATGGACTGGCGCAGCGCGGCGACGATCTGTTCGGTCGATGGGCCAGTCACTTCGAGTCCCCTTCATCGGTCTGGGTGCCGGCCATCGCGGACTTGACCAGGTCGGCCAGGTCCATCCCGGCGATCGCCGCCACCTCGTCGGTTCCCGTTGCCGCCCTGTCGACAACGGAGCTTTCACGTGAAAGCTCCGCTTCCGGCTCGCCCAGCTCGGGCAGCAGCTCCCCGAGCAGGAACCGGGTCAGCGGCAGCGGGCTCGGGTAGTCGAAGATCAGCGTCGCCGGCAGGCGCAGCCCGCAGGCCGCCCCGAGCCGGTTGCGCAGTTCCAGCGCGGCCAGCGAATCGATGCCCAGGTCGGTGAAGCCCTTCTCGACGCCGACCGCCGAAGCGTCGTCGTAGCCGAGGACGGCCGCCGCGTGCTCGCAGACCAGCTGCAGCAGCGCCGATTCCCGCTCGTCGGCCGACATGCCGGTCAGCTTGTCGGCGAACCCGGCCTCAGGTGCCGCCGTCACCGTGCCCGCCGCCGCGGCGGCCCGCCGCGGGGCGGCCGTGACCAGGCCCCGCAGGAGCGGCGCGAGCCGGTCGGCTTCCCGCAGGTCGGCGAGCTTCACCGGCACCAGCGCCGGTTCGCCGGCCGCGAGCGCGGCGTCGAAGAGCGCGAGACCGTCGGCGACGGCCAGCTCCGCGACCCCGGACCGGGCGATGTGCGTCAGGTCGACCGCGTCACCGCTGCCCTCCCACGGACCCCAGGCCAGCGCCGTCGCCGGGAGGCCCAGCGCCGCGCGGTGCCCGGCGAGCGCGTCCAGGAAGACGTTGCCCGCGGCGTAGTTCGCCTGCCCCGCGGCGAGCAGCAGGCCGCCCGCCGAGGAGTAGAGCACGAACGCCTTGAGGTCCAGCGAGGCCGTCAGCTCGTGCAGGTGCCAGGCGGCGTCCACCTTCGGGCGCAGGACGTTCCCGACCTGCGAGGGGGTGAGCGCGCTCAGCACCGCGCTGTCCATCTGCCCGGCGGCGTGCACCACGGCGGTGAGGTCGGGCAGCGACGCGATCAGCGTGGCCAGCTCGGCCCGGTCGGTGACGTCGCAGGCCGCGACGGTCACCGAAGCACCCAGCTCGTCGACCAGTTCACGAGCACCCGGCGCGTCCAGGCCCCGGCGGCTGGTGAGGACCAGCTTCCGGGCGCCGCGGGCGACCAGGTGCCGGGCCAGGTGGCCGCCGAGCAGGCCGGCGCCACCGGTGATCAGCACCGTGCCGTCGGCGTCCCACTCGACCGGGTCGCCCACCGTGGTGACCTTGGCCAGCCGCGGCACGCGGACCTCGCCGGCCCGGACGATCGCTTCCGGCTCGCCGGAAGCGACCACCGCGGGCAGCGCCCGCGTCGACTGGGGCAGGTCGTCGACGTCGACCACCTGGACCCGGCCGGGGTTCTCCGCCTGCGCGGCCCGCACGAGTCCCCAGACCGGCGCCTGCGCGAGGTCCGGGCGCTCCGCCACGGCGTTGCGCGTGACGACCAGGAGCTTGCCGTCGGACTCCCCGTCGAGCCAGGTCTGCAGCTGCCGCAGGGTTTCCTGGACCGTCGCGTGGACCTGCGCGGGCACCTCGCCCTCGACCGAGCCGACCGGCAGGACGAGGACGTCCGCCGCCGCCGGCTCGTCGTGGGTGGGGACACCCAGGCCGAGGTCGTCGGTGCCGAGCACGGCCCAGCCCTCGAGGGACTTGACCAGGCGGACACCGGCGGCGGGCTGCCAGTCGATCCGGTAGAGCGAATCGGGCACCTTGGCGCCCAGCTGGCCCTCCGACACCGGCCGCGTCACCAGCGACTCGATCCAGGCGACCGGCGAGCCGGTCGCGTCGGCCAGCGCGAGCGAAGCGTCCTTGCCCGCCTTGCGGACGTGCACCCGCAAGGTCGTGGCCCCGGAAGCGTGCAGCGAGACCTGGTTCCAGGCGAACGGGATCGTCGTCTCGGTCAGCGCCTTCGGGCCGCCGGGAACGAGGAAGTCCGTCGCGCCCAGCGCCGAGTCGAGCAGGCCAGGGTGGAGGCCGAACTCGCTCGCCGCGGTGCCCTCGGGCAGCGCCACCTCGGCGAAGACCTCCCCTTCGCGCAGCCACACCGCGCGCAGGTTCCGGAACACCGGCCCGTAGCCGAAGCCGAGCCCGGCCAGGTCGTCGTACAGCCCGGTGAGGTCGACGGCTTCGGCGCCCTCCGGGGGCCACGCCGAGAGGTCGAACTCCGCCGGCTGAGCCCCGGCGGCCAAGGTGCCGGCCGCGTGCTGGGTCCAGACGTCGTCGATGCGGGAGTGCACCGACAGCTCACGACGCCCGTCCGCGTCCGGAGCACTGACGACGACACGGATGTCGACGCCGCCCTCGTCCGGCAGCAGCAGCGGCGCCTGCTGGGTCAGCTCTTCCAGGACGTCGCAGCCGACCTGGTCGCCGGCGTGCAGGGCCAGTTCGACGTACGCGGTGCCCGGCAGCATCGTCCGGCCCATCACCACGTGGTCGGCCAGCCAGGTCTGCCGGTCGGCCGCGAGCCGGCCGGTGAGCACGGCGCCGCCGTCGGGCAGCTCCACCAGCGCGCCCAGCAGCGGGTGCCCGGCGGACTTGGCGCCCAGCGAGCCGACGTCGCCGGCCCGCTTCGTCGCGTTGAGCCAGTACTCCTTGTTCTGGAAGGCGTACGTCGGCAGGTCCACAGTGGACGCACCCCGTCCGGCGAACACCGCGCTCCAGTCGGGCTTCGCACCGCGCGAGTACAGCGTGGCCAGCGCGGTGAACAGCGTGGGGACCTCGTCGCGGCCCCGGCGCAGCGCGGGCACGCCCACGACGCGGTCGGGCCGGTCGGCGGCCGACGGGTCGCACTCGCGGGCCATGCCGGTCAGCACGGCGTCCGGCCCCAGCTCGACGAACCGGGTGACCCCGGCCGCGAGCAGCGTGCCGACGCCGTCGGCGAAGCGGACGGCCTCCCGCACGTGGTTCACCCAGTACTCCGGCGAGCAGAGCTGCTCGGCGGTGGCGATCCGGCCGGTCACGTTGGAGACGACCGGGATGCTCGGGGCCGTGTACGTCAGCTTCTCCGCCACCACGGCGAACTCGGCCAGCATCGGCTCCATCAGCGAGGAGTGGAAGGCGTGCGAGACGACCAGCTGCTTCACGCGCCGCCCGGCTTCCTTGAAGGCCGCCATGGCGGCCTTCACCGCGTCTTCCGGTCCGGAGATGACGACCGAACGCGGGCCGTTGACCGCGGCGACGTCGACAGTGTCCCCTTCGGACGGGAGCGCGGCACGCACCTCGTCCTCGGTGGCCGCGATCGCCGCCATGGCTCCGCCGGCGGGCAGGGCCTGCATGAGGCGGCCGCGGGCGGCGACCAGGGCACAGGCGTCGGCCAGGGAAAGCACCCCGGCGACGTGCGCCGCGGCCAGCTCGCCGATCGAGTGCCCGGCGACGTAGTCCGGCGAGATGCCCCACGACTCGACCAGGCGGTAGAGCGCCACCTCGATCGCGAACAGCGCGCACTGCGTGTAGGCGGTCTTGTTCAGCAGCTCGCCGTCTTCGGACCCCTTCTCGGCCCAGATGACCTGCTTGAGCGGGACGTCCGTGTCGAACAGGCCGCACGCTTCGTCGAAGGCACCGGCGAAGACCGGGAAGGCCTCGTACAGCTCGCGGCCCATGCCCGGCTGCTGGGCGCCCTGTCCGGTGAACAGGAACGCGGTCAGGTCGGCCGCGCTGGTCGTGCCGGTGACCGTGCCCGCCGGGGTCCCGCCGGTGGCGAGGCCGTCGAGCGCCTTCAAAGCAGCGTCGCGGCCGGCGGCCAGGACCACCGAGCGGTGGTCGAGCCCGGCCCGCCCGGTGGCGAGCGAGTAGCCGACGTCGGTGAGGTCGAGCTCCGGGTTCGACCGGATCCACGCGGCCATCCGCGCGGCCTGGTCGGCGAGCGCCGCGGCCGTGGTCCCGGCGAGCGGCAGCGGGACCGACGGCAACGGCGGAGCCGTCCGGCGCGGACGTTCCACAGTGGACGGCGGAGCTTCCTCGATGATGATGTGCGCGTTCGTCCCGCTGATACCGAAGGACGAGACACCCGCACGGCGCGGGCGGCCGTTCGGCAGCCAGGGCCGGGCCTCGCTCAGCAGCTCGATGTCACCGGTGGTCCAGTCGACGACCGGGGACGGCGCGTCGATGTGCAGCGACTTCGGCAGCATGTTGTGCCGCATGGCCTGGACGACCTTGATCACGCCCGCCGCGCCGCCGGAAGCCTGCGCGTGGCCGATGTTGGACTTCACCGAGCCCAGGTACAGCGGCCGCCCGTCCGGACGGTCCTGGCCGTAGGTGGCCAGCAGCGCCTGCGCCTCGATCGGGTCACCCAGCTTCGTGCCCGAACCGTGCGCCTCGACGGCGTCCACTTCGGACGGTGTCAGGCCACCGGCCGCGAGGGCCGCGTGGATCACGCGTTCCTGCGACGGCCCGTTCGGTGCGGTGAGGCCGTTGGACGCGCCGTCCTGGTTGACGGCGCTGGAGCGGACCACGGCGAGCACCTCGTGGCCGTTGCGCTGCGCGTCGGAGAGCCGCTCCAGCAGGAGCAGGCCCGCGCCCTCCGCCCAGCCGACGCCGTCGGACGCCGCGGAGAAGGACTTCGACCGGCCGTTGGGCGAGAGCACGCCTTGGCGGCTGGAGTCGACGAAGAGATCCGGCTGCGAGAGCAGCGTGACCCCGCCGGCGAGCGCCAGCCCGCACTCCCCCGCCCGCAGGGCCTGCACCGCGAGGTGCAGCGTGACCAGCGAAGACGAGCACGCGGTGTCGACCGTCATGCACGGGCCTTCCAGCCCCAGCAGGTAGGAGATGCGGCCGGAGACGACCGCGCCCGAGCTGCCGTTGGGGATGTAGGCGGCGACGTCGAGGGGCGCGCCCGGGACCCGGCTGCCGTAGTCGTCGTACATGGCGCCGGTGAAGACGCCGGTCATGCTGCCGCGCAGCGCGGTCGGGTCGATGCCGGCCCGCTCGATGGCCTCCCACGCCGTTTCCAGCAGGAGCCGCTGCTGCGGGTCCATGGCCAGCGCCTCGCGCGGGCCGATGCCGAAGAACGCCGGGTCGAACTCGGTGCCGTGGTGGAGGAAGCCACCTTCGCGGGCGTAGGTCTTGCCCCGCTTGCCGCGCTCGGGGTCGTAGATGCTGTCGATGTCCCAGCCGCGGTTGGTCGGGAACTCCGACACGGCGTCGACCTCGTCGACCAGCAGCTGCCAGAGGTCCTCCGGCGACCGGACGCCGCCGGGGTACCGGCAGGCCATGCCGACGATCGCGATGGGCTCCTGCATCGACGCGTTGGTCCGGGTCGTGGTGGCCGGGACCTTGGCGACCGCACCGAGCAGCTTGCCCTTGACGAAGTCCGCCACCGCCTTGGCGGTCGGGTGGTCGAAGATCAGCGTCGCGGGCAGGGTCAGGCCGGTCGCGGTGCCGAGCAGGTTGCGCAGCTCGACCGCGGCGAGGGAGTCGAAACCCAGTTCCTTGAACGCGCGGGTGCCGTCCACTTCGGACTTGTCCGCGTAGCCGAGCACAGTCGCCACCTGCGTGCGGACGATGTCCAGCAGCACGCGATCGCGCTCGTTGTCGGCCAGGCCGGCCAGCTCCGCGGCCAGCGCGTTGTCGGCCGCCTTCGCCGCCTTGGCGGTCCGGCGGGCCTTCGGCGGGACGAACCCGCGCAGCAACGCCGGCAGGTCGTCGGTCCGGGCCCGCAGCGCCGCGACGTCCACCCGCAGCGGGGCGATCACGGCGTCCTCGGTGGCGGTCGCCGCGTCGAACAGCGCGAGCCCCTGCTCCGCGGTGACCGCGGGGAGGCCGAGCCGCGCCATCCGGGCGAGGTCCGCCTCGGCCAGTTCGCCGCCGAGGCCGGTGTTCTCGGCCCACAGCCCCCAGGCCAGCGCCGTCGCCTTGAGCCCGGACGCCTTCCGGTGCGCGGCGAGGCCGTCGAGGAACGCGTTGGCGGCGGCGTAGTTCGCCTGGCCCGCGGGCAGCACCTGGCCGCCGGCGGAGGAGAACAGGACGAACGCGGCCAGGTCGTGGGTCAGCTCGTGCAGGTGCCAGGCGGCGTCGACCTTGGCCCGCAGGACCGAGTCGAGCCGCTCGGCGGTCAGCGAGTCGAAGACGCCGCTGTCGGCCGTGCCCGCCGCGTGCACCACGGCGGTGAGGTTCTCGATCGCCCCGAGCAGGCTCTCGACCTCGGCGCGCTCGGTGACGTCGCACGCGGCGACCCGCACCCGGGCCCCGAGGTCCTTCAGGTCCTCGACCAGCTGCCGGGCGCCCGGCGCGGCGAGCCCGCGACGGCTGGTGAGCACCAGGTCGGTGACGCCGTGCTCGGCCACCAGGTAGCGGGCCAGCAGGCTGCCGAGCCCGCCGGTACCGCCGGTGATCAGCACCGCACCCGCTCCCCAGGGCGATTCGCCCGCGGACTCCGTCTTGACGTACCGCGGCACCAGCACCGCGCCGTCGCGGATCGCGGCCTCCGGCTCCCCGGCGGCGACGACCGCCGCGATCGAGGCGGCCGCCGTGTCGGAATCGGCGTCGACGACGAACACGCGCCCGGGGTGCTCGGCCTGGGCCCCGCGGGCCAGGCCCCACAGCAGCCCCTGCGTGACGTCCACAGCAGACTCACCGGCGGGCACCGCGTCCTGCGTGACCACGGCCAGCTTGGTGATCCCGAACCGGGAGTCGGCCAGCCAGGCCTGCAGTTCGGCGAGCAGCCACGCGGTGTTCTCGCGGGCCGCCGCCGGGACGTCACCGTCCGCGCCGGGCACGGTCAGCGTGATCAGGGCCGGCACCGGCTCGCCGCGGTCGATCGCCGCGGTGAGGTCGGCGAACCCGGCGTAGGTGGCGGCCACCCCGACCCGGCCGCGGCCGACGGCGACCACTCCGGTGTCGGACTGCGGCACGGAGACGGGCTGCCACGCGATCTTGAGCAGCGAGCCGTCGATTTCCGCGGGCTGAGCCAGCTCCCGGCGGACCGGCCGCGAGACGAGCGAGTCGATGGTCGCGACCGGGCGGCCCTCGCTGTCGGCCACCTCGATGGCCGACACCTCGTCGCCGTTCAGCCGCTCGATCCGCACCCGCAGCACCGAGGCGCCGGCGGCGTGCAGCGTGACGCCGTTCCAGACGAACGGCAGCAGGGTCGCGCCACCCGGGTCGCCGAGGAGGTCGGCGTGCATCGCGATGTCGAGCAACGCCGGGTGCAGCCCGTACCGGCTCGCCGTCGACGCCGCCGGTTCCGGCAGCGCGACTTCGGCGAAGACCTCGTTGCCCCGCTTCCAGGCGGCCGTGAGCCCCTGGAACGACGGGCCGTAGCCGTACCCGCGCTCTTCGAGCAGGTCGTAGGCACCCTCGACGACGATGGGGGTGGCCCCGGCCGGCGGCCATTCGGTGAGCCCGGCGGACTCGGGCCGCGGTGCCGCGGACAGCGTGCCGATCGCGTGCTGGGTCCATTCGTCGCCGTCGATCGGGCGGGAGAAGACCGTGACCGGGCGGCGGTCGCCGTCGGCGGGGCCGACCACGACCTGGAGCGCGACGGCGCCGTCCGGCGGCAGGATGAGCGGCGCCTGCAGCGTGAGCTCTTCGACCGTCGAGTGGCCGACCTGGTCGCCGGCCGCGATGGCGAGCTCGACGAACCCGGTGCCGGGCACCAGGATCGCGCCCTTGACGACGTGGTCGGCCAGCCACGGCACCGACCCGGCCGACAGCCGGCCGGTGAGCACCGTGGTGTCCGAGCCGGACAGCGGCACGACCGCGCCCAGCATCGGGTGCGGCAGCGGCTGCTGCCCGACCGCCGTCACGTCGCCGGACGGGGTCGCGTCGAGCCAGAAACGCTTGTGCTGGAAGGCGTACGTCGGCAGGTCGAGCCGCACCGGGCCGTCGCCGAGCACGCGGTCCAGCCCGGCGGCGCCGCGGGTGTGGAGGCGGCCGAGCGCGGCCAGCGCGGTGCGCACCTCGTCGCGGTCGCGGCGGCCGAACGGCACGAACGCGGCGTCCGGGTCGATCTGCCGGCCGAGCGCGGTCAGCACGCTGTCCGGCCCCAGCTCGAGGAACGTCCGCACACCGTCGGCGGCCAAGGCGGCCACCGCGTCCCCGAAGCGCACGGCTTCGCGGACGTGGGTGACCCAGTACTCCGGCGAGGTCAGGTCGGCGCCGGGGGAAACCGTGGAGAAGATCGGGATCCGCGGCGCGTGGAACGTCAGCCCCGCGGCGATCTCGCGGAACTCGTCGAGCATCGGCGCCATCAGCGGCGAGTGGAACGCGTGGCTCACGCGCAGCCGGCGCGTCCGGACGTCGGTGGCGCGCTCGAGGGCGGCCACGACGTCGGCGACCCCCGAGATGACGACCGACGTGGGGCCGTTGACGGCGGCGACGCTGACCTCGTCCTCGTGCCCGCGGATCAGCTCCCGCGCGGCCTCTTCGGTCGTGGCGAGGGAGACCATCGCACCGGGCGGCGTGCTCAGCGAGCCCATCAGCCGGCCTCGGGCCGCGACGAGCACCGCCGCGTCGTGGAGGGAAAGCACCCCGGCGACGTGCGCCGCGGCCAGCTCGCCGATCGAGTGGCCGGCCAGCGCGTCGGGGACGATCCCCCACGACTCGGCGAGCCGGAACAGCGCGACCTCCACGGCGAACAAGGCGGTCTGCGTGTACTGCGTCTGGTCGAGCAGGCCGCGGTCCGCCAGTGCCGTCGTGCCGTGCACGACGTCCCGCAGCGGCACGTCCAGCAGCGGATCGATCGCGGCGCAGACGGTGTCGAACGCCTCCGCGAAGACCGGGTAGGTCTCCGCCAGCGCGGCGCCCATCCCGACCTGCTGCGCGCCCTGCCCGGAGAACAGGAACGCGAGCTTGCCCTCGGTGACGACGTCGCCGCCCTGCTCGCCGGTGGCGAGCGCGTCGAGGCCGCCGGCCAGTTCGGCCGAGGTCCCGGCGACGACCACCGCGCGGTGCTCCAGGGCCGAGCGGGTCGAGTTCAGCGAGCGCGCCAGCTCGGCGACGGTGACGTCTTCGTGGTCGGCGAGGTACTCGCGCAGCCGGGCGGCCTGGCCGCGCACGGCGGCCGGGGTGCGGCCCGAGAGCGGGACGGGGACGACGGCGTCGGGCTGCGGCTCGGCCGGCTGCTCGACGATCGCGTCGGCGGGTGCCTGCTCGATGATCACGTGGGCGTTGGTGCCGCTGATGCCGAACGACGACACGGCGGCCCGGCGCGGGTGGCCGCCTGCCGACCAGTCGCGCGACTCGGTCAGCAGCCGCACCGCGCCGGTGTCCCAGTCGACCACAGTGGACGGACGGTCGACGTGCAGGGTCTGCGGCAGCTGCTCGTTGCGCAGCGCCATGACCATCTTGATGATGCCGGCGACGCCGGCGGCGGCCTGGGTGTGGCCGATGTTGGACTTGATCGACCCGAGCCACAGCGGCTGGTCCTCGGCGCGGCCCTGGCCGTAGGTGGCCAGCAGGGCCTGCGCTTCGATCGGGTCGCCGAGCGTGGTGCCGGTGCCGTGGCCTTCGACGGCGTCCACTTCGGACGGTGCGAGACCCGCGTCGGCCAGCGCCTTGGTGATCACGCGCTGCTGCGAGGGACCGTTCGGGGCGGTGAGGCCGTTGGACGCGCCGTCGTGGTTGACCGCGGAGCCCTTGAGCAGCGCGAGCACCGGGTGGCCGTTGCGCTTGGCGTCCGAGAGCCGCTCGACGAGCAGCATGCCCGCGCCCTCGCCCCAGCCGGTGCCGTCGGCGGCGTCGGCGAACGAGCGGCAGCGACCGTCGGCGGAGAGGCCGCGCTGGCGGCTGAAGTCGACGAACGTGTCCGGCGTGGACATCACGGTGACGCCACCGGCCAGGGCGAGCGTGCACTCGCCGCGGCGCAGCGCCTGGACCGCCCAGTGCAGGGCGACCAGCGACGAGGAACACGCCGTGTCGACGGTGACCGTCGGGCCTTCCAGGCCGAGCGCGTAGGACACGCGGCCGGAGACGACGCTGGCGAGGCTGCCGTTGCCGAGGTAGCCCGCGATGTCGTCGGAAACCGTGCCGAGGCGGGTGCCCCAGTCGTGGTACATGACGCCGGCGAACACGCCGGTCGCGCTGCCGCGCAGGGAAACCGGGTCGATCCCGGCCCGCTCGAACGCCTCCCAGGACACTTCCAGCAGCAGCCGCTGCTGCGGGTCCATCGCGGCCGCTTCACGCGGGCTGATCTCGAAGAAGTCGGCGTCGAACTCGGCGGCGTCGTGCAGGAACGCGCCGTGCTTGACGTAGCTGTGGCCGGGCTTGCCGGGCTCGGGGTCGTAGAGGGCGTCGACGTTCCAGCCGCGGTCGGCCGGGAACGGCGTGAGCGCCTCCTCGCCGCCCGAGACGAGCCGCCACAGGTCCTCCGGCGTCGCCACGCCGCCCGGGTAGCGGCAGGCGATGCCGACGATGGCGATCGGCTCCTCCGGGTCGGCCGTGGTCACCGGCGCGACGGGCGTGGTGGGCGCCAAGCCGGCGACGCGCGTGACGAGGTACTCGGCCAGGGCACGCGGGGTCGGGTGGTCGAACACCAGCGTCGCGGGCAGCCGCAGGCCGGTGACGGAGTCGAGGATGTTGCGCAGCTCCACCGCGGCGAGCGAGTCGAAGCCGATCTCGCCGAACGGACGCGACGAGCTGATCGCCGACGGGCCGTCGTGGCCGAGCACGGCCGCGACGTGGGTGCGCACCAGGTCGAGCACCGCGCGGTCGCGGTCGGCCTCGGACAGCGAGACGAACCGCTCGGCGAACTGCCGCTCCGGCGTGAGCTCCCCGGCCGCCGCGGCGGCGACGCGACGGCGTCCCGCGGGGGCCAGGCCGCGCAGCAGGGCCGGGACGTCGTCACGGGCCCCCAGGGCGGCGCGGTCGACGCGGGTCGGCACGACGGCCGGCACCCCCGTGGCGAGCGCGGCGTCCAGCGCGGCGAGGCTTTCGGAAGCGGTCAGCGGAGCCAGGCCCAGCCGGCCGATCCGGTGCAGGTCCTTTTCGGACAGTCCGGCGCTCATGCCGAGCGCTTCGCCTTCGTCGGCCCACAGGCCCCAGGCCGGCGACGTCGCGGGCAAGCCCTGCTCACGGCGGTGCTCGGCCAGCGCGTCGAGGAAGGTGTTGCCCGCCGCGTAGTTCGCCTGGCCCGCGCCGTCGACCAGCCCGGCCGACGAGGAGAACAGGACGAACGCGGCCAGGTCCGCTTCGGCGGTCAGCTCGTGGAGCGCCCAGGCGGCGTCGACCTTCGGTGCGAGGACGCCGTCCAGGCGGTCTTCGGTGAGCGAGCCGATCATCGCGTCGTCGAGCACGCCGGCGGTGTGGACGACGGCGGACAGCGGCTGCTCGATCTTCTTGAGCACGGCCGCGAGGGACCGCTTCTTGGTGACGTCGCAGGCGACGACCTGCGCCGTGGCGCCGTGCCCGGCCAGCTCGGCGACCAGCTCGGCCGCGCCCGGCGCGTCGATCCCGCGGCGGCTGAGCAGGGTCAGGTGCCGGACGCCGTGGTTCGCGACGACGTGGCGCGCGACCTGCGCGCCGAGGCCACCGGTCCCGCCGGTGACCAGCACCGTGCCCTCGGCGCGCCACGCCGGTCCGTCGGCGTCGGCGAGCAGGCGGACGAGCCGGGCGGCCCGCACCTGGTCGCCGTCGATCCGCAGCTCCGGCTCGCCGGACGCGAGCGCGGTGGCCAGGGTCTTCGCGGTGGTTTCGCCCTCGATCAGGACGATCCGGCCCGGATTCTCGGCCTGCGCCGAGCGCACCAGCCCGCGCACGACGGAGTCGGCCAGCGAGCCGGGAGTCCGGACCACGAGCTTGGCCTCGGCGAAGCGCTCGTCGGCGAGGAACTCCTGCACGACGGCGAGCACGCGGTGGGCGACCTGCTTGGCCGCGGCCGGAACGCTCCGGCCCTTCGCCGCGACCGGCACGACGATCGCGTCCGGGACCTCGGTCAGCTCGGCGAGTTCGGCGACCTCGGTCACCGCGTACTCGGCGTCGGAAGCCGCGACCGGCGTCCACTCGACGGTGTGCAGCAGGTCCTGGGCCCGCGGGCCCAGGTCGGCGCCGCTGACCGGACGGGAGCGGAACGACTCCACCGACAGCACCGGCGTCCCCGCCGGGTCGGTGACCTCCAGGGAGACACCGCCGGTCGCGGGCGAGGTGATCCGCACCCGCACCTCGGCCGCGCCGGAAGCGTGCAACCGCACGCCAGTCCACGCGAACGGCAGGCGGATCTCGCCGGCCTCCCGCGCCTCGCCCGGAGCGAAGTCGGTGGCGTGCAGGACCGCGTCGAGCAGTGCCGGGTGGATCCCGAAGTCCTCGTCCCGCGTCGGCAGGGCGACCTCGGCGTACACGACGTCGTCGCGCCGCCACGCCGTGCGCAGGCCCCGGAAGAGCGGGCCGTAGCCGTAGCCCTGCGCCGCCAGCTCCTCGTACAGCTCGCTGGTGGCGACGACCTCGGCGCCGGACGGCGGCCACTCGGTGCTCGGCGCGGGCTCGGCGACCGGTGCCTCGGCCAGCACGCCGACGGCGTGGCGGGTCCAGGCGACGTCGTGGGTGGTCCGCGAGTAGAACTCGATGGTGCGGCGGCCGTCCTCGACCGGGCCGACCACGGCCTGCACCTCGACGCCCCGGCCGTCCGGGACGGCGAGCGGCGCCTGCAGGGTCAGCTCGTCGACGACGTCGCACCCCGCGCGCTCGGCGGCGTGCAGGGCCATCTCGACGAACGCGGTGCCGGGCAGCAGTGCGGTGCCCGCGATCGTGTGGTCGGCGAGCCACGGGTGCGACCGCAGGCCGATCCGGCCGGTCAGGACCAGGCCGTCGTGGTCGGCGAGGCCGATCTCGGCGGCCAGCAGCGGGTGGCCGGAGGCGAGCTGGCCGAAGCCGGCCGCGTCGCCGGCCGCCGGCGCGGTGAGCCAGAAGTGCTTGCGCTGGAAGGCGTACGTCGGCAGGTCGACCGCGTTGGCCGGGCCGAAGAACGCGGTCCAGTCGACCGCCACGCCCCGGGTGTGCAGCCGGCCGAGCGCGCCGGCGAGCGCCGGGACCTCGGCGTGGCCGCGGCGCTGCGCGGGGACGAAGGCGATGTCGCCGCCGTGCGGGCCGGTGGCGGCCATGGCCGCCAGCACGGCGTCCGGGCCGACCTCGATCGCGGTGGTGACGCCGGCCGCGGCGAGCGCGGCGACGCCGTCGGCAAATCGCACCGCCCGCCGCACGTGCCAGAGCCAGTAGCCGGGCGAGCACAGCTCCTCGGCGGTCGCCAGGCGGCCGGTGACGTTCGAGACGACCGGGATCGACGGCGCCGCGAAGTCGACGACCTCCAGGACCTCCCGGAACTCGGCGAGCATCGGCTCCATCAGCGGCGAGTGGAACGCGTGCGAGACGCGCAGCTCGCTCGTCTTGCGGCCCTGCAGGCGGAACACCGACGCGACGGATTCGACCTCGGCGCGTTCGCCGGAGACCACGACCGCGGAGGGCCCGTTGATCGCGGCGATGCTCACGCCGTCGGTGAGCAGCGGGCCGATCTCGTCCTCGGTCGCGGCGATCGCGACCATCGAACCGCCTTCGGGCAGCGCCTGCATGAGGCGGCCCCGCGCGGCGACGACCAGGCAGGCGTCCTCCAGCGACCAGACACCGGCGATGTGCGCGGCCGCCAGCTCGCCGATCGAGTGGCCGAGCAGGACGGCCGGCTTGATGCCCCACGACTCCAGCAGCCGCGCGAGCGCGACCTCGACCGCGAACAGCGTGCACTGCGCGTACTGGGTGCCGTTCAGCTCCTCGGCGTCGTCGCCGAAGAGGACGTCGCGCAGCGGCCGGTCCATCTGCACGTCGAGGTGGTCGATGACCTCGTCGAAGACCTCGGCGAAGACGGGGTGGGCCAGGTACAGCTCCTTGCCCATGGCCAGGCGCTGCGAACCCTGGCCGCTGAACAGCATCGCGAGCTTGCCCGGCGTGCGTTCGCCGGTGACGACGGCCGCGTCCTGCTCCCCCTCGGCGAGCGCACGCAGGCCGCGGATCGCGTCCTCGGTGTTCTCGGCGACGACGACAGCGCGGTGGTCGTGCGCGGCGCGCGTCCCGGCCAGCGAGAAGCCGATCTCGGTGAGGTTCGCGGACTCCACAGTGGACACAAGCTTCCCCGCTTGCGCCCGCAGGGCTTCCTCGCTGCGGCCCGAGACGACGAGCGGCACGACCGGCAGCGGCTGGGTGTCGACGGTGTCGTCGGCGGTCTCGGGTGCCTGCTCGATGATGACGTGCGCGTTGGTGCCGCTGACGCCGAACGACGAGACACCCGCGCGGCGCGGCCGCTCGACCGCGGGCCACTCCCGGGCCTCGGTCAGCAGCTCGACCTCGCCCGCGGTCCAGTCGACGTGCGGGGTCGGCGCGTCGACGTGCAGGGTCTTCGGCAGCCGGCCGCGGCGGATCGCCTCGACCATCTTGATCACGCCGGCGACCCCGGCCGCGGCCTGCGTGTGGCCGATGTTGGACTTGATCGAGCCGAGCAACAGCGGCGTCTCACGGCTTTGGCCGTAGGTGGCGAGCAGCGCCTGCGCCTCGATCGGGTCGCCAAGTCTAGTACCGGTGCCGTGCGCCTCGACGGCGTCCACTTCGGACGCTTCGAGCCGCGCGTCGGCGAGCGCGCGGTGGATCACGCGCTGCTGGGACGGGCCGTTGGGGGCGGTGAGGCCATTGGAGGCGCCGTCGGAGTTGATGGCGGTGCCGCGGACGATCGCGAGCACGGTGTGCCCGTTGGCGACGGCGTCGGACAGCCGTTCCAGCACCAGGACACCGACGCCTTCGGCGAACCCGGTGCCGTCGGCGGCCGCGGCGAAGGCCTTGCAGCGGCCGTCCTCGGCGAGGCCGCGCTGGCGGCTGAAGGCGGTGAACGTGCCGGGCCCGCCCATGACGGCGACGCCGCCGGCGAGGGCGAGGGGGGTTTCACCGCGGCGCAGGGCCTGCACGGCGAGGTGCAGCGCGACGAGCGAGCCGGAGCACGCGGTGTCGACGGTCAGCGTCGGGCCTTCGAGGCCGAGCGCGTAGGCGACGCGGCCGGAGACGACGCTCGGCGCGTTACCGGTCAGCAGGTATCCGTCGAGGCCGTCCGGAGCCTCGTGCAGGCGCGGGCCGTACTCCTGGGCCTCGGCGCCGATGAAGACGCCGGCGGGCGTGCCGCGCAGCGTCGTCGGGTCGATCTTGGCGCGCTCCAGCGCTTCCCACGCCGTCTCGAGGACGAGCCGCTGCTGCGGGTCCATCGCGGACGCCTCGCGCGGGGCGATGCCGAAGAAGCCCGCGTCGAACTCGCCCGCGTCGGGCAGGAAGCCGCCGGAGGTGACGTAGCTGCTGCCCGGGCGGTCCGGGTCCGGGTCGTAGAGGCCGTCGAGGTCCCAGCCGCGGTCGGTGGGGAACCCGGTGATGGTGTGCACTTCTTCGGCCACGAGCCGCCAGAGGTCCTCGGGCGAGGCGGCCCCGCCCGGGTACCGGCAGCCGATGCCGACGATCGCGACCGGCTCGTCGTGGTCGCCGGTCACGATGGGTCCACTGTGGACGACCTCGGCGCCGAACACCGCCGCGTGCAGGAAGCGCGCGACGGCAACCGGCGTCGGGTGGTCGAAGGCCAGGGTGACCGGCAGCTCGAGCCCGGTGGCCTCGGTGAGCCGCGCGTGCAGCTCCACCGCCGCCAACGAGTCGAACCCGTGGTCGGAGAACGCCTTTTCCGGGTCGAGCACCGCCGGGACGTCCGGCCGGGCCGCCAGGAGCGCGGCCCGCGTGGCGTCGTGGACGACGTCGCCCAGGAATGCCGCGCGGTCACCGGGGGGCAGGTCGGTCAGCCGCTCCGCGAACCCGGACGCCCGATTCGATTCGGTCTCAAACTCACGCATTCCGCACTCCACCGCTGTAGCGAGCCAGCACTCAAGGTCGTCTTTTCGATCGTAGGTCGGCGCGCAGCGCGGCCGGATCCCCTGAAACCGCTTCTAGGGGCGGGAAGCGGTCGTGAGTGAGAAAGTGTTCTAACCCTGTTTCTCACTCACGACCACTCGCACCGTCACCACGCGATGCGCAGCTGCGAAGGCCCGCGCACGATCACGCCGTACTCCCACTTCACGCCCTCGCGCCCGTCCGCGAACCGCAGGTCCGGGAACCGCGCGAGAATCGCCTTCAGCGCCTCCTGCAGCTCCAGCCGGGCCAGCTGCGCACCGATGCAGTGGTGCGGGCCGTGCCCGAACGCCACGTGTGGGTTGGGGCTGCGCGTGAGGTCGATGCGGTCCGGGTCGGCGAACACCTCCGGGTCGCGGTTGGCCGCGTGCAGCGCCGGCAGCACCGGGTCGCCCGCGCGCACCACGACGTCGCCGAAGCGGATGTCCTCGGTGGCGTACCGCGCGAACATCGCCGCGGTGTTGATCGGCACGTACCGCAGCAGCTCCTCGATCGCCGTCGGCATCAGGTCCGGGTTCGCCCGCAGCTGGGCCAGCAGCTCGGGCTGCGTCAGCAGCGTGAAGACGAAGCTGGGCAGCGCCGTGGAAACCGTCTCCACCCCGCCGGTGAGCAGGCCGGCGCCGGCGATCGCGATCAGCTCGTTCTCGGTCAGCTTGTCGCCGGCGTCGCGGGCGTAGACGAGCGCGCCGAGCAGGTCGTCGGTCGGCTCCTCACGCCGCTGGGCCACCAGCCCGGCCACGTACTCGTCCAGCTTGTCGCCGTAGACGTCGAGCACATCGCCCTTCGCCGTCGCGTCGCTGACCAGGGCCTGGGTCCACTCGCTGAAGATCTTGTGGTCTTCCTTCGGCACCCCGAGCAGGTCGCAGATCACGGTGACCGGCAGCGGCCGGGCCAGCTCTTCGACCAGGTCCGCGCTGTCGCCGTGCGCCTGCATGTCGTCGAGCAGGCTGTTGACCAGGTCCTTCACGCCGTCGCGCAGCTGCTCGAGCCGGCGCGCGGTGAACGCCTTGCTCACCAGGCGGCGCAGGCGGGAGTGGTCCGGCGGGTCCATCCCCATGATGCCGTCGCCCATCTGCTGACGGCGCATCCGCGGCTGGTCGAGGCCCTGGGCGAGCTCCCGGCTGAACCGCGGGTCGGTCGTCACCAGCTTGACGTCGGCGTACTTCGTCGCCAGCCAGGCCGGTTCGCCGAAGGGCATCTGCACCCGGCTCATCGGCTCTTCGCGTTGCAGGATGTGGTACTGCTCGGAAACGGAGATCTCGTGCATGTCGAACGGATACGCACGGACTGTCCGGCGTGAACTCGTCACGACTCGCCCCCAATCGCTCTCATCGGTTGTTCCAGCGCCTCGGCGTCGTAGGCGTTCTGGATGTGGGAAAGCGCCGACATCAGCGTCGACGAGGTGATCCGGTCCACGTGGCGGCGCTCCACCACGTGGTGCAGCGGCAGCGATCCGAGCTCCGACCAGCCGAGCCGGCCCGTCGGGTCGAGGTAGCTGCGTGCCTGCCCGGCGTTGTCCGGGTGCAGGCAGTACGGGACGTCGAGCAGGCCGCGCTTGAACGCGACCACGATCGCGCGGCCGAGGTCGGCGTGGCTGTTCAGCACGGCGTCGACGAGCGCGAGGGCCTCGCGGTAGACCTGGTTGTCGGCGTCCACGACGGCCTTTTCGGTGACCGCCCGCGCCGCCGCGCCCGCGTGCTCCAGCGCCGCGACGTTCTCGGCGACGGTCGGGATCCGGTGGGCCTCGGCGGTGGTCTTGACGATCAGCCGTTCCGACCCGGTGCTCACGGCCAGCTCGGCCGCCGTCCCGAGCAGGCCCCGCGCGCCTTCCGACGTGCGCGGGAAGAGGCCCATGTAGGCGTAGATCACGACGTGCCAGGTGGCCTCGGGCAGCAGCTCGGCGCACAGCCGGCGCAACGCGGAAACCGCTTCCTGGTCCTGCGCCATGCTGGTCTGCTGCGCGTAGCTCACCGAGATGCTGCGCACGCCCTTGCGGTAGAAGAACAACGCCTCCAGCACGGACAGCGCCACCAGCTCGCTCGGCGGGCAGAGCTGGCCCATCATGCAGCCGCCGAACGTCTCCAGGTGCGGCCGCCCGCCCGGGTGTTCGGCGTCCAGCAGCAGGTCACAGCAGTGCGCCCAGTTGCGCACGCTCTCATCCAGCGGCGTCCGGCTGTAGGGCAGGCAGTAGGAGACCGGGCCGCCCTCGGTGGCGTGCAGGCCGGCGGCGATCATGGCGCGGAAGATGTCCGCGGGCCGCGCCGAACCGTGCCGCACCTGCACCGGGAAGTCCGGGCCTTCGAGGCCGTCGAGCATCGCGCGCGTGACCTCGGCCGGGTGGTTGACGATCGGGTAGCCGTTGAGGGCGAGCCCGTTGCGCAGCGCGTGCGCCACGGACTCGGTGTCGCAGACGCGGGTGTAGCTGTCGAGGGTGACGGTGCCGACGGTCGCGGCGGCCGCGCTCTTGGTCGCGGCCAGCCCGGCACGCATCACGGCCGGATCGGCGAAACCCATGCGAGGCTGGACGACAAGCTCGCCGGCGGCGTGCCGTCGCGCGACGAACTCTTCGAAGCTCACGCCTCCACCTGGGTGGCACCGGCCGCCAGCGTCGCGGCGAACCGGCGGAACGACGCCGCGCCCTGCTGGTCGTCGAACACCGCGTCGAACCCGGCGAGCAGCAGCTGGGCGGTCTCCTCCGCGGTCAGCGCCCCGCCGACGCCGAGCTTGCCGCCGATCACCACCGGCATCGCGCGCAGCTCGGGGAAGGCGCGCAGCCGCCGGATCACGCGCAGGCCGTCCTGGTGGCCGTGGCCGTTGACGCTGCTCAGCACGAGCATCGACGGGCGCCGGCTCAGGCACTCCGACTCCAGCAGCTCGTCGGGCACGCACGCGCCGAGGTTCACCACGTCGAAGCCGAGTTCGCCGACGAGCAGCTCGAGGTAGACCAGGTTCCACGTGTGCGAGTCCGAGGCCATGCTGCTGACGATCACCGTCCGCCGGGACGGCTCGGTGACGACCCCACCGGCGTAGGTGTGCAGTTCTTCCGTCATGGCGAAACCTCGTAGACGCGCTGGTAGTCCAGGCGCGACACCGAGACGACCTCGTCGCCGCGCACCACGACCTCCGTCGGCGCGGGCCGGCCGAGGAAGCTGATCAGGCTCGCGGTGACGCCGTAGGCGCCGACGTTGGGCACGGTGACGACGTCACCGGGCGCCAGCTCGGGCAGCTTCGCCGCCTTGGCGAGCGAGTCGCCGGGAGTGCACAGTGGACCGACCAGGCTGCCCGTCGCGTCGCCGGCTTCTTCGATGCCGACGGCCGCGGGCAGCAGCCTGCCGATCCCGGACAGCCCGCCGACGACGTTGATCCCGGCGTCGAGGACGACGAACCGGCTGCCGCGGCTTTCCTTGACGTTCACCACGCCGGCCAGCAGCGAACCGCAGCTGCCGGACAGGTAGCGGCCCGACTCGCAGGCCAGCTCGATCCCGCCGTCGCGCCACTCGGGCAGGTGCAGGTCGAGCAGCGTCTCGAGGCCCGAGCGCAGCTTCGGGTAGTCGGTGCGGGGGCCCGGAACAGCGTAGGGCGAGGAGAACCCGCCGCCGATGTCGAGGACTTCCAGCGGCAGCCCGACCTCGTCGCGCAGCTTCGCGGCCGAGGTGAGCACGAACTCGTACTCCCCCAGCAGGGCGTCTTCGTCCTGGGCGTTGCTCATGGTGAAGAAGTGCGCGCCGACCACGCGGGCGCCGGGCACCGCCTGGAGCGCGGGCATGATCTCGGGCAGCGTCTCGGCGTCGATGCCGAACTGCGACGGGCGGCCCATCATCCGGATGCCGGTGCCGCCGCTGCTCGCGGTGGTGTTCACCCGCAGCAGCGCGGACGCGGTGACGCCGTGCTTCACCGCGGCGGCCCCGACGTGCTGCAGGTCGGTCAGCGACTCGACGGAGAACAGCCGGACGCCGGTGGCGATCGCGTGCTCGAGCTCCCCGTCCGTCTTGCCGGGTCCGGTGTAGAGGATCCCGGCCGGGTCGAAGCCCGCCTGCAGCGCGTTGGCCAGCTCGCCGGTGGAGCTGATCTCCGCGCGGCAGCCACCGCGGCGCAGCTCGCGGGCGATTTCGGGATGGGGGTTGGACTTCAGCGCGTAGAACAGCTGAAAGCCTTCGGGCAGCAGGCCGAAGAGCTGGTCGCGCGACTCGGCGACGACGTCGAGGTCGTAGACGTAGGTGGGTGTGCCGTGTTCACCGGCGATGTCGATGCTCATTTGCGGGCCCCTTCCACGAGCAGGGCGAGTTCCTTCGTGGCGTTCTTGCCGTGCGCCGTGAGCGGGAACTCTTCGACGACGTGGCACAGCGATGGGACTTTCTGCGGCTCCAGCCGTTTGGCCAGCTCGCGCAGCACGGTCGTGGGCGGCAGATCGGTCTCGACGCAGATGGCGAGGTCCCGCGCGTCGCTCGGCGGGATCGCGCCCGCCGCGCGGACGCCGGGGATGTCCATCGCGGCTGCTTCAATTTCCAAAGTGGACATCCGGATGCCCTTGCGCTTGAACATGTCGTCGCGGCGGCCTTCGAAGTAGAGGTAGCCGTCGGCGTCGAGGCGGCCGTAGTCGCCGGTGTGCAGGCGCAGCTCGCCGGTCGTCTCGTCGCGGCGGAAGGCGCGGGCGGAGATCTCGGGCGCCCGCCAGTAGCCGGGCATCACGTGCGGCCCGGCGGCGACGATCTCGCCGATGTCCCCGGCCGGCAGCTCGGTGCCGTCGGCGGCGAGGATCAGCACGGACGTGCCCGGCAGCGGCAGCCCGGACGAACCGGGGCGCTCGGTGTCCTCGTCCGGTGGCATGATCGTGATCCGCTTGCACTCGGTCTGGCCGAACTGGCGGACCACCTTGGCTTGGGGGAACGCGGCTCGCAGCTGCGCGATGGTGGCGTCGGGCAGGGCCGCGCCGGTGTTGGTGAACAGCCGCACCGGCGCGGCGGGCTCGATGTCGCGTGCGGCGAGCGTGGCGATCATGGTGGCCAGCGACGGGACGATCGGCACGACGGTGGCGCCGACCTCGCGCATCCGCTGCAGCAGCCGCAGGTCCGACTCGGCGTCGGCGAGCACGATCTCACTGCGGCCGACCGCGGCCATCAGCACCTTGTAGAGGCCGTAGTCCCACGACATCGGGAACCGGCAGAACACGACGTCGTCGCGGCGGTAGCCGAGGACTTCCTGGATCGCGCGGGTGGCGAAGGTGACCTGGCGGTGCGGGCCGATCACGCCCTTCGGCGCGGCGGTGCTGCCGGAGGTGTAGACGAGGACGGCGATGTCGTCCTCGCTCACCTCAACGGCTTCCGCTGTCGCACCGCGGGCCGCCTCGACCTCGGTCCAAAAGGGACCGAACGCCTCGGGCGTCAGCACCAGCACGGGTTCGGCGTTGGCCACGACGGAGTCGAAGTGGAACTTCTTCATCGCCGGGTTGATCGGCACGAACACCGCACCACGGCGGGAAGTGCCGTAGAAGAGGGCGACGAGCGCGCGATCGGTGGGCAGCTGCACGACGACGCGGTCGGCGTGCCCGACCCCGCGGCGCGCGAGCACCGCGGCGACGGCGTGGCTCCACGCGTCGAGCTCCGCGTAGGTCCACGCACCGGCGCGGTCGCGGACCGCAGACGCCCCGGCCGCGTCGGCCGCCGCGGCGTCGAGTAGAGAATGGACCAAGGAATCGTTCACGACTGCCACTCCGTAAGGACTCGAAGGATCACCGTGCCGGCGTGGAAGACACACACCTGGAGACGTTTCGAAAGCTAACCGCGCCGACCTGCTGATCCACACCCCTAACGGCCCCTAACCCCTGGCCAGGAGATCGGCCGCGCGGGCGGCCAGGGTCTTGCGGTCGATCTTGCGGTTGGAGTTCAGCGGGAACTCCTCGACGTGCCGGTAGTGCCGCGGGATCACGCCCTCCGGCAGCACCGCCCGCAACGCGCGCACCATTTCCAGCACCGGCCGTTCCCCGCCCGTGTAGAAGACGAACAGCTCGGTCCCCGCCTCCCCGGCCACCCCCAGCACCACCGCGTCCTGGATGCCGCAGTCGCGCAGGGCGTGCTCGACCTCCGTCAGCTCGATGCGCCAGCCCAGCACCTGGACCTGGGAATCCAGCCGGCCCAGGTAGGCCAGGCCGTCGTCGAGCCGGCGGCAGCGGTCACCCGTGCGGTAGAAGCGCTTGCCGTCGCGGTCCAGGAACCGGCCCCGCTCGTCGGCCGGGTCCAGGTAGCCCGGGGTCATCTGCGGCCCCGCGATGCACAGCTCGCCCTCGTCGGGATCGTCCCCCAGCAGGACGTGGTCGTGGCCCGCGTGCACCTGCCCGATCGGCACCACGCCGTTCACCGCGATCCGCGGCGTCACCTCGTCGTCCCAGCGGTACCCCGACACCGTCACCGTCAGCTCGGTGGGGCCGTACAGGTTCTCCACGATCGACGACGACGCCGCGGCGCGCCAGTCGGCCGTGTCGCGGACGGTCAGCGCCTCGCCCGCGAAGAAGCTCCACCGCAGCCCGGGCAGCGCGCCCGGCGTCAGGCCGCCGGTGCGCCGGACGAGGTCGATCGCGCTCGGCGTGGAGAACCACACGGTGAGCCCGCGCTCGGCCGCGAACCGCGGCAGGTTCCGGTACGCCCCGCCCGGCAGCACGACCGCCGGCGCGCCCGCGCCCCACGCGCAGAACAGGTCGAACATCGCGCAGTCGAAGTTCAGGTCGAACGTCTGCGAGAAGACGTCGTCCGGGGTGAAGTCGTAGCGGGAGTCGAGCAGGCCGAAGTAGTGGTCGAGCGCCGCGCGGCCGATCCGCACGCCCTTCGGCCGCCCGGTCGAGCCCGAGGTGAACAGGACGTAAGCGGTGTCCGACGAAGGCGCCAGCGGCGCCGACAAAGCCTGCGAAGCCCGCGTCTCGCCCAGCACCGGAACTCCCTCCGGCGCCACCGCGAGACCGCGTTCGTCCGCGACGAGCACGTCGACCCCGGCGGCCTCGACCATCTGCGCGGTCCGCGCCGCGGGGAAGTCCGGGCGCAGCGGGACGATCGTCGCGCCGGCGTACAGCCCGGCGAGGATCCCCGCGTAAGCCGTGACCCCCTTGCCCGCCAGCACCCCTACGGTGCGGGCGCCGCGCTCGGCCAGCTCGCCGCCCCACCGCAGGGCCAGCTCGTGCAGCCGCTCGTAGGTCAGGGCCTGGTCGCCCACGTGGACGGCCACGCCGCCGCCGGAGCGCTCGAGGCCGCGTAGGAACCGCGTGTGCAGCCCACTGGTGAGAGCCGTGTCCATCGTCGTCCTCCGCGTTGAAATAGGGGTGCCGGTGCGTCGATCCGGGACGGCGACGCGCGGTAGAGTCCAAAACAGAACCGGGCGGTCGGTTTCCTCTCGGTAGATCCCAACCTAGCGATCCGGAGTAGCCATGTGGGACAGCACTTTCGACGAGACGCTGCGCTCGTACCTCCCGTTCCTGCCCGCCGAGGAGGCGTTGACCGCCGAGACGCCGCTGCGGGAGTACGGGCTGGACTCGCTCGCCACCGTGGAGCTGCTCTCCGTGCTGGAGCAGAGCTACAACGTGCGGTTCGAGGACGACGCCCTGAACCTGGAGACGTTCGAGAACCCCGGCCGGCTGTGGACCACGCTGGCCGCCCTGCAGCCCGCTAGCTGACGCGCGTGGGTCCTGCGCCCCGGCGGCGGGGTTGCAGGGCCATGCGCGGGTTCACCGTGACCACCTCGAACCGGCTCGTGGTGACGCGGACGCGCCCGAACAGCGTGTCCGGCCCCGCGACCCAGAGCTTGCGCACCCCGAGCCCGGCCATCGACGCCACGACGTCCGGCCAGCGCAGCGGTTTCACGATGCTGTCGAGCAGCATCGTGCGGACCTGCTCGCCGGTGCGGAGGATCGCGCCGTCCTGGTCGGCCACGATCGGCAGCAGCGGGTCGTGGAAGGTCAGGCCGCCGATCACCTCGTCCTCCGCCTTGCGGCGCAGCGCGCCGAACGCCTGCGAGTGCAACGGCGGGCGCATCGTGTAGAGGGACAGCCCGCCCATGCTCCGCACCGTCTGCTTGAGCCAGTCGAGGTTCCGCTCACGCAGGGAAACCATGAAGAAGTCGTGATCGATGTAGCACGAGATGTCGAACCACTCGCCCCGGTCGGTCAGCTCGGACAGCGCGCCCGTGAGCTTCTCCTCCGGGGTGCGGACGAACGAGTGCGTCACCACGTCGGTGTACTCGGTCGCGAAGAACTCGGCGAGGCAGCGGGCGAGCTCCGCGGTCATCCACACCGCGTCCGGGAAGGTGAGCGAACCGGAGTACACGCTGGCCGGCTTTTCGCCGAAGCTCGGCCCGGCGCAGCAGTCGGGGCTCATCCCGTGTTCCTGCTCGGCCCATTCGGCCAGCGCGACGCAGGTGAGCATGAAGCCGACCTGGGCGTACTCGGAGTAGTCGCCTTCGGTTTCGCGGAAGCGGTCGATCAGCGAGTAGCCCAGCCGGTCGTTCGCCTCCCCGATCAGCCGGCGGGCGAGGGGGTTGATGAGCAGGAACTTGCCGAAGTCGGCGAAGCGGCACGGGCTCATTCCGGGGAAGACGACCGCCGACCCCGGCCGGGTAGCCTCATCCATGGCTGACGACCTCTCGTGCGGCGGCCCGGTGTCCGGGCGCGGTGGGGTGGACGTCCTGCAGGAAACCCAGCAGGACTTCGCGGAACCGGTCGGGTTCCTCGAGGTGCGGGACGTGGCTGGAGTCCTCGAAGATCTCCCAGCGCACGTCGTGGATCCGGTCGAAGTACGGCTGGACCGTCACGGGCGTGGCTTCGTCGTGGCGCCCGGTCACGAGCAGGGTCGGCGCTTCGATGTCTTCGAGGTAGTCGACCACCGAGTAGTCCTTGAGAGTGCCGGTGACCGTGAACTCGCTCGGGCCGTTCATCGACGCGTAGACGGTGTTGTCGTCGGCCATCTCCATGAAGGAGGCCAGGTAGTCGGCGGGCCACGGCAGCACGCGGCAGACGTGCCGGTCGTAGAACGCGCGCATCAGCTCGAAGTACTCCGGCGCGTCGGTGGTGCCGTCGGCTTCGTGCGCCCGCAGCGCGGCGTCCACACCGGGCGGGAGCTGCGCGCGCAGCACGTCCATCTCCTGGCGCCACAGCGGGTAGGACGCCGGTGAGTCGGCGATCACCAGCCCCCGCAGGCCGTCCGGGCGCTGCGCGGCGTGCCGCGCGACGACCAGGCCGCCCCATGACTGTCCGAAGAGGACGTAATTGTCGTCGATGCCCAGGTGCTGCACCAGGTTGTCCAGCTCGTCACCGAACAGCTCGGGGGTCCAGAAGCCCGCGTCCTTGCCCGGCAGCCGCGTCGAACCGCCGCTGCCCAGCTGGTCGTAGTGCACCACCGGGTACCCGTGCTCGGCGAGCGAGCAGAGGTTCAGCAGGTAGTCGTGCGTGCTCCCCGGGCCGCCGTGCACCACGACGACGGCAGGCAGCTCACCGCCGGCGACGCCGGTGACCCGGTACCAGGTGCGGTACCCGCCGAAGGGAACCCAGCCTTTCGTGATGGGTGCCACGGCCATGCTCATTCACCTCGTCCGTTCCCTCGTCCGGCTTCTGCACGGCCGGAACCACCTTCATGTCTAGCCGTCGCGGGAGCGCTGCCACCAGCCCCTAAGGGGCGTCTAAAGCCGAGCTAAGTACCAGTGAACTCACTATCGCGCCGGCCGTGCCCAGGGGAAGGTTTCCCGGCCGGAACAGGGGTCGCGGACCCCTACCGCCGGATTGCCGGGTCGGCCGGACGGCACGCGGCGGCTAGCTTTCTTGTAAGCAGCAATGGTTCCCGCCACCGGCATCGGAGTGTGTGTTGTGCGCGTCATGTTGATGGTCTTCCCGACGAGGACGCACGTCTACAGCATGGCCCCGGTCGGCTGGGCGCTGGCCGCCGCCGGGCACGAGGTGCGGTTCGTCGGCCAGCGCAACCCGCGTGAGGTCCAGCCGTTCACCGAGACCGGCCTCGACGCGATGTGGTTCGGCGAAGACCTCGACATCGCCCACCACCGGCGGCTCAGCATCGACGGCGACGACACCACGCACGGCGAGCACCAGCTCTCCGAAAGCCGTCCGGAGCGCTACACCGAGGAGTACGTGCGGACCGTCTACGACGGCTGGGTGGACGTCTTCCGCTGGAACACGCCGGAACCGCTGCTCAACGAGCTCGTCCGGTTCGCCCGGCAGTGGCGGCCGGACCTCGTCGTGTGGGACCCGCTGCTCTACGCCGCGCCGATCGTCGCGCAGGCCGTCGGCGTCCCCCACCTGCGGATGATGTACGCGGCGGACCAGACGGCGCGGATCGGCGCGCAGTACCGGGACCTGCGCGCGAGCCGGCCCGAGGACACCGGCCCGGACCCGTTCGTGGAGTGGATGTCGGCCGAGGTGGGCCGCTTCGGCGCGGAGTACCACGAGAACTTGCGCTACGGCGTCAAGACCATCGACTGCCACCCGTCCTACCTCCGGTACGACGGCGTCGACGTCGACTACCTCCCGGCGCGGTTCGTGCCGTTGAACAAGCCGATGGCGCTGCCGCGCTGGGTGGTCGAACCGCCGTCGCGCCCGCGCGTGCTGCTGACCCTGGGCATCTCCAACCGGCAGACCCTCGGCGCGGAGGAGGCCTCGGTCTCCGCTCTGCTCGACGGCCTGTCCGACCTCGACGTCGAAGTGATCGCGACGCTCAACGCGGAGCAGCTCGCGTCGGTGGACAAGGTCCCGGACAACGTGCGCGCTGTGGACTTCGTGCCGATGAACGAACTGCTCGCGAGCTGCTCGGCCATCGTGCACCAGGGCGGTGGCGCGACCATCGGCAACGCGGTGGTCAACGGCGTCCCCCAGCTCGTGATCCCGGGCACCACGTGGAGCGAGCGGGTGTCCGCGGTCGCCCAGGCGAAGCGCGGCAACGGCGTGCTGGTGGAGCTCGAGGACGTCTCCCCGCACACCGTCCGAAGTGGACTGGAGCGGTTGCTGGACGAACCGTCCTTCCGCGACTGCGCGCTCGAGGTCCGCGACGAGATGCTGGCCACCCCGACGCTGGACGACCTCGTGCCGGAACTCGAGCGGATCGCCCGATGCCCGTGACGCGGCGACCTCGCGTCGTCCGCACCATCGGCTTCCTCATCTCGAGCTTCCCGCTCCGGATCGTCGCGTTCGTGCTCGTGCTCACCCTGACCGTGCTCGGCATCGCGACCACCATGCTGTGGATCGGCATCCCGATCCTGATCACCGCCACCTCGCTGGTGCGCGGCCTGGCCGATCTGGAACGCGGCTGGGTGCGCACCATGCTCGGCGTCGACATCCCGGCGCCCCGCCGGCTGCCGCGCCGCGCCGGGCTGCTGCAGACGTGGCAGACCCGGCTCGTGGACCCGATCCTGTGGCGCGAGCTGATCTACGCGCTGCTCGCGCTCCCGCTGGGCATCGTCGAGTTCGTGGCCGGGATCGTGTCCGTGGCCGTGCCGCCGTTCGGCATCTTCGTGGCACCGCGGATCGGGGCGCTGCACGGTGCGTTGACGCTGTCGATGCTCGGGCCGAACCGGACAGCGCAGCTGGAGGCCCGCACCCGGCAGCTGAAGGACTCGCGGGCCCGCGGCGTCGACGCCGTGGAGGCCGAGCGCAAGCGCATCGAACGCGACCTGCACGACGGGGCGCAGCAGCGGCTGGTGGCCGTCGCGATGAGCCTGGGCCGGGCGCAGCTGAAGCTCGACGTGAACACTCCCGCCGACACCGCCGCCGTGCGCGAGCTGATCGGCGCCGCCCACGCCGACGCGAAACTCGCCGTGTCCGAACTGCGCGACCTCGCCCGCGGGATCTACTCGCCGGTGCTGCAGGACCGCGGCCTGGACGCGGCGCTGTCCGCATTGACCGCGCGAATGCCGATCCACGTGGACGTCGAGGTGGCGGTGGAACCCCGCCCACCCGCGCCCGTCGAGACCACGACGTACTTCATCGTCAGCGAAACCCTCACCAACATCGCCAAGCACGCGGGCGCGGACCGCGCGTCGGTGCGCGTGACCCGCGACGACGACACCGTCGTCGTGGAGATCATCGACAACGGCCACGGCGGCGCGTCCGTGCGTCCCGGTGGCGGGCTGTCCGGCCTCACCGACCGGGCCGCCACCATCGACGGCGTGCTCACCGTGGTCAGCCCGGTCGGCGGTCCCACCGTGGTGCGTGCCGACCTTCCCGTCCGCTGGTGAACCCGCCCGAGTACTCAGGAGCTGCGAAATGCGCGTCGTGATCGCCGAAGACTCCGTGCTGCTGCGCGCCGGCGTGCAGAGCCTGCTCGCCGACGTCGGCATCGAGACCGCGGCCGCCGTCGCGGACGGTGACGCCCTGCTCGTCGCGGTCCGCGAGCACCGGCCGGACCTGGTCATCGCGGACGTGCGGATGCCGCCGACGTTCACGGACGAGGGCCTGCGCGCGGCACTGGCCGCGCGCAAGGAGATCCCGGGCCTGCCGGTGCTGGTGGTGTCGCAGTACGTGGAGGGCAGCTACGCCGTGGACCTGATCGCGGAGGGCACGTCCGGGGTCGGCTACCTGCTGAAGGAACGGGTCGCCGACGTCGCCGACTTCCTCGAGGCCGTCCGGCGCGTGGCCGGCGGCGGGTCCGCGATCGACCCCGACGTCGTCGCCCAGATGCTCGCCCGCAGCCGCCGCGACCCGCTCGACGCCCTCACCGCCCGCGAAACGGAGGTGCTGGGGGTGATGGCGCAGGGTCTGTCGAACGTCGCCATCGCGAAGGCGCTGGTGATCACCCAGGGAGCCGTGGAGAACCACATCGGCAACATCTTCGCGAAGCTCGGCCTGGAGGCCAGCCGGGACGAGAACCGCCGCATCCGCGCGGTGCTGACCTATTTGGACAGTACCGCCGTGCGCACCTGAGGTCGTGAGTGGGAAACAGTGTTCTAACCCTGTTCCCACTCACGACCACTCGCGCTCAGCGGCGGGTGCGCCAGCTCGTCGCCGGCTGGTACCGGGTCCGTGGTCGTGGCCGCGCGGGCGCCTGCGGTTCCGGCTCGGCCGGTTCGGCGCCGACCGCGGCCAAGACCGCGATCAGCGCCGCCAGCTCGGTGTCGTCAGGTGCGCCGCGCAGGACGTGCACCACCGGTCCGGTCATCAGACCGGCGGGTTCCCGTGCTTGCGCGCCGGGAGGTCGGCGTGCTTGGTGCGCAGCATCGCGAGCGAGCGGATCAGCAGCTCGCGCGTCTCGCCCGGCTCGATCACGTCGTCCACGAGGCCGCGCTCGGCCGCGTAGTACGGGTGCATCAGCTCGGTGCGGTACTCCTTGATCTTCTGCGCCCGCACGGTTTCCGGGTCGTCGGCCGCCTGGATCTCGCGGCGGAAGATCACGTTCGCGGCGCCCTCGGCGCCCATCACGGCGATCTCGTTCGTCGGCCACGCCAGCGAGACGTCGGTGCCGATCGACCGCGAGTCCATCACGATGTACGCGCCGCCGTAGGCCTTGCGCAGGATCACCTGCACCCGCGGCACGGTGGCGTTGCAGTAGGCGTAGAGCAGCTTCGCGCCGTGCCGGATGATCCCGCCGTGCTCCTGGTCGACGCCGGGCAGGAAGCCGGGGACGTCCACCAGCGTCACGAGCGGGATGTTGAACGCGTCGCAGGTCTGCACGAACCGGGCGGCCTTCTCGCTCGCCTCGATGTCGAGCACCCCGGCGAGGACGGCGGGCTGGTTCGCGACGATGCCGACGACGTGGCCGTCCAGACGCGCGAGCGCGCACACGACGTTGGCCGCCCAGCCGGCGTGCACCTGCAGGAACTCGCCGTCGTCGACGATCTCCGCGAGCACGTCGCAGATGTCGTAGGCGCGGGCCGGGTCGGTGGGCACGACGTCGAGCAGCCGGTCGGTGCGGCGGCCGGGCGGGTCGGCGGCCGGCACGTGCGGCGGGGCCTCGTTGTTGTTGGCCGGCAGCAGGGACAGCAGGTACCGGACGTCGGCCAGGCAGGTGGCCTCGTCGTCGTAGGCGAACGCGGCGACGCCGGAGGTCTCCGCGTGCACGTCGGCGCCGCCGAGGCCGTTCTGCGTGATCTCCTCGCCCGTCACCGCCTGGACGACGTCGGGCCCGGTGATGAACATCTGCGAGGTCTCGCGGACCATGAACACGAAGTCGGTCAACGCGGGCGAGTACGCCGCGCCGCCCGCGCACGGGCCGAGCATCACGGAGATCTGCGGGATGACTCCGGAACACCGGGTGTTGCGGCGGAAGATGCCGCCGTAGCCGGCGAGCGCCGTGACGCCCTCCTGGATCCGGGCACCGGCGCCGTCGTTGAGCGAAACCAGCGGCGCGCCCGCGGCCTCGGCGAGGTCCATCACCTTGTGGATCTTCTGCGCGTGCGCCTCGCCGAGCGCGCCGCCGAAGATCCGGAAGTCGTGGGCGTAGACGAAGACCGTCCGGCCGTCGACCGTGCCCCAGCCGCAGACGACGCCGTCGGAGTGCGGGCGGCGCTGTTCGAGGCCGAACCCGGTGGCCCGGTGCCGGCGCAGCGCTTCGAGCTCGGTGAACGAGCCCGGGTCGAGCAGCAGCTCGATCCGTTCGTGCGCGGTCAGCTTGCCGCGGTCGTGCTGGCGCCGCGTGGCGGCGTCGTCGGGCCCGCGGCGCGCGGCGTCCTTGATCTCCCGCAGTTCGGTGAGCCGGTTGGCGAACGTTTCAGACACGGACGCCTCCCAGCTCGTCGGCCAGTCGGCGCAGGATGACGCCCTGGTGGCGGGTGAGGAAGAAGTGCCCACCGGCGAGCTCGACCAGGTCGAAACCGCCGGCGGTGTGGTCGGCCCAGGAGGCGACCTCGTCGACGGTGGCCATGGGGTCGTCGGTGCCGGTGAAGGCCACGATGGGCGCGGTCAGGGGGTCGCCCGGGACGTACCGGTAGGTCTCGACGGCCCGGTAGTCGTTGCGCACGACCGGCAAGATCATGCGGACGACTTCGTCGTCGCCGAGCAGGTCCGCCTCGGTGCCGCTGAGCCGCCGCAGTTCGGCGATGACGCCGTCATCGGTCCGGGTGTGCACGCTCTCGTCCCGCACCCGCGAGGGAGCGCGCCGCCCGGAGACGAACAGCGCGGCCACTTTCGTTCCGGCCCGTTCGAGGCGCCGGGCGGTCTCGTAGGCGACCATCGCGCCCATGCTGTGCCCGAACAGCGCGAGCGGCCGGTCGGCGTGGTTCCGGAGCAGGTCGGCGACCCGGTCGGCCATGGCGTCGATGCTGGTCAGGAAGGGTTCGTGCCGCCGATCCTGCCGCCCCGGGTACTGGACGGCCAGCACCTCGACGTCCGGCGCGAGCGCCTTGGCGACCGGGAAGTAGAAGGGAGCCGACCCGCCGGCGTGCGGCAGGCAGACAAGCCGCGCTTTGGCTTCGGGTGAGGCCGCGAACCGGCGGAACCAGCTCTCGTCGGTGTTGTCCACGGGGGCGACCATGTCGTCCCACCGTCCTTCCCGTGTCGGAGGCACCTCCCGGCCAAGCTAGCCAGCGGAAGCGCCGGCCAACGACCCCTAAAGCCCCCTAACGCCACGCGTAAACGCGCCCGATCCGGGTAAGCCCCACCCGGACGGTGCCGCGCTCGTGGGGAAGCGCGGCGGTAGGAGGAGTCGCGTGAGCGGAAGTGGAGCCGACGAGGCGGGGTGGCAGATTTTGAACGTCACCGGCATCGACCGGACGGGGCTGACGGCCGCCCGCAGGTGGGCGGAGAGGAAGCTGGCCAAGCTGCGCGAGCCGGACTTGATCGACACGCTGATCGTGGTCGGAGAGTTACTGGAGAACGCGTACGTCCACGGCGGCGGCCCACGGCAGCTGCGGATCCACCAGGGCCACGACCCCTGCGAGGTGACGGTGGCGGTGGCGGACGTGGGGGGTGGAGAGCCCCGGATGCGGGCGCCCGACAACGGTGGTGGGCGGGGGTTGTTGCTGGTGAATCAGCTTTGCCTTGACTGGGGTGTGAGCCGTGATGACGCGGGGAAACTGGTGTGGGCCCGGGTGGAGTGTTCGGCCGGGTAGCTGGGCGCGCGTTGCGTGGGCCTGCAGTCGCGCTGCGATGGGCGGCTGCACGGCACGGTCGTAGTTGAGTGCACTGGTGCGGTCTCAGTGTCCGGCTGGTGCCGGGTGCGGAAGCAGATTGCTCGGGACGTGGGTGTAGGCCCGTAGCCGGTGGCTGCGGGCCTTTCCCGTGTTCGGTTGTCTATGCCGCGAAGGGCAGGGGTTGGTGGAGGTTGTTGCGCCTGGGTTTTCGGCGTTTGTCCAGGAACACCGGGGGAAGGAACTCTGGGAGGCCGTCGGCGGCGATGCGGACTTGCCAGCCGGAGCGGTGCAGGAGCCGGTGGTGGTGGGCGCACATCAAGACCAGGTTGCCGAGGTCGGTGGGGCCGCCGTCTGCCCAGTGGCGGATGTGGTGGCCTTGGCAGTGCCGGGGCGGGCGGTGGCAGCCCGGGAACGCGCAGCCGCGGTCGCGAAGGTACAACGCGCGACGAAGTCCGGGGGAAATCAGGCGGCGTTGGCGGCCGAGGTCGAGGGGTTCGCTCTTGGTGCCTAGGACTGCGGGGATGAGCATGCAGTCGCAGGCGTGGAATCGGGCTTCGGCCGCGGAGATACTGCCGAGATCGCCGAGGGTGGCCCGACCGGCGCGCGGCTTGGGCGTGGTCGCGATGCCGCCGAGAGTCGCCTGGCCGATGCCGGACTTCAGGTCCTGCAACGACACCGCCACCATCACGTGCGCTCGCTCGCCCGCCTGCATCGGCAGATCGGGGGAGTTCAGCGCCAGGTCGATCGCGTCGGAGAAGGCGTCGCCGTAGCGTTCCAGCGGGGAACGCAGGTCGGGGCCTTCCTCGGTGGTTCGGCGTTGGGCGAGGGAGTCCAGGAGGGCACTGGCGCGGGAGCCCGTCTCGTCGTCGAAACGGCCGTTCAGCTCCCACACCCCGGTTCTCTTGCGACGCAACGACAGCTCGCGCGAAGGAGTGGCCGGTTCGGTGGTGTCGGGTTCGGCGCCGTCGGGGTCGAGGTGCGCCAGGATCCGCGCACCCAACGCAGCGACCTGCTTGTGCCCGGCGCCGGCGGCGAAGGACAGCAGATGCTGTTCGGCATCGTCGCGGTGCTCGAGCGGAACCTGCCCCAGCACTCCGACGATCGTGTCGATCATCGGGGTGCTCAACCGGCCATCCGAGGCAGCCGCGCCGGTGGCGGGAGCAACAGCGGGAACGGGTGTGCCGTCGAGACTCCGGCCTGGCACAAGGGCTCGGGCCCGTTTCACCACAGACTCGGCGGCAGCCTTGGGCACATCGGCCAGATGCTCGAACAACCTTGCCGCAGAACGATATCCGAAGAGTTCCATGACCCCGCGCGACTCGATTTCCATCAGCAGCGCACCGATCTCAGCCTCGGCGGACCGCACCACAGTGAGCAGCGCGGAGATGCGGTCGGCCAGGGCCACCGCATCCGCTCGAACCACCGCATCGCTGTCCACACCCCAAGATTACCGGCGGACGAACGCATGTTCATCACACGAAAGGATGATCACGAAAGCCCAAAACTCAAGGCAACCGCGGCGCCAACTCCAACCAGGCCAAGGCCTCCCCCACACTCCAATGCACCGGCAGCTGAAGCTCCAAACCCAAAGCGGTGATCGGCCGCAGCAAAGCCCGGCACCGCCCGGCGACCGCGAACGGCACCCCGGCCACCGCCGCGTCGAGCAGGATCGTCAGCACACGAGCACTGCAGAACGTCACCGCCGACGCGTCGAACACCAACGCCCGCGGCGTCAGGAGGATTTCTCGGTGCAGCAAGGTCGTGAGGCGGTCGGTGACGGCCAAATCGAGTTCGCCGGCCGCGGTCACCACGGTCGCTTCGGCCGTCGTGGTCACTTCGAAGGTTGCGGACGGGTGGGTCCGCGGGGCGGGGATGAGCATCGCTGAAGGCCTCCTCGGCGAAAAACACCGTGAGGCCGGACGCCGGTCCGGGCCCACGGCAGCCCGGGTGGGGGCTGCGGGATCGAGGCACGACGGCTGCAGGCTGAACCGCTCCCCACGAACACTACAACCGATACATAAACGATGCAGCACCGGTGGCGCTTCAGCGACGTTGATCACGGCGGAAGCGGGCCGGCGTCGTCCCCAGCTCGGCGCGGAACGCGCGGGAAAACGCGGATTCCGACTGGTAGCCGACCCGGCCGGCCACCGAAGCGACCGTCGCGTCGGACGTGGACAGCAGCTGGGCCGCCGCCATCATCCTGGCCCGCGTGAGGAACGCCCCCGCCGTCATCCCCGTCTCGCGGACGAACCGGCGCAGGAAAGTGGCGCGGGACATCGCCACCTGACGGCTGAGCCGCTCGATCGTCCAGTCCGCCCCCGGGTCGTCCAGGACGCCGGCCACCGCCGAGGCGATCCCCGGGTCGGTCACCGCCGTCCACAGCACGTCCGCCGTGGCCGTGCCGCGGGCCGTCCGCAGCACCATCGCCAGCAGCACCGTGCACAGCGCGGAGAGGATCGCCGCCGTTCCGGCGCCTTCGCGGCCCGCCTCCGCCCGCATCAGGAAACTCAGCCCCCGCAGGACCTCGTCGGTCTCGGCGGACCGTCCGAACGACACGTGCACCGCGCCCGGCAGGCTCCGGAAGAGCAGCGCGCCCGTCCCCGCGTTGACCGTGAAGTGGCCGCAGAACAGGTCGATCACCGGGTCGCCGCCGCGCTCGCTGCGCGTCGTGACGAACGCCTCCCCGCCCGTCTCGACGGTGCCGCGCTCGCCCGGCCCGGCCGTGACCACCCGGTGCTCGGCCCCGCTCGGGATCAGCACGACGTCGCCGGGCCGCAGCTCGAACACCTGACGGCCGACGTGCAGCCGGCACTCGCCCTCGAGCAGGACGTGGAACGGCACCTCCAGCTCGCCGTACCCGGTGACGTCCATGCGCGTGCCGGCCCCGAGCAGGCAGTGCTTCTCGAGCGTCGCTTCGAGCTGCGCCCGGCTCAGCAAGCGGCTGACGGTGTCCACCCTGATACTTTGGGGCAGAAATCTGATACTGGCAAGCCTGGTCGTATCAGCCGGGCGAGAACACACTCGGCCGTATGGAAACCACCGAACTCACCGCGGACGTCCTGGTCATCGGCTTCGGCAAGGGCGGCAAGACCGCCGCGCACGTGCTCAGCGACGCCGGCAAGCGCGTCGTCCTGGTCGAGCAGTCCGAGAACATGTACGGCGGCACCTGCCCGAACGTCGGCTGCGTGCCGACCAAGATGCTCGTCCACTACTCGAACGGCCGGCGCATCGAAGACGACGCGCAGGAGTTCTTCGCCCACTCCATCGCCGGCGTCCGCGCCCTGACCAGCGCCTTCCGCGCGGGCAACTTCGAGTCGCTCGACGGCAAGGCCACCGCGACCGTCCTCACCGGCACCGCCCGGTTCGTCGACCCGCACACCGTCGCCGTCGGCGAAGGGGACGACCGCATCACCGTCACCGCGCCGACGATCGTGGTCAGCACCGGCTCCGCGCCGGTCGTCGCGCCGATCCCCGGCCTGGCCACCAGCAAGCACCTGGTCAGCAGCACCGAGCTCACGCAGGCGACGACGCTCCCCGAGCGCCTGGTCGTCGTCGGCGGCGGCTACCTCGGGCTGGAGTTCGCGTCGATCTACCAGCACTTCGGCACGCACGTCACCGTCCTCGAAGGAGCGGAGCGGCTGCTGCCCCGCGAAGACGAGGACATCGCCGAGACCGTCCGGGAAATCCTCGAAGGCGACGGCATCCGGATCATCACCGGCGCGAAGATCACGAAGGTCGAAGACAGCGGCGCCGTCGCGAAGGTCGTCTACGAGAAGGACGGACGCACGCACGAGGTCGAGGCCTCCGCGCTCCTCCCGGCGACGGGCCGCCGTCCCGTCACCGACGGCCTGCGGCTCGACGCGGCCGGCGTCCGGACCACCCCGAACGGCGCCATCGAGGTCGACGAGTACCTGCGCACCAGCCAGCCGCACATATACGCCGTCGGCGACGTCAACGGCGGCCCGCAGTTCACCTACGTGGCCCTCGACGACGCCCGGATCGTGCTGGACCAGCTGCTCGGCGAGGGCAAGCGCACCACCACGGACCGGGTGGCCGTGCCGCACACGCTGTTCGTCACCCCGCCGCTGGCGACCGTCGGCCTGACCGAACGCGAAGCCCGCGCCGAAGGCTTGAACATCAAGGTGGCGCGCGAAAAGGTCGCCGACATCGTCGCCATGCCACGGGCCTACACCGTCGAAGAGACGCGCGGGGTCATGAAGTTCGTCATCGACGCCGACACCGACCTCATCCTCGGCGCGGCGCTGCTCAGCATCGACGCGCAGGAGGTCGTCAACACCGTCGCGCTCGCCATCCGGCACAACGTCACCGCGACCGAGCTGCGGAACGCGATCTACACGCACCCGAGCTCGACCGAAGCCTTCAACGAGGTGCTCGGCACGCTGGTCACCGGGTAGAACGCACACCCGCGGGCGCATCCGGTGGGGATTCTCCCCATGGCCAGACCGGCGCCGCCGCCCTAGCGTGGGAACCGGTGACGAGGAGGTTCCCGCGGATGCTGATCGACGCACTGGCCGCCGGGCTGCCGGCGGACCGGCTGGTCCAAGACCCGGACGTCGTGGCGAGTTTCGCCCACGACGAGGCCGAGTGGGCGCCCTACGCGCAGCCCGCCGCGGTCGTCCGGCCGCACACCGCCGAAGAGGTCCAGGTCGTGGTCAAGGCCTGCCTGGAGCACCGGACCCCGCTCGTCACGCGCGGGGCCGGCACCGGCCTCTCCGGCGGGGCGAACGCCGTCGACGGCTGTGTCGTGCTCGTCACCGACCGCCTCACCGCGATCAAGGAGGTCGACGAGCGGGAGCGCTACGCCGTCGTCGAGCCCGGCGTCGTCAACGACGACCTGCGTGCCGCCTGCGCCGAGCGCGGGCTCTGGTACCCGCCGGACCCGGCCAGCTCGCCGTGGTCGACGATCGGCGGCAACGTCGCCACCAACGCCGGCGGCGTCTGCTGCGTCAAGTACGGCGTCACCCGCGACTACGTCCTCGGCCTGCAGGTCGTCACCGGTACCGGCGAGCTGGTCCGGCTCGGGCGCCGCACCGCCAAGGGCGTCGCCGGCTACGACCTGACCGGGCTGCTGGTCGGGTCGGAGGGCACGCTCGGCGTGATCACCGAGGTCACCGTCCGCCTGCGGCCCGCCCGCGCCGCGGAGCGCACGGTCGCCGGCTACTTCGACACCACCGTCGCCGCCGGGCAGGCCGCCGCCGCGATCGCGGCCCGGGGCGTGCTGCCCTCGGCGCTGGAGCTGGTCGACCGGCACTGCCTCGCCGCGGTCGACCAGTGGAAGAACATGGGCCTGAGCGCCGACGCGAACGTCGTGCTGCTCGCCCGCACCGACTCCCCCGGCGTCCTCGGCGAGCACGAAGCCGCGGAGATCCTCGACTGCTTCGAGCAGGCCGGGGCGACGTGGGCCGCGCAGTCGACCGACCAGGCCGAGGCCGACGCGCTGTTCGCCGCCCGCAGGCTCGCGTACCCCGCCCTGGAACGGCTCGGCCCGCTGCTCACCGAGGACGTCTGCGTCCCGACGCAAGCCGTGCCCGAGATGCTCGCCCGCATCGACGCGGCCGGGCGGCGCCACGGCGTCCACATCGCCAACGTCGCGCACATCGGCGACGGCAACCTGCACCCGCTGCTGGTCACCCCGGCCGGCGACGAGACCGCCCGGAAGAACGCCCAGGCCGCCTTCGACGACATCATCTCCGACGCCCTCGACCTCGGCGGCACGGTCACCGGCGAACACGGCGTCGGCCTGCTCAAGCAGCCCGGCCTCGCGCGCGAACTCGGCGAGGGCGTCCTCGCGATGCACCGCGCGGTCAAGAACGCCCTCGACCCGCACCACATCCTCAACCCCGGCAAGGTCTTCCCCGAAGGGACACCCGCATGATCGTCCGCACCACCGCCGGCGAGGTCCGCGGCGAGCCGATCACCACCGGCGTCCGGTTCCGCGGCATCCCCTACGCCGCCGCACCGGAAGGCGAGCTGCGGTTCGCCGAGCCGGCCCCGCCGCCCGCCTGGGACGGCGTCCGCGACGCCCGCGAGCCAGGACCCACGGCGCCGCAACGGCATCGGACGATCCCGGGCGTCGACCTGTCCGCCGTGGTCGGCACCGGCTGGCAGCCGGGCCCCGAGTACCTGACCGTCGACGTCTGGACGCCGGACCCGGGCGCGAAAGCCCGGCCGGTGTTGGTGTTCGTGCACGGCGGCGCGTTCATCGGCGGCACCGGCTCGGCCCCGGTCTACGACGGGACGGCGTTCACCCGCGGCGGCGCGGTGCTGGTGACCGTGCAGTACCGGCTCGGCGTCGACGGCTTCCTGCCCCTGGCCGGCGGAGCGACCAACCTCGGCCTGCGCGACCAGCTCGCCGCGTTGCGCTGGGTGCGGGAGAACATCGCGGCGTTCGGCGGCGACCCCGCCAACGTGACGCTCTTCGGCGAGTCCGCGGGCGCGATCAGCGTCGCGTGCCTGCTCGGTTCACCGCGGTCGGCCGGGCTCTTCCGCCGCGCGATCGTCCAAAGCGGACACGCGAACATGGTGCGCGGCCGGGCCGAGCTGGACCGCGTGACGAAGGCCGTCGCCGACGGGCTCGGCGTCGAACCCACCGCCGAAGCCTTCCGCGCCCTGACCACCGAGCAGCTGCTCGACGCCCAAGACGCCCTCCTGAAGCCCGGCGGCGGGCCCGACCTGCGCGGCGAGGACGGCTTGGACCACGGCTTCGGCCTCAGCCCGTTCCTCCCGCTGGTCGGCGACGACGTCCTGCCGGAGCACCCGGGCGAGGCGATCCGGAACGGCGCGGGCGCCGGCGTCGACCTCATCGCGGGCACCTGCCGCGAGGAGATGCTGCTCTACTTCGGCCCGACCGGGCTGCTCGACGTGCTGACCGACGAGCAGGCCGTGGCGATGCTCTCGGCGTCGCACCCGGACGCGGCGAACGTCCTGAAGAGCCACGGCCTCGGCGACGGCCGGAAGGCGGGCGAGGTGTTCGTCGAGGCGATGACCGACCTCGTCTTCCGCGACGGCGTCAAGGAACTCGTCGAGCACCACCAGGGCCGCTCGTTCCGCTACGAGTTCGAGTGGCGGGCGCCGAAACTGGGCGCGTGCCACGGCATGGAGCTGCCGTTCGTGTTCGACTCCCTGGCCGCGTCCGCCGGCCTCGTCGGCGACCACCCGCCCGCCGAGCTGGCCCGCGAAGTCAACGCCGCGTGGACGCGGTTCGCCGCCACCGGCGACCCCGGCTGGGCCGAGGGCACCACGACCCACCTGGGCTGATGGATCCCCAGCGGGAGCTCTACGACCTCGTCCTGCGCCTGTCGGCGGTCCACGACCTCGACGCGCTGGTGCAGGAGGTCGTGGACCACGCGCGGCGCCTGCTCGGCGTCGATGTCGCCTACCTCGCGCTGGCGGAACCGGACGGCTCGCTCGTCATCCGGGTGACCGACGGCTCGCTGGGCCCCCGGCTGCGCGGGGTCGTGCTGCCGCCGCACGGCGGGCTGGCCGGGCAGGTGGCCGACACGGGCGAACCGGTGCAGAGCGCCGACTACCTCGGCGACGCCGGGTTGACGCACCTGGGCGAGGTCGACCGCGTCGCCGAGGACGAGGGCCTGCGCACGATCCTCGGCGTGCCGTTGCGGTTGCGCGGCAAGGTGGCCGGCGTGCTGATGGTGGCGCAGCGCGCGGTGCGCCGGTTCACCGCGGCGGAGTCGTCGCTGCTGACGTCGCTCGGCTCGTTCGCGGCGATCGCCATCGAGAACGCGAAGCTGGTCACCGCGCTGGCGGCGGCGAACGACCGGCTGGGCCGCGCCGTGCGGCTGCACGACCGGCTGTCGGAGGTCGCCCTGCACGGCGGCGCTCCCGAAGACGTCGTGGTCCCGCTCTCGGAGCTGGTGCCCGGCCTGGTCCTGGTCGTCGACGAGCACGACGAGGTCCGCGCCGCCGCTCGCGACGGCGCGCTCGTGGACGCCCGGCTCGAAGGCACGCCGTCGGCGTTGTTGGCCGGCGCCCGGCGGACTCACGTCACCGAGCGGACGGTCACCGTGCCGGTCGCCTCGGCGAACGCGTATTTCGGGGCACTGCAAGTGGTTCTTGACGCACCGCTCGCCGAGGCGGACGTCCGGTTGCTGGAGCGCTCGGCGATGACCGTCGCGCTGGTGGCGTCGGTCGAGCGGGCCGAACGCCGGACGGCCGAGGAGTTGGTGGAGCACCTGGTGACCCGCCGCGTCCGCGAGGTCCCGGCGTACGCCCGTGACCTGCGGCGCCCGCACCTGGTCGTGGTGAGCGAGGACCAGGGGCTGCGGAATCTCGCCACTCTTTCGTCCAAGGTGGACGGTCGCGTGGTCGCCTTGGTCCGCGCGGACGAGGCGACGGTCCGTTCCTGGTCTCTGGGCACGACCGGCATCGCGGGCCCGGCGACCGGCGCGACCGCGCTGGCCGATGCGTACGACGACGCGGTTGCGTGCGTCCGGGTCCTGGAAGCGCTGGGCCGTACCGGGGGCACGGCGTCGCCCGCCGACCTCGGCCCGTACCGCTACCTGCTCAACCAGGCCGGCCGTGAGGAAGCCCGTGCGTACGTCACCCGGACGCTCGCCCCGCTGCTGTCCCACGACGAGGACCGTGGCACGGACCTGGTCCACACGGCGGAGGTCTTCCTGCGCGCCGGCCGCCGCAAGGCCGCGGCGGCCGAGGAACTGACGATCCACCCGAACACGCTCTACCAGCGGCTGGACCGCATCACGGCGTTGCTGGGCGAAGACTGGCAGGAGAGCGACCGGGCGCTGGACGTCCAGCTGGCCCTGCGCATCCACCGGCTGAGCCGCGAACTGGGTTAGGTGCACCGAATACCCTTACCCGGCGCCGTCAACCCCTATCAAAGCCCATTCCACCTAGAACCGAAAATCTTGACACAACGAATGTCCGTCGGGCATCTTCGAGAGACGAAGGCCACAATTCCCGCCTTTCCTCCGCGCAGACGACCCCACGGAGATGAATCATGACGAATATCAAAGTGACGCTTTCCGGCGGTCCGGCCGAACTGGTCGAACAGCACCGCGACTGGACGGTCGGCGACATCGGCGACGTCGCGAAGGTCAGCTACGGCGCCGGCTACGAGCACTTCTCCCACGAGGGCGAGTTCGCGACGAGCAGCGGCGGCGACCTGGTGCCGGTGTTCGCCTGGTGCGGCCGCACCAGGGTCGCCGAGTGACGCGCGGCCGCGTCTCCACCCCGATCTCCACCCCGCGGAGGTCCCGCTCCACCCGGTACCGGCGCTAATTTCGTTCCGGTCGGGCGCCGCGGGTGCCTTTGTCCGGAGGGGAATCAGCCATGGGTGAAGCACTCGGTTTCATGTTGCTTCGTTTCGCCGTGATCGGCGGTGGGATCTTCCTCTTGATCCTGCTGCTCGGCGTGGTCGTGTTCGCGCTCAAGAAAGCGGACCGGTACGACCGGGCGAAGCAGGTCGGCGGCAAGGTGCTCGAGCACCTCGAGGAGCGCCGCAAACAGTGACCGGTCAGTCGTGGTCGAGGCCGTGCCGCACGGTGTAGCGCATGGCCTCGATCCGGTTGCGGGCGCCGATCTTGGCGAACGCGTTGTTGATGTGCGTCTTCACCGTCGTCTCGCCGATGAACAGCTCGGCCGCGATCTCGGCGTTGCTCAGCCCGGCGGCGATCCACCCGAGCACCTCGGCCTCGCGCGCGGTGAGCCCGTCCGGCAGGCTTTCCTTGCGCGGTGCGGGTTTCACCGCGCCGGACAACGCCCCGGCGACCTGCCGCGAGACGTCCGCCCCGAAGGTCAGCTGCCCGGCGACGACGGCCCGCAGCGCGGCGCCGATCTCGTGCCGGCCCGCATCCTTGGTCAGGTAGCCCTTCGCCCCCGCGGCGAGCGCCCCGGCGATCGACTCGTCGTCCGAATACGTCGTGAGGACCAGGACGGCGACGTCCGGGTGCTCCCGAGTCAGGCGCCGGGTCGCCTCGGCCCCGCCCAGGACCGGCATGTTCAGGTCCATCAGCACGACGTCGAGGCGATCGAGCTTCCCGGCCAGCGCGAGCGCCTGCGCCCCATCGGCCGCCGAGCCGACGACGTCGACGTCGTCGAGGAGTCCCATCAGCGCGACCAGGCCTTCGCGCACGACCTGCTGGTCGTCCACCACCATCACCTTGATCACCATGCCCGGCAGTCTGCCGCATCGCCGGCTGTCTCCGCCGGAAGAGTGCCGATCAGCCGGCCTCCGAACGAGGGAAAGGTGGCGCGGCGGGTTCGGGCCGCCGCGCCACCCGGAGACCTCAGCCCGGGGCCACCGCCCGCCCCGTCTGAGGCGAGATCATCCCCGCGCACAGCCCGCGGCTCGCCAGGGTCTGCGCGATCCGCGGGATCGCGGCCAGGGTGTTGCCCGGCCATTCGTGCATCAGGATGATCTGGCCGTTGCCGAGGCGGGCGTTGGCCGCGACGATCGCGTCGACGCTCGCGTTGTTCCAGTCCTGCGAATCGACGTCCCAGATGATCTGCCGGAGACCGTACTTCGCTTCCACGGCCTGCAGCGTCCCGTTCGTTTCGCCGTACGGCGGGCGGAACAGCTTCGGCGTACCGCCGCCGGCCGCCGCGATCGCCTGCTGGGTCCGGGAAACCTCGGAGTCCACCTGGGACTGGCTCTGCTGGGTGAGGTGCGGGTGGGTGTAGCTGTGGTTGCCGACCCACATGCCCGCGCTCACCTGGGCGCGCACCTGGGCCGGGTACGCGGCGGCGTACTGGCCCTCGTTGAACATCGTCGCCCGCAACCCGTTCTGCCGCAACGCGTTCAGCAGGGCGGGGGTGTGGGCGTTCGAGGGCCCGTCGTCGAAGGTGAGGCCGACGTACCCGCCGCAGGCGGCGGCTTGCGCCGGACCGACGGCGACCGCGCTCGTCACGGCCAGGGCGGCCGCCAGGATCCACGGACGCATGAGTCAGCCCACCGTCAGGTTCGAGTTGCCGCTGCTCTGGTAGCCCTCGGTGGCGAGGATCATGTAGTAGTTGAAGCTGCCGAGCCGCATGCCGTAGCGCGCCCACGCGTCGAAGTGGTTGCCGGTGGTGATGGTGCCACCGGTCTTCTTCTGCTGCCGGACGGACCAGTACTGGTTGAAGGTCTTGGTCCCCTCGACCGACGGCGCGTTGTACCGCGTGGTCTGGTAGATGTCGTAGGTGCCGCCGTCGCTGGTGACGGTGCCCTTGTAGGTCCCGGTCGGCCGGTAGGTGCCCCAGTTGTCGACGATGTAGTACTCGACGAGCGGGTTCGACGTCCAGCCGTAGAGGGCGAGGTAGCCGTTGCCGGAGGGGTTGAAGCTGCCGGAGTAGTTCACGGTCCGCCGGCCCCCGTTGCTCCACCCCTTGCCGCCGACGAAGTTCCCGACGTTGCTCCAGTTCATCCGGTAGTTGCCCCCGGAGCCGAGCGTCATCTGGACCGAGCCGCCACCGTCGGTCCAGAAGGAGTAGTAGTAGCCGCCGTTGTTCCCGGTCTGGCTGGTGGTGATGACGGTGTCGGCCCGGGCAACCCCGGGCAGGAGCGTCGCGGCCAGCGCGACCGCGGCCCCGGTCACGAACACCCTGAAGCGGTTCTTGGTGAGCATGCTTCCTCCTCGTCGAGGCTGGGATGGCGAAAGCATGCGTTCGACGCGTTCGGTGGGGCAATAACTTTCGGAAAGTTTCGGGAGTACGGCAGGCTTTCCCGTGCGGGGTGAGCCGGACCGGCCCACCCCGCGCGTCCTACTCCCGCAGGCCGATGGCGTCGATCGGGCGGGCTCGCAGCGCCACCCACGTCGACAGCCCCATCGCCGCCAGTCCCAGCAGTGCCGCGCCGCCGATGATTCCGAAGTAGACGGACCACGGGCCCGAGGGCAGCGGGTTGCCGCGCAGCCCCACGTTCAGCAAACCCAGTGGTACCAACGCGACCACCGTTCCGATGACCACCGCGATCCCGACCGTCGCCAGGGCCTCGAGGCGCATCATGTGGGTCACCTGGCGACGGGTCGTGCCGACCAGGCGCAGCAGCGCGAACTCCCGCGACCGCTGGGCCGTCGTCAACACCAGCGTGTTGGCCACCGAAATCGCCAGGTACCCGACGATCACGCCGACCGCGACCAGGTTCAGGTAGAACTGCGCCTGCCGCTCGCCACCCTCGGGAGCGGACGCCGATGCCGCCGGAGCCACCGTCAAGCCGGGATACGGCAACGACCGCAACGCCGAAGAAACCGCCGCGGGGTCGGCTTCAGGAGACCGCCGGACCAGCACCGAGTCGTCCAGCCGGCCGCCGTTGTGCGCGCGGGCCAACGCCACCGGCAGCACGAAGTCGCCGAACGCCAGGTCGTGCGTGTACGTCGTCACCAGGCGCAGCTTCGCCGGGACGCCGTCGCCGAAGTAGAACGTCACCTCGTCGCCGAGCTTCTTGCCCAGCCAGTCGGCCTCCGAACGGCTCAACGCCACCGTGTCGCCGCTCAGGTCCGTGAGCCGCCCGGCGTCGACGCCCAGCTCCAGCGCGCCGCGGGTCTGCTCGCCCGCCAGGCCCTGCGCGGGCTTGCGCTGGACGTCCACGCTGTCGCCCACCGTCGACGCCGTGAGCACCGACGTCCGGACCACCGGCGTCGCCGCCACGACACCCGGTACCCGTTCGACCGCCGCGGCGACCTCCGGCGAGACACCCGCCGGCCCGCTCAGCACGTAGTCGGCCGTCGTCGACCGGGCCGTCTCCTCCGCGGCGGCGGCCGTCGACGACGTCTGGCTGTAGAACGTCGCCAGCGCGAACGCGATCGACAGCATCAGCGGGGTCACCGCCGCGGCCAGCCGCCGGGTGTTGGCCTGGGCGTTCGCGCCGGCCAGGTACCCGCTGATCCGCCACACCCGCCCCAGCACCGGCGCGAGCACGCGCGTCACCACCGCGATCACCTGCGGGCCGACCACGGCCAGCCCGATGACGACGACCAGCGTCGCCATCGTCGAGATCGCGGTCCCGATCTCGCCGCGCAGGAACAGCGGCACCAGCGCGCCCCCGAAACCCACGAGCACCAGGGACCAGCCGGTGAGCAGGCGGCCGCGGCCGAGTTCACGCCGTTCGACCGCCGCCTCGCCGAGCGCCTCGACCGGCCGGATCGTCGACGGCCGCCGCGACGCCGCCCACGCCGCTAGCCGGGCCGCGCCCAGGCCGAGCAGCAGTGCGGCCAGCGACGGCAGCGGGCTGATCGCCAGCTCGAAGTCGGCCGGGATCACGCCGATCGCGGCGAACGCGTCCCGCAGCCCGGACGCCACCGCGAGCCCCGAAGCGCCACCGAGAACCCCGGCGACGAGCGCGACCAGCGTCGTCTCGATGCCGATCAGCTTGCGGATCTGCCGTGGCGTCGCCGCGACCGCGCGCAGCAGCGCGAACTCCCGGCGACGCTGGTTGATCGTCAGCGCGAGCGTGCTCGCCACCACGAACACCGCCACGAGCAGGGCGAACCCGCCGAACGAGCCGGCGATGGTCAGCAGCAGCACCCGCGTCTGGCTGACGTCGAGGAACTCGATCGTGCTGCGCTCGACGCCGATGGTGACCTCGGCGCCGCCGGTGACCGCACCGATCCGCCCGGCGAGCGTCTCCGGCGCCACCCCGGGTTCGGCCAGGACGCCGATCGCGTGGGCCTGGCCGGGGCGTCCGGCCAGCTCCGCCGCCCGCTGCGGGGTGAAGAACAGCGCCGACTGCCGCGACAGGCTGTCCACGACGCCGCTGACCCGGAACGTCATCGGCACCGACCGCGTCGCGATCCGCACCTGCCCGTCGACGCCCACGCCGGCCTGCCGCGCGAGATCGGCGTCGAGGACGACCTCGTCGGCCGCGCCGGGCGTCCGGCCCGCGCGCAGCGTGAACGGCGCCAGCACGGCCGCGTCCCAGTTGTGGCCGAGGGACTGCGGACCGCCGAGCACCGCGCCGGAAGCCGTCACGACCTGCGCCGGGAAGCTCTGCTCGGCCACCGCCGCGCGGACGCCGGGCACCGCGGCGATCCGCCCGGCCAGCGTCTCCGGGACCGACGGCTGCTCGCCGACCTGCTCGAACGTCAGCGCGTCGGCGCCCGGGGGGTGCACGCTCTGGGCCCCGCCGACGACGACGGCCGCGGCGGCGTAGCGCTGGGTGGGGACGCCGGCGCGCAGGCCGGACTCCATGAGGACCCCGCAGCCCGCCACCAGGGCGGTGCCGCACAGGATCGCGATGAACGCGCCGGCGAACCCGCCGAGCCGCGTCCGGATCGTCTGCCACGCGAGAGACAGCACGGTCACCACTCCCCGAGGTGCGTCATGCGCTCCGCCACGCGCTCGGGCGTGGGGTGCGCGAGGTGCCCGGCGAGCTTGCCGTCGGCGAGGAAGAGCACGCCGTGCGCGGCCGAGGCCGCGACCGGGTCGTGGGTCACCATCAGCACGGTCTGCCCCATCCCGTCCACGACGGCGCGGAGCAGGTCCAGCACCTGCCGCGCGGTGCGGGTGTCGAGCGCGCCGGTCGGTTCGTCGGCCAGCACGACGTCGGGCCGGGCGATGAGCGCCCGCGCGATCGCGACGCGCTGCTGCTGGCCGCCGGACAGCTCCGCCGGGCGGTGCTCCAGCCGCTTCGCCATCCCGACGCCCTCGACGATCTCGCGCAGCCACTGCGGGTCCGGTTTGGTGCCGGCCAGGCGCAGCGGCAGCGTGATGTTCTGCAGCACGTTCAGCGACGGCATCAGGTTGTAGGCCTGGAACACGAACCCGACGCGGGTGCGCCGCAGCCGCGTCAGCTCGTTCTCCTTCAGCCGCCCGATCTCGGTGCCGCCCAGCAGCACCTTCCCCGACGTCGGCCGGTCGAGCCCGGCCGCGCAGTGCAGGAAGGTGCTCTTGCCCGAGCCCGACGGGCCCATCACGGCGGTGAACGTCCCCCGCGGCACGTCCGCCGTCACGCCGTCCAGCGCGGTGACGGCGCCGTCGCCGGAGCCGTACACCTTCCGCACCCCGGCCAGTTCCAGCGCATTCGCTGTCGTCATCTCGATCCCCTTCGTTCTCTCCCAAGGAAAACTAGGGCGGCGGGGCCGCGACCTCGATCCCGTGGAGAGGTGGATCCGGGGTAGCGCCAGCACCACCACCGGGGTGGGGTGGGACACTGTCGCCGTGACCGCCCGCCTGCGCGAGTGCTGGTCGGCGGTTCGCTACCTCGTGGTCGGCGCCGGCACGTCGCTGTTGTCGATCTTCGCCCTCGTGGGCCTCTCCGCCGTGCTGCTGCTGTGCCCGTTCGGCATCGGCGTCCCGTCGCTGGCACCGGCGATCAAGCTGGCGCGGTGGCCGGTCAACGTCGACCGGCGCCGGGCCGCGCGCAGGCTCGGCGAGGCCATCCCCGAGCCCTACCGCGACGGCTCCCCGCTGAAGGACCCGGCGACGCGCCGCGACCTCGCGTGGCTCGCGATCCACGCGGCGACCGGGCTGCTCCTCGGCAGCCTGGCGGTCGGCCTGCCGCTCGGCGCGATCCAGCAGGTCGTCACGGTCCTCATCTGGCCGGTCGTGCCCGGCGGGATCGAAGGCTCCCTCGGCATCATCGTGAACTCGTGGCCGCAGGCGGGGCTGGACTTCCTGGTCGCCGCCGCCATGGCCGGGGCGACGCTCCTGCTGCCCCGCGCCGCGCGCTGGCAGGCCCGCACCGCGCGGAAACTGCTCCGCCCCGCCCCGGGCGTCGTCCTCGCCGACCGGGTCGCCGAACTGACCGCGACGCGGGCGGCCGCGCTGGAGGCGCACGGCGCCGAGCTGCGCCGCATCGAGCGTGACCTGCACGACGGCACCCAGGCCCGGATCGCCGCGGTCGTGCTGCAGCTCGGCATCGCCGGCCAGCTCTACGACCGCGACCCGGCCACGGTGCGCGATCTGCTGGTCAAGGCCCAGGACACCGCGACCGACGCGCTGGCCGAGCTGCGGACGGTCGTGCGCAGCATCTACCCGCCGCTGCTGAGCGAACGCGGGCTCGCCGGGGCGGTGCGCGCGCTCGCCGAGCGCACCCCGGTGCCGACGGCGGTCACCGTCGAGTACGAAACCGGCCGCCCGGCCGCGGTCGAGGCCGCCGCGTACTTCGTCGTCGCCGAGGTGCTGGCCAACGTCACCAAGCACGCCGACGCGTCCCAAGTGGACATCGTCCTCGGCGGTACGGCGTCTTTGCTGTCCCTGGAAATCCGCGACGACGGCCGCGGTGGCGCCGACGAGAAGCGCGGCAGCGGCCTCGCCGGGATCCGGCGCCGCGCCGAAGCCTTCGACGGAACCCTCACCCTGACCAGCCCACCCGGTGGGCCGACCGTGCTGCGAGTGGAGCTGCCATGCGGGTCGTGATCGCCGAGGACGACGCGCTGCTGCGCGAAGGTCTCGCGCTGCTGCTGAAGACGGCGGGCATCGAAGTGGCCGCCACCTTCGACAACGCCGAGGACTTCCTGGCCTTCGTCGAAGGCGACCGGCCGGACGCCGTCGTGATGGACGTCCGGATGCCGCCGACCCACCGCGACGAGGGCCTGCGCGCGGCCGTGCGCGCCCGCGAGATCCACCCGGGACTGCCGGTGCTGGTGCTGTCCGCGCATGTGGAGACGAGCTACGCGGTCGAACTGCTCGCCGACGGCGTCGGGGCGGTCGGCTACCTGCTCAAGGAGCGCGTCGGCAAGGTCGAGCGGTTCGTCGACGCGCTCGAGCGGGTCGCGAAGGGCGGCACGGCGATGGACCCGGAGGTCATCGGCCAGCTCATGTCCCGCCGCAGCGCGAAGGACCCGCTCGACGCGTTGACCGCGCGGGAGCGCGAAGTGCTGGCGCTGATGGCCGAGGGCTACAACAACGGCACGATCGCCGAACTGCTCGTCGTCAGCGACGGCGCGGTGCTCAAGCACATCCGCAACATCTTCGCGAAGCTCGGCCTGCCGTCGGACGAAGGCGGCGGCCACCGCCGGGTGCTCGCGGTGCTCGCCTACCTCGGCCGCGACGCGGGGTAGCGCAGGCACCACCCCGGATCCGGGTGCGCACGGCATCGATCCGGCGGCGCCGCGTTCGTAGTGTTCCCGGCATGACGAACACCGACATCGCACCCACCCGCACCGCAGCCGCCCCCGTCCTTTGGGTGGTCCTCATCGCCAGCGCCGCCGTCAACGCCGTGGGCTCCTTCACCGGGCTGGCCGACCCGTTCCGGATCACCGCCGGCGCGATCGCGACGGTCGCCCTGGTCCTGCTGGTCGTCCACTACGTCCGGCGACGGCGCTAGTGCGGGTGCGCCGCCCGAGGTCATGAACGACTCGTTCAGGGCGTCCGACGCGGTGAACGACTCGTTCATGACATCCCGGCGCCCCGGAAGCTCGCCCGGTAGGCCTGCGGGCTCGTCCCCACCACCCGCTTGAACCGCTCGCGGAACGCCCCGGGCGACCCGAACCCCACCAAACCCGCGATCCGGTCCACCGGCTCGCCCGTCGCCTCCAGCAGGTGCTGCGCCCGCCGGACGCGGGCCCGCAGCAGCCACTGCAACGGCGTCGTGCCCGTCTGCTCGCGGAACCGGCGGTTCAACGTCCGCGTGCTCATCCCCACCCGCGCCGCGACGCCGGACAGCGTCAGGTCCGCGGCGCAGTTCTCCTCCAGCCACGCCAGCACCGGCTCCAGTTCGGACCCGCGTGGCGTCGGCGGGACGTCGTGCGCGATGAACTGCGCCTGGCCGCCCTCGCGTTCCAGGGGCATCACCGACAGCCGGGCCGCCGAAGCCGCCACCGCCGAACCGTGGTCGCGGCGGATCAAGTGCAGGCACAGGTCCAGGCCCGCCGCCGCGCCCGCCGAACTCAGGATCTGCCCGTTGTCGACGTACAGCACGTCCGGGTCGACCTCGACCGCCGGGTACCGCCGGGCCAGCTCGGCCGCGGCCGCCCAGTGGGTCGTCGCGCGCAGCCCGTCCAGCAGGCCCGTCTCGGCCAGCACGAACGCCCCGGAGCAGATCGACGCGATCCGCGCTCCCCGCGCCGCCGCCGACCGGAGCGCCGAGACGACCTCGACCGGGAGAGCGGGGTTCGACGCCCGGCCCGGCACGATGATCGTGCCGGCGTCCGCCAGGCCGCGGAGGTCCCACGGCGGCCGGAGCGTGAACATCCCCGCGTCCAGCTCGGGAGCCGGCCCGCAGATCCGGACCTCGTAGGCCGGTGAGCTGCCCAGGAGCGTCCGCGAGAAGACCTCGATGGGCGTCGCCAGGTCGAACGGGACGACCTGGTCCAGCGCGAGGACGGCCACGATGTGCATGGCACTACGGTAGACCGTCCACTAAGGACGGAGGCTGCGCAGCGTCAGGTTCGCGAAGTGCTCCCCGACCTGCTCCCCCGAAAGCGAGCCGTCGGCGTGGTACCACATGCCGAGGCGGTGGATCGCGCCGAAGTGGTAGTTGATCACCAGGTCGGCGGGGACGTCCTCGCGGAAGACGCCGGTGCGCTGACCTTCGGCGACGAGGTCCCGCACGCGCTCGTGGTAGGTGCGCCGCTCGGCCCGCACCTGGATCTGCTTGGACTTCTCCAGCAGCGGGAACGACAGGAAGAACACGGTCGCCGCGTCGAGGTCGGCGATGCTGGTGACGACGACGTCGGCGATGATCGCGTGCAGCCGTTCCGGCAGCGGCAGGTCCGACTCGGCGATCGTCACCATCCGGCGGGTCTGCATCCGCAGCATCGCCGCGTAGATCTCGAAGAGCAGGTCGTCCTTGGACTCGAAGTAGTGGTACAGCCCACCCTTGGTGACGCCGGCCTCTTCGACGATTTCCCGGACCGTCGTGGCCTCGAACCCCTTCTCGGCGAACAGGCGGACCGCCGCCCGCACGACCTTCTCCCGCACGTTCATGATGGCCACCCTATGTGAGCGGGCGGGCCGGTCCGCACGGCGCTGCGGACCGGCCCGGTCTTCACTTGCCCAGCAGGTTCACCTGCTCCGGAGTGGCGCGTTCACCGGTGTACGGCGTGATCGCCCCGGTGCCCCGGTCGGTGACCGACGGTGGCTGGATCACCGTCGTCGTGGTGTCCGGGTTGATCTTGAACACGTACGCACCGGTGTAACCGGAGTGCGAGTCCTTCGAGAACCCGAACGGCGTCAGACCCGGCCCCTTGAGGGCGCCCGAGCTCATGGCGTCGACGATCTTCCGGCGCGTCGGGTCCGGCCCGGCGGCCTTGAGCGCCTGGCCGAACGTGTAGGCCTGCACCATCCCGTAGAACAGCGTGTTGGTGAGCGGCTCCTTCGGGATGTACTTGTCGTGGATGCCCTTGAAGTAGGCGACCCACGGGTCGGCCGTCTGCGCGACGTCGGGCAGGTAGCCGGTGCCGATCAGCCCGTTGAGCAGCTGCGCGCTCGACACGCTGGCCCCGCCGCGCTTGGCGAAGTCCTGCAGCAGCCCGGACAGCGTCGCCGGGTCCGCGCCGATGCTGCTGACGACGAACTGCGGCTTGTAGCCGATCTTCGCCGCGGCCAGGATCGACAGCGCGGTGAACGCCGGGATGCACTCGCACACGACGACCTCGGCGCCCGCCGCCTTGAGCGCGGACAGCTGCGGCGTGACATCGGTGTTGGCGCTGTCGTAGCCCTGCCGCGCGACGGTCTGGTCCTTGACGAACTGGTCGAGCCCGGCCTGGGTGTCGCGGCCGACGTCGTCGTTCTGCGTGAAGTAGCCGATCTTCTTGCCGGCGAAGGTGTCCTTGATGTACTTGCCCTGGATCTTGCCCTCCCGGGTGTAGTCCACCTGGTAGCCGAAGGTCATCGGCGCCTTCTGCGGGTTGTCCCACGCGAGCGCGCCCGAGGACACCAGCAGGTCCGGCACGCCTTCGGTGTTCAGGTAGTCGACGACCTTGGAGTGCGTCGGCGTCCCGAGGCCGCCGACGATCGCGAACACCTTGTCCTGCAGCACGAGCTTCTTGACGACCTCGACGGTCTTCGTCGGGTTGTAGCCGTCGTCCTCGACGTGATAGTCGATCTTGCGGCCGTTGATCCCGCCGGCGTCGTTGATCGCCTGGTACACCGCGCGGGCGCCGACGGAGATCTTGCTGTACCCGGGCGCGGCCGGGCCGGTCAGCGGCTGGTGGCTGCCGATGACGACGGAGTCCTTCGTGACACCGACGGCCGAGTCGGCGGCGGCCTGCGTGCCGCCGGTGCCGCTCTCCCCCGCACCGCCGCACGCGCTGAGCGCGAGCGCCAGCACCGCGATTCCCGCGACGGTTCTAGTGGTTCTCATGGTTCTCCTTCTTTTCGGCGGGTCGACGGAGAAGTCCGCGAAGCCGTTGGAAACCGCCCTGGATGCCGCGCGGGAAGGCGAGCACGACGACGATGAGGATCACGCCGTACACCGCGAGCGGGAGGTTGTTGGCCACGTCGGTGTTCAGGTGCAGGACGTCGGCGAGGTCCTCGGACCAGGCCTGGAAGTACACGAGCGCGACCGCGCCCCACAGCGCGCCCCACAGGGAGCCGAGCCCGCCCAGCACGACGGCCGCCAGCAGGCTCAGCGACAGCGCGGGCGTGAACGAGCCGGGCGCGGCGGTGCCGAGCAGGAACGCCTGCAGGCCACCGGCGAGGCCGCCGCACACCGCGCTGATGAGGAACGCGAGGATCTTCGTGCGCCCGACGGCGATCCCGCTCAGCGACGCGGCGACCTCGTCGTCGCGGACCGCGCGGAAGTTCCGGCCGAGCTTGCCGCGCACGACGTTCACCACCAGCACCAGCGCGACGAGCACGCTGAGCCAGACGATCCAGGTCTGCCAGCGCAGCTCGGGCACGGCGATCCCGGCCGGTCTGCTGTGGACGGTGAAGCTCAACCCGTTGCTGCCGCCCAGGAAGTCCTGGAACCGGCGGGTCAGCGCGGGCAGGCCGACGGCCAGCGCGAGCGTCGCCCCGGCGAGGTACGGGCCGCGCAGCCGGGCCGCGGCGGCCCCGGCCAGCAGCCCGGCGAGCCCGCCGGCGGCCGAGGCGAGCAGCAGGTCGGCCCACAGCGGGAACGACGGCACCCGCCGCACCAGCAGCGCCACCGTGTAGGCGCCGATGAACATGAACGCGCCGTGCCCCAGGGAGACCTGGCCGGTGAGCCCGGTGAGCAGGGTCAGCCCGGCGACCGCGATCAGGTAGTAGCCGATCGTCGCGATCCGCAGGTTGGTGAACTCGTCGGTGACGAGCGTGAGCAGGACGACGGCGGCGAACGCGGCCAGCGCGAACAGGACGTGGCGCAGCAGCGGTGGCAGCGTCCGCTTCTTCGCCACCGTCTGCACGGGGGTTTCCGGAAGACTCGTGCGCACGGTCATACCCGCCTCACCTTCGCGCGGCCGAACAACCCGCTGGGACGCACGATCAGCACGACGACGAGGATCGCCAGCGCGGCGATCGTCACCATCTCCGGCCCCAGGTAGCCGGACACGTAGGACAGTCCGACGCCGAGCACGAACCCGCCGGCGATGGTGCCCAGGGGGTTGTCCAGACCGCCGAGCACCGCAGCGGTGAGGGCGTAGACGAAGACGCCGTCCAGCACGTTCGGGAAGAGGAACGGCGGGGTGGCGAGCAGCCCGGCCAGCGAGCCGACCGCGGCCGCCAGTCCCCAGCCGACCGTCAGCATCAGCCCGACCCGCACGCCGAGCGTGCGCGCCACCTCCGGGGCGAACGCGGCCGCCCGCATCCGCAGGCCCAGCGGCGTGTACTTGAACACCACCAGCACGAGCGCGGCGATCACGAGCACCACCAGCACCACGAACAGGTCGTTGGCGGAGAACCGGCCGACGAAGTCGAAGGCGTACGGGAACGCCAGCGGCTCGTTGGACCAGATCATGCCCGCGATCGCCTGCAGCACCAGGAGAAGCCCGAGGGTGACGATGATCGAGCTCAGCTCGGAGCGGTGCCGCAGCGGCCGGATCAGCAGCCGTTCGGTGGCGACGCCCAGCAGCGTCCCGGCCACGATCGCGACGGCGAAGCCGAGCCAGTAGCTGCCCGTCGCCTTCGTCACCGAGTACGCGAGGTACGTCGAGATCAGGGCGAGGGCGGGCTGCGCGAAGTTCACCACCCGGGTGGCCCGGTAGATGATGACCAGCGCGAGCCCGAGGGCCGCGTAGACCGCGCCGGCGGAGATCCCGCCGAGGGTCAGGTCGAAGAATTCCTGCATACCGGACCGTTCACCTCCATTTTGGACGGTCAGAAGCCGAGGTAGGCGTGGCGGAGGCCGTCGTCGGCCAGCAGCTCCGCGGCGGTGTCGACCGCCACCACGCTGCCGAGCGCGAGGACGTAACCGTTGTCCGCGATGGACAGCGCGCTGTGCGCGTTCTGCTCGACGAGCACCACGGTGAGCCCGGTCGAGGTCCGCAGGTCCCGCAGGATGCCCATGATCCGGGCGGTGATCAGCGGCGCGAGGCCCAGCGACGGCTCGTCGAGCAGCAGCAGGTCCGGCCGGCTCATCAGGGCGCGGCCGATGGCGAGCATCTGCCGCTCGCCGCCGGACAGCGTCGCGGCGGGTTTCGCCGAACGTTCCTCCAGCGGCGGGAAGAGCTCGTACACCTCCTTGCGCGCGGCCTCGCGGTCGGCGCGGTCGCGGCGCCACAGCGCACCCAGCCGGAGGTTCTCGTCGACGGTCAGCTCGGTGATGACGCCGCCGCCTTCGGGCACGTGCGCCACGCCGCCGCGGGCGATGCGGTCGGGCGCCAGGCCGGTGAGGTCCTTGCCGTCCCAGGTGACCCGGCCGCCGCGGGCCGGCTGCAGCCCGCTGATCGTGCGCAGCAGCGTCGTCTTGCCGGCGCCGTTCGCGCCGAGCACGGCCGTGATCCCGCCGCGTTCGACCTTCAGGCCGACGCCGTCGAGCGCGCGGACGGCGCCGTAGGCCACGGACAGCTCGTCGATCTCAAGCACCGGGCGCCTCCTCGGCGGGGTCGCCGAGGTAGGCCTCGGCCACACGGGGGTCGGCCTGGATCTGCGCCGGGCTGCCCGCCGCGATCACCTCGCCGAAGTTCAGCACCACCACGCGGTCGCAGACCTGCATGACGAGGTCCATGTGGTGTTCGACGAGCACGACCGCCATGTGCCGCCGCAGCGACAGGATCAACGTCGAGAGCTCGACGAGCTCGGCGGCCGAGAGCCCGCTCGCGGGTTCGTCGAGCAGCAGGAGGTCGGGCTCGGCCACCAGCGCCCGGGCGAGGGCGACGCGTTTCCGCACGCCGTAGGGCAGAACGCCGGGCAGCCGATCGGCGAGGTCGGCGATCCCGAGTTCCCCGAGCGTCGCCCGGGCCCGCGCGGCCAGCTCGGATTCGTCGCGCGCCGAACGCCCGGCGCCGACGAGGGCGGGGAGCACCCCGGTCTTCGCGTGGCGGCCCGCCCCGGCCATCACGTTCTCGAGCACGGTCAACCCGGCGAAGAGGCCGAGGCCCTGCAGGGTGCGGACGATCCCGAGGCCGGCGAGGTGTTCGGGGCGGTGCCGCACGAGCGGTTCGCCGCGCCACACCACCCGCCCGGACTCGGGCCGGACGAAGCCGCAGATGACGTTGAAGAGGGTCGTCTTCCCGGCGCCGTTGGGCCCGATGACCCCGACGACGGTGCCCGCGTCGACGCTCAGCCGGACGTCGTTGAGCGCGGTGAGCCCGCCGAACCGCACGGTGAGGCCGTCGACCACGAGGAGGTCCTCGCCGGGCCGTGCCTCACCACGAAGTGTCATCATCGACTCTCCCACCTCTCCCGTCCCACCATGTGGACCAGGCCGTACCGCGCGGTCGGTATGAAGAGGGTGGGGTGCGGCGCCGGTCGTGTCAAGGTGCGAACCACCGGAAACGGGATCTTCGTGACCGGTCCGTGAATTTCGCAAAGCCCGCGCGCCAGGGGAAGTCCTTACGGCGCGGGAGGGGTGGCGACGTCATGAACGACTCGTTCATGACGTCCAGCGTCATGAACGACCCTTTCATGACATCCCGACCAGCAAACGCGGACCACCGGCGCCCGACCAACCCCGGGGCGCGCACGAAAAAAGGGCGGGTGCGCTGTTCAGCGCACCCGCCCTCTCCTCAGACCCCGGTCAGCCGGTACTCGCCTGCGGCGTGATCATCGAGGAGGCGTCGAGCTTCGTCTGGACGACGCCCAGCTGCTGCAACAGGTCCGGCACCCGCTGGATGCGGCGAGCGTCCAGGGTGGACCCGAACGCGGGCATCACCATCAGGCTCGCGATGTCCTGGTCCACTTTGGCGTTGCGGACGACGAGCGGCTCGATCCGCGCGCGGTCGACCGCGGCGCGCGTGGCGTTGAGCATCGCCCGCTGGAACGCGAGCATCGTCTTCGGGTGGGCCTGGACCCACTTCGCCGTCGCGCCGAAGCCGGTCAGCGGGAAAGCCTGGGTGCTGCCGCTGGCGGCGTCGATGACCGGGAACGCGCCGGCGACCTTGGCCGACTGGGTGAGGAACGGTTCCGGCTGGTAGGCGGCGTCGACGCGGCCCTGCGCCAGCGCGGTCCCCATGTCCGGCAACGGCATCGGCACCCACTGCACCTTGTCGAAGCCGACCCCGTGGTCGCGCATCACCGACCGGGTCAGCACGTCCGAGGCGGCGTTCTTCGAGCTGATGGCGATCCGCTTGCCGTTCAGGTCGGTCACCGTCTTGACCGGCGAGTTCGGCACGGTGACCAGCTCGTTGCTGCGCGGGCTGGCCGAGGTGGCGTCCGCGACCAGCTTCACGTCGGCGCCGTTGTTCTTCGCCAGGAAGAACAGGGTGTAGGTGGACAGCGCGAGGTCGTTCTGGCCGTTCGTCATCCGGGTCAGCGCTTCCTGCCCGCTGGCGGCGAGGTCGGCCTGCACGTCGAGGCCCTCGGCCTTGAAGTAGCCGCCTTCCTGCGCCAGCCAGAACGTGGCGAGGTCGACGGCGGCGAAGATCGCGACCCGGATCGCCGGCTTCTCGACGGCACCGCCACTGCCGGACCCCCCGCGCTGGCTGCACGCGCTCACCAGCGCGAGGACGAGCACGAGCACGGCGAACCGGCGGGTCGAGGCGCGGTTGGGCATAGCACTCCTCGGAAAAGAATCTTTCGATCACGGGAATCCGGCTCGTACAGCCGTGATCGCCGGACTGTAGATGACGATTTCCGGGTCCGCAAATACCGATGCGGGAAAGCCTGAACGGCGTTCAAACGGGTAATCCACTGACCGGCGGGTGCTCACCAGGGGAAACAAACCCACGAGAAACCGGCACACAGCGTGATCGATGTCCGCCATCCAGCCGAGCGCACTACAGCGGATGACCCATCCGGAAACGCATCGCTCGCGCCGCCCCCGACCGCGAAAAACCAATTCGGCCGGGGTTCGTAACAAACAGATCGTCTTCGGAGACTCTGGCGGGCGGAATGGGAGGGGTGCGCGATGAACGTGTCGTGGAAGTACCGGCCGCCGATGCTCTCGCCGAGGTTCGCCCACGAGGTGGCGACCGTCGGGGACGACGCCTTCGTGCTCGGCGGGACCGACGGGAACGTGGGCTTCGGCTCGGTGGAGACGCGCAAGCTCACCGGCAGCGGCGCGTGGCGCTACGTCAGCCCGATGCCCACCCCGCGGGGAAACCACGCGGTCGGCGTGGTCGGCGGACTGGTCTACGCCGCCGCCGGGATCGCCTCGGGCGAGCGCACCACCGACGTCGTCGAGGTCTACGACCCGGCGGCCGACGAATGGCGGCCGAGCCCGCCCCTGCCCGTGCCGCTCGGCGCGGCTTCGGCGGCCGGCCTGGGCGGAAAGCTTTACGTGGCAGGCGGTTTCGTGGGTGACAGCGATCCCGCGGAACACGCCACGGACGCGGTGCTGACCTTCGACCCGGCCACGCGGCACTGGTCGCCGGTGGCCCCGATGCTCACCCCGCGGGCCCGGTTCCGGCTCATCGCGACCGACGAACACCTGTACGCGCTCGGCGGATTGCCCAGCCGGCACCAAAACGCGCTCGACTCGGTGGAGCGCTACTGCCCGGACACCGACCACTGGGAGGCGGTCGCGCCGATGCGCAAACGGCGGGGCGCGCCCGGCGCGGTGCGGGTGGGCGACCGGATCGTGGTGGCCGGCGGCGGCCCCGCGCCGGTCGAGGACCCGACCGCCCGGGACCGCACGACCGAGGTCCTCGACGTCCGCACGGGGGAATGGGTGCTGCTGGGCACGCTGCTCCCCCACGGCCGGGCGTCGCTGGTCTGCGCGGCCACCCCGGCGCACCGGGTCCTCGCCATCGGCGGGAACGCGAACCTCTACGGCAGCCTGATCACCGTGCCGGACGTGCTCTCGCTCAAGCTGCCGTGAACGGTCAGCAGAACCAGCCCGCCTGGATCCAGCCGCGCTGGTTGACGTGCCCCATGGCGTAGCCCTCGGCCCAGTCGCCGCTGGGCGAGTACCGCGACAGCTCGAAGTGGTCGCCGCGGTAGAGGGTGCCAACGATGACGCCGGCCGGCTGCGTCCGGACGTAGAGGTCCTGGGCGCAGATTTCGTGCACGGTGCCGGCCGACGCGGCGGGCGCGGAGGCGACGACGGCGGCGGCGATGGCCGCGGTCAGGATGGCGCGTTTCATCGGTTTTCCTCTCAGTTCAGGGTGAAGCAGTCGCGGAGCAGGAAGCCCCACTTGCTCGTTCCGTGCCAGAAGACGTCGGCGGAGTTGTGGTCGGAGGTGAGGTAGCGGACGCCGATGTAGTTGCCCTGCACGAGCGTCGCGATCGGGTCGGAGTGGCCTTGGCCCGGGGTGTAGTTGCCGAAGAGGGTGGCGGTGGCGCAGGTGATGTGCGCGGCGTGGGTGGGCACCCAGGGATCGCCGATGGTGCCGCTTCCACTTTGGACGGTCGCTCCGGCGGGGGCCACGGTGAGCCCCGCCGCGGCGACGGCGAGGAGCACGGCCGCGGAGGTTCGCTTGAACATTTCGGTCCTTTCCGGACGGACGAAGTCGTCGTCGGGAAAGAACTACCGTGCGGCGCGATCCGGTGGAAGCCCACGCGATGACCGGGCGTGCACACTTCGGGTCCCACCGTGCACCCGCCCAGGGGTCGTGAGTGAGAAACAGTGTTCTAACCCTGTTTCTCACTCACGACCAGTCTGGGCCTACGAAGCCGCCGCGGCCTTGGCCGGCGTGGCGAAGCGGCGCAGCCCTGGCGTTCCCGCCCCCACCAAGGCCACCGCCACCACGCACAGCACCCCGCCGCTCACCAGCGCCGCCGTCCCCGACGTCACGCCCGCGACCAGCCCGCCGCGCAGGTTTCCGAGGTCCGGCCCGGCCTGGCCGACGATCTGCTCCGCCGCCGCGACCCGGCCGAGCAGCGCGTCCGGAGTGTTCATCTGCACCAGCGCCCCGCGCGACACCACCGAAACCGTGTCCGCCGCGCCCGCCAGCACGAGGCAGCCGAGTCCCACCCACGGATCCGGCGCCAGCCCGAACACCACCAGCGCCCCGCCCCACGCCGCCGAGCCGGCCAGCATCACCCGGCCCGGCCGGGGCAGCCGGGTGAACGTCCCCGAAAACACCGACGCCACCACCCCGCCCACCGCGATCGCCGAGAGGAACAGCCCCAGCGTCCGCGGGTCACCGGCGAACCTCTCCGCGTTCACCAGCGGGAACAGGCTGATCGGCATCGACAGGACCGTCGCCGCCAAGTCGGTCAGCAGCGCTCCGCGGACGACCGGTGTGCGCACCAGGAACGCCAGCCCGTCCACTACCCCGCGCAGCCCCGGCCGCGAGGGTTCGCCGCCGGGTCGCATCGGCGGCAGGCCGAACACGCCGTAGAACGCCATCGCGAACGTCAGCGCGTCGACGACGTAGCAGCCACCCACCCCGAAGCGGACCAGCAGCAGGCCGCCCAGGGCCGGGCCGAGCAGCATCGCGCCCTGGAACGCGATCCGGTTCAGCGCCAGCCCGGCCGGGAGCTGCTCCGGCGTCAGCAGCCGCGGGACGAACGTGCGCGCCGCCGGCCCGCCACCCGCGACGAAGCACGACTGCACGGCCACCAGCCCCAAGACCACGAGCACCGGCACGTCACCGAGAAACCCCTGCACGGCAAGGAGAACCGAGCAGCCGGCCTGCCCCGCGGTGGTGAGCAGCGCGAACTTCCGCCGGTCGACGCGGTCCACCAGCGACCCGGCGAACAGCCCGAACACGACCACCGGCAAGGCCTGCGCGAGCCCCACGGCCCCGGTCCAGACCGTGCTCCGCGTCTGCTCCCAGACCTGGAACATCACGGCGACGAGCGTCATCTGCGCCCCGAAGCCCGAGAAGACCCGGCCCAGCCAGAGCCGCCGGAAGGCCGGCGACACGCGAAGCGGGGTCAGGTCGACGAAGGCACGGCTCAGGGACACGGGGCCGAATTGTAACAGCGCTTATACGATTCGGAACTCCAGCAGCGAACGCCCTTCGCTCACGTCCGTCACCGCGTCGAGCACCAGCCCACGGGCCGAGGCCAGGGCCTCGAACTCGGCGACCCGGCGTTCCCGGCCGCCGAAGATGACGAGCATGGCCAGATCCATGTCCGTGCGCGCCCGCCGGCCGCCGACGGACTCGACGACCAGGATCCGCCCGGCCGGACGAGCCGCCTCGACGCAGCGGGCCAGGATGCGACCGGCGTGCTCGTCGTCCCAGTCGTGGAGGATGTCGCACAGCAGGTAGGCGTCCGCCCCGGCCGGGAGCGGGTCGAAGAAGCTGCTCGCCACCACCGAAGCGCGCTCCGACAGCCCCTGCGCGGCGAACGTCCGGGTGGCCGCCGAGACGTCGAGGTCGACCAGCTGCCCCCGCGTGCCGGGGTGGGCCGCCAGGATCGCGGCGAGCAGGGTCCCCGGACCCCCGCCGACGTCGACGACCGTGGCGAACCGGCGCCAGTCGTGGCCGGCCGCGACCTGCGGGGCCTCGGCGCGCAACCGGTGCGCCATCTGCCGGTCGAACGACTCCCGCAGGGGCGGGTGCTCGCCGAGGTCGGCCCAGAAGCCCCGCCCGTACCGGCGGTCGTAGCCGGCCTCCCCCGTGGTGACGCTGTGCAGCAGCTCGACGAACGCCAGCTCCGCGCGCCCGCCCGCGGTGTCCAGGTTCAGCAGCACGCTGGTCAGGGTGTCGCCGCAGAGGTGCTCGCCGAAAGCGGTGGTCCGGTAGCCGGCGGCCGTGCGCTCGAAGAACCCCAGCGTCGTGAGGTGCCCCAGCAGCAGGCCGAGCGGAACCGGCGCGACGCCCAGGTCTTCCGCGAGGTCCTCGACGTCGGCCCCGTCGCCGCGGAGCCGGTCCGGCACCCCGAGGGTCACCGCCACCCGCACCGCCATCGGGGTCGCCAGGCCCGCCATGCGCAGAATCGTGTTCGCATCGTCACTCCCCATGACAACGCATGGTGGCAGCCGGCAGATTCGCTCCACAAGGGACGGCCGGTGACCGGACGACCACTGGCGGCGAAGGGAAGCGATATGGAAGCCGGTTCGGGCAAGATCGGCCGCAATCCGAACCTGAGGAGTCGAACCATGAACGCCCGTCTGCTCCAGGCCGTCATCGGCACGGCCTTTGTGGCCGCCCTCGTCTTCGCGCCCGCCGCCCAGGCGGCCGAGACGCCGCCTCAGCCCGGCCCGTCCATCGGCGTCGGTCCCTACATCGGCGACTCGCCCAAGCCCGGGACGGCCAGCGCCGAGACCAAGTAGCCCGCGCGCAGGACGGCGTCGCGCAGCACCGCGCCGCTCTCCCGCACCCGGGCCGGGGCGAGCACGAACCCCGCGTTCGTGTGCTCGCCCCACCCCGTCATCACGTGCGGCTCGCCGAACCCGCGGATCGGGCACGGCAGCGGCGGCGCCACGGGCACGTGCGCGTCGCTGGCCAGCAGGCTGACGTCCGCGCGGGCCGCCTGCTCCGGCACGGCTCGCGCGGCCCGGTCCGGCGGCGCCTGGTGCGCCACGACGAGTGCCCGCGGGACCCCCAGTCCCGCGGCCACCCGCCGCTGCGCCAGCCGGTAGGCGACCAGCGCGCCGAGCCCCGCACCGAAGAGCACGTGCGGGCGCGCCAGCACCCCGGCCAGCTCCGCCGCGAGGGACTCGACGAGCAGCCACATGTCCCGGTACGGGTGTTCGTCCCGGCGCTCGCCCCGCCCGGGCAGCTCGACGACCCGCACCGAGATCCGCGGGTCGCGCCAGGCCCGGTACCGCCCGGCTGCTTCCCCCGCGTCCGGGAAGCAGACGAACAGCAGGCGCTCGGCTTCGTCGGTGTCCACCCGCGGCCCCCTTCTCTCCTCGGCCGCGGATAGGGTCGGCCACGGCACTTCCGTTCCGCTTCGGTCGGCCTTCTGGGGGCTACACGTGCGCTACCGCCTGCTCGGGCCGGTCACGGTCCTCGGCGACGCGGGCGAGGTCCGGCCCGGCGGCCAGAAGCAGACGTCCGTGCTGGCCGCGCTCCTGCTGAACCCGAACCGCGTGGTCGGCGAAGACCGGCTCATCGACCTGACCTGGGGCGAAAACGCGCCGCCGAGCGTCCGCGGCCGGCTGCAGGTGCACATCTCCGAACTGCGGAAGCTCCTCGGCCGCGACGTCATCGTGCGGCGCGCGCCCGGCTACGTGATCGAGGTCGCGCCCGGTGACCGGGACCTCGACGTGTTCGACGACGAGGTCGCGCGGGCCAGGGCGACGGCCGGCCCCGACGCCGTCCGGCACCTGCGGGCCGCGCTGGCGCTGTGGGACGGCACCCCGCTCGGCGGGGTGAGCGAGCCACTGGCCGAGCACGAAGGCCCGGCGCTGGCCGAACGCCGGCTCGTCGTGCTCGAGGAGCTGTACGAGCAGGAACTGGCTTCGGGACGCCACGGCGAGGTGGTCGGGGAGCTGCGCCGGCTCGTCGAAGAACACCCGTTCCGGGAGCGGCTGCGGGCCGCGCTGATGCTCGCGCTGCACCGCTGCGGCCGCACGCCGGAAGCTCTCGAGAGCTACGCGCGGGCGCACGAGCTGCTGGTGGACGAGCTCGGCATCGAACCCGGCCAGGCCCTGCGGGACCTGCGGATGCGGATCCTGCGCGGCGAAGGCGAGCCGGTGCCGGCCGCGAGCCCGGTCGTGCCGCGGCCCGCCGAGCTGCCGCTGGACGTGCGCGGGTTCACCGGCCGGGCCCCGGAGCTGGCCGCGCTCGACGAGCCCGGCGACGTCTGGGTGATCACCGGCACCGCCGGCGTCGGCAAGACCGCGCTGGCCGTGCACTGGGCCCACACGGCGCGGGCGGGCTTCCCCGACGGCCAGCTGTACGTGAACCTGCGCGGCTTCGACGCCGACGACGAGCCGCTCACGCCCGCCGCCGCGCTCGCCCAGCTGCTGCGCACCCTCGGCGTCGACCTCCGGGACGTCCCGCCGGGCATCGACGACCAGAGCAAGCTCTACCGGTCGCTGCTGGCCGACCGGCAGGCCCTGGTCGTGCTGGACAACGCCCGCGACGCCGCGCAGGTGCTGCCGCTGCTGCCGTCGTCGGGCCGGGTGCTGGTGACCAGCCGCCACCGGCTCGACGAGCTCGTCGCGCGCACCGGCGCGCGGTCGATCGGCCTGACGCAGCTGCGGGAGGACGACTCGCGCGCGCTGCTGACCGCCCTGCTCGGCGAGCGGGTCACCGCCGAACCCGCGGCGGCGGACGAGCTGGCCCGGCTCTGCGGGCACCACCCACTGGCGTTGCGGATCGCGGCGGCGAACACCGGCGTCGCGAGCCTCGGCGAGCTCGTCGAAGAGCTGCGCGGCGACCCCCTGGCCCAGCTCGGCTTCGACGGCGGCGAGGAAAGCGCCGTCGCGAAGGCGTTTTCGGTGTCCTACCAGGCGTTGCCGCCCGGACTGCGGCAGGCGTTCCGGCTGCTGGCGCTGGTGCCGGGCGCCGACTTCACGGCGGTCGCCGCGACGGCGCTGCTGGACGTACCGGCCGAGGAAGCCACCCGGCGGCTGCGCGGGCTGGCCGCGGCGAACCTCGTGGAGGCGCACGCGCCCCGCCGCTTCCGGTTCCACGACCTCGCCCGGCGCTACGCCGAGCGGTGCGTCCGCGCCGACGAAGACGAAGCCGCGCGCGAAAAGGCGTGGGAGCGGCTGTTCACCGGGTACTGCGCGGCCGCGGACGCCGCCGTCGCGCTGCTCGGCGCGCGGATCGTGACGCTCCCCCGCGAGGACGCCCCGGCGGCGCCGAGCCCGGTCGCGTTCGCCGACGCCGCGGCGGCCGTGGCCTGGCTGGACGTCGAGGTGCCGAACCTGGCGGCGGCGCTGCGGCTGGCGGCGACGCGCGGGCCGTACCCCGCCGCGTGGTACCTGGCCGACGCGCTGCGGCGGTTCTTCCACGACCACGGGCGGCGCGCGGAGTGGCTGGAGCTCGCGCCGACCGTGCTGCGCGCGGCGCGTGATCGCGGCGCCCGGCCGGCGGAGGCGCTCGTGCACCTGTCGATCGGCGGCGCGTACTTCCGCGAGGGCCAGCACGAGGCGGGCATCCGCCACTCGGAGAAGGCGGTGCTGGCCAGCCGGGCGTGCGGCTGGCGCGAGTGCGAGGCGACGGCGGTCGCGAACCTGGGGTCGATGCTGGAGTGGACCGGCCGGCTGGCGGAGGCCGTCGAACACAGCCGGCGCGCGATCCAGCTGTTCCGCGAGCTGGCCAACCGGTCGGGCGAAGCGCTGGCGCTGAACTCGCTGAGCTGCCACTACCGGCAGCTGGGCCGGCTGGAGCAGGCCGAGGACTGCCTGTGCGAGGCGGTCGCGCTGTGCCGCCGGGAGGACCTGCGGTTCTGGGAGGCCGCGAACCTGGCCGACCTCGCCTGGGTGCGGCTGGAGACGGGCCGCTTCGAGGAGGCGGCCGAAGCGGCGGAAAGTTCGCTGAGCGCGTTCCGCGGCCTCGGTTCGAGCTTCGGCGAGGCGACGGCGCTCACCGCGTTGAGCGCGCTGCAGGGCGCCCGCGGCGACCACGGCGCGGCGGTGCGAACGGCGGAGGAGGCGCTGGACCGCGTCCGCCGCGACGGCGACCGCCAGGTGGAGGCGGCGGCGTTGATCGCGCTCGGCCGCGCGTCGGAAGCCGGCGGCGATCTGGCGGTGGCGGAGCGGGTGCTGAGCGAGGCCCGGGAGCTGGCGGTGGAGTCGGGCCTGCGGGGTCAGCTGGCGGAGGCGTCGGCGACGCTGGCGTGGGTCCTGGCGGCGGCCGGCCGGGTACCGGAAGCCGGCGAGCACGCGCGAACGGCGTTGGACGCGGCGCGCGCGGGCGGCTACCGGCTCTTGGAGGCACAGGCACTGCTCGGTTTGGCGGCGGTGGAGGGCGCGGCCGGCCGTTCGATGCTGGCGGCCGGGACGGCGCGCGAGGCCCGGGGGCTGTACCGGTCGGTCGGGCACGTGACGGGGGAGGCGCTCGCCGAGCGCTTCCTGGCCGACCTCGCCCGCCGCGCCACGGGTTGAGTCCCGCTGCCCGGCCGGCGACGTCATGAACGAGTCGTTCACCGCGTCCAGCGTCATGAACGAGTCGTTCATGACCTCCGGACGAGCGGGCCACAGTGACGTGGTGTACCTCCGGGCCGTCCGCGCGACATACTGAAGCCATGCCCCGTCCGAAACACGTCCCCGCGAGCGATCTCCGGCTCCCGGACGCGCTGCAGCCGGGGCGGCCCAAGGGCGACCAGCTCCGCGAAATCCTCGAAAGCGTCGCGACCGAGGCCGGTCCCGGGCGGCTGATGCCGTCCGAGCGGTTCCTCGCCGAGCACTTCGGCGTCGCCCGCGGCACCGTGCGGCAGGAGATCAACCGCCTGGTCTCCGACGGCGTCCTCTACCGCCAGCACGGCACGGCCACCTTCACGGCCGAACGCCAAGCAGCGCACATCGACATGCTGACCTCGTTCACCGAGGACATGAAGGCCCGCGGCGTGGTGCCGAAGACGAAGGTGCTCCACGCCGAGGTCGAGCGCGCGATGCCCCGCCTGGCCGGCCGCCTCAACGTCCCCCCGGGCGCGCGCGTGTTCCGCCTGGAGCGCCTGCGCTACGTCGCCGACGAGCCGTTCGCGGTCGAGCGCACGAACCTCTCCGTCGACCGGTTCCCCGACATCGAGCTGTTCGACTGGGAGACGCAGTCCCTGCACCGCACCCTCGAGGAACGCTGGGGGGTGCACGCGGAGTGGAACGACACCGCGATCTCCGCGGTCCTCCCGGACAGCGGAGACGCGGCGTTGCTCGGCATCGAGCCCACCCAGCCGTGCCTGATCATCGAAGGCACGCTCCACGACCAGAGCGGCGGCGTCATCGAAGCGGGCCGCTCGCTGTACCGCGCGGACCGCTACACCGTGTTCACCCAGGCTCGGCGGAGCCCCGCCTGACGTCGTGGGCCCGCAGCAGCTTCGAGCAGTGCTCCACCAGCACGTCCCCCGCGTCCGGCCCGAACAGCGTCACGTACGACTCGTAGACCCCGTCCCGGTGCCCGTCCGCGTCGGGCAGGTACCCCAGGTACCCGTCCGTGTAGCCGATCACCCGCGTGTGCCGGAACGGGCTCCCCCGCCGGATCCGCAACCCCAGTGAAGCGAACAGCTCGAACGGCGTGTGCAGCCACGCGATCTCCCCCAGCGACACCACGCTGACCGGAACCTCCGCACAGCCCGTCGGCCGGTCGGTGGCCGACATCGCCGCGAGCATCGCGCACCCCTCGTACCGCGTCTGCGCGATCCGGACCGCCGGGTGGTCCTCGCCGTGGCGGGCCAGCTCGTGCTGCCACTGGCGCTCGGCCGACTGCCGCAGCTCCAGGCTGTGCTCGAGCGTCGGCACGTCCCGGTACGGCAGGTGCAGGGCCGAGCGGGACAACCGGATCGGGCCGGTCGCGGCCGGGGACGACGCCGCCGCCAGCGTCCGGGCGATCGACGTCGCCAGGTGGCCGCCGAGCGTGCGGACCTCGGCGTGGTCGCGGCCGCGCCGGACGAACCGGGAACTCGCGTCCCCCGCCGCGCCCTGGAGGAACGCCGCCACCGGCTGGCCGATCAGCGCCGCCAGCTCGCGCCGCGTCGCGCCCGGCCAGTCCGCCGACCACGTCAGGTTGTCGGGCCCGAGCACGGTCGGGTGGCTGGCGTAGTCGAACAGCAGCGCGGCCGGGGAACCGTCGTCGCGGCGCAGCTCCAGCACGCCGAACGACGTGTCGTGCGGCCCGTCCGGCCGGTACCGGTTGCCGCCGACGGCCTCCGTCGTCCCCGCGTGCCAGCGGGCCCGGACGCGCCCGCGGCACGCGCGCAGCCGCAGCGCCGCGCCGGTGACCGTCTCGGCCATGCGGCCGACCAGCCCGGCGTCGCGCTGGCCCGGCAGCCCGGGGTGCAGCGGGCCGGTCCAGCCCTCGGGCCCGGAATGCGTGTGCGACGCGCAGACGAGCACCCGTTCCGGGTCGATGCCCACCGCGGCCGCGACGGCGTCGGCCAGGGTCCGGGTGAGCCCGGCGTCGACCGCGAGCGCGTCGAGCGCCACCCACAGCACCCCGGGGTCGTCCTCGGTGGACAGCCAGATCAGCGACGCTTCGAGGTCGTCGTGCGTACCGGTCGCGACGCCGTGCCGGGCCAGGTAGCCACCGAGCGGGTGCCCGGGCCCCGGCGTGATCCGGACGTCTTGCGCGGCGAGCAGGAGCGCGGCGGTCACCAGGTCGATTCCAGGACGTCGACGACGCCTTCGCGGCCGGCGGCGCGAGCCACCCCGGCGAGCTCGGTGACGTCGTCGGTCGTGTGCAGCAGGACCTCCAGCAGCATCGGCAGGTTCAGCCCGGAGACCAGCTGGAGGCGCGGGTGCGCGGCGGCGAGCGCGCGGACGGCGTTGAACGGCGAGCCGCCGTGCAGGTCGGCCAGCACGAGCGCCTCGGCGGCCTCGCCCAGCAGCGCGAGCAGCCGGACGCCGAACTCCTCCGGGCGGTCGTGCGGGCTCAGCTCGCAGACCTCCAGGCGCGACTGCGGGCCGAGGATCATCTCGGCGGCTTCCCCCACACCGGAGGGCAGGTGCCCGTGTCCGGCGAGAACGATCGGAACAGACATGGCGGTGTCTCCTACTGTGCTGTTCGTTACCAATCCGACCACAGTCACGGCCGGATGGCTTTCGTGGCAACGGCCTGTACCGCTCGACGGCCGGCCTACCTTTGGCCGCATTGCTAACTCTTCGCCGGGGCCGTTGGCGCGAACCAGCCGAGCCACCCCAGGATTACCCCGGCGACGACGACGATGCCGATGGTCCAGACGGGCCGCAGCCGCGCCTTCGCCGTCAGCAGGTACACCCCGGCCGTGACGAGCACCGGCAGCAGGAACGGGACCAGCTCGTCGAGCCGGTCCTGGATCGCCACGGCCTGCGTCACCGGCTGCCCCTGGACCGTCGTGGTCTGCCGGTAGGTCAGCGTGGTGACCACCTTGACGATCGACGGGATGAACCCGCCGAGCACGACGAACCCGAGCACGGTGGCCCCCTGCGCGACGCGCGCGAGCGCGCCGGCGGCGAGGTGGCCGGCCAGCCGTTTCCCTTCGCGGTAGGCGAACCCGAACTGCCAGCGCCGCACCAGCGTGTACGGCACGAGCACCATCACCGCGGCGAAGGCGGGGCCCAGCCAGCTGCCCTGCAGTGCCCACGACGCGCCCATGGTGAAGACGATGCTGTTGTACAGCGCGAAGACGACGGTGTCGCCGATGCCGGCCATCGGCCCCATCAGCGCGATCTTCGTGCTCGCGGCCGACTTCGGCGTGCCCGCTTCTTCGAGCGCGACGCTCGAGCCGAGGATCAGCGGGCCGCCGATGAGCACCGAGGTGTTGAAGAACTGGAGGTGCCGCTGCAGGCCGGCGACGTAGTCGGCCTTCTCCGGGTAGAGCCGGCGCAGCACCGGTTCCATCGCGTAGGCGAACCCGAGCGCCTGCATCCGCTCGTAGTTCCAGGAGATCTGGCTCGCCCAGAAGTACCGGCGGAACACGCGGCGCAGGTCCTGCTTGGTCAGTCGCGCATCCACAGTGTCCTTTTCGGACTCTTCGGCGGTTTCCGGGACGGTGAGCGCCGGCTCGTCGCGCTTGAGCGTCACGAACAGCATCGCGACCGCGACGCCGATCAGCGCGATGCCCAGCAGCGGCACGTGGAGGTAGGCGAACGCGACGAACCCGATGAGCAGCAGGTACCAGTACCGCGCCAGCTCCATCATGCCGAGCAGCAGCGCGAACCCGACGGCCGGCAGCAACGACCCGGCGAGCGTCATGCCCTGCACGAACCCGGCGGGGATGCTCGCGGTGATGTCCTTGACCAGGCCGCCGGACGCGGCGAGCGCGGCGAGGAACGTCGGGATGGCGCGCACCGCCACCCACGGCACCAGGCTCACCCAGTGGATCATCGCGAGGCCGCGCGCGTTGCCGTCGGCGGCGTAGCCGTCGGCCCGGTGGACCAGGCCGGTGGTGATGATCTTGCCGACGGGGTCGAGCGCGGAGAGCAGGATCGCGGCCGGCAGCCCGACGCCGAGCCCGATCGCGACCTGCGCGGCCGGGTCGCCGGCGGCACCCGCGGCCAGCGCGGTGCCGACGATCGCGCCGGTCTGGTAGTCCGGGATGGTCGCGCCGCCGTAGGTGTAGACGCCGAGCGCGGCCAGCTCCAGCGTCGCGCCGATCAGCAGGCCGAGCAGCGGGTGCCCGACGATCAGCCCGGCCACCGAGCCGGCGATGAGCGGGCGCTGGGCGTAGATCAGGAACGGGCCGAGCCCGTCGTAGGTGCAGTAGATCGCCCACAGAGTCAGGGCCAACGCGACGAGCATGCGGGGCTAGAGCCCTTTCCGGTCGAGCAGCGGGACGAATTCGGCGGGCTTGTCGTGCGGCATCAGCTGCGTGACCAGCGGGACGCCCGCCGCGGCGAGCTTGCGGTAGGCGTCGGCCTCGTCCGCGGTGACCGCGATCGAGCGCGTGACCATGGAGTAGGCGGTGCCGGGCCGCGGCGCGACGTTGCCGACGTTGACGATTTCGGGCCGAAGCCCGCCTTCGACCAGGCGGAAGGCGTCTTCGGGATCCTTCGCGACGATCATGAGGTCCGGGCCGGCGGCTTTGCCGAGCGTCTCGGCGACGGTGCAGACTTCGGTGGGCAGTCCCCGGGCGGCCTGCGGGAGCAGCATGCGCTGCAGCTCGTCGGCGGCGACGTCGTCGTTGCAGACGAGCAGCCGGCGCACGCCGAGCCGCCGCGTCCAGGCGACGGTGACCTGCCCGTGGATCAGCCGGTTGTCGATCCGGACGTGTGCCCCCGCCATGTGTCTCCTCCCGGCCGGCAGCACCCATCCTGGTTCGTACCAGTAGTTGTGTCAACACTGCCCGTGACCGGAGGCCGCACAACGGCTTCGCGCGGCCGACGGAAGGACCCCTCAGACCTTCCGTCGGCCCGCGAGCGCGAAGCCCCCTCGATTTTCCCGGACCCTCCCATAAAGGTATATACCAGTATGGACGGACGAGATCGACTGTCAAGCCCCGTACCGCTCAGCGGGCCGGAAAGATCATTTACCGGTCGGCCGACAGAAATACCCAGGTGAGCGCGCCGGCGCGGCTACCCCCAGGTCAGGCGGCCCACACCGGCCCGGACGTCATGAAAGAGTCGTTCACCGCGTCCGGCGTCATGAACGAGTCGTTCATGACGTCGGAAACCAAGCGAATCCCGCCGCCGTCGGCCGCCGTGAGCGATTCACCCCAGGCTGTCCGTTCTTGTCAGTGACAGCCCTTTCGCCCGCTTCTATCATTCTTATTGGTCTAGACCGCACTTCTCGTCCACTGCCGTACCGGGAAAGGCGGAACTCCCATGACCACGAGAACCTGGCGCCTCGCCGCGCTCAGCACCGCCCTCGTCTTCGCCACCGCGCTGCTGCCCTCGGCCGCGGCGGCCGGCGACGGCACCGAACAGCTGCCCGGCCACCTCCGGACGCAGACCGCCGCGGCAACGCCGATGTCCACCGTCTGCGACGGCGACGGCACCAGCGGCAAGCGCGTCCAAGCCCTCTACGTCCGCGGTAACACCCAGGCCGACCGGTACGCCCAGTTCGCCGGCCAGTTCCAGACCTTCGCGAGCCAGATCGACGACGGCTTCGTCGAGGCCGCGAGCCGGCTCGGCGGGGGCGTGCGCCACCTCCGGTACGTCACCGACTCGAGCTGCCGCGCCACCGTGAACAACGTGACCATCGCCCAGTCCGACATGGCCACCGTCGACACGATCACCAACGCCATCAAGGCCCAGGGCTACAACCGCGCCGACCGCAAGTACATCGTCTGGTACGACAAGGACGGCTGTGGCCTCGCGTTCGGCAACGGCGGCAACGACAGCCCCGGCTCGAACAACCCGTACAACGCCGGCCCGCACTACGCCACGGTCGGCACCGGCTGCTGGTCCTGGCAGGCCACCGGGCACGAACTCCTCCACACCCTCGGCGCCGTCCAGGGCAGCGCGCCGCACTCCAGCGCCTTCGGCCACTGCTGGGACGACGAGGACATCATGTGCTACGACGACGGCGGCCTGCCGAACCCGCCGGGCGCCCTCGTCAAGGTCTGCCCGGGCGCGCCGGAGAACCAGTTCGACTGCCTCGGCGACGACTACTTCAACACCAACCCCGCGCCCGGGAGTTACCTGGCGACGCACTGGAACGTCGCGACCAGCGCCTACCTCATCGCGAGCGGCACGCCCTACCCCGCCGGCACCATCACCGGGCTCGGCGGCAAGTGCGTCGACGTCAGCGCGTCGAACACCGCCAACGGCACGGCCGTGCAGCTCTGGACCTGCAACACCAGCGCCGCCCAGCGCTGGACCCGGCAGAACGGCTCGATCCGCGCCCTCGGGAAGTGCCTCGACGTCTCGAACAGCGGCACCGCGGACGGGACGCTCGTCCAGCTGTGGGACTGCAACGCCACGGGCGCGCAGACGTGGCAGGCGCGCTCCGACGGCACGCTGCTGAACCCGCAGTCCGGCAAGTGCCTCGACGCGACCGGCAACTCGTCGGCCGACGGCACCCGCCTCCAGATCCGGACCTGCGCGGCGACGGCGAACCAGCGCTGGGTGCTCGCCGGGTAAGAGAGGCGCAACCTGCTCGCGCCCCCGTCGTTAACCGGTTCGTCAGTCTTGGGGAGGAACCATGCCGGCCGTCACATCGAACATCGTCCCGCTCCGGCACGCGCGCCCGGGCGTGGTCGCGTACGTGAAGAGCCCGGCGGAGTGGTTCGTCTCGAACAGCGGCTGGATCCAGGGCAGCGAAGGCGTCGTGCTGGTCGACACGTGCGGCACCGAGCAGGCGACCTGCGAGCTGATGCGCGACGTCCGCAAGTACGCGGGCGAGCAGGAGCTGACCGTCGCCATCACGCACGCGCACGGCGAGCACCACAACGGCGTCGGCGTCGCGCTGCGGGACGGCGGGACGGCGCTGGCCGCGCCCGGCAGCGTCGACCTGGTCAAGGCCGGCCCGCAGACCTACGGCAACGTCTTCACCTACACCCAGTGGGGCGTGCTCGAGCCGCCGGAGCCGGACGCGGTCCGGCCGGTGACCGGCTGGCACCGCCTCGACCTCGGCGACGCGGTCGCCGAGGTCGTGGCGGTACCCAGTGTCGCGCACACCGCGGGCGACCTCGTGGTGCACGAGCCGCGCTCGGGCACGCTGTTCACCGGCGACCTCGTGTCCGTCGGCGACACGCCGCTGGCGGTGCACGGCTCGGTCACCGGCTGGCTCGACGCGCTCGCCTGGCTGCAGGACACGTTCCGCCCGCGGACCGTCGTCCCGGGCCACGGCCCGGTGGCGACCCCGGGCCACAGCGCGCTGCACGCGATGCGCGTCTACCTCGAGTGGCTGCTCGAGGTGACCGGCCGCCAGACGGACTTCACGAAGCTGGCGAACCAGGCGTCGCTGCGCTGGCCGACGTGGCGCAACCCCGAGCGGCACATCGGCAACCTGATGCGCGCGTACGCCGATCAGCACGGCCGGAAGCTGGACGTCGACCTGGCGATCGACGCGGTCCTCGCGGCGGCGGGCGGCCGGATCGACCTCGACTGCCTGCTGGGCGGGGAGCCGGTCCGCCGCATTTCCTGACGCCGGCTGATCATTCCCGCCGTTCGGCTAGAGCCGCACCACTTCCGGCGCCACCGGCGTGTCCCCGAGCCACGTGCAGGCGGGTACGCCGGTGCTCGTCGGCACCGGCACCGCCTTGCCCACCTTGACGAGGACCGCCGGCTGCCCGCAGGCGGCGAGGTCCAGGACCAGCAACGGTACGACGAGCAGTATCTTCCGGATCCGCATGTCAGCTCACCCCGGTTTGTCTCCACACTCCCACCAGGGCACACGGTGGCCGCCGCGGTCCGGTTCAGCGCCGAACGGGTGACGTGCCGGAAGCCGCATCCGGCTTCCAGCACGCCTTCCTTGCCCCGGCCGGGTCATGATGGAGTCGTGCGGATCACGGCTTGGTGGCGCGGGATCAGCCCGCGGCGGCGGTTGCTCATGGGCGGCGTCGCCGTCGTCGTGGTGGCCGTGCTCGTCGCCGCCGTCCTCGCCGCCACCGGGACCAGCGCCGCGCCGCAAGCCGGGCGACCCGACCAGGACCGGCCGGGACCCGTCCTGCTCGTCCCCGGCTACGGCGGCGGGCAAGGCGCGCTGAACGAGCTCGCCGCCCGCATCCGGCAGGCCACCGGCCGCAGCACCGAAGTCCTCACCCTGGCCGGCGACGGCACCGGTGACCTGGTCGAACAGGCCGGCGTCCTGGCCGAAGCCGTCGAGAACGCCTACGCGCGCGGAGCGCCTTCGGTGGACGTCATCGGCTACTCCGCCGGCGGCGTCGTCGCCCGGCTGTGGGTCAGCCGCGACGGCGGTGACCACCAGGCGCGCCGGGTGATCACGCTCGGCGCGCCGATGCACGGCACCGGCCTCGCGGCGGCCGGTGGCGCGCTGGTCCCGGGCGGCTGCCCCACCGCGTGCGTGCAGCTGGCCCCCGGCAGCACGCTGTTGCGGGAGCTGGCGAAGGAACCCATCCCGGCGACCCTGCCGTGGCTTTCGGTGTGGACCGAACGCGACGAGACGGTCACCCCGCCCGAGTCCGCCCGGCTCGACGGCGCCGTCAACGTCGCCCTCCAGCAGGTCTGCCCCGGCAACCAGGCCGGCCACGGCGACCTCCCCACCGACCCCGCCGTCACCGAGCTGGTCCTCCAGGCCCTCGGCACCAGCCCGCTCGAAGCCCCGGCCGAGTGCCTCAGCTCGTGACGTCCTTCGTCGCGAAGTTCGCCCACGCGGCCCCGAAGAACACGACGATGTAGCCCGCCTGCAGCAGCAGGCCGTGGTCGATGTTGCGCCACAGCACGGGATCGCGGAAGAAGTCGATCCAGGACAGCCAGTAGTGCGTCGGCAGGTACGGCTTCACGGACGCGGCCGCGTCCAGGGTTTCCAGCACCGAGCTGGTGATCAGCACCGCCAGCCCGCCCAAGGCCGCACCGAGCGCCGAGTCGGACACCGTGGACAGGAACACCGTGATCGCGGCGAACCCGAGCATCGACACGACGATGTAGGAAACCGCGCCCAGCAACCGCAAGCCCAGCCCGGACGAGCTGAGCGACTGCCCCGACAACGACGTCACCCCGGTCGGCTGCCCGCCCGGCCCGGCGACGCCGGGCGTCCCGCCGGTGCCGAACAGGATCACCCCGAGCACCAGCGACGTCAGCACGACGATCACGATCGCCGCGGTCACGTACACGGCCAGCGCGACCATCTTGGCGCCGAGCAGCCGCGTCCGGCCGACCGGACGCACCAGCAGGTACCGCAGGGTGCCGGTGGACGCCTCGCCCGCGATCGAGTCGCCCGCGGCGACGGCGACCGCGATCGGCAGGAACAACGGCAGGACGAGCGCGAGCGCGGCCGCCGGGAACAGGGCGCCGTCGGAAACGACCGCCGACAGGAACGCCCCGCCCTGCCCGGGCGGCGGCGCGAAGTCCGCCGTCGCCAGGAAGACGCCGACGATCGCGGGCAGCAGGCAGAGCAGCAGCACGCTGAACCACACCCGGGGCCGCAGCGCGAGCTTCCGCAGCTCGACGGCGATCACCCGGCCGCCCCGAACCGGTCCGACCCCGGACCCGTCACGTCGAGGACGACCTGCTCCAGGGTCCGCTGCTCGGCGTGGATCGACGTCACGCGCACCCCCGCTTCGACGAGCATCGCGTTCAGCGCCGCCGGGTCGCCGTGCCGGATGACCAGGCGGTCGCCGTCGCGGGACTCGAGCTGCCCGTCGAGGACCGCGACCGCCTCGGCCGGGTCCGGCGTGCCGACCAGGATCCGGCCGGTGGCCGCCCGCAGCGTCGACAAGTCTTCTTCCAGCACGAGCCGGCCGCGGTCGACGACGCCGACGCGCGTGCAGAGCTGTTCGACCTCGGCCAGCAGGTGGCTGGACAGGAAGACCGTGGTGCCGCCCGCGTTCAGCTCGACGAGCAGCTCCCGGATCTCCTTGATGCCCTGCGGGTCGAGGCCGTTGGTCGGCTCGTCGAGGATCAGCAGCTTGGGCCGGCGCAGCAGCGCACCGGCGAGCCCGAGACGCTGCCGCATCCCGAGCGAGTACGCCTTGACCGGCCGCTGGTCCACCGCGTCGAGCCCGACCTGCGCCAGCGCGTCGTCGATCCGGCGCCGCCTCGTGCGCCGCCCGCCACCGCGCCCGGCGGCGTCGAGCAGCGCGAGGTTGCGGCGCCCGGACAGGTGCGGGTACGCGGCCGGCCCCTCGACGAGCGCGCCGACCTCCGGCAGCACCTCGGCGACCCGCTTCGGGACGGGCTTGCCGAGCACTTCGATCTCCCCGCTGGTGGCGTAGACCAGGCCGAGCAGCATCCGGACGAGCGTGGTCTTGCCCGAGCCGTTCGGGCCGAGGAAGCCGTAGCGGTCGCCCTCGCCGACCCGCAGGTCGACGGCGTCGACGGCCAAGGTGGTGCCGTACCGCTTGGTCAGCGCGCGCGTGACGATCATCGGAAGCCCCGGCGCAGCGTGGACAGCTCTTCCGCGACGGTCTTGAGCACGTCCGGCGTCACCGTGCCGGCCAGCAGGTAGGACCGGCGGAAGGCCGATGCGCGGACGATCGCGAGCGACAACGGCGTGATCGACAGCTGCACCACGGTGCCCGCCGCCAGCTTGGCCTGCACCGCGCCGGCCTTCCCGGCGGCGTCGCTCGCGGCGTTCCCGACGGCGCGCGGCACGGCGATGACCGCGAAGGACGCCAGCCCCCGGCCGTAGAGCGCGGCGCCCTCCACCCCGCCGAACGTCGACGACACGACCGGGCGCCCGGCGAGCGTCGCCGGCAGCCGCACCTGGCCCAGCGCGCCGAGCGCGTTCGAGACGTCCGGGGCGCTCGCCACGGTGAACCCCGAGCCGAGCACCGGCCGCGGCGCCTCGACGACCGGCGTCGTCTGCTCGAGCTGCTGGAACTCGGTGACCAGGATCGGGGCCTGCTGCCCGCGGGCGGTGACCTCGACGCGCACGGCCACGCCGGTCGCCGGGTCCGCCCAGACGTCCACGCGCCCGATCGTCGTGGCCGGGTCGGCGGGCACGAGCCGCAGCCCGGACGCGGCGACGCCGGCGACGTTCCGGCCCGGCAGCGCGCTCACCGGATCGCCCTTCGCCGCCTGGAGGATCCGCCGCGCGAGCTCGGGCGGCAGCAGGTCGCCGGCCCGCGGGAGCCGGACGCCCGGTTCGCCGACCAGCTCGGTCAGCGTGTTGTCGCCGTAGTCCCAGGTGTATTCGCCGTCGGGCAGCCGGTAGACGTCGTGTTCGCCGGCGGTGCCGAGGATGTCGACGCGGTAGCGGTCGGGCCCGGCGTACCACGCGCGCATCGGCGTCCGCATGGAGAAGAGCGCCGTGACGGGGGCGAGGTTCGGCAGCTCCGGCAGGGCGAGCGATCCGGCGCTTTCGGCGTACCCCTGGTACGGCCGCGGGGCGGAACCCAGCACGAGCTCGCGCAGCCGGCCGGGATCGACCTGCCCGCCGGCCGGGGCGAGCGCGGCGACGACCGACGGCACGGAAACGAGCACCGCGGCCACGGCGGCGACGACCGCCCACCGGCGCCGCTTCGCGTGCCGCACCACCGAGGGCGTCATCCGGCATCACCTCTTCGTCCTTTGTACGCCATGGTCGCTAGGGTCGAAGGGTGACGAACCCCGTTCATGCTGCCGTCCTGAGCTAGTCCCGCTCCGGAACTCCACGCACCCCGCGCCTCTCGCGGGTTCCCAGTCGTGCCCGCAGCGAAGAACGGAAACCCTGTCCCGTGGCTCTCCTCGTCGTGCCCGGCGAACCCCCTCGCCGGCTCTTCACCCCTCCTTCCCGCCCGGCGGTCCTCGCCGACGACCGCCTCTCGGCCGACGCCGCCCTGCGCACCACGTCCGCCCTGCTCTGGCAGGGGGACTACCCCGCCGCGCGGCGGCTACTCGACGCCGTGAACCGGCGGATCCCGGCGCCCCCGCCGGACGACCACGCCCGCTACCGCGCCGATCGCGCCCGCCGGGCTCGGCGGCTGTCGATCCTCCACGTCCCCCTCGACCCCGGTCACGTCATCCCCTTGCGGCGGGCGCCGGACGTCGCCGCCGCGTGCACCGCCGTGTACGGCCCGCTCGACGTCCCCGCCGCGGTGCCGCTGCGGGAGCTGCTCGGCGTGCTCGGCGCGGCGCAATGGCGTCGCCGGGGCATCGCCGTCCCGGCCCTGGGCGCGCGGATCCACCCGCACCACGGCGTCTTCGCGCCGATCCGCCAGGAGTACGTCGACCTGGTCGCGGCGGCGCCGTTGCCCACGCGCGCGGCGGCCTTCGACGTCGGCACGGGCACCGGGGTGCTGGCCGCCGTGTTCGCCCACCGCGGCGTCGCCCGGGTGGTGGCGACGGACGCCGATCCCCGCGCGGTGGCGTGCGCCGCGGAGAACCTGGAGCGGCTCGGCTTCGGCGCTCGCACCGAGGTCGTGCTGGCGGACCTGTTCCCGCCCGGCCGTGCCCCGCTGGTGGTGGCGAACCCGCCGTGGCTGCCGGGCCGCCCGCGCACGCCACTGGACCGCGCGGTGTACGACCCGGGCAGCCGCATGCTGCGCGGCTTCCTCGACCGGGCCCGGCGGCACCTGACCCCGGACGGCGAAGCCTGGCTGGTGCTGTCGGATCTGGCCGAGCACCTGGGGCTGCGCACGCGTGCGGAGCTGCTGAGCTGGATCGCCGCGGCGGGGCTGCGGGTGGTGGACCGGGTCTCGGCGAGCCCGCGCCACCCGCGCGCGCTCGATCCCGCCGATCCGCTGCACCGGGCGCGAGCCGCCGAAGTCACCTCGCTCTGGCGGCTCAGTCCACAGTAGACAGCAGGCCCGCGACCGCCTCGACGGCTTCCCGCGTCTCCCGGACGTTGTGGGCGCGGAACACCGCCGCCCCCGCGTGCGCCGCGATCGCCGTCGCCGCCAGGGTGCCCGCCAGGCGGTCGTGGGCTTCGACGTCCAGGGTCTCGCCGATCAGGTCCTTGTTCGACAGCGCGACGAGCACCGGCCAGCCCGTCGCCACCAGCCGGTCGAAGTGCCGGAGCAGCGCAAGGCCGTGGCGGGTGCTCTTGCCGAAGTCGAAGGTCGGGTCGACGAGCACCCCGCCGCGCGGCACGCCGGCGGCGACCGTCCGCTCGGCCGCCGCGGTCAACTCGGCGACCACGTCGGCGACGACGTCGTCGTAGCGGGGCCAGAACGGCCGGTCCGGGGTCGGCGCGGGGTACGGGTCGGTGCGCACCGGCATGCCGCCGACGTGGGAGCAGACGTAGCCCGCGCCGAACTCGGCGGCGACCTCGACCAGCTTCGGGTCGGCGCCGGCCCAGGTGTCGTTGAGCAGGTCGGCGCCCGCTTCGCAGACCCGGCGCCCGACCTCGTGCCGCCAGGTGTCGACGCTGATCACCAGGCCGGGGTGGCGCTCCCGCACTTCGGCGACGAACGGCACGACCCGCTCGCTCTCCTCGTCGACGCCGACCACGGGCCCCTCGCCCGCCTTCACCCCGCCGATGTCCACGATGTCGGCGCCCGCCGCGACCGCGCGGTCGACGGCGTCGCGCGCCGCGTTCCCGGCGAAGGTCGCGCCCTGGTCGTAGAAGGAGTCGGGCGTGCGGTTGACGATGGCCATGACGAGCGCGCGGTCGCCGGGCATGCGACGGCCGCGGAAGACCACCTCCGGCCGGTGTGACGTCATGGCCCCGACTTTATGGCCCCGCCTCGGCCAGGTCACGGCTCGGTCCGGAACGCCGCGGCCGCGGCCGCTGTCCGGTTATCCTCGGCGCACACCGAGCAGGGGGACAGATGAGCGCGACCAGCGAGGGCCCGGCCCGCAGCGACGCCGAGATGATGATCGCCGAAGCCAAGAAGGCCCTGTGGGTGATGGTGGGCCTGCTCGCCGTCCTGTGGGTGATCCAGCTCGTCAACGCCCCCACCGGCTACGACCTGAGCCGGGAGTTCGGCATCGAGGCGCGCGACCCGGCGTCGCTGCCGGAGATCTTCAGCGCGCCGTTCGTGCACCAGAGCTGGGGCCACATCGAAGGCAACTCGGGGCCGCTGTTCGTGTTCGGCTTCCTCGCCGCCTACCGCGGGGTGAAGAAGTGGCTCGGCGTCAGCGTGCTGATCATCGTCGCCAGCGGCCTCGGCGTCTGGTTCACCTCGCCGTCGAACTCGGTCACGGTCGGCGCCAGCGGCCTGGTGTTCGGCTACTTCGGCTACATCATCGTGCGCGGGCTGTTCGACCGGCACCTGATCGACCTCGTGCTCGGGCTGGTGATGGCGTTGTGCTTCGCCTACCAGTTCGCGTCGCTGCTGCCGACCGAGGAAGGCGTCAGCTGGCAGGGCCACATGTTCGGGTTCGTCGGCGGCATCGTCGGCGGCTGGCTGTTCCGCGACAAGCGCCCCAAGCCGGTCGCGGCCCCCGACCCGGCGACCGCCCTGCTGCCCAAGGACCTCACCTAGGCGACTTCGCGGCGCTGTGAAGTCGCTGTGCATCGACGTCGCCGCGCTGCCATCCCGGCCCCGGTGTGGTGATCTGGGACGGTGGCGATCACCTTCCTGAGGTCCGCGCTCGCGGGCACGGCGGCCGTGCTGGCGCTCGGCGCCGGCCTCGTCGCCGGCACGGACACGACCGCCGACGACGCCTACGCCGCGGGAGCCACCACTGCTCCGGCGCCGCCGCCGGAAGCCATTTCCCCGGTGGGCGCGTTGTTCGCGAACGGCAGCCATTTCTGCACGGCGAGTGTCGTGCACTCCGGCGCCGGCGATCTCGTGCTGACCGCCGCGCACTGCGTCCGGGACGGAATGGCGTTCGCGCCGGGTTATCACGACGGCGTCGCGCCGCTGGGCCTGTGGACGGTCACCGATGTGACCGTCGCCGACGGCTGGACTTCTTCGGCCGATCCCGACCTGGATTTCGCGTTCCTGACCGTTCGGCAGGCCGGGAACCCCGCTTCCGTGGAAAGCCTCACCGGCGCGAACGTGCTGGGCGTCGACCGCGGATTCACCAACCACATCACCCTGACGGGCTACCCCGACACCACTGATTCCCCGGTCGTCTGCACCGGCACGGCAACGCGCTCCGACACTTACCAGCAGCGCGTCGCCTGTCCCGGTTTTCCCGACGGCACCAGCGGCGGTCCGTGGGTCACCGACGGCGCGGTCGTCGGGGTCATCGGCGGGTACGAACTCGGCGGCGACACCGCGGACGTCTCCTACAGCGCCTATTTCGACGACGACATCGCAAAGCTGTACGCCTCGGCCACGAGCTGAAAACGCGAACCGGGCCCGCGTCCCTGGCGGAGGACACGAGCCCGGTTCACCTCTCGCGAACCTTCAGCAGGTCACGATGAGCCCGGTGAGCGCCGAGCACGTCTTCGACGCGCTGTCGTTGGCGCTGGTGGGATCGTTCGGCGAGCTGGCCGTGCGCACCGCTGTCGTGGTGTATGAGCCGAGCGCCAGCAGGCCGCCGTTGACCGAGAACTTCGCCGTCGCCGAAGCGCCGGACGCCAGCGAAGCGACGTCACAGTTCACCGCCCGGGTGCTGCCCACGTGGGTGCAGCCGGTGGCGCTGCCGAACGACAGGCCCGACGCATACGTTGCCACGACCCGGATCCCGGTCGCGGCCGACGGGCCGGTGTTCGTCACGGTCAGCGTGTAGTCGATGCGCGCGTTCAACCCGCCGTGGCCGGTCGCGGCGAGCGCGACCTTGACGTCGGCGTTGGTCGCCGGGTTGCCGACCGTGATCACCGGGCCGTCGTAGGTGTCGAAGGCGTAGTTGTCGCCGACGAACTGGTGCTGCAGCGTGAACTGGCCCGGCGCCGCGGTGTCCTTGACGCGCAGGGTCCACACCGTGGTCTTCGTGCCGCCCGCCTCGAGGTCGCCGAACGCGGCGCGGTAACTGCTCCCGGCCTGGAAGCAGCCGACCGCCGTCGTGTTGGTGCAGGAAACGACGTCGACGATGTCGGTGATCGGCGTCGGCGTGCCGTAAATGGCACCCTTGGCGAAAGTAACCGTGAAATCGCGATCGTTGTGAACGGTTTCCGAGATGGTGAAAGTCTGTCCCGGGAGCACCGACGTGGTGCTGACTTCGACAGAACTGGAGGGCACGTCCGCCTGCGCGGCGGGTGCCAGCGCGATGAACGCCGTGGCCAGCGCGGCCACCGAGGACAGGATCGTGGTTCTTCGCCCGCGTCGTTGCATAGTCGTGTTCTCGCCGTTTCAGTCCGAGGAATACCGCTCTGACAGATGCTGCGTGGTCTTGGTGAACAGCCGACGCTGATCAGTCGTCGCAAAACCGGCATTCGTTACCGCCATCCGGACGCGCCCCGGCACGGCCGTCAAGACGGACGCCAGCGCCCGTTCATCTCACCCGGACGCGGCGGCGGACCGGGCAGGGCACGGTCTTTTCCCGCTTCCAGCCCTTCGACGAGCATCGCCAGGTAGCGGCGACGCAGCTCGGCGGTGCGGTCGGCGTCGTCGACGCGGATCGCCGCGCAGCACTCGAGAATCATGCCGATGTCTTCGGTGACGGCGTCTTCGCGGAGCCGTCCGGTCCCGCGTGCGCGCGCGAAAAGCCCCGCCGACAGCTCGTTCGCCCGGCGCGCGTCGGCGCCCATCTCCTCGGTCGGGGTGAACGTGCCCGCGAGGTGGACGGTCAGCGAGTGGACGTCGGCGTCCACCACCCGGCGCAGGAAGCCGGTCAGCGCCGCCCAGCCGTCCGGCTCCTCGTCGGCCGCCTCGGCTTCGGCGATGAAGGTGCGGAGCCCGTCGTGGCAGAGCCGGGCGAGCAGGACCTCCTTGCTGGGGTAGCGCCGGTAGAGAGCGCTGATGCCGACGCCGGCGCGCTCGGCGACCTGGGAGATCGGCGCCTTCGGGTCCGCGAGGAAGACGTGGCGGGCGGCGTCGAGGATGACGAGGTTGTTGCGAGCGGCCTGGCCGCGGCGGCCGGGCAGGGCGGTCTCGGACATGCCCCGGAGATTACCACTGGAACGGATCATTCCGGTCTGGTACAGTTCGGAACGAAGCATTCCGTTCCAACTAGAGGAGCAGTCATGACGGTCCCCGCCCTTCGCCCGTTCCGCGCCGAGGTCCCCCAGTCCGCGCTGGAGGACCTGCAGGGCCGCCTGCGCCGGGCGCTCTGGCCGGACGACCTGCCCGCCGAGTACGGCGTCACGAACGAGCGCGTCCGGGCGCTGGCCGAGCACTGGCTGGAGGAGTTCGACTGGCGGGCGTTCGAGGCGCGGCTCAACGCGTACCCGCAGTTCGTCACGGAGATCGACGGCGAGCGGATCCACTTCCTGCACGTCCGGTCGTCCCGCGCGGACGCGACGCCGCTGGTGCTGACGCACGGGTGGCCCGGTTCGATCGTCGAGTACCTCGACGTCATCGGCCCGCTGACCGAGCCGGAGCCGGCCGACGCGCCGGCGTTCCACCTGGTGATCCCCTCGCTGCCGGGCTTCGGGTTCTCGGGCCCGACGCGGTCGGCGGGCTGGGGCACGCACCGCACGGCGGCGGCGTGGGCGGAGCTGATGAGCCGGCTGGGCTACGAGTCGTACGGCGCGGCGGGCAACGACGCGGGATCGATGATCTCCCCGGAGATCGGGCGGCTCGCGCCGGAGCAGGTCGTCGGCGTGCACGTCACGCAGCTGTTCTCGTTCCCGTCCGGCGACCCGGCGGAGCTGGCGGACCTGAGCGAGGACGACCAGGCCGCGCTCGCGCACCTGCAGTGGTTCTACGAGAACATGTTCTCCTTCAACACGCTGCACAGCCAGCAGCCGCACACCCTCGCCTTCGCGCTGGCCGACTCCCCGCTGGCGCTGCTGGCGTGGAACGCGCAACTGTTCGGCGAGCACCTCGACGCGGACTTCGTCATCGCGAACGTGGCGCTGTACTGGCTGACCGGCACCGGGGGCTCGTCGATCCGCCTCTACTTCGAAGACGCGCACGCGAGCGTCCACCCTTCGGCACCGACGACGGTCCCGACGGGCCTGGCGATGTTCGCGGGCGACTTCCAGTCGATCCGCCGGTTCGCCGAGCGCGACCACGCGAACATCGTCAGCTGGAACGCGTACGACACGCGCTCGGGCGCCGGCGGCCCCCGCGACGCGGCCGGCCACTACTCGGCGCACGAGGCACCGGAGATCCTGGTCGCGGACATCCGCACGTTCTTCGCGGGCCTGTCGTCGCCGTGGCCGGTCTTGGCTTCGGCCCACGAGGCGTTGCGCCGGGCGGTGGCGGGAGTGACGGACTGGTCGGCCCCGACGCCGTGCTCGGAATGGAACGTGACCCAGGTGGTCCAGCACGCGGGCGGCGACCAGCAGGGCTACGCGGCGTTCATCACGGGCGAGCCGGGCCCGGACTTCAACCCGTTCGCCCCGTCGGGCGAGCTTCCGGACGTACCGGCGTTCCTGGAGCCCAAGCTGGCGGCCGCGGCGGCGGCGTTCGCCGGCGTCTCCCCGGGCGCGGAGGCGGTCCCGACTCCCCTGCCGCAGGGCGCCCTCCCGGCAGCGGTGGCGGTGGGAGCGGCAGCGTTGGACGCGGCGGTGCACGCCTGGGACATCGCCGTCGCGACGGGCCAGGAATCCCCGCTGACGAAGAAGCTGGCGGAGGCGCTGCTGCCGGTGGCGAAGGAGCTGGCAGAGCCACTGCGAGGCTTCGCCTACGCCCCGGCCCTCGAAGGCCCAGCCGGCGACGACGCGGTGTCGGAGCTGCTGCGCTACTTGGGCCGCGATCCGAAGTGGACGGCTTGAGGGCGTTCCCGCCGGCGTGCCGGGGAGCCGCAGACGGCGGTTCCCCGGCCCAGCGGCTTTCTCCGGCAGCCAAACGGTTCGAGCGTCACCGCCTACTCCCTTCAGCGCCGCCGAGTCGCCACGGCTCCCAGCTCGTACCCGTCACAACGATCGCCGCACCGGCAACCGAACCGTTGCCATCACAGCGAAGTCCCCACCGACGCCGCGACTTCGCACCGCGGCAGCCACCTCGACCCGCCCGCCCCGGCATCTCCCCAGCCGGGCACCGAGCAAAAACCCGTTGCCTCCCAACGAATCCTGAACCTACCCTGGCCCCATGACGAACCGACCCTTCCGGTGGGACCTGGTGCGTCCCGACCAGGTCGGGACGCTCCTCGACGACACCAAAACACCGCACCTCTGGTTCCTCGACGACCTCACCACCTGCACCGCCAAGGTCCTCGCCCGCTGCGGCGACGGCGAACTCCACTTCGTCGGCCGGTCGCTCGACAGCATGCACGACCTCCTCGGCGGCGCCCTCGAACAGACGTCGTGGCTCGGTCGCGTTCGCCGGCTTCCCCTCTCCCTCAAGCCGCGGCACGGCTTCGGGCGCCGGGATGTCCGGCTGCTGCGCGAAAACCTCGCCGCCGCCGGGATCACGCCCCACGCTCTCGCCCGCGGGACCCGGCCGACCGTCTTCGTCGACCTCGTCTACGAAGGCGACACCTTCACCGAGCTCTACCTCCAGCTGCGCGACTGGATCGACGAAGACCGCGAAGCCTGGCACGTCATCCGGCGCAAGCTGCGGTTCCTCGGCGTCACCCTCCGCCAGCCGATCCGCCCCGACGCCTGGCGCTGGCAGGAAGACGTCGCCTGGACGCGGGAACTGCCCGCCGCGGCGGTGCGCAACGTGTCGCTCGCGCGGGACGTCTGGTTCTACTTCGGCAACGACCAGCCGAAGCTGACCCCGTCCTTCCCGCGGCAGCGCTGGACCGACGAGACCGTCCGGACCCCCGACCACGGCAAGGCGACCCGGCGCGCGCTGGCCGAAGCCTTCGCGCTCGTCGACGCCGGGCGCTCCGCGGAGGTGCGCGACAGCCTCGTCCGGACGATCTCCGCCGAGCCCGCGATCGCCGGCCCGTGGCTGCGGGGGCTCGTCACCGAACTCCGCGGCTGACCCCGCCGAACACCCGACCTTCGGAGGCTTCGGCCCTGGGTACGGTGACCGCATGACGCGCAAGGCCGTGGCTGTCCGGCGGGAGGAGATCGTGCTCGCCGCGCCGTGCTCGAGCTGTACGGCCCGGCCCAGGCCGACGGCTGGAAGCTCTGGATCGAGGCCGGCGCCGCGGCGATGCGCGACGTCGAGCTGCGCGCCGTCCTGCAGCGCCTCGACCTCCGGTGGCGTGACGCCGTCGTCGCGCTCATCGCCGAAGGCGTCGGTGCCGGGGACTTCCGCTGCCCGGATCCGCACGGCGCCGCGTGGCGGCTGACCGCCCTGCTCGACGGCCTGGCCGTGCAGGTCGTCGCGCGGGAGGGCACCGTCACCGCCGCGGACTGCGCCCGGTGGGTCGAGCAGGCGATGGCGCACGAGCTCGGCACGGCGGTTGACGCGACCGGGGACTCCGGCTGGTGTTGACCGTCCGATCCGGAGCCGAGGGAGGACGATGACCGAGCCGGCGCTGCTCGAAGTGGCGTGGACCGACCCGGTCACCGGGTGCCGCGGCTACCTGGTGATCGACCGGCTGGTCCGCGGCGTGGCCAGCGGCGGCTTGCGGATGCACCGCGGCTGCACGCTCTTCGAGGTCCGCGGCCTGGCCCGGGGCATGACGCTCAAGGAAGGCCTCAACTACGACCCCGACGGCCGGTACGTCCCGCTCGGCGGCGCCAAGAGCGGTATCGACTTCGACCCGTACGACGAGCGCGCCCGCGACGTCGTCGCCCGCTACCTGTACGCCCGCTCATCGAGCGCTACTGGACCATGGGCGAGGACCTCGGCCTGCGGCAGGACGTCATCGACGACGTCATCGCGGAGATCGGCCTGCTCAGCTCGGTCCAGGCGGTCCACCCGCTGCTCGAAGACCGCGCGGCGGCGACCGAACGGCTGGCCGACGCTTTCCGCATCGAGGTCGTCGAGGCCGCGAACCTGCCGGTGACGCCCGACGCCGAGGAGCTGCTCCGAGAAGAACCTCGACGCCATCCAGGCCCGCTTCGGCTAGGCGCCAACAGAGAGAACGAGCGTTCGCCCCTACTTCCACGGGAACGAATCCGCCCCCCAGATAGTTGAACGCTCCATGAAACTCGGCATCTACAGCTTCGGCGACCGCGCGCCGGACCCGCACACCGGCGACCAACCCTCCGTAGCGCAGACTCTGGCCAACACCCTCGAGCGGATCAAACTCGCCGACGAGCTGGGCCTCGGCTTCTACGGCCTCGGCGAGCACCACTTGGACCAGTACGCGATCTCCAACCCGGGCACAGTCCTGGCCGCGGCGGCGAGCGTCACCAGCCAGATCACCCTGAGCTCCGCCGTGACCGTCCTCAGCACCGAAGACCCGGTCCGCGTCTACCAGCAGTTCACGACCCTCGACCAGCTCAGCCACGGCCGAGCCGAGCTGCTCGCCGGCCGCGGGTCGTTCACCGAGTCCTTCCCCCTCTTCGGCAACGACCTCGGCGACTACGACGAGCTCTTCGAAGAGAAGCTCGCCCTCCTCCTCCGCATCGACCGCGAAGACCCGCTCACCTGGTCCGGCCGGTTCCGCCCGCCCCTCGAAAACGCGCGGATCCTGCCCCGCCCCTACGGCGACCGCCTGCGCATCTCCATCGGCACCGGCGGTAACCCCGAGTCGTCCATCCGGGCCGGGCTGCTGGGCCTGCCGGTCGTGTACGCCGTGATCGGCGGACGGCCCGAGCGCTTCGCCCCGCTCGTCGACCTCTACCGTCGAGCCGCCGAGGCGGGCGAGCACGAGGAAAAAGATCTCCACGTCACCATGAGCGCCATCGGTTTCGTCGCCGAAAACTCCCAGGACGCCAAGGAGAAGTTCTTCCCGTACTGGCTCGAGACGATGAAGTACGGCGCGAAGGCCCGCGGCTGGGCGGTCCCGACCCGCGCCGAGTACGACCAGTACACCCACGACGCGCAGGCACTGTTCGTCGGCAGCCCGCAGGAAATCGCCGAACGCCTGATCTCCGTCGGGAAGCTCACCGGCGCGGACCGCTACGCCCTGCAGATGGACTGGTCCGGCGTACCGCACAAGGACGTCATGCGGGCCATCGAACTGCTCGGCACCGAGGTCCTCCCGTTGGTGCAGAAGGAGTTCTAGACGTCGTTGCCGGCGACGAAGCCGAACGTCATGGCCGGGCCGATGGTCGAGCCGGCGCCCGCGTAGCTGTGGCCCATCACCGCCGCGCTCGCGTTGCCGGCCGCGTACAGGCCCGGGATCACCGAGCCGTCCGGGCGGAGCACGCGCGCCCGGGCGTCCGTGCGCATGCCGCCCTTCGTGCCGAGGTCGCCCGGCACGATCTTGAACGCGTAGAACGGCGGCGCCCACAGCGGCGCGAGGCAGGAGTTGGGCAGCACCAGCGGGTCCGTGTAGTAGTGGTCGTACGCGCTGGCTCCGCGCCGGAAGTCACCGTCCACTCCGGACCACGCGAACCCGTTGAACCTGTCCACAGTGGATTTTAGCGCGGCCGGCGGGACACCGATCGCCGAGCCGAGGGCTTGGATGCTCGACGCTTTGACGACCGCGCCGGCGGCGTACCAGGCGTCCGGCAACGGCAGCAGCGGCAGGGTGTCGCGGAACAGGTACTTGTTCCGGTAGTTCTGGTCGACGACCAGCCACGCGGGGATGTCCGGCGCCGTCGGGTCCTTGTCGTACATCGTGTGCACGACGTCGCTGTACGGCGCGGCTTCGTTGACGAACCGCTTGCCCGCCTGGTTGACGATCAGGCCGCCGGGCAGCGTCCGCTCGGCCAGGCAGAAGTACGGGTCGCCGGGGACCGGGATGGCCGGGCCCCACCACGCGTCCTCCATGAGGTCGAGCGCGGCGCCGGCGCGCTGCCCGGCGCGGTGGCCGTCGCCGGTGTTCTCCTTGGCACCGACCGTCCACTCGGTCCCGATCGGCTGGCGTTGGTACTGCGCGCGCATCGCGGCGTTGTGCTCGAACCCGCCGGAGCCGACGATGACTCCGCGTCGCGCCCGCACGAGCCCCTGAGGCACCAGAACCCCGGTGACCGCACCGTTTTCGACGTTCAGGTCGAGCAACGGCGTGTTCAGCAGCACCGGGACGTTCGCCTGCCGCAACCCCACCCGCAGACCCGCCGCGAGCGACTGCCCCATGGTGAGCGGCTTCTGCCCGGCGAGCGCGGCGGCCGTGCCGCGGGCGAGGCAGGTGGCCGCGACCGCCGCGCCCTTCGCGTTGACCGCGGCCAGGTTCAGCCACTTGTAGTCGGCGCTGAAGACGACCAACCCCGGCGGCGTCGCGAGGTAGGCCGGGTTGAGGTTCGCCAGCTCGGCGCCGAGGAGGTTGCCGTCGAACTGGTCCGGCTCGATCGAGCGGCCGTTCGGCAGGCCGCCCGGCAGCTCCGGGTAGTAGTCGCTGTAGCCCTCCATCCACCGGAACCGCAACGGGCTGTTCGCCATGACGAACGCGATCATCTCGGGGCCGTTGCGCAGGAACGCCTGCTGCCGCGCGGCCGGGACGTCCGGCCCGACGACGGCGGCGAGGTACTGCGCGGCCTTCGCCGGGGTGTCCGGCACGCCGGCGGCGAGCAGCACCGGGTTGTTCGGGATCCAGATCCCGGCGCCGGACCGGGCCGCCGATCCGCCGAACGTCGGCGCCTTTTCGAGCACGACGACGCTGAGCCCGCGCTTCGCCGCCGTCAGCGCCGCGGTCATCCCGGCGGCACCGGAGCCGACCACGACGACGTCGTACTCCCCCACGGTCGTCGCGTTCGCGGCGCTCGCGAGCCCGGGTGTCATGGCGAGGCTCACGCCCGCCGCGGTGCCGCGCAGGATCTGGCGGCGAGTCAGCTCGGCATCCATGGCGCACATCGTGTCGGCCCACTCCGGAAACTGGAACAGGTTCTACACGCTTGGAGCAGCCCGGTAGGCCACTGGTCCGAACCCATGACGACATTCGCCGCACAAGTTGACGGCGCCTTCATGCTTTGGCTAAGTTGAGAACAGTCTCAATTTAACCCGAGGAGGACCTTTGTCCAAAGTGATCGCCGTCCTGGGAGTCGGCCCGGGACTCGGCCTGTCGATCGCCCGCCGTTTCGGCCGCGAAGGCTTCACGACGGCGCTGGTCTCGCGCACCGACACCCGGCACGCGAACTACCGCGAATCCCTGGGCGGCACCACGCACACCTACACCGCGGACGTGACCGACCCCACCGAACTGAAAGCGGTTCTAGCGCGCATCACGGCCGAAGCCGGCGAGATCGACACGGTGTACTTCGGCCCGGCCGACGCGACGTCCGGCCCAGGCATCACCCCGCTCACCGAGGCCGGCGCCGAAGCCCTGCGCACGCCGTTCGAAGCGATCGTGTCCCCGGCGGCCGGGCTCGTCGAAGCGGTGCTGCCGGGCATGCTGAAGCGGGGCTCGGGTTCACTGCTCTTCGCCGCCGGCCTGAGCGGCAAGTACCCGATGCCGATGCTGGGCAGCCTGGCGCCGGCGTCGGCGGCGTTGCGCATGTACGTCCTGACGCTCAACGCGGCCCTGCGCGAAACCGGCGTCTACGCGGGAGCGCTGACGATCGGCGGCCTGATCGAGCGCGGCGACATCCACCGGGAGTTCAGCAAGCAGGACCACGGTTTCGCGGTCGGCACGCTCGACCCGGACGACATCGCCGACCGGGCGTGGTCGCTGTACACCGAACGCAAGGAAGCCGAAGCGGAGTTCACCGCGATGGCGGCGGTCTAGCCTGGGGCCCATGTTCACCCCGGGGGATCGGAACCTGCTGCGCGACGCCCTGGTCGAGGCGGCCCGGTCGGACGAGCGCGTCACCGGCGCCGCGCTCACCGGCTCGGCCGCGCTCGACGCCGAAGACGCGTGGTCGGACATCGACCTCGCGTTCGCCGTCGCCGGCGAGCCGGAGCCGGTGCTCGCGGACTTCACCGCGCGGATGTACCGCGAGCACGGCGCGGCGCACCACCTGGACGTCGTGGCCGGGCGGACCGTGTTCCGCGTCTTCCTGCTGGCGAACACCATGCAGGTCGACCTGGCGTTCTGGCCGGAAGCGGACTTCGGCGCGACCACGCCGAAGTTCCGCCTGCTGTTCGGGACGCCGCGGGACCGCCCGCAGTCGCCGCCCCCGGACGCGCGGCGGCTGATCGACCTCGCCTGGCTGCACGCCCTGCACGCGCGGTCGAGCATCGAACGCGGCCGCGGCTGGCAGGCCGAGTACATGATCGGCCGGGTCCGCGAGCACGCCCTGGGTTTGGCCTGCCTGCGGCACGACGTTCCGGCGGTCGAAGGCCGCGGCCTCGACCAGCTGCCCGCCGACGTCACCGGGCCGTTCGAGGCCACACTCGTCCGCGGGCTCGACGACCTCGCACGGCCTTTCCGCGCCGTCACCGAGCTGCTCGTCGGCGAGATCGAGCTGGTCGACGCCGACCTGGCTCAGCGCTTGGCGCCCCTGCTCCGCGAGCTGGCCAGGTAAGCGAGTTCCGGGTGCGCGGCGGCGTAGGCGTCGAGCAGCCGCCGCGCGACGGAGACCGAGTCGACCAACGGGTGCAGCGCGAACGCCCGCAACGCGGCGTCGCGCGAACCCGTCGCCGCCGCTTCGATCGTCGCCCGCTCGACGGCCTTGACCGCCGTCACCAGGCCCAGCGCGTGGTCGTCGAGCGGTCCGGTGGCGAGCGGCCGGGCGCCGTTCGCGTCGACGACGCACGGCACCTCGACGACCGCGTCCCCCGGCACGCCGGGGAGCGCGGATCCGTTGCGGACGTTGAGGATCAGCGTCGTGCCTTCGCCGTACGCGAGGGCACGCATCAGCGCCAAGGCCACCTTCTCGTACCCACCGCCCTCGAGATCGTCACGCTCTCCTTCGCGCGTCTCGGCCATGTACGTCGCCTCGCGCTCCAGGCGCGTGCACTCCCACGACGTCAGCGAAGGTTCCGCGTAGAAGCCGCGTTGCTGCTCCAGCAACTGGGCACCCCGCGACTGGGGGCTCACGGCCTCGCGCGCGAAGTAGTAATAGTGCAGGTATTCGTTGGGCAGGGCGCCGAGAGCGCGCAGCCAGTCCGCGCCGAAGAGCTTCCCCTCCTCGAACGACGCCAGCGCGTCGACGTCGGCGAGCAGCCGCGGCAGGACGTCTTCCCCGCCGACGCGGACCGCGCGCAGCCAGCCGAGGTGGTTGAGGCCGGCGTAGTCGAACCACGCCGTCGCCGGGTCGACGCCGAGGGCGCGCGCGACCCGGCGGCACAGCCCCACCGGCGAGTCGCAGATGCCGATCACCCGCTCGCCGAGGTGGGCGGTCATCGCCTCGGTGACCATCCCGGCGGGGTTGGTGAAGTTGATGACCCACGCTTTCGGCGCCAGCTCGGCGATCGTGCGCGCGAGGTCGACGGCGACGGGGATCGTCCGCAGGCCGTAGGCGATCCCGCCGGCGCCGACGGTTTCCTGCCCCAGCACGCCTTCCGCGTGCGCGATCTGCTCGTCCAGGCGGCGGCCGCGCAGCCCGCCGACGCGGATGGCGGAGAACACGAAGTCCACATCGGACAGTGCGTCGGCGAGGTCGGTGGTGGTGCGCACCCGCGGTGCGGCCGGGACACCCGCGGCCTGTTCGGCGAGAACCCGTTCGACCGCCGCGAGCCGCCCCGGGTCGACGTCGTGGAGGACCAGCTCGGTGACCCCGCCGCCGGTCAGCAGCGCGCCGTGCACGAGCGGCACGCGAAACCCACCGCCACCGAGGATCGCCAGCCTCATCGCAGCACCTCGACGCCCGCTTCGCGCAAAGCCGCGCACGTCGGCTCGTCGGCTTCCGGACTCGTGACGACGACGTCGAGCGCGTCCGGGCCGCAGACCCGGGCCAGCCCGGTGCCGGGGAACTTGCCGGCGTCGGCGAGCAGCACCACGCGGTCGCCCGCGGCGATCATCGCGCGCTTGACCGGCACCTCGACGACCGTCGAGTCCATCACGTGGCCGTCGCAGCGGACGCCGCTCGTGCCGAGGAAGACCGTGCCGGCGTGCACCTGGCGCAGCGCGTCCTCGGTCAGGAATCCCACCATCGAGTGATAGCTGCGCCGGACCACGCCGCCGAGCAGCACGAGCTGGACGTCGTCGGCGTCCTTCAGCTCGTCGTAGACCGCGAGGCTGCTGGTGATCACGGTCAGCGCGCGGTCGCGCAGGTGCCGCGCCAGCCGGTGCGCGGTGGTGCCGATGTCGAGGAGCACGGTGTCGCCGTCGGCGACCAGGCCGGCCGCGCGCCGGGCGACGGCGTCCTTCTCGCCGGCCCGCTCGGCGGCGACGCGCGCGAACGGCTCGTCATCGGCCGCCATCGCCCCGCCGTAGACGCGGGTCAGCCGGCCTTCGCGGCCGAGCTGCACCAGGTCGCGGCGCACGGTGGCCTGGCTGACGCCGAGCCGCTCGGCCAGCACGCCGACCGGCGCCGGGCCCTCCGCGCGGAGGGCCCGCAGGATCAGCTCGTGGCGACGCTGGGGCAGCATGCCGGGACGATAGCAGTCAAACTCGCTCACGTGAAGATCGTCTCTGCGCGTCTCTTGCGCATTTCGCGCACCTGAAGCACGCTCGTGCGCATCCTCGAACTCCTGGAGGCGCCCGTGCCGGCCGAGCCTGCACCCGACATCGACGTCTTCCTGTCCGGCCTGCTGTTCTTCGACCTGGTCTTCACCGGGCTCGAAGGGCCGCCGGAGCCGGGTACGGAGGTGTGGACGGGCGGCATGGGCTCGGGGCCGGGCGGCATCGCGAACTTCGCGGTGGCGCTGAGCCGCCTCGGCCTGCGGACGTCGCTGGCGGCGGCGTTCGGCACCGACGTCTACGGGCGTTATTGCTGGGACGTGCTTTCGCGGCAGGAACACATCGACCTGTCGCGGTCGCGGCGGTTCCCGGAGTGGCACTCCCCCGTCACCGTCTCGCTGGCCTACGCCGGCGATCGCGCGATGGTCACCCACGGCCATCCGCCGCCCGTCCCGGTCGCCGAGCTGGCCGGCTCCCCGCCGCCGAGCCGCGCGACCGTCGCGCACATCGGCCTCGACACCGCCGGGTGGGTGCACACCGCGCACCAGGCGGGCAGCCTCGTCTTCGCCGACGTCGGCTGGGACCCGTCGGAGGCCTGGTCGGCGGCGCTGCTCGAGCAGCTGGCGTGCTGCCACGCGTTCCTGCCCAACGACGTCGAAGCGATGCGCTACACCCGCACCGACACCCCGGAAGCGGCCCTGGCGGCGCTCGCGGACCTCGTGCCGGTCGCGGTGATCACCCGCGGCGCGGCGGGCGTGCTCGCGGTCGACGGCACCACGGGCGAGACGGCGGACATCCCGGCGCTGCCGGTGAACGTCCTCGACGCGACCGGCGCGGGCGACGTCTTCGGCGCGGGGTTCGTCGCCGCGACCCTGACCGGCTGGCCGCTGGCCGACCGGCTGCGGTTCGCGGGCCTGACGGCCGGGCTGTCCGTCCAGCACTTCGGCGGCGCGCTGGCCGCACCGGGCTGGCACGAGATCGCGGAGTGGCACGCGCGGAACCGGCGCCCGGACTACGCGTTCCTCGACGACGTCCTGCCGTCCGAAACGATCGCCGAGACGTCCCGCCGGGGCCCGGTGACCCTCGGCTTCGGCGACGACAGCTGGCGCTAGTGCACCCGCGCGCCGGCCGCTACACGGCGTCGGGGCTGCGGACGTCCCTGCTGTCGGTGCCGGGCGCGGTCGGCACCGAAGCGGTGGGGCTGCGGCCGATCGGCGAGGTGATGGGCTGCGTCGTGTCGCGGCACGACGACGTGACGTCGGGCCTGCGCCGCGGCTACGCGACGGCGCTGGACCGGCTGCGCGCGGAAGCTGTCTCGCTCGGCGCGGACGGCGTCCTGGCGATCGGCTGCACGGTGACCCGGGTGAGCGCGGCGGTCCACGAGTTCGTCGTCCTGGGCACGGCGGTGCGCGCGGTGCGGGGGAAGCGGCCGCCGCGGCCGTTCACGACGGGGTTGTCCGGTCCGGACGTGGCGAAGCTGCTGCTGGCGGGCTGGGTCCCGGTGACGGTGGCGATCGGCATCGATGGCGCGACGGCGTACGACCTCGCCATGACGGACCGGCCGGGCGCGGAGGCGGAGGTGCCGACCTCGCTGGTGACCCGGGTCCGGGCCGCGGCTCGGGCGGAGTTCCTGGCGTCGGTGCGGGTATCGGGAGCGGACGGCGGCCTGGTGACGTCGACGACGTTGCGGGCGTGGGCCCTGGGCCACACGGGAGCGACGGCGGTGGCGAGCGTGTTCGGCACGGCGGTGGCGCGGTTCGGCACGGGTGCCGCGTCGACGGTGTCGCTCCCGGTGCTGCCGCTGGACGGAGATCCGGGCGCGGGTCCTCAGGCGCTGTCCCGGCGACCGGACCTTCCGGACATACCCCGTTGATCACCCCGCGCGCGCCTCCTGCCCGCGCGGATCCGTGCCACGATGGGAACGAAGCCCCGGTCGAAGGAGGTCAGCCAGTGCCCGAGTGGGACGGTCGTGGCCTGCCGCCCGTCGCGCGGGCGCGCGTCGAGCGCTACGCCGCGTCCGGGCTGAAGACCTCCCTGCTCAGCGTGCCCGGTGCCGTCGGGGCCGAAGTCGCCGGCTTCACCCCCGTCGGCGAGGTCATGGGCTGCATCGTGCAGCAGGTCGGCTGGACCGGGCCGGCCGCGTGGGCCGGCGACCAGGTCGAGCTGCTCTCGGGCCTGCTGCGCCAGGGCTACGCCACCGCACTCGACCGCCTCGGGCAGGAAGCCACCGCCCTCGGCGCCGACGGCGTCCTCGGCATCACCGTGACCATCACCGCGCTCGACGACGTGATGCAGGAGTTCACCGCCCTCGGCACCGCCGTCCGCGCCGAAACCGCGCAACGGCCGCGGCGGCTGTTCACCACCGACCTGCCGGGCCAGGACGTCGGCAAGCTCATGCAGGCGGGCTGGGTGCCGGTGCGGATGGCGGTCGGCGTCGCCGGGCGCGCGCAGTTCGACTACAACATGCAGTACCAGGTCAACCCGCTGGCCGGGAACACCGAAGTCGACGCGCCGACGAAGGTCGTCACCGAGGTCCGCGGCGCCGCACGGGCGGAGTTCGCCCGCGCGATCCGCGACTGCGGCGCCGACGGCGGCATCGTCTCGGGCATGACCCTGCGGACGTGGCCGGTGCAGGAGGTCGCGGTGGCCGGCATCGCCACCGTGACCGGCACCGCGATCGCCCGCTTCCACGAAGGCCGCGCCGCCCCGACCAGCGCGCTCAAGATCCTGCCGTTGAACCGTTCCTGAGGAGGCTTCGTGACCACCGCGGATCCCGCCGCGCAGCGCATCCCCGAGGATGCGATGCGCCGGCTCGCCGAGATGCGACCTGGTCAGAAGACCAGCCTGTTCACGTCCGACCTGAGCGTCAACGAGTTCCTCCTCGTGCGCGAAGCCGGGTTCCGGCCGCTCGGGCTCGTGCTCGGCTCCAGCATCTACCACGTCGGGTTCCAGATGGGACGGTGGAGCAAGAACCAGGAGATGGACCGGCTTTCGCAGGCGATGTACCACGCCCGCGAGCTGGCGATGTCCCGGATGGAGGCGGAGGCGGACGTCCTCGGCGCCGACGGCATCGTCGCGGTCCGCCTGGAGATCGAGTTCAAGGAGTTCGGCAGCGACCTCGCCGAGTTCATCGCCGTCGGCACCGCCGTGAAGGCCGACGAACCCGGCGAATGGCGCAACAACACCGGGAAGCCGTTCACCTCGGACCTGTCCGGGCAGGACTTCTGGACGCTGGTGCAGGCCGGCTACGCGCCGCTGGGCATGGTGATGGGCACGTGCGTCTACCACATCGCGCACCAGCGGTTCCGGCAGATGATGGGCAACATCGGGCAGAACGTCGAGATCCCGCAGTACACGGAAGCGTTGTACGACGCGCGCGAGCTCGCGATGTCGCGGATGCAGGCGGAAGCCGAGCAGCTGGCGGCGGAGGGCATCGTCGGGGTGCAGCTGCTGTCGCTGCCGCACCGCTGGGGCGGCCACACGACGGAGTTCTTCGCGATCGGCACGGCGGTCAAGCCGCTGCGCGCCGACCACCACATCGCCAAGCCGCAGCTCGTGCTGCCCTTGACCGACTGATGGGCGGCGAACTGGACTTCCACCTGGTGGCAGCGGCCCTGCGCACGGACCGCGCGGACGTCGAGTCCTACCACCGGGTCCTGTCCGACACGCTGGGCGGCGCGCTGCCCCCGGGCATGGTCGAGGTCGACCGCCGGCGCACGTTCGCCGACCGCGTCGCGGGCCGCGACGGCCAGGCGGTCGCGGTGCGCGTCCGGACGCCGGACCGGGTTCTGGTGCTGAGCACGGGAAAGCACGGCGGCGTCGCGGCGGAGATCCACCAGGTGGTGCGGGGCGTGGTGATCAGCCGCAAGGAAACCGCGGTCGACGACTGGCTCGCGGCGCTGGCGCAGGAGCTGACCACGTTGGCGTCGAAGGACGCGAGAGCGCGGGATGCGCTCTCGCGTCTCCTCGGCGGCTAGCCCACCGCCACCCGCAGGATCTGGTTGTGGCTGTTGTGCGGCGTGCTGTCCTTGTCCCCGTCCACGCTGGTCGCCAGCCACATCCGGCCGTCCGGGGCCGGTTCCACCGTGCGGAGCCTGCCGTACGTCCCGTTGAAGAACGTCCGCACGTTCGTCAGTGACGAGCCGCTGATCTCCGCGCGGTACAGCCGCGTGCCGCGCTGGCACGCCACGTACAGCGCGTCGTGGATGATCGTGATCCCGCTGCACGAACCCTGCGCCACCGGATACGTCTTCTTCGGCGCGATGAATCCCGCCGTGCCGCAACTGCCGGACGTTCCTTCGCACGACGGCCAGCCGTAGTTGCCGCCCTTCACGATCAGGTTCGTCTCGTCCATGACGCTGTTGCCGAACTCCTGCTCCCACAGCCGGCCCTGCGAGTCGAACGCCAGGCCCTGGACGTTCCGGTGCCCGTAGCTCCACACCGCGTTGTGGAACGGGTTGTCCGCCGGGATCGAGCCGTCCGGGTTGATGCGCAGCACCTTTCCGTTGGGGCTGGCGGTGTTCGACGCGTTGTCGCCGTTCTGCGCGTCACCCGTGCCGGCGAACAGGTACCGGCCGTCCGGGCTGAACCGCAGCCGGCCGCCGTCGTGGAACTTGTTGCGCGCGATGCCGGTCAGCAGGACCTGCTCGGTGCTCGTGGTCAGCGAGTCCTCGGCCGGGTCGTACTTGATCCGCACGATCCGGTTGTCGTTCGGCGACGTGTGCATGAGGTAGAGCCAGTGGTCGGTGGCGAACGACGCCGGGTTGATCTCCAGCCCGGTCAGGCCGCCTTCGCCGTCGGTGCTCTGGACGTTCGGCACGGTGCCGATCGTCTTCTTCGCGCCGGTCTTCGGGTTCAGGTGGACGATCGAGTGCGCGTCGCGCTGGTTGTAGAGGATCGTGCCGTCCGGCAGGGTGACCAGGCCCCACACGACGTCGTCGTCGGTCCCGACCTGCGTGGCACCGCAGACGCCCTCCGACGGCGAGCAGCCCGACCCACCGGTGGTGGTGACGTCCAGGACCGGCGTGCTCGGCTCGCTCAGGTTGCCGTTCGCGTCGACGGCCCGCACCTGCAGGTGGTAGGCGGTGTCCGGGGTCAGGCCGCCGAGTGTGGTGCTCGCCGTGTCGGACGTGCCGATCTGCGTGCCGGCGTTGAAGATCCGGTAGCCGGTGACGCCGACGTCGTCGGTCGACGCGGTCCACGCCAGGCCGATCGACGTGCTGTCGACCGCGGTGGTGTGCACGTTCCCGGGCACCGACGGCGGCGCGTGGTCGTCCGACGGCGGCGTCTTCACCGCGAGGGTGCCGCTGGCCTGCGAGACGTTCCCGGCCGCGTCACGCGCGTTGACGTAGAAGCCGTAGTTGCCGTTGGGGTTGGGGTTGAGGTTGCGGCAGGTGGCGGTGAGGGCGCCGGTGGTGCCGGCGCAGAGCTGGCCGTCCCGGTAGACGTCGTAGCCCACGACACCTCGGTCGTCGGTGGCCGCGGTCCACGCGATGGTCGCGCTGGTGGGGGTGACGTTCTCGAGGGTCGGCGTGCCGGGCGGCGACGGCGGGACGACGTCCCCGGTCGAGCCGTAGACGCCGAATTCCTGCAGCGAGTAGCCCTTCGACGCGTCGGTGCGGCAACGTTTGGTGCCGTACATCCGCACGTAGCGGCCGGCGCCGTCGAGCGAGGTCAGGTCTTCGACTCCGCCCTTTCCCGTGGTGGTCGAGTAGATCCGCGTCCACGTGACGTGGTCTTCGGAGGTGTCGATCTCGTAGGCCGTGGCGCACGAGGCGTCCCATTGCAATCGCACCCGGCTGACGTGCACCGCCGCCCCGAGGTCGACGTAGATCCACTGTGGATCGACACCGGCCGCGCTGGCCCAGCGGGTGGCCGAGTCGCCGTCGACGGCGTCCGGCGCCGGACAACACCCGCCCGCCGACGACGCCGTCACCGGCTTTCCCTGCGAGAGCAGGGCATCCGCGGCCCGCACCGGCCCCACCGCGCTGATCGTCCCGGCGACGAGTGCGGCCACCGCGGCCATGATCGTCCCCACCCGGATCCGTCTGGTCATCCCGTCCTCCACCCTGCTGGTGCGGAGGGTAGACGATTCGGCACGCCTCCGCGGAACACCGTCCTGCCGCCACGGCTCCGGTCCGCTGCGCGCCCGGGCCCGTCGGCGAACGACTCGTCGGCGAACGACCCGTCGGCACAGACAGAGGCGGATGCCTGACGACGACGGCGGGGTTCTCCGGGACCGGGACCGACCTGGAGCCAGGGCGATCTCGGGGAACCCTACGAGCGGAACGCCGGACCGGTCAACCGGCGCCGCACCGGGTGTCCCGCTCACCGAACCCGTTGAAGGAGAAAGGATTCAGTTCGTCAGCACCCTCCCGAGGAATCCGCGGACGTACCCGGCGATGGCGTCCAGGTGGCTTTCGAGCGCGAAGTGGCCCGAGTCGAGCAGGTGGATCTCGGCGTCGGGCAGGTCACGGGCGTAGGCGCGAGCGCCGTCGGCGATGAAGATCCCGTCGTTGCCTCCCCAGACGGCCAGCAGCGGGACCTGGCTGGTCCGGAAGTACTCGTGGAACTTCGGGTACAGGCCGATGTTGTGGTGGTAGTCGGCGAGCAGGGCCTGCTGGATTTCGGCGCCGCCGGGCCGGTCGAGCAGGGCCTGGTCGTGGATCCAGACGTCCGGGCTGACCAGCGCCGGGTCGGGCACGCCGTCGAGGTACTGCGCCTTGGTGACGTCGAGGCTGACCATGCCGCGAAGGTCCTCCTCGGTCAGCGTGCCGGCGGCGAGCCGCTGCGGCAGCCCGGCGCCCAGGCCGTCGACGTAGGCGTTGCCGTTTTGCGTGACGATCGCGGTGACCCGCTCCGGGTTCCCGGCCGCGATGCGCAGGCCGACCGGTGCGCCGAAGTCCTGGATGTAGAGCGCGAAGCGGTCCAGGCCGATCTCGTCGAGCAGGCCGAGGGTGAGCTCGGCGAGGGCGTCGAAGGTGTAGGTGAACTCGTCCACGGTCGGCGCGTCGGACGCGCCCGAGCCCAGGTAGTCGGGCGCGACGACGTGGTAGCGGTCGGCCAGCGCCGGGATGAGGTGCCGGTACATGTGCGAGCTCGTCGGGAAGCCGTGGAGCAGCACGATCGTGGGCGCGTCGGCGGGCCCGGCCTCCCGGTAGAACAGCCGGCGCCCGGCAACGGTGGCAAAGCGGTGATACACGGCGACCATGGTTCACTCCTCATCTCTCATGGATACTTTTCTATTTATCCATGAGAGGGCGTAAGCTGTCAACGGGTCGGGACAATGACGGACGAACTTCGGGAGGCGAACGTGGTCACTGCGGCACCCGGCGAGGAGCGCTCGCCCGCCCTGGCGCTGGTCAACACCCGCCGGCTCGGCGAGGTCGACGACCTTTACGAGCCCCGCGCCACCACCGAGTGGCTGCGCCGGCACGAGCTCCCCGCTGCCTCACTCGACGCGGACGGCCTGGGCCGCGTCGCGGACCTCCGCGCAGCTGTCCGCGAGCTGCTGGCCGCCCTGGCGGAGGACCGCTCACCGGACGCGGCCGCGGTGGAGACGGTGAACGCGGCCGCCCGCGCCGACGCCGCCGCACCCCAGCTGACCTGGCCGTCGGGGCCGCACCGCGAGTGGCGCAGCAGCAGCCCGGGCAGCCTCGAGGAGGCCCTGGCCGCACTGGCCCGCGACGCGATCGACGTGGTCACCGGCGACCTCGGCCCCTTGGTGCGCCCGTGCGAGGCCCACGGCTGCGTGCGGTTCTTCTTCCGCGAGCACGCCCGCCGCCGCTGGTGCTCGACAACCTGCGGCGACCGGGTACGCGCGGCCCGGCACCAGCGGTTGGTGGTCGAGCAACGGGAGTCGTCTCCAGGGCCGGCCTGAGGTCGGCCCACGGGGCGACGTCGGTTCGGCCGGGCTGGATCGGGCTCGGTCTGGCTCGGTCGCGTTCACGTGCCGGCACGTCGGCGCGGAGCCGTGGCTTGCGGCGCCCTGCTTAGGGCTGACAGCGGCCGCAGGCTGCCGCGGCCCACGTCGCCCACGACCCACTGTCGCCCGCGCCCCACCGCTGTCTGCACCCTGCCGTCGCCGTGTTTTCACCCCCCTTCCTTCCGCTCCCACCCGCATCAGGGCCCCGGTTTCCTCACTCCGCGGCGAACACCGCCGATCGGCTCACCTCGGCCCATTCCGCCACCTCGGCTCCGCGGGCACGTTCGGAGCGTTGGACCGCTTCGACCGCGTCCGCGCCGAGCAGGAGGCGCAGCGGTGGCGCGTCCAGCCGGACCACGTCGGCGAGGATGCGGGCTCCCCGGGCCGGGTCGCCTGCCTGTTTGCCGTCGGTCGCGTCGCGGAGGCGGTGCATCTCGCCCACCGAGGCGTCGTATTCCGGACGGACCGGTGCGCGCTCCATCGAGGCGCCTTGCCAGTCCGTGCGGAACGCGCCCGGCTCGACGATCGTGACCTTGACGCCGAACGGCTTCACCTCCGCGTTGAGCACCTCGGAGAACCCCTCCACCGCGAACTTCGCCGCCTGGTAGGCCCCCAGCCCCGGCGACCCGCCGACCCGGCCGCCGACCGACGAGAACTGCAGGAAGTGCCCCGAGCCCTGCTCGCGGAACACCGGCAGCGCCGCGCGCGTGACGTTGACGACGCCGAAGAAGTTGGCCTCGACCTGGGCCCGGAAGTCGTCCTCCGCCATGTCTTCGATCGGCGCGCTGTTCGCGTAACCGGCGTTGTTGGCCACGACGTCGAGCCCGCCGAACTCGCGCACCGCGAAGGACACGGCCTCGCGTGCGGCCGCGGGGTCCGTCACGTCCAACGCGAACACACGGATCCGGTCGCCGTGCTCGGCCACCAGATCCTTCAGCTGCTCCGGCCGGCGCGCGGTGGCGACCACCCGGTCGCCGTCCTCGAGCGCGACCCGGGCCAGCTCCCGCCCGAACCCGCGGGAACTGCCGGTGATCAGCCAAGTCCTGCTCATGATGCTCTCTCCTCGCTCGTCCGCACCGGCAACTAACCGGTTGGTTGCTTCCAGGAAACACCTGCGGAGCGGGTTTGTCAACCAACCAGTTAGTTGCTAGAGTGGTGGACATGAGAGATGCGGCGGAGACGAAGCGGCGACTGCTCGCCGCCGCCACGGAGGAATTCGCGGAACGGGGCATCGCAGGCGCCCGCGTGGACCGGATCGCGGACGCCGCCGGCTGCAACAAGGCGATGCTCTACAAGTACTTCACCAACAAGGACAGCTTGTTCGACACGGTGTTCGGCGAGTCGGTCGGCAAGTTCGTCCTCGACGTCCCGGTCGACACCGACGACCTGCCGGGCTACGCCGGGAAGCTCTTCGACCGGTACGAAGAGCAGCCGGAGACGTTGCGGCTGGCCGTCTGGCACCGGCTGGAGCGGCCCGACGGCAGGTGGGTCACCGAAATCGTGCTGGCCAACGAAGTCCGGCTGAACGACCTGCAGCGCGCACAGAACGAAGGGAGACTGTCCAAGCACTACACACCCATGGAACTGCTGGTGCTGATCCAGTCGATCTCGACGGCGTGGGCGACGACCAATTCGGAACTCGGCGTGCGCACCACCATCTCTCGCGAGCAGCGGCGGGAACTCGTGGTGGACGCCGTCCGGCGGCTGATCGCGGAGGATTGACGAGCGGTACGCGAACACCTCGAGCACGGGTAGCGTGTGCTCCGCCGAGCCTGGTCGACGGAAGGACACGCGATGGAGTGGACGCTCGAAGTGGTCGTGGTGCCGGTGTCCGATGTGGACCGCGCGAAAGCGTTCTACGCCGATCAGCTGGGGTTCACCCTCGACCACGACGTGGCACCCGCCGAGGGGGTCCGGATCGTACAGCTGACCCCACCGGGGTCGGGCTGCTCGGTGGTGTTCGGCCGCGGCGCGGTGCCGGACATGCCGCCGGGTTCGCTCAAGGGGCTCCAGCTGGTGGTCAACGACCTGCCGAAGGCGCACGCGATGCTCACCGAGCGGGGCGTCGAGGTCAGCGAGATCCAGGTTCACGGCATGGGCACCTGGGACGGTGAAGCGGACCTGAACAACGTCGGTTTCGTGCACTTCGCCGACCCCGACGGCAACGGCTGGACGGTGCAGCAGATCACGGCGCGCCGGTGACCGGGCGCGGGCGCTGACCGGACGGTGGGCGGTCGCGGGGTGGGTCACGTCCGCGACTGGCTGCCGCGGCGCGGCCTGCATGGGCGACGCTGCCTGAACCAGGCCTGTGCAAGGGGTCGGCTGCGGATCGGCGGGCGTTGGTGGCCACCCAAGGCCGAGATCCGCGTGGCGCAGGCGACCGACGGCACCGAGCGCCGCGCCAGCCCGGAGCGGCCAGCCCGGGGCTCGGCGAGCCGAGGCGCGCCGCGCGCACTCCCGACCCGCCGCGGACAGAGCGTCGCGGCCGGGCATGGCGGCACGAGGGGCAGCCACCCGGGGCGCCGAAACCCCAAGCGCTCCCCGACCCGTCGCCGCCGGGCTCCTCGCTAGTCCACCAACGCGCCGCAGCTGAGGTTGATCGTCGAGGCCGTCATCGTCCGGGCTCGGTCCGACGCCACGAAGGCCGCCACCGCGCCCACGTCTGCCAAGGTCGCCGCTCGGCCCAGCATGGTCTTGCCCGTGATGTTCCCCTCGATCGCCTCCCTGCCCTCGAAGCCGGCCGGGATGGTCTCCGGGATTCCGCCCGTCCGGAGCGTCACCGCCCGGATCCCGTGCCGGCCCAGCTCCGCGGCCAGCTGGCGGCGCATCGCCTCGAGCGCGTGGAACGCCACCTGCAACCCGCCCACCGAGAACTCGCGCACCGGCTCTCCCGCGCCGCCGAAGAACAAGATCACGCCCGACCCCTGCTTCACCATGTGGCGGGCCGCCGCGCGGGCCGTCAGGAACTGGGTTCGCACCGCCGTCAGGACCGGGCGCTCGTACTCCGCCAGGGTCATGTCGATCAACGGCGTGCCCTGGACGTCACCGTGGGCGATCAGGTTGAACGAGATGTCCAGGCCGCCCTCGGCGGCGACCGCCGCGGCGTGGTCGTCGACGGCGCGCGCGTCCAGGGCGTCCACCTCCGCCACCTCGGCCGATCCGCCCGCCGCGCGGATGCGCGAGGCGACCTCCTCCAGCCGGGACCGGGTGCGGCCCGTGAGGAAGACCCGAGCGCCCTCCTCCGCGAAAGCCGTGGCCACGGCCGTACCGATGCGGCCTCCGCCGCCGTAGACGATCGCGTTCTTGCCGGTGAGCAACGTCATGGGTCCCTCCGATGTCCGGGTGCCGTTCACCCGTGCGTCGAACGGGACCTCCTGGAATCGACGACTCAGGGGCGCGGCACACCCATCGGGTTCGGGATCGGGACCACCCCGGCGTCGACCACCGCCCGGCTCAGCGGGACCGCCAGCTCCAAGAGCCGCGACAGACCGGCCGAGCCGAGTGCCTCCACCGGGGCCGCCGCCAGACGGTCCGTGTCCTCCTCGATCCGAAGCCGCAACGCCGTGCCGGAAGCCGTCAAAAGGCCCGACGGATCCAGCAGGCCGCGCGCCGTCAACCGCGAGACAGCGTCCGCCCAGTCCGCGTCGGACCAGCCTCGGTGGGGCTGGACGTCGCCGCGGGTGATTACGCCGTCGGCGATGTGGGTCACCGTCGTCTCCAGGCCCGTCAACCCCGCGTGGACCGCCGACAGGACGTGACCGTCGCCGCGGTGCTCGCGCAGCACCGTCGCCGCTAGCCACAGGCGGCCGAGCACCCCCGAAGGCCGCGGCACCGCGGACCACGCCGCCGCCAACGGCCGTCCGTCGAAACGGCACGCGGAGGCGGCTCGCTCCAGCAGCGACGCCAGCTCCGAGTGCCCCGAGGAACCCAAGACGCGCGAAAGAGCGGCTTCGACAGCCGAAAGCCGAGCGCGAAGCACCTCAAGAGGCGCGGCGAACGACCACGCGTCCGGCAGGGCCCGCGCCACCATCGCCGGGGCGAACCCGAACAGTATCGACGTCGCCGCTGCCGGGCCGATCGGGCCCAGCGGCGCGAGGCGGCCCGCGAAGTACCCCATCCAGTACCCCCGCAGGCCCACCTCCTTCGCCGCCGCAGCCGTCTCCGGCGCGAAGTAGACGACCGCGTGCAGCGGCTCCACGGCCGCCCACAACCGCCGGGCCGGTGAGGTGCTCATACCGCCATTCTCACCCCCACGCCACCGGCAGCTCCCGCACCCCGTACACCAGCGTGTTGTGCTTGTACGCCAACGACTCCCGCGGCACCGCCAGCCGCAGGTCCGGCACCCGGCGGAACAACCGCGTCAACGCCTCCTGCAGCTCGACGCGGGCCAGCTGCTGGCCGATGCACTGGTGCGCGCCGAACCCGAACGCGACGTGCGTGCGGGGCGACTCGCGGTGGAAGTCGAGCTTGTCGCCGCCGGGAAACAGCTCCTCGTCGCGGTTCGCCGAGTTCAGGGCCGCCACCAGCCACTCCCCCGCCTTCACCGACCGGGACCCGACCTGCACGTCCGCGGTCGCGTAGCGCAGCACGCCGAACTGCACGACCGACAGGTACCGCAGCAGCTCCTCGATCGCCCGCTCCGGCGCGGACAGCACGACGTCACGTTGGGCCGGGTGCTCCAGCAGCACCAGCGTGCTGAGCGCGATCATGTTGGCCGTCGTCTCGTGGCCGGCCACCAGGAGGCTCAGCCCGAGCACGACCAGCTCTTCCATCGTGAGCGGGTCACCTGAGGCCACCCCACGGGCGATCAGCCGGCTGAACAGGTCGTCCTGCGGATTCGCCTGCTTGTCGGTGAACAGTTCCGCCAGGAAGCCGGAAAGCTCGTCGTACGCCTGCTTCCCCTCCTCGGGCGTGGCGTCGGTGCTGACCAGGAACCCGCTCTGCCGCTGGAACCGCGACCGATCCGCGTAGGGGACGCCCAGCAGCTCGCAGATCACCAGCGACGGGATCGGCAACGCGAAGTCCCGCACCAGATCGGCTTCTCCGGGCCGGGCGAGCATCGCGTCCAGGTGGCTCTCCACCAGCTCCTGGACGTAGCCGCGCATCGCCTCGACGCGCCGCACGGTGAACTCCGCGATGACCATCTTGCGGATGCGCGAGTGGTCGGCGCCGTCGAGCTGGATGATCGATCCCGGACTGATGTCGGCGTCGAGCTCGGCGTCGGGCTTGACGTGCACCGAGGACGCGCCGCGCGAGCTCATCGTGCGGTCGGCGAGCACCGCGCGGACGTCGCGGTAGCGCGTCACCAGCCAGGCGTCCATGCCCGCCGGGCAGCGCACCTGCGACGTCGGCGCGGTTTCCCGCAGCGTGGCGTAGTTTTCGGGCGGGTCGAACGGGCATCCGGCCGGTCGTGCCGTGGGGAGGGCCGGGGTTTCGGATGTCGCCGTCACGGCGGATCACACCTCTCTTCGGTGGTCAGGGACTCTTCCACCATGGAGAGAACCGGCGCCGTCGTGGGACGTTCGACCCACTTCCGACCCGGATGGCCTAGCGGGCCCCGTAAGCGCCGCCGTTCACGTGCACGACCTGTCCCGTGACGTGCCCGGCTCCCGGCGATGCCAGGAACCGGACGGTTTCCGCGACTTCTTCCGGCGCGCCGGCCCGCTTGTTGAGCGCCACCGAGAGCCGGGATTCGAGCCATTCTTCGGTGAGCGTGCCGTGGAAGAACTCCGTGTCGAGGATGACGCCCGGGGCGACGACGTTGGCCGAGCCCGACGCCCCGAGCTGCCGCGCGAGGTCGGTGTTCCACGCCTCGATCGCCGCCTTGGCCGCGCCGTAGGAGCCGGAGCCCTGCTTCGCCGCGACAGAGCCGAGAGTCACAACCCGCACGTTGTCCGCGAAGCGCGGCTTCAACGCGGCAGTGACCAGGACCGCGGAGAGGACGTTCGCGTCGAAGTTCGCGCGCCACGCGTCGGCCAGCCCGGTGAGACCGACCGGCGCTTCCCGGACCCGGTCGGTGTTGCCCCCGGCGTTGTTGACCAGGACGTCCACCCGAGACGGCAGTTCCGCCAGCGCGGCCTGCACCGCCGCCGGGTCGCTCGCGTCGAACGACACCGCCCGTGCGCCGATCTTCTCCGCCGCCGCTTCCAGCACGTCCTTGCGGCGCCCGGTGACGGTGACCCGCTCGCCCGCCGCCGCGAACCGGGTGGCGATCGCCAGACCGATGCCCGTGCCGCCCCCGGTGACCACGATTTCCCGCTGTTCGCTCATGGCGCCATCTTCGCCGACGGAAGCGCCGCCGCGAGAAGCTTTCCCGCCGACCGGGACACGAAACCCGATTTGTTAGGAAACTTTACGAACAAGTCTTGACGACGAGCCGTCGCCCGGCGAACCTGAACCCACGCCGCACGTCATCGTCCGCCCCACCCCCCCCGGAGGCAGCATGACCCGGCGCGCTTTCGTGCTCGTCGTGACCCTGTTCCTCGCTCTGACCTCGGCGCTCATCGGCGCGGGCACGGCGAGCGCGGCCACCACGCAACCGACGTTCCTCACCTTCTACGGCTGGTGGGACAACACCCCACCCGGCGGTGACATCGCCTACCCGCAGATCCACGACACCGCGGGCGGCAAGGGCAGCTACGCCGACCCGATCACCTTCGCCACCAGCAGCGACGAACTGAAGCCCGGCACCAAGGTCTGGGTGCCGCGGGTGAAGAAGTACTTCATCATGGAGGACGGCTGCGACGAGTGTTCCGACGACTGGAACAGCGAGGGCCCGAACGGCGGCCCCGGCCTCCGGCACATCGACCTCTGGCTCGGCGGCAAGGGCGGCAGCGCCTTCGACGCGATCGACTGCGAAGACGCCCTCACGCACTACAACGCCGACAACACGCCGGTCATGGAGCCGGTGGTCGTCGACCCGCCGTCGAACGAGGACTACAACGCGACGCCGATCTTCGACACCAGCACCGGAGAATGCTGGGGCGGCGCGCAGCCGAACACCACGGTCGGCCAGTACCGCAACCAGTCCACCGGCACGTGCCTCGAAGCCCCGAGCGGCGGGAGCACGCTGAAAGTCGCCGCCTGCATCGGAAGTGCCGCCCAGCGCTTCACCTTCCACGGCGCCTTCCTGGTCATCGACGACAAGTGCGCGGGCATCTCCGGCAGCTCCATCGTGCTGCAGACCTGCACCGGCGGCCCGGCCCAGCAGTGGTCCATCAACCCCGACGGCACCATCTCCGACATCCAGACGAGCAAGAAGTGCTTCCGCGCTTCGGGTACGACACTCACCGCGGGCAGCTGCTCCGGCACCCCAGCGCGCTGGACGTTCACCTCGGCCGGCGCCCCGAGCGGCCTCAGCGTGACGCCGTCAGCGGTGTCAGTCGCGCCGGGCGCTTCGGCGACGGCCACGGTCACCGCCACCGACCCCGTCACGCTGTCCGCGAGCGGCGCTCCCGCGGGCGTCACCGTGTCCTTCTCCCCGGCGTCGTTGCCGGCCGGCGGCACCTCGACCGCCACGGTCGCCGCCGCCGCGAACGCCGCGCCCGGCTCCGCGACGATCACCATCACCGGCGGGACGAAGACGGTGACCCTGGGCGTCACGGTCACCGGCGGCGGCGGCCAGGAAACGCTGCTCTCCCAGGGCAAAACGGCGACCGCGTCGTCGACGGAGTCGTCGTCCTACCCGGCGAGCGCGGCCTTCGACGGCAACCTGACCAGCACGCGCTGGGCGTCCAAGGAGGGCAGCAATTCCGAGTGGCTGCGCGTCGACCTCGGCGCCACCAAGGCGGTTTCGCACGTCAAGCTGAGCTGGGAAGCCGCGTACGGGAAGGCGTACAGCATCCAGACCTCGGCCGACGGCACGAACTGGACGACGATCTACCGCACCACGACCGGCAACGGCGCCACCGACGACCTCACCGGCTTGACCGGCAGCGGCCGCTACGTGCGGATGAACGGCGTCACGCGCGGCACGTCGTACGGCTACTCGCTGGACGAGATGCAGGTGTACGGCACGGCCTGAGTTGCCAATCCGGCAACGCGATTTGCCTCTTCGGTGACGTCCTCCGCATGCTGGGGACGTCACCGAGGAGGAACCATGCCGCACGACCGGCCCATGATCGTCGAAGACATGCTCAAGCAAGAGTTCTGGGAAGCGATGTACCAGCGTGACGAGCACCGGATCTGGAGCGGGAACGTCAACGTCAACCTACGCACCGAGGTCGAAGGACTGACCCCCGGGCACGCGCTCGACCTCGGCAGCGGCGAAGGCGGCGACGCGATCTGGCTCGCGAAGCAGGGCTGGACGGTCGACGGCGCCGACATCTCGACCGTCGCGCTCGCCCGCGCGGAGGAAGCCGCCAAGGAAGCGGGTGTGACCGTCCGCTGGCTGCACCGCGACCTCCTGAAGTGGCAGCCGGAGGAGCAGTACGACCTGATCTCCGCGCAGTACATGCACCTCCCGCCCGACCTGCGCCGCGACGTCTTCACGGCGGCCGCGGCGGCGATCCGGCCGGGCGGTTCGCTGCTGGTCGTCGGGCACTCGCCGAAGGCCATGCGCGAGTTCGACGGCCAGAAGCCGCCGGAGGAGCTGTACTTCGAGCCGGAGGAGATCACCAGCTACCTCGGCGACGCCTGGGAGTGGGTCGTCGAGACGTGCGAAACGCGCGGCGAGGGCCACCACACCGACGCTGTCTACCGCGCGAAGCGGCTCTGAAATGGCAGCGAGGGCCCCTTCACGCGCCCTCGACGCGTGTGAAGAGGCCCTCGCTGACTCGATTTGTCAGGCGAGCTCGAGGCCGTAGTCCTGCAGCTCCCGGGTGAGCGGGTAGAAGTAGCTGGTCACGGTGTCGCCGCCGGACAGCGTGCCCAGGCCCTTCGAGCCGTCGTACGCCGGGCCGCCCGAGTCACCGTGGTCGGTGTGCGCGGTGGTGCCGAACTCGTGGTTGAGGACGCCGACGTCGAAGTTGACCGACTCGTCGACCGACGTGACCTCGCCGCTGCCGCCGCCGGTGGTCGAGCCCTGCTTCTGCATCTGCTCGCCGACCGTCGGGGCCGCCGCGCTGGTGATCGCCTGGCCGGTGTTGATCTCGCCCGGGCCGGAGCCGTTCGGGCGGGTCAGCAGACCGGAGTCGGCTCCCGGGCAGTCGCTTTCGACGACCTGCGCGCCGGAGACGTCGCCGCCGGCCCAGGTGCCGCCGAGGTTGGTGCAGTGGCCCGCGGTGAGCAGGAACGGCGAACCGCCGCGCGTCACGTTGAAGCCGAGCGAGCAGCGGCCCTGGCTGTTCTGGATCGCGTCGCCGTCGGCGATGTACAGCGAGAGCTTGCCGGTGCGGTGCTCGACGCGGACGCTGTCGCCGTACTGGGCGGCGGCCGCGCCGACCTTGTCGGCGGTCTCCTTGCTGGCCGCGTCGTAGACCTTCACCACGACCTGGTTGGTCTTGGTGTCGATGCCCCACGCGGTCTGCGGGACGTTCTTCACCGCGTCCAGCTGGTTCTTGACGCCGGTCAGCGCGGCGAAGGTGTGCTTGACCTTCTTCGCCGTGAGGCCGGCGGCCTCGACCTTCCGGACCGAAGCGTCGTCGGTGACGTTCACGACGGCTTTGCCGTTCTCGAGGTAGATGCCGCCGGAAGCGGCACCCAGCGAGTCGGCCACCTGGGTGGCACCGGCGACGGCGTTGGCCTGCACTTCGGCGAAGGCCAGTGGGGACGCGGTGGCCGCCGACGCGCACACGCCGGACGTCAGGGCGGCGGCCGACAAGACGGCGAAGGTCTTGAGGGCGGTCTTCCGGGGAGTCATCAACTTCCTCCAGGTTGCCGGTTCGAAGCCTGCGCCGGTCACTTTCGTTGCCGAGCAACCAACGCAACACCGACGAAGGTTGGTTAATAACCAGCAGATCCGGACATACCTCTCAACTCAGACCCGAACAGTCCAGTGACGTTGCCTCGTTCGGCGTAACACTCACCCTTTCGGCCAGCGAACGTGGTCCTCGTAGCCCGGGTTCTTCCGCAGATATCCGGCGATGAACGGGCAAACCGGCACGATCGTCCGGCCCCGCGCGACGACGTCGTCCAGCGCGCCGGCGGCCAGCACCTTGCCCAGGCCCTGCCCCGCGAACGCGTCGTCGATCTCGGTGTGGGTGAACACCGTGAGGTCGCCGCGCAAGTCGTAGTAGGCGGAGCCGGCCGGCTTCGCCCCCACCCACAGCTCGTAGCGGTTCTCGTCCGGGTTGTCGACCACCCGGGTCTCGTCGGTCATCAGCTCTCCCTCGGTTGGGCCGGCCGGGGGACTCGCCCGGCCCGTTCGTGTGCATCCGGCCTGCTGCTCTTGGCGGGCCACGGCCTCGTTTGGTTGCCTCACGAGGTGCCTCAGCAGCCGTTCGTCCTCCCCGAGTTCTACATGCCCTACCCGGCGCGGGTGAACCCGCACCTCGAGCGGGCCCGCGCGCACAGCAAGGCGTGGGCGTACGGGATGGACATGGTCGACGTCCCCCAGCACGGCACGGTCATCTGGGACGAGCACGACCTCGACTCCCACGACTACGCGCTGCTGTGCGCCTACACGCACCCGGACGCCGGCGGCGACGAGCTCGACCTGATCACCGACTGGTACGTCTGGGTCTTCTACTTCGACGACCACTTCCTCGAGCTGTACAAGCGCACCGGCGACATCGAGAGCGCGCGCACCTACCTCGACCGGCTCGACCGGTTCATGCCCGCCGAAGGCGAAATCACCGCGACGCCGGAGAACCCCGTCGAACGCGGCCTGACCGACCTGTGGGCCCGGACGATCCCGCACCGCTCGGCCGCGTGGCGGCGCCGGTTCGTCGAGAGCACGAAGGCGCTGCTGGAAGAGTCGCTGTGGGAGCTGGCCAACATCAACGAGGGCCGGCTCGCCAACCCCATCGAGTACATCGAGATGCGGCGGAAGGTCGGCGGCGCGCCGTGGTCGGCCAACCTGGTCGAACACTCGGTGCACGCCGAGGTGCCGGCCGAGATCGCCGCGACGCGGCCGATGGAGGTCCTGCGCGACTGCTTCGCCGACGGTGTCCACCTGCGCAACGACCTCTTCTCCTACCAGCGGGAGGTGCAGGACGAGGGCGAGCTGTCCAACGGCGTGCTCGTGTTCGAGAAGTTCCTGGGCCTCACCACGCAGCAGGCGGCCGACGCCGTCAACGACCTCATCACCTCCCGCCTGCACCAGTTCGAGCACACCGCGCTCACCGAGGTCGCGGGGCTGTTCGACGAGCACGGCGTCGACCCGGCCGCCCGCGCGGCGACGTTCGCCTACGTCAAGGGCCTGCAGGACTGGCAGTCCGGCGGCCACGAGTGGCACCTGCGGTCCAGCCGCTACATGAACGAAGGGGCGCCGGCCGGGCGCGGCGGCCTCGAACCGGGCGGCGTGACCGGCCTCGGGACGTCCGCGGCGCGCATCTTCACCTCGGTGCTCGCGACGGCACCACAACGGCTGCGGGCGTACGGGCACACCCCGTTCGAAGCGGTTTCCCCGCCACGGCCCCGGTTCGAGCCACCGTTCCCGCTGCGGCTGAGCCCGCACCTGGAGACGTGCCGCCGCCGGAACGTCGACTGGGCCCGGCGCACGGGGATCCTCGACGGCGTGGTGTGGGACGAGCGGAAGCTGCGCGCCGCCGACCTCGCCCTGTGCGCCGCGGGCATCCACCCGGACGCGACGGCCGACGAGCTCGACGTCACCAGCGACTGGCTGACGTGGGGCACGTACGCCGACGACTACTACCCCGTGGTGTTCGGCGCGACGCGCGACCTCGCGGCGGCGAAGGCGTGCAACCTGCGGCTGTCGGCGGTCATGGAAGGCGCGGCGCCGTCGACGCCGCTGGAGGCCGCGCTGGCCGACGTCTGGGCGCGGACGGCGAACCGGCCCGACGTGCGCCGCGCGGTCGACACGATGACGTCGAGCTGGCTGTGGGAGCTGGCGAACCAGGCGCAGAACCGCATCGCGGACCCGATCGACTACGTCGAGATGCGGCGGCGGACGTTCGGCGCGGACCTGACGGCGAGCCTGTCGCGCAGTCGCGCGGTGCCGCCCGAGCTGTACCGCACCCGGCCGGTGCAGGCTCTCGAACACTCCGCGGCCGACTACGCGGGCCTGCTCAACGACGTGTACTCCTACCGCAAGGAGATCGAGTTCGAAGGCGAGCTCAACAACGGCGTCCTGGTGGTGCGGAACTTCCTGGACTGTTCGGAGGAGCGCGCGTTCGAGGTGGTCGGCGACCTGATCGCGGCGCGGCTGGCGGAGTTCGAGCACGCGGCGGAGGTCGAGCTGCCGGCGTTGCTGCGCAGCCACGACCTGGCGCCGGACCTGCTTCGGGAGTACGTCGAGCGGTTCCGCCACTGGATGTCGGGGGTCGTGCACTGGCACGAGAACGTCGGGCGGTACACGGAGATCGAGCTGGGATACCAGCCGTGGTCCGGCCGGCCGACGGGGATCGGGACGTCGTCGCTGCGGATCTCGGCGCTGCTGCCGGCCGGTCGCTGAGGTGCCGACCGACAAACAGATCCGGGTCGCCGAGTTGCTGCACGAGATCGGCATGCACCGCGAAGCCGAACAAGCGCTCCGCACGGACCTCCGGGCGAGGTGGCGGCGCCTCCGCCGCCGGTGGGCCGGGCGGGCCCGGCCGCGGCGAAGAGTGCGGCGCTAGCTCGCCGTCACCGGGCGGCGTCGTTCGCGCCACTCCGCCGGGCATTCGATCGGGGAGGGGGCGATACTCGACAGCGTGAGCGGCTTCAACCTGCGTTTCCTCGGCCATTCGACGGTCCGGCTCGAAGTCGGTGGCCGGGTGCTCCTGACCGATCCCGTGCTCACCGCGCGCGTCGGCGGGCTCGTGCGGGTCGTGCCGCCGCCGGCACCGCACACCTACGAAGACGTCGACCTCGTGCTCCTTTCGCACCTGCACGGCGACCACCTGCACCTGCCGTCGCTCAAGCTGCTCGGCCGGCGCACCCGCATCGTCGTCCCGCGCGGGGCCGGGTCCTGGCTCGCCAAGAAGGGCTTCGACCACGTCGAAGAGATCGCGCCGGGCGAAACCGTCACCGAAGGCGCGCTGGAAGTCACCGCCACGAAAGCCGTCCACTCCGGACACCGGTGGGGCCCCCGGCTCACCCACGGCCCCCAGAGCCCCGCGATCGGGCACCTGATCCGCGCCGGCGACACGAAGATCTACCACGCCGGCGACACCGATCTCTTCGACGGGATGGCGGACTTCGGCCCGGTCGACGTCGCCCTCCTGCCCGTCTGGGGCTGGGGGCCGAACCTCGGGCCGGGTCACCTGGACCCGGCCCGCGCCGCGAAGGCGGCCGGAATCGTCCAGGCCCGCGCCGCCGTGCCCGTCCACTGGGGAACCCTCGCCGTTCCCGGCCTGAGACGCACCGCGCGGATGCGGCGGCTGCTCGCCGATCCGCCGCGGGTGTTCGCCGCCGAGGTGCGAGCCGCCGGCGGAGCCACCGAAGTCCTGTTCACCGAGCCCGGCGCCGACGTCGTGCTCCCCGCGCGGGAGGACCGGGCGTGAGCTGGACCGACCCGGCCGCCATCGGGTACCCGGCCTTGTTCGGCGGCGTGCTGCTCGGCTCGATCATCCCGATCGTGCCCACCGGCGCGGTGGTCGGCGCCGCGGCCGCCGTCGCGACCACCACCGACCACCTGTCCCTGCCGCTGGTCATCGTCCTCGCCACGCTCGGCGCGTACCTCGGCGACGTCGTGACGTTCGGGATCCCGCGCCTCGGCAGCGAAGCCGCGTTCCGCTGGATCAGCCGCCGCCAGCCCGCCGAACGGCTCGAAAAGGCCCGCGACCAGTTCGCGCGCCGCGGCTGGCAGCTCGTCGTGATCGGCCGCCTCGTCCCGGCCGGCCGGATCCCGGTGCTGCTCGCGGCGGCCGCGCTGAGCTACCCGTGGCGGCGCCTGCTGCCGGCCGCGCTCCTCGCGTGCGTGCTCTGGGCGGGCGCGTACAGCTTGCTCGGCATCCTCAGCGGGGGCATCTTCGACTCACCGATCATCGCGACCGTGCTGGCGACGGTGCTGGTCCTGCTGGTCACCGTGCTGATGAACCTGATCGCGCGGTGGCGGCGTAAGGCCAAGGAGAAGACGGGAGAGCGAGTGTGACGACGTCCGCGCCGAAGGGCCGGCTGCTGCGCGGCGGCCGGGCCGTCGCCCGCACCCTGCTGGTGTGGGCCGCGGTGACCGGCGCGCTGCGCCTGCTCGACGTCCTCCTGCCCGGCTTCCGGATGACGCACTGGTGGCAGCCGACGGTCTGCGCGTTGCTGCTCGGCCTCCTCGCCGGCGTCGGCTGGCCGCTGGTCATGCGGATCGCCTACCCGCTGGCGTTCTTCACCTTCGGCGTCTTCGGGTTCCTGCTGCTCGGCGCCGGGACGCTGGCGGTGTTCCGCACGGTGCCCGGGGTCGAGGTCACCGACTTCCGCAGCGCGGTGCTCGTGACGCTCGGGATGGCCGCGGTCGGCGCGCTGATCTCCAGCCTGCTCGCCATCGACGAGGACGAGATCTTCTTCCGCCGCGCCGCCCGGCGCCGTCGTCGCCACACCGTCGCGCCCGGCCAGGCCGAACTGCCGCCCGGTGTGTTGTTCCTGCAGATCGACGGCCTCGGCTTCGACACCGTCCGCCGGGCGATCCGCGACGGCGACATGCCGACGTTCGCCGCCTGGCTCGCCGAAGGCAGCCACACGCTGACGCCGTGGCACACCGACTGGAGCTCGCAGACCGGGGCGAGCGTCTGCGGCATCCTGCACGGCTCCAACCACGACATCCTCGGGTTCCGCTGGTACGAAAAGGACCGCGACCACGTGATGGCGTGCGCCCACCCGACCGACGCGGCCGAGATCGAGCGGCGCCACTCCGACGGGCAAGGCCTGCTCTCCGGCGGCGGTGCGAGCCACGGGAACCTGTTCTCCGGCGACGCCGACCACGTCAGCCTCACCATGAGCTCGATCCCCGTGCTGGTGCCGAAGAGCCTGCGCCACCGCCGCCGCGACCGGCTCGGCGCGGGTTACTACGCCTATTTCGCGAACCCGGTCAACGCGCTGCGCACGTTCTTCGTCGCGCTCGTCGACGTCTTCCGCGAGATCAACGCCTCGGTGCGCCAGCGCCGCGCGGGCGTGGTGCCGCGGGTCCCGCGCGGTGGCTGGTACCCGCTCGCGCGGCCGGGTACGACGGTGATCGCGCGCGACGTCGTCGTGTCGGCCATCCTCGGCGACATGCTGGCCGGGCGGCCGGTGGTGTACGCGGACTTCCTCGGCTACGACGAGGTCGCGCACCACTCCGGCATCGAGCGGTTCGACACGCTGTCGGTGCTGCGCGCGATCGACCAGCAGATCGCGCGGCTGCACCGGGCTTCGCGGCTCGCCCCGCGCCGCTACCACGTCGTCGCGCTGTCGGACCACGGCCAGACGCAGGGGCAGGCGTTCTCGGAGCGGTTCGGCGAGACGATCGAGGCCTGCGTCGGACGGCTGTGCGGCGGTTCGCCGCCGGCGGCCGCCGGTACACGGCGGCAGGCCGAGAGCTGGCAGATCAACGCGGCGCTCGCGGAGGCGACGAAGAGCGGTGGCCTGATCGCGCGCCGGCTGCGCGCCCGGGTGGAGAGCGCCGAGACCGGCGGCGACCGGCCGCGCACGGAGTCCGGCTCGCCGGGCGCGGTCACCCGCGTGGCGCCGGGCGTCGTGGCGGTGGTGTCCGGGCACGTCGCGATGGTGTCGTTCACCGAGCACGAGGGCCGCGTCGAGCTGGAGACGATCGAGCGCGAGTTCCCCGACCTGCTGCCGTCGCTGGTCGACCACCCCGGAGTCGGGTTCCTGCTGGTGCGCAGCCGCGAGTTCGGCCCGGTGGTCCTGGGCCGCGACGGCCTGCACCGGCTGGCGACGGGCGTGGTCATCGGCGAGGACCCGCTGTCGCCGTACGGCCCGCACGCGGCGGACCTGATCCGGCGGGTCGACACGTTCCCGCACTGCGCCGACGTGATGATCAACAGCCGCTACGACCCGGACTCGGACCAGGCATCGCCGTTCGAGCCGCACGTGGGCTCGCACGGCGGCCTGGGCGGGCCGCAGCAGCGCGGTTTCGTGGTGCACCCGAGGGGGTTGCCGCCCCTCGGCGAGGTCGTCGGCGCGGAGGCGCTGCACCGGGTGTTCCGCGGGTGGTTGACAGAGCTGGGACACCCCTCGCCCGCCCCGGTGGAAACCCCTGTCGCTTCGGAGGTCGCTTCATGAGTTTGACGGTGTACGGCGCTTCCTGGTGCCCGGACGTGAAGCGCAGCCGCGCGCTGCTCGACCGCGAGGGCGTCGCATACTCCTATGTGGACGTCGAGGCCGACGCGGAGGCCGAGCGCCGGGTCCGCGAGCTGCAGGACGGCGCGCGCCGGATCCCCACGATCGTGTGGGACGACGGCTCGTTCCTGGTCGAGCCGTCCGACGACGAGCTGAGCGCACGGCTGTGAAACTGCTGCGGGAACTGCCGCTCGGGACGCGGGTCGTGGTGCGTTACCGGATCGAGGGCGGGTTCACCGACGCGCTCGGGAACCTCGTGGCGCGCGACGAAAGCACCTGCACGGTGGACACCCGGCGCGGCCCGGTCGTGGTGGCGTTCGAGGCCGTCGCGCTCGCCAAACCGGTGCCACCGCCGCAGAGGCGGAAATCGCGCTTCGACGAGCTGGTCGCCGAAGCCGACGCGGCGTCCGTCGACGGCTGGGACTTCTCCTGGCTCGACGGCCGCGCCACCGAGGCCCGCCCCTCCTGGGGCTATCAGCGGCTCCTGGGCGAAAAGCTCGCGAACGTCCACGCCGCACTCGACCTCGAGACCGGCGGCGGCGAGGTCCTCGACGGCTGCCCGTCCTTCCCTCCGCTGATGGCCGCCACGGAGTCGTGGCCGCCGAACGTCGCCAAGGCAAGCGCGCGGCTGCGGCCGCGCGGGGTGGTCGTCGTGGCCACCGAGGGCCTCCCGTTCGCGGACGACGTTTTCGACCTCGTCTCCAGCCGTCACCCCGTGACCACCGCCTGGGCCGAGATCGCCCGCGTGCTCCGGCCGGGCGGCCGGTACTTCTCCCAGCAGGTCGGGCCGGGGAGCGTGTTCGAGCTGGTCGAGTTCTTCCTCGGCCCGCAGACCCCGGAAGCCAGGAACAGCCGCCACCCCGACCGCGCGGTGAAGGAAGCCGAAGAAGCGGGCCTCGAAGTCACCGATCTGCGGTCGGAGTCCCTGCGCACCGAGTTCGACGACATCGGCGCGGTGGTCTACTTCCTGCGCAAGGTGATCTGGATGGTCCCGGGGTTCACCGTCGAGCAGTACCGCCCGAGACTCCGGGACCTGCACGAGAAGATCGAGCGCGACGGCCCGTTCGCCGCCCACACGACCCGGTTCCTCATCGAGGCCCGGAAGCCTTGACGATCGCCGCCTCGACGCCGTCCAGCAGCAGCTCCAGTCCCGCGTCGAACGACAGCCGCGCCTCGCGCTCCAGGTAGGGCTCGTCCGAAGCCTCGACCGGCGCGCTCGACCGCGCCACCGTCGGGAACCGAGACGTCAGGTCCGGCACCAGCTCGCCGAGCAACGCCGACCGCGCGTACCACCAGTCCTCTTCGGACAGTCCGGTCTCGCGCGCCGCCTGCCGGGACTCGGCCGCCGTCTGGACCGAGCCGCGGACGACGTTGAACAGCGCCGACACCACCCAGCGGACGCGGGACAGCGGCAACCCCGTCTCGGCGAGAACGCGCAACAGCGTCTCCTGCACGTGGAACTCCCCCGGCCCGAGCACCGGGCGGGCCGGCGAGACCTGCAGCAGCCACGGGTGGCGCAGGTGCAGGTCCCACAGCGCGTCGGCCAGCGACAAAGCGGCCGAGCGCCAGCCTTCGGAGTCCGGGTAGGACGACGGCAGCTCGCCCAGCGTCCGGTCGTACATGAGGTCGACCAGCTCGGTCTTGCCCGGCACGTACGTGTAGAGCGCCATCGCCGTGCGGCCGAGCCGCTCCCCCACCGACCGCATCGACAGCGCCGCCATGCCGTCGGCGTCCGCGATCTCGATCGCCGCCGCGACGATCGCCTCGACGGACAGGCCCGGCTTGGGTCCGGGGCCCGTGCGCGGCGCGACCACGCGCGGCCCCCAGAGCAGCTCCATGGACCGGCGGGCGTCGCCCTGACCCGCGAAGACGACCACCTTGCCGACTCCTTACACCCTAAAGTATTGTACGCTGACAATCACTTTACAGTCTAAACTATCAAGAAGGACAGCATGACCTCACCCAGGCGGGCCGCCGACACCCACGACGTGATCGAGGTCCGGGGGGCCCGGGAGAACAACCTCACCGGCATCGACCTGGACATCCCGAAGCGCCGGCTCACGGTGTTCACGGGCGTGTCCGGCTCCGGCAAGTCGTCCCTGGTCTTCGGCACCATCGCGGCCGAGTCCCAGCGGCTGATCAACGAGACCTACAGCGCCTTCCTCCAGTCGTTCATGCCGAGCCTGTCGCGCCCGGACGTCGACCTGCTGGAGAACCTCAGCGCGGCCATCGTCGTCGACCAGGAGCGGATGGGCGCCAACTCGCGCTCCACGGTCGGCACCGCGACCGACGCCTACGCGATGCTGCGGATCGCCTTTTCGCGGCTCGGCGAACCGCACGTCGGCACGTCCGGCGCGTTCAGCTTCAACCTGCCCGAGGGCATGTGCCCGGCCTGCGAGGGCCTCGGCCGGGTGTCCGACCTCGACGTCCACGCCCTGCTCGACTTCGACCGCTCGCTGCACGACGGCGCGATCCAGGTCCCCGGCTTCACGCCGGACAACTGGTACGTGCAGACCTACCTCTCGTCCGGCTTCTTCGACCCGGACACCAAGATCCGCGACTTCACCCCGCGGCAGCTCGACGACCTGCTGCACAAGGGCCCGTGCAAGGTGAAGGTCGGCAAGACCAACATCACCTACGAGGGCCTCGCGGTGAAGGTCCGGCGGCTCTACCTGCAGAAGGACACCGAGTCACTGCAACCGCGCCTGCGCGCGTTCATCGAGAAGGCGGCGACCTTCAAGACCTGTGACGCGTGCGGCGGTGCCCGGCTCAACCAGGCCGCCCTGTCGGCGAAGATCGACGGCCGGAACATCGCCGACTGCGCCGCCCTGCAGATCAGCGACCTCGCCGACTTCGTCCGGAACCTCGACGCGCCGTCGATCCGGCCGCTGCTGGGCAACCTGCGCGACACCCTCGACTCACTGGTCGAGATCGGCCTCGGCTACCTGTCGCTGGATCGCGAGTCCGCGACGCTCTCGGGCGGCGAGGCGCAGCGCGTGAAGATGGTGCGCCACCTGGGATCGAGCCTCACCGACGTCACCTACGTCTTCGACGAGCCGACCGTCGGGCTGCACCCGCACGACATCGAGCGGATGAACAACCTGCTGCTCTGCCTGCGGGACAAGGGGAACACGATCCTCGTCGTCGAGCACAAGCCGGAGACCATCCGGATCGCCGACCACGTGGTCGACCTCGGCCCCGGCGCGGGCACCGACGGCGGCCGGCTCTGCTACACCGGGAGCGTCGACGGGCTGCGCGCGTCCGGCACGCTCACCGGCCGTCACTTCGACCACCGCGTGACACTCCGGGAAAAGGTCCGCACCCCGTCCGGACACGTCTCCATCACCGGCGCCAAGCTGCACAACCTGCGTGACGTCAGCGTCGACGTCCCCCTCGGGGTCCTGACCGTAGTCACCGGCGTGGCCGGCTCCGGGAAGTCGTCGCTGATCCACGGCTCCCTGGCGGGTCGCGACGACGTCGTGGTGGTCGACCAGTCGGCGATCCGCGGCTCCCGCCGGTCCAACCCGGCGACCTACACCGGCCTGCTCGACCCGATCCGCACGGCGTTCGCCAAGGCCAACGGCGTCAAGGCGAGCCTGTTCAGCGCCAACTCCGAGGGCGCCTGCCCGCACTGCAAGGGCCTCGGCGTCATCTACACCGACCTGGCGATGATGGCCGGCGTCGCGTCGGTCTGCGAAGAGTGCGAGGGCAAGCGGTTCACGCCCAAGGTGCTGCTGCTCGAGTTGCGCGGCAAGAACATCAGCGAGGTCCTGGCGATGTCGGTCGCCGAGGCGCGCGAGTTCTTCCCGTCGGGCTCGGCGCGGACGGTGCTCGACCGGCTCGGCGACGTCGGCCTCGGCTACCTGACGCTCGGGCAGCCGCTCACCACGCTCTCCGGCGGCGAGCGGCAGCGGCTCAAGCTGGCGATCCGGATGGCCGAAAAGGGCTCGACGTACATCCTCGACGAGCCGACCACCGGGCTGCACCTCGCCGACGTCGACCAGCTGCTGGCCCTGCTCGACCGGATCGTCGACGCGGGCAACACGGTGCTCGTCATCGAGCACCACCAGGCCGTGATGGCCCACGCCGACTGGCTGATCGACCTCGGCCCCGGCGCCGGGCACGACGGCGGCCGCGTGGTGTTCGAGGGGACGCCGGCCGCGCTCGTGGCCGACGCCTCCACGCTCACCGCCCGGCACCTGCGCGAATACCTGGGGAAGCCGTGAACCCGGCCGGGCTGCTCGAAGTGACGGCGGTGCGGCGCCCGACCCCGCGCACCGTGCGCGTCACGTTCACCGGGTCCGGGTTGGACTCGCTCGAGGCGTGGCCCGACCAGCAGCTCAAGCTCCTGTTCCCGCCCCCGGGCCGTCCGGTGCGGCTGCCGTCCGCCGCCGACGACGACGTGCCGCGCTGGTACCAGGCGTACCTGGCGATCCCCGAAGACGAGCGCCCGGTGATGCGCGGCTACACGGTGCGCTCGCGCGATCGCGGCACGATCGACGTCGAGTTCGTGCTGCACGCCGGGGGCACCGACGGCCCGGCGACGGCGTGGGCCCGGACCGCGGCTCCCGGTGACGTCCTCGGCCGGTACGGCCCGGACGCGGCCTACCGCCGTCCCCTGTCCACAGCGGACACGGTGCTGCTGGCCGGGGACGAGACTGCGGTGCCGGCCATCGCCACCCTTCTGTCCGAAGTGGACAACGCGGTGGTGTTCGTGGAGGTCGCGGACGCGGCGGAGGAGCAGCCGTTGCCCGTCCACTGGCTGCACCGGGACGGCGCGCCGCACGGGACCAAGCTGCTCGAAGCCGTCCGCGGCGCCTCGCTCGGGCCGGGCTCGGTGGCCGCGTGGCTCGCGGGCGAAGCGGGGATGGTGCGGTCATTGCGGCGGCACCTGGTCGCCGAGCGCGGAGTCCCCAAGACGGCGATCGAGTTCACCGGCTACTGGCGGCGAGCGCTGACCCAGGACGACGCGCCGACACCGGAGGACCTCGCCGACGCGCGCGAAAAGGCCGGCGGCTAGTGGCAGACTCGCCGGCGTGCGCACGGAAGAGGCTCTGGCGGCGGCGGGCATCGACCCGGCTTCGGTGGTGGCGAGCGAGGAAATAGGCGGGGGAACGTACAACACGGCGATCCGGCTGGCGCTGGCCGGCGGGCGGCGGCTGGTGCTCAAGATCGCGCCGTCCGCGCCGGGCTTGTCCTATGAGCACGACCTCCTGGCCACGGAGGCGGAGTACTACCGCCGGGTTTCCGGACCGCTGCCGTCCGTCGTCGGGGCGGGGCCCGGGTTCCTGCTGATGACGGAACTGCCGGGCGTCCCGTGGTCCCGGCTGCGCGACACCGGTCCGCGGGCCGAGCTGGGCGCGATCGTCGCGGGCTTGCACGGCGTCACCGGCGACGGGTACGGCTACCCGCAAGCCCCCTTGCGGCCGACGTGGCCGATGGCGTTCACGGCGATGGTGGACGCGGTCCTGGCGGACGCGGTCCGGTACGAGGTGCGCCTCCCCCGCCCGGCGGCGGAGATCTCGCACCTGGTGCGGCGCCACGAGCCGCTGCTGGAGCTGGTGACGACACCGGTGCTGGTCCACTTCGACCTGTGGAAGGGCAACATCCTCCTCGACGGCGGCCGGGTGTCCGGCATCATCGACGCCGAGCGGGCGTTCTGGGGCGACCCGGTGGCGGAGTTCGTTTCGCTGACGCTGTTCCGCGAGCCGGACCGCGAACTCCTGGACGGTTACCGCGAGGCGGCCGGCCCGGCGCAGTTCGCCATGCCGGCCTGGGCGCGGCTCGGGCTGTACCGCGTCTACCTCGACCTGATCATGCTGGTCGAGATGACTCCGCGAAAGGACACCGACGCGGACCGCGCCCGGTTCCTCCGGGCCCGGCTGACCGAAGACCTCGATGCCCTGCGCCGAGCGATCTGACGATCAGGCGAACACCAGCGACACCAGCTCGTCGACGAACGGCTCCACCAGCTCCGCCCCCGTCCGGTTCAGCACGCTGTGGAACAGCGCGACCCGCCCGTGCGCCCCGACGAACACCACCGCCGCCGCTCGGCCCGGGGTCACCCGCAGCGCGTGGCCGGCCTCGACGCAGCGCTCGAAGCCGGCCGTCAGGCGGTCGATCACGTCCAGCAGCGGACCTTCCGCGCGAGCGCCGGGCTCGGGACGGGACGCGCCGTTCGCGAGCATCAGCCGGTAATGCCCGGGGTTCTCCATGGCGAACGTGCAGTACGCGTGAATCTGCGCCCGGACGCGGCCGACCACGTCGGTTTCCCCGAGCGTCTCTTCGGCCGCGCCCATCGATTCCGCGAGTCGAACGAATTCGTGGTCGAGCAACCCGCGCACCAATTCCGCGCGATCGGAAAAATGCTGGTAGATGCTGGCCGGTGCGATGCCGACCGCGCGCGCGACCCCACGGATCGTCAGTCCGTCCTCGCCGCCGAGCTCGGCCAGCAACCGGCCCGCGGCCGCGAGGATCTCCCCGCGCAGCCGTTCGCCTTCGCCCCAGCGGTTCCTCGTTCGGCCGTTTCCGGCTTCGACGTTGTCCGGCACCCGGCCATTCATACGCCCGCGGTCAGGGCGGCCGTATTCCGGGGTCCGTCAAAAGCGAAAACTGTCGGAAAGTGACAAAGCCGGAATCGGTTCCGCGATTAGGCGAGCGCCGGGTACAGCCCCGCGAGGTCGCCGGACAGCCCGGCCCGCACGTTCCGGCTGACGTCGTCGGCGAGCACCTCGGGCCGGCCCTGCTCGACGCCGTCGAGGGCGAGCCCGGCCACGACCGCCGGGTCGACCTTCGGCCCGTCGACGTGCTTGGCCATGTCGGTGTCCATGTAGCCGACGTGCAGCGCGGTCACCCGCGTCTTCTGCGGCGCGAGCTCCAGGCGCAGCGCGTTGGTCAGCGACCACGCCGCCGACTTGGCGGCGGAGTACGCGGCGACCTGCGGCGAGGTGAACCAGGAGAGCACCGAAAGCACGTTGAGCACCGCGCCGCCGCCGTTGCGCTCGAGGATCGGCGCGAACTCGCGCGTCACGGCGAGGGTGCCGAAGTAGTGCGTGTCCATCTCCAGCTTGATGTCCTCGAGCGAGCCGCCGAGCAGCGACGCCCCCGTGGAGGAACCGGCGTTGTTCACCAGCAGCGTGACGTCCCCCGCTTGCGCGGCGGCTTCCCGGATCGACTCGGGGTCGGTCACGTCGAGGCGCAGCGGGACCACCCCCGGCAGGTCGATCGACCCGGGGTTGCGCGCGGCGGCGTAGACCTTGGCCGCGCCGCGCTCGAGGAGAGCGGCGGCGAACCGCCGGCCGAGTCCCCGGTTGGCTCCGGTGACCAGCGCCACCGCACCCGTGATCTCCATGACGAGCTCCTCTCACACCTGGCTTGCTATTTGCAAGCTAGCTGCGGCCGACTGTACGGCGTAGACTTGCTCGGAGCAAGTCAGGTTGGAGGGATCACACTCATGAGCCGCCGCACCACCTGGGAAGGCACCCCCTGCCCGATCGCTCGCGCGGCCGACGTCCTCGCCGAGCCGTGGACGCTGCTGATCCTGCGCAACGCCACCGCGGGCACGACCCGGTTCGAGGACTTCCGCACCCAGCTCGGCATCGCCGACAACGTGCTGACGACCCGGCTGGCCAAGCTCGTCGACCGGGGCCTGCTGACGAAGCTCCCCTACCGCGACGGCGGCCGGACCCGCCACGAGTACCGCCTGACGAAGGCCGGCTCGGACGCGTTGCCGGTACTGCACGCTCTCGGCGCGTGGGGTGACGCGCACACGGCGTCCGAGGACGCGGCCGGCCCGATGCAGCTCGTGCACGCCGGCTGCGGCGAGCTCACCCGCCCCGGCACGACGTGCGACAGCTGCGGAAAACCGCTGGTCAGGGACGACCTGGCGTGGCGCGCGTCGCGGCTGCGCGAAGGCACGATCCCCCTCGCGGAGCCGGTCGGCTGAGCCGGACGGCGCATCCTTGTATGCGTGACTGCGCATGTCAACCGGACGAAATGGTTGGTGAATCACCGTTCGCTGCGCAGTACGAAAGTCGGGTCACAAGAGCCGGGCGATTCCGTAAGTTCGACACCCAGCGCGCGCAGACCCGGCAAATTCCCCGCGGCAAGGAGTCGTCCCGATGTCCCGGAAGTACCTGCTGCCCGGCGCCGCCGTCGCGCTGGCGATGATCGCCACCCCGCTCACCGCGGCCCCGGCCTTCGCGGCCCCGGCCCGTCGTGCACCAACGCGAACCCGAACGCGCAGGAGGCTTCGCAGGTGGAATCCCGGTGGGCCGGCGGCTTCCGCGCGGCGGCCGCCCAGCAGACCCGCATCTACGAAGTGACGATGCCGGTCACGTGACCCAGGTTTGACGTCGTCGGGGGAGGCCGCACCGGGTAGCCCGGTGCGGCCTTCGCACGAATCCGCACTGTCGGGGGTGGCGGCTAGGTTCGGGGCATGCTGACCACGCTGGCCGTCGAGAACTACCGCTCGCTGCGTGACCTGGTGCTGCCGCTGTCCGGGCTGACCGTCGTCACGGGGGCGAACGGCAGCGGCAAGTCGAGCCTGTACCGCGCGCTGCGGTTGCTGGCGGACGCGTCGCGCAACGGTGCGGTGGCGGCGTTGGCCGGCGAAGGCGGGCTGCCGTCGACGCTGTGGGCGGGGCCGGAGAACGGCGTGCGCCCGGGCGCGCGGGTCCAGGGCACGGTGCGCACGAAGGCGGTCGGGCTGCGTTTGGGGTTCGCCGGTGACGAATTCGGCTACGCGCTCGACCTGGGGCTGCCGGTGCCCGGGCGGAAGACGATGTTCGACCTGGACCCGGAGTTCAAGCGCGAGGCGGTGTGGTCGGGGCCATTTCTGAAGCCGGCTTCGCTGCTGGCCGACCGGGCGGGCCCGGTGGTGCGCACGCGGGTCGAGTCCGGCGGCTGGGGTGACGAGCGCTTCAAGATCCGGCTGTCCGACAGCATGCTGAGCGAGTTCGCGGACCCCCGGGCGTGCCCGGAACTGCTGGTGGTGCGCGAGCGGATCCGCTCGTGGCGGTTCTACGACCACTTCCGCACGGACGCGTCGGCCCCGGCCCGCCGGCCCAGGATCGGAACGCGCACGGTCGTCCTGTCCCACGACGGCGCGGACCTGGCGGCGGCACTGCAGACGATCATCGAGATCGGCCGCGCGGCGGAGCTGGCGGCGGTGATCGACGCGGCGTTCCCTGGCTCACGCCTTTCGGTGGTGTCCCAGGACGGCTTGCTCTCGGTGAGCTTCCACCAGCACGGGTTGCTGCGTCCGCTGTCGGCGGCGGAGCTGTCGGACGGGACGCTGCGGTTCCTGCTGTGGGTGGCAGCGCTGCTGACACCGCGGCCACCGGAGCTGCTGGTGCTGAACGAGCCGGAGACTTCCCTGCACCCGGACCTGCTCCCGGCGCTGGCGGCGTTGATCGCCGTGGCCGCGAAGGAGACTCAGGTGGTGGTGGTCTCGCACGCCTTGCCGCTGATCCGGGCCCTCTCCGAAATCGCCGAAGTCGGGGCGCTGGAGCTGGAGAAGGAGAACGGGGAGACGAAGCTGGCCGGCCAGGGCCGGTTGGACCGGCCGTCCTGGCACTGGCCGAAGCGCTGACCGGTACCCGGAGGGTCGGTTCACGTACCGGAACAGTCGGCTCGCGTACCTGGAGGGTCGGCTTGTGAACCGACCCTCCAGGTACGCGAGCCGACCCTCTGGGTACGCGAGCCGGCGTTCCGGGTACGGATCTTCAGCGGCCCTTGGTGCTTTCGCGGATCTCCAGCGCGAACGGCGTCTGGATGTCCTGCGCCGGCAAGGCCTTGTCCCCCGTGATGCGCCGGTGCACGAGGTCGATCGCCGCCTCGGCCAGCGCTGTCTTGTCGGGCGCGATCGTCGTCAACGCCGGCAGCGAGAACGCGCTCTCCTCGTTGTTGTCGAACCCCACGATCGCCACGTCTTCCGGGACCCGCAGCCCCAGCTCCGCCACCGCCCTCAGCGCGCCGATCGCCAGCAGGTCGTTGAAGCAGAACACCGCGTCCGGCGGGGAATCCGAAGTAAGCAACGACCGCATCGCCGCCGCTCCGACCGATCGGTGCCACTTCTCCGCGGGCGCCACCAGTGCGTCCGAATAGGACAGTCCAGCGTCCGCAAGAGCAGCCCGGTACCCCGCCAGCCGCTGGGAGGACGTCCCACGGGCCGGGTTGCGCCCGATCGCCGCGATGCGCGTGCGTCCCAAGGACGCCAGGTGCGACACCGCCGTCTGCGCCGCCAGGACGTTGTCGATCGCGACGTGATCGATGGGCACGTCGACCGCGTGCTCGCCCAGCATCACCAGCGGGATCTCGCCCGGGGACGGGAAGTCCGCCGCCTCCAACGCTTCCGGGTGCACGAGCGCGCCGTCCACCAGGTGCGGCCCCAGGGAGAACAACGTCTCCCGCTCCCGGGACCGCGTGCCCTGCGTCTGCTCGATCAGGACGCTCCAGCCGCGCTTCTGCGCCGCCGTGATGACCAGGCCCGCCAGCTCGCCGAAGTACGGGATCGACAGCTCCGGCACCATCAGCGCCAGGAACCCCGTGCGGCCGCGGCGCAGGTTGCGCGCGCCCACGTTGGGCCGGTAGCCGGTCGCCGCCAGGGCCTCCTCCACCCGCCGGCGGTTCTCCGGCTTGACGAACGCGTAACCGTTCACCACGTTCGACACCGTCTTCACCGACACTCCGGCGAGCGTGGCGACGTCCTTGAGCGTCACGGTCACGGGCGGCTCCTTCTCAGGTGGTGAGCACGCAGCATAGCGATAATTTGCCGGTTTACAACGTTGTTCCAACGATGTAAAAAGTACCTCAAGGCTCCCGCGGTGACTCCGATCACCCCGGTGAGCGGGCCCCACCGTCGCTGCCCGAGGAGTCACCGTGCCCCTGTCCACCCGCCCCCGTCTGGTCCTGGTCACCGCGGCCGCCGCCGCGCTCACCCTGACCTCCTGCACCAGCCGGGAAGAGTCCCCCGCCGCCCCCTCCAGCGGGGGTGGGCCGGCCGCGTCCGCGCAGTCCGCCGCCCCGAGCGCCGACGGCTGCACCATCGACAAGACCGGGTACCCCAAGGTCGACCTCAAGACGGCGGTGGTCGGCTTCTCCCAGTCCGAAAAGGAAGCCAACCCCTTCCGGACGACCGAGACCCAGTCCATCCGGGACGAAGCCGCCAAGCTCGGCATCGCGAGCGACAAGCTGCTCGTCACCAACGCCCAGAGCGACCTGAACAAGCAGATCAGCGACATCAAGTCGATGCTCGACCGGGGCGCCCAGCTGCTCGTCGTCGCACCGCTGAACTCCGACGGCCTCCAGCCCGCGCTCGACGCGGCGAAGGCCAAGAAGGTTCCGGTCGTCACCATCGACCGCCAGGTGACCTCGCAGCCGTGCACCGACTACCTGACCTTCATCGGCTCCAACTTCGTCGAGCAGGGCAAGCGCGCGGCGCAGGAGATGGCGCGGGTCACCGGCGGCACCGGGAAGGTCGCGATCCTGCTCGGCTCGTCCGGCAACAACGTGACCACCGACCGCACCAAGGGCTTCAAGGACGAGCTCGCGAAGACGGCCGGCCTGTCGGTGGTCGCCGAGCAGACCGGCGAGTTCGACCGGTCCAAGGGCCAGTCGGTGATGGAGCAGCTGATCCAGAGTCACCCGGACATCACCGCGGTCTACGCCGAAAACGACGAAATGGGCGTCGGCGCGGTCAACGCGCTGAAGACCGCGGGCAAGGCGCCGGGCAAGGACGTCAAGATCGTCTCGGTCGACGGCACCCGCAACGCGGTGCAGCTCATCGTCGACGGCAGCTACAACGCGGTGATCGAGTCCAACCCGCGCTTCGGCCCGCTGGCCTTCCAGACGCTGCAGAAGTTCGAGAACGGCGAGGCCATCCCGGCGAGCATCGTGATCACCGACGACCAGTACGACGAGACCAACGCGGCCCAGAAGGTCGGGAACTCGTACAAGTGACGGCAACCACCGAAGAGGACGTCGCCATGACGACCGCACCGGTGCTCGAGGTGGCCGGGGTGACCAAGCGGTTCCCCGGCACCCTCGCGCTCGACGACGTCAGCTTCGCGCTGCGACCGGGTGAAGTGCACGCGCTCGTCGGCGAGAACGGCGCCGGCAAGTCCACGCTCATCAAGGTGCTCACCGGCGTCTACCAGCCCGACGAGGGCGAGGTGCGCCACCTCGGCGAGCCGGTGACGTTCAAGCGGCCGATCGACGCGCAGCGGGCCGGGATCTCCACGATCTACCAGGAGGTCAACCTCGTCCCGCTGATGAGCATCGCCGGCAACGTCTTCCTCGGCCGCGAGCCGCGCACGAAGGCGGGCCTCGTCGACTGGTCCCGGATGTACGCCGACGCCCGCGAGCTGCTCAAGGGCTACGGCATCGACGACGACGTCAAGCGCCCGCTGCACACCCTGGGCGTCGGCGCGCAGCAGATGGTCGCCCTCGCCCGCGCGGTCTCGACCGACGCCAAGGTCGTCATCATGGACGAGCCGACGTCGTCGCTCGAGCCGCGCGAGGTCGAGACGCTCTTCGAGGTGCTGAACCGGCTGCACGCCGAGGGCATCGCGATCGTCTACGTCAGCCACCGGATGGACGAGCTGTACCGGGTCTGCGAGAGCGTGACCGTGCTGCGCGACGGCCGGGTCGTCCACAGTGGACCTTTGAAGGACCTGCCGCGCATCGAGCTGGTGTCCAAGATGCTCGGCCGGGAGATCAAGCAGATCCGCGAGGAAGGCGTCACGGCGTTCGGCGAGGAACACGACGTCGAGCGCGAACCGCTGCTCAAGGCGGAAAACCTCTCCGGCCTGCGGAGGCTGCACGACGTCTCGGTGAGCATCCGGCCCGGCGAGGTCGTCGGGCTCGCCGGCCTGCTCGGCTCCGGCCGCAGCGAGACGGCGCGGGCCATCGTCGGCGCGTTCCCCCTCGACGGGGGATCCGTGCTGCTGGCCGGGAAACCGCTCAAGAGAGGCAAGATCAAGGCCGCCATGCGCGCCGGGATCGCGCTGCTGGCCGAGGACCGCAAGACCGACGGGATCATCCCGAACCTGTCGGTCCGCGAGAACATCGTGCTGGCCGCGCTGCCGACGCTTTCGCCGTTCGGCCTGGTCAGCAAGGCCAAGCAGGAGAAGGTCGTCAAGATCTTCATGGACCGCCTACGGATCAAAGCGTCCAGTCCGGAGCAGAAGGTGTCCGAGCTGTCGGGCGGCAACCAGCAGAAGGTGCTGCTCGCCCGCTGGCTCGCCACCGGCCCGAAGATCCTGCTGCTCGACGAACCGACGCGCGGCATCGACGTCGGCGCCAAGGCCGAGGTCCAGGCGCTGATCGACGAGCTCGCGCGGGAAGGGCTCGGCGTGCTGCTCATCTCGTCCGAGCTGGAAGAGCTGATCGACGGCTCCGACCGCGTGGTCGTGCTGCGCGACGGCTCGGTCGTCGGTGAGCTGACCGGCGACCGCATCACCGAGGAGAACGTCCTGACCGCGATCGCAGCCGAGGCTGACAACGATGTCTAGCGCCACCCTGACGAGAGACCGCGCGAAAGTCACGGCGTGGCTGCAGAACTACGGCGTTTACCTGGCCGTCGTCGTGCTGCTGCTGTTCAACGTCGTGTTCACCGAGAACTTCCTGTCCGCGGCCAACTTCCGGACCCAGCTCGTGCAGGCGGCGCCGGTCTGCATCGTCGCGCTCGGCATGGCGCTGGTGATCGGCACCGAGGGCATCGACCTGTCGGTCGGCTCGGTGATGGCGATCTCCGCCGCGCTCATCCCGCTCTACCTCGGCGCCGGCCCGCTGACGGCGATCATCGTCGCCGTCATCGCGGGCGTGGTTTCCGGCCTGTTCAGCGGATACCTGGTGGCGTACCTGGGGATCCAGCCGATCATCGCGACGCTCGCGCTGCTGGTCGGCGGCCGCGGGCTGGCGCTCGTGATCGCCCACGGCCAGCTCGTCCAGCTGCACAACCAGGAGTTCCTGGAACTGGGGACCGGCGACTTCCTGGGTGTCCCGATCATGGTCATCGTCGCGGGCGTGCTCGCGGTGCTGGCCGGGCTGGTCGTCCAGCGCACGACGTTCGGGCGGCACCTGGTCGCGGTCGGCGGCAACCGCGCCGCGAGCACCCTGGCCGGCCTGCCGGTGAAGCGCGTGCTCGTCAGCGTCTACGTCATCTCCGGGGCACTGGCCGCGGTGGCCGGCGTGCTGGCGACGTCGCGGCTGGCCGCCAGCGACCCGAGCGACGTCGGCCTGCTCATGGAGCTGTCCGCGATCACCGCGGTCGTCGTCGGCGGCACCCCGCTGACCGGCGGCAAGGTCCGCGTGCTCGGCACCGTGTTCGGCGCGCTGCTCATGCAGCTCGTCCAGGCGACCCTGATCAAGCACAACCTGCCGGACTCCACCGCGCAGATGGTCCAGGCGGCCATCATCGTCGTCGCGGTGTACGTCGCGCGCGAGCGGAGCAGCCGATGACAGCACAGTCCGCCACTCCGATTCCGGCGCGCAACGCCGCGGTCGCCGGTGTCCTGCAGCGCCAGGGCGCGGCCGTCGTGCTCGTGCTCGGCCTCGCCGCGTCGTGGTTCGCGTTCCCGCACTTCGGCACCGCGGACAACCTGCGCAGCCTCGTGCTGCAGGGCTCGTTCCTCGCGGTGATCGCGCTCGGCATGACGTTCGTGATCATCTCCGGCGGCATCGACCTCTCGGTCGGCTCGAACTACGCGCTCGGCGGCGTCCTCGCCGCGTACGGCGCGCAGTACGGGCTCGTCGTCGCGATCGTCCTGCCGCTCGCGGTGTGTTCGCTGATCGGCCTGGTCAACGGCGTGCTCATCGCGCGCACCGGGATGGCGCCGTTCATCGTGACGCTGGCGTCGCTGCTGTTCGCGCGAGGTCTGTTGCTCGCGCTGACGTCCGAGGGCGCGACGACGTACAAGGTGGACCCGGGCTCGGCGTTCCTCTGGCTCGGGCAGGGCACCATCTTCGGCGTCGGCGTTCCGGTGTACATCACGCTGGTGCTGTTCGCGCTCGGCGGGCTGCTGCTGCGCCGCACCCGGTTCGGCCAGTCCGTGTTCGCCATCGGCGGCGCCGAGCAGTCCGCGCTGCTCATGGGCCTTCCGGTGGCCCGAACCAAGATCAGCCTCTACACCCTCAGCGGCGCGCTCGCCGGGTTCGCCGGCGTCCTCACCGCCGCGTACCTGCAGTCCGGTGTCACGGTGATCGGCGTCGGCACCGAGCTCGACGCGATCTCCGTCGTCGTCATCGGCGGCACGCTGCTCACCGGCGGCGCCGGGACGATCATCGGCACCCTCGTCGGCGTGCTGCTGCGCACGCTGATCCAGAACGTCATCAACCAGATCGGCACCCTCGACTCCAACTACCAGACGGTGGTGAGCGGGGCCTTCCTGCTCGTCGTCGTGGTGATCCAGCGCCTGCTGGCGCGTTCCCGAACCCGCTGAGCCCCGTCCCCCCACAGGAGGTCTCAACGATGTTCCACCCTGCCCGAAAAACCCGGAGATGGCTGACGGCCGCCGCGGCGTTCGCCGTCGCGGTCGCCGGCCTCGGCACCGTGCCGGCCGCGAGCGCCGCCGACGCGCCCCAGTGGCAACGGCTGACACCCCCGCTGTCGACGCCGTGGACCAAGGACGTCTCGCCGTCGAACGCCCTGCCCGACTACCCGCGCCCGCAGTTGACCCGCGACAAGTGGCAGAACCTCAACGGTGTCTGGGAGTTCGCGAAGGCGACCCCGGGTGAGGCCGCGCCGGTCGGGAAGACGCTCGGCGAGCGCATCCTCGTGCCGTACCCGGTCGAGTCCGCGCTGTCCGGGATCATGCGCCACGAGACGAACATGTGGTACCGCCGCACGTTCGAGGTCCCCAAGAACTGGCAGATCGGCAAGGGACAGCGGCTGCAGCTGCACTTCCAGGCCGTCGACTACGACGCGACGGTCATCGTCAACGGCAAGACCGTCGGCCGCCACACCGGCGGCTACGACGCGTGGTCCGTCGACGTCACCGACGCGCTGACCACGAAGAAGACCCAGGAGGTGGTCGTCGGCGTCGCGGACCCGAACGACCAGGGCGGCCAGCCGATCGGCAAGCAGCGCCAGCCCGGCGACGGCATCTTCTACACGCCGTCCTCCGGCATCTGGCAGACCGTCTGGATGGAGCCGGTGGCGTCCGCGCACATCGACCGGCTCGACGTCACCCCGGACGTCGCGAGCGGGTCGGTCACGGTCAACGCCGTGGTCGGCGGGCCGGTGAAGCAGCGCGTCGAGGCGATCGCCTACGACCACGGCCGCCCGGTCGGGCGCGTGTCCGGCGACGCGAACAAGCCGTTGAAGCTCAAGGTGGACCGGCCGCACCTGTGGTCGCCGGACGACCCGTTCCTCTACGACCTGCGCGTCAAGCTGTCCGGTGGGGACGAAGCCGGTTCGTACTTCGGCATCCGGTCGATCAGCGTCGGCAAGACCGCCGACGGCAAGCAGCGGATGCTGCTCAACGGCAAGTTCGTCATGCAGGTCGGCCCGCTCGACCAGGGCTTCTGGCCGGACGGCATCTACACCGCGCCGACCGACGCCGCGCTGAAGTTCGACCTGCAGCAGGAGAAGGCGCTCGGCTTCAACATGGTGCGCAAGCACATCAAGGTCGAGCCGGACCGCTGGTACTACTACGCGGACAAGCTCGGGCTGATGGTCTGGCAGGACATGCCGGCGATGAAGGACGACGTCGAGCCGTCGGCCGCGTCGCGCGTCAACTACGAGTCCGAGATGAAGCGGATGATCGACCAGCACCGCAGCTTCCCGTCGATCGTCACGTGGGTGCCGTTCAACGAGGGCTGGGGCGACTACGAAGTCGGCCGGATCGCCGACGAGGTCAAGTCGTGGGATCCCTCGCGGCTGGTCAACGCCGAATCCGGCGTCAACTGCTGCCGGTCCGAACCGGACAGCGGCAAGGGTGACATCTACGACGACCACACCTACACCGGACCCGGAACGCCGACGCAGACCGGCACCCGCGCGGCCGTCGACGGCGAGTACGGCGGCCTCGGCCTCAAGGTCGCCGGGCACGAGTTCGACCCGGCGGGCAGCTTCGCCTACGAGATGGAGCCCGACAGCGCGACGCTGACCCGGCGCTACGGCGAACTGCAGCAGCGCCTGCTGCTGGTCGCCCAGCGCTGCGGCGTCTCGGCCGGCGTCTACACGCAGACCACCGACGTCGAGAAGGAGGTCAACGGCTTCTTCACCTACGACCGGCAGGTGAAGAAGATGGACTTCGCGGCGGTCCGCGCGGCCAACCTGGCCGTCATCAAGGGCGCGACGGGTGCTCCCGTGACGTCCGGTCCCTCGGTGCCGGCAGGCACGCCGGGCATCGACGGCATCGCGGCGTACGGCTTCGACGAGAACACGGGCACGACGGCCGCGGACTCCGTCGGCGACCACGACGCCACGCTCGTCGGCGGCGCGTCCTGGACCGAGGGCAAGAGCGGTTCGGCGCTGGCGGTCAACGGGTCGGGGCAGTACGCCGACACGGGCGCGGCCCTGGTGAACACCGAAGGCAGCTACAGCGCGGCGGCGTGGGTCAAGTTCAACGCCGTGGGTGACGGCTTCCAGACCGTGGTCAGCCAGGACGGCGACAACACCAGCGCGTTCTTCCTGCAGTACTCGGGCCAGGACCACCGGCTGGCGATGAGCTTCGTGGGCACGCGGGCGCTGGCGCCCACCGCGCCGGAGGCGAACCGCTGGTACCACGTGGTCGGCGTCCGCGACGCGGCCGCGGGCACGTTGAAGCTCTATGTGGACGGACAACTGGCGGCCACGAAGAGCGTCTGCCTCGGTGACCCGTCGACGGGTCACACGGTGATCGGCCGCGGCAAGTACGGCGGCGGCCCGGTCGACTACCTCAACGGTGCCGTCGACCAGGTCCACGTCTACGACCGCGCCCTGTCCGACGCGGACGTGAGCGCGTTGTACTCCAGCGGCAAGTAGGCAACCGGAAGCACACCTGAAGCGTGTTGGGCCCGGGGACCGCGATCGCGGTCCCCGGGTCTCGCACTTTCAGGGGGTGAGCCTTTTGGGCTCCGGAAGATCGAAAGCGGGCATCATCACCGCCACGGCTGCGCTGCTCATGGCCGGCACGGCGATTCCGGCCTCGGCGACGCAGTATTCGACGCTCCGGTCGGCTTCGTGGTCCTATGTCGACTCGGCCGCACCGAAGACCGCATTCGTCAACCCGGCCGAAGACGCGCCCGTCGGCGCGAAGGTCACGGCCGACCACAAGAAGCACGTTTCGAAGTCCTACTTCACCTTCGACCTCTCCGGGCTGGCCGGCGCCACGGTGCTCGACGCGCGCCTGACCACCGGGGAAACCGCGGTCGCCGACTGCACGGCGGCCCGCGGCACCGAGCTCTGGGTGACCGCGCCGGCGAAGAAGGCGCCGACGTGGGCCGACCAGCCCCGGGAGCTGAGCCCGCTCCCCGGCCGGAGCGACCCCGCCGAATGCCCGGCCGAATTCGTCGGCTGGGACGCCGAAACGGCGCTGCAGCAGGCGATCGACGCCGGTCGCACGTCGCTGACCCTGGCCCTGCGCCTGCCGGAGGGCCGGCAGTACGACCCGCGGTTCGGCCGCACCTACCGGCCGGTGCTCTCGGTCAGCCTGCAGGAGAACCAGCCGCCGGTCACGCCGACCGCGCTCAAGACCGGTGCGCACCCGTGCGCGGACAACCCGCTCGTCCGGCGCGGGGGCGCGGGCCTCTCGGCGACCGTGCGCGACCCGGACGACATGAACTTCTCGGCCGAGTTCGCCTGGTGGCCGGTCGACCACCCGGACCAGCGGGCGACCGGGACCGACGACATCTACGGCTCCCTCGAGACCTACTACGACCCCGACGCGCGGCTCGCCGACGGCGTCACCTACGCCTGGCAGGTCCGTGCGAAGGACAGCCTGGCCGCGAGCCCGTGGAGCGTGACCTGCCGGTTCACCACCGACTTCAGCGCGCCCGCCGCGGCTCCGGTGATCACGTCGACCGACTACGTCTACGAGTTCCCCGGCAACGGCGGCACCGGCATCCCCGGCGCGTTCACCTTCGACGCGCAGGGCGACCAGGACGTCGTGGGCTTCCAGTGGGGCGGCGGGTACGTCGCGGCCGACCACCCCGGCGGCAAGGCCACGGTGACTTACACGCCGGGCTCCAGCGGGCCGAACGACATCTACGCGTGGAGCGTGGACGCGGCGGGCAACACGTCGCCGTCCGGCGGCTACCGGTACTGGGTCGCGTCGAACGAGCCCGCGGTCGCCTGCACCCCGGCGTCGGACTACGTCGGCGTCCCGCGGCAGTGCACCTTCACGGCGCGCGGCAACGGCGGCGCGACCGCGTTCGTCTGGAAGTTCAACCAGGGCGCCGAAACCACGGTGCCGGCGGGCGCGGACGGCACGGCGACGGTCACCATCACCCCGGCCGAACCCGATCAGTTCCAGAACCTGACCGTCCGGACGAAGCTCACCAACGGCAACCTCACCGCGGCCACCACGCACCACCCCGGCATTCGCCTCGGCGAGCCGACGGTGGACGTGCCGGACGGGGTGGCGGTCGGCCGGCCCGCGGAATTCACGTTCCACGCCGTGCTGCCGGGGTCGGCGAGCTTCGGCTACAGCTGGGACTTCGGCGACGTCGTCACCGTGCCGGCGGGCCCGGACGGCGTCGGCAAGGTCACGATCGTCCCGGCCGGGTCCGGGTACCACCAGCTGAGCGTGTTCAGCACGACCGCCGCGGGCCAGCGGTCCGGGACCACCGACACCTACGTCGACGTGGCCTCGAACCAGCCGACGGTGACGAGCACCGACTACCCGGAGAACAGCTTCGGCGGCGGCACCTCGATCCCGGGGACCTTCACGTTCTCGACCCCCGGAGCCGTGAGCTACACCTACGTCTTCGGCGACGATGCCGCGGTCACGGTCCCGGCGGGGGCGGACGGCGCCGCCACGGTCACCCTGACCCCGCTGCACGCCAACTCGCAGACGCTGCTGGTGACCGGCACGTTCGCCGACGGGACGCAGTCGGAAACCCGGCGGTACGGCTTCTACGCCAATCAGATCACGCCGCAGCTGGCCTGTGACACCGGCGGCGCGGTGCGGCCGGGCCAGGAGGTGCACTGCACGTTCACGACCACCCAGCCGAACGCGGTGTCCTTCCGCTACGTGCTGGGCGGGCAGCCGGAAGCCACCGTCCCGGCGGCGAACGGGAGCGGCGCGATGACCTTCACCGTGCCCGCCGGCCAGGCGCAGGACATGTCCCTGTACGTGCGCAGCGTCAACGCGCTCGGGCTGGCGTCCGACCCGCTGAGCACCGGCTTCGACGTCGTCGCCGGCTCGGCCGACCGGACGGCGCACGCGGTCTGACGCCCGTGACGGCCACCCGGCGGGGTGGCCGTCACGGTTGTCCTGGAGCGTGCTCCAGCCACTACCGTCGCCGACATGACCGAAGATCGCTTCGAACGCGGCCACCAGGCCTTGACCGACCTCAACGGCGAAGAGACCGCGCGGCGCGTGCTCGACAGCCTCGCCGACGTCTCGCCGAAACTGGCCGACAGCCTCGTCGCCTGGGGGTTCGGCGAGATCTACACGCGGCCGCAGCTCGTGCCGCGGGACCGGCAGCTCGTCACGCTCGGCATGCTGACCGCGCTCGGCGGGTGCGAGCCGCAGCTGGAGGTGCACGTCAACGCCTCGCTCAACGCCGGACTCACCCCTGAGGAGATCGTCGAGGCGCTGCTGCAGTCGGCCGCCTACTGCGGGTTCCCCCGGGCGCTGAACGCGACCGCGGTGGCGAAGAAGGTCTTCGGCGAACGCGGGCTGCTGCCGGTGGCCGGCGCATGAGGATCGTCCTCTTCGGCGCGACCGGCATGGTCGGGCAGGGCGTGCTGCGCGAGTGTCTGCTGGACGACCGGGTCGAGGCGGTCCTCGCGGTCGGCCGCTCCCCCGTCGGCACCGAGCACCCGAAGCTGACCGAGCTGGTGTGCGAGGACCTCTTCGCCCTCGAGCCGATCACCGGCTACGACACGTGCTTCTACTGCCTCGGCGTGTCTTCGGTCGGTGTGGCGCCGGAGGAGTACGAGCGGATCACCTACCAGCTCACCCTTTCGGTGGCCGGGAAGCTGCCCGAGGACAGCACGTTCGGCTACGTCTCGGGCGCGGGCACCGACAGCACCGAGCGCGGCCGGGTGCGCTGGGCGCGCGTCAAGGGCGCCACGGAGAACGCGCTGGCCAGGCTTCCGCTGCGGACGTTCGCCTTCCGCCCCGGCTACATCCAGCCGCTGCACGGGATCACGTCGAAGACCCCGCTGTACCGGACGCTCTACCGCGTCGCGATGCCGCTGTACCCGGTGCTGCGGCGGCTGCTGCCGCGCGTGGTGACGACCACCGAGGAGATCGGCGAGGCGATGCTGGAGGTCGCCGGGAACGGCTACGAGAAGGCGGTGCTCGAGAACACCGACATCGTCATCGCCGCCGCGCGACGAGACCCGCCAGCAGGTTCGTGAGCCCCTCGGCCAGCCCGGTCGCGAACGACGGCGCCCCGCCCAGCTCGGCCGTGGCCGCCGCGACGGCGTCGGTCGGGTTGGCGTACGGCCACGCCCCCGACACGAGGATCACCACGCCGAGCGCGAACTGCCGGGCGCCGTCGGCCGACAGCTCCGGCACCCGCGTCCGGACCAGCGCGCCGAGGCGCTCGGTGCTGGCCGCCGCGCGACCCTTGAAGCTGCGCGCGAACTCCGGTGAGATGTTGCGTTCCAGCACCGGCCCCATCGCGCTGATCAGTTCGCACAGGGACCGCCGCTCGGCGAGGGTCGCGGCGATCTTCCCCGCGACGCGTTCTTCGCGCGCGAAGCCGGAATCCGCCGGCGCCGGGTCGCCGAGCGCGAGGGCGTCCAGCCACGCCGACCACTCGGTGTCGAGAACTTCGAGGAAGATCGCCTCGCGGCTGTCGAAGTAGCGGAGCACGTTGGACTTCGCGAGCCCGACGCGGCACGCCAGCTCCCGCAGGCTGATGCCGGCGACCGGGCGCTCGGCCAGGAGCTCCCGCGCGGCGGCGAGGATCGCGGCGCGGCGCACCTCGATCTGCTCGGGCCGCCGGGCTCGCTGGAATCCGGCGCTCATGGCGCCGACAGTAGCGTCCTCAGGCGTGGCTGGCAGCCGCGCGCCGCGACTTGACCCGCTGGTAGCTCCAGATCAGCAGCGCGAACAGGATCACCGACGACAAGATCAGGCTCGACCCGGTGCTCCAGCCGCTGAACGGCAGCGACTTGACCGTGCCCCAGACGATCCCCGCGGCCAGCAGCGCCAGCCCGGCCAGCACCGAGCCGGCGATCCGCAGCGGAGAGGACACACTGTCCTCCGCCGCCTTCATCGCGCGGTCGCGCACCGGGTCGACGTACCGCTCGAGCGCGGGGAACTGCGAGGCGAGCAGCAGCAACCCGGCGAGCACCAGCAGCAAGCCGGGCCCGGGCAGCACCAGCAACAGCACGCCGACCACGAGCAGGAGCCCGCCCGCCACCGCGATCAGGACCCGCTTGACCTGTCCACCGATCCCCACGCGACCACTCCTGTCGTTTCGCCCGATTCTTCCTGGTTGCGGCCTCGCGTGCCACTCACGAGAGCCCGCGCCCTCGCCGCGGCCACGGTCAGCCCCGCCAGCGCCACCACGCCGAGCGCGACCACGAGCCCCGGCCAGACGTAGAGCACTTGGCCGTAGGTACCCCGCCGGCCGCCGAATACCCACCCGAGCAGCCGGGGCAGGAACGCGAGCGGGACGAGCGGCAGCACCGGCGGCACGAGCCGCCACCAGCGGGGCTTCCGCGCGGCCCGCCGGACACCCGGGACCGCGAGCCCGGCGGCGATCAGCGCCAGTGCGGCGAGCACCCGGTCCGCGAGCACCCCGGCCGGCAGTGCGGGCTCCGGCGACCCGCCCTGGACCAGCGTCGCGATGCCCTGAGCGAGCAGTTCGGCTTCGTTGTCCAGCGCCGTGCCCAGGTTCGTCACGACCGCGATGCCGTAGCCGTCCGGGAGCAGGATCTGCGCGGCGGTGTGGCTGAACCACTCGCCGGTGTGCGACACCCGGCCGTCGCGGACGGTCCAGCCCAGCGCGTACTCGCGGCCGGGTGCGGGGCTGTGCGCTAGCCGGACCGACCGCGGGGACAGGACGCCGCCGCCGTCGCGCTGCGCCGCCAGCCACTTCGCCAGGTCCTCGGCGCTCGTGACGACGCCGTGGCTGCCGCCGGTGAACCAGTCCGGTTCGGCCACCGGGACCTCGAAACCGAAGGCCCGGACGTACCCGGCGGCCCCGGCCGGCGGCTCGTCCACCGTGGTGCTCGCCGCCATCCCGAGCGGCGCGAACAGCCGCGTCCGGAGGTACTCCGCGAAAGGCTGCCCGGCCACGGCCTCGACGATCCGGGCGGCCACTTCGTAGTTCGGGTTGTGGTAGTGGAACTCCGCTCCGGGTTCGCTCGCCAGCCGGGCGTCCCGCAGCCGCCCGACGGCCTCGGCGAGCGTGTGCGGCTGCGGGAGCGCGAGGTCGGGGAACGCGGAGTCGGCCATCCCGGACGTCTGGTCCAGCAGCATCCGGACGGTGATCCGCGCGCCGCGCGGGTCGGCGAGCCGGAAGCCGGGCAGGTACCGCGTGACCGGCTCGTCGAGCCCGATCCGGTTCCGCTCGACGAGCTGGAGCACCGCGAAGGCCGTCATGGACTTGCTCAGCGACGCGATCGGCAGCCGGGTCGAGGCGGTGATCGGCGCGCCTTCCGCGTCGTGGCCGTAGCCGGCGACGCGGACGACGTCACCGTTGTGGGTGACGGCGACGGCGGCGCCGGGCAGGCCCGTGTGGTCGAGGTAGGCGCGGACGTACCCGTCGATGCCGGGCTGTCCGCCGGCGGTCGCCGGGGTGGCGGTGCCGAGGAAGAGCACCGCGAGCACGAGGAAGAGCCTGGTCATGCGGGTCAACGTAGGTTCCGGGCGGGGTCACGGGCCGCTGCCGGACGACGTCGGCCGCCCCCGACTTTCGGCAGGTCTTGACAGTGGCCCTATAGTCAACATGTCGGTTGATAAACAGATTGGTTGATAAAGATGACGGTTGACGAGGCGGCGCTGGACCGGGCGTTCACCGCCCTCGGCGACCCGGTCCGCCGGGCGCTGGTCGCCCGGCTGTCCCGCGGCGAGGCGACGGTGAACGAGCTGGCCGAGCCCTTCGCGATCACGAAGCAGGCGGTCTCCCGGCACATCCAGGTGCTGGAGCAGGCCGGGCTGATCACGCGCAGCCGCGACGGGCAGCGCCGGCCGTGCCACCTCGTGCCGTCCGCCCTCGAAGCCCTCACCAGCTGGATCGACACCTACCGGCTGGCCACCGAACGCAGCTACCGGCGGCTCGACGCCGTCCTGGACACCCTGGAGGAAACGCCATGAGCACCACGATGACCGCCCAGCCGGGAACGCCGTTCATCGAGATCACGCGCGAGTTCGCGGCCCCGCCGTCGGCGATCATGCGCGCCCACACCGACCCCGAGCTGATCGTGCGCTGGCTCGGCCCGCACGGCATGGAGATGGAGATCGTCTCGTTGGACGCCCGGTCCGGAGGTGCCTACGACTACATCCACCGCGATTCACGTGGCGAATACCGCTTCCGCGGCGTCTACCACACGGTGAGTGCGGATCGCATCGTCCAGACTTTCGAATTCCTGGGAGCGCCGGGCGAAGTCACGCTCGACTCGATGGCCCTGACCGACCTCGGCGGCCGCACGCGCATGGAGACGCGCTCGGTGTTCCCGTCGGTCGAGGCGCGCGACGCGGCGCTGGAGAGCGGGATGAGCCGCGGGATCACGGAGTCGTACGAGCGGCTCGACAAGGTGCTGGCGGACTGAGGTGGCCGGGGTCGTCGCAAGCTTCTGCATGTCACTGGACGGGTTCGTCGCCCGGCCCGACGATTCGGTCGGACCGCTGTTCGACTGGTACAACGCGGGAGACGTCGAGGTGCCGATGATCGGCTACCCGATCACGTTCCGGGTGTCCCCGTCCAGCGCGGACTACTTGCGATCACACCTGGACGCGGTCCGCCACGGCGCGTTCGTCTGCGGGCGGCGGGTTTTCGACTACACCCACGGGTGGGGCGGGAATCCGCCCGGTGGAGGTGCTGCCTTCGTCGTCACTCACCGGCCGCCGCCTTCGGATTGGCCGGCGTCCCAGCTGGCGCCGTTCACTTTTGTCTCTTCTGTTTCCGAGGCGGTCGAGCTGGCTCGGGCTGCCGGGGATGGGACTGTGGGGGTTTCCGGGCCCAGTATCGCTCAGCAGTGCTTGACCCTGGGGCTTCTCGATGAGGTTCGGATCGATCTCGTTCCGGTTTTTCTCGGGGAAGGTGTGCGGTACTTCTCCGGCCTCGGCGGTTCGAACGCTTTGCTTGAGCGGGTTGAGGTTGTTCTCGGCTCCGGTGTCACTCACTTGCGTTATCGGGTTCGCTACCCGGGCTCTTAAAGATGCGGCTTCGCCGGGGCGTGGGAAATCGGCGCTTCTTGTTGTTGCTTACCGCTCGGTGCCGGAGCGCCGATTCCCCACGCTACGGTGTCCCTGCCGGGCTGTTGCTTCCACCTGATCGAGTGATGAACATGCGTTCGCCTGCCGGTAATCTTGGTGTGTGGACAGCGATGCGGTGGTTCGAGCGGATGCGGTGGCCCTGGCCGACCGCATCTCCGCGCTGCTCACTGTGGTGCGGTCCGCCGAGGCCGAGATCGGTGCGCTGCTGATGGAAATCGAGTCGCGCGGGGTCATGGAACTCTTCGGATATCGTTCTGCGGCAAGGTTGTTCGAGCATCTGGCCGATGTTCCCAAGGCTGCCGCCGAGTCTGTGGTGAAGCGGGCTCGGGCCCTTGTGCCCGGCCGGAATCTCGACGGCACACCCGTTCCCGCTGTTGCTCCCGCCACCGGCGCGGCTGCCTCGGATGGCCGGTTGAGCACCCCGATGATCGACACGATCGTCGGAGTGCTGGGGCAGGTCCCGCCAGAGCACCGGGATGACGCTGAACAGCATCTGCTGTCCTTCGCCGAAGACGCCGGGCACAAGCAGGTCGCGGCACTGGGCGCGCGGATCCTGGCGCACCTCGACCCCGACGGCACCGAACCAGACACCACCGAACCCGCTGTCCCCAGTCGCGAGTTGTCTTTGCGTCGCAAGAGAACCGGGGTGTGGGAGCTGAACGGCCGCTTCGACGATGAGACGGGCTCCCGCGCCAGTGCCCTCCTGGACTCCCTCGCCCAACGCCGCACCACCGAGGAAGGCCCGAACTTGCGTTCCCCGCTGGAACGCTACGGCGACGCCTTCTCCGACGCGATCGACCTGGCGCTGAACTCCCCAGAGTTGCCGATGCAGGCGGGCGAGCGAGCGCACGTGATGGTGGCGGTGTCGTTGCAGGACTTGAAGTCCGGCATCGGCCAGGCGACTCTCGGCGATCTCGGCCGTATCTCCGCGGCCGAAGCCCGACTCCGCGCCTGCGACTGCATGCTCATCCCCGCAGTCCTGGGCACGAAGAGCGAACCCCTCGACCTCGGCCGCCAACGCCGCCTGATCTCGCCCGGTCTCCGTCGCGCGTTGTACCTTCGCGACCGCGGCTGCGCCTTCCCCGGCTGCCACCGCCCACCCCGGCACTGCCAAGGCCACCACATCCGCCACTGGGCAGACGGCGGCCCCACCGACCTCGGCAACCTGGTCTTGATGTGCGCCCACCACCACCGGCTCCTGCACCGCTCCGGCTGGCAAGTCCGCATCGCCGCCGACGGCCTCCCCGAGTTCCTACCGCCGGTGTTCCTGGACAAACGCCGAAAACCCAGGCGCAACAACCTCCACCAGCCGTTGCCGTTCGCGGCATAGACAACCGAACACGGGAAAGGCCCGCAGCCACCGGCTACGGGCCTACACCCACGTCCCAAGCAATCCTGTCAGCGGATCGCAGCTCCAGACCGCCGGTCATCCACAACCGACACAAGCGCGCGTCGACTCCTAGCTCCCATCAACGCCGACCAGGCTCAAGCTCTAACGCAACCGGCCACCTCGCGCATCCGAAACAGCCGGCCCCGGCAGCCCCAAACCCCCTCAGTCGATGCAGAATTCGTTCCCCTCGACGTCCTGCATCGAGATGCAGGACTCGTTGTACCCATCAGCACGCAACACCTGCACCTGCACCGCCCCCAGCCCGACCAGCCGCGCGCACTCCGCCTCGAGCTTCGCGAGCCGCTCGTCGCCCACCAGGCCGGTGCCCACCCGCACGTCGAGGTGTACCCGGTTCTTCACGACCTTGCCTTCCGGAACCCGCTGGAAGAACAGCCGCGGCCCCACCCCCGTGGGATCACCGCAGGCGAACGCCGCGCCCTGGCGGTCGGGTGGTAGCGATCCGTCGAAATCGGCCCACGTCGCGAAGCCCTCCGGGGGCGGGGGCACCACGTATCCCAGCACCTCGCACCAGAAACGGGCCACCCGCTCGGGTTCCGCACAGTCGAACGTGATCTGGACCTGCTTGACCGACGCCATCCGCCCACCATAGTGGCGCGCCGGACCACACCGTTCTCACTCCCCCGCGCCCGCCAGCAGCTGGTCGAACGGGATGAACTCCGGCTCGGCGGCCACCGCCGGCCGACCGGCGGCGAGGGTGGCCAGCTCCGCTCCCGCCTTCTCGATCCGCCGCTGCAGCGCGCCCTCGCCGCCGCCCCAATCCGAGGAAGCCGCGTACACCCCGGTCGCGACCGGGTCCGCCTTCAAGTACCCGAACAACGGCCGCAGCTGGTAGTCCAGCACCAGCGAGTGGCGCTCGGTGCCGCCCGTGGCGGCCAGCAGCACCGGCTTGCCCGCCAACGAGTCCGCGTCCAGCACGTCGAAGAACGACTTGAACAACCCGCTGTACCCGGCCGTGAACACCGGCGTCACCACGATCAGCGCGTCCGCGTCGACCACCGTGGCGATCGCCGCGCGCAACGCCGGGCTCGGAAATCCGGTCAGCAGGTTCTTCGTCACGTCCAGCGCGATGTCCCGCAGCTCGACCACCGAAACCGACACCGGCGACGACGCCGCCGCGACCGTGGCCGCGGCCAGGCGATCCGCCAGCAGCCGGGTCGACGACGGGACCGACAGCCCCGCCGTCACCACCGCGAGCTTCATGCCGACACCCCCGCCGGAGCCGAAGCAGCAGCCGAAGCCGAAGCCACCAAAGAAGCGTGCGTCGGCGCGTCCGGGACGTGCGCGGGACGCAGCGAGTCCAGCTCCTTGCGCAGCACCGGAACCACCTCCGAGCCCAGCAGATCCAGCTGCTCCAGCACCGTCTTCAACGGCAACCCCGCGTGGTCCATCAAAAAGAGCTGACGCTGGTAGTCGCCGAAGTGCTCACGGAACGTCAGCGTCTTGTCGATGACCTCCTGCGGGCTCCCCACGGTCAACGGCGTCTGGTCGGTGAACTCCTCCAGAGACGGCCCGTGGCCGTACACCGGCGCGTTGTCGAAGTACGGGCGGAACTCGTTCCACGCGTCCTGGGACTTGGGCCGGATGAACGCCTGCCCGCCCAGGCCGACGATCGCCTGGTCCGCCGACCCGTGCCCGTAGTGCTCGAAGCGCTGCCGGTAGAACGCGATCAGCTGCTGGAAGTGCGAAGTCGGCCAGAAGATGTGGTTGGCGAAGAAGCCGTCTCCGTAGAAGGCCGCCTGCTCGGCGATCTCCGGGCTCCGGATCGACCCGTGCCACACGAACGGCGGAACGTCGTCCAGGGGCCGCGGTGTCGACGTGAAGCCCTGCAGCGGCGTGCGGAACTTGCCGGACCAGTCGACGACGTCCTCGCGCCACAGCCGGCGCAGCAGCGCGTACTTCTCGATGGCCAGCGGGATGCCCTGGCGGATGTCCTCGCCGAACCACGGGTAGACCGGGCCGGTGTTGCCGCGGCCCATCATGAGGTCGACGCGGCCGTCGGCCAGGTGCTGCAGCATCGCGAAGTCCTCGGCGATCTTCACCGGGTCGTTCGTCGTGATGAGCGTCGTCGACGTCGAGAGGATGATCTTGGACGTCTGCGCCGCGATGTGGCCCAGCAGCGTCGTGGGCGACGACGGCACGAACGGCGGGTTGTGGTGCTCGCCGGTCGCGAAGACGTCGAGGCCGACCTCCTCCGCCTTGAGCGCGATCCGGACCATCGCCTTGATCCGCTCGTGCTCCGTCGGGGTGGTGCCGGTGGTGGGATCGGTCGTGACGTCGCCCACCGAGAAGATTCCGAACTGCATGACCTGCTCCCTTCGCGACCCTCATCTTACATGCGCGTTCAACTACTTCCAAGCAAGAGATATTCCGGCCGTCAGAGCTGTGGGGGGTACCCAGTAAGGTCAGGGACATGGACGCGGAGCTCGGTCGGCTGGGTCTGGCAGAACGTTCGGTACGACTTCTCACGGGCCGCGACATCTGGGGCTCGATCACCCCACTGCTCGCGCCCCGCCGGAACCTGGTGGCCGCGTTCGGCCACGTCGGTCCCGGCGCGGCCGCGCTGCTGCCCCTGGAACCCGGCGACACGGTGATCACGGATGCGAGCCTGGACACCGTGCTGTCCGGTGCGACCAGCCCGCACGCCCTGCTGCACTGGGTGAAGGCGGGCGTGATCGTGCACTCGCTGCGCGGGCTGAACGCGAAGCTGGTGATCGCCGAGGACGACCCGTCGTTCGTGGTCGTCGGCTCGGCCGACGTCACCGCCGCGGGCCCGCGGCAGCTGTTCGAAGCGGTGACGGTCTCCCACGAGAAGCACACCGTCGAGGAGGCCCAGGAGGCCTGGCTCGAGTGGTGCGACCTGGCGGGGCCCGCGCTGACGGCGGGCGACCTGGAGCCGCTCCTGGAGCAGTACGGCGCCGGCAAGCTGGTCACCACGCCGCGCACCCCCGCCCCCAGCCGCCCCGCGGCGCCCGCCCGGTCCGTGGTCACGAGCCGCCCGGCGACGCCGGTCCGGCCCGCCGCCGCGACCCCTCCGCCGTCCCCGGTGCGCCCGGCCGCACCCGCGCCGTCCCCGGTGCGCCCGGCCCCGGCTCCCTCGCCGGTCCGCCCGGCCCCGGCCCCGGCCGAAAAGGCCGAGCCGGCCGCGAGCATCGATGCCGTCCAGGACTCCCCCGACACCACCGCGAACCCCGAAGAGACCCCGGTGGCCACCACCGGCACCCCGGAACCGGTTGCGGCAGCGGACGCCCCCGAAGCCTCCGAAGCACCCGAGGCCACCGACGTGCCCCGGCCGAACTGGCCGCGCCCGGCCGAGCTGTACCTCGTCAGCCTCGTCGAGGGCGGCGAGCCGTCGGCCGAGGCCGAATACCGGCTCGAAGAGCTGACGCGCGAATACACCCACCCCGGCGAAAACGGCGAACAGCCGTTCCGCGTCGAGCTCTTCTGGGCCGACGACGGCCAGGGCCAGGACCCGCCGCGCACGCTCCGCGCGGGTGTGCACGTGATCCGCGTCTACAGCCAGAAGCAGGGCCGCGCCCTGGTCGGGTCGCGGATCGAAGCCCCTGGTCTCGTGCTGCAGGCGTACACGGACGAGTTCGCGTACCCGCGTCGCACGTACTGCTACATCCTGACCCGGGAGACGGCCGCGAGGCCGGCGTTCGGCGACCTCCGCAAGGGGCTCGCCACGATCGGCGAGAAGCCGAACTTCCGGAACAGCTTCCAGGTCCCGCGGAAGATCGAAGCCCTGCTCGGCCTGTGGCCCGACCTGGGCTACGACCCCAAGTAGCGGGCGGCGCGCGCCACTCCGGAACCGGGAGCGCGCGGAAGTTGTCGGGGGTGGCGGATATCCTGCAGTACGGTGCAGGCCAAGTCCGCACCACCACCAGCACTTTCGCGAGCCACGATCCGGGAGAACGACCCTGTGACTGCCGAGACCTTGTACGGGGCCGACGACCTCACGCACCTCGAGGGGCTCGAGGCCGTCCGCAAGCGCCCCGGGATGTACATCGGCTCCACCGACAGCCGGGGCATCAACCACCTCTTCTCCGAGGTGGTGGACAACTCGACGGACGAAGGTGTCGCGGGCCACGCGACGAAGATCGTCGTCACGCTGCACGCCGACGGCAGCGTCCAGGTGGACGACGACGGCCGCGGCATCCCCACCGGCACCCACGCCAAGTCCGGTTTGTCCGGCGTCGAGCTGGTGCTGACGCGGCTGCACGCCGGCGGCAAGTTCGGCGGCTCGGGCTACAAGACCTCCGGCGGCCTGCACGGCGTCGGCGCTTCGGCGGTCAACGCGCTGTCGCACCGCTTCGACGTCACGGTGAAGCAGGACGGCAAGGTCCACCAGATGTCGTTCAAGCACGGCATCCCCGGGAACTTCGACGCGCCCGGCCCGAAGGCGAAGTTCACCCGCCACTCCGGGCTGAACCTCGTCGGCAAGATGAAGCGCGGCGAGCGCAGCGGCACGTCGATCCGCTACTGGTACGACTCGCGCTACTTCGAGTCCGGCGCGGCCCTGGACGTCGAGGGCGTGCGGGCGAAGCTGCGCAACACCGCGTTCCTCGTCCCGGGCGTCACGTACGTGCTGCGCACGGCCATCGAAGACACCATCAACGAGGAGACCTTCCACTTCCCCCACGGGCTCGTCGACATGGTCGACTTCCTGACCCCGTCGGGCGAAAAGCCGGTCTGCGGCACGCTGCTGATCACCGGCGAAGGCACGTACAAGGAGAACGCGGCGGACGCGGCGGGCGTCATGCAGTCCAATGTGGAGCGGCACGCCGAGATCGAGGTGGCGCTGCGCTGGGGCACCGGCTACGAGCGCACGGTCGAGTGCTTCACCAACACGATCCGCAACGTCCACGGCGGCACGCACCGCCGCGGCTTCGACCGCGCGATGGCGAAGGCGTTGCAGGACGCGATCTCCAAGACCCGTGGGCTGCTCAAGCCCAAGGAGGACATGCCGACGATCGAGGACGTCCTGGAGGGCATGACCGCCGTCGTGCACGTCCGGCTGCCGGAGCCGCAGTTCACGTCGCAGACGAAGGACGAGCTCTCCACCGCCGGCATCACCCGCGTCATCCAGGGCGTCGTCGACAAGCACGTCAAGGCCTGGACCGAGGACCGCAAGACGAAGTCCGAGGCCAAGGTCGTGCTGCAGAAGGTGGTCGACGCCTCCCGCGTCCGGCTCACCCAGAAGCAGCAGAAGGACGCCGCCCGGCGCAAGACCGCCCTCGAGGGCGCGGCGATGCCGCCGAAGCTGGTCGACTGCCGCACCACCGGTGTCTCCCGCAGCGAGCTGTTCCTCGTCGAGGGTGACAGCGCGCTGGGGTCGGCCCGCATGGCGCGCGTGTCGGAGTACCAGGCGCTGCTGCCGCTGCGGGGCAAGATCCTGAACGTGCAGAAGGCGTCCCTGGGCGACACGCTGAAGAACGCCGAAATCGCGTCGATCGTGCAGGTCCTGGGCGCGGGCACCGGCCGCACGTTCGACCTGACGACCATGCGCTACGGCCGCGTCATCCTGATGGCCGACGCGGACGTCGACGGCTCGCACATCCGCACGCTGCTGATCACGCTGTTCGCGAAGTACATGCGGCCGGTGATCGAGGACGGCCGGCTGTACGCGGCGATGCCGCCGTTGCACAAGCTCGTCACCAAGGGCCGCAACCCGGAGACGCACTTCACCTTCACGCAGCAGGAGATGGAGTCGAAGTTCGCCGAGCTGGAGCGGGCGGGCAAGAGCATCGTCACCCCGGTGCCGCGGTTCAAGGGTCTCGGCGAGATGGACGCCGACGAGCTGTGGGACACGACGATGAACCCGGCCAGCCGCTCGGTCCGCCGGATCACCATGGACGACGCCGAGGCCGCCGAGGGCGCGCTGGAGCTGCTGATGGGCGAGAAGGTCGAGCCCCGGCGGAACTGGCTGGTCGCCTCCTCGGACCGGATCGACCGCGACGCCATCGACGCTTGATTTTTTCTTAGCTACCAAGGAGTTCTGCCGTGGCACGCCGCAAGGGCACCACCACCAAGGTCGATCCCAGCGCGTTCGACCGCGCCGGCGCGAACGTCTTCGACAACTCGCTGAAGACGGAGATCGAGGACTCGTACCTGGAGTACGCGTATTCGGTCATCCACTCGCGCGCCCTGCCGGACGCGCGCGACGGGTTGAAGCCGGTGCACCGCCGGATCCTGTACTCGATGAACGAGAACGGCTACCGCCCGACGCACGCGTACGTGAAGTCGTCGCGCGTGGTCGGCGACGTGATGGGCAAGTACCACCCGCACGGTGACGTCGCGATCTACGACGCGATGGTGCGGCTGGCGCAGGACTTCTCGCTGAACGTCCCGCTGATCGACGGCCACGGCAACTTCGGCTCGCCCGACGACGGCCCGGCCGCGTCGCGGTACACCGAAGCGCGCATGTCGCCCGAGGCGATGCAGCTGGTCGGCGAACTCGGTGAGGACACCGTCGACTTCCGGCCGAACTACGACGGTTCGCTGGAAGAGCCGTCGGTGCTGCCGGCGGCGTTCCCGAACCTGCTGGTCAACGGCACGTCCGGGATCGCGGTCGGGATGGCGACCAACATGATCCCGCACAACCTCGGCGAGGTCGTCGCGGCCGCGCGGTGGCTGATCACGCACCCCACCGCGACGCTCGACAAGCTGATGGAGTTCGTGCCCGGCCCCGACCTCCCGACCGGCGGCAGCCTGCTGGGCCTCGACGAGGTCCGCCGCGCGTACGAGACCGGCCGCGGCGTGGTCCGGATGCGCGCGAACTGCGAGACCGGGCCCCTCGAAGGCAGCCGCGGGCGGCAGGCGATCACCGTCACCGAGCTGCCCTACGGCGTCGGCCCGGAAAAGGTGATCGAAAAGATCACCGACGAGGTCAACAAGTCCAAGCGGCTCACCGGCATCGCCGACGTCAAGGACCTCACCGACCGCGAAAACGGCACGCGGCTGGTCATCGAGTGCAAGGTCGGCGTCAACCCGCAGGCCCTGCTGGCCGACCTCTACCGGCTCACACCGCTGGAGCAGTCGTTCGGCATCAACAACCTGGTGCTCGTCGACGGCCAGCCGCAGACGCTGGGGCTCAAGGAGCTGCTGGAGGTCTTCCTCCGGCACCGCTACGAGGTCGTCACGCGGCGGACCAAGTACCGGCGCCGCAAGCGCGAAGAACGCCTGCACCTGGTCGACGGCCTGCTGATCGCCCTGCTGAACATCGACAAGGTGATCAAGCTCATCCGCGAGAGCGAGAACGCGGCGGCCGCGAAAGACGGCTTGATGACGCGCTTCAAGCTGTCGGAGATCCAGGCGACGTACATCCTCGACACGCCGCTGCGCCGGCTGACCAAGTACGACCGGCTCGAGCTGGAGTCGGAGCAGGAGCGGCTGCGCGAGGAGATCGCGGAGCTGACCAAGATCCTCGACGACGAGTCGGTGCTGAAGAAGCTCGTGTCGTCGGAGCTGGCGAAGATCGCGAAGGACTTCCCGACCGAGCGCCGCACGTCGCTGATCGACGGCGACCTCAAGGAGGTACTGGCCGCGTCGAAGCCGTCCGGTCCGCTGGAGGTCACGGACGACCCGTGCCAGGTGATCCTCTCGGCGACCGGGCTGGTGGCGCGCACCGCGGCGGAGTCCGAGGAGTCGACGGAAACGCGCCGGCGCAACGGCCGGGTGAAGCACGACGCGGTGTCGGCGGTGGTCCACACGACCGCGCGCGGCCAGATCCTGCTGGTGACCAGCCGCGGCCGGGCGTTCAAGACGGACGTCCTGCCGTTGCCGGTGCTGCCGGAGCAGGCGGGCACGGTGTCCCTGCGCGGCGGCATGGCGGCGCGCGAGCTGGTACCGCTGGAGAAGGGCGAGACGGTCGTCGGGATCGCGCCGCTGGGCGAGCAGGCGGTGGGTTCACCGGGCCTGGCGCTGGGCACGAAGGCCGGGGTGGTGAAGATCTGTTCGCCGGAGTGGCCGGTGCGTTCGGACGAGTTCGAAGTGATCTCGCTGAAGGACGGCGACGAGGTCGTGGGCGCGACCTGGCTGAAGGACGGCTCGGAGACGCTGGCGTTCGTGTCGTCGGAGGCGTCCCTGCTGAAGTACGCGGCCTCGCTGGTCCGTCCGCAGGGCCTCAAGGGCGGCGGCATGGCGGGCATCAACGTGGGAGCGGGGTCGGCGGTGTTCTTCGGAGCGGTCCGCACGGACGACGACGAGCACGGCGAGCCGATGGTGATCACCTCGACGGGCCTGAGCGTGAAGGTGACGCCGTTCAGCGAGTACCCGGCCAAGGGCCGCGCGACGGGCGGCGTCCGGGCGCAGCGGTTCTTGAAGGGCGAGACGGCGCTGCGCGTGGCGTGGATCGGCCCGCGTCCCGCGGGCGCGGCCCGCAACGGCGACCCGGTGGAGCTGCCGGAGATCGACGTCCGCCGCGACGGCTCGGGCCACGCCCACCCGGGCCCGGACGTGGTGGGCCACCTCATCGAACGCGACTGACGCCGGTTCCGGGGTGGTTCGAGCCCGAGCCACCCCGGATTCGTCAGGCCGGCGACTCCGCTCGCAAGCGCAGCAAGGCTTTCCGCAGCCGGACGCGCTCGTACAGGAACACGGCGATCACGACGGCGATGGCGCCCGCGGCGAACAGGGCGAGCAAGTTGCCGAACACCGCGTTGAGCAGGCTGAACCCCGCGGCCACCGAAGAGCCGATGATCGTGTTCCGGCGGCGGCGCCGGTGCTGGGCCAGCTGGTGGACCGCGAGGCGCGTCGCGGCCGCGTGCAGCCGCGGATCCGCCGGCGCCCGCCCCGAGCGGCTCGCCTTGGCGGCGACCCGGAACTCCGGCCAGGTCAGGTCTTCCCCGCAGGCCCGCCACAGCTCCCGTTCCGCGCGCGCCAGCACGGGACCCATGACCGCGCCGAAAAACACCCCGGCGCCGAGGCCGGTCAGCACCACGACCCACCACGGACCATCCGGCCACACGACGGTCGCCTCGAGCACCACCATCCCGGCGGCGAACAACGCGCCGGTCAGCGATCCGAGCGTCCAGGCGCGCCGCGATCCCCCTCGCATCCCCATCCGCCCATCTTCGCGGTCTTCAAAGCGTGCTGTCGAGCGAGTTGCACCACCAGCCGTAGCTTTCACGTGAAAGCTACGCTTTGCAGCGCAAAGCTAGCCCAGCGGAGCCAGCGGACCCGGGTAGCGCGCCGGGTCGAGGCAGCTGCCGAGACCGTCGACGACCGAGCAGAACCCCGGCGGCCGCACCGGCGTGTAGCCGGCCGGGACGCCGTGGCCCGCGATCAGCTGCCGGTACGCCGCGACGGCGTCGGTCGGCCGGCGCGTCAGCGTGGCGTCCGAGCGGGCGTCCACTGTGTACAGTCCGAACCGCGGCTGGTAGCTGCCCCACTCGTAGTTGTCCGTGAGGCTCCAGTAGTTGTAGCCGATGACGTTCATGCCGTCGGCCTTCGCGCGCTGCACCCAGTAGAGGTGATCGCGCAGGTGGTCCGAGCGCGTGTAGCCGTCGGGACGCGCGTTGCCGTTGTCGGTCGGCATCCCGTTCTCGACGACGTACAGCGGCAGGCCCGGGAACTTCCGCGCGTAGTACCGCAGCGCGTAGTAGATGCCGTCCGGCTGCGGCGTCACCTTCCAGAACTCGCCGCTCGCCGCGTGGATCGCGCTGAGGTTGTCGAGGCTCGCGCCGTAGTAGTAGTCGAGGCCGGCGAAGTCGAGCTTGTCGCGCACCTGGTCGAGGAACGACGCGTCCAGGATGCCTTGCGCCGCCGGGATGTAGGCCGTGTTGCTGGACACGAGCGCGCCGGGGTCCAGGGAGTGGATCAGGTCGTACGCCGCTCGGTGCACCTTCACCAGCCGCGCCTGCGCCCAGGGCAGCTTCCACCCGGCGAGCCCGCCGTTGGCGGTTTCGTTCTGCAGGTAGACGGTCGGCTCGTTGATCGTGATCCAGATCGCGCCGAGCCCCTGGTAGCGGTCCACGACCCGGCGGGCGTTGACGAGCCACGCGTCGACCGTGCGGTCGCTGTCCCAGCCGCCCTGGTCGGCGACCCAGCCGGGGTAGACCCAGTGGTCGAGCGTGATCATCGGCCGCATCCCGGCGGCCACGACGCGGCGCACGACGTCGTCGTAGTACGCCAGCTCCGCCTGGTCGACCTGGCCGGGCCGCGGCTCGATCCGGGCCCACTCGACGCTGAAGCGGAACACGTTCACGCCGAGCTGCTTCGCGCGGTCGATGTCCTCGGCGTAGTGGTGCCGGAAGTCGACGGACTCGAGGTAGGGCTCCTTGATCGAGGACGTCTTCGCCTGCTCGTAGCGGCGCCAGTTGCTGTCGGGCGCCGAGCCCTCGGCCTGGTAGCCGGAGGTGGCGACGCCCCAGAAGAACGGAGTCGTGGCCACCGAGGGACTGACGCCGGCGAGCATTCCGGCCAGCAGAGCCACCACCACGAGGATCGTTCGGTTCCCGCGCACCACGGCACCCTCCTCAGCCAACGTGAAGGGCATTCATGTTAGCTGAGGGGGCGCCGCAGCGCATCCCCTAGGCGACCTTGAACGACTGAGCGGCGCTGCCGTCACAGGTCGACTGGACCAGCTGGACGCTGTCCGCGGTGGACGCTCCCGGCACGGTCAGGCACTTGCCGGTGTGGCGGACGACCAGGTGGTAGTAGCCGCCGCCCTCCGACACGGGCTGCCACTGCTGGTTGTTCCCGCCGCTGTAGGCCCACAGCTGCAGGCCGGCGTTGTCCGTCGTCGCCACGTTCGCGACGTCGATGACCTGGGCGGGGTTCGTCCGGTTGTTGATCCGGTCGAAGCCGCCGCTGGTCGGGGCGAACTGGTACTGCTGCGCGGTGGTGCCGTTGCAGGTGTACTGCTGGATCACGGTGCCGTTGGCGCTGCCCGCGGCCTTCGCGTCGACGCACTTGCCGGACGCCTTGTTCGCCACGGCGTACCAGGCCGACGGGTCGATCGTGCCGTCCGGCGGCGGGGTCGTCGTGCCGCCACCGCCGAGCCACTTCAGGCCGTCGAGCAGGAACCGGTTCTGGTCGGCGCTCTCGAACGTCGAGGACAGCGCGGTGTTCGTGTCGTAGTTCATCGCGTTGTGGCCGAAGTTCGAGTAGATCATCTTGTAGTTCTTGTTCGTCCACGAGATCGGGTAGTACCCGCTGTTCCAGGTCTGGCTGGGGTCGGTGCCGATCGGGAACGTGGACTGGTCCATCGACGCCAGGATGGTGATGTTGCTGTTCTGGCGCAGGTCGTTCTGCCAGGCGTACCACTCGGACGTCGAGGACTTGATGGTCGCCGGCAGGTTCACCGTCGACGGGTGGGTGCGGTTCTCGATCTTCAGCGTCTCCGGCGTCGGGCCCCACGTGTTCGACGTGAACCGCCCGGTGCCGAGGAAGTCGTTGTGGAACCAGTTGGCGTACGACGGCGTCGAGCTGTCGTTGTACGCGGTGACGTGGAAGCCGTAGAACGCGCCGCCGGCCTGCATGTACCGCTGGAAGCCCTGGAACTGCGCCTGCGACTGCGGCTGGTCGTCGAGGAACAGGACGACCTGGTACTGGCTCGGCGTGATGGTCGTCAGCTGGTTCCAGTTGGTCGTCGACGTGTAGGTGAAGCCGTTGGCGCCCGCCTGCTGCGGGAACCAGACGTTGGCTTCCTTCTCGAAGCTGATGTGCGCGGCGTCGTAGGTGCCGCTGTAGAACGCGAGCACCTTGAACGGCGTCGCGGCCTGCACCGCCGGGGCGCCCAGGCTCAAGCCCAGGCAGGCGGCGAAGAAAGCCAAGATCCGGATCAGGGGGCGGCGGGCTCTTGACGACATGAGGGGTTCCTTCCGGTGGGGGACGGGATCACCAGTGGCGCGAGTAGCGCAGCCCGTAGCCGAACGGGAACAGCGCGGGCTTGCCGTCGCCGACGTTGATCGGCTGCTGGTCGGCGCTGCGCATCCAGGTCACCGGCAGCTTGCCGGTCGGGTTGTAGTCGCCGAAGAGGACATCGGCGACGCCCTTCCCTTCACTGCCCGGCAGCCACGATTCGACCAGCCCGGCCCAATCCGGCAGCTGCGCCGTGATGTCGAGCGGGCGCCCGGACACGAGCACGACCACCGTCGGCACACCGGAGTCCTTCAGCTTCTGCAGCGTGGCGAGGTCGGTCGTGTCGAGTCCCATCCCTTGTGGACGGTCGCCCTTGCCTTCCGCGTACGGCGTCTCCCCCACGACGGCGACGGCGACGTCGTAGCTCTGGTCGATCCCCTCGCCGTCCTTGGCGTAGGTCACCTTCGAGGAACTGCTCTTGATGCCTTGCAGGATCGTGGTGCCGGGGATGACCGGGCCGCTGGTGCCCTGCCAGCCGACCGTCCAGCCACCGGACTGGTTGCCGATGTCGTCCGCGCTCTTGCCGGCCACGAAGATCTTTTCGCGCTTGGAGAGCGGCAGCACGTGGTTGTCGTTCTTCAGCAGCACCTGCGACTCCCGCACGGCCTGGCGCGCCAGGTCGCGGTGCTGCTCGCTGCCGATCGTGTTCAGGAACCGGCGGTCGGTCAACGGGTGCTCGAAGAGGCCGAGCTCGAACTTCTTCGTCAGGATGCGCTTGTTGGCGTCGTCGATCCGCGACATCGGGACGCGGCCCTCCTGCACCAGCGCGCGCAGCGTGTCGATGAACTTCTGCCAGTCGTAGGGCACCATCACCATGTCGATGCCCGCGTTGATCGAGGCTTCGACTTCTTCGGGGGTGAAGCCGGTCTTGCCGTCGATCTTGTCGACGCCGTTGTAGTCCGAGACGACGATGCCCTGGAAGCCGAGTTCCTTCTTGAGGACGTCGGTGACCAGGTACGAGTTCGCGTGCAGCTTCACGCTGTTCCAGCTGCTGTAGGAGATCATCACCGAGCCGACCCCGCGCTGGATGGCGGCCTTGAACGGCGGCAGGTGGATCTGCCGCAGCTCCTGCTCGCTGATCTCGGTGTTGCCCTCGTTGACGCCGCCGGTGGTGCCGCCGTCGCCGACGTAGTGCTTGGCCGTGGCCATGACCGAACCCGGCCGGTCCAGCTCTTTCCCTTGCAGGCCGGTGATGATCGACGTCATCTCGGTGGCCAGCTGCGGGACCTCGCCGAAGGACTCGTAGGTGCGGCCCCAGCGGTCGTTGCGGGCGACGCACAGGCAGGGCGCGAAATCCCAGTCGATGCCGGTGCCGGAGACCTCTTCCGCGGTCGCCCGGCCGATCTTCTCGACCAGCCGCGGGTCGCGCGTCGCGCCGAGGCCGATGTTGTGCGGGAAGACGGTGGCGCCGTAGAGGCCGTTGTGACCGTGGACCGCGTCGACGCCGTAGATCAGCGGGATGCCCAGCGGCGTGGCGAGGGCGGCTTTCTGGAAGCCGTCGTACATGTCGGCCCAGGTGACGGGCGTGTTCGGCGTCGGCTGCGAGCTGCCGCCGGAGAGCAGCGAGCCGAGCCGGCCGGTGGTGACGTCGGCCGGGCTTTTGACCCCGAGACGTTCGGCCTGCATCATCTGGCCGAGCTTGTCGTCGAGCGTCATCCGGGACATCAGGTCGGCCACCCGGACCTTGACCGGTCGCCGGGAATCCTTGTACGCCGGGCCGTTCCCGGCGAGGGCGGGCGTTTCCGACGCCACGAGCAGCCCCAGTGCCAGCGCGCCGATACCCAGTCTGCGTCCGAGACCCATCCGGGTCCTCCTCGTCGAGAGACCGAAATTCACGCCTTGAATTAAGACACAGGCTTTCGGCGTTGGTCCAGACCTCTGACCGAACTCGGTTGCCACTGAGCGGGATTGCGGCTTCCGGGAAGGGAGCTGGAGCGCCGGCTCACTTCGAGCCGGCGCTTCGACGAAGGGGGAGCGGGTGAGCTAGCGGTCCGAGCGCAAGGAAGCCGGGTCGAAGGACTCCCAGTACGCGTCCTCGTCCTCGACGCTCGAGGCAGCCGGGGGCGCCGGAGTCTCCGCCGGCGCCGAACCGAGCCGCTCCGCGCGCAGCCGCTGGAACTCCTCGACCGTCATCCCCGGGTCGTCGTCCTCGGCTCGCGCGGGCGCCGGCATTCCCGTCATCTGCTCGATCATGTACGTCATGTCTTCGCCCAGCAGCAAAGCGACCTTGTTGTAGCCGTCCTGCGTCGCCTCGCGTATGGCCGCCTGCGCGATCTCCACCACCAGCGGCCCCAGGCTTTCGCCCAGGTTCACCGCCGACGGCGCCAGCCACAGCCGCAGCAGCTTGCCGCGGCCGTCGACCGTCGCCTCGACCTGGCCGTCGAGGTCGTGGGCCGTGCCGGACGCCGACGCCAGGAGCTCGTCGACCCGGGCCATCGCCTCTTCGCGCGCCCGGGCCTGGGAAATCAGCTCACGCGTCGTGGGCATCGCGCTCACCTTCCGTACGAGTAGGTGTCGGCGTCCGGGTCGTCGTCCGGGATGGGTTCGTAACCCAGGACTTCCAGCTGCGACGCGTCCACCACCGGCGCCAGCGCGTGATACATCTTGTCGCCCGCGCGGCGGGTCGCGCGCTGGGCCAGCTCGAGGATCTGGTCGGCGATGACCGACGACCCGTGCCGCAGCGCCGACCGGTGGATGGTGAGCCCGGTCAGCAACCCGCCGGGCGCCACCTGGACCTCGATCGTGCTGTCCGGGGACGACGCCTTGCCCACCACCGGACCGGTCCGGTCGAAGCGCGCCTCGGCCTCGGCACCCGCGCGGTCCGCCTGCTCCGCGATCCGCGAAGAAGCCAGGTCTACGTCGAAGTCAGCCACAGGAGGAAACCTAGCCCGTCGGGCGGTAGAAGCCGATGAACGACTGTCCCGCGTTCGTGGTGCGGATCTTGCTGATCTGCACCGGATCGCCGGCCTCGATCATCTGGCCGTCGCCGATCACCATCGCCACGTGCCCGGACCAGACGACCAGGTCGCCGGGCAGCAGCTGGTCGATCGAGGGCACCTCGGCCCCGACCGTCTGCATCTTCGCCGTCCGCGGCAGCTGCAGCCCCGCGTCCTGGTACGACGTCATGGTCAGGCCGCTGCAGTCCAGCCCCTGGCCGCGCGCGGTCCCGCCCCACACGTACGGCACGCCGAGCTGCGACAACGCCGCGCGCACGGCCTTCGCCGCGGTCTCGTTGGGTGCCATGACCTGCTTGCCGCCGGGCAGGTTGATCGCGACGCCGGAGCCGGGCTGCGGCGGGATGGCGACCGGCAGCCGCGGCTTGTGCACGGCGCCGCCGCCCCCGCCACCGCCGCCTCCCCCACCTCCGCCGGAGTCCCCGCCGCCGGAGTAGCCGGAGTTGCTGTTGAAGGACGAGGCCACCTTCGTCGAGGACGCGCTGCTCGTGGACGTCGACTGCTCGCCGCCGCCCAGCCGCGTCCCGATGTCGGTGAGCTGGTTGATCGTCTGTTCGCTGAAGGTCGCGGCCTGGCCGGTGAGCCGGCTGATCTTCGTCTGCAGCTTCATCAGGATGTCGCGCGACGCGGCGGCGCGGCTCTCCGGCGGCTGGATGGACTTCACCGCCGCCAGCGCCTTCATCGACGCCGAGATCTCCTTGATGATCTGGTCGCGGACCTGGTCGTTCTTGATCACGCCCAGGTTCAGCGTCTCGGCCGCCTCGGCGACGGCCTTTTCGATCTCGGCACTCTCGTCGAGGAGGTCCTGGACCTCCTTCTCGAGGCTCTGCGACGTCGCGGTGGCGCGGTCGGTCGTCGAGCCGGAGCTGGCGGAAGCCAGGGTGACGCGCTGGTCGGCCGCGGTGTCGCGGGTCCGTCCCACCGACGTCTGCAGCGCGACGTGCGCGTCTCGCGCGCCACCGATGGCGGCCGGGTCGTGGCGCAGCTTGTCCGCGAACTGGTTCGTGGTGTCCAGGCTGTGCCGGACCAGTTGGTCGGTGTGGTGCTCGGTCACGCGCGGTCCTGCCCGAGGTCGCCGCCGAGCCGCCGGACGACGTCGCCGTGCTCGCCCTCGACCGCCGCGTAGTTGCGGTCGGTCTGCCGGGCCGCGTCGCCGATCTGCCGCCAGCCGCCGCCGACGCGGTGCATCCGCTCCTGCAGGGCGCGCATCCGGCCGCTGTAGGCGCCGGAGAAGCCGGACTCGCCGCCCATCTCGGAGAAGCCGTGGCCGCCAAGCGTCACGTGCGGGCCGACGTGGTGGTCGGCCGCGCCCTTGACGTCGTCACCGAGCGGGTCGACCTCGCGGGCGTACCGCGCGTACGCGCCCTCGTCGACGTGAAACCCCTGATGCGAACCGTCCACTGGCCCTCCCTGTCACCGGAAGGTGCGACGTGCGCGCGCCACCCCCGGTTCCCCTGTTGCGGAAGCCAGCCTAGTCCACGGTCCGTACCCGAGTGGGCGAATTGCCCGGACTCAGCCGGTGACCTTCGCGAGCCAGCCCGGGTCCTGCCAGCTGACGATCGCGCCGTTCGCCGTGACCGTCGGCGTGCCGAAGCCGCTCTGCCCGTTGCCGAAGTCCTGCGCCAGCTTCGGGTCGTTTTCGATCTGCTGGAAAGCGGCGTTGACCTGCTGGTCGTACGTACCGGCGTTGATGGCCTGGGAGAACGCCGGATCGGTGATGCCGACGTCGTTGCCGAGCTTGATCAGCTGCGCCTTGTCGTAGCCGCGCTTGCCCTCCTCGGGCTGGTTCGCGAACAGCGCGTCGTGGAACTGGAGGAACTTGCCGGCGTCGGCCGCGGCGAGCGCCGCGTTCGCCGAGTCGAGCGAGTAGCCGGGCGGGTCCGAGCGGTCGTTGAGCAGCGGCACCATGTGGTAGCGCACCTGCAGCTTGCCGTCGTTGATCGCCTGCTCGACGTCGGTCTTGTAGGTCTTCTCGAACTGGCCGCAGATCGGGCAGAGGAAGTCGGCGTAGACGTCGATCGTGGCCTTCGCGCCCGCCTTGCCGACGGTGACGACGACGCCGTCACGCTTCTGGGTGACATCGCCGGCCAGCGAGCTCTTGCCGGGGTCGATGACCTGGCCGCCGGTCTTGTTCTTGTCCGAGATCGTCCAGATCACGCCACCGATCACGAGCGCGGCCACGACGACCACGGCGGCGATCCCGATGATCCACTTCCGCCGGTCGCCCGAGGCGCCCCTGGCCTGGGCCACCGCCTTCGCTCCCCCGGCCTGCGCGGCCTGACGACGCTTCCGAGCAGTCCGCTCAGCTCCACCCACTGTGTATCAATTCCCTTCCGCGATACCCGAGTAGTCGGGCCCGGGCTCGTCGGAGTTCCCGCGACTGTCCTCGCGACCTCGCGCGAGCCAGCCGTCGAGCGACAGCAGCGTGCGCGGGCGCGCCAGCAGCCAGACGGCCAGCAGCGCGAAGCCGGAGTCGCGGAGGATCTCCTGCGGGTACTCGGTCTGCCCCGCCGCCACCTGGCCGCCGCCGCCGAAGCACCCGCAGTCGATGCTCAGCCCGCGCGCCCACGACTGGGCGATCCCGGCGATGAGCACGAGCAGCAGCACCAGCGCGGCGCCGGCCACCCACCGGGTCGCCAGGCCCGCGAGCAGGAACAGCCCGAGCACGAGCTCGACGAGCGGCAGCGCGACGGCCACCACGTTTTCGAGTGCGGCCGGCAGCACGTCGTACGCCTGCACGGCGATCAACGTCTGCCCCGGATCCGCCAGCTTCAGCGCACCGGAAACGAGCCAGACGGCCGCCAGCCCGAGCCGGGCGAGCGTGCCGACGGCGTCCAGCACGGGTTGGGACGGTCGCACCACGCACTTAGGCTAACGGGAGGACCTGAGAACTTCGTGAGGGCATGGCGGTGGTGGAGGGAGCGGCGGAATGCGGTGGCGCACGCTCCTCGGTTCGGTGTTGCTGCTGGTCACGGTGGCGGCCTGCGGTCCGTCGAAGGTCTCGCCGACCGACTCGCTGGTGACCCGCGCCAGTGCGACGGATCACCTGACCATCGGCATCCGGTTCGACGCGCCGGGGCTTTCCGAGCGCACGATCGACGGGAGGTTCGTCGGGTTCGACGTCGACGTCGCTACTTTCGTCGCATCGGAACTGGGGGTCGCCGCGAAGGACATCACGTGGCGCGAGACGACGTCCGCGACGCGCGAAACGGACCTCACCTCCGGCGCGGTCGACCTGGTCGTCGCGACCTACTCGATCACCGACAAGCGCAAGCAGCAGGTGTCGTTCGCCGGGCCGTACTTCACCACCGGGCAGGACCTGCTGGTGCGGCGCACGTCGCCGGACATCACCGGGCCGGAGACGCTCAACGGGCGCCGGCTGTGCTCGGTCACCGGCTCGACGCCGGCGCAGCAGGTGAAGGACAAGTTCGCGCAGGCCGTGCAGCTGGTCGAGTACCCGCGCTACCCGGACTGCGTGACCGCGCTGCTGGCCGGCCAGATCGACGCGATGACCACCGACGGGGTGATCCTCGCGGGCTACGTCACGCGCGACCCCGAGCTGCTGAAGGTCGTCGGGAAGCCGTTCTCGAAGGAAAGCTACGGCGTCGGCCTCCGCAAGGGCGACACCCAGGGGGTGAACGCGGTCGACGACGCGATCCGCAAGATGATCTCCGCCGGCGAATGGCTGCGCTCGCTCAACGCGAACATCGGGCCGTCCGGTTACCAGCTGCCCGCCCCACCCGAGGTCACCGAGAAGTGAAGCTGCCCGATCTGCCCGTTCGCGCTGTCCTGCCCGAGGTCCTTTCCGCGCTGGACGCGCACGGCACCGCGGTGCTCGTCGCGCCGCCCGGGACGGGGAAGACGACGCTGGTGCCGCTGGCGCTGGCTTCTTCCGGCGGCCGGGTGGTGGTCGCCGAGCCGCGGCGGCTGGCCGCTCGTGCCGCCGCCGCGCGGATGGCCGCGCTGCTGGGTGAACCGGTCGGCGAGACGGTGGGCTACGCGGTCCGCGGCGACCGGAAGGTGTCGTCGCGCACGCGGATCGAGGTCGTGACGTCCGGGTTGCTGGTGCGACGGGTGCAGGGCGATCCCGAGCTGCCCGGGGTGTCGACGGTGCTGCTGGACGAGTGCCACGAGCGCCACCTGGACGCGGACCTGCTGCTGGCGTTGCTGCTCGACGTCCGCGCGGGACTGCGCGACGACCTGCGGCTGCTGGCGACGTCGGCGACGGTGGCCGCGGGCCGGCTCGCCACGCTCCTCGGTGACGCGCCGGTGATCACGGCCACCGCGCCGGCCTATCCGGTTTCCTTCTCGTACGTCCCTCCGGCGCGGGGTGAGCGGGTCGAGGCCTGCGTCGCCCGGGCGGTGCGGACCGCACTGTCCTCAGGGGACGGTGACGTGCTCGCCTTTCTGCCCGGTGCCGGGGAGATCGCGCGGACTTCGGGGATGCTGTCCTTGTCCGATTTGGACACTGTGGATGTTCTGCCGCTGCACGGGCGGCTTTCGGCGGCACACCAGGACGACGCACTGCGGCCGCGTGCCCGGCGGCGCGTGGTGCTGGCGACGGCGGTGGCCGAGTCGAGCCTGACGGTGCCGGGCGTGCGCGCGGTGGTGGACTCGGGACTGGCGCGGGTGCCGCGGGTCGACCACCGGCGCGGTCTGCCCGGCCTGGCGACGGTGCGGGTGTCGGCGGCGGTGGCCACGCAGCGGTCCGGGCGCGCGGGTCGTGAGGGGCCCGGGCGGGCGTACCGGTGCTGGGCCGAGAACGAACAGTCTTTGCTCCCGGCGTACCCGGAGCCGGAGATCCGGACGGCCGAGCTGGCCCGGCTGGCGCTGGAGCTGGCGTGCTGGTCGACCCCCGACGGCAGCGGTCTGGCGTGGTGGGACCCACCGGGCGAGGGCGCACTGGCGGCGGGGCGCGCGTTGTTGGCGACACTGGGCGCGACTTCGGAGGGCGTGATCACCGCGCGTGGCCGGCGGATGGCGGAGCTGGGGCTGCACCCGAGACTGGCGCGGGCGTTGCTGGACGGCGCGGAGGCGGTGGGAGCGCGCAACGCGGCGGAGGTGGTGGCGCTGCTGGACGCGGGTGCGACGCTGACGGACGTGGACGCGGAGCTGCGGAGATTGCGCGGGGCCTCCGATGAGCCCGCACGCCGTTGGAAACGCGAAGCGCGGCGCCTCGAGACATTGGCGGCAAAGTCAGCGACCAGAGCGAATACAGCCGCCCGAGGGCGACGTCCCGATCCCGCGCTGGTCGTCGCGCTCGCGCATCCCGAACGGCTCGCGCGGCGGCGTCCCGGCACCGCTCCCGTCTACCTCATGGCCGGCGGTACCGCGGCCGAACTGCCACCCGGCAGCGGCCTGGACTCCGAATGGCTGGCCATCGCCGAAGCCACCCGCGACCCCGGCCGCGTACACGGCACCATCCGCCTCGCCGCGGCCGCCGACGAGCGGCTCGCCACCCGCGCCGCTCCCGTGTCCGAAGTGGACGAGGTCACCTGGGACGGTGACGTCGTCGCCCGGCGGGTCCGCAAGCTCGGCGCCATCATCCTGTCCGAGAAGCCCCTCAAGAACCCGGACGTCCACGACGCCCTGGTCACCGGCCTCCGCGAGAACGGCCTCGGCCTCCTGAAGTGGACCACCGACGCCACCAGGCTCCGCGAGCGGATGGCGTTCCTGCACCGCGTCCGCGGCGAGCCGTGGCCCGCGGTGGACGACACCACCCTCCTGTCCGATGTGGACCGGTGGCTCGACCTGTCCCGAGCCCGCCGGAAAGCGGACCTCGCGGCCATCAACGCGGGCACCGCGCTGAAGGCCCTCCTCCCGTGGCCGGAAGCGGCCAAACTGGACGAGCTCGCCCCGGACCGCCTCGAAGTCCCCAGTGGCTCGCACATCCGCGTCGACTACGCCGGCGACCAGCCGGTGCTCGCCGTCAAGCTGCAGGAGACCTTCGGCTGGACCGAGACCCCCACCATCGCCGGCGTCCCGGTCGTCCTGCACCTGCTCTCCCCCGCCGGCCGCCCGGCGGCGATCACCGCCGATCTCGGGTCGTTCTGGACCACCGGCTACCCGTCCGTGCGCGCCGACCTGCGCGGCCGCTACCCGAAGCACCCCTGGCCCGAGGATCCGGCGACCGCCGTCCCGACCCGGCACGCCCGCCGCCGCACCTGACGAAAGTCGGGGGGCGGCCGCGACCGTCGGCCGATGCCCCCGCCGCCCCCGAAACCCGAGACTCCCGGTACAGGCGAACCACCGGGAGGATTTCATGATCACGCTTCGAGGATTGACGAAGCGCTACGGGGAAAAGACCGTCGTCGACGCGCTGACCTGCGACGTCGCGTCGGGTCAGGTGACCGGCTTCCTCGGCCCCAACGGCGCGGGGAAGTCGACGACCATGCGGATGACCGTCGGGCTCGACCACCCGCAGGCGGGCGAGGTCAAGATCGGCGGCCGGCGCTACGCCGAGCTGCGGCACCCGCTGCGCGAGGTCGGCGCGCTGCTCGACGCGAAGGCGCTGCACCCCGGCCGCAGCGCCGGGCAGCACCTGAAGGCCATGGCGCAGAGCAACGGCATCGCGACCAGCCGCGTCGAAGAGGTCCTCGCGACCGTCGGGCTTTCGGACGTCGCCGGCAAGCGGGCCGGCCAGTTCTCGCTCGGTATGGGCCAGCGGCTCGGCATCGCCGGCGCGCTGCTCGGCGACCCGGGCACGCTGATGTTCGACGAGCCGGTCAACGGCCTCGACCCGGACGGCGTCCGCTGGGTCCGGCAGCTGATGCGCTCGCTGGCCGCCGAGGGGCGGACGGTGTTCGTCTCCAGCCACCTGATGAGCGAGATGCAGCTGACCGCCGACCACCTCGTCGTGATCGGCAAGGGCAAGCTTCTCGCCGACGCGCCGGTCGCGGAGTTCATCGCGGGCAACTCCCGCACGACGGTCGCGGTGCGCGTCCCGGCCGACGGCGAACGCTCGAGGCTCGACGAGCGGCTGCGCGCCGAGGGTGGTCTGACGCACCCCGGCGAGCCGGACGAGCTGGTGGTGGACGGCGTCGACGTCACCCGCGTCGGCGATCTGGTGCACGAGCTGGGGATCCGCGTCCACGGACTCGCCGAACGGACCGCGTCGCTCGAGCAAGCGTACATGGAACTGACCGCTTCTTCGGTGGAATACGGGGTGTCGGCATGACCACGACAGAGGTACGCGGCGGCGGTCCGGCCGGCGCGGTGGCGGCGGAGTGGACGAAGTTCTGGTCGGTCCGGGCGACGTGGTGGTGCCTGATCGCGGGCGCGGCGCTGATGCTGGGCTACAGCACCCTGTCCGGCATCGCCCAGCGCTTCGACGACGACCCCCAGGCGGCGAACACCATCGCGCTCGGCGGCGGGTTCTACCTGACGCAGTTCGCGGTGATCGCGCTCGCGACCCTCTTCGTCACGAGCGAGTACGCGGGCGGCGGCATCCGATCGACCCTGCTGTGGACGCCGGTCCGCGAGCGGGTGGTGCTCGCGAAGGCGGCGATCCTGCTGCCGGTGCTCTTCGCTTGCGGGGCAGTGCTTTCCGGCACGGGCATGGCACTGGCCGGCGTGGTGATGGACGGCCACGGCCTGCCGACGACCCTCGAAGCCGGCTTCACGACGGCATCCGGCATGGCCGGGTACTTCGCGTTGCTGGGGCTGCTGTGCACCGGCGTCGGCTGGGCGCTGCGCAGCGCGGCCGGGACGCTGGTGACGGTGATCGTGCTGCTGGTGCCGCTGCCGCTGATCGTGGCGTCGCTGGGGCTGCCGGAGCTGGTGTCGTACTTCCCGGGGATCGCGGGGGTGAACGCGATGGTCGAGGCCGGGCAGCAGAACCCGATCACGATGACCCCGGCGCCGTACGCACCCTGGGTGGGATTGCTGATCTGCGCGGCTTGGGCCGCGGCGGCCCTGGTGACGGGCGCGGCGGTGCTGCGCCGCCGCGACGCCTGACCGCAAAGCAACCGCGCAAAGCAGCCCCCGCCCTTCCCTAGCAGGGCTCCGGCAAAGTCTTTTGGCCTGGATGCAGGGTGGGCACGGCCCTCGTTGATCATGTGATTGTCTAGGTCCCAGGATCGCGTGAGAGAGCCGTGCCCGCTGCGCAATCGCGCCTGATCCCTGTCGTAGGTGATCGCCTGACCCCAAAGCCGCATTTCTGCCGGCGCCCGGTCGCGGCTGGGGTTTCGAGCGACCCAATGTGGCGTCGGGTGCGTGGCCGCCGCGGACAACACGCAACCCACCATGCCCGGCGCCCGGCGCAAGAGGTGGTGAACGAGTCGT
>JAEBEK010000001.1:0-1392691 GCA_049998055.1 Amycolatopsis sp. cmx-4-37 | reverse complement strand
CCATCCGCCGTCAGCTGATCGCCGTCCCAGCGAGGCTCACCCGCACCGCCCGCCGGCTCACGCTGCGGCTCCCGCAGAACTGGCCCCAGCACGACAGCTGGCACGGCCTGTTCACCGCCACCGCACAGCCGCCACCAGCTCTCTGAACCTGCCCATCCCGACGACCGGAGACCCGAACGTGGGCGTGCTGGAGCAGCCAGCACAATCCAGCACGCCCACAACCACCACCAAGATCAACAAACCCCAACCAAGATCACCGAGAATCCCACCGGTGGATCCAGGTCCAGCGTCATGAACGACCCTTTCATAGCATCCCGCCCAGCAAACGCGACTTTGCCGAGACCCTGTCGCCCGACGTCATGAACGAGTCGTTCAAGACGTTCGGGCCGCCGAGCCGCGGGCCGTGGCGTCTTCCACCCCGCGCCAGGTGTCGGGCCACTTGCCCACAGGCCTGCCGTGATGTGGACAACCAGGCCCCGACTGCCGCCTTTCCGGACTTTTCGCCGGGGTCGCCGATACGCTGGATGCGGGGTCGCCCCCCAGGGAAGGGCGGGGGCGTGTCGTGGGCCCGGTGGCTGCTCGCCGCGTTGCCTGGCGCCGAATCGGCCGGGGTAGCCGACTGCACGGCCGGCGCGATCGTCGCCGCGCACCTGGGGCGTTACCGGCGTCTGGGAGAATGGCCCCATCGAATCCGGGAAACCGCTGAGGGGACCGATGTCTTCGGGGATCGACGGCGGGCAGCTCGATCTGTCCGGGGTGCGGTGGCTGCCGGGCGGGGCCCGGCTGGCCGCGCTCGCCCAGGCGGAGCTGCCCCAGAAGGACGGCCTGGCCGCGGCGTTCTGCGGGCTCGCGGCGTTGCGCGCGGCCGGGCTCGACGTGCCCGACCAGGATGCCGTCGCGATGGCCGCGGGGACGGTGCGCGGGCCGGTCGTGCGGCCGCCGGGTGAGACCGGCCGGCCGGAGCTCCGGTTGCCGGTGCCGTTCGTCGACGACCCGGCCGCCGCGGGGACGCGGGTGTCCGGGCTGGCGACGGCCGTCGGCTCGCTGTCGGGTGGGGTCCTCGCGGCGGTGCCGGTGACGGGGGAGTGGACCGCCGAGACGCTCTTCGACCTGCTGTTCGGCCTGTGGGACGTGCCGCGCGTCGCGGTGATCGCCCGGATCGACGGCGCCGAGCTCGGCGCCCACGACACCCCGGAACGCGCGCTGCTCGACTACCTCGACACCGGCGTCCCGCCACTGTGGACGTCCCGCTGGCGCCCGCCGGGCGGCCACTTCGTGCTCCTGGCGGGCATCCGGATCGGGGCGGAAGGCACACTGCTGTCCGTTGTGGACACCTACCCGTCGTTCGGGGACAACGGGATCCACGACCAGCCCGTCGAATGGGTCGCCGCGGCGCTGGCCGGGCTGGGCGTGCTGGTGGTGGTCGACGCGGACCAGGTCGCCGTGACGCGCGAGGCGGCCCGCGTCGCCGGCCTCACTCCGTCGTTTTGGGACTGACCGTCTCGGCGTTCCCGGGCGCGAAGCGGGAGTGGCGGCGGCCGTAGGCGAAGTAGATGACCAGGCCGATCACCAGCCACACGGCGAACCGGATCCAGGTGAGCACGTTGAGGTTGAGCATCAGGTACAGGCACGCCAGCGCCGCCAGGATCGGGACCACCGGCGAGAACGGCACGGAGAACGGCCGGTCCAGGTCCGGACGGCGGCGGCGCAGCACCGGCACCGCGACGGCCACGATGATCATCGCCGACAGCGCGCCGATGCTGACCATGTCGGCCAGCTCGGAGATCGGGATGAACGCGGCCAGCACGGCGATCAGCACGGCGCCGCCGATGGTCATCCGGTGCGGGGTGCCCCAGCGCGGGTGGGTCCGGCCGAGCGCCTTCGGCAGCAGGCCGTCGCGGCCCATGGCGAAGCCGATCCGCCCGATCGTGACCAGCTCGACCATCATCACCGACGTCAGCCCGGTCACGGCGCCGAGCGAGATGAGCGCGCCGACCCAGTGCTGGCCGACCTTGTCGAACGCGTCCGCCAGCGGCGCGCCGGTGTCGATGTCGGTGAACGGGATCATGCCGGTCAGCACGATCGACACCCCGATGTAGAGCAGCGCGCACACGCCGAGCGCGCCGAGGATGCCGACCCGGAGGTCCTTGCGCGGGTTCAGCGTCTCCTCGCCGAGGTTCGCGAGCGCTTCGAAACCGGTGTAGGCGAAGAAGACGATCGCGGCGGCGGTGACCATCCCGGCGATGCCGTAGACCGACTGCTCCAGGCCGAGCGCGGCTTGGACGATCGGCTGCTCAAGGACTGTGGAGCCGTTCTCCGGCGGCTTCGCGGCCGGGATGAACGGCGTCAGGTTCGCGCCCTTGACGAAGAACAGGCCGACGGCCAGCACCAGCACGCAGACGGCGACCTTCACGCAGACGAGCAGGTTGGTCAGCCAGGCCGATTCCTTGATGCCCAGCACGGCGACGACGGTCAGCACGGCGATGATCATCACCGCCCCGACGTTCACCTTCGCGTCCTCGCCGAACCACTGCGGCGACAGCCCGAGCAGGTTGGCCAGGTAGCCGGACCACCCGCGCGACACCACGGCGGCGCCGAGCGCGAACTCCAGCAGCAGGTCCCAGCCGATGATCCAGGCGAACACCTCGCCGAGGGTGGCGAAGGCGTACGTGTAAGCGCTTCCGGCCGTCGGGACGCTGGAGGCGAGCTCGGCGTAGCAGAGCGCCGCGAGCCCCGCGACGACCGCGCCGAGCACGAACGACAGCGTCACCGCGGGCCCGGCGTGCGTCTTCGCCTCGACGCCCGCGAGGGTGAAGATGCCGGTACCGATGATGATCCCGACGCCGAACCCGACCAGGTCGCGTCCGCGCAGCCGCCGCTTGAGCTCCCCGGAGTCCTGGCGCTTCAGGACGTCGTCCACGTTCAACGTTCTCCGCACACCCATGAGGAGAAGTTAGAAGGTCACGGAGGTTTCCGCAGAACGGCGGAGGCCGGGTTTTCGCGGGTCAAGCCGTTGTCCCGGCGCGGATCGCCGCGAGGGTGCGTGCGGGCACCGGCGGGCCTCACCGCGCCTGCCGGAATTGCCGGGTTCCGGGGAGCGAAGGCGGCTGGGCCGGTGCCCGCCACAGGCCGGGCCTCCGCGTCGCGCGAGCCGCCGCCTGCCCACCTTTGCGCGGCTAAACCTCCCCCGTCGACCGGTCGGCCCGGAGTGACGTAATCCCCTGCGGATGGCGCGATCGGCCGGGCACCGGAATGCTTGTCCCGTGCCCGACGAGATCCCCGCCCGCAGCGCCCTGCACCAGCTCGCCGACCGCTACGGCGTCGCCACCCGGTACGAGAACGCCGACCAGGTCTGGGTCGACGTCGAAGACGAGGTCGTCGTCGCCGTCCTGGGCCAGTTCGGGGTCGATGCCCGCAGTGACGACGCCATCGCCCGGGCGCTCGACGCCCGCGAAACCCCCGGCAAGCTGCCGCCGACCATCGTGGTGAAACAAGGCGCCACGCGGTCGCTCGGTACCAACGCCGAGATCTTCCTCGAAGACGGGGGCCGCCGCGTCACCGCCGGCGAGCTGCCCACCGACCTGCCGCTCGGCTGGCACCGGGTCGTCACCGCCGAGCAGGACGTCGTGCTCGCCGTCGTCCCGGCGAGGCTGCCCGACGTCCCGCCCGCCTGGGGCTGGATGCTGCAGCTCTACGCCCTGCACTCGGCCGGCTCCTGGGGCATCGGCGACTACGGCGACCTCGCGACCTTCGCGGCCCGCTCGGCCTCGGAACTGGGCGCCGGCGTCCTGCTCGTCAACCCCGTGCAGGCCTTCAGCCCCGCCCACCCCGTCGAACGGTCGCCCTACTCACCCGCGAGCCGGCGGTTCGCCAACCCGGTCTACCTGCGCGTCACCGCCACCGACACCTACGCGCAAGCCGATGCCGCGACGCAGGAGGCGGTGAAATCCCTCGCCCCGGACCGGGACGGTGAACTCATCGACTACGACGCCGTCTGGACGGCGAAACGCGCCGCGCTCGAGCTGCTGTGGCCGCACCGCGTCGAAGACCTGCCCGGGGACGCCGACCTCGACGCCTTCGCCCTCTTCTGCGCCCTCGCCGAACAGCACAGCGCCGACTGGCGGGAGTGGCCGGAGCCGCTCCGGGACCCTGCCGGGCCCGAGGTCGAGAAGGCCCGCGAGGAGCTCAAGGAACGCGTCGGCTTCCACACCTGGCTCCAGCACCTCTGCCGGACGCAGCTGGAGACCGCCCGGAAGGCGGCCAAGGACGCCGGGATGACCGTCGGGATCGTGCACGACCTGCCCGTCGGCGTGCACCCCGGCGGGGCCGACACCTGGGCGGTGCGGGACGTCTTCGCCGCCGACGTCCGCGTCGGCGCGCCGCCGGACGCCTTCAACCAGCAAGGACAGGACTGGAACCTGCCGCCGTGGCGGCCGGACAAGCTCGCCGAGGCCGGGTACGCGCCCTTCCGGGACGTCATCCGGGGCGTGCTGCGCTACGCCGACGGCATCCGCGTCGACCACATCGCCGGGCTCTGGCGGCTGTGGTGGATCCCGCCGGGCGAGCCCGCGCACCGCGGCACCTACGTCCACTACGACGCCGAGGCCATGGTCGGCGTCCTCGCGCTCGAGGCGCACCGCGCGGGCGCCGTCGTCGTGGGGGAGGACCTCGGGACCGTCGAGGAGACCGTCACCGAGACGATGCACGAGCGCGGCATGCTCAGCTCGGCCGTCCTCTGGTTCGAACGCGACTGGGACGCGCCGGGCAAGCCGTTCACGCGCCCGGACGGGTGGGACCCGGAGGCCATGGCCAGCATCTCCACCCACGACCTGCCGACGGTCTCCGGCTGGCTGAAGGGCGAGCACGTGCGGGTCCGGGCCGAGCTGGGCCTGCTGGAGCGCGGGGTCGAAGCCGAAGAAAACGCGGCCGCCGCGGAACGCCAGGCGCTGCGAGAACTCCTTGCCCGGGAAGGGATTCCGGACGACGACATGGTCGTCGCGCTGCACACCCTGCTCGCGCGAGCCGCGTCGAGGCTGGTGCTGACCTCGCCGGCGGACGTGGCGGGCCAGGTGCGGCAGCCGAATCTGCCCGGGACGGTCGACCAGTACCCTAACTGGCGGATCCCCCTTCCCGTCAGCGTCGACGGCTTCTTCACCGCGAAGGGGGTGCGCGCCGCGGTGGCGCCGCTCGCAGCGGCGCGTCCGCTGCCCGGGTAACGGGTACCCCCTGGCGCACGACCCCCGCAGTGATGCGCGTCCGCGAGTGCGGGCGCGCCCGGTACACCCCTGTAACAGCTCGAGGAGACCTCAGTGCGGCCCTGGCCCGGAACGCCCTACCCGCTCGGCGCCACCTACGACGGAGTCGGGACGAACTTCGCCCTTTTCTCCGAGGTGGCCGAGCGAGTCGAACTGTGCCTGTTCGACGCCGAGGGCAACGAGACGCGGTACGCGCTCGAAGAGGTGGACGGCTTCGTCCACCACGGCTACCTGCTCAACGTCGGCCCCGGCCAGCGCTACGGGTTCCGGGTGCACGGCCCGTACGACCCGGCCCGCGGCCTGCGCTGCAACCCGAACAAGCTGCTCATCGACCCGTACGCGAAGGCCGTCTCGCACGGCGTGAAGTGGGACGAATCGCTCTTCGGTTACAAGTTCGACGCGCCCGAAGAGCGCAACGACGCCGACTCCGCCGGCCGGGTGCCGTACTCGCTGGTGGCGAACCCGTTCTTCGACTGGGGCAACGACCGCCAGCCGAAGCGGCCGTACAACGAGACGGTCATCTACGAAGCGCACGTCAAGGGCATGACGGTGAACCACCCGTTCGTGCCCGAAGCGCTGCGGGGCACCTACGCCGGCCTGGCGCACCCCGCCGTCGTCGAGCACCTGCAGAAGCTCGGCGTGACGGCGGTGGAGCTGCTGCCGGTGCACCAGTTCGTCTCCGACCACGGCCTGGAGGAGAAGGGCCTCACGAACTACTGGGGCTACAACACGATCGGCTACTTCGCCCCGCACGACTCCTACGCCGCGATGCCCGGCGAGGGCGGCCAGGTCCAGGAGTTCAAGGGCATGGTCAAGGCCTTCCACGAGGCCGGCATCGAAGTGATCCTCGACGTGGTTTACAACCACACCGCCGAGGGCAACCACCTCGGGCCGACCCTGTCGATGCGCGGCATCGACAACGAGGCCTACTACCGCGTGGTCGAGGGGGAGCCGGAGTACTACATGGACTACACCGGCACCGGCAACTCGCTGAACGTGCGCAACCCGCACACGCTGCAGCTGATCATGGACTCGCTGCGGTACTGGGTGACCGAGATGCACGTCGACGGCTTCCGCTTCGACCTCGCTTCGGCGCTGGCGCGCGAGTTCTACGACGTCGACCGGCTGTCGACGTTCTTCGACCTCGTGCAGCAGGACCCGATCGTGAGCCAGGTGAAGCTGATCGCCGAGCCGTGGGACGTCGGCCCCGGTGGCTACCAGGTCGGCAACTTCCCTCCGCTGTGGACGGAGTGGAACGGGCAGTACCGCGACACCGTCCGCGACTTCTGGCGTGGCGAGCCCTCGACGCTGGGCGAGTTCGCCTCGCGGATCACCGGCTCCTCGGACCTCTACCAGGACGACGGCCGCCGCCCCTTCGCGTCGATCAACTTCGTCACCGCCCACGACGGCTTCACGCTGCGGGACCTGGTGTCCTACAACGAAAAGCACAACGAGGCCAACGGCGAGGACGGCCGCGACGGCGCCGACGACAACCGGTCCTGGAACTGCGGCGTCGAGGGCGAGACCGACGACGCGGAAGTGAACGAGCTGCGCGTGCGCCAGCAGCGCAACATGCTGGCGACGGTGCTGCTGTCGCAGGGCGTGCCGATGATCCTGCACGGCGACGAGTTCGGCCGCACCCAGCAGGGCAACAACAACGTGTACTGCCAGGACTCCGAACTGTCGTGGATGGACTGGGAGCTGGCCACCGAGCACGCCGACCTGGTCCGGTTCACCGGCGGGCTGAGCGCGTTCCGGCACCGGCACACGGTGTTCCGCCGCCGCCGGTTCTTCCAGGGCGGCCCGGTCGGCAAGGGCGACAAGCTCGGCGACATCGCCTGGTTCACCCCGGCCGGCGAGGAGATGACCGAGCAGAACTGGGACGACGGCTTCGGCAAGGCGGTGGTCGTCTTCCTCAACGGCCAGGCGATCCCCGACCTCGATCCGCGCGGCATGCACGTCGAGGACGACTCGTTCCTGCTCGCGTTCAACGCGCACTACGAGGACATCGACGCCAAGCTCCCGGGCAACGGCTACGGCGAGGCCTGGACCGTCGTCGTCGACACCGCGACGGGCGAGGTCGAGCCCCACGACGCGAAACCCATCGAAGGCGGCGGCCAGCTCACCCTGCCCGCCCGCTCCCTGATCGTGCTGCAGCGGACGGAGCCCGTATGACGGTGCCGGAGTCGACCTACCGGGTGCAGCTGCGCCCGGAGTTCTCCTTCAGCGACGCCGCCGGCATCGCCGGTTACCTGCGTGACCTGGGCATCGGCGCGCTCTACGCGTCGCCGGTGCTGGACGCGGCGCCCGGCTCGACCCACGGCTACGACGTCGTCGACCCGACGCGCGCGCGGCCCGCGCTGGGCGGCGAATCGGCCCGCCAGGAGCTCAGCACGCTGCTGAAGGAGCTGGGGCTGGGCCTGGTCGTCGACATCGTGCCGAACCACATGTCGGTCGAGGTGCCGAAGGTCAACCGGTGGTGGTGGGACGTGCTCACGCACGGCCGCGACTCCGAGTACGCGTCCTTCTTCGACGTCGACTGGGGCCGCGGGCCGCTCCTGCTGCCGGTCCTGGGCGATGACGACGCGGTCTCGGAGCTGACCGTCGAAGGGGACGAACTGGTCTACTACGACCACCGCTTCCCGATCGCCCCCGGCACGGAAAACGGGACGCCGCAGGAGGTCCACGAGCGTCAGCACTACCGCCTGGTCGGCTGGCGCCGGGGCAACGCGGAGCTCACCTACCGCCGGTTCTTCGACATCACGAACCTGGCCGCGGTCCGCGTCGAGGACCCGATCGTGTTCGCCGAGACGCACGGGGAGGTCCTGCGCTGGGTCGCCGACGGTGACGTCACCGGCCTGCGCGTCGACCACCCGGACGGCCTCGCCGACCCGGGCGGCTACTTCCGGCGGCTGCGCGAGAACGCCCCGGGCGCGTGGATCGTGGCCGAGAAGATCCTGCACCCGGGCGAGCCGCTGCCGCAGAGCTGGGCCGTCGACGGCACCACCGGCTACGACGCCCTGCGCGAGGTCGCCGGCGTCTTCGTCGACCCGGCCGCCGAGCCCGACTTCACCGCGCTGGCCACGGAGCTGGGCGTGAAGACCGGTTATCACCGCGTCGAGGCCGAGGCCCGCCGCCTGGTCACCGACCACATCCTGGTGGCCGAGGTCCGGCGGATCGCGGCGTTGCTGCCCGACGTCGACACCGAGCAAGCCCGGCAGGCCGTCGCCGAGACGATGGTCGCCTTCCCGGTCTACCGCTCCTACCTGCCCGAAGGCGCGGCGAACTGGGCCGCCGCAATCGACGGTGCCCGCCGGGCGCGGCCCGACCTCGCCGACGCGCTGATCGTCCTGGACGCGTACGTGCGCGAGAACCCGGAGAGCGAGCTGGCCACCCGGATCCAGCAGACCTCCGGCATGGTCGTGGCCAAGGGCACCGAGGACACGACGTTCTACCGCTACACGCGCTTCGCCGCGCTCAACGAGGTCGGCGGCAACCCGGACCGCTTCGGCCTCGACGTCGAGGAGTTCCACCGCCTGGCGGCCGAGCGCGAAGCCGGGTACCCGGCGGCGATGACGACGCTGACCACGCACGACACCAAGCGCTCGGAGGACACCCGTGCGCGGATGGCCGTGCTCGCGGAGGTGCCCGGCGAGTTCGCCGAGGCCGTCCGCCGGTGGACCGCGCGCCGCGGGATCGACGAGCCGTCGTTGAACCTGCTGGCCTGGCAGACGCTGGTCGCGACCTGGCCGATCGAGCCGGCCCGGCTGCGGGACTACCTCGACAAGGCGGCCAAGGAGGCCAAGCTCCGGACCAGCTGGACCAGCCACGACGAGGAGTTCGAGGCCGACGTCGCGGCCTGGCCCGAGGACGTCATGGGCGACGCCGAGCTGGCCGCGGAGATCGGGGCCTTCGTCGAGCGCATCGAGAAGCCCGGCTACGCGAACTCCCTCGGCCAGAAGCTCGTGCAGCTGACCTCGCCCGGCATCCCGGACGTCTACCAGGGCACCGAGCTGTGGGACTTCTCGCTGGTCGACCCGGACAACCGCCGCCCGGTCGACTACGCGGTCCGGCGCGAGATCCTTACGCGGGTCATCGACGGCGAGCTGCCGGAGATCGACGCGTCGGGCGCGGCGAAGCTGCTCGTCGTGCACAAGGCACTGCGGCTGCGCCGCGAACACCCGGGGCTGTTCCGCGGCTACCGGCCGTTGCGGGCCGAAGGGGCCGCGGCGGCGCACTGCCTCGCGTTCACGCGCAGCCCGGATCTGGCGGTCGCGGTGACGCGGCTGCCGGCCGGTCTCGAAGCCGCCGGCGGCTGGCGCGACACCGTGCTCCCGTTGCCGGCCGGCGTCTGGACCGACGTCCTGACCGGCCGCGAGGTCAGCGGCGACCTCGCCACCCTGTTCGAGCGGTACCCCGTGGCGTTGCTGGTGCGAGGAGACGCATGAGGTTCAGCGTGTGGGCCCCGGCGGCCCGCCGGGTCCGGGTGAGCGTCGACGCCGGCGTGCACGAGATGACCGCCGGGGACGGCGGCTGGTGGCACGCCGAGGCCGAGGGCGTCAACTACGCCTTCCTCCTGGACGACTCCGACGACCGGCTGCCGGACCCGCGGTCACGGTGGCAGCCCCACGGCGTCCACCAGGAGTCCCGTGTCTACGACCACGCCGAGTTCGCGTGGACCGACGACGCCTGGCACGGCCGTCAGCTGCCCGGCGGCGTCGTCTACGAGCTGCACGTCGGCACGTTCACCGAGGGCGGCACCTTCGACGCGGCCATCGACCGGCTCGAGCACCTCGTCGACCTCGGCATCACCCACGTCGAGCTGCTGCCGGTCAACTCCTTCGACGGCACCGCCGGCTGGGGCTACGACGGCGTCCTCTGGGGCGCGGTCCACGAGCCCTACGGCGGGCCGGACGGCTTCAAGCGGTTCGTCGACGCGGCCCACGCGCGCGGCCTGGCCGTCGTGCTCGACGTCGTCTACAACCACCTCGGGCCCTCGGGCGCGTACCTCGACCGCTTCGGGCCGTACTTCGCCGGGCAGAACGACTGGGGACCCGGGCTGAACCTCGACGGCGCCGGCTCGGACGAGGTCCGCCGGTACGTCGTCGACAACGCGCTGAGCTGGTTCCGCGACTTCCACGTCGACGCGCTGCGCCTGGACGCCGTGCACGCGTTGCTCGACCGGCGGGCCGTCCACCTGCTCGAGCAGCTCGCCGCCGAGACCGAGACGCTGTCGGCGGCGCTGAACCGGCCGCTGACGCTGATCGCCGAGTCCGACCTGAACGACCCCAGGCTGGTCACGCCCCGCGAGCGCGGCGGGTACGGCCTGCACGGCCAGTGGTCGGACGACTTCCACCACGCCCTGCACGTCAAGCTCACCGGCGAGGACTCGGGCTACTACACCGACTTCGCCGCCCAGGACGCCGTCGAGCGGGTGCTGCGCGACGTGTTCTTCCACGCCGGGACCTGGTCGTCGTTCCGCGAGCGGACCCACGGCCGCCCGGTGGACACCCGGACCGTGCCGGGCCACCGCTTCCTCGCCTACCTGCAGAACCACGACCAGATCGGCAACCGCGCCACCGGCGACCGGCTGTCCGCGACCGTCTCGCCGGACCGGCTGGCCTGCGGCGCGGCCGTCCTGTTCTGCTCGCCGTTCACGCCGATGGTGTTCATGGGGGAGGAGTGGGCGGCGAGCACGCCGTGGCAGTTCTTCGCCTCCTTCCCGGACCCGGAGCTGGCCGAGGCGGTCCGCACGGGCCGCCGTCGCGAGTTCGCCCGGCACGGCTGGGGCGAGTCCGACGTGCCCGACCCGATGGACCCGGCGACGGTCGAGCGCTCCCGGCTCGACTGGGCCGAGGCGGACACGCCCGGCCACCGGGAGGTGCTGGAGCTGTACCGGACGCTGATCCGGCTGCGCCGCGAACACCCCGGCCTGGCCGCGCCCTGGGCCGCCGACCTGCGGATCGACGCCGCCCCGGACGGGTCCTGGCTGGTGCTGCACCGCGGCGGGGTGCGGCTGGCCGTCAACTTCGGCGAAGGCCCCGTCACGCTCCCGCTCGGCGCCACGACGACCCTGTTGACCTGGGCGGAAGCCACTGTGGACGGGGGCGCCGCGCACCTGCCGCCGGACACCTTCGTCCTCGTCGGAACGGCGGCGGCCCGGTAACCGTCCCGGGATAGGGGAGCGGGGTACGGGCCGGATCTGGGACGATTCAGGAATGGCCACACGACCCTCGACCCAGCACGTCCGCGCCGGACGCCCGTTCCCGCTCGGCGCCCACCCCGAGGCGGGCGGGGTCCGGTTCGCGATCACCTCCGCCGTCGCGGACGCGGTCGACCTGTGCCTGATCGACGCCGACGGGTCCGAACGCCGGATCGCGCTCACCGAGCGCACGTTCGGCGTCTGGCACGGCCTGGTGCCCGGGGTGACGCCGGGGCAGCGGTACGGCTACCGGATCCACGGCCCGTACGACCCGGCCCGCGGCCTGCGCTGCAACCCGCACAAGCTGCTCCTCGACCCGTACGCCCGGCAGATCACCGGCGGGCTCACCGACCTGCGCGCGGCCCAGGGCTTCACCGGCGACCCCGAGCGCGGCCCGATGTCCACAGTGGATTCCCTCGGCAGCGTGCCGCTCTCGGTGGTGTCCTCGCCGGGCGGCCCGGACACCGGGGTCAAGCCGGAGGTCCCGTTCGAGGAGGCGGTGATCTACGAGCTGCACGTCAAGGGGTTCACCCAGCAGCACCCGTTCATCCCGGAAGCGCTGCGCGGCACGTACCTCGGCCTGGCCCACCCGGTGGCCGTCGAGTACCTGACCCGGCTCGGCGTCACGTCGGTGGAGCTGCTGCCGGTGCACTCGTTCCTCGACGAGCCGTCGCTGGTCCGCGCCGGGCGGCACAACTACTGGGGGTACTCGCCGCTCGGCTTCTTCGCCCCGCACGCCGCCTACGCCAGTGAGCCCGGTCACGAGGTCGAGGAGTTCCGCCTGATGGTGGCCGCCCTGCACGCGGCCGGCATCGAGGTGATCGTCGACGTCGTGTTCAACCACACCTGCGAGGGCGGGCCGGACGGGCCGACGCTGAGCTTCCGCGGGCTGAACGCGCCCGCGTACTACCTGCACACCGAGCGCGGCCACATGGCCGACATCACCGGCTGCGGCAACACCCTGGAGGCCGGCTCGCCGACGGTGGTCCGGCTGGTCACCGACTCGCTGCGGTACTGGACGCAGGAGCTGGGCGTCGACGGCTTCCGGTTCGACCTGGCCAGCACGCTCGGCCGGGCCCGCGGCGGCCCGTTCGACCCCGCCTCGACGCTGCTCACGGCGATCACCACCGACCCGGTGCTCTCGCGTTGCAAGCTCATCGCGGAGCCGTGGGACGCGACCGGCGAGGGCTATCGCGTCGGCGGCTTCGGCGCCCAGTGGGCGGAGTGGAACGGCCGCTACCGCGACACGATCCGCGACTTCTGGCGCGGCGCGACCGGCGTGCGCGATCTGGCCTACCGGCTGTCCGGTTCGTCGGACCTCTACGACCACAACCTGCGCCGGCCGTGGCAGTCGATCAACTTCGTCACCGCCCACGACGGCTTCACGCTGCGGGACCTGGTGTCCTACAACGAAAAGCACAACGAGGCCAACGGCGAGGACAACCGCGACGGCGGCAACGACAACCGCTCGTGGAACCACGGCGCCGAGGGCGGCACGGCCGACCCGGAGATCCGCGAGCTGCGCGCGCGGCAGGTGCGGAACATGTTCGCCACGCTGCTGTTGTCCACCGGCACCCCGATGATCACCGCGGGTGACGAGTTCTGGCGGACCCAGGGGGGCAACAACAACGCGTACTGCCTCGACGACGAGACGTCGTGGCTGGACTGGACCCCCGATGACTCTTCGGCTCCCGAAGCCGAAGCCATGCTGGCCTTCGCCCGCCGGGTCGTGCGGCTGCGGTCGATGAGCCCGGCGCTGCGGCAGCCGGAGTTCTTCGAGGGCCGGACCACGCCGACCGGCAAGCCGGACCTGGTCTGGTTCCGGTCCGACGGCGAGGAGTTCGGCGAGACCGACTGGTTCGAGGACCGGCACACGCTCGGCATGTGGGTCGACGGCTCGAACAGCCAGGCCCGCAACCGCGACGGTGAGCTGGTGCCCGACCACTCGTGGCTGATGTGGCTGCACGCGGGGGACCAGCCGGCCGAGGTGGTCCTGCCGGGCCGCGAGTACGGCGAGACGTTCAAGCCCACGCTCGACACGAGCACGGGGGACGGCAGCCCGGCCAACCCGGGCCCGCTGGAGGCCAAGAGCCGGCTGACGCTGCAGTCGCGTTCGCTGCTCCTGCTCCGCGCCCCGCGCCTGGCCTCGGAGCACCCCACCGAAGGCCCCTGACGTCGTACCTCCCGGGTACGTGTGTCGTCCATTCGGGTACGGGTGATCAGCGACGCCGCCCGGCGGCGGATCGCGGCGTGCGGTCACCTGCCGGACATCCACCGGTAATTCGTTGCGGAGAAAGCGTTTCACCCGGCTCCGAGTGGGTACAGAACATAGAGTGCCCTGCTTTGGTCGTGCGTGATCGAGTCGGGCAGACTGACGACGCCTGCGCTTTCACCGACACACCGAGGGGCGTTGCCCATGACCGGCCGGCTCGGCATCGACGACGTCTCCCCCAGCGTGAGCTGCGGCCGGTATCCGGCCAAAGCCGTTGTGGGGGAACACATCCCGGTCACCGCGACCGTCTGGCGCGAAGGTCACGACGCCGTCGCGGCCACCGTCGCCTGGCGTGGCCCGGACGACCGCTTGACCCGCCAGACCCGCATGGTGCCGCGCGGCCCCGACCACCCCGACGAGTTCGCCGCGGTGATCGTCCCGGACACCACCGGCACGTGGACCTACCGCATCGACGCCTGGGGCGACCCCTGGGCGACGTGGGAGCACAACGTCGAGGTGAAGGTCGCCGCCGGGCAGGGTCCCGAAGACCTGGCGAACGACCTCGAGAACGGCGCCCGGCTGCTGGAGCGCGTCTCCCGCCGCCCGGACCGCCGCGCGGAGAAAGCGCTGCTGACCGGCGCGCTGACCGCGTTGCGCGACGGAAAGCGCAGCCTCGCCGAGCGGGTCGGGCCCGCGCTCTCGCCCGAGATCCGCCAGCTCATGCACGAGTTCCCGGTGCGGGAGCTGATCACCAAGGGCAAGCCGCACAAGGTGTGGGTCGACCGCCGCCGGGCCGCGTTCGGCTCCTGGTACGAGCTGTTCCCCCGCTCCACCGGCGGGCTCGACGCCGAGGGCAAGCCGGTGCACGGCACCTTCACCACCGCCTCCGCCGCGCTCGACCGCGTCGCGAAGATGGGCTTCGACGTCGTCTACCTCCCGCCGATCCACCCCATCGGCCGCGTGAACCGCAAGGGCCCCAACAACACCCTCGACGCCAAGCCGGAAGACGTCGGCTCGCCGTGGGCCATCGGCGCCGACGAAGGCGGGCACGACGCCATCCACCCGGACCTCGGGACCTTCGAGGACTTCGACGCCTTCGTCGCCCGCTCCGAAGAACTCGGCATGGAGGTGGCGCTGGACTTCGCGCTGCAGGCCGCGCCGGACCACCCGTGGGTCCTGAAGAACCAGGAGTTCTTCACCACCCGCCCGGACGGTTCGATCGCCTACGCGGAGAACCCGCCGAAGAAGTACCAGGACATCTACCCGATCAACTTCGACAACGACCCCAAGGGCGTCTACGAGGAGATGCTGCGGGTCATCCTGGTCTGGGTCGAGCACGGGGTGAAGATCTTCCGGGTCGACAACCCGCACACCAAGCCACCGGACTTCTGGGCCTGGCTGATCCAGTCGGTGAAGGACGCCCACCCCGACGTCCTGTTCCTGGCCGAAGCGTTCACGCGTCCGGCGCGGCTGTGGGGCCTGGCCCGGCTCGGCTTCACCCAGAGCTACACGTACTTCACGTGGCGGACCGGCAAGCAGGAGCTGATCGACTTCGCCATCGACCTGCGCGAGCACTGGGTCCAGGGCCGGCCGAACCTGTTCGTCAACACCCCGGACATCCTCCACGAGTCGCTGCAGCGCGGCGGGCCCGGCATGTTCGCGCTGCGGGCCGCGCTGGCCGCGACGATCTCGCCGACGTGGGGCGTCTACTCGGGGTACGAGCTGTTCGAGCACGTCCCGGTCCGCGAGGGCAGCGAGGAGTACCTCGACTCGGAGAAGTACCAGCTGCGCCCGCGCGACTTCGAGCGCGCGCTCGCCGAAGGGCGGTCGCTGGAGCCGTGGATCGCGAAGCTCAACGCCGTCCGCCGCGCGCACCCGGCGCTGCAGCAGATGCGCACCCTGCACTTCCACCACATCGACAACGACGCGCTGCTGGCTTACTCCAAACAGGACCCGGCCACCGGCGACACCGTGGTCACCGTCGTCACCCTCGACCCGTACGGGCCGCAGGAGGGCACGTTGTGGCTCGACACCGCGGCGCTCGGGTTCGAGGCGCACGAGCGGCTGATCGCCCACGACGAGGTCACCGGCGACACCTGGGACTGGGGGCCGGCGAACTTCGTGCGGCTCGAGCCCTGGCGGGCCGTGGCGCACGTCGTGTCGGTGCGGCGCCGGCTGGCCGGCTGACGGGGAGGTGGAGCACATGGCGGAAGAAACCCGGCCCGACGCCGCACTGGGGCTGGAGGGCGTGCCGCACACCGGCGAGGCGATGACCGCCGACGGCATGCTGGTCGAGCCGCAGGCCGGCGATTTCCGCTCGGCGCAACAGGCGCCGAGCAACCCGGAGTGGTTCAAGGGCGCGGTGTTCTACGAGGTGCTGGTGCGCGCCTTCGCCGACTCGAACGGCGACGGCACCGGCGACCTGCGCGGCCTGGCCGGCCGGCTGGACTACCTGGCCTGGCTGGGCATCGACTGCCTCTGGCTGCCGCCGTTCTACGCGTCGCCGCTGCGCGACGGCGGGTACGACATCAGCGACTTCCGCGCGGTGCTGCCGGAGTTCGGCAGTGTCGAGGACTTCGTGTTCCTGCTGAACGAGGCGCACCGGCGCGGCATCCGGGTGATCACCGACCTGGTGCTCAACCACACCTCGGACGCGCACCCGTGGTTCCAGCAGTCCCGCAGCGACCCCGACGGGCCGTACGGCGACTACTACGTGTGGAGCGACGACGACTCCCGCTACGCCGACGCGCGGATCATCTTCGTCGACACCGAGACGTCGAACTGGACCTACGACCCGGTGCGCGGGCAGTTCTACTGGCACCGGTTCTTCTCGCACCAGCCGGACCTGAACTTCGAGAACGCCGACGTCCAGAACGCGATGATCGACACCCTGCGGTTCTGGCTGGACCTGGGCATCGACGGGTTCCGCCTCGACGCCGTGCCGTACCTGTTCGAGCAGGAGGGCACCAACTGCGAGAACCTGCCGCGCACGCACGAGTTCCTCAAGCGCTGCCGCAAGGTCGTCGACGACGAGTACCCCGGGCGCATCCTCCTCGCCGAGGCCAACCAGTGGCCGTCGGACGTCGTCGAGTACTTCGGCGACCCGGCGGTCGGCGGCGACGAGTGCCACATGGCTTTCCACTTCCCGCTGATGCCGCGCATCTTCATGGCGGTGCGGCGGGAGTCGCGGTTCCCGATCTCGGAGATCCTGACCCAGACCCCGGAGATCCCCAGCGGCACCCAGTGGGGCATCTTCCTGCGCAACCACGACGAGCTGACCCTCGAGATGGTCACCGACGAAGAGCGCGACTACATGTACACGGAGTACGCCAAGGACCCGCGGATGAAGGCCAACATCGGCATCCGCCGGCGGCTGGCCCCGCTCCTGGACAACGACCGCAACCAGCAGGAGCTCTTCACGGCGATGCTGCTGTCCCTGCCGGGATCGCCCGTTCTGTACTACGGTGACGAGATCGGCATGGGAGACAACATCTGGCTCGGCGATCGTGACGCGGTGCGCACCCCCATGCAGTGGACCCCGGACCGCAACGCCGGGTTCTCGGCCTGCGACCCCGGCCGGATCTACCTGCCGGTGATCATGGACCCGGTGTACGGCTACCAGGGGCTGAACGTCGAGGCGCAGTCGAACAACGCGTCCTCCCTGCTCAACTGGACCCGCCGGATGATCGAGGTGCGCAAGCAGCACCACGCGTTCGCCGAAGGCGAGTTCGTCGACCTCGGCGGGTCCAACCCGAGCGTGCTGGCCTACAAGCGCCAGTGGCGGCGCCCGGACGGCGGCGAAGACGTCGTGCTCTGCGTGAACAACCTCTCCCGGTTCCCGCAGCCGGTGGAGCTGGATCTGTCCGCGCACCGCGGGTGCACGCCGGTGGAGCTCACCGGTGGCGTGCGGTTCCCCAGCGTCGGGGACCTGTCGTACCTGTTGACGCTGCCGGGGCACGGCTTCTACTGGTTCCAGCTGACGAGCCCGGGAGACGAAGGCGAAGCGAGGTGAGTCCCGTGTCCGACCCGCGTGAGCTGGTGGACGACCTGATCGGCGACCTTAAGCACTGGCTGCCGGAGCAGCGCTGGTTCGCCGGCAAGGACCGGCCGGTGACCGGTGTCCGGCCGCTCGGCGTGACCGAGCTGGTCGAAGGCGACCCGCAGCTGCTGCACGTGGTCGTCGAGGTCGCCCAGGACGATCGGCGCGAGCCGTACCAGCTGCTCGTGGGCCGGCGGACGCACCCGCCGGAGATCGCGTCCAGCAGCTGGATCGGTGCCGTCGGCGACCTCAACGCCTACGAGGCGTCCGGCGACCTCGACGTCACCGGGGTGCTGCTGGACCTCATGGCGCGCGGGGGCCGGGCCGGCTCGCTCGTGTTCGAGCACGAGCCGGGCGTCGAGCTCGAGACCGGCCTGCGCGCGCGGCCGATCACGTCGGAGCAGAGCAACACGTCCCTGGTCTACGGCGGCCAGTACATCCTCAAGCTGTTCCGGAAGCTGACGCCGGGCAAGAACAAGGACCTGCTGCTGCACCGCGCGCTGCAGGGCGTCGGCAGCAAGCACATCGCGCAGCCGCTCGGCTCGATCACCGGCGACCTCGACGGGGAGCCGACCACGGTCGGCATGCTCCAGCAGTTCGTCGCGGACGCCGTCGACGGCTGGGCCATGGCGACCACCAGCGTCCGCGACCTGATGGCCGCGCCCGAACTGCACGCCGAAGAGGTCGGCGGCGACTTCGCCGGCGAGGCCGAGCGGCTCGGGCGCGCGGTGGCGGAGGTGCACGCCGACCTGGCCGAGGCCCTCGGCACCGAGGCGGTCGACGCCGAGGAGCTCGAGCGCTCGAGGAAGGCGATGGTCTCCCGGCTCGACGCCGTCGCCGGCCGGGTGCCGGAGCTGGCCGCGCACGCCCCGGCGCTGCGGGCGGCGTTCGAGACGCTGCGCACCCTGCCCACCGGCTCGGTGACCATGCAGTACGTCCACGGCGACCTGCACCTCGGCCAGGTGCTGCGGACGGTCACCGGCTGGCTGCTGATCGACTTCGAGGGCGAACCGGCGGCCCCGGTCGAGGAGCGCCACGCGCTGCGGTCGCCGTTGCGCGACGTGGCGGGCATGCTGAGGTCGTTCGACTACGCGGCCCAGCAGATGCTGGTGGGCCAGCCGGACGAGCCGGCGCTGGCCGAGCGGGCGATGGAGTGGTCGCAGCGCAACCGGGCGGCGTTCTGCGAGGGCTACGCCGCGGTCGCGGCCGACCCGCGCGAACAAGGCGAGCTGCTGCGCGCCTTCGAACTGGACAAGGCGGTCTACGAGGTGGGCTACGAGCACGCGAACCGGCCGGACTGGCTGGGCGTGCCCCTCGCCTCGATCGCCCGGATCACCAACGGAGAGGGATGACGCCGTGAACGCGGTTCCGGAAGGACTCCCGGCCGCGGCCCCGGCGGCCGCGGACATCGACCGGCTGCTCGCCGGCTCGCACCACGACCCGCACTCGGTGCTGGGCGTGCACGCGGTGGGCAAGGGCTTCGTGGCCCGGGCGCTGCTGCCCGGCGCGAAGGCCGTCGCCCTGCGCATCGGCGAGGACCGGCACCCGATGGAGCCGGTGATCGACGCGCTGTTCGCCGTCGCGGTGCCGGAGCACCCCGGCGACTACCGGCTGGAGATCGACTACGACGGGCACTCCGTCACCGCCGACGACCCGTACCGCTGGCTGCCCACGGTCGGCGAACTGGACCTGCACCTGATCGGCGAGGGCCGGCACGAGCGGCTCTGGGAGGCGCTCGGCGCGCACGTCCGTTCGTACGAGACGCCGGGCGGCGTCGTCGAGGGGACGTCGTTCGCGGTCTGGGCGCCGAACGCCCGCGGCATCCGCGTGATCGGCGACTTCAACGGCTGGGACGGCCGTGGGCACGCGATGCGCTCGCTCGGCTCGTCGGGTGTCTGGGAGATCTTCGTGCCGGGGGTCGGTGCCGGCTCCTGCTACAAGTTCCGGATCCTCGGCGCCGACGGGAACTGGCAGGAGAAGGCCGACCCGATGGCGTTCGGCACCGAGCACCCGCCCGCGACGGCGTCGGTCGTCACCACCTCCGCGCACCTGTGGGACGACGACGTGTGGGTCGCCCAGCGCGAGGCGACCGAGTGGGCCGCGGCGCCGATGAGCGTCTACGAGGTCCACCTCGGCTCGTGGCGGCCCGGGCTCGACTACCGCGAGCTGGCCGACCAGCTCGGCGACTACGTGGTCGAAACCGGCTTCACGCACGTCGAGCTGCTGCCGGTGTCGGAGCACCCGTTCGGCGGCTCGTGGGGCTACCAGGTGACGTCGTACTACGCGCCGACGTCCCGGTTCGGCTCCCCGGACGACTTCCGCTACTTCGTCGACCGCCTGCACCAGCGGGGGATCGGCGTGCTCGTCGACTGGGTGCCCGCGCACTTCCCGAAGGACAGCTGGGCGCTGGCGAAGTTCGACGGCACCGCGCTGTACGAGCACGCGGACCCGCGTCGCGGCGAGCAGCCCGACTGGGGCACGCTCGTGTTCGACTTCGGCCGCAACGAGGTCCGCAACTTCCTCGTCGCCAACGCGCTGTACTGGATCGAGGAGTTCCACCTCGACGGCCTGCGCGTGGACGCGGTCGCGTCGATGCTCTACCTCGACTACTCCCGCAACGAAGGGGAGTGGCTGCCGAACCAGTACGGCGGCCGCGAGAACCTGGACGCGGTGAAGTTCCTGCAGGAGCTGAACGCGACCGTCTACAAGCGACACCCGGGCATCGTGATGGTGGCCGAGGAGTCGACGGCGTGGCCGGGCGTCACGCGCCCGACGCACCTGGGCGGCCTCGGGTTCGGCTTCAAGTGGAACATGGGCTGGATGCACGACACGCTCCGGTACCTGTCGCACGAGCCGATCCACCGCGCGTACCACCACAACGAGATGACGTTCTCGCTCGTGTACGCGTGGAGCGAGAACTTCGTGCTGCCGCTTTCGCACGACGAAGTGGTGCACGGCAAGGGATCCCTGTGGACCCGGATGCCGGGCGACGCGTGGAACAAGGCGGCCGGGCTGCGCTCGCTGCTGGCGTTCATGTGGGCGCACCCGGGCAAGCAGCTGCTGTTCATGGGCGGCGAGTTCGGCCAGCCGTCCGAGTGGTCGGAGCAGCGGTCGCTGGATTGGCACCTGCTGGACGAGCCGCTGCACCGCGGGGTGCAGGACCTGCTGCGGTCGCTGAACTCGGTGTACCGGACCTGCCCGGCGCTGTTCAGCCAGGACACGTCGCCGGACGGCTTCCGCTGGATCGACGCGAACGACTCGAGCGGCAACGTGCTGAGCTTCCTGCGCATCGGCACCGACGGTTCGCGGCTGGCCTGCATCGCGAACTTCTCGGGCGCGCCGCACCACGACTACCGGGTCGGCCTGCCGGCCGCGGGCCGCTGGCGCGAGGTGGTCAACACGGACGCGGAGGCGTACGGCGGTTCGGGCGTCGGCAACCTGGGCGAGGTGGAGGCGACGGAGGACGCGTGGCACGGCCAGCCGGCCTCGGCGGTCCTCCAGCTCCCCCCGGCGGGCGTCCTCTGGCTCGTCGAGGAAACACCCCCCGAGGTCCCCGAACTCCCGTGAGGGAAGGGTCGACACGCGTGATCCCGAGGTCGACACGCGTGATTGAGGAGTCGACACGGCGCCAGTCCCGTGTCGACCCCTCTAATCACGTGAGTCGACCCTTCAATCACGCGTGCTGACCCTTCAATCACACCGACCGGGCGAAAATGGGTCTGCCGGGCGGGCGTCGCGGGCTTACCATCGGTGCATGGCCGGCGCCGGCGGCGTCCTCGCGAACCTGATCCTGTTCGCCGTGGTCTGCATCGCTCCCACGGTGCTGTTCTGGTGTGCGCTACGCGTCCCGAAGCTGCTTCGCTGGTTTCGCGAGAAGCGCGCGAAGCCTCTGGAACCCCAAGGCCCGCCGATCGAACGCGTCGCCGCGGACCTGCGGCGGGTGCACCGGCTGCTCGCCGGCTACCCGTCCGGCACCCCGGCCGCGCGGCGGTTCGGCACGCGCCAGGCGTACGACGAGCTGCTCACCCAGGCCTGCCGCCAGATCGGCGTCCCGCACCGGCTCGCCGAGCTGCCCGAGGGCATGGACCGCGAGATCGAACGCCTGCGCGTCGAAGAGTCGCTGCGAGAACGCGGCCTGGCCGTGCCCTGACTCGCAACGCCCGAAACAAGAAACCCCGCCACCGAGAGGGTGGCGGGGTTTCTTGTTGTCCCGTAAGGAAACTCAGTCCAGGTAATCCCGCAGGACCTGGGACCGCGACGGGTGGCGCAGCTTCGACATCGTCTTCGACTCGATCTGCCGGATGCGCTCCCGGGTCACCCCGTACACCTGGCCGATCTCGTCGAGCGTGCGCGGCTGGCCGTCCGTGAGGCCGAAGCGCAGCCGGACCACGCCCGCCTCGCGCTCGGACAGCGTCTGCAGCACCGACTGGAGCTGGTCCTGCAGCAGCGTGAACGACACCGCGTCCACCGCGACGACCGCTTCGGAGTCTTCGATGAAGTCACCGAGCTGCGAGTCGCCCTCGTCGCCGATCGTCTGGTCGAGCGAGATCGGCTCACGCGCGTACTGCTGGATCTCCAGGACCTTCTCCGGGGAGATGTCCATTTCCTTGGCGAGCTCTTCCGGGGTCGGCTCGCGGCCGAGGTCCTGGAGCAGTTCACGCTGTATGCGGCCGAGCTTGTTGATGACCTCGACCATGTGCACCGGGATGCGGATGGTGCGGGCCTGGTCGGCCATCGCGCGGGTGATCGCCTGGCGGATCCACCACGTGGCGTACGTCGAGAACTTGTAGCCCTTGGTGTAGTCGAACTTCTCCACCGCGCGGATCAGGCCGAGGTTGCCCTCCTGGATCAGGTCCAGGAACGCCATGCCGCGGCCGGTGTAGCGCTTGGCCAGCGACACCACGAGCCGGAGGTTCGCCTCCAGCAGGTGGTTCTTGGCGCGCTCGCCGTCGCGCACGATCCACTTGAGGTCGCGGCGCATCTGGGTGACGAGCTTCTCGCCCTCCTCCTCGGCGGTGCGCACGCGCTCGGCGGCGTAGAGCCCGGCCTCGATCCGCTTGGCCAGCTCCACCTCCTCCTCCGCGTTCAGCAGCGCGACCTTGCCGATCTGCTTGAGGTAGGCACGCACGGAGTCGGCCGACGCGGTGAGCTCGGCGTCCTTGCGCGCCTGGCGCAGGGCCTCCGACTCTTCCTCGTCCCAGACGAAGTCCGGGTTGTCGGGGCTCTTGGCGGCCGCCGCCTTGTCGGCCGCGGCGCCACGACGGCGCTGCGCCGGGGTCTCTTCGTCGTCGTCGTCATCGTCGTCGTCATCCGCCGCGGCGGCGTCCGGCTCGTCGGTGACCGTTTCGTCGACGACGTCGACCTCGACCTCTTCCAGGTCCGCCAGGTCGGGCGAGTCGAGTTCGCCTTCCTCGAGACCCTCGGGGCCTTCGGGGTCGCCGTCTTCGCCCTTGGCGCCCTTGGTCGCGGGCTTCTTCGCCGGAGCCTTCTTGGCCGGAGCTTTCTTGGCCGTGGTGGTCTTGCGGGCCGCAGGCTTCGCCGTCCCGGTGGCTGCCTCTTCGGCCGGCTCGCCGGCTGCGGTCGCTGTCTTCGTCCCGCCTCGGGTTGCGGTTCTTGCGGCTGCCACTTACGCCCTTTCGCAGCGGTCGATCATGACGAGCAACGGCACGGGGGCCACTGCTGCCTCACATTCGGGGAACACGCCTCGGCCTGCGGTTTTCGCCTCCGCAGCCGTGGGCCGTGTTCCATTGTAACGACGGTACGCGCATGCGTCGCGGAGCGATCACCCTCCGGCCCGTCCCGGCGCCGGGATCGCCTCCGGATCTAGTGCTGGATGCCCTCGCTCGCGGCCGCCGCGGCGCCCACGATCCCGGCGTTGTTCTGCAGCGTGGCCACCAGCACCGGAGTGCGGATGTCCAGCAGCGGTACCCATTTCTCGGCCTTCTTGCTGACCCCGCCGCCGACGATGAACAGATCGGGCCAGATCAGGTTTTCGAGCACGGTCAGATAACGGTGCACGCGCTTGGACCATTCGGGGTAGGAGAGGCCCTCGTTGTCCTTCACCGAGGCGGCCGCGCGCTTCTCCGCGTCGTGGCCGTCGATCTCCAGGTGGCCGAACTCGGTGTTCGGGACGAGCTTGCCGTCCTGGAACACCGCGCTGCCGATACCGGTGCCGAAGGTGAGCAGGGCGGTGACGCCCTTGCGCGCGACCGGGTCGCCGAAGCGGATCTCCGCCATGCCCGCCGCGTCGGCGTCGTTGAGCATCGCGATCTGGTCGACACCGCGGCCGAGGCGCTTGGCGAAGAGGGCGTCGGCGTCGGTGCCGATCCACTGCTTGTCGATGTTGGCCGCGGTGTGCGCGACGCCCTTCTTGACGACCGCCGGGAGCGTCACGCCGACCGGGCCGTCCCAGCCCGCTTGCGTCACGACGTCGTGCACGACGTCGGCCACCGCCGACGGGGTGGACGGCTTCGGCGTCTCGATCCGGATCCGGTCGCCGATGAGCTGCCCCTTGTCCAGGTCGACCAAGGCGCCCTTGATCCCGCTGCCGCCGATGTCGATGCCGAAACCTCGGCGGGTCGCCTCCACCACGGACGTGGTCCCTTCTCGCACGATTCAGAAGCCTGCCTCGGAGACTTTAACCGGATGTGGTGACATGTCGGACGTGGGAGTTGACGAGTCGTTGCTGAAAAGCGTCGCGGTGCAGGTCGCGACGGACGCCGCCGAGCTGGTCCGCGAAGCCTGGGAGGGGATGGCGCGGGGGCGGTCGGTGGCCATGGACACGAAGTCCGCCGACACCGATGTGGTGACCGCGGTGGACCACGAGTCGGAGCGGCTGGTGCGCGCGCGGCTGGCGTCGCTGCGGCCGGGGGAGCCGGTGCTGGGCGAGGAGGGCGGCGGGGCCGCCGGCGACGGCGTGACGTGGGTCGTCGACCCGATCGACGGCACGGTCAACTTCCTCTACGGGCTGCCGTGGTTCGGGGTGTCGGTGGCGGCGCAGGTCGGCGGCGAGTCGGTGGCCGGCGCGGTGGTGGAGCCGGCGAGCGGCCGCGTCTGGTCGGCCGCGCGCGGGCAGGGCGCGTTCCTGGACGGCCGCCGGCTGGCGGTGTCGGCGCCGTCGCGGCTGGAGCTGACGCTCGTCGGGACCGGTTTCGCGTACTCGGCCCACCGGCGGACGCGGCAGTCGCGGTTCGCGGCGGAGCTGCTGGGGCGGGTCCGGGACATCCGGCGCAACGGGGCGGCGTCGCTGGACCTGTGCGCGGTGGCCGCGGGCTGGCTCGACGCGTACGTCGAGCACGGGCTGCACCGCTGGGACTGGGCGGCGGGGGCGCTGATCGCGGCGGAGGCGGGCGCGGAGGTCCACCTGCCGGGGTCGGCGCCGGAGCTGGGCGCGGACGCGACGTACGCGGCGGCGCCGTCGATCGCCGACCCGCTGCGGAAGGTCTTGGCGGACTGCGGCGCGGCGGAGGTCTGACCCGGCGCGGGCAGGGTGCGGGTACCCCTGTCCGGGACCTTGAGCGTCGCGAACGGCCCTTTCGAGGCCTCAGGTGTCGCGAACGGCCGGTCCGGGACCTTGGGCGTCGCGAACGGCCCGTTCGCGCCGTCGAGCAGCCGAAACTGTCGGTGCCCTCCGGTAGCGTGAAGATCGGGGGCGCCCCCACGCGCGCGGGTTGGGTGTCGCGCGGGTTGGCGGGACGGGCGCGGGTTGTCGGGTGCGGGCCGGGTGCGCCGGCTCAGCAGGCGACGTCGCGGGCCGAGGCCAGCAGCGTCTGGTCGATGACCGGAGCCTTCGCCCCCGCCGACTGCTCGTTCGAACCGCCGCCCTGGTGGGTCTTGGACCAATCGGCGAGCTGGGTGAGGATCTGGCGGGCCTCCGCGCGGGGCCGGAGGTCCCCGAAGAGCGTCCCGGTGACCAGGTCGACGCTCGCGTCCTTGCGGTTGTCCTGGACCAGTTCGGCGCACGGGGCCACGAGGCTGAGCGTCCGGGCCGCGGTGATGCCGCTCTCGCCGAACCGGATCTGGCCGCGGCACTTGGCCTCGCGGCCCTCGTAGGCGGGGTCGTTGGCCGGTTCGCCGGTGCCGGTGAAGCCCAGCTCCTTGAGCGAAGTGGTGGTGATGCCGCCCTGCCCGCGGGTGCCGGAGGCGTTGAGCACCTTCACGGCGACCTTGTCCGGCGGCGCCGGCGCGCGATCGTCGAGGGCGGTGTGGGGGAGGGTGCTGAACGTGACCCCCGGCGGCGGGCTCGCGGCCGGGTCGCAGCGGACGGCCTCGTCGACGTCGCCCTTGCCGACGGCCGCGTTGATCCAGACGACGATCGCGCCCAGCGCGAGCACACCGATGACGATCAGCGCCGGCAGCGGCTTGTGCTTGCGATACGGCCGCGCCCCACGGTCCTCGATGCCGTTCCCCGACGCCACCTGCCCGTCCCTTCCCGAACACCGAAACCGACCGGTGCGAACCCGGCACCGTCGTGGCCGATGAGCCTAGCGCTGCGGCCGGCACCCACCGTCCCGGGTCACCCCGCCGGTTTCGCCGCGCCGCGCGCGTGGTCGCGGGCCCCGCCCGCGCCGGTTCCCCGTGCGGCGATCGCACCACGGCGGGGTCGGCCGGGGCAAGCGGAGACGGGCCGCCGGTGAAGTTCTCCACCCGCGGGCAACCCCAATGGACGACGACGCGTCTTACCTGCGGGTTCCCCCTGTCGGGTGACGAATTACGGGCAATGTCTGACTCGTTGCAGAACCGTCGCGGGCGTGAGCTACCCTTCCCGGGCTCCGGCCGCAGGAAGAGGCCCATAAAGAAGAGACCTCGGTCACTTCGGCCGTCGGGCACAAACAGCGGCCCTGGAACGTTGACCAGCGGCACGGCGGACTCACGGGCGCACCCGGGGGTCCGGGAAAACGACTACACAAGCTGATCGCAGGGGTGAGGGACACATGGCTACCGACTACGACGCTCCGCGCCGCAGCGAAGCCGACGAGCTGGCCGAAGACTCGTTGGAGGAGCTCAAGGCCCGGCGCAACGAGAACCAGTCCGGCGTCGTCGACGTCGACGAAGACGCGACCGCCGAGAACTTCGAGCTGCCGGGTGCGGATCTCTCCGGGCTTTCCGGTGAGGACATGACCGTGAAGGTGGTGCCGAAGCAGGCGGACGAATTCACCTGCTCCGTGTGCTTCCTGGTGCACCACCGCAGCCGGCTGGCCGAGGAGAGCGGCGGACGCCTGATCTGCCGCGACTGCGCCTGACCGCGCGGGATCTCGGACAGGGATTCAGGGGACGAACAGACGCGGAGAGCCTCGAGGGCACGAAGGGGGAGGCTCGAAGCGCGCTGGGGACAAGGGGGCCGGCCGGCAGGCCGGCCCCCTTCCCATGTCCGGGGCCGGGCTCAGGCGCCCTTGACCAGCTCGGCGACGCGCTCGGGGTGCCGGGTGCTGAACAGCCAGTACGGCGTCGGGTCGGCGGGGTCGGTGAGCGTGATCCGCACCACCGGACCCACCCAGCCGCGGTGCAGCACGTAGGCGGCCGGGTCGCCGTCGCGGCCCAGCGCCTTGCGCTTGGCGTCCTTGTCGAAGATCTCGACCTGCCCGGCGTAGCGCAGCGGCAGGTGCGCGTCGCCCACCCACAGCTCCGGCTCGTCACCGCCGGTGACGCGGACCTTCGCCCGGCCCAGCGACAGCATCAGCCCCACGACGACCGGCAGCGCGATCACGTACGGCAGCCACGCCCGGACGCCCGGGTAGCCCATGTCGACCTCGGCCGCGAGCAGGATCGCGCCCAGCACCGGCAGCGGCCAGCCCCACCACGGCACGTAGAGCCGTTCGGAGTGCCGGACCGCGGCACTCGCGGCCGTCTTCGCAGATTCACCCACGGGTAGAGAGTAATCTCGCCGCCCGTGTCCAGCGTTCAGGTACTCCTCTCCCGGCTCGACCCGGATGTCCCGCTGCCCGCCTACGCCCGGCCGGGCGACGCGGGCGCCGATCTCGTCACCACCTCGGATATCGTCCTCGAGCCCGGGGAACGCGGGGTGGTCGGCACCGGTGTCGCGATCGCGCTGCCCCCGGGTTACGCGGGGTTCGTCCACCCGCGGTCGGGCCTGGCGGCCCGGGTCGGCCTCTCGGTGGTGAACACGCCGGGCACGATCGACGCGGGGTACCGCGGGGAGATCAAGGTCTGCCTGATCAACCACGATCCGGTGCACCCGGTGAAGCTCGCGCGCGGCGACCGCATCGCCCAGCTGGTCGTGCAGCGGATCGAGCACGCCGAGTTCGTCGAGGTCGCCGAGCTCGACGCCACCGAACGAGGTGCCGGCGGCTACGGCTCCACGGGCGGACACGCCACACTGGGAGCAGACGCGCTCGCCGCGAGCGCCGGGGCTGGGGAAGGAACGGAGAAGTAGTGGGGATTTTCGGACGCAAGCGGCGGACCGAGGACGGGCCCGCCGGACGGCACGCCGCGCCCGAGGCCGACGACACGATCGAGGACGGGGCGTACGACGAGGACGAGGAGCTGTCGGACGTCTCCGACGGCCCGTTCGACGTCGCGGACTTCGAGGACGACGGCGTCCCGCGGATCGACCTCGGCTCGGTGAAGGTGCCGGTGCCCGACGGATCCCAGGTGCAGGTCGAGATGGATCCCGAGACCGGGGGCGTGCGCGCCGTGCACGTCGTCACCGAGCAGGGCCAGATCACGGTCAGCGCCTACGCCGCGCCGCGCTCGGGCGGCCTCTGGCGCGAGGTGAGCACCGAGCTCGCCGAGCAGCTGCGGGCCGACGGCGCCAAGGTCAACATCGGCCGCGGCGTGTGGGGCCTGGAGATCTCGGCCATCGTCGGCGACGTCTCGCTGCGCTTCGTCGGCATCGACCGGCCGCGCTGGATGCTGCGCGGCGTCATCGCCGGGCCGCAGTCCGAGGCCGCGGCGGCGGTGGAGGTGCTGCGCGGGATCGTGCGGCGCACGATCGTCGACCGGGGTGACGCGCCGATGCCGGTCCGCACCCCGCTCACGATCACGCTGCCCGAAGCCGTCGCCGAGCACATCGCGGCCCAGCAGCAACAGGGCTGAGTCAAGCCTCTGAAGGCCACCATCAGGGCACTAGATGCCCTGATGGTGGCCTTCAGAGCATCCGGGCGCGGAGGAAGGCCAGGACGGTCGCCCGGCCGAGGGACTCGCGGTCCGCGCCCAGTGCCGTGAGCGTCGTCTGCCCGAGCGCCGCGCGGGGGAGGGCCCGGGCCCACTCCGACGCGACTTCCGCCGGGTGGATCGGGTCGTCGGTGCACGTGCCGATCCCGGCCGGGACGGCCAGTGCGGAGAGCGCCTCGAGCGTCGGCGCCGGGCGGCCCGCGGCGACGCGCAGACCGGCCGCCAGCCCGTCGCCGTGGCGGCGCCACGCCCGGTCCAGCTCCGCCCGCAGCCAGTCCGGGCTGCCCGCCGTCTGCGCCAGCGCCGCGCCGACCCCGGCTCCGGCCACCAGATCGGCGGACGCCGTCGCGGCCAGCGATGCGGGTGCCAGGTCCGGACGGCCGTTCCAGGCCGGGAGCGCGGCCAGCAGGCCCCCGCAACGGCCCGGATTGGCCACCGCCCACTCCGCGGCGAGGTGGGCGCCGAACGAAATGCCGCCTACGAGCAGTTCGCCGTGTTCGTCCGCCAGCGCGTCCAGGGTCGCCAGGTAACCCTCGGCCAGGGCCGCACCGAACGGCGGCGGTGGCGCGATGAGCGGGACACCGAGGGCGCGCAGCGGGCCGGCGAAGACCGCCCGGACGAACACCTCGTCCGAGCCGGTGCCGGGCAGCAGCACCGCGGCGGGAACTCTGATCGCGGACGTCACGTTGCGATCTTTGCGCAAAGGCGTTTCCCTGGCGGGGACCGCAGTACGCTGGAATCGCACGGGCCGCAAGCAGTTAGCCGGGGGCCCCGGAGCACAGGAGCACCTATGTCCGCCAAAGACGGCGGCTACTTCAGCCGGCTGGTACGCAAGCTGACCAGCGACGTCGACGAGCTCGACGCCGACGAGATGTCGATGAGGTCCGGCGCCGAGGGCGCGCAGCGGGCCTGCGACTGCCGTTCCGGCGAAGAGGTCACCGTGATGGGGAGACTCCGCAGCGTGGAGCTCTGCCCGACGAACGAAGCCGCCACGCTGGAGGCGGAGCTGTTCGACGGGACACAGGGCGTGACGCTAATCTGGCTCGGCCGCCGCCGGATCCCGGGCATCGAGCCTGGCCGGACGATCAAGGTGCGCGGCCGGATGGCCGAGCGTGACGGCCAGAAGGTGCTGTACAACCCCTATTACGAGCTCCAGAGCCCAGTGAGTTGATCACCCATCGTGACTGAACCCGCCCCGAGCGAGAAGAAGACCGACGCGGAAGAAGAACCGCAGCCGACCCTGCTCGAGCAGATGGGCGGCGTCTCCGGCCTGATCTACTCGTCGGTGCCGGTGATCGTCTTCGTCCTCGCGAACGCTTTCTTCGGCCTGACCGCCGCCATCTGGACGTCGGTGGGCAGCGCGGTGGCGATCACCGTGCTCCGGGTGGTTCGCAAGGAGCCCCTGCAGCCGGCGATCTCCGGTTTCTTCGGCGTCGCGATCGCGGCGTTCATCGCCTACCGCACCGGGTCCGCGAAGGGGTTCTTCCTCTTCGGGATCTACGCGAGCCTGGTGTATTGCGGCATCTTCGTGCTGTCGGTGGTGGTGCGCTGGCCGATCGCGGGCGTCGTCTGGAACGTGCTGAACGGCACCGGGCAGGCGTGGCGCAAGGACAAGCCGTCCCGCTACGGCTACGACATCGCGACGCTGGCCCTGGCGGCCGTGTTCGCCGCCCGGTTCGTCGTTCAGCGATGGCTTTACCAGGAGGACTACACCGGCTGGCTGGCCTTCGCGAAGATCGCGATGGGGTACCCGCTGTACGCGCTGGGCCTGCTGGTGGTGGTCTGGGCGGTGCGCCGGTCGGACAAGCGGCTGAAGGCGCAGGCGGAGGACGAGCCCAAGCCGGAGACCGACGCCGAGGTCGAAGCCCGGCTGCGCGAGAAGTACGCCCAGGCTCCCGAGGCCTGACCTTCGCCTTTCGCCCGGCGGTGGGGCGGGCTCGCTCCGACGGCATGAACGACTCTTTCACCTCGTCGGACGTCATGAACGAGTCGTTCATGACGTCGCGGCGCGGCCCTCGAGGCCCGAGTGGCACGAGAAAGGCCCCCGGCACGCGAGCCGGGGGCCTTCGTCGTGACCGAATTCAGTAGCCCAGTGCCGTCCGGATCTCCGGCTCGACGTCCGCCGTCGCGACGAACAGCAGCTCGTCGCCCGGCTCCAGGGGGTCCTCCGGCTGCGGCACGATCACGCGGTCGCCGCGCAGGATGGTCACCAAAGCCGCGTCGCGCGGCAGCGAAAGTTCGCTCACCGGCTTGCCGGCCAGCGGGGTCTCCGCCGGCAGCGTCAGCTCGACGAGGTTCGCGTTGCTCTGCCGGAACGTCATCAGCCGCACCAGGTCGCCGACGCTGACCGCCTCCTCGACCATCGCGGCGAGCATCCTCGGCGTCGACACCGCGACGTCGACGCCCCAGGCGTCGGTGAACAGCCACTCGTTGGCCGGGTTGTTCACCCGCGCCACCACCCGGCGCACCGCGAACTCCGTCTTGGCCAGCAGCGACACGACGAGGTTCGCCTTGTCGTCGCCGGTCGCGGCGATCACGACGTCGCACTGCTCGATCCCGGACTCCTCCAGGATCGACACCTCGCAGGCGTCGCCGAGCACCCAGTCGGCCTGCTCGACGGTCTGCGGCTCGAACTGGTCGGCCTCCCGCTCGATGAGCATCACCTGGTGGCGGCCGTCGATCAGCTCGTTGGCGATGGAGCGGCCGACAGCGCCCGCCCCGGCAATCGCGACCCGCATCAGTCCTCGTCCTCCGGTTCGCGCTGCGCCACGCTCGTGACGTCGCTGACGGTGCCGGAGCGCGCGGCCACCCACACGTCGTCGCCGTCCTGCACCATCGTCTTGCCGTCCGGCAGCACCGGCGTGCCGAAGCGCACGATGAACGCCACCCGCGCGCCGGACGCCTCCTGCAGGGACCGGACGGAGTGCCCGACCCAGCCCTCGTGCAGCGGCAGCTGCAGCAGCGCGACGTTGCCCGACGGGTCCCGCCACGCCGACGCGACGCCGTCCGGCAGCAGCGTGCGCAGGAACCGGTCGGTGGTCCACGGCACGGTCGCCACCGTCGGGATGCCCAGCCGCTCGTACACGGCGGCGCGCTTGTGGTCGTAGATCCGCGCGACGACGTGCTCGATGCCGAAGTTCTCGCGGGCGACCCGCGCGGAGATGATGTTCGAGTTGTCGCCGCTGGACACCGCGGCGAACGCGCCGGCCCGCTCGATGCCCGCTTCGATCAGCACCTTGCGGTCGAACCCGACCCCGACGACCTGCTGGCCGTGGAAGTCGCTGCCGAGCCGGCGGAACGCCTGCTGGCTCTTGTCGATGACGGCCACCTCGTGGCCGAGCCGCTCCAGCGCAGCGGCCAGGGACGCGCCTACCCGGCCGCATCCCATGATCACCACGTGCACGCCCTGCCTCCTCTTCGGCGGTTAACCCGTCCGTACCTACCCCGACATGCCAGCGCCGAACCTACCGTGCCGGGGGAACGTTAGGCTTCCGTGGTGTCGAAGTTCCCGACCGTGCTGAAACGCCTGGTCCTCGGACGTCCGTTCCGCAGTGACAGGCTCGCTCACACGCTCCTGCCGAAGCGCATCGCGCTGCCGATTTTCGCGTCCGACGCGCTCTCGAGCGTGGCGTACGCGCCCGAAGAGATCTTCCTGACGCTGAGCGTCGCGGGCCTGTCCGCCTACGCGCTGGCGCCGTGGATCGGCATCATGGTCGCGCTGGTCATGCTCGTCGTCGTCGCGTCCTACCGGCAGAACGTGCACGCGTACCCCAGCGGCGGCGGTGACTACGAGGTCGCGAACACGAACCTGGGCGGGAAGTTCGGGTTGACCGTGGCGAGCGCGCTGCTCGTCGACTACGTGCTCACGGTCGCGGTGTCCACTTCGTCCGGTGTGGCCAACATCGGGTCGGCCGTGCCGTGGGTGGCGCAGCACAAGGTGCTGGCCTCGATCGTGATCGTGGTCGTGCTGACGTCGCTGAACCTGCGCGGCATCCGGGAGTCGGGGAAGGCCTTCGCGATCCCGACGTACGGGTTCATCATCGGCATCATGGTCATGGTCGTCTGGGGCCTGGTGCAGGCGGCCACCGGCACCGAGATGAAGGCCGAGAGCGCCGGGTTCACCTTGAACGCCGAGGGGACCTTCGCGGGCGTGGCGTACGCGTTCCTGGTGCTGCGCGCGTTCTCCTCCGGCGCCGCGGCGCTGACCGGGGTCGAGGCGATCAGCAACGGCGTCCCGGCGTTCCAGAAGCCCAAGTCGAAGAACGCGGCGACGACGCTGCTGATGATGGGCCTGCTCGCGGTGACCATGCTGGTCGGCATCATCACGCTGGCCACGATCACCGACGTCAAGTTCGCCGAGGACCCGGCCGAGCAGCTCGCCGGCGCGCCCGCCGGCTACGAGCAGAAGACGATCGTCGCGCAGATCGCGCACGCCGTGTTCGCCGACTTCCCGCCGGCGTTCTACTACATCTCCTTCTCCACCGGCATCATCCTGCTGCTGGCCGCGAACACCGCGTTCAACGGCTTCCCGGTGCTGGGCTCGATCCTGGCGCAGGACCGCTACCTGCCGCGGCAGCTGCACACGCGCGGCGACCGGCTCGCGTTCTCCAACGGCATCCTGTTCCTGTCGGCGTTCGCGCTGGTGCTGATCATCGCGTTCGACGCCGAGGTCACCCGCCTCATCCAGCTCTACATCGTCGGCGTGTTCGTGTCGTTCACGGTGAGCCAGGCCGGCATGATCCGGCACTGGAACCGGTTGCTGGCCAAGGAAACCGACCCCGCCAAGCGGCGGCGGATGCGGCGCTCGCAGACGGTCAACGCGGTCGGCCTGACCATGACCGGCGTCGTGCTGGTGATCGTGCTCATCACCAAGTTCCTGCTCGGCGCGTGGATCGCGATCGCGGCGATGATCGCGATCTTCGTGCTGATGACGGCGATCCGGAAGCACTACGACCGCGTCGCCGACGAGCTGAAGGACCTCGGCGACACCCCGACCGTGCTGCCGTCGCGCAACCACGCGATCGTGCTGGTGTCCAAACTGCACCGTCCGACGCTGCGCGCGCTGGCCTACGCCAAGGCGATGCGGCCGGACGTCCTCGAAGCCGTGACGGTCAACGTGGACGACGCGGACACCCGGCGGTTGACCGCCGAGTGGGACGCGCACAACTTCAAGGTGCCGCTGAAGGTCGTCGAGTCGCCCTACCGCGAGATCACGAAACCGGTCCTGGACTACGTGAAGCGCGTGCGCGGCGACAACCCGCGCAACGTGGTCACGGTGTTCATCCCGGAGTACGTGGTCGGGCACTGGTGGGAACAGGTGCTGCACAACCAGAGCGCGCTGCGGCTCAAGGGCCGCCTGCTGTTCCAGTCCGGCGTGATCGTGGCGAGCGTGCCGTGGCAGCTGGAGTCCTCGGCCAAGGCGGCCGAACGTGTCCGCACCGAGCGGCCCGCGGCCGGCGACGTCCGCCGCGGCTTCTCGCCCAACGGAAAGCCGGTCACGGCGCCGAAGCCCAAGGAGCCCGCAGAATGACGAGCTGGCTGGGCCGGGTCCTCGAGGTCGAGGTCGGCGCGGTGGCGCACGGCGGCCACTGCGTCGCGCGTGCCGACGGCCGCGTCGTGTTCGTCCGGCACGCGCTGCCGGGCGAGCAGGTCCGCGTCGAGGTCACCGAGGACAACGGCGGTTCGTTCTGCCGTGGCGACGCGATCGAGGTGCTTTCGGCGTCGGAATTCCGGGTCGAGCCACCGTGCCCGCTCGCGGTGCCGGGCGGCTGCGGCGGCTGCGACTGGCAGCACGCTTCTCCTGGGTACCAACGCGACTTGAAGGCCGCTGTCGTGGCGGAGCAGCTGCAACGGCTGGCCGGCATCGAGCGGGACGTCGTCGTGGAGGCCCTCGAAGGCGGTCCGCTGGATTGGCGCAGCCGCGTCCGGCTCGTCGCCGACGGCGACGGGCGCGCGGGGCTGCGCGCCCACCACAGCCACCGGGTGGTGGCCCTCGAAGACTGTCCGATCGCGGTCCCGGGCGAGCTCGACGACGTCCTGGCGCGGCGCTGGCGGCCGGGCAGCGAGATCGAGGTCACCGGCGACGGCGACGGCGGCGTGCACGTGCGGGAGCTGTCGACGGTCCGGGGCAAGGTCCGCGCGCGCCAGCTGGCCGGCGGCGTGGCGGTCCAGCACGCGGCGGGCCGGGACTGGCGCCTCGACGCGCACGGGTTCTGGCAGGTCCACCCGGCGGCGGCGTCGACGCTGGCCGCGGTCGTGGCGGAGTGGGCGGAGGCCCCCGCGGGCGGGTCGGCCTGGGACCTCTACGCGGGGGTCGGGCTGTTCGCATCGGTGCTGGCTTCGCAGGTCGGCTCGTCGGGCCGGGTGCTGGCGATCGAGTCCGGCCGGCGCGCGGTCGCCGACGGCGAAAAGAACCTGGCCGACCTGCCGCAGGTGGCGTGGCAGGCCGGGCGCGTCGAGCACGTGCTGGCGGACGCCGCGAAGCCGGTGGACGTCGTGGTGCTGGACCCGCCGCGCAAGGGGGCGGGCAAGGCGGTGGTGGAGTCGATCGTGGCGGGTGCGCCGGACCGCATCGTCTACGTCGCGTGCGACCCCGCGGCACTGGCCCGCGACCTGGCGACCTTCACTTCGCACGGCTACGGCTTGACGGACCTGCGGGCGTTCGACGCCTTCCCGATGACCCACCACGTGGAGTGCGTGGCGCTGCTGTCCTGAGTTCTGTCGGTGGTGACCGTCACACTGCGGCGGGCATGACTTCCTTCAGGCTGCCCGGCGCACCGCGAACGCCGCCGCCAGGCCCGCCGCCGTCATCGCGATGCCCGACACCAGCAGCACCCACGCGCCCGCCCCCGGCGCCACCCGCGCCGCCGGCTGGAGGCGGGTCACTCCCGGGAGCGTCACCACCAGGTGCCGGAGGATCACGCCCGTCACCACCAGGCCCGGGAGGCTCGCCACGGCCAGGGGCTCGTCCTGGCGCCGCGCGAACGTCAGGTACGCCAGCGTGGCCGCCAGGAGCACCGCCGCCGCGCAGACCAGGCGCAGGCCCAGCGCCAGTTCCGGGTCCGGCGTGCCCGGTGGGAGCATCCCCGGGTACTCGGCGGTCCGCAGGGTCAGCCCGGTGATCACCCCGAGGCCGGCGACCCCCGCCGCCACCGCCCGGGGAATCCGCCAAGTCCGCGTCACGCCCCGCAGCATAAAACGCCGCAAACGGCTTTCCGAGCACGTTTCCGCGCTGGGCCGATCGGGGGATCCCGATCGAGGGATCCCGCTCAGCCGGCGAACCAGCGCTGCGGCGCCGGCCGCAGGTTCTGGTAGATGTGCTTGACCTCGGTGTACTCGCCCAGCCCGGTCGGGCCCAGCTCGCGGCCGAACCCGGACTGCTTGTAACCGCCCCACTCGGCCTGCGGCAGGTACGGGTGGAAGTCGTTGATCCAGATCGTGCCGTGGCGCAACCGCCCGGCCACCCGCTGGGCGCGCCCCGCATCCTGGGTGAACACCGCCCCGGCCAGGCCGTAGTGGGTGTCGTTGGCGATGCGGACGGCGTCGTCCTCGTCGGTGAACGTCTCGACCGTCAGCACCGGCCCGAACGACTCGTCGATGACCGCCGACGAACCCTGTTTCACCTGGTCCAGGATGGTCGGCAGGTAGTAGAAGCCGTCGGCCAGCGCGGGATCGTCCGGTCGGCGGCCGCCCGTGCGCAGCACCGCTCCCTCGGCCAGCGCCGCGGCCACGTAGGCCTCGATCTTCGACCGGTGCGCCGCCGAGATCAATGGTCCGGTTTCCGCGTGGGTGTCGAACGGCCCGCCGAGGCGGATCCGCTCGGCCCGGCGCACCAGCTCGGCGACGAACTCGTCGTGCCACTCCCGCTGCACGATCAGCCGCGCGCCCGCCGAGCACACCTGGCCCGAGTGCAGGAACACCGCGGTCAGCGCGTAGTCGACGGCCGTCTCGAAATCGGCGTCGGCGAAGACCACGTTCGGGTTCTTCCCGCCCAGCTCCAGGGCCACTTTCTTGACCGTGGCCGCCGCCGCGGCGGCGATCACCTTGCCGGTCGCGAGCCCGCCGGTGAACGACACGAGGTCGACGTCCGGGTGTTCCGCGAGCGGCGCGCCCACCTCCGCGCCCGCGCCCAGCACCAGGTTCCCGGCGCCCGCGGGCAGGCCCGCCTCGGTGAGCAGCTTCAGGAACAGGATCGAGGTGTGCGGCGTCAGCTCGCTGGGCTTGAGCACGAACGTGTTGCCGGCGGCCAGCGCCGGCGCGATCTTCCACACGGTCTGCAGCAGCGGGTAGTTCCACGGCGTGATCAGCCCGCAGACGCCGACCGGTTCGTGCACGATCCGGCTGACCGCGTCCGGGTTGCCGGTGTCGACGACGCGGCCCGCGTCCTGCGCCGCGAGCTTGCCGAAGTAGCGCAGGCAGGCGGCGATGTCGGCCATGTCGTAGCGGCTCTCGACCAGGCGCTTGCCGGTGTCGAGCGACTCGGCGCGGGCGAACGCCTCCGCGTCGCGGTCCAGCAGCTCCGCGGTGCGCAGCAGCAGGTCGCCGCGCAGGTGCGCGGGCGTGCCGGGCCACGGGCCGGTGTCGAACGCCCGGCGCGCCGCCGCGATCGCGGCCTCGGTGTCCTTGGCGGTGCCCTCGGCGACCGTCGCGACCAGGGATCCGTCGGCCGGGCAGCGGATCTCCCGCCGGCCGCCGCCGATCGCGTCCACCCAGTCGCCGCCGATGAAGAAGTCCGCCATTACCCCATTCTTCATGGCCACCCCGCGTGACCGCCACAGCACGACCGCGAGACGAGGTTCACCCCGGGAGATGACGTGTGATCGCGCTCCGCCTGTGACGCCGGACGCGGCGGGCGGAAGCGCGGTGGCCGTCCTCCGTAGACTGGCCGGACGCGGGGCGTGCCGAACTAGTGAGGTGTTGACGAGTGACGTTGCTGGAGTCCGTTAACGGACCGGCGGACCTGAAGCGCATGAGTGTCGAGGACCTCGGCGAACTGGCCGCCGAGATCCGGGACTTCCTCGTCGACAAGGTCCGCCGCGCCGGCGGGCACCTGGGGCCGAACCTCGGCGTCGTCGAGCTGACCCTCGCGCTGCACCGCGTCTTCGATTCGCCACGCGACGCGGTCGTGTGGGACGTCGGGCACCAGGCCTACGTGCACAAGATCGTCACCGGCCGCGCGGACGGCTTCGACCGCCTGCGCCAGACCGGCGGGGTCACCGGTTACCCGTCACGCGCGGAGAGTGACCACGACTGGGTCGAAAGCAGCCACGCCTCGTCCGCGCTGTCCTATGTGGACGGCCTGGCGAAGGCGTTCGCCCTGGACGGTGGCGAGCGGCACGCGGTCGCCGTCGTCGGCGACGGCGCGCTCACCGGCGGCATGTGCTGGGAGGCGCTCAACAACATCGCCGCGCACCGCGAGCGCCCGGTCGTCATCGTCATCAACGACAACGGCCGCTCCTACTCGCCGACCATCGGCGGCCTCGCCGACCACCTCGCGGCGCTGCGCCTGCAGCCCGGCTACGAGCGGCTGCTCGACGGCGGCCGCGAGATCCTCAAGCACACCCCGGTCGTCGGCAAGCCGATCTACGCCGCGCTGCACGCCGCGAAGGCCGGGCTGAAGGACGCGCTGAGCCCGCAGGCGATGTTCTCCGACCTCGGCCTGAAGTACCTCGGCCCGGTCGACGGCCACGACCAGGTGGCGCTCGAGAAGGCCCTGCACAGCGCGAAGACGTTCGGCGGCGCGGTGATCGTGCACGTGGTGACCGAGAAGGGCCACGGCTACGCGCCCGCGGTCAACAACGAGCACGACCAGATGCACCAGACCGACCCGATCGACCCGGAGACCGGGCTGCCGCCGGTGAAGGGCCCGAGCTGGACCGGCGTGTTCGGCGACGAGCTGGCGAAGATCGGCGCCGAGCGCGAGGACGTCGTCGCGATCACCGCGGCGATGCTGCGCTCGACCGGCCTCGACAAGTTCGCCGAGGCGTTCCCGGACCGCTGGTACGACGTCGGCATCGCCGAGCAGCACGCGGTGACGTCGGCCGCCGGGCTGGCGATGGGCGGGCGGCACCCGGTCGTCGCGATCTACTCGACGTTCCTCAACCGCGCGTTCGACCAGGTGCTGATGGACGTCGCGCTGCACCGCCTACCCGTGACGCTGGTGCTGGACCGCGCCGGCATCACCGGCCCGGACGGCCCGAGCCACCACGGCATGTGGGACCTGTCGCTGCTGGGCATGGTGCCGGGCATGCGCGTGGCCGCCCCGCGCGACCCGGCGACGCTGCGGGAGGAGCTGCGCGAGGCCGTGGCGGTGTCCGACGGCCCGACGGCGCTGCGCTTCTCGAAGGGCAAGGTCGGCTCGGACGTCGCGGCGGTCGAGCGGATGGGCACGGTCGACGTGCTGCGCCGCCCGGTCGAAGGTGCCGACGTGCTGCTGGTGACGGTCGGCCCGTTCGCGACGCTGGGCTTGGCGGCGGCGGACCGGCTCGCCGACCAGGGCATCGGCGTGACGGTGGTCGACCCGCGCTGGGTGCTGCCGGTCCCGGCCGAGCTGGTGGCGCTGGCGTCCCAGCACAAGCTGGTGGTGACGGTGGAGGACAGCGGCCGCCACGGCGGCTTCGGCTCGGCACTGGCGGCGATGTTCCGCGACGCGGAGTGCGATGTGCCGTTGAGGGACCTGGCGGTGCCGCAGACGTTCCACGACCTGGGCAGCCGCGACGAGGTCCTGGGGCGCATCGGCCTGACGGCGCAGGACGTGGCCCGCCGCGTGACGGAGTGGGCCTCGGGCCGCCTCGGCGCACCTTCGGAGCCTGCCCGCAAGGACGCCAACCGCCACTGACGAGCGCCCCAAGGCGGCCCCGGCTTCAAGCGCCACATTGGGTGCGTGGGACGCACCCAATGCCACATTGGGTGCGTGGGACGCACCCAATGCCACATTGGGGCGCAGGCCAGGCCTCGGCCGATAGTCGAGGCGGTCGGCGCTCGTCCGGAAGGAAGGGCGGCCGACGGCGTCTAGGCGAACCGCGTCATCACGTGCGACGGTGCTGGTGCCGAACACTTCGCCGGGTCGGTCAGGTCGAGCGTGCGGGTCATGCCTGCTCCAGGTGGGTCGGCGCGAACAGCTTCAGCAGGACGGGGAGGACGACCACGGACGGCCCGGGCGTGCGCAGCGCCTTCGCCAGGTCCGCACCGACGCTGTCCGAAGTGGACAGCGTCGCCCGCACTCCGAACGACGAAGCCAGCGCCACGAAGTCGGGGCGGGCCAGCTCGGTGGCCGGGGTGTGGCCGAAGGCGCCGGTGAGGTACTCGCGCAGGACGCCGTAGCCGCCGTCGTCGACGACCAGCCACGTGACGTCGAGACCGTGCTGCACCGCGGTGGCCAGCTCGGCGACGCCGTACATCGCGCCGCCGTCACCGGAGACGGCCAAGGTGGCAGCGCCCGCGGCCGCGCCGCCGAGCGCGCCGGGCAGGCCGTACCCCAGGCCGCCCGCGCCCTGTGCCGTGTGGATCGGCGCGCCCTCGGGGTTCCACGCCGACCAGGCCCAGTACGCCGCGATCGTCATGTCCCAGAACGTCTGCGTGCCGTCGGGAAGCGCCGCGCGGATGTCGTCGATCAGCTTGCGCTCGACGGCCAGGTCCTGACCGTCCAATCGCGACTCGACGCGGGACAGCAACCCCGAAACGGCGGCTTCCGCCCGGCCGTCGGACGGCCGCATCGGCACCCACTCCAACAGCGCCTGCAGCGTGAGCCGGACATCGGCGTGGATGCCGAGGCCCGGGTAGTTCGACTCCAGCTTCCCGAGGTCGGCTTCGACCTGGATCACCCGGCCGCGCGGGGAGAACTCGCGGTAGTTGCTGGACAGCTCGCCGAGCCCGGAGCCGAGCACCAGCAGGACATCCGCGGAAGCGAGGAACTCCGTGGTGTGCCAGTCCTCCAGCCACGACCGGCCGGACAGGTCGTGGTCCCAGCCGAAGACGCCCTTGCCGCCGAAGGTCGAGATCACCGGGGCGCGCAGGGCTTCGGCCAGGGCCGTCAGCTCGGCGTGCGCGCCGGACCGCAACGCCCCACCACCGGCCAGGAGCACCGGGTTCGACGCCGAGCCGAGCAGCTCGGCCGCCGCCGTGACCAGCTCCGGAAGGGGTTCCAGCAAAGGGGGAGCGGCCGCCACCGACGTGATCGGCGGGACCCCGGCCGGGCCGAGCAGCACGTCCTGGGGGATCTCGACCCACACCGGGCCGTACGGCGCGGTCGCCGCCGACGTCCACGCCTCCCGCAGCGCCGAGGGGACCTGGCTGGCCCGCCGCACGACGTGCACCGACTTCACGACGTCCCGGAAACTCGCCTGCTGGTCGGGCAGTTCGTGCAGGTAACCGTGGCGGCCGCCGCCCAGCCCGGCGACCGGGACCTGGCTGGAGATCCCGAGCACCGGCACCGACGCGGCCCGGGACTCCTGCAGGGAAGCCAACGTCAGCAGCGCGCCCGGGCCGGTGGAGACGACCAGCGGTGTCACCGGCACCGGGCCGTCGGGGTTCGCCGCGAGCCGGGCGCGGGCGTACCCGTCGGCGGCGAAGGCGAGGTTGTTCTCGACGCGCCCGCTGATCACGCGCAGGTCGCCGGCCCGCCGCAGCGCTTCGAACAGGCCCAGCGCGTGCTGGCCCGGCAGGCCGAACACGGTGTCGGCGCCCAGCGCGCGGAGGGTTTCGACGACGACGTCGCCGCCGATGCGCGTCATGCGCTCTTCCTCAGGGACAGCAGGCTCACCAGGTCGTAGGCGACGTGGGAGGCCGCGATGGCGGTGATCTCGGCGTGATCGTAAGCGGGGGCCAGTTCGACGACGTCGGCCCCGATCAGGTTGAGATCGCGCAGGCCGCGCAGGATTTCGAGCAGCTCGCGGCTGGTCATCCCGCCCGCCTCCGGGGTGCCGGTGCCGGGCGCGTGGGCCGGGTCGAGCACGTCGATGTCGACCGAGACGTAGAGCGGCCGGTCGCCGATGCGCTGCCGCAGCGCGTCGACGGTCTCGGTGACGCCGCGGCGCAGGACGTCGCCGGAGGTGACGATGCCGAAGCCGAGCCGCCGGTCCTCTTCGAGGTCCCGCTTGCCGTAGAGCGGCCCGCGCGTGCCGACGTGCGAGAGCGCGCTCGTGTCGAGGATGCCTTCCTCCGCCGCCCGCCGGAACGGGGTGCCGTGGGTGTACGGCTCGCCGAAGTAGGTGTCCCAGGTGTCGAGGTGCGCGTCGAAGTGCAGCAGGGCCACGGGTCCGTGCTGCTTCGCCGCGGCCCGCAGCAGCGGCAGCGCGATCGTGTGGTCGCCGCCGACGGTCACCAGCCGCGTCCCGTTCGCCTGCAGCGCTTCGGCTTCCTGTTGCAGTGTCTCGATCGCTTCGCCGATGTCGAACGGGTTGACCGCGATGTCGCCGGCGTCGACGACCTGCTTCTCTTCGAAGGGCGAGACGTCCAGCGCCGGGTGGTACGGCCGCAGCAGCCGGCTCGCTTCGCGCACGGCCGCCGGGCCGAACCGCGCGCCGGGCCGGTAGGACACGCCGGAGTCGAAGGGCACCCCGACGACGGCGACGTCGGCGTGGGCGACCTGGTCGATGCGCGGCAGCCGCGCGAAGGTCGCGAAGCCGGCGAACCGGGGGACGCGCGACGAGTCGAGGGGTCCGATGTCAGACACTGCTGGGCTCCTGTTCCCGGGTCTCGGTGGTGGTGTCTTCGCCGTTGAGCCGGCGGGTCCAAAGGGAAAGAATCGAGTCGGATGTGCGAGGCGTGGCGAAGCTGACGGCCAAGTACACGACCAGGCTCGCGCCGAGGCCCCAGTAGATCGGGGTGTTGGCGTCGACGCCGTCGATGATCATGAAGGCGATCACGGAGACCGTGCCGGCGACCATCGACGCGTACGCGCCCTGCCGCGTGCCGCGCCTCCAGAACAACGCGCCGACGATCGCGACGAGCAGGCCGCCGACCAGGATGTCGTAGGCGATGGTGAGGGCGTTGACGACGTCGTCGACGATCATCGCGATGCCGATCGCGATCAGCCCGAGCACGAGCGTGGCGATCCGGTTGCGGCGGACCTCGCCGCCCTTCTTGAGGCCGAGCTTGGTGAGCAGGTCCGACGTCGTGGTGGTGGAGCAGGCGATCAGCGCGCCGCTCGCGGTCGACATCATCGCCGAGAGCGCGGCGGCCAGCACCAGGCCGCGGACGCCGGTCGGCAGCAGGCGCTCGACGATCGTCGCGAAGGCGTCCTGCGCGCTCGCGAGATCTGGGTACAGCGCGTGGGCCGCCGTGCCGATCAGGGCGCCGGCCAGGCCGTAGACCAGGCAGTAGACGCCGGAGGTGATGCCGCCGGACGTCGCGATCCCCGGGGTGCGGGCGGTGAACACGCGCTGCCAGATGTCCTGGCCGATCAGCAGGCCGAAGGTGTAGATGACGAAGTAGGTGATGATCGTGTCGGTGCCGATCGAGGTGAAGCCGAAGAAGCTCGCGTCGAGCTTTTCGCTCATGCCGGAGAAGCCGCCGGCCGAGCTGATCGCGACCGGCAGCAGGATCGCCAGGATGCCGATGGTCTTGATGACGAACTGCGCGATGTCGGTGAGCGTGATCGACCACATGCCGCCGAGCACCGAGTAGAGCACCACGATCGAGCCGCCGATCGCGATCCGGCCCAGTTCGGCAGGTCGAAGAGCACCTTGAAGATGGTCGCGAACGCCAGCGTCGAGGTGACCGTGAGCATCAGGGTGTAGCCCCACATGACGACGCCGGACACCGCGCTGGTGCGGCCGCCGTAGCGCAGGTCGAGCATCTCGCCGACCGTGTAGACCTTCAGCCGCACCAGCCGCCGCGCGAACAGCGCGTGCAGCACGAGGATGCCGACGCCGATGCTGACGACCAGCCACATGCCGGAGATGCCGTAGGTGTAGCCGAGCTTCACGCCGCCGACGGTGGACGCGCCGCCGAGCACGACGGCCGACATCGTGCCGGAGTACATGAACCAGCCGAGCCGGCGCCCGGCGACGAGGTAGTCGGACTTCGTCTTCGCGAGCCGGAGGCCGTACCAGCCGACCCCGAGCATGCCCGCGATGTACAACGCGATCACGGCGTAGTCCCCGGTCACGGTGTCCTCCTCACGTCGTTTCGGGTCACCGTAGGGTGGCCCGCCACCCTGGTGACATGGGACGATTCATCCCCATGTCGACCGGACCGAGGATGAAATGGCCACGATCCCGGATCTCTTGTCCACGGAGGTGAATGTCCCGTTACGGGACGTGCTCGGCAACCGGGAGCTCGCGCTCGAGGTCGTCCCCGAGACGCTGCGGCCGGGCGCGCTGGACCTCCCCGTGCGCTGGGCCCACGTCAGCGAGCTGCAGGACCCCGCGCCGTACCTGGTGGGCGGCGAGCTGATCCTCACCGCGGGCGTCAACCTGCCCGGGCGGATCGACCGGTACGTGCTCGGGCTGCGGGACGCCGGCGTGACGGCGCTGGGTTTCGGCCTCACCCCATCGGTGCACGAGACCCTGCCGGAGCCCCTGCGCCGGGCCTGTGCGCGCCACGGGCTGCCGTTGCTGGTGGTGCCGTCGCGCACGCCGTTCCTGGCGGTCAACCGGGCGGTCTCCGTCGCGCTGACCGAGGCCGGGCAGCGGGACCAGCGGCGGATCACGGCGGCGCGCGAAACGCTGACCCGCGCGGCGGGCGGCGGCCTCGGCGAGCTGACGTCGGCGCTGGCGGACGTGCTGCGGTCCTGGGTCGCCCTGGTCGGCGCCGGGGACGTCCTGGCCGCGGCGCACGACGCGCCCGTGCCGCTGCCGCTCCCGGTGCGGGAGCTGATGGCGACCGTGCGGGCGGGCAGCGGGATCCGGAGCGCGACGACCGAGGCCGGCGGCGGGTTCGTCGTCGTCCAGCCGGTGTACCCGCAAGCAACGGCGTCGCACCTGGTGGTCGTCGGCCGGCCCCGGCGGCTCGAAGGTGCCGACCGGGCGATCCTCGCCGTCGGCGCGGCCCTGCTCGGCCTGGTCGGCCGCGCGGGCTCGGACGCCGCCGAGCTGGGCGCGGCGGCCACCGGCCTGCTGCTCGGCCGGACGTCGCCCGGGGAGGTGGCCCGGTCGTTGCTGGGGTCGGAGGTGATCCGGCTGGTCGCGGGGGCGGCGTACCGGCGTGGCCCGGACGAGGTGGCCCAGCGCCCGGACTGGCTGCGGGCGCGGCTGGACACGCCCCTGGTCTCGGTGCTGCCCGGGCCTTCGTTCGTGGCCGTTGCCGGGGCCGTTTCGCTTCCGGTGCTGGCGGACCTGCGCGAGCACGGCTGGCTGGCGGCCGTGGGTTCGCCGGTGCCGGCTTCCCGGGCGGCTTCGGCCTGGGCCGAGGTGGAGCTGCTGCTTTCGCGGGCTTCCGCGCTCGGCCGGCCGATCACGGCGGGGAGCGAGCCGCTGGACTTCGACGCGCTGCTGGACGCGGGTGCCTCGCGCGGGTTCGCGGAGAAGGCCCTGGAGCCGCTGGTGGCGCTGGACCGGGCCCAGGACCGGCAGCTGGTGCTGACGCTGCGGACGTGGCTGGCCCACCACGGGGGCTGGGAACCGACCGCCGCCGAGCTGGGCGTGCACCGCAACAGCGTCCGGCACCGGATCGCGCAGGTGGAGAAGGCCCTGGACGTGGATTTGGCGGACCCCGAGGTCCGGATGCGGCTGTGGTTCGCGCTGCGCTGGGCCACACCTGACGCACATCGTCCTTAAAGGGCACTCTCAGGAAAATATGGAATTGTGGTCTCGTGCGAGTTTTGGTAGTCGAGGACGAAGAACCCCTGGCCGACGCGATCGCCCGTGGCCTGCGCCGCGAGGGCATGGCGGTGGACGTCGCGCTCACGGGTGACGACGGGCACGAGAAGGCCGCCGTCACGCGGTACGACGTCGTGTTGCTGGACCGGGACCTGCCCGGGATGTCCGGGGACGAGCTGTGCCGGGAGATCGTCGCGTCCGGGGAGCTGACCCGGGTGCTGATGCTCACCGCGAGCAGCTCGGTGTCCGACCGCGTCGAAGGGCTGTCGCTCGGCGCCGACGACTACCTCGCCAAGCCGTTCGCCTTCCCCGAGCTGGTCGCGCGGGTGCGGGCGCTGGGCCGGCGCGCCACCCCGGCCGCGCCGCCGCTGCTGACCGCCGGCGACGTCGAGCTGGACCCGGCCAAGCGCACGGTCCGGCGCGCGAGCGGGCCGGTCGAGCTGACGCGCAAGGAGTTCGGCGTCCTCGAGGTCCTGCTGTCGGCCGCCGGGTCGGTCGTCAGCAGCGAAGAGCTGCTCGAGCGGGTGTGGGACGAGAACGCCGACCCGTTCACCACGACCGTCCGGGTCACCGTCATGACGCTGCGCAAGAAGCTCGGCGAGCCGGGGATCATCGAGACCGTCGTCGGCTCCGGGTACCGGGTGCCGGAGCCCGGCGCACCACGCGCGTGAACCTGCCGGGCACGCGCAGCCTCCGCGCCCGGATCACCCTGCTGGCGACCGTGCTGGTCGCCGCCGTCAGCCTGCTGCTGCTCTGGCTGGCCTGGACGCTCGTCCGGGACTCGCTCGACAACGTCCCGCAGATGCCGCCGGGCAGCGTGGTCGTCGTCGACGGCGTCCAGGTCGACGCGTCGACGCTCGCCGAGCACCTGCGGGTGCACGCCCGCAACCGGATGCTGCTGTTCGGGTCGGTCGCGTTCCTGCTGGTGGTCGCGGCCGCGGCGATCCTCGCCTGGACGTTCACCTCCCGCGTGCTGCTGCCGCTGCGCGAGATCACCGGCACCGCGCGGCGGCTGTCGGTCGAGTCGCTGGGGGAGCGGATCGGCGAGGTGCGTTCGCGCGACGAGCTGGCCGAGCTGGCGGGCACGTTCGACGACATGCTCGACCGCCTCCAGGCCGCGTTCGACGCGCAGCGCCACTTCGTCGCGAACGCGAGCCACGAGCTGCGGACACCGTTGTCGGTGATCCGCACCGAGCTGGACGTCACCCTCGCCGACGACGACGCCGACGTCGCCGAGCTGCGCCGGATGGGCGGCGTGGTCCGCGACGCGACCGAGCGCGCCGGGCAGCTGGTGAACTCGTTGCTGCTGCTGGCCCGCACCGACGGCGCCGGCCTCGGCGTCCGCGAGCCGGTCGACCTGGCGGCGGTCGTCGACCGGGCCTGGCGCGCGGCGCGCACGGAGGCCGGGCAACGCGGGATCCGGGCGACGTTCGCGGTGGTGCCGGCCCCGGCGTTCGGCGACCCGGCGCTGCTGGAGCGGATCGCGGGCAACCTGCTGGAGAACGCGGTCCGCCACAACGTCGAGGGCGGCTGGCTGGAGGTCGTGACGCAGCCGGGGCCGCAGTGGTCGACGCTGCGGGTGCGCTCGTCGGGCGGCCTGGTGGACCCGGCGGCGGTGCCGGAGCTGTTCGAGCCGTTCCGCCGGGCGGGGGTGGCCCGGACGGCTCGTCACGGAGCCGGCCTGGGGCTGTCGATCGTCCGCGCGGCGGTGGCGGCACACGGCGGAAGCGTGTCGGCGGAACCGATCGTGGGCGGCGGCCTGGGAGTGACGGTCCACCTCCCCGTGCGCTGACGGGCATCACGTGTGATCGAGCGGGCATCACGTGTGATTGGAGGGGCATCACTCGTGATCGGGGTGTCAACTCGCGTGATTGGGGAGTCGACACGGCGAGCCGGGTGCGGTTCGCCGTGTCGTCCCTCCGATCACGAGTGTCGACCCTTCAAGCACGCGTGTCGTCGGTTCGATCACGGGCGGGGGCGAGGGCGAGACCGGCGCGGAGGACGCCGGCCGCGTGGATCATGGCCGCTCGGGCGTCCGGGTCGATGCCCACCCGGTTGGCGAAGCCGTGCAGCTGGCCCTCGTGCCGGCGGTGGACCACCGGGACGCCGGCCGATGCCAGCCTGGCGGCGTAGGCCTCGCCTTCGTCGCGGAGCAGGTCGAAGCCGCACGTGGCCACGTACGTCGGCGGGACGCCGTCGAGGGCGCCGTCGTAGCGCACCGACGCCCGCGGATCGGTGTAGCTGGCGGGGTCGCGCACGTACTGGTCGCGGTACCAGGCCCACTCGTCGCGGTCGAGGCGGAAGCCCGTCCCGAACTGCTGGTGCGACACCGACTCCCCGAGCGCGTCCGTCGCCGGGGTCAGCAGGAGGCTGAACGCCGGCCGGGGCAGCTCGCCGCGGGCGGCCGCGTGGGCGACCACCGCCGCGAGGTTCCCGCCGCTGCTGTCGCCGCCCACCGCGAGCCGCGCGGGATCGACACCGAAATCCGCCGCGTGCGAGTGCACGTGGGCGAACGCCGCCACCGCGTCCGAAGCCGCCGCCGGGAACGGGTGCTCCGGGGCCAGCCGATAGCCGATCGACACCACCCGCACCCCGGCCTCGTCGGCGAGCAGCCGGCACGCCCCCTCGTGCGTGTCCAGGCTGCCGAGCACGAACCCGCCGCCGTGGAAGTACACCAGCGCCGGCCCGGGCGCGGGGACCCCCGCCGGTTCGTAGAGCCGCAGCGGCAACGACCCGCCGGGCCCGGGCCACGACGCATCGCGAGTCCGCACGCTCGGGCTGATCCCGGCGCCCGCGAGCGCGCCGGCCAGGTTCAGCTCGGCCCGGGCCCGGGCGAGGCTGCCGTTCCGGTGCGGCGCGTCGAACGGCGCGAAGCGCGACACCCGGATCAGCATCCGCGCGGTCGGCAAGGGCTGCCGTTCGTCCACCACCACCGGACGCCCGGCCAGCACGCGCAGCACCGGCGAAGGCAGGCGCAGCAGCGACCGCAATGCGATCATGACCGCCTGGACGAGCAGCACTCTTCCGTTTCGCACCCGTCCCACCCAATGGGGGTTCGCGCACCAGCACAAGGCCTCGACCGGTTTGTCCGCCCGATGATGCACTTTCGGGCGGTGCCTCAGCGGCCGAGGTGTGCTGTGCTCTTCGGCGTGACGGAAAAACCCCTGGTCCGCGTGGTGGTCCCGGTCTTCGCGCTGGCACTGGCGGCCGGGGTGGGGCTGGCCTTCGGCGTCGCGGCCCTGAAACGCCCACCGGACCTGCCGGTGGACACGAACCCGGCGCCACTGGCCGGGCACGAGCTGTGCGCGGCGGTCGTCCTGGTCTTCCCGACCGGCGCCGAGCTGCAGGAGGCCACGCCGGTGCTGCGCGCTGACGCCAAGGCGCGGCGGGTGTTCGTGGACCCGCCGTCGGTCTCCCTGCTCGCCGTCCCGGGCACCGACCTGAAGGTCTGGGCGCAGGAGCTGCACGCCCGCTTCCGGACCGCCGAGCGGGTGACGGTGATCGACTCCGACGCGGCGGCGGCGCAGCTGAAACTCACCGCGCCGCCGCCGAAGTGCCCTCGTGAGGGCGAGTACTAGGAAGCCGGGACCGAGGCGACGCCCGGGGCGAGGAACGGCTTGCCGGTCACCCGCTCGGACACGCCCGAACGGTCCAGGTACGGCGTGATGCCGCCGTTCCAGAACGGCCAGCCCGCGCCGAGGATCAGGCACAGGTCGATGTCCTGCGCCTCGGCGACGACGCCCTCGTCGAGCATGATCCGGATCTCCTCGGCGATGGCCGCGAGCGCGCGCTCGCGCACCTGCTCCGAAGTGGACGGCCGGTCGCCCTGCGTCCACAGCTCGACGACCTCGGGGTCGGCGGACTGGTTGCCCTGGGCGTCCCAGATCCAGACGCCCTTCTTGCCGGCCTTGACGAACTTGGCGAGGTTGTCGGACACGGTGAACCGGTCCGGGAACGCCTCGTGCAGCGTCTCGCCGACGTGCAGCGCGATGGCCGGGCCGACGAGCTGCATCAGCGTCAGCGGGGTCATCGGCAGGCCGAGCGGTTCCAGGGCCCGGTCGGCGACCTCGAACGGCGTGCCCTCGTCGACGGTGACCAGCACCTCGCCGAGGAAGCGCAGCAGGAGCCGGTTGACGACGAACGCCGAAGCGTCCTTCACCAGCACGCTGGACTTCTTCAGCTGCTTGCCGACCGAGAACGCCGTCGCGAGCGAGGCGTCGTCGGTCCGCTCGCCGCGGACGATCTCCAGCAGCGGCAGCACGGCGACCGGGTTGAAGAAGTGGAAGCCCACCACGCGTTCCGGGTGCTGCAGCTTCGACGCCATCGCGGTGATCGACAGCGACGAGGTGTTCGTCGCCAGGATCGCCTCGGGCTTGACGTGCTGCTCCAGCTCGGCGAACACCTGCTGCTTGACGCCCAGCTCCTCGAACACGGCCTCGATGACGAAGTCGGCGTCGGCGAACGCGGCCTTGTCGAGCGAGCCGGAGACCAGTGCCTTGAGCCGGTTGGCGCCGTCGGGGGAGACGCGCTTCTTCGCCAGGAGCTTGTCGATCTCGTCGTGGACGTACCCGACACCTTTGTCGACGCGCTCCTGGTCGACGTCGGTCAGCACGACCGGCACCTTGAGGCGGCGCACGAACAACAGCGCGAGCTGGCTGGCCATCAGGCCGGCGCCGACGATGCCGACCTTGTTCACCTTGCGCGCCAGGGACTTGTCCGGCGCGCCGGCCGGCCGCTTGGCGCGCTTGTTGACCAGGTTGAACGAGTAGAGCCCGGCGCGCAGGACGTCGGACATGAGCAGCTCGGCCAGGCCGTCGGTCTCGGCCGCGTAGCCGCGGTCGAGATCGTTCTCGCGGGCCAGATCGAGCAGCTCGACGGCCTTGGTGGCGCCCGGCGACGCGCCGTGCGTGCGTCCGTCCACAAGGGACTTGGCGCGCGCGATGGCGGCGTCCCACTCTGAGTCGCGGTCGATCTCGCGGCGCTCCGGGGTGATCTCGCCGTTCACCACGCGAGCCAGCCACAGCAGCGACTGCTCGAGGTAGTCGGCCGAGCCGAAGACCGCGTCGACGATGCCGAGCTCCGCCGTCTTCTTGACGTTGAGCATCTTGTTCTGCGCCAACGCGTTCTCGATGATCACCGTGACGGCCGCGTCCGGGCCGATCAGGTTCGGCAGCAGCTGCGTGCCGCCCCAGCCCGGGAACAGGCCGAGGAAGACCTCGGGGAACGCGATCGCGGCGGTGTTCTCCGACAGCGTCCGGTAGTGGCAGGACAGCGCCAGTTCGAGGCCGCCGCCCATGACCGCGCCGTTGATGAACCCGAACGTCGGGATCTTCGTCTCGGTGAGCCGGCGGAAGACGTCGTGGCCGGTCTGGGCGATCTCGCGCGCCAGCTTCGGGTCGCTCACGGACTCGACACCCGAGAGGTCCGCGCCGACGGCGAAGATGAACGGCTTGCCGGTGACGGCGATCGCGGCCGGCTCGGCCTCGAACGCGACATCGATAGCCGCGTTCAGCGACACGAGACCCTGCGGGCCGAAGGTGTTCGGCCGGGTGTGGTCGTGGCCGTTGTCGAGGGTGATCAGCGCGACGGGCTTGTCGAGCCCGGGTACCTTCACCAGCCGCGTCACGGCGTGCGTGACGACCTCGTCCGGGAAGGCGGCCTTCGCTTCTTCAGCGGTGAACGTCATTACTTGGCCCCCTCGAACGCCGGGTTCTCCCAGATCACGGTGCCGCCCATGCCGATGCCGATGCACATCGTGGTCATGCCGTACCGCACGTCGGGCCGCTCGGCGAACTGGCGGGCCAGCTGCGTCATGAGCCGGACGCCGGACGACGCCAGCGGGTGGCCGCACGCGATCGCGCCACCCCACTGGTTCACGCGCGGGTCTTCGTCGTCGATGCCGAAGTGGTCGAGGAAAGCCAGCACCTGCACGGCGAAGGCCTCGTTGATCTCGAACAGGCCGATGTCGTCGATCGACAGGCCGGTGCGCTTGAACAGCTTCTCGGTGGCCGGCACCGGGCCGATGCCCATGACCTCCGGCTCGACGCCGGCGAAGGAGTAGCCGACCAGCCGCATCGCGACGGGCAGGCCCAGCTCGCGGGCGGTGTCCTCGTCGGCGAGGATCGAGGCGGTGGCGCCGTCGTTGAGACCGGCCGCGTTGCCGGCGGTGATCCGGCCGTGCGGGCGGAACGGCGTCTTCAGCCCGGCGAGCGTTTCGAGCGTGGTGCCCGGGCGCGGCGGCTCGTCCTCGGTCGCGAGACCCCAGCCGAGTTCCTTCGAGCGGGTGGCGACGGGGACCAGCTCGGGGCCGATCTTGCCGGTCTTGACGGCCTCGGCGTAGCGCTCCTGGCTGCGCGCGGCGTAGGCGTCGGTGCGCTGCTTGGTGATCGCGGGGAACCGGTCGTGCAGGTTCTCGGCGGTCTGGCCCATGACGAGCGCGGTCGGGTCGACGAGCTTGTCGGCGATGATCCGCGGGTTCGGGTCGACGCCCTCGCCCATGGGGTGCCGGCCCATGTGCTCGACGCCCCCGGCGATGGCGATGTCGTAGGCGCCGAAGCCGATGCCGGACGCGGTGGTCGTGACGGCGGTCATCGCGCCGGCGCACATGCGGTCGATGGCGAAGCCGGGGACCGACTTCGGCAGCCCGGCGAGCAGCGCGGCGGTGCGGCCGATGGTCAGGCCCTGGTCGCCGATCTGGGTGGTGGCGGCGATGGCCACCTCGTCGACGCGCTCGGGGGGCAGCTCCGGGTGCCGCCGCAGCAGCTCACGGATGGCGTTGACGACGAGGTCGTCGGCGCGGGTCCCGGCGTAGATGCCCTTGTCGCCGGCCTTGCCGAAGGGGGTCCGTACCCCCTCGACGAAGGCGACGGTGCGCACGCCCCGCGCGGTCGGCGCGAGCGGCGTTGCTGGTGCGGCCACGAATGCTCCATCAGTAGACGTCTGTTAGCCGCACGATAGCCCTTGTTACCCGTCGGTAACCAGTGGTGTGGCCCGGTCGAGTGGGCTACGGCACACTCTTGGGCGTCAGCGTCTGCCCCTTCACCAGCCAGGCGACGCCGAACGCCCACACCGCGACGGTCTCCAGCCACAGCGCCGGGTGCAGTTCCGGAACCAGGCCGAGCCAGTTGGTGACGGCGATCAGCACCAAGCAGGCCAGGATCACCACGCCGCACCCGCGGTAGACCACGCCGGTGCCGGGGGGTTGCTCGCCGTCGTGGGGGAACAGGCGCAGGCAGAAGTAGGCCAGGCTCAGGAAGAACACCGCGGCGAACGCGTAGTGCAGCACGCCGGAGGTGTGCTGCCACGCCGTCGCGTCGCGGTCCGGGGTGGTGGGGAACAGCGCGAGCCCGATCGCCCCGAGCCCGGCGACGGTGCTGACGATGTTGTCGACTTGGTCGTGGCCGTAGTAGGCGAGCAGGAAGACGCCCGTGGCGCACATCGCGCCGACGAAGACGTCGCGCAGGTCGGTGTAGTAGTAGCCGCTGAGCGACCCGATCAGGTCGCCGCCCTGCACGAACTGCTTGCCGAGGATCACGACGAACGGCAGCGCCAGGCCGATGAGCCCGATCGCGCGCCGGAGGTAGAGGTAGGAATGGACGAGCGGGGCACGGGTCGCCGTGGTCATGGCCGCCTCCCGGAAGGGTTCCTCACCAAGGTCATCGGCGGTCTACTGCCCCGGTTCGAGGCCCGTCACCCAGATCCTCAGCTGATCGTTACGGAGTTCGGCGAAGGAGCCCGAATCGTGCGCGATGGGGTGGAAGCCCGCCACCAGCCCGATCCGGGCGCCTTCGGCCGGGTCCCAGACTTCCAGCCCTGCTTCGGTCCGCACGTACAGCAGGCCGTCGTGCGCCCACATCGGGCCGGCGGGTCCGGCGAACATGCCCGTCCGGCGGCCGGTTGTGGCGTCGTACAGCTCGACGCCGTCGAGCATCCGGTCGTCGCGCACGCCCATGCCCTGGACAGCGACGGTCGTGTCGCCGAGCCACGCGATCGGCCGGTCCCACACCCAGTCACGCGAGGTGAGGCTCCGCCCGTGCTCGGCCGCGTGCGGGGCGCCGTCGAGCCACGCCGCGACGTCGACGACCACCGGCGCGCCCACCGGCATCCAGACCCAGCCGTCCACGACCAGCGTTCGCTCGGACGGGCTCACGTGCAGCGCGCCCTGGAAGTAGTCGAGGTAGTGCTCGTGGTCCGGCGCCGCGGTTTCGCGATCGGTCAGCAACTCACCGCCGGGCAGGGCGAAGACGTCCAAGCGGTTCCAGTCGGTGCCCGCGACGACCTTCGCCGTCTCGCCTTCGCCGAGGAAGGCGAGCGGGAACCGGGTGAACTCGTTGTCGCTCCAGTCCCGGTCGAGGTCGAGGACCGTCGACCACTCGAGCAGATCGACGACGGTGGCGAACTGGCCGTAGTCCGAGACGACGGCCGCGTACCGGCCGTCGCGCGAGGTGTGCAGGGAGCGGCGCGGCCGGTCGGGGATGTCCCGGATGTCCGGGTAGGTCTCTTCCGGCAGCTCGACCGGCCCGAGGAGCCACTGATCGTCACCGTCGATCCGGACGACCCCCTCAGCGGTGAGCGCGAGCCAGCCGTCCGGCACCGGGGCGAGGCAGCCGTCGTTCAGCGGCCGCACCGGGCCGGGGCGGGTCGTCCAGCCGCCGGAGAGTTCCTTGTCCCGCACCAAGATCTCGGGCGCGCCGTGCCAGCCCGCCGGAAAGCTCCGCTGGTCGGCCCGATCAGCACAGCTCTCGCAAACTTCGACCAGTGCGGCCGGCGTGCAGAGGGCGCAGACCAAGTCGTAGCGCGTGCCCACGCCGGTCAGGTGACGCGTGGACGGGGGAGGTTCTTCGACAGCCAGATGCAAGCAGATGCGCAAGGTGCCGATGCGGCCCGGATGGCCACAAGGCAGGGTGTTCACGGCCTCAGTGTGCGGGGCGCGCCACCGGTCCGCATCCGATTTATCCCAGGTGCGCCAGCCAGCCGCCCTTCGCCGAAATGTCCGCCGCGCCGTCGGTCGCCGCCGGCTCGCACAGGAAGCCGGACACGCGCGAGCCGTCGGCCAGCTCCACCTTCCCGATCACCAGCGGCGCCGGTACCCGCGCCACGAACTCGCCGAAACCCCGCACCGGCAGGTCCCACACCTCGGCGGCGATCGCGACGCCGCCGGACGCGACCCGGACCAGTCCCGGCTTCGGCGGCACGGTGTCCAGCGCGTACAACCGGTAGGACGCCGACGTGGAAACCTCCGACACGAACCGCCCGCCGCGAGACGTCAGTTCGTGGTTCAGCGGCTGCCCCCGCAGGTGCGCGCCGACGACCACGAGCGGGACCCGCTCGCCGCGCAACCCGGCCAGCGCGGCCAGCTTCAGGTCGTCGTGCGGGGCGCCGACCAGCATCACGCCGAACGGGCGCCCGGCCACCGTGCCCGCCGGGACCGCCAGTGCCGGCAGCCCGAACAGGTTGGTGGAGTTGGTGAACCGCCCCAGGCGCGCGTTGACCGCGACGGGATCCGCCGCCACCTCGGCGATCGTGGGGTGCTCGGTCGTCGTCGGCGTCAAGAGCGCGTCGAGGCCCGCCAGCACCGCGAGGGCCTCGGTCCGGAGCCCGGCCAGGGTCCGCTGGTCGGCGAACAGCCGGTGCGCCGGGATGTCGCGGGCGCCGGTGATGATCGAGTGCACCACCGGGTCGACGGCGTCCGGGTGCGCGTCCAGGAACTCGCCGACGGCGGTGTACCGCTCGGCGACGAACGCGCCGCCGTACAGCAGCCGCGCCGCTTCCACGAAAGCCGACATGTCCACCGTGGTCACTTCGGCGCCGGCCGCGGCGTACTCCTCGACGGTGGCCTCGAACGCCGCCGCCCAGCCGGGCGCCAGCGGGCCCAGCCGGTCGGGCACGCCGATGCGGAACCGTCCCGGGTGGACTCGCGCGGGTTCGGCCAGGCAGGTCAACGCGAACGTCGCCTCCTCGACCGTCCGCGCGAACAGCGACACGCAGTCGATGCTCGCGCACGCCGGTACGACACCGAGCGTCGGCAGCAGCCCGGGCGTCGGCTTGAGCCCGACGATCCCGTTGAACGCCGCCGGTACCCGTCCGGAGCCCGCGGTGTCGGTACCCAGCGCCAGATCCGCGATGCCCAGCGCGACGGCCACCGCCGAGCCGGAGCTCGATCCGCCCGAGACGTACGCCGGGTCGACGGCTCCTCGCACCGCGCCGTAGGGGCTGCGCGTCCCGACCAGCCCGGTCGCGAACTGGTCGAGGTTCGTCGTGCCGAGCACCAGCGCCCCGGCCGCCCGCAGCCGCGCGACGACCGGCGCGTCGGCCTCGGGCCGGTACGCGTACGCCGGGCAGCCCGCGGTCGTCGGCAGGCCGGCGACGTCGATGTTGCCCTTGACCGCGACGAGCTTGCCGTAGAGCGGCAACCCGCGTTGAACCAAAGTTTCGGCTTCGGCCAGCACCTCGGCTTCCGGTCGCAGGTCGATCCAGATCTCCGGCCGGTCGACCTGCTCGATCCGCCGGTACGCGGCTCGCACTCGTTCGACGATGCTCACCCGAGCACCACCAGCGGTGTTCCGGGGGCGACCTGGTCACCGGGGGACACGAGCACTTCGACCACCTCACCGCGAGCCGGCGCGGGGATCCGCGCCTCCGTCTTCATCGCTTCCAGCGTCACCAGCGACTGCGCGTCCTCGACGCGCTCGCCCGCCGCGACGTCCACCCGCCACACCGTCGCCGCGAACGGCGCCTCCACGACGTGCCCGCCCGGCGGCGCCTCGACCCGCTTCGGCGGCCGCGTCACCGGTTCCGGCTTGGGGTCGAACTCGCCCGCCGCGGCCCACGCCCGGCGTTCCGCCTCGAACGCCGCCGCCTGCGTCGCCCGGAACCCGGCGATGCCCTCCGCGTTGTCCGCCAGGAACTTCTGGTACTCGGCCAGCTTGAAGGTGCCGTCGGTGACGTCGAGCTCCAGCTGCCCGGACGAGCTTTGCGCCCGCAGCTCCAGGAGTTCGTCCGCGGACACGGGGTACCAGGAGATCCGGTCGAAGAACCGCAGGTTCCACGGCCGGTCCCCGCCGTGCCAGCTGTTCCACACCTGCACGGTCCGGCCGACGAACTGGTAGCCGCCCGGCCCCTCCATGCCGTAGATGCACAGGTAGGCGCCGCCGATGCCGACCGAGTTCTCCGCGGTCCACGTCCGCGCCGGGTTGTACTTCGTCGTCACCAGCCGGTGGCGTGGGTCCAGCGGCGTCGCGACCGGCGCGCCGAGGTAGACGTCGCCGAGCCCGAGCACGAGGTACTCGGCGTCGAACACCGTGCGGTAGACCTCGTCCACATCGGACAGTCCGTTCACCCGGCGGATGAATTCGATGTTCCACGGGCACCACGGCGCGTCGTCGCGCACCCCGGTCATGTACCGCTCGATCGCCTCGCGCGTGGCCGGGTCGTCCCACGACAGTGGCAGCCGCACGCTGCGGCTCGGCACCTCGAGGGCGTGCGTCGGCGGCAGGTCCCGCTCCAGCTCCCGCACCAGCCCGAGCGCCTTCTCGACCGGCAGCGCGTCCGGGTCGACGTGCACCTGCAGCGACCGGATGCCCGGCGTCAGGTCGACGATCCCCGGCGCGCCCTCGGCGGCGAGCCGTTCCCCGAGCGCGTGCACCCGCATCCGCAGCGCCAGGTCGAGCTTCATCTCGCCGTACTCGACGAGCAGGTTGTCGTCCCCGCTGCGCCGGTAGGTGACGGACGGCTCGTCGCCCTCGGCCGGTTGCCGGCCCAGGACACCGCCGTCGTGGCGGCCCTGCCGGGTCGGCGTCACCGCGGTGGCCGGCCGCCGTCGCAGCACCGCCGCGTGGTCGGGGTCGATCGGCACGAACCGCACGGTGTCGCCCGGGCGCAGCTGCCCGAGCTTCCAGCGCTCGCCGGTGGCGACCGTCGCCGGGCAGACGAACCCGCCCAGGCTGGGGCCGTCCGGGCCGAGCAGGATCGGCAGGTCGCCGGTGTAGTCGACGGCGCCGATCGCGTACGGCGTGTCGTGGATGTTCGACGGGTGCAGGCCGGCCTCGCCGCCGTCGGCGCGCGCCCACTCCGGCCGCGGCCCGACGAGCCGGACGCCGGTGCGGGCGGAGTTGAAGTGCACCTGCCAGTCGGTCGCGTAGAACGTGTCGACGTCTTCGGGGGTGAAGAACTCCGGTGCCGCATGGGGTCCTTCGAGCGCGCCGATCGTCCAGTGCGACCCGAAGCCCGGACGGTCGGTCACCGGGCCGACGACCGGGTCCGCGGGCAGCGGGCCCGGGGCCAGGACGTCGCCGGCCGCCAGCGCGCGGCCGCCGTGCCCGCCGAACCGGCCCAGGGTGAACGTCGCCGCGCTGCCGAGGAACGCCGGGACGTCGACGCCGCCGCGGACGAGCACGTAGCTGCGCAGCCCGGCCGTGCACGCGCGGACGTCCAGGGTGGATCCGGCCGGTACTTCGACCGGTGTCCACAAGGGAAATTCGGCGCCGTCGACGAGCACGGTCGTCGGTGCGCCGGTGACGCACACCTCGGTGGCGCGGGAGAACCGCAGCGTCACACCGTCCACAGTGCACTCCAGGCCGGGCGCGCCCTCGGGGTTGCCGAGAGCGACGTTGCCCAGCCGCAGCGACAGGTCGTCCATCGGCCCGCTCGGCGGCACTCCGACGGACCAGAAGCCGGTGCGGCCCGGCCAGTCCTGCACGGTCGTCATCGTCCCGCCGCGCATGACCTCGATCCGGGGCTCCGCGTCGTCGATTCCGTCCAAAGTGGACGTATCGTGGGTGGCCGTGCCGAACGCCGCGTCGGCCGCCGCCGCCCGCAGCTGCCCGAGGTTGGTGCGCACCCCGTCGACGCGGGTGGTGGCGAGTGCTTCCCGAAGGTGCGCGAGGGCGTCGTCGCGGTCGGTGCCGGTGCAGATCACCTTGGCCAGCAACGGGTCGTAGTGCGTGGTGACGGTCGTGCCCGGCTCGACCCAGGTGTCCACGCGCGCGGCCGCGGGCAGCGTGACCCGGGTGACGAGTCCCGCGCTCGGCCGGTGCCCGGCGCTGGGGTCCTCGGCGTACACCCGCGCTTCGACGGCGTGCCCGCGGGCGATCGGCACCGCGCGGAACATCGCGCGGTCGCCTTGCGCGAGCCGGAGCATCCAGGCGACCAGGTCGACGCCGTACACCGCTTCGGTCACCGGGTGCTCGACCTGCAGCCGGGTGTTGACCTCGAGGAACGCCGCCTCCTCGCGTTCGGGGTCGTAGACGTACTCGACCGTGCCCGCCGAGCGGTACCGCACCGACGAACAGAGCGCGACGGCCGAGTCGGCCAGCTGCTTCCGGACGGCGTCGGGCAGGTCCGGCGCCGGGCACTCCTCGACGACCTTCTGGTTGCGCCGCTGCAGCGAGCAGTCGCGGGTGCCCAGGGCCAGCACCTCGCCGAAGCCGTCGCCGAACACCTGGACCTCGACGTGCCGGGCCCGGCGCACCAGCCGCTCCAGGAACACCCCGGAGTTCGCGAAGCTCTTCGCCGCGACGCTCCGCACGGTCTCCCACGCGTCGCGCAGCTCGTCCGGCGACGCGCACGCGCGCATCCCGATCCCGCCGCCGCCCCCGGTCGCCTTCAGCATCACCGGGTAGCCGATCTCCGCGGCGCGGGCCACCGCCTCGTCCACATCGGACAGCAGGCCGGTGCCGGCCAGCAGCGGCACGCCCGCGGCGACGGCCGCCTCGCGGGCGGTGTGCTTGCTGCCGAACACCGCCAGGTGCCCGGGCGACGGGCCGGCGAACGCGAGCCCGGCGTCCTCGCAGGCCCGCGCGAACGCCGCGTCCTCGGAGAGGAACCCGTAGCCGGGGTGGACCGCGTCGCAGCTGGTGTCGAGCGCGGCCGCCACGATCGCGCCGGCCCGCAGGTAGCTCTCCGCGGCGGGCGCCGGGCCGAGCCGCACGGCCCGGTCGGCGAGCCGCACGTGCGGGGCGAGGCGGTCGGCGTCGGAGTACACCGCGACGGTCTCGAGGCCCAGTTCCTTGGCGGTGCGCAGGATCCGGACGGCGATCTCGCCGCGGTTGGCGACGAGCAGCCTCACTCGCCGCCTCCGGGGGAGGTCACGACCAGGCGCACCGGCGTCGGGTCGAACCCGTTGCAGGGGTTGTTGATCTGCGGGCAGTTCGACACGAGCACGAGGACGTCGGTCTCGGCGCGCAGCCGGACTTCGAGGCCCGGCGCGGAAATCCCGTCGACGATGCCGAGGGTGCCGTCGTCTTCGACCGGCACGTTCATGTACCAGTTGACGTTGCTGACCAGGTCGCGCTTGCCCAGCCCCCACTTCGCGCCCTCGATGAGGAAGTTCTCGACGCAGGCGTGCTGGAAGCGGGTGTGCTGGCCGTAGCGGAGACTGTTGGACTCCTTGCTGCACGCGCCGCCGAGCGTGTCGTGGCGTCCGCAGGTGTCGGCGACGACGGTCAGCAGCGGCGCGCCTTCCTGGGTGCGCAGGACGCTTCCTGTGGTGAGGAAGATGTTGCGCTGCGCGGCGATCGTCGCGGCCGCGCTGTAGCGCTTCGACGTGTCGCCGGCGTCGTAGCAGAGGAAGTCGACGGCCTGGTTGCCGCCGAGGTCGATGATCGCCAGCTCGCTGCCCCGCTTCAGCACGGTGGAGAACGGCGCCCGCGCGGCGACGTCGAACGTCAGCTCCAGCTGGGACCGGTACGCCGTGCTCATGCGATCCCCCGGGCGTTCAGGTAGTCGGCGGTGTTCTCGAAGGCCCGCCGCACCTCCGGCGAGTGCGTCCACTCCGGACTGTCCGGAGTGGAGGGATGGTCGCGCCAGGCGAGGACTTCGAGGTTCGTCACGGTGTAGTCCGGCCGCGGGTCCACCGGGTGCGGTACGTTCGCGATGAGCACGATCGCCGGGAGCTCGATCCGGAGCTCGACGGCCCGGCCCGCGCCCGCCGACCCGGTGAAGTCCAGGCCGCCGTCCGGCCGGACCCGCACGCCCTGGAAGAACGACAGGCTCGGCGGCAGGTCCCGCGGCCCGAGGCCGTTCTTGGCCGCCGCCAAGGTGAACAGCGGCAGCCCGGCGGGGGCGGGGCCCTGCGGGGCACCGTCGCCGTAGCGCTCGATATTACTGTCCACAGTGGACGTCCCGCACAGGGTGTCGTGGCGCCCGCTCGAGTCCGCGACGATCGTCGCGAGCACCCGGGCCTGGTCCGACAGCAGGGCCACCTTCGCGCCGAGGTAGGCGTTCCACTGCACCTTCACCGTGTCCGCGACGTTCAGCCGCTCCCACGGCCCCTCGGTGTTGAAGAGCAGCAGGTGCGCGCAGGCGTCGCCGTCGACGTCGGTGAGCCGCAGCCGCGTGCCCCGGGCGAGCACCTTGTGCGTGTAGCCGCCCCCGGCCACCGTCTCGGCCCAGGTCAGCGCCTCGGGCGCGACTTCGGGCGGCGGTGCCGGCCACGTGCTCGCCGGGATCGACGGCATCGTTTCGACCACGGTGCCGGCCTGGGCCCGGGCGTGGTCGCGGGCGCCGTGGGTGGTGGCGGTGGTGCTCATGAACGTCCTCTCAGATCGCGGGTTCGAGGGCGGGAGCGGGGCGCAGCCGCAGCCAGCAGAGCCGGCCGATCACCAGTGCGCCGCCGACGAACTCTATCGGGAACAAGACCATCCAGGGGGCGCCCGAACCGGTCACGTCGTACACCTCCGGGCGTGGCCAAGCGATGTTCACGATCATGGCGACGCCGTAGAGCACGGCCGCTCCGTTGACCGGAACACCCCAGCGGCCGAGGGAGAACCTCCCGGGCTCGGCGGGGAAGCGCCCGCGCAGCCGGTTCACCAGCAACGGTCCGGTGACCAGCAGGTAGGCCAGGTAGACGACGACCACCGACGTCCCGGTGATCGTGCTGAACAACGCCGGGTTGCCGAGGTTGAGTACCAGCAGGCCGATCGCGAGCCCGCCCGAGAGCAGGGCGGGCGCGACCGGTGTCCCCGTGCGCGAACTCACCGACGAAAGTCGGGTGGACGCCGGGAGCGCGCGGTCGCGGGCCATCGCGTAGATCAGCCGGACGGTGCCCGTCTGGATCGTGAGGGTGCAGACGAGCACGGCGATCGCGACGTCCGCGAGGAAGACGCGGCCGAGGGTGTCGCCGAAAACGGCGGTGATCACGTACGGCAGGCCGTGGCCGGCCAGCTGCCCGTCGGTCAGGCTCGGCGCGGCCATCAGCGCCGTGAGGACCACGGCCAGCCCGCCGATCCCGGACACGAGCACGGCTCGCAACACCGCGCGCGGAGCCGTCCTTCGCGCGTTCTTCGTCTCCTCCGCGACCGACGCGGCGGTGTCGAAGCCGTAGAGGACGTACGCGGCCATGAGCGCCGACGCGAGCACACCGCCGACGCCGGCGCTCGTGCCGGGAGCGTCGTGCAGCACCACTTGCGGCCCGCGGACCGCGAACAGGGCGAGGCCGGCGATCAGGACGACGACGCCGAGCAGCTCGGCCGCGACCCCGACATCGTTGATCCGCGCGATCAGCCGGACCCCGCCGGCGTTGACCGCGGTGGTGAAGACGAGCAGCACGGTGCCGAGCACGACGGCGTTGGCCGCTCCCGTCGGCGACGTCACCGCGGGGTCGCCGCCGACGAGCTGGAAGCCGTCCCACACCGACGGCAGCACGATCTGCAGCGCGATCGCCGCGGCGGCGAGGGCGACGACGCAGCCGAGCAGCATCAGCCAGCCGGCGAGCCAGCCGAGGAAGCCCTTGGTGAGCTGTTTCGCCCACTGGTACACGGATCCGGCGAGCGGGTAGCGCGCGGCGAGCTCGGCGAAGGTGAGGGCCACGAGCAGCTGGCCGGCGAGGACCACCGGCCACGTCCAGAAGAAGAGCGGGCCGCCGAAGGTGTAGCCGAAGCCGAAGAGCTGGAAGACGGTCGTGAGGATCGAGACGAACGAGAAGCCGGCGGCGAAGGCGGAAAATCCGCCCAGCGACCGGCGAAGCTCTTGGCGGTAACCGAAGGCGGCGAGTTCGCCGGGTGGGGTCATGCGGGCTCCTTGTTTCGATCGCTTGACAGAAATTAGGTCCCGGACACGGCTTCTCGATCTCCGGCGCGTTAGAAGCTCGTTAACGCCCCGCCCGACGCCGCGTCAACGGCGACATGTGGAGGTAACCGCACGTCGGTGCGGGTGTCCGGACGCCGAACCTGGCAAGATCACCGGCGTGGTCAAAAGGGCGGGGGTCGGCAGGCCCAGGGCGAGCGGCGCGGCGGCGAACCGGCCGGACGCGCGTCAGGCCGTGCTCGACGCGGCCGGCGAGCTGTTCACCGGAGCCGGCTACGCGGCGACGACGACACGGGCGATCGCCGAACGCGCGGGGCTGCGCCAGGCGTCGCTCTACTACCACTTCCCGGCGAAGGAAGACATCCTCGCGGCGCTGCTGGCCGAGACGGTCCGCCCGTCACTGGACCTGGCCGCCCGGCTCGTCGCGGATCCGTCCGCGGCGGCGGTCCGGCTGTGGGCGCTGGCGTACGCGGACATCGGCCTCCTCGGCGGCGCCCGCCACAACCTGGGCGCGCTGTACCTGCTGCCGGAGGTCGGTTCGGCGAACCTGGCCCGCTTCCGCGCCGAGCGCGCGGAACTGAAGGCGGCGTACGGCCGGCTGGTGGCGGCTTCCGGCGTCGCGCCGGAGGCGGTGGCGATCCGCGCGGACCTGGTGTTCGGCCTAGTGGAGAGCATCGCGGTGATCCGCCGCGACGACCCCCGCCTGGACGTCGAGGCCCACGTCCGCGAGGGCGCGGACGGCGTGGTCCGCCTGGTGGGTTTGCCGGAGCCGACGGAGGAGCTGCGCTTTGAGGCGCACACGTTGTTGGCGACGCTCACCGCCTAGCGGCGGCGGTCTGCCGCGGCCGGTCGTGAGTGAGAAACCGGGTTGGAACACAGTTTCTCACTCACGACGGGTCAGGAAGCCGTCGTCTGGAGGGCCTTGCTCAGCGCCGCGGCCGTCAACCCGATTTGCCACGGCCGCGCGCCGCCCGCGCGCAGCACCGAAGCCACCGCCTCTTCGTCCGTCTCCGCCGGCGGACGCCAGCACGTGCGGCGCACCAGGTCCGGCAGCAGCAGGTTCTCCACCGGCAGCCGCCGGTCCTCCGCGATCGCCGTCAAAGCAGCGCGCGCGGCCGACAGCCGGGCCGCCGCGTCCGGGTCCTTGTCCGCCCAGCGGTTCACCGGGGGCGGGCCGTCCGTCGGCTGGGACGGCGACGGCAGCTCGCTCGCCGGCAGCGCCTTGGCCGCCTGCAGGTGCCGCAGCCAGCTCGCCGTGTACTTGCGCTGGACGCGGCCGCTGAACACCGGCAGCGCCTGGAGCTCCTCGACCGTCTTCGGGTCCGCCGTCACGGCGTTGATGATCGCGCTGTCCGGCAGGATCCGGCTCGGCGCGCGGTCGCGTTTGCGGGCCAGCTCGTCGCGCGCCTGCCACAGCTCGCGAACCGCCGCGAGGCCGCGTGGGTTGCGGATCTTGTGCACGCCGGACGTCCGGCGCCACGGCTCGGCCCGCGGACCGGGCGGCGGGGCCGTCCGCACGAATTCGAACTCCTGCTGCGCCCACTCCAGCTTGCCCTGGGCGCCCAGCTCCGCCTCCAGCTTTTCGCGCAGCTGGATGAGCAGCTCGACGTCGAGGGCCGCGTAGTTGAGCCAGTCGACGGGCAGCGGCCGCTTCGACCAGTCGGCCGCGCTGTGCCCCTTCTCGAGGGTGTAGCCGAGCAGCAGCTCGACGAGCGTCCCCAGCGCGACGCGCTCGTAGCCCGCCAGCCGGCCGGCCAGCTCGGTGTCGAAGAGCGCCGCCGGGTGCAGGTCCAGCTCGGCGAGGCAGGGGAGGTCCTGGGAGGCGGCGTGCAGCACCCACTCCAGGGAGTTGAGGACGTTCCGCAGCGGGGTGAGGTCGTCCAGCTCGGTCGGGTCGATCAGGACCGTGCCGGAACCCTCGCGCCGCAGCTGGACGAGGTAGGCCTTGGGCCAGTACCGGTAGCCGGACGCGCGTTCGGTGTCGACGGCGACGGCGCCGGTGCCCGCGGCGAGCCGCGCGCAGGCCTCGACCAGCGCGCGCTGGTCGGTGACCACCGGGGGTGTGCCCTCCACGGGCTCGCGTAGCAGCACAGGGCCGCCCGTGGACTCGATCTCCATCCCGGTGTCCTCGGCCTCTGCACTTCCCATAAGCGACGACCCTACGGGACGGGCGTACCGCGCCTGGTCCGCCCGCCCCGCAGGGAGGTTCGCCTGTGTCAGCGGATCACGCCGGCCCGCATGGCCAGCGCCACCATCTGAGCCCGGTCGCCCGTGCCGAGCTTGCGCCCGATCCGGGACAGGTGGGACTTGACGGTGAGAGCGGAGAGCGAAAGCTCCTCGCCGATCTCCTTGTTGGACTGTCCGTCGGCGACCAGCTGGAGCACCTCCACCTCACGAGCGGACAGCTCGCGCGGGGTGTTGTCGGTGCCCGCGACGCGGGTCCCGGTGGCCAGCACCGGAGCCACGCTCGGGTCGGCGTAGACGCCGCCCTCGAGCACACGCCGCACGCCATCGGTCACGACGACCGGTGACGCGGACTTCAGCAGGTACGCCTGGGCCCCGGCCTGGAAGGCCGAGCGGACCGCGTACGGGTCGTCCGAGGATGCGAGTACCACCACGCGCGGCCAGCCGTGGCTACGGAGTTCCGTAACCAGCTCGATACCGCTGCCGTCCGGCAGTCCGAGATCGAGGATTGCCAGGTCACAAGGCCCAGTGGCCTGTGCTCGCGCCCTCGCTTCGGCCACCGTGGCGGCTTCGTGGACGGTCCCCGCACCCATCTGTGCGAGTCTTGCTGCGATTGCCTCCCTCAACAGCGGGTGGTCATCGACCACCAACACGGAAAAAAGCTCTTCCCGCGGGTGCGGAACCATGCTCGCCGGCAATGCACCGGCTGGCGTGGATCGGACGGCCTGAGAAATGCCGACGGTAGCCACGTCACTACCTCCCTGGAGTCGGTCGTGCCCCCCGACCGGCACCGGGACCTTCGGCCGTTCAGCCGCGCCAGCTTTAGACCGAAAGTGGTGTCGTCGAAGGCACTGTAGCCGCCCAGGGGCCGTCGCGGGGGGATCGAATGGGTATCTATCTCAAACGAACAGTCACTCAGTGGGTTCGTAGTAACACGATCGGGCTAGTACACGGCCGGTTGCTAACGGATAGCCCAGCGAACACGATGCAAAGAAGTTACCGGCGCCCAAATGGCCGTGCAGATGAGGCGTGCAGCTGCCGGTGCGCGTAGTGACGGGGGTCCGGATGGGCGCCTCGGAGGGCCGGAATGTGCCCCCGGCCGGGGCTTGATCAACTTCGTGAAACGGCTTCAGGGACCTCTCCGGGCGGCCGGAACGGTGACTGTCCGTGGCCCTCGCGGGCAATCTCCGGCCCGCGCGCCGCAAGTTGATCTTGTTGCGGTGCGTGACCGGCGTGTGTCACTAACGGGGGTGCCGGAGAAGACGTGAAACAGCCTCGGGAACGTCGGGGCGGCCCGCCGGGGTCGCGGCCGTTGTCCGGACCGTTCCGCCCGCCGGTGGCGCGCTGAGGGGGCCGTCCGGGTGTTCCCGTTGGTTTGGACGGCGTTCAGCGGACGTGAAATTTGCTCACATCCGTACAGGGGAGTGGCTCGCCGACGGCCGCGGAGGGCCCGCCGTTGCCGATTCGGTGCGGATGATCGCCCGGACGGCCGCGCTACCGGGCCCGGCACGTCGCCAACCCCGGCCGAACGTCGCGACTCCGCGCGCAGCCGTGACTTGCCGGGGCCCTGACGTCATGAACGGGTCGTTCATGACGTCGGAGCCGGCGCGACCAGACCGCGTCAGGAGCTCTGGCGCTGCCCGAAGAGCGTCACGCCGACCGGCGGCAGGCCCACGACGCTCGCCATGACCTGGCAGAACGCCTGCCCGTGCGGCAGCAGCCCCGCGTCCGTCGGTGTCCACGACGCCCGCAGCTCCAGGTCGTCGGTCCGCGCCGGGCCGGAGATGTCGCCGAAGCGGGCCGACGACGTCTCCGTCACCGTGCCGCCCAGGGCCGTCCAGCTCGCGCCCGACACCTCCAGCGCGTCCGTCAGCCACGACCAGCCGACCGCCGGCAGGAACGGGTCGGTCGCCAGCTCCCGGTCCAGCTCCGCGCGCACGTACATGACCAGCCGCAGCACGCCGTCCCAGCCTTCCTGGCCCTCCGGGTCGTGCAGCAGGACCAGGCGGCCCGAAGCCAGCACGTCCGCGGGCCCGGCGACCTCGCAGCTGACCGCGTACGACCACGGCGCGAGCCGCTGCGGCGCCCGCATCGGCTCCAGCAGCACCTCCCGGCGGGGCCGGACGGACTGCAGCGCCACAACTGCTTCGCGGAAGAGTTCGGGCACTGGCGTCATCGCGGTCACTCTTCGACTTTAGGGCGGGCACGCCCCGTTGCGGGCGCAGGCGCGCCGATGGAACCACCGTCCCCAGCTCGTGGCACGATTGACGGCGATGTCTCCGACCACGCCCCTGCCGCAGCGAGCCGCCCCGTCCGGCCGCCGCGAGCTGCCCGAAGCCCCGTTCCTGGCCGCCGCGCGCGGCGAACGCCCGGCCCGCACGCCCGTCTGGTTCATGCGCCAGGCCGGCCGTTCGCTGCCCGAGTACCGCGCGCTGCGCGAAGGCGTGCCGATGCTCGACGCCTGTTTCGACCCCGAGATGCTCGCCGAGATCACGCTGCAGCCGGTCCGCCGGCACGACGTCGACGCGGCCATCCTCTTCAGCGACATCGTCGTGCCGCTCAAGGCCGCCGGGGTCGACATCGACATCGTCCCCGGCACCGGCCCGGTGGTCGAGGCGCCGGTGCGCGACCTCGCCGCCGTGAAGGCGCTGCCGGTGCTGGAGCCGGAGCAGGTCGCGAAGGTCGCCGACGGCGTGAAGCTGCTCGTCGAGCGCCTCGGCGGGACGCCGCTGATCGGCTTCGCCGGCGCGCCGTTCACGCTGGCCAGCTACCTCATCGAGGGCGGGCCGAGCCGCAACCACGAGCACACCAAGGCGCTCATGCACTCGTCGCCGGACGTCTGGCACGAGCTGGCCGGGCGGCTCGCCGACGTCGCGCTGACCTTCCTGCGCGCGCAGCTCGACGCCGGTGTCGACGCGATCCAGCTCTTCGACTCCTGGGCGGGGGCGCTCTCCGAGCGGGACTACCGCGAGTTCGTGCTGCCGCACTCGGCGAAGGTCCTCGACGGCGTCGCCGCGTACGGCGTGCCGCGGATCCACTTCGGCGTCGGCACCGGCGAGCTGCTGCCCGCCATGCGCGACGCGGGCGCGGACGTCGTCGGCGTCGACTGGCGCATCCCCCTCGACGAAGCGGTGCGGCGCCTCGACGGCCACGCCGTCGTGCAGGGCAATCTCGACCCGGCGCTGCTGCACGCGTCGTGGCCGGTCCTCGAAGCCGAGGTCCGGCGCATCGTCGAAGAAGGCAAGGCGGCCGACGGCCACATCTTCAACCTCGGCCACGGCGTGCTGCCGGGCGTCGACCCCGACGTGCTGACCCGCGTCGCCGGGCTGGTGCACGAGCTGTGAAGCGCGTCGCCGTCGTCGGCGGGGGCGTGTCCGGGCTGACCGCGGCGTACCGGCTGCGGCGGCTGCTCGGCGACAGCGCCGAGATCGTCGTGTTCGAGAAGACGAAGACGCCGGGCGGGAAGCTGCGCACGGCCGAGCTGGCCGGCGTCCCCTACGACGTCGGCGCGGAGGCCTTCCTCGTCCGCCGTCCCGAGATGCTCGCGTTGGCCCGCGAGCTCGGGCTCGACGTCGTGAACCCGACGAAGGCGCGCGCGAAGATCCACGCCGGCGGCACCGTGACCGGCCTGCCGCCGGGCACGGTGATGGGCGTCCCGGCGTCGGCGGAGTCGGTGGCCGGCGTGCTGTCGGAGGCGGGCCGCAAGGCCGTCGAGACCGAGCCGTCGCTGCCCGCGCTGCGGCTGCCGGGCGGTGATGTGGCGCTCGGGCCGCTGCTGCGCGAGCGGTTCGGCGACGAGCTGGTCGACCGGCTCGTCGACCCGCTGCTCGGCGGCGTCTACGCCGGCGGCGCGGACGGCCTCGGCCTGCGCGCGACCATGCCCGGCCTGGCCGCGGCGCTGGCCGCCGGTGCCGGCTCGCTGACCGCGGCGGCCAAGACGCAACTGCCTGCTTCCCCGAGTACGGCACCGGTGTTCGGGACGGTCCCCGGCGGCCTGGGCACGCTGGTCGACCGGCTCGCCGAGCTGTCCGGCGCCGAGCTGCGAACCGGGCTGCCGGTCTGCGACCTCACCCGGCACGGCCCCGGCTGGCGGCTGCGGATCGGCGCGAACCCGACGGCGCACGCGCCCGCGGACAACACGGTCGAGGCCGACGCGATCGTGCTCGCGGTCCCCGCGCCGTCGGCCCGGCGGCTGCTGGCCGACCTGGTGCCCGCGGCTTCGGCGGCGTTCGGCGAGGTCGAGCTGGCGTCGATGGCCGTGGTGGCGCTGGCGTTGCCGCCCGGCACCCGGCTGCCGGACGCGTCGGGGATCCTGATCGGCGCCGGTGAAGCCGATTCCTCGGGCGTGCCGTACGCGGCGAAGGCGTTCACGTTCTCTTCGCGCAAGTGGGCGCACTTCGGCGCCGGCCCGGTGCTGGTCCGCGGTTCGGTCGGGCGCTTCGGCGACCTGGGCGCGTTGCAGGCGGACGACGTCGAGCTGGTCCGCGTGGTCCGCGACGACCTCGCGCGGCTGACGGGCGTGACGGCGGCGCCGGTCGAGACACTGGTGACGCGCTGGGGCGGCGGGCTGCCGCAGTACGGCACGGGCCACCTCGAGCGCGTGGAGCGGATCGAGAAGGCGGTCGCCGGGGTGCCCGGGCTCGCGGTGGCCGGGGCGACGCTGCACGGCGTGGGCTTGCCGGCCTGCGTGGCGACGGCCGAGGCCGCCGCCCAGCGGATCGCCGCGCACCTCTCTTCGTGAGTGCTCTCACCTGACCCGTGGCAGCGGCCGCGTCGTCGCGGTGACAGGATGGGAACCATGGCGCGGGTCAACTACAACGAGCTCAACGACACCATCCGCTACACCACCTGGTCGGTCTTCCGGATCGAGCCCGGGCGGCTGGGCGAGGACCGCGGGACGGCCGGTCGCGAGACGACCGAGTACCTCGACGGCCTGGAGGCGAAGGGTGTCGTCGTCCGCGGTGTCTACGACCTCTCCGGCCTGCGCGCCGACGCCGACTTCATGATCTGGTGGCACGCCGAGGAGATCGAGCAGGTCCAGGCGGCCTACTCCGGCTTCCGCCGGACCCCGCTCGGGCGCGCGTCGACCCCGGTCTGGAGCCAGACCGCGCTGCACCGACCCGCCGAGTTCAACAAGAGCCACGTCCCGGCGTTCCTCGCCGGCGAAGAAGCACGCAAGTTCATCTGCGTCTACCCGTTCGTGCGGTCCTACGAGTGGTACCTGCTGCCGGACGCCGACCGCCGCAAGATGCTCGCCGACCACGGCAAGGAAGCCCGCGACTACCCGGACGTGCGCGCCAACACCGTCGCGTCGTTCGCCCTCGGCGACTACGAGTGGATCCTGGCCTTCGAGGCCGACGAGCTGCACCGGATCGTCGACCTGATGCGCCACCTGCGCGGCACCGAGGCGCGGCTGCACGTGCGCGAAGAGGTCCCGTTCTACACCGGCACGCGCGTGCCGCCCGCCGAGCTCGTCGCGGCCCTGCCCTAGTGCCCGAGATCCTGGACGGCGTCTGGCGCGCCCTGACCGGGGAAGCGCCGGGACCGGTCGAGCTGACCGGCGCCGAAGACGTGCTGCCCGGCCCGTACCGGGTGGCGGCCGCGGCGCGGGCTTCCGTCGCGGCGGCGACCCTGGCGGCCGGCGAAATGCTGAAGCTGCGCGAAATCGAGCCCGGCGTCGTCACGGCGGACACGCGGCACGCGGCGGCGGCGTTCGCGAGCGAAGGGTTCTCGCGCGTCGAGGGTGCTTCGCCGGAGTCTGTGTGGGCGCCGCTGTCGGGCAACTACCGGACGGCCGACGGCTGGGTGCGCCTGCACTGCAACTACCCGCGGCACGAGGCGGCGGTGTGCTGGGGGCTCGGCGTCCCCGGCAGCCGGGAGGCGGTGACCAAGGCCGTCGCCGGGCGCGGCGCGCGCGAGGTCGAGCACGCCGTGGTGTCGGCCGGGGGAGCGGCGGCGCAGCTGCGTTCGCCCGAGGACTGGGCGGCGCACCCGCAGGGGTCGGCGGTGGCTTCGCTGCCCCTGGTCGACCTGGCGCCGATCGGCGAGGCGCCGAAGCGGACGTTGTTCTACTCGGACCGTCCGCTGGGCGGCATCCGGATCCTGGAGCTGACGCACGTGCTCGCCGGCCCGGTGGCCGGCCGGGTCCTGGCTGCGCACGGCGCCGACGTACTGCACATCGGCGCGGCGCACCTGCCGCGCGTCGAGACATTGGTGCGCGACACCGGTCAGGGCAAGCGGTCGGCGTTCGTCGCCCTGGACACCGAGGGCGGCCGCGCGCGGCTGAAGAAGCTGATCAGCCGGGCGGACGTGCTGGTGCAGTCGTTCCGGCCGGGAGCGCTTTCCCGCATCGGCTTCGGGCCCGCGGAGTTGGCGTCGCTGCGGCCCGGTTTGGTGATCGCGGACCTGAGCGCGTACGGCTGGGCGGGTCCGTGGGCGCGCCGGCGCGGGTTCGACAGCGTGGTCCAGATGTCGAACGGCATGGCGTTCGGTCCCGACGGCGACCCGTCGCCGCTGCCGGTCCAGGCGCTGGACCACGGAACGGGCTGGCTGACGGCGGCAGCGGTGATGACGGCACTACGGCGCCAGGTGACGGACGGCGGCACGTGGCGGGTCAGGTTGTCCCTCGCGGGCACGGGCCACTGGCTGGATTCCTTGGGGCGCAAGGATCCCGCGGCGGCTTCCGTCGATTTCAGCGACTTGCTGGAGGAGACGGACAGCGGCTACGGCCGGTTGACGAGGGTCCGGATGGCGGGCGGGTTGCCGGGAGCGGAACCGCAGTGGGACTTCGGAACGCGGCTACCGGGAGTCGACAAACCGACCTGGACCCCCTGACGCGGCGAGGGTTGGCACGGCGCGGCTTGGCTTGGATGCGGCCTGCCCGGACATAGCCGCCGGATGCAGCCCGCCCGGCCGCAGCCCGCCCCGGCGTAGCGCGCCCGGCCGCAGTCCGCCCCGGCACAGTCCGCCCCGGCGTAGCGCGCCCGGCCGCAGTCCGCCCCGGCACAGTCCGCCCCGGCGTAGCGCGCCCGGCCGCAGCCCGCCCCGGCACAGCCCGCCCCGGCACAGCCCGCCCCGGCACAGCCCGCCCCGGCACAGCCCGCCCTTCCCCGGGGGAAGCCCCCGCACCCAGTTTACCGGCGGTGCCCGACAAAACGGCGGGCCCGAGCCCGGCTGTCCACAGCACGGCACCCCTGTGGACTACCGGCGCCGAAGCCAAGAAACCAACCCCCGCCTGGGCTTCGCCAAATGCCCACCCGCGATCAACCACTCCACGAACGCATCCGCATACGCCCCAGACCGCTCGGTGTCCCGCTTCGGCCGGCCGGCGTTGAACTCCGTGAACAGCGGCCCGAACCGTTCTCCGAGCGCCTCCGCCAGCTCGGGCCGCTGGTACGCCAGCACCCGGCCGTGCTTCCGGCGCAGGACCTGAGCCTCCACCCGCAACCGCGAAGCGTCGAACCCCGCCGGGGCCGGGCCGTCCGCCAGCAACGCCCGGAGCAATGCGGCCTGCTGGGCCGCCAGGTCCGAGCGGCTCACGTCGTCACCGCCGCCCGCAACGCCGCCAGCTCCGCCGCCAGCTCGTCGTCCGTCGGGTAGTCGTCGTCGCGTTCCAGCAACACGCCGGGCGGGTCCGTGCGGCGGCGCAACTCCGTGAGCAGCGAAAGGACCTCCGGCAGCACCGGGTGGGCGTGGGTGTCGTGGTAGACGCCGTCGCGCTCGATGCCGCCCGCCATGTGCACGTACGCCAAGCGCTCCCAGGGAATCCCGTCGAGGAACGCCTCCGGATCCGTGCCGATGTTGCGGGCGTTCGCGTACAGGTTCGCGACGTCGATGATCAGCCGGCAGTCCGTCCGCTCGGTCAGCTCGGTGAGGAACTGCTCCTCGGTCAGCTCCGAGGACGGCCAGTCGAGCACCGCGGCGATGTTCTCCAGCGCGAACGGGACGTCCACAATGGACTGGGCGAGCCGCACGTTGGCCACCAGCACGTCCAAGGCCTCGCGGGTGCGGGGCAGCGGCATCAGGTGACCCGAGTCGAGCCCGCCCGCGCGCACGAAGCACACGTGGTCGCTGACCAGCGGCGCGTCCACCGCCCGCGCGATCTCCGCGAGGTGCTGGACGCGCCCGGTGTCGAGCGGCTCGGCCCCGCCCAACGACAAGGACACCGCGTGGGGCAGCACCGGCATCCCGCGCTTGCGCAACGCCACGAGCGTCTCGGGGAGGTGGTCGGCGTGCAGGTTTTCGGCGACCACCTCCACCCAGTCGACGCCGGGCAGGCGGGCGATGGACAGGTCGAGCTCGTGCCGCCAGCCGATCCCGATGCCGAGCTCACCCACCGCACCCACCTCCGCCGCACGACGAGCCGCCACCGCAGGACGATCCGCTGCTGCACGAAGACCCGCTGCTGCACGACGAACTCGAGCACGAGGACCCGCCCGAAGACGAACCACCGCCGCCGAAGGAACCCGCCGGCGGCATCAGCGCCGCGCTGATCTCCTCGTCCGGGTACATCGCCCAGCCGCCGAGGGCGACCGCGGCCACGGCGCCGCCCAGCAGCACGCCGCCCGCCAGCATCCCGGCCGGCACCGGGCCGCTCGCCGCGGCGCGCGCCTGCCCGAGCAGGCGGTGTCCCGCGGCCGACGGCTGCCGGGCGCCGGTCTTCGACCGCCGGACCGCGGCCACGATCGTCAGCACCGCCGCGATCAGCACCAGGAACACCAGGACCCCGACCGGCCGGCCGAGCGAGATGCCGTTGACCAGCCGCACGACGCCGAGCACCAGCACGGCCAGCTGCAGGACGAGCCCGACCGTCCGGGCCTGGCGCTTCGCGGCCGCCGACACCAGCAGCCCTCGCTGGTCGAGGCCGTCCTCGAGCGCCCGCATCGCCGCCGACTGGCGCCCGTGAGCGCGCAGCGTCGCCGTCGTCTTCAGCTGCGCCGCGTCGAAGACGGTCTGCTCCAGCGGTTCCGCCGGTCGCGTTCCGGCCTGGCTGACCTGCTTGTAGCTGTTGACGCGCAGCTGTCCGCGCTCCACCAGCGCCGCGATCGCCGCGTCGGTGGCCCGGTCGGGGCCGCCCGCGAGGAACGCGAGCTGGTAGACGGTCGGCGGCGGCCCGGGGCGGACGTCGTCCGCCCGCATCGCGCGGCTCGCGGCGACTCCGGACACGATGAGCCGGATCAGCAGCGCCGCGCCGAGCAGTGCGATGTAGAGGACCACGAAATCCGGTCCGGAGATGCCCCACGGGTCTTCCATCGCCCGTCTCCCCTCAGTGAGTTGCGGTTACCGTAGCTGTGAGACGCAAGCGTTCGCGTCGGCGTTTCAACCGCCGCAGCCCCCGCCGCCGCCACCTCCTCCGCAGCCGCCGCCACCCCCGCCGCCGCAGGAGCTGCCGCCGCCTCCACTGCTCCCCCCGCTGCAGGAGCTGCCGCCGTAGTACCCGACGGCGCCGCCGCTCGCCCCCGCCCACGCGCCTCGGCGGCGGTGGGTGCGGGAGGCCGAGGCCACCGTGGAGCGGTTGACAGCCAGCCGGACGTCCTTGTCGGGGTGGCTGGCGAACCCGCCGGCCGCGACGACGCCCGCCGTTCCGGAGACCGGCGTCCCGGCGCGCTCGGCCTCGCCGGCCACGGCCCGCCCGGCGGTGGTGGCCTTGACCTCGGGCGCGTTCGCGGCGCGAGTCGTGACGAAGATGGCCGCGACCACGCCCAGCACCAGCAGGCCCAGCAGGAAGCCGACGGGGTGCCCGGTCGAGCTGCCCGCGATCAGCCGGACCACGCCGAGCACGACGAGCGCCCAGTAGGCGACGGCGGTGAACACCCAGGTCCGGCGGACCTTCCGGGCGTCGACGAGCAGGCCGCGCGCGATCAGGCCGTTCTCCAGGTCGACGAGCGCCGGGTGGTACCACACCTCGCGGCTCACCGACGCGACGGAGGTCCCGGTCTTGCTGATCCGCGCCAGCGCGGAACGGCCCAGGTCGTCCGGCGCGCTGCCCCGGACGCGGTGCACGCGGCCGGTGCCGTCCATCCGGATGGTCTTGCTGTCCAGCAGCCGCGCGACGACGAACTCGCCGGCGCGCGTGCGCCCGCCGGTCAGCAACGCGAGCTCTTCGCCGCGGTCCGGCACGCCGCCGGCGCGGCCGCGCAGCAGCAGCTTGACGCGCACCGCCGCGTACAGCGCCGGCAGGAGCAGCAGGCCCAGGTAGAGACCCGTGAACAGCGGTCCGGGAATGCCCCAAGTGTCGGTCATGACGCCGCCCTCCCTCGTCCGTGTGCGGAGACTACGTTCGAGGAAGGGCGGCGGTTGTCGGCTTGAGGAGGATTTAGGCTGGCGGTTCTACGACCGGTACCAGTTTCAGCGAGATCGAGTTGATGCAGTAGCGCTGGTCGGTCGGGGTCGCGTACCCCTCGCCCTCGAAGACGTGCCCGAGGTGGCTGTGGCAGGAGCCGCAGAGCACCTCGATCCGCTTCATGCCCATGGCGCGGTCTTCGCGCAGCAGCACGGCGTCGGAGTCCGCCGGGTCGAAGAACGACGGCCAGCCGCAGTGGCTTTCGAACTTCGTGTCGCTGCGGAACAGCTCCGCACCGCACGCGCGGCACTCGTAGCTGCCGGTCGTCTTGGTGTCGGTGTACTCGCCGGTGAACGGCCGTTCGGTCCCCGCCTGGCGCAGGACGGCGTACTCGTCGGGGCTGAGCTGCTGCCGCCACTCCTGCTCGGACTTCACGACGCGCGGGGTGGCGCCGACAACGGGTTTCATACCTTTCACCCGATCCACGTTACGCCGCGAGCCACGCGAGGGCGTGCACGACGATGTCCCATGCGGCCACGATCACGCCGAGCACGATGAGCACGACGATGAAGGCCGACACCCAGTAGCGCAGCCCGCCGAGGCGGTTGCTGGAATCGGCGAAGTCGGACACGCCGTCGAGCGCGGCTTCGATGGTGTAGTTGGGACCGGACCGCTCGATCCGGTCGAGGTGCTCGGCGAACGCGAGCGCCTCCGGGTCGTCCGGATCCAGGCCGACCAGGTCCTCGTGGAAGCGAGGATTCTGGCCCGGCAGCGAAGCTCCGTCGTCGGCCATACTTCCACGGTAGGCCATCCGCGCCCGTCAGCCCACCAGCGGCGCGTTAAGTCTCTACAGGCCGGTGTCGGGGTTCGCGTCGAGCTTGGTGTTGCTGTCGATCAGCAGCTGCCCGTTCATCTGCACGATGTGGTACGCCCGGCGGGTGCCGTTCAGCTCCATCGTCAGGTTCAGCGATCCGTCGTCCGGGCTGTTCGGCGCCGCCTTGGCCTGCTTCCAGCCGCTGAGTTCACCCTTGTGCTCGGTCCAGTAGGACTGGTACTCGGCCTGGGAGCCGTAGACCGCCTGCGCGGCCGGCGTCAGGTAGCCCCAGCCGCCGAGCGGGTTCGGGTAGTAGCTGTCGGTGAGCAGCCGGCCCGCCTGACCGTAGTCCGTGATCTTGCCCTCGGACGGCGTCTTGCCCAGCTCGGCGGCCGCGGGGGCGTCGTCCGAGCCGCTGGGCTTCGGGCTCGACTGCCCGGCGGTGGGCTGGTTCGGCGACTGGGCGTTCGTGGGGCCGCCGGTGCCGCCGCCGCCACCGGAGTTGAGGACCAGGAAGACGATGACCGCGACCACGACGACCGCGGCGCCGCCCCCGGCGAGCAGCGCGTACTTGCGCTTGTGGTCCGGCTTCGGGGGGTTCGGCGAGTACTGCGGAGCCCTGGCCGTCGGCGCGGCCGCGGGCATCGGTCTGGGCGGCGTGTTCGGTGGCGCGGCCGGCGAGCGCATCGGCATGAACGCCGCGGTCGGGCGCGGCGGGTTCGACGCCTTGGCCGCGGGCACCGGCGTGCCGACCGGCGGCGACGACGGCGCGGGCTGGTCGGTGCGCTGCCACGGCGGGCGGTCGCCGCTCTCGGCCGGGGCGGCGGGCTTGCGGCCGCCCCGGCCGCTGAGCAGCGGGGGCGACGCGCTCATGCCGCCGGGCTCGGTGCGGGCCAGCGCGGCCAGCCGCTCGCGCGCCTCGGCCATGCTGGGCCGCTCGCCCGGCTCGCTGCGCAGCAGGCTCATCAGCAGCGCGGTGGCCGCGCCCGCCTGCACCGGCGGGTTGATCTGGCCGTTCGCGGCCGCGTAGAGCAGTGCGAGCTGGTTGGTGGTGTTGCCGTACGGCGTGGTGCCCTCGATCGCCTGGTAGAGGGTCGCGCCGAGGGCGAAGACGTCGGAGCTGGGCACCGGGTCGGCGCCGCGGGCCAGCTCGGGCGCCAGGTAGGCGGGGGTGCCGCCGATCAGGCCGGTCGCCGTGAGCGTCATGTCGCCGGCCGCGCGCGAGATGCCGAAGTCGGTGATCTTCGCGGTGCCGGTCTCGTCGATGAGGATGTTGCCCGGCTTGACGTCGCGGTGGACGATCCCGGCGCGGTGCGCGGCCACCAGCGCGGACGCGACCTGCTCGCCGATCCGGGCGATCCGGCCGAGGGGGAGCGTGCCCTCCTCGGCGAGGATCGTGGAGAGGCTGGGCCCGTTCAGGAACTCCATCACCAGGCACGGGTCGCCGTTGTGCTCGGCGATGTCGAACACGACGATGGCGTTCGGGTGCTGGAACCGGGCGGCGTTCTTCGCCTCGCGCATCGCGCGCTGGCGCATGTTGTCGCGTTCGGTCTCGGAGACGCCCGGCTGGGGGAGGATCTGCTTGATCGCGACGGTGCGCTCGAGGCGCACGTCAGTGGCGCGCCACACGACTCCCATGGCACCGCTACCAATGTGCTCGACGAGGCGGTAGTGCCCCGCGATCAGCTGACCGGTGTCGATGGCGACTGCTCCTGACGAAATTCCCGGTGATGGTGGCCCTGCTCAGCGCGTTTCCGCTTCGCGCACCCGATCGAGTGTAGCGGTCGGCCCGGTGCTGTTCGCGTCAGCCAGCCGGTCCGGCGGGACGGGTCCGGCCGGTGCCCGCTTCTTGAACACCTTGACCAGCCCGATCGCCCCGGCCAGCGCGAACGCGCCGTAGCAGGCGAGCAGGGCGGGCGGCGTGTCGCCGGTCAGAGCGTCGCCGAGGACGACCACGGCGACGGTGCCGGGCACGCTGCCGAGGAGCGTACCGGCCAGGTAAGGGGCGAGCCGCACCGAGGACACGCCGCAGAGGTAGCTGAACGGCGCGAACGGCACCACCGGGATCAGCCGCAGCGAGGTGATCGCGAGGACGCCGCCGCCGGAGAGCCGGTCGTTGACCGTCCGGACGCCCGCCCGGTGCAGGTGCCGGGTGACCAGGTCGCGGCCGAGCAGCCGGGCCAGCCCGAACGACAGGCCGGCCGCGATGGTGGTGGCGACCAGGCCGATGGCGATCCCGGCCGTGGTGCCGACCAGCAGGCCGGCGGCCAGGTTGAAGACCGTCCGCGGGATCGGCGCGACGGTGAGCAGCGAGTAGGCGACGAACAGCACGAGCGGGGTGGCGGGCCCGGTGGCGGCGGCCCAGGCCCGGAGATCGGCGGGCCCGGGGATCGGCAGCAGCACCGCGGCGGCCACGAAGAGGGCGACCACGGCGAGCGCGACGATCAGCTTGGTGCGGCCGGACACCTGTTCGAGCCTACCGGCCGGGAGGTGCGGGCCTTCGCCGCGTCCGGCGGGCCGGGGACGTCATGAAAGAGTCGTTCATGACGTCCGGCGCCCTGAACGAGTCGTTCATGGCATCGGCGCGGGCACTTTCGCGGGCGCCGGGGAGTCCGATCGCCGCTAGGTTGGCCGCATGCCCAAGCACGGTGACCCGGTCGAGTACGAGGTGGGCGGGCGCACCGTCCGCGTCTCGAGCCCGGACAAGGTGTACTTCCCCCAGCGCGGCATCACCAAGCGGCAGGTCGTCGAGCACTACATCGCCGTCGGCGGGCCGCTGCTGCGCGCCATCGGCGAGCGGCCGACCACGCTGAAGCGCTACGTCGACGGCGTCGAGGGCGAGTGGTTCTACGCCAAGCGCGTGCCCAAGGGCGCGCCGGACTGGCTCGAGACCGCCGAGATCACCTTCCCATCGGGCCGCAAGGCCGCCGAGGTGTGCCCGACCGAGCCCGCCGTCTTCGCCTGGGCGGCCAACCTGGGCACGTTCGACTTCCACCCGTGGCCGGTCCGCCGCGCCGACGTGGACCACCCGGACGAGCTGCGCATCGACGTCGACCCGCCCGACCGGGCCGGGTTCGCCGACGCGGTCGAGGTCGCTTTGGTGGTGCGCGACGTGCTGGCGGACGCGGGGCTGACGGGCTACCCGAAGACGTCCGGCGGCCGCGGGGTGCACGTGCTGGTCCGCATCCGGCCGGAGTGGGACTTCGTCGAGGTCCGCCACGCGGTGATCGCGCTGGGCCGCGAGGTTTCGCGGCGGATCCCGGAAAAGGCGACGATCGCGTGGTGGAAGGAGGAGCGCGGCGGCCGGGTGTTCCTGGACTACAACCAGGCGGCGCGCGACCGCACGGTGGCGTCGAGCTGGTCGGTCCGCGGCACCCCGCGCGCCACGGTGTCGACGCCCCTGACGTGGGACCTGCTGCCGGAAGTCGACGCGGACGACTTCGACGTGCTGACGATCCCGGCGTTCCTGGCTTCCCACGGCGACCTGCACTCGGCGATGGACGAGGAGGCGTTCGGCCTGGAGAAGGCGCTGGAGTGGTACGAGCGCGACCTGCGGGACCACGGGCTGGGGGACATGCCCTACCCGCCGGACTACCCGAAGATGCCGGGGGAGCCGAAGCGGGTCCAGCCGAGCAAGGCGCGGCCGGAGGAGTGACGGGGTCGTGCGCGGCACCCCGCTGCCGTGCCGCGCGCCACTCTCCGTCCCGTGAGCCCTCAATGGCTTAATCGAAACCTCACGCCGGAAAACGCGGAGTGATCAGTTCGCTGCCCGCTGTCGCCTTTCGGGTCACAAATGGCGTACAGCCGCCGCAATGGTCTCGACCACCGGCACGAACGGCGTAACGTGCGGTCCCGGATCTACGACAGTTCGGCAGACATGTCCTGGGGCGAGTTCGAGGGAGGCCCTCAGTGGACGACCTGATCGCATTCCTCGCCGCGCGCGTGGGCGCGCGGCAGGCGATGATCATGCAGGCCGTCAACAAGGCCAAGGCGGGCGACTCGATGAACCGCGGCGAGACGAAGGTCGCCGTGGAGCAGAAGATCCGCGGCATGACCGACCTGGACCTCGACGCGGTCAACCAGATGATCAACGAGATCGAGGCGACCCGGCGGATCCTGCTCGCGCACCGCACCACGGTGTCGGAGAAGGTGCCCGGTTTTCCGCTCTACGGCAGCGAATACTGGTGTGAGACCTGCCACGTGCCCGCCGACGAGGCCGGCACCAACTGGTGTCTCACCCTGCGCCTGCTGGCCCTGCCCTACACCGACCACCCGGACTACAGCGAGCGCTGGCGCCCCTGACGGGAATCCCGGCCCGCGCCGGGCGTTGCACCCGGGGTGAGGATCTCCGTGCTCGACCGCTCGCCGGTGCGGCGGGACGCCGGGACCGCGCGGGCGCTGAGGGACACCGTCGCGTTCGCCGCCGACGTCGAACGGCTGGGCTACCACCGGTTCTGGGTGTCCGAGCACCACGGCGTGCCCGGGGTCGCCGGGTCGGCGCCGACCGTGCTGGCCGCCGCCGTCGCCGGCGCGACGAGTGAGATCCGCGTCGGCACCGGGGGCGTCATGCTGCCGAACCACCGGCCGCTGGTCGTCGCGGAGCAGTTCGGCGTCCTGGAAGCGCTGCACCCGGGGCGGATCGACATGGGGCTGGGCCGGTCGGTCGGCTTCACCGCCGGCGTCCGCGAGGCGCTGGGCCACGGCAAGGAAGCCGCCGACGACTTCGGCGCGCAGATCCGGGAGCTGCTCGGGTTCTTCACCGGCTCGCATCCGGGTGTCCACGCCTACCCCGCCGAAGGGCTGCGCGTGCCGCCGTTCCTGCTGGCCACCGGGTCCGGCGCCGACCTCGCCGCGGAGCTCGGGCTGCCGCTGGTGATCGCGCCCGTCCGCGGCGAACGCGCCCTGGTCGAAGCCGTGACGCGCTACCGCGACGGGTTCCGGCCGTCCGGGTGGGCGCGTGCGCCGTACGTCGTCGTGTCGTCGGCGATCGCCGTCGCGGACTCGGCGGCTGACGCCCGCCGCCTGCTCGTATCGGAGGCCTGGGCGACGGTGTATTCGCGCTCCCACGGCGTCTTCCCGCCGCTGTCGCCGCCCGCGGAGGTCCTGGCCCGGCCGATGACCGACCGCGAGCGCCGGCGGCTGGAGGACACCCTGGACGGCCAGATTTCGGGCACCCCGACCGAAGTCGAGGACCGCCTGGGCACGCTTGTCGCGGCCGTGAGCGCCGACGAAGTCCTCGCGACGACGGCCGCCTACGACCAATCCGCACGGCTCGATTCTTTCGCCGCGCTCGCCGAACTCGCGCGCCTTCGCGTTCCCATTTCGTGAGTGGATGTCAAATTGAAGCAGTAGCGCGTCGAAACATTACGACGACTGTTTCCGGTATGGGTTTCGCGTGACTGCCTCACCCGAGCACGAACGGCAGGCGCGCGGCCAGGTCGCCCAGCGCCTCGCGCTCGGCCTCGGAAGGGGCGCGGCGGCCCGTCGCCACCAGCAGGACGTCGGAGTCCGAGAACGACGCCGGGAAGGTCGTTCCCGCGATCTTCTCGACCAGCTCGCGCGCCCGCGCCAAACCCTCGGGAGGTGGGGGAGCGACAGCAGGCAGGTCCAGGTGGTGCAGCGTCCACTCCAGCACGTACGCCGACAGGTAGTCGCCCGCCGTCAGGACCATCTCCTGCGTCGACACCCGTAGGCCCGGGTCCGCCAGGCCGGCCGCCCGGCCCGCCGCCGCGCCCACGTCGTCCAGGTGGAACTTCAGCAGCGCCGGGTCCTCGTACGCCGCCGCCAAGCGGACGATCAGCGCGTCCAGCGGGTCGTCGCCGGACGGCGGTTCGGAGGCGACCGCCCAATACGTCACCGCGTCGTGCGTCACCGCCGAAGACGCCGGGGTCACCAGCGTGATCAGGACGTCCTGCGCGTCGATCACCAGGTGGCACACCAGGTCCCGGACCAGCCACCCCCGGCAGCCTGACGGCTTCGCGAACTCCGAATCGGGCAGGTCGGCGACCGCGGCGCGCAACGCCGCCCACGTGCGCGAGAAGAGATCCACGCCGGCGAAGCTAGCAGGATCACAGCCTCAGCTGCAGCTGAGCAAGGATCCGCTGAGCCGGGTCGGCGAAGTCCACGCCGGACACTTCGGCCGCGCGCCGGACGCGGTAGCGGACCGTGTTGGGGTGGATGTTCAGGGCCCGGGCCGCCGCCCGGACGTCGCCGAACGCGTCGAGCCACGCCAGGACGGCCGGGACGAGGATCCCGCCGTGCTCGGTGTCGTGCGCCACCAGCGACGTCAGCCGCGGGTCGCGGATGCGCGGCTCGGCACCCAGGAAACCCAGGACCTCCGACAGCAGCACCTCCGCGCGGACGTCGGCCAGCGACGCGACGTCGGCCGGCCAGTGCCCGCGCGCCATCGCCGCCAGGACGCGGTCGGCGTCGCCGCGGGACGCCGCCGCGGCCGACAACCGCGGCACCACGCCGCCCAGCGCCGCCCGCACCGGGACGTCCAGGTGCCGCCGCGCGGTGCCCACGATCTCGCGCGCCAGGGCCAGCACCGCCGCGTCCGAGTGCTCGGGCAGGTCCGGCAGCAGCGCGTAGACGCGGCCGCCGATCACGCTCACCAGCGCGCTGCGCCGGTAGGCCGCCGTGTGGACGGCGATCAGGTGCACCAGCTCGGCACGCCGCAGCTGCCGGTTGTCCGAGCGCTCCAGGGAAAACGCCAGCACCTGCGCCGGCCGGGCCGGGTCCGCGCCGATGTCGTCCGCGACGGACTCCGCGTCCAGCCGGCCTTCCAGCAGGCTCGCCAAGAGGTCCTCACGCAGGCGTAGTTCGGGGCTGGGGAGCGTCCGGGCGCGGATCAGCTGCGGCGCGAGGGTGCGGCTCGCGCCGAGCAGGGCCGTCTCGGCGCGTTCGGTGAGCGGCTGGGCGCCCTCCTGGACCCAGATCGTGCCGAGCGGCTGCTTGCCCGCGTGGATCCCCGCCGCGATGCGACGGCGGATGCCCAGCTCCGGACGCTCGTCGATCCGCACGATCCCTTCGCCGGCGCGAAGCCGCTGGTAGACGCCCCATTCGCGCAGCATCGCGAGGTAGCGTTCCGGGCCTTCGCGGCCGAGGATCGACAGCCGCCGCAGCTCGTCGACCTCGTCGCCCGCCCGCGAATACGCGAGCACGCGGTTCGCCGTGTCCTCGATGCTGACCAGGCCGCCGGTGAGCGTCGCGATCGTCTGGGCCAGGGCGAACAGGTCGCCGAGCACCTCGCCGCTGGCCGCCTCGCCGCCCGCGCGCGCCGCCTCGACGACCCCGCGGGCCAGCGACTCCACCTGTTCCCAGCGCGCTTCCGCGCCGACTGTGAGCAGCGCGACGCCCGCGTCGGCGGCGACGTCGGCGCCCGTCGCGCCCTTGACGGCCACCGCGGCCGCCCCGCCGCGCCCGGCCGCGCGGATCGCGGGGGCCGCCGCCCGGCCGCGCGCGCCGATCACCAGCACCAGGTCGCCCGGGCCGGCTTCCAAGGGGTCTTCGGGGTCGAGGATCACGACGTCGGTGACCGGGACGCCGAGGCCGTGCGGGGCCACGACGACCTCGACGAGCGGCTCGCCGAGGGTCGCCAGGACGTGCCGCAGTGAAGTTATCCGATCGGCCAAGGTCACCCGGTCGATTTTAGCCGGTCGAACAACCCGCCACGACGTGTCCGGAGTTACCGTTCGGGGCATCCAGACGTAGCAGGAGAGGCAGAGGAGCCGCCGTGGACGCCGTGACCCAGACCCCCGCCCCGAAGAACGAGCCGGTGCTGACGTACGCGCCGGGCAGCGCTGAGCGCGCGGAACTCGAGGGTGCGCTCAAGCGGCTGGGCCAGGCGGAGCCGATCGACCTGACGGTCACCGTCGGCGGCGAGCAGCGCCCCGGCGGCGGCGAGAAGATCGACGTCGTCCAGCCGCACAACCACAAGCACGTGCTGGGCACCATCCACAGCGCGACGCGGCAGGACGCGACCGACGCGATCGCGGCCGCCGCGAAGGCCGCGCCGGAGTGGCGCGCGCTCACCTACGACGACCGAGCCGCGATCCTGCTGCGCGCCGCCGACCTGCTGACCGGCCCGTGGCGCGCCACGCTCAACGCCGCCACCATGCTCGGGCAGTCCAAGACCGCGACCCAGGCCGAGATCGACGCCGCCTGCGAGCTCGCCGACTTCTGGCGCTTCAACGTCGAGTTCGGCCGCCGGGTGCTCACCGAGCAGCCGATCAGCTCGCCGGGCGTGTGGAACCGGCTGGAGCACCGCCCGCTGGAAGGCTTCGTCTACGCGATCACGCCGTTCAACTTCACCGCGATCGCCGGCAACCTGCCGACCGCGCCCGCGCTGATGGGCAACACCGTGCTGTGGAAGCCGTCGCCGACGCAGTCGTTCGCGGCGCACCTCACCATGCGGCTGCTCGAAGAGGCCGGGATGCCCCCGGGCGTCATCAACCTGCTGCCGGGGGACGGCCAGGCCGTCTCCGAGGTCGCCCTGACCCACCGCGACCTGGTCGGCATCCACTTCACCGGCTCCACGCCGACGTTCCAGCACCTGTGGAGCACGGTCGGCGCGAACATCGCGGGCTACCGCGGCTACCCGCGGCTGGTCGGCGAAACCGGCGGCAAGGACTTCGTGCTCGCGCACCCGTCCGCCGACGTCGACGTCCTGCGCACCGCGCTGGTCCGCGGTGCCTTCGAGTACCAGGGCCAGAAGTGCTCCGCGGCGTCGCGCGCGTACGTCCCGCGCAGCCTCTGGAACCAGCTGAAGGACGGCTTGGTCTCCGAGACCGAGGCCCTGTCCTACGGCGACGTCACCGACCTGTCGCACTTCGGCGGCGCGGTCATCGACGCTCGCGCGTTCGCGAAGCACACCGCGCTGTTCGAGCGCGTCGCTTCCGACGCGTCGGTCGAGGTCCTGACCGGTGGGACCGCCGACGACAGCGTCGGCTACTTCGTGAAGCCGACGATCCTCGTGTCGGACAACCCGAAGCACGAGATCTTTTCGACCGAGTACTTCGGCCCGATCCTGTCGGTGCACGTCTACGAGGACGGCGACTTCGACGCCGTCCTGAAGCTCGTGGACGAGACCGCGGCCTATGCGCTGACCGGCGCCATCATCGCCAACGACCGCACGGCCGTGGCGAAGGCGTCCGAGGCGCTGCGGTTCGCCGCGGGCAACTTCTACGTCAACGACAAGCCGACCGGTGCCGTCGTCGGCCAGCAGCCCTTCGGCGGCGCGCGGGCCTCGGGCACCAACGACAAGGCGGGCTCGATCTTCAACCTGCAGCGCTGGACCAGCCCGCGCTCGATCAAGGAGACGTTCGTCCCGCCGACCACCGTCCGCTACCCGCACCAGGGCTGAGCCCTCTCGAGACTGGGAGACCGTCATGTTGCGTGCCCCGTTGCTCGCCGCCGCCCGGTCCAAGGGCATCCGGCGGCTCGTCGAGGCCGTGCCCGCCACGCGATCCGTGGTGCGCCGGTTCGTCGCCGGGTCCGGGACCGCCGAAGCCGTCCGCGTGGCCGGGGAACTGGCCGCGGACGGCCGGCGGATCACCCTCGACCACCTGGGCGAGGGCACCACCGACGCCGCGCAGGCCGCGTCGACCGTCGCGGCCTACGAAGCTGTGCTGTCGGCGCTGGCGGCCGAAGGGCTCGCGGCCGGTGCCGACGTCTCCGTGAAGCTGTCGGCGGTGGGGCAGTTCCTGCCGTCGAACGGCGAGGACGTCGCGCTGGAGAACGCGCGGAAGATCTGCGCGGCGGCCGAGGCGGTCGGGGCCACCGTGACGCTCGACATGGAGGACCACACCACCACGGACTCGACGCTCGGCATCCTGCGCGAGCTGCGCGGCGAGTACCCGTGGGTGGGCGCGGTGCTGCAGGCCTACCTGCGGCGCACCGAGCAGGACTGCCGGGAGCTGTCCGGGCCGGGCTCGCGCGTGCGGCTGTGCAAGGGCGCGTACGCCGAGCCGGAGTCGGTGGCGTTCGCGGAGAAGTCCGAAGTGGACAAGTCCTACGTCCGCTGCCTGCGCGTCCTGATGGCGGGTTCCGGGTATCCGATGGTCGCTTCGCACGATCCGCGGATGATCGAGATCGCCGCGTCGCTGGCCGAGGAGAACGGCCGGAAGGACGACGACCACGAGTTCCAGATGCTCTACGGCATCCGGCCGGAGGAGCAGGCGCGGATCGCGGCTTCGGGCGCGCGCATGCGCGTCTACGTGCCCTACGGCGACGAGTGGTACGGCTACTTCATGCGTCGCCTGGCCGAGCGTCCGGCGAACCTGGCGTTCTTCCTGCGCGGGCTCGCGACGCGGTCCTGAGACACGACGAAGGCCGCTCCGGGCTCCCGGGGCGGCCTTCGTCGTGTGGTGGTGGTCAGGCCTGTTCGGCCTCGGCTTCGGCGGCCTTGCGCTTGACCTCGTCCATGTCGACCTCGCGAGCCTGCTTGATGAGCTCTTCGAGGGCCGGCTCGGGCAGCGCACCGGGCTGCGCGTAGATCAGCGTCTTGTCGCGGATGATGGCCAGCGTCGGGATCGAGCGGACGTCGAAGGCGGCGGCCAGCTGCTGCTGCGCTTCGGTGTCGACGCTCGCGAACACGAGGTCGTCGTGCTTCTCGGAGGCCTTTTCGTAGACCGGCGCGAACTGGCGGCACGGTCCGCACCAGCTCGCCCAGAAGTCGATCAGGACGAACTCGTTGTCGTTTACCGTCTGGTCGAAGTTCTCGGCAGTCAGCTCAACGGTGCTCATGCCCTGGTCAACGACGCGGGGGCGGCGGGAATTCCCGGGGCCGGGGTAGCGTCTCCCCCGAGCAACCGTACGAGGAGGAGCACATGGCCGACGGCGAAATCCTGGGCCGCATCGACGAGCTGATCGCGGAGGAGCACGAGCTCCGGTCGCGTTCGGTCGGCGTGGGGCTGAGCGGCGGCGACAAGGATCGCCTCACCGCGGTCGAGCAGCAGCTCGACCAGTGCTGGGACCTGCTCCGGCAGCGGCGCGCGAAAACGGAGTTCCACGAGAACCCGGACGAGGCCGCGGCCCGCCCGGTCTCCGAGGTGGAGTCCTACCGCCAGTAAGGACGTACCCAGAGGGTCGGCTCGCGTACTCGGAGGGTCGGCTCGCGTACCTGGAGAGTCGGCTCGTGAACCGACCGTCCAGGTACGCGAGCCGACTGCCTGGGTACGCGAGCCGACCCTTCAAGTACGGGGTCAGGCGGGGCAGAGGGTGCCGTCGGCGGGGACTTTGCCGTCGATCAGGAACGCGCGGGCCGCGTCCGTGACGCACGGGGACGCGCCCACCGCGCCGTGACCCGCGCCCTGCCACGTGATGGTCACCGCCGTCGGCATCTGGTCGGCCGCGCGGGTGCTGCCCACCTGGGGCGTCACCGGGTCGGCCGCGGTGGCCGCGACCAGGATCGGCGGCGCGCCCGTCGCGCCCGCCGGCGGCAACGGCTCGGTCCGCACCGGCCACGGCCCGCACCAGGCCAGCTGCTGGGCGACGACCGCGCCGAACTCCGGGTACTTCGCCCGCATCCCGGCCACGACCTGGTCGAGCTGGTCGGCCGAGAGCCGGGTCTGGCTGTCGTTGCAGCGGGTCGCGATCGTGACGTCGAGCCGGGACGGCTGCGCGCGCGAGTCGTGCAGCACCGGCGCGGCGAACGCGGTCAGCGGCACGATGTTCCCCGACCGCGCCGCCGCGATCGCGTCGGCCAGCTCCGGCCACCGCGAGCGCTGCGCCAGTCCCGCGTAGACGGCGTACATCGCGACCCCCGGCCCGAACGCGACGCCGTCGTCGGTCAACGGCGCGATGTTCTGCCGCAGCTGTCCGGTCAGCGCCGCCAGGGCCGCCTTCGGGTCGCCGAGGGCGCACTTGCGGGCCGCGCAGTCCGCGGCGAAGGCGTCCAACGTGGATTGAGCGCCGGCGGCGACCGCGTCGAGCACCGCGGCGGTGTCCGGGCCCGGGTCGGGGACGCCGTCGAGCACCATCCGGCCGACCTGGCCCGGGAAGCGCACCGCGTACTGCGCGAGGACCTTCGAGCCGTCGCCGCGGCCGATCGCGTCGAGCCGGTCCATGCCCAGCTCCTTGCGCAGCTCGTCGAGGTCGCCGGCGCTGCGCCAGCTGTCCAGCGCCGTCTGCGAGTCGTCCAGCTCGATGGCGCACTGCTGCCCGGCCTTGCGCGCGGCGTCCAGCACGTCCTGCAGGCCGCCCTGCGCCGGGTCCGCGTCGATCAGGTCGTGCCGGATGTCCGGGGGCACGCACTGGACGGCGCCCGAGAGCCCGGTGCCGCGCCGGTCGAGGCCGATCAGCGAGAACTTCGCCAGGAACGCCGGTGGCAGCGTCGCGGCCAGCCGCGCGGCGTACACCGTGCCCGGTTCGCCGTCGACGTCGTCGACCACGACCAGCGGGACCGGCCCGGTGCCGACCTTCACCGCCAGCAGCCGCACCACCGACCGGCGGGCTTCGCCGGGCGCGTCGAGCGGCGCGGTGACCCGGGCGCAGGTGAAGTGCAGGCTGTCCGGGACGGCGGGGGTGCCGATCCGCTGCCGGGTGTCGTCGTCGCAGTCGGCCCACCGCAGCGACGGCGACTGCGGTTCGCCCAGCGGCGGCAGCGGCACCGGCGGGGTGCCGGTGGGCGTGCCGGCCGTCGTCTTCCCGTCGTTCTCGACCAGCGCCGGACGCACCGACGGCCCGGCGGCGCACCCCGCGGCGGAGGCCAGGGCGAGCAGCGCGACCAGGAGACGGGAACGGCGGCGGCGCACGGGCGAGGTCCTCACGTCGATCACAAGCAGGGCTGTGCCGAGCTTCGCACGGCCGGTGTGGGACGAGGGTTAGCGGGTCCGCACGACCTGGCCGCGGAACACGGCGTCGAGGTCGTAGCGGGCCGGCTCCTCCAGCTGCGTGTAGTCGCACGACGCGGGTTCGCGGTCGGGGCGCCAGCGCTTGAACCGCGCGTTGTGCCGGAACCGCGACGGCATCCCGCCTTCGGTGTTCTCGTAGGCGACCTCGACGACGCGCTCGGGCCGCAGCGGCACCCATTCGTGCTCGGTGGCGCGCCACCGCGTGATGCCGCCGGGGATCCGCTGGGCCTCCCCGGTCGCGCGCCCGCCCCACGGGTGGTCCTCGCCGTCGGTGACCAGCGGCGCGAGCTCCTCGGCGAGTTCGCGCCGGCGGTCCTTGGGGAACGACCCGACGGTGCCGACGTGGTGCAGCACGCCCTTTTCGTCGTGGAGGCCGAGCAGGAACGAGCCGACGAGTTCGCCGGGCCCGCCGTCGACGTGCCAGCGCAGCCCGGCCAGCACGCAGTCCGCGGTGCGCAGGTGCTTGTACTTGTGCAGGACGCGCTTGCCCGGCGTGTACGGCTCGTCCAGCGGCTTGCCGATGACGCCGTCGAGGCCCGCGCCCTCGAAGAGCTCGAACCAGTGCCGCGCGGTGGCGGGGTCGTCGGTCGCGGGGGTGAGCGCGAACCGGTCGCCGGCCAGCTCGACGAGCCGTTCGCGCCGGGCCGACGTCGGTTCGTCGAGCAGCGGCTCGTCGTCGAGGGCGAGGAGGTCGAAGGCGACGAACTCGGCCGGCTGCTCGGCGGCCAGCAGCGTGATGCGGCTTTCGGCGGGGTGGATCCGCTCGGTGAGCGCGTCGAAGTTCAGCCGCCCGTCGCGCGCGACGACGAGCTCGCCGTCCAGCACGACCCGCGGCGGCAGCGTCTCCAGCAGCCGCGCGACGGCTTCCGGGAAGTACCGGTTGAGCGGCTTTTCCGCGCGGGACTGCAGGTACAGCTCGTCGCCGTCCTTGAAGACGATGCAGCGGAAGCCGTCCCACTTCGGCTCGAACAGCAGGCCCCCGGAGTCCGGGATGGCCTTCGCGGGCTTGGCGAGCATCGGCTTCAGCGGCGGCTGCAGCGGTAGGGGCATGCCCGCATTCTGCGGAAAGACGCCGCTCAGCGCACGCGTTTCGCCGCGCTCGTGTCGAGTTCCAGGCGGACGGCCGTGGGCAGGACGTCGAGCCCGAGCGACTCCCGCGCCCTGGTCAGCACGCGCGCGTCCAGGTCTTGCCAGACGCTCTTGAGGTCGGTTCCCTCGTGCAGCCACAGGGTGACGCGCAACGCCGGAGCCGTCCGCGAGCCGACCGCGCGGACCCGGGCCCGGCTGACGCCGTCGAGCTGTTCCGCGTCGGCCTGGACCGCGCCGGAGATCGCGCCGGCGGTGACGACGAGCTCCGCGCCCTCGGTGCGGTCGAGGTCCACGTCGGGCCGCGGCTCCGGGCGCAGCGAACGCAGCGTCCCGCGCAGGCCGAACACGAACAGCAGGACGCCGAGCACGATCGCGGCGATCCGGGCGGGCGTGGCGTGGCCGCCGAGCCAGTCGAGGGCCATCGGGTCGAGCAGCGGGCGGCGGCCGCGGAACTCGCCGAGCACCCCGAAGCCGACCACCAGGGCGAGCGCCCCGCCGGCCAGGGCCAGCAGCCCGACGAGGAACGTCAGCGTGCGCACGCCCGCGTAGGACCGGGAAAGCGCCTTCGCGGCAACTGACTTGCTCATCGGCGGTCCTTGGGGGAGTCGACCACGACGGACACCTTCGGCCGGCGCACCAGCGGGACGTCGTCGAGCAGTGCGGACACCGTCGCCAGCAGGCGCGGCCGCAGCTCGCCCTCGGTTTCGAGGGTGCTCTTCGCGCGGACGCGGACGCGGCGGGCGCTCGCGGTGACCGTCGCGCCCGCGACGTTGTCCTGCGCGCGCACGACCAGCCCGACCAGCCGGGCCAGCGATCGCGGCGACGTCGAGACGCTCACTTCGCCGGCCGGGTCGGTGAGCCGGATCGCGCGGTTCCCGGCGGCCAGCGCGCACAGCAGCAGGACCAGGCCGGCGGCGGCGAGCACACCGGCGCCGACGCGCACGGCGTAGGCGTCCCAGCCCAGCGACGCGAGTCCGGCCTGCCAGCGTGGCCACGGCACCAGGAGCGGTCCCGCTCCGGGGCGCCACCAGTGCCAGCCGACTTCGAGGGCGAGCAGCGCGCCGGCGACCGCGAAGGCCAGGGCGAGCAGGGTGGACAGGAGGCGGACGAGCGGGCGCACGGCTACCGCACCCTCGGCGGCACGGCCGGCCGCAGCGCGGACACCGTCACGGCCAGGGTCCGGACGTGGTAGCCGGTGAGCAGCTCGACCTCGCCGGTGACCTTCTCCCGCACGACGTCGACGACGCTCCGCACCGGCGCCGGGTACCCGACGGCGAGGTCGAGGGCGAGGTCGACGTCGTTGTCGAGGCCGCCGACCTTGGCCTTGGCACCCTTCTCGCCGTCCCGCAAGGTGCCGGGGACCTGGTCGGCGGCGTGCTGGGCGACCTTGCGCACCACGGCGTGCGCGACGGTGAGGGTGCCGCGCTCGGCCGGTTCGGCGAGGTCGCGCGGCACGTCCAGGACGCGGCTCACTTGTCGCGGCCCTTGCCGAAGAGCTCGCCGAGGTCGAGCTCGCCGTCGAGGACCCGGCCGGCGACCAGGCCGATGATCCCGAGGGCCAGGGTCACCAGGAACGCGGTGAACCCCTGGGTCGCGGCCAGGCCGAGGATCAGCCCGGCCAGGAGCCCGGTCTGCGTTGCGTTCACATGTCCTCCTTGGACGGTCCTTGGTGCGGGAAGGTGCGGGAAGGTGCGGGTCACCGCACCCGGGGCGGACGGCGACGGCGGCGGAAGCGGGCCCGCAGCGCGGCGATCCCGCGCCGGCGGGCGGCGAAGCTCACCGGGGCGTCGTAACGGGAGTCCACTTCGGATCCGGTCGCCGGCGCCGCCCGGAAGCGGGCCAGCCCGGCCGCGAACTCCGCCGGGTCCCCGCCCACGTCCGGGTGGTGCGCCCGCACGAACGCGCGGAAGGCCGCCCGGCCCGCCGCGTCGCCCGGGTCGCGGCCGGTCATTCCACCCGCGTCGATTCGGGTTCTTCCTCGCCCGGCAGGTGGATGTCGTTGACGGCGATGTTCACCTCGATCACCTCGAGGCCGGTGATCTGCTCGACGGCGGTGATCACGTTGCGCCGCACCGCGCGGGCGACGTCGGCGATGCGCGCGCCGTACTCCACGACGACGTCGAGGTCGATCGCCGTCTGCTTCTCGCCGACCTCCACCGCGACGCCGGCGGTCGTGACCGTGCCGGAGCCGGGGATGCGTTCGCGCAGGGCCCCGAGCGCGCGCGACACCCCGCCGCCGCCCAGTGCGTGCACCCCGGCGACCTCGCGGGTGGCCAGGCCGGCGACCTTCTGCACGACCACCGACGAGATCGTGGTGCGGCCGGCGGCGCCCTCCTCGTTGAGCGGGGTCACCGTGCCGGGGCTTTCGGTCCGTTCCGGGTACATGCGTGCGGGCTCCTCTCGCGGCGGTCTCGCCCGTACGATGCCCGCGAGCGCGCGAACCTCACACAAGGTCCCCCGATCGGGGGAATGCCTAGCCGGGGTGAACGTCCACGACGTGCACGTTCACCGTCGGGGCGGCCCCGAACTGACGGGACAGCTCCGCGGTGATCGCCCGCCGCAGAGCCTCGGCGGCCGCGTCGGCGGTGAGGCCGAACCGGACCGACACCAGCACCTGCACGGCGTCGTCCTCGACCGCGACGGCCGACACCCGCACCCCTTCGGGCGCCCGCTCGGCGGCGATGGCCGAGACCAGCCGGCCGACGACGTTCCCGGTGACGCGCAGGCCGCCCGCCTCGCCGGGCACCTCGACGGCGGTCCGGCGGCCGCGCGCGACCGCCCGCAGCACGCGTTCGACCAGGCCGGGTGGGGTCGGCACCCGGCGCCGGGCCGCCGCGCGCACGGCGTCCCAGCGCGGGTCCCGTTCCGGATCGGAAAGCTCGGTCATCACCGCTCCCTCAACTCGGCGAGCAGCGCCACCCTGGCCCGGTGCAGCCGCGAGCGCAAGGCGCCGACGTTCACGTCGAGCACGGCGGCGACCTCTTCGTAGCTCAGGCCTTCCAGTTCCCGCAGCACCAGCGGCACCCGCTGCGACACGTCCAACCGGCCGATCGCGCGCAGCACCGCGTCGACTTCCTCGGCCCGCACGACCCGGCCTTCAGGGCCCGGGTCGGCCCCGGCGAGCAGCGCACTGTCCAGAGTGGACTGTCCGTCGGGTTCGGGGCAGTCGAGCGAGATCGTGGGCCGGCGCCGCCGCAGCAGCGCGAGCGCGCTGTTGGTGACCACCCGGTAGAGCCAGGTCGACACGGCGGACTCGTACCGGAAGGAGGCGAGGGAGCGCCACGCGGCGAGCCACGAGTCCTGCACGACGTCCTCGGCCTCGGCGGCGCTGCCGGTGATCCGCAGCGCGAGGCGGTACATCCGGGGCGTGTGCTGCCGCACGAGCGCGCCGAAGGCGGCCTCGTCGCCGGCCGCAGCCCGGGCGAGGAGGCCGTCGTCGTCGTTCACCCGGCGTCCCGGCGGTAGCGCAGGAACGTGAAGCCGTCTTCGAGCAGGATCGACGCCAGCGCGAGCGACCGCGGCACGGCGACCGGCCCCGCGGCGATCCGCCCGGCCGGGCCGCCCACGAGCAGCGGCGCGACGGTCAGGCACAGCTGGTCGACCCGGTCGGCCGCGATGAGCTGCGCGAACAGGCCGGGCCCGCCCTCGCAGGCGATCCGGCGCAGGCCGCGCCCGGCGAGCAGGTCGAGGGCGCGCACGACGTCGACGTCGTCCTCGCCGGCGCGCAGGACCTCGGCCCCGGCGGCTTCGAGGGCGCCGGTCTGCGCGGTCTCCGTGGTGACCACGATCGGGGGTACGACGGTCTCGGTGAACAGCCGGGACGCCGGGTCGAGGCCGGCCGTCCGCGTCACGACGGCGATGGGCGGGACACCGGCGAACCCGAGCCGGCGCCGGCGTTCCAGGCGCTTCGGGCCCGCGACGACCCCGCGGTAGTCCTCCGCGCGGGCGGTCCCGGCGCCGACCAGGACGACGTCGGCGAGGTCGCGCCCGAGCAGGAAGACCCGCCGGTCGGCGGCGTGCGAAAGGCCCGCCGACGTCGTGTCGACCTCGACGGCGCCGTCCGCGGAGGCGACGAAGTTCACCTGCACCCACGGGCGGTCCAGGTCCGCCGGGTAGGCGTAGATCTCCTCGAGGTCCACCCCGGTCAGTTCGCCCGTCGAAGAGGGCCACACGCTCCGCACCCGGCAATCCCAGCACGGGGGTGAAGTGCGTCTCGACCGGGGGACAGGCCCGCTCGGCGGCACCCGGCGCGCGGATAGGGTCTGCGACCATGGCCGCGCACCTCATCGACCGCCGTCCCGAGCTCTCCGCCGACGAGCTGATCGGCGCGCTGGTGCCCCCGCCGCGCTTCGACGCGGTGCGGTTCGACACGTACCTCCCGAACCCGGACGAGCCGAGCCAGGCCGCCGCGGTCGAGGCGTGCTCGGCGTTCGCCGCGAAGATCGGCGCGCGCAGGGAGAAGAAGCGGTTCAAGCTCTTCGGCGGCTCGTCCGAGCCGGCCGGGCCGATGGGCCTCTACCTCGACGGCGGGTTCGGCGTCGGCAAGACCCACCTGCTCGCCTCGGCCTGGCACGCGGCGCCCTCGCCCAAGGCGTACGGCACGTTCGTCGAGCTGACCCACCTGGTCGGCGCGCTGGGCTTCGCCGAGGCCGTGCGGCGGCTTTCCGAGCACCGGATCCTGGCCATCGACGAGTTCGAGCTGGACGACCCGGGCGACACCACGCTGGTCACGCGGCTGCTCCAGGAGCTCATGGACGCCGGCGTGTACATCGCCGCGACGTCGAACACGCTGCCGGAGAAGCTCGGCGAGGGCCGGTTCGCCGCCGAGGACTTCCTGCGCGAGATCCAGACGCTGTCGGCCCGCTTCGGCGTGGTGCGCGTCGACGGCCCGGACTACCGCCACCGCGGCCTGCCGGCCGCCCCGCCGCCGGTCACCCCGGAGGTCCTCGAGGAGTCCGTCGCCGCGCACGAGGGGTCCACTGTGGACGACTTCGACGCGTTGTGCGAGCACCTGGGTTCGTTGCACCCGTCCCGCTACGGACGGCTGCTCGACGACGTCACCCGCGTGCACCTGCGCGGCGTCCACCCGGCGCCGGACCAGAACGTCGCGCTGCGGCTGGTGGCGTTCGCCGACCGGCTCTACGACCGGGCCATCCCGGTCGTCGTCTCCGGCGAGCCGCTGCCGGCGCTGTTCACCGACGAGATGGTGACCGGCGGCTACCGCAAGAAGTACCTGCGCGCGGTCAGCCGGTTGACGGCGCTGGCGCGGGACGCGGCACCGACCAGGTGAGCAGCACGACGGCGACCGCGAACAGCGTGCCGCCGACGACGTCGGTGAGGTAGTGGTAGCCCAGCCCGATCAGCCCGGCGGTGGCGGCGAGCAGCGCCAGCGCGGCGAGCACGGCGACGACCGCCTTGCGCGTGACGAGCACGAGCACGGTCAGCACCGCGACCAGGCTCACCGTGTGGCCGCTCGGGTAGACGAGGGTGTCGTTCTTCCACCGGTCGTAGAGCGGTTTCAGCAGCCAGCTCGTCAGCAGGATCGCCAGCAGCGGCGCGCCGAGCGCGAACCCGGCGTCGGCCCGCCGCCCGGCGCGCAGGCACAGGACGACGGCGAGCAGGCCGAGCGGGATCACCACGTACGGCTCGGTCGGGAGGACCAGCGCCCGCAGCACACCGGGGCTCAGGTGCGCGATCCAGCCGGCGACCGTCGCGTCCACGGCACCGGGCGTCGTCCCGCCGGCGAAGGGCAGCCCCAGCAGCACCGCGAGCAGCCCGCAGACCGCGGCCGGCACCCACAACGTCCTCACCCGCGCGAGAGTAGCCGTCGGTGCTTCAGATCCGCGAGAAGGCGGCGTGGTCGGCCTCGGTCCGGTCGGCGTAGCGCACGGCGTACGCGCCCATCGCCTCGTCCAGTTCGGAGTCGTCGGCGAAGTAGCCCGCGAGGAGCTTCGGGTGCAGTGACCGCGTGTGGGCGCGGGCGAGCAGCGCGCCGGCCAGCCGGCCGTAGTCGTCGAGGTGGTCCTTCTCCAGCTCCGCCGGGTCGATGTCGCCCTTGAGGTTGCGGAACTGGCGGACGATGAACGGGACGCCGTCGATCGTGGTCCAGCCGAGCAGGACGTCGGTCTCGGCCTGCACGAGCCGCGCGCCGTCGACGATCCGGCGTCCCTCGTGCTCCGCCTCCGGCAGGTCGAGGTACGGCGCGAGCGCGGGCTTTTGCGCCTGTTTCACCTGCAGCACCAGGTCTTCGTCGTCGTTGCCGTGCAGCAGGGCGACGTAGCTGCGCAAGCCCACGCTGCCGGTCCCGACCACGCGGAAGGCGACGTCGGCGATCCGGTACCGCGAGATGAGCGTCCGCCGCGACTCGCGCAGCGTGTCCACATAGGACACCAGTCCGGTGGCGACGGCCTCGGCGGTCCGCTCGTCGACGTGCGTCAGCACCGGCGGGTCCTCGACGAACCGGTGGCGCGCCAAGCCGGTCTCGTGGTCGTCGACGCGCTCGGTCCACTTCGCGGAGACCTTCGCGCTGTCGTTCTTGCGGGCCTTCTCGGCGGCGTCGGCGAAGTCGTCGATCAGCTCGTCGGCGCGGGCCTTGGACAGCACCGAGGAGTCCGGCAGGGCGTTCCAGCTGCGCAGGAACGGCAGGTCGGCCAGCGCGCGGATGGTGCGGCGGTAGGACTTCACGGCGTCTTCGGCGGCTTCGCGGCAGCCGGACTCGCCGATGCCGCCCTCGCGGCCGGCCAGCACGAGGCTGGCGGCGAGCCGTTTGAGGTCCCACTCCCACGGGCCCGGCACGGTCTCGTCGAAGTCGTTGATGTCCATCACGATCTTGCCTTCGGGCGTGCCGTAGAGCCCGAAGTTGGCGGCGTGGGCGTCGCCGCAGAGCTGCGCGGTGAGCCCGGAGTCCGGCGTGCCCGCGAGGTCGGCGCCCATCAGCCCGGCGGCGCCGCGGAAGAAGGTGAACGGCGAAGCGAGCATGCGTTCCCGGCGGAGTTCGGCCAGCTCGGGCAGGCGCCCGGCGTTGGAGGCCTCGAAGTACTGCTTCGCGTCAGGCCGGTTCCTCGCCGCGACCTCGTGGTCGTGCGCGGTGGCCGGGACTTTCTCCCGGAGGCGTTTCCCCTGCTCGTACAGCTCGGCCGGCGTGACGGTCTCGGTGCCCACCAGCGGGCGCTCCCCTGATCCCATACCGGGCACAACGTCCGACGGGGACGTTCTGCTCCCGGCTTCGGAGCGGAAGTTGTGCTCCGGATGCCGCCGGGGCGGGAGGCTCACCCGGCGGCATCCGGGGGTTTCAGGGGTGGATGACCTCGGCGATCGCGTCGATGCCGCGGTCCAGCTCCTCGCGGGTGATCACCAGCGGCGGCGCCACCCGCAGCGTGCGCTCGTGCGTCTCCTTGCACAGCACGCCCCGCGTCGCCAGCGCCTCCGACGCCTCGCGGCCCGAGGGGCCGCCCGGCGCGATGTCGATGCCCGCCCACAGGCCGCGGCCGCGGACCTCGGACAGGCCGGTGCCGATCAGCCCCTCGAGCCGCGAGTGCAGGTGGGCGCCCAGCTCGGTCGAGCGCTGCTGGAACTCGCCCGTCTTCAGCAGCCGGACGACCGCGCGGCCGACCGCGCAGGCCAGGGGGTTGCCGCCGAACGTCGAGCCGTGCTCGCCCGGCTTCAGCACGCCCAGGACGTCGCGGCGGCCGACCACCGCCGACACCGGCAGGATGCCGCCGCCGAGGGCCTTGCCCAGCGTGTACACGTCCGCGCGGACGCCTTCGTGGTCCAGCGCCAGCACCGTGCCGGTGCGGGCCAGGCCCGACTGGATCTCGTCGGCGATCAGCAGCACGCCGTGCTCGTCGCACGCGGCGCGGACGTCGGCGAAGTAGCCCTCCGGCGGCACGATGACGCCGGCCTCGCCCTGCACCGGCTCGAGCAGCACCGCGGCCGTGCGGGGGGTGATGGCGTCGCGCAGCGCGGCCGCGTCGCCGTACTTCACCGTGACGAAGCCCGGGGTGAACGGGCCGAAGTCGGCGCGGGCGGTCTCGTCGGTCGAGAACGACACGATCGTGGTGGTCCGGCCGTGGAAGTTCGAGCCGGCGACGATGATTTCGGCCGTGCCGTCGGGCACGCCCTTGACCCGGTGGGCCCACTTGCGGGCGATCTTGACGGCCGACTCGACGGCCTCGGCGCCCGAGTTCATCGGTAGCACGAGCTCGGTGCCGGTCAGCTCGGCCAGCTCGCGGCAGAACAGGCCCAGCTGGTCGTGGTGGAACGCCCGCGACGTCAGCGTGACGAGCCCGAGCTGCTCGACCGCGGCGGCGATCAGGTCCGGGTGGCGGTGGCCGAAGTTCAGGGCCGAGTACCCGGAGAGGAAGTCGAGGTAGGACCGGCCTTCGACGTCGGTCACGGTCGCACCCGAGGCTTCGGCGATCACGACGGGCAGCGGGTGGTAGTTGTGCGTGCTCCACTGCTCGTCGAGCTCGATGAAGCTCGCGGCGGTGGGGGCGGCGGTCTCCCGGCCGGCGAACGTCGTCATGTGTTCAGGTTAAAGGCAGAACACGCAGAATTCAGCCGGGAATCATTGCTTTCACTCGTTGTTCGTTGCGCAATACCCGCTCGGGACCCCCGAAACAGTTCGTGGCGGTTGACGGACTCATCGGTAAGTCGTAACTTACCGTTCGTGGCGACTTACGGAAGCGACCAGCTGGCCGCGCTGGCCGACCCGTCGCGGCGCGCGATCGTCGAAGCGCTCCGCGCCGGGCCCCGCGCGGTCGGTGAGCTGGCCGCGGACCTGCCGATCAGCCGCCCGGCCGTCTCCCAGCACCTCAAGGTGCTCAAGGAGGCCGGCCTGGTCGCGGACCGGGCCGAGGGCACGAAGCGGCTGTACCGCCTCGAGCCCGACGGCATCGCCGCGGTGCGCGCCTACCTCGACCGGATGTGGTCCGACGCGCTGAAGGCCTTCGCCGACCTGGCGGAATCCACCGAATCCACCGAAGAAGAGGAGCAGCCATGACCCTGGAACCGATCCGCAAGACGATCACCGTCGCCTGCTCGCGCGAGCACGCGTTCAAGACCTACACCGAGGCCTTCGACAGCTGGTGGCCGCGCGAGCACCACATCGGACGGGGCGACCTGGCCGAAGCCGTCCTGGAGCCGAAGCCGGGCGGGCGCTGGTACGAGCGGACCGTCGACGGCGCCGAGTGCGACTGGGGCGAGGTGCTCGTCTGGGAGCCACCCGCCCGGGTGGTCCTGTCGTGGCGGATCGACGGCGACTGGAAGGTGGACTCCGATCCCGCGCACGCCAGCGAGATCGAGGTCAGGTTCGTCGAGGAGGGGCCGAAGTCGACGCGTGTCGAGCTGGAGCACCGGGCCTTCGAGCGGCACGGCGAAACCGCGGCGAGGGTCCACGACGGCGTCTCCGGCGAAGGCGGACACGGCGGGCTGCTGAAACTGTTCGCCGCGAAAGCCGCCGCCTGAGCGGGTAACTTCGCGGGATGGCGAAGAAGGACGACGGAAGCCGGGTCCGGAACGCGTTGCGCGTCGGCGCGGAGCTGCCGGACCCCGGCTCGGCCCCGGTGGGGCCCGGCAAGAAGCCCAAGGCGCTCGCCAAGCTCGACAGCGCCGGTGAGCGGCTGTCCGCGCTGCAGGAGGCGCTCTACGCCGAGGGCGTCGGCGGCGGGCAGCGCAGCGTCCTGCTCGTGTTGCAGGGCATGGACACCTCGGGCAAGGGCGGCACGGTCTCGCACGTGCTCGGGCTGGTCAACCCGATGGGCGTCCGCTACGCCGGGTTCAAGGCGCCGACGACGGCCGAGCGCCGTCACCACTACCTCTGGCGGATCCGCAAGCAGCTGCCCGCGCCCGGCCAGATCGGCGTCTTCGACCGCTCGCACTACGAGGACATCCTGGTCCCGCGCGTGTCCGGGCTGCTCAGCGCCGCCGAACGGCGCCGCCGCTACGGCGAGATCAACGACTTCGAGCAGGAGCTGACCGACGCGGGCACGACCGTCGTCAAGGTCTTCCTGCACATCTCGCCGGAGGAGCAGCTCCGGCGGCTGAAGGCCCGGCTGGAGACGCCCGAGAAGCACTGGAAGTACAACCCGGGTGACCTCGAAGCCCGCTCGCACTGGCCGGCCTACCAGGACGCCTACGCCGACATCTTCGAGAAGACGTCGACCGGCCACGCGCCCTGGTACGTCGTGCCCGCCGACCACAAGTGGTACCGGAACTGGGCGGTCGCCGAACTGCTCATCGAAACCCTCGCGGACCTGAAGCCGCAGTTCCCGGAGCCGGGTTTCGACGTCGCCGAGGAGCTGGCCAAGCTGAAGGGTGTTGGCGTCCCGTCGTGATCGTCTGAAAGAGTGCGGACGTGACCGATGCCGACGACCTCCCGTTCCTCCGCAAGCAGGCCCGGACCCAGCGCTTCACCCTCGGCGCGCCCAAGGAGTTCCGGGTCGCCCCGGACGCCTCGCGCGTGCTGTTCCTCCGCGCGGAATCGGGCACCGACCCCCGGCACAGCCTCTGGTCGGCCGACCTGGCGACCGGCGCCGAGACGAAGCTCGTCGACGCCGTCGAGCTGCTGCCCGGCGAGGAGGAACTGCCGGCCGAGGAGCGGGCGCGCCGCGAACGCGCCCGCGAGAGCGGAGGCGGCGTCGTCCACTACGGCACCGACGCGGGCTTCACGGTCGCCGCGTTCTCCCTTTCGGGCAAGCTCTACACCCTGGACCTCGCGTCCGGCGAGATCACGCTGCGCGTCGACGGCTCGGTGATCGACCCACGCCCGAACCCGGCCGGCACGCACGTCGCCTACGTGCAGAACCGGCGGCTGCACGTGCTGGAGCTGGCCACCGGCGACGACCGCGTGCTCGTCGAGGAGGACGGCGAGGACATCGCCTGGGGCCTCGCCGAGTTCATCGCCGCCGAGGAGATGGACCGCACCCGCGGGTACTGGTGGTCGCCGGACGGCCGCAGCCTCCTGGTCGAGCGCTCCGACCGCGGCCCGGTGCCGCGCTGGACCATCGCCGACCCCGCCAACCCGCAGAACCCCGCCAACGTCGTCGCTTACCCGGCCGCGGGCACCACGAACGCGCTCGTGTCCCTGGCGGTGCTCGGCCTCGACGGCTCCCGCGTGGACGTCGCCCCCGGCGAGTGGGAATACCTGGCGTCGGTGCACTGGTCGGCCGGTGGGGCGCCGCTGCTCGCCGTGGAGCCGCGCGACCAGAAGCGGATGGACGTCCTCGCGCTCGACGTCGCCGACGGCTCGACGTCGGTGCTCCACACGGCGGCCGACCAGCACTGGATCGACATCGTCGGCGGGGTCCCGGCGTGGACGCCCGACGGGCGGCTGGTCACCGAGGGCATGGTCGACGGCGACCACCGGCTCTTCGTCGGCGGTGAGGCCGTCACGCCCGCCGGGCTGCAGCTGCGGGCCGTGCTCGACGTCGGCGACGAGATCCTGTTCAGCGCCTCCGAGGAAGACCCGACGCAGATCCACGTGTTCCGGACGGAAGGCGGGTCGATCCGCCGCTTGTCCACTGTGGACGGTGTGCACGTCGGGGCCGGATCGGCGGCGGTCACCGTGCTTTCCTCGTGGAGCCTCGAACACAGCGGCCCGCGGGTGTCGGTGCTGCGGGACGGCGCGCCGGTCGCCTCGCTCGAGTCGTCCACTGTGGACCCGGACATCGTGCCGAACCTGACCTGGCTGACGCTGGGGGAGCGCGGCCTGCGCGCGGCGCTGCTCCTGCCGCGCGGCTACGAGCCGAGCGAAGGCAAGCTGCCGGTGCTGCTCGACCCGTACGGCGGCCCGCACGCGCAGCGCGTCCTGCAGAGCCGCAACGCCTTCCTGACGTCGCAGTGGCTCGCCGACCAGGGCTTCGCGGTGCTCGTCGCGGACGGCCGCGGCACGCCGGGCCGCGGCGCGGTGTGGGAGCGCGAGGTCCACGGCCGGCTCGCCGACGTCACGCTGCAGGACCAGGTCGACGCGCTGCGGGCGGCCGCCGCGCGGTTCCCGGAGCTGGACCTCGAGCGCGTCGCGATCCGCGGCTGGTCCTACGGCGGGTACCTCTCGGCGCTGGCGGTGCTGCGGCGCCCGGACGTCTTCCACGCGGCGGTCGCGGGCGCGCCGGTCACCGACTGGTCGCTCTACGACACGCACTACACCGAGCGGTACCTGGGCAAACCGCAGGACGAGCCGGAGAGCTACGCGCACAACTCGCTGATCGAGAGCGCGGCCGAGCTGAGCCGCGCGCTGCTGATCGTGCACGGGCTGGCCGACGACAACGTGTTCGTCGCGCACTCGCTGCGGTTGTCGTCGGCGCTGCTGGCGAAGGGGCGGTCGCACGTCTTCCTGCCGCTGGCGGGCGCCACCCACATGACGCCGCAGGCCGAAGAGGTCGCGGAGAACCTGATGCGCACGCAGGTGGACTGGCTGCTGCGCGAGCTTTCCGCCGTGGACAAGGAGAACGCATGAGCCGCTGGGGCCTCACGATCCCGCTGACGGGGGTGCCGCTGACGGCGCACCGCGAGCTGGTCGAGCAGCTGCCGGACCTGGGCTACACCGACGCGTGGACGGCCGAGACGGCGGGCACCGACGCGTTCACGCCGCTGGTCCTGGCCTCGCAGTGGGCGCCGCAGCTGCGCCTCGGCACCGCGATCGTCCCGGTCTACACGCGCGGGCCCGGCCTGCTGGCGATGCAGGCGGCGACGGTCGCGGAGCTGGCGCCGGGCCGGTTCGTCCTCGGCATCGGCGCGTCGTCCCCGGTGATCGTCTCGAACTGGAACGCGGCTCCCTTCGAAGAGCCGTTCGCGCGGTCCCGGGACACCTTGCGGTTCCTGCGGTCGGCGCTGGCGGGGGAGAAGGTCAGCGAGAAGTACGCCACGTTCGCCGTCTCGAAGTTCCGGCTGGAGCGCCCGGCCGACCCGCCGCCGTCGATCATGCTGGCGGCGCTGCGGCCGGGCATGCTCCGCCTGGCGGCGCGGGAAGCGGACGGCGCGATCACGAACTGGCTGGCGGCTTCGGACGTGCCTCGCGTGCGTGCCGAGATCGGGCCGGACGTCGAGCTGGCGGCCCGCATCTTCGTCTGCCCGACCGAAGACGCGGAGGCGGCGCGCGGCCTGGGCCGGATGCTGATCTCGAGCTACCTGACGGTCCCGGTGTACGCGGCGTTCCACGACTGGCTCGGCCGCGGCGAGGCACTGGCGCCGATGCACGAGGCGTGGGCGGCCGGTGACCGGCAGAAGGCCAACCAGGTGATCCCGGACTCGGTGGTGGACGACCTGGTGATCCACGGCAGCGTCGAGTCGTGCCGCGAGCAGGTCCAGTCCTATGTGGACAACGGGTTGACGACGCCGATCATCGCTCTGCTGCCCACGGGCGAGGATCCCTTCGAGCAGGTCCGCGGCCTCGCCCCGCGCTGATATTCCGTTGCCCGCCTCCGGCGCCCGGGAGTTTCCTGGGTGCCGGAGGAGGACGGATAGCTTTTGCCCTCGCCGCCGCGCCCCTTCGGTCAGCCCGCCGCCTCCTCCGTGCAGTCCCGCTCGAACCGCGCGCCGATGCGGTCCCAGATCTCCAGGGACCGGCGGAACGCGGCGGCGTCGCCGGCCAACCTGCCGCGCGCCCGGGCGACGCACGCGGCCGCCCAGTCGTTCTCCTCGGCCGCGTGGTCCGCCCGGTCCAGCCGTTCCTGCGCGTCGGGCAAGCGGGCGAGCACCGCCAGCTCCGCGCCCGCCGCGTTCGCGTACGCCCGGTACCACGGTTGGGTGAACTCCTGGAACGCGTTGCGCACCAAACGATCCGCATCGGTCAGGTGTCCGGTGTGGACGGCCAGCCGGGCCTCCACGAAGGCCGTGGTGGCCGCCAGGCGCCTCGCGCGCGGTTCGGTGTGGCCGGCGAACTCCAGCGTGCGGGCCCGCCAGAGCCCGTGGTCGCCGCGCAGACCGGAGGCCAGCTCCAGCACCTGCACCGACGGCGCGAGCCACGCCAGGAGCGGGGCTCCCGCGGCGCGCCACTCGGCGAACGCGCGCTCGCCGAGTTCGACGGCCTCGTCGAACCGGCCGGACAGCGTGAGCGGCGCCAGGTACTTGAGGAGCGACACGAACGGGTAGTCGCCGTTGACCGGGTCCTGGTCGGTGGCGCGGGCGGCGATCGCCAGCGCCCCCGGCAGGTCACCCACCGCCAGCGCGCACACCGAGACGGAGTGGAACAGGTCGAACATCTCGATCCCGTCGGCCGGCCGGTGCCGGGTGAGCCCCGGCAGCAGGTCCAGCCGCGCACGGGCGATGCGGTAGGCCTCGCGCAGCCGGCCCCGGCGCGCGGCGGCCGAGTTGGCGCTGTCCAGGGCACTCTGCAGCAGCGCCGGATCGCCCGCGTCGCGGGCGGCCTCGACGGCGGCGGCCGGGTCGGCCCCGGCCTGCCAGGCGCGGGCGGTGGCGAGCACCGCCGCGTGCTCGCGGTCCTCGACCGGGGTCCGCGTCGCCCGCGCCAGCAGCTCCGCGCGGCGGGCCGCGGGTACGGGGTGGCGGAAGTCCCCGGCGAAGCGGGTCGCGAGGGTCACGGCCAGCGCCAGCATGACGGCCCGGTCCCGCTCGGCACCCGCGCGGCCGGCGCCGGTGAGCAGCAGCTCGAACGCGTCGTCGCCGTCGGCCAGCGACTGCGCGGCCTCCGAGGCGCTGCGCAGGTCCCGGACGGCGTCGGTGGGCGCGGTGGCCCGCCCGGCCGCGTCGCGGTAGTGCGCGCGTGACTCGGCGAACGAGCCCCGGGCGAACGTGAGGTGGGCCAGCGCCCGGCCCAGCCGGTGCGCCACGGGATCCGGCTCCTCGCCGGTCCGGGCGAACGCGGCCCGCAGGTCGTCGACCACCTCGTCGTAGCCCGCCGCGCGGTCGTCCTCGTCGAGCCCGGTCTCCAGCGCCACGGCCACCCGGCTCGCCCACTCCAGGTGCGCGCGCAGCACGTCGTCGCGTTCCTCGTCATCGGCGAAGTGCGCCTGCGCGAACGCCCGGACCGTCTCCAGCAGCCGGTACCGCGTGCGGTCGGTGCCGCGCCGCACCACCAGGCTCTTCTCGACCAGCCGGCCGAGCAGGTGCGCGACCGTGCTCGGCCGCTCGCGGGGCGAGACGGCCGCCGCGGCGTCGAGGTCGAAGCCCGCGGCGAACACCGCGAGCCGCCGGAACAACGCGCGTTCCGCGGGTTCCAGCAGGTCGTAGCTCCACCCGAGCACGTCGCTCAGCGAATGGTGCCGGGTCTCGCCGCCGCGGCCACCGGCCACCGCCCGCAGCCGGTCCTCGAGCGCGGTGAGCAGCCCGTCGACGCCGATGGCGGCCGCTCGCGCCGCCGCCAGCTCGATGGCCAGCGGCAGCCCGTCGAGGCGGGCACACGCGTCGGTGACCGATGCGGGAGCGGCGGTGAACGTCCGGTCGACCCCGCGGGCGCGGTCGAGGAACAGGGTCTCGGCGGCCGAGCCGAGCGGCAGCGGCGGCACCGCGTGCGCTTCCTCGCCCGCGACCCCGAGCCGCTCCCGGCTGGTCGCGAGGATCCGCAGCCGGCCGCCCGTGCGCACCAGGGCCTCGACGAGCTCGCCGACCTCGTCGAGCACGTGCTCGCAGTTGTCGAGCACCAGCAGCATCGCCCGGCCGCGCACCCGGTCGGCCACGCTGTCGAGCAGCGGCCGCGGCGGGCGTTCGGTGACGCCGAGCGCGGTGGCCGCGGCGGTCACCACCTGACCGGGCGGAACCGGCACGAGGTCGAGGTACACCACGCCGGCCGGGAACCGCGGGGCCACCTCGGCGGCCGCCGTGACGGCGAGCCGGGTCTTGCCCACCCCGCCCGGCCCGGTGAGGGTCACCAGCCGGCCGGTGTTCAGCGCCGTCGCCACGGCCCCGAGCTCCTCGGCGCGGCCGACGAAACTGGTCCGGGCCTCCGGCAGCACCGCGTCGTCGGCCCGCGCCCCGGCCTCGGCCGCCTCGGCGGCGAGCGCGGCCAGTCCGCGACGGTCGCTCGCGCCGCACTTGCGCAGCAGCGCCGACACGTGGCTCTCCACCGTGCGGGCCGAGATGTGCAGCCGGCCGGCGATCTGCGCGTTCGTCAGGTGCTCGCCGACGGCCGCCAGCACCTCGGCCTCCCTGGCCGAGATGTCCCCCCACGGCAGCGCGCTCACCCCGCCCATGATTCCGTACCCGATCCGTGGTGAGCACGGATGCCCGCCCGCGTCGCGTGGCGCAGGCTCTCTCCCATCGGACGAGCCGACCCAGGAGAGACACCATGCGACGCATCATCAACTCGACGTACATCTCGCTCGACGGCGTGATCGAGACCCCGCACCACTGGCCCTCGAGCGGCCCCGACGGCGGCCAGGGCGAGGCCGTGCAGACCGAGCTGCTGCTCTCGTGCGACGCGCTCATCATGGGCAGGCGCACCTACGACGGCTTCGCCCCCGTGTGGCCGACCCGGTCGGGCGACCCGGCGAGCGACCACATCAACGCCATGGCCAAGTACGTGGTCTCGGGCACCCTCACCGATCCCGAGTGGAACAACACGACGGTCATCGACGGCGACCCGGTGGCCGCGATCGAGAAGCTGAAGGGCGAGCCGGGGCAGAACATCGTCCAGTACGGCTTCGGGCAGCTCACGCACGCCCTGCTGGAGCACGGCCTGGTCGACGAGATCCGCCTGTGGTTCCACCCGCTGCTCGTCCGCGGTGGCGGCCCGCAGGACCTGCTGTTCCGCGAAGGAACGCTGACCGAGCTCGCGCTGGACACGGTGACCAAGCTCGACTCGGGCATCGTGATCCTCGGTTACCAGGTCCGCTGATGGACTACCACGACTTCGTCAGGAGACTGACCCGGCCGGACGGTTTCACGGCCCCGGCGGAACTGGCCCACGGCGAGGTGACCGCCCGGGCGATCACCCGCGCCGACCTGGCCGACGACGTGGCGGGCATCAACGCGAGCCTGGCCCTCATCCGGCGGACCCGGGGCGGCGGCTGGCCGACCGAGGCGGTCACCGAGGAGTACGACTACGTCGACCTGGTGTGGCACGAGTGCGAGTTTCGCGACGGCGGCTCGTACACCTACGTCCTGCGCGACCCGGCGGGCGGCTACCTGGGCTGCTGCTACCTGTACCCGATGGGGGGCCGTACGAAGCTCACGGAGGACCTGCTGGCCCACGACGTGGACGTCAGCTGGTGGGTGACGCCGGACGCGGACGACCGCGGCTACTACCCGAGGGTTTACGCGGCACTGCGGCACTGGCTGGCCGAAGACTTCCCGTTCCGCGAGCCGTACTTCTCCAACCGGCAGATCCCCGGCTAGGCGAAGACCGCGGTGGCCAGCAGGAGGCCGAAGGCTCCCGAGGCCAGGCCCGCGACCACCGTCACCCCCACGTTGACCACCGCGTACCGCCGCCTCTTCTCCAGGACCAGCCGGACGGTCTCGTAGCCGAACGTCGAGAACGTCGTCAGGCCGCCGCAGAAGCCCACCGCCACCAGCGACCGGATCGACGACGGCTCCGCGCCGTGCAGGAGCCAGCCGCTCAGGAAGCCCAGGACGAACGAGCCCACGACGTTCACCGCCAGCGTGCCCCACGGGAACGGCGAGTCCCGCCACGCCTGCACGCGCCGGTCGGTCAGGTAGCGCAGGACCGAGCCCGCCGCCCCGCCGAGGGCCACCAGGAGCACCGTCACGCGTGCCCCTTCCGGAGCGCGCGGGTCGCCGTCAGGCCGGCGGTCACCGCGGCCAGGCACAACGCCAGTGATGCCGCCACGTACAGCAGTGACGCGAGGATCCGCCCGGTCGTCGCCGCGTCGAGGGTGTCGGTCACGAACGTGGAGAACGTCGTGAAGCCGCCGAGGATCCCGACGCCGAGGAACGGCCGGAGCAGGGGGTGGGGGCGCGCGGTGGTCGTCAGCACCGCCATCAGGACGCCGATGAGCAGGCAGCCGAGCACGTTGGTGAGCAGCGTCGCGACGGCGAACTCCCCGCGCGCGTGCGGGATCGCCACGGACAGGCCGTAGCGGGCGAGGCTGCCCAGCGCGCCGCCGGCGCCGATCGCGAGCAGGACGTCCCAGCGGGTCGCGGAAATGCCGATCACCTCCGCCCCGAACCTACCTCCGGCGGCGGCCGACGGCCCCTCCGGCCGTCAGCCGCGGTGCCTCACGCCGGGCGGATGTTCTAGTTGACGTGGAACACGGTCTCCGGGTCGTAGCGCCGCTTGACCGCCGCCGGCCGGTCGTAGTTGGCGCCGTAGGACGCGCGGACCCGGTCCTGCCCCTCCTCCATCATGAAGTTGACGTACGCCCCGCCGGCCGAAGTCGGGTGCAGCTCCTCCCAGTAGTCCCGCGTCCACTGGGAAATCGCCTCCGCCTGCGAAGGCGACGGATCGACCCCCACGATCACGCCCGACCACCCGCCGGACCGGTGCCCGGCGAGCACCCGCCGCGGCTGCGCCCGCCCGGCGTGCACGACGAGGTGGGCCACGAGCGCGACCGAGCGCGGCGACCGCGTGAGCACGGCGCCGGTCTCGTCGTCGGCGATCACCTGCTCACCCAGCAGCGACACCCGCAGCACCCGGCCACGCTAGCCCCGAGACGGGTTCGCGCGCGGATCTTCACCGGCGGGGGGTTGCGCCGGGGCGCCCGGGTGCGCAGGCTCGACGTCGTGAGCGAGCACGAGTACGACCTCATCGTCATCGGTTCGGGCCCCGGCGGCCAGAAGGCCGCGATCGCCGCGGCGAAACTGGGCAAGCGGGTGGCGGTCGTGGACCGGCACGACATGGTCGGCGGGGTGTGCGTCAACACCGGCACGATCCCGTCCAAGACGCTGCGCGAAGCGGTGCTCTACCTGACCGGCATGAACCAGCGCGAGCTGTACGGCGCGAGCTACCGCGTCAAGCAGGACATCACGATCGCCGACCTGCTGGCGCGCACCCAGCACGTCGTCGGGCGCGAGGTCCAGGTGGTGCGCGCGCAGCTGATGCGCAACCACGTCGACCTGATCGCCGGCATGGGCTCGTTCGCCGACCCGCACACGATCGTCGTCGACGGCAAGCACGCCGGGGACCGGCGGACGCTGAGCGCGGACTACGTCGTGATCGCCACCGGGACCCGGCCCGCGCGGCCGGCGCACGTCGACTTCGACGCCGCGCGCGTGCTCGACTCCGACGAGATCCTGCGGCTCGAGCAGATCCCGTCGTCGCTGGTCGTGGTGGGCGCGGGCGTGATCGGGATCGAGTACGCCTCGATGTTCGCGGCGCTCGGCTCGCGCGTCACCGTGGTGGAGCAGCGCGACCAGATGCTCGACTTCTGCGACCCCGAGATCGTCGAGTCGCTGAAGTTCCAGCTGCGCGACCTCGGCGTCACGTTCCGCTTCGGCGAGAAGGTCGCGGACGTCGCGGTCTCCGACGACGCCACGATCACGACGCTGGTCAGCGGCAAGCGCATCCCCGCCGACGGCGTCATGTACTCCGCGGGCCGCCAGGGCATGACGGGCGAGCTGGCCCTGGACGCGGCGGGCCTGCAGGCGGACGAACGCGGCCGGCTCGTCGTCGACGAGCACTACCGCACCGAGGTCCCGCACGTCTACGCGGTCGGCGACGTGATCGGCTTCCCGGCCCTGGCGGCGACGTCGATGGACCAGGGCCGGCTCGCGGCCTACCACGCGTTCGGCGAGCCGGCGAACGGCCTGGGCGCGCTGCAGCCGATCGGCATCTACACGATCCCGGAGATCTCCTACGTCGGCGCGACGGAGGCCCAGCTGACGTCGTCGTCGGTGCCGTACGAGGTCGGCATCGCGCGCTACCGCGAGCTGGCGCGCGGCCAGATCACCGGCGACAGCTACGGGATGCTGAAGCTGCTGGTGTCCACCAGGGACCGGAAGCTGCTGGGGGTGCACGTGTTCGGCACGGGCGCGACCGACCTGGTCCACATCGGACAGGCGGTGATGGGGTGCGGCGGCACGGTCGACTACCTCGTCGACGCGGTGTTCAACTACCCGACGCTCTCGGAGGCTTACAAGGTGGCGGCGCTGGACGCGACCAACAAGATCCGCGCCTTGGACCGCTTCACCTCCTGAGGCCCGGCGTGCGGCGGCATGCGGTCCGTCGGCCGCCGGCTTCCGCTTCGAGGAGCGCCACGCTTCGTCTCCGCGTCGTGGGGGAGTTCGACGCTTGGCGGAGGTGGGCGACGTCATGAACGACTCTTTCCTGTCGTCCAGCGTCATGAACGACCCTTTCATGACGTCCTGAGCCGTCCCAGGAGCCACACCGGCGCCACCCCGATCCGCTTGCGGCGAACCCGTTTGACACTCGACTAGAACATATGTTCGACTGACTGGGTGCGATGGGATCGGCAGCGAGCAGGGGAGGGTGAGCCGGCACTGCCCGGGCTCGAGGGCCTGGTGCGCTCCGTGCGGTCACCGGAATTCGACGGCGTCACCTTTCACGAGGTGCACGCCCGCTCGGTGCTGAACAAGGTGCCCGCGGGCTCCGGGGTGCCGTTCGGCTGGACGGTGAACCCCTACCGCGGCTGCTCCCACGCGTGCACCTACTGCCTCGAAGGCGGCACCCGGATCCTGCTCGCCGACGGGCGGACGAGGGCGTTGTCCGAGCTCAAGGTCGGCGACGAGATCTACGGCACCCGCGGCCACGGCGTCGCCCGGCGGCTGGTGCCGACCAAGGTGCTCGCCCACTGGACGACCCTGCGCGACGCCTACCGCGTCACCCTCGAAGACGGCACGCGGCTCGTCGCGAGCGGCGACCACCGGTTCCTCACTTCGAAGGGCTGGAAGCACGTCACCGGCAGCAAGCTCGGCGCCGCGCAACGCCCGCACCTGATCCCGGGGGCCGAGCTGATCGGCGTCGGCCGGTTCGCGCCGACGCCGGACGAGACGCTCGGCTACCGCGCCGGCTACCTGTGCGGGATGCTGCGGTCCGGCGGGTTCGCCGCGGAACCGGACGCCGCCGCGCGGGCGGTGGCGTACCTGCCGGACTTCGGGGCGTCGGTCGGTTTCCTGAAGGTGCCGGCCGAGCCGGACGCGCACTGGCGGCGCGGGTTCCTGGCCGGCGTCTTCGACCTCGCCGGCAGCCACGGCCGCGGCCTGCTGTCCGTCGCGCACGACGAGCCGGAGATCGCCGACGCCTTCGCCGCGGCGCTCACCGCCTTCGGCTTCGCGCACCAGCTCGACGAGGTGCCGAAGTTCCCGACGCGCCAGGAGGTCCGGCTGCTGGGCGGCGCCGGCGAGGTGCTGCGGTTCCTGCACCTGAGCAACCCGGCGGTCGGCTGGAAACGGTCGCTGGACGGCGCGGTGATCGGCGCGAGCCGCCGCCGCGTCGAGGCGATCGAGCCGCTGGGCCTGCAGCTGCCGCTGTTCGACATCACCACCGGCACCGGCGACTTCATCGCCGACGGCATGGTGTCCCACAACTGCTTCGCCCGGAACACCCACACGTACCTGGACTTCGACGCCGGGCACGACTTCGACACCCAAGTGGTGGTGAAGGTCAACGCCCCGGAGGTGCTGACGGCGCAGCTGAAGCGGCCGTCGTGGCGGCGGGAGCACGTCGCGATGGGCACGAACACCGACCCGTACCAGCGCGCCGAGGGCCGCTACCGGCTGATGCCGGGGATCATCACGGCGCTGGCCCGCTCCGGGACACCGTTGTCGGTGCTGACGAAGGGCACGGTGCTGGCGCGCGACCTCCCGCTGCTGCGGGACGTCTCCGCCGACGTACCGGTTTCGCTCGCGGTGTCGATCGCCCTGCTCGACCGCGAGCTGCAGCACCGCCTCGAGCCCGGCACGCCGAGCCCGCAGGCGCGGCTGGAGCTGGTCCGCAAGGCCCGCGAGGCCGGTCTGCCGTGTTCGGTGCTGGTGGCGCCGGTGCTGCCGTGGCTCACCGATTCGGCGGAGGCCCTCGACGCGTTGTTCGCGAAGCTGGCCGAAGTGGGAGCGACGAGCGCGACGGTGATCCCGCTGCACCTGCGGCCGGGAGCCCGGGAGTGGTTCGGCCGCTGGCTGGCGGGGGCCTACCCGGCGCTGGTGCCGCGGTATCGCGAGTTGTACGCGCGGGGGAGTTACGTGCAGAAGGCGTATCGGGAGCGGCTGGGGGAGCAGGTGGCGCCGTTGCTGCGGCGGCACGGGCTGGCCCCGAAGACGGGGTATGAGGTGCGGAGTCCGGAGCCGGCACCCGAGCCGCAGGTCGAGGCGCCGGTGGTGGAGCAGCTTCGCCTGCTGTGACGGCGAGGAGTGCCGCGGCCCGGAGCCCCCGGGTGGCACTACCGCGGAACGGGGTTGCTCCGGAAACCGCCGAATGGTCCTTTGTGGACAACCCCACCCTCCGGTCCGTGATCATCCGCCGGGCAGCCGTGTGGGTGAGGGCGTCACCCGGAACGCCGCCGACTACCGCCGCGCTCCCCCGTTCGACGTAGTCCCGACCCGATTGCGCCGCCGTGTCGGGGCCTTGCGGAAAAATGTCCGATCGTGTCGTTGTCGCCCTGCCTCGCGGACGCCTAACGTCGAAGGGATCGATGCGGAAGGGAGAGCGGTGATGACGACCTCGCAGACCGACCGGGTCGCGGCCGCCCGGCTCGCGTGGGCCGCCCTGAAGCTGACCCGGGCCGGCCGGCACCCCGTGGGCGTCGAGCGGCTGGCCGCGATCGTCGGCGTCACCCCGGCCGAAGTGCGCCGGCTCGTCGAGCTGATCGGCTTCAGCCTGCACCGCGATCTCGTCAGCACCGGTCCCGCCCCGCGCGGTGCCCACCACCGGCTCCAGCCGGCCGAAGGGACCCTCGGCGCCGGCCCGGACGGCACCGTCGACATGTTCCTGCTGGCCATCGCCACCGGTGAGCCCGTGCACGCCGCCGCGGTCTGCCCGGTCACCGGGACGCACATCCGCATCGACCTCACCGCGCGCGCGGTGCTGCAGGCCGACCCGCCCTCCGCCGTCGTCGCCACGGTCGACCTGGGCTTCGGGCTCGAGCACGTCGACGCGATGGCCTGCGCCGGGCAGCCGTTCTTCGCCTCGGCCCCGGCCGCCGCCGGCTGGCTGGTCACCCACCCCGGCGGCCGCATCTACCAGGTCGCCGCCTACCTCGCCCAGGCCCACCGCCTGGTCACGGCGCTGGAGGCGCGGCCGAAGTTCGTGCTCTGACCACTGCGCAAGCCAAGCCTGCCGACGTCGTAGGGTGGGTGGTTCGTTAGCCTTCCCAGCAGCGAGAACCACCCATGTCGAAGGAGAGCAGTCGCAGTGCTCCGCACTCACAACGCCGGCACCCTGCGTGCCGAGCAGGCCGGACAGACCGTCACCCTCACCGGATGGGTGGCCCGGCGGCGCGATCACGGCGGCGTCATCTTCATCGACCTCCGCGACGCGAGCGGCGTCGCCCAGGTCGTCTTCCGCGAGGGCGAGATGGCCGAGCGCGCGCACGCGCTGCGCTCCGAATTCTGCGTCAAGATCGTCGGTGAGGTCGCGAAGCGCCCCGAGGGCAACGCGAACGCCGAGATCCCGACCGGCGAGATCGAGGTCCTCGCGACCGAGCTCGAGGTGCTGTCCGAGGCCGCCCCGCTGCCGTTCCCGATCGACGACCGGGTCGACGTCGGCGAGGAGATCCGCCTCAAGCACCGCTACCTGGACCTGCGCCGCAGCGGCCCGGCCGCGGCCATGCGGCTGCGCAGCGAGGTCAGCCGCGCCGCGCGCGAGGTGCTGCACGACCAGGACTTCGTCGAGATCGAGACCCCGACGATGACCCGCTCCACCCCCGAAGGCGCCCGCGACTTCGTGATCCCGGCGCGGCTCAAGCCCGGTTCCTGGTACGCCCTGCCGCAGTCGCCGCAGCTGTTCAAGCAGCTGCTCATGGTCGGCGGCATGGAGCGGTACTACCAGATCGCGCGCTGCTACCGGGACGAAGACTTCCGTGCCGACCGCCAGCCCGAGTTCACCCAGCTCGACATCGAGATGAGCTTCGTCGAGCAGGACGACGTCATCAAGGTCGGCGAGGACATCGTCTCCGCGCTGTGGAAGCTGATCGGGCACGAGATCCCGCGGCCCATCCCGCGCATCACCTACCACGAAGCGATGGCCAAGTACGGCTCGGACAAGCCGGACCTGCGCTTCGACCTCGAAATCACGGACATGACGGAGTTCTTCGCCGACACGCCGTTCCGCGTGTTCCAGGCGCCCTACGTCGGCGCGGTCGTGATGGCGGGCGGCGCCTCGCAGCCGCGGCGGCAGCTCGACGCGTGGCAGGAGTGGGCCAAGCAGCGCGGCGCGCGCGGCCTCGCGTACATCCTCGTGAACGAGGACGGCACGCTCGGCGGCCCGGTCGCGAAGAACCTGTCCGAGACCGAGCGCGAGGGTGTCGCAGCCGCGGCCGGCGCCCAGGTCGGCGACTGCATCTTCTTCGCCGCCGGCAAGGCCGCTTCGACCCAGCCGCTGCTCGGCGCGGCGCGTGACGAGATCGGCAAGCGCCTCGGCCTGATCGACGAAGACGCCTGGTCGTTCGTGTGGGTCGTCGACGCGCCGCTGTTCGCGCCGGTCGAGGACATCGGCGACGACGTCGCCGTCGGCTCCGGCAAGTGGACCGCGGTGCACCACGCGTTCACCTCGCCGACCCCGGAGTGGATCGACAAGTTCGAGCAGGACCCGGGCAACGCGCTGGCCTACGCCTACGACATCGTCTGCAACGGCAACGAGATCGGCGGCGGATCGATCCGTATCCACCGCGGCGACGTCCAGAAGCGCGTCTTCAGCCTGATGGGCCTCGGCGAAGAGGAGGCGCAGGAGAAGTTCGGCTTCCTGCTCGACGCCTTCGCCTTCGGCCCGCCGCCGCACGGCGGCATCGCGTTCGGCTGGGACCGCATCGTCATGCTGCTGGCCAAGGCCGACTCGTTGCGCGACGTGATCGCGTTCCCGAAGACCGGCGGCGGCTACGACCCGCTGACCGCGGCGCCGGCGCCGATCACGGCGCAGCAGCGCAAGGAAGCCGGTATCGACGCGAAGCCGGCCACCCCGCCGCAGAACTAGTGCCGCCCCGTGTGCCCGCAGGAGAAGACCGCCCAGGCGCTCGACATCCTGCGGGCGCCCGCCGCGACGGCGCGCCTGATCGTGCACCGCGGACGCCGTCGTCCGGCAGGAGCTGCTGTCGCATACGGGCGAGGAGTCGCGGCTCACCGTGACGTTCCCGGCCGCGGGCTACGCGGTCGCGGCAGCCGATGCGTCCGATCGGTGGGTAAGCGGCTCGTCAGCCTTCTCGGAATCGTTGCAGCAGCGGCCATTGTGTTGATCGTGCGCCGGAATGGGCAACGTTCACCGGTGGGGATGCGTCCGCTTTCACGAGGATGAACCCATCCGGGCCGGGTGCTCCTTCTTGTCCGGATGTCAGTAGTCATGGTTGCTCAGTCACGAGTAGGGTCGGTGACAATGACAGTCGACACCTCCTCCACCGGCGATGCTGGGGTCGGGGCAGGAGCCGAGCACCTCGCCATCGCCGCGGCGGTCGCCGCGGGTGAGTCCGTTCTGTCTCGCCGGTTCGGGAGTGCGATCACGCTGGTCGCGCCCGAGGACCTCGCGGGCAGCGGGCCGGCCACGGTGGTCCGGGCGAGAGTGGTGTCGTCGTCCTTCGCGCTGCCGCGCACGCTCGTCATCAAGCACTACCCGGACCAGCCGTCCTCGGGGGCGGACCCGTTCGCCCAGGAGGCGGTCAGCTACCAGCTGTTCACGGCGCTGGCGCCGGACGAGCGGATGTGCCCGGAGCTGCTCGCCCACGACGGCCGCGACCGCGTGCTGGTGCTCGAGGACCTCGGCCGCACGCCGACGCTGGAGGACAAGCTCTACGCCCGCGACTCCCGCGCGGCCGAGCGCGCGCTGCTGTCGTGGGCCCGGTCGCTGGGCCGGCTGCACGCGAGCACGGCGGGGCGCGAGGCCGACTTCAACGCGTTGCTGCGGCGGCTCGGCGGCCCGGCGAAGACGGACCCCGGTGGCCGCGACGAGCTGTACTCGCGGGTTCCCGTGGTGATCCAGCAGCGGCTGGGCATCCCGGCGTCGGACGAGGTCCTCGCGCAGGTGGCGGACGCGCTGGAGCAGTCCGCTTCGGCCGGTTTTCGGGCGTTCAGCCCGGTGGAGCTGAGCCCGGACAACAACCTCGTGACGGGCGAGAGCGTCCGGTTCCTCGACTTCGAGTACGGGTGCGTCCGCTCGGCCCTGGTCGACGCGGCGCACTTGAGGCTGCCGTTCGCGAGCTGGCCGGACGCGCTGGCGCTGCCGGCGGGCATGAGCGAGGCGATGGTCGCGGCGTGGCGCGCGGAGGTGGTGGGGGTCTGGCCGGCATTGGCCGACGACGAGGTCTTGGCGGCCCACCTGACGGTCAGTGAGCTGCTGCGGGTCTGGCTGATCACGGGGGAGGAGCTGGGGTCCCTCGACCTGTCCCGGCACGCGGCTCCGGTGAGCCGCGAGGCGGCTTTGGTGACGTGGTGGCGCGACTTGGCCAAGCACGCGGGATATGTCCGGATGACGGCGGTTTCGGAGTTTTCGTCTCGGGTGGCGGCAGCTTTGGCGGCGCGGTTGGGGCCGCACGCCGACCTGGCGTTCTACCCGGCCTTCCGCTGAGACGGGCGGCTGTCCACAGGCCGGCCGTGATGTGGACAGGGCAGCCGGTTCGCCGCTGTTCCCGGCTTTTCGTCGGGGCTCGCCGATACGCTGGAGGCGGGGCCGGCCCCCAGGGACGGGCGGGGGCTGCTTTGAGGACGGGCGGGCTGCTTTGGGGTGGGCAGATTCGGGTGTCGCGAATGAGTCATGGGGGACACTCGAGCTCCCGACTGAGTCATTCGCGACGTTCAGCAGGGTTGGCGACGTCATGAACGACTCTTTCCTGTCGTCCAGCGTCATGAACGACTCGTTCATGACATCCCGCCCAGCAAACGCGACTTTGCCGAAGCCCTGCCAGAGACGGGCGGGGGCTGCTTTGAAGGCGGGTGGTGTGCGGCTGCCGTCCCGGACAGGACATTCCCCCACCTGTGAGGTGAGCGTCAAGAATTAGGCGCCCGGTCGCGGGCGTGTTACCTCGTCCTCACCGCAAGTGAGCTTCCGTGGCCGATGGTCGTGGGCGTGACCGTGATGAGTGTCGAAGTCACTCCGTTCCCCGAACCCGCCCGCCCCGCGCTCGCGGCCGTGCCGCCGCTGGAATCGGTCGCGTCGCCGCTGGAGACGGCCGGGCCGGCGCTCAAGCGTGCGCGGCGGCTCGTCGTGCTCGGTGACTCCACCGCCGTGGGCCTCGGTGATCCGCTGCCCCGGCGCGGCGGCTGGCGGGGGGTCGGCCCGCTCGTCGCGGCCGCGCTCGGGGTCGAGGCCGGTGGCTACCTCAACCCCGCCTTCACCGGTGCCCGGATGCGGTGCGTGCTCACCGAGCAGGTCCCCGCCGCCGTCGCGCACCGGCCCGATGTCGCCCTGCTCGTGGCCGGGATGAACGACACCCTGCGCCCGGACTTCGACGCCGCCCGGATCGCCGCCGACCTCACCGGCGTCATCCACCGGCTCCGCCAGGTGAACACCACCGTCGTCCCGGTGCGGTTCCACGACCACAGCAAGGTCTTCCGCCTCCCGTCGTCGCTCAAGCGGGCCCTCAGCGCCCGCGTCGCCGAGCTGAACGCCGCCATCGACGAGGTCGTCGCCCGCGAAGGCGTGCCCTGCCTCGACCTCGACCGCCTGCCCGGCGCCTACGACCTGACCGTCTGGAGCGTCGACCGGCTGCACCCCTCGGAACTCGGCCACCGCCTGCTCGCGGACGGCTTCACCGGTCTCCTCGCCGAAGCCGGCTTCGACGTCCCCGAGCCGGTCAGCCTCACCTGCGGCGGCGGTGTCGAGCCCAGCGCCGCCGGGCACGCCGGGTGGCTGGTGCTCAAGGGAATCCCCTGGCTCTGGCGCCGCGGCCGCGAGTTCCTGCCCTACGCCGCGGTCATCATGTGGAACTCGTTCCGGGCCCGCTGAACACCCGCAACGCTTCCGCGTCCGAAGCCGGATCGCGCACGAAGTAGTCCGCCCACTCCTCGATGCCGGGATACCCCGACCGCGAAACCAGGAGCCGGCACGCCGCCTCGACGTCGTACGAAGTGCGCCGCAGCTCGACGCCGTCGCCGAGCAGGGCCCAGTGCGCACCCCTTGTGCCGTACGGCATTCCGACGCTGCCCGGGTTGACGATCAGCCGCCGGTCGGCGAGCCGGACGAACGGCATGTGCGTGTGGCCCAGCACGACGGTTCGCTCGGCCACCCCGGAGAAGACTTCGGCCCAGCGCTCCAGTGGGCTGTCGACGAGCACGATTTCCGTGTCGTCGCGCGGGGTCGCGTGGCAGAACAGCACGCCGTCGAGCGACACCGTCAGCGGCAGGGCGTCGAGCACCGGCAGATCCGCCGGACGCAGCTGCTCGGCCGCCCACGGGAAGATCGGGTCCGGGACGAACTTCCCGGCACCGCGCGCGGACGCCGCCAGTTCCCGGTCGGCGTTGCCCCGCACCCAGACCGCCCGCGGGCCGAGCGCCCGCAGCCGGTCCAGGGTTTCGACCGGCATCGGGCCCGCGAGCATGTCGCCGAGCAGCACGATCCGGTCCGCCGCTTCGACGTCCGGCTCGGCGAGCACCGCCTCCAGCGCGGGGAGGACGCCGTGGATGTCCGAGAGCACCGCCACGTTCATCGGTCCACCCTCGGGCACGGCCGCGCCCCGGGCGAGGGGTTTCGCCCAGGGCGCAACCGGTTCACACCGTGGTGAGCGGCAGCTCCCGCACGCCCGTCATGTTCGGGTTGATCTGGAACTTCGGCGGCTCGCCGGGAATCGTGCGCAGCGCCGGGTAGCGGTCGAGCAGGATGTTCAGTGCCACCCGGCCTTCGAGCCGCGCGAGCGGCGCCCCGATGCAGAAGTGGATCCCGCGGCCGAACGCCAGGTGCGGGTTGGGATCGCGCTGCGGGTTGAACGTGTCCGGCTCGGCGAACACCCGGTCGTCGCGGTTGGCGGCCGCCACCCAGACCATCAGCATCTGGTCCGCGGGCACCGTCGCCCCGCCCAGCTCCACCTCGCGCGTGGTCGCGCGGGCCACCGCCGCGAACGGCGACAGGTACCGCAGCGACTCCTCGATCGCCGGGGGCACCAGCGACCGGTCGGCGCGCACCCGCTCGTCCCACTCCCGGTGCGTGTCCAGGCACAGCACCGCGTTGCCGAGCAGCATCGTGGTGGTGATGTGCCCGGCCAGCAGCAGGATGTTGGCGAAGTTGACGACCTCGTTGCGGGTGAGCTTCTCCCCGTCGAGCTCCGCTTCGACGAGCTTCGTCAGCAGGTCCTCCCGGGGCTGCTTCCGCCGTTCGTCGACGTGCACGCCCAGGTACTCGACGAGCGCCTTCTGCCCCTCCAGCGACTTCTCGACCGCCTCCTGCCGGCCCTTGGTCTGCTCCTTCATCGAGAACTGTTCCGAGGAGTCGAAGAGCTTGTCCACCCAGCCCTTGAACAGGTACCGGTCGCTCGCGGGGACCCCCAGCAGCTCCGCGATGACGATCACCGGCAACGGGTAGGCGAGGTCTTCGACCAGCTCGAGCCGGCCGTCGCCGCCCGCCGCGTCGAGCATCTCGTTCGTCACCGCGGCGATGCGCGGCTCCAGGTCCGCGACGACCTTCGGGGTGAACGCCCGGCTGACGAGCTTGCGCATCTTGTTGTGCAGCGGTGGGTCCAGCTGCAGCAGGTTGCCGGCCGACATCTCCTCGAGGTCGATGTCGGGCATCATGTCCTTCGGCACCAGCCGGGTGGTGTCCGAGGAGTACGTCGCCGGGTCGCGCAGGACCTCTTCGGCCTCCGGGTGCCCGTAGACGTTCCAGAACCCGAGGTCGGCCGCGTGGTGCACGCGCTCCTCGGGCTGCTTCCCCCGCAGCCAGAACTGGGATTCGTGGAGTCCCCAGGTGTCCGCTTGTGTGGTGGTCATGTCCGCCCCTTCTTTCCCCTGTGTGGCCCCCGGGTCAGCCGGGCGCCCTGGTGGGATCGTGTGCGTAGATCCCTTTCCGGTACACCGAGACGAGCTCCTCGAGCGCCGAACTCAGCTCCGCCGCCACGTCCGCGACCGCCGCGGGATCGGGCTCCCCGGCCGGCTCGAACGCGGTGCGGATCAGGTGGGCGAGCACCGCCGCCTTCTCTTCGAGGGGGACGCCCTCGAACTCGTCGGAAAGCGTGTCGCCCAGGTAGAAGCCGAGGGTCGCGGCGTTGAGCGCGTAGGTCAGGTTCGGGACGTCCGAGCGGATCAGCTCGCGCCGGAGCATCGCCTCCTCGAACTGCGTGCGCAGCTCGTCCTGCTGCTTGCGCAGGGCGAGGTCGCCGAGCGAGCCGAACATGTCGGCGTTGCCGCGCAGCATCGCCATCACCAGCGGCCGCCGGTGGGTGACGAGGAAGGAAGCCGAAATCATCCGGTGCGGGAGGATCATCGCCGGGTCCGCCTTGATCCGGCCCAGGATCTCGTCGGTCAGGTCGGCCGACTCGCGCATCATCAGCGCCTGGAACAGCAGCTCCTTGTTGCGCCAGTGCAGGTAGACGGTGCCCTTGCCGATGCCGACCGCGCGCGCGATGTCGTCGACCGCCACCTTCCGGTAGCCCATGCGCAGCAGCAGCTCGCCCGCCGCGTCCAGGATGCGGTCCGCGCGTTCGCGGTTGGGATGACTCATGCGTCTCCACCTGCTGGTTCGTTGAGCGTTTGACTGGTTGACCGGATTGGCATTTTCGGTCAACCAGTCATTACGACGGTAGCGCTCTCGCGTCGACCACGGCAAGGGTTCTGTCGGTGGCGTCGGTTAACGTCATCCGTGTGGCACAGGACGAGCTCTTCACCGTGAACGCCGACGTGGCGCCCCCGCCCGAGCGGACGACGTCGAACGCCGACGAGCGGCAGGCGGACCCGGCCAGCTCGCCGCTGGCCGTGCGGATGCGGCCGCGCTCGCTCGACGAGGTCGTCGGCCAGCAGCACCTGCTGCGCGAAGGCGCCCCGCTGCGGCGGCTGGTCGAAGGCGCCGCGCCGGCGTCGGTGCTGCTCTACGGCCCGCCCGGCACGGGCAAGACGACGCTGGCCAACCTGGTCTCGATCGCCACCGGCCGCCGGTTCGTCGCGATGTCGGCGCTGTCGGCGGGCGTCAAGGAGGTCCGCGGGGTCATCGAGGAGGCGCGGCGGCGCCGGCAGTACAACACCGAGAACACCGTGCTGTTCATCGACGAGGTGCACCGGTTCTCCAAGACCCAGCAGGACGCGCTGCTCGGCGCGGTCGAGGACCGCACGGTGCTGCTGGTCGCGGCGACCACCGAGAACCCGTCGTTTTCGGTCGTCTCACCGCTGCTGTCGCGGTCGCTGGTGCTGCAGCTGCGCCCGCTCACCGACGAGGACATCACGCGGCTGCTGGAGCGCGCGCTGACCGACGAGCGCGGCCTCGGCGGCGAGCTGACGCTGACCGACGACGCGCGCGCCCACCTCGTCCGGCTCGCCGGCGGGGACGCGCGGCGCGCGCTCACGGCGCTGGAGGCGGCGGCGGACGCGGCGTCGGCCACCGAGGCGAAGACCATCGACCTGCCGACCGTCGAGTCCACTGTGGACAAGGCCGCGGTGCGCTACGACCGCGACGGCGACCAGCACTACGACGTCATCAGCGCGTTCATCAAGTCGATCCGCGGGTCCGATGTGGACGCCGCGCTGCACTACCTGGCCCGGATGATCGAGGCGGGGGAGGACCCGCGGTTCCTCGCCCGGCGGCTGGTCGTGCACGCCAGCGAGGACATCGGTCTCGCCGACCCGACGGCGCTGCAGGCGGCCGTCGCGGCCTCGCACGCCGTCCAGTTCATCGGCATGCCCGAGGGCAGGCTGGCGCTCGCGCAGGCGACGATCCACCTGGCCACGGCCCCGAAGTCGAACGCGGTCGTCACCGGCATCGACGCCGCGCTGGCCGACGTCCGCGCCGGGCTCGCCGGCACCGTCCCGCCGCACCTGCGCGACGGGCACTACGCGGGCGCGAAGAAGCTCGGCAACGCGCAGGGCTACCGCTACCCGCACAACGTCCCGGAAGGCGTGCTGGCCCAGCAGTACCCGCCGGACGAGCTGGTGGGCAAGGACTACTACGAGCCGACCCAGCGCGGCGCCGAGCGCCCGCTCGCCGAGCGCGTCCCGAAGCTGCGCCGGACGATCCGCGGGGAAAAGTGAGCCGGGCGGACGAATCGCCGGGAACCTGATCATCGTCGTGGCCCGCGGAACGCAAGATCATCGCGTTTCGTAAGCTTCGCGCCTTGAGGCGGCCACGAATCGGGCCGCCGTGACCGCAGGAGGCGCTCCCGTGCCCGCGACGCTGCAGTGCATCGTCCTGGATTGTCCGGAACCGGTCGTGCTCGCGAACTTCTACCAGGCGCTGCTCGGGGGCGAAGTGGATCGGCCGGACCCGCGGTGGCGGGTCGACGACGACTTCTCGACCCTGCACGTCGCCGGGTTGGTCCTGGGCTTCCAGCGGTCGCTGGACCACCGGCCCCCACAGTGGCCGGACCCGGCCCACCCGCAGCAGTTCCACCTCGACTTCGAGGTCGACGACATGCGCGTGACCCACCACCAGGTCCTCATCCACGGCGGCCGGCTGCTCAGCCCGGACCCCGACGGCCGCGGCTGGCGCGTCTACGCCGACCCGGCGGGTCACCCGTTCTGCCTCCTCGGCGACTACTGACCGCGCGGGGCGCCCGCGCGTTCGGCACGATGGGGCCATGAGCGTCGCGTTTCTCGGAACCGGAATCATGGGCGCGCCGATGGCGGCCAACATCGCGAAGGCGGGCCTCGACGTCCGGGTCTGGAACCGGACCCGGGCGAAAGCCGAGCCCCTCGCCGACGTCGCCACGGTCGCCGATTCGTCCGCCGCCGCGGCCGAGGGCGCGGACATCCTGGTGACGATGCTCGCGGACGGCCCCGCGGTCGCTTCGGCGTTCGAAGCCGCTTCGCCCGCTTCGGGCACGTTGTGGCTGCAGATGAGCACAGTCGGCCTCGACTGGACCGACCGCCTCGCCGCGCTGGCGGAGAAGGCGGGCGTGGTGTTCGTCGACGCGCCCGTGCTGGGCACGCGCACCCCCGCGGAGCAGGCGCAGCTGCAGGTGCTGGCGTCCGGGCCGGAGGAGGCCCGCCCCGCGGCCACGCCGGTGTTCGACGCGGTCGCCGTGAAGACGCGGTGGCTCGGCCCGGCCGGGCAGGGCAGCCGGCTGAAGCTGGTGGTGAACGCGTGGGTGCTCGCGCTGACCAACGCGACGGCCGAAAGCCTCGGCCTGGCCGGCGGGCTGGGCCTGGACCCGTCGCTGTTCCTGGAGACGATCAAGGGCGGCGGCCTCGACGTCGGCTACGCCCACGTGAAGGGCGCCGCGATGCTGGCGGGCGAGTACCCACCGGCGTTCCCGGCGGGCTTGGCGGCGAAGGACGCGAGGCTGGTGGTGGAGGCGGCGGGCGCCGACGTCGACGTGGCGGGCGCTCGCGCGGTGCTGGCCCACCTGGACGCGGCGGTGGAAGCGGGCCACGGCGACGAGGACATGGCGGCGCTCTACCGCGCGGTGGTCAAGGACGCCTGACGGGACGTCATGAACGAGTCGTTCACCGCGTCCGGCGCCAGGGCCCCGGCAAAGTCGTGGGCGCGCGGATTCGGGACGTTCGGCAGGGGTGGGCGACGTCATGAACGACTCTTTCCTGACGTCCAGCGCCATGAACGACCCTTTCATGACATCCCGCCCAGCAAACGCGACTTTGCCGGGACCCTGGCGTCCGACGCCATGAACGAGTCGTTCATGACATCCGGTTGGCCGCTCATCGACCCGGGAGGAGCGTCGCCAGGCGGTCCACGCCCAGGCCGCTCGTCATCAACCGCTCCTTCGCGTTCCCCAGGAGCCGTTGCGTCCACGGGGTGAAGCCGCCGTCGCCCACGTCGGCCGGCTCGCCGCCGAAGGCCGCGTACACCTTGAAGCACAGCCCCTCGTAGTACCCGCCGCGCCCGCCCGAGCGGTCCGGGAACGGGTGCACCGGCACGTCGGCAACCGCGGAGAGCACGTCGGCGAACCGCGGGTCCAGCACCGTCACCCCGAGCGAGACCGCCGTGGCCCCCAGCGCCCGGCAGCCCGCCGCCATGAGCCGCGCGTGCTCGGCCGCCGCCGCTCGCTCGAACTCCAGGTCGCCCGTGTCGCGCCCGGCCGTCACCGCACCGAACAGCGAGAAGTGCGCGAACAGCCCGGCCGGGACCGGCTGGGCGCGCACCACGCGCTGCACCGTCGCCAACCGGACGACATCCCCGGCCGAGCGTCGCACCGCCGCCTCCAAGGCCAGCCCCGTCGTCGGATCCGCCGCGACCTCGGTGCCGCGCCCGGTCGGGACGACCCGGTGCTGGGCCAGCCCCGTCACCGCCGAATGCGTGCCCAGCGGAACCAACGGCGCGAGCGTCACCGGCTCGAACGCCGAAGCCGCGCCGAGCAGGGCGTCCTCGACCCGCCGCAGCAGCGCGAACGACAGCGGGCTCGGGCCGGTGAAACGGTCGGTCCGGTGGCGGCGCAGCACGTCGGCCGGAGCCAGCCGGGCCGCCCGCCGCCGCGCGACCTCCAGCTGGACCGTCGTCAAGTCGGCGCCCGGCAGCGCGGCCAGCACGTCGGCCGCGGCTCCGCCCGGCCCGGCGAGCACCCGGCGACCGGGCCCGTCGTCGTGTCCCATCGCCCAGGTGTACCGCCCCGCGACCGCCGGAGCGACGCGTTTTCCGGCCCGCGCGGGGTGACACGGTCGGGGACCCGGCCAGGCGGTAACCTCATCCGCACCCAAGACCCGTTATCCGAGGAGGGCTCGTGTCGGCAGGGCAGATCGCCGCGTTGATCGCCGCGGGAGCATTCGTGGTGCTGGTCGCCCTGCTGGCGATCCCGCTGCTCAAGCTCGGCAAGACGCTGGACGCGGCCACCGAGGCGATCGAGCGCACCAACAGCAACACCGACCCGTTGCTGATCGGCGCGAACCAGACGATCACCCACGTCAACGCCCAGCTCGAGCGGGTCGACGGGATCACCTCGAACGCGCAGGCCGTCACCGGGAACGTCTCCGCGCTGACGTCGGTGTTCACCGCGACCCTGGGCGGCCCGCTGGTCAAGACCGCGGCGCTGTCCTACGGGCTCAGCAAGGCGATCAAGGCGCGCAAGAAGAAGAGCGCGCTGAAGGCCGCGAAGAAGGCCGGCAAGTGAAGCGGCTGTTCTGGCTCGGCGTCGGCGTCGTCACCGGGGTCGTGCTGTCGCGCAAGGCCGCCGAAACCGCTCGTCAGGCCACTCCGGCCGGGTTAGCATCGAACCTGGGCGGCGCCGTGCGCGAGCTGGCGGGCGCCGTGGGTTCGTTCGGCGCCGAGGTGCGCGCGGGCATGAACGAGCGGGAGCAGGAGTTGCACGACATGGTCGAGGAGCGGGCGGGCGTCGCGGCGCCCCGCGCCGAGGGACGGCACGCGGCCGCCCGGCGCCCGGTCCGGCGAGCTCGCCGGGCGGAGGGCTGACCGGTCGCGTCCCGCGACCGCCGAAGCCGCTCCGCCGCCGTCATCCCGCACTCCGGCACCACAGCACAAGGACTGACCCGTGGACACACACGAAATCACCGATCGTTTCCTGCGCCATTTCGAGAGCAAGGGCCACACGCGCGTGCCCAGCGCGCCGCTGATCCTCGACGACCCCAACCTGCTGTTCGTCAACGCCGGCATGGTGCAGTTCAAGCCGTACTTCCTCGGTGAGGCGCCGCCGCCGTACCCGCGCGCGACCTCCGTGCAGAAGTGCGTGCGCACACCGGACATCGACGAGGTCGGCAAGACCACCCGGCACAACACGTTCTTCCAGATGGCCGGCAACTTCTCCTTCGGCGACTACTTCAAGGAAGGCGCCATCGAGAACGCCTGGGAGCTGATCACCAAGTCCCAGGCCGAAGGCGGTTTCGGCCTCGACCCGAACCGGATCTGGGCGACCGTCTACAACGACGACGCCGAGGCCGCGGGCCTGTGGCGCAAGCTCACCGGCCTGCCGGGCGAGCGCATCCAGGAGCGCGACGGCAAGGACAACTACTGGGACATGGGCGTGCCCGGCCCCGGCGGCCCCTGCTCGGAAATCTACTACGACCGCGGCCCGGCGTACGGCCGCGAGGGCGGCCCGGTCGCGGACGAGGACCGCTACATCGAGATCTGGAACCTCGTCTTCATGCAGGACGTCCGCGGCGACTTGAGCCCCAAGCTCGGGCACAAGCCGATCGGCGAGCTGCCGAAGAAGAACATCGACACCGGCATGGGCGTCGAGCGCGTCGCGACGATCCTGCAGGGCGTCGAGAACGTCTACGAGACCGACCTGGTGCGCCCGGTCATCGGCCGCGCCGAGGAGTTCTCCGGCCGCCGCTACGGTTCGAACCACGCCGACGACGTCCGCTTCCGCATCATCGCCGACCACGCCCGCACCGGCGTCATGCTGATCGGCGACGGCGTCACCCCGGGCAACGACGGCCGCGGCTACGTGCTGCGCCGCCTGCTGCGCCGCATCATCCGCTCCACGCGCCTGCTCGGCGTGCAGGAGCCGGTGCTGCAGGAGTTCGCGAAGGTCGTGCGCGACACGATGGGCCCGACCTACCCCGAGCTGGTCAGCGGCTTCGACCGCATCAACGAGGTCGTCCGGATCGAGGAGGAGGCGTTCCTCTCGACCCTGACCAGCGGTTCGCGCATCTTCGACATGGCGGCCGAGGAGACCAAGCGCGGCGGCGGTGACGTCCTGGCCGGCGACAAGGCGTTCCAGTTGCACGACACCTACGGCTTCCCGATCGACCTGACCCTCGAGATGGCGGCCGAGCAGGGCCTGACCGTCGACGAGGACGGCTTCCGCACGCTCATGAACGAGCAGCGCACCCGCGCGAAGGCGGACGCGGCGTCGCGCAAGACCGGCCACGGCGACCTCTCGGAGTACCGGAAGGTCCTGGAGCAGCACGGCGAGACCGAGTTCCTCGGCTACACCGACCTGCAGGCCGAGGCGAAGGTCGTCGCGCTGCTCGAAGACGGGCAGCCGGTCCGCAGCGTCTCCGCGGGCAAGAAGGCGGAGCTGGTCCTCGACCGCACGCCGTTCTACGCCGAGAGCGGTGGCCAGGTCGCCGACACCGGCGTGCTGCTCGGCGAGGGCGTCGAGCTCAAGGTCCTGGACGTCCAGAAGATCGTCCCCGGCCTGTTCGTGCACCGCGTCGAGGTGGTCGACGGCGAGATCGGCCTGGACTCCAAGGTCACCGGCTCGGTCGACGCGCACCGCCGGCTGTCCATCGAGCGCTCGCACTCCGCGACGCACCTCGTGCACGCGGCCGTCCGCGGCGCCTACGGCAAGCGCGCGGCGCAGGCGGGCTCGCTGAACTCGCCGGGCCGCATGCGGTTCGACTTCACCACGCCGGGCTCGGTGTCGGCGGACGTCCTCACCGAGGTCGAGCAGGAGGTCAACGACTACCTGCAGACCAACGTCGAGGTCCAGAGCTTCACCACGACCAAGGACAAGGCCCTCGAGCTGGGCGCGGTGGCGCTGTTCGGCGAGAAGTACGGCAACGACGTCCGCGTGGTCGACATGGGCGAGTACTCCCGCGAGCTCTGCGGCGGCACGCACGTCGACCGGATCGGCCAGCTCGGCCTGGTCAAGCTGGTCTCCGACGCCTCCATCGGCTCGGGCGTGCACCGCGTCGAGGCGCTCGTCGGCACGGACGCGCTCAAGTACGTCCGCAAGGAGCAGCTGCTCGTCTCGCAGCTGGCGAACACCTTCAAGGTGCCGTCGGACGAGCTGCCGGGCCGCATCGAGGACGTCCTGACCCGGCTGAAGAACGCCGAAAAGGAGATCACGCAGCTCAAGACCCAGCAGGTGCTGGGCTCGGCGGGCTCGCTGCTCGACAAGGCGCAGGAGCTCGGCGGCGTCACCGTGGTGGCGGAGGTCGTCCCGGACGTCGACGGCAACGGCCTGCGCGCACTCGCCTCGGACCTGCGCGGGCGGCTCGGCGCGCGGCCCGGCGTGGTGGCACTGTTCTCGCCGGCCGGCGAGAAGCTGAGCTTCGTCGTCGCGACGACCAAGGCGGCCCAGGACCAGGGCATCGCCGCGGGCAAGCTCGTCCCGTCGTTCGCCGAGAAGATCGGGGGGCGCGGCGGCGGCAAGCCCGACATGGCCCAGGGCGGTGGCACGAACCCGGCCGGCGCGGCCGACGCGGTCACGGCCCTGCGCACGGCGATTGCCGGCATTGGTTAACCGCGGAAACCGCGGCCCGGACCGGCCTGGCAAGGACGATCCGGGCCGCGGCCGTCGGCTCGGGGTGGATGTCGGATCCGTCCGGGTCGGGGTGGCGCTCAGCGATCCGGCCCCCGTGCTCGCCTCGCCATTGGTTACCCTCTCCCGCGATGCGACAGACGACAGTGATCTGGACCAGCTGGCCGCCCTCGTCACCGAGCACGAGGTGGTCGAGGTGATCGTGGGCTTGCCGCGTACGCTCGCCAACCGCCAGGGTCCGGCGGCCGAGCTGGCGATCGCGTATTCTGAACGCCTGGCCGGGCGGATAGCGCCCGTGCCGGTCCGGCTGGGCGACGAGCGGCTGACCACGGTCACCGCATCCCGCATCCTCTCCCAGCGCGGGGTCAAAGGCCGCAAGCAGCGTGCGGTGGTCGACCAGGCCGCCGCCGTCGAGATCCTGCAGGCCTGGATCGACGCCGCCGCTGCGCACCGCGCCCGGGAGGGAGACCGATGAACGAGCAGCCACCTGAGCCCCCACGCGGGCGCAGGCGACTCCGCGAGCCGGAAGCGGCCACCCCGCCGCCGTCCCGGCCCGCACCGCGTCGTGCGGACCCGCACGACCCCCACGCGAGCGGGTACCAGGAGCTTCCGCAGCCTTCGCGGCGTAGTGACTCCTACGAGAGTGGCTCGCACGAGCTGCCGCAGCCGTCCCGCCGGGCGCGGCCCGAGCCGGGCTACGACCCGCGCCGCGACGCTCCGCCGTCCGGCCGCCGTCGCCGCCTCGAGCCGCCGGGCACGCTGCCCGCGGCCGACGACGAGTTCGATCCGCGGGAGGCCGAGCGCTCGGCGCCCGTCCGCGCCCGCCACGGCCTCGACGACGGCGCCGACGCCCCGCCCCCGCGTCGTCGCCGCGCGGCCCCGGAGCCCGCCGAACCCCAGCGCCACCGCCCGGCACCGGCCGCGGAGGAAGCGGCCCCGCGCCGCCGCCGTCCCGCGCCGATCCCGGACGAGCCGGCCGACGCCCGCCGTCGCCGCCCGACTCCCGAAGAGCTGGCCGAAACCGAAGCGGCCCGCCGGCACCAGGCGATGCTCGACCTGGAAGAGGCCGCCGAAGCACAGGCCGCCCGGCTCCGCGGCGCGCCCGACGAAGGCCAGGTCCCGCGCCGCCCCCGAGGCGCCTCGGACGAGGTGGCCGACCTCGCCCGGTATCGGGCCGCGCCGGGCGCCGGCGAGGCCGCCGAGCCGCGGCGACGCCGGGCGGCACCCGATCCCGAGGACACCGGCGAGACGCGGCGACGCCGGGCGGCGCCGGAACCCGACGCCGCGGCCGACCCCCGTCGCGGCGCGCCGGAACCGCCGCGTCGGCCCGTCCAGCCGGGTGACCGCTCTGTCGGCGTGCCCGAACCCGGCGTGGAGCCGTCTCGGCGTCGTCGTCCGCCGCCCCCGCCGGTGCGCGAGGAGCCGGTGACCGACATCATCCCCGCCCAGGCCCCCGCGCCCCCGGCCGAGCCTGCGCACGAAGAGCCCGGAGAGTTCTTCGCCGAGGGCGACGAGTACGAGGACTACGACGAGTACGCCGACTACGACGAGGCCGGCGACTACGACGAGGCCGGGTACGAGGACGACTACGAGGACGAGCCGAAGAAGCCGCGCAAGAAGGGCAAGCGCGCCCTCGGCTGGGTCGCCGCGCTCGTGGTGATCGTGCTGCTCGCCGGCGGCGCCTACTACGGCTTCAACAAGTTCTTCGGCTACGACGACTTCGACGGCTCCGGCGACGGGGACGTGCTGTTCCAGGTCGACGACGGCGACTCGACGTCGGCGATCGGCGCGAAGCTCGCGACGGCGGGTGTCGTCGCCAGCGGCAAGGCGTTCGTCAAGGCCGGCGAGGACAACCCGAAGCTGTCGCGGATCCAGCACGGCTTCTACGTGATGAAGTCGCACATGTCCGGTTCCGCGGCGGTCGACCGGATCCTGTCGGCCGGCGCGCGCGTCGGGCAGCTGGAGGTCCGGCCGTACACCCAGTTCGACGACATCACCCAGCCCGACGGCAAGGTCACGCCCGGCGTGTACAGCCTGATGGCGAAGGCGTCGTGCGCGCAGATCGACGGCAAGAGCACCTGCGTGAGCGCCGACGACCTGCGCAAGGTGGTCGACGGGGCCGATCTCAAGACGCTGGGCGTGCCGGACTGGGCGATCGAGCCCGCGAACAAGGCCGACCGCAAGGACCGCCGGCTCGAGGGCCTGATCGCGCCGGGTCTCTACGACGTCCGGCCCGGGGCGACCGCGCAGGAGATCGTCGGGCAGCTCGTGCGCAGCTCGACCGAGGCGATCCAGAACGCCGGGTTGAGCCCCCAGTCGACCGGTCCGGGGATGACGCCGTACCAGACCCTGATCATCGCCTCGATCATCGAGCGCGAAGCGGTGAAGGCCGACTTCGGCAAGCTCTCCCGGGTGATCTACAACCGCCTGGCGATCAACATGCGGCTGCAGATGGACTCCACGGTGAACTACGTCCTGGACCGCCCGACCCTGGCGACCAACGACGACGACCGGGCCAAGGCCGGGCCGTACAACACGTACAAGAACGCGGGCCTGACCCCGACGCCGATCTCGGTGCCGAGCCCCGACGCCATCCAGGCGGCGGTGCACCCGGTGGAGGGCGACTGGGTGTACTTCGTCAAGTGCGAGAAGAACGGCCTGTCCTGCTTCGGGGTCACGTTCGACGATCACAAGAAGAACGTCGAGAAGGCCAAGGCGAACGGTGCTTTCTGAGCCCCGGCGGGCCGCGGTGCTGGGCAAGCCGGTGGCGCACTCGCTGTCCCCGGTGCTGCACGGCGCCGCGTTCGCCGCGCTCGGCCTGACCGGCTGGACGTACGAGCGGATCGAGACGAGCGCCGAGGAGCTCCCGGGCCTGGTCGCCGGCCTTGGCCCGGAGTGGGCCGGGCTTTCGGTCACCATGCCGGGCAAGCGCGCGGCGCTGGACCACGCCGACGGGGTGACGCCGCGCGCGGCCGCGGTCGGCGCGGCCAACACCCTGGTCCGCACGGCGAAGGGCTGGCTCGCGGACTGCACCGACGTCGACGGCGTCACCGGGGCGCTGCGCGCGGCGGGCGGCTACGAGCCGTCGCCCGGGGACACCGGTGTCGTGCTCGGCGCGGGGGGCACGGCGGCCGCGGCGGTCGTCGGGCTCGCCGCGCTGGGCGTGCGGGAGGTGCGCCTGGTCGTGCGGGATCCCGCACGGGCCGCCGAAACCCTCGACGCGGCGAAGCGGGCTTCGCTCGACATCGACGTGCTTCGCTGGTCTGAGACGGACTTCGCCGCCCTGGGCTCCGCGGCGGTGCTGGTGAACACCGTGCCGCCGGACGCGGTCGCCGCGCACGTGGCCGACCTCGCGGCGGTCGCGCACGTCCTCGACGTCATCTACCACCCGTGGCCGACGCCGCTCGCCGAAGCCGTCGCGGCGCGCGGAGGCCGGCTCGCGACCGGGCTGGACATGCTGCTGCACCAGGCGTTCGGCCAGGCCGAGCACTTCACCGGCCGCCCGGCCCCGCGCGCGGCGATGCGGGACGCGCTGCGCGAAGCCACCGGGAACCTGCTGCCGCTGCCGATCTCGTAAACCCGCTTGCGCGCGTTGATATTCTGGTCGACTGCCTTGAAGAAGGGGGTCTACCGGAATGACCAGCCAAGAAGCCTTGAGCGAGGACGAAATCGAGTCGGGGTGGGTCGGAGGCGAGGCGCCGAAGCTCAACTCCACGGTCACCCTCGTCGACTACAACCCGGAGTGGCCGAAGCTCTTCGAGCGCGAGGCCGAGCGGATCCGGGGCGCGCTGGGGGAGCGGGTGCTCGTCCTCGAGCACGTCGGCTCGACGTCGGTGCCGGGCCTGTGCGCCAAGCCCTGCGTCGACATCCTGCTCGAGGTGCCGGACTCCGGCGACGAGGACGCGTACCTCCCGGCGCTGGAGGCCGCGGGCTACCGGCTCGTGATTCGCGAGCCGGACTGGGAGAAGCACCGCTGCTTCAAGGGCCCGGACACGAACATCAACCTGCACGTCTACTCGCCGGGCAACGGCCAGACGCCGCGCTACCGGCTCTTCCGCGATCGCCTGCGGTCGCACCCCGGCGAGCTGGCGCGGTACGCGGCGAAGAAGCGTGAGCTGGCCGCGCGGGAGTGGACGTACATCCAGGAGTACGCCGACGCCAAGACCGAGGTGATCGAGGAGATCATCGGCCGCGCGCGGGCCGAGCAGTACGACGGCCACAGCGAGGCCTACGCGGCCCACGCCGAGAAGAGCGTCACGAACGCGTTCTACGACCGCCCGGCGATCCTCGACCTGGCCGGTGACGTGTCGGGTCGGCGCGTCCTGGACGTCGGCTGCGCGGCCGGGCACCTCGGCGCGCTCCTGGCCGGGCGCGGCGCGGACGTCCTCGGGGTCGACGCGAGCGCGGGCATGGTCGCGGTGGCCCGGAAGAAGTTCGGCGAGGTGGCGCGCTTCGAGGTCGCGGACGTCACGCAGCCGCTCCCCGTCGAGGACGGCTCGATCGACGTCATCACGGCATCGCTCGTGCTGCACTACCTGAAGGACTGGGCCGCCACCCTGGCCGAGTTCCGGCGCGTCCTGAAGCCGGGCGGGGTGCTCGCCTTCTCGGTGCACCACCCGGGCGAGGACTGGCACTGGTTCGGCAAGGAGAACTACTTCGAGGTGGAGCTGCTGGAGGACGAGTTCCCGCCCGGGCACCCGGTGCGCTTCTACCGGCGCCCACTGAGCTGGACGTTCGCCGCGGTCCGCGACGCCGGGTTCGCCGTCGACCGCCTGGTCGAGCCGATGCCGGTGCCCGAAGCCGACGAGGCCGACCCGAAGTGGGCGGAGAAGCTGCGGACCACGCCGCGGTTCCTCTACTTCCGGGCCGTCAGTCCTTCTTGGCCAGGTCCTGGACGAGGTCGACGATCTCCCGGCTGACCGGGCGGAACACCCTCAGCCGGGAGAGCGCGGCCAGCCGGGCGAGCAGCGGGACGCTGCGTTCCACCAGCATCCGGCTGCGCTTCTGCCCGGCCGAGCGGTCGTGGACCCAGAACAGCACCACGCCCATCTGGTAGAGCCAGAGCAGCTCGGGCAGCTGCCCCCGCAGCTGCGGGTCGAGCTTGACGTCGGAGCCGTCGACGACCTCGCGCATGAGGCCGATCGACGCCTCGCGCGCGGCCGAGGAGTCGTCGCTGAACGGGCTCAGCGGCGACTCCGGGTCGGCCGCGTTGACGAAGAACTGCGTGCCGAAGCGCTGGTAGGGCTCGGCGATGTCCAGCCAGCACAGCAACACGGACTTCAGACGGGCGGCGAAGGCGGTCTCGCCGACGATCCGGGCGCGGGCGACGTCGAGGTGCAGTCTCGCGATCTCGTCGTAGAAGCCCTGGATCAGCTGTTCCTTCGACGAGAAGTAGTAGTAGGCGTTCCCGACGGAGACGCCCGCCTCGGCGGCGATCGCGCGCATCGTCGTGCGGTCGTAGCCGTTCTCGGTGAACAGCCGCATCGCGGTCGTGACGATCAGGGACCGCGTTTCCTCGCTCTTGGCCACGTGCGGCACGTTAGCGCCGGCCCCGGCGGGACGCGAAGTGCCGCCCCGGCCACTACGGTGAGATCATGCGGATCGCGATTCTCGACGACTACCAGGACGTCGCCCTGACCTTCGGTGACTGGGACTCCCTCGAGGCCGACATCACGGTCTTCACCGAGCCCCTCACCGACGTCGTCGAGCAGCTCCAGGGCTTCGAAGCGATCGTCGCGATGCGAGAGCGCACCCGGTTCCCCGCCGAGGTGCTCGACCGGCTGCCGGACCTGAAGCTGCTCGTCAGCACCGGCCCGCGCAACGCCGCCATCGACGTCCCCGCCGCGAAACGCAACGGCGTCGTCGTGTCGAAGACCGGGTACCTCGGCGAGCCGACCGCCGAGCACACCTGGGCGCTCATCCTCGCCGCGGCGCGGAACCTGCCGCAGGAGTTCCGGTCCATGCGCGAAGGCGGGTGGCAGACGACCGTCGGCACCATGCTGCACGGCAAGACGCTCGGGCTGCTCGGCCTCGGCCGGCTCGGCTCGGGTGCGGCGAAGATCGGGCAGGTCTTCGGCATGGAGACCATCGCCTGGAGCCAGCACCTGACGCCGGAGAAGGCCGAGTCGCACGGCGTCACCGCGGTGTCCAAAGAGGACCTGTTCGCGCGCTCGGACGTGTTGTCGATCCACCTCGTGCTCAGCGGGCGCACCCGGGGCCTGGTCGGCGCGGCCGAGCTGGCCGCGATGAAGCCGAGCGCGTTGCTGGTGAACACCTCGCGCGGGCCGATCGTCGACGAAGCCGCGCTCGTCGATGCGTTGCGGCGCAAGGAGATTCGAGCGGCGGCGCTGGACGTCTACGACACCGAGCCGTTCCCGGCCGACCATCCACTGAGGACGATGGACAACGCGGTCCTGACCCCGCACCTCGGGTTCGTCGCGCGTGAGACCTACGAGATCTTCTACGGCGACGCCGTCGACGACATCGCGGCGTTCCAGGCCGGGAGCCCGATCCGGCTGATGGACTAGCTTGGCGTGCGGCCCGCCGGGGCCCGAGGTCCCCGCACCGGCCCGGCGGCGGGCCCGCACGAGAACCATGACACCACCCGCGGCGCACGCCCGGCAGGGTCCAAAGACCCTGCTACCGGCGTCCGTTCGGCTGAACGACGGGCCCGCGCTGGTCGTGAGTGAGAAACAGGGTCACAACACGGTTTCTCACTCACGGGAACGGGACCGCGTCGGGTGCGCAGGTCGCCCCCTCCGCCGGCGCCGCCAGATCGGTCAGGTACCGCGCCACGGCCGCCGAGGCGCACGCGCTCGGCGCGTCCAGCGACGTGTGGCCGTACCCGTCGACGACCAGCACCCGGCCGTCACCCAGCTCGGCCGCCGTCGCCTGCGCGTTGTGCAGCGGCGTCGCCGGGTCGAACCGGTTGTTCAGCACCAGGATCGGGTTCTTCCGCGCCCGGTTCCACGGACCGGTGAACCGATCGGGGTCGTGCGCCGGCCAGCCGGCGCACTGCGCCATCGAGAACACCGAGCCCAGCCCGAAGTACGGCTGACGAACGCTTTCCCGGGCCGCCAGGGCCGCGTAGTCCGCCGGCGAGGACGGGTTGTCGCTGTCGACGCACTGGACGGCCAGGAACGCCGGGGAGTGCGTCGGCACGTACGGGTCGAGCACCGGCGCGGCGGGGCCGGAGTCCGTCGGCATCGCGGCAAGGGTCTGCGCGAGCCGCTTCCACCGGCCGGACTGGTACAGCGCGCTGTCGACGGTCTTCATCAGGGAGCCGACACCCGTGGTGCGGGACGCGCGGGAGAAGACCCCGGCGAACTTCGCCTTCGGGTCACCGGCGGAGAACGCGCACTTCGGCCCGGCCGCGGCGCACACCGCGAAGAACTGGTCCAGCTCCTGCTGCTGCGCCCCGGCGACGTCGGCGCGGACGTCGACCGGCGCCTTCTCCTGCCCCGGCTTCCCGGTGGCGTTGGCGACCAGGTCGAGCGTGCCGTCGAGGGTCATCGCGCGGACCTTGTCCGGGAACAGGTTCGCGTACGTGCCGCCGAGGTAGGTGCCGTAGGAGTAGCCGTAGAAGTTCAGCGCCGCGTCGCCGACGGCCTGGCGCAGCAGCTCGAGGTCGCGCGCCACGTTCGCCGTCGAGAGGTGGGTCAGCAGGGTGCCGGAGGCCGCGCACGCCTTCCCCACCGCCGCGCTCGCCGCGAAGAACGCGTCCGGCTGCCGCAGCGGCGAACCCGGCGCGGGCGCGTGGTCGGCGCCGGGACAGCTGATCGGCGCGGACCCGCCGATCCCGCGCGGGTCGAAGCTCACCAGGTCGAAGCGGGCGCGCAGCTCGTCGGGATAGCGGTCGGCGAACCGCGTCAGCTCGCCGACGCCGTCCGTGCCCGGGCCGCCGAAGTTGAAGAACAGCGAGCCGAGCCGCCGGCCCGGGTCGCTCGCCGGCAGCCGGATCACCGAGAGCGTGATCGCCGGGCCCGTCGGCTCCCGGTAGCTCAGCGGCACGGCCGCGGCCGCGCACTGGAACTTCCCGTGGCACGGCGTCCAGCGCAGCGCCGGCACGGCGGCGCCGTTCGTGCCGAGCGCCGGGGGAGCCTCGGGTGCGGCCGAGGACGGCGTGACGGGCGTGGGCGCCGCCGAAGGAGCGCTGCAGGCGGCGAGCAGGAGCAGCAGCGCGACCAGGAGCGGCTTCACGCGCTCAATTCCGCCAGGACGGCGTCGGTGTAGCGCGGCCAGACCTCGGCGGCCCACGGGCCGAACGCGCGGTCGGTCAGCGCGACGCAGGCCGCGCCGGCGGCCGGGTCGACCCAGAGGAACGTGCCCGACTGCCCGAAGTGCCCGAACGTGCGCGGCGAGCTGGCCGAGCCGGTCCAGTGCGGGCTCTTGTGGTCGCGGATCTCGAAGCCGAGGCCCCAGTCGTTGGGCTTCTGGTGCCCGAACCCGGGCAGCACCCCGGACAGGCCGGGGAAGACGACGGCCGTGGCTTCGGCGACGGTGACCGGGTCCAGCAGCTTCGGTGCCTGCAGCTCGGCGGCGAACGCGACCAGATCGTCCACAGTGGACACCGCGCCGGACGCGGGGGAACCCTCCAGGGTGGTGCTCGTCATGCCGAGCGGGGCGAACAGCGCCTCGGCCTGGTACTGCGCGAACGGGATGCCGGAGTGCTCGGCCAGCACGTCGGCGAGCTGCTCGAAGCCGGCGTTGGAGTACAGCCGCCGGGTACCCGGCTCGGCCATCGCCTTGTGCGCGTCGAAGGCGAGGCCGGAGGTGTGGGCGAGCAGGTGCCGCACGGTCGAGCCCTCGGGCCCGGCGGGGGTGTCCAGCTCGACGACGCCCTCTTCGATCGCGACGAGCGCGGCGTAGGCGGTCAGCGGCTTGCTGACCGACGCGAGCCGGAACTTCCGCGCGGTGTCGCCGTGCCGGCCCAGCACCACCCCGACCGTGGACACGACGGCCGTCGCGGCGTTGTCCACGGGCCACTCGTCGATCAGGCGCACGCTCTCCATGCGTCCACCCTACGAAACGCCACGAAGGCCTCCGCACCGGTGTCGGGGACCAGTGCGAAGGCCTTCGCGGGGGTGTTGTTACTCAGGCGTCGAGGTCGGTGGCGACCAGCTGGGCGACCGCTTCCACGGCCTCCTCGGCGCCTTCGCCCTCGGCGCTGATGACGACCTCGTCGCCGTACCCGGCGGCGAGCGTCATCAGGTTGAGCACGCTGCCGGCGGCCACCGGGCTCCCGCCGGCCTTGGCGATCTGCACCGCGACGGGTTGCGCCGCGGCCGCCTTCGCCACCAGCGCGGCCGGCCTGGCGTGCAGGCCCACCTTGCTCGCCACGGCGACGCGTTTCTCCGGCATGGTCGTCCTCTCCCTAGGGGGTGTTCACGTCGGTGGTGATGTTACTTCGCGGAGGTCCGCTCGAGGTCCGCCTCGATCGAGTCGTCCTCGCGGCCCGGCGTGCGCAGGTTCCACTTGGTGATCACGAACCGGAACACGAAGTAGTAGATCACCGCCAGGACGAGGCCGATCGGGATGAGCAGCCAGGCCTTCTGCGCGGTGTCCAGGCTCGAGTTGAGCGCGAAGTCGATCGCGCCACCGGAGAACGAGAAGCCGAGCTTGATGCCGAGGGCGTTCACCAAGGCCAGCGTGAGGCCCGTCATGACCGCGTGGAAGATGTACAGCGGCCACGCCACGAACATGAACGAGAACTCGATCGGCTCGGTCACGCCGGTGATGAACGAGGTCAGCGCCGCGGCGATCATCACACCGCCGACGACCTTCTTCTGCGCCGGGCGGGCGGTCTGCCAGATCGCCAGCGCGGCGGCCGGCAGGGCGAACATGAACACCGGGAAGAAGCCGGTCATGAACGTGCCGGAGCCCTGCACGTGGTTGAAGAAGTTGGTCAGGTCGCCGCCACCGAAGATGAACCACACCGGCACGTTCAGCAGCTGGTGCAGACCGACCGGGATGAGCAGGCGGTTCAGGAACCCGTAGATCCCGCCACCGACCACCGGCGAACCGACGACGACCTCGCCGATGTTGTGGATGCCCGCGTCGACCCACTTGAAGACGATGCCGAAGACGACACCCAGGATGATCATCGTGAACGCGGTGATGATCGGCACGAACCGGCGGCCGCCGAAGAACGCCAGCCACGCGGGCAGCTTGATCCGGTAGAAGCGCTGCCACAGCAGCGCCGCGACGATGCCGGACACGATGCCGGTCAGGACGCTGTAGGGCCAGTGGATCGGGGCCAGGTCCCAGCCGGGCTTGTAGCCCTCCTGGCTCTTGATCGGCGCGATGGCCTGGATGACCTTGTTGAACACGACCCAGCCGACGGCCGCGGCGACCGCCGTGGAGCCGTCACCCTTGCGGGCGAAGCCGACCGCGATACCGATCGCGAACAGCAGCGGGAGCCAGTCGAACAGGCCACCGCCTGCCGCGCCGATCACGTCGGCGACCTTGTCCCAGCCCAGGCCGTCCGCACCGAGGACGTCCGGCTGGCCCAACCGGCTCAGCAGGCCGGCCGCGGGAAGCGTGGCGATGGGGAGCATGAGGCTACGGCCGAAGCGCTGAAGACCGGCGAGGCCGCCGCCGCTCTTCTTCGCCCCCTCCGCGGTGGTGGAGCTCATCTGGATCCTCCATAGTGGGGTGGTTGACCGGGCTCCGGGGTGTTCCGGTCCAACTGCATGGTCACCTGGTAATGATCTCCCCGGTACCAGGACGTGATGTCTTCGATCGGGTCGCCGTTGGCGCTGGAGACCCGGCGGAACACGAGCAGGGGACTGCCGGCACGCATGCCGAGCAGCCGGGCCGTCTCGCGGTCCGCTCCTTCGGCCCAGACCGTCTGCCACGCCTGGTCGGGACGCACGTCGTACGTCTCGGCCAGCTGCGCGTAGATGGACTGGGTCAGGTCGAGCTCGAGCAGGCCGGGAGCCCGGCCCGCGTGGTACCAGCCGCGTTCGACGGCCAGGGGCACGCCGTCGGCGTGGCGCAACCGCACGAGGTGGTGTGCGGGGGCGCCCTCGGTCAGGCCGAGGGCGTGCGCCGAGGCGGTCGGCGGGACCTCGGTGGCCGCGGAGACCACCTCGGTCGTCGGGGTCAGCCCCCGCCTCCGCATGTCGTCGGTGAACGACATGAGGTAGAGCTGCAGCTCCATCCGCCGGGCCGCGGTGAACGTGCCCTTGCCGCGGACCCGGGCGAGCAGACCTTCCTCGACCAGCTTGCCGATCGCCGATCTGACCGTGAGCCGCGACACGCCGTAGCGCTGGGCCAGCTCACGTTCCGACGGGATCGGCGCACCCGGGGGGAGCTCGCGCTCCACCGTGCGGCGGAGGATTTCCCGCAGCTGGGCGTGCTTGGGCGTGGGCCCGTTGACGACCCGGTCGGGTGGCGGGACGTGCGCTGCCGCGCTCATCGGCGTCACCCTCCTCGTTCTCGTGTCACCGGGGACCGGTGCTCGCGTCCGGCCCGGAACATTGGTACGTTCCGGTCTAGACCAATGATCTGATGGGGCAGGATGCTCCGCCGTGCGGACGGGTGTCAACCACCGTTATCCGTTCGTGGCCCGCGACGGCGTGCATGCCGACGAACGGCGTAGTACAGGTGGACACGCGGTTCGCGTCAGGTTGGGAACAAACAGTGATCAAGGAGACCGCGATGGCGGATGACAGGCCCGAGAAGATCCTCGCCGCGCTCGGCGGCACGGAGAACCTCACCGAGATCGAGGGCTGCATCACGCGGCTGCGCTGCGAGGTCGAGGACATGAGCCTCGTCGACGAAGCGGCGCTGAAGAAGGCCGGCGCGATGGGCGTGGTCAAGATGGGGTCGTCGGCCCTGCAGGTGATCGTCGGGCCGGAGGCGGACACGATCGCCAGCGACATCGAGGACCTGCTGTGAGCCTGGAGATCCTGAGCCCGGTCGCCGGGCACGTGGTGCCGATCACCGAGGTCCCGGACCCGGTGTTCGCGCAGGCCATGGTGGGTCCGGGCGTCGCCGTGCAGCCCGCGGGCGGGCGGTCGGACGCGGTCGCGCCGGTCGACGGCACGGTCGCGACGCTGCACCCGCACGCCTACGTCGTCGCGACCGAGGACGGCCAGGCCGTGCTGGTCCACCTGGGCATCGACACGGTCAAGGAGAAGGGCGAGGGCTTCACGCTGCACGTCGTCAAGGGCGAGCAGGTGCGGGCCGGCCAGCCGATCGTCAGCTGGGACCCGGAGGCGGTGACCGCGGCGGGCTACTCGGCGATCGTCCCGGTCGTCGCGCTGGACGCCTCGGCGGACGTGCTGTCCGGTTTGGACGCCGAGCGCGACGTCGCCGCCGGCGAGAAGCTCTTCGTCTGGGACGCTTGAGTTCTCTTTGTCACACGAGGGGCCCTTGCGGACGACCGTCCACAAGGGCCCCTCGCGTGCGCCCGGCCCGTCAGCCGGTCACGACCTTCCCGTTCTCGACCTTGACCGGCACCGACGGCAGCGGCTTGTTCGCCGGGCCCTGCTTGACCTCCCCGGTGAGCGCGTTGAACACCGAGCCGTGGCACGGGCAGACGAGGTCGGCGCCCTTCGGGGCGACCGTGCAGCCCTGGTGCGTGCAGATGGCGCTGAACGCGGCGCAGGCCGATTCGGACGTCCGGGCCACGATCACGTCGGAACCGTCCGGGGCCTTGGCGGCTTTCGCCTCGCCGACCGGGACGTCGGCGAGCGCGACCAGCGGGGTGCCGGCGGCGATCGGCGCCTGCGCGGTGCCCGATTTGGCGTCGTCCGACGAACCGCAGGCGGAGAGCGCGACGGCGCCCACGGCGACACCGGCGACGGCGGCACCCGTGGTGAGGACGGTGCGGCGGGAGTGGGTTTCGGCAGTCATGCCCCTCTAAACGAGATCGACACCCCATCGGTTCAATCCGCGGTGAACCGGATCGGCCCCTGTTCCGTGTATGTACCCGAGTGGGTGTGGAGTGGAGGATCGATCATGGTGAGTTGGGTTCTGCGCATCGTCGTGGCGGCCGCGCTGCTGGGCTCGGCGGGCGTGCACTACTTCCTGTGGACCGAGGACTACCCCGGCATCGTCGGGCCGTTGTTCCTGCTCGACGCGATCGGCGGCCTGGTCCTCGCGATCGCGGTGCTGGCCTGGCGGCACTGGCTGCCGGCGCTGGGCGCGGCCGGGTTCGGGGTGCTGACGCTCGGCGCGTACGTCCTCGCCGCGACCGTCGGGTTCGCCGGGAACCACGACCAGTTCAACAGCCAGCCCGAGTACTGGGGCGTGCTCACCGAGGCGGTCTGCATCGTCGGCGGCCTCGCGCTGCTGTTCGTGAAGGACCGGCGCCGGGTCGCGGCCTGAGTCCGTGGGGGAAGTCGCCGAAGACGCGCTGATGCGCGCCTTGCACGAGGAACACGCGGGCGCGCTGTGGTCGTACGCACTCCACCTGACCTCGGGCGACCGGATCCGGGCCGAGGACGTCGTCCAGGAGACGCTGCTGCGCGCCTGGCGGTCGACGACGGTGCTGGACCAGTCGACGGGTTCGGCGCGGGCGTGGCTGTTCACCGTGGCGCGGCGCATCGCGATCGACGGCTGGCGCTCGGCGTCGGCCCGGTCGGAGGTGGTGACCGACCGGCCACCGGAGCGGGCCGTCGGCGACGGGACCGACCGCGCGGTGCAGGGCTGGCTGGTCGCCGAGGCGCTCGCCGAGCTGTCGGAGCGGCACCGCGAGGTGCTCGTGCTGTGTTACTTCCAGGGCTATTCCGTAGCGGACGCGGCGACGCGGCTGGGCGTGGCCGAAGGGACGGTCAAGTCCCGGACGCACTACGCGTTGCGCGCGCTGCGCCTGGTGCTCGAGGAGAGGGGGGTGACCCAGTGAGCGAGGACCCGTTCGCGACGTTCGACGCGGCGTACGTGCTCGGGGCGCTTTCCCCGGAGGACCGCCAGCGCTTCGAGCAGCACCTGCGGACGTGCGACCGGTGCGCGTCTTCGGTGCGGGACATGGCGGGGCTGCCCGGTCTGCTGGCCCGGGTCGACGCCCCGGCTGTGGTGCCCGAAGCGGGCCCGCCCCCGCCGGACCTGCTGCCGGCCGTGCTCCGCCGCGTCCGGCGCGGCCGCCGGATCCGGCTGGCGGTGACGTCGGTGTCGGCCGCGGTGGCGGTGTCGGCGTGCGTGGCGCTGGCGGTGGTGGCTTCGTGGCCTCCCGCGCCGCCGCCCCCTTCGGTCGCGATGACGGCGCTGGGCCAGTTCCCGGTCCGCGCGGACGCCCGCCTGGACGCGTTCGAGTGGGGCACGCAGGTCGACATGTCGTGCAGCTACACGGGCGGCCGCAGCGGCGGCGACTACCTGCTGGTGGCGATCGCCCGGGACGGCGTGGAGACCCAGCTGGCGACGTGGAAGGCGGTCCCGGACAACACCGCGCGGATCGTGATCGGGACGGCGTTGAAGCGGACCGACCTGGCGGCGCTGGAGGTGCGCGGCGGGAGCGGGCGGGCTTTGCTGCGGCTGACTTTGTGACGGGGGTGGTGGCTCGTCCGGGACGCAGGGGGTCCCGGACGAGCCACCTGGCTTCACCCGCTCCGCCCGCTCCGCCTCGGTCCACGCGACCCGACGGTCCAGTCACGCGAGCCGACTCTCTAGGTACGCGAGTCGACCGTCCAGGTACGCGACCCGACTCTCCAGGTACGCGAGTCGACTCTCCAGGTACGCGAGTTGACCGTCCAATCACGCGAGTTGACCGTGCAATCACGCGAGTTGACCGTGCAATCACGCGTGTCGGCCCTCTGATCACGGGTGTCGGCTGGGCGATCACGTGCGCCGGCCCGCGCCAGGTGCACACCCCGGCCCGTCGGTGCTCGTGCTGCCTCGACTCGCGGTGTGGCCCGCAGCCCGCATGTCGCCCACAGGAGTGAAACCCGGCCCGGAACGTAGCGAACGGACCGTTCGCTACGCCCGGCATTTGCCCTGCTCAACCCGGCCACCGCACCCTGGATCCATGTCCCCGACGATGTTCGTCCTCACCACCGCGGCGGCCGCCGGAGCCGGCACCGCGCCACCCGCGGCGTGGGCCCTCGGCCGGTCCGGCGCCCCGATCCCGGTCCGGCGCGCCGCCGCGCTGGCCGCCGTCGGGGTCGTCGTCGTCACCGCGCGCTGGCTGGCCGGTGGCTGGCCCGGCTGGTGGCTGCCGGTGCCGGTCGTGCTCACCGTCGTGGCCGTCCCGCTCGCCCTCGCCGACCTGCGTCACCTGCGCCTGCCCGACGTGCTCACCCTGCCGGCCTACCCCCTCGTCGGCGCCGCGATCGGCGCGGCCGCGCTGGGTGGTGGCGGCCCGTCCCTCGCGGCGCGCGCGGCCGCGGGCGCGCTGCTGTTCGGCGGCGCGCACGCCCTGGTCGCCCACGCGGCACCGGGCAGCCTCGGCGCGGGCGACGTGAAGCTGTCCGGCAGCCTCGGCGCGATCCTGGGTGCGGCCGCCTGGGCTGCTCTCGCCCTCGCGGCGGTCTTGGCGGCCCTGGTCAGCCTGGCCATCGCGGTCGTCCGCGGCATCGGTCGGCGGCCAAGGGGCCGGGCACGCCCGGCACCCGCCCGGCCTGAAACGCCGGCCGCAGGGCCGCTCGCCGAGCCAACAGCCCGTCCCCGACCGGCACCGGCACCGTCGGCTGGCCTGCCTCCCACGTCCGCTCCACCGCCGGCCGCCGGCCCGCGCCCCGCCCGGCACCCAGCGTCACCACCCGGCCCCCGGCCAGCACCCACCCCGCGCCCCGCTCGTCCCTTCGGCGGCCACCGCGTGCCCCACGGTCCCGCCCTCCTCGCCGCCACCTGGCTGTGTGCCCTCTTCCCGGGTGCGCCATGACCGGAACACTCTTCGGGCCCGCCCGGCCCCCGTGACAGGATTGTGCCCATGTTGCGCTGGATCACCGCAGGTGAATCGCACGGACCCGCGCTGGCCGCCGTGCTCGAAGGCATGCCCGCCGGCGTCGGCGTCACCACCGCCGACGTCACCGAGCAGCTCGCCCGGCGCCGCCTCGGCTTCGGGCGCAGCCCGCGGATGGGCTTCGAGACCGACCACATCGACTTCCTCGGCGGCGTCCGCCACGGCCTCACCCAGGGCGGCCCGGTCGCGATCCAGATCGAGAACGCCGAGTGGCCCAAGTGGGAGCAGGTCATGGCGGCCGACCCGGTCGACCCGCAGATCCTCGACGGCCTCGCGCGCAACGAACCGCTCACCCGCCCCCGCCCGGGCCACGCCGACCTGCCCGGCATGCAGAAGTACGGCTTCGACGAGGCCCGCCCCGTCCTCGAGCGGGCCAGCGCACGCGAAACCGCGTCGCGGACCGCGCTCGGCACCGTCGCGCGGAACTTCCTGAAGCAACTGCTCGGCGTCGAGATCCTCAGCCACGTCGTCTCGATCGGCGGGGCCGACGCCCCCGAAGGGCTCGTCCCCAAGCCGGAAGACCTCGCCGCCATCGACGAGAGCCCGGTGCGCGCCTTCGGCCAGGAGGGCACCGACGCGATGGTCGCCGAGGTCGACGCCGTGCGGAAGGCGGGCGACACCGTCGGAGGCGTCATCGAGGTCCTCGCCTACGGCCTGCCGCCGGGCCTCGGCTCCCACGTCCACTGGGACCGCCGGCTCGACGCCCGGCTCGCCGGCGCGCTGATGGGCGTCCAGGCGATGAAGGGCGTCGAGGTCGGCGACGGCTTCACCACCGCCCGCCGCTGGGGCAGCCAGGCGCACGACGAGATCGACCGCGGCACCGGCCCGGTCGGCGTCACCCGCCGGTCCAACCGCGCGGGCGGCCTCGAAGGCGGCATCACCAACGGCGAGCCGCTGCGGGTGCGCGTCGCGATGAAGCCGATCTCGACCGTCCCCAAAGCACTGTCCACAGTGGACGTCAAGACCGGCGAGCCCGCCGTCGCCATCCACCAGCGGTCCGACGTCTGCGCGGTGCCGCGCGCTGGGGTCGTGCTGGAGTCGGTCGTGGCGCTCGTCCTCGCCGACGCCGCGCTCGAGAAGTTCGGCGGCGACTCCCTCACCGAGAGCAAGCGCAACGCCGAGGCGTACCTGAAGGCCCTCGAGGAGCGCTGGTGAGCCCTCGCGCGGTGATCGTCGGCCCGCCCGGCTCGGGCAAGAGCACGGTCGGCCCGCTGCTGGCGGCCGCCCTCGGCGTCGAGTTCCGGGACAGCGACGACGACATCGTCGCGCGCGCCGGGCGCAGCATCGCCGACATCTTCGCGGACGACGGCGAACCCGCTTTCCGCGCGCTGGAAGAAGAAGCGGTCGCCACCGGGCTGGCGGAGCACGACGGCGTGCTCTCCCTCGGCGGCGGCGCCCCGCTGACCCCCGGCACCCGGGCGCGGCTGGCCGAGCACACCGTCGTGTTCCTCAACGTCGGCCTCGCCGCCGGGGTGCGGCGCACCGGTCTCTCGAGTGCGCGGCCGCTGCTGGCCGGGGTGAACCCCCGCGCCACGTTCAAGAAACTGCTCGACGAGCGCGTGCCCGTCTACCGCGAGGTCGCCACCGTCGAGGTCGTCACCGATGAGCGGACCCCGGCCGAGATCGTCGCCGACCTCGCAGCCGAACTCGTAGTCCCCGCCGAAGCCAAGGAGTGAGTCACCCCGTGTCCGATCCGGTGCGCATCCCCGTCGCCACCGCCCGTCCCTACGACGTCGTGGTCGGCCGCGGCCTGCTCGGCGACCTCACCGCGCAGCTCGCCGACGCGTCGAAGATCGCGCTGGTCCACCCGCCGACGCTGACGACCACGGCCGAGGCCATCCGCGAAGAGCTGATCGCCGCCGGGCTCGACGCGCACCGCGTCGAGATCCCCGACGCCGAGGACGGCAAGGCGCTCACCGTCGCGAGCTTCTGCTGGGAGGTGCTCGGCCGGATCGGGCTCGACCGCCGCGGCGTCGTGGTCGGGCTCGGCGGCGGCGCCGTCACCGACCTCGCCGGGTTCGTCGCGGGCACCTGGATGCGCGGCGTCCGCCTGATCAACGTCCCGACGACGCTGCTCGGCATGGTCGACGCCGCGGTCGGCGGCAAGACCGGCATCAACACCGAGGCGGGCAAGAACCTCGTCGGGGTGTTCCACGAGCCGAGCGCGGTGTTCGTCGACCTCGCGACGCTGGAGACGCTGCCGCCGAACGAACTCGTCGCCGGGATGGCCGAGGTCGTGAAGACGGGCTTCATCGCCGACCCGCGGATCCTCGAGCTGATCGAGGCCGACCCGGCCGGCGCGCTCGACGCGAGCGGCGACGTGCTGGCCGAGCTGGTCCGCCGGTCGATCCAGGTCAAGGCCGACGTCGTGGCCGCCGACCTGCGCGAGTCCGACCTGCGGGAGATCCTCAACTACGGCCACACCCTCGGCCACGCCATCGAGCGCCGCGAGCGGTACCGGTGGCGCCACGGCGCCGCGGTGAGCGTCGGGCTGGTGTTCGCCGCCGAGCTGGCGCGGCTGGCCGGGCGCCTCGACGACGCCACCGCCGAGCGCCACGCCGCCGTGCTCAAGCTGCTCGGCCTGCCGACGACCTACGACGCCGACGCGCTGCCGCAGCTGCTGGAAACCATGAAGGGCGACAAGAAAACCCGCTCCGGAGTCCTGCGGTTCGTCGTCCTCGACGCGCTGGGCAAGCCCGGCCGGCTCGAGGGCCCGGACCCGGCGCTGCTCGCGGCCGCGTACTCGGCGATCGCCGCCGACGCCCCGAAGGCCGGCGGGAGCGTGCTGCTGTGAAGGCGTTCGTGTTCAACGGCCCCAACCTGGGCCGGCTCGGCAAGCGCGAGCCGTCGGTCTACGGCTCGACCACCCACGACGATCTCGCGGCGCTGTGCGTCAAGGCGGGGGAGGAGCTGGGGATGGAGGTCGAGGTCCGGCAGACCGACCACGAAGGCGAACTGGTCGGCTGGCTGCACGAAGCGGCCGACGGCGGGAACCCGGTGGTGCTCAACGCCGGCGCGTGGACGCACTATTCGATCGCGGTGCGCGACGCCGCGGCGCAGCTGTCCGCGCCGCTGATCGAGCTGCACATCTCGAACGTGCACAAGCGGGAGGCGTTCCGCCACCACAGCGTCCTGTCGGACATCGCGACCGCGGTGATCGCCGGGCTCGGCGTCGACGGCTACCCGCTCGCCCTGCGGTGGCTCGCCGCGCACCCGGGATGACGCTGCCGACGCTGACCTCGGCGCGGCTGCGGCTGCGGCAGCTGGTCGAGGCCGACCGCGAAGCCGTCGTGAAGGTGTTCTCCGACCCGGAGATGAGCCGCTTCTTCGCCGCGGACTTCTCCGACCCGGCCGCGGCGAGCGCGATGGTCGACCGCCGGCTGGCCTACCGCGGCCCGGCCGGCCAGGGCCACTGGGTGATCGAGCGCGCCGGCGAGGTGATCGGGGTCGCGCACCTGCGCCCGTCGTCGGAGCTGCCCGGTGGGGTGGCCGAGCTGGGCTACTACGTCGCGAGCGCGCACGCGGGGCAGGGGCTGGCGACCGAAGCCGCCCGGGCGGTGCTGGACCACGGCCTCGACGCGCTCGGGCTGCCGGCGGTCTGGGCGCTGGTGCACGAGAACAACGCGGCGAGCCGCAAGGTGGCGGCCCGGCTGGGCTTCCTGGACGTCGGCAGCGGCGTCCACTACGGCGACCTGCACCGGGTACTCGTGTCCCTGGCGCCGGTGGCCGGGCGGCCGCACCACGTCGAGCTGTGGGCGCCGGACCTCGCCGAGGCCGAGCGGAGCTGGGGCTGGCTGCTGGGCGAGCTGGGGTGGCGCGAGTTCCAGCGCTGGCCGGCGGGGGTCAGCTGGCGGCGCGGCGGGACGTACGTCGTGGTGGAAGCGTCGCCGGCGATGAGCGCACCATCGCACGAGCGCACCCGGCCAGGGCTGAACCACCTGGCGCTGCACGTCGGAACGCGGGCCCAGGTCGACGACCTGGCCGAGCGCGCGGCCGGCCACGGGTGGCGCCCGCTGTTCGGCGATCGGTACCCGTACGCGGGCGGGGAAGCGCACTACGCGGCTTACCTCGAGAACGACGCCGGTTTCGAGGTCGAGCTGGTCGCGCTCGAAGGCCCGCCGGCCGGGGACTGACCCGAGCTTCGCGGCCGAGGGCCCACGGCTGAGTCGGGGCGTGGCGGCTGCGGAGTCATGAACGACTCGTTCACCTCGCCCGACGTCAGGGCTCCGGCAAGTCGCGTTTGCTGGGCGGGATGTCATGAACGAGTCGTTCATGACGTCGCCAACCCCTGCCGAACGGCGCGAATGACTCATTGGGGACCTCCGGTGTCCCCCATGACTCATTCGCGACACCCGAATCCGCGCGCGGTCGTGACTTTGCCGGGGCCCCGACGCCCGACGTCATGAACGACTCGTTCAGCTCGTCCGACGTCATGAACGAGTCGTTCATGACGTCCGGACGGCCAGCGCACCATCCTGACTCTGCCGAAACCGTGCCCACCCGGGGCGGGTGCGAGCCGACCCGCGGCCGCCGCTCGAGCGGGTCGTCACCGGGTCTGACCGGCCCACTCTCCGAAACCCTTGCCCCGCCCGCGATCTTGCGCGCGATCGAAGGACCCTCGACCAGGTGTGCCGTCACTCGAACAGGGTGCGTCTCGCTACACTCCGGTGCCGTGCGCCCGTTTCGTCGTGGGGGTCGGCGACCCGCTCGTGCCCTGCTCGCCAGTGTCCTGGCCGGGCTGCTCGTCGCGGGGTGCACCGAGGGTTACGCCCAGCCCCAGGCAGCCGGGGAGAAGCCGGCCATCGCGGGCGGGAAGTCCGCCTCCCCGCCGCGGGCCGTTGACGTCAAGCTCGCTTCGGGTGACCCCCGGGAGAGTGGTGGTGTGATCGCCGCCGGGGGAGCGGACGCCGTCTACAACTACGGGCCGTCGGTCATGCTCGACCGCGGGCAGACCCGGATGTGGTGGTGCAGCCAGTACGGCGGCGCCGGGCCCGCCGGCGACGACATCCTCTACGCCCAGGCCCAGTCGATCGACGGGCCGTTCGCCGGGCCCGGCGGCGGGATCCCGGCCGCCGTCTTCTCCGGCGCGCCCGGGCAGTTCGACGGCATGCACACCTGCGATCCGTCGGTGCTGCGCGTCGGCACGACCTACTACCTCTACTACACCGGCGCGGCCGGTGACCACGCGCTCGGCAACGCCGTCGGGCTCGCGACCAGCCCGGACGGCGTGCACTGGACCCGCGCGGCTGGCGGGAAGCCGATCCTCGGGCCGTCGCACGACGTGCACCGCGCCAACGTCTACGGCGCCGGCCAGCCCTCGGCCGTCTACCTCGACGGCTGGTTCTACCTGATGTTCACCGACACCACCGGCCGCGCCGCGGCCTGGAACGGCGCCGGGCAGTTCGTGCTCCGGTCGCACGACCCCGCGTTCGGGTCCGGGGTGCAGGCCCTCGACGTCGGCGGGTTCGTGCCGGTGACCACGACGTCCGCGCCGCGCGGCCGATCGGTGGTCGAGGGGTTCAGCGCCGACCTGATGTGGGTGGGCGCGCTCGACGCGTTCGTCATCGCGCACGAAACCGACACCGGGACGACGCTGACGTTCTGGACCGCGGACTTCACCGAGAACCCGTACCGGCCGGTCGTCGTCCCGGGCCCGTGGAAGGAAGGGCCGGGGCTGGTGCGCCGCGCGGACGGGCACGCGCCGCTGTCGTCGGCCGTCCCGTGCGATCGGGTGCCGTTCGACGTCGTGCGCGCCACGGCGATCGGCGGCGCCGGCGCGCCGACCGCCCTGCGCCACTTCGGGCTCGACCTGGTGGGCACCCAGGCCTGCGCGAACCCGGGCCGGGTCGCCGCGACGTTCGACGGCGTGACGATGCCGTCGCCGGACCGGACGATGGACCTGGTCCGCGCCGGGCAGCGGGTGCGGGTCGACCGGCGCGGGGTCGCCGCGGCGCTGGCCGGCGAGCTGCTGGAGAAGGAACCGCCCGCGGTGGCGGCGCTCCCGGTGGCGACGCGGCTGCGCTCGGGCGCCGAGGCGGTCCAGGCGCCGGGCCGCGGGCTCGCGCTGGTCCTCGACGACCGCCGGCTGTGGTGGGTACCGGACGCCGGAATCCTCGCCGGCAACGGCTCGGCGGCCCGCCCGGTGACCGACGCCCAGTGGGACGGCTCCCCGCAGGGCACCTCCCTGGTCGGCTGACGCCGGAGCCGACCGGGGGAGCCCCCGGCGTGTGGCGCTACCCCGCAGTGCGGAAGGCCGAGCAGGCGACCGGCTGAGCCGGGGAGTGCTACGCGGGGGGTCCGTCGGCGCGCGGTCGGATCCGGTGGGAGGGCCGTGGTGACGGGGCTTCCTCGGTCGGCCGGATCCGGGGAGACGGCCGAGCCGGGGAGTGCTACGCGCGGGGTCCGTCGGCGCGCGGTCGGATCCGGCGGGACGGCCGCGGTGACGGGGCTTCCTCGGACGACCGGGCCCGGGGAGACGGCCGTGGCGGAAGTTCTTCGTCGGCGGTCCGGATCCGGCGCTGAGGCCGGGTCGCGGGTTCTTCGCCCGCAGCCCGGCGGGACGGTCGAGGCGAAGGCGAAGGCACCTCGCGCGCCTCTTCCTCGTCGTCCTCGTCAGCCGGCCGGGGACGGCCGATCCGCTCGCCCACGAACAGCCCGAGCCCTGCGGGGATCAGCACCAGCAGCGCCGAGAACGCGGCCCCGCCGGTCAACGCTCCGCCCAGCTCCGACACGCCCGTCTGGTCGACGAACACCGCGCGCCCGACCACGTACAGGATCCCCGACACGACCCCCGTCACCAGCGCCGCGATGAACCACGCGCGGCCGCGGTCCGGGAGGCCGCGCCACGCGTCCAGCGCGCTCCACAGCGCCGCCGCGCCGACCAGGACCGCCAGCGCGACCGACACCACTAGCGTCTGGTCCGTCGGGTGGTACACGGCGTACTTGGCCAGCAGCGTCAGCGCGACGCCGTGGAGCACCGCCATCCCGAGTCCGCGGATCACCCAAGCGCTCATCCTGCGCAGTGTAGGCCAGGTTACTGGCGAGTCGCTTGACCCGCGCCCACTAGGCTGGACCCGTGCCTGAGACCCATGGACGACGCCGGGCGGCGCTGCGCGGGCTTCTGACCGAAGCCGGTGTCGACGCGCTGCTGGTCACCGATCTGCTCAACATCCGCTACCTCACCGGGTTCACCGGCTCGAACGCCGCCGTGCTGCTGCACGCCGAGGGCGACGGGAAGACGCTCTTCTGCACCGACGGCCGCTACACGACCCAGTCGGCCGCCGAGGTGCCCGACCTGGCCAAGGTCGTCGACCGGGCCAGCGCCGCCGCCCTCGTCGCGAAGGCCGCGAAGGACACCAAGACCTATGGGCGGGTCGGCTTCGAGAGCCAGCACGTCAGCGTCGAAGAGTACGAAGTGCTCTCCACGAAAGTGCAGCTGAAGAGGACCCCCGGGCTCATCGAACAGCTGCGGCTGGTCAAGGACGAAGCGGAGATCGAAGCGCTGCGCCAGGCCTGCGCCGCCGCCGACCGGGCGCTGGACGACCTCGTCGCCGCCGGCGGCCTGCGCCCCGGCCGGACCGAGCTGGAAATCGCCCGTGACCTGGAGAACCGGATGCTGGAGCACGGCTCGGAGGTGCTCAGCTTCGCCTCCATCATCGCCGCCGGCGCGCACTCGGCCATCCCGCACCACCGGCCCACGCACGCCGAGCTGAAGCGCGGCGACTTCGTCAAGCTGGACTTCGGCGCGACCGTCGACGGCTACCACTCCGACATGACCCGCACCTTCGTCCTCGGCGAGCCCGCGGACTGGCAGCGGGAGGTCTACGACCTCGTGCACACCGCCCAGGCGGCCGGCGTCGACGCCGTCGTGCCGGGCGCCGAGGTGTCCGAAGTGGACGCCGCGGCGCGCAAGGTGATCGTGGACGCCGGGCACGGGGAGCACTTCGCGCACGGCCTCGGGCACGGCGTCGGCCTGCAGATCCACGAGGCACCGAGCTTCGCCGCGACGGGCGTCGGTACACTGTCCGCCGGTATGGCGGTCACCGTCGAGCCCGGCGTCTACCTCGCGGGGCGCGGTGGCGTGCGCATCGAGGACACGCTCGTCGTGCGGGCGGGGGAGCCCGAACTCCTCACCCTGAGCACCAAGAACCTCGTGGTCGTCTGACGGCGGCCCCGAACCGTAGATCGACACAGGAGACTGCAAGCTCGTGGCCACGACCAACGACCTGAAGAACGGGCTCGTCCTCAACCTCGACGGCCAGCTGTGGACCGTCACCGCGTTCCAGCACGTCAAGCCGGGCAAGGGCGGCGCCTTCGTGCGCACGACCCTCAAGCACGTGCTCACCGGCAAGGTGGTCGACAAGACGTTCAACGCGGGCACGAAGGTCGAGACGGCGACGGTGGACCGCCGGAACATGACCTACCTGTACAAGGACGGCCAGGACTTCGTGTTCATGGACGGCGACACCTACGACCAGATCACGGTGCTGGCCGCGGTCGTCGGCGACAACGCCAACTACATGCTCGAGAACACCGAGGTCCAGGTCGCGGTGCACGAGAACGAGGCGCTCTACGTCGAGCTCCCGACCTCGGTCGAGATCGTCATCCAGCACACCGACCCCGGCCTGCAGGGCGACCGCTCCACCGGCGGCACCAAGCCGGCGACGCTGGAGACCGGCGCGGAGATCCAGGTCCCGCTGTTCCTGTCCACCGGCGAGAAGATCAAGGTCGACACCCGCGACGGCCGTTACCTGGGCCGCGTCTCCAGCTGATGCCGACGTCGAAACCCCACCCCAACCGCGGCGGCGCGATCAGCCGGCGGCAGGCGCGCCGTCGCGCGGTGGAGATGTTGTACGAAGCCTCGCAGCGTGACGCCGACGCGGTGACGCTGCTGGCCGACCGCGTCGGCGCGACCGAGGTCGACCCGATCGGGGACTACACGATCAGCCTGGTCGAGGGCGTCACCGGGCGCCGCGCGCAGATCGACGAGCTGCTGGCCGAGCACGCGCAGGGCTGGACCCTGGAGCGGATGCCGAAGGTCGACCTCGCGGTGCTGCGGGTCGGGGTCTACGAGCTGCTCTGGGCCGAGGACGTGCCGGACCCGGTCGCGATCGACGAGGCCGTCGGCCTGGCGAAGGAACTGTCCACGGACGACTCGCCGCGGTTCGTCAACGGCGTGCTGGGCCGGATCGGCACGATCGCCGACCGCCTCCGTGCGGTGCTCTGAGTCTGCTGCGAGCCCCCCGACGAGGTCAGTGAGCGTCTCCGGTGCCCCACCGGGGGACGCTCACTGCGTCGGCGCAACACCTCGCGATCAGTCCTCCTTGGCGGGACGCGCCTCCGGCGGGAGCACACCCCAGTCGATGAGCTGCTCGGTGAGCTCGCCGGGGGTCATGTCGTAGATGATCGCCAGGGACCGCAGGTCCTCGGTGCGGATCGAGAGCACCTTGCCGTTGTAGTCGCCGCGCTGGCTCTGGATCGTCGCCGCGTAGCGGGCCAGCGGGCCCACCTTTTCGGCCGGCAGCTGCTGCAGGCGCTCGAGGTTGATCACGATCTTGGTGGCGGGCTCCGCACCGGAGGGGACCCGGCCCTCGGGCAGCAGCTCGACCACCGGCACGCCGTAGAAGTCGGCCAGCTCGGCCAGCTTCTGCACGGTGACGGCACGGTCGCCGCGCTCGTACGAGCCGACGACGACGGCCTTCCAGCGCCCACCGGACTTCTGCTCGACCCCGTGCAGGGACAGGCCCTGCTGCTGGCGGATCCCGCGGAGCTTGGCCCCGAGCGCCTTGGCGTAATCGCCCATCTGGTCGTTCTCCGTTCTCCACCCCCTCCCGGTCGGGGTGACCGGTCCAGGGGACTCTTCGAGTCGAATACTCAGAGTAATGGTTACGCATTGTTGTCACCAGGTCAAGCAGGAGCTTGCCGCGAATCACGCCACACCACCCGTAAGACTGAGCAAAGTGCCTGCTAATGTCGGTGCGAAAGCCCCGACCAGCAGGGGAACAGACGTCCTTTAAGGACCCGTCCGGTGAGGCGGGGAAGGAGTCCGAAGTGTCGTCACGTCCGCGTGGCGCGGCTGGTTCGGCCGGGGAGCGCGAGCTCCTGACGGCCGGCGATGTCGCGCGCACGATCGCCCGAATGGCCCATCAGGTCATCGAAAAGACCGCGAACGGTGCGGAGAGCACTACCCCGCCCGTGTTGCTCGGGATCCCCAGCCGCGGCACTCCGCTCGCGGCCCGGCTCGCCGGCAAGATCGGCGAGTTCTCCGGCGTCCGCCCGCCGACCGGCGCCCTCGACGTCACCCTCTACCGGGACGACCTCCGCCGCCGCCCGCCGCGCGCGCTCGAACAGACGCAGCTGCCCGCCGACGGCATCGACGACCGGGTGGTGATCCTGGTCGACGACGTCCTCTTCTCCGGCCGCACGATCCGGGCCGCGCTCGATGCCCTCCGTGATCACGGCCGCCCCCGCGCGGTGCAGCTGGCCGTGCTGGTCGACCGCGGCCACCGCGAGCTGCCGATCCGCGCCGACTACGTGGGGAAGAACGTGCCGACCGCCCGCACCGAGGGCGTGTCCGTCCTGCTGGCCGAAATCGACGGCCGCGACGCGGTGCTGCTCCGTCCATCGGAAAGCGGCCCGACCGAAGAAGTACCTGGAGAAGACTCGTGAAGCACCTGCTCGCCACCGACGGGCTGGACCCGGCGCTGGCCACGGCCGTGCTGGACACGGCCGACGAGCTGAAGCACACCCTGCTCGGCCGGGAGGTCAAGAAGCTGCCGACGCTGCGCGGCCGCACGGTGATCACCCTGTTCTACGAGAACTCGACGCGCACCCGGGTGTCGTTCGAGATCGCCGGGAAGTGGATGAGCGCGGACGTGATCAACGTCTCCGCGTCCAGCTCCTCGGTGAACAAGGGGGAGTCCCTGCGCGACACCGCCCTGACGCTGGCCGCCGCGGGCGCCGACTGCGTGATCGTCCGGCACCCCGCCAGCGGCGCCGCCCAGCGGCTCTCGGAGTGGCTCGCCGAGCCCGGCACGTCGGTGGTCAACGCCGGCGACGGCACCCACGAGCACCCGACGCAGGCGCTGCTCGACGCGGCGACCCTGCGCGAGCGCCTGGGTTCGCTCAAGGACCGGCGGATCGCGATCGTCGGCGACGTCCTGCACAGCCGCGTCGCCCGCTCGAACATCCACCTGCTCGCCGCCCTCGGCGCGGAGGTGGTGCTGGTCGCGCCGCCGACACTGCTGCCCTACGGCGTCGAAAGCCTGCCGGTGACCGTTTCGCACGACTTGGACGCCGAGTTGCCCGCGGTCGACGCGGTGATGATGCTGCGAGTCCAGGCCGAGCGGATGCACGGCGGGTTCTTCCCTTCCGCGCGCGAGTACTCGATCGCTTACGGCCTCTCGGAAAAGCGGCAGAAGCTGCTGCCCGAGCACGCGGTCGTCCTGCACCCCGGCCCGATGCTGCGCGGGATGGAGATCGCGAGCGCGGTCGCCGACTCCCCGGCCTCGGCCATCACCGACCAGGTCCGCAACGGCGTCCACGTCCGCATGGCGGTCCTCTACCACCTCCTGGCCAGCGAAGGAGCCGCCGCGTGAGCACCGTGATCAAGGGCGCCCGCCCCTACGGCGAGGGTGACCCGGTCGACGTCCTGGTCGAGGACGGGGTGATCACCGCGATCGGCGCCGTGGACGTCCCCGAAGACGTCGAAGTCATCGAAGCCGCCGGTCAGGTGCTGCTGCCCGGCTTCGTCGACCTGCACACCCACCTGCGCGAACCCGGCCGCGAAGACACCGAGACGATCGACAGCGGTTCGGCCGCGGCGGCGCTCGGCGGCTACACCGCGGTGTTCGCCATGGCCAACACCGACCCGGTCGCCGACAACGCCGTGATCGTCGAGCACGTGTGGCGGCGCGGGCAGGAGGTCGGCCTGGTCGACGTCCACCCGGTCGGCGCGGTCACCGTCGGGCTCAAGGGCGAGAAGCTCGCCGAGCTGGGCACGATGGCGAACTCGCAGGCGCAGGTCAAGGTCTTCTCCGACGACGGGCTCTGCGTCGCCGACCCGCTGCTGATGCGCCGCGCGCTGGAGTACTCGACCGCCCTCGACGTCGTCATCGCGCAGCACGCCGAGGAGCCGCGGCTGACCGTCGGGGCCCAGGCGCACGAAGGCGAACGCGCGGCCCGGCTCGGCTACACCGGCTGGCCGGCCGCCGCGGAAGAGTCCATCGTGGCCCGCGACTGCCTCCTGGCGCTGCACGCGAACGCGCGGCTGCACGTCTGCCACGTCTCGACGTCGGGCACCGCGGACGTGCTGGCCTGGGCGAAAGCCCGTGGCACCAAGGTGTCGGCCGAGGTCACCCCGCACCACCTGCTGCTCACCGACGAGCGCCTGGCCACCTACGACCCGGTCAACAAGGTGAACCCGCCGCTGCGCACGGAATCCGACGCGGAGAAGCTGCGGACCGCGCTCGCCGAGGGCGTGATCGACTGTGTCGCCACCGACCACGCGCCGCACGCCGTGCAGGACAAGGACACCGAGTGGACCGCGGCCCGGCCGGGCATGCTCGGGCTGCAGACGGCACTGTCCATCGTGGCCGAGACCATGGTCCGCACCGGGCTGCTCGACTGGCGCGGCGTCGCCCGCGTGATGAGCGAGCGGCCCGCGGAGATCGGCAACCTCGCCGACCAGGGCCGGCCGATCGCGGTGGGGGAGCCCGCGAACCTGACGCTGGTCGACCCGGACGCCGAGTGGACGGTCCGGGGCGCGGAGCTGGCCAGCATCGCCGCCAACACCCCGTACGAGGGAATGCGGCTCCCCGGTGTGGTGACCGCGACGCTGCTGCGCGGGCGGCTCACCGCGCGGGACGGGAAGGTCTGCTGATGGAACGCCTGTGGCTGGTGCTGGCGATCGTCGCCTTCTTCCTGCTCTGCCTGTGGGGCATGTACGTCGGCTGGCGCCGCAAGGCCCGCTCGCAGAGCGTGCGGGTGCCGCCGTTCCCCGCCATCCCTTCCGGCCCGGGGGATGTCCTGCTGGAGTCGACCGGCGTCTACGTCGCCACGACGTTCGCGGGGGAGTGGCAGAACCGGGTCGTCACGCGCGGAGCGGGGCTGCGCACCGGCGCGGTCCTGCGGCTGCACGACAGCGGTGTCGCGGTCGAACGCGGGGGAGCGCCCGACTTCTGGATCCCGCGCGACGCCGTCACCGGCGTCCGGCGCGACTCGAAGATCGCCGGGAAGGTGATGGGCACCGACGCGCTGCTCGTGCTCACCTGGCGCGCCGGCGAAACCGAGCTCGACACCGGCTTCCGGGGCGACGACCTCGACGACTATCCACAGTGGATCGATCAGCTCAAGATCAAGGGAGGTGCCCAGTGAACGCGCGCGCTCAGGCCGCACTGGTACTCGAAGACGGCCGGGTGTTCCGTGGCGCCGCCTACGGCGCGCGGGGGCGGAGCCTCGGCGAGGCGGTGTTCTGCACCGGCATGACCGGCTACCAGGAGACGCTGACCGACCCGTCCTACCACGGGCAGATCGTGGTGCAGACCGCGCCGCAGATCGGCAACACCGGCTGGAACGACGAGGACGACGAGTCGGCGAAGATCTGGGTCAACGGCTACGTGGTGCGCGACCCCGCGCGCACGCCGTCCAACTGGCGCTCTCGCCGGACGCTGGACGAGGAGCTGGTGAACCAGGGGATCGTCGGCATCGCCGAGGTCGACACCCGCTCGCTGACCCGCCACCTGCGCGAACTCGGCGCAATGCGCGCCGGGGTGTTTTCCGGTGACGCGCTGGGCACCGTCGAGGAGATGGTCGCTTCGGTGCTCGCCAGCCCGAAGATGGAGGGTGCCGACCTGGCCGGCCAGGTCACCACGCCTCACCCCTACGTGGTCTCGCCGTCCGGCGAGCCGCGCTTCCGGGTGGTCGCGCTGGACCTGGGCATCAAGTCCAACACCCCGCGCCAGCTGGTCCAGCGCGGCATCGAGGTGCACGTGCTGCCCTCTTCCGCTTCTCTGGAAGAGGTGCTGGCGGTCGAGCCGGACGGGGTGTTCCTGTCGAACGGCCCGGGCGACCCGGCCACGACGACGCACGCCACCGAGCTGACCAAGCAGGTCCTGGGCCGCGAGATCCCGCTGTTCGGCATCTGCTTCGGCAACCAGGTCCTGGGCCGCGCGCTCGGCCTGGGCACGTACAAGATGCGCTACGGCCACCGCGGCATCAACATCCCGGTGATCGACGTGGCCACGAAGTCGGTGGCGATCACGGCGCAGAACCACGGGTTCGCCCTCGAAGGCGAGCCCGGGCAGCGCTTCGAGTCACCGTTCGGCGCGGCTCAGGTCAGCCACTACTGCGCCAACGACGGCGCGGTCGAGGGCCTGCGGGCGTTCGACGTCCCGGCGTTCTCGGTCCAGTACCACCCCGAAGCCGCGGCCGGTCCGCACGACGCGGCGCCCCTGTTCGACGATTTCGTTTCGCTCATGGAGAAGAAGGCCTGATGCCGAAGAGGACGGACATCCAGCACGTGCTGGTGATCGGCTCCGGGCCGATCGTGATCGGGCAGGCCGCGGAGTTCGACTACTCCGGTACCCAGGCCTGCCGGGTGCTGCGCAGCGAAGGCCTGCGCGTCTCCCTGGTGAACTCGAACCCGGCCACCATCATGACCGACCCCGAGTTCGCCGACGCCACCTACATCGAGCCGGTGACGCCGGACTTCGTCGAGAAGGTCATCGCCGAAGAACGGCCTGACGCCATCCTCGCCACCCTCGGCGGGCAGACCGCGCTCAACTGCGCCGTCGCCCTGCACGAGCGGGGCGTGCTCGACAAGTACGGGGTCGAGCTGATCGGCGCCGACATCGACGCCATCCAGCGCGGGGAGGACCGGCAGAAGTTCAAGGACATCGTGCGCACCATCGGCGCCGAGGTCCCGCGCAGCCGCGTCTGCCACGACATGGACGAAGTCCGGGACACCGTCAAGGAACTCGGCCTGCCGGTCGTCATCCGGCCGAGCTTCACCATGGGCGGGCTCGGCTCCGGCATGGCGCACACGCCCGAGGACCTCGAGCGGCTCGCGTCCACCGGGCTCACCGAATCCCCGGTCACCGAGGTGCTCATCGAGGAGAGCGTGCTCGGCTGGAAGGAGTACGAGCTCGAGCTGATGCGCGACAAGCACGACAACGTCGTGGTCGTCTGCTCGATCGAGAACATCGACGCGATGGGCGTGCACACCGGCGACTCGGTCACCGTGGCGCCGACCATGACGCTCACCGACCGCGAGTACCAGGTCATGCGCGACGTCGGCATCGCCGTGCTGCGCGAGGTCGGCGTCGACACCGGCGGCTGCAACATCCAGTTCGCGATCAACCCCGAAGACGGCCGGATGGTCGTCATCGAGATGAACCCGCGCGTCTCGCGAAGCAGCGCGCTGGCGAGCAAGGCGACCGGCTTCCCGATCGCCAAGATCGCCGCGAAGCTCGCCATCGGCTACACGCTCGACGAGATCACCAACGACATCACCAAAGCGACCCCGGCGGCGTTCGAGCCCACTTTGGACTACGTCGTCGTGAAGATGCCGCGGTTCGCCTTCGAGAAGTTCCCGGGCGCGGACCCGACGCTGACCACGACGATGAAGAGCGTCGGCGAGGCGATGTCGTTCGGCCGCAGCTTCCCCGAGGCGCTCGGCAAGGTGATGCGCTCGATCGAGACCAAGGCGACCGGGTTCTGGACGCTGCCCGACCCCGAGGGCGCCACCGTCGAGTCCACTTTGGACTCGCTGCGCACGCCGAAGGAGGGCCGGCTGTACGAAGTGGAGCGGGCCCTGCGGCTCGGCGCCACCGTCGAGCAGGTGCACGAAGCGAGTGGCATCGACCCGTGGTTCATCGACCAGATCGCCTACATCGGCGAGGTCGGCGCCGAGGTCCGCGACGCGCCGGTGCTCGACGGCGACCTGCTGCGCCGCGCCAAGCGCACCGGGCTGTCCGACCGGCAGATCGCCGCGCTCCGCCCGGAGCTGGCCGGCGAGGACGGCGTCCGCACCCTGCGCCACCGCCTCGGCGTGCGCCCGGTGTTCAAGACCGTGGACACCTGCGCGGCCGAGTTCGCCGCGAACACGCCGTACCACTACTCGGCCTACGAGTCCGACCCCGAGGCGCAGTCCGAAGTGGCGCCGCAGCCGGACAAGCCGAAGGTGCTCATCCTCGGCTCGGGCCCGAACCGGATCGGCCAGGGCATCGAGTTCGACTACTCCTGCGTGCACGCGGCGATCGCGTTGCGGGAGGCCGGCTTCGAGGCCGTCATGGTCAACTGCAACCCGGAAACCGTGTCCACCGACTACGACACGTCCGACCGGCTGTACTTCGAACCGCTGTCCTTCGAGGACGTCCTCGAGGTCGTGCACGCCGAGCAGGCGTCCGGCACGGTCGCCGGCGTCATCGTCCAGCTCGGCGGCCAGACCCCGCTGGGCCTGGCGAAGCGGCTCGCCGACGCCGGCGTCCCGGTGGTCGGCACACCGCCTGAGGCCATCAACCTGGCCGAGGACCGCGGCGCGTTCGGCGAGGTGCTCACCGAGGCCGGGCTGCCCGCGCCGCGCTACGGCACGGCGACGTCGTTCGAGGGCGCCAAGCGGATCGCCGACGAGATCGGCTACCCGGTGCTCGTGCGGCCGTCGTACGTGCTCGGCGGGCGCGGCATGGAGATCGTCTACGACGAGGAGACCCTCGCCGGCTACATCAGCCGCGCCACCGAGATCAACCCCGAGCACCCGGTGCTGGTGGACCGGTTCCTCGACGACGCCATCGAGATCGACGTCGACGCGCTGTTCGACGGCGAGGAGCTCTACCTCGGCGGCGTCATGGAGCACATCGAGGAAGCCGGCATCCACTCCGGCGACTCCTCGTGCGCGCTGCCGCCGATCACGCTCGGGCACACCGACCTGGAGGCCGTCCGGCGCTCCACCGAGGCCATCGCGCGCGGCGTCGGCGTGCGGGGGCTCCTGAACGTCCAGTACGCGCTCAAGGACGACGTCCTGTACGTCCTGGAGGCCAACCCGCGCGCGTCGCGGACGGTGCCGTTCGTGTCCAAGGCGACGGCGGTGCCGCTGGCCAAGGCCGCCGCGCTGATCATGACCGGCTCGACGATCAAGGACCTGCGCGAGAGCGGCGTCCTGCCGGCCGACGGCGACGGCGGGCGGATGCCGGCCGATTCGCCGGTCGCGGTGAAGGAAGCCGTGCTGCCCTTCCACCGCTTCCGCACCCCGGAAGGGCACGGCGTGGATTCGTTGCTGGGCCCGGAAATGAAGTCCACCGGCGAGGTGATGGGCGTCGACGTCGACTTCGGCAAGGCGTTCGCCAAGTCCCAAAGCGGCGCGTACGGCTCGCTGCCGACGTCCGGGCGCGTGTTCGTCTCGGTCGCCAACCGCGACAAGCGTTCGCTGGTGTTCCCGGTGAAGCGGCTGGCGGACCTCGGGTTCGAGATCCTCGCCACGTCCGGCACCGCGGAAGTGCTGCGGCGCAACGGGGTCGCGTGCACCGTGGTGCGCAAGCACTACGAGGGCTCGACCGAAGCCGAGCCGAACATCGTGGACGTCATCCTGAACGGCGACGTCGACATGGTGATCAACACGCCGTACGGCAACAGCGGTCCGCGCGTCGACGGCTACGAGATCCGCACCGCCGCGGTGTCGCGCGACATCCCGTGCGTGACCACCGTGCAGGGCGCCGCGGCGGCCGTGCACGGCATCGAGGCGCTCATCCGGGGCGACATCGGGGTCAAGTCCCTGCAGGAGCTGCAGGCGGCGCTGAAGGCGAAGTCGTGAGTACGCGGGAGCGCTTCGGGGCGCGGCTGGCGAAAGCCGTCGCCGACCGGGGCCCGCTGTGCGCCGGGATCGACCCCCACCCGGGCCTGCTCGAGGCCTGGGGGCTCCCGGTGGACGCCTCGGGCCTGGAACGGTTCGCGTTGTCCGCCACGGAGGTCCTGGCGGCGCGCACGGCGATCGTGAAGCCGCAGTCGGCGTTCTTCGAAAGTTTCGGAGCGGCGGGCGTCCGGGTGCTGGAACGGGTCGTCGAAACGGCGCGGGCGGCCGGTGCGCTGGTGCTGCTGGACGTCAAGCGCGGCGACATCGGCTCCACGATGGCGGCGTACACGGCCGCCTACGTGGCCGAGGGCGCGGCGATCGCGGCCGACGCGATCACCGTTTCGCCGTACCTGGGATTCGGCTCTTTGGCCCAATGCGCCGAAACGGCGGTTTCGGCGGGGCGCGGCATCTTCGTGCTTGCGCGAACTTCCAACCCGGAAGCGGCCGCGGTGCAGAACGCCCGGCTGCCGGACGGGCGCACGGTGGCGCAGTCGATCGTCGACGCGGCGGCGGCATTCAACGCATCCGCGGAACCGCTCGGCGATGTAGGGGTCGTGGTCGGGGCCACCGTCTCGCCGGGGGACCTGGATCTGTCCGGGCTGAACGGACCGGTGCTGGCGCCCGGTTTCGGGGCCCAGGGAGCCACGGTGGCCGATTTGCGGGCCCTGTTCGGGGCTTCCCTGCCGGGAGTGCTGCCCGCGTCGTCCCGGGACATCCTGAAGCACGGACCGGAGCAAGCGGCTTTGCGCCAAGCGGTCGAACGGGTCGCCGAAGTGCTGGCCGACCCGCAGGAAAACGGCCAATAGCAGGGCCCGGAACCGGGTCCCACCAGGCACCCCCGCATTGTGGCCGGTGCTCACGGGTGGGTACCGTCGCGTCACCCACCCAGATTTGAGAACTACCGGAGGAAAACGTGGCACTTCCCCAGCTGACAGAGGAACAGCGCGCTGCGGCGCTGGAGAAGGCCGCCGCCGCTCGCAAGATCCGTGCTGAGCTGAAGGAGCGGCTGAAGCGGGGCGGTACCACTCTGGTCGACGTGCTGAAGCAGGCCGAGGAGAACGAGGTCCTCGGCAAGATGAAGGTTTCGGCTCTGCTCGAGGCCCTCCCGGGCGTCGGCAAGGTCCGCGCGCAGCAGACCATGGAACGACTGGAGATCGCCCCCAGCCGTCGCCTTCGCGGCCTCGGCGACCGGCAGCGCAAGGCGCTGCTGGCCGAGTTCAGCGGCGAGTGAACGGCGCCGGTCGTGACTGCCCGGTGACCCCGGGCGCCGACCGCGGCAGTGAGCCGGTGGCGGGGGACATCCCCCGGCACCGGCTCACCGTCGTATCGGGGCCTTCGGGGGTCGGGAAGTCGAGCGTGGTGGGCGAGCTGCGGAAGCTGGAGCCCGACATCTACTTCAGCGTCTCGGTCACCACGCGCCAGCCCCGCCCCGGCGAAGTCGAGGGCGCGCACTACCACTTCGTCGACCGCGCCGAGTTCGACGCGATGATCGCCGACGGCCGGCTCCTGGAGTGGGCCGAGTTCACCGGCAACCGCTACGGCACCCCGCGCGAGCCGGTCGAGAAGGCCCTCGCCGAGGGCCGCCCGGCCATTCTCGAGATCGAGCTGCAGGGGGCCCGCCAGGTCCGCGCGGCCATGCCGGAGGCCCGGCTGGTGATGCTGATGCCGCCGTCGTGGGAGGAACTGGTCGGCCGGCTCACCGGGCGCGGCACCGAGAACGAGGCCGCCGTGCAGGCCCGGCTGGCGGAAGCGGAGCGTGAGCTGGCCGCCGCCGGCGAGTTCGACCACCGCGTCGTCAACGCCGACGTGCGGGAGGCCGCTGAGCACTTGCTAAACTTGATTGCCGGCGAGCAGTTTGCCGTCGGCAGTCCAACGGATTCGGAGCACCACGAGTGACGACTCAGGCGACCCTGCACGAAGAGCTCGAGGGCATCACCAACCCGCCGATCGACGACCTGCTCGAGAAGGTCAGCTCGAAGTACGCGCTGGTGATCTACTCGGCCAAGCGTGCCCGCCAGATCAACGACTACTACGCCCAGCTGGGCGAGGGCCTGCTCGAGTACGTCGGCCCGCTCGTCGAGCCGGGCCCGCGCGAGAAGCCGCTCTCGATCGCGCTGCGCGAGATCCACGGTGGCCTGCTCGAGCACACCGAGGGTGAGTAAACCCAAGGTCGTCCTGGGCGTGGGCGGCGGCATCGCCGCCTACAAGGCCTGTGAGGTGCTGCGCGGACTGACCGAGTCCGGTCACGACGTCCGCGTGGTCCCCACCGAAGCCGCGCTGAACTTCGTCGGCGCGGCCACCTTCGAAGCCCTCTCCGGGCACCCGGTGCACACGGGCGTGTTCACCGAGGTGCCCGAGGTGCAGCACGTCCGCGTCGGCAAGGAGGCCGACCTCGTCCTGGTCGTCCCGGCCACCGCGAACCTCCTCGCCAAGGCCGCCCACGGCCTGGCCGACGACCTGCTGACGAACACCCTGCTCACCGCCCGGTGCCCGGTCGCCTTCTTCCCGGCGATGCACACGGAGATGTGGGAGCACCCCGCGACCCGCGCCAACGTGGCCCTGCTGCGCTCGCGCGGCGCGATCGTCACCGAGCCCGGCTCCGGCCGGTTGACCGGCGTCGACACCGGCAAGGGCCGCCTGGCGAACCCCGCCGAGATCGTCGACCTCGCCCGGCTGCTGCTGGCCCGCCCGGACGCCCTCCCGCGCGACCTCGAAGGCGTCCGCGTCGTCGTGTCGGCGGGCGGCACCCGCGAGCCGCTCGACCCGGTCCGTTACCTGGGCAACCGCTCGTCCGGCAAGCAGGGCTACGCGCTGGCCCGCGTCGCCGCCCAGCGCGGCGCCGAGGTCACCCTGGTCACCGCCCACACCGTCGCCCTGCCGGACCCGGCGGGCGCGGTCGTCTCGCACGTCTCGACGGCGGAGGAGCTGCGGCAGGCGGTGCACGCCGCGGCCGAGGCCGCCGACGTCGTCGTGATGGCCGCCGCCGTCGCCGACTTCCGGCCGGCGAACCGGGCCGACCACAAGATCAAGAAGTCCGACGACCAGCCGGACCCGGTGATCACGCTCGACCGCAATGCGGACATTCTGGCCGAACTGGTGCGCGATCGGCGCCCGGGTCAGGTCGTCGTGGGATTCGCCGCGGAAACCGGCGACGAGCACGGCGACGTCCTCGACCACGCCCGCGTGAAGCTCAAGCGCAAGGGCGCCGACCTGCTGGTCGTCAACGCGGTCGGTGACGGCAAAGCCTTCGGCACCGAGGACAATTCGGGCTGGCTGCTCGGCTCCGACGGCACGGAAATCCCCATCCCTCTCGGCGCGAAGGCTGAACTGGCGTCCACTCTGTGGGACGCTGTTGTGAGCTTCATGAAGCGTTGACCGTCCCCCGAGCGATAGTCAGTACGCTTGCATTTGATAAGGGGTGCCTAACTTGCCGGGTATCCGACGTCTAGGTGAGGAAGTGACGGCCACCGTGACCGCGTCTAGCAGCAGATTGTTCACCTCGGAGTCGGTGACCGAAGGACACCCCGACAAGATTTGCGACGCCATCAGCGACTCGATCCTCGACGGCCTGCTGTCGAAGGACCCGCGCAGCCGCGTCGCGGTCGAGACCCTGATCACCACCGGCCAGGTGCACGTCGCCGGCGAGGTGACCACGGAGGCGTACGCCGACATCCCCACGATTGTCCGCGACGTCATCCTGAAGATCGGGTACGACTCCTCGGCCAAGGGCTTCGACGGCAACTCGTGCGGCGTCAACGTCGCGATCGGCTCGCAGTCGCCCGACATCGCCCAGGGCGTCGACACCGCGTACGAGTCGCGCGTCGAGTCGGACGAGGACGAGATCAACCGCCAGGGCGCCGGCGACCAGGGCCTGATGTTCGGCTACGCCTGCTCGGACACCCCCGAGCTGATGCCGCTGCCGATCGCGCTGGCCCACCGGCTCTCGAAGCGGCTGACCGCGGTCCGCAAGGACGGCGTGCTGCCGTACCTGCGCCCGGACGGCAAGACCCAGGTGACCATCGAGTACGCCGGCGACCAGCCGGTCCGCCTCGACACGGTCGTCGTGTCCTCGCAGCACGCCGACGGCATCGACCTCGAGCGGATGCTCAGCGTCGACGTCAAGGAGCACGTGGTCGGCCCCGAGATCGAGGCACTGGGCATCGACACCTCGAACGCGCGGCTGCTGGTCAACCCGACCGGCCGCTTCGTCATCGGCGGCCCGATGGGTGACGCCGGCCTGACCGGGCGCAAGATCATCGTCGACACCTACGGCGGCATGGCCCGCCACGGTGGCGGCGCGTTCTCCGGCAAGGACCCGTCCAAGGTCGACCGCTCCGCCGCGTACGCGATGCGCTGGGTGGCCAAGAACGTCGTCGCCGCCGGGCTGGCGTCGCGGACCGAGGTGCAGGTCGCCTACGCGATCGGCAAGGCGGCCCCGGTCGGCCTGTTCGTCGAGACGTTCGGGACCGAGACGGTCGACCCGTCGAAGATCCAGCAGGCCATCACCGAGGTCTTCGACCTCCGGCCCGCGGCGATCATCCGCGACCTCGACCTGCTGCGCCCGATCTACGCGCCGACGGCGGCGTACGGCCACTTCGGCCGGCCCGAGCTGGATCTCCCCTGGGAGAGCACGGCCCGCGCCGAGGCGCTGAAGAACGCCGCGGGAGCCTGACGCACGATCCGGTGAAGGCCACCTCGAAGCTCGTCGAGGTGGCCTTCCTGGCGTCCGGGGTGTCGGTGGGGTCTGGTAGAGATCACGGCGTGAGTAGCACCGAGCCCGCCGCTCTCTGGGACTTCCCGGAGAAGCCGCCCGCCGCTCCGGCGGCGCCGTCGCGTGCCCGGAAACCGAAGCCGGGCCAGAAGGCCAAAGGGGCGCAGTCGCCCGCGCCCGAGCGGCCGGTCGCCCGGATCGTCGTCGACATCCCCTTGGCGCACCTGGACCGCACTTTCGACTACCTCGTGCCGGAGAAGCTGCACGAGACCGCCGTGCCCGGGTCCCGCGTGCGCGTCCGGTTCGCCGGGCAGCTCGTCGACGGCTACCTGATCGAGCGCGGCGAGACCAGCGACTACGGCAGCAAGCTCGCGTTCCTCGAGCGCGTGACGTCGGCCGAGCCGGTGCTGCCACCGTCGTTGCACGCGCTGTGCCGGTCAGTCGCCGACCGCTACGGCGGCACCCTGTCGGACGTCCTGCGCCTGGCGATCCCGCCGCGGCACGCGAAGGCCGAGGGGGAGCCGCCGCTTCCGCCCGCGGCGATCCCTTCCCCGCCGGACACGACGGCGTGGGCGCGCTACCAGCGTGGCCCGGCGTTCTTGGAGGCGCTGACCGAGGGGAAGAGCGCGAACGCCGTCTGGCAGGCCCTGCCGGGCGAGGACTGGCCGCGCCGGCTCGCCGAGGCCGCCGGTTCCGTGGCGGCGGCGGGCCGCGGCGCCGTGCTGGTGGTGCCGGACCACCGCGACCTGGCCCGGGTGCACGAGGCGTGCGCGGCGCTGGTGGGCGAGGACGCCGTGGTGGCGTTGATCGCCGGGCTCGGGCCCGCCGAGCGGTACCGGCGCTGGCTGGCGGTGCTGCGCGGCGCGGTGCGGGTGGTGGTCGGGACGCGGGCGGCGATGTTCGCGCCGGTCCACGACCCCGGGCTGTTCGTCGTCTGGGACGACGGCGACGACCTGCACCTCGACCCGCACGCGCCCTACCCGCACGTCCGGGACGTCCTGATGGACCGCGCGCACGCGGCGAAGGCGTCCCTGCTGGTCGGCGGGTTCGCCCGGACGGCGGAGGCGCAGCTGCTGGTCGAATCCGGCTGGGCCGCGCCGGTCCTGGCGGACCGCACGGTGCTGCGGTCCGCGGCCCCGCGCGTCACCCCGGTCGGCGAGGACTTCGACGTCGCCCGCGACGAGGCCGCCCGCGTGGCCCGGCTGCCGGCGGTGGCGTTCGAAGCGGCGCGTCAGGCGTTCGCGGCGGGCCTGCCGACGCTGGTCCAGGTCCCGCGGCGTGGCTACGTACCGGGCCTGGCCTGCGGGAACTGCCGCACGCCGGCGCACTGCCGCCGCTGCGCCGGGCCGTTGGCGTTGCCGGGCGGATCGGTCGACGGACAGCCGAAGCCCCCCGCGTGCCGCTGGTGCGGCGTCCCGGAGACGGCGTTCCGCTGCACGGCGTGCGCCTCGGTGAGGCTGCGCGCGGTGATCGTCGGCGCGAAGAGGACGGCGGAGGAGCTGGGGCGAGCGTTCCCGGGCATCCCGGTCCGCACGTCGGGGGCGGCGGAGGTGCTGGCCTCGGTCCCGGGAAAGCCGGCGCTGGTGGTGTGCACGCCGGGAGCGGAGCCGGTGGCCGAGGGCGGCTACGGCGCGGCGCTGTTGCTGGACGGCTGGGCGTTGCTGGGCCGCCAGGATCTCCGGGCGGGGGAGGAGGCGTTGCGCCGGTGGATGGCGGCGGCGGGGTTGGTCCGCCCGGCGTCCGCCGGCGGCCGGGTGATCGTCGGGGCCGAGGCGGGGATGCCGGTGGTCCAGGCCCTGGTCCGCTGGGACCCGGCTTGGCACGCGGCCCAGGAGCTGGCCGAGCGCCAGGAACTGGGCTTTCCCCCGGCGATGCGGATGGCGAGTGTGGAGGGGAGCCCGGACGCGGTGGCCGGTTTCCTCTCGGACTTGCCGTTGCCTTCTTCCGGCGAAGTCCTGGGCCCGGTTCCCCTCGGCGAAGTCGACGAAGAAGGCAACGCGGAACGGGAGCGGGCTTTGGTCCGGGCGTCCCGCTCCGAAGGCAAGGCATTGTCCTCGGCCATTCACGCGGCCGCGGCCCGGCGGGACGCGAAAAAGGCGACGGAACCGATCCGCATCCAGCTGGATCCCCTGGACCTCATCTAGCTCGTGTCGACCCCCCAATCACGCGAGTCGACCCCCCAATCACGTGTGATGCCCCTTCAATCACGCGAGATTCCCCTCCGGACACGGGTGATTCCCGGTGCCGCACGGTTGTTCCGGGTGCGGACCACCGAAACCGCGTGAGGGAACCCGGAACTCGCGTGATCGCAGGCGTAACTCGCGTGATCGGAGGGACGACACGACGTCAGCCGGGGAGGACCGTGCCCGGTAGGGAGTTCACCGCCACCCGCGGGGATTCCTTTGCCGGCAACGGAACCGCCGGGGACGAGCCGGCCGCGGCGGCCGCGAGATCGATCACCTCGGACGCGATCGCCTGGCGGTGGGCTTCGAAATCGGGGTCCGTCAAGCCCGTCGGCTGGCCCAGCACCGGCGTGTGCAGGTGACCACCCGCCACCGAGGTCAAGCCCAAACCCAGGCGGACGCGGTTCGCGCGGTACATCGACTCGTTCGACAAATAATTCCCGCCGCCGCCCGAAGCCGCGATTTCGCCCGGGGCCGGGGCGTCCGAACGGCACACCGGCGTCCCCGCACCCGGGTGTGCGGAGTCCGGCCACACGCAGAACGCCTGGTTGAAGTTGACCGGGTAAGCGCCGGTCACCTGGAGCATCCGCGCGTACGGCAGCGTCGTCTCGATGAACTGGACGTCCGGCTGCGGCCAGCCCGCGGCCGGCGGCACCCCGCCCGTCACCGAGACGTTGTTGTTGTCCGGGAAGCCGCCGCGCCAGGCGCCCGCCCAGCGTTCGACGTCGAAGCGGCCCGGGCGGCCCTGGCTGATCGTCAGCACCACGTCCGGCCGCCGCGCGCGGTCGCGCAACGCCGTGCCGTACGCCGCCTCCACGATGCCCTGGTCGAAGTACCCCCACACCACCGGGAAGCTCACCGCCTGCACCACGGCCGGCCCGGACGACGTGTCGAGGACGCGCCCGTCCAGCTGCAGCGCCGACGCCCCCGCCGGGTTCGAGATGGTGATCCCCGGGCCGTCCAGCTGGAACGGGTCGAAGCCGCTCACCATGACCCGCCTTGTCTTCCCGAGCGGGAACCGGACGTCGTCGAGGCCGCGCGAACCGCGGTCGAACGCCGTCAGCAGCGCATCCCGCCGCGATGGGAACGACGTCCACTGGCGGATCGCGCTGCTGAGCTGCAACCGCGCCCAGTACAGCGGCCGGTCGTCGAACCGGTCGAGCGTGCCGAGGTCCGGCCGGCGGCCCTGCGCCCGGTCGACGGCGGTCCGCCACAGCCGGTCGCCGGCCTGGGTGACGACGCGCTCGGCGCGACGCGGGGTGCGCGCCGCGCAGAGGTCGTGCTTCACCTCGGCCACGAAGGGGTCGAGCCCGGCCAGCCGGACGAGCTCGGGGCCGACCGCGGGACCACCCGCCGGCAGCGTCGCGGTCAGGCGTTGTTCCTCCACGGTCAAGGGAACACCGGCGTCGAAGCAGCCGGGCGCGGCGGTGGCCACCGCGGGGAACGCGACGAGCGGGACGGCGGCGAGCAGGGGGAGCAGGGCGGTCAGGCGCACGGGTTTCCCTCCACGGCGTGGGTGACGCGGCCGAGTCTTCCGCCGACCGCGCCACCCGCGTAACCCGCGGAAGTCGGGATCAGCCCGTCGCCAGCACCTTCAGGCGCGAGATGTCCGCGCTGAACTGGTCCTGGTCGATGGGCGAAGAGCTGTACTGCCAGAACGTGTAGAAGCCCCAGTTGTACGGCAGCGTCCCCACCGACGACGCGTACCGCGCCACCCACAGCGGGTTCGTCGAGCTGAAGTCGCCCGTGTTGCCGGTGCACTGGCTCCACCAGCTCGTCGCCGTGTAGATGACCGGCCAGCGGGTCGTCTTCGCGTGGTACTCGTCGCTGAACGCCTTGATCCACGCCACCATCTGGGCCGGCGTCTTGCCGTAGCACGCGTTGTCCGGGCCCCACTCGATGTCGAGGGTGCCCGGGAGCGTCTTGCCGTCCTTCGACCAGCCGCCGCCGTGGGCGACGAAGTAGTCGGCCTGCGCGGCGCCGCCGGCCCCGTCCGGGCGGCCGTAGTGGTAGGCCCCGCGGATCATGCCGACGTTGTACGACCCGGTGTACTGCTGGCTGAAGTAGGCGTTCTGGTAGCTGGTGCCCTCGGTCGCCTTGACGTAGGCGAACTTCTTGCCCGCGCTCCAGTACGAGGCCCAGTTGACGTTGCCCTGGTAGGAGCTGACGTCGATGCCGGGGACGCTCGCGTCCACCGACGCCGGCGCGAGCCCGGCCGGGGCCACCCCGTCGTGGGCGCGGATCGCCGCGCCCATCTCGTGGTTGTTCGACGCGTCCTGGTCGGGCAGGCCCGGCGCCGCCGCGGCGCCGGGGGCGGTCATGACCAGCAGGGAGGTCGAGACAGCCACCGCGGCGCCGAGCAGGCGGCGCCATTTCCGTGGTGCGGTCATCTTCAGTTGTCCTTTCGGTTGCCCTCGCTGTGCGCGGCTGTGCAGGGCCGCGCCGGACGATTCTGTGGCAGTGGCGTGGGCAGTGTCACTCCGCCAGGTGATCCAATTTCGAAGTCTGGGGAAACTCGTAAAATTCTGACCGGACGGGCGCGGCGCCTTTTAGCGTCTTGAACGCGCCTGGTCCGAGGGGCAGACTCGCCCGCATGCCCGCGCACCGGAGTCGCACCCTCGTCATCGCCGCCACGGCCGCGCTCCTCACGACCGTCGCCGCCGGACCCGCCACCGCCGCCACCCCCACGCCGAAGTCCCCGGTCGCCGTCGGCTTCGGGGGCGCCGTCGCCAGCATCGACGCCGACGCCACCGCGATCGGCACCAAGGTCCTGCGCGACGGCGGCAACGCCGTCGACGCGGCCGTCGCGGTCGCCGCCGCGCTCGGCGTCACCGACCCGTTCTCCGCCGGCGTCGGCGGGGGCGGGTTCTTCGTCTACTACGACGCGAAGACCCACCGCGTCCACACCCTCGACGGCCGCGAGACCGCGCCGAAGACCGCGGACGCGAACCTGTTCGTCGAGAACGGCCAGCCGCTGCCGTTCAACGACGCCGTCACGAGCGGGCTCAGCGTCGGTGTGCCCGGCACGCCCGCGACGTGGTCCGAGGCCCTCCGCAAGTGGGGGACGCGCTCGCTGGCGAAGTCGCTGAAGCCCGCCGAAGACCTGGCGCGCAAGGGATTCGTCGTCGACTCGACGTTCCAGACGCAGATCGCGAACAACGCCGCGCGGTTCTCCGCGTTCCCCTCGACGCGGTCGCTGTACCTGCCCGGCGGCGCGCCGCCGTCGCCCGGGACGGTCTTCCGGAACCCCGACCTCGCGAACACGTACGCGCAGCTCGAGCGGCGCGGCGTCGACGCGCTGTACCAGGGCCAGATCGGCGCGGACATCGCGAAGACCGTCCAGCAGCCGCCGAAGGATCCGGCGTCGACGCTGAACGTGCGTCCCGGCAAGCTCAGCACCGCGGACCTCGCCGCCTACCGCGCCATCGAGCGCACCCCGACCCACGCGACCTACGAGGGCCTCGACGTCTACGGCATGCCGGCGCCGTCCTCGGGCGGGCTCACGGTCGGTGAGGCGCTCAACATCCTCGAGAACTTCGACCTGAAGCACGCGAGCAAGGCCGACTACCTGCAGTACTTCCTGGAGTCGACGCGGTTCGCCTTCGCCGACCGCAACCGCTGGATCGGCGACCCGGCTGTGATCGACGTCCCGGCGCGCGAACTGCTCAGCCAGCGTTTCGCCGACTCGCGGGCGTGCCTGATCTCGAAGGACAAGGCCGCGACCAGCCCGGTCGCGCCGGCCGACCCCCGCCGGCCGGCACCGTGCGCGGCGGGAACGACGGCCGCGCCGACGCCGTACGAGGGCGAGAACACGACGCACCTCACGGTCGCCGACAAGTGGGGCAACGTCGTCGCCTACACGCTGACGATCGAGCAGGAGGGCGGCAGCGGGATCGTCGTGCCGGGGCGCGGGTTCCTGCTCAACAACGAGCTGACCGACTTCTCGTTCACGCCGGTGACGCCGGGCGTGCCCGACCCGAACCTGCCCGGCCCGGGCAAGCGGCCGCGCTCGTCGATGGCGCCGACGATCGTGCTCGACCACGGCCGCCCGTTCTTCGCGACCGGCTCGCCGGGCGGCGCGTCGATCATCACGACGGTGCTGCAGGTGATCCTCGGCCGGATCGACCGCGGGCTGTCGCTGGAGAACGCCATCGCGGCGCCGCGGGCGTCGCAGCGGAACTCGGCCGCCGCGCAGGTGGAGCAGGAGTTCCTCGACCAGCCGGAGACGGCGGTGCTCAAGGCCCGCGGTCAGGGCTTCTCGACGGCGCCGGCGGAGATCGGCGCGGCGACCGGCGTGGAGCGCCTGCATGACGGGCGCTGGCTGGCGGCGGCGGAACCGGTCCGGCGCGGCCAGGGCGCGGCCCAGGTGGTGTGGCCCACGCGCTGGTAGCGACGCCCCCGCCCTCCCTGGGGGGCGTGCCCTTGTCCAGCCTAGCGGCGCCGCCCGACGAAATGCCGGGGAATCGCGCGGCTGTGGCCTGGTTGTCCACATCGCGGCAGGGCTGTGGACAACCGGGCCACAGCCGGCGTCTCCCGTCGGCTCAGGCTTCCAGCGCCCAGCGGATGTAGCGCGACTTGGGGACGAACCCGGCTTTCTCGAACACCCCGGAGGCCCCGGACGGGCTCGCGAAGTCCACGACCAGGCTCGCCTGGTCGTAACCCTGCTCCGCCGCCGCGTGCAATGCGTGCGCCAGCAGCGCTCCGGCGATGCCTTGTCTCCGGTGCTCCGGCAGCGTCCCGACGACCATGAAGTGCGCGTCGCGGATACCGGTGGCCTCGGTGTCGGCGTCCCACGACATCGTCACCAGCAGACCTACCGGCACCCCGTTCGCGTCGCGGAACAGGAAGCTGACCTCGGGCCGGAACGTCTGGTTCGTGATCTTGTTCCGCCACAGGTCCGCGGGCATCGGCACCGCGCCCCAGGCGTCCGCGAACGCCGCGTTCCGGACCCGCCGGAAGTCTTCGTCGGTCCGCTCCGACCACGGCTCGATCCATGCTTCCGCCGGCGCCACCTCCCCGAGCGGGTGCTCCATCCGCCGGAAGTACCGGACGGGCGCGAAGCCCCGGGAGCGCATCAGCTCGGCCAGGCCGGCGATGTGCTCGGGCCGGTGGACGTCCACCGCGAGCCGACGGCCCGGGTGGTGCCGTTCGTGGAGGACCTTCGCCGCGGCCACCCCGGCCTCGACGAGCCGGGTGCCGATGCCCCGGCGCCGGTGGGCCGGGTGGACCCCGCCGTCCAGGAAGACCCGATGTACCTCGTCGGCGGCCGGTTTGAAGCGGATCTTCATAAAGCCGATCATGAGGTCGCCGTCGAACGCCGCGAGGCTGCCGCGCTCGAGGTCCGCGTAAGGGTCGACCAGCTCGGTGAGGGTGTCTTCGGCGGTGTAGTGCTCGCCGATCGCGTCCACGGTTTCCATGGCGTTGAGCAGGTCGGCGGCGGCTTGGGCGTCCTCGCGGGTGAGGGGCCGCCACGTCGGGGTGGGCATGCGGAGGACGCTAACCGGGCCCGCGTGGGCTGTCGCCCGGTTTCCCGGCGGGCGCGACGCGCAGTGATCATCGGGGCCTTCTAGACTCGTCCCCGATGTTCCAGCCATGTGAATCCTTCCTGCTCCCGCCGGGGGCCGGCCGATGAAGCTCGTCTTCGCCGGCACCCCCGAGCCGGCCGTCCCCGCGCTGCGCGCCCTGCTCGACTCCGGCCGCCACGAGGTCGTCGCCGTCGTCACCCGGCCCGATGCCCAGGCCGGCCGTGGCCGCCGGGTCGTCCGGTCGTCGGTCGGCGCCCTCGCCGACGAGCACGGCATCGAGGTCCTGACGCCCGCCCGCGCCGGTGACCCGGCCTTCCTCGCCCGGCTCACCGAGCTCGCGCCGGACGCCTGCCCGGTCGTCGCCTACGGTGCGTTGCTGCCGCAGGCCGCCCTCGACATCCCGCGCCTCGGCTGGGTGAACCTGCACTTCTCGCTGCTGCCCGCGTGGCGCGGTGCGGCGCCGGTGCAGGCGGCCATCCGCGCCGGCGACGAGATCACCGGCGCGTCCACCTTCCGGATCGTCAAGGAGCTCGACGCGGGCCCGGTCTTCGGCGTCGTCACCGAGGCGATCGGCGCGACCGACACGGCGGGTGGCCTGCTCGGGCGGCTTTCGGAGTCCGGCGCCAAGCTGCTGCTGTCCACCATGGACGGTCTGGCCGACGGCAGCCTGGTCGCGCGCGAGCAGCCCGCCGAGGGGATGAGCTACGCGCCGAAGGTGACCGTCGAGGACGCGCGCGTGTCCTTCGCCGACCCGGCCTCGGCGGTCGACCGGCACATCCGGTCGGTCACGCCGGAGCCGGGCGCGTGGGCGGAGTTCCGCGGCGAGCGGTTCAAGCTCGGCCCGGTGACGGTGCTCGACGAGCCCGGCCCGCCGCCGGGGGAGATCGTGGTCGAACGCAAGCGGGTGCTGGTCGGGACGGCGACGAAGCCGGTGCGGCTCGGCGAGGTCCAGGCACCCGGCAAGAAACGGATGGCGGCCACCGACTGGGCGCGAGGTACGAGGATCGACCAGGGAGAACGCCTCCGGTGAACGACCACAGGGAACGACGTCCGTCACGGCCGGATCGGGGCCGCCCAGCGCCGCGCAAGGAAGGCCCGCGCCGCCCGCCGGAGGTGGACCCGGCCCGCCAGGCCGCGTTCGACGTCCTGCGCGCCGTGCGGGAGAAGGACGCCTACGCCAACCTCGTCCTGCCGGACCTGCTGCGCGAGCGGCGGATCGGCGGCCGGGACGCGGCGCTGGCGACCGAGCTGACGTACGGCACGTCGCGGGCCCAGGGCCTGCTCGACGCCGTCATCGAGGCCAACGCCGAGCGGCCGCTGGCCAAGACCGACCCGGTCGTGCTGGACGCGCTGCGCCTCGGCGTCTACCAGCTGCTGCGCACGCGCATCCCGGAGCACGCGGCCGTGACGTCCACTGTGGACCTCGTGCGGGCCGAAGCGGGTTCGTGGGCCACGGGTTTCGCGAACGCCATCATGCGCAAGGTGTCCGAAAAGGACGAAGCGGCCTGGCTCGACGAGGTCGCGCCGGACGAGGGTGCCGACCCGATCGGGGCCTTCGCGCTGCGCACCGCGCACCCGCGCTGGATCGCTCGCTCGTTCGCCGAAGCGCTGGGGGACAAGGGCGAGGGCCTCAAGGCCGCACTCGAAGCCGACGACGCGCGGCCCGAGGTGCACCTGGTCGCCCGGCCCGGCGAGATCAGCGCCGACGAGCTGGCCGCGATCACCGGCGGCGACGTCGCGCCGTACTCGCCCTACGGCGTCCGGCTGCCCGCGGGCGCCGGTGACCCGGCCGACGCCGAGCCGATCCGCGAGCGGCTGGCCGCGGTGCAGGACGAAGGCAGCCAGCTGTGCGCGATCGCCGCGACGAAGGTGCCCGTCGAGGGCACGGACGAGCGCTGGCTCGACCTGTGCGCCGGTCCCGGCGGCAAGGCGGCGCTGCTCGGCGCGCTCGCGGCGTTGAGCGGGGCGAGGGTGGACGCCGTCGAGAAGGCACCCCACCGCGCGAAGCTCGTCGAGAAGGCCACGACCGGGCTGCCGGTGAAGGTGCACGTCGCCGACGGCCGGGAGTCGGGCCTCGAGCCGGGCTACGACCGGATCCTGGTCGACGCGCCGTGCAGCGGGCTCGGCGCCCTGCGGCGGCGGCCGGAAGCGCGCTGGCGGCGGCAGCCGTCGGACGTCGCGGACCTGACGAAGCTGCAGGGTGAGCTGATCACCGCGGCCTACGCGCTGCTGCGGCCCGGCGGCGCGCTGACCTACGTCGTCTGCTCGCCGCACCTGGCCGAGACCGAAGGCGTGCTGGGCGAGACGGCGCGGCGGCTGAAGGCCGAGGTCGTGGACTCGCGGGAGTTCTTCCCCGGCGTGCCGGAGCTGGGTGACGGGCCGTACGTGCAGCTGTGGCCGCACCGCCACGGCACCGACGCGATGTTCTGCGCCGTGCTGCGCAAACCGTGAGAGATCTCGGGTTGATCGCCGGCTCGTGCGGCGGGCTGGACGCCCGGTTCGCCGCCGAGCTGGTGAAACCCGCCGCCGAGCGCGGCTGGCGCACGGCGATCACGCTGACGCCGACGGCTCAGCGGTGGCTGGAGTCGACGGGTGCGCTCGCCGAGGTCGCCGCGTCGACCGACCTGCCGGTGCGCAGTGTCTCGCGGTTGCCGGGGGAGCCGCGGCCGCACCCGGACCCTGCGGTGTTCCTGTTCGCACCGGCGTCGGCCAACTCGGTCGCGAAGCTGGCGCTGGGCATCGCGGACAATCAGGCGCTGACCGTGCTGGGCGACGTCCTCGGCGCGCCCGGGATCACGATCGTGGTGGCGTACCAGATCCAGGACACGCGGGTGCACCACCCGGCGTGGCAGCGCCACCTCGACACCCTCGCGGGCGCCGGGGTGACGCTGCACCGGCTCGACGTCGGCAGGCCGTGGACCGAGGCCCTGGACCTGCTTCCCTGAGCGGCTCGCTGGTGGGGCCGCGGGGGCACCCCCCGTTTTCCACGTTACCTGGTGGCACCGACAGTTTTGGCTTGCTGCCGGCCTACCTCCGGGCCAGCGCGACCTCGAACGCCGTTTCAGTGGCCTCCCGCACCGCGTCGGGCAGCGGGTCCTCGTTGGTCGACACCGTGGCGCCGCGGCCGCCGTCGAGGGCGCCGGCCAGTGTGGCGAACCCGAAGATGTCGCCGCCGTGGCCCCAGTAGCGCGTGCCGTCCGGCAGTGTGCGGTGGAACAGGCCGAGGCCGTAGTCCGTGCCGGTTTCGCCCGGCACCGGGACCGTGCGCTGCATCTGCGTGAGCTGCGCGGGACGCAGCAGGCGGCCACCGAGCAGTGCGGTGTAGAACGTGTCGAGGTCCCGGCCGGTCGACACGAGCGCGCCCGCGGCACCGGCGATCGACGGGTCGAACTCGGTGAAGTCGAGCAGCTTCTCCTCGACCGGCACGTACCCGCGCGCGTGCGGCGCGGGCAGCAGTTCGTCGCCGCGTCCCGGCAGGGAGGTGCCGCGCAGGCCGAGCGGCCGGGTGATCCGGTGGGTGATCTCGGTGGCGACGCTGTGCCGGGTGACCTTCTCGACGAGCATTCCGGCGACGATGTAGTTCGTGTTCGAGTAGGACCAGGAGCTGCCGGGTGCGAACAACGGCGGATGGTTCATCGCCAGGGCGACGAGTTCGCCGGGTTCGGCCCCGCGGTGGCGCAGCGATTCGAGGTCGCCCGTCGCCAGCAGGTCGTCGGTGTAGCTGTAGAGCCCGCTGGTGTGCTGCAGCAGTTGCCGCACGGTGATCTCGCGGCCGTCGTTGCCGTTCCCGGTGATCAGCCCGGGCAGGTAGCGCTCGATCGGCGCGTCCAGGTCGAGCTTCCCCTCGGCGACGAGCTGGAGCACCACGGTCGCGACGAACGTCTTCGTGATGCTCCCCGCGCGGAACTTCGCGTCCCGCGGGTACGGCGTCCCGGTGGTCACGTCGCCGGTTCCGCGGCGCGTCTCGGTGACGCGCCCGTGGTCGGTGACGACGGCTTCGGCACCGGGCGCGCCGCCCTGGACGGTGACCCGGTCGAGCGCCCGCTGCAGCGGGTTCGTGGTGCCGGCGAGCGCGGGTGCCGCCGTGGTCGCCGTGAGGAGCGCGATGAGCGTGCCGCAGGCGACGATCCGCTTGCCTGGTAAGGACTTCCGCATGAAAGAACCTCCTGGGGTATCGATGTTCCCTGGACCTACCGCTACGAGCAGGCCGCCGCGTCGGTGGCGGCCAGCAGGTGCCCGCTCGTGTCGGCCGGGGTCGGGTTCTCGTTCAGCACCACCGTCACGCGGCGGCCGGCCGGGCCGACCCCCGCCAGGTTCGTGAAGCCGAGGATTCCGCCTTCGTGGCCCCAGAACTCGCCGCACGACAAGGGGATGCTGCCCAGGCCCAGGCCGTAGCCGGCCCCCGGGATGCCGAGGTCGGCCGGGACCGTGCGCTTCATCTCGGCCAGCTCGGCCGGGCGCAGCAGCCGGCCGCCGAGCAGGGCGCCGTAGAACCGGTCGAGGTCCGCCGGGGTCGAAACGAGCCCGCCCGCCGCCCAGGCCATCGTCGTGTCGTAGTCGCTGAAGTCGGTCGGGTTCCCGCCGATCGGCACGTAGCCGACGGCGTGCGGGTCCGGCAGCTGCTCGTCGCCGCGGCGCGGGAGGTACGTGTCGCGCAGGCCCAGCGGCCGCGTGATCCGGCGGGTGATCTCGGCGCCCAGCGCGTGCCCGGTGACGCGTTCGGCGAGCATCCCGGCGACGATGTAGTTCGTGTTCGAGTACGACCAGCTCGTGCCGGGCGGGAACAGCGCGGGGTGCTTCAGCGCCATCGCCACCAGCTCGGCCGGCTCCGCGCCGCGGTGGCGCAGCGACTCGGGGTCGGACAACGCCAGGTCGTCGGTGTAGTTGTACAGCCCGCTCGTGTGCTGCAGCAGCTGCCGCACGGTGATCCGGCGGTCCGGGAGCAGACCCGGCAGGTACCGCTCGACCGGCGCGTCCAGCTTCACCCGGCCTTCGCCCACGAGCTGCAGCACGACGGTCGCGACGAACGACTTCGTGACGCTGCCCGCGCGGAAGGAACCGTTGCGTGGGAACGGTTTCCCGGTGGTGACGTCCCCGGTGCCGCTGCGCGTCACCCGCGTCCGGGAGCCGTCCTGGACGACGGCTTCGGCGCCCGGGACGCCGTCCTGGGCGGTCAGGGTGTCGAGCGCGCCCTGGAGCGGGCTCGTGGTGACGGCGAGCGCCGGGGCCGCCGTCGTCGCCGCGATGAGCGCGACGAGCGTGCCGACAGCGACGATCCGCTTGCCGCGCAAGGATTTCCGCATGAAAGAACCCCCTGGTGTCTCGGTGCTCCCCAACCTAGGGAGCCGGGACGCCAGGGGGCATGGGGCAGGCCGCCGGAACCGTCCGGGGGCCTGCCCCACCACGTCAGCGCAGGCGCAGCGCGCGCTTCAGGGTGCCGAACAGGTCGGTCTGGTTGGTCAGGCCGACGATGTTGGCCGCCTGCGGGCCCATGGCCGCGATGCGGACCTGGGTGCCCGTGTGCGACTGCGAGCCGCCGGTCTCGGCGGTGCCGTACGCGAGGGTCATGTTCGAGCCCTCGTTGGTGATCAGCGTGGCGGTCAGGCCCGGGGTGGCGGTGGGCTCGACGATCTGGGAGCTGTGGCCGTGGTCGGCGGTCACCAGCACCAGCGTGTCGGGGTGGCTGCGGGCGAACGCCGTGCCCGCCGCGATCGCCGCGTCGAAGTCGATCGTCTCGCCGATCTGGCCGCACGGGTCGGCGGCGTGGTCCTGCTTGTCGATGCTCGCGCCCTCGACCTGGAGGAAGAAGCCCTTGTCCGAGTGGCGGTCGTCGAGCAGCTCCAGCGCCTTGCGGGTCTGGTCGGCCAGCTTCGGCTGGGTCTTCGGCAGCGCCGGGTTGGCCGTGCAGCGCGCCGGCGCGGTGCCGCCGTGGACCGCGGCCGGGCCGGTCCAGTTCACCGGCATGTTGTTCTTGGCGAACAGGCCGAGGACCGGCTTGCCCTTCTTGGCCGCCGCGAGGTCCGCCGCGGTGTTCACGACGTTGTAGCCGGCCGCCTTGGCCTGCTCGAGGACGGTCTTGCCCTTGAACTTGCCGGCGGTGACCGTCTGGTCGAAGTACGCCGAACCGCCGCCCAGCAGCACGTCGGGGCGGGTCTGGACGAGCTGCTCGGAGATCGAGCCGGCACCGCCCTTCTCCTTGGCGTTGACCGCGCACTTGGCGGTCGTCTCGACCGGGCCCTTGCAGTCGCGGCTGACGACGTGCGCACCCAGCACGGCCGGGGTCGCGTCCTGGACCTCGGCGGTGGTGACGTCGCCGGTGCGCAGGCCGCCGCGCTTGGCCAGCTCGAGGATCGTCGGCACGGGGTTGCCGTACGCGTCGACGGAGATGGCGCCGTTGTAGGTCTTGACGCCGGTGGCCCAGCCGGTGCCGGACGCGGCCGAGTCGGTCACGTAGTTCGGCTTGCCGGGGTTGTTCTGCTCGACCGCGTAGGTGGTGTAGTCACCGGTCAACGGCAGCTCGTCCATCGCGAGCCGGCCGGCGGCGCCGCGCTCGTAGTTGCGCGCGGACGTGATTTCCGACTGGCCCATGCCGTCACCCAGGAACAGGATGACGTTGCGGGCACTGCCGCCCTGGATCGCGGAGCGGACGTCGTTGGTGCGGTCACCGGTTCCGGCCGACGAGCGAGCGTTGTCGCTGTCGGAGCCGTTGGCGGCGATAGCGACCGGGGCGGCGGCGACCAGCGCGGCGCCGAGCGCGCCCGCGACCAGCCACCGGCGGCGGCCGGTGAGCAGCGAAGCCATGTTTCTCCTCTTCGGGGACTTCGGGAGGTAAGAGCCCGGATTCCGGACACGGGCCATTAGTCCTCTTGCATGTGTGCCGGGGACGGCCGCCGGGTGAGCACCGGGTGGCCGCTGCCCGAACACCTGGCTTCACAGGGGTGACCGGGAGCACGTCGGTTGTTGACCGCCGAGGTGGCCCGGCGCGACGATGCCCGATTCGTACGCTATGACCACCGCCTGGCTGCGGTTGGCCGCGCCGAGCTTGCCGAAGATGTTGCCGACGTGGGTCTTCACGGTCTCGAGGCTGATCACGAGCGCGGTCGCGATGTCCTGGTTGGACAGCCCGGTGGCAACCAGCCGGAGCACCTCGGCCTCACGGCGGGTGAGTGCTTTCGCGGCCCGCGCGTACCGCCCGTCCCGGGCACCCCGGGCGCTCACCAGCCGCCGGATCGCTTCGGGGAACAGCAGCGACTCGCCGGTCGCGACGGTCCGCACCGCGTGCGCGATCTCCTCCTTGCGCGCCCGCTTCAGCAGGAACCCGCTCGCCCCGGCCAGCAGCGCCTCGTGCACGTAGTCGTCGTTGTCGAACGTCGTGACGACGAGGACCTTCGGCGGGCCGGTCAGCTCCGCGAGCAGCTGCCGGGTGGCCTCGATGCCGTCCGTGCCGGGCATCCGGACGTCCATCAGCACGACGTCCGGCCGGGTGCGCCGCACCGCGGGCAGCACCTCGGCGCCGTCGGCCGCTTCGCCGACGACGGTGATGCCTTGCTGCTCCAGCAGCGTCCGCAGGCCGGTGCGGACCAGCGGCTCGTCGTCGGCCAGGAGCACCGTGGGCGTCACGCGCCCGTCCGCAGCGGGATGGTCGCGCTCAGCCACCACCGCTCGCCGTCCGGCCCGGCGTCGAGTTCGCCGCGCAGGGCCTCGACGCGCTCGGCGAGCCCGGCCAGCCCGCGCCGCCCGGGCCGCGGCCCCACGCCGGGCAGCGTGTTGACGACGGCGATCGCCAGGCGCTCCGGGCCGGCCTCGACGCGGACGTCGACCCCGCCCGGGCCGGCGTGGCGCAGCGCGTTGGTCAGGCCCTCTTGGACGATCCGGTAGCCCTCGCGCGACACCGCGGCGGGCAGCGCGGCGACCGGCCCGGTGACGCTCAGCCGGACGTCGAGCCCGGCGTCGCGGGCCCGCACGGCGAGGACGTCCACCTCGGTCAGCGTGCGCGCCGGCTCCTTGGCCGCGGGTTCCTCGCGCAGCAGGCCGAGGACGTGGTCGAGGTCCTCGAGGGCGCTTCGAGACGCTTCTTCGATCGTGCCGAGCGCGCGCCGCACCTGTGCGGGGTCGGCCTCGACCAGGTCGGCCGCGGCCGCCGCCTGGATGGTCGACGTCGTCAGCGTGTGCCCGATCGAGTCGTGCAGCTCGCGGGCCAGCCGGTTGCGCTGGGCGAGCACGGCGGCGCGGCGTTCGGCGAGCGCCGCGCGTTCGGTGTCGGACGGGCCCAGCAGCGCCGTCGCCGCGGCCCGCAGGCCGAGGGTGGCGGCCGCGGTCAGCGCCAGCGCCGCGAACGCCACCACCAGCCCGAACGGGATCGTCCACGCCCCGAGCGGGACCCCGGACCGGTACAGCGAGATCGTGTCCTGGCCGCCCGCCAGCCAGACGGCGGGCACCAGCAACCCGAGGCCCAGGAAGGCCAGCACGGTGAACAGGACCCCGCTGGCCGCCGTGTGCAGGGCGAGCCACAGCCCGGAGCGCAGCCGTGACGCCGCGTCCGGCCGCCCCTCGGGAGCGGGGACGCTGGTGCCGAGGAGGGTGTTCGCCAGGCCGATGCCGAGGCGCCGCACCGGTCCCAGCAGGCCCAGCAGCCCCATCAGCACGGCCAGGGCGAGCAACGCGATGAGCGCGCGAACCCGGGAACCGGCTTCGACGGACACCGCCGCGGCGAGCGCGAAGGGGGCCATCGGCAGCGCGACGGCGGCCCCCGCGGCGGCGTGGAGCAGGCTGCGGTAGCTGCCGATCCGGGTCAGGGACAGGAGGAATCCGGGCATGCGGCGAGCGTAGGGCGGCGGGGCCACCCGCGACCTCCCCCTGCGGAGCCAGATCCTGGTCGTACGCCAGATCCGTCACAACCGGTTAGCAACCGTTAGCGCGGGCCTCCTACACTCGGGACGTGGCAGACCGACCCCTGATCGCCCCCAGCATCCTGTCCGCGGACTTCGCCCGGCTCGGCGAGGAGATCGCCGCCGTGGCCGACGGCGGGGAGACCCGCGCCGACTGGGTCCACGTCGACGTCATGGACGCGCACTTCGTGCCCAACCTGACCCTCGGCCTGCCCGTGGTGAAGGCCCTGCTGGCGAGCACCGACGTGCCGATCGACTGCCACCTCATGATCGACGACCCGGACCGCTGGGCCATCGGGTACGCCGAGGCCGGCGCCTACAACGTCACCGTGCACGCCGAAGCCGCGAAGGACCCGATCGCGCTCGCGAAGAACCTGCGTGCCGCGGGCGCGAAGGCCGGCTTGTCGCTGAAGCCGGGCACCGCGCTCGAGCCGTGGCTCGACGCTCTCAAGCACTACGACACGCTGCTGATCATGTCGGTCGAGCCGGGCTTCGGCGGGCAGTCGTTCATCGTCGACGTGCTGGAGAAGGTGCGCACCGCGCGGCGGCTGGTCGACACCGGGCACCTGAAGCTGGTCGTCGAGATCGACGGCGGGATCAACACCGAGACCATCGAGCAGGCCGCCGAGGCGGGTGTCGACTGCTTCGTCGCCGGGTCCGCCGTCTACGGCGCCGGCGACCCGGGCAAGGCGGTCGCCGCGCTGCGCGAGCAGGCGGCCCGCGGCCGGGCCGGCTGATCCCGCGGCGGCACCGGAGAAGCCTCCGGGTCGCGTCGGGTGTTGGATGGGAGGACCGGCTCACAGACCGGCTCACAAGGAGGCAGCGGACGTGTTCACCGGCATAGTCGAGGAGATCGGCGAGGTCACCGCGGTCGAACAGCTGACCAACGCGGCACGGCTGCGCGTGCGCGGCCCGCTGGTCACCAGCGACGCCGGGCACGGCGACTCGATCGCGGTCAGCGGGGTGTGCCTCACGGTCGTCGACGTGACCGACGGCGAGTTCACCGTCGACGTCGTGAACGAGACGCTGCAGCGCTCGAGCCTGGCCAAGGTCGCGACCGGCGACCGGGTCAACCTGGAACGCGCCACCCCGGCCGGCGGCCGGCTCGGCGGGCACATCATGCAGGGCCACGTCGACGGGACCGGCGTGTTCCTCGGCCGCGACGAGAACGGCGTCACGACGTTCGCGCTGCCGGAGCACCTGTCCCGGTACGTGGTGGAGAAGGGCTCGATCGCGGTGGACGGGATCTCGCTGACCGTCGCCGCGATCACCGGCGACCGGTTCCAGGTCGCGCTGATCCCGACCACCCTCGAGGTGACCACCCTCGGCGGCCGGGCGGCCGGCGACCTGGTGAACCTCGAGGTCGACGTGGTCGCGAAGTACGTGGAGAAGCTGGCCGAGGCACACATCCGCGACCAGGTGCAGAATCGGGACGGCGGCGGCACGGAGGAGCGGTCATGAGTGAGCCTGCGAACGAATCATCCAGCACTGCGCTTTCGGCTCAGGCCGCGCTGAGCGTTAGCGAGGCGTGCGCATGAGCGAGACGAGTGCGGCAGAGCCCGAGGCGGGCTGGACCCCGTGCGGAACCGGGGCGGTGTTCGACGCCGACGCCATCGAGCGGGCGATCGCGGACATCGCGGCGGGCCGTGCGGTCGTCGTGGTCGACGACGAGGACCGCGAGAACGAGGGCGACCTCATCTTCGCGGCGGAGAAGGCGACGCCGGAACTGCTGGCGTTCATGGTCCGCTACACCTCGGGCTACGTCTGCGTGGCGCTGACCGAGGCCGAGGCCGACCGGCTGGACCTGCCGCCGATGTACCACACGAACCAGGACGCGCGGGGCACCGCGTACAGCGTCACGGTCGACGCCGCCGAGGGCATCAGCACCGGCATCTCGGCCGCCGACCGCGCGCACACGATCCGGCTGCTGGGCGACCCGGCGTCGACGGCGAAGGACTTCCGCCGTCCCGGGCACGTCGTGCCGCTGCGGGCCAAGGGCGGCGGCGTGCTGCGGCGCCCCGGGCACACCGAGGCGTCGGTCGACCTGGCCCGGATGGCCGGGCTCGCGCCCGCCGGCGTGCTGTGCGAGATCGTGTCGCAGAAGGACGAAGGCGACATGGCGCGCCGCGACGAGCTCGAGGTGTTCGCGGCCGACCACGACCTGGCGATCATCACCATCGCCGACCTGATCGCCTACCGCCGTCGCACCGAGAAGCAGGTCGAGCGCGTCGCGGAGGCCCGCATCCCGCTCGCCGCGGGCACGTTCCGCGCGGTGGGATATGACTCGCTGCTGGACGGGATCGAGCACGTCGCGTTCGTCTACGGCGAGATCGGCGACGGCCAGGACATCCTGGTGCGCGTCCACTCCGAGTGCCTGACCGGTGACGTCTTCGGCTCGCTGCGCTGCGACTGCGGTCCGCAGCTGGAAGCGGCTCTGGAAGCGGTGGCCGCCGAAGGCCGCGGCGTCGTGCTCTACATCCGCGGCCACGAGGGCCGCGGCATCGGCCTGCTGCACAAGCTGCAGGCCTACCAGCTGCAGGACGACGGCGCGGACACGGTGGACGCGAACCTCGCCCTCGGCGTCCCGGCCGACGCCCGCGACTACGGCACCGGCGCGCAGATCCTCTGCGACCTCGGCGTCCGCACCATGCGGCTGCTGTCGAACAACCCGGCCAAGCGGATCGGGCTGGAGGGCTACGGCCTGCGCGTCACCGGGCGGGTGCCGCTGCCGATCTCGCCGAACCCGGAGAACCTGCGCTACCTGCGGACCAAGCGCGACCGGATGGGGCACGACCTGGCCCAGCTGGAGCACTACGACCAGGTCGGCGCGGGCACCGAGCACCCCGACGGAGGAGCACTGTGAGCGGCGAAGGCCGTCCCGACCTGGCGCTGGACCTCTCCGACTGCAAGTCGCTGAAGCTCGGCATCGTGGCGACGCGGTGGAACGCGGACATCACCGACGTCCTGCTGGAGCGTTCGCTCGCCGCCGCTCGCGAAGCCGAGCTGGAGGAGGAGCCGACGGTGGTCCACGTCGCGGGCGCGATCGAGCTCCCGGTGGTGGTGCAGGCGCTGGCCCGCAACCACGACGCGGTGGTGGCGCTGGGCGTGGTGATCCGCGGCGGCACCCCGCACTTCGAGTACGTGTGCGACGCGGTGACGGCGGGCCTGACCCGGGTGGCGCTGGACGAGAGCACCCCGGTCGGCAACGGCGTCCTGACGTGCGACACGCACGAGCAGGCCGTCGACCGGTCGGGCCGCCCGGGCTCGAAGGAGGACAAGGGCTACGAGGCGACGGTGGCGGCCCTGGACTCCGCGCACGTGCTGCGGAGCCTGCGCCAGCCGTGGACCGAGCGGGGTTTCGTGTGAGCGTGCAGACTCTCCTGGTGATCCGCCCCCGGCGCGCGCTGATCATGTGCAGCGTGCTGGCGGTGGCGCTGCTGGCGGTGTTCGTGGTGGTGGCGGTGCTGCTGCGCACCGGCAACACGGGCGTCCGCTTCCAGCGTTCCGACCAGGCGGCGATGATCGGCATCGGGATCCTGCTGGCGTGCGGCGTGTTGCTGTTCGCGATCGCCCGGGTGCGGGCGGACGCCGAGGGCATCGAGGTCCGGAACGTGCTGGTGACCCGGCGGTTCGCTTGGGATGAGGTGCTTTCGGTGAGTTTCCCGGATGGTGCTTCGTGGGCGCGGCTGGAGCTCCCGGACGACGAGTACCACGCGGTGATGGCGGTGCAGGCGGTGGATCGCGGCCGGGCGGTGGAAGCGGTGCGGGCCCTGCGGAAGCTGCACCGCGCGGCCAACTCGTGAGCACTGGGCCCGGCCGGTCATAGGTCCAGGTCCACCACGATCGGTGCGTGGTCCGACGGGCCCTTGCCCTTGCGCATGTTCCGGTCCACATAGGAATCCGTCACCGCGGACGTGAAACCCTCGTTCCCGTACACCAGGTCGATCCGCATGCCCTTGTTGTTCGGGAAGTTCCCCGCCCGGTAGTCCCAGTACGTGAACGGGTGGTCGTACTTCAGCGGCCGCGGGAACACGTCCGACAGCCCCAGGTCCCGCAGCCGGGCCAGCGCGTCCCGCTCCGGCTTCGTCACGTGCGTCGACTCCGCGAACACCGCGATGTCCCAGACGTCCGCGTCCGTCGGCGCCACGTTGAAGTCCCCGAGCACCGCGAAAGGACCGTCGGAGACTTCGGACGCCACCAGCGAGCGCAGCGCCTCCAGCCACTCCAGCTTGTACGCGTAGTGCGGGTTGTCCGGCTCACGCCCATTGGGCACGTACACCGACCACACCCGCACCCCACCGCAGGTGGCGCCCACGGCACGCGCCTCGGCGGCACCTTCGAACGAGGGCTCGCCCGGCAGCCCGCGCACCACGTCGGACAGCCCCACCCGGGACACGATCCCGACGCCGTTCCAGCGCCCGAGCCCGTACGCCGCCACCTCGTAGCCGAGCGCCTCGACCTCGGCGGCCGGGAACTTCTCCGTCGCGTTCTTCAGCTCCTGCAGGCACAGCACGTCCGGCGCCGTCTGCTCCAGGAACTCCAGCACGCGCGGCAGGCGGGGGACGATGGAGTTCACGTTCCAGGTGGCGATCCGCATGCCCGCGAGCATCCCACACCCCACCGACAGTTCCGGGGCGGAGCCGCAGCGCCGCCCCGGAACAAGGGACTCAGACGCCCGCGGTCGTCCGGATCCAGGACCGGCTCGAAGCCACGCTCGCGTAGTTGTTCGTGCCGCGCGTGTTCGTCCCGCTCTGGTTCTGGACCGTCGACGCCACGCCGACCTGGACGCCGCCGGAGACCTGCGGGCCGCCCGAGTCGCCCTTCCACGCCGATCCGTTGATGCCGGTGCTCTGGATCGCGCGGCCGCCGTACGCGTCCGTCGACCGGCCGGTCACCTGGACGTTCGCCGTCTTCAGCGCCGACGCCGGCGGGCCCGTCGGGGTGGTGCGGCCCCAGCCGTAGAGCTGGTTGGTGCTGCCCGTCGACGGGTCGGCGCTGCCCAGCCTGATCGGCGCCGCGCTGGTCGCCGAGGCCAGGTGCAGCAGCGCGATGTCGCCGTTCGGGGACTCGTACTTCCCGTCGACCGCGATCTGCGTGCCGGAGAACAGCGTGTTGCTGCCGACCTTGACGTGCATGCCCGAGCCGTCCTGGTCGAGGCAGTGCACCGCGGTCAGCACCCAGCGGGCGGCGATCACCGTGCCGGAGCAGTTGAAGCCCTGGAAGTCGCGCCCGGCGGTGTTCACGTACACCTGGGCGCCCCACGAAACGGTGGGGGCGGTGGTGCCGCCGACGATGTTCGGCTGGACACCGGCGGAGGCGACGGCGCCACCCGCGAGGGTCAGCGCGACGGCGGCCGTGCACGCGGCGCCGAGGGTGCGGAGAGTGCTCACGGTGGGGATCCTTTCGGAGGGGGCCCGATCGGGCCGGTCGGAAAGTAACCACCGCGTCACCCCGGGCGACACCTACCGAAGTCGGAACCGGGCGAAGACCCGACTTCCGGCGGATCGGACACCGGGGGGCCACCGAGAACTGTCGGTGCCACTGCATAGGCTGGGGGAGTGGCTGACCCGACCACCTACCGACCCGCTCCGGGAAGCATCCCGGAGGCCCCCGGCGTGTACAAGTTCCGCGACGCGACCAAGCGGGTCATCTACGTCGGCAAGGCGAAAAGCCTGCGCAGCAGGCTGAACTCCTACTTCGCCGACCTCTCCGGTCTGCACCCGCGCACGCGGCAGATGGTCACCACGGCCGCGAGCGTCGAGTGGACCGTCGTCACGACCGAGGTCGAGGCGCTGCAGCTCGAGTACAACTGGATCAAGGAGTTCGACCCGCGGTTCAACGTCCGCTACCGCGACGACAAGAGCTACCCGATGCTCGCGGTGACGCTGAACGAGGAGTTCCCCCGCCTGCACGTCTACCGCGGCGCGCGCAAGAAGGGCGTCCGGTACTTCGGGCCGTACGCGCACGCGTGGGCCATTCGCGAGACGCTCGACCTGCTGCTGCGCGTGTTCCCCGCGCGCACCTGCTCGGCCGGGGTGTTCCGGCGCCACGGCCAGATCGGCCGCCCGTGCCTGCTCGGCTACATCGACAAGTGCTCGGCGCCGTGCGTGGGCCGCGTCTCGGCCGGCGAGCACCACGACATCGTCGAGGACTTCTGCGACTTCCTGGCCGGCAAGACCGACGTCATGATCAAGCGGCTGGAAAACGAGATGGCGGCCGCCTCCGAAGAGCTCGAGTTCGAGCGCGCCGCCCGGCTGCGCGACGACCTCGGCGCGCTCCGGCGGGCCATGGAGAAGCAGGCCGTGGTGCTCGGCGACGGCACGGACGCCGACGTCGTGGCGTTCGCCCACGACGACCTCGAGGCCGCCGTCCAGGTCTTCCACGTGCGCGGCGGCCGGGTCCGCGGCCAGCGCGGCTGGGTGATCGACAAGGCCGAGGAGATGGACGTCCCGGCGCTGGTCGACCACTTCCTCACCCAGTTCTACGGCGACGAGGCCGAACTGGACGCCCGCGACGACGTCGACGCCGGGCCGGTGGTCCCGCGCGAGGTGCTGGTGCCGGAGCTGCCCGCGGACGCCGACGCGGTCGCGGAGTGGCTCACCGGTCTGCGCGGCTCGCGGGTCCAGCTGCGGGTGCCGCAGCGCGGCGACAAGAAGGCGCTCGCCGAGACCGTCCAGCGCAACGCGGGGGAGGCGTTCACCCAGCACAAGCTGCGCCGCGCCGGGGACCTCACGGCACGCTCGGCGGCGCTCACCGAGCTGCAGGAGTTCCTGGCCCTCGACACCGCGCCGCTGCGCATCGAGTGCATCGACATCAGTCACATCCAGGGCAGCGACGTCGTGGCGTCGCTCGTCGTCTTCGAGGACGGGCTGGCGCGCAAGTCCGAGTACCGCCGCTTCGCACTGCGCGAGGCAGCCGAAGAGGGCGATGTCGCTTCGATCGCCGAAGTAGTGCGCCGGCGGTTCTACCGCTATCTGAAGGAGACCGCGGAAGAGACGGACTCGTCGAAGCCCGGCCTGGACCCGGAGACCGGCCGGCCGAAGAAGTTCGCCTACCCGCCGAACCTGCTGGTCGTCGACGGCGCGGGCCCGCAGGCCACCGCGGCCGCCGACGTGCTGGCCGAGCTCGGCATCACCGACATCTCCGTGGTGGGGCTGGCGAAGCGGCTCGAAGAGGTGTGGCTGCCCGCCGACCCCGACCCGGTGATCCTGCCGCGGACGTCGGAGGGGCTGTACCTGCTGCAGCGGCTGCGCGACGAGGCCCACCGGTTCGCCATCGCCTACCACCGCGAGAAGCGCTCCAAGCGGCTGGTGACGTCCGAATTGGACAGTGTGCCCGGGCTGGGGCAGGCTCGCCGCACCGCCTTGATCAAGCACTTCGGCTCGGTGAAGAAGCTCAAGCAGGCCAGGATCGAAGAGATCGAGGCGGTGCCCGGCTTCGGCAGGCGCACCGCGGAGGCCGTGGTCGCCGCGCTGGCCGGGGAGTCCGGTGCGGGTCCGAAAGCAGGGGAGTAGGGAAACACAGTGAGTGCGCAAGAGGAGATCCGCGGGTCCGGCATGGAGGTCGCGGTCGTGTCCGGGCTGTCCGGCGCGGGCCGCAGCACCGCGGCCAAGTGCCTGGAGGACCTGGGCTGGTTCGTCGTCGACAACCTGCCCCCGGAGCTGATCGCCACCATGGTGGAGCTGGGCGCGCAGGCGCGCGGCGCGATCACGAAGGTGGCCGTCGTCATGGACGTGCGCTCGCGCGCGTTCACCGACGACCTCGCGTCGGTCATCAAGGACCTGGACGCGCGGGGCTACAAGCCGCGCGTGCTGTTCCTGGAGGCGACCGACGCCGTGCTGGTGCGGCGGTTCGAGGCCGTCCGCCGCGGCCACCCGATGCAGGGTGACGGCCGGCTCGCCGACGGCATCACCGCGGAGCGGACGCTGCTGGAGCCGCTGCGCGAAGAGGCCGACCTGGTGCTCGACACGTCGTCGCTTTCGGTGCACGACCTGCGGGCCAAGATCGAAGACGCGTTCGGGTCCGAGGCGAGCACGCAGACGCGGGTCACCGTGCTCTCGTTCGGCTACAAGTACGGCCTGCCGATGGACGCCGACCTGGTGATGGACGTCCGGTTCCTGCCGAACCCGTTCTGGATCCCGGAGCTGCGCGAACACACGGGCCTCGACGGCGAGGTCCGCAACTACGTCCTCTCGCAGGAGGGCGCCGAGGAGTTCCTCGACCGCTACCACCAGCTGCTGCGGCTGATCGGCGCCGGGTACAAGCGCGAGGGCAAGCGGTACCTGACGCTGGCCGTCGGCTGCACCGGCGGCAAGCACCGCAGCGTGGCGCTGTCGGTCGAGCTCGCCCAGCGTCTGTCCAAAGAGGACGGTATGGCCGTGAAGGTGGTGCACCGCGACCTTGGTCGTGAATAACGTGCGGGCGGTCGCCCTCGGGGGCGGCCACGGACTGCACGCCACGTTGTCCGCGGTGCGGCGGGTGACCCCCGACGTCACCGCGATCGTCACCGTGGCCGACGACGGCGGGTCGTCCGGCCGGCTGCGGCGCGAGCTCGGGCTGCTGCCGCCGGGCGATCTCCGGCAGGCCTTCGCCGCCTTCGCGGCGGAGGACGGCGGCACGCTCTGGGCCGAGGTGTTCCAGCACCGCTTCGGCGGGGACGGCGCTTTGGCCGGGCACGCGGTGGGCAACCTGCTGCTGGCCGGGCTGTTCGAGGTGCTCGGCGATCCGGTCGCCGCGCTCGACGAGGCCTGCCGCCTGATGGGCGTCTCCGGCCGCGTGCTGCCGATGTCGCCGGAGCCCCTGGAGATCGTGGGGCAGGTCAGCGGCCTCGACAGCGAGGACCCGGCGGCGCTGCGCACCATCCGCGGGCAGGTCGCGGTGGCCTCGACGCCGGGTCAGGTGCAGCGCGTCAGCCTGCGGGCACCGGGTGGCTCGGGGCGGCCGCCGATCGCGTGCGAGGAAGCGGTGGAGGCGGTGCTGAACGCCGACGTCGTCTTCCTCGGTCCGGGCTCCTGGTTCACGAGCGTTTTACCCCACTTGCTGGTGCCCGGCCTGCACGACGCGCTCGTGAAAACCACCGCGACGAAGGTGCTCGTGCTCAACCTTGTCCCCCAGCCGGGGGAAACCGCGGGGTTCTCGCCGGAGCGGCACCTGGACGTACTCTTCGAGCACGCGCCCGATCTGCGGGTCGACGCGGTGATCGCGGACCGCGATTCCGTGCCCGACCCGGCGAATCTCCGGCGCGCGGCGGAACGGCTCGGCGGGCACGCGCACCTGGGGGCGGTGGGCGACCCGGAAGTGGCGGGACGGCATGATCCTGATGCGCTCGCGCGATGCATGCGGGAGGCTCTCGGTCTCGGCAGGGGCGGGGAGCACGGGGGAGGAGCGAAAGGCAGGGAGGGGCAGTAATGGCGATGACCGCCGCGGTGAAGGACGAGCTGAGCCGGCTGGAGATCACGAAGGTCGGGCCGCGCCGGGCGGAGGTCGCGTCGCTGCTTCGCTTCGCCGGCGGGCTGCACATCGTGGCCGGCCGGGTGGTCGTGGAGGCGGAGCTGGACACGGGCTCGGTCGCGCGACGGCTGCGCAAGGAGATCCACGAGCTGTACGGCCACCATTCGGACGTCCACGTCATCACCGCCAGCGGCGGCCTGCGCAAGGGCACCCGGTACGTCGTGCGCGTGGTGAAGGACGGCGAGGGCCTGGCCCGCCAGACCGGGCTGATCGACCAGCGCGGCCGCCCGGTGCGCGGACTGCCCGCGGCCGTGGTGTCCGGCGGCGTGGCCGACGCGGAAGCGGCGTGGCGGGGCGCTTTCCTCGCCCACGGTTCGCTGACGGAACCGGGGCGTTCGTCGTCCCTCGAGGTGACGTGTCCCGGTCCGGAGGCAGCGCTGGCGCTCGTCGGCGCGGCGCGGCGGATGGGCATCCAGGCGAAGTCCCGCGAGGTCCGCGGCGCCGACCGCGTGGTGGTCCGCGACGGCGACGCGATCGGCGCGCTGCTGACCCGCCTGGGCGCCCACACGAGCGTCCTGCAGTGGGAAGAACGCCGCATGCGCCGCGAAGTCCGCGCGACGGCGAACCGCCTGGCCAACTTCGACGACGCGAACCTGCGCCGCTCGGCCCGCGCGGCGGTCGCGGCGGCGGCCCGGGTGGAGCGCGCGCTGGAGATCCTCGGCGACACGGCCCCGGACCACCTGCTGGCGGCGGGCAAGCTGAGGTTGTCCAACCGGCAGGCGTCGCTGGAGGAGCTGGGCCAGCTGTCGGACCCGCAGATGACGAAGGACGCGGTGGCCGGGCGCATCCGCCGCCTGCTGGCGATGGCGGACAAACGCGCCAAGGACCTGAACATCCCGGACACCGAGTCCGCAGTGACGCCGGAGATGCTCGAGGAAGAAGACGCCTGACGGAGTCAGCGGTCGTGGTTCGGGCAGTCGGCTTCGTGCCGCGCCTGCCAGGCCGCCTGCATCGCCGCTTGGTGCCGTTCGAGCTGGGCGGCGCGCCGGGCTTGCCAGGGCGACGGCGCCCGGTGCCGGGTGACCAGCAGCTGGTCGGGCGCGTGGCCGCTGCCGGTGACCGCCAGCCCGGCGGCGGTGAGGATCTTCCGCATCGCCTCGGCCATCGCGTCGCCGATCGCGAGCTGCAGCTGCCCGAGCGCCTCGCACTCGCCCCGTTCCCCCAGCGGGTCCTCGGCCCAGGCGTCCTGGCTCGCGTCCAGGAGGACGGCGTGCTCCCGCCACTCGACCAGGACGCCGCGCAGCTCCGGAACTTCGACCCGGACGGCCGCGCCGGCCAGCCCGACCGGTTGCTCGCCGGGCACCACCGGCAGCCCGGCCGCCGCCAGCTCCTCCTGGACGACGGTGGCGAGTACGTCCAGGCGGAACCGCCGGTCCCGGTCGTCGTGCGCAGCTGTCATGCGACCCCCCTCGGTGTCCCGGATCGTAGCGCCGCACGGGGTTAACGGGAGCCGCCATCTCGTAACACCGCGGTAGCACCGCCGCGCGACCGCCGAAACGTGCGACCCCGAACCTCGGGGGAGGGATAGGCCGAACGAGGGAAGGGGAAAGCATGCGCACGAGCACGAACGCGCGGCTGCAGGTGACGCCGGAGGTCGGCACCTGGCTCGCCCGGCGCAGCAGCAAAGCCGGCGACCGGACCATCGACGAGCTGGTCGCGGCCAAGCGCGGCACCACCGTCTCCGTCGTCATCCCCGCGCGGAACGAAGAAGCCACCGTCGGGGCGATCGTCACCGCCCTCCGCGAGGAGCTGCTCGGCGTGCTCGTCGACGAAATCCTCGTCGTCGACAGCCACTCCACCGACGCCACCGCGGAAGTCGCCGCCGCGGCCGGGGCGGACGTCGTCGCGCAGGACGCCGTTTTCCCCGCCCTCGGCGAACACCAGGGGAAGGGTGAAGCGCTTTGGAAGGGCGTCGCCGCGACGTCCGGCGATCTCGTCGTCTTCGTCGACGGCGACCTCCACGACTTCACGACGGACTACGTCACCGGGCTGCTCGGCCCGCTGCTCACCGACTCCTCCGTCGCCTACGTCAAGGGCTTCTACCACCGTCCGCTGGGCACCGAGGCCGACGGCGGCGGCCGCGTCACCGAGCTCGTCGCGCGGCCGCTGCTCAACATGTTCTGGCCGGAGCTGGCCGGGTTCGTGCAGCCCCTCGCCGGCGAGTACGCGGGCCGCCGCGAGGTGCTGGAGAGCATCCCGTTCGTCGTCAACTACGGCGTCGAGATCGGGCACCTCATCGACCTGCTGGAGCTGCGCGGTCTCGACGCGCTCGCGCAGGTCGACCTCGGCCACCGCGTGCACCGGCACCAGAGCACGCAGGCGCTGGGCCGGATGTCCGGGCAGATCATGCAGACGCTCTTCGACCGCCTGGAGCGCTACGACCGCCTGGTCACCGCGGTCCCGCCCGCGACGATCCTCGCCCAATTCCAGCGGGGCGCGTCGGCGGCCGGCGTCGAGCGTGAACTCGTCTTGACCGACCTGACGTCCCCGCAGCGCCCACCGCTGGACAGCCTGCCGGCGCACGCGCTACGGGAAACGGCGTAAGTCAGGCGGGTACGCGCGCGGGCTGCCACCCGGGCGGGCCGAGCAGGTAGCCCGCGCGCTCGCGCCACGTCCGGGCCGCGCGGAGGTCGCGCAGGATCGAGCCGTACTCGTGGAAGCCGACCTTGAGCAGGTTGTACGTCTCGATGTTCTTCGTCAGCCCGTACGTCGGCCGCCGGCCCTCCGGCACGAAACTGCCGAACATCCGGTCCCAGACGATCAGGATGCCGCCGTAGTTCGCGTCCAGGTACTCGGCGTCGCTGCCGTGGTGGACGCGGTGGTGCGACGGGGTGTTGAAGACGTATTCGAACCAGCGCGGCAGCTTTCCGACCTTCTCGGTGTGCACGAAGAACTGGTAGACGAGGTCGATCGAGAGGCCGGTCAGGATCATCCACGGCGGGATCCCGCCCAGCGCGAGCACCGACCAGAACGGCAGCTGGAAGTAGGGCGTCCACTTTTGGCGCAGCGCTGTCGAGAAGTTGTAGTGCTCGCTGGAGTGGTGCACCTGGTGCCCGGCCCACAGCAGGCGCACGCGGTGGCTGGCGCGGTGGTAGGCGTAGAAGACCAGCTCCTGGCCGAGCAGCATGAGCACCCACGTCCACCAGTCGCGCGGGTCGAGCTTGACCGGGGCCAGCTCGAACAGCGCGGCGAAGACGAAGAGCATCACCAGGCGGAACAGCGCGTTGACGCCGACCGCGACCGTGCCCATCAGCATGCTCGTGCGGGTGTCGGCGGGGTGGTAGCCGAGGACGTTGTCGTCGTGGCCGAGCACGTGCACCGCGACGACTTCGATCGCCACGAACAGCAGGAACACCGGGGTCGCGAACAGCACGGGGTCGCGCAGGTGCGCCAGGAACTCGGCCACGTCGCCTCCTTGATCTGACCTGACGGTAACTTACCTTTGGGTCACTTTACGCACGGTAGGCTCTTCGGCGTGACGGAGTCAAGGGCGGTCGGGACCAAGGGCATGCCCCGCGAAGAGCGGGAGGCCCAGCTCGTCGTGGCCGGCACCGAGGAGTTCGGCCGGGCGGGCTACGCGGGCGCGTCGATGGTCGAGATCGCGCGCCGGGTCGGGGTCACGAAGCCGTTGCTGTACCAGTACTTCGGCTCGAAGGACGGGCTGTACCTGGCCTGCCTGCACCGCGCGGGCGACCGGCTGACCGAGGGCGTCGCGACGACCATGGCCGAGGGCGGCGAGCCCGAGCGAATGCCGCTGAAGGTCCTCTCGGCGATCTTCACGACGTTCGACCACGACCGCTACGCGTGGCGCCTCCTGCGCGACGAAACGGTTCCGGCGACGGGCGACATCGCGGCCGCGGCGGCGGACTACCGGCGCCGCTTGGACGCGTTCGCCCTGCTGGGCGCGACGCAGCTGATGACGGCACGCGGGCTGGCCGACCCGGTCGACATCGAGGCGATCGCGCAGGTGTGGACCGGCGTGGTCGACTCGCTGATCAGCTGGTGGATCGACCGCCCGGACGAAGACGCCGTGGCGATGTCGGCCCGGTGCTCCCGGATCATGGAGGGCCTGTTCGGCTGGTGAGCGGGTGTTCCCGGCTGCCGCGTGCCATCCCGGCAGCACCCCTCGATCGGGTGCAGTGACCCGCGTTCGGGATACGGAGGGTGTTCTTTACCGTCCGCTTGCCCTAACGGCGTAGCGAAACCGGTCACGTTCGCGATTAATCAGGGAAGCCATCCCGTCGAGAGGTGTCCCATGCCCGAACCAGCCGCTCCCGTCCCGGCCGATCCCCGCCTCGCCGCGCGGTTCACCGAGGACCTGCTCGACGGCTGCCGGGTCCTGGCCAAGGACTACGGGTACCGGCCGGCCCAGTTCGAGCGGATGGTGCGCGAGCACGGCGGCGTCGAAGCGGCCCGCCTGCTGCTGCGCGGCGCCGGCACCGCCGGCGGGTTCACCGTCCTCTGGGAGAAGAACCAGCTCGGCCGCAGCTCCGAGGCGACGATGCTCCACGCGGAGTACGCCGACCTGTTCACCGCGGACGAGCTCCTGCTCGCCCGGCGGCGCCTGGAGGAACACGGCTTCGACGTCGACGGCCACCTGCGCGGCCTCGCCGAACAGGGGTGAGCGCGGCAGGGGTGACCGGCGCCGCTCCGGTCACCCCTGCCGCGGCTTCTAGGCGGCCGCGCTGGACTTGCCGCGCAGCACGACGCTGCCCGTCGACGCGCCCTTGACCGCCGTTTCGACCTGGGCCATCGTCGAGGACGAGCTCAGGCCGGGGACCGTCGCGGTGTTCAGGGCGTAGAGCGTGAACGTGTACGGGTGGCTGGACCCGCCCGGGCAGGGGCCGAAGAACTTCTGCGCGTTCGCGCCGCTGCCCATGGCTTTCTGCTTCGCCCCGCCCTGGTTCGGCACGGTGTAGCCCGCGCCGAGCCCCTCCGGCAGCGACTTCGCCGACGCCGGGACGTCCCAGATCGCCCAGTGCAGCTTGTTTCCGCTGTTGGCGACGTCGGCGAACACGACGGCGTAGGCCTTCGCGCCGGTGGAGGCGCCCCACGCGAGCGGCGGCGACGGGTCCTGGCCTGCCGTGCCGTCGCCGGCGCAGGTGTACTTGTCCGGGATGGTCGCGTTGTCGGCGAACGCCGAACTGGTCAGCTTGAAGTCACCGGGGGTCGCGCCGCCGGGGAACTTCAGCCGCACGATCACGTTGTCCAGCACCGACGGGGTGCCGCCGTTCTTGTCGTTGTTCGTCGACGTAAGCCACAGCCCGCCGTCGGGGGTCTTCGTGACCGACCGCAGCCGGCCCCAGCGGCCGGAGAACAGCGTCGACACCGTGCCGACGCCGGTGCCCGCCGAGTTGATCTGCGTCGCGAACATCTGCTCACCGGTGACGCCGGCGATGTAGATCCAGTCGTTGACGATCTCGACGCCGGACGGCCCGGCCTGCGAGGTCGACCACGTCTTCTTCGGGGCGATGAAGCCGCTGCAGCTGCCCTGGGTGCCTTCGCAGCTCGGCCAGCCGAAGTTGCCGCCCTTCTGGATCAGGTTGAGCTCGTCCTGGCTGCTCTCGCCGAACTCCGCCGCCCACAGCTGGCCGCGCGAGTCCCAGGCCAGGCCCTGCGGGTTGCGGTGGCCGTAGCTCCAGACGTACCGCGCGTTGCCGCCGGTGGCGTAGAACGGGTTGTCGCTCGGCGCCGAGCCGTCCGGGTTGAGCCGCAGGATCTTCCCGTTGAGCGAGCTCTTGTTCTGCGCGTTGTCACTGTTCTTCGCGTCGCCCACGGTGGCGTAGAGCTTGCCGTCCGGGCCGAACTTGATCCGCCCGCCGTTGTGGTAGCGGTTCTTCGCGATCCCGGTCAGCACCGGCGTCGACGTCGAGGACAGCGTGGTGCCGTCGTAGGTCAGCTTCACGATCCGGTTGTCGCCGGACGCGGTGTGGTAGACGTAGACCGCGTGGTCGGACGCCCAGTTCGGCGAGATCGCGAGGCCGAGCAGGCCGCCTTCGCCGTTGGTGCCGACCGCGCCCGGCACCTTGCCCAGCGTGGTCTTCTGGCCGGACGGCGTCACCAGCAGGATCTCGAACCGGTCCCGCTCGGTCACCAGCGCGTTGCCGTTCGGGAGGAAGTCCACCGCCCAGCCGAGGTCGACCTTCGCGATGTCCTTGTCGTACTCCGGGACGCCCCCGGCGCCGCCCGGCGCGCTCGTCTTGGCGGTGACCGCGTTGCTCGCCGCGGAGCTGTTGCCGTCGGGGTCGCGCGCCTTGACCGTGAAGGTGTAGGAGGTGCTCGGGTTCAGGTTCGTGACGGTCGTCCCGAGCGACGTCGTCGTCGCGACCTTCGTGGCGCCCTGGAAGACGTCGTAGCCGGCGACCGTGCCGCCGTTGTCGGTGGAAGCGTTCCACGCCAGGGAAACGCTGTTGGCGGTGACGCCGGTGGAGCGCAGGTTGCCCGGCACGGTGGGCGGAGTGGTGTCGTCGCTCGGCGGCGTGGTGAAGGTGACCACGTTGCTCTGCTGCGACGGGTTGCCGGCGGCGTCGAACGCGCCGATCGAGATGTCGTAGGCGGTGTTCGGGGTCAGGTTGTCGACGGTCGCGCTCGTCGTGGTCCCGTCGACGGTCTTGAGGATGTTGCCGCCGCGGTTGATCTCGTAACGCACGACGCCGACGTTGTCGGTCGCGGCGGTCCAGGAGAACGTCGCGGCGGTCGGCAGGATGGTGCTCGCCTTGAGGTTCGACGGCGGCGACGGCGGTTCGCTGTCGGTCGGCGCGGTGAACGTGTCGGTGAGCTTGTCCGCGTTCGGGCCGCCGTTGGCGGTGGTCGCGGTGGTGCGGACCTTGTTGACCCCGGCGGTGAGCTGCACGGTCGCGGTGACGGTCTGCCACGTCGTCCAGGCGCCGGTGCCGGGGAAGTTGACCGTGCCCTTGTCGCCGCCGTCGACGACGAGCTTCACCGGCCGGTTGTCGGCGGTTCCGTTGGCGTAGCGGAAGGTCAGGGTGTGCGTGCCCGCCTGCGCGGCGTTCACGGAGTATTCGACGTAACTGCCGACGACGTTGTCGAAGTTGACGAACCCGGTGCCGGAGTAACCGGCGTGGTTCGACTCGACGGCGCCCTGGGAGATGACGGCGTTCTCGGACTCGTAATCCGTTGCGGCGGCCGCGAAAGCGCTTACCGGGGACAGCGCGGTCAGGCCGAGCGCCGCGACGGCGGTACCGGCCAGTACCACGCGCCACGGGGGACGGGGTGCCACTGGGAGCCTCCTGCGTGGGTCGGGGGACAGGGGGTGACCGGGGCGGAACTGGTCGGCGGACCACCGGAACTGGACTTAATAGTTAGGAAAGTTTCCTATCTATAGGAGGGATCTCACACCCTCCGAGCGGGCCGTGTCAATACTCGACACGGGCGCTCACCCTTGGTGAAGAAGGGTTTCCCGCTCACCGGTGCGCCTGCCCGGACGGCGGGCCACCAGCGCCCCAATGTGGCCTTCGGTGCGTCGGACGCAACCAAGGCCGCCTTGGGGCGCTGTGGTCTCAGCCGACCGTCGCGGCGGCTTCGGCCGCCCAGTCGCGCGGGGCGAGGAACGACGTCAGGTCCGCTTCCGGGCTCCCCGGCTCCGGCTCGAAGCCGGACTCCCACCGGGCCGACGGCGGCAACGCCAGCAGGATCGCCTCGGCGTCGGCCGGCGCGGCGGACGCGGCGTGGAAGAGGGCGGCTTCGACGTACCGGCCGCGGCGGTGGAGCTGCCACTGCCGCTCGCGCTCGCCGTGCGGCAGGTCCCGTCGCCGCCGCACGATCGGGAGGTACGCCGGCGCGATCGTGGCGATACCGGCCGCCGTGAACGCGGCCCCGCGCCGCCAGCCGTGCGGACCGGACGGGCGCAGGTGGTCGAAGGAGATGCCGCCGAGCCCGTGCGGCTCGTCGCGGTGCGGCAGCCGGAACCGGTCGTCGGCGGCCCGCTTCGCCTGCGCGTGGAACGCCGGGTCGAGCGTGGCGCAGTGGTTCCGGAGCACGCGGTGGAAGTGCGCCGCGTCCTCGGCGAAGCCGTAGCACGGGACGAGTTCCGCGGTCCCGCCGAACCACCAGGTGTCCCCGGATTCGCCGTACCGGAAGTGGGCCTGGAAGGCCGGGACGCGGGGGTTGCGCGGGTGGATCACGACCGACAGCCCGCTGGTGAAGAAGGCGCCGTCGTCCGCCGACGTGACGCAGACGGCGGCGCGTTCGAAGACGTCACCGTCCTCCAGCAGCCGCGCCCGGCCCCGCCCGAAGCGGGCCCCGCCGTCGAGCCGTTCCAGCTCGGCGACCAGCTCGCGCTGGCCGGAGCTCAGGATCGCCTTGACGGCGTCACGTCTGTCGTCCGCACCCGGAAGCATGACCCCCACCCCCCGGGCGAGGGTACCGCGAAACCGAGGTCAGCCGGCGATTTCGGCCCGGGCGACGACCTTGGTGATCTTCGCCCGGACGAGCGACTCCTCGGGAACGGCGTTCCGCTTCCCGTACTCCTCCGCCCGCCCGGCACCCATGTACCGGCCGCCGAGCTTGGTCGCCCAGGCGAGCATGTCGTCGTGGTCGTGGGTCAGCCGCGCCTCGGCCGTGAACTGGACGTAGGAGTACGGCGGCTCCTGGTCGTCGACGACCAGGGAGATCCGCGGGTCGCGGGCGATCGCCTTGCCCTTGAGGGTGTCGGTGCCGGTGGTGAAGACCAGCTCGTCGCCGTCCGGGCCCTCGTCCAGCAGGAACCAGATCGGGGTGACGATCGCGGCGCCGGTGGCCCGGACCAGGCCGAGCTTGCCCGTCCGGGTCCCCTCGGACGCGAACTTCCACCACTCGTCACGGCTCATTTCACGCATAGGGGCGACGTTATCCCGTCACCCGCGCGTGTGCAGAGGGTGGCCGACTAGCCTGGCCTGCTGTGCGAGACGACGACCGGGCCGCGATGGGATTGGCCGACGAGGGGCTGACGCGCCGCCTCAAGGCGCTGGCCTGCACCGCGCCGCTGCACGACCTCGACGCGCGGAAGGCGAAGCTCGACTGGGCCGACGCCACGATCTACCAGATGGCCGAGATCGCGCTGCACACGATCGACCAGGTCACCATCGCGATGGACTTCGACACCGGCGCCGGCCACGACGAGGTCATCGACCGGCTGCTGCCGTTCATCGCGGCGCAGGCGCCGTCGCGGATGCCGGAGGAGCACGTCCGGGTCGCGAAGTGGGTCCTCGACAACCTGATCAACGTCGGCACGACCGACCGCGGCTTCCGGCGCGTCTACGGCTCGATGGGCCCGGGCGGCTACCAGCGCCGCCAGTTCGACTTCAAGCTGCTCGTGGAGCTGGCCGCCCGCGACGGCGAGGTCTATCTCCGCGCCACCGACGAGGCGATCAACGTCCTGGTCGGCGCCCTCGACACCGACGTCGAGTCGGCCCAGATCGCCGCCGAGGTCAAGCTCGAGAACCTGATCGCGCGCGGTCGCCTGGCCGACGCGAAGCTGGCCGCCGAGCAGGCCCGCTACCGGACCGTCCAGTACGGCGAGACCCTGCGCGCGAAGCTCGACGCGACCCGCCGTGACGTCCGGTCTGTCGACTGGGAGCGTGAGGTCCCGGAGCTGCTCGACAGCGCGCTGAGCCACATCGAAGCGCGGTTCCGCGCCGAGAACGCCATCCTCAAGAACATCACCACCGCCCGCGACGAGACCGAGGACCTCGACCGCAAGCGCCGCGCGGCCGAGCTCGTCGACATCGTCGGCGACTGCATCCGCCGCCACACGCGCCTGCAGTCGCGGCTGGCCGACGCGGGTGCGGTCTTCCGCGCCGAGCAGGACCGCCAGCAGTTTTCCGGCCCGCCCCAGCGCGCGACGCTCGACTTGTTCGGCCAGCTCCTCGTGCCGACGCTCGGGCTGCCGCTGGCCGACGCCGTCGCGCCGGTCGAGCACTTCTTCCACGCCGCCGCCGGCATCACCGCGCCGGTCGTGCCGTCCCTGTCGTCGCTCGTCTCGCTGCTGCTGCGGCCCGCGCCGGAACGCGACCAGCTCGTCGGCGAGATCCCGGAACCGGAACTGATGCCCGCGGAGACGACCGATCGCTACGGCGACGACGTCTGGCGCGCCGCCGACGACCTCCTCGACCTGCCCGAGGTGCCGCGCCGGCTCTCCGGCCTGCTCGAAGAAGCCCGCCGCAGCCGCCAGCCCGGCCTCGCCGCCCTGGTCGCGCTGCGCGCGGTCCACGCCTACAGTCCCGGGGTCGGCGCCGCGCGCCGCCAGGGGGACCGCTCGGTGCTGCTCGCCGTCGACGACGGCACGCTCCTGCAAGACCCGGAGTTCGGCGGCGCCGACCTGCTCCTGTCCACCGCCGCCGTAGAGCGGGCCGACGAAGAAGAGGAAGTCGCGTAATGGCGCTGTCCCACAGCAGCGTGGACGCCGAAGCCGCGGCCCGGCTGGTCGCGTTCGGCATGCGGCCGAAGCAGCTGCCGGCGCGTGACGTCGTCTACGGCGACCTCGTGCGCCGCTACGGCGAGGACAACGCGTTCAAGGCGCTCACCCACGCCGTCGCCGCCGGGCTCGGCCTGATGGTCCTCGAGGTCAACCAGCAGGCCGGCGCGGTCCTCGCGGCCACCGACGAGTCCGTCTTCGAGATCAAGATGGACTCCTACGCCCGCCAGGCCAAGATCCGCGAGCGCCGCGAGACCGAGAAGGTCCTGCACGGCCTCATCCACCTCGCCACCGCCGCGCTGGGCTACCCGCGCCCGGACGACCTCGCCAACGACACCTACATCGGCCGCGTCAGCGTCGAGCAGGTCGACGCGATGGTCCGCGAAGCCGCCCGCATGCTCGACGAACGTGCCGCGGCGGCCGAGGCCAACAACGACCCGCTCGCCGACGCGCCCGAGCTGGAACAGGCCTGGCGCGCCTACGCCCGCCGTCCCGCCGCGGCCGCGACCAAGGACGGCCGCCTCGCCGCCGACACCACCCGCGGCATGGTCAGCCGCGCCCTGCGCTTCCTCGCCGACCAGGGCTTCCTGGTCCCGGTGAGCGACGAGCAGGGCGCCACCTACCGGACCACGCCGCGCTACCAGATCCAGGTGCGCGAACTCGCCGCCGACGCCGCCTTCGACGACCTGCTCGCGCTCGACGTCGTCGCCGTCGCGAACGCCGGGGGCACGCTGCGCGCGGCGTCCTCGGACACGCTGTAAGAGGGGAAACGATGTACGAGCTTTCGCGGGTCCGCCTGCACTCGGTGGGCCCGGCGGGCGCCCGCTACCAGGACGTCGTGCTCGACTTCAGCGGCGTCGGCGCCAAGATCACCGCACCCCAGCAGGACGCGCTGTTCAGCGCCGGCATCCACGCGACCGGCCCGGCCGAGCTGCGCCGCCCCTCGCCGGCCAGCGTGCTGTTCCTCGAGAACGGCGGCGGCAAGTCCGTCCTCATCAAGCTGATCTTCTCGGTGATGCTGCCCGGCCGCCGCCAGGTCGTCGGTACCACCAGCACCAAGGTCCTCGAGAAGTTCGTCGCCGCCAAGGACGTCTCGCACGTCGTGCTGGAATGGCTGCACGTCGAGAGCGGGCACCGGATCATCACCGGCAAGGTCTCCGAATGGCGCGGGCACGTCGTGTCCGCCGACTCCGAGAACCTCGCCGACTCCTGGTACTGCTTCCGCCCGACCGCCGCGCTGGGGCTCGACTCCCTGCCGATGACCCAGGACGGCCGGCTGCTCACCATGTCCGGCTTCCACGACAAGCTCGCCGCCGCCCAGCTGGCCGAGCCCGAGCTGGAGCTGTCCTGGACCCGCCGCCACCACGAGTGGACCGGCCGGCTCGACTCCCTCGGTCTTGACACCGAGCTGTTCCGCTACCAGCGTGCGATGAACGCGGGCGAAGGTGAAGCGGCGGACGCGTTCGCCTTCGGCACCGACGACGCGTTCGTCGAGTTCCTGCTGAAGGCGGTGATCTCCGAGGACGAGCCGAAGGACCTCGCCGAGGTCGTCTCGACTTACTCGCACAACCTCGCCCAGCGCGGGGATCTGTTGTCCGAACGCGATTTCGTCGCGGGCGCCCTGGATCTGCTCGGTCCGCTGGCCGCCGAAGAAGGCGTCGCCGCGGAGTCGCGCAAGATAGCTGAATCAGCGAAAGCTGATATGGCCGAGCTGGCCGGGCGCGTCGTCGCCCGGAACGAGCTGGAGAACGCGCGGCTGACCGGGCTCGAGGACCACGTCACCGAGGTCGAGTCCGCGGAGAAGCTCGCCGAGGGCGACCACCGGCGGCTCGCCGCGGGCGTCACGGAACTGCGCCGCCTGGTCGCGGTGCTGCGCCTGGACGAGTCGCAGGAGGCCCGCAAGCGCGTCGACGCCGAACTCGCTTCGGCGAAAACCGAGGCGGAGGCCTGGCGTGAGACCGCGCGGGTCCTCAACCAGCTGAACGCGGCCCGCAAGGCGAAGGACCTGCGAGAGCTCGTCGGCAGCCGCGAGGAGAAGGCGCGGCCCGCTTTGCAGGCGCGCAACGACGCCGCTTCGGCGCTCGCACGCGGGTTGCACTCACTGGCGCAGGACGCCCAGCGTCAGGCCGACAAGGCCGAGGCGCACGCGGGTGCGTTGCGCGCCGAGGCGGAGAAGGCCCAGACCGAACGCGACGAGGCCGCCAACCTCGCGGCCGGACGGCGAGCCGAAGCCCGCGGGCTCACCACGCGGATCACCGAGCTGCGCGAAGAGGTCCAGAACGCCGTCCGCGCCGGGCTGCTGCCCTCGGGCGCCGACGTCGCGGAGGCCTCGCGGGCGGCCCGGAGCGCGGCCGAGTCGGCCACCGCGGAGCTGGCCCGGCGCGAGCAGGAACTCGACCGCGTCGCGACGGATCTCCAAGCGGCGCAACGGGCCGTGAACGAGGCGCACCAGCTCGCGGGCACCACCCAGGACCGCTTCGAGCGCGCGACCGAGGACCTCGACCGCGCCCACCGCCGCACCGACGCGCTCGCCGCGGAAGGCCGGCTGGTCGAGCTGCTCGGCGCCGACGACGTCGCCCTCGAAAGCGACTTGCCGGTGCTGGTGGAACGGCTGCGCGAAGCGAGCGCGTCCGTCGAGAAGGAGCAGACCGCGCTGCGGATGGAGGAGTCCGCCGACGAACGGGCCCTCTCCGCCCTCGGTTCCGGCGGGCTGCTGCCGCCGCCGGAAGACGTCCAGGCCGCTCTCGATGCCTTGGAAGAAGCCGGGATCACCGCGTGGTCCGGCTGGCGTTATCTGTCCAAACTGGACGCGGGGCGACGCGCCGAGGTGCTGGAAAGCCTGCCGCAGCTGGTCTCCGGTGTGCTCCTGAACGACGCCGCGCACGTGGACCGTGCCCGCGAAGTGCTCACGAAACGGCGGCTGCTGCCGTCCGCGACCATCGCCGTGGGCACCACCGAGGCATTGCTGGCCGAGACGCCCGCCGCGCCCGGCGTCGAGTTCCTGGTGCCGCCGAACCCCGCGATGTACGACGAAGAAGCCGCCGACGCCGAGCGCGAAGCCGTGGCCCGGCGGCACACCGAGCGGCAGCGGCGGCTGGAAGCCCTGTCCGCCAAGCTGTCCGCGGACGGCGCGTTGACGTGGAAGCTCACCACCTGGCGCGAGGACTACCCGCCCGGCGCCGTCGCGACCCTGGCCGAGCAGGCCCAGGCCGCCCGGACCGCGCGTGAGACCGCGCGTACGGCCCTGGAGCAGGCCGACGCGGAGTTCGCGCGGCTGAGCGAAAAAGCCGCGTCGCTGCGGGAGCGTGTCCCTGAGTTGCGGGCCGCCGCAGCCGAAGCCGAGGAAAAGGCGCGACGGCTCGGGGAGCTGGGCGCCCGCAGCGCGCGGATCGCCGAGTGGACCGAGGACGTCGAGCGCGCCACCGAGGTCGCCGAGCGCGCCGACCTGCAGGCCGCCGACGCCGCGGGCAAGGCCGCGCGGCTGCGTGAGCAGGCGGGGGAGGAGCAGCGCACCGCCGACGGCCACCGCCGCACCGCGACGACCGCGCGCGCCGAGCTGGCCGAGGTCCCGGGCGCGGCCGAAGCGGTGGACGGCCCGGTGCCGGCCGAGCCCGTCGACGCCCTGCGCCGGACCTACCTGTCGGCGTCCGAGTCGTACGCGAAGGTCGAGGTCGGCAGCGACCTGCGGGCCGAGCTGGAGCAGGCCGAGTCCGCGGAAGCCGCTGCGGGGTCGGCCGTCGAGTCGCTCGACGAGGCTGTCCGCGTGCGTGCCGCCGAACTGTTGGAGACGCCCGACGGTTCCGACGCCTCGGCGCGCGCGGCCGCTCTGGCGCGCGCTCGCCGGGTCGTCGACGGCCTGGAAGACGAACGCACGGAAGCCATCGGGCTCGTCTCGACGCGGCGGGCCGAGCTGGACGCGCTGCCGTTGCAGAACGGCGCCACCGGCGAGAAGCCGCGGGACATCGAGCACGGCCTGGAGCTGATCGACGCGGCCGGGCTGGAAGCGTCGGCGGCCGCGCGGAAGTGGGAGGAGCTTCAGGAACGCCGCGCCGCGGCCGAAGCCACCCTGGAGTCCGCTCGCAGTTCGGCGTCGGGTTTCTCGCTGCTCGCCGAGTCGATGGCCCACCTGGTGACCGACACCGACGCGGCCGCCTACGACGGCGACGTCGACACCGCCCGCGCCCAGCACGGCCGGCTGAACGCCACCTTCGCCGAGGCCCAGGAAGCCGCCGACGCGGGCGACCGGCGGGTGCGCGCGGCCGCCGACCAGCTCGCGCAGTACGCGACGGAGAAGCGGTTCGAGAAGCTGAGCACACCGGTGCGCCAGCAGGTCATCTCGGTCAAGCGCGACCAGCTGCCGGCGCACGCCGCCGAGTGGGCCGAGGCGCTGCGGCCGCGGCTGCGCTCGCTCACCGACGACCTCGCGCAGATCGACCGGCACCGCGGCGGCATCATCACGCGCCTGCAGGGCATGGTCGACGGCGCGCTCCGGACGTTGCGCTCGGCGCAGCGGGTCTCCCGGCTGCCCGACGGCCTCGGCGACTGGTCCGGGCAGGAGTTCCTCCGCATCCGCTTCACCGAGCTGGAGGACAACGCGCTCACCGAGAAGCTCGGCGAGGTCGTCGACGAGGCCGCCGTCGGCAGGACCGCCGACGGGCGCGACGTCAAGCGCGACGGGCTTTCCCTGGTGCTGCGCGGAGTCCGGGCCGCGGCGCCCAAGGGCTTCCGCGTCGACATGCTCAAGCCGGACTCGGTGCTGCGGACCGAACGCCAGCGCGTCTCGGAGATCCGGGACGTGTTCTCGGGCGGCCAGCAGCTGACTGCGGCGATCATCCTGTACTGCACGCTGGCCGCGCTGCGGGCCAACAACCGCGGCAAGGCCCGAAACCGGCACTCGGGCGTGCTGTTCCTGGACAACCCGATCGGCCGCGCGTCGGCGGGTTATCTGCTGGAGCTGCAGCGGGCGGTGGCCGAGGCGCTGGGCGTCCAGCTCATCTACACGACGGGCCTGTTCGACGCGGGCGCGCTGTCGGAGTTCCCGCTGATCGTGCGGCTGCGCAACGACGCCGACCTGCGGGCGGGCCGCAAGTACCTGTCGGTGGACGCGACGATCCGCACCTCCCTGGACGAGCTGGGCGACCCGGACGGCGTCGCGCGGCTTTCGGCGACGCGGATGTTCAGCCGCCCGGCCGAAGAGCCCGCGGATTCCGCTGAGGACGAACAGACGGCGTGACGGGAACATCTCCCGGCGTTCGGTGGTTGCCGGGCGCATGACCACCCTGGGACCGCTGGGCGCGACGCTGAACACGACCGGGGCGGAGGCCGTCGCGGCCGCCGCCGAGCTGGACGAGCTGGGGTACGCCACGCTGTGGCTGCCCGGCGGGCAGGGCAGCAACCTGCCGCTGATCACCGACGTGATCCACGGGACGGCGAAGATCCCGGTGGCGAGCGGCATCCTGCCGGTCGACCGGGTGCCCGCCGCCGACGTGGCCCGGGCGTACGCGGACCTGCCGGCCGGGCGGTTCGTCGTCGGCCTCGGCGGCGCCCACGGCCCGCGTCCGCTGGCCACGCTGAACGACTACCTCGACGAGCTGGACGACACCGTCCCCGCGTCCGAGCGCATCCTTTCGGCGCTGGGCCCGAAGATGCTGGAGCTGGCGCGGGACCGCGCGTCCGGTGCCTACCCGTTCCTCGTGACGACGGACTACGTCGCCTCGGCGCGCGAGATCCTCGGCGCCGGCAAGCAGCTCGTGGTGCTCCTGAGCGTCGTCCCGGGTTCCGACGTCGCCGCGACCCGCGAGCGTGCGCGCGAGGGCTCGCTGCGGTTCCTGGCCGGGATGCCCGGCTACGCGAACAACTTCCGCCGCATGGGCTTCACCGACGCCGACATCGCGGACCTCTCGGACTCCCTCGTCGACGGGCTCACCGTGCGCGGCGACCTCGACACCGTCGTGGCCCGCCTGCGCGAATACCGGGCGGCGGGGGCGGACCAGGTCGTCGTCCCGGCCGGCGACCTGCCCCGCGAGTGGTGGCCGGCGCTGGCGGAGGCCCTGCGGTGACCACGGCGCGGGCGCGTGGGCTCACGCACGGCGCCCCGGCGGAGGTGTCCCTGCAGGACGCCCTCGCCGCGGTCGCCGATCCCGTGCGCCGCGGCATCCTGCGCTCGCTCGCCGAAGTGCCGGAGTGGACGAAGGCGTGCGGCACGTTCGACCTGCCGGTGGCGAAGGCGACGCTCAGCCACCACTTCTCGGTGCTGCGCGCCGCGGGCCTGATCGAGCAGCGCGACGCGGGCCCGCGGCGGCTGAACCGCTTGCGGCGCCCGGAGTTCGACGCGGCGTTCCCGGGGTTGCTGGACCTGGTGCTCAGTCGCCCCGGCCGGTGAAGGCCAGCGTGGTGCCGAGGCCGATCATGACGAGGCCGCCGGTGCCGCCGACCATTTCCAGGCGTTTCGGGGAGCGGGCGAACCACGCCCGGGCGGTGCCCGCCACCAGCGCCCACGCGCTGTCGGTGGCCAGCGCGATCGCCGGCAGGCACAGGCCGAGCAGCAGCATCTGGCCGGGCACGGACCCGGCGCCCGGGTCGACGAACTGGGGCAGCAGCGCGGCGAGGAACACGATCGACTTCGGGTTCGCGAAGCCGACGACGAACCCGTCGCGCAGCACGGTCAGGACGCGGCCGGGCGTCGTCGGGACCTTCGCGGCCATCGCGTCGGAGAGCTTCCGCCGGTGCCGGAAGGCCTGGACGCCCAGGTACACGAGGTAGACCGCGCCGGCGACCTTGATCGCGGTGAACACCGCGGCCGACGTCGTCACGAGCGCGCCGAGGCCGAACGCGACCGCGACGACCTGGGTGTAGACGCCCGCGGAGTTGCCGAGGACGGTGAGCAGCGCGTCGCGCCGTCCGACCGTCAGCGCGCGGCTGATGGTGAAGAGCACGCTCGGACCGGGGACGACGACCATGAGGAACGTCAGCGCGGCGAAGGCCGCGAAGTGCGTACCGGAGACCATGCCGCGAGCGTAAACGCGCCCCGGCCGGGCGACCAGGCGTTTTTGTCGGTGCCGGGTGGTATCAACAGCGGGTGCCTCCTCTCAAGATCAGCACCGCGCACCGCCGGGCCCGCCTCGCCGTCCGGCACCACCTGGCCGCGCCCGCGGCCACGGTGGAGGACGCCGTGGCCGGCGTCGTGGCCCTGCACGCCACCGACCCGGCGACGGTCCACCTTTCGGCGTGCGCGCGGCTCGCGTCACCGGCGATCGCTTCGGTGGAACGGGCTTTGTACGACGACCGCACCTTGCTGCGGCTGCTCGGCATGCGCCGCACGGTGTTCGTCACCGGCCTGGACACCGCGGCGCTCGTGCAGGCCGGCTGTTCCGCGGACATCGAGGTCAAGCAGCGGAAGCTCCTGGAACAGCACCTGGGGCAGCAAGGGCATCCGGAGAACGTGCCGGAGCCGGGGAAGTGGCTGGCCGACGTGGAAGCGTCGGTCGAGGCGGCGCTGCGGGCCCGCGGCTCGGCGACGGCGCAGCAGCTCGGCGAGGACGAGCCGCGGTTGCGGCAGCAGCTGCTGATGGCGGCGGGGAAGCCGTACGAGGCGATCGGGAACGTCACCAGCCGGGTGCTGTTCCTGCTGGCGGCCGGCGGCCGGATCGTCCGCGGCCGCCCGCGCGGGAGCTGGATCAGCACGCAGTACGTCTGGCACCCGATGGATTCGTGGGCGCCCGGGTTGCCGGCGTGGGACGCGGAGGAGGCGCGGGTCGAGCTGGCCCGGCGGTGGCTGCGGGCGTACGGCCCGGCGCCGGTCTCCGACCTGCGCTGGTGGACGGGCTGGACGGCCGGCCAGACGAAGAAGGCGCTGGCGGCGGTGAAGCCGGCGGAGGTGGACCTCGGCGGCGTGCCGGGGGTGGTCCTGCCGGACGACCTCGCGCCGGTGCCGTCGCCCCCGCCGTGGGTGGCGTTCCTGCCGGCGCTGGACCCGACCCCGATGGGCTGGCAGGACCGCGACTGGTTCCTGGGCCCGCACCGCCCGGCGCTGTTCGACCGCAGCGGCAACATCGGCCCGACGATCTGGCTGGACGGCCGGGTGGTCGGCGGCTGGGCCCAGCGCGCATCGGGCGAGATCGCGTTCCGGCTGCTTGAGGAGGTGGGGAGCGAGGCGTCGGCCCTGGTCGAGGCGGAGGCGGACCGCTGCGCCGGGTGGTACGGCGAGGTCCGGGCGGTGCCGCGGTTCCGGACGCCGCTGGAGCGGGAGCTGACCGGGTGAAGCGGCCGCTGGATCGGTCGAGTCATCGACCTCACGTCCGCCCCGACGCGGCCCCGGGCCTTCTCCGGGATCGCCTTTTCGGGCGGCGGAACTCGCCATCGTCTGAATCGTTCGAGTCGCCGACCCGATCCGCTCCCTCTCCCGTCCACACACCCCGCTCCACCAGCCGGAACCGGTTCCACCCACCGACTTGCCGACCCGGCGTGGCCCGCCGTGATCGACCCCGGTGGGCCCCCTGGCTTCTTAATCGATTCTTGACCCGTTCGCCAAGTGGTGGAAGTCTCGTCAGGGCAGTCAGGGACGCGCATGCCCGCACGCTAGGGTGGCCGCGAGCCCGCAAGTCACGGCCGGGCCTCCCGGCCGATCCTCAGAGGAGTGGCAGCAGTGACCGTTCGCGTAGGTGTCAACGGCTTCGGCCGCATCGGCCGCAACTTCTTCCGCGCCGTGCAGGCCAGCGGCCACGACATCGAGGTCGTCGCGTTCAACGACCTCGGCGACGTCGCGACCATGGCCCACTTGCTGAAGTACGACTCCATCCTGGGCCGGTTCCCGGGTGAGGTCAGCGTCAGCGACGAAGGCATCGTCGTCGACGGCAAGACCATCAAGGCCCTCGCCGAGCGCGACCCGGCCAACCTGCCCTGGGGCGACCTGGGCGTGGACGTCGTCGTCGAGTCGACCGGCTTCTTCACCAACGCCGACGCCGCCAAGGCGCACATCGCCGGCGGGGCCAAGAAGGTCATCATCTCCGCGCCCGCCAAGGGCGAGGACCTGACCGTCGTCCTCGGCGTCAACGACGAGAAGTACGACGGCTCGCAGAACATCATCTCCAACGCCTCGTGCACCACCAACTGCCTCGGCCCGCTGGCCAAGGTCCTCAACGACGCCTTCGGCATCGAGCAGGGCCTGATGACCACGATCCACGCGTACACGCAGGACCAGAACCTGCAGGACGGCCCGCACAAGGACCTGCGCCGCGCCCGCGCCGCCGCGCTGAACGTGGTGCCCGCCTCGACCGGCGCCGCCAAGGCCATCGGCCTGGTGCTGCCGGAGCTGCTGGGCAAGCTGGACGGCTACGCGCTGCGCGTCCCGGTGCCGACAGGCTCGGCGACCGACCTCACGGTGACCCTGAAGAAGGCCGCCACGGTCGAGGAGATCAACGCCGCCTACCAGGCCGCCGCCGACGGTCCGCTGGCCGGCATCCTGCGCTACTCGGTCGACCCGATCGTGTCCTCGGACATCGTCACCGACCCGGCGTCCTGCATCTACGACTCGCCGCTGACCAAGGTCATCGGCAACCAGGTCAAGGTCGTCGGCTGGTACGACAACGAGTGGGGCTACTCCAACCGCCTCGCGGACCTGATCAAGCTCGTCGGTTCGAAGCTCTGAGCCGGATGACCGTCAAGAACCTCGACGACCTGCTGGGCGAGGGCGTGCAGGGCCGCTACGTACTCGTGCGTTCCGACCTGAACGTCCCGCTCGACGGGTCCCGCATCACCGACGACGGCCGGGTCCGCGCGGCCCTGCCGACGATCAAGAAGCTCGCCGACGCGGGCGCGAAGGTCGTCGTCACCGCGCACCTCGGCCGCCCGAAGGGCGAGCCGGACCCCAAGTACACGCTCGCGCCCGTCGCCCAGCGGCTTTCCGAACTGCTCGGCGCCGAGGTCGCGCTGGCCGGTGACCTGGTCGGCGAGTCCGCCAAGGCGCTGACCGGCGGCCTGGCCGACGGCGGCGTCGCTCTGCTCGAGAACGTGCGCTTCGACGCACGCGAGACCAGCAAGGACGCCGTGGACCGCTCCGAGCTGGCCGCCGAGCTGGGCGCGCTCGTCCCGGGCGGCGCGTTCGTCTCCGACGGCTTCGGCGTGGTCCACCGCAAGCAGGCCTCGGTCTACGAGGTCGCTTCGGTGCTCCCGGCGTACGCGGGCGGCCTGGTGCTGGCCGAGCTGGACGTGCTGAAGAAGCTCACCGACGACGTGCAGCGGCCGTACGTGGTCGTGCTCGGCGGTGCGAAGGTGTCCGACAAGCTCGGCGTCATCGCGAACCTGCTGACCAAGGTCGACCGGCTGCTCATCGGCGGCGGCATGGCGTACACCTTCCTCAAGGCCCAGGGCCACGAGGTCGGCAATTCACTGCTGCAGGCCGATCAGCTCGACCAGGTGAAGGGCTTCCTCGCCGAGGCCGAGAAGCGCGGCGTCGAACTGGTGCTGCCGGTCGACGTCCTCGCCGCCACCGGCTTCGCGGCCGACGCCGAGCACGAGGTCGTCGCCGCCACCGCGATCCCGGCCGACCGTGAGGGCCTCGACATCGGCCCGGAAACCCGCGAGCTGTTCGCGGGCAAGCTGGCCGACGCCAAGACCGTGTTCTGGAACGGCCCGATGGGCGTGTTCGAGTTCGAGGCGTTCTCCGGCGGCACCCGTGCCGTCGCGGAGGCGCTCGTGAAGAGCGACGCGTTCACCGTGGTCGGCGGCGGCGACTCGGCCGCCGCGGTGCGGCAGCTGGGCCTGCCCGAAGACGGCTTCTCGCACATCTCCACCGGCGGCGGTGCCTCGCTGGAGTACCTCGAGGGCAAGGAACTGCCGGGCGTGACCGCTCTGGAGGAGAAGAACTAGTGGCACGCAAGCCGTTCATCGCCGGCAACTGGAAGATGAACCAGAACCACCTCGAGGCGATCGCGCTCGTCCAGAAGATCGCCTTCGCGCTGCCGGAGAAGTACTACGCGAAGGTCGACGTGGCGGTGCTGCCGCCGTTCACCGACATCCGCAGCGTGCAGACCCTGGTCGACGGCGACAAGCTGTCGCTCACCTACGGCGCGCAGGACATCGCGCCGCAGGACTCCGGCGCCTACACCGGTGACATCTCGGGCCTCATGCTGGCGAAGCTGGGCTGCAAGTTCGTCACCGTCGGGCACTCGGAGCGGCGCGAATACCACGCCGAGACCGACGAGCTGGTCAACAAGAAGGTCAAGGCCGCGCTCAAGCACGGCATCACGCCGATCCTCTGCATCGGGGAGAAGCTCGAGGTCCGCGAGGCCGGCGAGCACATCCACCACACCACGACGCAGCTGATCGACGGCCTGAAGGGCCTCAAGGCCGAGCAGGTCACCGGCGTGGTCGTCGCGTACGAGCCGGTCTGGGCGATCGGCACCGGCAAGGTCGCCTCCTCGGCCGACGCCGAAGAGGTCTGCAAGGCCATCCGGGCCACCCTCCTGGAGAAGTACGGCGACGACATCGCTTCGTCCGTCCGGGTGCTCTACGGGGGATCGGTGAAGTCGGGCAACATCAGCGAACTGGTGGGCTGCGAGAACATCGACGGTGCCCTGGTCGGCGGAGCGAGCCTCGACGGCGAGGAGTTCACGAAACTCTGCGCACTCGCCGCGGGCGGGCCGCTGCCCTGATCGAGGCCACGACCGGGTAACCTGTGTATCCGGTCCGTCACACAGCAGTGGACGAGTCCAGGGGTACGGTGGTGGTCGGAAACGACCATGCCGTACCCCTGCATTCTCCTAGAGCCCAGAGGATGACATGAAGCTGTTCCTGCAAATCCTGTTGATCGTCACCAGCGTCTTCCTGGTGGTCGCGGTGCTGCTGCACCGGGGCCGGGGCGGTGGCCTGTCGTCGCTGTTCGGCGGCGGGATGCAGTCGAGCCTGGCCGGGTCGAGCGTGGCCGAGAAGAACCTCGACCGCATCACTCTGCTGCTGGGCGCGGTTTGGCTGATCAGCATCGTGGGCCTGGGTCTGCTGCTCAAGGTGTGAGGCGTCCGGCGCCCCGCCGTCCGATCGCGACCGGGTACGGCGGCAGGGCGCAGCGATTCGGCGTGCCTATTGGGGGGCGCGCCGCCGATTCCAGGTGTGAGGATTCATGGTTGGCGGTAACGCGATTCGAGGCACCCGGGTGGGTGCCGGTCCTACGGGCGAATCGGAACGAGGTGAATCGGCGCCGCGGCGCCGGGTCGGGTACTGGTGCGCCAACGGGCACGAAGCCCGGCCGTCGTTCGCGCTCGACGCGGAGATTCCCGACGAGTGGGATTGCCCCCGCTGCGGGCTCCCGGGCGGGCAGGACGAGAAGAACCCACCGGCCGCACCCCGGACCGAGCCCTACAAGACGCACCTGGCGTACGTGAAGGAGCGACGCAGCGACGCCGACGGCGAGGCCATCCTGGCCGAAGCCCTCGAGCGCCTGCGCCAGCGCCGGGAGATCATCTAAGCGTTGCCGGCCGAAAGCCACCCCGGGAGCCCTCGGGGTGGCTTTTCGCGCGCCCGAACAGGGGCTGGCGCGCCAACTCACGTGATCCCAGGGTCACCACGAGACTTCAGCACCGTGTCGACCCCCGAATCACGCGTGTCGACCCACCAATCACGCGTGTCGACCCTCCAATCACGCGAGTCGACCCTCCCGGCACGCGAGCCGACTGCCTAGGCACGCGAGCCGACCCTCCAGGTACGCGAGCCGACTGCCTAGGCACGCGAGCCGACCCTCCAGGTACGCGAGCCGACTGCCTAGGCACGTGAGCCGACCCTCTGGGTACGCGAGCCGACTGCCTAGGCACGTGAGCCGACCCTCCAGGCACTCGAGCCGACCCTCCAGGTACGCGAGCCGACTGCCGGCGTGCCCGCCTTACCAGCAGGAGTCCGCGACTTCCCGCAGCTGAGCAGCCCCCGTTTTCCACGCTACCGTCCAGCACCGACGATTCCGCGCCCGAAAAACCGCGAACGACGGATTCCGGCCGTCTGGGCCCGGAATCCGCCGCTCGCGGCTCCTGCGAATCCGAAATCGTCGGTCGGCGCCGGTAAAATGGTTACCGGGGGCCGGACGGCGCCCTCAGCGATCCAGCGGGTACCGGGCCCGCACCCGGAAGCCGCCGTCCTCCATGCCGGACGTCTCGAAGCTCCCGCCCAGCAGGCGGGCCCGCTCGGCCAGCCCCGTCAGCCCGTGCCCGCCCGAAGGCAGCAGCTCCGCCGGCCGGTTCGCGCGCTCGTTGCGCACCTCGATCTTGAGCGCTCCGTGCTCACCCTGGATGCGGATCGTCGCCGTCGCGCCCGGGGCGTGCTTGTGGACGTTCGTCAGGCACTCCTGCACCGTCCGGTACGCCGCCGCCGACACCTGGTTCGGCAGGGCCTCCGGCAGGTGCTCCACCGACAGGTGCACCGGCACCTCCGACGTCCGGATCAGCCGGTCGAGGTCGTTGATCCCGGGGCGCGGGCCGTCGTCGTCGGGGCCCGCGCGCAGCACGCTCAACAGGGACCGCAGCTCCTCCAGGGTCCGCTTCGACAGCGTCCGGATGACCTGCGCGGTCTCCTGCGCGTGGTTGTCGGTGGTCTGGGCCTGCAGCGCGCCGGCCTGCATCGCGATCAGCGTGATCTGGTGCGAGACGACATCGTGCATCTCGCGCGCCAGCCGGGCGCGCTCCTCGGCGCGGACGGCGTCGGCGTGGAAGCGGCGCTCGCGGTCGCGGCTCGTGGCCAGCTCGGCGAGCTTGTTCGAAACCTCGACCCGCGCTCCGATGAGCAGGCCGATCGCGATCGGCATGCCCGCGACGAGCACGCCGTAGATACCGTCGAGGATGTGCTCGCGCCAGCTGAGCTCGGCGAAGTCCTCCAGGGGCCACTGCACGAACCGGCAGCACCACACCAGCGCCGCGCCGACCCACACCTGCCAGTGCAGCTGACGGCGGGTGGCGAGCATGCCGAGCGTGATCATCGACGCGAGCTGCGCCCAGCCGGCCAGGAAGCCGGGGACCGCGACGAGCACGGCGAGGAACGGGAACTTCCGGCGGAACACCACCGCGAGGCACGCGGCGCCGGAGAGCCAGATCGAGTAGGGCTGGGCCTTCTCGGGGATCACCAGCCAGACGTCGAGCACGGCCAGGATGACCGCGGCCGCCTCGATGGCGAACGTGACCACAGCGGGCCGGGGCACCGAGCCGAACAGGCTCAGCCCGCGCTTGCGCACCCGCTCGGCGGCCGATGGCCCCGAGCCGGCGATCGAGATGCCTGGAATCGAGAGTCCCTCTGTACTCATCGCTGGCGACCCCATTCGTCTTGTGGACTTGATGGTGAGAGGTGCTCAGGGCCCGATCGGGACGCGCAGCAACGGACAAATGTGCGGATGCTAACGAGGTGGCGTACGAAGACAGTAAGTTTCACCCGTTGTCGGAGTTCCGGCGTCCGATTTCCGTAGTCGACTACTCCGTCCGGGGGATAGCCGCGGAGGGGTGCTACCGAGAGTGGGAGAGTTGCTCCCCGTTGTGCACCGAGACGACCACATCGTGGGAATCATGTTACCCACGTGTGGCCGTCCGGCAATAGGTCGTCAGGCCGCCATCGACCTGAGGTCGTCGCTGAGCAGGTCGTGCAGGCCGGTGGCGCAGGCCTTCGCCGTCTCGATCGACCGCGGCAGCATGCCGGCTTCGTACGTCCGGACGGCGTCGTCGACGCTCGGCGCGGTCGCCAGCGCGGTGGCGAGCTCGGTGCCGTCCAGCAGCGCCAAATTGGCACCGACGCCCAGCGGCGGCATCAGGTGCGCCGCGTCGCCGAGCAGCGTGAGCCCGGGCGTGTGGGTCCAGGCGTGCGGCACCGGGAGGACGTGCAGCGGCCGGTGCGTGAACGCGCCGTCGAGGTCGTGCAGGAAGCCGAGCAGGCCCGGGTGCCAGCCTGCGAAGCGCTCCAGCAGGTTCGCGCGCACCGCCGCGGTGTCGGCGAAGTCGAGGTCGGCGGCCCAGTCTTCGGGGGCATAGAAGACGGCGTAGCAGCGGATGTGGCCGTTGCTGTTGCGCTGCGCGACGAGCGCCTTGCCGTCGATCTTCGTCATCATCGTCCCTTGGCCGGTCAGCGCGGCCAGGTGCGGGTGGCGGCGGTCGGCGTCGTCGAGGCCGAGTTCGACGAACGTCACCCCGCTGTACTCGGGCCGGACGCCGGTGAGGGTCCGGCGGACGCGGGACCACGCGCCGTCCGCGCCGACGACGAGGTCGAAGCCGCGGGTGGTGCCGTCGGCGAAGGTCAGCTGTCCGGCCCGGGTGACGTCGGTGATCGAGCTGCCCCATCGGACGGTGCCGGGCTTCAAGGACCCGAGGAGGAGGCCGCGGAGCTGTCCGCGGTCGATCTCGGGGCGGAAGTCGTCGCCTTCGGCGGGGACCTCGTCCATGACGACTTCGCCGCTGAGCGGGTCGAGGGCGCGCATCTGCTGGCCTTCGGGGCGGGCGAGCCGGCGGAACTCGTCGTGCAGGCCGGCGGTGCGGAGGGCGACCTGGCCGGTGTCGCCGTGCAGGTCGAGCGTGCCGCCCTGGCCTCGGGCGGCGGCCGAAGCTTCTTGTTCGAAAACGGTGACGTCGAGGCCGTGGAGCTGCAGGACGCGGGCACAGGCGAGTCCGCCCAGGCCGGCGCCGACGATCGCGATGGAGTTCATGACTTCCCCCTGGAAGTTCGGGGCCACCGGCGGGTCCGGCGGCCTGAATCCAGAAAAGCACAGTGACTCAAAAAGTGCAACGACTCAACTTTTGAAGTGAGTCCACTATCACGTAGGCTGGGGGCATGACCGAAGTGATCGGGCGCCGCGAGCGCAAGAAGGCGCAGACCCGGCAGGCGCTGGCCGACGCCGCGCTGGAGCTGTTCCTCGAACGCGGCTACGACGAGGTCGGGGTGAAGGACGTCGCGGACGCCGCCGATGTCTCGGTGACGACGTTGTTCAAGTACTTCCCGAGCAAGGAAGCGCTGCTGTTCGACCAGGACGACGACATCGAGGCGGCGCTGGTCCTGGCGGTCCGCGGCCGGCCGCCGGGGCACACGATCGTGGACGCGCTGCGGGAGCACATGCTGGCGGACAGCGCGGACGGCGGCCCGAGCGCGGAGTTCATCCGGCTGATCGAGAGCACGCCGGTGCTGCGCGACTACGCCCGCCGCATGTGGATGCGCCACGAGACGGCGCTGGCCCACGCGATAGCGGAGGAGATGAGCGCCCCCGAGGACGACGTGTCGTGCGCGGCCTTGGCGCGGTTCGCGCTGGCGTCGCGGGAGCTGATCGTGGCCCACGAGAACCCGCGGCGGGCGGCGGAGGAGATCTTCGGCAACCTGGGCCGCGGCTGGCGAGTGAAGTAGGCCCCGAACCACGGCGGCGACGCGGCCGAGCCGAGTGGCGACTTGGGCAGCGAGGTGTGCCGGGAGGGGAGGCTCGGGTGGCCTGGCGTGGCGGGGGTGGTCGGGACTGGAGGCCCGCGCGCCCGGTAAACCGCCTGAGCAGCCCCCGTTTTCCACGCTACCGGCAACCCCCGACAGTTCCGGCGCCCAACGAGAAAGCCCCCTCGGCGCGAACCGAGGGGGCCTTCACCGAAGCAACTCAAGCCGTAGGCGGCTGATACACCTTCGTCAACTTCCCGGCCGCAGCGCGATCCAGCAGCCACAGCGTCCGCCGGTGCCCACGAGCCCCGGCCACCGGCAGCTGAACCTCACCGGCCCCCGACAACGCCAACGCCACCGCGTCCGCCTTCGCCGAACCGGCCGTCATCAGCCACACGTCCCGAGCCCGGCGGATGGCCGGCAGCGTCAGCGAAATCCGGGTCGGCGGGGGCTTGGGGCAGTTGCGGACCGCCACCACCGACCGGTCGGTCTCGTACACCGCCGGGGACTCCGGGAACACCGATGCCGTGTGCCCCTCGCCGCCCAGACCCAGCAACACGATGTCGAACGACGGCACGTCGCCGTGGTCCTCCGGGTCGGCCTGAGATGCCAGCACCGACGCGTAAGACGCGGCCGCCGCGTCCACGTCCGAGCCGAACTCGCCGTCCGAGGGCGCCATCGCGTGGATGCGCTTCGGGTCCAGCGGGACGTGGTCGAGCAGGGCCTCGCGGGCCTGCTTCTCGTTCCGCTCGTCCGAGTCCGCCGGGACGAACCGCTCGTCGCCCCAGTAGATGTCCAGGCGCGACCAGTCGATCGCGTCCCGGGCCGACGAGGCCCGCAGCTCCGACAGCACCGCGATGCCCGTGCCGCCGCCGGTGAGCACCAGCGATGCCGACCCCTTGGCCGCCTGGACGTCCACCAGCCGCGTGACCAGCCGGGCGGCCGCCGCGGCCGCCAGCAGGTCCTGGTTCGCGTAGACGACGACCTCGGTCTTGCTCATGAAGCGCTCTTCTTGCCGTTGACGCCCGCCTTTGCCGGAGTCGGTGCCTTGGCCGCCGCGGCGGCCGCCGGTGACGTGACGTCGGCCTTGGCCGGCGCGCCCGTCTTGCCGTTGGTGCCGGACGTGATCTTGCCCAGGCCGTGCAGCGCCGCCTCGTAGACCTCGTCCGGGTCGAGCCGCCGCAGCTCCTCGACCAGGCAGTCCTGCGTGCTGCGCCGCTGCAGGGCGATCCGCCGGGTCGGCTGGCCCGGCTGGGTCAGCGTGCCGACGCGCCCGTCGGGCCGGTGCAGCTCCACCGCTCCCGAGCGGCGCTCGAGGTTGACCGAAATAATTCCTGCGGCACTCGAGCTCTTGACCCGCTTGACCGGCACCTTCAGGTACTCGGCCAGCCAGGCGGCCAGCAGCTCGGTGGACGGCGAGTCGGCCTCGCCGGTCACCGTCGCGGCCGTGACCTTCTCGTACGGCGGCAGGTCCAGCGCCGAGACGAGCTGAGCGCGCCAGTGCGTCAGGCGCGTCCAGGCCAGGTCGGTGTCGCCGGCCGTGTACGCCTTCGCCCGCGTGGTCAGCGCCTTGACGGGGCTCTTCTCCGCGGCCGAGTCGGTGATCCGGCGCTGGGCCAGCTCACCGAGCGGGTCCTTGTCCGGGTCCTTCGGACCGGCTCCGGGCCACCAGGTGACGATCGGCGCGTCCGGCAGCAGCAACGGCACCACCGCGCTCTGGCCCTGGGCGGCCAGCGGGCCGTAGAGCCGCAGCACGATGACCTCGCTCGCGCCGGCGTCGCCGCCGACCCGGATCTGGCCGTCGATGCGGGGCGACGCGGTGCGCGCGCCCTTGGCCACCACGATCACCCGCGACGGGTGCTCGCGGCTCGCGCCGTTGGCCGCTTCGATCGCCGCTTCGAGGTGGCTGTCGTCGTCGGCCACGATGACCAGCGTCAGCACCCGCCCGAGCGCGACTTGCCCGCCTTGTTCGCGGATTTCCACCAGCTTCTTGTTGAGCAGCGAAGTCGTGGTGGACGGCAGGTCGATGATCACGGGCGCCTCCATTTCCGGCCGGTGCGCTCCAGCATTTCGTCGGCGGACGGCGGCCCCCAGGTGCCCGGCGGGTACTGCTCCGGCGCGCCTTCCTTGGCCCAGTTGTCCAGGATCGGGTCGAGGATCTTCCAGGAGAGCTCGACCTCTTCGTTCACCGGGAACAGCGACGGCTCGCCGAGCAGAACGTCGAGGATCAGGCGTTCGTAGGCCTCGGGGGAGGACTCGGTGAACGCGTGCCCGTAGCCGAAGTCCATCGTGACGTCGCGGACCTCCATCGTGGTCCCCGGCACCTTCGAGCCGAACCGCAGCGTGATGCCCTCGTCCGGCTGCACCCGGATGACCAGGGCGTTCTGCCCCAGCTCCTCGGTCGACGTCGAGTCGAACGGCAGGTGCGGGGCCCGCTTGAACACGACGGCGATCTCGGTGACGCGGCGGCCGAGCCGCTTGCCGGTGCGCAGGTAGAACGGCACCCCGGCCCAGCGGCGGCTCTGTACTTCGAGGGTCACCGCGGCGTAGGTCTCGGTCTTCGAGTCCTTCGCGAAGCCCTCTTCCTGCAGCAGGCCGGGCACCTTCGTGCCGCCCTGCCAGCCGCCCGCGTACTGGCCGCGCGCGGTCGTCTTGCTCAGCGGCCCGACCGGGCCCGTCGCCGAGAGCACCTTGATCTTCTCCGCGCGCAGGGCCCGCGGCTCGAACGAGACCGGCTCCTCCATCGCGGTGAAGGCCAGCAGCTGCAGCAGGTGGTTCTGGATGACGTCGCGGGCCGCGCCGATGCCGTCGTAGTACCCCGCGCGGCCGCCGAGGCCGATGTCCTCGGCCATGGTGATCTGCACGTGGTCGACGTAGTTGGCGTTCCAGATCGGTTCGAACAGCTGGTTCGCGAAGCGCAGCGCCAGGATGTTCTGCACCGTCTCCTTGCCGAGGTAGTGGTCGATGCGGAACACCGACTCCTCGGGGAAGACGTCGTTGACGATCGCGTTCAGCTCTTCGGCGCTCTTGAGGTCGTGGCCGAACGGCTTCTCGATGACCACGCGCCGCCACGTCTTCTCGTCGGCGTTCGCCAGCCCGGAGCGGGCCAGCTGCTTGGTCACCACCGGGAACGCGCCGGGCGGGATCGACAGGTAGAACGCGGTGTTGCCGCCGGTGCCGCGTTCGTGGTCGAGGTCCTTGACCGTCTGCGCGAGCCGGTCGAACGCGTCGTCGTCGTCGAAGGTGCCCTGGACGAACCGGATGCCTTCGGCGAGCCGGTTCCACACCGACTCCTTGAACGGCGTCCGCGCGTGCTCCTTGACCGAGTCGTGCACGAGCTCGCCGAAGTCCTGGTGCTCCCAGTCGCGCCGGGCGAACCCGACGAGCGAGAAGCCGGCGGGCAGCAGCCCGCGGTTGGCCAGGTCGTAGATGGCGGGCATCAGCTTCTTGCGGGCGAGGTCGCCGGTGACCCCGAAGATCACCAGGCTGGACGGCCCGGCGATGCGCGGGAGCCGCTTGTCCCGCTCATCGCGCAGCGGATTGCTCCAGGTCATGCGTCCCCCTCCTGTACCGCGCGGACGACCGCCGCGAGCCCCGCGGCCCGGTCGGTCAGGTGCAGGCGCAGCACCGGGCGGCCGTGCTCGGCGAGCACCTGCCCGTCGCCCAGGGCCTGCGCGTGCTGCAGCTGGCCGAGGGTGTACGGCCGCTCCGGCACGTCGAGGTCGTGCTCGACGGCGCCGGTGAGCTGCAGGAACACGCCGTTCTGGTGGCCGCCCTTGTGGTACTGGCCGGTGGAGTGCAGGAACCGCGGGCCCCAGCCGAACGTCGTCTGGGTGCCGGTGCGCTTGGCGATCTCGCCGCGCAGCAGCGCCGTCGACGCGTCGTCGAGGCGGTCGAGGTAGGCCTGCACCGCGATGTAGCCCGCGTCCGGCGCCGAAGCGAAGAACGCGCGGAGCACGTCGGTCAGGCTGCCGTCCGTGGACACCCCGTCGCTGCCGAAGATCTCGACCGGGCCGTCCACAGTGGACGGCGTTTCGCCGCCCTTGAGCTTCTCCGGGTCGTCCAACAGCGCGCGCGCCGCCTTCTTCGCCGTCTCGACGTCGGGCTGGTCGAACGGGTTGATCCCGAGCAGCCGGCCGGCGAGCGCCGTGGCGAACTCCCAGAGCAGCATCTGCGCGCCGAGCGAGCCGGTGACAGCGATCTTCGCCGCGCCCTGCGGGCTGCCGATGGCGACCGCGGTGGCGTCGGACTTCGCGTCGGCGAAGCCGGGCGCCTCGGTGCTCTCGACCGCTACCGGCAGCAAACCGGTGCCCTGCTTGCCGGTGGACTCCGCGATCAGCTGCTCGGCCCAGTCCGGGAAGCCCTTGATGCCGGAACCGCCGCTTTGAGTGGGCTCTGTGGCCAGCACGACCTTCTCGGCGCCGGCTTCGTGCGCGGCGGCCCACGCGGCGGCCAGCTTGACCGCCGGGTTGTCGGCCGAGTCCGCGGCCAGCTCTTCGGCCGCCGAAGCGGCCTGGTCGAGCAGCCGGGCGACGTCCGCGCCGGCGAGGCCCGCCGGGACGAGCCCGAACGCGGTCAGCGCCGAGTAGCGGCCGCCGACGTGCGGGTCGGCGAGGAAGGTCTTGCGGTAACCCTCCTTTTCGGACAGTTCCTGGAACGGCGAGCCCGGGTCGGTGACGACCACGATCCGCCGCGCCGCGTCGATCCCCGCGTCGGTGAAGGCCTTCGCGAAGATCCGCCGGTGGCTGTCGGTCTCGACGGTGCCGCCCGACTTCGACGACACCACGATCACCGTGCGCTCGAGGTCACCGGCCAGCGCGTCGGCGACCTGGCCGGGGTCGGTGGTGTCGAGCACGGTCAGCGCGACGCCGTCGGTGCCGGTGATCACCTCCGGCGCCAGCGACGAGCCGCCCATGCCGGCCAGCACGACCCGGTCGACGCCCTCGGACCGCAGTTCGGTCCGCAGCGCCTCGATCTCGCCGATCAGCGGCCGGGACGACTTGTGCAGCGTCGTCCACGACAGCCGGATCGACGCCTCGGATTCGGCGTCGGCTCCCCAGAGCGTCGCGTCCTGCGCCGCCAGCTTCGACGCGGCCTGGTCGGCGACCAGCCGCTCGGCCAGCGGCGCGGCGCGTTCCGCCAGTTCGGCGTCCACGATCTCGACGCCGGTCTTTTCGCCTGTCGTCATGTCGTGCTTCAGCCCTTCGCCTTTTCGAGCTGGCCGTTGACGGTCTCGAGCAGCTCGGTCCAGGACTTCTCGAACTTCTCGACGCCTTCGTTCTCCAGCACCAGGAACACGTCGGTGATGTCGATGCCGACGGCCTCGAGCTGGTCGAACACCTGCTGCGCGTCCTTGCCGTGGCCGCTGACCCGGTCGCCCTGGAGGTCGGCGTGCTCGGCGACGGCGTCGAGGGTCTTCTCCGGCATGGTGTTGACGGTGTCCTTGACGACCAGGTCGTCGACGTACAGCGTCGGGGAGTAGTCCGGGTTCTTCACGCCGGTCGAGGCCCACAGCGGGCGCTGCGCGTGGGCGCCGTCGGCCGCGAGGGCCTGCCAGCGGTCCGTGGCGAACAGCTCCTCGAAGGCCACGTAGGCGAGCCGGGCGTTGGCGACGGCCGCCTTGCCGCGCAGCGCCTTGGCCTCGTCGGTGCCGATCGCGTCGAGCCGCTTGTCGATCTCGGTGTCGACGCGGGAGACGAAGAACGACGCGACCGAGTGGATGCCGCGCAGGTCGTGGCCGTTGGCCTTCGCCTGCTCGAGACCGGTGAAGTAGGCCTCGATGACCTTCTTGTAGCGCTCGACGGAGAAGATCAGCGTGACGTTGACGCTGATGCCCTCGGCCAGCGTGGCGGTGATCGCCGGCAGGCCCTCTTCGGTGGCCGGGATCTTGATCAGCACGTTCGGCCGGTCGACGGTCTTCCACAGGTCCTTCGCCTCGGCCACCGTCTTGCCGGTGTCCTTGGCCAGGCGCGGGTCGACCTCGATGGAGACGCGGCCGTCGACGCCGTTCGTGGCGTTGTAGACGTCGCGGAACAGGTCCGCGGCGTTGCGCACGTCGGTCGTGGTCAGGTCGCGGATGGTCGCCTCGACGTCGGCGCCCTGGGCCGCGAGCTCCCGGGTCCGCTCGTCGTACGCGTCGCCCTTCGACATCGCGTTGGCGAAGATCGTCGGGTTGGTCGTGACGCCGACGACGTGCTTGTCGCGGATCAGGTCGGCGAGGTTGCCGGTGTTCAGGCGTTCGCGCGAAAGGTCGTCGAGCCAGATCGATACGCCGGCTTCGGACAGCTGCGCGAGCTTGTCGTTGCTCATCTATGTCCCCTTCAGTTCTTGGTGTTGGCGATCGAGCGGCGGGCCGCGTCGACGACTGCCTCCGTGGTGAACCCGAACTCACGGAACAGTGTGGCGGCATCGGCGGAGGCGCCGAAGTGCTCGATCGAAACGTTCACCCCGGCGTCACCGGTGAAGCGGTGCCACGACTGGGCGATGCCCGCCTCGACGGACACGCGGGCCTTCACCCCGGCCGGGATGACCGATTCGCGGTAGGCCGCGTCCTGCGCGTCGAACCACTCGACGCACGGCATCGAGACGACGCGCGCCTTGACGCCGTCGGCATCGAGGGTCTTCTTCGCCTCGACCGCGAGCTGGACCTCGGAGCCGGTGCCGATCAGGATCACGTCCGGCGTGCCGTCGGAATCGGCCAGGACGTACCCGCCCTTCGCGACGCCCTCGGCGCTGGTGCCCTCGAGCACCGGCACGTTCTGGCGGGTGAGCGCCAGGCCGGACGGGTGGTGGATGTCCTCCAGCACGGCCTTCCACGCGTACGCGGTCTCGTTGGCGTCCGCCGGGCGGACGACGTTGAGGCCCGGGATCGCGCGCAGCGCGGAGAGCTGCTCGATCGGCTGGTGCGTCGGGCCGTCCTCGCCGAGCCCGATCGAGTCGTGCGTCCAGACGTAGGTGACCGGCGCCTTCATCAGCGCGGCCAGCCGGACCGGCGGGCGCATGTAGTCGGAGAAGATGAGGAACGTCGCACCGTACGGGCGGGTGCCGCCGTGCAGCGCGATCCCGTTGAGGATCGAGCCCATGGCGTGCTCGCGGATGCCGAAGTGCAGCGTCCGGCCGTACGGGTTGGCCTGCCACATGTCCGTGGCGGCCTTCTCGGGACCGAACGAGTCGGCGCCCTTCATCGTGGTGTTGTTGCTCTCGGCCAGGTCGGCCGAGCCGCCCCACAGCTCCGGCAGCGGGTCGGCGAGGGCGTTGAGCACTTCACCCGAGGCCTTGCGGGTCGCGACGCCCTTGGGGTCCGGCTCCCAGTGCGGCAGGTTGTCGGCGAAGCCGTCGGGCAGCGTGCGAGTGGCCATCCGGTCGCCGATCTTCTTGCGCTCCGGGTTGGCCTTGCCCCACGCCTCGTACTTCTCCTGCCATTCGGCGTGCGCGGTCTTGCCGCGCTCGAGCGCCTGGCGGGTGTGCTTGAGGACGTCGTCCTCGACCTGGAACGACTGCTCCGGGTCGAAGCCGAGGATCTTCTTGACCGCGGCGACCTCTTCGCCGCCCAGCGCGGCGCCGTGTGCCTTGCCGGTGCCCATCTTCTTCGGCGCCGGGTAGCCGATCACGGTCTTCACCGCGATGAACGACGGCCGGCCGGTTTCGGCCTTCGCGTTCTTGATGGCCTCTTCGATCGCGACGACGTCTTCGCCGCCTTCGACGACCTGGGTGTGCCAGCCGTAGGCCTCGTAGCGGGCGACCGTGTCCTCCGAGAGGGCGATGTTCGTGTCGTCCTCGATGGAGATCTTGTTGTCGTCCCAGAAGAGGATCAGGTTGCCGAGCTCCTGGCGGCCCGCGATGGACGAGGCCTCGGAGGTGACGCCCTCTTCGATGTCGCCGTCGGAAGCGATGGCGTAGATGTGGTGGTCGAAGATGCTCTCGCCGGGAGCGGCGTCCGGGTCCAGCAGGCCGCGCTCGCGGCGGGCGGCCATCGCCATGCCCACGGCGTTCGCCAGGCCCTGCCCCAGCGGGCCGGTCGTGGTCTCGACGCCGTCGGTGTGCCGGTACTCGGGGTGACCAGGGGTCTTGGAACCCCACTTGCGCAGCTGCTTGAGGTCCTCGAGCTCGAGGTCGTAGCCGGCGAGGAACAGCTGGATGTACAGCGTCAGGCTCGAGTGCCCGGCCGACAGCACGAACCGGTCGCGGCCCGGCCAGTGCTGGTCGTTCGGGTCGTGACGGAGGGTGCGCTGGAAGAGCGTGTAGGCCAGCGGCGCCAGGCTCATCGCGGTGCCGGGGTGGCCACTGCCACAGTTCTCGACCGCGTCCGCGGCGAGTACCCGGACGGTGTCCACGGCGCGGGTGTCGGTGTCGGTCCAGTCGGCGGGGACGTTACGCCGGAGGAGTGGGTTGTTCTCGCTGGTAGGGGCAGTATCGGACACTGAACTCCAACTCCCGGTCATGATGGTTGCGGCTGGTCTTCCTCGTTCCGGTTACCCGTGCGCACGGACATCTATCTCAATCGATCCCGAAGGGACGATATTCCTGCTCGCGGCCGTGCGCAGGGGCAATCGCGGCCCGTCGCGGCCAGCCTAGTGCTTGAGCCGGTCGAGGACCCGCGATCACCCACGGGATTCACCACGTCTAACATCGGTTCAGGGTTCAGTCCGGCGGGTTCCTCGGTTCCACACGCCTAACCGAGCTGGGGCCCACCGAACCTGACGCAGGGAGTGAAATGTCGCCGGTGAACGCTGCGCACGGACGCAGTGAAGACACCAGCGCCGTGCACCCGACCGGTGAACGACCGCACGGTGACCGGCGAAGCATCCGCCAGGTCGTCGGCGCCTACGCCGCACTGGCGAAGCCCAGGGTGATCGAGCTCCTCCTGGTGACCACCATCCCGGCGATGTTCCTCGCCGGCCGTCAGATCCCGTCGCCGTGGCTGGTCCTGGCCACGCTGGTCGGCGGGACGATGGCCGCGGGCAGCGCGAACGCGCTCAACTGCGTGATCGACGCGGACATCGACAAGGTGATGAACCGCACGAAGCGCCGGCCGCTGGTGAAGGACTCGGTGCCGCGGCGCGGCGCGCTGATCTTCGGCTTGGTCATGGGCGTCGCGTCGGCCGTGGTGCTCTACTTCACGGTGAACCTGCTGTCGGCGATCCTCGCGGTCGCGACGATCCTCTTCTACATCTTCGTCTACACGCTCGGCCTCAAGCGGCGTACGTCGCAGAACGTGGTCTGGGGCGGTGCGGCGGGCTGCATGCCGGTCGTCATCGGCTGGGCCGCGGTCACCGGCACCGTGCAGTGGCCGGCGTTCGTGATGTTCGGCGTCATCTTCTTTTGGACGCCGCCGCACACGTGGGCGCTCGGCATGAAGTACCGCGACGACTACGAGCGCGCGGGCGTCCCGATGCTCCCGGTCGTCGCCACCGCCCAGCACGTCGCCAAGCAGATCGTCATCTACTCGTGGGTGATGGTGGCGTGGACGCTGCTGCTGCTCCCGGTGACGTCCTGGCTGTACGGCACGTTCGCCATCCTGGCGGGCGGCTGGTTCCTCTTCTACGCGCACAGCCTGCAGGCCGCGGTGCGGCGCGGGGAAGAGACCAAGCCGATGGCGCTGTTCCACCGGTCCAACACGTACCTGATGATCGTGTTCGTGGCGCTGGCGGTCGACTCGGCCATCGGCCTGCCCACCCTCGGCTTGCCGTTCTGAGCCCGGCGGAGTTCTTCGCCGACGTCGTCGAGTCCGGCACCGTCCTCGGCGCCGACCACACCTGGTCGCCCGAGCGGGTGGCAGAACTGCTCGGCGACGACTACGGCGACAACCCTTCGGACCACACGCTCGGCCGCGACCACGGCCTGGTCGAGTTCTTCTGGCAGCGTCCCGGCCCCGCGCACCCGTGGGCCGGGACGCACTTGTCGGTCCAGGCCCACCGGCTCCGGTACCGCGACCCCGAGCTGGTCAACCCGGCGATCCGGGAGCGCTACGGCGCGTTCCCCGCACCGGTGCCGTTCGACGAGGTCAGTGCGCTGCTCACCGCCCGGGACGTCCCGCTCGACGAGGTACCGCACCCGGTCGACCCGGACGAGATGCGCACGTTCTGGCAGCCGGGCTCGCGGACCAGGGTCTACGTCGTCGCCGGCTCGTACTACGGGAAACCCGGCGACGTCTACCAGGTGATCAGCCCGGACACGCCGTGATCCCGCGCCTGGGCAAGGACCGGGTCCTGGCCGCGCTGGCGGCCGTCGTGGTCCTCGGCCTCCTGGCGTTCATCGGCCGCGGGAAGGTGTCGCTCGACACGAACGAGCTGCTCGGCACCACCTGCGCCGTCCCGTCGCGGATCACCGCTGTCGCGGGCACGGCGCCCGACGGCGGAACCGTTCGGGTTGCCGAACAGGGACCGGGCGCGGCTGTGCTCGAGAACACCGGCACCCTGGCCGCCTACCGGATCCCGGTGACGTCCGGCTCCGGGACGGCCGAGGTGCCGGTGCTCCTGCCGGGGCAGCGGATCGGCGTCGCGCTCGACCGCCCGGTTCCCGGCCCGGCGACCTGGCTCGCGCCCGAAGCACTGGGCGGCTTCACCCCGGTGACCGCGACGGTGGTTCCGGGCGGTGTCCGCTACACCTCGGCGAACTGCCGCGCGCTGACCAGCCGCGGCGCCGTCGTGCTCCACCGCGACACCGCCGGCCGGATCACCGGCGCCGAGCAACTGTCCCCGGCGAGCGTGTCGTGCGCGGTGGGGGAGAAGGAACTGCCGGTGGCTCTTGCTCCCGGCGCGGACGTCTACCCGTACTGCGCCCTCGGGCCGGAATGATCCCGCCGCCGGGGTCGTTAGACTTGACCGGCTCTTTTCCTTGAGGCGAAAGCAGGATTCTCTTGTCCGTGTCCTCGGACGGCTTCTCCGCCGAGCTCGCCCGCGAGCAGGCGTACGTCACCACCCTCTACGCGAAGCTCGACGCCGAACGCGTCGAGGCCCAGCGGCGCCTCGACGACACCCTCCGCCAGACCGGCGGCACCCCGCAGGCCCGCACCGAGCGCGACGTCGCCACCACCCTCTACACCGACCGGCTCGCCCAGCTCGGCTCGGTCGAGCAGGGGCTGGCCTTCGGACGGCTCGACTTCGTCCCCGGCAACGCCGAGGAGACCACCTACATCGGCCGGCTCGGGCTGTTCGACGAAGACGACGACTACCGGCCGCTGCTCGTCGACTGGCGGGCGCCCGTCGCGCGGCCCTTCTACCTCGCCACCGCCGCGTCGCCCGACGGCGTGCGGCGGCGCCGGCACCTGCGGTCACTGACCCGCAAGGTCACCGGGTTCGACGACGAGATCCTCGACCTCACCGCCGCCGACCAGGGCCAGGACCTCGGGCTGGCCGGCGAGGCCGCGCTGCTCGCCGCGCTCGAGCAGCGGCGCACCGGCGAGATGAGCGACATCGTCGCCACCATCCAGGCCGAGCAGGACCGCATCATCCGCGCCCCGCTCGGCGGCGTCATGGTCGTGCAGGGCGGCCCGGGCACCGGCAAGACCGCGGTCGCGCTGCACCGCGCGGCCTACCTGCTCTACACGCACCGCCAGCAGCTCACGACCCGCGGCGTGCTCGTCGTCGGGCCGAACAGCACGTTCCTGCGCTACATCGGCCAGGTGCTGCCCTCGCTCGGCGAGACCGGCGTGCTGCTCGCCACGATCGGGCAGCTCTACCCGGGCCTGGACGCCGTCGGCGTCGAGCCGCGCGAGACCACCGAGGTCAAGGGCCGGGTGGTACTGGCCGAGGTGCTCGCCAACGCCGTCCGCGACCGCCAGCGCGTGCCCGAGCCGGTGTGTGAGATCGAGTACGAGCACGACGTGCTGCGGCTGGACCGCAAGACGTGCACCGACGCCCGGACCCGCGCCCGCCGCTCGCGGCGCCCGCACAACCCGGCGCGGCGCCTGTTCGTCTCCGACGTCCTCGACGCGCTGACCCGCCAGGCCGCCCGGAAGCTGGGGGACGACCTCCTCGACGGGCAGGACCTGCAGGACATCCGCGCCGAGCTGGCCGCGGACGAAAACATCGCCGCGGCGCTGAACGAGCTGTGGCCGGTCCTGACCCCGGAAGGCGTGCTCGACGACCTGTTCGCCGACCGCGAACGCCTCTCGAGCGCCGCTCGCAAGCTCCTCTCGGAAGAGGACCGCGCGCTGCTGGAGAGCGGCCGGGAGGCGAAGTGGACCCCGGCCGACGTGCCGCTGCTCGACGAGCTGGCCGAGCTGATCGGCGTCGACGACACCGAGGCCCGCGTCGAGCGCAAACGCCGTGAGCGCGAAGACCGCGCGTACGCCGAGGGCGTGCTCGACATCCTCGAACAGGACGAGGAGATCATCGACGAGGAAATGCTGCGCGTCTCCGACGTCCTCGACGCCGAACTGTTCGCCGAGCGTCAGGTGGAGCGCAGCGAGCTGACCGCCGCCCAGCGCGCCGCGCAGGACCGGACCTGGACGTTCGGGCACGTGATCGTCGACGAGGCCCAGGAGCTCTCGGCGATGGACTGGCGGCTGCTCATGCGGCGCTCGCCGAACCGGTCGATGACGCTGGTCGGGGACGTCGCGCAGACCGGCGCGGCCGGCGGCGCGCGGTCGTGGGGCGAGGCGCTCTCGCCCTACGTCGCGGACCGGTGGCGGCTCGAGCAGCTGACCGTGAACTACCGCACGCCCGCGGAGATCATGGCGGTCGCCGCGCGGGTGCTCGCCGAAGTCGACCCGGCGTTGTCGGCGCCGTCTTCGGTGCGGGAGACCGGGGTGCCGCCGTGGTCGGTGCGGCCGGCTTCCCTCGCCTCGGAGCTGCCCGGGCTGGTCGAGCGCGAACTGTCCGAAGTGGACGGTGGCACGGTGGCGGTCCTGGTGCCCGCGTCCCGGTTCGACGAGGTGTCTTCGTGGCTTTCGGAGCACGACGAGCGGCTGAGCGTGCTGACCGTCGAGCGGGCGAAGGGCCTGGAGTTCGACTCGGTGGTGCTGATCGCGCCGGACGAGGTCGTGGCGGGCTCGCCGCGCGGGCTGAACGACCTGTACGTGGCCTTGACGCGCGCTACGCGGCGGCTCGGCGTGGTCACCACGGGTGACGACGTCCCGGCACTCTCCGTGCTTGGCTAGGGTGCCCGGCATGCAGAAGATCGGGAAGATCGTGGTCGTCGCCGCGGCGGCGCTGGCGCTGGCCGCGTGCGGCCAGGACGCCAAGACCCAGACGGCCGCCCCGGCGGGACCCTCCGTGCCGCCGTCGTCGGACGCCGCCCAGGCGACCCAGAGCAAGGGCCGCGAGTGCACGGCGGACGACATCAAGACGACGGGGAAGTTCGGCGAGAAGCCGGAGATCACGATCCCGGACGACTGCGACCCGCCGAAGAAGCTGATCACCAAGGACCTGTCCGAGGGCACCGGCAACCCCGCCAAGGCCGGCCAGAAGCTCCAGATGAACTACCACTTGGTGACGTGGTCGGACAAGCAGGTGCTCGACAGCTCGTTCGGCCAGAAGCCGTTCGACCTCACCCTGGGCGCGGGCGAGGTCATCCCGGGCTGGGACCAGGGCCTGGCGGGCATCAAGCAGGGCGGCCGCCGCCTGTTGATCATCCCGCCGGACCTCGCGTACGGCGAGGGCGGCCGCGGCATCAAGCCGAACGAGACACTGGTGTTCGTCACCGACGCGGTGGCGGTCCCGGTCGCCTAGGTTCCCCGAGCGCCCCAATGTGGCCTTCGGTGCGTCTGACGCACCGAAGGCCGCCTTGGGTGCGTCAGACGCAACCAAGGCCGCCTTGGGGCGCTGGGGTCAGGGGATGAGCAGGAGCTTGCCGGTGGTGCGGCGGCCCTGGAGGTCTTCGTGGGCCTTGCGCGCGTCGGCCAGCGGGTACTTGCCGCCGATGCGAACCGTGAGGTCGCCCGCGAGGACCGCGTCGAACAGCTCCTTCGAGCGCCAGTCGATCTCCTCGCGGGTGCGCGTGTAGTGCGCCGAGGTCGGGCGGGTCAGGTAGAGCGAGCCGCCGGAGTTGAGGCGCTGGGGGTCGATCGGCGGCACCGGGCCGCTGGACGCGCCGAACAGCGCCAGCAGGCCGCGGACCTTGAGGCTGGCCAGGCTGCCGTCGACGGTGTCCTTGCCGACGCCGTCGTAGACGACGTCGACGCCGTCGCCGCCGGTCAGCTCGCGGGTGAGCTTCGCGAAGTCGTCCCGGTCGTAGCGGATCACCTCGTCGGCGCCGGCTTCGCGGGCGAGCTTCTCCTTTTCCTCGGTCGACACCGTGCCGATCACCCGGGCGCCGCGCGCCTTCGCCAGCTGCACCAGCAGCAGGCCGACGCCGCCCGCGGCCGCGTGCACCAGCACGTCGTGCCCGGGCTTGACCTCGAACGTCGAGGCGACGAGGTAGTGCGCGGTCATGCCCTGCAGCATGGTCGCGGCGGCCGTCTCCAGCGTCACGCCTTCGGGTACCTTCACGGCGATCTCCGCCGGCACGATCTTGCGGGCCGCGTAGCTGCCGAGGGAGCCCTGCCAGGCGACGCGGTCGCCCGCCTCGAACCCGGTGCCGGGAGCGGCCTCGACGACCGTGCCCGCGCCTTCGAGGCCGAGCACGAACGGCAGGTCGATCGGGTAGATGCCCTGGCGCTGGTAGGTGTCGATGTAGTTGACGCCGGCCGCGGCGACGTCGACCAGCAGTTCGCCGGCCTCCGGGGCGCGGACGTCCACTTCGGCCGCTTCGAGCACTTCCGGGCCGCCGGTCTTCGTCACCTGCACTGCGGTGGGCATGCGTCCTCCTGGGGTCGGGTCCTCCCAGGCACAACTATGGCCGACGCCACGCTGTTCCGCGTTCCGGCGCGTCTTTGGTTATCGTTCGGGACGTGTCTGATTCCGAAGAGACTGTCTCGCCGACCAGCGCGCAGCTGGGCGCGGCCCGCAAGTTCGTGAAGGCGCACGGCAAGCCGTCCCGCGCGGTGGTGGAGAACATCGGCCGGGCGGGCGCACGCGTCGTGCTGGTCGGAGCCGACGGCGCGCTCGGCGACGTCGTGGTGCCCAGCGTCGCGACTGGTGAGGCCCTGGTCGAGGCAGTCGAGGACCTCTCACCGGCGACGTGGGACGCGGAGACGGTCAACCAGACGAAGATCGGCCCGGAGCACCGCCGCAAGATGGCGGGCCGGTGAGCCGCAGCGCGATCCTCGTCAGCTGCGCGGAGCTCCCTTCGGGCGACGGTGATGACGACGCCGTGGTGCCGGCCCTGGAGTCGCTGGGGTTCTCAGTGTCGTGGGCACCGTGGGACTCGGGCAGCTCTTTCGAGGATGCCGACGCGGTGATCCTGCGCGCGACGTGGGACTACGCCTCCCGCCGGTCGGAGTTCCTCGCCTGGTGCGAATCGGTTCCCGCGCTGTACAACCCGGCTGCCGTCGTTCGGTGGAACACGGACAAGTCGTACCTGGCCGAGCTGCTCGACGCGGGCGTCGCGGTGGTCCCGACGGTCTTGGTCCCGCCCGGTGAAGCCGCGCGTTTCCCGTCGTCGGACTTCGTGGTGAAGCCCTCGGTGGGCGCGGGTTCCCGCGGCGCGGCCAAGTTCGCCGGCGGCGCGGACGCCACGTCTCACGTCGAAGCCCTGCACGCGGAGGGCCACACGGCGCTGATCCAGCCGTACCAGTCCAGTGTGGACACATCCGGCGAGCTGGCGTTGGTGTACCTGGGCGGGATCTACTCGCACGCGTTCAGCAAGGGCGCGATGCTCGGGTCCACAATGGACGAATCGGGCCTGTACCTTTCCGAATCGTTGGCCGCGGCCTCGCCGCCGGCGGACGCGGTCGCCTTGGCGGAGGACGTCCTGGACGCGGCGTCGGCGTTGCTGGGGATCTTGCGGGCCGAGCTGCTGTACGCGCGGGTGGACCTGGTGCGTGGCGCGGACGGGAAGCCGTTGCTGCTGGAGCTGGAGCTGACGGAGCCGTCGCTGGGCTTCCGCCAGACGGACCCATCGGCAGCGATGCGGTTCGCTTCGGCGGTGCGGCAGCAGCTGGCGTAGTCACTTGGCGGCTCGCACGGCCGCCAAGACGAGCGCTACCACCGCACCCATCGCCGTCACGGCCAGTGAGCCGGTGACGAGGTAGAGGCCGCCGATCCCGGCCAGGCTGGTTTTGACCAGTTCCCGCGGACCGCGGCCCGGTTTGCTTGTCCTGCCCTTGGTCACTGTGCTACCCCTTTATCGGTGTACTAGTACGCCCAGGGCAATGGTGACCGGCAGTGGGCCGGGCCGGAACTGATCTTTTGTTTCCGGGTCGGTTTTTTCGTTGCCGGCGTGTGGTCGTCGCATATCTGCCGTTGTCGGGGATTTGTTGATCTTCGTCGGGGTAGCGGAGGCGTCATGACCATCGGGATGGGCAGCGAACCGGCCGGCGAGGCGGCTTCGCCCGCGGAAGTCGAAGCCGCGCTGCGCTGGCTGGCGACCCGCAAGGACGGTGTGCCCCTTCGATTTCTTCGCGACGCGATCGAAAAACCGGCGAGCGAGGCGGCGGCTGTGCTCCAGTCATTGGTGACGCCGACAGCGTCGGTGCCCGGGGCAACGGCTGAGTTGCGCGCCTTCGCTGTGTGGGGACTGATGTTCGACGAGATCGGCGCAGCCGGCGATGCCCGTCGCCAAACCACGCTGGGTGCGGCGTTCCGAGTGCCGCCGGCGCCGGGTGGGACCGCCTGGAAGGGCACGTTGGGTGATCGATTCGGGCAGTTGATGCTGCTGCCGGGTGTCTTCGGCGATCCGCCGCCCACCACCACGGCGCCGATGCATCAAGCCTGGCGGCGCGCACTGGAAGACCTGACGGGCCGCTTGGTGGAGAAGCTGGTCTCGCTGGAGGGGGCGGACTGGCGGCCCTACATCGACATCGGCCGGGCCGCGGTGGAAGTCGTGAACGAGCGCGTCGCCTGGCGGGCTCGGGCGGCGTCGAGAGGGGCGCAGCCGGTGTTCGTGGAGCGCATGCTCATCACGGCGGTGATGCACCGCCGGACGGTACGGCGCCGCATCACCGAACGCGACATCGTCGCCTGCGAGGACGACGTCGACGGCTATGACGCGCATGCGCTGATCGGCTGGACGCACGACGCGGCGGACATCCCGGTCACGGCGCTGTGGGCATGCCGGGTAGTCACTTCACCGAGGGCGCACCCGGGCGCCCCGGTTCTGGCGCGCCTGCGCTTTCGCCGGAGGCTGCGCAAGGGTGAGCGCTACGCGTTCGTGTCCGAAGCGCTCGACGGTCGGCTCGACGAGGAACGCGAGTGGCTCAACGTCGATATCGATCACCACGGCATCGCGCCCGGTGGCCTGACGATCCAGCTGAACTTCGACTCGAAGCACTTTCCCGAGGCGTGCTGGTGGTACGCGGAACAGCTCGAATTCGAGCGGACGCGGAAACCGCCGGACGGTGACCCGCACCTGCTCCCCGTCGGGGACGGTTTCGTCCGGCACACCTTCGTCGACGGGTGCCATCCGCGGGAGGATTACGGCATCGCCTTCAAGTGGAAATCCTCGTGACCGATGTGAGTCGCACCGGTCACGAGAGACCGCTTCCTAGTCGACGGTGACCGCGTTGCCGGTGTTGCCGCCACCGCCGCCACCGGCGATGTCGTTCGCCGGTTCGTGGCCGATCGAACCCAGAGCGATCGCCGCGGCCGCTACGAGGATCAGAGCGCCCTTCGCGGCGATCGACCGGTTCTTCTCGCGCCCCTTTTCAATGCTGCGCTGGTCCATGATTCTCCTTCGGTGGTGGGAAATTCGGTTCACCGTAAGGGGAAGCTTTTGACACGATCGAGCCCGTCATCTCTCTTTCGTGTCGTCGCGGGCGTACTAAGCTCAGGCGCTTACCCGCTTGGCAGCCAGCTTTTCCGCCCGCGGCCACCGGACATCCGTCGCCCAGCCGAGCTGCTCGAACGTCCGGATCACCCGCGCCGAGACATCGACCTGCCCGCGCAGCACCCCGTGCCGCGCGCAAGTCGGATCCGCGTGGTGGGAGTTGTGCCAGCTCTCGCCCATCGAAAGCAACGCCAACGGCCAGAAGTTCGCCGCCTTGTCGCGGCTGGCGAACGGCCTTTCCCCGATCAGGTGGCAAACCGAGTTCACCGACCAGGTCACGTGGTGCAGGAACGCGATCCGCACCAAGCCGGCCCAGAAGAACGCCGTCACCGCGCCCCACCAGGACCACGTCAGCAGGCCGCCCAGCGCCGCCGGCAGGGCGAGGCTCAGCGTGATCCACAACCAGAAGTACCGGTTGACCCAGCGCAGATCGCCGTCGGCCACCAGGTCCGGGGCGAAGCGGTCCGCGTTGGTCACCTCGCGCGAGAACATCCAACCCATGTGCGCGTGCCAGAAGCCGCGCAGCAGCGCCGAGGGGGACGTGCCGAACAGCCACGGTGAGTGCGGGTCGCCTTCCCGGTCGGCGAACGCGTGGTGACGGCGGTGGCTCGCCACCCAGAAGATCACCGAACCCTGCACCGCCATGCTGCCCGCGATGGCCAGCGCCACCCGCAGCGGGCGCGCGGCCTTGAACGCGCCGTGCGTGAAGTAGCGGTGGTAGCCGACCGTCACCCCGAGCGTCGCGAACACGTAGAACACCGCCGCCAGCGCCAGGTCGATCCACGTCATGCCCCAGCCCCACACCAGCGGGACCGCGACGAGGAGTGCCGCGAACGGCACCAGCAGAAACGTCTTCAGCACGAGCATCTCGCCGGTCCCCCGGCTGTGGGAGATGAGCGGCTTGGGCGCGGAGCGCGTCGTCATGCGCCAGACCCTATGCGGTGCGAGTTAAGGCGGTGTGACCGGCGGCTGCTCAGGCGGTGGCGAGTTCCTTAGGCGCCGCCGTCAGCGAGACGACCGGGCCGCGGTCGCGGCTGCCCGTCCACAGCGTCGCCGTCGCGATGATCACCGCCATCGCGCCGAGGACGTGGAACGACACCATCGCCTCCGGCACGCCCAGGGCGTACTGCAGCGAGCCGAGCCCGCCCTGCGCGAGCGCGATCACCCAGACCGCCGTGTAGCGCTGCCACAGCCCCTTCGGCGCGCCGGCGCGCAGCAGCTGGAGGCCGAACACCGCGAGCAGCAGCAGGTACAGCACCAGCAGTCCGCCGTGGACCTGGGCGAGCGTCTCGACCGGGACGGCCAGGCGGTGCGTGTTGATGTCGCCGCTGTGCGGACCGGCGCCGGTCACCGTCGTGCCCGCCGCGAGCACCAGCCACATCACGACGGCCAGCGCGACCAGGATCCCGCGGCCGGCCGCGGGGACCAGCGAGCGCGCGGGCTCGTCGCCTTCGCGGAACGCGCGCAGCAACAGGACCGCCAGCCAGACGAGGGGAGTGGTGGCGAGGAAGTGGATCGCGACGGTCCACCACTCGAGCTTGGCCAGCACGGTCATCCCGCCGACGACGGCCTGCAGCACGACGCCGCCGGGCATCGTCCAGGCCAGCTTGACCAGGCGCTTGCGGCCCGGGTGGTCGATCTGCACCCGCCACGCGGTGATGACGGCGACCGCGGCCACGGCGATGACGACGCCGGTGAGCATCCGGTTGCCGAACTCGATCCACTGGTTGAGCGCGTCGATCCCGGAGTCGTGCTTCGGCACCAGGCTGCCGGCGACGCACTGCGGCCAGGTCGGGCAGCCGAGGCCCGAGCCGGTGACACGCACGATGGAGCCGGTGACGCCGATCAGCGCCTGCGCGAGGACCGCGGCGATCCCGACGGCCCGCTGCACGGCGGCGGACGGAAACGGCAGGCGGGCGACGAGGCTGGTGAACGGCACCCATCGATGGTAGAGCGCCCGGAAATACGGCTTTCGGCAGGTCCCGGCGCCCAGAACGCGGAGAAAGGCGCAAGGGACCTAAGTCACGCGAGGACCGGGACGGGGGTCGTGAGTGAGAAACAGTGTTCTAACCCTGTTTCTCACTCACGACCTGCGCCGGACTCAGGTCAGCTTGGTCGTGCGGGAAGCCAGCGCTCCCGCGAGAACCGCCCACACCGCCAGCACCACGAGCGGCCCGGGAGCGAACGCGCCGTCGACCAAAGCCGACCGCATCCCCTCGGCCAGCGCACCCGACGGCAGCAGTTCCACCACCCGGGCCAGCCCCGAAGGCAACGCCGACGGCGCCAGCAGGATCCCGCCCGCCAGCAGCAGCACGAACCAGACGATGTTCGCCAGCGCCAACACGGCTTCGGCCCGCAAAGCGCCACCCAGCAGCACGCCCAGGGCTCCGAACGCCAACGTCCCCAAGACCAGCAGCAGCACCGCCGAAGCCAGCCCCGGCAAGGACGGCGACCACCCCAGGAAAGCCGCCACCACGCCGATGATCACCGACTGCAGGACCACCACCACGATGGCCGCCGCGAGCCGGCCGGCCACCAACAACCACCGAGGCAACGCCGTCGCCGAAAGGCGCTTCAGCACCCCGTAACGCCGGTCGAAGCCCAACGCGATCGCCTGGCCGGTGAACGCCGACGACATCACCGCCAGCGCCAGGATGCGGGGCGTGATCCAGTCCACTTTGGACGTCGAACCGAGCTGGGACGCCGGCAGGATGTCCAACAAGGACAACCCGATGAGCAGCGCCAAGGGAATGAGCAGCGTCAGCAGCACCTGCTCGCCGTGGCGCAAGGTCAGGCTCACCTCGATGCGCGCGTGCGTGCGCATCATCCGGCCCAGCGACCCCCGTCCGGGTGCCGGAACAAAGACACCGGGCTCGAAAACGCTCATGCCCGCAGCTCCCGTCCGGTCAGCTCCAGGAAGACCTCTTCGAGCGTCCGCTTGCCGACCTGCAGCTCCTCCGCCAGCACGCCCTGCTGCGCGCACCACGCCGTGACCGTCGACACGACCTGCGGGTCGACCGAGCCGACCACCACGTACGTGCCCGGCGCCGACTCGCGCACCGCGTAGCCCTCCGGCAGCGCCGCCGTCAGCAGCGCCGTGTCCAGCCGCGTGCGCGCCTTGAACCGCAGGCCCGCGTTGCCGCTCTCGTCCACCGTCAACGACTGGGGCGCGCCCGAGACGACGACCTTGCCGTGGTCCACGATCACCACCGTGTCGGCCAGCGCTTCGGCCTCCTCCATCAGGTGCGTGGTCAGCAGCACCGAGACGCCGTCGCGGCGCAGCGCGCCCAGCAGGTCCCACACCAGCCGCCGGGCCTGGGGGTCCATGCCCGCGGTCGGCTCGTCGAGGAACACCAGCTCCGGCCGGCCGACCAGCGCGCACGCCAGGGAAAGCCGCTGCTGCTGCCCGCCGGAAAGGCGCTTGAACGGCGTCCGCCGCACCGAAGACAACCCGAGGACGTCCAGCAGCCACGCCGGGTCCAGCGGGGAAGCCGCGCAGGAGGCCACCAGCCCGAGCATCTCGTCGGCGCGGACGCCGGGGTAGGCGCCGCCGCCCTGGGGCATGATCCCGACGCGGGGGCGCAGCTCGGCCGACTCGCGCACGGGGTCGAGGCCGAGCACGCGCACCGAACCGGCGTCAGCGCGGAGGAAGCCCTCGCAGACCTCGACGGTGGTGGTCTTGCCGGCCCCGTTCGGACCGAGCAGGGCGAGCAGGCTGCCGCGCTCCATCCGCAGGTCGAGACCGTCGACCGCGCGGGTGGAGCCGTAGCTTTTGACCAGCCCGGTGATCTCGACGGCGGGGGCACTCACATCGGGTCACGATACGGGCTCGGCCCGCACGGGCACCCGCGGGGACGGCCTGGAGAGCAAGACGGGAGCGAGCCGCCGCACGATCAGCATCCCGGCGCCGCACACGACGATCGCCGCGACGTAGGCGAAGGGGAGCACGTACGGGCGGCCGTCGAAGGTGCTGCCGGTCGGCGGCAGCAGGAACGGCAGGGCGGCCGACAGCACCGCCGCGGCCACCCGGAACCGGGACGTCCCGGCCGCGGCGGCCAGCGGGATCACCGCCCACAGCACGTACCAGGGCTGCAGGTTGATCTGCAGGATCATCACCGCGCCGAGGGAGACGCCGAGGCCGATGATCGGCCGGTAGCGCCACTTGAAGCTGTCCCACAGGAACTTGAACGTGATGGCGACGGCGATCAGGTAGCCGAGCGCGCCGAGGATCGGGACGAGGCCGTTGGTGTGGTTGCCGAGGCCGAGCGCGATGCCGAGGACGCCGGAGAGGTTGGCCAGCTCGGCGGTGGGGGAGATCCAGGAGCGGACCAGGCCGGGGGTGTCGAACGTCGCGCCGACCCAGCCGAAGCCGAGCCCGGTGCCGAAGCAGACGGCGACCAGCACGGCGCCGAACCACAGCGCCATCGGCGCTCCGGCGAAGAAGAGGTCCTTGAGCCGGCCGTGCCAGCGCCGCGCCACCATCACGGCGAAGAACGGCAGGGCGAACAGCGCGGGCAGCTTCACGGCGACACCGAGCGTGATGATCGCCACGCCCAGCCCGATGTAGAGCAGCTCGCCACGCGCCAGGGGTGGTGGCGTGTCGCCCTTCACCCGGATCGGCAGCCGCCGGATGCCGACCTCCAGCCCGGCGAGCATCAGGCCGATGGCGAGCGCGTCGTTGTGGGCGCCGGCGATGAAGTGGAAGATCAGCAGCGGGTTGAGGGCGCCGAGCCACAGCGCGGTCGCGGGCTGGACGCCGAAGCGGCGCGCCAGCCGGGGCAGGGCCCAGACGATGAGGACGACGCCGGCCAGGGCGAGCACGCGCTGCAGGAGCACGCCGACGGCGATGCTGTTGCCCGCCAGGGGGGCGAGCCAGCCGCCGAGGCGCAGCACCAGGGGGCCGTACGGCGCCGGCGTCTCGCGCCACATGTTCGACACGCCCGCGGTGAACGGGTCGGCGACGCCGAGGGCCTGGGCCGGGCCGAGGACGTACGGGTCCATGCCGCGGTGCACGATCTCGCTCTGCGCGAGGTAGCTGTAGACGTCGCGGGAGAACAACGGCGGGATGACCAGCAGCGGCAGCACCCACAGCGCGATGGTCCGCGCGAGCTGGCCCTGCGACGCCAGCCGGGCGCGGTCGGGCCGGGCGAACTTCCCGAGCATCAGCCAGCTGAGCACGAGGATGCCCATCCCGGAGATCGCGATGGCCAGCGAGACCGTCGGGATCCGGGTGAACAGCCTCAGCACCGGGATCTCCTGCACCGGGTTGATCACCGGGGCGGCGCCCGCGCCGAGGGAGCCGAGCGCGAGGAAGAGCGAGCCCACCGTGCCGAAGCGGCGGACGACGTTCAGGCCGCGTCGCTCGTCGGCCTCCAAGGGCAGCGGCTCCAGCGGGTGGACGGGCGAAAGCGTCACGGGGTGCGCGCTCTCGGTCAAGATCACCACCGCCTGCTGGTCCTGCTCACCCACTGCCACGCGTGCAGGGTATCGGGGTCGCCTTCGAGTGAGTCGGGTCACTGCCGGACACCCCGCCTTTGCCGACCGCCGGGAAATAAGACACACTTGTGTTGTGAAAAAGACGGAGGCGGGTGACCAGGCGGGCGGCGATGTGCCGCGTGCCGGGCTGCTCGCGGTTCCGTCGCAGGTCAGCGCCGAGGGCAAGACCCGGCACGAGGTCGCCCGGGTGCTCCTGGAACAGGGTCCCATGACCGCCGTCGTGGTCGCCGAGCAGCTCGGGATCAGCCCGACGGCCGTCCGCCGGCACCTCGACGCGCTTCTCGCGGACGGCGAAGCCGAGACGCGGGACGCGCCACGCCGCGGACCCCGGGGCCGGGGTCGTCCGGCCAAGCTGTTCCTGCTGACCGAGGCCGGCCGCGCCCGGTTCGGGCACGCCTACGACGACCTGGCCGTCTCCGCCATGCGCTTCCTCGCCGAGCACGCCGGTGAAGACGCCGTACGCGCCTTCGCCGAGCGCCGGGTCGCTTCGCTGGTCGAGCCCCACCGCGCGGCGATCACCGGTTCGAGTGATCCCGCGACGCGCGCGGAGGCCCTCGCGACCGCGCTGAGCAGGGAAGGCTACGCTGCGTCGACCCGTCAGGTCGCCGCTCCCGCCCCCGGGCAGAACGTCACCGGTCCCGGCCACAACGTCGGAGCGCAGCTCTGTCAGCACCACTGTCCGGTCGCCCACGTGGCCGCGGAGTTCCCGCAGCTGTGCGAGGCCGAGACCGAGGCGTTCGCGAAGCTGCTGGGCACCCACGTCCAGCGGCTGGCGACCATCGCACGCGGTGATTCCGTGTGCACCACCCACTTACCCGCTTCGGCGGGTCAGCCGGCCCATCCCGAGCCGGAAAGCACAGAGCCTTCGAGGGCGGCGGAGCCGCGGCCCCCGAGGCGCGAAGCACGGATCCCGAATGGAGGGAAACCCGCATGACTGCCGCTGCCGAGCAGCGCACTCCCACCACCGCGCCACTGAGCCAGGAAGAGACCATCGAGTCCCTTGGCAAGTACGCGTTCGGCTGGGCCGACTCCGACGAAGCGGGCGCCAGCGCCCGTCGCGGGCTGAACGAAGATGTCGTCACCGACATCTCCGGGAAGAAGTCCGAGCCGGAGTGGATGCGCGAAGCGCGACTGAAGGCGCTCAAGCTCTTCGAGAAGAAGCCCATGCCCAACTGGGGTGCGGACCTCTCCGGGATCGACTTCGACAACATCAAGTACTTCGTGCGCTCCAGCGAGAAGCAGGCTGCGAGCTGGGAAGACCTGCCCGAGGACATCAAGAACACCTACGACAAGCTCGGCATCCCCGAGGCGGAGAAGCAGCGCCTCGTCGCCGGTGTCGCGGCGCAGTACGAGTCCGAGGTCGTCTACCACTCGATCCGCGAGGACCTCGAGGCCCAGGGCGTCCTCTTCCTGGACACCGACACGGCGCTCAAGGAGCAGCCGGAGCTGTTCGAGGAGTACTTCGGCTCGGTCATCCCGGCCGGCGACAACAAGTTCTCCGCGCTGAACACGGCGGTCTGGTCCGGCGGCTCGTTCATCTACGTGCCGAAGGGCGTGCACGTGGACATCCCGCTGCAGGCCTACTTCCGGATCAACACCGAGAACATGGGCCAGTTCGAGCGGACCCTGATCATCGTCGACGAAGGTGCGTACGTGCACTACGTCGAGGGCTGCACGGCGCCGATCTACCAGTCCGACTCGCTGCACTCGGCGGTCGTGGAGATCATCGTCAAGAAGGGCGCCCGCTGCCGCTACACGACCATCCAGAACTGGTCGAACAACGTCTACAACCTGGTCACCAAGCGCGCCAAGTGCGAAGAGGGCGCGACCATGGAATGGATCGACGGCAACATCGGTTCCAAGGTGACCATGAAGTACCCGTCGGTCTTCCTCATGGGCGAGCACGCCAAGGGTGAGGTCCTCTCGGTCGCGTTCGCGGGCGAGGGCCAGCACCAGGACGCGGGCGCCAAGATGGAGCACCTCGCGCCGTACACCTCCTCGACGATCGTGTCGAAGTCGGTGGCGCGCGGCGGCGGCCGCACCTCCTACCGCGGCCTGGTCCGCGTGGCGAAGCGGGCGCACCACTCGCGCTCCAGCGTCGTCTGCGACGCCCTGCTGGTGGACACGATCTCGCGCTCGGACACGTACCCGTACGTGGACATCCGCAACGACGAGGTGTCCATGGGTCACGAGGCCACGGTGTCGAAGGTCAGCGAAGAGCAGCTGTTCTACCTGATGTCGCGCGGCCTCGACGAGGCCGAGGCGATGGCGATGATCGTGCGCGGGTTCGTCGAGCCCATCGCGCGCGAGCTGCCGATGGAGTACGCGCTCGAGCTGAACCGCCTGATCGAGCTCCAGATGGAAGGGTCCGTCGGCTAGTCATGTCGGTTACCGAGAACAACGTTTCTGAGTCGCTTCGCGAGGGGGCCGTCATTCCGGCGGCCTCCCGCGCGGAGCGCTTCACCTCCTACGACGTCGAGGCCTTCGAGGTCCCCGGCGGGCGTGAGGAGAACTGGCGCTTCACGCCGATGAAGCGGCTGCGCGGCCTGCACGACGGCAGCGCGCCCGCCACCGGCGAGATCACCCTGGAAGCCGACGCCGCCCCCGAGCTGACCATCGAGACCGTCGGCCGCGACGACTCGCGCCTCGGCCAGGCCGGCGTCCCGAGCGACCGCATCGCGGCGCAGGCCTACTCCTCGTTCACCAAGGCCACCGTCGTGACGGTGCCCAAGGAGACGAAGGCGTCCAAGCCGTCGGTGCTGCGCATCCACGGCCCGGGTGTGGACCAGGTCGCCTACGGGCACCTGCAGGTCCGCGCCGAGGCGTTCGCCGAAGCCGTCGTCGTCCTCGACCACGTCGGCTCCGGCACCTACGCCGACAACGTCGAGTTCGTCATCGGCGACGGCGCCAAGGTCACCGTGGTCAGCGTCCAGGACTGGGCCGACGACGCCGTGCACGTCTCCGAGCAGCACCTGAAGCTGGGCCGCGACGCCGCGCTGCGGCACACCGTGATCACCCTGGGCGGTGACCTGGTCCGCGTCTCGCCGACGGCGACCTTCACCGACAAGGGCGGCGACGTCGACATGCTCGGCGTCTACTTCGCCGACGGCGGCCAGCACCAGGAGCACCGCCTCTTCGTCGACCACGCGGTGCCGAACTGCAAGTCGCGGGTGGGCTACAAGGGCGCGCTGCAGGGTGAGGGCGCGCACACGGTGTGGATCGGCGACGTGCTGATCCGGGCCGCGGCCGAGGCCACCGACACCTACGAGTTCAACCGCAACCTGGTGCTCACCCCCGGCGCCCGCGCGGACTCGGTGCCGAACCTGGAGATCGAGACCGGCGAGATCGAAGGCGCCGGCCACGCGAGCGCGACGGGAAGGTTCGACGACGAGCAGTTGTTCTACCTGCAGTCGCGCGGGATCGCCGAAGAAGCCGCTCGCCGCTTGGTCGTGCGCGGGTTCTTCCACGAGATCCTGGTGAAGATCGACGTACCCGAGGTGCGCGAGCGCCTCGAAGCCGCGATCGAGGCCGAGCTCGAAGCCGTTGGCGCCTGACGCCGTCCACCGCAGACTTTAGGAATCGAAGAATGGCTACCCTGGAAATCAAGGACCTGCACGCCTCGGTCGACACCGACGAAGGCGCCAAGGAGATCCTCAAGGGCGTGAACCTGACGATCAAGTCGGGCGAGACCCACGCGATCATGGGCCCCAACGGCTCCGGCAAGTCCACCCTGTCCTACGCGATCGCCGGTCACCCGAAGTACCAGGTGACCTCCGGCGAGGTGCTGCTCGACGGCGAGAACGTGCTCGAGATGAGCGTCGACGAGCGCGCCCGCGCCGGCCTGTTCCTGGCCATGCAGTACCCGGTCGAGGTTCCCGGCGTGTCCATGTCCAACTTCCTCCGCACCGCGGCCACCGCGGTCCGCGGCGAGGCCCCCAAGCTTCGCCTGTGGGTCAAGGAGGTCAAGGAGGAGATGGGCAAGCTCGAGATCTCGCAGGAGTTCGCCGAGCGCTCGGTCAACGAAGGCTTCTCCGGCGGCGAGAAGAAGCGCCACGAGATCCTGCAGCTGGCGCTGCTCAAGCCGAAGTTCGCCATCCTCGACGAGACCGACTCCGGTCTCGACGTCGACGCCCTGCGCGTCGTGTCCGAGGGCGTGAACGCGTACAAGGCTTCGAGCGAGGTCGGCGTCATGCTGATCACGCACTACACCCGGATCCTGCGGCACATCACGCCGGACTTCGTGCACGTCTTCGCCGGCGGCCAGATCGTCGAGTCGGGCGGCAAGGAGCTGGCGGACGAGCTGGAGGAGCACGGCTACGTCAAGTACGCCGGCAAGCCCGAGCCGGCCGCGCTCTGACACGTCTCACTACACCGAGAAGAGAGGAGTCGGCCCGATGACCACCACCTCGGCCAGCTCTGTGCCACTCGACGTGGCGGCCCTGAGGGCCGACTTCCCCATCCTGTCGCGCACCGTCCGCGACGGGAAACCCTTGGTGTACTTGGACTCCGGGGCGACGTCACAACGTCCGACCGCGGTGTTCGATGCCGAACGTGACTACGTCTTCACGTCGAACGCCGCCGTCCACCGCGGCGCGCACCAGCTGTCGGAAGAAGCGACGGACGCGTACGAGTCCGCTCGGGCGAAGATCGCCGAGTTCGTCGGCGCCGACCCCGAAGAGCTGGTGTTCACGAAGAACGCGACCGAGGGCATCAACCTCGTCGCGTATTCGATGAGCAACGCCACCACCGCCGGTCCGGAGGCTTCGCGCTTCGTGGTCGGCCCGGGTGACGAGATCGTCATCACCGAGATGGAGCACCACGCGAACCTCGTGCCGTGGCAGCAGTTGTGCCAGCGGACCGGGGCGACGCTGAAGTGGTTCAAGGTGACGCCCGAGGGCCGGCTGGATCTGTCCGATGTGGACGAGCTGATCACGCCGCGCACCAAGGTGGTCGCGTTCGCGCACCAGTCCAACGTGCTCGGCACGGTCAACCCGGTGTCGTTCCTGGTCGAGAAGGCTCACGCCGTCGGAGCGCTGACCGTGCTCGACGCGTGTCAGTCGGTTCCCCACTTCCCGGTGGACTTCCACGCGCTGGGTGTCGACTTCGCGGTGTTCTCCGGGCACAAGATGCTCGGCCCGTCCGGCATCGGTGTCCTCTACGGGCGCACCGAGCTGCTGTCGGCCATGCCGCCGTTCCTCACCGGCGGGTCGATGATCGAGATGGTCCGCATGGAGGGCTCGACCTTCGCGCCGCCGCCGCAGCGGTTCGAGGCCGGCGTGCCGATGACGTCGCAGGCCATCGGCCTCGGCGCGGCCGTCGACTACCTCTCGGCCATCGGCATGGACCGGATCGCGGCCCACGAACACGAGCTGGCCGCGGCGGCCCTCGAAGGCGTCGGCGCGATCCCGGGTGTCCGGATCATCGGGCCGACGGACCTGGCGGACCGTGGCGCGACCGTGTCGTTCGTGATCGACGGCGTGCACCCGCACGACGCCGGCCAGGTGCTCGACAGCCTCGGCATCGCCGTCCGCGTCGGCCACCACTGCGCGTGGCCGCTGCACCGGGCCTGCGGCGCCCAGGCGACCGTGCGCGCGTCGTTCTACCTGTACAACACGCTGTCCGAAGTGGACGCCCTGGTGGCGGGCGTGCGCGAGGCGCAGAAGTTCTTCGGGGTGGCGCAGTGAAGCTGGAGAAGCAGTGAACCTGGAGAACATGTACCAGGAGATCATCCTGGACCACTACAAGAACCCGCACGGGCGCGGCCTGCGCGACCCGTTCGATGCCGAGTCGTTCCAGGTCAACCCGACCTGCGGCGACGAGGTGACGCTGCGGGTCAAGCTCGACGACGGGAAGGTCGCCGACGTCTCCTACGACGGCCAGGGCTGCTCGATCAGCCAGGCCTCGACTTCGGTCTTGACGGATCTCGTCGTCGGCCACACGCTTGAGGAGGCGTTCACCACCATGGACGCCTTCGTCGAACTGATGCAGGGCAAGGGAAAGATCGAGCCGGACGAGGACGTGCTGGAGGACGGGATCGCCTTCGCGGGCGTCGCGAAGTACCCCGCCCGCGTCAAGTGCGCCCTCCTCGGCTGGATGGCTTTCAAGGACGCCGTCGCCCGGACCACCAGTGGAGCTGAGAACGCATGACCGAAGAAACCGCCACTGCCGCTCGTGAGGGCCGTACGGCCGCCGACCTCGACGCGGAGACCACGGCCACGCAGGACCTCGACCTCGCCAAGCTCGAGGACGTCGAGGAAGCCATGCGCGACGTCGTCGACCCGGAGCTCGGCATCAACGTCGTCGACCTGGGCCTGGTCTACGACATCCGCGTCGAGCCGGACAACACGGCCACGATCGACATGACGCTCACCTCGGCGGCCTGCCCGCTGACCGACGTCATCGAGGACCAGACGTCGGCGGCGCTGACCTCCGGCGGCCTGGTCAAGGACTTCCGGATCAACTGGGTCTGGATGCCGCCGTGGGGCCCGGAGAAGATCACCGAGGACGGCCGCGAGCAGCTGCGCGCCCTCGGCTTCACCGTCTGAGTTTCGCATCGAGCGGGTCACCTTCCGAGGTGGCCCGCTTTGTGTATAACGGCCTGTACCGCGCGTGCCAGGCCAGTGCGTACAGGACGAGCGCGGCGAGGAAACCGCTGCCGGCGCCGGTGACCGCGAGGTAGGTCGCGTTGCCGACGACGCCCGCGCGCGTCATCGGGTCGTGGTGGGCGAGGAAGGGCAGCACCTGCGCGAGCACACCGCCGAGGGTGCCGATCGCCAGGAAGGCCGTCACGGGCGCGCGGTGGCGAGTGGGTCTTGGCGCGGGTCCGGTGGGCGCGGTGCGGTACCAGCGCACGAGCCACCACGCGAGGATCCCGGCCCCGGCGATCGTGCTGACGAGCTGGATCAGCCGTCCGACGTCGACGCCGGTGACCAGCGGGATCCGCAGGAACGGAAACCCGCCGCTTTCGTGGGTGAAGGCGTCCCAACCGACGTGCGTGACGGCGCCGATGACCAGCGAGAGGCCGATCCATCCCGGCCGCCGCCAGGTGAAGCCGCGGGGGAGCCGTCCGGCCAGTGGCCGGGGCGCGAGGGCCAGGAGCGGCCGCTTCAGGAGCACGTGGAACACGGCCAGCAGGACCAGGGCGATCAGCGGGTCGAGCCAGAGCGCCGAGAAGAGTTCGTGGGTCTTGGTCAGGCCCACACCGGGCAGCCGCGGCACGAACCAGAAGACGTCCGGCGCGACGGACCCGGCGACGAGCGCGGAGGTCACGAGCGGTCGTCTCGCCAGTGGGAGCACGGCGGCGGGATGACTCAGCGTGAACGGCACGAAAGCTAGTATCCCGGGGTGGTTGTGCGGTCGATCCTCCTGTTCCTGGCCGCGGCGGTCTGCGAGATCGGCGGCGCGTGGCTGGTCTGGCAGGGCGTCCGCGAACACCGTGGCTGGCTGTGGATCGGCGGCGGACTGCTGGCGCTGGGCGTGTACGGCTTCGTGGCGACGCTCCAGCCGGACGCCCACTTCGGCCGCATCCTCGCGGCGTACGGCGGCGTGTTCGTGGCGGGATCGCTGGCTTGGGGAATGGTGGCGGACGGTTACCGCCCGGACCGCTACGACGTGATCGGCGCGTTGCTGTGCTTGGCGGGGGTCGCGGTGATCATGTACGCACCCCGGACGGGGTAACACCGGCCTCATGACAGGTGGACGAATCGGCGGAAGCGACCGGGTGCGGCTGCTGGGCCCGCCTCATCGGTCTGATCGTGACCGCCGTCCGGAGCGCCGGAAGACGACGAACAGCAGCCGCAGCCCCACCAGTGCGCTGATCACCAGCAGGTTGTAGCCGAAGACCTGGTGCAGTGTCAGGTCCGCCGCGATGCGTGGGCCGCCGTTGCCGGTCAGCAGGAGTACCGCCATCAGCCCGGTTGCCGCGCCGACGAACGCCAGCAGGACCTCGTGGACCAGTTCCGTGACCACGGACCGGTCGCGCTCGTCGGAGAACAGCCGGACGTTCACCGACAGCCGGCCTTCCTCCAGGGCCGCGCCGATGCGGTCGACGCGGCGGGGGAGCCGGCGCAGCACCGGCAGCAGTGCCATGACTTCGTTGATCGCGGTGCCGCGCAGCGAGTCCGGCCGCAGGCGGGCGCCGACCTGCTCGACGGCGAACGCGCGCGACTCGGCCACGACGTCGAACGCGGGATCCAGCGCGGCCAGCGTCCCCTCCACCGTGGCGAGCGCGCGGAACACCGCGGCGACCGGCGGCGGCACGCTCAGCCGGAAGTCCGCGACCACCCGGAACAAACCGGTGAACAGATCGAGGCCGGCGGCGCGGCCCGGCCCGAAGTGCTTGGCGACCAGGGCGCCGAGAGCGCGTTCGAGGCGCTGCTCGTCGATGTCGCCGGTGCGGTCGACGATCTCCAGCAGCCCGTCGCGCAGGGCGGCCGGGTCGCCGCGGTCCAGCGCCAGTACCAGGTTCTGCAGGCCGCCGCGCAGCCCCGCGTCGAGCCGGCCGACCGAGCCGAAGTCGAGCAGCCCCAGGCGGCCGTCGGGCAGGACCATGAGGTTGCCCGGGTGCGGGTCGGCGTGGAAGACGCCGCCGACCATCACCTGGTCGAGCAGGCACCGCAGGAGCGACCGCGCGAGCCGCTTGCGGTCGGCCGCCGGCGCCGTGTCGAGGGGCTTGCCGTCCAATCGGGACATGACGAGGACGCGCTCGGTGGACAGTGCTTTGTGGACGGTCGGCAGGACGACGTCCGGGTGCGACGTCGCGGCGACGGCGGTGATGTTGCGGGCTTCGATGGTGAAGTCGAGCTCCTCGGCCAGCGCCTCGGCGAAGCCGTCGGCGAGCTCGGCGACCCCGAGGGAGCGCGCCCAGTCCGCGCGGTCCTCCAGGGCCGCGGCGACGCGCCGGACGATGTCGACGTCGCGTTCGGCCTGCTCGCGCACGCCCGGGCGCTGGACCTTGACCACGACGTCCTCGCCGCTGCGCAGCCGGGCCCGGTAGACCTGCGCGACCGACGCGGCGGCCAGCGGTTCGGGGTCGAACTCGGCGAAGACGTCGTCGGGCGAGCCGCCGAGCTCGGCCGTCAGCACCGCCCACACGGCGTCGGCCTTCGCGGGTGCCACCTGGTCCTGGAGCTTGCCGAGCTCGTCGACGAACACCGGCGGCAGCAGGTCCGCGCGCGTCGAAAGCAGCTGGCCGAGCTTCACGAACGTCACGCCGCCCTCTTCCAGCGCGCGGCGCAGTGACCGGGCGAGCTTGGCGTGCCGTCCCGGCGCGAGATCGGGGTCGCGGCGGCCGGCGAGGTAGCGGCCGAGGCCGTGCTTCACGGCGATCCGGCTGATCTGCGAATACCGGTGCGCGCGGGAGACCTTGGCGCGCAGCGAGCGCGGCCGGAACCCGCTCGGCAGGGCCAGTTCGGCGACGAACAGGAAGATCAGCGTCGCGAGGAAAGCGCTGCCCGCCAACGGGATCAGCAGGCCGACGGCGGCGCCGCCGTGGTGCAGCAGGGACACCGGGAACGCCTGGCCGATGCCGCCCGCGACGAGCCAGCCGAACCCGGCGCCGCACAGCGCGCGGACGGCGCCGATCCGGACCCCGAGGACCCGTCGCGACGCGACCACGAGCGGCCACAGCACGAGCGCGTACAGCGGGAGGGTCAGCAGGCCCAGCAAGACGTCCATGCCGCGAAGCAGACCACGGCGGCCGGGCCGGACGGCTCATGCGGCGGCGGGACCGGGCTCCCTCTCGCGAGGGAGCTACTTTCGGCCGTGGACGGAGTTGTCGGTGGACTTCTAACCTGACCGCGCGAACCACGGTGAAGTGTTCTCTAAACCGGACGAAGGAGACACGATGAACGGACGCGCGATCGGCCGGGTCGTGGCGCTGGCCACGGCCCTCGCGGCCCCGCTGGGCCTGGGGCTCGCGGTGGCGCCCGGCGCTTCGGCGGCTGCGGTCACGACGCTGTACTACAGCTCATCGGGCGCGCCGGACTACCTCGCCCAGATCGACCAGGGCGCGGCCAACTGGAACGCCGCCGTCACCGACGTGAAGCTGGTCAAGCGCACGTCGGGCGCGACGATCAAGTTCCACGAGATCCACAGCGGCGGTTCGTACACGAACACGAACGGCCACGGCCGCGGCGACATCTACCTGGACACGAGCCAGGTGGCCGAGGGCTTCGACCCGACCCGCATCGCGGCGCACGAGCTGGGCCACAACCTGGGTCTGCCGGACCACTACACGGGACCGTGCACGGAGCTGATGTCCGGCCACGGCCCGGGGACGGCGTGCAAGAACGCGAAGCCTTCCGCGGGCGAGGCGGCGAAGGTGCAGTCCTTGTGGGTGAACGGCTTCACCGCGGCTCGCACCGAGACGCGCAACGTCGCTTACTGAGCCGGCGCCGGTCGTGAGTGAGAAACAGTGTTCTGACACTGTTTCTCACTCACGACCGCTCCACCGCGAGGGGGAGGCGCGCACCGGGACCGCCTGCGAAGATCGGCCGGTGCGCGTACTCCGCCCCCTGACCGGCAAGGCGACCTACCGCCGCTGGGTGTACCTCGTCCTCGGCGGGGCCATCAGCGTGCCCTACCTGCTGTTCTCCGCGGTCGCCGTGCCGTCGTTGCTGCCCTTCGTCACCACCGTCGGGCGCGCGACCCTCGTCGGCGGCCTGCTCACCCTGGTCGTGCTCGCCGGGACCGCGTTCCTGCCCGCCGTGCACGTCCTCGAGTCCACCGCCGTCCGGGAACTGCTCGACGACCCCGTGCCGGACGCCCCCGCGAAACCCCGCACCCGGCCGGGCCGCCGGCGGGCCGCCGCGATGTTCGTGCTGCACGTCGTCGCCGGGTTCGTGGTCAGCTTCTTCAGCCTCGCCGCGCCCGTCGCCATCGGGGTCTCGATCAGCGCCGTGTTCACCGGGCACCTCGTCCAGACCGCCGAAGGCGCCGAGGTCACCGTGCCGACCGGCTGGCCTTCGGTGTGGCTGCCCGTCGTGTTCGCGCTCGGTGTGGTGCTGCTGGTCTACGCCGTCGCGGCGATCGGCGGCGGGCTGCGCCGGGCCGCGGGCCGGCTGCTCGGCAGCACCCCCGCCGACCGGATCGCCCAGCTGGAACGGCGGACCGGGCAGCTCGCCGAGCGCAACCGCCTGGCCCGGGAGCTGCACGACTCGGTCGGGCACGCGCTGAGCGTCGTCACCGTCCAGGCCGGCGCCGCCCGGCGGACGTTGCGCACGGACCCGGACTTCACCGAACGCGCGCTCGGCGCGATCGAGGAGTCCGCCCGCACGGCCCTCGACGACCTCGACCACGTCCTCGGGCTGCTGCGGGACGAGGCGGCGGGCCGGACGCCGCAACCGGGGCTGACCGGCTTGGCGACGCTGCTCGAAACGACCCGGCTCGCCGGCACCGACGTCACCGCGGAGATCGGCGGCGACCTGGCCGCGGTGCCCGCGGTGGTGTCGCGCGAGGTGTACCGGATCCTGCAGGAATGCCTGACCAACGCGGTGCGCCACGCCGGTAGGGTCCCGGTGACGGTGGTCGTCGACGTCGCGGCGCACGGCCTGGTCGCCCGGGTCGCCAACCCGCTGGGGACCGGCTCCGGCCGCGCCGGCGGCGGCCGCGGCCTGCGCGGGATGACCGAGCGGGTCGAAGTGCTCGGCGGCGAGCTGTCGGCCGGGCCGGTGGACGAGCGGTGGGAGGTCGTGGTGCGGGTGCCGTGGGGGAGCGGGCGATGAGGGTCGGCGTGCTGCTGGTCGACGACGAGCCGCTGATCCGCGCCGGGCTGCGGGCGATCATCGACAGCGAGGACGGGCTTTCGGTGGTGGGGGAGGCCGCCGACGGCGCCGAGGTGCCCGGGCTGGTGGCCCGGCTGCGCCCGGACGTCGTGCTGATGGACGTGCGGATGCCCGCGGTGGACGGGATCCGGGCCACCACACACCTGATGTCCACGGTGGACAGTCCGCCGAAGGTGATCGTGGTGACGACCTTCGAGAACGACGACTACGTGTACGACGCGCTGGTCGCGGGCGCCAGCGGGTTCCTCCTCAAGCGGGCGCGGCCGGAGGAGATCGTGGCGGCGATCCGGACGGTGGTGACGGGCGAGTCCCTGCTCTTCCCGGCGGCGATCCGCCGCCTCGCGGCCCGGCACGCGCCTTCCGGTGACGGGCTGGCGAGCGTGGCCCTGACCGAGCGGGAACGCGAGGTGCTGCGGCTGATGGCGGGCGGTCTGTCCAATGTGGAGATCGCGGGCGAGCTGTACCTCGGGATCCAGACGGTGAAGACGCACGTGGGGAACGTGCTGGCGAAGCTCGGCGCGCGGGACCGGACGCAGGCGGTGATCCGGGCGTACGACTCGGGCTTCGTGACGCCGGCGGGCTGATTCTGGCAGGATGGGTCCCATGACTCCGGTTGCCGCATACGACGAATTCGCCGAGGCGTACACGGCCGAGAACGAGACCAGCCTCATGAACGCCTACTACGAACGGCCCGCCACCCTGGCCCTCGCCGGCGACGTGGCCGGACGGCGGATCCTCGACGCCGGCTGCGGCTCGGGCCCGCTGTTCGCGGCGCTGCGCGAGCGGGGCGCCGCGGTCACCGGAATCGACCAGAGCGCCGGAATGCTGGAGCACGCGCGGAAGCGGCTCGGCGCCGACGCTGACCTGCGGGTCGCCGACCTCGCCGCCCCGCTGCCCTTTCCCGACAACGCGTTCGACGACGTCATCGCGTCCCTGGTGTTGCACTACCTCGAGGATTGGGGGCCGACTCTCGCCGAGCTTCGGCGCGTGCTGAAGACCGGCGGCCGGCTCATCGCCTCGGTCAACCACCCGTTCATGATCAACCTCGTGCACCGCCAGGCCGGTCCCCGGCCCGACTACTTCGCGTCCTACACGTGGACCGACGAGTTCGACCTGCACGGCCAGGTCGCGCAGATGACGTTCTGGAACAAGCCGCTGCACGCGATGACCGACGCCTTCACCGCGGCCGGCTTCTCGATCTCCGTCCTCAGCGAACCCCATCCGGTGCCGGAAGCCCGCGAGCTGTTCCCCGATGACTTCGACGTGCTCGACACCTTCCCGAGCTTCCTGTTCTTCGCGCTCGAAGCCGGCTAGCCGAGGTCGTCCAGCAGGGCCTGGATCGCCGCGGCCATCGCCGCCGGGTCGCCGTCCGCCGGGTGGAGCACCAGGTCCGGCGAAGACGGCCGCTCGTACGGCGCATCGATCCCTGTGAACCCACGAATCTCCCCGGCGCGCGCCTTCGCGTACATCCCCTTCGGGTCCCGTGCCTCGCACACTTCGAGGGGCGTGTCCACGAAGACCTCCACGAACGGCAGGTCTCCGGAAATCGCCCGTGCCGAAGCACGATCCGACGCGTACGGGCTGATCAGCGACGCGATCGCCACCACGCCCGCGTCCGCGAACAGGCGGGCCACCTCCGCCACCCGCCGGACGTTCTCCGCGCGGTCCTCGGGGCTGAAGCCCAAGCCCGCGTTCAGCCCGTGGCGCAGGTTGTCGCCGTCCAGGAGGTACGCCGGGCGGCCCGCCGCGACCAGGCGGCGCTCCAGCTCCACCGCCACCGACGACTTGCCCGACGCCGACAGCCCGGTCAGCCACACCGTCGCGCCGCGGGTCGGGCGGTCCTCGCGGCGGACCGCCGCGGTGTGCCAGACGACCGGGGACAGAGGAGCGCCGGTGATCATGCCCGCCGCGACCGTGTCGCCCGTGTGCTCGTCCACCAGCAGGAACCCGCCCGTGGCGCGGTTGCGGCGGTACGGGTCGAACAGCAGCGGCGCGCGCGTGCGCAACCGGATCCGGCCGATGTCGTTCAAGGACAACGACTCCGCGGAGTCACGGTGCAGCGTCGTCACGTCGAGGCGGTACTCCAGCCGCTCGACCGTACCCCGCGTCTCGGTCGTCGTGTGCCGGACGACGTAGGAAGCCCCCGGCGTCAGCGAAGCTCGCGGCGAGAACCAGCACACCAGCGCGTCCACCTCGCGGGCCGACTCCGCGCGGTTGCCGGGCCGGCACAGCATCGCGCCCCGGCCCAGGTCGAGGTCGTCGGCCAGCTCGACCGCCACCGCCTGCCCGGTGAAGGCCTCGGCGAGCGGCGTCCCGCCCGGGCCCCACACCGCGCGCACCCGGGAGGTGATCCCCGACGGCAGCGCCACGACCTCGTCGCCCGGCTTGAACACGCCGCCGGCGATGGTGCCCGCGTAGCCGCGGAAGTCCGACCGGCGGATGACGTACTGCACCGGGAACCGCGCGTCGATCAGGTTGCGGTCGGACGCGACGTGCACCTCCTCCAGCTGGTGCAGCAGCGAAGTCCCTTCGTACCAGGGCATGCTCGCGCTGCGGTGGACGACGTTGTCGCCGTGCAGCGCCGAAACCGGCACGAACGTCAGGTCGGCGACGTCGAGCTTCATCGCGAACCGCCGGAACTCTTCGCGGATCTCGTCGAACCGATCGTGAGACCAGTCGACGAGGTCCATCTTGTTCACGCACACCACGAGGTGCCCGATCCCGAGCAGCGACGCGAGGAACGCGTGCCGCCGCGACTGCTCGAGGACGCCCTTGCGCGCGTCGACGAGGACCAGCGCCAGGTCGGCTGTCGACGCGCCGGTCACCATGTTCCGTGTGTACTGCAGGTGCCCCGGCGTGTCCGCGATGATGAACTTCCGCTTGGGCGTGGCGAAGTAGCGGTGCGCGACGTCGATGGTGATGCCCTGCTCGCGTTCGGCGCGCAGGCCGTCGGTGAGCAGCGCGAGGTCCGGGTAGTCCCCGCCGCGCTCCCGGCTGGCGCGTTCGACGGCGGCGAGCTGGTCGGTGAAGATCGCCTTCGAGTCGAACAGCAGCCGCCCGATCAGCGTGGACTTGCCGTCGTCCACGCTGCCCGCCGTGGCGATCCTCAGCAGCTGCATCAGAAGTAGCCCTCTCGCTTGCGGTCTTCCATGCCTGCTTCGGAAATCCGGTCGTCGGCTCGCGTCGCGCCGCGTTCGGTGACGCGGGTGGCGGCCACCTCGGCGACCACTTCGGACGGTGTCGCCGCCGACGACTCGACGCAGCCGGTGCACGTCGCGTCGCCGACGGTCCGGAAGCGCACGGTCGCCTCGTACGGCTTCTCGCCGTCCACAAGGGACAGGAACCGCGTCGCCGCCAGCAGCATGCCGTCGCGCTGCACGACCGGGCGCCGGTGGGCGTAGTACAGCGGCGGCAGCGCGATCCGCTCGTCGCGGATGTACTGCCAGATGTCCAGCTCGGTCCAGTTCGACAGCGGGAAGACGCGGATGTGCTCGCCGCGCCGGTGCCGCCCGTTGTAGAGGTTCCACAGCTCCGGGCGCTGCGCCCGCGGGTCCCACTGGCCGTGCTCGTCGCGGAAGCTGAACACGCGTTCCTTCGCGCGGGCCTTCTCCTCGTCGCGGCGGGCACCGCCGAACACGGCGTCGAAGCGGCCCTCGCGGATGGCCCGCAGCAGCGTCACGGTCTGCAGCCGGTTGCGGCTGGCCCCCGGACCGGTCTCCTCGACGACGCGGCCGGCGTCGAGGTCGTCCTGCACCCTCGCCACCTCCAGCCGGAGGTTCAAGGCGGAGACGGTTTCGTCGCGGAAGCGCAGCACCTCGTCGAAGTTGTGGCCGGTGTCGACGTGCAGCACCGGGAAGGGCAGCGGCGCCGGCCAGAAGGCCTTCGCGGCGGCGTGCAGCATCACCACGGAGTCCTTGCCGCCGGAGAAGAGCAGCACCGGGCGTTCGAAGGTCGCCGCGACCTCACGGAAGACGTGCACGGCCTCCGCTTCGAGCGCGGCCAGGTGCGAGAGCTCGTACGAGGTCACGGACACCGGAAAAAAGTAGAACATGTTCTTGTCATCGGTCAAGCGGTGCGCGATCCTGGGACGATGGACCTGGTCGTACTCGAAGAGATCCGCCGGCTGAAGTACCGCTACCTCCGCGCGGTCGACCTGAAGCAGTGGGACGAGGTGGCCGACACCTTCGCCGCCGACGCCACGGCCGACTACGGGACCCGCGCGACCGGTGAGGACGGGAAGCACTTCGAAGGGCGTGACGCCATCGTCGCGTTCCTCACCGAGAGCCTCGGCAACGGCATCATCACCGTCCACCACGCAGGTCAGCCCGAGATCGAGGTCGACGGCGACACCGCGACCGGGCGCTGGTCGTTCACCGACAAGGTCATCGTGCCCGAGCACAAGGTGATCATCGAGGGCGCCGCGTTCTACGAGGACACCTACCGCCGCGAGGCCGACGGCGCCTGGCGGATGACGCACATCGGCTACGTCCGGACGTACGAGTCGATGCTCTCGTGGAAGGACACCCCGGGCTTCCGGCTGCTCGCGAACCGCTGGGCCGTTCCGGCATGATCGAGAACGAGTTCTCGTTGACCCGGCCGTTCGCCGACGCGATCGCCGAGGCCGAGAAGCTGATCGCGCAAGCCCCGCCGGCGCAGACCGAGCAGGGCCTCCTCGAGGGCTACGACTACCTCGCCGGCAGCATTCGCGCGTCGCTGCAGATGGCGTGGGCCTACCAGCGCGACTTCCCGTACTTCACGGCGTCCACCGGGCCGTACACGAAGATGGGCCTGGACAACCCGGACACGCTGTACTTCAACGCGAACATCCGCGCCGACCGCGAGTATCTGGTCACCGGCGTCCGCGGGACCACCGCCGACCTGAGCTTCCAGATCCTCAACGGCGACTACTCGCCGGTGGTGGTGCCCGACAGCCTCGCCGCGTTCGACGACCGCGCGATCGAAATCGGCGAAGACGGCCGGTTCGAGCTGCGCTTCGGCCCGGCGCGCGAGGAGCCCGGGCCGAACTACTTCGTCCTCGGCGAGGGCTCGTCGATGCTCGTCGTCCGCGAGGTCCACAGCGACTGGGCGGCCGAGAAGCGCGGCGAGATCCGCATCCAGTGCGTCGACACCGCCGGCCAGGCGCCGCCGGTGCCGGACCGCTCCGCGCTCGCGAAGCGCTACGGCGTCACCGGCAAGATCCTGCTGAGCCGGCTCAGGACGTTCCTGGCCTTCCCGAAGTGGTTCTACGACAACCTGCCGGTGAACACGATGACCGAGCCGCGCTCGACACCGGGCGGGCTGACCACGCAGTTCTCCTCGGCCGGGCACTACGAGCTCGGCGACGAAGAGGCCATGGTCGTCACCGTGCCGCGCTGTGCCGACGCGCCGTACCAGGGCATCCAGCTCGGCAGCCTCTGGTACGTCTCGCTCGACTACATCAACCACCAGACGAGCCTCACCGCCGACCAGGCCCGCGTCGACCCGGACGGCAAGATCCGGTTCGTCATCAGCGAGCGCGACCCCGGCGTGGCGAACTGGCTGGAGCGCACCGGGCACGACCGCGGGTACGTCCAGATCCGCTGGCAGCGGCTCGCGCGCGACCTCGGTCCGGACGACGGGCCGGTCGTCGAGATCGTCAAGGTGGACGAGCTGCCCGACCGGCTGCCCCACTACGGAGAAGCGCGCGTGACGCCGGCCGAGTGGGCGGCGCGGATCGCGGCCCGGCAGGACGCCGTCGCCGCCCGGATGCTGGGGTGAGCGTGGAGAACCTGTTGCAGGGCAAGGTGGTCGTGGTATCGGGCATCGGCCCGGGGCTCGGCCGGTCGATCGCCGTGCGCAGCGCGCTGGCCGGTGCCGACGTCGTGCTCGCGGCGCGCACCGAGTCGCGGCTGACCGAGGTCGCCAAGGAGGTCACCGACCTCGGCCGGCGCGCCGTCGCGGTCCGGACCGACATCGACGACGAGGACTCCGCCGTGCACTTGGTGAGTGCGGCGGTCGAAGCCTTCGGCCGGGTGGACACGGTGGTGCACAACGCCTTCGCCGTCCCACCGCTGACCGATTTGGCCACTGTGGACCTCGACGCCGTCCGGGCCGGGTTCGAAACGGCCGGGATTTCGGTGCTGCGGCTGACCCGGCTGTTCCTGCCCGCGCTCAAGGAGAGCAAGGGCTCGCTGGTGATGATCAACTCGGCGGTGCTGCGGCACTCGCGGCGCACGTTCGGCGCGTACAAGATGGCGAAGTCGGCGCTGCTGTCGCTCTCGCAGAGTCTCGCCAGCGAGCTGGGCCCGGACGGCGTGCGCGTCAACACCATCGCGCCGGGCTACATCTGGGCGCCGAACCTCAAGTGGTACTTCGCCTACCTGGCCAAGGAACGCGGCATCACGCCGGAAGAGGTCTACGCCGAGACCGCGTCCACAATAGACCTGCGAAAGCTGCCGGAGCCCGACGAAATCGCCGACGCCGTGGTGTTCCTCGCCTCGCCGATGGCGCGCGCGATCACCGGGCAGTGCCTCGACGTCAACGGCGGCGAGTACCACCACTAGGAGGATCCATGCTCCCCGGCCGCGAAGACGTCGGCACCGTCGAGGACCTGCACGCGTCGGCCACCAAGCTCACCGGGCTCGCCGACTTCGGCGACGAAGAGTACGTCGAAGGCCTGCGCGTGCTGCTGGAGTCGTACGAGGCCGACGAGGACCTCACGCCGTTCGGCAACAAGGTGCACCGGGCGATGCTGCGCGGCGCGCTCGTCGCCCGGTTGCTCAGCGAGGCGGGCTGGAAGCAGCACCCGGCGTCGGCTTCGGTGGCGATCGAGCGGCCGATCTTCGTCACCGGCCTGCCGCGCACCGGCACGACGGCGCTGCACCGGCTGCTCGCCGAGGACCCGGGCCACCAGGGCCTCGAGGTCTGGCTCGCCGAGGTCCCGCAGCCGCGGCCGCCGCGGGAGACGTGGGCGGACAACCCCGTGTACCAAGGGATCCAGGCCGGCTACGAACGCCACCACGTCGAACACCCGGAGTTCATGGGCGTGCACCACATGTCCGCGGACCAGGTCGAGGAGTGCTGGCAGCTGCTGCGCCAGTCGATGCGGTCGCTGTCGTTCGAGTGCCTCGCGCACGTGCCGCGCTACTCGCGCTGGCTCGCGAAGCAGGACTGGACCGACGCCTACGCCCGCCACCGGCGGAACCTGCAGCTCATCGGGCTGCCGGACGCGGGCAAGCGGTGGGTGCTCAAGAACCCCAGCCACCTCTTCGCCCTGGACGCGCTGATGGCGGCGTACCCGGACGCGCTGGTGATCCAGACCCACCGCGCGCCGCGCACGATCATGGGCTCGATGTGCAGCCTCGCCGAGAAGGCGGCCGAAGGCTGGTCGACGAAGTTCCGCGGCGAGGTCATCGGCCGGTCCCAGCTCGACCTGTGGGCCCGCGGCGCCGACGAGTTCCACGCGGCTCGCGCGCGGTACGACGCGGCCCAGTTCTGCGACGTCCGGTACGAGGACTTCGTCGCCGACCCGATCGGCACGGTGTCCACTGTGTACGACCACTTCGGACTGACGCTGACTTCGGAGGCCCGGGCGGCGATGACGGCCGTGCACGCGGAGAGCCGTACGGGTTCGGCGAAGCCGACGCACAAGTACAGCCTGGCGGACTTCGGCTTGACGCCCGAGGAAGTCGACGAGCGCTTCGCGGGTCACGGCTCCTGAGCGTCAGGGACAGGCTCGGCCGGCTCCACCCGCGCCTGACCCGAGCGCCCCAATGTGGCCTTCGGTGCGTTGAACGCACCGAAGGGCCCCTTGGGTGCGTTGGACGCAACCAAGGCCACATTGGGGCGCTTGGGGCTAACCCGCGGCCGCGTGCAGGCCGCGGGTGCCGATGCCGCGCAGGACTTCGACCCGGTCCGCGCCCGGCCGGCTGAGCACCCAGCTCGACCCCGGCACCGCCTTCGCGCGCTTCTTCAGCGGCGCCAGCAGCCGCGAAACCTCCTGGTACGACCGGATCGAGCCGCTCGCGCAGACCAGCGTCGCCAGCGAGACCGTCACCGGCATGCCGTCCGCCGTCCAGTGGCGGTCCAGCAGCGCGCCCGCCACCGTCGCGATCTCGTCGACGTCGCAGACCACCAGGAAGTCGTCGCCGCCCACGTGGCTGACCCGCATCCGGCGCAGCTGCCCGGTCAGCCCGGTGAGCGCGCCGCCCAGCTCGCGGATCAGGTCGTCGCCCGCGGCGAACCCGGCCGTGTCGTTGACCGCCTTGAACGCGTCGATGTCCAGCCACGCGGCGACGAACGGCTCGCCGATCGTGATCCGGCGGGCGACGTCGCGGGCGACCGTGTCGCTGCCCGGCAGCCGGGTGAGCGGGTTCAGCGCCGCCGCGGCTTCGACCTTCGCCTCGGCGACGCCGCGCACCACCTCGGTCACCAGCACCACGCCGAGGCAGCGGCCGGCCTCGTCGACCACGACGACGTCGTCGCCGGTGCGGCCCCAGTCGGCGTCGGTGACCAGCTCGAGGAACTCCATCGCGCCCGCGTGGGCCTCGATCGTGTGCGGGGTGTCCGCGAGCCGCGCGGCCGGGCGCTTCGCGTGCAGCGCGTGCCCGTACGGGCCGGTGACCGCGACCAGGAACCGCGTCCGGTCGACCGACCAGCGCGGCCGGTTCAGCTCGTCGACCCCGATGACGCCGCTCGGCGCGTCCGCCGCCGCCAGCACTTCCCGGACTTCGTCGCAGGTCGCGGCCTCCGGCAGGGTGGTGGCCGGGCGGAGGAAGTCGCCGACGCACTGCGCCGGACCCGGCGCGCGCGGGGTGGTCTGGGGCCGCGTCAGCAGGGCCGGCGCGGGGCCGGCGGCGGTGGGCGGGGCGAGCAGGTTGCCCTGCGCGATCCGGATGCCGAGGCCGCGGACGGCGTCGAGCTGGCCGTCGGTCTCCACGCCGGTCGCGACGAGCCGGGTGCCGGTGCGGTTGGTGTAGTGCAGCAGCGCCTCGACGATGGCGGCCGACGCCGGGTCGTCCGGCAGCCCGCGCAGCACCGTGCGGTCGAGCTTGACCAGGTCGACCGGCGCCTCGACGAGCAGGCCGAGCGGCAGGTCGCCGCGGCCGAGGCCGTCGAGCGCGAGCCGGAAGCCAAGCTCGGTGAGCGTCCGCATCCCGGCGAGCGCGCGGTCGGCGGGCAGCGGCGCGAACGGCGGGCCGATCTCGAGCACGACGTCGCGGGTGCGGCGCCGGGCGTCGCCGAGCTCGGCCAGGAGGTCGTCGTACATCGCCTGTGGCGCGGCGAGGGTCCGGGCGGAGAGGTTGAGGTGCAGCGGGAGCGCCGATTCGTCCTGCCGGACGGCGGCGATCGCGAGCCCGAGGTCGACCTCGGCGAGGCGGCCCTCACGGCGCGCCTGCGTGAGCAGTTCGGGCACGGTGCCCTGGCCCGGCCTGGCCAGCGCTTCGTGCGCCACGACGCCTCCCGTGTGGAGGCTGTACAGCGGCTGGAAAGCGAAGCGGACCGCGCGGGGCGACGTCACGTCCCGATCGTCGCGGGTCCGGCGGCGAAACGAAACCGATGTCGGCTGATGTTCACCACCGATACCCGAATCGGAGTAACGCAGCGTGACATCCACCACTTGTTCAGGGTTGACTTATATAAGTCGGTGCTTGTAGTTTGGCGAGGTGCACGCGTTCGACGTCCTGGGTGATCCGGTCCGCCGCCGGATCCTCGAGCTGCTGGCCGACGGCGAGCGGGCGGCCGGGGCGGTGACCGAGGCGATCCGGGCCGAGTTCGGCATCTCGCAGCCCGCGGTGTCGCAGCACCTGAAAGTGCTGCGCGAGAACGGCTTCGCGGTCGTCCGCCAGGACGGGACGCGGCGGCTGTACGCGGTCGGGCCCGACCCGCTGCGCGACGTCGACGCCTGGCTCGACCGGTTCCGCCGGTTCTGGACCCCGCCCCTCGACGCACTGGCCACCGAAATCGCCCGCGGCAAGCGCGCGCGGCGCCTCACCGAAGGAGAAGGTTCGTGATCGACGTCAGCCACCAGATCAGCGCGGTCCGCCGCACGCTCGGCGACCAGGTGCTCGAGGGGAAGGAAGCCCGTGTCCTGACCATCAGCCAGGTCTACGACACCGACGTCGACGACCTGTGGGACGCCTGCACGAACCCCGAGCGCATCCCGCGCTGGTTCCTGCCGGTGAGCGGGGAGCTGGAAGTCGGCGGGAAGTACCAGCTGGAGGGCAACGCCGGCGGCACGGTCGAGCGCTGCGACCCGCCGAAGAGCTTCGCCGCGACGTGGGAGTTCGGCGGCAACGTCAGCTGGATCGAAGTCCGCTTGACCCCGGAAGGCGACGGCACCCGGTTCGAGCTGGAGCACGTCGCGCACGTCGACGAGCGCTGGGACGAGTTCGGTCCGGGCGCGGTCGGCATCGGCTGGGACGGGGCCCTGGTCGGCTTGGTCCTGCACCTGTCGGCGCCGGGCACGGCCGTCGACCCGGAGGCGGCGATGGCGTGGATGATGTCGGCCGACGGCATCCGGTTCATGACGGCGTCGAACGAGGCCTGGTACGAGGCCGACGTCGCCGCGGGCGAGGACCCGGCCAAGGCCCGGGCGGCGGCCGACCGCACGCTGACGGCGTACACGACCCCGCCGGAGGCCTAGCGATCGGTCTTCTTGACCGCGGTCAGGGTGATCACCGCGTCGGCCGGGACCTCGGTGCCGGCCGCCGGGTCCTGGCCCGTCTGGACCCGGTTGCGGTCGATGACCAGCAGCCGGCCCTGGCCGGTGCCGTCGACCTCGCGCAGGTTGTAGAGCCCGGCCTTCTGCATCGCGTCCTGGGCGTCCTGGTGGTTCATACCGGAGACGTCCGGGACCTTGACCCGCTTGGCCGGCTCCGACGTAGAAGTGCGCGTCGAGGTCGAGCTCGTGCCCGGGTCGCCGGGCGGGGTGCCGCACGCGACCAGGGCGAATGCGAGTGCTGCCAGCGTCGTGACCATCGCTCGGGACATGTGCGTGGGGTACCCACGCGCCTGGCCGCCGTTCGGGTGAAGCCGGATAGGGTCGGGCGCATGGATCAGGGCAGCGAGCAGACCGACCCGAGGGTGGTGCGGCGGGACCCCGTCACCAACGCCGGCGGGTTCACCGACCTGGCGACCAGCCCGTTCCGGATCGACCGCGACCGCATCGCCGCCTCGCCCTTCTTCGCCCGTCTCGGCGGGGTGACGCAGGTGGTCAGCGCCGGCGGCGCCGGGCTGCTGCACAACCGGCTCACCCACAGCCTGAAGGTCGCGCAGGTCGCCCGCGCCATCGCCGAGCGGATCACCACCGGGGACGACGCCGGCCTCGTCGACAAGCTGGGCGGCTGCGACCTCGACGTCGCCGAGGCCGCCGCGCTCGCCCACGACCTCGGGCACCCGCCGTTCGGGCACCTCGGCGAGCAGACGCTCGACCGCGTCGCCCGCCACCGCTTCGGCCTGGCCGACGGCTTCGAGGGCAACGCCCAGACGTTCCGCATCATCACCACGACCGACGTGCGCGGGCCGTCGGCGATCGGGCTCGACCTGACCACGGCGGTGCGCGCGGCCGTCCTGAAGTACCCGTGGCTGCGGCTGCACCACCCGGCGCCGCACCCGTCGGCGATGGCCGTGCCGCCGCGCGGCGCGGGCGAGCCGGAGTCCTCGCCCGGTACCGGCGCGGCCAAGTTTTCCGCGTACGCCACCGAACTCGACGACTTCGAGCAGGCGCGCGCGGCGTTCGCGGGCCGCGTCGAAGGCTGGCAGCAGACGGTCGAAGCGTCCGTGATGGACACCGCCGACGACATCGCCTACGCCATCCACGACCTGCAGGACTTCCACCGCATCGGCGTCCTGCAGCACGCGCCGGTCGCGGCGGAGCTGGGGGAGTGGCTCGAGCACGCGGGCGAGCTGGCCGCGTTGGACGACGAGACGCTGCACGCGGAGCTGCGCCGCCCGGGCCGCTCGCTCGAGCGCGTCCGCCGCCGCATGCACGTCAAGGACGCGTGGATCGTCGACGACGACGCGTTCGCCGCCGCCGTGGCGCGGGTCCGCGCGGAGCTGGTCGACGGCCTGCTGGCCGCGGAGTTCGACGGCTCGATCGAAGCCGAGCAGGCGACGGCGGCGTTCTCGGCGAACTGGACGGCGCGCCTGGTCGACGGCGTGTTCGTGCTGGCGTCGCCGTCCACCCGCACCGGTCACGTGTCGCTGCGCCCCGCGCAGTGGCACGAGGTCCAGGTGCTGAAGTTCGTGCACCGCCGGTTCGTGCTGCTGCGCCCGGACCTGGCGTTGCACCAGCGCGGGCAGGCGGGCGTGGTCTCGAGCCTGGTCGACGCGCTCGACGCGTGGCTGCTGGACCGCGACGAGGTGTCGCGGCTGCCGCGGCGGCTGCACGACCTGGTGGAGCTGGCGCACGCGGAGTACGCGGGGCTGGCGCGTTCGGCGCCGGAGCTGCTCGTCGGGGCGACGGGGGAGCCGGTGTCCGGGCCGGACGCGGTGCGGGGGCTGGCCCGGGGCCGGGCGGTGGTGGACTTCGTGGCTTCGCTGACGGACAAGCAGGCGGTGACCCTCCTGGACGCTCTGTCCGGGCGGGCCGCGCAGCCGTGGTCGGACTCGTTCGTGCTGTGATCGACGGCTGTCCGGTTCTTGTCCGATCCGGTAATCCCGTGCAGTGGTATCGCTTGACGCGGCTGGCCCGTTTCGTTCGTCCTGTAACGGTTGTGCGGTTCCGCTGAACGGCCTACGACTTACGGTCCATTCAGGAAATTCCCCATCCGATGTCACTCGAACGGCCGCTGCTCACAGGGAACTCACGGTACTTAGCTTGATCCTGCCGGTGATCACCGGCGTCGGTCAGCGTGAGTCGGGGCACGCGCCTGGAGATATCGGAGGGCGCACGTGCGTCGTACCCGTTCCACGAGATCGAGATCCACCGTGCTCACCGCCGGGGTCGCGGCACTGCTCGCCGCCCTCGGCCTCGTGTCGCCGCCCGCCGCGGGCGCCGCCACCGCGTCCACTCCGGACGCCTTCACCGAAACCGCGCAACAGCAGATCGCCGCCCTGCAGGCGGTCAAGGCGGGCCGCACCGCCGCCGAGTCCAAAGTGGACAGCAACCTGCTCGCCGCCCAGAAGGGCGTCACCAAGCAGCTCAACGCGCTGCAGTCCGGGGCCCAAGTCTCGTCGGCCGGGACAGTCCTGGTCGACATCCGCGCGAGCAAGGTCTCGCCGGACCTCATTTCTTCGCTCACCAAGGCCGGGGCGGGCATCCGCGCGGTGTCCGACCGGTACGGCAGCGTCCGCGCCGAGGTGCCGCTGAACCAGCTCGCCGCCATCGCCGCCCGCGGCGACGTCAAGCGCGTCGAGCAGGCCGACCAGGCCATGACCGCCCGCGAGCTGGCCACTCCGGCGACGGCGCCGGCGAAGACCGAAACCAAGGAGCAGAAGGCCGACCGCATCGCCGGTGAGCTGCGGAAAGCGGTGGCGAGCAAGTCGCAGCGCAGCGCCGCCGCGGCCGCGACCCTGACCAGTGAAGGCGACCGCGCCCACAACGCCGACACCGCCCGCCAGCAGTTCGGCGTCACCGGCGTCGGTGTCAAGGCGTGCGCGCTGTCGGACGGCGTCGACTCCCTGGCCGCTTCGCAGGCCAAGGGCGAGCTCCCGCCGAACGTCGACGTCATCGCCGGGCAGGAGGGCGACGGCGACGAGGGCACCGCGATGCTCGAGATCATCCACGACCTCGCGCCCAACGCCGCGCTCGGCTTCGCCTCGGCGTTCAACTCCGACGCCAGCTTCGCGGACAACATCCGCAAGCTGCGCTTCGAGTCGCACTGCGACGTCATCGTCGACGACGTCATCTACTTCAAGGAATCCCCGTTCCAGGACTGGATCATCGCCCAGGCCGTGAACGACGTGACCGCGGACGGCGCGCTGTACTTCTCGTCGGCGGGCAACGAGGGCAACGTCCTCGACGGCACCGCCGGGCACTGGGAAGGCGACTTCGTCGACTCCGGCAAGTCCGTCGGCAAGTTCGCCGGCACCGCGCACAACTTCGCCGGCGCCGCGGGCAACCAGATCTACGAGCCCGTCTCGGACGCCTCTTCGGCCGGCGTCCCGGTGACGCTGCACTGGTCCGACCCGCTCGGGCACTCGGCGAACGACTACGACCTCTACCTGCTCAACTCCGCGGGTGCCGTGGTCAGCTTCAGCCAGAACGTCCAGGACGGCACGCAGGACCCGTACGAGATCCTGCAGACGCCGGCCTTCGGCGGCACCGGGCTGCGCCTGGCCGTCGTGAAGTTCTCCGGAGCGAACCGCTACCTGTCGCTGTCCGCGCTGCGCGGCCGGTTCAAGGACTCGGCGGACGGCCTCAAGGCCTACAACACCCCGGGCGTGACGGTCGGCCACTCGGCCGCGCGCAACGCCTTCAGCGTCGCGGCCACCCCTGCGGCAGCGGCGTTCGGCCGGCCCCTCGAGCCGGGTGACCCGGCCAACCCGACCGGCCCGTACCCGGGTTCGTTCAGCGGCGCGTCGAAGGCCGAGCGGTTCAGCTCCGACGGCCCGCGCCGCGTGTTCTACGAGGCCGACGGCACCCCGATCACCCCGGGCAACGTGTCTTCGACCGGTGGTGAGGTCCGGAACAAGCCGGAGATCACCGCGGCCGACGGCGTGAAGACCAGCGTCACCGGCTTCAACCCGTTCTTCGGCACTTCGGCCGCCGCTCCGCACGCCGGGGCGATCGCGTCGCTGGTCCTCTCGGGCAACCCCGGCCTGCCGCCGGCGGAAGTCCGCGAAGCGCTGATCAACACCGCCGTCGACATCGAAACCCCGGGCCGCGACAACGTCACCGGTGCCGGTGTCATCCTCGCGGACAAGGTGCTCGCCTACACCGGCGCCAGCCCGCAGCCCCTCGCCGTGGCCAAGCAGCCGACGGTCACCCCGGCCGACGGCGGCTCCGCGCTCGACCCGGGCGACACCGCCAAGGTCACCCTCCCGGTGACCAACGAGGGTGACGGCACCGCCGTGTCCACCAGCGTCGTGCTCACCAGCCCGACGCCGGGCGTCACGGTGGCGCCGCGGTCCAAGTCCTACGGCACCATCAGCCCGGGACAGACCGGCGTCAACGACTTCACCATCACCGTCCCGGCGACGCAGCAGCTCGGCGCGCCGGTCGTCCTGAACGCCCGCGTCAGCTTCGCCGGTGCGCACTCGCCGACGACGTCGACGTTCGCGCTGCCGGTCGGCACCCCGTCGCCGGTCGCGCAGGACTTCGCCTACGCCGGCGCGCCGGTGGCGATCCCGGACAACAGCCCGGTCGGCGCGTCGGTGACCATCCCGGTCACCGGGGTCGGCCGCGCGTCCAAGGTGGCGTTCTCCGTGGACGGTGCCACCTGCAGCACCGACACCGCCTCGACCACCGTGGGACTGGACCACACCTACGTCGGTGACCTGGTCGGCACGCTGACCGCGCCCTCCGGGGCGAAGGCGACGGTGTTCCAGCGCAACGGCGGCTCCGGCAAGAACCTGTGCAAGGTCGTCTTCGCCGACGACGCCGCGGCCGCGTTCAGCACGGTGACCTCGGCCAACGCGCCGTTCACCGGCACGTGGCGGCCGACGCAGCCGCTGACCGGTGGCCTCACCGGCGCGGCGGTCGACGGCACGTGGACGTTCGGCGTGGTCGACGCGGCGGGCGGCGACGTCGGCTCGATCCGCGCGGTCGCCCTGCACATCAACGGGTTCGTGCAGCCCCCGGCGGCCGGCGCGCCGTCGAACGTGCGGGGTTACACGAACAACGGCCCGGTGCACCCGCTGTAAGAACCAAGCGCCCCAATGTGGCCTTCGGTGCGTCTGACGCACCGAAGGCCGCCTTGGGTGCGTCAGACGCACCCAAGGCCACATTGGGGCGCTACCTTCTGTCGATGGCGAAGGGGCGGCAGGTCGCGGGCGGCGGCCGCGCGGTCGAAGTCCCGCCGGAACGTCTGGCCGGCTGGTTCGCCCGCTTCGCCGCCTCACACGGCGGGATCGTCGCCACCGAAGCCGCGCCGCTCGAAGTCCGCGTGAGCGCGGCCGACGGCACCACCGCCACCGCGACCGTCCCTTTCGGACCGCTCGAAGAACCGTCCCTCGACGCCCTCGTGGCGCACGCGCTGGTGCCCCGGCGGATCGCGCTCGTGCTGGTGCGGCTCGGCGGGCACAGCGTCGGCGTCGCGTACGAGGGCCGGGTCGAGGTCTCGCGCACCGGCCACCACCTCGTGCAGGGCCGCTCCGCCGCGGGCGGCTGGTCGCAGCAGCGCTTCGCCCGGCGTCGCGCGGGCCAGGCGCGCCACGCGCTCCAGGACGCGGCGAAGGACGTCTTCGAGGTGCTCGTCCCCCGGCTGTCCGAAGTGGACGCCGTCGTGCTCGGCGGCGACCGGCTGGCGCTCGACACCCTGCGCGAGGACCGCCGGCTGGCGCCGCTGTTCGCCCGCGCGGAGCCGCGCGTGCTGGAGGTCGGCGAGCCGAGCCGGGCCGTCCTCGACGACGCGGCCGTGCGGGCGCTGTCGGTGCAGGTCACGCTGCGCGACGGGTGAGACCGCACACGTCCGGAAAATCCCCTCGACGCCGACCCGTACACTGGTCTCCGTGGATATCCAGCTGGAGTGACGCCGTGGCCGACCGGCCGCCCGACGCTGTCCTCCGTCCACCCCCTTTCCACGGGAGTTTCCCTTGATCACGGCCACCGGCCTTGAGCTGCGCGCGGGTTCGCGCATCCTGCTCGACGGCGCCTCCATCCGCATCCAGTCCGGCGACCGCATCGGCCTCGTCGGCCGCAACGGCGCGGGCAAGACCACGTCGCTGAAGGTCCTCGCCGGCGAAGGCGAGCCGCACGCGGGCGACGTCCGGCGCACCGGCGAGCTCGGCTACCTCCCGCAGGACCCCCGCGAAGGTGATCTTTCGGTCACGGCGAAGGACCGCGTGTTGTCCGCGCGCGGCCTCGACAAGCTGATGCGCGACATGGAGAAGGCGCAGGCCTCGATGGCCGAGCTCGTCGACGACGCCGCGCGCGACAAGGCCATCAACCGCTACGCCCGGCTCGAGGAGCGGTTCTCCTCGCTGGGCGGGTACGCCGCGGAGAGCGAAGCCGCGCGCATCTGCTCGAACCTCGGCCTGGCCGACCGGATCCTGGCGCAGACGCTGCAGACGCTGTCCGGCGGGCAGCGCCGCCGCGTCGAGCTGGCGCGGATCCTGTTCGCCGCGGCCGAAGCCGGCGCCGGCGGCAAGTCCGAGACGATCCTGCTGCTCGACGAGCCGACCAACCACCTCGACGCCGACTCCATCAACTGGCTGCGCGGGTTCCTCAAGCAGCACGACGGCGGCCTGGTCGTGATCAGCCACGACGTCGAGCTGCTGGCCGACGTCGTCAACAAGGTGTGGTTCCTCGACGCGACCCGCGGCGAGCTCGACCTGTACAACATGGGCTGGCAGCGCTACCTCGACGCGCGCGCCACCGACGAGAAGCGCCGCCGCCGTGAGCGCGCCAACGCCGAGAAGAAGGCGTCGGCGCTGCAGCAGCAGGCCGCGAAGCTCGGCGCGAAGGCGACGAAGGCCGTGGCGGCCAAGAACATGGCGCGCCGCGCGGAGCAGATGCTGTCGGCGCTCGACGAGACGCGGGTGGCCGACAAGGTCGCCCGGATCAAGTTCCCCGAGCCCGCGCCCTGCGGCCGGACCCCGCTCACCGCGGAAGGCCTCTCCAAGTCGTACGGCTCACTGGAAATCTTCACCGGCGTCGACCTCGCGATCGATCGCGGCTCGAAGGTCGTCGTACTCGGGCTGAACGGCGCGGGAAAGACCACTTTGCTCCGGCTCCTCGGCGGAATGGAAACCCCGGACACCGGTGAGATCGTGCCGGGTCACGGAATGCGCTTGGGCTATTACGCTCAGGAACACGAAACTCTTGATCATGATGCGTCGGTGTGGGAAAACATCCGACATCTCTCACCGGACACCGGTGCCCAGGAGTTGCGGAACCTGCTCGGCTCGTTCCTGTTCACCGGCGAACAACTCGACCAGGCCGCCGGCACGCTTTCCGGCGGCGAGAAGACCCGGCTCGCGCTCGCGGGCCTGGTCTCCAGTGCTGCCAACGTCTTGCTCCTCGACGAGCCGACCAACAACCTGGACCCGGCCAGCCGTGCGCAGGTCCTGGACGCTTTGCGCAGCTTCGCGGGCGCCGTCGTCCTGGTCACGCACGACCCCGGCGCGGTCGAGGCGCTGGAGCCCGAGCGGGTCATCCTGCTGCCCGACGGCACCGAGGACCACTGGTCGGCGGACTATCTGGAACTTGTCCAGCTTGCGTGATCGATACGGCCATTCGGGTGCAAGATCACTCCCGGCGAGCACTGGAATGGCCCAATGTGATCGCAGTTTCGGCCGTTTTACGTCTGTCGTCTGGCATTCCGGCGCTCAGTGTTCGATCATTGCCCCGGCAGGGGCCGAATGTGGCCCAGAACACTCTCGGCGGGAAGGCGATCGACGTGGCTGATCTCAAGAAAGGCGCGCGGATCACCGGCAACACGCGCGACAAGCTGGCCGCTGACCTGAAGAAGAAATACGAGAAGGGCTCGAGCATCCGGGCCCTCGCGGAGTCGACGGGCCGGTCCTACGGGTTCGTGCACCGGGTGCTGTCGGAGTCCGGAGTCCAGCTGCGGGGGCGCGGCGGGGCGACCAGGGTCAAGAAGAAGTAGTCGCGGACTGCTGCGCGGGGGGCGCAGCGGGATCTTCGGCCACGCGGAACGTCAGGTGGGCCCCGAGCAGGATCAGCGGGTAGACCAGGTAGCCGTACCGGGTGGCCGGGGTGAGCAGGATCAACGCGCCGAGTCCGACGGCGATGCGCAGGACTGCGCCGGAGCCGTTCGCGGGGGGCCGGCGCACCAGCCAGACCACCACGGCCACGGCCGCGGCGCCGACGAGCGCGAACGCCGCCACCTGGCCCACCGGGCCGGTCTCGGCGATCAGGTGGCCCGGCAACGGGCTTGCCGCGGGCGACCGCACGGCGCCCATCCCGAGGGGGAACCGGAAGACGTGCTCCACGAACGCCGCCGGGTCCACGAGGTACACGGGCAGGTGCAGCGCGGCCGTGGTGGCCACCAGCGCCGAGGCGAACCGTCCGACGGCGAGCCAGTCGGGCCCGGTTTTGTGGCTGACCCCGCCCCGGCGTACCAGCACGAACACCGCCAGGACCGCGGCCGCGGGCGCCACGATGAGCTTCGCGCTGATCACCAGCGCCAGCACCACTCCCGTCCAGGCGATCTTCCCGCGTGCGGCGAGCGCGCACGCGAGCACCAGCAACCCGACGATCGCCAGGTCCGGCCCGGCGACGGCCCAGGTCAGCGCGGTGAGCGGGCAGGCCAGCGCGAGCTGGGCCGCGCCGACCGGAACCTTCGGCCACTTCAGCAGCTTCAACGTGCCCAGCACGCACGCGCAGGCCGCCAGGGCGAACATCCAGCGGGCGTCGGTGAGCGCGTCCCCCAGCGGGGTGCCGCCGAACAGCGCGCGCGGCAGGCCGAAGACGGCCATGACCGGGCCGTAGGGGGTGTAGTCGTTGACTTCCGGCGCCCGGCCGAGCGCGGTGACGTCGACGTACGGGGTTCCGTGGTGCAGCAGCAGATCTGCGGACCGCTCGATCACCCAGACCTCGGGCTGCGCGGCCCACGAGAACGGCGTGATCAGCCAGTCCACTCCGGTCAGCCGGCGGATCACCAGAAGCAGCAAGGGAAGGATCATTGCCAACAGGGCGACGGCGGCGATCCCGCACCAGCGTGAGCGGAGTACGCCGCGTGGCGTACGCCCGGTTCGTGCGGACAGCAGCAGCCAGCCGCTGTGCAGCGCGCCGAAGGCGTACGCGACCGTCGCGAAGTTGCCCCAGACGCGGTAGCCGTAGAACTCGGAGACGAGCGCGGTGGGGAGCGCGAAAGCCAGGCAGGCGAGGTAAAAGCCGAGGTCCCAGCGCAGCGCGGCGACGCCGGGTTCGCGCGCGGGTGCGGTGAAGAGCCGTGCCGCGCGCCGCCATGCGGGCGCCCGGCCCACCTCCGTTCCCACCGCGTCAGGCTACCGAGGGCTCAGCCGAGCTCCCGCAGGCGGGGGAGCAGGTCGGCGGCGGCTTCGGCCGCCTTGACGACGTCGTCGTGGCCGGTCGGCATCAGGACCAGCTCGGTGAAGCCGGCCTCGACGTAGCTCTGCGCGAGCCGCACGGCACCGTCCGCATCGGACGGCAGCCGGAACTGCACCGCGCGGCGGACCGTCGCCGGGTCGCGGCCGGCCGCCGCGCAGTGCTCGTCCAGCACGCGCGAAAGCCGCTGGAGCTCGGCGATTCCCGTGCCCGGCAGGGCCGCGTTGAGCCAGACGTCGGCGTGCTCGGCGACCACGCGCAGGCCGAGCTTCTCGCCGCTGCTGCCCAGCCACAGCGGCGGCTTCGGCTGCCGGGGCTTCGGATCGCTGTGCGCGCCGGTCAAGGTGTAGTGGCGGCCGCGGTAACCGGTTTCCGCGCGAGTCCACAGCAGACGGAGGATTTCGCAGGTCTCGGCCAGCCGTTCGACGCGTTCGACCGGTGGCGGCGTCGGCGTGCCCATCATCGCGTCGGTGTACGCGTCGCCGCCGGCGCCGAGGCCGACGTCGAGCCGCCCGCCGGAGAGGTGGTCGACCGTCGCGGCGATCTTCGCGAACGTGCCCGGGTGGCGGTTGGTGTTCCCGGAGACCAGACATCCGATGCGCACCCGCTCGGTCGCTTCGGCCATCGCGGCGAGGAGGGTCCAGCCGTCGAAGACGTCGCCGGTGCGGTCCGGGCCCATCGGGGCGAGGTGGTCGAAGACCCAGCAGCCGTCGAAGCCGGCGTCGTCGGCGACGGCCCAGATCTCGCGGAGCGCGGCGATGCCGATGTGCTGCTGGGGTGGCTTGAGCCCAACGGTGACCATGATGCTCTCCTGATTATCAGTGTGACAAATCATCAGTAAAACTGACGATCAGCTTAAGTGTAGAGTTCTCGCATGTCCAGCGACCTCGGGGCGCCGCCCGCCGTCACCCGCCGGCTCGGCTACCTGCTCAAGCACGCTCAGCTGCGGCTCGCCGAGCTGGCCGAGCCGCTGTACGCGCCGCTCGGGATCACCGGCCGGCAGCTCGCGCTGCTCACGCTGTTCGGGGACGGCCCCGCGTTGTCGCAACAGGACGGTGCGGCGCGCCTGGGTGTCGACCGGACGACGATGGTCGCGCTGGTCGACGAGCTGGAAGACCGGAGCCTGGTCCGGCGGGAAGTCGCGCCGGGCGACCGCCGCAAGCGCCTCGTCACGCTGACCGCCGAGGGCGAGCGCGTCCGCGTGGCGGGCGAGGAAGTGACTCGGCGAGCCGAGGCGATGCTGCTGGAGCCCTTGGACGAAGGAGACGCGGAACGGCTACGCGCCGCACTGCACCGCGTTGTTCGCGGGGAGTGAACGGCGGCGGGAAGCAAACGGGCAACGGTGACGTTGTCCAGGTCATATCCGGAGAAAACCTCAGCTATAGTAGAGGTTTTGACAGTGCTTGATACTGGGGGTTCCTCATGGACAACACCTGGGCGCTGCTGAGCTCGGCGATGCGCGCCAACGACGTACCGAAGGCGCTGACCCGCGGCACGCTGAAACGCGTCGCGCGGTTCGCCCGGCCGCACTGGCGGCGGCTGCTGGCTTTCCTCGTGCTGACCGTGATCTCGGCGGTCCTCGCCGTGTCGACACCGGTGCTGGCGGGCAAGGTGGTCGACGCGATCGTCGGCGGCCGTGACCTGCCGCTGGTCGTCTGGCTCGCGGTCGTCATCGGTCTGCTCGCGGTCGCCGACGCCGGCTTCGGCCTCGTCGAGCGCTGGCAGTCCGCGCGCATCGGCGAAGGCATCATCTACGACCTGCGGCGCGCGGTGTTCGAGCACGTGCAGCGGATGCCGATCGCCTTCTTCACGCGCACCCGCACCGGGGCGCTCGTCTCACGCTTGAACAACGACGTCATCGGCGCGCAGCGGACGTTCACCGCGACGCTGTCCGGCCTGGTCACCAACACGATCCAGCTGGCGCTTTCGCTGGCCGTCATGCTGACGCTGTCGTGGCAGGTCACGCTGCTCGCGCTGGTGCTGCTGCCGATCTTCGTGCTGCCCGCGCGCCGGCTCGGCCGCCGGATGGCCGGGCTGCAGCGGGAAGCCGCGAACCTCAACGCCGGCATGACCACCCAGATGACCGAGCGGTTCTCCGCGCCGGGCGCCACTTTGGTGAAGCTCTTCGGCCGGCCGGTGCAGGAAGCCGACGACTTCGGGGTGCGGGCGGGGCGCGTGCGCGACATCGGCATCCGGACCGCGATGCTGACCCGCTGGTTCATGACCAGCCTGACCCTCGTTTCGGCGCTGGCGCAGGCGCTCGTCTACGGCCTCGGCGGGTACCTCGCGTTGACCGGCCAGCTGGCGCCGGGCACCGTCGTCGCGCTGGCGCTGCTGCTGACCCGGCTCTACGCGCCGCTGACCGCGCTGGCCAACGTCCGCGTCGACGTCATGACGGCGCTGGTGTCGTTCGAGCGGGTCTTCGAGGTCCTCGACCTGAAGCCGATGATCGAGGAGAAGCCGGCCGCGCGTACTTTGCCGCCTTCCACCGGTGTTGCCGTCGAGTTCTCGGACGTCCGGTTCGGCTACCCCGCGGCGGACCGGTACTCGCTGGCCTCGCTGGAAGACGTCTCCACGCTCGACCACCGTGGTGGGGAAGAGGTCCTGCACGGGATCTCGTTCCGCGCCGAGGCCGGGCAGATGGTCGCGCTGGTCGGGTCTTCGGGGGCGGGGAAGTCGACGATCGCGTCGCTGCTGCCGCGGCTCTACGACGTCGACTCCGGTTCGGTGCGGCTGTCCGATGTGGACGTGCGGGACCTGAGTTTCGCTTCGCTGCGGGAGACCGTCGGTGTCGTGACGCAGGACGGGCACCTCTTCCACGAGACGATCCGCGCGAACCTGGCCTACGCGCGACCGGGCGTCACCGACGACGAGATCTGGGCGGCGCTGGAGCGGGCGCGGCTCGGCGAGCTGGTCCATTCCCTGCCCGACGGTCTCGACACGACGGTGGGGGAGCGCGGCTACCGCCTCTCCGGCGGCGAGCGTCAGCGGCTCACCATCGCGCGGTTGCTGCTGGCGCAGCCCAAGGTCGTCGTGCTGGACGAGGCGACCGCGCACCTGGACTCCGAGTCCGAGGCCGCGGTCGGCGAAGCCCTGACCCACGCGCTGGCCGGCCGGACGGCCTTGGTGATCGCGCACCGGCTTTCGACGGTCCGCGCGGCCGACCAGATCCTGGTCCTGGAGCACGGCGAGATCGTCGAACGCGGCACGCACGAGGAACTCCTGGCCGCGAACGGCCGCTACGCGACCCTCCACGCAACCCAGTTCGCGGAAGAAGAACCCGCCATCGCGTGACCCGGAGGGTCGGTTCGCGTACCCAGGGAGTCGGCTCGCGTACCTGGAGGGTCGGCTCACGAACCGACCCTCTGGGTACGCGAACCGACTGTCCAGGTACGCGAACCGACCCTCCGGGTACGTGGGTCAGGTGTTCGGGAGGGACTTGTAGAGGGCTTGGACCAGGGCCATCTTGCGGGGGTCGTCGCGGATCAGGGGGCCGAGCTGGTTGAGGGTGTAGCCGAAGGCGATGCCGTTTTCCGGGTCGGCCGCGCCGGTGGAGCCGCCGAGGCCGTCGTGGCCGAAGGCCGTGGGGTTGGGGCCGAAGCCGCGGGCGTCGCTGCCGAGGTAGAAGCCCAGGCCCCACTCGTTCGGCAGGCCGAGCACCGCGTCGATCTCCTTGCCCTGGCTTTCGCGCGCCCGGGCCAGCCCGGCGGACGACAGGAGCGTGCCGTCGATCAGGGCGCTGTAGATCGTCGCGATCGCGCGGGCCGTGCCGTGGCCGTTCAGCGCCGGCATGACGGCGTGGCGGAAGGCCGGTTCGTTCGCGTTGTGGCCCGCGAGCTGCGGGTTGGTCAACGCGGCCTGCGCGACCGGGCCGGCGCTCGCGAACGCCGTGGCCAGCGCGTTCGCCATCTCCTCCGTCATGACCGGGTCGACGAGGGTCGCGCAGCGGTCCAGATCGGCGTCCGGGTCCAGCCCGATCGAGAAGTCCGCGCCGAGCGGCCCGGCGACCTGCTCGGCGAAGAACTCGCGGATGCCCTGCCCGGCGATCCGCCGCACGACCTCGCCGACGAGCCAGCCGTACGCCAGCGCGTGGTACCCGCCCGCGGACCCCGGTTCGTACAGCGGTTCCTGCGCCGCCAGCAGCGACGTCATCAGGTCCCAGTCGTACAGCTCTTCGACGGCCACCGGCCGGTCGAGGGCGATTCCGGGCACGCCGGAGCGGTGCGACAGCAGCCACCGGACGGGAATCCCGCCCTTGCCGGAAGCGGCGAACTCGGGCCAGTACTTCGCGACCGGCGCGTCGACGTCCAGCTCGCCGGCGTCGGCGAGCCGGTGCGCGCAGATCGCCGTCATGCCCTTGGTCGTCGACCACACGTTGGCCAGGGTGTCCGGCCCCCACGGCCGGGTGCGGTCCGGATCGGACCAACCACCTCGCAGGTCCACGACGACCTCGCCGCGGCGGATGGCCGTGAACGCCGCGCCCAGCTCGCCGCGCTCGCGGAAGTTCGCCTCGAAGGCTTCGCGCACCGGTTCGAACCCGGGAGCGCACTCGCCCTGCACCGTCACCGTGGCACCGTCCACCGGACCTCCTCGAGCGACCGATCCACACCGACCAGTCGGTATGGAGACGCTAAAGCGGGCCGGGCACGCCCGTCAAGGCGTGCCCGGCCGGTGCTTCTTGACGAACTGGCACAGTCACCCGATAACGCTACTTCAGCCGCGGCACGAGCGCGCCGTACTTCTCCAGCAGCGCCGCGTTCGCCTCGTCGCCGCCCGCCACGTTGGAGCTGCGCCACAGCGGGACGTCGAGACCCTCGGCCGTCCCGCGGTCGTAGACCTGCGCGAGCACGAGGTTCCACAGGAACGCGTTGACCACAGTGGACAGCGGCGCGGTGCGCGGCGCGTCCGGCGGGTAGCTCGCGTCGCCGGGGATGACCAGCGAGTCCAGCACGACGGTGCCCTGCTCGACCAGCGTGCTCGAGGACCGCCGCGGCGCCGCCGCCACGCACGCCCGCGACGTGATCGCGATGACCGCCGCCCCGCGCTTCCGGGCTTCGATGCACAGCTCGACCGGGTACGGGTTCGAGCCGGACGTCGAGAAGACCACCAGCACGTCGTCCGGCCCCGGCGCGCGCTCGGCCAGCACCTCGGCGGCCAGGCCGCTGCGCCGCTCGGTCTTCGTGCTGCTCACCGCGCCGTGCAGCGGGAGCAGGTCCGGGTGGTACAGCGGGTACACGCAGGCCAGGCCGCCGGCCCGGTAGAACGTCTCGGCGACGGCCGCCAGCGAGTGCCCGGCGCCGGCGGTATAGACCAGTGCGTCGGCCCGGATCACCCCCAGCACCAGGTCCGCCGCTTCGCGCACCGCCTCGGCGTTGGCCTGCTCGACGTCCGCCAGTTGCTTCGCGACGCTGCCCGAGATGTCCGTGGCGCTCACCACACCCACCCTTCCGTAGGGGACCGGGCGCCGAATCTACCGCGAAGATGGTGGTACGCGGTGGAATAGCCCGGTGGGCGGGCGGGGTTGACCCGGATGCGGGGCGACAGGAGGACACGGGTGAGCGAAGCGGAACCAGCGGTGTCGGTGTGGCCGGCGCGCGGGCGGACCGAAGCGGTCGTGCTCGTGCTGCACGGCGGCGCGGAGCGCGGCACGGGCAGCGTGCCGCCCTGGAAGCCGGCCTACCTCCGGATGGTCCCGATCGCGCGCGCCCTGCACCGGGCCGGCCGCAAGGACGGCGTCGAGGTGCGGCTGCTGCGCAACCGCCGTTACGGCTGGAACGCGCCCGCGATGGACCCCCTCGACGACGCCCGCTGGGCCCTCGAGCGCATCCGCGCCGACCACCCGGGCCTGCCGGTGGTCCTGGTCGGGCACTCCATGGGGGCCCGGGTGGCGCTGCGCGTGGCCGACGACCCGGCCGTGCGCGGGGTCTGCGCGCTCGCGCCGTGGACGCCGCGGGGTGAGCCGGTGGACGCCGTCGCCGGGCGTGCGGTGCTCATCGTGCACGGCACCCGCGACCGGATGACGAGCCCGGTGGAGTCGCACGCCTTCGCCGAACGCGCCGAGGGCGTGGCTGCCCGCGTCGCCCGGTTCGAGATCGCGAACGAGGGTCACGCGATGCTCCGCCGGTCGTCCGTGTGGACCCGGCTGACGATTGCTTTCACACTGGAAGTGCTCGCCGGCGACACCGGTGGTGAACTGCGCGGCGCGTGGGCCGCGCCGCGGCCGGAGCGGCTCCGAATACCGGTGTAGCACCGCCCCGACCAGTGCGTACAGCGAAACGCGCCGCGGGGGTGCGACGGCTAGGATCGATCACCGGCGCAGCTGGCCGGCCGGAGGGAGAACCGTGACCACCTCGAGTGTTGACCGCGCTCAGGACATCCCCGACGAGTCTCGCTGGCCGGGCTTGGCCAGCCCCCCGCGATCGGCGCTGCGCGCGCGGATCGCCGCCACGTTGTTCCGCCGCGCGGTCCGCCCGCTCGACGTGCGGGTGATCTTCCCGGACGGCACCGTCCTCGGCGCCGGCGGTCCGGAATCGCCCGAAATGCGTGTTCTGCGGCCGGCGGCGTTCTTCCACCGCCTCGGGGTCGACGCCAAGATCGGCTTCGGCGAGTCCTACATGGCCGGTGACTGGACCGCGTCCGACCTGGCCGAGGTGCTCACGCCGTTCGCCGAGCGGATGGCCACCCTGGTGCCGCCGGTGCTGCAGAAGTTCCGGAAGATCGCCGAGCGCACGCAGCCGCCGGCCGAGGAGAACACCCTCGAAGGCGCGCGGGCCAACATCCACCGGCACTACGACCTGTCCAACGACCTGTTCGGCGCCTTCCTCGACGAGTCGATGATGTACTCCTCGGCGCTGTTCGGCCCCGGCGAGGACCTCACCGCCGCCCAGTACCGCAAGATCGACAGCGTGCTGGACTACGCCGGCGTCCGCGCGGGCAGCGAAGTCCTCGAAATCGGCACCGGATGGGGTGAACTCGCGATCCGCGCCGCCGCCCGCGGCGCCCAGGTGACGTCGCTGACCATTTCGGAGGAACAGCGGGCGCTGGCCACCGAGCGCATCACCGCGGCCGGGTTCTCCGACCGCGTCGACGTGAAGCTGTGCGACTACCGCGAGTCGAGCGGCCAGTACGACGCCGTGGTCAGCGTCGAGATGATCGAGGCGGTCGGCGCGTCCTACTGGCCGGCGTTCTACGCCACGATCGGGGAGCGGCTGCGCCCCGGCGGCCGGTTCGGCCTGCAGGCCATCACCATGGACCACGACCGGATGCTGGCGGCCTCGCGCGCCTACACCTGGATCCACAAGTACATCTTCCCCGGCGGCATCATCCCGTCCGTCCGCTCGATCGAGGACGGCGTGGTCGCGAACACCCGGCTCAAGCTGGCCGGGATGCGCGAGTTCGGCCAGGACTACGCGCGCACGCTACGGTTGTGGCGCGAACGGTTCCTGCACCGCTGGACCGACATCGCCGGGTTCGGGTTCGACGACGTCTTCCGCCGGATGTGGGAGTTCTACCTGGCCTATTCCGAGGCCGGGTTCCGCTCCGGGTACCTCAAGGTCCACCAGTTCGGCTACGAGGCGACCGGCAAGTAACCCCGCCGGACAACCCGACCCCGGTGCCGCACGTCCTCCGTTCGAGGGCGTGCGGTCTACTGACGACGACACATTTGTCCGGATCGGGATTGGGTGATGGGTGATGACGTACCGTGGCGACGACGGCGGGCGCCGGATGCCGCCGCCCCGGCCCGCCGGGCGGTCCCGCGACCACCAGCGCGCGCAGATGATGCCGCTGCCCGGGCGCGGCCGGAGCCCGTACGACGAGCGCACCCGCCCGATGGGCACCCGTGAGGACGAGCGGCAGTACGCGCCGCCTCCGCCGCGCCAGGACCCGCCCCGGCGCCCGGTCGACGACGACTACCCCCCGTCCCGTCCGCCCCGCAAGCGCCGCTGGGGCTTCGGCCGGATCCTGCTGACGCTGGTCCTGGTGTTCGTCGTGTTCTTCGCCGGGATCTGGGTCTACCTGGAGTTCTCCATCAAGCGCGTCGACGCGCTCGCCGACTACTCGGGCCGCCCGGTCGCCGCGTCCGGCACCAACTGGCTGATCGTCGGCTCGGACAGCCGCGAGGGTCTCACCGCCGAGGACGAGGAACGCCTGGCCACCGGTGACGTCGCGGCGGCCGGCGGCGGGCAGCGCACCGACACGATCATGGTCGCGCACCTCCCGGACAACTCCACCAAGCCGACGCTGCTGTCGCTGCCGCGCGACTCGCAGGTCGCGATCCCCGGTCACGGCAAGAACAAGATCAACGCGGCGTTCTCCCTCGGCGGGCCGAAGCTGCTCGCGCAGACCGTCGAAGGCGCCACCGGCCTGCACATCGACCACTACGCGGAGATCGGCTTCGGCGGGTTCGCCAAGATCGTCGACGCGATCGGCGGCGTCGACATGTGCATCGACAAGGACATGAACGACACGGTCACCGGCATCAGCATCAAGGCGGGCTGCCAGTCGCTCGACGGCCGCTCGGCGCTGGGTTTCGTCCGCATGCGCCACAGCGACGCGACGCCGCGCTCGGACCTCGACCGCATCGCCAACCAGCGCAAGTTCATCGGCGCGCTGGTCAGCCAGATCGCGAGCCCCGGCACGCTGCTCAACCCGTTCCACTTCTTCCCGTTGCTGGGCTCCGGGCCGGACGCGCTGACCATGGACTCGGGCGACCACGTGCACAACCTGGCCGGCCTGGCGATCGCGATGCGCGGGATCTCCTCGGGCGGCGTGGTGACGACGACGGTCCCGGTCACCAGCGGGTCGGCGGAGAACTGGGACAAGACCAAGTCGAAGCAGCTGTTCGACGCGCTGAAGAACGACACGGAGATCCCGGACAGCGTCATCGTCAATTAATTCGGGAGCGCTTTCGCACTCGGCCGGGGCACCATGGAAGCCATGGAGACCCCGGCCGAGACGTATGCGCGTGACGAGTTTTCGCTGACCCGCTGGCAGTTCGCCGACGGGCCGGAACTCACCGCGACGGTCGCCGGGTCCCTCGACCACCTCGGCGCCTGGCTGATCTGGGCGACCGACGGCTACACCACCGAAGACAGTGCCGAGTTCCTGCAGCGCACCCGGAAGCAGTGGGAGACCGGCGAAACCCACGACTTCGCCATCCGCGTCGGCGGGACCATCGCTGGTGCCGTCGGCTTGATGGCCCGGGAAGGCGGCGTCGAGATCGGGTACTGGCTCGCGCTCGGGTACACCGGCCGCGGCCTGATCACCCGGGCCGTTTCGCTGCTGACCGAAGAGGCGTTCCGGCTCGGCGCCGGGTACGTCGAGATCAAGCACGACGAGCGGAACGTCCGAAGTGGAGCGGTGCCCGCGCGGCTCGGCTTCACGAAGGCGGGGGTGTTGCCCATGCAGGCACCGTGGGCACCTTCGTGCAGTGGCACGTACCGCGTGTGGCAGAAGGAGAAGCCGTGAAGCCGGTTTTCGTCGGAGTGGCCCAGCCGAGCCACCGGTGGCTGTGCGAGCGACGCGATTTCGCGAACCGGGCCGAGAAGCGGGGGAACCGCGCGGAGGCCCACGAGTACGCGTTCCGGCGACGCCGGCGCGACCGCCCGAGAGGGTGGCCGTCGGCCGGGGTGCGCCGCCCGCCGGGCTGGCCGCCCCGCGGGTGGCGTCGCTGACGCTCAGGCGACCTTGTCGCGCTCCCGCAGCACCTTGAGCGCCTGGTCGGCGTGGACGGTGAAGTTCAGCTCGCTCTTGATCTTCTCGAGGACCTTCCGGTCCTCGCCGATCACGAACGTCGCGCGCTTGGCGTGCAGCGGCAGCAGCTTCCGCCAGACGCCGAACTGCTTCGCGACCGCACCCTCCACATCGGACAACAGCGGGTAGTCGAAGCCGTTGGCCGCCGAGAACTGCCGCTGCTTGGTGACGCCGTCCGGGCTGATGCCGACGCGGTGCGCGCCGACCTCGGCGAACTCGGCGGCGAGGTCGCGGAAGTGGCAGCTCTCCGCCGTGCAGCCGCCCGTCATCGCGGCGGGGTAGAAGAACAGCACCACCGGGCCGGTGGCCAGGAAGTCCGACAGCGTGCGGTCGGCGCCCTGGTCGTCGGGCAGCGTGAAATCGGGGGCGAGGTCTCCGGCGTCCATGGAGGTCCCTTCTCGTCGGCGGCAGAACCCATCCTGCCGGGTCTTCGGAGCCGCCCCCGACCCGGCTTGGTCCCCAGCGCCCCAATGTGGCCTTGGTTGCGTCTGACGCACCCAAGGCGGCCTTCGGTGCGTCAGACGCACCGAAGGCCACATTGGGGCGCTCGGGAGTCAGCCGGCGGGGTGGCGGGCGATCAGCTCGTCGACCTCGTCGCCGGTGGCCGAGTCGGCCACGAACGGGCCCCGGGCCGCCAGGACGCCCAGCTGACGCAGCCGCGCCGCCTGCTCGTGCGTCCGGACGCCCTCCGCGCCCACCCGCAGCTTCAGCTCGCGGGCCCGCGTGACCAGCTGCGTCAGGTGCCGCAGCGCCGGCTCCGGCGGCGCGTCCGAGTCCAGCGCGTCGACCACCGCGCCCGACAGGATCACGTGGTGCACCGGCAGGCCGTGCCGGGGGATCAGCTCCAGGTCCGCCGAGCCCGTGATCGTCAGCACCAGCTGCGTCCCCAGGTCGGCCAGCACCGCGAACGAGTCCAGCACCTCGCCGCGCGGGTCGAGGACCGAGTCGCGGTCCGTGCACAGCCGCAGCGCGTTCGGTGGCAGCTCGTGCTTGTCCAGCTGCTCCTTCACCAGCAGCACCAGGTCCGGGTCGATCGCCAGCCGGGTGGGCAGCTGGACGCACACGTCCGGGGCCGCGTCGCCGAACCGCGCGCGCCAGCGGGCCGTCGCCGCCAGGGACTCCGCCAAGAGCCAGCGGCCCAGCGGGACGGTCATGCCCGTCGTCTGGGCCAGCGGGTAGAACTCGTCCGAGCCTAGGTCACCCTTCTCCGGGTGGTTCCAGCGCAGGCCGGCGTTGACCGCGGCGAGGCGGTCGGGGGTGGCGAGCTTCACCGTCGGCTGGTAGACGAGCGAGAACTCGCCGTTCTCCAGCGCCCCGGCGATCACCGCGCCCAGCTGGTAGCGGCCGCGGTCGCGGGCGTCCAGCTCGGGGTCGAACAGCATCCACTGCGCCTTGCCGGCCTCCTTGGCCCGGTGCAACGCGATCTCGGCCGCCCGCAGCAGTTCCGCGCCGCCGCCCTCGACGGCCGCACGCACCACGATGCCCGCGCTCGCGCTGACGCCGATGCCGTGGCCGCCGAGGTAGATCGGCTCGTTGAGGTCTTCCAGCGCCCGTTCGACGAGCTCGACGACCTCGGTGGCGGTCAGCTCGCCCCGCAGCAGCACCGCGAAGCCGTCGCCGGACAACCGCGCGACGAACCCGTCGTGGTGGCCGGTGAACACCGCCGAGAGCTTGGCCGCCACCCCGCGCAGCACCTGGTCGCCCACGCCCGCGCCGAGGCCGTCGTTGACGACCTTGAAGCCGTCGACGTCGAGGTAGATCAGCGCGATGTCGTCGCGCGCGCCGGCGCCGAGCGCCGCTTCGAGCTGGGTGGTGAACGACGACGCGTTGGGCAGGCCGGTCAGCGGGTCGTGCACGTTCTGGTGCAGCAGTCGTTCCTGCAGCAGGTGCAGCTCGTTCGCGTCGGACACCATCAGCACCGGGTAGACCGAGCCCGGCCGGTCGCCGGGCAGCCGGGCGAGGGTGACGTCGGTCCAGAGCTGCCCGTCCTCGGTGTGGTCGAGCAGCATCCGCTCCTGGTAGCGCTCACGCCCCGAGCGCACCTGCTCGAGCCCCGCCTTGAGCCGCGAGACGTCGTGGCCGGTCGAGCCGAGGTCGGTGATGTGCCGGCCCCGCAACCGGTTCGGCGAGCAGCCGAGCAACTGGCCGAGCGCGAGGTTGGCCTCCACGATCTCGCCGTCCGGGTCGGCCAGCGCGATCCCCATCGGCGACGCGGCGTAGAGCGCCGTGAACCGGTGCAGGGCGCCACCGTGGTCCGCCGAGCCGACGTGGTCGACCGCGTCGTGCGCGATCTCCAGCAGCAGCGGTTCGAGCTCCTCCAGGGGAAGTGTTACTCCTTTGGTGTCGGCCAACGTCGCCGCCCACCGGCGCGCCACGTCCAGCAGTCCTGGCGCGGCACCGGACTCAGGCACACTCCACCTCTTCACGCACAGGTCAGGCCAGGTCAGCCACGGTGCCGGGGATCATGAAGCCACACTAGGTACCCCTCGCCCGTGACCGATGCCACGCCATCATGCGCGTAACGGGGTGTCTACCGGCTGAACGAGTGAACGAACCTCCACAAGCGGTAACTTTTTGTCACACGGTGTATGCAGCGGTGGACACGCTCGGGGTCAGCGAGGGGTGAGGCGCACCGGGAGACCGTCGGCGGGCACCGGCAACGACACGTAATCCCACTTCGCCGTGTAACTCTCCGGAACCGACCAGCGGTGGGCCCGCAGCATTTCGTGCATCAGCAACTTGACCTCGAGACCGCCGAAGTGGAGCCCGATGCACTTGTGCGCGCCGCCGCCGAAGGGCATCCACGCCATCCGGTGGGACTTGTCCTCGCGGCGCGGCTCGGCGAACCGTTCCGGGTCGAACTCGAAGGGGTTCGTCCAGCACTCCGGCGCGAAGTGGTTCACCGTGGGCGAGACGCCGCACAGGGTGCCCGCGGGGATGTAGTGGCCGAGCACCTCGGTGTCCTTGACGGTCTGCCGGGTCAGCGACGGCACCGGCGCGACCAGCCGCAGCGCCTCCTTCATGACGAGGTCGAGGGTCTCGAGCTCGTCGATGGCGTCGATGTCGAGGATGTCGTCGCCGAGGGCGAGGGACTCTTCGCGGGCGCGTTCCTGCCACTCCGGGTGCTTGGCGAGGTAGTACGCCATGGCGCTGCTGGTGATGGTCGTCGTGTCGTGCGCGGCCATCATCAGGAAGATCATGTGGTTGACGATGTCGGTGTCGGTGAACCGGTCGCCGTCCTCGGTGGTGGCGTGGCAGAGGGCGGTGAACAGGTCGTCGCCGTCGGACTTGCGTTTGGCGGGCAGGGTTTCGCTGAAGTAGCGCTCGAGGACCTTCCGCCCGTGCAGCCCGGCCGACCAGCGGCCGCCGGGCACGGGGAAGCGCACCAGCGCGGTGCCGGCGCGTACGGAGCTGACGAACGCGCGGTTGATCCGGTGCGCGTCGCCGCCGCTGCGCATGCCCATGAACACGCGCGTCGCGACGTCGAGGGTCAGCTGCTTGAGCGCCCAGTACAGGCGCGGGCGCTTGGTCGACCCCCAGCTCGCGACGCCTTCGCGCAGCGCCGGGCCCATCTCGTTGACGTAGCCCGTGAGCCGGGAGCGGGTGAAGGCCTCCTGCATGATCCGGCGGTGCAGGTGGTGCTCGCCGAAGTCCATCAGCATCAGGCCGCGCTCGAAGAACTTCTCGATGAAGAACTTCCAGCCCTCCTGCGAGAAGGCCTTGTCCTTGTTGACGAGCGCGATCTGCGTCGCCTCCGGCCCGGACAGCGCGACGATCCGCCGCCCGAAGCCGCCGGTCCACGACACGGGGCCGTAGAGCTCGTAACGGCGCAGGCCGAACGCGGGCCCGAAGCGCATCATCTCGAGCATGTGTCCGACGACCGGCGGGCCTTCGTCGCCGAGGACGGGCTTGAGGCCGCTGCCCGCCGGCGGCGTCGCGAGCTCTTTGACGGGCCAGCGCGACTGCAGCCACCGCTCGTCGACGCCGCGGGGGAGAGGCAGGGAGGTCAGCGGCGGCACGCGTTCGCGCAGTGCTTCGGTGGCTCGGCCCACGGTGCTCGTCAAGATGACCATCTCCCCGCTGAGATCGGCTTCCCCTCCACGATGCACCCTTGTTGACGATGTGACAACACCTGGGTCGCCCTCTCTTTGGGTGGCTTCTCAGCGCACAGCCGCGCGGCGGAAGTCGCTCGGGTTCGCGCCGCGGACCCGTTTGAACGCGGCGCTGAACCCGAAGGCGTCGGCATACCCGACGGCGCGGGCGACTTCCGCGACGGTCCAGTCCGCCCGCTCGAGCAGCAGGTCGGCGGCAAGTGCCATGCGACGGCGGGTGAGGTAGGTCAGCGGCGGTTCGCCGACCAGGTCGGCGAACCGCTTGGCCAGCGTCGACCGCGACACCCCCGTGCGCCCGGCCAGCGCCCCGACCGTCCACGGCGCGGCCGGTTCGGTGTGCAGGAGGCGCAGCGCGTGGCCGACCACCGGGTCGCGCTGGGCGGTCCACCACGCCGGGGGCTCGCCGCCGGGCCGGTCGAACCACTCGCGCAGCGTGCAGACCAGCATCCAGTCCAGCAGCCGGTCGAGCACCACCTGCTGGCCGGGCGCGTCGACGGCGACCTCGGCGGCGAGGTGGTCCAGCACCGCGTCGCCCGTTCCCCCGCCGCCGACGCGCAGGACGGCGGGCAACGCGTCCAGCAGCCGGGCGCCGATCTCGCCGCGCACCGGGTAGGCACCGACGATCACCGTCGTCGCGCCGTCGCCGGGGTCGTGCCAGCCGAGCCGGTGCCGCGTGCCGCCTTCTTCGGGGGCTGCGCAGTGCTCGCCGCACGCGACCGGTTCGGCTCGGGTGCCGACTTCGTCGACGAAGCGGAACGTCCCGGGGCCGCGTACGACGACGGTGTCGTAGGCGTTCAGAGGTTCCGGAGCGCCGGTTTCGGGCACGATCCAGCCGCCGCCGGCGATGACGGTGCACAGCGTCAGCGGTGCGCCGTCGACGAAGTGCAGCGCCCAGGGCGCGGTGAGGCTCGAGCTGCCGAACAGCGAGCCCTGAGCCCGCAGGTCACCGAACGCGTCCACACCTCCACATTAGACGAACACGCAGGCAATCCAGGTGTTTCACCTATGGGATCGTCCGAGCCGGTCCGGTTCACTGGAAGCCATGGACGCACTGACTCCTGACGACCTCGAGTTCCTCCGCCGCCCGCTGCACGGATTCCTGACCGTCGGCGGGGGCGAGCCCCGGCCGGTGTGGTTCGAGGCCACGGCCGGCGGCACGCTCGAGCTGTTCACCGAACCGGACGCGCTCAAGGTGCGACGGCTGCGGCGCGACCCCCGCGCGTCGCTGGTGGTCGCCGCGCCGGTGGGGGAGCGGGAGCGCTGGGTGTCGGTCGCCGGCCGTGCCAGCCTGGAACCCGAGGGTGCGCACGACCTCGCCGCGCGCCTGGCCGCCCGCTACTGGGACCTCGACGACCCGGTGCGCGCCGCCGACCTCAAGGCGATCCTGGCCGCGGACCAGCTCCGCGTGGTCATCCACCCGGAAACCGTGCGCCGCTACACGTACTGACCGAAGTAGCCGGCGAGCTTCGTGACGGCGAGGTCGATGTACTCGCGCTTGTCGTAAAGGTCGACGTGGCTCGCGCCCTTGATCCAGTGGATTTCCGCCGGGCCGGTGGCGCGCCGGTGAGCCTCCACGCCCATCCACGCGGTGACGGCGCGCTCGCCGAGGATCTGCAGGATCGGGCGCGGGCCGATCAGCGGGACGGCGTGGAAGACGTCGCTCGCGGCCATCTTGTCGACGCTGTCCCAGGTGAGGAACTTCGCCGAGCGCTCGTGGTAGCCGCGGGGGCCGCAGTAGTACTCCCAGCCCTCGACGCCGTGCTCGCCGCCGAGGGCGCCGGCCTGTTCGGCGGTTTCGGGGAACATGGTCAGCACGCCGGGGTCCTCGCCGCGGGCGGCGGCCGTGCGGGCCCGCGCGGCGGCGTCGAGCAGCCCCTGGAAGACGGCCGGGTCCTGGGTGCCGTCGGCGCCGTAGCGGAACTGGCGGGCCGGTTCGGCGGTGCAGACGGTCGCGACGGCCTTGACCCGGTGGTCACCCCCGGTGGCGGCGAGCGAGTAGCCGCCGGAGGCGCAGACGCCGAGCAGCCCGATCCGGCCGGCGTCGACCTCGGGCCGGGTGGTGAGGAAGGAGACGGCGGCTTTGAAGTCTTCGATCCGCTGGGCGGGATCCTCCAGACCGCGCGGCAAGCCACCGGACTCACCTTGGAAGGCGGCGTCGAAGGCCAGGGTCACGAAACCCCGTTCGGCCATCAGCCGCGCGTAGGTGCCGGAGGCCTGCTCCTTGACACCGGTCCCGGGGTGGCCGACCACGAGAGCCCGGCCGTCGGCGTCGTCGGGGACGTAGAGGTGGGCGGCGATGTCGAGGCCGGCGCTGGTGAAGGTGACGGTGGTGGTCATGCCTCCACCATCGACCCGGGCGGGGCGCCGGAAAAGCCGCGAGTTCCTGCCTGGGAAGCATTCCTCCCAGGCAGGAACTCGCCAGCGGGAGCTCAGTCCCAGTCGAGCGCGCCGCCCGACTGGTACTCGATGACGCGGGTCTCGAAGAAGTTCTTCTCCTTCTTCAGGTCCATCGCCTCGGACATCCACGGGAACGGGTTCTCGGTCTCGCCGAAGATCGGAGCGAGCCCGATCTGCTGCGCGCGGCGGTCGGTGATGAAGTGCATGTACTGCTCACACAGCTGCGCCGACAGGCCGAGCATGCCGCGCGGCATCGTGTCGCGCGCGTACTTGACCTCGAGCTCGCACGCCTCCTTCAGCATCCCGCGGACTTCTTCCTGGAACTCGGCGGTCCACAGGTGCGGGTTCTCGATCTTGATCTGGTTGATGCAGTCGATGCCGAAGTTCAGGTGGATCGACTCGTCGCGCAGGATGTACTGGTACTGCTCGGCGATGCCGACCATCTTGTTCCGGCGGCCCAGCGACAGGATCTGAGCGAAGCCGGTGTAGAACCACATGCCCTCGAAGATCACGTAGAACGCGACGAGGTCACGCAGGAACGCCGTGTCGGCCTCCGGCGTCCCGGTCTCGAAGTCCGGGTCCTCGAGGTGCTGCGTGTACTTCAGCGCCCACGCGTCCTTGTCCGAAATGGACGGGACTTCGCGGTACATGTTGAACAGTTCGCCTTCGACCAGGCCGAGGCTTTCGCAGATGTACTGGAAGGTGTGCGTGTGCACGGCCTCCTCGAACGCCTGGCGCAGCAGGTACTGGCGGCACTCGGGGTTGGTGATCTGGCGGTACACCGCGAGCACGATGTTGTTGGCCACCAGGGACTCCGCGGTCGCGAAGAAGCCCAGGTTGCGCTTGAGCATCTGCCGCTCGTCCTCGGTGAGGCCGTCCTTCGACTTCCACAGCGCGATGTCGGCCTGCATGGCGACCTCGGTCGGCATCCAGTGGTTGTTGCAGCCGGCCAGGTACTTCTCCCAGGCCCAGGTGTACTTCATCGGCAGCAGCTGGTTGACGTCGGCGCGCGCGTTGATCATGCGCTTGTCGTCGACGTTGATCCGGGCGGCGCCGACCTCGATCTCCCCGAGGCCGGTCGCGCCGGTCGTCTCCACGTTGGTCATGTCGCTCACTTCGGCAGGTGGGGTCGTGAGTGAGAAACAGTGTTCCAACACTGTTTCTCACTCACGACCGGCGGCGGGCTTACTGGCAGGATTCGCAGTCGGGGTCGTCGATGCGGCAGGCGGCGCCTTCGGTGGCGACGAAGTCCACGTCGGGTGCCGGGGCGGGCGTCGGCGCGGGAGCCGGAACCGGAGTGGCCACCGGGGCCGCGGGCGCCGGGGTGGCCGAGACGGCGTTCAGCTTGCCGTCGGTGCCGCGCAGGGTGCTCTTCTCCACGTGCGTCGCGGACTGCGCCCGCAGGTAGTACGTGGTCTTGAGGCCCTTGTGCCACGCGTAGCGGTACAGCTCGTCGAGCTTGCGGCCGCTCGGCGCCGCGATGTAGAGGTTCAGCGACTGCGCCTGGTCGATCCACTTCTGACGCACCGAACCGGCGTCGACGATCCACCGCGACTCGATCTCGAATGCCGTGGCGTACAGCGCCTTCAGGTCGTCCGGGACGCGGTCGATCTGACCGAGGCTGCCGTCGAAGTACTTGAGGTCGCTGACCATGACCTCGTCCCACAGCCCGCGCTCCTTGAGCGAGCGGACCAGGTGCGGGTTGACGACGGTGAAGTCGCCGGACATGTTCGACTTGACGAACAGGTTCTGGAACAGCGGCTCGATCGACTGCCCGACGCCGGAGATGTTGGAGATCGTCGCGGTCGGCGCGATCGCCATCACGTTGGAGTTGCGCATGCCGACGGTCTTGACGCGCTCGCGCAGCGGCGCCCAGTCCAAAGTGGACGAGGTGTCGACGTCGAGACCGTCACCGCGGCGGGCGTCGATGAGCAGCTGCAGCGAGTCGATCGGCAGGATGCCCTTGCTCCACAGCGATCCCTCGAACGACTGGTACTGACCGCGCTCCTCGGCGAGGTCGGTCGACGCCGAGATCGCGTAGTAGGAGAGGTGCTCCATGGAGACGTCGGCGAACTTCACGGCCTCGTCGGAGGCGAACGGGACGCCGATCTCGAACAGCGCGTCCTGGAAGCCCATGATGCCCAGGCCGACCGGGCGGTGGCGCAGGTTGGAGCGGCGCGCCTCCGGGATCGTGTAGAAGTTGATGTCGATCACGTTGTCCAGCATGCGGACGGCCGTGCGCACGGTCTTCTCGAGCCGCGCGGTGTCCAAACCGGACGGGGTGACGTGCTTGAGCAGGTTCACCGAGCCGAGGTTGCAGACGGCGACCTCGTCGACGGTGGTGTTCAGCGTGATCTCGGTGCACAGGTTGGACGAGTGCACGACGCCGACGTGCTGCTGCGGCGAGCGCAGGTTGCACGGGTCCTTGAACGTGATCCACGGGTGGCCGGTCTCGAACAGCATGGTCAGCATGCGGCGCCACAGGTCGACGGCGCGGATCCGGCGGAACACCTTGATCTCGCCGCGGTCGGCCATTGCCTCGTACTCGCGGTAGCGGGCGGAGAACTCGTTGCCGTAGAGGTCGTGCAGGTCCGGCGTCTCGTTCGGCGAGAACAGCGTCCACTCGGCGCCTGCCTCGACGCGGCGGAGGAACTCGTCCGGCACCCAGTTCGCGGTGTTCATGTCGTGGGTGCGCCGGCGGTCGTCACCGGTGTTCTTGCGCAGGTCGAGGAACTCCTCGATGTCCACGTGCCAGGTCTCGAGGTACGCGCAGGCCGCGCCCTTGCGCTTGCCGCCCTGGTTGACCGCGACGGCGGTGTCGTTGGCGATCTTGAGGAACGGCACGACGCCTTGCGACTGGCCGTTGGTGCCCTTGATGTGCGCGCCGAGGCCGCGGACCGGGGTCCAGTCGTTGCCGAGGCCGCCCGAGTACTTGGCCAGCAGCGCGTTGTTCTTGTACGCCTGGAAGATCGAGTCCAGGTCGTCGTCCACGGTGGTCAGGAAGCAGGACGACAGCTGGGCGCGCGTGGTGCCCGAGTTGAACAGCGTCGGCGTCGAGGCCATGAAGTGGAACGTCGAGAGCAGCTCGTAGAACTCGATGGCGCGGGCTTCGCGGTCGTCCTCGCGGATCGCCAGGCCCATCGCGACGCGCATGAAGAACGCCTGCGGCAGCTCGAAGCGGGTGCCCTCGTGGTGCTGGAAGTACCGGTCGTACAGCGTCTGCAAGCCGAGGAAGCCGAAGTCGAGGTCGCGCTCGGCGTGGATCGCGGCGGTGATCTTGTCCAGGTCGAAGGACAGCAGCTCGCCGTCGACCAGCTCCAGCTCGACCGCGCGGCGCAGGTAGGCGCGGAAGTACGCGGGGTACTCGGCGGCCATCTCGTCCTGGCTGGCCAGGCGCGGCTTCTTGGCGAGGTAGCTCAAGGCCTCGCCGCGCAGCTTGTCCAGCAGGAGCCGGGCGGAGACGTAGGAGTAGTTCGGCTCCTGCTCGACCAGCACGCGGGCGGCCAGGACCTGGGCCAGGGCCAGCTCGTCGGCGCTGATGCCGTCGTAGAGGTTGCGCTTGGCTTCGGCCAGGACCGGCTCGGCCGTGACGTCTTCGAGCCCGGCGACGGCCTCGCCCACGACGTGGGAAACGCGGGCCCAGTCGAGCGGGCGCAGGACGCCGTCGGCGCCCTTGACGTTCAGCGCGACCTCGGCCGTGGCCGGCTTGACGGCCTCGCGGGCCTTGGTGCGCTCGTCGCGGTAGAGGACGTACGCGCGGGCGACCTTGTGGTGCTCGCCGCGCATCAGGGCGAGCTCGACGATGTCCTGGATCTGCTCGATGTGCAGGGCGGTTTCGGGGCCGGCGTGGCGCAGCAGGGTGGTCTCCACCTGCTGGGTCAGCTCGGCGACGACGTGGTGCACGCGGGAGGACGCGGCGGCGTCGCCGCCCTCGACCGCGAGGAACGCCTTGGTCAGCGCGACCGAGATCTTGCCGGCGTCGAACGGCGACACGCTGCCGTCCCGCCGGATGACCCGGATCGCGGTGGGTGAGGCGGTCCCAGAGGGCCGCTGACCGGTTTCGACTGACATGCGTGTCTCCAAGTTTTCGGGCGCGTCGGACCGCCGCAGGACCTCACGAGGCCGTGCGCTGCAGGTTCTTCAAAGCTGCCCGGCCACCCTCTGCAGCGGTCTCCCCGTCGCTGGGGGCTGCCGGTCATCAGAGACTACATGTTGGGGTCGGTGCCCGCACGGGACCCTAGATGGCGTGTCGCGAGTTCACTCTGACGGGATTGTGTGATCACCCAGAGGTGCTGTTCAAGACGTGGAGAGGGCTTTCTGTGGGGTAGGTTTCGAGGCCGCTTCGCCCCGGGTGGAACACGGGTGCCGGTGGTCCGGTCGGGCACTCGAGCGGCCGGAATGTCATGAACGGGTCGTTCATGTCGTCGGACGACATGAACGAGTCGTTCATGACCTTTCGGCCGGGGTCAAGCGCCGAAGCGGAGCTCGGACTTCGGGAGCTCCAGGCTCATCACCGGCCGCCGCCCGGCGAGGTGGCCGAGCGGGCCCTCGGGGTTGAAGCTCCAGTCCGCCGAGGCCGGACGGGGTCGGATTCGAGCGCCGACCGGAGTCCGCAGGAGGCCGTCGCGCTCCTGGACCACCTCGAACGACGTCGGCAGCCGCAACGGCAGGGCGGCCCGGCGCTTGAAGGCCGCCGTCGCGATCCAGTCGTCCGCCGTCGCCGCTGTGGCCTGGAACGTGGGGCCGCCGGTGAAGTTCAGGGTCGCCAGGTCCTTCGGGATCGCCCACAGCTCGCGGCCGCCGGCCAGCGACGCCTCGCTGTCGACCCAGATCTCCGTGATCGAGCACGACACGCGCCGGGCCTTGACCGCCACCGCGGCCAGCAGCTCGTGGTACGCCAGCTGCCCCGGCGGGGTGTAGTCGATCCACGCCGTGAAGACCGACGCGTGCCCGGCGACGAGCAGCGGCGACGCACCGGGTGGCAGGGCGGGCAGCGACGACGCCGGCACGCGCCAGATCGACACGTGGGCGTCGGCGGTCAGGTTCCAGGGCTGCGGTGGGTAGAGGCTCATTCGTCCAACCAAGGGAGATACGGGGGCAGGTCCTTGTCGACGCGCATACCGAACGACGGTGGCCGCTTCTGCAGGAACGACATGACGCCTTCGACGGCGTCCGGGTTCGCGCCGAGCCCGCCGATCAGGCGGGAGTCGAGCTCGTGCACGGGGAACGGCGAACCGGCGCTCGCCATCCGGTAGAGCAGCTGGCGGGTGACCGCGACGGACACCGGCGCGGTGTTCGCGATGATCTCGCGGGCCAGCGCGTAAGCCTCGTCGAGCACGGTTCCGGTGGGGAATACCCGGTGGACCAGTCCCTTTGCGAGGGCCTCGGCCGCGGGGAACACCCGGCCGCTGATCATCCAGTCCAGCGCCGTGCCCATCCCGACGAGCCGGGGGAGGAACCAGGCCGACGCGCCTTCGGGGTAGATGCCGCGGCGGGTGAACACGAAACCGAAGCGCGAGTCCTCCGAGGCGAGGCGGTAGTCGCAGGGGAGCGTGATCGTGCTCCCGGCGCCGACGGCCGCGCCCTGCAGGGCCGCGATCACCGGCTTGTTCATCGTGAAGATCCGCTTCGAACACCGGCCGGCGGGCTCCTGCCACGCCGCGTCCGGGCCGGTCGCCGGGTCGAAGTCGAAGCCGCCCTGCGAAAGGTCGGCGCCGACGCAGAAGTCCTGGCCGGCTCCGGTCAGGACGACCACGCGGACGTCTTCGTCGCGGTCCGCGCGGTCCATGGCCGCGCCGAGCTCGTCGGCCATCCGGATCGTGTAGCCGTTGCGCGCCTCGGGGCGGTTCAGCGTCACCGTGGCGATCCGCGCCGCGACGGCGTAGGTGGTCTCGGCCATGGTGAGGAACGTATTGCAGTCCGCCACTACTGGCAAGATGTCAATAGTGTGTTCGCAGCGTCCAGGGCGAAACAATCAGGCGCGCTTGATTTTTCCAGCGGCCGGTGCCACCCTGGCGGCTGGACGCAAGGAGGCGGCGGATGGCGGATCTCGGCGTGATTCTCGGGGATCTCGACGCGGAGTCACGGACGATCGACGACGTGGTGGCGGACCTGCCCGCGTCCGACTGGGCACGGGAAACACCGGCCGAGGGGTGGACGATCGCGCACCAGATCGCCCACCTCGCCTGGACCGACCGCAAGGCGTACATCGCGGCGGCTCACCCGGAGGAGTGGCAGGCCGAGGTCGAAGAGCTCCTCAAGGCGGGGGAGACCTACGTCGACGACGGCGCCGCGGCCGGGGCTGAGCGGCCGCCGCGGGAGATCCTCGAAGACTGGCGTTCCGGGCGCGCGGCGCTGGCCGAAGCGCTCGCGGCGGTGCCGGACGGGCAGAAGCTGCCCTGGTACGGGCCGCCGATGAGCGCGGCTTCCATGGTCACCGCCCGCCTGATGGAGACCTGGGCCCACGGCCAGGACGTCTTCGACGCGCTCGGCCTGACGCGCGAGCCGACCGCGCGGCTGTGGCACATCGCCCGCTTCGGCACCCGCACCCGCGACTTCGCCTACAAGCTCAACGCGCTCGCGCCGCCGGCCGAGGAGTTCCGGGTCGAGCTGACCGCGCCCGACGGCTCCGCCTGGACGTTCGGCCCCGAGGGCGCCGAGCAGAAGCTCACCGGCAGCGCGGTCGACTTCTGCCTGGTCGTCACCCAGCGGCGGCACCCGGCCGACACGGACCTGGTCGCGCACGGCGCCGACGTCGAAGAGTGGCTGACCGTCGCGCAGGCCTTCGCCGGTCCGCCCGGGGAAGGCCGGAAGCCAGGGCAGTTCGCCCCGCCGGCGCACTCTTCTCCGCGGAGGCGGCAATGACATCGCCGTACCGCATCGGCAACGCGTCGGGCTTCTACGGCGACCGCTTCTCCGCGGTCCGGGAGATGCTCACCGGCGGCCCCCTGGATGTGCTCACGGGGGACTACCTGGCCGAGCTGACCATGCTCATCCTCGGTCGCGACCGGATGAAGGACGCGAACCGGGGCTACGCCAAGACGTTCCTGCGCCAGATGGAGGAAAACCTCGGCCTGGCGCGGGAAAAGGGCGTCAAGATCGTCGCCAACGCGGGCGGGCTCAACCCGGCGGGGCTCGCGGACGCCCTGCGCGAGCTGGCCGCGAAACTCGGGCTCGACGTCAAGATCGCGCACGTCGAAGGCGACGACCTGGTCGCGCGCGCCGACGAACTGAACCTCGGGAAACCGTTGACCGCCAACGCCTACCTCGGCGCCTGGGGCATCGTGGAGTGCCTCAACGCGGGTGCGGACGTCGTCGTCGCCGGGCGCGTCACCGACGCCTCGGTGATCGTCGGCCCGGCCGCCGCGCACTACGGCTGGGCCCGCGACGACTTCGACGCCCTGGCCGGCGCGGTCGCCGCCGGGCACGTCATCGAGTGCGGCGCACAGGCCACCGGCGGGAACTACGCCTTCTTCACCGAGCACTCCCTGGGCGTGCCCGGCTTCCCGATCGCCGAGATCGAGGCCGACGGGTCCAGCGTCATCACCAAGCACCCGGGCACCGGGGGAGTGGTGAACGCCGGCACGGTCACCGCACAGCTGCTGTACGAGATCACCGGCGCGCGCTACGCCGGGCCGGACGTCACGACCCGGTTCGACACGCTCTCCCTGGCCGAAGACGGACCCGACCGCGTCCGCATCTCCGGCGTCCGCGGGGAGGCTCCGCCGCCGACGCTGAAGGTCGCCCTGAACACGCTCGGCGGGTTCCGCAACGAGACGACGTTCGTCCTCACCGGACTCGACATCGAGGCGAAAGCCGCGCTGGTGCGCGAACAACTCGAAGGTGCGCTCAAGGAGCGTCCACCCGCCGACGTCCGCTGGACGCTGGCTCGCACCGACCACGCCGACGCCGGCACCGAGCAGACCGCGAGCGCCCTGCTGCACGTCGCCGTCAAGGACGCCGATCCCCAGGTGGCCGGGCGCGCGTTCACCGGCGCCGCCGTCGAGCTGGCCCTGGCCAGCTACCCCGGCTTCCACGTCACCGCGCCGCCGTCGGACGCCTCGCCCTACGGCGTCTACACCGCGGCCTATGTGGACGCCGCGCAGGTCCCGCACGTGGCCGTCCTGCCGGACGGGATGCGGGTCGACATCGCACCTTCGACGTCCACTCTGGACCTGTCCGATGTGGACGAGCCCGCGCTGCCCGAGCCCCTCGACCACGGGCCGGTGCGCCGGGTGCCCCTGGGCACGATCGCCGGCGCCCGCAGTGGCGACAAGGGCGGCAACGCCAATCTCGGCGTGTGGGTGCGGTCGGAAGAGGCGTGGCGGTGGCTGGTGCACCGGCTGACCGTCGCCGAGTTCAAGCTGCTGCTGCCCGAAACCGCCGACCTGCCGGTGACGCGCTACCTGCTGCCGAACCTGTGGGCGATGAACTTCGTCGTCGAGGGCATCCTCGGCGAGGGCGTCGCGTCGCAGGCGCGGTTCGACCCGCAGGCCAAGGCTTTCGGCGAGTGGCTGCGATCCCGCGAGATCGACGTCCCCGAGGTGCTCTTGTGACCGATCCGTTCCGGACGCCCGAACGGGCCGAGCTGCGCAAGACCGTGCGCAAGTTCGTCGAGCAGGAAGTCCTGCCGCACCTGGACGACTGGGAGCGCGCCGGTGAGCTGCCGCGTGAGCTGCACCGCAAGGCCGGGCACCTCGGCCTGCTCGGCGTCGCGTTCCCCGAGGAGATCGGCGGGGGCGACGGCAACTACCTCGACGCGCTGGTCGTCGCCGAGGAAACGCACTACGCCGGTGGCTCCGGCGGGCTCTTCGCGTCGCTATTCACGTGCGGCATCGCCGTGCCGCACATCGCCGAGGCGAACGACCCGGTGCAGATCGAGCGCTGGGTCCGCCCGACCCTGGCCGGCGACAAGATCGGTTCGCTCGCCGTCACCGAGCCGGACGGCGGTTCGGACGTCGCCGGGATCCGGACCACCGCCGTGCGCGAGGGCGACGAATACGTCATCAACGGCGCCAAGACCTACATCACTTCCGGCTGCCGCGCGGACTTCGTCACGACGGTCGTGCGTACCGGTGGCGACGGCGCGCACGGGCTCTCGCTGATCGTCGTCGAGCGCGGGACGCCCGGGTTCACCGTCTCCCGCAAGCTGGAGAAGATGGGCTGGCTCTGCTCCGACACCGCCGAACTGTCCTACGTGGACGTCCGGGTGCCGGTCGAGAACCTGGTGGGCGCCGAGAACAGCGGGTTCGCGCAGGTCGCCACGCAGTTCGTCACCGAACGGCTTTCGCTGGCCGTGCAGGCGTATTCGCACGCTCAGCGGGCCCTCGACCTGACCGTGGACTGGTGCCGGCTGCGCGAGACGTTCGGCCGTCCGCTCATCTCGCGGCAGGTCGTGCAGCACAAGCTCACCGAAATGGCCCGTCGCGTGGATGTCGCCCGGAGCTACGCCCGCCAGGCCGCGATCCGGCACGTCTCGGGCGAGGAGGTCATCGCCGAAGCCTGTTTCGCCAAGAACACCGCCGTCGAGGCCGCCGAGTGGGTGGTCAACGAGGCCGTCCAGCTGCACGGCGGACTCGGCTACATGCGCGAGGCCGAGGTGGAGCGGCACTACCGCGACGTCCGGATCCTCGGCATCGGCGGCGGCACGAACGAGATCCTCACCGGCTTGGCCGCGAAGCGATTGGGATACACTTCATGACCGCTCTGAGGTCCACAGTGGACACACGGGCCGCCGAGTTCGGCGCCAACCGCGAGGCGATGCTGGAGAAGCTCGCCGAGATCGACACCGAGCAGGCCAAGGCCGTGGCCGGCGGCGGCGAGAAGTACGTCGAGCGCCACCGCAAGCGCGGCAAGCTCCTCGCGAGGGAACGGATCGAGCTGCTGCTCGACGAGGACTCGCCGTTCCTGGAGCTGTCGCCGCTGGCGGCCTGGGGCACCGACTACCGCGTCGGCGCGAGCCTGGTGACCGGCATCGGCGTCGTCGAAGGCGTCGAGTGCCTGATCTCGGCCAGCGACCCGACGGTCAAGGGTGGCGCCAGCAACCCGTGGACCACGAAGAAGAGCTTCCGGGCCGCGGACATCGCCGCGCAGAACCGGTTGCCGTCGATCAACCTCGTCGAGTCGGGCGGCGCGGACCTGCCGACGCAGAAGGAGATCTTCATCCCCGGCGGCCGGATCTTCCGCGACCTCACACGGGCCTCGGCCGCGGGCTGCCCGACGGTCGCGCTGGTCTTCGGCAACTCGACCGCCGGTGGGGCGTACCTGCCGGGCATGTCGGACTACGTCGTCATGGTCAAGGAACGCGCCAAGGTGTTCCTCGGCGGGCCGCCGCTGGTCAAGATGGCGACCGGTGAGGAGTCCGACGACGAGTCGCTCGGCGGCGCCGAGATGCACGCGCGGACCTCCGGCCTGGCCGACTACCTGGCCGTCGACGAGCAGGACGCGATCCGCCTCGGCCGGAACATCATCAAGCGCCTCAACTGGACGAAGCAGGGGCCGACGCCGAAACCGGACTACGCCGAGCCGCTCTACGACACCGAGGACCTGCTCGGCATCGTGCCGACCGACCTCAAGGTGCCGTTCGACCCGCGCGAGGTCATCGCCCGCGTCGTCGACGGCTCCGACTTCGACGAGTTCAAGCCGCTGTACGGGTCTTCGCTGGTGACGGGCTGGGCGAGCATCCACGGCTACCCGGTCGGCGTGCTGGCCAACGCCCAAGGCGTGTTGTTCGGCGAGGAGTCGCAGAAGGCCGCGCAGTTCATCCAGCTGGCCAACCAGATCCACACGCCGCTGGTGTTCCTGCACAACACGACCGGCTACATGGTCGGCAAGGAGTACGAGCAGAGCGGCATCATCAAGCACGGCGCGATGATGATCAACGCCGTGTCGAACTCGAAGGTGCCGCACCTGTCCGTCCTCATGGGAGCGTCCTACGGTGCCGGGCACTACGGGATGTGCGGCCGCGCCTACGACCCCCGCTTCCTGTTCGCGTGGCCGAGTGCGAAGTCCGCGGTGATGGGCCCGGCGCAGCTGGCCGGCGTGCTGTCCATCGTGGCCCGCGCCGCCGCCGAATCGCGCGGCCAGGAGTACAACGAGGAGCACGACAAGGCCATGCGCGCCATGGTGGAAGGCCAGATCGAAGCCGAGTCGATGCCGATGTTCCTCTCCGGCATGCTCTACGACGACGGCATCATCGACCCGCGCGACACCCGCACCGTGCTGGGGCTGAGCCTGTCCGCGATCCACAATGGACCAGTGAAGGGCGCCGAGGGCTTCGGCGTCTTCCGGATGTGAGTGAGCGATGATCCAGAACCTGCTGGTCGCCAACCGCGGCGAGATCGCCCGCCGCGTGTTCTCGAGCTGCCGCGACGCCGGCATCGGCACGGTGGCGGTGTTCTCCGACGCCGATGCCGCCGCACCCCATGCGCTGGAAGCCGACGCGGCCGTCCGGCTGCCCGGCAACGCGCCGTCCGAGACGTACCTGCGGGCCGAGCTGCTGGTGAAGGCCGCGGCCGACACCGGCGCCGACGCCGTCCACCCCGGCTACGGCTTCCTGTCCGAGAACGCCGCGTTCGCGCGCGCCGTCCTCGACGCCGGGCTGACCTGGGTCGGGCCGCCGCCGGAGGCGATCGAGACCATGGGCTCCAAAGTGGAGTCCAAGCGGCTGATGGCCGCCGCCGGAGTGCCGGTGCTGTCCGAACTGGACCCGGCGACGGTGACCGCAGACGATCTTCCGTTGCTGGTCAAGGCGTCCGCCGGTGGTGGCGGACGCGGGATGCGCGTGGTCCGCGAACTCGGCGAGCTGGCCGAGGCGGTGGAGGGCGCGAGCGCCGAGGCCGGGTCCGCGTTCGGCGACCCGACCGTGTTCTGTGAGCGGTACCTGGAGACCGGCCGCCACATCGAGGTCCAGGTCCTGGCCGACAAGCACGGCACGGTGTGGGCGGTGGGGGAGCGGGAGTGCTCGATCCAGCGCCGCCACCAGAAGGTCGTCGAAGAGGCGCCGTCGCCGTTCGTCGACGAAGCGATGCGCGAAGAGCTGTTCGACGCCGCGCGCAAGGCCGCCCAGGCGATCGACTACGTCGGCGCGGGCACGGTCGAGTTCCTCGCCGGGCCCGACGGCCGGTTCTTCTTCCTCGAGATGAACACCCGCCTGCAGGTCGAGCACCCGGTCACCGAGAACGTCACCGGCCTGGACCTGGTCGCGCTGCAGCTGCGCGTCGCCGACGGCGAGCGGCTGCCCGCCGACCCGCCGCCGACCGTCGGCCACTCCATCGAAGTCCGGCTCTACGCCGAAGACCCGGCCGCGGGCTGGCAGCCGCAGAGCGGCACGCTGCACACCCTGGACGTGCCCGATGTGGACCGGCGGTTCGGGCACGGTCCCGGGCTCAGGCTGGACTCCGGCTTCGAGAGCGGATCCGTGGTGGGCGTCCACTACGACCCGATGCTCGCCAAGGTGATCACCTGGGCCCCGACCCGCGCCGAGGCCGCCCGCCGGCTCGCGAAGTCCCTGGCGGCGTCGAAGATCCACGGCGTCGTCACCAACCGCGACCTCCTGGTGAACATCCTGCGCCACGAGGCGTTCCTGGCCGGTGAGACGGACACCGCGTTCTTCGACCGGCACGGCCTCGACACCCTGGCCGCACCGCTGGCCACTGTGGACACCGAGCGCGTCTCGGCATTGGCCGCTGCGCTCGCGGATGCGGCGGGCAACCGGGCGTCGGCGACCACGCAAGGCAGGCTGCCCAGCGGCTGGCGCAACGTCCGCTCGGCGGGGCAGCGCAAGGTCTTCACCGCGGGCGATCGCGAGTACGAGGTCGTCTACTCGCTCACGCGGGACGGTCTTCGCACGGACGGCTACGAGGCCGCACTGGTCACCGCCGAGCCGGGCCGGGTCGTCCTCGACGTCGCCGGGGTGCGGCGCACGTTCGACGTCGCCCGGCACGACGGCGTGTCCTACGTGGACTCCGCGCTCGGCTCGGTGGCGCTGACGGCGGCGCCGCGGTTCGCCGACCCGGACGCGGCGCTGGCCGCGGGATCCCTGGTCGCGCCCATGCCGGGCACGGTCGTGCGGCTCGCCGTCCGGGCCGGGGACCCGGTCAAGGCGGGCGACCCGTTGCTGTGGCTCGAAGCGATGAAGATGGAACACCGGATCGCGGCACCCGCGGACGGCGTGGTGACCGAACTGCCGGTGACGGTCGGGCAGCAGGTCGAAGTCGGCACAATTCTGGCTGTGGTGGGAGAAGAAGCATGAACGCCATGAACTTCATCGAGCCGGAGGAGCGGATCGCGCTCCGCAAGGCCGTCGCCGAGCTCGGCACCAAGTACGGGCACGAGTACTACGCGCGCAAGGCGCGGGCGGACGAGAAGACCCACGAGCTGTGGGACGAGGCCGGCCGGCTGGGCTACCTCGGCGTCAACATCCCCGAGGAGTACGGCGGCGGGGGCGCGGGTATCGCCGACCTCGCCGCGGTGCTCGAAGAGCTGGCCGCCGCGGGCTCGCCGCTGCTGCTCATGGTCGTCTCGCCGGCCATCTGCGGCACCGTGATCTCGCGGTTCGGCACCGAAGAGCAGAAGAAGCAGTGGCTGCCCGGCATCGCCGACGGCACCAAGCGGATGGTCTTCGCGATCACCGAGCCGGACGCCGGGTCGAACTCGCACAAGATCACCACCACCGCCAAGCGCGACGGCGACGGCTGGGTCCTCAGTGGACGCAAGGTCTACATCTCCGGCGTCGACGAGGCCGACGCGGTGCTCGTCGTCGGGCGCATGGAGGACTCCCGGACCGGCAAGCTCAAGCCGGCGCTGTTCATCCTGCCGACCGGCACCCCGGGCTTCGAGTACACGAAGATCCCGATGGACATCATCGCGCCGGAGAACCAGTTCTCGCTGTTCCTCGACGACGTCAAGCTCCCGGCCGAGGCGCTGGTCGGCGAGGAGGACGCGGCGATCGCGCAGCTGTTCGCCGGCCTCAACCCGGAACGCATCATGGGCGCGTCGTTCTCCCTCGGCATCGCCCGCTACGCGCTGGCCAAGGCCGTCTCCTACGCCAACCAGCGCCAGGTCTGGGGCACGCCGATCGGCGCCCACCAGGGCCTCGCGCACCCCCTGGCCGAGATCAAGGTCGAACTGGAACTGGCCAAGCTGATGACCCAGAAGGCCGCGTCGCTCTACGACTCCGGGGACGACTTCGGCGCGGGGGAGTCGGCCAACATGGCCAAGTACGCCGCCGCCGAGGTGGCCATCCGGGCGACCGACCAGGCCGTGCAGACCCACGGCGGCAACGGCCTGGCGACCGAATACGGCCTGGGCACGCTGGTCACCGCCGTCCGGCTCGGCCGGATCGCCCCGGTGAGCCGCGAGATGGTGCTCAACTTCGTCGGCCAGCACAGCCTCGGCCTGCCCAAGTCCTACTGACTACTGATCCCGAAGCGTCGCTTTCACGTGAAAGCGCCGCTTTCCCAGGAGGGTTCATGGCGAATCTCGGTGGCAAGACGATCATCATGTCCGGCGGCAGCCGCGGCATCGGCGAAGCGATCGCGCTTCGGGCGGCGAAGGACGGCGCGAACGTCGCGCTCCTGGCCAAGACGGCTGAACCGCACCCGAAGCTGCCCGGCACCATCTACACCGCCGCGGAAGCGATCGAGAAGGCCGGCGGGCACGCGCTGCCGATCCTCGGTGACGTCCGCGACGACGACGGTGTCGCGGCCGCCGTCGCGAAGACCGTCGAGCAGTTCGGCGGCATCGACGTCGTGGTGAACAACGCCAGCGCGATCGACCTGACGCCGACCGAGCAGGTCAGCATGAAGCGCTACGACCTGATGCAGGACATCAACGCGCGCGGCACGGTCCTGCTGTCGAAGCTGGCGATCCCGCACCTGCGTCGGTCCGCCAACGCGCACATCCTGACGCTGTCCCCGCCGATCAGCCTCGACGAGAAGTGGTTCACCGCCGGGCACCTCGCGTACAGCATCGCGAAGTACTCGATGAGCCTGGTGACCGTCGGGCTCGCGGCGGAGCTGCGCAAGGACGGTGTCGCAGTCAACTCGCTGTGGCCGCGCACCACGATCGACACGGCGGCGATCCGCAACGTCGTCGGCGCCGAGCTGGCCGACCGCAGCCGCACGCCGGAGATCATGGCCGACGCCGCGTACGCGATCCTCACCAAGCCGAGCCGCGAGGCGACCGGGAACTTCTTCCTCGACGACGAGGTCCTGCGCGCGGCGGGCGTGACGGACTTTTCGCAGTACCGCATCGGCGGTTCGGAGGCGGACCTGCAGCTCGACTTCTGGGTCGAACCGGCTTGACCGGCGTCCGCGAACCCCAGCAGGAACGCAGCCGCACGACGCGGCGGCGGCTGATCGAGGCCGCGCTCGACAGCTTCGGCGAGCGCGGCTGGCACGGCGTCACGGTCGCCGGGATCGCCGAGCGCGCCGGCGTCTCCCGGGGCGCCGCGCAGCACCACTTCCCGACGCGGGAAGGCCTCGTCGCGGCTGCGGTGGATCTCTTGGGCGAAGCGCAGATCGACGAGCTGCGGGCGCAGGCCGCGGACCTGCCGAGCGGGGCGTCGCGCATCGAGCGCGTCGTCGAGATGGTGCTGAACCTCTACACCGGGCCGCTGTTCCGCGCGGCCCTGCAGCTGTGGTCGGTGGCGGCGACCGACGAGGCGCTGCGGGCCGTGCTGGTGCCGCTGGAGGCGCGCGTCGGGCGCGAGGCGCACCGGGTGACGGTGGAGCTCCTCGGCGTCGACGAGTCCCGCCCGGGGGTGCGCGAACTGGTCCAGGCCACCCTCGACCTGGGGCGCGGGCTGGGCCTGGCGAACCTCCTGACGGACGACACCCGGCGGCGGCGGCAGATCGTGCGCGAGTGGGCCCGCACGCTGGAGCTGCGGCTCGCCGACGGCTGAGCGCCGCACGACCAGGGCCGCGGGTCGGCCCGACCCCTGGAAGCCGGTCGGCACCGCCGCCACGCTCCGGCGGCCGTTCGCCTCGGCTGCCGCTCACCGCGCCGTGTGCACCGGGGCGAACCGCCGAACCCCCGCCCGCACCACCTTCGGGCGCATCTCGGCCGCCGTTCGCCGCGTCGGGGACCAATCCGGAACCGCACCCGCGACCGAAACGTCATAGTGCTGTAAGTAACACAATCGGCCCAATGGGCGAATGACTGGTTGTAGCGATTTCTCCAAGGAAGGCAGTCCGGTGTCCGGTTCAGGAGTCGAGCTCACCCACCGCGCGATGGCGATGCTGAAGGCGGTGGCAGCAGGCCGCGCGCAGATGTCGTGCAGCTGCGAGCCCGACCTCTTCATCGACGGATTCGCCTGTTGCGATCAGATGACGGCCCACGCGCTGGCCCACGGCGGCTACCTGCGTCCCGCCGAAGACGCCGTCACCGGGCGCGTCCCGGCCGAACTGACCGAGGCCGGCCGCGCCGCGCTGGAGATCACCCTCGCCGCCTGAGCACCTGCACGTGCGTCACCCAGTGTCGTGACGTCGAACGTCTGTTCGATCTCCCGTGGGCGATCGCGACCTGGCAGGCTTGAGCCCATGGCGGAACCCCCACCACCGGTGGACGACGAGGCGACGGTCTTCCTCCCCAGCGAGCTGCGCGGCGCGCACTGGCCGACCCGCGACCCCGACGTCTCCCGGCGGCCCTACGACGAGTTCGCCACCCAGATCGTCGCCCGGCCGCCCGCCTCACCCGTCAGCGCCGGTCGCGGCGAAGGCGCCGGCTCGTCGCTGGCCCGCTCGAGCGGCCGGATGGCCGTCGCGTCGACCGTCAGCCGGATCACCGGGTTCGTCGCGAAGCTGCTGCTCGCCGCCGTCGTCGGCACCGGGGTCGTCAACGACTCCTTCACCGTCGCGAACACCCTGCCGAACATCGTCTTCGAGCTGCTCTTCGGCGGCGTGCTCGCCAGCGTCGTCGTGCCGCTGCTCGTCCGCTCCCAGGACGACCCGGACGGCGGCCGCGCCTACACGCAGCGCCTGATCACCATGGCCTTGGTCCTGCTGATCATCGGCACGGCCGTCGCGGTCGCGATCGCGCCGCTGTTCACCGCGCTCTACGTCGACAAATCGTCTCCGACGGCCAACCCGGGGCTCACCACCGCGCTCGCGTACCTGCTGCTGCCGCAGATCCTGTTCTACGGCCTCTTCGCACTGCTCTCGGCAATCCTCAACGCGCAGAACGTCTTCGGCCCGCCCGCCTGGGCGCCGGTGCTGAACAACGTCGTCGTCACCGCCACGCTCGTCCTGTTCGCCGTGGTGCCGGGGGAGCTGACGCTCGACCCGGTCCGGATGGGCGACCCGAAGCTGCTCGTGCTCGGTCTCGGCACCACGCTCGGCATCGTCGTGCAGGCTGTGGTGCTGGTCCCGGCGCTGCTGCGCACCGGGTTCCGGTTCCGCTGGCGCTGGGGTTTCGACCCGCGGATCAAGGAGTTCGGCGGGCTCGCCGCGTGGATCCTCGGCTACGTCGTGGTCAGCCACGTCGGCTTCGTCGTCACGACCCGCGTGCTGACGCACGGCACCAGCGGTGGCGTCACGGCCTACAGCTACGCGTCCCTGCTCTTCCAGCTCCCGTACGGCATCCTCGGCGTCTCGCTGCTGACCGCGCTGATGCCGCGGATGAGCCGCGCGGCCGCGGACGGCGACACGGTCTCGCTCGTCGGCGACCTCTCGCTCGCCTCCCGCATCTCGACGGTGCTGTTCGTGCCGATCTCCGCCGTGCTGGCCGTGGTCGGCACGCCGGTCGGCATCGCGATCTTCACCTGGGGCCGCGGCACCCTCGACGACGCCGAGCGCCTCGGCCAGACCCTCGCCGTCTCCGCCGTCGGGCTGCTGCCCTTCGCGCTGGTCATGTTGCAGCTGCGGGTGTTCTACGCGATGAAGGACGCGCGCACGCCCACGCTGATCATGCTGGTGATGACCGCCGTGAAGATCCCGCTGCTGCTGCTCTGCCGCGGCCTGCTCGACGGCGAGCACATCGTCCTCGGCGTGATGCTCGTGAACGGCGCGGGGTTCGTCGTCGGGGCCGTCCTCGGCCAGGTCTGGCTCTGGGTCCGGCTCGGGCACCTGCGCAGCAAGCGATCCCTGCGGGTCGGGCTGATCACCCTGGCCGTGAGCGCGCTCGGCGTCGGGGCCGCGGTGCTCGCCGGCTACGCCGTACCCGGATCGCTGGGCGCGATCCCGGCCGCGTGGGTGAAACTTCCGGTCCAGACCTTGCTCGGGATGGTCGTCCCGTTCGGGTTGCTGGCCTTGCTGAGGCTCCCGGAGTTCACTCCCGTGACCCGGCGCGCGGCCGCTCTCCTGCGGCGGTTCGCGCCTCGTTGACGACTACGGCCGGGAGCGCGATCCGGATGTCTCGAAACGGTAACGAGACCGCTGCGATCAGCGCGTTTACATTTCCGGCGCGGCTTTCTACGATCCACCCGGATCAGCGATGGGGTGGAGGTCGTGCATGACGCGCAGGGCGCGCAGGCGGCGGGACCGGGTCACGGTCGACGAACTGCTGCGGGAGGCCGGGGCGCAGCCGCGGAAGCCCGGTTCGCGCTCGGCCGAGACGGCCGCCCGGCGGGAACCCGGCGCCGAGCCGCGCGGCGCGGCCGGCCGGATCGCGCTGGCGTCGGCGGTGATCGTGGTGCTCGGCGGCCTGGTGCTCGTCCTGGCGACGCGGACCGAGCCCGTCCCGGGGTCCACGCAGTTCCCGCAGCTGCAGCCGGCCACCGGCGCCCCGACGTCGACCGTGATCGCCGCGCCGACGCAGACGACCACACCGTCGCCGGTGGTCATGCACGCGCGCCAGACGCCGACCCCCACGCCGACCGTGACGGTCGAGCTGCCGCCGTCACCGACGACGACGGTCACCCTCCCGACGTTCACCCCGGACTACCGGTGCTACCCCTACGGCTGCCGTCGCGACGGGACTCCGGTGCGCTGACGCCGGAGCAGCAGGTAAGTCCCGGCGGCGAGCACGAACCCGGCGGCGAACGTCAGGTCGCCGGTGCCGGGCACCGCCTTCGGGATCGGCGCGGTGTAGAGCGCCTGGTTGGCGAACAGCCCGACGGAGACCACCAGCCCGACGAGGAACGCGGTGAACCCCGCGACGTTGCGGTGGCGCCGGTCGGCGAGCAGCTCGCCGAACCCGGTGCCGCGGCGCAGGCGGTGGTCGGCCAGCAGCACGCCGAGCCACGGGCCGATCCAGTAGGCGATGACCAGCAGGAAGTTCTCGTACGCGTGCCCGGCGTCGGCGAGCCCCAGCCAGGCCAGCACGAACCCGACCGCGCCGAACGCGAGCGCGACGACGGCGCGGCGCCACGCGAGCGGCAGCTTGATCCCGAGGGCGAGGAACGCGAGCGCGCCGGAGTAGACGTTGAGGACGTTCGCGGCGACGGCGCCGAGCGTGATCGCCAGCAGCGTCGCGGCGGCGAGGAAGCCGGGCAGGTGCCCGGTGAACGCCGTCGTGGGGTTGTCGTCGGCCGGGCCGGCGATGGTCGTCGAGGCGGCCCCGACGAGCATCAGGATCGTGGTGGAGAGGAACAGACCACTGCCCGCGTAGAGGCCGATCGCGCGTCGTGACGCGGTTTTCGGCAGGTAGCGCGTGTAGTCGGCGGCGTAGGGGTTCCAGCCGGCGGTGTAGCCGAACGCGGTGCCGACGGCCAGGAGGAACCCGCCCACGCTGCCGGAGCCGGTGGTGGCGCCCGCCTTCCCGAAGATGACGACGCTCGCGACGGCGAACACGACGGCGAGGACGGCGAAGACGTACTTTTCGTAGGCCTGGACGAGGTTGTGCCCGAAGAACGCGATGACGATCTGCAGGGCGACGACGAGCACGAGACAGGCGACGGTGGGGAGCCCGGTGAGGCTGGCGAGCGCGAAGGCCCCGCTGACGCTGTTGACGGCGAACCAGCCGACGCCGGCCATGACCGACATGAGCGCGGCGGGCACGAGGTTCCCGCGGTAGCCGAACGCGGCCCGCCCGAGCACCATCTGCGGCACGCCGTACCGGGGGCCGCGGGCGCTCAGGACGCCGTGGGCGAGGGATCCGAGCCCGTTCCCGACGACGGCGGCGAGCGCGGCCTGGGTGAAGGAGAGCCCGAACGCGGTGACGGCGAGGACGCCGACGAAGACCGTGGCGAACTCGAGGTTGGGGGACGCCCAGGTCCAGGCCAGTTGCCGGGGCGTGCCGTGGCGGTCGGCATCGGCGACGGGTTCGACCCCGCCGGGTTCGACGGCGACGACCTTGTCGCCGTAGCCGGGCTGTCCGGGGCTCGTCATGCGAAGACGGTAGGCGATGAAGATTGCGGCGGTGTGACGGAATTCCGGTTTCCGGTGACCGGAACGGGTCCCGCTCACCGGTGCACCCGCGAAGGCCCCCTCACCGGCCCCGATGCCGGTGAGAGGGCCTTCGACAGCCCCACTACGGGCTCCTGCGTCAGCCGGCGTACCCGGCGACGATCTTCGTGAACGCGTACTTGTCCTGCGTGATGCCGCTGCACTCGCCGCCGCCGCTGCAGTCGCGGTTGGTGGCCCAGAACGTGAAGCGGGCCAGGTGGTGGCTCGTCGCGTAGCCGCGAATGGAGTTGAAGTTCGCCACCGTGACCGTCTCGCCCGCGTTGTCGGTCTTGCCGTTCATCGAGGAGAGGCCGCTGTGCCGGTAGGCGGTGTCGTCGTTCCAGCCGAACGTGGTCTTGAGCTGGTTCTTCAGCCCGTCGACCGCGGACTTCGTCAGCGCGGCCATGTCACCGCCGCTGGAGAAGTCGAACGGCATGACCGACCAGACGTCGACGCCGGCGCCGATCGCCTTGGCCTGGTTGATCAGGCGCTTGCCGTAGCTGTCGGGGCCGGTCGTCGTGGTGCCGATGGTGATGACGACCTTGAGGTTCGGGTTCTTCTGCTTGGTCAGCTTGACCGCGTTGAGGATGCGGTCCTGCACCGTGTTGTTCTGGAACTCGTCGGTGTTCTCGATGTCGAGGTCGATGGCCTTGAGGCCGTAGGCGTCGATCACCTTCTGGTACGCCCCGGCCAGCGCCGACGCCGACGTGCACTTCGAGCCCAGCTTGGTGCCGGACCAGCCGCCGAAGGAGGGGATCACGTCCCCGCCCGCGTTGCGGATGTTCGTGATGAGCGTCTTGTCCGAGCCGGTCAGCGAACGGCTGCCGTCCCACTTGGGGTTGCAGGTGCCGTCGGACAGGACGAACGCGAGGGTAAACGCTTTCACCCCGGTGGCGGACATCGCCGCGGTGGGGCTGGTCTGCCCGCCCCACTGGTACAGGTACGGCGATGCGAGCACCGGGTCGACCGCGGCCATGGCCTGCGGGGCGAGGCCGACCGCCGTCGCCATCGCGGCTTCGGCCGCGACCGCGAGGGTCACCAGACGGCGCACTGGGGTCACCGATCGGCCCAAAAGCAGGCCGCCCCTCGAGCGACGAGCAACCGTTGCCACGAAATTGTTCGGCCGTGACTGTGGGCGGATCGGCGATGAACGATGCAGCATGGGGTCCTCCAAACTTGCAGGTTGGAGCACCTCCGGTTTGAGGCGGCGGGATCATCCCGGGAGGAGCGCTGTGTGCCACCACACAGTGGACTAGACCAATGTTCGATGTCAACCCTCCGAGGGTCGGAAATATGACTTACCGTACGCGCACGGCTCCCCAGCGTCGGCGACGTGAGATTCCCCTGAAGGCGGAGTGACAGCGCCCCGCATTCCGGCTACTTTGCCGAAATGGTGGGGGATTCGGTCGCCGCCGGCGGGGGACGCCGCCGGTTCCTGCCCGCCTTCGTCCTGCAGCGCTGGGCGCTGTGGCGGCTGCCGCGCCCCGGCCAGGTCCTCTACCTCGTCGCGATCGACGTCCTCGCCGTCGCCGCCGCGGTGCTCGCCGCCCTCCGGTTCCCGCCGCTCGCCGCCATGCTGACGCCGTTCGCGCTGCTCCTGGGCGGGATGCTCGTGTCGGCCGAGCTCGCGCGCACGGTGGAGCGCCACCGCGAGGACACCCTCCTCGGCCCCGGCGTCGACACCCCGTGGATCTTCGCCGGGGTGGTGGTGCTCCGGCCGGGCCTCGCCGTCGCGCTGGTCGTGCTCTCCGCACTGCACCAGTGGTTCCGGGTCCGCAGAAGACCCGTCTACCGGCAGGTGTTCGGCGCCGCCGCGACGGCGCTGGCCGCCCTCGTCGCCGGCGCGTTCCTCACCGCGACCGGCGTCCGGCCGCTCGGCGAGGTCCTCGACGCCCGCACCGTTGTCCTGCTGACCGTCGCCGGGGTGGTGTTCCTGGCGGTGAACGCCGCGCTCGTGACCGCCGCCGACGGCCCCCGCCGTCCCTCGGCGGCTTTTCCCGGACACGCTTTCGACGCCGCGATGACCGCCCTCGCGCTGCCGCTCGCCTGGGCCGTAGCAGCCGCGCCGGCACTGGTCCCGGTGCTGGCCGGCGCCACCGTCGTGCTGCACCGCGGCGGGCTGGGCCGCGGCCGCCGCGACCACGTCACCCTCGATCCCGGCACCGGCGTGCTGACCGCGGCGTCGTGGCGCGGCGCCGCCGAAGCCGAGCTGGACCGGCTCGGCCGCCACGGCCCGGGCCAGGCCGTGCTGCTGCTCGACCTCGACCACTTCCGCCAGCTCAACGACCGCTACGGCGCCCGCATCGGCGACGCGGTCCTGCGCGCGGTCGCCGACACCCTGCGCGACGAGGTCCGGGCCGCCGATCTCGTGGGCCGCTCCGGCGGCGAGGAGTTCGCGGTGCTGCTGCCGGGCACCGGCCGCTTCGACGCGCTGGCGATCGCCGAGCGCATCCGCCTGCGGATCGCGTCGACGCTGGTGGCCCTCAAGGCGTCGGGCGACGGGCCGCAGTTCGTCGGCGTGACGGTGTCGATCGGGGTCGCGGGCTGCGCGGACGGGCTGCTGGCGGACGCTTTGCACGCGGCGGAGGCGGCGGTGCTGCGCGCGAAGGCGGCGGGCCGCAACCGGACGATCTGCGCCGAACCGGCGTCGTGATCCTTCCGTTAGGAAAGGCGTACAACCGGCAATACCGCCGAGCGTCTTCATGGGCAGGAAGGCGGCGAGGGGCCGCCGAGGGAATTCAGGGGAAACAATGTCTTCATTTCGTCGTGCCGCGGGGATCGCAACCATGGTGCTGGCGGCCGCGATTCTGTCGGCTTGCACCGGTCAGCAGGATTCCGCTTCGAATGGCGGATCGGCCACGACTCCGACCAGTACTCCGACGACGACTCCGGCGGCGACGACGGCGGCCGCCGTTCCGGTTCAGGCCACCACGCCGGTGCAGGTGGCGAAGCCGGCGCCGACCAAGGTGAGCGCTTGTGCCTCGGCGACCAAAGCCACCCTGGAAGCCGCGCTCAAGGCGAACAAGGAATTGTCCGGTGCGCTGGTCGTCGACCGCAAAGGCCTGCAGCGCATCAAGTGCGCGACGCCGTGGGCTTTCGCGCACTTCACCAATGACATCGACGGTGGCCGCGTTTTGTTCACCTATCGGAACGGAACCTGGATCGCGCGGACCGGGGGCACGGGGGAATTGTGCGAAGAGGTCCCGGCCGCGATCGCCGAGCAGATCTGTTCCTGACGGTCAGGTGACCGTGATGGCGTTGAGCTTCTCCCGCAGGTACTCCGAAGCGATGACCTCGGGGTACGTCGTCTTGCCCAGTGGCGGCGCCAGCGACGTGATCCGCGCGTCGTGGTCGGTCTCGTAGAAGAAGATCAGCGACACCAGGTCCTCGTCGGGGGCCGAGGCGGCCGGTGGCAGGACGCGGTGGCGCGTCGAACGCCACCGGTCGCCGGTCCAGCGGGCCATCAGGTCGCCGATGTTGACGGTGAACGCGTCCGGGTGGAACGGCGCGTCCGCCCACTCGCCGCCGGCCGTGCAGACCTGCAGCCCGCCGACCCCGGCCTGGCGGTCGAGCACCGTCACCGTGCCGAAGTCGGTGTGCGGGCCGATCCGGAACTGCTCCGGCTCGGGCGCGCCGACGTGGGTCATCGGCGGGTACCAGTTGATGTTGAACGTGTACGTCGGGTGCGCGGTGTGGCGCGTGAAGTGGCTCTCGGCCAGGCCGAGCGCCGCGGCGAAGATCTCCAGCAGGTGATCCGACAGCGCCCGCATCCGGCGCATGTACTCCGTGGCCGCCTCGGCGAGCCCCGGCACCTCGGCCGGCCAGACGTTGGCCTGGAACCAGAACCCGTCGACCTCGGCGACGCCCACGCCGAGGTCGGCGCCGGCGGAGTACGACTCCTTGAGGTCCGGGGGCGTCTCGGTGCCCTCGGCGTAGCCGTTGGCCTCGACGCCCGGCGGCAGCCAGCCGCGGCCGCCGACGGTGACGGCGTAGCGCTGCTTGACGTCCTCGGGCAGCGCGAAGAACTCCCGCGCCAGCTCACGCGTCCGGTGGCGCAGGTCGTCGGGGACCCCGTGCCCGGTGACCAGCAGGAACCCGGACTCGCGCAGCGCGCGATCGATCTGCCCGGCCACGTCGGCGCGGCCCTCGGACGTGCCCGCGAACCACGGTGAGAGGTCCACGAGCGGAACGGTTGACGGCATACCGGCTCCTCAACAAGCACTGTCCTGTCAAGCACTGTCCTCTTCGGACTTCTCGACCCCGATGTCCTCGAACCACAGGTCCGGGCGCGCGGCGATGAACTCCGTCATCAGCGCGGTGCACGCGGGGTCGTCGAGCAGGGTGATCTCCACGCCGAGCCCGGCGAGCCAGTCGTGCCCGCCGTGGAACGTCTCCGCCTCGCCGATGATGACGCGCCCGATCCCGAACTGACGGACGAGCCCGGAGCAGTACCAGCACGGCGAAAGCGTCGTGACCATGATCGTGTCGCGGTAGTGCGGACGGCGCCCGGCGTCGCGGAAAGCCGAGGTCTCGGCGTGCATCGAAGGGTCGTCGTCCTGCACGCGCCGGTTGTGCCCGCGGCCCAGCAGCGTGCCCGCGGTGTCGAACAGCGCGGCCCCGATCGGCACGCCGCCCTCGGCCTTGCCCAGCTCGGCTTCTTCTCGGGCGACGGCGAGCAGGGCGCCAGGGTCGATCGGCATGCGTCACTCTTTCCGCCGGACCCGGTCCGTGGCAAGTGGCCGGCCACCTCCGAGGTGGATCGAGGACCGGAACTGTCCTCGATGTCTGGCACACTGCGTGCCATGTACGGGACATCGGAACGCCTGCTCAGGCTGCTTTCGCTGCTGCAGGCCCGGCGCGACTGGCCGGGCGCCGACCTCGCGTCGCGGCTCGAGGTCGACGTCCGCACGATCCGCCGGGACGTCGAGCGGCTGCGCTCCCTCGGCTACCCGGTGCACGCGACCCCGGGCGTCGCGGGCGGCTACCGGCTCGGCGCGGGCGCCGCGCTCCCGCCGCTGCTGCTGGACGACGACGAGGCCGTCGCGGTCGCGGTCGGGCTGCGCACGGCGGCGAGCGGCACGGTCAGCGGCATCGAGGAGACGTCGGTGCGCGCGCTGGCAAAGCTGGAGCAGGTGCTCCCGGCCCGGCTGCGGCCCCGGGTGGGCGCTTTGCAAGCGGCGACGGTGACGCTGCCCGGGGGAGGTCCGACGGTCGACGCGTCGGTGCTGACGGCGATCGCGGCGGCCTGCCGCGACCACGAGCGGCTGCGCTTCGGCTACGGCGACCGCGCGGGCGCGGAGACGGAACGCTCGGTCGAGCCCCTGCGGCTGGTCCACACGGGCCGCCGCTGGTACCTGGTGGCGTTCGACCTGGACCGCGCCGGCTGGCGCACGTTCCGCGTGGACCGCATCACGGGCGTGCCGGCGCCGAGCTTCCGGTTCACCCCGCGCGAGCCCCCGGCGGAGGACCTGGCGGCGTACGTGTCGCGGCAGATTTCGTCGGCGCCGTACCCGCACCAGCTGGTGCTGCGGGTGGCGGCCCCGGCAGCGGAGCTGTCCCGCCGGGTACCGCCGACGAGCGGCGCGGTGGAGCCGATCGACGAGCACAGCTGCCGGGTCCGCACCGGGGCGAACACCCTGGACACGGTCCCGTACTACCTGGCGCAGTGGGGGTACGACTTCGTGGTGGAGGAGGCACCGCCGGGTCTGGTGGAGCGGCTGCGGGAGGTGGCCGAGCGCTTCGCCCGGGCGGTGGGCTGAGGCGCCCGCCGCGTCACGCCGGGCTGGGCTTGGGCCGCGCCGAGCCGGGCCAGGGGGCTCGGCCCGGCGGCCGGCGCACCCCGTCGGCCCGCGGCGCTCGGCTGCGGGAGGTGGCCGAGCGCTCGCCCGGGCGGTCGGTTAGCGCGTCTCCACGCGGTCACTTTCTCCGTCGCTGAGGAACGCCGCGAGTTCGGCGCCTTCCTCGGTCACCGCCGCGCGTTCGACCCTGGTCAACCGCCGCAACGGCCGCACCACCACGGCCTCGGCCTCCACCGTCCAGGTCGCCGAGACCCGGCCGTCCACCAGGACCACCCGCTCGCCCGCGACCGACACCCAACGATGGTCGTCGTCGATGATCCGGCTTCGGTCGTCGTAGCCGAGGATCGCGTTGTCGAACGCCGGCAGGAACCGCACCGGCGCCGGCGTGTCCGCGTCCGGCCTCGGTGCGTCCGGCAGGTCGAGCAGCTCACGGCCCCGCTCGTCGCGGAACACCACCAGCTCGTCGCGCACCGCCTTCACCGCCGCCGGCAGTCCCGCCAGGCCGCTCCACGCGCGCAGGTCGGCCGAGGAAGCGGGCCCGAACGCGGCCAGGTAGCGCTTCAGCAGCGCCTGCCCGACGCCGTCTTCCGGGTCGAGCGGGTCGATGTCCCGGCCCAGCCACGACGCGAGCGGCAGGTTCCGCACGCCGCCCTTGGTCCGCCACAGCCCCCGCGGCGGCAGCTGCGCCACCGGGATCAGCGCGGCGACGAGCATCTCGCCGAGCGGCCGCGGCCCGCACGAAGGCCACCGATCGGCGACCGCGCGCGCCAGCTCGCTCATCGAGCGGGGCTCGCCGTCGGCCAGTACTGCCCGGCCCGCCGCCGCGAGCTCGTCGAGGTTCACCCCGGCGAGCTCGCGGCGGTAGGTGCCGAGGACGCGCTGGCGCAGCATGGCGTCGAAACGCGCCCGCCACGCCAGGACGTCCTCGGCGGTGAGCAGGTGGACGGTCCGGCGCATCAGGTGCGTCCGCACCACGCGCCGCCCGGCGAGCAGGTCCGACAGCGCCGCCGGGTCGAACGCGCGCAACCGCGACCACAGCCCGGTGAACGGCTCCTGCGGTTCCTGCGCCTGCAGGCCGCCGAGGTGCGCGACGGCGTCGTGCACCGGAAGATCGGCGCGGTCGAGCAGCAGCTGCCGGGCGAGCGTCGCGCGGTTGAGCGACCGGACGTCCAGCACCGTCACGTCGACTTCTGGCCGTCGAGCGTCTCGCGGAGCAGATCGGCGTGGCCGGCGTGCTGGGCGGTCTCGGTGATGACGTGCAGCACGGCCCGCCGCGCGGTCCACACCGTCCCGGGCCGATTCCAGGGCGCGTCCGGCAGCGGGTGCGTCACGGACAGGTCGGGCAGCGTGCGGATGACGTCCTCGCTGCGCTTCGCGACGTCTTCGTAGCGCGCGAGCACGCCCGCGAGGGTCTCGCCAGGCTGCATGGCGAACTCGTTCTGGTGCTCGATCGCCCACTGCGGGAACTCACGGGCGGTCCCGGCGGCCATGTCCGCCCACGTCACGCCGTCGGGCAGGTCGAAGCGCATGGCCGACGGGCCTTCGACCGCGAAGCGCAGCCAGTTCTCTTCCATGGACGCGACGTGCTTGACGAGCCCGCCGAGGCACAGCGCGCTGACGGTCGGCCGCGCGCCGGCCTGCTCGTCGGTCAGGCCGTTCGTGGGGGTGACGAGGGCGGCCCGGGCGGCCGCCAGCTCGGCGATGAGGTCGTCGCGTTCGGTTTCGTTGCTCATGGGACCACCCTGGCAGGGGTAGCGGACAGGGTGTGTCCGCTACTGCGGGCAAGATCGGCGGTATGCCGAAAACTTCCGCGCGCTTGCTCGCCCTGCTGTCGCTGCTCCAGGGCCGCCGCGACTGGCCGGGGACGCTCCTGGCCGAGCGCCTGGAGGTGAGCGCGCGCACGGTCCGCCGCGACGTCGACCGCCTGCGGGAGCTCGGCTACCCGATCGTGGCGGCCAAGGGACCGGACGGCGGCTACCGGCTCGGCGCGGGCGCGGACCTGCCGCCGCTGCTGTTCGACGACGAGCAGGCGGTCGCCCTGGCGGTGGCGCTGCGGACGGTCAGCGGCGGCGGGATCGAGGAAGCGGCGGCGCGGGCCCTGACGACGGTCCGGCAGGTGATGCCGTCCCGGCTGCGCCACCGCGTCGACGCGCTGCAGGTCACGGCGGTTTCCCCGGGGCCGCCGGTGGAGCCCTCACTGCTGTCGACGCTGAGCGCGGCGGTCCACGCGCGCGAGGTATTGCGGTTCGGCTACCTGGACGCGCCGCGCCGGGCGGAGCCGCACCACTTGGTGACCCGCGGCGGGCGCTGGTACCTGGTGGCGTGGGACCTCGACCGCGCGGACTGGCGCACCTTCCGCGTCGACCGGATGACGCCGCGAATCCCGACCGGCCCGCGGTTCGAGCCGCGGGAGGTGCCCGGGGGAGACGTGGCGGCGTTCGTGGCGGACCGGTTTTCGGGCAAGGACGAGTGCCGCGGCGAGGTGATCCTGGACCTGCCCGCGAGCGTCGTGTCGACGTACGCCGGCGACGGCGTGGTGGAGGAGCTGGGGCCCGGCCGGTGCCGGCTGGTGCTGGGCGGCTGGTCGTGGGTCGGCTTGGCGGCGTCGATCGGCCGGTTCGACGCCGACGTCGAGGTCGTCGGGCCGGCGGAGCTGAGGGAAGCGTTTGCGCGGCTGGCCCGCCGCTACGCCGCGGCGGCCGACCGACCGCTCAGTCTGTGACCGGCGTCTCAGTCGCGCCGAGCATTCGCAGCACGAGACCGCCGTACTCCTGGCCGAGCGCGGTCGGCGTCTGGCGGGCGCGCTCGGTGTACCAGCGGGCCACGTCGACGCCCAGGGAGAGCACGGCGCGAGCCGAAATGTGGGCGTCGGAGACGGTGAAGACGCCGGCCTCGGCGCCGTCGGTGATGACGTCGCGCACGATCCGCTCGATGCGTCGCCGCAGTTCGGCGACCACTTCGAACTCCTTCTCGGGCAGGGCCTGCAGCTCGTACTGGACGACCCGGGCGACGGTGTGGCGCCGAGCGTGCCAGGCGACGAAGTCCTCGACGATCAGGCGGATCCGTTCGACGGGATCGGACTCCTTCGCGACGACGTTCTCGACGAGGGCGAGGGTCTGCTCGTGCCCGTACCGGCTGATGGCGAACAGCAGCGCGGCCTTCGACGGAAAGTGCACGTAGAGCGCGGCGGGGCTCATCCCGGCGGCACCGGCGATGTCCCGCGTGGTGGTGGCGTGGTAGCCGCGGCTGGCGAAGGCTTCCACCCCGGCCAGCATCAACCGGCGAGCGGTCTCGGGCTGCACATCCGGCCACAGCTCGGCCGACAGCGACATCGTCATCCGGTGATCCTCCCAGACCGCACCGCCCGGGATGGCCGGCTCCGATCGACCCCATTGTAAGCGGGCGCTTTGTCGACGGATCTGGGGATACATCCCCGGAATAGGGACGTCATGCCAGTCGGGCCGGCGTCCTGACGGGCGGACGCGACGCCGCCGGTGACCTCGGCTGCCCAGCCTGAGTCGAACGTGCGTTCGATGATTTGGTAGAGTGTGCACCGCGGTGGTGCGGCCGCAGGGGAAGTGCGATCCGCACCACCGCGTCCCTCGACGCACTGCACCGGCTTCCCCCCGTCTACCTCCTCGAGTACGACGCCTACGCCCACGTCGACATCCCCGATGTGGTCGGTGTCGAGGACCTGGGTGGTGGATGGCGTGGACGCCGAGGCCGCGGGTAGGGCGCGCCGGAGACGTAGACCCTAGGCGGTCTCGCGTTGGCCGGCGTCGCCGAGCTTCTGCTTGAGGCAGCGCAAGACGTCGCGTTCTCGGCTACCCCGACTCCTAAGGAAACATCGTCGGCCAGGGGCACGTGAATTCAGCGGCGCAGGGAGGTGAGCATTCCCTCGACGAGTTGGGTCGCCTTGGCGCACGAGGTGGTGACCGGTTCGCCGCTCGGACCGTTGTACAGGGTCGCCAGGCCTTGGCTCGGCGCGATGTCGACGATCACCTGGCACGAAGTGAAGCTGCCGTCATCGCCCTGGCTGAGAACCCATTCCCCGGCCGGGTAGCCGGCCACGGTCGTGGGTTTGACCTGGCTGCCGGGGCCGGTCACGAGAGGCAGCGGGCGAGCCTTGGCGTAGAAGCGGACTTCGGCTGCGGCCGAAAGAGGTGGTCCGCTGGACAGCCGGCATTCCGACTGCTGCCCGGCGCCGGCCAGGACGGTCTCGTGGGCGTCCTTGCGCCGCGGGAGCCCGAGCCGCGCGGTGAGGTCGGTGGGAACTCCCGCGCACGGTGCCGCCAGGTGAGCGGCGACGTCCAGCGGTGCCGCGGTGATCGGAGTCGCCGCCGACGTGGTCGTCGCAGGCGACGTGTCGGGCCCGGTGCAGGCGGTGGCTGTCACGGCGATCGCGACGCCGCACATCGTGGCTCGGCGGCGGATTCTGTCAGCCATCGAGGCGCCTCTGAATCGGAGTGGCCGGGCCGCCAAGGCCTGCGGGGCCGTGCTGATCGATCAGCTTTCGATGTTCCTGGTCCACTTTGGAGTCGAACTCCGCAACTGGCCGGTCGACAGCGGAGAAATTCTCGTAGTGGAAGCTCGGTGAGGCAACGGTGATGCTCGGCGGCATCGGAGCGAACAGCTCGTTCTTCTCGCCGAGCAAATCGCGCTCGGCTTCCTGCACCTTGCCCAGCGCGGTGGTGATGATGTCCTGGTGGGTGGTCAGAACCTGGTCTTTGGCGGTCTTGTAGCCGGTGGCGACCTCGGCGAACTTGTCGCCGTCGACCGCCAGCTGCAGCCCCGCGGAGGACGCGCCGATGACAACGCCGGCGCTCGCGGTGAACCAGGCACCGCCGGTGGCGACGCCCAGAACGGCCGAGACGACGCTCGCGCCGACGGAGATCGCGATCTTCGTGTCGGCGTCGGCGTGCTGCCGCAGCGCCTTGGCGACCGCGGCGCTGGTGGCATCGGCGGCGGCGGTGTAGTCGCGCCGCGCCTGCACCGACGCGGCCAGCAGGATCGCGAGCGACTCGACGGTTTTGACGAGGTAACCGGCTTGCTGGCCGAGGAGGCCTGGATCATCGAGATCTGGTGCCGGAAGGCGTCGGCGCCGCCGCCTTCCCAGTCCTGGACCGAGTAGTCGATCTTGCGGAAGGCGTCGATGATGTCGGCTGAGGTGTCCTGGTCCAGGGCGCGGCCGACCTTCTTCATCCGCTCGAACTCGTCGACGATCTTCTGCGGATCGAGGCTGATGACCTGGTCGGCGTCGTCGAGCAGCCCGCGCAGGAGGACGGCACCGCCGCCATGGGGGTAAGTATCGGGGGAGCCGAGCCACTTGCCGTCGGGTTGTTCGTCATCGAAGAGATCGATGAGCCGGCGGGCGGCCCGGTCGGCGGCGGAGCGCACCTCGTCGTCGGTTTTCCAGTCGCCCACGGCTATCCCTGCCCGTCCGCGCGGCGGTAGAGCGCGACGATGGCTTTGGCTGCTTCCGCGGTGGCATCGACGACTTCGGCGCCGTGTTTCTGCCGAGCGGCGATTTCGCCGGTGAAGCGGGCGTAGGCCAGTTGGAAGTCGTCGACGGCACCCAGTGAGCCGGATCCGGCGAGTCCCTCGTGCGCGTTCAGCACCGGGAGCTGAGATCCCATGATCTCACGTAGTGCGGGAAGTGCGCTGTCGCCGACACGCTGCAACTCGTCGAGCGCGACCTTGAAGCCATTCCCCACGGGGCCTCCCCACCCTCGTACAGGTCATGTCAACTCACCATAGCTGATCGATTACGCAGCGCAAATAGGTCGCGACAATCGGTTCGGTTGTAGTGCCGAAACTGTTCACCAAGGCGGGTGCGCGGAAGTGAGAGGAGCGGCGGCTGCGGCGCCGAGCAAATCGCACGACGAAACGTACCGGCGAATATTCGTATCCCAGCCGCCGTTGCTTCGAGGACCACGGCAACCGCGACGGCAGCGACGTTGCCCTACCATCGACGAGTGGCTAGCGGACCGGTCGAACGTGCTCGACTACTGGGCCTGACGTGCGAATTCATCCTCACTCGCGGCGTCGTCGACCTCTCGTTGAGCGAACTCTCCCGCGGCATCCGCTCCAACAACAGGATGCTGCTCTACCATTTCGGCTCACTCGACGCCCTGCTCGGTGCGGCCGTCGACGAGATCCTCGGCGGCACCACGCTGGTCGACCGGCTGCGGGCGCTGCTGGCGACCCCCGGCACGCCCGCGGAGCGGGTCACCGCGGCGTGGCGACACATCGCCGACCCGGCACGACTACCTCACCTGCAACTGTTCTTCGCCCGCTTCGGCATGGCCGCCGACGTGCCGGGGCGGCACCCGGAGTTCCTCGCGCAGACCCGCGACCGATGGGTCGCCCTGGTGGCGGACGCGCTGCGGGACGACCCCGCCGTCATCCGGCCCCAGGAGACCGCAACCGCCGTGGTCGCACTGTGGCGCGGACTGCAGATGGCGCTGATCTGCGGCGCGGAACCGGCGGTCGTCGAGGCCGCGCACGAGCAGGCCGTCTCCGCACTCCTGCCCGGCGAGGTAAGCTCAGCGCAAAAGTGAATCGATTGGTTCACTTACTGCGTCGGGAGCGACCTCATGACGACGCTGCCCAAGGCCGAACTGCACGTCCACCTCGAGGGCACCCTGGAGCCCGAGGACATGGTGCGCTTCGCCGCGCGCAACGGCCTGGAGCTCCCGTGGCGGAGCCCCGACGACCTGCGGGCCGCGTACACGTTCACCGGGCTGGAGAACTTCCTCTCGGTGTATTTCCAGGGCTGCCGCGTGCTGCGCACACGCGCGGACTTCCGCGATCTGACCACCGCCTACCTCCACCGCGCCGCCGCGCAGGGCGTGCGACGCGCGGAAATGTTGTTCGGCCCGCAGGCGTTCCTCGACCACGGTGTCCCGATCGACGACCAGCTCGGTGGGATCACCGACGCCATCGACGAGGCCCGGGAATCGCGGGGCATCCAGGGCGCCCTGCTGATCAGCGCGCACCGCCACCGCACCGAGACCGACGCCCTGGAGCTGCTCGACCTGGTCCGGCCGTGGCACGAGCGGATCCTCGGCGTCGGCCTGGGCGGCGCCGAGCGCGGGAACCCGCCGTCGAAGTTCGCGCGCTACTTCGCCGCCGCGCGAGGTGAGGGCTACCGCACCACGTGCCACGCGGGCGAGGAAGGCCCCGCCTCCTACGTCCGGGAGGCACTGGACGTGTGCCAGGTGGAGCGGATCGACCACGGCTACACCGCCGCCGAAGTCCCCGACCTCGTCACCCGCCTGGCCGAGGACCAGGTGACGCTGACGATGTGCCCGCTGTCCAACCTGCGCCTGCACGTCACCGACGACCTCACGAAGTACCCGCTGAAGGCACTGATGGACGCCGGCGTCCCGGTGACGGTCAATTCCGACGACCCGTCGTACTTCGGCGGCTACGTCAACGCGAACTACGCGGCGGTCACCGACGCGCTCGGCCTGACCGAAGCCGAGGTGAACACACTGGCGCGCAACAGTTTCACCGGGTCTTTCGCACAGCCTGAGGAGCTGCGGGACGCGCTCGAGGCGTCCGGGAGTAGGTCATCAGTCGAGGGATCCGCGATCACGGCCGACGGCGGAAGCTGATGCGCATCAGCCGGCTGTCAGCCCAGTCTTCGAGCCGAGTCGGCCGGATGGTGCCGGGGTCGTGGGGCTGGTTGAGATCCGCCACGATCTCCGCCAGCACGGCCCGACGTTCGGCCGGGTCGGTGACCGGCGTGGCCCGTGCGGGCAGATCCGCACGGATCCCGTTCTTGAGGTGGAAGGTGAAGCTGGGATTGGCGAGCAGGTTCGCATGCCAGCCGGTCGCGGCACCGCCGGCGCCGCTACACAGGTAAGTGGCGCCCGCAGCCCGGTAGAAGAAGATCTCGATGCGGCGTGCTCGGCCGGTGCGGCGCCCCAGCGTCGTGACGTCGATGATCCGTTCCCCGGTGCCCGCGGCGGGGGTGATCTCGATGGCTCGCCGGATGTGGTCGGGCAGGTGGGACGAAGACGCGTCCTGTGCCGAGTCGTTCGACCCGGTCGTGTCCGGAGTGCTCATGCGGCCTCGGTCCGCAGGGCGGGGCCGAGGAGGAGACCGCCGTCGATGACGTACTCCGACCCCGTGATGAACGAGGCGTCCGATGACGTGAGGAACAGGAGCAGCCGGGTGACGTCGGCCGGCTCGCCGAGCCGGGGGACGGCGAACGGCTCGGGTGAGTAGAAGTCGGCGATTGCCGCGGCTGCGCCGGCTGCTGGTTCGTGGATGAAGGGGGTCGAGATCACGCCGGGGTGGATGGTGTTCACCCGGATGTGGTCGCGGCCGAGCTCGAGTGCTGCCGTCTGGGTGAGGCCTCGTACGGCCCACTTGCCGGCGACGTACGGCGCGTAGTGCGCCGTGCCGCCCAGGCCCATGGTCGAGGCGATGTTGACGATGGCTCCCCCTGCTGCGCGGCGCAGAGCGGGGGCTGCGACCTTGATGCCGAGGAAGGTCCCGGTGAGGTTGACGTCGAGGATGCGCGACCACGTGGCCTGGTCCGTGTTTTCGATCGTTGCCGGCGGGTTCTGCACGCCCGCGTTGTTGACGAGCACGTTCAGGGCGCCGAAGGCGCTCTCGGCGGCTAGCACAGCGGCGGACCACGAGCTCTCGTCGGTGACGTCAAGGCGGGCGAAGCGAGCGCGGGTTCCGAGCTCGTCGGCGAGAGCGGCGCCGCGTTCCGCGTCGAGGCCACCGATCACCACGTTCGCTCCCTCCGCGTGAAAGGCGCGCACGTGGCTCGAGCCCTGGCCGCCGGTCCCACCGGTCACGAGCACGGTCTGGTTGTCGAAGCGGGGCATCAGATCTTCTTTCGGTACGGGGGTGCATGACCGGCGATGAGCGGCGGCCAGTGGTGAGTCGAGCGACTCACCATCTTCGACACTAGGTCGGCGGCAGTGGCGAGTCAAGCCACTCACCTCGTATGCTCGGCCCATGAGCAGGGTCGTGACGACGTATCACCAGCGCGTCGCCCAGGAGAAGCGTGCGCTGATCGTGACGGCCGCGACCGCACTGTTCCTCGAGCTGGGCTACGACCGGACGTCGCTGGCGCGGATCGCGGAGCGCTCGGGCGTTTCGCGGGCCACGTTGTTCAAGCAGTTTCCGAGCAAAGCTGCCCTGTTCGACGCCATCGTGACCGAGTCCTGGTCGACAGCCGACGAGCAGGATCCGCCGCCGGCGGGCAACGTCGCCGGCGGGCTCGGCGTCATCGGTCGCCGTTACGCCGAGCTGCTGGGCCGTGCCCAGATGACCGACCTGTTCAGGATCGTCATCGCCGAGCTGCCGCGGTTCCCCGAGCTGGCCCATGCGCAGTTCTCGCACGGGAAGATGCCCTACTTCGAGTCCGTGCGCGGCTACCTGCTGGCTGAGCACGAGGCGGGAACGGTGCGGGTCGACGACGTTGACCTCGCAGCCACCCAGTTCTTGGGCATGATCTCCAACTACGTCTTCTGGCCGGCGCTCCTGGTGCCGGGCTGGGAGGTGAGCGCCGAACGCGTCGCTCAGGTAGTCGACGAGGCCGTCCGCACCCTCGTCGCCCGGTACGCCGCGACTGGGCCAGGGGCGTCCACCGACGATTGAGTCCTGCCGCCGCCAAAGGAGCTGATGCCTGCGCAATCGGGGGCGTCGGCACCAAGGGCCTATTCGGGCTCGCGTCACGACCGCCGTAAGCTACGTCCGCGCAGCTCATCCCGGCCGTTTCGCCACGGACTCCACCAGTGCATAATGCGGCGCTACCGACTCACGAACACGAAGAGAACACGTTCCAAATCTACGGTGAGAAACCGATCATAGCGACGAAAGATCAACGTCCGCTTCTGCGGAGTTGCGGACGTTGTGCGTCGCTCGCTCGTAGCTCGGGGTGGTGCAATTGTGTTAGATCGTTCTCAGGCGAGAGCGCCTCGGCTAGTTGGTGTGAAATCGGCATGCCCAGTCTGCTAATAGATTGCTGAACGGTGTCGTCGCGGTAGCCTTCGAGGGTTGCTGGCAGTGGCGTTCGGGATCCTCGAACCACCGCTGCTCATGCGCCACTACGCCGAGTTGATGGTAAACGCGCGCGGCGCCGTGCCGGTCGTTGAACTCTGGCGCGAGGGCCCAACGCCTGCCGATGGTGACGTTCAGCCTCGGTCAATGGCGGTGCTCATCGCACAGCTTTCTGCCCGTCGTTGGCGGGCTTGTTGCTCTTCTGCTTCGGGGTGCCGAGCTCTCAGCCGCGTTGCGCCAAGGAGGTGTCATCCTCGTGCTCGATGGCGCACAGCGTCGAGGTTCAGCCCGCGCACCGTTGCGGCAGCGAGTGAGCAGAACGCTGACGAGAGTGGTCGATTGTCGACAGCTCTGCGGGCCGCGACGACGGTTACGCCAGGAGCCCCAGTGAGCTTGAGCGTCTTCATGTCGGGGCCCGGAGCTGCGTGTCGGTACGCCCACGGCGCCGGGCACACGAGTTTCCGGAGTCCGACGGTCAGCATCAGCTCGGTGGGCGTGGCTACCGGCTCCCCGGCCGAATCCGGGCTTTCGCCGTTGCGCCGTGGGCGGAGCGTCCAGAAGTCGCGAATCTCCACCGGCACCCGGGCGTCGATGCTCGGCAACGGTTCGGTTAGGAAGTCGGCGACGTCGATCTCGTCGACCTCCCAGAAATCATGACCACGGGGCACGACCAGGCCACGTGCCTCGGTCACCAGTTCCTCCCAGACCAGCACGTTGGGGTCGAGGGGTGGGTACAGCAGTGCGACGTCGAGCTCGCCCCGAGCCAGCGGCGACACGTAGTCGGGCAGCCGCACCTCGGTAAGCAGCGGCCGGACGTGCGGGAACGCGGCGGTGAACGCGTTGATCACGACAGCGTGCAGGTCGTCTGGCAGGGGGTAGCAGACACCAATGCGGAGCACGGTCTCCGCCGACGCCAGCTGTTGTACCTCGGACACCGCCTCGTCGACGGCGGCGAGGACCGCCTTGGCCCGGTGGTAGAAGAACTCCCCGACCTTGGAGAGGTGGGTGCCGTCGGGACCGCGGTGTAACAGCACCGCGCCCAGCTCTCGTTCGAGGTCTCGAATTTGTTGACTGAGCGTTGGCTGCGACACATACAGCCGCTTGGCGGCCAGGGTGAAACTACAGTGCTCGGCGACCGCGAGGAAGTATCGGAGGTGGCGAAGTTCCACCACCTCATCCTCCTCGCAGTGCCGAGCCGAGCCAACCCATGCGCGGTGACCAGCACCGGAATCACTGTTCCAAAGGAGCATGCTGGCTAGGCACGTCCTCATCCGCGGGTAAGCTGTGCTACCGGTAGATCACGTGGATGTCCTCGCACGCGGTGAAGCCGTCGGGACTGCCGCCCACGTTGTCGACGTCGCAGCGGTCCGAGCCGTACCCGCCGTCGGCGTAGTCGTTGATATCGCGGTCTGTGACGTCGAGCCAGTCGTTGCCGTACTCGCCGTACACGCGGTCTTCCCCACCACCACCGGTGAGTCGGTCGTCTGCACCGCCGCCGTACAGGACGTCGTTGCCGGCGCCGCCGTTGGCCGTGTCCGCGCCATCGAGGCCGTAGATGGTGTCGTTGCCCGCGTCGCCGTTGGCCGTGTTCAGCTTGCCGTAGTCCGCTGACCACAACGTGTCGTCCCCGGGGCCGCCGAACAGGAAGTCCGCTCCGGTGTCCTGAATGCTGTCGCAGCAGCCGCCCACGCCACCGTCCAGCAGGTCGTTGCCTTCTCCACCCCAGATACCGTCGTAGCCCTCGCCGCCGGTGATCACGTCATCGCCCGCCCCACCTGTGATCATGTCCAGGCCCGATCCACCGTAGATGCGGTCCGCTCCAGCGAGACCGTTGATCGTGTCCGCGCCAGCTTCGCCGAAAGCGGTCATGCGGCCGTTGTCGGAGGACCACATCGTGTCGTCGCCGCTGCCGCCGTACAGCGTGTCGTTTCCGTTGTCATCGGCGCAACAGCCGCCGTGGCCGCCATCGAGGTGGTCGTTGTCAGCCCCGCCGTCGACGGTGTCGTCACCCGACCAGCCTTCCACGGTGTCCGCGCCGGGACCGCCGCACAGCCGGTCATCACCGGCGAGACCGACGATCGTGTCATCGCCGCCCAAGCCGACGATGACGTCGGGCCCGTTCGTCCCCGCGAGGAGGTCAGGGCCTGCGGTGCCGACGATCGTGGCGGTCGCCCCGCCGCAGGTCTCCGTCAGTGGAGTTGCATGAGCCGCGGGCACCACACCAAGGGCGGTGCCAGTGAGCACGGCGGCTATGAGCAAAATGCGTTGTGTCATGGCCCGAGCGTGTCAGCTGCCCGCCGAGAACAGCCAAGTCACGATGCTGATGCCCTATAACCCCCTCCTATTGCCGCTGCCTAATCGTGCGCGACCACAGGTGGGCTGTGACAGGCTGAGCGCGTCGAACACGAAATAGGGAGTCAGTGCACCATCACATGCCTCGGCTCACCGCTCGGGCATCGTCTGCGAGAACTGGGGCGTATCGGACCTGGTGGTTCAGCGCCCGGGTGCCCTGGGAAGTACCGTCGGAGCCGGCCAATAATGCTTTCGTGGGTGCCGCGCTACCACGGGGCATGCAGGTGACAGAAGTAGATCTTCAAGCCGGTCGCGACCTCGATCCGGCGGTGACGGAACATCTCATTGCCCTGGTCCCAGGTCAGCGTGCAGCGCAACCCGTCCGGGAGGCGGGGTGAAGGTGCGGATCAGGGCGTCGCCGACCGACTGGGCGTTGTGGGCGCCGGGGAGCCGAAACAGGATTGTGAACCGCGTCCTGCGCTCCGCGAGGGTCATGATCGCCGACTCGGGGATCGCTATGGCCACCGATCTGCTCACCCAGCATCCACGCCAGGCCGACCGCATTCATGAGCGCCGACGAGCACAAGACCTCATCGATAAAGTCGACAAGAATCTCGATGGGAGCACCACGGTTAAACTGATAGTCGATGACGGTCCACGTGACCTGTCCGAAGTGAACCCCGATCAGCTTCTCGACTTGCCGAAACTGGAAGACCCCGCCCCGTAGTGTGCAAACAAAGCCGACACACCACACCGACACGCATGGACCACTATCGTTCGCGGATAAAGAAATGTCCGCTCATGCCGCGAGTCAGTAGCCGGGCGGAAGCCGATCACGACCTACTCGCGCGGGACCGCCAACATCGTCGCGGCGATGCGCCGTCACGACGTGTGCAGGCTCGCGGTGGTCAGCTCGAGCGGAGTCGACCCGCGGCCGTACTCCGACGGTGGCTCTCTGTTCAACCGGGTATTCCTGCCATTCTTGACGCAGGTAGTGGGCAAGACGCTGTACGACGACATGCGGCGCATGGAAGCGCTCGTTCGCACCAGTGGCCTGGACTGGACGATCGTGCGCCCGAGTGGGCTGTACCACCTTCCGGCCGCCACCGGCTACACGATCACCGAAGGCCACGCCGACGGCCGGTTCACCGCCCGCGCGGACCTCGCGGCGAGCCTGCTGGACCTGGTCGAGGGCAACCGGTACCTCGGTGCCACCGTCGGCGTCATCACCACCACTGACACTCCCACGTGGCCCCAGTGGATCCGCGACAACGCACGCACGAAGAGCTGATCCGAACCACCATCGGCGCTCGACGGTGGGGTGGTGAAACGGATGCGGAACGTCGGCTGGTCGATCCCGCGGCTGGTGATGGTGGAGTGGGTCGGGTCCTGGCGGCATCCGGCTGAGGATCGTCCAGGCCGGGTGGTGGCGGCCGAGGCGAGCCGGTGTCGTCGGTCGCTCGGTGCCATCGAGGATCGCGTCGATCGCGGCGCCGCGGAGGAGCGAGAAGCTGCCGGCGTTGCGGCGAGAGCGGCTACGTCATCGCGCGAAGACCATGAAGAACCCGCTCCATGAAGCTGATGCTGGGACGATCGCCGGGGGCCAGCTGCGTGTCTTGAACCGCCACCAGGCCACGGTCGGCGAGGTCGGAGACCAGGACTCGTGCGACGCCCAGGGGAATTCGTCGATACGCGGCGATTTCCGCGACCGATTGCGACGAGCGGCACAGGATGCAGATCGCGGCCTCTTCCCGGGAGCAGCCGTGCTCCGGAGAACGGCCTCGCTCGGTTGCCGCGATGAGAGTTTCGACGGGGAGCGTGCGCGTGGGTCGCGTACGTCCATGGGTGCGGAAGTACGGACGGACAAGATCTGGCGTGCCCGCGTCGAGCCCTAACGCCGGCTCCACATCGGCTCCTCACTGAAACCATCGACTGTCGGAAAGTATTTGCCGGTCGGCCAATCGTCGGCAATCGACCGATCGGGTAAAGAGCCGGTAACAGTCGGTGGCACCGTCGCAGTCCCCGGCGTCGGCCGACGTGATCAGCCCAGGCAACCCCCGCCGGCGAAGCTGTAGTCGAAGAGCAGCCAGCCGGCGTCGTCCTTCCTCGCCGAGAGCCGGCCGGGAGTGCAGGAGTCGCTGCCGAACTTGGCGACCCCGTTCTTTTCCTCAATCTTCTTCTCGCCGGCTTTCGCGATGACGTTGCTCAGGTCGCCAAACCTCGCGGCGGCGCGGTCGACGGCGCCTTCGCAGGTGGTCGCCTCCCACTCCTTCGCGAACGTCGCCTGCCCGTCCGGGGTGAACAGGGGGCAGACCCTTCCCCAGACCATCCGTGCGTCATGCGACGCGGCCCGCGCTCTGTCGGTTCCGGATCTCGCGCACGGGTCCTCGCGAGACGCCGGTCCGACGGCTTTACCGGCCCCGGATCGGCCTATATGTTGTTACCCGCAACATATTGACGGGGCTGCGGGTCGCCGCGAGGAGGAACCGGTTCGATGACGAAGCGCGTGCTCACGAGCCGGGCGGCTTTCCTGGTGACGGCCGGCTGCCTGCTGCTGGGCGTCCTGACGGGGCCGGCCTCGGCCACCCCCGCTCCGGGGCACGCCGGCGGTGGCGACGGCTGGGTGCTCAGCACCACCGACACCTCGAAGAACTACTCCCCGACGTTCGTCGGCAACGGCTACCTCGGCGCCCGGGTGCCCGCGGCGGGCCACGGGTACAGCAGCAAGCCCATCGTCACCCAGTCCCAGCTCGCCGGCTTCTACGGCGCGCCCTCGGCCGGGCAGGAGGAGCGCGCCGGACTGCCGGCCTGGACCACGCTCGGGTTCGGGCGCGGCGGCGACGTCTACGGACTGGGGGAGTGGTCCTGCGGGTTCGGGCGGCTGTGCCCCGCCTCCTACGGGAAGATCTCCGGGGGCGCGTTCGTCGAGGGCTCGCACCCCGGCTCCACCGTCGGCGCCTACCTGGCCGGGCTGAACACCAACGACCACCCGACGGTCGGCGGCACCGACGTCATCCCGATCCGGGCCGCGCCGGCCGGTCCGGCGACGCTGGCCGTGCGGTACGGCAACGGCAGCGGCGGCCCGCAGACCGTCCACATCGGCGTCAATGGCACGCTCCAGCAGCTGTCCGTGCCGAGCCTGGCCGGTTGGGACGACTGGGCGGTGGTGACCGTGCCGGTGACGCTGAACGCGGGCGCGAACACGCTCGAGGTCACCGTCACCGACGGGGACACGGCGCGGGTGAACGTCGACTACCTCGCGCTGTACCCGGACGGCGCGCAGCCGCCGACGCAGGTCGCCGCCGATTCGGTCGGCACCACCACGAACTACCGGCAGTCGATGGACCTGCGCACCGGGGTGCTGACCACGGCGTTCGACTGGACCTCGCCCGCGGGTGACACGACCGGCTTCGCCTACGAGGTCAACGCCAACCGCGCGGACGGCCACCTCGGCACGGTGAGCGTGCGGGCCGTCCCGCACTGGAGCGGCACGGCCACCGTCGTCGACGAGTTCGACGGCCGTGGACTGGACCACGCCTCGACGACGGACTCGCGGGTGGACGGCCGGTCCGCGGCCCTGTCCCAGACCGTCGTGAGCGACGGGAACCTCGTCACCGCCGGGGTGAACTCCGTGCTGCGCGTCGACGGGAAGACGGTGCCCACCCGGGCGATCGCCGACCCGGGTGACGGCGGCGCCGGCCAGCGCGCGGACTTCCCGGTCCGCGCCGGGCAGCCGCTGCGGATCACCAAGTTCGTGGGCGTCGCCGCCAGCGTCGACACCGACCGGCGGCTCGCGGCCGCGAGCCCGCGGCAGGCCGCCGCGAAGACCGCGGCTCGTGCGGCCGCGGACGGCTACCAGCGCGCGCTGGCCCGCAACGACGACGCCTGGTCGCGGCTGTGGCAGTCGAGCATCTCGGTCCCCGGGGACGCCACCATGACCGCGCAGGTCCACGCGTCGATGTTCTACCTGCTCGCCAGTGTGCGCGCCGGGGTCGTCTGGAGCGCGAGCCCGGGTGGGTTGTCCTCGGACGGCTACAGCGGCCACGTGTTCTGGGACATGGAGACGTGGATGTACCCGGCGCTGCTCGCCCAATACCCCGACATCGCCGCCGACGCGAACACCTACCGGCAGCAGCGCCTGCCGGCGGCCCAGGCCGCCGCCGCGGCACTGTCCACTCCGGACCATCCGATCAAGGGCGCCAAGTTCCCGTGGCAGAGCGCGTTGACCGGCAAGGAAACCACGCCGGACTGGTCTCCCGACGGCAAGCAGGAAATCCACATCAACTCCGACATCGCCCTGGCGCAGTGGCAGTACTACGAAGCGAGCGGCGACCAGGCGTGGCTGCGGGACAAGGCGTGGCCCGTGCTGCGGGGCATCGCCGACTACTGGGCCACGCGCGCCGTGCCCGACCCGGCCGGCGGGTACGCCATCAAGGACGTCAAGGGCGCCGACGAGTACCACGACAACGTCGACAACAGCGTGACCACCAACGCCGGGGCGCAAGCCTCGCTGCGCATCGCGATCCGCGCCGCGGGGATCGTCGGCCGGAGCGCCGATCCGGCCTGGGGCAAGGTCGCCGACGGCCTGAAGATCTCGGTCGACGCCGGCGCGAACATCCACCCCGAGTTCGACGGGTACGCCGGGCAGACCGTCAAGCAGGCCGACGTCACGTTGCTGCAGTACCCGTGGGCGGTGCCGATGTCACCGGGTCTCGCCCAGCACGACCTCGACTACTACGGGGCCCGCACCGACCCGAACGGTCCGTCCATGACGGACGCGATCGCCGCCATCGCCGGGTCCGCCCTCGGATCTCCTGGCTGCGCCGTCTACGACTCGTTGCGCGCCAGCGCGGATCCGTACCTGGCCGCGCCGTTCGACCAGTGGTACGAAACCCGCACCGGCGGAGCGTTCGACTTCACCACCGGCCAGGGCGGTTACCTGCAGGAGTTCCTCTACGGGTTCACCGGGCTGCGCTGGGGGACCGACGCGGTCACCGTCGACCCCTTCCTGCCGCCGCAGCTGCCGGGGGTCGACGTCACCGGGGTCAAGTGGCACGGCCGCACGTTCGACGTGTCCGTCGGCCGGCAGACCACGAAACTGACCCTGCGCGCCGGTCCGCCCCTTCCGGTCCGGGTCGGCGGAGACGTGCGCCGGGTCAGGCCCGGCGCCGCGCTGCAGGTACCCACCCGGCACCCCGCGGGGGATTCGACGAACTGCGGTCGCTAGAGGGCTACCACGCATCGGCAGGACCCGGCGACGTGGCTGAGCCGGATCCCGTCGTCGGCGGTGAACACCGCTTGGCCGGCCGCGCCGAAGTCCACGCCGATGCTTTCGCCGGAGACGTCGGTGACCGCGCCGCGGCGGACGAGGGACCGCCCGGTCGCCGGATCCGGCGCGCCGAACACGAGCACCCGGTCGCCGGGGCCGAAGTGGCTCCAGCGGCCACGGTCGGCGTCGCTCCACGCCGTGGTGAAAGCCTTCTGGGTCACGTCGCCAGAGTGTCATACTTGTTGGTCAGCTGACAAGTATGTTGTACGATCCTTCCCATGACCACTACCCGTCGCACCCAGCAAGAGCGCCGTGACCAGGCCGAAGCCGCGTTGCTGAGTGCCGCCGCCGAACTGGTCGTCGACCAGGGGGTGCGCTCGCTGACGCTGGCGCGGGTCAGCGAGCGAGCCGGGTACAGCCGGGGGCTGGTCACTCATCACTTCGGATCGAAGCAGGTGCTCCTCGAACGCCTGGCGCGCGCCACGCAGACCGGGTTCGTACCCGGGCTCGAGGGGCTGAAGCCCGGTCTGGACCGTCTTCTGCGGCTGATCGACGGGTACGTCGGAGCGCTCGGCGGGGTGGGGGTGCTGAGCCGGGCGTTCCTGCTGTTGTGGGCCGAGGCGGCCACGGCGTCGGAACTGGCCCCGATCTTCCGCGAGCGGGACGAGGGGTTTCGCGCCGACCTGCGCGAGGATGTCGAGGCGGGCATCGATGACGGCACCATCCGGCCCGACGTCGAACCCGGCGACGTCGCGATCGCCGTCGTCGGGCAGCTCCGCGGAATCGGGCTGCAACGGCTTCTCGACCCCGAGGCCGTCGACACCGAACGGTTGCGGCGGCCGGTCACCGAGTACTGGCGCCGGACGCTGACCCGATCGGGAAGCTGAATTCGTCCACTTCGGACGGACGATCTCCCGGGAAAGCGGGCCGCCCCCGGTTTGGGGAGACGGCCCGCTTTCCCGGGAACCGGGGCTCAGCCGTGAGCCGCCGCGACCGCCGCCGCGGCCGGCTGGTCAGTGGCCGGCGGCATCAGCTTCGGGTACACCTTCTGGAACTTTTCGATCATCGTGGCGGACGGGACGATCCGGTTCGGGTTGCCCTGGCTCGTCGCCTGCTTCTCGCCCCAGGCACCGGCGGCCTTGCGCTGGTCGGGGGTGCCGTGGCTGTGGTAGCAGTCGCCGATGGAGGCGTCCAGGTAGGTGACCTCCTGCTGGGTGCGGGCGTCCCACCCGAACCCCTTGGCGTGCGCGACGAAGTAGCCGCCGTAGGCGTCCGGGCCCATCTCGGAAGACTCGTTGCGCGGGTAGTTTTCGTGGGCGAAGTCGACCTGGTGGCCGTACTCGTGGCCGACCACGGACTCCACCGAGACGTCGTCGAACCCGAGGAGGTTGACCGTGTCGAGCAGGCCGTCGCCCAGTGCCACGCGCTTGCCGCCGAGGCTGTCGGCCGGGGCGGAGAACGCGTTCAGGGTGAGCAGCGGGTGGCGGCCGCCCTGCAGCGCCGGCACTTCGTAGAGCACCTTGGTGGCCAGCGCCGCGGCGTCCTTCACCTTCGCCGGCGCGAGGCCGAGGCTGAAGGTCTGCGCCATTTTCGCCTGGCTGCCGAGGTCGGTGCCCTTCCAGGCGACGAGCTGGATGTTCCAGCTCTCGATGTCCCAGAAGCCGCGCAGCTTGCCGATCGTGTCGGTGGCGCGTGCGGTGTACTGGCCGTCGGTGCCGAAGACCTGCGGGGCCTTGTCGGACGTGACGCCCTGGACGTAGAGCTGGCTGAGCCCCGACAGCGCTTCGAACGCCTGGTTCTCGAGCGGGGTGAGCTGGGACGCGAGCTTGTTCGCGTACGTCAGCAGCGAACCCTCGGTGCAGCCCGGGATCGGGCCTTGCGCCGCCTGGCTCCGGGGGCCGATCGGCGGGATCGGCGACTCGATGAGCCGATCGACGCCCCGCAGCGCGCTCGCGGGCAGACCGTTGTAGAGGTCGGTGACGTCCTGGTACAGCTGCGCGACGTCCTGCTCGACGGTGGACGGCGCGGCCGCGGCCGCGGGAACGGCCGTGGCGAGCGCGAGCGCCGCCACGGCGCCCGCGGCCGCGAGCGTGGTGCCGAGGAATCTGGTCCGGGTGGGCAAAGTGGTTCCCCTCGTCGGTTCCGGTTCAAGATCACGAAGCACCGCCACATTAGGGCGGTGATTGGCCGTCGAACCGGCGCCGGGACAAGAACCCCGAGATGGCCCACGTCTTTCGGAGGGTTTTCGCCGTGCGGGCATCGGCCGAAAGTACTAGAAGCGGCCGTGGTCCCCGGTTCGCGCCTTCGCCAGCTGGTAGCGCTCGACCACGTAACCGAGCACGACCAGTCCGAGGCCGGGGAGGGCGAACTTGAGCTGCTGCCAGTTGTCTTCGCGGGGTGGGTCGGCGCTGGCGGTTCCGGGGTAGAGCCCGGCGGAGAGCTGGGTCAGCAAGTAGAGGCTCGCGGTGATGGTCGCACTCTCCAGCGCGGCACGCGAACGGCCGGGCTTCCACAAGTGGTACAGCGTCGCCAGCGACAGTCCGGCACCCATGCTCATGGTCTGGGCGTTGTGGAACTTGGCGTGCGGCGGCCAGGCCGGGTTGTGGATGTGTGTTTCGTTCCAGTCGGCGATGTACGGGCCGACCAGGGTTCCCGCCGCGGTCACGGAGATGAGCGCCTTGCCTAAAGGGAACTTCTTGCGACTTCTCATATCGATCCCTCCCTCGGGAAACGGACGAGTGCTCACGACCGTGCCCGGTGCGCGGCTTCCGCCGCGTCCGGGGGAGTGGTCGGGTAGACGTCGGCATCGAAGAACCGGGCGAACGGCAGTGTCGCCAAGGTGTCCGCGACCTGGTTCTCGTCGGCGGCGATGACCTCGATGAACGTCGCCCGCCGGGCGGGGGAGACTTAGTGGGCGCCGATCCTCCCGTCCGCGCGCAGGACCTCCAGCCGGCGGTGCTCGTCGTCTCTCAAGGCGGCGAGTTCCGCGAGGTCCGTGTCGTCGCGGATGGTTCCGACCACCATGAACGTCCGTGCTGCGGCGGAATCCGGGGTTGGGGACATGGTCTTTCCCTTCGGTGGGGCTGAACGCCGAGTGATGTCAGCTGATGACATCAGCCTAGCACAGTGATGTCATCAGCTGACATCACTGTGCGGCCGCCTTACACTGGCGCCATGGGACGATGGGAGCCGGGAGCCGGGGACCGGCTGCGCGAGGCCGCTCTGGCCTTGTACCTCGAACGCGGCTTCGAGCAGACCATGGTGGTCGAGATCGCCGACCGGGCCGGGGTGACCGCGCGCACTTTCTTCCGCTACTTCGCCGACAAGCGAGAGGTCCTCTTCGACAAGGCGGCCGAAATGGCGGAAAAGTCATTGGCCGCGTTGGAAGCGGCGCCCGCGTCGGCGTCGACGCTGGAGGTCGTCGCGGCCGCGCTCGACGCCGTGGCCGACCTGATCGGACCCGACCGCGAGCTCGCCCGGCAGCGGCACGCGGTGATCACGGCCAACGCCGAGCTCCGGGAACGGGAATTGATCAAGCTCGCCCACATGTCGGCCGCGCTCGCCGACGGGCTTCGACGGCGGGGCGTCGACGACGTCGGGGCCACCCTTGCCGCCGAGACCGGCGCCGCGGTGTACCGGGTCGCCTTCCAGCGGTGGGTCGACGCCGCCGACGACCTCGACCTGCGCGACGCCATCCGGCAGTCGTTCGACCGGCTGCGAACCCTGACCGCGTCCGGCTGAGCGGATCGCTACAAGGGGAAGACCGTCCGGAAAGCGGCCGAGATCGGTTCGAGGTCGGCGACGAGGCGGTCGAGCTCGCTGGGGCTCAGAGCGTGGTACGGCGCCTCGGCGAGCCGGTCGGTCAGCGCCTCGACTCGCTCCTTCGTGGCCCGGCCGTCGGCGGTGAGCCAGCCGTCGCTCCCGACGAGACCGCGGGCGCGCATGCCGTCGATGACCGCGGTCAGCTGCGCGGCCGGGAGGTGCCAGACGCGGCCGAACTCCTTCGCGGGCAGGTCGATCGAGAGGGCGTGGAGCACGTGCGCCTCCGTCCCGCCGACACTCTCGGCCACCAAGGCGACGGTGTGACCGTCGCCGCGGTGCTCGCGCAGCAGGGTGGCCGCGTGCCACAGCCGGGCGACGGGCTCCCGCGGTACCGGCACCGCGCGCAGGGCGGCGTAGAGGGCGCGTCCCTCCACGGGTGCGCTGGTCGCCGCGGTCAGCAGGAGGTCGCCGGCGCGCGCGATGGCGGGGTCGTCGGCGAGGTCGCCGAGGATCCGGCGCATGCCCGCGACGCATCCCCGCTCGCGGGCGGCCAGCGCGGCCTCGGGCGTGGTCAGGTCCCAGACGCGGGGGAGGTGGCGCGCGACCTCGCCGGGGGCGAAGTTGTAGAAGATGGCGTGGACGACCTCGGCCGGCACCGTCCGGCCGAGGGGCGCGGCCCGTCCGGCGAAGTAGGCGTCCCACGGGTTGCGCAGGCCCAGTGCCATCAGGGCTTCGTCCGACTCGTCGGCGAAGTAGGGCACGAGGCCGATGGGCTCGACGAGGTCGTACATGCGGCGGGCTACGGGTTCCGGGTGAGTCATGGCATCCCCTGTCGGTACTGGCGGCGCCCCTGGTGGTGGCCGTTCACCTACTCCACGAACGGCTCACCCGGGATCCGACATCATGCCTCGGCCGATTCGGTCGAGCAGGTCCCGCGGCGGTGCGGCGCGGGGCCACCACAGGCAGCGCAGCCGCCTACCTCGCTGGTGTCATGAAAGGGGACAACGCCATTCAGCGCTACCCCTGCACTGGGGTGCGGTATACTCCGCGCGCTCGCAAATTGCAGCATGAACAGGTGGGGGTGATCGCCGTAGGAGTTGATGGATCAGGCCGCGAAGATGACGTGCACAACCGCATTCCGCCCTATCCGGCGGTAGATCTTCCGGAATTGAGTCGCCTCCTCAGTTACACCGACGCGGGTGGCAAGTACTTCATTTTCTTCAGAGATCGGCCACCCAAGAAAGGTGGCCCGGGCCTGGTTGTAGCTCGACATTCGGCACTCGGTTTCGAGTCCCTTGTTTCAGAGTACTTTCCGCCCACCGGGCAGGGCTGGCGCAAAGCCTGGGAAACGCTCGCGGCCATGGATGTGCGGGAATTCGAAAGATGCCGGAAGATCGTCGAGCGCAATGAAGCCGCGTACCACCACCGACGGGATGATCGCCAACTCCGTCTGGAAGTCGACCAGAACACGCGGACGCTGCTGAGCTCCACGATCTTCCTCGGTGGCTACACGCCACGCGCGGAGCTGGAAGTAAAATCTCCCTACGACCTGCGATTCACCGATGACAGCCTGAGGGTGCTCAACGTCGGGACGCTGCGAGTGCTGGGCAGTCTGGACTACGGCGACTTCACGAACATCCAAATCACCGGACCGGGCGAGACTCAGTCAACCAACCCGTTTGCCGACTCCGCCGGGAAGATCGTGGGAACGGCCATCCGAGCCACCCAGGCGGGCATCAACGACAATATCCTGAGTGCCGCGGAAAGCCTGATTTCGATCGGCTTGAAAGCAGCGGGGACTCGCAGTGTCATCAAAACCATGCTCTCGGTGCGCACCACGGATTCGGAACTCTTCTTCCTGAACACCCGGACTGAACCCGGTCAACTCCGAATCGACCTGTCTCCGGTGCTCGCCAGAATCCGAGAAGTTCTCGGCTCGGCCAGGGTCGACAGCCAAGTAAATTCGAGGCCTGACGCTGCCGCCATCATCAGCCAACTCACGAACGCGTCGAGTTTGCTGGATCGCGGCCTGATCACCCGCGCCGAATTCGAGCAGTTGAAGTCCCAGTTGCTCTCCGGAGGTTAGTCCCGCTGTCGGCGCTTGGAGGACCTCGGGGTCGCAGCGCTCCCTTCGGCGCGCGGGCGGCGGGGCAGTCGCCGGAGAGCACCAGGGGCCCGGCGACCGGCGTCACCGCGTCGAGGGCGGCCTAGTGCAGCCGGGCGGCCGGGCGGCCGGGCGGCCGGGCGGCCGGGCGGCCGGGAGGACCGGGCGGCTGACCTGGGTCGCCGTGGCGGGGATCGGGAAGGCGCGGCCGCGCCCGCCGTCGGCACCGGGGTCGCACTGGCATTGTCGGCGGGCGAGGCTTTCTCTTCGCTCGAACTGAGCACCCTGTTCGTGCTGTCGGTCGCCGAGGTCCACGGCGTTCGGCTGGACGAGATCGAACGCCGGCGGACGCTGGTCATGGGGATCCTGCTCGGCCAGTCGGGTTCGTCGACCATTGTCGGCAAGGTCGCCGAGCGCACCGGTCAGCACTGGGCCCGCCAGCTCGTCAACGAGGTGCCCATGGCGACGCTGAAACAGATCAACAGCGTCTTGAGCGTTCGGACCCACGCCACAGTCCTGGCCCGAGCCGAAAGAGGTGCTGCTGCACGCGGTGAGGCCGGTCGTCACCGGCAGCGGCGACGAGAGCCGGCGGCGTCGGTGTTTCCTCCGTCGCCGGCCTCTCGTCGGTCGATGTGATGAGCCGCTATCTCGTGGAGATCCTTATTTCGATCGCCGCCGTTTGCTTCGCCGAATCGCGATCAGGCTGGGCACGATCGCAACGAGCAGTACGATGATGCCGATCCAGGACGTTGTTGTCATCAACAAGCCTTACTGTCGATGGTGAGGCCGCCGGCTCCGGCGCCGGCGAGAGTGACGAGAGACAGCCCGACGCCGAGTGTGTCCACGGCGATGAAAGCAGCGGCGAGACCGACAACTCCGCCTATCAGGCCCACGGCCAGCAGCGCGACTCCGACAATGGCACCGGAACAGGCACCGAGGGCGGCTGCAGCGCCGGTGGGGTCCGTGCGATTGACCGGGTCGCCTTGGCCGTAGGCGTACGGGTTGGCTTCCTGCCCGGTCGGGTCGGGCTGGGTGAAGCGGGCGTAGACCGGGCTGTAGTGGCGGTAGCCGGTGAGGTATTCGCTGCTGGCGAGCTGGTAGCTGCCGAGCCAGCGCAGCCGGTTGGCCGATCCCGCGGGGCCGGTGATGCTGGTGTTGAACCCGTACGGCGTGTACCCGTAGGTGGCCGTCACCGCGCCGGTGTCGTCGACCAGGGCGACGACGCTGCCCTGGTAGTCGGTGATGGCGTTGTGGTGCTTGCCCGCGCTGTCGACGAGCCCGGTGAGGGTGCTGTCGACGTCGTGGGCGTAGGTGGTGTTCGCGCCGTTGTCCACGGTGCGGGAGATGCCCAGCGCGGTGTGGGTGAAAACATGCGTCGCGCTGCTCGACCCGGACTGCTCGGTGATCGACGCCGGTTGGGTTTGGTCGAGGGTGTCGTAGGACGCGGTGAACAGGGTGCTGGTGCCGGCGGTGACCGAGGTCAGCTGGTTGGTGTCGCTGTAGTTCGCCTGGCCGCCCGGGTTGGTGGTGGTCAGGTTGCCGGCGCCGTCGTAGCCGACCGTCGTGCTGTCGATCTTCGTCATCTGGTCGGCGTTGTTGACGGTGTAGGTGTGGCTGTCGCCGGCGGTGACGTTGCCGGCGTTGTCGTAGCTGTAGGTGCGGGATCCCGCCTTGGTGAGGCGGCCGAACCCGTCGTAGGTGTTGGCGGCCGTGCCGGAGGCGTCGGTGCGCGACTGGACTTGGCCGGTGTCGGTGCCGTCCGGCCGCGTGTAGCGGTAAGAGGTCGAGAACACCGCCGTCCCGGCCGGGTTCTTGACCGTGATCCCGGTCTGCCGGGCGGACTTGTCGAGGGTGAAGGTTTCGGTGGTGCCGCCGGCCAGGGTGGCCGAAGTGCGGTGGTCGGCGTTGTCGTAGCCGTAGGTGGTGACCTTGGCGGCCTGGTCCTTCACCGAGGTCAGCCGGTTCGCGGCGTCGTAGCCGTAGTAGATCCAGCCGGTGGGGTCGTCGACGGCGGTGACGTTGCCCGCCCGGTCGTAGTGGTAGGTCGCGGTGCCGGTGTTCGTGCCCGCGGTGCGCACGACGCGGGTCAGCAGGCGCCGTTCGTAGCTGTTGGTCAGGGTCGCCCCGGCGGTGCTGGCGATGGTGCGGTTGCCGGTTTTGTCGTAGGTGTAAGCGGCGAGCCCGGTTCCGCCGGCTTTGGCGACGGAGATCACGTGGTCGAGCTTGTCGTAGCCGTAGACCAGCTTGACGCCGTTGCCGTCGGTGACACTGGTGACCCGCGAGAGCGAGTCGTAGGTGTAGGTGGTCGGCTTCAGCGGCAGCGGCGGGGTGACCGTGGTGAGGTTCCCGGCGGTGTCGTAGCCGTAGGCGGTGGTGTGCCCGTTGCCGTCGATGGCCGTGGCGACCAAGCCGCGCGCGTAGGTGTACCTGGCGACGTCGGCGTTGAGGGCGTCGGAGTGCACGGCGGTGACGTTGCCGAAGGTGTCGTAGCTGCTGCTGACCTTGTTGCCGGAGAAGTCCGCGACCTGGGTGGGCAGGTGGGGGTGGGCGCTGTCGGTGTAGCCGACGCTCATCGTCGCCCCGGTGGCCAGTTTGCCCCCCTTGAGGTTGTTGAGCGGGTCGTAGTCGTAGGTGGTGGAGTTGTTCAGCCCGTCGGTCAGCGACGCGACATCACCGTGGGCGGACCAGGATTGGGCGCGGTCGTGGCCGAGGGCGTCGGTGGCCTTGGTCTGCCGGTACTGGTCGTCGAAGGTGTAGGTGGTCTTGTGCCCGTTGGGATCGGTCACCGTCGTCGTACCGGACCCGTAGGCGTAGCCGGTGGTGCTGGCGACCCCGTCGTAGTTCGGCTCGGCCACCTGCGTGACCGCGCCGTTCGCGTCGTAGGTCAAGGTGTAGACCCGCCCGAGCGTGGTGGTCAGGCTCGTGATGTGGCCGTCGGCGTCGAGGCCGAAGCTCATCTTGTCCCCGGCCCGGTTGGTGATCCCGGTCATGCGTCCGGTGCTGGGATTCCAGCTGTAGGACGCGGCGACCTGCCCGGTCGGGTCCGTGATCGACTGCAGCAGCCCGTTGCTGTCGCGGTCGAGGGTGGTGACCCGGCCCTGGGTGTCGGTGATCGATGCCAGTGAATAGTCGGCGTTGTAGCGGTAGGTGATGGCGTAGCCGTTGCGGTCGGCCTGGGACGACAGCTGCCCGTCACCGGTGAACGACCACACCTGGCCGGAGTCGTCCTGGGTGAGGTGGTAGGTGCCGTTGGCGAGCTTCGTCAGCGTCGCGTGCGAGCCGGACGGCGTCGTGTAGCTGCCATCGGTGTTCTCCGTGTACTCCGAGCAGTACCCGGTCGCGTCTCGGACGATGACCGAGCCGAGCATCACCCGGAGGTGGATGTCGTGGCCGGCGGAGACGGTCCAATGTCCGCCCAGCTCGTTTCCCCAGCTGTCACGGCTGTTGTAGGTCGCGTCGAAGGACATGTCCAGGCCGGTGCCTTTGACCGTGAGCTCGCGATCGGTGATCACGGCGTTGCCGTCGGACCGGTTGACCAGCAGCTCGGTGCGGTCGGAGATCGGGTAGCGGTCCATCGCGAACCACGGCTGGGTCCCGACCGGCGCGCCCATCGCGCAGGTCACCGTCCGGGGTGACTGCGCCGATCTCGGCGCCGCCTGCGCCGGTCTGGCCGCGAGCTGAGCGGCCGGAATGCCGGTCGGCGTGCGGTCGACCGTTGCCGGCGGGGCCCAGGACGCCGGCAGCGGTACCCCGTTCTGCGCCGGTCCGGGCGCCGCGGACGCGGTCGCCGGAACCGCCGCGATCAACGCGACGGCCGAGGTTATCGTGATTGTGCGCAGCACACAGTGCCGCAACGACTTTTGTCGCATGGAAAGGTAACTCCCCTCGGAGCCTTCCGGCTCCACCCAATGGTGTTTCACGGGCGCGGCGGCAGTACGAGCCATCCACGACGGTGCGAACTGTTGCCTGCGGCCGAGGGCCGCGGTGCGAAGTGCCGGCCACACCTCGGGAACTGAGAGCGGGCCGCGGGGCGCGCCGACGGGAGGCCGCGCCGCAGCGGACTTTACGCGTCGCGGCTCGTCGGAGAACAGGTCCGTTTGGACGGACCTGTCCCCGTCGGGGCTCAGGTGTTCGACATCCACCCGTTTGGTCTATACCTGCGGTGGCTTGATCGCTTAGGCTTCTTGGGCTCGGCTCTCGACACGACGTGAGAGCGGCACCCAGGGGAGGGGTTCGGATGAGCACGCTTGACAGCCGTGCGGCCGTAATGGCCGCGGCGAGAATTCCCGGGCGTCATGGAATCCGGGGCGCGAGCCGTGCCGTGCAATCGTCAGCCCTGGCGAAATTCGGGCGGTACCGGTGTCGTTCGGGGAATCGGTGCCGGCGCTCCTTATTGAGGATTCACCCGGCCTGACCGGATCGTCCGGTTGAGCAGGCAGCCGGACGAACCGCGGGGCCGCACCACAACTTCATCAGTTCCCGGGAGTGGTCGTGACCACGAGTCGCCCGAAGAGCAGACGCCACGAGGGTCAGTGGCTCGCTCTCGACGAAGGCAGCCTGCTTTACGCGATCGGAGATGTGCTTTACACCGGTGTTTCGCTGAACAACGCCGACCTCGTCGTCCGGAAGGTCGTCGCGCCGCTGATCGAAAAAGCCCGGAAGAGCTGTACCGAGCAGCGAGCGACTGTGCACTACGGTTGCGACGCCTTCGATGTCCGGGTCAAACCGGCGCTGGGCGGCCGTCATGGTTCGCTGGTGGCCCTGCAAGCGTGCTACGTCCCGGCGGGTGAGCGCTTTCCGGCCAGGCCGCCGATCGCGGTCTGGGAGTGGGAGGAACCGGTACCGGGCAGTGGTGGGTCGCTGCGGCATTGGTGGGGTGCGGAGGCGCCGCGTTTCTACGGTGTCGACGCGCCGACCGCGGACTGGCACGGTGGGGCGACCGGCCGTGATCCCTACCGGTTCCTGGACAGCGTCCTGACCGACGACTTCCGTGTCCCGATCACCGCGATCATGCAGGACTTCCGCGACGCGGAGATCGACCAGCCACTGATCATGTTCATGGAACAGCGGCACGTCACCACGCGGTCGCGGTGCGGCGTCCGAGCGGTAGGACGCAGAAAATCCGGTCGCTACTACGTCGGCTTCTCCGCGAAGGTCGGCCTGAGCCAGGTGCACCAGGCGGTGTCCGGTCCGCTGATGCGCCAGCTCGGCGCGTTCGCGGCGATCGTCACCGACCCGCTCATCGTGGTGGACGCGGTGCACGAGTCGGTCGTCGTCACGAGCGATGACTTCACGAACATCGATGTCCCGGTGCCGGCGAACAGCGGTCTTCGGGCCATGGTTCGCCTGGACGACATCGATGACGTACTGGCTCTGGTCCGGTACTCCGCGAGGCATCCCGGCGAGCGGAGCCGACCGGTGCGGGCGTCCCTGAAGACTCGTTCGGGAGGGTGGCTCGACGTTCTCGTCCATGCCGTGGGGACGAACGACAGTGCGACGTCCGGCAGGCAGTTCGTCCTGTGCCGGCTCGAGGTGGCGTGAGTTCCGATCGACCATCGATGGTCGGCCTGAGCTCACGGCTCGAGAGGGACTTGGATTTCGACTCGGTCCCGAAGGTAGTCATCGCTCGACGTGCGGGCGATCTGCACGGCTTGGATCACCAAGTCGTGCATTTCCGCGGGGTACAGCCGCTCGTCCAATGGCAAGCCCGGGAGGATGGACCGCCGGACGTCGAGGTCGGTCTCCGTGACGAAGCGGCGCAGCGCGACATGGTGGTATCGCTCGCGCAGGTCGCTGAACGCCCCGCACTCGGCGAGGCTCTGCGCGGTGGGGGTCCCGGAACCAGTCGGGTGGCCGAGGGAAACCTCGGTCCAGTACCAGGCGCGCGCGGCGCCCGCGACGTCGGGAGCGGCACCGGAGTCGAGGTAGGCAACAAGACTGAGCTGCACGCGACGGCGACCGAACGCCGTGACGGCGGGTTCGACGAGCTGCCGGTTGAAGCTGGGATTCGGTTCGTGAACCGCGGCACGCATCAAGGGCTCGAACCACTCCTCGGGCACGGGAGCCTCTTCCGCACGGTGCCTGACGGTGTCGCCGACCAATCGCCGGGCTCGATGATGCCACTCCGCCTGGAAGACGGCCTGATCCGCGGCCGGCGACTCGGCGCCGACCAGGTTCAGCAAGTCCTGCAACAGAGACCGATAGGTGGCCGAGCGGTTCGACGTCACAAGCAGCAGGGTATCGAGTGACAAGGCATCCGGTCATCGGCAGTATCGGACGTCGGCGACTACCAGTGCCGGCTCTTCGAGGCGGAGGACGCCACGCTCGAGCGGTGGATCCAGCGGCGTCGCCTGGCGGAATGCCGCCGAAAGCCGACCGGCGGCGCACACCGGGACCGTCTTCAGTGCCAGCCGAGCTCGGCCGGCTGTTCCCCGGCTTTGCCCCGGGGGCCAGACAGTGAACTTGCTCGACCGGCCTGACGCGTGGGTAACTTGAGGCCGCGGCCGAACGGGGAACGCACCGGCAGCCAACACGGCCGGGCCGGCGCGCCTTCGGAAATTCACCGCATGCTCCACGGTTCGGACGAGTTCGGGTTCGAATAGAACATGTGGCCACCGCCTTCTGGCGGCCAATACGAAACCACAAGTACGCACCTGCAAGTACGGAAGCCAGCCGGGTCCGTGCACCGATCGGCGCACGGACCCGGCCTGTCTCGCGGAATCAGCAGAGGTTGCCGGTGTACCAGGCATTGGTCGCGTTGTAGCCCAGTTTGGTGATGCCCGGGGTCACACACGGGAATTCGTCGGAACCGACGACGTAGGTGACCTGGATCTGGACGTTGGTTGTCCCGCAGTGGTTGTAATAGCTGACGAGGCCCTGCTCGTAATACCCGCAGATGGCCGCCGCGCCGACCGGATTCTGCTCTGCGGCGGTCGCCGGGGCGGATGCGCTGAGGAGCAGGGCACCCGCGCTGGCCACGACCGCGGTGGTCGCGCCGATCTTGGCCGCAATCGTCTTCAACATGGAAGTGTTTCCTCCGATGGGGTCGAACTTGCCGGAATCGGCCGAACGACCGAAATTTACGATCACTGGACACCGCGAGCAACCTCCTTCAGGTAAGACTGAAACCGAGTACTCGGCCCCACGATGCTGGTGCCGGGATGGGTGACGTCGGCCCTTCGGCGGACCAGGCACCCTCAGCGGTGCCGCATCCGGCGCCGTTTCCCGGAGGTGGGGTCGGAGCCGGCCGCACTCCGCATGGGCACAACGGCGCCGCAACCCAGACTGACCTGGCCTTTCCCCGATTCGACCTTGTCAATTTGCGTAGATTCGCCTAACTTGATCGCTCAACAGGGGAGGTAGCGATGGACACGCACTTGCACGGATTCCAGGACCGCCCTTCGGGCTGCTCGGGCGGAAACCGATCCGGTCGTTGTGTGCCTGTGACTACAGGCCCTCTCGTGTAACAGTTTCGAACCGCTGTGCCGGCAGGCGCGCGGATGTCACTTGAGTAACTGCGGAACACCGCCCGGGCCGCTGGCCACGGCAGCGGTCCGGCTCAACTGAATATGACCAGACACTGGGGGACAGTGCAATTGCTGCGCATTCATTTCACTGCGGACGATCTGGCGCGAATTAAGGTTCAGCAGGAACCGCACCAACTGTGGGAAGTGCTCTTGAGTTTGCATCAACTGCAGACTGAGGACAAGAACCACATCTTCGAAAAATGGCGCCGCGAGACGAAAGTCGGCCTGGCGCCGTCGACCGCCACGTTGACGGCACTCGCCCGGCCCCATGGCTACTCACCGGATTTTCTCACGCCGCCGACCACGGCCTTCGACCTCGAATCGACCCTCGACCAATTGGTGGGGACCGACATGCGCGACCTCCGGGCCGACCTCACGGTGTTGGGCCGGGAAACCCGACTTCCGCGGTGGGTGCACAGCATGGATCGCGGCGATAGAAGACCCTTGCAGCTGCTCGCCGACCACATTCGCGAGTACCACGCCACCGCGCTCGCCCCGTACTGGCCGGCCATCCGGGCGCACATCCACACCAGCAGGGAGCATGTTGCCGACTTGCTGGTCTCGAGCGGGATCGAGGGAGTGCTGCGCGAACTGTTCATCGATTCGATCTGGCGGGGCAACACGCTCCACGTCCCCTACCCGGTGGATCAGGACTTGCCCCTCCGGGGCCGCGGACTCACCCTGATCCCTTCGTTCTTCTGCTGGGGCCTCCCCATTACCCTGGCCAGCTCGCGGGCCGCGCCCATGCTGGTCTACCCCGTGCGACACGCCCCCGACTGGCTCTCCGCGAATTCGCGCGGGACTTCCGCGCCCCCCTCGCTGGAAAAGCTCATGGGGCACACCAGGGCCGCCATTCTTTCCGTCATCGGCGGAAGTTGCGGGTTGAACACCACCGAACTGGCCGGCGCTGTCCACACCTCGCTCGCCAGCGCTTCCCAGCACGCCACCGCACTGCGGGACGCCGGGCTCATCACTACCGTCCGACTGACTTCGGGTGCCGTGCACAGGGTGTCGAAGCTCGGGGCGAAGCTTTTGGCGAACTCGTTCGCGCAGCACGGGCCCAGGCCTGGGGAAAGTACCTCCCCGCAGCGATCCACTGCGTGAGATAGGCGCTTCGCAAGGGATTGCACCAGCGTCGTCAGTGCGGTGGTACAGGATGCTGGACCGATGACGCCGTACCGACCGGATGGTATGTTGACCCGGTGATCGACGTTGCGCGGCGGACCTGGCGACTTCTCGAGCCCTACCACGGCATGATCTATTTCGCTCCGGAAGCCGTTGCCGCGTATGAGGAACTCGGCCTTCGGGGCCGCGCCGGCTACTTCGCCTCGAGGTCGGCGGCTCTCGGTTCGGTTCCGGCGCCGGTCGTGGTCGCCACCTTCTACAACTTCAATCCGGCGCTCGTCGCCGAGTCGATCGCCGGGGCCTGGTCCGTGACCGAGCCGGCCGCTGTCCTCGCCGCCCGGTACGCCGCCGTCGACGAGGCCTTGCGTGGCGCGCTGGGCGAGGCGATCACCTCACCCGAGCTGCGCCGGGCCGCCACCCTCCTGCGTGCGGCCGCCGAGACGGTCGTCGGCGACGTCACCGGCCGGCCCCTCTTCGCGGCCCACGCGGCCCTTCCGTGGCCCGACGAGCCCCACCTCGTTCTGTGGCACGCGCAGACCCTGCTCCGGGAATACCGCGGCGACGCCCACGTCGCCGCCCTGCTCACGGCCCGCCTGAGCGGCGTCGAAGCGCTCGTCACCCACGCCGCCTCCGGTGCCGTCCCCGCCGAGACCCTGCGCACCTCCCGGGCGTGGTCCGAGGCCGGCTGGAGTGCGGCCGTCGGCGGCCTCCGGGCGCGGGGCTGGCTCACCGAAGACGCCGACCTGACGTTCACGCCCGACGGCGCGGCCCGCCGAGCGGAAATCGAGAAGGCGACCGACGAGAACAGCGTGACTCCCTACGCGCACATCGGCGAGTCCGCCTGCACCGAACTGCAGGACCTGGTGCGCCCGTTCAGCCGGGCTCTCGTCGAGAAGTTCATGCCCTGGGCGCTTTCGAGGCAGTAGCGGGCGCTCAGCGAAGCCGCGTGGCCAGCCAGTGGGCGATCCCGGTGAGCAGTTCGTCGTCCACCGGGGAGCGGAGCAGCCGGCGGTAGGCGAACACGGACGCCGGGCCGTCGGTGCGGCGCAGGATGTGGGTCAGGCCGGGAACCCGGTGGGTTTCGGCACCGTTCGGCACCAGGCGCGCGATCACGTCCAGGTCGTCCGGGTCGACCTGGGTGTCCTTGTCGCCGGTGACGGCCAGGACCGGAACCGCGATGCCGGCCAGGTCCGGGCGGGGGTCGTAGGCCAGTTGCTCTCGCCACCACCGGGCGTTGATCCGGGCGCCGCCGATGCGGGCGGTGTCGGTGGTGGTGGCGGCCAGCCGGGTCAGCTGCCGGGCGGCGACGCGGCGCAGGACGGGCAGCAGCGGGCGGACGGCCTTGGGCAGCGCGTCGGCGAGCCGGGCGCCTTGCCAGCGGACGGCCTCGTCGCCCGGGCGGGCATAGCCGGCGACGAAGGCCGCGGCGGCGACGGGGGCGTGGGCGGCCAGCCACATCGCGTGCACGGCGCCTTCGCTGTGCCCGAGCACGCCCACGTCGTGCGAGCGGATGTCCGGGTGCGCACGCAGAGCGTGCAGGGCGGCCGCGGCGTCGGCCCGGTTGTCCAGGAATCCCACGGTGTGCCAGTCGCCGGGCGTGGCGCCGACACCGCGGCGGTCGTAGCGCAGTGAGGCCAGGCCGTGCCGGGCGAGGGTGGCCGCCAGCGGGCCGCCGAGGTCCATGCGCACCCGGCCGGCGTTGGCGTCGCGGTCGACCTTCCCGGACCCGGGCAGGCAGAGCACGGCCGGGTGCGGGCCGGGCGTCGCGGGCAGCGTCAGCGTCGCGGCCAGGGCGAGGCCGTCGGCGGCCGGAACCGTCAGCTGCAGTTCCCGTGGATCGGCTGTTCCCGTGCTCGTCATGTGCGCCTCCATCAGTATCAGTTTTGATATTAGTATCAGAGATGGGAGAATGCGTCCATGGCCACGCTCGATCTGCTGCTGCACCCCGTCCGGTTACGCATCCTGCGGACGTTCCTCGACGGCCACCCGGCCACGACGGCGCAGCTGCGCGAGCGGTTGCCGGACATCCCGCACGCGACCATGTACCGGCACGTCGCGGCCCTCGCGGGCGCGGGTGTGCTCGAGGTGCTCGACGAGAAACGCGTGCGCGGCACCATCGAACGCACCTACCGGCTGTCCTGGGACAGGGCCGAGATCGACACGCCCGACCGGGCCGCCATGACGACCGACGACCACCGCAGGACGTTCATGGCGTTCGTCGGCGGCCTGCTGGCGGACTTCGATCGCTACCTGGCCCCCGGACCGGCCGACCCCACGGCGGACGGCGTGACCTACCAGCAGGCCGCGCTGTGGCTGACCGACGCCGAGATGACCGAACTGCTGACCGTGGTCCGCGAAGCCGTCGCCGCTCGGCTGGGGCAGGATCCCGGCGGGCATCGCACTCGCCGGATGATCAGCCTGGTGACGATGCCGGTGGACTGATCGGTCGTCCTCCTCGAGCACGCGCGGGGAGCATCCTGGCGTTGCATCCCCTTCCTGATCGCGGCGCCGCTGAGCGCCGTCGGCTGGTTCGTGCGGGCCGAGCTCACCGAGACCCCGGAGTTCGAAAAGCTGACGGAGCACGACGAGGTGGCCCGGGAACTGGAGGCTTAGCGTGGAGCGTCGCGACCCGGTACGGGTTCGGCCCCGTCAGGCGAGTTCGTCGCCGTAGTCGGCCGGGCGGGTGCGGAGCTTGGCCGCGATGCGGGCGAGTGCCTGCCGGTCGGTTTTCGTGAGGGGGTCGAGCACCAGCTCGCGGACCGAGCGCACGTGGACCGGCGCGGCGGTGACCAGGACTTCGTGGCCGGCGTCGGTGAGGGCGGCGAGGGTGTAGCGGCCGTCGCCCGGGTCGGGGGAGCGCGTCACCCAGCCGCGGTGCTCGAGGCGCTTGACCACATTGGACAGCCGGGAGAGCGAGCCGTTCGTCAGGTAGGCGAGCTCGCTCATCCGGATCCGGCGCTCCGGCGACTCGGAGATCTGGCTGAGCGTCATGTACTCGAACAGGGTCAGGCCCGCCGTGTGCTGCAACGGTGCCTCGAGCCGGCCGGGTATCAGGAGGGCCAGGGAGATCAAGCCGGTCCAGGCTTCCTTCTCCGCGGCGTCGAGCCACCGCGGCTCGTCCGCGGCGCTGCCGGGTCCCGGGGTGGTGATCGAGGCCATCGGGCCACTGTACCGCCTCGCCTTGACTTCACCCTTGAAGTCAATGCAGACTGAAATCACTTCAAGGTTGAACTCAAGGAGTGAGCAGGATGGCGGTTTCGCTGATCAATCCCGACGGCCACGTGGTGGTCCCCGACTACCACCACGTCGCCGTCGCCACCGGCAGCCGGCAGATCCACCTCGCCGGCCAGGTCGCGTGGGACGAGCACGGCACCCTGGTCGCACCCGGCGACCTCGCGGGGCAAGTCGCGCAGGTGTACCGGAATGTCGCCAAGTCGCTCGCCGCGGCGGGCGCCACGTTCGACGACGTCGTCCGCGTCACGTGGTACGCGGCCGGGTGGCGGCGCGACCGGTACGAAGCCTTCCGGGCGGGTGTCGAACGGGCGAGGGAAGAACTGGGCATCACGACGACGCCCCCCGCGGCGCTGATCGGCGTCGAGATCCTGTTCGACCCGGAGATCCTGATCGAAGCGGAGGTGACGGCCGTCGTGGGCGGTGCACCCGCCGGCGCCGGCGGGTAAGGCCCGGGTTAACCGCGGGCAAGATCCAGACTTAACCCGGACATTTCACCGGGCTCGCGCATCCCGGTCGCTCCCCGTTCGGTGAGCGTTCACCTTCATCGCCCGTTCTCGGACATTTGCGGTCCCTAAGTTTCTGGCGTCAGCCACGAACGAAGGTAAGGGACCCATGGACGCACCGCCGGCAGTGAGAGCGCGCGGGATCACCAAGTGCTTCGGTGACGTCGTCGCACTCGACGGCATCGATTTCGACGTGGCGCCGGGACGGATCCACGGCCTGGTCGGCCCGAACGGCGCCGGCAAGACGACCTTGCTCGGCCTGCTGCTGAGCCTGGCCGTCGCCGACGAGGGCGCGCTGGAAGTCCTCGGCGGGCCGGTCGGCAAGAACCTCGGTGGCGTCGCGGGGTTCGTCGACGGTCCCGGTCTCTACCCCTCGCTCACCGCCCGGCAGAACCTCGCCGCGCTGGCCGCCCTCCGCGGCGGCGATCGGCGGACCGCGAAGATCGACGACGTCCTCGGCGAGGTCGGCCTCACCGACGTCGCCGAGGATCGGGTGCGCGGCTTCTCCCTCGGCATGCGGCAGCGGCTCGGCCTCGCCGCGGCGCTGCTCACCGAACCCCGCCTGCTGGTGCTCGACGAGCCGGCCAACGGCCTCGACCCGGCCGGCAAGAAGCACGTGCACGGCGTCCTCGAGCGGCTCGCCGCCGACGGCACCACCGTGGTGCTCTCCAGCCACCGGATGGACGACCTCGAAGCGCTGTGCTCCGAGGTCACCATCCTCGCCACCGGCCGCGTCGTCTTCACCGGCCCGCTGGGCAAGCTCTCCGCCGAAAACGGCGAACTCGGCTATCGGCTGCGGACGTCCGACCCGCGGGCCGCGCGCCCCCTGGTCGCCGCCGCACCGGGGATCCACCTCGCCGACGGCGATGACGACGCGTTCGTGGTGCGCGCACTGGTGCCGGCGCTCGACGATCTGGTGCTGCGGCTGGCGAAGGACGGCATCGCGGTGCGCGAGCTCGCGCCCGTCGTGTCCCCGCTGGAAGCCGCTTTCCTCGCCCTCACCGAACCGCCGGAGATCACCCGATGACCGCGACCGTCACCGAAGCGGCCCGGCCCGTCCCCGTGGCCCGCGGTTACCGCTTCGAACTCGTCAAGCTGTTCGCCGCCTGGCGCATCCGCCTGCTGGTGCTGGCCTGCTGGCTCGCCCCGGCGTTGTTCGTCGCCGTCGTCAGCGAGCAGAGTTCGCTGCCCGTCGACACCCTCTTCGGCCGGTGGATGAACGCCACCGGCTGGGCCGGGCCGCTGGTGATGCTCGGGTTCGCCGGCACCTACGCGCTTCCGCTGCTGACGTCGGTCGTCGCCGGTGACGTCTTCGCCTCCGAAGACCGGCTCGGCACCTGGCGCCACCTGCTGGTCGCGGTCCGGTCCACCCGGCGGATCTTCGTCGCGAAAGCGCTTGCCAGCCTCACCGTGATCTTGGTGCTGGTGGCCGGGATGGCCGTTTCCGCCGCGGTGGGCGGGGTGCTGGCCGCCGGGAACCGGCCGCTCGTCGGTCTCGACGGCCACCTCCTCACCTCGGGCGACGCCGCCGGGCAGGTCCTGCTCGCGTGGGTCTGCGTACTCGCCCCGACGCTGGCCCTCGGCGCGGTCGGGCTGCTCGGCTCGGTCGTCTGGGGCCGCTCGCCGATGGGCCTGCTGCTGCCCGCCGTCGTCGCGCTCGTGCTGGCGCTCGCCCAGCTGCTGCCGCTGCCCGTCGCCGTCCGCCTCGCCTTGCCGAGCTACGCCTTCATCGCGTGGAACGGCCTGTTCACCGACCCGGCCCAGCTCGGGCCGCTGTTCATCGCGGTCGGGGTCAGCCTGGCGTGGGCCGTCGTCGCGACCGCGCTCGCCTACCTGCTCTTCGTGCGCCGCGACTTCACCAATCCGGCCCACGACGGCTCGGGCCGCCGCGCGCTCACCGTCGGTGTCCTGCCGCTGGCAGGCCTGCTCGCCGTCACGGCCGGGATCATCGCCGTCGCGACGCCGGCCACCGGGTCCGGGATCGACCTGGACAAGGTTCAGCGGTCGGTCGCCACCGCCTTCGCCCACCTCTACCGCCTGCAGGCCGGGCAGCTCAACCGGCCCGACGTCACCGAGGCGCAGCTCGCGGCCACGGCCGCGTGCACCAAGGGCGACGGCCTGGTCGAGCCCGAGGGTCCGGGCAACGACTGGCGCTGCGTCGTCTCCTGGCACCTGCCGGGCGTCGAGGCGACGGGCACGGCGATCTACCAGCTGGACCTCACCTCGGACGGGCGGTACGTCGCCGACGGCGACGGACCGAAGGAAGTGAACGGCTACTTCCAGGTGCGGACCCCCGCGGGGGACCAACCCAACCCGCTCTGGCAGTTCGACGGGAACGTCGAGCTGCTCACCACCACGAAGGGATAACCCCGATGCAGGTAACACGCCGCAGACGGCGTGCCGGGAAGAGCCGGAGCAGCAGCCATCGGCTGCGCTACGCGACGGCCGGTTCCGCCACGCTCGTGCTCGTCGCCACCGGCACCGGCGTCGGTGTCGCGTCGACGCAGCAGTTCGGCGAGGAACAGGTCGGCCAGGTCACCGAGAACGGGCAGGTCGTCTCGGCCGACCAGTACCTCAAGCCGATCGGCGACCGGCTGGTCGTGAACAACGGCAAGATCATGGCGTCCTCGGTGAGCCCGGACGGCGCCCACCTCGCCGCGCTGACGACCGACGGCGGGATCGCGCTCACGATCGTCGACCTGAAGAACTGGAAGGTGCAGCAGCTCGTCGGCAACTCGGCGACGGCGAACCTGCGCATCCCCGGCAACGACGTCGGTCAAGAGGGGCCGACGTACTCCCCGGACGGCAAGGCGCTGTGGCTGGCGCAGACCGACGGCTACACCCGGTTCACGGTGAACCCGGACGGGACGGTCGCCGCCCCGACGACGGTCAAGATCCCCGCGGACGGCGCGAAGCACGCGCTGGTGGCCCAGGCCGTGTTCTCGCCGGACGGGTCCACTGTGTACTCGGCCGTCAACGGCCAGAACCGCGTGGTCGCCCTCGACGCGGCGACCGGCGCGATCACGCGGAGCTGGGCCGTCGGCAACGCGCCGCGCGACCTGGTCCGCGCCGGGAACAAGCTCTACGTCAGCAACGAAGGCGGGCGCGCGGCGCGGCCCGGCGAGCCGACGCTGAACTCGTACGACACGCAGGTGCCGGCCAGCCCGGTCACCGGGGCCACCACCAGCGGCACGGTCAGCGTCATCGACCTGGTGAACGCGGCCGCCGCGCCGAAGAGCATCGACGTCGGCCTGCACCCGACGGCGGTCTACACCAAGAACGGCGCGGTGTTCGTCACGAACACCGCGAGCAACACCGTTTCCGTCATCGACACCGGCCGTGACAAGGTCGTCCAGACCATCGCGACCCAGCCGTGGCCGCAGGCCTCGGTCGGGTACGAGCCCGACGGCGTCACGCTCACCGACGACGGCCACCTGCTGGTGACGCTCGGGCGTGCCGACGCGGTCGCCGTCTACCGCTACCAGCGGGCGCAGGAGCCGGTGAGCTACGTCGGCCTGCTGCCGACCGACTACTTCCCGACCGCGATCACCACCGTCGGCAAGGACGTCGTCGTCTCCAACACGCGCGGCATCGACGCCCGCCGTCCCACCACGGCCGCCGGGCACGGCACGCACGACACGACGTCGAGCGTGCAGAAGTTCCGGCTGCCGGACGACCGCGCGATCCGCGGCTACACCGGCCAGGTCTTCAAGCAGAACGGCTGGACGGACAACTCGGTGCAGGTGGCGCACGACAACGGCCACCGGAAGCCGGTGCCGGTCCCGGCGCGGCTCGGCGATCCGTCGACCATCAAGCACGTCTTCCTGCTGGTCAAGGAAAACCGCACCTACGACCAGCTCTTCGGCGACGACGCGCGCGGCAACGGCGACCCGTCCGTGACGCAGTTCGGCGAGAACGTGACGCCGAACCAGCACGCGCTGGAGAAGCAGTTCGGGTTGTACGACAACACCTACGACATCGGCACGAACTCCGCCGAGGGCCACAACTGGCTGATGCAGGCCGACAACCCGGAGTACACCGAGTCGTCGGCGGGGGAGTACCTGCGCAGCTACGACACCGAGGACGACGCGCTCGGCCACCAGAGCTCCGGGTTCCTGTGGACCGGCGCGCAGGCGGCCGGGAAGTCGGTGCGGGACTTCGGCGAGTTCCAGCAGTTCCTGACCAAGCCGGCCGGCGCCAGCTGGCAGAACCTGTACTGCGACGCCAAGAACATGGCGGCCACCGGGGAGCCGACCGCCTACCCGCTGGTGTCGTCGTCGCCGATCCCGTCGCTGAACGACGTTTCGGTGCCGGGCTTCCCGAAGTTCGACACGTCGGTGCCGGACACCTACCGGTACCAGATCTGGAAGAACGACTTCGAGAAGAACGGCCCGGCGAACCTGAACATGTTCTGGCTGTCCAGCGACCACACCGGCGGCCCGCCGAACGCGGCCGCCCAGGTCGCCGACAACGACCTCGCGGTCGGCAAGATCGTCGACGAGATCTCGCACAGCCAGTACTGGAAGGACTCGGCGATCTTCGTCGTCGAGGACGATTCCCAGGCCGGGCTCGACCACGTCGACGGTCACCGGGCGCCGGTGCAGATCATCAGCCCGTACGCCCAGCACGGCGTCGTCGACAGCCACTACTACTCGCAGATCACGATGGTCCGGACGATCGAGCAGATCCTCGGGGTCAAGCCGATGAACCAGAAGGACAGCGCGGCGACGCCGATGAGTGCGGCCTTCACCCCGAAGCCGGACTACTCGCCGTTCACCGCGGTGCCGAACCGCACCTCGCTGACGGCGGGCCTGGCGACCCAGCCGGCCTGCGGCCCGGACACCCCGGCTCCGCCGGACCCCGCGGCGGCTCCGGTGCCGTCGTCGGCGGTGCCGGCGGACAAGAAGCAGGTGGCGGCGCAGTGGCAGGAGTGGACGACGCACCAGCGGCTGACCGGCCCGGACGCGGTCGCCGACTACGCCAACCCCGCGCAGATGAACCACTTCACGTGGTACCAGACGCACGGCTGGCAGCAGCCTTACCCGGGTGAGAACCAGGTGTTCGCGCCGGACCAGGTGCCGGGCGCGTACCTCCCGTCGGCCGAATCCGACGGCTGATCCACCGCAGAACCAGGCTCCTGGCCGGCGTCGCCGCCGGCCAGGAGCCTGGTGCGGTCAGGAACGGGGAACCGGCTACCCGCGGTGACTTCCCGTTTCGCGATCCCACAGCAGTTCGGTCAGCCGCGTGATCGCTTTGTCCCGGTGCCGCCGGTAGGTGTTGAACGACAGGTGCAGCGAATCCGCGACACGCTCCTGGACGCCGGTCGGGCGCAGGAACGTGCGATCGATCAGCACGCGAAGATCCGGCTGCAGCGTGGCGGCCGTTTCGCCGAGCAGATCCCGCAAGTTCTCGGCGGGGGTGCGGCCGGCTCGTCCGTGCTGCCGGACCATCCGGGACCGCAGCAGCGGGTTCGACCGCAGGAGCTCCGGCGTGGGCAAGGCGCGCAGCGCGGAGCGGACGGCGTCGGTGAACTCCGGCCGGGACAGCACCGCTTCGCCGAGGGCCTGCCCGGCGGGCCGCGTCGGCGCGCCGAGCTGACGGGCGTGCAGCAGGTCCGTGTACCCCGCGATGCCGGTTCGGCGCCAGTCGTGCGCGAACACCGGGTACGGCGACCCGCCGACGGTGTAGCCGGCTTCGTCAGCGGCCCAGAAGTCGAGGGATTCCATCGCGGGCGTCCACAGCTCGGCGTCGCCGAACGCGCCCACGAAGCTCCACGCCGTGTCGTCGCCGATCAGGAGGATGTCCAGCGTCTGCCACGCGACGAAGAGCGTCAGCGACGGTGACGGGCGTTGGCCGTGGTCGCGGTCGAGGAAGAAGCGCCAGGCGCGGATCCGTTCGCCGGCGCGTGGCGGCCCGAACTTCGCGGCATAGCCCCACATCGCGTCCGCACCCGGATCCACGCCGAGGTCGGCCTCGGTCAGGTCCAGGCAGGCGCCGTAACCGCGCGGCTCGCCGGTCGCGGTGCGGAAGACCCGGAAGGCTTCGGGCCGGCGCCCCAGCCAGTACGCCACCAGCTCGGCCTGCTCGGGCCCCTGCCAATCGGCGGTCATGGCGACGATCGGCACCCGGTCACCCTGGTGCAGTCCGTCGGCGTAAGCCCGCATCGTCGGCGGCAGCGACGCCAGCGCGGCGTGCGGGGACCGGGTGCCGTTCAGCACGACGGTGAGCACCGTCAGATCCAGCCGCTCCCGTTCGCTCGCCGTCGCCCGGACCTGGTCGTGGAACACGGCGAGTTTCCGGCGGTACAGGTCGGCGTAGCGGCCGGGGTCGCGCCAGCGCAGGTCGGTGGTGATGGCGTCGCGGACCACGTCGTGCGGGTAGAGCCCGTACGGGGACTCCTCGACGAACGGCTGCGTGCGCAGCCAGGCGAACAGCTCACCGGCGTCGCCGCCGGTCATCGAGCGCAGCAGGTCCTCGGTCGTGACGAGCAGGAGCGCACACACTTCCAGCGCCGCGCGATGGCGGCTGCCCGGCACCTCGTCGAGCAGCTGCGCCAGCAACGCGCCCACCCCGCCGGGCAGATCCGCCAGGGTGCGCGGTGCGGCGCCGCGACGCACGGCATCCACCATCATCGACAGGGTGAGCGGGTGGCCGCGGCTGATCTTCAGCAGCCGGTCGTGCAGCTCCCCGGGGACGTCCTGAGCGGTCAGGTAGGCGAGCCCCTCCCGCGGCGACAGGTTGCCGAGCGCGACGACCCGCGTCAGCTCCCGCCAGGCCGGGTCCGCGCGCCACCGCGGTCCGGGCCCTCGCCGCCCGGCGATCACCACCAGGCAGGACGCGGGAAGCGAGGGCAGGTAGTGCTCGCGGACCCAGTCGTCGATCGGTTCCAGCAGTTCGTACGTGTCGATCACCAGCACCGCGGGCGCGTCGCCGGACGGGGCGGGCAGGGCTTCCCGCCCGAGGGTCAGGTGCCGGGCATCGACCCGAACCGGAGCGAAGCCCTGCTCGGTGGCGATGTCGGCGAACGCGTCGAGCAGCGCGCTCTTGCCCACGCCGCCGGCCCCGTGCACGAAGCACGCCGGGAGCGCCGAGTGCGTCCCGGAAGACGGCGATTTCCTCGTCCCGGCCGGTGAAAGACCGCCGCCGCAGCTCCCGCACGGTGTGACCGAGTGAAGTCATGCACCCGACTGTATCCAGCGGTGCCCGCCACTGTGTCCAGCGGTGCCCGCCGCGATGGGCACCAGGTGGGCACCGGATGGGCTTCCGCTCGCGGGCCGGTCCGGTGACGATCCCGGCTGACGGACCCGACGGACAAAAGGACATCGTCATGGATTTCGACCTCGCCGGCTTCCCGGGCAACTGGGGGCGCTGGGGCGGCACCGATCAGCTCGGCACCGTCAACCTGATCACCGCGGAGGCCCGCGCGCGCGGCGTTGCCCAGGCGCGTACGGGATCGGCGGTCTCGCTGGCCCGCAAGACCCCGGCCGCGCCGCTGATGGGCGGGCCGATGGCCGCCCTGCGGGCGGACACCACGGGCGTGCAGACCATCATGTCGTTCACCGGCTCGCCGCCACTGGCGATGGCCGAGCTGATGCTCGTCACGACGCACCACCCCGAGGTCACGCACCTCGACGCGCTGGCCCACATGGTCGTGGACGGGCAGGTGTACCCCGGGATCGCGCAGGCGGAGAGCTCCGGACCCGCGGGCGTGACCCACGGCGCCGCGGACGTGTTCGCCGACGGGATCGTGACCCGGGGCGTGCTGCTCGACGTGGCCCCGGACGGCAAGCTGGCCGACGGGCACGCGGTCACGGCCGACGACCTGGCGGCCGCGGCGGCACGGGCGGACGTCGTGGTGCAGCCGGGTGACGCCCTGGTGGTGCGGGCGGGCTGGGACCGGGTGCCCGATCACGGCCGGGCCCTGCCGGGGATGACCTCGGGAGCGGTCCGGTGGATGCACGACCGCGGGATCGCCGTCTACGCCGGGGACATCGGCGACGCGTCTCCACCGCTGAAGGGCGATTTCCCCGGGGCGCTGCACCGGCTGGGACTCGGCCGCCTCGGCCTGGTGCTGATCGACGGCGCCCGCGGCGAGGAGCTCGTCGCGGTGTGCCGGGAGCAGGGCCGGCACACCTTCCTGTTCGTGGCCGCGGTTCCCCGCATCCTCGGCACCACCGGCCTGCCGGTGAACCCACTGGCCATTTTCTGAAAAATCGTGACGTTTACCCGCTACTGGCCAGTAGAAACCTGGAAAAGAAAAGAAAAATGATTGCTGCAACCCCCAATCCGGTGACGATCTCGTGGCGAAAGCCCACTGACGGGTGAAATTCGCACTCGAGGGGAGGTGAGATGAATGAATTCTTCCCAGTTCGAGGACGAGCGAGACGTCGGACGTTCGGCGTTGACGCGAGTGCTGCTGGTGGCGGGCACTCTGGTGGGCTTCGCGGTCCTGGCCGTGCTGATGTCGGGCACCGCGAGCGCCGCCGAGAGGCCGTCGCCGGAGCACCCGGACCGGCCCGGTCTGCTGTCCGCGGCCGAACAGCCGCTGCGGGCCGTGATCGAGCGGGCCGACCCGCTGGTGCGGCCGGTGACCGACGTCGTGCACACGGCGTCGTCGCGGTTGGCGCCGGTGACCGACCTGCTGGCCCCGGTGACGCGGCCGGTCGTGAAGGCGGTCGCGCCGGTGCTGTCGGTGGTGCGTCCGGTGACCGAGCCGGTGCTCCGGCCGGTGCCGCGCGCGGTCGCCCCAGTGGTGCGCGTGGTGGCGGCCGATCCCGCGGTCGAGGCCGTCGCCGTAACGACGACTCCGCGGGTCGATGTCCGGCCCGCTCCGGCGCGGCCGGTACCGACCGATCGTGCCGAGGTGACCGTTCGCACACCTGAGCGCGTTGCGGCCTCCACGTCGCACGCGAGCGTCCGGGCCGACCGTGAACCGGCCGGCCGGATGTCCGGATCGGACGGTGGTGGCACCCCGCCACCGGCGCCCGCCGCACCCGCGGCGAGCGGCTCCCCATCGGTGGGATCGGCCGGGCAGCACGGCGGCGAGTACGCCGTGACCGGGTCCGGTTCGACCGTGCCGGGCACCGACCGCACCCGGCGAGCTCCACCGGGCGGGCAAGCGTCGTTGTACTGGCTGGTCTTCTACGGAAACGACCATCCGAGCTGACGCACCCCTTTCGACCCTCAGAATCCACAATGGACAGAGAGTAGAAAAGGGAAGTCATGCACAAGTACGTACGACGCGGCCTGACCGCCGCGTTCATCTCCGGCGGGTTCGTCCTGCTGGGCGGCGCGGTGGCCAGTGCGGACACCGGCGACTCGGGCCCGCTGGGCGGGCTCGGCTCCACCCTGCACTCCGTGGTCGGCGGCGTTTCGGCCGGCGGCAACGGCGGCGACTCCGGTTCCGGCGGAACCGCGACCAGCGGCAACCACGCCGCCAGCGGGAACTCCGGTGCCTCGGGCAACTCCGGGGCCACCGGGCACAACAGCGCCTACGGCGTCTGTGTCCTGGCCCAGTGCAGCACTTCGGTGTCCTCGGGCAACTCCGGGAACACGGGCGCGACCGGCTCGACCGGGAACGCCTCGAACACCAGCACCACCACCGGCGGCCACTCCGGGAACGCCGGTAACGGCGGCTCCGGCACGTCGGCGGCGTCGGGCGAGAACACCGCGGACTCGCGGGGCGCCCGCGGCGTCCTGGGCTCGGTGACCGGCACCGCGAAGGGCGGCAACGGTGGCGACTCCGGCGACGCCGGGAACGCCACCAGCGGCAACACCGCCGTCAGCGGGAACTCGGGAAACTCCGGGAACTCGGGCTCGACCGGCGGCAACAGCGCCTACGGCCTGTGCGTGCTGGCGCGTTGCGACACCACGGTGACCTCGGGAAACTCCGGGGACACCGGCGCCACCGGCTCGACCGGTGACGCGACGAACACCAGCAGCACCACCGGCGGGAACTCCGGCCGGGCGGGCAACGGTGGCGACGCCACCGCGGTCACGTCCGGGCAGAACTCCGCGACGAACCACGGGCAGGGCGTCCTGGGTGTCGTGACCGGCACCGCCAAGGGCGGTAACGGTGGCGACTCCGGCGACGCCGGGAACGCGAACAGCCACAACAGCGCGGTGACCGGGAAGTCCGGGAATTCGGGCGACTCGGGCTCCACGGGCGGCAACAGCGCCGTTGTGTGGACCGTGGTTCGCGGGCACCACGGTGGTACGAAGTCCGGCACCACGGTGACTTCGGGCGGCTCCGGCAGCACCGGCGCCACCGGTTCGACTGGTGACGCGACGAACACCAGCACGACCACCGGCGGGAATTCGGGCTGGGCGGGCAACGGTGGCGACGCCACCGTCGTGAGCACGGGCCGGAACTCCGCTTCGGACAACGGTGGGCACGGCTGGAACCGGCACGGGCAGGGCGTCCTGGGTGTCGTGACCGGCACCGCCGAGGGCGGTAACGGTGGCGACTCCGGCGACGCCGGGAACGCGAACAGCCACAACAGCGCGGTGACCGGGAAGTCCGGGAATTCGGGCGACTCGGGCTCCACGGGCGGCAACACCGCCGTCACGTCGACCCGCGGGCACGAGCAGCAGGGTCGTCACCACGGTGGCTGGAAGCACGACGAGGGCACGAAGACGGCCACCACGGTGTCTTCGGGCGACTCGGGTGCCACGGGTGCCACCGGCTGGACCGGCGACGCGTGGAACCACAGCAGCACCACCGGCGGGAATTCGGGCTGGGCAGGCAACGGCGGCGACGCCGCGGTGATCGCCTCGGGCTGGAACACCGCCGCGCACACCCCGCACACCGTCTGACGGTCGGCGGGCAGCAGTAGAGCGGGGCACCTGAGGAATCGGGTGCCCCGCTCCTTTGCGCGTGGCGGCGCCGGTTCAATCGATCGTGAGTTTTGCTACCGACGGCGTGGTCGGTCGTAGGGATCTGGTGCCTGCTCTTTGGCGTGGCGGATAACGCCTGCGGGCGACGCCGGTTCAGCTGATCGTGAGGTTCGTGGCCGATGGCGTGGTCGCTCGCAGGGATCTGGTGCCCTGCTCTTTTTGTGCGTGGCGGGCGCCGGTTCAGCCGACCGTGAGGTTCGTGGCCGATGGCGTGGCCGGTCGCAGGGATCCGGTGCCCCCGCTCTTTTCGCGCGTGCTGGTGCCGGTTCAGCCGACCGTGAGCGTCGCGACCGATGGCGTGGTCGGCTGCAGGGATCCGGTGGCCGGTTCGACGGTCACGGCGACACCGTCGGTGCCCGCGGCCAATGCCGCCTCGACGGTGCCTTCGACCTCCACCAGACCGGCCGACCGCGGCGCACCTTGCCCGGTCAGCCACACCTCGTAGGCGTGGCCCGCGTCCAGCCGGGGGAGCGCCCGCGCGGCGACGAGGACCTTGCCCAGCCGCCAGGAGACCGTGGCCGTGATCGAGCCGCCGCCGGCCACGGCCGTGCGCACGGTCGTCGCGTCGGGCGCGGATGTCACCGCGCCGCCGTCGGTCACCGGTACCGGACGGCCGGAGACCGGCTGGTCCAGCCCGATGCCGACGCCGCCGGCGAGCACCGCCGCCGCGGCCGCGACCGACGCGGCTCCGACCAACGCGCGCTTGCGCCAGGGGGCGGGTCGCGTGGGCCGGGCGGTGACGCGAGGCGGCGGCTGCCGCGTCCGGGTGATCTCGGCGAGCACACGCCGGCGCAGGCCCGGGCCGGGAACGGCCGTCGCGGCGGCGCCCAGCCGGGCGGCGGTTTCCCGGAACCCGGCGACCTCGCCGGCGCACTCGGGGCAGTCGCCCAGGTGCCGGGTGAGGGCGGTGCGTTCGAGGTCGTCGACCGCGTCGAGGGCGTGTGCGCCGGCGAGGAGGTGGGCGTCGGCGGTGGTCATCGGTGCACTCCCGGAGCGTCGCGCAGGCGGATCAGTCCGGCCCGCGTGTCACCGGGAGTTCGTCCCGGCCGGTCCCCGTGGATTGGTGCCGCGACGAGAAACCCCGCTGGTCACCCGCAAGGAGGAGCTGTCCACTGTGGATCGGATGCCCCCATTCGAGGGATGGCGGTGCCGGAACCGCGCTCGGACCAATACGGTGACCGCGCCGCCTCGAACGCTCGTTATGACCGCTACCCAGCTCGACGTCCCGGAAACTCCGTCAGCGCCGCCGCGCGGCCGGCTGCGATTCTTCGCGGCCGCGTTCACCGGCGTCCTGGCGCTGGTCGCCGCGCTGGCGGCCGGGCACCTGGTCGCGGGGTTCATCAGCGTCAACGCCTCGCCCTACCTCGCGGTGGGCAACGGCGCGATCGACCTGACGCCGGTGGAGCTGAAGGACTTCGCCGTCCGCACCTTCGGCACCTACGACAAGCTGGTGCTGCTGGGCAGCATGGCCCTGGTCATGCTGGGCGTCGCCGCGCTCGCGGGCGTCCTGTCGCGGCGGTCGCCCGTGCCCGGTGCCGTGCTCATCGCGCTCTTCGGCCTGGTCGGTGCCTTCGCCGTGGTCGAGCGCCCCGACCTGACCGCGGTGGCGCTCCTCGCGCCGGCTGCCAGCCTGCTCGTGGGCATCGCCGTTTTCCTCCTCCTGCACCGGATCGCGCCCCGCGTGTGGCGGGAACCCGGTTCCGGCGAGAAGACCGGCACGTCGCGGCGGGCGTTCCTGCTGGGCGGCGCCGGGGTCGTCGTCGGCGCCGGAGCGGCCGGGCTCGGCGGGCAGCTGATCGGCTCGTCCCGGGACGCCACGGCGTCCCGGGAAGCGGTCGGCGAGCTCGTCCCGGCCCGGACCGCCCCGATGATCCCGGCCGACGCCGACTTCGCCAAGCTCGGTACTCCGCCGTTCGTGACGCCGAACGACAAGTTCTACCGCGTGGACACCGCGCTGTCGGTGCCGCAGCTGCGCACCGAGGACTGGAGCCTGCGGCTGCACGGCATGGTGGATCGCGAGGTCCGCTACAGCTACAACGACATCCGCAACCGGCCGCTGGTCGAGCGGACGGTGACGATGACCTGCGTGTCCAACGAGGTCGGCGGGGACTACGTGTCGACGTCGAACTTCATCGGCGTCGACCTGGCCGACCTGCTCGCCGAGGCCGGGGTGAAACCCGGCGCCGAGCAGCTGTTCTGCACGAGCGTCGACGGCTGGACGTCCGGGACGCCGGTCGCCGCGGCGACCGACCGCGGCCGCGGCGCGATGCTCGCGATCGGGATGAACGGCGAGCCGCTGCCGCTGGAGCACGGCTTCCCGGCCCGGCTGGTCACGCCGGGGCTGTACGGGTACGTGTCGGCGACGAAGTGGGTCGTGGACATCGAGGTCACCACCTGGGCCGCCCGGCAGGCCTATTGGCTCAAACGGAGCTGGAGCCAGGAAGCACCCATCAAGACAGAGTCGCGCATCGACTCCCATCGTGGGTTCGCGAACGTGCAAAAGGGGAAAGTTCGCGTCGCCGGAGCGGCGTGGGCGCAGCACACCGGGATCGAGAAGGTCGAGGTCCGCATCGACCAAGGCCCGTGGCAGGAGACCATGCTGTCGCGGGAGGTCAACCTCAACACGTGGCGGATGTGGTGGACCGAGATCGATCTGCCCGCCGGCGTGCACCAGGTTTTCTGCCGCGCCACCGACAAGTCCGGCTACACCCAGACCGACCAGCGCGCGGGCACCGTCCCCAACGGCGCGACCGGGTGGCACAACGTCACCTTCACGGCCGCCTGAGAAATTTTCTGCCCGATCCACCAATCCGGTTCCCGCCGGGCACCGAATCACTGGCAACAAGAGGTTCTCGCCGACTCGGCAGCCTCAGCCGCGTAATCAATTGGAGTGAATTCTCGTGCGTAACCTTCGTATTGCTGGTATCGGTCTGACCGCGGCCGCCGCGCTCACCCTGACCGCGTGCAGCGGCAGCGACACCGCTTCCTCGGGCAGCTCCAGCAGCGCCCCGGCCCCGGCTCCGTCGTCGTCGATGGCCGCTCCCTCGTCCAGCGCGGCCGCGAGCGGCGACGGCATGACGACCAACGCCGACGTCTTCGGTCCCGCGTGCGGCCAGCTGCCGCAGGGGTCCGCGCCCGGTTCGCTGGACTCGATGGGCCCGCAGCCGGTCGCGTCGGCGGCGTCGACGAACCCGCTGCTGACCAAGCTGGTGGCGGCGGTCAAGGCCACCAACCTGGTCGACACGCTCAACAGCGCCCCGGCGATCACGGTGTTCGCGCCGGCCGACCCGGCGTTCGCCGCGTTGGGTGACGCGAAGTTCGCGGAGCTGGCGGGCAAGCCGGCGGAGCTGTCGCCGATCCTGCAGTACCACGTCGTGGGCAAGCGTTACGACGCCAAGGGTCTGGAGTCGGCGGGCATGCTGGACTCGCTCAACGCGGCCGGTGGGCAGCTGAAGATCGAGGGCACCGGTGACAACATGACCGTCAACGGCGCGAAGATCCTGTGCGGCAACATCCCCACGAAGAACGCCACGGTCTTCGTGATCGACAAGGTGCTGACCCCCGGCACCAACAAGTAAGTCCGTCCGGGCCATTCAGCCCTCCCTAGCGGGTGGCCCGGTGAACAACGGCCGTCGCGGGTTCTCGATCACGAGAAGCCGCGACGGCCGCATTTTCGCTTCCCGCGAGACCTGCGGGATGCAGCCGACCTGGCGGCGGGGCGCAGGGAGACCCACCGCCGGGGGACGCCGAACAGCGGCGGCGTCCCGCCGGTCGCCGTCACCACCGGGTCACTCCAGGGTCGTGACGGCGACCGGCCCTCGCGTCGACGAGCCCTGCCGGCACCGGACTCGGCCGGATCCGGAACGGGTGGCGGGTCGTTATGATGGGAACACTTCTGGCTCAACCAAGGTCTTGATCTCGGGGTGTCGGACACAGGAGTGTGAACGTCTGGTGACGGAGCTCGTGGAGCGGGACGGGGAGCTGCGCGACCTCGAGCGGTCGTTGGCCCGCTTGGCGGCCGGCCGGGGTGGTCTGGCGGTGCTGGAAGCGGGCCCCGGGCTGGGCAAGACCACACTGCTGCGGGAAGTGCGCAGGCTCGCGGCCGGTCAGCGGTGCACGGTGCTGGGGGCGCGGGGTGCGGAGCTGGAACGCCAGTTCGGTTTCGGCGTGGTGCGGCAGCTCTTCGAGCCGGTTCTGCCGAGGGAGCAGGCCGCGCGGGACGAGGTGTTCACAGGTGCGGCCAAAGCCACCGAGTGCCTGTTCGGAGAGACCGGCCAGGAAGACGCGCCCGGTTCGCTCTACCCGCTGTTGAACGGGTTGTACTGGCTGTTGGTCAACCTGGCGGAGCGGGCGCCGTTGGTCGTGCTGGTGGACGACGCGCAGTGGGCCGACCTGCCGTCCTTGCAGTTCCTGGGTTTCCTGGCGCGCCGGCTCGACTCGGCCCGGGCGTTGGTGACCATCGCGATCCGGTCCGCGGAACCCGGCGCCGACGAGCTGATCGACGACCTCCTCGCCGCCGAGGAACTGACGTTGCTGCGCCCCAAGAACCTGAGCGGCGTCGCGGTCGCCGAACTGGTGCGGCGGGAGCTGGGCGAGGACGCGCACGACGAGTTCTGCGTCGCCTGTCATGCCGTTACGGCCGGGAACCCACTGTTCGTCCGGGAACTGTTGCGAGTGCTGGCCGCCGACCAGGTGCGGCCGGAGGCGGTCAACGCCGCCTCCGTCGCGGATTCGGGCCCGGACGCGATCCGCTGGTACGTCGCCGGCCGGTTACGCCGGCAAACACCGGAGGTCCAAGCGGTGGCGCGCGCGGTCGCCGTGCTCGGTGACGACACACCCGTCGCTGTCGTGGCCGACCAAGCCGGCCTGCCTTGGTCCGAAACCTCGGCGGCCGCGCAGAAGCTCACCCGGCTGGGGATATTCGAGCGGGCCGACCCTCCTGCCTTCGTGCATGCCGTCGTGGGCGACGTCGCGCGCTCGCTGATCCCGGCGGACGACCGCGGCGCGGAACACGAACGGGCCGCGGCGGTGTTGCGGCGGGCGGGAAGACCGCTGGTCCAAATCGCCTCGCACCTGCTGCGCACCGCCCCGCGCGGCGGGCACGACCGCGTCACCCTGCTGGCCGCGGCGGCCAGGCAGGCGTTCCAGCACGGGTCGCCGGCGGACGCGGCCGTGTTCCTGGAGAGGGCGCGCGCCGAACCGCCGGCACCGGCACTGCGGGCCGAGATCAGCCGTCAGCTGGGCAACTGCCGCGCCCACCACCTGGCCGTCACCGACGCCGAAATCCACCTGCGGGAAGCGCTCACGCTCGCCGACGACCGCAGGCAGCGGGCCTTGTGCGCCTACAGCCTCGCCCGGTTCCGCAACGCCAGTGGTGACCCGCACACGGCCATCCCGTTGCTCGTCCAAGCGCTCGACGACCTGGCCGGTGCCGACGCCCCGGACCTCGAGCTGGCGGTCGAGGGCGAACTGGTCGGCATGGCCAGGGCCGATCCGGCCCACCGCACCCTGCTGCTGAGGCACCTGGAGACCTTGGCGCAGCGCACCGGCCCAGGCGCGATCCTGGACTCGCAGCGGTCGATCGAGGCGATCTTCGCCGGTCGCCCGGTCACCGAAGCGCTGGGGCTCGCCCGCTCGGCGCTCGCCGGTGACGTGCTCACCCCCGAGCGGTGCGCCCTCTGGGCGGCGGTGCACACCCTGGTGGTGGCCGATCAGCTGGACGAGGCCGAACGGCGCATGCAACGGGCACTGGACACCGCCGTCGAGCGCGGGCTGCTGTTCCCGATGGGCATCATCCGGGGCTACTTGAGCCGGATCGCCTGGGCGCGCGGTGATCTGGCGGAGGCCGCCGAGCACGTCGAGCTCGGCACCGCGGCCGCACCCCGGCCGAACGTCGGGTTGCCGTTGCTGGACGCCACCGCGGTCCACTTGCGGATGGAACAGGGCCGGCTGCCGGAAGCGCGGCAGATCGTGGAAAGCGGCGAGCTCGCGGGTGGGCGGCCACCGCACGCGTCCACCCACCTGTGGTTGCTGGAGGCCCGGATCCGGCTGCAGCTGCGCGAAGGCGACCACGCCGCCGCACTCGCCGACGCGCTCCTTTGTGGACGGTGGTACGAACGGTGGGGTGCGAACCTGATCTGGGACGTGCCATGGCGGTTGGCGGCCGCGCACGCCCAGCTGCTCGCGGGCAACCGGCAAGCAGCCGAAGCGTTCGTCGCCGAGCAACTGCGACTGGCCCGGGATTTCGCTGTTCCCCGGCACATCGCGCTCGCCCTGCGCGCCGCGGCCCAGCTCGCCGCCCCCGCCGAAGCACTGCGGAACCTCGCTGAAGCGGCGGAGCTGTTGCGAGACGGTCCTGGCCGGCTGGAGCTGGCCAGGACCCTCTCGGACCTCGGCGACCTACAGCTGCGCGAAGGCGATCGAGGCACCGCTCGGGCCACTGTCCGGCGTGCCGCCGAGCTGGCGGTGGAATGTCACGCCCTCGAACTGGCCGAGCGGTTGAAAGCCGGGCTGGCGCGCGGTGGCGGCCGGCCGCCCAAGCTTCGCGTCAACGGCGTGCACGGGTTGACGCCGTCCGAACGCCGGGTCGCGCGGTTGGCCGCGGACGCGTTGACCAACCGCGAGATCGCCGAGCGCCTGTTCGTCAGCGAGAAGACGGTCGAGGCTCACCTGAGCAGGACGTTTCGCAAACTCGGTGTCCGCTCGCGGACCCAGCTCGTGACCCACTTGGCTGCCGGTTGACTCTGACGACCGGGCTTGCGATCAAGTGCGCGTGTCCTGGTCTTCGCCCGGAAGGGGTGCCAGTGTTCCGACTGAAATCGCCCATCGACGGGCCATCTCCAGGGTCGTCTCACCCCTCAGGCGCGGGAAGATGACTCCTCCTCCGTTTTCGTCCCCGTCCCCGGTGAGCAGGTACTTGCCGTTCTCGAACCAGGTGAAGGTGTAGTCGACCCTTTCCAGGGCGTTTATTGCGTACGCCTTGAGGCCGTCCGCCTTCCACTCCAATTCATCGATGCAGTACGCGATGGACCTGGCGAATGTTTCAGCCAGATCATGGTTGCCCTGCTTCATCACCACATCGAGGATCGAGGTCTTCGATTCCGGTCCTACGTTTCGCTGGTAGTCACCCCGATCAAGGTACGTGAGGATCTTGAGCGGCGGTACGTCGCGATCCACCGGCAGTCCATCGGCGGTTGTGACGATGTCGGCCGAAAGGATCTTGTCGAGGTACGCCTCGACCTTGCCCTGCATGCCCTTTGACGTCGTCAGCAGGTTCAAAAGGTCGGCCGCGGGCAGATACCGGGCCAGCTCGTTGAACATGTCGTCGGGCATTCGCTGGAGTTCGGACGTCGGAATTTCCTCGGGCATGGTTCCCCTCCGGTCAAGGTCAGCTGGCCGCGGGAATGATGACCGGCACCGAGTACTGCCAGGTCCACGGCTTGCGGAGGGTTTCGACGTCGACCACGAAGAACTCGAAGGTCTTCTCGACGCGGACGAAGTGCCCGGTGACCTTCACCTGCAGGTTGACGCGCGAACTGTCCTGGAGCTTGTCGCTCACGAAGATGCCCGTGGTCAGCAGGGGCATGTTGGCCACCGAGATGTCCGGCACGTGGTAGAGCGGGCACCCCTGGAGCTGGCCGCCGGCCGTCTGGTCCACGAGGTCGGAGGGCTGTTCGTAGGCCGCGCGCTCGGACGCGGCCATCCGGTAGCTGTGCCGGATGACGGCGTCGGTCGAGGTGTTGACTACCTTCCAGTCCTGCAGGCCCTTGCTGAACGAGCTGCCGATGACGAGGCCGGTGCCGACGCCCGTGGTCGGCACCGGCCCGAACGTCCCCGCGTTGACGTCGAGCCGCCACTGCGAACTGGTGCTCGTCGATTCGCTGCCCATGGTCGTCTGCGGGCTGTCGATGCCGACCTTGTACGGCGAGCCGATGGAGAGTTCCACGTCGACCTGGTCGCAGAAGTACCCTCGCAGGTCATCCTTGTCGTACACCATCTTGCCGTCGAGGCCGGCGGCGACGTTCGAGCCTTCGAGGCTGACACTGATGAAGGTCCGCTTCATGTTCTTGAGGTTGGTGACGACAGCCGACCCGTTCAGCCGCAGGGCGGCAACCTGCGACTCGTAGGTCTTCTTGTCGTACTCCTCGAAAGAAGTCGTTTCCTGAGCCATTTTTCCTCCTGAATCATTCGACTTCGACCGGCTGGGCCACGATTTCGGGGCCGTCGCGGTCGCACTTGTCGAAGGTTAGGAGGAAGAAAGTGGTCGCTCATCAGGGGAACCCCTACAGGAAACCCTAATCTTCGCGGTCGCGGGGCCGATCAGGACGCGCGCCGCGAGGCCAAGGGGTCGAAGGGCGGTCGGCCGGCCTTCGACCCCTTGGCCTCCAAGCAGCGTCACGCCGTGGACTGCGGCATCCACCGGCACCGCTCGATCGGCGCTGACGATCAGGCGCTCGGGATGATGAGGATGGGGTAGGTGCGGTCGACGACACAGAGGGGGTTGGCGGCCCACATCGCGAGCGAGCTGCCCACGCACCTCACCCCCGGCTGGGGCTCCGCCTGGGTGGAAGCTGTCCCGGTCGCCCCGAGGAGGACTCCGGTCGTCAACACCAAGGCACCGATCGTGGCGGTGATGCGTCGCATGGCGATACTCCTGTCCTAGAGCTGGTCTCCGGCTCGTGCGGTCCGGGAGTGCCCCGGAACCGCGACGGCGAACGGATCCGCCTCCGATGGCACCGTCTCGGGTGACACCCACGGGAACCTCACCAGTCACGGAACCCCCGATCAGCGACCGTCCCCGGTCGGGCTCGCGGCAGTCTCGACGCGGACCACCAAGGTCCGCGCCACCAGGTCGCCGATTCGCTGGCGGCGGTGGGTTGCCGCGATGCTCACCACCGCCACCAGACCCAGCAGCAAGCCGTCGACCGTGAGCAGGACCCAGCGGATCAGGTAAGCGCGTGCCGTCGGGGGGCCGCCGCGCAGCGTTTCGATTCTCAGCCCCATCACCAGCATTCCCGGGGTGACTCCGCCGCGGCGCCACGGTACCCAGATCTGGATCACGATGTCGACGGCGTACGTGACCGCGAGGAACGTGATCGCGGGGGCCCAGAGGATCAGCTTCGGCGGTACCCAACCCCACTGCATCAGGGGAATGACGACGAGCCCCGCACCGAGCGCGGCGAGAACCCCTACGCCCACGGCAAGAGCCCAGTCCAGCACCGCCTGAACCACCCGGCGGCCCGCCGTCCCCAGCCGGTCCGTCACCGCGTCACCAGCACACACGCGGCGAGTCTGCCACACCGGTCAAGACCATCAGTCGAGCCAGCCCCGGCGCCACGCCCAGATGGCGATTTCGGTGCGGTTCCTCAGCTCCAGCTTGCGCTGCACGCTCGACAGGTGGGTCTTCACCGTCGACGGGGAGACCCGGAGGTCGTCGGCGATCTCGGCGTTGGTCCGGCCGCGGGCGACCGCGAGCACCACATCGGACTCGCGCTCGGTCAGCGGCGTGGTGACGGGCTGCGCCCGCCGTCGCGCTCGCTCGGTGAACCGGGCCAGCAGGCGCACCGTCACCGACGGCGAGACCATCGCCTCCCCGCCGGCCGCCGCGCGCACCGCGTCCACCAGCATCCGCGGGCCGGCGCCCTTGAGCAGGAACCCGCAGGCGCCGCCGAGCAAAGCGGCGTAGACGTTCTCGTCGGCGTCGTACGTCGTCACCACGACCACCCGCAACGGGTCCGCGACCGCGGGGCCCGCCAACAGTTCCGTGGCTCGCAGACCGTCCACTTTGGGCATCCGGATGTCCATCAGGGTGACGTCGGGCCGCAACCGCCGGGCCAGCCGCACCGCCGCCTCGCCGTCGGCGGCCTCGGCGATCACTTCGATGTCCGGCGCGGCGTCCAGCACCAGCCGGAAGCCGGTGCGCACCAGCAGCTGGTCGTCGGCGACGAGCACGCGGATGGTCATCAGATCCCCCGGGGCAACGACTCGAACGGCGCGTCTTCGGCGCCGAGCGGAAGACGCGCCGCGACCCGCCAGCGCGAGCCGGCCTCCTGCCCCGCGGTCAGGCTGCCGCCGAGCATCGCGATCCGTTCCGTCATGCCGATGATGCCGAACCCGCCCGGCGACGGGAGCGGCGTCGCGGGGACGCCGTCGTTGCGCACCTCGAGCAGGAGGTCGTCGGCGTCGGTGGTCACGGTCACCGACACCTCGGTCGCCGACGGCGCGTGCCTCCGGACGTTCGTCAAGGCTTCGGTCACGACGCGGTGCACGGTGGTCGCCAGCTGCGCCGGCACCGGCAGCTGATCCAGTTCCTCGGCGATGTCCAGCCGGGCCGCGGAGCCGGTGGCCGTGCGCACGACGTCACCGAGAACGGCGCCGGCGAACGGCGGCATGTCTTCGGTGTCGCGCAACATGCCGACGAGCCGGCGCGCGGCGGCCAGCGCTTCACCGCCGGCCTCCTCGATCTCGCGGTAGACCGCCGCGTGGTTCCCCGCGTCGGCGCTCGCTTCGGTGATCGCGCGGGCGGCCTGCACCCGGACGACGATCCCGCTGACGTGGTGGGACACCAGGTCGTGCAGTTCCCGGGCCAGCTGCAGGCGCTCGTGGCTGCGCACCCGGTCCAGCGCGTCCCGCTGCCGGTTGTCCGCCGCGCGCAGGATCAGCCCGACGCTGAGGCAGGCACCCCAGTACGCCGCGGCGGCGACCGCGAACAGCGCCTCCGGCACGTCGACGCCGTACCGGAGCAACGGCGCGGCGATCATCACCACGCCCATCGCCGGGGCCAGTGCGGCCGCGTGCCTCGTCGCGAGTTTGCGGGCGGCCGACGCGGTGAGCACGCCGGTCGCGACGAGCTCGGCGATCGCGGGCTGCGGGCGCCCGTTCCCGGCAACCTGCACGACCGTGCCGAGCACCGACAACGCGACGACGACGCTCCCCAGCACACCGACGTGGCGGGGGAAGCGCCGCCGCAGCACGGCCAGCGCCGGGATGGCCGTGCCCGTGGACGTCAGGAGCGCGCCCAGCGGCCCCGCCCAGCCCGGATTCCCGCCGGGTGCCCGCAGGGCCAGCACGAGATCGGTGACGACGGCCGCGAGCAGCACCGCGATCTCGGCGCCCGGCATGCCGCGCCGGGCCCGGGATCCCGTTCTGCGCATGGCCGCCATGATCCCGGACCGGCCTCAGCCCGCCCGCCGGGCCCCGGCGATGTGGCGGTTGGACGGGGGCAGGTAGCTGAGCACGGTCGCGACGACCGCCACCCCGCAGCTGAGGTACCCCGCCCACGACGGTTGTGTGGTCAGCAGCGAAGCGGCTTGGAGCAGGGTGAACACGGTGAGGATCACCCGGGCCCAGTTGCGGCCCGCCTTGAGCTTGAACGACAGCCACAGGTAGACGAGCGCGATCACCGCCGCGATGGCGACCGGGATCGCCTGCGCGAGCAGGGTGGCCCGGTCGACCTGCTCCGGCGACATCGTGGGGTTCGAGTTCCGCAGGGTCGCGGCGATCTCGGCTCGGGAACTCAGGATGAGCAGCCCCCCGGCGATCGCGGAGACCGTGGACGCCAGGAAGCCGAAGAACGCGGCGATGATCGTGCTGGGCGGGGTTTCCCGCGCTGTCTCGGTAGTCATACCGGGAAGCTAGGGTTTCGCGCGGCCGCGCACCGGTTGAGATCCACTTGTCTCGTACTTTCGGACGAGCCGGGGTTGCGGTCGACCGGATGTCGGCGGGGAGCCCGGCAGCGGCTCCCGGCCGGTTTCGCGGAGGCCGTCGAGCACCACCGCGATGACGCGCTCGCGGCCGGCCTCCCCGGCGTCCAGCCCCAGGCAGCGGGTCGACATCCCCGCCGCCGCGCCGGCGAGGAACGGGACGTCCTGCCAGGCGAGGTCCGCGCGGATCGCGCCCGCTTCCCGCGCCCGCTCGGTGATCCGCCGGACGTGGTCGCGCAACCCGGCGAACGCGGCACGCACGGCGTCGCCGTGGCCCGCCGAATCCGATGCGGCCGCCAAGGCGTCCGACAACCCCTTGTTCGTGGACTGCGCCGCGGCAAGGGCCCGCACCAGGTCCGCGAAGCCGGCGAACGGATCGGGTGACGCCGCTGCCGCCTCGGCCGCGGCCACCAGTTCGCCGACGACCTCGAGCAGGATCGTCTCCAGCAGGGCCTGGCGGGAGGGGAAGCGCCGGTAGAGCGTCGCCGGTCCGACGCCGGCGCGTTTGACGATTTCGTTCGTCGACACGCTCAGCCCCTGCTCCGCGATCGCCGCCCGGGCGGCGGCCACCACGAGTTCGACGCTGCGCTTGGCGTCCGAACGCATCTCTCCGTCCACCTGCCGAGGCTAGCACCAAGCGGAGAGTACTTGTCCGTCTGGTATACCTGGAAACGGATAACAATTCTCCGTTTCAATTTCGGAAGGACCTCGGATGGGCATCCTCACCGGCCGGACGGCCTTGGTCACCGGCGGCAGCGAAGGGCTCGGGCTGGCGATCGCGGACGCGTTCGCGCAGGCGGGCGCGGACCTCGTCCTGCTCGCCCGTGATCCGGCGAAGCTGGCGGCGGCCGCCGACGAACTGCGGCGGCATGGCACCGCCGTCTCGACCATCGCCACCGACCTGGCGGCCCCCGGCGCCGTCGCCGGTCTTCCCCCCGGCCTCCGGGCCGACATCCTCGTCAACAACGCCGGCGTCACCCACCTCAAGCCGTTGGCCGAGACCACCGACGCCGACTTCGACGAGATGATCCGGGTGAACCTCGGCGTGCCGTTCCGGTTGACGCGGCGCCTGCTGCCGGGCCTCGCCGGCGGCTCGGTGGTCAACATCTCGAGCTACTGGGGCACGAAGATGGTCGCGGACCGTCCCGCGTCGGTGTACTCGGCGACGCGGGGCGCGCTCGACGCGTTCACGAAGGCATTGGCCAGCGAGCTGGGCCCGGCGGGCGTCCGGGTGAACGCGATCGTGCCCGGGTCGGTCCGCACGCCCGCGTTCGAGCGCCGCTTCCTCGGCCCGATGACCGAAGACCAGCGCGCGGACTACGACGACTACGTCCGCCGCGCGTACCCGATGGGCCGCATCGGGCGCCCGGCCGACGTCGCCGCGGCGGCGCTGTACCTGGCTTCTCCGGAGAATTCGTGGGTCACGGGCACGATCCTGACCGTCGACGGCGGCTTCACCGTGCGCTGACCCCCCGGCTCACCGGAGGCTCAGCAGCAGGTCGCCGACCGCGGCGGGCCGGGACAGGAACGGGTGGTGGCCCGCGTCGAGTTCGACGACGTGGCCGGCCTTGCGGGCGAACTCGCGCTGCAGCCGGGCCGGCGTGCCCCTGTCCTCGGCGCACACGAGGTACGTCGAAGGCACGTCCTGCCAGGCGGCCGCGCCGACCGGTTGGCCGGTGACCCGCACGCTCTGCCGGGCCAGGTGGTCCGCCGCCTCGGCCTGGACGTCGGCGTCGCAGTCCTGCAGGAACGTGGGGACCAGCAGTTCGGGGCGCACCCCGAACGTCCCGGCGTCGCCATCGACGTCGAGGAACGGTGCGGGAGTGCCGTCGCCGAAGTCGGAAAGGCACTGGCCGATCTCGGGCAGGTAGCTGGAGATCAGCAGGAGGTGCCGGACCGAGGCCACGCCCGCGGCCGCCTCGGCCGTCACGATCCCGCCGTAGCTGTGGGCGACGACGACGGTCGGCTCGTCGCCGTCCCCCAGCACCCGCCGCACCGCGCCGACGTCCTCGGCCAGCCCGGGGCCGCCGGTACCGCCGGGCGCGCCGGCTTCCCCGCAGCTCGGCAGGGCCGGAGCCACGCTCGGCACGCCCCGCTCCCGCAGGAGCCCCGCCACGCGGTGCCACCACCACGACCCGTCCCGCACGCACGCCCCGTGCACGAACACGACCCTCATCGCCACCTCCGCCGCCGCTACCGTCTCGGGATCCACGGTAGACGTACCGATCGTTACGTGAAAAAGTGCGGCGGTGGGACGACGACCGCGACCCGAGATCAAGCAACGGCTGCTCGACGCCTGCACCGACCACGCCCTCGACCACGGGCTACCCGGCCGGCTCGAGCCGCTCGCGCGCGCCGCGGGCACTTCGACGCGCATGCTGATCTACCACTTCGGCACCCGGGACGCCTTGCTGAGCGCCGTCCTCGAGCGCGCGCGCCACCGCCAGCTCGCCACCTTCGGCGAGCTGCTGCGCGCGCGACCCGAGGAGCCCTACCCCGTCACGCTCGCACGAGCGTGGGCTTTCCTGACCGGTCCGGACGGAAAGCCCTACCTGCGGATGTTCGGGCAGCTGAGGGAAAGCGCGACGCAGCAGCTCTGGCCGGGCTTCCGTCGCGTGGCGACGACGGACTGGCTCGGGCCGCTCGAAGACGGCCTGCGCGGCATCGGCCGGCCGGAACTGGCGACCCTGGTCCTCGCCGTCATCCGCGGTCTCCTCATGGACCTCGACGCGACCGCGGACCGTGGCCGCGCGGACCGGGCGTTCGCGCAGTTCCTCGGCACCCTCGCGTGAGCCGGCGGACACCGGAGGGCGAGCTCAGCCCCGGTGCCACTTCTGGTTGGCGCCGCCGGTGCAGTCCCACAGGATGAGGGGTGCGCGGTCGTCGCCGTTCCAGGCCTTGATGTCGACGCACTTGCCGGCCTGCGGGTTGACGAGATCGCCGGCCGGGGTCAGGACGAACTGCTGGGCGGGGTTGCCGCTGCAGGTGGCGACCTGGATGGCCGCGCCCTTCTCCCGGGATCCCCAGGCGACGTCCATGCACATGTTGTTCGGGACCCTCAGCGTGTCGCCGGTGAAGGTCCAGTCCTGGGCGACGGTGTTGTTGCAGGAGAAGGTCTGCAGGTGCACGCCGTCGGCGAAGTTCCGCTTCGGCACGTCGACGCACTTGCCGTTCCAGTCGCTGATGAGCCTCGTGCCGGACGAGTGCGATCCGCCGCCGGTGAAGCTGTTCAACGTGATGCCGGCGGCCCGGGGGCTGCCGTCGTTCACCAGGGACTCGAAGTTGCCGACGTCGTCGAACGCGAACGCGTAGGCCTTGCCGTCGGCCATGTTCGCGTGCACCAGTTTCGCGTATTGGTTGGCCGGGCTGTTCCGGTAGAAGTCGGCGCCCGTCCCGCCCGGCTGGGTGTCGATCGTGCCCAGGGTGCCGCGGTTGAGCGCGGCGCACAGCGTGCGCGCGATCGGGCCGACGACCTGGTCGTTGGGGGCGCCGAGGGCGCCGTCGCAGCCCCAGACGTTCGCCGAGGTGGGCTTGGCGAACGACGCCACCTGCCGCCCGCCGCCGTCGGTGAAGTTCAGGACGGCGCCGGAGGTGCGGCCGAAGTACTTGGTGTTCGGCTGGTCGGCGAACGGGACGACGGTCAGCACCTTGCCGGTGTAGGCGTTCCACGCCGACGCGATGTACGAGTCGAGGTAGCCGCCGCCGAGCTGTCCGGCGTCGGCCGCTTTCCCGGGGGCCAGTACGCGCAGAACCGTGCCGTCCGAGCGGGTCTGCACGGAGCCGCCCCAGCCGGGCTGGGCCTTGATGCCGTCGATGACGGCGTCGCGACCGCCCGGGACCAGCGTGCCGGTCGACTTCACGGCGCCGGAACCCGTGGTCACGCTCACCGTGTGGGGCACGGCGAACATGTCCACCTGGGAGCTGTTCAGCCAGAGGCCGGCGTCGTTGTAGGTGAACTCGCTCCAGTCGAACAGGACGTCGCGGTTGGCGTCGCCGCCCGCCCACGGCGCGGGCTGGACCAGACCACCCGGGGCGAGGAAGAACTTCAGCCGCTCGCCGAGGGAGAAGTAGACGCGCCCGGAGATGCCCCGGGGGACCTGGATGGTCGTGGTGCCGCCGGTGCCCGGGCCGGTGATGGAGACGTCCGGGGCCGGCACGGGGGGCGTGCCGCCGGGGCCCCACGCGGTGAAGACCCCTCCCGCGTTGACGTACCCCAGCTTGCCGGTGCTCAGGTCGACGCCGAGGACGTAGAGGTGGACCGCGTCCGCGCGGCCGGTGTCGTTGGTGATGGACAGGGGGAGCAGAGCGGGGCCGGCGGCCGCGGCCGGCGCGGCACCGCCCGCGACCGCCATCGACGCGAACGCCACCAGCGTGACGACGACGGCGGACAGTTTTCTTCGAATGCGCAACAGAAACTCCTTTCCGGTGATGGCAACGTAGGGACGGACCGCTCGCGCGTCCATGGTCCGGGCGAAGATAAGGTCGTCGGTGCACTGCCGCTGCCCGGAAGGCTGTAGGGGCGGAGTCACGTTGGGTAGCTGTCGGAAGGTGAAATCTGTGAGCCAGGCATCCTTGACGGAGTACCGCGGCGCGACGCTCGTCGATGTGACGGGCGGACCGTCCCGTTCGGACACGACGATCGTCGTGGACGGCGGAAAGTTCGCGGCCGTCGGTCCCGGCGCGGAGAGCACGCCCGTGCACGGCGCCCGGGTCGTCGATCTCGACGGCAGGTACGTCATCCCGGGTCTCGTCGATTCCCACCAGCACATCGCGACACCGCCGGACCGCGCGGCCGCCGAGGCGGTGTTGCGCCGGCAGGTCTACAGTGGAGTGACGCTGATCCGCAGCATGGCCGACGACCTGCGACAGGTCGCCGATCTGGCGCGCGCGACGCTGATCGGGGAGATCCCCGGGCCCGACATCGTCTACGCCGCCCTGATGGCCGGGCCGGAGTTCTTCGTGGACCCGCGGACGATCGCCGTTTCCCAAGGGGAAGTCCCCGGTGCCGTGCCGTGGATGCAGGCCATCACGCCGGAAACCGATCTGCCGCTGGCGGTCGCGCTGGCGCGGGGCACCGGTGCCCGGGCGATCAAGCTCTACGCCGACCTGTCCGCCGAGACGGTGGCCGCGGTCGTGGCCGAGGCGCATCGCCAAGGCGTTCACGTCTGGGCGCACACCGCGGTGTTCCCGGCCATGCCTCGCGACGTCGTCGCCGCCGGTGCCGACGTCGTGTCCCACGTCGGCATGTTCGCCTACGAAGGTTCCGCGCACCGTCCGACCGGCTACGCGGCCAAGAAGCCGATCGAGGACGGGGAGCTGCGAGGTCCGCTCGACCCGCGGATCGAAGCCTTGGTCCGGGACATGAGCCGCCGAGGCACGATCCTGGACGCCACCGCGAACCTCTACCGGCGCCGCGACGACGCGCGCGACCGAGACGACGCCCGCCCGTCGGAGGCGGCCTTCGCCGCGCGCCTGGTGCGCCACGCCCACCAGGCGGGGATCGCCATCTCGACCGGGACCGACTACGAAACCGACCCGGGGGAACCGTTCCCCGCCTTGTACCAGGAGCTGGAGTTCCTGGTGAAGGAATGCGGCCTGACCCCCGCCGAGGTCCTCCGGTCCGCGACGCTGGTCGGCGCGCGGGCGGCCGGTGCGGGCGACTCGCGCGGATCGATCGAGGTGGGCAAGATCGCCGATTTCGTCGTCCTCACCGAGGATCCCCTCGCGGATCTGGGCAATCTGCGCAGTATCGAACTGACCGTGAAGCGCGGACGCCGCTACTACCGCAAAGATGGTTCCTGAAAGAAAGCAATGGGGTTCCGCGTCAAAGATTCTTTGTCCGGAGCCAGGTGCGGATGGCCTCGACGTGGTCCGCCTTGCGTTCCAGCGGCAGCCAATGCCCGGCCGGCACCGACGTCACCGTGAGGTCCGGGCAGGCCGCGCGCATCGGGTCGCCTTGGCGGTTTCCCGTGATGCTGCAGATCGCGTCCCACTCGCCGTTGACGAAGAGCACCGGCTGTGACAGGCGGCCGCCATCGGGCGCTTCGCGGGCATACGCGATGTTGGCGTCGTCGTTCGTGTACCAGGCGCAGGGGGCGCGGAAACCCCGAGCCTGGAACGCCTGCACCAGCACGTCGAAGTCGGCCGGCGGCCAGAGGGCCGGGTCGGCCGGCGCCGGCGAGGCGCGGTGCGCGGCGCCGAAACGGCCGCCGTCGCGCGTGACCGTCGCTGTCGGCGCGACCTCGCCGATCGCGGCCGGACTGCCCGGTCGGTAGACCGAGGCCAGTGTGGCCGCGATGTTCGCGTCGAGGTCGGTGACCGCCCCTTCGAACTGCGTCGTGTAGTAGCGGTAGTAGTCCCATTGGCCATCCGGGTACCGCTCCGCCGGGTAGATCGTCCGGTCGACCAGCGGCACGAGCGTGGCCAGGCTGTTCGCTTCGGGGAAGTACGCCCACGAGGTCAGCACGACGCCACGGCAGCGCCCGGGCTCGTGCGCGGCCACCGCACCGGCCACGATGCTGCCCCAGTCGTGGCCGACCCAGATCGCGGTCTCGCCGCCGAGGTGGTCGTGGAGCTCCGCCAGGTCCGCCACGACTTCCTTGACGGTGTAGGCGTTTTCGGCCGCCGGCGCGGAAGACCCGCCGTAGCCGCGGAGATCGGGAGCGACGCAGTGCCACCCGTCGGCGGCGAACGCTTCGAGCTGGGCGCGCCAGAACAACCCGATGGCCGGCCAGCCGTGGAGGAAGATCATCAGGGGTCCGTCGGCCGGCCCGCACTCGAGGTAGTGCGTCGTCTGACGCGGCGTGCCGAACGTGCGCGAAACCACCGTCGAGGCCGCCCCCGGCCGACGCTCGCTGACCCGCCGACGCGCCCGGATGATCCCCGCGATCAGCACCAGCGCGACTTCCAGCGCCCCGTACGCGACGGCGGTCGGCTTGAGCCCGAACCGTTCGACGGCGAGCCCGGCCGCGAGCGCCGGCACGCTGAAGGCGAGGTAGCTGACGATGTACATCGTCGCGAACACCTGCCCTCGCCGGGCGGCCGGCGCCGCCTCGCCCAGCGCGTTGACCGCGAACCGGAAGGTCGCACCGAAGCCGAACCCCGCGACCACCGAGCCGGCCACGTAGAGCGGCAACGCGCTCATCAGCATCGCCGCGATCGTGACCAGCACGCCGAGAGCGAGGGTTCCGTAGCCGAACCACTCGCGAAGCCGCGGCGGCAGGAGGGTCGAGCCGACGGTGCCCGCTATCCCCGCGGCGAAGAACGCTCCGAGCACGATGCCCACGACGAAGTGACTGTGCACGGCGAGGACGGTGCCGAGGATCGACGACCCGAGCGACAGGTACAGCCCGGCGAGCGCCCACGTCGCGCCCATCGAGGGAAGCAGCGCGAAGAAGACCGGCCGCGTCGCCCGCGGAAGCCCGGCGCTCGGCCGGAGCGACCGCCAGATCGATCCCGGCTCGGGACGAGCGCGTTCGGGAACCCACCACACGAGCGCTGCCAGCGCCACGTAGCCGACGGCGAGGATCCAGAAGACGAGCTGTTGAGGGAGCGGCGCGAACTCCACGAGGGCACCGGCGAGGACCGCGCCGAGCGTGATTCCCAGCGACGGGACCGCGCTGCTGACGATCGAGCCGGACCGCGGGTTCGGCGCCGCATCCATGATCATGGCGGTGGTGGTGCCGGTGGCGGCCCCGACGGCGAAACCCTGCACGATGCGCGCCACCATGAGGCCGCCGGAATCCCCGGCGATCGCGAAGAGCAGCATCCCCAGCGCGAGCAGCGCCAGGCCGCCGGAGGCGACCGGCCGACGTCCCACCCGGTCGGAGAGCGAGCCGACGGTCAGCAACGCGACGAGCAACGCGAAGACGTAGACGGCGAAGACGGCCGTCAGCGTGAACGCGGAAAAGCCCCAGAGGCGCTGGTAGACCGGATAAAGCGGCGACGGCGCCGAGGCGGCCGTCAGCGTCGCGGCGCCGGCGGCCCCGGCGACGAAGAACGAAACTGGACGACTGAGCACGAGACCTCCTCCGAAAAGCAAAGATCTTTGCTTTGGCCACTGTAGAGCACGGCGCTGGCCAAAGCAAAGATCTTTGCTTATGCTCGTCACGTGTCCGATCGAGCAGCTTTGAGTCACCCCGGCGGACGGAGCGGCCGGGTGCTGGCCGCGATCTACACGGCGGTCGGCGAGCTCGTCGGCGAAGGGGCCGACAAGTTCAGCTTCCCGGTCATCGCCGAGCGGGCCGGGGTCAACCCGACGACGCTCTACCGACGCTGGACCGACGTCGGTGCGCTCCTCGAGGAAGTCGCGGTCGCCGCCCTGACGCGCGAGGGTGAGTCGGTACCCGACACCGGATCGCTCGAGCAGGACCTGACGGAGTGGGCGACCATCATCGCCGGCGACATCACTCGTCCCCTGCGGGCGCGCTACCTGCGCGCGATGGTGTCGGCCCGCGTCGAGATCGTTTCGCGGTGCCTGGTCACGGAGACGCGACGCGAACAGGCGTCGGAGGTGGTGCGCCGGGCCCGCGAACGCGGAGAGACGACACCGACGGTCTCGCAGATCCTCGACCACGTCATCGCGCCGCTGTACCACCACGTCGTGTTCGCGCTCCCGGTCGATCCCGGCTACGCACGACGGCTGGTCCGCGATGTGCTGGCCATGGTCCGCTGAGCCGGTGTCGCGCTCGACCCTCAGCGGGCCAGCAGCTCCCGCAGTTCCTTCACGACCTCGGCGGGCGACTCCTCGGCCATGAAGTGCCCGGACGTCACCGTGCGGTGGCGCAGGTCGGCGGCCCAGGCCTGCCACAGCGCAGGCGCGTCGTAGCCGAGCGCGGCGCCCCAGTCCTGCTGGAGCACGGTGACCGGCATGCCGAGCCGGTTGCCCGCTGCGCGGTCGGCGGTGTCGTGCTCGACGTCGACGGTGGCGGTCGCGCGGTAGTCGGCGACGATCGACGTCGTGGCTTCGGCACTGGCACGCAGGTACTCGGCGCGGATGGCGGCCGGGATGGCGTCCGGGCGCTGCGTCCAGGCGTCGAGGAAGTGGCCGTAGAACGTTTCCGGCGCACCGCCGATGAGGGCTTCCGGCAGTCCGGGCGGCTGGGCCATCAGGTAGAGGTGGAAGCCGACGGCGCCGCGCACGCCCTGGAGGACGTCCCACATGTCGAGGGTGGGGAGCACGTCGAGGATGGCCAGGTGGCTCACGGCGTCCGGGTGGTCGAGGCCGGCGCGGATCGCGGCGAGCGCGCCGCGGTCGTGGCCGGCGAGGGCGAACCGGTCGTGGCCGAAGGCCCGCGCGAGCGCGACGACGTCGGCGGCCATGGTGCGCTTCGAGTAGGTCTCGCCGGTGTCGGCGGGCTTGCCGCTGTCGCCGTAGCCGCGCAGGTCCGGGCAGAGGACGGTGTGGTCGGCGGCGAGGTCGGCGGCGACGTGCCGCCACATGAGGTGGGTCTGCGGGAAGCCGTGCAGCAGCACGATCGGCGCGCCGGAGCCGCGGACGGCGACGTTGAGCGCGACGCCGTCACCGACGGTGACGCTCTGGTAGTCGAACCCTGGGATGCGCATGGACGGCCTTTCGGTGTGGTTTCGTTCGTGCCGAGCGTTTCCGAAGGCGGTCAGCGCCGGGTCAGCGTTCACTGAGCGGGTTACAGTGCGTCGCATGGTGCGCTTTGGTGTCCTCGGTCCCTTCGTGGCCGAGGACGACCGTGGCCCGCTGGCCCTGCGGGGGCCGCGGCACCGGGCGGTGCTGGCGCGGCTGCTCGTCGCGCGCGGCCGGGTCGTCCCGGTGGACGTGCTGGTCGACGACCTGTGGCCGGCCCCGGCGGACGGTTCGGTCGGGGCGGTGCAGACGTTCGTCTCGGCGCTGCGCCGCGCGCTGGAACCCGGTCGCGCCCCGAGGACGCCGGCCCGGTTGCTGGTGACGTCCGGCCCCGGGTACGCCTTGCGTGCGGAGGACGTCGATGCCTGGCGCTTCGAGGCGGTGGTGACGACGCCCGGAGCCACCGTGCGGGAGTGGGACGAGGCTTTGGCGCTCTGGCGCGGCCCGGCGTACGCCGAGTTCGCCGGCGAGGCCTGGGCACGAGCGGAGATCGACCGTCTCGACGCCTTGCGCCTCCTGGCCGGCGAACGGCGAGCCGAGGCGATGCTGGCCGCCGGCCGGGCGGCCGAAGCGGTCCCCGACCTCGAGGCCCGGGTGGCGTCGCACCCGCTGCGCGAGGAGGGCTGGCGGCTCCTCGGCCTCGCGCTGTACGGAGCCGGACGCCAGGGTGACGCGCTGGGCGCGCTGCGCCGGGCGCGCGAGGTGCTGAAGGCCGAGCTGGGTGTCGACCCGGGGCCCGGTTTGCGGCAGGCGGAGGCCGACATCTTGGCGCAGTCCCCGTCGCTTGCGGTGCCGGACCGGCCCGCTGTGGTGTCGGCCGCGCCTTCTCCGGCCGGGACCTTGGTCGGCCGCGCGGAAGAGCAGGCGCAGTCCCCGCGGCTCGGGGCATCGGACCGGCCCACTGTGGTCTCGGCTGGAACGTCGGCCGGGCGGGCGGAGGAGCTGGCGGACGCGGCGCGGCCCGCGGCATCGGCTCGGTCCGCTGCGGGTTCGTCCGGCACGTTGGTCGGCCGCGCGGAGGAGCTGGCGGTGCTCGCGGCCGAAGCGGAGCGGGCCGCGCGGGGCGAAATCCGGCTGGTGCTGGTCTCCGGCGAAGCCGGCGCCGGGAAGACGGCGCTGACCGAGACCTTCGCCGGCCGCCTGGCCACCCGCGGCTGGACGACCGCGTGGGGCGCGAGCCCGGAAGACGAGGGCCTGCCCGCGGGGTGGCCGTGGATGCGGATCCTGGAGGCGCTGGACGCGCCGTCCGAAGAGGACTCCGCGCTCGGGCTGCTGGCCGCGCCTTCGCCGTCGGACCGGCCGGCCGGCGCCGATCCGTTCAGCGCGCGGTTCCGGCTGCGCCGGGCGGTGAGCGGGCACCTCGCCGCGGTCGCGCGGGAGGCACCCGTCCTCCTCGTCTTCGACGACCTGCACTGGGCCGGCGCCGAAACCCTCGCCCTGCTGGCCTCGGTGCTCGCCGAACCCCGGGCCGGCCGGGTGCTCGTGGTGACCACCTACCGCAGCACCGATCCGCCGGCGGCCCTCACCGGCTTCCTCGGCCGCGTCGCGCGGACCGAACCGGCGCGGCTCTACCTCGGTGGCCTCTCCCCGGACGACGTGCGCGAAATCGCGCGGTCCGCCGTCGGCCAAGACGTTTCGCCGGCCGGCGCGAAAGCCATCCACCGGCGCAGCGGCGGCAACCCCTTCTTCGTCCGGGAACTCGCCCGGCTGCTCGACGCCGACGCTTCGGCCGAAGTCCCGCCGGGCGTCCGCGACGTCGTCCGCCACCGGGTCGCCCGGCTCGACGAGGCCACGCGGGACGTGCTGCACCGGGCGGCCGTCGCCGGCCGCGAAGTCGACCTCGACCTGCTCACCGAGCTGACGGGCACCGATGTCCTCGACGCCCTCGAAACCGCGATCCGCGCGGGCTTCCTGGTCGAGCCGGGGCCGCGGCGGTTCCGGTTCGCCCACGACCTGGTCCGCGAGGCGCTGTACGAGCAACTATCCCTGTCCCGGCGGATTCGGTGGCACGCGGCCGTCGGCCAGGCGCTCGAACGAACGCGGCCCGACGACGTCGAGGCGCTGGCCCACCACTTCCTGCTCGCCGGGAGCCCGGCGGCGGGACCGTACGCCCGGCGGGCGGCCGAGCGCGCCGAGCGCCGGTGCGCGCCGCACGAAGCGGCGCGGCTGTGGCGAGCCGCGCTCGGCCACGCCGCCGACGTCCGCGAGCGGCTCGAGGTGATCATGGGGCTGGTCCGGGCGCTGGCCGTGATCGGCTCGCTGGCGGAAGCCCGGGAGCACCGCGCCGAAGCGGTGTCCCTGGCCGAGGCCGCCGGCGATCCGGTGCTGACGGCTCAGGTCCTGGGTGCCTTCGACGTCCCGGCCGTCTGGACCGCCAACGACGACCCGGAGCTGGCCGCCCGGATCGCCGCGGTCGCGGAGCGCACGCTGGCGGCTCTTCCACCCGAGCGCCGAGCCGACCGGTGCCGGTTGCTGGCGACGCTCGCGTTGGAGCTGCGCAACACCGGCGGCGAACGAGGACGTGCGGCCGCCCGCGAGGCCGAAGCCCTGGCGCGGGACCTCGGGGATCCCGCCTTGCTCGCGTTCGCGCTCAACGCGCGGTTCATGCACGCGTTCCACCGCGCCGGGCTGGCGCCGGAGCGGGTGCGGATCGGCCGCGAGCTGGTCGACGTCGCCGCGGCGCACGCGTTGGTGACCTTCGAGGTGCTGGGGCACCTGGTGCTCGTCCAGGCGCACGCCGCGCTCGCGGACCTGCCGGCGGCCGACCGGCACGCCGAAGCGGCCGACCGGCTGGCGGACGACCACGACCTGCCGCTGGTCGGCGTGTTCACCCAGGGCTACCGCGCGATGCGGGCGAGCATCACGGACGACCCGGCGGCGGAAGCGGCGTTCCGCGCGGTCGCGGCCCGGCTCACCGGCACCGGCATGACCGGCCTGGAAGACGGGATCCTCGCCGTCACGCTGCTGTGTCACCACCTGCAGCGCGGCGATTCCCTCGAAAACGACGTCCGGCAGGACTACGGGAGTTACGAGCCGTGGTGCCGCGCCGTCGTCGAGCCCGGCCCGCGCGAGGTCCCCGATTCGCCGCGCGACCTGCTGTTCGAGGCGCGCACCTGCCTGCGTGCGCTCGCCGGCCCCGATCGCGCGACGAGCGAGCGGCTGTACGCGGACCTGCTGCCCGCGGCGGCGGAGCTCGCCGGCGCCGGCAGCGGTCTTTTGACGCTCCGGCCGGTCGCGCACCACCTCGGCGATCTGGCGGCCGCGCTGGGCCGGCGCGCGCAAGCGGAGGAGCACTACCGGCAGGCCTTGAAGATCGCCGAAGCCTGCGGCGCTCCGCACTGGGTGGCGGCCGCGCGGGCCGCTCTCGGCTAGCACTGGCAGTCTGGCACCGCATCGATAGGATACCGCCATGACCCGGCACCGGATGGTGGTCGTCCTGCTCGAGGACGTCCTGCCGCTCGACTACGCGATCCCGGTCCACGTGTTCGGCCGGGAGGCGTCGGAGGCGTACGACCTAGTGACCGTCTCCGTCGGGGGAGGGGCGGTGCCGGTGGCCGGCGGGACGACGGTGGTTCCGGACGGCGGGCTCGAACTGCTGCGCCGGGCGGACACGATCGTCGTGCCGGGCTACGCCGACGCGGTGGACCGGGAACTGCCCGGTTCGCTGGTGCGAGCGCTCGTCGGCGCGCACCGCAAGGGCGTTCGGCTGGTGTCCCTCTGCTCCGGGGCGTTCGCGCTGGCGCGGGCGGGGGTGCTCGACGGGCTGACCGTGACCACCCACTGGTCGCTGTGCGCGGACCTGGCCGAGCGGTTCCCCGCGGTCACCGTCGATCAGTCCGTGCTCGTGGCCGGTACCGAGGCGGTCCTGACCTCCGGTGGCGTGACCGCCGGCGTGGATCTGTGCCTGCACCTGCTGAACGTCGATCTGGGACCGGCGGCCGCGCGGCACGTCGCGCGGCGCATCGTCATGGCGCCGCGCCCGGCGGACGGTCAGCAGCAGTTCGTGGAGAAAGCGGTCGTCCCGCCCGGCGACGACGTCATCACCCGGGCCCAGCAGTGGATGCTCGTGTCGCTGGAACAGAACCTGTCGGCGAAGGACGTCGCCGGCCGGTTCGCCATGTCGGAGCGGACGTTCCACCGGCGGTTCCGCGAGAAGATCGGCCTGCCGCCGTTGACCTGGCTGCGCGACCAGCGCATCGCCCGGGCCAAGGAGCTGCTGGAGAACTCCGAACTGTCCGTAGAGGACATCGCGCGCCGGGTCGGGTTCGGCACGGCGACCACCCTGCGGGTGCAGTTCCGGCGCGCGACGAACGTGTCGCCCCGCGAACACCGGAAGTCCTCCACCTTCGACCGCGCTTGACGGCGGTTGGCAGGAACATTTCGATAGTCGGCGGTACCGCCACTGTCCGCGGGCTCGCGTCGAGCCGAAGCTGAAGGCATGAACCAGCCGACCTTCGTCCTCGTCCACGGCGCCCTGACCGATGCTTCGGTGTGGCGCCGGGTTTCCGTGCGCCTGCAGGACGCCGGACACACCGTCATCGCGCCGTCGCTGCCCATGCGCGACTTCGACGGCGACGTCGCCTACCTCAAGCAGTTCCTCGGCACGCTGACCGGCCCGCTCGTGGTCGCCGCCCATTCGTACGCCGGGTCCGTCATCTCGGCCCCCGGCGCCTTGACCGAAAGCGTCCGGTCGCTCGTCTTCGTCACGGCTTTCCAGCAGGACGCGGGGGAGACGGCGGGCGCGCTCAACGGGAAGTTCCCCGGGAGCCTGCTCGTCCCGGACAACCTGGTCGTGCGCGAGTACCCCGGTGGCGCGGAGGTCTACCTCCGGCCGGACAAGTTCGGCGAGGTCTACGCCGGTGACGCGAGTGCGCGGGACCAGAAGATCCTCGCCGCCGCCCAGAAGCCGTTCGACCCGGGCACCCTGGAGGGCAGCTTCGCGAACGCCGCCAGCTGGCACACCCTGCCGTCGTGGGCGGTGGTGTCCACTCGGGACAGTTCCATTCCCACCGAGGCCCAGCGGTGGATGGCCGAGCGGGCCGGCTCGACCGTCGTGGAGGTCGATTCTTCGCACGCCGTGCCGCTGGTGCATCCCGAGGTGGTGACCGAGGCCATCCTCGCCGCGGCGGGCTGAGGGGCGCCCGGCTCCTGCTACCGTCGGTCGGGTGACCACAGTGGAGGAACACCGCGAGCCGTTCCGCATCGCGGTCGGCGATGAGGAGCTGGCGGATCTGCGGCACCGGTTGCGCCGCACCCGTTGGTCCGGCCACATCGAGGGAGCCGGGTGGGCGTACGGCACCGATCCCGCGTACTTGCGGGAGCTCGTCGAATACTGGGCGGAGGAGTTCGACTGGCGCGCCGAAGAGCGCCGGTTGAACTCCTTCCCCCACTTCAGGAGCGTGCTCGACGGCCTGCGCGTCCACTACGTCCACCAACGGGCCGACGGCGGTGGGCTGCCGGTGCTCGTCCTGCACGGGTGGCCCGGCTCGTTCGTGCAGATGCTCGACCTGCTGCCCCTGCTCACCGGATCATCGGCGGACGCGTTCGACGTCGTCGTCGGGTCATTGCCCGGGTTCGGGTTCTCGGAGGCGTCCACGGAACCCGGGATGACCGAACCGCGCATGGCGCGGATCTTCCACGAGCTGATGACCCGGGTGCTCGGGTACGAGCGGTACGCGGTGCGGGGCAGCGACTTCGGGGGGAGTGTCGCGGAAGCGCTGGCCGCGCGGTACCCGGAGGCGGTGGTGGGGATCCACCTCAGCGGCACGACGCCGCGCGCCGACGACCCGCCGGCCGACCCCAGCCCCGCGATCCGCCGGTACATCGAGGACGTCGAACGGTGGCGGGCGGCCGAAGTGGGCTACGGCGCGATCCAGGGCACGAAGCCGCAGACGCTGGCCGCGTCGCTCAACGACTCTCCCGCGGGGCTCGCGGCCTGGATCGTGGAGAAGTTCCGCCGGTGGAGCGACTGCGACGGAGACGTCGAACGCCGGTTCACCAAGGACCAGCTGCTGACGAACATCAGCGTGTATTGGTTCACGCAGACGATCGGGTCGTCGATGCGGCTCTACGGCGAGTCCGATTACCGGCAGGGCGCCGGCCGGAGCGTGCCCACCGCCCACCTGATGTCGTCGAAGGACATGTTCCCCACGCCACGGGAGTGGGTCGAACGGTTCTCAAGGGTCGATCGCTGGACCGCGGTCGAGCGCGGCGGGCACTTCCTGGAGTGGGAGGAACCGCGGCTCGTCGCGGAGGACATGCGGGAATTCTTCCGGGCGTTGCGCTGAGTTTCGACGTCGAGGGGCCGCCTGGCCGGAATGTATCGCTCGATGTCGCTTAAGCGCGGAAGGCACGCCGATAGTCCGAAGGGGACAGGTGGACCAGATCGCGGAACCGGCGGCGGAAGGCCACAGTGGACTCGAACCCGCACCGCTTGGCGATCCGGTCGGTCGGGAGGTCGCAGGTTTCGAGCAGCTGCCGGGCCCGGGGTGACGTTGACGCCGATCGTCGACCTGCCCCCGGTGTGGACCGACCCGGCGGGCACCAGGGTGACGTCGGTGGCCGAGACGGCGCGCGCGGTCATCGGCGCCCAGGTGGCCGCGCCACGGGCGATACGCGGGTGTCGTGATGACCGGAGACGACGGGCCGGACGGCACGAAGGCGTTCTACATCCAGATCGAGGCCAAGCCGGACAAGGTCGCGGAGGTCCGGCGGATGCTCGCCGACATCCTCGGGCACGTCGAGGGCGAGCCGGCGACCGGCCCGTGGTACGGGGTGCGGTTCGGGCCGACGACCTTCGGGATCTTCGAGGTGTTCCCGGACCTCGCCGGCCGGAAAGCGCACATCGAGGGCGGCGGCGACATCTTCCGCGACGTCGAGCGGATGAACGACATCCTGGCCGAGCCGGCGCACGTGCACAAAGTCGATGTGCTGCTGAGCAAGCAGGTCTTCACCGCCTGACCGAGCTCAGCGGGTGTCGCCACCAGCGCGAAGGCGAAGGAGCCGAGGGGCTTACCGCGGCCTCCTCCGTGGTCACCACCACCGGCCGGCACCGAGGACCGCTCCGGACCTCGATGGTTCCGATCGGGAACCACTTGTCCTTGCGGGTAACCACCTCCCTGTCGGTACGTTGCCCCTCGAGGGCGCCCGGCGTCGATCGGGTGGCGATGGCGGAGGGGTAAGACGATGGTCACTCGTGTGTCCACGGCGCGTCGGCAGGGTTTCCGGTTCGGCTCGGGAAAGCGCTCTCACCGAACTGGGTCAAGTGATCTACGATGACCGAAACCCGAGTCGCGCCGTTGGCGTCCGATCCGATCATGCTCGCCGGGCTGTCCGTTCTCCTCGAGCGGGAATCGGGGTTGTCCGTCCTTCCGGCGGGTCGGCACGGCGAAGCGGACGTGTTCGTGTACGCCACCGGGCGAGCGGATCATCGGACGCTCGAGTCCCTTCGGGCTCGTGCGGGCCGGCTGACCGCACCGATCGTGGTGATCGCGGGGAAGTACCTCGGCCAGGACCTCCGGGACCTCGCCGCGTGCGGGGTGGTCACCGTCCTGCCGCACGAGGCCGTGGGTTCGCTCGGTGACGCGGTGCTGGGGGCGGCGGCGAGCGACCAGGAGGTTCCGCTGGATCCCTACGGTGTGCTCGCCGACACCAAGAACTCCTTGAGCTTCGACTCGCGGGAGATCGAGATCGCGCGGTTGCTCGCCGAAGGCAAGACCACCGGTTCGATCGCGCTCGACCTGAACTACTCGGAGCGAACGGTGAAGAACCAGATCCAGATCATGACCAGCAGGCTGGGACTGCGCAACCGCTACCAGCTGGTGGCCTACCTGGTGCGGGCGGGGATCATCTGAGCTCGCGCCGGAGGAGCGCCGTGACCGCGTCCGCGAACTCTTCCGGCGCTTCCTGGGGCGGGTTGTGCCCGACCTCCCGCAGCAGCCGGTGCTCGTACGGGCCGGTGAAGTGCGCACGGTCGCCGGACGAGCTCGGGCCGAGCAGCCCGTCGGCGCCCGTTTCCAGCATGACGGCCGGCACGGTGATCGGTGGCCGCGCCGCGAGGAGCTCTTCCGTTCGCTGGTAACGGGGATCGCCGTCCACCAGCCCGAAGCGGTGCCGGTAGGAGTGGATGACCACGTCGACGAAGTCGGGGTTGTGCAGACTCGGGGCGCTCGCCGGAAAGGCGTCGCCCGCCCCCGGCCACGTCGGCGACCAGGTGCGCCACAACAGTGCGCAGAGCGCTTCGCGGTTCTGCTCCAGTCCACGCCGCCCGCGTTCGGAGTGGAAGTAGAACTGGTACCAGAAGGTCTGCTCCCACTCGGGCCTCGTGGGTTCGTTCGCGGCGGCGATGTCCTGGACGTTGTAACCGTCCACAGTGACCAGCCCGCGTACGCGCTCGGGGTGCAGTGCGGCCGTGACGCACGCTGCCCGGCCTCCCCAGTCGTAGCCGGCGAGGATCGCGGAGCCGATGCCGAGCGCGTCCATGAACTCGACGAGGTCGTGCCCCAGCGCCGCCTGCTGTCCCGACCGCGGCGTGAATTCCTCGCGGAACGACGTCCCACCGAACCCCCGGAGGAAGGGGGCGAACACGAGGGCGTTCCGGGCCGCCAGGAGCGGCGCGACGTCGTCGAACGCCCGCACGTCGTAGGGGAAACCGTGGAGCAGGATGACCGGAGTGCCGTCGGGTGGGCCCGCTCGCTCGTAAGCGACGTCCAAAGTGGAGGTTCCGACCCGGCCGGTCGAGGTGAAGCCCATGGACCGATTGTCGCACAGTTACCTGCGAGGGAATTGGTTCGGCGCACCGGCTGCCGCAGACTTCCAGCCATGACCAGTTACCGGATCCACACCGCCGACACCGCCGCCGAAGCCGCCAAGGAGCCGCTTCAGGTCCTCGAAAGCGCTTTCGGGTTCGTTCCCGCCGGTGCGGGACTCATGGCGAACTCGCCGGCGCTGATCAACACCTTCTTCTCCGCTTTCGGTCACTTCCGGGGCGGGGGCACGTTCGGCCCGGACGAGCGGCAGGTCCTGCTGCTGTCCAACGCGGTCGCGAACCGCTGCGAGTGGGCGGTGGCGTTCCACACGCTGGAGTCGCTCCAGGACGGCGTCGAGCCGGCGGTGGTCGAGGCGATTCGCCAGGGCGAGGTTCCCGCGGACCCGCGGATGGCGGCGCTGTCGGCGTTCACCCAGTCGTTGATCGAGAAGCGGGGCCACGTCGACGACGCCGAGGTGGCGGCGTTCAAGGCGGCGGGCTTCACCGAGGAGCAGGTCTTCGAGGTGGTCACCGGAGTCGCGATCTCGGCGATGACGAACTACACGGCCAACCTCGCCTGGCCGCCGCTGGAGGACGCGGTGGCGCCGCACGCTTGGAAGGCGGGATCCTTGGCGGGTGCCTGACGGGCCACGAGCGTGAAGCCAAACGCTCAGCAAGGTCATCGCCCTGCCGACCGTGACGGGCGGTCACCGTACGCGGAGAGGCCGGTTAGCATGATCGGGTGACCAACCCCCTCGTTGCGCAGCCGCAGGACTCCACCAAGGCCTATTCGGGCATTTCGATCCTGGAGAGCGCGAACGACCTGAAGTCGGCCATCGAGAGTGGCGACTGGGCCTCGGTCGCGATGGGGGCGGTCGGGACCGCGCTGGATGCCCTGTCCATGGCGATGGACCCGTTCGGGGCGATCCTGGCGGCCGGGGTGGCGTGGCTGATGGAGCACGTCGGGCCGTTGAAGCAGGCGCTCGACGGCCTCACCGGCAACGCCGACGAGATCGCGGCCCAGTCGGAGACCTGGAAGAACGTCGCGGGCGAGCTGCAGGCCATCGGCACCGACCTGGGCGACATGGTGAAGTCGGACCTGCAGTCGTGGTCCGGCCCGGCGGCGGACTCCTACCGGCAGCGGACGCAGGACGCGGTGACGCTGCTGGAGTCCGCTCAGAAGGGCTGCGAAGGCGCCTCGAGCGGGGTGAAGACCGCCGGTGAGGTCGTGGCGGCGGTGCGTGCCCTCGTCCGGGACATCATCGCGGAGCTGATCGGCCACCTGATCAGCTGGGCGCTGCAGGTCGTCTTCACCCTCGGGATCGGGCTGACGTGGGTGGTGCCGCAGGTGATCGGCGCGGTCGCGAAGACCGCGTCGAAGATCGCCGACCTGGTGAAGCGGCTGGTCACGGCAATGAAGGCGCTCATGCCGCTGCTGAAGCGGGCCGGCGACCTGTTCGGCGACGCGGCGAAGGCGATGAAGGGCCTCAAGGGCGGCGGCAAGGTGTCCGCCCCGCCGAAGATCAGCAACATCGACGGCACGCCGAAGGCGCCGAAACCCCACGGCGGGGACTCGACGACGCCGTCCGGTGATCACTCGCCGCCGCCGAAGGGTGGCGACTCGACGACTCCGTCGGGCGATCACTCGCCGCCGCCGAAGAGCGGCGACTCGACCACGCCCGCCGGCGATCACAAGCCGCCCGACACCACGCCGGACGGCCCGCCGCCGCCGGGCAAGGGACCGTCGGACGCCACCACGACCTCGGGTGCGAAGGGCGACATCCGGGGCGGCAACGGCAACCCGCCGCACAACTCGACGCCCACCCGCGACCTGCCCGACTGCGGTGACCCCATCGACGTCGCGAGCGGGCGGATGTTCCTGCCGCAGACCGACGTCGAGCTGCGCGCCGCGCTCCCGCTGATCGTCTCGCGCACCCACCTCTCGGACTACCGCCTCGGCCGGTCCTTCGGCCCCACCTGGGCGTCCACGCTGGACCAGCGGCTCGAGGTCGACGCCGAGGGAGTCAGCTTCGCCGCCGAGGACGGCGCGCTGATGACCTACCCGCTGCCGGGCGCCACCGGGTCGGTGCTGCCCGAGTTCGGGCCCCGCTGGCCGCTGGCCCGCACGGCGGACGGCGGCTACACGATCACCATGCCCGAGCAGTCGCAGACGCTGCTCTTCGCGCCGTCCGGCGGCGCGGAACTGCCGCTGACCTCCGTGCTGCGCGGCTCCGGCGCCCGCATCGACTTCAGCCGTGACGAAACCGGCGTCCTGACGGCGATCAGCCACTCCGGCGGGTACCTGCTCGGCGTCGAGACCGCCGGCGGCCTGGTCACCGGCCTGCACCTGATCGGTGCGGCCCGGCTGCCGGACGGCACCCCGGCCGACATCCCGCTGGTCCGCTACCGCTACGACGACGCCCGCCGCCTCGTCGAGGTGGTCAACTCCTCCGGCCGTCCGCTGCGCTTCGGCTACGACGCCGAGGGGCGGATCACGAGCTGGGAGGACCGCAACGGCGCCTCCTACCGCTACCACTACGACGGCGCCGGCCGCTGCGTCCGCACCGAAGGCGACGGCGGCTACCTCGACTACACCTTCGACTACGACACCGCCGCGCGCGTCACCCGGGCGACGAACTCGCTCGGCGCGGTCATCACCTACCACTTCACCGAGTGGGGGCAGGTCAGCCGCGAGATCGACCCGCTCGGCCACGAGGTCCGCTCCGAGTGGGACCGGCACCACCGGCTGCTGGTCCGCACGGACGAGCTCGGCGGCGCCACCACCTACACCTACGACGAGGCCGGCGACCTGGTCGCCGTCGGCTACCCGGACGGCACCGGCGACTCGGCTCGCTACGACGAGAAGCACCGGCCGGTGCTCACCGTCGACGTCGACGGGGCGCGCACGACGCGCGAGTACGGCGAAAGCGGCGAGCTCGTCGCGGCGGTCGACCCGGCGGGCGCCCGCACGACCTACGGCTACGACGCGGCGGGCAACCTCGCCACGATCACCGACCCGCTCGGCGGGCGGACCACCGTCGTCTCCGACTCGCGGGGCCTGGCCGAGTCGGTCACCGGGCCCACCGGGGCGGTCCGCACGTTCGAGTACGACGCCTTCGGCCGGCTGGTCGCGGAGACCGGCCCGGCCGGCGAGACCACCCGCTACGCCTGGACCGTCGAGGGCCGCCCGCTGCGCGTGACCCGCCCCGGGGGCGCCACGGAGCACTGGTCCTACGACGGCGAGGGCAACCTGCGCGAGCACCGGGACGCCACCGGTGCGCGGACGCTGCACGAGGTCGGGGCGTTCGACCTGCCGGCCGCGCGGATCGCGGCGGACGGCAGCCGGATGGAGTTCACGCACGACACCGAGCTGAGGCTCGCTTCGGTCCGCAACGAGCAGGGGCGGCGGTGGGAGTACCGCCACGACGCGGCCGGGAACCTCGTCGAGGAGACGGACTTCGACGGGCGGGTGCTGCGCTACGGCTACGACGCGGCGGGGAACCTGACCAGCCGCACGAACGGCGCCGGCGAGACGCTCGAGTTCACCCGGGACGCGCTGGGCCGCGTGGTCGAGCAGCGCGCCGGCGCCGACGTGACCCGGTGGACCTACGACCCGGCGGGCCGGCTCCTGCGCGCGGTCAACGCCGACGCCGACGTCACCTTCACCTACGACGCGCTCGGCCGCGTGCTGTCCGAGTCCTGCAACGGCCGCACCGTGCGGTCGGAGTACGACGTGCTCGGCCGCCGGATCCGGCGCACCCTCCCGTCCGGGCTGACCGGCGAATGGGCCTACGACGGCACCGGCGCGCCGGTCGGGCTGCGGGTCGGCGGGCACACGATGAGCCTGCGACGCGACCTGGCGGGCCGTGAGGTCCAGCGCGAATGGGGCAGCGCGGACCTGCGTTCGCACTGGGACGCGGCGGGCCGGCTCGCCGCGCAGACCGTGGCGGCCGCCGGCGGTGCCCTCGTGCACCGGCGCGCCTACGACTACCGCGACGACGGCCTGCTCGTCGCGACGCACGACGCCACGACCGGGACGCGGTCGTTCGAGCTCGACGCCGTGGGCCGGGTCAGCGCGGTCACCGGGTCCGCGCACGCCGAGCGCTACAGCTACGACAGCACCGGCAACGTGACCGGCGTCCAGGCGGGCGCCGTCCCCGACGCGCTCGCCGGACCCCGGACGTACGCCGGCAACCGGATCACCGGCGCCGGCGCCGCCCGCTACGTCCACGACGCGCAGGGCAGGCTCGTCGAGCGCACCGCGCCCGGCATCGACGGGCGGCCGCAGGTCTGGCGCTTCACCTGGAACGCCGAGGACCGCCTCACCGGCGTCACGACGCCCGACGGGCAGCGCTGGCGCTACCGCTACGACCCGCTGGGCAGGCGGGTCGCGAAGCAGCGGCTCGCGGCCGACGGCAAGGTGGCCGAGCAGATCGACTTCACCTGGGACGGCCCGGCGCTGGCCGAGGAGCACCGGCTGACCGCGAGCGGGCAACGGCGGCTGCTGAGCTGGGACGTCGAGCCCGGCAGCGAGCTCCCGCTGCTGCAGTGCGAGCGGCTGCTCGGGCCGGAGGGCTTCCGGCAGGTGCTCGACCAGCGGTTCTACGCGATCATGACCGACGTCGTCGGCACCCCGACGGAGCTGGTCGGGCTCGACGGCGTGGTCGCCCGCCAGCAGCCGCAGACGATCTGGGGCCGGGCGCTGGACTCCGCGCCGGCCGTGACGCCGCTGCGGTTCCCCGGGCAGTACTTCGACGCCGAAACCGGCCTGCACTACAACTACCACCGCTACTACGACCCGGGCACCGCGCGCTTCCTCAGCGCCGACCCGCTGGGCCTGGCCGGCGGGCCGAACCCCCAGGCCTACGTCGCCAACCCGCTGGCGTGGATCGACCCGTCCGGCCTGACCCCGTGCGCCGACGCCGCCGCCGCGTCCGGCAGCGGCGGCGGAAACCGCGGTGGCGGCGGAAACCAGGGCGGCCGCGGCAACGGCCGCGGCGGCAACGGCAACACCAGCGGGCCGAGCCGGCCGCCCCGCACCAGCAACCGGCCGCCGCCGCCGTACTACAACAACCCGCTGCCGACGACGCCGCACGCGACGGTGCCGCACACCCCGGACAACCCCAACGGAAGCCTTTACCACTACACCAACGAAGCCGGCATGAACGGCATCATGGGCAGCGGGCACGTCCGGCCCTCGGCGTGGACGCACGGCACGCCCGACAACCCGCTGGTCGGCTCGCACGCCCGGTACGGCTCGGGTGGCTACTTCACCAACATCGCGCCGGGTCAGCTGTCGCAGGAAGGGCTGTCCCAGGCCCTGGTGCTCAACCCGGGTTCGGGTGCCAGCTTCACGCACCACATCGAGGTCAGCCCGTCCGCGCTGGAGAGCCAGGGCTACACGATCTCGCAGTCCGTCGACCGGCCGGACGTCTACGTGGTGCACCACAACGACCAGCCGACGAACCACCCCAACCCGCGACCGGTCGAGATCGGCGACTCCCACGTCGGCCACGGCCCGAACCCCCAGGGCCCGCACCTCGGCAGCAGCATGGGGCAGGAAGACTGGGGCGACGCGGCCCGCCCGCGGCCGCCGCGGCAGCGCTGAACCGGAGAACGAACATGGACTACCTGCACGTGCACTGGCGGCACGACGCGGCCGACGCCCCGGTGGACATCTACAGCGAGCTCGACGACGACCGCTGGGAGGTCCGCAAGGTCGAGGTCTTCGCCGACGGCACCCGCCACTACGCCGACGACTGGCGCTCGACCGGCCGCACCGGGCTCAGCGAGGTGCCGCTCCCGTCGTTCGACGAGCTCGCCGGCCAGCGCGTGCTGACCCCGGCCGTGATCGACGGCGCGGAGTTCGAACGGGAATGGGTACTCGCGACCGGGGACTGAAAGCGGCTCAGTCCGTCATCACCGCGCGACGGACGGTCTCGCGCAGCAGGGCGCGCCGTCCGTCGTGCTGGTCCGAGGGCTCGTCGGCGGTCGCCGCGTAGACGTTGCTGACCGGTGACCACGCCATCGACATCGCGATGACCACGGCCATGACGTCGAACGGGTCGCCCGGCCGCACGAGCCCGGCGGCCTGCGCGTCGGCGATCGCCCGCAGCTTCCGGTCGTCGAGCCGGTCGGCGTCGGCGACGAGGTGGCCGGCCGGGCGCCGCTCCAGGCGGGCCCACGTGGCCAGGCGGATCAGGTCGGGGCGGCGCAGGTATTCGTCGTAGAGGCGCACGGCCCAGTCCGCGAGGTCGGTGGCGTCGATCGGGACGACGTTCACGATCCGCTCGAGCGAAGCGAAGAAGATCGCGTCGAACAACCCGTCCTTGTTGCCGAAGTACGCGTAGAGCTGCGCTTTGTTGGTGCGTGCGGTGCTCACGATCCGCTCGATGCGGGCGCCCGCGATGCCGTGCTCGGCGAACTCCCGGGTCGCCGCCTCGAGGATGCGGTCGCGGGTCGCGGTGCCGCGGGCGGTCAGGGGCTGGTCGACCATCGGGTTAGCCTACCAAACAGAACAGTCGGTTTGCTTCTTCGCGAGGAAGTGCCTACGGTGAAATAGACCGAACAGTCTGTTTGGAAAGGAGCCGACATGCGGGCAACAGTGGGCTGGGGAGCGGACGGCGCCGCCGCGACGCTGCGGCAGGTGCGTCTCGAACGGCGGGACCTGCGTCCGGACGACATCGCGGTCCGGGTCGGCTACTGCGGCGTCTGCCACACCGACGTCCACTCCCTCGACGCGCATTCCGGCGGCCTTCTCGTGCCAGGCCACGAATTCACCGGCGTCGTGACCGAAATCGGCACGGAGGTCACGCGATTCGCCGTCGGAGACCCGGTCGCCGTCGGCAACATCGTCGACTCGTGCGGAGTGTGCGTCATGTGCGCAGCCGGGCAGGAGAACTTCTGCCGCGAATTCCCCACTCTGACCTACGGAGGCACCGACCGCCGCGACGGCTCGACGACGGCGGGCGCCTATGCCCGCGATTACGTCGTCCGCGACCGCTTCGCCTACCGCCTCCCCGCCGGCCTCGACCCGGCGGGCGCGGCGCCGCTGCTCTGCGCCGGGATCACCGTCTGGGAACCGTTGCACAGCCTCGGCGTGGGGCCGGGCACGCGGGTCGCCGTCGCCGGGCTGGGCGGACTCGGGCACCTCGCGGTCAAGCTCGCCGTGGCGCTCGGGGCCGAGACCACGGTCATCAGCCGCTCGGCGGGCAAGGCCGAGGACGCCCGCAAGCTCGGCGCCCACGACGTCGTCGTCTCGACGGACCCGGACCGAATGGCGGCCGCCCGGGACCGGTTCGACGTCATCGTGGACACCATTTCGGCGCCGCACGACCTCGGTCCGTACCTGGGGCTCGTCGCCATGGACGGCACGCTCAGCCAGGTCGGCCACCTCGGGCCGGTCACCGTGCAGACCCTGGACTTGCTGGTGGGACGCAAGAAACTCACGTCGGCCGGCAGCGGTGGCGTGCCCGCCACCGCCGCCATGCTGGCCTTCTGCGCCGAGCACGGCGTCACGGCGGACGTCGAAGTGCTCCCGTCGGCGCAGGTGAACGAAGCCTTCGATCGCCTGCGTCGCAACGACGTCCGCTACCGCTTCGTGCTGGACCTGGCGGATCTGGACCGAGTCACGACCCCAGCGTGAACCGTTGCGCGGTGGTCGTGTTGCAGTCGTAGATCCGGAGCCGGTCGCCGGGCTTGCCGGCGTTGTCCGGATCGTCGAGGCAGCGTCCCGAACCGACGTTGCGCAGCGTCCCGTCCGTGCCCGAAGTCCATTGCTGCGCGGCGGATCCGTTGCAGTCCCACAGCTGCACGGGGGTGGCGTTCGCCGTCCCGCCGTTGACGACGTCGAGGCACTTCCCCAGCGTGCGCAGGGAGTTGTCGCCCGAGGCGCTCCACCGCTGGGCGTCGCTGCCGTTGCAGCCGTAGAGCTGCACCGCCGTGCCCGAAGCGGGGGAGGCGTCGGCGACGTCGGCGCAGAGCCCGGCCGGGCCCGTGAGCGGTGCGGGCGGGAAGCGCCACACCTGGTCCGCGGTCGTCGCGCAGTCGGCGAGGCGCATCCCGTCCCCGGCCGTCGTGGCGGCCAGGCAGCGCCCGGAGTTCATGAGCTTGCCCGCGGTGGTCAGGGTCCACGCCTGCGCGGCCGTGCCGTTGCAGGTGTAGAGCTGGACCGGCGTGCCCGCCGCCGTCGAGCCGCCGGCGACGTCCAGGCACTTGCCGGCGACGCGCACCGCGCCGGACGCGGGCGGGGCGAACTGCTGGCCGGCCGAATGGTCGCACGCGGCCAGCTCCAGCGGTGTGCCGTCGGCCGTCTGTCCGTTGTGGACGGCGAGGCACAGTCCACCGCGGCCGGTCACCTGGCCCGCGGCCGGGTTGCCGGCAGCGCTGCCGGTCAAGGTCACCGTGTGCCGGGCGGTCGAAGCCAGGCTCGCCGTCGTCACCGTGACCGTGCGGGAGTTGGTGTTGTACGACCACGCGGTCTCCGGCAGCCGCTGACCGTCGACCGAAACCGCGGTCGGCGCGGCGGAGTTCGCCAGCCGGAGGGTGTAGGCGCGGGCCGGCGCGGTACCGGACGCCGGGTCGACGGTCAGCGTTTTCGCCGAGTCCTGCCAGCCGAAGCGGGTGGTCGACGACGCTCCGGCGCCCTCGCCCGAGTCTTCGTAGAGCGAGAAGGCCCCGTCGGCGCCCGCGGTCACGTTCAGCGTCAGCTGGTCGAGCGGGGCGGCGGCGTTGTCGACGTAGTTCGTGCGCAGCGGGACGATGCCGCCCGCCTTGACGAGCACCGGCATCTCCGACAGCGGCTTGGTGATCGTCGCCGTCGACGGTCCGGTGTAGACGGTCCCGGTGAAGTAGTCGGTCCACGTCCCCGGCGGGATCCACGCCGACACCGACCCGCCGGCCGCGGTGATCGGCGCGACCAGGACGTTGTCGCCGTAGAGGTACTCCTGCGGGTGGGTGTAGGCCGCGTCCTGGTCCGGGTAGTTCAGGTAGAGCGGCTGCGTGATCGGCACGCCGGTTTGGTTCGCCTGCTTGGCCAGCGTGTAGGTGTAGGGGACCAGCGATTCGCGCAGGCGCAGGAACTTCCCCGCGCTGTCGCCCGCCGCGCCCGGGTAGTCCCACGGCAGCCGGTCGCCGTGGTCGGAGTGCAGCCGGTCGACCGGCTGGAACGTCCCCAGCTGCAGCCACCGCGCGTAGAGCTCGTCGGGCAGGTGACCGCCGTGGAAGCTGCCGATGTCGTGGCTGACGTTGCTGAGCCCGGCGGCCGCCTCGTCCGGTGTGAAGTGGGCTTCGTAGGCGAGCATGTCCCAGCTCATCGGGGTGTCCCCGGTGAACTGGAGGGTGTTGCGGCGTTCCGACCACGGGCCGAGCGGGTAGCTGCTGTGGATCCCGCCCTGCTCGGCGCCGCCGATGCGCCCGAAGGAGAACCCGCGCAAGCCCTGGGCGGCCGCGTGGTCGGCGTAGGCCTGGTTGATGAAGTTGTCCGGCGCGACGCCCGGGTCCGAGGCGGTCGAGCGGCCGCAGCCGCTGCAGTAGTCCAGCCACCACGTCCGGACGCCCTGGGCGTCGAAGGGCTTGTGCAGGTCGAAGTAGGAGCGCAGGTGCGCCGGGTTCGACCAGTCCCAGACGTAGTTCCCGCCGTCGGGGATCAGCCCGCCCGCCGTCGCGTTGGCCCCCGCGAACCGCGGGTCGTTGCCCGCGATGGACGTGTGGACGTTGAGCGAGACGGCCAGACCTTGTTGCTTGGTCCAGTTCAGGAAACCCTGGGGATCGGGGAAGAGCGCGGAGTTCCAGTTCCAGCCGTTCCACTGCGAGGGCGACTTCCAGTCCGTGTCGACGACCAGCCAGTCGATCGGGGTGAACGTCGAGCGGAACTTCGGCAGCAGCGTCGTGCGGTAGTCGTTGTCGGAGTAGGCGAAGTAGCGGGAGAACCAGACGCCGTAAGCGGACCGCGGCAGCAGCGCGGTGCCGCCGGTGAGCGCGTTGAGGTCGGCCAGGCCACGCTTGAAGTCCTTGCCGTAGCCGAAGAAATAGCCGTCCTGGTACGGCTGCGCGCCGTGCGAAGGCCGGTCCGTGACCGTCCGGTCGGCGTTGAGGACGGCCGAGCGGGTGTCGTCGAGCAGGTACCAGCCGTCACGGTCGAGCAGGCCGGGGTGCTCGGGCGTCGGGACGGCTTCCGGGTTGTCCAGCGACCGGTCCCAGCCACCCAGCACGGACTTCGGGCCCGCGCCGTAGGCGGTGGCGAGCAGCGAGGTGTCGGCGGCGGGGTAGCCCGCCGCGGCCGTGGTGACGGCGACGCTGTCGAGGTTGACGTTGCCCGAGTCGCCGGACTTCCGGTCGATGCGGACGGAGTTCGTCCCGGCGTTGAGCGGGACCGTCACCGACGCCGTCGCCCAGGTGTTCCACGACGACGTCGGCGGCAGCGACAGCTTCGGTCCGGCCGCGCCGTTGACCGTGGTCGAGAGGGTGCGCGTGGTGGTCTGGCCGTCGCCGCCCTGGGCGTTCGCGTAGCGGACCGTCAGCTTGTACTGCCCGGCCGAGGGCACGGCGGAGACGTCCTGCGTGAGCGACGCACCGGTGGACTCGAACCCGGCCAGGAACCCCGAACCGGTGTTGCCGGTGTGGTCGTAGGCGGTGCTCGCCGAGCCGCCCGGAAGGCCGTTTTCGGCTTCGCACGCCGTGCCGAAGGCGCAGTAGGACGGGAACAGCGGCGCGGCGGTGACGTTGGTCGTCGTCAGCTGCACGGAGGTGTTGTCCCGGGTGAACGGGCCGCTGCCCTGGCGGTACCGCAGCGTGAGGTTCGCGGTCCGGATCTCGCGGTAGCCGCCGCTCACCGTCGTCGTGTAGCTCGGCGCGGGGAAGGACCGGTTGACCGCGGTGAAGGTGGTCTGGTCCTGGAAGCGGTCGTCACCGGCGTACTCGAGCCGGATCAGCGTCGGCGTCAACACCTCGAACCGCGCGTGGCCGTCCTGGACGACGGCTTGGTCGGCGAGCGGGGCCGGCGCGTCCTGCGCGGCCGCGGTGCCCGCGACCGTGAGCAGGATCGCCGTCATCAGGGGGATCGTCTTCAGCGACATGTGCACTCCTCGCCCACGCTCCGAGTCCGGCGCACTCACTGTCAACGTTGTCCACCGGACAAGTCAGCCGCCGAATGCAGCATCCCGCCGCTTCAGCCGGTGAGCTCCTGGGTGCCCAGCACGGTGACCAGTGCCAGCCGCTCGGCGTCGTCGGAGCCCGGCTCGGCGGTATAGACCATGATGCGCTGGTCGCTGCCCGCGACGGTGAGCATGTCGCAGTCCAGCGTCAGCGGTCCCACCCGCGGGTGATCGACGGTCTTGTGCGCGGATTCGTAGTGCTCGACCGCGCCGGAGTCCCAGAGCTCACCGAACCGGTCGCTGTGCGCGCGCAGCTCGGCGACCAGCCGCCGCAGCTGCCGGTCGGCGGGGTAGCGGCCCGCGGCGGCGCGCAGGTCGGCGACGAGACTGCGTTCCATGGCCCGCCTCGACTCCGGCGTGTGCCGGACCCGGGTGCCCGGGCCGAGCAGGTTGCGCCACACGGCGTTGCGTTCGTGCCCGCGCCACCCGGACGGGTCGCCCATCAACGCCGCGTACGGCGGGTTGGCGACCAGCAGCGTCCAGCCCGCGTCGAACACCGCGACCGGCGTTCCGGTGAGCCGGTCGAGCAGGCGCTGGACGCTCGGCGTCAGGTAGGCGGGCACCGAGTCCGGGCCTGGTGGGGCCAGCTCGGCCAGGTGGTACAGGTGGGCCCGCTCGACCCAGGACAGCCGCAAGGCCCGGGCGAGGGTTTCGACGACCTGGACCGAAGGATGGGACGCCCGGCCCTGTTCGAGCCGGGTGAGGTAGTCGGCCGAGATCCCGGCCAGCATGGCCAGCTCCTCGCGCCGGAGGCCCGCCGCGCGCCGGTGCCCGCCGGCGGGCAGGCCGACGGCGTCCGGGGCGACGCGGTCGCGCCAGCGTCGCACCGCCTGCCCGAATTCGGGGTTCGCCATGTCCGCCAGTGTGCGCCGCCCGCGCCGGATCTGCCTGGTACCGGCAGTCCCAGGAAGACGGGACGACTGGCAGCGGCCGGCCACCGGACCGAACCTGGGGCCAGGAAGGAGTTTTCATGACACTCACCGAATCCCCGGTCTGGTTCATCACGGGCTGTTCGACCGGCCTCGGCCGGGCGCTGGCCACGTACGTGCTGGAGCGCGGCTGGCGGGCGGCGGTCACGGCCCGCGACCCGCTGGCGGTCGCCGACCTCGTCGACCGCCACGGCGACCGCGCCGTGGCCCTGCCCCTCGACGTGACGAATCCCGGGCAGGTCGCCGCCGCGGTCGAGCGGGCGGAAGAGGCGTTCGGCCGGATCGACGTCCTGGTCAACAACGCCGGGTACGGCTACTTGGCCGCCATCGAAGAAGGTGACGACGCCGAGGTGCGCGCGCTGTTCGACGCGAACGTGTTCGGCCTGGTCGAGGTGACCAAGGCCGTGCTGCCCGGGATGCGGGCCCGGCGGTCCGGCCACGTCGTCACCATCTCTTCGCTGGGCGGGCTGGCCGCCTTCGGGGCGACCGGCTACTACCACGCGACGAAGTTCGCCGTGGAAGGCCTCTCGGAGTCCCTGGCCGCCGAGGTCGCCCCGCTGGGCATCGGGGTGACCATTGTGGAGCCCGGCGCGTTCCGCACCAACTGGTCCGGCCCGTCGATGAAGCAGTCCCCGATCCGCATCGACGACTACGCCGAGACGGCCGGCAAACGCCGGGAAGCAACGCTGGCGACGTACGGCAGCCAGCCCGGCGACCCCGCGCGCGCCGCCGAGGCCATCGTCACCGTGCTCGAAGCCGACGAGCCGTCGTTGCGGCTGGTGCTCGGCACGGCCGCGCTGAGGGTCGCCCGCGCGAAGCTCGACGCCCTGCAGCGGGACTTCTCCCGTTGGGAAGACCTCAGCAAGAGCACGGAGGTGGCGGAATGAGCAAGCTCGTGATCGTCGGCGCCGGACCCGGCCTCGGCCTGGCGACGGCCCGGCGGTTCGGCGCGGCCGGCTTCGACGTCGGACTGATCGCCCGCCGCCGGGACAAGCTGGACGCTCTGGTGGGGGAGCTGACCGGCGAGGGCGTGCCGGCGACCGGGGTCGCGGCGGACGCCCGCGACCCGGCGGCGGCGCTCGCCCGGCTCGGGCCGGTGGACGTGCTGGTGTTCAGCCCGCTGCCGTCCCTCGACTGGATCAAGCCGGTCACCGAGACGACTCCCGGGGATCTGCGCGCCTCCCTGGAGCTCAGCGTGCTCGGCGCCGTGGCGGCGGTGAACGCCGTGCTGCCGGGGATGCGCCGGCGGGGCAGCGGCACGGTGCTGTTCACCACCGGCGGCGGCGCCCTCGCGCCGAACGCCGCGCTGGCGAGTTCCGGCATCACGTACGCGGCCGAGGTCGCCTACGCCCGGATGCTGCACGACACCGTCGCGGCCGACGGCGTGCACGTGGCGCACATCGCCATCGTCGGCGCGCTCGGCGCGGGGCTGAAGCACGAGCCGTCGAAGGTGGCCGACGTCCTGTGGCGGCAGCACCGAGACCGTGCCGCGTTCCGGACCGTTGTGGACTGAAGCCGCAGGATCCTTGCGAATTCTGACAGTTCTGTTGCGGCCGGCCGGCCGGTGCCCGGGAGATGCTGGAGTCATGACGGAAAAAGTGAATCCGACCGCGGAAGCCGCGACCCTCACGGAGTTCTGGTCCCAGCGGGTCCTCGCCGAGGCGAACGGCAACCTGTTCAAGGTCGCCAAGGGCATCGGATCGACGAACTGGCACTCGCACGCGGACCAGGACGAGACGTTCCTGGTCCTGTCGGGCCGCATCACGATCCAGCTCCGCGACCGCGACGTCGTCCTCGAGCCCGGCGAGCTGTTCGTGATCCCGCGTGGCGTGGAGCACTGCCCGGTGGCCGAGGAGGAGGTCCGGTTCCTCCTCATCGGGCCGGACGTCACGTCGAACGCGGCGGGGGGCAAGCCCGAGTGGAGCTACGCGCAGGCCGACTGAGCCGCGGGGTCATCGGCGCCGCGCGTAGGCCGTGAACCGGCGAGGGCGGCGAAAGTCGTCGCGTGCGCAGCCAGGGCGGGGTCGGCCGGGCCGAGCATCGACCCGATGTCGCCGGTTCGACCGGCTGCGGCATCGCGACTTCCCGGACGGACACCTCGACCAGGTCCGCCGACCGGCGAGTGCTCGGCAAGGCGTGGTTGCGGTCGCTCGTGGTCCCGGCGCCCGGCTCGCTAAACCCACTGCAGCGCGTCGCCGTGGTCCAACCGCGGCAACCGGGCGAACCACGGGTTCTCGCCGGGGTGTCCGAGGTTGACGACCAAGATCGACCGGAACCGCCCGTCCGGGAAGAACTCGGCGTCGACGGCGGCCGCGTCGAAGCCCGCCATCGGACCGGCCGCGAACCCGGCCGCGCGGATCGCGAGGATGAAGTAGCCAGCCTGCAGGGTCGCGTTGAACGTCCCGGTTTCGTCGCGCATCGCCTGGTTCGCCGCGAAGACGTCCTTCAGCTGCGGTTTGTAGGGCAGGAGCGCCGGGATGTGTTCGTGGAACCGCGTGTCCCTGGCGAGCACCGCGACCGCGGGCGCGGACTCGGTTTTCGCCCGGTTCCCCTCGTCCAGGTGCTTGACGAGCCGGTCGCGGCCTTCACCCGGACGAACGAACAGCACGCGCAGGGGCTGGGTGTTGGCCGCCGTGGGCGCCCACCTGGCCAGCTCCCAGATCTCCGTCAGCTCCTCGTCGCTCACGGGCGTGTCCGCGAAGGTGTTCGCGGTCCGGGCGCCGGTGAACACCACGTGCCTGGCTTCCGGATCGAGCCGTTCGAGGGCAGCATTCATCACGGATTCCTTTCTGTGCGTGAGTTTTGGTGAAATCAGCCGTTCAGGCCGACCGGGTGGGGCACGTCCTCGCGGACCGCGTGCAGGCCCGTCAGCGGGCCGTCGACCTGCATGAGCCGCCCCATCACCAGTGGTCCGAGGTCGACCGGCGCGTACCCGAAGTCCTCGGCCACCGCGCGGAACCGGGACTTCGCGTCCGCGTCGTCGCCGGCGTGGAAGAGGATCCGGCGGCCCGCCGGGGTGACCGGGTCGGCGGAGATGACCGGCCCGTAGAGGTTGTCGAACGCCTTGATCACGTGGGCGTCCGGCAGCAGGGAAGCGACGAACTCGCTGCCGCCGACGTCCAGGACGTCGAGGACGGCGGCGGGCGGCGGGTCCACCCACTGGTTGGTCGCGTCGATCAGGATCCGGCCCGGCCGCGACGGCAGCGCGCTCACCGCCTCGCGTACGCGTCGCCAAGTCACGGCCAGGACGACGAAATCGGCTTCACCCGCTTCGGCGATGGTGCCGGCCGAGGCGCCCTTTCCCAGTCGTCCGACCAGTTCGGTGAGGGTGTCCGGTCCCCGGCTGTTGCTGAAGACCACTTCGTGGCCCGCTTTCAGCGGGTGGGTGGCGATGGCCCGGGACAGCGTCCCGGCTCCGATCATCCCGAACTTCACGTCAGCACACCTCCGTCTCGTCGGCCGACGAGCGTGAGGAAGGTGGCGTGGTGCAGCTTCGGCGCGGTGATCGGGCGGCGCTTGCGGAGTTCGGCATCACTTCTCCTTGCGTGGTGGGGTTTCCCCGAGACGTTCGCGATCTTCATGGCGCCTCCCAATTTGGTTAACATGTTAACCCGACGCTACGCCGAAATTTGTTAACGTGTCAACCAACGCGTAGAGTGGCGGTCATGACCGAGGCGCGGTGGCTGGACGAGCGGGAGCGGCGGGCCTGGCGCAACCTGATGGCGATGCAGGAGGGCCTGGCGGAGTTCATCGACCGTCAGCTCCGCCACGGGTGCGGTCTGTCCCACGCGGACTACCAGGTGCTGGCCCACCTCTCGGAGGCGGCCGGACCGCTGCGGGCGTTCGAGCTCGGCCGGCTGCTGCACTGGGAAAAGAGCCGCCTGTCCCAGCACCTGACCCGCATGGAGAAACGCGGCTTGGTCCGGCGCGAACGGTGCGGCACCGATCAGCGCGGCTCGGTCGTCGCCATCACGGCCGAGGGCACCGAACTCATCGAGACGGCGGCCCCGCGGCACGTCGCCGACATCCGGGCGGTGGTCATCGACCACCTCACCCCGGCCGAACTCGAGACGCTCACCGTCATCGGCGACAAGGTGCGCGAACGGCTGGCGGCGCAGGACCAGGAGCGCTGACCCGGGTCAGGGGAGGACCACGTCGACCCGCAGGCCGCCGTCCGCACCCGGCACCGCCGACACCCGGCCGTGGTGGGCGCTCGCGATCGAGTGCACTATGGACAGTCCGAGGCCGGCGCCGTCGCGCTGGTTCGTGCGGTCGGCGGCCAGGCGGCGGAACGGCTGGAACAGCGAGTCGGCCGACTCCGCCGGCACGCGCTCGCCGGAATTGCGCACGCTCAGTGCCGGGTCGCCGCCGACGACCACCTCGACCCGGCCGCCGGCCCGGTTGTACTTGATCGCGTTGTCCACCAGGTTGGCGATCAGCCGATCCAGCAGCACCGGGTCGCCGGGCACCGTGCGCTCCACCGATTCGCGCCGCAGGGTCAGCTCGTTTTCGGCCAGCCGCTCGGCGTACCGGGCGAGGACCGCGTCCACCAGCTCGTCCAGCCGCACCGGCACCGCGGCGGGCAGTCCCCGGTCCGCCTCGGCCAGCACGAGCAGCCCCTCGATCAGCCGGTCGTTGCGTTCGTTGACCGCCAGCAGCTGGGTCGCCAGCCGCCGCACGTCGTCGCCGCCACCGGTGACCACCGCGACCTCGGCGAGCGTCCGCTGCACCGCGAGCGGAGTGCGGAGCTCGTGCGACGCGTTCGCGGCGAACCGCCGTTGGCCCTCGAAGCCGACGGCCATCCGGTCGAGCATCCCGTTGACCGCCGCGGCGAGCGCGCGCACCTCGCCGTCGGTCTGCTCCAGCCGCATGCGCTGACCGAGGTTCCGCGGCCCCAGCTGTTCGATCGTGGCCGCGAGGTCCGGCAGCGGCCGCAGCACCCAGGACGCCAGCGGCCGGCGCACGAAGAGCACCAGCACGACGACGGCGACGAGCGGCAGGAGCCACAGGATCCCGCCCGCCACGCTGTGGCAGCCGGTACCGCGCGGGCACAAGTCGTTGCTCACGAACGTGCCCAGTACGATGCCGAGCGCCTTGATGAGCGGGTAGGCCAGCGCCAGGGTGACGAGCAGGACGCCGAGCACGACCAGCTCGACGCGGCCGCGCACCGACGCCCGGGCGCGCCTCAGGTACCCAGCCGGTAGCCTGCTCCGGGCACGGTGTGGATCACCGGCGGCGCGCCGAGCTTCTTCCGCAACGTCATCACCGTGACCCGGACCGTGTTCGTGAACGGGTCGGCGTGCTCGTCCCATGCCTTCTCCAACAGCTCTTCCGGGCTGACGACCCGCCCCTCGGCCCGCAGCAGCACTTCCAGGACGGCGAACTCCTTGGGGGACAACGGCAACGGCCCGCCCTCCCGGGACGCGAACCGCTTCGCCGGGTCCAGTTCGACGCCGTCGCGCTCGAGCACCGGCGGCAGCGCCGGGCGAGCGCGCCGGGCCAGCGCGTGCACCCGGGCGACGAGTTCGGCGAAGGCGAACGGCTTGGTGAGGTAGTCGTCCGCGCCGAGGCCCAGCCCGTCGACGCGGTCGCGGATGCCCGCGGCGGCCGTGAGCATCAGCACGCGGGTTTCGCCGTCGCCGCCGGCGATCTTCCGGCAGACCTCGTCGCCGTGCACCAGCGGCAGATCGCGGTCGAGCAGCACGACGTCGTACCGGTGGACCGCGACGCGTTCGAGCGCGGCGTCGCCGTCGTAGCAGACGTCCACCGCCATGCCCAGGTGCCGCAGCCCCTCGGAGATGGAGTCGGCCAGCATCCGCTCGTCTTCGGCCACGAGTACGCGCATGTCTCCCTCCTCACGAGCCCCAGTAGAACCGCGGACGGATAAAGACCGGATAAACGCCGATCTTAACGGCGCGTGAGCCCGCGCTGGCTAGACCTGACCCATGGTCTTCGCCGGAAAGAGCGCCACCACTGGGGGAACGGCCGGATCCGCGCTGGTTGCGCTCGGCGCGTTCGGAGCGGGTGCGACGCCCCGCGATCCCGTGCTGTTCGGCGATCTGCACGCCGGGTACGGCCGGGTGTTCGCCACCGCGGTGCTCTACCTCGGTCTCGCCTTGCTGCTGGCGGCGTGGGTCCGATTGGGACAGTCGGAGCGGAGTGTCCGCGAGGTCGTGCGCGCGGCCTGGCTCTGGTGTCTCCCGCTGCTCTGCGCGCCGCCGTTGTTCAGCACCGATCTGTACACCTACCTCGCGCAGGGCGCTGTGGCGCACGCCGGTCTCGACCCGTACACCCGCGTTCCCGCGGAGATTCCCGGCGCGATCACCGAGAACGCCGCCGGCGGGTGGCTGTCCATCCCGACGCCGTACGGGCCGCTGCACATCCTGATCGTGAAGACCGTGCTGGCCGTGACCGGTGAGAACGTCGTTCTCGGCGCCTTTCTGACCCGGCTGGCGATGGTGGCCGGGCTGGCATTGCTCTGTTACGCCGTGCCGGTCCTGTGCCGGCACCTCGGGGCCCGGCCGGAACGCGCTCTCCGGATGACGGTGGCGAACCCGCTGACCGTGTTGTGCGTGGTGTCCGGTGGGCACAACGACCTGCTGATGGCCGGACTGCTCGCGGCCGGGACGGCGCTGGTGCTCAGCGGCGCACCGGAGCTGGGATTCGCTTCGGTCGCGCTGGCTGCGGCGGTGAAGGCGCCGGCGGCGGTGGCGGTGCCGTTCCTGGTGTGGGTGTGGGCGGCGCGGCGCCCGGACCGCCGCTTCGCCGTGTTCGCGGCCTCGGTGTCCATTGTGGTCACCACGTTCGGGCTGTGCGGCGTCGTCGCCGGGGTCGACCTCGGCTGGATCCGGGCATTGAGCGGGAACTCGGTGCTGGAACCGTGGCTGTCGATCCCGACCGCGCTCGGGAAGATCGCCGGGCTGGTGCTGCCGGGCTCCACGGTGGCGTGGTTCCGGCTGGCCGGTTGGGGCGTTCTCGCCGTCCTGGTGACGTGGCTGTGGTGGCGTTCCCGCGCGGGGGGAGCGGCCGCGGTCCGCGGGGCCGCGGTGGCGTTGCTCGCGACCGTGGTGCTGGCACCCGTGGTGCTTCCCTGGTACTTCACCTGGCCGCTGGTGCTCGGGACGGCGGCCGCGTGGCCGGCTTCGCACGTCGCGGTCGCGGCTGCCGCCTCGACGTGGCTGGTGGTGAGCACCCACCCCGACGGGAAGAGCCTGCTGCCGTGGTGGGGTTTCGGGGTGCTGGCGGCGGTCTCGGCCGGTGTCGGCGTGCTGACGGCCCGTGGCAGCTTTCTTGCGGTTTCCGGCAGTCAGAGGGCTTCTCGCGCTCCCGGGACCCGGCAACCATCAGTCAGGTCCGTGCACGACCGTCGTGAGGAGTTTCCTTGGCCGGCCCGATGTCCGACCTGCCCGGTACGAAGTGGACGGTGCGGGTCCTCGAGCTGCTCGAAGACGGACCGCTGCGGTTCGGCGACCTGCGGCACCGGCTGGCCGGCGTCAGCCCGAAGGTGCTGGCGCAGGCGTTGCGGCGGCTCGAGCGGTACGGCCTGGTCGAACGCACGGTCCACCCCGTGGTCCCGATGTGCGTCGAGTACGCGCTGACGGACCTGGGACGGCGCGCCGGGCAGCCGCTCGACGCGCTGCGGACCTGGGTCGACGCCCACGCCCACCTGGTGCCCTGAGCCGGTCACTCCGCCGAGGGGACGACCAGCCCGGACTCGTACGCCGCCACCACGGCTTGCGCCCGGCTGCTGAGTTCCAGCTTGCCCATGATCCGCTTGACGTGGGTCTTCACCGTCTCCGCGCTGAGCGTGAGCCGTTCCGCGATTTCGGTGTTGCTGAGCCCGTGGCCGACGAGGCGCAGCACCTCCGTCTCCCGGCTCGTCAACGCGGCGAGGTGATCGCCCCGGTACTTCGACGGCCGGTGGTGCCGGGCGAAAGTTTCGATCAGGCGCCGCGTGATCCGCGGCGACAGCAGGACGTCGCCGGCCGCGACGGAGTGGACGGCGGCGATGATCCGGTCCGCGGGTGTGTCCTTGAGCAGGAACCCGGCGGCTCCCTCGCGCAGCGAGGTGTACACGTACTCCGAGACGTCGAAGGTGGTGAGGATGATGATCCGCGGCGGCCGTTCGTCGTCCCGGCTCAGGATCTGCCGGGTCGCGGAGATCCCGTCCAGGCCGGGCATCCGCACGTCCATGAGCACCACGTCCGGGCGGCTGGCGGTGACCAGGGCCACCGCGTCGACGCCGTTCGCCGCGCCGCCGACCACGTCGATGCCCGGGGCGGCGTCGAGCAGCGCCATGAGCCCCGCCCGGACCAGCGGCTGGTCGTCGGCGACCAGTACCCGGATCGTCATGCCCTCTCCTCGATCGGCAAGCAGGCCACGACAGCGAAGCCACCGTCGGGCCGTGGTCCGGCGTCGAAGGTACCTCCGTAGAGGTCCGCGCGCTCGCGCATGCCGTGGATGCCGTACGACGACGGTCCACTGTCGACTCGGGAGCCGGCGCCGTCGTCGGTGATCTTGACCTCGAGGTAGCGGCCTCGATAGCCGATCTCGACGTGCGCGGACGCGGGTCCCGCGTGCTTGAGCACGTTGGTCAGCGACTCCTGCACGATCCGGTAGGCCGAGATGGCGACGCCGGGCGGCACGGTTTTCGGCCGGCCGGTCACCACCAGGTCCACGGTCAGTCCCGCCGCCCGGACGCGCTCGACCAGGCCCTGGACCTCTTCGAGGCCCGGCTGCGGCGAGAGGTCGATCTTGTCGTCGTCATCGTCGAGCCGCAGCACGTCCAGCAGCCGCCGCATCTCCAGCAGCGCCTCCCGGCTGTTCTCCTCGACCGTGGTGACGGCCGCCCGCGCCACGGGCCGGTCGCTGTCGAACACGTAGCTCGCCAAGCCGGCTTGCAGCGAGATGACGGACATGTGGTGCGCGACGACGTCGTGCAGTTCCCGCGCGATCCGGACGCGTTCGCCGGCCGCGGCGCGGCGGGCGTTCCGGGCCTCCTCCCGCACCCGCCGCACCCAGCGCTTGGTGCTTTCCCCGAGCACCCAGGCACCCAGCAGCACCAGCGTGGTCTCGATCAGCTTGGCCAGCGACAGGTCGCCCGAGGGCGCCAGGAACGAAGGCACGAAACAGAAAGCGGACAGGAGCCACATCGCGCCGGCGACCGGGGTGGAGCGCATGGTCCCCACGGTGAAGACCGCGAGCAGCAGGCCGATGCCCGCGTTGGGGAGTTCCGCGGACTCCAGCACGGAGTACGCGGTCACCGCGCAGGCGATCAGCACCATGACGACGACCGGCGTGACCTGACGCAGGACGAGGGGGGCGACGGTCAGGATCCCCAGGACGTAGACGACCCAGCTCACCCCCGGCCGGGCGGCGACGTTGGCCACGGTGAGGGCCACGAGGGCCGCGGTGATCAGGCCGTCGAGCAGGGGAGCGGGAAGCTTCGCGCGCACACCGCAACGGTAGTCGAACGGCGGCGGTCCGCCCCCCGGGACGGCGGTCGCTACCACCAGGGGGGTAGGGCCGGATACCCATTTCGGAGGACGCCTGGTCGGGAGAAGTTTCTTATTGTCGCAGATGAGGGAGATCTCAGTGTTCGGTGTCGACGTTGTCCACAAAGGTCGGGAGAATCGATGAGCAGCACTTGCGAGGCCACCGGGGTCGCCGCCGGCGGGGTGGACGGGGGGACCCGGCACCGCACCCTGGTCAGCTTGTTCACGAACAAGTGGTCGGCGTTGGCGATGGAGGCGATGGAGGAGGGCCCCGTCCGGTTCGGCGAGCTGCAGCGCCGGCTGCGGGGGGTGAGCCCCAAGGTGCTCACGCAGACGCTGCGGAGACTCGAGGAGTTCGGGCTGGTGAACCGGGTCGTCTACCCGGACATCCCCCTGCGCGTCGAATATTCGCTGACCGACGTCGGGTGCGGCGCCGCGGATCTGCTGCGGGAGCTGCGGAACTGGGTCGACGAGATGGTGGGCGCCTCGCCGCCGGCGGGGGACTCCGCAGGTCCCGGTTGAGTCATTCGCGACGTTCGGCAGGGGTTGGCGACGTCATGAACGACTCGTTCCTGTCGTCCAGCGTCATGAACGACCCTTTCATGACATCGCGCCCAGCAAACCACTGCCCGGCCCCCTTCCCCTTCTCCGGGGAAGGGTTCCCCACCGGCCCGGCGGTCAGCCGAGATCGGGTCGTCCGGCCGGGTCCGGGCGGGGAGGGGCAACGGTCTTGTCGATGTTCCGCTCGACCCAGTCGCGCACCGCCCCGAGCGGGACGGCGGCACTCATCCCCAGGTCGCTCAGGGAATACTCGACGTGCAACGGTACGGACGGATAGACCACGCGCGTCAGGATCCCGTGGTCTTCCAGCCGTCGCAGGGTTTGCGTGAGGACCTTGGGGCTCACGCCCTGCAGCCGCCGTCTGAGTTCGCCGAAGCGCAGCGGGCCGTCTTCGAGCGCGCCGATGGCCAGCGCGGACCACTTGTTCGCGAGGAGGTCGAGCATGGCCCGGCACGGACACTGCGCTTCGTAGACGTCGTGGATCCGGTGTCGCCCCGTTTCACAGACGCTGGTCATCGAAACTCCTCGGGTGCTCGGAAAGCCTGGATCGGCGTGGCCGTCGCGGGTTCAGCCGACGACCCGGAGGACGACTTTCCCGCGGGCGTGTCCTCGTTCGCCGTACTCGTGTGCCTCGGCCGCGTCGCCGAGGGAAAAGCATCGATCCAGTTCGACGGTGAGGGAGCCGGTGTCGATGAGGTCGGCGATCAGCTCCAGGGCGGTGCCGTCCGGCTCCACCAGCAGCGCGCTCGTGCGGACCCCCCGTTCGCCGGCCGCGGCCACCAGCTCGGGCGAAGTTCCGTTCAGGGAGATGAGCAAGCCACCCGATCGCAAGGTCCGCAGCGACCGGAACGAGGTCCGGCGATCGGCTCCGACCGGGTCCAGGACCACATCCACGTCCTCGACGGCGGTTTCGAACTCCGTGGACGCGTAGTCGATGACTTCGTCCGCTCCCAGCTCGGCCAGCCAAGCGTGCCGGCCGGCGCTCGCGGTGCCGACCACGTGCGCGCCCAGATGCTTGGCGATCTGGACGGCGAAGTGCCCTACGCCACCGGCCGCCGCGTGCACCAGCAGCCGCTGTCCCGGCAGGAGCTTGGCTGTGTCCACCAAGGCCTGCCAAGCCGTCAACGCCGCAAGGGGGACCGCGGCCGCCTGTTCGTGGCCGAGCGTCGCGGGTTTGCGGGCCAGCTGACGGCTGGGTGCCGTCGCGTACTCCGCATAGCCCCCGGCGACCAGCGGGAACCGGGGCATCCCGTAGACCTCGTCCCCGGGTTTCAGGGTGGTGACGCCGAAGCCGACTTCTTCGACCACGCCGGAGACGTCCCAGCCCGGGATCAGCGGTAGCGCACCGGCGACTCCGGCCATGCCCGCACCGGCCCGGGTTTTCCAGTCCACGGGGTTGACTCCGGCCGCGTGCACCTTCACCAGGACTTCGGTGGGCCGGGGAGCGGGCTTCGCCATTTCCGCGACCTGCAACACCTCGGAACCGCCGTAGCTGTGGTGGACAACTGCGAGCATCGACGCCGGCATCTGGACTCCCGAACTGGTTCACCGGAACGTGGTGGCACTCCGGGTTCGTCGTCCAAGCTACGTCGGGGGGTGTAGTTACCCGCAAGGGTCACGACTCTCCGAGGGAGAGTGATGACCCTTGAAGGTTAGTGCCCACCCGGTGTTAGCTTCGAATGGTGGCTTATCCGCTCTGTGCCGGCGAATTGGGTGAGGAGCTCGCCGAACCGGCTCGAATCGCCGTCGTCGCGAGCGATCCGCTGACTCGTGCCGGCTTGGTGTCGTACCTCGGATCGCCGTCGCGCGTGGTTCTCGCCCGAGGTGATTTCGCGGGCGTGGACGTGGTGGTGGTGGGTGTCGAACAGTTCACCGAAGCCGCTTTCGACGTACTGCAGAAGACGGCTGCCCGGACCAGGGCTCCGATCCTGCTGGTTGCCGACGAGGTCAGTGGTGCGCAGTTCCTCAGGGCGCTGCGGTATCGCGTGTTCGCCACGGTGGCGCGCTCCGTCGACGCGGCAGCTCTGGTCGGTGCGGTGGAGACTGTGCTCGCCGGCGGTGGGGTCCTGTCCGCCGGCCTGCTCGGCGACCTGCTGAGGGACGTCAACCGGCACCAGTCGGAAGCGGTGTCCCAGCCCGGTTCGCGCCGGTACCGGCTCGGCGTGCGCGAAATCGAGGTCCTCCGGCTGCTGGCGGACGGGCTGGACACCCGGATGGTGGCCGAGAAGCTGGACTGCTCCGAGCGGACGGTCAAGAACCTGGTGTCGAAGGTGAAGCAGGAGCTCGGTGTCCGCAACCGGGCGCACGCGATCGCGTTTTCCTTGCGGGCCGGCCTGATCTAGCGCAAATGCGGTTCGGCGCTGCCGGCGTCCACCGACCGGAAAGGACGATGATGAGCCGAACGGCGCGTGACGTCAGAGCGCGATGTCGTCCAGGTACTGCAGGACCGCGAGGACCCGGCGGTGGACGTCGTCGCCCGGTGGGAGGTCCCGCTTGGCGAAGATCCGGTTGATGTACTTGCTGACCGCGCGTTCGGTGATGCCCAGCTCGACCCCGATGGCGGAGTTCGACAGCCCCCGGGCCATCAAGCCCAGGACTTCACGCTCTCGCGGCGTCAGCTCGGCCTGCGGCGCGGTCTTGGCGAGCCGGTCGAAGACCGCACGCACCACTTGCGGGTCCAGGACTGTGCCGCCCGCCGCGACCGCGCGCAGGTCGGTCATGAATTGCCGGACGTCGCTGACGCGGTCTTTGAGGAGGTAGCCCACGCCGCCGTGCGGGTCGGCCAGCAGCTCCCGCACGTAGGTGCGTTCGATGTACTGGGAGAGGATGAGGATCGGCGTCCCCGGGTGGCGCCGGCGGGCTTCGATCGCCGCGCGGAGGCCTTCGTCGCGGTAGGTCGGCGGCAGCCTGATGTCGACGATGGCCACGTCGGGCCGGTGCTGCTCGATCGCCTCGAGCAGCGCGTCCGGATCGTCCACGGCGGACACCACGGTCCAGTCCAGCTCGGTGAGCAGGCGGGTCAGGCCTTCGCGCAGGAGCAGGAGGTCTTCGGCGATCACGACGCGCATGGCAGCTCCACTCGGACAATGGTGGGTCCGCCGGGCGGACTGGTGATCGACAGGATGCCGTCGAACGCGGCCGTGCGGCGCCGTAGGCCGGCGAGGCCGCTGCCGCGCAGTTCGTCGGCGCCGCCTTGACCGTCGTCGTGCACTTCGACGCGCACCCGCTCGCGGTCGGCTCGCACGGTGACCTCGGCCTTCCCCGCGGTGCTGTGCTTGGCGACGTTGGTCAGGGCTTCGGCGACCACGAAGTACACAGTGGACTCCAGTGCCGCGGGGAGCCGGCCGGCGACCTCGACGGTGGCTGTGGCCGACCCGATGGCCGGCGCGCTCCGCTCCACGAGCGATGCGATGCCGCCGGTCAGGCCGCGGTCGGCCAGGATCGGCGGGTACACGCCGTGGACCAGGTCTCGTAGCTCCTGCAACGCCTCGCTCACCGCTGACCGGGCTTCGGTGAGCAGCTTCCGGCGGTCGGTCGGCAGGTCGTCGAGCTTGATGTCGAGCAGGCCGAGCAGCATTCCGGCCGACACCAGCCGGGCCTGGGCGCCGTCGTGCAGGTCGCGCTCGATCCGGCGCAGTTCGGCGGCCTGCACTTCCAGCGCGTCGGCCCGGGAGGCGGTCAGCACCTCGACGCGGCGGGTCAGCCGCAGGGAGCGGGGGCCGTCGAGGACCGCGCGTCCCACGGCGGCGTGCCAGCGGGGGAGGCCGTAGCCGCACGCGACGGCCAGCAGGAGCAGCGGGAGCCCGCACAGCGCGCCGACGAGCGAGCTGGCGGTGTCGGTGATGGGGACGAACACCACGGGCGCCGACGCCAGCCGCCACCACAAGGGGGTGCTGACCACGACCGCCGCGGTCAGCCACATCACGACGGTCAGGGACAGTATTCCCGGCCCGAGCGCCGCCTGGACGGCCAGCCAGCGCACCCGCCGGCCGGTGCCCTCGCCGCGGCCGCCGGGCGCACCGCCGTCCACCCGGTCCTGGTGCTCGATGAGGGCGTCCGCGGCCGGCCGGGGATCCCGCCCGAGCACCAGCCAGACCGGCCACCGCACCAGCTGGCCGCCGGCGCGCAGCCCGGTCAGCGCGTTGCGGAGGATGAGGCCCAGTCCCTGGTGGTTCACCGGTACGCCTTTCCCTTGCCCGATCGGCGGTCGGCTAGTGACGTCAGTACGGCCGCGCCGTGTCCACGGTCCGGTGCACGGTGTCGGCGAGACCGGTCAGCGTGTCCTGGTCCGCGGTGCTGTTGACAGCGAGGGTGATGATAAGCCCGGTTTCCGGGACGTAGGTGTGCAGCACCTGGAACCCGAACGTCTCACCCCGGTAGGCCCAGACGGGACGGCCGGTGCCGGTGTCGATGCGCTGGGCGACACCGAGCCCGAAGCCCACCGGGTCTTCCGCGGTGACGGTCCGGATCGGCCGGCCGGTGGTCACCGAGACCAGCGACTGGAGTTCGCGCTGCTGCGCCGGCGGCAGAAGCCGTCCCCCGTAGAGGGCTTTGGTCCAGGTGGCGAGGTCCGGCAGCGAGCCGATCAGTCCGCCGGCGCCTTGGGCCCAGGACAACGCGAGGGCGGGCACGGGCTTGCCGAGCCAGATGGGCAGCGCGGAGACGCCGGAGTAGCCGGTCGGCATCCGCCGGGTGGTGTCGCGCGGGCAGGCCGGCGGCAGGCAGGTGTCGTGCATCTTCAGCGGGCCGAGGATGCGGCGGTGCAGCTGGGAGTCGTAGCTGTCGTGGGTCACCCGCTCGATGATCATTTGCGCGAGGATGTAGTTGGTGTTCGAGTAGTTGTAGCCGGCCGGGCCCAGCGGCAGTCCGGTGACGAAGGACACCAGCCGCTTCGGCGTGAACTCGGTGGCCGGATCCCCGAGGATCGCCTCGCCGAAGGCGTCTTGCTGGGTGTAGTCGGGGATGCGGCTGGTCATCGAGAGCAGCTGGGTGATGGTGACGTCGCGCCACGCCGGGTACTGGGGGAGCCACTTCCCGAGCTTGTCGTGGACGGACAGCCGGCCTTCGGCTTCCAGCTGGAGCAGGAGCACGGAGGTGAAGGCCTTGGTGTTGCTGCCGATCTGCCACAGCGCGTCGTCCGGTACCGGCCGGCCGGTGCTGACGTTCACCGCCGTCGCCGGCCGCCGGTCCGGATAGCTCACCCGCAGCGCCACTGTGGACATGTGGTCCTGCGCGCGGTGGGCGTCCAGGTAACTTTGGAGGGCGTCGTGCAGTGCTTCGTCCAGGCCCGCGGCCGGCCGTTGCGCGGCGGTGGCGGACTGGGTGGTGGAGCTGTAGGCGAACGCCCCGGCGGCCAAGGCCACGAGCACGACCGCTACCGGGAGCCGCCGCCGGCCGAATGCCTTCTTCGTCTTCATCGTCATCCCCTGTGCCGTTCCAATCTGACGGTGATCACGTTAGGGCTGGCCGTTGTACCGGGAAATCACCCCAGCACCCCGATCTCGTGACCTGCCTGCATGTCACCCGCCCGACCTGCCCCGCACACCAGAACGGGGCCCACGCCGATCGAGCGCGTGAGCCCCGTTCCAGGCCGTCTCAGTGGTGGAACAAGGCGTTGACGGCGTTGTCCGTCGACTGGTAGCCGTCAGCGATCTGAGGCAGGGCGACGGCGATCTGCGCCAGAACCTGCTTCAGGTCCTCGAGCCTGGCGTTCCACTTGCGCTGGCACTCCTCGTACTGGTCCTTCGCCGAACCCTGCCAGGTGGACATCAGCGGACTGAGGTCGCTGACCAGCTGCTCGAAAGCGTGCTGCAGTTCGCTGCCGGTGGTTTTGCAGTCCTCGGCGGCCGTCTGGATGATGGCGTAATCGACCTTGATGTCGCCAGGCATGCGTCACTCCTTCGTTGCAGATGTGGTGTCTTCGGGTGGTGAGCCGAACCGGAAATCAGGGGTGGAGCGCGTCGAACCCGCGGTTGACGGCTTGGATGATCTCCTGCTGTTGCTGCTCGCTTCGTTCGTACTTCGAGCCGGCCTGCTCGAGCAGTTCCGCGATGTTCTGCAGCTGCTGGTTCATCTCCCTCGCGTCGTCCCGGTAGCGGTCCATGATGTTCTGAAAAGCCAGTGCGGCGTCACCGGTCCAGCCCGCGCGAGTTGCCTCGATGCGGTCCGCCAGCGTCATGATGTTCTGGTCCATGCCGACGCGGACCTCGGTGACCCTGCGTTCGGCGTCGGTGAACTGGGCCGGTGTGCCCTCGAAACCAGTGCTCATCCGGATACCCCCTTCTCAAGTGCGATCAATTGCGGAAGATGCCCTGATCGGCAGCGAAAATAGGCGCACTCGACCGCATCTCCGGATCAGGGCAAAATCGACTATATACAGCCGAGCAGGGAGCTTGGGAAGCATGGTGTGCGGTCTGTCCCAAGGTGCACGAAGTCCTGCACTTTGTGCGGCGAGCCGGGGGCTGACTTTCTTTTGGAAACTTGTGTGCATTGTGGGTAACCACTTGTCGTTCGCTAGGGTGGAGCGCATGTCTGGCGACGGGTTCGAAGTCTCGCAGGACGACTTGACGGCGCACGCGAGTCACGTCGAAGCTCTGGTGGACCGGCTGACCACGGCGACGTCCGCGGCGGACACGGCGATGTCGGACGACGCCTACGGCTTGTTGTGCGCGTTCCTCCCACCGATCATCCAGCCGACCGGTGAGAAGGCGAAGGAAGCCTTGACGGCCGCGGGCGAGGGTGTCGGCGCGCTGGCGGACAACGTCAAGACGGCGGTCAAGTCCTATCGGGACACCGACGAAAGCAACGCGGAGCCGTTCAAGCAGCGGCTGACCGGCATGTCGATCGTGGACAAGCTGAGTTAGTGTGTGCCGTGCCGGGAATCAGCGGAATCGGTCGACGATCACGCGCTGAATGTCTGGACCACTATCTCCGGCTCCGATAGGATCGTTTCGCGGACCCGGCCATTCCTCCCCGACGATGGCCGGGTCCGCCTGACAATGCTTCCGCACGAACGAGACACTCACGAAGCCGCCCAAGGATGACAGGGCCCGCCTGGTCGGCCGGCTGCCGCCTTTCCCCGCGCCGCAACCGCTCCTCGCCAACGCCGGCACGAGTACGACCAGTGCCGGCCGCATCCGGCGTGGACGCATGCGGCCATCGTTCCGCCGGGCTCGCCGGTGTGTGTCCCGGCACCGGCGAGCCGAGGGTGATCAGCGCGCGGTCTTCATCGCCGCGACGTAGTCGTTGGAAGGCTTGGCGAAGCACGACGCCGCACCGACGACCGCGCACAGCGCGCTCACGTAGCCGAGCGTCGTGCTCTGCCCGAACGTGATGGCGAGCAACTGGAGTCCGGCGATCACGGTCAGCAAAATGCGCGCCCAGTTGCGGCCGGCCCGCACCTTGGCGGCGAAAAGCACGTACAGCAGCGACATGATCACCGAGAACACCAGCGCGCCCGCACCGGCCGCCGTGGTGACCTGGCTGACCTGGGTGCCGCTCACGTCGGTGCCGTCGCCGACGATGACGGTCTGCGTGACCTGTCCCACCGAATTCCCGCTCAGGAGGGTCACGACTCCGCCGGCCAGCCCGAGCAGCGTCGAGGCGATGAACGCCCAGAAAGCGATGGTGATGGTCGTCGGCCGCGCGAGGTGTCCGGGCGCGTTCGACCCGGCCTGGATTGATGGGTTGCTCATGGGGCGAATTCTGCACAGAAGCTCCGCTGGTGCAACCACGGCCCGGCACAAGTGACCCAAAGGGCAGGTTTCCCGTTCTTTTCGATTTGTCACGCGCCGCGTCCGGGGCGGCACCGGTGTCGGTTGGTGAACGGTGAACCTGCGCCAAAGGGCACAAAAGTCTCCCGGGCCGGCCGATCGTGTGTCCACCTTGGACCGGGTCGGGTAGAAAGTCACTTCGGACGGCTGGTTCGCCGGCCTGGTAGCGCCGTCGGCTGATCATCCCCGCCCGCGGCGGTCGTGCCACGGAGTAGCACTCTCACAGAAGGTCTCCATGAAATCCCACAGCAGCAAGCGGCCCGTTTTCGGTTCGCTGAAACCGATCATCGCCGCGCTGGCCGTACTCCTCGTCACCGCGGGAAGCCTGGTGGTGTACCTCGTCGAGCGCGAGGCCGGCCAGGTTCAGCTCGTCATGGGTGACACCACGGCACCGGACCGGGTCGACATCCACCTCTTCGTGCAGAAGATCGACCCGGTCACCCAGGAATTGTCCGCCCAGGTCGAGGTGGTCCCCGAGGGTGCCCTGGCCGACGAGAGCGGTGCGCCCCGCCAGGACCTGACGGTCTTCACCAACGGCACCAAGGGCGACACCCTGCCGTACAAAGCGGGGAAGACCCCGAGCACGACCGACCTCAAGCTCGCGTCCAGCGACGGTGTCATCACCGACTACCCGTTCGACAGCTACCGGATCGAGACCGGGATATCGGTGCAGACCGCGACGGCGCTCGTACCGTTCGCCGTGACGCTGATCAACGGGGACTCGTTCTTCAAGATCGATTCCACCGACGTGAAAGCCGAAGGGGGCGCCCTGATCTTCACGGTGAACGCGACCCGGTCGACGGGGACGTTCGCCTTCGCTCTGTTCTTGATGCTGTTCATGTGGCTGCTGAGCTTGGCGGCGGTGATCGCCTCCGGGTGGGTCGTGAGCCACCGCAGTGGCCTGATCTGGCCGCCGATGAGCTTCATGGGTGCGTTGCTGTTCGCTCTCGTGCCCCTGCGCAACGCCGCGCCGGGCGCACCGCCCATCGGGTCGGTCATCGACTTCGGCTCGTTCTTCATCGCGGAGGGGCTGATCTCCCTGTCTCTGATCGCCGCGGTGGTCCTCGGCTACCGGGTCGAGCGGGCGAAGGAACGGGAGAAGGCCGCCGCCGAAACGCCGCCTCCGCCGCCGGAGCCTCCGTTGCCGCAGGCGCCGCAGCCGCCGGACGGGTTCGCTTATCCGCAAGGGACACCGGGCGGGCAGCAACCCTGGCAAGGAGCTCGACGCTGATCGCTTCACCCAAGGGCAAGTTCGCGTTTTTCGGGCACGGAATTTCGTACGGCCGGGGAAGGTGATCATGCGCTGTTACGGTGACAGCAAAGGTGATTGCGCGACGTGAAGGTGAAAGCATGACGACCGCGGGGAAAATGCCGGATCGGCCGGAGAACGCGCTCGACCAGCTGGGCGACTGGGCGGCGGGTCTCGAGGCGAAAGTGCAGCAGTACCAGGCTGCGCAGGAACAAGCCGAACAGCTGCGGCTGACCGCGACCAGCGGGGACGGCGCGATCAGCGTCACCGTCGGCGCGAACGGTTCGATCGTCGACCTGGACTTCACGAGCAAGGTCCGGTCGTTCCCGCTGGAGGAGTTCTCGCGGCAGATCCTCACGACGATGCGACGCGCCCAAGCCGGGATCAGCGAGCGCGTGGCCGAAGTGATGGACGAGCACCTCGGGGCCGATGACGATGCTGCCCGCGCGGTGCTGATCGAGTCGCTTCGTGACCATTTCTCCGGCGGCCCGGGCGAACAGCCTCCGATGACCCGCGACTCCGGCGGCGAGGAGCGGGACAACAGCCCGTGGTGACCGTGCCGGTCAGCCGAGGGCTGACCGGACGCGATGCGGTCCCGCCACGGCGCGGACTGCCATCGCAGGTCTACTCCGCCCGGAGAGGAAGGTGCGCCCCCAGGACGAACGCGCCGTCCTCGCGGTGGTGTGCGACCAACCGGCCGCCCGCCAGCGAGACGCGCCGGCCGAGCCCCGCGAGGCCCCGTCCGGACGGCTCCGGGAAGGGACCCTCCGGTGCCGGCTCGTCGGGGGAGCGTGCTTCCGTCGTCACGTCCACGACGAGCTCGTCGCCGTCCGGACGCCGGATTCGCACGGTCGTGCGGCATCCCGGCGCGTGCTTGAGGGCGTTGGTCAGTCCTTCTTGGACCAACCGGTAGACGGTGAGCCGCACCAGACCGGAAGCACCTTCGTACTGCTCTTCGACGAACTCCACGGGCTGGCCGGCCGCCCGCGTCTGGGCGACCAGGTCGCCGAGCCGGCCGATCGTCGGTTCCTGGGTCGCGAACCGCGCGTCGTGCGCAGGGGTGAGGACGTTCAACAGCTCGCGCAGGTCGGCGATGGCCCGGCGGCCGGTGGAGCCGATCGACGTCAGCCCGGCGTCGAGCTTGGCCCGGTCGCCCGCCTCGAGGTACTGCGCGGCGTCCGCCTGCATCACCATCGCGGTCACGTGGTGGGTGACCACGTCGTGCAGCTCCCGCGCGATGCGTTCGCGTTCTTCCCGCAGGTCGGCGTCGCTTCGTTCGCGGCTCCGGCGAGACTGGTCGCGCAGCCGGCCGCGCGACCAGGTGCCCAGCAACCAGCACCCGGCGGGGAGAGCGAAGAACAACAGGAAGTCCCCGACCGGGAACGGTGATCCGGCGGACCGCATCCAGGCGACGCAACCGGCGTACCCGGTGCACCAGAGGACGATCGTGGCGCTCCGGAACCGGTCCTGCAGCATTCCGGCGCTGTAGAGCGCGAGGTAGAGGCTGAGGGACGCGAACGACGGACGATATCCCAGCGCCTGGTAGACGAAGAACGCCGACGAGGTGAGCGCCAGGCTCGACGTCGCGCTGCGGCTGCGTGACACCAAGGGGAGGGCCTGCACCAGGACGAGGACGATCGCCGCCAGGTCGAACGGCCGCTGGGGCGTCGGCCAGCCGAGGATCGTGCCTTTGTCGGCGAAGCCCGGCGTGAACGACAACGCCGTGACGCAAACCGCCGGCGAACCGTCCTTGACCGCGGCGGGAAGGGAACGGTACCAAGCCGAGGCGGCGCCACGCCCTCTCGATGGGACCGGCAACGAGCGACGCATCCGGCGAGTATAGGGCGGCCAGACGCCGGCCCGAGGGTGTGCTCGATGCTTCCCGAAAGGTACGAATGTGCCGAGCTGACACCGAGTTCGGCGGTGCCCGGCTGCCGGGCCGGGGCACCGCCGAGTGATGATCGGCTCACGGGTTGTTCTGCGCGATGAACTCCATGGCGAGCTTCGCTCCCTGCGGCGTGACCATGGCGGTGTGGCCCGCGTCCCGCACCTCCACGAACTTGCCGCGGGGGAACTGGGCGGCCGTCTCCCGTCCGGAGACGCTGCAGGTGTTGGCATCCAGATCGCCGTTGAGGACCAGCGCCGGCACGTCGGGCAGCCGGCTGCCGTCCGGAACGGGCGCCGCCGCGGACGAATCGGCCGGCCACCGCAGGCACAAGCCGGCGTCGTAGTCGTCGCGGGTCAGCCAGGCTTCGGGCGAGAAGGGCGCGAACTGGCCGGCCTGCTCGCCGGCCAGTGCCTGCTTGAAGTGGGTCTCCCGGAGCCCGACCGGATCGGTCAGCTTGAAGTCGTGCGGGTAGTCGTGGCAGGTGGTCGCCCAGCTCGCCGCTTCCGAAACCAGGTTCGCACCCATCGAGTACGTGTCCGCCTTGGTCGTCAGGTGCGCACGCACCAGCTCCCGCACCGGTGCCAGGTCACCGGCACGCGCGGCCGCCAGGGCTTTCGCCAGGGCCACCTTGGTTTCGACGTCGGCGGGGCCCGAGTAGATCTTGCCTACCGTGCCCGCGAGCTGCCACTCGTCGAGCCGGACGGAGTGGTTCTCGCCCTGGTAGGTGACGTCCATGGTCACCGGCTTCTCGCGCAGCCGCGTCGCGAGCTGGGCCAGGTCGCGCAGGACGACGTCACCACCGCAGGAGCTCGTCCGGTCGCAGACCAGGCCGACCGCGCGCCGCACCGCTTGGAGCGCGACGAGCCCGGACGGGTCGTTGCCGGTGTGGATGGGGAAAGCGCCGGACAGCACGACGGACTCGACGTGCTGGGGGTGCCGCGCGGCGTAGGTCGTCATGAGGTACGTCCCGTACGAGTCGCCCAGCAGATCGAGCCGGTCGATCCCGAGCGCGGTCCGGACGTCCTCGAAGTCGTCGGCGACGGCCGCCGTGCCGTAGTGGGCGGCTTTCGCCCCGAGCTGCCGCCCGCATTCCCCGATGGCCGCGCGCTGCCGGTCGACGTCCTGGAAGATCCGGGTGAGGTCCTCGAGCGCCGGGCACCGGAGGGCGTCGGACCGGCCGACTCCCCGGGGGTCGATGAGCAGGAGGTCCCGCTTGTCCAGGATCGGCGCCAGGCCGTCGGCGTAGAAGTGGCCGGTCAGGTCGATCGCCCCGGTGCCCGGTCCGCCCGGGTTGGTGACGACCGTGCCCACGGCCGGGCTCGACTGGTCCTTGTGCGGTACGAGGGCGAAAGCGACCGAGGTCGTGCCGGCTTCGGGATGGTCGCGGTCGAGCGGGACCTTGATGGCCCCGCACTTGGCGGTGGGCATTTCCGGGATGTCGCACAGGGGCAGCCCGGCGTGGTCGATCGACGACGGCGGGGTGACGGACGGCCGAGGCGCGGCGGGGGAGCCGCCTTGCCCGCCGCACGCCGTCAGGGTGGCCGCCGCCAGCAGGGTGACGGTGAGGCCGATCCAGGTTTGTTTGCTCATAAGGAAAAGCTATTCGGAAGAGGCGGGTTTGCCGTCACCCGGCGGTACCCAGCTGCATCGCTCTCGGGAGTGATCCCGGCAGCGGTCAGCTGTGGTCGGGCACCACGAGGCCGATCCGGTGGGCGAACACGACGGCCTGGACCCGGTCGCGCAGGTGGAGTTTCGTCAGGATGCGGGACACGTAGGTCTTCACCGTCTGGACCCCGATGAAGAGCGCCGCGGCGATTTCGGCGTTCGACAGTCCTTCCGCGATCAGTTTCAGCACCTCCCGCTCGCGGTCGGTCAACGGCGCGAGGGTGTCCCTGATCTTCCGGCCGTTCTCGTCCCGGTGCTTGATCCGGTCACCGAACCGGCCGATCAGCCGGCGGGTCACTTCGGGATCCAGCAACGCGTTGCCGGACGCGATCGTGCGCACCGCCGCGATCACGTCCGGCGGTGGGGCGTCCTTGAGGAGGAAGCCGCTGGCCCCCGCCCGCAGCGCCTCGAAGACGTACTGGTCGAGGTTGAACGTCGTGACCACCAGGACCTTCAGGGTGTTCGCGGCATCCGGGCCCGCGATGCGCCGCGTGGCCTCGATGCCGTTGAGCAACGGCATCCGGATGTCCATGATGACGACGTCGGGTGCGAGCCGCTCGGCCAGCGCGACCGACTCGAGTCCGTTCTCGGCTTCGCCGACGACTTCGAAATCGGGCTGGGCGGACAGGATGGTCACGTATCCCGCGCGGACGAGTTCCTGGTCCTCGCAGACCAGAATCCGGGTGGGGGCGTCGGTCATCGGTGCTCCGTCCTAATAGGAAGGCGGGCACCCAGTACGAACCCACCGTCGTCGCCGCGGCGGGCGACCAGCTCGCCACCGGCCAGGGTGACCCGGCGGCTCAGGCCGGCGAGACCACGGCCCGGCACCGGGTGCCGGACTTCGGGCGCCACCGGATGGTCGCGCACCCCACCGGCGGTCGTCACCTCGACCACCAACCCGGTGTCCGCCTCGCCGCGCACGATCACCTTCGTCCGCCGGCCCGGTGCGTGTTTCAGCGCGTTGGTGAGGCCTTCCTGCACCACGCGGTACGCGGTCAGCTGGACGAGGCCGGAAGCCGTGTGCGCCGGGTAGTCCTCGACGAACTCGACGGGCTGCCCGGCCGCTTTGGTCTGCTCGACGAGATCACCGAGCCGGCCGATGGCGGGCTCCTTGGCGGCGAGGCGCGCGTCGTGACGCGGCGTGAGAACCTCCAGGAGCTCGCGCAGGTCGGCGATCGCCCGGCGGCCGGTGGTGCCGATCGCCGTCAGCCCGCCGACCAGTTTGGCGCGGTCGTCGGCCGCCACGTAGTGGGCGGCGTCCGCCTGCATCACCATCGCCGTCACGTGGTGCGTGACGACGTCGTGCAGCTCGCGGGCGATGCGTTCCCGTTCCTCCCGCAGCTCCGTTTCACTGCGTTCGTGGTTCTGCCGTGCCTGCTCGCGCAGGCGGCCACGCGACCACGACCCGAGCAGCCAGCACCCGGCCGGCAGCACGAAGAACAGCAGGAAGTCCTTGGGCGGGAAGGGAGATCCGGCGGAGACCAGCCAGGCCGCGAAGCCGGCGTACGCGATGACCCAGCCGACGGCGGAAAGTGCCCGGAACCGAGCCTGCAGGGTTCCGGCGCTGTAGAGCGCGATGTACAAGCCGACCGACGCGAAAGTCGGCCGGTAGCCGAGAACCTGGTAGAGGAAGAACGCCGAAGACGTCACCGCCAGGCACAGGCCGGCGGCCCGGCTGCGCACCGCCAGGGGGAGTGCGTGGGCGAGGACCAGTGCCGCCGCGAGAGCGTCGAACGGCCGTTGCGCGACCGGCCACCCCAGCGCGGTGCCCTTGTCGGCCAGCCACGGGAGAAAGGCCGGTACCGCGATCCCCGCGGCGATCGCTGCGTCCCTGATCGCCGCGGGCATCGAACGGTACCGGCCGACGGCCGCGCGGAGCCGGGTGGCCTGGACGTGCCTCAAGCGGGACACGGGGAATCGACCGCGCGAAGCAGCACTCGGGCGACGGATGCGTCCACCAGCGCGGAAACCCGCACGACCGGGACGAGGGTCACCAGGAAGACGAGGCCGAAGGCGAAGTTCGCCCAGCCGCTGCCCAGGCTGCCGCGACCGAACAGCTGCTCGCCGAGCGAGTAGAGCGGCATCGACACGGGCCGGATCCGGATCGGCGCCAGCAGACCGGCCAGCGCGCCCACCCACCACGTCAGCGCGACGGAGAAGCCGGCGATCGCGGGGATCGGCCGCAGGACGGCGTAAGCCAGGTCCTGCCAGTTCCGCGCGTCGGAAAGCACCGCCAGCGAACGCCGCCAGGGGCCGCCGCCGGTCGGCGGCTGCCGCCGGGCGGGTGCGGAAAACGAGCGCCGCAAGGGGGTTTCGATGCGCCGGCGGTCGATCGAGGCGAGGAAGCGGCAACCGAGCAGCGTCGCGGCGAGAGCCGGCACGCCGAGCACGAGAACCAGCAAGCTCACGCCGAAGGAGAAGCCGGCGACCGCGAAGGTGAACGCGGCCAGTGCCAGCGGTACGCCGGAGAGCAGGTAGCCGGTGTCACGGAAGAACTGAGTGACGTGGCGCGCCAGGAAACTCTCGCCGACGGGTTGTTCGGTGACGGTCATGCGATCGACCCTAGAGAGGGGTGCGTCGCCCGGGATCACTCTCGAGAGTGACCGGCCGAGACGGTTGCCCCAGCTCGTGAAGCGAGGTGGCCGGCGTCGTCGGTCCGGACCAGCAGGACGAGATCACTTTCGCCCGCGGTCGTGTACGCCGGCCGGACTTCGGGTTTCGCGGTGAGCAACCGGACGACCTCCTCGCGGCGGGCGCCGGGGTCGCAGAACACCTCGACCAGCGCCTGCACCCGGCCGAAGTCGTCGGCGGTGCCGAGGATCGCCGTGTAGGGAGCGTTTACCGCCCTGATCGGCTATCTCGGCGGCACGTTGTTCGCGGACGACGAGTTGCTCGGGTTCGGCTTCGCAGCTCAGACCCAGTTCGCGCCGGGGCGGGCGCTCGCCGGAGTGCGCCCGCGCAGGGGGCACGCCGAAGTGGCCGGAGTAGTTCTTTCCGCGCACCGGGCGTTCGATGCCCTCCGAGCGGATCCGCTCGCTCAGGCTCGACGCGGGCCGCGGTGGCCGATCCGGAGCGCCTCCGCGATCCGGTCCACCAGCCACGTCTCGGCCGCCGGGTAGCTCCAGCCGAAGTCTTCGACCAGCCGGCGCCAGGACGAGTAGCCCAGGAAGTACGCCAGGGTGTCGACCGCCTCGTCGGGCGATCCCGGCAGCGCGCCCAGGTCCCGCAGGCGCGCCGCGACCTGGCCGAGACCGCCGCGGAAGTCTCGCTCGGCGCCGGCCGCGGCGGCCGCGGCGCCGTCGTCGGTGCGGACCGTGGTGAGCATCAGTTCGAAGACGTCGGCGTACTCCTGGGCGCCGAACCGCGCGGCCGCCACGCAGCCGCGGAGGATTTCCCCGGGGTCCTCGGCCGCGGCGACGCGGTCGGCCGCCTCCTGCAGGCGCGTGTCGGCCGCCGCGCTGGTGACCAGCTCGTCCAGCAGCCGCGGCTTCCCGCCCACGCTCGCGTACACCGTCGCCACGGCCACCCGCGCGGCCGAGGCGATTTCCTGGATGGTGGTCGCGGCGTACCCGCGCTCGGCGAACAGCCGGCGCGCGGCGTCGAGGATGGCCTGCCGCGTCTGCGCGGCGGCCTCTTGGCGGCGGGGCGAGTGGTACGGGGCGGAGGACACGGCAATGACTATAAGCCAGCTTAGTTGACAAGAACGCTACTCTGATCAATATGCGAATCCTCTTGTCGACTGTGCCCGCGCACGGCCACCTGTTCCCCCTCCTGCCGCTGGGGCGGGCCTTGGCTTCGCGCGGCCACCAGGTCGGCGTACTGACCGCCGGCGCACTGGCGCCCTCGCTGGAGAACGAGCCGCTCGAGCTGGTGGCCGCGGGGCCGGCGATGGACGCGGTGTTCGCCGAGTCCGCGCGCCGCAACGGTGACGACGGCACGGCGGCGCCCACCGCCGCGATGGCCGCGACCTTGTTCGGCGACGTCCGGGTCGCGCTGGCGGGCGCCGAATCCCTCGGTGCCGCGCGGCGGTGGCGGCCGGACGTCGTGGTGCACGAAGCCACCGACCTGGTCGGCCCGCTGGTCGCGGCCGCGCTGGACGTCCCGCTGCTCACCCACGCGCTCGGCCCCGGGTACCCACCCGAGCTCCTCAAGGCGTTCGCCGAGGCGGCCGCACCGCGGTACGCCGAGTTCGGCGTCGACGGTCCCCTCGGGGCGGTCGGCCGGAAGTACCTGGACATCTGCCCGCCCGCGCTGCAGTTCCCCGGCTGGCAGCCGCCGGCCGACCGGCTGCCGCTGCGTCCCGAGCCGCACACGGTCCGCCCGCCGGCGCCACCGGTCTTCGACGCTCCGGCCGGGGGCCGCGGGCGGGTGCTCGTCACCTTCGGCACGCACTTCACCGCGCCCGAAATCGTTTCGCCGGTGGTGCGGGCGCTGGCGGGGCAGGGCTTCGAGGTCGCGGTCACCGTCGGTCTCGGCCGGTCCGCCGCCGACTACGACCTGGCGGACCTCGCCGCGGACGACGTGCGGCTGGTGCCGTACACCCCGATGGCCCGGCTGCTGTCCCACGTGGACCTGATGGTCACGCACGGCGGCGCCGGCAGCGTGCTGTCCGGTCTCTCGCGCGGGCTGCCGCTGATCGTGGTGCCCCAGGCCGCGGACCAGTTCATCCAGGCCGAGCTCGTCGCCGCCGCCGGCGTGGGTGTCGCCGCGCGCCCCGGCGAGGATCTCGCGCACACGCTCGAGAAGGCCGCCGACCCGGCCGTGCGCGACCGTGCTCAGGCGGTGGCCGCCGAGATCGCCGCCCTCCCCGACGCGCAGGCACTGGCCGAGTCGTTCCCCGACGTGGTGGCGAGCGTGCGCCGATGACCGACCGCTACAGCGACCCGGACATGGCGTCGTGGAACGCGAGGATCATGGCGGAGTTCCGCGCCGCCGGCGGCAAGGTCGGCGGCGTGTTCGCCGACGTCCCCCTGCTGCTGCTCACCACGGTCGGCGCGCGCACCGGCCGCGAGTCCACCACGCCGGTGGGCTACCTGCCCGACGGCGACCGCCGGATCGTCTTCGCCACGAACGGCGGCGGGGCCCACAACCCGGCGTGGTACCACAACCTGCTGGCCCGGCCGCGGGTGCGCATCGAGATCGGCACGGCGACCGGCATCGAGCAGCGCGTCTGCACGGCCACCGTGCTGACCGGCGCCGAGCGTGACTCGCTTTGGAACGAGCAGGAATCCCGCGCTCCGGTCTTCACCGAGTACAAGAACAAAACGGATCGGCTGATCCCGGTGATCGCTTTGGCGTAGTCAGGCGAGTGGGCGCGAATTTTGATGCGTTATGGCCCTGGCATTGGTTACCCGTAGGTGCCTTGCGGTCGAAGGGAAAGCAGGGTCCTGCCGAAATCAGCCTGGCACACTTATTCCTCCCTTTCGGTCCCTTCCAGTCCTGCACGTCCGCCTTGATCAGGTTGGTCAGCTCGACCGACACGTCCCCGAGCTCTTTGGCGATGTTCTTCCACGTCTGCGACTGCGCCGCGATCTCGTCCGGTTTGCCGGTGAGGGCTCGAGCGCCTTCCGTTATCATGATGTGAACACCAACCCGGAGCGGCGGGGCAATACGATGAACAACCCGGCTCTCGACGAAATCGAAAAGAAGTTGAGGGAAGACCCGCGGTATGCGGGCCGAGAAGAAGAGATCAAACAGCATCTGGTCGACGAATACTTCAAGGACAAGAAGAAGGGCAAGTGGTGACGGGGGCTTCGGCATCGCCGAGGTGCCGGCGCCGACGGCGAGCCTTTGTCCACAGTGGAGTAGCCGCGGCGGTCAGTCCCGGGTCAGCTTCGCCGACACTTCCCAAAGGCGCTCTGCGGCGGCCGGGTCGAGGGCCCAGGCCTTGACCCCGTGCGGGTGGTCGGCGAGTTCGGCGTCGTCCGGCACGGGGTACGCCTCTTGTGCGTCGTCGAGGTAGTGGCCGCCGGTGCCGGCGAACTGGGGCGCGACCGCGGCGACGACGCTCGTCGCCGCGCCCTGCTCGACCGTCTTGTAGGTGAAGACGCCCGCGGCTTCGGCCGCGGCGAGGGAGTCCTTCTGCGCCGGGGTGAAGTTCCGCTGGAGTCCGGTGGCGACCCCGCCGGGGTTGACGCTGTTGGCGAAGATGCCGTCGGCCGCCCACCGGCGGGTCGCTTCCATCGCGAACAGCGAGTTCGCCGTTTTCGACTGCGCGTAGGCGATTTGGGGGTCGTAGGCGCGATGGGTGAAGTGCAGGTCGGTGAAGTCGACGCCGGCGCGCATGTGCGCCGTCGAGCTGACCGAGACGATCCGGGCTTCGCCGCGGTCCGCGGCGCCACGGGCGAGCGCCGGGTGCAGGCCGGTGGCCAGGGCGAAGTGGCCGAGGTGGTTCGTCGCGAACGCCAGCTCCCAGCCTCGCCCGGTGTGGGCCGGCCCGCCGGTGACGATGCCCGCGTTGTTCACCAGCAGGTGCAGGGGTCCGTCCCACTCCCGCGCGAACCGGCGGACCGACGCCTGGTCGGCGAGGTCGAGCCGGGCGACCCGCGACCGGGGGAGCGCGGCGGCCGGGTTTCGCACGGCCAGGGTCACCTCGGCCCCGGCGGCGGCCAGCGCGCGGGCGGTTTCGGCGCCGATCCCGGACGACGCCCCGGTCACGATCGCGCGGACGCCGGTGAGGTCGACGCCCGCCAAGACGTCGTCGGCGGTGCTGGCGGCGGTGAACGGCGTGGTGATGAGCTCGGGGGTGGTCATCCATCGGACTATACAGACTAGACGGAACTTGTATAGTGAGGCCGATCGCCGTACAGTTGGCGTCATGGCCGTTTCCGAAGCCCCGGACGCCGTCGAGACCGGTCGCCGGGACGCGGTGCTCGAGTCGGCGCTGCTGACGTTCGCCCGGCACGGGTACCGGAAGACGTCGATGGACGAAGTCGCGCGCTCGGCCCGGATTTCCCGGCCGGGCCTGTACTTCCTGTTTTCGTCCAAACAGGACCTGTTTCGGGCGGCGGTCACCCGGGCGATCGAGCAGGACCTCACCGCGGCCGAGGAGATGCTCGCCGACACCGGAAAACCGGTGCGGGAGCGGCTGATCGGCGCGTTCGACCGCTGGGCCGGCCGGTACGTCGGCCCGATGAGCCGGGACGTCCCGGTGGTGATCGAGCAGAACCCGGAGCTGCTCGGACCGATCGTCCACACGGCACCGAAGCGGTTCGAAGGGCTCGTCGTCGCGGCGCTGGGCGGAAAGGCCGCGATGGGTGTCGCCCAGACGTTGATCAGTGCATCGATCGGGGTGAAGCACCAGGTCGAAACCCGGGAGGCGTACCTCGGCCGGATGGCCACCGCGGTCGGCCTCCTCGTCCCCTGACGAACGCTTCGGCAGAAGAAGAACAGGTGACGCCGGCGCGAGGCCGACCGGCCTGGCGCGGGGCAACGCACTCGTCGTTGCTCACCACACCCGGTCGTCCTCACGATGGCGGAGTGAGATCCCGGCAGAGGACCGTGGGGAATTTCGGTTCGGCGGCCAGGAATTCGCCGCAGCCACCGCCCTTCGCCGAGGCGAAGCTCACCCAGCCCCCGCCGGCCCAGCGGTAGGCGACCCGGTTCGGGGCCTGGCCGCTGTGCCGCTGCAGGTCGTGGATCAGCCAGTTCTGGTCGCAGGCCCGCGTGGTTCCCGGATGCTCGGCCTCCGCGCTGAACTCCGCCTGCACGATCCACGCCTGATCGCAGTGGTCGGCGGGCGGTTCGCAGCCGAGGATCTTGTCGCACTTCTTCCAGCCGCCGGCCACCAGGCCCCAGGTGTCCTCCGTGTTGACGATCACCGGCCGCTTCCCGATCGGGGCCGCCGTCTTGACCGGGAAGTCGGCCGGGACCTGGGTGCAGCCCGCGCCGTCCGCCGGCTGGAACAGGACGACGGCGTCGATGCGGTGGGCGGACTCGGTGACCCGGGTGTGCGGCCGGACGGCGCAGGAGGGCAGGTCGACGTGCAGCACCGCGCTGTGGTCGTCCGGACCCGGCCGGACGTCGGTGACCCACGCGGACATCTCCGCCGGAAGGGCCGAGGCGGGCACCGGAGCGACCGAGGTGGGCGCCGGAGTGCTCGCCGTCGTGGTTTCCGGCGCGGCGGTGCCGCGGTACGGGATGTTCAGCGCCAGCACCAGCCAGAACACGAGCCCGCCGGCGACGAGGGTCCCGATCGTCCACAGTGCCGGCTTGGCGAATCTCGACATCGAAGCCCCCCTCAACGCGGTCGGCCGGAGCCTACCCGGCCACCGGGCTCGGCCACGGCGGCCTCGCCGGTTCAGGCGACGCTGCTCGCGGGCCGGAGAACACGGCGGCGATCACCCGCCGTCCCTGCCCTCCGGCGAAATCGGGGGCGGAACCCCAGCCCGTGAAGGCTGGGATCCCGCCCCGGTACGCGTGCCGGTCAGCGCTGCAGCGTCAGGACACCCGGGCGCCACGGCAACTGGTCGTACGGACCACTCGCCGAGGGCGACTTGCCCTGATACAACAACTGCAGATTGCACGGATCGACCGTCATCGTCTGATCCGGATTGGCCCGCACCAGATCACCATGACTGATGTCATTGGTCCAGCTCGCACCACTGTTGGCCTTACCCGCGAACGGATTGCCCTCACTGGCCGCCTGCGGCGTCCACGAACCACCCAAACCACTCGCCGTGAACGACCGGAAATACCGCCCGTTCGCACCCATCGCCTCCACGATCATCAGGTACTGGCTCTGCCCCTGCACCTTGTACACCTGAACCGCCTCGAACAAATTCGCCTGCGTATCACTCATCACCGTCGTGTACGACGAACCGAAACTCCCCGGGAAATTCCCGATCGGCATACTCGCCCGGTAGATCTTCCCGTTGTCACCGGCGAAGAACAAATACATGTTCGACCCGTCCGCGATCAACGTCTGATCGATCGGACCGGTACCCGAACCGGAAATACTGCCCGTGAACAACGGCTGCGGCGACGACCACCCGTTGGGGTTGGTCGGGTCGCTGGACGTGCGGTAGATGAACGGCCACGCCCCCCACTGATACGCCAGCACCCAGATGTTCTTCGGCGCGAAGTAGAACAACGTCGGCGCCACCGCCGCCTGGCTCATCCCGTTCTGCCCGGCCGAAGCCATGTCCGACCAGTTCGTGAACGGAGTGAACGCCATCGAACCGTAGGACGAGCCCGACACGTTGGAGCCATACACCAGGTGCTTGCCGTTGTAGACGACATTGGTGAAGTCCTTCAGCGACACCCACCCGTTCTTCGGCGTCGCCAACACCCCCGTCGACGACCACCGATACGACGACGGCAGCGAACAGCTACCGCCACCCCCCGTCGTGGTCGTGGTCGGCGGGGTCGACGACAGACCCGTCCACTTCTGATTGCTCCCCCCGTGACACGTCCACAGCTCCACCGCGGTGCCGTTGGCCGTGCCCGCCCCGGTGACATCCAGACACAGCCCCGACTGCACCCCGGCCACCGTGCCATCGGAGTTCAGCCGCCACTGCTGGTTGGCCCCGCCGTGACAGGTCCAGATCTGGACCCGGGTACCGGCGGCCGCGCCACCGGGCACGTCCAGGCACTTACCACCGAACACCGTCAGCAGACCCGCGGCCGTCGAGGTCCACTGCTGGCCCGCGCCGCCCGAACAGTCATAGATTTGCAGCAACGTCCCGTCGGCCTGGGCGGCGTTCGGGACGTCCAGGCAACGACCCGAACCGGTACCGTGCAACGCGCCGGTGACATCGGCCAGCGCCGAGTTCGCGCCCAGCATCACGACCGACGCCGCCGCGACCGTCGCCGCGGCGGCGAGCGCCGCGATCCGGGGCCGGATAGTTCTTCTGTTCATGACGATCTTCTCCCAGGCGAGTGTTATCGCTAACATCATTGCCGTCGGCTTGCCGCCCGGGTGGGCGGCAAGCCGACGGCTCTTCGCGCCTTCTCAGGAGACGCTGCAGCTGACGCTGGGCCAGTTCCGGTTCCCGTTGTGCTGGACGGTGACGCCCCAGTTGTTGCCGCTGCCGTTGGGTGTCGCGACGAGGACCTGACTGCTGGGCCACGTGGCGTTGACGTTCCAGGTGGCACTGATCCGCGCGGGACTCGGCACGGTCATGGTGACCGTCCACGAACTGGCGCCGCTGACCGAGACGTTGAGGTTGTACCGGTCGCTCCACGACTGCCCGGCCGACAGCGAAGCGGTGCAACTGCCCCCGCCCGGTGTGGTGGGTGTCGTCGTCGGTGTCGTCGTCGGATCGGTCGGGGTGGTGGTCGGGGTGGTGGGTGTGGTGGTCGTTCCGCCGCCGGAGTTGAGGACGTTCAGCACCGAGTTGTAGGCGGCCTTCTTGTTCCCGTTGCCGTCGAACAGGAGCGGGCTCTCGCTGGATCGCCAGGAGTCGCTGTCGCGCACGCCCCACACGGTGATGCCGACGCAGCGCGCGACGTTCACGCACGCCTGGGTCAGCGCCGAGTACTGCGAAGTGGACGCGTTCGTGACGTCGACCTCGGTGAGCGCCACGTCGACGCCGAGCGCCGCGAAGCTGGAGATCGTGGTCTGGAGATTGCTCGGGACCGAGCTGCCGCCGGTGAAGTGGGCCTGCAGGCCGACGCAGTCGATCGGCACGCCGCGGGACTTGAAGTCCCGCACCATGTTGTACACGCCCTGGGTCTTGCCGTAGTTCCAGTTGTCGATGTTGTAGTCGTTGTAGCAGAGCTTGGTCGACGGGTCGGCCGCGCGCGCGGTCTTGAACGCGACTTCGATCCAGTCGTTGCCCGTGCTCTGCAGGTTCGACGAGCGCCGGCTGCCGTCTTCGTTGAACGCCTCGTTGACCACGTCCCAGTACGCGAGTTTGCCTTGGTAGTGGGCCATCACCTTCTGGATGTGGTTGATCATCGCGTTGCGGAGGCTGCTGCCGCCCATGTTCTGCATCCACCCCGGCTGCTGGGCGTGCCAGGCGAGGGTGTGCCCACGGACCTTGGCGCCGTGGCTGATCGCCCAGTTGTAGATCTGGTCGCCGGCAGAGAAGCTGAACTGGTTCTGGTTGGGCTCGGTCGCGTCGGGCTTCATCTCGTTCTCGGGTGTCACCATGTTGAACTCGCGCGCCGCGAGCGTGGTGTAGGCCGAGTTGCCGAGCTTGCTCGCGGCGATCGCCGTACCGAAGTACCGGCCGGACTGCGCGGCCGCGGCGCCGAGCGTGCCGGCCGCGGCGTCGGCGCCCGGAGCGGTCACCAGTACCGCGGCGGTGGCGGCGACGGTGGCCACTCCGGCCAGTGCCCGGGTGGCGGGCGATCGCCACCATCCGCTACGTGGGCGCGACGAACTTTGTGCCATGCGTGGTTCTCCTTACGGGCCGTGCGCCCAGGAGCTGCCCACCGCAGGGTCGTCGGTGACCTGGACGAGTCGATGAATCACTTACCGCAAGCAGAAGAACACGGTGGTTCGCCACCTCGCAAAGAGTTTCGATCGAGTTTCGCCGCCCGAGCTCGGCCAGGTGCCCGTACGCCCGGCTCGGGAACTGCCGTCCTTACCGGCGACGCGCGTCGTCCAGGCGGCGCGCCTCGGTGGCCTGCTCGAACGGGGTGTCGCCGGCCGGGTGGCGGTCGCCCAGGTCGGCGAACAACGCGGCCACCTTCACCGAGTCGTGGTGGGTGGCCAGCTCGGCCAGTTCGGGGTCGGTGGCGGCGAGCACCTGCCGGAACCGCAGCTCGGCGAGCGGACCGAGGCGGTCGTAGATCTGGAGGAACACCTTCTGGGCCCGGTCGCGCGCCCAGCCGGCGGGCAGCAGCTCGGCGGGCAGGTCGGGGTCGGTCTCCGGGAACCGGCGCCAGTCCACCCGCAGCTCGGTGCGGGTGTGCAGCGCCTGCGCCGGGCTGATCAGGCCGGCGTCCAAGCCGGTGAGCACCTGCTCGTAGCGCTCGACGAACCCGTCGTAGTCCCGGGCGAGGGGCTCGAGGTCGAACGCCGCGACCGCCGCGCCCGAACCGGGGACCTCGGTGGCGCGGAACACCGTCGCGCTGCGGAGATCGAGCTCGCGCAGCGCGGTGAGCGCCGGCCCGGTCAGGTCGTGCGGGCTGACCCAGACGCCGTCGTAGAGGGCGGCGAAGCGCAGGACCCGCAGCCGTGAACGCAACGCCGTGCGCAGCCCCCGGTCCGGTTCCGGCACCGAGAACGTGACCACGGTCCAGCGGCCGTCCCAAACGGGCGCGCTCGTGCCGAAGGTCAGCATCCGGTGCGTGCGCTCGATGATCACCTCGGACGTGCGCGCCGGGATTCCGTAGGCCGTCGTCCGTCCGCTGCGCGACACGGTGAGCAGCCCGCGGGCGGCGAGCCGGCGGATCGCCGCCCGCGCGCTCGCCGGGCTGATGTCGAACTCGCCGAGCAGCTGCACGAGGGCGGCCGAGGGGATGTGCTCGTCGCGCCAGTACCAGAAGTCGCCGAGCAGGGACGTCAGGAGCAGCTGGGGCTCGGCTCCCTGCTGGGAGCGGGGCAGCGGCCCCGAGGGCGTCGCCGTCATCGCGCGCCTGCCTCTTCCGGGTTCGGGTCGGCGGCCGGACGGGGGTGCCCGCCGCGGGTGTCCATGGTGGCAGTGCCGGCCGGTCGGCCGCACCGAGGGGGTTGAAACACGCGACACATCATGCGACGATCGGCGACCAGATAGCAACCAATCGATCCCTCGGGTTCCCGCGCCGCCCCTTCGGACGGCCTTCCTCAGGAAGAAAACGACATGGGTTCCTCTCTTCGTCAATGGCGTCGAAGCTCGCTCGCCGCGATCGCCGCGGGGCTCGTCCTGGCCGGGTGCACGGTCGACGAGGGCGCCGCCCCGGCCCCCTCCGCCGCCGCCCTGACCGCCGACGCGGCGTTGCACGACCAGCTCCCGCAGGCGGTCAAGGATTCCGGCGTCCTGCGGTTCGCCGGGGACTCGCACCCGCCGTACCGCACGGTCGGCCCGGACGGCAAGTCCGTCACCGGCATCGACCACGACTTCCAGCAGGCGCTCGGCCAGCTCCTGGGCGTGCGCACGGAAACCACCATCGTCAGCGGGCTCCCGGCCGCGCTGCAGGGCATGCTCAGCGGCCGCTACGAGGCCTTCAACGGACCCGTCAAGGCCACCGCCGAACGCGAGAAGCAGTTCGACACCGTCACGTGGATGACCACCCGGACCTCCTACGTGATCCCCGCGGGCTCCGCCGCCGGCGTCAAGCAGGCCGCCGACCTGTGCGGCAAGCGCGTCGCGGTGGTCACCGCCAGCGTCGTGGCGGACCAGCTCGCCAAGCTGTCCACGTACTGCGAGAAGCAGCAGCGCCCGGCCGTGCAGGTGATCGGGCTCGACGACACGAACGCCACCCTGCTGGCCGCGAAGTCCGGCCGCGCCGAGGCCGCCGGGATGACCCAGGCGGCCGCGATCGACGTGACCACCCAGCAGAAGGGGCAGTACGAGTACGTGACCCAGACCGAAGAGCAGGGCGCCACGAAGGACAACCTCGCGCTGTACACCCCGAAGTCCGGCAAGCTCGGCCCGGTCCTGCAGAAGGCGTTCGAGGAGCTGTTCCGCAACGGCACCTACACGCGGATCATGCGGCATTGGGGCCTCGAGGACGTGACGGTCCCGCAGCCGCTGTTCGACGTGGCGTCGGCGAAATGACCGCGATGTCCACAGTGGAGGAGACGTCGACCGCGCGCGACGACGTCGGCGAAGCCCGCGGCCGCTTCCGCCCGCTGCGCTGGCTGTTCGTGCTCGTGCTGGCCGTGCTGGCCGCGCAACTGGCCGTTTTCCTGGCCGGCAACGACCGGTTCCAGTGGGACGTCGTGGCGAAGTACCTCTTCGAGAAGAGCGTCCTGGCCGGCCTGGGCACCACGGTGCTGCTCGCGGTCGCGGCGATGGTCCTCGGTTCGCTGGCCGGCGGGGTGGTCGCGGCGATGCAGCTGAGCGGGTTCGGGCCCGCCCGGTGGGTGGCGACGCTGTGGGTGGGCCTCTTCCGCGGGATCCCGCCGCTGGTGCAGCTGATCTTCTGGTTCAACCTCGCCTACCTGCTCCCGAAACTGTCGCTCGGCATCCCGTTCGGCCCGGTGTTCGGGACGTGGGACGCCAACAGCGTCATCACGCCGCTGACGGCCGCGGTGATCGGCCTGTCGCTCGTGGAGTCGGCCTACCTGGCGGAGATCTTCCGCGCCGGGGTGTCGTCGGTCGACCCCGGCCAGCGCGACGCGGCGCGCGCGATGGGCTACCCGCCGGGCCAGACGCTGCTGAGGATCGTGCTGCCGCAGGCGATGCGCGTGATCATCCCGCCCGCGGGCAGCCAGTTCATCAACGTGCTCAAGGGCACCGCGCTGGTGTCGGTCATCGCGATGTCGGACCTGCTGCACTCGGTGCAGGTGATCTACAACCGCACCTACGAGATCGTGCCGATGCTGCTGGTCGCCTGCTTCTGGTACCTGGTCGTGGTCACCGTCCTGACGGCGGGGCAACGCCGGCTCGAACGCCGGTTCTCCCGCGGCCACCGGAGTGCCCGATGAGCGCGCCGGTGCTGCGGATCGACGACGTCCGCAAGGAGTTCGGCGCGGTGACCGCGTTGGCCGGGGTCAGCCTCGACGTGCACGAGGGGGAGACGGTCGTGGTGATCGGGCCGTCCGGGTCGGGCAAGTCGACGCTCGTCCGCTGCGCCCACCAGCTCGAGGCCATCGACGGCGGGGCGATGTACCTCGACGGCGAGCTGCTCGGTCACCGGCGCTCGCCGGCCGGCCTGCGTCCCTTGACCGAGCGGCGGATCGCCGCCCAGCGGCGCCGGATGAGCATGGTCTTCCAGCAGTTCAACCTGTTCCCGCAGTTCACCGTGCTGCGCAACGTGACCGACGCGGCGATCCGCGTCCACGGGCGTGAGCGGTCCACTGTGGAGCAGGAAGCCCGTGAACTGCTGGAGCGCATCGGCCTGGCCGGTCGCGAGGACCACTACCCGCGGCAGCTCTCCGGCGGGCAGCAGCAGCGGGTCGCCATCGCCCGGGCCGTGCTGGTCCGGCCGCGGATCATGCTGTTCGACGAGCCCACCAGCGCGCTCGACCCGGAGCTGGTCGACGAAGTCCTGGCCGTGCTGCGGGATCTCGCCGAGGCGGGCACGACGATGGTCGTCGTCACCCACGAGATGGCCTTCGCTCGCGAGGTGGCCGACCGGTGCGTGTTCATGGAAGCGGGCCGGATCGTCGAGGAGGGCCCGCCGGGTGAGCTGTTCGCGCGGCCCCGGACCGACCGGCTGCGCGCCTTCCTGTCCCGCCATCTGTCCGAAAAGGAAGGTGTTTCGTGATCACTGTCGGCGCCGTCGGCGACCTCATCCTGGACGAGCCGGACCCCGAGGCGTTCCTCGCCCCGGCCGCGCCGGTGCTGCGCGGGATGGACCTGGCCATCGGGCACGTCGAGGTGCCGCACTCGACCACGGCGGTCCAGCGCAGCACCGACGTCCCCGCGCCCCCGGCGGACCCCGAGGCGCTGAAAGCCGTGGCCGACGCCGGCTTCGCGGTGGTCACCCTGGCGGGCAACCACGTCTACGACGCCGGCGACGGGGGACTGGCCGACACGATCGCCTACTCCCGGGCGGCAGGCATGGTGACGGCCGGAGCCGGGCCGGATCTCGCGCGGGCCCGGCGTCCGGCGATCGTCGACCGCGGCGGCCTGCGGATCGGCGTGCTGTCCTACAACTGCGTCGGCCCCCGCGACTCGTGGGCGACCTCCCGCAAGCCCGGCTGCGCGTACGTCCACGTCCTCACCCACTACGAACTCGACCACGCGAGCCCGGGCGGCCCGCCGAAGATCTACACCTTCGCCGACCCCGACAGCCTCGAGGCGATGGCCGAGGACATCCGCAGCCTGCGGACCGAGGTCGACGTGGTGCTCGTCTCGCTGCACAAGGGCGTCGGGCACACCCCGATGGTCGTCGCGATGTACGAAAGCCCGGTCGCGCGCGCGGCGATCGACGCCGGGGCGGACGCCGTGTTCTCCCACCACCCGCACATCATGCGCGGCATCGAAGTCCACAGAGGACGGCCGATCTACCACGGGCTCGGCAACTTCGTGACCGTGACTCACGCCCTGACCCCGGGCGCCGGCGTCGGCGCGGACGAACTGCGGGCCTGGGCCGAACGCCGGACGAAGCTCTACGGCTTCGCGCCCGACCCGGACATGCCGTTCTTCCCGTTCCACCCCGAAAGCCGCAACACCGCCATCGCCTTCTGCCGCTTCGACGAGACCGGGATCCGCGAAGCCGGGTTCGTGCCGTGTTGGATCGACGACCACGGCCGGCCGGTGCCGGTCGGCGGCACTCCGCAAGGCGAAGCCGTGGCGAAGTACGTCGAGGACATCACCCGCGGGGCCCGGCTCAACGGCCGGTTCACCCCGCGCGGCACCGAAGTGCTCGTCGATCTCTCCGAGGGGGTTCCCGCATGACCGACCAGCCACTGGCCGGCCGCACCGTCGTCGACCTGACCACCGCGCTCGCCGGACCGTACGCGACGTTGCTGCTCGCCGGGCTCGGGGCCACCGTGATCAAGGTCGAAAACCCGGCCACCGGCGGGGACTCTTCCCGCAACAACGCGCCCTACGTCGGCCGCGACGGGCTCAACCTCGCCCGGCGGCACGAGGACGACCTGTCCGTGTCGATGCTGCTGCGCGGCCGCAACAAGCTCAGCGTCACCCTGGACCTGAAGAACCCGCGATCGCGAGCCGTGTTCACCGACCTCGTCCGCGACGCCGACATCCTCGTCGAGAACTACAGCCCCGGGGTCACCGACCGGCTCGGCATCTCCTACGAGCACGTCCGGGAGATCAACCCCCGGCTCGTCTACACCTCGATCAGCGGGTTCGGCGCCCAGGGCGGTCCGGGTTCCGGCAAGGCGATGGACTCGATCATCCAGGCGCTGAGCGGGGTGATGATGACCGCCGGCGAGCCCGACGAAGGGCCGGTCCGGTTCGGGCTGCCGATCGGCGACCTCCTCGCGCCGCTGTTCGCCGTGGTCGGCACGGTGTCGGCGTTGCTGCAGGCCGAGCACACCGGTGAGGGGCAGCGGGTCGACGTGTCGATGCTCGGCGCGCTGACCTCGCTGGTCGCGTGCGAGCCGTTCGACGCCTTCGAAGCGGTCGGCCTGCCCCAGCGCACCGGGTCGATGGTGCCGAGGCTGGCGCCGTTCGGGATCCTGCCCGCGCTGGACGGGTACCTCGCCCTCTGCGCGCCGACCGACGCCTTCGCCCACGGCGTCCTCCGGGCGATCGGCCGGCCCGAGCTGGCCGAGGACGACCGCTACCGCACGCGCGACCAGCGCGTCCGCGCCGCCGACGAGCTGCACGGGCTCATCCGGGAGTGGTGCCGGGTGCGGCCGCTGGCCGAGATCATCACCGCGTTCACCGCCGAAGGCGTACCGGCGGCCGAGGTCCGCGAGCCGCGTGACGCCGTCCGCGACCCGTTGGTCCTGGCGCGCGAGGAGGTCGTGCCGCTGCGGCACCCGCGGCACGGGGCCGTCGCCGACCTGGCCGGGACCGGCGTGCCGATCCGGTTCTCCGCCGCCCGCGTCTCCCTCGACCGGCCGGCGCCGGGGCTGGGGGAGCACAACGAGCACGTCTACCGCGAGCTGCTCGGCTACACCGAACAACAGGTGGCGGAGCTGGTCGCGGAGGCCGTGATTTGAGCGCCGGGCTGCCCACCGTCGGGTACGTCGGGGCCGACGTCCCGGTCGAGCTGATCACCGCGGCGGGGCTGCGGCCGCTGCGGCTCGCCGGGAAGCCGGGCGAGGACCGCGCGTCGGGCGACCGCTACCTCGGCCGCGGCGTGGACCCGGTCGCCCGGTCGATCCTGGCGCGGATCCTCACCGGGGACTACGGACCGCTCGAAGCCATCGTCGTCTCCCGCGACTGCGAAGCCTCGTTGCGGCTGTTCTACGCCTTGCGGGAGCTGCACCGGGTCGAACCGGAGCGGCGGCTGCCGCCGGTGCGCCTGGTCGACGTGCTGCACCTACCGCACCACACGACCACCCGGTACGTCCACGCGAAGATCGCGCAGCTGCGCGAATGGCTGGGACGCCGGCGGCCGATCGGCGACGACGACCTCGCCGCGGCCATCACCGCGCACGACGCCCTGCGGCGGTCCCTCGGCCGGGTCGCCGCCCTGCGCCGGGCGAACCGGCTGAGCGGCACCCGGTTCCTGGAGATCGTCGCCGCCACCACCGCGGTGCCGGTCACGGAGGCCACCGCGCTCGTCGATCGGGTGCTCGCGGCCGACCTGCCCGAGGTCGAGGGGGTGCGGCTGTTCCTCACCGGCAGCTCCCACGACGACCCGGCGGTTTATCAAGCGTTGGAGCGCAACGGTTTTCTCGTCGCGGGGGAGGACCACGACTGGGGCGAACTGCTCTTCGCCCGAACCTGTGCGGCACCGACGGAACTCGCGCTGGCCGAGCGGTACCAGCACAACGGCCCCACCGCCCCGCGCGCGTCCATCCGGCAGCGCGCCGCGCACACCGCCGCGGCCGCGCACGCCTGCGGCGCGGAGGTCCTGTTCTCCTACGCCCGCGTCCACGACGACGCACCGCCGTGGGACTTCCCGGAGCAGCGGACCGCGACGGGTCTGCGCGCGGTCCTGGCCGAGCGCCAGCCCTACGGCGAGCTGACCGCCGAAGCGCTGGCCGCGTTGGGTGCGCCGGTATGAGCGCCCGCCTGACGTCCGCGACCACGGCGACCGCCTACCAGCGCGAGTGGTTCGCCCGGGTGCGCGACGCCGGTGGACCCTTGGCGCTGGTCAACGCGGACGCGCCCCAGGAGATCTTCCGCGCGATGGGCATCCCGTACGTGGTCAACCAGTGGTGGGCCTCGATCGTCGCGGCGAAACGCCAGACCCAGCGCTACCTCGGCCTGCTGCGCGAGCGCGGCTACCCCGACTACATCGAGCAGTACAGCGCCACCTCGCTGGCGTCGGCGTTCGAGACCGATCCCGGCCAGGCGCCGTGGGGCGGGCTGCCGAAGCCGTCGATCGTGCTCGGCGAGACGACCGGGGACGCGTCGCGCAAGATCTTCGACGTCTGGGACGCGCAGCCCGGCGTCACCTACTACGCCCTGGAGAGCGCGGCGGAGAACGAGGTCCCGGAGCGGTGGTGGGAGCTGGTGCCGCACCGCTGGGAGGAGGCCATCGGCAGCGACCGGCTCGACCTGCTGACCGGCGAGCTGACCGGGCTGATCCGGTTCCTGGAGCAGACCACCGGCCGGGTGTTCTCCGAGACGCGGTTCCGCGAGGTCTTGGACCTGGTCAACGAGCAGCAGGAGTGGAACCGCCGGACACGTGACCTCGTCGCGGCCGCCCGGCCGTGCCCGATCGCCGTCACCGACGGCATCCCGAGCGTCATGGTGCCGCAGTGGCACCGCGGCACCGAATGGGCGCGTGACGCCGCGCGCGCGTTCCACGACGAGGTGCGCGACCGGATCGACGCCGGCGTCGCGGTGTGCCCGGACGAGCGGCTGCGGCTGATGTGGGTCGGCCGCGGGCTGTGGTTCGACCTCGACTTCTACCGGCGGTTCCAGGAGTCGCACGGCGCGGTCTTCGTGTGGTCGATGTACCTGGCCATCGCCGCGGACGGCTACCTGCGCTACGGCGACGACCCCCTGCGCGCGCTGGCCGCCCGCTTCGCCGCGTTCGGCGACCAGCTCTACACCCCGCCGTGGTCGGCGGAGTGGTACGTCAAGGAAGCCCGCCACCACGGCGTCCACGGCGTGGTGCACCTGGTGTCCGACGACGCGCGCGGCAGCTACTTCACGACCCGCGCCCTGCGTGCGGCGGGCATCCCCGTGCTGGAGCTGCACGCGGACAACGTAGACGCCCGCACCGGCGACGACCTGACCGCGCGGATGACCGCGTGGCTCGGCGAACTGACCTGACCGTCCGAAAAGGACAGGAGCGTTTCATGGGCACCAGGACCATCCTGCTGGCCGCGGCCGTGGTCGCCGCGGCCGCCCTACCCGCCACCGCCCCCGCGGCGGACGCCGGAACACCCTGCGTGGGCTCGGCCAGCTGCGTCGACGGGCAGCTGGCCGACGGCACGCCCTACACCTTCGCCAAACCCGCCCGGTGGAACGGCGCCGTGCTGGTCGACCTCGACTTCGCCGCGGGCGGGCTGTCGAGCGCACTCACCGCGAGCCTTCTGGACCGCGGCTACGCGGTCGGCGGCACGACGCGCACGATCACCGGCTGGAACATCGCGCAGGCCATCGACAACCAAGCGGCGGCGCTCGGCCGCTTCGAAGCCGCGTTCGGCCACGCGCGGTACGCGATCGCCGAAGGCCGCTCGATGGGCGGGATGGTCGCCGCCGGGGTCGCGCAGGTGTACCCCGGCCGGTTCGACGCGGCCGTGCCGATGTGCGGCGGCCTCGGCGGGGCGGTGGGGCAGTGGAACCAGAAGCTCGACACCGTCTTCACGCTCAAGACCCTGCTGTTCCGCGATACCGCCCTCCCGGTGACCGGCATCCCCGCCGACGTCCCCGGCACCCAGCAGCGGTGGATTTCGGCGGTGACCGCGGCCCAGGCGACCGCGGCGGGCCGGGCGCGCATCGCGCTCGCGGCGGCGATCGGCCAGCTGCCGGGCTGGGGGCTGGCCGCCGATGGCTCGCCGACCCCGGTGCCGGCCGACGTCGACGGGGTCGAGCAGGGGATGTTCCTCGCCCTCGCGGGCGGGCCGCTGCCCTACCTCGGGCAGGCGGCCGGCAGCCGGCGGGCCATCGAGCAGCTCGCGGGCGGGAACCCGTCGTGGAACACCGGGGTCGACTACGCGCGCCAGCTCACGACGGCCGAGCCGGGTCAGCAGAACGCCGTGCGGCGGCTGTACGACCGCGCCGGGCTCGACCTGCGCGCCGACCTCGGCCGGCTCGCCGCCGCACCGCGCGTGTCCGCCGACCCGGCGGCGGTCCGCTACCTCGAGCGGGGCATCGTCTTCACCGGTGACCTGCGGATCCCGGTGCTCACGGTCAACGGCACCGGCGACCAGATCTCGACCGTCGCCCAGCAGGATTCCTACGGCGCCCTGGTCCGCCGGGCGGGCAACGCGTCCTTGCTCCGGCAGGCTTACGTCCGGACGGCCGGGCACTGCACCTACACCACCGGCGAACAGCAGGCGGCGATCGACCGGATGCTGACCCGGCTGCGCACCGGGCACTGGCCCGCCACCGCACCCCGGACGATGAACGGGCTGGCGGCCGCCGCGGACGGCGTGCCGGGACGGTACCTGCCCTGCACACCCCCGCGGTTCAACCGGATGTACCCCGCCGTCGGCCGGCCCGGGTGAGCCGGCCGAGCCGGACGTTCGGCCGTCGATGTCCGAAAGGGCAGGGTTCACGTGCGGTGGTTGACGTCCCGACCGCCGCGCACCAAGCTCCCGCCGATACCGGCACGCAGCCGGAACACCGGCTGAGGCAGGAGGAATCCCCGTGACGGTACCCGCTCGGCGGCCGATGACGAGGTGGTTCGCGGCCCTGGTGCCGGCGGTGGTCGTGGGCTTGGCCGCGTGCGGCTCGGCCGGCGTGAGCGGGTCGGCGGTGCCGGTGGCGAGCCCGTCCGCCGCGCCCGCGAGCGCTTCCCCGCAGCCGTCGCAGGCGCAGCCCGCCTCCGGTGCCGACACCCTCCAGGTCGCCCTCGAGCGCTGGGTGACCCAGATCTTGCAGGAGCAGTACACGGAGGCGTGCTTGTCCGCCGCGCCCGTGCTGCCCGCCGGCCAGGACGCCGAAGCGTTGTGCCGGAAACCGGAGGCGCTCGCGAGCGCCAAGTCGCTGCACGAGGCCTGGGCCAAGCCGGGCGTCAAGCTGCCCCCGGAGGGAAAGGTCAAGGTGACCGGGGTGACGGCGAAGGGCACCGAGGTGACTGTGCCGGACACGGCCGTCAAGCTCGACGGCCGGACGCTGCACAGCCTCGAGCTGATCGGGGCGACCGGGGACACGGGCTCGTTCAGTCTCACCTTCAAGATGCTGAAGCACGAAGGAGCTTGGTACGTCGAAGGCTTCGACCTGAAGCTCTGAGACCTACCCGGCCACGGCCGGTTTGACGGTGGCTTCGGCGAACTCGCGGAACGTGGTGGGCGTGGTGTTCCCGCTGGTCCGCGGCGTGGCGTTGATCCCGCGTTCGCCGGCGAGGTCCATGTCCATCATGGACTGGGCGATCGCCTCGGAGACGCCCCGGCCGACGAGGAACTGCTTGACGGCCGCGCGGTCTCCGAGCTGGTACCGGATGGGGGTGCCGAGAACTTCGGTGAGGGTCTCGGCGACGTCGAGGTACGAGAGGTCCTCGCCACCGAGGACCTCGACCGAGTCCTGCCCGGTCCAGGTGTGGTCGAGGAGGTACTCGGCGGCGAGCGCCGCGATGTCCTTCGTCGCGATCCACGGCATGGTGAGATCCGCGGGAAGGGTGCCCGAGATGGCCCCGTTCCTGATCGTGGCCACCTGCCTGAGAACGTTGTCCATGAAGGTCGGCAGGGCCAGTGCGCGCACGTGCGCGCCGGTGCTGCGGAAGAGGTCCTCCATCGCGTGCGACGCGGAGACGTGCCCGGCGTAGATCTGCGATCCGCGCCCGAGCGCGGAGATGATCACGACGCGCGGCACCGCGTGGCGCACGACGGCGTCGGCGCCCGGGATCGAGGCGGTCACGTACGCCTCGTAGGGGCTGCTTGCCGTCGCGGCCGCCGGCATGAGCCAGAACAGCGCGTCGGCGCCGTCGAGGGCGCGATCCAGGACCTCGCGATCGCGATGGGAGCCGACGACGATCTCGGCTCGCTCCCGTGCCTCGGCGGGGAGCTTGCCGGGGTCCCGGACGATGAGGCGGACCGGCTCGCTCCGCCGGAGCAGCGTGGTGACGAGCTTGCTGCCGATCTGCCCGGTGGGTGCGGTGATCACGATCATGGATGATGGCTCCGATCGGTGGGAAGCAGAAGTAAACTCGACTGTACCGTATACTTTGAGGTGGACGCCATGGCCCGACGCGGAGAAGCGCTGCGCGAGCACATCCTCGACGCGGCGAAGCTCGCGTTCCTGGAGGACGGCTTCGAGCGGACCTCCATGGACGCGATCGCGGCGCGCGCGGAAACGTCGAAGCGTTCCTTGTACGCGCACTTCCCGACGAAGGACGCCCTGTTCCTCGCGGTCGTCGAGCGCGTCCGCGTCCTGTTCGCCGAGCGGATGCGCACGCCCGCCGAGTACGCCGACGAACCGGCGGAAGCGGTCGTGCGGTACTGCGGCCGCTTCGTCCAGCTGCTGCGGTGGTCGTCGGTGGCCAGGATGGTCCGCCTCGGCATCGCCGAGGCGGACCGGCTACCGGAGCTGGCGGCGGGACTGCACGACGTCGTCTTCGGCGGCACGACCGGCGATCTCGCGGCACACCTGGCGGCGACCTCGGGGCTCTCGGCCGAGGAGGCCGAGGTGGCGGCGAACGAGCTGATCGGCCTCGTCGTCCATCCGGCGCTTCCCCGCCTGCTGTTCGGGATCGACCCTTCCGCGGACGAGGTGCCGGAGGAGGCCCGCTTGGAGGCCGATGTCGACCTCGACCGGATCAGGCGCCTCGCCGGCCTCGTGGTGCCACCGCCGGCGGCCTGACGCACGCTCCTACCAGGGCAGCTCCCCGGTCTCGTCCCGGAACGTCCCGGTCGGGCCGTAGACGTCGAGCGTCGCCAGGTGCACGACCGTTTTCGCGCTCTCTTCCGGGGAGCGTCCGATTCCGAAGGCCGCGGTCATGTCGGTGGCCGTGGTGCCGGGCTCGACGGCGTTGAACTTGATGCCCGGCTCGGACTTCGCGTACTGGACGGTCAGCATGGTCGCCGCGGCCTTGGACGCGGAGTAGAGCGCGAGCGGCAGCCGGAACTCCGGCCGGTCGGGGTTGGTCACCGCCCAGAACGAGCCGGCGCTGCTCGAAACCGTGACCACCGTGGGGTTCGGCGACTTGCGCAACAGCGGGAGGGCCGCTTCGGTGACGCGCACGATCCCCACCGCGTTGGTGTCGAACACCCGCAGGGCGGTGGGGCCGTCGAGGGCTTCGCTGCCGAGGACACCCGCGTTGTGCACCAGGACGTCGAGCCGGCCCTCGGCCGAGCCGATCGTGGCCAGTGCGCTGGCGACCGAGGCGTCGTCGGTCACGTCGAGCCGGACGAACCGTGCGCCGAGCTCCGCGGCGGCTTTCTCGCCGCGCTCGACGTCGCGGGCGCCGAGGTAGACGGTGTGCCCCTGGGCCAGGAGCTGTTTCGCGGTCTCGAAACCGATGCCCTTGTTGGCTCCGGTGATCAAGGTGACGGTCATGGCGTCCTCTCGGTCGGGGGCGTCGGCCGCCCACCTCGTCGAGTTCTGCATCGATTGATGCAGAACTCGACCGTAGCAGGTTCCGCATCGATCGCTGCGGAAGTGGGGTGGCGTCAGAGGAGGGGCCAGCCGCGCAGGGCGGCGTCGGCCATCTCCTGGAGCTCGTCGCGGGTGACCCCGCTCGCGGCTTGCACGGCGATGCCGTATCCGAGGGTGGTGACGTAGCGGGCGAGCAGCACCGGGTCGGCCTCCGGGGGCAGGTCGCCGTCGTCGACGGCTCGCTCGAACCGGTCGCGAAGGGTGGTGTAGCCGTCGTCGCGCCAGCCGATGAGCAGGTCGCGGGCTCCGCGGCCGGAGTCGCCGGTGGCCAGGGCACCCTGGACGCCCAGGCACCCGTGGGGGCCGGCCGGCCGGGTGGTCGTCTGGATCGTGCCCGCGATGAGCGCGGTGGCGACGTCGAAGGCGGTGGGCTTTTCGAGAGCGCGCGTGACGTACGCGCTCGGGCCTTCGGTGTAGCGCTCCAGCGCTTTGCGGAACAGCTCTTCCTTGTTGCCGAAGGTGGCGTACATGCTGGTGGTGGAGATGCCCATGGCCTCGGTCAAGGTCGCCAGGCTGGCCCCCTCGTAGCCGTGTTCCCAGAACACCAGCAGGGCGCGCTCGAGCGCTTCGTCGGCATCGAATCCCCGCGGGCGGCCGGTCGGGCGACGCTTCCCAGTCTCCACCGAAGCAGTCTATCTCTTCGGCAACGATCGATGCGGAAGGCGGCGGAGGCTCGCAACTGCCGATCGTGGGACAGCGGGACGCGGCCGGTCGCCGGGTCGCGCTTGACCTTGACAGCGTGTCAAGGTCTTCACTGGGCGCAGGAGGTGATCGACTTGAATGCGCAGGACACGCGCTTGCTCGACGCGTTGGGCGCCGCGAACTCGTCCACGCGGCTGCAGGCGGCCCTGGCGATCGGCACGAACCCCGATCCCGGCTTCGTCGACGCGCTGGTGGCGCGGTGCGCGATCGAACCGGACTTCTTCGTGCGGGACATGCTGACCTGGGCGTTGACCCGCCACCCGGCGGAGAGCACGGTACCCCGGCTGCGAGCGGAACTCCGGTCCGGGCGTCCCCAGGCCCGCAGCCAGGCGTTGCACACGCTGTCCAAGATCGGGGACCGGGACGTGTGGCCCGCTCTCACGCGGTCGCTGCTGCACGACCCCGACGAGGAGGTCGCGCGCAGTGCGTGGCGGGCCGCCGTGATCCTCGCGCCCGCCGGGGAGCACGACGGCTTGGCCGCGGACCTGGCCGCCCAGCTCGGGCGCGGGGACCGGAGCCTGCAGCTGAGTCTCAGCCGGGCGCTCGTCGCGCTCGGGGAGCCGGCCGGACCGGCCCTGCGGGCGGCCTCGGCGAGTGCCGACCCGGGGGTGCGTGCGCACGCCCGCGCCACGGAACGGCTCCTGCGCGACCCGGACGCGGGCTTCGACCTGGCGGTCGACGAGGCGAAGCGGGTCGTCGCGCTCGGCCCGGAACGAGCCGGGGGTGCCGGGTGCTGATCGGTGAGGTGGCCCGCCGCTCGGGGGTGAGCACCCGGATGCTGCGGCACTACGACACCCTCGGGCTGGTGCGGCCGACCGGCCGCACGGTGGGCGGCTACCGCGAGTACTCCGCCGAGGACATCCGCCGGATCTTCCACGTGGAGAGCCTGCGGTCCCTCGGGTTGTCGCTGCGGCAGATCGGCCGCGCGCTGGAGGATCCCGGCTTCGCGCCGTCCGCGCTGGTCGGTGACCTCATCCGGCGGACCGAGGAGCGGCTGAAGCGGGAGCAGGAACTGCTCGAGCGGCTTCGCCGGGTCGATGCGTCGGCGCCGTCGGGCTGGGAGAGCGTGCTGCGGATCGTCGAGCTGCTGCACGGGCTCGATTCGCCCAGCCCCGCGCGCCGGCAGCAGGCCGTCCTGGCCGCGCCCGAGGAGGTGCCGGTGCCCGCCGAGCTGCTGGCCGGGGCGGTGCTCGCGGAAGCCGATCCGAACGTCGCCGGTGCGCTGCGGTGGGCGCTCGCGCGGGCCGGTGGGGACGGGGTGGCGAGCGTGGCGCCCGGCGTGCGCTCGCCGGACGTCGACGTCCGGCGGCGCGCGGTCCGGGCGGTCGCCGCCATGCCCGGTGCCGAGGCGGACGCGGTGCTCGCGGAGGCGCTGGGGGACGCGGACCCGGCGGTGCGCAGGCACGCCGCGCTGGCCTTGGGCGCGCGGGGCGCGGACGCGGCCGTGCCGACGCTCGTCGGCATGGTGGCCGAGGGCGTGAGCGACGTCGAGGCGGCCGAGGTCCTCGGCACGCTGTCGCTGGATCCGGGGTGCGCGGACCGGATCGTGGCGGCGCTGGTCGCCGAGCTCGCCGCGGACTCCGCGGTGCGGATCCGGGTGGCCCAGGCGCTCGCCGAGCTGCCGGGGACGATCGCCCACGGACCCCTGCGGCACCTGGCCCGGGACGACGATCGGGCGGTCGCCCTCGTCGCGTCGGCTCTCGCGGACGTCGTCGGGAAGCGGTCGGCCGGCTGACGTCCCGGCTCACCCCGCCGCGGGACAGGCGTAGCCGACCCCGCCCGGGCGCCCGACCAGTGCGCCGCGACGAGCGGCGCGCCTGACACTTGCTCTTTTCTTGACACCTGTCCATCATCAGGGGATGAGCGCCGAGTGGACCACCGCCGCGCCGGCCAAGGACCGCCGGGTGCGCCGGTCCCGGGCGGCGTTGATGCGGGCGGCGGTCGACCTGGTCGACGCCCGGGAGTCGGCGAACATCCCGGTTTCCGACCTCGCGGCGGCGGCGGATGTCAGCCGGCAGGTGCTGTACCTGCAGTTCGGCGACCGCGACACGCTGCTGCTGGCGGCCGCCCTCGACCTGGTCCGGCGCGAGCTCCTCGAGCCCCTGACGCGTCGTCCCGACGGCGGCCGGGCGTCGACGCTGGCCCTGGCGACGCACTTCGCCGCCCATCGCCGGTTCTACCGCGCGATGCTGACGAGCTCGTCGGCGTTCGCGCTGAACAAGGCGCTGACCGGGCTGTTCGTCCCCCTCAACCGGCGGTACGCGGCTCGGCTGCGCACCGATGAGCAAGCGGTGGACGACCTGGCCGCGTTCCTGACCGGTGGCGCCGCCGCGCTGGTCAACACCTGGGTGGTGGAGGGGCCCGACCCGCTCGACCCCGAGGAGTTCACCGACCGGCTGACGCGGATCCACCCGGCCATGAGTCATCCCGGGCCGGAAGTTCCCTTGCCGTCCCACCGGATCCGCACGAAGTGAGGCCGCCTGTGTCGATCCTGTTTAAGCCGTTCGTCGCCGACACCGTGGCCCGCCTGATGGCGGCGGGCGCTGCCCGGGTGCAGAAGGCCCGTCCGCTGTTCCCCGAGATCCCGGGCCGCACCAGCGAGCTCACCGTCCCGACGCGACACGGCCCGATGCCCGCGACGCTCTATCGCCCGCCGGGCAAGGCGAACGGCGTCTACGTCAACGCCCACGGCGGCGGTTTCGTGGTGGGCGGCGCGATCGCCGACGACCCGCTGTGCCGCTACCTCGCCGAGCACGCCGGGGTGTGCGTGGTCAACGTCGACTACGTGCTCGCCCCGCATCGGCGGTTCCCGGCGCCGTGCGAGCAGGTCCACGACGCGCTGACGTGGGCGGCCTCGCCCGATCGCGCATGGGCGGGCGCGCGGCTGTGCGTCGGCGGCCAGAGCGCGGGCGGCTCACTAGCGGCGGCCGCGTCCCGGCTCGCGCTGCGCGACGGGGGTCCGGAAGTCGCGTTGCAGGTGCTGCACTACCCGCCACTGGACCTGGTCACCCCGGCCGCGGACAAACCCGCGCGCGACGACCGGGTGGTGATCCGGCCGTGGATGGGCGAGGTCTTCAACACCGCCTACATCCCCGACACCGCCCGCCGCGCGGACCCGCTGGCGTCCCCGGCGTGGGGAACCAACGCGGACGCCCTCGCCGGCATCGCCCCGGCACTGGTGCTCACCTGCGAGCACGACCGGTTGCGCGCCGAGGCGGTCACGTACGCGGGCAAGCTCGCCGAAGCCGGTGCGTTGGTGGAGCACTACGACATCCGCGGCGTGGACCACGGCTACGACCTCCTGGACGGGGAACCCGAGCTGGTCCGGCGGGTGTACGCGTTCCTGGCCCTGCACGTCGAACGCGCGGTCGCCTCCTAGGTCGCGCGTCCGAGGTTCGTTGACCGTGGTCCGGCGATGCGTCCCGGTGTGGCGTTCGGTGCGTGGGGCGCACCGAACGCCACATCGGGTGCGTGGGACGCGACCAACGACACATTGGGGCGCTTCGGCACCCGGCTCCAGCGCGGGACGTTGCGGGGAGAGCGGTCATCGTCCCGCGGCGTCGAGTGCGGGTCTGAGCGGGGAGAGCGCGGCGCGGAGCAAGTCGGGCAGTGAGCCGGAGGGCACGACGAGCCCGCCGGGGGAGGGGGCCGCCGGCCGCAGCCATCGTTGGAGGGCGACGCGAACCGCGGCGGCCACGCTCGCGGCGAGCACGCGGGCGGTGTGCTCGTCGGGGTCGGCGAGGCGGGGGGTGATCGCGTCGGCCAACGGACTTTCGAGTTCGGTGGCGGTGTCGACGAACGCTTCGCGCAGCGTGGGATGGGTGGTGATGAGCAGGAGCGCGGCCTGGGTGGGTTCGCCGGGGTCGGTGTACTGCTCCACGATCGCCTCGACCACGGCGTCGGCGAGGCCGACGCCGGCGGGCCGGGCGGCCACCGCCGCCCCGACCCGTGCTTCCCGTTCGGCGGTGACCGCGGCGACGATCGCCTGTTCGCGGCTGGAGAAGTAGTTGTTGTAGGTCCTCGGCGAGACTCCGGCCGCCTCGGCGATGTCGTCGACGCGCACGTCCTCCGGTCCGTGGGCCAGGGCCAACCGCAACGCCGCCTCGCGCAACGCCTCTTTGGTCGCCTGCTTCTTCTGCTCGCGCAGCCCGGTCCGTCGTGTCGTCACGGCCTCAGTATCCCCGACTCCGTGCGTGCGCGCAAACTTGCGCGCACGCACTTTTCTGCCTAGGGTCGGTCCTCGGTGCCCCCCAGGAAGGACCAAAACCCATGCGCGGCAAAGGTATTGCGTACGACACCGGCTTTCTCCACCACGGCGGGACGTCTCGCGAGCACTTCGATCTCGACGTCGTCAGACGCGAGCTGGCCATCATCCGGGACGACCTGCACTGCAACGCCGTCCACCTGGTCGGTGGCGACCCGGAGCGGCTCGAACTGGCGGCCCGCTGTGCCGCGGAGCTGGGGCTGGAGATCTGGTTCTCGCCCTACCCACTGGAACTGACGACCGCGGAAATGCGGTCACTGTTCACCGACTGCGCACAGCGGGCGGAGCGGATCCGGCAGGAGGGCGCCGAAGTCGTTTTCGTCACCGGGGTCGAACTGAGCATCATGAACCGGGGATTCCTGCCGGGTGACAGCATCGAAGAGCGGCTCGGTCTGCTGCTGGGCCGGCCTGATGGCCGGGGCGAGCGGATCGCCGAGGCGAGCGCCCGCCTCAACGCCTTCCTCGGCGAGGCCGTCGCGGCGGTCCGAGAGCGTTTTCGAGGCAAGGTCAGCTATGCCTGCATCCAGTTCGAGGGCGTCGACTGGACCGTCTTCGACATCATGGCGGTCGAACTCATCCGGACCGCCGAGGTGGCCGACCGGTTCCAAGAAGGCGTGCGCACCCTTGTCGCGCAAGGAAAACCGGTCGCGATCACCGGTTTCGGCACGGCCACCTGGCGGGGGGCCGGCGACGTCGCCCCGCGCAGCATGGAGATCGTCGAGTACGACGAGACCGGCCGCCCGGCCGGACTGACCGGCGACTACGTCCGCGACGAGGCCGGCCAGGCCACCTACCTGCGCGAATTGCTGGAGATCTTTGCCGCTGAAGGCGTCGACAGCACCTTTGTCCACCTCTTCGCGCTCGAAAACTTCCCGCACCGCCCCGACGATCCGCGCCACGATCTCGACCTGGCCAGCCTCGGCATCGTCAAGGTTCTCGAAGAGCGCAACGGTGAGACGTACCCCGACCTGCGGTGGGAACCCAAGGCCGCGTTCGCCGCCGTCGCCGATTGCTACCGCGCCTGAGCGGGCATGATTGTCCCGGTACCGAACTGCTTTCACTGACGATCGGGGAGCTGACGCCCGTGGCACGTCTTCAGGTCGGCTGCGCGATGTGGACCCACAAAGCGTGGCCCGGGCGGTTCCTGCCGCCGTCGCTGCCGGCGCAGGAACGCCTGCGGGCCTACGCGGGCTGGTGCAACGCGGTCGAAGGCAACACCACCTTCTACGCGACTCCCGCCCGGGACACCGTCGCGACCTGGGCGCGGCAGACCGGCCCCGGCTTCCGGTTCGTGGTCAAGCTGCCCAAGCTCGTCACGCACGAGCGCCGGTTCGCCGGGGTGGAGGCCGAGATGCGGGCGTTCCTGGACGCGATCGAACCCCTCGGGGAACGAGCGGTCCTGTGGACCCAGTTGCCCGGCTCGTTCGGCCCCTCGGACGTCGATGCCCTCGGCCGCTTCCTGCGCCGGCTCCCCGCCGGCCGCCGGCGCGCCGTGGAAGTGCGGCACCCCGGGTTCTTCACCGACGCCGGCTCGACGTCGCTGCTGGAGGGGACGCTCGCCGACGCGGACGCCGAGTGGGTGCCGTTCGACACCACGGTCTTCTTCGGGAGTCCGCCGACCAGTGAGGCCGAGCAGGACGCCTGGGGCAAGAAGCCGCGGCTGCCGCGGCGCACGCGCGCGCTGACCGACCAGCCGATCGTCCGCTACCTGGGCCGGGACTCGGTCGAGGAGACGGTCCAGGGCTGGCAGCCGTGGACCGCGGTGGTCGCCGGCTGGTTGCGCGAGGGCCGGTCGCCGACGGTCTTCGTGCACACCCCCGACAACGCCGACGCGCCGGCGCTCGCCCGCCGCTTCCACGACGACGTGCGAGCGCTGGTGCCCGGCCTCGACGCGCTGCCCGAGCCGGAGCCGGTCGGGCCCGCGACCCTGTTCTGAACGGTGCCGGCGTGCGTCAGTCGGTGGCCGGGACGACGACGACCTTGCCGTGCACCGCGCCCTCGGCGGCCCGTGCGTGCAGCGCCGGCAGCTCGGCCAGCGGCACCCGCTCGGCGACCTCGACGCGCAGCTCCCCGCGGTCGACCAGCGCCACCAGCTTCGCCAGCTGTCCGGCGTCACTGCGGACGAACAGGTCGATGCCGCGCACGCCGCGTTGCTCGTCGGTGGGCGCGGGCATCCACACCGTCGTGTTCACCACGGCGCCGCCCGGCCGGACCAGCGTGACCAGCGCGGCCAGCTCCGCCGGGTCGACCGGCGCCAGGTTCAGCACGAGGTCGACCGGCTCGGTCACCGCCGCGCTCACCCCGGTGGTGGTGTGGTCGACGACTTCGTCGGCACCGGCCGACTTGACCGCGTCGCCGCTGCGCGGGCTCGCCGTGGCGATGACGTGGGCCCCGGCCCCCTTGGCCAGCTGCACGGCGTAGTTCCCGACCGCGCCACCGGCGCCGTTGATCAGCACGCGCTGCCCGGACCGCAGTTCGCCGTGGTCGAACAGCGCCTGCCACGCGGTCAGCCCCACCAGCGGCAGCGCGGCGGCGTCGGCCAGCGGGACGTTCCCGGGTGCGGGCGTGAGGACCTCGGCCGGCGCGAGGACGTACTCCGCCGCGGCGCCGTCGCCGTCCATCGGCAGGAACCCGACGACCGCGTCGCCGACCTGGAGGCCTTCGACGCCGGCACCCAGCGCGTCGACCGTGCCGGCGACGTCGATGCCGGGGGTGTGGGGCAGCTCCACCGGGATGGGGCCGCGCATGAAGCCGCCGCGGATGTTGCCGTCGACGGAGTTGAACGACGTCGCGGCGACGCGGATCCGGACCTGCCCGGCTCCGGGAACCGGCTGCTCGACGTCCTCGTAGCGCAGGACGTCGGGGGTGCCGTAGTCGTGGAAGCGCACTGCCTTCATCGGAGTTCTCATCTCTGCTGAGACCGTTTTGCTTCGAGTTCGAAGCAACTGGTGGCTACGCTACAGCTGCTTCGAATTCGAAGCAAGTGAGGTCGGTCACGCGGCACCCTTGATCCACATGGACCTCAGGATCGTGGCCGCGGGCGCGATCAGCCTGGGCCGGTTTGGCCCACCCTGACGATCGCCGGGCCGCCGGCGGCGCGGACGACCTCGCCGAGCCGGGCCGCGTCGGCCGAGTCCGGCGCCGCGGTGAGGACGACCGCCATCAGGTCGTCGCCGGGAACCTCGAGCAGGGCGCCGTCGAGCGTGATGCCGCCACCGTCCGGATGGCGGAACACGGCGCGGTTCTCGTAGGCGGAGACCGTTTTCGGGGTGCGCCAGAGGGAGTCGAACGAACGGCTGGCGCTCCGCAGTTCGTCGACGAGCCCGGCGAGCGACGCGTCGGCCGGGTAGCGCAGGTGCGCGTCACGCAGCCGGGCGGCGAGGACGGCCTGAAAGCCGGCCTGGTGCTCCTCGGTGCGGCCGATCTCCTCGCGTGCGTTGCAGAACGTGCGCCACGCGACGTTCCACTCCCGGGCCGGCCCGGCCGTCGTCCCGCCTCCGAGCGCGAGCCACGCACCGTTGACGGCGATGACGTTCCACGCCGCGTCGGTCAGGAACGCCGGCGTGTCGGGGAACCGCTCCAGCAGGCGCAACGCGGCCGCCCCGGCTTCGCGCGGTACCTGACCGTCGACCGCGGCATACCCGGCCAGGGCGCAGAGCCGCTCGTAGTCCGCCCGGCCGACCCGCAACGCGCGGGCGAGGGCGGTCACCACGCCGGCCGAGGGGTGCCGGCGTCCTTGCTCCAGCCGCCGGATGTAGTCCGCGGACACCCCGGCCAGCTCGGCCAGCTCCTCCCGCCGCAGTCCGCGGACGCGCCGCGCGCCGGTTCGCGCTCCGGCGGCGGGCTCGGTGTGTTCGCGCAACCAGCGGACCGCGGTCCCCAGTTCGGACAAGGACATGGCGCCAGTGTGCAGCAGCGGGCGGTCCGCTTTCCCCGGACCCCTTCGAATTCAAAGCAGTAGGCTCCGGTCATGTCTGACGCACCCCCGTCGCTCGACCCCGTGCAGCTCGGCGCCTACTTCGACCTCATCGAGGTGACCAGCCTGCTCCGGCACGCGGTCGAGCAGCAGCTGCGCGAGGCGGGCGACCTCAGCTACGTGCAGTTCCAGCTCCTGGCCCGGCTCGGGGACTCGCCGACGGGCAGTCACCGCATGACCGACCTGGCCGACGGCGTCGTCTACAGCCGCAGCGGCCTGACCTACCAGGCGGGCCTGCTCGAGAAGGCGGGCTTGGTGGAGCGAGCCCCTGCGCCGGACGACGAGCGGAGCACCACGGTCACGATCACCGACGCCGGCCGCGAGCGCCTCGCGAAGGTGCTGCCCGGGCACATCGAGGTAGTCGGCGGCTTGCTCTTCGAGCCGCTTTCCGGCGACGACGTCGCGACCCTGGCCGCCCTGCTGGCGCCGGTGCGCGACCACATGCGCTCGACGCCCCCACGCTCGGCCGCGCCCCGCCGCCGCACGCGGAACGTCGTGACTGACGGCTGATCGGGGCCACTCACGACGATGCCGGGGGCCCGGTCAGGCAGTGCTGCACGAGGGGGCCGAACATGCCGGCCAGTTCGTCGACGGACGCGGACGCGATCGGTTCGATCCGCATGAGGTACCGGGCCACCGTGAGACCGAGGATCTGGACGTTGACCATGGCCGCCCGCCGGGCCGCGTCCGGTGTGCCGAGCAGCGCCGCCAGCCGCTCGGTGATCTCGCGGTCGATGAACTCGCGCAGCAGTGCTTCGGACCGGGCGTCCGTCGGCGCCGATCTGGTCAGCAGCACGAGCGGGGTGCGGCCGGATTTGTCGAGGTTTTCCACCAGCGTCCGGACCAGGCGCTCGCCGATGGTGTCCAGGCCGCCGGCGAAGATCGACTCGATGGCGGGCGGGACGTTGCCGGACATGTCGATCGCAGCGCCGAACAGGCCCTGCTTGGTGCCGAAGAAGTAGAACACCATCGCCGGGTCGACCTCGGCCGCGGCGGCGATCGCGCGCACGGACGTGGCGCGGTAGCCGTGCTGACCGAACAGCTCGCGCGCGGTCCGGAGGATCCGCTGCTTGCTCTCCGCGCCGGACCGCCAGCGTCCGGGGCGGGCGTGGGTGCCGTCTTCCGTCATGACCACCGAAGCCTAGCACCCTTTCTTCATCAGTTGGTGGAGTTTTGCCCGAACTCGCCGTAGCGTGTTCTTCATCAGGTGGTGAAGAAAGGGTGGCAGCATGAGAGTGATCGTGATCGGCGCCGGGCTCGGTGGGCTGACGCTGGCCCACGGGCTCCGCCGGGCGGGGATCGACGTCGTGGTGTACGAGCGGGATGACGCGCTGGGCCGTCCGCAGGGCGTGAGCCTGCACCTCGACGACCGGGGCGCGGCGGCGCTGCGGGCGTGCCTGCCCCCGGCGCACGCCGCGATGGTGGAAGCCACCGCGGGAGGGCGGCGCGAGCAGACCCTGACACTGTCCGATGTGGAGGGACAACTGACCGTCGTGGACACTCGGCGCTCCGACGGCGTGGCGGGCCGGGCGCGGCCGGGCCGGCAGGTCCACCGGCCGTTGCTCCGGGCGGTGTTGCTGACGGGGCTGGCCGACGTCGTCCGGTTCGGGGCGGAGTTCACGCGGTTCGAGCTGCGCGCCGACGGCAGGGTCCGGGCGTTCTTCGCCGACGGCGCCGCGGTCACCGGGGACGTACTGGTCGGCGCGGACGGGATCGGTTCGGCGGTTCGCCGCCAGTACCTGCCGGACGTGCGGGTGGCCGACACGGGACGACGCATGATCATGGGTGCGACTCCGCTGCGAGCCGTGGCCGGCACGGGGTTGCCGGGGCTGATCGGCGACAGCCCGGCCGCCGCGTGGGTGCGCGGCACGATGGTGGCGCTCGGCGTGCTGCGGTTCACCCGGCGGCCGGTGACCGCGCGGGCGGAATTGCTGCCCGCCTTGAGTTCCCGGGCGGTCGCCGATGCCGAGGACTACGTGATGTGGGCCTTGCCCGGCCCGCGAGAGCGGCTCGGCTCACCGGTCACGGTGGGGCAGCGGGCCCGGGAGCTGGCCGCGGACCTGCACCCGACGGTGCGGCTGATCGTCGCCGAGGCGTGGCCGGACGTCACCGCCGCGCTCCGGATCGGGACGATCCCGCCGATGCCCGCCTGGCCCGCCGGTCCGGTGACGGTCCTCGGCGACGCCATCCACCTGGCCCCGGGGTTCGGCGGCAACCTGGCGATGCGGGACGCGCACCGCCTCGGCGAGGCGCTGGCCGAGGTGGCGGGTGGCCGGCTCGACCTGCTCGGCGCGATCGGCGCCTACGAGGACACGATGCGCAGCACCAGCTTCGCGCCCGTCGCGGCGAAGGCGACCGCATGAGCCTCGACGTGCTGACGCGGAAGTCCCTGTCGTTGTTCGACGCGGTGGGCGGTTGGCGCACGGTCGCCGAGGGCGTCGCGTCCCGGGTGGTGTTCCTGGTCGCCTTCCTGCTGACCGGCCGGGTGTGGACCTCCGCGCTGATCGCCGTCGGCGGTGTCGCGGTGCTCGCGGTCGTGCGGGTGTGGACCGACCGGCGCTACTGGTCGGCGGCGATCGGGCTGGCCATCGTCGGGGGATCGGCCTTGCTGGCCGGGACCACCGGGCAGGCGATCAACTTCTACCTCCCGGCCGTGGTCATCCAGGCCGCCCAGGGAGCGGTGTTCCTGCTGTCGGTGCTGGTGCGGTGGCCGGTGGTCGGGGTGGTGCTGGGAGTGGTGCGCCGCGAACGGTTCGCCTGGCGCCGAGATCCGGCGGCCCGGCGGCGCTACCAGCTGTGCACGGTGGTGTTCGTGGTGAAGTGCGCGATCGCGACGGCGGTGCAGGTGCCGCTGTACCTGGCCGGGCAGACCACCGCACTCGGCATCGCGGCCACGGTGCTGGGAGGCGCGCCCTCGGCGGGCGCGTGCCTTTACCTGTGCTGGCGGATACTCCGCGAAGACGCACAGAACGCCTAGTGGTGCAGGCCGGCTGTCGGGGGCAGGAATTGAGACGTCCATCCTGTTGTGCGACGCGGCATTTCATGGCCTGCGCGGTGGAGCCAACCTGCTCTCGGGGCTGTGACCTGGAGTGATTTGCCTGCGGTGGAAGAACGAATGCGTGAAGGTGGCGCGTTCGGGATTCCCCGTTGCGCTAACCGGAATTTCGTGTCCTCTGTGGTCGGCCGATAGCTTCGTATTCATGGAATGGAGCTTTCGGACGGCAGAAGAACTCGTTGCCGCGATGCGCGCCGGTGCGGTGACCTCGGAGGAACTGACCGAGGAGGCGATCGCCTGTATCGATCGTGACGACGAGGTGGTCAACGCGATCTGCGTGCCGGACTTCGACCGTGCGCGAGCCGCCGCCCGCCGGGCCGACCAGGCACGGGCGCGTGGTGAAGACCGGCCGCTGCTCGGCGTGCCGGTGACGGTCAAGGAGTCCTACAACGTCGCCGGGCTGCCCACGACCTGGGGCATGCCGCCGCACCGGGACCACCTGCCGGACGAGGACGCGGTCCAGGTGTCGCGGCTCAAGGCCGCGGGGGCGGTGGTGCTCGGCAAGACCAACGTTCCCTTGGGGCTGCAGGACATCCAGAGTTTCAACGAGCTCTACGGCACCACCACCAACCCGTGGGATCCCGGTCGCACGTCGGGCGGGTCGTCCGGCGGGTCGGCGGCGGCCCTGGCGTCCGGGTTCGGCGCGCTGTCCATCGGCTCCGACCTCGCCGGCTCGCTGCGCACCCCCGCCCATTTTTGTGGCGTCTACGCGCACAAGCCGACGCTCGGACTGGTGGCCAACCGCGGCATGGTCCCGCCGTCCGAGCCGGCCTGGCCGGTCGAGCTCGACCTCGCCGTCGTCGGCCCGATGGCGCGCACCGCCCGCGACCTCACGCTCCTGCTCGACGTCATGGCCGGACCCGACCCGCTGACGTTCGGCAAGGCGCACGACCTGACGCTGCCGCCCGCGCGCCACGAACGGCTCGGCGATTTCCGGGTCCTGGTCCTCGACGAGCATCCGCTCATCCCGACCGGGGCCGCCGTACGGGCGGGCGTGCACCGGGTGGCCGCCGCGCTCGCCGACGGCGGCGCCCGCGTCGCACGGCACAGTCCGCTGCTGCCCGACCTGACCGAAGCCGCGACGCTCTACATGCAGCTGCTGATTTCCGGCTCCATCGCGCGTTTTCCCATCGAATCGCTCGAGCAGCCGAGCGCGGACGACCGGAGTCTCGACGCGGTGCGGCTGCGCGCCCTGGCGTTCAGCCACCGCGATTGGCTGGAGGCGGACAGCCGCCGCGAGGCCCACCGCCACGCCTGGCGGCAGCTGTTCGCGGAGTTCGACGCGGTGGTGTGCCCGATCACGCCGACGCCGGCGTTCCCGCACGACCACCACCCGAATCCGCTGGAACGCCGCATCGACATCGACGGCGTCGAGTACCCGTATTTCGACCAGCTCGTGTGGGCCGGCCTGGCCACGATGCCCGGCCTGCCCGCCACCGCGATACCCGCGGGCCGGTCGCCCGAAGGCTTGCCGGTGGGAGTGCAGTTGATCGGCCCGATGTTCGAGGACCGCACCCCGCTGCGGCTGGCCGAACTGCTGGAGCAGAAAACCGGCGGCTTCCAGGCGCCGGAGTAGGGCGTGCCGGTTTCCGGCCGGTGAGAGCGGTTTGCGCGGACCGAGGGCGATGCGGTCGGAGCCCAATGCCGATTTTGGTGCGTTGAGCGCACCGGAATCGGCATTGGCGCATGGTCGTAGCAGCGTGCGCCGGCGTTCCCGCCATCGGTCGACCTCGCGGCTACGTCGGCCTCCGGCGGCGCCGGGGCCGCGAAAGGTCCCGCTCGTCCTGCACGGCACGGTCGAGTACTGAGGCGTGCGCCGATCCTGGGGAGCCCGGGAACTCCCCGATCCATTCGAAGCCGAGCGGATTCCACGGACGACAGTGACCGAGATCCGCGAGGTCAGGGCATCAGGATTCTTCGAGCCGCGCGCCCCGTCGCCAGATCGCGCGCGTGTCCAGCGTGGCGCCGATGTTCGTCGTCGGGTCGCCGTCGACGAGCAGGAGGTCGGCGCGGAGGCCTTCGGCGATGCGGCCGCGGTCGGTGAGGCCGAAGCGGCGGGCCGTGGTCGCCGTCGCGGCGCGCAGCGCCTGTGCGGGGGTCAGGCCGGCCGCCACGAGGTACTGCAGTTCGTGGTGCAGGCTGGCTCCGTGGGCCAGGCCGCCGAAGAAGGTCTCCGCCATGGAAGCGTCGGTGCCGGCCAAGATGTCCACGCCCGCGGCGGCCAGCGCCCGCACGGTCGCCAAGACGTCGTCGAGTTCGCCCTGGGGGTAACGGTCGTAGCTGGACCGCAGGGTTTTCTCCCACGCCTCGTCGAGGCGGCGGGCGACCCGGGGGTCGTCGGCGAGGTCGCTGCCGGTGCGGCCCATCATCGACGCGTCGAGGCAGACGCACGGCACGACGAACATGCCGGCCTCGGCGATCAGGTCCACGATCTCCGCGGTGTGCGGCCGGTCCATGAACACGTGGACGACCCCGTCGACGCCGGCCTCGGCGGCCATCCGGGTGGCGTCGAGGGTCAGGGTGTGCGCCACCGTGAGGGCGCCGTACTTCCTGGCCTCGGCGACCCCCGCGTTCAGCGTGGCCTGGTCGAGCATCGGCAGCCCGGGGTGCCCCTCGACGCTGCCGTCGTCGATCATGAACTTGATGTAGTCGGAGCCGCGCGCCAGGAGCCGCGGGACGAACGCGGCGGCCTCTTCCGGGGTGGTGGAGAACGGCATCAGCGGCCGGACCGGCGGCAGGTCGCCGCCCGGCCGGAACCCGTCCGGCATCAGCTCGCTGGGGTGACCGCCGGGTGGCGTGATGGCGAAGCCGGACGACCGGATGTCGGCCACCGTGTCGTCCTCGGTGATGTGCGCCCGGTTGTCCCGGGTGTTCATGCCCTGCATCTCCAGCTCGGTGGTGACGCCGAACCGCAGGGCCAGTGCCTGGGAACCGGGCGCGGAGTGGACGTGCGCGTCGATCAGCCCGGGCAGCAGGGTCGCACCCCGGCCGTCGACGACCTCGGCGCCGGCGGGCACGTCGCCGCCGACCTGGCGGATCTTCCGGCCGTCGAGGACGACCGTCTGCACCCCCAGCCTCTTTTCCCCGTCGAAGACCCGGGCTCCGGTGATGGCGGTGGTGGCCATGGCGGCCTCGCTTTCTCGCTCGCAGTTACATACCTAACGCTATGCAGTTTATAACTGGTATGCAAATGCGTGAGGTACTACGATCCGGGAGGTGAGCACCGAGGAGCACCTGCTGGACCAGATCGGCCCGGCCCTTTCGCGGCTGCGCCGGCGCACGCCGGCCTCGAGCCGTGACGTGTCGCGCAACCTGGTGCTGAACGTGGTCGCCGACGCCCCGGGCGAGATGACCGTCGGGGGACTCGCCGCCGAAATGGGCGTCGCACAGCCGGTGGCCAGCCGGACGGTCGCGGCCTGCATCGCCGACGGCCTGCTGCGGCGGGCGGCTTCCCAGGCCGACGGTCGCCGGACGGTGCTCGAGCTCACCGAACGCGGCGAGGCCGAGCGAACCCGGTTCGCCACCGATCAGCGCGCGGCGTTCGAAGACATCACGGCCGCCTGGTCGCCGGAGGAGCGCCTCCAGTTCGCGCGGCTCCTCGTGCGCTACGCCGCGGACGCCGGCGCCTGGTCTCGCCGCCGAAGCGCGGACGGCGCGTAGCGGCAGGTTCCGCCGGCGTACTGCCGGCATCGACACCAAGGAGCAGATCGATGGACTTGTCCCTCAAGGGAAAACGTGCCCTGGTCACGGGCGCGTCGAAAGGCATCGGCGCGGCGATCGCCGAGACGTTGGCCGCCGAGGGCTGCGCCCTGCACCTGGCCGCGCGCAACGGGGACGCGCTGGCGGCCCTCGCCCGGAAGCTGCGCGCGGAGCACGGCGTGGACGTGACGACGCACGCCGTCGACCTGCGGGTTCCCGCCGACATCGCCCGGCTCGCCGAGACGGCCGATGACCTCGACATCCTGGTCAACAACGCCGGCGACATCCCTGCCGGCACCCTGGACGACGTCGGTCCGGAGCTGTGGCGGCACGCGTGGGACCTGAAGGTCTTCGGCTACATCGACCTCGTCCGGCTGGTGTACCCGCGGCTGCGCGACCGCGGTCGCGGGGTGATCGTCAACGTCATCGGCACGGGCGGCGAGCGGCCGAGCGCCGGCTACATCGCCGGCGGCGCGGGCAATGCGGCGTTGATGGCCTTCACCCAGGCGCTCGGGGGCGAAGGACCGCGCCACGGCGTGCGCGTGGTCGGGGTGAACCCAGGCCCGGTGGCCACCGAGCGGATCACGACGATGCGTGCGGCGAACGCCGACGTCGACGCCGGCTTCGCCGCGCTGCCCTCGGGCCGGATCGCCGAGACCCACGAGATCGCGGACCTGGTGGTGTTCCTGGCGTCCGAGCGCGCCGGCTACATCAGCGGAACCATCGTGACCATCGACGGCGGCATGACGGCCGCGCGATAGCCGCCGCGGGCGAGCGTGTGGTCGCCGGCGGCTAAGGCTCGACCAGCCGGCGCACGGCTGCCACGACCGTGGCCCTTCTGGCGGCGTGCTCCCGCGGGCCCAGGTCGCTGATCTCCTGGCTCTGCAGCGCCCACATCGAGGCGGTGTTGATGGTGAGCATCAGCAGTTCCGGGGCCGTGAAACGGGTGGAGAGCCTGCCGTCCCGCTGGGCCTGCTCGATCGCGTCGATCTTCGCCTGGTTCGCCTTGGTGATGGACTCGATCGCGGGCCGGCCGCCCTGCTGCTCCAGCCGGTGCCAGGTGGCGAGGCGCATCACCTCCGGGTGCGCGGTCTGGCCGTCGAAGAGGGCGCCCGCGTACTCCGGCAGGTCGTCCGGGGAGATCGGGACCTGCTCGGTCGTCTGCACGACGACCTGGTCGAACACGGCGTCGAAGAGGCCTTCCTTGCTGCCGAAGTAGGTGTAGACGAGGCCGACGCTGCACCCCGCCCGGCCGGCGAGCCGGTCGACCCGCGCGCCCGCGATGCCGTGTTCGGCGAACTCGGCCAGCGCGGCCTCCAGCAGGTCGCGGCGCTTCGCCTCGGGGTCTCGGGGTGCCATGCGTCCAACTTATTGAGTGAACGTTCATTTGACAAGTCGGAACCGGCCGTGCTTACCTGGGTCGATCGAATTGAATGAACGTTCACTCAGGAGTTGAGATGGTCATTCCTCCGCTGGTCGGAATCCGCGCGCTGGTCACCGGGGGCACCGGCGGTATCGGCCTGGAAACGGCGTTGGCCCTGGCCGAGGCGGGTGCCGAGGTGGTCGTCGCCGGCCGGTCGAAGACCAAGGTCGACCACGCGGTCGCTGCGGTGCGCCAGGCCGTCGACGCCGCCAAGGTGGAGGGACTGGTGCTCGATCTCGCCTCACTCGCGTCGATCGAGAGTGCCGCCGGCGACGTGCTCGCCACCGGACGACCCCTCGACCTGCTGATCAACAACGCGGGCGTCATGGCCGTGCCGGAGCGCCGGGAGACCGTGGACGGCTTCGAGCTGACGTTCGGGACGAACCACCTCGGGCACTTCGCGCTGACCGGGCGCCTGCTGCCGGCCCTGCTGGCCGCACCCGCCGCCCGCGTCGTGACGGTCAGCGCGAAAGTCGCGCGGAACAAGGGCGCGACGCTCGAGGACCCGCTGAGCAAGGCGTCCTACGACTCGGGGATGGTCGCGTACACGAAGTCGAAGCTGGCGAACGTCGTCTTCACGCTGGAACTGGCCCGGCGGGCGACCGGAACCGGGATCACCGCCGTTGCCGTGCACCCCGGCACGAGCGCGACCGGGCTCCAGCAGCACCTGCCGAAGTACCTGCGGGTCCTCGTGTCCGCGCTGCTCGACCGGTTCGTGGGCCAGAGCCCGGCCGACGCGGCCCGGCCGTCCCTCTACGCCGCGACGAACCCGGGCGTCAAGCCGGGCGACTTCATCGTGCCGGACGGGCGTGCCGAGCTGCGCGGGGCTCCCCACGTCGCCGGGATGCCTCCTGCTGCCAACGATCCTGCCGTCGGGCGGAAGTTGTGGGAGCTGTCCGAAGAACTTACCCACGTCAGCTACTCCTTCCACTGAAAGGGTTTTCGCCATGACCTTCCGGTTCGAGACCGTGCCCGAATCCACTGTGGACCAGATGCGGGGAATCAACGCGCAGCTCTCCGCCGCTGACCTTCCGGACCCCGGCACCCCCGAAGGACTGGCGGTGCTGCGCGGGACGACGTTCCAGGTTCCGGCGCCGACCGAACTGACCCCGGTCGACCGGACGGTGTCCGGCCCGGCGGGCGAAGCGAGCGTGCGGATCATCCGGCCGGACGGCCCGCTCGACGGCGTGGTGTTCCACGTGCACGGCGGCGGGTTCGTGCTCGGTGCCCCGGCCATGGACGACCCGGTCAACGACCTGCTCGCCCGCACGGCCGGCGTCGCCGTGGTGTCGGCCCGGTACCGGCTCGCGCCGGAGCACCCGTTCCCCGCCAACCTCGAGGACTGCGTCGCGGCGGCCGCGTGGCTGGCCGCGGTGGCGGAAGCAGAATTCGGCACCGACCGGATCGTGGTGTCCGGGTACTCCGCGGGTGGGCACCTGGCCGCGCAGACGTTGCTGCGGCTGCGGGACGGGTTCCCCGAGCTGTTCCGGACGGTCGTCGGGGCGAGCCTGGTGTTCGGCGTCTACGACCTCACGCGGACACCGAGTTCGCGCTCGGCCGCGCCGGACACCCCGGTGCTGCCGCCGCGGTGGATCGACCAGTTCGTCGGGATGGCGTTCCCCGGACTCGGCCCGGAGCAGTTGCGCGACGGCGGTGTCTCCCCGCTGTACGCCGACCTGCGCGGGATGCCGCCCGCGCTGTTCACGGTCGGCGAGCTGGACCCGCTGCTGGACGATTCGCTGTTCATGGCCGCGCGCTGGCGGGCCGCGGGCGCGGCGAGCGAGCCGGCGGTGTGGCCGGAGTCGCCGCACGGGTTCGTCGGGATGACGCCGCCGACCGGGCTGCCCGCGCAGCGGCGGATCAACGCGTGGGTGAAAGCCTTGCTGCGTCAGGAGGAACCGGTGGGGGACGGGGCGCCGAGCATCCGGGCGGCGAGCTCCGCGTAGGACTCGCCGAGAGCCTCGGGGGAGTCCACGCCGTCGAGGCGGTACCAGCGCACCAGGTCGATGCCGAGCGACAGGATCGCGCGCACCGTCCGGTCGATGTCGGGCACGTCGAAGGCACCTTCCCGGACTCCGCGTTCCACGGCGGCCTGCACCACCGCGGAAAACCGCTGGCGCAGGCCGAGAACCTCGTCGAAGTGCGCCGGCTCCAGCGCCGGGAGTTCGTACTGGCAGACCCTCGCCACGGTGTGGTGGCGCGCGTGCCACGACACGTGCCCGGCCACCAGCCGCCGGATGTGGCGCCCGGGGTCGCCGTCGTCGGGCTGGACCGCCAGTGCCGCGAGGGCGCGCTCGTGGCCGGTCCGGGCGATGTGGAACAGCACGGCTTCCTTCGAGGCGAAGTGCACGTACAGCGAGCCGGGGCTGAGGCCGACGACGGCGGTGATGTCACGGGTGGTGGTGGCGTGAAAACCCTTGCGGGCGAAGCATTGCACGGCCGAGGACAGCAGAGCGCGAGCCACCGGGGAGGTGTCCTCGCCCCAGAACTCGCCGGGGACCGTCTCGGGGCCGAGGGTGGTCGTGAGCTCCATCGCCGCCGGGTGTGGTCCGCCGCCGCGACGGCGCTCTTTCGCCGGCATCGCCGCTCTCCCCTCTTCCGGGGGCGGGACTTGACACGTCCCGGCCTCGCGGTCATGGTAACTGTGCGCTCAGTCAGTGGGAACCGGACGTCGACGAGGACGTGAGGAGGGTCGCGATGGGACAGCCCGCGACCAGGCAGCCGAGGGTGCTAGCCGAAGGCTTCTCCTACCTCGAGTGCCCGCGGTGGCACGACGGCCGGCTGTGGGTGTCGGACTTCTACACCGAGAAAGTCGTGGCGATCGACAGCGGCGGCGGCACCGAAGTCGTCGCCGAGGTCCCCCAGCAGCCCTCGGGCCTCGGGTTCCTGCCCGACGGACGCCTGCTCATCGTGTCCATGCGGGACCACCGCCTCCTCGTGCGGGACGCGTCGGGCCGGCTGGCAGAGCACGCCGACCTCTCCGGGGTGGTGTCCGGGGTGCTCAACGACATGGTCGTCGACGACCGCGGCCGCGCTTGGGTGGGCAACTTCGGCTTCGACCTCATGGGCGGCGCTTCCTTGCGCTACACCACGCTCACCCGCGTCGACGCGGACGGGAGCGTCGCCGTCGCCGCCGAGGACCTCGGGTTCCCCAACGGCATGGTGATCCTGCCCGGCGGGGTGCTGGTGGTCGCCGAGACCTTCGCCGGGCGGCTGACCGCCTTCGACATCGGCGAAGACGGCGAGCTGAGCGGGCGGCGCGTGTGGGCGCAGTTCGGGGAAACGCCGAAAACCGACGACGTCGGCGAAGCGGTGCAGCGCCTCGAGGTGGCCCCCGACGGAATCTGCGCCGACGCCGAAGGCGCGATCTGGGTGGCCGACGCCGTCCACAACCGCGTCCTGCGGGTCCAGGAGGGCGGCCGGATCCTCGACGAGATCGACGCCGGTACCGGGGTCTTCGCCTGCATGCTCGGCGGCGACGACGGCCGGACGCTGTTCCTCTGCGCGGCGCCGTCCTTCCCCGAGCACGAACGCCGTCCGGTCCGGGAAGCCCGGCTGCTCGCGGTCGACGTCGAGGTGCCGCACGCCGGGCTGCCCTGAACCGACCGCCCGAGATGGAGGGCCGTCATGGACGTCTCCTGCGCTTTCCCGACCGCACTCGATTCCCCGGCGCACATCGCCGTGGCCGAAGAGCTGGGCTACCGGCGGGCGTGGGTCTACGACACCCCTCAGCAGAGCCCCGATGTGTGGATGACCCTGGCGCTGGCCGCCGAGCGGACCGAGCGGATCGGCCTCGCCCCGGGCGTGCTGGTGCCCAGCCTGCGGCACCCGATGGTCAACGCCGCGGCGACCGCCACCCTCGCCGCGCTGGCTCCCGGCCGCGTCGCGGTCTCCTTCGGCACCGGGTTCACCGGCCGCCGGGCCATGGGGTACCGCGCGATCACCTGGTCCTACATGGAGTCCTACATCCGCGCCTTCCGCGGTCTCCTGCGGGGCGAGGTCGTCGAGTGGGAAGGGGCGCAGATGCAGATGCTGCACCCCGGCGGGCACGCGCCCGCCCGGCCCGTCGACGTCCCCGTCCTGATCGGGGCGCTGGGGCCGAAGGGCCACCGGGTGGCCAAGGAGCTCGGCGACGGGCTGTACGTCACGCTGCAGCTGCCCGAGTTCATGACCGAGTACTCGTGGGTGCCGTACCTCGTGTGGGGCACGGTGTTCGACGAGGGCGAGCCCACCGACAGCGAGCACGCACGCCAGGCCGCCGGGCCCGGGTGGGCGCTGGCCTATCACGGCGCCTACGAATTCGGCGGACCCGCTGCCGTGCGCGAACTCCCGGGCGGCGCGGAGTGGCTGGAAGTGGTGGAGCGGACGCCGCCGGAGCGGCGGCACCTGGCCGTCCACTCCGGACACTGCGTGGAGCTGGGGGAGGCCGACCGAGCGGCGTGGCGGGCCGGCGGCCACACGATGGTGCGCGAGGTGACGATGAGCGGCACGCGCGAACAGCTCCGGCAGCGGCTGGCCGAGGTCGCCGCCCGGGGCGTCACCGAGATCGTGTTCCAGCCGTGCGGGCCCGACACCCGGGGCGAGCTCGAGCGGTTCCTCGACGCCGCGACCGCTTGACCGGCACCGCCGGGACCCGGACCGCCGTATGATCCGGACCGGAATCGGACGGGCGAGCTGGGGGACACGGTGAGCGGTATCAAGGTGTTGGTGGCGGGCGCGAGCATCGCGGGGCCCGCGTTGGCCCACTGGCTGCGCCGGCGAGGGGCCGAGGTGACCGTGGTGGAGCGGGCCCCCGGGCTGCGTCCCGGTGGGCAGGCGGTGGACGCGCGCGGGGTGACCAGGGAGGTCATCCGGCGGATGGGGCTGGACGCGGCGGTGCGCGCGGCCCGCACCGACACCGCCGGCGCGCACACCGTGGACGCGGACGGGACCGTGCTGGAGACCTTCCGCGCGGAAGACGACGGCGGCGACGGGTACATCTCGGAGATCGAGATCCTGCGCGGAGACTTGTCCCAGGTGCTCTACGACGACACCCGAGACGGGGTCGAGTACGTCTTCGACGACCGGATAGCCGAGCTCACCCAGGACGAGGACGGGGTCGACGTCGTCTTCGCGGGCGGCGACCGGCGGCGCTTCGACCTGGTGGTCGGGGCGGACGGCCTGCACTCGGGGCTGCGGGCGATGGTCTTCGGGCCGCACGAGGAGTGCGTCCGCCACCTCGGGCACGTGCTGGCCTTCTACAGCGTGCCCAACGAGTTCGGGCTGGACCGCTGGCTCCTCGAGCACCAGGAAGCCGGGCGCTCCGCCATGCTGCGGCCGATCGGGGACGCCACCCGGGCGATGGCCATGTTCTCCTTCACCGCGCCCGGCTTCGACGTCGACTACCGCGACATCGAGGCCCAGAAGAGCTTGCTGCGCGAGCGGATCGCCGGCCTCGGCTGGCTGACCCCGCGCCTGATCGAGCACCTGGACGACGCCCCGGACTTCTACCTCGACCAGGTCGCCCAGGTGGTGCTGGACCGCTGGTCGAGCGGGCGGGTGGGGCTGCTCGGGGACGCGGCGTTCAGCTCGTCGCCGCTGTCCGGGCAGGGCACCGGCCTGGCCCTGGTCGGCGCGTACCTGCTGGCCGGGGAGCTGGCCACCGCCGGGTGGGACGCGGCGGCCGGGTTCGCGGCGTACGAGACGCGGATGCGCCCGTTCGTCGAAGCCAACCAGGAGATCGGCCGGCTGCACGCGAGCATGCGCTCCGGCAGCGCCCCGGAAGCCGAGCCCGACATGGAGGCGCTCATGGAGCTGGCCGAGCGCGCGATCAACGGCGTCGAGCTGCCCGACTACGCCGGGGTGCCGGACGCCGGGGTTCCGGTCCGTTCGTAGGCGCCGCGTTTGCCGGGCGGGACGTCATGAAAGAGTCGTTCATGACGCTGGACGTCATGAACGAGTCGTTCATGACGTCGCCAACCCGCGAGCGCCGGGGCTGAGCCAGGGGTCCGGGTTCAGCTGTACGCCTCGAAGCGGGCGATCTGGGCGGCCGGCCACCCGGTGTTGCCGGTGCAGGTCACCCGCAGGAAGCGGCGGCTGGCCCCGGGAACGGTGATGGTGACGCTGTTGCCGCGCGCCGGGTCGAACACGTACCCCGTCGCCGGGACCAGGGTGTCGAACGCGGTGCCGTCGGTGGACCCGGACACGGCCAGCGTCTGGGTGCGCGTGCCCCACGCGCTCGACGGCGGGACCGCCACCACGATCCGCGTGGTCGCGGCCGCCGCGCCGAGGTCGACCTGGAGCCACTGGGGGAACGCGTTGTTCGCGCTTTCCCAGTAGCTGTCGGCGTTTCCGTCGACCGCGTTGGCCGCGCCGTAACCTTGGGTGTGGCTGCTTTCGGTGGTGCCGCGGCCGCGGGCCAGGTCGGTCGAGCCGCCGGTGGTGAGCGTCGGCGGGGTCGGGCGGACCGCGGTCAGCGGGAGCTGGCCCTTGAGCATGCGGCCGCCGTCGGCGGTCAGCCGCAGGTAGTAGTCCGACGAGCACGCCGTCCCGTCCTCGTCGAGGGCGAGCAGGCCCGCGCCGACCGGGGACATGGACGCGTTCTCCGCGGTCTTCGCGATTTGGTTGCCTTCGCCGTATTCGTCGAACATCGAGATGTAGATGCCCTGCACGCCGGCGCGGACCATGTTGTAGAACTGGCGCCACATGAAGTCGCCGTGGGCGCGTTGCCGGCCGGAGACGTCGCCGGGCAGCACGCACGGCTGGTAGTCGATGCCGTGGGCGGTGCAGTCGGCCTCGTCGGGCACGGTGAGGTTCTGGTACATCCAGTCCGCGCCCGCGATGTCGCCGACGGCCCCGACCATCCACGGCGAAATCATGTCGAACGCGCGGTAGACGTTTCCGAAGCCCGGCCGCGAGCCGCCGTCGCTCGTCCGCCACTCCCGCGGGACGCCGCCGATGACGTAACAACCCTGGCCCTTGAACCAGTTCACGACGTCGAGGCAGGTGTTCGCGTCCCAGGGGTGGTTGCCGTCGTTGTACCCGAAACCCCAGATGCAGACGACCGGTTTGCCGTTCTGGCGGGCATAAGCGGCCGACGCGGTGTGCGCGGACATCTTCGCCGTCCAGTCGGCTTTCATCTCCGATTGCATGTTCGCCCAGCCGGTGGCGTCGTACATGATGTAGAACTTCCGGCCGTGCGCCTCGGCGGCAATGCGGACCTTGGCCGCCATGGCGTCGCGCGTGGGGCCTTCGCTGCTGTTGGGGTTGAAGCGCTGCAACGCGGCGGTGTCGCAGCCGTTCTGCTGCATCCAGCGGAAGTGCGTGTCGACGGTCTGCTGGTCGTAGGACGAGAAGAGCGTCGCGGGCGAGCCGTTGCCGAGGTTGCCGTAGGCGGTCGGGTAGGTGCGGGTGTACTCGCGCATGTCCGGCCACGCCTTGATGACGTTGTTGCCCGGTGACGGCGTCTGGGCCCAGTTCTGGCTCCAGTGCCACCAGCCGTTGATCGGCGCGCCGTCGCCGGCGCAGGCGAACCACCCCTGGTACCCGACGGTGATCTTGCCGACGACGTCTCCCGGCGGACTGGCGGCGGAGGCGCCGGGCGCGCCGGCGAGGGAAAGCGCTCCCCAAGCCGAAGCGGCCGCGGCCGAACCGAGGAAAGTCCTGCGCGAGATCGCCATGCTCGTTCCCTCTCGCCACGCTGCTCGAGTACGTCTGCCGGTGAACGGACTGTAGGCGTGCGGACAAGAAGTGGCAATAGTCGAACCGATTTCAGAAAGTTTCATACCAATCCGTGCAAGAACGTGCTTCTCGCGGCGCATCGATGCGGGCCGCAGGGAAGAACCCGGCATCGACGTCGGCCGCGTGCGACCGGAGCAGGTCGAGCAGTTCGTCGACCTCGTCGGCGATTTCGCGCTGCTGGTCCGTCGTCGCGGTGCCGTCACGGAGCTGGACGGCCAGCACGCCCGTGCGCCACCGCACGGTTTCGAGGACGTCGACGAGCTTCTGCGTGTCGCGGTTCATGTCGGCTCCGGGAACGATCGGGTGACTGTCCGAAGTGGATATTCGGCGCAGTCCGGCGAGGACCCGGCAGAGGTGGACGTAGTACGGGTGCTCGGCGACCCGCAGATCGATCTCGGACGGCCAGGCGATTCCGGTCGACGGCACCGTGCTTCACCACCCCGGGGTGTGCTTCGAAGGGAAAGTGGGCGCCCGGCCGGTGCGCCGGGTCGGGGGCAGGTGCACCGGCCGGGCTGATCAGGGGGCGGCTACCGCGCCGCCGGGAGGAGGCCGGCCGGTCACCTCGGATCTCCGGGGAGATCGCGCGCCAGCAGCGACTGGGCGTGGCTGACCAGCTCGGCCATCGCTTGCCGGGGCAGGATCGCCGGTGTGCCGTCGGCTCCGAGCCGGATGGCGCGCACGAGCCCGTCGGTCGTGTCGATCAGGCCCAAGGTCACCTGCGTCGCCGCGCCGGCCGGCGTGCGGGCGGGGACGATCAGCAGCGCGCCCCGCCAGCGGTGTCCTCGCATGCTCGCCCTCCCCGCTACGCTGTCAGGGCCGTGAGCTGCACGCTGACATCGCTACCGAATGTTGGTAGCAAGTGTCAGCGCTGGCAGCGGCGTCGCGCAATGACCTGATCAGGTGATATCTGCGTCGGCGTCCACCTGCACTAGCATGTGCTGCATGGCTGGTAGCACCCGTGAGCGACGATGACCTTCGGTGACGCCCTGAAGGAGGCGCGCGAGTCGCGCGGTATCTCCCTGCGCAAGCTGGCGGTGCTGATCGGCCGCAAGGAATCGGACTCCGGGTTGATCTCGCGGTGGGAGACCGGCGAGCGCACCCCGAAGCCGGACGACGTCGCTTCGGTGATCGAGGCGCTCGGTCTCGGGGACGACGCGGCCGCCGAGCTCATGGCGCTGGCCACCAACGCCGGGCAGAGCGGACGCTGGCACGCCGTGACGATCGCCGAGCGTCGCCAGCAGATGAACGCGCTGCTGGCCGCCGAGCGGACGGCGACGACCGTGACGCACCTGGCCCCGCTGCTGATCCCCGGCGTTCTGCAGACCAGCGCGGTCATCCGCGCCATGATGCTGGAGGGCGAGGTCCCGGTCGACGAGATCGACGAGCGCGTGGCGATCCGGATCGGGCGCCGCGACCTCATCACCCGCCGGTCACCGGCGAAGCTCGACGTGCTGCTGGGCGAGGCGGCGATCCGGCAGGTGATCGGCGGTCGCGACGTTTGGGCGGAGCAGCTGGCCTACCTCGCGGAAATGGTCGAGCTGCCCAACGTCGAGGTGCGGGTCATCCCGTTCGGGGCCGGCTGGACGCCGGCGCTGGCCGGGCCGTTCATCCTGTTCGACTCCGATCAAGCGCCGTCGATCATCAGCCTGGAGCTGCATCGCGGTGGCTTGATGCTGTACGCGGACGAAGACGTCGCGGTGCACCGGCAGAAGGCCGAGGCGGCGCGGAGCAAGGCGATGGGGGAGAAGGAAAGTCTCGACCTCATCGCGACGGTCAAGAGCGAGCTGCTGGGAGCGAAGAAATGACGAACTCGACCGGCTGGTTCAAGTCGAGCTGGAGCACCGAAACCCAGGACTGCGTCGAGGTCCGCCTCGCCGACGAGGTCGGCGTGCGCGACTCGAAGGCGCCCTCCGCCGGGCAGATTTCGGTCGACCGGGCCGGGTGGAGCGCCTTCCTGGCGTCCGTCGCGTCAGCCTGAGCCGGCCGGGCCGGCGCCCTGACCGGCCCGCTCGCGAGACCCGCGACGGTCAACAGGTGGACGAGGGTGCGAACGTCGCGTCGCGGCCGGGCGCGGCGGCGCCGGGGGGAGCAGCCGCGGCCGGAGTGCGACTCCGACGGTGACCCACCTGTCGAGGGTTCCCCGCCGTCAGATCCGCGGCGGCCCGGTCAGGCCCGGTGTCCCCGGGCGTGGTCCAGCACCGCTCGCGGGTCGTCGGGGGAGGTTTCGCCGCGCCAGGCGATGTACCCGTCGGGCCGGACCAGGACGTACCGGGCGGCGTAGAGATCGTGCAGGTCCGGCCGGTTGAGGCGGTAGCGGCTCAGGGGCACCCCGCCCGCCGCCGCGGCGGGTTCCCAGTCCGGTGCCGGCGGGGCGGCGATCTCCAGGAGCGTGAAGCCGGGGCCGAGGTCGTCCTGCAGCGACCGGTTCCGGCCGAGCCACTGGTGGGGCAGCCGGTGACCCGGAGCGCCGGAGGGCCGGTAGTCCGAACCGGTGGAGGCCGGCGCGGGACCGTCGTCGCCGACCACGATCGGCGAGTCCGGGTAGGCGGTGCCGAGCACGAAACCGAGGGTGTACATCTCGGCGGTCTTGGCCTGCCGGATCAGCTCGGCCGTCTTGGCGCGCAGGGCCCGGCCGTCCGGTCCGTCGTCGGCCAGCCCCGGCACGGCGAGCTCGCCGGTCAGCACCCGCATGTTCCGTTCGGCTTCGGCGATGGCGCGCCGGGCGATCGGACGGCGTTCGGTCTCGTAGGAGCCGAGCAGGTCGTCGCCGGCCCACCCGCGCACCGCGGCCGCGAGTTTCCAGCCGAGGTCGGCGGCGTCGCCGATCCCGGTGTTGGCGCCGAAGCCGCCCCAGGGCGGGTTCTGGTGGGCGGCGTCGCCGGCGAGGAAGCAGCGGCCGTCCCGGTAGCGGTCGGCGACCAGCATCCGGGCCGTCCAGGGATCGGTCGCGGTCACGGTGATCGGGTGCTCGGCGCCGATCATGCGGTGGACCGCTCGTGCGCACCACGCCGCGTCAGCGTCTTCAGGGGCGTTGATGATGATGGCCCACCACAGGTCTTCCGTGTCGAGGGTGCCCATCAAGCCGTTGACGTCGGGGTCGACCACCCAGTACTGCACGGCGCGGCCGAGGCGGTGGCGGGCGGCGAGCCCCGGCGCGTCGAAGATCACCTGGATGTTGCGGATTTCGTGGCTGCGCCCGGTGAGCGGGATGCCGCAGGCCCGCCGGACGGCGCTGCGGGCGCCGTCGGCGCCGACCAGGTAGCGGCCCCGCACCACGCGCTCCCGGCCGGCGTCGTCGGTCGCGACGGCCGTGACGCCGTCGGTGTCCTGCTCCAGCCCGGTCAACGTCCAGCCCCAGCGCGCCCTGACCGTGTCCCGCCGGCTCAGGGTGTCGCGCAAGGCCTCCTCGACGTGGTTCTGCGCGCACCAGAGCGCGGGTTCGGCCAGCTCCGGACGCTGGACGTCGCTGAGGGCGAAGACGCCGTCGAAGCGTTCGAGCCGGTGCCCGGTGAGCGAGGTGCAGAAGACGGCGGAATCGGACCAGCCGAACGGCAGGCGCGCGTGGTCGCGCACCGCGTCGGCGATGCCGAGGCGCCGGAAGATCTCCATCGAGCGGGGGTTCATCTGCTTGCACCGCGGGGAGGCGAGGCTCGGCTCCGGCCGCGGTTCGAGCACGACGCAGCCGACGCCCCGCGCGCCGAGTTCGTGGGCGAGGGTGAGGCCGACCGGGCCGCCCCCGGCGATGACGACCTCGGTGGTCTCGGTGCTGCTCGTCATGACGGCGCTCCCCAGTCGGCGTGATCGTCCCGGCGCAGACTACGACGAGGGCGCCCACGTCCGGAAGACGTCGCACCGGCAAGCCTAAAGGTAGGAACTCTGCGGGCCCAAGAGCGATCAGCTATACCGCCTGACGTCGTCGCGGCCTATATTCATCTGATGTCTGTCCGCTGACCCCGCCGGAGAACCCCGATGCGAATCGCCACCGTCGTCGCGCACCTGGTCACCGCCGCAGCCGTTGTCGCGGCTGTCGGCGCCTACCCCGGAAGAGCCCCGGACATCCTCTACGCCGCCCCGTCCGGCCACGGCTCCGCCTGCACCTCGCCCGTCCCGTGCGACCTGGCCACGGCCCGCGACCGCGTCCGCGGGCTCGTTCCGCGGGCCGCCGGCGATGTCGTCGTCGAGCTGCGTGGCGGCACCTATTCGCTGACCACGCCGCTGCGCCTGGGGGTGCAGGACTCCGGGCGGCCGGGGCACCGCGTCGTCTACCGCGCGGCCGCCGGGCAGACGCCCGTCTTCAGCGGTGCGCTGAAGGTCGGCGGTTTCCGGAAGACCGACGCCGTCAAGAACATCTACCGCGCTCCGGTGCCGAAGGGGGTGGCGAGCCGGGAGCTGTTCGTGAACGGCGTCCGCGCGCAGCGGGCCCGCACCGCGCCGGACCCGGGCGGGTTCTCCGTGTCCGCCACCGGGTTCACCACCGCCGACACGTCCTACACCTCCTGGACGAACGCCGCCCGGGTCGAAGTGGTCGCGAACAACGGCTGGAAGCAGCTGCGCTGCCCGCTGGCCTCGATCACGCCCGGTGCGGCGGGCGGCTCGGCGCTGACCGTCGACCCCGGGTGCTGGACCAACAACCACACTTCCGTCCCCGACCCGAGCTTTCCCTTCAACGGCGCCGGCCTGCCGAGCCTCGACCGCGTGACCTGGCTCGAGAACGCCTACCAGCTGCTCGGCACCCCCGGCCAGTTCTACCTCGACGGCGACGCGGGCTTCCTCTACTACGTGCCCCGGCCCGGTGAGGACCTGGCGAAGGCCGACGTCGAACTGCCCGTCGCGCCGGAACTGCTCGACCTGGCCGGGACCCCCGGACACCTCGCGCCGCTCAACGACACCGACTGGCGCGCGACCTACACCGGCGCCTGGAACTACTCGAGCGGACGGCACCTCGGCGACCTCGGCGCCGACGTGCACTACACCCAGCACGACGGCGACAGCTTCAGCTACACCTTCACCGGCACCGGCCTCCAGGTCCTGACCGAGACGAACTCGGACGAAGGCGACCTGGACGTCTTCGTGGACGGCGTCAAGACGCAGACGGTGTCCGCCAAGAGCGCCGAGCGGCTCGCCCAGCAGGCCGTCGTCTCGGTCACCGGGCTGGCCAAGGCCCAGCACACGGTGCGCGTGGTCAAGGCCGGCGGCGACTACCTGCTGATCGACGGCTTCACGGTGGTTCCCGACGTCGTCGCGCCGGTGCACGACCTCGCCTTCGAGGGGATCAGGTTCGCCTACACGACCTGGACCGCCCCGAGCACCGCGGGCTACGTCGACAACCAGGCCGGGATCCTCTGGGACCCGGCCACCCGGACGCCGACCCGGATCCCCGCGGCCGTGCAGGTGCACCGCGGCGCGCGGATCGCCTTCACCGGCGTGACCGTGCAGCACACCGGGACCAGCGGCATCGACCTCGCCGAGCAGACCCAGGACTCGACGGTGTCGGGCAGCTCGATCACCGACGTCGGCGGCACCGGCGTCGCGGTCGGGGAGGTCGACGACTACTACCAGACCCAGCCGTCGCTGATGACCAGCGGCAACACCGTGGCCGGCAACACCGTGCAGCGGCCGGGGCAGGAGTACCAGGACGCCGTCGGCGTCTGGGTGGGCCACAGCCGCGGGACCACGTTGTCCCACAACGACATCGGCTACACGCCGTACTCCGGCGTGTCGATCGGCTGGGGCTGGGGCTGGGCGTCGAGCTGCGCGCTGCAGGCCAAGCAGGGCCTGCCCGAGGAGTGCCTGCACGGCACGACCTACACCGGCGGCAACCACGTCATCGGCAACCACGTGCACAGCGTCATGGGCGTGCTGTTCGACGGCGGCCCGATCTACACCCTCGGCGGGCAGGCGGCGGGTTCGGAGTTCGCCGGCAACGTCCTCGGCGAGTGCGTCAACGGCTGCAACATGATCTACCACGACGAGGGCAGCTCGCTGTGGAACACCCACGACAACGTGGTGAAGTTCAGCAACGGCTCGTTGTGGCTGAACCTGTGGACGCCGACCATCCACGACGACTCCATCCACGGCAACTTCACCGACACCGACCGGTACAACAACAGCGGCACGGACATCGACCTCACACCGTCCACTGTGGTCACCGACGGCCGCTGGCCGCCCGCGGCGCAGGCGATCATCGACGCGGCCGGCCCGGGCACCCCGCCGGGCCCGGTGCTCGACGACGACGATCTGCGCATCTCCTACACCGGGAGCTGGGCTTCGAGCGGCTCGCGCACCTACGGCGACCTCGACGGCGGCGTGCACTACACCCAGCAGAACGGCGATGCGGCGTCGATCACCTTCACCGGGACCGGGATCGATTTCCTCACCGAGACGAATTCCGACGAAGGTGACATCGCCGTCACGCTCGACGGGGTTTCGAAAGGAACGGTCAGCGCGAACACCGCCCAGCGGCAAACCCGGTTCCCCGTTTATTCGGTGACCGGGCTCGCCGCCGGACGGCACACGCTGACCGTTTCGAAAACGAGCGGGACCTATTTCCTGGTGGACGGGTTCCGCACTTCCTAGTGGTCGAGCAGCCGCAGGTCGACCGCGTCGGCCATGGCCTGCATGCCGGCTTCGTTCGGGTGGAGGTGATCACCCGAATCGAAGCCGGCCCGCAGGGCCGCGGGATCGGAGGGGTCTTGCAGCGCCCGGTCGAAGTCGACGACGCCGTCGAACTGCCCGCTCGTGCGGATCCAGGCGTTCGCCGCCTGGCGGATCGCCTCGGCGGATTCGCCGTAGTAGCCGGCTCCCTTGTCCGGCAGCATCGTCCCGCCGAGGATGCGCACACCCGCCGCGTGCGACTGGCGGATCACCTCGCGATAGCCGTCGATCAGGTGCTGCGCGGTCAGCGGGACTCCGCCGGGGCCGGCGTTGTTGCCGATGTCGTTGATGCCCTCCAGCAGGATCACGGTCCGGACCCCCGGCTGCGCCAGCGCGTCGTGGCCGAACCGTTCGAGCGCGCTGACGCCCTGCCAGATGTTCGGCACGTCGGTCAGCACGCGGTTGCCGCCGATCCCGGCGTCGACCACCGCGGCCGGGTGCGGTCCGGCCAGCCGGCGGGCGAGGTCGTCCGGCCAGCGGTGGTAGACGCTCGCCGGGGTGTTGTAGCCGTCGGTGATGGAGTCGCCGAAGGCCACCACGGTGCCGCGTGCGGCCGGGGCGACGACGTCCAAACCGGACAGGTAGTACCAGGAAGTCGTGGCGGCGACGTAGTTCCCGTCGTCGGTGTCGGCCGCGTGGTCGCCCGGCTTCGAGACGTAGGAGACGTCGAAGGCGTCGGAGTGCCAGGTCGCCGAGCTGGTCGCCTGGGGCAGGTACAGGCTCACGAGCAGGTTCTGTTCCGCGCGGACCGGCAGCGGCACCGGGTCGCTGACGACCTCCTGTCCCGCGGGGATCGTGAGGGTTCTCGCGTGCGAAAACGTCACGGTGCGCCGGGAGCTTTCGACGGCGGTCGCCCGATCGGCCTGCAGGGCAAGGCTCACGGCGCCGACGGCGAGGGGGGTGGTGCCGCGCAGGTTCGACAGGTGCACGCGTAGCGCGTCACCGCCGACGCTGGGGTGGACGACCATCCGCAGCGTCCGGTCGGTGAAGTTCGGGCCGCCGATCGTCATGCTCGGCGACCAGGCCGAAATCGGCCGGTGCGCGGCGGAATCGGTTTCCGCGCCGGCCGTCGTCGTACTGCCCGAAATCAGTAAAAAGGTCGCGGCCACGGCCAGGAATGTCTTTTTCGTCATTATGGAAATCATTTCTTTCGGTGGGGATCTCCAGTATTGCCGCGCATTGCCGAAAATGGCCAGAGGTAGTTACCGGGGAGTGTGGTCGGGTGCCGGCGCGCCGGCACCCGCCGGGGTAGACGACCGGTGATCATGCCGGGCACCGAGAGTAATCAATCCCGGGGGTCCGCCGTCGTGATCTTGCTGCCTCGCCGGATTTCCCCGACCTCCCCGGGGCACGTGCTCGCCCGGAACCGGACCCGCGCGCCCCCGCCGATGACGTCGGCGTTATTGTCGCCGCCGTTGCGGGCGCGCTGAAACCGATCCGTGATCTCCGTCGGCAAACCGAGTACTGTTCGGACACCAATCGGACTCGAGGAAGTGGAGCGATGTCGGAACGACCGCCTGCAGAGCATCGGGAAGAACGCGAGTCAGCCGGCCGGGCCGTAATCGGGGCAGTGGTCACCGCGGTCGTCGTCGCGGCGATCTGGACGTGGATATCCCTGGCGATTTCCGGTGGTCAGGGGATTGTCGTCGCCGTCGCGGGCGCGTTCACCGGGATCGTCGCGTGCGTCGCCGTGTTCTTCGCGGTGCGGCGCACCGACCAGGTCGCGCACGAGACCGGACGGACGCGGGTGGCGCTGGACGAGGCCCGCCAAGCCCTGGAGTTCGTCCGGTTCAGCGGCGGTGAACTGACCCGGCTGCTCGACCAGACGGTGCCCGACGCCGTCGCGCGGCTGCGCGGTGGCGCGCCCGCGGACAGCGTGCTCGCCGAAGTCCCGCGCCCCGCCGACGAACTCCACCAGCGGGTCCTGCGGCTGGTGGTCGACGAAATCGCCGTCGGGGAACGGCGTCGCGCGGCCGCGACCGCCGCCTGCGCGAACGCCGCGGGCCGGTTGCAGGCGCTGGCGACCAGCACGCTCGGGGACCTGCGCGAAATGGAAAACCGCTCGTCCGACGCGATGCTCGGCGATCTCCTCAAGGTCGACCACAGCACCGCGCAGGCGGGCCGGCTGGCCGACAGCATCGCCGTGCTCACCGGCGCGCGCTCGGGCCGCCGGTGGACGAAACCGATCCGGATGGAGAGCATCCTGCGCGGTGCGCTCGGCCGGATCGGCGCCTACCAGCGGGTCCGGGTGCACTCCGCGAGCGGGGTGGCCGTCGTCGGCTACGCCGCGGAAGACGTCATGCACGCGCTCGCCGAACTGATGGACAACGCCACGAAGTTCTCGGCGCCGTCGGAAGAAGTGCACGTTTATGTCGAAGATCTGCACAATGGGGCAGTCATCACCATCGAGGACGGCGGCCTCGGGATGAAGGCGCAGGCCCTCGTCCGCGCCGAGCGCGCGGTGTCCCTCGACCAGCCGCTCGACCTGACCTCGATGTCGGGGACGCGGCTCGGGCTGGCCGTCGTGGGCTGCCTGGCGCGCAAGCACCAGCTGCACGTCTTCTTCCGGCCCTCCTCGCGCGGCGGGATCGGGGTCGTCATGCGGATCCCGACCCAGCTGATCACGCAGCCCCGCCCGGACACGCCGCCGGCGGCGGACGAGCCGGCCGCCGAGGTCGCGTGGCCCGGGCCCGACACGAGCCACGAGATCGCCGGCGACCTGACCGAGCCGTCGGAGCTGCCGAAGCGCTCGCGCGGGCAGACGCTGACCGCCGCGTCGCGCCGGCCGCCGTCGCCCACGCCGAGCACGGCCCGGGCCGAGCGGGACACCGGTTCCCGGTTCGGCGCCTTCCAGCAGCGGCGCAGCGGCGGTGCGACGTCGTCGCGCCACGCCGCCACCCCGGCGGAGACCGGCGAAGACGCGTGACCTCCTACACCCGCACCCCGCCAGATTGGAGCGAGGGGACCCGCCAGGCCGGTCCCCGGAATCGATGACTGATTCGGACAAGAGCCTCGAATGGCTCCTCGAAAACCTCGTCGGCAACACGGCCGGCGCGTGTCACGCACTCGTGCTGTCGCGTGACGGGCTGAAGCTCTGCCACACCCAGGGCCTCACCGTCGACCGCGCCGACCAGCTGGCCGCGATCGCGGCCGGGGTCCAGGCGCTGGCGCACGGCGCGTCGGTCGAGTTCGGCGACGGCACCGGCGGCGTGCGGAACTCGATGACCGAGTTCCACGGCGGAATCCTCTTCATCGTCGAGGCCGGGGTCGGTTCGCACCTGGCCGTGATCGCGACCGAAGACGCTGACGTGGGCCTGATCGGGCACAACATGGACGAGCTGGTGGAGCAGATCGGCTCGGTCTTCACCGCCCCGCCGCGGTTCGCGGCGGCTGACCACCCGGCTTCGTGACGCGTTCGGCGCTCGACGGGGAAGACCCGGACCGGCTCTACACGGTCACGGGCGGGCGCAGCAGCGCGGACGACATCGACCTCGACCTCGTCACTCTGATCGTCCGGGAGTCGCTGCCGTCGGCGGGCATGCAGTCCGAGCACGTCCGAATCCTCGAGATCGCCGCGAAACCGACGTCCGTCGTGGAGCTGTCGTCCGATCTGTCCCTCCCGGTGAGCGTGGTCAAGATCCTGCTCGCGGACCTGCTGGCCACGGGCAAGGTGTCCGCCCGACATCCGTCGTCGGCCCAGGCCGCGGGACGGACCTCCGACTCGGAATTCCTCAAGAAGGTGCTCGTTGGACTCCGCAATCTCTGAACAAGACGAACGGCTGCCCCTGGCCGAAACCGCGACCGACGGCCTGAAGATCGTCATCGTCGGCGGCTTCGGCGTCGGGAAGACGACCATGGTCCGGTCGGTCAGCGAGATCCGGCCGCTGAGCACCGAAGAGACGATGACCCAGGCGGGGATCGGCGTCGACCACACCCGCGGGGTGCAGGCCAAGACGACGACCACGGTGGCGTTCGACTTCGGCCGGATCAGCCTCGACGAACAGCTGGTGCTCTACCTGTTCGGGGCGCCGGGCCAGGAACGGTTCTGGTTCCTCTGGGACAGCCTGTTCGCGGGCACCCTCGGCGCCGTCGTCCTGGTGGACGCCCGGCGGCTGGCCGAGTCCTGGTACGCGATCGACCGGCTCGAGCACCACGGGACGCCGTTCATCGTGGCGCGCAACAACTTCGGCTCGCCGAAGCACAGCCTCGACGACGTCCGCGCCGCCCTCGACCTCTCCGACGAGGTACCGCTCGTCGACTGCGACGCCCGCGACCGGGACTCGTCGAAGCAGGTGCTGATCTCGCTCGTCGACCACCTCTACACCCTGTCCAAAGTCCGGGAGGGCGCATCGTGACCGGTTTCCAGACCAGCACCCCGGCGACGGAGACGATGGCCGCCGCGGACCGGGTCCGGTTGTACGGACCCGAGTTCCAGAAGGACCCGGCCGCGCTGTACGCCCGGATCCGGCGGCAGTACGGCGGGGTCGTCCCGGTCCTGCTCGACAACGACGTCCCCGCCTGGCTGCTGACCGGCTACCGCGAGATCCACCAGGTGTGCCAGGACTCGCAGCTGTTCGCCCGCGACAGCCGCCGGTGGAACCAGTGGGAAAACGTTCCCGACGACTGGCCGCTGCTGCCCTACGTCATGCACAACCCCTCGGTGATGTTCACCGAGGCCGCCGAACACCGGCGGCGGGCCGGCGCGATCGGCGACGCGCTGTCCGCGGTCGACCAGTTCGACCTCAGCGCGCACTGCGAGCGCATCGCGGACCGGCTTGTCGACGAGTTCGCGGGCTCCGGCGAAGCCGACCTGATCGCCCAGTTCGCCCAGCAGGCGCCGCTGCTCGCGCTCGCGAAGATGTACGGCATGCCCGACTCGGAGGCGCCCGCGCTGGTGCGGGACGTCGCGCTGTCGCTGGACGTGGGGCCCGAGGCGCTGCCCGCGTACGGGCGCGTGCAGGAGGCGATGGCGCGGCTGGTGGCGGTGAAGCACCAGCAGCCGGGCGCGGACGTGCCCACGGCGATGATGCGCGACCCGGCGAACCTGACCGACGACGAGGTCGTCCAGGACCTGCTCGTGGTGACCGCCGCGGCCCAGCAGCCGACGGCGAACTGGATCGGCAACACCATCCGGCTGATGCTGACCGACAGCCGGTTCGCGATGACGCTCTCGGGTGGCCGGGGCAGCGTCGGCCAGGCCCTCAACGAGGTGCTCTGGCACGACACGCCCACGCAGAACTTCATCGGCCGGTTCGCGACCCGGGACACGGTGCTCAGCGGCGTCCGCGTCCGGCAGGGTGACCTGGTGGTCCTGGGTTTGGCGGCGGGCAACGCCGACCCGCACGCCCGCCCCGACGCGGCGGCGGGCGCACTGGGCAACCACGCGCACATGTCGTTCGGCCACGGCGAGCACGGCTGCCCGTACCCGGCCCCGGAGGTGGCCGAGGTCATCGCCCGCACGACGGTCGAGGTCCTGCTGGACCGCCTCCCGGACCTGGAGCTGGCGGTCCCGGCGGAGGACCTGGTGTGGCGCCCTTCGGTGTGGATGCGGGGGCTCGAGAGCTTGCCGGTCGTCTTCACCCCGGTCCACGTGACCGCATCGGGAGGCTGGTGACGGCTGGGTCACCCGGCTCCGGCCCGCCGCGGACGCGCGTTCCTCGGGCGGTGATTCGGGGCGCTGCCGGGCCTTGGCCTGGTGGGCGGCCGGGTCCGGCTGCCGGCGCGGGCTGACCGGCTTCGGTGTGGTGCTCGGCCTGGCCGGTCTGCCGGCGCTCAACTCGGGCCGGGTTCCGCACGGCCCCGGCGGTGACCGGCTCCGGCCCGCCGATCCCGCCAGGCCGGAGCGCTTCGGGGCTACGCCGGGGTGAAGACCACCGGCAGCGATGCCGGTCCGCGGGTGAACACGCCTTGTTCGGCCGTTTCCGCGCCCTCGGCGAGCCGTACGTCCGGCATCGCGTCGAGCAGCTGGTTGACGCCGACCTCGATTTCGGTCTTCGCCAGCAGCGCGCCGACGCAGAAGTGCCGGCCGAGGGCGAAGGACAGGTGGCTCGCCGCCGCCGAGAAAGCGGTTTCGGCCGGCAGGTCGGTGCGGAAGATGTCGAACGCGCCGGGGTTCGCGAAGCGCCGCGGGTCACGGTTCGCGGCCCCGATGAGGCAGGTCACCGTGCTGCCGGCCGGGATCCGCTGACCGCCGATCTCGATGTCCTCCGCCGGCTGCCGCATGATCATGTGCACCGGCGGGGTGTGGCGCAGGGTTTCGGCGAACGCCTTCGGGATCAGGCCGCGGTCCGCGCGCACGGCGGCGAGCTGCTCGGGGTTGGCCAGCAGGTTCCGGAACAGGCTGGCGATCGCCTTGTCGGTCGTCTCGCCGCCGGCGGCGAGCAGCAGGCTGCAGAAGGCCTTGATGTCCTCGTCGCTCATCGTGGTGCCGTCCACTTCGGTGGCGCAGAGCGTCGAAAGCAGGTCGTCGCCGGGGTTTTCCCGGCGTTCCCGGATGATCGGGATCATGTAGGCGGCGAGCTCGTCGTGGGTCCGGAGGCCGGCCGCGGTGACTTCCTCGTCCTGGCTGAGGTTGCCGAGGAAGGCGATGATCGCGATGTACCAGCGCTGGAACCGCGCGTGGTCGCTGCGGTCCAGGCCCAGCATGTCGACGATGACGTTGATCGGGAAGTGGCGCGCGTAGTCGGTGACGAGGTCGGCCGAGCCGCGGTCGCGGAAGGTGTCGATGAGCTCCGCGGAGTTCCGTTCGATCACCGGGCGGAACTTGTGCTCCAGCTCGCTGCCCCGGAACGCCGGGGCCACCAGCGCCCGGCGGGTCGCGTGCTCCCGGCCGCTCATCTGCAAGATCGTCCTGCCGTGCACCGGTTCCAGCTGCCAGCCGTAGTTCTCGGTGGTGAACACGCCCTCCTTGAAGGCGCGGGACACGTCCTCGTAGCGCGAGATGACGTAGCTCTGCATCCCTTCGTGCCAGGTCACCGGCGAATGCTCGAGCATGGCGTCGTAGGCGGTGTACGGATCGGCGGCGAATTCCGGAGACAATAGGTCCGGTGCGTGTCCTGCTGCAGTCACGGGGCTCCCTTGCGCGGCGGTCGGCGGTGTCAGCAGGCTATCGGGAATAGTTGCCATGGCGAAAGAGTCAGATGGGGGAGCCGGGCACTCGGGGGCGTGGGCAAAGGGAATGCCGGGACGGGGAGTGCCGTATGCGCCGAATCACCGCATCGGCAGCACGCTCGAGCTGGTCGACACGACGGCCTCGTGCGTCGTCGACCGGACCGGTTTTCCGTCTTCGTTTTGCTCGGCGGCGCATTCTTGCCGTCACCTCATCGAGCGTTTCCCGGGAGCCGGGTGTTTTCCCCGGGAGGATTCGGGAATCACCGATCGACGAGCCGGTGGCAATTGTTCCCCGACGGGAGTTCGCGCACACCGGCCGTCACCGCAGCCGCAGCTGTACGGGCCCGTGAGGAGAACCGAGCCCGTACAGCTGTTCCACTGGTGCGACAGTACCGGGGAAGCTCCGCAGAACATGAAAAAGTTTTTGGTGATGTCACTCTTTCGGGTGGATTCGTGCTCACGATGGGTTACTGGGGCGGAATCTGGTAACCCCGATGGCGCAGTCAGCGACTGTCGGGACATCTCTTATTCGTGATCTGTCACGTCCCGTGCCTGATCCCGGACGAAAGGTCGTCGCCCGTGGGTGCTCATGGTCCGCTGTCCCTGATCGCTCGCGAGCCCGTCTCCGGCCGATGGCGCCTCCGCCCGGCCACACCGAACCGGTGGCTGCTGTTCGCCCTGGTGACGACGGCGATCGTACCGGCCGACGAAGGCGGTGGCGCGTGGGCGATGGCCGCGGTGTTCGCCGTCGCGGCGGCCGTGGCGCTGGCCCGCCGGGCGCTGGTGCGCGCGGCGGCGAAGGTGGAGGCCGCGCTGGACGACGAACTCGACCACCGCTGAGCGCGCTCCGCACCTGACATCGCGCTGTCGGCCGACGGCGCGATATTCCGGGGAAACGAACTGTGGGCGAAGGGCGTAAATAGCACCCTTACCCGTTCGGCCGAGAGCCGGGATATCGGGTGCGCGGTAACGTCGGCCTTCCGTTCCGCAACTCCTGGGGGAGGCCGAACCGTGCCGTACACCCATTTCCGCTACATCGCCTACGAAGTGCCGACCGCGACCAATCGGACGGACATCCCGGCGCCGCGGCCCGTCCTGGCCGGCTTGCCGCCGGGCAAGTTGTGCGACGCCGTGCCGGACATCCCGGTTCCGGTGTCGTCCCGGTCGGGGACGGCCGCCGACTGGTTCGTCCGGCTGCGGCGGCTGGCCGCGGTGGTGCACATCGCGCAGATGAACGTCCGCGACCACGACGATCCGTCGACGCTGAAGGTGTTCGTGGCGCCGGAGTTCTACCTCCGGCCCGCCGACCCGGCCGCCCACGACACGTACGACACCGAGAACTACCTCGAGGCCTGGGACGCGCTGGACAAGATGTTCCACAGCGTGCGCCTCAAGAACTGGCTGATCGTGCCGGGCTCGGTGCTGTGGCACTCCGACACGATGGTGCTCGGGCAGCGGACGTTTTACAACACCGTGTGGTACGCGCGCGGCGGCGTCGGAACGGGCGAGGCGAAACGGATCGAGAAACGCCTTCCATCGCACCTGGATGGCATTCCGATGCCACTCGCGGTGGGGCAGACCGCCGAACTGAAATCGACCTACGAGGAAAAGGAATTCCTGCGCGAGCGGTTGTTCGAAATGGACAACGCCGCCGTGGGCCTCGAGATCTGCCGGGACCACGCAGCCTCGGTCCAGGCGCTCAAGAAGACCCTGGCCGCGCGCCAGAACGACCCGGATGACCCCTGGAAGCGCGGCGGGCCGGCGCTGCAGGTGCTGACCGCGGGGGGCATGCCGATCGTGCCGGGGTCCGTCGTCGCGCGCCCGCGGGGCTACCTCCTGCGCAACGACGGCTACGCCAACCCGCCGTATTCGGAGCTGCGCGAGGTGACCGGGTACCAGCTGACTTCCGGGGCGCCGGCGCAGCCCTGGGACGACAAGGCGATCGTCACCCTGACCGCCGACCCCGACGACGCGGCCGAGGTGACGCTGCGCGGGGACGCGCTGCTGGTGCCGAGCCCGCCCGGCGCGGGAACCTACGACATGCCGACGCAGCGGCTGCGGATCTACCCGCCGAAGCCACTGCCCTGAACGACCCACCCCGCCGCTTTCCCGTGCAAGCGGCGGGGCGTCCGCCACCACCTCCCTGCCCCGGGACCGCCCGGGCGAGCCGGGCGCAAGAGCGGGAAACCGGTACGGGGAACGGGTGAAGCCGCAACCCAAGGGACCAGCGCCGGGATCAGCGGGGGCCCTCGCGCAGCACTCCACGCACCTGGTCGACGGAAAGCGACTCGGGTGCGAAGCCGGTCAGCAGCCACGTCGCGCCCGCTCGTGCGTACGCCGCGCTGTCCTGGCCCGGTTCGAGCTCCGCGACGTAGTCGAACGGCCCGGTTCCGGTGCGCAGCGCCTCGACCTGAACCACGGCCTCGGCGAAACGTTCGGGCGAGCCGAGGTTCACCGGGAAGTAGCCGTCGAGGCGCGCGGCCCGGCGCATCGGGCGGAGCTTTCCGGGGAAACCCGCCGCCCACACCGGAATCCGCCGCGCCGGCGTCGGCAGGAACCGGATTCCGTCCACTGTGTAGTACTCGCCGTGGTGGTGGACGACGTCGCCGGACCACGCGGCCGCGAGGACGTCCAGAGCTTCGTCGATCATGCGGGCGCGCACCCGGTCGTCGCACTCCTCGCCGGTGCGGGAGAACTCCTCGCCGAACCGGTCGCTGCCGAGACCGACGCCGAGCGTGAGCCGGCCGCCGCCGAGGCGGTCGAGGGTCGCGGTCTCGCGGGCGAGCTTGGCGGGGCGACGGCGGGTGATCGCGCTGACCATCGGCCCGAAGCGCAGCCTCGACGTGGCGGTGGCGATCGCGGCCAGGGTGATCCACGGGTCGGCCACGGCGGCCACCGGCTCCCGCCAGCGGAGGTGGTCCCAGACGAAGAAGCCGTGCCATCCCGCTTCTTCGGCTTCGGCGGCGAGGCGGGCGACGAGCGCAGGGTCGGCCAGTTCGTCGAAGAGCGGGAGCCAGAGCGCGTGCTGTGGGGTCATGCCCGGAACGCTACGAGAGCGAAGACATCGGGAAAAGCGATGAAATCTGGCCCGTTCGATAAGCTGTGCTGATGCTGGACCTGCGTCTCCTGGCCACCCTCGACGCCGTCGCGGTCGAGAGCACGTTCGGCCGGGCCGCGGAGCGCCTCGGCTACACCCAGTCCGCCGTCAGCCAGCAGATCGCCGCGCTGGAGAGATCCGTCGGTGGCGCGGTGTTCGACCGGCCGGGCGGCCCCAAGCCGGTGCGCCTGACGCCGCTCGGAACCCTGGTGCTGCACCACGGGCGCGAGCTGCTCGCGCGCGCCGCGGCCGCCGAAGACGCCGTCGAGCGGTTCCGCGCCGGGGCGGGCCGGGTCGACATCGGTACGTTCCAGAGCGTCACCAACGCGCTGCTGCCCACCGTCGTGCGGAGGCTGCGGGACGAGCAGCCCGCGGCGGACGTCCGGCTCTTCGAGGAGGAGTCCGCCGTGCCGCGGATCGGCGAGCTCGATCTGCTGTTCTTCGACGGTCGCGTCGGCGGCGACGTCGAGCAGACGCGGATCCTGATCGACCCGTACGCGGTGGTCGCGCGCCGCGGCGTCTTCCCACCGGGGCCGGTGCCGCTCGCCGCGCTGGACGGCGTCGCGATGGTCGCCCAGCCGCCGATCTGCGACCAGGCGCGGGTGGAGCGCGAGTACGTCGCGGCCGGCGTCGCGCCGCGGATCGTGTTCCGCACCGCGGACAACCGCGGGGTGCTCTCGATGGTGCGCGCCGGGCTCGGGATCGCCGTGCTGCCCCGCCTGGCCATGGAGGTGCGACCGGAAGACGACGTCCTCACGGCCCACCCGCTCGATCCCGCGCTCGCACCGCGCGAGATCTGGCTGGCGTGGCCGGCGAACCGGACGCTGTCCCCGCTGGCCGAGCGCGCCCGCGAACTCGTCCTCGGCCTGCCCGTGGATCAGCGGTGACGGAGCCCGCGAGCGCGGCCACGACCGCGCCGGTCGGTCGGTGATCCGGCAGAGGGCGACCGGCGGTCGTTCCCCGTAGTCGGCGCCGCCTGGCCGACCTTGCGCCGGCCTTGGGAACGGGCCAACATCGACAGGGAGAATCCGGACGTTTCGGCAGTGCATCGGACAGCCGGGAGCGTGGGCCCATGGAGCTCCGTCTGCTCGGTGAGGTGGAGCTGCGGGTGGACGGCCGGCTCGTGGACGCCGGAGCACCGCGGCTGCAGGTGGTGCTCGCCGCGCTCGCCGTGGACGCGGGACGACCCGTCACCATCGAGACGCTGATCGACCGGGTCTGGGACGATTCGCCACCCGCCGAAGCGCGCAACGTCTTGTACTCGTACGTGAGCCGGCTCCGCCGGCTGCTGCGCCAGGCCGGTCCGGCGGTGCGCGTCGAGCGCCGCCACGCCGGTTACGTGCTGGACGTCGACGCCGGACTGGTGGACCTGCACCGGTTTCGCCTCCTGGCCGAGCAGGGCCGCGACTCCCGGCGCGACGACGAGAGCCGGGCCGCCGCGCTCGGCGAGGCACTGGGGCTGTGGCGCGGACCTCCGCTGGCCGGTCTCCCGGGAGAGTGGGTCGCCCGGGTCCGGGACAGCTGGTACCGGCAACGGCTGGACGTGGTCGTCCTGTGGGCCCGGAGCACGCTCCGCCTCGGCCGGCCCGCGGCGGTGCTCGCCGCCTTGCCCGAGCTGGTCGCGGAGTACCCGCTGGCCGAACCCCTCGAGGCCCTCCTGATGCGCTCGCTGTGCGCGGTGGGGCGAAGCGCGGAGGCCCTCGACCGGTACACCGCCCTCCGGCAACGGCTGGCCGACGAGCTGGGGGCCGACCCCGGCCCCGAACTCCGTTCGCTGCACCGGGCGATCCTGGCCGGCGGCCTGCCACCGGCCGGACCGGATTCCGGGCTGCCGGCCGCGAAAGTGGTGGCCGGCCCCGCGCAGCTCCCGCCGGACACGTTCGGGTTCGCCGGCCGCGGCGATCACCTGCGGCAGCTGGACGGCCTGCTCGAGCCGACCGGCGACCGCCCGGTCACGGCGGTCATCTCCGCGGTGTCCGGAACCGCCGGAGTCGGCAAGACGGCGCTGGCGGTGCGCTGGGCCCACCGCGTCCGTGCCGAGTTCCCCGACGGCCAGCTGTACGTGAACCTGCGGGGCTTCGACCCGACCGGATCACCCGTGGCTCCCGCCGAGGCCGTTCGGGGATTCCTCGATGCGTTCGAGGTGCCGGCGGAGCGGATCCCGACCGGCTTCGACGCCCAGGTCGGCCTGTACCGGAGCTTGCTGGCCGGGCGGCGGGTGCTGGTGGTGCTGGACAACGCGCGCGACGCGGAGCAGGTCCGGCCGCTCCTGCCGGGGGCGTCCGGCTGCGTGGTGGTGGTGACGAGCCGCAGCCAGCTCATCGGCCTGGTCGCCGAGGGCGCCCACCCGCTGCCGCTGGACCTGCTGCCGGTCGCCGAAGCGCGTCAGCTGCTGGCCGGGCGCCTCGGTGCCGGCCGGGTCGCGGCCGAACCCCGGGCGGTGAACGAGATCATCGCCTCGTGCGCGCGGCTGCCGCTCGCCTTGGCGATCGTGGCCGCCCGCGCGGCCACCCACGCCGGCTTCGAGCTGGCCGCGCTCGCCGGCGAGCTGCGCGGGACCCGAGGTGGCCTGAACGAGTTCGCCGGCGTGGATCCGGCCACCGACGCGCGAGCGGTGTTCTCGTGGTCCTACCGGCAGCTGGGCCCCGCGGCGGCCCGGTTGTTCCGGTTGCTCGGCCTGCACCCCGGCCCCGATCTCGGCGAGCCGGCGGCGGCCGGTCTCGCGGGCCTTTCCCGGGCGCGGGCCCGGACGTTGCTGGCCGAGCTGGCCCAGGCCCACCTGATCGTCGAGCACGCCCCCGGCCGGTACACCTTCCACGACCTGCTGCGTGCCTACGCGACCGAACAGGCCCACCTCGTCGACACCGGCGATGAGCGCCACACCGCGCTCCACCGGACGCTGGACCACTACGTCCACACCGCGCACGCGGCCGCCCGGTTGCTGCGCCCGGAACGGGATCCGCTCCCGGCCGCCCTGCTTCCGCCGCAGCCGGGCGTGCGGCCCGAAGACCTCGCCGGTCACGTGCGGGCGCTGGAGTGGTTCACCACCGAGCACGCGGTGCTGCTCGCCGCTCTCGACCACGCCGCCGCGACCGGCTGGGACACGCACGCCTGGCAACTCGCCTGGACCATGGCCGACTTCCTCGACCGGCAGGGCCATTGGCACGACTACGCCGAGACCCAGCACGTCGCGCTGGCCGCGGCCGCCAGGCTGGGTGATCCTGCCTTGGCGGCCTGCGCCCACCGCATCCTCGGCCGCGCCTGCACGCAGCTGGGACGGCTCGACGACGCCCACCGCCACCTGCGGCACGCCCTCGACATCTACGGCCGGTCCGGCGACCGATCGGCGCAAGCCCAGACCCACCACAACGTCACCCTGGTGTGCGAGCGGCAAGGCCGCCACGACGAGGCCCTCGACCACGCCCGGCGCGCGTTGGCGCTGTTCCGGTCGGCCGGGAACCGGCGCGGTGAAGCCGAAACCCTCGCCACGGTCGGCTGGTGCCATGCCCTGCTGGGGGACCACGAGCAGGCCCTCGTCGCTTGCGGGCAGGCCCTCACCCTGCTCCGGGAGCTCGGAAACGGGCGGGGGCAAGCGTTGACGTGGGACAGTCTGGGCTACGCCCACCACCACCTCGGCGACCACGCCGAAGCCGTCGCTTGCTACCGGCAGGCGATCGAGCTGTACCGGGATCTCAGCGAGTACCGCGAAGAGGCGATCACGTTGTCCCACCTCGGCGACACTCACGAGGCCGCTGGGGACGCGGGTCTCGCTCGGGCGGCTTGGGAGGACGCTTTGGTGATTTTGGACCGGCTCGATCATCCTGATGCCGAGCGGATCCGGGCCAAGCTGGAAAGTCCGGACCGCCCGTGACGCGCGTTCCGCCGATCGCCGAGCACGAAATGACGACGGTCCCCGCCTACCGGCTCATCACCCTGCGCGACCAGGACAACGACGCCGGGGTCGGCAGTGCCGAGGCCATCGATCGAGCGGCGACGTCCGTGGTGGCCGGTACCGGCTACGAGTTGTTCGTCAACTGCGTCCAGGACCTCTTCGCCGTCACCGTGCGGGTTGTCCTGCGGGATGGCGGACCCCCGGCCGGTGGCTCGCATTTCTCGCTCGAATGCCCCACCGGACTGCTCGTCCTGGGCTCGCCCACGGGTGAGGTCACGGACTTCTCGCTTCCCACCGGACCGGGGGAGTACCACGTGGCCGTCACGCACGCCGGCCGTGACGAAGCCCGGCGCGTGCGTCGCGATGTCCTCGAGCGGCTCGACGACCCGTCCGTGGTGGACGAACTCGAGCGGTACGCGGGGATCGAGCGCTACTCGATCGACCTCTGGTTCGCCGGTCCCCTCGAAGACGAAGACGAGTAGCGGGATCAGCCCGGCCGGCGCACGAGTTCACGTCCCAGGTCCTCCCGCAGGTGGACTTCGATGAACACCCGCAGGTAGCGGTCGTTCGCCAGGTCGTCGAACGCGTCCACCAACGACTGGTCCGGTTCGGCGGTCAAGTGCACGATGCGCCACCGGTTGAGCGGGGCGTCCTCCGGACCGGCGACCGAGTGCTCGACGTGGAAGAGCGGCTGGCCGGCGCCGGTGGTGAAGACGCGGCCGTCCGGTGCTTCGAAGCCTTCGGCGCCGATGAAGAACGCGCGCCGGTTCTCGTGGTCGAGGCGGACGTGCTCGATGATCGTCGCGAACCGCGACGGGTCGGCCCACAGGCGCTGCTCGGACACGCGCGTGAAGTCCTCGAAGCGGCCGCGGCGCACGCTCGGGAACTTCTCGGCGCTGCCCGCCTTCACCACCGTCGGGATGTACTTGTCCGGTGCCGCGGCCTTGCGGACCTCCATGTCCCACAGCTGCGCGCCGGTGTAGGCGAACGGCGGCCGCACCTCGTAGCGCTCGCGCAGGACTTCGTTGACCGGGATCGCCGGCAGCTCCACCGACGTCGTGCCCGGCGCCGCCCACGCCCGCTCGAAGATCTCTTCGTGGTTCACGCCTGCCTCGCAACGGTTTCGTGGATGAATCCGGCGACTTCCGGCCACACCGGGTGACCCGGCCGGACGACGTCGAAGTGCGTGCCGCCGTCGACCTCGACGTACCGGGCGCGGCCGCCCTCGGCGGTGATCTTCTCGGCGTAGCGGCGGCTCCACTCGGCGGGCACGGCCTCGTCGGCGGTGCCGTGCACGGCGAGCACCGGGACGCCCGCGTCCGCCAGCTCCAGCGGTGAGGTCCACGCGAAGTGCCCGTCCACCAGCAGTGGCACGATCCCCTCGCCGACGGCGGCCGCGACGCCCGCCCACGCTTCGGGCCGGGCGGGTTCGGGTGCGCCCTTCGGTGGCTCGGCGGCCGGATCGGCGAGGACCTTGCCGAAGCCCGCCGCGTCGGCCGCCTTCAGGTCCAGCGCGCCGGCCAGTTCGACCAGGCCGATCGGGGTGACCTTCGGGTGGGCGCCGGGGGCCTCGGCCGGGAGCACGCCGCGGTGGGCCGCCCACGTGGCCAGGTGGGCGCCGGCCGAGTGGCCGAGGAGCACGACGCGGCCGGTGTCGAGCGCCGGGTCGAGGCCGTCGAGGGCGTCGATCGCCGCGGCGACGTCGAAGAAGGTGCCCGGCCAGCCGCCGCCCGGCTCCCCGATCCGGCGGTACTCGACGTTCCACACCGCGTAGCCGCGGGCGACGAGGTCGTCGACGACGTCGGTGATCTGACGGCGGTCCCACATCGCGGTCCAGTAGCCGCCGTGGATGACGGCCACGACGGGGAACGGGCCCTCGCCCTCGGGCAGGTACAGCTCGCCGACCTGCGACGGCTCGGGGCCGTAGGCGACGGTGCGGACCCGGCGGGCGCCGTCTTCGGCGTCGTCGTAGCGCACGCCGCGCTCGGCGCCGACCAGGGTGCCGATCGTGGCGAAGAAGGCCGCGATCGCGGGCCGGTTCGCACCCTTGGCCTTCGACTCGTCCCACGCGGCGTCGTCGGTCCACTCGACGAAGTCCAGCCACGTCCGCTCGTCGAGGCGGACCAGGCGGGCGGCGAGGAAGCCGCGCCGGTCCTCGCGGAACGCCGCCACCATGCCCGGGTGCGCGGCCAGCATCGCCTCGGTGTTCTCCGGCGCCACGGTGAACGTGGTCAGCTCGATGACCGACATCGTCAACTCCCCGGTCTGCGGTCCATGTAGTCCAGATCTATGATAGTCATAAATCATGACTAAATCGCCCGCTGTGGCGCGCGACACGCTAAGGTTCGGCGTGTCCCTGCTCCCGGCCCTCGACGTCCCGGCCGTGCGCGCTCGCGCGATGGCCGCCGAAGAGCACCCCGGCGCCGGCAGCCCCGGGGAGCGCCACCGCCGGGCTCACCGGCGACGGCAAACGGTCCACATCGGACCGGAAGTTCGTCCCGTACACGGTGTTCATGAGCCCGGCACCGTCGAGAAGGCCGTGGCGGACATCGCCGGGATGCCGCGGGCGAAGATCGTCGGCGACACCCGCGGCCTGATGAAGTTCGTGGTCGAGCGAGCTGCGGGACGCGATTTACCCGCACCCGTCGTCGACGGAGGCGTTCAATGAGGTCTTGGCGGCACCGCCGGTCCGCCAGACCTGACCCGAACGGAGATTCCGATGCCCACCATCACGACCCCCGACGGCGTGGAGATCTTCTACAAGGACTGGGGGACCGGGCAGCCGATCGTCTTCAGCCACGGCTGGCCGCTGTCCTCGGACGACTGGGACACCCAGCTGCTGTTCTTCGCCGGGCAGGGCTACCGCGTCATCGCCCACGACCGGCGCGGCCACGGCCGCTCGGCCGACGTCGGCGACGGGCACGACATGGACCACTACGCCGACGACCTGGCCGCGGTGACCGCCCACCTCGACCTGCGCGACGCCATCCACATCGGACACTCGACCGGTGGCGGCGAGGTCGTCCGCTACCTCGCCCGCCACGGCGAGGACCGCGTCGCCAAGGCCGCCATCATCGCCGCGATCCCGCCGCTGATGGTGCGGACCGACGCCAACCCCGGTGGGCTGCCCAAGAGCGTCTTCGACGACCTGCAGGCCCAGCTGCTGGCGAGCCGGACGTCGTTCTACCTGTCGCTGGCCGCCGGTCCGTTCTACGGGTACAACCGGCCCGGCGCCGAGCCGTCCGAGGCGGTCATCCGCAACTGGTGGCGCCAGGGCATGGCGGGGGGCGCGAAGGCGCACTACGACGGGATCGTCGCGTTCTCCCAGACCGATTTCACGGCCGACCTCGAGAAGATCACCGTGCCGGTGCTGGTGATGCACGGCGACGACGACCAGATCGTCCCGTACGCCGACTCGGCGCCGCTGTCGGCGAAGCTCCTGCGCAACGGCACGCTCAAGACCTACGCGGGCTTCCCGCACGGCATGCCGACCACCCACGCCGACACGATCAACGCCGACCTGCTGGCGTTCATCAGGTCCTGACCACGCGCCGCGGGTAGCGTGGCCGTTGTGGACGAGCGTGCCGCGACAGAGCTGATCGAGCGGGCCCGGGCCGAGACCGCTCGATTGGCCGCGGCGCTGACGCGGCAGCGGGACGAGATCGTGGCGGCCTCGGAGTTCTCCAGCGCCGACGACGAGCACGATCCGGAAGGCTCGACCATCGCGTTCGAACGAGCGCAGGTGCAGGCGTTGCTGCGCCAAACCCAAGACGAACTGACCGCGCTCGGGCAAGCCGCCGAGCGGGTGCGCGCCGGCGTGTACGACGTCTGCGAACGCTGCGGCGGCCCGATCGCCGAAGGCCGGCTCACGGCCCTGCCGGCGACACGGATCTGCATCGCCTGCGCCAACCGGCGGTGACGACGGCGGTTGTCCGCGGGGACAACGACCGGGCGCGTTCGGGGTGGCCGGGAACATCGCTCGTGCGGGTGGCCTGCGGCACGGTGGAGGACGTCGAATCCTTCACACCGCACAGGAACGAGGCTCGTCATGGCCGCTTCCGCACTACCCACCGTCGTCCTGGTCCACGGCGCGTTCGCCGACGCTTCGGGCTGGCAGGCGGTGGCCGACGGCCTGCGTGAGCGCGGGTACCCGGTCTTCGCACCGGCCAACCCGCTACGAGGTGTCGACGCCGACGCCGGCTACCTCCGGGACTTCGTGTCGACGATCGAGGGCGACGTCGTGCTCGCCGGCCACTCGTACGGCGGCTGCGTGATCACGAACGCGAGCACGGGCAGCCCGAACGTGCGGGCGCTGGTCTACATCGCCGCGTTCGCACCGGACGAGGGCGAGACGTTGGCCGAGACCTTCGAGCTGGGTGGGGGCACGACCGATCTCGGCCGGAGCCTGGTTCGGCGTCCCTACCCGGGTGCGCCCGAGGGTGACGCCGACGGTTACGTGGATCCGGCGTCCTTCCACCGGTTGTTCTGCGCCGACGTGGACGCCGACCTCGCCGCCTTCATGGCCGCCGGCCAGCGCGGGTTCGCGCTGTCCTGCCTGTCCGCCCCCTCCGGGGTGCCCGGCTGGCGGACCATCCCGAGCTGGTACCTCGTCGCCGCCGACGACCTGACGATCCCGCCGGAGGCCGAGCGGTTCATGGCGAAGCGCGCCGGGGCGCACACGGTGGAGGTCGCCGCTTCGCACGTGGCGATGATCAGCAAGCCTGCCGAGACGATCGAGCTGATCGTCGCGGCCGCGGGCGGCTGAGAACTAAGCTGCGCCGGTGACGCGACGCGGGGCCACGGGCGGGCCGGATCCGGAGCTCGTGGCCCTCGCCGGGCGGCTCTTGGGCAGCATCGACGAGTTCGCCGACGAGATCGCGTCCGCGATCGAGGCCCGCGTCGAGTTCTACGCGACCCACACCGTCGTCGCGGCCGACGACCTCAGGGAGTCCGTGCGCGGCAACCTCGAGTACGTCCTCCGGTCGTTGCGCGAGGACCGGCTCGCCGACGTTTCGGCGGCCCGGACGACCGGCGCTCTGCGAGCCGAGCAGGGGGTGCCGCTGTCGGTCGTCATGGCGGCGTTCCGCGTCCTGTTCAGCCGGATCTGGCACAGCCTCGTGCTGCAGGCTCGCGCGCAAGAACAGGTCTCCGACCAGGCGCTGGTGGACGCGGCTTCCGACCTCTGGTCGGCCCACGACACCTTCGCCGAGGAGATGGCCGCCGCGCACCGCGAGTCGACGATGGCGCTGGTGCTGCGCAACGAGGGCGAGCGGTCGGCGCTGGTCGGCGCGCTGCTGGAGGGACGGCCGCTGCACGAGACGTCCGTCTGGGACGTGGCCGACGTGCTGCGGCTGCCCCGGCGCGGGCCCTTCGTCGTGGTCGCGGCCGAGTCGGTGCACCTGGCCCAGGAAGCGTTGCCCGGCATCGAGAACCGCCTGCGGGCCCGCCGCATCGGCTCGGCCTGGCGCCTGACGCCGGACGCCCAGATCGGGATCGTGCGCTTCGAGAACGACGCCGATCTGCGCCCGCTCACCTCGACCCTGACCGCGTCGGCGCGCAGCCGGATCGGCGTCAGCCCGCCCTACCTCGCGCTGACGGAAACGGCGGCCGCCTTGCGGTTCGCGCGCATCGCCCTGGCGAGCACCGTCGCCGGCACCCCGCACGTCACGAAGTTCGACGACTTCCCGCTGGCCGTCGCGGCGGTCAGCGCGCCCGACCCGATGCGGCGGGTCCGGCAAGCCGTCCTCGGACCGATCCTCGACCTGCCCGTCGAGCAGTCCAAGGTCCTGCTCGACACCCTCGCCGCGTGGCGGGACAGCAAGGGGTCGGCGTCGGACGCCGCGCGGGTCCTGTTCTGCCACCCCAACACGGTCCGCCACCGCCTGCGCCGGATCGAGTCGGCCACCGGCCGGTCCCTCACCGACCCGAAGGCGACCGCGGAGATCCTGATCGCGCTCGAGGCCGCGATGCTGGACGACGCCTCATCCTGACGCCCGGACGCCGGGGCTCCGGCCAAGTCGCGGTTGCCGGACGGGACGTCATGAAAGAGTCGTTCATGACGCCGGACGGCAGGAAAGAGTCGTTCATGACGTCGCCGACCCCCGTCACACGTCGCGAATGAGTCAGGCACGTCGTCGGGGCGGGCGGCGTGTCCGGGCCGGTCTGCTCCGACCGGGTGTACGGCCGTGTCAGACTGCCTGGCGATGCACACCCCAGCCGATCTCGCCGACCTGCTCGAATGCGAACACCGCAGCGTCCTGAACCAGGCCGCCGGCCTGCCGGGCGCACCGCGTCCGGTCGCCGACCCGGGCGCCGCCCGGCGCCGGAGCGCGGCCGGTGCGGCGATGCTCGCCCGCCTGCGCGGCGAAGGCCACGACGTCTTCGAGATCGACACCGGGGACCTGGTCGCCGCCGCCGAGACCACCGCGGCGGCGTTGTGGTCGGGCGCGGCGGTGATCCACCGAGCTGTCCTCCACGACGAGGATTTCTCCGGTGTGGCGGACTTCCTGATCCAAGACGGCGAAGGCCGCTACGAGGTCTACGACGCGGAGCCGGCCCGGCAGGCGAAGCCCGCGGCGGTGGTCCGGCTGATCGCCTTCGCGGACGCGCTGCGCCGGGCCGGCTGGCCGACCGGCCCGCACGTGCACCTGCGCCTGGGCGACGGCGGCACCCGGACGTTGGCGGTCGAGGACTTCCGGCCGCTGGTGGACCGGTTGCGGGCCCGGCTGCGCGACCGCCCGCCCGCGCTGCCGGCGACGCTGTGGGCCGACGAACGCCCGGCCTGCGCCGGCTGCGGCTACGCCCGCCACTGCGCGTCGGCCCGCGAAGCCGACCGCGACCTCCTGCTCGTGGCCGGGATGCGCGGCGACCAGCGGCGCAAGCTGGTCGCCGCCGGGCTGGGCTCCATCGAGGCGCTCGCGGCGGCGACGCCGGGCGACCGGCCGCGGGACCTGTCCGCCACCGCGTTCACCACCCTGCGCGCGCAGGCCGCGCTCCAGGTGCGGCAGGACACGACCGGCGAGGTCAGCTACGAGGTCGTCGACCCCGAGGCACTGGCGGCGCTGCCGGCGCCCGCACCGGGCGACGTCTTCGCCGATCTCGCGGGTGATCCGCACGCGCTGGCGGGCGAAGGGCTGGAGTTCCTCTTCGGTGCGCTCACCCCGGGCGCCGAGCAGCGGTTCACGCCGTTCTGGGCGCACAGCCGCGCCCAGGAGAAGCGGGCCTTCGAGGAGTTCGTCGACTTCGCCGCCGCGCGGATCGCCGAGCACCCCGGCTCGCACGTCTACCACTACGGGCCGTACGAGGTCACCGCGATCAAGCGGCTCGCCGCCGTGCACGGCACCCGCGAGGAGACCGTCGACCAGCTGCTGCGCGGGGGCGCGCTGGTGGACCTGCACACGGTGGTCCGCAAGGCGTTGCGGGTCTCGCAGCGGTCCTACGCGATCCGGCACCTCGAGCCGCTCTACCGGCCCGGCACCCGCGAGGGTGACGTGAAGACCGCGCTGTCGGACGTCGAGGCCTACGAGGAGTACCTGGTGCTGGCGCGGTCCGCCGACCCGGACCGCGCGGACGAGTTCCTGCGCGGCATCGCCGGGGACAGCGAGGAGGACTGCGTCTCGGCGCTGCGGTTGTCCGAGTTCCTCCACCAGGTCCGGACCGACGCCGGCATCGACCTCGCGGCCCCGGCGGAGGAATCGCCCGAGGACGCGTTGCTGCGTCAGGCCGAGGAGGACGTCGCCGCCGAACGCCGGGCCGAACGCGCCGCGCGGCTGGCCGCGCTGGTCGACCCGCTGCTCGACGGGCTGCCGGACGACCCGGGCGAGTTCACCGGCGACGAGCGGGCCCGCGCGCTGCTGGCGGCGGCGGTCGGCTACCACCGCCGCGAGACCAACCCCGCGTGGTGGGAGTACTTCCGCCAGCTGGCCGCCCCGCTCGGCGACCTCGAGGTCGACACCTCGTGCACCGTGCCGGTGTCCCTGGAAGCGGGGGAGTGGATCCCCCCGGCCGGGCGCGCCCGCACCGCGAAGCGGACCCTGGTCCTGGCGTGCGACCCGGACCGGCCGCACCCGTTCGCGCCGGGCGACGAGGTGCGGCTGCGCTACACCGGCGGCGCCCGCGACGCCAAGGTCGCGGCCGCGTCGGCGGTGGAGCTGACCCTGGAGGAGAGCTGCCCGCCCGACGCCACCACCGCCGACCGGCCGACCGCGGTGCTGCCGGGCAGCCCGGTGCGGCCCTCGCCCAAGGACGAGGCCGTCGCGGACCTCGCGCAGCTGGTCGTCGACGCGCTCCCGGCGCTGCCGCGCCACCCCGGTGTCGACCTGCTCCGCCGGACTCCGCCCCGGCTGCGCGGTGGAGCGGCCCTGCCGGAGCCGGGGCCGGACCTGATCGCCGCGGTGATCGACGCGGTCGAAGCCCTCGACGGCTCGGCGCTGGCGGTGCAGGGACCGCCGGGGGCGGGCAAGACGTTCCTGGCCGGGAAGCTGATCGCCCGCCTCGTGCGGGCCGGCCGCACCGTCGCCGTCACCTCCACGAGCCACAAGGCCGTGGAGAACGTGCTGAGCGCGGCGAAGAAGAGCGCGCCGGAGCTGCCGTGCGCCAAGCGGGCCAAGCGCACCCCGGACCCGGCCGCGCCGTGGGACCAGCCGAAGAGCAACCCGGCGCTGGTGAAGTGGCGCGAGGAGCACGACACCGGGCACCTGGTCGGCGGCACGGCGTGGACGTTCGCCAACGCCGCGATCCGCGAGGAACCGTTCGACCTGCTGATCATCGACGAGGCCGGCCAGTTCGCCCTGGCCGACGCGCTCGCGGTGTCGATGTGCGCGAAGAACCTCCTGCTGCTGGGCGACCCGCAGCAGCTCCCGCAGGTGGTGCAGGGGACGCACCCGGCGGGCGCGGAGGCCTCGGCGCTCGGTCACTTGATCGGCGAGGCCGACATCATGCCGGCGGCGCTGGGCTACTTCCTCGACGAGACGCGGCGCATGCACCCCGCGGTGTGCGAGCCGGTGTCGAAGCTGTCGTACGCGGGCCGCCTGCGCGCCCACCCGTCGGCCGCCGAGCGCGCCCTCGAGGACGTCCCCGCCGGGCTCTACCTGGCCGAGGTCGACCACCTCGGCAACACGACCCGCTCGGTGGAGGAAGCCGCGGCGGTCGTCGACATCGTGACGTCGCTGATCGGTCGCAAGTGGACCGACCACGGCCGGACCCGCCCGCTGGCCGACACCGACATCGTCGTCGTGGCGCCGTACAACCTGCAGGCGCGGACCGTGACGCGGGCGTTGGCGGACGCCGGTTTCCCGGGCGTGCGGGTGGGCACGGTCGACCGCTTCCAGGGGCAGGAGGCGCCGGTGGTGATCACGACCATGACGTCGTCGTCGGCGCTCGACCTGCCCCGCGGGCTCGACTTCCTGTTGTCCCGCAACCGGTTGAACGTCGCCCTGTCCCGGGCGCAGGTCCTGGCGGTGCTGGTGTGCTCGGCCAAGCTGGTGGAGGCCGACATCCGCACGGTGGACCAGATGCGGCTGGTGGCGGGCATGATCGGCTTGCTGAGCGGAGCCGAACCCTGGCCCGCCGGCGGTGGCATCGCTCGGTGACCCGGCGCCGGGCACTCCTCACCGCGACGCGAAACCGGCGTCGGTCCGGCCGAACAGCTGCTGGGCGACGGTCTTGCACACTTCGGCACCGTAGCGGTGCTCGTCGCCCCGGTCCGGGTAGTGCACCAGCACCGCGAGCACCCAGTGGTCCCAGATCGCCAGGCAGTTCACCGTCCACCAGTCGCCGTGCCGGGTCCAGCCGTTCTTGACCGCCGGGCGCCGGCCCGCCAGCGCCGGTGCCTCCGGGATGCCGAACGCGTCGCCGGGGTCGACCGAGCGCATGAGGTCGAGCAGCTTGTCCCGCCACCGCGGGCTCAGGCCGGGGCCGCGGACGACGCACTGGCCGAGCAAGCTCGCGTCGGTCGCGGACATCGTGGTCTTGGACCACCAGTCCGGGTGGATCGCCGTGTCCCGCAACCCGCAGGTCCGGATCATCCGCGTGATCGAGGCATCCCCGCCGAGCCGCAGGTACAACGTCTGGGCGGCGCGGTCTTCACTGGCCCGGATCATCCGGGTCACCCGGGCCTCGTCGGCCGCCGAAATCCGCGATTCCCGCGAGGCGAGGAAATCCACGGCGAGCCAGCCCTTGACCATGGACTCGGCCGTGGTGCGCAGCGTTCCGCCGCCGACCACGACGCCGGTGTTGAGCTCACGCAACGCCCAGGACCACTCTCCCCGGACGTCGACCGCCACCTCGCGTCCGCCGGATTCGTGGTCAGCCGCGTACCCGAGGGCCGCGCCGGGGTGTTCGACGACGGTCGCCCGGACGACTCCGGCTTTCCCACCGCGGCGGTCACGTTCGCGGAGCGAAGGCAGACCGCCGCGGTGAGCGAGCCGATGACCACGCCCACCAAGACCACGACCACGAAAATGCGCATCAGAACTCATCGGTTGAGCTGGACGGAGTTCAGCAGGGCCCGCGCGGCCTGCTCGTTGGCGGGCGAGCTGTCGACTTCGATGGTGTAGGCCCCGAGTGTGCGGTGCTGGTGCAGGGGCAGCGGGTCCTCCGGAAAGGTGCTGTCCGCGGCCCGGCTCGTCAGCGAAACAGTCACCGAGAAGCACCGGCTGTCGAGCGGGGCCTTCATCGCGGCGGGATCGGGGCACAGCACCAGGGTGTTGGTCTCGGGCTCGCTCGTGAACGTGCCGACCTGCTGCCCGGCGGGAACCCGCACCGACTTGAGCGGCGAATCGAGCTTCGGCGGCGTGGCGCGGATCTTCGCCAGCAGGGCCAGCATTTCCGCGGCGGTCACCGGTTTCGTGGTCGTCACCCGGAACCACCGGTCCGATCCGTCCTGCCACATGACCGACTGCGGGTGCGGGATCTGCGCGGCGGTCGAGGGTTTCGCGGCCAGCGCGCTTCGAGGTGCGGTGCCGTCCTGGACGTCGATCTCGAACGCGTACCGGTGGTCCTGCCCGTAGTGCAGGCTGGCGAAGTGCGGGTGGACGGCCCAGAACAGCAGGTTCCAGGAACCGTCCTCGAGGCTGACCGGCGGCGCGGCCGGGGGCACCTGCCCGGTCGCCGGTGGCTCGGCCGCGGCGGACGACGGACCGGCGAGCGTGGCCGGCGGCACGGCGGCGCTTCCCCGGTCCAGCACCGCGAAGGTGCCCACCGCGAGTGCGGCCACCGCGAGCGTCACCGCGGCGACGCCGACCGTCCGGCGCCGCCGGATCCGGCGGATGGCGACGGCGAGCACCGCGTCGGGATCGGGAGCCAGCGACTCCTGGGCGCGCAGTGCGCGGCGCACCTCGTCGAGGTCGGTCATCACACGGTCTCCTTGCCTTCGTTGAGCTGGACGCGCAGCGAGTTCAAGCCGCGCGAAACGTGGCTGCGCACTGTCGCGGTCGCGCAGCCGAGGACCGCGGCGATCTCCTCGTCGTCGCGGTCCTCGTAGAACCGCAGCACGATCGACGCTCGCTGGGCGCGGCTCAGCCGGGCGAGCGGCCCGGCGAGCTGGTCGGCGTCGGCGATCCGCCAGGCCGGATCGGGCGCGGTCGGTTCGCGGAACCCGGTGACGTCGGCGGTGGGGTGCACGGATCGCTGGTACCAGCGGCGGCGCCAGGAGAGGTAGCCGTTGACGACGATCTTCCGCATGTACAGGTCGGGCCGGTCCGCCGCCGCGATCCGCCGCCAGCCCTGGTGCGCGCGCACGAGCGCGTCCTGCACGACGTCCTGGGCCAGTTCACGGTCGCCCGTCAGCACGGCGGCGAACCGCACCAGTCCGGGCAGTTGCTCACGCGAGAACTCTTCGAACTGCACACCTCTTAAGATGCCGCTGCCCCGGCGATCTGTTGCAGTTCGGCTCGTTTTCGTCCGGCGGCGCCGGTCGCCTACCGGGTCCTCGCCTGAGCACGCAGCTGGTCGGCCATCCGCTCGAGCTCGGCCGCGGCCGCCGGCGAGGAGTTCGCGAGTCCGCTGTGCGCGGCCGTCGAACCTCGCAAGAAGCGCCGCACCATGGCCACCAGCAGCCCTTCCGGCAGCGTCCGCAGCGCGACGAACCCGCGGGGAACCGGCGGCGTCGGCAGGGCGGCCAGGTGCTGACGCATGACACGGACCATGCGGCGGACCGCGGCCGGATCCTCGGCCAGTGCCGCCGGGCCGCCCGCCGCGTGCGCCGCCTGCTCGAGGGGCACCGCGAACGCGGCGTGCGTCCTGAGCCAGGCGTCCATCCGCGGCTCGGCCTTGGCGTTGATCCCGGCGGTGCGCACCGCCCGCACGATCCGGTCCAGCCGCGGGGTGGTGCGGCCGTCGGGTTCGCCGATCGGCATCGGGTTCAGGCGGGTCAGGAAACTGGGCGGGCGGTGGCGGACCACGTCGCCGTCCATCGTGCCGGCGACCACGGGGAAGCCGAGCAGCACCCGCTCGGGACCGATCACCGCGCCGAGCGGCGCCGGGCCGGCCGCCCACTGGTGCAGGAACAGCACGTCGCCGTCGAGACCGGCGAGCGACGGCAGCACCGCGTCCACCTGGTGGGCGCGGACGAAGACGGCGATCAGGTCGTACCCGCCCGCCGGGTGCTCGACCACCGGCACCGGTACCCGCCGGACGACCGGGCTGGTCCCTTCGGCGAGCCGCACGCCGTGCCGGCGCAGGGCGGCCAGGCGCTCGCCGCGGGCGAGGAGGGAGACGTCGTGCCCGGCCTCGTGCAGCAGGGCGGCGAACGGGGTGCCGGTGACCCCGGCGCCGTACACGAGCAGTTTCATGCAGTCCTCATTCATACGTTCGTTTGAATCATACGTATGTATAGTAGGCACGCATGGCGTCCCCCGACACCCGCACCCAGCTGCTCGACGCGGCCGAACGCCTCTTCGCCGAACACGGGTTCCGCGGCACGTCGATCCGCGCGATCACCGACCTCGCCGGCGCGAACCTGGCCGCGGTCGGGTACCACTTCGGCTCGAAGGCGGGGCTCCTGGTCGAAGTCGTCCGCCGCGTGATCGAGCCCATCACCGCCGCGCAGTGCGCCGGGCTCGACCGGCTGCTCGCCCGGACCACGGACCCGTCGGTCCCCGAGCTGGTGGAAGCGTTCGCGGGGCCGCTGTTCGACGAGCTGCGGGCCGGCGACGAAGGCGGCGCCCGGACGTCCCGGCTGATCGTGCGGATCATCGGCGACCCGCCCGAGGAGATGCGCGCCTGGACCGGCCCGGCCGACGACGAGGTCCGCGACCGCTATTCGGAGGCGTTCGGGCGCGCACTACCCGGTCTGTCCCCGGAGGAGCTGGGGTTCCGGCTGCGAGGGGTCCTCGCGGTGACGGCGGTGGACCGCGTCGATGTCTACAACCAGCACGCCCCGGCGAGCACGTGCCCGGCGCCGGGCGAGGCGGCGCGGCGGTGGGCGATCACGTTCTTGGCGGCGGCGATGAGCGCACCGCCGACGGGGGCTTGACGACCCGGCTCGCTCGCGGCCCGCTGAGCAGCTGACGGGTCAGAGCAGCCCGGCGGTGGCCGCGTGCGCGGCGGCTGCGGCTCGCGACGACACCCCGAGCTTGCCGCGGATGTTCGACACGTGGCGGTGCGCCGTGTGGGCGCTGATCCCGAGCCGGTGCGCGATCTCCTGGTCGCTCAACCCCTGCGCGACCAGGCGCAGCACCTCGAGTTCGCGTTCCGAGAGATCGGGGCCCGGCGAGCCGTTCCGGCGGGCCCGGCGGCCGGCGCCGAGGAACTCCCGCACCGCGCCGGCGAGCGATGCCGCGTCCCCGCGCCAGGGCAGGTGGTCGGGGCCGTCGAGCGGGACGAAGCCGGCGCCGGGGATGCGGGTGGCGACGTCGCGGCCCAGGGCGAACGGGATCGCGCGGTCGTCGCGGCGGTGCAGCACGAGGGTCGGGACCTCGATCGCCGCCAGCCGGTCCCGGACGTCGAACGCGTACACCGCCGCCAGCGAGCGCACCGCCTGCTCCGCGGTCAGGGCGGCGCGCTGGAAGCGGACGAACTCGTCGCGCTCCGCCGCGGTCGCCGTCGGCAGGAACAGGTCGGCGAGGACCCGGGAGCCCACGCCCCAATGGCGACCGACGAGCGCCAGCAGCGCATCCCGCGCCTCCGCCGTGGCGATCTCGGCGCCGCGGGCGTAGCTGCCGTACAGGACGAGGCGCTCCACCCGGTCCGGGTGGGCCGCCGCGTAGGCCATCGCGGCGCAGCCTCCGGACGAGCCGCCGAACAGGCTCACCTTCTCCCCGGCCGCGTCGACGACCGCGCTCAACGCCGCCACTTCGTCGGCCAGCGAGGTGATCAGCGGGCCGGCGGGGTCGGACATGCCGACGCCGGGCCGGTCGTAGCGGACGAGCGTGAACCGGTCGCCGAACAGCTCGGTGAACCGGCGGAACAGCGGGTCCCGCCAGTCCAGCTCGAGGTGCCCGCACCACCAGCCCCCGACGACGAGGGGCGGTCCCGCGCCGAGGGCGGCCCAGGCGACCGGGCGGTCGCCCGCGGCGGTGAAACGCACGACTTGGTCCGGACCCGGCATACCCCGAGCGTAAGTGGTCACCATCGGAAGTCCTCCAGGGATCTCGACCGCCCAGCTTCCCGCTGGACGCACGGCCGCAAGGCCGCAAGGCCCGGGTACAACCCCGGTACGAGGACCTCGCGGCCGCACGCCCAGTGGAAACCTGGATCCGCCGAATACCCCCGAAGGACTTCCAATGGCAACCACCAAGCCGTGGCCCGTTCCGGCCAGCGCGCGCGATGGCACGGGCGGGCGATGCGGCGGCCGGCCGGTGGCTGGTGGACTGCCTCCCATCGGCAGTGCCAAGGAGGAACGATGGCCGGAGAAGACAGGGACGGGCTCGGGGAACGGTTCGGGGCGGCGCTCTACGATCCGTTCCTCCGCCGGGGGGAGCGGCTGGGCATGACCGGCCGGCGGGCGGAGCTGCTGCGGCGGGCGCACGGGCAGGTGGTCGAGATCGGGGCGGGGACCGGGCTCAACGTCCCGCACTACCCGGCGTCGGCGCGGGTCGTGCTCACCGAGCCCGTCCCGGCGATGTACCGGCGGCTCGAAAAACGGCTGCGCGGCCGAGCCGGCGTGCGGTCCGTGCGAGCGCCGGCCGACGCGCTGCCGATGGCGGACGCCAGCGTCGACACGGTCGTGTCGACGCTGGTCCTCTGCACGGTGCCCGACGTCGATCGCGTGCTGGCCGAGCTCGTGCGGGTGCTGCGGCCCGGCGGGCGGCTGCTGTTCTGCGAGCACGTGCGCGCCGAGGACCCGAAGCGGGCACGCCGGCAAACGCGGCTGGCGGGGCCGTGGGCGGCGTTCGCGCAGGGGTGCCGGTGCGACCGCGACACCGTCGCGCTCGTCAAGCAGCGGTTCGACATCGAGGAGCTGAGCACGGCCCGCTGGCGCGGGATGCCGTCGGTGGTCCACCCGCTGATCATCGGGTCGGCGACGCCCACCCGGTGACAGCGCGTCAGGGCAGGGGCCGGGTCACTCGCGCGGGAGAAGCGCCGTACCCGGGCCAGGCGAGGCGGCCCCGGCCGGCGAGGTACTCGATGTGCGCGACGGTCTCGGCCACCGCGCTCAGCCGCATGTAGCCGATCTCCGGCCACGGCCGTGACCACGTCAGCCGCGTGGCGATCTCCCACGGCGTCGGCCGCCCGTGCTCGCCGACGACGTCGAGGATTTCCGCGCATCGCTGTTCGTGGTGTTCGCGCAGTCCTTCGCTGCGCCGGGCGAGCCCGCGGAAGCGGTACTCGTGCGCGGGCAGCGCGTCGTGGTCGTCGAAGCCGGCGGTCCGGTCCAGGGACCGGAGGAACTGGCCCAGCGGCGGCTCGGCGGCGCCGGGCCACGAGCCGATCGCCGGGGTGATCCGGGGCAGCACGTGGTCGCCCGTGAGCAGCAGCCGAGCGTCGGGCTCCTGCAGGCACAGGTGCCCGGGGGTGTGCCCGGGCGTCCACACGGCCCGCAACCGGCGGCCGCGCACCGGGACGAGGTCGCCGTCCTCCAGCAGGACGTCGGGTTCGGGGAGTTCGCCGGCCGGGCGCGGGGCGCGCTCGAGCGTGCCGAGCAGGTCGGCGATCTCCGCCTCGGGAGCTCCGCAGCCGCGCAGCCACGTCGTGATCTCGGTCCGGGTGTCGCCGTGTTCGTCGCGCCGGCGCTGGGGCAGCGTGTCGCGTTCGGCCGGGTGCATGCCGACCCACGCGCCGGATTCGGCGCGCAGGCGGCCGGACAGCCCGTGGTGGTCGGGGTGGACGTGCGTGGTCACGATCCCGGCGACGTCGGTGGTCGACGCGCCGGCGGTCGCGAGCCCGTCGAGCAGGGCCGTCCAGCCTTCGCCGGTGTCCCAGCCGGGGTCGACGACGACCAAGCCCTCGTCGGCGGGTACGAGGTAGGACAGGGTGTAGCGCAAGGGGTTGTCCGGAATCGGCACCGGCACCGACCACAGCCCGCCCGGCAGCTTCTCCACCGGCGGCGGCCGCCGCGCCAGCCACGCCGCCCGCTGCTCGAGCCCGAGCACCTCGACCCCCGGATCGACCGCCATCGCGCACCTCCCCACGAGATACTGAACAAGGTGCGTCCAGTAATCACCCGACCCTATACTGATCGAATTCCGATCAGCAATGATCGGGCCAGGACGAGGTGAGGCGCATGAGGGGCGAGGCCACGATCGCCGGTCGCCCGCGCGATCCCGAGGTCGACCGGCGCGTCCTGCGCGCGGCCGCGGAGGTCTTCGGCGAGGACGGCTGGGGCCGGTTCACCGTCGACTCCGTGGCCCGCCGCGCCGGCGTCGGCAAGGCGTCGATCTACCTGCGCTGGCCGAACAAGACGGAACTGCTCGCCGGCTGCCTGGAAGCGCGGATCACGCCGGTCGCCGACATCGACACCGGCTCGGTGCGCGAGGACCTGGTCCGGCTCGCGGAGCAGCTGCTGACCGCGTTCTTCGGCGAGTCGGGCCGGGCGACCACCCGGCTGCTGCTGGAGGCCGACCGCATCCCCGGCGTCGCCGAGCGCGTGGCCCGGCTGCGGCAGGCGGAGGTCCTCGCCGCGCGCGCGATCGTCCGGCGCGGCATCGCGCGCGGTGAGCTGCACCGCGACACCAGCGTCACCCTGCTGCTGGACGCCGTCGTCGGCGGCTGCCTCAACCACGCCCTGGCGACCCCGGCCCACCTGCGGCCCCGGGTCGCCGCCGGCCTGACCGACTACGCGGGCCGGCTGGTCGACTTCGTTCTCGGCGCCGTCAGCCGGTGAAGGGCGTCCGGACGTCACGGCGGTGGCACGGGCGAAGGGCCGAGGGGGTCGGCGGCCGGGCCGCCGCCAGCCAGATGTCCCGCACCGCCGGCCGTCCGTGGGCCGGCACCGTCGAAGCGGCCGGTGCGTGCCGTTCCGCCGCGGTGATCAGGACGTAAGAGCCCGCGCGCGGGGCTTCCAGCGTGAACGCGCCGCCGGCCGTCGAGGTCGCCCGGGCGGTCTGCCGGCCGTCGGCGTCGACGAGGGTCAGGCTCGCTCCGGGCAGGGGTGCGCCGCCCGAACCGTGAACGCGGCCGCGGATCTCGGTGACGCACGGTGCGGCGGGCTCGGCGAGCGGCCCGGGTTCCTCGCCGGTGGCGATCTCGTGCAGGAGCCGCCGCAGGTGGATCAGCTCGGCAGCACGGGCGCGTCCGTGCGGGAGCAGGGCGGGGAGAGCGTGCCGTCGGCGAGGCCGAGCAGGGCGGCCGGATCCCGTTCGCCGGGGTCGGCGACCGCGGTCGCGACGTCGGCCAGCGCCCGCGACGGCGTGGCCAGGGAAGGATCGTTCGCGCGGCCGTGGCGCAGCCGGGCGACGAGCCGGTGGGTGTGCTGCACCAGCCTGGCGCCCCGGACGATGCACCGTCGGCGGGGCGACGTTCGGCGAGGGTCGGCGACGTCATGAACGACTCGTTCCTGTCGTCCAGCGTCATGAACGACCCTTTCATGACGTTCTGGGCTGCCAGACCCGGCGAGCGGTTCACGAGGCGTGAACCTGCCGGAAGACCCGCCGCGCCCGGCCGGCTCAGAGCGTGCCGGTGAGGGACTGCAGCCCGAGGCTCGTCGCGGCGACGGCGAGCCAGAGCAGCCCGCCGAGCAGCAGGGGCCGGGCGCCCGCGCGGCGCATGTCCGCCAGGCGCAGGGAAAGCCCGATCCCGGCCAGCGCCGTGGTGATCAGGAACGTGCCCAGCGCCGAAAGCGCGGGGTGCCACGAGGCCGGGACGACGCCGAGGCTGTTCAGCGCGGCCGCGGCGAGGAAGCCCAGCAGGAACAGGGGAACGATCCGGCGCCAGGGCATCGTGGCCACCGTCGTACCCGGGCCGGCTCGCCGGGCTTCGCGCCGGGCCTTGAGGATGGCCAGCACGGTGACGATCGGGATCAGGGTGAGCGTGCGGGTGAGCTTGACGACGATGCCGTGGGCCCCGGCGTCGCCGCCGTAGGCGAAGGACGCGGCGACGACCGAGGAGGTGTCGTTGATCGCGGTGCCGGCCCAGAGCCCGAAGGCGTGCGGGCTCAGGCCGAGCAGGTGCCCGAGCGGCGGGAACAGCAGCACCGCGGCGATGTTGAAGGTGAAGATCGTGCCGAGGGCGTAGGCGACGTCGGCTTGTTTCGGCTTGAGGACGGCGGTGGTGGCGGCGATCGCGGACGCGCCGCAGATTCCCGTGCCGACGCCGATCAGGGTCCGGGTGTCGCCGCGGACGCCGAGCCGGCGGCCGAGCAGCCAGGCGCCGCCGAGGGCGACGGCGAGGGTGCCGAGCAGCACCGGCAGCGAGCTGCCGCCGACCGTCAGCACCTGGTGCAGCGACAGGCCGGTCCCCAGCACCACGATCGACAGCTGCAGCACCGGCTTCGACGCCACGGCGTAGCCCGGCGTCCACCGCTCGGCGCGCAGTCCGGGTACGACGGCGGCGGCGAGCGCGCCGAGCACGATGCCGAAGACCGGTCCGCCGACGACCGGGACCAGGGTGCCCAGGCCGGTCGCGACCGCGGCGACCGCGACGGCGATCAGCAGGCCGGCCACCGGCGGGGCCGGCCGGGCCGGTTCCGCCGTGGCCGGCGTCGCGGCTACTCCGACCTGGACCATCGACCCTCCCTGAGAAATGTACGTACATTCAGCTTAGGTGATGTACGGACATTTGGCCACGGGTAGGGTCGGGCGCGACGAGCCGGGAGGAAGCCATGCCACCGCGGACGCTGAGCCGTTCCGGCTCCGAGCCGCTCTGGCGCCAGTTGAGGCGCGAGCTGCTGGCCAGGCTCGACGCCGGGGAGTTCACCGACCAGTTCCCGGGTGAGCTGGCGCTGGTCGAGGAGTACGAAGTGAGCCGCAGCACGGTGCGGCAGGCGCTGCGGCAGCTGCGGGCGGACGGGGTGATCGTCGCCGAGCGGGGCCGGCAACCCCGGGTGGCGCCGCCGGCCGAGATCGCCCAGCCGCTGGGCGCGCTCTACAGCCTGTTCGCCTCGGTGGAGGCGGCCGGGCTTTCCCAGCACAGCGTTGTGCGCGCTTTCGACGTCCGGGCGGACGCGCTCGTGGCCGAGCGCCTGGAGCTCGAGGCGTCGACGCCGCTGGTCTACCTGGAACGGCTGCGCCTCGCCGGCGACGAGCCGCTGGCGCTGGACCGCGTCTGGCTTCCGGCTGACGTGGCGAAACCGTTGCTGCAGGCCGACTTCACGCACACCGGGCTCTACGTCGAGCTCGCACGGCGGACCGGGGTGCGGCTCGACCACGGCCGGGAAGAGGTGCGCGCGGTCATCCCGACGGCGGCCGAGCGCGCCCAGCTCGCCTGCGCGCACGACGTCGCGGCGTTCGCGATCAACCGGCTCAGCCACGCCCGCGGCCGCCCGGTGGAGTGGCGGCACACGCTGGTCCGCGGCGACCGCTATGCGCTGACCGCGGAGTTCTCGGCGGCCGGCTACCGGCTCGTGTGACGTCCGGACGGCCCGGTGCCGCGGTTACCCGATGGTCACCGCGGCGTCGTGGAACGCGCGGCGGATCGCCGAAACGTCCTGCGCCCGGCTCGGGTGCACGCGGTTCGTCAGCAGCACGTAGTACCGGCGGCGGGTCGGCTCCACCCACAGGCTCGTGCCCGTGAACCCCGTGTGGCCGTAGGAATCCGGCCGCAGTGCCGTGCCGACGGGCGAGCCGGGGACGTCCAGTCCCTGCCACGCCAGGCCGCGGCGCAACCCCCGGGTGTGGCACGCGATCATCTCCGCGTGCGTCTGCGGCTTCAGCAGCGGCGACGCGCCCGCCGCCAGGATCCGGCCCAGGCGGGCCACGTCCGCCAAGGGGGCGAACAAGCCCGCGTGCCCGCAGATCCCGCCCAGCACCACCGCGTTCTCGTCGTGGACCTCGCCGGTCACGACCCGGCCGCGCCACGGGCAGTCCTCGGTCGCCACCGCGTCGGCCACCGGGCCGAACCCCGTGTCCCGCAGGCCCGCCGGGGTCGACACCAGGTCCTCGACCAGGCGCTCCAGCGGCCGGCCCGAAGCCGCGGAGGCGATCAGGCCCAGCAGGATGAACCCCTGCGACGAGTACTCCACCCGGCTGCCCGGCGGGGCCGGCAGCGGGGTCGTCCGGATCGCTTCCAGCAAGCCCGTCCGCGTCGGGAAAGTGCGCCACAGCGGGGTTCCGCCGGGCAGGCCCGAGGTGTGGGTCAGCAGCTGCCGCACGGTGATCGACGCCTTGTCGGTGCCCGCGTAGGCCGGCAGGAACTCCGGGAGCGCGGCGTCGAGGGACAGCGAGCCGCGCTCGGCCAGCGCGGCCACCACCAGGCCGACCACCGGCTTGGTCACCGAAGCCAGGTCCCATCGGCTCGCCTCCGTGACCGGCGGCCCGTCCCACCAACGCGTGCCCAGCGTTCCCTCGTCGAGCACCTCGTCCGCCGTGCCGACCGACCACGCCGCCGCCGAGAAGACCCGCGCGTCGCGCGCCCGGGCCAGCAGTTCAGCGAGCATCGACCGCTCGCAGCGCCGTCCCGGCGAGCACCGCCGAGAGCCGGTTCGCCGCCCCGGCCACCAGCGGGCCCAGCACGTCGAAGCTCGACGGCGGCAGCGTGAACGTCAGCCCGGACACGCTCACCGCGCCCAGCACCGCGCCGCCGGCGTCCAGCACCGGGGCCCCCAGGCAGCGCACGTGCGCTTCGAACTGCTCGTCGTCCACCACGTAGCCCGCACTGTCCACAGTGGCCAGTTCGGCGCGGATCGACGTCGGTTCGATGACCGTCTTCGCCGTCCGCGCCTCGAGCGGGGTGCCGAGCACCGCGTCCACTTCGGACTCGGGTAGCCGCGAGAGCATCGCGCGGCCGACCGCCGTGCAGTACAGCGGCACTTCGCCGCCGGGCCGGGTGTTGAGCCGGTACGCCTGGTCCGGCTCGAGCTTCTCGACGTACACCGCCCGGTCGCCGTGGCGCACCGCGTAGTGCACCGTGTGGCCGGTCCGCCGCTGCAGGTCGGCCAGCACCGGCCGCAGCGGCCGCGTGCCCGCCAGCGCCGCCGCCGAGAGCCCCAGCAGCCGCGGGCCCACGGCGTAGTGCCCACTGCCCGCGCCCACCGCGTACCCGGCCTCGGTGAACGTCTGCAGCATCCGGTGCACGGTCGGTTTCGGCAGGTCACAGGCCTGCGCCAGGTCGGCCAGCCGGTGGGGCCCGCCGGGACCCGCCAGGGTCGCGAGCACCTCCAGGGCCTTCTCGACCGCGCCCCGGGAGCCGGGGGAAGCGTTGACAGCGTGGTTCACGGCGCCTAGCTTAGCGCAATCGCGTTCCATGTGACGGAACGCTCTTCCGTAAGACGGAAAGGAGGCGCCGTGTCCCCCCTGTCGCGCCGCGACGCCCTGAGGCTCGGCGGGCTCGCGCTCCCCGCGCTGGCCCTGCCGGGACTGCTGTCCGCGTGCGGCACCGCCGCCGGCGCCACCGCCGGCGTGCTGCGGGTCGCGCAGCCGGCGGACCCCAAGACGCTCGACCCGCAGAAGCAGGGCGACATGACCTCGATGAACGTCCTGACCAACCTGTTCGACACGCTCACCACCCGCGGGCCGGACAACCGGCTCGCGCCCGGTCTCGCGCTCGAGTGGTCCGCACCCGATCCGCTCACCTGGCGCTTCCGGCTGCGGCCCGGCGTCCGCTTCCACAACGGCGAGCCGTGCGACGCGAACGCCGTCGCGTTCAGCATCAACCGCCTGCTCGACCCCGCCACGAAGTCGCCGATCGTCGAGCTGCGCTACGTCAAGCGGGCCGTCGCGGTCGACGCGCTGACCGTGGACCTGCGCTGCGCCCAGCCCGACCCGATCATCCCGGCGAAGGTGTCGCTGTTCGGCGGCGTCGCCGTGCCGCCCGGCTACCTGAAGCAAGTCGGCAACGCCGGGTTCGCGAAGCACCCGGTCGGCACCGGGCCGTTCACCTTCGTCGAGTTCCAGCGCGACCACCAGCTGCGGATGCGCGCCAACCCGACGTACTGGGGCGGCAAGCCGGCCTTCGACGAGCTGGTGTTCCTCCCGATGCCCGATCCGTCGTCGGCGCTGGCCTCCCTGCAGAGCGACGAGGTGGACCTCGTCGCCAACCTGACCCCGGACGCCGCCTTGCAGCTGCAGGGCTACAAGGGCGTCGCCATCCGGAACTTCCCCGGCATCCGCACGTCGTACCTGTCGCTCGACACCACCAGCGGCCCGCTGCGCGACGTGCGCGTCCGCCGGGCGCTCAACCACGCCGTCGACGTGCCGCTGCTGATCAAGGCGGTGCTCGACGGCAAAGCCCGCGAGGTGCCGACGATGTTCCCGCGCGAGTCGTTCGGCTTCGACCCGTCGATCGCGCCGTTCACCCGGGACGTCGGCCTGGCGAAACAGCTCCTCGCCGAGGCGGGCTTCCCGGCCGGCTTCGACACCTCGCTCACCGCCCAGACCGCCGACGGCAACCTCGCCGAGGCGATCTCCGGCCTGCTCGCCCGCGTCGGCGTCCGCGCGCGGGTGGACCTCGTCGACGCCGGCACGTACAGCAGCCGGCTCACCTCCAGCAACCGCGGCGCCCTCGGGCCGATCTACCTCGCCGCCAGCACCGGCTGGACGCTCGACGCCGAAAGCCTCGTGCAGTCCAACGTCCGCCACGACCGGCGGCAGAGCCGCTGGCAGAACGCCGACGCCGACCGCCTGGTCGACGCCGAGGAGCAGTCGCTCGTCCCCGCCGACCGGCAGCGGGCCTTCACCGGCCTGCAGCGGCTTCTGAAGCAGGAGGCGCCCTTCGTGTTCCTCTACCAGATCGACAACGTCTGCGCGGTCAACACGCGTCCACAGTGGACACCGGGCGTGGTCGGCGTGCTGAACATGGCGAAGGCGGGGGTGACCGCGTGACCACCGTCGCCCTCACGCGCCGCCCGGCGCCGGCGCCGGTGTGCTGCGCACGGTCGCCGCCAAGGTGCTGACCGCCGTGATCGTGCTCTTTTTCGTGGCCACGGCGGCGTTCTTCCTGGTCCGCCTCTCCGGCGACCCGGTGAAGCTGATCCTGCCGCCGGACGCCACCGCCGCGCAGGAGGCCACGCTGCGCGCGAGCCTCGGGCTCGACCGGCCGCTGCTCACCCAGTACCTCGACTACCTCGGCGGCCTGCCCCGGCTGCACCTGGGCACTTCGCTCGTCTACGACCAGCCGGTCGCCGACGTGCTGCTCGCGCGCGTCCCGGCGACGCTGGAACTGGCCGGTTCGGCCCTGCTGCTGGCCCTGCTGATCGCGATCCCGGCCGGCACGTTCGCCGCGCTGCGCCGGGGCCGCGCGGGCGACACGGGCGTGATGACCGGGGTCCTCGTCGGCCAGTCGACCCCGGCGTTCTGGGTCGGGATCCTGCTGGTCCTCGTCTTCGCCGTCCGGCTGCAGGTGCTGCCCGCCTCCGGCTACGGCGGCTTCGAGCACCTGGTGCTGCCCGCGGTGACCCTGGCGGTGTACTCGGTCGCGGTGATCGCGCGGCTGCTGCGGACGTCGCTGATCGACGTGCTCGGCGCCGACTACATCCGCACCGCCCGGGCCAAGGGCCTCGGCACCGGCGGCGTCGTGCTCGCCCACGGCCTGCGCAACGCCGCGCTGCCGGTGGTCACGGTCGTCGGGCTGGAGGTCGGCTCGCTGCTCGGCGGGGCGATCCTCACCGAGCAGGTGTTCTCGTGGCCCGGCCTCGGCCGGCTCACCGTGGAAGCCATCCAGAACCGCGACTTCCCGCTCGTGCAGGCGGCGGTGCTGTTCTTCGCCGCCACGTTCGTCGTGGTGAACCTGCTGGTCGACCTGTCCTACACGCTGCTCGACCCGAGGGTGAGGGTGACCGCATGACCGTTATCGCTGTTCCGGCGGCTCGCGCTGCGCGCCCGAACGTCGTGCGCGCCGTCCTGCGCAGCAAGCTCGGCGTCGTCGCGCTCGCCGTGCTCACCCTGATGGTGCTGGTGGCCCTGTTCGCGCCGCTCATCGCCCCCTACGACCCGGGCGCGCAGGACCTGCTGGTGCGGCTGCACCCGCCCGCGTGGGCGGCCGGCGGCGACGCCTCGCACCTGCTCGGTACCGACCAGCTGGGCCGCGACATCTTGTCCCGGCTCTGCTACGGCGCCCGCGTCTCGCTGCTCGTCGGGGCGTGCGCGGCGCTGCTGGCCGGCGTCGTCGGCGCGGCGATCGGCCTGGTCGCCGGGTTCCTCGGCGGCTGGTTCGACCGGATCCTCATGCGGATCGCCGACATCCAGCTCGCGTTCCCGTCGATCCTGCTCGCGCTGGCCATCGTCGGCTTCCTCGGCTCCGGCCTCTGGTACGTCGTGCTGGTGCTCGGCTTCACCGGCTGGGTGTCCTACGCCCGCGTGATCCGCGCCGAGGTGCTTTCGTTGCGCACCAGGGAGTTCGTCACCGAAGCACGTGCGATCGGCGTCACCGACTTCACCATCATGCGGCGGCACCTGCTGCCCAACGTCCTGGCGCCGCTGGCGACGATCGGCACCCTGCACGTCGCCGCGGCGATCGTGGCGGAGGCGTCCCTGAGCTACCTCGGCCTCGGCGTGCCGAAGCAGACCGTGACCTGGGGCGGCATGCTCGCCGACGGGCAGCTGTACCTCGGCACGTCGTGGTGGGTGGCCGTGTTCCCCGGGGTCGCGCTGATGCTCACCGCGCTGGCCGTCAACCTCACCGGCGACGTCCTCCGCGACGTCGCGGACCCGAAGGCGTACCGCTCATGAGCCTGCTGGAGATCACCGATCTGCGCGTCGAGTTCCACGTGGACACCGGCACGGTGACCGCCGTCGACGGCGTGAGCCTGGCGGTGGACGAAGGCGAGACCCTGGCGCTGGTGGGGGAGTCCGGCAGCGGCAAGACGGCGACGGCGCTGTCGGTGCTGCGGCTCAACCCCGAACCGCCGTGCGTCTACGTGGGCGGCTCGGTGCTCCTGGACGGCCGCGATGTCTTGCGGCTGCCCCAGAAAGCGCTGTCCTCGATCCGCGGGAACGACGTCGCCATGGTGTTCCAGGACCCGATGACGAGCCTGAACCCGGTGAAGCGCGTCGGCGCCCAGGTCGCCGAAGTCGTCCGGAAGCACCGGGGCGCGTCGCGGGCCGAAGCGCGCGCGGCCGCCGTGGAGGCGTTGCGGGAGGCCGGGATCCCGGACCCCGAGGGCCGGGCTTCCCAGTACCCGCACCAGCTTTCCGGCGGGCTGCGGCAACGCGTGATGATCGCGATGGCGCTGGTCGGCCGGCCGCGGGTGCTCATCGCCGACGAGCCGACGACGGCGCTGGACGTCACCGTGCAGGCCCAGATCCTCGACCTGCTGGTGGACCTGCAACGGCGCCGCGGCATGGCGATCCTGCTCATCACCCACGACCTCGGGGTCGTCGCCGAAGTCGCCGACCGGGTCGTGGTGATGAACGCCGGGCGGGTCGTGGAGACCGGCGACGTGGTGCCGTTGTTCGAGGCGCCGCGGGAGGACTACACGCGCGAGCTGCTGCGTGCGACACCGAAGGTGGAGCGGGTATGACGAACCTGGTCGAAATCCGCGGGCTGCGCAAGGACTACGGCGCGCTGGCCGCGGTGGACGGGGTCGACCTCGACGTCGTCGCGGGCGAAACCCTGGCCGTCGTGGGGGAGTCCGGCAGCGGCAAGACGACGCTGACCCGGCTGCTGCTGCGGCTGACCGAACCGACGGCGGGCACGGTCCGCTTCGACGGCGAAGACCTCTCGGCGCTGCCGCCGCGCCGGCTGCGCAAGGTGCGGCGCGAGATGCAGGTGGTGCTGCAGGACCCGTATTCGAGCATGAACCCGCGCCTGCGCGTGACGGAGATCGTGGGTGAGCCGCTGGTGACGCACGACGCGACCCTGCGCGGCCGTCGAGGGCGGGCCCGGGTGCGCGAGCGCGTCGCCGAGCTGCTCGACGCGGTCGGCCTGTCGCCGCAGGTGCAGGACCGTTACCCGCACGAGTTCTCCGGCGGGCAGCGCCAGCGCATCTCGATCGCCCGGGCCCTGGCGCTGGAGCCTCGGCTGGTGGTGCTCGACGAGCCGACCAGCGCGCTGGACGTGTCCGTGCAGGCGCAGGTCCTGGACCTGCTCGCGGACCTGCAGCAGCGGCTGGACCTGACCTACGTGTTCGTGTCGCACAACCTCGCGGTGGTGCAGCGGATCGCCGACCGGGTCGCGGTGCTGCGCGCCGGGAAGATCGTCGAGCTGGCCGGGGCGAAGGAGCTGTTCCGGGCGCCGTCGCACGAGTACACGCGGAGCCTGCTGGACGCGGTGCCCAACCCCGATCCGCGGTCGGCACGGCGGCTGGTGTCCCGGTGACGGCTTCAGTGGTGCGAGAGCACGAGCCCGGCGCCGCCGAGCAACGCGACGTCGTCGGCCGGCCCGGGGCTGACCACCACCCGCGGCGGCTCGGCCCCGCTCGCCCACGACGAGTCCTCCCGCAGCCGCTCTTCGATGCGCGACCGGAAGTGCTCGCCGCCGTCGGCGGCCTCGCCGTGCAGCACGAACAGGCCGGGGGCGAACAGCTGCTGGATGTTCACCAGCCCGAGCGCGATGTTGGCCGCGTACTCGTCGAGCAGAGGGTGCCCGGCGAGTTCGCGGACCGAGTCCGCGGCCAGGCCGCGCCGCTTCGCCTCGGCGCGCAGCCACGGCGTCGTCGCGACGGTCTTCCAGCAGCCCCGCGCGCCGCACGTGCAGGGGCGGCCGCTCGCCGCGACCGTCATGTGCGCGCCGCTGCGGCCGCCCGGCGGGGCCAGTACCTCGCCGCCGTAGAGGAGCCCGACGCCCAGCACCTCGCCGGTGGACACGGACGCGAACGTCGTGCGGCCGCGGCCGTCGCCGAACCAGCGGTCGCCCAGGACCTGCAGCCGCGCCCGGTGTTCGACGTGGACCGGAACACCCGCCACGGCGGACAGGACGTCGGCGACCGGATAACCGTGCAGCGCGGGCACTTCGTTGACTTCGATGATCACGCCGGCCGCGGCGTCGACCAGCCCGGCCGCGGCCACGCCGACGCCGACCGGCCGCGTGGGGAACCGCGCGACGTCGGCCAGCGCCGCGTCGATCTCGGCCCGGTCGGCCGCGGCGCGCGAGTACGTCGCTTCCGCGCGCCACACGACCGCGCCGGACAGCTCGACCAGTGCCGCCCGGACCCGGCCGGGCAGCAGCTCGACCGCACCCAGCAGCGGGCCGCCGGCCTCGGTCGCGGCCGGCGCCGGGACCAGCCGCAGGGCCGGGCGTTCGCCGGTGCTCACGGGAGCCACGATGCCACGACCGGCGACGAGAGGGGAGACCAGATGCCCGGACTGACGCGGATGACCTGGCGGGAGGTGCGGTCGGCCGCGCGGACGGCGATCGCCGTGCTGCCGATCGGCTCGCAGGAACAGCACGCCGGCCACCTGCCGATGGGCACCGACACGCTGCTCGCCGAGGCCGTCACGGATCGCGCGCTCGAGCGCCTCGGCGGGGACCCGGCCGTGGTGCGCCTGCCCGCGTTGCCGTTCGGTCACAGCCCCCACCACCTGTTCGCCGCCGCGGTGTCGCTGCGCGCGGCGACGCTGCAGGCGGTGCTCGCCGACGTCCTCGACTCCCTGGCCACCAGCGGGTTCCGGCGCGTCCTCGTGGTCAACGGCCACGGCGGCAACGACGAGATCATGCGGCTGGCGGTCAAGGAGTACGCGCTGCGGAACGACGTCGCCCTGGGCGCGTGCTCGTACTTCTCCCTCGGCGAGCACAGCGGGTCACCCGGGCACGCGGGGCACTACGAGACGTCGCTGATGCTCGCCGCGCACCCGGACCTGGTCCGCCCGCGCGAGCCGCGGCCCGGCGTGACACCGCCGCCGCTGTTCGCCGAGCCGCCGTACCCGGGCCTGACCGCCGAACGCCACGGCGAATGGGCCCGCGCCGGCGGCAGCACCGACGACGCCACCGGCGCCACCGCCGAAGACGGCGCCGGCCTGCTCGAAAACCGGGTGACCGCCCTCGTCGACGCGATCCGCGCGTTCGACGCGGCCACCCGCGCAACCCACGCCGAAGGGGAGGCATGAAGATCACCGACGTCGACGTGCGGGTCGTGAACCTGCCGTTGACCAACCCGTTCACCAGCTCGTTCGAGACCAAGACGGGCGAGACCCGCACGGTGGTGCGCCTGCGCACCGACACCGGGGTCACCGGCTGGGGCGAGACCATGTGGGGCCGCCCGGTCGCCGAACTCGTCCGCAAGCTCGGCGCGGAGCTGATCGGCCGGAGCCCGTTCGAGCTGGCGGCCTTCCACCGGCGCCACCACATGGTGCCGTTCTTCCACGGCTACCTCGGTTACGCGGCGCTGGCCGCCCTCGACGTCGCGTGCTGGGACGTCATCGGGCACGTCACCGGGCAGTCCGTGACGGACCTGCTCGGCGGCCGGGTCCGCGACGACGTACCGATCACGGCGCTCGTCACGCGCGCCGACGCCCCCGGCGCGTCGGGCCGCGAACTGGCCCAGGGCATCGCCGAACACGCGGCGAAGGTGGTCGCGCAGGGCGGGTTCACGGCGGTGAAGCTCAAGGGCACCACCGACGTCCGCGGCGACGTCGCGATCATGCGCGAGCTGCGGCGCGCGTTGCCGGACGTCGAGCTGCGCGTCGATCCGAACGCGGCGTGGTCGGTCCCCGACTCGATCCGCGCCGGGCTGGCGCTGGAGGAGCTGGACCTGGAGTACCTCGAGGACCCCTGCGTCGGCATCGAGGGGATGGCCCAGGTGCGCGCGAAGGTCCGGATCCCGTTGTGCACCAACATGTGCGTGGTCCGCTTCGAGGAGTTCGCCCCGGCGGTCCGCCTCGGCGCGGTCGACGTGATCCACGGCGACGTCTACAAGTGGGGCGGCATCGCGGCGACGAAGGCGCTGGCCGCGCACTGCGAGACGTTCGGCCTCGGGATGAACCTGCACAGCGGCGGCGAGCTCGGCATCGCGACGGCGGCGCACCTGGCGGTGGTGGCGAGCACCCCGGTCCTGTCCCGGGCGATCGACAGCATGTATTACCTGCACGAGGACGACATCGTGGAGCCACTGGAGCTGACGGCCGGCCGCCTGCGGGTGCCGTCCGGGCCGGGGCTGGGTGTCACGGTGGACGAGGACAAGCTGGCCCACTACGCGGAACGCAATGAGCGGGAAGGCGACTTGACGGGCTGAGCGACGACGCACCCGGCAGGCCGTCCGCGATGCGCGGGCGGCCTGTTCCCATTTCCGCGCCCTTCGACCTCGGCCTTGACAGGCGCCCACTCGAGCCGCCATGGTTAGTTACATGAGTAATGAACCGACGAACCGTTCCGTGCGGTGGTCGGCGTGAAGGACGACGGACGGCCGCTCTTCCTGCAGATCGCCGAGCAGATCGAGAGCTCGATCGTCGACGGCAGCCTGGCCGCGGACACGCAGGTGCCCTCGACCAACGAGCTCGCGGCCTTCCACCGGATCAACCCGGCGACCGCGGCCAAGGGCATCAACCAGCTCGTCGCCGACGGGATCCTCTACAAGAGACGAGGCATCGGCATGTTCGTCGCGACGGACGCTCGGGCCCAGCTGCTGGAGCGGCGGCGCCGGGACTTCACGCGGCAGTTCCTCGCCCCGCTGATGGCGGAGGCGGGCAAGCTCGGCATGGGCGCCGAGGAGATCAAGAAGCTGATCGACGTCTGGGAGCCGCAGTGGTGAACGTGGTGCGCACGACCGGGGTCACCAAGCGCTACGGCCCGCTCGCCGCGCTGGACGGCGTGAGCCTGGAGCTCGCCGGGAACACGATCCACGGCCTGCTGGGCCGCAACGGCGCCGGCAAGACGACGCTGATGCGGATCCTCACCGGCCAGGCCTTCGAAACCGGCGGCACGGTGGAGGTCTTCGGGCAGCACCCGTACGAGAACGCCGACGTGCTTTCGCGGGTCTGCTTCATCAAGGAAAGCCAGCACTACCCCGAAAAGTTCCGCGTGAAGCACGCGCTGCGGGCCGCGGAACTGCTCTACCCGAACTGGGACGACGCCTACGCCGCAGCGTTGCTGGCGGACTTCGCCGTCCCGGCCGGTGCGCGGATCAGCACTCTTTCGCGCGGCCGGCTCTCGGCGGTCGGGGTGATCATCGGGCTGGCGTCGCGGGCTCCGCTGACCCTGTTCGACGAGCCCTACCTCGGCCTCGACGCCGTCGCCCGGCAGCTGTTCTACGACCGGCTGCTCGCCGACTTCGCCGAGCACCCGCGCACGATCGTGCTGTCCACGCACCTGATCGACGAGGTCGGCGACCTGATCGAACACGTCGTGCTGCTGGACGCGGGCCGGGTGCTCATCGACACCGACGCGGAGTCGCTGCGCGGCGAGGCCGTCGCGGTGACCGGGCCCGCCGAGGCCGTCGAGCGCTTCGCCGCGGACCACGAGGAACTGCACCGCGAGCGGATCGGCGGCTCCCTGCGCGTGACCCTCACCGGCGCCCGGGACCGGTCCGAGCCCGGGCTGGACTTCGAGCCGGTTTCGTTGCAGCAGCTGGTCGTCCGCACCACCCAAGCGCACGGCGGGCCGGTCGCCGCCGGGAAGGAATCCTGATGGCACGCGTGCTCGACGTCGCGCGGATCCAGCTGGTCAACTGGCCGGTCCTGCTCGCTTACCCGCTGGGCCTGCTGGCCGTGCTGCCGCTGCTGGGCTGGGGCATCGACGTCTCCAACGGCGAAGGCGCGCTCGGCGCGCACGAGATCTACCTGCTGCCGGCGCTGTGGGGTGTGGTCGGCCCCGCCCACCTGCAGTCGATGACGCAGGTGTTCCCCTTCGCACTCGGGCTCGGCGTGACCCGCCGGACGTTCGCGGCGGCCACCGCGCTGGTCGTCCTCGGCCAGGCCCTGCTCCTCGGGCTCGCGATGACGGTGCTGGACGTCGTCGAGCGGTCGACCGGCGGCTGGGGCCGGGAGGCGCGGATCTTCGGGCTGGACGTGCTGGGCCGGCCCGACCCGGTCGCGCTGTGGTTCGTCTACAGTGGACCGCTGGTCGCGGTGTCCGCGATCGGGGTGCTGGCGGGCGTGGTGTTCCAGCGCTGGCGGCAAACCGGGCTCTACCTCGCCCTCGCCGGTGCCGTCGCGCTGATCGCCGGGATCAAGGTCCTGGTGGCGAAGCGCAGCTGGTGGCCCGCGATCGGCGAGTTCCTCGGCGGTCAGCCGTCGTTCGCGCTCTACACGGCCTATCCCGTGGCGCTCGCGCTGGTGCTCGGCGGCGTGGCGTGGCTGGTCCTGCGGCGCGCGACCGCCTGAAGTCAGGTCCTCGAACCCGCGGCGCTCGGCTGCGGTGCGCACCCGGATGTCATGAACGAGTCGTTCATGTCGTCGGACGAGGTGAACGACTCGTTCATGACATGCCCCCAGCGCGACCCCGCCGGAAAATCGGCACTTGACAAGCCCGCGACCGCCCTTCAATCTCTCTAATTAACCGTACGGTACATACCTGACCGGTTAGTTACCTGGACCGCACCGGCGCACCCGTGGAGGAGATTGACGTGACCGATCGTCCGGATGGCGCAGCCCCACCCGCGGGCCGGCCCGCCAAGGCGGCCCTGGCCGCGTGGATCGGCAGCGCGCTCGAGTACTACGACTTCTTCATCTACGGCACGGCGGCCGCGCTGGTCTTCAACAAGATCTTCTTCCCGGCCTCGTCGCCGGCGACCGGCACGCTGCTCGCGCTGTCGACGTTCGGCGTCGGCTACGTGTCGCGGCCGCTCGGAGCGCTGCTGCTGGGGCACCTGGGTGACAAGTTCGGCCGCAAGCGCGTCCTGCTGATCACCCTGCTGCTGATGGGGCTGTCGACCGTGCTCGTCGGCTGCCTGCCCGGCTACGGCACCCTGGGGGTCGCCGCGCCGATCCTCCTGGTCGCCCTGCGGTTGCTGCAGGGCCTGTCCGCCGGTGGGGAGCAGGCCAGCGCGAACTCCATGAGCCTCGAGCACGCTCCGGAGCACCGGCGCGCCTACTACACGAGCTTCACGCTCAGCGGCACCCAGGCCGGGCAGATCCTGGCGACGGCGGTGTTCCTGCCGGTCGCCGCACTGCCCCAGGAAGAGCTGCTGTCCTGGGGCTGGCGGGTGCCGTTCTGGCTCAGCGCCGTCGTCGTGCTGGTGGGCTACTTCATCCGCCGTTCGCTGGACGAGACGCCGGTGTTCCAGGAGGAGGTCGCCAGCGGCGAAGTGGTGAAGCTGCCGCTGGCCGTGTTGATGCGCGACCACTGGGCCGACGTCCTGCGCGTGGTGGTGGCCGCGTTGATCGCTTCCGTCAGCACGATCTTCACCGTCTACGCGCTCAGCTACGCCGTGAACACGGTGGGCTTGGACAGGACGCCCATGCTGTGGGTCGGCGTGCTGGCCAACGTCGCCGCCGTGGTCTCGATCCCGTTGTGGGCCAAGTTCTCCGACCGCTTCGGGCGCAAGCGGATCTTCATGGCCGGGTCGCTGGGCTGCGCCATCCTGATCTTCCCGTACCTGGGCGCGATCGCGGCCGGCAGCTACCTCTGGATCTTCGTCGTCGGCATCGGGATGTTCGGCATCGTCTACACCGCCACGAGCGCCGTGTGGCCGTCGTTCTACGGCGAGATGTTCCCCGCCAGGGTGCGCTTGTCGGGCACCGCGATCGGGACGCAGATCGGGTTCGCGATCAGCGGGTTCCTGCCCACCATCGCGGTCGGCGTCACCGGGACGGGCCACGGCGCGTGGGTGGGCGTCGCCGTGTTCACCGCCGCCTTGTGCCTGGTGAACGTCATCGCGGTGGCCACCGGCAAGGAGACCTACCGGGTGCCGACCGCGCGGCTGGGCCTCAAGGAGCCGGCGCGCGACGAGGTCGCCGTTCCGCGATGAGCGAGTTCGAGGTCCACGCGCTCTGCTACGGCCGGCGCACGGGGTACCGCGGTGAGCATTTCCTGGGCTACGGCCAGGATTCCGCGGAACCCCACCCCACCGCCTACTACGTCTGGCTGGCGGTCTCGCCGGAGCACACGGTGCTCGTCGACGCGGGTATCCGGGCCGAGCGGGCGCGCGGCATCTCCGGGTTGGACTACGTCGAACCCGGCCGGCTGCTCGCCGAACTCGGGGCGACCCCGGACATCGTCGTCCTGACGCACCTGCACTACGACCACTGCGGCACGGTGGCCGATTTCCCCGGCGCGCGGTTCGTGGTCCAACAGTCCGAACTGGACTACTGGACCGGCCCGTGGGCCAAGCGGATCGAGCGGGAACGGTGGCTGCTCGACGAAGTGGCCCTCGACCACGTGCGGGCCGGGCCGGTCGACCTGGTCGACGGCGACGCCGAGGTCGTGCCGGGCCTCAGCGTCCACCTCGTGGGCGGGCACACGGCCGGGATGCAGGTCGTCCGGGTCGAGACCGCCGCCGGTCCGCTCGTGCTGGCCTCGGACGCCAGTCACTTCCACGAAAACATCGAGCACGACCACCCGGCGCCGCTGCTGCACTCGATGACCGGGGTGTACGGCGCCTTCGACCGGGTCAAGGAGCTGGCCGGCCCCGGCCCGGTCGTGCCGGGGCACGATCCGGCGGTGCTGGCCCGGTACCCGCCGGTCGGCGACACCGGCCGGATCGTGCGGCTCAGCGCGTGGTCAGGTAGCTGACGAGCAGGTCGGCGACCATCCGCCGGTGGTGGTCGCGGAAGGCGGGATCCAGCATGTCGCGGTCGAAGATGGCGTTGAACGTGTAGCGGTTCGCGGTGCGGAACACGCAGAACGCGCTGATGGCCATGTGCACGTCGAGCGCGTCGACGTCGTCGCGGAACTGCCCGGCTTCGCGGCCGCGCGCGAGGATGCGGGTGAGCACGTCGAGCGCCGGGTTGGCCAGGTTGGACAGCGCGGTGGAGCGGGCGATGTGCTCGGCGCGGTGGATGTTCTCGATGCTGACCAGCCGCACGAAGTCCGGGTGGGACTCGTGGTGGTCGAACGTGAGGCCGGCGAGCTGCCGGATCGCCTCGGCGGGGTCGAGGTGGTCGACGTCGAGGTCCTGCTCGAGGGAGCGGATGACCGTGTAGGCCCGTTCGAGCACCTCGACGAAGAGCTGGTCCTTGTTGGTGAAGTAGTAGTAGATCATCCGCTTGGTGGTGCGGGTCTTCGCGGCGATCTCGTCCACCCGGGCGCCGTCGAACCCCTTCTCGGCGAACTCGCGGGCGGCGGTGTCGAGGATCTCGGCGCGCGTGCGGTCCGCATCGCGGATGCGTCCGCGGCCGGCCACTGCGTCCGACGATGGTGCTGCCACGGACTTCCTTCCTCGCTCGAAGCTGGTGGTGCCCACTCTAGGACGTCGCGGCCCTTCACGGAGCCGACGACATCGGGTACAAATAACGTACCGGTTCGTACATTAGGAGCGCTCGTGACCTTGTCTTCCGCCGTCGAGGCGATCCGCGCGCGGGCCGCGCACGCGGCACCGGACACGGTGCTCACCGGCCTGATCGGCGCGGGCATCGGGCCCTCGCTGAGCCCGCCGCTGCACGAAACCGAGGCCCGCCGGCTCGGCCTGGAGCTGAGCTACGCCCGGTTCGACCTCGACGACCACGACCTCCCGGCCACCGCCGTCGGCCCGCTGCTGGCCGCGGCCCGCGACGCCGGGTACCGCGGGCTGAACATCACGCACCCGTGCAAGCAGGTGGTGCTCGACCACCTCGACGAGCTGTCGACCGACGCGAGCGAGCTGGCCGCGGTCAACACCGTCGTGTTCGACGGCGGCCGCGCGGTCGGGCACAACACCGACTGGTCCGGCTTCGCCCGCGGCCTCCGGACCGGGCTGCCCGACGCCGGGCTCGGCTCCGTCGTGCTGCTCGGCGCGGGTGGGGCCGGCGCCGCTGTCGCCCACGGGCTGCTCACCGCCGGCGCGGGCCGGGTCCACGTCTTCGACCTCGACGCCGGCCGGGCCGAGTCGCTCGCCGCCGCCCTCGCCGGCCGGTTCGGCGCCGGTCGCGCGTCGGCCGGCGCGGACCTCGGCGCGGCGGTCGGCGCGGCGACCGGGCTCGTGCACGCCACCCCGACCGGCATGGCGGCGTACCCGGGGCTGCCGCTGCCCGCCGGCCTGCTGCGCCCGGACCTGTGGGTCGCCGAGGTCGTCTACCGCCCGCTCGACACCGAGCTCGTCCGCACCGCGCGCGCCCTCGGTGCCCGGGTGCTCGACGGCGGCCGCATGGCGGTGTTCCAGGCCGCCGAGGCGTTCGAACTGTTCACCGGCGCCGAACCCGACCCCGCGCGGATGCTGCGGCACCTCGTGACCCTCACCGAAAGGCAGCCCGCCGATGTCCTCGATTGAGTCCCGCCGGTCCATCGCCACGGTCTGCCTGTCCGGGACCCTGGAAGACAAGCTGACCGCGGCCGCCCACGCCGGGTTCGACGGGGTCGAGATCTTCGAGAACGACCTCGTCGCGTCGTCGTGGCCGGCGAAGGAGATCAGCGAACACTGCGCCGAGCTGGGCCTGTCGATCGACCTTTACCAGCCGTTCCGGGACTTCGAAGCGGTGCCGCCGGACGTGCTCGCCCGGAACCTCCGGCGCGCCGAGCTCAAGTTCGACGTCATGGACCAGCTCGGCGCCGACACGATGCTGGTGTGCTCGTCGGTGTCCCCGGACGCGGTCGACGACGACGACCTCGCCGCCGAGCAACTGCACCTGCTGGCCGAGCGCGCCGCCGCGCGGGGCATCCGGATCGCCTACGAAGCGCTGGCGTGGGGCCGGTTCGTCAACACCTACGAGCACTCGTGGCGCATCGTGCGCCGCGCCGCCCACCCCGCGCTCGGGCTGTGCCTGGACAGCTTCCACATCCTGTCGCGGGGCAGCGACCCGGCCGCGATCCGCACGATCCCCGGCGAGAAGCTGTTCTTCCTGCAGCTGGCCGACGCGCCGCGGCTGCAGATGGACGTCCTGCAGTGGAGCCGGCACCACCGGCTCTTCCCGGGCCAGGGCGCGTTCGACCTGACCGCGTTCACCGGGCACGTGCTCGCGGCCGGCTACCGCGGGCCGTTGTCGCTCGAGGTGTTCAACGACGTCTTCCGCCAGGCCGACCCGGGACCGGCCGCCGTCGACGCGATGCGCTCGCTGCTCGGCCTGCAGGAAACGCTCGGGCTCGCGGACCTGCCCCCGGCTCCGGCGCTCGCCGGGCACGCGTTCGTCGAACTGGCGGTCGACGGCGAAGCGGAGCCGCGGATGGCGGAAGCGTTGCGGGGCCTCGGTTTCGCCGAGACCGGCCGGCACCGGTCCAAGCCCGTCCGGTTGTGGCGGCAGGGGGACGCGCGGATCCTGCTCAACGGTTCGGGGCCGGCCGGCGGCGCGTCGGTCGGCGCGGTCGCCGTCGAGAGCGCCGACCCGGTCGCCTCGGCCCGGCGCGCCCAGCGGCTGCTCGCGCCGATCCTGCCGCGCGGCCACCGCGCGGACGAGGCGGACCTGTCGGCGATCGCGGCCCCCGACGGGACGTCGGTCTTCTTCTGCCGCACCGGCGCCGACACCGAGGACAGCTGGCTCGGCGATTTCACGGAGACCGAGGCGGCCGGCGGGGAGGCCGGGGTGACCGGGATCGACCACCTGGCCCTGACGCAGCCGTTCGACCACTTCGACGAGGCGGCGCTGTTCTACCGCGCGGTGCTCGGCCTGGAACCGGAGCCCGTGACGGAGTTCGCGGCGCCGTTCGGGCTGGTGCGCAGCCGCACCGTGGCCGACCCGTCCGGCCGCGTCCGCGTCGCGCTCGAATCGGCCCTGCTCCGGCGAGGGGAGTGGGCGCCCGGAGTGCGCGAGCCGCAGCGGGTCGCGTTGACCACGGGGGACGCCCTGGCGAGCGCCCGCCGGATGCGTGAGCTCGGGGCGCCGCTGCTCGAGATCCCCGGCAACTACTACGACGACCTCGACGCCCGCCTGGCCCCGGACCCCGAGCTGCTCACCGCCCTGCGGCGGCAGTCGGTGCTCTACGACCGCGACGAGCACGGCGAGCTGCTGCACTTCTTCACGGTGGTGCTCGGCGGCCGCGTGTTCTTCGAGGTGGTGCAACGCATCGGCGGCTACGCGGGCGACGGCGCGGCGAACTCCCCGGTGCGCATGGCCGCCCACCGCAGGCAGCGCGAAGCTTTGGTTCGGGCCGGTGAGGACGAAGAACAACTCAAATGACCGATGCCCGGCCGGACGATCTCCCGTAGCGTGAAAGGCCCAGTCGTCGACGTTTGCGAGGTTCCGGATGGGTCAGGGACACACGACAACCGACAGCGAAGTGACCGCCAGCGGCCTGCTGCTCAGCGTGCAACCGCTGACCACGGCGGTGGACCGGGGCAAGGCCAACGGTGCGGTGGCCGACAACGACGGCAACGACTAGCCGTTGTCCCGCTCCGTGACGGAGATTCCCGGACTGGCCGACCTCGTGGCTCCGCTCGAGGCCGGCCAGTTCTTCGAAGACGTCCTGGGGAAGGCGCCCCGACGCTTCCCGGGGGAGAAGGGCCGGTTCGCCGGCCTGCTCCCGTGGCCGGAGCTGGACCGGGTGCTGCGCCAGCACCGGCTGGAGTTCCCCCGGCTGCGCCTGGCGCTCGACGGCGACGTCGTGCCGGCGCACACCTACACCGAGATGGTGTCGACCCGGCGCAACGGCCTGGTGCCGCGCGTCCTGCCCGCCCCCTTCGCCGAGCACCTGCGCGCCGGCGCGACGCTCGTCGTCGACTCGGTCAACGAGCTGGTCGACGGGGTCGGCGAGCTGGCGGGCCGGCTCGAGCACGACCTGCGCGAGCGGATCCAGGTCAACCTGTACGCCGGCTGGGGCACCACGCACGGCTTCGACGTCCACTGGGACGACCACGACGCGTTCATCATCCAGCTCTCCGGCCGCAAGCGCTGGCGCCTGCACGGGGTCACCCGGCGCTCGCCGCTGCAGCGGGACGTCGAACTGCCCGAACGCCCCTCGGGCGAGCCGTACGAGGACTTCCTGCTCGAGGACGGCGACGTCCTCTACCTGCCGCGCGGGCACTGGCACGACGTGTCCGCCGTCGGCGAGGAGTCGCTGCACCTGACCATCGGGTTCACCGCCGCGACCGGCGTGGACCTCGTGGCGTGGCTGGCCGACCGGCTGCGCGCCGACGAGCTGTTCCGCGAGGACCTGCCCCGGTTCGCCGGCCCGGCCGCCCGGGCGGAGCGGGCCGAGGCGCTGCGCCGCCGGCTCGCCGAGCTGACCACCGACGACGTCGTCGACCGGTTCCTCGCCGACCGTGACGCCCAGGCGCCCGCGCACACCCGCATCGGGCTGCCGTGGGCAGCGACGGCGGAGCTGCTGCCGCCGGACGACGACTTCGAGGTCCGGCTGCTCGCCCCGCGCGCGGCGCTGGTCGACGGCGAGGGCACGGTGACCCTGCTCGGCGCCGGGAAGCGCCTGGTCTTCGCGGCACCCGCGCGGCCCGTCCTGGCCGCGCTGCTGGGCGGCGCTCCGCAGCCGTTCAAGGTGCTCGCCGACGCCGCGCCGGGCGTGGACCGGGCGACGGTGCGGGCCCTGCTCGGAGAGCTGGTCACCCAGGGACTCGTCGCGCGGGCGTGACATTTGCCCGGTTCTCGCCCGCCCGGGTGAGTGGCCGCGACGAGCTGGTCACATCAGGGGGGTTGCCGCCCGCGACTTCGGGTACGCTTAGGCATGCCTAAGTCGAGGCCGATGGCTGAGGCGGGACTCTGCTCCCCGGGACCGGCGACGGCGCCCGGGTGCGCCGCCCTCACCCGCGCGCTCGGCGGCGAGCCCGCCGGGACCGCCGCCCGCATGACGTCCTGGCTGCTCATCGAGCAGCCGGGGTCCTGGACGCCCGACGCCCTCGAAGACGTCCTGGCCGAAGCCCTCCCCGCCGCGCGGCTCGAAGCCGCCCGCGACGCCGGCCTGCGTCCCCTGCTCATCCGCAAGCCGGGCCGCCACGCGCGCGTCCCGGGTGCCCCGCGCGCGGTCTACGTCGCCAGCGGACGGCCCGGGCACCGGTGGCTGGAACGGCTCGACGTCGCCGACCTGGCCGAGCTCGCCCACCTCGACCTCGAAGCGGTGGCCGCCGGGCGGCGCGGGCACGGTGAGCCGGTGGCCGGGCCGCTCTTCCTCGTCTGCACCCACGGCAGCAAGGACATGTGCTGCGCGGTCTTCGGCCGCCCGGTGGTGGCCGGCCTGGCGCAGAACCACCCCGGTCAGGTGTGGGAGGTCAGCCACGTCGGCGGCGACCGCTGGGCCGGCAACCTCCTGACCGTGCCCGACGGCTACCTCCACGGCAGCCTCGCGGTGACCGAAGCCGAGCTCGTGGCCAAGGAAGCGCTCGGCGGGAACGTCCGCCTGGAGCACCTGCGCGGCCGTACGTCGGCGCCGAGCCCGTGGTCGCAGTTCGCGGAGATCGAGATCCGCGGCCGCACCGGCCTGCGCGGCGTCGACGCGGTGCTGGCGGTGGACGAGGAGACCGGTGCCGAGCACCGCACAGTGCTGGTGGACGCCGGCGCGCGCCGCTACGAGGTCGTCGTGCGGCGGACACCGGGGACCGCGTCGGGGCACAGCCGGTGCTCCGAGCGCGTGGTGCTGTCCGGGTTCCAGGCGGAGTCGGTGCGCGAAGTGCACCCCGCCCACCACGGAGTCTTCTGAGCGGCCGCCGTCGGCGCGGTAAGTCCGAAATGCCCTGGTCACGGGCCATTTCCCACGCGAGAGTGATCACTTTCGCACTCGGGCGGCCGCGTCGGTCACGCATGATGACCTGAGATGGTTGAGGACTTTCGCCTGCGCTCGATCGCCGCGGCGGCGTACGGCCCCGCGGCCCTGTTCGGGCTGTCCGAGGGAGCCGTGCTGCCGGTCATCGCGCTGAGCGCGATCGGGCGCGGGGCGAGCACCCCGGCGGCCGCGCTGATCACCGCGCTGCTCGGGGTCGGGTCGCTGGCCGCGAACATCCCGGCCGGGGTGCTCGCGACCCGGGTCGGCGAACGCCGCTCGATGCTGCTGGCGGCGGCCGTCATGGTCGCGGGCGTCCTGACCTGCCTCGTCGACCTGGGCCGCGGGCCGTGGTCGCTGGTGCTCTACGGCGGCGGGGTCCTGCTGATCGGGGCGGCGAGCGCGGTCTACAGCCTGGCCCGCCAGTCGTACCTGACCGAGATCGTCCCGCCGCACATGCGCGCCCGGGCGTTGTCGACGCTGGGCGGGAGCATGCGCGTGGGCGTGTTCCTCGGGCCGTTCGCCGGGGCCGCGGCGATGCAGTTCGCCGGGCTGGCCGGCGCGTACTACGTGAGCCTGGCCGCGATCGTGGCGGCGGCCGCGCTGGTGGTCCGGGTGCCCGACCTCGCGGTCACCGCCGACGACCGGGTGGCCGCGTCCGCCGTCACGACGCGGGGGATGCTCCGGCAGCGGTGGCGGGTGTACGCGACGCTCGGTGCCGGGATCCTGCTGCTGTCGGCGATCCGGCAGACGCGCCAGACGGTGGTGCCGTTGTGGGCGGCGCACATCGGGCTGTCGCCGACGACGAGTTCGATCATCTACGGCGTCGCCGGAGCCGTCGACGCGCTGACGTTCTACCCGGCCGGGAAGGTGATGGACCGCTACGGGCGGCGCTGGGTGGCCGTGCCCGCGACGCTCGTGCTGGGCGTGTCGTTCGTCGTCATGCCGTTCGCGGGTGGCGCGGTTTCGCTGGCGGTGGCGGCCATGGTGATGGGGTTCGGCAACGGCATCGGGGCGGGCATCGTGATGACGCTCGGCGCCGACGTGTCGCCGCGGGTGGGCCGGCCGACGCACCTCGGGATCTGGAACGAGCTCGCGGACATCGGCGGCGGGGTCGGGCCGCTGATCCTGTCCGCGGTGACCGCGCTGGCCGGCCTCGGCGCCGGGATCGTGGCGAGCGGCCTGGTCGGCTTCGCGGCGGCCGGGGCGTTGTGGCGGTGGATACCGCGACCCCGGCGCGCCTGACCGCTCGCCTCGTCACTCCGGCGACGGCCCGGACCGGCGGGCACCTCCGGCCGTCAAGGTGGCTTGCCTCAGCAACGTCAGTGCCTGTTTGGCGGCCAGGGTGAACAGCCCCATGGTGATCTCCGGCCGGCCGAACACGACGAGCAGGAGCGAACCTTCGACGGGGAAGACGCCGACGTAACCCGAGCTGCCTTCGAACATGGCGCAGCGGGATTCGCCGATGCCGGCCTGGGCGGTGAACTGCGCCGCGAGCCCGGTCGCCGCCGCCGACATGGCGGCGACGCTGTCGGCTTCGACGGTCTCGACGTCACTGGCCAGGACCAGGCCGTCGTGGGTGGCCACGAGCAGCCCGGCGACCTGGTCGACCTGCTCCCGGATCCTGCGCAACGCCTCGAGCGTCTGCGTCGAGTCCAGCGGTGGTCGCTTGACCGTCCGTTCCGGCGGTGCGCCGGAGCCGGCCGGTGGGGGCTTGCGGACCGGCAGCGGCGCGCGGAAGGGCTGGCTGTGGGTGTCGGCACTCGTCATACGGACAGGCTGGTCTCGATGCGCTTGATGCTGTGGCGGGCGAGCGCCAGGTTCGCGCGTTCGCGGTCCAGGACGAGGTAGAGGAACAGGGTGGAGTTGCCCCGGGCCGACAGCGGCCGGATCACGTGGTACTGGCGGTGGAGGGTGATGAGGATGTCCTCGATGCTGTCGTCGAGCCCGAGGGAAGCCATCACGCGCAGCTTCGCCCGGACGACCTCGGTGTTGCCGGCCGCGGCGACGTCCAGGTCGAGCCAGTCGCCACCGCCGAGCGAACCGAGGGACATCCCGCTGTCGTAGTCGACGAGGGTCACGCCGACCGCGCCGGGAATGCTCATCGCTTCTTTCAACGCCAGGTCGATCGTCATGAAAAGGGGTTCTCCTGTCGGGCGATCACTTGCTGTGTAAGCAGGCATGTGACGTTAAGTGTCCTAAGTAGTTCTGAGTACACCCGTTCGGAGCAACCTCTCCTGGCATTTATTTTCCGAATGGCGACGGTGAGTGTCGGTCGGAAGGAATCTGCAATGTGCAATCGGCAAATGGTGTGAGCTGCGCCCTGGACGCGCGATTATGTCCATAACAGGCCGACTTCCTGCAGTATCGCGCACTTGACATGTCCGGTGTTGCTCGCTTTACTGCTGAACACGTCGGAACGGACGCCCGACGTCAGAGGTACGCCCAGCCGGTATGTCGGCCTCCGCCGCGAGCCCGGACTGAGTCGCCAGGACGTGCTCGTGGTCCGAGGCGGGGTCGTGCCCACCATCATCCGGAGTTCGATGATGCCCTCTTCCCGCGTTCAGTTCCTCGCCGGTGCCGCCTTGGCGGCCGCCGTCGTGGCCGGCACCGCGTGTTCCGCCTCCGCGGCACCGGCCGGCACCCAAGCCGTCACGCCCCCGCCGGTCAAAGCCGGCTTCGACTACCAGATCGGCGGCGCCTACACCCCGGCGAGCGACGTCAAGGTCGTCAGCCGCGACCACACCGCCCAGCCCGCCGCGGGCCTCTACAACATCTGCTACGTCAACGCTTTCCAGGCCCAGCCCGGCGCCGAGGGGGAGTGGAACGACCTCCTGCTCCGCGACGCGAACGGCAAAGTGGTCGTCGACGAGGACTGGGGCGAGGCCCTGCTCGACCTGCGCACGGCCGACAAGCGCACCCGCGTCGCCGCCAAGGTCAACACCTGGGTCAACGACTGCGCGGCCAAGGGCTACCAGGCGATCGAGCCCGACAACTACGACAGCTTCACGCGCTCGAACGGACTTCTGACCGACAGCAACGCCCAGGCCTACATCCGCCTGCTCTCCGCGCACGCCCACGGAAAGGGTCTGGCGATCGCCCAGAAGAACACCTCCGAACTGGCCGGGCAGCGCCAGGCGAACGGCCTCGACTTCGCCATCGCCGAAGAATGCGGGCAGCAGAAGAACTGCGGCGAGTTCACGCCCGCGTTCGGCGACCACGTGATCGTCATCGAGTACACCGACGCCGGCCTCAAGACCGCCTGCAGCCGGTGGAGCTCGCTCAGCATCGTGCGCCGCGACCTCGACGTCGTCCCGAAGGGCGAAGCCGGCTACGTCCGCAAGACCTGCTGATGGACCGCCGCGGATTCCTGCGCGGCGCCGGCGGGCTGGCTCTCGGCGCGGCCGTGGCCGGCTGCGGCCCGGCCCGGAGCACCGGCGGTCCCGTCACGGTCGAGGTCTGGCACGGCCAGACCGACACGGGCAAGAAGGTCCTCGACGCGCTCGTCGCGGACTTCCACCGGACGCACCCCGGGATCCGGATCGACCTGGGCGGCGGCGTCCTCGCCGACGCGATGCTCCAGAAGATCACCGCGGCGCTCGCGTCGGGGTCGTTCCCGGACATCGCCTACGTCTTCGGCTCGGACCTCGCCAGCGTCGCGCGCAGCCCGAGCGTCGTCGACGTCACCGACCTCGTCGACGCCGGCCCCGGCTTCTGGGCCCCGGCCCGGGAAGCGGTCACCGTCAACGGCCGCGTCCGCGCGGTCCCGGCGCTGCTCGACTCGCTGGCCGTGGTGTGCAACAAGGACCTGTTCGCCAAGGCCGGGATCCCGCTGCCCGCCGCGGGCTGGACGTGGGCCGATTTCGTCGCCACCGCGGCGAAACTCACCGACCCGGGCAGCGGCACCTTCGGCACCGCGTGGCCCGCGACCGGCGACGAGGACACCGTGTGGCGGCTGTGGCCGATGGTGTGGGACCTCGGCGGCGACGTCATCGGCGCGGGCGGGCGCGGCATCGGGTTCGCGGGTCAAGGCGTGCGGGCCCTGGAGGTCGTCCGCGACCTCGCGGCGGCGAAGTCCGTCTACCTCGATCCGAAGACCGGCAGCGAGCAGATGTACCAGGCGTTCGAAGCCGGCCACATCGGCATGGTCCCGACCGGCCCGTGGCAGCTGCCCGACATCGCCGACGCCGGGATCGACTACGCGATCGTGCCGCTGCCGAGCTTCAGCCGCCGTCCGATCACCATCTCCGGACCGGACACCTGGACGCTGTTCGACAACGGCGAAGAGCGCGTCCAGGCGGCGCGCACCTTCCTGTCCTGGCTGGCGGACCCGGCCCAGGACGTCCGCTGGGACGACGGCGCCGGCAGCCTCCCGCTCAGCCGCCGGACGCAGCAACTGCCCGCGTGGCAAGAGAAAACCGCCGAGACCCCGGGCCTGCCGGTGTTCGTCGACGCGCTCGAGAACGCCCGCGTCCGGCCGGTGCACCCGGCCTACCCCCAGGTGTCGGCGGCCGTCGGCACCGCGATCGTCGCCGTGCTGCTCGGCCAGGCGAGCCCGGCCGACGCGCTGCGCGACTGCGCCGCGGCCGCGAACGCCGCGCTGATCATTCCGCGATAGGGAGCCGCCATGCCCGGACTGCCGAGGCCCATCACCGTGCCGAGCCGAGGCTCCGCCTCGGGCCGGGGGCTCCGCCACCCGGAACCCCCGAAAACCTCGGTCACGCCGGCCCACCCCCACGCCAAGAGCCGCCGGCGGCGCGAAACCGCCGCCGCGTGGGCCTACGTCTCGCCCGCCGTGCTCATCATCCTCGGCCTCGGCGTGGTGCCCGTGGCCTGGTCGCTGGTGCTGTCCTTCCAGGTCGACGACCTGGTGACGCCCAGCCGCTGGACCGGCCTGGACAACTACGCCGCGCTCGCCCAGGACCCGCACTTCGCTCAGGCGGTCGGGAACACCGTGCTGTACACGGTGCTCTACGTCCCGCTCAGCATCCTGTTCGGGTTCCTGCTCGCGCAGGCGCTGAACCGGCGCATCCGGCTGGCCGGGCTGTACCGGACGCTGGTGCTCGTCCCGTTCGTGCTGTCGGCGACGGCCCAGGGCGTGCTGTTCTCCTTCATCCTCGACCCGCAGTTCGGCGCGGCCAACTCGCTGCTGCACCACCTCGGCGTGTCGCCGCAGGGGTTCCTGACCGATCCGGCGCAGGCGCTGCTGGTGCTGGTCGGGATCACGCTGTGGAGCGGCACCGGCTTCTGCGTCGTGGTGTACCTGGCCGCGCTGCAGGACGTCCCGCCGTCGCTGGTCGAGGCCGCGCGGCTGGACGGCGCCGGCACCTGGCGCGTGCTCCGGCACGTGACGCTGCCCGCGGTCACGCCGGTGACGCTGTTCCTCGTGCTGTGGCAGCTGATCACGTCGCTGCAGGTGTTCGACCTGGTCTACGTGACGACCAAGGGCGGCCCGCTCGGCTCCACCACGGTGATCGTCTACTTCGTCTGGGAGCAGGCGTTCAAGAACTTCACCGCCGGCTACGGCGCGGCGTCGGCCTACGTGCTCGCGCTGGCCCTGCTCGTCGTCGTGGTCGTGCTGCGCGTGCTGCGCCGGCCCGGGAAGGCTCTTCGATGACCGCGCAGCTCGAAGTACCCGCGACCCGCGTGCCGCCCGTGCCGCGCCGGCCCCGGCTGCCGTTCAGCCCGTGGCACCTGCTGCTCGTGCCGCTCGCACTGGTGTTCGCGGCGCCGCTGGTGTGGCTGCTGCTCAGCTCGGTGATGAGCAACGCCGAGATCAACCGGTTCCCGCCCGCGCTCTGGCCGTCCCACGTGGACTTCGCCGGATACCGCTACGTCCTCGAGAACGCGCTGTTCCTGCGCTGGTTCGGGAACTCGCTGATCGTGTCCGCGGTCACCGTGGCGTCGAACCTGCTGTTCGGCTCGCTCGGCGGGTACGCGTTCGCGCGGATGCGGTTCGCCGGTTCGAAAGCGCTGCTCGCGGTGATGGTCGCGACGATGGCGATCCCGTTCCAGCTCACCATGATCCCGACGTTCCTGGTGATGAAGAAGCTCGGCCTGATCGACAGCCTGGGCGCGCTCATCGTGCCGTCGCTGGTGACGCCGTTCGCGGTGTTCCTGCTGCGCCAGTTCTTCCTCTCGCTGCCCCGGGAGCTGGAAGAGGCGGCGTGGATCGACGGCTGCTCGCGGCTGCGCGTGCTGTTCACGATCGTGCTGCCGCTCTCGCGGCCGGCGCTGAGCACGGTGGCCGTGCTGACGTTCCTGACCACCTGGAACGACCTGACCTGGCCGCTGATCGCGCTCAACCACGACACGGTCTACACGCTGCAGCTGGGCCTCACGACGTTCCAGGGCCAGCACCACACGAACTGGGCCGCGGTGATGGCGGGCAACGTGATCACCGTGCTCCCGGTGCTGCTGGCCTTCCTCGGCGCGCAGAAGACGTTCGTCCAGTCGGTCACCTCCAGCGGGCTCAAGGGCTGACCGTGCACCGATTCGACCTGCTGGTGATCGGCGACGCCAACCCCGACGTCATCATCGGTCCCCTTCGGACGGACCTGGCGTTCGGCCAGCGCGAACAGCTGGCCGACACCGGGGTGCTCGCCCTCGGCGGCTCGGGCGCCATCACCGCCGCCGGCGCCGCCCGGCTGGGCCTGAGGGTCGCCATCGCCGGCCGCATCGGCGACGACGAAGGCGGCCGGTTCGTCCGCGCGGCCCTGGACGAACGCGGCGTCGACACCACGGCGTTGCGCGTCGACCCGGACCTGCCGACCCCGCTGACCACCGTGCTGACCCGCGACGGCGACCGCGCCATCGTCACCGCGCCCGGCACCCTCGCCACGACGACGGCCGACGACGTCCCGCCGGAGCTGCTCGAAACGAGCCGCCACGTCCATTCTTCGTCGTACTTCCTGCTGCCGAAACTGGCGCCCGACCTGCTCGGCCTGCTGCGCACCGCCCGGGAGCACGGCGCGACCACATCCGTCGACACCAACGACGACCCGGCCGGGACGTGGGACGTCGGAACCCTCCTGCGGGAGACGGACTTCCTGCTCCCGAACGCCGCGGAGGCCGCCCGGCTGGCGGGGGCGGCCGACGCGCGGCAGGCCGCCGCGGTGCTGGCCGCGCGCGGGCTCACCGTCGTCGTCAAGGACGGCGAGGCCGGTGCTTTCTGCTGCCGCGCCGGCGAATTCGCCTTCACCCCCGGAGTCCCGGCCGACGCCGTCGACACGGTCGGCGCCGGGGACAGCTTCAACGCCGGCTTCCTCGCCGGTGTCCTGGCCGGGCTGCCGCTCGCGACGGCGATGCGCTGCGGCGTCGTCTGCGGCGGCTTCTCCGTCCGCGCCCGCGGCGGCACGGCCGGCCAGGCCACGTGGGACGACGTCCTCGTCCACCTCGAACGCACCGGATCGGACCCCGCATGACCCCCAAGATCACCTTCGTCGGCGCGGGCAGCGTCGTGTTCACCCAGGGCCTGCTCGCCGACCTGTTCGCCTACCCCGAGCTGGACGGCGTGCACGTCGCCCTGCACGACATCGACCCGGACCGGCTGGCGACCGCGCTCGCCGCGGCCCGGCGGATCGCCGCGGTCCGCGGCGTCAAGCCGGTGCTCACCGCGCACGCGGACCGCCGGGAAGCGCTGGCGGGCGCGGACTTCGTCGTGAACATGGTCCAGATCGGGATGGGGGAGTCGACGCGCACCGACTTCGCGGTCCCGGCGCGCTACGGCCTGCGTCAGACCATCGGCGACACCCTCGGCATCGGCGGGATCTTCCGTGCGCTGCGGACGTTCCCCTTCCTCAAGGCGCTCGGCGCGGACATCGCCGAGGTCTGCCCGGAGGCGTGGCTGCTGAACTACACGAACCCGATGGCGATGAACGTCCAGTACCTGAGCGAGGTCACCGGGCTGACGCGGGTCGTCGGGCTGTGCCACTCGGTGTACTGGACCGTGCACGGGCTCGCCGAGCTCGTCGGGGTGCCGTTCGACGAGGTCGTCTACGTCGCGGCGGGCGTCAACCACCAGGCGTGGGTGCTGCGGTTCGAGCACGCGGGCACCGACCTCTACCCGCGGCTGCGCGAGCTGGCCGCCGCCGACGAGCAGCTGCGGCGCCGCGTCCGGTTCGACATGCTGCGGCGGCTCGGCTACTACCCGACGGAGACCAGCGAGCACTCCGCCGAGTACGTGCCCTGGTACCTCAAGCACGACTCCGAGGTCGAACGCCTGCGGCTGCCGATCGGGGCCTACCTCGACATCGTCGCGGAGAACGAGGCCGAGTACGAACGGACCCGGCAGGCGATCGCGGCCGACGAGCCGCTGCCCGTCGAAGGCACCGGCGAGTACGCGCCGCAGATCGTCCACAGTGTCCTCACGGGCACGCCGCGGACCGTCTACGGCAACGTCGTCAACCGTGGCCTGATCGAAAACCTGCCCGCCGGCGGGGCGGTCGAGGTACCGTGCCTCGTCGACGCCACCGGCGTCCGGCCGACCCGGATCGGCGCGCTGCCGCCGCAGCTCGCCGCGCTCAACCGGACGTACCTGAGCGTCAACGACCTCGTCGTGCGCGCCGCCGTCGAAGACGATCCCCGCCACATCCGGCACGCGGCGATGACCGACCCGGCCACCGCGGCCACGCTGCCGGTCGAGCGGATCTTCGAGCTGTGCGACGACCTCGTCCGCGCGCACGGCGACCGGCTCCAGCCCGCCCTGCGTGCCGTCCTCGGCCACTGACCGTCGAAACCGGGAGCACCATGTCGCCCACCCTCGACGAGACCACCGGCCGGCCGTCGTGCTGGGCCCGCGTCCTGCGGGAGCTGCCGGACCACGCGCCCGCGCTGCCGCGAGCTGAGCGCGGCCGAAATCTTCGGCGCCGTCAAGTGACCGGCGGTTTCGCGGCGCCCCGGGCGACCGCTCGCAACAGCGTCGTCAGCTGCTCGCGGAACCGCAGCGCGCTGTGGGCCCACCTCGGCACCTCCTCGTACAGCTGACGCAGGGTCGGTGACGGCCGGGACAGCTGGAACAGGTACGCCGCGCAGCTCATCGCCGCCGTCAAGAGGGTCCGGGCGCCCTCGGCGTCCAGGCCGGCGCCGGTTTCGACCAGGGCCGCCGTCATCGCGTCGAACGCTTCCGAGGCCGCGGTCTTGTAGGCGCGCGCCCGCTCCAGCCGGACCGCGCCCTCCAGGCTGAGGCCGACGTGGGTCTGCAGGTCGCAGAACAGGGGGAGGGCGTCCAGCGACCCGGCCACGACCTCGGCGACCTCGACCGGGCTCAGGCGGTGCCCGGGCAGGTCGGCCAGGAGCCGTGCCCGCCAGTCGGCCCAGCCCTGCTCCGCCAGTTCGAGCAGCAGCTCTTCGCGGGATTCGAAGTACCGGCGCAGCGCGGACGGGTGCAGGCCGACCCGGCTCGTCACCTCGGTGAGGGTGACCTCGCGCACCCCGCGGTCGACCGCGAGCTCGCGCGCGGCGGTCAGCAGAGCGGTCTTGCGGACCTCTTTGTCCTGGTCGGAGCGGGCGCGCTGGCGAAGTTGGGGCACTCGACCACGATAACGCAACCACTTTGACTTAACGCGGAAGCGGAGCTAGGTTCGAGTTAACGCAAAGACATTGCGTTAATGAAGGAGCTTCGATGAGTTCAGTGTTTTTCGTGACCGGTTCGTCGCGCGGGCTCGGCCGGCGGATCGCCGAGCGGGCCCTGGCCGCCGGGCACCGCGTCGTCGCGACCGCCCGGGACCCGCGGACCCTGGACGACCTCGCGGCCCGCTTCGGCGACCGCGTCCACGTCGAGGCGCTCAACGTCACCGACGCCTCGGCCGCCGAAGCCGCGGTGGCCGCCGGCGTCGCCGCGTTCGGCCGGATCGACGTCGTGGTCAACAACGCCGGCCAGGGCGACCGGGCGTCGCTGGAGGACACGACGCTCGAGGTCTTCCGCCGGCAGATCGAGACGAACTTCCTCGGCACGGTGTACGTCACCAAGGCCGCGGTTCCGGTGCTGCGCGGGCAAGGGGGCGGCCGGATCATCCAGATCTCGTCCGTCGGCGGCCGCGTCGGCAGCCCCGGGATGACGGCCTACCAGTCGGCGAAGTGGGCGGTCGGCGGGTTCAGCGAGGCGCTCGCCGCCGAGGTCGCGCCGCTGGGCATCAAGATCACGGTGCTCGAGCCCGGCGGCATGCGTACCGACTGGGGCGGCTCGTCGATGGCCACGCCGCCGATCAGCGAGCCGTACGAGGCGACGGTCGGCGCGTCGGCCCGCGCGATGGCCGACTTCGAGCGGCACGCGAACAGCGACCCGCGGAAGGTCGCCGACCTGGTGCTCACGGTCGCGGGCCTCGACGAGCCGCCGCTGCGCCTGCTGGCGGGCAGCGACGCTTACGAGTTCGGGCGCGAGGCGTGGCGGCACCGCGTCGACACCGACGCGAAGTGGGCCGAGCTGAGCAGCTCCACCGACGACGCCGAATCCGGCGACGCATGGCGGCTCCAGCGCGGCAAGAGCCTGCCCGACGTGCGGGCCTGACCGACACCGACGGGTGGTCGGACGTTCCGGAATGCCGTTTGGTGGGTAGCCCGGTGGTGTGAGGCTGAGCAGGCCCTGCCTGCGGGACTACGGAGAGGTGATCAGATGAGCCAGGGCGATGCTCCGGTCGGGCGATCGGTGAAGACGGCGGCGGCCGGTGTCCGGGATCTCGCCGCGGAGGCGGCACGGGTGGGCGCGGCCGCGGCCGCGCGGGCGGTGGAGATCACCGACCGGAAGCTGACGGAAGGCGCGGACGAGCTCGCCAAGGTCGGCCGCTCGGCGACCAAGGACTTCGACAAGAGCACCCGGTCTTCGCGCCGGGACGTGCTGAAGCACTCGGTCGCGGCGCGCAACGAGGTGGTGGCCCGCGCGGTGAAGCTGCGCGACCCGGGCCGCAAGGCGGCACAGGCGATCGCGACGGTGGCGGGCTCGACGGGCGAGTCGAACCGCAAGCGGCGCAAGGCCGTCGCGACGGCGAAGCGTGACCTGGCCGTGGCGCTGGAGGAAGCGAAGAGCGTGGCGCGCGGGGACCGGTCCCGCCGGGCCCGCTGGCCGTGGCTGCTGGTTCTCGGCGCGGTGGCCGCCGCGGTCGTGGCGGTGGTGCAGGTCAAGCGGTCGAACCCGCTGGTGGAGGAGACCGAGGAGAAGGCGCCGGTACCGGCGGACAAGGTCGTGACCCCGGCGGACCAGGCGGTCCCGCCGACGCCCGCGAAGCCGGCGGCCGCGGCTCCGGCTCCCGCGTCGGCTCCGGCTCCCGCGTCGGCTCCGGCTGCCGCACCGGCGCCGAAGCCGGCCGAGGCCCCGAAGCCGCCGGCTCCCAAGCCGGTCAACGGCACCAACGGCCATGCGGCCAAGGGCAAGACCGAGCACAAGGCCCGGTAGGACCGGATCGAACGGGGGCGCTGCCTGAACGGGCAGCGCCCCCGTTTCGTGCTGTTCGCTGCCGCGCACTGCTTCCGCGTGGACCCGATCGGCCTCGGTCGTCGTGCGGTGTGACGTGGGTCGGGTTGAGAGGATGGCCGCATCGCGCATAATGAGCACCTGACCGACCGCTTAGCATGTGCCGGGTACCACACCGCGAAGGAGACACACCGCTGTGAACTCGTTCAAGGATCGCGTCGCGATCGTCACCGGGGCCAGCCGGGGCATCGGCCTCGGGATCGCGAAGACGCTCGTCGAGCGCGGGGCCAAGGTGTGCATCACCGCGCGCAAGCCCGAGGCCCTCGAGGAAGCCGTCAACTCCCTCGGCGGCCCGGACGTGGCCATGTTCGTGCCCGGCAAGGCCGACGACACCGACCACCAGGACGCGGCGATCGCGAAGACGATCGAGACCTTCGGCCGGCTCGACTACCTGGTCAACAACACCGGCATCAACCCCGTCTACGGGCCCACCCTCGACATCGACCCCGCCGCCGCGGCGAAGATCCTCGGCGTCAACGTCCTCGCGCCGCTCGGCTGGACCAAACGCGCCCGCGACGCGTGGATGGGCGAGCACGGGGGTGCCGTCGTCAACGTCGCCTCCGTCGCCGGCCTCGGCGCGTCGCCCGGCATCGGCATGTACGGCGTCAGCAAGGCCGCGCTGATCCGGCTGACCGTCGAGCTCGGCGCCGAACTGGGGCCGAAGATCCGCGTCAACGCCGTCGCGCCCGCCGTCGTCAAGACGAAGTTCGCCACCGCGCTCTACGAAGGCCGTGAAGAAGAGGTCTCGGCGGCCTACCCGATGAAGCGCCTCGGCGTCCCGGCCGACATCGCCGGGGCCGTCGCGTTCCTGCTCTCCGACGACGCGGGCTGGATCACCGGCCAGACGGTGGTCCTCGACGGCGGCGTGACCCTGGGCGGTGGCCTGTGACCGGCGTCGTCATCACCGGGGGCGGCGGGGGCATCGGTGCCGCGCTGGCCCGCCGCTTCGCCGCCGAAGGCGCTCAGGTCGTCGTGGCCGACCTCGACGGCGACAAAGCCGCCGAAATCGCCGCCGAGATCAAGGGCACGGCCTTCGCGGGCGACGTCGCGAGCGTCGACGGCGTCGCGAAGCTGATCTCGGCCGCGCGCGAGACTCTCGGCGAGATCGACGTCTTCTGCGCCAACGCGGGCATCGCGCCGTTCGGTGGTGCGGAAAGCCCCGAAGACGTCTGGGCGCGCACCTGGGAAGTCAACGTCATGGCGCATGTCCGCGCGGCGAACCAGCTGCTGCCCGCGTGGCTCGAGCGCGGCAAGGGGCACTTCATCGCGACGGTCTCCGCCGCCGGCCTGCTGACCAGCCTCGGCTCGGCGCCGTACTCGGTGACCAAGCACGGCGCGCTCGCGTTCGCCGAATACCTGGCCGCGACGTACAAGCACCGCGGCCTCACCGTGCAGGCCATCTGCCCGCAGGGGGTGCGCACGGCGATGCTCGAGAGCACCGGCACCGCGGGCCAGCTGCTGATGGCCGCGTCGGCGATCGAGCCGGAGCAGGTCGCGGACGCGCTGTTCACGGCCATCGACGAGAAGCGGTTCCTGGTGCTGCCGCACCCCGAGGTCGCGGACTACTACGCGGCCCGCGCGACGCAGACCGACCGCTGGCTCGGCGGGATGAACAAGCTGCAGCGCAAGGTCGAAGCGGCCCTCGAAGCCGAATGAACTGGCAGCCGGAGGTCGACGAGATCGCGCGGCGGCGTGCGCTGGCCGAGCGCATGGGCGGGCCGGAGAAGGTGGCCCGCCAGCACGCCGCCGGGCGCTCGACGGTCCGCGAGCGGATCGCCGCCCTCGTCGATCCCGGCAGCTTCGACGAGATCGGAGCGCTCGCCGGCACGGCGTCCTATGTGGATGGTTCGCTGGAGTCGTTCACCCCGGCCAACTTCGTCATCGGGACCGCGAAGCTCGACGGCCGGCGGGTCGCCATCGGCGGCGACGACTTCACCGTGCGCGGGGGCGCCGCCGACGCCGCGATCATGGAGAAGCAGGTCCACGCCGAGCGCCTGGCCAACGAGCTGGGCCTGCCGATGGTGCGGCTGATCGAGGGCACCGGGGGCGGCGGCAGCGTCAAGATGCTGGAGCAGCACGGGTTCACCTACGTCCCGGTCAACCCGGGCTGGGACCTCGTGGTGGACAACCTCTCGACGGTGCCGGTGGTCGCGCTCTGCCTCGGCCCGGTAGCCGGGCTCGGCGCCGCGCGGGCGGTCATGGCGCACCTCAACGTCCTGGTCGAAGGCGCCGGACAGCTGTTCGTCGCCGGGCCGCCCGTGGTGAAGCACGCGACGGGGGAGGACCTCACCAAGGAGGAGCTGGGCGGCGCCGACGTCCACCGGCGCAGCGGCGCGGTCGACCGGATCGTGGCGTCGGAGGCCGAGGCTTTCGCGGTGCTCAAACAGTTCCTGTCGTACTTACCGTCCTCTGTGGACGCACTGCCGCCGGTCGGGTCCACTTCGGACCCGGTGAACCGGCGGGAGGAGGCGTTGCTGTCGCTGGTGCCGCGCAACCGGCGGCACCCCTACCGGCTGCGGCCCCTGCTCGACGGCGTCTTCGACGAAGGTTCGGTGTTCGACTACGCCGTGTCGGGCGGCTCGGCCTACGCCGGACTCGCGCGGCTGAACGGCCACCCGGTCGGCGTCCTGGCCACCGACCCGTACCGGGGCGCGACGCTGACTCCGGAAGGCGCCGACGTCCTGACGCGCCTGGTCGACCTCTGCGAGACGTTCCACCTACCGCTGGTGTCCCTGACCGACCAGGCGGGCATGGTGATCGGCGCGGCCGCCGAACGCGCGGGCGCGATCCGCCACGGCGCCCGCGCGGTGACCGCGGTCTACCAGGCGCGGGTGCCGATGGCCGAGGTGATCGTCCGGCGCGTGTTCGGCGTCGGCGGCGCGGGCCAGGTCAACCGGCACCGGCTGGTCCGCCGCTGGGCGTGGCCGTCCGGCGACTGGGGTTCCCTGCCGGTCGAAGGCGGCATCGAAGCGGCCTACCGCGCGGAGCTCGGCGCCGCCGACGACCGGGAGGCGCGGATCGAGGAGATCCGTGCCCGCCTGGACGCCGTGCGCTCGCCGTTCCGCACGGCGGAGCGGTTCTCGGTCGAGGACGTCATCGACCCGCGCGAAACCCGCGCCCGGCTGTGCGACTGGGTGCCGGACGCCTACGCCGTGCTGCCGAAGCTGCTGGGCCGCCCGTCGTTCGGGATGCGTCCCTAGACCACCCGGTACCAGTGCGGCCGCAGCTCTTCGAGGCCCACGGGCTTGCCGCCGGGCCGGTCGAACATCCGCACGCCGTCCCCGAGCAGGACCGGGACGGGCATCGCCAGGATCTCGTCGAGCACCCCGGCGTCGAGGCATTGCCGGGCGATGTCGGCCCCCAGGACGTTGACGTACTTCCCGCCTGCCGCCTTCTTCGCCGCGGCGACCGCGCCGACAAGGTTGTCGACGAACGTGACGCCGGGGACCGGCGCCGCCGGGCGGTGGGTGACCACGAACTGCGGGCCCTCCCAGCCGCCGCCGAAGGCCTTGCCCTCGCCTTCGGTGCCGCGGTGCGGGTCGTCGCCGCCGAACGTCCGGCGCCCGACGAGCAGTGCGCCGATCTCCGGGATCAGCTCGTCGACCAGCGGGTCCGGGCCGAGGTACGGGGTCAACCAGGACATGTCGCCGCCGGGGCCGGCGATGAAGCCGTCGACCGAGCAGCTGAAGCCGTAGAGCAGTTTCGCCACGATGTCTCCTTTGGGCCGGTTCGCGGACTTCAGTACTGACGACGGGGGCCGGGGAAAGTCATCGGCTTCACCCGGCCGTGTCCGGAACGCGACAGGATCACCACGGACCGTTGACAACGCTGTCAGCCCGCGAGGACCGTTCCGAAACGCATCGGCTGAACTTGTGCTCAACGGCGAAGGACAAGTGACATGGTCTTGCGTACCCTCGTGCGGCTTTCCGCCGCCACCGCCCTGGCTTTGGCCGGCTTGGCTCCCGTACCCGCTTCGGCGGCGCAGCTGGTCACCGATCCGGCGTCCCTGGTGAACCCCTTCATCGGCACCTCCAACGCCGCCGACGACTTCCCCGGCGCGGACGTCCCGTTCGGGATGCTCCAGTGGAGCCCCGACACCCCCAGCCGCCCCGACGGCGGCGGCTACGAGTACCAAGACTCGTCCATCACCGGGTTCAGCCTGACGCACCTGTCCGGCCCGGGCTGCGGCGCCGACGGCGACGTCCCGATCCTGCCGACGGTCGGCGCGGTGAACACCGGCGCGACCGTCCCCTTCAGCCACAGCAACGAATCCGCGAGCCCCGGGGCCTACTCGGTGAACCTCGGCAACGGCGTGAACACCGAGCTGACCACGGCGCTGCGGTCCGGGATCGGCCGGTTCACGTTCCCGTCGACGTCGCAGGCGAACCTGCAGTTCAAGCTCAACGGCAGCCAGAACGGCACGTCGAACCAGACGTGGACGGTCGTCGGCCCGACCGAAGTGTCCGGTTCGGTCACCTCCGGGCACTTCTGCGGCGCCGGGTTCACCTACACGCTCTACTTCGACGTCGTCTTCGACCGCGCGTTCAGCTCCAGCGGTACGGCCGCGGCCACCGCGGTCACCCCGAAGGCGTCACCCGGAAAGCTGCACGGAACCGCCGCGGCCGCCGCGGCTCCGGACGCCGGGCCGGGCAGCGCGTACGTCCGGTTCGACACGACCACCAACCGCACGGTGCAGGCCAAGGTCGGCATCTCCTACGTCTCGGTGGCCAACGCGGTCGCGAACCGCGCGGCCGACATCCCGGCGTTCGACTTCGCCGCGGCCAAGCAGGCCGCGCACGACAGCTGGAACCAGCTGCTGGGCCGGATCCAGGTCGCCGGCGGCACCGCGGCGCAGCAGCGCGTCTTCTACACCGCGCTGTACCACTCGCTGTTGCACCCCAACGTGTTCTCCGACCGCAACGGCCAGTACATCGGGTTCGACAACCAGGTGCACACCGTCGCGAGTGGACACTCGGCGCACTACGCGAACTTCTCCGGCTGGGACATCTACCGCACGCAGGCGCAGCTGTCCGCGCTGCTGGCGCCGTCACAGACGAGCGACATCGCGCAGTCGATGATCGCCGACTACGCCCAGGGCGGCGGGCTGCCCAAGTGGTCGCAGAACAACGGCGAGACGTACGTGATGGTCGGTGATCCCGGCACGGCGATCCTCGCGAGCTACTACGCCTTCGGGGCGCGAAACTTCGACACGTCGGCGGCCTTGCAGGCGATGCTGAAGGAAGCGAGCGTGCTGAACAACGTCCGGCCGGGCCTCAACGCGACGAACGCGCCGGGCTACCTGCCGGCCAACGGCACCTACCAGTGCTGCAACTTCTACGGCCCGGTCTCGACGCAGCTGGAGTACGACACGGCGGACTTCGCGCTCTCGGCGTTCGCCGGGGCGCTGGGGGACACCGCGAACCAGGCTTTCTACGCCGGGCGCGCGCAGAACTGGAAGAACACCTTCAACCCCGCCAGCGGCTTCATGCAGCCCAAGGACGCGGGCGGCGGCTGGACCGGCGGCTTCAACCCGGCGAGCGGCTCGAACTTCGTCGAAGGCACGTCGTGGCAGTACACCGGCATGGTGCCGTTCAACGTGGCCGGCCTCGCCGCGGCGCGCGGCGGCAACGCGTCGCTCATCAGCTACCTCGACAGCGTGCTGGCCGGGTTCCACGGCAGCGGCGGATCGCAGGCCGACCTCGGCAACGAGCCGAGCCTGGAGCTGCCGTGGGAGTACGACTACGTCGGGCAGCCGTACAAGACGCAGAAGGTCGTCCGGCAGGTGCAGGACCAGATCTGGACCGACGCACCGGGCGGGCTGGCCGGCAACGACGACCTCGGCGCGATGAGCGCGTGGTACGTGTTCTCGGCGCTGGGTTTCTACCCGATGACACCGGGGACGGCGGATCTGGCGCTGGGCAGCCCGCTGTTCACGCAGGCGGTGGTGACGCTGCCGAGCGGGAACACGCTGACGGTGAACGCGCCGGCGGCGGCGGACAACGCGCCGTACGTCCAAAGTGCTTCCTGGAACGGCGGGGCGTGGAACAACGCGTACGCGCCGACGTCGGCGCTCACCTCGGGCGGAACTCTCGCGTTCACTCTGGGGACGTCGGCGAACACGGCGTGGGCGGCGTCGAACCCGCCGCCGTCCTACGACGGGACGCTGCCGCACCTGGGTCCGCTGACCTCGGGGCTGGCGGGCAAGTGCGCGGACGTGGCCACCAGCGGAACCGCGAACGGGACGCACGTGCAGCTGTACACGTGCAACAGCTCCGGGGCGCAGAAGTGGTTCTCGGCTGCCGACGGGTCGCTGCAGGCGCAGGGCGGCTGCCTGGACGTGAGCGACAGCGGCACGGCCAACGGCACGAAGGTCCAGCTGTGGCAGTGCAACTCCTCCGGCGCCCAGCAGTGGCAGGCGGGCAGCGGCGGCTCGCTGGTGAACCCGCAGTCGGGCCGGTGCCTGGACGACCCGGGCAGCACCACGACGGACGGGACCCAGCTGCAGATCTACGACTGCAACCAGAGCGCGGCCCAGAAGTGGACCCACGGCTGACGCCGTCGTGAGTGAGAAACAGTGTTCTAACCCTGTTTCTCACTCACGACGCCTAGGCTGGGGGCCATGAGCGACCCGACCCCGGAGGAGCTGGCCCGCGCACTGCGGGGCCAGGCCAGGAGCGCCGCGACCACGGCCCTGCGCGAAGGGCTGGAGGACCTCGAAGCCCGGCACGGTCAGCACGTCGCCGACGAGGTCGCCGCCCTGATCGACGTCGCCGGGGTCTTCGACGGACTCACCGAACGCGCGGCCCCGGCGCGCAGGAACGACCGTGACGACGACGGGGAGTGGGAGTTCAAGCCGCTGACCGGCTACTGAGGCGTCACTTCCGCCAGTCGTAGCTCAGGGTGGGCGGGTCGTCGGTGCCTTTGTGGACGGTGAGGTGCTGGTCCGGGTGCGCGGCGGCGTACCGGGTCATCTCCTCGTACATCCGGTCGCGCAGGTCCGTGTCCCGCACTTCGATCGTGGCGCGCTGGCCCAGGTCGGCGGGGTTCACGTCCGAGTCGGTGCGGATCGCCAGGTTCCAGAAGTGCTTCTGGTCGGTGCCGTCGGCGCCCTGGCCGTCGTTGGTGAAGTAGACCTCGCCGGACGTCTTGTCGTAGATCTGCTGGGTCACCTTGATCTGGTCGTCGCCCTGGGCGGCGGAGTAGTAGCCGTCGGGGTGGTCGTCGCCGGGTTCGCGGGTGTAGAAGCCGACCTCGCCGCCGTACGCGTCGCCGAAGCCGTAGCTGCCCTTCCACAGCTCCAGCCGGTACTGCTTCCCGGTCTTGGGGTCGGTGAACTGCATGTTGTCGCCGCCGTCGCTGGTGTGGTCGAGCTTCGCGCCGATGACGGGTTCGAGCTTGTCGTAGAGGTCGTGCCAGCCGAGGTAGCTCTGCACGGAGTGCTCGCCGGTGGTGTAGAAGTCGCCGTTTTCGTCGTACTTGAAGCCGAAGTAGTCGTAGATGACCTGGGCGACGCCGGGGTCCTGCATGATCTTGTCCCAGTCGCCCGCGAGCAGGGCGAGCCGCAGTTCGGGGTTCTTCGCCACCAGCGCGGCCAGCGCCGGCAACTCGCGGAGCAGGATCGCGGCGATCTCGGCGGGGTTGCGCTTCTCGGAGCCCGCCAGCTCCCAGATCTGGCCCGTCTTGGTGCGCAGCTTCAGGCCTTCGGCGAGCAGCACGGCGTCGTAGGTGGTGACGGCCAGCTGCAGGTCGGCGAGCAGGACGACGGCCTCGGCCTTGAAGAACTTGTCCTGCGCCCACGCGAAGACGAGGTTGCCCTTGCCGTTTCCGAGGTCGTGCCAGACGGTGTCGATCTTCGTCCGGAGGGCGTCGGCGCGCTCGCGCTTGTCCCTGGCTTCCGACTGCGCCTTCGCCAGCGCGTCGCGGATCACCTCGAACGACTTCGCCGAGTCCTCGAGGTCTTCGGCCTGGTCGTCGCGGTTCTTCTTGAAGGCGTCGAGCGAATTCAGCGCGGCCTCGCCGGCCCCGCCTTGCCAGCCTTCGCTCAGTTCGACCCGGACGCTCTCGATCAGCGCCTTGGCGTCCTTGACGGCTTCCTCGGTGGTCCGGCAGGCGCGGGCCCGGTCGTCCAGGTCGGTGGTGCTGCCCTTTTCGACCTTGTCGGCGAGTTGGTGGATCCGGTCGAAGATCGCGCTCACCGGTCGATCCGCCCGAAGCCGCTGTCGAGGGCCTTCAAGAACGCGTCGCGCGCGCCGGCATCGGTGGCGTGGTAGCTCTTCGCGGCGGTCTGGATGCTCTCGACCAGGCTTTCGACCTGCTGCTGCGCGGCCTGCAGGTCTTCTTGCCGGGTGGTCAGCCAGACGTCGTAGTCGCCCGCGAACGCACCGGCCCGATCAGTGGCACCGACGTTCGGCGGCCCCCCGGCGGCGAGCGCGGGCGGCTTCCCTTCCCCGAGCTTGGCCGCGGCTTTGCCGATGCCTTCGACGTCGACCTCGAACCCCACCGGCATCCTCCCCGTGTGACATGATCTGTCGGCAATGTAACAGCCGTAGGCAGGGTGCCGTGGGGTTTTCAGCCGGCCGGGTTTGGCGACGTCATGAACGACTCGTTCAGCTCGCCCGACGTCATGAACGACCCTTTCATGACATCCCGCCCAGCAATGCGGGGCGAACCGGCGCGCTCAGCCGGCCGGGTGGGACGGGAACTTCGGCTCGCGGCGCTCGTTCCAGCTGGCCAGCCCCTCGGCCAGCTCGGGACGGCCGAACGACTCGATCATCAACGCCGTTGCCTCGCGGGCCGCCTCCTCCAGGGGCAGCAGTGCCTCCCGGGTGAACTGCGCCTTCATCACCGCCATCGACCGGGGCGCGCTGTAGGTCGCCAGCTCCGTCGCGTATGCGTGGGCCCGCGGACTCAGCTCCTCGGCCGGGACCACCTCCTGGACCAGGCCGTAGTCGAGGGCCTGTTCGGCGGTGAAGGTCCGCCCCGACAGCAGCAGGTCCCGCGCCCGGCCCTCGCCCACCAGGGCCGGCAGCAGCTTCGCGATCCCGTACTCCGCGATCAGCCCGCGGCGGGAGAACGCCGTGGTGAACTTCGCGCCCGCCGCGGCGAAGCGGACGTCCGCCGAGCACGCGATCACGAACCCCAGGCCCGCGCAGCCGCCGTTGATCGCCGCCACCACCGGGATCCCCGCGGACGAGGCCGCCAGGACGTCGCGGAAGTTCTCGTGCCCGCCTCCGGAAGCCGGGGGAGCGGCGGCGATGCCGTCGAGCAACCCCAGGTCGGCGCCGGGGCAGAAGGCCTTGCGGGCGCCGGTGACCACCACCGCGCGCACCGCCGGATCCGCGTCCGCCTCCCGCAGCAGCCCGCCGTAACGGGCCTGCATCGGCACGTCCATCGCGTTGCTGCGGTCCGGTTTGTCGAACGTCAGCGTGGCGACCGGGCCGTCCGCCGCGTACCGGACTCCGTCCACAGTGGACATGATTGCCTCCCGGTGAGTCGCGGTTCATACTAAGCGGTCGCTTGGTCGTGAGTCAATCGGCGGGCGAATCTTCGATGGGACCCGACGCCTATTTGCCCTGACCTGCGGGGAAAGTCGTAGTCTCCTGCGACTTGGGTGGCAGCGTGGGCTGTACCATTTCATTCACGGCGGCGCTGGCAACGCTTGTGGCCAGCGCAGTCACGCCCGCGATGATCACGGTCGAGACCGGAACAAGGAACGACTTGAGTCGGCTGAAATCTCTCACTCGTCCCCAGTGTACACTTGCGGCGCGGGCTAACCGCCATTCCCAAGCCAGACCCAGGCTCAATGTGAAAAACAGAAGAAAGCCGGTTTTTATTGCGATAGCGGGCAGGAATACTGCGGCTGGCTCGGCAAAGTCGACACCGAAGAGCTCAATTGGTGCGACTGCGAGCAGCAGTGCCATGGCTTTACGAACTGGCACCCGGCCACGTATGGCAGGGTAGAAATATCCGAAAATGCCGCCCATGGCAATCCATCTAACATAGTGCAGCATCGTAACGACGATCTCTATAGGGGAGTATCTGTCCAAGTCCTGGCGCAGCGAGGAAATGAATGGAAGTAATTCGAATACCATGAATGGCATGCTTACTGCAAAGGCTACTGACAAACCGAAGCAGGCGTTCTCTGCGGGGGAATAGCCGCCACTTGAACCTTGTGCTGCTTGCGTCAGGCCGACGTATCGACTCCGAACCGCGCGGAACATGCCGGCTGCGCTGTCGAGCCGATGTTGCTGTTGCATCATTTTCGAAATGTCTATGTCGTCCGAGTCGCTTCGGCTCGCCTGTGTCCTGAAGTGCAGGGCTGCAAGGGTGGAAATTTTCGTTCGCTGACTGCTCAACCGTAGAAGTCTGGCATGGATTCTGCGGTTCACGTTAGACAGTCTTCGAGCGTTATCGTCAAGTCTTATGAGCCAAGAGAAGCCGATATAGCAGGACGCTGCCGACAAAATTGCGGAATATGTGGATATGAGCTCTACTTGGACAGACGAGACGATCAGCATAATTCCTAACGCGGCCGCCTTGATCAAAGCATTGTCGCCGGAGAATGCGCTTGTCCGAAGTAGCCACAGGATTCGTATCAAGTAAGCCAGCAAGAGGGCGTCGGTCATCAGCAGCATTATCATGGCTAATTGCTGAGGGCTTGTTATTGCACTGGCAATCGCCATGACTTGGAGGTTCAGCTGGGACCAGTCGTCGAATATCAATAATATTGGTGAAAGGGAGAAGAGGGTTAGTAGCGCAATGATGCACGAGTTGCGTTTGCTGGTGTTGATCCTTCTTGAAGCGATGTACATGTATGTCGACCATGCGATCAGGCATGCGGGCATCAGTGTAGAACTGGACGATGGTGGATAGAGTGCGAACATCACCGCTTCCAAAAGCGAGACGATCCAAAAAACAACTCCGTCTTGCCAACTTTTTATGACCGATGGCCAGACTACCGACAATGCTGTTGCGCCGACGAGACATCCGGCTACCGAAGCCAGTGTGGTGACGTGAGTGAGTGTAGCGCCCGCCAGGGTCAGTGCAATTATTGAAATGAGAAGTGCCAGAACTATGGCAGCAAGTAGCATGAAAAAGCGCCTTCGGGCAAGCTTGAAGCTACTGCCGATGGCAAATATCAGAATGGTGGGAACTGTGAGCAGGAGAAGGGGGCTGGCGATGTCGTAGTCGATGTCAATTATCTTGAGGGTTGTCAGGGATCCTATGACAATTACTGTGACAGACAGCCAAATGAAGAGTCTTCTTACCCGTCGACGCACCGCGGATTGAGAATGTCTGCTGCTAAACAAGAATCCCAGCCAGGAAGAAAGGGCGGCAATGGGGAAGATAAGAACCGATCTGGAGTCATCATCGCGAGGGTATTCGGTATTGTCTTTTTCTGCTGCCTGCTCGGCTCCTTCGGAGGGTTGCAGCGACATGCTGACTGAATTGTCAGGATTTGTTGGGGGAAATTCCACATGATGCTGATCCTGCGTCGATATCCGGCTACCTTCTGCTCGATAAATCTGGAAATTGCTTGTACTGACGGAGAGGGAATAAGTAGCTATGCCTGCTTGCGTGACTCCCTCTTTGTTTTTAAGAATTTGAATCGTTAGCGGAGTATTTAGTACCTGACGTTCGGCGGTCGCAACAACGCTTGCTCTATCGTTACCTGGCGGAATGATGATCGACAAAGTATCGAATGAACTACTGCCACCTGGTCGATCTCCGTAGTTCAGATCAGTTATGCCGACTGCTCTGGACATGAATCTGTCGTCTTGGGTGAACTGAGTCCCATTCAGACAGGCCAGGAGTGGGTCAGTCTTATCGGTAAATATCTGTGACTTGACCTTGAGTGTGGATCGATCTGACCTTGATGGACTTCCGTCAATTACGAGTTGTGTACTGACTGTTCGTTCGACGTTGTTCGGTTTCGCTATCTGGCATTGCAGAGGTTCCCTGCCGTATAACACCGAGTATCGAGTGCCTGGTCCAGAGTAAGTCTCAGTGTAGCTCGTGACCTCAGGTGGCGGATTGTTATCGTTTGTATAATATATGTCGCTTACCGCGGATTCTAGCGTTGTTTCAAGAAGAGAAAAGGAAGCCAGAAATAGGATCAGGAAGAATATGAATGCGAACCTTTTCGTCCATTTCTTGCGACGAATACCTGTGTGTATATCGATTGCTTGTTTTGTGTCCATGGTCAAGTGGCCTGCAATCCCTGCCTGCTCCACGGCAACGGTTCGTGCATCTCGCGCCCCCTCGGAGTCGGATTATCGCGTGATGAAGTCGCGGCACGCGTGGCTACCGTTACGGGGATGTGTGACCAGGGGGCGTTCGGCTGGATGACGGCCGGCCTGACCGATCGGGTTGTGCCTGGGGGAACTTGCGGCGGCTCGTCGGGGTGCTGCGCCGGTCAATCCACGCGGTGGGAGGGTGGGTTCGAAACTGTCGAACCCTTTGTCTATCGTGAAATCCTTGTGCAATAGTGCTTTTCGCCCGCGCCGCCGCCGGAAGGGACTGTTCGATGACGCACACCCCCAGCAGACGCCAGGTCCTCGGCGGTCTCGGCGCCGCCGTCGTCACCTCCGCGCTCGCCCCGGCCGCGAAGGCCGCCGAAACAGGTCTCGGCAGGGAGGTCGACCTGACCGACGGCTGGCGGTTCGTCCTCGCCAACCCCGACGGCGTCACCGACCCGGACGGCCGCTTCGCCGACGCCGCGAACCCCGCCTACGACGACTCGGCCTGGGCCGTCGTCGACGTCCCCCACGACTGGAGCATCGAGCTCGCGCCCACCGCGCGCGGCACCCAAAGCGGCTCCGGCTTCTTCCGCGGCGGCCTCGGCTGGTACCGCAAGACGTTCACGCTGCCGCCGTCGCTGGCCGGCAAACGCGTGTCGGTCGAGTTCGACGGGGTTTACTCGGACGCGCATGTTCACGTGAACGGTGAGCTGGTCGGCAACCACCCGTACGCCTACACGGGCTTCTCGTTCGACCTCACCGGCCGGGTGCACACCGACGGCCGGACCCCGAACGTCCTGGCCGTGCGGGCGGTGAACCCGCTGCCCAGCAGCCGCTGGTACTCCGGCAGCGGGATCTACCGCAAGGTCCGGCTGGTCGTCACCGAGCCGGTGCACGTCGCCCGGCACGGCACCTTCGTCACCACCCCCGGCATCGCCGCCGGGCGCGGCACCGTCCAGGTGGCCACCGACGTCGTGAACGACTCCGCCGGAGCGCTGGCGGCCGAGGTGCGGACCACGGTCACCGATCCGGCGGGCCGGGTGGTGGCGAAGGGCTCGGCGACCGTGCCGGTGCCCGCCGGCCAGACCACGACGGCGGTCACCACGCAGAGCGTCGCCGATCCGCGGCTGTGGTCGGTCGAGCAGCCCCGGCTGTACCGCGTGCGCACGGACGTCGTCGTCGCCGGGCGCGTGCTCGACACGACCACGACGGACTTCGGCTTCCGCTACACCGAGTTCCACCCGGACCGCGGGTTCTCGCTCAACGGCGTGCCGATGAAGCTGCGCGGGGTCAACCTGCATTCGAGCCAGGGCCCGCTCGGCGCCGTGATCGACCCCGCCGCGCTGGAGCGGCAGCTGCGGCTGATGCTCGCGATGGGCGTCAACGCGCTGCGGACCGCCCACAACCCGCCCGCGCCGGAGCTGGTGACCGCCTGCGAACGGCTCGGGATCCTGATGATGGTCGAGGCGTTCGACTGCTGGCGGACCGGGAAGGTCGAGTTCGACTACCACCGGGACTTCGACGCGTGGAGCGCGCGCGACATCGCGGAAATGGTGCACGCCGCCAAGAACTCGCCGGCGGTCGTGCTCTGGTCGATCGGCAACGAGGTGCCGGACGCGTCGATGGCCGGCGGCCCGGAGATCGCGGCGGGGCTGATCGCCGTGGTCCGCGGGATCGACCGCACCCGGCCCGTCATCATGGGTTCGGACCGCTACCGCAGCGTGCCCGCGCCCGGTTCGCCCCAGGACCTGATCCTGCGGCAGCTCGACGGCCTTGGCGTCAACTACAACACCGCGCAGTCCATCGACGGGCTGCACGCGGCCTACCCGGACAAGTTCTTCTTCGAGTCCGAGTCGTCGTCGGAGACCTCGACGCGCGGGGTGTACCAGGACCCGGACCTGCTCAACACGGGGGAGAACCACACGCCGGGCAAGCGGGCGACCTCGTCGTACGACAACAACCTGGCCTCGTGGACGTTCAGCGGCGAGTACTCGCTGAAGAAGGACCGCGACCGGAAGTTCTGCCAGGGCCAATTCCTCTGGGCCGGCCAGGACTACCTCGGCGAGCCGACGCCGTACGACGTTTTCCCCGTCAAGACTTCGTTCTTCGGCGCGGTCGACAGCGCGGGCCTGCCGAAGGACGCCTTCCACCTGTTCCGCAGCCAGTGGACCACCGCGCCGATGGTGCACCTGACCCCGATGGACTGGACGACCCACCGGCCCGGCGACCCCGTCGCGGTCTGGGTCTATTCCACTGTGGACACGGTCGAGCTGGTCCTCAACGGACGGTCGCTCGGCGTCAAGCGGTTCGACCGGAAGACCACTGTGGACGGACGGCCGTACCTGGAGACGAGCGAGCCGGTCGGCGACGACAAGAACGACCCCTCCGGCAGCTACACCAGCCCGAACGGCGGCACCGGCAAGCTGCACCTGACGTGGACCGTGCCGTTCGAACCCGGCACGCTCACCGCGATCGCCCGGTCCGGCGGGCGCGAGGTGGCCCGCGACCGGCTCGTCACGGCCGGGGTGCCGCGCGCGGTCACGCTGACCGCCGAGCCGCGCGGCGACGGCGCGATGGCGTTCGTGACGGCGTCGGTCGTCGACTCCCGCGGCGTCGTGGTGCCCGGGGCCGAACCGGTGCTGCGGTTCGACGTCCGCGGACCGGGACGGGTCGCCGGGGTGGACAACGGCCGGCAGGAACTCGCGCAGAGCTACCAGCGGCCGACGATCCCCGCCTTCCGCGGCCGGGCCGTCGCCGTGATCGCCGCGACCGGCGGCCGGGGCCCGATCACCGTGACGGCGAGTGCGCCGGGCCTGACGCCGGGGAAGACCACGGTGCCGGGGACGAACCTCGGGCAGCGCAACGGCCCCGGCGCGCGAGCGGTGGAAAGGCCGGAGACTCCGGTCGTCCTGGCCGCCGACGCGAGCTATTCGGGCGCCCCGGACACGCTGCCCGCGGCGATGCTGGACGGCGACCCGGCCACCGGCTGGTCGAACTTCTACCGCAAACCGGCGACCGCGACCTTGCCCGCGGTGAGCCGGCCGCGACCGGAAGACTGGGTGTCCCTGGTCTGGCCGAGGCCGCAGCGCTTCGGCACGCTCACGGCGAACTTCGTCGTGGACGCGACGCTGGTGCGGCCGGCGACCGTCGAAGTCGCCTACCGGACGGCTCGCGGCTTCGAGCCGGTGCGCGGCTTGAAGATCGCGTGGGGGACCGGCTCGAACGACCCGACGACGTTCTCGTTCGAGCCGGTCACCACCACGGAAGTGCGGATCACGATGACCGCCAAGGGCTTCCTGCGGATCAGCACCCTCTCCGCCGGCTGACGCGGTCGTGAGTGAGAAACAGTGTTCTAACACTGTTTCTCACTCACGACGGGGTCAGCGGCTGCAGGGGGCGAGGGCGTCGAGGCCCTGCGGCTTGTCGGCGTTGCGGCCGATCGCCGTGGCGATGCGGTTGATCGTCGCGACGCGCTTGTCCTCCAGTGGGCCGAGGATGGCGTTCTGGACGAAGTTCGGGCCGCCTTCGCCCGCGCTGGTGACGAGCCGGTTGTTCGCTTCGCTGATCTGGGTGTTCAGCAGGTCGAGGTTGCGTTGGACCTCGGCCTGGGCCTGGGCGGGAATGGCCGGGAGCTGCGAAGCGACGTCGGGACAGGAGATCTGCCCGGCGTCGGTACCGGTGTTCCCGGCATTGCCGCCCGCGTTCCCGGTGTTGCCGGTGTTCCCGCTGCCCTGCGCCGGCGCGGTCGAGACCGTGCCCGCGCCGGTGTTCGCCTGCCCGCCCAGCGCGCACGCGGCGAGCCCGCCGAGGTTCTGCGGCTTCTCGCCCTGGCGGCCGATGGCGATGGCGATCCGGTCGATGGTCGAGGTCCGCTTGTCCTGGAGCGGGCCGAGGATGGCGTTCTGCACGAAGTTCGGGCCGCCCTGGCCGACGGTGCTGACCAGGCGGTTGTTCGCTTCACTGAGTTGCGTGTTCAGCAGGTCGAGGTTGCGCTGGACCTCGGCTTGGGCCTGAGCGGGAATCGCGGGGAGCTGCGAGGCGACGTCGGGGCAGGTGATCTGCCCGGACGGGGCCGCGCCGGCCGCGTTGGCGGCGCCGGGGTCGCCGACGGTCGTCGCGATCACCAGCGCCCCGGCCGCGATCCCGAGGCCGAGGGCCGCCGTCGCGATCTTCGTCCGCCGCGAGAGGCGGTGTCGTCCACCGGTAGCAGGCATGAATCACTCCAAGTTAGCGTGAACATAGAGGGTCCACACGGGCAGCGCGCGGTTGTTCCGAATGGTGCGGCCGAGCCGGTCGCGGATGTCATCGTGGCGGCTCCACCAGGGATTTGTCCAGAGTGAAGAGAGAAAAGGAGAGAAGCTGAACCATTCCGAACCGGCGTCCGTATTCCACGGTGAAACGCGAGTTCTGCATTTCCGCTGCGGAGCCGGGTCTTGACGCGGACCGCCACGGCCTCCTAGCGTCGCCATACCGACCGGTCGGTGTCCAAGGGAGGTCACTGGATGAGCTGGTACGACGCGAAGCCCTGGCTCGCGAGCTACGACGAACGGGCGCGGGACGCGGGACCGGCGAAGCCGACGACGCTGCCCGAGTCGTTCCGCCGCGCGGTGGACCACGTGCCCGACCGGGCCGCGATCGCCTACTTCGACGCGCGGCTGAGCTACCGCGAAGTGGACGAGCTTTCCGACGGCGTCGCCCGCTACCTCACGAACAACGGCTTCGCCCGCGGCGACCGGCTCGCCCTGGTGCTGCAGAACATCCCGCAGTTCGTCGTCGCGCTGCTCGGCGCGTGGAAGGCCGGCGGGATCGTGGTGCCGGTCAACCCGATGTACCGCGAGCGGGAGCTCACCCACGTCTTCACCGACGCCGGCGTCAAGGCGGTCGTCTGCTCGCAGCGCGGCTGGAACGCCTACATCGGCGAGACGGCGGCCGAAAACGGCGTCGGCATCGCCCTCACCACCAGCGAACTGGAGTTCCAGACGCGCGACGACGAACGCGTCCTGGGCAAGGTCACCCGCGAGGAGACGCCCGGCGCGCTCGAACTCCTCGAAGCCGCCGCAACGCCGGGTCCGAAGCCGCCCGAACCCGCCTTCGCGCTCGACGACACCGCGCTGATCAGCTACACCTCCGGCACGAGCGGCACGCCCAAGGGCGCCACCAACACCCACGGCAACATCGGGATCAACGCCGCCGGCCTCGGCTCGTTCAGCGGCCTCCCCGAGGGCTCGACGCTCTTCGGGCTCGCGCCGCTGTTCCACATCACCGGCATGGTCTGCGAAGTCGGCTCCGCGATCGACATCGGCGGCACGCTCGCCCTCGCCTACCGCTTCGACGCCGGGGTCGTGCTCGACGCGTTCCTCGAGCACCGGCCGGCGTACACGGTCGGGCCGTCCACGGCCTACATGGCGCTGATGGCCCACCCGTCGTTCAGCCGCGACCACTTCGCGTCGTTCGCGCTGCTCTACTCCGGCGGCGCGGCGCTGCCGCCCGCCGTCGTCGAGGCCTTCCGCGCGAAGACCGGGCACTACATCCACAACGGCTACGGCCTCACCGAGACGACGGCCGGCTGCGTCGTCGTCCCGGGCACGCTCGAGGCGCCGATCGACCCGGGGTCCGGCACGATCTCGATCGGCCTGCCGGTGCCGGACACGATCGTCCGGATCCTCGGCGAGAACGGCGAAGAGCTGCCGTTCGGGCAGCCGGGCGAGATCGCCGTCGAGGGTCCGATGGTCGTCTCCGGCTACTGGAACCGCCCGGACGCGACGGCCGAGGCGCTGCCGGGCGGGCGGCTGCTCACCGGCGACATCGGGTTCATGGACGAGCGCGGCTGGGTCTACGTCGTCGACCGCAAGAAGGACATGATCAACGCGTCCGGCTTCAAGGTCTGGCCGCGCGAGGTCGAGGATGTCCTGTACACGCACCCGGCGGTGCGCGAGGCCGCCGTCGTCGGGATCGCCGACGAGTACCGCGGCGAGACGGTCAAGGCGTACGTCAGCCCGGCGCCCGGCGCGAACGCCGATCCGGCGGAGCTGGTGGCCTGGTGCAAGGAACGGCTCGCCGCCTACAAGTACCCGCGCACCATCGAAGTCCTCGACGAGCTGCCTAAGACGACCAGCGGCAAGATCCTGCGCCGCGAACTGCGAGCGAGGGGGTAGCGGCGTGGTCGAGACCGTCCGCGGCGCGATCGCGCCGGAAGCGCTGGGCCGGGTGTTGATGCACGAGCACCTCTTCGTCCTGAGCCCCGAATTCGCCGTCAACTACCCCGAGCACGAAGGGTTCAAGGAGGACGAGCACGTTCCCGAGGCGATCCGGCGGCTCAAGGAGCTGAAGGACGCCGGGATCGACACGATCGTCGACCCGACGGTGATCGGCCTGGGCCGCTACATCCCGCGTGTGCAGCGGGTCGCCGCCGAGGTCGACGTCAACATCGTCGTCGCCACCGGGCTCTACACCTACAACGACGTGCCGCACTACCTGCACTTCCGTGGGCCCGGCACGATGCTGCAGGGCGAGGACCCGCTGGTCGGGATGTTCGTCGGGGACATCCGCGACGGCATCTCGGGCACCGGCGTCAAGGCCGGGCTGCTCAAGTGCGCCACCGACGAACCCGGCGTGACGCCCGGCGTCGAACGCGTGCTGCGCGCGGTCGCGAAGGCGCACGCCGAGACCGGCGCGCCGATCATGACGCACACGCACGCCGGCACGCGGCGCGGGCTGGAGCAGCAGGCGATCTTCGAAGAAGAGGGCGTCGACCTGAGCCGCGTGCTCGTCGGGCACTCCGGCGACTCGACGGACCTGGGCTACCTGACCGAGCTGGCCGACCGCGGGTCGCTGCTCGGCATGGACCGGTTCGGGCTCGACCTGCTGCTGCCGTTCGAGGAGCGGGTGAACACCGTCGCGGCGCTGTGCGAACGCGGCTACGCGGGCAGCATGGTGCTCTCGCACGACGCGTCCTGCTACATCGACTGGCTGCCCGAAGAACAATTGCCGGCTTTGACGCCCAACTGGCACTACCTGCACATCACGCGGGACGTGCTGCCCGCATTGCGGGAACGCGGGGTGTCCGAAACGGACATCACCACGATGCTCGTCGACAACCCCCGGCGGTTCCTGTCCTGGCGGGACTGAGCCGTTATCCTGTGCGTTCGTCTTCAGAAGGGGGTCTTGCCGTGACCCGAGCAAGCACCCGCAAGCCGGGCGAGGCGGCCGGCGACGACCAGGCCGCCGTGCCGCGCCGGCTGCTGGAGCACGCCACGAAGCTGTTCGCGAAGAAGGGCTTCGACCGCACGTCCGTCCAGGAGATCGTGGAGGCCGCGGGCGTCACCAAGGGCGCGATGTACCACTACTTCGGCTCCAAGGACGACCTGCTCTACGAGATCTACGCCCGCGTCCTGCGCGAGCAGACCCGCCAGCTGGAGAGCGTCGCCTCGTCGAGCGCCCCGCTGCGCGAACGCCTCGCCGCCGCCGCGTCCGACGTCGTCGTGTCCAGCATCGACAACCTCGACGACAACACGATCTTCCTGCAGTCCATGCACCAGCTTTCGCCGGACAAGCAGAAGGCGGTGCGCGCCGAGCGCCGCAAGTACCACGAGCGCTTCCGCGGCCTGGTCGAGGAGGGGCAGGCGTCGGGGGAGTTCCGCACGGACAAGCCGGCCGACGTCGTCGTCGACTTCTTCTTCGGGTCGGTGCACCACCTGGGCTCCTGGTACCGGCGCGGCGGGACGCTGTCGGCGCGCCAGGTCGGCGACCACTACGCGGACCTGCTGTTGGACGCCTTGCGGCCACCCGGGTGACGCTGCCTGTTCTCGGCAAGCTGACCGAAGCGGAGCGAGAACTGGTCGACGCGGCCCGCCACGGTCTCGCGTACGTGACCGACGCCTCGGTGCGGGCCGCGGTGCTGCGCGAGCTGCTGCTCGGCCTCCGCGGTCCGGTGGACCCGCGCGGGGTGCGCCTCGAGGGCGCCCGGATCGCCGGGACGCTGAACCTGGACCACGTCGAGGCCGTGGTGGGTCTCGCGCTGGTGAGGTGCCCGATCGTGAACCCGATCAGCGCGCGGCACGCCAAGCTGCCCTGGCTCGACCTGACGGGCAGCCGGATCGCCGGGTTCGACGGCGACGGCGTCCGGATCGACTACGATCTCGACTTCACCGGCGTCCGCGCGACCGGCTCCGGGTTCTTCGGCGTGATCAACCTTCGCGACGCCCGCGTCGACGGGGTGACGTATTTCGTCGACGCGGTCATTCGCAGCAGCGACGGTCCCGCGCTGTACCTCGACGATCTCGAATGCCGGTCCGTCAAGGGCCGCGGCATGCGCGCTGTCGGCGCCGGCCTAGGTGCGGTCCGCTTGATCGGGGCCCACGTGGCAGGCCAGGTCATCTTCGACCACACGGAGTTCACCAACGAGTCCGGGCCTGCGCTCTTGGCCGACAGCCTGGTCGTCGACGGTTATCTGCGGCTGGCCCGGGCCACTGTGATCGGCGCCGGCGAAGAGGGCGCGCTCCGCCTCCTCGAAGCCCGGGTCGGCGGCCAGGTCGACCTCGGCGGTGCGACGCTGGTCAACGGCAGCGGCCCGGCCGTGGGCGCCGACCGCCTGCGAGCCGGTGGCCTGTTCGCCTCCGGGGCCACGATGACCGCGGCCGGCGGAAACGGCGCGCTCACCCTGAACGGTTCCCGGATCGACGGCCAGATCAACCTCGGCGGGGCCGAGCTCGCCAATAGCCGCGGTCAGGCGTTGACCGCGTACGGCATGCGAGTCGAAGGCACCGTCCAAGCCAACGGTATGCGGGCGGCCGGGACTGGACCCCATGCGTCGGTCAACCTGGTGAGAGCTCAGGTGAAGGGCGACCTCTACCTGCTGGACGCCGAGCTCGCCAACGACGCCGGAGCGGCTCTGACCGGCGACGGGCTGCAAGTGGACGGCGGTCTGCACGCGATCGGACTGAGGGTGACCGCCGCCGGCTCGGTCGCCGCAGTCCGGCTGCCGGGCGCTCACATCGGCGGCGAGCTCGCCTTCACCGACGCGGCGATCGTCACCGCCGGCACTCTCGTGAGCCTGACTGATGCCGTCGTCGACGGACCGGTCTTCATGCCCACCGGGCTGGTGGGCTCGGCCGGCCAGGTGGACCTCGACGGCTTCCGGTTCGGCTCCCTGGGCGACGTCACCTGGCGCGAGTGGCTCGACCTGGTTCGCGACCACACCACCGCTTACCGGCCGGGGCCGTACCAGCACCTGGCGGCTGTCGAACGGGCCGCCGGGCACGACGGGAACGTCCGGCAGATCCTCATCGCCCAGCAGCGGGATCTCCAGCGGCGGGCGCCCGAAGCGATCGGCGGGTGGCCGGCGCGGCGGTTCCACTGGCTGTGGGGCGCGCTCGCCGGGTACGGCTACCGGGCCCGGCGGACGGCGGCCGCGCTCCTGCTCGCCGTGGTCGCCGCCGGGGGACTGGGGCTGTGGGCGGGGCACGTCGGCGACGCCGGCCATCGCGCCGCGGAACGCACTTCGGACCTGGCGGCGGCTCGCGGTACCCCCTGCACGACCGTGGAGCTGATCGGCGTCGGCCTGGACCGCGGGCTGCCGTTGTCGCCGGGGGTGCGCGGGCGGTGCGACCTCAACACCGGGATTCCCGCCGGGCAGTGGTTCACCGTGGCGATCTGGCTGGTGCAGGCCGCGATCTGGGCGCTCGCCACGCTCGCGCTGGTCGGCTACACCGGGCTGGTCCGCAAGACCGGCTAGTGCCGGCGGAGGTGGTCCAGCAGGAGGGCGCTGACCTCGTCGGGGACCTCCATCGCCATCCACTGGCTCGCGCCCTCGACGATTTGGAAGCGGTACTCCGCGTCGATGTGGTGGACCGTCAGCTCCGCGGCGCTCTGGCCGAGGTAGGGGTCCTCGCTGCCCCACAGGTAGAGCGTCGGCACGGTGATGCGGCCGGCCGGGACGTCGAATACGTCGTTCGTGGCGCCGCGGTACCAATTCAGCGTCGCGGTCAGCGCACCCGGTTCGGAAAGGCGTTCGACGGCGCGTTCGACGAATTCGACCGGAATCCGGCGGTTGTAGACAGCGCGTAATTGTGCGGCTTCGTCGCGTAAGAGGAATTTCTCGGCTTTCCCGACACCGCGGCGGAAGAAGCGGATGTAGCCGAGGTCGTGGAACTGCCCGTCGTCGGTGGCGGCGGCGCGCTGCAGCGCCGACGGGTGCGGGGTGGAGAGCACCGTCAGCGACCGCAGCCGGTGCGGGTGCGCGGTGGCCAGCGCCCAGGCGACCATGCCGCCCCAGTCGCGCGCGACCAGGTGGAACCGGTCGGCGCCCTGGCTGTCGGCGAAGGCGAGGGCGTCGCCGACCAGGTACTCGATCGAGTAGTGCTCGACACCGTCGGGGCGCGCTTGCCGCGCGTAGCCGCGCTGGTCGACGGCGATGGCGCGGTAGCCGGCCTCGCCGAGGGAGTGCAGCTGCTCCGTCCAGGCGTCGGCGAATTCGGGCCAGCCGTGCAGCAGGAGGACGAGCTCACCCGTTTCGGGGCCGGCCGCGAGCGCGCTGTGCCGATGACCGCCGACGACGACGGTCAATTCCTCCAGCACGGCGGGCACCCCGGCATCCGTCGGCGCGACGGCGAATTCCATGGCGCCCAGGCTAGATCGCGACGGGTGGGGAGAACCATGGGAAGCGGGGCACTTTTGCCACCCTTTTGCCTCCCGAGTGGCCTGGCTCACAGAATTTTCGCTCAGATGAGCGAAAATACGAAAGAATGCGAAGCGGATTCACGAAATCGGGTGGGCTTGGCTGCGGGACGGGGGTGGGTGGGGTCCGGTGGTCGGGTTGGCCGGGTCGCGTTCGTGGTGGCGTGAACGACTCGTTCACCTCGCCTGACGTCATGAAAGAGTCGTTCATGACGTTCGGGCGGCCGCCGGGACTTCCCTGCGGTCACCTCTCGAAAAGCCGTGAAGGCCACCTTGAGGGACTCTGATTCCCTCAAGGTGGCCTTCACGGACAACGTCCGAGCCAGGGGCGCAACGACCCGCGGAGAAGGGGAAGGCCGGCTCAGGCGGGCAGGTTCACCAGGTCCGCCAGCCGGGCCCGGTGCTTGCCCGGGGTCCCCAACGCCAGCTCGTCCGCCTTGGCCCGCTTCAGGTACAGGTGCGCCGGGTGCTCCCACGTCATCCCGATGCCGCCGTGCAGCTGGATGGCCTCCTCGCTCGCGTGGACCGCGATCGGCGAGACCCGCGCCTGCGCGACCGCCACCGCGATCGGCACGTCCGCTCCCGTGGCCAGCGCGTCCGCCGCGTTGCGGGCCGTCGCGCGGGCGAGCACCAGGTCCGTGTACAGGTTCGCCAGCCGGTGCTTGAGCGACTGGAACCCGCCCACCGGGCGACCGAACTGGTACCGGCCTTTCAGGTACGAAACCGTCTCCGTCAACGCCCATTCAGCGATGCCTGTCTGCTCCGACGTCAGGATGCCCGCGCCGAACAGCAGGGCCTCCTCCAGCGCCGAAGCCGCGTCCGATCCCGAAGCCACGAGCACCGCCGGCGCGTTCGAGAGCACCACGTCGGCCACCCGGCGCGTCAGGTCGAACGAGACCAGCTCGGTCACCGTCGCCGCCGACGCCTCGACCACGTACAGGCCCGGCCCGTCCGGGCCCGCGGCCGGGACGACCAGCAGGTCCGCCACCGACGCGTCGGCGACCGTGCCCACCCGGCCCGAAAGCGTGCCCGACGCCGAAACCGTCACCGACGACGGGAAGCCCGCACCCGGCGCCGTCGACAGCGGCACGGCCAGCGCGCCGATCGCCGAACCCGACGCCAGCCGGCGGACGAAGCCACCGGCAGAAGCACGCACCAGCGCCGTCGTCGCCAGCACGACGCTGCCCAGGAACGGCACCGGTGCGACGCTGCGGCCCAGCTCCTCGGCCACCACGGCCACCTCGCGGGCCGACGCGCCGTGCCCGCCCAGCTCCTCGGGCACCGCCAGCCCGGCCACGCCGACCTCGTCGGCCAGCGTGCGCCACAGCTTCAGGTCGTAACCCTCGGCCGTCTCGACGCGCGCCAGCAGCGCCTCGGGAGCGGCCTTCGCCTTGAGCAGGTCCCGGACGGAAGCCCGCAGGTCTTCCTCGACGTCCGAATACAGCAGATCCGGCTGTGCTTGACTCATCGGGGCAGGTCCTTCCAGGCGACGTCCTTGTCGACGCGCGGCTCGGACGGCAGCCCCAGCACGCGCTCGGCGATGATGTTCCGCAGGACCTCCGAGGTGCCGCCCTCGATGGAGTTCCCCTTCGCGCGCAGGTAGCGGTAGCCGGCTTCGCGGCCGGTGAAATCGACGATCGCCGGGCGCCGGAACGTCCAGTCGTCATACGCCAGGCCCTCTTCGCCGAGCAGTTCGACCTCCAAGCCGGTGAGCGCCTGGTTCAGCTCGGAGAACGCGACCTTCATGGCCGAGCCCTCCGGCCCGGGCGCACCCTTCGTCAGCTGCTGGCGCAGGCGCGTGCCGGCCAGCCGCAGCGTCTCCGCCTCGACCCACCGCTGCACGAGCCGGTCACGCAGTTCCGGCGTGCGCAGCTCGGGCCGCTCGCGCCAGGTCTTGGTGACGATGCCGATCAGGCCACCCTCGCGTGGCTGGACGTGCCCGCCGATCGCGACGCGCTCGTTCATCAACGTCGTCTGCGCGACCTTCCAGCCCTCGCCGACGGCGCCGAGGCGCTGGGTGTCCGGGATCCGGACCTCGGTCAGGAAGACCTCGTTGAACTCGGCCTCGCCGGTGATCTGGCGCAGCGGCCGCACGTCGACGCCCGGTGCGGTCATGTCGCACAGGAAGTACGTCATGCCCTGGTGCTTCGGGACGTCCGGGTCGGTCCGGGTGACCAGGATCGCCCACTGCGACTCGTGCGCGCCCGACGTCCAGACCTTCTGACCGGTGACGATCCAGTCGTCGCCGTCGCGCACCGCCCGCGTGCCCAGCGCCGCGAGGTCGGACCCGGCGCCCGGCTCGCTGAACAGCTGGCACCACACCTCCTCGCCGGTCCACAGTGGACGCAGGAAGCGCTCGTGCTGCTCCGGCGTGCCGAAGGCGAGGATGGTCGGGGCGGCCATGCCGAGGCCGATGCCGATCCGGCGCGGGTTGTTGTCCGGCGCGCCCGCGGCCGTGAACACTTCGTCCACAACGGACTGCAGCGCGCGCGGCGCGTTCTGCCCGCCGAGCCCGGCGGGGAAGTGGATCCAGGCCAGGCCGGCGTCGAACCGGGCCCGCAGGAAGTCCATCCGATCGGTCGTCCCAGGATCGTGGGAGGCGAGGAACTCGGTCGCCTGACGGCTCAGATCCGAAGCGGTGACAGTCACTTGGCGCCCTCCGAGAGGTACTTCTTCAGCTCACGCCGGGCGAGTGAGCGCTTGTGGACCTCGTCCGGCCCGTCGGCCAGGCGCAGGGTGCGGTTCCCCGCCCACATCGCCGCCAGGGGGAAGTCCTGGCTGACGCCGCCCGCGCCGTGGACCTGCACGGCCTTGTCGAGGATCCACTCGACGGTGATCGGGGTGGAGATCTTGATCGCCTGGATCTCGGTGTGCGCGCCCTGGTTGCCGACGGTGTCCATCAGCCACGCGGTCTTGAGCACGAGCAGCCGCTGCTGCTCGATCTTCACGCGCGACTCGGCGATCCAGTCCTGCACGACGCCCTGCTGCGCGATCGGCTTCCCGAACGCCTCGCGCGAAATCGCCCGGCGGCACATGAGCTCCAGCGCGCGCTCGGCCATCCCGATGGCGCGCATGCAGTGGTGGATGCGGCCCGGGCCGAGCCGGGCCTGGGCGATCGCGAAGCCGTCGCCCTCACCGGCGACGAGGTTCTCGACCGGCACGCGGACGTCCTCGAAGAGCACCTCGGCGTGACCGCCGTGGTCGCTGTCGTCGTAGCCGAACACGTGCATGCCGCGCTTGACCGTCAGGCCCGGCGCGTCGCGGGGGACCAGGATCATGCTCTGCTGCTTGTGCGGCGCGGCTTCCGGGTCGGTCTTGCCCATGACGATGAAGATCTTGCACGCGGGGTTCATCGCGCCGGAGATGTACCACTTCCGGCCGTTGATCACGTACTCGTCGCCGTCGCGGCGGATGCTGGTCTCGATGTTGCGGGCGTCGGACGAGGCGACGTCCGGCTCGGTCATCGCGAACGCGGAGCGGATTTCGCCGTGCAGCAACGGTTCCAGCCACTGCTTCTGCTGCTGCTCGGTGCCGAACATCGAGAGCACTTCCATGTTCCCGGTGTCCGGCGCGGCGCAGTTGACCGCGGTCGGCGCCAGCCGGATGCTGCGGCCGGTGATCTCCGCCAGCGGCGCGTACTGCAGGTTCGTCAGGCCCGCGCCGTGGTCGCCGGGGAGGAAGAAGTTCCACAGACCGCGCTTGCGGGCCTCGGCCTTGAGCTCGTCCATGACCGGCGGGATCGCCCACGGGTCTTCGCGTTCGGCCAGCTGCTGCTCGAACACGGGCTCGGCGGGGTAGATGTGCGAGTCCATGAACTCGAGGAGCTTCCCGCGCAGCTCCTCGGTCTTCTCGTCGAACGCGAAGTCCATCACTTCTCCTCTTTGAGAATCTCGTTGCCGTGCGTGATGAGCAGCGGGACGCCGGCCCCGACGCCCTCGAAGCCCGCCCCGACCGTCTGGCCCTTTTGGTAGCGGTAGTAGATGCCCTCCAGGATCACGGCGAGCTTGAAGAACGCGAAGCTGACGTACCAGTTCAGCTGCGAGACGTCGCGCCCCGAGCGCTCGGCGTAGCGGGCGACGACCTGGTCGGTGGTCGGGTACCCGGGGGCCGAGCTGGCGTTCGAGACGAACTGCAGCGACACCTTGTCGCGCTCGGCGTAGGCCACCAGCAGCGCGAGGTCGGTCAGCGGGTCGCCCAGCGTCGACATCTCCCAGTCGAGCACCGCGGAGATCTCGTCGTTCCCGTCGACCAGCACGTTGTCGAGCCGGTAGTCGCCGTGGATGATCGACGGCTGCCCGGACACCGGCACCGCGGCGGCGAGCCGGTCGTGCAGCTCCTCGATGCCCGGCAGGTCGCGGCTGCGGGAGGCGTCGAGCTGCTTCTTCCAGCGCCGCAGCTGCCGCTCGAGGAAGCCCTCCGGCCGGCCGAAGTCCCCGAGCCCGACCGCGCCCGGGTCGACGGCGTGCAGGTCGACGAGCGTGTCGACCAGCGCGTCGGCGATGGCCCGGGTGCGGGCCTCGCCGAGTTCCGCCAGCTCGTCCGCGGTCCGGTAGGGCGTGCCCTCGACGAAGCTCATCACGTAGAACTGCGCCCCGACAACGTCGGCGTCCTCGCACAGCAGCAGCGCTTCGGGCACCGGCACGGCGGTGTCGCGCAGGCCCGAGATCACCCGGAACTCGCGCGTCATGTCGTGCGCGGTCGGCAGGACGTGCCCGAGCGGCGGGCGGCGCACCACCCAGCGCGACCGGCCGTCGCCCACCACGTAGGTGAGGTTCGACCGGCCGCCCTCCACGACGTCCGCGGTCAGCTCCCCGGCGACCAGGCCGGGCCGGTGCGCGTCCAGGTGGGCGCGCAGGCGGCCCAGGTCGAGCCCCGGGGGGTCGGTCCGGCTCATCGTGCCTCCTCAAGCAGTCTGCAAGACAGCATACCGACTAGTCGGTATGACGTATAGAGACGCGCAGCTTTCACGTGAAAGCTGCGCTTTGTGGCGCAAAGCGGAGCTTTCACGTGAAAGCTGCGGTCCGGCGTCACGCGAGGAAACGCGTCACCCATTCGGCGACGCACGCGGGCTTCGCTTCGCCGTCGATCTCGACCGTCCACCTCGACACCGCCTGCTTGCCGCCCGGGATGTCGGTGATCTCGATCAGCTCGGCCCCGGCGCGCAGCTTCGAGCCGACCTTCACCGGCTGCGGGAAGCGGACCTTGTTGAGGCCGTAGTTGATCCCCATCTTGATGCCCTTGACCTTGTAGATCTTCGGCCCGAACGCCGAGAGCAGCGACAGCGTCAGGAAGCCGTGGGCGATGGTGCCGCCGAACGGGCCCGCGGCCGCCATCGCCTCGTCGACGTGGATCCACTGGTGGTCGTCGGTGGCGTCGGCGAACTTGTTCACCCGGTCCTGGGTGATCGTGTGCCACTCGCTGTACCCGAGGTGCTCGCCGACCGCCGCGGCGAACTCGTCCAAAGAAGCGAACTCGCGCATCTGCCTCAGTCCTTCGGTCCGCCGGCGGCGTAGACGACCTGGCCGGAGATGAACCCGGCGCCCTCGCTGACCAGGAACGACGTCAGGTGGGCGATGTCGTCGGGCGTCCCGACGCGCTGCACCGGGATCTGCGACGCGGCCGCGGCCTTGAAGTCCTCGAACGACATGCCGATCCGCTCGGCGGTCGCCGCGGTCATGTCGGTGGCGATGAAGCCCGGCGCGATCGCGTTGGCGGTGACGTTGAACTTGCCCAGCTCGATGGCGAGGGTCTTGGTGAAGCCCTGCATGCCGGCTTTCGCGGCGGAGTAGTTGACCTGGCCGCGGTTGCCCAGCGCCGACGTGCTCGACAGGTTGACGATCCGGCCGTACTTCTCCTGCGTCATGTACTTCTGCACCGCGCGGGTCATCAGGAACGAGCCCTTGAGGTGCACGCCGAGGACGGAGTCCCAGTCCTGCTCGGTCATCTTGAAGATCAGGTTGTCGCGGGTGATGCCGGCGTTGTTGACGAGCACGACCGGCGGGCCGAGCTCGTCGGCGACGCGGGTGACGGCGGCCTCGGCCTGCTCGGCGTCGGTGACGTCCAGCGCGACGCCGACGGCCTTGCCGCCCTTGGCGACGATCGCTTCGGCGCCCTGCTTGACGCCGGCCTCGTCCAGATCCAGCAGCCCGACGGCGAAGCCGTCATCGGCCAGCCGCGCCGCGACGGCGGCGCCGATGCCACGGCCGGCACCGGTGACCACGGCGACACGGGAAGGGGAATCGGTCACGGGGACCTCCTCGTCGTTGAGAAACGGACTCGTGCTCGTCAGCCTACTAAGCGGTTGGTCACCTGACGATACGCGGGAGTGATCCCCCAAGTGGTGACACCATGCGCAGGATCATAACCATGGCTGAGAGCAGGAACCCGGCTGCTCCGCTCGGGGGTACCGCCTTCGGATACTCCGATCCGCCGCGCTCTTGACTCGCCGCCCTGGCTGCTGTAGCTGGGCGCGGGCGATGGCCGTGCACCGCCGGCGCGGGCCTGGTCCCATGGGCCCGAGCACGCTGCGACGGCCGGCGTGGTCAGTCCCGGGTTCCCAAGGCGCTACCAGCGGACGTTCCTCCCGCACGGCCGGGCCGGTCAGTCCTCCGCGTCGCGGACCAGGAGTGCGACCTGCACTCGGTTGTCGACCGCCAGTTTGGCGAACAGGTTGCCGATGTGTGCTTTGACGGTCGCGACGCTGATGTGCAAACGCTCGGCGATCTCGGGGTTGCCGAGACCGTCCGCGATGGCGCGGGCGGTTTCCAGCTCCCGTTCGGTCAGCGTGGCCAGTTTTTTCCGCGCGGCCTCGCGGGACGAGCTGCGCGCGTCGGCGGAATGTGGCCCGGTGGCCGCGGCGATCACCCGTGCGGTGGCGGCGGGCGACAGCACGGGGTTCCCGTCCGCGACCATCCGCACCGCGTCGACGATCTTCGCGGGCGGGGTGTCCTTCAGCACGAACCCGAGCGCGCCGGACCGAAGTGCGCCGAGCACCAGGTCGTCGGAGTCGAAGGTGGTCAGCATGAGCACCTTCGGCGGCGCGGGCCGCGTGAGGAGCTCCCGGGTCGTGCTGAGACCGTCCCGGCCGGGCATCCGGACGTCCATCAGCACGACATCCGGGCGCTGCTCCGCCACCACGGTCAGTGCGGCGTCCCCATCGGCCGCCTCCGCGACAACGGTCAGGTCCGGTTCGCCGTCGATGACGAACCGCAGCGCCATCCGCACCAGCTGGTCGTCATCGACGATGACGATGCGTACCGGTTCCCGCTCGCTGTCCACTCAGGATCTCGTTTCGTGGTCGTCAGCCGGCCAGGGCAGCCGTGCGCTCAGGACGTAGCCGTCGTCGGGTGTCCGGTGGTGGTCGAGTCTGCCACCGGCGATGCTGATCCGCTCCGCCAGGCCGAGCAGACCGAACCCCGACGTCGGCGGCCGGACGGTTTTCGCCGCCGCGGGAGAGTTGTGCACGCTGACGCGCAGCTCGTCACCCGCCGCGCCTCCCAGGACGACACGCACGGGTGCGCCGGGGGCGTGTTTGGCCGCGTTGGTCAGTCCCTCCTGGACGATCCGGTAGCAGGTCCGGCCGACCACATCGGACGGTCGAGCCGTCATGGTTCCGGTGAGCGTGACGTCCATTCCGGAGGTGCGGGCGTCGGCGACCAGCTCGGGAAGACGGTCCAGTGACGGTTGTGGTGGTTCCGGCCGGCCCGCTTCGGCCCTGAGCACACCGAGGACGTCCCGCAGTTCTTCCAGCGCCTGGTGGGAACCGTCGGCGATGCCGCGGATCAGCACGCGCGTGTCCTCGGCCCCGAGGTCACCGCGGTGGTCCAGCACCCCGGCCTGCATGGCGACGAGGGAGATCCGGTGCGCGAGCACATCGTGCATCTCGCGGGCGATCCGGTTCCGTTCCACGGCCCGTGCCTGCGCCGCCCGCGCGTTCTGTTCCCGTTCCGCGCTCTCCGCCCGCTCGCGCAGGTACCCCACCTCGGCGCGCCGCGCGCCGACGGCCATGCCGACGGCCGCGGCGACGCCGGCGCTGAGCACCGTGAGTGCGAGCTGGAGCCAGATCGAACCGGGCGGGGTCTCGATCGGGTAGAGCCCGACGGCGAACTGCGACGCGGTCACGTAGGCCAGCACGACGACGCCGATCTCCACCGGACGGCGGCGGGTGGAGATCGAACACACGGCCAGGAGCGCGGCGCCGGTGGCGAGCGTCGACGCGGTGGAAGCGATGACGACCGCCAGGACGACGGCGAGCGGATACCGCCGCCGCAACAGAAGCGCCGAAAGGCAACCGACGGCCACCAGCGGATCACCGGTGACGAACCAGGAACCCGCCGCCGTCGCCTGGCCCGGCGGCAGCAGAACGGCCGTGTAGAACCAGAACGGGACGCCCAGCGCCGCGGCCGCCACCAGCCGCCAGGTCTGCTGCCGCCAGCCGTGCCGTGGCGCCACGTCCGTGTTCATCCGGCCATTGTCGCGAACCCGTGCGGCAGGCGCAGTGGGCCGAGGGCTGCCGTGGTCTACGACCTGGGTCGGCACGCGGCCTCGACTCCGGTCGTAGACGGGTCGAGTCGCCGGGCCGATGTGTTCTCGGTGCCGACTGGACAGACTCGATCAGGTACCGAGAACAACCGGACACGAGACGGAGATGCGATGAGCAAGGGCGGATTCCTGGCCGTCGAGGCGGTGGGACTGGTGATCGCGGCGCTGTCCGCCGAGGCGGTGATCCGCGGTCTGCTCGACCGGGATGCCGGGCGGCTGTGGGGCGCCGTGGACTGGGTTCCCGGCGGCCTCCACGGCCGGCTGGTCCTCCTGGGCATCGTCGCGATCGCCGGACTGGCCTTCGGCGGCTGGGCACACCAGCCGGTTCACCGCAACACCGATGGACAGGGAGAAGCAGTCATGAGCAAGCGCGGATCGCCGTCGTCGGGCTGCTGATCACCGTCGTGGCGAGCATCGGTCTGCTGCACGCCTCCCGTTCCCGGTGACACCTTCGTTCAGCCAACTCGACAGGAGCACAACACATGCGCAAGACCTTGTTCCTCGTCTTCGCCGCCACCGCGGTGACGGCGGGGATCACGATTCCGGGAGCGGCGGTCGCGACGACCCCGGACACGCAGAGCACGATTAGCACCGAAAGCACGGTGCGGTGGGGCCCGTGTCCCGAGGACGTCGCCGTGCCGGATCTCGAGTGCTCGACACTCGACGTTCCCCTGGACTACCGGAATCCGCACGGCAGGAAGATCGAGCTCGCGATCTCCCGGCTGCCCAGCAAGAACCCGGAGAAGCGCCGAGGCGTGCTGCTGACCAACCCGGGCGGCCCGGGCTACAGCATGCTGAACTTCCCGGCGCTTCTCGCGGCCGGCGGGTTGTCTCAGGAGGTGCGGGACGCCTACGACGTGATCGGCTTCGACCCGCGCGGCGTCGGCCGGAGCACCCCGGTCACCTGTGATCTGACGCCGGAGCAGCAGGCACGCGGCAACTTCCCGCCGTACGCGCACACTTCGGCCGATGTCACCCGCGAGGCCGGGTACGCGCGGACCATCGCCGAGCAGTGCGCCAACTCGTCGACGGCGTGGATGCTGCCGTACACCACCACCGCGAACACCGCACGCGACATGGACCGGATCCGGGCTGCGCTCGGCGAGCGGAAGGCCTCGTACTTCGGTGGTTCCTACGGCACCTACCTCGGCGCCGTGTACACGACGCTGTTCCCGGACACCAGCGACCGGGTGGTGCTCGACAGCAACGTGGGGCCCGGCGGCTACGACGTCACGGCCATGCGGATGTTCGCCCGCGGCATGGCCGACCGGTTCCCGGATTTCGCGGCCTACCTCGCAGAGCACCCCGAGTACGGCCTGGGCACCACGCTGGCGCAGGTGACCGCGAAGTTCGACGAACTCGTGGCGCGGCTGGAGAAGCAGCCGGTCCAGGGCATGGACGCGACGTTGTTCCGCGCGACCACGTTCGACAAGTTCTACAACGACACGTTTCTGCCCGAGCTGGCCGCCATCTGGCAGGCGGTCGACAAGGGCAGCCCGGTCCCGCCTCCTACGAGCACGTTCCCGGAGAACGCCATGGCGAGCCGTTTCTACGTGATTTGCGGTGACTCGCGCTGGCCGAGCGACATCCGGGACTACCAGCGTGCCGTCGCGGCCGACCGTGCGCGGTACCCGATGCTGGGCGGGTCGTCGGCGAACATCGGGCCGTGCGCGTACTGGCCGAAGGACCATGTCGAGCCGCCGGTGCGCATCACCGACCGGGGCCCGGCGAACGTGCTCCTCGTGCAGGCCGAACGAGACCCGGGGTCGCCGCTGGCCGGCGCCGAGAAGATGCGGCAGGCGCTCGGGAGCCGCGCCAAGATGGTGACGGTCGACCACGGCGGCCACGGTGTCTACCCGTGGCTCGACAACACCTGCCTGAACGAGCCGGTGACGGCGTTCCTGACCACCGGCCGGCGTCCGGCGCAGGACCTCGACTGCGCGGCGGAGCCGGGCAAGTAACGGGAGTGGTGGCATGTTCACGGAATGGCGGCGGCGCAGGGCCGTGCAGCGGGTGAAGCCCGGCGACGGGCGGCCCCTGAAGGGGTTCCGGTGGTGGCAGCTGCTCGTCCGCGCACTGTTCCACCTGCGGCTGACGAACGACGACGGCAGGCAGACCGTCTACGCCGTCGACGTCCGGCACTGGCAGAACCAGGCGTCGGGCGGGGTCGAGGCCCACCTGTACCTCGATCGCAGGCAGCACGCGAAGTCCAGGCTCCCTGCGGTCTTTCCCGTCCAGGGCGGGACCATCGAGGTGCGGATGAGCGCCTTCGGGCTCAAGCGCTGCCACTACGTGACCGAGGAGGGGACCGAGCGGCAGCTCGTGCCGGACCCGTGCTCCGCGGAAGGGCGCCGCGCGCGCCTGGACAGTGCGCACCCCGCACTGGGCCGCACGATCGGTGTCCTCTCGACGGTCGTGCTCGTGACCGCCGTGGTCCTCCTCGTGCCGCAACTCATCGAACAGGTCACCCGGCCGGCGGCGATCTCCCAGCACATCGGGAGTTTCACCTCTCCCCTCGATCTGCCGGGATGGGCGAACACCGCGATCGGGCTCAGCACCCTGGTGGCGAGCACGGAACGAGCGCTGCGGCTGCGCTACAGCCGGCTGCTCGACGGCGCGGCCGGCTGACCCTGTTCCCCGGTCCGGAACGCAGTCGGTGGTGACGAGGTCTTCAGCCCGGGTCCGCTGGAACGGGGCCGTTCCAGCGGACGGCCCCGTTCAGTGCCCGACCTCGAGCGCCGGCCTGAGCGCCGAGCGGGGCGCAGGCCGCCCGCCGTGACGTCCCGGAACGACCGGAACTCCGAGCAGCCCGGCTCGCGCCGCACCGCGGCCGTGAGGGTCGTGATCGCCGCGGCGAGCTGCTCTTCGTGGCCGGGGATCGCCCGGACGACGGCCACCATCGGCCGCTCGCCGGGCGGGAGGCCGGGATCTCCGGCGTGAACCGGCTCACGGGACCGTCACCACGGTGCCGGGCAGGGCCAGGCGGACCGTGATCGAGGGGGCGAGGCGCGCGACCGCGTCGGCGTAGTGGCGCGGGTCCTGGTCCGCCTTCGTGATCATCCGGTCGCCCAGCCGTCCACTGTGGAACGCGTAGTGGTGCGGCACCGCCAGGGCCGGCCGCAACGCCGCCGTCAGCCCGGCCGCCTGCTCGGCGTCCATGACCACCTGCCGCAGGTCCAGCGGCCGGACGCACAGGCCGTTGGTGGGCAGGATGGCCAGGTCGACGGGCCCGAACCGGTCGGGGATGGTGTCCAGTTCGGGCACGCGCAAGGAATCGCCGCCGAAGAAGACCGTGCGCCCGTGCGCCTGGATGACGAACGTGACCTCGTGGACGCCGTGCTCGCCCGGTGTTGCCGTCACCGTCAGGTCCCCGACCGTGGCCGCCTCCCACGCTTCGATGGCGCGGACGTCGCGGAAACCCTTGCCGCGCGCGATGGTCGCGACGGTGCCGGGCCCGATCAGCGGGGTGTCCAGGTCGAAGCCGCCGGCCACGAGCGCGTCGAGGTCGCAATGGTCGTAGTGCTCGTGGCTGACCACGACCGCGTCGACCCGGCCGAGGGATCCGACGGTCGCGGCGACCGGTTCGCCCGGGTAGTAGGTGGCGGTCTGGGTGAACCACGGGTCGGTCAGGACGCGGATCCCGCCGATGTCGATCAGCTGGCAGGCGTGCCCGATCCGGGTCACGCTCAAGGGGGTGCTCATGCTGGTGTCTCCTGAGGTCAGTTGCCGAGGTCGAGCAGGGCGCCGAGCAGTTCCTCGGGCGTCTCCACCTGCGGCAGGTGGCCGGTGCGGGGGAGCAGGGTGAACTTCGAGAGCGGGATCGCGGCGGCGAAGGCCCGGCCGTAGCCCGGGCCGGCGATGCCGTCGCTTTCGCCCCACAGCACGTGGACCGGGATGTCGATGTCGCCGAACCGCTTCGCGAGCGTCGGGTCGGACATGGCCGGGCCGGTGTAACCGATCAGCGCCCGCACGTCGGGGCTCGGTCCGGTGCCGCCGCCCGGCGGGACGGGCGCCTTGCTCGGGTCGTGGAAGGAGAACGACCGGAGCTCGGCCGGGGAAAGACCGCTGACGTCGGTGATCGGGTGCCCGTCGACCTCGATGCCGATCCCGTCGACGATCACCGCGCCGCTGACCCGCGGGCTCTTCCGCAACGCGATCTCGGCCGCCAGCCAGCCGCCGAAGGAGTTGCCGAGCACGGTCACGTCGGTGAGGTCGAGCTCCTCCAGCAGATCGACGTACACGCCGGCCAGTTCGGTGACGCTGCTCAGTTCCGCCGGTTTCGGGGTGCCGCCGAAGCCGGGGTGGGTGGGCAGCAGCACGCGGGAGTGGGTGCGCTCGGCGAGCAGATCGGCGAAACCGGCCATCGTGGCGACGCCGCCACCGCCGTGCAGGAGCAGGAACGGGCGGGTGCGGTCGCGGTCCTGGAGGGTCACTTCGACCGGGCCGACGGCGTGGGTTTCGGTGCGGGTGGGCCGGAGCGAGCCGGCGGCGGGGAGCGTCGTCATGGTTCCTTCTCGGGTTTCGCGGGGAGCTACCTAAGGAACCTTATATAAGCTTCCTTAGATAAGCAACCTGACTTCGATGAGTTAGGGTGGGCGCATGAAGTACCGCCCCGGCGAGGTCTCCTTGGCCGTCAAACGCCTGCAGCACCGCCACCACCGCGCGCTCAGCCGGGCGCTGGCGCCGCTGGGGCTTTCCCTGGTGCAGTGGGACACCCTGCGGCACCTGCACCGCGAGCCGGACGCTTCGCTGCACGACCTGGCGGTGCTGACCTTCCAGACCGACCAGTCCTTCGGCTCGCTGGCCACGCGGATGGCCGAGCGCGGCCTGATCGAACGGGTTCCGGGACCGGGCCGGGCGGTCCGGCACCGGCTCACCGAGGAAGGCGCGCGGCTGCGCGCCGAAGGTCAGGAGCTCGCGGACGCCATCGTCGAGTCCTCGTTCCGGAACCTGTCGGCGGCCCAGGTCGACCAGCTGGGCGAACTGCTCGACCGGGCCCTCGGTCCGGACCCGACCGCCTAGCGTCGCGCGTCCGAGGGTCGTTGACCGTGGTCCGGCAACCAACGCCACATTGGGGCGCGTGCGGCACACGGCTCCAGCGCGCGGGACGTCAGACAAGTTGCGACGCGCGACACCAGCTGGCCCGTTCCGGGCTCACCCCGCGGCGCTGACGAGCCCGGTCCGGTAGGCCAGCACCACGGCCTGGACCCGGTCCCGCAGGTCGAGCTTGGTGAGGATCCGCGAGACGTACGTCTTCACCGTTTCCACGCTCAGCACCAGCTCCGCCGCGATCTCGGCGTTCGACAGGCCGCCGGCGATCAGCTCGAGCACTTCCCGCTCCCGGGGCGCGAGCCGGTCCAGGGGACCGTCGGCGGGAGCCACCGGCTGGATCCGGTCGGCGTAGCGGCCGATCAGCGTCCGGGTCACCGCGGGGGAGAGCAGGGACTCGCCGCGCGCGACCGTGCGCACCCCTTCGGCGAGCTCGTCCAGGGGCGCGTCCTTGAGCAGGAACCCGCTCGCCCCGGCCCGCAGCGCCTCGTAGACGTACTGGCCGACGTTGAAGGTCGTGACGACCAGGACCTTCGCCGGGTTCGCCGCGCCGGGCCCGGCGACGCGGCGGGTCACCTCGATCCCGTCCAGCAGCGGCATCTGGATGTCCATCACGACGACGTCGGGGCGCAGCCGGTCGATTTCGGTGAGCGCCTCGCGGCCGTTCGCGGCCTGGCCGACCACGTCCAGGTCCGGCTGGGCGCCGAGCACGGCCACGTACCCCGCGCGGATGAGCTCCTGGTCCTCGCAGATCAGCACGCGGATCGGGTCGCCGGTCATCGGCCGCTCCGCACGGGCGTGCCGGCCGTGGGAAACCGGGCGCTGACCCGGAACCCGTCGTCCGACGGTCCGGCGGTGAACCGGCCGCCGAGCGCGTCGACGCGCTCGCGCAACCCGGCCAGCCCGCGGCCGCCGGAGCCGAGGGCGCCGGCCTCGGTCGCCGGGCCCCGGGTGGTCACCTCGATTTCGAGGAGGTCCGCGCCGTAGCCGACGCGCACCTTCGCGGGACGGCCCGCGGCGTACTTGGCCGCGTTGGTCAGCGCTTCCTGCACGATCCGGTACGCGGTGAGCTCGGTTTCCGCCGGCAGCGCCGGGCGTTCGCCCGCTTCGACCAGCTCGACCTCCCGGCCCGGCTGCTCGACGAGGCCGCGCAGCGCGCTCAGGCCCGGCGTGCGCGCGCCGGTCGCTTCGAGGACGCCGAGCAGGAACCGCAGTTCGGTGAGGGCGTCGCGCCCGGAGCCGGTGATGGTGGCGAGCACGTCGGGGAAGCGCTCGGGCGGCAGGAACCGGGCGGCGTCGGCCTGGACCACCATGGCCGTCACGTGGTGGGTGACGACGTCGTGCAGCTCGCGGGCGAGGCGCTCCCGCTCGTCCGCCGCCGCGGCGCGGGCGGTGAGCCGCCGCCGCTCGGCTTCTTCCCGCCGCCGCTGCCGCACCAGGGCGCCCAGCGACCAGAACAGGACCAGCACCACGTAGTAGACGACAAAGGTCAGCAAGTCGGTCGGGGATCCGCGCAAGACGACCAGGATCGCGAAGACGACGTATCCCGCCGACACCGCCGCGGGCAGTGCCCGGCGGAACCGCTCCTCGCGCGCTCCGGCCGAATAGAGCGCGAAGTACAGCGCGAGACTGCCGATCGAAGGGGGATAGGCGAGCACTTCGTGCGCCGCGAAACAGGTCGCGATGATCGCGAGGGTCGCCGCGGGCCACCGGCTGCGCACCGCCAGCGGAAGCGTCTGCCCGAGCACGAGCACGACCGCCGCGAGACCGCCGTCGTGCCTCGGCAGATCGCCGAACTGGGCCCCGAGCATCGCGAGTCCCGGCACGAACGCGGCGGCGGTGACGGCCGCGGCGAGGGCCCGGTCCCGGATTTCCGGGGTGACGCCTGCCCATCGGTTCCGGAGACGTCCCAGCGTCGGCATGGCGGGGAGCCTAGCGAGGCCGGGCCCGGGCCGGTCGGCCCGGCGGGAAAAGGCGATCGCCCGACGGAGCTCGGCGGTACGCGAGGGCAGGAATCGTGGTCGGCAAGGCAATCCGCTGCCGAATCCGCGGCGGCGCGGGCGGCCTCCGAGGGGAAGGCCGCCCGCGCCGGGATGATCAAGGCCGGGTGACGTCGGTGCAGTCGAGGTCCTTCTCCGGCAGCCGGCCGGTGTCGAGGAAGGCCACGGTGGCGTTGTCGGCACAGGCCGAGCCTTCGTGGTAGACGTAGTGGCCGCCGTTGTCGACGCCGACGAAGGCGGCGCGGTTCCCCAGCGCCCGGCGCAGCCCGAGGCCGGAATCCCACGGCGTGGCGTGGTCGCGGCGGTTCTGCAGGATCAGGGTGTTGCGCGCGCCCTGGTCGGTCACGGTCACCGGCTTCTCGATCGGCTGCGGCCAGAACGCGCACGGCCAGATGTTCGCCGGCATGCCCGCGGTCAGCGGCCAGGTCTCGCGGTCGGCGGCGGTGCGCCGCGCGTAGTCGTCGATGTCGTGGGACCACTCGGCGTCGCCGCAGGTGAGGGCCAGGAACATGGTCGCCTGGTTGTCCGCGGGCACGCCGGGGGTGGCCGGGCTGTCGGCGAACACCTGCTGGACCACCTTGCCGTCGGCCTCCGTGAGGTGTCCGTCGGCCAGGTCCGCGGCGGCCTTCCAGACCTGGGCGAGCACCGGCAGGGTGTCGCTGTGGATCAGCAGCGCGTAGGTGACGCCGCGCAGCATCGCCCCGGTCAGCGACTGCGGTGTGCCCGGCACCGGCGCCGGCTGGTGGTCGAGCCGGTCGGCGAGCGCGAGGAAGGTCCGGGTGACTTCGCCCGGGGTGGCACCGAGGCCGAGGGCGGCGTTCTGCCCGGCGGCGACGGCGGCCGCGTCCGGGAACCGTTCGGCCATGCCCTTGCCCCAGCTCTCCGCCTCGCCGGCCCAGACGTGGGAGGGGTCGACGTTGCCTTCGAGGATCACGCGGTCGGTCCGGTCCGGGTACAGCGCGCTGTAGACGGTCCCGAGGTAGGTGCCGTAGGACTGGCCCCAGTACGAGATCTCGGCTTCGCCGAGGGCTTCACGGACGCGATCGAGGTCGCGAGCGGTGTTGGCGGTGGTGAAGTAGCGCAGGTTCTCCCCGGCCTTGGCGGCGCACTTCCCCGCCGTGTCGCGGGCGGCCCGGACGTTCGCGTCGATCGAGCCGTCGGCGGCGGGGTAGGGGAACAGGCCGGCGACACTGGGGTTGTCGAGGCCGCAGCTCTGCGGGCTGCTGGTCCCGACGCCGCGCGGGTCGAAGCCGATCAGGTCGTAGCCGTCCAGCACGGGCTTCGGCAGCGTCGGCGCCATCGCACCCGGCGTGTCGAGACCCGGCAACGCCGGACCACCCGGGTTCAGCAGCAGGACGCCGTGGCGCTTCGCGGGGTCGGCGGCGCCCAGCCGGGAGATCGTGACGTCGATCGACGTGCCGTCCGGGTGGCCGTAGTCGAGCGGGACCTTCACCTTCGCGCAGGTGAGCCGGGGATCCCGCGGGGTGCCCGGCGCGGCCGCCGGGCACGCCCCCCACGTGAGGGCCGCGGCCGCCGGGCTGTCCTCGTCGTCGGCGCTGTCGCAAGCGGCCACGCCGAGAACGGTCAGTGCGGTGACCGCCAGGGTCGCGGCGAACCGTGTCCCGCGTGTCTTCCTCATGGTGCTCGCCCTCCGATTTTCCGCGGCGGCGGGCCCTTCCGGCCCGCCGTCCGCGGTGACGGCGACGAAGTTATCGAGGAGAGGACGGCGAAAACGTCACCCCGGGGCGAGCAAGTCGTGTAGCTCGCCAGGGGGACAACGCCTCGGTGTCCGATGTGGACTCCGGGCGATGCCGTGGCGCGCCGGGCCGGCCTCGGTCAGCGGGCCTCCAGCGCGGTGATCGCCCGGCGGCCGAGACTGCCTCGGACGTGCTTGCGCATCGCCCGCTCCGCCGCCCGGGCGTCTCCCGCGACGACCGTCTCCGCGATCTCGACGTGCTCGCGCCGCACCCGCTCGCGGTCCTCGTCGGAGTCCGGTGTGGACCGCAGCCCCACCAGGCGGTACCGGTCGGCCTTGTCCCAGAGCCCTTCCAGCAACGACGACAGGAGCGGGTTGTGCGAAGCCGTGTACACACTGCGGTGGAACGCCCGGTGCAGGAGCAGCGCTTCGAAACCCGTCGACGTGCTGAGGGGCTCGAGACCGCGGAGCGCCGCTTCGATGGCCGCCACGTCCGCGTCCGTGCGGCGGTCTGCCGCGAGCTTGGCCGCCAGCGGGTCGAGGTTCTCGCGGATCTCGAACAGGCTGCGCGCCTCGGCGGCGTCGAGCTCGGTGACCCGCGCGTCGCGGTGGGACGCGAGGGTCACCAGGCCCTCCGCGTCCAGCCGCCGGAGCGCCTCGCGCAGCGGTGTCGTGCTGACCCCCAGCTCGACCGCGAGCTGCTCCTGGGAGATGGTCTGCCCGGCCGTCAGCTCGCCGGCGAGGATGCGACGGTGCAGCTCCTCGTAGGCGTACGCGTTCTTGGTGAGGGCCGGGCGGGGGCTGGTCATCCGGACAGCCTATAGCCCATAATCCCGCGTCGCGTCCGCGAGGCGTCCGACGAACTCGTCGGCGTGGGCCGGCTCCCAGACCAGCGGCGGACGCACCTTCAGCACGTCCCCGCCGGGGCCGGTGAGGCCGGCGAGCACGCCCCGGGAGACCAGGCCGTCGAGCAGGGTCCGCGCCACCTGCCGAGCCGGGACGCCGTCGACCGGCAGCACGTCGACGCCCGCCAGCAGTCCCGTGCCCCGCACCGAGCCGAGCACCGGCGTCCCGGCCGCCAGCGCGCGCAGGCCGCGGCGGAGGTGCTCGCCGACCCGGACCGCCTGGGCGGGGAGGCCGGTCAGTTCGAGGACGTCCAGGACCGCGTGGCCCGCGGCCGCGGCGGCCGGGGTCGCCGCGAACGTCGAGAAGTACTCGTACTCGCGCGCCAGCACGTCGGCGATTTCGCGGCGGGTGACCAGCGCGCCGATCGGGTAGCCCGCGCCCATCGGCTTGCCCAGCGTCACCAGGTCGGGCGTGATCCCGGCGAGCGCGAACCGCCACAGGTGTGGCCCGCTGCGTCCGTATCCCGACTGGACCTCGTCGGCCAGGTACAGCGCCCCGGCGTCGTGGGCGCTCTCGACCAGCCCGGCCAGGAACGCGGCGGGCACGTCGAGGATGCCTTCCGAGGTGAACTGCGAGTCGGCGAGCACCAAGGCCGGACGCAGGCCCGCGGTCTCGATCCGGGCCACCGCACCGGGTTCACGCGGGGCGGCGAACGTGCCGACCCCCGCCGGCCGGTACCCCGGCGGCCACTCGTTCGAGCTGAGGTCCGCCATCCACTTCGACGAACCGTGGTAGGCGTGCTCGGCGATGATCGCCGCGTCGCCGCCGGTGTACTCGGTCGCGAGGCGCCAGGCCAGCTCGTTCGCCTCGGTGCCCGAGGTCGTGAACAGGCAGGTGTCCAGCTCCGGCGGCATCGTGGCGAGGATCCGCTCCGCGAGGCCGACGATCCCGGCGTGCAGGTACCGCGAGTGCGTGTTCAGCTCCGCCAGCTGCCGGCCGACGGCCCGCGTCACGGCGGGGTGCGCGTGCCCGATGACGGCCACGTTGTTGTACGCGTCCAGGTACCGCCGTCCGTCGCGGGCGTACAGCCAAGGGCCTTCGCCGCGGACCAGTTCGAGGGGCCGGCGGTAGAACAGCGGGGACAGCCCGCCACCCAACGCCGCCGCCCGCCGGGACGGCAGTTCGCTCGCCGGGACGGCCGCGGCGAGGTCGCGGGTGCCGGCCAGCCGCGCCAGCCGCTCGCCGAGCTCGTCCGGGGTGAGCGCGCCGAGGAGGCGCAGCACGCGCTCGCTGGTGTCGTCGTACTGCGTGATGTACCGCTCGTTGTCGCTGTGCGCCTCGCGCCGCGTCGCCGACACCGCCAGCGTCGTGAGCAGCCGGGCGATCACCAGCTCGCCGAGCACGGCGACCTCGTCCGCACCCAGCGCGCGGTGCCGCTGGTAGCCGCGCAGCACCGCTTCGGTCGCGCGCCAGACTTCCTCGGCCCGGCGCAGCACCGAGGTCAGCGTGACGGCCAGATCGGTGACGGCCGCCGTGTGGTGCATGTCGCCGAAGTCGATCACGCCCGTGACCGCGCCCGCCTCGGCCAGCACGTTGGTGAGGGTGACGTCGGCGTGCTGCAGCCCGGCCGGGAGCGTGGCCGTCGCGGCCAGCGCCGGGGTGACGCGCGCGACCAGTTCGTCGAAGCCGGCGAGGCCCGATCCGGCCACCACCGCCGGCATCCGGCGGACGTCCCACAGCAGCTCCCGCCCCGCCGCGGGGTGGAAGAACCCTTGCAACGCAACAGAAACTCGCGCGGCGACCGAACCGACAGACGCGGCCACGGTGTCGTCGACCGGGTGCCCCTCCAGGGGGCGGCCGGGCAGCAGCGTGATCAGCCGGGCCAGGCAGGCGCGGCCGGTGTCGTCGCTCAGCCGGGCGACCTCCCCGACCGACTCCGGCACCGGCAGCCCGGGATCGGCGGCGTGGACGTGCGCGAGCGCGCGGACCTCCATGTCGACGACGTCGGAGCGTTCGGCCGAGTTCGAGATCTTGAGCACGAACCGGTCGTCGACGAGCACGTTGAGGTCGCGTTCGCTGTCGAGCGGCTTCAGCGCGGTGTCGGCGAGGTCCCAATGCTCGCGCAGCGCGGCGCGCAGGCTCTCGGGGGAGAAGGCCGGGGCCGGTTCGGTGAAGGTGCTCATGCGGGGAGGTCCTTTCCGGGGGTGCCGGCTTCCAGGGTGAACGGCCGGTCGTGGCCGGGGTAGACGACGTCGGCGCGCGACCGGACGAGTGCCATCGATTCCGCCGCGGCCGCGGAGTCGACGGCGCTGCTGGGGCGCCCCCGCCGCAAGGCACCGGCGGACGGCACGGCGTCGCCGGTCAGCAGCGCGGTACCCGCGGCGGTGGCCACGGTGAGCCCGATGGAACCCGCGGTGTGCCCGGGCAAGGCGGTGACCGTGACGCCGGAGGCGAGTTCGAGCCCGTCGGAAGCGGGATGCACCGAGAGTCCACTGAGGATGGAGGCGGTCCAGGGCGGAGTGAACGGATTTCCGCGCGGTGCGAGGTCTTCCGCCGGGTGGATCAGGACGTCGGTGAAGAGGTCCGCGTTCTGGACGTGGTCCCAGTGCGCGTGCGAGAGCACCAAGAGGTCGATGTCGCGCGGTGACCGCCCATGGTCCGCGAGCGCGCGCAGCAGGGCGCGCCGCCGTCCGGTGTGGCCGCAGTCGAAGAGGATCCGCCGTCCCGCGGCGCGGACGAGGTACACCCCGCAGAACCCGATGCTGCCCTGGTCCGAACTCTGCCCCTGGCCTTCGAGCAGCGGATCGACGTCAGGCACCGAACCGGCCCAGCGTGTAGGGCAGGACGCCGCCGTGGGCGTAGTAGAGCGCCTCCTGCGGGGTGTCCAGCCGGGCCCGCGCTTCGAACTCGAACGCGGGCGCTTCGCGTGGCCTGACCCGCACGGTGACCGGGCGCGTCGGGTCGTCGACGGCTTCGGGGATGCCGAGCACGTCGAACTCCTCGGTGCCGGCCAGCCCGAGCGAGCCCGCGCTCTGCCCGTCGGCGAACTGCAGCGGCAGCACGCCCAGCTGCACCAGGTTGGACCGGTGGATCCGCTCGAACGACTCGGCCAGCACGACCCGCACCTTCAGCAGCGCGGTGGCCTTCGCCGCCCAGTCGCGCGACGAACCGGTGCCGTACTCCCGGCCCGCGATCACGAGCAGGGGAGTGCCCGCGAACGATCGGGCGGCGTCGAACACCGGGACGACTTCCCCGGTGGCGTCCCGGGTCCGGCCGCCCGGCCCGAGCCGGTTCGTCAACCGCGGGTTGGCGAACCCGCCGCGGACCATCACTTCGAAGTTGCCGCGGCGGGAGGCGTAGGTGTTCAGGTCCGCCTCGCCGAGCCCGGTCAGGTAGCGCCCGGCGCAGCTCGACGGCGGGATGCGCCCGGCCGGGCTGATGTGGTCCGTCGTCACCGAGTCGCCGAGCAGCAGCAGCACCCGGGCGCCGAGGAGGTCCCGCGGCGGCGGCGCGACGTCGTCGAGGAAGGGCGGGCGGCGCAGGTAGGTCGAGCCGGCCGGCCACTCGAACCGGGCCCCGCCCGCCGCGGGCACGCCGGCCCAGCGCTCGTCGCCGGTGAAGACGCCGGCGTAGGCGTCGCGGAACAGCTCCGGGGTCAGGTGGGCGGTGACGACGGCGTCGACCTCGGCGTCGGCCGGCCAGAGGTCGGCGAGGAACACCGGCTCGCCGTCGGCGCCGGTGCCGAGCGGTTCGGTCGTCAGGTCGTGGGTGACCGACCCGGCGAGTGCGTATGCGACCACCAGGGGCGGCGACGCGAGGTAGTTGAGCGAGACGTCGTTGTTGATCCGGCCGTCGAAGTTGCGGTTGCCCGACAGCACGGACGCGACCACCGCGCCGTCGGCGACCGCCGCGGTGACCTCCGGCCGCAGCGGCCCGGAGTTGCCGATGCACGTCATGCAGCCGTAGCCGACGAGCTGGAAGCCGAGCTCGTCGAGCGGCCCGTCGAGCCCGGCCCGCCGCAGGTACTCGGTGACGGTCTTCGAGCCCGGCGCGAGACTGGTTTTCACCCACGGCTTGGCCGTCAGGCCGAGCGCGCGGGCGTTGCGGGCGAGCAGGCCGGCGGCGACCATCACGTGCGGGTTGGAGGTGTTGGTGCACGACGTGATCGCCGCGATGGCGACCGCGCCGCCGGGCACCGCACCCGTGTCCACAGTGGACCCGATGGCCCCCCGCGCGTTCGCCGGGACGTCGCCGAGCGCGACGCGGTCCTGCGGCCGCCGCGGCCCGGCGAGGGACGGGACCACGGCGGAGAGGTCGACCCGCACCCGCTCGGTGTACCGCAGGCCGGCGCCCGGGTCGTGCCAGAGGCCCTGTTCCTTCGCGTACACCTCGACGGCGGTGACGTGCTCGGGTGCGCGCCCGGTGAGCCGCAGGTAGCCGAGCGTCGCGTCGTCGATCGGGAACATCGCCGCGGTGGCGCCGAACTCCGGGCACATGTTCGAGATCGTCGCGCGGTGGGCGAGCGGGATCCGCGCCACCGCGGGTCCGGTGAACTCGACGAACTTCCCGACGACGCCGTGCGCGCGCAGCGTTTCGGCGATGGTGAGCACCAGGTCGGTCGCGGTGACGCCGGGGCCCAGCTCGCCGGTCAGCTCGACGCCGACGACGGGCGGGACGAGCAGGCTCAGCGGCTGCCCGAGCAGCGCGACCTCGGCCTCGACCCCGCCGACGCCCCAGGCCAGCACGCCCAGCGCGTTGACCATCGTGGTGTGGGAGTCGGTGCCGGCGCAGGTGTCCGGGAACGCCCAGCCGTCGCGGCGTTCGACCACGCTCGCCAGGTACTCGAGGTTGATCTGGTGCATGATCCCGGTGCCGGGCGGGACGACGCGCAGCCCGTCGAGCCGCTCGCCCCACTTGAGGAAGCGGAACCGTTCCGCGTTGCGCGCGTACTCGATCTCGACGTTGCGGCGCAGCGCGTCCGGCCGGCCGGACACCTCGGTCGCGATCGAGTGGTCGACCGTCAGGTGGCTGGGGATGCGCGGGCGCACCGCCGCCGGGTCGCCGCCCGCCTCGGCCACGGCGTCGCGCAGCGCGGCCAGGTCCGTCAGCACCGGCACGCCGTTGGTGTCGTGCAGGAAGACCCGGGACGGCGAGAAGGCGACGACGCCGGGCTCCCCGCGCACGAGCCGGTCGATCTGCCCGGCCGTGACCGTGTGGCCGTCTTCGTGGCGCAACAGGTTTTCCAGCAGGATCTTGTGGCTCAGCGGCAGCCGCCCGGCGCCGGGCACGGCGTCCAGGCGGTGCACCCGGTACCGCGTGCCGGCCAGGTCGAGCCGGCTCAGGCTGGTGTAGCTGTCCGCCCTGCTTGTCGTCTTCACGCCGATCCTCTCCGCATAGCTTATAGGCTATAATATCAGGCATGACCTCCCTCCTGGACCGGATCATGGACGCGCACCGCGGCATCCGCCCCGACGTGCCGGTGAGCACCCTCGAACGCAGCCGGCCGCTGTCGGACGAACTGGGCTGCGACGTGTGGCTGAAGACCGAGCACCTGATGCCGACCGGCTCGTTCAAGGTGCGGGGCTCGGCCAACAAGATCCGCGTGCTCGGCGATGAGGCGAAGCGGACCGGCGTGATCACGGCGTCGACGGGCAACCACGGCCAGGGTGTCGCGCGGGCCGGGAAGCTGGCCGGCGTCGCCGTGACCGTCTACGTCGCCGGGACGACGACGCGGGCGAAGATGGCCGCGATCGAGGCGCTGGGCGCGGAGCTCGTCGTGGTCCCCGGCGGCCCGCTGGACGCCGAGGTGGAAGCGCGCAAGCAGGCCGGGCAGCGGGGCAAGCCGTACGTGGCGCCGTACAACGACCTCGACACCGTGGCGGGACAGGGCACCCTGGGGGTGGAGCTGGCCGAGCAGGCCCCGGACCTGGACGCGGTCTTCGTCTGCGTCGGCGGAGGCGGCCTCATCGGCGGCGTGGGGACGGCCCTGAAGGCGCTGAGCCCGCGGACCCGGGTGGTCGGCGTCTGGCCCGAGGCGTCGACCTGCCTGCTGGACTCGCTGAAGGCAGGCCACCTCATCGAGACGCCCGAATCGCCGACGCTGTCGGACGGTTCGGCCGGGGCCGTCGAGCCGGGCTCGGTCACGTTCCCGATCTGCCAGGACGTGATCGACGAAACCGTGACGGTCTCCGAGGACGAGATCGCCGGCGCGATGCGCAAGATCGCGGAGGGGGAGCGCTGGATGATCGAGGGCGCCGCCGGGGTCGCGGTCGCCGGGCTCGTCAAGACGGCCCAGCGGTACCGGGGGAAGCGGGTCGCGGTCGTCCTCTGTGGACGCAACGTCACGCTGGAGACCTTCCTGCGCGCCGTGGCCGTGTGACGTGGGCGCGCCGGAACCGCTGGTCAGCCGGGTCAACCACGCGTGGAGCCGGCTGAGCGAGCCGGAGCGGGCGGTCGCGGAATACCTCGTCACGTCACCTCCGCGCCAGGTGGTGCTCGCGACGGCGGACGACCTCGGCCGCCGGACCGGCACGAGCGACGAGACGGTCGTCCGCACGGCCCGCCGCCTCGGTTACGCCGGGTTGCCGGCGCTGAAGGCGTCGCTCGGCGGGGCCGCCGGCGCGCCGCAGGTCGGCTTCCGGCGGCAGGTGGCCCGGGACCTGCCGAGCGCGACGACGCACGTGGTGCGCGACGCGCTCGGCCGGATCAGTGCGTTCGGCCGCGGGCTCGACGTCGGTGAGCTGGCCGAGGCGCTGCGGATCGTCGGGTCGGCGTCGCGGGTGTTCTGCTACGGCTGGGGGGTCAACGAGCTGAGCGCGCGCTACCTGGCGCTGAAGCTGACCCGGGCCGGCAAGGCCGCCTCGGCGTCGGGGGCCACCGGGGTGGCGTTCGCGGAGGACCTGGCGGACCTCTCGCCGCGGCACGCGGTCGTCGTCTTCGCGCCCGGCCGGCTGCTGCCCGAGCTGGAAGTGCTGGCGGCGCGGGCGAAACGGGTCGGTGCCGAGCTGGTCCTGGTCACCGAGCACCTCGCCGAAGCGCTCCCGGCGGACGCGGTCCTGCGCGACCCGGGCTCGCCCGGCAGCCTCACCGCCGAACCGCTGTGCGCCATGCTCGTGGCCGACCTGCTGGTGCTCGGCACCCTCGGCGACGGGAACACCTACGCCCTGCTCACCAAACTGCGTGAGGACCTTCAATGACTTTGTCCACTGTGGACTTGGACGGCATTCGCGAGGTCGCGTCCCGTGACCTGGTGTTCACGGCGGTGCGCGACGCGCTCGTCGCGCACGCCGAAGGCCGCACCCAGCTCCCGCCGCCGATCGCCCTGGTGTTCCCTTCGGCCGACGGCGACTGCCACGTGAAGGCCGGGCACGTGACCGGCTCGCCGTACTTCGGGGTCAAGGTGGCCGCGGGCTTCTACCGCAACGCCGAGCGCGGCCTGCCGAGCAACAGCGGGCTCATCCTGGTGCTGGACGCGGAAACCGGGGTTCCGGCCGCGGTCCTGGCCGACGAGGGCCGGCTGACGGCGTGGCGCACGGCCGCGGCGGGCGCGCTGGTCACCCACGCGCTGACCCCACCCGACGTCGACGAGGTCGGCGTCCTCGGCACGGGGTTGCAGGCACGGCTGCAGGTGGAGTGGCTGCACGCGCTGCGGCCGCTGGCGAAGGTCCGGGTGTGGGGACGCCGGCCGGAAGCGGTGCGCGACCTCTGCGCGGAGCTGGACCTGGACGCGCGCCCGGCGAGCGTCGAGGAGGCGGCGGGTTCGCCGTGCGTCATCACGGCCACGCCGTCGACGACCCCGCTCGCCACGGCCTCGGCCTTCGCGGGCGCGCTGCACGTCACGGGGATCGGCACCGACCTGCCGGGCAAGGGGGAGCTGCCGCCGGAGCTGTTCGCGCGGGCCGGGCTCGTGGTGACGGACGATCATGCGCAGTGCCTCGATCACGGTGACTTCGGGAACGCGGTCCGCGCCGGGTTCGCCGGACCGGAGATCGACGTCGCCGCGGGGCTGGTCCTGCGGAACGGCGCCGACCGTGCGGGCTTGTCCATCGCCGACCTGACCGGGGTGGGAGTCGCGGACGCCGCGGTGGCGTCGGCGGTCTACCTGGCTTTGAACCCCTGACCACAGTGGAAAGCCTCGCCGGGGCGGTGGTGGCCAGCCGCCCCGGCGAGGCCGGTCTCGGATATGCGGAAGTACTCAGGAAACGCTTTCGAGCGCGGGAACCGGGGAGTCCACCTCGGCCACCCGGGCCCGCTTGCGCTTGCGCGGGGGCCGATCCAGCAGCTCCGCGATCCGCGACAACCCGAAGTTGATCACGATGTAGAACGCCGCCGTCAACGCGTACGCCTGGATGAAGTTCGCGTTGTACTCGCCGAGCACCTGCCCGTTGCGCAGCAGCTCGGGGTAGCTCACGACGTACCCGAGGCTCGACTCCTTCAGCGTCCGGATCACCTGCGTCACCAGTGCCGGCCGCAGTGCGCGGAACACCTGGGGGAGCACCACCAGGCGCAGGGCCTGGCCGCGGCGGAGGCCGATCGCCGCCGCCGCGTCGAACTGCCCTCGATCGAGGGAGTTCACGCCGGCGCGGACGATCTCGGCGAACACCGAGCCCGCGTGCAGCACGATCGGGATCGACAGCACCCAGAACGGCGGCAGGTTCCAGCCGAACGCCGGCAGGCCGATCAGGAAGAAGTACACCAGCAGGATCAGCGGGATCGCCCGGAACAGCTCGATCGCCGCCGCGGCGGGCACCGACAGCCAGCGGCGCGGCGAAAGCCGGCCGAGGCCGAACACCGTGCCGAACACCAGGGACATCGCCGCGCACGACAGGCCGATGCGCAGCGTCATGCCCAGGCCGTCGAGCAGGTAGCGGATGTTGGGCCACGACGCCAGCGGCGACCACAGCCGGGACGACAGCTGGCCGACGTGCTGGAGCTGGAAGAAGATCCCGGCGAGGGCGCCCAGCACGAGCACCGAAGCGACGATCGTCGCCACCCGGAGCCGCGCCTTGCCGCGCGGGCCGAGCTCGTCGAACAACACGGTGGTCTTCATCGGCGGATCCGCACCTTCCGTTCGATGACCCCGGTCAGCTGGCCCGCGGTGAGCGTGATCAGCAGGTAGCCGATCGCCGCCGCGATGAAGCTCGGGATGGGCTGGGCGTGGTCGAGGTTGAACTGCCGCGCGGAGCCGGTGAGCTCCTGCACGCCGACCGCCGCGCCGAGGGCCGACGCGAGGCAGACGTTGATGAAGATGGAACCCAGCGGCTGGGCCATGGACCGGAACGCCTGCGGCAGCACGACCTGCCGCAGGACGCCGGCGAAGGTCAGCCCGAGCGCGCGGGCCGCTTCGATCTGCCCGGCCGGGACGGCCGCGATGCCCGAGCGGACCGTCTCGCAGACGTACGCGCCGAAGTACAGCCCCAGGCCGAGGACGACCGAGCCGAACAACGGCACGGTCGCCCCGACGTAGGGCAGCCCGAACACCACCATGACCAGGACGAGCAGCAACGGCGAGTTGCGCAGGCACTGGACGTAGAACCCGGCCGCCGCCCGCAGCGGGCCGATCGGCCCGACCCGGCAGACGCCGAGCACGGTCCCGATCAGCAGGGCCAGCGGGAAGGCGAGCACGGCCAGCTCGAGGGTCACCAGCAGACCGGTGAGCAGCTCACCGATGTGATCGAACAGGACGGACATGGTGGTGGCCTCTCAAGAACCGGGCACGGAGCCGATCTGCGGTGGCTGCGGCGCGGCCGTCTTGACGAGCTTGCCGACCGTGGCCTGCCAGAGCTTGGCCCACGTGCCGTCGGTTTCGATCGTCTTGAGGAACCCGTTGACGACGTCCTTGAACGCCGGGTCGTCCTTCGGGAGGCCGATGCCGAACGGGTTCGACCCGAACGTCGAGTCCAGCAGCTTGACGTCGTTCTTCGTGGCGACCACGCCGTAGAGCGACGCGTTGTTGAGCGTCATCGCTTCGGCGCGGCCCTGCTCGACGGCGGCGACGCACTGCGCGGCGGTGTCGAACAGGACCGGCTGCGCGGTCGGCACCGCCTTCAGGAGCGCGTCCTTCGCGGCACCGGACTCGGTGGCCACCTTCTTGCCGGCGAGGTCGCTCGCCTGCTTGGTGGTCGTGTCCGCCGTCTTGACGACGATGCCGCTGGCCGCCATGTAGTACGGCCCGGCGAAGTTGACGAGCTTCGCGCGGTCTTCGGTGATCGTGTAGGTCTGGATGGCCGTGTCGATGGTGTGGTTGCCCAGCAACGCTTCCCGCGTGTCGGAGCCACCGCTCTGCAGCTTGGCGTTCGGCTTGCCGAGCAGGTACTTCGCGAGCAGCTGGGCGATCCCGGCGTCGAAGCCGGACAGCTTGCCGGTCGCGGGGTCGAGCTGGGAAAAGCCGATCGTGTTGCGGCTGCCCGCGAACGACAGCTCGCCCTTCTGGCGGATCTTGTCGAGCATCGGCGTGCTGGGCAGGTTCTGCCCGACCGGGCCCGCGTCCACCACGGACGTCTGGTCGATCTGGCCCGCGATCTCCGCGCCGGCCGGCTTGGCGGCGGCGCCGGGGGCCTGGTTGGGGGCGCTGCCGCACGCGGTCAGCGCCGCCAGCAGGGCGGTGGTGACCACCGCGGTGCCTGCCGTGGTGCGCATTCTCATGGTCGCTCCTGGATCTTGCTTCGTCGCACGGATCAGTGCTGGAGAACTTTGGACAGGAAGTCCCGCGCCCGGGTGGTGCCGGTGCGGTCGAAGAACTCTTCGGGCGTGCCCTGCTCGGCGATCCGGCCGTCGCTCATGAACACGACGCGGTTGGCGGCCTTGCGGGCGAAGCCCATTTCGTGGGTGACGACGACCATGGTGGTGCCGTCGGCGGCGAGCGCGGTCATCACGTCGAGGACCTCGTGCACCATCTCGGGGTCCAGCGCGCTGGTGGGTTCGTCGAACAGCAGGAGTTTGGGCCGCATCGCCAGCGCGCGGGCGATCGCGACGCGCTGCTGCTGCCCGCCGGAGAGCTCGGCGGGGCGTTTGCCCGCCTGGTCGCCGACGCCGACCCGGTCGAGCAGGCGCCGCGCCTCGGTCTCGGCTTCGCGCGTGGACATCCCGCGGACCTGGATCGGGCCGAGGGTGACGTTGTCGAGGATCGTGCGGTGGGCGAACAGGTTGAACGACTGGAAGACCATCCCCACGTCGGCCCGCAGCTGCGCGAGCCGGCGGCCTTCGGCGGGCAGCGGCTCCCCGTCGAGGGTGATGGTCCCGGAGTTGATCTGTTCGAGGCGGTTGATGCAGCGGCAGAGGGTCGACTTCCCCGAGCCGGACGGCCCGACGACGACGACCACTTCGCCGTGGTGGATGTCGAGATCGACGTCGTGCAGGACCTCGATGTCACCGAAGCTCTTGCACAGGCCGCGGATGCTCACCAGCGGGGTCATCGGCTTCCTCCGGATTTTTGGAAGCGTTCGCTACAGTTCACGATTTGTTGTAGCGTCAGCTACCGATAAGATAGACCGTGCTACGGAGATGTCAACACCTGTCGTCGCCGCTACACCGCGCGGCCACCCCAGCCGAGGAGCAGTCATGACGAGTCCGCGCCCGAGTGCCGACGCGCGCGTCCTGGATCCGGTCGAGTACTACCACTCGGGCCCGACCGCCTTCTTCGCTTCGCAGCGGGACCAGCGTTTCTCTTACTGCCTCTACGTTCCCGGTGCGCACCGCACGGCGACGGCACCGCTGCCGCTGACCGTCGTGGTCCACGGGACGCAGCGGATGGCCGAGCGCTACCGCGACGCCTACCGCGGCTTCGCCGAAGAGCACGAGACGGTCGTGCTCGCCCCGCTCTTCCCGGCCGGCATCGGCGAACCGGGCGACCTGCACGGCTTCAAGCGCCTCAGCTTCCGCGGCGTCCGGTTCGACCGCGTCCTGCTCGACATCGTCGACGAGGTGGCGCAGCGCTACCGGGTCGACGCGACGCGGTTCGCGCTCCACGGCTTCTCCGGCGGCGGCCAGTTCGTCCACCGCTTCGCCTACCTGCACGCGCACCGGCTGTCCGCGCTGTCGATCGGGGCGCCGGGCCGCGTCACCCGGATCGACCCGGACGTCCCCTGGTGGCCGGGCACCGCCGACCTGCGCGAGCGGTTCGGCGTCGACCTGGACCTCGACGCGCTGCGGGCCGTGCCGGTGCAGATGATCGTCGGTGCCGAGGACACCGAGACGTGGGAGATCGCCGAGCCGGGCGTCGACGCCGGCGGCGACACCCGCGTCGAGCGGCTCACCTCCTTGCGGGACAACTTCGAAAAGCACGGCGTCGGCGTGCGCTTCGACGTCGTGCCCGGGCTCGCGCACCGCGGGCTCCAGCTGCAGCCGGTCGTGCAGGAGTTCTTCGCCGGCGTGCTCGCCGGCCGGTGACCACTACGATGCGGCGATGCCGAGGGGAGAGCAGATGACCGAGCCGGACGGCGAAGACCTGTCGCTGAGTGCCCGGATCAACCGCAACCTGGCCGGGATGTCCCGGGCGGAGCGGATCGTGGCCGAGTACCTGCGCGACCACGGCCGGCGCGCGATCTTCGCGACCGCGGAGCAGATCGGCAGCGTGACCAAGACCAGTGACGCGACCGTCGTCCGCACGGCGAAGTCCCTCGGCTTCAGCGGGCTGCTCGACCTGCGGCGCACCCTCGCCCAGGAGGTCGTGGTCGCGACCAGTCCGGTGCGGCAGTTCCACGACGAGCGGGAGAACGGCGGTTCGGCGGTCGCCCGGGTGTTCACCGAGGCCGTCGAACGGCTCGAGGCGACCTGGCGGCTGGTCGAGGACGACGAGTTCGCCGCCGCGGTCGGCTTGCTCGACGAAGCGCGCGAGGTGCTCGCCTTCGGGCTCGGCGGGTCCGGGCTGCTCGCCCGGTACCTCGCGCTGCGGCTGACGCGCATGGGCCGGCGCGCCCGCGCGAGCTGGGCCACCGGGTTCCAGCTCGCCGACGACCTGCTGGGCCTGCGCGCCGACGACGTCGTCGTGCTGTACACCCCGGCCCGGCTGCTGGCCGAGATCGAGGTCGTGCTCGACCACGCGCACGCCGTGGGCGCCCGGGTGCTGCTGGTCTCCAGCTCGCTGGGGGCGCAGTTCGCCGACCGCGTGGACGTCACGCTCGCCGCGCCGCAGTCGACGAGCAACTTCACCGGGGAGATGCTCAGCGCCGAGGTGCTGACCGACGCCTTGCTGCTGCAGCTGGGGTCCGGCGACGAGGTCCGCGCGACCCGGGCCTCGGAGCTGCTCACCTCCCTGCGCTCGGAGCTGGTCCAGGGCGACGAGCGCTCGGCCGTCCCCCAGCGGCGGCGCAAGAAGCGGGCCTGACGCCGGTTTTCCGTACACCGCGGGCGATCGCCGGGCGGTGGTCTCGTGCTGTCCATTGTGGACCCGACGGTCGTCTGTAGTGGAAACTTCATACTTCCCATTGTGGAAATTTCGGCTACGATCGGAGCACCCCAGCCCCCCGCCGAGGAGATCGCCGTGATGTCGTTCCTGCTCGCGCAAGTCCCGGCCGCCGTCGCCAACCCGACTCCCGCACCGTGGCGGGTCATCACGAAGATGGCCTACTTCGCCGGCCTCATCGGGACGATCGGTGCCACGATGCTGCACCTGCTCGTGCTGCGTCCCGTCCTCAAGCGACAGTCGGTCGACGAGGCCGATCGCGCGGTGCTGCACCGCCGGACGAGCCTGCTGCTGGCGGTCGCCGGCACCTGGTTCCTGATCGCGCTGTACTTCCAGATCGCGGGCAAGGCCGCCCGCGTCAAGGGGGTCGAGATCCCCTACGGCCGGGCCCTGCAACCGGGCACCATCTGGAACTACGTCACCGTGCCCGCCAAGAAGGGCGAGTGGCTCTCGAGCGGGGCGCAGACGCTCACCCAGTACCTGCTGTGGGCGGCGTCGGCGATCGTGCTGATGCTCCTGTGGTCGCCGCGGGTGCGCGCGCGCCTGACCGCGGTCGCCCTGACCTCGCTCGTCCTCAACTTCGTCGCCTACCAGGTCACGCTGCTGCCGACCGACTTCTCGAAGGAGACGGCCGACACCCTCGTCGACGGCCTGCTGGACCACACGCACGTCTCCGCCGTCTCCACGTGGGTCGGCGGGATCGCCGCCCTCGTCGTGCTGGCGACGGCCCGCCGCCGGCTCACCCCGCGCGCCGGGGCCACGTGGGCGCAGATCTGGACGCGGTTCAGCACCGTCGCCCTGTGCGCCGTCGGCTGCCTGCTGATCAGCGGCCTCTACCTGGCCTGGAGCCTCGTCGGCAGCCCCGGCGAGCTGTTCACCACCAGCTTCGGCCGGTTCCTGCTGATCAAGGTGTGCCTGGTGGCCACCATGATCGCGGTCGGCGCGCTGAACGAGTTCCTGCTCATGCCCCGCATCGCGCGGGCCCGCACGGCGGGCGAGGAGGGCTCGGTGTTCCGGCTCGCCCTGCGCGTGTTCCCCGGCCTGGTCACCGTCGAGGTGGTGCTCGCGGTCGGCGTGCTCTTCGTGCTGTCGTTCCTGACCGGTTCGGCCCGCGTCGAGGCCGGCGAACCCGACCCGACGCTCAGCGGCGGCATCGTCGGCATCGGCGTCCTGCTGGCCGTGCTGCTCGCGATCTCCTTCGTCACGACGGCGAAGGTGAGCGAACGGCTTTCCCGGTCCGCCGCCCCGGCCCCGGCCGCCGCCGAAGCGGTCCCCGAGTACTGAAAACCCCGACGTCCTGGGAGGACACTTCTCCATGACCGGCACGACCGACCTCGCCTCCGAGCGCGCCCACTTCGTCGGTGGCACGCCCTTCTTCGCCTCGCAGCACGACCAGCGCCTGTTCTACGCGCTGTACGTGCCCAAGGACCACACGCCGGACGCCGAACCGCTGCCGCTCGTGGTCATCCAGCACGGCACCGGGCGGTCGGCCGAGCTCTACCGCGACCGCTGGAAGGAGTTCGCGATCGAGCACCGGTGCGTGATCCTCACGCCGCTGTTCCCGGCGGGCCTGGTGCACCCGGGCGAGCTGCACAGCTTCAAGTTCCTGGAGTACCAGGGCATCCGCTTCGACGACGAGCTGCTGCACATCGTCGACGAAGCCGCCGCGACGTTCAACGCGCGCGGCGACCGGTTCTACCTCCACGGTTTCTCCGGCGGCGGCCAGTTCGCGCACCGCTTCTTCTACGCGCACCCGGACCGGCTCGCCGGCGTGTCGATCGGCGCGCCGGGCCGCATCACCCAGCTCGACGACAGCCTGCCGTGGTGGCTGGGCACCGGCGGCTTCGAGGAGCGCTTCGGCATCCGCATCGACCTCGACGCGCTGCGCCGGGTGCCGGTGCAGATGGTCGTCGGCGCCGAAGACGTCGAGACCTGGGAGATCATGAACCCCGGCGGCCCGAACTGGATGGACGGCGTGGAGGCGACCGGCGACACCCGGGTCGCGCGGCTGGAAACCCTGCGCGACAACTTCGTCTCGCAGGACATCCCGGTGCGGTTCGACGTAGTTCCCGGCGTCGCGCACCGCGGCACCGGCGTGGTGCCGGTGGTGCAGGACTTCCTCGGCGGCCTGCTGGCCGAAGCCCGGAGCGCGCGGTGACCGGGACCGTCGGGTCCCTTTTGGACACTCTCGCCGCGCGAGGCATGCGGGTGCACGCCCTGCTCGTGCACCGGCACGGCGAGCTGGTGCACGACCTGTGGCAGTGGCCGCACGAGCCGGCGCTGAAGCACAAGCTGCACTCGGCCACCAAGAGCTTCACCGCCACCGCCGTCGGGTTCGCCGAGGCCGAAGGACTGCTCGACCTCGAAGACCCGGTCGTGGACTTCTTCCCCGGCAGTGCTCTCGACAGCCGGATGCGCGTGCGGGACCTGCTGACCATGCGCACCGGCCACGCGCGCGGGCTCTCCGGTGCGACGACCCGCCTGCGCAAGACCGGCTGGGCGGGCGAGTTCCTGGAAGAGCCGGTCGTCGACCGGCCCGGCCGCGGCTTCCGCTACAGCAGCACGACGAGCCACGTCCTGTCGGCGATCGTGCAGGAGGTCGCGGGCGAGCCGATCGACGAATACCTGCGGCCGCGGCTGTTCGAGCCCCTGGGCATCACGGACTACACGTGGGAACGTGACCCGGCCGGCGTTTCCAGCGGCGGCAACGGGTTGTCGCTGCGCCCGCGGGACCTGCTGTCGTTCGGCGTCCTGTGCCTGCAGGACGGCGTCCGGGACGGTCGCCGCGTCCTGCCCGCCGGGTGGGTGCGCAAGGCGTCGGGGCTGCACGTCCGGAAGGCGGTGAGCGGGGAGTGGACCGGCACCGAGCTGCTCCCGCCGGGCCCGGACGCCGTCGCCGATTCCGGGTACGGCTACCAGTTCTGGGTCAGCGAGAACGGGATCTACTCCGCGTCGGGCCTGTTCGGTCAGGAGTGCATGGTCTTCCCGGAGCACGGCGGAGTCGTCGTGGTCACCGGCGCGATGCCCGATCCGACCTACCACGACCTGCCGGGGATGCTGCGCGAAGCGTTTTGGCAGGCGTTCGCCGCGGACGAGGTCGAGTCCCTCGGGCCGTGGGTGACGCGGGCCCGCGAACCCGAGCCGCTCTCGTCTGCCGTGGACAGTCGGACCTTCTTTCGTACCTTCGATTTCGAGTCCGGCGAGCAGGGTGTGCGATCGTTGTCCGTCGCGGTCGACGCCGGTGCCGTGCGGCTCGGGGTCGAAGACGACCGGGGCACGCACGAGATCGAGCACGGCCTGGGGGAGTGGGTGCCGCAGAGGACGGGGGTGAGCGTCTGGCGGCTGCACCACTCCTACCAGGAGGACGCGGCGCCGATCCTGGCCGGAGCGCGGTGGGCCGAAGCGGACGTGCTGGAGCTGACCTGGCACTTCCTGGAGGGCCCGTTCATCGACCGGCTGACCCTGCGGTTCGACGGCGACGCCGTCGTCCTGGAGCACCGGGTGAACTGCAACTCGGGCCCGACGGAGCTGCCACCCGCGAGGGGAACCGCCCGTGCTTGACGCCGCCGTTCTCGACCAGGCCTGGGAAGTCGTGTCCCGGTACCTGCCGCCGACCCCGCTGATCCCGTACCCGCAGGCCGGGCTCGACGTCCCGGTGTACCTGAAGTACGACGGCGCCCAGCCGATCGGCGCCTTCAAGATCCGGGGCGCGCTGGCGGCTCTCACCGCGTACGCGGGCCGGCCGGTCGTGACGGCGTCGGCGGGCAACCACGCGCTCGGGATCGCCTACGGGTCCCGGCTGTTGTCCTCTGACGCGACCGTGGTGGTGCCGAAGACGGCCGCCGCCGTGAAGGTCGAGGCGCTGCGGCAGTACCCGGTCGACCTCGTCCTGGCGGGCGAGGACTTCGACGGCGCCGAGCGGCACGCACTCGCGCTTCCCGGGCAGTACGTCTCCGCCTACAACGACCCCCACGTCATCGCGGGGCAGAGCACGCTCGTCACCGAGGTGGCTCACGTGCTGGAAGAAGACTTCACGGTGGTCGTCCCGGCCGGCGCCGGCGGCCTGCTTTCCGGGGTGGCGTTGGGTGCTCGTCGCGCGTCGCCGGACGTCCGCGTCGTCGGCGTGGAAGCCGATGCGTGCCGCGCGCTGTCGACCGCGGTGGCGGCGGGACGGGTGGTGCCCGTCGAGATGGGGGAGACCATCGCGGACGGGCTGGCCGGCAACCTCGAACCTGAGTCGCTGACGCCCGCGATCGTGCGAGACTGCGGCGTGACCATGGTCGCGGTGGCCGAGGCGGCGATCCGCCGGTCGGTGCGCGAGCTCGTGACGACCGCCGGGCTCGTGGCCGAGGGCGCGTCGGCGACGTCGCTGGCCGCGTTGCGCGACGGGCTCGTGCCGCTCGACCGGCCCGTGGTGCTGGTCGTTTCGGGCCGCAACATCGACCTGGGCCTGCTGACCACGATCCTGGGAGAGCGATGATCACCACGACCGACTACCACACCGCCGGCGAGCCGTTCCGGATCGTCACGGCGGGCGTGCCGGACATCCCGGGCGCGACCGTGCTCGAACGCCGGGCCGCGGCGCAGGCGTCCGTGGAGATCGACGCCGTCCGGCAGCTGCTGGTGCAGGAACCGCGCGGGCACGCCGACATGTACGGCTGCTTCCTCGTCCCGCCGGACGACGACGGCGCCGAGTTCGGCGTCCTCTTCTGGCACAAGGACGGCTACTCGACGGCGTGCGGGCACGGCACGATCGCGCTGGGCGCGTGGGCGGTGCGCACGGCCCGGGTCCCGGCTGCGCGTGACGGCGTCACCGAGGTGGTCATGGACGTGCCGTCCGGGCGGGTCACGGCGGTGGTGACGTGCGTTTCCGGCGTCGTGCGGGAAGTGACCTTCCGGAACGTCGACGCGTACGTGATCGGCCGGGACGTTCCCGCGGGCCCGGCGCGCGTCGACGTCAGCTACGGCGGGGCGATCTACGCGTCGGTGCCGGCGTCCTCGGTGGGGCTCTCGGTTTCGCCTGGTTGTCTCACGGAGCTGATCGCCGCCGGACGCGAGATCAAGGGCGCGCTGAACGCGACGTCGTGGGCGTCGCATTCGGACAATCGGTTGGGCGGGATCTACGGCACGATCTTCTACGACGACCTCGGGGACACCCCCGCGGGGCCGCACCAGCGCAGTGTCACGATCTTCGCCGACGGCCAGGTCGACCGGTCGCCGTGCGGTTCGGGGACGTCGGCGCGGCTCGCGTTGCTGGCCGCGGACGGGCGGCTTCCGTCCGGTGCGGTGCTGACGCACGATTCGATCATCGGGACCCGGTTCACCGGCCGGGTCCTTTCCGGCGGCTCCTCGGTCGCCACGGAGGTGTCGGGAAACGCTTACCCGACCGGCGAGTGCACGTTCGGCCTCGATCCGGACGACGAGCTGGGAAGGGGGTTCGTGCTGCGATGAGCACGACCATCGTGGGCGGCGGGAACATGGGCGAGGCCCTGCTGGCGGGGCTCGCTTCGGAGGTCACCGTCGTGGAGCAGAATCCTTCGCGGGCTTCGTATTTGGAGTCTCGCTACAACGTCAAGGTGGCTTCGCTGGAGTCGGCGGTGGCCACGGCCGACACGGTGTTCGTGGTCGTGAAGCCCTACCACTTCGCGGCGCTGCTGGACTCGCTGGCGCCGCACGTGCGGCCGGGGCAGCTGATCGTGTCGGCGGTGGGCGGAACCCCGATCGCCCGCATGGAGGCGAGCTTGCCGGAGGTGGCGGTGGTGCGGACGATGCCGAACCTCCCGGTCTCGGTGGGGCGGGGCACGATCGCGATCAGCGGCGGCGCACACACGGTCGCGGCGGACCTCGAGCGCGTACGCACGATGCTGGCACCGTTGGGGCGCGTGATCGAGGTGGCGGAGTCCCAGCTGGACGCGGTGACGGCGCTGTCGGGCGGCGGCCCGGCGTACTTCGCCCTGCTGGCGGAGGCGCTGATCGACGCGGGCGTACTGGCGGGCCTGCCGCGGCCGCTGGCGGAGGAGCTGGTCCTGACAACGGCGGAGGGAACGGGCCGCATGCTGGGCGCCCCGGAGGCGAACCCGGCAGAGCTGCGCGCGGCGGTGTGCAGCCCGGGAGGCACGACGATAGCGGCGATGAGGGAGCTGGAGGGAAGGGCATTGCGCGCGGCGGTGATGGCCGCGGTGGTGGCGGCGCGGGACCGGTCGATCGAAATGGGCCGCTGAGCGGGCCCGGCCCAACCCCCGCCCCCGCCCTCCTCTTGGGGGGCGTGCCCAGGTCCAGTCTACCGGCGCCCACCGACAAACCGGCCGGAAAGCCCCTGCGGCGGCGGGTTTGTCCACAATGACGCCACCCTGTGGACAGCGCCAGTCGCGGCGGCATTGGGTCACTTCCCGCCGGGTTCCGGTGAGGTTGCGAATGACTCATTCGGGACCTCCGGTGCCTGCAATGAGTCATTCGCAACACAGGAAGAACGCCCGGACAGGCAACCCTCCTGGCGAAAGCCTCAAGTGCGTCGCGAACGCATGTCGCGCGGTGCGAGCCGGTCGCGCAGCTCCGCGAGCAGCTCGTTGTTCGCCGACACCGCTCCCGGGTCGCGCTTCGCCACCGCCAGCAGCAGGCAGTCCAGCACCAGCGTCGTGCTCAAACCCTCCTGCGTGAGCCCCGTCGGAGATCGGACCGCCGGCAGCGTCACGTCGACCTGACTGTCCAAAGTGGCTCCCAGGGAATCCGTCAGCAGCAGGACTCCCGCGCCGGCCGCGCGCGCGTGGCGGACCGCCGTCGTCATGTCCGGCAGCAGGCGCTCGGGGGCGTTCAACACGAAGACGTCGCCCGGCTCCAAGGGCAGCAGCTCGTCGGCGAGCCGGAACCCCGTCGCCGAGGTGCTGCGCGCCCGCCGGCCGAGGCGCTGGAGCCGCGTCGCGAGGTAGCGCATCGGGAGCTCCGAAATGCCGAGGCCGTAGGCGAGCACTTCGCGCGCGCCGGCGAGCAGGTCGACCGCCTCGGTGAAGGCGGGCTCGGTGAGCAGGCGCCGGGTTTCGGTGAGGCGGTCGACGGACTCCGCGAGCAGCTGGTCGAGCTGGGAGGCGGTGTCGGCGCCGGCCTCCTCGACCCGGTGCCGCAGGCGGGTGCCGGGCGTGTCCGACACGACGTGCCGCCCCACCGCGCGCTTGAGCTCGGGCAGTCCCGAATAGCCGAGGGACTTCACCGTGCGGATGACGGTGGCGTCGCTGGTACCGCTCAGCTCCCCGAGCTCCCCGGCGGTCGACAGCACGATCATCCCGGGGTGCTTCCACAGGTATTCGGCCACCCGCCGCTCGGCGGCCGACAGCGCGCCGATCCGCTGCCCGATCCGCTCGGCCAGCGGCCCCTGGGTTTCCTCGTCGCTCACCCCGGAAGCCTACCGAGTGCTAACCCACGGCGTCGTGCTCGAGCAGGCTCCGGCCGCAGTCGATGCTCGTCCGCGCGGGCCGCGGCAACCATCCCAGCGTCGAACGCACCTTCTCGATGCCGTGAACTCCCACGCCGCGCGCTCGGCGGCCGTCTTGGACCGGCGGTACGCGGGCAGGCCCGGCGCGTCGAGGTCCGTCCACAGTGTCTCGTCGGTGACGCCGCCGGTCGCTTAGGATGACGGGCTCGCCGTGGTGGCCGCCGACGTCATCACCACCCGCCGCACCCCGGCCACCGCGGCGGCCCCCAGGACGCGCAGGGTGCCCGCGACGTAGCCGTGCCCCAGGTGACAGTCGACGTGACGTCATGTCGACCCGAGCGGGAACCGCAGGCCGGTCGCGCCGGTCTACTGCGCCCTGACCGGGTCGAGCATTCCCCGCGGGATGGTGAGCACGCTCGTCGAGGACGTGCTCAAGCCTCGCGCGAACTGACGGCGCAGGGTCCGAAGAACAGGCACTCGACGACCGCCCGCGGGTCGAGCTCGCGGGCCCGGGGCTCGAGGGCGTCCAGCTCCGCCGCGATCCGGCCGAGGTCGACGCTCCCGTCGGCGGTGTAGGCGAAGAACCGCTCGCCAGTGTCGTGCTCGGGACACCCGTTGCGGCGCTTGTTCCCGGCCGGGAGGAGGCCGACCACCTCGCCGCCTTCGCGGTCGAACGTGAAGTAGCACTGCAGCCGCGTGGGGGTGACGAAGTCGATCTCGTTGATGCGCTGACCGCCGAACGTCGCCGGGTAGTGCCAGCCGCACTGCGGGTCGTCGGTGAAGCCGGGGTCGCCGGGGTCGCGGTCGCCGTCGAGGTGCCAGCCGCGGCCGGTGAGGAGCTCGTGCAGGGCGAGCGGCAGGGTGGTCGAGGCGGTCATCGGGGTCCCTTCGAACGCGGCGGTCCGCCCCAGTGTCGTCTCCGCCCGTTCGCCACGAACGGGTGAGCCCCCGCTCAGTGCGCTTCCTCGATGCCGCTGTAGCGGCTGGGCATCACCATGCAGTACAGGCCGCCGGTCTCGTTCGTCATGCAGTAGACCGGCCGGGACGAGCCGGACTCGGTCGGATCTTCCTGGTCGCCGACCTTCTGGATGGTGATGTGCCGCGGGTCCTTGGGCGGCTCCGGCACCGGCTTGTCCCACGGGTGCCACGCCAGCAGGCCGCCACCGAGACCGGCGAGCAGGATCGCGGTGGCCAGCAAGCCGTTGCCGGCGCGGGCTTTCGTGGTCGTCACCTGCGGCTGAGGCGGTGACAGCTGCGGTTCGGGACTGTCCGGGTGTGTCATGCCGGACAGTCAACATCATCACCTCGGGGAACCGAGACAGGGCCCGGCCGTGAGTCTCGGTATCCGGACGTAGCGTCGGGGGGAAACCGGTGCCGTGGACGAGGGGCGAGGTGCATGCGGGCGCAGTCCGCCGAGGTCGTGCTGTCGACCGGCCGTCGCGCGTGGACGGTCGGCGTGATGTGCACGGCCGTCGGCCTCGTGATCGCCATGGTCACGATCGTGAACGCGGCGCTGCCCGCGCTGGCCGCCGACACCGGCGCGAGCCAGGCCGAACAGACCTGGATCGTCGACGTCTACACGCTCGTGCTGGCCGCGCTGGTGCTGCCCGCCGGCGCGCTGGGCGACCGGCACGGGCGCCGCGGCGTGCTCGTCGCCGGCCTGCTGGTCTTCGCCGCCGGGTGCGCCGCGCCGGTGTTCCTCGACACGTCGTCGTGGATCATCGCGGCCCGGGCGGTCACCGGGCTCGGCGCGGCGATGATCATGCCGGCCACGCTGTCGATCATCACGGCGAGCTTCCCGCCGGAGCGGCGCGGGCGGGCCATCGGCACCTGGGCCGCGGTGGCCGGCGTCGGCGGGCTCGGCGGGCTGGTGCTGGCCGGGGTGCTGCTGCAGCACTTCGCGTGGCATTCGGTGTTCCTCGGGCCGGCGGTGCTGTCGGTGGTCCTGGTGGCCGCGAGCCTGACGGTGCCGACCTCGCGCGACCGCCGTCCGCACCCCTTCGACGTCGTCGGCGCGGTCCTCGGCCCCCTGGCGATCGGGGCGGTGGTGTTCGGCATCCTGCGCGTCGCCGATCTCGGCTGGGGCAACGCGCTCGTCCTCGGGTCCATCGCGGGCGGGCTGGTGCTCGGCGCGCTGTTCGCCGGGTACGAGCTGCGGCGCGCGTCCCCGCTCCTGGACGTCCGGCTGTTCGGCAACGCGGCCTTCGCGGCCGGCTCGGTTTCGGTGACCGTGCAGTTCACCGCCGCGTTCGGGATGTTCTACGCGCTGGCGCAGTACCTCCAGCTGGTGCAGGGGTATTCGGCGCTGACGGCCGGGCTGGCGCTGTGGCCCGTCGCGGTGACGTTGTTCCCGCTGTCGCTGGCCTCGGCGCCGCTCGTCCGCCGGTTCGGGCTGCGGGCGGTGACGTGCGCCGGGCTCGCCGTCGTCGTCCTCGGCATGGTCCTCATCGGACAGCTGGACGCCGGGAGCGGTTACGCCGCCTTGGCGATCGCGGTGTGCGTGCTGGGCGCGGGGATCGGGGTGACGGCCCCGGCCGCGACGAGCGCGATCCTCGACAACGTGCCGCCGTCGCAGTACGGCGTGGCCTCAGCCGTCAACGACGCGACGCGCGAAGTCGGGGCGGCACTGGGGATCGCGCTCGTGGGCAGCGTGCTTTCCGCCGGTTACACGGATTCGGTCCGCTCGGCGACGGCGTTGCTGGCACCGCCCGCGCGGGAAGCGGCGGAAGGTTCGCTGGCGGGCGCGCTCGCGGTGGCGACGGGTCCGGGCGGCGCGGACCTGGCGGCGTCCGCGCGGGCGGCTTTCGCGCACGGCATGGGGACCAGCATGCTGGCGCTGGCGGCCGTCGTGGCGGCCGGCATCGCCGCGACCGCGGTGCTGGCGCGCCGCTGAGCGTGTATCTGGGGGCGGCGGCGGGTCCCTTTGTCTTCAGGACTCGGGCCCGCACAAGCTGGGGCAAGGGCGACGACGTCACGCTGAACACTCTGCGCTCCTTCACGAGTTCGACGAAGGTGACGCTGGTCGACCAGGATGCCGTCTCAGCGACCCGCGGGCTCGGCGGTCCACGAAGCCAGGATCCGCAACGCTTCGTGGGCCGGTGAGCCCGGCTCCGCCGTCAAGACCATGAGCCGCTGACCGCTGCCGTCCGGGCTTTCCCACAGGTCGCAGTCCAGGGTCAGGTCGCCGACCACCGGGTGGTGGTAGCGCTTCACCCCGTAGCCCGCGCTCGTCACGTGGTGGGCCGCCCACCACGTGCGGAACTCCGGGTGGTGCACCGCGAGCTCGCCGACGAGGTCCGCGAGCTCCGGCGCGTCCGGGTCGCGCGCGGCCTCCAGGTGCAGGGCCGCCACCGCCGTGCGGGCCGCCTCTTCCCAGTCGGTGTGGAGCGCGCGCACCGCGGCGTCCGCGAAGAGCAGGTAGACGTAGTTGCGGCGGTTCGCCGGGTAGCGGCCGAAGTCGGTGAACAGCGCCGCCGCCGACTCGTTCCACGCCACGACGTCCAGCCGGCGGCCCAGCACCATCGCGGGTGTCTCGCCCAGCCGGTCGAGGAGCCGTTTCATGGCGGGGCGCAGCTTTTCGCCCGTCCGGCGCCGCGGCCGGCGGTAGGCCTTGCCCGCCAGTTCGTACACATAGGACTGCTGGTCGTCGCTCAGCCGCAGCGCGCGGGCCAGCGTCGCGAGAACCGACGAAGATGCTTGCACGCGCCCCTGTTCGAGCCGCGTCAGGTAGTCGACGCTGATCGCCGCGAGCTGCGCCACCTCTTCACGCCGGAGCCCGGCCACGCGTCGCGGCGAGGCGGGTTCCGGTAGGCCGACGTCGTGCGGGCTCAGCTGCGCGCGGCGAGCCTTGAGGAAGTCGCCGAGCTCCTTCGGTCGGCCGCTGGGCTCCATGGCACCGATTGTCCCCCGGGAGGCGACGGTCGCGCGGGGGCAGGTTTCTTCCCCCGGTCAGCCGCGTAGCTCGGCGGCCTGCTCTCGGAGGGCGTCGACCACGGCGGTTGTGCCGGCCGCGCGCCACCGCGGCTCGGCCACGCCACGCGGGGTCTTCCCCCGGTCAGCCGCGCCGCTCGGCGGCCTGCTCCCGGAGGGCGTCGACCACCGCGGTTGCGCCGGCCGAACGGCCCGGCCACGCCACGCGGGGTCTTCCTCCGGTCAGCCGCGTAGCTCGGCGGCCTGCTCCCGGAGGGCGTCGACCACCGCGGTCGCGCCCGCCGAACGGCCCGGCCGGGTGACCACGACCGCAGCTCGCCCACGCCACGCCGGGTCCTCCACCGGGACCACCGCGACCCCGGCCGGCGCGGACGCGGCCGCCACGCCCGGGAGCAGTGCGATCCCCAGGCCGGCCGCCACCATCCCCAGCCGGGTCGTCCAGTTGCGGACCGCGTGGCCGACGCGGGGCTCCTCCAGGGTCGGCCAGGCGCCGAACTGCGGCTCTCCGCGTCCGCCGCGGCCGACGATCCACGTCTCGTCGCGCAGGTCCGCGACGTCCACCGGCCGCCGGTGGGCGAGCCGGTGCCCGGCCGGGACGGCGACACGCAGGTCGTCCTCGGTCAGCACGTCCTGGTGCAGGCCGGCGAGGTCGTAGCCGGGCAGCCCGTCGCCGACCCCGATCACCACGACCTCGGTGCGCCCGCCGCGGAGCCGGGCGAGCAGCGCCGGGGTCGCGCCCTCCTCGAGCGTGACGGCCAGCCCGGGGTGCCGGGTGCGCAGGACGGCGAGCGCCCGGGGGACCAGGACCGCCGTCGCGGCCGGGAAGGCGCCGATCGACAGGCGCCCCGCCAGCCGGTCGCGCAGGCCCGCCAGTTCCTGCTCCGCGGTGTCGACCACCGCCAGCGCCGTGGTCGCGTGCCGGGCCAGCAGCGCCCCGGCCGGGCTCGGCCGCACCCCGCGGGCGTGCCGCTCGAACAACGCCGTGCCGGCGGCGGCTTCCATCATCGCCACCTGCCGCGAGATGGCCGACTGCGTGTACCCGAGCGACGCGGCCGCCGCGGTGAACGAGCCCGTTGCCGCCACTTCGCGGATCACCCGCAGGCCGGTCAGCGTCACTTCTGCCATGCCGCCAGCCTAGCCATGAGCAACACGCACAGCAGATGTGCGAAGACATCGCTGGTGCTCATGCCTCAAGAAGCTCAGCATGGAAGCATGATTTGGTTCATCACAGGATCCTCGAAGGGCTTCGGCCGCCACTGGGCCGAAGCCGCCCTCGACCGCGGCGACCGGGTCGCCGCGACCGCACGCACCCCCGCTCAGCTCGACGACCTCGTGCGGCGCTACGGCGACGCGGTCCTTCCACTCGAACTCGACGTCACCGACCGCGACGCCGCGTTCGCCGCGGTCCGGCGCGCCGCGGAGCACTTCGGCGGCCTGGACGTCGTGGTCAACAACGCTGGTTACGGCCACTTCGGCCGGGTCGAGGAACTGACCGAAGACGACGTCCGTGCCCAGCTCGAGACCAACTTCTTCGGTGCGCTCTGGGTCACGCAGGCGGCGCTGCCGATCCTGCGGGCGCAGCGCAGCGGGCACATCATCCAGGTCACCAGCGAGGGCGGCGTCGTCGCGTTCCCCGGCATCGGCGCCTACCACGCGTCGAAGTGGGCGCTGGAAGGCCTTTCCCAGTCCCTCGCCCAGGAGGTCGCGGAGTTCGGCATCCACGTGACCAACCTGGAGCCGGGGCCCTACGCCACCGACTGGCTGAGCGTGGGCTCGCGCCGCAGCACCCCGAACCCGGACTACCCGGAGGCCGGGGCGGGGCACTGGGACGTCGGCGACCCGCACGCCACCCGGGCCGCGGTCCTCGAGCTCGTCGACGCCGCCGACCCGCCCCTGCGGATGTTCCTCGGCAAGTCCTTGCCGGCGGTCACCGAGGAGTACCAGGCCCGGCTGAAGGCGTGGGAAGACTGGCAGGACGTGGCGGTGCGGGCGTTCGGCTGAGCGCCTCGTGCGGGTCGTCCGCGGGCACCCACCCGGTGTCGAGGTCGAGCGCGCCGACGTCCCGGGTCAGCGCCTCGATCGTCGCCAGTACCGGCGCGCGGGTCTCGTCGCGGCGCGACACCAGCGACCACGTCCACAGCGGCGCCGGCCCGGTCACCGGCCGGCGCGCGAGGTCCGGCGGAACCGGCGTCGTCTGCCCCTTCGGGCAGTTGAGCACCGGGCGCCGCAGCCGGCGGACGTGGTCGAAGAACGCCGGGCCGGTGACCCCTCCGTCGTGGGTGGGCACGACCTGGGCGCCGGTCACCCGCGCGAACTCCTCGGCGTAGACGTTCCACGACGCCCAGCTCACGGTGTCGGCGTCAACGAGCACGACGAGGTCCTTGGCCTCGACGTCCGCGCTGGTCGTGCCGATCGCGTAGAGGCGATCGGCGCCGAGCAGCCGGGCCTCCAGGTCGTGCTCGGCCAAGTCGGCGGCGCGCGCCCAGCAGATCGCCAGGTCGATGCTCTGGTCGGCGACCCGGCGCAGCTGGGCGTGCGAGGGCAGCACCCAGGTGTCGACGTGCAGGTGGGCGACGCCCGCGACGCGGTCGAGCAGGTCGGCGGGGTGCCAGTTGACGTACCCCAGCCGCACCGGCTCGCGCGCGGCGATCCCCGCCGCCGAGCGGCGCAGCTCGTCGGCCTGCTCCAGCAGCGCGTGGACCCGCGGCAGCAGCGACTCGCCGCACTCGGTCAGCGTCACCGAGCGGCGGTCGCGGTCGAAGAGGCGGACGCCGAGGTCGCGTTCGAGCGCCTTGATCTGCTGGGACAGCGAAGGGCCGGCGATGCGCAACCGCTCCGCGGCCCGGCCGAAGTTCAGTTCTGTGGCGACGGCCACGAAGTACCGAAGCTGGCGTAGCTCCATACCGGGAGCTTAGTGCGGTGGGAGCCCGGGCCTTCCACCTGAGAGCGAACCGGTCGTGGCGAACCGGCTCCGGCGGGCACATCCTCGGCTCAGGAAGCACACCCCACCAGGAGGAACAATGAACACCCAGAAGGTCGCGGTCGTCACCGGAGCTTCACAGGGCATCGGCGCGGCAGTGGTCGAGGCGTACCGGAAGCTCGGCTACGCCGTGGTCGCGAACTCGCGGAACCTCACCCCGTCGGGCGACGCCGGGATCCTGGCCGTCGCGGGCGACATCGCCGACCCGGCCGTCGGCGCCCGCGTGATCGAGCAGGCGCTGGCGACGTTCGGGCGCGTGGACGCGCTGGTGAACAACGCCGGCGTCTTCATCGCGAAGCCGTTCACCGACTACACCGGCGACGACTTCGACCTCGTGACCGGCGTCAACCTGCGCGGCTTCTTCGAGGTCACCCAGCGCGCGATCGCCGCGATGCTGGCGGTCGGCGGCGGGCACGTCGTCAACATCACGACCAGCCTCACCGACCACGCGAACAGCGCGGTGCCCTCGGCGCTGGCGTCGCTGACCAAGGGCGGCCTGAACGCCGTCACGAAGTCCCTCGCCATCGAGTACGCCACGCGGGGCGTGCGCGTGAACGCCGTGTCGCCCGGCATCATCCGCACCCCGATGCACCCGGAGTCGACGCACGAGGCGCTCGCGGGCCTGCACCCGGTCGGGCGGATCGGCGACCCCGGCGACATCGTCGACGCGGTCGTCTACCTCGAGGGCGCGCCGTTCGTCACGGGCGAGATCCTGCACGTCGACGGCGGCCAGAGCGCGGGACACTGACGTCATGGACATCCTCACCGGAGTGCTGGACGCCTGGAAGTCCGCGGTCGACGCGCACGATCCCGAGCGCGTCGCGGCGTCGTTCACCGAAGACGCGATCTTCCAGGGCCTGCACCCGTACAGCGTGGGCCGGGACGGCGTGGCCGCGTACTACGGCTCCCAGCCGCTCGGCATGACGGCGGAGTACCGGATCGTCGAGACCCGCCGGCTGGCCGAGGACGTGCTCCTCGGGTATTCGAGCGTGGACTTCGCGTTCCCCGACCGGCCGGCGATTTCGGTGCACCTCAGCGTGATCGTGCGCCGGGTCGAGGGCGTCTGGCTGATCGCCCACTACCAGGTCTCGCGGCTCTGAAGGAGCAAGCTCAGGACGGTGACCCGGATTCGGCCTCGCGCGGCTCGTCTTCGATCGCGCCGACCTGGTCCGGGTCCACCGGGGCGGGCATGTGCCGGATGCTGTCGCTGCCCTTGTGGTCGTGGGCGCGGGTGTAGCGGGAATCCAGTACCCGCCCCAGTTTGTGCGCCGCCCCGGCGTACGCGTCGTCCACAGTGGCCGCGTGGTGGGTGACCGCGACCGGCTGCTTTCCCCCGGGTCGCGCCTCGATCACGCACTTCTTGTCGTCGGGCTTGCCGCCCCCGTCTTCGCTGAGGTGCACCTCCACCCGGGTCAACCATCCGCCGAACCGGGAGAGGCTGGTCTCCAGGTCGGTGGTCACGTAGGTGGCCAGACCTTCGCCACCGTGGATGTTGTGGTCGGTGTTGACCTGGATCTGCACGAGCACCCTCCAAAGCGGGACAGCGGTGATGCCCGTCAGTACCACGGGGGCGCCCGGCTCAAACCCGGTGCCGATCCCGGTGCGTCCGCCGCACCGGAACCGGCACCGGGCCCGGGTCACCTGGTCAGGAACTCGTCCGGCCGCAGCGCGCGGTCGACGATGCGGACGTCGCCGATCCAGCCGTGGAACACGTTGTCCAGCGCGCCGCCGTACTCGTGGCCGCCGAGGAGCCACGTCAGGCCGAGGGACGCGATGCCGACCGAGTCGGTGAACGGGTTGTCGGCCACCGGCGAGCTTTCGACGTAGACCTTGGTGTGGTGCCCGTCGTTGACGACCGCGATGTGCCACCACTGGTCTTCGGCCAGGCCGTGGCTCCAGTTGGTGGTCGGGTAGGTCTGGCTGAGCGGGTAGCAGTTGAACTGCACCTCACGACCGTTGTTCGTGGTCATGAGCTGGGCCACCGGCTCCTTCGGGTCGGTGTTCTTGCCGTGCTTGCCCGCGTCGCCGGACGCGCCGCGGCGGACCAGGACCGGCATGTTGCCGTTGGCGCCGCCGTCCCAGTCGCGCGGGATCTTGACGAACGTCTCGATCGTGTAGCCGCGCTTGAACGTCTCGGTGTTCAGCGGCGCGCGCGAGCCCGTGGTCAGGTACGCGCCGTGCAGCGGGCTCTTGCCGCCGGCGAACCGGAGGCTGGCGTGGCCCGGCTGGTCGGGGTGGTGGTCGTCGGTCCAGATCAGGGCGTCCGGGGCGGTGCCGGCGACGGACTGCAGCGTGAGGTCGTTGCCGTGGCCCGACAGGTCGCGCACCCGCTGGCTCGCGGTCACCGCGCTGCCGTTGGCGCCGACGTTGTCGAAGCGCCAGTACGCGAGCGTGCCCGGCACGAGCACCTTGTTCGCCGGGCGCGCCGGGCGGACCGGCACGGGGATGAAGCCGGCGAAGCGCTGCTCGAAGTCGAACGGCATCGAGAAGCGGTCGACGGCCGTGGTGAGCCGCGACTCCAGCACCTCCATGCGGTTGCGCTTCGCCGGGTCCTTCTCGAGGATCCACGGCGAGATCGTCTCGACGTCGATGGTGTCGCGCTCGAGGTCGAAGTGGTACAGGCGCAGCATGCCGCCGCCGCTCATGTACCGGTTCTGGTAGTTCGTGATGTGCAGGTGCACGTCGTGGCCGGCGGTGTTCTGCTTCGTCACGCGGCCCGAGGGCCAGTAGTGGCCGTTGAGCGTCAGGAAGATCTGGTCGTTGTCCTTGATCAGCGAGTCCCACACGGTCTGGCCGTAGCCGGAGAACTCGGCGTTGTTCTCGGGATCGCCCGACTCGTACGGGTAGACCTCGTCGCCGTAGGTCGACCCGACGATCTCGTGGCAGGTCAGGATGACCGGCAGGTGCGGGTGCTTCTTGATGACGTCGTCGGCCCAGGCGAAGCCCGCGGCCGACGTGCGCCAATCCATGGCCAGCAGCAGCCACTCGCGCCCGGCGGCGCGGAAGACGTGCGCGGTGTTGTAGCCGCTCGCGTCGGAGCCGAGGAACGACTTCTGCCGGCGGAACCGCTGCGGGCCCATCGTCTGCAGGTACGGCGTGGTGCCGCGGGTGTCGTCCCCGGACACGTCGTGGTTGCCCGCGAGCACGCTGTAGGCGACGCCCGCCGAGTCGGCGATCTTGAACGTCTTGTCGACGGCCTGGAACGACGTGACGTCGGCGTCCTGCGTCAGGTCGCCGAGGTGCGCCAAGAAGACGATGTTGTTGTCCGGTTCGCCGCTGTTCTCGATCACGTACCGCAGCGACGCTTCCTGCGGCTCCGGGTTGATGCTGTTCTGGCTGCCCCAGTAGAGGTACTGGGTGTCCGGCATCACGGCGACGGTGAACTGGAGGCTTTCGCCGTCCGGGTTCCACCTGCCGCCGCCTCGGTTCGCGGTGTTCGCGGTGTCGGCGGCGGCCGGTGCGGCGCCGAGCGCACCCAGCGCCGTCGCGCCGACGCCGGCCAGTCCTGCGTTGCGCAGGAAGGACCGTCGGTTCGGGCCAGCCTGGTTTTCGCGCATGCTCTGCCTCATTCGGTTTTCCAGGGAGAATCCTTCAGCGACCGGACGCTATTCCCGCCTGCTTGAGCCGATGCGAACGGCAGATGGCCGGCGCACGTCGGCTCCCTTACGTCGCGCGCCTGGAGACGCAGGTCACGGTCGGTGGCCGGGCGGGCGACGGCGTTGCGTGTTCGTTTCTGACAATTCCTGTCCGGCCCGGGATTTCGCGCGGTTCGTCACCGCGGAAGCCGGGACATACCGGCGGTGAGACGGTCGAGCCAGCGAAGCCGGCCGTGGTTGGGGACCGAACGCAGCGGGTGCCCGGCCACGCCCCAGCCGGTCAGCAGCTCGTTCGCCGCCGCCCAGCCCGTCGTCGCCGCGCGTTCCATCAGGGCCACCGGGAGGTCGATCCGGATCGCGTCGCCCGCCAGGACCAGCCCTGGTTCCGGCGTCGCGACGCCCGGCCGCGAAAAGAACCCGCCCACCGGGAACAGCGGGCAGTCCGCCCGCGTCACCGTCAGCTCGCCCAGCACGCGGGCATCGGCCGTCTCCGGGTAGAGCTCGTGCAACCGCTTGTCCAGGCCCACGCCGTCGGACGCGTACGCGTGCAGCTCGACCACCGACCCGCCGGTGCGCCCGGCCCAGCGGCGGGCCTCGCCCTCGTACCGGTCGAGGACGCTGATGTTGTCCAGCGGCGGCAGGCCGCCCGTGCCCAGGAAGGCCGGCCGGTGCGCGGCGACCGGCCGGTCGAGCCACAGCCGCCGGACGACGAACGGCGGTGCCGTGCGCAGCCCCTCGATCGCCGCCCGCCACGACGGCGTGCCCAGGCCGGGGGAGGCCGCGACGATCCGCTGCAGCCCCGCGACGTCACAGGCGAGCACGACGGCGTCGAACCGCGAGCCGCCGACCTGGAACCCGTCGCCGTCCCGGGAGACAGCGGCGACGTCCGTCCCGCACCGGAGGTCGGTGCGCCGCCCGGAAAGGTAGTCGCCCAGCGGGTTCCACAGCGCCTGCGGGAACGGCTCGGCGGGCACGTCGAAGAGCAGGCCCTCGGACGAACCCAGGAAGTACAGGTGGAACATCGTCGCGAGCTCGGCCGCCGAAAGCTCGCCCGGGTCGGCGAAGAAACTGCGCGAGAACACCTCGAACGCCAGGTGCCGGGCCGCGGCGGGGAAGTTGATCGCGCTGAGGAACGAGGCCGCGTCGACGTGGTCGAGCTGTTCGTAGACGCGGGGAACGCTGACGGTCGCCAACGGCAGCGCCTGCCGCCCGTCGAGGCGCAGCAGGTCGCGGGCGCGGAAGGTCGGGCTGCGCAAGGCGAACGCCAGAGCGTTCACCGGCGGGGTCAGCGGCAGCCCGGCGAACGTGTCGGTGCGCCCGTGCGGGTCGATCAGCGGGTAGTCGGGCACCGGCACCAGCCGGTCGAGGCCCGGGTCGGTGCGGGAGAGCAGGGCCCGCAGGTTGTAGTACTGCCGGAAGAACGCGTGGAAACCGCGGCTCATCGTGACGCCGGTGCCGTCCGGGAGCCGCTCGGCCCAGCCGCCGGCCCGGCCGCCCAGGTGGTCCTCCCGCTCGAACACCGTGACGTCGGCCCCGCGTTCCGCCAGGCCGGTCGCCGCGGTGAGCCCGGCGATGCCGCCCCCGACGACGGCCGCGCGCGGACGGCGGCCGAGCAGCCCGGCGTCGGGGAGCCCGCCGGGTGCCGGGTGGACCTCCGCCCGGCGGTCGCGGCCGGCGATCACGGTGCGGTGCCCAGTACCGTGTGGACGATCCCGCGCGACCAGCCCGGCATCGTGCCGGTGCGGACGTCGGTGAACCCGGCGCGCGTCAGCCGGTCGCAGAGAGCGCCGACGCCGTCGAAGGCCACGACGCTGCGGCGCAGGTGCCGGTAGAGCGTGGCGTCGCCGGTGGTGACCCGGCCGAGCGGGATGACGATCGCGCCGCACACCGCGTTCCACACCCAGCGGGCGCGGCGCGAGTCCCGCACGGAGTACTCGTGCAGGGCGAGGTGCCCGCCGGGGCGCAGCAACCCGCGCAGGGCCCGCAGGGTGGTGTCGGGGTCGGCGACGTTGCGGAGCAGGTAGGCGGCGAGGATCGCGTCGAACGGACCTTCGGGTGGTTCCTCGACCGGGGTGTGCCGGAAGTCCACTGTGGACGGCCAGGACTTCGCGCGGGCCTGGGCGAGCATCGCGCCCGACGCGTCGATCGCGGTGACGCGCGCGTCCGGCGCGATCGCCAGCAGCGCGGCCGTCGACGCGCCCGTTCCGCACCCGGCGTCGAGGATCCGCAACCCGGTCCGGCCGGGCCGGACGAGCCGGCGCGCCGAGAGGCGGAGGTCGCGGTGGTAGCCGGGGTTCAGCCCGACGAGCCGGTCGTAGGACGCGGCGCCCGCGTCGAACGCGGCGGGCACTTCCGCGCGGGGCAGGCCGTGGCCGTTCATGCACTGTCCTTTCGCGACTTGCCGCGTTCCCACAGGAGCAGGACCGCGGTGACGAGGGCGTAGCCGAACAGGAAGTCCTCCACCGGGATGTCCCACGGGAACCGCCAGCCGGTGATGCCGTCGGGGGAGTAGCGGACGATCGGCGCGGACAGCTTGGTCAGCCACCCGTCCATCGGGATCTGGAACGCGACGACGATCACCATGGTGACCCAGTAGGTCGCCCGCCGGAACAGCCCGGTGCGCAGGAGGAGCACCTCCGCGGCGACCACCGCGAGCACGGCGGCGACCGCGGGAACCGTGTAGCCCCACGGCATCAGCGCCGCACCCGCCGCCGGTCGAGCAGCGGCCGGACGAGCCGGCGCAGCAGCTGCCCGGTCAGGCCGACCGCCTCGTACGTCAGGACCCCGCAGATCGGCACCACGACGAAGAAGAGCACCTCTTCGAGCGGGACGCCGAACGGCAGGCCCAGCCCGGTGACGAACGCCGGGTCGAAGTTCCAGACGCCGGCGGCGATGGCGAGGGCGTCCCACACCAGGAACACCAGGGCCACCGGCAGCACCGCGCGCGCCAGCCGCCCCGGCCGGCGGTACACCCGGGCGCCGGCCAGCTCCAGCGGCAGCGTCACCAGGACGCACGCGCCGAGGACGAGCAGGTACTCCCCGCGGCCCACGTCACGCCACCACCGGGTGCCGGCGCCGCGCCCACTGCGCCCGCACGAGCGCGTCGCAGGCCGCGACCAGCCGCCGGTGGCGGGGCACGCGGGCCCGCCCGGCGAAGACGTTGAAGCCGGCCGCTTCGATGCGGTCGAGGATTCCTCCGTAGAGGACGTACGCGGTCGCGACGCAGGGCCGCGACACCGGGTGCAGCATGGCGATGCCGGGCTTGGCCTCGGCGTAGACCCGGCGGGTGGCCGCGACCTGGTCGGCGAGCGCCCGCCGCACCGGCGCGTCGATCCGGCGGGTGCGGGCGCACCAGCCGAGCCGGTCGCGGTCGACGCCGGCCGCGGCGAGCTCGTCGGCCGGCAGGTAGACGCGGCCGCGGTCGAGGTCCTCGGCGACGTCCCGCAGGAAGTTGGTCAGCTGGAAGGCTTTTCCGAGGGCGGCGGCGCGCGGCGCGGCTTCCGCGCGCGGGACGACGGTGCCGAGGATGGGCAGCACCTGCAGCCCGATGACCTCGGCCGAGCCGTGCACGTACTCGTCGAGCGCGGCGCGGGTCGGGTAGCCGGTCACGGTGAGGTCCATCCGCATCGAGGCGAAGAACGCCCGGAAGTACGGCTCCGGAATGGCGTACCGGGTCGCGGTGTCGATCACGGCGGTGCGCAACGGATCGTCGCTGTGCCCGGCGGCCAGCTCCTTCAGGAACCCCTCTTCGACGTCGAGCAGGGTCGCGGCGATCGATTCGGGCGTGGCGCCGGGTTCCGGCTCGTCGACGAGGTCGTCGAGGAGCCGGGCGAACCCGTAGAGGGCGTGCACGGCGGGACGCTGCGCGGGTGTCAGCATGCGGGTGGCGAGGAAATACGTGCGGCCGTGCCGGGCGTTGAGCTCACGGCACTGGCCGTACGCGTCGCGCAGTTCGGGGCGGGTGATGCCGGCGGCGTCGAGCTCGCGGCGGGTCATCGGGCTCCTTCCCCGGTGATCCGGTCGGCGGCGAGCCGCCCGGAGAGCAGCACGGTGGGCACGCCGACCCCGGGTACGGTCCCGCCGCCCGCGAGGACGACGTTTTCCGTGCCCGGCGGGAGGTTCCGGGGCCGGAACGGTCCCGTTTGGACGAACGAGTGGGCGTAGCTGAACGGCGTGCCCGCGACCATCCCGCGACGCGCCCAGTCGGCCGGGCCGAGGACGTGCCACGCTTCCGGTTCGAAGCCGGGCAGCAGGTCGGCGCGGACGTGGTCGAGGATCTCCTTGGCGTACGGTTCCGCCTCGCTGTCCCAGTCCCGTGGCCCCCGCCGGAGGTTCGGGACCGGGGCCAGGATCGAGAACAGCTGCCGCCCGGCCGGGGCCAGCCCGGGGTCGGTCGCCGTCGGGCGGGTGATCAGCAGGGACGGGTCGCTCATCCGGCTGCCCTCGGTGATGAGCTCGTGGAAGGTCGACGCCCAGCCGCGGCCGAACGAAATAGTGTGGTGCCCCACCGGCCAGTCCCCGGGGCCGCCCGCGTGCAGCACCAGCGCCGACGGCGCCGGGCGCAACGGGATCGGGCGACGCGGCGCGCGGCCCAGCAGCCGGTAGCTCTCGTGCGGTTCGGTGGTCAGGACGACGGCGTCGCCGGGGATGCGTTCGTCCCCGCAGAGGACGGCCGTGACCCGCGCGCCCCGGCGTTCGAGCGCCGTCACCGCTTCGCCGTACCGGAACTCGACCCCGGCGTCTTCCGCGACGCGGGCCATGGCCCGGGGCACCGCGGCCATCCCGCCTTCGGGGAAGTACACGCCGCCGACGGTGTCCATGTAGGAGATGACCGCGTACAGCGCGAGCGCCCGCATCGGCGACTCGCCGGCGTAGAGCGCCTGGAAGGTGAAGACCCGCTTGAGGCGCTCGTCGCGCAGGAACGCGCCGATCTTCCGGTCCAAGCGCCGGAAGCCGCCGAGCGCGACGAGCCGGGCGAGGTCGCCCGAGACCAGGCCGAGCGGCGAGTCGATGTTGCCGGCGACGAACCGGTCGAACTCCGCCGCGTACAGCCGGGTCAGCCACGTGCGCAGCCGCCGGTAGCCGGCCGCTTCGTCCGGCCCGGCGAACTCGCGGACGGCGTCGGTCATGCGGTCGGCGTCGGCGTGCACCGGCAGCACCGAACCGTCGGCGAAGCGCGCGGTGTAGGCCGGGTCGAGCCGCGTCAGCCGGAGGTGCCCGGCCAGGTCCGCGCCGGCCGCGGCGAACGTCTCGGCGAGGATCGACGGCATGGTCAGCACGGTCGGCCCGGTGTCGAGGTGGTAGCCGCCGGTCACCACCCGGCCGGTCCGGCCGCCCGGGCCGGGATCGCGTTCCACGACGGTGACGTGCCGGCCCCGGCCCGCCAGGTGCAGCGCGGCGGACAGCCCGGCCAGGCCGGCCCCGACCACCACGACGCGGTCGGTGCGCCCGGTGACCGTCCTCATCGGACGCGCTCGGTGCAGCGGTTCGCGAGGACCGTGAGCGCGGAAGCCGCTTGCCGCGGCAGGGAAACCAGGTCGATCGCCTCGAGGGCGCGGCGGACGCGGTCGTCGATGAACTTCTCCAGCTGGTCGCGCGCGCCGGTCGCGGTGATCAGCGCCCGCCAGCGGGCGACGGCGCCGTCGTCCACCTCGGCCAGGGCGAGCAGGCCGGCGAGCTCGGCGCGCTGCGGGCGGTCGGCCAGGTCCCGCGCGAGCACGACCACGCTGGACGCCTTGCGCTCGCGCAGGTCGTCGCCGGCGGGCTTCCCGGTGACCGCCGGTTCGCCGAACACGCCCAGCAGGTCGTCGCGGAACTGGAACGCTTCGCCGAGCAGGCCGCCGTACGTGCCGAGCGTGGTGATGACGTCCTCGGGGCAGCCGGCCAGGGCGGCGCCGAACTCCAGCGGGCGGCGGACGGTGTAGTTGCCGGACTTGCGGCGGATGACGTCGAGGACGTCGGCCCAGGAGGGCAGGGCGCGGGCGTCGTTCACCAGGTCGCCGAGCTGGCCCACGGCGAGTTCGGACCGCAGCAGGTCGTAGTCCGGCCGGCCGCGGGCGAGCGCGTCGGCGCCAAGCCCGCTCTCGTGCAGCAGCTGCTCGGACCAGACGAGGAACAGGTCGCCCATCAGCACCGCGGCGGACTCGCCGAACCGGGTCGCCGACCCGCTCAGCCCCTGGTCTTCGTGCCACCGCGTGAAACGGACGTGCATCGACGGCCGCCCGCGCCGCCGCGCCGAGCCGTCCATGACGTCGTCTTGGGCCAGCGCGAAGCAGTGCAGCAGCTCCAGGCTGGCCGCGGCGCGCAGGGCGGCCGCGCTCTCGGGGCCGCCGCAGCGCCAGCCGGTGTAGGCGAACATCGGGCGCAGGAACTTGCCGCCGGTCACGAACTCCGGCAGGGCGGTGGGGGCGGGGGTGTCCGCCGCGCGGCCGGTGAAGTGCTCCCGCACCCGCTCGGTGACGAAGGCGTGGATGTCGGTCCCGCACCGCCGGCGCAGCGCGTCGAGCCACGCCACTGATCCGGCGGCACCGTCGGTGGGAAGCGCCGTCATCGGACTCCTCTCGCCGTGTCGCGATGCACAATCGATGCGCGGACTCGGCGAGGGTTGACGACCACGCCGGAACTCCTCGGCTGTTACCCGGACTGTACTGAGGTAAACGCGGATTCGCTCGGTGGGCAAGAAAGCCCGCTGCGTTGCGGGTGCGATGCGGATCGGCCACGATGGACCGATGAACGTCACCCGCCGGATCGCCGCGGGGTGGCCGCGACGCTGGCCCGTCCAGCCGTTCGCCGAACCCCGGTGGGCCAACCAGGAACCGACTTACCGCGACTGCTCGCCCGCGTTGATCGAAGCGGCGGGCAAGCGCGCCTCGGCCCGGCCGTCCGGCAACTGGTTCGTCATCGGGGCGAGCCGGGAGGTGCGCGCCGACCGGCCCTTCGGCATCACCGTGGGCGGCCGGGAGCTCGTCGCGTGGCGCGACGATCACGGCGAACCCCGGATCGGGCCGGGTGCCTGCCCGCACCTGGGCGCGCCGCTCGCCGACGCGCGCGTCGACGGCGGCGCGCTGCTGTGCCGGTGGCACGGTCTGCGCATCGACGGCGCGAAGCGCGGGACGTGGTCGCCGGTGCCGGCGCACGACGACGGCGTGCTCGTCTGGGCGCGCCTCGACCGCGTCGGCGGGGAGCCGCCGACCGAGCGGCCGGTGGTGCCCGCCCGTCCCGAGAGCGAGGTCCGCATCGACGCCGTCGCGACGGTGACCGGGACGTGCGAACCCGAGGACGTCGTCGCGAACCGGCTCGACCCGTGGCACGGCGCGTGGTTCCACCCGTACTCGTTCAGCCGCCTGCGGGTGCTCGAGGCGCCGCAGGGGATCGACGTGCCCGACTCCGACGACCGGTTCCTCGTGGAGGTCACCTTCCGGCTCGCCGGCCGCTGGGGCGTCCCGGTGCTGGCGGAGTTCACCTGCCCCGAGCCGCGCACGGTGGTGATGCGCATCGTCGAGGGCGAAGGCGTGGGCAGCGTCGTCGAGACGCACGCGACCCCGCTCGGCCCGGGCCCGGACGGGCGCCCGCGCACGGCGGTCATCGAGGCGACGATCGCGGCGTCCGAGCGGCGCGGGTTCGCCGTCGCCGCGAAGCTGGCCCCGGCGATCCGCCCGCTGGTGCGCCACACGGCGACCCGCTTGTGGCGTGACGATCTCGCGTACGCCGAACGCCGTTACGCGCTGCGCGCCGGCTGAGTTTGCGGGGCGGCGAACCGGGTATTCCGGGCGCGGTGGTGTCCCGCCCGTGTTCGAGCTCAGCCCGCGACCGTGTTCCGGGCAGTCGGGCGGGCGCCGCTGTCAAAGGCCGGCCGCCGCCATGACCGGGTGCCACGGCGTCGCGTCGAAGATCAACGTGATCGCCGTGATCTTCCCGTCCCGCAGCCGGAAGTGCTCGGCCGTGCGCTGCGTCCCGACCGGGGTCGCCGTGTGCACGTCGTAGACGAGCGTGGCCTCCGACTCGCCGTACAGCTCGCTGAGCATGTCCACGCCGGTCACACGCTGACGAACCCGCCGAGCCCGGCGAGGTGACCGCGGGCGTCGTCGGAGCCGATCAGCGGGCTGCGGAAGGTGAACGTGCCGGCGAGCTGCGCCGCCGCGGCGGTCACGTCGCCGGCGAAGCGGGCGCGGGAGTACGCCGAGACGGTCTCGCGGGTGGTCATCGGTCCTCCAGGTGACGGGCGAGGTGCTGCTGGTTCTCGGCGAGGCGCAGGCAGAGGTGCCGCAGCTGGGTCGTCTCCGCGGCGGTGAAGCCGCGGAAGAGCGCCGCCATGGCCAGCTGCGACGGACGGCGGAAGTCCTCGAGCCACGCCCGGCCGTCGTCGGTGATCCGGACCAGCACCGACCGCCGGTCGCGCGGGTCGGGGACCCGCACCGCGTGCCCGGCGCGCTCCAGGGTGTCGACCAGGCCGGTGACGTTGCGCGAGCTGACCCCGGCGGACGCGGCGAGGTCCTTGATGTTCGCTTCCGAGCCGCTGAGCCGGATGAGGAGGTCGAGGGCGCCGGGGCTGAGGCCGCGGCTGTCGGTGCCGTGGGACCGCAGCTGGTCGAGGCTCCGCGCGGCGGTCCGGACCGCCGCGGCGGCTTCGAGCACGGCGGTGTCCTCGCTGCGGGTGAACCCGGCCAGGGCGCCGCGGGTGTCAGGGGAGTAGAGGCGGTCGTCCGGGTCGCGAGCGAATACTTCATTCATAGTGAAGTACTACATTAGTACGTACTTCCGTATTCGTGTCAAGATCATGTCCGTCCGCAGTCGTTTACCAGGGTTTCGCCCGGCGTTAGCCTCGGGCCCGGCACAGGTTTTCGAAGTCCCGCACATACTGACCCGGCTCTCCACCACGACACCCCCGGAGTCCCCATGACGGACGTCAACCGACGGCGTTTCCTGCAGCTGGCCGGCGGCACCGCCGCCCTTTCCGCCCTTTCGACCAGCATCGCGCGCGCCGCCGAAATCCCCGCCCACCGGCGTACCGGGTCCTTGCAGGACATCGAGCACGTCGTGGTCCTCATGCAGGAGAACCGGTCGTTCGACCACTACTTCGGCACACTGCGCGGCGTCCGCGGCTTCGGCGACCCGCGCCCGGCGACGCTGGCGTCGGGCAAGTCCGTCTGGGCGCAGTCGGACGGCAAGCGCGACATCCTGCCGTTCCGCCCCGAAGCGGACAACCTGGGCCTGCAGTTCATCCAGGACCTGCCGCACGGCTGGAACGACACGCACGCGGCGTGGAACGGCGGCAAGTACGACAAGTGGGTGCCCGCGAAGGGCTCGACCACGATGGCGTACCTGACGCGCGAGGACATCCCGTTCCACTACGCGCTGGCCGACGCGTTCACGATCTGCGACGCCTACCACTGCTCGTTCATGGGCTCGACCGACCCGAACCGCTACTACATGTGGACGGGGTACACGGGCAACGACGGCAAGGGCGGCGGCCCGGTCCTCGGCAACGACGAAAAGGGCTACTCCTGGACGACCTACCCGGAGCGGCTGGAGAAGGCCGGGGTGTCGTGGAAGATCTACCAGGACGTCGGGGACGGCCTCGACGCCGCCGGCGGCTGGGGCTGGATCGAGGACGCCTACCGCGGCAACTACGGCGACAACTCGTTGCTGTACTTCAACTCCTACCGCGACGCGAAGCCCGGTGACCCGCTGTACGAAAAGGCGCGCACCGGCACGAACGCGAAGGCCGGTGACGGCTACTTCGACCGGCTGCGCGCCGACGTCAAGGCGGGGAAGCTGCCGCAGGTTTCGTGGATCACCGCGCCGGAAGCGTTCTGCGAGCACCCGAACTGGCCGGTGAACTACGGCGCCTGGTACATCGCGCAGGTGCTCGACGCGCTGACGTCGAACCCGGAGGTCTGGAGCAAGACCGCCCTGTTCATCACCTACGACGAGAACGACGGCTTCTTCGACCACGTCGTCCCGCCGTACGCCTCGGCCGGTCAGTCCACTGTGGACACGACCGGGGAGATCTTCGCCGGCTCGGCGTCGAACCCCGCGGGGCCGTACGGGCTCGGCCAGCGCGTCCCGATGCTCGTGGTCTCGCCGTGGAGCAAGGGCGGTTACGTGTGCTCGGAGACGTTCGACCACACGTCGATCATCCGGTTCCTCGAACGGCGCTTCGGCGTGCAGGAGCCGAACATCACGGCGTGGCGGCGCTCGGTGTGCGGCGACCTGACCTCGGCGTTCGACTTCGCGCGCACCGACGTTCGCGTGCCCGCGCTGCCGGACACGGCCGGCTACGAGCCGCCGGACCGCGTGCGGCACCCGGACTACGTGCCCGCGGTGCCCGCGCACAACGTGCTGCCGAAGCAGGAACGCGGGCTGCGGCCGGCGCGGGCGCTGCCGTACGACCTGTCGGCCGACGCCCGGCTGGCCGGCGGCACCCTGACCGTCACGTTCGCCAACCACGGCCGCGCGGGCGCGACGTTCTACGTCGTGACGCCCTCGGGCGAGCCGCGGACGTACACGGCCGGCGCCGGCAAGTCGCTGCCGGCCGCCCTGCCCGCTTCCGGGGCTTACGACTACACCGCATACGGGCCCAACGGGTTCGTCCGGCAGTTCCGCGGCGCCGCCGCCGGGCCCGAGGTGAGTGTGCGGCAGGAAGGCGGGCAGCTGGCGCTGGTCCTGACCAACAGCGGCCCGGCGACGGTGCAGCTGAAGGTGACGGACGCGTACGGCCGCTGCTCGTCCACCCACCGCCTGCGTCCGGGCGCGCGGGTCGTCGAGCACGTGGACACCCGGCACAGCAACAACTGGTACGACGTGTCGGTTTCGTCGGACCGGGACGCGAAGTTCGTGCGCCGCTTGGCGGGGCACGTGGAGACGGGCCGCCCGAGCACGAGCGACCCGGCGACGCTCACGAGCTGAGGCTGCCGCGGCGCCAGTCCGAGGGGCTGGCGCCGCGGTTGCGTTTGAACGCCACGCTGAAGGCGAACGGGTCTTCGTAGCCGACCGCCTTCGCCACCGCGGCGACGCTGTCTTCGGTGTCGCGCAACAGGTCCGCGGCCAAGGTCATCCGCCAGCCCGTGAGGTACGTCAGCGGCGGCTCGCCGACGAGGTGCGCGAACCGCGCGGCGAACGCCGCCCGGGACAGCCCGGCCCGGGCGGCCAGCGCCGCGACCGTCCACCGGCGGGCGGGCTCGGCGTGCAGCAGGCGCAGGGCTTCCCCGACGCCGGCGTCGTCCAGCGCCCGGAACCAGGCCGGCGGTGCTTCCGCCGCGGCGCACCACGCCCGCAGCGCCAGGACCAGCACGAGGTCCAGCAACCGGCGCAGCACGGCGTCCTGGCCCGGTTCGTCGCGGCCGACCTCGGTGGCGAGCAGGTCGAGGGCCGCCCCGGTCCGCGGCCCGGCGGGTACGACGGCCGACGGCGGGAGCATCGCCAGCAGCCGCTCGGCGGCGACGCCGTGGAGTTCGTACGCGCCGCGCAGCATCGTCGTGGCGCCGGGTGCGCCGTCGCCGTAGGTGCGCGGCGCCCGGGGGCTCATCTCTCCGGTGCCGGTGAGCGGATATTTCCGCCCGCCCCGGATCACCACCTGGGGCGCGGTGGCCGGGTCGTCGGCGATCGTGTAGCCGGGCACCTTGATCAGCGCGATGTCCCCGGCGGCCAGGCGCACCGGCGGCCCGGAGCCGAGGCCGAGGAACGCGTGCCCGCCGAGCGTGGCCACCATGGTCAGCGGCGGGGCGTCCGCGAAGGTCAACGACCACGGCGGCCGCTGGATCAGCTGCCGGACCAGCGCGTCCGAGGCGTGGGCCCGGTGCAGCAGATCGCTCAGCACGTCCATGCGCCGACCCTAGACGATCGCAAAGGAATCAACGACTTTCTCCCATGGATCGTCTCGTGCATTCGCGGTTGTCTGACGGCATGAGCAGCTTGATCCTCGGCGGCACCGGCAAGACCGGCCGCCGCGTCGCACAGCGCGTCGACGACTCCCGGATCGCCTCGCGCGCCGACGGATTCGATCTGGGCGATCCGTCGAGCTGGGCACTGGACGGCGTCACGGCCGTCTACCTCGTCGAACCCGACCTGCGGGCCGAACCCCGGCTCCCGCGGTTGGTGACCGAAGCGGTGGCGGCGGGAGCGCGGCGGCTGGTGCTGCTGTCCGCGCCGCGCGCCGGCGAGGAGGGCCATCCGCTGCACGCGGCCGAGCGGGCGGTCCGCGAATCCGGCGTCGGCTGGACCATCCTGCACCCGAACTGGTTCGCGCAGAACTTCAGCGAAGGGCCGTGGGCGCAAGGGATCCGCGACGGCGTCCTGGCCCTGCCGGCCGGCGACGGCCGCACGCCGTTCGTCGACGCCGACGACATCGCCGAGGTCGCCGCGGCGGCGCTGACCGACGACCGGCACCACGGCGAGGTCTACGCGCTGACCGGTCCGCGGGCGGTCGGCTTCGGCGAAGCGGTCGAACTGATCGCCCGGGCCGCCGGGCGGAAGATCGGCTACCTCGACGTCGACCCCGAGGCGTTCATCGAGCGGCAGACAAGACACGGCGTCCCGCGGACCGTGGCAAGCCTGCTCACCGGCCTGCTGACGGACCTGCGCGACGGCCGGGGCGCCGATCTCGGCGACGGCGTCGAGCGAGCCCTCGGCCGGCCGCCGCGGTCGTTCGAGGACTTCGTCGCAACGGCCACCTGGACCCGAGACGTCACTTGAGCCGCTTGATCGTCAGCCGCAACGAACCCCGGTTGCCCGAATACCCCAGCCAGCTGTCGTTGGCGAAAGCGTAGAAGTAGCCCGGCTTCCGGTTGACCCACCGCTCCAGCCGGCCGCCGATCGAGAACACCTCGTACTGCTGCTGCACGTCCTGGGCGTCGAGGTCGCGGGCCGCCACCGCGCCGATGAGCGTCATCCACTTCGCGTCTTCGCAGCGGCGGCCGCCGAACGAGCGGGCCTGGGCGTCGTTGAGCCGGGCGAGCTGGGTCTGGAGCCAGGCCGACGTCGTCGCCAGTGCCTGCAGCAGGTCCTGCGGGTCCAGCCGGGCGGCCGCCTCGGTGCCGTCCGGGTGGTGCGCGATCTTCCCGTCCAGCCAGGTCCCTTCGGCGCCGAACTCGTACTCGCCGGGCTCGAGGTACACCCCCGTCCAGTTCCACGGCTTCCCGGCGTAGACGTCGACCGTCGCCGACTCGCCGGCTTCGAGGCGGCGCCCTTCGCGGTAGGTGCCCGTGGTGATCGGCGGCGTCGTCTGCCGGTCGACCGCGGACGGGGCGACGTCGGCGGACCCGGCGGCGATGAACGGGAAGGCGCGCGGCGCCGGGCACAGGACCGTGTACACGCTGTGGAGCGAGTTGTGCAGCACGTCCTGGGCGTCCGGCGCGATCTGCTTGTACATCGCGTCGTCGAAGACGAGGTCCGGCACGGCCGCGCGGCACTCGTCGATCATCCACTGCAGCGCGGCGTCGGACAGGCCCGTGCGGTCGTGGCCGCCGCCGACGTCGCAGTGGTCGCCGGGGAACCAGACCTGCTCGGCCGTGCGGTCGCCGGTCACCTCGTGCAGGTTCGACCACAGCGTCGGCATGAACGGGCCGCGCATCTCGTCGATGGCGAGGGCTTGGCGGGCGTGCTTGACGTGCTCGCCCAGCTTCGTGTCGTGGAACCGGGGCAGGTGCCCGACGTGGTCTTCGACCAGCTTGAGCGGGCCGAGCCAGTCGGGGATGCCGAGCGAGCCGACGGTGTCCCAGACGCCGAGGAACTCGATCGGGACCGGGTCGGCGGCCGCGTCGGCCTCTTTCCGGTAGCCGGTGGTGAAGAGCCGGTCGACCTCGGCCCAGAACTCGGTGGAATCGGCGGTCTTGAGGTCCGCGGGCAGACCGCACCGGCTGATCATCCCGCCGAGGCTGCGGACGGTGAACGCGCCGCGGCTGAACCCGAAGAGGTGGATCGCGTCGCCGGGGGAGTAGGTGCGCGCGAGCCAGCCGTAGGCGCTCTTGATGTTCTCCGAGAGGCCTTTGCCGACGAGCCCGCCTTCCAGGTGGTCGAGCAGCCCGGTCCCGGTGCCGACGCCGGGGTGGTAGTACCGCGGTTGACGCTCGAGGTTCGCCACGGTGTGGTGGAGCCGCGCGACGTTCGTCGGCGCCGGCCGGCCCAGTTGCTGCTGGTCGGGCGTGTTCCACGTGCCGTCGCAACAGACGACCAGGTGCCGCCTGGTCGGTTCCGGCTCGCTCATCCGTTCACCTTCGCTCCACTCGGGATCTCGAGAGTAGGAGACGGTGGACGGCCGCCGAGATACAGCCGGATCAGAACCCGGGCACCAGCGCGCTCAGCCGCCGGCTGCCGCGCGGGGTGATGGTCAGTTCGCGGTCGCCGGCACCGCGCCGGACCGAGCCGGCCGCCAGGAGCGCCTCCAGGACCTCGTGGCCGAGGACACCGCCGAGGTGCGGCACGCGGTTGGTCCGGTCGAGGCACGCGGTGGCGAGCCGGCGGCGGCCGGGGCGCACCGCGGCCGGGTCGACGCCGAGGTCGTGGAACGCCGAGACGTCGCCGCCCAGCGTGAGGTCGGCGGAGCCGTCCGGGGGCCGCAGCGCGCCGCGGTCGACGAGCATCGCGAACACCGCGACCCCGAGCCGGCCGGCGGTGTGGTCGTAGCACGTGTGCGCGATGTCCACAGTGGACTCCGTCGGGCGCGGCGGGACGACGGAGTCGTTGCCGCCGTAGCGGGCCAGCGCGGTGAGCACCGGCAGGAGGTCGTCGCGGCCGACTCGGTAGAGCGCGTGGCGCCCGGCGTGCTCGACCGTCACCAGCCCGGCGGCCCGCAGCCGCGCCAGGTGGTTGCCCAGCCGCGGCGCGGTGACGCCCAGCGCGTCGGCCAGCTGCACCATGGTGTGCGGGCCTTCCGCGGCCAGGATCTGCAGCGCGGTGAGCCGCACCGGGTCGGACAGCTCCCGCGTCAGCCCGACGATCGCGCCCTGGACCGGGTTTCCGGGTTCGACCATTCCGCTCACGACCCGATCCTAACACCATTCAAGGGTTGCTGAATGATGATTACCGTGCTTACCATTCACGCTCTCGTGAAGGGTGATTGCATGAGGAGCCTCTTGTGGGGGCGCGGGGTGTCCGCGCTCGGCGACGGCCTGTGGTTCACGATCTGGGCGCTGTACTTCACCCGGATCCTCGGGCTGCCCCCGGTGACGGTGGGTGCGGGGATGGCGGTGGCGAGCGCCGTCGGCATGGCCGCGGCGGTGCCGCTGGGCGCGTTCGCGGACCGCGCCGGCGCCCGGGTGGTGCTGGTCGTGGTGACGCTGGTGCGCGCCGCGGCGATGGCCGCCTACCTGGCGGTGGACGGGACCTGGTCGTTCTTCGCCGTGACGGTGCCGTTCACCGCGCTGGCCACCGGCGGGACCGCGGTCCGGACGGCACTGGTCACCGGGCTGGTCGCCGACCCGGCGCGCCGGATGCGCGTGCTGGCGCAGCAGCGGGTCGCGCAGCACGTCGGGTACGCGGCCGGCGCCGGACTCGGGGCGCTCGTGCTGACGGCCGACGCGCCGTGGGCGTACACCTGGGCCATCGCGGGCAACGTGGTGAGCTTCCTGGTCCTGGCGGGCACGACGCTGCTGGTGCCCGAGCCCGCCGCGGTCCCCTCGCGGCGATCCGGCGTCCGGGCGGTGCTGCGCGACCGGCCGTACCTGTGTGTCGCCGGGGTTACCGCGGTGCTGTCCCTGTGCTGGGGGATGTTGTCGACCGGGCTGCCGCTGTGGCTGTCCGGCTCGACGCGGCTGCCGCTGGGGCTGGGCGGCCTCGTGGTCGCGCTCAGCTCGGTCGGCATCGCGGTGTTCCAGGTGCCCTTCGCCCGGTTCGGGCGCACCCCGGCCCGGGCGGCCCGGACCGCGGTGGTGTCCGGCGCGGTGCTCGCGGCGAGCTGCCTGCTGCTGGCGACGACGTCCGGCGGCGCGGGAGCGGGCGCGGTGACGGTGGTGGTGCTCGCCGCGGTGCTGCACGTCGTGGGCGAGCTGAGCTACGTGGCCGCGAACTGGGGCTTGTCGGTGCGGCTCATGCGTGAAGAGGCGAAGGGGGCTTATCAAGGAGCGAGCGAGGCGGCCACGGCGACGGTCCAGATGGCCGGCCCGGCGGTGTTCACCCTCGCGGTCGGCGGCCTGGGTGCGCTGGGGTGGGTGCTGGTCGCGGCGGTGTTCCTGGTCGCGGTCGCGCCCCTCCCGCGGCTGACCCGCTGGGCGGTCCGGACCCGCGAACCTCAGCCGGACGTCATGAACGACCCTTTCACCGCGTCAGGCGCGGTGAAAGGGTCGTTCAGGACACGGCTGCCGCGCCGATGACCGGGTGGGCGGCCCGCGCGCGTGACTATGCTCCGGAACCGTGCCGGAAACGCGCCTCGACCTCGACCGGATCCGGGCCGCCCGCCGGGTGATCGACCCGGTCTTCCTCGACAGCCCGCTATACCGCTGCGAACCCCTGGACCGCGCACTCGGCTGCCGGGTGAGCATCAAGCTCGAAACCGCGAACCCCGTCCGCAGCTTCAAAGGCCGCGGCACCGAACTCGTCGTGACCGGTCTCGCCGAGCGCGGCGAACGGGCCGCCGTGTGCGCCAGCGCCGGCAACCTCGGCCAGGCCCTCGCCCTCTCCGGACGAGCGCGCGGGATCGACGTCACCGTCGTCGCGTCGCGGCTCGCGCCCGCGGCGAAGCTCGAGCGCATCCGGGCGCTCGGCGCCGAACTGGAGCTGGTGGACGGCGATTTCGAGGTGGCCCGCGAGCGGGCGGCCGCCCTCGCGAAAGAGCGGGGCGTCCGGCTGGTCGAAGACAGCCTGGACGTCGAGACCTGCGAAGGCGCGGCGACGATCGGCCTCGAGCTGGCGGACGCCGGCCCGTTCGACGCGGTCCTCATCGCCCTCGGCGGCGGGGCGCTGGCCGCCGGGGTCGGTCACGTCCTGCGGAGCCTCGCCCCCGGGACGTCGGTGCTCACCGTCCAGCCGGCGGGCGCCCCGGCGATGACCCTGTCCTGGCGCGAGCGGCGTGTCGTCACGACGGACTCGGCCGACACGATCGCCGACGGCGTCGCGGGCCGGTTCCCCATCCCGGAGGCCCTCGCCGACCTCCTCGTCGTCGCCGACGACGCCGTCCTGGTGGAGGAGACGTCGATCATCGCGGGGATGCGGTTGTTCCTGGAGCACGCCGGCCTGGTGGTGGAGCCGTCGGCGGCGCTCGGGCTCGCGGCGATCCTCGAGGACCGTGCTCGGTTCGCCGGGCTCGACGTGGTCACCATCGTGTGCGGCAGCAACGTCGACCTGCCCGCTTACCGGCGGTGGCTAGGCCGGTGAGCCGGCCAGCAGGCCTTTTTCGCGCATGGCCGCCCGGAACACCTCGGTCTGCGAGGCGTCGAGGGCGTTCGCCGGGAACGCGACCTTGCCCTCGGCCTCGATCTTCAGGACCCAGAACCCCCGGACCAGCGCGACGCTCTTGAACGTCGTCCACAGCAGGGTCACCGTCCGCCCGGGAGCTTCGGCCGCGTACTCGGCGTCGGTCAGGACGAGCCGGGTGGTCCCCGGCTCGGTGTAGGCCCGCAACCGCCGATTGATCCGCCGCGCCTGGATGACCGGCCAGCCGAGACCCAGCAGGAGGACCACGCCGCCGACGGCGAGCCCGACCGGGTCCGGCTCCGCGCCCCGGAGAGCTTCGGCCAGCGCCAGCACTCCGAGCACCACGTAGATCCCGGCGGGCAGCCACCGGGCCACCGGGGCGCTCGGGTGACAGGCGCGAAACGACTGCTTCGCCAGTTCGGGCGTGAAGACGAACGAAATCGAGATGTCCACGGACGGTTCCCCCAGGGTGGTGATCGGGCGCGCTGAATTCTGGCACGGCGCCCGCCGTGGCATCATGTCCCTGCCCCGATCGGCAAACCGAACGGAGACCGGGCTCGATGGACGCTTTACCGAACGGCGGGACCTCCGTGGCCGAAGACGGCAGCCCGTCGATCCGGGACATGCTCGCCGTCAACCTGCGGGCCGCGCGGGCGGCGCGGGGCCTGTCGCTGTCCGAGCTTTCGCGGCGGTCCGGGATCGGCAAGGCGACTCTCTCGCAGCTGGAAGCCGGCGCCGGCAACCCGACCATCGAGACCGTCTTCAGCCTCTCGCGCGCCCTCGAGGTGGCCATCTCCGACCTGCTCGACCACCGGCCCCGCGGCGGGCTGACCGTGGTGCGCGCGGCCGACGTCGAAGTGCTCCGCGGCGAGGGCATCGACCTGCGGCCGTTGCGCCGGATCGAAGCCGAGAACAGCGTTTTCGAGGTCTACGACCAGGTCGTCCGGGGCGACGCGCCGCAGCGGTCGCAGGGGCACGTCGGGGTCGAGCACACCGTCGTCCAGGCCGGCGGGCTGCGCGTCGAGGTCGGCGGGCGGACCGTCGACCTCGGGCCCGGGGACTACGTCGCCTTCGACGCCCGCGAGCCGCACAGCTACACCGCGCTCGAGGCCCCGGTGCACTCGGTGCTGCTCCTGCAGTACCGAGCCGACGAACGGCTCGACGGGCGGCCGCATCCCGTCTTGGGAGATTGACACCTCCGGCTTCGGAGTCTTAACCTCCGATCGTTCGATTTACCGAACACCGGAGGGTCGATGAACCGAACGCGGGTGGTGGTGATCGGGGCGGGCGTCGTCGGGGCGGCGTGCGCCCGGGAGCTGAGCCTCGCCGGGTTCGACGTCCTGGTCGTCGACCGTGGCCGGCCCGCGGGCGGCACCACTTCGCACGGCGAAGGCAACCTCCTCGTCTCGGACAAGGGGCCGGGCGCCGAGCTCCGGCTCGCGCGGCTTTCGGCCCGGCTGTGGCCGGAGATCGCGGCCGAACTCGGCGACGCCTGCGAGTTCGACCCCAAGGGCGGCATCGTCGTGGCCACCACGGAAGCCGGCGCCCGCGCGCTCACGGCGTTCGCCACCGATCAGGCCGCGGCCGGGGTGCGGACGGAGACGCTGTCCACAGTGGACCTCGCGGCGGCCGAACCCGCGTTGACCCGCGAAGTGACCGCGGCGGTCCGCTACCCGGAGGACGCGCAGGTCCAGCCGGCCGGCGCGACCCTGGCGCTGCTCGGCTCGGCCCTCGCGCACGGCGCCCGCCTGCGTACCGGCACCGAGGTCACCGGCGCCGTCGTCCGCGGCGGCCGGATCACCGGGGTCCGCGTCCCGGGCGAGGTCTTCGACGCCGACGTCGTCGTCAACGCGGCGGGCCCGTGGGCGGGCGAGGTCTCGGCGCGCCTGGGCGCCCCGATCGCGGTCCGGCCCCGGCGCGGCGAGGTGCTGGTGACCACGCCGATGCCCGGGGTGGTGCGGCACAAGGTCTACGACGCCGACTACGTCGGGGCGGTCGGCTCCGGCGACGGCGAGCTGCAGACGTCCGCCGTCGTGGAGTCGACGCGGGGTGGCACGATCCTGATCGGCTCGTCACGCCGCCGCGTGGGTTTCGACGACACGATCGTGCCGGACGTGCTGAGCGCCATCGCGGTCAAGGCGCTGCGGCTGTTCCCGTCGCTGGCCGACGCGGCGGTGATGCGGGCCTACGGCGGCTTCCGGCCCTATGTGGACGATCACCTCCCGGTCCTGGGCGAGGACCCGCGCTTGGGGAACCTTTGGCACGCGACGGGACACGAGGGCGCGGGCATCGGCCTGAGCGTCGGCACGGCGAGGCTCCTGCGCGAACTGCTGACCGGGGCGTCGCCGTCGATGCCGGTGGACGAGTTCACGGTGGACCGGCCGGCGGTGGTGGCGTGATCATCAGCGTCGACGGCGAGCCGGTGCCAAGCGTCCCGGGACAGACCGTGGCCGGGGTGCTCCTGGCCGCGGGGCGGCGGTCGTGGCGCACCACCGGGTCCGGGGCGCCCCGCGGCGTGTTCTGCGGGATCGGCGCGTGCTTCGACTGCTTGGTGACCGTGAACGGGGTGCCCGACGTCCGCGCTTGCCGCCGTCGCGCCGCCGACGGTGACGAGATCCGCACCCAGTCCCGCCAGGAGGACGCATGACGCGGGTGGTGATCGTCGGCGCCGGACCGGCCGGCCTCGCGGCCGCCGAGCACGCGCTGCGAGCCGGAGCGCGAGTGACGGTGCTGGACCAGTCGGACGCTCCCGGCGGGCAGTACCACCGGACGCTGTACGGAGCGCGGCAACCCGGCTTCGAGCGACTGTTGAGCCGGTGCGAATGGTGGCCGGAAAGCACGGTCTGGGCTCTCCACAACGGACGGGTTCACGTCCTGCGCGGCCCGGCCGACGGCTCCGGCCGGGAGCGGCACACCCTCGAGCCCGACGCCCTGATCCTCGCCACCGGCGCGCACGACCGCACCCTGCCCTTCCCCGGCTGGCAGCTGCCCGGCGTCTTCACCGCGGGCGCCGCGCAGGCGCTGGCCAAGGGGGAGCGGGTCGCCGTCGGACGGCGGGTGCTCGTCGCCGGGGCCGGGCCGTTCCTGTTGCCGGTCGCCGGATCGCTGCTCGACGTCGGCGCCGACGTCGTCGCCGTCCTCGAAGCCAACCCCGCCAAGACCGTCCTCGAAGGATGGGGCGTCGGGGTGCGCAAGACCGGCGAACTCGCCCGTTACGCCGCCACACTCATCCGCCATCGCGTCCCGTACCACCTCGGCCGCGCGGTCGTCGAAGCGCGCGGGGACGACCGGGTCCGCGAGGTCGTCACCGCCCGGCTCCGCGCCGACTGGTCGGTCGTGCCCGGCACCGAACGGCTCCACGAGGTCGACGCCGTCTGCGTCGGACACGGCTTCACCCCGCAACCCGAACTGGCCGTCGCCGCCGGGTGCGTCCTCGACGGCGGGTTCGTGGCGGTCGACACAGCTCAGCGCACCAGCGTGACCACCGTGTTCGCCGCCGGCGAGATCACCGGGATCGGCGGTGCCGACGCCGCACGAGCGGAGGGCGCGGTCGCCGGATGCGTCGCCGCCGGCGGTACGCCGGGCCGTGCGCTGCTGCGTGAGCGCGACCGCACCCGCGCGTTCGCACGCCGGTTGACGGCCGCCCACCCGATCGGCGCCGCCTGGCGCGGCTGGCTGCGCGACGACACGATCGTCTGCCGCTGCGAGGAAACCTCGTACGAAGAACTGAGGACCGCCGCCGCCGACCCGGCGACACCCGGGCCGCACGCCCTCAAGCTCGGCACCCGCGCCGGGCTCGGCCCGTGCCAGGGCCGGATCTGCGGGCCCACCGTCGCCGAACTGTGCGGGGGCGCCGAACGCCACCACCGTCCGATCGCCCAGCCGATCCGCCTGGGCGAGCTCGCCGACCCGAAGGAGACCCCATGAGCACCCGCGACCTCGGCGGCGTGGTCGTCGCCGCCGCGCTGCCGTACAAAACCGACGACTCCGCCCCCGCCGGGCTGGCCGTCGACTACGACGCCTACGCCGAGCACTGCCGCTGGCTCGTCGAGAACGGCTGCCGCGGCGTCGGCCCGAACGGCTCCCTCGGCGAGTACTCCTCGCTCACCGACGACGAACGCCGCCGCGTGGCCCGCACCGCGATCGAGGCCGTCGGGACCGATGGGATCGTCGTCGTCGGCGTCCACGGACCCGGCGCGCACCAAGCGAAGCAGTGGGCGGAGGCGGCGGCCGAAGACGGCGCGCACGGCGTCCTCTGCCTCCCGCCGACGCTCTACCGCGCCAACCGCGGCGAGGTGCTCGCCCACTTCGAGGCGGTGGCGTCGGTGGGGCTGCCGGTGATGGTCTACAACAACCCCTTCGACACCAAGGTCGACCTCACGCCCGACCTCCTGGCCGAGGTCGCGCAGATCGACAACGTCGTCGCCGTCAAGGAGTTCTCCGGCGACGTCCGGCGTGTGCTGGAGATCCGCGAACGCGCCCCGGAGCTGGCCGTCATCAGCGGCGCGGACGACGTCGTCCTGGAAAGCCTGCTGATGGGCGCGACCGGCTGGTTCGCCGGGTTCCCCAACGTCTTCCCGGCCGAGTCGGCGCGCCTGTTCGAGCTGGCCACGGCGGGCAAGCTCGACGAAGCCCGCGCGCTGTACGAACCGCTGGTGGCCGCGTTCCGCTGGGATTCGCGCACCGAGTTCGTCCAGGCCATCAAGCTCGGCATGGACCTGGTCGGCCGGTACGGCGGGCCGTGCCGGCCGCCGCGGGGGCCGCTCTCGGACGGCCAGCGCGAGCAGGTCCGCGCCGACATGGGCCGCGCGCTGGCTTCGCTGGGGGTGGCGTAGGTGCGGTCGTCACGCGCGATCACGGCCGTCGACTCGCACACCGAAGGCATGCCGACGCGGGTGGTGACCGGCGGCGTCGGCACGATCCCCGGCGCCACCACGGCCGAGCGCCGCCGGTACTTCATGGCGCACCTCGACCACATCCGGCAGTTCCTGATGCACGAGCCGCGCGGGCACTCCGCGATGAGCGGCGCGATCCTGCAGCCGCCGTGCCGGGACGACGCCGACTGGGGCGTCGTCTACATCGAGGTGTCGGGGTGCCTGCCGATGTGCGGCCACGGCACCATCGGCGTCGCGACGGTGCTGGTGGAGACCGGTATGGTCGAGGTGACCGAGCCGACGACCGTGGTGCGCCTGGACACCCCGGCCGGGCTCGTGCACGCGGAGGTCACCGTTCGCGACGGGCGGGCGGAGCGGGTCAAGCTGCGCAACGTCGCGTCGTTCCTCGCCGAGCGCGACGCCGTGGTTTCCGTGCCCGGCTTGGGTCAGGTCCGCTACGACCTGGCCTACGGCGGGAACTTCTACGCCATCCTCGAACTGTCCCAAGTGGACATCCCGTTCGAACGGTCCGAAAAGGACCGGATCCTCGGCGCCGGCCTGGACATCATGGCCGCGATCAACGAGCAGCGCCCGCCGAAGCACCCGGCCGACCCGCTGATCGGCGGCTGCAAGCACGTCCAGTTCCTCGCCCCGGGTTCGGACGCGCGGGCGTCGCGCAACGCGATGGCGATCCACCCGGGCTGGTTCGACCGCTCGCCCTGCGGCACGGGCACGTCCGCCCGGATGGCCCAGCTGCACGCGCGCGGCGAGCTGCCGCTGCACACGCCGTTCGAGAACAGTTCGTTCATCGGGACGACGTTCACCGGCGAGCTGGTGGCGGAGACGGAGGTCGGAGGGGTGCCGGCGGTGATCCCCGAGTTTTCGGGCCGGGCGTGGATCACCGGCACGGCCACCTACCTCCTCGACCCGGACGACCCCTTCCCGACCGGGTTCGTGCTCTGACCTCCCTGTCACGCGCGTACTCCCGGGCTTACGTGGTGATGCTCGCGACCGGGTCGACGCCGTAGTTCTTCGCGTACCCGTTTTCGACGCCGACCAGGATCTCGGCGACCTCGAACCAGCGGTCCCAGAACGGTGTCTCGCGCAGGGCGTCGATCAGGCGCTGGTACGCCTCGTGGTCGGCGGCCTCCCACACCCACACGTCGGTCACGCGTGCCGAGTAGAACTCGGTGTCGTAGAACCGCGACCGGACGTCTTTCGCCTTCTCCTCGACCGCCGGGACGATCTCGGTGCGGAACGCCTCGATCCGCTGCTCGACCGTCAGGGCCAGCCACTCCGGTGTGGTCTTCACCAGCATGAACGCGGTTACCGTCATGCGTACGCACCCGCTTCGATGTCCTCGACCAGCGTCGGCCCGGACGGCGTCCAGCCGAGTAGCTCGCGGGTGTGCGCGCTCGACGCGGACATGTCCAGGCCGAAGAACCGGCCGATGAACCCGAAGTGCTCGACGGCGTTCTCCGGGGCGAGCGAAACCACCGGCACGTCGAGCGCGCGCCCGATCGCCTCGGCGATTGCCCGGGTGGTGACGGCTTCTTCCGCGACGGCGTGCAGCCGAGACCCGGCCGGCGCGCTTTCGAGGCCGAGACGGATCAGCTGCGCCGCGGCAGGGCGGTGGACCGCGGACCACGCCGTGGTGCCGTCGCCGAGGTAACCGGACACGCCGTGCTTGCGGGCCGCCGCCGTGACGGCCGCCAGGAAGCCGGGATCGCCGGTGCCGTGCACCGACGGCGCGAAGCGGACGCTCGCCACCCGGACGTCCTTCGCGACGTACTCGAGCGCGAGGTTCTCGCCGCCGCCGCGCATGGAGTCCGGGCCGACCGCGGGGGACACGTCGGTTTCCGCCGCGGGCCGGCCCCGGACCAGGCCCGCCATCGCGGCGGCGAGGAGGAAGGGGTGGCCGGTACCGGCGAGCGCGCCGGCGAGCGTCTCGATCGCGGCTCGCTCGGTCCGGTTGTTCTCCGCGGGGTTGGCCCAGTCGTGCTTGTTGGCGAGGTGCACGACACCTTGGGCGTCGAGGGCGCCGTCGCGGAGACCGTCGAGATCGTCGAGGTCTCCGCGCCGGACCCGGGCGCCCTTCTCGGCGAGGGCGAGGGCGGCGGCGTCCGAGCGGGCGAGGCCGGTGACCTCGTGCCCGGCGCCGAGCAGCTCGTCGACGACGGCCGAGCCGATCCAGCCGGTCGCGCCGGTGACGAACACGTGCATGGTGCTGCTCCTTCTTCGGGGAACTCGGTACGAGTACGAAGTTAGGAGCCGCACAGGTGTTCACGCCACGCAACTTTGGAAACCCATAATTGCGTCAAGCGCAAGTTTTCAACCTATCGCGTGTTCGGCGTCGACGCGGGTGGTCACGCCCGTCTCGACGATCGTCCTCGTCGCCTCCACCGACGCGTACGTCCACAGGATCCGCATCGGCTCGGTCGCCGACGCGTTGCGGAACCGGTGCGGGGTGCCCGCGTCGACATACGTCGTGTCGAACCGCTCGAGGTGGTACTCGGTGCCGTCGATCTCCACGATCGCCGAGCCTTCGAGGATCACCACGCTCTCCGGGCAGTTGTGCGTGTGCAGCGGGATGCCCGCGCCGCCCTCGAAGTGCGTGGTGCCGTTGAGGAACGCCCGCGCGCCGATCGCCCGCGTCACCAGCGGAACGGTGCTCGCGCCGCCACCGCGGTTGTGCGCGGCCAGGGACTCCGGGCGCAGGACCGCCGGCGGGAACGACGTCGACCCCGGCCCGCGCCACACGGTCTTGGTGTTGGTGAACTCGCGGATCCCTTCGGCACCGAGCTCCCGGCCGTACCCGGACTTCTTGACGCCACCGAACGGCAGGCGCGGGTCGGAGGCGACCATCCCGTTGACGAACACCGCACCGGCGTCGAACCGGCGCACCAGCGCGGCGGCCCGGTCGAGGTCGCGCGTCCACAACGCCGCGCCGAGACCGAACTCGGTGCGGTTGGCCAGCGCGATCGCCTCGTCCGCGTCGGCGACCCGCGTGATCGCGGCCACCGGCCCGAACGTCTCCTCGTCGAACGCCGCCATGCCCGGCGTCACGTGGTCGAGGACCGTCGGCGGGTAGAAGTACCCGGGTCCGTCAGCCGGGTTTCCGCCCAGCAGCAGGGAAGCACCCGCGTCGACGCTGCGGCGGACCTGGTCGTGCAGCGTCTCGCGCAGGTTCTCCCGCGCCAGCGGGCCGACCTCGAGAGCGGCGGCCGCGGCGGTGAACTCCCGGACGAACTCGTCGGCCACGGCGGCTTCGACGATGAACCGCTTGGCGTTGACGCAGCTCTGGCCGCCGTTGACGAACCGGGCCTGGACGGCGGTGGCCGCGGCTGCGGGCACGTCGGCGTCGGCCAGCACGACGAACGGGTCGGACCCGCCCAGCTCCAGCACCTGCTTCTTCAGCGCGGCACCGGCTTGCGCGGCGATGATCGTGCCGACCTGCGTCGACCCGGTGAAGGTGACGGCCGCGATCCGGTCGTCGGCGATGAGCCCCGCGACGGCGTCGGCTTCCACCAGCAGCACCCGCACGAGCCCGTCGGGCGTGCCGGCGTCCCGCACGACGTCGGCGATGGCCAGCGCGCACTGCGGCACGTTGCCCGCGTGCTTCAGGACGATCCCGTTGCCCGCGGCGAGCGCGGGCGCGGCGAAGCGGAAGAACTGCCAGAACGGGTAGTTCCACGGCATCACCGCCAGCACCACGCCGAGCGGGTCGTGCACGACCACGCTGTCGGGCGGGATCGGCCGGTCGGCGAGGTAGGTCGCCGCCTGCCCGGCGTAGTGCTCGCACGTGACCGCGCACTTCTCGATCTCGGCTTCGGCCTCGGCGAACGGCTTGCCCATCTCCGCGGTGATCAGCCGCGCGTACTTCTCCTTGCCCGCACGGAGAACGCGGGCCAGCTCCCGCAGCAGCCCCACCCGTTCGGTGACGTCGAGGGTGCGCCAGCGCGCCTGGGCGCCGGTGGCCGCGTCGAGCGCGGTCTCGATGTCCACGGTGGACTGCGGCGTGAACCGGGCCAGCTCGGTGCCGGTGGCCGGGTCGACGGACAGGATCATCGGGCTCCAGTCTTGGTGAGGGCGTGGGCGACGGCCTCGGCGAACCCGGCCGTGCCGAGGGTGCCGCCGAGGTCGCGGGTGCGGGTGGCGGGGTCGTCGAGCACGGTGTCGACGGCGGTGGTGATCAGCTCGGCGGCCTTGACCAGGCCGGGGTGGTCGTCGCGGCGGCCGCGCCAGTCGAGCAGCATCGCCGCGGAGAGGATGAGCGACGTCGGGTTCGCGACGCCGAGCCCGGCGATGTCGGGCGCGGACCCGTGCTGGGCCTGCCCGACGCAGAGGTCGTGGCCGGCGTTGATCGATCCGCCGAGGCCGAGGCCGCCGGAGAGCTCGGACGCTTCGTCGGACAGGATGTCGCCGAACATGTTGGTGGTGACCAGGACGTCGAAGCGGTCCGGGGTGCGGATCAGCAGGGCGGCCGTCGCGTCGACGATCAGCTCTTCCAGCTCGACGTCCGGGTACCGCGAAGCGACCTTCCGGACCTCGCGCAGGAACAGCCCGTCGGACAGCTTGAGCACGTTGGCCTTGTGCACCGCGGTCACCTTGCGGCGGCGGCCACGCGCCAGGTCGAACGCCGCGACGGCCACCCGCTCGGCGGCCTTCGCGCTCACTTTGCGGACCGACAGCGCGAGATCCGGGTCGGGCATGAACTCGCCGGTGCCCGCGTGCATGTTGCGGTCGGAGTAGAAGCCTTCGGTGTTCTCGCGCACGATGACCAGGTCCATCGGGGCCCGCAGGACGCTCAGTTCCGGGCGCGAGCGGCACGGCCGGACGTTGGCGAACAGCTCGAACACCGTCCGCAGCTCGGCCGACGGGTTGATGCCGCCCTCGGCGCGCGGCGGGTACTCGTAGTGCGACACCGGGCCGAGCAGCACGCCGTCCACCTGCGGGATCCGGGTGAGCACGTCGGTGGGCAGGGTGGTGCCTTCGGATTCCAGCGACGCGAGGCCGATGGCGCGGGTCTCGAACTCCAGGCCGAGGCCCAGGAGGCGGTCGGCGGCGGCGAGGATGTCGAGGGTGGCGTCGGTGATCTCGGGGCCGATGCCGTCGCCCGGCAGGACGAGGATCTTCACGGGTGGCGTCCTTCGGTTTCGGGGAGCAGCGCGGCGAGGTGCGGCCGCATCCGCTCGGCGATCAGGCGGTAGCCGTCGGCGCCGGGGTGCAGGCCGTCGGTGAGGAGCCCGGCGTCGGCCGGGCCGAGGATCGACGGGCCGTCGACGACGGGCAGGCCGTGGCCGGCGTGCGCGACCTCCGCCCGCACGTCGGCGAGGGTGAGCCCGAGCGCGTTGGGCTGCCGCTCGCGGTCGGGGACGTGCAGGGGAGTGGTGAGCAGGATCGGGGTGTCCGGATGGCCGTCGCGGATCGTGCGGACGAACCCTTCGAGCGCGGGCCCGAGCGAACGGGCGGAGAACGACGCGGCGCCGTGGATGTTGACGCCGACGCAGAGGCTGATCACCTCCGCCTCGGTGTCGCGGATGTACCGGGCCACCACGGGATCGAGGTGGCACTCGCCCGCGAACCCGAGGCAGCGCAAGGACCAGCCGAGTTCGGTCGCCACCAGGGCGGGCCAGGTCTCCGACGGCCCGGCGGCCAGCCGGCACTGGGTGATCGAGCTGCCGTACGCGATCCAGCGCGGGCCCTCCGGCACGGGCGTCAGTTCGCCTTCGAGCTTGAATTCGCCCAGGCTGACGTAGCTCGACTGCGGGAGCCAGATCGTCACTCGTTTGCGGCCGGCCGGCAAGTCGCCGACGTCGACCGTGGGCGAGCGGCTGACGAGGTCGCCGTCGACCACGACGTCGACGTCCCCGTCGGTCTTGACGTCCCAGCCGAAGCCGCGGGCGTCGGTGCTGAACTCCAGCCGCACCCCGGCGGGCATCCGCGCGACGTCGTCGAGCCGCGGGTGCAGCGATCCGGCGGGCAGCCGGCGGGGGACGATCCGGCCGTCCTCCTCGACGAGCTCCGCGTGGCCGCGCAGGAAGTCCTTCACGAGCGGAGCTCCTCGGCGAGCTGCGTGACGGCGTGCCGCAGGTCCGCCTCGTCGATCACCAGCGGCGGCGCGAGCCGGATCGTCGAGCCGTGGGCGTCCTTCGCCAGCACGCCCCGCCGGAGCAGCCCTTCGCACACGTCGCGGCCGCTGCGGCCGAGGACGTCGACGCCGGCCCAGAGGCCGAGCGTGCGCACTTCCCCGACGTTCGGCAGTCCGGTGAGGAGCCCGGCGAAGACCTCGCCCAGCTCGGCGGCCCGGCGCTGGGGCCGGCCGGTCGCGAGCTTGCGGACGACGGCGGTGCCGATGGCGCAGGCCAGCGGGTTGCCACCGAACGTGCTGCCGTGCTGGCCCGGCTGCAGCACCCCCAGCACCTCGCGGCGCGACACCACCGCCGACAGCGGGACCAGGCCGCCGCCGAGCGCCTTGCCGAGCAGGTAGACGTCCGGCACCACGCCGAAGTGTTCGCAGGCGAAGGTGTGCCCGGTCCGGCCGAGCCCGGACTGGATCTCGTCGGCGATCATCAGGACGTCGGCGGCGGTGCAGGCTTCGCGGACGGCGGTGAGGTAGCCCTCCGGCGGCAGGAGCACGCCCGCTTCCCCTTGCACCGGTTCGATCAGCACCGCGACGGTGTCTTCGGTGATGGCCGCGCGCAGGGCTTCGGCGTCGCCGAACGGGACGGTGTCGAACCCCGGCGTGAACGGGCCGAAGTCCGCGGTGGCGACCGGATCGCCGGAGAAGCCGACGATGGTGGTGGTGCGGCCGTGGAAGTTGCCGCCCGCCACGATGATCCGCGCGCGTCCGGCGGGCACGCCCTTGACCGTGTAGCCCCACTTCCGCGCGACCTTGATCGCCGTCTCGACGGCTTCGGCGCCGGTGTTCATCGGCAGCACCAGGTCCATGCCCGCCAAAGCGGCCAGTTCTTCGCTGAACGTGCCGAGCCGGTCGTGGTGGAACGCGCGGCTGGTCAGCGTGAGCCGGTCCAGCTGCTCGTGGGCGACGGAGAGGAGCTCCTTGTCACCGTGGCCGAAGTTCAGGGCGCTGTACCCGGCGAGCAGGTCGAGGTAGCGCCGGCCCTCCACGTCGGTGACCCAGGCGCCCTGCCCCTCGGTCAGCACGACCGGCAGCGGGTGGTAGTTGCGGGCGGTACCGGCCTCGACGCGGGTGATTTCGTCGGTCGTCGCGCTCACGGGCTCTCTTTCCGGGGTTGGCGGGTGGTTCGGGTCTGGCTGAGCTCGGACCGCAGCCCGGTCAGCAGCTCGGCGCGCTCGGTGGCGCGGGCCTCGTCCTTCGCGCGCACCGCGAGCACGAGGGCGTCGGTGAGCACCTGGGCCGGCAGGCCTTCGCCGGTGGAGCCGGTGGGGCTGTCCACGGAGAACAGCGACGCGTGCACGCGGTCGGCGTACACGGGCACGAGGGAGTCGGAGATCAGCACGGCCCGCGCGCCGACGGCGGCGGCGTGGTCGAGCACGATCTCCAGCTCGGCGAGCAGCCGGCCGGGGGAGTACAGGACGACGACGTCACCGCGGCCGAGCTCGAGCAGGTCGTCGGCCAGGCGGAAGCCGGTGGCGCCGCTGACCCGGGCGCGCCGGCCGATGCGGCGCAGCCGCAGAGCGAGGTAGGCGGCGACCGATTCGGACGGCCCGATGCCGAAGGCGAGCACGTCGCGGGCGTCGGCGAGGGTGGTGGCCGCCGTGTCGAACGCGGCCTCGGTGGTGAGCCGCCAGGTGTCCGCGAGCCGCTGCGCCGCTTCGGTGAAGACCCGGTCGAGCAGGGCGGCGGTGGCCGACACCCGATCGTCCGGTCGTCCGGGCGGCGGCGTCGGGCTCGTGGCCCGCACCACCTGCCGGGTCAGGCTGTGCCGCAGTTCCAGCAGGCCCGCGTACCCCAGCGAGCGGGCCGTCCGGACGACGGTCGCGTCGCTGGTGCCGGCGGCCGCCGCGATTTGCTCGGCGGTGGCGAAGATGGCTTCGCGGCTGTGGGTGCGCAGGTACTCCGCGACCTTCCGCTCCGCCTTCGACATCAAGGCCAGCCGGCCGGTGATCCGGTCCTGCAGTGACAGCTCTGTAGTGTCCATGTCAATTATTGACTTCCCTGTAGGAATGACTACATAGTAACGCATCAGTCATTCGCCGCAAGGTCTGTAATGGTCACTACAATCGCCGGAGGTGCTCGCGCTCAACCACGCCGGCGGCTTCCCGGAGAACTGGGACCGGCGGGCGGAGACCGAGGCCACGACCGTGCTGATCCGGATCGTGCAGCCGCCCCAGCCGACGGTGATCATGCAGGGGGAGGCGGGGCAGGTCGGCCGCCACGGCGTGAACTCAGCGGGCCTCGGGCTCAACGCGAACGGCCTCGACGGCGCGTTCGGCACTCCGCCCGGCCTGCCGCAGCGGTGCTGCGCCGCGCGGGCTCGCCCGGGCGGTGGACGGCGTCGGCTCCGCCGGGGTGCGCAAGGTCGTGCAGGCGACCATGAGCGACCATTTCGGACACCCGCACGGCGTGTGCGCGCACCCCCGGGCGGGCGATCCGGACGTGCGCCGCTACAAGGGGAACATCGCCGACGGCCCCGGGCGGCTCATGAGCCGGTTTCGACGTGGTCGAGCACGCCGAGGGCGTCCGGGACCAGTACGGCGGCGGAGTGGTAGGCGCTGACCAGGTAGGACGTCACGGCGCGGTCGTTGATGTTCATGAACCGGACGTTGAGGCCGGGTTGGTATTGGTCCGGGAGTTCTTGGGGGCGTAGGCCGATGACGCCGGCGTCGTCTTCGCCGGTGCGCAGGGCGAGGATCGAGGTGGTGCCGGTGTCGGTGACGGGGATCTTGTCGCAGGGCAGGATCGGGACGCCGCGCCAGGTTTGGACGCGTTTGCCGTCGAGGATCGCCGGGTCGGGGTAGACCCGCGCCCGGGTGCATTCGCGGCCGAACGCGGCGATCGCGCGGGGGTGGGCGAGGAAGAACTTCGTCTTGCGCCGCCGGCACAGCAGGTCGTCGAGGTCCAGCGGCGTGGGCGGACCACTGCGGGTGGTGAGCCGCTGCTTGAGATCGGCGTTGTGCAGGAGCCCGAAGTCGGTGTTGTTGACCAGTTCGTGTTCCTGGCGTTCCCGCAGTGCTTCGACGGTGAGCCGCAGCTGTTGTTCGAGCTGGTTCATGGGGTGGTTGTAGAGGTCGGTGACGCGGTTGTGGACGCGCAGCACGGTTTGGGCGACGGCGAGGTCGTATTCGCGGGGTGAGGGGTCGTAGTCGACGTAGGTGCCGGAGAGGATCGGTTCGCCGTCGTGGCCGGCGGAGAGGTCGATGCTGGCCTCGCCCTTGGCGTTCTGGGGTTTCCGCGGCCGCCCGATCGCTTCGGCGACGTGGTTGCGCAGCGATTCCGATCGGCCGTTGAGCCGGGCGTACGCCGAAGCGGGCAGGACCAGGGCGATGACGTGGGTGGCGGCGCGTGCGGTGAAGTTCCACCGCGCGTCGTCGCGGGCGAGGAGTTCGGCGCCGAAGTGGTCGCCGTCGGTCGCGGTGCCGAGGGTGGTCTCGTCGCCGTATTCGCCGCGGCCGTGGCGGGTGACCTTGCCGTGGGCGATGAGGATCAGGGTGTCGAGCGGGGTGCCCGCGTCGACGATCGTCGCGCCGGGTTCGTACTCGCGTTGTTCGAACGCGTCGGCCAGCGCTCCCAACGCCGTTTCGTCGCCGAAGCCGTGCAGGAGTTCGAGTTCGGTGAGTTCGGCGGGGACGACTTGGACGCGGGCGCCGGTGGCGTAGAAGCTGACTTTGCCGTCGCCGATGGTGTAGGTGAGGCGGCGGTTGACGCGGTAGCTGCCCGCGGGTACGTCGACCCAGGGCAGCTGGGAGAGCAGCCAGCGGGTGGTGATGCCGCGCATCTGCGGCAGCGTCTTGGTCGTCGTGGTCAGCGTCCGGGCCGCGGTGACGCTCAGCGACAGCTGCACGGACGTCGTTTCCTCCGTCACCGTCACCGGTCTCAGCCCTCCCGGCCGAGTTCGGCGCTTTCCAGCACGGCGAGCGCGTCGGGCACCAGCACGGCGGCGGAGTAGTAGGCCGACACGAGGTAGGAGATGATGGCCTGCTCGGAAACGCCCATGAACCGTACGTTCAGCCCCGGCTGGTACTCATCCGGCAACCCGGTCTGGTGCAACCCGACCACGCCCTGGGCCTGCTCCCCGGTGCGCATCAGCAGGATGGAGCTGGTGCGGGTGTCGGTGACGGGGATCTTGTTGCAGGGCAGGATCGGCACCCCGCGCCAGGCGGGGACGTGGTGCCCGCCGACGTCGACGGCGTCGGGGTAGACCCCGGCTTTGGTGCATTCCCGGCCGAACGCGGCGATGGTTTTGGGGTGGGCGAGGAAGAACCCGGGGTCTTTCCAGACCAGGGCGAGCAGTTCGTCGAGGTCGTCGGGGGTGGGTGGGCCGGTGCGGGTGGGGATGCGCTGGGCGAAGTCGGCGTTGTGCAGCAGCCCGAAGCCGGTGTTGTTGATCAGTTCGTGTTCCTGGCGTTCCCGCAGGGCTTCGATGGTCAGCCGCAGTTGTTGCTCGATCTGGTTCATCGGCTGGTTGTAGAGGTCCGCGACGCGGGAGTGGACTCGTAGGACGGTCTGGGCGACGGACAGTTCGTATTCGCGGGGCTGGGCGTCGTAGTCGACGAAGGTGCCGGGCAGGGTGGGTTCGCCGTCGTGGCCGGAGGCGAGGGAGATTTCGGCTTCGCCGTGGTCGTTGCGCGCACTCGAGCCGTCGGCGACGAAGGCGTCCAGGTGCGCCTGCAGGGTCTCCGAACGCGACAGCACGTCCTCGAACACGTCCCTCGGCAGCGAGAGGACGGTGCAGGTGGTGACGGCCTTGGCGGTGAATTCCCAGATCCCGTCGGCGTGGGTCAGGGCGGTTTCGCCGAAGTAGTCGCCGTCGGCGAGGGTGCCGAGGACGGTCTGGTCGCCGTAGGCGCCGGTGCCGACCTTGGTGATCTTGCCGTGGGCGATGAGGAACACCTGGTCGGCGGGGGAGCCGAACTCGACCAGCGCGTCACCGGGCTCGTACTCGTGCTGGGAGAACCGGGACGCCAGTTCGGCGAGGACGTCCTCGTCGTCGTAGCCGCGCAGCGGCGCCAGCTCTCCCAGTTCCGGTGGGATGACGCGGACCTCGGCGCCGGTGGTGGTGAAGGTGACGCGGCCGTCGCCGACGGAGTAGGACAGGCGGCGGTTGACGCGGTAGGCGCCACCGGAGACCTCGACCCAGGGCAGCACTTTGAGCAGCCAGCGGGAGGAGATGCCCTGCATCTGGGGGACCGATTTGGTCGTCGTGGCCAGGGTGCGGGCCGCGGCCCGCCCGAGGCTCAGCGGCGCTTGCTCGGATTCCACCGGGTCGGTGACAGTCACAGCGAAAACCATCCGTTCATTGCTCGGTCAAGACTGGTAGCGAGGGTTGGTGGCGTGCCAGGTGAATCCGCCGCCCATCCACGAACGGACACCCACGAGGAACCGCTGCAGCTCCGGCGACGGCACCGCCATCAGCTCGCGGTGGCCGTCCTCGAACTCGTGGACGATCTTGTTGTGCAGTTCGACGGTGGCCTCGACCGCCTCCTCGACCGAGCAGCCCCGGTCGGCGGCGATCTGCAGGACCATGTTGCAGACCGGCTTCTCGTCGGCGGCGTCCTTGGCCACCGAATGCAGGTCGTTGACCAGCACCGACGCCGTCCCGGCCCGCATCATCGCCTCCCGCACGCGCGGGTCGTAGTAGAACGGCGCGGGCAGTTCGTAGCCGCCGACGGCGTCGATGAGGGTCATCGACGTGTAGAAGCTGTCGTGCTGGCGGGCCGCCAGGTACTCCCACGCGGGTGGGTAGCGGCCGGTGTGACGCCACGCCGCGTAGGCGTCCCAGCTGACGAACATCGCGAACGTCGAGTAGCAGACCCGCTGGACCAGCACGGGGGAACCGTGCCGGCCCAGGTGGTCGATCGCGGAGTGCAGCCCGACGAGGATCGGGTCTGCCTGGAGCGCCTCTTCGAGGGGCGCCGAGAACTCCCCGGCCGGCGCGACCGGGTCCATGGCCGCCATGACGAGCGCCAGGCGTGGCGGCAGTTCGGTCGGCGCCGCGCCCAGCGTGCTGTCGTCGGCGTAGTAGTCGTCGGCCGCCCACCACGTCGCGTTCAGCTGCGCCGCGACGAGCAGCCGGTCCGGGTCGTCGCAGTCGGGGTGGGCGAGCATCACCAGCCGGCCGAACCCGGCGTGGGCGATCTGGTCGAGGCCCGCACCGGTGAACCCGCAGTCGGCGGCCCACCCGACGAGCCGCCGGTCGACCTCCCCGGCGAGGGCGTCGTCGATCCGTCCCTGGACCGGGCAGTACAGCGGCGGCGCGCTGCCGTCACCCCATGGCACGTCCGCGTAGGCCGGGTCCTGCCCGGGCGCCGGCGCGAACTGCGTCGCGATCCGCGCCGCGGCCGTGCCGAGGCCGAACGGGCCCGCGAGCAGGCTCGCGGCGCCCCCGCTCGTCCACTGTGGACACACGGTCCCGGTCGTCATGGTGCTCTCCCTCGGCACGCCCGCCTCAGACGCGGTCGGCGGCGATGAGCAAGTAGTGGAAGCTGCCTTCCCGGTACGCGGTCAGGAACGGCTTCTCGACCCCGGTGGCGACCGAGGACTTCTCCCGCAGCTCCCAGTACGGGATCGTCGCGGCCGTCAGGTCGACGACGGTGATCGGGACGAACCCGTTGTCCGACAACGCCTTGAAGTAGTCGCCGCGGGCGTGGATGTTGCAGATGTAGTGCTGGTCGATCTGGCTCACCGCCCGCGACCGGCCACCGGTGACGTCGTTGTAGCACCCGGTGATCGTGACGTACCGGCCGCCGGGCTTGAGCTGTCGCGCGTGCTCGGCGAACAGCTCGTGCAGGTCGACGTACATCGTGCTCTCGTTGTTCCAGATGCCCTGGAACACCCCGGATTCGAAGCCGGTGTCGAGCATGTTCTTCAGGTGGTAGCGCACCGAGCCGTCGATCCCGCGCTGCCGCACGTGCGCGTTGGCGAACCCGACCTGCTGCTCGGAGATGGAGATCCCGTCGACCTGGCAGCCGAAGCGCTGGTGGGCCATGACACTGGTGCCGCCGCGGCCGCAGCCGGCGTCGAGCAGCCGGTCGCCCGGGCCGATCGGGCCGAGGTGGTCGAGGAGGACGTCGGCCTGTGCGGTCTCGAGCCGGTGCATTTCGGCGATGATCGCCTCGTCGCGCCGGTCTTCGGGGGTGTCGAGGACGGCCGGGTCGTAGTCGCCGAGGCCGTAGTGGTGGTGGTAGAGACCGTCGACATCGCCCAGCCGGAGGTTCACCGGGTCCTTCTCCGCGTTCCAGTAGTCGGCGACCGACTGCTGGTACGCGGTGCGGGTCACGGGCTGGTCGAGAGCGGTCATCGAGAAACTCCTCGTTCGATTTGCCTTGGGATACAACGAAACGGGCCGGGCGCCCGGCGTTGTCCCCCGCACCACCGACGCTAGCGAGGAAAGATTCACGCGGACAAGGAGCTTCACTCGTGCTGGCCGGGCGTTGCCCGTCTGGCGCAGCGGCACCCCTGCGCGGGGTGGTCCACGGTGGACTCGAGGACCTCTTTCGGGACTGAGCGCACCTCGTTGGGATGACGCGGGGCGACGGTGAGTCGTTACCCGTCGGTGGTGACGCCGGCGTCGGGGCGGTCAGGAGACCCAGGGGTTGGGGCGGCAGACGGCGCCGTCCGGCCGGACCCGCGTGGCGGCGCCGGGTTCGGCGCGGTTGAGCTCGGCGAGGTAGGTGTTGGAGAGGCCGAAGGTCTGCTGCATCATCACCGGCGCCAGGGCGCCGGGGGCGGGGCAGCCGACGTGCCCGAAGCCGAGCGCGTGGCCCATTTCGTGGTTGATCGCGTAGGCGCGGTAGCCGGCGAGGTCGTCCGGGAAGGAGTGGGCTCCCCGGACCCAGCGGGCGAGGTTGACGACGATCCGGTGGCTGAGGTGGCAGGACGAATCGTAGGGGATGGCGAACCCGCAGAGCCGGCGGCTCGTGCCGGGGGTCGTGAGGCTGATCCGCACTTCCGGCCGGGATCGGGGTTCGGTCTCGCGGCGGAACTTCACCCGGCCCTGGCCGATCCAGCCGCGGTGGTCGTCGAGGATCATGTCGACCTGCGCCGCGAAGCCCGGGGCGTCGACGCCGTCTTCGATCTCGACGGTGTAGGTCAGTTCTTCGGCCCCGGTGCCGGCGAGGGTGTTGGAGCCGGGGACGACGTGCCAGGTACCGGAGCCGGTGGGGGTGACGGGCGGCCCATCGGGCAGTTCGGCGGGCTCCGGCGGCCGCGTGGTGACGGGCGCGACGGCCGGCGACATCGGCAAGGGAGTACCACCGAGCTGCCGCGGCTCGGCGGCGCGGGGGATGAGCAGCATGGCGACGGCGAGAGCGATGGCGAACACGAGCACGGCGGGCGCCCACCACGCCACCGGTTTCCGTGGTGTCGGGGGGAGATCCGCCTCCGGGATGTCCAGCTCGCGCTGGGTCGTCGGGGGCAGCAGGGGGTGGATCGGCGCCGGTGACGGGTGACCCGGCTCCGCCGGCCAGACGATCGTTGCCGTTGTCGGGGGAGTGGCCGGTGCCGGGGGAGCGGTCACTCGCGCCAGAGGTTCGCTCGCCGCCGGGATCGGTTGTGGTGCCGGTGGCGCGACTGCTGGGGATGGCAGTGGTTCGGTTGGGGGGCTTGTGTAGGCCGGTGGTTCGGTTGGTGGGATCAGCTGGGGTGGCCGTGGTTCGGTCGCGGGAGTTGCGTGGGCCGGCGGGTGCACTGCCGGTGGTTCGGGTGGCGCGATCGGCTCGGGGGATCGTGGTTCGGTCGCCGGAGTTGCCTGGGTGGGCGAAGACGCCGCTGCCCGCGGCTCGGGTGGCGTTGCCGGTTCGGGCCATCGCGGTTCGGTGGCGGGCGTTGCGTGGGTGAGCAACGGCACAGCGGGCCGTGGTTCATGTGGCGCGATCGGCTCGGGGGATCGCGGTTCGGCCGCCGGAGTCGCCTGGGCCGGCAATGACACCGCCGCCCGCGGCTCGGGAGGTGTGGCCGTCCGTTGCCCGGGCACCGCCGCGCCCGCTCGGCGGAACCGCGGGCGGCGCCGGGGGCGGGGTACTCCCGCCGCCGGGGGCTCCTCCTCGAGCCGCGCGGCCGGGCGGGGCCGGGGCTGCGGCAGCCAATCCACCCGCGCCGGCTCAGTAGGCAAGGCCCACGCTCGCACAAGCCGGGGCCGGGGCCGGGCCCGATCGGGGGTACGCCACCGTCGCCGGGTCACCGTCCGATGTGTACCGATGTCCGCTGGGCGAGGCGAGCACGTCGAGCCAGTGCGACGACCCGTACTCCGCCTCCGACCCCGTCGACTGCGAGCGGATCCGCGGGATCGCCCCGGGGTCGAACCCGGCGGAGCACGGCGCCGGCGCCGGACCGGCGCCGACCAGCAGCACGCCGTCGTAGGAATAGCCCGGGCCGCGCAGCGCCAGCTCCGCGCGCCGCGGGTGGACGCCGTACGGCAGCGCCAGCGTGCGGGGCCGGTAGTCGCGGAGCGCCGCGTCCTCCTCGGCGATCGCTGTCGTGACTTCGCTTTCCGACGCCGTGCGCAGGTTCGTGTGGTGGCGCGTGTGGTTGCCGATCTCGAAGCCGTGGCCGGCCAGCCAGCGCAGCTCGGGCCCGCCGTCCGCCGCGCCGAACGGGTGCTCGTTGACGTACAGGCTCGCCACCGGCCGGAACCGCGGGTGCGCGGCCGCGACGTCCAGCAGGATCCGGACCGCCGTCCCCGCCGCGGGCTGCCCCTGCGGTGTCAGGCCGAACACGCTCGGGTCGCCGTCGTCGAAGGTCAGGACCACCGGGTGCGACCCGGCCGGGAGGTCGAGCCGGTGGGTCGCCAGCTCGGCCGTCGTGACCGGGACGTAGTCCTCCGCGGCCAGCCGCTCGAGCTCCGCCGTGAAGTCCTCGGGCGTGCGCTCGTACACCGACCGCGGCCGCGCGACGATCCGGTGGTACATCAGGATCGGCACCCGGCCGAGCTCGTCGGCGCCGACCTGGCGCGCGGACGCGGGCGTGACGCGGACGGACGTGGCGGCGGGCGCCGGGGGAGGCGCCGGTGCCGCCGCGGGAGCGGGAGCACCGCAGGCCGCCGCGGCGAGCAAGGCGAACCCGGCACCGAACCGGAAAAGGCAACGCATGCGGGAAGTGTGGTGCCGGCCCCGGCTCCGCGCGGGCCGATGCACCGGGTCGGGTGACCGCGACTTTCCCCCACCTGGCCCGAAAAAGCGCGTTTCCGCAGGCCGGGGGCTTGATCACGAAGGGCGCCCCGGCACGATGTGGTGATCGTCGGCGAAGGCGTTTGCGCGAAGATCATCGGGGGTATTTCCCCGTGATGGTCCCGAAAACGGCACACGCCGCCTTCGATCGACGTCTGGTGCTCACCGCCGCGCTCGCGGGTCTGGCGGCGAGCGCGTGCGGTGCGCAACGGCGGGGGCGCGCCCTCGCCGTGCCGGTCACCGCGTCCCCCGCCCCGCCGACGCCCCCGCCGGACCCGCTCGCGACGAACCTGCTCGTCGGCTTCTGCGGAGCGCCGGGCGCGAAGGCGCTCGGCCGGATGACGGGTGACCTCGCGGCGGCGAGCGACGAGCTGCGCCAACGGATCCGCGCGTTCCCGGCGGACCGGCCGGTCACGCCGGTCGTCGAGCTGATCGCGACCACCGTGCACCGCTCGCCCGGCGCCGACGGCATGTACCGCAGCCGCTGCGCGGAGGAGACCGTGCGGGACTACCTCGATGCCGCCCGGGCCCTGAACGGCTTGCTGCTGCTGAACATCCAGCCCGGCCGCGCCGATTTCCTGCCCGAAGTGCAGGCCTACGAACGCTGGCTGACCGAGCCGGACGTCGGCGTCGCCCTCGACCCCGAGTGGGCGGTCGAGCCGGGCGTGGTGCCGGGGAAGAAGTTCGGGCGCACGACCGGTGACGAGCTCGACGGCGTCGCGCGGTACCTCGGCGGCCTGGCCGAAGCGCACCGCCTGCCCGCCAAGGTCATGGTCTACCACCAGGTGGCGTCCTCGGTGGTGCGCGACGAGGAGCTCCTGCGGCCGCACCTCGGCGTCTCGCCGGTGAAGGTCGTCGACGGCATCGGCTCGGCCGCGGCCAAGCAGGCGACGTGGAAGACGCTGATGAAGACCAAGCCCGACCACGTGCGGCCCGGGTTCAAGCTGTTCTTCGACGAAGACACCCGCCGCGGCGCCGCGTTGATGAGCCCGGCGCAGGTGCTGGCGCTGGGCCCGGTGCCCGCCTACGTCGTCTACGAATAGCCGGAGAACGCGAAAGCCCGGTGCGGATCACGCCGCACCGGGCTTTTTCGTGAGGGCGAAGACGACGAAAGCCCGGTGCGGGGAGGTGAACCGCACCGGGCCATCGCCGGCTGTCCGTCCGGGGTTCCGATCGGTCCCTAGCCGATCGGGACGGGCAGCCCGCCGAGAAGGTCGTTCACCAGCGCGGACAGCGAGATCAGGACCCGCTGCAGCAACGCGTTGAGCAGGGCGGACACCGGCGGCAGCTGCTGGCGGGCCTTGAGTTCCGTGGCCAGCCGGTCGACGCCCTCGCGTGCTTCGGCGTTCTGCTGCTTGGCCGTGGCCGCGGTGTCGCGGGCCTCGGCCTGGATGGTGTACCGGTTGCCCTCGGCGAGATCCGTGAGCAGCGGGTCGAGTTCGGCGAGGGTCGCCTGCGTGCCGGGCACGTTGCCCTCGTCCGCTCGTGAAGCCAGCTGGTCGCGCAGGCTCTGGACCTCCGCGGCCGCGCTCGTGGTGCTCGACGACCCGCTGCCGCCGGGGCCGCCCGCCGTCGCGACGCCCACCCCGGTCAGGGTCACCGCCGCCGCGGTGAGGAAAACGGTGACCGCCCGAGCCAGTGCACTTTTCATGTCCTACTCCTCCGGAATTCGGATGACGACTCCGATCATCGTGATCTTCGGACGCCATTACCGCGAGCGGATCCCGGGGGATCGGCGGGGTCGATGATTTCGCACGGTGCGCGCCGCCGCGGGATCCGCGGAACAAACATCAAGTTCGCGTGAAGCCGGTGGCCGGCAATTCACCGCACCGATCACGACACGTGACGGCGTCACTCGTTCGGGAGTATCGGTTACGATGAAAGGCTGAATCGGCCCGATTTTTCTCACCAAAGGTATGACTGGGTGGTTCTCGTGCGGTCCCGGGGTTTCACCCGGTCGTGACGTTTAGTGTGGGGACTATCGGGTAATCATCTGCTTTTGTCATGGGGCGGAAAGCCACTCTTAAGAAGGGCAGTGCGCAAAACCACTTCTTGCGCGCTGGGTGCATCGCTAATCTGAGCGGCGGCCGCCGGGCTGGTTTCGGCCGATCGGCGGCTTCCTCGGTGCCGAGACCTGACACTCCGGTGCTATCGGGAGAACACGAAAACACAGAACGTCCCGGTGCCACGCGGCACCGGGACGTTCTGTGCGGGAGAGGAAGAAGGGGCGGCATGGGGGGCGCTCGCCGGAAACGGCCGCTCGGGGGGTTTCGAGTGCGCGGTGTCGGCGCCTTGAGCGGGTTTTGGCTGGGACCCCGAGTACTTCGGCCTCGCGGTGCCGCCACTCCACACGGAATCCAGCCGGAAATTCAAGCGCGCGGCGCCGGCACCCCACGCGGGATTCAACCGGGAACTCACATATCCACGGCGTTCCCGACGCAGGGTACCGGCAGCCCGGGCGCGCTTCGGCCGGAGCCTCAGACGCCCGGCGGGGTGCGCCGGGGTTCGGCCGGCGGGTACGTGTTCGCCGGCGGTGTCGCCTCGGCCGGCGGGTACGCCTCGACCGGCGGCGCCGCCGTGGTGCGCGGAGCCGCCTCCCTGCGCGGAGTCCTCGCCGCCGCCGGATACCCGGCCATCGCGTCGGCCTTCGGCCCGCGCCGGACCAGGCCGGCCAGGCCCAGCAACCCGACCAGGCCGAGCAGGCCCCACAGGCCGTTGTCGTCGTTGTCGTCCTGGACGGTGCCTCCGTCGTCGTCGGCCTGGTGCACCACGACCGCGGCCGGTGCGGCCGATGCCGGGACGGCGCCGGTCATGACGATGGCGCCCGCCGCCACGCAGCCGGCGAGCAGGTTCCGTGCGGTTCGCTTCATCTCGGTTCTTCCTTCCGTTCGGACGGACGATCACCGTTCGCGTACCCCCGCCGCCCGGCTTCACACCGGTTGTCACGGGAACGGGCGACGATTCCCGGTTCCGGACCCGGTTTCCCGCGCGCGAAAGCCGTTTGTATGCTGGACCCCGGTTCAGGTGAGAGCCACGGGAGGACGTCCGCGTCCGCCACCGGTCGCTCCCTTCCCATTTTCGCGCCGCTGCGCATCCGTATCGGGAAAACACTGTCCACTGCCGTGGATCCGGGGGAGAATGAACAGTCAGCTCGTGGTCGCCCCGCTGGGGGCGACCTTCTCGCCACGCCTGATCTGCACCACCGGCGACCGCCTGATCCACCCGGCGGACGGCCGCAACGACCTCGCCAGGATCGTGGTGCGCTGGGCCCGCGCCTGGGTGCCCGAGACCTGGCCGGCCCGCCAGTACTTCGCCGCGCTCGGCATCGGTGATGACGAAAACCCTTGCTACACCGACGATAATGTCACAGGATGGCACCTCGTGGAGCCCCGCCCCGGCTCGCTCGCGTGGCGGGTGCGCTCGGGCGAGATCGACGTGACCACGGCACTCACCGCGGAAGCGGAGGCCTGGCCCGGCTAGAGCCATCGGCACGACAGCTCTGCGTCGCCTCCTTCGAGGCGGCGCAGGGCTTTTTCGCGTTCCGGGTAATCTTTTTCGCGACCCAGCTGATTTGCGCGCACGGCGGCAACGGAAGAGATTGGCGCGAAAGAGAACACCGCGTAACCCGTTAGGGCCACTACTAGGCCGGTCAGGGGCTCGCGGCACCCACACGATGGTGGGACGAAGTGGAAACAATGCCGGGACGTCAGTATGTTTCCCTCACACGGGTCGGAGAACACACCTTCACTGCCGCCCCGTCCGACGCAATCGTCAATCGAGGAGTAAACCCATGCTGAAGAAGATCGGCTTCGTCACGGCCGCCGTCGCCGCCGGTGCGTTCCTGACGGGCGGCATCGCCGCGGCCGGCACGCCGAACGGCCACGACCACCACGGTCACCACCACGGCGGTTACGACCACCTGGGCCAGGTCGGCCTCGTCAACCTGAACAACACCGACGTGCTCCACAACGTCAACGTCACGCCGGGCATCTGCGGCAACGACGTCAACGTCCTCGGCGTCCAGGTCCCGATCCACGACTCGCTCAACGGCATCGGCGTGCCGATCCTGTCGCCGGGCGTGAGCGAGGCCAGCGGCAAGTCGCCCTACAACTGCGCCGCGGGTGCCGTGACCGACGGCGGCACGAGCCAGGGCAACTGAGTTTCCGTGCCGACGCTGCCCGCTGTGTGTGCGGACGCCGGCCGAGGCACGGAAATCCGGCGATCCGCGCCGACGTCGTGACGCGGGCCCGGAACGTGGAGCGAGCTGCACACTCCGGTTCCGCGTTCCGGGCCCGCCGCGACGCCGGACGATGCCGGCACGGGTGGGACCGGTCGCGACCTGGAGAAGTGCGCCGGTCCCACCCGGCGTGAACCGCACGATAACCGACTTCCCCGGGCCCGGCGAACCGAAGCCGGGCCCGGTTCCTTTTCCCCGATCCCCCGCCGGGACCCTCCGGCGGGTTTTTTTAGAAGGAGTTTCTTCAGTGATCAAGCAGCTCGGCTTCGTCGCCACCGCCCTCGCCGCCGGGATGGCGGTGCTCGGCGGATCCGCGTCCGCGGCCGGTGTCACCGTGGCCGGCCACCCGGTCGACCACAGCGACCAGATCGGCCTCGGCAACGTGCAGAACCTCGACGCGGTGCACAACCTGAACGTCGTCGGCGGGGTCTGCGACGACAACGTCAACGTGCTCGGCGTGCAGGTCCCGGTGCGCGACGTCGCCCAGGGCGTCGGCGTGCCGGTGCTCTCCCCGGGTGAGCACGACGCCGAGGGCGAGACCCCGTTCAACTGCGCCGGCGGCGGCATCGAGGACGGCGGGTCCGCGCAGGGCAACTGACCGGACCGGTCGAAGCCGCCGCGCGGATTGCCCCCCGCGCGGCGGTTTCACGTCCGGTCCAGCCGGTGCACGGCCACTTCCCGCACCACCAGGAGCACGGCCGCCGCGACCGGCACCGCCACGAACGCGCCGACCACGCCGAGCAGCTCGAAGCCGAGCAGCACCGCGACGACGGTGACGAGCGCCGGGATCCGCACGGCCCGGCCGACGATCTTCGGCAGCAGCACGTAGTCCTCCAGCAGGCGGTAGCCGACGAAGAAGCCGGCGGTGGCGAGGCCGACGGGCGTCGACACGGTCAGCGCGACGAGCGTCGTGCCGGCCCCGGCCGCCACCGAACCTGCGACCGGAACGAGGTCGAGGACGGCGACGAGCAGGGCGAGCACCAGCGGGTAGGGCACGTCGAAGCACCAGAGCCAGGCGAACGTCAGCACCCCCGCGATCAGCGACACCACGACGTTGCCGACCAGGTAGGCGCCCACTTTGCGGAAGACGGCGTCGCCGATCAGGATCACGCGCGGCCGGCGCGAACGCGGGGCCAGCCGGTAGAGCGCCGTGCGGACCCGCGGGAAGTCGGCGACGAAGTAGGTGCCGAGCACGACGACGATCGCGGCGTCGCCGAGCACGCCGGCGAGTGACTTGGCCACGTCCGTGAGGTGGATGCCGCGGAAGGTGGCTTCGAGCCCGAAGGTCTCGTTCGCGCGACCCAGGAGTGTGCCGGGATCGTGCAGCAGCGCCAGGTAGTGCGGCGCGCCGTCCCGCAGCTGCGCGATCTGGTCGGAGAGGGGAACCGCGGCGCCGGCGATGGCCGCGGCGAAGACGGCCACCCCGGTCACGACGACCACCCCGGCGGCGAGCGCGCGGGGCATCCGGCGCGTCAGCCGGGAGGTCACCGGTTCCAGCCCCACCGCGATGAAGAACGCGATGCCGATCAGGAGGAGCGCATCGGACGCCGCGAGGACGACCTCCACGACCGCGACCGTGACGACCACCCCGGCCGCGGCGGTCAGCCCGGCGAAGAACGGTGACCGGCGGTCGAGCGGCTTTCCGGGCGTGCCCAAGGGCTTTTCCTGGCCCGCGGCAGCTCCTTCGGCCTCCCCGACGGCGTGGCCGGCGCGATAGGCGCCTTTCGGTGCGTGCATGAGACGGCGGCTACCCCGGCGGTCGGCGCCCGAATCCACCCGATCCGGGCGCGCGGGCAAGTCCACGCTTCCCGGTGACCGCGTCCCCCACCGATTGCCGAATCCCTTGAACTGTCAACAGAATCGCTTATGAGCGTCAAGACTCTCGTGCTCGCTCCCGTCATCGTCCTCTTGGCCGCCTTCGCGGCCGGCCCGGCGGCGGCGGCCATCAGCGCGCCGCGGCTGCTGATCAACCAGGACTTCCCCGACCCGGACGTGGTGAAGACCGCGGGCGGCTATTTCGCGTTCTCGACGACCACCGGGTCGGGCCGGATCCCCGTCGCGACGGCGTCGGCGCCGGACGGACCGTGGCGCATCACCGGCGACGCGCTCGGGGCCGTTCCCGCGTGGGCCAAGCCGGACGGCGGGTTCTGGGCACCGGACGTCACGCAGCTGCCGGACGGCACGTTCGCCCTGTATTTTTCCGGCGCGCGCACGACCGACGGGGAGATGTGCCTCGGCGTGGCGACCGCGTCGAAGGCGGCCGGGCCGTACACCCCGGTCGGTGACCAGCCACTGGTCTGCGCGCCCGAGGACCACGGCGACATCGACCCGCAGACGTTCGTCGACGCGGACGGAACCCGTTACCTGCTCTACAAGAGCGACGGCGGCGCGACCGGGGCGCCGGCGGCGATCTGGACGCAGAAGCTGCAGGCCGACGGGCGCACGCTCGCCGGTCAGCGCACCGAGCTGCTGCGCGCCGACCTCAACGCGGAGAAGGCGGTCGTCGAGGCGCCGTCGGTGGTGAAGACCGCGAGCCGCTTCCTGCTGTTCTACTCGGCGGACACGTTCCAGAGCTCCGGCTACCACACGTGCTACGCGTCCGCGCCGACGGCGATTGGCCCGTTCGTGAAGGCCGACGCGCAGTTCCTGTCGACCGAGCTCCTCGGCGCCAAAGTGGACGCCCCGGGCGGCGCCGACGTCGTGGACGGCCACATCTACTTCCACGGCTGGCTGGGCGGCGCCCGCACAGCGCGCGGGCTGTACTCGCTGCCGGTGTCGTTCCCGAACGACGTGCCGCAGCTGGGCTGAAGTGTCGGTGTCACTCACACGGGTAGCGGTCCGGTTGGTGTGCGCCGGGGCGGTTATCCCCCAGGAGAGCGTGGAAAGGGAGGACGGTCATGACGGTGTTTTGGGGTCTGCTCGGGTTGGCCGGTTTGCTGGGGTGCTGCGGGTTGCTGCGAAGCCGGTCGGCGGACGACAGCCCGCTGGCGCGGTATCCGGAGGCTCTGGAGCCGGCGAGGCCGAACGCCGACGCCGCCCACACGCCGTTGATGACGCCGGCGATCACGCCCGAGATGCTCGAGCAGCCGCCTTTGCCGGAGCCGCCGCAGCAAGTCCGCGCGGAGCCGCGGCAACCTCAGCCCGAACCGCAGCCGCAAGCCGAGGCCGGGGCGCAGCACCTGCTTCAGGCCGAGCCGCAGCCGCAAGTTCAGGCGCAGCCGCGGGTCGATGCCCAGGAGGTCCAGCCGCAGCCGCAGGACGGCGCCCGGCACCGACTGCAGCCGCAGTCCGCGCCGCAGGACCAATCGCAGCCGGAGCCGCAGCCGCAGGCCCCAACCCGGGCGCAGCACCGGCTTCAGGCCGAGCCGCAGCCGGAGACCCAGGCTGGGGTCCAGCACCGGCTTCAATCCGAGCCGCAGTATCGGCTTCAAACCGAGCCGCCGTCGCAGCTTCAGCCCGAGCCGCAGCCGGAGACCCAGGCCGGGGCCCAGCACCGGCTTCAGACCGAGCCGCTGTCGCAGCTCCAGCCCGAGCCGCAGCCGCAAGCTTCCTTCGATACCTCGCGGCCCCCGCAGGTTCCGGCACCCGAGCCGGTCCCGGCGCGGTCGGCCGCGGCGCCCGCTTCGGCGCCGAGCCGGGCGGCCGCGCCGCGATCCGTCGAGTCGCCGTCCGCCGAGCGGCGGCCGGAGACGGTGCCGGTGCCGGAGTCGGGGACCATCGCGGGGGAGATCCCGGCACCGCGAACGCAGCCGGTCGAGCAGATGCCGGTTGCGAACGCCGGACCGGCCGCGCCGGAACCGGCCGGGCGCCGGGAATCGGCTGAACCGATCGAGCAAGAACCGGCCGCGCACCGGGAACAGGCTGAACCGGCAGCGACCGCGGCGGGTCGAGTCGAGGAGTCACCGAGGCCCCCAGAATCGGAACCCGCGCCGCGAAGCCGTTTCGCGCCCTTGCGAGGGCTCGTCGGCAAGGCCAAGCACGTCCTCAAACGGCACTAGGGAAGCGGCGCGCGGCTCTCGCGCAGCCCGGCGAGGAGATCACCGTGCTCGTCGACGCGGTCGAGGACCTCGTCGGCGGTGAACGTCAGGTGGTTCACGTGGCGGCACGCGCGGACCTCGTCCCACGTGACCGGCGTCGACACCGTCGGCCGGTCGCGGCCGCGCAGGGAATACGGTGCGATCGTCGTCTTGGCGGGGTTGTTCTGGCTCCAGTCGATGAACACCCGCCCGGTGCGCTGCGCCTTGGCCATCACGGCGGTCACCGAATCCGGTGTCTCTCGCGCGAGTCGCTGCGCGAGCTTCTTGGCGTAGGCCGAGGGCGCCGCGGGATCAGTGGTCCGGATGCCGCAGTACAGCTGCATTCCCTTCGAACCCGAGGTCTTCGCGTACGGAGTCAGGCCGTCGGCGACCAGGACGTCGTGGAGGCGTTCGGCGACGCGGGAACAGTCGACGACCGACGTCCCCGGCCCGGGATCGAGGTCGAACACCAGCCGATCGGGTGATTGCCTGACCTCCGCCTCGACCGTCCACTGCGGAACGTGCAGCTCGAGGGCCGCCATGTTCGCCGACCAGACCAGCGCCGGGAGGTCGTCGAGGAGCGGGTAGTCGATGGTGTCGCCGCTGCCGCGGGAACCCGTGCTGGGCAGCCGGACCGTGCGCAGCCACGAGGGCGCGCCGTTGGGGACGTTCTTCTCGAACCACTTCTCGCCGCCGACGCCGTCGGGGTAGCGGATGAACGTCACCGGGCGGCCGGCGAGGTGCGGCAGCAGGACGTCGGCGATCCGGGAGTAGTAGTTGATCACCTCGCCCTTGGTGAACCCGTCCGCCGGGTACAGCACCTTGTCCAAATTGGACAGCGTGAGCCGCCGGTTTCCGGCCTGCACGGTGATTTTCCGGCCCACCGGTTCGGGCCGAGGTGGCGCGGCCGGTTCCGGCGGGGCCGCGCGCGGGGCGAGGACGTCGCCGGGTTCCTTGTCCGCCCGCAGGCCGCGCCAGGCGGTGTGGCGGACGCGCCCGGCGCGCGTGAACTGCCGGTAGACGATCTCGCCGACGAGCCGCGGTTCGACCCAGCGGGCGCGGACGGTGTCCTCGCGCGGCGGGGTCGTCACGAACGGGTGAGTGCGACGTTCGAGCGGCTGGAGCCGGTCCCGCAGGTCGGCGCGAGCGGCCTGGCTGAAGCCGGTGCCGACGTCGCCGATGTAGACGAGGTCGCCGGTCACGGGGTCGTGCGCGCCGAGCAGGAGGCCGCCGAGGGTGCCGGTGAAGCTGCGCTGGCCGGGGCGCCAGCCGCAGACGATCGCCTCCTGCGTGCGGATCAGCGGGTGCTTGAGCCAGGAGTCCGGCCGCTGCCCGGGCACGTACGCGGAGCTGCGCAGCTTCGCGACGACGCCCTCGTAGCCCGCGGACGCGGCGTGGGCCAGGAAGTCCGCCGGCGTGCGGCGGTCGGCGGCGAGCTCGTCGAAGGTGACGGCCCGGACCACCGAAACGCGGTAGGGATCGGGCATCGGCAGGGCGGCCAGCAGGCGGCGGCGTTCGTCGTACGGTTCCTTGAGCAGGTCGCGGTCGCCGAGCCGCAGCAGGTCGAAGGCCAGGAACCGGACCGGGACGTCGTCGAACTTCGTGGTTTTCGGCGCGCTCTGGTGCCGGACCCAGCGGCCCCGGCGTTCCTGCATGAGCTCGAAGTCGATCCGGCCGTCTTCGCCGTAGACGACGACCTCGCCGTCGAGGTAGGCGGCCTGCCCGTCGAGGGCGGGGGCGAGCACCCCGGCGAGGCCGGCGAACTCGGCGGTGAAGTCGATGTTGTTGCGGCTGGTGAGGACGGTGGTGCCGTCCGGGGCGATCCGCATCGCGGCGCGGTAACCGTCCAGTTTGTACTCGTACGCCCATTCGGCGCCGCTGCGCAGCCGGCCGCCGTCGGGCTTGGCCAGCATCGGCTCGACCCACGCCGGGGCGCCGGACTCGTCGTGACCAGCCATGTGGGACCTTTCGTCTGTACTTTCCAGACGGTAACCCGTTCGGCCTAGTTCTGCTGGGTTTTCGCAGGTGAAAGCGGCGGGATCCACGCGAGCAGGTACTGCGCCGGCTCTCGCGAAATCGCTCAGGCGGGGAAGAAGTCCGCCACGGCGCGCCGGAGGGTCGCTCGCACCGTGTCCGCGTCGTCCAGTTCTCCGCCGTGCAGGGCGCCGTCGCGCAGGAGCACCAGGACCCTTGCCGCGTGGTTCGGTTCCGGGTGGCCCATGGCTGCCGCCTCGCTGCGGAGGACCTCGAAGAACCACTTGCGGTGGTCGTCGATCACGTGCCGGACCTGGGATTCGGGGTCGGGGTACTCCGCTGCCGCGTTGAGGAACTGGCAGCCGCGGAAGTCGTCGCCGCACGTCGCGTCGCCCACCACCGCCAGTGTCGAGGCCAGCGCCTCACGCGGCGGCTTGTCCGCGCGGGCCGCGTCGACCGCCGCGCGGATCTGCCGGCTCGTCTCGGCGAGGTAGGCCGCCACCAGGTCGTCTTTCGTGGGGTAGTGGCGGTAGAACGTCGCCCGCGTCACGGACGCCTCCGAGACCAGGCGCTCGACCCCGACCGCGTGGATGCCCTCTGCGTAGAACAGCCGGGACGCGGTCGCCAGCAGCCGGTCCTTCGGGTGCACTTCGGCAGGCGTCATCCGGCCAGCATAGAGAAAGACTGATCGTTCTGCCAGATCGGCTTCATCACATTGCCACGACGCTCTGGAGCAGCCAAAGTATGGAGACAGAAAGACTGATCGTTCTCTCAAGGAGCCAGCCATGAGCAAGCCCACCATCGTCCTGGTCCACGGCGCTTTCGCCGACTCGTCGAGCTGGACCGGCGTCGTCGCGAAGCTGCAGGAGCAGGGCTTCCCGGTCGTCGCGGTCGCGAACCCGCTCCGGGGCCTGGAGTCGGACGCGGCGTACGTCGCGGACGTCGTCAAGAGCGTCGACGGCCCGGTGGTCCTCGCCGGCCACTCCTACGGCGGCGCGCTGATCACCCGCGCGGCGACCGAGACGCCGAACGTCCGCGCGCTGGTCTACATCGCCGCGTTCCAGCCCGACGCGGGCGAGAGCGCGTTCGAGCTGTCCGGCCGCTACCCGGGCGCCAAGCTCGGCCCGGAGACCACGAACGTCCTGGTGCACGACGGCGCGCCCGAGCTGTCGATCAAGCCGGCGGACTTCGCCGAGGTCTTCGCGGCCGACGTCCCCGCCGGAACCGCCGCGATCCTGGCCGTCACCCAGCGGCCGGTCGCGCAGGAGGCGCTGGCCGCGCCGTTCGAGGGGACACCCGCCTGGACGAAGCTCCCGTCGTGGACGCTGATCGCCGGCCAGGACAACGCGATCCCGCCCGCGGCGCAGGAGTTCATGGCCGAGCGCGCGTCGTCGACGGTCCGCCGGATCGACGCTTCCCACGCGGTGGCGGTGTCACGGCCGGAGGTGGTCGCCGAGGTGATCACGACGGCGGCCGACGCCACGGAGTGAGCCGTCCGTGCGGACCGGGCACATCCCGGTCCGCACGGCGAGGCCGCGAGTTCGGCGGGCAGCCGCACCCCTGATACACCGGCAAGCCGCTGTCGACGAAACGTCCGCGACCTAGCCGACCGGCGGAAGGCCGTCGCGCGCTTCCCGGTACTCCCGCACGATCCCGGCCAGGATCTCGGCCGCCGGGAGCACCGAATCCACCAGACCGGCGGACTGGCCGGCTTCGACCTTCCCCTCCGCCACATCGCCGTGCAGCGCGGCGTCCTTCAAGGAGGACGAAGCGAAAGCCTTTCGCCGCAACGACTCCTCCGCACCAGAAGCCTCCAGGGACAGCGTCCGCGCGGTGAAGTCGTTGTCCAGCGCCCGGACCTGACGGTGTTCTATTCGATCCCGTCGATCTACCTGAGCGAAAGCGCGGCGGCGACGGGCATCGCGGTGGTGACGTCGATGGGCGCGGCGGCGTCGCCGTCGTTGCCGGGGTTCATCCAGGCGTCGACCGGGAGCCTGTCGCTGGGGCTGGTGATCAGTTCGGGGATCGTGCTGCTGGCCGTGGTGGTGCTCTTGGTCGGTGTGAAGGCGAAGAACCTCAACGAGAAGCACTAGCGCCGCAGCGTCGTCTCTTCGTCCAAACGGGACAGTTTCTCCGGGTTGCGCACCGCGTACAGGCCCGAGATGAGCCCGTCGTCGATGCGGACCGCCAGAACCGTGTCCACCTCGCCGTCGCGGCGCAGGAGCAACGCCGGGTAGCCGTTGACCTGGGCCGTCGTCAACGACCCGGTCGCGAAGTTGCTCAGGCCCGCCGCCAGCAGGGCGGCCACGTCGGCCGCCCCCAGCACCGGCGACAGCACCGCCTGCACCACACCGCCGCCGTCGCCCAGGAAGACCACGTCCGGGGCCAGGATGTCCAGCAGGTGCTGGAGATCGCCCGTCTCGACCGCGCGCTGGAACGCCGCCAGCGCGTCGCGGGACGTGGCGGGGGAGACGTCGCCGCGGGGGCGGCACGCGGCCACGTGGGAGCGGGCCCGGTGGGCGATCTGGCGGACCGCGGCCGGGGTCTTGCCGACGGCTTCGGCGATCTCGTCGTAGCCCAGGTCGAACACCTCGCGCAGCACGAACACCGCGCGCTCGGCCGGGGTCAGCGTCTCCAGCACCAGCAGCATCGCCATCGAGACGCTGTCGGCCAGCTCGACGTCCTCGGCGACGTCGGGCGCGGTCAGCAGCGGCTCGGGCAGCCACGGGCCGACGTAGGACTCCTTGCGCCGGGCCTGCGTCCGCAGCCGCATCAGCGCCAGGCGCGTGGTGATCCGGACCAGGTACGCGCGCTCGTCGCGCACGGCGGCGAGGTCCACGCCCACCCAGCGCAGCCAGGTCTCCTGCAGGACGTCTTCGGCGTCGGCGGCCGAGCCGAGCATCTGGTAGGCGACGGTGAACAGCAGGTTCCGGTGGGCGAGGAACGCGTCGGTGGCGGGGTCGGCCATGATGGCTCCTCTTTCGCTCTCGCGGAGTTTCCCACCAGATGCTCGCCGGGGCCGCTTTGTGACCGTGACCGTCGTCACTGTCACGGGACCGGGGTGGCCCGGCATCTCGTGGTCGTCCGGTTCACGACCACGGAAGAGGAACCATGGAACCCCGATTCAGCCTGACCGACAACGAAGTCGGCGCCAAGTTCGCCAAGCGGTTCGGCACCGCGAGCCTGGCGATCATCCAGTCACCGCTGCCGAAGGTCACCCAGCAGCTGGTGTCCTTGCGGGTCAGCCAGATCAACGGCTGCGGCTGGTGCGTCGACATCCACACCAAGGAGCTGGCCGCGGCCGGGGAGTCCGCGGTGCGGATCAACCTGGTCGCCGCGTGGCGCGAGGCCACGGTGTTCGGCGAGGCCGAGCAGGCCGCGCTGGCGCTGGCCGAGGAGGGCACCCGGATCGCCGACGCCGGCCCCGGCGTCTCCGACGACACCTGGGACCGCGTGCGCGAGCACTACGACGACGACCGGACCGCCGCGCTGGTCGCGCTCGTGGCCCAGATGAACTCGGCCAACCGGCTCGCGGTGATCCTGCACCAGAAGGGCGGGTCGTACGAGCCCGGCATGTTCGGCTGAGGGCCGGCCGGCCCGGGAGCGCGCGCTCCCGGGCCGGTTCGTGCTTCGCTGGGGAGCATGACCAAGGCGGAGCGGTGGAACCGGTACTGGGACCGCAAGTCGGCGAGCTACGACGCGGAGATGGGCGTCTGGGACCGCCGCCTCTTCGGCGACTCGCGGGAGTGGGCCTGCGGGCAGGCGGCCGGCGAGGTGCTGGAGGTCGCCGTCGGGACCGGGCTCAACCTGGCCTGGTACCCCGCCGGCGTGACGCTCACCGGGCTCGACCTGAGCTCCGGGATGCTCGACCTCGCGCGAGCGCGAGCCCGCGAACTCGGCCGCGAGGTCACCCTGCGCCAGGGCAGCGCGCACGAGCTGCCGTTCGCCGAGGCGTCGTTCGACACGGTCGTGTGCACGTTCGGCCTGTGCGCGATCCCGGACCCGGCGGCGGCCGTGGCGGAGATGGAGCGGGTCCTGCGCCCCGCCGGCCGGCTGATCCTGGTCGACCACGTGGCCGGCTCGTCGTTCGTGGTGCGCGCCGCCCAGTGGCTGGTCGAGCTGGCGAGCGTTCCCTTGGCGGGGGAGCACTTCCGGCGGCGCCCGCTGAAGCTCGTGGCGGCGCTCGGGTTGCCGATCGAACGGCAGGAGCGGTTCAAGCTGGGCCTCGTCGAGCGGCTGGTGGCCCGGAAGGTCAGCTGAACAGGTCCGCCAGCGGGCTCTTCTCGAGATCGGCCAGCAAGCCCGCGACGTCGTCGTAGGTCGCGATGGCTCCCGCGTCTTTCAGCTCCGCCTCGCTGACCCCGCCCGACAGCACACCGATGGTGCGCACGCCGGCCTTCGTGGCGGCTCGCACGTCCCAGACCGAGTCGCCGACGAAGATCGTGTCCTCCGGGGTGGTGCCCGCTTTCTCCAGTGCCACCAGCACCGGTTCCGGGTCGGGTTTCGTCGCCTCGACGTCGGCGCCGGCGACGATGTCCTTGACCACGTCGTCCACGCCGAGAACGCGACGCAGCTCGTCCAGCTCGTCGGGAGCCGCGGACGTCGCCAGGACCACCCGCACGCCCTTCGCGTCCAGCGCCCGGATCAGGTCCGGGGCGTGGTCGAACGGCCGCAGCAGCTCGGCCGACTCCAGGTAGAAGCGGCTGTGCAGGTCCTTGGCCTCGTCGCCGACGCGCTCGGCGTCGTCGTCACCGAGGAGCGTGCTCAGCAGCTTGCCGGACCCCTTGCCGATCGCGCGGTGCACGCGCCAGGAGTCGACGGCGCGGTCGAGCTCGTGGAACGCTCGCCGCCAGGCGTGGACGTGGAGGTAGTTGGAGTCGACGAGCGTGCCGTCGACGTCGAACAGGACCGCGGTGGCGATGGTGGTCTCCTCGGGTTTCTGCGCGCTCGGCGTGGGTACCGGACGGTTACCCGAGCCAGGAGGAAGTACACATGGAGACGGTGAAGGCGGGCTTCCGCGGGCTGGCCGCGCTGCGGCGCGCCCGCGCCTTCCACCCCGTCGGGCTGGTGCTGCGCGGTGAGCTGCGGCCGCTCGCGGACGACCTGCCGTGGCCGTCCGGGGCGGTGGCGGTCGTCGCGCGGCTGTCCAAGGGCGCGGGCACGCCGGGCCGGCTGCCGGACGCGCTCGGCCTCGCGGTCCGGATCCCCGGCGCGGGCCGGGACGGCGGGCCGTGGGACCTCACCCTGACGACGGCCGGCAGCGGGCACGTCGGCCGGATGCTGCCGCGCCCGGCGGCTTCCTGGACCGGCGGCGCGTACAGCAGCCTGGTGCCCTACCGCCGCGCCGACCGGCTGGTCTGGCTGGCGGCGTGGGCGACCACACCGCGGATCGACGCGTCGCTCGAAGCGGTGGTCGCGGCGGGCGGCCTGGGGTTCGTGCTGCGGACCGGCCGGCAGGACGGCCGCTGGTGCGACAGCGCGGAGCTGACCTTGTCGGAGATCGGCGGCGACGCGCCGGCGTTCGACCCGATGCTGAACCGTCCCGACAGCCTCGAGTTCGCCCCGGGCTGGCTGGCGCGGCTGCGCGAGCGTGCCTACGCGGGGAGCCGCGCCGGCCGGTCGTGACGGCGGGTGCCGCGGCCGGGCGGCCGCGGCACCGGAACCATCGTCAGGACCGGGCCCGTGGATACGTCCGGCGTTCGCCGACGCGGCCGTCCTTCGTGTGGATGAAGTGGGCCGTACCGCGCTTGATGGCCAGTTTGCGGCCCGCGGCGACCGCGTCGGACTTCGTTTCGGCGCTGTTCGACGCCCGCGCGTTGCCGACCACCTTGTTCTTCCACGTCGAACCGTCGTGGAACGTCTCGACGTCGCCCTCCGCCGGTTCGAGCCCGGGCGCCTCCTGCGCGGCGTACGTGCCGTAGAGCGCCGGGTCCGGCCTGGGCGCGGTGCCCGGCCCGCCGAGCGGCTCCGGATCCATCAGGTACTCGATGCCCGCGTCGGTGGTCCAGCTCGCGCCCTTGGCGCCGTCCGGGCCGTCCGACAGGTGCCAGATGGTCCGGTTGTGCGTCTGGTCCTCCTCGTCGAACAGCGCGGACGGCGCGATCGGGCCTTCGAGGCCGTCGGCTTCCAGCTCCTCGATGGCGGCCAGCCACTGCTTCTGGTGAACGGTGTCGCGGGCGAGGTTGAACTTCAGCATGGCCTTGACGCCGGGGTCGTCGGTCATGTTGTAGAGCCGGGCCGTCTGCAGCCGGCCTTGGGCTTCGGCCGCCGCGTTGGCGCGGAAGTCGGCCAGCAGGTTGCCGGAAGCGACGATGTACCGCCCGTTCCACGGAATGCCGTTGCTGTCGGCGGGCAACGCCCCGCCGCCGCCGACGATGGCCTGCTGCGGGTCCATTCCGCCGAGCACCGCGGCCATGACCGGGTCCTTCACCGCTTCGGCGGTGGCGGTGGCCGGGGCGCCTTCCAGCAACCGCGCGACCATCGTGGCGAGCATTTCGACGTGCCCGATCTCCTCGGTCGCGGTGTCCATGAGGAGGTCTTTGTACTTGCCTTCGATGCGGCAGTTCCAGCCCTGGAACAGGTACTGCATCGTCACGCTCATCTCGCCGAACGCGCCCCCGATGAGTTCCTGGAGCTTGTGGGCGTAGACGGGGTCGGGCTTTTCGGGCTTGGCTTCGAACTGCAGCAGCTTCGTGTGACGGAACAAGATCGTCTCCCTTCGGGTCCGCGGGGGTTCCCCGAAATCGCCCGGACAATCGGAATTCCGCCGTTTGAGTTCTTCGACCCACCCAGGAGGCGCGCCGCGGCCCTCGTCTACTGTGGACGTTTGACCCGCGGCCGGAAGTCGCGCTCGGCCTCGACGTCGCCCTCCGGGGTGTGGACGAAGTGGCCGACGTGCCGCTTCTTCGCGATCAGCCGGCCGGCCAGCACGGCGTCCGTGCGGCGCGGCGAGGTGTTGGAAGCTCGCGACCCGCCCTCGACGCGGTTCTTCCACAGTCCGTCTTCGAAGTAGGTGTGCACGTCACCCTCGGCCATGACGACCGCCTCCGTCCGCCAGCGTCAGAGCCCTGCGGGTGCCCGGGGACGGACCGGACAAACGTTCAGGTCAGGCCGAGCACCCGGACGGCGTTGTCCTTGAGGATCAACGGCCGCACCTCCTCCTTGATGTCGAGGGCGGCGAAGTCGGCGAGCCAGCGGTCCGGGGTGATCACCGGGAAGTCCGAGCCGAACAGCACCTTGTGCTTGAGCAGCGAGTTCGCGGCGCGGACCAGCTGCGGCGGGAAGTACTTCGGCGACCAGCCGGACAGGTCGATGTACACGTTCGCCTTGTGCGTCGCGACCGAGATCGCCTCGTCCTGCCACGGCACCGACGGGTGCGCCAGGATGATCGTCAGCCCCGGGAAGTCGGCGGCGACGTCGTCGAGCAGCATCGGGTTCGAATAGCGGAGCTTGATGCCGTGCCCGCCCGGCAGCCCCGCGCCGATCCCGGTCTGCCCGGTGTGGAACAGCGCCGGGACGCCCAGCTCCTGGATGGCCTCGTAGAGCGGGTAGAAGCGGACGTCGTTCGGCTCGAACGCCTGCAGGCTCGGGTGGAACTTGAAGCCGCGCACGCCGTGTTCGCCCACCAGCCGCCGCGCGCGGTGCACGGCGGCCTTGCCGGCGTGCGGGTCGACCGAGCCGAACGGGATGAGCACGTCCGCGTGTTCGGCGGCCGCGTCGGCGATCTCCTCGCTCGAGAGCGCGGGGTGCCCGGTCGCGGCCGGCGCCTCGACCGTGAAGACGACGGCGGCCATGTTCCGCGCCCGGTAGTGCTCGGCGATGGAGGTCACCGTCGGGGTGCGGTCCTGGTCGGCGCGGAAGTACTTCGCCGAGGCGTCCAGCAGCTCCTGGTCGAGGGCGAAACAGCCGTGCCCGTCCTGTTCGACGTGGGTGTGGACGTCGATGGCGGTCAGTGCGGAAAGGTCCACGGGAGTCTCCGGGTTCAGGGCAGGTCGGGCTGCGCGGCCTTGGCGGCCAGCAGGTGTTCGAGGACGGCGTCGCGGGCGGCGACCAGCCGGGCGTCGTCGGTGCCGGCCAGCTCGGCACCGACGCCGGCGACGAGCGTTTCGGCCAGTTCCGGGGTCAGGTGGACGCGGCCGAGGTCGCGCCACCACTCTTCGGTGGGCGGGCCGAGGTGGGCCAGGACGTGCGCGAGCCCGCCGGCGCCGCCGGAAAGGTGCTGGTTGAGGAACGGCCCGAGCACGGCCCAGCGCAGGCCGGGCCCGTACGCGATCGCCGTGTCGATGTCGGCGACCGTCGCGATGCCGCGTTCCACGAGCGAGTACGCCTCCTGCCACAGCGCGGCCTGCAGCCGGTTCGCGACGTGGCCGGGTACTTCCCGCGTCAGCCGGATCGGCCGCTTCCCGATCGAGGTGTAGAACGCCACGGCCCGGTCGACGACCTCGGGCGCGGTGTCGCGGCCCGGGACGACCTCGACGAGCGGGATCAGGTGCGGCGGGTTGAACGGGTGCCCGATCACGACCCGCTCGGGATGGCGCGGGCAGCCGCGGGCGATGACGCTGGGCAGCAGCCCGGACGAGCTGCTCGCCAGGATCACGTCCGGCCGCGCGGCCTCGTCGAGGACGGCGAACAACGCGTGCTTGACGTCTTCGCGCTCAGGGCCGTTCTCCTGCACGAAGTCCGCGGCGGCGGCCGCTTCGCCGGCGTCGGCGACGAACCGCAGCCGTTCCGTCGACGTGCCTTCGAGCGCACCGCGCAGCCGCTCCTCGGCGCCGGGCGCCGGATCGGTGGCGACGACGTCGAAGCCGTGGGCGAGGAAGAGCCCCGCCCAGCTCGCGCCGATCACGCCGGTGCCGACGACCGCGACGGTGCTCATCCGCGTGCCCGGAAGTGGTCCAGGGCGGTGGGATCGGCCAGGACGTCCCGGCCGACGACGTCCTCGGCCCGGGCGCCGAGCAGCAGTTTCTTCACGGGCAGCTCCAGTTTCTTCCCGGTGCGGTTGCGGGGGATCACCGGGACGGCGGTGATCGTGTCCGGCACGTGCCGCGGCGACAGCGCGCTCTTCAACGCCGTCGCGATCTTCTCGCGCAACGGTGCGTCCAAGACGCCGTCCCCGAGCACGACGTAGAGCCGGAGGTCGCCGTTGCCGCCCGCCGGGTCTTCGAGGTGCACGACGAGCGAGTCGTCGACCTCCGGCAGCTCCTCGACGACGGCGTAGAACTCCGCGGTGCCGAGCCGGACGCCGCCGCGGTTCAGCGTGGCGTCCGAGCGGCCCGCGATGACGCAGCTCCCCTCGGGGGAGAACCGGATCCAGTCGCCGTGCCGCCAGACGCCGGGGTAGGTGGCGAAGTACGTCTCCCGGTAGCGCGAACCCGTGTCGTCGCCCCAGAACCCGACCGGCATGGACGGCATCGGCGCGGTGATGACCAGCTCGCCCAGCTCGCCGACCACGGGCGCGCCCTGCTCGTCGAACGCCCGCGCGTCGACCCCGAGGCACGGCCCGGAGATCTCGCCGGCGACCACGGGCTGCAGCGGGCCGCCCTGGACGATCCCGCTGCAGACGTCGGTGCCGCCGCTGCCGACGTTGAGCAGCACGTCCGGTCCGAAGACGTCCCGCACCCAGTGGTAGCCCTCGGCCGGCAACGGGCTGCCCGCCGCGCCGATCTGCCGCAGTGCGCTCAGGTCGAACTCCGACGCCGGGTCGAGGCCCGCCTTCCGGCACGCCATCAGGAAGCCCGGGCTCGCCCCCATCAGCGTCGCGCGGGTCTCGGCGGCCAAGCGCCATTGCCACGCCAGGTCCGGGTGCAGCGGGTTGCCGTCGACCAGCACGATCGACGCGCCGGTGAGCAGCCCGGAGACGAGCGCGTTCCACATCATCCAGGCGGTGGTGGAGAACCAGAAAATCCGGTCGCCGGGGCGCAAGTCCCAGCTGAGGCCGTGGTTCTTCAGGTGCTCCAGCAGGATCCCGCCGTGGCCGTGCACGATCGCCTTCGGCTTGCCGGTGGTGCCGGAGGAGAACAGCACGCACAGCGGGTGCGCGAAGCCGACCGGCTCGAACCCCGGGTCGCTTTCTTCGAGGAGCGCGCTCCAGGCCGTCGTGCCGGGGAGGTCGTGGTCGCCGTAGGGCACGTGGACGACGTGCTCGACGGTCGGCAGCCCGGCGCGGATTTCGGCGACTTCGGCGCGGCGATCGACGTCCTTGGTGCCGTAGCGGTAGCCGGCCACGGTCAGCAGCACGCGCGGTTCGATCTGGCCGAACCGGTCGACCACCGAGCGGGCGCCGAACTCGGGCGCGCAGGACGCCCAAACCGCGCCGAGGCTCGCGGTGGCCAGGTAGGCGACCACGGTTTCGGGGATGTTCGGCAGGTACGCCACGACGCGGTCGCCGCGTCCGACCCCGAGCCGGGCGAGGCCCGCTCGCGCCCGGGCGACCTGGTCGCGCAGCTCGCCCCAGGTCAGCTCGATGCGTTCGCGCGTCTGGGAGTACGCGATGACGGCGACCTCGTCCGGCGGCCCGCCGAGGGCGTGTTCGGCGTAGTTGAGGGTCGCGCCGGGGAACCACCCGGTGCCCGGCATCCGCCGGTCCGGCACGACACTCGAAGCGGGGGAGTGGAAGCGGACGCCGAAGAAGTCCTTGATCGACGACCAGAAGCCGTCGAGGTCGGTCACCGACCAGCGGTGCAGCGCGGCGTAGTCGTCGAACGCGTGGCCTCGGGCGGCCAGCCACCCGAGGTACCGGCCGATCTCGGTGGTTTCGCGGACGTCGGGCGCGACCGGGCGCAGGATCATCGGCCGACCTTCCCGGCGCGCTTGTCCAGGAACGCCTGCATCCGTTCCTTCGCTTCGGCGCTGCCGCTCGCGACGGCGGCCATCAGCGACTCCATCAGGTAGCCCTCGGCCGGGTTGGCCTCGGCGATGCGGGGGAGGGCCTGCAGGACGGCGAAGTTCGTGATCGGGGAGTTCGCGGCGATCTTGCGGGCCAGGCCGAGCGCGTGCTCGAAGCCGTCGTCGACGCGGTAGTGCGAGAGCCCGGCGGCGTGGCCTTCGTCGGCGTCGAGCACCCGGCCGGTGAGCATCATGTCGGCCATCCGGCTCGCGCCGATCAGCCGCGGCACCCGCACCGACGCGCCGCCGCCGACGAACAGGCCGCGTTGGCCCTCCGGCAGCGCGTAGAACGCCGAAGGCTCGGCGACGCGGATGTGCGCGGCCGCCGCGAGCTCCAAGCCACCGCCGACGACCGCGCCCCGGAGCACGGCGACGACCGGGACGCGCCCGCGTTCGAGCCGCTCGAACGCGCGGTGCCACATCATCGAGTGCTCCAGGCCTTCGAACGCGTCGCGCTCGGTGAGCTCGGAAAGGTCGAGCCCGGCGGAGAAGTGCTCGCCCACGGCGTCGAGCACGACGGCCTTGATCCCGCGCGGCGGCGCGCCGAAGAACGTTTCGAGGCCGAGCACGGTGGCGTCGTCGAGGGCGTTGCGCTTCTCGGGGCGTGCCAGCCGCAGCACGGCGACGTCGTCGAGCAGTTCCAGGCGCAGCGAAGAGGGCAGGAGGGGGGTCGTCATGCGGGTCCGTTCGGGAAGGATGCGGCGGCTCGCGCGCGGAGCTCGACGCGGCGGATCTTGCCGGTGGCGTTGACCGGCAGGGCTTCGGTGAACTGCACGTGCTTGGGCACCTTGTAGCGGGCGAGATGCCGTTCGAGGTGGGCGCGGAAGGCGGCTTCGTCGAGCTGGGCGCCGGCCCGGCGGACGACGAAGGCGGCGCCGACCTCGCCCCAGCGCTCGTCGGGCACGCCCACGACGGCGCAGGCGTCGACCTCGTCGAGCCGGACCGCCACGGCCTCGATCTCGGCGGGGTAGACGTTCTCGCCGCCCGAGATGATCAGGTCCTTGACGCGGTCGACGACGTGGGCCCAGCCGTCGTCGTCGACGCGGACGACGTCGCCGGTGCGGAACCAGTCGTCGTCGACGAAGCTCGCCTTCGACTCCTCCGGCCGGTTCCAGTAGCCGCCGAACACGTGCGGGCCGCGCACCAGCAACTCCGCGGGCGTCTCGCCGAGCGGTTCGGGGCTCAGCCCGGGGCCGAGGGCGGCCACGTCGGTGAAGAAGTGCGGCACGCCCGCGGCGACGGGGTGGTCGAGCGTGCCCTCGTGGGTGGCCATCGAGACGCCCGGCGAGGCTTCGGTCATGCCGTAGCCCTGAAGGAGTTTCACGCCGCGGTCGAGCCACGCGCGGGCGACGCGTTCGGCGACCGGCGAGCCGCCGTAGAGCACGCACGTCAGCGAGCTGAGGTCCGTGCGGTCCCAGTCCTCGTGGCGGCACAGCATCTCCAGCATGGTGGGGACCGCGGAGAAGCTCGTGATCCCGGCCTCGCCGATCCGGCCGAGGATCGCGCCCGGATCGAACTTCGCCACCGGTTCCACGCTGCCGCCCTTGAACAGCGTCGGCAGCGTGATCTGGCCCAGCCCGACGCAGTGGAACAGCGGCGCGATGCACAGCGCCCGGTCGGTGCCCAGGACGTCGAGGTGGGCGAGCTGGTTGACGGTGTTCCAGGTGAGGTTCCCGTGGGTGAGGACCGCCGCCTTCGGCCGGCCGGTGGTGCCGGAGGTGTAGAGCAGCAGACACGGGTCGTCGAGCCCGACCGCGGCGGCCGGCGGGTCGCCGGCGGCGGCGATTTCGCTCTCGAAGTCCAGTCCGCCGGACGCGGGGGCCGTCGCGATGACGTGCCGGAGGGTCTCCGGCAGCGGGCCGGCCAGCAGGGCGTCGGTGTCCGGGCTGTGCACCAGCACCGAAGCGCCGCTGTCTTCGAGCATGTAGTGGATCTCGGCGGGGGAGAGGCGGTAGTTGAGCGGCACGAAGAGCGCGCCGAGGCGAGCGGTGGCGAAGAGCGTCTCGAAGACGGTGACGTCGTTGACGCCGAGGTAGGCCACGCGGTCGCCCGGGCGCACGCCGAGCCGGGCGAGCGCGCCGGCGAGCCGTTCGACGCGGTCGGCCAGTTCGGCGTAGGTGCGCGTGCGGCCGGGCTGGACCAGCGCGGTGCGGCCAGGGGAGATCCGAGCCCGGCGCGCGGGCCAGCTGCCGAGGCCGAAGTCGGCCGGGCCGGTCGATCGGGTCACGCGGGGCACCTCCGTGCGCTATATCAGGAACCCTGAGACGCTGTCGAGCATGACCGTCACCCGCACGGGCTGTCAAGGGCGCAGGCCCGGAGTGCCGATTTTTGGTACGGACGCCGGGAAGACGCGCTTTCGGAGGACAGCGGGACGGCGGTTTTTCGGCCGTTGGCGGGGTTGCGCCGTTTGGATCAAGTACTAGGCTGCGAAGGGCGGTTCAGGAGCAGCCGCCCTCCCCCGGCTTTGCCGGCGTTCGAGCGGGCAGTGGACACCGCTCGGCACGCCATCCGCTACTGAAGGCGTACTCGAAATGTTGGTCGTGCAGCACCCCGCGACGGCGATCCCCGTGCCGTCGTCCCCCGTCATGGACCGAAGCGCGTTCGACATCCAGGTGATCCGGCCGTACTTCGGTGCGGTCATGGTCCGGATCCGCGGCGCGCTCGACGAGGACAGCGCCGCCGAGCTCGGCTCGGTCCTGAGCACTTGGGCGCACCGGAAGTTCCCGGTCCTGGTCCTCGACCTGTCCGAGGTCGACTTCCTGGATTCGGCGGGGCTTTCCGTGCTCGCCGACATCCACGTCCGGACGGTCCGCGAGAGCACCACCCTGCGGATCGTCACCGGTGACAACCGCGTCGTGCGCCGGGCGCTGGCCGGCAGCGGCCTCGACCACGCGCTGAACCTGAGCCCGCTGCCCTCGGGCTGGGAGCGGGCGACGGAGATCCCGAACTAGCGGGCCTTCCGGTACCCGCGGAACATCGTTCTTCGGGCTCCCGGCCCGCACCGGTGCCGCCGCAGCGAGCCCCGGCTCGCCGACCACCCAGGCGTGGGTCGGCGTTGTCGGGGTGGGCAGGTCCTGAGCGGTGGCCAGTGCGCCTGCCCGGGACAGGTCGGCGGCCCGAACGTCATGAACGACTCTTTCAAGGCGTCGGACGACAGGGTCTCCGCAAAGTGCGTTTGCTGGGCGGGATGTCATGAAAGGGTCGTTCATGACGCTGGACGACATGAACGGGTCGTTCATGACATCGCGGCGGTTCCGGCGGGCGCGCAACCCGGCTTTGCGTGGCCGGAACGGACCCGGGTCAGGCGCGGAAGTACGCCCGGAACGTCGTGCCGTGGTCGCCGGTGTGCAGGCGGACCAGGTCGGCCAGGTAGTTGACCAGCAGCAGCCCGCGGCCCCGGGGCTGCTCCGGCGTCGCGGGCCGGCGGCCGGCGAGGGGATCGGTCAGCGTGCCGGCGTCGTGGACCTCGCAGACGAACTCGCCGTCCGCGTTCCACAGCCGGACGGTGCCGGTGCCGCCGCCGTGCTCGACGCAGTTGGAGAGCAGCTCCGTGACGACCACCTCGACGTCGGCGACCTGATCGGCGCTCAGCCCGCCGGCGGCCGCGTGGGCGTGCGCCACCGCCCGGGCCTTCGCGAGGTCCGTCGTGTCCGGTAGCTCGGTCACGCCGTCCGGCGCCGGGGGCAGCGGCCGGTTGTACCGGGCGAGGACGTCGTCGGGGGCGTACGCCGTGCTCGGGCGGCGGCCGGCGCCGTCGATCAGGACGGGGTGCGTCGCCTCGGCGTCGGCGAGCACGGCGGGGTCGAGGCGCACTACGTCGTACGGGCAGAGGATCGTCACGTCCCGGCCGGTGAACGCCCGGTTGATGAGCGCTTCGTGCTGCACGCACGCCGGGTACTCGACCTCCGAGCGCGTTGCCCAGATCGGTTCGCCGATGATCCGCACCGGGCCGCCGGGGTGGGCGTCGGCGAAGGCCCGCAGCACACGGGGGATGATCCGCCCGGGGTTGCGGCCGGCGTCGGTCATGTCCAGCAGGCGGACGTCCGCGGCGTCCGCGCCGAGCTCCCGGCGCAGCAGCTCGAGGTTCCGCCCCGGCACGGCGACGGCGACCGGCTCGCCGGCGGCGAGCCCGCTCCACACGAACGGCACGGTTCCGGTCAGGTATTCGGCGTCGTCGCGGTAGAACAGGGCGGGGTGCACGAAGGGATCCGCGGGCGCGCTCAAGTCGTCTCCTCCATGGCCGAGGACCCCTCCAGTATGCGCGCGCCGCATCACCGGTTCGGGGGAGGCCCGTCAGGTGAGCCGCCTCGAGCAGCACGGCGTGGACGAACGCGTACTCCCGCAGGACGTGCGGGGCCGGTCAGGACCGGGCTCGGCGCCACACCGCCAGCGCCGTCGCGGCGAGTGCGCTCCCGCCGGCGGCGAGCAGGCCGTGGTGCCGGCTCGCCCACAGCTGGAAGCTGCGCGGGGTGGCCTCGGCGTCGAACTCGCCGTGGGCGCCGAAGTCGCGCGTGCGATCGGCGGGGGCCCACAGGTTCACCGGCTGGCCGGCGGGTCTCGCCTCGCCGGTCTGCTGCGACTTGTAGCCGGTCTTCGCCAGGTAGCGGTCGAGGATTCCAGGGGCGACGGCGTTCGCGAGGAGCGTCCCGACGGTGCTGCCGCCGACCCAGTACTCGCGCCGGCGCGGGTGGTCGGCGGCGTGCAGCACCGCGCGGGCGGCGACCTCCGGCTGGTAGATCGGGGCCACCGGCTGCGCGTGGTCCGGCAGCTTGGACAGCACCCACGAGAACTGCGGCGTGTTGACGGCCGGCAGCTGCACCATCGTCGTCCGGACGTGGCTGCCGTCGTGCAGCAGCTCGCAGCGCAAAGCCTCGTTGAAGCCCTGGATGGCGTGCTTCGCGCCGCAATACGCGCTCTGCAGCGGAATTCCGCGGTAGGCGAGGGCCGAGCCGACCTGCACGATCGTGCCGCGGTCGCGGGCCTTCATCCGGCGCAGGGCGGCCATCGTGCCGTGCACGTAGCCGAGGTAGCTGACGTCGGTGACGCGGCGGAACTCGTCGGGCTCGATTTCGTGGAAGGGCGCGAACACCGAGGTGAACGCGACGTTGACCCAGACGTCGATCGGGCCGAGCTCCTGCTCGGCCCGCTCGGCGGCGGCGTCGACCTGCTCGAAGTCGGCGACGTCGGTGAGGATCGCGAGTGCGGTCCCGCCGCCGCGGGTGACGTCCTCGGCCGCGGCGCGCAGTCCTTCTTCGCCGCGCGCCAGGAGCGCGACGCGGGCGTGGCGGGCGCCGAAAGCCCGGGCGACGGCACGGCCGATCCCGCCACTGGCGCCGGTCACGACGACGACCCGGGTGTGGTCAGACATGGCTTCCTCCGTTCTTCCGGGCCGCGCGGGCCCAAGCGGCCGCGACGACCGCGTTCGCGAGCGCCGCCGGGCGCCAGCGGCGGGACACCGCGGCCAAGCCGAGCATGCTCACGCTGTGCGCTACATCGGCGGTCCAGCCCCAGCGCGCGACGACGCCGTCCGGCCGCCGCAGGGTGGCCCCGGCCTGCGCCAGGTGGCGCGCGGCGAGGACGAGCGCCACTTTCCGCGGGACCGGCAGGTACCGCGAGGCGACCAGCACGCCGGTGCCCCACACGACCCGAGCCGCCGCCACCCGGCGCGTCATCGCGCACCTCCCTTGCCGAGGGCGAACGCTAGGAGTCCGGCGGCGATCGTGTCCATCAGTTCCTCTTGCCCGGCAGGAATTCCTGCAGCTTCGTCTTGACGCCCTGCACGACGAGGTGGAACGCGTCGGGGTCGCCCTTGAGGACGGCCTCGGTCGCCGACTTCATCTGCTCGAACGTCGCGTGCGGCGGGATCGGCGGCACCTCGGGGTCGCACCGGACGTCGAGCACGGCCGGCTTGCCCGCGCTGAGCGCGGTGTCCCACGCGGACGCGAGCTGGTCCGGCTTGTCGACGGTGATGGCCGTGAGCCCGAGCGAAAGCGCGAAGCCGGCGTAGTCGACGTCCGGCAGGCTCTGGGACTCCTCGAACTTCGGCGCGCCGCCCATCGCGCGCAGCTCCCAGGTGACCTGGTTCAGGTCGTTGTTGTGGAAGACGCAGATGACGCAGGTCGGGTCGCTCCACAGGCTCTGGTAGCGGGCGATGGTGATCAGCTCGGCGAGGCCGTTCATCTGCATGGCGCCGTCGCCGACGAGGGCGATCACCGGCCGGTCGGGGTGGGCGAACTTCGCGCCGATGGCGTACGGCACGCCCGGGCCCATGGTCGCCAGCGTGCCCGAGAGCGATCCGCGGATGTCGCCGCGGATGCGCAGGTTGCGGGCGTACCAGTTGGTGGAGGAGCCGGAGTCCGCCGTCACGATGGCGTTCTCCGGGATGCGCTTCGACAGCTCGGACACGATGGCCATCGGGTTCACCGGGTCGGCGTCCACCGCGGCTTCCTTCTCGACGGTGTCCCACCAGGAGGCGACGTTCTTTTCGATCGTCTCCCGCCACGACCGGTCCGGTTTGGCCGTCAGCTTCGGCAGCAGCGCGCGCAGGGTGGCCGCGCTGTCGCCGACGAGGTTCACCTCGGTGGGGTAGCGCATCCCGATGAACCGGCCGTCCAGGTCGATCTGCACCGCGCGCGCCTGGCCGAAGTCCGGCAGGAACTGGCTGTACGGGAAGTTCGAGCCGACGATCAGCAGCGTGTCGCAGTCGCGCATGAGCTCGTAGCTCGGCCGGGTGCCGAGCAGCCCGATCGAGCCGGTCACGTACGGCAGCTCGTCGGAGAGGACGTCCTTGCCCAGCAACGCTTTCGCCACGCCCGCGCCGGTGACCTCGGCGAGCTGCCGGACCTCTTCGGCCGCGCCGCGCGCGCCCTGCCCGACCAGGACGGCGACCTTCTCGCCGGCGTTCAGCACTTCGGCCGCGGCGTCGAGGTCGCGCTCGGCCGGGACCGGGCTCGACCACGACGTGCCCGGCGGGCTGGACGGCACCTGCTTGAAGGCGTGCTTCGGCGCTTCGTAGGGCTCTTCCTGCAGGTCGGCGGGGATGATGAGCGCCGTCGGGCAGCGGGACGACTGCGCCGTGCGGATGGCGCGGTCGAGCGCGTTGGGCAGCTGCTCGGCGACGTTGACCTCGACGAGGTATTCGCTCGCGACGTCCTTGTAGAGCGCCTGCAGGTCGATCTCCTGCTGGTAGCTGCCGCCCATCGCGCTGCGCGCGGTCTGCCCGACGATCGCGACGACCGGAACGTGGTCGAGCTTCGCGTCGTAAAGCCCGTTGAGCAGGTGGATGGCGCCGGGGCCGGAGGTGGCCATGCAGACGCCCACGGTGCCGCTGAACTTCGCGTAGCCGACGGCCGCGAAGGCGGCCATCTCCTCGTGGCGAGCCTGCACGAACCGCGGCTGGTTGTCCGCCTTGCCGAACGCGGCGACGAGGCCGTTGATCCCGTCGCCCGGATAGGCGAAGACCTGCTCGACACCCCACTCGCGCAAGCGCTGGAGCAGGTAGTCACCGACTGTCTGAGCCATTTGTACTCCCTCCGGTGACGGCGGCTTTTCCGCTCGCCAGGGAGTCGCTTACCCGCTTTTCGGCCTATCATGCTTGCGTGACGCAAACGAGGTCGACGGACGCGGCGTTGGCGGTGCTCCGGGCGATGGTGACGATCGCGGACGCCACCGTCGGGCGGACCACCGGGCAGCTGACCCCGACCCAGTTCCGCGCGCTGCGGGTGGTGGTCGACCGGACGCCGGTCACCATGGGCAAGGTGGCCCGCGAGCTGGCGCTGAACCCGTCGTCGGTCACCCGGGCGTGTGATCGGCTGGTCGCGCTGAAGCTCCTCGACAAGGCCCCCAACCCGCTGAACCGCCGGGAGACGCTGCTCGCCCCGACCGGTCCGGGCCGCCAGCTGGTGGACCGCGTCGACCACGACCGCCGGCAGGTGCTGGCGGCCGTGCTGCGGCAGCTGGACGCCGACGCCCGGGATGCCGCGATGACGGCGTTCGAGCGGTTCGCGGGGGCGGTCGAAGCGTACGAAGCGGATTTCCGGCCATTGTTGCGTGGCGCAAATTAAGGCGACGACCCGGTTACGCGGGGCATCGCGGGTTCAGCGGTCGGCGGCCCCTCGCCGCTCCTCCTGGATGCCGCGCAGGAACGCGACCGGGTCGTCGCCCATGCGGTCGAGCGCGCGGTGGCGGATGCCCGCCGCCACGACCGCGCTGAGCACCGCCCAGACCGCGATCACCACGACCACGGTGGGCGCCGGCAGGACCCGGGTCAGGAACGCGAGGCACACCGTGGCCGCCAGGGCCGCGATCCGGGCCAGGCCGGCGTACCAGCGCGGGCGGCCGGGCACCGAGAAGACCCGGGTGCCGGCCAGGTACATCGTCAGGCCCGCCGTCGTGAACCACGCCGCCGCCTGCGGCGGGGACTCGTGCAGCGACAGGTTGACCCCGGCCGCGACGAGCAGCAGCGCGAAGGCCGGGAAGAGGTGGCCGACCGCGTACAGCGAATACGCCAGTGCGGGGTTGCCCCCGGAGAGGTCGAGCATGCGCTCGTAGATCCGCGCGGCCGACGCGAAGTACAGCCACCACAGCGCGCCCGCCATCACCAGGCCGGCGACCAACGACGCCCAGTAGCCGAAGTCGTCGGCCGGGCGCTCCAGCGCCGCGGTGCCGACCGTGATCACGAGCTCGCCGAGCAGCAGGATCATGAACAGCCCGAAGCGCTCGGCGAGGTGCGCCGAGTCGACGGCCAGGTTCGGGTCGCGCGGCGGCTTCAGCAGCATCCGCCACCGCGCCGCCCGCGTGGGCCGCTCCGGGCGCTCACCACGGCGTCGTTCGGGACGGTCGCCGAGGAGCAGGAAGCCCGCCTCCTGCAGCAGCGCGAACGCCCACAGGGCCCACGAGTGCGGGACGACCGCCGAAACGCCGAACAGGACCGCCGAAAACCCGTAGCCCCAGCTGATCCGGCTCTGGTCGAGGCCGGGACGGGCCGGCCACCGGTGCGCGGCCGCCAGGATCAGGCGGACCCCGGCCATGGCCGCCGCGAAGACCGCCGGGTGCCCTTCGAAGACGTGGTGGGCCTGCGTCGCGGCGATTCCGCAGGGGATGGTGCCGGCGAGGACGAACAGCCGGTCGGCGGCGCGGCTGTCGTCGCCGCGGCGGTTGTAGAGGACGGCGAAGCCGATCCACGTCCACCACAGCGTCGCGAACAGGCCGAGCGCGGCGAGGGCGCGCAGCCAGTGCGGGTCCGCGACGACGCCGTGCGCCACCTGGGCCACCGCGAACACGAAGACCAGGTCCAGGTACAGCTCGACCCACCCGACCCGCTTGCCGTGGCCCGCGCTGCCGCCGGGATCCTCCACATCGGTCACGCCGCCGATTCTGCCGCGTCCGCCGCCGGGCCTCCCACCCGGGCGCCGCGGGAATTAATAACACACCATTCCAACAATGGCCGACTTCGCCACGAATTCGTCCCCGTCACGTCCTGTGGGTAATTCTGCCGCCAGCGCGACCGGGCGGGTTGTCTACCTCGTGACAAGCCCTGGAGCTGGAGGAACAGTGCTTGTACGGTGTGCAAGCAGCGACCGTCGGAACACAATGCGTGAACCGTCGAAAGAATTCAACCCCGCCTTCCGAAACGCCGCTCCTTAGGGTTGACAAGGATGCCGGACGTGATGTTCTCTGCTGGTCGGCTCGATCTACGCCGACGTCTTCCCCGGTCCGGGAGCCGGGTTTCCGGTCCACTCGGGACGTCCGTGATCGGCCCTGGGGCCCCTAGTCCTGTCCGAGTTCGACGTCGGCCGTCCGCGCGGCTGGGAATCGAGCGATTCCGCCATGCACGAAAGCAGATCCACGCTCCGCCGGCCGGCGGACTCCGCGTGGTCGCCGGCGCACTGGAGCGTCCGCACCAAGATCAGCGTCGTCCTGCTGCTGCCGGTCCTGGTCGCGGTGGCGCTCGCGGAGATCCGGATCCAGGGCGAGCTCGACCGGGCGACCGCGCTCAGCGCGGCGCGCGACCGGCTGCCGGTGCTGCGGGACACGATCGACCTGACCACGTCGCTCGGCGAGGAGATGGTCGCGGCGGTGGCGGTCCCGGCGGGGGCGCCGGACACGCTGACCGCCGCCGTCGACGCGAAGGTGGCCGCCGTCCAGCGTGACACCGGCTTCTCGCCGCTGGCCACGGACACCGGCCGGGCGCTGAACACCGCGCTGGGCAAGCTCGCGGGCATCCGCGCCGCCGGCGCCGGCGGTGGAGACGTCCGCACGAAGGCCGCCGGCTACAACGACATCATCGCCACCCTCGGCGACCTCGTGCCCACGTTCGCCCCGGCCGACGCCGGCAGCGAAACCGCCGCCGGCGCGGACACCGCCCGGCTGCTGGTGCACCTGCGCGGTGAGCTGGCCACCGAGGAGACCTACGCGCGGGCGGCGCAGAACAGCCCCGACGACGCTTCGCTGCGCCCGGCCGTCGTGCAGGCCGCCGCGGAGCAGGAGGTGCTCGCCGAGCAGGCCGAACACCAGCTCTCGGGCGACGCCCTGAACCGGTTCAAGGCCGCGACGGCCTCCGCCGAGGGCCGGCTGGACGCCCTGCAGGACCCCGGCAACGGCGGCACCGCGGCGCTCGCGTCGTTCGCCCCGTCGATCACCGCCGAGGCCAAGGGCGTGACGGGCGTCCTGAACGACGTCGTGGCGAAGCTGACCGGCGACGTCTCGGCCGCGGCCGACCGCGCCCGGTCGGACTCGCTGCGGGACACGGCCCTGGTCCTCGGCTCGCTGCTCGGCGCGCTCGCGATCGCCCTGCTGGTGGTGCGCTCGCTCGTCACGCCGGTGCGCCGCCTGCGCGCGGCCGCCCTGCGCGCGGCGAACGAACAGCTCCCGGAGACCGTCCGGCAGGTCCGGGAGGGCCACGACGTCGACTGGCGCTCGGTGCCCGACTCCGGGGTCGAGACCGAAGAGGAGATCGGGCAGCTGGCGCGCGCCTTCGACGACATGCACCGGCAGGCGGTCCGGCTCGCCGTCGAGCAGGCCGAGCTGCGCAAGCAGGTCAGCGAGATGTTCATGACGCTCTCGCGGCGGAGCCAGTCCCTGGTCGAGCAGCAGCTGTCGATCATCGAAGACCTCGAGGCGGGCGAGCAGAACCCACGCCGGCTCGACGAGCTGTTCCGGATCGACCACATCGCGACCCGGCTGCGCCGCAACGGCGAAAACCTGCACGTCCTGGCGGGCGGACGGCCGGTCCGGCACGGCCGCGAGCCGGTGCCCACGCGCGACCTGCTGCGCGCCGCGACGTCGGAGGTCAAGGACTACCGGCGGGTGGCGATGGGCAACGCGCCGCGCAGCTCGGTGCAGCCCGAAGCGGCCGCGGACGTGGTGCACATCCTCGCCGAGCTGCTGGAGAACGCGACGCGGTTCTCCCCGCCGGAGCACAAGGTCGCGCTGACGGCCGACCGCGGCGCCGACGGCGGGCTGCTCATCGAGGTCGTCGACCAGGGCCTCGGGATGACCCCGGCGGAGCTGACGGCGGTGAACGACCGCCTCGCGGCGGCGGGGACCGTCGGCCCGGAGACGACCCGCCGGATGGGGTTGTTCGTGGTCGGCCGGCTCGCCGCGCTGCACGGGGTGACCGTGCGGCTGCGCGCGACCGGAACCGGTGCGCGGCACGCGGGGGTGACGGCGAGCGTGCACGTCCCGGGTGCGCTGGTCATCGCCGACCTGGCCCGCCCGATCGGCGCCGGCCGCCTCGCGACGGCTTCGGCCTCGGCGGGCCGCAACGGCCACCCCCGGCCGCCGGTGGTGCCGGCGCAGGCGTCGACGCCGATCTTCGAGCAGGTCGTGACGAGCTGGTTCGTCGAGCCGTCCGTGAAGCCGCTGACCAGGCGGGAGGCGCCGGTGGAGTGGCCGCCGCCTGGCGAGGAGCCGGCGGCGGTCACCGACCAGGGGACCTGGCCGGGGTTCACCGCTCCGGCCGAGCCGGTGGATTGGCCGCCGTCGGCCGGCGAGTCCGCTCGGCCCGACCCGGCCGCCGGTCGCAACGGAACGTCCGCGGCGCACCGGGCCTCGTCGGCCGAGCCGGTGGATTGGCCGCCTTCGGCCGGTAAGTCTGCACGGCCCGATTCGGCCGGTTCGGGTGCCGGCCGCAACGAAACTCTTGCGGCGCACCAGGCCTCGCCGGGCGAGTCGGTGGATTGGCCGCCTTCGGCCGGTAAGTCCGCGCGGCCCGATTCGGCCGGTTCGGGTGCCGGCCGCAACGGAACCTCCCCGGCCGAATCCGCCGAACTCGCGGGAGAACCGACCGCCGCGGCCGAACCGGCGGACCCGGCCGGCCGCAACGGAACCTCCGCGAAACACCAGGCCTCGCCGGCCGAAGCGGCGTCGGCCGGGCCGGCCTCCGACTGGCCCACCTCGGTCGAAAAGCCCGTGGCCCGGCCCGAACCGAGCCCCGCACCGGTGGGGGAGTGGGACACCCCGGCCGACCGCATGCGCCAAGCCGCCGAAAGCGCTCTCAAGCCGGCGATCGCGCAACGGCTCACCGACGCCGGCCTGCCGGCCCGGCGACCCGGGGCCCAGCTCGCCCCCGGCGCGGTCGTCCCGCGCGTGCGCGAGCAGAACGGCGGGACGTTCCGCGACGCCGCCGCCGTCCGCACCAGTCTCTCCCGGCACTACCAGGGGATGCGCGCGGCCCGGCAGGAAACCGCGGCGCGCACCGAAGAAACCGGAAAGGACGAAGTGGATCCGCGATGACGGAACTTCCCGACGTGCCGCCCCGACGCGCCGACCAGCCGGTCCGGTCCCTCAGCGGGACACTGGGCTTCCCCGGGCCGGCCGTGCGGCCCGAGCGGACGGCGACGCTGAACTGGCTGGTCAACGGGTTCGTCCAGGACGTCTCGGGGGTCGCGCACGCCGTGCTCGTCTCCGCCGACGGCCTGCTCGTGGCCGCCGACGAGGCCCTGCCCCGCGAGCGCGCCGACCAGCTGGCGGCGATCGCGTCCGGGCTGTCCAGCCTGTCGCTGGGCACCGCGGAGCTGTTCACCGCCGGGCGGGTGGTGCAGTCGGTGATCGAGATGGAGCAGGGGTTCCTGCTGCTGATGAGCGTGGGCGACGGCTCGAACCTGGTCGTCCTCGCCTCGACCGGCTGCGACATCGGCCTGGTCGGCTACGAGATGACGATGCTGGTCGAGCGGGTGGGGCAGAAGGTCGACGTGCCCGCGCGCGAGATTCCGGTGGCCCAGGACCACCGGTGATCGACGACCCGCCGCCCGGGCCGTACGGGGAGGAGCCGCGGCGCAGCGCGTCGCTGGCCCGCCCGTACGCCTGGACGGAAGGCCGGACGGCGCCGACGGTCGAGATCGCCGTCGAAGCGCTGGTCGAGTCCACGGCGGCGGGCCGGGCCGAAGCGGCGTACCTCATGTCGAGCGCGCTGGCGGAGGTCGTCGAGCTGTGCGCCCGGCCCCGGTCGCTGATGGAGGTCGCCGCACTGCTGGCGCTGCCGCTCGGCGTGGTCCGCGTGCTCGTGGCGGACCTGATGCAGGACAACCTGGTGATCGTCCGCGACACGCTGTCGGACACGTCCACCTGGGACGAGCGCCACGACTTGATGGAACGCGTGCTGCACGGGCTGCGCGACCTCTAGAGAGGACTTTGCGATGGAGCACTTCGCGCTCGGGCACTGGCTGCTCGTGCTCGCGTACCTGACGTCGGTGGTCGGCTGCGCGCTCGGGCTGGCGTGCGCGGTCCAGGCCCGCCACGCGGCGAGCCCCCGGCTCCGCGTGCGGTGGCTGGTGCTGGCGGCGATCTCGATCGGCGGCGTCGGCATCTGGCTGATGCACTTCGTGGCGATGCTCGGGTTCAGCACCCCGGGGATGCCGGTCCGCTACGACGTCTTCCGCACGGTGCTCTCGGCGGTCCTCTCGGTGTCGGCGGTGTTCGCGGGCCTCGTGGTGGTGGGCGGCCGCGCGAAGTTCGGCTGGTGGCGCCTCGCGCTCGGCGGCGTCATCACCGGCCTGGCGGTGAACGTCATGCACTACACGGGAATGTCGGCGTTGCGCGTGAAGGGCGACTTCACCTACGACGGCGGCCTGGTCGCGCTGTCGGTGGTGATCGCGGTGGTGGCGGCGACGGCGGCGCTGTGGTTCGCGGTGTTCCTCGACCGCCTGTCCCTGCGGCTGCTGGCGGGCTTCGTGATGGGCGCGGCGGTGACGGGCATGCACTACACGGGCATGGCGGCGGTTCGGATGCACATGGACATGAACGCCCCGGACCCGGCGGGCGTGGAGGTGTTCTCGTTCCTGTTCCCGGTGTTCGTGGTGGCGGCGATCGCGATGGCGGTGCCGCTGTGCGCGGTGTTGATCGCGCCGCCGGTCACGCCCCAGGTTGCCGCGGCCGCGGAGAAGGAAGCTGTCACAGTGTAGGGGTCGTGAGTGAGAAACAGTGTTCTAACCCTGTTTCTCACTCACGACCACCTCAACCCCCTACAGGATGCACAGCAGCGAACACGCCTTCGCCGACGACCATCCCGTGTACGACGGCGGCGTCCCCGGGGGAACGTTCACCGGCACATAACTCACCTTCGCCTGGTTCGTGATCGGGAACAGGTTCAGCAACGCGTACGTCGAGCAGTACACCTGCTTCGACGTCCCCGCCGCCAGCGTGAACGGACCCGTCTGGCAGGACGTCTCCACGCTGTCGACCACGTGCGCCGACGTGATTCCGACCGGACCCTCGTTCGTCACCGTGATCCGCCAGTACGCCGTCGCGTTCAGCAGGCCCAGGAGGCCGACCCCCGCCTGCTTCGCCCAGGGGCCCACGCCGCCCGGGCCGCACTTCGAAGCCGACGACGACGTGCAGATCTCCTTCTCCACCTTGACCTTCGGCGTGCACGACGCGCCCGGGGCGACCGGCAGCGTCACCGTGTTGGACGTGAACGAACCCGTCGAGTCCGTTCCGGTCGCCGTGTTCGCCACGCTCGACACGGCGCAGTCCGCCGCGATCGTCGTGCGGAAGCACAGCTGCGGCGCGTCGCCCGCGTAGTCGACCACCAGCCGGCCGCTGAAGCCGGTTCCGTTGTGCAGCACCAGTGTCGTCGTCACCGTGATCGACGGGTGCGCCGCCACGGAGACGCCGGTCAGGTCGACCGAGCCGTCCGGGGCGAAGCCCGGGGTCGGCACCACCGCGTTGTCCTGGTCGACCACCGTCACCCGGGACGCCGCGAAGTCGACGTTCGCCGGGTCGACGCCGGTCAGCCGCGCCGCCGTGTACCCCTGGACGTGCGAGCCGCCGTCACAGTAGAAGTCTCCCGGCCGCAACGTCACCTGGCCGCCCGAACGGACACAGGGCGTGGCCCCGGTCGCCGGGTCCATCGAGAACAGCACGCCCGCGTCGCCGAGGCCGATGAGGCAGCCCGACGGCGGGTCGTAGGTGTACCCGTAGTCCCGCGTGGCCCCGCCGTTCGCCGACGGGTGCGTGATCACGCCGGGCAGGCCCGCGCACGCCGCCCCCGTCGTCCAGTCGTGGCACAGGGTCGCGCCCGCGTAGCCGCCGTTCCAGAAGGGAAGGTAGCTGCGCACGTGGCCGGTCGGGTCGGTGACGACCTCCGGGCTGAAGACGTAGATCCCGCCCGTCAGCGAAGCCGGGCCCGGTGGTGCCGCGAGCGCCGACCCGTCGAGTGCGTAGCACGTGGTGACGTTCGTGCCGCCGGTCGTCGACGAGCACACGCCCGCCGGGGCGCCGGACGTGCTGAACGCCGTGTACGCGTTGTAGGTGAAGTTCCCGGCCGGTCCCGTCGGCCGCCAGGACGCCCAGCCGGCGCACGCCGAGGCCGTCGCGGGGTCGAAGCAGCCCAGCGACGGCTGCTGCGCGGTACTGGGGTTCGACGACGCCGCGAACACCTTGCCCGCCACCACGTCCAGCGCGCCGTAGACGTACGGGTTACCGCTGATGGGCGGCGCGATCGGCGCGTACGGCTGGCCGCCGCAGGCACTTTGGGTGGCGATGGTCCAGCAGACCACCGCGCCGCTGGTGACCAGGCCGTAGAGGTTGCCGCCGCTCTGCACGACCCCCGTCATGCCGCTGACCGCCGGTGACCCCCCGGTGGCGGCCAGCGCCCAGTACCCGCAGTTGGCCGAAGCGGCCATGTCGAGGCAGCCGACGCCGACCGAGGCGGCCGTGACGGCCGGGTAGTAGACCTTCGCGGGCGAGACCGGGTCGTGCACGTACTGCTCGACCATGGTGCTGGCGATGTCCCCGGCCCCCAGGGTGCCGAGCGGGCCGGGCGCGGTGTTGAGCACCTTCGGCCACGGGCCGCCCGGGCAGCGCTGCCCGGTGGCGAGATCGGTGCACACGACCTTCGGCGACGTCGCGCCGAGGTGGTGGTAGATGTTCCAGCCCTGCAGCGTGCCGCCCGGGGTGCGGTAGAGGATCGGGGTGAAGCCGTCGCCGCCGGTCGCGGTCGTCACCGCCTGCACGGGCGGGGTGAGCGAGGCGGACAACGACGTCGCGTCGGGCCCCGCATCCGGGTCGGTCGCCCGCACGGCGGTGACGCCGGACGCGGGTTCGGTGCCGGTGAAGGTGCTGCCGTCGGTCGACCACGACGGCGTCCACCCGGGCGGCGCGTGCAGCGAGCCGGACTGGAACGCCTGGCCCGCGCCGACGGCGTCGGTGATGGTGGCGGCGCCGGACCCGGTGGCCTGGTCGTCGTAGCCGACGACCCAGTTCGCGGTGGCCCCGTGGGCGGCGGGGGAACCGGTGCCCTGCACGGACTTCGTGAGTCCAGAGACGGCGGCCGCCTCGGCGGTCGTGGGGAGCGCGGCGGCGGTGGCCGCGACGAGCACCAGGGGCAGCACTGCTCCCAGCATGCGTCTTCGCATGAACGGTCCTCGATTCTTTTTTCGCAACGGTTGGTCCCAGAAAAGGTTTTCTGGCCGAAGGAAAATCTTATGCCGCACCGGGAGTGTGTTGAAGCGCTTTCACCCGGGCGCCAAAAAGGCGAAGCCAACAGCGCAGTTTGCCGCCGGCGCGAACGGGTGTGGACCTGATCGGCGAGGAAGCCGCCGGCCGGTGGTCACCCGGATGCCGTCACGGCGTCACTCTTTCGGGTAACGAGTGGACGCTAAGAACTCCCGTTTCCGGTTTTCGCGAAGAATTATTTTCCGGATACGTATTCAGTGCGGATCTCGTCGAGGACGCGCCGGGCGCCGGCGGCTTCCTCGTCGGCACGGCCCACGGTCCGGGCGCAGGTGACGAGCGTCTTCCACAGCGCCCAGCCGCGCCCGCGCGCCCAGCTCGGCTCGTCGGCGGACAGGTGCTCGCGGAACGCGCGCCGGCCCTCGGCGGTCAGCAGCGTCCAGGCGATGGCCAGGTCGCACGACGGGTCGCCGACCCCGCAGGTCCCGAAGTCGATGACCGCCGTCAGTTCGCCCTGGCCGAGCAGGAGGTTCCCCGCCGCGACGTCGCCGTGGAACCAGCTGTCCACGCCGTCCCAGCGCGCGTCGAGGGCCGCCTCCCAGATCTCGCGGGCCGGGTCGAGGGCGAGGTGGCCGTCCAGTGTCGTGAGCGCGCGCTGGACCTGCGCGTCGTAGGTGCGGAGCGTGGCGCCCCGGAACCAGTTGTGCTTCCCCGGCCGGGGACCGCCGCCGGGGTCGATGCGCCGCAAGGCGGCCAGGAATCCGGCCAGGTCGAGCGCGAAGCGGACCGGATCGCTGATCCGGTCCCCGCGCGCCGGCGAACCGGCGAGCCACACGTAGATCGACCACGAAAACGGGTAGCCCGCGCCGGGACGTCCCTGCGCCAGCGGGACGGGAGTGGGCAGCGGCAGCCGGGGAGCGAGCACCGGAAGCCACCGTTGTTCCTTCTCGACGGCCAAGGCGTATTCGGCCGCGCTGGGGACCCGCACCACCATCGCGTCGCCGAGGTGGAAGGTGAAGTTGTCCCAGCCGCTGCGGGACACGGGCCGGACCGGGAGATCGGCCCACTGCGGAAACTGGTCGCCGACCAGGCGTCGGACCTGGTCCGCGTCGACGGAGACGCGGCGGGGCAGCGGACCGAGATCGGGTGTACTGCGCACGGTCAGCCCGATTCGGCGTCGAAACGGAGTTTCGACGTGATGCGGTACCGGTCGCCGCGGTACACCGAGCGGGTCAGTTCGACGACTCGCCCCGTCGTGTCGCGGGTCAGCCGCTCGATGTGCAGGATCGGCGCGTACACCGCGATCTCGAGCAGCTCGGCCTGCTCCGGATTCGTCACCGCCGGCTCGATCGTCTGCACGGCGTCCTGCACCGCGATCCCGAACCGCTCCCGCAGCAACCGGTAGAAGTTGCCCGACTCCAGGTCCGCGGGCGACAGACCCGGCACCACGGAAGCGGGCAGCGCGAGCTGCTCGATCGCGATCGGCTCGTCGTCGACGTGCCGGACCCGCGTCACGCGCAGGACCGGCGTTCCCGGCTCGCGCTCCAGGTCGGCCGCCAGGGACCGCGTCGCGGGGGAGAGCCCGAACGCCACCACCCGGCTCGTCCAGTGCCCTTCCGCGGGCGGGACGGCGAGCCCGGTCGCCAGTTCCTGGGTCACCTTCTGCGGGCTCGTGAACGTCCCGCGCCCGCGCTGGCGCACCAGCAGCCCGGTGCGGGTCAGCTCGTCGATGGCCGCCCGGACGGTCGGGCGGGACACGCCCAGCTCCGCCGCCAGATCGCGTTCGGACGCCAGCCCGGTGCCGGGGCCGGCGTGCTCGATCACCTTCAGCAGGTGCCGCCGGACGCGGTCGCGCTTCACGGTGGGCGGGCGGTCCGCCGGCTCGCCACCTTCTTTTTGGGGGCTCCGGGTGGCGAAGCCCCCGGCCTGGGGCGAAGCCCCGGATGGCACAGCGGTCAAGGCACCGTCTTCCCGGATACGGGGACCGCGCCGGCGAACCGGACGCGCTCCTTGGGCAGGGCGTCGAGGGCGCGCAGCCGTTCCAGGTGACCGGCCAGGCGCTCCCGGAACTCAGGATAACGGCGCTCCGGCGGCGACCACGCACGCTCGGCCAGCGCGCACAGCCGCGGGAACGCCAGGTGGCGGACGTGGTCGGGCGTCGGCGCGTGCTCGGTCCACAGCTGGGCCTGCGTGCCCAGCACCCCGGGCCCGGTCCCGTCGCTGATCGGCAGCCCGCCTTCCAGCGGGTCGAAGCGGTAGACGTCCTGGAGGGTCGTGACGTCCTGACGCGGCGGCTCGCCGGGCTCCTCGCTCTGCCGGTAGTCGAAGTACGTCGACGTGTGCGGAGCCATGATCACCTGGTGGCCGCGGGCCACGGAGGCGGCGCCGTGCGCGGCGTCGCGCCAGGCCGTGACGACCATCTCCGGCGGCAGCCGGCCCGCGGCGTGGCCGGTCTCGTCCCAGCAGACGGCTTGCCGGCCGAGGTCCGCCAAAAAGCCGTGCAGCTCGCTCAGGAACCACGGGTGGAGTTCGGCGGTGTCCCGCAGCCCGAGGCTCGCCGCCTTTTCCCGCGCGACCGGGTTCGACGCCCACTGCGTGGTCGGGCACTCGTCGCCGCCGATGTGCAGGTGCCGCGCCGGGAAGACGTCCGCGACCTGGGTGAGCACCTCCCGGCAGAAGGCGAACGCGCCGTCGTGGACGCCGAGGATGTCCGGGCTGATGCCCCACGCCGTCCACACCGGCAGCGTGACGTCCGGCCGGTTGCCCAGCTCGGGGTAGGCGGCCAGCGCCGAGCGCACGTGCCCGGGCAGGTCGATCTCCGGCACGATCCGCACGCCGCGGTCGGCCGCGAACGCGACGAGCTCGCGCAGTTCGCGCTGGGTGTAGAAGCCGCCGTGGGGGACGCCGTCGTAGACGCCGCTGCCGGCCGCCCCGACCATCGATTCGGTGCGCCACGCGCCGATCTCGGTGAGCCGCGGCCGGCCGTCGATCTCGATGCGCCAGCCCTGGTCGTCGGTGAGGTGCAGGTGCAGGACGTTGTACTTGTGCAGCGCCAGCAGGTCGACGAACTCGCGGAGGAACTCCAGCGGCAGGAAGTGCCGGGCGACGTCGAGCAGCACACCGCGCCAGGGCAGCCGGGGCGCGTCGCGGACGTGCAGGCACGGCAGCCGCGGCGGGCCGTGCAGCGGCACCAGCTGCCGGAGGGTCTGCACGCCGTTGCGCAGCCCCGCCTCGGTCGACGCCGTGAGGAGCGCGTCCGCCGGCGTGATGTCGAGTTCGTAGCCCTCGAGCCCGTGCTTCGCGTCCGGTAGGAGGTCGAGGCGGATGGCGGGGCCGTGCTGGATCGTGGGCCGGGCCAAGTACCCGGCCAGGAGGCGAGCAGCGCGCTCGGCACCACGCCCGGCCAGGACGCGCAGGCCGCCGGCGGGCGCGAAGGAACCGGCGCGGCGCGTCAGCCGCGCGGGGCAGGGGATGATCATCAGCCCTTCACCGCGCCCGCGGTCATGCCTTCGACCAGGTGGCGCTGCACGAGCGCGAAGAAGACGACGACGGGCAGCGCGAACAGCGTCGACGCGGCGATCAGGCCGCCGTAGTCGGTGCCGGTGCTCGTGCTGAACGACACCAGCCACACCGGCAGCGTGTAGCCGGAACTGTCCTTCATGATCACGTAGGCGAACAGGAAGTCGTTCCACGCCGTGATGAACGCGAACACGCTGGTCGCGATCAGGCCGGGCAGCACCAGCGGCAGCAGGACCGAGCGCATGACGCGTCCGCGGGTCGCGCCGTCGACCATCGCCGCCTCCTCGAGTTCGACCGGGATGCCGTGCAGGAAGCCGCGCAACGTCCAGATCGTGAACGGCAGCACCAGCGCCACGTACGTCAGGATCAGCCCGAAGAGCGTGTCGAGCAGGTGCGCGCTCTTCAGGCCGAGGAACAGCGGGATGACCAGGGCGGGCACGGGCACCATCTGGAGCACCAGCACGCCGATGAGGAAGCTGCGGCGCCCGAAGAACCGGAAGCGCGTCAACGCGGTCGCGGCCAAGAAAGCGACCACAATGGACAGAGCGACCACCGCGACGACGACCACGACGCTGTTGGCGAGGTCCCGCACGAACCCGGGTTTGGCGAGGGCGTCGGCGAAGTTGTCCAAGGTGATGTCCACCGGCAGGAACTGCGGCGTGGGCTGGAGGATCTTGCCCGCGGGCTTGAACGCCGTGAGCACCATCCAGTAGACCGGGAAGATCCACACGAGACAGAAGAGGGCGGCCGTGACATTGCGGCCGATCCGGCGGATCACAGGTCCTCCCCGGAGCGAACGAGCCGACGCACGTACACGGCCGTCATGCCGACGAGCAGCGCGACCGAGACGACGGCGATCGCGGCGCCCTGGCCGAAGTTGTTGCCGCTGAACGCCCTCGTGAACGTCCAGATGCCGAGGGTCGTCGTGCCGTCGTTCGGGCCGCCCTGGGTGAGGATCCAGATCTGGTTGAACACGGTGAAGTCCCAGATGACCGAGAGGATGGTGACCAGGCCCAGGATCGGCTGCAGGAACGGGAAGGTGATGGTGCGGTGGACCCGCCACGGCCCGGCGCCGTCGAGCGCGGCGGCTTCGTAGTAGGACCGCGGGATCTGCGACAGGCCCGCGTAGAGCGTGAGCGCGACGAACGGCACGGACTGCCACACGACCAGCAGCCAGACGAGCGTGAACGCCGACGCCGGCGACGTCGTCCAGTCGTGCTGGGTGAGGTCGCCGAACCCGACCTGGGTGAGCAGCCAGTTGACCACACCGTAGCCGGGCTGGAAGAGCCATTGCCAGACCAAAGTGGACGCCACGTTCGGCAGCGCCCAGGCCGCGATCAGACAGAGCGTGACCGCCGTGCGCATGCCGCGGCCCAGGCGTTGCAGCAGCAGCGCGACGCCGAAACCGATGACGAGCGTGCCGAGCACCAGTGCCGCGCAGAACCCGACGCTGCGCGCGAGGACCGGCAGGAGCTGGTCGTCGCCGAGGACGGCGGCGTAGTTGTCCCAGCCCGCGAAGGTCGTCGTGCCGGTGAACAGGGACCGCAGGCCGTACCGCTGCGTCGAGATGACGACCAGCCGCACCAGCGGGTAGCCCAGGACGAGCCCGAGCAGGACGGTCGCGGGCAGCAGCAGGCCGTAGGGCAGCAGGGACCGCCGCCGGCGCGGCGTCGCCGGTCTCGACGGGGCGTCGGGCGGCGCTTTCACCAGCAACACGAGGACTCCTTCGCGGAAAGGGGCGGGGCGGCCCGGTTGGGGACGGCAGTCGGCCGGGCCACCCCGCCGGTCAGCGGGCGCCCAGCGCCTCGGTCAGGTGAGCGTCGAAGTCCTTGGCGGCGTCGGCGATGGGCCGGCGGCCGGTGGCGATGTCGGCGAAGAAGGTGTTGATCGACTTGTCACTCTCGATGGTCGCCCAGCCCGGGGCGGCCGGGGTCGCGACGCTGGTCTTGGCCGCGGTGGCGAAGGCGGCGTTGACCGGCGGCAAGGTGGGCGTGATCTCGTCGATCAGCTCGGTCGAGATCGGCGTCCAGCCGTCGATGCCGACGATCGCGTCGCGCTGCACCTCGGGGCTCGTCGCGGCCTTGAGGTAGGCGAGGGCGAGGTCCTGGTTGCGGCTCTTGGCCGCGACGACGAGGTCGGATCCGCCGAGGAACACCGGCTGCGTCTTGCCGGGCGTGGTGCTGGGGAACGGGAAGGTGCCCAGACGGTCCTTCAGCTCCGGCTTGTTCTTGACGACGGTGTTGACGCTCGTGTCGAGGATCGCGCCGGCGCCGCCGGCGGAGAAGATCGCGGCCTGGTCGGGCGCCTTGGTGTCGACGTTGCGGGACGCGGCGGAGGAGTAGGTGTTCTGGAAGTCCTTCCAGGCCAGCAGACCCTTCTGCGCTTCGGGGCTTTCGAGGGCGCCGGTCCACTTGCCGTCCTTCTGCGTGGCGAGCTGGCCGCCCGCGTCCCAGACGAACTGGAGCGCGCCGTACCAGTACTTGCCGGGGAAGTGGAAGGCGGAGTAGTCCGCGGCCGGGTGCTTGGCCTTGATCTTGTCGAGGTCTTGGGTGAGTTCCGTGAACGTCTTCGGCGGCGCGGTGATCCCGGCGTCGGCCCAGACCTGCTTGTCGTAGATCACCGCGCGGTTGCCCGCGAACAGCGGCGCGCCGTAGAGGTTGCCGTCCACAGTGGCCGGTCCGGCGAGGCCCGGGAGCCAGGTGTTCTTCCCGGCCAGCTCGTCGCGGTGCGGGGTGAGGTCGGTGAGCGCGCCGTTGGCGGCGAAGAGCGGGACGTTCGTGTTGCCGATCTCGATGACGTCCGGGGTGTTGTCCTGCGCCAGGGCGGTGCTGATCTTGGTGTTGATGTTGTCCCACTCCTGGATCTGCACGGTGACCTTCGCGCCGGTGGCCTTCTCGAACGCGGCGTTGATGGCCGCGGTGGCCTTGTCGGAGAGGTCGCCGTTCATCAGCCAGACGGTGAGCTGCCCACCTTGGGTCGCGGCGGGGGCGGGGGTGTCGGTACCGCAGGCGGCACTGGCGGTCACGGCGGCGACGGCCAGAGCGGCGGCGAAGGTGCGTCTGCGCACAGGAAACTCCTGGAATGGCGGCGGAAGTAGGGGGCGGGGGCGAACGCACCCAATGTGGCGTTCGGTGCGTCAGGCGCACCCAACGCCACATTGGGGCGCTTGCCGGGAGTGGGGTGGCCGCGGCCCGGGCCGGTCCCTGGAACCCGGGCCGCGGTCAGGTCTGTGTCGGCGTCAGCAGTGGCCGAGGTCGGCCCACTGCGCGGTGAGCCCGGGCTCGGAACCCTGGGTCCACCAGTTCGCCTGCCAGAGGTGCGCGTTGTGCTTCACCCGCTGGCCGCCGAGGTACACCGTGCCCCAGTCCCACTCCGCCGCCGTCGAGCAGTTCGCCGGCTGCGAGGGCGTGGTGGGCGTCGTCGGGGTCGTGGGCGTGGTCGGCTTGGTGGTCGTGGTCGCCGGCGGGGTCGTCGGCGTCGTGCACCCGTTCACGGTGTCCACATGGGACGTCCCGGCCGTCCGGTACGAACCCGCGCGAGCGACGGCGTCCGACGGCGACACCACCTGGTTGCCCGCGTAGTACGTCCAGTCGACCTGCTCGGTGTAGACGCTGGTGCCGCTCGTGTGCCCGGCCGTGTCGATGAACCACATGTTGTAGTTGATCGACATCGGCGTCCGCGGGTACACCGGGTTGCCCTGCGCGTCGGTCGTGTGGTCGGCGGTCTGGACGCCGTCGATGTAGTACTTCACGTGCCCGCCCGACACCTGCGTGACGATGTCGTGCCAGCCCGCGAAGCTGCGGTTCTGCGCGGTGGACGTGCGCAGGCCGTCCCACGTCGGGTTGTTCCAGTAGGTGTACCAGCTGGTCTGGTAGTTCGCCGTCGAGCCGCCCCAGCCGCCGTTGGGCAGGTACTCCGAGAAGTCCAGCTCGCTGTAGAGCGGGTCCCGGTCGTACCGCAGCGGCGAGATCGTGAAGTACGTTTCGTTGACGTGGTCGCCGTCGGTGCCGCTGTCCGGCGCGTCGGTGAAGCGGACCCGGCTCGCGTACGTGCCGTCCAGGAACCGCAATCGGTTCTGGTACAGCTCGGAGTGCGTCGTGCCCGCCGAGCTGCCGTCGGTGCCGGCGGCGAGCTGGGCGACGCGCTCGCCGTTCACCGTCGGGAAGCTGACGTTGCTGGTGAGCCAGCGCGCGCCGGCCACGCCGGGGCTGCCGACGTCGTTGCGGGTGGTCCAGCCGGCGCCGCCGAACGCGGAGTCGGTGGGGGAGTTGTAGTGGAAGTCGTCGAACAGCACACCGCAGTCGGCGGCCGCCGCGGCCGATGGGCTGGCGGCGGCCCCACCGGAAAGGATCAGGGCCGTCGCCGCCACGGTCGCGGCGCTCGTCAGTACTGCTGTGGTGGTCCGGATTCTGCGGGACATGGGTCTCCTCCTGAGGATGGCCGTCCGCCGGGAGAGCTCCCTGATTGGTCTAGACGAATCAGGTGGCGAGGACTTTCCTCCTGACCATTGGTCATGTCAAGACCACCGCAGAACTTACCTTTGGTAATTTCTGCGGCCGGGTTTCGCCGAGTCCGGCCGAGCCTGTCGAGTTACCGTCTTCCCGTTCGTCCACTTCCGAGACCGACGCCGGACGAAGGAGCGCACGTGCGCTACATGCTGTTGATCTACAACTGCGAGCGGCCCGAGCCGGGCGACCCCGGGTTCGAGGAGGCCTTGACCGCCGTCAACGCGTTCGCCGACGAGTGCCGTCGACGCGGCGTGTTCGTCTCCGGGCACCCGCTGCAGGGTGAGCACACCGCCACCACGGTGACCGTGCGGGAGGGCCGGACGCTCATCACCGACGGGCCCTTCGCCGAGACCCACGAGCACCTCGGCGGGGTGTACGTGCTCGACTGCCGCGACCTCGACGAGGCCCTGGAGCTGGCCGCGCTGTGCCCGATGGCCGCCCAGGGCTCGATCGAGGTCCGCCCGGTCGCCGGGGTGCCCGGACTGGACCACCGGGCCGCCCGTGGGTGATCGCGCGGCCGGCGTCGTCGAGCGCGTCTTCCGCGAGGACCGCGCCCGGCTGCTCGCCGCGCTCGTCCGGACGCTCGGCGACTTCGAGCTGGCCGAGGACGCCCTGCAGGACGCGGTCGCCCGAGCGCTGCGGACGTGGGACGCGGGCGTCCCGGACGACCCCGCGGCCTGGCTGCTGACCGCGGCGCGCAACAGCGCCGTCGACCGGATTCGCCGCGCGCGCGTCGGGCAGGCCAAGCTCGCCCGGCTCGCGGCGGGAGAGAGCGGAGTGCGCACCATGAGCCGGCCGGACGATCGGCTCGCCGAGGTCGGCGACGACCGGCTGAGCCTGCTCTTCGCCTGTTGCCACCCGGCGCTGGCCGAAGACGCCCGGGTCGCGCTGACGCTGCAGGCGGTGGCCGGCCTGACCGCCGCCCGGATCGCCCGGCTGTTCCTGGTCACCGAGCCGGCGCTGGCGCAGCGGCTGGTCCGCGCGAAGCGGAAGATCCGCGACGCGGGCATCTCGCTGAGCGTCCCGCCCGACCACCTGCTGCCCGATCGCCTCTCCGGCGTCCTCGCGGTGATCTACCTCGTCTTCACGCGCGGCTACACCTCGCCGTCGGGCCGCGACGAGCCGGCCGGGCTGCGGCGCGAGGCGATCCGGCTGGCGAAACTGCTGGCGGCGCTGATGCCGGACGAGCCGGAAGCGCTCGGCCTGGTCGCGCTGCTCCTGCTGCAGGACTCGCGCTCGGCCGCCCGCTACACCGCCGACGGCGACGTCGTCCTCCTCGAAGACCAGGACCGCACCCGCTGGGACCGGGCGGAGATCGCGGAAGCGCTCGGGGTGCTCGCCCGGGCGCTGCGCCGCGGGGCGGTCGGGCAGTACCAGCTGCAGGCGGCGATCGCGGCGCAGCACGCGCAGGCCCGCGTCGCCGCGGACACCGGCTGGGCGCGGATCGCGGCCCTCTACGCGCAGCTGCGGACGCTCGCGCCGTCGCCCGTCGTCGCGCTCAACCACGCCGTGGCCGTCGCGATGGCCGACGGTCCCGCGGCCGGGCTCGCCCTGGTCGAGGCGATCGACGGGCTCGACCGCTACCACCTCTGGCACGCCGCCCGCGCGAACCTGCTGCGCCGCCTCGGCCGCACCGACGACGCCGTCGTCGCCTACCGGCGGGCGCGCGACCTCGCCGAGGCCCCGGCCGACCACCGCTTCCTCGCCGCCCGCCTGCACGAACTGGAGTCCTGATGCGACTGTCCGTTTTGGACGACGGCCACCGGCGCCGAGCCCGGCTCTTCATGGCCGTCACCGGGAAACTCTCCGGCGTCACGAGCCCGGACATCGTCAAGCTGCTGCTGTACCGGCCGGGCTTCCTGACCCGGCCGCTGCTGGAGCTGACCGCGCCCGCGATGCGCGGCGTGTCCTACTGGACGGCCGGCGAGCGCGAGTACCTCGCGATGAGCACGGCCCGGGTGCACGAGTGCCCGTTCTGCGTCGTCACGCACGCCGAGCTGACGCGCATCGCCGGCCACGGCGAAATCGACCCGGACCGGCCGCTGGATGCGCGGCCGGAACTGCTTGCCGTGCAACGATTTATCGAGGACGTCTCCCGGAACGGCACGCTGTCACCGCCGCGCGACGTACCGGCGCACGCCGTGCTGGAGGCGGTGAACGTCAACCTGGTGTGGAACATCGTCAACCGGCTCGCGAACGCGTTCGGGTTCGAGCTGCTGGACGGGCAGCTGAAGGCAGGGACGCGCGCTCTGCACCGCGCGGGCTACCGGTTCCCGGGCTTCCTGCTCGCCGACAGCCCCGACGACCTCCGCGAGAGTGTGTTCGAGCAACCCGCGCGGACGAGCCCCGAGCTGCGGCGGGCGGCCGCGACGGGGGAAGGGCTGCAGGATCCCTGGCGGGACTACGCTGCGCTGGTCCGCGACGCGTCCCACCGCATCACCGACGACGACGTCCAGCGCCTGCTCGCAGCCGGCCGCACCGAGGACGAGGTCTTCGAGGTCACGGTGGCGGCAGCGGTCGGTGCCGCGCTGCACAGCTTCGACGCCGCGCGGAAGGGGCTCTGACGTGGAGGTCACCGAACCGATCCTGCCCGGCCCGGCGCAGGCGCCGGCGTCCCTGCTCGACGTCCCAGAGCCGGACGGGACCCTGCCGCTGCTGTGGCACTGGCTCTACCTGCTCGACCGTCCGGCCCAGGCCGACCTCGGGCCGGACGGCCACCCGGTCCGCGGCACGATCCTGGCCACGCCGGGCCCGGGCCGGCGGCGCATGTGGGCCGGCGGCCGCGTCCGCGCACCCGGTGCGTTGCGCGTGGGCGAGACCGCCACCAGAACGTCGGAAGTGCTCGCGGTGCGCGAGAAGGACGGTCGGTCGGGGCCGCTCACGTTCGTCACGGTGGCCCACCGGATCACCCAGGCGGGCCGGCTGGTGGTCGACGACGACGTCGGTCCGCGACCGCTACGGCCGCCAGACGGCGAAGGGAACCCTGCGCCGGATGGCATGAACGACTCGTTCATGCCATCCGGCGACCTGAACGAGTCGTTCATGAGCTTGCTCAGACCCCGGCCGGCTTGACCTCCGGTGCGGTCTGCGCCAGCCGCGCCGCCCGGGTCCGGGGGCCGAACGCCGCCAGCACCAGCGCGCCGACCAGCCACGTCCCCGCGATGAAGAAGAACACGCTCTGGTAGCCGCTGCCGTTGTACAACCCGGCCACGATCAACGGCCCGGCCGCGTTGGACAACCGGCCGAGGCCATAGGACACGCCAGTGCCCAGCGACCGGCCGCGGGTGTCGAACAGCTCCGGCGAGTACGCGTACCCGAGGGCCGTGTAACCGCGCTCGAACAGGTTCACCAGGAACCCGAACACCACGATGAGGATCGGGTTGAACGTCAGCCCGTAGAACAGGCCGCACAGCGCGATGACCGCGCCGAACGCGACCAGGCACCACTTGCGCTCGAAGCGGTCCGTCACCAGCGCCGCCAGGTACGACCCCAACGGCGCGCCGACCGTCGTCAGCGCCACGTAGAACACCGACTTCTCGACGCTGAAGCCCTCCTTGGCCAGCAGCGTCGGCGCCCAGCTCGAATAGCCGAAGAAGCCGATCGTCTGCGTCACCCACAGGACCGTCAGCAGCAACGTCGGCATCAGGTACTTCTTCTGCAGCAGCAACCGCAGCGGCGCCTTGCCGACCGCGGCCTCCTCGACCGGCGGCGCCGGCTCCGGCAGCGGGCCCTTCTCCGCCGCGACGCGCTCCTCGATCTCCCGCAGCACCGCGTCCGCCTTCGCGTGCTCGCCCCGGCTTTCGTACCAGCGCGGCGACTCCTTCAGCTGCCGCGTGAAGAACACGAGCAGCACGCCGAGCGCGCCCCACAGGTACACCAGCCGCCACGACCAGGAGTTGATCGGCACCACGGCGCTCGCGATCAGGTTGGTCACCGGCGTGCCGCAGATGCCGATCACGATCGCGTAGGCCTGGTACTTGCCGCGGCTCGCCGCCGGGTACAGCTCGCTGACGTAGATGACCGCGACGACCGTCATCGCCGAAAGGCCCGCCGACGTCAGGATGCGGAACACGCCGAGCGACACGATGTCCCAGGAGAACACCGCCGCGAAGGAGAAGACGCCGAACCACACGGTCGTCCACATGAGCGCGTTCTTCCGGCCCCAGCGGTCGGCGAGCTTGCTCGCGATGATCGACCCGAAGAACATGCCGACGAAGGACAGCGAGGTCACGTACGCGACCTGGTTGACCGTCACGCCCCACAGCTTGATCAGCTTGGGTGCGGTGGTGGCGAAACTGTTGATGTCCGCGAACTCGAAGAAGTAGGCGAACGAGACGGCGAGCAGGGTGACCTTGTGGAACCGCGAGATCGGCAGGCGGTTCAGCCGGTTGAACGCGTTGGCGTGCTGCATTGCATGCCCTTCGGGGGATTCAGGGGTTTCAGGCGGTTTCGCCGGGCCAGTAGAGGCGCATCGGGTTGTCGACCAGGAGCTTCCGCCGCAGCTCGGCCGTTTCGGCGATCTGCGGGACGTAGTCGACGAGCAGCCCGTCGTCGGGCATGTGGTCCGTCAGGTTCGGGTGCGGCCAGTCGGTGCCCCAGAGCACCCGGTCCGGGAACTCCGTCACGACGCGCCGCGCGAACGGGACGACGTCGGTGTAAGCGTGCCGCTCGCCGTCGAGGGCCGGTGGGCCCGTCACGGTGAGCCGCTCGGGACAGCTGACCTTCACCCGGACGTCGTTGTGCTCGACGAACCCGAGGAAGCGGTCGAACTCGGGACCGTGCACGGGTTTCGTGACGTCGGGGCGTCCCATGTGGTCGATCACGAGCGGCGCGGGCAGCGCGCCGAAGAAGTCCTCGAGCTCGGGCAGGTCGGCGGCTTCGAAGTAGAGCACGACGTGCCAGCCGAGCGGGGCGATCTTCTTGGCGATCGTGCTCAGGTCCTCTTTGGGCGAGGCGTCGACGAGCCGCTTCACGAAGTTGAACCGCACGCCGCGCACGCCGGCGGCGTCGAGTTCGCGCAGCTCGGCGTCGCCGATGTCCGGTCGGACGGTCGCGATGCCGCGGGCCCGGCCACCGGCCGCCCGGACGGCGTCCAGCATGGCGGAGTTGTCCGCGCCGTGGCAGGTCGCCTGCACGATGACGTTGCGCGCGACGCCCAAGTGGTTCCGCAGCGCGAAGAGCTGGTCCTTGCTCGCGTCGCAGGGCGTGTACTTGCGCTCCGGCGCGAACGGGAAGTCCTGTTGCGGGCCGAAGACGTGGCAGTGGGCGTCGACGGTGCCGTACGGCAGCTCGAAGTCCGGTGTGGACGGGTTCGCGTACCAGTCCAGCCAGCCGGGCGTCTTGGGGGCGCGGGCGATCACCGGCCCTGTCCCTTCAGGAGGGCGTCCAGACGGGGGTAGACGGTGCGGGCGTTGTGTTCCCGGATCGCGGCCCAGTCCTCTTCGGACAGTTTCGCGGCTTCGGCGTACCGGCGGGTGTCGTCGAAGTGGTGGCCGGTCCGCGGGTCGACGCTGCGGACGGCGCCGATCATCTCGGACGCGAACAGGATGTTGCGCGCCGGGATGACGTCGAAGAGCAGGTCCGAACCGGGCTGGTGGTAGACGCAGGTGTCGAAGAAGACGTTGTCCAGCAAGTGTTCTTCCAGGTCCGGCTTGCCCAGCGCCATCGCGAGGCCGCGGAACCGGCCCCAGTGGTAGGGGACCGCGCCGCCGCCGTGGGGGATGACCAGCCGGAGGGTGGGGAAGTCGGTGAACAGGTCGCCCTGGACGAGCTGCATGAACGCGGTGGTGTCGGCGTTGAGGTAGTGCGCGCCGGTGGTGTGGAACGCGGGGTTGACGCTCGTGCTGACGTGCACCATCGCCGGGATGTCGTACTCGACCATCTTTTCGTAGATCGGGTACCACGACCGGTCGGTGAGCGGCGGGGCGGTCCAGTGGCCGCCGCTGGGGTCGGGGTTGAGGTTCAGCGCGACGGCGCCGTACTCCTCGACGCAGCGGGCCAGCTCCGGGAGGCAGGTGGCCGGGTCGACGCCCGGCGACTGCGGGAGCATCGCGGCCGGGGCGAAGCGCTCCGGGTAGAGCGTGCTGACGCGGTGGCAGAGCTCGTTGCAGATCGCGGCCCACTCGGCGGAGGTTTCGAATCCGCCGACGTGGTGGGCCATGAACGAGGCCCGCGGCGAGAAGATGGTGAGGTCGATGCCGCGTTCGTCCATCAGGCGAAGCTGGTTCGGCTCGATGGTCTCGCGCAGCTCGTCGTCGCTGATGCGCAGGTCGGCCCGGGCGGGCTTTTTGCGGTGGTCGTCCAGCGCCGCGATCTGCTGGTCGCGCCAGGCCGCGAGGGCGGGGGGCGCGGTCGTGTAGTGGCCGTGGCAGTCGATGATCAAGGTAGTTCCTCGTCGCTCCGCATGCTTGATACTCGCACACTAATCGTCGATGAAATTGTTGACAATATCTACGACGAGATTGACCCGGTTGAGGCCGGTTCGTGATGGACGTGTGCTGGGCCGGAGGGTCGGACGTCATGAAAGAGTCGTTCATGACGTCCGGCGAGGTGAACGGGTCGTTCATGACTTCGCGGCGGCGAGCTGGCCGGGTCGAGCGTTGGGCGTTCCGTGATCCCCGGAGCGAAGCCCGCGTCGAGCGTCAGGCGTTCCGTGATCCCCCGAGCGAAGCCCGTTCGGCCTGCCCGGATCGCGTCCCGATCGCGCCGTTGCGCCGGACCAGTGCCACCATCGCCGCGCCGAGCAGGCCGGCGACCGCGAACACCACGAAGCCCAGCGACGACAGCCCGCCCGCGACCAGGATCCCGCCCAGCCACGGCCCGACCACCGCGCCCGTCCGGCCGACGCCGGACACCCAGCCGAGCGCCGTCGCCCGGCTGTCGGCCGGGTAGTACGCGCCGACCGCCGCGTAGATGAGCGTCTGCGCGCTGAAGAGCCACGCGCCGGTCAGGAACACGACCACGTACGTCACGGCCAACGGCAGGTGCACCGCCAGCAGGCCCACGCCGCACGCGGTCAGCGCGAACCAGATGATCGCGACCGGCCGGGCCCCGAACCGGTCCGCCAGCCGGCCGGCGACCAGCATGCCCGCGATCCCGCCCAGGTTGATCACCAGCAGGAAGCTGATCGCCGAGCCGAGGTTGTACCCGCTGCCGCGCATCATCCTCGGCAGCCACGTGTTCACGCCGTACACCAGCAGCAGCCCGGCGAACGAGGCGATCCAGAACAGCAGCGTCGTCATCCGCACCGACGGCGTGAAGAGGCCGCGCAGGCCACCGCGGCGGTCGGCGGCCGGCTCGGGCGCGAACGCATCGAGGGAGACCGCGTGCTTGTCCGCGATCGCCCGCGCCCGCTCGGTCTTGCCCTTCGCCAGCAGGAACGTCATCGACTCCGGCAGCAGGAAGACCACCGCCGGCAGCACCACCACGAGCAGCAGCGCGCCGATCCAGTACACCGAGCGCCAGCCCATCGACTGGACGAGTGTCATCCCGAGCGCGCCGGCCAGCGCGCCGCCGGCCTGGTGGGCGGTCATCACGGTGGTCACGGCGAGGTTCTTCCGCCACGCCGGCGCGTACTCCATGACCATCGCGATCGCCGACGGCAGCAGGCCGCCGAGGCCGATCCCGGCGACGAACCGCGCCGCGCCGAAGAACTCCACCGTCGGCGCGACGGCGCAGGCGGCTGCGGCCAGGGAGAAGACCACGACGCCGGTGATGATGATCTTCCGGCGGCCGACGCGGTCGGTGAGGACGCCCGCGCCGAGCGCGCCGAGCATCATCCCGAACGTCGTCAGGCTGCCGATGGTCCCGCCGCTGACGGGGGTCAGGCCGAAGCTCTTGTCGGCCAGCACACCCGGCAGGGTCGCCCCGTAGACGAACAGGTCCAGCCCGTCCAGCAGCACGAGGATCCAGCACAACGCGGTGACCCGGAGAGAGAGCCGGATCGTGGCGGCGGCTGTCCCGCCGAGTTCTGGGGTGGACATCTTCGTCCCTTTCGTCCGGGGTGGCGAAGGGGTCCGAAGCTACATCGGCTGAGATATTGAACACAAGAGTTGCGTCAAGATTGTTGACAATCCTGTGAATCAGCTATGTGCGCAAGTTGGTCACGAGCGGCGGCGGCGACGTCGGCGCGCACGTCCAGCTCGCCGAGCATCTCCGCGGCCGCCGCCATCTCGGCCGTGCGGCGGACGGCGTGCTTGACCGAGCCGTCGACGAGCCGGTCGACGGTGGCGGCGCTCGCCGCGGTGAGCTCGTCGACGATGATCTTCCGGAGCCAGTCCTCGCAGCCCGCGGCGCGCGCGGCCGTCAGCGCTTCGACCACGGCGGCCGACATGCCTTTGAAGAACACGCTGCGCAGCAGCTTGCGCTCGGCGGCGAGCCCGGCCTCGCCGGTCATGACCTCGACCGCGGCGCCGGCCGAGTTCAGCGCGGTCGCGACGGTCGCGGCGGCGACGCCGGTGGCGAGCATCGGGACGCGCAGGCCGCGGCCCGGCACCGGGGCCATGATCGCGATGTCGGCGAACGGCACGCCGTGCCCGGCGGCGATGCCGGCCAGCTTGCGCTTGGTGCCGGGGGAGGCGGTGTTCAGGTCGGCCCAGGCCGCGCCGGTCTTGAGGCCGGCCAGGCCGGCTTCGAGCGCGTCGACGGCCGCGGACGCGCTGTTCACGCTGAGCACCAGATCGGCGCCTTCGGAGGCTTCGGCCTCGGAGGCGGTCGCGACGACGCCCTCGGCGCCGGCAACGGCCGGGTCGTAGCCGCGCACGACGACTCCGGCGGCGACCAGGTCGAGGGCGAGCGCGCGGCCCGCTTCGCCGAGTCCCAGTACCGCGATGGTTCCGGTCATAGCAGAATCCTCTCTACAAGCTACAATCGAGTACACGATGTTCTCGACAAAATTGTCAACAAACGGAGCCGGGGTATGACGGAGAGTGCTGCGGACGAGCAGCCGGGGGAGCGTTCCGTGGTGGCGGCCATCCGCGACGCGATCGTCCGCGGCGAGTTCGTGCCCAACCAGCGGCTGGTGGAGGCGGACCTCTCCAGCCAGTTCGCCGCGAGCCGCGCCACGGTGCGCGCGGCGCTGATCGAGCTGACCAACGAGGGGCTCGTCGAGCGCGTGCAGAACCGGGGAGCCCGGGTGCGCGCGGTGTCGCTGGAAGAGGCCGTCGAGATTTCCGAAGTCCGCATGATGCTGGAGTCGCTGTGCGCGGCGAAGGCGGCGGAGCGCGTGTCCGACGCGGAGGTCGGCGAGCTGAAGGAGCTCGGCGAGCTGATGCACCAGGCGGTGGCGGGCGGGGACGTGGTCGGGTATTCGGGCCTCAACCAGCGGCTGCACCGCCGGGTCCGCGAGATCAGCGGCCAGCGCACGGCGGCGCAGGTGCTGGAGAGGCTGCGCGGCCAGAGCGTGCGCCACCAGTTCCGGCTGGCGATGCGCCCGGGCCGCCCGCAGGTGTCGCTGCCGGAGCACTTGGCGATCATCGACGCGATTTGCGCGCACGACGCGGAACGCGCGGCGGAGGCGGCGCGGGCCCATTTGGGAAGCGTGATCGAAGCCCTCAAGGCGGCCGATGCCGCGGAGGTCTCGCACCTGCGCCCGTGATCGAGGCCCTCAAGGCGGCCGATGCCGCGGAGGTCTCGCACCTGCGCCCGGGAGCGAGGCCCTCAAGGCAGTCGATGCCGCGGTATCGCGCCTACGCCCGGGAGCGGGCCGATCGAGGTGGCCGACGCCGCGAATGAGTCATTCGCGACGCGCGGGAGCCGCCGCCGAGGACCGGCCGTGCCACCGCGACTTTGCCGGGGCCCCGGCGCCGCTACTCCGGGCCGGCCGTGACGCGGTGAACGACCCGTTCATCGCGTCCGACGTCATGAACGAGTCGTTCATGACGTCCCTCCCGCGGGGCAACCGACCTGCTCACCAAAATTGTTGACAATTTCGTCAACCGAACCGTACCGTGAGCCGTATGAAGCCCGTCATCGTCACCGATCCGCCGCGTGCCGACCTCGAGCAGGTTGCGCGCCTGGCCGGCTACGGCGTTGCCACCGTTCACGAGGCTCTCGGCCGCTCCGGGCTGCTCGGGCCGGACCTTCGCCCGATCCAGGACGGCGCGCGCATCGGCGGCACCGCCGTCACCGCGCTCTGCTGGCCCGGGGACAACCTCATGATCCACGCCGCCGTCGAGCAGTGCCGCGAAGGCGACGTCCTCGTCGTCACCACCACCTCGCCGTGCCGCGACGGGCTCTTCGGGGAACTCTTCGCCACCGCGCTGCGCCACCGCGGCGTCAAGGGCCTGGTCATCAACACCGGTGTCCGCGACGTCAGCGATCTGCGCGCCCTCGGCTTCCCCGTCTGGTCGGCCGCCGTGAGCGCGCAAGGCACCGTCAAGGCGACCGCCGGTGCCGTGAACGTGCCCGTCGTCCTCGGCGGCCAGGTCATCCGCCCGGGTGACGCCATTCTCGCCGACGACGACGGCGTCATGCGCGTCCGCCGCGAAGACGTCCAAACCGGACTCGAAGCGAGTCAGGCCCGGCTCGAAAAGGAAGCCGCCGCAAGGGAAGCGTTCGCCCAGGGGCAGCTCGGCCTCGACCGCTACGGCCTGCGCGAGAAGCTCGAAGCCCTCGGCGTCCGCTACGTCACCGCCGAGGAGTACGAGAAGGAGCAGGCATGACCGGCGTGCGCTGCATGCTCATGCGTGGGGGCACCTCCAAGGGTGCCTACTTCCTCGCCGACGACCTCCCCGCCGACCCCGGGACCCGTGACGACCTCCTGATGCGCGTCATGGGCACCCCCGACCCGCGCCAGATCGACGGCGTCGGCGGAGCCCAGCCGGTCACCAGCAAGGTCGCGATCGTCGCGAAGGCGACCGATCCCGGCCACGACGTCGACTACCTGTTCCTGCAGCTCGGCGTCGAAGAGCCCACCGTCTCCGACCGCCAGACCTGCGGCAACCTCCTGGCCGGCGTCGGGCAGTTCGCCGTCGAACGCGGGCTGGTGCCCGCCGGGCCCGAGCGCACCACCGTGCGCGTGCGGCTGGTCAACACCGGCACCATCGCCGTCTCGACCTTCGCCACCCCGGGCGGCGAAGTCGACTACAGCGGTGGCACGGCCATCTCCGGCGTGCCCGGCACCGCCGCCCCGGTCGAGCTCGACTTCACCGAGACCGAAGGGTCCGTCTGCGGCAGCCTCTTGCCCACCGGCCACGTCCGCGACAACGTCGGCGGCATCGAAGTGTCCTGTGTGGACAACGGGATGCCGGTCGTCGTCGCGCGCGCCGAAGACCTCGGCATCACCGGGTACGAGTCCGCCGAAGAGCTGGGCGCCGACTCCGCCCTCGCCGAGCGGATCGACGCCCTGCGTGTCGAGGCCGGGAAGCTGATGGGCCTCGGCGACGTCAGCGGCAGCTCGGTCCCCAAGACCACGCTCGTCGCCGCGCCGCGTGCCGGCGGCGCGATCTGCACCCGGACGTTCATCCCGGTGAAGCCGCACCCGTCGATCGGGGTCCTCGGCGGCGTCAGCGTCGTCACGGCGTTGCTGCTCGACGGCGCGGTCGGGCGCGAACTGCTCGAGACCCCCGCCGAGGGCGCGCCCGTCGAGATCGAGCACCCGAGCGGCAAGCTCGCGGTGGCGATCGAGTTCGACGGATCGCGCGTCCGCCGGTCGACGGTGATCCGCACCGCGCGGAAGCTGTTCGACGGCACCGTCTTCCCCCGCCCCTGAGGAGACCTCGATGCCCCAGCCCTCGCCCCGCCACGAAATCGCGCACCTCGGTCACGTCGAGCTGTTCACCCCGGAGCCGGAGAAGAGCCTGGGCTTCTTCGTCCGCGTGCTCGGGCTGACCGAGAACGGCACCGACGGCGACTCCGTCTACCTGCGCACCTGGGACGACTACGAGCACCACAGCCTGAAGCTCACGGCGGCGAAGACGTCCGGGGTCGGCCGGACGGCGGTGCGCGCGTCGAGCGAAGAGGCGCTCAAGCGGCGCGTGGCCGCCCTGGAAGAACGCGGGCTCGGCATCGGCTGGGTCGACGGCGACCCCGGGATCGGCCCCACGTACCTGTTCCGCGACCCGGACGGTCACGAACTCGAGGTCTACTGGGAGACCGAGCGCTACCGGCCGCCCGAGCACCTGCGGCCGGCGCTGAAGAACCAGGCGCAGGCCTACCCGGGGCGCGGGGTCGGCGTCCGGCGCCTCGACCACGTCAACTACCTGGCCCGGGAGGCCGAGGTCAACGGCCGGTTCATCTGCGACGCGCTGGGCGGCCGGGTCACCGAGCAGATCCAGCTCGACACCGGCGTGATTTCGGGGCAGTGGACGCACTTCGCGCAGAAGTCCTACGACATCGTCTACACGAACGACTGGACGAAGTCGAGCGGGCGCCTGCACCACATCGCGTTCGCGACCGACACGCGCGAGGACATCCTGCGGGCGGCCGACATCGCGCTCGACAACGACGTCCACATCGAGACCGGGCCGCACAAGCACGCGATCCAGCAGACGTTCTTCCTTTACCTGTACGAGCCCGGCGGCAACCGCATCGAGCTGTGCAACCCCACCGGGCGGCTGATCTTCGCGCCGGACTGGGAGCCGGTCACCTGGACCGAGGCCGAGCGGGCCAAGGGGCAGGCGTGGGGGCTGAAGACGATCGAGTCGTTCCACACGCACGGCACGCCGCCGGTGGCGTGATCAGGACACGTCCGCCGTCGGTTTCCTGCTGAGCTCCCGGAAGGCGTCGGCGACGCGGCAGAGGTACTCGGTGTCGCTGCCGAAGTCCTGTCCACCTTGGACGGTCGTCTCGGGCGAGAGCGGCGACAGGCCGTCTTCGCGAGCGCGCAGGGCGGCCAGGATCTCGGTGGCCTCTTGGTGTTCGCCGGCGCCGGACCCGCTGCGGTACGGGCGGATGACGAGCAGGCCGTCGCGGATCTCGATGACGCGCCGGTAGAGCTGCAGCCGCGTCGGGAACACGGTGGTGCGCGGGGGTTCCAGCGCGATCGCGGGCTCGGCGCGGTAGAGGGCCAGCCAGAGCGGGCCGAGCCGGCGGTACTGCCGGTGGCGGCGCAGCCACCCGGCCGCCGCGGGCACGCCGACGCCGACGAGCACGAGCAGGTGCGCGCTCGTGGGGAGGGCCTTGCTCAGCAGGAAACCCTTGCCGTACTCGAAGTCGAACGGAGCGCGGGCGGAGATCGCGATGACGGTCCGGATCACCATGTAGGCGGCCGCGGCGACGACGCCGGCGACGACCAGGCCGAGGCCGGCGCGCAGGATCCGGTCCGGCGCCTTGCGCGCGTCCTGCAGGCACAGCCGCGCGATGACCGCGAACTCGGGCAGGAGTGCCACGGCGTAGGCGATGCAGTACTCCATGACGAACGGCGACTGCGGCAGCACGTCGGGGGCGAGGGTGAAGGTGACGACCATCGCGGCGCCGCCGGCGAGGGCCCAGGCCGTGTGGCGGCGCGCGCTCGGGTGGAGGCCGTGCAGGCGGAGGAGGAGCTGGGCGCCGGCCCACACCGCGCCGACCATGGCGAGGTGGGCGACGAGCAGTTCGACGCTGGGCACGTGCAGGGTGCGGGTGAGTTCGCGGACGGCCGGGGTGAGCGCGGTCTGGGAGACGGCGAGGCCCAGCACGCAGAACCGCACGAGCCGGCGACCGGGGGCCGGGCCGGGGCGCAGGACCAGCAGGAGGATCCAGGCGAGGGCCGCGGGGCCGTAACGGCGGAGGAGCTCACCCACGGTCGACTCCGGATGCCGGGGGCAGGCGGTGGTTCACTTCACCCACGGTCGCGGGTGTGGCCGCCTCGGGGACGAGGTCCCGCGTGCTCGCCGGCGTGGCCGGGGCGGTGTGGGGGAGGGGCGCACCTGCGCTCGGCGGCTTGGTCGAGCGGGGGTCGAAGATGGGCGCGCCCGTGGTCGCCGGCGCGATGCGGGGCAAGCGGTGGCTCACTTCACCCACGGTCGCCGCCGTCGTCCAAAGCGGAGCGCAGGCGGTCCGCCACCGAGTCGCCGCGGGGGGCCGATCCCGTGTGCTGGCCCAGCATCGACGCGAAGAACTCCGCCTCCCGCTCCTCCACGCTCGAATACCCCGCGCGCCCCAGGACCCGGCGGACCATCGCCGGATCCAGGCTCGGCAGCAGCAGCCGCATCTGCTCGGCCGGGGTGAGGGACGCCGGGTAGTGGTCGCACAGCAGGTGGCCGATCTCGTGCAGCACGATGTGGTCCTGGTGCGGCGCGCTCGTGTGGCGTTCGTAGGCGATCAGGTCGGTCGTTTCGGTGGCGATCCACAGTCCGCACACCTCGGACAGCCCCGGCAGCGGCAGCAGCCGGATCGGCCGGCCGCGCCGCTCGCCCAAAGCCGCGCACAGCGCCGGCACGTCGAAGAAGGCCGGCAGGTCCAGCTCCCGCAGCACCGCGGTGAACCGGTGACGCAGCTGCCGCCGCCCGCGGGCGCTCATCGTTCGGCGTCGCTCGCCGGTTCGGGCAGGCCCTCGAGCTCGCGGACCCGGTCGACCATGTCGCTGATCGCTTCCAGGCTCTTCGCCGACAACCCGCGCGCGCGAAGCGCGATCTGGCGGACCGGGGCGTCGCGGAACGCGCTGAGCAGCGTCAGCTCGGCGTCGATGCGCTCGGCTTCCGCGTCGTCGAAGAAGTACGCGGGCGGCACGCCGAAGAACCCCGCGAGCGCTTCGAGGTGCCGTTTCGTCGGGTTGTCGCGCAGGCCTTTGCGCAGCTGCCACAGGTAGGTCGCGGAAATGGTCGGGCCGCCCTGGGTCCGGATCGACTCGGCGACCTCGTCGAAGGTGTACTCGTCGCCGTCGGCGGGGCGCACGACGCCGAACAGGTGGTTCAGCTTCGCCGCCAGTGTTCCCGCGGCGATTTCCTCCGGCATGTCCGGAGCCTACCGCGCCACCAGCTGCGGTGAGGCCGGTTCTCGGCCACCGGTCCACCTCAGTTGACCGTGTCGGTCACGTCAGTTTACGATCGCGGCCGAGTTCACCAACTGGTGTGAATGGGCGAGGGGGCGGTTCACATTCCGAGGTACACGGTCCGCATGAGGACGATTCCGGGACGGCTGGCCGTGGTGGGCGCCGCCGGACTGCTCTACGCCCACTGCATCGGAGGCGCCGGCTGCCCTGCGGGGCAGCGAACCTGAAGCGAAGACGCTTCTTCCGGTGTCGTCCTCGTCGCGGCGTCGAGCTGTGAGACGGCGTCGCTCGTCCAGCTGACCCGGACCACGGTCTACACGACGGTGCTCACCGGATCCGGTCCGCCGGTTCCGGTGGCGGTGACGCGCGTCGTGCCCGTCCGGCACGCGGGGCCCTCGGACGCCCGGTGCGCCGGGGCCGGCCGGTAGCCGATTCGGTCGATACCGTTTCAGGCGATGCGGTGAGCCGGTGGCAGACGTTCCCCGTAGCGCTTCCCGGGCGACCGACCGTCCGGGGGACGTTTCGCCGTTCGCACTCAACCTGTTGCTGCGCCGGGCGCGCGGCCGCGGTGATGACCGAGGCCGCGCGCCCGCTCGGCATCGAGTTGCGGCACTTGGCCGTGCTGATCGTGCTGGCCGACCGCGGGCCCACCCTGCAGCGGGACCTGGCGGGCTGCTTCTCTTCTGCGGCATGTCGATCGGGTTCGAAGACACCGCGGCGGACCGCTCCCGCATCGGCCGGGCGCGGCTCGGCGACACGGTCACGTTCGTCGGCGCCTGACCGGAGTCGACAAGTCGGCTAGCGGAAAGCGGTGAGGAGCTTGCCCAGCGCGCTGCAGGCCGTGGCGGAGGTGTACGGGCCGAGCGCGACGAGCGATGCGACGAGCGCGGCCACCTCGCCCGGGCTGAACGTCACCGGCGGCACGACGGCCGGCATGGTGAGCCGGTAGCCGCCGCCGGCGCCGCGCTTGACCTCGACCGGGACGCCCGCCGCGCGCAGGCGCGTGACGTCGCGTTCGACGGTCCGCACCGTCGTCCCGGTGCGCTCGGCCAGGATCCGGCCCGTGACGAACCGGGGCGCCCGCGCGCGCATCTCCTCGATCAAGGCGTGCTGCCGCTCGACCAGCGGTACGGCCTGGTGCAGCTGGGTCATCCCCGGGTAGCGGCCGGAGCCGACGAGCCGATCCATGTGCGTCCCCTCAGCCGACATGGCTTTGTCGGGAATCGGATTCTACGGTGATCCCATGCTCTCGATCAGTCCTGCTTCGCGCTTCGAAGACGTCGCCGCGCTCCTCAACCCCAGCGGCAACGAGCGCGCCTGCTGGTGCCTCGCGTACCGGATCACCTCGGCCGAGTACAGCGCGTTGCGCGGTGAAGAGCGGGCGGCGCGGGTCCGCGGGCTCTGCGCGGACGAGCCCGCGCCGGGCGTGCTCGCCTACGACGGGGACACGCCGGTCGGGTGGTGTGGCGTGTCGCCGCGCTCGAGCATGGAACGGCTGAAGCGGTCGCGGACCATGCCGCCGCTCGACGACCTGCCGGTGTGGAGCGTCGTGTGCTTCGTGGTGCGCGCGTCGCACCGGCGAAAAGGGGTGTCCGCGGCGCTGCTGGCCGGCGCGGTCGACTACGCGCGCTCACAGGGCGCCCCGGCGGTGGAGGGGTACCCGGTCGACACCGACGGCGCCCGCATCAGTTCGAGCGCCGCCCACGTCGGCACGACGACGTTGTTCGAAGCGGCGGGCTTCGAGCGGATCCGCCCGACGGACGCGCGGGCCGACCGGCGGGTCCGCTGGCTCATGCGGCTCGACCTCCGCTGACTTCAGAGGTCGAGGACGACGTCCTCCCGGGGCCGGGCGCAGCACACGAGCGCCTCGCCCGCCGCCGGCGGCTCGAGCGGGTCGGGGTCGTGGTCCACGCGGCCCGAGAGCACCGGCGTCACGCACGTGTGGCAGACCCCGGTCCGGCACGACCAGCGCGTCGGCACGTCGCACGCCTCGGCGAACTCGAGGAGGCTCGGGTACCGCTCGCTCCACGGCACCGTGAGCCCGCTGCGCGCGAACGTCACCGCCGGGCCGGTTCCCGCCGGGCCCGCCGGGAGGTGCGGGGTCTTCCGGACCACGCCGGTCAGCCCGGGGTTGATCGCGGACACGCCGCCGAACAGTTCACTGTGGACGCGTGACGCCTCGAAGCCCAGCGACACCAGGGATTCCCGCATCGTCGCCATGAACGCGTCCGGGCCGCAGAGGTACGCGGTGGCGTCGACCGGAAGGTCCAAAGTGGACAAAGTTTCGCGCGTCAGCCGGCCGGTCTCCGACGTGTAGTAGACGTGCTCGCGGCCGCGGGGAAGGCTCGCCAGCAGCCGGTGCGCCTCCGCCGCGAACGCGTGTTCCGCGGCGGTCCGGGTGGTGTGCAGCCACCAGACCTCCCGCGGGGTCCGGCGAGCGGCGAGCGCGTGCAGCATCGCCAGCACCGGCGTCACGCCGATGCCCGCGGACACCAGCACCACGGGACGGTCGTCGCCGGCCAGGACGAAGTCGCCCCGGGGCGCCGCGACGTCCACGGTCGCGCCCGCCGCCAGCTTCGTGTGGAGGTAGCTGCTGACCACGCCGTCGCGCTTGACGCTGATGCGGTACTCGCGGTCCGACGGCGCCGCCGAGAGTGAATAGCTGCGGACCGGCGCGGGGTCGCCGGCGCCGGGCACGCGCAGCGTGAGGTACTGGCCGGGCTCGGGCCGGGGGAGTGGCGCGCCGTCGTCGGCGGCCAGGTGGATCGAGGACACCGTCGTGCTCTCGGGCACCACCCGGGCGACGCGCAACGGCCGGAACCCGCGCCACCCGCTCGGCGCGGGTTCCGGCGCCGAGACCAGCAGGTCCCGGAACGACGACTGCCAGCCGGGGCTGAGCGCGGGGATGTCGACGGCCTTGCGGAGGGCGCCGGCGTCGCGGTCCGGCAGGTAGAGGAGGGCGTCGATGTCCGCGACGCTCATCTCGTGGCGGCCGGTCCGGGTGCGGACGATCTCGTCGCCCGCCTCGACGTGGCCTTCGGTGAGGACCCGCAGGTAGAAGCCGGGCCGGCGGTGCGCGACCAGCAGCGACGGCATCCGCGGCTCGCCCAGGCGCATCCCGACGCGGAAGCACGTGACGCGTGGCTGGGTGACCTCGAACTCGGCCTCGCCGATCCGGTACCGGTCGCCGATGTGCACCTCGTCGTCGGGCAGGCCGTCGACGGTGAAGTTTTCGCCGAACTGGCCGTCTTCGAGGTCGTCACGGCCGAGGAACCGCCGCCAGTGCTCGTAGGACTGGCGCTGGTACACGAGCACCGCGCGGTTCTCGCCGCCGTGCCCGCCCAGGTCGCCCTGGCCGTCGCCGTCGACGTTGAGCCGGCGGACCATGAGCTTTCCTTCGACGGGGTGCTTGAAGATTCCCGTGTGGACGGTCCGCCCCTGCCAGGGCACGTCCTTCGGCATCCCGACGTTCAGTGACACCAAGCGAGCCATTTCGACGTCTCCTTCAGTCCGCCGCGGTCCGGGTGCGCCGGTAGTGCCGCCGGGCCTTCATGCGGTTGCCGCACACGGCCATCGAACACCAGCGGGCGCTGTTGGGCTTGCTGTGGTCGATCAGGAACAGCCGGCACTCCGGGTTGGCGCACGGGCGCAGCCGGCCGGGGCTCGACTTGGCGAGCGCGTCCCAGGCGAGCACGGCCCGCGCGGCGGCGGACCGGCCGGCCGGGACGTCGAGGACCCACTCGACGCCGTCGTCGCCGAAGGAGGCCCGGTAGGTCACATCGGCGACGAACCGCGCGGCGGCGGCGGGCTCGTCCCGGCCGCGGACGATCGCCTGCAGCACCGACCGCGCCTCGAGCAGCGCGCGGTGCTCGTCGTCGGTGGCCGGCTGCCCGTGGGCAGCCAGCCACTCCCGGGCCGCCGGCGCCTCGGCCAGGTCGTCCTCGGGTGTCCCGTCGCGCACCGGCGTGGTGTTCAGCAGATCCAGGAGCAGCAGCTCGTCGCTCATCTGTCTAACCTCCAAAGTCACCCTTGACAGGTTACCCGACCGGTGGTTGCATGTCTAACCATCAAACAAAGTTAAAAAGGTTAGGAGGACGTCATGGGACTGGCCTGGCAGCAAGGACCCCTGGCCACGCGGGCGGTGGGGCACTTCCTGGTCGAGCAGCCGCTGCCCGAGCGGATGCTGTTCGCCGAGCCGCTGCGGCGGCGGATGCGCGTGCGGTTCGGCGGGAGTGGGTGGCCGACAGCGAGGACGTCGTCCTGCTGCACGAGCCCGGCCGCTACCCGGTGGCGTACTTCCCGCTCGCCGACGTCCGCGAAGACGCGCTCGTCGCCGAGAACCGGACGACGAAGCACCGCGAGCTCGGGCCGACCGAGTGGTTCACGGTCCGCGCGGCGGACCAGACGGCCCCGCGCGCCGCCTGGCGCTACACCGGCCTGCCGGGGCACGCGGACGTCCTGCGCGACCGCGTCGCCTTCGCCTGGCGGGCGATGGACGCGTTCTACGAGGAAGACGAGCGGATCGTCGGCCACGCGGTCGACCCCTACCACCGCATCGACATCCGCCAGACCTCACGCCACCTCGTCGTGCGTGACGGCGACCGCGTCGTCGCCGAGTCCCGGCGCCCGGTCGTGCTCTACGAGTCGGGCTTCGCGCCGCGCTGGTACGTGCCGCGCGAGGACATCGACCTGACCGCGCTGACGCCGGTCGAAGGCGAGACGTTCTGCCCGTACAAGGGGCTGGCCGGCTACTTCGACATCGGCTCGGGCCAGCGCGCCGCCTGGTCGTACCCGGAGGCGTGGCCCGAGGTCGAGCGGGTGTCCGGGTTCGTGTCGTTCGAACCGGACGTCGTCGACGTCACCCTCGACGGCGCCAAGCTGGCCCTCGAACCGGGCCAGACCGTCACCCCGCACGGCATCGACCGGGGCCTGGACCCCGACGAGCTGCTCACTTCGAAAGGGAACTGAGATGACTTCGCTGAAGGATCGCCGCGTGCTCGTCGTCGGCCGCGGGAGCGGCATCGCCCGGGCGGTGACGCTCGCCGCCCGGGCGGCCGGAGCCACGGTCGTGGTCGCCGGGCGCGACGAAGAGGCACTGGCCAAGGCGTACGACGACCCGGACGTCACCGCGGCCGCCGTCGACCTGACCGACGAAGCCTCCGTCGCCGCGCTGGCCGAGCGGCTCGGCCGGGTCGACCACGTCGTGTCGACGGCGTCGGCCCGGGCGCGCGGCGCGGTGGGCGAGCTCGCCCACGACGTCGTGCTCCGGTCGTTCGACGTCAAGGTGCTCGGCCCGCTGCTGCTGGCCAAGCACTTCGCGCCACGCATGCCCGAGGACGGCTCGTTCGTCTTCTTCTCCGGATCGTCGGCGCGCAAGCCCGCCGCCGGCATGCTCGCCGTCGGCGCGACGAACGCCGCGGTGGACGCGCTGACCCGGGGACTCGCGGTGGAGCTCGCGCCGATCCGGGTGAACGCGGTCTCGCCCGGCACGATCGACACCGGCGCCTACGACGCGCTCGGGGAAGAGAAGAAGGCCGCGCTGTTCGCGTCCCGCGCGGCCACCAGCCCGGCGCGGCGCGTCGGACGTCCCGAAGAAATCGCCGAAGCCGTCGTCTTCGCGCTGGGCAGCACCTTCCTGACCGGTGTCTCACTCGGCGTCGACGGCGGCGAACCACTCGTCTGAGGAGCAGTCATGATCACTCGCAAGGTCCCGCGCCCGGCCGGCGCCGTCACGCCGGAGGTCGGGCTCGTCCCGGCGATCTACGTGCCGCGGTGGGTCGTCCGGCGCCCGGTCCGCAAGGGGCGTGCGTGATGGAGTTCCGCTTGGAGGTCCTCACCCTGCCCGTCGCCGACGTCGAGCGGGCGGTCCGGTTCTACACCGCGCAGGCCGGCTTCACCGTGGACGTCGATTACGCGCCGCACGACGGCTTCCGGGTCGTCCAGCTGACCCCGCCCGGCTCGGCGGCGTCCATCCAGCTCGGGGTCGGCTTGACCGGCGCGGCCCCGGGCTCGGCCCAGGACCACTACCTCGTGGTGACCGACATCGAGGCCGCCCACGAAGAGCTGGCCGGGCGGGGCGTGCCGGTGGATGCGGTGCGGCACAAGAAGGCCGCGGACTGGCAGGGGGACTACGCGCCGGGTGTCGACCCGGATCGGCGTGACTACGCGAGTTTCTTCGGCTTCGCCGACCCGGACGGCAACACGTGGATCGTCCAGGAGCGCGGTCACCGGGCGCGGTAGGCCACGCCGCTCGCGTTCGGGGTCGTGCCGGAGTAAAGGCCGGTCGGCGACGTCGACGTCGCTAGGGAGAACCACGCGTACCGCTCGACGAACGACAGCCCGTCGAGCATCGCGGTGGAGCGCGTCACGAAGTCGGTCTGCTGGGCCGAGGACGGGTAGCGCGGTGCCGAGCCGGAGAAGTCGATGAGGGCGTATTCGGTCAGCCAGATCGGCAGGTGGTAGCGGTCGTGGACCTTCTGCAGGTAGGACTGCAGCTGCCCGGTGGCCGCGCTCGAGAAGTCGCCGCCGTACCAGTGCAGCGGGATGAAGTCGACGCGGTAGCCGCGCGCTTGGGCACCGGTCATGAACCGGTCCAGCCACCCGCCCGCGACGTCGCCGCCGTAGGCCACCGCGGGCGCGCCGAGCCGCATCCCGGTGGACTGCAGCCGGGGCCAGAGGTCGAGCGCGGTCTCGACGGGCATGCTCGCCTGGCCCGCCAGGTCCGGCTCGTTGAAGCCCAGCAGCGTGCGGCCGGCCGCCTTGGCCCGGTCGAGCTGGTCCTGCGTGACGGAGTCCTTGCCCCAGATCATCGGCACGAACTCGGTCCCGGCCGCAGCGGCGATGCCCTGGGGGTCGGCGGCCCAGGTGTAGAACCACTTCGCCCCGACGTCCTTCAGGGCGGTCGCGGCTCCGGAGTACGGGTTGGCGCTGACGCCCTTCTTGGCGCTCGCCCCGGCGGCGGGCGCGGCGAGGCCGCCGAGAGCGAGGAGAACGACGGCCACGACGGCGAGCATTTTCTTCACGAGCCGCTCCTGGGGACGAAGTCGCGCTGGTCCTCCTCCGGGGTAGCGCGGCGGCCCGGCCCCGGCAAGACCGCGACGACGCCGAGGGTGTGAAGAGGAACCGTTCGTGCCCGATCATCGGGCGGCCGGAACTCCCGGGCTCAGGCCGCCTTCGCGGACCTGCTCAGCGCGACCGCACCGATGACGAGCACCAGCACGGTGCCGGCGATCACCAGCCGGACGGGGGGCCGCGGGGCCACGGCACGAGCGACGGGCCGGGACGCCGCCAAGCCGGTCAGGACCTGTTCGGCTCGGGCCATCGTGGGCCGGGCCGCCGACGCGGGGTGCAGCAAGCCGAGGACGGCGTCGAGGACGGGCCCGTGCGTCCGGGGTGGCACGGCATCAGAGGGCGGCTGCCCTTCGATGGCGGCGTAGAGGGTGGCGCCGAGGGAGAAGACGTCCGCGGGGAAGCCCGGGGTGGCACCCCGGGCTGTTTCGGGGGCGAGGTACGCGGGGGAGTCACCGGTGCTCAGCCCGAAGCCGGTGAGCTTGACCGACCCGTCGTCGGTGATCAGCACGTTGTCCGGGCTGATGTCGCGGTGCAGGATGCCGTCGGCGTGCGCGGCGGCCAAGGCCGAGGCCAGCCGGGCACCGAGCGCGGCGACGCGTTCGGGCGGGAGGCTCCCGTGCTGTCCGAGCACTTCGGACAGGCTCCTGGCGGCCAGGTGTTCCGTGACGACGTACGGCGTCCCGTCCAGCTCGAAGACGTCGTGCAGGACGATCGCGTTCGGGTGACGCAGGCGGATCGCCACCCGGGCGTCCCGGATCACCTTCGCGCGGACGCGGTCGGAATGGGCCGCGTCGAACGGGCACCCGGAGAGCCGCCGGACGGTCACGAAGCGGTCGAGCAGCTCGTCCTTCGCCCGCCACACGGTGTCCGACCGAACGTGCGCGGCGGAGCCGAGCAGGCGGTACCGTCCGCCGAGCACGATTTTCTTCGATCCCACTCGTCATTCCTCCGGTCGTGTCGATCTTGACCGGGAATACGGCCAGGACCGGCGGACGGTTCGCTGTTCGGGTCGATTCTTCGAGCCGGGTGGCGGACTACCGGGGAAATCATCGAATTCCGGTTCGCGGCGGGAGCGGCCGAAACGGACCCCTGACGAGCGGGTCGCGGGCGCGGTGCCTCGGCGGCCGCCAGGATTGTTGGCGCTGACAGTCGCGCTGTCAAGAGCGGCCGGCGGCTACGGACCGACGGCCGATCCGGTTGTGTCGAGACGATAACGGATTCGCCGCGATCGCGTCCTTGACAATTCTGCCGCTGATTCGTGGTCTCACGCGAGGTGGCCGGATGATCACTTCGGGACGGGGAGGCTTCGATGACGCGCTCGACGCGGAAGCGCACGGAAACGGTGACGGTGGAGGAGCTGCTCCGGCGGACCGGGGCGACACCGAGGAGAATCGGGCCGGCGGTACCCGTGACCCGGTCACCGGGCGCGCGCCCGAGGCTTTCGCGGTCGAACCGGACGAGCGGAGCGCAGCGCGTCCGCGCGGCGGCCGGCGGCTGGTCGAAGCCGGTGCGCGCGTGGGTGCGCGCGTGGGTGCGGCTCGCGCGATCCCCGGTCACGCGGCAAGACCGCTGTCCCGCTCAGGCGACGGCGAACGTGGTGCCGATGCCCATGCCGGTGATCCACTCCGGGACGGGCTCGTAGCTCGTCCACACCAGCGGTGCCCCGGTGGCGACCTGGCCGATCAGCCAGCAGCGGACCTCGTGGCCGCCGCTGCCCGCCATCGCTTCCAGGGTCTCGTGCCCCAGGCCGGCCACCGATTCCGCGTCGCCGGCGGTCAGGCGGTCGAGGAACCACCGGTCCCACCCCGGGTTCACCCGGGCTCCCGGGTCGCCGCCCATCGCCCGGACGCGGGGTTCGCGGGCCGCCGCGAAGGCGCGGACGTCCGCCCGGCCGTGGATCAGTGACTCGCGGCGCTCGCCCGCCACCTCGCGCGGGTCGTTCGACGGCAGCCAGTGCGACAGCCCGCCGCTGGCCGCCACCAGGACCCGGCCGGGGAACTCCGCCGACCGCAGCGCCGTCCCCAGTGCCCGGCCCAGGGCGATGCACCGCCGCAACGTGGGCAACGGCGGCGCGGCCGTGTTGACGACGACCGGCACCATCGGCAGCGCGGTGCCGCCGGTGAGCATCTCGTAGGTCTGCACGATGCCGTGGTCGACGGTGAGCGAGTACGACAGCGAGACGTCGAACCCCGCCTCGGTCAGTCCGTCGTGGACGGACCAAGCCAGCTCCCCGGCGATCGGCAGTGGCCCTTCGGTGCTGCCGAAGTCGCCGAACCCCACGGCGTGTTCGACCCCCAGGACGAACGGCGGCATCACGTCGTAGAAGTTGCCGTGGAAGTGGTCGGGCCCCAGCACGACGACCGCGTCCGGGGCGAGGGCCTCGACCGCGCGGCGGACCCGGCCGGCGTCGGCGAGGAACTTCGCTCCCGGGCCGCCCTCGGCCGGTGGCGGCAGCAACGTCGCGAACGGGCTGTGGGACAGGCCGGCGAACCCGGCGATCCCGGCCATCAGGACGGCTCCTCTCCGGCCAGCAGCCAGGTGCGGTGGACCTCGAGGAACTCGGAAACCTTCTCCCACTGCGGCCAGTGCCCGGCGTCGTCGATGACGTGCAGCCGCGCGTCGGGCAGCCAGCCGAGCAGCAGCTCGGCTTCGTCGAGCCCGCCGGTGGGGTCGTGGCTGGTCCACAGCAGCAGCGTCGGCGCCTTCACCTTCGAGACCCACGCCGGATCCCACGCGAAGTCCTTGCGCACCTCGGGGTCCTGCAGCACGAGCGTGTTGCCGATCGCCTGGACGAACCCGGGGCGGGAGTAGATCCGGCGGCGCAGGTTCACCAGCTCGTCGGTCACCATTTCCTTGTGGTGGAACAGGAACTCGACCCGCCGGCGCACGGTTCCGTCGCTCGGGTCGAGCACCGCCGCCAGCGTGCTGTCCCGCATCCGGGCCATCACCTCGGGCTTGTTCGCGATGTTGCCCGGCGTGTTCAGCACGAGCTTCTCGACGCGGTCCGGGTGGTGGGCCGCGGTCCAGGCGACGACCCAGCCCCCGAGCGACTCGCCGGACAAGTGCGCCCGCCCGATGCCCAGAGTGTCCAAAAGGGACACGAGGTGCGCGGACAGGACGTCGATCGTGTACGGCCGGTCGGGCAGGTCCGACCAGCCGTGCCCGACCATGTCGTAGGCCGTGACGCGGAAGTCGCGGGCGAGGCCGGCCAGGTCGCGGGCGTAGGCCTCGAGGTGCCCGCCGGTCCCGTGCAGCAGGACCAGGTCGGGCCCGGCGCCCGCCTGCAGGACCCGCGTCCGCACCGGACGGCCGTCCAGCGGGACGTCGACGTGGCGCAGGGTGTGGTCGAGCTCGCCCAGCTCGCCCCAGATGCCGACGTGGTCGGGGATCGGCTCGGTCACTGGTCCTCCCGGTGGTCGAAGCGGGCGCGGGCTTCGGCGAGGGTCGCCGTTCCCGCGCTCTGGCGGCGGTTCAGCCCGAGCGGGCCGAGCAGCCGCGAGTTCTCGATGGTCAGGAACTCGACCGGGTGCCCGGCCGAGTCGTTGTGGTGGCGGTGCCAGGTCCACGGCGGGGTGTAGACGAACGAGCCGGTCGTCCAGCTCACGGTCTCGTCTTCGATTTCGCTGTGGCCGTCGCCGGTCAGGACGAAGTGGACGGTCTCGTGGTGGTGACGCTGCAGGTCGGAGCTCTCACCGGCCGGGACGACCTGCCGGAAGAGCTCGAACGTCGCGGTCGGCAGCGTGCCGGCGATCCGCAGCGACGTCGGGTTCGGGACGGCGCCCGGCGGGATCTCCTGGAGGTCGCCGTCGTGCACCACGAGCGGACGCCGGCCGTCGGGGCGGACGGCGTGGCTGATGCTCGCGAGGAAGTCGGTCATGGCGAAGCCGGGGCCGGTCGTGGTCATGGCGCACCTTCCGTTCAGGCGGGACATTCCGTGCGGCCGCCGTCGACGGTCAGCACGGTTCCGTTGACGTAGCCTGCTTCGGCCGAGGCCAGGAACGCCACCGCGGCCGCGACCTCCCGGGGCGCGGCGGCCCGCCCGGCGGGGATGGCGGCGAGGTCCTCGGCCATCGCGGTCGCGACGTCGATGCCCGCCGCACCAGCCCGGCTGCGCACGATCTCCAGACGCCGCGGGGTGAGCGTCGCGCCGACGGCGACGCAGTTGACCGTGACGCCGCGATCGGCGTATTCGAGGGCGGCCAGTTTCGCCGCCGACGTCGTCGCCGAGCGCAGCACCGTTGAGGCGGCGAGCCCCGGTTGCGGCTGCCGGACGGCCGTCGAGCTGATCACGACGACCCGGCCGAACCCGCGTCCGGCCATCACGGGCAGCGCGGCGCGCATGAGCGCCAGCGGACCGAGGACCAGCAGGTCGAGGTCGTGGTGCCACTGGTCGGCGGGGACGTCGAACACGCGGCCCGGCGCCGGGCCGCCCGCGTTGGCCACGACGACGTCGAGCGAGCCGTGCCGCTCGCGCACCCGGGTCACGGCGTCGGCCGCCGCGGCCGGGTCGGCCAAGTCGCAGACCACGTGCCCGACGTCCGCGCCGAGCGTCGACGCGGTTTCGGCCAGCGTCGCCTCCGTGCGGCCGGCGAGCACGACGTGGTGCCCGGTCACCAGCAGCGCGGCCGCGCAGGCCGAGCCGATGCCGCCTGCTCCGCCGCCGACGAGCGCGACGCGGCGGCGTTTCGGATGAGACTGGTTGCTCTCCATGATGTGACCTACATTCGGGCCATGACCGCCGGCCGGCCAAGAACGGGTCCCACTGCCCGGGACTCCGGCGACGACACAGCAGCGTCGGGCGCGCTCGAACGCGCCGCCGCGCTGCTGGACGCCTTCGACGCGACCCACCGCGAGCTCACGCTGTCCCGGCTCGTCGAGCGCTCGGGCCTGCCGCGCTCGACCGTGCACCGCACCGCGGCGCGGATGATCGAGCTCGGCTGGCTGGACAAGCCCGGCGAGAAGTACCGGATCGGCAACCGCCTGTTCGAGCTGTCCGGCCTGGTGCCGGTGCGCCACGAGCTGCGCGAGGCCGTGCTGCCCTACCTGCAGGACCTCTACGCCGCGGCCAAGACGACCGTGCAGCTCGGGGTCCTCGAAGGCACCCGGGTGCTGGTCGTCGAGAAGATCAGCGGGCACCGGCAGCTGCCCATGCTCGACCAGGTCGGCGGGTTCATCCCGGCGCACTGCTCCGGGCTCGGCCGGGCGATCCTCGCCTGGTCGGACGCCGAAACGGTCGGCGCGGTGGTCGCCGGCGGGCTCACCCGGCGCACCCCGCGCACCATCACCGGTGCGGACGCGCTGGAGCGGGAACTGGCCGTCGTCCACGAGCAGGGCTGGGCCTACGACCGGGAGGAGGGCAACGCCGGCATCAGCTGCGTCGCGGCCCCGATCTTCGACTTCACCGGCGGCGTCACCGCCGCGCTCTCGGTCACCGGGCCCAGCGCCGCGGTGCAGCCCGACCGCATCGGGCCCGCCGTGCGGATGGCGGCCGCGGCGGCGAGCCGCGCCTACTCCGCGCGGCGGTGGGCGGTGCCCCGGCCCGAGCTGCCGTCCCAGTGACCAGGACTCCCGGTTGGCCGACGGCTCCCGGCTGACCCACGCTGTGGCGCACACCGAGCCGGGCCGCCCGGCCCGGATGCCCCGACGAGGAGGACCAGGCATGCGCGTCGCGATCATCGGGGCCGGAGTGGCCGGGCTGACCACGGCCAAGGTGCTGCTGCAGGCCGGCCACGACGTCGAGGTCTTCGACAAGACCCCGGACGTCGGCGGGGTGTGGAGCCGGACCCGGCGCTACCCGGGGCTGACCACGCAGAGCCCCAAGGCGCAGTACTCGTTTTCGGACTTCCCGATGCCACGGCACTTCCCGGAGTGGCCGACCGGCGCGCAGGTCCAGGAATAACTCGCCGGCTACGCCGACGAGTTCGGCGTCACGCCTCACCTGCGGCTCGGGACGACCGTCGAGTCGGTGGTCCCGGACGGCGCGCGGTGGGTGGTGACCACCGGGGCGCAGGGGGCCTCGGTGGTCGACCGCGTCGTCGTCGCCAACGGGGTGTTCTGCGAGCCCGCGTTGCCGGACTACGCGGGCCGCGCGGAGTTCGAGGCGGCGGGTGGGCGGCTGCTGGCCGGCTCGGACTTCCACGACGTCTCCGACGCGCGGGGCAAGCACGCGCTCGTCGTCGGGTACGGCAAGTCCGCCTGCGACGTGACCGTGGCGATCGGCGAGGTCGCCGAGACGACCGACGTCATCGCGCGCCAGCTGCTGTGGAAGGTGCCGCGCAAGATCGCGGGCGTGCTCAACTTCAAGATGCTGCTGCTGACCCGGCTGGGCGAGGCGCTGTTCCGCTACCGGCGGCTGCGCGGGTTCGAGAAGTTCCTGCACGGCCCCGGAAACCGGCTTCGGCGCGCGATGCTCAACTCCATCGGGTCGGTGTCGGTGCGGCAGTTCGGGCTCGCCCGCCACGACCTCGTACCGCGCGGGCGGATGGAGGACATCGTCAAGAACGCGATCGGCCTGGCCACCGAGGGGTTCTTCGAAGGCGTGGCCGACGGCTCGATCCGCGTCCGTCGCGACCAGGTGATCACGCGGCTGTTCGCGGCCGAAGGCCGCCCGTGCGCGGAACTGGCCGACGGCACGGTGCTGCCGGCCGACCTGGTCGTCTGCGCGACCGGGTTCACCCAGGGTGTCCCGTTCCTGCCTGAAGATGTCCAAAAAGGATTGTTCGACGAGCGTGGAAACTTCCTGCTGTACCGGCAGATCCAGCCCTTGGCCGCGCCCGGCCTCTACTTCAACGGGTACAACTCGTCGTTCTTCAGCCCGCTCAACGCCGAACTGGCGGCCGTGTGGATCGCGGCCGACCTCGCGGGCGCGCTCGCCCTGCCCGACGAGGCGGCCCGGCGCGCGGACGTCGTGGCCCAGCTGGCCTTCCTCGACGTCGCGACCGGCGCGCACCACTGCCGCGGCACCAAGATCATCCCGTTCTCCATCCACAACGCCGACGAGGTCCTCGGCGACCTCGGCGTGCAGATCGGGCGCTTCACCCGCTTCACGCACTGGCTGAACCCGGTCGTCCCCGCGGCCTACCGGTCGCTCACGCCGGCCGTCCTGACCCGGCTGAAGGACACCCCCGAACCCGCGAAAACCCCGCTGGAGCAAAGGAGTTCCCGATGAGCACCGCGACCGGCCACCACGTCATCCACCCCGGCGACGGCACGAACCTCGGCGCGATCGGGCTGGGCATCCACGCCCGCCTGACCGGCGCCGACACGAACGGCGCGTACTCGCTGTTCGAGTACGTCGTGCCGCCGGGGCTCGGCGGGCCGCCGACCCACGTCCACACCCGCGAGGACGAGCTGTTCACCTGCGTCCAGGGCCGCGTCGAGGTGGAGCTCGACGGCGAGCGGCACGTTCTCGGCCAGGGCGATTCGCTGCTGATGCCGCGCGGGGTGCCGCACGTGTTCCGCAACCCGTTCGACGAAGAGACGCGCGTCATCGCCGTGGTTTCCCCGCCCGGCCTGGAGAACTACTACCGGGAGCTGTCCCGGCTCCCGCCCGGGCGGGACCTGGAGCTGGTGGCGGAAGTGATGACCCGCTACGGCCTGGAGCTGCGGAAGTGAGCCACGAGCGCATGGTCCGCGAGATGTGCGCGGCGGTCGACGCGGGCGACGCCGAGTCGTTCGCGTCGTGGTTCGCGGACGACGCGACGTACGTGTTCGCCAACGCCGCGCCGCTGACCGGCCGCGCGGCGATCATGGCGGCGACGGCCGGTGCGGCGGGCGCGCTGCCGTGGGTCCGCCACGTCGTCGACCAAGTCGCGCAAGTGGGGGAGGACCAGCTGTTCTGCCGGTTCACGATCGAGACGGCGGACCCGGACGGCAAGCCGCTGGCCCTGCCGTGCGTGTCGGTCATCCGGCTGGCGGGGGACCGGATCACCGACTACCGCGTCCACGTGGACCTCACGCCGGCCTTCGACCCGGCCGGCACCGCGTCCTGATGGGACACTCGTGGCGCGCAACCGCTGCGCCGCTCGTTGAGAGGACCGCGTGGACATCGAAACCCTGATGACCCGGCTCGCGCAGGCCGGCGTCACGACGCTGATCAAGGCCGACGACGAACGCGTCGGCGCGGGCGGCGAACCGTGGACCGTGGTGTTGTCGGGTCCGGCGCTGGGCGACGGCGGCGGAATCCGGTCCGAGTCGGCCGATCTGCGCTCGGGACTGGAGGAAGCGCTCGACCGGCTCGCGGCGCGACCCGGCGACCGGTCGTGGCTGGGCGCACTGCGGGTCCAGGTCCGGTAACGGACCCGTGCCGCCGGGCTCGCAAGGGCGAGCCCGGCGGCGCCGGCCTTCGGTCAGGCGCCGGGGCCCGAGTAGATCTCCGACGCCTTGGGCGCCGTGACCGTCGTCGGCTTGTCCCAGTCCGAGAACTCCAGCGTGCCGCTCTTCGGTTCCTGCATGCGCAGCAGGTAGTGCGGTTCGGCGGCGGCGACCGTCGCGGTGCCGTCGGCGCTGGTGAACGTCAAGGCCGGGACGCCGCCGCTGGTCGTCTCCCCGCCCGCTTTGAACGGCTCCGACTCCAGCTGGCCGATCGTGTTGTCGGTGAAGGTCTGGTAGTCGAGGAACTGCTTGAACGCGGTGCCGATCCCGGCGCCGATCTGCGACGTCGAGGGCACCCACTTGTCCTTGAGGAGCTTGCCCACCGACGCCGGGAGGCCGGCCTTGCCGATCAGCGACTGGCTGAACCGGAAGTAGTACTTGTCGCCGACCCGCAGGACCGGGATCTCGAGCCCGTCCTGCACCACGGTGCCGCTCGCGCTGTCCGGGTTGAGCTGCAGGTCGAGGTTGAGGTTCCCGCCCTCGGAGACCGTGCCCCGGACGTGGACCGACTTGGCCTGCTTCGCGGCGGCGGCGACGGCGGAGCCCGCCTTCGACCCTTCGAGCGAGGCGGCCGCGGCGCTCGCGGACGTCGTGGCGGCGGTAGTCGCGGCGGCCGGCGACGGCGTCCCGGCGGTGGTCGAGCAGCCGGCGCAGATCAGGGCCGCGGCGGCCCCGGCGGCGATGAGCGCTCCCAGGTGGACACGAAACATGGTCGGAAGGTCCCCTCGTGAAGGTCCGGTGTTCCGGACACGAACGGGATATCGACCAATCGGGTGATCCGTTACGGCCGGTCATCCGTGGCCGATCGTCGGCCGGGCGTCGATCCGCGTCCGCGCACGTACCCCGTACGAGTGAACTAGAAAATTCAATCTCTCACCCGGGGTCACGGCGGTCAGTCAGTCTCCAACCTCGTTCACCAGCGGAAATGATCAGGACGCGGTGCGCATCGAGTCCTCTTCGTGACCAAACGTGGCTTCCAGGCCCTGTTACGCGCGCGGCCCGGATGGCGACGAATGGCGCAAAGCGTGACCGCGTCCGGTCCTGCCGCCGCTGCTCCGAAAGAGCTAACCATGTCCTACGCCCCGATGCCGTCCACGTCCGCTCCGGTCCAGTACCAGAACGGCCTCGGCACCGCCGGGTTCGTCCTCGGCCTGGTCGGCCTGATCTTCGCGTTCATCCCGCTCATCGGGGTCGTCGCGTGGCCGCTGGTGATCCTCGGGCTGATCTTCGGCATCGTCGGGACGCTGCGCGCGAACCGCGGCCAGGCGAGCAACAAGGGGCTGGCCATCACCGCCGTCGTGCTCTCGGCGATCGGCCTGGTCATCTGCGTCGTCTGGACGGCCGCCTTCGGCAAGGCCGTCAGCGACACCGCGAACGGCCTGCCGGCTCCGGCGGCGCCGGCCGCCGTCGCGGACGCCGGGTCCGCGCCGGCGGCCGCGGCCCCGACCGCGGCCCCGACCGCGGCCCCGACCGCGGCCCCGACCGCGGCCCCGACCGCGGCCCCGACCGCGGCCCCGACCGCGGCCGCGTCGGCCAAGCACGCGGTCGTCCTGGAGGTCACGACGGCGGCGAAGTCGAACGTGCAGTGGAGCAGCGGGTTCACCGCGAACTCCCAGGAGGTCCTGGAGAAGGGCAAGACCTGGCGCCAGACCCTGACGATGGACGACCTGGCGTTCACCTCGGTCACCGTCACCCCGGTCGACTTCAGGCCGGGCGACAAGGACAACACCTGCAAGATCACCGTCGACGGCAAGACGGTCGTCGAGCAGCACAACAGCGTCGGCGCTTTCTGCACCTACCAGCCCTGAGTATTCGTCCCGGCAGTGCGGCCCGGCCGCCGGTCAGCGGGCCAGGTGCTTCCGGACGTCGTCGGCGACCCCCGCGCGGCCGCTCATCCGGTACTTGCCAGGATGTTGCGGACGTGGGTCTTGACGGTGTGCGGGCTGATGCCCAGCTCGCGGGCGATCTGCTCGTTGGGCATGTCGCTGCCGAGGAGAACCGCGACTCCCTGTTCGGCGGCGGTGAGCGAGCGGAAGCGTTCCTCGGGTCCGTTGTCGATGTCGAGCGTGAGCTCGACGAGGTCCGACTGGAGCTGCTGGCAGTCGGTGACGATGCGCTGCAGGGCTTCGCGCAGCGAACCCGCGTCGGGTACCGCGAGGGCGTCCTGGGCCCGCTGCCGGATGTCGGCCACGCGGGACGAGAGCAGCTCGACGATGTGGTCCGCGGTGACCAGCGGCGGTGCGTCGTCGACGTCGGCCGGCAGCCGGCGGAGTGCGTCGACGTCTTCGGCTTCGGTCGTCAGCACGCGGGCCACCAGGTCGGCCAGCCACTCGAAGGCGCGCACCGCGTTGTCGTCGAAGGTGCCCGGCCGGTAGCTCTGCATGGACATCATGCCGAACACCGCCGGCTCGCCGTCGCGGCCGCGGCGGAAGAGGGGAGTGGTGACGGCGTCGGCGGAAGCGCGGCTCGTGTCCCCGGAAGCGACGCCGGCGTTGAGCGCGGCGCCGTTGTCGTACTGCATCCGGTAGGTCTGGCGGTGCTTCAGGAGCCAGGCGGCTTGGCCGTGCGGCCCGTAGATGTGCGACGCCGGATCGGTGTACATGCCGCCGTCGTAGCCGTAGGGGTAGCGGACGCGGTTCGCGCCGTGGAAGAAGCCGATGTAGAAGTGGTCGAGGGGAACGATCTTGCTCATGACGGCGCGGGCGTAGTCGTAGAGGCCGTAGTGGTCGTTGCGGTAGTTGGCGTCGATCTTGTGGAACGCCTCGCGCAGGATCAGCGTCGTCTCGGCGTCGACCCGGAGCCGGGCCGGTCTGTCCGAGTCGTCGGAGGGCACCGTCCCATGATGAGGCCCCGGCGCGATTCCGTCACTCCGCGAGCGATGGCGACCCGCCGGTGGTGCTGCGACCGTGGACGCGGCAACCGGCTGCTGCGGCGGGAAACGGAGGAGCGCTCATGGAGATCCACTCCTGATGCCTTCGGCGAGCGGGGTGCCGGTGTGGCCGGCGAGGGCGTCGAGGAGCCGCTCCTGGAAGGTGGGGTCGCCGGCCGCGGGGTGCCGGTCGACCCGGTGCCGGTGGTGCCAGTAACCGTCGGTCGTGAGCGCTTCCGGGGCGGCGCTGGTGGCGAGCCAGGTCTGGGTGAACGCGCCCAGGTGCAGGTCGTCGGGAGCGCCCGCGCCGCCCATGCGGGTGGGGACCCAGCCGGGGTCGACGGCGTGGGTGGGCACCTCGGGCCACCGCCGGGCGACCGCGGCCGCGAGGGTGGTGAGCAGCAGCTTGCTGTCGGAGTAGGAAGCGGTGGGCCGGGTGCCGGACCAGTCGAGGCCGGCCAACTCGGCGCGGCCCCCGCGGTGCATGCCGCTGCTGAGGTAGACCAGGCGCGCGGGCGGGGTGACGAGCGCGGTCAGCAGGTAGGGCGCGACCACGTTGACCGGAAGGATCGTGGGGCCGGTCATGATCCCGGCGTTGTGGATCACGGCGTCCATCCGCCCGAGCCGGTTCACCTCCGCCGCGACGTCCCGGGTCTGCTCGAGGTCCGCGAGATCTCCGGCCACGACGTCGGCACCGCGCGCGGCCAAGTCGTCGAGCCGGCCGGCGTCCCGCCCGTGGGCGACCACGTGGTGGCCGTCCGCCAGGAGGGCCTCGGCGGCGAGGCGGCCGAGACCCTGGGTGGAGCCGGTGACGAGAATCCGTGCCACCGCACCGAGGTTACGCGCCGGACAGCGAGGCGGGCCGAACCCGTGTCGGCGGACATGCGTGAAACGGGTGTGCCGGGGTACCACGGGTCGGTTCGCGTCCCCGCCGGCAAGGAGCCAGCCGTGTCCCAGCCCGCCCAGCAGCAGAGCCCGCCCGGATCGACCGCGGAGCTGACGCCGCGGCCCGACCACGGGGAACACACCTACCGCGGTTCCGGCAAGCTGACCGGGAAAGCGGCCCTGATCACCGGCGCCGACAGCGGGATCGGCCGCGCCGTGGCGATCGCCTACGCGCGGGAGGGCGCCGACGTCCTGATCTCCTACCTGAACGAACACGACGACGCCGAGGAGACGCGGTACTGGGTGGAGGAGGCCGGGCGCAAGGCGGTCGTCGTGCCCGGCGACGTCGCCGACCCGGCGCACTGCCGGGCCCTGGTCGCCCGGGCGGTGGACGAGTTCGGCCGGCTGGACGTCCTGGTGGACAACGCGGCCTTCCAGATGAGCCACGAGACGCTGGAGGAGATCGCGGACGAGGAGTGGGATCGCACGCTGGCGATCAACCTCAGTGCGTTCTTCCACTTGGTGAAGGCGGCGTTGCCGCACCTGAAGCCGGGTGCGTCGATCATCGGCAGCTCGTCGGTGAACTCCGACGATCCGGTTCCGCAGCTGCTGCCCTACGACGTGACGAAGGCGGGCATCGCGAACATGACCGCGGCGCTGGCGCAACTGCTGGGTCCCCGGGGGATCCGCGCGAACAGCGTGGCGCCGGGTCCGATCTGGACGCCGCTGATCCCGTCGACGATGCCCGCGGAGGCGGTGAAGTCGTTCGGGGAGCAGGTGCCGCTGGGCCGGGCGGGCCAGCCGGCCGAACTCGCCCCGGTGTACGTGCTGCTGGCCTCCGACGACGGCAGCTACGTGTCCGGCGCGCGGGTCGCGGTGACGGGCGGCAAGCCGATTCTCTGACCGGGCGGTCCGGTCTTCCCACGTTTCAACTGCCGAAAGGGTGGGTACGCGCCCGGTGAAACGGCTTCGGCCGGGCCGGGCACCGTCGTGCGCCCGGCCGGGCCGGACGTTGCGAGACCGGAGGTGAAGGTGACCGCTGACGGGGGCCGGGTCCGGCCCCAGGACCTGCTGCGGGTGACGGCCCACCGTCCCGGCGGCGTGCCCGGCGCGGAGCTGCTCGAGGTGGCCGGCGAGGTGGACCTGTTCAGCGTCCGGGTCCTGGAGGACGCGCTCACCGCGGCGATCGGCCGCGAACCGGCGCTGCTGGTGATCGACCTGGCGGGCGTCTCCTTCCTCGCCTCGGTCGGGATGACGGTGCTGCTGAAGGTCCACCGCGACGCCGGGAGCACGACCCGGCTCCGGGTCGTCGCCCCCGAGCGCAGCGCGGTGGGGCGGGCGCTGGAGCTGACGGGGCTGACCGAGGCGCTGGGCGTCGTCGCCACCCGGGCGGCCGCCGGACTGTCCACCGCGGACTAACCGCGCACGGCCTTCTGGTACTCCGCGAGCTCTTCGGGGTGGTCGATGCTGCCGTGGTGGTGGACCTGCAGCCACCGCCCGGAATCGTACCCGAACACCCGTGAGGTCCGGATCGTCAGCGGGACCGCGGCTCCGTCGTGGTCGTGGTACCGGCCGATCTCGCGACCGGCGAACACGACCGCGTCCGCCCACCAGTAGGTGACCGCGTCGACGAACGTGACCGTCAGGCGGAGGTCGCCGGCGAAGAGGCGGCGGTAGAGGTCGGTGACGGCCTTCCCGGAGCGGAGGATGCCGCCCACCGGGTTGTTCAGCTGCGCCAGGTCGTCCGGCGACCACACGGCGGCGAGCGCGTCGAGGTCGCGGCGGTTGAGGGCGTGGTAGAAGCTTTCCAGCGCGGCGATCGCGCCTTCCCGGCCGGGATCGCGGGTCTCCGCCAACCGCAGGCGGGCCCGCGGTCCGAACTGGTAGTCGACGAGCTCGATCATCGAGGGGCTCCTTCAGAGATTCGCCGTGAGACGGCCGAGGATGTGTGCCGCGGGCTCGGCGGACGCGTGCCGGAAGCCGGTGCCGGCCCACAGGTGGAGCCGGTCCGCGTCGCCCGCGGCGGCCGCCGCCGTGCGCAGCGGCCGGGTCAGGTGGTGCACCGCCGGGTAGCCGGCCGGGGCGAGCCGGTCGTAGCGGGAGGTGAACGCGTTGGCCAGCGCGCGGGCGGGCCGGCCGGTGAAGGCGCGGGTGACGACCGTCCGGCGGCCACCGGGCGGATCCGCGAGCGCGGCCTGGTGCGTCTTCGACGCGCCGCTCTCGTCGGAGCGCAGGAGCACGGTGCCCACCATCACGGCCGCGGCGCCGGCCCCGAGCGCGTCGGCCACGGCGTCGGCGGTGGCGATCCCGCCCGCCGCGACGAGGGGGAGCGCGCTCACCCGGGCGACGGCGCGGAGGAGATCGGCGACCGGGATGTCCGCGGGTGTCCACCCGGGGGTGAGCGTGCCCGAATGCCCGCCGGCCGCGGAAGCCTGGACGACGAGGAAGTCGGCGGCCGCGGCCCGGCGCGCCTCGTCGGGGGAGGTGACCGTCTGGCCGACGAGGGTGCCCGCCGCGCGCAGTGCCTCGACCACCGCGGGTTCCGGGAGGCCGAAGGTGAACGTGACCACCGGGACCGGGGTGTCGAGCAGCAGGTCGATCTTGTCGCGCCAGCCGTCGTCGTCCTCGGTGCGGGGAACGCCCGCCAGGTCGAGGTCGTAGTGGTCGGCCTCCGGCCGCAGGGCGCGGGCGTAGGCGGCGTAGGTGCCGGGGTCGATCGGCACCGGGTTCGGCGCGAACAGGTTCACCCCGAACGGGACGGACGCGGCCCGCACCTCGGCGATCTGCCGCGCGAGCGCTTCGGGGGCCTGGTACCCGCCGGCCAGCAGCCCGGCCCCGCCGGCCGACGCCGCGGCCGTGACCAGCCGGGGGGTCGTCGGGCCGCCCGCCATCGGCGCCGCGAGGATCGGCACCGAGAGTCCGAGTGCGTCGAGCGTGGTCGTCATGCAACCGACGTTAGGCAACCGACGGCCGACGGGGAAATGCCTGCTGGGGTGCATCTATGCTGCTCAGGCATGAGTGAGTTCGCGTCCGGCCGGGTGGAGCTCCGGCACCTGCGCGGCTTCGAAGCGGTGGCGCGGCTGAGGTCGTTCACCGGGGCGGCGGCCGACCTCGCGATCACCCAGCCGGCGTTGAGCCGCACGGTCCGGCAGCTGGAGGACGCGCTGGGCGTGACGCTGTTCGACCGCAGCACCCGGCACGTCGAGCTGACCGCCGCGGGGGAGACGCTGCTGGCCCACGTCGAACGAGCGCTGGCCGAGCTGGACCGCGGGTTCGGCGCCGTCCGCCGGGAGTCGGGTGTCCGGCTGGGGTTCAGCTGGCTGCTCCCGGACCCGTGGGCGCAGCGGACGGTCGCGCGGTTCGAGCGCGAGACCGGGCGGAGCGTCGACCTGGTGCGCACCGACGACCCGCTCGCCGCCCTGCAGCAGGGCAAGGTCGATCTCGCGGTGGTGCGCGGGCCGGTGCGGTCGGCGGCGCTGCGCGTGGTGCACCTGTTCGACGAGGCCCGGGTCGCGGTGTGCTCGGTGCGGTCGGCGCTGGCCGGCCGGGACGAGCTGACGTGGCGGGAGGTGCCGCGGTGGCCGCTGGTCGTGAACATCGTGAGCGGCACGACCGGGCCGTGGTCCTGGCCGCCGGAGGAGCGCCCGGAGACGATCGTGGAGACGGCGAACTTCGACGAGTGGATCGAGAGCGTCGCGGCCGACCGGGGGATCGGCATCGCGCCCGAGGTGGCGATGCGGCGCAGCATCCACCCGGCGGTGCGGTTCATCCCGCTGCGCGGCGCTCCACCGAGCCCGGTGACGCTGGTGTTCCTCCCGCACGTCCGCGAGGCGCTGCTGCGGCGTTTCGTCGAGTTCGCGGTGGACACTCGCGGCGGACTCTGACGGCGCGGCCGGGCTCCGCGAAGTCCGGAGCGGTACGGGACGGTGCGTGCGTCCTGGACGGTCGCCGTGCTTCTCGCCGACCAGCCGGTACTGGAAGTGGGTGAACGAGTAGTACCAGTCCTGGCCGCCCTCGCCGTCGCGGGCGAGGTCCGGCGCGGTCGTCGTCCAGCCGGTGGTGAACGGGCCGTCCGGGCCCTTTCCGGCCTCGGCGACGGACTTGTCGACCTGCTCCCGGAACGAGGGCATGTCGTCGAGCATGTCCTGCACCGGCGCCTCGACGGTCTTGCCGTCGCCGTCGAGGTAGTGCTGCAGCAGTCAGGCCGCGTGGTCGTTGTCCTGCGTGCCGAAGACGACCTCGAGGTTGCGGGCGAGTTCTTCGTCGATTTCCGTGGCCTGCTTGAGATGCGCCTGGATCTGCTTCTCCAGGCCGTCCGCGAGGCCGGCCTGCTCGCCGAGCGCGTCGAAGTACCCCGGAGACACGCCGGGTGTGTCGTCCCAGGTGGCCAGGCCGGCGGCGGTCGCGTTTGCTGGGCGGGATGTCATGAAAGGGTCGTTCATGACGCTGGACGGCATGAACGAGTCGTTCATGACGTCGCCGACCCCTGCCGAACGTCGCGAATGACTCATTCGGGACCTCGGGTGTCCCCATGACTCATTCGCGACACCCGACTCCGTGCGGCCACGACTTTGCCGAGCCCCTGCGCTCCCCGCCCGCCGGCCAGACGCTTTGGCGGCAGCCGAAACGAATTGGCCGGCTTCACCGCGCCCGCTCCACCTGGCGAAGGTATTCGGCGACCGTGCGCGTGCCCTCGACGTGGCCGGCCGGCGGCAGCAGACCGCCTTCCGCCATCGCCTTGCCGGCCGCGCCGGGCAGGCGGACCGGGACGACGATCTTGCGTTCCCCGCGGGCCCGGACCAGCTGCCGCGCCAGGTCCACCATCCGCAGCCGCTCGGGTCCGGCCAGCGGGGGCAGGTAGCCGGCCGGGGCCTGCCCGACGCGGGCCGCCAGGGCGCGGGCCACGTCGACCGCCGCGACCGGCTGGGACAGCTGGCGCGGCACCGGCACGAACGGCACGCGCGCGCCGTCGATCAGCGGCTCGGGGAACTCCTGGAACTGCGTGGCCCGCAGGATCGTCCACGGCGCCGGTCCGTCCCGGACCACCCGCTCCTGCTCGCGCTTGCCGAGGTAGTACCCGAGACCGATGTCGTCGATCCCGACGATCGACAGCGTGATCACGTGCCGGACGTCGGCGTCGGCCAGGTGGCGGGCCACCCGGCCGAAGAAGCCGATCGCCCGCTTCTTCCGGAGGGTGACGACGTTGGACACGTCGACGATCTCCGCGCAGCCGGCCAGTGCGGGGGCCAGCCCTTCGCCCGTGGTGAGGTCGACCCCGCGCGAGCGCGCGAGGACGACCGGTTCGTGCCCGGCTCCGGCCAGCTCCCGGACCACCAGCCTGCCGATCATGCCGGTCCCGCCGGCGACGGCCACTCGCATCGTTGTCCCCTTTCGTGTCGACGTCCCCCACCGGACGACGTGGCCTCGCGAGACGTGACGTTGTGCGGCGCTCGTCACAAGAAGCGGTCCACCGCACCGAGCCGCAAGTGGACCATTCGCCCGCGGCGCGTGCTGCCTAGCGTGGAACCATGACCCACGCACAGCCGAGGACGAACTCCGTCCTCACCACGCTCGCCTCGCAGGCTCCGTCCATTCCGGACGGTGCGCACGTCATGACGGCCACGGTGGAACTGCCGCCCGGCGACCCGGGCACGCCGCCGCACCGGCACTCCGGGCCCGTGTTCGGGTACCTGCTCGAGGGCGAGATGCTCTTCGAGCTCGAAGGTGAACCCGAACGGGTGATCAAGGCCGGGGAGGCGTTCTGGGAGCCCGGCGGAGACGTGATCCACTACCAGGCGGCCAACAACCTGGCCGGCGCGTGGAGCCGGTTCGTCGTGGTGATGCTCTGCGCGCCGGGGCAGGAGATGCTGACCTTCGTCGGCGCGGACGAGCTGGCGGAGCGCGCCGGCCGTCGCGCGCCGCGGGACTGAACGGGGGAACGACCATGCGGATCTTCCTCGCCGGCGCGTCCGGCGCCGTCGGGCGCCGGGTGGTGCCCGCGCTGCTCGGCGCCGGCCACTCGGTGGTCGGCTTGACCCGGAACCCGGCGTCCGCAGGCAAGATCGAAGCGCTGGGCGCGACGGCTGTGCTCGGTGACGTGTACGACGCGGCCGCACTCGCGCAGGCCGTGGCGGCCGCGCGGCCGGACGTGGTCGTGCACCAGCTCACCGACCTCGGCGCGGGCGACCGGGCCGCCAACGCGAAGGTCCGGGTGATCGGCACGCGCAACCTGGTCGACGCGGCGAAGGCGGCGGGCGTGCGCCGGATCGTCGCGCAGAGCATCTCGTGGGCCTACGAGCCGGGCACCGGGCCGGCCACCGAGGACACGCCCCTGGACCACCACGGCGTGCCCGAGCGGCTCGCGACGGTCGGCGGCATCGAGTCGCTCGAGACGGCCGTCGCCGAGCTGCCCGAGTGGGTCGTGCTGCGCTACGGCACGTTGTACGGCCCCGGAACGTGGTACGAACCCGGCGCGCTGATGGCGGACCAGGCCCGCGCGGGCACCCTGCCGGCGAACGCGGACATCTCGAGCTTCGTGCACGTCGACGACGCGGCCTCGGCCGCGCTCGCGGCCCTGGACTGGCCACGAGGAGCGATCAACATCTGCGACGACGAGCCCGCGCCGGGTTTCGAGTGGGTCCCGGTGTTCTGCGCGGCGGTCGGCGCGCCGGAACCGGCCCGGGCCGGCACCGAGCGCACGGGCTGGGCCCGCGGAGCCGACAACACATTGGCGCGCAAGGAGCTGGGCTGGGTGCCGAGCCGCTTGTCGTGGCGGGAGGGCTTCGCGGGGTTGTGATGGTCGGCGCCATCAGAGGCTGGTGCGTGGCGGTCGGTGCCCGCGCGGTGCGCGCCTTGACGGCGGGGGTGTGGTGGTTGGCCAGTGGCGCCGCCAAGGGCCGGTGCGCGGCAGGCGAGTGAGCCGATCGGCTGGGCGGTTGGTGCCCGCGCGCTGCGAGACCTGCCGCACGCTGGTGACGGTCGGCGCCAGTAGGTGCCGACAGCGCCCCTGCCGGCGCCCCTTCACCAAGGCCTGATCGCCGCGCCGCGGAGCACTTCGGTGAGGGCGTCCAGGGCGGGCCGCCACGCGTGCTGCGGGGGCGTTCCGTAGCCGATGATCAATCCCGCCTTCGCCCGCGCCGCGGAGTGCCAATAGCCCGCCGCGTGCAGGCCCGCCAGCTGGAGACCGGCGCCGAGGCCCGCGTCGACGAGCCGGCGCTCCTCCTGCGCCGAAGCGAGCGGGAGGAGCGCGTGCAGGCCGGCCGGGACGCCGTCGAGGGGGACGTCGGTCAGCTCGGCCAAGCGGGCCGCCAGCTCGGTCCGGCGCTTCCGGTAGAGCTGGCGGGTGCGGCGGACGTGCCGGTCGTAGTCGCCGCGGTCGAGCAGGTCGGCCAGGGCGAGCTGGCCGGGCGCGCCGACCGTGGCACCGGTGGCCGCCAGCGCGTCCAGCACCGGGATGCGCAACCGGGGCGGCACGACCAGCCAGCCGAGCCGCAGCCCGGGAGCCAGCGCCTTGCTGGCGCTCCCCGCGAAGATCACCCGATCGGGAGCGAGGGCCTGCAGGGCGCCGACGGCGTGCCGGTCGTAGCGGAATTCGCCGTCGTAGTCGTCCTCGACGACGTACCCGTCGTGCTCGGCCGCCCAGGCGAGGAACGCGGTGCGCGCCTCGCGGCTCAGCACGACGCCCCGGGGGTGCTGGTGGGCGGGCGTCAGCAGCACGGCCCCGGCCCGCGACGGGAGGCCGGCCGGGTCGGCGCCGTCCGGCCCGACGCGCAGCGGTGCGGTGCTGAGCCCGGCGCCGTGGATCAGCCGCCGGTGGTGCGCGAGCCCGGGGTCCTCGGTGGCGATCGTGTGCGCCCCGGCCTCCCGCAGCGCCCGGGACAGCACCGCGAGGGCGTGGGTGAAGCCGCTCGTGATCACCACGGCTTCGGGCTCGGCACGCACGCCGCGAGCCCGCGAGACGTACGTCGCGACCGCCTCGCGCAGCGCCCGCGAACCCGCCGGATCGCCGTAGTCCATGCTGCCCGCGGCCGCCGCGGCCAGCGAGCGCTTGACCGCGGCCGACCAGAGGGCGTGCGGGAAGAGGCTGAGGTCCGGCCGGCCGGGACGCAGGTCGACGACCTGGCGCACCGGGACGTCGCGCGGGGCGCCGGCGGGCGGGAGCGCGACCTCGGCGACGCGGGTGCCGGATCCGGTGGCGCTGACCAGCCACCCCTCGGCGACCAGCTGGGCGTAGGCCGCGACGACGGTCCCCCGGGCGATCCCGAGGTCGCCGGCGAGGTCGCGGGTGCCGGGCAGGCGGGTCCCGGCGGGGAGCCGGCCGCTGGTCACCGCCTCGCGCAGGGCCGCTTCGATCGACCGCGCCCGCGGTCCGCCACCGCTGACGTCGATGTGCAGGTCGATGCCCAGCTTGCCCACCGTGGTCCACCTCCGCGGGCCATTCTGCGGCACGACGCGAGGCGGGCGATCAGCCGCGCCGGTGCGGGTAGTCCGGCGCGCGGTGCTGGAACGACAGGATCGCGGGGTTGCGGATCGTGCCGTCGGCGATCTCCACGGCGCGCCGGACGGTTTCGTTCCCGTCCCAGGTGGACGGTCCGGAAAGGACGGTGCGCAGGTGCGGCAGCAGGGCTTCGCTGATCTCCCAGGTCGCCGAGTTCCACAGGTAGGAGGGGCTGTGGTCGACGCCGTAGTAGGTGAGGCCGTCGCCGATCGGGAACGTCGGCTCGGCGAAACTCGTGGGCCGGGCCCAGCTGAAGCCCATGCCCTCGTCGCACGAGACGTCGACGATGAGGCTCCCGGGGGCGAAGGCGGCCAGGTCCTCCTCGATGAGGAACGTCAGGGGGGCGGCGGTGTCCTGCAGCACGCAGTTGACGACGATGTCGTGCTCGGCGAGGAACCCGGCCAGCGGCACCCGGCCGTGGTCGGTGATCGCGTGGCTGCGGCGGAGGTCGCCGGGGTTGTTCCCGTCGTGGTCGATCTGCACCATCGTCGCGGAGTGGATCGGCGAGCCGACCGCGCTGAGGCCGCGGGCGGTGAGGACGTCGACGTCGTGGACCCCGTGGGCGTTCAGCGCCGTCACCGAGCCGCGCGCGGTGGCGCCGAAGCCGATCACCACGGCCCGCAGCCGGCGGCCGTAGTCGCCGGTCGAGCCGATCAGCTGCAGGGCGTGCAGGACCGAGCAGTAGCCGGCCAGCTCGTTGTTCTTGTGGAAGACGTGCAGGCCGAACGAGCCGTCGCCCCGCCAGTGGTTCATCGCCTCGAAGGCGAGGACGGTCAGCTTCCGGTCGATCGCCAGCTGGGTGAGCTCGACGTCCTGCACGCAGTGCGGCCAGCCCCACAGCACCTGGCCGGGCCGCAGCTCGGCGACGTCCTCCCGAAGCGGCTTGGCCAGCAGGACGACGTCGCATTCGGCGATGAGCTGCTCGCGCGTGCGCAGCCCCGCGACGGCGGCCGCCAGCTGTTCATCGGGCACGCCGAAGGGTTCGCCGTAGCCGTGCTCGAGGTAGATGGACTTCCGGAGGCCGGCGTCGATCCGGTCGAGGTGGTGCGGGTGGATCGGCAACCGCCGTTCGTTCTCTTTCCGTGAACGCGCGATGACGCCGAGAGTGAGCTGGTGCACGGTGGCCCCTTTGCTAGGTGCCAGTCTTAACACACTCCGCGAAGGCGTCGTGTACGCTGGGTGGTGTCCGAGAGCATTTCGTGCGCGAGTGGTCGAACCTGCGCCGTCCTCGGTCCCAATCCGGCCGAATTCGACAGCCGGGGACGGGAGCGCCGACATGTCGTCGGGCTCGAACACCACCCGCTCCACACCACCGGCCACCGGGTCACGCCTGCGGCTGAAGCCGGCGACGCCCCCCACGGGGCACGTCGACGGCGCGTGGTGGCCCCAAGCCCGTGACCTGCCCGCCGAACTGCCCGCGCTGCTCACGGCGCTGACCGATCGGCTGGGCCGGATCGACCGGGTCACCTACCCCCTCGGTGAGTGGCCGGCGTCGCCCCGCCGGGTCTCCACCGGCGGCGAAGCCGTCCGGCTGGAAGGATTCCGGTCCCAGCGCACCGGCACCCTGACGGTGATCGGCTGGAACCGGCACCCGCTGACCTTGCTGGTCGTGCCGCCGGAAACCGGCCCCGAAGCCGCGGAGCAGGTCCTCGAGACCGCCGCGAACCGGGACAACACCGACGACAGCGCGCACTTGCTCGCACGCGGCACCGCCGCCGAAGGCCGCATACCGCTGCCTGCTTGAAACCACGCCACTTCGCTGGCGTTCACGAAAGGAACCTCCGATCACTGCTTCCACTATGGACAGTTCGCTGTTCAGCCACCCCGTCGCCGAGGAACCCCGCCCCGGAGCGCTCACCGCGCCCCAGGACGACCGGTACGGGAACCTGTTCCGCCAGCCGGTGTACACCCCGGCACCGCGCTCCGACGACGCGCCCGAACCGGCCCCGCAACGCCGGGCCGGCCCGGCGAGCACTTGGGCGCACGACCCGTCCGGACGTCGCGCCCGCCGGTGATCACCCGCCGCCTCGGGGCGGTGGGTTCACCGACGACGCGCCGCGTCGGCGGGCACGCCTGTCAGGCGCTCGCGGTGCACCTGCTGCACACCGTGGACAACGCGCCGGAACGCCTGCGGTAACCACCCGCCGCCGAGAGCGGGCTTCACCAGCTCGCCGCAGAATGTCTACTGCGGCGAGTCTAGATTTTCTGACTTTGCCGACTGGTGGCGCGACCCGCTGGACGACGACGTCGACCGTCCCCCTTTCGGGCACCCCGGGGCAGCGGGGAAGCCCTTACCGGCGCAGGTAGCATCGGCCGTTCGCAGCTACTCCGAAGGGCCTTTCCGTTGATCGAATCGACAGTGCAGCGGGTGAAGTCGATCCGCATCGTCAACGGCCTGCGCCATGCGCTCCTGGCGGTCGTGGCCCGCTATCCGGTGGAATTCCTGGTGCGGCCGGGCGGTGAGCTCGAGATCCGCGAGACGGCTCCGCGCGGCGGGTACGTCGAGCTCACGGTCGACAGCGAGGAGCAGACCGGCCTGCGGATCGACGCCGGCGAGTCCGGCAAGATGGAGGTTTTCCTCGACGGGGAACCGCAACCGCTGCCGTCGGTCGTCCTGGACGGCGGCCCCCGCCAGGCGACGGCCTGGCCGGACCTCGAGGCGTCCTTCGGGAGCCTGCAGGTGTTCGACACCCGGTCCGGTCCCCGGACGGTGCGGCTCGAGGAGAAGAACGGCACCACCACGCTGGTGGGCGCCGGCCGCGCGCCGATCAGGTTCGCCGGCGTCGGCGTGAACGGCTACCCGCCGGAGCTGATCATCGAGTCGGACGGCCTGCGGATCCGCGGCTCCCACGGCTCGGCTCGCACCGGCTGAGCGCCGCCCGCCGCCGTAGCCTGGACGCATGAGCGAACTGCCGGTGCCGACCGCGCGGCTGGTCGTGCGGCGGTTCGCCGCCGGGGACGTGGCCGCGTTCGCCGCGTACCGCTCGGATCCCGAGGTGGCCCGGTACCAGGGGTGGGACGCGCCGGTGCCGGAGAAGGCCGCCCGGCGGCTCGTGATCGGGTTCGCGGCCGCCGACGAAGGCACGCCCGGGTGGTTCCAGTACGCCGTGGCGCTGGACGGCGAACTGATCGGCGACGTCGGTGCCTGCCTGGACGCCAACCGGATGCAAGCCGAACTGGGGTTCACCATCGCCCGGGCGCACCAGGGGAACGGCTACGCGACCGAAGCGGTGCGCTGCGTGCTGGATCGGCTGTTCGCCGCCGGGGTCCGCCGGGTGTCCGCGGAGTGCGACGCGCGGAACACCGCGTCGGCGCGGTTGCTGGAGCGGCTGGGGTTCACCCTGGAAGGCCATCGCCGCCGGCACACCTGGCTCAAGGGCGAGTGGACCGACGACTTCCTGTTCGGCCTGCTCGCCGACGACTGGCGCGGCGCGACTACGCGGACGCGCTGGGTTTCCGGATCGGCTGGCGCTGGTCCGACCGGCAGGCCCGGTCCTTGACCGACGACGAACCGCACGAGCCGGGAACGGCCTTGGTCGGGCGGGACAACGTCCAGCTCATGTTGACCCAGGTCGCCGGAGCGCACCCACTCGCCTGCACCTGGACGTGCCCACGGCGACGCAGGTGGACCAGCTGTTCCGGGAGTGGCGCGGTCGCGGCGCCGACATCGCCGAGCCGCCGTTCGTGCGGCCGTGGGGGATGTACGAAATGCGGCTGAACGACCCGGACGGCACGGTGCTCAGGGTGAGCTCGCCGCCGGCGCCCCGGGAACCGGCCACGCGATCGGCCCCTTGACACCCGTGTCCACTCATTCATACATTCGTCGTCACTTTGTATGATTCGACGTGGGGGAGTGGATCCGCATGCGGCTCGGCAAGACCGCCGTCGTCCTCGGGGGCAGCGCCGCCGGCCTGTGCTCCGCCGGTGCGCTCGCTCCGCACTTCGACCGGGTCCTCGTCCTCGAACGCGACGAGCTCCCCGCCGAAGCCGGGCACCGCCGCGGCGTGCCGCAGAGCAAGCACCCCCACTTCCTCCTCAACTCCGGCCGGCGCGCGATCGGAGCGCTGTTCGCCGGCTTCGAGGACGACCTGATCGCCGCCGGCGGGCTGCACCTGATGCCGTCCATGGACGCCGCCTACCTCGATGGCGAGGGCTGGTCGGCCCGCAAGCGCAGCGCGATGACCATGGTCTACGCCTCGCGGATCCTCATCGAACGCGTGCTGCGCGACAAGGTGCGCGACCTGCCGAACGTCGTCATCCGCGAAGGCACCGCTGTCACCGGCCTGACCGCGCGGGACGGCGGGATCACCGGCGTCGACACCGATGGCGGGCACCTCGAGGCCGACTTCGTCGTGGACGCCATGGGCCGCGGCTCCTCCGTCGGCTCCTGGCTCGTCGCGGCGGGCTGGCCCGAGCCGGCGGTGAAGACGCTCGACGCCAAGGTCACCTACACCTCGCGCTGGTACGACCTCCCCGTCCCGCGGCCCGCGACCTGGTGGTGGCGGCACCTGGTGGTCATGCCGACCCCGGACAAGGGCGAGCACCCCGCCGAACACGAGTACCTGGTCAACTTCTTCCCCGTCGAAGGCAACCGGGTCATCGCCTGCATGGGCTCGTGGGGCCTGGACATGCCGCGCACGACCGACGCGTTCGTCGAGACGGCCCGCCGCGTGCGGACGCCGCTGTTCGCCGCCGCGATGGACCGGTGCGAACCTGCTTCGGAAGTCCACCTGACCCGCTCGACCGGCAACAAGTGGCGGCGCTACGACCGCCTGCGCACCCCGCCGGCGGGCCTGGTCTTCGTCGGCGACTCGATCTGCGCGTTCAACCCGTTCTACGCGCAGGGGATCAGCTCCGCGGCCGGTTCGGCCCTGCTGCTGCGCGAACACCTCGCCCGCGCCCGGCGGCTCGACGCGCGGTTCTCCGCGAAGTTCCTTGCCGCGCAACGCAAGCTGTTGAACGTGCCGTGGCGGCTCGCGATGGCCCGCGACCAGGGGTACGAGTGCGCGGAAGGCACCGAGAAGCCCCGCGAGTGGAAGCGCCGGATCCTCGCGGCCGTCTCCGCGCCCGCGTTCAGCCTCATCGTCGGCGCCGCCCGGGAGGACGAGGTCGTCGACGAGCACTTCGCCAAGGTGTTCAACCTCGACGAGTCGCTGGGGCACATGCTGCGCACCCCACGGGTGCTCGCGGGGCTCGTGCGCTACCGCGTCCGCGCCGCGCTGGGCCGGCACCGGGTGCCCTTCGGGTTCGACCCGCAGGCCGAGCCGCCGGCCACGGACTACACCTCGGCGACAGCAACGGCGACGGCGACCGCGCGATGAGCGCGGCGTGCGGGCCGGACGCCGACACGCTCACCCGCGGTCTCGGCTTCGACTGCCACGACGTCGCCCCGGTGGTGTCGGTCCGCTTCCCCTGGGCGCTCGCGCACTGGACGATGCCGGTGCTCGAACTGCTCGTCGTCGGCGGCGCCGTCTTCGCGCTGGTGCACGCCGTCCGCCGGTACCGCGCGGGCGATCCGGTCAACCTGGCGCTGTGGTGGGCTTCGCTGGTCTACCTCTTCGTCACCGAGCCGCCGCTGTACTTCCCGGAGTGGTTCGGGCTCGACCGGCTGTACGGTTTCATCTTCGCCCACAACGAGTTCACCGTGCAGTTCATGGCGGATCGGCTGCCGCTCTACATCGTGGCGTTCTACCCGGCGATCAGCCAGCTCGCCTACGAGCTCGTGCGCTCGCTCGGGATCTTCCGGAGCCGGGGCCCGTTCGCCGGTGCGGTGGCCGTCGCCTTCGTCTGCCAGGTGTTCTACGAGGTCTTCGACCACCTCGGCCCGCAGCTGAAGTGGTGGGCGTGGAACCCGGCCAACCGGATCGTCAACCACCCGGCGCTGGCGTCGGTGCCGATGACCAGCATGCTGCTGTTCGCCTCGGTCTCGTTCGGGGCCCTGACCTACCTGGTCGTGCGGCTGGCCGGCGGCGTTCGACGCGGGTGGCCACTGGCCCTGCGGACCCTGGTGGCCGGCGTCCTCACCCCGGCGGCGATGGCGATCGCCGGTATCCCGTCCAGCCTCTTCGACGGGAACACCGCCGGGCAGGCCTGGATCCTCGGCGTCGAACTGGCGCTGGTTTGGCTGACCGGCGCCTGGATCATCTTCTCGACTCGTGCGGAGCGCCCACCCCGGTCCGCCTTCGCGCGGGTCTATCCCGCTGTCTACTTGGGAGCGATGGCGGTGTGCTGGATCGGTGCCCTCCCGGCGTACTTCGGCGCGGACGACGGCGTCACCGCGGCCGGCACCCCGATCGGCAGCGGTCCCTACGCGCTCGCCTGCTTCGCCGCGGCCGGCCTGGTGCTGGTGGCGCTGCACCGGAAGGCCCGGGCCCCTGCCCCGGTCTGAGCTCGCCCGGTCGGGGAAGATGGGGCGCATGGGGCACCACGGATGGCGGGGCAACCCACCCGGCACGGAGGACGAGGCGCGCCGCCGGATCGTCGAGGCGGCGACAGCGTGCCTCGACCGCGTCGGGCTCGCGAAGACCAGCCTGTCCGACGTCGCCGCCGAGGCCGGGGTGACGCGGCAGACCGTCTACCGTTATTTCCCGGGCCTGAACGACATCCTGCGCGCGGTCGCCCTGGCCGGCGTCGAGGAGTTCGCCGCGCGGATGGAACGCCACCTGGCCTCGTTCGGCAGCGCCGGCGAAGTCGCCGTGGAGTCCGTGGTGTTCGCGGTCCGGACGGTACCCGGCGAGCCGCACCTGGGGCTGCTCCTGCAGGCGGGCGAAGCCGACTTCTTCACGGTCGGCGTCATCTCGCCGCTGGCTTTCTCTTACGGCGCGAGGATTCTCCGCAATGTCCCGGTGGACTGGGCCGCCGTCGGCGTGAGCGCCGACGCCGACTTCGAGGGGCTGGCCGAAGTCCTGATGCGCCTCTTCCTGTCCTTCCTGCGGTACCCCTCGGCCCCGGCGCTCCCCGACGACGGGATCCGCGCGCTCGTCCGCCGCTGGATCGGACCCGCCCTGCGCGCGTGAGGGGTCAGTCCGCCGGCTGGAGGGTGGCGCGGTGGGCCCGGTTGGCGGCGATGAGCTCGTCGAGGGAGTCGCGGGTGCGGATCAGCTCCGCGATGTGGCCGGTCAGCCGGTCGCGTTCCTGCAGCATCCGTTCCGCGGCCGCGTCCGAGGTGTCCTCGCCGGGGGAGTCGACGCAGGGGAGCAGCTCGGCGATCGTGCGGCTGGTGAGACCGGCGGCGAACATGCGCTGGATGAAGCCGACGCGCTCGATCTCCGCGGTGGTGTAGTGCCGCTGCCCGCCGGCGCTGCGCGTGCTGGCCAGCAAGCCCTGCTGCTCGTAGTAGCGCAGGGACCGGACGCTCACCTCGGTCCGCGCCGCCAGTTCCCCGATCCGCACGCCGGCCTCCTCTGTGAGCCGTGCCACGAAGGCTTTCTCCTGACACTGATGTCAGATTTTAGCGTAGGGAGCACGTCCGGTGCGGGCGCGTCCTTCCGAAGGAGCTTGACGTGACATCTCTGTTCGACCGCCACGAACTCGGTGGCCTGGTCCTGCCCAACCGCGTGGTGATGGCCCCGATGACCCGGGTCCGCGCCGGCGCGGACGGCCTGGCGACACCGTCGATGGCGACCTACTACGCCCAACGCGCGACAGCCGGGCTGATCGTCACCGAAGGGGTGCAGCCGAGCCTGGTCGGCCAGTCGAACCCGGGGACGCCGGGCCTGCACACCGACGAGCAGGTCGCCGCGTGGCGTCCGGTGACGGCCGCCGTGCACGCCAACGGCGGCCGCGTCTTCGCGCAGCTCATGCACGGCGGGCGGGTTTCCCACTTCGACACCACCGGTGTCCGGCCGGTCGGCCCGTCGGCGGTGGCGGCGGTCGGGGACGTGTTCACCCCGGCCGGGCCGCGGCCCGCGCCGGTGCCGCGGGCCTTGGCGACGGCCGAGGTGCCCGAGCACGCGCGGTCCTACGCCGACGCCGCCCGCCGCGCGGTCGACGCCGGGTTCGACGGGGTGGAGCTGCACGGCGCCAACGGGTACCTGATCTCGCAGTTCCTGTCGTCGAACGCCAACCTGCGCACCGACCGCTACGGCGGCCCGGTGGCCGGCCGGATCCGGTTCGCCGTCGAGGCGACCGCCGCGACGGCGGACGCGATCGGCGGCGCCAGGACCGGCATCCGGCTCTCCCCGGGCGGGACCTTCTGGGGCGTCGAAGAGTCCGAAGTCCTCGAGCTCTACACGGCCCTGCTGCGCGAGCTGGCCGGCCTCGACCTGGCGTACGTCCACCTGGAGGCCACTGTGGACGAAGCGGTGCTGCTGGAGCTGCGCCGGCGCTGGCCGGGAACGCTCATCGTCAACCCGACGCTCCCGATGGGGCCGAAGCAGACCGGACGCACCGAGGCCGACCACTGGCTCGGGCTCGGCGCGGACCTGATCAGCTTCGGCCGGGCCTTCATCGCCAACCCCGACCTCGTCGAGCGGCTGCGCACCGGGCTCCCGCTCGCCCCGGTCGACGAGGCGACCTACTACCAAGGCGGCGACGCCGGTTACGTCACCTACCCGGCGTACCAGCACACCGCCTGAGCGCGGGTGTCCGCATTCTGAGGGAAAACCGGGGCGAACGGGACGAATGTACCGCTTCGATCGTTACTTGCCGTCCACATGATGAGACGGTGGATCGATCACGGGAAAACTCCTTAAGGTCCGGTCGTCACTCGATCGGCCGAACCCTGAAGGTGCTGTGACCGCCCCCTCCCTCCCGCCACTCGCGGCGCGCTCCCTGCCCGCCGCCGTCTGGCGCGCCGTCCGGTCCGGGTGGTGGACGTCCGCGTGCGCGCTGCTGGCCGTCCTGATCCTGCTCCTCGCCGCCGGCGCCGACCTGTTCGCGCTGGCCGAGGGGCAGAGCCTCGCCCCGGACATCGCCACGCTCGGCCCGACCGGGCTGCCCGCGGGCCCGCTCGGCGGGGTGAGCGGCGCGCACTGGTTCGGCGTCGAGCCCCTCACCGGCGTCGACCTCTTCGCGCTCGTCGCCCACGGCGCGCGGACGTCGCTGCTGGTCGGGCTCGGCGCCACCGTGCTGTCCACCGCGCTCGGCGTGGTGATCGGGGTGAGCGCCGGCTACCTCGGCGGCTGGTGGGACCGGGTGGTCACCTGGACGGCCGACGTCATCCTCGGGTTCCCGTACCTGATCTTCATGATCGCGCTCGGCGCGGTCCTGCCGGTGGACTTCCCGCGGCAGATCACGCTGATCGTCGTCCTCGGGCTCTTCGGCTGGCCGCGCATCGCCCGCATCGTGCGGGCCCAGGCCCTGACCCTGGCCAAGCGCGACTTCGTCGCCGCGGCCCGGGCCATCGGCGGCGGGCCGTGGCACGTGTTCACGAAGGAGCTGCTGCCGAACCTGTGGGCGCCGATCATCGTCGTCGCCAGCCTGTCCATCCCGTCGATGATCGGCAACGAGGCCGCGCTGTCCTTCCTCGGCGTCGGTGTCCTGCCGCCGACGCCCAGCTGGGGCCGCACGATCAGCGCGGCCATCGACTTCTTCGAGACGGACCCGATGTACCTCGTCTTCCCCGGGCTGATGCTGTTCCTGGTCACCCTCGCGTTCAACGTCGTCGGCGACGCGATCCGCGACACGCTCGACCCGCGCTCGGGGGGTGCCGCCTGATGCGCACCGCCCGTTTCGTCGCGACCCGCTTCGCCGGGATGCTGCTGGTCCTGCTCGTCGTCGCCTTCGTGACGTTCGTGGTGTTCTACGTCCTGCCGGCCGACCCGGCCCGGATGGCCTGCGGCCGCCCGTGCTCGCCGGAGAGCCTCGCGCAGGCGCGGGAGTTCATGGGGTACGACGTCCCCTGGTACGGGCAGTTCTCCGAATTCCTCGGCGGCATCTTCGGCGGCCGCACGTTCGGCACCGGCGCCGCGGCGATCCACTGCACCGCGCCGTGCTTCGGCTGGGACTTCCAGAACAACGTCGACGTGCTGAGCGAAATCGGCGACCGCGTCGGGGTCAGCTTCTCGGTCGCCCTGGGTGCGGCCGCGATCTGGATCGTCCTCGGAGTCGGCCTCGGCGTGCTTTCGGCGCTGCGCCGCGGAACCGCCGTCGACCGGGTCACCATGGCCGCCGCGATGGCCGGGGTGTCCATGCCCGCCTACCTCGCCGGGATGATCGGGATCACGATCTTCGCGTTCGCCCTCGACGTCGTGCCGAAGAACGGGTACGTGCCGCTGACCGAGGACCCCGCCCAGTGGGCGTGGCACCTCGTGCTGCCGTGGTTCGTGCTGGCGTTCCTGCACGCGGCGATCTACGCGCGGCTCACGCGTGGCCAGATGCTCGAAACGCTCGGCGAGGACTACATCCGCACCGCGCGGGCCAAGGGGCTCACCGAGCGGAAGGTGGTGGGGCGCCACGCCCTGCGCAACGTCCTGCTGCCGGTGATCACGGTCTTCGGCGTCGACCTCGGCGCGCTGCTGGCCGGCACGGTGATCACCGAGCGGATCTTCGGCATGGCCGGGGTGGGCCGGCTGCTCATCGACGCGATCGCCTCGCTCAACCTGCCGGTGCTGCTCGGCGTGACCTTGTTCTCGGCGCTGCTGGTCACGCTCCTGAATTTTCTGGTCGATCTCTGCTACGGCGCGCTCGATCCGCGAGCTCGCCTTGTCTGAAAGGGACACGATGAATAGGGGACACTGGCTCAGGCTCGCCGCGGGGGTGACGGCCGCCGTCACGCTGCTGACGGCGTGCGGTGCCAACGACACACCGGCCGCCCAGGGCGGCGCCGTCAAGCCGGGCGGCAACCTCGTCCTGCTCAACGACGCGCCGTCGATCACCTGGGACCCGGCGAAGAGCTCGAACCTCGTCGTCACCACCCTGGGCCTGATCCACCGGCGGCTGACGTCGTGGGACGTCGCGCCGGGCAAGGACACCACGATCGTGCCCGACCTGGCCACCGACACCGGCCGGCCGAGCGACGGCGGCAAGACCTGGACGTTCACCCTCAAGGACAACCTGAAGTACGCCGACGGCACGCCGATCAAGAGCGAGGACGTCAAGTGGGGCCTCGAGCGCTCGTTCGCTCCCGCGTTCTCCGGCGGCCTGGCCTACCACAAGGACCTCCTCTCGCCGGGCCTGGCGTACAAGGGCCCGTTCGACGGCGGCAAGGAGCTCGACACCATCCAGACGCCGGACGCGAAGACGATCGTCTTCCACCTCGCCCGCGCGTACGGTGACTTCAACTGGGTCGCCAGCACCCCGGCGTTCTCCCCGGTGCCCCAGGGCAAGGGCGCCGAAGCGAACTACAACGACCACCCGGTCGCGTCCGGGCCGTACCAGCTGCAGAGCTACGAGCGCGGCAAGTCGGCCAAGCTGGTGCGCAACCCGAACTGGAGCCGGGACGAGGACACCACGCGCAAGGCGTACGCGGACACGATCGACTTCGAGCTCGGCCAGGACACCAGCGTCATCTCGAAGCGGCTCATCGACGACACCGGCAAGGACCGCGACGCCTTCGGCATGTCGTTCGCCTCGCCCGCGCAGCTGGCCCAGATCCAGGGCAACGCGTCGGCGAAGGCGCGGCTCGTGACGTCGGAATCCGGTGCGCTGGCCTACCTTTCGCTCAACACCCAGCGCGGCACCCTGACGAACCCCAAGGTGCGCCAGGCGTTCCAGTACGCCGTGGACAAGGCCGCCTACCAGGTCGCCAGCGCGGGCAGCGCGCAGCTCGCCGGCGACGTCGCCACGACGCTGATCACGCCCGGCCTGCAGGGCCGCGAGCAGTACGACCTCTACCCGGCGCCGCCGTCCGGTGACCCGGCCAAGGCCAAGCAGCTGCTCGCCGAGGCGGGCTTCCCGAACGGGATCGACGGTCTCGTCCTGGCCACGCACAACGAGAACGGCTACCCGGAGAAGGCCGCGGCGATCCAGGCTTCGCTGGCGCGGGCGAACATCAAGATCACCATCAAGCCGCTCGACGAGGACACCTACACGTCCGAAGTGGACACCAAGGGCCTGTCGGACTACGACCTGACGCTCACCTCGTGGCAGCCGGACATCCCGTCGGCCAACGCGAACATCCAGCCGCTGTTCCAGTCGACCGAGATCGGCAACGGCGGGGTCAACGAGTCCCGGTACAGCAACCCCGAGGTCGACAAGCTGATCACCGAGGCGCAGGCCACCGTCGACCCGGCCGAGGCGGGCAAGAAGTGGGCGGCGCTGGACAAGAAGATCCTCGCCGACTCGCCGGTCGTGCCGCTGATCTACACCCGCAACTCGTTCCTGCACGGGTCGCAGGTGGGTGACGTCCAGATCGGGCGCTTCCCGGCCTACGTCGACTACCGCAAGTTCGGGATCGTCCAGTGACCGGAGCCGGGCTCCTGCGGCTGCACGACGTGGTGGTCTCGTTCGGGGACGTCGAAGCCGTCCGTGGCGTCGGCTACGAGGTCCACGCGGGCGAAGTCGTCGCGGTGGTCGGGGAGTCCGGCTCGGGCAAGACGGTCACCGCGATGTCCCTGCTCGGCCTGCTCCCGCCCACGGCCCGCGTGACGGGCCGCGCGGAGCTGGCCGGGCGGGACCTCTACGCGATGAGCCCGGCCGAGCTGCGCGCGGTCCGCGGCGGCGAGGTCGGCATGGTGTTCCAGGAGCCGATGAGCGCGCTGAACCCGGTGTTCACGGTCGGCGACCAGCTCGTCGAGGCGATCCGGACCCACCGGGAGCTGACCGCGGCCGCGGCGCGCGAGCGGGCGATCGAGCTGCTCGGCCTGGTCGGGCTGCCCGAGCCGCGCGAGCGCTTCCGGGCGTACCCGCACGAGCTGTCCGGCGGGCAGCTGCAGCGCGTCGTGATCGCCATGGCGGTGGCGAACGAGCCGAAGCTGCTCATCGCCGACGAGCCGACCACCGCACTGGACGTCACGGTCCAGGCGGAGATCCTCGAGCTGCTGCGGGACCTGCGCTCGCGGCTGGGCACGGCGATCCTGCTCATCACGCACGACATGGGCGTGGTCGCCGACCTGGCCGACCGCGTGGTGGTGATGCACGAGGGCCGGGTCGTCGAACAGGGCACCGCCGCCTCGATCTTCTCGGCGCCCGCCGAGGACTACACGCGGCAGCTGCTGGGCTCGGTCGTCTCGCTGTCCGGCACGGCCACGACCGGGCTCGAACGCGCGCTGACCGCGGACATCGAGGTGGGGCCGGCCCACGTGGCGGCCGCCGGGCACCCGGCCACGGCGTCGGTCCCGGACGTTCCCGCCGACGCGCCCTTGCTGCGCGTGGCGGACCTGTCCGTGACCTACCGCGGCCGGTTCCGCGCGATCGCCGTCCGCGCCGCCGAAGGCGTGAGTCTCCATGTCGACGCGGGGGAGGTGCTCGGGCTCGTCGGGGAGTCCGGGTCGGGCAAGAGCACCGTCGCGCGGGCCGTCACGGGGTTGCTCGCGCCCACGGCCGGGTCCGTCCACATCGGAGACGCGGACATCACCCGCGTGCGCGGCCGGGCGGCGAAAGCGCTGCGGCGCCGGATCGGCGTGGTGTTCCAGGATCCGCTGTCGTCGCTCAACCCGCGGACGACGGTGGGGGAGAGCGTGGCGACCCCGCTGCGGTTGCACCGGGCCGTGCGACCGTCCGAAGTGGACGACCGGGTGGCGGAGCTGCTGTCGGCGGTCCAGCTCTCGCCGTCGCTGGGCGGGCGCTACCCGCACGAGCTGTCGGGCGGCCAGCGCCAGCGCGCGTGCATCGCGCGCGCCCTGGCGCTGCGCCCGGACCTGCTGGTGGCCGACGAGCCGACGAGCGCGCTCGACGTCACGATCCAGGCCCGGATCCTCGACCTGCTCCGCGACCTGCGTCGCGAGTTCGGGTTCGCGTGCCTGTTCATCAGCCACGACCTGGCGGTGATCGAGCAGCTGGCCGACCGGGTGGCCGTGATGCACCGCGGTCACGTCGTCGAGCAGGGCCCGACGAAGGAGGTGCTGACGGCCCCGGCCCACCCGTACACCCAGCGCCTGCTGTCGGCGGCACCGGTGGCGGACCCGGCGGCGCAGCGCAGGCGCCGCGAAGCCTGGCGACAGCTGCGGTGAGCCGGTCGTCACCACGGTGCCGCTGCCGGACCTCCCCCTCGGCGCAGTCGACCGGCCGGGACCGCGTGCACGGCCGCGGCGACCGCCCGCAGCGTGGCGATCGGGTCTTCGCCGAGGGGGTAGACGCCGACGTGGTCCGCGCCGGCGGCGCGGTGGGCGAGCAACCGCGTCGCGACGGTGGCCGGGTCGCCGTGGGCGACGAGCGCGTCGGTGAGGCGGTCGCTGCCGGTGCCGGACAGGTCGTCGTCGGTGAAGCCCTGCCGCCGGAGGCTGGCGGCGTAGTTGGCGACGCCCAGAGCGGTCCCCGGCGGAGCCGAGCGGGCGATCTCCCGAGCGCGCCCCGGGTCGGGCTCGACCAGGGCGAACTGACCGGGCAGCACCAGCTTGCCCGCGCCGAGGACCGACCGGGCCAGCCGGGTGTGCTCCGGCGTGACCAGGCACGGGACGGTGCCGGCGGTGCGATCGCGGGCCAGGCGCAGCATCCGCGGCCCGAGCGCCGCGATCACGACGCGGCCGGCCGGAACACCCGCGTGGGCCAGAGAGTCCAAATAGGACACCAGCGTCTCGTACGGCGAAGCGTACTCGCGGTGGACTTCGCGGTGCCCGATCCCGACCCCCAGCAGGAAGCGGCCGGGGTGCTTCGCGACGATCCGGTGGTAGGACGCGGCGATGGTCTCCGCGCCGGCGGTCCACACGTTCACGACGCTGGTGCCGACGACCAGCCGCGTGGTGGCGTCGAGCAGCTCTTCGGCGAGGGTGAGGTCGGCGGGCGGCGACGCGTCCAGCCAGAGCGTGCCGTACCCGGCTCGCTCGACTTCCGCGGCGCTTTCCGGGGTCACTTCGTGCTCGCGCAGGTGGGCGCCGAGCAGACCGGGATCGAGGTTCATGGGCCGACTCCAGCACCGCGGCCCGCGGCGAACCAGGGCCAAGGCCGACGCGCAGCGATAACCTGAAGGCATCGTCCCAGCCCAGGGGAGAACCGGTGGAACTACGGGCTTTGCGGTACTTCGTCACGGTCGCCGACGAGCTGCACTTCGGCCGGGCCGCGGAGCGGCTGCACATCGCCCAGCCCGCGGTCAGCAGGCAGATCGCCCGGCTCGAGCGCGAGCTGGGGGAGCGGCTGTTCGACCGGTCGCCCCGCCGGGTCCGGCTGACCGCGGCCGGGCACCGGGTGCTCGTCGCGGCCCGGGAAGCGCTCGCGGCCGCCGACCGGGTCCGCAGCGCGGCGGCCGGGTCCGCCGGGGTCATGCGCATCGGCACCGCCACCGGGGTCACCGCCCGGCTGGAGCGCGCGATCGACGCGCTGCGGGAGCGGTCCCCGGGGTTCGGCTTCGTGCTCGTCGACCTGCCGCCGGCCGCCCGCCTCGACGCACTGCGGCAGGGGGAGATCGACCTGGCCCTGGCCCGGGGAGTGGGCGCGGCGCCGGGGGTGCGGGTGCTGCCGGCCTGGACCGAGCCGCTGTTCGCGGTCGTGTCCGCGCGGCACCCCGCCGCCGGCCGCGAGGTCGTGAGCGTGGCCGAGCTGGCGGCCGGCGACCTGCGGATCCCCGACCCGGCCGCGGTCGCCGCGCTCCGGGAGGCGGGTGTCACGGTGGGGCCGGGACGCCCGGCGGGAACGGTCCAGGACACGATCGTCGAGGTCGGCTCGGACCCGAACACCTGGACGGTGCTGCCGGCCGACCAGGTGGCGGAGATCAGGTCCACGCGCGTGCGCGCGATCCCGCTCACCCCGCGGACGACGATCACGGGCAGCGTCGTCGTCCAGGTCGACCTCCCGCTCACTTGCGCGACGGCCCACCAGGCGGCGTTCGGCGACTGACCCGGGATAAGGGCAGGCACCTCTTGAGGGCTCGTGGAACCGCTCCACGCGGGTGCGCGCGATCCCGCTCACCCCGCGGACGACGATCACGGGCAGCGTCGTCGTCCAGGTCGACCTCCCGCTCACTTGCGCGGCGGCCCACCAGGCCGCGTTCGGCGACTGACCCGGGCCGACGGCAGGCACCCCTTAAGGGCTCGTGGAACCGCGCCGGCGGCCGGTAGACATACCGGACGAACCCGGTCCCGAGCCCCGAACGAGGAGTGCACCATGGCCCGACGCCGCAAGGTCTTCCGCGGCCTGATCTTCGCCCTGGTCGTGCTCTGCCTGGCGCCGGTTCCGGCCGTGGCGGCGGCGACCGGTCCGAAGTACGCCGTCGCCGGCCTGCACCGGCCGGCCGAGCTGCTCGTCGACAAGTGGGGCGTGCCGCACATCTACGCGGCCGACACCAGCGACCTCTTCTTCGCCCAGGGCTTCAACATCGCGCGTGACCGGCTGTTCCAGATCGACACGTGGCGCCGCCGCGGGCTCGGGACGCTCAGCGAGGTGCTCGGTCCGTCCTACGTGGAGCAGGATCGGGCCGCGCGGCTGTTCCTCTACCGCGGCGACGTGGACGCCGAATGGGCGTCCTACGGTCCGGAGAGCAAGCTGGCCGCCACCCGGTTCGCCGAAGGCATCAACTCCTACGTCGACTGGCTCGGCCGCAACCCCGCCGCGCTCCCGCCGGAGTTCGGCAAGCTCGGCTACCAGCCCGCTCACTGGCGCCCGCAGGACCTGGTGCGGATCCGCTCGCACGCCATCGGGGAGAACCTGGCGTGGGAGGTCTCCCGCGCGAAGCTGGTCTGCCTGGCCGGCGCCGGCGCGAGCCGCTACCTGCGCACCCTCCAGCCCGACCACGAGGCGGCGGTGCCCGCCGGGCTCGACCCGTGCTCGGTGACCGACGACGTGCTCAAGGTGTACTACCTCGCGACCGCCGCGGTGAAGTTCACCGGCAGCGGCTTCCAGACCCAGGACACGGCCCGGGCCATCGGCGACGCGACCACCGGCAGCAACGCCTGGGCGATCGGGCCGGACCGGACCGCGTCGGGCCGGCCGATCCTGGCCAACGACCCGCACCGCTTCGCGGACGCCCTGCCGTCGGGCCGGTACGTCGCGCAGCTGTCGGCTCCCGGGCTGAACCTCGCCGGCGCCGGCGAGCCGTGGAACCCGGGGATCGCCATCGGGCACAACGACGACATCGCGTTCGGCCTGACCAACCTGCCGATCGACCAGACCGACCTCTACGTCTACGAACTCGACCCGAACGACCCCACCCGCTACCGCTACGGCACCGGCTGGGAGCGGATGACCACGATCACCGAGCCCATCCCGGTGCGCGGCGGCGCACCGGCCACCGGGAAGCTGTCCTTCACCCGGCACGGCCCGGTCGTCCAGGTCGACGAGGCGGCGCACCGCGCGTTCGCGATCCGCACGGCGTGGACGCAGCCGGGCAGCGCGGCGTACCTGGGCAGCCTGAACTACCAGCGGGCCACGAACTTCCGCGAGTTCACCGCGGGGACGCGGACGTGGGGCGCGCCGGGCTCCAACCTCCTCTACGCCGACGTGCGCGGCAACATCGGCTACGTCCCGGCGGGGTTGACGCCGCGCCGCACCGGCGCCGGCTACGACGGCCTGCTGCCCGTCCCCGGTGACGGGCGCTACGAGTGGAACGGCTTCTACGCGAACAGCGAACTGCCGGGCCGGTACAACCCGCCGTCCGGCTACTTCGCCTCGGCCAACGACTTCAACATCCCGCCGGGCCACCCGGTGGTGTCCAACTACGAATGGCAGATGCCCTACCGCAAGCAGCGCATCGACGAGCTGATCGAATCCCACCCGGGCGCGACCGTCGCCGACTCGCTCGCGCTGCAGAAGGACGAGAAGTCGCCGGCGGCCACGCAGCTCCTGGAGTTCGTGCGGGGACTGTCCTCATCGGACCCGGACACCGCGAAGGCGCTGGAGCTGCTTCGCGGCTACGACGGCGTCGCGTCGGTGGATTCGCCGGGGGCCGCGCTGTTCGAGACGTGGCTCATGAAGTACCTGCACAACGCGTGGGCGCACGCGGTGCTGCCGCAGGCCGCGGGGGACGCGCTGGCGAGCAACGTCAACCCCGACGTCAGCCTGCTCATCGCCTCCTTCGCGGACCCGGCGAGGTGGCTCGGCCCGGATGGCGCGGCGGTGCGCGACAAGCTGATCCTGGACACGCTGCCGGTGGCGTTCCGCGACGTCGCCGGCCTGCTCGGCCCCGACCCGTCGACGTGGCACTGGGGTTCGCTGCACCACCAGGAGTTCCTGCACCCGCTGGGCGGCCCGAACGTCGGCCCGAACCCGGTCGGCGGTTCGTACCACACGATCCACCCGTCGTTCTTCCACCCGCTGACCTACGCGCAGATCATCGGGGCGACGTTCAAGATGGCCCTGGACGTCGGCAACTGGAACGGCTCGGCGGCGATCAACGCACCGGGCCAGTCCGGCGACCCGCGCAGCCCGCACTACAGCGACCTCAACACGCTGTGGGCTTCGGGCGGCTCGTTCCCCCTGCTGTACAGCCGCAGCGAGGTCGAACGCAACCTCGACGTCCGGATCCGGCTGGAGCCGGCCGGCCGGTGAGGAAAGATCATCCGGCAAGCTCGGTCCATGTCGCGTGCACGTTTCGAGGAAAAGCTGAGCGGGCTCCGAGGCCGGCGGCTCGGCAGGGGATGGCGACGTCATGAACGACCCTTTCCTGTCGTCCAGCGTCATGAACGACTCTTTCATGACATCCCGGTCCTGGGCGACGAAATCATGGTGGTCTTTTCCGCCGGGAAGATGCGCGAAATCGGCTTCGGCGACGCCGCGTTCGTTTCGTAGCTCTGCCGGACGCGCGTGTGCTTCTCGCTCGGTGCCGGAGCGCCGATTCCCTACGCAACGGTGCCGCTGCCGGGCTGCCGCTTCCACCTGATCGAGTGATGAACATGCGTTCGTGGACCGGTAATCTTGGTGTGTGGACAGAGAAGCGGTGATTCGAGCGGATGCGGTGGCCCTGGCCGACCGCATCTCCGCCCTGCTCGCCATTGTGCGGTCTGCCGAGGCTGAGATCGGTGCGCTGCTCATGGAAATCGAGTCGCGTGGTGTGAGGGAACTCTTTGGTTATCGTTCGGTGGCGCGGCTCTTCGCGCACCTCGCCGACGTGCCCGAAGCGGCGGCTGAGTCTGTGGCAAAACGAGCCCGCGCCCTTACGCCCGGCCACAACCTCGACGGCACTCCGAACAGGGCCGCTGCCGTCATCGCGCGGCCGCCGCAGCCGCTACCGCGGAGCTGCAGCTGTCGTCACCGCTCAGCCCCAGCCCCAGTCCCTGTCGCGGAGCCGCAGCTGCGGTCGCCGGGACGGTCGGCGCCGGCGGGGCGCCGGCTCGCGGTCAGGCGGCCGCACAGTGACGCCGTGACGATGGCGGCCGCCAGCAGTGCGATGCTGCCCACGATGTCGAGGACGTAGTGGTTCGCCGTGGTGAGCACGACCGACACCATGAGCAGCGGGAACGACCACGACGCGAACGCCAGGCGGGGACGCGTGCCCCGGAGCGCGGACCACCCGGCGTACGCGCACCACAGTGACCAGCCCACGTGCATGCTGGGCATGGCCGTGTAGTGGGTGGGACTCGTCCAGCTCGCCTGGTGCAGGATGTCGTACCGGGCCACGATGTCGACGGCCCCCGGCAGGGCGAACCGCGGGGGCGACATCGGCACCGCCCAGTAGACCGGCAGGACGAGCGCCATCATCGCGACCATCGTCCGGCGGACCCGGCGGTAGACACCGGCGTGCCGGACGAACACCCACAGCAGCGTGCCGGCGACCACCACGTAGTACAGCCGGTACACGTACACCGCCAGGTGGGCTAGGACCGGCTCCCCGGCCAGCCACTCGTTCGCGCTCCGCTCGATGTCGAGGTGCACCGCGTGTTCCGCGGACTGGAGGGACAGCGCGTGCGCGGTGGCGGCCGCGAAGTCCTTGCCGACAGCGGCGTCGAGACGCGCGAAGAGCAGAAACCACAGCAGCAGGAAGACCAGCTCGACGAGCACCGCAGGTCGCCCGCCCGTGCCCCGGAAGAGCGCACTCACCCGGGTGCGCGCGGGGTGCTCGGTGAGCGGCCGTTCGCGGTCCGGCGGCGGAGGCACGCGGTCACCCTAGCCGACCGCGGCAGGCGGTCGCCGGAGCCGGGATGATGGTGGTGTGCTCGCGCCTTTCGGAGAGTGGCCGAACGCGGCCCGGGTCGTCCTGGCCGTCAGCGTCGGCGCCTTCGCCGCGGGCGAACTCGTCCAAGCGTTCCGCCTGCGCCGCGGCGCGAAACTCGTCGACGTGCGCGCGGAGGTCGTCTTCAGGGCGGTGTTCCTCGGCGCGGTCCTGCTGTGGCCGATCGGCCGAGCCGTCTTCCCGGCCGCCGGGATGGGCGGCGGTGGCGGGCTGTTCACGCTCGGGACCGTGATCGGGTGGCTCGGCCTGCTGCTGCGCTGGTGGTCCTTCGCCAGCCTGGGAAAGTACTTCACGGTGACGGTCCGGACCAGCGAAGACCAGCCCGTCGTGGACCGCGGTCCCTACCGGGTCCTGCGCCATCCGGGCTACACCGGCCTGCTGCTCGCCTTCGCCGGGGGCGGCCTGATCGCGGCGAACTGGGTCAGCGCGGCGGGCGCGGTCGTCCTCTTGCTGATCGCCCTGGTCCACCGCCTCCGCATCGAGGAGCGCGCCCTCGAGGAAGCGCTGGGCAGCCGTTACCGGCGGTTCGCGGCGAACCGCGCCCGGCTCGTCCCGTACGTGTGGTGACGTCGCCGTGATGAGTTGTCGGGCCCGCACCCGTCTCACCTGTGACGGACACGGGCGAAGCGGAAGGATGACGTCATGAGTGCGGACACGGAGCTGGGCGAGGTCGGCGAGTCGGCGTTCTCGGGGCTGGCGGAGCGGCACCGGCGGGAACTCCACGTGCACTGCTACCGGATGCTCGGGTCGTTCGAGGACGCCGAGGACACCGTGCAGGAGACGTTCCTGCGGGCCTGGCGGCGGCGGGAGACCTTCGCGGGGCGGTCGACGTTCCGGGCCTGGCTGTACCGGATCGCCACCAACGCCTGCCTGGACCGGCTGGCCAAGTGCCGCCCGGAGCCGGCGACCGGCGGCGAGGTGCGGTGGTTGCAGCCCTACCCGGACCGGTTGCTCGACGAGCTGCCCGCGGGCGACGCGGACGAGCCGGAGACCGTCGCCCTCGCGCGGGAGACGATCGAGCTGGCGTACCTGGTCGCCGTCCAGCACCTCGCGCCGCGCCCGCGGGCCGTGCTGATCCTGCGGGACGTGCTCGGCTGGCCGGCGAAGGACGTCGGGGAGCTCCTCGGGGACTCCGTCAACTCCGTGAACAGCGCGCTGCAGCGGGCCCGCGCCGGCCTGCGGGAGCACCTGCCCGCCGAGCGCCAGGACTGGACCGGCGGCGAGGAGGACGCCGGGACGCGCGAGCTGGTGCGCCGCTACACCGAAGCCAGCGTGGCCACGGACGTCGGCGCGCTGGCCGCGCTGCTGCGCGACGACGTCCGGTGCTCGATGCCGCCCACGCCGGGCCTGCACGTCGGCCGCGACGCGGTGGTGCACAACTGGGTCGAGGACGGCTTCGAGAGCATGGAGCAGCTGCGCGCCGTCGTGACCTCGGTGAACCGGCAGCCCGCGGTCGCCTTTTACCTCTGGCGGAAGGCGGCGGGCGCGTACTTGCCGCTGACGGTCGACGTCCTGCGCGTCACCGGCGGGGTGATCACGGAGATCGTCACGTTCCACGACGACCGGTTCCCGCGGCTCGGGCTGCCGGAGCGCCTCGAGTGGGAGACGGCGTGACCGAAGCGGCCCTCCCCGTGCCGGCCGGCCTGCGCGCCGGGCCGGTTTACCTCGACTACAACGCCACCACGCCCGTCGACCCGCGGGTCACCGAAGCCGCCATGCCCTACTGGACGGACTTCTTCGGCAACCCCTCCAGTGATCACCCCTACGCCGTCGAGCCGCGCCGGGCGCTGGCTGACGCGCGGGCGCGGGTGGCGGACCTGATCGGGGCGCGGGCGGGGGAGATCGTCTTCACCGGATCCGGGTCGGAGGCCAACCTGCTGGCCCTGCGCGGTGCCGTGCTCGCCCCGGGCGGCCGGCGGGCGCACCTGATCGTCCAGGCGACCGAACACCCCGCCGTCCTCGAAACGGCCCGCGCGCTCGATCGGCTGCACGGCACCCGCGTCACGGTGGTGCCGGTCGACCGGCACGGACTGGTCGTCCTCGACTCCCTGGACGCGGCGTTGCGGACCGCCGCGGACCGCACGGTCGTGTCGATCATGGCGGCGAACAACGAGACCGGGGCGGTGCAGCCGATCACGGAGATCGCCGGGCTCGCGCACGAGTACGGGGCGCTCGTGCACTGCGACGCCGCGCAGGCGTGCGGGAAGCTCCCGGTCGACGTCGGGCGCCTCGGCGTCGACCTCCTGACGGTGGTCGGGCACAAGGTGTACGCGCCGCGCGGGGCGGCCGCGCTGTTCGTGCGCGACGGCGTCGCGCTGGAACCCGTCGTCTACGGCGGCGGGCAGGAGCGGGGGCTGCGCGCGGGCACCGAAAACGTCGCGCTGGCGGTCGCGTTGGGGACCGCCGCCCGGCTCGCCGCCGACGACCTCGCCGCGGGCGCCGCGGCGCGGATCGCCGCCTTGCGCGACGCGCTGCACCAGCAGCTGGTCGCGGCGCTGCCGGGCCGCGTCCGCCTCAACGGCCCGGCCGAGCGGCGGTTGCCGAACACGCTCAACATCAGCATCGACGGCGTTCGCGGCCACCAGGTCCTGGAAAACGCGCTCGCCGTCGCCGCTTCCACGGGTTCGGCCTGCCACAGCGGCGTGCACGCGCCGTCGCCGGTGCTGACGGCCATGGGCTTCGACGCCGACCGGGCGCTGGCGGCGATCCGGCTGTCCCTGGGGCGCTGGAGCACCGAGGACGACGTCGCCGCCGCTGTGCGCGCGCTCGTCTCAGCGGTGCCGCGCGGGGTACGCGCCCGGCGCGGCGAGGCGCCGGACGCGAAACACACCGGGTAGGTCAGGAATCCGCTTCGACGATCGCCGCGCCGTCCCGCGGCGCGCTGGACGGCTTCGCAGCCCGCCTTCGCTCCGGTTTGCTTTCGTAGGCTTCGCCGACGGCGGCGAAGTCGGCTCCGGTCACCCGTGGCGGTGCTCGATGCGCCACCCGACGTCGGCGCGTTCGATGGCCCAGAACGCCGTCCGAGCCAGGAGGAGGAAGGCGGCCACCGGCGGCACGACCACCCAGCGCTGGACGAAGAGCCACGCCACCACTTCACCGCCCTGGGACGCGCCCAGCACCACCGCGAGCACCGCCGCGACGACCCCGGCGAACGTGGTTGCCCCGCCGGTGATCAGCAGGAGCACCACGAGAGCGGCCGTGATCAGGCCGACGCCCCAGCCCAGCACCGCGGGCGTCGTCGCGAAGAGCGACATGATCTCGCCGGTCCAGAACGCGAAGCCGGCCAGGATCAGCGCCGTCTTCCGCACCGCGATCATTCCCGTTCCCCCAGTTCCCGGTCGATGTCCCAGATCCGGATCGCGCCGTCGCGACCCGCCACGACGACGTGGTTGCCGTCCGGCGTCACGCAAACGCCGCCGACCCCGCCGGTGAGTCCCTCGAGGTGACCGAGCGACCGCCCGGTGGCCACTTCCCAGAGGGCCACCGTCGCGGCTTGCTCGGTGACCACGGCGATCCGGCCGTCCGGCGTGGTGCACACGGCCTGCTTGCCCGGCGCGCCATCGGGATCGAGCGCCCGGACGAACCGGCCGGTCGCCAGGTCGCGGACGCGGACCCCGTGCCGGGCCGGGAAGCCGACGGTCAGCAGGAGACCGTCCGGCGTCAGGCACAGCGAGGTCGGGCCGGCGCCGGTGGTGGTTTCCGGAACGCCGGTCCAGCGGCCGCTGTGCAGGTCCCACTGCCGCACCGAGCCGTCGGCGGCGGTGAAGCAGGAGCGCCCGTCCGCCGCCACGGCGCCGATCGCGCCGGTGTGGCCGGTGAGCACCGCCACTTCACGCCCGGACGAGAGGTCCCAGACCCGGGCCGTGCCGTCCGCGGAGCCCGTGACGGCGTACCGCCCGTCGGGCGTCGTGGCCACCGCGCGCACCGCGCCGTCGTGCCCGCGCAGTGTCCACATCGGACGGCCGGTGGGCAGGGCCCACACCCTCGTGGTCCCGTCAGCTGCTCCCGTCACGGCGACCTGCCCGGTCGCGCCGAGCGACAGCACCGGGGCGGGGTGGCCGGTCAGGGTCGCGACGCGCCGGCCGGACGCGAGGTCCCACCTCCCCACGGTGCCGTCCTCGTACCCGCCGGACAGCACGTGGCCGTCCGGGGTCGCGCACACGGCCGTCAAGCCCGTGGGTCCGCCGTCCAGGACCTGGCTCAGCCACACGGTTTTCAGCTCACCGGGCGCCGAAGCGGCCGCCAGGCGGCGCCAGGCGTCCATGACTTCGCGAGACCGTTCGTGGCCCGGCACGGTGCGGGCCCGGCGCACCAGTTCGAGGGCCTCGCCGGGGTTTTCGGCCGCGCGGGCCAGCAGGTCGTCCACGCGCGCGTTCGCCGACAGCAGCTCGACGGCCGTGCGGGACCGGGAGATCTGCAGCGGGGCGGGCGCCGGAGCCGGCACCGGCCACAGCCGGACCGCGGTCCGGCCGGCGTGCACCAGCGTCCGGCCGTCCGGGGTGAGCCACGCGGTGTCGCCGGATCCGGCGTCCTCGGTGATCGTGCGCAGGCACCGGCCACCGGCCAGGTCCCAGATCCGCACCGCGCCGGTCAGCTCGGTGGTCACGGCGACCTCGCCGGCGAAGGCGACCGACTCGACGATCTGCGTGTGCCCGGACAGGACGCGCAGGCACCGCCCGGTGTCCAGGTCCCAGAGCCGCGCGGTGCGGTCGCCGCTCCCGGTCAGCGCCCGCCGCCCGTCCGGTGACACGTGGACCGAGGTGAGCGGGCCGGTGTGGCCGTCGAGCCGCTCCAGGAGGCGGCCGGTGTCCAGGTCCCACACCCGGGGAGCGAAGTCTTCGAAATCCGTGGCGACGGTGACCGCGCGCCGCCCGGCGGAATCCATGGCCATCGCCGCGAGCGCGCGGGTGTGCCCGGTGAGGGAGCGCAGCGCGCTGCCGGTGCCCGGGTTCCACAGCCCCACCTGGCCACGCGCGTCGCCGAGCAGCGCGCGCTGCCCGTCCGCGGACACGCAGATCGTCGTCACGTCGCCCCCGGCGCGGAGCCGGTGGCCACGCCCGCGGCCCAGCCGCGACACCCGCACGACATCGACGGGGAAGCCGAGCTTCGTCGTCAGCACGAGTCCGGCGTCGGCGGCCACGGCCACGTGGATGCCGTCCCCGAGCCGGGACCGCCGGCGCAGCGGGCGGCCGGTGCCCAGGTCCCACCGCACCGCCGTGCCCCGGGCGCCGACGGTGATCGCGTGGCGGCCGTCCGAGCCGACCGCGATCGTGTCCACCACGTCCCGGTGGCCGCGCAGGACGCGCACTTCCCGGCCGGTGGCCGCCTCGACGACGTGCACCGCACCCGTGGCGTCGGCGGCCAGCAGGTGTTCGCCGTCCGGGGTCACGCACACGGGAGCCGCCGTCCGGCGCTGCCCGACGGGGAGCACGAAGGCGGGTGCCGCGCCGCCGCGTTCGAGGCGGACGAGGTCGAGCAGGCGGTCGGCGCGCCCGGGTTCGCCGTGGTTCGCCCGGGCCGACTCCAGGGTGGCGAGCACCGCGTCGTCGGTGAGCTCGCCGGCGCGCCAGCGCAGCACTCCGGCGTTGAACGACGCTTCGAGGTGCCGCGGGTCGGCGGCGAGCGCCTCGGCCAGGAGCCGCGCGGCTTCGTCCTCCTGGCCGAGGTCGAGCAGCGACAGCGCGCGGTTGTTCAGCTCGGCCGCCCGCGGCCGGGCGGCGGCCGGCGGATCCCGCGGGTACGGCCCGAACGCGGCCGTGTAGAGGCCGATCAGCGCCTTCGCGACGTCGGCCATGGTGCCGGGCCGGTCCGCGGGCTCCCACGCCAGGCACCGGGCCAGCAGCTCGCCGAGGTCGCGGGGCACGCCGTCGAGCGGCGCCGTCGCGACGGCGCCCGCCAAGGCCCCGCCCGCCGCCGGCCCGGCCAGCCAGGTCACCTCGCCGGTCAGCATCTCGAGCACACTGACAGCGAAGCTCCAGACGTCACCGGCGGGTCCGATGTGCTCGCCGGCGGCCTGTTCCGGGGAGGCGTAGAGCCGGGTCCCGCGGTACGGGCCGGCGGCCGCGCCCGCCAGGCCGAAGTCGGTGACCTTCACGTCGTCGTCGCCGACGAGGATGTTGGCCGGCTTCACGTCGCGGTGGACCACGCCGAGCGCGTGGGCGTGCGCCAGCCCCCACGCGGCCTGGACCGCGACGTCCAGGATCCGGGCGAGCACCTCGCGCCCGGAACCGGCGTACAGCCGCCGGTCGCGGATCCGGTCGGCGAGACTGCCGCCCGGCACGTACTCCGCGACGACGTGGGGGACGCCGTCGAGCGTGCGCACGTAGTGGCAGTTGCACACGTGCGGGTGCAGCCCCAGGTCGATCCAGGTCCGGGCCTCGCGGACGAAGCGCTCGCGGTCGGCGTCGGTGCGGAACAGCTCGGGCAGCGGCCGTTTGATCGCCACGTCGGCGTCCCAGCCCAGGTGGTGGGCGCGGTGGACCACGCCCATGCCGCCGCGGTGGATCGCGGTGATCTCGTACCGGCCGGCGACCCGGTCGCCCACGCGCCACCCGGGCGTGGCCGGTGCGGACCCGTCGAGGGTGGCGTCGTCCGGCATCGCTCAGGTCGCGTCGACGTGGGCCAGGTGGCAGGCCGCGGCGAGGCGCGAGGGCACGAAGAGGTCTTCTTCGGGCGGCATCGGCCAGTGGGGGACCGCGGTGTCGAGGTTGAAGAGGACGGCAAAGGAGCACCCCGCGCGGTACAGCGCGGGCTCGTCGCTCCACTTCCGCCGCGTGCGCCGGGCGTGGACGGACATCGCCGCCCGGAGGCCGGTCATCCGCCGCTGCACGCGGTACCGTTCGCGGCCGAGCCAGCCGAGTCCGTCCGCCTTCGCGCCTTTGCGCACCAGCGTGGCCATGTCCCGCCAGCGCGCCCAGGGCTGCGGCCGCGCGATCCGCGCGACGTCCTGGCCGCCGAACACGACGTCCAGCAGGCGCTGCTCGTCGGGATCCGCCGCGTCCGCCGGGTCCGGCCGGCGGTGGGCCAGGAGCCCGGGGACGCCGACGTGCTTGCCGTCGTAGGAGAACCACAGGTGGCGGCGGAGGGCGAGGTCGACGAGCTGGGCGGCGCACACCCGGCCGAACCGCGTCGACGCGTCCTCGTCCATGACCGGGTGCAGGATCGCGCCGGCCCGCATCAGGTTCGTCACGTCCGCGCGGAGGCCGGCGATCCCGGACGGCGTCAGCTGAACCACGGCGGCCTCCCTCCCCGGTGCTCGCGCGCCACGGATCAACGATTACCCGACCACCCGGACGCGGGGCATGGGCCAGGCGGGTGAAAGACCCGCGGGTTCGTGGGAGGATCACCGCGAGCCACGAGGGGGGCGGATGTCGTTCCGGTACTTCGTCTACATCAGCGACAGCAAGGTCGACATGCTGCTGCAGCAGATCGATCCCGGCGCGACGCGCAAGCGCACGGCCGAGGTGAGCGTCGACCTCAAGGTGCTCAAGGGCAAGCGGGGCGTAGAAGCCGCCGTCGGCGCGGACCGGACCGAGCGGCTCGAGCGCGTCGTCCGGTACCTGACCGACTTCGGTGACCTCGGCTCGGTCGAGGAGCCGGGGCAGTTCTTCTGGGGCCTGCTGCCGCTGCGGTGGGGGCCGCTCGTCGGCGCGGACGGGCTGTCGCTCGTGTACTTCGGCGGGCGCGGCGAGCGGACGGTGCTCGGGCTCGGCGGCTCTCGCCGGCACGTCTTCGGGGCCCTTCCCGGCGGCGAACTCGACCCGCCGCTGAGCCGGTCGCTGCTGCCGTCCCTGCTCGACGGGATCGTCCAGCGCCCCGGGATCGCCACCGCGGTCACTGGCGACGGCGACGCCGAGGCGTGCCAGGACGTCCGCCGGGCCACGACGGACCTGCGCGGGCCCGCGCAGAACATGGAGTTCGTCGCGAAGCGGTTGCTGCACGGGAAAACCGCGGACGGCGAGAGCGTGCTGCTGGGTTCGCCGCTCTACGTGGCGCTCGTGGACTGACGTGCGCTGGGCCGTCCGCATCACCGCCGGCGACGCCGTGGGCCACGTCTTCACCGACGCCCGGTCCCTGGTGGCCGGTCGCGGCGAGGAGTGCGGGTTGCGCGTGCCCGACCCGGACGCGTCGCGCGCGCACTGCCGGTTCACGATCGAGCCGCCGCACGTCGGCGTGCGGGACCTGGGCAGCCGCAACGGAACCCGCGTCAACGGCGTCGTGGTGGACGAACGCGAGCTGGCCGACGGCGACGAGGTCCGCGTCGGCTCGACGACCCTGCGGATCACCGTGGCCCCGGCCGAGTTCCCCGGTTACGCGCTCGGCCGCGAACTCGGCCGCGGCGCCCAGGGGGCGGTCTTCCTGGCGCGGGACACCACGACCGGCGAACCGGTCGCGCTCAAGGTGCTGCACGACCTCCGGCCGGCCGCCGCCGAGCTGGTCCTGCGCGAGATCGCGAACGTGCGCGCGCTGCGGCACCCGAACGTCGTGGAGTTCCGCGGCGCCGGCCGGGTGCCCGTGCCGTTCCTGGTCAGCGCGTACTGCCCGGGCGGCAGCGTCGACCGCCGGGGCCGGCTGACCGCCGGCGAAGCGGTGCCGATCGCCCTCGGGGTCCTCGCCGGCCTGGCGTACGCCCACGCCGCGGAGCTGCCGGAGGTGCGGCTGGCCGACCGCACGACGACGACCGCGCGCGGCGTCGTGCACCGGGACGTCAAGCCGGGGAACGTCCTGCTCGACGGCGGGGTCGCGCGGGTCGCGGATTTCGGGCTGGCGAAGGCGTTCGCCCTGGCGGGCCTTTCGGGGCACACCCGGACCGGCGAGCTGGGCGGCAGCCTGGAGTTCCTCCCGCGCGCCCAGGTGCTGAACTACCGCCACGCCCCGCCGTGGGTGGACGTCTGGGCCGCGGCGGCGACGCTGTACTGGATGCTGACGGGCCGGCCGCCCCGTGACTTCCCGCCGGGGGCCGATCCGGTCGCGGTCGTGCTGCGCGAGGACCCGGTCCCGATCCGGGTGCGCGAGCCGGCGGTACCGGGTCCGCTGGCCGAGGTGATCGACGAGCTCCTCGCGGACGAGACGCCGGTGTCCGCCGGGGAGTTCGCGGCCACGCTCGGCGAGGTGGCGGGGTGAGCCCCGGTCAGCGCTCGTCGGCTTGTTCGTCGGTGATCGTGTCGAGGAGGCCGGCCGCCGTGGTGCGGGCCGCCGGCTTCAGTTCGGCGCTGAGGGCGTAGAACAGCTCCTGGGCGGGCTCGGCCGGCCAGTCGGCGGGCAGGTGTTCGCGGGGCAGGCGCGGGTCGGTGCGGATGGTCTGCAGCCAGTCGGACTCCAGGAGCAGATCCCGGGCGAGGCTGTCCGACGCCTGCGCCGCCGGGTCCTGCCAGCGGGTCAGGAAGGCCCGGTAGTGCTCGGCCAGCTCCTCGACGTCCCAGGCCTCCCGGACGATCTCGGCGACCTCGGTGGGCGCCAGCGTGCGGGCCTGGAACACCTTGATGTGCCCGTCGGCGCCGAGGCCCTCGAGCAGCGGGATCGTGTCGACCTGGCCCGGCGCGATCCACAGGCCGCCCTGCAGGCTGCCGAAGCCGGCCCACAGCAGCCGTGAGCGCAGGGCGTGGCGCTGGCGCTGCCACGACTCGGGCATCGAGAAGCCGAGCAGCGTCCAGGTGCCGTCCCACTGCCGGTTGACCGCCCCGGCCCGCCAGATGCGCCGTTCGCCGTCGTGCAGGATCGCCCGCGACCGCTCGGTGAGGCCGACGTAGACGTGGCGGCCGCGGCGCACCCGGTGCAGCAGCCCGCGCCGGGCCATCCGGCTGAGCGTGGAGCGGGTCGCGTGCTCGGAGACGCCGGCGCGCTCCAGCACGTCGAGCACGCTCGCGGTGGCGACGTGGATCCCGCGGTCGAGGACGTGGGCGCCGAGGAACGCGATCAGCAGCGTCTGGGGACGCGGGGTGTCGGCGCCGACGCCTTCGGCGGCGGCGGGTACGGCCAAGTCGGTCACTCCGCGAGCATAAGCCCGCTCCGATGGCGGGCAGGGCGCTGATGTTGGGCAGAGTAGATATTGGGCCAGTAGTTATTGGGCAGAGTCTTGACCGCAGTCAGCAGAGTGCTTAACGTTCGTCGCGGCGTGACGCGGGTCACGCGGGGTCGGCGACGAGGCAGGACGCGATGGCAGAGAACCTCCGATCGCGGGCGCAGCTGCGCCGCGCGGTGTTGTCCAGCTACTTCGGCAGCGTGATCGAGTACTACGACTTCCTGCTCTACGCCACCGCGTCGGCGGTGGTGTTCAACAAGGTCTTCTTCTCGAACCTGGATCCGGTGATCGGCACGATCGCCAGCCTGGGCACGTTCACCACCGGGTACCTGGCGCGGCCGATCGGCGGGATCGTCTTCGGGCACTTCGGCGATCTGCTGGGACGCAAGCGGATGCTCGTGATCACGATGTCGATGATGGGCGTCGCGAGCACGCTGATCGGCGTCCTGCCCACCTACGCGCAGATCGGGGTGTGGGCACCGGCGCTGCTGATCGTGCTGCGCGTGCTGCAGGGCATCGCCGTCGGCGGGGAGTGGGGTGGCGCGGTGCTGATGTCGGCCGAGCACGCGACCAGCCGCCGCGGGCTGTGGGCGAGCTTCACCAACGCCGGGGCACCCAGCGGGATGGTGGTCTCCACGCTGCTGCTCACGCTCATGGGCGCGGTGACCACCGACGCGCAGTTCCTCGCGTGGGGCTGGCGCGTGCCGTTCCTGCTCAGCGTCGTGCTGCTGGCCATCGGCCTGTTCATCCGGTTGAAGGTCGACGAGACCCCGGTGTTCGCCGCGGCCGGCCGGTCCGCCGGCTCGCCGCTGCTGGAGGTGCTGCGCCGCCACCCGGAGAACCTGCTGCTGGCGATCGGTGTCGGCTTCGGCGCCTTCGTCGCGCAAGGCACCCTCACCACGTACGTCCTTTCCTACGCCGTACACGCGGGTTTCCCGCGCCAGACCGTGCTCAACGCGATCACCGTGTCGTCGGTCGGGGCGGTGCTCGCCATCGTCGGCTATTCGGCGCTGTCCGACCGCGTCGGACGCCGTCCCGTCGTCCTGGCCGGGGCGCTGGCCACCGCCGTCGTCGGGTTCCTGCTGTTCCCGCTGATCGACAGCGGCTCGGCGGCGTTGCTGACGCTGGCGGTCGTGCTGGGCCAGTCGGTCGCGCACCCGGCGATGTACGGGCCGCTGGCCGCGCTGTACACGGAGCTGTTCGCCACCCGGACCCGCTACACCGGCGCGTCGCTCGGCTACCAGATCGCGGGGCTCGGCGCGGGGGTCGCGCCGGTGGTGTTCGCGGCCGTCGCCGGCGCGGGCACGGGCGTGATCTCCGCGGTGATCGCGGCGTGCTGCCTCGTCACCGTGCTGTGCGTGCTCGTCCTGCGGGAGAGCAACCGGGTCGACCTGGCGGATCCGGCCGAGACGCGAGCGGTGGGGGTCGAACGATGAAGTGGCGTACCGGTCTGGTTTCCCTGACCATCACGACGCTCTTGGCGGCAGGCCTCACGCCGGCCGCCGAAGCCACCGACGCCGGGCACCACACCGGGCAGCTGCCCGACGGCGCGACCTGGGTGGCGGACGTGCCGGAGTCGTGGAACGGCACGATCATCCTCTACAGCCACGGTTTCGGCCCGCTCGTCGCGCAGGACGCACCGGACGCGGCGACGGCGGAAGCGCTGCTCGCCGACGGTTACGCGCTCGTCGGCTCGTCCTATTCGGGGCCGTCCTGGTGGGCGCTGGAGTCCGCGGTCGGCGACCAGTTCGCCGCGCTGGCCGCGCTCGAGGCGAAGATCGGCGCGGCGAAGCGCACCATCGCGTGGGGGACGTCGATGGGCGGGCTGGTCAGCGCCCGGGAGGCGGAGGACCCGCACCACCGCATCGACGGCGCGCTGACGACCTGCGGGCTGGTCGCGGGTGCGCTGAACCTCGACGAGTACCAGCTCGACGGCGAGTACGCCCTGGCGCACCTGCTCGCCCCCGGGCAGGCGGTCAAGCTGGTCCGCTACGGCAGCCAGGACGAGGCCGCCGCCGCGGCCGCCACCCTGAGCAAGGTCACGGGCGACGCCCAGGCGACGCCGGCCGGGCGGGCCCGCATCGCCCTCGCCGCCGCGCTGATGAACGTCCCCACCTGGTACACCGGCGCCGCACCGCCCGCGCCCCGGGACTACGAAACCCAAGAGGCGCAGCAAGAACAGACGCTCACGGAGTTCGTGCTCGGCTTCGTGATGACAGGCCGCTACCAGATCGAACTCGCCGCGGGCGGCAACAGCGCGTCCACCCGCGGCACCGACTACCGGGCCCTGCTCGGCAGTAGCAGCCACGCCCCGCAGGTCCGGGCGCTCTACCGGCAAGCGGGCCTGAACCTCGACGCCGACCTGGCGAAGCTCAGCCGTGACGCGGACATCACGGCCGACCCGGGTGCGGTCGCCACGCTCGCCCGGACCTCCACGCCCACGGGACGCCTGCGGGTGCCCGAACTGGACATCCACACCATCGCCGACCAGCTCGTGCCGGTGGAGCAGGAGAACTGGTACGCGCGGCGGGTGGCCGCCGCGGGCGCCGGGCACCTGCTGCGGCAGGCCTTCGTCAAGGGCACCGGGCACTGCGCCTTCCAGCCCGCGGAGTCGATCGCCGCCCTGCACGCCCTGGAGGCCCGCGTCTCGACCGGCCGCTGGGGCGACGCCGCCGAACCCGAGCGGCTCAACGCGGTCGCCGGTACCGGACGCTACCTGCGATTCGCCGTTCCCCGCCTGGTGGGCGCGATCGGTGCGGGCCGGGGGTGAGCGGCCGTGCGCCGGGGTCCGTTCGACGGACCCCGGCGCGGCCCTTCGAGATGTGGCCGAGCGGCCGTCGCGGGGTGAACCGGTGGTTCATTCGAAGAACTTGAGGCTCCAGCCGGTGTCGGTGGTCGCGCCCGGGACGTTGGCGCGGCGGTAGGTCGTCGCGCCCCACCAGCAGAACGTGCCGGTGTACCAGTAGCGGTTGGCCCACGAGTACGGCGTGCCCTTGGGGACGGCGTGGAACGCCAGCGGGAACTTCGGCCCGGCGGGCGGGCTGGTCGCGATGTCGCCGTTCAGCAGGACGAAGCTGTGGCTGCCGGGCCCGTCGACGTGGAGCGTCGGGTCCCAGCCGGCCATCATCGTCTCGCGGTGGGAGCCGAAGAGGCAGCCGTTCGACTTGTACCAGTCCCAGACGTACGTCGGGTCGCCGCCGGCGCGCAGCCGCACCTCGGCGAGGCAGTACTGGTCGCTCCAGCTGCCGTTGGCCGAGTAGACGATGTGCAGTTGCCCGTCGGGGTCCTTGATCGCCGCGGGTGCCTCGTTGATGTACGGGTTGCCCACCACGCGTTCCCAGCTTTCGCGTGGCTGGGAGATGACGTACCGCGCGCCGGCCGGGGCCGTCGGGGTGGTCATCCGGGCCAGGTAGAGGTTCTGCTCGACGTTGGTGTCCCCGGCCCAGCCCGACCAGACGAACCACCGCTGCCCGCCGAAGGTGAACATCGTGCCGTCGATGGCCCACTTGCCGTCGGGCAGCGCGAGCTGGTTCTCCGCCGTGTAGCCGCTGTCGGCGACGGCGGAGCTGATCACGTACATCCGGTGCGCCGCACCGGTTCCGGCCGAGAAGTAGACGTAGAAGCGCCCGCCGTCGGTGACGATCTCGGGGGCCCACACCTCGCCGAGGCCGCGGCTGTCCGACCAGATCCGCCGGGCGGGCGCGGCCGCCAGCCCGTCGGTCGAGGCGGCCTGCCGCACCACGATGCCGCCCCCGGACGACTGGACGGCGACGTAGGTCGAGCCGACCCGGAGCACGCTGGGATCGGCCGCCCGCAGAGCGGTCTGCCCGGCGTGGGCGGCCGGCGCGGTCACCGCGGCGAACAGGGTGAGAACGATGGTGAGGAAGAAGAACCGGGAGAGCTTCATGACCACATCCCTCAGCCGATCACGGGGTGCCGCGAGCAGGATCACCCGCCGCCGGGTGCGGCCGGTAGGGCCGCGGGGGCTTGCTCGATCCAGACCGGGTGAAATTGGTCTGAACCGGTGAGGTTCCGCCCGGCTCGGCGACGCCCGCCGGCGGCGGGCGGGATCATCCCTCCGGTTGCGCACCCGGCCCCGCGGAGGACATCGATGACCGCACCCGCTCGGCCCCATCGGCGGACGAGCTGTGGGCATCCCTGGCGGAGAGCGACCTGCCGACGTACGAGTTCCTCGAGGCGGCGGGCAACCGGCTGCACGGCACAGTGACCGCCCTCGCGGTTCTTGACATCGAGTCCGACTGCTACCCGCTGGTGCTCCTGCCGGCCGCCCGCGCGACCGAACTCATGGCGCTCGCCGCGGCGGCCGGGTTCACGGCCGCGGTGCTCGGCGGCTCGTGACGAGGTCGCGTTTGCGGGGCGGGACGTCATGAAAGAGTCGTTCACCGCGCCGGACGACATGAAAGAGTCGTTCATGACGTCGCCGCCGGTGCCTTCGGAGGCGGGTTCCCGGAGCATGGCCGGACAACCTGACCGGTGAGCCGGAACTTCGACCCCGCCACCGGCCGGGGGGAAGATCTTCGGCGCCACCGGCCGGGGGACGATGACCGAGGACGGCGTCACCACCGACCTCAGCGGCGCCGCGTTCACCGATCCCGTGCGGGCGCTTTACGAGCGCGCAGGGGAACTTTGAGCAGCTCCGCCGGTGGCGGTCCGGGGTGCACGATCCCGAGCCGGCGGGTGGCTCTGGTCATCGCGACGTACAGGTCGTTGTGGCCGAGCGGCGCTGCCAGGATCGCGGCCGGGTCGGCGATGAGGACCGAGTCGAATTCCAGGCCCTTGGCCTGATCCGGCGTGAGGACGACCACCCGGTCGGTCAGGTCCGGGTGGGCGGTGGGGGACAGCGAGCCGGCCAGGGCCGCCGGGGCGATGATCGCCAGCCGCCCGCCGGTGTCGGCCGCGGCCAGCTCGGCGACGACGGCGGGCAGGCCGGCTCGGGTCGTGGCGACGCGCCACGGCGGTTCGCCGGTCGAGCGGACCGAGCGCGGTGGCGTCATCCCGGGGTGGTGGGCGGCGACCAGGTCGGTGGTGGCGGCCATGATCTCGGCGGGCGTGCGGTAGTTGACGCTGAGCCGGACCAGGTGCCAGCGGTCTCGCACGTGCGGCCGCAGCACCTGCTCCCACGAGGTGGCGCCGGCCGGGTTCCCGGTCTGCGCGAGGTCCCCGACGATCGTCATCGACCTGCTCGGACACCGGCGCATCAGCATCCGCCAGGCCATTTCGGACAGTTCCTGGGCCTCGTCGACGACCACGTGCCCGAACACCGCGGGGCCGGGGCCGTCGCCGATCAGGGCGGCGGCTTCGTCCAGCAACGGGACGTCGGCGGCGCTCCAGCCGCCGGCCGGCTCGCCGAGGACGTCCGACACCACCTGCTCCGGGGTCAGCGGCGGCCACAGCGCGTCGAGGGTGGCCTGGACGACCGGGTCGGCGAGCAGCGCCTGCCGCAGCCCGGCGCGCGCGGTCTCGTCCAGCATGGTCCGCGGTCCGTCGTGGTGCTCGTCGTCGTCGCCGAGCACGACGCCCGCGGCGGCCAGCGCGCGCAGGTCGGCCTCGCCGAGCCGGCCGTCCGGGGTGCCGCCGTCGATCGCCTCGCCGGTTTCGGTGAGCACGACCGCTTCCAGGTCGTCGATCAGGCGCCGCGCGAGGTCCGCCACGATCCGGCGCTGGAAGACCAGCCTGGCCCCGTTGTGCGGGAACCGGGCCCGCCGGGCCTCGGCCACGGCGCGGTCGAAGGCGGGCGCGTCGAGGCGCAGCACCTGGCGCTCGAACTCGAGGTCGACCGGACCGTCCGGGGCCCGGACCCGCGCCCGCACCGCGTCCGCCAGCCGGCCGGCCATGACCGCCCGGCCCTTCTCCGCCGCGGTCCCGGGCGGGTCCACCCGGCTGACCTCCGGGCCCGGCCCCAGGTCGGCGAGGGTGGCCGTGACGACGCTGTGTTCGCCGAGACCGGGGAGCACCTGGCCGATGTAGCCGAGGAACAACCGGCTGGGGCCCACGACCAGGACACCCCGGGTGCGCAGGTGCGGGCGGGTGTAGAGCAGGTAGGCGACCCGGTGCAGGGCGACGGCGGTCTTGCCCGTGCCGGGACCGCCCTGCACCACCAGGACCCCGCCGGATCGGTGCCGGACGATCCGGTCCTGCTCCGCTCGCAGGGTGGTGACGATGTCGCGCATCCGCCCGGTGCGTTCGGCGGTCACCGCCGCCAGCAGCGCCGCGTCCCCGACCAGGACGTCGCCTCCGGTGCCGTCCGCGGCCAGCAGTTCGTCGTCCAATGCGACGACCGTGCGGCCTCGCGTGGTGATCCGCCGCCGTCGCCGCACCCCGTGGGGAACGGCCGCGGTCGCGGTGTAGAACGCCCGGGCCGCCGGGACGCGCCAGTCCACCAGCAGCGGCTCTCCGTCGTCGTCGCGGAACAGGCTCAGCCGGCCGACGTAGGTGCGCCGGCCGTCGTGCAGGTCCAGCCGGCCGAAGCACAACCCCTGCTCGACGGAGTCCAGCCGGGCCACCTCCGCCTGCCAGACCGCCGCCGCTTCCGGGTCGCCGTTCGCGCGGGCCACCGATCGGGCGGCTGCTGCTTCGCGCAGGGCGTCGACGCGGGCGTAGAGGCCGGCCACGTAGTCCTGCTCGATTCCGATTTCACGTTCGATGTCTCCGCCGGTCACGGCCGGTCTCCCCAGGGTCGGCGATCAGTGCCGTCGAGGGTGCCCGGCGAAACGGGGGAAGAACAGTCTTGTTCTTCGTGCCGGCGCGGACGTCAGGGCTGCGGGCGTGATCCGCGGCGGTCCTGGCCGGCGACCGGCGCACCGTCCGAACCCGTGCGACCCTGACGGCATGACCGAACGGTCCGGCCCGCGGCGGGAACTGGAGCGGACCCGCGACGGCGGTGGCCCCGGCGCGGACCAGGCTCGCGTCGCGCTGACCGCGGAAACCGCCGCCGAACGGTTGCGGGCGGCCATCCTCGCCTTGGCCACCGCGCGCGGCGTGGACAGCAGCACGTGCCCGTCGGACGCGGCCCGGGCGGTGGCCACCGACTGGCGTCCCCTCCTGCCGCAAGCCCGGGACCTGGCGCGGGAGCTCGCCCGGGCCGGCCGGGTGCGGCTCACCCAGCGGGGCCGGCCGCTCGACCCCGACGGCGAGTGGCGCGGGCCGATCCGGATCCGGGTCGTCACAGGTTCGGCTTCGCCGGTGTCTTGAGGCCGATCGGCCACGACACGAGTGAGGACGAAGCCATGGAAGCCCGCATCGACCTGATGACCAACGAGCTCGGCGCCCGGTTCGGCAAGCGGTTCGCGAACGCCGGGCAGGTGCTCGAACGATCGTCGCTGCCGAAGCCGACCCAGGAACTGGTCAGCCTCCGGGCCAGCCAGATCAACGGGTGCGGCTGGTGCGTCGACCTGCACACCAAGGAGGCCGCGGCGGCCGGGGAGACGGCGGTCCGGCTCCACCTCGTCGCCGCGTGGCGCGAGTCGACGGTGTTCACCGAAGCCGAGCGGGCCGCGCTGGCGCTGGCCGAGGAGGGCACCCGGCTCGCGGACACCCACGACGGCGTGTCCGACGAGACCTGGGCCCGGGTGCGCGAGCACTACGACGACGACCAGGTCGTCGCGCTGGTCGCGCTCGTCGCCCTGGTCAACGCGGCCAACCGGCTCGCCGTGATCGTCCACCAGAAGGGTGGTTCCTACGAGCCGGGGATGTTCGCCGCGTTCACCGAACGGGGTTGAGCGAGGCGGAGGCGCCCGACGGCTGCCGGGCGCCTCCCCCCGGCGGCTAGCGGCCCGAGAAGTTCACGTCGCTGCAGAAGTAGTACGACTGGTCGAGGTGGCTCGCCTGCCAGATGGTGTAGACGACGTGGCGTCCCGTCCGGGCGCCCGCGTCGACGGCGATCTGGTACTGCCCGGCGGGTGCGATGCGGCCCGACTGGGCGACCAGCTCGAGCGCGCCCCAGCTCAGCGGTTGGGTGGCGGAATCGAAGCCCTGCCGGGTGATGTACACCCGCAGGTAGTCCGCGCCGTGGCGGGCCTGGTCGGTGATGGTGAGCGTGAACCGGTTGTCCTTGTTCGCCATCTGCCAGGGGCCCACGGTGTCCAGCGCGTTGTACCGGGGGCTCTGCGTGCGGCCCCCGCTGCACAGCGTTCCGTCGGGGATGGCGGCCTGGTGGTTGCCCGCGACGCCTTCGCGGTAGAGCCCGTTCCAGTTCCACATCGCGTTCGGGTCGGCCTGCCAGGCCTGCCAGCACATCGGGTCCCGCGTCGCCATGGCCGGGTTCTGGAAGTCGCTGCCCCAGCGGTTCCAGCAGCCGTAGTTGCGCGACGGCGGATCGGTGGCGGAACCGTGTGCCTCGGCGACGCCGGTGAGCGCGCCGCCCAGCAGCACGGCGGCCACGGCGGTCACCGTGAGGGAGAGCAGGGTCTTGCGGGGGCGAGTCCGTCGGGGAACCACGCTGTCCTCCTAGATCGGCGAAATGTCCGAAGCTTGGGAGCGCTCCCAATTTCGCGCCGACCATAGCCCCGATGAGCGCCGGTGGCCAGAAACAAACCGTCGAGCGGTCGAGGTGGTGTCGGGGTTTCCGGTGTGGCGCCGCACTGAACGGCTCCTGAACAGCCGACGGGACCAAGCCGCCGTTCCCCTGATCGGTCCCGCGGCCGGAAACGCGCCGTGAGCGCGACGCCGTGGCGGCTGCTCCGTCCGGGCGGTGATCCTCGCCGCACGGGTGACCAAGGGGGTACGTGAACCCGGACGGCGCCCGCCAGGGTCACCGTGCCGTTGCCTTGCAGTGTCCACCGGACGTCCGTCGACCAGGACGGCCACTTCGCCGGTGCCGGCCTCGTCTTGACACGAAGATCGCCGCCTGGCTAGCGTCGCGAACACCGGAACCTTCCGGGACCGCCGGCCGGAAGGGCGGAAACCGAGTCATGGCAGCGATCCACCACGTGGCCGTCGTCGTCGACGACCTCGAGAAGTCGATCGGCTTCTACACCGGCGCCCTCGGCTTCCGGCTCTCCGCCGGCCGCCCCGGCCACCTCGGGCCCGGCGCCTGGCTGGACGTCGGGGAACAGCAGCTCCACCTGATCCAAGGCACGCCGGGACCCGCGCGGGGGCAGCACTTCGCCGTGCTCGTCGACGATCTGGACGCGGAGGTCCGGCGGTTGCGCGCCGAGGGCTTCGACGTCAGCGACCCGGTGCCCGTCGGCTCCGCTCGGCAGTCCTTCCTCGCCGACCCGTCGGGGAACGCCATCGAACTCCACGAGAAGCAGCAGTCCTAAAAGGACTCACCTGGTCCGGGGTCCGCGCTTGCGCCCGTGGACGAACTTCGAGATTCCCGGGAACCGGGTGCGGCGTCCAGCCGACCTTTCCTACAGCGGCGGCCGCCGCGGATGGGGAAGGGAGCTCGATGTCGATCGACCAGAGCGACGAGCGCACGGCCGAGCCGGTGGCGCCGCCGCGGCCCACCTGGGCGGCGATCCGGCCGCTGGTGCTGCGCCTGCACTTCTACGCCGGGGTGTTCATCGGGCCGTTCCTGCTGGTCGCCGCGGCGACGGGGGTGGCCTACGTCTGGACGCCGCAGCTGGAACAGGCCGTCTACGACCACGAGCTGCACGTCCCGGTGGCGCCCGGGGTCGTGCCGCTGGAGCAGCAGACCGCCGTCGCCCGCGCCGCCGTGCCCGACGGGACCGTGACCGGGATCCGGCCCGGGCCCACCCCGGCCGACTCGACGCAGGTGATCCTCAGTCGGCCGGGGCTGGAACCCAGCTACCACTGGACGGTCTTCGTCGACCCGCACACCGGGGCCGTGCGCGGGCAGCTCGAGACCTACGGCTCGGGACAGGCGATGCCGGTGCGCGGCTGGGTCGACACCCTGCACCGCAGCCTGCACCTGGGCGACTTCGGCCGCTGGTACAGCGAACTCGCGGCCAGCTGGCTCTGGGTGGTCGTGCTGGCCGGGATCGCGCTGTGGCTGGGGAAGCGGAGGTCCTCGCGCAGCAAGCGAGGAAAGCTGCTGTCGTGGCACCGCACGACCGGTCTGGTCCTCGCGGCCGGGTTGCTGTTCCTGTCGGCCACCGGGCTGACGTGGTCCGAGCACGCGGGCGCGAGCATCAGCGAGCTGCGCTCCCAGCTGAATTGGACGACACCGTCGGTCTCGACCGCGCTGCCGGCGCCCCCGGCCCGGGACGTCGGCGTGGCCGCGGTGCGCGCGGCGACGCTCGAGGCCGGGCTGGCGGACCCGGTGGAGATCCGTCCGCCGTCCGCGCCGGGGAAAGCCTATGTCGTGCAACAGGTCGGCCGCGGCTGGCCGACGAAGGCGGACTCGATGGCCGTCGACCCGGCGACCGGGCGGATCACGGGCACGCTGCCGTTCGCGGACCACTCCCTGGCGGCGAAGCTGGCGCGGTGGGGGATCGACGCGCACATGGGCCTGCTGTTCGGGGTGGCCAACCAGATCCTGCTGACGGCGCTGGCGCTCGGACTGATCGCGGTGATCGGCTGGGGCTACCGGATGTGGTGGCTGCGCCGGCCGACCCGCGGTGACGTGCGCGTCGGACGACCGCCGGCACGCGGCACCTGGCGGCGGATCCCCGGCCGGGTGCTCGCGCCCGTGCTGGTGGCGACCGCGGTGGTGGGCTACTACCTGCCGGTGTTCGGCTTGTCCCTGCTCGGTTTCCTCGTCGTGGACCTGATCGTCGGGGCCCGCCGTGCGGAGGTGGCGTCGTGATCGAAGCGACCGGCTTGCGGTGGATCCTGACGATCCTGTTCGCGGCGACCGGGTTCTTCTGCCTGTACCGGTGTTTCCGGCTCGGTCCGGTGACGAGCCGGTTCGGCGACGTGCTGCACGCGGCGATGTGCGCGGGCATGGTCGCGATGGTGTGGCCGGCCACGATGAGCTTCGCCCGGCTGCCGCAGCTGGTGCTGTTCGGGTTCGCCGCGGCGTGGTTCGCCGTCGCCACCGCCCGCGGCGCCGACCGGTGGCACCCGGGCTACCACGCGGTGATGATGGCCGCGATGGCGTGGATGGTGGTCGCGATGCCCCGCGCGATGGTGGGCAGCGGCGCGGCGACGACCATGGACATGCCCGGGATGGAAGGCATGGCGATGGCGCTGCCGTCGGCCGGGGGCGGGGTGCCGGCCGACGTCGTGGTGGTCGCGGTGGTGCTCGCGATCGCGTTCTGCGTGGCGGGGGTGGCGTTCCTCGCGCGGGCGATCGACGGGGTGCGGGTCGCGTTGCCCCCGGTCCGGACGGCCGGGTGGGGTGCCGACGCCCTGATGGGCCTCGGCACGACGGTGGTGCTGCTCGCGATGCTGTGAGCCGGTAGCCCGCGCCGCGCGCTGCCCGTCGGCACCGCGCGGCCTGCGAACCGGCTGCCGTCCGGCGGGAGACTTCGAACTCGGGGCGCCGGCCCGCACCGCGCGGAAAGGTGGCCAGCCCGGCGCGCTGTCATCGGCGGCCGAGCACGCCGGGCACTGCCGGAGATCGGGATTCCCGGCCTGATCCGTCGAAAGGCGGCCGGCCGTCAAGCCGCGCGGTGGCGGCTGGCCGGCCTGCGCGGGAACCGGCTCCGCGCCGGTGCGACCGGAGCCGGTGCGTCCTGCTCCGGCAGCCGGACCTCGGCGTCCGTTCCGAGCGCGTCGGCGTTCAACGGTGCCGGTGCCGGGGTGCGGCGGTGTTCGCGGTGGACCACGACCAGCAGCACCAGCCCGACCAGCAGCAGCCCGTGCGTCAGCAGGCGCCCGGCGCCGACCTGGCCGCCGGACACGTCGATCACCGACGCCACCCCGAGCACGAGCGCGAAACCGGCGAACAGCGGCAGCTGCGCTCCGGCGGCCCGGGGCCGCAACGCCGCCCACAGCAGCCCGATGCCCAGCGCGAGGTTCCACGCCGCGCTCTCGTTGCTCAAGTGGGTCGCGCCGGCGTGTGCCGCGTGGGCGTCCGCCGGCAGGAGGAACTCGGCGAACCCCAGTCCCGACTGGACGAGCCCGACCAGTCCCAGCGCGACCCGCGCCGCCCACTTCTCCCGGGACGGCAGGGGCGCCCGCTCGAGGATCGCCGCCGTCAGGTCGGGCACCTCGGGGGCCTGCCGCACCATCGAGCGCCGCAGCCGCCGGGCCTGGTCCTGCCAGGCCTGGCACGCGCCGCAGCCGCGCACGTGGCGGTCCACTTCGGCTTCGGGCAACGGGCCGGTCTCGCCGTCCATCGCGGCCGAAAGCGATTCCCGGAAAAGTGCGCAGTCCACGAGTAGATAGTCGCTCATGTGCCCGGCCCGGTTCCAGCGGATCAGCCGACGGCGGTGCGCCGGGGCGGCGCGTCGGCCATCGCCGCGAGCAGGTCGTCGCGCGCCCGGGCGACCCGCGAGCGGATCGTCCCGACGGGACACCCGCACACCTCGGCGGCGTCCGCGTACGACAGCCCGAGGGCCTGGGTGAGCACGAACGCGTCGCGCCGCTCCGGGTCCAGCGCGCCGACCAGCTGGTCCAGGACCACCTGCTCCTCCAGCAGTGACCGCGTCGCCGGCTCGTCGCGCTCGGAAAGGGTCTGCCAGTCGGCCGCCGACACCGATCGCGGGCGGCAGCGGGCGGCGCGGATCTGGTCGGCGACCGCGCGGCGGGCGATCGAGAGCAGCCACGTGCGCGCCGACGAGTCGCCCTTGAAGCGGCTCAGCGAGCCCAGCGCCCGCAGGTAGGTCTCCTGGACGAGGTCGTCCGCGCTCTGCGCGTCGCCCAGGCTCGCCACGAACCGCCAGACGTGCGGCTGCGTGGCGCGCACGAAGCGGTCCAGGGCGGCCTGGTCGCCGCGGCCGGCGAGCCGGGCCCAGCGCGTGATCTCGTCGTCGTCCGCACGAAGTGGCCTCACACCCGCTGATACGGCTCCCGGACCGGAACGGTTGAAGATGATCTTGCTCGGAATTCCCGGGAACCATCCGGGCTCGCCGGCCGACCTTGTTACGGCAAGGCCACTGCCCGATCTCGGGAAGGCCACGGCCGGAAGGCACGACGATGACTCAGAGTACGTACGCGGTGACGGGAATGACCTGCGGGCACTGCGCGGCTTCGGTCCGCGAGGAGCTCGGCGAGCTGCCCGGTGTCCGGGACGTCGACGTCGACGTGCCGAGCGGCCGCGTCGTCGTCACCAGTGCGTCGGCCCTGGTCCTCGAGCACGTCGAGAGCGCCGTGCGGGTCGCGGGCTACCAGCTCGTCCGATGACCGGCGGTCACCTGCGCGACCCGGCCACCGCGCCCATCGCCGCCCTGCGGCCCCCGCGCGACGTGGAGCTCGACGTCGGCGGCATGACGTGCGGCTCGTGCGCCGCGCGGATCGAACGCAAGCTCAACCGCGTCGACGGCGTCCGGGCGACCGTCAACTACGCCACCGGGAAGGCCGTCGTCTCGGTGCCGGCGTCGCTCACGGTCGAGGACGTCATCGGGACGATCGAAGCCGCCGGCTACACCGCCCGGCCGCCCGCACCACCCGGCCCGGCGCCGGCGGTCGATCCGCTGCGGCAGCGGCTGCTCGGGTCCGCGGTCCTCGCGGTGCCGGTCATCGCGCTCGCGATGGTGCCCGTGCTGCAGTTCCCCGCCTGGCAGTGGGTGTCGCCCGTGCTCGCCACGCCGGTCGTGGCCTGGGGCGCGCTGCCGCTGCACCGGGCGGCGTGGGCGAACCTGAAGCACCGGACGGCCACGATGGACACGCTCGTCTCCATCGGCGTCGCCGCGGCCTACCTCTGGTCGCTGTACGCGCTGCTGTTCGGCGGCGCGGGCGAAATCGGGATGCGGCACGAGTTCGACTTCACCCTCGCCGCCGACCACGACGTCGACGGGATCTACTTCGAAGTCGCCACCGGCGTCACGCTGTTCATCCTGGCGGGTCGGTTCTTCGAAGCCCGGTCGCGGCGCCGCGCGGGGGCCGCGCTGCGGGCGCTGCTCGACCTCGGCGCGAAGTCGGTCGCTGTGCTGCGCGACGGCCGCGAAGAGCGGATCCCGATCGACGGCCTGCGCGTCGGCGACCACTTCGTCGTCCGTCCCGGCGAGAAGATCGCGACCGACGGCGTGATCGAAGACGGCGCGTCGGCCGTCGACCTGAGCCTGGTGACCGGGGAAGCGGTGCCCGTCGAAGTCGCGGCCGGCGCCGAGGTCGTCGGCGCGACGGTGAACATGAGCGGGCGGCTGGTCGTGCGCGCCACCCGCGTCGGCGCCGACACCCGGCTGGCGCGGATCGCCGCGATGGTGGAGCGGGCCCAGAGCGGCAAGGCGGACGTGCAGCGGCTCGCCGACCGCGTCTCGGCGGTGTTCGTGCCGGTGGTGCTGGCGCTTGCGCTGGCCACCCTGGTGTTCTGGCTCGTCTCCGGCGCGGAGACCGCGGCCGCGTTCACCGCCGCCGTCGCCGTGCTGATCATCGCCTGCCCGTGTGCCCTGGGCCTGGCGACGCCGACCGCGCTGCTCGTGGGCACCGGCCGCGGCGCCCAGCTCGGCGTGCTGGTGAAGGGCCCGGAGATGCTCGAATCGACGCGGCGGGTCGACACCGTAGTGCTCGACAAGACCGGCACGGTGACCACCGGCAAGATGAGCCTGGCCGCCGTCCGGACCGACGACGACACGCCGCGCGACCTCGCGCTCCAGCTGGCCGGAGCGCTGGAAAACGCGTCCGAGCACCCGATCGCGGTCGCCGTCACCGCCGCGGCGGTCAAGCGGTTCGGCTGGGTCGGGCAGGTGCGGGAGTTCCGCACGGTCGCCGGGTTCGGCGTGCTCGGCCGCGTCGAGGGCCATCGCGTCGTCATCGGGCGCCCCGAGCTGCTGCGCCGGCTGAACGTCCGGCTGCCGCAGTCGTTGCTGCGCGCGAAGGAGCGGGCCGAGCAGGAGGGGAACACGGCGGTGGTCCTGGCCTGGGACGGCCTGGCGCACGCGGTGCTGGTGGTGGCCGACAGCGTCAAGCCGACGTCGGCGCCCGCGGTGTTCCAGCTGCGCCGGCTCGGCCTGAACCCGGTGCTGCTGACCGGCGACAACGACACGGTCGCCCGCGCGATCGGCCGCGAAGCCGGCATCACCGACGTGATCGCGGGCGTGTCGCCGGAGCAGAAGGTCGAAGTGATCCAAGGGATGCAGGCCGAGGGCCGGGTGGTCGCGATGATCGGCGACGGCGTGAACGACGCGGCGGCGCTGGCGACCGCCGACCTCGGCCTGGCGATCGGCACGGGCACGGACGCGGCGATCGAGGCGAGCGACCTCACGCTGGTCCGCGGCGACCTCTTGGCGGCGGTGGACGCGATCCGGCTGAGCCGGCGCACCCTGGCGACGATCAAGGCGAACCTGTTCTGGGCACTGGCCTACAACGTGGCGGCGCTCCCGCTGGCCGCGGCGGGCCTGCTGAACCCGATGATCGCGGGTGCGGCGATGGCGCTGTCGAGCTGCCTGGTGGTGTCGAACAGCCTGCGCCTGACGCGGTTCCGGGGCACGACGGCCGGTGCGCGGGGTTTACCTCCGGGGGAATTGTTTCCGTGACCCGGCTGGGCCAGACTTCCCGTCATGACCACCTCACCGCCCCGGCCGGCCCGCACGCACCGACAGGGTCCGGGACCGGTGACCGAGGTCGGCCCGCTGCTGAAGCACTGGCGCGCCGCCCGGCGGTTGAGCCAGCTGGCGCTCGCCGCCGAGGCGGAGGTCTCGCTGCGGCACCTGAGCTTCCTCGAAACCGGGCGCGCGAAACCCAGCCGTGCCATGGTGCTGAAGCTCGCCGGCGTGCTCGACGTCCCCCTGCGGGAACGCAACACCCTGCTGCTCAGCGCCGGGTTCGCGCCCGAGTACGCGGAGTCCGCGTTGGACACCCCCGCGCTGGCGGCGGTGCGCGACGCGCTCGAGGCCATCCTCCGGCAACAGGAGCCGTACCCGGCGCTGGTGATGGACCGGAGCTGGGACATCCGGCACACCAACGGCGCCGCCCGGCGGTTCTTCGCGTTCCTCCACGGCGGGGGCACCGCCGAGCCGCCCGGACCGCCGAACGTGCTCCGGCGGATGTTCCACCCGGACGGTGCGCGGCCGCACGTGACGAACTGGCCGGAGGTGGCCGAGGCCCTCGTCGCGCGGGTGCGCCGGGAAGCGCTCGGCGGGGTGGCCGACGAGCGCGCCCAGCGGATCCTCGAGGAGGTGCTGCACTACCCCGGGGTGCCGGCCACCCTGCGGACCCTGGACGCGACCGGGCCGCTGCTGCCGATCGTCCCGATCCGCTACGCCCGCGACGGCCTGCGGTTCGGCTTCTTCTCGACGGTGACGACGCTGGGCACACCCCAGGACGTGACGCTCCAGGAGCTGCGCATCGAGTGCTTCCACCCGATGGACGACGAAACCCGGGCGAACGTCCGGGATCACCTGAGCGCGAGGACCGCCCGGTAACGCGCCCGTCCACTTCGGACGACGTCGCTCGGCGACGCGCCCTGCCGGTGCTCACGGCCGGTGGCCGGCCTCCATCAGGATGAAGTCGCCGTGGCCGCCGTAGCCGAGGACGTCTTCGGCGTACTGGGTGCCGTCGAAGGTGGGGAGCCACCACCGGCCGCCGATCCGGACCAGCATCGGGTGCGGGATGTTGGTGCCGTACGGCGCGTTCAGCGTGCCGAGCTTGCGCAGCCGCAGGTCGTACACCGGGTACTCGCGGGCGTCGCCGTCGCTGGCGAACAGGTACCACCGCCCGCCCACCCGCTGCAGGATCGGGCCTTCGGTCTGGCTGACGGACAGGTCCGCGCCCAGCAGCGTGAGGCCGTGGTCGTAGTCGGCGCCGCGCGGAGCGGCCGCCAGCGCGGGGTGGAACACGAAGGCCGGTTGCTGCGCCGGGCTTTCCACGAACCCGATGTGCCAGCGGCCGTCGATCTTCGTCAACCCCGGGTCCCACGAGCTCACGGTCGTGGGGAGGGGAAGCGGCCGGGTGGGCAGCACGTGGACGCCGGACAGCACGTTCTCGCGGGTGGTGGTGTGGCGCACGTGGACGCCGGTGAAGGCGAAGTCGCCCCACGAGCTCATCAGCAGGATGAACCGGTCGCCGTCGACGACGATCTGGCCGGCGTGGTCGCCGAGCACGACGCCGTCGCGGGCGAAGAACAGCGTCGCGACCTGCTCGAGCTTCGCCGGGTCGGCGAGGTCGAGCGTCCACACCCCCCAGTGCGCCTGCTGGAAGAACCCGAGCCCGGCGTTGGTCATGGTCAGGTAGAGCTTGCCGTGGCGGATGTAGGGCCGGCCGTCGGCGTACTGGACGACGTGGGGGTCACGCACGCCGGCCTGGCCGAAGTAGCCGGCCCGGACCCGGCCCAGCCGCGCCGGGCCGCGGCTGCCGTAGGCGTAACCGAGCCTGCCGAGCACGGCGGGATCGCGCAGGTCGATCCGGGCGCGGACCTGGTCGCGCTCGGTCAGCAGCGGCCGCCAGCCCGCGCCGGTGTCGGCCAGTACCGTGACCGCGTTTTCGTTGACCACCACGGCGAACCCGAAGGCCGCGGGCAGGTCCGCCGGGGCGGTCTTGACCACGGTGGTGCCGCCCGGCGTGGTGATTTCGATGCCTGCTTGCTTCGCGGCGGCGTCGTAGGTGCCGAGCACCGAGGTGGTGTCCCCGGCCAGCCCGGCGACGACGAAAGCGTTTTCGCCGGACACCTCGACGGTCACCGTCCCGTAGGGCGCCTTCGGCCGTACGCCGGTCTTGACGAGCGTGCCGGGCCGGGCCCGGGTGTCGACCTGGACGAACTTCGGCGCGATCAGGTCGAACGGCCGGAACTGGTGTGTGACGCTGAACTCCAGGTCCAGCGGGCTCGTGCCGGCGGCCTCGGCGGTGCCGCCGAACAGGCTCGCGGTCACACCGGTCACCCCCAGCGCGGTGAGGGTGCGCAGCACGTCACGTCGATCGAAGTCGGTCACCGTTGACCTCCGGGGTGGGGACGGATCGGGGCGGGCACGACAGCGGCACCTAGTTTGCAACGTGGCACACCCGGTGGCAAGGGTGCGGGGGCGCCCGGCTTCACCGGTTCGGGTCGCGCGCGTGGTGCGCGGGGCGGCTCAGCCCGGCTCGCCGAAGTTCTGCTCGCTGGTGAGAACGGCCCAGACCACCTTCCCGCCGGACCACCGGGAACTGCAGCCCCACGCTTCCGCCGAGCGCGCCACGATGTGCAGGCCCAGGCCGGCCGCGCCCGGTCGGGGGCGGGGGAGGAGCACGGCCGGGCGGGGGTCGTCGTCGAGCACCGCGATGGTCAGCCGTCCGCGGCGCAGGTCCAGCCGCAGCGTGGGCGCCGAGGTGGTGTGCTGGGCCGCGTTGATCGCGAGTTCGCCGGCGACGAGGATGCCGTCGTAGACGAACCGCGGGACTTCCCACCGCGCACAGGCTTCGCGGACGGCGGCCCGTGCGGCCGCCGACGCTTCGATGCCGCGGGGGAGGATCACCTCGACCTGCTGCCGCGAGGGTTTGCACAGCGCGCGCTCCGCGCTGCCGACGTCCTCGCCGATCGCGACCTGGCGGTGGATCCCCTGCTCTCGCAGCGCCCGGGTCCGGCTCGCGGCGCCGGCCAGCGCGAACGGGATCCCGGGCCAGGTCCCGAGCCGCCGGGCGACCAGCCCGAACACCCCGACCGGCGCGACGGCGTCGAGGTCGAGGCCGTCGATGCGGGCGATCACGGCTTCCGGCCCGTCCGCCGCGATCTCCAGGAGACCGTCGCGCAGGCGCCGGTAGCTGCCCAGGTGCAGCCCGCCGGTCACGGTGACCAGCGTGTACTGCGGCTGCGACGCCACCGCGAGGTCGAGCGTGCCCAGCATCGCCTCTCCTCGGACGAGAACCAGTGCCGTCCCGGCACGGTCCACGCTAGGACCCCGGCGCCGAATCCGGTAGGCCCGCCACCCGTGTGCAGGCACCGGTCGCGGGGCCCGGCCCGGCGACCGGGGGCGTCCCCGCCGGGGAAGAATCCTCTTCGGACGGTCCAGGCCCGTAGCCGGTCCGAAGTGGACGGTTGCCGATCACGCGTGCGGAGCGGGCCGGCCGTCGAGGAAGAACCCGCCGGTGGGGCCGCCGGCGGGCAGGGTCGCCGCCCAGACGACGCCGAGCGCCGCCTCCGCGGGCGACCGGTCGTCGGCGTCGTCGCCGCGCTCCGGGTGGGTGGCGACCGAACCGGGGTCGACGGCGTTGACCAGGATGCCGGTGTCGCGCAGCTCGGCGGCCAGCGACGCGGTCAGCGCGTTGAGCGCGTACTTGGCGAGCGAATAGCCGGGCGATCGGACGCCCCGGGCCGAGCCGGAGAACTGCGCGACGGCCGCGCTGGAGACGGTGACGATCCGAGCCGCCGGGGCGGCGCGCAGCAGCGGCAGGCACGCCTGCACCAAGCCCCAGGCGCCGAGGACGTCGACCGCGTAGGCGGTGCGGGCCTCGGCCAGGTCCACGTCGAGCACCGACAGCGTGGTGAAGTCGGGCATGGCGGCGGCGTTGCTGACCAGCGCGTCGAGCCGGCCGGCGGTGGCGCGCACGTGCTCGGCGCAGGCCGCGGCGTCCGCCGGGTCCGTGACGTCGAGCCGCACCGCGTCCGCGGAGAGACCTTCGGCGACGAGCTTCGCGGCCAGCGCCCGGGTCCGGTCGAGGTCCCGGCCGGCGAGGACGGCGTGGTAACCGCGCGTGGCAAGTTCACGGGCGACGGCGAAGCCGAGGCCTTGCGGACGGCTGGCGCCGGTGACGAGGGCGACGGGGGTTTCGTTCATGAGACATACTGTAGGGAGTTCCTACAATTGTGCCAACCCGCTTTCTCGCCGTAGGATCGCCGGCGTGACCGACCCTCGCCCCCGTGCCCTGCTGCGCTGGCCCACCTACCTCATGGGGCGGCTGCACCGCAGCGGGGTCGGCCGGATCGACGCGGCGCTGGCCGGGTCCGGGCTGGCTTTGCGCGACTTCTACGTCCTGGTTTGCGTCGGCGAGTTCGGCCCGCTGGCCCAGCAGCGCGTCGCCGACCGCCTCGGCCTGGACCGCAGTGACCTGGTGAAGGTGCTCGACCGCCTCGAGGCGGCCGGCCAGGTGCTCCGGGAGCGGGACACCGAGGACCGGCGCCGGCACGTGCTCACCCTGACCGAAGCCGGCCGGGCCGCGGTCGCGCGGGTCGAGGACGTCTCGGCCGCGGTCACCGGCGAACTGCTCTCCGAGCTGAGCCCGCGTGAACAGGAGACCCTGCACCGCCTGCTGCTCAAGGCTCTCGGAGAGCCGTCCGCCTGAACCGGCGTCAGCCGTTCTTGATCTTGTTGCGGCGAGCCTCGGCGGCGTCACGGCGCTCTTCGAAGCGGGCCGCCTGGGCGTCGAGCGTCTTGAGGAAGGTCGCCAGCTCGTCCCGGGCGGCTTCGCCCACCGGGCCGAGGTTGGTCAGGTCGAACACCTTCCAGTAGCGCAGCAGCGGCAGGACGACGTCGTCGTGGTGGATGCGCAGGTCGTAGATGCCGGCCTTGGCGATCAGCGCCGCCTTGCGGGCGAAGCTCGGGATCACCGCACCCGGCATCGCGAACGACACGACCTCGTCGGTGATCGCGCGCATCATGGCGTCGGGGGAGATCTCCAGCGAGGCCTTGACCAGGTTGCGGTAGAAGACCATGTGCAGGTTCTCGTCCGTGGACACCCGGGCCAGCAGCCGCTCGGCCAGCGGGTCCTGGGTGTAGCGGCCGGTGTTGCGGTGCGAGATCCGGGTGGCCAGCTCCTGGAACGAGACGTACGCGCAGACGTGCAGCAGCGGCTTGTCGCCGGTTTCGTAGCCGGCCTGCATGGTCTCCATCCGCATGCGCTCCAGCTCGACGGGGTCGACGGCGCGGGTGACCAGCAGGTAGTCGCGGATGCAGATGCCGTGCCGGCCCTCTTCGGCCGTCCACCGGTGCACCCAGGTGCCCCACGCGCCGTCGCGGCCGAACGCGCGCTCGATCTCGCGGTGGTAGCTGGGCAGGTTGTCCTCGGTGAGGAGGTTGACCTCCAGCGCCGTCCGCGCGATCGGGCTGACGCGCGACTGCTCGGGGTCCCACGCCTCGCCGCCGAGCTCGGCGAAGTCGCGCCCCTGGCTCCAGGGGACGTACTCGTGCGGCATCCACTCCTGGGCGGCGGAGAGGTGTCGGTTCAGGTTCTCTTCGACCGTCCCCTCCAGCTCGTACAACAGGCGCGTGCTTTCGGGAACCGGCATGGGGACGTCCTTCCGTACCTACGCGACCGTAACTTACGGTGCCGTAGGTAAGGGTAAACGGACGGGAGCCCCCAGAGGTTCCCTCGGTGGTGCCGGTCACGAATTCCGGCCGTGGAGGTCGTGAGTGAGAAACAGGGTTCTAACCCTGTTTCTCACTCACGACCAGCCGCGGCAGACCCGTCAGGTGCGCAGGAGGCCGGTCAGTTCCGCGAGGTCGCCCAGTTCGGCCAGACCGTACGTAAGCTCCGTGATCCGCGCGCTGACGTCGGCCGGGAGGACCCGGGCCGCGTTCAGCCGGAACTTCGTCGCCAGCTCGTCCGCCGAGAGCGGGTTGTCCGGCCCGCCGCGGTTGGCGTCGACGCGTTCCTCCAGCTCGCGGCCGTCCGTCAGCCGCACCCGCAGGACGGCCGGGAACTGGTGGGGGAAGATCTCGTCGCACCGGGCGTCCGGGACGCACCGCACCTTCGCCGCCAGTGCCAGCCGCTCTGGGTCCGCCGCCGCCGAGTCGGTGAAGTCGTCGTGGAAGACGCCCAGGCCGCCGCCGCCCAGCAGCCCGGCCGCCACCGTGTACGGGCCGGAGAACGCCGCGTGGTAACCCGACTTCGGATGGATCTTGTCTTCGCGTGGCTCGGCGATCGTGCGCAGCACCGACGTCGGCGCGCCCAGCTCCAAAGCGACGATCTCCGCCGGGTCGACACCTCGGGAACGCAGCCGCCGGGCCGCGTCGATACCCGCGTGGGTGAAGTGGTTGCAGGGGTACGGCTTGAAGAAGATCCCCGGCAGCTCCCAGCGCTCGCCGAGGCCGTCGACGATCGCGTCCACATCGGACTGGTCGCCGCAGAACGCCTGCAGCAGCCCGAACCGGCCCTCCAGCACCGTCGGCGGGCCGGTGATCCCATGACGCGCCAGGCCGGCCGCCGTCACCGCCGCGTGGGCCGCCCAGCCGCAGTGGACGCGCTTCACGGTGCCGCCGGTGCGGTTGGCCTCCAGCAGCCCCGAGCCCATGCTGGCCGCGATCCCGATGGCATCGGCGATGCCTTCGGCGTCCACCTCGGACAGCATCGCCGCGGCCGCCGCCGCGCCGAGCGCGCCGCAGATCGCCGTCGCGTGCAGGCCGCGTTCGAAGAACACCGAGTTGCCGAGTTCCTCGTCGTAGCCGGCCATCCCGAGCCGCACGGTGATCTCGACGCCGACGCCGATCGCGTCGAGCAGCTGGGCCCCGGTCGCGCCGCGGGACTCCGCGACGGCGAGCGCGGCCGGCACCACGGACGCCGACGGGTGCAGCACCGACGGCAGGTGCGTGTCGTCGAAGTCGAGCGAGTGCGCGAGGGTGCCGTTCAGCAGGGCCGCGCTCGGCTCGGGCAGCCGGTCGCCGGTGCCGATCGCCGTCGCCCGGCCGGTGCCGCCCCACTCGCGCACCAGCGCGCCGACGGCCGCGGCGGGCCGTTCCGAGGTGGCGGCCAGGCTGTTGCCGAACACGTCGAGGACGCGCCGGGCGGCGTCGTCCCGCAGTTCCGGCGGCAGCCCCTTGGCCCGCACCGACGTCGCGAACGCGGCCAGCTGCTGCACGATCGTGGGACTCATGCGCTCACCGCCGCGAGGGGACGCACGGGGGAGCCGGTGCCGCCGACGATCCGCAGCGGCGCCAGCACGAACGCGAACTCGTGCACGCCCTCGGCGGCCACCGCCTCCAGGTTCAGGTGCTCCATGATGAAGATGCCCGACTCCACCAGCAGGATCCGGTGCACGGGCAGTACGGCGTGCCCGGCCCCGGCGGGGATCTGCTCGTAGGCCGTGGTGTCCGCCCCGGTGGCGACGACTTCGCGCGCGGCCAGCCATTCCGCCGCCGACGTCGTCGCGCCCGGAACGCCGGTTTCCTTGCCCATGTACTTCGCGGCGTCGTCGAAGTTCCGCGCCCAGCCGGTGCGGATCAGCGCGACATCGCCGCGACCGGGCTCGGTCCCGGCCAGCTTGGCCGCCGCGTCCAGGTCGTCGGCCGTGACGCCGTACCCCGGCTCCAGCGTCGGGACGTCGTGGACCGCGGCCACGTCCAGGAGCACCGCGCGCCGCAGCAGACCGGGCAGGTTCTCCGCGCCGTGCGTGCGGAACACCCCGCCCTGCTGGGCCTCGGCGGCGTCGACGTCGCCGTGCAGCTTGCCGTCGTGGCTGACGTGCGAGAGCGCGTCGATGTGGGTGCCGACGTGCCCGCCGGTCACGATGATCTCGTTGGCGGCCGACCCGCCGTCCGGGCGGCGCATGTCGCCGTGGCGGCGGATCAGCGTCATCCGGAACCCGGGGTGGTTCGGCGAGCAGGGCATGCCGGTGAAGAACGGCTGGCCGAGCTCGATCAGCCGGACCCCGCCGGCGATCGCCGACAGCAGCGGATCCTGGGGACGTGTCATGAGTGCTGGCCTTCCCTTTCTCCCGCGAGCGCGAGCACCCAGCGGGCGCGCGCCACGATCGCGGCGTCGACGAACTGTCCGTGGTGGTCGATCCAGGCCGCCGACCCCGTCGTCTCGAGGTGGTCGAGCAGGTCGCTCGCCCAGGCGGTCTCGGTGGGATCGGGGGCGCACACCTCGTGCACCACGGGGATCTGGGCGGGGTGGATCACCGCCCGGCCGAAGAACCCGGCCGCCCGCCCGGCTTCGGTGCTCGTGCGCAGGCCGTCGAGGTCGCGCACGGCGGTCCAGACGCTCTGCACCGGGCTCGGCAGCCCGGCCGCCCGCGCGGCGACGACCACCCGGGACCGCGGCCAGGTCAGCGCGTCCCCGCCGGTCACGCGCAGGTCCGCGGCGAGGTCGGCTTCGCCGAGGGAGATCCCGGCGACGAGCGGGTGCGCGGTGGCGATCGCGAGGGCGTTTTCCACGCCCAGCGCCGATTCCAGCACCGGGTACACCGGCACGCCGAGCGTGTCGGCGACCCGGCGCAGCTCGCCCGGGTCCTCGCACTTGGGCACCCGGACGCCCACAGCGCCGGTCAGGGCCTTGATGTCGGCTTCACCGGCCGGCGTGCCCGGGGCGTTGATCCGGACGAACGCCCGGGCACCACCGTCCAAAGCGGACTGCGCGTTCCGCCGGGCCTCGTCCTTCGCCGCCACGGCGACGGCGTCTTCGAGGTCGATGATGACGGCGTCCGCCGGGCCTTCGAGGGCCTTCGTGATCCGATCGGGCCGATCACCCGGCACGTAGAGCCAGCTGCGCCGGACCTCACTCACTTGATCACGCCTTTGTCGCGCAGGGCGGCGAGTTCCGGTTCGCCGAGGCCGAGGTCGCCGAGCACCTCGGCGGTGTGCGCGCCGAGCGGTGCCCCGGCCGAGGTGATCCGGCCGGGGGTCTCGGACAGGCGGAACAGCACGTTCTGCATCTTCACCGGCCCGAGTTCGTCGTCGTCGACGGTCGTGATGCTGCCGAGCGCCGCGAACTGCGGGTCGGTCATGACGTCGGCGGCGGTGTAGATCGGCGCGACGGCGGCCTGGGCCTCCTCGAACGCCTTCACGACGTCGTCGCGGTCGCGGTCGGCGATCCACGAACCGACGGCGTCGTCGAGCAGGTCGGCGTGCTGCGCTCGCTCGGCGCCGCTCGCGAACCACGGTTCGTCGATCAGCTCCGGGCGCCCGACCAGCCGCATCACGCGCTCGGCGATGGACTGCGCGCTGGTGGAGATGGCCACCCAGCTGCCGTCGCGGGTGCGGTAGGTGTTGCGCGGGGCGTTGTTCGTGGACCGGTTCCCGGTGCGCGGCTGCAGCGTGCCGAGCTGGTCGTAGGCGATGATCTGCGGCCCGAGCAGGGTGAGGATCGGCTCGATGATGGCCAGGTCGACGACCTGCCCGCGCCCGGTCTGCTCACGCGCCCGCAGCGCGGTCATCACGGCGTAGGCGGTGGTCAGCGCGGCGATCCCGTCGGCGAGCCCGAACGGCGGCAGGGTCGGCGGGCCGTCCGGTTCGCCGGTGATCGCGGCGAACCCGCTCATGGCCTCGGCGAGCGTGCCGAAGCCCGGCCGCTTGGCGTACGGGCCGATCTGGCCGAACCCGGTGACGCGGGTGAGCACCAGGCCGGGGTTGATCTTGCTCAGCTCGTCGTAGCCGAGGCCCCAGCGCTCCAGGGTGCCGGGCCGGAAGTTCTCCACGACGACGTCCGCGTCGGCCACCAGCTGCTTGAAGATCTCCTGGCCCTCGGGGGAGCCGAGGTAGAGGGTGATGGCCTTCTTGCCGCGGCCGAGCATCTTCCACCAGAGGCCGACGCCGTCGCGCTGCGCGCCGTGGCTGCGGACGGGGTCGCCGTTCGGGTGCTCGATCTTGATCACCTCGGCGCCGTAGTCGCCCAGCAGGGTCGCGGCCAGCGGGCCGGCGAACAGGGTGGCGGTGTCGAGCACCCGGATCCCGGACAAAGCGCCCGTCATGGGGCTCACCTGCCTTTCTCGTCCGGCGGCTCGGACCTGACTACCGTTTCGCCGGGGGGAACGCTTGCGAACGTGATGTTGCGTAGTGCTGTCTCTCCGTATTTCCCAAGTTCGCACTGATCGCACGTGTCCGTCAAGTTGTGCGCAGATGTTGACCTCAAGTCGGGGCGGGTGTCACGATGACCGGCAACAAACCTGACGTTTCGCTAAGCGGAACGCTAGTCCTTCTAGGGTGCACAGCCCTTCCAGTGGGAAGAGGTGACATGTCCGCACGAAAGCTCGTCGCGGGTCTCGGGGCGGTGGCCCTGCTCGTGACCGGGTGCGGGGGGTCGGCTCCGATGGGGGCCGGGGGCGCCGCCGCGGGGCGGGACGAGGGCCCGGTGAAGATCGGCGCGCTGCACCCGGTCAGCGGCTCGAACGCGGTCGACGGCCTGCAGATGCGCCGCGGCGCGCAGCTGGCGGTCGACGCGATCAACGCGGCCGGCGGCATCAAGTCGCTCGGCGGCCGCCGGGTCGAGCTGGTCACGGGGGACACGCAGGGCAAGGCCGACATCGGGCAGAGCGAGGCCCAGCGGCTGATCTCGGCCGGCGCGGTCAGCCTGGTCGGCACCTACCAGAGCGCGGTGAGCACCAACGTCGCCGTCGTGGCCGAGCGCAACCGGGTCCCGTTCGTGATGGACGTGACCGCCTCCGACGCGATCTTCTCCCACGGCTACAAGTACTCCTTCCGCGTGCAGCCCGGCAGCAAGGCGATCGCGACGGCCGCCGCCCAGTACCTCAAGGCGGTTTCGGAGCAGGCCGGCAAGCCCGTCCGCAAGGTCGCGTTCCTGCACGAGCAGAGCGACTTCGGCAGCGGCGCGGCCGACGCCTTCACCGCGGCCGCGAAGCAGCTCGGCATCGGAGTCGGCCCGAACATCAGCTACGACGCCACCACCGTCAGCGACCTGACCGCGCAGGTCACGCAGGTCAAGGCCTCGGGTGCGGACGTGCTCGCGGTCGCCGGCTACTACCGCGACAGCCTCCTGGCGGCCAAGGCGATCGCCTCGGTGAAGCCGGACCTCAGCGCGGTCTGGGGCGTCTCCAACGGCGCGTACGACCAGCCGAAGTTCGTCACCGACGCGGCCGCGGCCGGCAATCTCTACTTCAGCACCAACTACCACTACGACGCGACGAACCCCGCGACCGTCGCGCTGCGCGCGCAGTACCAGAAGCAGTACGGCGACCCGATGCGCACCGGCGCGGTCCTGTCCTACGACGCGGTCCAGGTGATCGCGCACGGCGTCGAGCAGGCCGCCAGCACCGACCCGGAGAAGGTGCGGGACGCGATCGCCGGTGCCCGGGTGTCTCCGTTGACGGTCGGCCGCGGGCAGATCCAGTTCGCGCCCAACGGCGACAACCGCAACGCCTTCCCCGTCCTGATGCAGGTCCGGGACGGGCGGGTCCAGCAGGTGTATCCCCCCGAAAAAGCCGAATCCCGGCCCGACTACAGGGTGGCGTGGCGACCATGACCGAACTCGACACCGGGGCGCAGGTCGTCCCCGAAACCGCACCACGCGACCGGAAAGCCCGGGCGGACAAGGGTTTCCTCGGCCGCGCCGGCATCGTGGCCGCCGTCCTCGTCGTCGCGATCGTGCTCGCGCTGGTGCAGTCCGGCAGCGGCCTGGTGGTCTGGCAGTCGGTGGTCACCGGCCTCCTGACCGGCGGGCTCTACGGCCTGATCGCGATGGGCCTGACGCTGATCTTCGGCGTGCTCGACATCGTCAACTTCGCGCACGGCGCGTTCCTCGCGGTGGCGATGTTCCTGTGCTTCGGCATGGTCCAGGCGACCGGCTTGCACCCGTACCTGACGCTCGTCGTCGCGGTCCCCGTGCTGTTCCTCCTCGGCGCGGCCGTGCACCGCGGGCTGCTGTCGGGGGCGGGCGGCCGGTCGCTGGAGAACCAGCTGCTGATCACGCTCGGCCTGTCGCTGCTGCTGGAAAACGGGCTGCTGATGTTCTTCGGCGCCGAGCCCAAGACGATCGCGCTGCCCGGCGACTTCCAGTTCCCGCTGCTGGGCGCGGTCGTCGCGGGTTCGCGGCTCTACGCGTTCCTCGGCGCCATCGTGCTCGGCGGTCTCCTGTACTGGCTGCTGCGCCGCACCCGGCTGGGCACGGCGATCCGCGCGGTCGCCGCGAACGCGCCGGGCGCATCCCTGGTCGGCATCAACGTCCGCCGCATGCACACGCTGACCTTCGCCATCGGCACGGCGTGCGCGGGGGCCGCGGCGGTGCTCGCCGGCCCGCTCGTCACGGTGACGCCGACGCTGGGGGAGCAGTTCAACATCACGGCGTTCGTGGTCGTGGTGCTCGGCGGGATGGGCAACGTGATGGGTGCGCTGGTCGGCGGCCTGCTGATCGGGCTCGTCGAGCAGCTCACGACGATCTACCTGGGCGGCCAGAGCTCGCTGCTCGGCGTCTTCGTGGTGTTCGTGCTGGTGCTCTTCCTCCGTCCGCAGGGCCTGTTCGGGAGGCGCGCATGAGCGAGCTTGCGAGCGAATCATCCGCTGTCGGCACCATCACGATCGCCGCACCAACCAGCTCAGACGTCGTCAAGGCGCCGCCGCTGCGGCCGCAGAACCGGCAGCTCGCGATCCTCGCCATCCTCGTGATCGTCGCGATCCCGCTGCCGCTGATCCTGCCCGCCGCCCAGGGCGCGGTCGCCGTCCGGATTCTGATCTTCCTGCTGATGGCCGTCGGCTGGAACATCATGAGCGGCTTCGGCGGGATGTTCAGCTTCGGCCACGCCGCCTACTTCGGCCTCGGCGCCTACACCAGCGCGTACCTGCTGGTGAAGCACAACGTGTCGCCGTGGATCGGGATGCTGGCCGGGATGGCGGTGGCCGCCGCGGTCGCCGTGGTGATCGGCTACTTCTCCTTCCGCTACAAGCTCCAAGGCGCCTACTTCGCGCTGGCGACCTTCGCGTTCGCGGAAATGCTGCGGCTGATCGTCACGAGCAGCGCGTTCGCCAACAAGTCCGTCGGTTTCAGCGTCCCGCTGATCCAGGACTCGTCGCTGTGGCTGATCCAGTTCCCGGCCGACTCACCCGCGTACTTCTGGGTGGCGCTCGTGCTGGCCGGGGCGGCGGTCGCGATCAGCATCGTCTTCCTGCACTCGCGCGCCGGCCGGTACGTCACGGCGATTCGCGACGACGAGTTGGCCGCGGCATCATTGGGCGCCCCGGTGTTGCGGCACAAGCTCATGACGGTCGCGCTGTCCGCGGCGATCACCGCCGTGGCGGGCGCTTTCTACACGCAGTACTACCTGTTCGTGAACCCGGATCTCGGGTTCGGCTCGGCCATCTCGATCCAGGCGATCGTGCCCGTGGTGATCGGCGGCATCGGCACGGTGTGGGGGCCGGTGGTCGGCGCGATCATCATCGGCTCGCTCACCGACGTCACGGCGACGCTGCTGCGCACCCCACCGGAGTTCCTGGGCTTCCTGCAAGGCCGCAGCGGCCTGGACGTCGTGCTGTACGCGGTGCTGGTGATTCTCATAGTGCGGCTGTTGCCCAAGGGGATCGTCGGAACGATCGCGGCGAGGTGGCGTCGATGAGCATCGTCGAGGTGAGCGGCGTCGGCAAGGCGTTCCGCGGCGTGCACGCTCTGTCCGATGTGGACCTGTCGGTCGCCGAGGGGGAGATCCTCGGCGTCATCGGGCCCAACGGCGCGGGCAAGACCACCCTGTTCAACGTGATGTCCGGCGCGCTGAACCCGGACACCGGCCGGGTGCGGCTGGCGGGCGACGACGTCACCGGCCGCGCGCCCGACCGGATCGCGCGGGCCGGGATGGTCCGCACGTTCCAGCTGATGCGGCCGTTCGCGAGCATGACCGTGGCGCAGAACGTCGGCCTCGCCGCGCAGCACCACCGGCTGAGCGCGAAAGCCCTGCGGGAGCACGCGCTCGACGTCGTCGACCGCGTCGGGCTCGGGCCGTGGGCGCACCGCACCGCGACCGACCTGCCGACCGCCGGGCTCAAGCGCCTCGAACTGGCCCGGGCGCTGGCGACCCGGCCGAAGGTGCTGCTGCTCGACGAGGTCTTGGCCGGGCTCGTCCCGGCCGAGCGCGAGCCGGTGCTCGACCTGCTCGCCACGCTGCGCGAGCAGGAGGGCGTCACGCTGGTGTTCATCGAGCACATCATGGCCGCGGTGATGCGGCTGGCCGACCGCGTCCTCGTGCTCGACCAGGGCCGGGTGCTGGCCGTCGGCTCGCCCGCCGAGGTCACCAGCGACCCGCGGGTCATCGACGCCTACCTCGGTGAGGAGCCGACCCATGCTGACGCTTGAGAAGGTGTGCGCCGGGTACGGGCGGATGCGGATCCTGCACGACGTCGACCTGCGCCTCGACGCCGGCGAGATCGTCGCGCTGGTCGGCGCCAACGGCGCGGGCAAGACCACGACGTTGCGCAGCATCTGCGGACAGCTGAAGCCGTCGTCGGGCCGCGTCACGCTCGACGGCGCGCCGACCGCGGGCCGCCGCCCGGACCAGCTGGTGCGCGACGGCCTGGTGCACGTGCCCGAGGACCGGGCGCTGTTCGGCACGCTCACCGTCGAGGAGAACCTGCGGATGGGCGCGTGGACCCGCACGCCCGCCCAGGCCGCTTCGTCGCTGGACGAGGTCTACGCGCTGTTCCCGGTGCTCGCCGAGCGCCGGACGCAGCTCGCCCAGACGTTCAGCGGCGGGCAGCAGCAGATGCTGGCGATCGGCCGGGCGCTGATGGCCGGGCCGCGGCTGCTCATGCTCGACGAGCCGTCGACCGGGCTTTCCCCGAAACTGACCTGGACGGTGCTGGAAGCGGTCCAGCGCATCCGGGACAACGGGGTGGCGGTGCTGCTGGTCGAGCAGAACGCGAAGCAGGCGCTGGCCATCGCCGACCGGGCGTACGTGCTGGAAAGCGGCTCGACCGTCCTGCAGGGCACCGGCGCCGAGCTGGCCGGCGATCAGCGCGTCAGGAAGGCGTACCTGGGACTGTGAAACGCGAACAAGCCGCTTCGGCGACCGCATCGCTGGGAACTTGGGCGTCCGAACTGGACGTCTCGGGTGTCCCGGAGGCGGTGCTGGACCGGCTTTCCCTCGTCCTGCTCGACGTCGCCGGCGTCACCGCCTTGGGTGCGTCGCTGCCGGAGCACCGGGCGTTGTGCGCGGCTTGGAACGCACCGGCGGGTCCGGCGCCGCTGATCGGTGCCGGCCGGCTGGTGACGACCGACGCGGCGGCCTGGCTCAACGGCGTCGCGCTCGTCTCGCTGGAGCTGGACGAGGGCCACAAGTACGCGAAGGGCCACCCCGCCGCCCACGGGTTTCCCGCGGTGCTGGCGCTGGCGGCCGAGCTGGACAGCACCGGCGCCGACACGGCGGCGGCGCTGCTGGCCGCGTACGAGGTCGCGGCGCGGTTCGGCCGGGCGACCACCCTGCGCGCGGGCGCGCACCCGCACGGCAGCTGGGGCGTCCCCGGCGCGGCGGCCGGCTGCGCGCGGCTGCTCGGCCTCCCGCCCGGCGCGGTGTCGGCCGCCATCGACACCGCCGCCGGACTGGTGATCGCCGGTCACTTCGACTCGGCGACGCAGGGCAACCCGGTGCGCAACGCCTGGCTGGGCGCCTCGGCGACGTCCGGGCTGGCCGCCGCGCGAATGGCGGCCGCCGGGATGGCCCGCGTCACCGGCACGGCCGCGCTCTCGCTCGGAACCGTGCTCGGCGAGTTCGACGCGCGGGAGCTGACCACCGACCTGGGCCGCCGGTGGGACATCACGCGTGGCTACTTCAAGCGGCACGCGTCGTGCTCCTTCACCCACCCCGCCGCGGACGCCGTGCTCGAGCTGCGTTCCCGGCCGGGGTTCCGGGCCGAGGGCATCACGCACATCCTGGTGGAGACCCACGTCCTGGGCGCCGGGCTGTCCGGTGTGGACTGGTCGAACCGGCTCTCGGCGATGTTCTCGACGCCGTTCGTCGTGGCGACCGCCGCGCTGACCGGCGAAGTCGGGCCGCAGAGCCCGCTCTGCGAAGCCGGCGTCCGGGCGCTGGCGAGCCGGGTGCGGCTCGTGGAAGCCGCCGACCTCACCGCGCGGCTCCCGGACGAGCGGGCCGCCCGCGTCACCGTCGCGTTCGACGACGGCACGTCGCTGACCCGCGAAGTGCCCAACCCGGTCGGGGACGCCGACCACCACCCGCTGACCGAGTCCGACCTGGTCGGCCTGCTCGGGAAGTGGCTGCCCGCGCACGTCGTGGAGCGCGCCGCCGCGCTGGGCCACGACCTGCCCGGCCTGCCCCGCGTCGGCGCCGCGCTGCGCGAGCTGGCCGGGACCGAAGAGAAGGAGCCGAACTGATGCGTGCCCTCGCGGTGACGCCCATCCACCTGCCGCCCGAGGAGATCCGGCGGCGGCAGGAACGCTACGACCGGCTCGCCCCGCCCGGCCTGACGATCGAGCTGCGCGACGTCGGCCCGGCCGCACCGGCCACTTTGGACACCGGCGAGTCCGTACGGGCGTCCGAGCGCGAGGTCGCCGCGGCCCTCGCGGCCGCCGGCGACGGCTGGGACCTGGCCTTCCCGGACTGCGTGCTGGACCCGGCCGTGCCCGACGCCGTCGCGGAGCCGCCGTTGCCGGTGCACGGCCTGCTCAAGCTGTCGGCGACCCACCTCGCCGCGAAGGGGGTCCGGTTCGGCGCGGTCGTGCGCAACGAGGCGATCGCCGAGGAGTTCGCGAAGCGCATCGCCGCCTACCGGCTGACCGAGTACTTCGCGGGCGTCCGCGTGCTGGACCTGCCGTTCTCCGCGATCGCCGAGACCGAGACGTGGAACTCGGCGCTCGGCACGGCGGTCGGCGAACTCGCCGAAGCGGGGGCCACGGCGGTGATCAACGGCTGCTCGGCCGTCGACGTCGAACCCGTCGAGCTGCCCGCGCGCATCGTCGATCCCACCGAACTGGCGATGCGGCTGCTCACCGTCGAGGAGGTTTCGTGACCGACGGACCGGACCTCGTCGTGGCCGGGGCGGGCGGCGGGCTCGCCGGTGCTCTGCGGGCCGCGGAGCTGGGGCTCAGCGTGCTGGTCGTCGAGGCGAGCGAACACTTCCGGCGCGGCAACAACACCTCGATGTCGACGGCGATGTTCCCCGGCGCCGGGTCGCGCTGGCAGGCGTCGGAGGGCGTGGACGACTCACCCGAGCGGTTCGTCGCCGACATCATGGCCAAGACGCACGGGGAGGCCGACCCGCGCTTGGCCCGCACCCTGGCCGAGGTGAGCGCCCCGCTCGTCGAATGGCTCGCGGACTCCGTCGGGCTGCCGCTGTCGCTCGTGACGGACTTCAACTACCCCGGCCACGCCGTACCCCGGTGCCACACGATCCCCGGCCGCCACGGCTCCGGCGTCGTCGACCACCTCGCCCGGCGCGTGACCGAGCACGAAAACATCGAGCTGCTCGCCCCGGCTCGGCTGGTCGACGTCTTGTCCGATGGGGACGGTGTGCGTGCGGCGGTCGTGCGCTACCCCGACGGGACCGAGGAAGGGATCCCGACCCGGGCGGTGCTGCTGGCCACCAACGGCTTCGGCGCCGACGCCGACCTGGTCGCGAAGCACCTGCCGGAGATCTCGGGTTCGCTCTACCAGGGCAGTGAGCAGTCGCTCGGCGACGCGCTGCGCATCGGCGAGAAGTTCGGTGCCGCCACCGGGTTCCTCGACGCCTACCAGGGCCACGGCGCGGTGTCCGCGAAGGCGGGCAGCCTCGTGGGCTGGGCGACGATCATCCACGGCGCGTTCCTCATCGACCTCGAAGGCCACCGGTTCGGCAACGAGACCCGCGGCTATTCCGAGTACGCCGCCGAGCTGGCCGCGCGGCCCGGCTCGACCGGCTGGATCGTGCTCGACGAGACGATCTTCGAGCAGTGCCAGCCGTTCCAGGACTTCCGGGACGTGGTCTCCGCCGGCGCGCTGGTCTGGGCGGACGACGCTCTCGGATTGGCGAAGACGACCGGCTTGCCCGCCGATGCGCTGGCCGGAGAAATCGCCGCCGTGGCCGCGATCGCGCGCGGCGAGCGTGCCGACGAGCACGGCCGCACCCACTGGGAACGCCCGCTGTCCGGCCGCTACGCCGCCGTGCGCGTGGTGCCGGCGTTGTTCCACACCCAGGGCGGGCTGCTGGTCGACGAGCACGCCGCCGTCGTCGACGCCGACGACCGCCCGATCCCCGGGCTCTACGCCGCGGGTGGCGCCGCGGCGAGCATCTCCGGGCACGGCGCCGCCGGCTACCTGCCCGGCAACGGACTCCTGCCCGCCTTCGGGCTGGCCTACCTGGCCGCCGGCGACGTCGCCCGGCGCCGATCCCTGACCACCACAAGCTGAGGAGAAGCATGGCAACGACGGAACTGCTCGTGAAGAACGTCCGGGTCGTCCGCCCCGACGACGCCGACGGATCCGAGCCCGAACTGCTGGACATCGCCGTCGACGACGGCACCATCACGCGCGTGGCGCCGAACCTGCCCACGGACGACGTCGCACAAGTGGTGGACGGCCGCGGGCTGCTGGCCTTCCCCGGCGTGGTCGACGCGCACCAGCACTGGGGCATCTACAACGAGCTGGCCACGGACACCCGCACCGAAAGCCGCGCGAGCGCGCAGGGCGGCGTCACGACGTCGCTGACGTACATGCGGACCGGCCAGTACTACCTGAACAAGGGCGGCAGCTACCGCGACTTCTTCCCCGAGGTGCTCAGCGCGTCCGAGGGGAACGCGTACGTCGACTACGCCTTCCACCTCGCGCCGATGAGCTCGGAGCACATCTCCGAGATCCCTTACCTGGTCGAGGAATTCGGCGTCACGTCGTTCAAGATCTTCATGTTCTACGGCAGCCACGGGCTGCACGGGCGCTCGACCAGCCAGAGCGACTTCCTGATGATCCCGCCGGACGAGCGCTACGACATCGCGCACTTCGAGTTCGTCATGCGCGGGGTCCAGCAGGCCCGCGAGGTGCTGACCGAGTACGCGCCGCACCTGTCGCTTTCGCTGCACTGCGAGACGGCGGAGATCATGACCGCCTACACCAAGCTGGTCGAGCAGGAGGGCACGCTGACCGGTCTGCGGGCCTACAGCGCGTCGCGGCCGCCGCACTCCGAAGGCCTCGCCGTCACCATCGCCTCCTACCTGGCGCACGAGACCGGGCTGCCCAACATCAACCTGCTGCACCTGTCGTCGGAGAAGGCGCTGTCGGCCGCGCTGACGATGGGGAAGGCGTTCCCGCACATCGACTTCCGGCGCGAGGTGACCATCGGGCACCTGCTGGCGGACGTCGACACGGCGTCGGGCATCGGCGGCAAGGTCAACCCGCCGTTGCGCGAGCGCGACGACGTCGAGGCGCTGTGGCGGCACGTGCTCGCCGGCGACGTCGACTGGGTGGTCAGCGACCACGCGTGCTGCCGCGACGAGCTGAAGTTCGGCTCGGACCGCGACGACGTGTTCCTGGCGAAGTCCGGCTTCGGTGGCGCCGAATACCTGCTGCCGGGGCTGGTCGGGGAAGGGACGAAGCGTGGTCTTTCGCTGCAAAAGATCGCGCAGCTGACGTCGCGGAACCCGGCCCGCCGCTACGGACTGCTGAAGAAGGGCACGATCGCCGAGGGCTTCGACGCCGACTTCGCGCTGGTCGACCCGGACGTCCGCTGGACCGTGCGCGCGGCCGAGTCGGAGTCGACGCAGGAGTACACGCCGTTCGAGGGCTTCGACATGACGGCGAAGGTGACCGACACGTTCGTGCGCGGGAACCACGTGTACGCGGACGGCAAGATCACCGGCGACCCCGTGGGGCGGTACCTCAAGCGCGGCAAGTGATGCCGGGGCGGCCGGTTCCCTACCGGCCGCCCGGCTCCTGCAGCCAGGCCCAGCTCTGCCGGATCTCCGCCGCGGCCTCGCGGACGAGATCGCGGTAGCGGCCGACGGCGTCGGGGGTGAAGCGGTACTGCGGGCCGCAGATGCTGACCGAGCCGTGCACCTCGCCGTCCGGCCCGAAGAGGGGAGCGGCGACCGAACCCGCGCCGGGCTGCCGTTCGCCGAGCGAGACGGCGACGCCGTCGCGGGCCACCTCGGCGAGGGCCTCCCGCAGCCGCTCGGCGGTGGTGATCGTGTGCTCGGTCAGCGCGGGGAGCTCCCGGTGCAGCACCGCTTCCCGGCGCTCCTCCGGCAGGGATGCGAGGATCACCTTGCCCGAGGAGCCGGCGTGCAGCGGGAACCGGCGGCCGATCTCCACGGTCATCTTGATCTCGCGCGGGCTCTCGAACTGGTCGAGGTACACCCGTTCGTCGCCGACCAGCCCGGACAGGGTGGTGGTCTCGCCGGTCTCGTCCCGCAGCCGCCGCAGGACGGGGGTGGCGGCGACGCGGGCGTCGAACCGGCGCAGCGCGCTCGCCCCGAGCGCGACGGCCGCGGGACCGAGCCGGTAGCCGGCCACCCCGGCGTCCGTGGCCAGCATCTCGCGCGAGACGAGCGACTGCAGGATCCGGTAGACGACCGCCTTCGACAGGTCGAGTTCCCGGCTGATCGAGCTGACGCCCAGGTACCGGGGGCCACCGGTGAAGAGGAGCAGCACGTCGGCCACCCGAGCGGCGGCCTCGGTGCCGGCGTTGTCCGACGGGACGGCGGGCTTGCGCCCGGCGGTACTGTTGACGGCCAAGCTCGTGGTCCTCGGTTCGTTTCGCTGACAGGAACGGTTCGGCTCTGACTCTAGCACTTTGGGGCTTGGTCTCGAGTAATCCGTTCCGGTCAGCGATACGTCGTTACGAGACCGCGGTCCCTTCCAGCTCGACCAGCCGGCCGGGTCCCCCCGAGCATCCACCCGGTTCGAGGCACGCACCAGCTTTCCGGCGAGTCACGACACCTTCTGTCGGGTATTCGTCAGGGTCCTCGCATGCGCGCCGACCGGCTGGTCTCGCCGCCCGGTACGGGAACTAGCCGCTCAGCTCGACGGCGCGGAGCAGGTCGCGTGCGTAGGCCTCGGGCTGTTCCCAGGCGGCGAAGTGGCCGCCCGCCGGGTGTTCCCGGTACTCGCGGACGTTCAAGAACGCTTCGGCGTAGCTCCGCGGCTCCGGCTTGATGTCGTGCGGGAAGATCGACAGCACGGTCGGTGTCTCGATCCGGTCCGGGAGGGTGGCCGGTTCGGTGTACGTCGTGAACGAGGTGCCGATCGTGCCGGTGACCCAGTAGGCGGTGATCCACGTGAGCAGCTCGTCCGCGGTGAACGCCGATGCGTCCGACCAGGACTCGAGTTTCTCGGCGATCCACGCCGCGAGGCCGGCGGGGGAGTCGCCGAGGGCGACGGCGAGGGTGTTCGGCCGCGTGGACTGCTCGGCGATGTAGCCGCCCTCCGCGCGGAACCACCGCGCCGCCCGGCCGAGGTGGGCGGCCGCGTCGGGGGCGAGCGTCGCCGGGTCCGCCGTGAGCGCGCGCTGCGGGGCGACGTTCGTGAGGTGCAGCGCCGCCACCCGGTCCGGGTGGTCGCCCGCGAGGATCTCCGCGACGGTGCCGCCGACGTCGCCGCCCGACAGCGTGTACCGCGGGTAGCCGAGTTCGGCGAGAGCGTCCGCGACGACCCCGGCGATCCGGCCGGCCGACGTACCGGGCGCGGTGAGCGGGGCCGCGAACGGGAAGCCCGGCAGCGCGGGGACCACCACGTGCACGTCCGTGAGCAGGGGCAGGACGCGTTCGAACCGCAGCGCCGAGTCCGGCCAGCCGTGCAGCAGCACGACGACCGGCGCGCCGGGATCCGCCGACCGCTGGTGGATCACCCGCAGGCCGCCCACGCTGACCCAGGGGAGTTCCCGGATGCGGTGCTCGGGCCCGTCCCAGTCGTAGTCATCGGCCCAGCGCGCGAGCAGCTCGTCGAGCCGGGCGCCGGTGATGCCGCGCGTTTCGTCGGCGCTCCAGGGGGTCGTGACCCGCCGGGTCCGCCGCAGCCGGTCCCGCAGTTCGTCCATCATGTGTACGACGATACACATGATGTGTATGCTCGTACACATGACTTCACGCGACGCGGCGGCGACCCGGCAGCGGATCCTCGAGCAGGCGCGACGGCAGTTCGCCCGGCACGGCTACACGGCGATCACGGTCAAGGGCGTGGCCGACGCGGCCGGCGTGTCACCCAACCTCATCACGCGCTACTTCGGGGGCAAGGAAGGCCTTTTCCTGGCGGCGACCCGGGTGGAGATCCCGGTCGAGGACTCCTTCGACGGCGACCGCGCCGAGCTGGGTTCGCGGCTCGCGGCGAGCATCGTCCGGCGCTGGTCCGGCGAGCCGGGGGAGGACCCGCTGCTGGTGCTGCAACGCGCGTCGGGCGAGCGCCCGGAGGCGGCGGAGGCGCTGGCCGCGTTCCTCGACGCGAACTCGCTGGAGCCGTTGCGCGGCTACCTGCGCGACAGTGGCCTGGACGACGCCGAGGCGCGTAACCGAGCCGCCGCGATCGACGCCTTCGTGCTCGGGGTCTCGACCCGCCGCCGGGTGCTGCGCTCGGACCTCGGTGACCTCGCCGAACTCCAGGCTTGGCTGGGCTCAGTGATCCAGCGCCTCGCCGAGGGGTGATCGGCGGGCTTCGAACCCGCGGACCATGAGCGCGGCGAACCGCCGCCGGGCCGCCGGGTTGCTCGCCTGCAGGCCGGCGTCGGCCGTGAGCACGAGGTTCAGGTCGGCCAGGCCGACGTCGGGGCGCAGGCGGCCGGAGTCCTTGGCGCGGTCGATCAGGCGCGCCGCGGACGTCAGCGAGGCCGTCCGCATCGCGGTCAGGTCCACCGCGCGCGGGAAGGCGGACTTGACGGCCGTCGTGAAGCCGTGGTCGCGTGCTTGCAGCGCACAGAGCTTCCCGACCGCTACGCGGAAGCCGCGCCCGGGATCGGGGTCGGTGAGCCCTTCGTCCACAGCGGACTGCCAGGCCGAGGCCTGCTCGGTGAACACCGCGGCGACGAGCGTTTCCTTGGTGGGGAAATGCCGGTAGACGGTCGCGGGTCCGACGTCGGCGCGCCGGGCGATCTCCCGGACCGGCACCGCCAGGCCCTCGGTGACGAACACCGCGCGCGCCGCGTCGAGGACGCGGCCGCGGGAACCCCGGTCGCGAGGCAAACGAGCGGTCACCGCTCTCACTTTAGCCAGGCGGTCACGAGCGTCCACTACGGTCCGCTGATGACTTCCGACTGGGACCTCGCGTCAAGTGTCGGCGCGACCGCGACCATGGCCGCGATGGCCCGGGCGATCGCGACCCGCACGGATTCGCTCATCGACGACCCGTTCGCCGCCCCGCTCGTCCGGGCGGTCGGCATCGATCTCCTCACCCGGCTGGCGACCGGCGAACTGCCGCCCGGCGACCTGGTGGACCGGACGGCGATCGACGGAGCCAAGGTGCGGACCCGGTTCTACGACGAGTTCTTCCTCGAGGCGACGGACGCGGGTATCACCCAGGTCGTGATCCTGGCTTCGGGCCTGGATTCCCGCGCGTACCGGCTGCCCTGGCCGGCCGGGACCGTGGTGTACGAGCTCGACCAGCCGCGGGTCGTCGGGTTCAAGACCCGCGCGCTGGCCGAGCTGGGTGCCGAACCGACCGCCGACCGGCGGGTGGTCGCGGCCGACCTGCGCGACGACTGGCCCGCCGCCCTGCGCACCGCCGGCTTCGACCCGGCCCGGCCGAGCGCGTGGAGCGCCGAAGGCCTGCTGGGTTACCTGCCGCCCGAGGCGCAGGACCGCCTGCTGGACACCGTCACCGAGCTCAGCGCGCCGGGGAGCCGGGTGGCCACCGAAAGCAGGCCGAACCCGCGACCGGGCGCCGAGAGCAAGACGAAGCAACGCCTCGACGGCATCTCCGAACTCTGGCGCGAGCACGGTTTCGACACCGACATGACACGGCTGCGGCACTTCGGCGAGCGCAACGAGGCGGGTCCCTACCTGGCCGCCCGAGGCTGGACGCTGGACGCGGTCACCACCCGGGACCTGCTCGCCGCCCACGACCTTCCGCCCTTGACGGACGACGACTTGCGCATGGGCGAACTGCGTTACGTCAGCGGCATTCTCGGCGAGACCGCGAACTGACGGCGGGTGTGCTCGGGTGCTCGCCAGGCCGCGCGGTCGGCGGTCACGACGCCGACCGCGCTCAGGCGCGACCTCGCCCGAGCCGCCCACCCCGCCCGCCGACATCACGCGACCTTGCGGATCGGCGGGATCAACGCCGCACCGAGAAGCCCGGCGGCCGCACCGAAAATGAACAGCGCCGCGAAGTTCTGGGGTGCCTCCGGGGTCGCGCCGATCGCCAGGATCGCCGGGGCCACCGCGGGCACCAGCGAGCTCGGCAGCGTGTTCGCGATGTTCATCAGGCCCAGGTCCTTCGCCGGGTTGGCCGGGTCCGGGACCAGCTGGGTGACCAGCGCGATGTCCACGCTCAGGTACACCCCCTGGCCGAGCCCGACGACGCCGACCGCGACCAGGAACGCCGGGAAGGAATGGGCGAACGCGGCCATGACCAGCCCCACCGCGAAGATCAGCGCGGCGGCCACCACGAACGGCTTGCGGCGGCGGACGCGGTCGGACAGCTTGCCGGCGATCGGGGCGAACACCACCGCCGCCGCGGTCAGGACCAAAGTGGACAGGAACACCGCGCCGGCCACCTGCTCCGGCGCGAAGTGCAGCACCAGGATGAGGTAGAAGGTCTGGTACGCCTGGATCGCCGCGACGCCGAGGAACACCAGCAGCCGGCTCGCCCACGCCCACGCGAAGTCGGGGCGGCGGCGCGGGTTCACCCAGAACGTCTTGACCAGCGCCTGAGCCGGCGGGCGCTCCGAGATCGGCTGGTCGGCGAGGAACCCGAACAGCAGCAGCGTTCCCGCGATGGCCGCTCCGGCGGGGAGCAGGATCATCGCGGCGAGGTCCGGGGCGACCAGCTGGGCGACGAACAGGCCGAGGACGGCGCCCAGCGGCAGGCTCAGCCCGAGCACCGCCGACGCCGGCCCGCGCCGGTGCGGCGGGAGCTGGTCGGCCAGCACCGCCGTGCAGGCCACCGTCACCGAGCTGAACCCGGTGAACGTCGCGACCGCGGACAGCGTCAGCACCGCCGTGTTCCCAGCAAGAAGCATGACCACCGCCCCGACCGCGAACAGGACGGCCCCCAGCAGGAGGAACGGCCGCCGCCGCCCGAGACGGCTGGTCGTGCGGTCGCTCAGGCGGCCCAGCGAGGGGAACGCCACCAGCGAGGCCAGCGCGCCGACGCCGGTGACCACGGAGACCGTCGTGGTCGCGCGGGCGGCGTCGAGCTCGGTGGCCTTCAGGGACGAGGTCAGCACCGCGGGGACCAGGTTCGCCATCGCGGCACCGACCGCCGCGAGGCCGAGGAAGACCAGGAATCCCCGGCGGGGGAGGGCCGGACCGGGGCTGACGGACGTGGACTCGAGGGAAGCGCGCATCGTCGGGCACCTTTCGCACGGTTGCCGGGAAGGATGACCAGCGACGTCGGGTACGGTCACCGCTTGTGCCAACCAATGGAAAGCGGGGCCGTCGGCCGGCGCACGGGGAGCCGGTCGTCGACCGGGCGCTGGCCCTGCTGGCCGCGTTCGACGCCGACCACCGCGCGCTCTCGCTCGCGGAGCTGAGCCGGCGCTGCGAGATGCCGCCCAGTTCGGCGCTGCGGCTGGCGAACCGGCTGCGCGAGTGGGGCGCTCTCGAGCGTGACGACCACGGCCGCTTCTGCGTCGGCCTGCGCCTGCTGGAGGTGGCGACGCTGGCCCCGCGCGGGCACGGCCTGCGCCAGGTCGCCCTCCCGTTCATGAACGACCTCGCCGAGGTCACCCACCAGCACGTCCAGCTGGCGGTCCGCGACGGCATGCAGGCCCTGCTGGTCGAGCGGCTCTCCGGGCACCAGGCCGCGCCGGTCGACTACCGCACCGGCGGCCGGCTTCCCCTGCACTCGACGGGAGTCGGGCTGGCGCTGCTGGCGTTCGCGCCGCGCGAGGTGCAGGAGGAGCTGCTGGCCAAGCCGGTCTACAGCGAGCCGGACAACCGGCTGATCCCCGCCGAGAAGCTGCGCCGCACCCTGGCCGAGGTCCGGCGGGAACGGCTCGCGATCTTCCGCCGCCAGGACGAGACCGTGGCGATCGTGTCGGTCGCCGCCCCGATCTTCGGCCGCGGTGACGTCCTGGCCGGCGTCCTCGGCGTGCTCGTGCCCAAGCGGGTCGCCCAGCCCCGGCACCTCGGCCTGGCCGTCCAGACGGCGGCGCGCGGCATCTCGCGGGAGCTGGGCGCGCACTGACGTGCCATTGGCCGGCACGCCGATGGGCACCGCCCCGGACGGGCGGTCATGCTCGGCCGCATGTTCCCGTACCAGGATCCCGCGCGGCCCGCCGGCGAGCGCGTCCGCGACCTGCTCGGCCGGATGACCTTGCCGGAGAAGGCCGGACTGCTCTTCCACGCCCCGGTGGCGGTCACCCCCGAGGGGGAGTTCGTCGAGGAGCCGGCTGGGCCGTTGCCGACCGCGCCGACGACGGAAGTGGTGCGGGACCGGCACGTTCGCTGCCTGTCCCTGATGGCACCCGTGCCGGCGGGTTCCCTTTCCCGCTGGCACAACGACGTCCAGCGGATGGCGGCCGGCAGCCGGCTGGGCATCCCGGTGCTCGTCTCGTCGGACCCTCGGCACTCGGCGAACGAGAACCCGCTGACGTCGGTGCCTTCGGGGGGTTGTTCCCGCTGGCCCGAACCGCTCGGGTTCGGCGCGCTGGCCGACGCCGGTGCCGTGCGCGCGTTCGCCGAAGTGGTGCGGGCCGAGTACACGGCGGTCGGGATCCGGCTGGCGCTGCACCCGATGGCCGACCTGGCGACCGAACCGCGGTGGTGCCGCACGTCCGGCACGTTCGGCGCCGACCCGGACGTGGTCGCCGGCCTCGCCGCCGCGTACGTCGAAGGCTTGCAGGGCAACGACTTGGGGCCCGGGTCGGTCGCGGCGATGGTCAAGCACTGGCCGGGCGCCGGCCCGCAAGCCGGCGGGGAGGACGCGCACTTCGCGTCCGGCAAGGACCAGGTCTACCCCGACGGGCGCTACGAGCAGCACCGCGAAGTCTTCCGCCCGGCGCTGCGGGCCGGGGCGGCCGCGGTGATGCCGTACTACGGCCGCCCGGTCGGCGTACCCGGACTCGACGGCGTCGGGTTCGCCTTCGACCGCGAGGTGATCGCCGGGCAGCTGCGGCGTGCCGAAGGCTTCGACGGCCTGGTGTGCACCGACTTCGGGCTGCTCACCGACACGACGCTGCCGGACGGCTCGGTGTGGCCCGCCCGGGCGTGGGGCGCCGAGCACCTCGACGTCGCCGGACGCGTGCTGCGGCTGCTCGACGCGGGTGTCGACCAGTTCGGCGGCGAGTGGTGCCCGGACGTCGTCACGCGGCTGGTGGAGTCCGGCCGGGTCCCGGAGGCGCGGATCGACGAGTCCGCCGGGCGCGTGCTGAGCCTGATGTTCCGGCTCGGGCTGTTCGAGAATCCGGATGTCGACGAGAGCCACGCGATCGCCACGGTCGGCCGGGCCGACTTCGCCGCCGCGGGGGCCGACGCGCAACGCCGGTCGATGGTCCTGCTCGCCGGATCACTGCTGGAGCCGGGAATCCGGCTCTACGTCGAAGGGATCGACCCGGCTGTCGCGGCCCGCTATGCATCCGTAGTGGACACGCCGGCCGAGGCGGACGCGGCGCTGGTGCGGATCGGCACGCCGTACGAGCCTCGCGCCCGGCTCCCGGAGGCGTTCTTCCACCAGGGGCGCCTCGACCTGCCCCGCGAGCTGAGCGACCACCTGCGCACGCTGATGGCCACCGTGCCGACCGTCATCGACGTCTTCCTCGACCGGGCCGCCGTCCTCCCGGAACTGGTGGACGCCGCCGCACTGCTGGCCGACTTCGGCGCGGCCGACGACGCCGTCCTGGACGTCGTCTTCGGGCACGCGAAAGCCGAGGGCCGGCTGCCGATCGAGCTGCCGTCGTCGATGACCGCGGTCGAAGCGCACCCGGAAGACCGGCCGGGCGGAACGACGGACCCGCTTTTCCGGCTCGGGCACTTCACCGAGCGCGCAGGAACTTGACGGAGGTGGCGACCACGGCCGCGGGATCGGTGCCTTCCCAGCGGTGGCGGGCGCCGGGCACCAGGTGGAGTTCCACCGGCGCACCCACCGCCCGCAACGCCTCCGCGAGCCGGACGCTCTGCGACGGCGGCACGAGGTCGTCGTCCTCGCCGTGCATCAGCAGGACCGGTGGTGCGCCGGCGTGGGCGTGCGTCAGCGGGCTCGCTTCACGCGCGAGGTCCGGCACCGACTCGGGGGTCGCGCCCAGCAGGAGGGCTTCGCGGGAAACGTCGCCGGTCAGGCCGAGCAGGTCGGTCGGCGGGAACCACGCGACCACACCGTCCACTTCGGACCCGGTCAGCGCGGCCAGCAGACCGAGGTGCGCGCCCGCCGACTCGCCCCAGACGAACAGCGGGCGCTCGTCCCGGACGAAGTCGATCGCGGCCCGCACGTCGTCCAGCGGCGCCGGGAAGATCGCCTCCCCGCTCAGCCGGTAGTCGGCCGCGGCGACCCGGAACCCCTGTGCCACCAGCTCGTCGGTCAGCTTTTCGAAGCCGGGCAGCGGCGTGCGCCGCGAGCCGCGCCGCCAGCCGCCGCCGTGCAAGTACACGATCGTCGCGACCGGGTCGTCCGGCTCGGTCAGGTCCAGCTCCAGGGGCCGGAAGCCCGGCACCTCGCGGTAGATCACGCGGCCGCCTTGTGGAACCGGCCACCCTGCATGATCACTTCGAGGTTGGCCGGATCCTGCAGGAGCGTGACGTCCGAAGCCGGGTCGCCGCGGACGACGAGGACGTCGGCGAAATAGCCGTCGGTGAGCAACCCGACCGGCAGGTCCATCACCTGCCCGCCGTGGAACGTGGTCGCCCGCAACGCTTCGGCAGGGGAGTAGCCGAAGAGCCGGACGAACAGCTCGAGGTCGCGGGCGTTGCGCCCGATGGGGTTGTTCGGGAACCCGTAGTCCCCGCCGGGCAGCACCCGCAACCCGCGCTTGCGCAGCTCCGGGTACAGCTGCTCCATCGCTTCGAGGGACTTCACCGAGCCGATCTCCTCCGCGTCGATCCCGAACTCGGCGCCCTCGTGGACGTTGGCCCACATGATGCCGACGGCGGGGGAGAGGAAGATCGAGTCCTTGTGCTCTTCCAGCAGGTCGATGGCCTCGGAGTCGGCGTAGGAGCAGTGGTAGATCGAGCGGAACCCGGCTCGCACGGCGAGCTTGATCGACTCCGGGGACTGGGCGTGGCAGTTGAGCCACACCCCGGACTCACGCGCCTGCTCGCCGGCCGCGTCCGCCTCCTCGGCGCTGTACTGGGTGACCATCGAGCCGCCCTCGAAGAAGACGTCGTCGTTGCTCATCAACAGCTTCACGCTGTCGAAGCCGAGTTCGGCCTGCTCGCGGATGAACGCGCGGACGGCGGCCGGACCGGTTTCCTGCGGCGCCGGTCCGTCCGGGCCCAGCCGGACCGGGTTGTTGTCCCGTTCGAACGACGCCGCCCGCATGCGGGGCCCGACGGCGAGGCCGGTGGCGATCCGGTCGCGCAGCCGCACCTCGGTCGGCACCGGCGTCAAGGACCCCGCCGAGTAGGCGCTGGTGAACCCGTGGTCCAGGAGTATCCGGGCGTTGCGCTCGGCGAGCGCCAGGTGCTCGTCCGGACTCGGCAGGTGGCGGAAGAAACTCACGTCGACCGGCGGGTTGAACGACGGGTCGATGTGCCCGACGGCAGAGGGGAACGTCAGGTGGCAGTGCGACTCGACCAGACCGGGCATGACCGTCGCGCCGCGGCAGTCGACCACCTGATCGTCCGGGGTGAGGTCGATGCGGGGGCCCACGCTCTCGATCCGGTCGCCGCGGACCACGACGTCGGCCGGGACCGCGGGGGAGCCGCTGCCGTCGAAGACCCGGCCGCCGGTGAAGACCACTCTGGATGCCATGTCCGTCCTCCTTGGCGAAATCATGCGCCGAGCATGGTGTAGCCGCCGTCGGCGACCAGGAAACCGCCGGTGATGTGCCCGGCGTCCTCGGTGGCGAGGAACAGCGCCGCGCCGGCGAGCTCTGCGGGCTTCGGGATGCGGCCCATCGGGGTGGCGTCGCGCAGCTTCTCGGCGCGGCCGGTCTTCCAGTCCTCCCGCCCGAGCGTGGCTTCGGTTTCGATGAAGCCGGGCGCGAACACGTTCACCCGCACGGTGGGTGCGAAGGCGTGGGCGTAGGACTTGGTCAGGCCGATGATCCCCGCCTTCGCCGCCGCGTACTGCGGGGCGCGGGCGCTGCCGCGCGCGACGACGGTCGAGCCGATGTTCACGATCGCGCCGCCGCCCTGGGCGAGCATCCGGTCGCCGAACTCGTGCGTGCACAGCAGCGTGCCCTTGATGTCGACGGCGAGGACGTGGTCGACCGACTCCTCGGTGAGGTCCCGCCAGGACATCTGGTCGCGGGCGACGTCGCCGACGTTGTTGACCGCGACGTCGACCCGGCCGAAGTGGCTCCACACCTCGTCGGCCATCCGGCGGACCTGCGCGTGCTCGGAGATGTCGGCCTGGACGAGGAAAGCCTTGCGGCCCAGCTCTTCGACGCGGGCCGCGGTGCGTTCGGCACCGGCGAGCGAGCCGCGGTAGTGCACGGCGACGTCGGCACCCTCGGTCGCGGCCCGGACGGCGAGCTCGGCACCGAACCCGGTGCCGGCGCCGGTGACGAGGACGGTCTTGCCGGTGAAACGCACGAAGGACTCCTTCAGACGAGGGTGCGGCCGCCGTCGGCGTACAGGACGTGGCCCGTGACGAACGCGGCGTGGTCGGAGCAGAGGAACAGGATCGGACCGGTCAGGTCTTCGGTGGTGCCCAGCCGCCCGGCCGGGACGAGCGCGGTGAGGCCGTCGCGGACACCGGGTTTTTCGAGGTGTTCGCGGGTCAGCGCGGTCTCGGTGTAGCCGGGCGCGACGGCGTTGACCGTGACGCCGGAGGCCGCCCACTCGCGGGCCATCACCCGGCAGAGCTGGTTGACCGCGCCCTTGCTCGCGGCGTAGGGCGCGTGGTGCGGGTGGGCGAGCAGGCCGGACACCGAGGACAGGTAGACGATCCGGCCGTACCCGCGGGCGACCATCAGCTCGCCCGCCGCCTTGCCGGTCCAGAACGCGCTGTCGACGTTGACCGCGGTGATCCGGCGCCAGACGTCGTCCGGGGTTTCGAGGACCGGCCTGCGGTCGTTGACGCCGACCGCGTGGACGAAGATGTCGAGGCGGCCCAGCAGTTCGTCGGCGCGGGTGACGCAGTCGCGGGCGCTGTCGGCGTCGGCGAGGTCGGCTTCGAGGGTGCGGAGGCCCAGCTCGCCGAGCCGCCGCGCGTCGCGGTCGGCGACGACGACGTCCGCCCCGGCCCCGGCGAGCGCGAGGGCGGTCGCGCCGCCGATCCCGCCCGCGCCGGCGACCAGCGCGCCCTTGCCCCGCAGACCCAGCCAGTCCACTTCCGCTCCCGCTCTCCCGACCTGGTCGCGACGCTAAGGTGCGGCTCCTCGACGCGGAACGGGTGTGCCATTCAATGGCAGACCGGCGCCCGCCCGGGTGCGGCGCTGGTGGGATCGGGCCATGACGAGACTGCCCGGGCTGACTCCGGCCGACCTGTCCGAGGACCAGCGCGCCCTGCGCGAGGCCATCACCGCCGGCCCGCGCGCGGGTGGCCCGTTCCCGCTCACCGACGCCGCGGGCGTGCTGACCGGGCCGTTCAACGCGATGCTGTTCGCGCCGCCGACCGGGCAGGCGCTGCAGCGGCTGGGCGCGGCGGTGCGGTACGAGACGACGCTCGGCGACCGGGTGCGGGAGCTGGCGATCCTGGCGGTCGCGGCGCGCTGGGACTGCGCGTTCGAGCGGTACGCGCACGAGCCCGCCGCCCGCGCCGCCGGGGTCACCGACGCCCAGCTCGCCGCGATCGCCACGCGCACCCTGCCCGACGGCCTCGACGACGTCGAAGCGGCGGCCCTGCGGTTCGTGCTGGCCCTGCTGGACGGCGACGTCGACGACGTGACCTACGCCGAGACCGTGCCAACCATTGGCAACCGCGTGGCCGTCGAGCTGACCACGCTGGTGGGCTACTACGCGACGCTCGCCCTCCAGCTGCGCGTCTTCCGAACCACCGTCCCCGTGGAGCGCCCGTGAAGCTCGTGACCTTCGACGACGGCCTGGTCGGCCGGCTCGCCGACGACCTGGTCCTGGAACTCGACACCGCCTCGGCCCGCGAGTTCTTCGAACGCGGCGGGAGCGTGCCCGAGACCGGGCGCCGCTTCCGCGCGTCGGAGGTGCGCCTGCGGGCGCCGATCGTGCCGAAGAAGTTCTTCCACACGGCGGGGAACTTCCGCGAGCACCACGACGACCTCGCGCGGGTCAACTGGTCGCACCCGGTCAACAAGGGCATCGTGTTCTTCCAGAACGTCGACGCGATCATCGGTCCCGGCGACCCGGTCGTGTACCCGTCGCACCTGACCCGCGAACTCGACTACGAGCTCGAAATGGCCGTCGTGATCGGGAAACCCGGCAAGTTTTTCACCGCGGAGCAGGCGGCCGGGCACATCGCCGGGTACCTCGTGTTCAACGACATCACCGCCCGCGACATCCAGCGGCGCGAGATGGAGTCGGGGGTGTTCTCCTTCTCCAAGGCGATCGACACGTTCTGCCCGATCGGCCCGTACATCGTCACCGCCGACGAGGTCGGCGACCCGCACGACCTGGACATGGAGCTGCGGGTGAACGGCCAGGTGCGGCAGAAGTCGAACACCTCGCGCATGTCCGTGACGATCCCGGAGCTGGTGGCCTACCACTCGCCGCAGGTCTACAGCGCGGGCGACCTGATCACGACCGGCACGGTGGCCGGCGTCGCCGCGAGCACCGACGACCCGTTCGCGCACTACCTGAAGCCCGGGGACGTGGTCGAGGCCGAAATCGAGAAGCTCGGCGTGCTGCGCAACCGGGTCGTGTCGTGGGAGGACGCCTACGGGACGCCGCCCCCGGCCGGGGGTGCGTGATGCGCCTGGCGAACCTCGGCGGCCGCGCCGCGCTGATCACCGGCGACCGGGCCCTGGACGTCTTCGACGCCGGCGGCTTCGGCCCGGACCCGATGGACGTCCTGGAGAACTGGGCGGCGTTCACCGAGTGGGCCGGGTCCGCGCCCGAGGCGTCGAGCCCGTACGACCCGGCGCTGCTGGGACCGCCCGTGCCGCGGCCGCGGCAGGTCTTCGCCGTGGCGCTCAACTACCCGCCGCACGCCGTCGAAGCCGGGTTCGAGCCCCCGGCCGACCCGCTGGTGTTCACCAAGTTCCCGACCTGCGTCGCGGGTCCACAGGAGACGGTCGAGCTGCCCGGCGACCGGGTCGACTGGGAGGTCGAGCTGGTCGCGGTGATCGGGCGGGGCGGGCACCGGATCGGCGAGGAGGCCGCCCTCGGGCACGTCGCCGGGTTCACGGTCGGGCAGGACCTCTCGGAGCGGCGGCTCCAGTCGCTCGGCGAGCCGCCGCAGTTCTCGCTGGCCAAGTCGTTCCCCGGCTTCGGCCCGACCGGCCCGCACCTGGTCACCGAGCTCGCCCCCGACGCCGCGATCACCTGCCTGCTCAACGACGAAGTGGTGCAGAAGGCGTCGCTCGCGGACATGATCTTCGGCGTCCCGGAGCTGGTGTCCCGGCTCTCGGCGGTGTGCCGGCTGCTGCCGGGCGACCTGATCTTCACGGGCACCCCGGCCGGCGTCGGCAACCGCCGCGCGCCCCCGCGCTACCTCACCGCCGGCGACGTGCTCACCAGCCGCGTCGACGGGCTCGGCGAGCTGCGGACCCGCTTCCGCGCGGCCGGGGCCGCGGTGGACTGATCCCGGCCCGCGTTCGATAGTGGAGCCATGTACACCGGCAACCCCGACGTCCCCGACGACGTGTTCGCGGCCGTGCTCGGCCAGATCGACGACTTCGTGCGCACCCGCGTCATGCCTCGCGAGGTCGAGATCATGACCACCGACGCCATCCCCGGCGACCTGCGGCGGCAGGCCGCGGAGATGGGGTTGTTCGGGTACGCGATCCCGCAGGAGTGGGGCGGGCTGGGCCTGGACCTGGTCCAGGACGTCGAGGTCGCGATGGTGCTGGGCTACACGTCGCTGTCGCTGCGGTCGATGTTCGGCACGAACAACGGCATCGCCGGACAGGTCCTGGTCGGGTTCGGGACCGAAGAGCAGCGGGCGCGGTGGCTGCCCGGCATCGCCTCCGGTGACGTCGTCGCGTCGTTCGCCCTCACCGAGCCCGGCGCGGGCTCCAACCCGGCGGGCCTGCGCACGACCGCGAAGCCGGACGGCGACGGCTGGGTGCTCGACGGCGGCAAGCAGTTCATCACCAACGCCACCGAGGCCGGGCTGTTCGTGGTCTTCGCCCGCACGAAGCCGGCGTCGGAAGCCGGCACCGGCATCGCGGTGTTCCTGGTCCCCGCCGACACGCCGGGCATCACGGTCGGCCCGAAGGACGCCAAGATGGGCCAAGAGGGCTCGCGCACCGCCGACGTCACGTTCTCCCAGGTCCGCGTGGGCCCGGAGGCGCTGGTCGGCGGGGACGGCGACGTCGGGTACCAGGCGGCGATGACGTCGCTGGCCCGCGGGCGCATCCACCTGGCCGGGCTGGCCGTCGGCGCGGCGCGGCGGGCGCTGGACGAGTCGGTCGCCTACGCCGCCACCGCGACGCAGGGCGGCACGCCGATCGGGGACTTCCAGCTGGTGCAGGCGATGCTCGCCGACCAGCAGACCGGCGTCCTCGCCGGGCGCGCACTGGCTCGTGAGGCGGCTCGGCTGTACGTGACGGGGGAGGACCGGCGGATCGCGCCGTCGGCGGCGAAGCTGTTCTGCACCGAGATGGCCGGGAAGACCGCCGATCTGGCGGTGCAGGTCCACGGCGGGTCCGGCTACCTGCGGGAGGTCCCGGTCGAGCGCATCTACCGCGACGTCCGGCTGATGCGGCTGTACGAAGGCACCAGCGAGATCCAGCGCCTGATCATCGGTGGCGGGCTCGTGCGGGCCGAGAAGAAGAAGCAGTCGTGACGCGCCCGCGGTAGCCGAGCGTCGAAAAGTTTCGCCGTCGATTGCCAAGCGCACGGGGCACCGGTTACCGTCGTCGTCTGGGAGCGCTCTCAGTCCGGATCACCATCCACGGCACCGACCACGAGGAGATGGCGAATGCGGGCAAGGAAACTGAGGGCCGGGCCGGCCCTGCTGATCGCGGTGGCACTCGGGCTCGCGGGAGGCACCGCGCCCGCCTCCGCCGCGGACTACGAACGCCTGCTCAACGGTACCTTCGACGGCGGCAGCCTCGACCCGTGGTGGGCCGGGGCGGGCACGACCGGCCGCGTCACCGGCGGCGAGTTCTGCACCGGCGTCCCCGGCGGCACGGCCAACGGGTACGACGCGCTGGCCGGCCAGAACGGGGTGCCGTTCGAGGCGGGACAGCAGTACACCCTGACCTTCGACGCGCACGCGACCACCACCCAGCCGATCTCCGCCGTCGCGGGTGAGGCCGTTTCACCCTACCGGCAGATTTCGCGGACCGACTTCACGGTGACGCCGTCGACGCAGCACTTCGCGGTCACCTTCACGTCCACTTTGGACTTCCCGGCCGCGGGCAACGGTCAGCTGGCGTTCTGGTTCGGCGGCCAGTCCGCCGCCAACACCGTCTGCCTCGACAACATCTCCCTCGTCGGCGGCGTCGTCCCGCCCGGCGGCCTGCCGCCGACCAGCGGCATCCGGGTGAACCAGGAAAGCTACGCACCCGGCCTGCCCAAGCGGGCCACGCTGATCAGCGACGCGACCGACCCGCAGACCTGGACGCTGAAGAACTCGGCGGGGACCGCCGTGGCCACCGGCCGGACCACGCCGCGCGGCGCGGACGCGGCCTCCGGCGAGAGCGTGCACGAAATCGACTTCTCCGCCTACGACACCGCGGGGACCGGCTACACGCTGAGCGCCGGATCCGAAACCAGCTTCCCGTTCGACATCTCCGCGACCGGGCCGCAGAAGCTGCGCTCCGACTCGCTGGCCTTCTTCTACCACCAGCGCAGCGGGATCGCGATCGACGCCCAGTACGTGGGCGCCGCCTACGCGCGCCCGGCCGGGCACGTGAACGTCGCGCCGAACCAAGGTGACGACAACGTTCCCTGCCGGTCGGACCTGGACTGCGGCTACACGCTCGACGTGCGCGGCGGCTGGTACGACGCGGGCGACCACGGCAAGTACGTCGTCAACGGCGGCATCGCGACGTGGGAGCTGCTCGACGAGTACGAACGCGCACTGCGCCTCGGCGACGCGAGCGCGCTGGGCGACGGCAAGCTGGCGATCCCGGAACGGGCCAACGGCGTGCCCGACATCCTCGACGAGGCTCGCTGGGAAGTCGACTTCCTCCTCGAAATGCAGGTGCCGGACGGGAAACCGGCCGCGGGCATGGTGCACCACAAGATCCACGACGCGCAGTGGACGGCCCTGCCCACCCGGCCCGACCAGGACAGCCAGCCGCGCCGGCTGTCGCCGCCGAGCACGGCCGCGACGCTCAACATGGCCGCGGTCGCGGCGCAGGCGTCCCGGCTCTGGCGGACCATCGATCCGGCGTACTCGGCGAAGCTGCTCGCCGCGGCCGAGAAGGCGTACACGGCGGCAAAGGCCAACCCGAACGTCCTGGCCGACCCGAACGACGGCACCGGCGGCGGCACCTACAGCGACAGCACGGTGACCGACGAGTTCTACTGGGCCGCCGCGGAACTGTTCACCACCACCGGGACGAGCGCCTACCGCGCCGACGTCACCGGTTCTCCGCTCTACCGCGGGAAGAGCTTCACCACGCACGGCTTCGACTGGGCTTCGACGGGGGCGCTCGGCGACATCACGCTCGCGGTGGTGCCCACCGACCTGCCGGCGGCGGACGTCGCCGCGATCCGGACGGCGATCACCACGACCGCCGACAGCCACCTGGCGCAGATGGCGGCCATGGGCTACCCGGCGCCGTACCGCACGGCCGACGGCTCGTACGAGTGGGGTTCCAACGGCCTGGTGGCCAACAACGGCGTGGTGCTCGCCCTGGCGTACGACTTCACCAAACGGGACGAGTACCGCGACGGGGCGTTCGCGGCGATGGACTACCTGCTGGGCCGCAACCCCGCGAACTACTCCTACGTCTCCGGCCACGGTGACCAGCCGGTGCAGAACGTGCACCACCGGTTCTGGGCGCACCAGCTGGACGCGTCGCTGCCGTCCGCCCCGCCCGGCGCGCTGTCCGGCGGCCCCAACAGCGGCCTGCAGGACCCGACCGCGGCCCGGCTGCTCGCCGGCTGCGCGCCCCAGCGGTGCTTCGTCGACGACATCCAGGCGTACTCGGTGAACGAGGTCGCGATCAACTGGAACTCGGCTCTGGCCTGGCTGGCGAACTGGACGGCGGAAAAGTCGTCGTCCACTGTGGACACGACGGCGCCGGCCGCGCCGGGCACCCCCGCCGTGTCCGCGGTGTCCGGCAGCGGCGCGACGCTGACCTGGGCGGCGGCCACGGATCCGGAAAGCGGCGTCGAGGGCTACGACGTGGTCCGCGTGACCGGTTCGGCCCGCACGGTGCTGGCCACCGTCACCGGGACCACGGCGAACCTGACGGGTCTCTCGCCGTCGACGGCCTACACCGTGGTCGTGGTGGCGCGCAACGGTGCGGGCCTGACGAGCCCGGACTCGGTGGCCGCGTCGTTCACGACCCGGCCCGCCACCCCGGCGGGCGGCTGCGCGGTGACGTACGCGGCGAACACCTGGAACGGTGGCTTCACGGCCACCGTCACGGTGAAGAACACCGGCACGACGGCGTGGAACGGCTGGAAACTGGGCTTCACCTTCCCGGGCACCCAGAAGGTGACGCAGGGCTGGTCGGCGACGTGGGCGCAGTCCGGCGCGGACGTGACCGCCACGGCCCTGCCCTGGAACAGCTCCCCGGGGCCGGGCCAGTCGGTCTCGATCGGCTTCAACGGCAGCTACACGGGCACGAACCCGGCTCCCTCGGCCTTCGCGGTGAACGGGAAGGCGTGCGGCTGACGCAGTGGTGGTAGTGCCTACCGAACGGGGCGCAGGAGTGGGACATTGTGCCCTCTCCCGCGCCCCTGACGGGACTTAAAGTCGGGTCCATGCGGCTTGATCGGTTTCGCGGCGACGCCATGGACGGGCTGATGCAGCCACGTCCGCTGACCATCGCCCACATCCTGGAGCGCGCCGAGCGGCTCTTCGCGCACAAGGAGGTCGTGACGGCCGGTGCCGGGCGATCGACGTACGCCGAGGTGGCCGGGAACACCCGGCGCCTCGCCACCGCGCTGGACGCCCTCGGCGTCCTGCCCGGCGCGCGGGTCGCCACGTTCGCGAGCAACAGCCGGCGCCACCTGGAGCTCTACCTCGGGGTGCCGGCCACCAAGCGGGTGCTGCACTCGATCAACATCCGGCTGTCGGCCGAGCACCTCGAGTACATCGTGAACCACGCCGAGGACGACGTGGTCTTCGTCGATCGCGGGCTGCTCCCGCGGATCTGGCCCAGCGTCGACCGGCTGCCGGTGGTGCGGCACTGGGTGGTGCTGCCCGACGGCACCGACACGGCGATCCCCGACGACCCCCGCATCTCGGACTACGACGAGCTGATCGCCGCGGCGGAGCCGTTCGCGGGCTCGTTCGAGGACACCTTCGCGCTCGCGGACGAGAACCTGGCCGCCGGCCTGTGCTACACCTCCGGGACGACCGGACCGCCGAAAGGCGTGCTCTACAGCCACCGGTCGACGATCCTGCACTGCCTGGGGACGCTCGCGGCCGGCCTCATCGGCCTCTGCGAAAGCGACGTCGTGCTGCCGATCGTGCCGATGTTCCACGCCAACGCCTGGGGCCTTCCCTACGGCGCGATGATGGCGGGCGCCGCGCTGGTCCTGCCCGGCGCTTCGGCGGAGCCGGGTCACCTGCTGCGGCTGATGGAAACCGAGCGGGTGACGGTCGCCGGTGCCGTCCCCACGGTGTGGACGAGCCTGGCCCCCGAGCTGCGGGCGCACGACCTGAGCGCCACGCGGTTCCTGCTCGGCGGCGGCTCCGCCGTGCCCCCGGCGCTGTCCGAGACCTACCTCGCCGCGATCGGCGTCCCCATCACCCATTCCTGGGGGATGACGGAGGTCAGCCCGGTCGGGGTCATCGGCGGCACGCGCACCCAGCACCGGGACGCGACCGCGGCGGAGCAGGTGGCCGTGCGAGCCGCCCAAGGCCAGCCGCTGCCGCTGGTGAACGTGCGGATCGCCGACGTCGAGACCGGCGAAATGCTGCCGCGCGACGGAAAAGCCGTCGGCGAGCTGCAGGTCGCCGGACCCTGGGTGGCGGGCGCCTACTTCCGGGTGGACTCCGCCGGCAGCTTCACCGAGGACGGCTGGCTGCGCACCGGCGACCTGGCCACCATCGACGCCCAGGGCTACCTGCGGCTGGTGGACCGCATGAAGGACCTGATCAAGTCCGGGGGCGAGTGGATCTCCTCGGTCGAGCTCGAGGCCGCCATCGCCTCCCACCCCGACGTCGTCGAGGTGGCCGTGATCGCCCGCCCCGACCCGCGGTGGATGGAACGCCCCGTCGCGTGCGTCGCGCTGCGCGAAGGCAGCGCCACCACGGCCGACGAGCTCCGGCGGCACATCACGCCGATGGTCGCCAAGTGGTGGCTGCCCGACGAGTTCGTCTTCATGGCCACCCTGCCCAAGACGGGCACCGGCAAGCTCTCGAAGATCGCCCTGCGGGACTCGGCGCGGACCGCCTGAGGCGCCTCACGACGGCGCGGTGGCCGTCCGGAGCCGGTGCAGCCGGAGCCCGAGCCGCAGCTCGAGGTCGTTGTCGTGGCGCCAGTCGAAGCCGAGCACGGTGCCGGCCCGGTCCAGTCGCTTGAGCAGGGTGTTGACGTGCAGGTGCAACGCCCGGGCCGTCGCCGCGACGTTGGCGCGGTGGTCGTGGTAGACGCCGAGCGTGTCGACGAGATCGGTGCCACGCAGCTCGTCGTAGTCGAGGAGCGCGCCGATCGTGTCGGCGACGAAGCGGTCGAGCTCGCCGGCCCGTTCGGGGTCGAAGACCATGGCGTACAAGGCGTATCGGCGCGTGGTGGCGCCGAGATCGGTCTGCCCGATCGCGCGCAGCACCGCACCACAGCGGCCGGCCAGGGAGAAGGCGCGCGCCCAGTCGTGGTTGACCGCGCGTTCCCCGACGACGGTGACGGGACCGCCGAGGGTGCGGCGCAGCCTGCTGTGGACTTCCCCGACGGTCCGGTCGTCGTCTTCGCCGGGCAGGATCAGCGTGGCCCGGCCCAGGTGCTCGCCGGCCAGCCCGGCGTGGTCCCGGGCGATGTCGTGCAGGTGGCGTGCCAGGTCGGTGGACGTCAGCGCGGGGGTCTCCGCGACGAGCACCAGATCGAGGCGGTCGGCGTCGATGCCGCGCGCGCGGGTGCGGGCCCGCTGGGCCGGGCTGATCCCGGGGCCGCCGACCATGAGGTCGGTCAGGAGTTCGCCGCTCAGCCGTTCGCCGGCCTCGGCCACGGCCCGCTCCTTGAGGACGAGCAGCCCGACGATGTGCGTGGCCCGCTCGAGGGTGCGCAGGTCCATGTCGTCCGGGACCTCGTCGCCGCCGGCCGCCTTCCGGCTCCACACCAGGGCGCCGAGGTAGCTGTCCCCGGCCTGGACGGCGGCCACGCTGCGGGTGGTCCCGCCGGCGCCGGCCGAAGTCGTGCAGCGGCCCGAGCGGCGGGCGTCCTCGACGGCGCCGGCCAGGCCGGTGTCCGGGGGAGTCCGGCACGGATCCGCGGCGGAGTCCCGGCGGACGAGAGCGGCGCCGGTCCGGTCGAGGAGCGTGACGTTGCCGCCCAGCTGGTCGGCGAGGAGCTGCGCGACGTCGCCCGGTGTCCCGCCACCCAGCACGACCCCGGTCAGCGCTTCGTGGATCGCTTGCGCCCGCTCGCTTTTCCGGTAGGCGATCTGCAGCTGCTGCAAGGCGGTCCGGCTCGCTTCGTAGAGCCGGGCGTTGTCGAGGGCGACCGCGGCGTGATCGGCGAACGCGTTGAGCAGCGCGATCTCGTCGGCCTGGAAGGAGCGTTCGGAGCGGTCCGCCGCGAACAGGGCGCCGACCGCTTCGCCCCGGATGACCAGCGGCACCCCGAGGAGCGCGACCAGTTCTTCGGTGCCGGCCAGGCGGTCGAAGTTCGAATCGTGCTCGATGAGCTTCGAGGTGGCGTAGTCGCGCACCCAGTGCGGGCTCCGCGAAGCCAGCACCTTGCCCCCGAGCCCCACGGTCGCCGGGATGGCCGCCGCGAGGAACTCGGCGGAGATCGTGCCTTCCGACGCGCGGGCCGACAGCCTGCCGTCCGCGCCGACCAGCGAGAGGTAGGTGAAGTCCGTGCCGATCAGCTCGTGGGCGTGGTGGACGATCGACTGCAGGACCTGGTCGAGCTCGCCCAGCGCGGTGAGCGACTTGACGGTCGCGTACAACGACGCCAGTTCCCGCTGCCGGCGCGTCTCCGCTTCGCCTGGTTCGCTGGCCACAGTGCCATCCTCCGGGTTGTCGGGTGGACGAAAGACCCACCGTTTCGGCGGGAGGAGTAGGTGTTCCACACCTCAACCGCAGCGTAACGGCGCCTTAACATGACCGCCATCACTTGCCGGCGCTACCGACGAAGGCGGCATCCATGGCAGCCCCGCTCACCCAACCCGAAGGGCAATCCGGCTCCGCTGACGCCGGCTCGCCCGCGACCCGACCCCGGGCTTTCCGCAAGCTGCTGGCCGCGGGGCTCATCGGAAGTTCGATCGAGTGGTACGACTTCTTCCTCTACGGCACCGCGGCCGCGCTGGTGTTCCCCAAGGTGTTCTTCCCGCACGCCTCGGCGCTGACGGGGACGCTGCTGGCCTTCAGCACGTTCTGGGCCGGTTTCGTGGCGCGGCCGATCGGCGGGGTGCTCGCCGGGCACCTCGGGGACAAGTACGGGCGCAAGCCGGTCGTCGTCGCCTGCCTGGCGGTCATGGGGGCCGCCACGTTCCTGATCGGCTGCCTGCCCACCGCGGCGTCCGTCGGCGCGCTGGCCCCGACGCTGCTCGTCATCCTGCGCTTCATCCAGGGCCTGGCGACCGGCGGTCAGTGGGGCGGCATCGTGCTCCTGCTCACCGAGTCCGCCGGCCCGAAACGGCGCGGTTTCGCCGGAACCTTCGGCCAGACCAGCGTTCCCGTCGCGGTGATCCTCTCGAACCTGATCTTCGTGGCCGCCAGCGGCCTGATGCCGGACGCCGCCTTCCTCAGCTGGGGCTGGCGCATCCCGTTCCTGCTCAGCGTCGTGATGTTCTCGGTGGTCCTCTACATCCAGGCCAAGGTGGAGGACACGCCGGAGTTCCGCGATCTGCAGCGCGAGGTGGGCAAGCCCGACGTCGCGGTGGTCCGGGCCCCGCTGGCCCAGGTGCTGCGGAGCAAGGGCGGAACCATCCTGCTCGGCTGCGGGCTCCTTTCCGCCACCAACAGCCTGTTCTACGTCAGCATCTCCGGGCTGTTGAGCTACGGCACCGGGACGCTCAAGCTCGAACGCGACTCCCTGCTCACCGTCGTGCTGGTCAGTTCCGTGGCGATGCTGGTGGTCATCCCGTGGTCCGGGCACCTTTCGGACAAGGTGGGCCGCCGGCCGCTGATCCTGATCGGCGGGCTCGGCGTCGCGGTCTGGGGCTTCCCGTACTTCGGGCTCGTCGGCACCGCGTCGCTGCCGCTGATCTTCGTCGCGGTGACGGTGGGGTTCGTGTTCCAGTGCCTCACCTACGGCCCGATCGCGAGCTTCCTCGGCGAGCTCTTCGCACCCGGCGTCCGCTACTCGGGCGCGTCGCTGGCCTACCAGCTTTCGGCGATCATCGTCAGCGGTGGCACGCCGTTCCTCATGACGGCCCTCATCGCGAAGACCGGCAGCACGGTGGCGGTCGCCGCGTACATAACCTTGATGGGCCTGATCACCTTCGCCAGCGCGTGGTTCCTGCCCGAGACGAACCCGGCCGAGGTCCGGGCCGATCCGGACGCCATCCCGGGCGCGCACCTCTACCGCACAGAGACGAGGCCGGTGTGAAGCGAGCATTGGCAAGGAGAGCTCGTCGGCTCGCACTGCCGGCGACCCTGGTCGTCGTGGCGGCCGCTCTGGCCGGCCCCGCCGCCGCGGCGACGACGGCTCCCGGATGCGCCGGGCTGGACCAGCTGAAGATCCCGGCGTCGGTCATGAGCCTGCCGACCAGCGGCGGGCGCGTGACGTCGGTTTCGGTCGTGACCGGTCCCGTCGAGTACTGCCGGGTCGACGCCGACCTCTTTCCCGTCGACCCGGCCGCGCCCGCCATCAAGATGCGCGTCGCGCTGCCCCGCGACTGGAACCGCAAGGCGCTGATGTTCGGCGGTGGCGGCTACAACGGCACCATCCCCGACCTGGCGTCGAACGTGCCGTTCGGGCCCGCCGACCAGCCGGTGCCCCTGGCCCGCGGGTACGCGACGTTCGCGAGCGACTCCGGCCACCAGCAGAACCCGGCGGCCCCGCCGAGCCTGGACGGGTCGTTCGGGGCGAACGACGAGGCCCTGATCAACTTCGCCGCCGGTGACGCCCTCAAGAAGACGCGGGACGCGAGCCTGTTCCTCATCCGGCGCGCCTACGCGGCGACCCCCGCCGAGGTCTACTTCGCCGGCGGATCGACGGGCGGCCGCGAAGCCCTCGTCGTGGCCCAGCGGTGGCCGGCCGCGTTCGACGGCGTGATCTCCGCCTTCCCGGCGTGGAACAACCTCGCCGAGGTCCTGGACCTCGGCTACCTGACGCAGGTTCTGTCGCGCCCCGGCGCGTTCCCCGGTCCGGACAAGCAGACGCTCCTCTACAACAGCGTCGTGAAGGCGTGTGACGGTCTGGACGGCGTCCGGGACCAGGTCGTCTCGAACCCGGGCGGCTGCCACTTCGATCCGCGCGCCCTGCGTTGCCCGGGCGGGGCCGACGCCGGTCCGGCGTGCCTGTCGGACGCGCAGATCGGGGCCGTGACCGCCATGTCGACGCCGTTCCGGTGGCCGTACCGGGTCGCCAGTGGCGAAACCGGCTACCCGGGCTTCCCGTTCCTGTCGGGAGCGGACATGCGGACGCCGTTCCTCGGGTTCGGCACCACCGCGCCGGCGAATCCCATGCCGGTGACGAGCGGCTACGGGATGCAGTACTGGGACCAGTGGGTCAAGTACTTCCTGACCCGCGACCCGCGGTACAACCCGCTCGACGTCGACCCCCGCCACCCCGGGAAGTGGCTCGCCCGGATCAGTGCGCTGTCGAAGATCGAGGACCGCAACAACGCGGACCTCCGCCCGTTCGCCCGCGCCGGCGGCAAGCTGATCCTGCTGCACGGAGCCGCGGACGAGCTGGTCTCGCCGTACTCGACGAGCGACTACTACGAGCGGGTGCGCGCGGTGGCCGGCCCGCGGGCGACCGATGCGTTCACGCGGTACTACGTGGTGCCGGGCGCGAACCACGCCAACTTCGGCACACCGGCGTTCGCCGCCGGCTGGGACTCCCTCACGGCGCTCGAGCACTGGGCCGAGCGGGGACAGCCGCCGAGGAACCCGATCGTGGCCGACGTGGCCCACGACCGCAGCCGTCCGCTTTGCGAGTACCCGGCTTGGCCGCGCTACCGCGCCGGTGACCCGGATCAGGCGTCGAGTTTCGTCTGCACGCGGTGAGGTCCGGGACCACCAGGTCGTTCGGGGCCGAGCTGGTGGTCCTTGGCGCGGCCGGCCGGGAGGCGTGTGACGTGGGCCGGTGCCCCGGAAGGCACCGGCCCACCGGCCCACCGGCCTTACGGGGCCCAGGGCGCCGCGACGGTCCAGCTGCTGTCGGCTGTCACCGTCTGGGGGCGGTCGGAGCCCGTGCCGCCGCCCGAGGCGATGTACACCTGGGAGTCGAAGTGCCGCAGGAACGCGCCCGCGATGTTGAGCGATTCGAACGTCACGCCCGTTCCGCCGAGGCCCGGCCGGGTGCAGAACGTCGCGTCCGCGCGCATCAGGGCCGTGCCGTCGTCCGGGGAGTTGCGGACGCGGCCGTCCTGGTGGCGCAGGAACTGCCCGGGGTAGTTCACCGACTCGAAGGAGTAGCACGAGGACTCGCCGAGCCCGCGACGCACGGTGTAGGTCGCGTCCTGCTTGAGCAACGCGCTGCTGCCGCCGGTCACGACCTCGGTGTAGGCGAGGCCGCCGGCGTGCCGCAGGTACCGGTCGGTGTAGCCCCACGTCGTGACCCGCAGCGACTGCCGCGCGTTGACGGCGAGGGGTACCGAGCTGCGCCACAGCGCCGGCGCCGAGACGTTCCACGTCGCGTCCGCGGCGAAGCCCGTCGCGGTGTCCCAGGGGTTCGGGCCCCCGCTTTGGGCCAGGTACACGGTTTCGTCGTAGTGCCGCAGGTAGCGGCCGGGGAGGTTCAGCGACTCGAACGACGTCCCGCCGGCGGCGAGGCCCGGCCGCGTGCACCAGGTGGCGTCCGCGGCGAACGTGCCGCCGGTGTCGCTGTCGATCCGGACCCGGCCGTCGGCGTGGCGCAGGTATTTCCCCGGGAAATCGACGGACTCGAAGGAAAAGCAGCGCGGGTCCGCGAGACCCGCGACGGTCCGGAAGGAGGCGTCCTGCCGGGGCCCGTCCGCGCTGCCCGTGGTCAGGACGTCGGTGCGGGCGAAGGAATCCGCGTGCCGCAGGTACCGGTCGGTGAACCCGGGCGTGGTCACCCGGAACGACCGGACGTGCCCGAGCGTCAGCGGCACCGCCGCGTTCAGGTTCTTCGACGCGGCGATCAGGTCGGCGTGCGCGGCGCGGACGCGGGCGGTGTCGACCTTCTGCACGCGCCGGTCGTAGGTGAGCAGGCCGTTGTACTCGCCTTCGACGTCGGTGATCTCGGTGTAGACCGACGCCGACAGGCCCTTGGTGGTCATCAGCTGTTTCGCGTCCCGGACCATGCCGGTGTAGCGGTCGTTCAGCTGCGCCGCGCTCGTCACCTGCTCGTAGGCGAAGAAACCACCCGTGGGGCTGTATTCGTGGCCGGGGTTGCGCAGGCCGAGCCCGCCGAACTCGCCGAGCACCGACGCGCGGTTGCCGGCCGGCCGCGGCGCGTCCGGTCCGGTGTAGACGTGCCAGTCGATGAGGTCGCCCGTGCCCGGGTCACCCTTGGCGGCGCAGCAGTTGATGCCGCTGTGCGGGTTCATCAGGCGGGTCGGGTCGTAGTTCTTCAGGCTGCTCGTGACGCGCTTGGTCTCGTCGAGGTTCCACTCACCCCAGCCCTCGTTGAACGGCACGTACGTCACGACGGCGGGGGAGAAGCGGTGTTCGTCGACGATCTCCCGCGCCTCGGTCTCGAACTCGGCGATCTGCGCCGGCGTCCGGTTCGAGTCCGCCGTCGGGGTCGACGGGATGTCCTGCCACACCAGCAGTCCGAGCCGGTCGGCCCAGTAGTACCAGCGGGCCGGCTCCACCTTGATGTGCTTGCGGACCATGTTGAGACCGAGGTCCTTGTGCTTCTGCAGGTCGGACGCCAGCGCCGCGTCGGTCGGCGCGGTGTACAGGCCGTCCGGCCAGAAACCCTGGTCCAGCGTGCCGATCTGGAACACGAACTCGCCGTTGAGCGTCGGCCGCAGCACGCCGTTCACGTTCTTCGTGCCGACCTCGCGCATGCCGAAGTAGCTGACGACCTGGTCGACGGTCGTCCCCGCGGCGTTGCGCAGCGACACGCGCAGGTCGTAGAGGAACGGGTCGTCGGGCGACCACCGCCGCGCGTCCGGCACGGGCACGGAGAACTCGGTGAAGCCGCCGGTGGCGCTGCCGACGACGGCGCCGCCGGCCATCGACTCGGCGAGCACGGAGTACCCGCTGACGTCCCCGCGGCCGAACACCCGCACGCGCGCGGTGTTGGTCGCGAGGTTCGGGTAGATGTCGACCGAGAAGATCGAGGACGGCGCGGTCGGCTCGAGCCAGACCGTCTGCCAGATCCCGGAAGACGGCGTGTAGAAGATGTTCGACGGCGTGGTGGCCTGCTTGCCGACGGGCTGGTTCTCGCCGCGGCCGTTGGTCGGGTCGTAGACGCGGACGACGATCTCGTTGGCGCCGCCGGTGAGCCGCGCGGTGATGTCGGCTTCGAAGCGGTCGTACCCGCCCTTGTGCGAGGCGACCTGGACGCCGTTGACCCACACGGTGGCTTCGTAGTCGACGGCGCCGAAGTGCAGCTGCACGTGCCGGCCGGCCCAGGCTTGCGGCACGGTGAAGGTGCGGCGGTAGAACATCAGGTCGCGGTTGTCGTTGCGCATGATGCCCGACAGCGCCGATTCGACGGGGTAGGGCACGAGGATGCGCTCGGGCAGGGTCTGCCCGAGGGGCGGCGGGGCGTAGCGGTCGACGCTGCCGCCCGCGCCGGTGGCGGGGTTGAGGAACTCCCACTCCCCGTTGAGGGACTGCCAGTCGGGCCGCGTCAGCTGCGGCCGCGGGTACTCGGGCAGCGGGTCGGTGGTGCTCACCTGGGACGTCCACGGCGTGGACAGCGGCGGCGGCTTCGGCGCGACGGCGGCGTTCGCCATCGGCGCGAACGAGATCGTGCTGAGCAGTGCGAGAACCAGGACGGCGAGACGGCGCATCGGACTCCTCGGGCGGGGACGCACTACCGTGGGCTCGACAATCGAACATAACAGGTAACACGGGCGAACGGAACAACTCAGAAACCACCAGACAATCAACACCGGGTGGGTGGTTGTCCCGCTTACACGCGCGACGCCCGTTCGAGGTTGAGTTTCGAACGGGCGTCGTGGGCGAGCTGCCGGGCAGTCTCCGGATCAGGGGACGCGGATCCGGGGTTCGGTCTGCTTCTGCACCTGCTCGAAGTCGACGTCCGGGGCCAGTTCGACGAGCGAGAGCCCGTCGGGCGTCACGTCGAGGACGCACAGGTCGGTGATGATCCGCTGGACGACGCCGCGGCCGGTGTAGGGCAACGTGCACTCGTCGACGATCTTGGGTGAGCCGTCGCGGGCGACGTGCTCCATCAGCACGATCACCTTCTTCGCGCCGTGGACCAGGTCCATCGCGCCGCCCATGCCCTTGACCATCTTGCCGGGGATCATCCAGTTCGCGAGGTCGCCCACCGCCGACACCTGCATCGCGCCGAGGATGGCGGCGTCGATCTTGCCGCCGCGGATCATCCCGAAGGACAACGCGGAGTCGAAGAACGACGCGCCCTTGCGCACCGTGACCGTTTCCTTGCCCGCGTTGATGAGGTCCGGGTCGACGGCGTCCTCCTCCGGGTACGGCCCCACGCCGAGGATGCCGTTCTCCGACTGCAGGACCAGCTCGACGTCGTCGGGAACGTGGTTGGGCACCAGGGTCGGCAGGCCGATCCCGAGGTTGACGTAGTCGCCGTCGCGCAGCTCGCCGGCGGCGCGGGCGGCCATTTCGTCGCGGTTCCACGCCATGTCAGGCCTCCGTTCCGGTGCGCGGAGTGCGCACAGTGCGCTTCTCGATCGGCTTGTCCGCGGCCTGGTCCGGCGTCAGCGCCACCACGCGGTGCACGTACGCGCCCGGCAGGTGGACGGCGTTCGGGTCCAGCTCGCCCGGCTCGACCAGCTGCTCGACCTCGGCGATCGTGACGCGGCCGGACATCGCGGCCAGGGGGTTGAAATTGCGGGCCGCGTCCTTGAAGACGAGGTTCCCGTGCCGGTCGCCGCGCCAGGCGCGGACCAGCCCGAAGTCGGCGACGATCGCGCGCTCGAGGACGTACTCCTTGCCGTCGAAGCTCTGCTTCTGCTTCGGCGGGCTCGCCTTCTCGACGGCGCCGGCGGTGTCGTACTTCCACGGCAGGCCGCCGTCGGCGACCTGGGTGCCGGCCCCGGTGGCGGTGAAGAACGCGGGGACGCCGGAGCCGCCGGCGCGCAGCCGTTCGGCGAGCGTGCCCTGCGGGGTCAGCTCGACCTCCAGCTCGCCGCCGAGGTACTGGCGCGCGAACTCCTTGTTCTCCCCGACGTAGGAGGCGACGACGCGCCGCAGGCGGCCGGCGCCGAGCAGGACCCCCAGGCCCCAGCCGTCCACCCCGGCGTTGTTCGACACCACTTCGAGGTCCGCGGTCCCGGCCTCGAACAGCGCGTGGATGAGGACGGCGGGCACGCCGCACATCCCGAACCCGCCCACCGCGAGCGTGGCGCCCCCGGGGATGTCGGCGATGGCCTGCGCGGCCGATGCGATCACCTTGTCCATGGCCGACATCAGACGGTACGGCGAGTGCACGGTCAACCAGTGAACGCGCTCGACCAGCAGATTGTTCGTCTCACGGTCGAGAACGGTGGGGTAGTGTTCACTGAGTGGACGCACCTGCAGACCTCGTCGGCCGTATCCACCGGGCGCTGCGCGCGGTCGCGGTCCACGAGCCCGGCGGCGCGACGACGACGGCCGTCGCGCGGGAAGCGGGGCTGCCCCGCCCGACCGTGCACCGGCTGCTGACGTCGCTGCAGGGCGTGGGCCTGGTGGAGCGGGAGCCGGACACCGAGCACTGGGTGCTGGGCCCGGAGCTGTACTTCCTCGGCGTGGCCGCGGCCCGGCGCTACGACGTCACGGAAGCGGCGCTGCCCGTCGTCCGGCGGCTCGCCCTCGCGACGGGGGAGAGCGCGTTCTTCTCGGCGCGGCGCGGGGAGGAGACGATCTGCCTGATCCGCGAGGACGGCGCGTTCCCGATCCGCAGCCACGTCCTGTTCGAAGGAGCGCGCTTCCCGCTCGGCGTCGTCTCGGCCGGCATGGTGGTCCTCGCCCACCTGCCCGACCGGGAGGTCGACGAGTACCTCGGCCGGGCCGACCTCGCCGCGGCCCACGGGCCGCAGCACGACGCGGCCGAGATCCGCCGGCACATCGCGGTGACCCGCACGCACGGCTACTCGGTGAACCCCGGTCTCGTGGTGGAAGGCAGCTGGGGCCTCGCGGCGGCGGTGTTCGACCCGGCGGGGTCGCCGCGGTGGGCGCTCACGCTGACCGGGGTGGCGCACCGGTTCGGCGCCGACCGGATTCCCCAGCTGGGCGCGCTGCTCCTGCGGGAGGCGCACGCGTTGTCCGCGACCCTGGCGCACAACCAGTTTCGATTTTGACCAGTTGTTAAGGTGGCCGGATGGCGGAAGAGCTGGACTTCTGGTCGTTCGTCGAGCTGGCCAACCGCCGGCTCGCGACGGAGTACGGCTTCCGCCACCAGCTGGCCACCGAGGTGCTGCTGACCCTCAACCGGGCGTCGGACCTGGTCACCTACGACCTGGAGGCCGCGGTGCACCGGCCGCGCGGCCGGTCGTGGTCGGCGTTCCGGCTGCTGTTCGTGGTCTGGCTCGCCGGGCCGTGCGAGCCGAAGAGCGCCGCCCGGCTGACCGGGATGAGCCGGGCGGCGGTGTCGAACCTGATGAAGCCGCTCGTCGCGGACGGCCTGCTCGACCGCGTCCCGGACGAGCGCGACGGCCGCTCGGTCCAGCTGTCGCTGACCGGGGCCGGGCACGACGAGATGGTGTCGGTGTTCCGCGAGCACAACGAGCGCGAGTTCGGCTGGACCGAATCCCTCACCGAGGAGGAGCAGCGGATCCTGGTGATGCTGCTGGGCAAGCTGATCACCGGCCGGACGGGGTCCGACACCCGCAGCCGCCGCTAGCCCGGTTGCGCGGGACGAGGAGGGTGCTGCCGCGAATGACTCATTCGGGACCTCCGGCGCCGCGAAGGAGTCATTCGCGACGCTCCCGCCGCCGGCCTCTACCCGGGGAGCGAGCCGGGGACTACGCTGCCCAAGGTAGTCAAAGTGTGAACTAATTCGGCCTGGAGGCGACCATGGCGTACCACCGCCGCGCGGGGACCATCCCGCCGAAGCGGCACACCCGGCACCGCACGCCCGAGGGCGGGCCGGTCGCGTGATCCCCGCGCTCTTCGCCGGCCTCTGCGACGACGCCGCGGTGTTCCCGCCCGGCCTCGCGCCCCTGCCGGACGCGATCTCCGCGCACGACGCGTACGGGAAGGCCTGGTACGCGGATCTCGTCGGCCCGCTGGTGCTCGCCGCCCCCGCGCTCGACGCGCTGGGCGACCTGCTCGGGCCGCGCGAAACGCCACTGCCCGTCGCGGTGACGCTGCCCGGCGGCCCCGACCGGCTGCCCGCCGTGCTCGACGCCGTCAAGACGCTGCCGGTGGAGCTGCGGGCGCTGGAGATCGCCGTGCCCGAAGGCATGGGGCCGGCCGGCCTCCTGGAGGCCGTTTCGGCCGCCACCGCACCGGTGTACGTCGAGATCCCGCGCGACGACCGCCGCCTGCCGCTCTTGCGGGCGCTCGCCGGGACGGGCCACCGCGCGAAGTTCCGGACCGGCGGCGTCCGCGCGGACCTGTACCCCACGGAGGACGAGCTGGCCGGCGCGATCCGCGCGGCCATCGACGCGGGGGTGCCGTTCAAGGCGACGGCCGGGCTGCACCACGCGCTGCGCAACACCGACCCGGAGACCGGCTTCGAGCAGCACGGTTTTCTCAACCTGCTGCTCGCGGCCGGCGACCCCGACCACGCCGAGGCACACCTCGCCGAACGCGACGGCGCGGTCGTCGCCGGGCTCGTCCGGGACCTGGAGGACGGCGTGCGGACGCGGTTCACGTCGTTCGGCACGTGCAGCGTCACCGACCCCCTGACCGAGCTGGCCGCCCTCGGCCTGCTGCCCCGAGGAGAGGCATGACCACGATCGACATCCCCGCCGGTTCCCCGTTCGGGACGGCCAACCTGCCCTACGGCGTGTTCTCCGCCGGCGGCGGCGCCCCGCGCGTCGGCGTCCGCGTCGGGGACTCCGTGCTCGATCTGGCCCGCGCCCTCGGTGACGACGTCTTCGCCGCGCCCACGCTGAACCCGTTCATGGCGCAGGGCCACGACCGCTGGGTGGCCGTCCGCGAGCGGATCACCGGACTCGTCGACGGCGACGTCCCGGACGACGCCGTGCACGCGGTCGACGACGTCACGCTGCACCTGCCGTTCGAGGTCGCGGACTACGTCGACTTCTACGCGTCCGAGCACCACGCGTCCAACGTCGGGCGGCTCTTCCGGCCGGACGCGGAACCGTTGCTGCCCAACTGGAAGCACCTGCCGGTCGGCTACCACGGCCGGGCCGGGACGGTGCTGGTCTCCGGCACGGACATCGTCCGCCCGAGCGGCCAGCGCAAGGGCGACCCCGCGCCGGTGTTCGGCCCGAGCACCCGCCTGGACATCGAGGCGGAGCTGGGCTTCGTCGTCGGCACGGGCACGCCGCTGAACACCCCGATCGCCCCGGACGACTTCGCGCGGCACGTGTTCGGCGCGGTGCTGCTCAACGACTGGTCGGCGCGCGACATCCAGGCCTGGGAGTACGTGCCGCTCGGCCCGAACCTGGGCAAGAGCTTCGCGACGTCGATCTCGGCGTGGGTCGTGCCGATCCTCGCGCTGGAGGCCGCGCGGATCCCGCTGCCCGGCCAGGACCCGGAACCGCTGCCGTACCTGCGGGAAAGCCGTCCGTGGGGGCTCGACGTCGAGCTGGTCGTCGAGTGGAACGGCGAGGAGGTCAGCCGCCCGCCCTACCGCGAGATGTACTGGTCGCCCGCGCAGATGCTGGCCCACCTGACGGTCAACGGCGCGTCGGCGCGCACCGGCGACCTGTACGGCTCCGGCACGATCTCGGGCCCGGAGAAGCACCAGCGCGGCGCGTTCCTCGAGCTGAGCTGGGGCGGCGAGGAACCGCTGACCGTCAAGGGCGAGGAGCGCAGCTTCCTCCTCGACGGCGACGAGGTGGTGATCACGGGCACGGCCCCGGGCGCGAACGGCGCGCGCATCGGCTTCGGCGAAGTCCGCGGCCGCGTCCTCCCGGCCGGCTGAGCGACGCGGACGTCCGGTGTGGCGCAGGTTCGGACGTCATGAACGACTCGTTCACCTCGCCGGACGTCATGAACGACTCGTTCATGACGTCCGGCGGTTCTGCGAGGTCTGCGGATCTCGTCAGCGCCGATCCGTCCGGTGGTGAATTCGCCGTGAACCGCGACCGGCCGCGAACAATCCGTGATTCATCGGTCCGGCACCATTCCGGTGCTGATCACCGGCCGCAATTCGGGAAATCGCCGTGACTAGTGCGGCAGGAGGTGGCGCAGGGCTTCGGACGGTTCGAGCCCCAGTTCTTCGCGCAGCGTGCGCCGGCACTGCTCGTACTGGTGCTGCGCCGCCGCCCGGTTGCCGGCGGCGAGGTGCGCGTCGATGAGGACCCGGTGCGCGCTCTCGCGCAACGGCTCGGCCCGCACCGCGGTCAGCCCGGCGGCCACCGCCTCACCGTGCCGGCCGGCCGTGGTGAGCCGCTTCGCCATAGCCTCCAACGCATACAGCCGCAACTGGTGGAACTGCTCCTGCTCGAGCAGCACCCACTCGTTGTCCGACCACTCGGGCAGCAGGTCGGCGGACAGGTCGTCGCGCGTGCGCCGGTCCAGGATGTCGTCGCACCCGCAGGACCGGTCGAGCAGGCGGTGCGCGCGGGCGACCGCGTCGTGGATGTCGACGATGATGTTGCCCGCCAGGGCCATCTCCTGCACCGACGCGTCGATGACCCGGTGCCCTGTGCGCGACGCGCGCCACAGCGACGAGCGCAGGTTCGCGTTGGCGCGGGGCGTGGTCGCCTCCGGCCACAGCGTTCTCGCCACGTAGGTTCTGGTCCGCGGCCGGTCCTGCAGCGCGAGGAAGGCGAGCAGCCGCTGCGCGCTGGACGACAGCGCCACCCGGTCGTCGTCCACGAGCAACGTGAATCCCTTGAGCAGCCGCAGTGTCACGATCTGCGTTTCTCCAGTGCGCATCGGCTCCCCAACCTCTGCCCGGCACCGATCGGATCGACCCCACCCGTTGAGCAATTCGCGACCCCGGTGCGAAACGTTACCGGAATTATCGCCGGTGCGGCGTCAACCGGGCGTCACGAAAACGTCATCGGGCCTGATCCGAGCTCGTCCAGCCAGTTCCGGACGGCTTCGAGCACCGCCTCGGGAGACGTGACCGCGAGCGGCTTGGCCTCGTTCGTGCCGATCGTGGAGAGGACGCGGACCCGGAGGGCGCCGGGCTCGCCGCCTTCCAGCCACGCACGGAGAACCATGCTGCCGGACCGCTCCTCGGGGGGCTCCACCCCCGCAGGATGCGCGCCGGTGTGTCACCGCCCCGTTGGCGCGGCGTGTGCGGGCACGTCAACGCGCGCCCGGGGAACGCCGCCGTGACGCCGAAGCGACGCGCGGATCGCGGACCGGCCACGCCACCCCTGCGATGCTGCGCCCCGGCACGTCGCAGCCACGTCCCGGCGCGGCCGCAGGGGAGGACTGGCATGGGCGATTTCGGGGTTGTCGCCGACGTTTCGACGATCATCGTGGACCGGCTCACCGAGGCGCTGCGCAGCCTCGATCCGAACGACCCGCCGAGGGCGGAGCTGAGCGACCTCGAGGACCGGCCGAACCGGGCCACGCTCACGGTCTTCCTGTACGAGGTCGCGGAGGACCCGACCTCGCGCAACCGGCCGCCGATCCGGTCGCTCCCGCCGTCGCCGCCGACGAGCCGCAAACCGCCGATGGCGCTGCTGCTGCGCTACCTGATCACGCCGTGGGGCGGCAACCAGGAAACGCAGCACCAGATGATCGGCCGGGCGCTGCAGGTCTTCTACGACGACGCGATCTGGACCGGCGAGGAGCTGACGGGCAGCATGGCGGGCACCACCGAGGCGCTGCAGTTCACGCTGACCCCGCTGACGCTCGACCAGAAGTCGTGGATCTGGTACGCGATCCAGAAGCCCTACCGGCTTTCCCTCAACTACGAGGTCCGGGTCGTCAACCTCGACTCCCTCGACGTCGCCGAACTCCGGCTCGTGCGCAGCCGCACGATCAGCGGGGCGACGCTGCCATGACCCGCTACTACCCCGTCGAGACCTCCGTGCTGCACAGCCCGGCGTGGTTCGTGCCGTTCGACGAGTTCGCCCAGCGCGTGCGCGCCGCCGACGTGACGACGGCGCTGGACCGCTTCGACTCCGACAGCGACGGCTGGGTGCCGCAGGACACGCCGGCGATCCGCACGCCGAGCGCCGCGATCGCCTACCCGGAGCTCGGCCGCCGCCGGGCGCCGGGCGCCGAGCCGGAACGGTTCCGCGTCCGCTTCTCGGCCGTCGGGCTCGCGCCGCTGTACCCGGCGGACGGTACGGACTTCGACGCGGCCCTGACCGGGGTCGAGTTCCTGGCCGAACCGTACGACGACACGACCGCGCCCGCGGTGGGCAGCGAGCCGAGGCTGGTCCGGTTGCTGCCGTCCACCGCCTTCCCGTACGGGCCCGGCGTCCGCACCGTCCACGGCGTCGTCGTCGACGCGGTCACCCGGGCGCCGGTGGCGAACGCGCTGGTCGAGGCGCGCGGCACCACGATCCGGGACGGGGTCGCGTGGCTGGAGCGGACCCTCACCGCCACCGACGGCGCGTTCCGGCTCGCCCTGCGGTGGGAGGGCGAGCCGGTCATCGGGCCGCCGCCCGTGCAGATCTTCCACCTGACGGCCACCGAGCGGCCGGGGCGGACCGGGGCCGTCGAAGTCCGGCTGCCCACCGAACGGGACCGCCGGCACGTCATCGAGATCGTCGAACCGTAGCGGCAGCAGAGAAGGAGCCAAGCCATGCCCGAGTACCTGAGCCCCGGCGTCTACGTCGAGGAAGTCGACGCGGGGCCGCGGCCGATCGCGGGGGTGAGCACCAGCACGGCGGGCATGGTCGGGGTCACCCAGCGCGGCCCGGCCACCGGGAAGCCCAAGCTGGTCACGAACTTCCTGGAGTACCAGACGACTTTCGGCGGGTTCCTGCCGGAACCGGATCCGGCGATCCGGGACAAGTGGGCCGACGACCCGGCCGAGGGCGGCCGCTGGTGGCTGTTCCCGTTGGCGGTCAAGGGTTTCTTCGACAACGGCGGGCAGCGCCTCTACGTCAAGCGGGTGGTGAGCGGCGACGCGCAGGCCGCCACCGGCACCCTCCGCCGGGGCCTGGTCAGCCTGATCGCGCAGGACGCCGCGGCCGGCGCCACCACGCTGGCCCTCACGCACCTGATCGGGTTCACCGGCGCGGACGAGATCGGTTTCTTCCGCGGCGACACCGGCACCGCGATCGGTACCGCGACGATCACCGGCTACAGCACGGCCACCGGCCGGGTCGAGCTCGACGAGGGACCGACCGAGCCGGTGAAGGTGGCTCGCGGGGACTACGTCCAGGTCGGGGACCGCCCCGCGGCCGAGACCCTGCGGTTCGCCGCGTCGAGCCCCGGCTCCTGGGGCCGGACGGTCCAGGTGCGGATCCAGCCGTCGGTGAGCGCCACCCTCCCGGTGCTGCCCGCGCCGGACCAGGGCGGGCTGATCACCACCCGGGTCGCCGAGGAGTCCCCGGCGGACAACGCCACGCTCCGGGTGGACGCGGCGGCCGGGCTGGACGCGCTCACCCCGCCGTTCCGGATCCTGATCGGCCCGCGGCGGTTCCCGGTGGTCGGGGTGGCCACCGCGGCCGACCACCTGGAGCTGACCCTGGCCGAGGGCACCCGGCACGCCCGGTGGCGGCCCGGCCTCGCCGTGCGCGTGGTGCGGTCGGCCCGCGCCGCCGACGCCGATCCCGGCGGACCGCCGACCCTGCGGATCGGCGGCGCGAACCGGCTGTACGAAGGCGCGGTCACCCAGCTCGACACCGGCACCGGGCTCACCGCCCTGCGCGTCCACTCGGTGACCGGGGAGATCGTCGAGTTCGAGCCCTTCGCGGCCGGCGCCGAGCTGCCGGCGGAGATCCTCGAAAACGACCGGCTCGCCCTCGTCGAGGCCACCGTGGAAACGCGGTTCGCCGACCTCGGCGGCGGCTCGACGACCGAGACGTTCCGCAACCTGCGCCTGACCGGCGAGGCCCCGGGGACCGTGGTGGGCGCCCTGGCGAGCCAGTCGCGGCTGGTCCGGGCGAGCGCCCTCGACGACCTCGTCGCCGATCCCGCGGCCTTCCCCGTTCCCGCCACCGGCTCCTGGATCAGCCTCGCCGACGACGGCGACGACGCGTTCGAGGGCCTCGACGTCGGGGACTTCGCCGGGACGGACGGCGGGAGCGGCAAGCGCACCGGCATCGTGGCGCTGGAGGACATCGACGAGGTCGCGATCTGCGCGGTGCCCGGGGTGTGGGCCGGCACCGTCGAGTCGGCGCTGGTCACCCACTGCGAGCAGCTCAAGGACCGCTTCGCCGTCCTGGACCCGCAGGACGGCCTGGACATCGAGGGCATCCAGACGTTCCGCGAGCCGTTCGACACGAAGTACGCGGCGCTGTACTACCCGTGGCTGGTCGTCAACGACCCCGCGACCGGCCGGTTCGTCGAGGCCCCGCCGTCGGGGCACGTCATCGGGATCTACGCCCGGACCGACGTCGAGCGGGGCGTGCACAAGGCGCCGGCCAACGCCGTCATCCGCGGCATCCGCCTGACCGACGGCATCGCCCAGGACGTCACCAAGCGCCACCAGGACCTGCTCAACCCCCGCGGGATCAACGCGCTGCGGTTCTTCCCCGGTCTCGGTCAGCGGGTGTGGGGCGCGCGCACGCTGTCGTCCGACACGTCGTGGAAGTACATCAACGTGCGCCGGCTCTTCCTGTTCCTGGAGGAGTCGATCGACGAGGGCACGCAGTGGGTCGTGTTCGAACCGAACGACGAGCCGCTGTGGGCGCTGGTGCGGCAGACGGTCTCGAACTTCCTCGCCACGGTCTGGCGCAGCGGCGCGCTCGCCGGCACGACCGCGGACGAGGCGTTCTTCGTCCACTGCGACCGCTCCACGATGACCGACGACGACATCGCCAACGGACGGCTCATCTGCGTGATCGGGGTGGCGCCCGTGTTCCCGGCGGAGTTCGTGATCTTCCGGATCCAGCAGAAGACCCGCGAGCCCCAGCTCGTCTGACCTGAAAGGCAAGGGAAATGCCACCTGTGACGCGCGACGACCCGTATGCCGCGTACAACTTCCTGGTCATCGTGACCAACGTCAGCGACGACGGCGTCGCGGTGAGCGGCTCGTTCACCGAGGCCAGCGGGCTGGACGTCGAGCTGCCCGTGATCGAGTACCGCACCGGCAGCGAGGACATCACCGTCCGCAAGCTCGTCGGGCTCAAGAAAGCCCCGAGCGCGCTGACCTTCAAGCGCGGGGTCACCGGCCACACCGGCTTCTGGAACTGGGTGAAGGAGGCGCTGGACGGCCGCGTGCGGCGCACGGCCGGTTCGATCGTCATGCTCGACGAGAACCGCAAGGAGGTCATGCGCTGGAACTTCGACCGGGCCTGGCCGACCAAGTACACCGGACCGTCGTTCAACGCGACCAAGAACGAGATCGCCATGGAGACGCTCGTTTTGGCCGTCGAGAGCTTCGTGATCGACGCGTGAGCGGGCAGAGATGACCAGCGCGGCGCTTCCCGGCGTTTCCCTGACCTTCGAGCGTGCGGCCACCGGCGACGAGCCGCTGCGCACGGACGTGGCCGTGTTCCTCGGCCGCACCCGGCGCGGGCCCGTCGGCCGGCCCGTGCGCGTCGAGAGCTGGAATGACGTCGTCGGCGAGTTCGGTCCACCGGACGGCACGTCGGCGACGCCGTACGCGCTGCGCGGGTTCTTCGAGAACCGGGGCGCCACGGCGTGGGTGCTGCGGGTCGCCGGGGCCGCCGAGCCCGCGAGTGCGGAGTGGACGGACGGCTTCCGCGTGGTGGCCGCGAGTCCCGGCGCGTGGGCGAACGGCGGGCGGGTGAGCGTGCGGTACCGGGGCAGCAGCGTCGCGGGGCCGCCGGTGGTCACCGTCCGGGTGCTGGTGCCGGGTGAGCCGGCCGAAGTCTTCGCCGGCCTGGCACCCGGCGAGGTCGTCGACCGGATCGCCGCGTCCCGCCTCATCCGGGTGGTTCCGACGGGAGCGGCGGAGCCGATCCCGGCGGCCGGGCCGATCTCGCTGTCCTGGGACCTGACGCTCACCGGCGGCACGGACAGCCCGCCGGGGCGCGCCGAGTACGCGGCCGCGGTGGTGACGCAGGCCGAGCTGCCGGAGCCGGCCCTGGTGGCCCTGCCGGACCTCGGTGCCGACCTGGGCGGCGAGGACCACACGAACCTGGTGCTGGACCTGCTGGGGACCGTCGCACCGCTGCTGGACCGGCTGGTGCTGCTGGACGTCCCGCCCACGGTGTCCACTGTGGACGAGGTGGTGGCCTGGGCCGGCGCGCTGGCGGGCTTCGGCGACGAGGCGCTGCTCGCCGCGGCGGCGGTGTACCACCCGCCGCTGCGGGCGCCGTCGCTCGACGGGACCGGCCTGCGGACCGTCCCGGCGTCCGGGCACGTCGCCGGGCTGATCGCCCGGCTCGACGCCGAGCGGGGTCCCGCCGAGACCCCGGCGAACGCCACGCTGCTGGACGCTGTCGACCTCGACGTCGAATACCCGGAGGCGCAACAGGTCCGGCTGTTCGAGGGAGGCGTCGACCTGGTGCGGTGCGTGCGCGGCCGGGGACTCGTGGTGTGGGGCGGGCGGACGCTGTCCGGCGACCCGCGACGGGTGTTCATCGCCCACCGCCGGCTGCTGCACCTGCTGGTGCGGGCCATCCGGCGGGCCGCCGCCCCGCTGGTGTTCGAGGTGAACTCGCCGGAGCTGCGGCTGTCGCTGGTCCGCGCGATCACCTCGGTGCTGCTGGAGGCGTTCCGCACCGGCGCGCTCGCCGGCAGCCGCCCGGAGGACGCCTTCCGCGTGGTGTGCGACGAGACGAACAACCCGCCGGAGCAGGACCCCGGCCAGGTCGTGTGCGAGATCGGTGTCGCGCCGGCCGTGCCCATGGAGTTCATCGCGCTGCGGCTCGTGCTCGGCCAGGACCGCGGCCTGGAGGTGATCGAGCGGTGACGACACCCGTCGACCAGCTGCTCGCGCTGACCGAGCCGCTGACCAAGTTCCGCTTCCTCGTGACGCTCGCGCCGGCGGACGTGTACCTGCCGCCGGCGCAGGCCCTGCTGCTGCCGGTGGTGGCGGCGGGTGCCTTCCAGGAGGTCACCGGGATGGGTGCGCAGCTGGAGGTGGTGACCTACGCCGAGGGCGGCCGCAACGACTCGGTGCACCGGCTGCCGCTGCGCCACTCGTGGAACCCGATCACCCTCAAACGCGGGGTGGTCCGCGACCGCCTGCTGTGGTCCTGGTACGAGACCGGGCTGCACGACTCGCTGGGGGCCCGCCGCGACGGCGCCGTGATCATGCTCGACGAGGCCGGCCTGCCCGCGAAGTCGTGGATCTTCCACGGCGGCCTGGCCGCCAAGTGGACCGGCCCGGACCTGCACGCCGAGCAGAACGCGGTCGCGATCGAGGCACTGGAAATCGCCCACGAGGGCCTGACGGCCGTCCTCTAGGAGAGCCGCTTTGCGGAGACAGCTTGAGGAGACACAGCGTGCCCAAGAACCTGATCATCCACAACCTCGACGTGCGCTTCCAGGTGGAAGGCGACGACGGGGCCCTGTTCGCGCGCCTGTTCACCAAGCACATCCAGGCGTGGGCACGGCTGTACGAAGAGGAGTGCGCCCGGGCCGAGCGCAGCGACAACGACCGCAAGCTCGGGGGAGGTGGCCGGTGAGCGTCACGCCGTTCTCCTCGGTGAGCCAGGGCGCCGACGCGCACCTGGAGATCGAGCAGCCCGAGAACCCGCAGGGCGTGCCCCGGCGGATCCCGCTGAAGTTCAACCCGACCGAGTACAAGCTGAGCAAGAGCAACACCTTCGCCGAGATCACCATCCCCGGTCTCGAAACGCCGCCGATCCAGTACATCCGGGGCGGCAGCGAGTCGCTGTCGGTGCAGGCGCTGGTGGACACCTCGGACACGCTGGCCGACGTCCGGAAGTCCTATGTGGACAACATCCGCAAGCTGATGCGGCCCCAGGAGACCCTGCACGCGCCGCCGATCGTCAAGTTCGTCTGGGACAAGACCGTGTTCCGGGGCGTGCTGGAGAAGCTGGACGTCAACTACGTCCTGTTCGCCAAGAACGGCGTGCCGCTGCGGGCCCAGCTCGACCTCACGCTCAAGGAGTACCGGCCGGCGAAAGAACAGGCCAACGACCCGCCGCGGTCGTCGCCGACGGTGGAGAAGAGCTACGTGGTCCGGCGCGGCGACACGTGGGACCGCATCTCCGCCGCCGTCTACCGGCGCCCGGACGCGTGGCGGGAACTGGCGCGCGCCAACGGGATCACCGATCCCCGCGACCTGAAGCCGGGGCTGGTGCTGACCGTGCCCCGGCTGCCGTGAGAGGGGGTGCGCGATGACCGCGCCCGCGGGCACCCAGCCCGAGCTCGCCGACCCGGACCGCTACGCCCCCGGGTTCGAGGTCGTCGTCGACGGCCTCCAGGCCGACCCGACGACCAAGAACGACATCCTCGACATCAAGGTGCACCGCGACCTCGACGAGATGTCCGGCTTCGACCTCGAGCTGAACAACTGGGACGACGTCACGCTGAAGTTCAAGCACAGCGACTCGGCGAAGCTGCAGATCGGTACGCGCGTCTCCGTCCGGCTCGGCTACGCGGACAAGCTGCTGACCGTCGGCACCGGGACGATCAGCTCGCTCGCGCCCAAGTTCCCCGACAGCGCGTCGCCGACCGTCTCGATCACCTGCGTCGACGGGATGCTCGCGCTCAAGGACCGCAAGCCCACCAAGGAAGAGGACAAGAACTTCGTCGGGAAGACCGACTGGGAGATCGCCGAGCAGATCGCGCGGCGCAACAAGCTGGCCTTCAAGACGACCCACGAGGGCCCGCGCCACGACCTCGTGGTGCAGAAGAACCAGTCCGACGCGCAGTTCCTGGTGGAACGGGCGAAGCGCATCGACTTCGACTGCTACATCCTGCCCGACCCGGCGACGGGTGAGCAGACGCTCTACTTCGTCAAGCCCACCGACGGCCGCGACAGCCGGCCCATCCGGCTGTTCCGCCTCGCCTACGCACCCGGCCTGGCCACCGGGCCCGGCGGGCAGCCGGCGGGCCTGGTGCCCAACCTCATCGACTTCACCCCGACCATGACGATTTCCCAGCAGGTCAGCAAGCTCACCGTGCACGGCTGGGACCCGGTCAAGGCGGAGCCGATCGAGTACGTCGCGACCGCGGCGGACCTGCCCGGCGGCCAGAACCAGGCCGACGGGCAGAGCGGGCCGGAAGCGGCGGAGAGCGCGGCCGGCGGCCGTCAGGAAGTGATCGTCGACGCGCCGGTGCTCAGCCAGGAGGAAGCCAAGGAACTGGCCATCGCGCTGTTGCGGGAGCGGGCCTACGAGTTCATCACCGCGACCGGCCGCGTGGCCGGGCTGCCGGAGCTGCGGCCCGGGGACAACCTGGAGATCTTCGGCCTCGGCAAGCGGTTCTCCGGCTCCTACTTCGTCAAGCGCGTGGAGCACGCCCTCAACTCGAGCGGCTTCTTCACCACCTTCACCGGCCGCAAGATCTTCCAGGGGGACAAAGCATGACGGCGATGCCACGCGCGATGGCGAGCGACCAGCGGTACTACGGCGTCGCGCCCGCGGAGGTCGTGCGGAACGACGGGGACGACGAGGGCCGCGTCAAGGTCAAGTACTACTGGCTGGACGGCGGCGCGTCGATCAGCCCGTGGATCCGGGTCAGCCAGCTGTACGCGGGCGCCGGCTACGGCTCGGTGTTCGTGCCCGAGGTGGGCGACGAGGTGCTGGTCGCGTTCTTCCAGGGCGACATGCGCCAGCCGTACGTGCTCGGCGGGCTCTACAACGGCAAGAAGAAACCGCCCACCGCGCACCAGGACGGGCGCGACCGGAAGATCATCCGCACCAAGGCCGGCCACCAGATCCTTTTCGACGACAAGGAAAAGGAGATCACCATCAGCACCGCTTCGGGCGCGAAGGTGGTGCTCAAGGACAGCGGCGAGATCACCCTCGAAGCGTCGAAGGTCACCGTCAAGTCGGACGCCGTCGACCTCGGCGGCGGTGCGACCGAGCCCGTCGTCCTCGGCAACGCGCTGCTGCAGGCGTTCGTCCAGCACACCCACCCGGCGCCGGGCGGGGCCACCGGACCCGCGTCGCCGCTGCCGCCGTCCGTGCTCGCGAAGAAGGTGAAGGCGACGTGACCGAACCCTTCCTCGGCACCGGCTGGCGGTTCCCGATCCTGCCCGACGAGGCCGGCCGGCTCTCCTACGCCGTCGGCGAGACGAGCATCGAGCACTGCCTGCGCGCGCTGCTGCTCACCGCGACCGGCGAGCGCGTGATGCGGCCCGACCTCGGCACGAAGGCCCAGGAATCGGTGTTCGCCCCCGGCAGCGTGCAGAACCTGCGCGAACTGGAACGGTCGATCAGCGACGCGGTCCGCGACTTCGAGCCGAGGGTGGAGCTCGCCGACGTCCTCGCCGAGGCCGACCCGGCCGACGAGTCCCGCGTCACCGTCTCGATCGAGTACCGGATCCGGCGCACCAACACCAAGGCCAACCTGGTGTTCCCGTTCTACCTCGGCCTGAGGGGGACGCCATGACCCTCCCCGTGCCGAAGCTCGACGACCTGACGTGGGCCGACCTGATGTCCGCCGTCACCCGCCGCATCCCGGCCGAGTCGGACGGGACGTGGACGCTGCACGCGCCGGTCGACCCCGGGATCACGCTGCTGGAGCTGTTCGCGTACCTGCTGGAGCAGCGGCTCTACTGGCTGGACCAGGCCCCGGACGAACTCGTCGTCGCGATCCTGAAGCTACTGGGGCTCGACCCGCCTCGCCCCGCGCAGGCCGCGGCCACCGTCCTCGCGCTCGCCACCGACGAGAAGGCGCCGACGGTGGTCCCCGCCGGGACCGTCTTCGCCCGCGACCCGGCCGCGGCCATCCGGTTCACCCTCGACGACGACGTGACGGCGTTCCCGGTGTCGGGCGAGGTGACGGTGTTCACCGACCGCGACCGCACGGCGGACCTGCTCGCGCGGCGCGGGGTTCCGCTCCTGGGTGGTGGCGGTGCCGCCGCCTCGGCTCGCTTCACGCTGCCGCTCACCGGTGCGCACCCGGCGTCCGGCTGGTTGTCGCTGCTGGTCGAACTCGACTCGCCGGTACCGCCGTCCTGGTCGTCCGCGCCGGTCGCCGTCCGTCCGCCCGCCGACCTCACGTGGTCGTGGTTCCGGCCGGACAGCGACGTTTCCGGGTCGTTCGAGGAGGTCGAGGACGGCACGGGCGGCCTGCGGCGGTCCGGGGTCGTGCGCCTGCGGCCCCCGGTCGAATGGTCCACAGTGGACCGTGGGCTGACGATCGCCACGACGGCCGCGACCTACACGTCGCCTCCGGTGCTGCTGCGGCTGGCGGTCAACGCGTCGGGCGCCCGCCACCGCGAGCGCCGCACGGTGACCGATCTCGCGGACCAGACCGACGGCTGGCTGAAGCTGCCCGGCCAGCGGCTCGTGCTGCCGGACGCCGCCGACCGCCTGCTCACGGCGTGCCTCCGGCTGGCCGGCGAGGAGTGGACAGCGGTGGCGGACTTCGCGTTCGGCGCATCCCGGGACCGGATCTTCCTGCTGGACCGCCACGAGGGCGCGCTCGTGTTCGGCGACGGGCTCACCGGCCGGATCCCGCGCCCGGGCGGGGACGTGCTGGTCGAGTACACGATCGGCGGCGGGCGCGACGGCAACGGCGGGGTCACGGACAACTGGCTGCCCGTCTCGGCCGCTTCGCCGGTGCGCGCCGCGAACCTGGTCCAGGCCACGGGCGGCGAGGACCCGGAGACGGTGGCGCAGGCGCGGGACCGGGCCGCGGGTTCGCTCGGCGAGGTGACCAGGGCGGTCACCGCCGAGGACTTCGTCACCTTGGCGGTGACGACCCCCGGCGTGGCGGTCGGCCGCGCTTACGCCGCGATCGGCGAGCACCCGGGTTTCCCGTGCGCGCGGGTGCCCGGCGCGGTGACGGTCCACGTCGTCCCGGCGGCCCCGCGGGTGCCCGCACCCGAGCCGGATCCGGGCCTGCTGTGCGCGGTCGCGGACCGGCTGGCGAAGGCCCGGCTGCTGACGGCCGAGGTGTTCGTGCGGCCCCCGGCGTACCGGGACGTCCGGCTGCGGGCCGACCTGTCCGGCACCCCGGCCGACCGGGCGAAGGTGTCCACTGTGGCCGGTGACGCGCTGCGCCGGTTCCTCGACCCGTCGGCCGGCGGGGACGACGGGACGGGCTGGCCCTTCGGCGAGGCGCTGCGGCCGTCGGCGTTGATTCGGGCGGCCCAGCAGGCGCTCGGCGACCTGGCCGACGTCGCCGCGGTGGCGATCGGCATCGACGGCGCGGACCCGTCGGAAACCTGTGACGACGTGCCGCTGCGAGCGGGAGAGCTGCCGGCGGTGCGAGAAGTCCGGACGCGCGTGGTGCCCGCCGTCGAGCCGGGGGAGGGCCTGCTGTGACGCTCCGTTTGAGGGTCGTGAGTGAGAAACAGGGTTCTAACCCTGTTTCTCACTCACGACCGGCCGCGACAGACCGCTCAGGGGAGGGGTGGGGATGACCGACGTCTGGTGGGCGGGCGAATCCGCCGAAGAAGGCCACCTCGTCCCCGGCCCCGGGCCGTCCGGGGTGCAGCCGGAGCTCGTTGCTGCCGCCAGGGAAGCGATCCGCGCCGCCGTGCGCGACCGCGTTCCCGGCTACACCCCGGACTGGACCAACCCCGACCGCCAGGACGCCGGCGTCGCCCTCGTCCGCCTCTTCGGCACCCAGGCCGAGCCCGTGCTCGCCCGGGTCAACCGGCTGCCGGAGAAGATCCTCGCCGAGCACCTGACCACCGCGGGCGTGCGCCGCCGCCCGGCGACCGCGGCCGCCGCGTTGCTGGAGTTCACCGTGACCCCACCGGACGGCGCGTCGGTGCTGATCCCCGCCGGTTTCCAGGCCGCCGCGTCCGGGACCGGCGAGCAGGTCGTCTACGAGACCGACCAGGACCTCTACGCCACCCCGGCCACCCTGGGCGTGCTCGCGGTGCAGCGGGGCGGTGCGCTCGAGCCGGTTCCGCTGGGGCCGAACGGGCCCGGCCGCCCGTTCCCGCCGTTCGGGGCCGAGCCTCAGCCGGGCAACGCCCTGTGGCTGGGCCTCGACGGCACCGCGAGCCCGTTCCCGTCGCTGTCGCTCGGCTTCGTGATCGCCGCCGCGCCGCCGGCCCCCGCGGCCGCCGGTGGCCTGACCCCGGTGCCGCTCGCGCCGCAGCCGTTGCTGCGCTGGGACGTGCTGGACGGCGGCCGGTTCGTCCCCGCCGAAGTCGTCCGTGACGAGACCCAGGGGCTGCGCGCGAGCGGTACGGTCGAACTGCGGCTGCCCCGCACGTGGGCACCCGGCGAGCCGCCGCACCCGCCGCTGCGCTGGCTGCGGCTGCAGGTCGCGCAGGGCCTCTTCGCCGTCGCACCACCGCTCGTATCGGCGCTGCGGCTGAACACGGTCGCCGCCACCGCCGCCCACACGATCTTCGACGAGCCCCTCGAACCGATCCAGGACCCCGCCAAACCGGCCGAGCGGCGGCGGCTGCGGCTGAGCCAGGTCCCGATCCTCGCCGGCAGCGTCGTGCTCGAGGTCGACGACGACCCCGGCGCCGACCTCTTCGGGACCACCACGGCCGCCTTCCGGGGGGCCCCGGTCGTCACGGAGAACGCGTCGCGGTGGCGAGAGGTCCCGAGCCTCGCCGCGTACGGCCCGGACGACCCCGTGTTCGTCGTCGACCACGACACGGGCGTGGTCACGTTCGGCGACGGCGTCAACGGCGCGCCGGTACCGCCGGGCTTCCGCAACGTCCGTGCCGTGCGGTACCGGGTCGGCGGCGGCGAAGCGGGTGCCGTGGCGGCCGGCGCGATCACCAGCGTCGTCACCGCGCGGCCGTTCGTGACCGGCGTGACCAACCCGTTCCCCGCCACCGGCGGCACCGGCGCCGAGCCGGACGACGACGCGATGCGGCGCGGCGTGGGGGAACTGCGCTCCCGCGGGCGGGCCGTCGCCCCCGCCGACTACGGCCTCCTGGCGCTGCGCGCACCCGGCGCCTCGGTCGCCCGCGCGCACGGCGTTCCCGGCCTGCACCCGGAGTTCCCCGGCGCCCCCATCCCCGGCGTCGTCGGCGTGCTCGTGGTGCCCCCGATCGAGCCGGGCGGCACCGAGCCGCCCGTCCCCACGGCCGCCACCCTGCGCGCGGTGGCGGACTTCCTGACCCGCGAGGCGGCACCCGCCGGCGTCACGGTGGTGACCGGACCGGTCGCGTTCCGGCGGATCGCCGTGGAGGCCCGGGTCGTGCTCGACGCCGACCAGGACCGGGCGGCCGTCCTCGCGCGGGCTTCCGACGCCGTGACGACGTACCTGGACCCGTTGCGCGGCGGCGAGAACGGCGGCTGGCCCTTCGGTGGCGCGGTCCGGCACACGCCGCTCGTGCGCCGGCTCCTCGCCGTGGACGGCGTCCTCGCCGTGTCCGGGCTTTCGCTCACGGCCGACGGGCTGCGGCTGCCGCCGTGCACCGACCACGCGATCCCGCCGAACGACCTGCTCTGGCCGGAACGCCCGCTCCTGATCCCGGTGGAGGAGACATGACCTGCGCACCCACCACCGCGACCTTCCGGCTCCTCGACGACGTCGTCGGCTGGGACGAAGCCGCGGTCACCGACGTCGTCGGGTTCACCGACGAGGCCGGCGTGCGGCTGGCCTACGAAGGCGCGTCGCCGGAGGGCCCGACCCGGGCTCGGCTGCTGCCGTGGTTCCCCGACCCGCGCCTGGCGCCGGGTTGCCGGCCCGGCGGCTGGTACCTGCTGTCCGGCGACCGGTTGCTGCGCCGCGACTTCCGCGCCGGCGGGTGGCTGCCCGGGTGGCCCCGCCACTGCGACCCCCGGCTGCTGCGCGAACCGGTCGCCGTGGCCGCGCGCGGCCACCGGATCGCGGTCGTCGACTCCGGCCGGGTCTTCGTCTGGCGGGGCGATGGCGACCACCTCGCCGCGGTGATCCACCACGGCGACGCCACCGTCGTCGCGCTCGCGCGGGACGAGCAGGTGCTCGTGGCCCGCGCCGGCAGCGACCGGCTCTGGCGCTACGGCGCCGACGGGACGTTGTGCGAGGTCATCCACACCCACGTCCGCGGCCGGATCGTCGGGATCCGCACCGGACCGGGCGCCGCGATCTGGCTGCTCACCGAGAAGAACGGCCGGTTCCGGATCTACCGGGACCACCGGGAGTCCACTGTGGACGAGCTGGCGGCGGCGCTCCCGCCGAGCGGCCTGATCGCCGCGGACGAGGACGGCTTCTGCCTGCGGGACCAGGGGCCGGACGGCGACGTCACCGCCTGCTACGACTGGACGGGACGGCCACGCGAGACCCCGGCGCCCGAAGCCGGCCAGTTCGTGACCCGGGGCGAGTTCACCACCCACCTGATCGACAGCGGCATCTCGCGCTGCCGCTGGCACCGGGTGCGGGTCGAGGCGGACCTCCCGCCGGGCACGGCGGTGTCCGTGGCGGTCGTGGTGTCCGAAGACGACGAGTTCGCCGAGAGCGACTGGCAGACCGCCCCCGCCGGCGTCACCGACTTCCTCGTCGACCAGCCGCCCGGCCGGCACCTCACCCTGCGCGCCCGCCTGTCCGGCGACTCCGCCACGACCCCGGTCCTGCACCGGATCCGGCTCGACTTCCCGCGCTCGACCAGCGCGGACCTGCTGCCCGCCGCGTTCCGGCAGGACCCGGCCGCGGACGACTTCACCGAGCGGTTCGTGTCGCTGTTCGACGCGACCGTGGCCGAAATCGACCGGGTCGTCGAGCGCTACCCCGCGCTGCTCGACCCGGCCGGCGTGCCGGACGCGGCGCTGCCGTGGCTGGCCGGGCTGTTCGGCCTGTCGTTCGAGGCCGGCTGGGACACCGCGACGCGCCGGAAGCTGATCGCCGCCGCGCCCGGGCTCTACCGGCGTCGCGGCACCCCGGCCGCCCTCGAGGCGGCGATCGACATCGTCTTCGGCGTCACGCCGGTGATCGACGAGCTGGCGGGGGACCGCCACTGGGCGCAGGTGCGCGCGACCGCGAAGCCGGCGGACGCCCGCGGTCTCGGCGCCGTGCGGCTGTTCGGCCGCTCGTCGTCGCGGCTGCGGCTGGGCACCTCGACGCTGGGCGCAACGCCGCTGCGGGCGTTCGGCGACCCGGACACCGATCCCCTCACCGAGCACGCCCACCGGTTCCGGGTCCTGCTGCCCGCCGGGGCCGCGGACGAGGACGCGGTGCGGCGCCTGGTGGCCCGGCAGGCACCGGCGCACACGAGGGGATCGGTGCGCACCGGCGGGACGGGGTTCGTGGTCGGCACGCGGTCGGCGGTCGGGGTGGACACCGCGTTCGTCCCGCTGCCGCCGCCCGTGGTCGGCGGCGTGCGCCTGAACCACGACGGAGTACTGAGGCCCGGGCCCCACGGCGCACGCCAGGGCGTGACCGTCGGCGTGGTGTCCGCGGTCGGGGTCCACACGCGAGTGTCTTGAGAGGAAAGAAGAGAGATGACCGAGGCAACGACACAGGAACAGCCCTTCCGCCGGTTGCGGTACTTCCACGGCCGGCTGCTGACGGCCCGCGACTTCCAGCGCGAGCAGGAGTACTTCCGTGAGAAGCTCAAGCTGCGGATGCGCTGCCTGCTCGGCTACGGCGTGGTGTGCGGGCTGTTCGTGGAACCCGGCCCGCCGCAGGACGCCGAGGCCAAGACCGACCACCACGCGAAGGTGCGCATCACCGCCGGGCTCGGCGTCGACTGCGACGGCAACGAGATCGTCGTCCCCGGCGGCTGCGCGATCGACCTGCAGGAAGCGCTGCACGAGGACGAGCGCACCGGCGGGACGACGGTGTGGGTCGGCGTCGAGTACACCGAACGCGCGGTCGAGCCGACCCGGACCGTGTTCGACTCCGCCTGCGCGGACACGTCGGACTGCGACTTCGGCTACACCGAAGAGAGTTACTGCGTCCGGGTCACCACCAAGGCGCCGCCGAAGGACGAGCGCTGCGAGACCTGCTGCACCCCGTGCGAGCACAAGGTCCTGTGGCTGGCCCGGATCGACGACGTCGACTTCGGCAAGCCGGTCCGCGAGGAGCAGGTCCACCTGGACGTCCGCCGCTTCTTCGGCCGTCGCGTGCCGACGGTGATCACCGGCGTCAACTGGCGCCACGGCCACACCTACACCGTGAACGAGGCCAAGGAGCTGCTCGGCACGCAGAAGGACTCGGGCGGCCTGGTCGTCGAGTTCTCCGACGGCGTGCGCGTCGACAGCCTGCGCCGGGGCGTGGTGGAGGTCCAGGTGATCGAAGGCGGGGCCGGCCGCAACGCCGACACCTGGTACATGGGCGGCCGGTTCGAGGAGCCCACCGAGAAGGACGGCGAGTTCACCGACCGCTTCCGCTACCGGCAGACCACCCGCGAGACGCTGCAGGACGGCGACCGCGTGCTGATCACCGTCCGCGCGGCGTTCATCCTCGACCACTGCTGCCGCCCGGTCGACGGCACCAACGTCGGCGGCCGGGTCCCGTTCACCGGCTCGGCCGCGGCCGACGCCGAGACGGAGACCGACCACGACCATGACCATGACCACGACCCGAAGCCGGAGCCCGACCCGACCGGCTGCCTCGTGCCGCCGACGGGCATCGGGCCGTGGACGTCCGGCACCGGCGCGGGCGGGGACGTCTTCGAGAGCTGGTTCTTCGTCACCGAGGAGCGTTCATGAGCAAGTCCGGCTGCGGGTGCGGGTGCGGTGGGGCGCCCGCCTTCCCGTCCGCGTTCGTCCGGCCGCGCTTCCACGCCGGCCAGCTGCTCACCGAGGACGACCTCACCCTGCTGACCGACTACGTCGCCGGGAAGGACCGGCTGCACAACCGGATGGTGTCCGGCCCGGGGGTCGTGTGCGGGTTGGAGGTCACCTGCGATTCGTGCGCCGGCGGGACGGTGTCCGTCCACCCCGGGCACGCCGTCGACTGCCGCGGCAACGACATCGTGCTGTCCTGCAGGGAAAAGGTCGACGTCCAGGCGCTCGTGCGGGAGCTGCGGGTGTCGTCGCCGGGCGTCTCGTGCGGCGACCCGTGCGACGACGACCAGCGCCACTACGGGCTCTTCGTGCGGTACGAGGAGAGCATGGCCGACCCGGTCACGCCGTTCGCGACCGAGGAGCCGTGCCCGGCGCCGGGCTGCGTGCCCTCGCGGGTCCAGGAGGGTTTCCGGTTCGTCGTCAAGTGCGACACCGCCGACGACCACCGGTACAACCCGGCCACCAAGCTCCTGAGGCAGATCGGGGACAAGGACGCCTACGAGCGGGTCCGGCTGCTGAGCCGGCGGCTCGAGCGCTACCTGGACCCGATGTCGGTCGCGGGCTCGTCCTCGACCCGGGCGATCGAGTTCGGGCCGGCCGACGCCGTCCGGTACACCGACAACCTCCGGCTGCTGCGGGACAGCGGCGAGGGTGTCCCGCAGCCGCCCGTCGCCCGGCAGCAGACCGAGTACGTGCGGGCCCTGGCGAGCGCCATCGCCCGGTACGACACCTACGACGCCGCGGGGCAGGAGGCCCTGCGGGCCCGGCACGACCTCGGGGAGATCGACACCGCCCGGCAGGTGCTCGGCGCGGTGTGCGACCGGCTGGCCGGGACGAAGCCGGCGGAGGTGTGGCCGGAGCCGGCGCACCGGGCGGTCGCGCTGGCCGTCGTGGCCGAGGCGAAGAACCGGGTGGCCACCGCCGACCCCGGCGCGCCCATCGAGGTCCGGCTGCTGGCCCAGGGGACGCCGCTGGACAACGTGCTGGAGGCGGAGTTCCGGGCCGACCTCGTGCGGCTCCGGGAGTGGCTGCTCGGCCGGCTGGACCGGGTGTCCGGCGTCGCGGACTGCGTGCTGCACGACGACGTGCGCAAGGTCGCCGTCCCGCAGCCGGTGCCCGTTCCCGAGCCGGATGCCACGGCACACTTGTCGGTCGCCGACCTGGGACTGCTCGTGGACGCGGCCGGGAAGCTGACCACGTGCGTGCGCCGGTTCGTGACCGACGCGGCCTGCTCGACGCTGAACCCGCCGTGCGTGGACTGCGCCGACGACGACGTGCTGCTCGCGCACCTGGAGCTGGACGGCTGCGACGTCGTGCGCGTGTGCTCGGCGACGCGGGAGCAGGTCCTGCCGGGTGGCTCGGCCTACGGCGAGTGGCTGCCGAAGCTCTACCAGCTGCGGCACCTCGCCGAGCAGGTGTGCGGTCAGCCGACGCCGGTGCACCGGCCGCCGGGCGTGCCGGAGCCGGGCCCGATCGCGCGGCCCTACGTCTCCGGGCTGCTCGAACGGTGGCGGCAGCGAGGCCCGCTGGAGCAGATGTGGGACCTCCTGGTGACCCCGGCGCCGGGGGAGACCGTGCCCAAGCCGGTGCGCGAGCAGGTGTACACCGTGCCGGCCGAGGTGACCGACAGCCTGCAGGAGATGAACGCGCTGCGGGGGCAGGTGAGCGACCTGATCGCGACCGTGGACGCGTTGCGGGACCAGCTGGACACCGCGCGGGCGCAGGTCTCGCAGGTGCGGGAGGAACTGCCGGACCGGCTTTCCGACCGGCTGTCGGAACTGGAGAGCGCGCCCGCCGCGGAACCGGAACCGGAGCCGGAAGCCAAGCCCGAGCCCGAAGCGGAACGGAAGCCGCCGGCCCGGCGGTCCCGGTCGTCGTCGAGCCGGAGCGGCGGGACCGCCCGCAAGCCGCGGTCGGGTGAGTCGTCGTGACCGGTCCGCTGCGCCCGGAGTTCCACGAAGGGCAGGTGCTCGCCGCCGCGGACCTGGCGGCGACCGTCTCCTACGCCCGTGCGGCGGCCGTCCGGCACGCGCGCCTGTCCCACGACTGGGGCATCGCCGACGGGCTCGGGCTGACCACCGAGAACCGGACCGACCCGGCGACGGGCGCCCGCTTCGCCGAGGTGAGCGTCCAGGCCGGGCTGGCGGTCGACGGGACCGGCCGGGAGATCGTGGTACCGGCGCCGGTCGTGCTGTCGGAGGCCGACTTCGAGGCCGTCAACGGCGCCGACCGGCCGACGACCGAGCCGTACCCGGTGTTCCTCACCGCCGTGGACCGGGCGCGACCGGCGACCGGGCCCACCTCGTGCGCCGGCGCCGCCGGCCCGGCCCGCGTGGAGGAGTCCTACCAGATCCTCTTCCGGCGGCTCGGCGACGAGCGGCTGGTGGCCGACCAGCAGCCGCCCGCGGTGAACGCCGCACCGGCCGCCCCACCCGTGCAGTGGCTGGTGCTGCTGGGTTTCGTCCAGTGGACCGATGGTCACTTCACGCGGGCCGTCCCGGCGGCCCGGGGCGTCGGCCCCCGGTACGCGGGGGTGCGCGCGGACACCGTGTCGGCCCGGTCGGGCGAGCTGTCGCTGCGGAGCCGGCCCGCGGCCGGCAAGGGCGAGCCGGCGCTGGTGCTGTCCGGATCGGACGCACCGACGCTGGTCTACGGGCTGTACAAGGGCACCGGGGCGGTCGACCCGCTGCTGACGGTGGAGTCCAACGGAAACCTCACCATCGCGGGGAGCTTCTCCGGCCGGATCTCCGCCGGCAGCGTGCTGGCGACGTCCGGCAGCGCGACGGACGGGATGCTGCTGCCGCTGCCGTCCGGGGTGACACCGGAGGAGGTCGCCGACGGCCGGGTGTCGCTGCACGTCTACGTGACGCCGCGGATCCCCGCGTCCGCATCCGGGCTCACCGTCGCGGCCGAGGCCACCGCGGACGACCAGCGGCGCGTCCGGTGCCGGCTGCGCTCCTACGACCCCGGCGCGGGCCCGGCGGTCACCGAACGACCGGGCGCGGTCGACTTCCTGGTCCTGGCAACGGTTTCGGCGACGAGCGGGGGTGGCGGAGGATGAGCGTCTTCGCGGTGTACGAGTCGAGCACCGGAGTCGTGGTGGGCGGAGTCCAGGCGATCGGCACCGCCGCGCCGACGGTGGCCACGCTCGTCGGCGACGCGCTGCCCGTGCGCGTGTCGCTCGACGCGGAGGTGGCCACCTTGTCCCTGCCGGGCACGGAACTGGCCGTGCACGAAGCCGACGACCAGCCGGAGGTGTTCACCGACCCGCTGGCGTACGGGGTGACCCGGCCGCCCGCCCAGCCGCCCAAGCCCGCGCTGGCGAAGCTGCCGGCGATCGACGCGCCCACGTTCGACGGCACTGGGCTGGTCGTCACGCTGAAGGGGGACGCCGCCCAGGACACCGCCGTGTTCGTGTTGGTTTCCGAGGGCACGGAGACGCTGCCCGTCACCGGGACCGTCGCGAAAGGCGCGAAGGACGTGAGGATGCCGGTCACGGTGAGCGCGGGCGCGCACGCCGTGCTGCTGCTGGTGGCGGGCCGGGCGGGTCGGCTGGACGAGGTCGAGAAGCCGTGAGCGCGCCCACCGCCGGCGAGATCACCGTGCACCGCTGCGCGGTGCGCGTGGTCCGGCGCGGGGGGTGGAGCTGGGGGCCCGACCCCCGCGGCCTCGTCGAGCGGGTGCTCGACGCGTTGCCGGACCTGCTCGCCGCGGAGTTCGACGAGTACCTCACCGGCGACGGCCCGGACCTGGAGATCACCGAGCCGGTGCGCCTGTCCGTCCGGCTGTCCGTGCCCGGGGGAGGTGGGCTGGTGCCGGCGGGGCTTCTCCTCGAACGAGCGGCGGCCGGCGACCCGCGGCCCGGACCGCTCCCGGTTCCGGCCGCGCCGGACGTCGGCGAGTCGTCTGTCGCCGAGGACGTGCCGGAGACCACGGTGGCCGCGCTCTTCGAGGAACTGGTGGCGCGGGACGAGTTCGCCGCGTTGCTCGCCCTGCTCCCCGAAGGGACCGTGCGGGTGTACCTCTCCGCGCTGCTCACCGGCGAACCGGCCGGTTCGCCCACCGCGGGACCGGTGGCCGAGCTGGCGGCGGAACTGGCCCGCCGGTCGGCTCGGCCGCCCACGACGCACGCCGAACTCGCCGAGCCCGGGGGTTCCGGGGCCGCGTTCGTGGGCGAGGACCCGGCCGAAGGCACCCGCGTGACCGCCGCCGCGAGGCCGGTGGGGGAGACGCGGGTCGGTTCGGTGCTCCCGTTCCTGCTGGCCGGTCCGCTGGCGAGAACCGGCTACCTGGACGCGCTCGGCCCGGCACTGTCCGGAGTGGACCTGTTCGGCGACGCCCCGCTGTTCGCCGCCGCCTTGGCGTACAAGGTCTTGGGCGCGCCGCAGCGGGGCTGGCGGCGGACGCCGGAGGACGACGTGGCCGCTGTGACATTTGCCGGGCTGGACTCGGTGCCCGGCCTGGCCGCCTTCGCCCGGCGGGTCCGCCCCGCGCTGCCGGTGCTGGACGGGGTGCTGGCGCTTTCCCTGTGCCGCGGGCACGATCCCGCCGACCCGCTGCTGGTCACGGGCGTCGACGACGGCCTGCTGCTGGTCGACCCCCCGGGTCTGTTCCCGGTCGCGTGGGCGGCCACGGCGGACGCTCTGGTGCCGCACTGGACCGCCTGCGGCCGGCCGCCGGTGCTGGTCCGCGACAGCGAGCTTCCGCCCGCGTGCCTGCGCGACCTCGCGGCGGCGGGCGTCCGGTTCATCACCGACGCGCGCCCGCTGCGCGACGACCCGGTGACCCGCCTGCGGTGGCGGACTCCACTGTGGACGACCGGCGGAGTGGATCCGCGGCTGGCGGCGCACCTGCCTACCGGGCACCTGGACGAGCTGGTTCGCACGTTGTTCGTCGAGCACCGGGCCGTGCCGCTGCCGGGGGATCGCGCGCTGGAGCACAGCGTCACGCTGGCGGCGTCCCTGGCGCTGGGCATGCTCACGTGGCAGCTGTGGGAAGGGCACTCGCCGGTCCTGGCCCTCACGAGGTTCGCCGACCTCGAGGGCACGGTCCGGTTCACCCGCGACGCGGTGCGCGTCACGCTTCCCCTGGGCCGCCGGCACGCGGACCTGGGGCGGGCCGGCGCCCTGACCGACGTGCCGGACGTCGTCTGGCTGGGCGGCCGGACCCTGACCTTCGCCGGTGGCTGAGATGAGCGGACTGGCGGTCGAGCACCTCCGGCTGCGCCTGGCGGAGCTGCACCAGGCGCTGCGGACCGCCGTCGCCCGCCAGGCCGAGGCCGCGGCGCTGCTGACGCGCCCGGACCTGACCCCGTTCTGCGTGACGGACGAGCAGGTGGACGGGTTGCTGGACCGCGTGGACGCCTTCGCCGAGGCGATGACCGAGCCGGCGTCGGCGCCGAGCCGGGAGCCGGAGTCCGAGCAGCACCTCAGGCGCCTGGGCGCGGCCCGCGGGGAGACGCTGCCGCTGGACGCCCTCGCGACGCGCTACGGCCTGACCCGGGTCGAGCAGGACGCGCTGCTGCTGGTGGCGGCGCCGGAGCTGGACCCGGGTTACGAGCGCGTCTACGCCTACGTGGTGGACAACCTGAACCGGCGCGCGCCGTGCGTGGAGCTGCTGGTCACCGTGGTCGCGGAGACCCCGCCGGACCGCCTGGCCGTCCGCCGCGCGCTGGGTTCCGCGGGCCGGCTGCGCCGCTACGGCCTGCTGCGGGCGTACGGCGAGGCGCCGAGCGAACCGGCCCGCGAGCTGGCCCTCGGCGCCGGCGTGTTCGAGTACCTGATGGGCTGGGGCGGCGACGTCGGGAGCCTCGGCCACGACCCCGGTGAGGTGGTGCGGCCGGACCGGCAGGTGGCGTCGCCGTACGTCCGGGCGGAGCGGCTGAGCACGCTCGGCCGCGCGCTCGCCGCCGGCGACGTCGACGTGGTCGGCCTGTGGGGGTGTCCCGCCGACAGCCAGGTCGACGTCGCGCAGGCGCTGGCGGCCGCGGCCGGCCGGCCACTGCGCCGCGTGACCGCCGACGTGGCGCACGACCTGCGGACCGCGGCCGCGCTGAACGCGATCCTGTGGCTGCCGACGGGGGGAGGCGCGGCCCACGCCGACCTCGACGAGGTCCTGGTGAGATCGGGCGTGCCGCTGTGCCTGACCGGGACGAACCCGTGGCGCCCGCCCGGGCTGCTGGCGGCGCGCACGTACGCGGAGCTGACGATCCCGGTGCCGGGTTTCCCGGAGCGCCGGGCGATGTGGTCCTCGGCGTTCCCGGTGCTGGCCGACGACGTGCTGACGGACCTGGCCGCCCGCTACCGCATGAGCGGCGGCGAGCTGCGCGCGGTGGCCGCGGTCGCCGACGCCGACGCGCGCCTGTCCGGCCACGGCCACCCGGGCACCGAGCACGTCGAGCCGGCGATCGCCACGGTGACCCGCGGGCGCGCGAGCGGCGTCGCGCAGTCGATCACCCCGCGCCGCACGCTGGACGACCTGGTGCTGCCGGAGTCCCAGCTGGGCCAGATCGGCGAGATCGCGTCGGCGTTCCGCGCGTGGCCCCGCATCGCGGAGTCCTGGGGGTTCGCCCGGCGCGCCTCGACCGGCGGGGTGAAGGCGCTGTTCACCGGCGAGCCGGGCACGGGCAAGACGATGTCGGCCGAGGTCGTCACCGGGATGCTGGGCCTGGAGCTGCTGAAGGTGGATCTTGCGCAGGTGGTGTCGAAGTGGGTGGGGGAGACGGAGAAGAACATGGAGGAGGTGTTCCGGCAGGCCGAGGACAGCCAAGCGGTGCTGCTGTTCGACGAGGCGGACGCGCTGTTCGGCAAGCGCGGCGAAGTCAAGCAGGGGACCGACCGGTACGCCAACCTGGAGGTCGGCTACCTGTTGCAGCGCCTGGAAGCGAGCGACGGCCTGATCATCCTGACGAGCAACCTGAAGGAGAACATCGACCCGGCGTTCACCCGGCGGTTCCACTTCGTGGTCCACTTCCCCCGCCCCGGTCCGGCCGAGCGCCGCCGCCTGTGGCAGCTGGCGTTCCCCCCGGAGGCACCGCTGGCTCCCGACGTGGACCTGGACGTGTTGTGCCGCCTGGACATGACGGGAGCGGGCATCACGTCGGCGGCCCGCACGGCGGCGCTGGCGGCGGCCGACGTTTCGAGCTCGTCGATCGCGATGCGCCACGTGGTGCGCGGGGTGTCGAGGCAGTTCCAGCGCGAGGCGCGGTTGTTCCGCCCGGCCGAGCTGGGCCGGTATGCTGGGCTCCTGACCGAGAACGGGAGTGCGCATGCCTGAGCTGATGCCCCCTGCGACGAAGCCGGCCGTGCCGGTCACCGCCCATGAGCTCAGCACCGCTTCGGCTGCGGACAAGGGTAAGAAGAAGCTGGTTCTGGTGCCGGCGGTGATCGGCAACGCTCAGGCGGCGAAGACGGCGATGGACGGGAGTTCGAAGACGGTGCCGTCGCATCTGGCTTCGACGTTGGCGGCGGGGCAGGACCGGGTGGGCAACGCCGCGATCGCCGGGGCGGCGATGCGGGTGGTTCCGATGGTGGTGCCGCACAAGGAAGCCTGCCCCGGCTGTTGAGGTCAGGAGGGCGGTTCCTGGTGCGAGTCGGCGGCTGAGTTTTCGCCGAAGCCGTACGCGAGTGCGCGGCGGGCAGAGGTCCGGAGGGTTTCCGGCAGCGCCGGGTTTCCGGCTGTCTTCCGCAGAAAACGCTCGTCGGGAAACTTCTCCCACCTGGTCAGGCTGTCGATCAACATTTCGGCGATCTGCGGTTCCCGCTCGTGAGGCAGCCGGTCGGCGAACAGCACTCCGGCCTTTTCGCCGTCGTCGAATTCGTAGAGGAACTCGATGGCGGTACCTCGCACGGCTCGCTCGGGGTGGTTCACGTACTCGAGCAGGTGTGGCACCGCCTGCTCGTAGCGGAGTGAGTGCAACGCCCTGATCGTGACGGCGACGTCAGGACGGCCGGGATCTTCGGCGCCACGGGCCAGAACCGCCAGCAGTCCCGTGGGTCCGTCCTCGGACCTGCCGACGTCCTCCAGCATCGAGACGTAGTCTTCCTTCTGCATCGTGTGCGGGCTCTCGAGCGCGTCGACGAGGAGGTCGCCCGCCGCTGTGTCCCGCCGGCTCGTCAATGCCTCGAGTACCGTCGTCACGGCTCCTTCGCCGCTGCTGGGAAGCTCCTTCAGCAGCCGGCGGGCCACCGTGCGCAACTCGGCAGCGCATTCGGCCGGGAGCTCGCCGAGTTCCCGGATCACCGTTTCGCGTGCCGCGCCGTGCGGGTTTTCCCGCGACTTCCGGGTGGCGAGGAGACCTCGGATGCGGGATTCGCACCTACTTGCCACTGGAACCTCCGAGCGCGCTGCGTACCAGGTCGGCGGTGACCTGTCCCTGCACGCCGCCCAGTACGGAGATTCTCCTGATCTTAGCGTTGACCTTCGCCGCGACGTCCTCGGGATCATCGGGGAGCTTGGAGATGATCAAGTAGTTCGCGACGGCGGGGACGTCCTTCTGATGTGACCTCTCCAGCTTGAAGACCAACTTGTTCCGGCCGCCTTCGTAGACCTGGATTTCCTTCGGGAGGTCGGGGCGTTTCGTGTGGAAGACGAAGTACTTGCCCGCTCGCCCGCGGTCGACGATGGTTCCTTCGTCTTCGGTCTCCAATTTGTTCGCCGTGCCGCCGTCGATCGCGCCAAGGGAGCTGTGCATGATCTCGGAGAGTCCGCCGGGGGCGAACTCGATTTCCACGAGGACGGCGTAGTTGTATTTCGACACGTCCCGCTGTGGCTTCTGCTTGCGTTCGATGTAATGGGTGGCGTAAAGGGCGTCCTCGGAGATTCCAGGTTCGCCCTTCGCGGCACCTTTGTCGTCCTTCTTGATGCCGATGTTCTGGCTCTTCTGCATGCGGAGGAGCGCGCGCAAGCTCATCGCGCGGAAGGTGCTTTCGAGCCGGCCGCTGTCGTCTCCTTCCTCGGTCTTGTCCACGACGGGGATCTTCTCGGCGAACTCTTCGAACGCCGGGTTGATCTCGCCGACTATTTTCGCCTTGGCCGGACCCTGGTCCTCGATGCGCAGGACCCGCAGGCCGTACCTGATCCTGATGCCGGTCAACAACGCGCGGAGGCGGACGCCCTTGATCCCCTTTTCCAATGCGCTGTGGACTGCCTTGCGTGCCGCGTCGAGGCGTTTCTGCCGGCCTTCCGGGGTATCGTCACCGCCCCGTAGCTTGTCCTTGACCTTCTGGCCGGTGGCTTTGAACTTGTCTTTGACCTTCCTGCCCAGGGCCTTCAGCTTCGCCCAAACCTTCTTCGCCAACCCGACGATCTTGTCGATCACCCAGTCGATGGCCTTGTTCACCGGCCGAGCGAGCTTCTGGAAAACCTCCTTGACCTTCCCCGCGATCCCCCCAACGCCAAGCAGCGCCGCCAACGCCCCGATCAACACCGGGATCGACCGCGCCAAAGCCTTCTCCACCAGGCCGGCCACTCCGCCGGTTCCGCCCTTGGCGATCGCGATCACCGCGTCCAGCACCGTGTTGACGAACTCGAGGATCTGCTTTCCGTTCGTCACGATGAACTTGATGATGTCGATGATCATCTTGCACGCGCGGATGAACGCCGACGCGGGGTTGAACAGCGAGATGATCCACGTGATGCCCGCCATGATGATCGTCGGCAGCAGGTACGACACCAGGTTGTCGATCAGGGTCTTCTTCAGGTCGCCGACGCGGGCCTTGAGGTCGTCCCACAATGCCCGGACTCCGCGTTTTCGGACCTCCATGACGATCGGGAGCGCGTGTTCGCCGGCTTCGATGGCGGCCATCGCTTCCTCGGGGACCTTCCGGGCCAGCCGCGCGCGGAGATTGGCCCACGTCAGCCCCAGGAGGCTCGCGATCATCAGCAGGATGCCCACCGCGTCGAAACTGGTGGGCAGCTGGATCCCGGCCGCCCCGGCCGTGCCCAGCAGCCAGGACAGGACGCCCTGCTGGAGGTGGGTCTTGGCGTTGTTCTTGAACTGCTTCAACCCGCCACCGACGGCCGACACCAGGTTGCCCAGGAAGCCGATCGGGTCCTTGAGGATGGCCAGCACGGCCTGCGCCGCCTTCGCGAGCACCCCCAGCAGGATGTCCTTCAGCTCGAGGATCGTCTTGATGACGCCCTTGACCGCGTCCAGGGCCTTGTCGACCAGCCCCTTGTTCTTCTCCTTCTCCGCGGCGATCTCGGCGTCGACCGCCTTCACCGCGTCGGTGTACTTCGTGGCCAGCGTGTCGACCAGCTCGGTGCTCTTGTCGTCGACCGACTGGGTCAGCTCGTCGAACTGGTCGGCGAAACCGGCGGCCGCCTCCTTGCCCAGCGCCTTGAGGTCCTTCGGCAGGCCGTCGACGGCCTGCTGCAGCTCCGAACGGCCCGTGGCGATCCGCTGCTTCGCCCTGGTCAGCTCGCGGCCGATGGTGTCCGCCACGGCGGAGATGACCCCGCGCATCCGCTTGACGTAGTGGTCCCGGGCCTCGACGAAGATCTGGTTCGCTTCCTCGGGCAGCCCGAACAGCTTGTCGTGGCCCCACTTGACCAGGCCCCACCCACCGCTGTAGCGACGATCCTTGTACTCGTCCATCTTCTGCCGGTGTTCGGCGGTGAACGCGTCGCGCGCTTCCTTCTCGCCCTTCGTGAACTGGTCGTCGACGAGCTTGTCCAGCCCGGTGAGGATGCCTTCGACGTCGGTCTTCATGGTGTCGAAGACCTTCTGCAGAACGGCCGTCACCTGGGTGCGCTTGTCCTCGTCGCCGGTCTTCGTGTTCTTCTTCCCGGCGCCGACCTGCCGGCCGGTGCGCACGCGGTCGTTGGCGATCGCGCCCATGGCGGCGGCGCCGAAGTGCTTCGCCTGCGCGGTCGTCCGGCGCAGCTGCTGCGACTCGTTCTTGCGCAGTTCGGGCGGCGTCGCCTGCGAGTGGTTCTCCGCGGTCTGCTTGTCCTTGAGGGCCGCGCCGAACGCCGGCTCGTTCGACTTCTTCAGCTGCTGCTCGGTGACCTGGTTGTCGGCCATTTCCCGGTCGACGTTCGCCGGTCCCGCGGACAGGTCGGTCGCCGACGGCGGCAGCTGGTCCGGCGTCGCCTTCGCCGGGTCGGGTGTGCCCGGGGTGCCCGGCGGGCGGTCGGCCGCCATGGGCGTGACCTGCTTGACCTCGGCGGCCGAGGTGTCCGGGGGCGCCGCGGTCGTGTCGGCGATCTGCTCGGCCGACGCCGACCTGCCCTCGCCGACCTTGCCGGCCACCTCGGCCTTGACCTCGGCCGGCTTGCCGGAGCCGGCGAACTCGTCGGCCTCTTCCAGGTTCTTCGGCGCCTTCTCGGCGATCGCCTGCTCGACGGCCTTGATGAACGCTTCCTTGTCGAACTCCTTCGGCTTTGCCTCGTTCATCTTTTCGGCGTTGGCCGTCTTGCCCTGCGCCACCTCGTCGTCCTTGGGCGGCACCGAGGCGGCCTGCGCCGACGTCGCTTCCGCGTTCGCCGGCGGATGGGACTTCGCGACCGTCCGCTTCTTCTGCGCGACGTCTTTCTTCAGCACCGCGAACTTCGGGTCCGCTCCCGGGCTCCGGGTCAGGCCCGCCGCCACGGCACCGTTGCCGACCTTGTCCTGCGACTCCTTGCGCGACGGGTCGGCGAGCGGCTTCTTGTCGCCCGCCCGCAGCGCCGCCAGTGCCGCGGCGTTCGACGACGGCAGCGGGGCGGGCGTGCGCCGCGGCGGGCGGTCCTTCAGCGCCGCCGGTGCCGTCGTCGGTGCGGTCGTCGGTGCCGTGGTCGTCGCCGGGTCCACCGTCAGCGCGGGAAGCTTCGCGCGAGCCTTCGGTGGCGGCGGCATGGGACGGCTCTCCTCCCGCTACGGCGACCCCGGACAGCGTCGCAGCCGGCCGTCACCAGGGCGTCGCGCAAACGTCGTCTCGTGGCCAGGAAGGCGGGACCTGCGGTATACCCGGAGCAGTGGAAGACACCCGGGCCGTGCTCGTTCGGCCGCTCACCGCCGCGTTGGCCGCTCATCCCGGTGATCGCCCGGCCTTTTCGGACGGCACGCGGACCCTCAGCTTCGGACAGCTCGCCGGCCGCAGCGCGGAGTACGGCGCCGCACTCGATGTCGGGCGGGGTGACCGGGTGCTCGTCCACGTCGGCAGCCGGGTCGAGTTCGCCGAGTACCTCCTGGCCGTGCTGCGCGCTTCGGCCGTCGGAGTTCCGGTCAGCACGCGGGCGACCGAAGCCGAACTCACCCACATCGCCGACGATTCCGGCGCGACGCTGCTCATCACCGAGGCGCGGCACGCCGACCTGGCGCACCGGCTCCGCGAGAGCCGGGGCCTGCGGGTGCTCTTCGTCGAGAACCCGCCCGAACGGCGAGCACCGCGGCCGAGAGACGACCTGGGCCTGGACGAACCCGCCTGGCTGCTCTACACCTCCGGCACCACGGGCCGTCCCAAGGGAGTCCTGCTCTCCCAGCGCGCGATGCTGTGGTCGACCGCCGCGTGCTACGTCCCGATGTTCGGGCTGACCGCGGACGACACGCTCTTGTGGCCGCTGCCGACGCACCACGCCTACGCCCTGTCGCTGGCCTTCGTCGCGACCCTCGCGATCGGTTCCCACACCCGCTTCACCGACGCCCTCGCCCCGGACCTGCTCGCCGCCCACCCCGGCTGCGTGGTGGCCGGGGTGCCGGCCACCTACCTGCGCCTGCGCCAGGAGCACGACGGCCCGCTCGGCGCACCGAGGCTGTGCTTGACCTCGGGTGCGCCGTGCACCCCGGCGACCCGGACCGCGGCGCGCGACCTGTTCGACACCGAGCTGCTCAACGGCTACGGGAGCACCGAGACCGGCGGCAAGATCGCCGCGGAGACACCCGGCGCGGCCGGGCTGACGCCGGTGGGCGGCGTCGAGATCCGGATCGACGACGGCGAGGTGCTCGTCCGCGGCCCGGGACTGATGCTCGGCTACCACGGCCAGGCCGCACCGCTGCGCGACGGCTGGTACCCCACCGGCGACGCGGGCCGGCTCGAAGACGGCCGGCTCCTCCTCGACGGCCGGGTCGACGACGTCATCGTCTGCGGCGGCCAGAACGTCCACCCGACCGAGATCGAGGCCGTGCTCGAGGAGTCGCCGTCGGTGCGGGACGTCCTCGTCGCCGGCCGGCCCGATGACGTCGTCGGCGCGGTGCCGGTCGCGTTCGTCGTCCCCGGGCCGGACGGTTTCGACCCCGAAGAGCTGCGGCGGCGGTGCCTGAGCCGGCTCTCGCTGTACAAGGTGCCGGTCGCCTACGTCGAGGTCGACGAGATCCCGCGGACGCCGTCGGGCAAGCCGCGGCGCACCGTCCTGGCGAGCGCGCCGCACCCGCCGGACCTCGCCGCGGTGGTGCGGGCCGAGCTGGTCGCCCTGTGCGGCCACGACGGCGGCGACGGCTGGCGGGACCGGCCCTTCACCGATCTCGGGCTGTCTTCGCTGGCCGGGGTGCAGTTCCGGCACCGGCTCACCGCGCTGACCGGGGTGCCCGTGCCGCATTCGCTGATCTACGACTTCCCGACGCCCGGCGAGGTCGTCGCCGAGCTGGCCCGGCTCGCCTCGGGCGCCCCGAGCACCCGGGGGACGGCGCGGCCGGGGCCCGCCGCCGAGCCGATCGCCATCGTGGCGATGGCGTGCCGGTACCCCGGCGGCGTGCGCTCGCCGGAAGACCTCTGGCGGCTCGTCGCGGGCCAGGCCGACGCCACGAGCGAGTTCCCGGCCGACCGCGGCTGGGACGTCGAAGGGCTGTACGACCCGGACCCCGACCGGCTCGGCGGTTCGGTGACCCGCCGCGGCGGGTTCCTCGACGGCGCGGGCGACTTCGACGCGGGCGTGTTCGGCATCTCGCCGCGGGAGGCGCTCGCGACCGACCCGCAGCAGCGGCTGCTGCTGGAGACCACGTGGGAGGCGTTCGAGCGGGCCGGCATCGACGTCGCGACGCTGCGCGGCAGCGACACCGGCGTCTTCGCCGGGGTGATGAACGAGGACTACGCGAGCCGGTTCACCACCGCCCACGAACTCGAAGCGTGGCTGGGCATCGGGTCGTCGCACGCGCTGGCCTCGGGCCGGATCTCCTACACCTTCGGGCTGACCGGCCCGGCGCTCACCGTCGACACGGCCTGTTCGTCGTCGCTGGTGGCCCTGCACCTCGCGGTGAAAGCGTTGCGCGCGGGGGAGTGTTCGCTCGCGGTCGCCGGCGGGGCGACGGTGATGGCGACCCCGCGGACCTTCCTGGCCTTCAGCCGCCAGCGCGGCCTGTCCCCGGACGGGCGGTGCCGGTCGTACGCCGCCGGAGCGGACGGCACGGCGTGGTCCGAAGGCGCCGGGGTGCTCCTGCTGGAGCGGCTGTCCGACGCGCGCCGGCACGGGCACCCGGTCCTGGCGCTCCTGCGCGGCACGGCGGTGAACGCCGACGGCGCGTCGAACGGGCTGACCGCCCCCAACGGGCGCGCGCAGCAGGCCCTGATCGCGACGGCGCTTTCCGACGCCGGGCTGACCCCGGCCGACGTCGACGCCGTCGAGGGCCACGGCACCGGCACGTCCCTGGGCGACCCGATCGAGGCGGAAGCGATCATCGCGGCGTACGGGCGGGGCCGGGGCGGCGACCCGCTCTGGCTCGGGTCGGTGAAGTCGAACATCGGCCACACCCAGGCCGCCGCCGGGGTCGCCGGTGTGATCAAGGCGGTGACGGCGCTGCAGCACGAGCAGCTGCCGCCGTCGCTGTACGCGGACGATCCGAGCCCGCACGTCGACTGGGCCGGTGGCGGAGTGGCGCTGCTGACCGAGGCACGGCCGTGGCCGCGCGCGGACCGGGTCCGCCGGGCCGGGGTGTCCGCCTTCGGCATCGGCGGCACCAACGCGCACGTGATCGTCGAAGAGGCGCCTACGTCGGAAGTCCCGGCGCGGCAACCGTTCCCGGCCGCGCCGTGGCTGCTCAGCGCGACCGACGACGTCGGGCTGCGGCAGGTCGCGGCGGGCCTCACCGAGGTTCCCGACACGGTCGACGTCGCCTACACCCTCGCCCGCCGGACGCCGCTCGCGCACCGCGTGCTCGTGCCCGCGGGAAACCCGGAAGCCCTGCGAGCCGTCGCCGAGGGCCGCGTGCCCGGCCGGACCGTGCGCGGCGGGACCCGGCTGGCCCTGCTGTTCAGCGGGCAGGGCGCCCAGCGCGCCGGCATGGGCCGGGAACTGGCCGGACTGTTCCCCGTGTTCGCCGACGCCTTCGACGAAGCCTGCGAGGCACTCGGCGGCCCGGTGCGCGACATCGCGTTCGCCGGCGGCGAGGCGCTGGACCGCACCGACCACGCCCAGGCCGCGTTGTTCGCCTTCGAAGTCGCCCAGTTCCGGCTCTTCGAGTCCTGGGGGCTGCGGCCGGACGTGCTGGTGGGGCATTCGGTCGGGGAGATCGCCGCCGCGCACGTCGCCGGGGTGCTGTCGCTGCCGGACGCGGCGACCCTCGTGGCCGCGCGCGGCCGGCTGATGGCCTCGCTGCCCGGCGGCGGGGTGATGATCGCCGTGGAGGCCACCGAAGCGGAAGTGGCTCCGCTGCTGGCCGGCGGGGTCGCGATCGCCGCCGTCAACGGGCCGCGCTCGATCGTCCTCTCCGGCGAGGACGCCGCGACCACGGCCCTGGCCGCGCGCTTCGGCGGCGGGACACGCCTGCGCGTCAGCCACGCGTTCCACTCGCCGCTGCTGGACCCGGTGCTCGACGAGTTCCACGACGTCGCCACCGAGCTGAAGCACCACCGGCCGGCCGTGCCGCTGGTGTCGTGCCTGACCGGGCAGCTCGTCGACGAGATCGAGCCGGGCCACTGGCGGCGGCACGCCCGCTCGGCCGTGCGGTTCGCCGACGCCCTGGCCACGATCGCGGCCCCCGGCCCGGTCGCCGGCCTGGAGATCGGCCCGGCCCGGGTGCTCAGCCGCCTCGCGGCCGGCGCGTTCCCGGCGACGATGTCCGGGGACGGGGTGCTGGCCGCGGCCGGCTCGGTGCACACCGCGGGAGTCCCCGTCGACTGGGCCGCGGTGTTCGCCCGCAGCGGCGCGCAGGTCACGCCGGTGCCCACCTATCCGTTCAAGCGCACCCGGTACTGGCTCGACCCGCCGTCGCCGGAGCCGGAGCCGGAGCCGGCCGACGGCGAGCACGCGGTCCTCGGCCCGGCGCTGGTCGCGCCCGACTCGCCGCGGGTCGTGCACGGCGGCTCGCTCGGCCTCCGCCGGCACCGGTGGCTGGCCGGCCACGTCGTCGGGGGAGCGGTCCTGGCGCCCGGCACCGCGTTCGTCGACCTGGCGCTGCACGCCGGCGGATCGGCCGTCGAGGAGCTGACGATCGAAGCGCCGTTGCGGCTCGCGGCGGGCGAGGACGTGCACGTCCAGGTCGTCGTGGACGGGTCGCGCGTCGACGTCTACGCGCGACGTCCGGCGGACGAGCGCTGGCAGAAGCACGCTTCCGGGCGCCTGCGCCCCCGCGGCGCCCTCCCGGCCGGCCGGACCGGGGAGTGGCCGCCGGCCGGTGCGACCGAAGCCGACGTCACCGAGGCCTACCGCGCGCACGCCTACGGGCCTGCTTTCCAAGCCGTACAACGGTTGTGGACGCGGGACGACGAGTTCTTCGCCGAGGTCGACCTCGCGCCCGACGTCGGCGGCCGGTTCGAGCTGCACCCCGTCCTCCTGGACGCGGCCGTGCACGCGACGGCGCTCGCCGAGGGACTCGCGGCCGAGCCGAGGGTGCCGTTCCTCTGGAGCGGCGTCGAGGTCTACGCGCCCGGTGCGCGGCGGGCGCGGGTGCACGGCGTCCGCCTCGGCTCCGGCGCCGTCCGCGTCGAGCTGTTCGGCGAAGACGGGCACCCGGTGGCCCGCGTCGAGTCCCTGACGACGCGGCCGATGGCGGCGCGGGACACGATGCTCTACCGTCCACAATGGATTCCGCTGGCGCCGGCCGCGGCCCGGGAACCGGTCCGGGTGGTGGAAGCCGAACGCGGCGACCTCCGGACGGCGACCGGCCGGGCGCTCGCCGTCCTGCACGACTGGCAGGAGCGCGGCGACCGGCTGGTCCTCGTGACCAGGAACGCGACCGGCCCGGATCCGGACCTCGCCGCCGCGGCGGTCTGGGGCCTCGGGTGCGCCGCGGCGGCGGAGAACCCGGGCCGGCTCAGCCTGGTCGACCTCGAACCCGGCTTCCCGGTGGAGCGGGTGGCCGCCCTCGCCGGCGGCAGCGCGGAGCCGCAGATCGCCGTCCGCGACGGGACGCCGCACGTGCTCAGGATCGCGCGGACGGCGCCGTCGGATGGCCGGCCGTTCGGTCGGGACGGGACGGTGCTGATCACCGGCGGGACGGGCGCGCTCGGCCGGGCGCTGGCCCGGCACCTGGTCGCCGCGCACGACGTCCGGCACCTGCTGCTGGTGAGCCGCAGCGGCCCGGCGGCCCCCGGCGCCGCGGAGCTGCAGGCCGAGCTGGGGGCGAAGGTGCGGATCGTCGCCGCCGACGTCGCGGACCGGGCCACGGTGGCGGCGCTGGTCGAGAGCTGCGACCCGCCGCTGACCGCCGTCGTGCACAGCGCGGCCGTGGTGGCCGACGGTGTCCTGGCCGCGCAGACGACGGAGAGCCTGGACACCGTGCTGCGCCCGAAGGTGGACGCGGCGCTGGTGCTCGACGAGGTGACCCGGCACCTGCCGCTGACCGCGTTCGTCCTGTTTTCGTCGATCGCCGGCGTGTTCGGCAAGGCGGGGCAGGCCAACTACTCGGCCGCCAACCGGGCGCTGGACGCGCTGGCGTCCCGCCGCCGGGCGGCCGGGCTCCCCGCGCTGTCGCTGGCGTGGGGGCTCTGGGAGCTGGGCACCGGCCTCGGCGACCGGATCTCGGCGGCCGCCCGGCGGCGGATCCACGCGTCCGGCGTCGAGGGACTCACCGCGGAGCAGGGCCTGGCCCTGTTCGACGCGGCGCTCGGCTCGGCCGAACCGGTGCTGGTGCCGGTCCGGTTCGACCCGTCGGCGTCGCTGGCCCCGCCGGCCGGCGGTTCGCGCGCCGCCGCCGCGCGGCCGAGCTGGCCGGAGAACCCGGCCGAACCCGAGCTGCGCGAGCTGGTGCGCGCCGAAGTCGCGGCAGTGCTCGGCCACCCGGACGCCTCGGTGATCGCCGACGACCGGTCGTTCCTCGAGCTGGGGTTCGATTCCCTCACGGCGATCGAGCTGCGCACGCGTCTCGCGGGGTTGTCGGGAGCGGACCTGCCCGCCACGGTCGTCTTCGACCGGCCCACGGTCGCCGACCTGACCCGATACCTTCGGGAGGAGTCGCGTGGCTAGTCGGGGACGATGCGGTGGCGCAGCTGCTCGAGGGTCTTGGTCAGCAGCCGGGACACCTGCATCTGCGAGACGCCGATCCGCTCCGCGATCTGGCTCTGCGTCAGCTCTTCGACGAACCGCATCTCGATGATCGCGCGTTCCCGGGGCGGGAGGTCCGCCATCGCGGCCTGCAGCGTCAGGTGGTCATCGGACTTGCTGTAGGGAGATTCGCGGTCGGCCAGCTGGTCGGCGACCGTCACGTTGTCGCCGCCGCGGGCGGGAGCGTCGAGCGAGGCGGGTTTGTACGCCTCGGCCGCGAGCAGTCCTTCTCGGACGGTCTCGACGTCGATGTCGAGGTGCGCCGCCAGTTCGCTCGGGGTGGGGGAGCGGCCGAGGTCGTGGGCCAGTTCGCCGGCCGCGCGGGCGAGGTTCTGCTGCAGCTCCTTGAGCCCCCGGGGCACGCGCATCGACCAGGCGCTGTCGCGGAAGTGCCGCCGGACCTCGCCCATGATCGTCGGCACCGCGAAGGACAGGAAGTCGCGGCCCTTGCCCGGGTCGTAGCGGTCGACGGCGTGGATCAGGCCGGTGCGCGCGACCTGCACGAGGTCGTCGAAGGACTCGCCGCGACCGCCGAAGCGCTTGGCGATGTTCTCGGCGAGTTCGAGGTGCTCGGTGATCAGCCGGTCACGCAGATCGGACCGCCGGGGGTCCTCCGCCGCCAGCCGGCTGTGCTCGTCGAACAGCGGAACGCAGTGGGCGAACTGGTTGGACCGCCGCGGCGTGGGCGCGACTGGTGCCGCGGCGGGTCTTTCCGGTGCTCTGACAGCCATGGTGCCCACATACCCAAAGCCATCCTGAATCACACGAACCGGTGATCAGGAGGCCGGGTATTGGTGCACTCGGAGTAACGAAGGTAAGCGGGAGGCTAACTGCGGTTTCCGCCGCACGGCAGCGTTCCCGAGCGCAGAGCGTGGTCGCCGTCGTTCGCGTCGTCCGCCCAGAGCACCGCCTTGCGGCCGCCGGAGCACGTCGAGGGCGGGGCGATCGCGAACCCCTCGTTGTTGTAGTCCGGCATCTTCGACGGCCGCGCGTACGTCGCGGACACCGTGAACTCGCCGTCGGCGATCTTCAGGACCGCCGACTTGCCGTCGCACGTGTCGTCGCAGACCGACCAGAGGCTGCCGTCGCCGGGTCGAACTCCAGCTCCATGACCTTCGGGAACCCGGACGCGATGGTCGCCACGCGGGTGAAGCCGCCGCCCGCCTGGTCGAGCGCGTAGGCGTAGATCTTGCCCTCGTCCTCGAGGCCGGCGAAGTAGAGGCCGGTGCCGTGGCCGGCGTAGGTCGCCGGGTCGTAGGGCGCCTTGGTGTGGTCGTCGCGGAAGCCGCCGGCGGTCAGGAACGCGTCCGGGACCCAGGTGATGCCCTCGAAGCCGCCGTTGTCGTCGACGTCGGGCAGGTCACCGGTGAGCTCCCACTCCGCGACCGCGCTGAGCGACGCCGAGGACGAGCCGGTGTCGAACCGCAGCACCTTCAGCACGCTGCCGTCCTCGTCGTTGTCGCGCTCGGTCGCGGCGAACACCCCGTCCGGCGTGGCCACCACGCCTTCGGCGTCCGGGTCGCCGCCGCGGTAGTGCAGCTCCTTCCCCGACGGCCAGCCGCTCGCCGGGGCCCAGGTGCCGCCGGTGCGGGTGAGCCGGTACAGGGTGCCGGGGCCGTTCTTGACCGCCCACAGGACGTCGGGACCCTCGAACGACAGTCCACTGAGGTTCTCGCCGAAAAAACCGGCGGAGTCGGCCACGGTGACGGCCGGATCGCCGGGCCACTTCGCGGTCGCGGCCTGCGCGCTGCCGGGGGAGGCGGTGAGCAGCGCCGGAAGAAGGATCGCGGGGGCGAGGAACCGGAGGGAGGTACGCACGTCGTGCTCCTGAGGGCCGGAGCGGCGTCGGGAGATGATCTTGGCGAAGGGGACTGTACCCACCGCGGGGGGTGGGCACATCCGCCGAACGGACTGGGCCACCCGAGTGTGTCCACTGTGGACGATTACCGGAATTCGACGACGTGGTCGAATTCACCGATACTTTCGCCCGGGGTGGGCGAGCCGTTACACTCCCGTGCTGGGAGCGCTCCCAGGTCGACTGTCCCTGTCGCATTTTCTCCAGGAGGTCGGTATGACCCGGCGATTTCTCCGGGCGCTCGTGGTCGGCTTGCTCTTCGCCGCCTGCGTCGTCGCCCTGCCGCACCCGAGAAGCACCGCAGCCGCCGCGCCCACGCGGATCATGGCGCTCGGCGACTCCATCACCGGTTCGCCCGGCTGCTGGCGGGCGCTGCTGTGGAAGCACCTGCAGGACACCGGCCACGCGGGTGTCGACTTCGTCGGGACGCTCCCCGCCCAGGGCTGTGGCTTCACCTACGACGGCGAGAACGAAGGCCACGGCGGGTTCCTCGCCACCGGCATCGTGCGGGACAACCAGCTGCCCGGCTGGCTGGCGGCCACCCGGCCGGACATCGTCCTGATGCACCTCGGCACCAACGACGTCTGGAACGCCATCTCCGCGACTGCGATCCTGGACGCCTACACGACGCTGCTCGGCCAGATGCGGGCGAGCAACCCGGCGACGAAGCTCGTCGTCGCCAAGATCATCCCGATGAACCCCGCCAACTGCGCCGCCTGCGCGCAACGGGTCATCGACCTGAACAGCGCCATCCCCGCGTGGGCCCAGGCGCACAGCACCGTCGCGTCGCCGATCACCGTCGTCGACCAGTGGACCGGGTTCGACACCGCCGCCGACACCACCGACGGCGTGCACCCGAACGGCACCACGGGCATCCAGAAGATGGAAAGCCGCTGGTACCCGGCGCTGGTCGCGGCGCTGCCGACCGGCACCGCGGTGGCCGGGCTGCACGTCAGCGGCACCCAGGTCGTCGAGGCGAACGGCGCGGCGTTCGTGATGCGCGGCGTGAACCACCCGTACGCCTGGTACCCCAGCCAGACCGGCGCCTTCGCGGACATCAAGTCCTTCGGCGCCAACACCGTGCGCGTGGTGCTCGGCAGCGGCCAGCGGTGGGGGCCGACCTCGGCGGCCGAGGTCGCGAACGTCGTCTCGCTGTGCAAGCAGTCCCGGCTGATCTGCGTGCTGGAAGCGCACGACACCACGGGGTACGGCGAGGAGGGCGCGGCCGCGAGCCTCGACCAGGCCGCGAGCTACTGGATCAGCGTGGCCGGTGCCCTGAAGGGCCAGGAAAACTACGTCGTGATCAACCTGGGCAACGAGCCGTTCGGCAATGACCAGCAGGTGAGCGCGACCTGGGCGAGCGCGACGAGCAACGCGATCACCCGCCTGCGCGGCGCGGGCCTGGAGCACCTGCTGATGGCCGACGCGCCGATGTGGGGTCAGGACTGGCAGAACATCATGCGGGACAACGCCGCTTCGGTGCTGGCCGCCGACCCGCGGCACAACACGGTGTTCTCCCTCCACATGTACGGCGTCTACGACACCGCGGCCGAGATCACCGGGTACTTCGACGCCTTCCGCACCGCCGGCCTGCCGCTGGTGGTGGGGGAGTTCGGGAACAGGCACACCGACGGCGACCCCGACGAGGACACGATCATGGCCCAGGCGCAGGCCCGCGGCCTCGGTTACCTCGGCTGGTCGTGGAGCGGCAACAGCAGTGACGTCGCCTACCTGGACCTGGTCAACGGCTTCGACCCGGCCAGTTTGACCCCGTGGGGAGAGCGCTTTCTCAATGGCGCGAACGGCGTCCGCCAGACCTCGAAGGAAGCCACGGTCTACGGCGGCGGCACCGCGGACACCGTGGCGCCGACGACACCGGGCACCCCGGCCGCCTCGGCCGTGACGCCGACCGCAGCCACCTTGTCCTGGAGCGCTTCGACGGACAACGTCGGCGTCACCGGCTACGACGTCCTCCGGGCGACCGGCAGCGGCACGTACGGCCTGGTCGGCACGACCGGGACGACGACGTTCACCGACACCGGCCTGACGGCGTCGACGACCTACCGCTACCAGGTCCGGGCCCGCGACGCCGCGGGGAACGTCTCGGCGAACTCCGCGGCCGCCACGGTGACGACCGGCGCGGGTGGGTCGGGAGCGTGCAAGATCGGCTATTCCGCGCCGGCCTGGGGTGGTGGCACCGGGTTCACCGCCTCCGTGACCATCACCAACACGGGCACGAGCACGCTCACCGGCTGGACGCTGGCCTTCACCTACACCAGCGGCCAGCGCGTCACCCTGCCCGGCTGGGGCGCGACCTTCGCGCAGAACGGCGGCGCGGTCACCGCGACCAACCTGTCCTGGAACGGCACGCTGGCCCCGAACGCGTCGACCGGCATCGGCTTCAACGGCACGTTCACCGGGTCCAACCCGGCGCCGGCTTCGTTCACCCTCAACGGAAGCCCCTGCGCGACCGCGCCGGCGTTCGACAAGCTGAACCGCGGGGTGGTCAGCGTCCACACCGCGAAGGGGAACCAGGTCGGCTGGCGGTTGCTCGCCGACGACCCCGCGGGCGTGACGTTCGCCGTCTACCGCGACGGCACCAGGGTGACGCAGACGCCCGCGGGCGGGCCGACCGGTTACCTCGACGCCGGCGCTCCGGCCGGGGCCGAGTACACCGTTCGCGCTGTCGTCGGCGGGGTCGAGCGGATGTCGGCGTTCGCCGCCGAGGAGTCGCTGACGCTCGACAGCACGGCCGCGGCGAGCACCCGGGACGTCCCGATCCAGCTCCCGCCGGGCGGCACGACGCCGTCCGGGGAGAGCTACACCTACACCGCGAACGACGCGAGCGTCGGCGACCTGGACGGTGACGGCCAGTACGAGTTCGTCCTGAAGTGGGATCCGAGCAACGCCAAGGACAATTCGCAGTCCGGCTACACCGGGGACGTCTACGTGGACGCCTACCGGCTGGACGGCACCCGGCTCTGGCGGATCGACCTGGGCCGCAACATCCGCGCCGGCGCGCACTACACGCAGTTCCAGGTCTTCGACTACGACGGTGACGGCCGGGCCGAAGTCGCCATGAAGACCGCGGACGGCACGCGGTCCGGCACCGGGCAGGTCATCGGCAGCGCGAGCGCGGACTACCGCAACTCGAGCGGATACATCCTGTCCGGCCCGGAGTACCTGACGGTGTTCAACGGCCAGACCGGCGCCGCGATGGCCACGGTGAACTACGACCCGCCGCGCGGCACGGTGTCCTCGTGGGGCGACAGCTACGGCAACCGGGTGGACCGGTTCCTGGCCGGCACGGCGTACCTCGACGGCTCGCACCCGAGCCTGATCATGTCCCGCGGCTACTACACCCGGACCGTGATCGCGGCCTGGGACTTCCGGGGCGGTGCGCTGACCGAGCGGTGGAAGTTCGACTCGAACTCGGCGGGCTCGCAGTACACCGGCCAGGGCGACCACCAGCTGGCCATCGCCGACGCGGACGGCGACGGCCGCGACGAGATCATCTTCGGGGCCATGGCGATCGACGACAACGGCGGTCCACTGTGGAACACCCGGCTCGGCCACGGCGACGCCATGCACGTCGGCGACCTGATCCCGGGCCGGGCCGGCCTGGAAGAGTTCAAAGTGGACGAAGACACCTCGAAACCGGCCGCCTGGATGGCCGACGCGAAGACCGGGCAGATCATCTGGCAGAACGCGTCCTGCTCCTGCGACAACGGCCGTGGGGTCTCGGACGACATCTACGCGGGCAGCCCCGGCGCCGAGTCGTGGTCGTCCGCGGTGTCCGGGCTGCTGAACACCAGCGGGCAGAACATCGGGCGCAAGCCGTCCTCGGCGAACTTCGTCGTCTGGTGGGACGGCGACGCCCAGCGCGAACTGCTGGACGGCACGCACATCGACAAGTACGGCACCGGCGCCGACACCCGGCTGCTGACGGCGTCCGGGGTGCACTCGAACAACGGCACCAAGAGCACGCCGTCACTGCAGGCGGACCTGTTCGGCGACTGGCGGGAGGAGGTCGTCTGGCCGACGTCGGACAACCGGGCGCTGCGGATCTACTCGACCACGGACCCGACGAGCATCTCCCACGTCTCGCTGATGCAGGACCGCCAGTACCGGGAAGCCGTGGCGTGGCAGAACACCGCCTACAACCAGCCGCCGCACCCGAGCTTCGCCCTCGCGAAGTGAGCGAAAACGAAGGCCTCGACGTAGGCTGACGCGCCGGTGGGAGCGCGACGGTGGTGGTGCGGATGGGCGAGGCACGGGCGGACGCCCGGGACACCGCGTGGTCGCTCGCGGCCAGGGTGCTGGACGAGCTCGACGAGCTCACCGGCGCCCTGGTCGCCGTCATCGTCGAGCAGAACCCCGGCTACCGGACGGTCGACGTCGTGCCCGACGACGACCTGTGGCGCTCCTGCCACGACAACCTCCGCCGGGTCCTCCAGCTGATCGGCCGGGACCCGGAGACCGCCGAGGACCTCTACGACGCGGCCAAGGCGACCGGCCGGCGCCGGGCCGAACAGCAGCTGCCGCTCGACGACGTGCTGCGCTCGTTCCGCATCGGGGGGCGGCTGGTCTGGCAGGCCCTGACCGAGAAGGCCCGGGCGACCGGGTACGTCAACAACGAGGCCATGCTGGACCTCGCGACCCGCGTGTGGGAGGTCGTCGACGCCACCTCGGCCCAGGTGGCGCTGGCCTACCACGTGGCGGAGCGGAGCTTCGTCCGCGCGGACGAGCAGCGGCGGGCGTCGCTCTGGGAAGGGCTGCTGCAGGGCCGGGCGGCCGACGCGGGCTTCGCCTACGAGGCGGCCCGGGCGCTGCGCCTGCCGATTTCGGGGCCCTACGTCGTCGTCGCGGCCGCGGGCCCCGGCGACGCCGCCTTCGCCGAGCCGCTCGGGTCGGCGTTGGAGGACGTCGGCTCCGCGTCGGCCTGGCAGTCGCGCGCGGACGTGCTCGTCGGCCTGGTCTCGCTGCCGGGCCGCGAGGTCGCGGACGCCGTCGATGCGATCGGGTCCGTGCTGACCGTGCCGGCCGGCGTGTCGCTGGTCGTCGACGGGCTGGCGGCCGTGCACACGGCCTACCGCCAGGCGGTGCTGGCGATGCGGACGGTGCCGCCGGGCCGGGCCGACGTGGTGTGCCTGGCCGAGCGGCTGCCCGAAGCCCTGCTGCTCAGCTCGCCCGAACTGACCGAGTCGCTGCAGCAGGACTGGCTGGGCGGCCTGCTGGACCTGCGGGCGGTGGAGCGCGGCCCGCTGCTGGAGACCCTGGCCACGTGGGTGCGCACCGGCGGCTCGGCGACCCGCTCGGCGCAGGCGCTGCACTGCCACCGCAACACCGTGCTCAACCGGATCCACCGGATCGAAGAGCTGACCGGCCGGTCGCTGACCGGCGGTGACCTGGCCCTGGAGCTCGCCCTGGTCGTCCGCGCGCTGCCCTTCCTCCCGCCACCGCGCGTGCCGTGACCGGCACCCCCTGTGCACACTGCACAACGACACTAGGCCAAATGTAGGCACTCAGCTCCTTCATTCGGCGGCGTGATGTGTGTAACACTCCGGCCGGCGGTGCTCCGGCCCGCGCTTCTCCCACACCGTCGTTCGAGAGGTCCCAGCCGCTCATGCCCGAACACGACCCTTCCGTCCCACCACCCGGGTCCGAGCCGCGCTCCATGGCCCGCCGCCGCTTCCTCGGCTTCGTGCTCGCCGCGCCGACGCTCGCCGTCGCCGCGCAGGTCGGGGGCGCGGAGCTGGCGCCGAGCCAGGCCGACGCCGCGATCCCGTCGCTGCCCCAGCCCGAGGATCTCTTCGACCTCGGCGACCTGCAGAACCTCGCCGCGCTGCCGACGTCCGGCTTGATCAGCGTGCAGATCGGCGCGGACGGCCGGGCCGCGTTCGCGGTGCCCCGCGCCGAGGTCGGCCAGGGGATGACCACCGCCGTGGCGATGATGATCGCCGAGGAGCTCGACCTCCCGCTGGACAAGATCGACGTCACGCTCGCCGACGCCCGCCCCGAGCTGCTGATGAACCAGCTGACCGGCGGCTCCAACTCGATGCGCAGCATCTACACGCCGGTCCGGACCGCCTCGGCGATCGCCCGGCAGCGGCTGATCGCCGCGGCCGCCGCGAAGTGGGGTGTCCCGGCGACGCAGCTGACGACGTCCGGCGGGGTCGTGCGCGGCTCCAGCGGCCGCACGGCGAGCTACGGCTCCCTCGCGAAGGCCGCCGCGTCCGCCACCACGATCAGCGTGGCCGCGACGCTGAAGCCGCGGTCGGAGTTCAAGGTGCTCGGCACGCCGCAGAACCGCCTCGACGCCCACGCGGCGGTCACCGGCACCAAGCAGTTCACCCTCGACCTGGACGTGCCGGACGCGCTCCCGACCATGGTCGCCCGGCCGCCCACGATCAACGGCACGCCGCGCGCGATCCTCAACGCCGCCGAGGTCAAGGCGATGCCCGGGATCACCGACGTCGCCGCGATCGCTCACGGTGTCGCGGTGCGCGGCCGCACGTTCGGCCAGTGCATCGACGCGATCCGGGCGCTGAAGGTGACCTGGGGCGCGGGCACGGTCGACGGCGAGTCCGACGCGACCGTGCTCAAGAAGCTCAAGGCCGCGCAGCTGCCGATGGCCGTTCCAGGCCTGCTCAACCAGTACCTCGACGCCGAATTCACCTTCGCCGCCGCCAGCAACAGCCCGCTGGAGACCGGCGCCGCGATCGCCGACGTCCGCCCGGACCGCGCGGAGATCTGGTCGTGCCTGAAGGTCCCGATCGTCGCCCAGGAGGAGATCGCCAAGCTGCTGGGGCTGCCGCAGAACGCGGTCACGGTGCACGTCACCCAGGGCGGCGGCTCGTTCGGGCGGCACCTGTTCCACGACGCGGCCGCCGAAGCGGCGGAGGCGTCGCAGAAGATGGGCAAGCCGGTCAAGCTGATGTGGTCGCGCACCGACGACTTCCGCCAGGGCCGCATCCACCCGATGTGCGTCTCGCGCGTGCGGGCGACCTACCTGCTCGGCAACGTCGTCAGCTTCGAACAGCGGCACACCAGCGTGCAGACGGAGTTCAGCCACGGGCTCGGCGAGATGATCACCGCGACCGCCGCGAAGCTCCCGATCGCCGGCAACCTCAGCTTCGCCGAGTCGATCTTCCTGCTGAGCCAGTCCTCGCCGTACAACTTCGGTGTCACGACCCAGCTGCTCAACGAGATCCCGCTGAAGTTCAACACCGGCAGCATGCGCAACATCTACTCGCCCAACGTGGTCACCGCCGAGGAACTCGTCGTCGACCAGCTGGCGAAGAAGTTCGGCAAGGACCCGGTCGCGTTCCGCCGCGAGTTCCTCAAGGACGCCCGGCTGCGCGCGGTGCTGGACAAGGCCGTCCAGGTCGGCAACTGGGGCCGCGCGATGCCGGCCGGTACCGCGCAGGGCATCGCGCTGCACGCCGAGTACCGGGGCGCGGTCGCGGTGCTGGTGGAGATCGACTGCCGGCCGGAGACGGTCAACCGGCCCGTCCGCGACGGCGTCACCGGCCCGCGGGTGACGAAGGCGCTCGTGGTCGTCGACCCCGGCTTCGCGATCAACCCGCGCGGCCTCGAGGCGCAGATGATCGGCGGGCTCAACGACGGCATCGCGATGTGCCTGACGTCCAGCCTGCACATCAAGGACGGGATCCCGCTGGAAGGCAGCTGGGACAACTACTTCTACACGCGCGAGTGGAACACCCCGCCCGAGACGCAGGTCGTCGTCATGCCGAACACGTCGTCGAACCCCAGTGGTGCGGGCGAACTCGCGGTGGCGCCGTCGTTCGCCGCCGTCGCCTGCGCCTACGCCCGCGCGGTCGGCAAGATGCCGACCTCGTTCCCGATCAACCACGGCACGCTCGGCTTCGAGCCGTTGCCGCTGCAGCCGTCCACGCCGCCGTCGCCCACCGACGGCCTCGACCACGCCTACTAGGAGCACGCCGTGCCGCAACACACCCTGAAGGTCAACGGCCGCGTGGTCACCGTCGACGCCGACGACGACCTCCGGCTGCTGTGGGTCCTGCGCGACCTGCTGGGCATCAAAGGCCCGAAGTACGGCTGCGGGCTGGACGTCTGCAAGGCGTGCACCAGCCACATCAACGGCAAGGCGTTCAACCCGTGCTCGGTGCGCGTGGCCGACATCAAGGAGAGCGACGAGATCACGACGATCGAAGGCCTGCCGGCGACGGTGGGCAAGGACCTGCACCCGATGCAGGAGGCGTGGCTGGAGCTGGACGTCGCCCAGTGCGGCTACTGCCAGCCGGGCCAGATCATGGCGGCGGTGGCCAAGGTCCGCCAGGCCACCGCGGCGGGCCGGGAGATCACCGACGCCGACCTGGACGAGATCCGCAACATCTGCCGCTGCGGCACGTACGCCCGGATCCGCGAGGCGGTGAAGGCGGGCGCCGAGAAGATGTGACCCCGTGCTGGAAGGGTCGACACGCGTGATGGAGAGGTCGACACGGCGGCAATGCCGTGTCGACCCTCCAATCACGCGAGTCGACCCTCCAGTCACGGGCTCGGCACTCACCCCCCCGGCGTCGATGCCCAGCAGGGCGACGAACGCACTCGCCGCCGGGGTCGGGTTCGCCTCGGCCCCGATGACGTACTCGACGCGGGCTGGGGCGTGCGGAGCGGCACTTCACGGTCGGCTACTGACCTTGGTTTCGCACCGGACGCGCGGCGCGGCTTCGGTGCCGGACGCGACGCAGTCGACGCCCCGGCCCGGCCCGGGGACCGGGTAGGCGAACACGATCGGCGCGTCGCTGTCCCGGCCGACGGAGAACTTGACGACGGTCGGCGTCCAGGACCCGTTGCCGTGCAGGACCTTCGAGTAGTACGCGGTGTGCGGGCCGATGGTGGTGCCCATGCCTTCGCCGTCGTCGTTCAGCTCGTGCACGTTCAGCACGTAGTCCCCGGCGGTGTACTTGCCCTGGTTCTCGTGCCCGGTCTCGGCCGGTGTCGCGCTGACGACCTCCGGCGCGACGGGGTCGGCGGCCGTGGCGATCACGGTGGCCCCGACCGCCACCACCGCGGCGCCGGCCGCGACCGCGGCGACGCCGACCCGTTTGGTGCGTGACTTCATGGTGCCTCCCTCGCTCCCGGTCGATGATCAAGCTAGGGGAGCGGGGGCGGCCGGCGCCTCGGCCGAAGGTACCGGGGACCTCGTCCTTTCGGCCGAGGTCCCCGCCGGGTCACCGGGAGGTCATCTGCCCACCTGCGGGCCGATCATCGAGTTCACGTCGATCGGGGACGGGATGGCGCCGAGCTGCAGCAGCAGGTCCGGCACCCGCTGCAGGCGCCGCGAGTCCAGGGTCGAGCCGTAGCCCGGCAGGGTGAGCAGTTTGGCGGTGTCCTCGTCGATCTTGGCGAACCGCACCAGCAGCGGCTCGACCTTGGCGCGGTCGTTCACGGCGTCGTGGGTGGCCTTCTGCATCGCGCGCTGGAACGCGGCCAGGGTCTTCGGGTTCTCCCGCACCCACTTCTTCGTCGCGCCGTAGCCGGTCAGCGGGAAGTCCTGGGTCGCCCCGGTGTTGATGTCGATCACCGGAATCGCGCCGGCCGTCTTGGCGGCCTGCGTGATGTAGGGCTCCGGCAGGTACGCGGCGTCGGCCTCGCCCTGCTGCAGCGCCGCGGCGATGTTCGGCAGCGGGATCAGCACCCATTTCACTTTTCCGAAATCCACGCCGTGGTCTTGCATCACCGAACGGGTGAGAAGATCCGACGCGGTGTTCTTGGCCGTGATGGCGATCTTCCGGCCCGCCAGGTCGAAGATTGTTTTCACCGGCGAATTAGGAACCGTGACGATCGCATTGGACTTCGGGTTGACCGACGTCGCGTCGGCGACCAGCTGCATGTCGGCGGCGCCGGTGCTCTTCGCGGTGAAGAACGGGGGATAGGTCGAAAACGCGATGTCGGCCTCGCCCGAGATCGACTTCGTCAGCGAAGCCTGGCCGCTGGCGGCGACGACGGACTCGACGGTGAGGCCCTCGGCCTGGAAGTAGCCGCTGTCCTGGGCCAACCAGAACGGCCCGAGGTCCGTGGTGGGCAGGATCGAGACCTTCAGCGTCGGCTTTTCCAGGCCGCTGCCACTCGGCGAGGCGGCGGGATCGGCCAAACCGAGTGCACCGCAGCCGGTGACGACCGTGACGGCCGTGACCGCCGCGAGGGCCAGCGCGGCGTGGCGAGCACGAACACCGCCACTGCTCCTGGCGATTCCAAACAAGACCTGCTCCAGACGGAGGTGTTGGGTGATGTACCGAATCCAGAGAAGACATGTGAATCATTCCCCGGCGTCAGGCAGGCAACTGTAGGCACCGTCACATCGCCTGACAATGCGCGGTGCGCGCCGAAGCCGCGATTTCACCGGAATGGCGGGCGCGAATAGTTGATCGACGATCTCTTGGTTGACCCGTGAGTAGCGGAAGACGCTACGAATCGGCGGGGTCGAAAGAGGTCACGCCACCGATTTCCCGGGAGGAGGAAGATCGGGATCGTGAATTCGAGGAGGGGATTTTCGGTCGCGGACGTTCGCCGGCGGCTCGGCCCGGCCCTGGTGGTTGCACTCCGTGACCACCGGGCCCGCTCGAGCCGAGGCGGGACCGGGGCGGGCACCGGCCGCGACCGTCGTGGCGGGCCACGCCGCGAAGGCCGGCGATCGACCTCGACCGGCCGGGGAGCAGTCCAGTCGTCTCGGGTGGCCGTCGCCGCTCGGGGGCCCGGCGGAGAAGTGCGGAAAACGTGGTCCCGAGGGTGCCCGTGAAGCGGAAAACAACGGCGGAACCCGCGAATTTCCGCCGGCGAAACCAACCGTCCATCCGGCGTCGCGGTGGTGCCGCCGCCTCGGGTGTTTGGTGATCTCGGAATTAATCGCGAAGGACGCCCGCGGAGAGATCGGCAACCGGGTGGTGACGACGTGTCGAAATCCTCGAACGGCCTATTCCGAGGTCTCGGAACGGTCACGGCCGGGAAGGCTTGGCGGCGGTGTCCGCAAGGTCGACGCGCGTGGTGGCCACCACTTTCGTCGATCGAACCGAGAGTTCACGTCGTTTTTTCCGGTCCGGCCCTGTCGCGGGATCCGGTGTCGTGCTCGCCATCCGCGCGGAACCCGCGGCGTTCCTCCGATGGCCGGAGATCCACCTGCGCCGGGCGGGGTAATCACGCCGAGATCACGAATCGGAAAATTGTCGAAATAGCAGTTTAACGCCAGGAAATCCCAGGTCGCGCGGTCGGCGATCCGGATGACTTCGCGATACCTCTTGTTGGGAAACCGAATTCATTCTACCATCCCAGTGTGCGACCGCTCACGGACGGTACCGAGCTACTGGTCGGCCGAGACGGTGAGCTGTCCCGGCTGGCTACCTGGATCCGTGACGTGGCCACGGGTCGCGGTCGCGCCGTGCTGGTGGACGGCGAGCCGGGCATCGGCAAGTCCGCGCTGGTCCGGTCGGGCTGCGCCGCGGCCGCCGACGCGGGCTGCCAGGTGTACTGGGGTGCCGGCGACGAGCTCGGGCAGGCGCTGCCGCTGCTCCCGCTCCTGGATGCCCTCGGGATCTCGCCGGCCACGCGGGATCCCCGCCGGGACGCCATCTCCGAGCTGCTGGGCGGCGGAGCGGTCACCGGCATGGGTGCCGACCTCGCCGCCGCGGCCGCCGAGCAGCTGATCGCGCTGGTGGACCAGCTCTGCCAGGACGGACCGGTGGTGCTGGTCGTCGACGAGCTGCAGTGGGCCGATCGCACGACGGTGGCGGTGTGGAGCCGGCTCGCCCGCTCGGTCCGGCAGCTCCCGCTGCTCTTGATCGGCGTGCTGCGCCCGGTGCCGCGCCGCGACGACCTGCGGTCGCTCTTCCGGATCGTCAAGCCGGCCGAGCGGCTGCGGCTGGGCCGGCTGGTGGAACCGGCGGTGGCCGAGCTGGTGGCCGCGCTGGCCGGCGGCAAACCGGGCACCAAGCTGGCGCGGCTGGCCGACGGCGCCGCCGGGAACCCGTTGTACCTCACCGAACTGCTCGACGCGCTGACCAGGAGCTCCTGCCTGGAGGTCGACACCGCGGGCGTCGCGGAGCTGACCGGCGCGGCCACGCCGGACTCCCTGCCGGAGGCGATCGCGGACCGGCTGGGCTTCCTCACGGAGCCGGCGCTGGGCGTCCTGCGGTCCGCGGCGCTGCTCGGGGTCGGCTTCTCGGTCGCGGACCTCGTGACCGTGACGAACACCCCCCTCGCCGACCTGCTGCCGGCCCTCGACGAGGCCTGCACCGCCGGGGTGCTGATGTCGGCCGGTGACGACCTGGCGTTCCGGCACCCGTTGATCCGCGAGGCGTTGTACGGCGAGATGCCGACGTCGGTCCGGATCGCCTGGCACCAGGGCGCCGCGTGGGCGCTGGCCGAGGCGAGCGCCCCGGTCGAGCGGGTCGCGCGGCAGCTGCTGCCCATGGTGTCCACAACGGACACCCGCGTGCCGGTGCCCGCCTGGGCGGTGCGGTGGTTGCTCGACGTGGCCGCGCCGTTGACCGGCCAGGCACCCGTGGTCGCCGTCGCGCTCCTGCGACGGGCGGTGCGGGACGCGCCGCTCGACGACGCCGTGACGGGCGCGCTGGCTTGCCGGCTGGCCGACGCGTACTACCGGGTGGGCAACGTGGCGCAGGCCGAGCGGATCGCCTGCCGCGCACTGGATCGCGTCCGCGACCCCGACGTGCACGTCGACCTGCACACGACGATCGTCCAGTGCCGCGGGACGACCGGCCGCTCCGCCGAGTCCCTGGCCGCGCTGAACGACGCCTTGGTCCGGCCGGGTCTGCAGGCCCGGCACCGGGCCCGGATGCTGGTGCTCATCGCACGCACGCACCTCGACCTCGGCGAGGTCGACACCGCGGGCCGGGTCGCCGCCAAGGCGCTGGTCGAGCTCGGCCCGGCCGAAGACCGCTGGGCGACCGGGTGGGCGCTGCACGTGTCGAGCCTGGTCTTGATGATGCGGGGTGAGTGGGACGGCGCGCTGCCGCTGTTCGAGCGCGCGCTGGCCATCGTGCGGGGCGACCCCGAACTGATCGACCTCACCCTGCTGCTGCGCATCAACCAGTCGGTCACCTACGGCGCGATCGACCGCCACACCGACGCGCTCGCCGCCGCCGGGCGGGCGCGTGAGCTGGCCGACCGCACCGGCAGCGTGATGCGCCTGAGCCAGGCTCAGAGCGCCCTCGGGCGGGTGATGCTGCGCGCGGGCCGGTGGGACGACGCGCTGGCGGAGGTCGACGTCGTCCCGGACGAACGCAAGGACCCGAGCGTGGTGTGCTGCGACCACGGCGTTGCCGCGATCATCCACTTCCACCGCGGCGAGCCGGCCGAGGCACGCCGGCACCTCGACGTCGCGGCGCCGTACTCGGAACGCATCGGCGACCGGATCGTGGACCCGATGATCCGGGCCCGCAGCCTCGCCCTCGAGCACGCCGGCGCGCCGGATCGGGCGCTCGCCGTGCTGACCGACGTGCTGGCCGGCGAGGACGCGGCGGAGGACCTGCTGGGGGACGCGGCCCGGCTCGCGGCGATGATCGGCGACGCGCGGACCGTCGTGGAGATCGAGGCCCGGGTGCGCGCGCTCGCCGCCGAGTCCACCGTTCCGCACCACCGCGCGCTGGCCTGGTTCTGCCGCGGTCTGCTCGAGCGGGACGCGACGATGTTGTTGCGTGCGGCCGAAGGCTACTGCGACGCGGGGCGGCCGCTCGCCCAGGCCAAGGCACTGGAAGCGGCCGCGGTCATGTTCGCCGAAGCCCGGGCCGAAGACCGCGGTTCGGCGCGGGCCGCCTTCACCCACGCCATCGACCTCTACTCGAAGCTGGACGCGCAGTGGGACGTGGCGAGGCTGCGCGCCATGTTCCGGGCGTTCGGCATCCGGCGCGGCCCTTCGGTGAAGCACCGCCAGGCCACGCACGGCTGGGACAGCCTCACCCCGACCGAAGGCCGGATCGCGGCGCTCGTGGTCGAAGGCCTGTCGAACCCGCAGATCGCGGCCCGCCTGTACTTGTCCCCGCGCACGGTCAGCACGCACGTCTCGCACATCCTGACCAAGCTGGGCGTGCATTCGCGGATCGACATCGCCCGGGAAGCCGCCCGCCACCAGTCGGCGTTGGGCTGAGCTTCCCGGGTTTCGTCTGACGCCGACTTCCGGTGCGTTCCGTTGGCGGCGCAGGGCTGAGCTTCCCGGGGTCCGTCAGACCCCGACCTCCGGCACGTTCCGCTGGCGGCGCAGGGCGAACGTCCGCGAGACCGGCAGCATCGACGCCCGACGCGACACCGCCGCGTGCCCGCTGAGGATCTGGCCGGCCAGGATCGCGAGCACCAGCAGCAGCGGGGTCTGCCACGTGCCGGACTGCGTGTGCAGCCAGCCGCAGGCCAGCACGCCGAAACCGGCGATGACGTACCCCACGCCCTGGACCACGGCGGACAGCGCGAGCGAGCTGTCCCTGCTGCGCAACGAGATCGTCGTCAGGACGAACGCGAGCGACCCCATGCCCAGGCCGGTGGCCCCGGCCCACAGCCAGGGCGCGGCCGCCGGGGCGACGAGCAGGCCGGTCACGCCGATGACGTTGGGAGCGGCCAGGACCACGACCAGCAGGGTCTGGTTGCTCCACCGGCGCGTCCAGCCCGGCACCAGCCACATCATGGGCAGCCCCATGGCCATCGACAACGCCAGGCACGCGCCCGCGGTCGTCGGCGGGACACCCGCGTCGCGCAGGATGCCGGGGAGCCAGCCCATGACCAGGAACGTCACCGTCGAAATGAGTCCGAAGTGGATGGTCAAGGCGGAGGCCGGCGTCGACCCGGAGGCGGCCGGTGGCGCCACGAACTCGCCGGGGGTGCGCCGCCACACCTGGTGGGCCAGCAGCGCCACGATCGCCCACAGGCCGAGGGCGAACCGCCACGACGACGACATGACGGCCGTGGGCGTGACCAGCGCGCCGGCCGTGCTGCCGAGCCCGAGCCCGAGGGTGAAGGCGGCGGATCCCTTGGCCAGCATCGGCAGCATGGTGCCGAGCACGGCGATGGACAGGCACGCGAGCGCCGTCCCGATCAGCAGCGGCACCGAGCCCCCGACGACCCGCCCGGCCAGCGACAGCACCAGCGCGCCGAGAGCGAAGGTGACGGTCCGGTGCGTCCCCACCCGGGCGCACAGCCAGGGTGTCGCCCAGCCGCCGAGCCCGATCGCCCACAGGGGCAACGCGACGAGCACCGCGGCGATCAGCTCCCGGGCGACCGGGATGTCCGGGAGAGCCGCGCCCAGGCTGGTGACGGCCGGACGGAGGTTGATGGCCAAGACGAAGATCACAGCGGTGGAGACGCTGGTGGTAGCACGCGTCATCGCTCCTCCTCGGCGTCGAGGTCCGGAGCGTGGGGCCCCGTAGAACAATGCTTCGCGACGCGGCCGGATCAGACATCCGTCAGCTGACGTATGTTCGAAGTCTTGTTGTCTTTCAACGGATGTGAGGCGTCCGGCGGGCGGCGAACGGGCGTGCATCGGCACGGCCGGACGGGGCTCCTGTCGGCTCTTGCAGCTGGTCCGGGGCGCATGCGCCGGTAGGCGGGACGAAACCGGTGCAGCCGGGGCCGCCGGGTTGTCCACCTCCCTGAACTGCCCGCAGAACAGGGAGAACCCGATGAGCGCCATGATCATCCAGTACCGGACCCACCCGGAAGCGGCCGCGGAGAACCGCCGTCTCGTCGAAGCCGTGCTCCGGGCCGCCGCCCGGGAGGACGGCATCCAGTACGCGGCCTTCCAGCACGAAGACGGGGTGACCTTCGTGCACGTCGTCGCCGGGAACGCGGGCGGGAAGCTGGAGCGGCTCCCCGAGTTCGCGGAGTTCCGGCGCGGGCTGGAGTCCCGGACCGAGCCGGGCAGCCGCACCGCCACCCGGGTGGACGCCCTCGGCCCGGCCGTGCGGAGCCAGGGACCGGGGCGCCGCCGGACCGGCGACGCCCCGGCCGGCGGTCAGCCCGGCAGCGTCTCCGGCAGCCCGAACGCCGGGAAGAGCTTGTCGTCCAGGAACACCACGATCCGGCCGATGACGCCGTCTTCGGCCTCCAGGACGTGGATCCCGTGGGCGGCGAACGAACCGTCCGGCCGCCGGCTGTAGCTGCCCACCGCGGGAAAGCCGTTGGCGCCGGTCGGCAGGGCCCGCCGCGGTGAGGCGAAGATCCGGCGGGTGTGGTGCTCCAGGACCGCGTCCCGGCCGTGGAACCACACCGCGATCGGCGGCATCTGGTACTCGACGTCCGAGCGCAGCAGCGCCGCCAGGCCCGCGGTGTCCGCGTCCTCGAACGCCTTCAGGTAGCGGCGCAGGACCTCGTCGTCGAGGCCCGGGTCCGGGGCGACCTCGTCCTGAACCGGCTGGTCGGCGGCCAGGGTCGCCCGGGCGCGCTGCAACGCGCTGCGCGCCGCCGTGGTCGTCATGCCCAGCGACTCGGCCGCCTCCGACACGCGGAACGCGGCGACGTCGACGAGCATGAGCACCGCCCGCTGCCGCGCCGGCAGCCGCTGGAACGCCGCGACGACGGCCAAGCGCGTGCTGTCGCGCAGCGCGGCCAGGTCGGCGGGGTCGTCACCGGCCGTCGGCAACGGCTCCAGCCACGACACCGTGTCGATCCGGGGCAGCGGCCCCGCGGTTTCCGTCCCCGCGCCGAGCCCCGACGGCAGCACCCGCCGCCGGGCGCTCTTGAGCACGTTCAGGCAGGAGTTGGTGGCGATCCGGTACAGCCAGGTGCGCAGCGACGCGCGCCCTTCGAAGCCGTCGTAGGCCTGCCACGCGCGCAGCAGCGTGTCCTGCACCAGGTCTTCGGCGTCCTGGAACGAGCCCAGCAGGCGGTAGCAGTGGGCGAGCAGCTCGCGGCGGTACGGATCCGCCAGCCGCCAGAAGTCTTCGTCAGCCATCAGGTCCTCTCCTGTCCGTACCCGGTTCGGACAACCGGGCGGCGCCGGATGCACCGGTGCGTTCGCCGGCGAAGCCTTGTCCACCCGGTCATGACACTCGGAAGCGCAACCAGGAGGGACCCGGCGTGATTCCCGAACCGGCCCTGCGCTGGGTCTTCACCGTCGCCTTCGCCGCCGCGGGCGTCTTCTGCCTGTACCGCGGCTTCCGCGAAGGCACGGCCGTCCAGCGCGTCAGCGGCGTCCTGCACCTGGCCTTGTGCGGCGGCATGATCGCGATGGCCTGGCCGGCGACGATGGACCTCGCGCCGACGTCGCAGGTCCTGCTCTTCGGCTTCGCCGCGGTGTGGTTCACGGGCCTGCTCGGGTCCGGTTCTCGGAGCCACGACGGCGACCACGCCGTGATGGCGGCCGCGATGGTGTGGATGGTGCTGGTCATGTCCGCGGGTGCGTCACCGGCCCCGGCGGGGATCCTGGCCGTGGTCTTCGCCGCGGGCGGGACGTTCCGGCTCGGGCAGGCCGCCCGCGCCCGCGCCGCGGGGCCGGCCGCCGACGCGGTCATGGGCTGGGGGATGGCCCTGCTGTGCGCGCTGCTGGTCTGAGCCGGTGCATTCCGGCCCTTCGCCTTGTCGGTCCGGGGGAGGCGCGCACCCGGCGTGCCCGAACCGGATCCGGAGAACAACCGATGGTGAACCTGCCCCGCGTCGTATCGCGGGAAGAGTGGCTGACGGCGCGCAAGGAACTCCTCGCGGAGGAAAAGGAGGTGACCTTGCGGCGGGACGCGCTCAGCGCGCGCCGTCGCGAGCTGCCCATGGTCAAGGTGGAGGAGGACTACGTCTTCGAAGGACCCGGCGGGAAGGCGCGGCTCCTCGACCTGTTCGAGGGCCGCCGCCAGCTCGTCGTCTACCACTTCATGTTCGGCCCGGACGACACCGAAGGCCACCACAGCTGCTCGCTCCTGGTGGACAACATCGCCCACGAAGAACACTTGCACGCGCTCGACACCACGGTCGCGCTCGTGTCCCGCGCGCCGACCGGGAAGCTGACGGCGTTCCGGGAGCGCATGGGCTGGAGCGTCCCGTGGTATTCGTCCCTCGGCAGCGACTTCAACTACGACTACCACGTCACCACCGACGAGTCCGTCGCGCCGGTCGAGTACAACTACAAGGACAAGGCCACGCTGATCGACAAGGGCACGCCCTGGTACGCCGAGGGCGAGTGGCAGGGCCTGAGCGTCTTCTTCCGCGACGGCGACGACGTCCACCACACGTACTCGACCTACGAACGCGGTATCGACCCGCTCGTCACCACTTACGCCTACCTCGACCTCACGCCCCTCGGCCGGCAAGCCCACGTCACGGAGTTCCGCCTGCACGACGGCTACGCGTCCTAGGGGACCCCAGGCCGGGACGACGTGCGTCGTCCCGGCCCGCCGCGGGCGGGTTTTCGGGGCCTTCACGGGCTTTCGCCCGATTCATTCTTCCTGGTCCGGAATGCCGCCGAGCGACGTGGATCACAGCCACGATTGTCCTGATTATCGAGAACAAAATTGTTGACGATCAGGTAGGCTTCCCGCGTTCCGCCGGCGCGGTCCACCCGGCTCGAAGCCCAGGAGAAGCCCCATGGACGTCATCGACACGCACACGCACGTCATCTCGCCGGACACCAGCCGCTACCCGCCCGACCCGATCGGCGGCCGCCGGTCCGCGTGGTCGCTCGCCCACCCGGTCGACATCGACGGCCTGGTGCGGGCCCTCGATCAGGCCGGCATCGCCAAGGCCGTCGTCGTGCAGGCGTCCACTGTGTACGGACACGACAACCGTTACGTGGCCGAGGCGGTGCGCACGCACCCCGGCCGGTTCGCCGGCGTGTACTCGATCGACGCGCTCGTCCCCGACGCCGTGGCGCGCATCCGGCACTGGCAGGGCGAAGGACTGTCCGGCTTCCGCCTGTTCACCACCGGGACGACGATGCCCGGCCAGGGCGACTGGCTCGGGCACGAGGGCTCCTTCCCCGCGTGGGCCTACGCCGAAGAGCAGGACATCCCGGTGTGCCTGCAGATGACGATCCAGGGCCTGCCCGCGCTGCGGCGGCTGCTCGAACGCTTCCCGGGGGTGCGGGTGCTGCTGGACCACTGCGCGCGCCCCGACCTGTCCGACGGCCGGCCGTACCGGGCCGCGCGGGCGCTGTTCGAGCTGGCCGGGTTCCCGGGCGTCCACCTCAAGCTCACGCACCGCGCGCTGGCCGCGTCGGCGGCCGGGGCGTCCACCCCGGCGGACTTCCTCGCCGAGCTGGTCGGCGCGTACGGCGCCGGCCGCATCGCCTGGGGCTCGAACTTCCCGGCCGCGGAAGGGACTCCGGCGAGCATCCTGGCGGAGGCGCGGGCAGCGGTGGCCAGTCTGTCCGAGGTGGACCAGGAGCAGGTTTTCGGCGGCACCGCCGCGAAGTTCTACCCGGCCGTCGCCGTCGCGGGCGGCCGCCGTGCCTGACCTGCGCACCGTCCTCGCCGACTACCCGCACACCGCGCCGCTGAAGAACGGTGACGTCGTCAGCTCGTCGGTGCGGCTGGACTTCCGAACCGTGAAGCCGGTGCACAAGGCCTTCGCGCCGATGGTGCGCGACGAGGCCTACGACCTGTCCGAGCTGGCCGTCGTCACCGCGCTGCAGGCGATCGCCCACGGCCGCCCGGTGGTCCTGCTGCCGGTCGTGGTCGCCGCCCGCTTCCAGCGCGGCTGCCTGATCGCGCACGCTTCGCGCCCGGTGACACCGCAAGAGCTGCCCGGCCGGCGCGTCGGGGTGCGCGCCTACACCCAGACCACCGGCATGTGGGTCCGCGCCCACCTCGCGGAGGACTTCGGGCTCGCGCCCGAGGACATCCACTGGATCACCCGCGACGGCGCGCACGTGCGCGAATACCAGGACCCGCCCTTCGTCGAGCACGGCATCGGCGAAACGGCGCTGGTCGATCTGCTGCGCGAGGGCCGGATCGACGCGACGATCTTCGGCAACGACCTACCCGAGGGCGACGAGTTCGTCCCGGTCGTCCCCGACGCTGTCGCCCGCGACACGCGGTGGTGGCAGCGCAGTGGATTCATGCCGGTCAACCACATGGTCGTCGCGGGGTCGTCGGTCGTCCGCCGCGATCCCGGCGCCGTCCGCGAGGCCTACGACCTGCTGCGCCGGGCGGACGCGACGGTGCGCCGGCCGGCGGGAACCCCGAGCCCGACGCTGTTCGGCTTCGAGCGGCTGCGCCGCCCGCTGGAGATCATCATCGAGGCCTGTCTCGCGCAGGACCTGCTGCCGCGCAAGCTCGACGTGGACGAGGTGTTCGCGCCCGCCCGGGAAGTGCTGGGCGGCGAGGCGGACTGAACCGAGCCGGACGTTCACCGGAGAAACCGGAAAGACGATGAGCGAAACCCTCTCCACGGGCGCCCCCGCGCGCGCCCGCAAGCCCTTCTACCGCGACCTGGCGTTCCAGGTCCTCGTCGGGGTCGCCGCGGGGGTGCTGGTGGGGGCGCTCGCGCCCTCGGTCGGCCACCACGTCCAGTTCCTCGGCACCATCTTCATCCACCTGATCCAGATGGTGGTGGGCCTGATCATCTTCTGCACGGTCACCCACGGCATCACCAGCGTGCGCGACCTCGGCAAGGTCGGCCGCATCGCGGTCAAGGCGCTCGTGTACTTCGAGGTGATCACCACGATCGCGCTGGTGATCGGCCTGGTCGTGGTCAACGTGCTCAAGCCCGGCGCCGGCATGCACATCGACCCGGCCACCCTGCACGCGAGCGGGACCGCCACCGCGCCGGCCAAGTCGGAGGGGTTCGACGACTTCCTGGTCAGCCTGGTGCCGACGTCGGCGGTGCAGGCCTTCGCCGAGGGCGAAATCCTGCAGGTGCTGGTGTTCTCGGTGCTGTTCGCGTGCGGGCTGGCGTCGTTGGGGGACAAGGCCCAGCCGGTGCTGGACTTCGTCGGCACCGTCCAGCAGGCGCTGTTCTGGATCATCCGCAAGGTCATGCGGATCGCCCCGATCGCGGCCTTCGGGGCGATCGCCTACACGGTGTCGCGCTACGGCCTGGGCACGCTGCTGCCGCTCGGCAAGCTGATCGGCGTGTTCTACCTGATCGTCGTGCTGTTCTTCGTGCTGGTCCTGTGGCCGGTCTCGCACTACGGCGGCTTCAGCCTCCTGAAGGTGATGCGCTACTTCCGCGCCGAGCTGATCCTGGTGCTGGGCACGAGTTCGTCGGAGAGCGTCTTCCCGCAGCTGACCGCGAAACTGAAGAAGCTCGGTGTGGACGAGCCGGTGGTCGGGCTGGTGCTGCCCACGGCGTACAGCTTCAACCACGACGGCACGTGCCTGTACTTCGCGGCGGTGAGCGTGTTCCTGGCGCAGGCCACCGGCACCGACCTGGGCTGGCAGGCACAGCTGGGCCTGCTGCTGGTGCTGCTGCTGACCTCGAAGGGCGGCGCGGGCGTGTCCGGCTCCGCGATCGCGGTCCTGGCGCTGACCCTGACCGCGACCCACACGATCCCGGTGAGCAGCATCGCGCTGGTGCTGGGCGTGCACAGCGTGCTGTCGGCGGCCTTCGTGTTCACCAACATCGCGGGCAACTGCGTCGCGACGCTGGTGGTGGGCAAGTGGGAGAAGGCGATCGACCGCGAGCGCCTGCACGCCGAACTGGACGCCGGATACCAAGCGGCCTGAGGGCTGTCGCGCGGCGAATGGGCGAAAGGGAACTACGATCACGCAGAGATACAACCTGATCGGTAGTTCCCGGCGGCATAAGCGCATTTCAGACCCTCCGTGGCGCGCTGCAGCACGTGTACGAGGAGCTGGCGCAACACCACGGCCAGCTCGAGCTGACCCGCGACGTCCTGTCGTAGCGACGGTTGAGGGAGGAGGCCAGTGCCGGCCCCGGGAGCTCGACCTCCACGGGCTGCCCGCCGAGGAGGCCGTGGAGAGCATCGTCCCCACCGCGAGCGTGCTCACTTGCGCCGCCGTCGGCGATGGTGCTCCCGGCCGGCGTGATCGCCGTCTCGTCGGGGTGCGCCCGGCCGGCGGGGGGCGGCGTACTCTCGGACCGTGCAGATGCCGACACAGCGGGACAGCGAGCCGTCGTCGCCGCTTCGCAGCCACCTGTGTCGCGGGTTCCGGCGGGCCGGGTTCGCTGCCCACGTGCGGGAGTTCCTGGCCGCGGGGGAGCGGGTGCTCTACGTCGCCCCGGGTGACGAAGCTTCGCTGACCGCGCAGCTGCGGGCGGACGGCGGCGTGCGCGTGGAGCGCGGGTCATGACCGCCGACCCGAAGACCGCCCGCCGCGGCTACGACCACGCCGCCGTCCACTACGGCTCCGACGCCGAACTGCTCGCCGTCGCCGTGCCCTTCCTCGAAGGCGGCCTGACCGCGGGCGAGCCGACCTTCGTGTCCTTGGCGCCGGACCGGGCCGAGCTGGTGCGCCGGGCCCTGCCCCCTTCGGCGGACACGCGGTACCTGACCGTGGCCGACCTCTACGCGCGGCCGGCCGTCGCGATCAAGTCCTACCGCGAGATGATGGCCGGGCTCGTCGCCGACGGCGCCGCCGGCATCCGCATCTTCGGCGAGCTCCCGCGCGCCGCGATCGACACGTCGTGGGACTGGTGGGCCCGCTACGAGGCCGCGGTCAACCACGCCTACGACGAGTTCCCGTTGCGCAGCATGTGCGCCTACGACCGGCGAAGCACCCCGAAGCACGTGCTCGACGACGTCGCCCGGACCCACCCCTTCGTCGCCACGCCCGACGGCGGGCACCAGAGCAACGCCGGCTACCTCGACCCGCCGGCCTTCCTGGCCGGCTCGCGGCCGATGACGCCGTACCCGATCCAGCAGACCGCCCCGCTCGTGGAGCTCGCCGACCCGCAGCCGTCGGCCGCCCGCCGGGCCGTGCTCGACATGAACAAGACCGGCCTGCCCGCGGCGGAGATCGACGACCTCGTCCTGGCCGTCAGCGAGATCGTGGACAACTCGCTGCGCCACGGCCGCCCGCCGGTCGCGATGCGGATCTGGGCGGACGCCGACCACCTGGTCGTGACGGTGCGCGACACCGGCGAGGGCCCGGCCGACCCGTTCGCCGGCCTGCTGCCGGCCGACCGCCACGTCGGCGGCCGCGGGCTGTGGATCGCGCACCAGATCTGCAGCGAGGTGGCCCTGCACCGCGACGAGACGGGCTTCACCGCCCGGCTCACCGCGGGAAACCCGTGGCTCGACCGCACCGCGGACCGGGCGGCGGGGCTCAGCTCGGGGACTTGAGCAGCGGCGCGTCCCGGGAAACTTCCCGGAAGCCGACGCTGTAGTACAGCCCGCGCGCCTTGGGGTGGCCCGGTGCGCCGAGGCACGCGACGGTCGCGTGCCGCGCGCCCGCCGCCCGGGCGCGGTGCATCCCGTGCAGCAGCATCGCCCGCCCCAGCCCGAGGCGCCGGTAGCCCGGGTGCGTGCCGACCGGCTCGAACTCGACGGTCTCGTTCACCTCGTCGAGCCACAGGATCGCCGAGGCCGCCATCGTCGCGTCCGGTGCCTCCACCAGCACGTGCAGGTCGCCGCGGTACGCCGGCGTCCGCCGGACTCCCTCGTAGCTCGAAACCGTGTACGAAGAGGACGCCCAGGCGTCCACATGGGCCTGGACCGCGGCCGCCGGTCCCGCCTCGTCCGCGGTGCGGAACCGGAATCCCGCCGGCAGCACCGGTTCTTCGATTTCGGTGAGGTCGCGCTCGTTGAGCTGGGTCCAGGATCCGGTGTCGCCGAGGGCGGCCGGGTCGGTCTCGTAGCCGTGCGCGGCCCAGCGCGCCAACGCGAACGCGTCGGTGGCGCCCGGCAGCACCGTGCGCTCGACGTTCCCGGCCGTGGCGTCGAACCAGGTGATCACCTCGTCCACCAGCGGCGCGTGGTCCGGGTGGACCTGGCAGGCCAAGTACGCGCTGGTGACGTCCTTCACCGACCCGTCGTTGCGCCGCACCCGGCGCGGGAGCTGGGCCCAGCCCCACGCCACCAGTTCGCCGCCGGCGAACCACAGCCGGCGCGGCCAGTGCGCGCCGTCGGCGGCGTGCCCCCGGCCCCAGTTCCAGGCCAGCTCGCCGTACGACGCGTCGCTGTTCACCAGGGCCGGGTGGGTGGCGGTGACCCGCTGCGCCAAGCCCTGCATGAGCTCGACGTCCGCGGCGGTCAGGAGCTCGACGTTCCCCATGCCCGCACTGTGTCAGGCCCCCGCGAAGCCGTCGAACCGTTTTCCCGTCCGGGCTACCGGCGCTCGGGGATGCCCGCGAGGACCGCACCCAGGCTCGGCAGCCACCGCTGCTGCGGATCCGGCGGCGAGAGCCACTCCGTCGCGACGTCCACGCGGCGGGCGCCGACGGGCAGGGGGAGCAGCGTTCCCCACGCGAGCACCTCGACGTTCCGGGGCAGCGCCGAGCGCGGGGGGATCAGGCCGTCGGTCTCCGCGAGGAGCGCGACCCGCGCGCCGTGCTGGGTCGGGAGGTGCATGGCCGGCCCTTGGCAGCCGGTCGCCGCCAGCCGGGTCAGGACCGGGCCGGCGCTGAGCTTGGGCAGCGTCACCGCGCAGATCCCGTTCTCCAGCGCCAGGAACGGGTGGACCCCGCGCCACTTCACCGGCCAGCCGAAGAGGCGGCCGTAGAAGGCGTCGACCCGGTCGCCCGCCGGGTCCCGGGGCGCGGCGGTGCTCGCCGGCACCTGCTGGTCGAGCGACATCGTCGACGCCTTTCCACGGGGTGGGTGATGCCGTCAGCTTAACGGCACTCAGTGCCGCTAGCAAGCGTGACTGCTACCGTCCGGCCATGACGGATTCGCCGCGCCGCGCGCCGGCCACCCGGGTCGGGGCGACCCCCGCGGGCCGGCGGCAACTGCGCCGCGCCCTCGCCTCCGCGGCCGTGGACCTGTTCGCGGCCAACGGCTACGAGGCCACGACGGTGGACGACATCGCGGCCGCCGCCGGCGTCGGGCGCCGCACGTTCTTCCGCTACTTCGACGCCAAGGACGACGTGCTCTTCGCCAACCACGACGAGATCGTCGCGGAGATGGAGGAGGAGTTCGCCGCCGCCGACCCGGCGCGCGACCCGGTCGAGGTGGCGTGCGCCGCGGTCGGCCTGGTGCTCGACTCCTACGCCGCCGACCTCGACGTGTCGCTCAAGCGGTTCGCCTTGACCCGCACGGTCCCTTCGGTGCGGGACAAGGAGGTCGCGACCGTCGACCGCTACCAGCGGGTGCTCGCGCGCTACCTGCAGGGCCGGTTCGAGGAGCAGGGCGACGAGACGGCGAGCCTGCGCGCGGCCGTCGCCGCGGCGGCCATCGCGGCCGCCAACAACCACGTCCTCCGGCGCTGGCTGCGCGCCGGCGGCACCGACGACATCAAGGCCGCGGCGGCCGAGGCGTTCGCGCTGGTGGCCGACGCGTTCCGCGCGCCGGGCCCGGAGGAGGCCACGGTGGTGGCGGTCCTCACCACGGCGACACCCCTGCACGAGGTCGTCGCCCAGGTGGGCGCGGTCCTGCGCCGCTGACGGCGCCGACGACACTGGCACCGAGTGCCACTCCGGTCGCCTCAGGGATGGTTTGCTGGGATGTCATGAAAGGGTCGTTCATGACGCTGGGCGACAGGAAAGAGTCGTTCATGACGTCGCCAACCCGCGCCGAACGTCGCGAATGACTCATGCAAGACACGCGGCACCCAACCCGCACCACCGGAAAGTGTCCTAGCCCGGTCCGGCGGGCAGGTGGACGGCCGTGATCCCGGCGAGGACGAGGTCCACCCCGGCGAGGAACTGCTCGCGGTCGTCGTGCCCGCGCAGCTCGGCCGCGACCGCCCGGGTGAACGGGTACTCCGCCGGGTCCAGCTCCGCCCAGGCGCTCGCCACCGCGTCGAGGAACTCGTTCCGGTTCGTGTGCGGCCCCGCGCTCCGGGCGTTCGTGGCGTTCTGGCCGGCGGCGCCGAGGATGTAGCCGACCAGCGCCGAGGTCGTGGTGAACCAGTGGCCTTTCGGCACGCCGAGCGCGCGGACCTGGCGGCCGACCGCTTCGAAGATCCGGGGCGGCACCGTGCCCCGCGAGAGCTGCACCGCCAGCTGCGTCGCCAGCCACGGGTGCCGTTCGATCGCGTCGAACAGGCCGAGCGCCACCGCGCGCACCTGGTCGCGGGGCGGTCCGGGAGTGTCCACCGTCAGCGCGGTGGCCAGGACGCCGTCGCTAGCCGCGGCCAGGAGCTCGTCCTTGTTCGCCACGTGCCAGTAGATCGCCCCCGCTCCGGTGGCGAGGCGTTCGGTCAGCGTCCGGAACGTCAGCCCGGCCTCGCCGGACGTGTCGAGCAGCTCGACCGCCGCCTCGACGATCCGGTCCCGGCTGAGCGCCTCGGCGCGCCGGCGGGTGCGTGGTGTCATGCCTCATCTTGACATGCCTGGAACGTTGTTCCAAACTGGAATGACATTCCAGAAGGAGGCATCATGAATGTCACGATCATCGGCGCGGGGCTCGGCGGCCTCGTCCTCGCTCGCGTCCTGCACGTCCACGGCATCCCGGTCACCGTCTACGAGGCCGAGTCGTCCCCGACCGCCCGCGGGCAGGGCGGGATGCTCGACATCCACGACCACAACGGCCAGGTCGCCCTCGAAGCGGCCGGCCTGACGGACGAGTTCCGCGCGCTCGTCCTGGACGGCCGCCAGGCCACCCGGATCCTCGACCGCGACGGCTCGGTCCGCTACGACGAACCCGACGACGGCACCGGAGGACGCCCGGAAGTGCAACGCGGCGAGCTGCGGCAGCTCCTGCTCGACTCGCTACCGGACGGCACCGTCCACTGGGGACACAAGGTCACCGGCGTCCGCGCGCTGGGCGGCGGCCACCACGAAGTGGCCTTCGCCGACGGCACCACCGTCACCACGGACTTGCTGGTCGGCGCGGACGGCGCGTGGTCGAAGGTCCGGCCGCTGCTTTCGGCGGCGACCCCCGAGTACACCGGCCGCTCGTACGTCGAGACCTTCCTGCACGACGGCGACACCCGGCACCCGGCCTCCGCCAAAGCGGTCGGCGGCGGGTCCCTGTTCGCGCTCGCCCCCGGCAAGGGGATCCAGGCCCACCGCGAAAAGGGCGGCACGCTGCACGCCTACGTGGCGCTGACCAAGCCGGTGGACTGGTTCGGCGAGTTCACCGACGCGGCCGCCGCGACCGAGCGGACCGCGCGGGAGTTCGAGGGCTGGGCCCCGGAGCTGACCGCGCTGATCACCGGCAGCGACACCGCGCCGGTCCTGCGCCCGCTCCACACCCTGCCGGTCGGGCACCGGTGGGACCGGGTGCCGGGCGTGACGCTCGTCGGCGACGCCGCCCACCTCGCGGCCCCGAACGGCGAAGGCGCGAACCTGGCCATGCTCGACGGCGCCGAGCTCGGCCGGGCGCTGGCCGCGCACGACGACGTCGAGGCCGCCCTCGCCGAGTTCGAACAGGCGATGTTCGTCCGCGGCGCCGAGGCGGCCGCCGACGGCGACGAGCTCCACGAGCTCCTCTTCGGCGACGACACGCCCGACAGCCTGATCGCCATGTTCCAGGGAAAGTGAATTCGCTCGCTCAGGCGCCGTCGTGGGCGTCGGTCATCAGCTCGGCCAGGTCCTCCGGCGCGAGGAACGACGGCGGGGGCGGCGGGCCCCACGCGTAGAGGCTCTTCTCGCCGGCGACGACGCGGGGCTCCCAGAGCTGGTCTTCGAGGATGCAGTCGATGTCGGAGTAGTACTCGGAGAAGTTGCCCGCGGGATCGCGCAGGTACCAGAAGAAGTTCGAGCCGATGTAGTGCCGGCCCAGGCCCCAGGTGTGGCGTTCCGGGTGGCCCTCGAGCATCGCGGTGGCGCCGCGGCCGACCTCGTCGACGTCGTCGACCTCCCAGGACGTGTGGTGCAGGAAGCTGACCGGCGCCTGCTGCACCAGCACGTTGTGGTGGTCGGTGGAACAGCGCAGGAACGAAGCGAAACCCGGGGCCTCGTCGCTGACCTTGAACCCGAGGCCCTCGGTGAAGAAGCGCTGCGTCGCGGCCTGGTCGGTGGAGCCGAACACGACGTGCCCGAGCTTGCGTGGCCGCACCGCGGACTCGCGGTCGATGCCCGGCGCGCGGGTGTTCGCCCGCCGGGTCGAACCGGGTCCGTTGTAGGCCACCGGTTCCGGGGATCGCTGGCGAACCCGCGGGGCGACCGACACGACGACGTCGAGCCCGGTGCTCGGGTCCTTCGTGTACAGGGAATCGCCTTCGATGCGGCTCTCGACGTCGAGGCGGCCCAGCGACGCGGTGATGCGGCCGAGGTCGTCCGGGTCGTCGGCGCCCATGCCGAGGGTGAGCAGCCGGCGGTGCGGGGTCCGCCGGAGCTCGAGCTGCTCGCCGCCGTCGGCGGTGGCGAACCCGGTCGCGGTCGGCGTGAGGCCGAACTCCGTGTAGTACTCGGCGGTTTCGTCGACGTCCGGGACGCCGATGGCGATCTTGGTGAGGCGGTGCAGGCTCATGACGGGTCCCTCCGGTCAGACGAGCGGGGTGATCTGGTCTTCGCGCCCGAGCAGCGCCTTGCCGTAGACCTCGTAGTTGACCGCGGGCGCCGCGATCGCGTGCCGGGCGGCCACGGCGGAGTCGCGCCAGATCCGCTGCAGCGGGTTGACGTCGGCGAAGCTGCCCGCGCCGTGCGCCGAGAGCAGGACGTCGATGGCGCGGGTGATGTTCTCGACGGCCCAGCCGGCTTGAACGCGCCGGCGTCGGTCAGCGCCGTGATGCTCTCTTCGACGACCCGCCGATCGGCCTCGCCCTGAGCGGCGTTCCGCTCCAGCAGCGGCTGGAGTTCGGCGATGCGGGCGAGAACCTGGTCGGCCGTGGGCCGTTCGGTCGCGAGGGTCATGACGGCGGTGTCCTTCCGGGGCGGGTCAGCGGGCGCAGGCGGCGATCTGGTCGGTGATGGGCGGGCGGGGCCGCTCGGCGAAGCGGGAGTGGGTGCCGAACGTGCGGTGGGCGTAGACGAGCGGCGGCCGGTCGGTGCGGCCCAGGTCGGTCACGAGGCCGAACAGCAGGAGGTGGTCGCCGGCTTCGACGACGCGGTCGAGGTCGCAGGCCACCCAGCCGGCGGCGTCGCGCAGCCGGGGCAGCCCGCGATCGGCGAACCACGCCGTGTCGCCGCCGAACCGGTCGGCGCCGCGGGTGGCGAACCGGACGGCGAGGTCGTCCTGGCCCTGGCCGAGCAGGTTCACGCCGAACCGCCCCGCGCCGAGGACCTCGGCCAGCAGCGCCGAGCGCCGGTCGAAGGCGACGCTGACCAGCGGCGGCTCGAGCGAGAGCGAGGTGAACGAGCTGACCGTCGCGCCGTGCGGACGGCCGTCGGCGTCGCTGGTGGTGACCACCGTGACCGGTGCGCAGACCGCGGCCAGCACCGCGCGGAACCGGCGTCCGTCCACAGTGGTCATGACGGCTCCGCGAACCGGTGGCGCATCGTGCCGATGCCCTCGATGGTGGTCACCAGCTCGTCGCCGGCAGCCAGGAACCGCTGCGGGGAGCGGGCCATGCCGACGCCCGACGGCGTGCCCGCTGAAGACAACGTCGCCGGGCCGCAGCGGCAGGATCGCCGACAATCGCGCGACGATCTCGGGTACGGAGAAGATCAGATCGCTGGTGCGGCCCTTCTGCACGGACTCGCCGTTGACCGCGCATGCCAGCTCCAGGTTGTCGCGGTCGGCGAACTCGTCCGGCGTGACCAGCCACGGCCCGGTCGGCCCGAAGCCGGGCGCGGACTTGCCCAAGCTGAACTGCGGGGCCGGCCCGGCCAGCTGCACCGTCCGGTCCGAAAGGTCCTGGCCGGCGGTCAGCCCGGCGACGTGGTCCCAAGCGTGCTCGGCGGAGACGTTCCGCGCCTCGCGGCCGATGACGGCGACCAGCTCGACCTCCCAGTCCACAGTGGACCCCGTGAGCGCGATCTCGCCCCGCGGCCCGGTCAGGCAGCTGGGGAACTTCGTGAACACGGCGGGGGAGTCCGGCAGGCCGAGGCCGGACTCGGCGGCGTGGTCGCGGTAGTTCAGCCCGACCCCGAAGACCTGCGCCGGGGTGGGGGAGGGCGCCCGCAAGTCGCCTTCGTCGAACGCTTCCGCCTCGGTGGGCGCGAAGCCGGTCGCCCAAGCGGTGAACTCGTCCCAGCGGGCGTAGACGGCGTGGGGGTCGGCGGGGAACCGCTGCCCGCTGGCGCGTTCGACGTCGACGGCGCCGCCGGGGGTGAGGAGCACGAGCCGGCCGGCGAGGTTGGCGATCCGCATCGGCATGCCTTTCGATCGAGGAGTCCCGGCGCTGTGCTGTCACTAGGCCGAGGGGTGCCGGTCACCTCATACTCTGCCGCCGATATCCGACTGTCAAGGTAAGAATCGATTATTGAGCGGAGAGTGTGTTATCGTCTCGGCATGGTGAAGAGAGCGGGTGGCGAGAGCCTGGCGGTGTCCGTCTACCACCGGCTGCGTTCGGCGATCCTCAACGGCGAACTGGCTCCGGGCGCGCGCGTCAAGCCCGCCGAACTGAGTGCGGAGTTCGAGGTCAGCCTCAGTGTCGTGCGCGAGGCGCTGGGCCTGCTCGCCGCCAAGGACCTCGTCCAGGTGGACCGCAACCGCGGGTTCCGGGTCACGCCGCTGTCGCTGCAGGCGCTCACGGACCTGACCGAGGCGCGCGCGATCAACGAGGGCTCGGCCCTGCGGCTGTCGGTGCGGCGCGGCGGCGTCACGTGGGAGTCGGAGGTGCTGGCCGCGCACCACCGGCTCGCCGGGCAGCCGATGATCCTGCCCGGGCCGCCGATGCGCCGCAACGAGGAGTGGGCTCGCGCGCACCTGGAGTTCCACCACACGCTGATCAAGGCGTGCGGCAACGTCGTGCTGCTCGACATCTGCACCCGGCTGTCCGACGCGGCGGAGCTGTACCGCGCGTGGTCCGGCCCCGGCGGCGAGGAGCGCCACCGCGACGTCGTGGGCGAGCACCAGGGTCTGGTGGACGCCGCGTTGGCGCACGACGCCGACCTGGCCGTCGCCCGGTTCGAGGCGCACATCAACCGCACCAAGGAGATCCTGATGGAGTCGAGCTTCCCCGCCGAGGCGGCATCATGACCAAGACCGCCCTGACCGGCGTCCGCGTCTTCGACGGCGCCGCGCTGACCGGCCCCACCACCGTCGTGCTCGACGGCTCGCTGATCGGCGCCGACGCGACCGGCGCCGAGATCGTCGACGGGGCCGGCGCCACCCTGCTGCCGGGGCTCTTCGACGCCCACGTCCACCTGCTCACCCCGGACGACCTGCGGGCGCTCGCCGCCCACGGCGTCACCACCGCGCTCGACATGGCGTGCTGGCCGCGTGAACGCGTCGACTCCTTCCGCGGCCGGGTGCCGGACATCCGCAGCGCGGGCCTGCCGGCCATCGGGCCCGGCGGCAACCACGCGAAGATGCCCGGCATGCCCGAGGAGGCGATCCTCACCGCGCCCGGCCAGGCCGCCGAGTTCGTCGCCCGCCGCGTGGCCGAGGGATCCGACTACGTCAAGGTCGTCATCGAAGGCGACCTGCTCGACCAGGCCACGATCGACGCCGTGGTCGCCGAAGGGAAGGCACACGGCAAGCTCACGGTCGCCCACGCGTCGTCGGTCGACGCCTATCGGCGCGCGGTGCGGGCGGGGGCCGACGTGATCACCCACGTCCCGCGCGACGGCGTCCTCGACGCCGAAACGACCTCGAAGATGGCCTCTCAGGGCCAGATCGCCGTGCCGACACTGACGATGATGGACGCGCTCACCACCAAGCTCGGCGCCGGCGGCTACGCGTTCAGCCGGGACTCGGTCGCGGCGCTGCACGCGGCCGGCGTACCGATCCTCGCCGGCACCGACGCGTTCTCCGCCCCGATGCTGCCCGTGCCCGTCGTGCAAGGAGCGGGCCTGCACCAGGAACTGGCGTTGCTGGTCGAGGCAGGACTGTCCGAAACGGACGCTCTGCGGGCGGCGACCGACCTGCCCGCCCGGTACTTCGGCTTCCCCGACCGCGGCGCGGTGCGCGAAGGCCTGCGGGCGGACCTGGTGCTCGTCGACGGCGACCCGACCCGGGACATCACCGCGACCGGCAAGATCCGCCGCGTCTGGGCCGCCGGGCAAGTGGTCGCCTGAGCGGACTCGTCGACGTCCACGCGCACTTCCTCACCCCGGAGTACGTCGAGGCCGCGATCGCGGCCGGGCACGGCTCGCCGGACGCATGCCCGGCTCGCCCGGTCTCCACTTCGGCGTTGACGCTGCCGCGCGACGCCTCGCGCGGCACGTCAACGACACCGGCGCCGAAACCCGCTGGGCGCACCCGGACCTGTTCGGGCACTTCGCGTCGCTGCCGCTGCCCGAGTGGACGGTGCGCTCGACGAACTGGCGTACGCGGTCGACGAACTGGGCTGCGACGGCGTCACGGTCGAGACCAACGCCGGCGGCCGCTACCTCGGCGACCCCGCGTTCGCTCCACTGTGGACGGAACTGGAACACCGCCGGACGTCCGTGTTCGTCCACCCGACGTCCCCGCCGCACGCCGAAGCGATCGCGCTCGGTCGGCCGCGGCCGATGCTCGAATTCCTCTTCGACACCGGCCGGGCGGTGAGCGACCTCGTCTTCGCCGGGACTCTCCGGCGGTACCCGGACATCCCCTGGATCTTCACCCACGGCGGGGGAGTGCTGCCGCTGCTGGCCGACCGCCTGGAGCTGTTCCGCACCGCGTCCGGCGGCGACGCCGGCGGCCCGACGGTGCCCGAGCAGATCGGCGGGCTCTGGTTCGACCTCGCGGGAACGCCGTTCCCGCGCCAGCTCCCGGCGTTCGAGCGCGCGTTCGGCACCGATCGGCTGCTGTACGGCAGCGACTTCTGCTGGACCCCGCCGGCCGCGGTCGACGCGCAGCTGGCGAGCATCGACGCGGCCACGCAGCCGGCGGGCACCACCTGGCGGGAGCTCACCACCGGCAACTGCGCCCGGCTCTTCCCCGGCTGCCTACGGACTGAGCCGCTCGCGGCCGGCGCGGAAGAACGCCGTCACCGCACCGGCCAGATCGCTCAGCGGGCGCGCGGCCCCGAACGGCGCGTTCCAGAACTCGCCCTCCCGCGGCTCGAACGGGCCCACGTAGGCGTAGGGCTCGCCCAGGTAGCCGTCGCCGGGGGAGACGCCGTAGTTGACCTCGTCGAGGGTGATCGCGACGTCGAAGTGCTCGGGCCACAGCACCGGTGTGACGTCCGGGGCGAACTCGCGCAGCGCCCGCTCGCCGTCGGCGAAGGCCGCGAGCAGGGACTTCAGCGCGTCCGCGGCGAAGGTGATCGTCTCGTCGGGCCGGACACCGGGACCGCCGGAGTAGACGCCCGCGGGTTCGCCGGCCTCGAGCCCGGCTTCCGCCGCGACCTCGGCGTAGGTGCGCCCGGCCAGCGGCACGCGGGCGGAGTCCGCCAGGAGGTCGGCGCCTTCGACGCGCAGCGCGGGCCCGGCGACGGTCGCGAAACCGCCTTCGGCCACCCGGAGGTCGATGCGCCCGGTCGCCCGGTGCTGCGGGCCCGCCAGGAGCAGCTCCGCGACGCCGTGCAGTGATCGTCGAGTCGGTTCCCAGTCCACCGCGGAGACGTTACCCGGCGACCTGGCCCTGAGCGGTGGCCGTCGCGACCGGCTCCCGCAAGGTCGGGCGCAACGCGAGGACGACCGCCGTCGTGACCACCAGGTGCATGAGCATCAGCCCCACGACGTTGGCGGCGGTGGCGCCGGCGGTCAGGAGCAGCAGGTCCGGGACCCAGGTCAGGACGAGGACCGCGGGCACGACCACCCGCAGCGCCTTCGGGGCCCGGCGCGCGATCAGGATCCAGCCCACGGTGCCGAGGAGCAGCCCGACCACGGTCGCCGGCAGGTAGGAGGCCGCGTTGAGGCCCATGCCGATCCCGCCGTCGTCGAGTGAGGACGCCGTCAGTGCGATGACGGCGTTCACGGCGGCGGCCGCCACGACGGCGACCCCCAGGCGAAGGGCCGTGGTGGACGTCCGGGTGGCGGTGGGGGTCATCGCTCCTCCTTGGGTTGCGTGTTAAACCCAAAGATAAGTTGGGTTGCGTGTTAAAGTCAAGCGTGGACGAGCAGGAAGCCGAAGAGCCGTTCGACCGGCTCGGCAAAGAAGAGCGGCGGGTGTGGATCAACCTGGCGAAGGTGCTGCTCACCCTGCCGGGAGCGCTGGAGAGCCAGCTGCTGCGGGACGCCGACCTGACGTTGCTGGGCTACATGATCCTGGCGCGGCTTTCGGTCGTGCCGCGGGAAAGCCTGCGGATGAGCGAGATCGCGGAGATGGCCAACGGGTCGCTGCCGCGGATTTCGCACGCGGTGGCCCGGCTGGAGGATCGCGGGTGGGTGACGCGGAAGGTGTGCACCGGTCAGGGCCGCCGGTTCACGACCGCGACCCTGACCGACGCCGGGCGAGCGCACCTGGCGGCCGCGTCGCCCGCGCACGTGGCGAACGTGCGGCGCCTGGTGGTCGACCCGCTCGGGGACGACTTCGTGCGGCTCGGGGACGCGGTCGAGCGGATCGTCGGGAACCTCGGGTTGCCCACCGACGTCCTCAAGCGGCCGAAAGCCTGACCGGCGCCCCCGAACCGGCGCTCAAGACCGCAGGACGAACGCGGCGACGTCGGTGCCGAGCTGCCGCCCGGCTTCGTGGTCGAGCCGGGTGTGGACGCCGGCGACGATGCGGCTCAGGCCCGCTTCGTCGGCGATGTCCTGGAAGGTCGCGAACCGCCGGACCACGTCCGGCAGTGCTTCGGACGTCACCGTCAGCGGCCGGCGCGGCCCGTACTCCTGCCGCAGCACCAGGGCGCCCGCCTGCGAGATCACGCTGTGCGCGCCCGGGTAGGCCGGGTCCGCCGGCGTGGTGGCGAGGCCGGCCCAGTCCGGGACGCCGTCGGTCGCCGGGTTGCCGTCTTCGCCGGCGAGCCGGATCGCGGTGATCGGCCGCCAGATCCGGTAGTGGTACTTCGCTTCGTAGAACGCGATCACCGCGTCGGCGAAGGCCAGGTTCAGCCGCGCGAACACCCGGGCCGCGACCAGCAGGCTGCTCCGGGAGCCGCCGACGACCGACTGGGCGATCTCGTTCCAGTAGTTCCAGATCGGCGCCGCCCAGAACCGCGCCTGCTGCGTCTCGTCGTCGGTGCGGTGGTGCTGGTGTCGCGGCCGGCGCCGGCCGGTACTGCCCGGGTGCGGTGCCCGGCGGGAGCACCGGCGGGACGGCGGCCGAGCCGTCGTCGGAACGCAGGCCGAGCAGCAGCTTGGCGACCAGCCGTCCGGCCCGCACCCCGGCGTCGCGACGAGCCGGGGGCACCGCGGCGAGCTGCCCGGCCAGCACGCTCGCGAACTCGCCGGCGCGGGCGGGGTAGAGCGTGGCCAGGACGTCGTGGGCGGCCTGCGCCGCCGCCGCTTCCGGGGCCGCGGCGGCCGGGACGTCGACGGTGAACAGGTACGGCCGCCCGGTGCCGGCCGTCGCGACGACGGCGTCGTGCATCGCCGCGTGGAGCAGGGCGAAACTCCGGGTCGGGTGCACGGTGGCGGGCTGGAGACCGGCCGTGCGCACGGTGGTCAGCAGCTCGCGGTTCCAGGCGAGGACGACGTCCGCGCCGCCCCGCCGGACCGGCGCCGGCGCCGCCGTGGCCGGCGCCGCCGTGGCCGGCGCCGCCGTGGCCGGCGAAGGCAGCCCGGTGGTGGCGAGCACGGCGGCGGCCGCCCCGCCGGTGACGAACAGGTGCCGGCGCGACATCGATGCGGTCATTTCTCTCCCCGGGTCGTTTTCCAGGTCCGCTTGCCGATACGCGCGCCGGTTACGGCGTAACCCGGTCGCGTATCCCTCGGGTGGCGGGGAAGAATCGGCGGGGGAGAAGCGGGGCGGTGCCGGTGGCACAGCGGTTCCGGCGCGGACGCGCTGACGCAGCGGACACAGACGACACAGACGACCCGGGTGCGGCGCCGCCCGCGCGGCTGCACGTGGTGGGCGCGGACGGCTACCCGGACTGGGAGGCGGTCTACCGCGACAACGTCGATCGCCTGTACCGGCTGATGTTCTCGAAGGTGGGCAACCGGCCCGACGCGGAAGACCTCACCACGGAGGTCTTCCTGACGGCGTTGCGGCCGCTGCGCGTCTCGGCGAGCGTGGGCGAGGTCCGGGCGTACCTGCTGGCCACCGCGCGGACGGTGCCGGCCGGGCACTGGCGGCGCACGCTCGGCCGGGAGATCACCACCCTGGACGAGGAGCGCGACATCGCCGCGTTCGAAGCCGACCCGATCGACCCCCGGACGCCGGCCCGCGCCGAAGCGATCCTCGGGCAGCTCCCCGAACGGTACGGCCGCATCCTGCGGCTGCGGTTCCTGCAGGCTTGCTCGCTCAAGGAAGCGGCGGCGGAGCTCGGCATCACCGTCGGCAACGCGAAGGTGCTGCAGCACCGCGCGTTGCGGCAGGCGGCCCAGCTGGCGGAAGGGACGCGGACGTGACCACTCGAGGCGTCCGCCGGTACGTCGAGGACCTCCTGCGCCGGCGCCGGCCGCGCCCGTTCGAGGCCGGTCCCGGTGACGAGGCCGAGCTGCGGACCGCGGTGCTGCTGCGCGCCGCCCGGCCCGGGGCCGCGGCGGCGAGCGAGGAGTTCGTCGCCGGGCTGCACCGGCGGCTCGCCGAGGAGCTCGGGGAACCGGCACCCGCGCGCGACGGCAACCGCCGCCGCTTCATCCAGGTGTCCTCGGCCGCCGCGGTGGCGGCCGCGGCGGGCGCGGGCGTCGAGTACCTGGCGACCTCGGGGGCCGAGCCGGCGGCCGAGGAAGAGACCCTGCGTCCCGAAAACGGCGAGTGGCGGACGGTCGTCGCGGCGCACGACCTGCCCGAGGGCGGGGTGCTGCCGTTCGACTTCGGCGCGGTGGCGGGGTTCGTCCAGCGCTCGGGCGGGGAGGTCCGCGCGGTCTCGGCGACCTGCACGCACCTCGGCTGCCGGCTGAACCTGGACGCCCCGGCCCGGCGGCTGGACTGCCCGTGCCACCGGACGTCGTTCGCGGTGGACGGCGTGGTCCTGACCCACCAGCTGCCGGTGACGCCGCCGCCGTTGCCGCACCTGGTGGTGCGCGAAGCCGGGGGCGTGGTCGAGGTGCTGGTCCCGCCGGCCGGAGCGTGACCTGCGGCTCAGCGCAGGTACGACGCGCCGTTGACGTCGAGGATCGCGCCCGAACTCCACGCCGCTTCCGGGGAGGCGAGGTGGACGATCGCCGCGGCGACGTCCTCGGCGGTGCCCACCCGGCCGAACGGGCTCTGCTCCCGGAGGCCTTCGCCGCCCGGTCCCGCGAGCTTGGCCTCCTGGCGCTCGGTCGCGACGAAACCGGGCGCCACCGACGTCACCGAAATCCCGTGCGGGGCCAAGGCGATCGCCATCGACTGGCCGAATGCGTGCAGCGCGGCTTTGCTCGCGCCGTACGCCGGGTGCTCGGGTTCGCCGCGGAACGCGCCGCGCGAGCCGACGTTGACGACGCTGCCCGGGCGCCCGTGCTCGATCAGGTGGCGGGCCACCGCCCACGTGACGTTCGCGGCGCCGAGGAGGTTGACCTCGACCGTGCACCGCCACACCGCCACCCACTGGTCGTAGCCGACCTCGGCGACGGCGTGCCGGCTCTGCTCGGTCGGGGCCTGGGCGGCGTTGTTGACCAGGACGTCGACCCGGCCGAGGGCGGCGACCGCTTCGTCGACGACCCGGCGCGCCACGGCCGGATCGCCGAGGTCGCCGGCGAGGCACGCGTGCCCGGATCCCGCCAGCTCGCGCAGCGTCGTCTCGGCGTCGTCGCGCCGGGTCGCGTAGTGGACGGCCACGCGGTGGCCGAGGGCCGCGAAGGCGACGGCGGCCGCCCGGCCGATGCCGCGCGATCCGCCGGTCACCAGCACGCCTTTTCGCTCGGTCATCGTTCGCCTTCCGCGGAGAGGGACCGCAGTTCGTCGAAAGCCTGCGAGAGGTGGACGTCCAGGCTCTGCGCCGGGTCGTCGATCCAGGCCTGTGCCGCGTGGTGGAACGTCACCCAGCCGGTCTGCGCGGCCAGCGCCGCCGGGCCGCCGGGGACGCCGCGCCCGCGCAGCGCCTCCGCCAGCGCGTCGGTGAGCGACGCGTGCTTGGCCAGCTCGCGTTCGCGCAGCGCCGGGGTCGCGGCGATGATCGCCAGCCGGGGCTCGGAGAACGGGCGGTTGGTTTCGAGGATCCGCGCGGCCTTCCGGAACGCGCGCAGCAGGACCTCGAACGGCGTGAGGCCGTCGGGCGCCTCGGCGACCTCCCGCGTCATCGTGTCGCGCAGGTCGGCTTCACCGTCGAAGAGGACCTCGCGCTTGTCCGGGAAGTGCCGGAAGTACGTGCGCTCGTTGACGCCGGCCCGCGCGGCGATCTCCGCCGTGGTGGTCCGGTCGAACCCGCGTTCGGCGTACAGCTCGAGAGCCGCCTGCTGGAGACGGCGGCGCGCTTCCGCTCCGCTTCGTGGCACGCGCCGAGGTTACCCCATTCCGTCAGTGACTGGCGTCACCTTGCGCCTCGGGCCGGTGCGGAGCGTAAGGTCGGCGACTGGCGCTAAGTAGTGCCAGTCACTGGCGTTAACGGGAGAACTCCATGCACGTCTTCGTCACCGGCGGCTCCGGCCAGACCGGACCGGCCGTCGTCGCCGAGCTGCTCGCGGCCGGCCACACCGTCACCGGCCTCGCGCGCTCGGGCACCGCCGCCGCCCGGCTGGAAGCCCTGGGCGCCACCGCGCACCCGGGCTCCCTCGAAGACCTCGACGCCCTGCGTCGCGGCGCCGAGGCGGCCGACGGCGTCTTGCACATGGCGTTCGGCGGCGACTTCGCCGATCCGGACGACCTGACCCGGCGCGACACGGCCGCGATCGACGCGCTCGGCCGGGCGGTGGCGGGCTCGGGCCGGCCGTTCGTCAGCACGTCGGGCACGCTGGTCCTGCCGGGCGGGCGCGAAACCACCGAGCGGGACGAGCCCGACCCCGACGGGATCGCCGGCTTCCGCATCCCCGGCGAGCGGGCCTGCCTGGGCTTCGCCGGCGTCGTGGTCCGGCTCGCGCCCACCGTCCACGGCCCGCGGGACCACGGCTTCATCCCCATGCTCATCGCGACGGCGCGCCGGACGGGCGTGTCGGCTTACGTAGCTGAGGGCGGCAACCGCTGGCCCGCGGTGCACCGGCGCGACGCGGCGGTCCTGTTCCGGCTGGCGCTGGAGCAGGCTCCAGCCGGCAGTGTCCTGCACGGCGTGGCCGAAAACGTGCCGTTCAAGGCGATCGCGGAGACCGTCGCCCGCCGGCTCGGCCTGCCCGCGGTGTCCCTGACACCCGACGAAGCCGCGACGCACTTCCCGAGCCCGTTCATGGCCCGGGTCTTCGGCTTCGACGGCCCGGTTTCCAGCGCCGGAACGCGGCTCCTCGGCTGGGAGCCCACGCACCCGGGCCTGCTCGAAGACCTGGAAACCGGCGACTACTTCGCCGCGACGGCCTAGGCTTCACCTCGTTTCGCGAGGTGGCGACAAGAAGCGGGGGAGCACATGACATCCGGAGTGGGCCGGCGGCTCCTCGCGTTCCTCGGCGAGCTTCGGGAGACCACCTCGTGGTCGGTGGTCGTCGAGGAGACCGGCACCGGGTCGACGTGGCGGCTCGGCGGATCGACGTGGCAGGCCACCGTGATCGTCGAACCGTGGCGTTGGATAGGGCTGGAGTTCGAGGCGCGGGATCCGGTGACCGGCAAGCGCGCCACGTACGACATCGACACCGATCTGTACGACATCTCGCGGGACGAGCAGCGCGAATTCGCCGACGAGATCGAGCGCGACATCATCGAATTCCTCGACTACCTGCGGAAGGGAGCCGTCCGGCGCGGGAACGACGGGCCGAAGTTCGTGCTCGTCTTCCCCCTGAACGGTTCCTACGTCCGGGTCGTCCGGGGCCGGTTCCTCACCAGCGCGTCCACGCACGCCGCCGCTCGGACCGGTGGTGACCACGTCCCGGTGGACTAGTTTTCGAGCGGGTCGAGCCGCGGGGTTTCCCCCGGTCCCGCGGGGAAGTGGGCGATGAACGTGACGCCGTCCTCCTGCGCGTCGAAGCGGGCGATCCGCACCGCTTCCGGCTCGTGGAAGACGTCGCCCGGCCGCAGCAGCGTCTCGGGCTCGCCCTCGATCTGGTACACCGCCGAACCGGTTTCGATGCTGCCGAACACCGGTCCATTGTGGACGTGCAGGCCGGTGCCGTGGCCCGGCGCGATCGTGATGCGGCGGATTTCGACGTGGTCGACCACGCGCGGTGCCGGAAGCCGCTGCTCCAGCACCAAAGTCCGGGTCACGGGCTCAGCGGGCGCGGGTTCGGCACCCGCGACCGGGTCGCCGAACTCCGTCGCGGCGCCGTCGTCCGGGATCTCCTCGATCGCCAGGTGCGTCATCGCGCTGGTGTCGGTGGCGCCGTGCCAGTGCCACTCGCCGGCGGCGACGCGGACCGTGTCACCGGGCCGGACCAGCTGCGCCGGGCCGCCTCGCCGTTGCACGTAGCCGGTGCCGTCGGTGACGACCAGGACCTGGCCGAGCGGGTGCCGGTGCCAGCGCGTGCGGGCGCCGGGCGCGAACTGCACCCGGTCGACCTGGGTCCGCGACGGGCCCTCGGGGACGGCGAGCGAAGTGATCCACGCGCTCCCGGAGATCGCTTCGGCGGGCGCTGCGGTGCTGGTCGGCGGAACGGGACGGACGTGCACGAAGACTCCTCAGCGGGTAGCGGCGGTGAGCAGGGCCAGGACGCCGGAAACGGCCTGGTCGAACGGTTCGGGGGCGTCCGCGGCACGAGCCAGGACGTAGCCGCCCTGCAGGACGGCGACGACGGTGGCCGACAGGGCGGCGGTGTCGAGCCCGGCGGGCAGCTCGCCCGCCGCCCGGCCTTCGTCGAGGACCTCGGCCAGCCGGGCCCGCAGCCGGGTGAGCGTCTCGTCGACCGGCGCGCGCAGCTCCGGATCCGCGACGACCTCGGGGTCCTGGGTGAGCCGGCCGATGGGACAGCCCCGCAGCACTTCGCGCTCACGGCGCAGGTACGCGGTGATCCGCTCGACGGCGGTCCCGGGCTTGCGCAGCTGAGCCTCGGCGGCGGCCAGCAGCTCGTCCGCGCTGCGCCGCACGGCTTCCAGCGCCAGCTCCCGTTTGCCGGAGAAGTGGTGGTACATGCTGCCCTGCCCGGCGCCGGCGTGCTGCTGGATGGCCTTGGGGCTGGTCCCCACGTAGCCGCGTTCCCACAACAGCTCCCGGGTGCTGTCGATGAGCTGGTTCCTGGTGTCCACGCCGAGCACTGTACATACTAGTAGGTACAGAAGCCAGAGCGTGCCCGCCGAAAGCGGTGCTCGGCGGCTCAGTGCACGGCCTGGAGAAGGGGACGCGGCCGCGCGAGGATCGTGCTGACCTGGCCGTCTTCCGGGGACGGCGGGGGCAGGCCCGGGCCCGGTGCCATCACGGTCCGGGCGAGCGGCACGTCTTCGCCGCAGCGCAGGCAGGCGCCTGACTGCGCCACCTCGCCCTCGCAGCCCTCGTGGACGAACACCCGCCGCCGGCCGCCCGGCGCGTAGTGCTCGTCGCCCCAGGCCGACAGGGCGCGCACGACCGGCCAGAGCCCGCGTCCCTTCGCCGTCAGCTCGTACTCGCGGCGCTTGCCCGGCCCCGGCACACGCTCGAGCACGCCTTCGCCGATCAGGAACTCCAGCCGTTCGGTCAGGACCGCGCGCGGGATGCCGAGGTGCTCGACGAAGTCGCTGAAGCGGCGGACGCCGAAGACGGCGTCGCGGACGATCAGAAGTGTCCAGCGCTCTCCGACGATCTCCAGGGCGCGGACCATCGAGCAGGCCTGGTTCGTGTATTCGCGGGGGAGTGCCATGCGCCCAGTCTGCCACAGAAGAGTTCGTTCATCGAACCAACCGTGCTAGCCTCCGGGCGAAGAGTTCGGTCACCGAATCAAGGAGTCCGCATGGCCAGCCGTCCCGGCGCCGTCCTCGTCGCCTCCGGCGGCGCGACCTTGCTCGCCCTCTTCGTCTTCACCGCACCGTTGTCGATCGTCCCGGCCGTGGCCGGCGGCCTCGGGGCCGGCGCGGTCGCGACGTCGTGGATCCTCAGCTCGATGAGCCTCGGGCTGGCCGTCGCGCTGCTGCCGGCCGGCGCGGTCGGCGACGACTTCGGCCGGCGGCGCGTCTTCGTCACCGGCGCCGTGGTGACGGCCGTGGGCTCCGTGCTGTGTGCGGTGGCGCCCGGGCCGCTGACGTTCATCGCCGGCCGGGTCGTCGAGGGCCTCGGCGCCGCCGCGCTGATCGCGTGCGGGCTCGCGGTGCTCGGGCCGGCGTTCCCGGACGCCGCCGGCCGCGCCCGCGCGACCGGGCTGTGGGGTGCCTGCCTCGGCGCGGGCATCGCGCTCGGCCCGCTGGCCGGCGCGGCGCTCGACCACGACTGGCGCGTGCTCTACGTCGTGATCACGGCGCTGTCGCTCGGCGTCGGCGTGCTGGGGCGGGTCCTGCTGGAGGAGTCCGTCTCGGCGCGGGCGCGGACGGTCGACCTGCCCGGCGCGCTCCTGCTGGGCGGCGGCCTCGCGGCGCTGCCGGCCGCGCTCACCGAAGGCCGGCAGGGCTGGACGAGCCCGCTGGAACTGACCCTGCTCGCGGCGGCGGTCGTGTTGCTCGCGGCGTTCTTCGTCCACCAGAACGCCTCCGGGGGCGGGATGCTCGACCTGACGCTGTTCCGCCGCCCGGCCCTGGTGTCGGCGACGACGGGCGCGTTCGTGGCCGGCGCCGGAGTCACCGCGCTGATGGCGTTCCTCTGCACGGTGCTCGAGAACGGCCTCGCGCTCGGCCCCCTGACGGCGGCGCTGGTGGTGCTGGCCTGGTCGGCGACGAGCGTGGTTTCGGCGCTGCTGACGCGCCGGCTCCCGGTTTCCCTCTCCGGCGGCGCGCGGATGAGCGCGGGCCTGGTCGTGGTGGCCGCGGGACTCGTCCCGCTCGCGTTCGTCACCCCGGCCTCGGGGCCGGCGTCCCTGCTGCCGGGCCTGGTGGTCGCGGGGCTCGGCACGGGCGTGGTGAACGCGTCGCTGGGGCGCGAAGCGGTGGCGAGCGTGCCGCCGCACCGCACCGGCATGGGCAGCGGTATCAACAACACCAGCCGGTACGTCGGCGCGGCGCTCGGCGTCACGGTGGTCAGCGTGCTGGCCGTGCACCCGTCCCCGGCCGGCCTGACCGCGGGGTGGAACACCGCGGTCCTCGTGGGCATCGCGGTGTCCCTGGTGGGCGCCGCGGCGATCGCGGCGCTGACGGCCCGGGCGAAGCGCGCGGCCGCGGCGCTGGCGGCTTAACCGCCCGGGGCCCCGAACCGGTCGAGCATGACCCGCAGTTCGTCGGCGCCGACGTTCGCGCCGAAGGCTTCGGCGCCCGGTTCGAGGCGGACGCCGTCGGCCAGGGTGCCGGCGAGCAGCGGGTCGAAGCCGAGCGCGTCGACCAGGTCCGCCACGCTCGCCACGTCGGCCGGGTCGTCGCCGGCGATCGCGATCGCCTTGCGGCCCGGTGTCCCCGCGGGGCGGGCCTCGTCTTCGAGGTCGTGGTAGCCCATGTGGTTGAACGCCTTCACCACCCGGGCGCCGTCCAAAAAGGACTGCACGGTCGTGCTGGTCGACGCGCGCAGGTCGTCGCGGATGCCGTCGACCTCCCACCAGTAGTTCATCGTGTCGATGACGAGCTTGCCGGCCAGGGCCGCCACCGGAAGGGTGCGGTACTTGCCCAGCGGCAGCGCGAGGAGCACGACGTCCGCCTTGACCGCCGCCTCCAGCGCGGTCGTCGCGACCGCGCCGGGGGTGAGGACGTCCACGGTGAGCGCGATCTTCTCCGGCGCGCCCGAGCCGGCGACGAGCACCTCGTGCCCGGCGGCGAGCGCGAGCCGGGCGAGGACGGTGCCCACCTTGCCCGCGCCGAGGATGCCGATGATCACTTCGCCTCCGAAAGGATGTCCCGCACCATCGGGATCACCTGGGTGCCGTACAGCTCGACGGCGCGCAGGCGGGCGCTCGCCGGCTGCGACCCGCTGGAGTAGATGAGGTCGAACCGGCCGACGCCCAGCTCGGCGACCGCCCCGGCGATCTTGCGGGCGACGGTCTCGGGGGAACCGATGTACAGCGAACCGTGCTCGATCTCGTGGTCGTACTCCGCGCGCTTGATGGGCGCCCAGCCCCGCTGCGCGCCGATCCGGTCGCGGATCACGCGGTAGCGCGGCCAGAACACCTCGCGCGCCTGCTCGTCGGTGTCGGCGACGAACCCGGGGGAGTGCATGCCGACCGGGTGGGCGGTGGTGCCGAACTGCGCGGCGGCCCGGCGGTACAGGTCGAGGTAGGGCGCGAACCGCCCCGGCGGGCCACCGATGATCGCCAGCATGAGCGGGAGGCCGTGGTGGGCGGTCCGGATGACCGACTGGGGCGAGCCGCCGACCCCGACCCACGTCGTCAGCCGGCCGGAGTCGGTCTTCGGGTAGACGTCGGCGTCCACCAGCGACGGCCGGTGCTTTCCCTGCCAGGTCACGGGTTTCTCGTCGAGCAGCCGCACGAACAGGTCGAGCTTCTCCTCGAACAGCGCGTCGTAGTCGCTCAGGTCGTAGCCGAACAGCGGGAACGACTCGGTGAACGAGCCCCGGCCGAGGATGACCTCGGCGCGTCCGCCCGAGAGGGCGTCGACCGTCGCGAAGCGCTGGAACACGCGGACCGGGTCGTCCGAGCTCAGCACCGTGACACCGGAGGACAGCCGGATCCGCGACGTGCGGGTGGCGATGCCGGCCAGCACGGTTTCGGGCGTCGAGATCGAGTACTCGGGGCGGTGGTGCTCGCCGAGGGCAATCACGTCGACGCCGAGCTCGTCAGCGAGGACGGCTTCGTCGACCACCTGCCGGATGGCGGCGGCGTGGGAGAGCGGGCGGCCGGCGTAGTCCTCGGGGACGTCGCCGAACGTGTCGAGGCCGAACTGGAGGTCAGACACGGGAAGGCTCCTTCGCGAGCAGCTCGCGCACCCGCGGCGCGACCTCGCGGCCGAGCAGCTCGATCGTCCGGGCGCGCGCGGCGCGCGGCAGGTGCATGATGTCGTACTTGAGGTCGAAGCGGCTCAGGCGCAGGTCCCGCGCCACGGTCGCGATCTTGCGGGCGACGGTCTCCGGCGAGCCCACGAACAGGGCTCCGGTGTCCACTTCGGACAAATACCGGTCCCGGTCCGGTGGGTAGAAGCCGCGTTCGGCGGAGATCCGCGCCACGACCGGCTGCCAGTACTGCCACCACGTCTCGACGGCTTCTTCGTCGGTGTCGGCGATCAGGCCGAGGGAGTGCTGGCCGACGGGCTGTGGTGACTGCCCGAACTGCTCCAGCGCGCGGTGGTAGAGCTCGACGTGGCCGGCGAACCGCTGCGGGCGGCCGCCGATGATCGCCAGCATGAGCGGCAGGCCGTACCGGGCGGCCCGCACCACGGAGTCCGGGCTGCCGCCCACCCCGATCCAGGTGGGGATCCCGCCCGGGCGCATCCGCGGGTGCAGCGTCTCGTTCGTCAGCGGTGCCCGCACGTCGCCGGACCAGGTGACGCTCTCCTCGCGCTGCAGCCGCATGAACAGTTCGAGCTTCTGCTCGAAGAGCCGCTCGTAGTCGGCGAGTTCGTAGCCGAACAGCGGGAACGACTCCGTCGCCGACGCCCGGCCGAGGACCAGCTGCGCGCGTCCGTCCGAGACGGCGTCCAGGGTGGAGAACTCCTGGTAGAGCCGCACCGGGTCGTTCGTGCTCAGGACGGTCACGGACGTCCCGAGCTGGACGCGCTCGGTGGCGGTGGCGATGGCCGCCAGCAGCACGGGGGTGGCGCTGTCGTTGTGGCCTTCGCGGTAGTGCTCGCCGACGCTGAAGACGTCCAGGCCCGCCGACTCGGCCAGCCGCGCCTCCTCGACGAGCAGCCGGACGGTCTCCGCGTCGCTCAGCGCACGGTCGCCGTCCGTGGCGACCTCACCGAACGAGTTCAGTCCCAGCTCGATCACGGTGCCTCCTTTGATTGACACGTCAATCATCCGCCTATATGATTGACGTGTCAACTAGACGGCGAGGTGACCCGGATGACACGACGGCGAGTGCTCCCGACCACGGAGGAGCTGCGCGTCTGGCGCGGCTTCGTCGAGACGGCCGAAGCCCTGCGCGCCGAGCTCGGCGCGCGGCTGCAGGCGGAGTGCGGGCTTTCGCCGGGGGACTACGCCGTGCTGCTCGCGCTCAGCGAGGCCGAGGGGCAGCGGCTGCGGTCGTCCCAGCTGGCCGACGACGTCGGGTGGGAGCGGAGCCGCCTCTCCCACCACCTCGGCCGGATGGAGAAGCGCGGCCTGCTCCGGCGCGAGGAATGCGTGACGGACAACCGGGGAGCCGAGGTGGTGCTGACGCCGGCGGGCGCCACGGCGTTCCGCGGCGCGACGGTCCCGCACCTGACGGCGGTGCGCGAGCTGTTCGTCGACGCGCTGACCCCGGAGCAGCTCGCCGCGGCCGGCGAGATCGCGGCGGCGCTCCGGGGCAAGCTCGGCTGAGCCGGAGGTCTTGCCTCAGTCCAGCATCGAGTCCTTCGTCTCCGGGGCCCACTTCACCGACACCACGAGCCCCACGACCAGCACCAGCGTCAGGATCAGCATCGTCGGGGAGAAGCCGATCCCGTCGAGGGGCCGGCGGCCGCAGGAACGTGCCGATCGCCGAGCCCACGCGGCTCAGCCCGTTCAGCAGGCCCACGCCCGAGCTGTGCAGAACTCCGCGGCCGACGCGACGGCGATCAGCAGGAAGTCCAAAGTGTACAGTCGCCGGCGGCCGATCTTGTCCGCCGCCCAGCCGACCAGCACGCTGCCGAGGAAGATCCCGATCAGCGCCGACGCGCCGAGCAATCCTTCCCAGACCGCGCCGAAGCCGAGCGACGAAGCGATCACCGGCAGGGCGATGCTGATGATCCCCAGCTCGTAGCCGTCGGAGTGGTTGGCGCAGAACGTCAGTGCCGTGATGCGGAGGTGGAACCGGTTGAGCGGGACGTCGTCGAACGCGGTGCCCCCTTCACTCGGGGAGGAAGAGGTCTTGCTCTGCCGCATAGTCTTCGAAGCTTTCCAGTCGTTGCCGGGCCGTGGCGCCGGCCGCGTCGGCCATCGCCTCGACCAGCGCCACGGTCAGCGAGACGACCGCGGCGTGGGAGTCGAACACGAACTCCGACGCGACACCCGCGCTCAGCACGTCGCCGGCGAGCGGGGTGAGCGCCGTGACGGGCCGGTCCGTGATCAGCAGGGTGCGCAGGCCGAGCGCGCGGGCCTGCTCGAGCGCGGCGGCGCTTTCCCGCGGGTAGCGGGGGAGCGCGACCAGGACCAGCGTCCGGGCGCCGCACCGGTGGGCGTGGCGCAGGCAGTCGCCGAAGACGCTGCCGGAGTCGGTCAGCAGCCGGACGTCCGGGTGGATCTTCGTGGCCAGGTAGGCGAAGGACGCCGCTTGCGCCGCGGAGACGCGATAGCCCGCCACGACCAGCGGGACGGACTCCATGAGCTCCGCCGCGATCGAGCGCAGCCGGGTGTCGTCGGCCAGCTGCGCCCGCAACGCACCCAGGGTGCGCAGGTCCGCGTCGATGGCGGCCTGGAACTTGTTGCCGCCGCACGCCGGCTCGGGTTCGGCCGCGGCCTCGCGCAGGTAGCGGCGGAACCCGGCGTAGCCGTCGAACCCGAGCAACGCGACGAACCGGGTCACCGAAGGCTGGCTGACCTGTGCGTACTCGGCGAGCTCGGCGCTGGTGAGCGCCACGGCCTCGGCCGCGTGGTCGGCGAGGTAGCTGGCGATGCGCCGCTGCGCCGGGGTCAGCCGGTGGGCGGTGAGCAGCTCGTGCAGCGACCGGGACACCGGGTCTCCGTCCTTGTGTGAATCAGTAGTTTCATGCCACCTTAGGAATGAATGAAAACTTGTCAAGAGCACTTGTTGAGGAAGGTGGCGATGACCGACACCAACCGCATCGAGATCAGCGGGAGCGGGCTCCGCTGCGCCGACGTGGTGCGCGTGGCCCGGCGCAGCGCGTCGACGGAGCTCGGCGCCGACGCGGTGCGGCGGGCGGAGTCGAGCTATCAGCTGGCCGTGGAGCTGGGCGCGAAGCGCGCGGTGTACGGCCGCACCACCGGGGTCGGCGCGAACCGGCACACCGTGGTCGACCCGGAGTCCGCCGACCACCACGGCCTGCGCCTGTTGCGCAGCCACGCGGGCGGGACCGGCGACCCGCTGCCCGACGACGCCGTGCGCGCGGTGATGGCCATCCGCCTCAACCAGCTCGCCGCCGGCGGCAGCGGCGTGCACCCGCGGCTGCTGGAAGTGCTGCAGACGGCGTTGCGCGTCGGCGCGCTCCCGCACGTCCACTCACGCGGCGCGATCGGCACCGGCGACCTCGCTCAGCTCGCGGAGATCGCCCTGACGCTGGCGGGGGAGCTGCCGTGGGCGGCGGGCGACCTCGACCCGGTGGCGATCAGCCCGGGCGACGCGCTCGCGTTCATCTCCAGCAACGCGGCCACCCTCGGCGAGGCGGTGCTCGCCTGGCACGACCTGAGCCGGCTGCTCGCCGCGAGCCACGTCGTCACGGCGTTGACGTTCTGCGCGCTCGGTGGCTCGGCCGAGGCGTACTCGGAGCGCGTCCACGCGGCGCGCCCGCACCCGGGTGCCGTCCGGTGCGCCGCCGAGATGCGCCGGCTGCTGACCGCGGCCGGCGACCTGCCCGAGGGGCGCCGGCTGCAGGACCCGTTCGGCCTGCGCGCGTTCCCGCAGGTGCAGGCCCCGGCACTGGACGCCGCGGCCGCCGTCGAGCGCGTGCTGGCGATCGACATCAACGCCGCCGCGGAGAACCCGCTGATCGACGTCGAGACCGAGCAGGCCTACCACCACGGCCAGTTCTCGACGGCCCACGTGGCCCTGGCCTTCGATCAGCTGCGCGCAGCGCTGCACCACGTCGCGGAACTGTCCACCGCGCGCCTCGGCGACCTCGTGGAGCCGGACCTGAGCGGGCTCCCGCCGTTCCTCGCCGAGGGGCCAGCGGGCAGCTCGGGGATCATGATCCTGGAGTACGTCGCGCACGACGCGCTGGGCACGCTGCGGCACGCGGCCTCCCCGGTCACCCTCGGCACGGCGGTGATTTCCCGCGGGCTGGAGGACCACGCGAGCTTCTCGACGCACGCCGTCCGCAGCACGGTCGCCGCCACCGCCGCCTACCGGACGGTGCTGGCTTGCGAGCTGCTCGGCGCGGTGCGGGCGCTGCGGCTGTCCGGGGGAGTGCTGCCGGACACGCCGCTGCGGGAAGCGTTCCGCCTCGCCGACGGCGGCCTCCCGCACATCCCGGAGGACCACCCGCTCAGCGCGGAGATCAAGCAGGCCGAACGGCTGCTGGACCGGCTGGCCGTGCTCTGATGCCCCGGCAATCACGTGTGATGCCTGCCGGATCACGCGTGATGCCTGTCCGGACACGGGGTTCGCTCAGAGGCCGCACGCCTTGGTCAGCGCGGCGACCTGCTCGGACTTGCGCCGCACCCAGTCCGCCGGGCCGGTGACCAGGTCGTCGACCGTGGTCTCGCGCAGCGTGGTCGCCAGGGAGCCGATCGCCTCGCCGGCGGTCGTGCCGGCGGCCCGTTCCGCGAGGGCCGTCAGCTCCCGGCCGGCCTCGTGCGCACGGTCCGCCGCGGCCTGCGGGTCGGCGAGGTCGGGAGTGGCGGTGGCGATCCGGACCGCTTCGGTGCAGACGCTGATCGTCGTGGCGGCGTTGCCGACGCGGTCGGCGGTTTCTGAGGCCGCGCCGCAGCCCGTGAGAGCCAGCAGGAGACCGCCGGCGATGGCTGCTGTCGTGAGGCGTTTCATCGGGTTTTCCCTTCTGCAGAAACGTTGCGCGTCTTGAGGAGGCTGGCGGCGACCGCCGTCGCGAGGATCAGGCCGACCACGCCCAGGGAAAGGCCCGTCGGGATCTTCCAGATCTCCAGCAGCAGCATCTTCACGCCGACCCAGACCAGGACCAGCGCCAGGCCGAGCTTGAGGTAGACGAACCGGTGCATGAGATCCGCGAGCAGGAAGTACAGTGCGCGCAGGCCGAGGATGGCGAACGCGTTCGACGTGAACACCAGGAACGGTTCCTGCGTCACCGCGAAGATCGCCGGGATCGAATCGACCGCGAAGACGATGTCGGTGACCTCGATCAGCACCAGCACCGCCAGCAGCGGCGTCGCGACCCAGCGGCCCGCCTCGCGGACGAGGAACTTCTTGCCGTGGTGGACCTCCGTCGACGGCACGATCCGGCGGAAGACGCGCAACACGACGTTGTGGTCGTAGTCCACGGATTCCGAGCGGTGCACCGCCATCCGGATGCCGGTCAGGACGAGGAAAGCGCCGAACACGTAGAGGATCCAGGCGAAACTGGCGAGCAGCGCCGACCCGGCGGCGATGAACACCGCCCGGAACACCAGCGCGCCGATGACGCCGTAGAACAGGATCCGGTGCTGGTGTTCGCGAGGCACGGCGAAGTAGCCGAAGATGATCGCGAACACGAAGACGTTGTCGACGGCCAGGGACTTTTCGATCACGTACCCGGCGAAGTACTGGCCCGCGAGCTCCGCGCCCCAGACCCACCACACGACGGCACCGAACGCGACGCCCAGCGCGACCCACACACCGGACCACGTCAGGGCTTCGCGGACGCCGACGACGTGCGCCTTGCGGTGGGCGAACAGGTCGACCGCGAGCATGAGCAGGATGACGCCCAGCACGGCGGCCCAGGCCCACAGGGGGACGATCACGGCACACTCCTCCGGTTCGGTGGCGAACCGGAGGTCTTCCCGGCCACGCGTACGTGGCGCCGGCACCGGGCTGCGCAGAGGCAGCCGTATTGACGATGCCGGACCGGGCGGGTACTCCCCTCCGTGACCTCCACAATGACGAACTGTGCTTCGTCTGTCAAGTGTGGACGGCTAAGCTGTGCGGATGGCCACGTGGACGTTCCTGAGCAACCACGCGCACGTTTTGCTGTGCCTGGCGGAGGATCCGGACCACCGGCTGCACGACATCGCCGAGCGCGTCGGCATCACCGAACGCGGCGTGCAGCTGATCCTCGCGGACCTGATCGCGGACGGCTACGTCGAGCGCGAGCGCGTGGGCCGCCGCAACCACTACACGATCCACCCGGAAAGCCGCCTGCGGCACCCGCTGGAGGCGCACCACCGGGTGGCGGAGCTGGTCGAGGCCCTCGGCCCGGTTCCGCGTCACCAGACGAACTGCTGACCGCCGTCGATGTCGTAGGTCGCGCCGGTGAGCGCCGTGTTCGTCATCAAGTGCACCGCCAACGCCGCGACGTCCGCCGGCCCGACCACGCGGCCGATGGGCAGCGTCGACCGCAGCTCCGCCCGGCGTTCCTCGAGCTGGTCCCCGAGCAGCGTCGCCGACAGCGGCGTGTCGACGAACCCGGCCGCGATCAGGTTGACCCGCACCGGCGCCAGTTCCAGCGCCAAGGCCGCGGTGAACGGCGGCAGCGCGGCTGTCGCGGCCGAGACGATGCCCAGCCCGTGCCCGACGCGGCGGCCGCCGGTGCCGCCCATCAGCAGGAGCGAGCCGCCCGGGCGCATCTTCGGAGCCGCGTGCCGGGCGACTTCGAGGGCGAGGGTGACGTGGCCGCCGAGTGCCCGGCGCACGTCCTCGGCGGTCATCTCCAGCAGGGGCCCGTAGTGCGGGCCGCCCGCGGTGATCAGGATGTGGTCGATCGTGCCGGGCAGGTCCGCGAAGAAGCCCGCCACCGCGGCCGCGTCGGAGGCGTCGAACGCGGCCGTGCTTCGGGCGCCCACCGCCTCCGCCGCCTGCGCGAGCTTGCCGGGATCGCGGCCGGTCAGCACGACCTCGGCGCCTTCGGCCCGGGCCAGCCGCGCCGTCTCCAGGCCGATCCCGGCGCTGCCGCCGACCAGCACGACCGTCTGCCCATCGAGTCCGCTCACCCCCAGCACGCTACGGCGACGCCCGCCGGTTGACCACTGATCACCCGCGGGTACACCCTGGTCGGGGAAGGTGATGACGATGGCGGGACCCGAACAGCCCATCGAACCCCAGGGACACGCGGCCGGCGTCCCGTACGACTGGCGCCGTCCGACGGCCAAGCGGTTCCGGGCCCGCGTCTGGAACCCGGCCGACCGGCGGCTCTGGACCCCGAAGTCGTTCGGCTGGGGTTACGACCTGAACTTCTACTGGGTCGCCCACCCGCTGCGCTACTTCCGGCGCTGAGCCTCAGTCCAGCAGCGGCACCGCGAGCCGGAAGCAGGCGCCTTCGCCCAGGGCGGTCTCCAGCTCGACCTCGCCGCCGTGCGCCCGGGCCAGTGACCGGGCGATCGACAGCCCCAGGCCCGCGTCCGCGCCGCCGGACCGGGTGCGGGACCGGTCGGCCCGGTAGAACCGGTTGAACACCTTCTCCGCTTGCTCGGCCGGCATGCCCGGACCCTCGTCGGCCACCTCGAGCACCGCCCGGCCCGCCGCCGTGCCGACGCCGATGCGCACCGGCGTGCCCGGTGGGGTGTGGGCCGCCGCGTTGCCCACCAGGTTCGTGACCACCTGCCGCAGCCGGGCTTCGTCGCCGTCGACCGGGGCCGGGCCCGGCGGCCCGGTACCGCCCGGTCCGGTCAAGGAGACCGGGCGGGACGGATCGAGGGCCCGCAGGTCGTGGCGGGCGTCGCCGGCCAGGGTGCGCAGGTCCATCGGCGCGCGGTCGAGCTGCTCCTCCGGTGCCTCGTCGAGCTGGGCGAGCAGCAGCAGGTCCTCGGTGAGCGCGGTGAGCCGGGTCGCTTCGCGGTCGATGCGGCGCATCGCGTCGTCCACATCGGACGCTTCGGGCAGCGCACCCATCCGGTAGAGCTCCGTCGACCCCTTGATGCCGAACAGGGGCGTGCGCAGCTCGTGACTGACGTCCGCGACGAACGTGCGCATCCGCGCTTCGGACGCCGCCCGGTCGGCGAAGGCCTCCTCCAGCTGGCCGAGCATGGTGTTGAGCGACGCCGCGAGGTGCCCGATCTCCGTCCGGGGCGGCGCGAGGACCGGCACGCGCCGGGTGAGGTCGCCGCCGGCGATCGCGGCCGCCGTGTGCTCGATGCGGCGCAGCGGCCGCAGGCCCCGGCCGAGGGCGAACCAGCCGGCCACGGTCAGGACGACCAGCAGCCCGGCCCCGGTGACCAGGCTGCTCACCCGCAGCTGGGTGATCGTGGCGTCGGCTTCGGCGAGCGGCGCGGCCGAAACCACCGTCCCGCCCCAGCGGACGGCGGGCCGCGCGAGGGCCCGCCAGCGTTCCGACCCGTCGGCGGCCCGCAGGTCGACGGCCGTCCCGTCGGTGGGGACGGTGCGCAACGCGTCGAGGGACGGCAGCGCCTGACCGGCCACCCGCGAGGAGTGCAAGCCGCCGGCCACCGCGCCGCCGGCGTCCAGGTAGACGAAGTACGGCGTGCCGAACAGGTCGAGCGCGGGGTCGAGCAGGTCGGGACGCACGGCGGGCTGCCCGGCCGGCGGCCCCGCGGCGAGGGAGATGAGCTCGGTCATCGAGCGCAGCTGGCCGTCGAGCCGGTCGAGCTGGAAGCGCTCCAGCCGATCGGAGACCAGCGCGCCCGCGAGGGTCAGGCCGGCCAGCAAGAGGCCCGCGGTCAGCAGCAGCAGCCGGGCCCGCAGCGACAGCCGCCTCACCGCCGGGGCTCCCGCAGCACGTAGCCGACGCCGTGCACGGTGTGGATCAGCTTGGGCTCCTCGGTGTCCACTTTCCGGCGCAGGTAGGAGATGTAGGTGTCGACGATGCTGGCGTCCCCGCCGAAGTCGTCGCGCCACACGCGGTCGAGGATCTGCGCCTTGGACACCACCCGGCCGGCGTTCTCCATCAGGTAGCGCAGCAGCCGGAACTCGGTCGCGGACACGCGGACGGTCCGCCCGGCCCGCGTCACCTGGTGGCCCTCGGCGTCGAGGGCGAGGGTGCCCACGGCCAGCACGTCGGCCGGGTGGCCCGCGGTCCGGCGGAGGATCGCGCGGATCCGCGCGATCAGCTCCGCCAGGTCGAACGGCTTCGTCACGTAGTCGTCGGCGCCCAGCGACAGGCCGGTGACCTTGTCGGCCTGCCCGTCCCGCGCCGTGAGGAACAGGACCGGCACCGGCCGGCGCTGCTCGCGCAGCCGGCGGACGACCTCGAAGCCGTCCATGTCCGGCAGCATGACGTCCAGCAGCACCAGGTCGGGCGGCTCTTCGGTGGCCGCGGCGACGGCTTCCCCCGCCGTCGCCGCGGACGTCACCCGGAACCCGGCGAACCGGAGCGCGGCCGAGAGCAGCTCGCGGACGGTGGCTTCGTCGTCGACCACCAGCAGCCGCTGCGCGCTCATCGCTTCCATGCCCGCGAGGATACGGAGATCGCGCCGGCGAGCAGGCTGCCCGCGAACCCGGCGAGCGCGCCGGCCGCGAGCGCGAGCAGCGGGTTCGCGGTGAGCCGCACGTCCAGGACCGGCACCGAGAAGCCGAACGCGGCCACCGAGACCTCAGCCGAAACGCGCGAGAGCAGCGTCATGACGACCGCCACGCCACCCGCCACCGCGCCGACGGCCGCCGCCCGGCGCAGCGGGCGGCCGCGGCGGACGACGAGGACGGTGACCGAGACCAGCAGGAGCGCGCCGGACACCCAGAGCCCGGGCGTGAACTGCCCGAGGTCCGGCACGCAGGGGAGCGCGGGGTCCACCGTCCACGGCACGCCGAGCCCCAGCAGCACGGCGCCGGTCACCAGCTGGGGGAGGACGAGCAGCACCCCGCCGGCGGCCGCGGCGCCCCCGAACGCCCCCGCGGCGGCGGTGCACCCGACGACGAGCACGGCCACCGGCCACCGCAGTACGCGGAAACCCGCTGCCGCGGAAGGGAACCGCGTCATGAGCCCGCACCCGCCGACGACGGTGAGCGCCAAGATCAACGCGCCCAGCACCGTGGGCCCGACCGCGACGGAGAACCCGGCGTCCACCCGGCCGGGCACCGGGGTTCCCCTCGCGGCGGAAACGCAGCCTCGCAGGCCGCCGGTGGTGGCCGGCAGCTTTCCGGTCGCCAGTGCGGCGATCCCGGCCAGTCCGGCCGCGAAAGCCGGCACGGCCACCGCGGCGCGGACGAGCAGCTCGCCGTCACGGCGACGCAGCAGCCAACCCAGAACCACCGCGCCCGCAAGGGAAACCCCGAGCGGGATCCCGTGCAGGCTGCCCCGGACGGCGACCGGAAGCCCGCCGGAGGGCACCGCTTCGATGTCCACCGGCCCGCCCACGGCAAGCGCCACGACCGCCGGGGTGAGCCGGGCGGCGCCGAGCGGCGCCAGGCCGGCCGCCGCGACGCCCGCCATGGCGAGCAGCGCGGCGACGGCCGCGCCCAGGCCCCGGGCCACCTCCCGCATCAGACGTCCCGGCGCCGGAAGACGGCGAACGCGACGAGGAGGACCGCCGCGACCCCGACGCACATCCCGCCCAGGTTCAGCCAGGGGTGCGGGAAGTCCGGGTCGGGAACCGTCTTGAACACCGCGGACGCGCCGAGCGTGGGCCAGTAGAAGAACATCCCGCGCACCCACGCCGGGAAGAGCCCCGCGAGGGCGGGCACCAGGAAGACGATCCCGACGAGGGTGGCGAGCGCGCCCGCGGTGGCCCGCATGAGCGTGCCGAGCCCGACCGCGAGCAGCGCGATCGCCGCCAGGTAGAGCCCGCCGCCCGTCACGGCGGAAAGCACGCCGGGATCACCGAACCGCGCGCGGGGCACGTCCTGGGTGGTGAGCACGGCCTGGCCGAGGAAGAAGGTGGCGAACATCAGCACCTGGCCGGCCACCACCGCGACGGCGACGGCCACGACGACCTTCGCCGCCAGCAGCCGGTGCCGCCGGGGCGTGGCGATCAGCGACGTCCGCATGAGCCCGGTGGCGTGCTCGGCGGTGACGACCAGGATGCCCAGCACCCCGATGATCAGCTGCGCGACGATGTAGGACGTCAGGCTGCGGTTGGTGGGGTCCCAGGCCTGCGGGTCCTCGGCGTAGGTCTTCCCGGCGGCGTTCATGGCCAGCGCGGTGATGCCGAGCCCGACCGCGAAGAGGCACGCCAGGGTGTACCAGGTCGAGCGCAGGCTGCGGAGCTTGATCCACTCCGCGTGGACCGAGTGCGCGAAGGTCATGCGGTGGCTCCCTCGTACTCGACGCTGTCCTTGGTCAGCTCCATGAAGGCGTCTTCGAGCGAGACGCGCTGCGGGGTGAGTTCGGCGAGCGCGACACCGTGGTAGGCGGCGAGCTTGCCGACCTCTCCGCTCGTCATGCCGGAGACGACCAGCGAAGCCTCGACGCCTTCGCGCACGGTGGCGCCGGCCGTGGCGAGCAGGCGCGCGAAGCCCGTGTCGGGCGTGCGGACGAGCACGGTGCCTTCGCCGCGCACCAGTTCGCTGACGGCGGTGTCGGCGACGAGCCGCCCCCGGCCGATGACGACCAGGTGGTCCGCGGTCTGCGCCATCTCGCTCATCAGGTGGCTCGACACCAGCACGGACCGGCCCTCACGGGCCAGGGAGCGCATGAAGTCGCGGATCCACCGGATGCCTTCGGGGTCCAGCCCGTTCACCGGCTCGTCGAAGATCAGCACGCGGGGGTCGCCGAGCAGGGCCGCCGCGATGCCGAGGCGCTGGCGCATGCCGAGGGAGAACCCGCCGGCCCGCTTGCCGGCCACGCTTTCCAGCCCGGTCCGGGCGAGCACTTCGGCGACCCGGCGGCGGGGGAGCCCGTTGCTCACCGCGAGGGCCAGCAGGTGGTCGTGCGCCTTCCGGCCACCGTGGACGGCGCCCGCGTCGAGCAGGGCGCCGACCTCGGTCAGCGGCACGGGAAGGTCGCGGTAGCGGCGCCCGCCGACGGTGACGGAACCCCGGGTGGGCGCGGCCAGGCCCAGGATCATCTTCATGGTCGTGGACTTGCCGGCCCCGTTCGGGCCGAGGAACCCGGTGACCTGCCCGGGTTCGACGGTGAACGACAGGTCGTCCACGACGGTGTCGGCGCCGTACCGCTTGGTCAGGCCGCGCACTTCGATGGTGGTCATGGCGGCGAGCCTGGCCCGGCCGCCTGGCCGGTTCCTGGGAGGTTCTGGGAGAACCCTGGGAAATCCGCGGCCGGACGGGGTGCCGGCCGCGTCGTTCTCCGAAAATCGATCCCGGGGCTCAGGTGACCGCGGGGTGGATGACGATGTCGTCGAGCCGCGTGCGGGCGCGGACCTTGACGTGGCCGGCGGACTCGCCGTCGGGCTCCGGCAGCGAGTTGCGCACCGCGCCCTTCGTGCTGTCCGCGTCCACCGACGCGGTGGCGCCCTCGCCGATGCCGACCTCGATGCCGCCGGCGGCGTTCGTCAGGTCCGCCTGGCCGCTCGTCATGCGGCCGATCCGGATCGGGCAGCTCGCCGCCTCGGCGAAGACGCTGCCGTCGGCGCGGTCGATGGCGAAGCTGCCGCTCGAACCGGTCAGGTCGACGTCGGAGCGGGCGTGGCCGATCCACACCGGCCCGGTCGAGCCCACGTACCGGAGCGCGCCCTCGACCTCGCCGATCCGCACGCCGGCCGTGCCGCCGTCGAGTTCGGCGATCCCGGCGACGTGCCCGACCGCGACCTCGCCGGCCGAGAGGCGGCCCCGCGGCGCGTCGACCCGGGCGAGCTTCACCCGGCCCGACGCGACGTCCGGCTCACAGGCGCCGAGCCGGCCGTCGGCGTGCACGTCTTGATCGTGAGTTCGCCGCCGGTCAAGGCGACTTCGGTCCGCTCGGCCACCCGCACGTCCGACTTGCTCGCGCTGGTCACGGGCTCGACCCGCACCACCGTGTCCGGCCGGTCGCTCGCGGCGATCCGGACGTGGGCGCCGGCGGTGGTCAGCGGGGCGACCTGACACCGGCCTGACACCGCCCGGACTTCCGGTCAGGCCCGCTGGGCGCGGGCGCGCAGGTGCGCGCGTTCGCCGTGCCGGCCGAAGAGGATGAGCAGCTCGACGGCCTTCCCGTCGGCGCTCCCGAGCCAGTGGGGCAGCGTCGTGTCGAACTCCGCGGCCTCGCCCGGGGGCAGCACCAGGTCGTGCTCGCCGAGGACCAGCCGCAGGTGGCCGTGGAGGACGTAGAGCCACTCGTGACCGTCGTGGGTCTGGTGGTCCGGCTCGAGCGGCGGGTCGCTACTCGGGATGATCATCTTGTACGCCTGCATGCCGGCCGGCCGCCGCGACAGCGGCACGAACGTCATGCCGTGGCGGTGCAGCGGGGTGAGGTGGACGCGCGGGTCGCCGGTGCGGGGCGCGCCGACGAGGTCGTCGAGCGGGACGCGGTAGGCGCGGGCCAGCGGCAGCAGCAGCTCCAGGGTGGCCCGCCGCTGCCCGCTCTCCAGCCGGGACAGCGTGCTCTCCGACACCCCGGTGGTGACGGCGAGCTCGGCCAGCGTCAGGCCGCGGTCGCGGCGCAGGGCCCGCAGCCGCGGGCCGACGGCGTGCAGGACGTCCTCGAAGTCGTCGGTCACGCGCCCATCTTGCCGAAACCGCAAGAAACCGTGCCACCTCGGCACGCCCCGGGCACGGTGGGCCCATGACCACCACCGAGTTCTGGGACGGCCACTACGCGACGCCGCGCGCCGATCCCCGCGCGAACGTCCGGCTCACCGAGGTCGTGGCCGGCCTGGCGCCGGGCGTGGCGCTCGACCTGGGCAGCGGCGCCGGCGGCGACACGCTGTGGCTCGCCCGCCGCGGCTGGCGCGTGACCGCGGCCGACCTCTCCGGCGTCGCGATCGCGCGCCTGAGCGACCGGGCGCGGGACCTCGGGCTCGCCGACCGGGTCACCGCCGAGCGGCACGACCTGGCCGAGACCTTCCCCTCGGGCCGCTTCGACCTCGTTTCGGCGCACTACCTGCACACGCCCTTCGAGCTGCCGCGCGCCCGCGTCCTGCGGCGGGCCGCGCACGCGCTGTCCCCGGGCGGCCGGCTGCTGGTGGTCGACCACGGGTCGGTCGCGCCGTGGTCGTGGGACCAGGACGCCCGGTTCCCCACCGCGCGCGAAGTGGCCGGCACCTTGGAACTCGACCCGGACGAGTGGACCGTCGAGCACGCCGACGCCCTGTCCCGCCGCGCCACCGGACCCGGCGGCCTGGCCGCCGCCGTCGTCGACCACCTGCTGCTGATCCGCCGCGCCCGATGACCGCCACGCCCCGCCGACGGGACACCCCACCCCCACGGACCGGCCCCGGCGAGAAGGACGTGCTGCGCGGGTTCCTCGACCAGCTGCGCGCCGCGGTGGCCGCCAAGGCCGAGGGCGTGCCGGAACCGCAGGTCCGCACGCCGGGCGTGCCGTCGGGCACCTCGCTGCTGGGCCTGGTGCGGCACCTGACGCACGTCGAACGCTTCACGTTCCTCGGCGAGCGCACGGCCGACTGGCCCGGCACGTTCCGGCCGCGTCCCCAGGAGACGGCCGCCGCGCTCCTGGCCGGCTACCGGGCCGCCGTCGAGGAGGCCAACGCGGTCATCGACGCGTGCACCGACCTGACCGAGCCGGTGGCCCGCCCCGCCGGCCCGTCGCCGTCGATGCGCTGGGCGCTGGTCCACATGATCGAGGAAACCGGCCGCCACGCGGGTCACGCCGACATCCTGCGCGAGCTGATCGACGGCAGCACGGGCCGGTAGGGCGGGAGAAGCGGTCGCGCGGGGGTCCGGTGTCGAGCTCCGGCCTCCCGGCCCGGGCGGTCCCGGCGTGCGACAGTGACGGCATGAACGGCCGGAACGAGAGCGGGGCGAGGACGGTCGCGGAGCTCGCCCGGATGTCGGCGTGGACGGTGACCGGCTCCCGTGGGCGCTGGAGCACGGCCGAACGCGTCCTCGCCCTCGGTGGCCGGCGCTGGGTGGTCGGGCTGACCCCGACGGCGGGCGGCGCGACGGCGCTGATGCTCTGGTGCGACGACGACGTGGTCGCCCACCGGCGCGGCGCCGAAGCGGCGCTGTGCGAGACCGCCCTGCGCTGGGTGACGAACCTGCTGGCCGGCCGGCCGTGGGACGGTCGCTGACTCCTGCCGCGTGCTTCGATCCCGTGGACTGAACCGGCACGGGTGTGGGTAGTCCCGGAAGATCGGGTCCTCGGCGAAGGGTGGCTGTCGTGCCGCAGTGGGTGGAAGCGGGACTGTGGGGTCTCGTCGGCGGGGCCGCGCTGGTGCTCGGCGCCGCGGCCGCGTGGTGGATCCACGTGTCGCGGCGGGTCGTCGCCGGGATCATGGCGTTCGGGGCGGGGGTGCTGATCTCCGCGCTCGCGTTCGACCTGGTCGACGAGGCCCAGCGCGCCGGCGGGCTCGGGCCGACCGCGGGCGGCTTCCTCGGCGGCGCGGTCGTGTACGTCGCGATCAACGTCGTCCTCGCGCGCCGGGGCGCCCGGCACCGCAAGCGGTCCGGCGGGCAGCAACCGTCCGAACAGGACAGTGCGGGCAGCGGCGCGGCCATCGCGGTCGGGGCGCTGCTCGACGGCGTGCCCGAGTCGGTCGTGCTCGGCGTGTCTCTGCTCGGCGGCGGGGGAGTGGGGGTCGCGGTGCTGGCGGCGGTGTTCATCTCGAACGTCCCGGAGGGCCTGTCCAGCGCGGCGGGCATGAAGCTGGCCGGGCGCGGCGCGGGGTACGTCTTCGGGGTGTGGGGCGGTATCGCGCTCGTGAGCGGCGTCGCCGCGCTGCTGGGCAACGTCCTGCTGCGGACAGCTTCGCCCGCCACGATCGCGGCGATCACGGCGGTGGCGGCCGGGGCGATCCTGGCCATGATCGCCGACACGATGATCCCGGAGGCGTTCGAACGCACCGAGCTGTACACCGGCCTGCTCGCGACGCTCGGCTTCCTGACGGCGTTCGTGATCGAGCACCTCGGCGGCTGACCGGATCCCTGCGGTGCACAACCCGGACAACTCGCGCACCTCGGACCGGTGGCGGACGATCTGGACGGTCGTCCGCGAGACGGACCGGGCCCGCCGGCGCTGCCGCGGGCCCGGTCCGATCGTCCTAGCGGGCCACCTTGCCGGCGGCGAAGTAGGCGTTGGACGGCGTCATGAACGACAGCACCACGCCGGCGACGGCGGCGACCACGCTGACGTAGCCGAGGATCGTGCTCTGCCCGGCCAGCAGCGAGATCAGCTGCAGCGCGGTGATCACCGTCAGCACGATCCGAGCCCAGTTCCGGCCGGCGCGCAGCTTGAACGCGAACAGCAGGTAGAGCGCGGCGATGATCACGGCGATCACCAGCGCGACGATCATCGTGAGGTTGACCGCCTGGTCGATCTGCGCGTCGGTCAGGCTGCCGCCGCTTTGTCTGTTGGAATTGCGCAACGTGTCGGCGATCGCGTCGCGGCTGGCGAAGATCAGGAAGCCGCCGACGAGCCCGATGACGGTCGAGGCGATGAACGCCCAGAAAGCGCCTTCGACCGTACCGGGCCGGGCGGGAGCGGCCGCCGGCTGGCCGGCGGCGGCGGCGGATTCGGGATAGTTCGGGTAGTTCGGTGATTCGGTCATAGTGATCGAATAGCACGCTTTCGGGTGAGCCGCTGAGCGAACGGCCATTACCGGAGCGAAAACGTGATGTCGGTCGTTTCGGCGGCCGGGCGCGCGCGCGAAAGAATCAGTGCCGGCGGCTGAGGGCCTCCCGCTTGACGAACCCGATCACCGCGGTCGCGACGAACAGCACCGCGCCGACGATGATCAGCCAGAAGAGTCCCTTGATGACGATGCCGAGAACGGCGAGGACGGCCCAGATCACCAGCAGTCCGACGAGAATTCCCATGTCAGCTCCCTCCGAGGATGTGCGCGGAGAGGTACCCGGTCCGCCCGCCGGCTACACCTGCCCGGCCCGGCGCCGCCGCCAGTACGCCCACGTGACGGCGGCCAGCAGCGGCGCCCAGAGCAGCAGCGGCAGGTAGCAGGCGACGAGCAGCACGTGCCAGCCCGGACCGGCGAACGCGACGGCCCCGAACCGGGGGAAGTCGCGGAAGGCGTACGCCCAGATCACGGCCAGCGCCAGCGCGCCGGCGGCCGCCGGGACAATCGCCGCGTACGGCGCGACCCGGCGTCCGCCGAGCCAGGGGATCCACCGGGGGACGCGTTCGCCCCACGGCCGGACGAGGCCGAGGGTGAGCAGGGCCAGCGCTTCGGACACGACGCTCAGCCCGACGATGTAGCCGGCTTCGCCGAACCCGATCGCGTGGTAGGGCCGCAGCCCGAGGTCGACGCCGGCGGCGAGGAAGAGCCGCCAGACCCCGGACGGCAGGGTGACCAGTGGGACGGCGTGGGCGGCGAGGACGGCCCACCGCTGCGGGCGGACGACGACGGGTGCGGTCATGCGCCGAGTCTCTGCCGGACGGGAGCACCGCGGCCTCCCGCCGAGGTATCAGCCGCCCACTCCCGCGGGGGAGGCCGGCGCCGGGCCGGGGTCGGGGTGGCCCTGCCCGGCCCGCCCGCCCTCGAGTGGGCGGAACCGTGCGCGACTGCAGCGGGCCACTCCGACTACGTACTTCCTCGGGGTGCGCGACACAGCACCGACCGGACGCTGCACGTCAACGGCGGTGACCCCCACCATCCACTGTGGAGGAAGCGCTTTCCGGCCGTGCATCCGCACCTGCAGCCGCCGCGGGCGGGGAGTTCCCACATCCGTCACGTGACGGATGTCTGCCGCGCTCGCGCCACGGAGCATTGCTCACAAAGCCCGGGGCTCCGGACCCCTCGACGCTGAGGAGGAGCGATGTCTCGTGGTACCGCAGTTTCCGCGGTCGTGGTGTTCGCGCTGGCCCTGAACTTGCGGCCGGCCGTGACGAGCTTGGGCGCCGCCCTGCCGGACGTCTCGGTCGCCGGCGGCCTGACCGCCGCGGTGCTCGTCGCGCTGCCGCTGTGGGCGATCGGCCTCGGCGGCTGGGCGGCGCCGTGGCTCTACGGCCGCGTCGGAACGCACCGGACGGTCACCGTCTCCCTGGTCGGGCTGGCGTCGTCGCTGGCCGGGCGCGTGCTGGGCGGCTCGGCACTGCTGCTGGTCGGGACGGTGCTGGCGTGCCTGTCCCTCGCCGTGCTCGGTACCGTGCTGCCGCTGCTGGCCCGGGGGTCCGCCGCCTACCCCCTCGGGCTCGGGCTGGGCAGCACGGTGGGGGCCCTGATCACGCCGGCGGCGGTGACGTCGTCGTCGTGGCGGGTCGGCCTCGGGCTGTGGGCGGTCGCGGCGGTGCTGGCCCAGCAGCTGTGGCAGCGCACCCCCGGCGAGCTCCGGGCGCCGCGCGCGGCGTCCGGGAAGGTCCGGCCGTACGCGCTGACCGTCTACTTCGGACTGGTTTCGACGGTGACGTTCCTGATCATGGGCCGGCTCCCCGGGATCCTGCGCGACGCCGGCGTCTCCCCGGCGACCGCGGGCGCGTGCCTCGCGCTGTCGATGGCGCTGGGGCTGCCGATGATGTGGCTGGTGCCGGGCTGGACGCGGCGGTGGCCGAACCGGACGCTCCTCGTGGTTCTGCTGGCCCTCCCGAACGTCATCGGGGTGGCCGGCCTGCTCGTCGCCCCGGCGGCCGCGCCCTGGCTGTGGGCCGGGGCCACCGGCCTGGGCATGGGGTCGCTCGCGTTCGCCCTGACGACGATTTCGGTGCGCAGCGCGGACGACTCGCCCGCGCTGTCGGCCGTGGTCCAGGGCGTGGGCTACCTGGTCGCCGGCGTCGGCGTACTGGCCTGCGGCTGGCTGTACACGCAGACCGGCTCGTGGCGGGTGCCGCTGCTGCTGGTCCTGGCGATCCTGCTCGGCCAGGTCGTCAGCGGGCACGTCACGGTGGCCCGCTCGCGATCGGCGCTGCTCGTCGGCGACGGCTGAAGCGGCCGGTCTCAGGTGAGCCGGGTGGAGGGCGGCGGTTTCGGGCGCACTTCCCAGCCGAGGTGCGCGGAGACCCGCTCGGCGGCTTCCGCGGTGACGCGGCCCGCGGCGTCGAGGCGCTCGCCGAGCCGTCCGGCGGGCGCGGAGACGTTCAGCGCGGCGACGACCCGGCCGCGGAAGTCCCGGACCGGCGCCGACACCCCCCACAGCTCGGGCAGGGTGCGCACGTCGGACCGCGGGTGGTCCGCGGTCAGGGCGGGGAACCGGACGTACAGGTCGTCGGGGGAGGCGTCGAGCAGCAGGACGCGCCCCGCCGACGTGCAGTGGGCCGGGACGCCGCGGCCTTCCCAGCCGGGCACGCGGAAGGAGTGCCCGGACACCGACAGCAGGGTCAGCACCGCCCGGTCGCGCAGGACGCAGAGGTGGTTGGTCTCTTCGAGCTCGGCCGACAGGTCCCGCATGACCGGCTCGGCGGCCCGGACGAGCCGGTCTTCGACGGTCCGGGCGACGAGCGAGAAGAGCCGCCAGCCGAGCCGGTAGCCGAGCGTGTCGGGGTCCCGTTCGACGATGCCTTCCCCGGCGAGCGCCTTGAGCGCCCGCGAGACCTGGCTCTTCTCCCGCTCGGTGAGCTGCGCCAGGCGGACGACGCCCAGCTCGCCGGCGCGCTGCGCTTCGGGCGAGGCGAGCGCTTCCAGCAGGTCGAGGTCACGGCGGAGGCCGTGCCCCCGGCGGCGGGTGTCGTCCGGGAGGGCCATGCCGGGAAAGCCAACAGCGCGGGCCGCCCGCGGTTGTCGCCGGCGCAACCCGTGTTGCGATGTCCCGCCGTCCCTTGCCCGCGGTTCGGTGCCGCTCTTACCGTGGTGTCCCGATGAAGATCACCGCGATCACCCTCGACCGGCTCCGGCTGGAGCTGGACCCGCCGCTGCGCGCGGCCTGGGACCCGGACCCGCGCCGGCACTTCGACGCCACGATCGTGCGCGTCCGCACCGACGACGGCGTCACCGGCATCGGCTCCGGCGACACCATGGCCGGCTTCGAGGCCGTCCAGCACCTGTTCCTCGGCGCGGACCCCCTCGACATCGTCCGGCACGTCAAGGCCATCGAGACGGCCGGCTTCCACGGCGGCCGCTTCTGGCCGCTCGAAGCCGCCCTCTGGGACATCATCGGCCAGGTCGCGGGCCTGCCGGTGGCGACGCTGTTCGGCAACTCCGCCCGCTCGCTGCCCGCGTACGCCTCCTCGGCCGAGCTGAAACCGCCGGCGGAACGGGTCGAAACAGCCTGGCGCGCCCGGGAAGCCGGGTTCCGCGCCATGAAGATCCGGATCGACCGGAACCACCACGACGACGGCGTCGCCACCGTCGCCGCCGTCCGCGAGGCGCTCGGCCCGGACTTCGAAATCATGGTCGACCTCAACCAGTCCTGGCGGATGGCGGGCGACACCGCCGCCGCGTCCGGCTTGGCCGAGACCCGCGAGCTCGTGCGCCGGCTGGCCGAGCTGGACGTCTTCTGGGTCGAGGAACCGTTGCCCTACCACGACCTCGACGGCTTCCGGACGCTCCGGGCGGAGAACCCGGGCGTCCGGATCGCGGCGGGGGAGATGCACCACTCGGTGCCGGACCTGCTGCGCTACCTCGAAGAGGACGTCCTCGACGTCTACCAGATGGACGTCGTCCTGGCGGTCGGCCTGCACCGCGCCCGGACCCTGGCCGAGCTCGCGCAGCTCAAGCACCGCGCGTTCACCCCGCACAGCTGGACCAACGGCATCGGCCTGCTGGCCAACCTGCACGTCGCGGCCGGCGTCGGCGGGGGCCCGTACTTCGAGTTCCCCTGGGACCCGCCCGGCTGGACGCCCGAACGCCGCGACTTCATGCTGGCCGAGCCCGTGATGATCACGCCGGCCGGCGAGCTGGCGGTCCCGCGGCGGCCCGGCCTCGGGATCGAGCTCGACGAAGAGGCGGTGCGGCGATGGCGGAGCTGACCCACCCCGGCGGCGGGCCGGCACCCACCGGCCGGACCGAGTACGGTCCCGGCGTCCTGGCCGAGCTGCCCGGTTTCGTCGCGTCCCTCGGCCACGCGCGGGTGTTCGTCGTCACCGACCGCGGCCTGCGGGCCACCGGGATCGTCGCGCGCGTGGAGCGGATCCTGGCCGCGGCCGGGATCGAGCACGCCGTCCACGAGGACGTCGGCCCGAACCCGTCGACGGCGGAGCTCGATCGCGGGGCCGCCCGCCTGCGCGCGTTCGGCGACGCGGCGGTGCTCGCGGTCGGCGGCGGATCGGCCCTGGACGCGGCGAAGGGCATCTCCCTGCTCGCCGGGAACCCGGGTGCGGCCGCCGCGGACGCGGACCGGCTGTGGGACGCGGGCGGCGGCCTGCCCCTGATCGCGGTGCCCACCACGGCCGGTACCGGCGCCGAGACCAACGGGTTCGGCGTCACCGAGGACCGGTGCGCCCGCCGGAAAGTCTACATAGGACACTCGTCGGTGAAGCCGCGGATCGCCGTCCTGGACCCGGAGCTCACGCTCGGGCTGCCCGCCCGGGTCACCGCCGCCACGGGACTGGACGCGCTGGTCCACGGCATCGAGTCCCTGGCTTCGCGCGGGTCGACACCGTTCTCCGCGGCGTACGCGACGCAGGCGGTGAGCCTGGTCGGGCGCTGGCTCCCGGTCGCCTACCGCGACGGCGCCGACCTGGAGGCGCGGTCCGGGCTGATGCTCGGCGCGCACCTGGCCGGGCACGCGCTGACGTCGTCCGGGCTCGGGCTGGTCCACGGGATCGGGCACGCGCTGACCGCGCACACGGGCACCCCGCACGGCGTCGCGCTGGCCGCGGTGCTGGAGGAGGTGATGGCGTTCAGCGCTTCGGCCGCGGCTTCGGCGTACGAAGCGACCGCCCGCGCGCTGCGCCTGCCGCCGGCCCCGGACCGGCCGGCCGCGGCGATCGAAGCGGTCCGGGAGATTTCGGGGGCGATCGAGATCAAGCGCCCGCTGCGCGCCCTCGGCGTCACCCGTGACGCCATCCCGGCGGTGGCGGCGGACGCGCTGGCCGACGCCGTCACCGAGAACGCGCCGCGTCTGCCGTCGGAGGCGGAGGTGGCCGAGCTGCTGCGGGGGGTCTACTGACCGAATCCGCGGAAGACGCCGTCCGGGCCGGCCGAGCGGGTGAAGTCCGCCCAGTCCAGGTTCGCCAGGTTGATGTTGTTCTCCACGCTCCACAGCTCGGCGGGCACCACCCGGAACGGCTCGAAGGCGCGCTCGTCGCCGTCCCGGCGCGGGAGCACCCGGACGGCGAGAACGGGACGCTCGGCATCGGTCAGGGTCTTCTCGTCGGCGAGGAAGGAGACGATCGGTCCCTTTGTCTGCTTCTCCCGCAACGCTTTCACGCTCAAGTCTTCGAACGCCGGGTCGTCGACCGGCGTGACGTTGGCCAGGAAGCCGTCTTCGCTGGGCGTCCGGACCGCCTCGGCCAGGGCGGCCCACGCGCCGTCGTCGCCGAACCAGGTGCGGACGAGGACCGAAGTGCTCGGTAGCGCGCTCATGCGGCCGAGATTACGCGGCCAGATCGGCCGCGACGGCCAGCACGTGGGGTGCCAAGGCGTCCGCGATCAGCCCGTACCCGGCGGACGACGGGTGGAACCGGTCGGCCGCGAACAGGGTGGCGTCGGCGGCGAAGCGGGCGCTGAGCTCGGGGCCGGGCGCCGCCACCGAGCCGCCCGCCCGGCGGACCGCGTCGGCCTGGGCCTGCGCGTACTGACCGCTCGCCGCGGAGACCAGCTGCCGGTACGCCTCGGGCACCCACGAGACGATCCCCAGGTCCGGCGCCGGGACCACGATGGCCCGCGCGCCGGCGCGGACCAGCCGGGCCACCGCGTCGTGCACCTGGCCGGCCGCGACCGCGGGGGGGACGAACCGCGCGAGGTCGTTCGTCCCGATCACGATCAACGCCAGGTCCACGCCGGTGCGCAGCGCGGCGCCGACCTGGCGCTCCAAGTCGTCGGATCGGGCTCTCGGCACCCCGAAGCCGTGCAGGTCCACGGCGTGGCCCGCCGCGCGCAGCCGCTGGGCGAGGCGCTGCCCGAGCGTGTCCTCGGCGCGTGCGCTGCCGACGCCGGCTGCCAAGGAGTCGCCGAGGACGCAGAATCGGAGAATGCTCATCGACGTCTACAACGTCCGAGCCGCGTCGATGTTTCCCCGGGTGGGTGCGCTTGACTAGGACCGTGGTGGTGCGAGCGCTCCTGGGGCTGGTCCTGGTCGTCGTCCTGGTCCTGGCGCTCGTGTGGATCTTCCAGCGCCGCCTGATCTACCTGCCGGACACGACGCCCGTGCCCGTCCCGCCCGGGGCCGAGGACGTCCGCCTCCGCACCGCCGACGGGCTGGAGCTGGGCGCCTGGTTCGTCCGGCCCCCCGGCGCGGCCCCGAAGGCGACCGTCCTCGTCGCCGGCGGCAACGGCGGCAACCGGGCCGGCCGGGCGCCGCTCGCCGCGAAGCTCGCGAAGGCGGGGCTCGCGGTGCTGGTGTTCGACTACCGTGGCTACGGCGGCAATCCCGGCGACCCCGACGAAGCCGGCCTGGCGCTCGACGTCCGCGCGGCCTACCGCTTCCTCGTCGAGGATCGGCGAGTGCCGCCGGAGCGGCTCCTCTTCTTCGGCGAAAGCCTCGGCTGCGCCGTGGTGGCCGAACTCGCCCTCGAGCACCCGCCGGCCGGGCTGCTGCTGCGGTCGCCGTTCACGGACCTCGCCGCCGTCGGGGCCGAGAGCTACCCGTACCTGCCGGTGCGGCTGCTGCTGCGCGACCGGTTCCCGGTCCGGGATGAGGTCGCCCGCCTGCGCGTCCCCACGGTGGTGGTCCTCGGCGGCCGGGACTCGATCGTCCCGCCGGCCCAGAGCCGGGAGGTGGCCGCGGCGGCGTCGGCGCGGCTCGTCGAGGTCCCGGACGCCGACCACAACGACCCCGCCCTGCTCGAAGGACCCGAGCTACTCGAGGCCGTGCTGTCGCTGGTCCCGCGCTGACCCGTTCGCCGTCACCCAGGTCGCGATCTGCGCGCGGTTGGTGAAGCCGAGCTTGGTGAAGGCGTGCTGCACGTGGCTTTCCGCCGTCCGCTCGGAAATGTGCAGCAGGGCGGCGATCTGCTTGTTCGTCAGCCCGTCGGCCACGTGCGCGGCGACCTCCCGTTCCCGGCGGGTCAACGGGCCCGGCGTGTCGCCGCGCAGGGACGCCGCCAGCGCGTCGGCCTCCCGCCGGAGCGGGGCCATCCCGAGCCGCTCGGCCGTGGCCGACACGGACGCGGCGAGACCGAGAGCTTCGTCGACGTCGCCCGGACGGGCGCGCCGCGCCAGCACCTTGGCCAGCCCGAACCGGGCCAGCGCCGCGTAAGGCGGCGTACCGGCTTCGTCGTTGGCCACGATGGCGAGCTTGAACTCCCGGACCGCTTCGTCGAGCCGGCCGGCGGACGCGGCCGCGAGCCCGAGGTAGCGGCGGACCGAGCCGGTGACGAGGATCGAGCCCGCGCCGCCGGTCACGAACAGCCCGGCGTGCGGACGCAGGAGCGCCGCCGCCCGCTCGACGGCCTCGGGCGGCCCGAACTCCGCGCCCAGCTCGACGGCGGCGGCGGCCACGGGCAGCGTCGCGGGCACCGGCGCGGGGTCGGGCACCGAAGCCCGGCGGTAGAGCTCGCCCGCCCGGTCCCGGTCGCCGGCCTGCAGCAGCCACGCGGCGTGCAGCAGCCCGACGAACGGCGGGGCGTTCTCGGCGAAGATGCGTTCCATCTCGGGCGTCACCAGGCCGGCCCGGCCGGTGAGCCCCGCGATGGAGGCCAGCACGGTGATCGGCACGCCCTGCAGCGACAGGTGCGCCCGGTCGGCGACGAGTGCGAAGGTCTGCTGGACCGCTTCGACGGCGTCGTCGAACTGCCCGCGCGCGATGGCGAGCGTGGCGGAGCTGCGCAGGTGGTGCCACCGCGCGAGCGGACGGCGGAGGCGTTCGGCGAGCAGCCGCAGGGTCCCGAGTTCCTGCTCGGCCTCCCCGAGCCTGCCGAGCATGAGCAGCGCGTCGACCCGCCACAACCGGCCCCACAGCAGGACATCGGCGTCGTCGCTCTGCTCGCCGAGGGCGAGCATGCGGTGGGCGAGGGAGAGCCGCTCGTGCACGCCCTCGGGCGAGGCACGCACCATCTGCCGGGCCCGCAGCGCCGAGCGGAGGACGTCCGGGTCGCCGAGCCGTTCGGCGATCGCGAGTGCCTCGGCGGACGCCGGTTCGGCCTCGCCGCCGCCGAGGAACCCGGCTTCGCCCGCTTGCAGGGCGAGCAGCCGGGCCCGCAGCGGATCGTCGCCGCCCGGGAGCCCGGCCAGGGCCTCCCGCGCGATCTTGGCGCCGTTGAAGCTGCCCCACGGGTCCGAGAGGCCTTCCATGGCCAGCGCCGTTTCGCCCAGCACGGCCGGGTCACCGGCGTCGCGGGCCGCGTCGGCGGCGGCTTCCAGGACCCGCGAGCCACGCTCGATCTCGCCGCCGCGCAGGTGGGCGATCCCTTCCCGGAGCCGCAGCCGCGCCCGGTCGGCGGCGGAGGCGGGCGCCGCGCCGGACGCGCGCCGGTAGAGCTCGGCCGCCCGTTCCCAGGCGAGCTGGGCCAGCGCCTGGTCGCCGGCTCGCTCCGCCCACAGCGTGGCGCGCGCCGCGTCTCCGACGGGCAGCGACTCCAGCCAGTGGTGGGCGATCTCCGACGTCCGGGCCGGGTCCCGCCGCTCGAGCCACGCCGCCAGCCGGGCGTGCGCGGTCAGCCGCGCCGCCGTCGGCAGCCCGGCGGCCGCGGACTCGCGGATCAGGTCGTGCTTGAAGCTCCCCGCCATGACGATGCCGGCGTCCGCGGCCTCGTCGAGGTCGGTCAGGACGTCGGCCGCCGGCCGGTCGAGGACGTCGGCGAGCGCGGCCGGGTCGACGTCGCGCCCGAGCACGGCCGCGGTCGCGACGAGCTCGCGGCACGGCTCGCCCAGCCGGGCCAGCCGCGCCCGGACGGTGTCCACGACGCCGTCCGGCAGCGCGTCCCCGGCGGTGCCGGCCAGCCGGGCCAGCTCGGTCACGAAGAACGGGTTGCCGCCCGAGCGGCGGCTGACCAGCGTGGCGATCTCGGGGGAGACACCACCGAGTTTCTCGACGACTTCGGCTTCGGACAGCCCGGCCAGCCGGATCCGGGTCAGGACCGGCTCGCGGGCCAGCGCCGCCAGCGCCGCGGTGAGGGCCGCCCGGCCGGTCGCCTCGGTGTCGCGGTAGGTCACCACGAGCAGCACCGGCGTCCGGTCGAGGTCGCGAGCCAGGTGGACGAGCAGGGCGAGCGACGCCGCGTCGGCCCACTGCACGTCGTCGAGCACCGCGAGCAGGCCGTGCGGCGCGGCCGCCTCGCGCAGGCCGTCGGCGAAGGCCTCGAACGCGGCGAACCGCGCCTCCGCCGAGCCGCCGGTGTCCCCGGTCGGGAACGGCCGGTCCAGCGACCGGGCCAGCTGCCGGAAGACCCAGTACGGCGGGCTGCCTTCGTCGTCGCTCGCGCGTCCCCAGCCGACCGGGACGCCCGCCCGCTCGGCGTGCCGGGCCAGCTCGCGGGCCAGGCTGGTCTTGCCGATGCCCGGCTCGCCGACGACGAGCACGAGCCCGCCGCGCCCGGCCCGCGCCTCCTCGAGGCGGGCGCGCAGCAGCTCCAGCTCGCCGGTCCGGCCGACGAAGCTCCGCTCCATGAGCAGCAACGATACGGCTCCCGGGCCGGTTCAGCGGGGTTCGGCGGGCCGGCGGAACTTCGGTCCGGCCGGCCAGAGCGGCGCCGGGAACCACGAAGCCCGCGCCAGACCGGCGACGAGGAATTTCAGGAACTGCTTCACGCGATCCACCTCCCTCGCGCGCACACGGCACGGACCCGCAGCAGCGCCCGCGGGTCGGCCAGCGGATCGCCGTCCACGGCCAGCAGGTCGGCGTCGAAGCCGGGCGCGACGCGGCCCTTGCGGTGCGCGAGCCCGCACACCCCGGCCGCGACCGAGGTGATCGCCCGCAGCGCGTCGGCCGGCGACAGGCCGATCTGGCGCAGCATCAGCGGCGCCCACGGCAGCACGCCGTGCGGCTTCACCGGGGCGATCCCGGCGTCGGTGCCCGCGACCATCCGCGCACCGAGCTCGACGAGCCGCCGGTAGTTCGCGATGACCCCCGGCATGCGCCGGGCGAGCTCCTCGGGGGGAGCGAGGCCTTCGACCGGCACCATGCCGACCGTCGCCCCGACGGCCACGCCCTGGTCCACGACGGCGCGCAGCAGCTCCTCGGAGTGGTCGACGCCGGTGGCGGACCAGAAGCTCACGTGCTCCATGCCGTCCACGCCGGCGGCGAGGGCGTCGGCGATGGCCGAGGTGCCGTGCGCGTGCGCGGTGACCGGCAGCCCGTGCCGGTGGGCTTCGTCGACGGCGGCGCGCAGGACGTCCCGGTCGAACTGCGCGCATTCCTGCCGCGTGCCCGGCGTCATCGTCCCGCCGCTGGCCATGATCTTGACGACGTCGGTGCCGCGTTCGACGTGCTCGCGCACCGCCGCCCGCACCCCGGCCTCGCTGGCGTCCGCGACCCCGCCGAGGAAGTGGCAGTGCCCGCCGGGACTGGTGATCGGCGGCCCGGCGGCGACGAGCGTCGGCTGGTCCGCGCGGTTCTTCAAGGCCAGGGAGAGGTAACCGCGGTCCCCGAGGTCCCGCACGGTGGTGACGCCGGCCCGCAGCGACGCCCGCCCGGCTTCGGCCATCGCGGTCAGCGCCCGCTCGTCGTCTCGCGCCGCGAGCCGGGCGACCGGTTCGGTACTGGCGTCGAAGGCGAGGTGGACGTGCGTGTCGACCAGCCCGGGCAGGAGCGTCGCCGCGCCGAGGTCCAGCACATCGGCTCCGTCCGGGGCGGTACCGCCGGACTCGACGCCGAGGATCGTGGCGCCGTCGAGCACCACCAGCGGATCGGCGACGAAGGCCGAGCCCACACCATCGAACAACCGGGCCGCGCGGAGGGCGGTGAGCCTGCGCCGCTCGGTAACCACAAGCTGATTCGTCATGCGGGCCACGATCACCCGGTCCGGCGGCCGGCACGTCGGGGCAAGTACGGAGACGCGGTACGGAGATCCGGCCCCCGGTCGCGGCGGTGACGAGCCGCAGCCGTCGGTGACTCGCGGGTGGCACCTCCCCGGTGGCCGGATCGGCCTACCATCGGCGCATGGGGGAAATCGGGCCACCCGCCGGTAGCACCACCGACCCGGCGGCTCCGGGCCTGCGCCGCCTCCGGGCCGGCGGCCGCCGCTGGACCTTCGCGCTGGTGGTGGCCCTCGCGCTGCTCGGCGGCGGCGCCGCGATCACCATCCAGCTGGACCGGGCCGCGGAGGAGCTGCTGCACACCGGCGTGCGGGCGGACGGCGACGTGGTGGCCGTCCGCCGGCTCCGGCACTCGTCCACGCTCACCATCCGGTACCCGCTCGCCGGCTCGTCGCGGGTGGTCGTCGTCGACGCGACCTCCAGCCACCGCTACGCGGCCGGCGACCACGTCACCGTCGTCACGGACCCGGCGCGGCCCGATCGGGTCCGCACGGTCGACGAACGGAACGAGACCCCGGCCGCCGTCACCGCCGGCGGCATCCTGCTCGTCACCGGCGTCGTGACGCTGCCGATCGCCGTCCTGCGCCGGATCCGGTGGGCGCGGCGGCGGGGCGCCGCCCGCCGCACCGGGTGGCGCCCCGCCGTCGTGACCGTCGTCCCGCACCGCCGCATCGCCGACCAGGACCACCACGCGCCGGACCTCGAAATCCGCTACGGCGACGGCAGCACCGTCACCGCCCGCGGAGCCCACGCCTTCGGCGTCGCGGCGCTGAGCGACCGGCCGCGCCGGCCCGCCTGGGTCGCCGGCACCGGCCCGAACCTGAGCGTTCTGTTCCGCGAGGGTCCCCGCGGCGGGCCGTTCCTGGTCCCGGCGACCGAGCGGACCGTCAGCGGTTCATCGCGCTGACCTCGTCGCGGACCCGCGTGCGCACCGCGCTGTCCGAAGAGAGTCGCGTTTGGACGGACGGAGCCGCGCCCCGCACCGGCCCCGCGACCGGGTACACCTGGTCCTCGCCGATCAGCGGGACACCCGGGCACGTCGTGCTGCCGGGCCGGGAGTTCTTGGTGAGGAACACGTTCACGAGACCGTCGACGCACGGGTTGCCCGCCAGCGCGTACTGGCCGTGGAACGGCGAATCGTCCACCGACACCAGCGGGACCCGGGCCGACCGCGCCGCCGCGGACGCCTGCTCGTACCCCGTCTGCGGATCGAATTCCCCTTGCACCACCAGGATGTTCGCCGCCACCGAAGCCGGCACGTCCGGCAGGTCGTGCTGGGGCCGGTCCGACCAGAAGCCGCAGGTTTCGCCGAGGCCGTAGGCCCAGCCGAACAGCGGGTACCGCGGGCCCTGCCGGTCGCTGAGCGCCTGGTACCAGGCCGCCGAGCGGGTCGGCTGGTCCCCGCACGCGACGGCGTACCGGGTGCCGGGACGCTGGGTGTAGTCCGGCGCCGCGGCGGCCACCCGCTCCGGCGTCAGCGCCGCGGCCGGAACGCCGAACGCCTTGCGCGACACCGCATCCATCGAGTCGGCCAGCGCGGCCGGGGGAGTGGCGGACGTCCCGTCGAGCGCGGCCGCGCCCTGCAGGAACACCAGAGCGCCGAGCAGCCACTGGAGTTCGCTGCCGTTGCCGACGAAGATGCTGTCGAACGTGTCGGGGGAGACGTCGTGGGTGCCGTAGTAGGCGCGGACGCGTTCCCACTTCGCCTTGACCTCCGCGGGCGTCCCGCCCAGCTGCGCGGCGAAGTTCCGGGCCAGCCACGGGACGTAGACGTCGTCGAACTGCCGCTGGTCGATCACCGGGAACGCCTCGAAGTCGGCCTGCAGGCGGCCTTGGAAGTTCACGCTGGAGTCGAGCACCGTCTTGCCGGTGTGCTCCGGGAACAGCGACGCGTACTTGGCGCCGAGCCAGGTGCCGTAGGAGTAGCCGAGGTAGTTCAGCTTCTCGTCGCCCAGCAGCGTGCGCACCAGATCCATGTCGTGCGCGGTCTGCCACGTCGTGACGTACGGCGCGATCGCGTCGCTCTGGCACGCCTCGGCGGTGGCCCGGGGGACCTGCTGGTGCGCCGCGACGCTCGCCGCCGAACGGTCACGCGCGTCGAGGAGGCCCTGCGGCAGCCGCCCGACCGGGACCTGGCACTGGAAGCCGTGGTCGTCGGTACCCGCGTGGCCGGTGCCGCGCGGGTCCATGCCGACGAAGTCGTAGAGCTGGTGCACCGACGGCTCGAGCGTGGCGAACGACCCGGCCAGCGGCGTGCCCTGGCCGCCCGGCCCGCCCGGGTTGAGCAGGATCGCGCCGCGTCGCTCGCCGGTCGCGGCGGCGCGGCTGATCGACACCTGAAGGTCGGTGCCCGAGGCCGGGTTCGCCCAGTCGCGCGGCACGGTGACGAGCGCGCACTGCGCGGGCGCGTCGTCGGTGGCCGGCTTGAACGGGCAGTCGCCCCACTGGAGCTGCTGGGTCGTGTACGGCGTGAGCGGGTCCGCGGCCGCGGCGGGTACCGAGGCCGCGAAGAGGGCGGCTGTCGCGGCCGCCAGTCCTGTCCGGGAGATGCGCACCAGGGGGTCCTTCCGTCGCCGGGTGGGGTGCGCCCGAGCCTGGCCCGGTCGCGGCCGGCGGTGATCAGCCCGGAGGACGAAGTCGCGGCCCGCGGCTCGGTCCCGGGTATGAGACGGCTCAGCGCGCGCCCGGGCGCCGGGACCGAGATCATGGGTCCATGACCCGTCCGGGACTCGGCGTCGTCGGGCGCCGCCTGGTGCAGTTCCTGCTGGACGAGCTGCTCGTCTTCGTGCCCGTGCTGCTGCTCGCGATCGCGGTGGTCTGGCTGTTCCACCCGCACGGCCTGGCGCTGCTGACGTTCCTCAAGGTCGTCCTCTACACGATGCTCGCGCTGGACTTCCTCGGTCTCGTGTTCGTCCTCGTGTGGTGGCCCTACCGCCACGGCGGCCAGACGCCGGCCATGCGCTGGCTCCGCCTGCGGATCCAGACCGTCGAGGGCGGCCACCCGTCGCTGGGCGCGTTCGTCGTCCGCGACCTGCTGATGGTCGTCGACGGGTTCGCGTGGGGGCTCGCGGGGATCGTGGTGATGCTGGTGACGCGCCGGCGTCAGCGGTTCGGCGACGTCGTGGCGCGCACGGTCGTCGTACGGGTACCCAAGTCAGCGGGCCAGGCCGCTTTCCCAGGCCCAGATGGCGATCTCGGTGCGGTTGCGGGCGCTCAGCTTGCGTTTGACGGCGCCGATGTGGGTCTTGACCGTCGGCAGTGACACCACCAGCGAGCGGCAGATCTCGTCGTTCGTCTCACCGCGGGCCACGGCTTTCACGACGTCGAGCTCGCGCGGGGTGAGCGGGCTCGCGGGCGCGGTGGCGCGGCCGGAACCGGCCCGCGTGAAGTGCGCCAGCAGCCGCGTGGTGATGGCGGGGGAGACGAGGGCCTCGCCGTGGGCGGCCGCGTGCACGGCTTCGATGAGCAGGTTCGGGCCGGCGTCCTTGAGCAGGAACCCGCAGGCGCCGGCGCGCAGGGCCGCGTGCACGTTCTCGTCCAGCCCGAACGTCGTGACCATCACGACGTGCAACGGGTCCGGGACTCCCTTGCCGGCCAGCAGTTCCGTGGCGCGCAGGCCGTCCACGCCGGGCATCCGGATGTCCATCAGGGTGACGTCCGGGCGCAGTTCGCGGGCCAGCCGCACGGCCTGGTCGCCGTCGGCGGCCTCGCCGACGACCTCGAGGTCGGGCTCGCCTTCGAGGATCAGCCGGAACCCCGCGCGGACCATCGCCTGGTCGTCGGCGATCAGCACTCGCGTCGGCACCCCGGTCTCCCCTCGCCTCAGCCGGGTTCGAGCGGCAGCCGCGCGACCACGCGCCAGCGCCGGCCCGCCGCCGGTCCCGCCTGCACCGTACCGCCCACCGCCGCGACCCGCTCCGCCATCCCGAGCAGGCCGTAGCCGCCCCGGCGGGCGGGCCGGGCGGCGCCGTCGTTGACCACCTCGACGCGCAGTTCGCCGGCGGGTTCGTGGTGGACGGACACCCGGACGTCGGCGGCGTCGGGCGCGTGCCGGCGAACGTTGGTGAGGGACTCGGTGAGCAGCCGGTGCGCGGTGGTGACGACCTCCGGCGCGACGGCCAGGGTGGCGAGATCGGGGCTGACGTCGAGGTGGATGCGGTCGTCGTCGGGCACCGCGCGGTCCACGGCGGTGGCGAGGTCGGCGGGCGGCACGAAGAGGTCTTGGTCGCCGGTCCGCAGCGCGCCGACGAGCCGGCGCATCGCGGAAAGCGCGGTCGCGCCCGCCGTTTCCAGCTCGGCGAAGGTCGCGGTGTCACCGCCGGTGCGTTCGGCGACGCGGTGCGCGGCCTGCACGCGCACGACGATCCCGGTGATCTGGTGGGCGACGAGGTCGTGCAGCTCGCGAGCCAGCCGGAGCCGTTCCGCGGACCGGAGTTCGAGGACGTCGACGCGGTGGCGGACCTCGGCGTCGCGCAGGACCAGCCCGCCGGCCAGCGCGCCGCCCCAGACCACCGCGGCCCCGGCCGCGTAGAGCGCGGCGGGGGAGCCGGTGCCGTAGCGCAGGATCGGGGCGAGGGTGGCGGCGGCGCCGCCGAGCACGGCCTGGACGGCGGCCGCCCGCGGCGGGAGCCGGTGGCAGCAGGCGCCGATCACCAGCGCGATCGCGAGGGCTTCGGCCGCACCGGGCTGCGGCGGGAGCCGCGCGCCCGCCGTCGCGAGGGCCGCGGCGACCACCGAGCCCAGCAGCGACAGCCCGGAGACGGCGGTGGCGAGACCGGCGATGTGGTCGGGGAACCGGCGGCGCAGCACGGCCAGCAACGCCACGACCGGGCCGGCGCCCGGCGCGAACTCGACGGCGATGGTGACCAGCTCGCCCTGAGCTCCCGGCAGAGCCCGGCTCGCGAAGACCATGTCGAGCACCACCAGCGCACCGAGGAGCACCGCCTCGGCCACCAGCGGGCCGCGGCGGCCGGTCCACGGGATGCCCGGGTGGCGCGCGAAGGTCATCTGCCGATGGTGCCTCACCCGGCGCTTCGATGCTTCGCCCGCGCCGAGAGTTCGTACCTGGGTACGAGACGACGACGGGATCTCGTACCGCCGGTTGATCGCTCCCGCCGTCGTTCGCGGAAGGCTCGGAGCATGAACCGATTCCTGATGCGAGAGGCCGGAACGGACACCGTGGAGACCGGAACCCAGCCGGGGAAGATCGAGGGCCTGCCGGGCTGGTACTTCGTGCTCGTCGGGCTGCTGGTGGCGAGCAACGACTTCAGCCTGCAGTTCAGCGACCGGTACTCGTGGGTGGTGTTCCTGCCCCTCGTACTGGTCGCCGTACACCTGACGCTGTGGTTCACGCTGCTGTCTCGGCGGCGCAAGTACTTGCGCGCGGTCTGGCGCAGCAAGCAGGCGCTCGCCCTCGTCGCCGTCCTCTTCGCGCTGCGGCTGGGGCTGCAGTTCGGGCTGACGAAGCTGACCGACAGCGCGGCGCCGCTGCACAGCTACACGCACCTGATCCTCGGCCTCGTCATGCTGGTCGTGACCACCGCCGGGGCGTGGTTCGACCAGTGGCTGATCCTGCGCGTGGTGAACCGGGACGCCTCAGCTGGTACCGCGTAACACGAGCCGGTGCGGGGCGACGATCGAGCGCGGCGGCCCGGGTTCGGCGGCCAGGCAGTCGAGGGCGAGCTCGGCGATGCGGTCCTTGTCCGGCGACACCGTCGTCAGGGCCGGGACGCTGAACCGGCCGTCCTCGATGTCGTCGAACCCCACCAGGGCCAGCTCGTCCGGCACGCTCACCCCGCGGTCGGCGGCGGCGCGCAGCGCACCCAGCGCGAGTTCGTCGGTGAAGCAGAAGACCGCGTCGGGCGGCTCGGCCCGGTCCAGCAGCTCCAGCATCGCCCGGTGGCCGTCGGCCCGGTGCAGGCGCTGGACCGGAACCTCCAGCCGGGGTAGCTCCGCCAGTGCGTCGCGATACCCGGCGAGGCGCTGGCGGGCGGTCGCATTCAGGGAGCGCGGCTGGATGCCGAGCGCGGCGACGCGGCGGCGGCCGGTGGCCAGCAGGTGCCCGGTGGCCTCGCGCGCGGCGGCGACGTTGTCGATCGCGACGTGGTCGACCCCGGCGGTGCCGTCGTGCTCGCCGAGCAGCACCAGCGGGACGGTGTCGGTGCGCGCGGCCAGCTCCGCGGGGGCGACCGCCCACGGGCTGAACAGGACGCCGTCGACGAGCTGGCTGCGCCGGCCGTGCAGCAGCTCCTTCTCCCGCTCGGCGTCGCCGTCGGTCTGGTCGATGAGCACGGTCAGGCCGCGGTGCTCGGCGATGCGAACCGTCCGCGCGGCGAGCTCGGCGAAGTACGGCGAGTCGATCTCCGGCACGACCAGCGCCACCAGACCGGTCCGGCCGCGTCGCAGCGTTCTCGCGGCCATGTTCGGCCGGTAGCCGAGCGCGTCGATGCTCGCCTGGACGCGCTCCCGGGTCGCCGGGGCCACGTAGCGGAAGCCGTTGACCACGTTGGACACCGTCCGCACCGACACCCCGGCGTGGTCGGCCACGTCCCGCAACTTCGGGTTCACGACGGCAGCCTACCTCTTGCAACGTGGCATGCCACGTTGCAAACTGAAGTCGCCACGCCGTCGTGACTCCTCGGAGGCCCAGATGACCACGAACCTGTCCGCGCCCTTGACCGCCGCCGACGTCGAATCCCTGACCGGCCGGCTGCACGAGGACGGCATCATCGGCCTGCCCGGGGCGTTCCCGCGCGACTGGGTGGGCCGGCTCGGCGAAGACATCGACGTGGCGTTCGCCGAGGCCCGCGCCCGGCCGGACGGCGCCGTCGGCCGCGGCCCGAACCGCTACTACGTCGAGATCCACCCCGAGCAGCTGCGCGGGTTCGCCGACCTGGCCGCGCACCCGTGGATCACCGCGGTCGCCGAAGCCGTGCTGGGGCCGGACTACCGGATCGTCGAGATCGGGTTCGACGTCCCGCTCGCCGGCGCGGTCGACCAGCCGTGGCACCGCGACTTCCCGATGCCCGAAGAGACGGCGCGCCACCGCCGGCTGAACTCGCTCGCCGTCAACGTGACCGCTGTCGACACCGAGCCCGACATGGGCCCGTTCGAGATCGCGCCCGGCACGCACTGGGACGACGGCGCCGCGTTCGACCACGGCATGTTCCCGCCGCGTTCGGCCTACCCGCGCTATCGCTCGCTCGCGGTGCGCAAGTTCCCGCGGATGGGGGACATCTCGATCCGCTCGGCGCTGACCGTCCACCGCGGGACCGCCAATCAGTCCGCGAAGTCCCGGCCGGTGCTGGTGCTGGGCCTCGACGCGCCGGGCGCGGGCAACGACGAACGCCACGACACCGCCGTGACGCACGGCTTCTGGGCGTCCCTGCCGGAATCCGTGCGCGCCCACCTGCACTGCCCGATCGTCGACACGCTCGAGCCGATCACCCAGAAGCACACCATCGAGGGGCTCGTGATGGGCGAATCCTGAACCGGATGTTTGCCGACGCCGGCAGACGGCAACACTCCGGCATGGCTGATGCAGGGATCACCGAAATGTCGGGCCGGGCCGGGGTCGTCGCGGGGTTGCGTCGCGTGCTGCTGGCGTTCGGCGTCGGGGGCGCGCTCGCGTGCCTCGCCTGGATGGCGTTGTGGCTCGCGATGCACGTGTAGGAGCTAGAACTCGTCCGTCTCGGTGAGGTCGTGCTCGAGCGAGTCGGCCCGCGCGACGACCGCCTTGAGCGGGCGCTCGAACTCGTGCTCGATGCTGAGGTCTTCCAGGGGAACGGTGTGCTTGAGCAGCGCCACGCCGTCCACGACGGCCGCGCCGCCGACGGCCGACGACCCGGCCAGCTCGAGCAGGCGCCGCAGGTCGATCTTGTCGGCCCAGCCGACCGGTGAGGAGATTTCGACCCACGCGCCGCCGTGCAGCTCCTCCACGTGGTGCACCGTCACCTGCTGCGTCCGGCCGTCCGGCCCCTGCAAGCGGAACCGGAGCCAGCCGTCGGTGTCCTCCAGGACCTCGTACCGCGTCCGGACAAAGTTGATCACATCGGTCCAGGTGGTCACCCGCTCCGCCTCTCCCTCGGGCCTGCTGCGGTCGCAGCATCTCACGAGCCCCTGCGTCAGATGATTCCGGCTTCGATCAGCTGCGGCCAGATTTCGCTCTGGTCCGCCACGGTCACGCCGTGCTTCTCCGCCTTCGTCAGCTTGGCGGCGCCGACGTCGGCGCCGGTGATGAGCAGGTCCGTGCTCGCCGAGACCGACGACGCGATGGTCGCGCCGGCCTTCTCGCACAACCGTTGGAACGTCGGCCGGGGGACTTTTTCGCCCGAGCGCGGGTCGCTGATCGAGCCGGTGACCACCACGGTCCGGCCGGCCAGGGGAGCACCGGCCGCGACGACCGGCGGCAGGTCCTCCTCACGGACGTCCAGGGAGACGCCCCGCTCCCGCAGCCGTTCGAGCTCGGGCCGAAGCCGGGCGAGGTGCTCGATCAGCGACGCGGCGACCTTCGGCCCGATGTCCTCGACGGCGACGAGCCCGTCGACGCCCGCCGCGGCGACGTCTTCCAGGGACCCGAACCCCGCCCGGCACAGGCGGGCGGCGGTGCCTTCGGACGCCATCGGGATGGCGAGCCCGATCAGCGCCCGGCGCAGCCCGACCGACCGGCTCCGGTCGATCGACTCGATCATCCGCGTGGCCGAGACCTCGCCGATGCGGTCGAACTCCAGCAGCCGCTCCTTCGTCAGCCGGTAGAAGTCCGACGGGTGCTCGAGGTCGCCGGACTCGGCCAGCCGTTCGATCCAGACGCCGCCGATGGCGTCGATGTCCGCCGAGGCGCGCGAGGCCCAGTGGATCAGCCGCCGCACGGTCTGCGCGGGGCAGGCGACGTTGGTGCAGAACAGCTCCCGGCTGTTGCCCTGTTCGGTCAGCGGCTGCCCGCACGACGGGCACTCGGACGGGGGAACGATCTCCCGCTCCGCGCCGGTGCGCCGGGACGCGTCGAGCACGCCCGCGACGAACGGGATGACGTCCCCGGCCCGGCGGACCAGGACGGTGTCGCCGATCTTGATGCCGCGGGCCTTGATGACCTCCTGGTTGGCCAGCGTCGCGCGGGTGACCGTGGTGCCGCCGACGAACACCGGCTCCAGCCAGGCGACCGGGGCGATCTTGCCGGTCTTGCCGACGTCCCAGACGACGTCGGCCAGGACGGTGGTCTTCTCCTCGGCGGCGAACTTGAAGGCGAGCGCCCCGCGCGGCGAGCTCGACCGCGTGCCGGCGGCGGCGTAGGCGTCCCGGTCGGCGAGCCGCAGGACGGCGCCGTCGAGGTCGTAGTCCAGGTCGTTGCGCTGCTGTTCGATCTCGCCGATGACGGTCTGCGCTTTCGCCGCATCCCCGCACCGGCGCATGTCGGCGGCGGTGAAGCCGAGTGTCTGCAGGGCGGTGCCCAGGTCGGTCTCGGCGCTGTCGGGATCGGTGTCGAGGTCGAAGGCGAAGAACCGCAGCCGCCGTTCGGCGACGGTGGCGGGGTCCTTGGCGCGCAGCGTGCCGGCGGCGGCGTTGCGCGGGTTGATCAGCGGCTTGTCCGGGTGCGCGACGTTGTAGGCGGCGAAGGTGGAGCGCAGCATGACGGCCTCACCCCGCACCTCGACCCGGCCGGGGGCGTCCAGTCGGTCCGGGATGCCGTCGGTCAGGGCTCGGACCAGCACGGTGACGTCATCGCCGGTGGTCCCGTCCCCCCGGGTGACGGCTCGTTTCAGCCGGCCGTCTTCGTAGACGACGGCGAGGGAGAGCCCGTCCAGTTTGGGCATGACGACGACCGGCTGGCCGGGGAAGCGGCCGAAGAAGGCCTCGACCTGCTCGGGTTTCGTGGCTTTTTCGAGCGACAGCATGGGGCGCGAGTGCCGGATCGGAGCGTGCAGGACAGCGGGGGCGCCCACCTGGTCGAGCGGGTTCGGGTCCGGCGTCAGGTCGGGATGGTCCCCGACGAGGGTGCGCAGCTCGTCCTCGACCGCGTCGTACTCGGCATCCGCCACCAACGGCGAACCCCGGTAGTAGGCGTCGCGGAGGACGACGATGCGATCGGCCAGTTCCTGTATGCGGTCTCGAGCTTCCACGGGGAGGACGTTACCGGTCGGGTCCGACAGTTCGGGCGCTTCGGGGGTCACCGGGTCGAGTTTGCGGTGATCATCCTTTCGTGTGATGAACATGTGTTCGGGGGCCGGTAATCTTGGGGTGTGGACAGCGATGCGGTGGTTCGAGCGGATGCGGTGGCCTTGGCCGATCGCATCTCCGCGCTGCTCACTGTGGTGCGGTCGGCTGAGGCCGAGATCGGTGCGCTGCTGATGGAAATCGAGTCGCGCGGGGTTATGGAGTTGTTCGGATATCGTTCTGCGGCTCGGTTGTTCGAGCATCTGGCCGATGTTCCCAAGGCTGCCGCTGAGTCTGTGGTGAAGCGGGCTCGGGCTCTTGTGCCCGGCCGGAACCTGGATGGCAGCCCGGTGTCTGCTGTTGCTCCCGCCACCGGTACTGCTGCTCTCGAGGGCCGTCTGAGTAGCCCGATGATCGACACGATCGTGGGTGTAGTGACACAGGTTCCGCTCGCGCATCGCGACGAGGCTGAGCAGCACCTGCTGTCTTTCGCCGCCGAGGCCGGGCACAAGCAGATCGCGGCGTTGGGTGCGCGGATCCTGGCCCACCTCGACCCCGACGGCGCCGAACCGGATACCACCGAACCGGCCGCTCCTTTTCGCGAGCTGTCGTTGCGGCGCAAGAGAACCGGGGTGTGGGAGCTGAACGGCCGCTTCGACGACGAGACCGGTACCCGTGCCAGCGCCCTCTTGGACTCCCTCGCCCAACGTCGCACGAGCGACGAGGGCCCGGACTTGCGTTCCCCGCTGGAACGCTACGGCGATGCGTTCTCCGACGCGATCGACCTGGCGTTGAACTCCCCAGACTTGCCGATGCAGGCCGGCGAACGAGCCCACGTGATGGTGGCGGTGTCGTTGGAGGATTTGAAGTCTGGGGTTGGCCAGGCCACTCTCGGCGACACTGGCCGTATCTCCGCGGCCGAAGCTCGGATCCAGGCCTGCGACTGCATGCTCATCCCCGCAGTTCTAGGCATCAAGAGTGAACCGCTCGACCTCGGCCGCCAGCGCCGCCTGATCTCCCCCGGACTCCGCCGAGCGTTGTACTTGCGCGACCGCGGGTGTGCGTTTCCGGGCTGCCATCGGCCGCCCCGGCACTGTCAAGGCCACCACATTCGCCACTGGGCAGACGGCGGGCCCACCGAACTCGGCAACCTGGTTTTGATGTGCGCTCACCACCACCGGCTCCTGCACCGTTCGGGCTGGCAGGTCCGCATCGCCGCCGACGGTCTACCGGAGTTCTTGCCGCCGGTGTTCCTGGACAAGCGCCGAAAACCCAGGCGCAACACCCTCCACCAGCCGTTGCCGTTCGCGGCATAGACAACCGAACACGGGAAAGGCCCGCAGCCACCGGCGACGGGCCCACACCCATGCCCAAATTCACCCGTATTGATCACCTGAACCGCACCCCACCCGCGCGCAGGGGTTCGCTGCGAACCTAACCAGGGGCCGGAAGTTCAGCCGCCCGCCAGTTACCGCGCCCGCGGGGGATCCAACCTCGCATGCCCGGCGCTCGCCATCGACCGACCGGAAGACTCCTCCTCAACCGACAGCAAACCCCGGCTCAACCGTCACCGAAACGGTTGCCGATCTCCTCGATCTCCGACAAACCCACCAGCTCCGCGAACTCCGTCAACCCCGGCAACTCGCGGACCGCCTCGACCGGTGTCCCGTCCGAAGCGATGCGGCTCAACACGGCCCGCATCGCCTCCGTTGCCGCCAGCAGGGTGCAGCAGGAAGTCGGGATCGGACCGGGCGGCCACGGCGGCCCGGACCCGGTCGACCATCGTCGGGGCCGGGACCACCCGCTTCCCCTCGAGGTGGCCGCAGCGCTTCGGGGCCACCTGGTCCTCCAGGTGGATCGCCGCCACGCCGGCCGCCTCGTACTCGCGGACCGTGCGGATCACGTTGAGCGCGTTGCCGTAGCCGGTGTCCGCGTCGGCGATCACCGGGACCTCCACCGCCGAGCGGAGGCGGCTCGCCGCCTGGACCATCTCCGTCATCGTCAGGAGACCGACGTCGGGACGGCCCAGCAGCGACGCCGTCGTGCCGAAGCCCGTCATGTACACCGCCGGGAACCCCGCCGCCTCGACCAGCCGGGCGCTCAGCGCGTCGTACGCCCCCGGTGCGACGACGATGTTCTCGCCGGCCAGCAACGAACGCAGCCTCGCCGGCCCCGACACCCGCGGACCCAGCAGATCGGCCACGGCGATCACCTCCTCGCGGGGGCGTTCCCGAGCTGTCCCGGCGCCAAACCCACCCGCTCGAACACGATCTTCTCGTACGGCCCGGCCGTGCCCGTCTCGTACAGGACCCCGACCGTGGCCGGGTCGGCCTGCACCAGGTCGGAGTAGGCCGCCGGCCCGGTGGTCAGCGTGCGGCCCGGGCGCCACGTGTGCCCGCGGTCGGTGCTCAGCCGCAGCTGCAGCACCGCGCGCGTGGCCGGGTCGGCCGGGCCCGAGTACAGCATCAGCCACGGGATCGTCGTCTGCAGCACGCTGCCCTCGACCTTCGTCCCGGACAGCGACGGCTGCACCTGGTACGGCCGGACCAGCGTCTTCCCGCCGTCCACGCTGTAGCCGTCGACGCGGTGCTCGGCGGCCGACCCCTGGTTGCGGCTGGAGAAGTAGAGGGTGCCGTCGGGCAGCTCGGTCGCCGTCGTCTCGTTCGCGGCGACGACGCCGTCGGTGCGGTCGTCGGTGAAGCCGATGTGCCAGGTGCGGCCGTCGTCGTCGCTGTAGAGGTCGTGGCCGCCGTAGTACTTCGCCTCGGTGCCGACGTCGGCGGAGCCCGCCGGCGGCGAGCTGGAGTGGTTGGCGGGTACGACGATCCGGCCCGCGTGCGGGCCGTGCCGCAGCAGCGTGGCGTGCCCCGGTCCGGTGGCGTACCACCGCCAGCCCGGCCGCTTCGCGTCGGCGGTGATGTCCCGGGCGGGGGACCAGGTACGGCCGTTGTCGCGGCTGCGCAGCACGAAGACGCGCCGGGTGTCCTGCTCGGACGCCTGCCCGGTCATGATCTGCTTCTCCGAGACGAGTCCGTTGTGGACGGTCAGCAGCACGAGCTCGCCGTCCCGCGCGAGCACCGGCGTCGGGTTGCCGGCGGTCGCGTCGCCGTTGCTGTCCACCACGGACAGCGGGCCCCAGCTGCAGCCGCCGTCGCGCGACGTGCGCGACACCGTCTGGATGGCGCCGGAGTCCCCGGCCGAGTCGCGCCGTCCTTCGGCGAACGCGACGAGCGCGCCGTTCGCGGCCCGGACCACCGCGGGGATGCGGAAGGTGTCGTAGCCCTCGGTGCCGGACGTGAAGGGCACGGACGACGCGCATCCGTGGGCCGGGCCGGCCGTGGCCGCGGGGGTGAAGGACAGCGCGGTCGTGGCCGCCGCCAGAAGGATCGTGCTGAGCCTGCGAATCGGGGACACCGGTTCGACCTCCTCGTCGAGGTAGGACATGGGATGTCTGACGTCCTATGTCCCGACAACCTAAGGAGGCCGGTGCGGGTTCGTCAAGGATCACGCTGGGTGCCCGGACGGGCACGCAGCATCGGTGGAGAGCGGTCAGCCGGACTACCGGCTCAAGGCCGATCGGCCGGGCACGGTCCGAAGTACAGGCACTCGACCAGCGCGTGGACGTCGTGCGCCCGTGCGCGCGGCTCCAGCTCGTCGAGCATCGCCGTGAGCGTGACCAGGTCGACCCGGCCGTCGCCGGTGAGCGGGAACTGCCGCTCCCGCGTGTCGTGCTTCGCGCAGCCGCTGCCGCGCAGGTTGCCCGCCGGGACGACCGCGAACACCACCTCGCCTTCGTCGCCGAAGGTGAAGTAGCACTGGAGGACGACCGGGGTGGCGTCGGAGACCGTGTTGGTCCGCTCGCCGCCGAAGCTGGCCGGGTACGACCAGCCGGCCGTGGCGTCGTCGAGGAACTTGACGTCGGCGGGGCCGGTGTCCCCGTCGAGCCGCCAGCCACGCGCCAGGACGTGGTCGTGCACCTCGAGCTGGCGGGAGATGAGCAGCGTCGCGGTCATGCCCTCCAGTGTGGCCCACGCCGTCGCCCACGATCGGGTGACCTACCAATGGGGCTGGATCACGGGCGCCGGGCCTGATAAGCCTCTGCGCGTGACCATGGACCTGCACAGCGTCAACCCGTGGGAAGTGTCGTTCCTTCGCGAGGAGGTCGGCGGTTACTTCGCCCACGGCGTCGAGCTCGCCCCCGGCGCGACCGTCCTCGACGTCGGTGCCAACATCGGCGTCTTCTCCGCGGCGGTGTACGAACGGCTCGGCGGCGACGTGCGGATCTACGCCTTCGAGCCGTTGCCGCCGCTCTACGAGAAGCTGGCGAGCAACGGCCGGGACTTCTTCGCGGGGCGGCTGAAAGCGCTGCCCTTCGGGCTCGCGGCCGGTGAGGACGAGCTCGACTTCAGCTACTTCCCGGGCGCGACGATCTTCTCGTCGTCGTGGCGGGACGAGGGCAACGTCGAGGCGGAGCGCAAGCGCGTCACCGCCAGCATCGTCGAGATGATCCGCCAAGGCGGGATGGGCCCGGCCGCCCGCCGCGTGCCGGCCCCGCTCCTGCGCGGCTTGGTCGGCCGCCGGCTGAAGGTGATGCGTAACCTCGAGACTCACCGGGTGCGGGTCCGGCCGCTGTCCCCGGTGCTCGACGAGGAAGGCATCGACCGCGTCGACCTGCTCAAGGTCGACGTCGAGGGCGCGGAGCTGGACGTGCTGCGGGGGATCGAGGACCGGCACTGGCCGCTGGTCCGGCAGGCGGTCGTCGAAGTCGAGCGGTGGGCGGAGAACCGCGACCGCGTCCGCGAAGTCTTCGCCACGCGCGGGTTCACGGTCGAGCCGGTCCAGGACCCGGTGCAGCGGGCGGCCGACATCGGGATGGTGTTCGCGCTGCGCTGACCCTTGCCTTGACGTGGGCGTCACTGTTCAGCGTCGTCCCGTGTGAAGTTCGGAATCAGCTACCGCACGCCCCATTTCGGCGTCGACCCTGACAGACTCCTGCGCTTCGCGCGAGATGCCGAAGACTTCGGCTTCGAGTCGTTGTACGTGCCGGAACACGTCGCCCTCCAGCCCGGCGCGAAGATCGGGACGATGGAGCTGGACCCGACGCTGCCCTACGGCGATCCGCTGGAGTGCCTGACGTTCGTCGCCGCCGGGACGCGGCACATCCTGCTCGGCACCGGCGTCCTGCTGCTGCCCTACCACCACCCGGTCGTGCTCGCCAAACGGCTGGCGACGCTCGACCTGCTGTCCGGCGGGCGGATGCGGCTGCTCACCATCGGCGTCGGCGCGCTGCCCGGCGAGGCCGCGGCCGCCGGGGTCGAGTTCACCACCCGCGGCCGCCGGGCCGACGAGGCCATCGACGTCCTGCGGCTGCTCTGGGCCGGGGACGCGGACGGCGTCAGCCACGCGGGAGAGTTCTTCACCCTGGACGCCGTGTGCAGCTTCCCGAAGCCGGTCGGCGGTGCCCTGCCGATCCACGTCGGCGGTTCGAGCGCGGCCGCGGCGCGGCGGGCCGGGTGGCGCGGGAACGGCTACTTCCCCGGCGGCCTGCTCGCCCCGGACGAGCGTCGCCGACAGTTCGCGCTGGCCCGGGCCGCCGCCAGCGAAGCCGGCCGGGACCGGATGCCTTGCAGTACACGCGATGGGGCTCGATCGGAATGTCCGGAGTGGACGCCGAAAACCTCGCGAACGACGGCGTGACGCGCGTCGTCGTGAGCCCCACGAGTGCCGATCCGGTCGTTCAAAGAGCGGAGATGGCGGCCTTCGCCGAGCGGTTCGCCCTGGTTCGTCCGGTTGGGCCAACCGAGTGACGGCGAAGGAGTCGTAAATTTTCTGATCGGTGTCTACTTCTTGCGTGACGGCGCTCACTTGTTGCATGCTCGGGTGGCTCAGGCTCCCGTCCCCCGCCGTCTCGAAGAAGAGAAGACGCCATGACTCGTACGCGCCTGTCCCGGCTCGTCGCCGGTTTGCTCGCCGTGGGGCTGTCCGTCGCCGGGCTCTCCCTCGCCTCCGCGGCGAGCGGCCCACCCGGCCCACCCGCCTCACCCGGCTCACTCGCGGCGGCGGCCGCCGCACCCGCAGCGGACGTGCTCCTGACCAGGACGGTGTCGGCGAGCAGCGCGCTGCCCGGCTATCCCGTCGCCAACGCCGCCGACGGGAACCAGGCCACCTACTGGGAGTCCGCGAACAACGCCTTCCCGCAGTGGATCCAGGCCGACCTCGGCTCCACGAAGTCCCTCTCGCGGATCGTGCTGAAGCTGCCCACCGGCTGGGAGTCCCGCACCCAGACCCTCGCCGTGCGCGGCAGCACCGACGGCACGACGTTCACCGACCTCGCCGCGGCGACCGGATACGCCTTCGCGCCGAGCGCCAACACCGTGACCATCCCGGTGACGGCCTCGACCCGGTACGTCCGGCTGACCATCACCGCCAACACCCAGTGGCCCGCCGCGCAGCTCTCGGAGTTCGAGCTCTACGGGCCCGACACGGGGGACACGCAGGCCCCGACCGCGCCGGCGAACCTCGCGCTGACCGAGCCCGCGTCCGGCCAGGTCAAGCTGACGTGGTCGGCTTCGAGCGACGACGTCGGCGTCACCGGCTACACCGTCTACCGCGACGGCACGCCCGTCACCACGGTCACCGCCACCACCTTCACCGAGACCCGGCCCGCCGGCACGCGCGTCGAGTACTTCGTCCGGGCCCAGGACGCCGCCGGGCACGAGTCCGCCGACAGCGGCCACGTCGTGCGCCAGGGCACCCAGGCCGGCCGGAACCTCGCCGCGGGCAAGCCGATCGACGCGTCGTCGAGCGTCTTCTCCTTCGTCGCCGCCAACGCGAACGACAACGACACCGCGACCTACTGGGAAGCTTCGGGCCAGTCGAGCACGCTGACCGTCAAGCTCGGTGCGAACGCCGACCTCGACCAGGTCGTCGTGAAGCTCAACCCCGACACCGCCTGGGGCGCGCGGACGCAGAACTTCGAGGTCCTCGGCCGCGACCAGGGCGCCACCGCCTTCACCTCGCTCAAGGCCCGCGCCGACTACCGCTTCGACCCGGCCGCGAACCAGAACACGGTGACCATCCCGGTGAGCGGCCGCGCGGCCGACGTCCGGCTGCAGTTCGCGGCCAACTCCGGCGCGCCCGGCGCGCAGGTCGCGGAGTTCCAGGTGCTCGGTACGCCGGCGCCGAACCCGGACCTCGTCGTCACCGCCGCGACGTGGACCCCGGCGAACCCGACGGAAACGAGCCAGCTGGCCGTTTCCGCTACCGTCAAGAACGCGGGCACCGCGGCCGCGGCGGCCACGACCGTCAACGTCAGCCTGGGCGGGACCGTCGTCGGCAACGCGGCCGTCGGCGCCCTCGCCGCGGGCGCGTCCACGACGGTGACCGTGAACGCGGGCACCCGGCCGCAGGGCACCTACAGCGTGTCGGCCACGGTCGATCCTGCCAACGCGGTGGTCGAGCAGGACGACACCAACAACACGTTCACCTCGCCGGCTCAGCTCGTGATCGCGCAGGCGCCGGGTCCGGACCTCGAGGTCACCGGCATCACGTCGAACCCGCCGAACCCGGCGGCCGGCGCGGCGGTGTCGTTCACCGTCGCGGTGCACAACCGCGGCACGAGCGCCGCGGGCACGTCGGTGACCCGGCTGACCGCCGGCGCCACCACGCTGACCGGGGCCACGGGTGCGATCGCGGCCGGTGCCACGGCGAACGTCGCGATCTCCGGCACCTGGACGGCCACCAGCGGCGGCGCGACCCTCACCGCGACCGCCGACTCCACGAACACGGTCGCGGAGACCAACGAGTCCAACAACGACCTCGCGCGGGCGATCGTGGTGGGCCGCGGCGCGGCCGTGCCCTACACCGAGTACGAAGCGGAATCCGCGCAGTACCAAGGACAACTGCTCCAGACCGACCCGCTGCGCACGTTCGGCCACACGAACTTCGCGACCGAGTCCTCGGGCCGCCAGTCCGTCCGGCTGGCGAGCCAGGGCCAGTACGTCGAGGTCACGTCGGCGAACCAGGCGAACTCGATCGTCGTGCGCAACTCGGTGCCCGACGCGGCCGCGGGCGGTGGTCAGGACTACACGCTCAGCCTGTACGTCAACGGCACCTTCGCGCAGAAGCTGACCCTGTCCTCGACCCACAGCTGGCTCTACGGCAGCACCGACGACCCCGAGGGCCTCACGAACCGGCCCGGGGGAGACGCGCGGCGGCTGTTCGACGAGTCGCACGCGCTGCTGGCGCAGTCCTACCCGCCGGGCACGAAGTTCAAGCTGCAGCGGGACAACGGCGACAACGCGGCGTACTACGTCATCGACCTCGTCGATCTGGAGCAGGTGGCCCCGGCGCTGCCCAAGCCGGCCGGCTGCACGTCGATCACCGAGTACGGCGCCGTGCCGAACGACGGCGTCGACGACGCGCCGGCGATCCAGCGCGCGGTCACCGACGACCAGAACGGCGTGATCACCTGCGTCTGGATCCCCGAAGGCCAGTGGCGCCAGGAGGCGAAGATCCTGACCGACGACCCGACCGTGCCCAACGGCGGCGGCCAGTACAACCAGATCGGCATCTCCAACGTGACGATCCGCGGCGCCGGGATGTGGCGGTCGCAGCTGTACTCGCTGATCCAGCCGCAGGACGCGGGCACCATCAACCACCCGCACGAAGGCAACTTCGGCTTCGACATCGACAAGAACGTCCAGCTCTCGGACATCGCGATCTTCGGCTCCGGCCGGATCCGCGGCGGCGACGGCAACGCCGAGGGCGGCGTCGGGCTCAACGGCCGCTTCGGCACGGGCACGAAGATCTCCAACGTCTGGATCGAACACGCCAACGTCGGCGTGTGGGTCGGCCGCGACTACAGCAACAAGCCCGAGCTGTGGGGCCCGGCCGACGGCCTGGAGTTCAGCGGGATGCGGATCCGCGACACCTACGCCGACGGCATCAACTTCACCAACGGCACGCGCGATTCACGGGTGTTCAACTCGTCCTTCCGCACCACCGGGGACGACTCGCTCGCGGTGTGGGCCAACCAGTACGTGAAGGACCCGTCCGTCGACATCGGGCACGACAACGTGTTCACCAACAACACCATCCAGCTTCCCTGGCGCGCCAACGGGATCGCGGTCTACGGCGGTTACGGGAACCGGATCGAGAACAACCTCGTCTCCGACACGATGAACTACCCGGGCATCATGCTGGCGACCGATCACGACCCGCTGCCGTTCTCCGGGCAGACGACGATCGCCAACAACGCCCTCTACCGCTGCGGCGGCGTGTTCTGGGGCGAGCAGCAGCAGTTCGGCGCGATCACGTTCTTCGCGCAGGGCAAGGACATCCCGGGGGTGACGCTGCGGGACACCGAGATCCACGACTCGACCTACGACGGCATCCAGTTCAAGACCGGCGGCGGCGTGGTGACCGCGGCGATCACGAACGTCAAGATCGACCGGTCGGTCAACGGAGCAGGCATCCTCGCGATGAGCGGCGCCCGCGGCAGCGCGACGCTGACCAACGTGACGATCACCGGCTCGGCGAAGGGCGACGTCGTCCTCGAACCGGGCTCGCAGTTCGTGATCAACGGTGCCCCGATCCCGGCGGTGGTCGCGGCGGGCCGGCGTAACGGCAGGTAGCGGAAGGGGGGTGCCTCGGCACCCCCCTTCTCACACGTCGGTGGGGGACTTCGTCCACCGCAGCGCCGCGTGCCAGGCGGCGATCAGCGCTTCGTCGTCGGCGTAGCTGGGGCACGTCCCGACCGGGATCCACGCCTGCTCGACGGGTTCGCCGTCTTCGACGCGCAGCACCGTCACCCCGGCGTACTCCACCACTTCCCGGCCGTGCCCGGCGGGCACCGTGACCGCGCGGGTGCCCAGCCGCAGCCGCACCTGTCGTTCGCCCGTCATCGACCCCGCTCTCCCCTGAATGCTCCACAGTGTTGTCGCGTACCGGCCGCGATCTGTAACAGCCCGGCGCCCCCGGCTGCGGTGAACGGCGGAAATCGCCCGGTCAGTGGCAGCCGCGCGACGAGCGGGTGCGTCCGTTCGTGCTAATTCACGTGTGAGAGCGACCCTGCCTGGTCATTCCGGATCCGGGGGGAACCGTTCTGGGGGAGGTGCCGAAAACATGACGCGAGAAAGTTTCGAGTTCGAGGCGGAGCCGGCGCAGATCAGGCTGGTGCGCTCGTGGGTGCGCGAGCGGCTGGCCGCGGGTGCGGTGCCGGCCGAGGTGGCGGCGGACGTCGTGCTGATCGCGGGTGAGCTCGCGACGAACGCCGTCCGGCACGCCGCCGGACCGCTGCGGGCCCTGCTGATCTGCGCGGACGCGTCGGTGTGGGTCGGCGTGGAGGACGCCGGCGGGTCCGCGTGGTTCGACCCGGTCGCGCCCGAGACCGCTCCGACGGGGACCGGGCTCACGCTGGTCGCCGCCTGTTCCGACCGGCGCGGGCTCTTCCACCGCCGCGACGGCGGCAAGACCGTGTGGGCCGAGATCCCGCTCGCGTCCTGAGCCCGTCGCCGGTCAGGTCCGCCGGAGGGCGATGACGACCGTGTCGTCGGCGTACGCGACCACCTCGTGCATCCGGGCCACCAGCTCGCCGGCCAGGTCGGCGGCCGGCCGGGCGCGGTGTTCGCGGGCCAGCGGCAGCAGCCGGGCCTGACCTTCGTCGATGTCCTTGCGGCTCTCGACCAAACCGTCGGTGTAGAGCAGCAGCGTGTCGCCCGGCGCGAGGTCGAGCTCCACGAGCCGGGGGCTGCCGGGTGCGGGGAAGCCGATCCCGCGGCCGACGACCGCGGCGGGCAGCAGCCGCGCGTCGCCCTCGGCGGTGACCACCACGGGCTCCGGGTGGCTGCCGTTCGCGAGCCGCGTGCGGCCGGTCGCCGGGTCGACGCGGGCGAGCAGCACGGTGGCCGTCAGCCCGGGCTCGATCGCGGCGAGGGCGTGCGCGGCCTGGGCGATCAGGTCCGGGAACGGGTGGCCTTCGAGGGCGAGGGTCCGGATCGCGTGGGTGACGGTGAGGGCGTCCCGCGTCGAGGTGACGCCGTGGCCGACCGCGTCGACGAGCGTCACGTGGAGTTCCCCGCCGGGCAGGACGAACCAGTCGTAGAGGTCGCCGCCGGTCGGCGAGTCCTGGTCGGTCGGGGAGTAGCAGACGGCCAGCTCCAGGCCCGGCACCACCGGCGCGGGCGGGCGGAGGGCGTCCTCCAGCTCGCGGAAGATGACCGCGTGGGCGTGGCGGAGCTGCTCGTCGCGTTGTTCGAGGCCGACGTACATCGCGAGCACGCCGCTGTTGGTCTCCGCGAGCTCGTGCTTGAGGTCCTGCTGCTCCCGGGCGAGGGTGTCGGCGCGGGCGACCAGCGCGAGCATCTCCTGCCGCGTCGCCCGGTCGTCGTCGGGATCGGCGGGCTCGGCCGGGGCCCGGCCGCCGGCGAGGTGCCAGGTGAGCGTGCCGTCGTCGCCCGCCTCCGGCGGCAGCGGCAGCGCGTCCCGTCGATCCGCGGCGCCGGCGAGCCGGACGGTGACGGCGAGCCGGTCGCCGTCGGCCGTCGTGGTCAGGTCGACCGACTCTCCCGCGGCGAGGGCGGGTTCGGCGAGCAGCGTCACGGCGAGCACCAGGCGCGCGCGGTCGTCGGCGGGTACGCCGGCTTCGTCGCAGGCCGCGCGCAGCCGCCGCCGGATCCGGGGCAGGTCGGGATGCGTCAAGCGGACCGGTCCGGGTGCGGGGCGAGCGGCAGCACGGCGGTCAATTTACCGGGGGCGCGCCGGGCGCCGGCACCAACGGTGCCCGACCGCGGTCAGCCGGTCTGCTCGCGGATCCAGCCGGCCACGACGTCGACGCGCGCGATCGTTTCCGCGCCCGGCTGCGGGCACGGCGGCCCGGTGTTCACGATGGCCACCAGGCGCCCGGTGTGGTCGCCGTCGTCCGAGACGAAGAACGGGCCGCCCGAATCCTCCGGGCACGGGCCGTTGTCCACCGTGCGCGTGCCGATCGGCAGTGCCTCCAAGGTGGACTCGCCGATGCCCGAAACCCGGAAGTGGCCGCGTTTGAGGTGGTCGGACGGGCCGAGCACGGTCGCCGAGTGCGAGCCCCAGCCGGCGAACTGCAGCTCTTCGCCGACCGACGGCCGCGTCGAGGAGAGCTTCACCGGGGTGATGTCTTCCACCGGTGCGCTGAGCTTCGCGACCGCCAGGTCGTTGACCGGCGACTGGCGGACGTCGACGACCACCGCCGTGTGCCCGCCGGGATCGGTGTCGGCGAGCCGTCCGATCGTCACGGTCATCGTGTACGGCGGCCGGCCGCCGATCCGGGCGTCCTTGAGGTTGTGGAAGCAGTGCCCGGCCGTGACGACCCACTGCGGCGCGACCAGGGAGCCGCTGCAGGCGCCGTCGCGCACGCCGCCGCCGGGGACCGGAATGTCGTCCGACGTCAGTTTCGCGTTGAACGGCAGGATCGGGCTGGGTGCGGGCGTCGTCGGAGCCGGTGGCGGGGGCGCGGGTGCCGGGTCGCGGCCCAGCGCGCTGGTGTCGGGCAGGCTGTGCCCGCCGAGCGCCGCGGCCAGCGCGGGCCCGGCCGGCGCGCCGGTGGCGGCGTTGGCGAACGCGATACCGGCCCCCACCAGCACCGCGACGGCCACGGCCCGCGCGCGGAAGCGGCGCCGTCGATCCGAAATCGTCCTCACATTCTTAATGCACGGATGAGAGCCCGGAATGGTTGTGCGCCGCTCGCGATGTCACGGCGTCTTCGTGGTCGCGATCGCCGGCCACAGCACCGCGACGACCGCTTCGGGGATTTCGTCCCCGCCTTCGCCGCGGTAGAAGGCGGCGTAGTAGCTGCCGAAGCACATCGACGCGATGGTGTGCTTGTCGATGTCGTCCCGGACCGCGCCGCTGTCCTGCAGCTGGGTCAGCACGTTCTCGACGAGCGCGATCCGCGGCTCGACGGCGTGCTCGCGGACGATCCCGAGCAGTTCCGGCGTGCGGATCGCCTCACCGGCGAAGTTGCCCATGAGGACCATCGCGTCCGGGTTGAAGTACGTGGGGTCCAGCCGGCGCACGGCTTCGACGAGCGCCTCCCGCGGCGCCATGCCGCTCAGGTCGACGGTGTAGCGGTCCCGCTGCTTGCGGAAGCCGTAGTCCAGCGCGTCGACGACCAGTTCGAGCTTCGTGCTCCACCGCCGGTACAGCGTCGGGCGGCTGACTTTGGCGTCCGAGGCGATGTCGCCGATGGTCATGAGCGAGTAGCCGTCGCGGACGAGGCGGTTCCGGGTCGCCAGGATGATCGCTTCGTCGAGCGCGCTGTCCCGGGGCCGGCCACCGGGCCGCGGGGCCGCTTCGTCGTCCGTCGCTTCTTCGCGTGCTCGCGCCATGGCCGGAGCCTAGCGGATTCGTTACGATACCTGGCTGTTAAGTTACGATACTTGACTGTAACGAAACATCGGCTTACCTTCGAAGCACCGATCGGAAGGAGCCTACGATGACCACCGCCCAGCAGCTGATCGACCGGAGCGTCCCGTTCCTCGACGACGTCAAGAACCGGACCGCGGGCGGGGAGCTGGAGACCTGGCTCAACGAGCACCACGGCCCCGGCAGCCCGCTCTACGACGACCTCGCGCGCATGATCACCGACGGCGTCCGGGCCGGCTGGGCCGCGAACATCGAGGTGGACGGCCCGAAGTACCGGCGCAGCCGGATCGCCGACCCGCAGGACGTCCTGAACTACTTCAGCGTCACCGCCGTCTACATGGACAGCGTCGAGCCCTACCGCGGCCAGTACCACCAGCACCCGTACGGCGAGCTCAACCTGGTGGTGCCGCTCGACCCGGACGCGAAGCTGATGGGCCCGCGCGGCTGGAGCGGCCCGGGCTGGACCGCGCCCGGCCCGGGCAGCCACCACTACCCGGAGGTGAAGGGCGGGGCCCTGATCGCCCTGTTCTACCTGCCGGCGGGCCGGATCTCCTACGACATCACCCCGCCGGCCGAGTGAGCACCACCGTCGAGGAGGCGCTGCTGACGCGGCGCAGCTGCCGGGCGTTCCGGCCGGACCCGGTGCCGCGCGCGGAGCTCGAGCGGCTGCTGGAGCTGGCGGCGCGGTCGGCCAGCAACTCCAACAGCCAGCCGTGGCGGGTGCACGTGCTGACCGGCGCGGCGAAACGGGCGCTGAGCGCGGACCTGCTGTGCGCGCACGACGAGGGCCGCCGCTCGGCGCGGGAGTTCGCCTACCAGCCGGCCGCGGACCAGTGGCGCGAGCCGTTCCGTTCGCGCCGCCGCCGGTTCGGCGAAGGGCTCTACCGGGACGCGCTCGGCATCGAGCCCGGCGACACCGTCGGCCGCCTCGGTCACCACCGGCGCAACTACGACTTCTTCGGCGCGCCGGTCGGCATGGTCCTCACGGTCAGCCGGCTGCCCCTGCAGGGCGCGCTGGTCGACGCCGGCCTGTTCCTGCAGGCGCTGATGCTGGCCGCGCGCGGAGCCGGGCTGCACACGTGCGCGCAGGCGTCCTTGATCGACTACCACCCGGTCCTGCGCCGGCACGTGACCGTGCCCGACGACCACGTGATCGTCTGCGGGCTGGCGCTCGGCTACGCCGACGAGGGGCACCGGCTCGGTGGCCACCGCACCACGCGTGAGCCGGTGTCGGCGTTCGCGACCTTCCACGGTGCCCTCGAAGACCCAGGCTGAGCCCCGGCGGCTCACGGGCGCTGCCCGGCCTCGTCCACGAAGGTCTTCACGGTCACGGCGCTGTCCTGGGTGCCCGGGAACTGGTAGGTCCCGGCGTCGAAGACCATGACGATCCCTTTGAAGCCGGGCGGACCGGCGGGGTCCGTCCACGTGATGCCCACCCCCGGGCGAGGGAGTACACGTTCTTGCCCATCGTGTCCACTCTGTCCTTGCCGCCGGGGATGGTGCGCAGGTAGGCCGGCATCGCGTCGGCGGTCGTCGGCAGGTTCGCGCGGTAGGCGGGGATGGGCCGGCAGTCCTCCGGAGTTCCCTTCTTCTTCGGGTCGTACGGGCCGTACTACCCGGACCACACGAAGATCTACCAGTTCGGCTGGGACGGGACCGCCTTCCACCACCTGGACGTCGGCGGCAAGCCGATCACGGACTGGGCAGAAGGACTACACCGGCGGCCACGGCGTGGACGCGTCGAAGACCAGCACGGCGAAGTCCCTGTTCCTCAAGAACGTGACCTGACGACCGCCTCGCCGTCCTCCGCACCGGCCGGAGGACGGCGGGGCGTTCACGATGTGGAACGCGCGCACATGCGGGAATAGCTTCGCGAAGATCGGGTTTGACCAGGAACGGACCACGCCCGAGCACGGAGCCACCCCATGAGATTCCAGGTTCTGGACATCCTGCCTCACCTGACCAACCCGGTGACCGGCCGGCTGATCCGCCCCGACGAGCGCTTCGCGCAGGCGCTGACCTCGGCGCGGTACGCGGAGGAGTTCGGGTTCGACGCCGTCGCGCTCGGTGAGCGCCACGCGGGTCACTTCCTGAGCAGCGGCGTGACCGTGCTGCTGGGCGCCATCGCCGCGACGACGAGCCGGGTCCGGATCCAGACCGGCGTCTCGGTCCTGTCGGTCCACGACCCGCTGCGGGTGGCCGAGGACTACGCCACCGTCGACCAGCTCTCGCGCGGCCGGCTGGAGCTGGTGATCGGCAAGGGCAACGAGCTGCGCCAGCTCCCCATGTTCGGTATCACGAACGGCGACCAGTGGGACGCCCTCGCCGAGAAGTACGAGCTGCTGCGGCGGCTCTGGCGCGAGGAGGACGTGACTTGGGAGGGTCGCTTCCGCGGCCCGCTCGACGAGGTGACCAGCCTGCCGCGCCCGTTCGCCGGCGCACCGCGGATCTGGCACGGCTCGGCGACCACCGTGACCTCGGCCGAGCTGGCGGCCAAGTGGGGTGACCCGCTCTTCTCGGCCAACGCGATCCAGCCGCGCGACAACTACACCGTGCTGATCGAGCACTACCGCAAGCAGTACGCCGAGCACGGCCACGACCCGCGGTTCGCCTTCGTCGGCGCCGGGGCGGGGTTCCTGTACCTCGCCGACACGACGCAGGAGGCGCGCGAGGCGTTCGGCCCGACCTACGAGAAGATCGTCGAGTTCTTCAACAAGCCCGGGAACCACACGCCGGGCAACGCGATGGAGTTCCCGACCATCGACGACGCGATCGCGCGCGGGCCGGTGCTGGTCGGCAGCCCGCAGCAGATCGCCGAGAAGATCCTGTGGTGGCACGAGGCCTTCGGGCACGACCTGCAGTCCTTCAGCCTGCCCACCATGATCCCGCACGAGCGGCAGCTCGCCATGCTCGACCGCTTCGCCGCCGAAGTCGTGCCCGTGGTGCGCGCGGCGGCGCCGACGACGCTGTGGACCGACCAGGACCCGTACGGCGGCCGCCCGGCCGTCCACGGGCGCACCGCCGCCGACGCGGCGGGCACCATCGAAGGAGCCGCGCTGTGACCGCAGATTCCCTGCACTTCAACGCCTTCATCTGGCCGAACGGCTACCACGAGTCCGCGTGGCGGGTCGTCGAGGACGACGTGCGCGGGGTGCTCGGGCTGCCGTACTACGCGAACATCGCGCGGACCGCCGAGCGCGGCCTGATGGACTCGATCTTCCTCGCCGACAACATCGCGATCGCCGAGTACCGCGTCACGCACCTGCCGCAGACCCAGTTCGACCCGATCTCGGTGCTGTCGGCGCTGGCCGCGGTCACCGAGAAGATCGGCCTGATCGGGACCGGGTCGACCACCTACAACAAGCCGTGGGAGCTGGCCCGCCGGTTCGCCACCCTCGACCACCTCAGCGGCGGCCGGGCCGGCTGGAACATCGTCACCACGATCACCCCGCTGGCCGCGGCGAACTTCGGCGAGAAGGCCCACCCCGACCACGCCGACCGCTACGAGCGCGCCCACGAGTTCGTCGACGTCGTCACCCGCGCGTGGGACAGCTGGGACGACGACGCGATCGTCGGCGACCGCGAGAACGGCGTCTGGGCCGACCGCGCCAAGCTGCACGCGCCGCGCTTCCACGGCAAGTTCTACGACGTCGAGGGCGTGCTGCCGTTCCCGCGCTCGCCGCAGGGCCGGCCGGTGCTCGTCCAGGCCGGGCAGTCGGCCGCCGGGATCGGGCTCGCCGCCCGGTACGCCGAGCTGGTGTTCTCCGGCCCGCCGTCGCTGGAGGCGGCGGTGAAGTTCCGCGCCGAGCTGGACGCCCAGGTCGTCGCGGCCGGTCGTGATCCTTCGCAGGTGCGGGTCCTGCCCGCGCTGATGGTGACGCTCGGCGGCACCGAGGCCGAGGCGAAGGCCCGCGCGCAGCGGCTCGAAGAGCTGGCCAGCCCGGAGTTCCGCTGGCAGAACGCGCTGTACACCGCCGGTCTCGACCCGGACGCGTTCGACCCCGACGCGCCGCTGCCCGCCGAGCTGCGGGCCGAGGGCGGATCGAGCCGCCTGCAGCAGCTGGCCGCGGCCGCGCGAAAGCGTCCGGACGCGCCACTGCGCGAGATCGCCGCGGCGATCACCGGGGGAGCGGGGCAGGTCCACTTCGTGGGCACGCCCGAGCAGCTGGCCGACCACGTGCTCACCTGGCAGGACACCGGCGCCGTCGACGGGTTCACCATCATGGGCTCGACCCTGCCTTACGAGCTGGCCGCGTTCGTCGACCACGTGGTGCCGATCCTGCAGCGCAAAGGCCGGTATCGCACCGAATACGCCGGCTCGACGCTGCGTGAACACCTCGCGCCGTGATTCCCACTGTGTGGTTTTTGTCGGTGGGGCTGGTTAGGGTCCTGACCGTCCGATGTGACTGAGGAGTGTGGGACGTGGGCTGGACCCGGAACATCCGAGTGGCCGCGCTGGTGGCGGTGGCCGCTCTGGGCCTGACGGCGTGCGGCGGTGGGGACGACAAGCCCGCCGCGGCGGGCAAGGGCGGGGCGCCGATCGTCGTCGCGTCCTTCAACTTCACCGACAGCCAGATCCTGGCGGAGATCTACGCGCAGGCGCTGGAGGCCAAGGGCTATCCGGTGACGCGGAAGCTGAACCTGGGGTCGCGGGAGCTGATCTACCCGTCGCTGAAGTCCGGCGAGCTGCAGTTCATCCCGGAGTACCAGGGTTCGGCGATCGCCGCCGGGTTCGGCGCGGACCCGGTGAAGGACGCCAAGGGCGAGCACGAGCAGCTGGCGAAGCTGCTCGAGCCGAGCGGCGTCTCCCTGCTGGACTACGCGGCGGCGGAGGACAAGAACACCTACATCGTCAAGGCCGACCTCGCGCAGTCGAAGGGCCTCGCGACCATCAGCGACCTGAAGAAGCTCGACAAGGTCGTCCTGGCCGGTGGCCCGGAGTGCGAGAAGCGGCTGACGTGCTTCAAGGGCCTCACGGACGTCTACAAGCTGACGAACGCGACGTTCCAGACCGTCCAGGAACTCGGGCCGCGGGTGCAGCAGCTCGACTCCGGGGCCGTCACGGTCATCCCGGTCGACTCGGTGAGCCCGCAGGCCGGCGACTCGAAGTACGTCGCGCTGAAGGACGACCTGGCCATGGTGCCGACCGAGAACGTCGTCCCGGCGGTGACCAAGAAGGTGCTCGACGAGCGCGGTGCGGACTTCACGGCCGCGGTCAACGCCGTGAGCGCCAAGCTCACGACGGAGGGGATGCGCGACCTGAACAAGCGCGTCGACTCCGACGGCGAAAAGGCCGCGGACGTGGCGAAGGACTGGCTGTCGCAGCAGGGCCTGGTCTGACGCGGGTGCGGGGACCTCAGCCGGGCGCTTGACGGCTGAGGTCCTCCCACCGCGTGTACTGCTCGGCCCGCATCCGCGCGAGCTCCTGCACCATGTCGAACGACGCGCTGCCGACGACGAGCCGGCGTGGCGGGTCGTCCATGGCCGCCACCCGCAGCACGACCGGCGCCGCCGTCTCGGGCGCGGGCCCGGCGTCGTCGCCCCACATCTCCTCGAGCTCCTTGCGCAGCTCCTGGTAGGCGGGGTCGGGGGTGGTGGTCGTCGTGCCGCCCGTGAAGAGGTCGGTGGCGTACCCGCCCATCTGCAGGTTCGTCACGTGCACGCCGAACCGCTCCACCTCCATCGCCAGTGCGTCGGTCAGCGCGTCGAGGGCCGCCTTGCCGGCGCCGTAGAACCCGACGGACGCCATCCCGCCGCCGCTGCCCATGGACGTGACCTGCAGCAGCCTGCCGCCGCCCTTGAGGTGGGGCAGCACGGCCTGAGCGACCCAGAGCGCGCCGAAGAAGTTGACGTCGAAGTGCGCGCGGACCTGCGCTTCGGTGGCTTCTTCGACCATGCCGTAGAGCATCACGCCGGCGTTGTTGACGACGACGTCCAGGCCGCCGAAGACGGCGGCCGCGCGTTCCACCGCGGCGAACACGGCGCTCCGGTCGGTCACGTCCAGCGGGACGTGCACGAGCCGGCCCGGGTGGGCCTCGGCGAGCGTGCCTTCGGTGCGCGACGCGGTGATCACGCGGTGCCCGGCTTCGAGCGCGGCCCCGGCGATCGCCCGGCCCAAACCGCGTGAGGCCCCGGTGACGAACCAGACCTGACCTTCGGGAGCCGTCACGGTCCACCCCTCTCGGTTTGCGAGACGAATCGTCTCGTCTCGTGACGATGAGTGTGCGCGGTTCGAGTCGAGGTGTCAAGACGGAACGGTTCGTCTCGCCGCACGTTAGGCTGTCGCCCATGGTCACCAAGAAGCCCGACGCCACCCGGCGCAGCGAACGGTCCCGCCAGGCGATCCTCGCGGCGACCCGCGAGCTGATCGTCGAGCTCGGCTACGCCAAGGTGTCGATCGACGCCATCGCCGCCCGCGCCGGCGTCGGCAAGCAGACGATCTACCGGTGGTGGCCGGCCAAGGGCGCGGTGGTGTTCGACTCGGTCCTCGAGCTGAGCGCGGATCCCTCCGGCGCGGTCGCCGCGCTGCCCGACACCGGTGACCTGGCCGCCGACCTGCGCCTGATCATGCGCGCGACGGTCGCCGAGTTCGCCGACCCGGCGTTCGAGGCGCCGATCCGCGCGCTCACCACGGAGATCGCGAACGACCCGGACCTCGCGGCGCTCTACCGCGAACGGCTGGCCGCCCCCGTGGACGAGGCGAAGAAGGACCGGTTGCGCAGCGCCCAGCGGGTGGGCCAGCTCGCTCCCGACGCCGACCTGGACCTGCTGCTCGAAGTGCTCTACGCGCCGCTGTTCCAGCGGTGGCTGCTGCGCACCGGCCCGTTGACCGAAAGCTACGCGGACGCCCTGGTCGCGACGGCGCTGAAAGCGTTCCGCGCTAGCTGAAGGCGACCCGGCCCAGCAGGTCGTCGACGAGGTCGGGCAGCGATCGTTCCGCCGAGTCCTCCAGCCAGAGCACGCTCGCGGTCCGCACTGCTGCGAGGAACGTCGCCGTCATGAGGCGCGCCAAGGGTTCGTCGAGGTCGTGGCCCCGGGCGACCAGTACCGCGGCCAGGTCGCGCTCCAGGGTGATCTGGTCGCCGGCCTGCTGCGCGAGCAACGACGGGTGCCGCCGGAGCAGGCGCAGCTGCGCCACCCACTCGCGGTCGGGGACCGCCCGTCCGCGGTACAGCTCGCGGCTCGCCGTGCGCAGCGCCTGCCACGGCTGCTCGCCGGCCGGCCGGTGTTCGACCAGGGACACCAGGACGCCGGTCCGCTCGCGGTCGGCGTGCAGGATCGCGTCTTCCTTGTTCGTGAAGTAGTTGGAGAACGTCCGGCGGGACACGCCCACCGCGTCGGCGATGTCCTCGACCGTCACGCCGTCCAGCCCGCGCTCCATCGCCAGGCGCAGCGCGGCCTCGTGCAACGACTGCCGCGTCGCCGCCTTCTTGCGGGTGCGGAGCGTGTCGAGGGTGTCCATCCGACCCAGCGTAGCGATCCGAATAAATTGCTCATTGTGCAAGTTTGCTCAGTGAGCAATGATAGTCCGGAACGTGCGAAGGGATCCCATGAAGTCCGAAACAACCGGCTCGTCCGGGTCGATGCGGCACCGCGAGGTGCTCGAGTCCCTGTCCGGGCTGCTGCTCGCGCTGTTCGTGGCCATGATCAGCTCGACCGTCGTGTCGACGTCGCTGCCGCTGATCATCGGCTCGCTGAACGGCACGCAGACGCAGTACACCTGGGTCGTCACGGCCACGCTGCTGGCGGCCACGGCCACCACCCCGATCTGGGGCAAGCTCGCCGACCTGTTCAACAAGAAGACGCTGGTCCAGGTCGCGATCGTGATCTTCGTGGCCGGCTCGATGATCAGCGGCTTCAGCCAGGACACCGGGCAGCTGATCGCCGCGCGGGCGTTCCAGGGCATCGGCGTCGGCGGCCTGCAGGCGCTGGTCCAGGTCGTGATCGCGGCGATCATCCCGCCGCGGGAGCGCGGCCGGTACAACGGCTATCTCGGCGCCGTCATGGCCGTGGCGACCGTCGGCGGCCCGCTGCTGGGCGGCCTGATCGTCGACGTGCCGTGGCTGGGCTGGCGGTGGTGCTTCTTCGTCGGCGTGCCGATCGCGGTGCTCGCGTTCGTCGTGCTGCAGCGCACGCTGAAGCTGGAAACCGTCCGCCGGGAGAACGTCCGCGTCGACTACCTCGGCGCCGGCCTCATCGCCGCCGGCGTGAGCGTGCTGCTGATCTGGGTGTCGTTCGTCGGCAACACGTTCGATTGGCTGTCGTGGCCGACCGCCGTCATGGTGGCGGCCGGGGTCGTGCTGCTCGCGGTCGCCGTGGTGGTGGAGAAGAAGGTCCGCGAACCCGTGGTGCCGCTGCACATCGTCGTCCAGCGCACACCCGCGCTCGCGATCGTCGCGAGCCTCGCGGTGGGCATGGCGATGTTCGGCGGCGCGGTGTTCCTCGGCCAGTACTTCCAGATCGGCCGCGGGTACACGCCCACCGAAGCGGGCCTGCTGACCATGCCGATGATGGCGGGCGTGCTGGTGTCCTCGACGGTGTCCGGAAGGCTGATCAGCCGCACCGGGAAGATCAAGCCGTACATCGTGTCCGGCGCGGTGATCCTCGTGCTCGGCTTCCTCGGGCTGGGCATGGTCGACCACGCCACGCCGCTGTGGATCGTCGGCGTCGCGATGGCCGTCGTCGGCATCGGGGTGGGCATGACGATGCAGAACCTCGTGCTGGCGGTGCAGAACGACGTGCCCCTGCGGGACCTGGGCGCGGCGAGCGCGTCGGTGACGTTCTTCCGGTCGCTCGGCGGCACGATCGGCGTCTCGGTGCTCGGGGCGGTGCTCGCGAACCGCGTCTCGGCCGACCTGGCCGCGGCACTGCACGTGCCGGAAGGACAGGTGTCGACGGGCGGGGTCAGCGCGCTGAACCTCAAGGCGCTGCCGCCGCAGGTGCAGGCGGTCGTCCACACCGTCTACGGCGACGCGACCGCGCACATCTTCCTGATCTCCGCGGCGGTGGCCGTCGTCGGGGTGATCGCGGCCCTGTTCTTGAAGCCGATCACCCTGCGCACGACCATCGACCTGGCCGAGAAGGCGGACGAACCGTCCTCCTCGGACGCGGTGGTGGGGTAGGGGAGACGGCGGATGGGCGGGCCCGGGGCATACGAGTCCACTGTGGAGCGATTCGGTCCGCGTCGCGAGGTCCCGGCACCGGCCATCCTGGCCGGGCTCGACGGTACGGACACGGCCATGCGGGCGGCCGCCTTCGCCTTCGGCATGGCCCGCCGCCAGGACAGCCGGCTCATCGTCGTCTTCGTGGCGTGCCCCGCACCGCTGGCGCCGCTGCGGCCGGCGGTCGCGACGGTGCTGGACCACGACACGGCAACGCACCTGTACGCCGAGCTGCGCGGCCAGATGCGCGACGCGGCCGAAGAACTGGGTGTGCCGGTGGCGCTGGTCAAGACGTACGGCGACCCGTACACGGCCCTGCGTGACACGGCCGACCGCTGCCAGGCCGACACGGTGGTGGTCGGCGCGTCCCAGAAGGCCGGCCACCGCTTCGCGGGCTCGGTCGCGACGAAACTCATCAGGGCGGGGCACTGGCCGGTGCTGGTGGTTCCCTAACCGTTCGGGTGACAGGGAAAGACGAGCCGCGGCGCTAGCCTCGAAGCATGAAACGATCTTGGGGAGTACTGGTCGTCATCCTGCTCGCGCTGGTGTCGTCGGCGGTCCCGGCCGCCGCCGCGGGCCGTTCGGACGTCTTCTGCCGCGGTGCCGCGGTCGGGTTCCCCGCGAAGTGGGGGGCCGTGTCGAAGTCGTGCAGCTTCACCAGCCCCCCGCAGTGGCGCGGGTACCTCGAGGTCACCTGGTTCGTGGAGGCGGGCACCGAGCAGTGGGGCTGCGTGGACGGCCGGATGGCCAGTGTGCGCTCGCCGCGGCCGTGGGAATCGCTCGGCTGCGGCAAGGGCACCACCGGGCGGGTGAGCTGGCCCGCGAACACGTTGTCACTCCTGGAGATCCGGGTCAAGAGCGCCAACGTCGGGCTCGCCGAGGTCACCTACGAGATCTGACCGCTCCGGTAGCGGCCGGCGAGTTCCGTGCGCTGGCCGCCGAAAGCGGCCAGCTCGGCCTGGAACACGGCGTCGAGGAGGCTCGTGTCCTCGACGCCGGGGGCGCAGACGACCTCGCCGAGTTCGAGGCCGCGCAGGGAAGCGGACACGACGTCGGCGGCGCTCATCCGGGGGATCGCGCTCAGGTCCAGGCCCTGGCGCTCGTGGAACTCCGTCGCGACCACGCCGGGGCACACCACCTGAACCCGGACGCCGGTGCCTTCGAGTTCGGCGCTCAGGGTCTGCGACAGCGTGACGAGGTGGGCGAGGGAACCGGCGTAGACAGCGCGGCGGGGCATCTGCGAGTGGGGCGCGGGTCCGCTGAACGCGATCATGCCGGCCACGTTGACGATGGCGCCGCGGCCGCGCTCCCGCATGCCCGCGACGGCCGCGCGGGCGAGCATCGTGGGGGCGAGGACCTTGACCTTGACCAGTTCGCGGGCTTTTCCGGCGGGTAGGTCGGCCAGCGGCATGTAGTGCGCGACGCCCGCGTTGTTCACCAGCAGGTCAAGAGGTTCGGTGGCGGCGATCTCCGCGACGGCGTCGATGCCTTCGTCGGTGGCGAGGTCGGCCGCGACGGCGCGGACCTCGACGCCGGTGTGGGCGGCGGCGAACTCGTCGAGGCGATCCTGTCGCCGTCCGACGATCACCAGGTCGTGGCCGTCGGCGGCGAGGCGTCCGGCGAACGCCTGCCCGATCCCGGAGGTGGCGCCGGTGACGAGGGCGAGCTTGCTCATGCGTGGTGTTCCTGTTCACTCGTGGTGCGGGTGGCCGTCGGCAGGGCCGCGGAGGCCAGGAGGGCGAGCTTGTCCGCGGCGTCCGTGCCGGGATCGGGGTGGTAGACGGCGAGCACGAGTCCCGGTGCTTCGCTGATGAGGAGCTTTTCCCGGTTCAGCACCAGTTCGCCGATCAGTGGGTGGTCGAACCGCACGGTCGCGCCCCGCCGGTTCGCGACGTCGTGGCGCGCCCACAGCTCCCGGAACCGGGGGCTGGCCAGCGAAAGCTCGCCGACCAGCTCGATGACCCGCGGATCGTCGGTCTCGGTGCCGACGGACTGCCGGAAGCCGGCGACCAGGCCCCGGGTGGCGAGTTCCCAGTCCGGGAAGAGCGCCTGCTCGGCCGGATCGAGGAAGACGTCCCGCAGCCGGTTGGCGCCCACGACGAGCCGGGGCGAGATCGCGGCGGCGAGCGGGTTGGCGGCCAGCACGTCGAGGTAGCGGCCCTCGACGAAGGCGGGTAGTGACAGTGCCGCCAGGAACTTGACGGTGCTCGGTGGGACGGTTTCCTTGCGCCGCCGCCGCATCCGCCGGGGCTTTCGATCGCCGAGGCCGACGAGGTAGGCCGTGGTGTCCTCGCCGAGCTGCAGCACGCGGGCGAGCGACTCGAGGACCGACCGCGACGGGTTGCGGTCGCGACCCTGTTCCAGGCGCAGGTAGTAGTCGGCACTGATGCCGGCGAGCATGGCGACCTCTTCCCGGCGCAGCCCGGGAACCCGCCGCACGCCATCGACGGGCAGCCCCACTTGCGCGGGAGTGAGCAGCTCACGGCGGGCGCGGAGGTGATCGCCCAGGAGGTTCGGCTCATCGGTCATGCTTCGACTGTAGGTCGCGCGGTGGGCCCGTGCCTGGTCCTGTCACCCCCAGGGACGGGCGTCTTGCTTCGGCGGAGCGCGGGCTGCGGTGCCCTTGCGGGGCGGTCGGTTTCGCCTGATCGTGTGATGAACATGCGTTCGTCTGCCGGTAATCTTGGGGTGTGGACAGCGATGCGGTGGTTCGAGCGGATGCGGTGGCTTTGGCCGATCGCATTTCCGCGCTGCTCACTGTGGTGCGGTCGGCTGAGGCTGAGATCGGTGCGCTGCTGATGGAGATTGAGTCGCGCGGTGTCATGGAACTCTTCGGATACCGATCTGTGGGCCGTCTCCTCGAGCACCTCGCCGACGTTCCCAAGGCAGCCGCCGAGTCTGTGGTGAAACGAGCCCGAGCCCTTACACCCAGCCGAAACCTGGACGGCAGCCCCATGCCCACCGTTGCTCCGGCCACCGGCACTGCTGCTCTCGAGGGCCGTCTGAGTAGCCCGATGATCGACACGATCGTCGGTGTAGTGACTCAGGTTCCGCTCGAGCACCGCGAGAACGCTGAACAAGACCTGCTGTCCTTCGCCTCCGAAACCGGGCACAAGCAGGTCGCGGCGTTGGGCGCACGCATCCTGGCCCACCTCGACCCTGACGGTGCCGAGCCAGACATCACCGAACCGGCCGTTCCTTCTCGCGAGTTGTCGTTGCGTCGCAAGAGAACCGGGGTGTGGGAGCTGAACGGCCGGTTCGACGACGAGACGGGTGCCCGCGCCAGTGCCTTGCTCGACGCGTTGGCCCAACGCCGCACGAGCGACGAGGGCCCGGACTTGCGTTCCCCGCTGGAACGCTACGGCGACGCGTTCTCCGACGCGGTCGACCTGGCTTTGAACTCTCCAGAGTTGCCGCTGCAGGCCGGCGAGCGAGCGCACGTGATGGTGGCGGTGTCGTTAGAGGATTTAAAATCTGGGGTTGGCCAGGCCACCCTCGGCGACACTGGCCGCATCTCCGCGGCCGAAGCCCGGATCCAGGCCTGCGACTGCAAGATCATCCCCGCAGTCTTGAGCGCGAAGAGCGAACCTCTCGACCTTGGCCGCCAACGCCGCCTGATCTCGCCCGGACTCCGCCGCGCGCTGTACCTTCGGGACCGCGGGTGTGCGTTCCCGGGCTGTCATCGCCCGCCCCGACATTGCCAAGGTCACCACATTAGGCACTGGGCAGACGGCGGTCCCACAGATCTCGGCAACCTGGTCTTGATGTGCGCTCACCATCACCGGTTGCTGCATCGTTCGGGCTGGCAGGTCCGCATCGCCGCCGATGGATTGCCGGAGTTCTTGCCGCCGGTGTTCTTGGATAAACGTCGAAAACCCAGGCGCAACAACCTTCACCAGCCGTTGCCGTTCGCGGCATAGCAATTTAAATGTGGGAAAGGCCCGCAGCCACCGGCTACGGGCCTACACCCACGCCAGGAATGAGTAGAGCTGCCGCCGACATCCCAGCCAGACCCAACCGTCAACGCACAGCCATAGCTGCATGACCGTCGCGCAGCCCCGGCCTAGTCGTCACCACCCAGCCTCGGTCACAGTCCCCATTAGGCAGCCTTAGCTCAGCTGCAATCGCCACCGCTGAGCCCCAACCGCAGTCCCCGTCGGGTAGCCGTGCCGCAGTCGCCGCCGCGGGGCCAGGCCGCCGCGGCCCATCACCCGAGCGAACCGTCGCCATCCTCGAAATCCTGCATCCGACGGTTCGCTTCCCCGAGCCCCTCGGCCAGCACCCGCAACTGCTCCGGACTCAAGACATCCACCAGCAACTCCCGCACCAAACCGACATACCCCGCCTCCGCCAGCGAAACCCGCGAAGCACCCTCCTTCGTCAGAACCGCGTACACCGCCCGCACGTCACTCGGGCACGTCCGCCGCCGGACCAGCCCCGCTCGCTCCAACTGGCCTACCTGATAAGTCACCCCGCTCTTCGAAGCGGCGACCGCGCACGCCAGCTCCGCCATCCGCAGCTCACGCTCGGGAGCCGCCGCCAAGCGGGCCAAGATCTCGTACTGCAAGTGCGACAAGCCTGCGTCGCGTTTGAGCTGCTGATCCATGCGCTGGTGCAAGAGGGCGTACGTCGTCCGGAGCGCCGTCCATGCTCGCTGCTCCTCGGTGCTCAACCGGCCCATGCCGACCAGCCTAGTTCAAATTCGAACCTCACAAGAGAGAGGCTGTTAGTGTCGACACGTCGGTATTCGGCCGAAGCCCACCGTGGAGTCGCGTGTCCGAGGCGTTGACGTTCGATCCGGGGGCCGCTGCCCGGGTGCGGCTGTGCAGCCGCCGGGACAACGGCTGGTCCTCCGTGCTCGTGCGGCTGCTCGACAACGCCGAGGAAGCCGAGCTCGACCTGCCGCCCATCGGCGACCAGATCATCGTGCTGGTGAGCCAGGGGACCACGACGATCGAGTCGTTGCACGGCGCGCACTGGCGACGGGCGGACTACCGTCCCGGCTCGATCGGCATGACCGCGCCCGGGCAGCCGACGCGGATCCGCTGGTGCGGAACGGATCGCACGCAGACGACGCATGTGCACCTCCCAGGTGCCCTGATCGACCGCACCGCCCTGGACCTCTGGGGCCGGGACGCCGCCCGGCTCGGCCGGCCGGACACGCTCGCCGTCGAGGACCCCGTGCTCGCTTCCGTCATGGGCGCGCTCAAGGCGGCCGCGCTCGCCGGTGCCGATGAGCTCTACGCCGAGTCGGCCGCCACTTTCCTCGCCGTCCACCTGCTGACCCGGCACGCCGAGGCGCCGAGACCGCGCGAGTTCGGGCGCGATGAGCTGCGGACGCGCCGGGCGGTGCAGTTCATCCGGGACAACCACCACCTCCCGCTGACCCTGGGGGACATGGCCGCCGCGGCGGAGCTGAGCCCGTTTCACTTTTTGCGCGTCTTCAAGACGGCCACCGGCCAGACGCCGTACCGCTTCCTCACCCGCGTCCGGGTCGAACGAGCCTGCCGGCACCTCGAGCGCGGCGAGCTGTCCGTCACGGAAATCGCGCAGACGTGCGGATTCGCGACGCCGTCCCGGTTCGCTTCGGCCTTCCGCGCCCAAATCGGACTCTCGCCCTCCGGATATCGGGCCACGGTGCGGCACCAGCGATAGAACCCAGCAATAAACGACGTCCCCGGCAGCAACCACGGGAAAGCGCCCGACCCTCGCGCGGGGCTAGCGTCGCCGCGTGTCCACTCCAGAAACCACCGTCGAAGCGACCGTCAACGGCGAGGCCGTCCGGCTCGAGCTGGATCCCCGTGAGTCGCTGCTCGACGTGCTGCGGGAACGGCTCGGCCTCACCGGCACCAAGAAGGGCTGCGACCAGGGCCACTGCGGCGCCTGCACCGTGCACCTCGGCGGCCGGCGCGTGGTCTCCTGCCTGACCCCCGCCGTGCAGGCCGCCGGGCAGGACGTCACCACGATCGAGGGCGTCGCCGGCCCCGGCGGCGCGCTGCACCCGCTGCAGCAGGCCTTCGTCGACCACGACGCGCTGCAGTGCGGCTACTGCACCCCCGGCCAGATCATGTCCGGCCTCGCCTGCATCGCCGAGGGGCACACGGCCGACGACGACGAGATCCGCGAGTACCTGAGCGGCAACCTCTGCCGCTGCGGGGCCTACGTCGGCATCGTCGCCGCCGTCCGGCAGGCGGCCACGGAACAGGAGGGCTGATGCGTCCCTTCGCCTACATCGCGCCCGGCAGCGTCGTCGACGCCGTCGACGCCCTCCGCGACGCCGCGCCCGGCACCAAGGTGCTCGCCGGCGGCACCACGCTCTACGACCTCATGAAGCTCGGCATCGAAACCCCGCCCGCCGTCGTCGACGTGCACCGGCTGCCCGAGCTGAACGCCATCGAGACCCGCGAACACGAGCTGGTCTTCGGCGCCGGCGCCCGGATGGCCGACGTCGCCGACCACCCGGTCGTCCGCGACGAGTACCCCGCCCTGTCCGAGTCGCTCTGGCGGGCCGCGTCCCAGCAGCTGCGGAACATGGCGAGCGTCGGCGGGAACCTGTTGCAGCGCACCCGGTGCGGCTACTTCCGCGGCGGCCCGGAGTTCCCCTGCAACAAGCGCGACCCCGGCAGCGGGTGCGCCGCGCTCGAAGGCCACGACCGCACCCACGCCCTGCTCGGCGCCAGCGATGCCTGTATCGCGACCTACCCCGGCGACTGGGCCATCGCGCTGCTCGCCTTCGACGCGGTCGTCGACGTCGTCGGCCCCCGCGGCGAGCGCACGGTTCCCCTGGCCGAGCTGCACGTCGAACCGGGCGACGACCCGACGCGCGAGCACACCCTGGACCCGGACGAGCTCATCCTGCGCATCCGCGTCCCCGCGACGCCCGCCGGCCGCGGCTCCACGTACCTGAAGATCCGCGATCGCGAGTCCTACGCCTTCGCGCTCGCGTCCGCGGCCGTCGCGCTGACCGTCGAGGACGGCGTGGTCGGCGACTGCCGGATCGCGCTCGGCGGCGTCGCCACCCGCCCGTGGCGGGCCGGCGACGCCGAACGCGTGCTGCGCGGCGCGCCGCTGACCCCCGAAGCCGCCCGCCACGCCGGGGAAGTCGCCTTCGCCGGCGCGCGTCCCGGCACCCACAACGGATTCCGAGTCGAGCTGGGCATCCGCACCGTCGCCGACGCCGTGCGCATCGCCGCGGAGAGGGCCACCCGATGACCGACACGCGCCGAGTGGACGCCTACGAAAAGGTCACCGGGCAGGCCGCCTACGGGACCGACCGCGTTCCCGAGGGCGTCGCCTACGCGACGCTCGCCCTGGCCCGGATCGGCCGTGGCCGGGTCACCCGGGTGGACACCACCGCGGCCGAGGCCGTGCCGGGCGTCCTGCTCGCCGTCACCCGCTTCGACGCCGAAGAGCTGCGCGGCGCCGGCTTCATCATGGGCGGCGGGTTCTCCTTCCAGAGCCTGCAGCCGCTGCTGGACGACCACATCGCCTACCGCGGCCAGCCGATCGCCCTGGTCGTCGCCGAGACCCTGGTCGCCGCGACCGAGGCGGCCGAGCTCGTCACCGCCGAGTACGACACCGAGCCCTTCGCCGTCCACCTCGACGCCGAGGGCGCGACCACCCTCGTCCAGGAAGAAGCGATCCCGCTGCCGTTCCTCGCCGACATCAAGGTCGGCGACGCGGACGCGGCGGTCGACGCGAGCCCGGTCCGGATCGACAGCACCTACGAGTACGCGGCGCAGCACGCCGTGCCGATGGAGCTGAACGGCGCCGTCGTCGAGTGGCGGGGCGACACGCTCGTCGTGCACGAAGGCACCCAGAACGCGGCCGCGCTCCGGCACGGTCTCGCCCAGCAGCTCGGCATCGACGCCGCGCACATCGAGGTGCGCTCGCCCTACGTCGGCGGCGGCTTCGGCCAGAAGAACTCGCTGCAGCCGCACCTCGGCCCGCTCGCCCTGGTGGCGCGGCGCCTCGGGCGGCCGGTCAAGCTCGTGCTGGCCCGCACCCAGACGTTCCACAACGGGAGCTTCCGCCCGGCCACCCGCCACCGCGTCCGCCTCGGCGCGGACGCGTCCGGCAAGATCCTCGCCGCCGTCCACGAGGTGGACCAGCAGACGTCCCGGCACGACCTGTTCCCGGCGATGCACACCGAGGTCACGTCGCGGCTCTACGGCTTCCCGGCGTTCCGCGGCCGGCACCGCCTCGTCCAGACCGACGTGCAGACGCCGGGCTACATGCGGGCGCCGTTCGAAAGCTCGGCGGCCTTCGCCTTCGAGTCGGCCGTCGACGAGCTCGCCTACGCCACCGGGCAGGACCCGGTCGCGCTGCGGCTGGCCAACGACACGATGACCGACCCGGTAACCGGACGGCCGTTCTCCACCCGGTTCCTCGCCGAATGCCTTCGCCGCGGCGCCGAGGAGTTCGGCTGGGCGGACCGGAACCCGGAGCCCGGCTCGATGCGCGCCGACGACGGCTCGTTCATCGGCTGGGGCGTGGCCGCCGGCAACTACCCGGGCAGCATCGTGCCCGCCGTCGCGCACCTGACCGCCGAGGCGAGCGGGTGCGTGACGGTCGGCGTCGACGGCCACGAAATGGGCCAGGGCATCCGCTCGGCGATCGCGCTGCTGGTCGCGAACGACCTCGGCATCCCCGCGCGTGACGTCGAGGTGCGCGTCGGCGACACCCGGTTCGCGGCGCAGCACCTCACCGCGGGTTCGTGGGGAACGGCGAGCGCCCTGCCGGCCGTCCACTCCGGACTGCGGGAGCTGCGCAAGCACCTGAACGCCGCCGACACCGGCGAGGTCGACGTGGCCGCGGCCGTCGAGCGCGCCGGGCACCCGGTCGAGGTCGAGGCGAGCGCGCTCGGCCCCGGGCAGCCGCCCGAGGCCCTCGACCAGGCGAAGGCCGGGCACCTGGCCATCTCCGGTCCGGTGTTCCCCGAGTTCAGCACGTTCAGCTGGGTCGCCCACTTCGTCGAGGTCCGCGTGGAGCCGACGACGTGCCGGATCCGCGTGCCGCGCGTGGTCAGCGTCGTCGACTGCGGCCGGGTCGCCAGCCCGGTGACCGCGGCGAGCCAGGTGCGCGGCGCCGTCGTCTGGGGCATCGGCGGGGCGCTGCGCGAGGAGAGCCTGGCCGACGACCGGTTCGGCGGCTTCCTCAACTCGACGCTGGAGGAGTACCCGATCATGGTCAACGCCGACGTCCACCGCGTCGACGTCGCCTTCGTGGACGAGCCGGACCTGCTGTTCAACCCGGTCGGGGTGAAGGGGCTCGGCGAGGTCGCGATGGTCGGGGTCGCGGCGGCCGTGGCGAACGCCGTGCACCACGCCACGGGGAAGCGCCACCACCGGCTGCCGATCCGCCTCGATGACCTCCTCTAGGCAGCTCGTGGACGATCGTCCGGCGGTCTGCAAGCCGGACGCGCTCACCCCGGAAGCCCTGGCCGACGCGCGGCGGAATCAGCCCCGGCGGGCGCTGTTCGGGCTGGCCTTCGTCCTGCCGGTGACCGCGCTGCTCGCGGCAGGCGTGGGTGGCCCGGCGCGCACGCTGGAGGTCCTCGGGCCGCCGGTGACGTTCGCGTTGCCGATCGTCGCGATGATCGCGTTCTGGTGGGAGGACTGGCCGGGCAGCCTGCTGCGCGGCGGCTGGTCCGGCTTCTCCGACACGGCACTCGTCGTGGCCGGGGGAGCGGCGCTGACGCTGCTCGCCCGGCTCGTGACCGGCACGGCGTCGGTGCCGCTGGCCGCGGGCATCTTCACGCTGATGCTGCAGCTGACGCTGGTCGGAGAAGGCTGGCCGCTGCGGGGCCGCGGCTCGCGGTGGCCGGGTGTCGCGGCGTTGGCGGTGTGCTGGGTCGCGGGCCTGGCGCTGTTCCTGGGCCTGGTCCGGACGGGCCTGGTTCCCGCCGGGGACTACGGCGCGTGGTTCGCGGTGCTCGGCGCCGCGCAGATGGCCTGGTACGTGGCGCTGCGCGGCTGGCCGTTCGCCCGCATCCGCCGGCGCGGGGTCCGCCTGGCGACGGCGCACAGCGCGGTGCTCGCCTGCGGCTTCGCCACGTACGCGGTGGTGCGGCTCGCGTGGGAACCGGAGGGGATCGCGGCGGTCGCGGGCGCGGCCATCGCGTCGGTGCTCGTGGTGGCGATGCTGTTCGAGGCGTGGCCGGCGATCCGGCTGACGCCGTTGCCCGGCCGCAGCGTGGTGCTGGTGCTGGCGGCGCTGCTGACCGCGGCGCTGTCGGTGGGCTTGCCGCTGGTCGCGCGCTGGGCCGGGGTGCCGGATCGGCTGGTCACGGGCTGGACGACCCACACGACGTTGAACGCGCTCAGCCTGGCGGTGATCCTGCACGTGGCGGTCTGGCGGCGCTGGCCCGCCTCACCGCCGTGACGCCGCGGTCGCCAGCTCCTCGGTGAGCTGCCGGAGCAGCTCGGAGGCCGCGTCGCCGAGTTCGGCGAGGTCGGCCAGCGTCGTCTCCTGGGTTTTCACAGTTCGTCCTCGAAAGCTTCGTGGCGGGCGACGACGGCTTCGGCGAAGGCAGCGTGCACGCGCAGGTAATCGTCGAGACCCACCGCGGTCTCCGCCCACGCGTGCCACCGGACGTGCGCCTCGGCGACGTCGATCTTCGCCGCGGCGGCCACGGTCGCGGGGCTGGTGCCGGCGAGGATCGCGTGGTGCATGAGCGACGGCGACGAGTTCCGGGCGAGCTCGGCCAGCGCGGCGAGGTGCGCCAGCTCGGCGAGCGCGTCGGACTCGACCGGACGGCGGCGCGGGATCGGGACCGGGCGGGCGTTCTCGAGAACGCTGGTCATCAAACGACTCCTGCGGGGAAGAAGCTGAAGATCAAGGACGGATGACGATTACCCCGCCACATGCGTGGTAAACGCGCGCGCCGGTGATCTCCATCTCGCCGTCCGGGTGCCAGAATTGTGAGCCTGATGACAGACGACGCCCTCGCGGCCCACGCCCGCGCCCTGATCTCGGCCAACGCCTACCTCACCCTGGGAACCACCGACGACGACGGGGCCCCTGGACGTGCCCGGTGTACTTCGCGCCGGCGGACGACCAGACGTTCGTCTGGATCTCGGAGACCGGGGCCCGGCACTCGCGCAACCTCGCCGAGCGCCCGCGGGTCAGCCTGGTCGTCTTCGACTCCACGGTCGCGCCTTACCACGGGCGAGCCGTCTACGCGGTGGGGGAAGCGCGGGAAGTGGCGGGCGACGCGCTCGACCGCGCCCTGGCGAGCTATCCCCGGCGCAACGGCGACGGCGCGACCCCGGTGACCCGGGAGGACGTGTCCGGGTCGTCGCCGTACCGCCTCTACTCCGTCGTCGCGGCGGAGATGTGGGTGCTGTGCCCGCGGGATCCCGGGCAGCCGTGCGACCGCCACGGCGAAGCCCGGGACCACCGGGTTCAGCTGTAGCGGACCTTTCCCCGGCACTCTTTCACCCGGAACCGCGGGACCCGCTCCGGCCGCACGCTTTCCAGCGTGGGCGTCACCGGGACGATCGTCCCGTCGCGGCGGAAGGTCAGCTTGTCGATCGTCGTTTCGCGGTGGGTGCCGTCGCCGCCCGGGATGCCGAAGCGGTGGTAGGCCAGGTACCAGTCGTCCGTGCCCGGGACCTGCAGCATCGAGCTGTGACCCGTGCCGAGGATGCCCAGGTGGGCGTCCTTGCCCAGGATCAGCCCGTGGTTGGTGAACGGGCCGGTCGGCGACGGCGCCGTCGCGTAGCCGACGCGGTAGTCCTCGCTGCGGGTGTCGTCGATCGACCAGCTCAGGTAGTACGTGCCCTTCCGCTGCACCATGAACAAGCCCTCGCGGAAGCCGTCCAGCCCGGTCAGGCGGGTGATCTTCGCCGGGTCGAACGAGACCATGTCGTCGTTCAGCGGCACCACGTACGCGTTGCCGTTGCCCCAGTACAGGTACGGCTGCCCGCTCGCGTCGACGAACACCGCCGGGTCGATCGCCTGGCCGCCGTCGGGGTTCGCCGCGATCAGCGGCTTGCCGGAGTCGACGAACGGGCCGGTCGGCGAGTCGCTCACCGCCACGCCGATCTTGGCCTCGGCGCAGAAGTAGAAGTAGTACTTCCCGTTGCGCTGCGTGATCGTCGGCGCCCAGGCGTTCTTGTCCGCCCAGCCGACGTCCGGTCCGAGGTCGAGGATGACACCCTGGTTCGTCCAGTCGACGAGGTTCTTCGACGACCACGCCGAGAACTTCGTGCCGCTCCAGCCGTCGAAGCCGTCCGTCGTCGGGTACAGGTAGTACGTGTCGCCGAACGCGACGATGTTCGGGTCGGCGTTGAAGCCCGGCAGCACCGGGCTGCGCGTCTCGTGCGCCTCGACCGTCCACACGCGACGGTCACCGCCGGCGCCGGTCACCGTGAACCGCCGCGGCCGGCTCAGGTCCACGGTCCGGGCGTCCGGCTTGATCGTGGCGCCCGGCGCCAGCCCGAACTTCGGCGCCAGCCGGCGCAGGTCCGTCCCCGGCCGAACCGGCAGCACGACGGTCGACGCGCCGGAGTCGATGACGGCCGGTGTCTTCAGCGAGGCCAGCTCCACCGACCGGATCGTCGTGCTGTTCGACGGCAGTGTCGCCACCTGAAGCCCGGTCAGCGCCCGGTTGTAGAGCCGGACGTCCTTCATCTTGCCGTGGAAGTACTTGTCGCCTGCGTACAGCGACCGGCCGAGGTAGTTCGCCGCCGTGACGCCACCGCCGAGGTCGGACGGCTTGATCGTGGCGTTCGCGTTGCGTCCCACCTCGACGCCGTCGAGGTACAGCACCGCTACGCCGTCGCCGACGGTCAGCGTCAGGTTCTTCCAGACCCCACGCGGCAAGCCGCCATTGGAGGCCACCTGCTGCTCGGTCGTCCAGTTGCCGGTCGCGATCGCGCCGCGCAGGCCGCCGCTCGCGGTGCCGCCGGTGGTGAACAGGTAGCCGTCGCCGGCCCCGGACGGCGCCGTGTTGCCGAAGCCCCACAGGAAGTACGGCGTCTGCTGGGCCGGGTCGACGAGGACGTCGGCGGACACGGTGGCCGCGGCGGCGCCGGTCAGCAGGTTGTCCGGCAGCTGGACGTGCCCGTTCGTGCCGCCGAACGCCAGCGAGCCGCCGGCCCAGGACACGTCGCCGGCGAGGGCGCCGTCGTAGCCGTGGCCGGTCGTGTCGGTCGCGACCTGCCCCGACTTCGCGTCCAACGGCCAGCGCGCGACCAAGCCGTTCGCGTCGGCCCGCACCGGCGCCGGGGGAGCGCTCAACCGGGCCATCTCCGCCTGCGTGACCGGCAGGACGGTGCCGTGCCGTGGCGACGCGGGCAGGTGCGCGCCCGCCGACATCGTCCACTGGCCCGAGTTCAGGTCGGTGGACTCGAACGGGACGTAACCCCGGCCGCCGAACTCGTCGATGAACACGTACCACTTGTTTTCGGTGTTGGACTTGAACCCGGTGGGCCCTTCGCCGGCCGAGAGCCCGGGGCTGGTCGCCGTCGCCTTGCCGATGCAGTCGGCGACGAAGCCGTAGTGCGGGTCGAGCAGGTCGGTCGACTTCTCTTCGGTGATGAACTTGCTGCACGGCGTCGAGGACGTGTTGTTGCGCTCGTCCTTGGTGAACCGGTAGTAGGTGTCCTGGTCCTTGATGACCGTCGAATCGATCACCGAATAGCCCGGGTCGTTCCACACCTGCGGCGCGCTGAAGGTGACGAAGTCGCGCGTGGTCGCGTACATCATCCGGTTGTAGCTGTCGCCGGTGTGGTTCGGGTCGTTCTCGGCGTAGAGCTTCGAAGCCCAGTACACGACGTACGTTCCGCGCTTCGCGTCCCAGGAAGCTTCCGGCGCCCACGTGTTGCCCGCGGTCGGCGGGGACACCTGGACGCTGCGCTGGCGCGACCAGTGCGCCAGGTCGGTGGACTCCCAGACCATGATCGACCGGCTGCCGGAACGCTGGGCGGCGTCCCAGCCGCGGCCGGCGTAGATCCGCAGGTCGGTGGCGAGCAGGTAGAACTTGTCGCCGTCGGGCGAGCGCAGGATGAACGGGTCGCGCACGCCCAGCTCGCCGAGGCTCGACTTGAGCACCGGCCGCCCGTTGTTCAGCTCGGTCCAGTTCAGCGGGTCGTTGCCCTTGCTCAGCGCCGAGTAGATCTGCTCGCCGTCGGAGGTGCCTTCGCCGGTGAAGTAGAAGAAGCTGTAGCCCGCCAAGGGCTCCGGGGCCGGCTTCGGGACGACGGTGGCGGTGAACCGCCGCGTGGTGCTCTCGCGGCCGAGGCTGACTTTCGCGGTCAGGACGACCTTCGCGGGCTTGGCGCCGGTCGGCGGCCGGGTGACCTCGCCGGTCGGGGTGACGACGGCGGGAGCGGACGACGTCCAGGCGACGCTCGTGCCGCCCGCGCCGGCCGCCGGCAGCGTGAGGTTGCCGCGGACGTCGTCGATGCCGGGCACGGACAAGGCGCTCGCGGCGGCGCGAGTGCTGTCGCCGGTGGGGCCGGGCGGGGGAGCGGCACCGGCGGTGCCGAGGGGGATGAGTGCGGCCACGACGGCCAGCACGACGCCGAAACGGCGCGGGGAGAACAACTTCATCGTTGTCGATCCTTCGGGGCACGTCGGGACCAGATGATGTTAGCGTTAACATCAGGCGGGGCACGCTGACTGTAAAGTCCGCGTGCCCCTCGGTCAAGAGGGCCTTCGCCCGTCAGCCGATGCCGTCGAACGCCGGCGCGAGCCGCTCCAGGACCGCGACGTCGGCGGTGAAGTCGTCGGTCGTCGGGGGCATGAGCAGGACGTGGTCCGCGCCCGCGGCGAGGTGCTCGCGCACCTTGGCCGCGATGGCGTCCGGGCTGCCGTGGGCGACGATCGCGTCGGCGATCCCGGCGACGTCGTCCAGGGGGAAACCCAAGCGGCGCAAGGCGTTGGAGAACGTGGGGAGGTTCAGCGTCCCCGAGATCTTCTCGACCGCCGCCGCCTTCGCCCGGTCGGTGTCGGGGTCGGGGACCACGGCCAAGCCGACGACGAGCAGCTTGTCCGGGCCGAGCACCGACCGGGCCTCGGCGGTGAACGCCGGCGGCAGGTTGGCCGGCAGCGCGCCGTCCGCGATCTCCCCCGCGAGGGCGAGCATCTTCGGCCCGTTCGCGCCGAGGAGCCGGGGATACTTCGCCTCGGGCGCCGGCGGCCAGGTCTCCGCGTCCATCCGCCCGACGTAGTCGCGCGTCGTCGCGAGGGGACTGCCGAAGTCCCGGCCGGTGCTCTCGGCCTGCTGCGGGTAGCCGACGCCCACGCCGAGCACGAGCCGGTCCGGGTACGCGTCGGCCAAGAACGCCGCCCCGGCGTGCAGGGTCTGCGGCTCGCGGGCCCAGATGTTCGCGATGCCGGTGCCGAACGTCAGCCGGTCCGTCGCGGCCAGCAGCACCGCGAGCTGGACGAGGGCGTCCTTGCCGCCGACGACCTCGTTCGTCCAGACGGTCCGGTACCCGGCGCGTTCCAGCCGGCGCACGGCCTCGCGCTGGCTCTCGGCCGGCGGGGTGCGGGTGAACGAAATCGGCAGGTAGACGCCGACGGGGCCCAAGGTCGTCATGGAACTCCTTCTCCGGTGGTGTGGTTCTTCCACCGTGGCTTCGCCGGGTGCCCAGAGTCCAATGATTGTTTCGCGAGACGTGACGCGATTCGTGCATCACCACAGTTCAGAGCGCTAGGCTGGCGGTGTGTCCGACCTCGACTTACGCCTGGTGCGCGGCTTCGCCGTCATCGCCGAACACCGGCACTTCGGCCGCGCCGCCGCCGAACTGCACCTCACGCAGTCGTCGCTGAGCCGGCAGATCGTGCGGCTCGAGCAGCAGGTGGGTGCCCGCCTGCTGGACCGGACCCCGCAGGGCACGCGGCTCACCGAGGCCGGCGAGGCGTTCCTCCCGCTCGCCGTGGACCTGCTGCGGGCGGCGGCGCACGCGGCTGCCCACGCGCGGGCGGTCGCGCGGCCCAGCCGGATCACCGTCGGCTACACCGGGAACCTGATCGTGACGCCGGCGGTGCGCGAGCTGCGCCGCCGCCACCCCGACGCCGACGTGCGCACCCAGCACCTCGCCTGGGACGACGCCCGCGCGGCGCTGCTGGAGCACCGCGTCGACGTGGCGGTCGTCCGGCTGCCGCTGCGGGCCGCGCGGCTGCACGTGACGGTGCTCTACGACGAGCCGCGCGTGGTGTTGCTGCCGAGCGACCACCGGTTGGCGGGCAAGGAATCCGTGACGCTCGACGACATCGCCGACGAGCCGCTGCCGCGCGCGCTCGACCCGGAGTGGGACGCGTTCTGGCGCGTCGACCCGCGTCCGGACGGCCGCCCGGCGCCCGGTGGCCCGGTCATCGACGCGATCGAGGACAAGATCGAGCTCGTGGCGAGCGGGCAGGCGGTGGCGATCATCCCGGCGGCGCCGGGGAACGTCACCGGGCTCCGCGCGGACCTGACGACCGTGCCGCTGACGGACGTCGAGCCGGCTCAGGTGGCGGTGGCGACGCGCTCAGGCGAGCGCAACCGGCTCGTCGCGGCCTTCCGCAAGTGCGCGGAAGTCCTGCTGACGCCCCTGGAATGACGAATGCCGCGGCGCCTCGACCGGGGCACCGCGGCATCCTTTGTGGACGGTCGGGTCAGCGGGGCGTGGCGGACGTCCCGGCCGGCGTTCGCGAGACCTGTTGCGCTCGCTTGCGCTGGATCGCTTCCTGTTCGCGCTGCAGTTTGGCGTGCCATGCTCCTGAGTCGTTGGTCATGGTGCTCTCCGGTGGACGGGAAATGTGCGTGGCGGTGCCGTGGCCGCGGGCGGGCCCGGGCACGGACGGGGGTGCGGTCCGGTGAGCGGGAACCTGGAACCCGGGCGCCGGTGCCGTGTTCCGGAAGTACCCACGCTTTCCGGCGGTCAATCACTTTTCTGTGGTCCCACCTGCGGATCTTCGGCTCGGGGAGCCGCATTCACACGTTCGGAGCAAGCGAGGCCGTCGAGGAACACCCGCACCAGGCGCTCCGCCGGTTCCGCCGGTTCCCGCGGCGACAGCCCCGACACGAGCGCGGCCTCGTGCATCTCGAAGAGCAGCGCCAGATCCGCCGGCTCCAGGTCCGCGCGCACGCTGCCTTCCCGTTGCGCTTCCTCGAAAGCGGGGCGCAGCAAGGAAACCAGGGCGTGGGTGTACTGGCGCTGGCTGCGCTCCGGCAGCTCGCGGAACAGCCGGACGAGCGGGCGCCGCCGGGCCTGCATCGCCAGTACCGCCCGCAGCAGCTCGCGGAACGACTCGTGGCCCCGCACCTGGACCTTGAACGCCGCCAGGTGGTGGGCCGCGACGGCGAGCGCCAATGCCGTGCGGTCGGGGAAGTGCCGGTAGACCGTCGCCCGGCCGAGACCGGCGCGGCGGGCCACCTCGTCCAGCGCCACGTCGGCGTCTTCGCTGAAAGCTTCGTCGGCCGCGCGCAGGATCGCCTCGCGGTTGCGGCGGGCGTCGACGCGCCGGGGCACGGCCGCGGACGGTCGCACAGCGCGCATGACCGGGAATGCTACTCGCGAGTAGTGAGACCGGCAATCCGTTCCATCTCTCGGTTCGGAGTCCTACCTTCACCGACAGTCACCGCCGACGGGGAAGACGGTGAAGGAGCCGCCCATGCGCAGCCTCAACCGCCGGACCGTCCTGCGGGGCGCAACGCGCGCAACGCGGGCTACGCCGTCGAGAAGATCCCGATGCCGATCGACTGGGACTACGCGCTGCGCGAGACCCGCGGCGAGGTGAAACCGTCCTACACCAACGGCGACTGCGCGCTCGGGGTGAACAACGGTGGCAAGCACTCGGTCGACGTCACCTACCTCGCCGCCGCCGAAGCCACCGGCCGCTGCACCGTCGCGATTTTGCACCACGTCACCGACCTCGCGCTCGCGTCCGACGGCCGCTGGGAGAGCCGCGTCGACCGCATCGACACCTCCGGAACAGTGCTGGAGAAGAAGGTCCTGACCGCGAAGGCACTCGTCATGGCGGCCGGCACGGCGAACACGACCAAGCTGCTGATGCGCCCGGGCGCGAAGGGCGACATCCCCGACCTGCCCGACGCGCTCGGCGCCGGGTGGGGCACCAACGGCGACCGCATCTACACCTGGACGAACCTCGCCGACGACTTCGGCGCACCGCAGGGCGGCCCGGTCGTCTACGGCAGCAAGGAGTGGGACGACCCCGCGACCGCCAACACCGTCATCCAGGCGTCGCTGCCCCCGCTGCCGGACCTGCGGACCACGATGCTCGTCGGGTACGGCATCAGCGCCGGCCGCGGCCGGTTCGTCTACGACGCCGCGAAGGACGACGCCGTCCTGCACTGGCCCTCGAACGCCGACGCGAAGCTGAGCGCGCGCATCCACGAACGCATCTCCCGCATCGCCGGCCCGCTCGGCGTGCTGCTCGACACGACCGCCGTCGTGCCCAGCACGTGGCACCCGCTCGGCGGTGCCGCGATGGGGTCGGTCTGCGACCTCGAAGGCCGGGTGCTCGGCCACCAGGGCCTCTACGTGCTCGACGGCGCGCTGATGCCCGGGACGACCGCCGCCTGCAACCCGTCGATGACCATCGCCGCGGTCGCCGAACGGGCGCTGGACCACCTGATCGCCGAAGACCCCTTCTGACCCCGGAGTGCTCATGCGTCGCTTGTGGACGGTCCTGTCGGCCGTCGTTCTGCTGGTGCTCACCGCCGGACCGGTGACGGCCGCCGTTGATCCGCCGCAAGATCCGGCCGGCGACGCCTTCTACACGCCGCCGAGCCCGCTGCCGGACGGCGCCGACGGCGACGTCGTCCGGTGGCGGCCGCTGCCGGACTCGGCCGGCACCAAGGGCTATCTGGTGCTGTACCGGTCGAGGTCCGCGACGGACACGCCGATCGCGGTGTCGGGCCGCGTCCTGGTGCCGGCGACGCCGTGGACCGGTGCCGGCCCGCGCCCGATCGTGTCGGTGGCCAGCGGTACCCGCGGCATCGGCGACCGCTGCGCGCCGTCGAAGTTCCAGCCGGACTACGAAAAACCGGTGTTCGTCGACGTGATGCTGAGCCGCGGCTGGGCCGTCGCGATCACCGACTACGAGGGCCTCGGCACGCCCGGTCTGCACACCTACATCGTCGGCCGGTCGGAAGGCCACACGGTGATCGACGCGGCCCGCGCGGCCACCCGGCTGCCGGCGGCGGGCCTGACCGCCGGCGGCCCGGTCGCCTTCTCGGGGTACTCGCAGGGCGGCGGGGGAGCGGCGTGGGCGGGCGAGCTGGCGCCGTCGTACGCACCGGAGCTGCAGGTCGCGGGCATCACGGCCGGCGGGACGCCCGCGGACCTGAACGTCGTGGCTCGGGGCCTCGACGGCAGTGTCGGGTTCGGCTTCCTGTTGCTTTCGGCGCTGGGCCTGGACGCGGCCTACCCGGAGCTGGACCTGCCCGCGTATCTCAACGAGCGTGGCCGCACGTTGTACGAGACGCAGCAGGACGCGTGCGTCGACGCCGTGTTCGGCTACGCCTTCGGGCACATCGCCGACTACACGACGTCGAACCCGCTGACGACCCCGAAGTGGCAGGCCCGGCTGGCCGAGAACGAGCTGGGCGCCCGCCCGCCGAAGGCGCCGATCTTCCTGTTCCACGGCGGCGCCGACGAGATCATCCCGCTGTCGCAGGCGCGGACGCTGCGGCGCGAGTACTGCGCGGCCGGGGTGGCCGTCACGTGGGGCACTTACCTCGGCGAACACGTGACGACGCTGGCGTTCTCCGCCGGCGACGTCGTGAACTACCTGGGTGACCGGTTCGCGGGCAAGCCGGCGCGTTCCAACTGCTGAGCGATTTCGTCTTTGGGGTACGGCGTCTTGCGGCTTTCGGTGTGCAGCGCGAAGTAGAAGTCGTTGACGACCTCGGCCAGTGGGGCGTAGCGGCCGAGGTCGTCCGCGTCCTCGAGGTGGTGCCGGACGGTCCAGTTCACCAGGCGGGCCAGCACGTAGGCCCGGTCGTGCTCGGAGTGCTCGGCGAGGAACTCCGCTTCGGCCGCCGAAAGCGCGAAGTCCGGCATCGCCGCGAGCCCGAAGTCGGTGAGGTACAGCCGTTCCCCGTCGGCGAGGATGTTCGCGAAGTGCGCGTCGAAGTGCTGGACACCCTTCCCGGCCAGGAACTCGGTGATGCCGCGCAGGTCACGGTGGGCCAGCGGCACGCCGCCGGGGTTGCCGTCGAGCCAGTGCGCGAGGTCCTGCGGCAGGTACTCGAGGAACAACACGAGGTCGGTGGTGGCGCCGGCGAGGGCTTCGAGCCGGCGCCGGACGCCCGGGTCGCCGTGCCAGAACGCGACGTCCCGCTCGATGTCGGCGTGGGGGCGCGGCAGCCCGTCGAGGATCCGCCAGTGGTGCAGGAGCGGGAAGTTCCCGCACTCGCCGGTGCGGACCCACTCGGTCGTCGTCAGGTGCGCTGCCAGCCAGGCCCCGCCGCCCGCGGAGCCGACCCCGTAGTGCGACCACGGCGGCAGTCCGTAGAAGTCGGCCGTCGAGCCTTCGTGCCGCAGCTCGACGTCGGTGAGCGCGACCCGTTTGACGAAGACGGGCTCGCCCGCCACCCGCAGCAGCCAGGTCGACCCGCCGATCCCGGTGCCGAGCGGACGCGCGTCGGCGAGGATGTCGCCGGGCGCGTCTTCGAGGGCGGCGGCGATCTTGTCGTGGCGGGCGAGTCGGGTCATCCTTCGAAGCTACTCACGGACGGACGACCGTGAGGGCGAACCGCGTCCGGCCGCTCGCCGCGTGGTCGAGGGCGCCCGCGATGTCGTCGAGGCCGAACTCCGTGACGGCGAACTGGCCGAGGTCGAGCAAACCGGACCGGGCGAGGGCGATCATGCTCGTGTTCGCCGTCCGCGGCTGCATCCACTGGCCGCGCACCGTGATGCCGTTGCGCATGAGCCAGGGGTAGGGCAGGGCGAGGTCGTCGCCGCCGAGCATGCCGACCCCGCCCATCAGCACGATCCGGCCGTACTCGCGGACCGCCATCGCCGCGGCGCGCACGGGCGCGGTGCTCGCCGAGGGCGGCAGCAGGTCGAGGACGACGTCGATCGGGCCCGGCGCCGCGTCGCGCAGGCGGGCCGTGTCGTCGTCGCCGGTGAGCCGCACAGTCCGGACGCGGGCGCCGAACCGCCGTTCCAGGTCGTCGAGGGCGGCTTCGTCGCGGCCCGGTGCCACCACGCACGCCGCGCCCATGGCGAGCGCGACGGCGACCCCCGCGCTCCCGAAGTTCCCGGTGGCGCCGCTGACCAGCACGATCTCGCCGGGGCGCAGGCCGGCCGCGAGCAAGCCGCCGTAGGGCACGAGACACAGCGTGAGCGCGGTCCACCGGCCGGCTTCCGCCGGGTCGATCGGCCCGAGGGGGATCGCGTTCTCGGTCGGGAGGAGGAGCTGTTCGGCGTAGGCGCCGTGGCCGAAGTGACGCTGCAGGAACAGACCGCCCTCGCCCCGCGCGCTCAGGCCCTGCAGCGTGATGTCCGGGGTGAGCGCGTCATCGCGGGAGCGGATCACCGGATCGCACAGCACCCAGTCGCCGGGGGCCCGGCGGGTCGAGTCCGGTCCGGTCGCGCGCACCCGGCCGATCGCGCCGGCGCCGGGCACGACCGGCAGGGTGAGCTGGTAGTTCCGCTCGCCGCGGAACACCTCGGCCGCGTAGGGCAGCACGGGTGCGGCGACGACGTCGACCAGGACTTCTCCGGTGCCGAGCGTCGGGGCGGGGACTTCGCGCACCGACAGCGGTCGGCCGAATTCTTCGAGGACAGCGGCTTTCATGTCCCCATCGTCGGGAAGAGCGAGCGGGACATCCAGGCCTGGTATCATCCTGGGTCTACCGAGTGCCAGGCGGAGGTCGTCATGCCGGACGTGGCCCGCGCCGGGCTGGGGGAGTTCCTGCGGTCCCGCCGCGAGCGGCTGAGCCCGGCGGCGCTCGGGCTGCCGGACCGGCGCCGCCGCCGGACGCCCGGCCTGCGTCGCGAAGAGGTCGCCGAGCTGGCCGGCATCGGGGTCGACTGGTACATCCGGCTCGAGCAGGGCCGCACGGTCAGCCCGTCGTCCGCGACGGTCGAGGCCCTCGCGGGAGCCCTGCGGCTGGACGACGCCGAGCGCGCCCACCTGCGGGCCCTGGCCCGGAACCCGGCCCGGACCCCGTTCCGCCGCGAGCGGGTGCCGGAAGCCACCCGGCGGCTCGTCGAGGGCCTGAGCGAGCCCGCGTACGTGACGGGGCGACGCTGGGACGTCCTGGCCTGGAACCCCGCGGCGGCCGAGCTGTTCACGGACTTCGGCGCGCTGCCGGAGGCGGACCGGAACGTCCTGGTGTTCCTGCTGCTCGGCGAGCAGGGGCGGCGGCTGTTCGGCGCCGGCTGGGCCGCGCAGGCCGAGCACACGGTGGCGCAGTTCCACGCCGCGCACGACCTGTGGGCCGGCGACCCGGCGTTCACCGGGCTCGCGGCCCGGCTGCGGGCCGGCTGTCCGGAGTTCCCCGCGTGGTGGGACCGCCACGCGGTCGGCCGGAGCGGACCCGGGCGGAAGACGCTGCACCGGCCCGAGCCGGAGGTGTTCGACTACGCGACGTTCCAGGCCGCCGAGGACCCGGCGCTGCGCTTGACGATCTACGCGCCTGCCGGTGGCGGGTAGCTCACCGGTGGCCGTGCTCGGCGAGGACGCCGCCGGTCCGGCCGGTGCCGGTGAAGCCGTGGAACAGCACCAGCCAGGGGACGGCCTATCCATCCGATGAATCGCGGACCAAGTGGCGCAACTTCTTGCCAATGAGTGCCGGAAAGCGCTAACTTCGTGGCGCTAGACATCGGATGTCCAGCCCGGTTCGCCGGGTCCGTCCGCCGACCGATGTGCACCCCTGCCGAACTTCTCGCCAGGAAGGACACACCGATGATGCCGAAGTTCCCCCGCCGGATGGCCGTCGTTCTCGCCGTCCCGCTCATGCTGTGCACCGCGCTGCCCGCCCAAGCGGCCCCGCTGTGGCACCCCGACCCCGCCGCCGACGGTCTCAAGGCCTTCGAGGGCATCGAGGCCGACCGCGGCAACCACCACCCCGACCGCAAGTACGTCGTGGTCGAAGGCGACCACTACCGCTTCACCATCTGGAAGGACGACCGCGACACCACCGGCGGCGGCGACCGCCAGCGCACCGAGTCCAAGGGCATGGTCCAGAACGGCACCACGCTCAAGATGCACGACGGCGAGACGTGGACGCTCTCCTACGAGATGTACATCCCGGGCACCCTGCACGGCACCAGCAAGTTCACCCACATCTTCCAGACCAAGACCCCGTCGACCAACGGCGGCCCGTGGGTGACGCTGGACCTGACCCGCAGTGGCAGCAAGGAGATGCTCAACGCCCGCGCCTACGCCAACTCCGGGTCGCCGAGCATCGCGGCCACCGACCTCTCGCCGCTGCGGAACAAGTGGATCACCATCGAATGGACCTTCACGCCGGGCTCGAAGGGCAAGGCGTCGTGCGTCATCCGCAACGGCACCGGATCCGGTGCGCCGGTCGCCGCGCAGGGCAGCATGTCCTCGGTGAACAACCCCGACCAGGGTGACTACGTGCGCCCCAAGTGGGGGATCTACCGCTCGGTCGAGAGCACCTCGTCCGACATCCTGGACACGTACCTGCTGTTCCGGAACTACACGGCCGCACGCAAGTAGCCGATCCGGCCCGGTTCGCCCGATGCGTGGCGGCGGACCCCGCGACGGGGTGACACTGGCGCCATGAAGGTCGTCGACGGGTACTCCGGCACACGCCACCCGTCGACGACCGGGCGCTCCGCCACGCCGCCGCCGCTGCGCCGCGGTCCGGTGCTGGTCACGGCCGCTTTCGCCGCTCTCGGCGGCGCCTTGATCCCGGCCGCGTCGCTCGCCGCGCTGTGGCAGGTCTGGCAGTTCTACGCGATGCTGTTCGGCCTGTTCGCCGCCGTCGAGTTCGTCGCTTTCGTCGCCGTGCTCGGGTGGCCGACCCGCAAGACCGCCCGGGCCGGTGCCCTCGTCGCCACCGCGAGCCTCGCGTTGTGGGTGGCGAGCCGGCCGCTCGGGCTGCTGACGCGCTTCGACCCCTGGCAGCCGGCGGACACGGTCGTCGGCTTCACCGACTACGCCGCGGCCGCGCTGCAGGTCATCGCCGTCTTCGGTTTCCTCGTCGTGGCCCGGCGGAGGGCGCACCCGCGGCCGTCGACGGCGCGGCGCGTGGCGGCGTGGATCGTGCTGTTCCCCGTGCTCCTGCTGGTGCTCGCGACCGCCACCGCGGGAACGGTCGCGGCCGGCGACAACATCAGCGGCAAGACGGCCTCGACGCTGCTCGACGGCAGCACGGTCGAGTACTGCCGCCCGGACGGGATCTCCCTCGTCATGGACATCGCCCGCCCACGCCCGGACGCCCGGGCCGCCCCGGTGGCGTTGTTCCTGCACGGCGGTGGCCTCGTCCTCGGCAACCGGAAGCCGGCCGGCCCGGGCGCGCTGCTCGGCGGCTCACGGCTCGTCCCGCTGCGCGACGCGCTTACGGCGCGGGGGTTCGCGGTCGCCTCGATCGACTACCGCCTCGCGCCCGCGGCCCGTTGGCCGGCGCCGCTGACGGACGCGAAGTGCGCGGTCCGGTTCCTCGAGACCAACGCGGCGGCGCTGAACGTCGACCCGGCGCGGATCTCGGCCGTGGGCACGGGAACCGGTGGCACGCTGGCGTCGCTGCTCGGCGTGGCCGGGGACCCCGACCGCCCGATCCGGGCGGTGGCGGCGCTGGACGCCCCGGCCGAGTTCAGCTTCGCGGGCCAGGACCCGCTCACCCGGGCGTCGATCCTGCTGGCGCTGGGCCGCGACCCGGCGACGCTGCGCGCGGCGAGCCCGCTGACGTACCCGGCCACGGGGGCGCCGCCGTTCCTGATCGAGGGCGGCCGCGAGTCGGGGGAGTTCGCCGACCACCTGCGCGCGGCGGGCGTCCCGGTGACGACCGGCGCCGGCGGACCGGCCGAGGTGGCGGACTTCCTGATCGCGAATGTGCGGTAGCTTGTCGGCCTGAGCGGTCGGGCGTGATCAACGACTCGCGGCTGAAACCGCTGGGGGAGAACGATGGCCGCGTCGGCTTGACCTGGAGCGCGCTCCAGGCCCTAGCGTGAGGGTCACGCCGACCGCACGTCAGGAGAACGCTTCATGGAACTCGGTTTCCACCTCCCCATCTTCGACATCGACGGCGGGACCACCGCCATCGCCGGTGAGCTCGCCCGGGTGGGCGCCGCCGCGGAGGAAGCCGGGGCGACCTGGCTGTCCTTCATGGACCACTACTTCCAGATCGAGCCGACGGGCCTGCCCGCCGAGTCGAACATGCTGGAGGGCTACACCACCCTCGGCTTCCTCGCCGCGCACACGTCCCGGATCGAGCTCGGCCTGCTCGTCACCGGCGTGACCTACCGGCACCCCGGCCTGCTCGCGAAGATCGTCACCACCCTCGACGTCCTTTCGGGCGGCCGGGCCGCGCTCGGCGTCGGTGCGGCCTGGTTCGAACGCGAGCACCGGGGCATGGGCGTGCCGTTCCCGCCGATCGCCGAGCGGTTCGAGCGGCTGGAGGAGACGCTGCGCATCTGCGGGCAGATGTGGGACCCGGCGGACAACGGCCCGTTCGAGGGCAAGCACTACCAGCTCGCCGAGACGCTCTGCTCGCCCCAGCCGATCAGCCGGCCGAAGGTGCTCATCGGCGGCGGGGGAGAGCGTAAGACACTGCGGCTCGTCGCGCAGTACGGCGACGCGTGCAACCTGTTCGCGTCGTCGCCTTCGGATGTGGCGCACAAGCTGGACGTGCTGCGCGGCCACTGCGACGACGTCGGCCGCGACTACGACGAAATCCGCAAGACGGTCCTGGCCAACAACCCCCGTCCGACGCCGGAAACCCGCGACGACTTCGTCCGCGCGATGGCGGGCTACGCGAAGCTCGGGATCCGGACGGCGATCGTCACGCCGACCCCGGGCTCGCCGGCGGCGTGGATCGAGGGCATGGCCCCGGCCGTGCCGCAGCTGGCCGACCTCGGCTGACCAGCTGGTCGAAGCCCGATCATGCGTCCACAGTGGACGGTGTCGGTAAATCCCTTTCGGTGATCGGTGAACCATTCACGGCGGGGCCCCGTGTGCCTGGGTGAGGTGGCGACCCGAGAGGAGGGGCTGATGCCCCACGGACGCAGTACCGGACGACACCGCAAACAGGCCACGATCGGGCTGGCGGCGCTGCTGGGAGTCGCGGGGGCGACAGCGACGGCGATCGCCCTCAGCAGCCCGGCGAGCAACGCGGCGACGGAGAGCTGCGGCGGCCTGGACACGGCGCTGCAGAACAACCTGACGTTCATCGCGGGCCAGCAGGCGGCCCCGGACGCCCAGTCGGCGGCCCGGATAGCCAATCGCCAGGCGGTGGTCGACCAGATCCAGCAGCGCCGCGCGGCGGCCGGCTGCGGCGGAGAGGTGGCGGCGAACGCGGTCGCGGCCCAGTGCGCGGCGATCGCGGGAGCGGCCGAGCAGGACGCAGTCGCCGAAGAGGACGCCCAGGCCGGCGCGAACGGCATGGCCGAGGGCAACGGCAAGGCGAAGAACGGCAAGGCCGCCCAGCAGGGCGCGGCGGCCGAGAACGGCGCGGCGGACCAGAACGGCATGGCCGACGGCAGCGGTATGGCCGCCGAGAACGGTATGGCCGACCAGAACGGTGTGGCTGCTGAGAACGGGATGGCCGACCGGCAGGAAGCCGCCGACCAGGGCAAGGCCGGCAAGGCGAAGCAGAAGGGCAAGGCGGCGGAGAACGGCGCCGCCGACGAGAACGCCATGGCCGGCGAGCAGGACGCGGCCGCTCAGGACGACGCGGCCGCCCAGGCTTGTGAAGTGGTCGAGCAGTGCGTGGCCCAGGCCGCGGGAGCCGCCGACGCCAACGGCATGGCCGCCGAGAACGGCATGGCGAACGGCAACGGCAAGGCCAAGCAGAACGGCGCGGCCCAGCAGAACGGCATGGCCGACCAGAACGGCATGGCCCAGCAGAACGGCGCTGCCGACGAGAACGGCATGGTCGACCAGAACGGCATGGCCGACCAGAACGGCATGGCCCAGCAGAACGGCACGGCCAACGAGAACGGTATGGCCGACCAGAACGGCGCGGCCGACCAGAACGGCATGGCGGCCCAGGACGAAGCCGCAGCGCAGGACGAAGCCGCGGCTCAGAACGTCGTCGCCGATCAGGACTGCGCCGCCGTTCTCGACTGCGTCACCCAAGCCGCCGCCGGCGCCGCCGCCGCGGACCAGCAGGGCATGGCCGCCGACCAGAACGGCAACGGCCAGCAGAAGGCCAAGGCGAAGGACAAGAACAAGGCGGCCGGCGACGAGGCGGAGCAGGCAGCCGCGGCCGCGGTGGCGGAGAAGTGCGTCGCCGCTTCGGCCCAGGGCGAGACCGCGACCGGGACCGCCACCGCCGACACCACCACCGAAACCGCTACCGAGTCCGCTACCGAAGGAAAGTGAGACCAGGAGGGTGTGCACCGGCGGCGGGCCGGTGCACACCCTCCGTCAGCGCGAAGTGCCACACTGACTTCGTGGAGCACCCCGGCTGCCCCGGCCCGGACCCACGGCCCCGCGCCCCGGTCCGGGTCGCGGTGCCGTCCGGCTCCGTCGACACCACGCCCACGTCGTCGGCGACCGCGGGTTCGTCGGCGATCGCAGCTTCACCCCGCCGCCCGCGACGGCCGCCGCCTACGAAGCCGTGCTCGGCGCCACGCGCATGACCTACGGCGTCCTCGTGCAGGTGCTCTACGGTTTCGGTGACCCGCGCGATGACCCGATCCGGTGACCGGCGGGAACTCCGGCCCGCCGGTGCTCGTTGATCCGGTTGAGCGCAGTAACCTGGTGCGCGCCCACGACCGACGACAGCACGAGGCTTCAGTGACCACCGATCCGGCGGCCGAGGACCTGCGGGAGGCGGCCGACGAGCTCGCCGTCGCCGGGCAGCTCCCGCGATTCCTGCTGATGTACAAGTTCGCCATCGAAGAGCTGATGACGAAACTGCGGATCCTCAGCGAGGAGTTCGACTTCGTCCACCGCCACGACCCGATCGAGCACATCACGAGCCGGGTCAAGCGGCCGGAGGCGATCAAGGAGAAGGTCCGCCGGCGCGGCCTGGGCGACGATTGGATCGCCGTCGCGCACGTCCTCGACGACATCGCCGGCATCCGCGTGGTCTGCCCGTTCGTCTCCGACGTCCACCACGTCGCCCGCATGCTCACCGCCCAGGACGACGTCGAGCTGCTGCGCACCAAGGACTACATCGCGCGCCCGAAGGCGAACGGCTACCGCAGCCTGCACCTGATCGTCCGGATCCCGGTGTTCCTGTCCGACCGGGTCGAGAAGGTCAAGGTCGAGGTCCAGCTGCGCACCATCGCGATGGACTTCTGGGCCGCGGTCGAGCACAAGCTCTCCTACAAGTACGCCGACAGCGTCCCGGAGGACTTCGCGGGCGAGCTCGCGGCCGCGGCCCGGACGGCGGCCGACCTCGACGCCCGCATGGCGGCCCTGCACGAGCGGATCCGCTGAGTCACGGCGCGAGCGCGTCGAGCAGGATGCCCAGCCCGAACTCGAACTCCGCTTCGTGGTCGCACACCGCGAGGTACGGCGCCGCCGCGACGACCGCGGGCAACCCCGACGCCGAAAGGTCCGCGAGCCGGCCCGGGTCGCCGGTACCGCTGAACGTCGGCGCCGCGTCGACCTCCCGCATCAGCGTCCCGATCAGGAACGCCAAGACCGCCCGCAGCCCGTGCACCGCGCGGTCCGGCGGGTAGCCCGCCGCGAGCAGCGGGCCGAGCACGGCCTCTACGGGGGCCAGCGCCGTCATCGACGCGAGCTGGCGGGTGAGCACGAGCGGCGCCGCGCGCGGGTGGCCGAGCATCGCGGCCCGGAACCCGTGCGCCAGCGCGGACATCGTCTCCCGCAGGCCCGTTCCCGTTGGCGGCGAAGGGATCGCGGCCAGCAGGACCTCGGCGACCCCGTCCAGCAGGGCGTCCTTGCCGTCGACGTGGTTGTACAGGCTCATCGGGTCGACCCCGAGCCGGCGCGCGAGCTTGCGCATGCTGACCGCTTCGAGGCCCTCTTCGTCGACGAGCGCGAGCGCCTCCTTCAGGATCCGCGCGCGAGACAAAACGTCCGCGTCCCTGGGCGGACGCCCCCGCCGGGCCGTCACGAGGAGAGCACCGCGGGCAGGGTTTCGTAGCCGCGCAGGATCCGCGTCTCCCGGCGACGGCCGCCGGGCAGCACGCGCAGTCCGGGGAACCGGTCGAAGATCGTGCGCAGCCCGATCTCGCCCTCCATGCGCGCGAGAGAAGCGCCCAGGCAGTGGTGGCGGCCGGCGCCGAAGGACACGTGGTCGCGCGCGCCGGCCCGCGTCACGTCGAAGGTGCCCGGATCGGCGAACACCGACGGGTCGCGGTTCGCGCCGGCCAGTACGGTGGTCACCAGCGCCCCGCGCGGCAGGGAAACCCCGGCGACTTCGGTGGCGCGCGTCGCCAGCCGGCCGGTCAGCAGGACCGGCGGGTCGTACCGCAGGACCTCCTCGACGGCGTTGCCCCACAGCTCCGGCCGCTCGCGCAGCACGGCGAGCTGCCCGGGGTCGTTCGCGAGCAGGGCGATCCCGCTGCCGAGCAGGTTGACGGTCGTTTCGAAGCCGGCCGCCAGCACCAGGCCCGCGGTGGACTTCAGCTCCGTCTCGGTGAGGCCGACGCCGTCGTCGCGGGCCGCGACGAGCTTGCTGAACAGGTCCTTGCCGGGGTTCCGGCGCAGGTGGGCGAGGTGCTCGCCGAGCCAGGCGTCGAACTCGCCCAGGGCCGTCTCGACGTGGCGGAACGTGCGCCAGCCGAGGCCGAGGTCGAGGCTGGGCGCGGCGGCCGCGCCCAGCGACAGCACCTTGCCGAGGTCGGCCGGCGGCACGCCGAGGATCTCGCTGATGACGGTCACCGGGAGCAAGCCGCAGTAGGACTCGACGAGGTCGAGCGGGCGGCCGGGGTCGAGCCCGTCGAGCAGGCCGTCCGCGATCTCCTGGACGCGGCCGCGCAGCTGCTCGACGGCGCGCACGGTGAACACGCCGGTGACCAGCTTGCGGTAGCGGGTGTGCTCGGGCGGGTTGACCGCGAGCAGCGACGGCGGCCGCACCGGGTGCAGGTGCTCGCCGGCCGACCATTCGACGAGCCGGCCGAGCGGCGAGCCGTCGGAGCCGATGACGCCGACGCGGAAGGCGTCGCCGGACAGCACCTCGCGGACCGCCGCGTGGGTCGTGGTCATCCAGCCGAAGCGGGTGCGGGCGAGCGGGCCGGCGGCGCGGATCTCCTCGAACAGCCCGGTGAGGTCGCGTCCGTCGGCCGCGGCGACGACCATCCGCCCCTGGAGGTCGCCGCGCCGGGCTTCGCGGCGCAGCACGGTGCGGGGGAGCGCGTGGCCGAGGCCCCACCGGATGGCGGGCTTCGCCCGGGCCAGAGCTGCGTCGAGCACCGTCACGACGTCCCCTTCCTTCGACGTGCCTACAGTGTAGGTTATCGTGGATTACCTACACCGTAGATTTAAGGAGCGCCGATGACCGAGTTCGACATCCCCGCACCCGACGTCCTCGCGGCCCGGCAGAAGCTGGTGCTCGACCACTTCCGCGACGAGGTCGCGCAGGACTGGGACGCGACGCTCTCGACGTTCCCGCACCCGCACTACGAGGTCGTCGCGACGATGACCGTCCACGACGGCGACGGCGCCGTCCGCGGCTACTACCACGACACGCGCACCGCGTTCCCCGACCAGCGCCACGAGCTGATCGCGCTGCGGCACAGCGCCGACGCGGTCGTCGTCGAGTTCTGGCTGCTGGGCACGCACCTCGGCCCGCTCGGCGCGATCCCGGCGACCGGGTCCCGCTTCCGCGTCCGCATGACCGCCTACTTCGTGTTCGACGCCGGCGAGAAGCTCGTCTGCGAGCGCATCTACTTCGACACGCTCTCGATGCTCAAGCAGCTGATCGGCGGGGTGGACAAGAAGAACCCGAAGAACTGGCCGCTGCTGCTCCGGGTGGCACGGGGGTTCCTGGCGATGTCGGGGGAGCGGCCGGACCCGCGGCTGACGGAGACGACGGAGCCGGTGTTGTCACAGCGAGGACGTTGACCGCGACGATCACGCCGATCGCCGCCCAGGAAAGCGCTTCGAGTCGCTGGCCGAGGACCACCCAGCCGACCAGCGCCGCCAGGACCGGGTTCACGCTCATCACCGTGCCGAACACCGAGGCCGGGACCCGGCGCAGCGTCAGCAGGTCGGCCAGCATCGGCACGGCCGACGACAGCACGCCGGCGGTCACCGCGGCCAGGACGGCGCCGAGGCCCGGCCGGTGCGCGATCATCGCCCAGACGCCGACCGGCACGTACGCCAGCCCGGACGCGCCCGCGGCGGCCGCCGGGCCCGCGACGCCGGGGATGCGCGCGCCCACCGCGCGGTTGAGCAGGATGTAGCCCGCCCAGCACGCGGCGGCGAGCAGCGCCAGGCCGATGCCGAGGTAGTCCGTGCTCGGCCGCGGCCGGACCAGGACCACGACGGCCGCCGCCGCGGCCAGCGCGCACAGCAGGTCGCCGCGCCGCCGCGACCCGGCGAGGGCGACGGCCAGCGGGCCGAGGAACTCCAGCGTGACGGCCAGGCCGAGGCCGACGCGGTCGACCGCGCTGTAGAGCGAGAGGTTCATCGTCCCGAACACCAGCGCCAGGGCCAGGACGAGCCGCCACTGCGCCGCGGAGAACCCGCGCAGCCGCGGCCGCGCGGCCGCCAGCAGCACGACGGCCGCGACCCACTGGCGGACGGCGACGACGCCCGCCGGCCCGAGCTGGGGGAAAGCCAGGGCCGCGACCGACGCCCCGACCTGGTTGGACAGCCCGCTGCCCGTCATCAGCGCCGCCCCGCGCCAGCGTCCTGCGCTCGTCATGCCCCGACTATCAGCGCCGATGCCGCATACGCAAAATGCATCCGACACGTCGGCTATACGCTGGATGCATGGATGCCTCGCTGGAGCTGCGCCACCTGCGGCACCTCGTCGCGGTCGTGGACACCGGGAGCTTCACCGACGCCGCGATCGAGCTCGGCGTCTCCCAGGCGACGGTGTCGCGGACGCTGCTCGCGCTGGAGCGGGTGCTCGGCGTGCGGCTGCTGCACCGCACGAGCCGGACCGTCGAGCCCACGACGGCCGGCGTCACGGTCCTCGCCCGGGCGCGGGTCCTGCTGGCCGACGCCGAGACGCTGGTGCACGAGGTCACGACCGGGCACACCCGGCTGCGGCTCGGGCACGCGTGGTCGGCCGTGGGGCGGCACACCACGGAGTTCCAGCGGCGCTGGCACGACCGGTACCCGGACGTCGAGCTCCAGCTGGTGCGGACCAACACGGCCACCGGCGGCCTGGCCGAGGGGCGCTGCGACCTGGCCGTCGTCCGCACGGCCGTCGACACGCGCCGGTACTCCCACGTGCTCGTCGGCCACGAACGCCGCTGCGTCGCCCTCGCGTCCGACGACCCGTGGGCGCGGCGGCGGGTGATCGGGTTCGCCGAGCTGAGCGATCGCACGCTCGTCGTCGACCGGCGCACCGGCACCACGGCGCCGGACCTGTGGCCCGACGACGCCCGGCCGGCGGTGGAGTACACCCACGACATCGACGACTGGCTGGCGGCCATCGCGACCGGGCGCTGCGTCGGCGTCACCCCCGAGGCGACCGCGGCGCAGTATCGGCGCGACGGAATCCGCTACCGGCCGCTGCGCGACGCGGACCGCGTCCCGGTCCGGCTGATCTGGCGCCACCGCGACGCGCACCCGGCGACGCACCTGGCCGCCGCGCTGCTGACCGAGCTCTACCGAGCCTGAGAACGCGCCGGAGCGAGCAGGACGCCCAGCGCGACCAGCTCGGTCAGCGCCATCCCGCGTTCGACGAGGCCGAGCGGGATGAGCGTCCACCAGCGGCCGCCGTCCACCGCGGCGACCACGACCGCCCCGAGGATCACCGCGAACCAGGCCAGCGACGTGAGCGCGAGCACGCGGGCCAGCCACCGGCGGCCGGGGGAGTCCGGGAACGCCGCGCGGGCCGCGACCAGCACGGCCAGCGGGAGTGCGACGAAGGCCACCACGCTCGCGATCCGGTGCAGCGTGCCGCCGAAGTCCGAGCGCGAGACCGTGGCCCAGTCCGGCTTCGGGAAGGCCACGATGACCAGCAACCCGACCGTCCACAATGTACCCAGGAGGGCCGCGGGCCCGGGCAGCCGTCGTTGGCTGTGCAGGACGGCGAGCCCGGTCGCCGAGCCGAGCGCCACCAGGACCACCGCGAGGTCGAACAGCCACTTGTGGTCCGACAGCCCGTACTCGCTGATCGTGCGGCGGGTCGCGCTGATCTGGTCGGTCGGCGGGATGACCTGCAGCAGCAGTACCAGCGCGGCGCCGATCGCGAGGGCGGCGATGCCGCTCAGCGAAACCGCGAGCGACGTCCGTCGCGCAGGGACCGTGACCATGAACCGACAGTAGCCGACCGGCGGTTGAACTCCCGGTAAAGGTTCTTTCGGGCGAACCTTGGTGTGAAAACGGGGTCAAGGCTGTACGACTTACGGCGGTTACCGCAGCCCGTTTTCGTCCATTACGGTCACTCGCTACCGGTACGTCCGTGCTGTGCCGGCCTCGTCAAGGAGGTCTTTGCCTGTGGGGAATTCACCAAGAAGACTGGTGCTGGCGGCTTCGGTCGTCGCGCTGTCGGCGGCGTTCGTCACGTTACCCGCCGGTACCGCCGGCGCCGCCCAGAACATCCTGCGTGCCGACAAATCGGCACCGCGCTCGTGCTTCGCGAAAGTGCTGCCCAAGGGCACTTCGGGCACCGATCGCCGTGAGGTCACGTCCACTGTGGACGGTCTCGTCCAGGCCCGGCTGAAGCCGGCCTCGGGCACCGAAGGCGACTGGGACGTCGCCGTGTTCGACAAGACGACGGGCGCCGTGGTCGCCGCCTCCGCGGCGTTGCGCACCCACGAACTCGCCGAAAGCTTCGTGAAGAAGGGCCAAGAGCTCGTCGTCCAGGGCTGCCGCTACGGCGGCTCGGCCGACCGGGCCCAGCTCGGCGTCGACTTCCTCGCGCTGACCCCGCAGGGCACGCCGACGACCGCGCAGAAGGCGCAGCTGGTCCGGGTCGAGACGCCGACGCGCGCCGACAAGAACAAGCTGACCGGCCTCGGCCTCGACGTCACGGAGAAGGGTGACGCGACCGGGATCGAGGTCGTCCTCGCCGACGACGCCGACCGCCAGGTGCTCAAGAACAGCGGGTTCAAGTCCAAGGTGATCGACGCCGATCTCTCGGCCAAGTCGGTCCAGGACGCGAAGACCGACCGCCAGTACGCCGCGAAGACCGCCGCGTCGGCGCTGCCGTCCGGGCGCACGAGCTACCGGCACCTCTACGACTACAACTACGAGATGAAGGAGCTGGCCCGCAAGAACCCCGGCCTCGTCTCGGCGTTCACCATGCCGGAGCCGACCTGGGAAGGCCGGGACGTCGTCGGCGTCGAGATCGCCACCGACGTCAAGAACATCACCGACGGCAAGCCGGTGAACTTCACCATGGGCGTGCACCACGCCCGGGAGTGGCCGGCCGCCGAGCACGTCATGGAGTGGGCGTACGAGCTGATCAACGGGTACTCCCGCGACGCGGCGATCCGCAGCCTCGTCGGCAAGACCCGCAACATCGTCGTGCCGGTCATCAACCCGGACGGCTTCGAGATCTCCCGCGAGGCCGAGCCGAAGGGCGACTTCACCCGCTTCGACTACGAGATGAAGCGCAAGAACTGCAACGTCAACGACTCGCCGCCGCAGTACGCCACCGGCGTCTGCAAGGCCAACCCCGGCGGCCGTCTCCGCGGCACCGACCCGAACCGCAACTACGCGGGCTTCTGGGGCGGCGCCGGCGCCGAGGTCGCCTGGAGCGGCGACACCTTCCGCGGGTCCGCGCCGTTCAGCGAGCCCGAGGTCCGCAACGTGCGTTCGATCGTGTCCTCGCGCCAGGTGACCAACCTGATGACGATGCACACCGTCGCCGCGCTGGTGCTGCGCCCGCCGGGCGTGGCCGACGTCCGCCCGCCGCTGGAGGAGCCGGCCTACAAGGCCCTCGGCGACAAGATGGCGTCGCGCAACGGCTACACCAGCCAGCCGAGCTGGGCGCTGTACGACACCACCGGCAGCACCGAGGACTGGTCGTACTGGGCCACCGGCGGCTGGGGCTTCACGATCGAGGTCGGCGGCAACGGCTTCCACGGGCCCTACGCCGACAGCGTCGTGGCCGAGTACGCAGGCCTCGCGCCGTCGTCCGGGGCGGGCAAGGGCGGCAACCGCCAAGCGCTGCTGGACCAGCTGGGCAGCGCGGCCGACCCGCAGCAGCACTCGACGCTGATCGGTTCGGCGCCGAAGGGCTACCAGCTCAAGCTGCACAAGACGTTCCAGACGCCGACGTCGCCGGTGATCCAGCCCGACGGCTCCACCAAGCCGCCGATCTACGTCACCGACAACCTCGACTCGAAGTTCACGACGACCGGCGGGCGCTTCGCCTGGTCGGTCAACCCGTCGACCCGGCCGTACGTGGCCGGCCGGTACGGGCGCGACCCCCAGGGCCCGGCGCAGCAGGGGCAGCCGGTGACCAACCCGGCCGGCGTGCCGCCGATCAACCAGAACTACCCGGCCGACCCGGCGGGTGACTCGTTCACCTTCCACGTCAACGGCCTGCCCCAGGTCGACAACGGGAAGTTCAGCGTGAACATCAACTGGGCGAACACGGCCACCGACTGGGACCTGTTCATCTACGACGCGGCGGGCAACCAGGTCAGCTCGTCGGCCAACGGCGGCACGACGTCCGAGCACGCCGTGCTGTTCGACCCGCCGGCCGGCGACTACCGGGCCGTGGTGGTCAACTACGACCAGGCCGACCCGGCCACGGTCGACGACTGGACCGGGGACGTGTCGTTCGCGTCGCCGATCCCGCCGACGTACGGGCCGAAGGAGGCCTACCAGCTGACCTGCACGTCGCCTCGGGGTCAGCTCGTCGGCGTGGCGGACGTGTACGCCGACCGCGGTCAGACGGTCGACGTCGGCGAGGTCTGCACCCGCTCCGCGCACGCGCAGAAGCAGCGCCCTTCGGGTGGGGCCAGGTAGTTCTGTTTCGTTCGCTCGTGAAGGCCTTCTCGCTTCGGCGGGGAGGCCTTCACGGCGTTGCGGCGAGGGCGACGCCGAGGGCCACGAGGACGGCGCCGACGACGCGGTTGAGGGCAGGTTTCGCGCGGGCGTACCAGCGCTGGGTGGCGGGGGCGGAGAACAGCAGGGCGACGCTCAGGTGCCAGGCCGTCGAGACCAGGAGGATGAGCCCGACGGCCGCGGCTTTGACGGCGGTGGGTTCGGTCGGGGGGAGCGTCGCGGTGAGGACGCTGCCGAAGAACGCCGCGGCTTTCGGGTTGGTCAGGTTGCTGAGCCCGCCTTGGCGGAAGGGGTGGGGGGTTTCGACACGGGTCGCTTGTCCGGCATGCGGTGGGGCCGCTTCCTCGGGTTTGCGGGCTCGCAGCCACAGCCGCAGGCCGAGCCAGGCCAGATAGCCACCGCAGACGACGCGCAGGAGGGCGGCCAGCCACGGCGCCCGGGCCAGCAAGCCGCCCAGCCCGAAGACGGCCACCGCGGCCAGCACCCCACCGGCGGCGACCACCCCGAGCGCGACCGCCACCGCGGCCCGGCGAGTCCCGGCCGCGGCGGTGTGCGCGATGAGCACGAAGTTCGGCCCGGGCGAGACGGCCGCCGGGAGGTAGGCCAGCAGCACGGTCCCCAGCGTGGCGGCGGCAGTCACCCCGCCACCCTCGCACGGCCACCGGCAGCCGGCTCAGCCGCGTACCGACCGACGCGAGCCGACTCTCCGGGTACGGGGCCCCGGCAAAGTCGCGTTTGCTGGGCGGGATGTCATGAACGGGTCGTTCATGACGCTGGACGACATGAACGAGTCGTTCATGACGTCGCCAACCCGTGCTCGTGCCGGTGTCCGCTCAGGCCGCCCGCCCACCTCCGCCGACCACCTGGTCGCGCATGGTCCGCAACGCCTGGTGGTCCACAGTAGACGGATCCGCGGCCAGCCACTCGCCGATCTCGTGCAGGAACTCCTCCGGGGTCATCGGCGCGGCGGGCAGCTCTCCCGGGTCGGCCGTGGTCAGGTCGCCGCTGCGGCTCGGGTACACGATCATCGCGCCGCGCAGTGCGACCCCCGGCAGCAGGTCGCGGTAGGCGGCGAGGCTCTCGGCGAGGCGGCTGCCGCCGCCGCGGAACGGGCGGCCGTTGCGCAGCAGCCTGCCGTCCTCGGCCGTCTCGTAGTGGCCGGGCAGCCACAGCTTCGACTCGATGAGCACCAGGCGCTTGCCGCACAGCACCGCGTGGTCGACGTCGGCGAACACCGAACCCGGCCACGCGAGGCCGTGGAAGATCCGCGCGCCGGGCAGCCGGGTCAGGTACGTCTCGAGCAGGTCGGCGGTGAGCCGTTCGGCCAGCTCGTCGCGCTCGGTGCCGGGGGCGCCGAACACGGTGCGGCCGCCGAACTCCTCGGCGTACGCCTCGCGGGCCCGGTTCGCCCGCAGGTAGCCGCGAGCCAGGCGCTGCACGAGCAGCGCGGTGCCGGCGGTCAGCAGCAGCCAGACGATCAGCACCGGCGTGCTGAACCCCACCCCGGTGACCAGCGGCAGCAGCACCAGCACCATCCCGCCCACCGCGGCGACCACCGGCGTGTGCCCGGGCCCGCGGCGGCGGCCGTGGCGCATCCGGGTGTCCTGCCCGGCGACGTGCCACCAGCCGAGGTCCTCGGCGTCGAGTTCGGGCAGGTCGGGGACGAAGCCGGGCTCGTCCCCGAAGCGCCGCCGGGGGCGCGGCCGGACCGGGACGGGCACCACGGTGGCGCCGCCGGAGTCGTACCGCGCGCGGGCAACCGGGTCGCCGAGGACCTCGTAGGCCTCGCGGAGCAGCCGGAACGTGCCGACCGTCCCGCCGCCGTCCGGGTGCATGGACTTCGCCAGCCGGCGGTAGGCCGTCTTGACGTCGGCCGCCGTGGCGTCCCGGCGGATGCCGAGCACCTCGTAGTAGTCGACCTCGGGCACTCGGGCGTTCACCTCCGGATGGCTGCGCGAAGACTTTATGGGACCGGGTTTCCGGGTCGTGCACCGCCTCGGCGGCGCGTCGGGGTGATGGTCCTCCGGCGCAGGTCAGTGCCTGTCCGGAGTTTTACCGTCGACGGCGGCAGGTTCGCGCGCGTGCTGCGCCGCCACCGGTGGATCGCGTGACGGGCGTCCGGATGGGGCTTCCGGCGTGTTTGCCGTGGTCCGTGAGTGTCCATTGAGGACTTCACGTCACTCGGAAGTGTTGCCGCGGCGCGAAACGGCGGTGTGGCGGTGACGTTTCGTAGCGGGAATTCACCCGAAGGGACGGGAACAGGTGTTCGAATCCGCGGCTAGGATGGAGGCATGTCCCCGGCATCCCCCAGACGTGACGGGCCCACCGCCACCCCACCTCGGCAGCGGGCCCGTCACCCCCGTCACCGCTCGCGCAGCAGGAAGCGCTGCAGCTTCCCGCTCGCGTTGCGCGGCAGCGCGTCGATGAACCGCACCCGGCGCGGGTACTTGTACGGCGCCGCAACGGCTTTGGCGTGCTCCTGCAGGGCGTGCACGAGGGCCGGGCCCGGGGTGGCGCCGGGCCGGAGCACCACGAAGGCGGTCACGACCGCGCCCCGGTCCGGGTCGGGCGTGCCGACGACCGCGCACTCCTCGACGTCCGGGTGGCTCAGCAGCACCTCTTCGACCTCGGGAGCGGCGATGTTGTAACCGGAGGAGACGATCATGTCGTCGCTGCGCGCCACGAACCGGAAGTAGCCGTCGGGTTCGCGGACGTAGGTGTCGCCGGTGATGTTCCAGCCGTCGCGAACGTAACCGGCCTGCCGCGGGTCCTCGAGGTAGCGGCAGCCGGTCGGGCCCTGCACGGCGAGCAGCCCGGGCGTGCCGTCGGGTGCGGGCGTGCCGTCGATGTCCAGGACGGCGGCGCGGAACCCGGGCACGACGGTGCCGGTCGTGCCGGGACGCGCGGCGTCGTCGGCGGCGGAGATGAAGACGTGCAGCATCTCGGTGCTGCCGATGCCGTCGATGAGCGGGTGGCCGACGACGTCGCGGTACTGCTCGGCCACGGCGGCGGGCAGGGCTTCCCCGGCGGAGACCGCGCGGCGCACCCCTTTCAGGAGAGGGCCGTCGCCGGAGCCGAGGATCGCGCGGTACGCGGTCGGCGCCGTGAACAGCACGGTCACCGATCGCTCGGCGACGATCGAGGCCAGCTCCTGGGGCGTGGCGCGTTCCACGAGGAGCACGGACGCGCCGGCGTGCAGCGGGAAGACGAGCAGGCCACCCAGGCCGAAGGTGAACGCGAGGGGAGGGGTGCCGCAGAAGAGGTCGTCCGCGGTGGGGCGTACGACGTGCCGCGAGAACGTGTCGGCGATGGCGAGCAGGTCGCGGTGGAAGTGCATCGTCGCCTTGGGCGTCCCGGTGGTGCCGGAGGTGAAGGCGAGCAGGGCGACGTCGTCGGCGGCGGTCGGCACGTCGTCGAAGGTCGCCGGGTGGCGCGCGCAGCGTCCGGCGAGCTCGGTGCCGTAGGAGACGACGGGCAGCCCGGGCGGCAGCTCGTCGAGCAGGCGCTCGTCGCACAAAGCGACGGCCGGCCGTGCCCGGTCGACGATCTTGTCGAGCTCGTGGCGGCGCAGCATCGGCATGGTGGAGACGGCGACGGCGCCGGCCTTGAGCACGCCCAGCCAGCAGGCCGCCAGCCACGGCGTGTTGGTGCCGCGCAGCAGCACGCGGTTCCCGGGCACGACCCCGAGTTCGGCGGTGAGGACGTGCGCGATCCGGTTGGCGCGCGCGAGGACGTCGCCGTAGGTCCAGGTCTCCTTGAGCGAGCACAGGCAGGGCCGGTCGGCGCCGAGGCGGTCGACGGTGCTGTCGAGCAGGGCGGTGGCGGCGTTGAGCCGGTCGGGGTAGGCCAGCTCGGGCAGGTCGAAGACGAGCCGCGGCCACTGGTCCGCGGGCGGCAGCCGGTCGCGGCAGAACGAGTCGGTGTGAGCGCTGGGAGTAAGCGTCATCGCAGCTCCTCGGATCGGCCTGGACCATGAGAAACGTAGCACTCGTTGCGACCGTCGAGAAGACGCGATGCCGCACCGCTGACGGCGGCGACCAAAAAGCGATACCACTCCGTGGACGGAGGGCCGCGCAGAGTGACCACCGGGCGGCCCGGCCGGCTACCACCGGTGGCCAGAGATGCTCGAAGAGGCCATCGACGTCATCCGGCAGCTGCACGCCGGCGAGGAGGTCAACCACCGAGGCCGGCACTACACCGTCGACCACGCGCGGCTCTACACCGTGCCCGACGAGCCGGTGCCCATCTACGTCTCCGCCTTCGGCCCGGCGGCCACCGACCTCGCCGCCCGGGCGGGCGACGGCTTCTGCACCGTCATGCCCGACGCCGGTCTCGTCCGGCAGTACCGCGAAGGCGGCGGCGGCGACAAGCCGGTGCAGGGCGGCCTGAAGGTGTGCTGGGCGGAGTCCGAAGAGGACGGTGTCCGCACCGCCCACCAACGCTGGCGCAACGAACTCCTGCCCGGCAAGCTCCCCTCGACCCTGCCCACCCCGGCCGACTACGCGGCCGCGGCGAGCCTGGTCACCGAGGACATGGTCCGCGAGCAGTTCCCCTGCGGTCCGGACGCGGACCGGCACGTCGAAGCCGTCCGCGAGTTCGCCGACGCCGGGTTCGACGAGGTGTACGTCCAGCAGATCGGCCCGGACCAGGAGCAGTTCTTCGAAGCCTGGCGGACGCGGGTGCTGCCGCGCCTCTGACTGTCCTCAAGGGACGGAAAGCGGCACCGCGCGGGGGATGACGCGACTCAGTCCGCGGGCGGCGCGACCGTCGCGTCCGGCTGGTTCGCCCGGCGCAACGCGTCGGCGACGAACCCGTTCGCCTTCAGCTCCTCGACCAGGTCACGCAGGAACGCGACCGTCGCGGGACGGCGAGCCGGCGTGGTCCCGACGGCCTGCTGGATCTGCATGAACCGCTCCGGAACGACCCGCGTTCCCGGGTGCGAGGAGACGTACGCGGTCATCGGCTGCCGGATCCCGGCCGCCACTTCGAGACCCTGCTCTTCGAACGCGACGACACCGTCCGAGCCGCGCACCACCGTCGCGTGCGCAAGGGTCCGCGTCAGGAACAGGTCGTACGCCGACCCCTGCTTCACGCCGATCCGGACGCCCGGCCGGTCGACGTCCGCGGGTGAGCCGATCGGCGAATCCGAGGCGACCACGTACACGCCCTCGATGACGACGTACGGCGCGGTGAAGGCCACCGAGGCCGCGCGCGCCGGCTCGATCGCCAGGAAGCAGAGGTCGGCCGTGCCCGAGGTCAGCGCCTCGAACGACTTGCGGGCCGCGTCGAAGCAGACGAACTCCACCGGCACGTCCAGCCGCGCCGCCACCTCGCGCGCGAGGTCGACCGTGACGCCGCCGGGATCGTCCGGCGTCCCGTGGGCGAGCACCGGGTTGCCGAGGTTGACGGCGGCGCGCAGCACACCGGTGGGCGCGAGGTCGGCGGAAAGATCTCCCATGACCCGCGAGGGTAACGGCGAGGGCGGCCGGAAACGGCACGGGTGTTGCTCACGCCACCGGCGGCCGCTCCGACGTCGTCAGCTCGAAGGACGTCTCCTGGTGGTAGACCTCGCCCGGCCGGAGGACCGTGCTGGGGAAGTCCGGCCGGTTCGGCGAGTCCGGGAAGTGCTGGGCCTCCAGCGCGAACCCCGCGCCCGGGCTCGCGAGGTAGTTGCCCGAATAGAACTGCAGGCCCGGCTCGGTCGTCCACATGGTGAGCAGCCGCCCGGACGTCGGCTCCCAGGCCCGGGCGGCGAACGGCGCGCCGTCGTCGAGGACCCAGTTGTGGTCGTAGCCGCGCCCGATCGCCAGCTGCGGGTCGGGCTCGCCGAGGCGGGCGCCGATCGTCGCCGGGCGGCGGAAGTCGAACGGGGTCCCGTCGACCGGCATGGGGTCGCCCGCCGGGATCAGGTCCTCGTCGGTCGGGCAGTAGCGGCGGCCGGTGATCGACAGCGAGTGGTCGTACACGGAACCGCCGCCGGCCAGGTTCCAGTACGTGTGGTTGGTCAGGTTGACGACCGTCGGCGCGTCCGTGGTCGCGCGGTAGGTGATGCGAAGCCGCGAGCCGAGGCGGTAGGTCACCTCGGCGGTGAGCCGGCCGGGGTAGCCCTGGTCGCCGTCCGGGCTGACCAGCGTGAACCGCACACCGTCGCCGACCGGCGTCGCGGACCACACCCGCGTGTCGAACCCGGCGGGGCCGCCGTGCAGGCTGTTCTTCCCGTCGTTCACCGGCACCCGGTGCAGGACGCCGTCGAGGGCGAACGCGCCGCCGGCGATCCGGTTGGCGTACCGGCCGATCACCGCACCGAGGAAGACTCGCGCCGCGCCGGGCCGGTTGTTCGCGACGTACCCGTCGAGGTCGGGGTGGCCCAGCACGACATCGGCCCGCCGCCCGGAAAGGTCCGGGGCTTCCACCGACTGGAGAACGCCGCCGTAGTCGAGCAGGCGGACGGTGAGCCCGCCGGGCCGGGAGAGGGTGTACCGGTGGACGTCGGTGCCGCCGGCGCGCCCGAAGAGCTCCCGGCTGAGTTCGGTAAGCGTCATCGGCGAACCCTCCCCAAGCGCTGTTAGCGCTAACAGCATGCGGGAGCCGCACCGCCCGGTCAAGGGTCAGTGCTCACCCGGTGGCGGCGTGCCCAGCAGCTGGTGCGCCCGCAGCGCCAGCTGGATCTCCAGGCGCTGCGCCGGATCCGTCAGCCGGTCGCCGAAGAGATCGCTCAGCTGGCTCACGCGGTAGCGCACCGTCTGCGGGTGGACGCCCAGCGCCTGCGCGATGTCCGGGGTGTTCCCGTTGTGCTCCAGCCAGCTCAGCAACGTCTCCGCCAGGCGGACCTGCTGCTTCACCGTCAGGCCCGCGAACGGCGCCAGGGTCTTCGCCGACAGCTGGTCGAGCAGGAACCGGTCCAGCAGCAGCCAGTGCGTCGCCAGGTGATCGGCCGTGTGGGTCACCGCGCCGTCGCCGATCAGGCCACGGCGGACCAGGTCGAGCGTGCGGCGCGCCCACAGTGCCGACGTCGCCGCGTCGGCCGGCCGGACCCGGGGCCCGACCGCGGCGCGCCAGCCCGGCAGCCGGCCTTCGAGACCTCGCAGGTCGCGGTCCGGGTTCGGGGTCAGCAGGCAGGGCTCGGTGCCTTCGAGGTCGAGCAGGACGTCGCCGGCGACCTGCGGGGCCGGCGTCCGGTGCTGATCGCTGCGCGGGTCGAGCGCGACGACCGTGACCCACTCCGGCATGGCCCACTTCGCGGCCTCCGCCATCGTCGCGATCGTCGCCGGGGACGACGGCGGTGTGGACAGGAGGAGTTCGAGCAGCCGGCGGCGACGGCGTTCGAGCGTGCCGGTCGCCATCGCCTGCGCCAGCGTGTACCCCTCGACCGAGTACGACGAAATCTCTTCCACGTAGGCGAAAATCGCCTCCGCGCCGACGCACAGCACGGCCGCCGGGAACCGGTGCGCCTGGCCAAGCTCCGCGATGTAGCGCCACGCGGCACGCCCGCCCGCGCGGTAGGCCGCCTGCAGCGAGTTGAGGCTGCCGCCGTCGTGGTGAACGCGCTTTCCGACCTCCCGGAACAACTTCGGCCAATTGTCCTCTGTGGACGGGAGGGAGTCGATGCTGTCGATGCAGCTGAGCACGGCCTGTTCGATGGCCAGCACGATCATCTTCCCGAACTCGCCCTCGAGCGGCTTGGCGTATTCGGGCACGGCCCGCTGGATCTCTTCGAGGATCCGCCGGGCGAGGGGGTCGGCGTGGGGCCGGAACCGCCGGGCGAGCGCGGTCGGCAGCGAGCACCACAGCTGCTGCGCCCGGCCGGTGCCGCGGGGGTGCGGGACGGTGACCGTCCGGGTCATGGGCCACCCCTTTCCGCATCGGCGCGCACGTCATGTACTCACACGGAAACGAGATTGGCAACCGCCGGGCCGGCTTCTGTCATGCGGAGACCAAGGGTTTCGCGCGAATTTGTCATGCGTCCGACAAGCGGCGGAACACTCACGGGCGCAAGGGTTTTCCCGATCCGATTTGTGCGCCCGGCCCGTATCTTCGCGACCCGTTCCGTTGTTAGCGTGATCACCAAACGGAAGCGGAAGGAGAACGGGATGACGGCCGTCGTTTCGTGGTCTTTCCGCTGGTCCGGCGTGGTGGTCGCGCTGTGGCTGACGGCGCTGGCGGGGCTGGTCGCCGCCGTGGTCCACACCGGCGCGGACTTCCGCGACACGGTCGACCTGCCCGCCGCCGACAGCACCGCCGCGGCCCGGCTCCTGCACGGCACCGGCACCGAGGAACACGTCGTCGTCCGCGCGCCCGACAGCCCGATCGACACCGGCACCGGCCGTGCCCGCCTCGACGCGTTCGCCGCCCGGTTGGCGGCGCTGCCGCACGTCGTGGCGGTCGGACCGCCGCCCGGCCGGGTGGCGGACGACCACCGGACCGCGGTCCTGCCCGTCCGGTTCGACGCGCCGGCCGCCGACCTCGGCCAGGGCACGGCGGACGCCTTCGCGGCCGTCGTCCGGGACGCCGGCGACCTCACCGCCGGCGCGTCGGGGGAGCTCGCCGCGATGACGGCGGCCGCGCCGGACCTGGGCAACGCCGCGATCGGCCTGCTCGCCGCGGCCCTCGTGCTGCTGGTGACGTTCCGCTCGGCGGCGTGCGTCCTGCTCCCGGTCCTCACCGCGTCCGTGTCGGTCGGCTGCGCGCTGGCCGTCGTGACGCTGGTGTCGCACGTCATGACCGTCCCGAAGATCAGCACCGAGATCGCCGCGCTGCTCGGGCTCGGGGTCGGCGTCGACTACGCGCTGTTCGTGCTCACCCGCTACCGGCAGGGCCGGCGGGAAGGCGCGGATCCCGCGGCGGCGCTGGCCGTCGCGGCGGCGACGTCGGGCCGCAGCGTGGTCTTCGCCGGCGTCACCGTGTGCGTCTCGCTGGTCGGGATGCTGACCGTCGGCCTGCCGTTCCTCGACGGGATCGCCGTCGCCGCCGCGGTTTCCGTGCTGCTCACCGCGTCCGCCGCGCTGACGCTGCTGCCCGCGTTGCTCCGGCCGGTGGCCGCGCGGATGCGGATCCCGGCGGAGGGGAGTGGCCGCCGCTGGGCCCGGCTGGCGCGCTCGGTGACCGGGCGGCCGGGCCCGTGCACGCTCGCGGCGCTGCTGGTCGTGGCCGTGCTCGCGCTGCCGATGACCGGGCTGCGGCTCGGCGTGCCGGACGCCGCCCTCGACCCGCCCGGGAGCGTGACGCGGACGGCCGCCGAGCTCCTGCGAGCCGGGTTCGGGCCGGGCGCCGGCGCTCCGCTGCTGGTGGTGGGCACCGGCGACCCGTCGCTGGGCACGCTGCGCGAGGCACTCCTCGCCCGGGCCGAGGTCGGGCCGCCCGCCGCGCTGCCCGGCGGCGGCTGGCTGCTCACGGTCACCCCGCGCACCGCGCCCGACGACCCGGCCACCGACGAGCTGCTGACCTGGACGAGAGCGATGGCCGCGACCATCGGCGGCCCGGACGCGCACGTCGGCGGGCTCGTCGCGGCCCGGGCCGACTTCTCCGCGGCCATCACCGCGCGGCTCCCGCTGTTCCTCCTCAGCGTCGTCGGCATCTCGGTGCTGCTGCTCGCCTGGGTGTTCCGCAGCGTGGTGATCCCGCTGACGGCGGCGGTGATGAACCTGCTGACCGCGGCCGCGACGACGGGCGCGGTCGTGTTCGCCTTCGGCGGCCCGATCGAGCCGTACCTGCCGGTGTTCCTGTTCGCCGGGCTGTTCGGCCTGTCGATGGACTACGAGGTCTTCCTCATCGCGCGCATCCAGGAAGCGTGGCGCCGCCGCGGGGACACCCGGGCCGCGATCGTCGACGGCGTCGCGGCGACCGGCCGGACCATCACCGCGGCCGCGCTGATCATGGCGCTGGTGTTCGTGGCGTTCGCCTTCGTGGACGCCCGCGTCGTGCGGGAAGCGGGGGTGGGGCTGACCGTCGCCGTGCTCCTCGACGCGGTCGTCGTCCGGTGCGTGCTGGTCCCGGCGGTGATGGCGTGGCTCGGCGAAGCCAACTGGTGGTTCCCGCGCCGCTCGCGCGCTCCGGCCGCCCGCGAGCTGGTGGGGAGTGCGCGATGACCCGGCGGACCCTGGTGCTGATCGCGCTCGGCGCGTTCGTCACCACCCTGGACAACACGATCGTCGCGGCCGGCGCGCCTTCGATCGCCCGCGACCTCGAGCTGGACCTCGGGACGCTGCAGTGGGTCGCCCTCGGCTACATGCTCCCGTTCGCCGGCCTGCTGCTGGTGGCGGGCACCCTGATCGACCGCTGGGGCCGGCGCCCGGCGCTGCTGGCCGGGCTGCTCGCGTTCGGGCTCGGCGCGGCCGCCGGCGGGCTGGCCGGCTCGGTGGGCCTGCTCGTCGCCGCCCGGGTGCTGCAGGGCGCGGCGGCGGCGTTCCTGGTGCCCGGCCTGCTGAGCCTGCTGCGGTCGAACCTCGACGCGCGGGGCCGGACGCTCGGCGCCGCCGTCTGGACGGCGTGCCTGGCCGCCGCGCTCGCGCTGGGTCCGGCACTCGGCGGGCTGCTGAGCGCATACCTCGGCTGGGCCTGGATCTTCTTCGTCAACCTCCCCTTCGTGGCGGCGATGCTCGCCCTGCTGCCGGGGACGGTGCCGGTGGGTCGCGAGCCGCCCGGCCCGCGGCCCGCCATCGGCGCGATGGCCGTCGTGACGGCGAGCCTGGTCCTGCTCACCGCCGCGCTCGTCTCGGGGGGCGACGACCCGCGGACCGCGATCGCGCTGCTGATCGCCGGTGTCGCGCTCGGCGCGGGGTTCGTGGTGCGGGAGCGGCGGGCCCGGGACCGGCTGGTGCCGGCCGACCTGACCGGCAACCGGGTGTTCGCCGGCTCGCTCGCCGTGCAGGTGCTGTGGGGCCTCGGGATCTCGGGCATCGTCTTCTTCACGCCCTTGCTGCACCAGGAGTTCCTCGGCCTCGACCCGGTCCGGGCCGGGCTGCCGCTGGCGCTCGTCGCGGTCGCGGTGGTGGCCGCGACGCCGCTGGTCCCGGGGGCGGTGAACCGGTTCGGTCCCCATCGGACGGTCGCGGCCGGGCTCGCCGTGGTCGCCGGCGGACTGCTCGCGCTCGCCGCCGTGAACCACGTCCCGGCGGTGCTCCCGCGAATTCCCGGGCTGGTGCTGATCGGGGCCGGCTCGGCGTTCACGACGCCGTTGACGTCGCACGCGCTGGACGTCGTGGCCGAACGGCGGTCCGGCACCGCGTCCGGGCTGCTCACGGCGTCGCGCGAGCTGTCGAGCGCGCTGGGCGTCGCGCTGATCGGCGCCGTCCTGACGTCCGTGCGGGCGATGCGGCTCGACGCGGGCGCGCCGCCGGGAGCGGCGCTGGCGGCGGGGTACACCGCCGGTCTCCTCGCCGCGGCCGGGCTGACGCTCGCCGGCGCGCTGCTGGCCGTGCGCGTGGTGCGAAGCCCGTCCGCCACGACCTCGTCGCCGCGTGACAAACGCGCGGTGCCGTAATCCGTGTGCCGGTGAGCATCGGAATTCGCTTGATTGACAACCGCCCGGACGCGGCTATTCACTGCGCCGGTAAACGCTATCTGCGAGGAGCCATGGAAACCATTTCCCAGCCGGTTCCCGTCATCGGGGAAACCACCGACGACCGCGCATCGCTGGCCACCCTGCTGGGCCGGTGGGCCCGGGTGCTCGGCGACGAGGTCGCCGTGACCCACCTGGACCACCGCGCCGGCGCGGACGGCCGGGCGGTCACCCTCACCTGGCGCGAGCTCGACGAGCGCGTGAGCACGGTCGCCGCGCGGTTGAGCGGAATCGCGGCCCCGGGCGAGCGGGCGGCGGTGCTCGCCGGGCAGTCCGTCGACTACGTCGTCGCGTTCCTCGGCGCGATCCGGGCGGGGCTGGTCGCCGTGCCGCTGTTCGCTCCCGGCCTGCCCGGGCACGCGGGACGGCTGGTCGCGACCCTCGCCGACTGCGCCCCGCGGGTCGTGCTCACCACGACCGGGGAAATCGACGCGGTCACCGCCTTTCTCGCCGACTCGGCCGGTCCGGCCGTGGTCGCCGTCGACGCGCTCGCGCCGGCCGAGCCGCGGGACTGGCCCGCGCCGGATCCCGAGGCGATCGCGTACCTGCAGTACACGTCGGGCTCCACGCGCTCGCCCGCCGGAGTCGTACTGACCCATCGCAACGTGCTCGCGAACGCCCGCCAGGCCTGCACCGCCTACGGCGTGGAAAGCCGCACCACGTCGACGGTGAGCTGGCTCCCGCTCTTCCACGACATGGGCCTGATCCTCGGCATCGGCGCGCCGGTGGTCGGCGGCATGGCGTCGGTGCTGATGGACCCGCTGGCGTTCCTGGAGCGGCCGTCCCGGTGGCTGCGCGCCCTCTCGGCCAGCCCCGGCGCGATCAGCGCGGCACCCAACTTCGCCTACGCCTACTGCGCTTCCCGCGTGTCCGAGGCCGAGAAGAGCTACCTCGAGCTGAGCCGCGTCGTCTCGCTGATCAACGGCAGCGAACCGGTGCTGCCGGCCACGATCGCGAAGTTCGAGGCCGCCTTCGCCGAGTGCGGGCTGCGGCCGGAGGTCCACCGGTCGTCCTACGGGCTGGCCGAGGCCACCGTGCTCGTTTCGGTGTCCGACGCGGGAAAACCGGCCCGGCAGGTCACGTTCGACCGCGACCGGCTCGCCGCCGGGTTCGCGGTGCCGGCCGCGTCCGGTTCGACCCTCGTCTCGTGCGGCCGCCCGGCCGGGCAACGGGTGCGGATCGCCGGCCCCGGCACGGGCGAGCCGCTCGCGTCCGGCGAGGTCGGTGAAATCCGGGTCAGCGGCCCGAACGTCGGCCGCGGTTACTGGGGCCGGGATTCGACCGGGACTTTCGGCCTGCCACCGCTCGATCCGGACACCGGCGAGGGCTGGCTGGCGACCGGCGACCTCGGCGTGGTCTTCGAGGGCGAGCTGTTCGTCACCGGCCGGCTGAAGGACCTGGTCGTCGTCGACGGCCGCAACCACTACCCGCAGGACGTCGAGCAGACGGTGGAGGAGCACGCGGGCGTCCGGCCGCACTCGGCCGCGGTCTTCGCGATCGGCACCGATGACGGAGAAGCCGCGGTCGTCGCCCTGGAACGGGCCAAGAACTCGGATCTCGACGTCACGGCGGTGTCGGCCGCGCTGCGTGCGGCGGTGTCGGCCGCGCACGGCCTGCGGCTGCACGACGTCGTCGTCCTGGCTCCCGGGGAGGTGCCCCGGACCTCCAGCGGCAAGATCAGCCGGGCCCGCTGCCGGGCGTCCTACTTGGACGGTTCGCTGGCCGCGCGGCGGCTCGGATGACCGCGGCGGACGCGGTGCGCGCGTGGCTGCTGGCCCGGCTCGGTCCGGTGGACCCCGACCGGCCGTTGAGCGAGACGGGACTGTCCTCACGGGACGCGACGGCCCTCGCGGCCGATCTCGGGCGGTTCGTCGGCCGTCCGCTGGACGCGACCCTCGTCTGGCAGTACCCGACGATCACCGCGTTGGCCTCGCACCTGTCCACAGGGGACTCTTCGGTGGTCTCGTCGCCCTCGCTGCCGGCCGAGGAACCGATCGCCGTCGTCGGCCTCGGCTGCCGGTTGCCCGGCGGAATCGACTCGCCGGCGGCGTTCTGGCGCTTCCTCGACTCCGGTGGCGACGGCATCGGCGACGTCCCCGAGGGCCGCTGGGAGACGTTCGCGCCGGCGTCGGATCTCGCGGGGTTGCCGTCGCGGGGCGGGTTCCTGGACGACCTGGCCGGGTTCGACGCGGAGTTCTTCGGCATCACCCCGCGAGAGGCCGCGGCAATGGACCCGCAGCAGCGGATCCTCCTGGAGGTCGTGTGGGCGGCGCTGGAGCACGCCGGGATCCCGCCGTCCGGGCTGCGCGGCAGCCGGACCGGCGTGTTCGTCGGGCTGTCGGCCACCGAGTACGGCTCCCTGACGATGACCGACGTCGGCGGGGTCGATGTCTGGTCGGGCACGGGTGCCGCGGCGAGCATCGCCGCGAACCGGCTGTCGTACCTGCTCGACCTGCGCGGGCCGAGCCTGACCCTGGACACGGCGTGTTCGTCGTCGCTGGTCGCGGTGCACCAGGCGGTGCAAAGCCTGCGCCGCGGCGAGAGCGAGCTCGCGCTGGCCGCCGGGGTGAACGTGCTGCTGTCGCCGGGCATCACGGCCGGGTTCCACCGCGCCGGGGTCCTGGCCGCGGACGGGTACTGCAAGCCGTTCGACGCCGGCGCCGACGGCATCGCCCGCGGCGAGGGGTGCGGGGTGGTCGTGCTGAAGCCGTTGCGGGCGGCCCGCCGGGCGGGCGACCGGGTGCTGGCGGTGCTGCGCGGCAGTGCGGTGAACTCCGACGGCCGGTCCAACGGTCTGACGGCACCCAACCCGTCGGCGCAGGCCGACCTGCTGCGGTCGGCTTATGCTTCGTCCGGAGTCGATCCGTCCACAGTGGACTACGTCGAGGCGCACGGGACCGGCACCCCGCTGGGCGATCCGCTGGAGGCCGGTGCGCTGGCGGCGGTGCTCGGGCGCGAGCCGGACCGGCCGCTGCTGCTGGGGTCGGTGAAGAGCAACCTGGGCCACCTGGAGGGGGCCGCCGGCATCGCGGGGCTGCTGAAGGTGGTGCTGGCGATGACGCACCGGCGGCTGCCGCCGAGCCTGCACTTTCGTTCGCCGAACCCGCACATCGACTTCACCGGGCTGCGGGTGGTGACCTCGGGCATGGAGTGGCCCCGCTACTCGGGGACGGCGCGGGCCGGGGTGTCGGCCTTCGGCTTCGGCGGGACGAACGCGCACGTGGTGGTCGAGGAGTGGCCGGCGGCGTCGTTCCCGGTCCGTGGGGCCGGAGTCGAGGGGCCATCGCTGTTCGCGCTGTCGGCCCGGTCGGCGGAGGTCTTGCGGGCGCGGGCGGGTGAGCTGGCGGAGTGGGTCGAGGGGTCGGAGGTACCGCTGGACGCGGTGGCGTCGACGCTGGCTCACGGGCGCGAGCACCTGCCGGTCCGGGGCGCGGTGGTGGGGGAGAGCCGCGACGAGGTGGTGCAAGGGCTGCGCGAGCTGGCGGTTGGCCGTGGCCTGGCCAGTGCGGAGACCGCGAGCGACGACCAGGTCCCGGTGGGCGGTCTGCCGCGGCTGGTCGTGAGTGAGAAACAGGGTTCTAACCCTGTTTCTCACTCACGACCGCCGGCCGCGGACCCGGGGGTGGTCTTCGTCTTCTCCGGCTACGGCTCCCAATGGCCCGGGATGGGCCGCCGGTTCCTCCGCTCCGAACCCGCCTTCCGCGCCGAGGTCGAGGCACTCGACCCCGTCTTCCGCGACGAAACCGGCTCCTCCCTCCAAGACCTCCTCGAGTGCGACCCCGCCGACCTCGCCACCACTCAGCTCGCCCTCTTCGGCATGCAGCTCGCCCTGGCCGGACTCTGGCGCGCGCACGGTGTCACCCCCGTCGCGGTCCTCGGCCACTCCATGGGCGAGGTCGCCGCGGCCGTGGTCGCCGGGGCGCTCGACGTCGGCGATGGCCTGCGCGTCATGTCCACCCGGGCCCGGCTGCTCGCCGAACTCGATCGAAGTGGTGGAGGCGCCATGGCGGTCGTCGAACTCACGCCCGCCGAGCTGGCGAAGTTCCCCGAAGTCACGGTCGCGGTGTACGCGTCGCCCACCCAGTGCACCGTCAGCGGTGCCGCGGACCAGGTCGACGCCCTCGTCGAGCACGCCGAAAGCCTGGGCCGGCTCGCCCGGCGGCTGCCCGTCGGCGGGGCCGGGCACTCCGCCGCCGTCGATGCCGTGCTCGACCGATTCCGCGCCGACGTGAAAGTTCAACCAAGGAATCCGGAAATCCCCTGCTACACCACAGTTCTCGACGATCCCCGCGAGACACCCACCTTCGACGTCGAGTACTGGGCCGCGAACCTGCGCCGTCCCGTGCGGTTCAGCCAAGCCCTCGCCGCCGCCGCACACGACGGGCACGCGGTGTTCATCGAAGTCTCCCCCCACCCCGTCGCGCTCGCGGCCGTCGAACAGACCACGGGTGACCGGGCGCTGCCGTCGGCGAGCCGCCGGATCGACGAACGGACGGCGTTCCTCAGCAGCCTCGCCCGGCTGCACGTCGGCGGCCGCCCCGGTGCGCTGGCCGCCCGCCCGCGGACCGCGCCGGTCGACCTGCCGGGCCCCGTCTGGCGGCACGAACGGTTTTGGCCGAAGCGCCGGGCGCACGTCCAAGGCGCCCACCCCCTGCTGGGCGTCCACATCGAACACCCGGACGGTCACCTCTGGCGCGCCGACGTCGGCGTGGAAACCCTGCCGTGGCTGGCCGACCACACCGTGCGGGGGACGCCCGTCTTCCCCGCCACCGGCTTCCTCGAACTGGCGCTCGCCGCCGGGCGGACCGGGCGGATCCGCGACCTCGAACTCCGGGAGGTCCTCACGCTGGGCGAGCACACCGAGGTGACGACCAGCCTGACCGGCGCCGGATTCAGCGTCCACGCCAAGTCCGCGCAGGGCGAGTGGGTCCGCCACGCCACCGCACGGATCGACACCGGCGGCACGCCGTCGGCACCCTTCGGCGAGGTCACCGGCGAGCCCTTGGACCTGTACCGCGTCCTGGCCGAGCTGGGCCAGGACTACGGCCCGGCCTTCCGCGGCCTCCGCCGGGTGGCGACGGAGAACGGCCGCGCTTCGGCGGAGATCGCCCCGCCCGACGCCGATCACCCCGCCTACCTGCTGCACCCCGCCCTCGCCGACGCCTGCCTGCACGCGCTCGCCGCGGCCGTCGGGGACGCGGACGCCCTCTACCTCCCGCTCACGATCGGTGAGGTGGTCCTCGCCGGCGAACCGCGTCGCGGCGTGCGCGTGGACGCCGTCCTCACGTCGAAAGACCCGTCCGGCGACGGTCTGCTCGGCAGCGTCCAGCTGGTCGACGCCGACGACGTCGTCCTGGTGGAGTTCCGCGACGTCTACTGCCGCCGCTTCCGCGACGCGGCCCTGGACCGGCTGCTGTACGAAGCGGCCTGGCAGCCCGCCGACCTGCCTTCGGCGCCGGAGCGGGCCGGCGGCTGGCTCGTGCTGTCCGAAGAGGACGGTGACCTCGTCACCGCCCGCCTCGGCGACCGCGCCGCCCTCGCGAAGCTCGTGGGCGAAGGCGAAGCGACCGCGGTCGTCGTCCTGCTGGGCGGGGAGAGCATCCCGGATCCCCGGCGGGCCGCGCGGCTGGTCGGGACCCTGTCCGAGGTCGTCGCCGAACTGGCCGAACGGCCGGCGCCGCCGAGGTTGTGGCTGGTCACCGCCGGGGCGCAGAGCGTCGAGCCCGGCGAGCGGGGCGACCCCGATCTCGGCGCGCTGCGCGGGTTCGTCCGCGTCCTGGCCTTCGAGCACCCCGAACTCCGGGTGAGCGTGGTCGACTTCGACGCCGGTCCGGACCCGGCCCGGCTCTGGGTCGGCCAGCTGCGCGACGAAGTCGGCGCGGACGGGCCGGACGACGAGGTCGCCTGGCGCGAAGGCGTCCGGCACGTCCGGCGGCTGAGCCGCCCCGAGCAAACCGACGCCGTACGCGAGCCGGTCCGCGACGGCGCCTACGTCATCACCGGCGGCCTCGGCGGCCTCGGCCTGGTCGCGGCGAAGTGGCTGGCGGAACGCGGCGCGACGCGGGTGGTGCTGAACAGCCGCCGCGCCGCCCCCGCGCCGGATCTGGGGATCGACGTCCGCGTCGTGCCCGGCGACATCGCCGGGCCCGGCACGGCAGAGGCGCTGGTTGCGGCGGCTGTCGACGGCGGCGTGCCGCTGCGCGGGGTGCTGCACGCAGCCGGGGTCCTGGCCGACGGCGCCGCGATGAGCCTGGACGCCGGCGCGCTCGACGCCGTCTGGCGGCCGAAGGCGCTGGGCGCCTGGCGGCTGCACGAGGCCACCGCCGGGCACGACCTCGACTGGTGGCTCGTCTGTTCGTCGGCGGCCGCGTTGTTCGGCTCGCCCGGCCAGGCCGCGTACGCCACGGCGAACGCGTGGGCCGACGCCCTGGTCTCGTGGCGCCGGGCCCAGGGCCTCCCGGCGGCGACGATCGGGTGGGGCGCCTGGGGCGAGGTCGGCGCCGCGGCGGGGTCGCGCAACCCGGTGCTCGAGCCGCTCGGCACCGAGGAAGCGCTGTCGGCGCTGGACGTCGTCCTCGCCCGGGACCGCGCGGCGACCGGCGTGGCCCGCGTCAACGCCGAGACGGTGCTGGAGCTGTTCCCGCGGCTGGCCGACCGGCCGTTCTTCGGGTTGTTCGCGCCGCGGACCGGACCGTCCACTTGGGACGGCTTGGCCGCGCTGCGGGCAGGAACACCTGAAGCAGCCGGAAAAGCGATCGCCGACCACCTGGCCGGGCTCATCGCGGGCCTGCTGGGCTACGCCGAGGTGGAACGGGACGTGCCGCTCACCCGGCTCGGCCTCGACTCGCTGTCGGCGATGCGCGCGCGGGGCGCGGTGGAGCGCGACTTCGGCCTGCCGCTGCCGATCCCGCTGCTGCTGCGCGGCGCCAGCCTGGCCGAGCTCGCCGGTCACCTCGCCGAACAGGCCGGCTTCGGAACGGCGACCGCCGAAGCGGTCAAGGCCGGACCGCGCGACCCCGCCGAGCGGTGGGTCGCCCGGCACTGGCGGGCCGAGCTGGGTGGCCCGGAGCCCGGTGTGCACGACGACTTCTTCGCCGTGGGCGGCGATCCGGAACGCGCGCGGCGGCTGCGGGCGGTGTTCGCGGAGCAGCTGGGCGCGGTGCCCGCGGTGGAGCGGCTGTTCGCCACGCCGACGGTCGCGGCGGTGGCCGACCTGCTGCGCGCGGAACTCGAAGGGCACGGCGGCGGCCCGGTGCGCCTGCTGCGCGACGGCGTCGGCGAGCCGGTCTTCCTGTTCCACCCGGCGGGCGGCCCGACGAGCGTGTACCGCGAGCTCGTCCGGCTGCTGCCGGAGGGGCACCCGGTGTACGGGTTCGAGCGGATCGACGACGAGGACACGGTCGAGGCCAAGGCCGCGTGCTACGTCGAGCTGATCCGGGAGATCCAGCCGCAGGGGCCCTACCGCCTGGGCGGCTGGTCGTTCGGCGGCTGCCTGGCGTACGAGACGGCCCGGCGGCTGGACGGGCCGGTCGACCTCGTGTTCCTGATCGACACGATCCTGCCGCTGCCCGCGCCCGGCGAGCCGGCCGACCTGCTGCTGGACCGCTTCGACCGCTTCGCCGAGCACGTGACGCGGACGTACGGCGTTCCGTTCACGATCCCGCGCGACGCCTTGGCCGGGCTGGACGAGCGCGCCCAGATCCGGTGGGTGCTGGACACCCTCGCCGAGCAAGTCCCGGACTTGGGCGCCGGCGTACTCCGCCACCAATACGAGTCCTATGTGGACGCGAGGGTGGCCGAACGGTACGCACCGGAGCGGTACGACGGGCGCGTACTGCTGGTGCGAGCGCGGGATCCGCACCCGTTGACGACCACTTTGGACCCGCGCTACCTGCGCACGGACGACACCCTGGGCTGGGACGAGTTCTGCCCGGACCTCGAGGTGGCCCGCGTCCCGGGCGACCACGTCTCGATGATCGACCCGCCGCACGTGACCGCGCTGGCGGCGGAACTGGCGGCCCGGCTCGGCGTGGGGGTGCGGTGATGGAGGAGTCCACGGCGTTCCGGATCGCCGATCTCGAAGCCCGCCAGGACGAAGCCGTCCGGATCGCGGAGAAGCGCGCCGTCGACCGGCAGCACGCCAAAGGCAAGCTCACCGCGCGCGAACGGATCGGGCTGCTGCTCGACCCCGGTTCCTTCGTCGAGCTCGACCAGTTCGCGCGGCACCGGTGCGGCGAGTTCGGGATGGACGCCAACCGGCCCTGCGGCGACGGCGTCGTCACCGGGCACGGGACCGTCGACGGGCGGCAGATCTGCGTCTTCTCCCAGGACTTCACCGTCTTCGGCGGCAGCATGGGCGAAGTCTCCGGCGAAAAGGTCCTCAAGGTGATGGACCTGGCCCTGTCGCTGGGCTGCCCGGTCGTCGGGATCAACGACTCCGGCGGCGCGCGCATCCAGGAAGGCGTCGTCTCGCTGGCCTACTACGCCGAGCTGGGCCGGCGCAATTCCCACGCGTCCGGAGTGATCCCGCAGATCTCGATGATCATGGGCCCGTGCGCGGGTGGCGCCGTCTACGCGCCGGCCATCACCGACTTCACCGTGATGGTCGACGAAACCTCGCACATGTTCGTCACCGGGCCGGACGTCGTCCACGCCGTCACCGGCGAGCGCGTCACCGCGCAGGAGCTGGGCGGCGCGGCCGTGCAGAGCGAGGTCGCCGGCAACGCCCACCACCGGGCCGCCGACGAGCAGGACGCGATCGAGTGGGTGCAGACGCTGCTCGCGTACCTGCCGTCGAACAACCTGGACCTCGCCCCGGAGTACGCCGACGACACCAGTCCCGTCGTCACCCCGGCCGATCTCGAGCTCGACCGGCTGGTGCCCGACTCGCCGAACCAGACCTACGACATGGCCGAGCTGATCGCCGCGCTGGTCGACGACGGCGAGTTCACCGAGGTCCACAGCGCCTTCGCGGCCAACATGATCTGCGCGTTCGGCCGGATCCAGGGCCGCACGGCCGGCATCGTGGCGAACCAGCCGCGGCACCAGGCCGGCGTCCTCGACATCGACGCGTCGGAGAAGGCCGCCCGGTTCGTGCGCTTCTGCGACGCCTTCTCGATCCCGCTGGTGACGTTGGCCGACGTCCCCGGCTACCTGCCGGGCAGCGACCAGGAACGCGGCGGCATCATCCGCCGCGGCGCCAAGCTGATCTACGCCTACTCCGAAGCCACCGTGCCGAAGGTGACCGTGGTCGTCCGCAAGGCCTACGGCGGCGGCTACGCGGTGATGGGCTCCAAGCACCTCGGCGCCGACGTGTCCCTGGCCTGGCCGACCGCCGAGATCGCGGTGATGGGCGCCGAGGGCGCGGTGCAGGTGCTCTACCGGCGCGAGCTGGCCGAGCTGCCGCCGGAGCGGCGGGCCGCGGCGCGCCGGCGGCTCACCGAGGAGTACCGCAAGCGCCACACCGGCCCGTACCTGGCCGCCGAGCGCGGCTACGTCGACCAGGTCGTGACGCCGTCGCAGACCCGGCTGCAAGTCGCGCGCGCCCTGCGGACGCTGCGCACCAAACGGCAGACCCTGCCCGCGAAGAAGCACGGAAACATCCCCCTGTGAAGGAGGCTTCGATGAGAGCCACCCTGCTGATGCTGGCCGTCGTGGTCCTGGTCGCGAGCGGCGTCACCGCCGCCCGGGCGGCCCCGGCCGCGGTGGCCGACGACGGCGCGAAAGTCGTCCAGGAGACCTGGCTCGACGCGCGGACCGTCGACTTGAAGATCGACTCCCCGGCCCTCGGCACCCCCGGGATGGTCCGGCTGATCGTGCCGTCGGGCTGGGCCGCGCAGCCGACGCGGACGTGGCCGGTGCTGTTCCTGCTGCACGGCTGCTGCGAGCCCGTCGACTACCGGTCGTGGGACCAGTTCACCGACGTCAAGGCGTTCACCGCGAACAAGGACGCGCTCGTCGTGATGCCGACCGACGGCCCGGCCGGCATGTACACGAAGTGGTGGAACTTCGGGCTGTCGAGCAAGCCCGACTGGGACACGTTCCACACGGCGGAAGTGCGCCAGATCGTCGAACGCGGGTACCGCGGCGGCACGCGCCGGGCGGTCGCCGGGCTGTCGATCGGCGGTTACGGCGCGTTCGCGTACGCCTTCCAGCACCAGGGGATGTTCGCCGCGGCTGCGTCCTACAGCGGCGTGCCGAACACGCTCTACCCGGGAATCCCGGTGTGGATCGTCGGCATCCTGGCCCGCGCCGGGATCTTCAACTACCTGAACCTCTGGGGCGACTCCTTCGGGATGCAGCCGGTCTGGTCGTCGCACAACCCCTACGACCACGTCCAGGACCTGCGCGGGATGGCCCTCTACCTCTCCTGCGGCAACGGGCAGACCGGGCCGCTCGACCCGCCCGGGCAGTCCGACGTCCTGGAGCCCTCGGCGTTGCTCTCGTCCCGCAGCTTCACCGACAAGCTGCGGCAGGCGGGCATTCCCGCGACCGTCGACTACTACGGGCCCGGCACGCACAGCTGGCCGTACTGGCAGCGGGCCCTGCACAACTCGTGGCCGGTGCTGGCCGGCGCGCTCGGCCTCCCCGCCTGAGCGTTTTCTCTTTCCCCGATGGAGGTTGTGGTGAAGTCTGTCCTTTTGCGACGCGTGCTGTCCGCGCTCCTGGGTGTTTCCCTGGCGGCGCTGGGAGTCGTGGCGGCGAGCCCGCCCGCCGGCGCGGCGCCGATCCTGCCCGGCCCGTTCGACGACTCGTTCTACACCCCGCCGTCGCCGCTGCCGGCCGGCAAGCCCGGTGACGTCCTGCGCTGGCGCCCCTCGGTGCCGCTGCTGAACGCCGCCAACGCCGACGCCTGGCAGGTCATGTACCTCTCGACCAACGCCCAGGGCCGGCCGGACGCGGTCACCGGCACGATCCTGGTCCCGAAGGGCAAGGACCCGGCCACCGCTCCGATCGTGGGCTACGCGGTCGGCACGCAGGGCCCGGCGTTCAAGTGCACGGCGTCCAAGGCGATGGAACGCGGCACGCTCTACGACCAGCCGGCCATCAACGACTCGCTGTCCAGCGGGTACGCGGTCGCGGTGACCGACTACGAGGGCTACTCGCCGACGACCGTGCCGACCTACATCACCGGGCAGTCCATGGGGCCGGCCGTGATCGACTCGGTGCGGGCGGCGCAGAACCTGCCGTCGGCGAAGCTGGCCAAGTCGGCGAAGGTGATCTTCCAGGGGTACTCGCAGGGCGGCGGCGGATCGATGTGGGCGGGGGAGAAGCAACCCGCCTACGCGCCCGAGCTGAACGTCGTGGGCGTCGTCGCGGGCGGCGTGCCCGCCGACCTGACCGAGGTGGCCAAGGGCCTGGACGGCTACATCGGGTTCGGGTTCCTCGCGTTCGCCGCGGTCGGGCTCGACGCCGCGTACCCGGACCTGAAGCTCGATTCCTTCCTCAACGACACCGGCCGGCAGCAGTTGAACGACGCGAAGAAGAACGCCTGCGTCGCGGAACTGCTGCTGAACTACTCGTTCAAGAAGATCAGCGACTACACGACGACGAACCCGCTCGGCACGCCCCAGTGGCAGGCGCGGCTGGCGCAGAACAAGCTGGGCGCGAACCCGCCGCGCGTGCCGGTGTTCCAGTACCACGCGAGCACCGACGAGATCGTCAACACGCCGCAGGCCGAGACGCTGCACCGGGCCTACTGCGCGGCGGGTGTCCGTGAGCAGTGGCAGACGTACGTTTCCGACCACGCCACGGGAATTCTCGCCGGGAACGCCGACGCCCACCAGTGGATCGTCAAGCGGTTCAGCGGGGCGCCGGCGCCGGCGAACTGCTGAGGAAAGTCCGTGAATGGCACATCGAGGGACTTCAAGTCTCTCGATGTGCCATTCACGGCCTCCGGGTCAGACCTTGCCGGCGGCGAAGGCGGCCGCGTCGGCGGCGTTGCCGCCGTAGCTCAGGTGGGCCAGGACGTTGGCGCCGCCCGGCTGGCAGACCGGGTCGCCGTCGGCGCAGTAGTCCTTGGTGCGGCTCTGGTAGGTGCCGGTGACCTGGCGCCCGATCGCGCGGATCGGGTTGCCGAACAGCAGGATGGCCGCGATCCGCGGGGCCAGGTCGGCCGGGATGGTCGCGACGATCGGGCCGCCGACGACGGCGCCGTCACTGCTGATGCCGATCGAGTTGTCGACGACGTTGGCGCCCTGGGAGTAGCCGACCAGGACGAACCGCTGCTGCGGGCACGCCGCGGCCTGGGTCCGCACGTGGTTCACCAGGTCGGTGTTGCCCTTCTGCACCGACGCGGGCTCGCCCAGGTCGGCCGGGTAGTCGACCCGGTAGCTGCTCAGCGACCGCGGCCGCAGCCGGTTCTGCACGGCCTGGTAGACGGGGTCGCCGACGATGAAGCCCAGCGTGCCGGGTTCGCCCGTGCCGCGGGCGACCGGGACGTCGATGTCGGTGCAGGGCGCGGCCGACGCCACCGGCGCGGTGGCGACGGCGAGCCCGACGGTGGCGAGGCCGACCGTGATGGCGGCGGAAAGGAGACGACTCATGGCTGATCACACCTCTGGTGAGGGAAACCGGAATGTCCGCAAACGCTTTCTCGAAATGCGGGCAAAGGCAAGAGGGTGGTCGATCAGCCGAGCGGAATTGTTTCGCCGATGACAACCAGTCCGATGTGGACGCTCAGGTGGCGCACTGCCCGGCGTCGACGCGGTCCAGGAGGCCGGGGTCGAGGCCGCGCAGGGCGGCCATGACGAACCCGGTCGCCAGCTCGCCGGCGCCGATCGGGTCGACGCCGGGGGAGTGGGACACGTGCATCGCGGCGCGCCCGACCAGGCCGACCATCATGGCGGCGAGCAGGTCCGCGCCGGGGCCCGGCGTGCGGCCGTGGGCGAGCAGGTGCTCCCGGACGCGGTCGACGACGTGCGTGGTGACGGTGTCGGCCAGCGCGCGGCGCTCGTTCGACATCTCGTCGACGGCGGAGTCGAACAGCATCCGGAAGCTGTCCGGGTGAGCGCCGGCGTAGCTGAACATGGCCATCACGGAGAGCCGGACGCGGTCCTCCAGCGGGCGCGCGCCTTCCGTCTCGTAGGCGGTGAGCACCCAGTTCCGCAGCGCGGCGACCTCCCGGGTCACGGTGGCGCGGAACAGGGCGGCCTTGTCGCCGAAATGCGCGTACAGCGTCGGTTTCGTGGAGTCGGCGCGTTCGGCGATCAGGCCCATCGTGGCCAGGGCGTACCCGCGTTCGGCGAACACCGCGCGGGCGGCGTCGAGCAGTTCGTCGTCGGTGGGCCGGGCGGCCGGGCTCCGGCGGGTGCTGGATCGATCAGGGGAACGCGGCCGGCTCATGGAGGTGTACTGTACGGTCTCCGCTGCTTTACTGTCCGGTAAAGCAAGCCCGCCCCCGGGGAGGGAACCTGGTGTCCGGCGACCGCGCTCGGCAGCAAGTCCCGGTGCCGCGAGAGGTGTTCGGGCGCACGGAACTGGCCGCGCTCATGCGTCCGGCCGTTCCGGCGCTGGTGGACTGGATCGTCCGTGAGGTGTGGCGCGAGGTCCCGGTGTACGCCCGGCACGGCCGCGTCACCCGCCACGGCGTCGAGTGCGCGGTGGCGCTCTTCGTCGACCTGGTCGAGGATCCGCTCGCCCCGCGGGACCGGCTGTACGAGACGTGCCGCCGCCTCGGCGCGGGCGAGGCGTACGAGGGCCGGACGCTCGACGACCTCCAGGTGGCCTACCGCGTCGGCACGCGCGCGGGCTGGCGCTGGATCATGCGCCTGGGCCGCCGGCACCTGCTGTCGTCGGCGGTGATGGCGCGCCTGGCGGAGATGCTGTTCGGCTATGCGGACGAGCTGGCCCGGATGTCGATTCGCGGGCACCGCGAGGCGCAGGCGGAGCTCGACGGCACGCGGGCAGGCTTGCGCCGTCGCCTGCTGCGGCTGGTGACCGGCCCGGTGGCGGTGACGGAGGCGGTCCTCACCGAGCTCGCGGCGGCGGCCGGCTGGCCGGTGCCGTCGGAGGTGGCGGCGGTGGTGATCGAGTCGCCGGTCACCCCGTCGTGGGGCGCCGACGTCCTGGCGGAGCTCGAGCCGCCGCAGCCGTACCTGCTCGTGCCCGCCCCGGCGGACGCGCGGTTCTGCGCCTCGCTCGGCGTCCGGGCCGCGGTGGGCCCGCCGGTGCCCCCGACGGCCGCGGCGCATTCCCTGCGCTGGGCGCGGACGACGTCGCGGCTGGTGGCCGACGGCGCGCTGCCGGACGCACCGGTGACGTGGTGCGCGGAGCACCTGACGACGCTCTGGCTGCTGTGCGACTCGCCTTTGGCGGACCAGGTGGCCCGCCACGAGCTGGCCCCGCTGACCCAGTTCCCGGACCGCACGCGGCGGCGCCTCGGCGAGACTTTGCTGTCGTGGCTGCAGAACGGCGGCAACTCCGAGAAGATCGCGGTGGAGCTGTCGGTGCACCCGCAGACGGTGCGGTACCGCGTCCGGCAGTTGAAGCAGGCGTTCGGCGAGCGGCTGGACGATCCCGAGGCGCGCTTCGCGATGCAGGCGGCGCTCCGCGCTTCGGCCTTGCGCTCCCAAGGCGCGTGAAAAGCCGTGAATGGCCCATTGACGGACTTCAAGGCCCTTGATGGGCCATTCACGGAATTCAGTTCTTGATTAAGGCGGTGACGGCGTCGGCCAGTGGGGTGGTCGGGCGGCCGATGAGGCGGCGCAGGTCGCCGGACGTCGAGGCCAGCTCGCCGTCGGCGATGCCGCGGTCGGCGTCGGCCAGCATGGCCGCCACCGGCTCCGGCAGGCCCGCGCCGACCAGGATCTGGCGGTACTGCTCGACCGGCAGGTCCTGGTAGGCGACCTGCGTGCCCGACGCGGCCGTCACCGCGGCCGCGAGGTCGGCGTAGCTGAACGGCTCGTCGCCGGCCAGCTCGTACACGTGGCCCTCGTGGCCTTCGCCGGTCAGCACCTCGACCGCCGCCTCCGCGAAGTCGATCCGCGGAACGGCTCCGAGCTTCCCCTCACCGGCCGCGCCGGCGAAGGACCCGACGGCGAGCGCCTGGGTGATCGTCTGCGCGTAGTTCTCGGTGTACCAGCCGTTGCGCAGGAACGTGAACGGCACTCCCGACGCGCGGACGGCCTCCTCGGTGGCCTTGTGGTCCGGCGCGAGCGACAGCTTCGTCGTGTCCGCGGCCAGGACGCTCGTGTACGCGAGGTGGCCGACGCCGGCCTCGCGGGCGGCCGCGATGACGGCTTCGTGCTGGGCCAGCCGCCCGCCGGGCGTGCTGCTGGAGATCAGCAGCACCTTGTCCGCGCCGGCGAACGCCGCGGCCAGGCTCGCCGGGTCGTCGTAGTCGGCGCGGCGCACCTGCACGCCGCGCGCGGCGAACCCGGCGGCCTTCGCGGGATCGCGCACGGCCGCGACGACCTCGGCGGCCGGGACCTTCTTCAGCAGGCCTTCCACGACCAGGCGGCCGAGCTGGCCGGTGGCACCGGTGACCACGATCATCTGCTTCTCCTCGCTGCTGGATGCTTACCGACAGAGTGTACTAACTTTGAGAAAGTGCAAACTTTTGGTGAGCATCCTCACCTGGGTTTCCCTGTCCGGGGAGGTACCGTTGAGGGCATGAGCGAGGCGCCGGAGTGGCTGGACGAGCACGGGCAGGTGGTGTTCGACGTGTTCGCGCAGGCGTGCACGTCCCGCGCGACGCTCGAGCACATCACCGGCCGCTGGGGGATCCTCGCGATGGCCGCCCTCCACGACGGCACGCTCCGGTTCAGTGCTCTGCGCCGCCGCGTGTCGGGGGTGAGCGAGAAGATGTTGGCTCAGACGTTGCAGGCTCTGGAGCGCGATGGTTTCGTGCACCGTGAGGCTCAGCCGACCATTCCGCCGAAGGTCGAGTACAGCCTGACGCCGCGGGGTCTTCGGACGGCGGCGCTGCTGCTGGCGTTGATCCAGGACGTCGAGGGGCAGATGCCCGAGGTCATGGAAGCCAATGTTCGGTACGACGCGGCGAAGCTCGAGTCGTAACGGGTTCTAGTTCGCTGCGGGCGTCATGAACGACCCGTTCATGTCGTCCGGCGCGGTGAACGACTCGTTCATGACGTTCGGAGCGGCCGCGTGCCTTGCCCAAAGTTGGAACGTGTTCTAGTTTTGTGACGTGCAGACCGATCTGGGCTTGGCCGGCGCCGTCGTGCTCGTCACCGGCGGTGTCCGTGGGGTGGGCCGGGGCATCACCGACGTGTTCCTCGCGCACGGCGCCCACGTCGTCACCTGTGCCCGCCGCGAGACCGCCACGAAGGCCGAGTTCGTCCCGTGTGACGTCCGCGAAGAATCCCAGGTGAACGCCCTGATCCAGGGAATCGTCGAAAAGCACGGCCGCCTCGACGTCGTCGTCAACAACGCCGGCGGTGCCCCCTATGCGCCCGCGGCCGATGCGTCGCCGCGGCTGCACGACAAGATCGTGCAGCTCAACCTGCTGGCGCCGCTGCTGGTCTCCCAGCGAGCCAACGCCGTCATGCAGCGCCAGGACACCGGCGGCTCGATCGTGATGATCTCCAGCGTCAGCGGCACCCGCGCGTCGCCCGGAACCGCCGCCTACGGCGCCGCGAAAGCCGGGCTCGACAACCTCACCGCCAGCCTCGCCGTCGAGTGGGCGCCCCGGGTCCGGGTCAACGCCCTGGACGTCGGCATGGTGCGCACCGAGCAGTCGCACCTGCACTACGGCAGCGAAGCCGCGATCGAAGCGGTCGGCAAGACCGTGCCGCTGGGCCGGCTCGCCGAGCCCGAGGAAGTGGGCGCGTGCGCCGCGTTCCTCGCCTCCGGCCTGGCTTCCTACGTCTCCGGCGCGACCCTGCGCGTCCACGGCGGTGGTGAGCTCCCGGCGTTCCTCGCCGCGGCCGACGTCAACCAACGGGAGGATTCGTGAGCAGGTTGTGCCAGGACCGGGTGGTCGTGGTGACCGGCGCCGGCCGCGGCATCGGACGGGCCCACGCGCTCGCCTTCGCCGCCGAGGGGGCGCCGGTGGTGGTGAACGACGTGGACGGGGACGCGACCGCCGGAGTCGTCGCCGAGATCGAGGCGCGGGGCGGGCAGGCGGTGGCGAACACCTCCGACGTCGCCGACTGGGCCGGCGCCAAGGACCTGGTCGGGACGGCGCTGGCGAACTTCGGGCGGCTGGACGTCCTGGTCAACAACGCGGGGTTCGTCCGGGACCGGATGCTGGTCAACCTCGCCGAGGAGGAGTGGGACGCGGTCGTGCGCGTGCACCTCAAGGGGCATTTCGCACCGCTCAGGCATGCCGCCGAGCACTGGCGTGCCGAAACGAAAGCCGGACGAACGCCGCAAGCACGCGTCATCAACACCAGCTCCGGCGCCGGGCTCCTCGGCAGTGTCGGCCAAGGCAACTATTCGGCGGCGAAGGCAGGCATCGCCGGGCTGACCGTCGTGGCGGCGGCCGAGCTGGCGCGCTACGGGGTGACGGTGAACGCGATCGCGCCGGCCGCGCGGACCCGGATGACCGAGGCGGTGTTCGCGTCGATGGCGCGTCCGGACGAGGGCTTCGACGCCATGGCCCCGGAAAACGTCTCGCCGCTGGTCGTCTGGCTGGGCAGCGAGGAGTCCTCGCAGGTGACCGGACGGGTCTTCGAGGTCGAGGGCGGGAAGGTGTCCCTCGCGCAGGCGTGGCGGCACGGGCCGGCCGTGGACAAGGGCGACCGGTGGGACCCGGCCGAACTCGGCCCGGTGGTGAAGGACCTGCTCGAGCGCGCGCCCGAGCCCGAACCCGTCTACGGAGCGAGCTGATGGGCATCCTCACCAAGCGGGACGCGCATGTCGAGACAGTCACGGTCGACTTCCCGCCGGTGAACGCGCTGCCCGTGCAGGGCTGGTTCGACCTCGCCGACGCGCTGAAAAAAGCCGGGGAGGACCCGGACGTGCACGTGGTGATCCTCCGCGCGGAAGGCCGCGGGTTCAACGCGGGCGTGGACATCAAGGAGATCCAGCGCAGCGCGGGCTACGACGCGCTGGTCGGCGCGAACCGGGGCTGCTACGCGGCTTTCGGGGCCGTCTACGACTGCGCGGTCCCGGTGGTCGCCGCGGTGCACGGGTTCTGCCTCGGTGGCGGGATCGGCCTGGCCGGCAACGCCGACGTCGTCATCGCCTCCGACGACGCCACCTTCGGCGTCCCGGAAGTCGAACGCGGCGCGCTCGGCGCGGCGACCCACCTCGCCCGGCTGGTCCCGCAGCACCTCATGCGCACCCTCTACTTCACCGCGCGCACCATCACCGCGGCCGAGCTGCACACCCACGGCTCGGTCTACCAGGTCGTGCCGCGCGCCGAGCTGGACGACGCCGCGCTGGCCGTCGCCCGCGACATCGCGAAGAAGGACCCGCGGGTCATCCGGGCGGCCAAAGAAGCCCTGAACGGCATCGACACCCAGCAGGTGCACCGCAGCTACCGGTTCGAGCAGGGCTTCACCTTCGAGCTCAACCTGCTCGGCGCGTCCGACGAAGCCCGCGAGGAGTTCTTGAATGGCCGATAAGCGCACGACCGCCGACGACGTCGCGGCGGAGCTCCGCGACGGCATGACCATCGGCATCGGCGGCTGGGGCTCCCGGCGCAAGCCGATGGCGCTGGTCCGCGCGATCCTCCGCACTTCCGTCAAAGACCTGACCGTGGTGTCCTACGGCGGCCCCGACGTCGGCCTGCTGTGCGCGGCCGGCAAGGTCAAGCGCGTGGTGTTCGGGTTCGTTACGCTCGACTCGATCCCGTTCGACCCGTGGTTCGGCCGGGCTCGCGAGACCGGCGCGATCACCGTCACCGAGTACGACGAAGGCATGTTCGGCGCGGCGCTTTCCGCGGCGGCGCAACGGCTTCCGTTCCTCCCGATGCGCGCCGGGCTCGGCTCGGAGGTGATGCGCGCCAATCCGGACCTGCGGACGGTGCGCTCGCCCTACGCCGATGGTGAGGAGCTGGTCGCGGTGCCGGCGCAGCACCTCGACGTCGCGCTCGTGCACCTCAACCGCGCCGACGCCCGCGGGAACGCCCAGTACCTCGGCCCGGACCCCTACTTCGACGATCTGTTCTGCCTGGCCGCATCGAAGAGTTTCGTGTCGGTCGAAAAAGTCGTCGACACGCCCGAGCTGATGGCGGGCGGCCCGGTGCAGTCGCTGCTGCTCACCCGGAGCGCGGTCGACGGCGTCGTCGAGGCGCCGCGCGGTGCGCACTTCACCACGGCCGTGCCGGACTACGGCCGCGACGAACGGTTCCAGCGCCACTACGCCGCCTGCGCCAAGGATCCCGACGCGTGGCCGGGGTTCGTCGACCGGTTCCTCTCCGGTGGCGACGAGCGGTATCTGTCCGAAGTGGACAAGTTCGAGGCGGAGGCGGCATGAGTGCGACCCGGGCCGAGATCGTCGTCGTGGCGATGGCCGAGGTGTTCCGCGGCGACGGCGAGATCGTCGTCAGCCCGATGGGCCTGGTCCCGCAGCTCGGCGCGAAGCTCGCGCGGCTGACGTTCGAACCCGACCTGCTCATGTCCGACGGCGAGGCGTACCTGGTCACCACCGACGGTGTGGTCGAGGGCTGGCAGCCGTTCCGCAAGATGCTCGACACGATCGTCCCGCACGGGCGGCGCCACGTCGTGATGGGCGCCAACCAGATCGACCGGTACGGCAACCAGAACATCTCCGCCATCGGCGACCACGCGCGGCCGAAGAAGCAGCTGCTGGGCGTGCGCGGCGCGCCGGGCAACACCGTCAACCACCGCACCAGCTACTGGGTTCCGCGACACAGCGCCAGGGTGTTCGTGGACACAGTGGACGTCGTGTCGGGCGTGGGTTACGACAGCGCGGCGAAGGCGGGCCCGTCCGCCGAGAAGTTCCACGACGTCCACCGGGTCGTCACGAACCTCGGCGTCTTCGGCTTCGGGGGCGCCGACCACGCGATGCGGGCGGTGTCGCTGCACCCCGGCGTCACCCGGGACGAGGTCGCGGCGGCGACGACGTTCGAGATCGACTTCTCCGGGGCCGCGACCAGCCGTGAGCCGACCGGCGAAGAGCTGCGGCTCATCCGCGAAGTCGTGGACCCGAAAGGCCTGCGGGACAAGGAAGTCCCGGCGTGAAGACCGCGCTCACCGAGCTGGTCGGGGTCGAGCACCCGGTGGTGCAGACCGGGATGGGCTGGGTCGCCGGCCCCCGGCTCGTCTCGGCGACCGCCGAGGCGGGCGCGCTCGGCGTCCTCGCGTCGGCGACGATGACCTTCGGTGAGCTGGAAGCGGCGATCGCCGAAGTCAAGAAGCGCACGGAGAAACCGTTCGGGGTGAACCTGCGCGCCGACGCGGCCGACGCCGGCGACCGCGTCGACCTGCTGATCCGCGAGGGCGTCAAGGTGGCGTCGTTCGCGCTCGCGCCGCGCAAGGAGATGATCGCGAAGCTGCGGGACCACGGGATCGTCGTGATCCCGTCCATCGGCGCCGCACGGCACGCCGAGAAGGTCGCCGCCTGGGGCGCGGACGCCGTCATCGTCCAGGGCGGCGAAGGCGGCGGGCACACCGGGGGAGTGGCCACCACGCTGCTGCTGCCCTCGGTGCTGGACGCCGTCGACATCCCGGTCGTCGCCGCGGGCGGGTTCTTCGACGGACGCGGTCTCGCCGCCGCCCTCGCGTACGGCGCGGCGGGCGTGGCGATGGGCACCCGGTTCCTGCTGAGCAAGGAGAGCACGGTCCCCGACGACGTCAAGCGCGTCTACCTCGAGCAAGGTCTCACCGGGACGGTCGTCACGCGACGCGTCGACGGCCTGCCGCACCGCGTGCTGCGCACCGACCTCGTCGAGAAGCTCGAACGCACCGGGCGCCTGCGCGGCCTGGCGCAGGCCGCGCGCAACGCGCTGCGGTTCCGGAATATCACCGGACTGTCCCCGGTTGCCATGGTCAAAGAAGGCTTCGCGATGAAGCACGGCAACGATCTGACCTGGAGTCAGCTGGTCATGGCGGCCAATACCCCGATGCTGTTGCGGGCGGGGCTGGTCGAGGGCCGGACGGACGCGGGAGTGCTAGCGTCGGGACAGGTGGTGGGCATGATCCACGACCTGCCCACGGTGGCCGGGATCGTCGAGGGCACAGTGGCCGAGGCAGGTGAGATCCTGCGGCGACTCGGCCGGGAAACGGGAGGATGAGCGTGGCGCTCAAGGTCGGTTACAAGGCGTCGGCGGAGCAGTTCGGACCGCGGGACCTGGTCGAGTACGCGGTGCGTGCCGAAGAGGTCGGCCTCGACTCGGTCTGGGTGTCGGATCACTTCCTGCCGTGGCGGCACGAGGGTGGCCACGCGCCGTGGGCGCTGGCGTGGATGCCCGCGGTCGCCGAGCGCACGAAGCGGGTGCAGATCGGCACGAGCGTGCTGACCCCGACGTTCCGGTACAACCCGGCGGTGATCGCGCAGGCGTTCGCGACGATGTCGCTGCTGTCGAACGGCCGGGTCATCCTCGGCGTGGGGTCCGGCGAGGCGCTGAACGAGATCGCCGTCTCGGGCCGCGAGTGGCCGGAGTTCAAGGAGCGCTTCGCGCGGCTGCGCGAGTCGATCAAGCTGATCCGCGAACTGTGGACCAGCGACAACGTGAACTTCGACGGTGAGTACTACAAGCTGGTCGACGCGCGCATCTACGACCGGCCGGAGCAGCCGGTGCCGGTGTACATCGCGGCGGGCGGCCCGGTGGTGGCCAAGTACGCGGGCCGCGCGGGCGACGGGTTCATCTGCACGTCCGGCAAGGGCATGGACCTCTACACCGAGAAGCTGATGCCGGCGGTCAAGGAAGGCGCGGAGGCGGCCGAGAAGACCGTCGAGGACGTCGACCGGACCATCGAGATCAAGCTGTCGTACGACCGCGACCACGAGAAGGCCCTGGAGAACACCCGGTTCTGGGCGCCGCTGTCGCTGTCGGCGGAGCAGAAGCACAGCGTCACCTCGGCCGACGAGATGGAGCGGCTGGCCGACGAGCTGCCGATCGAGCAGGTCGCGAAGCGCTGGATCGTGGCGTCCGACCCGGACGAGGCCGTGGCGCAGATCAAGCCGTACCTGGACGCGGGGTTGAACCACCTGGTCTTCCACGGCCCGGGCCACGACCAGGAGCGCTTCCTGAGCCAGTTCTCCGAGGACGTGCTGCCGAAGCTGCGCGCCCTGGGCTGAGTCACAGTCGTTCGATGATGGTGACGTTGGCGGTGCCGCCGCCTTCGCACATCGTCTGCAGGCCGTAGCGGCCGCCGCGGCGCTCCAGCTCGTGCAGGAGCGTCGCGAGGAGCTTCGTCCCGGTCGCCCCGATGGGGTGGCCGAGGGCGATGCCGCCGCCGTTCACGTTGACCCGCGACGGGTCCGCGCCCGTTTCGTCCAGCCACGCCAGCACCACGCTGGCGAATGCCTCGTTGACCTCGAACAGGTCGATGTCCTCGATCGCGAGCCCGGTTTTCCGGAGCGCGTGGGAGGTCGCGGGGATCGGGCCGGTCAGCATCCACACCGGGTCCGCCGCGCGCACCGACAGGTGGTGGATGCGGGCCCGGGGCGTCAGGTCGTGTTCGTTCACGAACGCTTCCGACGCCACCAGCGCCGCGCTCCCGCCGTCGGAGATCTGGCTGGCGACCGCCGCCGTCAGACGGGACTGCGGAGCGAGCGGCTTCAGGCCGCGCATCCGCTCCAAAGACGTGTCCCGGCGCGGCCCTTCGTCCTGCTTGAAGCCGTCGACCGGCGCGATCTCGGCGTCGAAGCGCCCGGCGTCGATGGCCGCGAGAGCCCGCTGGTGACTGCGGAACGCGTACTCCTCCATCGCTTCCCGGCTGATGTCCCAATGGGAAGCGATCATGTCGGCGCTGCGGAACTGCGACACCTCGACGCTGCCGTACCGCTCCTGCCAGCCCTTCGAACCGGAGAACGGGTCGTCGAAGCCGTACTCGCGCCCGGCCAGCATCGCCGCGCTGATCGGGATGCGGCTCATGTTCTGCACGCCGCCGGCCAGCACGAGGTCCTGCGTCCCGGACATGACGGCTTGCGCGGCGAAGTGCACCGCCTGCTGGCTCGACCCGCACTGCCGGTCGATCGTCACGCCGGGCACGTGGTCCGGGAAGCCCGCGGCCAGCCACGCGGTGCGCGCGATGTTGCCCGACTGCGGGCCGAGGGTGTCCGTGCAGCCGAGGATGACGTCGTCGACGAGGTCCGGGTCGACGCCCGCGCGCTCGACGACCGCCCGGATGACGTGCGCCCCGAGGTCGGCGGAGTGCCACCCGGACAGCGCGCCGCCGCGCCGGCCGACCGGGGTGCGGACCGCGTCGAGGAGGAAAGCTTCGGGCACTGCAGCTCCTTAAAGACGTGCTCCTAGGGGTGCTGGCTGGAGACGGAAACGACTTCGCCGGTGAGGTAGCTCGCGTAGTCGCTGGCGAGGAAGACCATGACGTTGGCGACCTCCCACGGCTCGGCCGCGCGGCCGAACGCCTCCCGTCGGGTGAGGTCTTCGAGCAGTTCGTCGCTGGTCACCTTGGCGAGAAAGGGGTGCATGGCCAGGCTCGGCGCGACGGCGTTGATCCGGACGCCGTGTTCGGCGGCGTCGAGGGCCGAGCAGCGGGTCAGGGCCATCACGCCGGCCTTCGCGGCGGCGTAGTGCGCCTGCCCGGCCTGGGCGCGCCAGCCGATCACCGACGCGTTGTTGACGATCGCGCCACCGCCGCCCTGGGCGACGAACTGCCGCAGCGCCGCGCGGGTGCACCGGAAGGTCCCGGTGAGCGTGATGTCGAGGACGCGGGACCACTCCTCGTCGGCCATGTCCAGCACGGACTTCGTCCCGCCGAGCCCGGCGTTGTTGACCATTGCGTCGAGGCGGCCGAAGTGGCCGACCGCGCCGTCGATGAGGGCCTGGACCTGCTCTTCTTTCGTGACGTCGCAGGGGAGCGCGTGCACCTTCCCGAGTTCGGCCAGTTCGGCGGCCTTCTCGCCGAGCCGCCGTTCGTGCCAGTCGCTGATGACGACGCTCGCGCCTTCTTCGAGGCAGCGCTTCGCCACCGCAGAGCCGATGCCGGTGCCGGCCGCAGCGGTGACCACGACGACCTTCCCGGCCAGCAGGTCGTGGCCGGGTGGGTAGTGGGGGATCACGGGCGTGCCTCCCTCGGCAGGCCGAGCACGCGCTCGGCAATGATGTTCCGCTCGATCTCGTCCGAACCGCCGTAGATCGTGTCCGCGCGGGTGAACAGGTAGAGCCGCTGGGCGTCGTCCAGTTCGGCACCGGCGGCGACCAGGGACCGCGCCCCGCGGGCCCGCATCGCCAGCTCGCCGAGCCCGCGGTGCCACTGCGCCCACAGGAGTTTTCCGACGGCGACCTCGGGTCCGGCCGGCCGGCCGAGCGTCCGCAGCGCGTGCGCGCGCAGGACGCGCAGGCCGATCCGGGCGCGGGCGAGGTCGGCGCGCAGCAGCGGGTCGTCGTAGGTGCCGGTGCGTTCGGCTTCGCCGACGATGTCGTCGAGTTCGCGGCGGAAGCCGATCTGCTGGCCCAGCGTCGAGACGCCGCGTTCGAAGCCGAGGGTGGCCATGGCGATCTTCCAGCCGTCCCCGGGCTCGCCGACGACCAGCTCGGCGGAGGTGCGGGCGTCGTCGAAGAAGACTTCGTTGAACTCCGACGTGCCGGTCAGCTGCTGGATCGGGCGCACGGTGACGCCGTCCTGGCGCAGCGGCACCAGGAGGTAGGACAGGCCGTGGTGGCGCTGCGACCCCGGCTCGGTGCGGGCCACGACGAAGCACCAGTCGGCGACGTGCGCCAGGGACGTCCAGATCTTCTGGCCGTTGACCACCCAGTCGCCGTCGCGCCGGACCGCCGACGTCGAGACGGCGGCGAGGTCGGAGCCGGCGCCGGGCTCGGAGTAACCCTGGCACCACAGCTCTTCGACGGCGACGATCTTCGGCAGGAACCGTTTTCGCTGCTCGGGCGTGCCAAAAGCGATGAGCGTCGGGCCGAGCAGCTGCTCGCCGATGTGGTTGACGCGCGCGGGCGCCCCGGACGCCGCGTACTCCTCGTGGAAGGCGACCTGCTCGTCGAGGGACAGGCCGCGCCCGCCGTGCTCGACCGGCCAGCCGACGCAGGTCCAGCCCGCGGCGGCCAGGTGCCGTTCCCAGGCCAGGCGCAGGTCGAACGCCTCGTGCTCGCGCCCCGGGCCGCCGAGGCCGCGCAGCCGGGCGAACTCGCCGGTCAGGTTGTCCGCGAGCCAGCCCGCGGCTTCGCGGCGGAATCGCGTCGGTTCCACGCACGCCTCCTTGCTGCCGGGCCGGTCCGGCACCTAGGGTAATGAGAACACGTTCTAGTTTGTCGGTCCAGAGGAGGGTGTGGTGGGTCAGACCACGATCCCGGCCGTCGTCCGCGCTGCCGCCGCGAAGTTCGGCTCGGCGGAGGCGCTGGTCGACGGCCCCCTGCGCCTCGGCTTCGACGAGCTTCTGGAACGTGTTCAGTCGGTCGCGCGGGCCTTCGTCGCCCGCGGCGTCGAGCCCGGCGACCGCGTCGCCATCACCCTCCCGAACACCCACCACTGGGTCCTGGCGGCGCTCGGCGCGCTCTACGCGGGCGCGTCGCTGGTGCCGGTCAACACCCGCTTCACCGCCGCCGAGACCGTGGACCTGCTGGTCCGCAGCCGGGCGAAGGCCCTGGTCATCGCCGCGGACTTCCTCGGCACCGACCGCCACGCGGCGATCGTCGCGACCGGGACGGACCTGCCCGATCTCGGTACCGTCGTCCGGGTCGCGTGCGAGCAGCCGCACCGGCCGCTCGGAGACGCTCTCGGCTGGGACGAGTTCCTCGCGCTGGCCGATGAGGTCCCGGCCGCCGACATCGAAGCGCGCGCCGACGCGGTGCGACCCGACGACGTGAGCGACGTCCTGTTCACTTCGGGCACGACCGGCCGTTCGAAGGGCGTGCTGTCCGCCCACCGCCAGGTCGTCGGCGTCGCCGCGGCCTGGGCGGAGTGCGGCCGGGTCACCGCCGACGACCGGTACCTGGTGATCAACCCGTTCTTCCACAGCTTCGGCTACAAGGCCGGGATCGTCGTGGGCCTGCTGACCGGCGCGACGATCGTGCCGCAGGCGGTGTTCGACGTGCGCGCCGCGCTGGCGGTGATCGAGCGGGAGCGGATCTCGGTGCTGCCGGGCGCGCCGACGATCTTCCAGTCCCTGCTGCACGAGCCCGACCGCGGCGACCTGTCCTCGCTGCGGCTCGCGGTCACCGGTGCCGCCGACGTGCCGGCGTCGCTCGTCCGGCGCATGCGGTCCGAGCTGGGCTTCGACATCGTCCTCACGGCGTACGGCCTCACCGAAGCCGTCGTGGTCACCATGTGCCGCCCGGGCGACGAGGCGGAACTCGTCGCGAAGACGTCCGGGCGCGCGACCGCCGGGTTCGAAGTGGCGATCCAGGGCTCGCCCGGCGAGGTCGTCCTCCGCGGGCCGAACGTGATGCTCGGCTACCTCGACGACCCGGAAGCGACCGCGAAGACCGTCGACGGAGACGGCTGGCTGCACACCGGCGACGTCGGCGAACTGGACGACGCCGGCAACCTCACGCTCACCGGCCGGCTCAAGGACATGTACATCTGCGGTGGCTTCAACGTCTACCCGGCCGAGGTCGAGCACGCGCTCACCGAACTGGACGGGGTCCGCGACGTCGCCGTGATCGGCGTGCCGGACGAGCGGCTCGGCGAGGTCGGCAAGGCCTTCGTCGTCGGCACCGGCCTGACCGAAGCCGACGTGCTCGCCTTCTGCCGCGAACGGCTCGCCAACTACAAGACCCCGCGGTCCGTCGTGTTCACCGGCGCGCTGCCCCGCAACGCTTCCGGCAAGGTGCTGAAGCGGCTGCTCAGTGAGGAGACGAAATGAGCGAGGACGTCGTCCGCTACGAGCGCCGGGGGCCGGTCGCGGTGGTCACGATGAATCGGCCCGACTACCGCAACGCGCAGAACTCGGCGATGACCTACGCCCTCGACGACGCCTTCACCGCGGCGGTGAACGACGCCGAGGTGAAGGTGATCGTGCTGGCGGGGGCGGGCAAGCACTTCTCCGCCGGACACGACATCGGCACCCCGGGCCGCGATGTGGACGTCAGTTTCGACCGGCGCTCGGTGCTGTGGTGGGACCACACCGACCGGGCCGGTGGCGACCAGCGGTTCGCCCGCGAGTCCGAGGTCTACCTGGGCATGTGCCGTCGCTGGCGGGAGGTCCCGAAGCCGATGATCGCGAGCGTCCAGGGCGCCTGCATCGCGGGTGGCCTGATGCTCGCCTGGGTGTGCGACCTGATCGTGGCCTCCGACGACGCGTTCTTCGCCGACCCGGTGGTGCGCATGGGGATTCCGGGCGTGGAGTACTTCGCGCACCCGTGGGTGCTCGGCCCGCGCGCCGCGAAGGAAGTCCTGTTCACCGGTGAACGCTTCACCGTCCAGCAGGCCAAGGAATGGGGGATGATCACCCGGATCGTCCCCCGCGCCGAACTGGAGCAGCACACCCTGGAGCTGGCGGACAAGATCAGCGGAATGCCGCAGTTCGGGCTCGCGCTGGCGAAGAAAGCCGTCAACCAGGCCGAAGACCTGATGGGGCTGCGGTCCGGAATGGACTCCGTGTTCGGGCTCCACCACCTGGCCCACGCGCACAACGCGGAGACGTCGGAAGACTCGCTCGGCGGGCAGTCCGCGCGGTCCATGCGTGACGCGAACAAGGGGGCTTGATGGACCTCGACATCGACGAGGAATCCGCGGCGTTCCGCGACGAAGCGCGCGCATGGCTTTCCGAGCACGTCCGCGCGTTGCCGTCGATGGACACCGCCGAAGGCTTCGCGGCACACCGCGAGTGGGAAGCCGAACTCGCCGAAGCGCGGTGGTCGGTGGTCTCGTGGCCGCGCGAGTACCACGGCCGGGACGCGTCGATGCTGCAGTGGCTGCTGTTCGAGGAGGAGTACTACGCGTCGGGCGCGCCGGGGCGGGTCAGCCAGAACGGCATCTTCATGCTGGGTCCCACGCTGTTCGCCCACGGCACGCAGGAGCAGCGCGACCGGATCCTGCCCGTGATGGCGACCGGTGAGCAGGTCTGGGCACAAGCCTGGTCGGAACCCGAGGCGGGCAGCGACATCGCGGCGTTGCGCAGCACGGCGGTGCGGACCGGGGGCGGCTGGCGGCTGTCGGGGCAGAAGACGTGGAGTTCGCGGGCGGCCTTCGCGGACCGCGCGTTCGGCCTGTTCCGCACCGATCCCGACGCGCAACGCCATCACGGCCTGACCTACTTCATGGCCGACCTGCGCGCCGAGGGCGTCACGGTCCGGCCGATCCCGCAACTGGACGGCGAACCCGGGTTCGCCGAGATCTTCTTCGACGACGTCTTCGTGCCTGACGAGGACGTCATCGGCGAGGTGGGCCAGGGCTGGCGGGTCGCGATGACGACCGCGAACAACGAGCGCGGCCTGTCCCTGCGCAGCCCTGGCCGGTTCCTCGCCGCGGCGTCCCGGCTCGTGGATCTCTGGCGCTCGCGGGACTCGTCACCGTCCACACAGGACCGGGTCGCCGACGCGTGGATCGGGGCCCGCGCCTATCAGCTGTACACGTTCGCCACGGTGAGCCGCCTGGCGGACGGCGGCGAACTGGGCCCGGAGTCCAGCGTGAACAAGCTGTTCTGGTCGCACCTGGACGTTTCGCTGCACGAGACGGCCCTGGACGTGCTCGGCCCGGCCGCCGAGACCGACCGGGACTGGGTCGACGGCTACCTGTTCTCCCTCGCCGGACCGATCTACGGCGGCACCGACCAGATCCAGCGCAACACGATCGCCGAACGCCTGCTGAAGCTGCCGAGGGAGGCGCGCCGATGAAGTTCCAGCTGTCGCCGGAGCAGCGCCAGTTCTCCGCGTCCCTGCACGACCTGCTGGGCGGCGCGGACACCGCCGCGGTCGCGCGGGCCTGGGCCGCGGGTTCCCCCGAGCGCGGCCTGAAACTGCTGCGCGCCCTCGCCGACCTCGGCGTCTCCGGGTTGCTGGTCGACGAGGACCACGGCGGGCTCGGCGGTTCCGCGGTCGACCTGGTGGTCGCCTTCGAAGCGCTCGGCTACCACGCCGTGCCCGGGCCGCTCGTCGAGACGGCGGCCGTCGCGCCGGCGGTGCTGACCGGCGACCGGCTCGCCGCGCTCGCCGGCGGCGATCTCCTGGCCACCGTCGTCGCGCCACCGGAAGTGCCGCTCGCCCTCGACGCCGACGTCGCCGGGGTGGTCCTGGACCTCAACGAGGGTGAGGTCTCCGGCGTCGGGACCGAGCTCGTCCGGTCGGTCGACCCGGCCCGGCGGCTGTTCCGGATCACCGGGACCACCCGTCCCACGGCCGCCGACCCGGTCGCGTTCGACCGGGGTGTCCTGGCCGTGTCCGCGCAGCTCCTCGGCGCGGGCCAGTGGCTCCTCGACGCGTCGGTCGCCTACGCGAAGCAACGCAGCCAGTACGGCCGCGCGATCGGGGAGTACCAGGCGATCAAGCACCTGCTCGCCGACGTCGTGACGCAGCTCGAACTCGCCCGGCCGCTCCTGTACGGCGCGGCCGTCGCCGAAGAGACCTTCGCTCGCGATGTCTCGGCGGCGAAGGTGATGGCGGCCGACGCCGCCTACCTGGCCGCGCGCACGGCCCTCCAGGTGCACGGCGCCATCGGCTACACCGCCGAACACGACCTCGGCCTGCGGCTGACGAAGGTGCGCGCCCTGGCCGGGGCCTGGGGCACCGGGTCGTTCCACCGTGCGCGCGTCCTGGCGGGGCTGCGATGACCGATCCCCTGGAAACCGAGGAAGCCCAGGCCCTGCGGGACGCGGTGCGCTCGCTGCTGACCCGCCGATCGGGGCCGGAAGCGGTGCGCGCGGCGATGGAGTCGCCGCTCGGCTACGACGACAAGCTCTGGTCGACGCTGTGCGAGCAGATCGGCGTCGCCGCCCTCGCGATCCCCGAGCACTACGGCGGCGCGGGCGCCGGCCTGGCCGAGGCGTGCGTGGTCCTGGCGGAACTCGGCCGCACGCTCACCCCCGCCCCGATGCTCGGCTCCGCCGTACTGTGCGGCTCCGCGGTGCTCGGCACCGGAAACGACGAAGCCTGCGAACGGCTGCTCCCGGGCATCGCCGCGGGCACGACCCTCGCCGCGCTGGCCTGGTCCGACGAGGAGTGGTCGCCGGGCTTGGTCGCGTCGGAGACCGGACTCGACGGCCGCGCCCACTACGTCCTCGACGGCGACCTCGCCGACCTCCTCCTGGCCGTGGCCCGCACCTCCGACGGCCTCGGCCTGTTCGAGGTGCCCGTGTCCGGCGTCCGCCGGGAGCGCGTCACCACTTTGGATCCGACTCGTCGGCTGGCCGTCGTGGAGTTCGCTTCGACCCCGGCCCGGCGTCTCGACGTCGACGGTTTCGAGCAGTCGCTGCGGAAACTGCGGGACACGGCGGTGGTCGCCGTCGCCGCCGAACAGGTCGGCGCGGCGGCCCGCGCGCTGGAACTGACGGTGGAGTACACGAAGCAACGCCGTCAGTTCGGCCGCGCGATCGGGTCGTTCCAGGCGCTGAAGCACCGGATGGCCGACGTGCACGTTCACGTCGAAGCGGCCCGCTCGGCGCTGTACGCGGCTCTGGCCGACGGCGACGCCGAAGCCGTGGCGACCGCGAAAGTCGTGTGCAGCGAGGCGTTTTCGCACGCGGCGGCGGAGATGATCCAGCTCCACGGCGGCATCGCGATCACCTGGGAGCACGACGCCCACCTGTACTTCAAGCGCGCCCACGGGACCGCCCTGCTCTTCGGCGATCCCGCGAGCGCGCTCTTGTCCTAGGACAGGTGGTGCCGCTCCTGCCGCCCGTAGACCGGCGTCGGGATGCCTTCCGCGCGGGCCTTGAGCTGCAGGGCGAGGTAGAGCGAGTAGTGCCGTGACTGGTGCAGGTTGCCGCCGTGGAACCACAGCCCGTCCTGCTGGGTGGGCTTCCACATGTTCCGCTGCTCGCCCTCCCACGGGCCCGGGTCCTTCGTCGTGTCCGAACCGAGGCCCCACACCTTGCCGACCTTGTCCGCGACCTCCTGGCTGATCAGGTCGGCCGCCCAGCCGTTCATCGAGCCGTAGCCGGTGGCGTAGACGACCAGGTCGGCCGCCAGCTCGGTGCCGTCGTCGAGCTTCACGGAGTGCTCCGTCAGCTCGACGACCTGGCCGTGCGCGAGCTTGACTTCGCCGTCGGCCACCAGGTCCGCCGCGCCGACGTCGATGTAGTAGCCCGATCCGCGCCGCAAGTACTTCATGAAGAGACCGGAGTCGTCGTCACCCCAGTCGTGCCGGAAGCCCGCGGCTTCGAGGCGGTCGTAGAACTCCTGGTCGCGATCCTTGATCGCCGCGTACACCGGCTGCTGGAAGGTGTGCATGATCCGGTAGGGGAGCGAGGCGAACGTCAGGTCCGCCTTGTGCGTGGTCATGCCCGCCGCGAGCGCGCGTTCCGAATAGAGGTCGCCCAGGCCGAGGTCCATCAGCGAGTCCGACTTCACGATGTGGGTCGAGCTGCGCTGGATCATCGTGACGTCGGCGCCGGCCTCCCACAGCGCACCGCAGATGTCGAACGCCGAGTTGTTGGACCCGACGATCACGGCCTTCTTGCCGCGGTAGGCGTCCGGGCCCGGGTGCTGGGAGCTGTGGTGCTGCTCGCCGCGGAAGAGGTCCTGGCCGGGCAGCACGGGCACGTTCGGCTTGCCGGACATGCCGGTCGCGAGCACCAGTTGCTTCGGCTTGAGGACGACCTCTTCGCCGTCACGGTCGAGGACGACCGTCCATTCCTTCGCTTCTTCGTCGTAGGAGGCGCTCTGGCAGGTCGTCGACGACCAGTAGTTGACCTCCATGACCTTCGTGTACATCTCGAGCCAGTCGGCGATCTTGTCCTTCGGCGCGAAGACCGGCCAGGTGCGCGGGAAGTCGAGGTAGGGCAGGTGGTCGTACCAGACCGGGTCGTGCAGGCACAGCGACTTGTACCGGCCGCGCCACTGATCGCCCGGCCGCGCGTACCGGTCGACGACGACGTGGTCCACGCCGAGCTGGCGCAGCCGGGCGCCGAGCGCGATCCCGCCCTGCCCGCCGCCGATGACGACGACGTACGGCTGCCGCGTGGTGCCCAGTTCGTCCGCTTCCGCCTGCCGCGCTTCGGACCACGTGACGCGCTCACGGTTGACGCCGTGCTCGGCGCCCTTCGGCCGCGTCGTGCCGAGCGGTTCTTCGTGGCCCTTCAGCTCGTAGAGCGTCGTGAGGAAGGTGAACGCGCCTTCGTCGTTCAGCCGCAGGTGCCCGCGTCCGCGGCCGGCCGCCGTCTCGAAGCCGATCCACGCCTCGACGATCCCGTTCGCTTCGGTCGGCTCCTCGGTGGCGTGGAAGCCGCTCGCGTCGGCGGTGTCCATGGTGGCGAGGAGGAGGTCCTTGACGCCGTCGCGGTTCTCGACGGTCTTGAGGTTCCAGGTGAACGCGATCAGGTCGCGCCAGAACGACGTCGTCGCGAAGAGGGCGGCGGCCCGGTCGGCGTCCCGGGCCGCGAGCGCGGATTCGAAGCCGGCGAGCCAGCCTTCGACGCGCTGCCGGGCACCGAGGTCCGCGGCCGGTTCGAGGGTCTGGGTCATGAGCGGACCTCCCCGTCTCGGGCACCGTCTTCGTCGGCGGCGCGTTCACAGCAGCCAACCCCGGCGGACCGGGTTCGCGGAAGGGTTGCCGCAGGGTTGCATCAGCACGAATCCCGGCGGTCGGCTCGCGTACCCAGACGGTCGACTCGCGTACCCAGGCGGTCGGCTCGCGTACCCAGACGGTCGACTCGCGTACCCAGGCAGTCGGCTCACGTACCCAGGCAGTCGGCTCACGAGCCGACTCTCCAGGTACGCGGGCCGACTCTCCAGGTACGCGAGCCGACTCTCCAGGTACGCGGGCCGACCCTTCGGGTACGGAGCCGAGCGGGTGGAGGTGTCAGCCGGTGAGGCGGGCCGCCGAGCCCGGGAGCTCGCGGTTCGCCTCGTCCAGGCCCGTGGCCACCGTACGGCACGAGCCGCAGCCCGCGATGTGGTCCGCGACCACGCTCGCCCGGCGCGGGGACAACGCTCCCCGGACCCACGCCCCCATGCGCCGGCGGGGCTCCCGGCAGACCGGCTCCTCGGCGTCGGGCACCTGGACCTGCAGGTACGCCTGGCGCAGCCCCTCCCGCGCCCGCATCGCCAGCGCCGACACGCTGTTCGGCGTCAAGCCCAGCAGCGGCGCCGCCTCCGTCGGCGTGTCGCCTTCGGCCTCGGTCCGCCAGAGCACCGTGCGCCACCGGCCCGGCAGCGTGCAGTACGCCGACCACACGAGTTTCTCGTGGGACCGGTGCAGGGCCAGCTCGTCGGCGCCGCTCGAGCTCGTCTCGGGCACCGTTTCGCACAGCTCGACCCGGCTGCGCTGCCGGCTCCACCGCGACACCAGGTTCCGCAGCGTCACGACGAGGTAGGGCCGCAGGTCCGCGTCGGGGCCGCCCCCCGCGTGCACGATGGCGAGCACGCGCGCGAACGTCTCGGCCACCAGGTCGTCGCGCTCCGCGGGCTGCTTCGCCCACGCCGCGGCGATCCGGCGCAGGGGCTCGGCGTGCCGGCGGAACAGGGCGCCGCCCGCGTCGACGTCACCGGCGCGGAGGGCGGCGAGCAGCGCGGCGTCCGGCAGCTCGTCGTCGGTAGTGCTCATCGGTACTCTCCGTGGCCAGGTGGCACCCAAAGTTAACGGTACGGCAGTGTATGTCACACGGACCGCCGCTACACGCCACGATTACAATCCGGCCGATGACATCGACGGACACCCCGCGGGCGCCCGACGGCCGGGCCGCGCGGTGGGCCGGGCAGCGGGACCGGCGGCGCCGCGAGTTCGTCGAGGCGGGCCTGCGCGCGATCGCGCGGCACGGTCCCGAGGTGTCCACCGAGCAGATCGCCGACGAAGCCGGCGTCGCCCGCACGCGCCTCTACCGGCACTTCGACGGCGCCGCCGACCTGCAGCACGCGATCGCCCGCCGGATCGCGGAGCTGATCACCGCGGAGTTCGCGCCCCTGGGGAACCCGAGCGGCACGCCGATGGAGCTGATCCGCACGGCGATCGGCGCGCACACGCGCTGGCTGGCCGAGCACGGCTCGCTCTACCGCTACCTGACCCGGCACGCGGTGGACGGCGCCCCCGACGTCTTCGCCGACGGCAAGTCCGCGATCGCCCGGCAGCTGACGGTCGTGTTCGAGCACTACCTCGCCCTGTTCGGAGTGGACAGCCGCGTCTGCGAAGCGGTCGCCTTCGGGCTGGTCGGCCTGGTCGAGTCGAGCACCTCGCGCTGGCTGGAGAACCCGCGCGGCGTCGACCGCGCCGAGCTGGCCGCGCTGCTGGCCCGCTGGGTCTGGCGGATCATCGACGACACCCTGCGCGCCGGCGGCCTCGAACTCGACCCGCACACCCGGCTGGCGGGCTTCGCCTGAGCCGTCCACAATGGACTCCTGGTGCGCGCTCGCGGTCCGGCCCTTACGATCGCGGCAACCACGGGAGCGGGGGAGTGCATGGGTGTCGGCACCTGGCTGGTCACCGTCGGCGTCGTGCTGGCGCTGCTCGCGGTCGACCTCGTGCTCGCCGCGCTCCGGCCGCACCGGGTGGGGTTCAAGGAAGCCATCGCGTGGTCGGTGGGGTACATCCTCGTCGCGGTGGCGTTCGGCGTCTGGCTGACGCTGGCCCACGGCGGTGAGCTCGGCACCGAGTACTTCGCCGGCTACATCGTCGAGAAGAGCCTGTCGGTCGACAACCTGTTCGTGTTCGTGATCATCATGACGACGTTCGCCGTCCCGGAGGAGCACCAGCACAAGGTGCTCACGTTCGGGATCATCCTCGCGCTCGTGATGCGCGGGATCTTCATCGTCCTCGGCGCGACGCTCCTCTCACTGTTCTCGGTCATGTTCCTGCTCTTCGGGCTGCTGCTGATCTACACCGGGGTGCAGCTGTTCCGGCACCGCGACGCCGACCCCGACATCGAGCACAACGTGGTGGTCCGGGTGGCCCGGCGGGTGCTGCCGGTCTCCGACGCCTACGACGGTGGCCGGCTGCTCACCCGCGCCGGCGGGCGCCGGATGGTGACCCCGCTGGTGGTGGTCCTGGTCGCGATCGGCGGCGTCGACCTGCTGTTCGCCCTCGACTCGATCCCGGCGGTCTTCGGCGTCACCGACGAGCCGTACGTCGTGTTCGCGGCGAACGCGTTCGCGCTGCTCGGCCTGCGGGCCCTGTACTTCCTGGTGAAGGGCCTGCTCGACCGGCTCGTGTACCTCTCGGCCGGGCTCGCGGTGATCCTCGCGTTCATCGGGGTGAAGCTGATCCTGCACTGGGCGCACGTCGACATCGACTCGCGCGTCCCCGAGATCGCCACGCCGGTCAGCCTCGCGGTGATCATCGGCGTGCTGGCCGTCGTGACGGTCGCCAGCCTGGTCAAGACCCGGCGCGACCCGGCGGCGAAGGCGCACCCGGGATCCTTGCGAGGGTCCTCAGACCGCGAAGACCTGTGAGTCGTCGGCGAAGGCCTTGAACTCCAACGCGTTGCCGGCGGGGTCGAGCAGGAACATCGTCCACTGCTCGCCGGGCTGGCCTTCGAAGCGGACGTACGGCTCGATCACGAACTCGGTCCCGGCCGCCCGCAGCCGCTCGGCGAGGGCCTGGAACACGTCGACCTCGAGGATCAGGCCGAAGTGCGGCACCGGCACGTCGTGGCCGTCGACGGGGTTGTGGACGCGCTGCGGCCGGCCCGGCGCCAGGTGCGTCACGAACTGGTGGCCGTGCAGGTTCCAGTCGACCCACGTGTCGGCGCTGCGGCCCTGGGCGAGGCCGAGGACTTCGCCGTAGAAGCGGCGGGCGGCGGCCAGGTCGTCGACCGGCATGGCGAGGTGGAAGCGGGGGATCGTCATGTCTCAATGTTAACATTACGACATGAGTGCTCGAGTGGCTCCCGCGCGCCGGCGCGGGCTCGCCGACGAGGTCGCCGACCGCATCCGGGACGCGATCTTCGACGGGACGTACGCGCCCGGCAGCCAGCTGCGCGAGGTCGAACTGGCGGCGGCGCTGGGCGTCAGCCGCGGGCCGGTGCGCGAGGCGCTGCTCAAGCTGGAGCGCGAGGGGCTCGTCCGCGGTGAATGGCACCGGGGCACCACGGTGACGTCACTGTCCGAAGTGGACGTGGCCGAGCTGGACAGCCTGCGGGCCGCGCTGGAGCAGCTCGCCGTCGGGCTGGTGGTCGAGCGCGCGCCCGGCCTGGAGGCGGTCGACGCCGCCGTGGCGCGCATGGAGCGAGCGGCCGGCGAGCACGAGATGGTCCGCTGCGACCTCGGCTTCCACGACGCGGTCTACCAGGCCGCGGGGCACCGGCGGCTGGTCGAGGCCTGGCAGGCGATCCGGTCGCAGGTCCACCTGTTCCTGCTGACCCGGATCGGCGTCGAGACCGACGGCTACCTGGCGGCCATCCCCGCCGAACACCGGCGGCTCGCCGACGCGCTGCGGGCCGGCGACCGGGAGACGGCCCTGGAGCTGTTCGCGACGCACCGGCAGCACGCGTTCGACGTCCTTACCGGGCGACCCTCGCCGGGACTCGCCGGCGAGTAAGGCCGTGAGAGTGCGACCGTCCGGCGGCCGGGGCGGGTCGGGCCGGGGCGGCCGGCGCGTCGGGTCGCCGCGTCGGGTCGGGCCAGCGCGCCAGGGCCGGCGTCGCCGGCCCGGCGCGGTTCAGTGCGGCAGGTGGGCGGCGATCCCGGCGAGAACCCGGTCCAGCCCGGCCTCGAAGGCCCGGTCCTGGCGGTCGGCGGCGTGCGGCAGCTCGGCCTCGATCATCACCCGCGTGAAGCGGGGGTACTCGCCGCTGTTCATGATCATCGGGCCGTACTCGCCCTCCCGTTCCATCCACTGGTCGTGGCTCAGCCCCGAGCGGCGCGCGGCCTCCTGATCGGCCAGCTCGCCCAGCACGTGGCCGAGGACGAACGCCGAAAGCGTGCCCAGGGCGGCGAGCATCTCGTCGGTGTCGAGGTCCACGCCGTCGAACGCGGAGAGCGTGCGCTCACGCCAGTGGAGGCTGTGCGGGCCGTGGATCGCCCGGCCCGCGGCCACCGTCGTGAGCCACGGGTGCCGCAGGCCGACCTCCCGCAGCAGCCGGGCGATCGCGCGGAGACCGTCGCGCCAGCCGGCCGGCAGCGTGGCGTCGCGCAGCTCGGCCAGCACCTCGTCCCCCATCAGCTCCAGCACTTCGTCCTTTTTGGACACGTACCGGTAGAGCGACGTCGTGCCGGCGCCGAGTTCGGCCGCGACGCGCCGCATCGAGACGGCGTCGAGGCCTTCGGCGTCGGCGATCCTGATCGCGGCGAGGGCGACGTCGCGCCGGCTGTGGGCCGGCTTCGGGCCGCGCGTGCCGTGCTCGGGACGCAGCCAGAGCGGCGGCTGATCGTTCGCCGGCACCGCGGACCTCCTCCGTTATTGCGAACACTGTACCCAGTTCGCTACCGTGGCTGTTACTGAGCACACTGTTCCGGGTTTTGGGGGTGGGGGAGATGGACTTCGACGTGGTGGTGGCCGGCGGCGGCCCGGTGGGCCTGCTGCTGGCGGGCGAGCTCCGGCTGGGCGGCGCCCGGGTGCTGGTCCTGGAGCGGGAGACGGAAACGCCGCGGGCGCGCTACGGGTCGATGGGGGCGCGGGCGCTCAACACTCCGTCGGTGCACGCGCTGCACCTGCGTGGCCTGCTGCCCGCCGTCGAGCGCGCCGCGGCGATGTGGGTCGGGCCGGCCACGCTGCCGCCGCCCGGAGCGCCGGCGGGGGACTTCTTCGTCGGGCACTTCGCCGGGATCGGCATCCGGGCCGACCGGCTGCGGCCGCCGGAGCCGGGCGACGAGTTCCTCGGCGCGGGTGTCATCGGCCAAGCCGACCTCGAAGAGATCCTCCGCTCGTGGGCCGACGTCGAAGTGCGTCGCGGCGTCGCCCTGACCGGGTTCGACGCGGACGACGGCGGCGTGACCGTCCACACCGGACAGGGCTCGGTCCGCGGCGGCTGGCTGGTGGGTGCCGACGGCGGGCGCAGCACCGTGCGTCGCCTGGCCGGGTTCGAGTTCCCGGGCGTGGACCCGGTGTTCACCGGCCGGCAAGCGGTCGTCGACCTCGACGCACCGGAAAAGCTCGTCGCGGGCGGCTGGCAGCACGGGGAGCGCGGCTCGTACGTGCTCGGCGGCTGGGCGGATGGTGCCGGGCCGCCGCGGGTGCACACCGTCGAGTACGAGGTGTCCGCGGACCGGGACACCCCGGTGACGGCGGCGGAGATGCAGGCCAGCCTGCGCCGGGTCAGCGGCACGGACGTCTCGGTGACGCGCGTGCACGTAGGCACGCGGTACGCCGACACGACCCGGCAGGCGTCGACGTACCGGCGCGGCCGCGTGCTGCTGTGCGGCGACGCCGCGCACGTGCACTCGCCCGCGGGTGGGCAGGGCCTCAACCTGGGGATCGGGGACGCGGTCAACCTGGGGTGGAAGCTCGCGCTCGTCGCGCGCGGGCTCGCGCCGGAGTCCCTTGTGGACACCTATACGCCCGAACGGCACCCGATCGGCGCGTGGGTGCAGCGGTGGAGCCTGGCGCAGACGGCGCTGAGCGCGCCGCGCGGGCCCCGGGCGGAGGCGTTGCGCGGGGTGCTGGCCGAGCTGCTGGACACACCGGACGGAGCCACCCACGTGGTCACGAGCATCGGCGGTGGCTGGCAGCACTACGACCTCCCCGGCGACTTCCCGCTGATCGGCCACCGGGTCCCGGACCTGGCCCTCGACGACGGGACGACCGTGGCGGCCCGCTTCCGCGACGGCCGGGCGGTGGTGCTGGACGCGGAGGCGGGAGCGGCGAGGATCGCGGCGGGGTGGGGGAGCCGGGTCGCCGTGGTGACAGCGCGGCCGGCGGCGTTCCCGGACCAGCGCCTGGCGGCGCTGGTGCGCCCGGACGGCTATCTGGCGTGGGCTTCGGTCGGTGAGCTGGACGAGAAGGGCCTGCGCGAGGCGATGACGACCTGGCTGGGCCCGGCCGGATGAGGCGGCGGGCAGGGTCCCAGAACCAGGTCGGCCCGGGCCGCCGCGCATCGGGGTGGTAGCGGCCGAGCCGGTCGATCCGCGTGGCGACGCGGCCGGGCTCGTCGGCCTCGGCGATCCCGCCGGGCCGGCGCGGCAGGGCGATCTTCGCCCGCCGCTGTCCGATCCGTCCGGCGGCGCGCGCGGTCGTGCGAGTATGCAGCCATGTCTTCGACCATGCGGGCCTTCGTGCTCACCGGCCCGCGACGAGGGGCCGTCCAAGAGGTCCCCGTTCCGCGAGCCGAACCGGGCGAGGTCGTCGTCGACGTCGAACGGGCCGGGGTCTGCGGCACCGATGTCGAGTTCTTCACCGGCGAGATGACCTACCTGCACCAAGGTCACTCCGCCTACCCGATGCGGCTGGGGCACGAGTGGGCCGGCACGGTGTCCGCCGTCGGGGCGGGCGTCGACCCCGCGTGGCTGGGGCGGCGGGTCATGGGCGACACCATGCTCGGCGACCGGACCTGCCGCCGCTGCCGGCGGGGCCACCAGCACACCTGCGAGCGCCGCCAGGAAGTCGGCATCCGCGGTGGGCGGCCCGGCGCGCTGGCCGAACGGCTCGCCGTCCCCGCGTGGTCGCTGCACGCGCTGCCCGACGAGGTCGACGCCGTGCTCGGCGCGCTCGTCGAACCGGGGGGCAACGCGTTGCGCGCGGCACGAGCCGCTGGTGACTGCGACCGGGTTCTCGTGGCCGGCCCGGGGACGATCGGGCTGCTGACGGCGATGTTCCTGCGGGCCGCGGGCGCCGAGGTGCACCTGCTGGGCGTGGCCGGCGGCGGCTTTCCCCGCGACCTCGGCTTCGCGCACGTGTGGACCCGCGACACGCTGCCGGACGTGCCCTTCGACGCGGTCGTGGACGCCACCGGCGCCGCGGACCTGCCGGCGCTGGCCGTGGACCTCGTCGAACCGGCCGGCCGGGTCGTCTACATCGGACTGTCCGGCCGCCCCAGCCCGCTCGACACCCGCGCGCTGGTGCTGAAGGACGTCACGGCCGTCGGCGTCCTCTCCGCGTCCCCGGGGCTGGCCGACACGATCGCGGCCTACGCGCGCGGAGACGTCGACCCGCGGCCGCTCGTCGGCGCGACCGTCGGGCTCGGCGAGGTCGGTGCGGTGCTCGCGGGGGAGTACCCGGCGGGCCCGAAGATCCACGTCGACCCGCGGCGCTAGCGGGGCGACGCCAGGGTCGTCGGGCGGCTGCGCCCGCGCAGGGTGACGTCCTCGGTCGCCCGCCACCGAGCCGCTTCCGCCGCCGCGGCGGCCTCGACCGCCGTCCAGGAGGCCAGCAGGCGGCCCGGCGCGTTCTTCGCCAGCTCGGTCAGCCGGGCGGCTTCGTTGACCGGGTCGCCGATCACGGTGTACTCGAACCGGCGCGGGTCGCCGACGTTGCCCGCCACCGCGTCGCCGGTCGCCACGCCGATGCCGGCCGGGCCGTCCGGCACCTCGTCGGCGAGGCGGCGGGCGATCGCGCGGCCGGCGGCCAGGGCGCACGTCGCGTGGTCCCCGAGTGGCGCCGGCGCTCCGAAGACCGCCAGCGCGGCGTCGCCGACGAACTTGTTGACCAGCCCGTGGTGCCGGTCGACCTCGTCGACCACCACCGCGAAGAACCGGTTGAGCAGGCCGACGACCTCCTCGGGCGGGCGGCTCGCGGCCAGCGCCGTCGAGCCGACCAGGTCGACGAACAGCACCGACACCGTGCGCACCGACCCGCCGAGCTCCGTGCTGTTTTCGGACGTGCGCATGGCCTCGACGGCGACCTCGTGGCCGACGTGCCTGCCGAACAGGTCGCGCATCCGTTCCCGCTCGGCCAGCCCGGCCGCCATTTCGTTGAACCCGGCCTGCAGCAGGCCCAGTTCGGTGCTGTCGTAGACCGGGATGGTGACGGCGAAGTCACCGGCTCGGACGCGGCCCAGCGCGTCCCGCACCGACGTGATCGGGTTGACGACCGCGCGGGCGGTGAACACCGTCACCAGCAGGCCGAAGCAGAGCACGACCAAGCCGAGCGCGATCACCGACACCGCGAGCTTCGTCGTCGAGACGTCGCCGCGCACCCAGGCCAGCACCGCCGTGACGACCAGCCCGGCCACCGGCACCCCGGTCCCCAGGCACCAGAACAGCAGCATCCGCAGGTTGACGCCGCCGCTGATCGGCCGCGGCGGCGCGGTCCCGTCGAGGGCGCGCGCCGCGTACGGCCGCAGGGCGAACTCGCCGAAGAGGTAGGCGATCGCGCACACCACGACGCTCGCGAACGCGACGACGAGGAACACGGTCAGCGCGACGGCGGGTTGCCGCAGCACGGCCAGCGCCGCGAACACGACCGTCGCCACGCCCCACAGGACGGCCTGCATGAGCGTGAGCCGCAGGGGGACGCGCAGGCTGGCGACGCGCTCGGCCTCGGTCGGACGTCGTCCTTCGGTGGCCCAGCGCAGGGTCCGCAAAGCTCCGCGGGTGCCCCAGAGCGCGCCGACGACGACCGCCGAGACGACGTAGGCCGGCACCGCGACCGCGGTGAGCCGCACGAGATCGCCGGACATGCCGGGTGCCGGGATGAGCAGCGCCGCGAGCCCGACGACCACCAGCGCGCCGATGACGTTCGTGGCGATCAGGGTGGCGGTGAGCAGGCGCTGGACCCGCCGGCGCAGTACGGTGACGTCCTGGTCGAGGGGGCCGAGGAGCCCGGAGCCGAACGGCCCGGTCGTGTCGCTTCTTGAGTGCACCGGTTCCTGCCGTTCGACGCCATTGAGTGAACGAATGTACACCGAAACCTCGGCGGCTCGCGAGTCGGTCCAGCAGCGAGTTGTGCGGTCGATCGGGCGACGGGTGTGTACTGGACCGAGTATGTGTTACGGTTGGTAACAGTGAACTCGGGTAACACCTGTCGAGGAGGTCGGCGATGACCAGCATCAGCGAACGCGAAGCAGGGGCTGTAGGGCCTTCGGACCGCGAGACCACCGCGCGCCGGCTGCTGGACTCGTCGGAGCAGCTCTCGTACGACCCCGTCAAGGAGGTCGACTGGGAGACGCCGCTGGACACGGGCTACCACGGCGCGAGCCCCGAGTGGAGCACGCTCTACGGCACGTCCTACTGGGACGACATGACACCGGAGCGGCAGCGCGAGCTGACCCGCCAGGAGGCGGCGTCGGTGGCCAGCACCGGGATCTGGTTCGAGATGATCCTGCAGCAGATGATCCTGCGGGACTTCTACGCCAAGGACCCGACCGACCCCGCGTTCCAGTGGGCGCTGACCGAGATCGCCGACGAGTGCCGGCACTCGATCATGTTCGCCCGCGGCGCGGCCAAGCTGCGCGCGCCCGCTTACCGGCCGCGCCGGTTCGTCGTCGAGGCCGGCCGGATCTTCAAGGCGACCGCGACCGGTGAGGCGGCCTACGCGGCGATCCTCGTGGCCGAAGAGGTCCTCGACGTCATGCAGCGGGACTGGATGCGCGACGAGCGCGTCGTCCCGTTCGTGCGCACCATCAACAACATCCACGTCGTCGAAGAGTCGCGCCACATGAAGTTCGCGCGCGAGGAGACCCGCCAGCGGCTCGAGGGCGCCGGCTGGGTGCGGCGGCAGGTCAACGCGCTGGTCGTCGCGATCGCGTCCTACGTCATCGTCGGCAGCATGGTCAACGGCAAGGTCTACGAGAACGCCGGGCTCGACGGCAAGCGCGGCCGGCGCGAGGCGAAGGCCAACGAGCACCACAAGTCGATGCTGCGTTCGAGCTGTGCCGGGCTGATGGAGTTCCTGCACTCCGCCGGGCTGCTCACCAAGCCGTCGCTGTGGTTCTACAAGCGCGCCAACCTGATCTGACCGTCATGGCGTTCGCGATCACCCAGACCTGCTGCGCCGACGCGTCCTGCGTGTCGGTCTGCCCGGTCAACTGCATCCACCCGGCGCCGGGCGAGCCGGACTTCGGGACGACCGACCTGCTCTACGTCGACCCGGCGACCTGCATCGACTGCGGCGCGTGCGCCGACGCCTGCCCGGTCGACGCGATCTTCCCGGCCGGCGACCTGACCGGGCCGCTGAAGGTCTACGAGGAGATCAACGCGGAGTTCTACGCGGGCCGGGACGTCCTCGCCGAGGCCTCGGCCGCCCCGAACTTCCATCGCTGGTCCCCACCGGAGTTCGGCCGCGTCCTGCCGAGTGACTTCGCGGCCCTGGACGTCGCGGTCGTCGGCACCGGTCCGGCGGGCATGTACGCCGTCGAAGACCTGTTGCTGCACACCGGTTCCCGGGTCACGTTGATCGACCGGCTGGAGACGGCCGGCGGCCTGATCCGCTACGGCGTCGCGCCCGACCACCCGTCGACGAAGAAGATCGGCGAGACCTTCGCGCGCTTCCACGACCACCCCCGGCTGCGGCTGCGGCTCGGCGTCGAGGCCGGCCCCGAGCTGGCCGCGCGGCACGACGCGGTGATCTACGCGGTCGGCGCCACCGAGGCGCGCCGGCTCGGCGTCCCGGGCGAGGACCTGCCGGGCAGCCTGCCCGCGGCCACGGTGGTGAACTGGTACAACGGCCACCCCGGCGTCCGGCCGGACGCCGTCGACCTCTCGGCCGAGCGGGTGGTCGTGGTCGGCACCGGCAACGTCGCCCTCGACATCGCGCGCATCCTCACGGCCGACCCCGAAGCGCTGGCCGGCACCGCGATCGCCCCCGCGGTCTTGGCCCGGCTGCGGTCGAGCAAGGTGCGCGAGGTCGTCCTGCTGGCCCGGCGCGGTCCCGCGGACGCCGCGTACACGCGCCCGGAGCTGCTGGCTTTGGCGGCACGCGGCACCCTGGTCGTGGACGCGCACGATCCGCGCGTCGCGGCGGAGATCGACGCCGCGGCGCCGGGGGAGAAGGCCGCTTTGCTGCAGGGGGTTCCGCGCGAGGAGGTCGACTGGTCGGCACGTTCTCCAGGCGGCCGGCGGGTCGTGCTGCGGTTCCACTCCTCACCGGTCGCGTTCACGGGCGACACGGAGGTCCGCGGCGTCCGCGTGACCGGCGACGTCGAGATCGCCGCCGGACGCGTCGTCCGGGCGGCCGGGTTCCGGGGTGTCCCGGTGCCGGGCCTGCCGTTCGACGAGGTCACCGGGACGGTCCCGAACACGGCCGGCCGCGTCGAGACGGGCACTTACGTGGCCGGCTGGATCAAGCGCGGCCCGTCGGGCGGCATCGGCGCGAACAAGGCGTGCGCCCGCGAGACGGTGGGAGCGTTGCTGGAGGACGCGGTCGCGGGCCGGCTCCGCTCTCGGCGGCGCTCCCGCATCTTCGGCCGGGCTCGGGCGCGGTGAACGACCCGTTCATGGCGCTGGAAGACAGGAAAGAGTCGTTCATGACGTCGCCGACCCCCGCCGACCCGGCCGGTCAGGGGGCGGTGGGGGCGTGGCTCGTGTGCGTGAACTCCACCGTGGACAACATCGACTCGTCGGTCCTCGAGCGCCGGCGGCCGAAGACCAGGACCTTCGCCGGCTCGACCGCGAACACCACCGCGTTGTGCCCACCCTGCCGGAACGCTTCCTCGGTCGCCTCGTAAACCCAGCTGCCGTCCCACTTGGCCAGCCAGGCTTCGGCCAGCCGCTCCAGCTTTGCCCGGCCGGTGACGCGCCGGGCGACGCCTTCGACCACCACGTCCAGGGCGTCGTCCCACGAGTCGCGGCCCGTGGTCAGCACCACGTTCGGGTTCGCGGTCAGGTTGAGGTACTTCTGCTCGGTCTCGCCGGTCGCGAAGTGCAGGGCGCCGTCGAGCCAGATCGCGACCAGCGGGGTCACGTGGGGCCGCCCGTCGGCGCGCACCGTCGTGAGCCAGCTGATCTGCGCCGCTTCCAGGGCTTTCACCGTCTCGGCCCAGTCGGTGGCCGAGGTACCGGGGTCGCTGAACCGTTCGTCGAGCCGGGTTTCCATCGTCACTCCGTTCGTCGGTCGCGGAAGGGAGCCGCGGCTTCGAGCCGCTCGGCGACCGTCGGGCCGTCCGGTGCCTCTCCGCGGCGGGTGCCGAGGTGGGTTTCGCGCAGTTCGTCCATGAAGGCTTCCCACAGCGGGGGACCGCCGGCGGTGAGCACCTCGGCGCGAGCCGCGTACTCGTCGGCCACCGGCAGGTGCCGCACACCCCAAGAACTGAGCTGTACGAGCACCGGGACGAGGTCGATCGCCCGTTCGGTCAGGCTGTAGGTGACCTTCTGCTTGTGCGACGGATCGCCGGCCCGCGTGAGCAGGCCGTACTCGACGAGCACGGCCAGCCGGTCGGCCAGCACGTTCGACGAGATCCGCTCCTCGCCGCCGAGCAGCTCGCGGAAGTGCCGGGCGCCGCCGAAGACGACGTCACGCAGGACGAGCAGCGTCCACCGGTCGCCGAAGATCTCGAGCGACAGGTTGATCGGACACCTCGACCGCGCTTCCCGCACTGCTCCCACCTCGCTGTGCCTACTAAAAATCTGCGCTCATTCAACAACTGGTTGCGTTACGAGAGCAGTATTACCCCGCGAAGACCGGTTGTAAACCGAGAGCGGTCAGTCGGCGAGCCGGTGCAGGACGGCGGCGGCCAGGGCCGTCCGTTCCAGCATCCCCTCGACGCTGATGTGTTCGTGGCGGGCGTGCGCGCCGTCGCCGACCGCGCCGAAGCCGTCCAGGACCGGGTGGCCCAGCGCCGCCACGAAGTTGCCGTCGCTGGCACCGCCGACCGAGCATTCCCGCAGCGTAAGGCTCAGTTCCGCCGCCTCCTCGCGGGCCAGCTCGTAAAGCCGGGCGATGGCCTCCGAGCGTTCCATCACCGGGCGGTTCCAGCCGCCGGTCACCTCGACCGTCGCGCGGGAGTCGTGCGCGCTCAGAGCCGCGAGGCCCGCGTCGATGCGGGCCGCCTCGGCCGCGCTGGACACGCGGACGTCGATCTCGCCGGACGCCGCGCCCGCGATCACGTTCTGCCTGGTGCCGCCGGAGATCACGCCGACGTTGACCGTGGTGCCGGCGTCCGGATCGGACAGCCCGTGCAGGGCGAGGATCGCCCGCGCCAGCTCGTCGATCGCGCTCGCGCCCTTGGCCGGGTCGAGCCCGGCGTGCGCCTCGACGCCCGTCGTGTGCACCCGGAACAGGCCGACGCCCTTGCGCGCGGTCTTCACCGCGCCGTCGGCGCTCGCCTCGAACACCAGCGTGGCGCGCGTGCCCGCGGCGGCCTCCTCGATCACCGGACGGGACGCCGGGCTGCCGATCTCCTCGTCGCCGTTGAGGACCAGCCGCACGGCCGGGCGCGGCAGCCCGGCCGCGTCGAGCGCGCGCAGCGCCCACACCGCGTGCACCAGGCCCGACTTCATGTCGAAGATCCCGGGCCCGGTCGCGCGGTCACCGTCCACGGTGAACGGCCAGGCTTCGAGCGTCCCGAGCGGCCACACCGTGTCGTAGTGGCAGAGCAGGAGCACCGGCTCGCCGGCACCGGGGAAGTCGTAGATCTTGATGTCGCCGTAGCGCCCCCCGTCGACGTCCCGAACGTTCTCCGGGGACCCGAGGCGTTCACGCAACCAGCCGTCCACCCAGGACAGTCCACGGTCCAAAGCGGACTTGTCGTCACTGGGGGTCTCGATGCCGACGTAGGTGGCGACGTCGTTCAGGAGGTCGTCGCGGTGCGTGCGCACCCACTCGTGCAGTTCGCGGATCACAGCGCTCGCTCCAGTTCGGTCAGGTGGTCTTCGGACATCGCCGCGGCGCCGGTCTCGACGGCACGCAGGCGGGCCAGCATCCCCCGCAGCAGGGGCACGTCCGCTGCCTCGAGCACGGGCGCGTAGTGGTGGTGCACCTCGATCGGGCGGTGCCGGACGGCGATGTCGCGCCAGATGCCGCTGCGGTCCTTCGGCTGGGTCCGCAGCCACGCGACCAGGCGGTCGGTGGCGGCCTCGCGCCCGGTGGCGCCCGGCCGGTAGGCGGCCGGGTCGAACTGGTCGAACGGCTCCAGCACGCGGTCGCCGGCCGCTGCCAGGACCTCGGCCGCGAGTGCGTGCATCAGCGGGCGGTGCCGGTCGATCAGGTCGGCCATCGGCGCGTCGGCCAGCGCCGTCGTGGTGAGCATCGCGCCGAAGCCGAGCTTCGCCCACAGGTAGCCCTCGACGTTGGCGGTCGCCTTCGCCGGCCCCCACGCCTGCAGGTCCGCGACGACCTCTTCGACCCGGTCGGTGATCCGGCCGTCCGGCTCGCCGACGACCAGCGCGCCGAGGCCGCCGTCCCGCACGACACCGGGCTCGACGACGTCGGCGAAGAGGTTCACGAACGCGCCGACCGTCCTTTCCGGACCGATGTGCGACGCGATCAGGCCTTCGTTGAGCCCGTTCTGCAGCGAGACGACGAAGCCGTCTTCCGCCAGTCGTGGGGTCAGCCACGGCAGTACGGTTTCGGTGGCCTGGGCCTTGACGGCCAGCAGCACCCGGCCGAACACCGGCGGGGCGGCGTCCGGGAGGAAGGCGGGCAGCTCCACGGTCTCGTCGCCGCCGGGGCGGCGCAGGGTGAGCCCGCGGTCCGCGATCGCGGCCACGTGCGCCGGGTCGGCGTCCACAATGGACACAGAGTGTCCGGCCCGCACGAGGTGGAACGCGAGCGTCCCGCCGATCGCGCCGCCGCCGACCACGGTGTACGAGCGCCGGTCAGACATGCGTTTTCTCCCCTTGTTGCACGGGTGTCTCCCCGGTCCAGTGCAGGGGCAGCCCGGCCGCGCCCGCGGTCGAACCGCCGTCGACGCGCAGGACGGCGCCGGTGATCCAGCCGGCCTCGGGGCCGGCGAGCCAGAACACCGCGTCGGCGATCTCGCGCGGCTCACCGCGCCGGCCGAGCGGGTTGACCGACACCGCCGCCGCGTACGCCTCGGTGACCGGGTTCGCGTCGCTGTCCACCGTGACGAAACCGGGGCTCACGGCGTTCACGCGGATGCCGTGCGGGCCCAGTTCCACCGCGCAGGCCTTGGTGACCATCTCCAGTGCGGCCTTGGACGTCGCGTAGTGCGCGGCGCCGGGTCGGGCCCGGGTGGCCGCGCCGGAGGAGATGTTGACGACCGCGCCGGTGGTTCCGGCTTTGGCGTGCGCGCGTCCGAAAGCGACCGTGGTGAGCAGCGCGGCCCGGACGTTGACGTCCTGCACGCGGTCCCAGATCGCGGCGGTCAGGTCGAGCAGGGGAGTGGCGGGGTAGATCCCGGCGGCGTTGACCAGGACGTCGACCGCCCCGGCCCGCTCGACGAGCCCTTCGGCGTACGTCGCGTCGGCGAGGTCCCCGGGCAGCTCGACAACCTCACCAGGTAACCGAGAGGCCACTGTGGACAGTTCTGCCGCGCGCAGGTCGGACAGGACGAGGCGGTCTCCCGCCGCGGCGAACCGGGCCGCGATCGCGGCGCCGATGCCGCCGCCGGCCCCGGTGACGAGCACGGTCCGCGTCACAGTTCCTTACCCTTCGTCTCGGGCATGGTGAGGTAGACCGCGACGCCGATGAGCGCGGCGGCCGCGACGTAGACCCACACCAGGTTGCCGAGGTGGTTCGCGTTCAGCCAGGTCGTGACGTACGGCGCGGTTCCGCCGAAGATCGCCACGGCGAGCGCGTACGGCAGGCCGATGCCGGTGGTGCGGACCTCGGGCGGGAACTGCTCGGCCATGATCACCGCGCAGTTCGCCGAATAGCCGACGATCAGGACCAGCCCGATGAGCTCGATGACGAACACGCTCCAGAAGCTGTTGCCCAGGAAGTGGAACGCGGGCCAGGCGAACACCACGAAGCCGCCGGCGAACACCGTCATCGTCGGCTTGCGCCCGAGCCGGTCGGAAAGCAGGCCGCCGAAGGGCAGCAGCGCGATGAACACGACCATGGCGAGGGTGTTGGCCAGCAGCGCCGTCTTGAGCGGGATGCCGGTGGCCAGGTGGGCGTAGGCCGGCATGTAGGAGACCCACACGTAGTAGATCAGCGTGCCGGCGATGGTCACCCCGGCCACGCGGAGTGCGGCTTTCGGGTGGTCGCGCAGCATCGCGACCACCGGGTTGCGCCGCTGCCTCGCGGCGATCTTGGTGAAAGCTTCGGTCTCGTGCACCGAGACCCGCAACCACAGGCCGACCAGGCCCAGCAGCCCGGCGAGGCCGAACGCGAGCCGCCAGCCCCAGCCGCGCAGGTCGGCGTCGGACAGCGTCGAGTTGAGGATCGTGCCCATCAGCGCGGCCAGGAGCGAGCCGAGGCCGACCGAAACCTGCTGCCAGGAACCGGCGAACGCACGGCGTCCGGCCGCCGCCGACTCGATGAGGAACGCCGACGACGAACCGAACTCGCCGCCCGCGGAGAAGCCTTGGACGAGCCGGGCCAGCAGCAGCACGATCGGGGCCAGCACGCCGATCGCCGCGTACGCCGGGCAGACCGCGATGACGATCGACGCTCCGGCCATCAGCGAGATGGTGAGCGTCAGGCCCTTCTTGCGGCCCCTCCGGTCGGCGTACGCGCCGAGCACCGCACCGCCGATCGGCCGCATGACGAACCCGACCGCGAAGACGGCCAAAGTGGACAGCAGTGCCGTGGTTTCGTTGCCGCCGGCGAAGAACTGGCCGGCGAAGACCGGGGCGAACGTGGCATAGACGGCCCAGTCGACCCATTCCACGGTGTTGCCGACAGCTCCGGCGACGATCGCCTTGCGTTGCTGCGCCGTGAGCCGGTGTGAGACGACGGTGTCCACAGTGGTCATGACTGCTCCCCCAGGACGTGGTCGACGATCTGCGCGTGCGTGGCGAACCAGACGCCGTCGTGGCCGGAGATGTCGTCGAGGAGCTCGGCCAGGATCGCGATCCGCGAGCGGTGGCCGATGATGTGCGGGTGCATGGTGAGCTGGAAGAGGCCGCCGTCGGCGAGGGCGGCGTCGAACTCGTCGCGCCAGATCGACAGCACGCCGCGCGGCGGGGTGTAGGGCCGCAGCGATGCGAACCGGTCCATCATGAAGTACGGCGCGTCGTCCCGGATCCACTCGACCGGCAGCTCGACGACGCCGGTCGGTTCGCCGTGCTCGATCAGCTCGTAGCAGTCGTCGTCGGCCATCAGCGACGAGTCGTACTTCAGGCCCAGCTCGCGCGTGATGGCGAGGGTGTGCGCGGAAAAGTCCCAGGACGGCGTCCGGATGCCGACCGGCCGGGTGCCCGCGAGGCGTTCCAGGACGTCGGCGGCGCGGAAGGCGAGGTCGCGCTCCTCGGTCTCGGTGAGCGCGGTGTTGCGTTCGTGGATCCAGCCGTGCAGCGCTACTTCGTGTCCCGCGTCCACATAGGACTTGACTTCGCCGTCGTGCAGGAGGGCCGACACGGCGGGCACGAAGAAGGACGCGGGCGCGTTGTGCCTCTTCAGGAGGTTCAGGATGCGCGGCACGCCGACGCGGGCACCGTACTCGCCCTGCGCCATCTTGCCGGGCAGGACGTCGCCGTCGCGCAGGGCGGGCGTCTCGTGGTCGGAGTCGAAGGACAGGGCCACGGCGACCTTCGCGCCGCCGGGCCACGACGCCGGGCGCAGCGAGCGTCCGGCGCGGACGTGTTCGACGTGCCCGCGCCACGTCTTCTCGTCCCACTGCCACGGTTGTTCGGTCATGCGTCCTCCAAGCCGGCGGCGGGCGTCGGGGCCCACGCGCGCTTGAGCGTCGAAACCTGCAGGGTCACGTCGGCCTCCCGGAGCCCGGGCAGCGCGCCGACGACGTCGGTGGTGTGGCGGTAGAGCTCCCCGTAGTGGCGCAGCACGATCTGGCCGACGAGGTTGAAGCGGCCGGTGGTGGCGCTCAGGTACTTCGTGCCGGGGTGGGCGGCGAGCTGCTGTCCGGCGCGGTCGAGTTCGCCGGGGACGACGGAGAGCCAGAGCATGAACTCCAGCGCGTAACCGAACATGGCGGGTTCGGCGAGCGTCCGGAACCGCAGGCAACCGCGGCGCACCAGCGAATCGACGCGGCGGGCCACGGTGGACTCGCTGGTGCCGACCTGTTTGGACACTTCCTTGAACGGCAGGCGGCCGTCCTCGCCGAGGGCGGCGCAGATCGCGAGGTCGAGTTCGTCGAGCTGCTCGGGCGGGCGTTCCCAGTGCTGCTCTTCGAACGGCCGGACGTCGCCCCCGCGAAGCTCTTTCGCGGCCTCGGCGCTGAGCTCGCCGGAGTCCCAGTCGTGGTTGGAGGTGAAGGTCCGCATGACGGCGAAGGTCTCGGCGTCCCGCACGGCCTCGGCGGCGGGCAGGCCGTTGTCCTGCAGGCTCGCGATGTCGGCGTAGGACGGGAGGACGAACTCGGCGGAGCAGTCGGCGCTCCCGGCGAGCACGGTGGCGTACCGGACGTCGGGCCGGGCGGCGAGGGCGTCGGCGACGGTGGCGGCGGTGCCGGGGCGGCACTTGAGCCGCGCGATGACGGGCACGCCGAGTCCGCACCGGAGCACGTCGACGACGCCGATGACCCTCAGCCGGCCGCCTTCGGTGAGCTTTTCGGCTCGCCGGAGGACGGTGGACTCGCTGGCGCCGACGTGGCGGGCGATCGCGCCCCAGGACGCCCGGCCGTTGAGCTGGAGGGCCGCGACGATGCGACGGTCCAGCTCGGCCGCTTTGCCTTCGTTCTGCACAAGAGGCATCCTGAGTGCAGGAAAACGTCAAGTCAAGGGATGCGATGCAGGAAAACCGCAAACCGGCTGGCTATGTGTGGTGGGATCAGGAGGTCGGGAGCACCGGCGTCGAGGCCGCGAAGGCGTCGGCTGCGGTCAGGTCGAACTCGCCGTGGTCACTGCCGAGCCCCTGGGCGACCAGTCCCGCCGCCGCGCAGCCGAGCACCGCCGCCTCGCGCAGCGGCCGGCCCAGGCCGACGCCCCGCAGGAACCCGGCCGAGAACGCGTCGCCGCAGCCCGTCGTGTCGACCACCGGGACCTCGAACGCCGGAACCGCGATCGTCGACTCCGCCGTCACCACCAGCGCTCCGCGCGCACCCCGCGTCACCGCCACGCAACCGGCACCCTGCCCGAGCAACGACCGGGCGCCGTCCTCCACCGTGGCCGCGCCCGTCAGCCCCAGCACCTGCTCGTCGTTCGGCAGCAGGTAGTCCAAGGAGGGCAAAGCCGGCGCGATCCACGCCAGCACCCCCGGATCACCCGGCGCCAGGAGGTCCACCGACGTCACGACGCCGGCCGCCCGGGCCGGCGCCAGGATCGAAGCCGTCGCGGCGCCGCCCATCAGCTCCGGCCCGCCCAAGTGCAGGTGGGTCGCACGAGAAATCTCCGCGTGGGGAGCCTCCGACGGCTCGTACCCCAGGTTCGCGCCGGGCACGTGGAACGCGGGCCGGCTGCCGTCCGCCCGGATCGGGAGCACCGACGCCGAGGTCTGCACGCCCGTGCGTCGCAGCACCAGCGACGTGTCGACGCCGTAGCGCGCGAGCATCGTCAGCAGCAGATCACCGATGGGGTCGTCGCCGACCGCGCCCGCCGTCCGCACCCGGGCGCCGAGCTTCGCCAACGTCACCGCCGTGCCCGCGGCGGTGCCCGCCGGGCCGAACCGGATCTGCTCCACCAGCGCCGCGCCCTGGCCTTCCGGGATGGCCTCGACCGGCCGGACCTGCACGTCGAACACGTGCGCCCCCAGCGTCACGACGGTCTGCGTCACCGCTCCTCGATTCGCCGGGGCCGGCCGTACCCGCTCCGCACGGCCGCGGTCACGACGGCTTCCTGTTGCAGGTCGTCCAGCGCGCGCGGCGCGCCGAGCGCCGCCGCGCGGACGTACAGGCCGCACGCCCACTCCAGCAGCAACGCGTGGTCCATGGCCGCGTCCAGCGTCGGGCCGTGCGCGATCGCGCCGTGGTTGGCCAGCAGCGCGGCCGTCTTGCCGTCGAGCGCCGCGAGCGTGCCCGCGGCGAGCTCCGCGGACCCGAACACGGCGAACGGCGCGACCCGGACCGACCCGCCCAGGGCGAGCTGTTGGTAGTGCACGCAGGGCAGCTCGTCGAGCACCAGCGACACGGCCGTGGCCTGCGGCGAGTGCGTGTGGACGACCGCTCCGGCGTCGTAGCGGCGGTAGATCCCCAGGTGCAGCTCGAGCTCCGACGTCGGCGCCAGCTCGCCGGCGACGACCGCGCCGTCGAGGTCGACGACGGTCACGTCGTCCGGCGTGGCCGCGCCCAGCACGATCCCCGTCGCGGTCACCGCCACGTGCTCGCCGGCCCGGACGCTGACGTTTCCCGCGGTGCCGATCAGCAGGCCTTCGCCGGCGAGGCCGTTGCTGGCGCGGGCCACCGCTCGCCGCGCGTCGTCGAGTACGGAACTTCCCACTGCCATGGCCCGAGGCTAGAATAAATGCGAAACAAAGTCACGTTCAGGTTTGGAGCGGGTGCATGGTGCGGCGAGTACCGCGGCAGGCCCGGGCACGGGAGAAGCTGGCCCGGGTGCTCGAGGCCGCCGACCGGCTGCTCGCCGAGGAGGGCGTCGAGGCCCTGACGACGACTCGGGTCGCGGCCGCGGCCGGCGTCTCGGTCGGCACGCTCTACCAGTACCTGCCGGACCGCGACGCCATCACCGAAGCCCTGGCCGACGGCTACCTCGCCCGGCTCGAAGGACTCATGACGTCCTTCGCCGACCAAGCCGCGAAGGAGACCTGGGACGACCCGGTCGGCCTCCTCGTCGACGCGTTCGCGGCGCTTTACCGCGCCGAGCCCGGCTTCCGTGCCCTGTGGCTGGGCCGCGGGCTCACCGAGGCGACGCGGGAGGCCGACGTCGCCCACAAGCGCGTGATGGCCACCGGTGTGCACCGCGTGCTCGTCGCGCAGGGCGTGCTCCGCGACGACGAGGAGGCCGCGACGGCGTGCCGCACCGCGTTTCTCGCCGCTGACGCCGTCATCCAGGAGGCGTTCCGCGCGGACCCCGACGGCGCCGCCGCGCTGCTCGACTCGCTGAAAGCCATGCTTCGGGCCTACCTGGAGCGGCTCGTCTAGGCTCCCGGGCATGCCCGACACGCAGTACGAAGACCTCCTCCGCCACGTCCTCGACACGGGAGCCCGCAAGGCGGACCGCACCGGCACGGGCACGCGGTCGATCTTCGGGCACCAGCTGCGCTACCGCCTGGCCGACGGGTTTCCGCTGGTCACGACCAAGAAGGTGCACTTCCGCTCGGTCGCGTACGAGCTGCTGTGGTTCCTGCGCGGCGACGGGAACGTCGAGTGGCTCAAGGAGAACGGCGTCACGATCTGGGACGAGTGGGCCGCACCGGACGGCGACCTCGGCCCGGTCTACGGCGTCCAGTGGCGGTCGTGGCCGACCCCGGACGGCGGGCACGTCGACCAGATCGCCGAGGTGCTGCGCACGCTGCGCGAGAACCCGGACTCGCGGCGGATCATCGTGTCGGCGTGGAACGTCGCCGACATCCCGCGGATGGCGCTGCCGCCGTGCCACGCGTTCTTCCAGTTCTACGTCGCCGACGGCGAGCTGTCCTGCCAGCTGTACCAGCGCAGCGCGGACCTGTTCCTCGGCGTGCCGTTCAACATCGCGAGCTACGCGCTGCTGACGCACATGATCGCCGCGCAGGTGGGCCTCGGTGTCGGCGACTTCGTGTGGACGGGCGGCGACTGCCACATCTACGACAACCACGAGGAGCAGGTCCGCAAGCAGCTCGCCCGCGCCGCGCGGCCGTTCCCGACGGTGAGCCTGAAGCCGGCGGACAGCCTGTTCGACTACACCTACGACGACATCGCGCTCGAGGGCTACGACCCGCACCCCGGCATCAAGGCGCCGGTGGCGGTGTGATCGGTCTGGTCTGGGCCCAGTCGTCGAACGGCATCATCGGCCGGGACGGCACGCTGCCATGGCACCTGCCGGAGGACTTGAAGCACTTCCGCACCCTGACCGCGGGCGCCACCGTCCTCATGGGACGCCGCACGTGGGAGTCGCTGCCACCGCGGTACCGGCCGTTACCGGGCCGGCGCAACCTGGTGCTGTCGCGCACGCCGCAGGAGGGCGTGGAGACGTTCCCGGAGCTGGCACCGGCGCTGGCAGCGGTGTCCGGAGACGGTTGGGTGATCGGCGGCGCGGAGGTGTACCGGGCGGCGCTGCCGTTCGCGGACCGGATCGTGGTGACGGAGATCCAGGAGCCCTTCGAGGGCGACACGCGGGCACCGGACGTGGGTGGGGCGCCGGACTCTGTGGGGGAGTGGCGGGAGTCGTCGACGGGGCTGCACTACCGGTTCTTGAGCTGGAGTTGCGCCGGAGTCTGAAGGTGTGCGGCCGCGCCGGAGTTGGGGGGGCTCGCGGGCTTTGCCGGGGTCACCGGGGCGCTTCGAGGGGTCTCCGTGATGGGGTGCTGCTGAGGTCGGCTATTAGGGACGGCTGGGAGCTATCCGGGGGTATGGAGCAGGATTGCTTGGGCGTGGGTGTAGGCCCGTAGCCGGTGGCTGCGGGCCTTTCCCACGTTCAATTGTCTACGCCGCGAACGGCAACGGTTGGTGGAGGTTGTTGCGCCTGGGTTTTCGGCGCTTGTCCAGGAACACCGGGGGAAGGAACTCCGGTAGGCCGTCGGCGGCGATGCGGACCTGCCAGCCCGATCGGTGCAGGAGCCGGTGGTGGTGGGCGCACATCAAGACCAGGTTGCCGAGGTCGGTGGGGCCGCCGTCGGCCCAGTGCCGAATGTGATGGTCTTGGCAGTGCCTCGGTGGGCGGTGGCAGCCCGGGAACGCACACCCGCGGTCCCGCAGGTACAACGCTCGGCGGAGTCCGGGAGAAACAAGGCGGCGTTGGCGGCCGAGATCGAGCGGTTCGCTCTTCGCGCCCAAGACTGCGGGGATGAGCATGCAGTCGCAGGCCTGGATCCGGGCTTCGGCCGCGGAGATACGGCCGAGATCGCCGAGGGTGGCCTGGCCAACCCCTGACTTCAAGTCCTGCAACGACACCGCCACCATCACGTGCGCTCGTTCGCCGGCCTGCATCGGCAGGTCCGGGGAGTTCAACGCCAGGTCGACCGCGTCGGAGAACGCGTCGCCGTAGCGTTCCAGCGGGGAACGCAAATCTGGGCCTTCGTCCGTGTTGCGGCGTTGAGCGAGGGAGTCCAGGAGGGCGCTGGCGCGAGTACCGGTCTCGTCGTCGAAGCGGCCGTTCAGCTCCCACACCCCGGTTCTCTTGCGCCGCAACGACAGCTCCCGCGAAGGAGTGGCGGGTTCGGTCGTGTCCGGCTCGGCGCCATCCGGGTCGAGGTGGGCCAGGATCCGGGCACTCAGCGCCGCGACCTGCTTGTGCCCGGCCTCGGCGGCGAAGGACAGCAGGTGCTGTTCGGCGTCATCGCGGTGCTCGAGCGGAACCTGCCCCAGAACCCCGACGATCGTGTCGATCATCGGCGCGCTCAGACGGCCCTCGAGCGCAGCAGTGCCGGTGGCGGGAGCAACGGCGGGAACCGGGCTGCCGTCGAGATTTCGGCTGGGGGTAAGGGCTCGGGCTCGTTTCACCACAGACTCGGCGGCTGCCTTGGGAACGTCGGCGAGGTGCTCGAGGAGACGGCCCACAGAGCGGTATCCGAACAACTCCATGACACCGCGCGATTCGATTTCCATCAGCAGCGCACCGATCTCAGCCTCAGCAGACCGCACCACAGTGAGCAGCGCGGAGATGCGGTCGGCCAGGGCCACCGCATCCGCTCGAACCACCGCATCGCTGTCCACACATCAAGATTACCGGCAGACGAACGCATGTTCATCACTCGATCAGGTGGAAGCGTCAGCCCGGCAGGGGCACCGTAGCGTGGGGAATCGGCGCTCCGGCACCGAGCGGTAAGCAAGGACAGCAAGCGCCGATTTCCCACGCCCCGGCGAAGCCGCATCTTGAGAACCCACCCACCGCCGCCCGGCCTTCCCGCCATCCGCAGGTTGACGCGGCAACCCCCGCAGGTCAACAATTCACCCGTACCCCGGAATGTTAACGCTAACATCCCTGACGACGAGGTCGGAGCGATGCCATGAAGCTGCGCCACGCGATGTCCGTGCTCCTGCTGCTCACCGGAACGCTCCTCGGGACTGCGATCGGGACCGGGACCGCGAACGCCGCGGAAACCCCCATCCCGCCCCCGGTGATGGGCTGGGCCTCCTGGAACACCTTCGCCGCCAAGATCGACTACAACGTCATCAAGGCACAGGCGGACGCCCTCGTGTCATCAGGCTTGAAGGACGCCGGCTACACCTACGTCAACATCGACGAAGGCTGGTGGCAGGGCACGCGGAACTCCTCAGGCGACATCGTCGTCGACGAGACCGAATGGCCCGGCGGGATGAAAGCCATCGCGGACTACCTGCACGGCAAGGGCCTGAAGGCCGGCATCTACACCGACGCCGGGCGCGACGGGTGCGGCTTCTACTTCCCGACCGGCCGCCCCGCCGCACCAGGCTCCGGCAGCGAAGGCCACTACCTGCAGGACATGCTGCAGTTCCAGCGCTGGGGCTTCGACTTCGTCAAGGTCGACTGGTGCGGCGGCGACGCCGAAGGCCTCGACCCGGCGAGCACCTACCGGGCGATCAGCGACGCCAACCGCGCCGCGACCGCGCAGACCGGACGCACGCTCACCCTCTCGATCTGCGACTGGGGCAAGAAGAACCCGTGGAACTGGGGCGCCGGCACGGCCCCGATGTGGCGCACCAGCACGGACATCATCTACTACGGCCAGACGGCGACCCTCCCGCAGGCGCTCACCAACTTCGACCAGGCGCAGCACCCCGTCTCGCAGCACACCGGGTACGTCAACGACCCCGACATGCTCACCGTCGGCCTGCCCGGGCTGACCGCCGCGCAGGGCCGCACCGAAATGGGCATGTGGGCGGTCTCCGGCGCGCCGCTGCTCGCCGGCAACAACCTCGCGACGATGAGCGCGGAAACGGCGACCATCCTGAAGAACCGCGAGGTCGTCGCCGTCGACCAGGACCCGCGCGGGCTGCAGGGGGTGAAGGTCGCGGAGGACGCCGCCGGTCTCCAGGTCTACGCCAAGGTCCTCAGCGGATCGGGCAAGCGCGCGATCCTGCTGCTCAACCGGACGTCGTCGGCCGCGACGATGACCGCGCGCTGGGCCGACCTCGGGCTCGCTCCGACCGAAGCGAAGGTGCGGAACGTCTGGGCTGCCGGCGACAAAGGCAGCTACGCCAACGGTTACAGCGTGAGCGTCCCGGCCAACGACTCCGTGCTGCTGACCGTGCAGGGCACCGACGCCGCATCCACGCACGGCACGACGATCTCCGCCGCAGCAACGGGACTGGCCGTCGCGACCTTCACCTACAGCTCGGCCACCACCCAGACCCCGACCCTCGCGGTGAACGGCCAGCAGCCGACCGTCGTCGCCTTCCCGGCGACCGGGGGAGCGGCCGAGACCGTCTCCGCCGTGGTCTCCCTGGGCAAGGGAACGAACACCCTGACGTTCGGAGGGACACCACCGCGGCTCACCGACGTCGCCGTCTTGCCCCTGCCGGGAAGCAACGGCGTCCAGGTGGTCGGCACGCAGTCGAGCCGATGCCTCGACGTCGACGACAACAGCATCGCCAACGGCGTGCAGGCCCAGCTGTGGGACTGCGCCGCGGGCCCCAACCAGACGTGGACGCCGGCGCGCGGCCGGCTTGTCGTCAACGGCACCAAATGCCTCGACGCGTACAACAACGGGACGGCGAACGGCACCGCCGTCGTCATCTGGGACTGCAACGGCCAGCGCAACCAGCAGTGGACGCTGAACGCGAACGGCACCATCACGAACGCGCTGTCCGGGCTGTGCCTGGACGCGAGCGGCGCCGGCACCGCCAACGCGACGAAGATCATCCTCTGGGCCTGCGGCGGCGGGACCAACCAGCAGTGGACCCGGCGGTGACCTACGCGGTCGAGTCGCGGATCACCAGCCGGCACGGCCGCGTGTGCCGACCGGGAGAAGGTGAGCCGTTGATCGCCGCCAGCAGCAGGTCGGCGGCGGTCCGCCCGAGCGCCTCCAGGTCCATGTCGACGCTCGTCAGCGGCGGCTGGCAGGCCAGCGCCATGACGTCCCAGTTGTCGAAGCCGACCAACGCGACATCCTCGGGCACCCGGCGGCCGGCCGCCTGCAGCGCGTCGGCGACGCCGCGGGCGATCTGGTCGCTGCCGCAGAACACCGCGTCGAACCCCGCGCCGGCGCCGAGCAGCATCCGCACCGCCTGCCGGCCCCACGCCTCGCTCCACTCGCCGAACATCGGTGCGCCGACCAGGTCGAGGTCGGCTTCCCGCAGGCGCTCGGTGGCGGCCGAAGCGCGGACCGTCGCCGAATGGTGGTGCTCGGGGCCGGTGACGTGGGCGACGCGGCGCCGTCCGGTGGCCAGGAGGTGCTCGACGGCCTTGCGCGCGCCACCGGCCTCGTCGGGCACGACGGAACAGTCGTGCGGGTCGGCCGAGCTGATGAACGCGTACACGACCGGGATGGGCAGGGCCGTGCCGATCGGCGGCCGCGCCTGGGTCCGGCGGCCGGTGACGATGATGCCGTCGACCCGGCGCGACAGCAGGGTGCGCAGGTAGTACTGCTCGCGGATCGGGTCATCGCGGGCGTCGCAGAGGAACACCGACATCTCGCCGGCGCCCAGCGCGTCCTCCGCGCCCATCATCAGCGGGATGCTGAACCGGCCGATCGTGTCGGTGGTGATCATGCCGACGGTGTAGGTGCGGCCCGAGTTGAGGGTGACGGCCGCCCGGTTGGGCTGGAAGCCCAGCTGCTCGGCGGCGGACAGCACGCGCTGCCGGGTCTCCGCGCGCAGCGACCCGCGGCCGTTGAGCGCTTTCGACGCCGTGCCGACCGCGACGCCGGCCAGCAGCGCGACCTCGCTGATCGTGGCCGGCTTGGCGACGTTTCCGGGAGTTTCCGAAAGTTTCCTCGGGGGCATGGTGGCACAGTACCTCCGCTACGGCGAAATGGGCGCTTGACGTGCCCGCGAGGAGCAGCCTAGCTTGAGTCGGCAACCGGTTTCCGAATTTTCCCGCTCGACGTTCACAAGCGGCCTCCCGTTAGGAGAGTCGATGGCTTCGCACATCCGAACCAGGGCCGGACGGGTCGTGGCCGCCCTCGCGGGCGTGCTCGTCCTCGCGGCCTGCCAGAGCGGGCCGTCGGGGCCGGCGGCGGGGGACACCGCAGGCGTGGACGACGGCACCACGATCACCATGTGGACCCGGTCGCCGACGGCCACCTTCAGCCAGACGCTGATCGACGCCTACAACGCGAGCCACCGGAACAAGGTCAAGCTGACGGTCTTCCCGGCCGACTCCTACCAGCAGAAGGTCGGCACCGCCGCGGGTGCGCGGCAGCTGCCGGACCTGCTGGCCGCCGACGTCGTCTACGCGCCGAACTACGCGGCCAAGGGCCTGTTCCTCGACCTCACCGACCGCGTGAACCAGCTGCCGTTCAAGGGTTCCCTGGCCCCGGCGCACATGAAGGCGGCGACCTTCGAAGGCAAGCACTACGCGGTGCCCCACGACATCGACCTGTCCGCGGTCTTCTACAACAAGGTCCTGTTCACCCGAGCCGGCCTCGATCCCGCCAAGCCACCGGCCACTTTGGACGAACTGGCCGCCGCGGCCCGCAAGATCGCCGCCCTCGGCGGGGACGTCAAGGGCTACTTCTTCGGCGGCGCCTGCCCGGGCTGCCAGCTGTTCACCAGCTGGCCGATGATCTGGGCTTCCGGCGGCACGGTGCTCAACGACCAGGGCACCGCGGCCACGCTCGACAGCCCCCAGGCCGCCCAGGTCTACGCGCTGCTGCGGCAGCTCTACACCGACGGCGTCGTGCCGGCTTCGGCGAAGAACGAGTCCGGGCCCACGTGGACCCAGCCGTTCGCCGACGGCAAGATCGGCATCCAGCCGATGGGCGCGACCGCGTTGCAGGGCATCAAGGAGGGGCCGGACCTGCAGGTCGGCGTCGCGCCGATCCCCGGCCTGACCGGCGGCAGCTCGTCGTTCGTCGGCGGGGACGTCGTCGGCGTCGGCAGCACCAGCACGCACGCCGCGGCCGCGTGGGACTTCATCGCCTGGACGCTGTCGGACCAGGCCCAGGTCGACGTCGTGGCGAAGAGCAAGAACATCACCGTCCGCTCCGACCTCGCCGAGAACACCTACGCGAAGCAGGACCCGCGGCTCGGCGTGTTCAACCGGCTCGCCGGCCAGGGCCAGACGCCGATCTCGGTCAACTTCGGCAAGACGTTCAACGACACCAACGGTCCGTGGACCGCGACGGTGATCGACGCGGTGTTCGGCGGTGGTGACGTCGGCGCGACCCTGAAACAGCACAACGCGGCCGTCACCGAGTCCCTCGCCGGAGGCAGCTGACGATGGTGTCTCTGTTGTCTTCGCGGGTGTCGGCGCCCGAAGCGGCAGCGCCGACACGGCGCGGCTCGATCGCCCGGCACCGGCGCCGGCTGGGTATCGCCTACGCCACCCCGATGGCCGTGCTGGTCGCCGTCTTCTTCGTCATCCCGCTTGTCCTCATGCTGTGGATGTCGGTCAACCACTGGCCGCTGGTCGGGGTTTCGGCGCCCAACGGCATCCAGAACTACGACGCGCTGAGCGACCCGCTGTTCCTGCGCGCGGTCGGGTTCACGGTGAAGTACACGCTGGTCACGACCGTGGTGCTCGGGATCGTCGCGTTCGGGCTGGCGCTGCTGGTCCAGCACGACCGGCCCGGCACCGGCCTGGCCCGCACGGTGTTCTTCCTGCCCAGCGCGGTCGGGCTCGCGTCGACCAGCCTGCTGTTCTACGGCCTGTTCAACACCGACGCGAGCGCGCTCAACCACCTCGTGGACTTCCTCGGCTTCGGCCGCGTCGACTGGCTCGGCTCGGGCGGCGGCGCGCTCGGCTCGACGGTCGGGATGATCACCTGGCGGTTCGCCGGGTTCTACATGCTCATCCTGATGACCGGCCTGCAGAGCATCGACCCCCAGCTCTACGAAGCCGCGCGCATCGACGGCGCCACCCGGTGGCAGATCTTGTGGCGGGTGACGCTGCCGCTGCTGCGCCCGACGCTCGCGCTCGCGGCGGTGCTGTCGCTGACCGGCTCCCTGCTGGCGTTCGACCAGTTCTTCATCCTCACCGGCGGCCGGCACGACACCGCCACGGTCGTCATCGACATCTACCGCGAAGCGTTCCTGTCGCAGGATCTCGGCCGGGCCGCCGCGGTGTCGGTCGCGACGCTCGCCGTGCTGATCGTCCTCAACGTCGCCCAGCTGCGCCTGATCCGCCGGGAGGGCCGGTGATCCGGGGTGCGGGCCGATACGGCACGAGCGCGGCGCTGGCCGTGCTGTTCCTGCTGCCGTTGCTCTGGACGCTCTACTCTTCGCTCACCGGGCGGGAGGCCGGCGACGCCGGGACCGACAACTACCGGCGGCTCGCCGGCTACGGCGCCGGCCTCGGCACCTACCTGCTCAACACGACCGTGGTCGCGCTCGTCGCGGTGAGCGTCACCGTCGTGACGACCACGCTCGGCGGCTACGCCATGGCCCGGCTCGCCTTCCCCGGGCGCACCCTGCTGTTCCTGGTCACGCTGGCCATCCTGATGGTGCCCTACACGACGATCCTGGTACCGCTCTACATCCTGCTGGGCTGGCTCGGCCTGCAGAACTCCCTGATCGGGCTGGGTCTCGTCATGGCCGTCCTCCAGCTGCCGTTCGGGCTGTTCATGATGCGCAACTCCTTCGAAGCGCTGCCGATCGAGCTCGAGGAGGCCGCGCTGATCGACGGCTGCTCGGTCGGCGGCGCCCTGCGCCGGGTGCTGCTGCGCGGAGTGCTCCCCGGCGTCGTCACCATCGCGCTGTTCTCGTTCCTGGCCGCGTGGAACGAGTTCGTCGCGCCGCTGATCTTCCTCACCGACGGCGAGAAGTTCACGCTGCCGGTCGCCCTGTTCAACCTGCAGTCCGGCAGCCTCGGCTCGGTCGACTTCGGGGCCCTGCAAGCGGGAGTGGTGGTCTCCGCCCTGCCGTGTGTGGCCGTTTTCCTCGTCCTGCAGCGGTACTACGTCCGCGGCTTCACCTCGGGAGCCCTCAAAGGCTGAAACAGGAGCACTCGATGACCGAACGCGTCCTCGGCCCCGCCCACCCCACGTCCGCCGCGACGTCCGCCCTGCGGCCGCTGTTCCTCGGCGCCGTCACCTTCGCGGCGGGCAGCCTGCTCGGCGGCTGGCAGGAACGCAACGCGACCCGGACCCTGCCGCACTGCGCCGACCGGCTCGAGGTCGCCGGGGCCCTGGACAACCTCCGGCGCGTCACCGGGGAGGTCGACGCCGAGCGCCGCAACATGTGGTTCTCGGATTCCGACGTCTACAAAACCCTCGAAGCCGCCGCCTGGCAGCTCGGCCGGACACCGGACGACGCCGAGCTGCGCGCGTTCCTGGACACCACCGCCGCGCTGGTGGCGAAGGCGCAGGGCGAAGACGGCTACCTGAACTCGTACTTCGCCGTCGACCAGCCCGAGCTGCGGTGGCAAGAGCTGCACTGGAGCCACGAGCTGTACTGCGCGGGCCACCTGATCCAGGCCGCCGTCGCCGCCGCGCGGGCCGGGGTGGGCGCCCAGCTCGTCACGGTCGCCCGGCGCTTCGCCGACCTGATCGTGGACCGGTTTTCGGCGGTTGACGACGTCGACGGGCACCCGGAGATCGAGACCGCCCTGGTCGAGCTCTACCGGGTGACCGGGCACCGGCCCTACCTGGAGCTGGCGCGGCGGTTCCTCGACCTGCGCGGGCACGGTCTGCTCAACGGCGACCGGTTCGGCCCGCGGTACCTGCAGGACCACGTGCCCGTCCGGGAAGCCGACGAGGTCGCCGGGCACGTCGTGCGCCAGCTGTACCTGCTCGCCGGTGCCGTGGACGTCGCCGTCGAAACCCACGACGACGAACTGCTCGACGCCGCCCGCCGCCTGTGGGCCGACGCGTTCGGCGCGAAGACCTACCTCACCGGGGCGCAGGGGTCCCGCCACCGCGACGAGGCGTTCGGCGACCCGTACGAGCTGCCGCCCGACCGGGCGTACGGCGAGACCTGTGCCGCGATCGCGAGCTTCCAGGGCAACTGGCGGCTGCTGCTCGCCACCGGCGAAGGCAGGTACGCCGACGAGATGGAACGCGCGCTGTACAACGTGATCGCCGGCTCGACCGCGCTGGACGGCACGCACTTCTTCTACTCCAACCCGCTGCACCTGCGCACCGGTCACGACGGTTCGCACGAGGACGCGCCGTCGCGGCGCTTGCCGTGGTACTCGTGCGCCTGCTGCCCGCCCAACCTCGCCCGGCTCGTCGCGTCGCTGTCGGGCTACGTGGCCACGACCGACCACGGCGGTCTCCAGGTGCACCTGTACACCGCGGGGGAGCTGCGGACCACTGTGGACGGTGCCGACGTCCACGTCGGCACGCGCACCGAGTACCCGTGGGACGGCCGGATCGAGCTGACCGTGACGACGGACGTCGCGCTCACGCTGGCCCTGCGCGTCCCGGGCTGGGCCTCCGGCGCGCTGGTCGACGGCGAGCCCGCCGACGTCCGCGACGGGTACGCCGAGGTGCGCCGCGACTGGTCCGGCGGCACCACGGTGACCCTCGACCTGCCGATGCCGGGCCGCGTCGTCCGGCCGCACCCGCGGATCGACGCCGTACGCGGCTGCGTCGCCGTCACGCGTGGGCCGCTCGTGTACTGCCTGGAGCAAGCCGACCTGCCCGAGGGCGTCACGCTGGAAGACGTGCGGGTCGACCCGGCCGCGCGGCTCGCCGAGGGGCAGCTGCCGGACGTGCCGGTGACCCTCACCGCGCGGGGCTCCGTCGAGGTGCCCGCGTCGGACGAGCTGTACCCGGGTGAACCGGCTCCGGCGGCCGGCGAGCGGGTCGAGCTGACCGCGATCCCGTACTTCCTGTGGGGCAACCGGGCTCCCGGCCCGATGCGGGTCTGGATCCCGGTCGCCACCACGGAGTGATCTGTCCCCGTCAGGAACGAGGTACCCGATGACACCACTGTCACGACGCACTTTCGCGCTCACCGTCGCCGTTCTCACCGGCCTCACGGTGGTGGCTCCGGCGCAGGCCGCCGGGCACACCCTCGTGGTGAACGCCGCGGCGCCGTTCCGGCCGGTCACGCACGCCGCCGCCGGCGGCCTCTACGCGCTGGCCGAGAACAACCGGCCGGCGGATGCGACGCTGCTGCCCCTCAAGCTGAACACCCTCACCCAACCGCCGCCGGACGTCGGGCAGAAGCCGAACGGCCAGCCGCCCGGCGGGGACGCGCTGAAGGTCGCGCCGCAGGCGGACCGCGTCGGCGCGGCGCAGGTGATCCGGATGCCGGACATCTACCCGAACTTCCCCTACCAGTGGGTCAGCTGGGCCGACTGGTTGTCCAAAGTGGACACCATGGTCTCGAAGCGGCTCGCGGCGACCTCGGTGAGCAACGTGGCCGCGTGGGAGATCTGGAACGAGCCCGACGGGACCTGGAACACCGCCGCGGCGGGCGACTTCAACGCCGGCTGGGCGCGGACCGTGCAGCGAATCCGGACCCGCGACACGCTCACGCCCGTCGCCGGGCCGGGGTATTCGAGCTGGAACACCGACCGGATGCGCACGTTCCTGACCGCGGCGAAGAACACGAACACCGTGCCGGACCTCGTCGTGTGGCACGAACTGGGTCACAGCAGCGCGTCGATCGCCGCCGACGTCGCGGCATACCGCTCCCTGGAGTCGTCGCTCGGCATCAGCCCGCGGCAGATCTTCATCAACGAGTACGCGTGGACCGACGAGGTCGACGTGCCCGGGCGCGTGGCGAACTACGTCTCGAAGCTGGAACGCGCCGGGGTGGCGGCCGCCGATCGGGCGTTCTGGTACGAGTACGGGACCGTGAACGGCCTGGTCGTGAACAACACCCAGCCGACCGGGACGTGGTGGCTCTACAAGTGGTACGGCGACATGGCCGGCTCGATGGTCAACACGACCCCGCCCGCGCAGACCGGCCTGGACGGGTTCGCCTCCTACGACTCCACCCGCAAGCGCGTCGACGTCGTCTTCGGTGACGAGTCGGGGACCAACTCGGTGCGGGTGACCGGCCTCAGCGGCACGGTCCGCGTCACCCTGGAGTCGACGCCGTCGTCCGGCCGGTTCACCGCGGTGTCCGCGCCGACGAGCATTTCGACGTCGACCTACACCGTCGCGAACGGACAGATCACCGTGCCGGTGCCGAACATGTCCGCGACCAGCGCGTACCACCTGGTCGTCGAGCCGACGAGCGGCGTGCCCGCCTACCAGCAGCGGTACGAAGCCGAGAACGCGTCGGTGTTCCGCGCGCAGCGGCTGTCGAGCGGCAGCGCGTCCAACGGCGGTTACGTCGGCCGCATCGACAACTCCGGTGACCCCCGCAGCGACAGCTACCTGGACTTCGTGGTGAACGTGCCGAGTGCGCGTTCTTACTCGATGACCATCGGCTACGCGAACGGAACCGGAACGACCTCGACCCAGGGCCTGGCCTACAACGGTGGTGCCTGGTCGACGGTCAGCTACCCGCCGACCGCCGGCTGGGGCCAGTTCGGCACGGTTTCGACGTCGGTGAACCTGCACGCGGGGTACAACACGATCCGGCTGGCCAAGGGCGCGCCGTTCTTCGCCGGCGGCACCGGTTACGCCGAACTCGACTACGTCCAGCTGACCTGAGGTCACCGCGGGAGGTAGCGGGCGAAGAAAGCGCTCAGCGACGCGCGTTGCGCGGCGACGCTCCACCCGGCGTCGACGGTGCCGATGAACGGTGCGATCGACGCCGGGTCGAGGCCGAGCCGGGGGAGGAGCGCCTGGTAGTCGGTGTAGCTGAAGTGCTCGCCGTCGCGCAGGTGGGCTTGACGGACCGGGCCGCGCTGGTGGCTGAGGAATTCCTGCCACGAACCATCGGAGGCGGCGCTGTGGTCGCCCGCGCTCAGCAGAAGGAAGGGCTGATCGAGGCCTTCGCCGGCGACGCGGCCGAAGTCGCGGGCCGACTGCGAGTAGGCCATGCTGCCGTCGAGGTCGGCGCCGGCGTCGACGCGCGGGTCCGACACCATCGTCTCGCCGGTGGTGAACCCGCCCGCGGAGTGGCCGAACATGCCGATCCGGGTCAGGTCGAGGGACAGCCCGGAGGGCAGGTTCCCCTTTTGAGCCAAGGATTCCAGCTCGTCGAGGACGAACCGGATGTCCGCCACCCGCGTGGCGATCAGCTTCTTGCCGTCGGTGCCCGGTGGCAGCGCCCGCCGTTCGACGCGGCCGCCGGGGAACTCCACGGCCGCCGGTTCGTGCGTGTGGTCGACGGCCACCGTCACGTAGCCCTCGCTCGCGAGTTGCTCCAGCTGAGCGGTGCCGACCGAGCGCGGGTACTTCGCGCTGGGGGAGTAGAGCACGACGGGCCACCGTCCGCCGGCGGCGGGCGCGCCGGTGCGTGCGTGCGTGGGGAACGTGTAGTCCAGGCGGTCCGCGGAAATGCCGAGCTGCGCCGCGTCCTCTTCGGACACGAGCTGCGCGGCTCCTGGTCCCAGGTAAGGCGCTTTCGGGCCGCCGCCCGGCCGCGCCGGGTACCGGACGGTCACCATCACCTCCCGCGTCGTGCCCGCGACCCACGGATCCGGCCGGGCGTGGTCGACCAGGTGGAGTTCGGTGCTGCCGACGGCGTACGGCCCGGTCGGCGCGGGCAGGCCGAGCCGGGCGGGGGTGGCCGAAGCGGCGGACGCCGTGGTGATCAGGAGGGCGCCGGTGAACCCGGCGGCGAGGGCTTTTCGCATGGTTCGACCGTATTGTCGCGGAGGTGCCGCGCCATCGGGATGATCACCGATTTCTCCCCGGTCAGGGTCGGCCGGACCGGCGCCGCCGGGTCAGGGCGAAGAAGACCGCGGACGCTGTCGCCAGTACCGCGGACAGGGCGATCATGAAGATCGTGGCCCCGGTGAAATCCGGCGGGTCCCGGACGTCCCACAGCGTGACGTCCGGGCGGTCGGGGTCGTAGCGGATGGTGAGCCGGTCGCCGATCTCCACCGGCGGCTCGCGGGGGAAGTCGAAGAGCGTGGTGACGATCTCCTGGCCGGCCGAGGTGGAGAAGGTGACGGAGACGTTGTAGCTCGACCTTGTCGGGTGGTGGTCGGAGACGGTGGCGAGCGTTTCCGTGCCCGACTCGCGCATGTGGGCTTCGTAGTCCTGCACGGCGAAGGCCCCGAACGCGGCGGCCAGTGCCAGCACGAGTCCGGCCGCGGTGATCCACGCGCCGGCTCGTCCGCGCAACCCCCGGTGTCGTGGCCGGGGTCGACGCCGAGGCCGGCGCGGCCGGACCCAGGCGACCGGCACCGGTTCGTTCATGCCCCCAGTATGGGTGATGCGAGGCGGCCCCGGGGGAAGATCGTCCCCCGGGGCCGCACTCGGCTTCGGATCAGAAGCCGTAGATCGTCTCGTAGACCTGCTGCTGGTTCGTCGCCACGAGGCCGTTGGCCCACAGCGAGTTCACCCGGCTGCGCTCGGCCGAGTTCGGCACCGCGTTGGTGCAGGACGGGCCGGGGCCGCCGCCGGACATCAGTTCCGAGCACGGGCCCGAGTAGTGGTCCGGCAGCCCGAGGGCGTGGCCGGTCTCGTGCGCCGCGATGCGGGTCGGGTTGTACTGGCGGGCCTGGGTGTAGTCGATGAAGATGGTGCCGCTGCCGTGACCGTTGGTCGAGGCGTAGGACCCGCGGGGGTCGTTGCCCTCGGTGTAGCGCAGGCTCGCGCCGGAGTTGCGCTCGACCAGTCTGACGTTGGTCACGCTGCGGTTCCAGTTGGCGGCACCGGCGTTGATCACCGAGCGGAACGACGGTGCGCTGGCCGTGCTGTAGTAGACCGTGGTGACGGCCGCTTCCTGCTGGGTGCCGGCCGGAGCGGCGGACGCGGTGCCCGCGGCGATCGGCGTGACGGCCAGGGCCAGCGCGACAGCGCCGGCCAGGGCGAACTTCCTCGACATCGGAAGACTCCTCGTGGGGGACGGGGATTTGCCGGATTTGCGCGCGCTGTCGAAAATTTACCGGCTGTTCGCCATCACCGGAGCCGACTTCCGTAGGGCGGTGGAAATGGTGATTTACCAACACTAACTACGGGTTGACAAACTCCCGGTGATGCGTCGTGGGCCGCACCGGTGATCAGGGTCGTTCGCTCGGGCTTACCCCGAGCAGCGTGGTCAGGCGGTCAGCGTCAGCTCGATGAGCTGCTGCTCCAGCTTCCGCGCGGCCGCCACCTCGAGGCCGACCCCCCACAGCGGCGCGGTGCTCGCCCCGTCGGCCGCCGCGATGACCAGGGTGACCACGTGGGCGGGGAGGCCGTCCGCGGCGAGCTCCTCGTTCCACCGCTCGGCGTCCGCGCGGGCGATCTCCGCGATCTCGGGGATCGAGATCAGCTGGGCGACCAGGGCGATGTTCTCGCGGACGGTGATCTCGTCGTAGGACGTGTCCAGCGACGCGCGGACGTACGCGCGGGTCAGCCGTCCCGGCGCCGTGTCTTCGGGGTCCAGTGCCGCCCGCACCTCGGCGCGGTAGGTGTCGAGGATGTCCTGCGCGAGCGCGCGCACCAGGGCGTCCTTGGCGGGGAAGTGGTACAGCAGACCGCCTTTCGACACCCCGGCCGCCTTCGCGATGTCGTCGAGGGACGCCGAGATCCCGCGCGTGCGGATGACCGACCCGGCGGCGTCGAGGAGGGCCCTGCGCGTCTCTTCCGGGCCCCGCCCGGCTTTTCGAGGCATGCTCAGTCCTTTCCGGACGGAATGGTGCGCCAGGCGATCACGGCCGCGAGTGCGGTGACGACGGCGGCCGCGACGGACGTTACCTGCATCGCGCCGGTGAAGGCCTCGCGGGCGGCCTGCGCGAGTCCGGACTCCGGGTCGAGCGCGGCGACCGCGCCGGCGAGGGAGTCCTGTGCCGCCGCGGGGACGTCCGCGGGCAGGAACGCCCGGTAGACCACGGTGACCAGCGAGCCGAGGAGTGCGATGCCGAGCGCGGCGCCGAGTTCGTACGCGGTTTCGGAGATCGCCGACGCCGAGCCGGCCTTGTCCCGGGGCACGGCCGACAGCACCGAGTCGACGGTCAAGGTCAGGGCCAGCCCGACCCCGAGCCCGACCGGCAGCAGGGCCGGCGCGAGCCAGCCGAAGTGCGACGCCCGCTCCGCCACGGAAACCAGCAACAGCCCGAGCGCGGCGACCCCGAGGCCGGCCGCGACCGCACGGCCCCGGCCGAGCCGCGCGACGACCACGCCCACCGCGGCGACGACCACGATCGAGGCCAGCGTCGCGGGCATCTCCGCCAGTCCCGCCTCCAGCGGGCCGAAGCCGCGGACCAGCTGCAGGTACTGGGAAAAGAAGAACAGCAGCCCCGTCAGCGCGAAGACCGAGACGAAGTCCGCCAAGACGGCTCCGCTGAACGCGCGGTTGCGGAACAGCGCGACGTCGATCAGCGGGTCGGCCACCCGCCGCTGCCGGCGGACGAACGCCGTCCCGGCGACCAGGCCGATCCCGGCCGCGAGCGCCACCTGACCGTCGATGCCCGAACCGATGCCGTGCTTCACGGCGTAGACGAGCGGGACGATCGCGGCCATCGAGAGCCCGGCCGAGAGCAGGTCGAAGCGTCCCGGGTCGGGGTCCTTCGACTCGGGCAGCAGCAGGGCGCCGGCGACCAGGAACCCGGCGACGATCGGCACGTTGATGAGGAACACCGAGCCCCACCAGAAGTGTTCGAGCAGTACCCCGCCGACGAGCGGGCCGAGCGCGATGCCGCCGCCGGACCCGGCCGACCAGATCGCGATGGCGCGGGTGCGCTCGCGGGGGTCGGTGAACAGGCCGCGGATGAGCGAGAGCGTCGACGGCATGATCGTCGCGGCGGCGATCCCGAGCAGCAGCCGGGCGAGGATGAGCACGCCGGCGGTGGGGGAGAAGGCGGCCAGCGCGGAGGCGAGCCCGAACGCGGCGGTCCCGAGCAGCAGGACCTTCTTGCGGCCGAAGCGGTCGGCGAGGTTGCCGGCCGTGACCAGCAGGCCGGCCAGCGCGAGCGAGTAGACGTCGCCGATCCAGAGGATCTCGGTGGCCGTCGGCGCGAGCTCCCTCGTCAGCGACGGCACGGCGAGGTAGAGCACGGTCCCGTCGACCGCGAGGAGCAGCACCGCGCCGACGAGCACACCCAGGGCCGCCCAGCGGCGCCGGTGGCTCAACGGCTCGATGGCGGGAGTCAGGGGGGTCGTCATGGCTTTACTATACCGTCTGGACGGTACAGTATTACGGCGAGATCAGTCACAGTTGTCGGCGCGAAGCCGTGGGTTCAGTCGAGGCGCTGGGTGCGCTCGCCGCCGGCGAGTTCTTCCGCGAGGATGAGGTTGACGTGCACCGAGGCGTGCCCCAGCACGCGCCGGGCGGCGGCGAGCGCGGTCAGGGCCACGAGGACGCTCGTCCCGACGAGCAAGCCCCCGACGCTGTCGCCGGGGATCACGGCGGCGACCGGAGCGGCCATGAGAACGGGCGGCCACCAGCGGGCGGGGAGGGCGTGCCGCGGGCGCCGGACCACGGCACGCGTGCGCTGCCGATGCAGGGCCATGTCGCCTCCGATCCGCCGCCGGGTGGTCCTGCATCATGACTGACCGGCTCGTCCGTGTTACCGGGTATTCGCGGTCCGTACACGATCGCCCGAAATCTCCGCCGAACGGCGCAATCGTGCCTGCTGTGGGTGTCGGGGGCCGACGTGCAGACCACCACATCGGGGCTCGAAGTCTGGTGGATCAAGTGTTAACCCGAGGCGCTTAGGATGGAGGGAGGAGGTGGACATGACGTCGGAAGAGCTGATGGTCGAGTTCGCCTTGACGCGCTTGGACCACCCGGACCTGGACCTCGAAGACCTGGCGGCGCTCGTGGTGCGGCGGGGTGGGCCGGAGCGGGTGCTGGAGTTCGCGGCGGAGAACTTGGCGGAGCGGGGGGAGTTGCGCGGGGCGCCGTTCCCTACCGCGGTCGAGCACGTGCTGCGGGTGGTGCTCACGTTGCGCGGTCCTTCGGACTAGCGCGTTGCGGGTGGGGTGACCGGTCGTTCTACCTCCCCCACCTTTCGCTGTGGCGGCGGCGCCAAATGCGGGCGACCGGTCGTTCTCCTAAGCCCCACCCGCCGCGCGGCGCAAGCCTCGCCGGTCGAACACCAGCTCCCGGGCCGTCCCCAGCGCCGTCGCGATGGCCCCCGCCAACACCGCGTCCTCGCCCAGCTGTCCCGCCACGATCTCCGGCACCACCGGCACCGTCGCCGCCAACGCCGCTCGCATCGGCGGCGCCAGCAAGTCGACGTTCCCGCCGATCCCGCCACCGAGCACGATCAGCCGCGGATCGAGCACCGCGGTCACCGCCGCGACCACGTAAGCCAGCTTCTCGGCCTCCGAAGCAACCACCTCAAGCGCCCGCGAGTCGCGGGCTCGCGCCAGCCGGAACACCTCCTTCGCCGACCGCGCGGCCAACCCCCGCGAACGAGCCGCCGAGACCACCGCCTGACCCGCCGCCGCGGTCTCCACCGGGCCCGGGCGCCGGGCCCCCGCCGAAGCCGGCAGCGGACCGAACGGCAGGTCCGCGATCTCGCCCGCCGCCCCGTGCGCTCCCCGGAACAGGCGGCCTTCGACCACTAGGCCCATGCCGATCCCGGTGCCCACCGTCAAGCACACCAGCACGTCGATCCCCAGCGCCGCCCCGAGGGCGTGCTCGCCCACCGCGCACAGGTTCGCGTCGTTCTCCACCACGACGTCCGAACCCGTGACCGCCAACGCCGCGACGAGTTCGTGCAGCAGCCCGCGCCGCTCCCGGCCCGGCAGGTTCGGCGCGCGGTGGACCGTCCCCGTCGCCGGGTCGGGGACGCCCGGGGTGCCGACCACCGTCGAGACCACGTCGCCATGGGCCAGCCCGGCCGACGCCACCGCCTGTTCGACGGATTCGCCCACGGTGCGCACCAAAGCGCTCGCCGAGCGGCACCGGTTGGGCTCGTCGAGCCGCGCCACGATGCTGCCTTCCAGGTCGGCCACGGCGATCCGGATCGCCCGCCGTCCGATGTCGACGCCGACGACGTGCCCCGCCTCCGGCGCCGCCCGGTAGACGACCGCCGCGCGGCCCGGGCCGGCCAGGCTGCGGCCGGTGGTCCGGACCAGTCCGTGCTGCTCGAGGTCGAGGAGCGCCTGCCCGACCGTGGGTTTAGACAGCCCCGTGGCGGCCGCGATCTGCGGCCGCGTCGCTTCGCCCTGCCCGCGCAGCCGCTCCAGCACCAGACGCTGGTTCAGCGCCCGCATGCTCGCCGGGGTTCCCACCTGCGGCCCGATTCGCCCCACGACGTCCCCATCTCCGATCCGCGTTGCCGCAAGTTTATCGACGGAAACCTTTCGACCCGGTCCGTTCTATGTTAAGAAACTTTACTAACTACTAGTCGGAGGCACGTCGTGAGTTCACCCACTCGTTCAGGGGAGCCGCAGCCCGCCCTTGAACGCAAGATCGGCCCGATGCAGGCCACCGCGATCAACATGACCCAGATGTGCGGTATCGGCCCGTTCGTCACGATCCCCGCCATGGTCGCCACCATGGGCGGCCCGCAGGCGATGTTCGGCTGGATCATCGGGGCGATCGTGGCACTGGCCGACGGGCTCATCTGGGCCGAACTCGGCGCCGCGATGCCGGGTGCCGGCGGCACCTACCTGTACCTGCGCGAAGCGTTCCAGTACCGCACCGGCCGGCTGATGCCGTTCCTGTTCGTCTGGAGCGCGGTGCTGTTCATCCCGCTGATCATGTCCACCGGCATCATCGGCCTCGTCCAGTACCTCGGCTACCTGATCCCCGGCGTCACCGACGACGCGGGCACGACGCCGCTGGGCAAGATCATCGGGGTCGGCATCACGCTCGTCATCGTGGCCGCGCTGTTCCGCAAGATCGGCCAGATCGGCAAGCTCACGACCGTGCTGTTCGTGGTCATGCTGGTCGCGGTGCTCACCACGATCGTCGCGGCGTTCTCGCACTTCAGCGGCGCGCAGGCGTTCGCCTTCACCCCGGGCGCGTTCAGCTCGGCCGGCGAGGGCACGTTCTGGGGCGGCCTCGGCGCCGGCCTGATCATCGCGATCTACGACTACCTCGGCTACAACACGACGGCCTACCTCGGCGGCGAAGTCCGCACGCCGGGCCGGACGATCCCGCGGTCGATCCTCTTCTCGATCGTCGGCATCATGAGCCTCTACTTCCTGCTGCAGGTCGGCGTGCTCGGCTCGGTCCCCCTGGAGGAGCTGAAGACGGCGACGTCGGTCGCCTCGACCGTGCTCGAGCAGGCGTGGGGCACCGTGACGGCGAAGATCGTCACGGTCCTCATCGTCATCGCGGCCGTCGGCTCGGTGTTCGCCGGCCTGCTCGGCGGCTCGCGCGTGCCGTTCGAAGCCGCGCGGGACAAGGTGTTCCTGTCGATGTTCGGCAAGCTGCACCCGAAGCTGAACCTGCCGACCGCCGGCGTGCTCACCATGGGCGCGATCACCATCATCGGCTCGCTGTTCACGCTGACCGACGTCATCAACGCGGCCGTGGCCACCCTGGTCATCATCCAGTCGCTGGCCCAGGTCGCGGCGATCGTGACGCTGCGCCGCCGCCAGCCGAACCTGAAGCGGCCCTACCGGCAATGGCTCTACCCGGTGCCGACGCTGCTCGCACTGGTCGGCTGGGTCTACATCTACGTCTCCGCGACCTGGCTCTCGATCGGGCTCTCGCTGGGCTGGATCGCCGTCGGCGCGATCGCGTACCTGGTCTACGCCAAGGCCGAGCGCACCTGGCCGTTCGGACCCAAGGAGATCAAGGAGGCCTTCGCCTCCACGGAAACCGAAGGGGCACAGGCATGACGAAGAAGCTCGCGGCGCTGGCCGCGCTGCTCCTGGTGCCGGGGGTGCTGAGCGTCGCCGCGCCGGCCTCCGCGCAGGAGACCCAAGCCAGCGCACAGCCGCACGGCCTGAGCACGATCGGCCGGCAGGGCTGGCAGGTGCTCACCACCGCGAACGTCAAGGACGGCGGTGAAAAGGTCTCCACACCCGGCTACGGCACCCGCGGCTGGCTACCGGTCAAGCCGGACGACGCGGGCGCGCCCGGCACCGAGATCAACGCCCTGGTGCAGAACGGCAAGTGCCCGGACGTCTTCTACTCCGACAACATGCGCAAGTGCTTCGGGTACGTCGACAAGCTCGGCCCGGTCGTCACGAAGCCGTTCGCCGACCCCTGGTGGTACCGCGCCGACTTCACCCCGGACTTCAAGAACGGCCAGCACGCGAAGCTGACCATCCCGGGCATCGTCGGCGAGGGCGACGTCTGGGTCAACGGCAAGCTCGTCGCCACGAGGGACGTCGTCAGCGGCGCGTTCGCCGGGCACACCTTCGACGTCTCGAAGCTGGTCAAGCCGGGCAAGAACACCCTGGCGATCAAGGTCTACCCCAACGACCCGCTGAAGATGTACACGCTCGACCAGGTCGACTGGGGCCAGATCCCGCCGGACAACAACACCGGCATCCAGTTCCCGCCGACGCTGCAGGTGAGCGACGCGCTGACCGGCGACAACGCGCACGTCGTGCAGGACAACGCCGCCGACCTGTCCAGCTCGAAGCTGACGGTGAAGGTCGACGTCACCAACGACGCGGCGAACCCGCAGACCGGCGACGTCGCCGCGACGGTCACCCCGCCGTCGGGCGCGCCGATCGTGGTGAAGCAGCGCGTCACGATCGCCGCGAACACCAAGCAGACCGTCACCTTCGCGCCGGTGAAGATCAGCAGGCCGAAGGTCTGGTGGCCGTACTCGATGGGCGACCAGCCGCTGTACACGCTGACCACCGCGGTCTCGCAGAACGGCACGCTGTCGACGTCGTCGAAGAGCACCTTCGGCATCCGCACGGTGACCTCGCGCCTGGTCGGCAAGTCCGCGCCGCTGCCCGAGGGCGCGCGGAAGTTCACGATCAACGGCAAGGACTTCGTGTTCCGCGGCGGCGGCTTCGCGCCGGACCTGTTCCTGCGCTACGACCAGGCCGACACCGCGCACCAGATCGCGCTGATCAAGAACATGGGCCTCTCCGGCGTCCGCCTCGAGGGCCACGACATGCCGCAGGACTTCTACGACCAGGCCGACCGCGCCGGGTTGCTGGTCATCGGCGGGTTCCTGTGCTGTGACGCCTGGCAGCCCGAGGACGCTTCGACGCTGACCGAGCGCGACTACCGGATCATGCACGACTCGGCCTACACGATCGCGCAGATGGAGCGGAACCACCCGAGCGTCTTCAACTACGGCTGGAGCGACAACGAGCCGGTGCCGCGTCAGGAGTCCGAGACGCTGAAGGCGTTCAAGGAAGCGGACTTCCAGGTGCCGGTGATCGCCTCGGCGGAGTACAAGAGCACGCCGACGCTCGGGCAGTCGGGGGAGAAGGAAGGCCCGTACGACTGGGTCCCGCCGTCCTACTGGTACGACACCTCGCACTTCGACGCCGACGACTCCTCCCGCACCAACGCCGGCGGCTCCTGGGGCTTCGCGAGCGAGCAGAGCGCCGGGCACACCGTGCCGACCCTCGACTCGATCAAGCGGTTCCTCTCCCCGGCCGAGCAGGCGAAGCTGTGGCAGGACCCGGCGTACAACCAGTACCACGCGAACTTCGAGCCCGGCCACGGCGGCTACAAGTTCGGCACGCTGTACACGCTGGACCAGTCGATCACGCAGCGGTACGGGAAGTGGAACTCCCTGAAGTCCTACGTGGACCTGGCGAACATCGCGAACTACGAGAACACCCGCTCGCAGTTCGAGGCGTTCCTGCACCACTCGACGGACCAGGACAACCCGTCGACCGGGGTCGTCTACTGGCAGCTGAACAAGGGCTGGCCGACGCTGCTGTGGTCGCTCTACAACGACGACGGTGACCAGGCGGGCGCGTTCTTCGGCGCCAAGAAGGCGAACAAGCCGCTGCACGCGATCTACGGCTACGACAACGGTTCCGTGACCCTGGACAACCTCGGTGCCGGCACGCAGTCCGGGCTTTCGGTGCAGGCCCGCGTGCTCGACACGGCCGGCAAGGTCCTGGACGACCAGACGGCGAACGGGATTTCGCTGGGCAGCCAGGGCGTCAAGACCGGGGTGCTGAAGCCGAAGGTGCCCGCCGAGACGAAGGCGCCGGCGCCCGCGCAGGTCTACTTCGTCGAGCTGCAGGTGAAGCAGGGCGGGAAGGTCGTCGACCGCAACGTCTACTGGCTTTCGACGCAGAAGGACGTCGTCGACTGGGGCAAGACGCTCGGCAACCCGCAGGCGACGCTGTCGCAGTACAGCAACCTGCAGGCCCTGCAGAACCTGCCGAAGTCGCAGGTCAGCGCGGTGGCGTCGACGCGCTCGAACGGCGGCGGCCTCGTCTCCACGGTGACGGTGACCAACACGTCGAAGACGCCGGGGGCGGCGTTCTTCCTGCGGGCCGACGTCCGCCGCGGCACGCCGGACGGGCGCGAGGGGCCGGGCGACAACCAGCTCGCGAACGCGACCTGGGACGACAACGACATCACGCTGTGGCCGGGCCAGTCGCAGACGCTGACCGTCACCTACCAGGCGTCCGACCTGCGTGGCGCCGTGCCGGTGATCAGCGTCGACGGGTTCAACACCGGCCGGATCGTGGTGAAGGCGGCCGGCGGGTACGGCCACCACGGGGACGCGGCGGTGGCGCCGCAGATCGAGGGACTGGAAGGTTTCGAGTGAACGGGGAACGGATTCTCGGCATCGACTTCGGCGGCACGAAAGTGGCGCTGGGGCTCGCCGACCGCGACGGGAACCTGCTGGCCACGCGCCGGCTGGACACCGACGCGCAGGCGGGGGCCGATCAGGTGGTGGTGCGCGCGCTCGCCGGGGCCAAGGCGCTCGTGGCCGAGGCGGGCGCGGCGCCGGCCGCGATCGGTGTCGTCAGCCCGGGAATCGTGCTGCCGGACCGGATCCTGCTCGCGCCGAACGTCCCGGGCTGGGAGGAGCTGCACCTGGCGAAGCTGGTGGCGGCCGAGTTCCCGGCCGTGCCGATCTCGGTGGGGACCGACGCGAAGGCGGCGGCACTGGCGGAGTGGCGGTGGGGTGCGCTGGCCGGGGCCGACCCGGCGGTGTTCCTCTCGCTGGGCACCGGCATCGCGGCGGCGGTGCTGGTCGGCGGCCGGTTGCTGACCGGCGCCAACGGAGCTGCGGGCGAGATCGGGTACAACCTGCTCTCGCCGCAGGACACCGAGGGTTTCGCGAGCGGAGCGGCGCCGCTTGAAGAAGCCGTCGGTGGGCGTGGGCTGGGCGGCCGGGCGAGCAGTCTGCTCGGCCGCCCGGTCAGCGCGGGCGAGTTGTTCGCACTGGCCAAGGAGAAAGTCGAAGCCAAGGAGCTGGTGACGGCGGCGCTCGACGAGCTGTCGATGCACGTGGCCAACCTGGCGATCGCGCTGGACCCGCAGCGCATCGCGGTCGGCGGTGGGCTGGTGCGGTCGGCGGATGTCCTGCTGCCGGCGCTGGCGGACCGATTGGCGCACGCGGTGCCGTTCCCGCCGGAGCTGGTGTCGGCTCGCTTCGACCAGGACGCGGCGCTGCTGGGCGCGGTGGCGCTGGCGTTGGGAGGTTAGGCCTCCGGGTGGTGCGCCGGTGCCCCGACCCGGTGCGCCACCCGGGTTCGAGCCGGGGGTGAAGGGGCCTTTTCTCGCATGACGTGCGGGGGAAGGCCCCTCCCGCGCGTCATGCGGCCGTCGCCAGCTCGGTGCGCCGGAAGGCTTCGGGGGAGAGCTGGAACCACACCAGCACCGCGCTGAGCGCCTGGATCGCCGCGACCACCAGCCAGACGCCGCGCAGGCTCCAGTGCGCGGCGACCAGGCCGCCGGTCAGCGCGCCCAGCGGGGTCAGGCCCCAGGCCAGCGCGCGGTGGCCGGTCAGCACCCGGCCGAGCAGCGGGGCCGGGGTGAAGCGCTGGCGGCTGGACTGCGAGCAGACGTTCCAGACCAGCACCGTCGAGGTCAGGAAGACCAGCACCACGGCGATCAGCGGCGGCCACGGCGGCAGCACGGCCAGCAGCAGCGGCGCCACCGCGCCGAGGCCCTGCGCGCCCCGCATCGACCACGAGTACCCGAACCGGTCGACGATCTTCTGCACGAAGAACGACGACGCCACCCAGCCGACCGCCAGGCAGGCGAGCAGCAGACCGTAGCCGACCGAGCCGACGTGCAGGATCTGCGTCGCGTAGAGCACGAACATGGAGTTCCCGGCGCTGGCGGCGAACGAGCCGAGCGCGACGTTGATCGTGATCGACCGCAACAGCGGCGTCCGGACCAGGTGCGTGAGCCCGGCCGACAGGTCCCGCAGTGGATGGGTCCGCGCGATGGTCCTCGACTCGGACGGGATGCGCCGCGCCATGAGCAGCGCGGCCAGCGCGCAGCCGGCCGCCAGCCACGCGGGCGCCCCGGCGCCGACGGCGATCAGGAACCCGGTCAGCGGCGGTACGACGAACTGCACGACACCCCGGTCGATCACGGTGAGGCGCGCGTTGGCGTGGGCGAGCCGGTCCGGCTCGACGAGCTCGGGCACGAGCGCCCCGCTGGCGCCGTCCCCGAGCACCTGCGCGGTGGTGACGACGAAGGCGACGACGAGCAGCACGGGCAGGCTGAGCAGCCCCGCCGACGCGACGGCGGCGAGCACGAGCGCGGCCCCGACCTGAACGGCGTAGGCCCAGGCGAGCACGGCGGTCCGCCGCACGCGGTCGATGAGCACCCCGGCGAACAGCGAAAGCAGCAGCCACGGCGCCTGCCCGGCGATGCCGACGAGCGAGATCGCCCGCGGATCGGTGGTGATGGAGACGGCGAGCAACGGAAGCGCGGCGAGCATCAGCCCTTCGGCGGAGGAACCGGACACCGCGACGGCCTGCAGCCGCACCCACCTGTTCGTCACGCGCGCAGCCCCATGATCGGCAGTGTGCCGAAAAGTCGTAAGCAAGCCAAACTATTTACCTAGTGCTGGACGTCGACCTGGACGACGCACTCGACGGCCTCGCCCACCGGACCCTCACCGCGGAGCGCGACGTTCACGGGGTGGGCGCTCCCGTTGCCCACGAGGTCGAGCATCGCGCTCTGCCCCGGCATGAGCAGGCTGAGCATGTCGTCCTCGGAAATCCGGATTCCGTGCTGGTCGTCGGGGCCTTCGACGATCGCTCGGACGTTTCGGACGGGCACCGCGCCGGCGTTCGTCACCGCGAGAGAGCGCTGATCACCGGACACCCAGACCCGGCCGGTCAGGGTCGCGGTGCCCCGTTCGGGCACCGGTAGCGGGATCACCTTCCCCGACGGCCCGTCGAGAGCGGCCGTGCGTAGGTCCTCGGTGCTGAGGCCCTGCAGCCGCTCGAGGATGTCCTTGGCATTCGCCGCGCTGCCCGGATTGCGCTGGATGAAGGCGAGTTCACGCTGGGTGAGGTTGCGGACCACCAGGTTGCCGTCGACCTTGACGAGGAGAAGCGAGCCGATCTGCACCAAGGCGTTCTGCTGGCCTTCGAGTGACCTGATCAGGTCGGCTGCCGCGCCAGCCTCGGCGGCATCGACCTGGGCCTGGGGTGCGTCGATCGCTTTCAGTTCGAGCGCCCGCTCCACGCGCGCGGCGAGGTCGAGGAATTGGTCGGAAGTAACAGTCTTCTTCGCTTTCGCACGAAACCCACGGAACCACGATCCCACGATCGGAGGCGGTCGTTCACCGAGCTCCGCGCCTAGCTCATGGAGAAGTCTCAAAACGCTTTCGTCGGTTTCTGCGGCGCCGTCGGCAGACCCCAAATAGATCTGGACACCGAACTCCGCAGCCGGAGCTGGGAACTTCTCCTCCGCGTCGCGATCAATGCCATGCCACCGGACGAGCTTGTGCGGCACGTGGTGCTCGTGGAGCTCGAGCGCTGGGCCACCGACCACGAGGGCGCGAACACGCTGGGCCTCTCGGCCCCGCTGTCCCTGATCCACCTCGAATTCCACCCGCTGGTTCGCTTCGAGGGTTCGGAAACCGGCGGCCTCGATCGCGGAGTAGTGGACGAACACGTCTCCTGCGCCGTCGTCCTGCGCGATGAAACCGTAGCCCTTTTCGGCGTTGAACCACTTGACCGTACCTTGGGCCATGGGCGTTCAGTCCTTCGTGCGGCGACCGAGGAGTTCGGCAGATCCCATTGAACCAAGAGAGATCGATGATCGGCACTGCCGAAGCCGATTCCGCCTGGATGGTCCAACGGTCACTGCATCACGCTCAGCGACGCACGCGGGTCGACTCGCGGACGACCAGCTCCGGGGTGAACACGACCGCCTGGCGCTCGATCGTCGTGTCCGCCGTCTCCGCCAGCAGGAGCTCCGCCGCCGTGCGGCCGAGGCGCTGGGCCGGCTGGCGGACCGAGGTCAGGGGGACCGCCGCCGCGCCCGCGAACTCGATGTCGTCGTAACCCACGATCGCCATCTCCTCCGGGATGCGGACGCCCGCGCCGACCATCGCCTGCAGGACCCCCAGCGCCAGCAGGTCGTTCGCGCAGAACACCGCCGTGGGGCGGGGGCTCGTGCCGAGCAGGCGGGCACCCGCGTCGCGCCCCGAAGAAACGTCGAGGCCGATCGCCTCCAGGATCGTCAGCTCCGCCGTCGAGCCGGAAAGCGCCGAGCGGACGCCCTGTTCGCGGTCGCGGCACTGGGCGAGGATCGCGGGGCCGTTGACGAAGGCGATGCGCCGGTGGCCGGTCTCCAGGAGGTGACGGGCCGCGAGGGCGCCGCCCGCGATGTCGTCCACCGCGACCGAGCTCGCCTCCGACGTCGGGGCCTTGCGGTCGACGAACACGTACGGCGTGCCGCTGCGGCGGAACGCGCGCAGGGCCTCCCCGGAGGTCGCGACCGGGCTCAGCAGCACTCCGCGGACCCGCTGCTCGGCGAACATCGCCAGGTAGGACGCCTCGAGGTCGGACCGCTGGCCGCTGTTGCAGGTGATGATGTTGAGGCCGTCGGCGTGCGCGGCCTGTTCGGCGCCGCGGGCGACGTCGACGAAGAACGGGTTGCCGAGGTCCAGCACGAGCAGTCCCATGATCCGGCTGCGGCCGGCGCGCAGCTGGCGCGCCGACTCGTCGCGGACGTAGCCGAGCTCTTCGATCACCGAGAGCACCCGGTTCCGGGTGGCCACCGCGACCACGTGCGGCCGGTTGACCACATTGGACACCGTGCCGATCGAGACGCCGGCCCGCTTGGCGACGTCCTTGATGCCGACCACCGCACCCCCTCGCAGAGAAGGGCGTGAGCCTATCACGATCTGAAACGTTTCAGACGCTGATTCCCGCCGTTCGTCGGATGATCGCGGACCTAGGCTTCACGACGGTGTTCCTGCCACTGGGAGGAGTCCGGGTGCGGATCTTCACGATCGTCCTGTCGCTGGTGCTGGCGTGGGTGCTCTCCGGGGCGGTCGCCTCGGCCGATCCCGTGCTGGAGCACGACACCGACGATCCGGTGCTCGCCGCGCCCGCGGTCACCCGGCCGGACGCGCCGCACTGCAGCGTCACCCTCGCCGACGCCTTCCGCTCCAACACCGCCGACGGCACGCCGCAGTTCTACGAGGGCACGCTCGCGCCGCCGAAGGCGTGCCCCGGCCCGTGGGCGAAGGTCGTCATGGATCAGACCGTGACCGTGAGCGGCCGGCAGTACGACCGGATCGGCGACCTCGCGATCGGCGGCACCGAGGTCTGGTGGGGCACGACCGAGGAGCCGAGCGGCGAGGGAACCCGGCCGATCACCTACCACTTCGACAAGGACCTCACGCCCTACAGCGCGCTGCTGCGCACCCCGCAGCCCTTTCGCGGCGGGATCGAGAACTACAACTCGCCCGTCTACACCGGCGTGTACGCCCAGACCGTGACGCTCACCTACTACCAGGCCGACCGGAAGCACCCCGCGCCCGAGACGCCCGACCACGTCGCCGGGTTCGGGCACGTCGACGCGACGCCCGCGGCGCCCACCGTGCACTTCAGCGCGAAGGACCTGCCGCGCAACATCACCCGCGCCTACCTCGAGGTGACCCTCGAAGGGCACGCCTGCGACGAGCAGTGGTTCGACGACGTCCCGGACGAGGTCTCGACGAAGTACCCGGCGGCCGGGCTCTGCGGCAAGGGCCCCTACCGCGAGGCGAACTTCGCGCTCGACGGGACGCCCGCCGGCAGCGCGTTCACCTACCCGCACATCTACTCCGGCGGGATCGTGCCGCAGCTGTGGCGGCCGATCGTCGCGATCGACACCTTCAGCCTGCAGGCCGAAACCTACGACATCACGCCCTTCGCGGGCCGGCTCGTGGACGGCGGTGCGCACGATCTCTCCTTCTCCTTCCCGGACATCGGCGGCGAATTCACCGTCGTGCCGACCCTACTGCTCTACACCGACAAAAAAGCCGCACGGACGTCCGGGGCCCTGACCCAGCACGACGTCGCCGCGGCGCCGGTGCGGCAGACGGCGGTGAAGGACGTCCAGGACGGCGTGAACGTGACGGTGACGGCGAAACGCCACGACACCACCGCGGGCTACGTGGACACTTCCGCCGGCCGCGTGTACACCCGCGTCGAGCGCACCCGCGACTACCGCAACAGCGACGACGTCACCGGCGGCGGCTTCACCCAGCACGTCGTGCAGGGCGACTCGGGACAGCAGACCTCGACGTCCACTGTGGACGGACGGGTGCGCTCGGCCGCCCGGCACACCTGGTCCTACCCGCTGACCACCGACGCCACGGCGAACATCACCGACGACCAGAACCTGCGGATCTCCGGCTCGGCCGAGATGACGCAGGCCCTCGCCGACCTCACCGGCGACGGCCGGAGCTGGCGGCCGGTCCGCGCGTCGGCCGAGTGGCTGAGCACGTCCGGCGTGCTGGCCCGCACGAACGGCGTCAACACCGAGGCCGACGGCCGCTCGCGCACGTCGTTCGCCGGTTCCGACGACCTCGGCCGGCCGTACTTCCACTACGTCGCGAGCGAGCACGGACGGATCACCGAGAACCGGGAGCTCCCGCCCAGGAGGTGAAACAGCTCTCGCGGTACCTCACCCGATCGGGCTAGTGCGGTACTGTCGTTTCCATGGGGAGTCTCCGCTCACGGGTCCTGGGCTGGGTCGGGCGTCGGTATCTCGCGCGGCAGTCGAAAAAGGGCTTCGACCTCGAGAAGATGTCGGCCATCCTGCCCGAGGCCGCGCTGCGGCCGCTCCGGCGCGACGGGCTCGACCCGGTCGCCGAGATCGGCGCGATCCGGGCCGAGGCGCCGATCAGCAAGCTCGACCTGCCGTTCGGGATGAACGCCTGGCTGGTCACCGGTTACGACGAAGCGAAGGCCGTGCTCGGCAAGGTCACGGAGTTCTCGACCGACTTCACCAACCTGGTGGGCAACGCCGGGGTGACCGAGGACCAGAACCCGGGCGGGCTCGGCTTCGCGGACCCGCCGGTGCACACCCGGCTGCGCAAGCTGCTCACGCCGGAGTTCACCATGCGCCGGCTCAACCGGCTGACCCCGCGCATCGACGAGATCGTCGCCGAGCAGCTCGACGCGATGGCCAAGACCGAGGGCCCGGTCGACCTGTGGCAGGCGTTCGCGCTCCCGATCCCGTCGCTGACCATCTGTGAACTGCTCGGTGTGTCCTACGAGGACCGCGAGGACTTCCAGCGGCTGGGCACCGCGCGCTTCGACCTCTTCGGCGGCGCGAGCGCGTCGCTCGGCGCGATGTCGGAGTCGCTGACCTACCTGCTCGACATCGTGAAGAAGCAACGCGAAGAGCCCGGCGACGGCCTGCTCGGCATGCTGATCAAGGAACACGGCGACGAGATCTCCGACCGCGAGCTGGCCGGGCTCGCCGACGGCGTGCTCACCGGCGGTCTGGAGACCACGGCCAGCATGCTCGCGCTCGGCGCGCTGGTGCTGCTGCGCGACGAGAAGGCGTTCGACGCGGTCCGCGGCGACGACGAGTCCGTGCACAAGTTCGTCGAGGAGCTGCTGCGGTACCTGACGGTGGTGCAGATGGCGTTCCCGCGGTTCGCCAAGGAGGACGTGGAGATCGGCGGCGTGCGGATCTCCGAGGGCGACATCGTGCTGGTGTCGCTGTCGGGCGCGGACCGCGATCCGAAGCTGGGTGCGGACATGGAGAAGTTCGACGCCGCTCGCGAGCCGACGTCGCACCTGGCGTTCAGCTACGGCATCCACCGCTGCATCGGCGCGGAGCTGGCCCGGATGGAGCTGCGCACGGCGTACCCGGCGCTGGTCCGCCGGTTCCCCAACCTGCGGCTCGCGGTGCCGGCGGAGGAGCTTTCGTTCCGCAAGGTGTCCATTGTGTACGGTCTGGACGAGCTGCCGGTGCTGGTGGACTGACGCCTCAGTGCGGGATGGCCCGTCGCGGAACCCACGTGATTGAAACAGGAACTCGCGTGATGGGAGGCGAAACTGGCCGATCCGCCGAATTCCGGCCTCGATCACGCGAGTTCCGTTCCTGAGCACGTGGTGTTCGGCTCGCTCAGTTCACCCCGCGGGGCCGGAACTGGATGCTGATCCGCGGCCCGACCGGCTTGGCCGTCTTCGGGACCGAGTGCTCCCACGTCCGCTGGCAGCTGCCGCCCATCACCAGCAGATCGCCGTGACCCAGCGGCCGCGCCAGCGTCTTGCCACCGCCGCCCCGCGGGCGCAGAGCCAGGGTGCGCGCCGCGCCGACCGAGAGGATCGCGATCATCGTGTCTTCGCGGGCTCCGCGGCCGATGCGGTCGCCGTGCCAGGCCACGCTGTCGCGGCCGTCGCGGTAGTAGCACAGGCCCGCCGTGCGGAACGGCTCGCGCAGCTCCCGCAGGTAGTGCTTGCTCAGCGCTTCCCGCGCCGCGGCCAGCACCGGGTGGGGAAGTGGCACGCTCTCGCGGTAATAGCTCAGCAGCCGCGGCACGGCGACGACGCGGTCGTACATCTTCCGCTTCTCCGCCTGCCACGGCACGCCCTCGACCAGTGCCGCGAACAGCTCGTCGGCACCCTCGAGCCAGCCGGGCTGGATGTCGACCCACGCCCCCGAGCCGAGGTCGGTCCGCTCGGGCGCGAGCGGGCGCAGCGAAATCGAGCCCTGGGTGGCGAACAGCGAAGACTGGAGACCCGGGTTCATGGTCCCCAGTCTACACCAAGATCGAACACCTGTTCTAGTGAATGACGTCGTAGACGAGCTTCTGGATGCCGTTGCCGTACGACTCGCTCTCGACGAGCTTCAGGGCCTGCTTGTCCTTGTCGGTCTCGCTGAACAGCCGCTTGCCCGCGCCGAGCAGGACCGGGAAGACCAGCAGGTGGTAGCGGTCGACCAGGCCGGCGTCGGCCAGGGCGCGGTTCAGCGCCGCGCTGCCGTTGACGATGATCGGCCCGCCCTCGGTCTCCTTGAGCGCGGCGACGTCGTCCAGGGAGCGGAGGATGGTCGTCTCGCCCCAGTTCGTCACCAGGTCGGACTCCTGGAGCGTGGTCGACACGACGTACTTCGGCATCGCGTTGTAGCCCGCGAACTCGACCGTCATGCCCGGCCACACCGGCGCGAACGCCTCGTAGCTGACCCGGCCCAGCAGCAGGGCCGTCGCCTCCTCCTGCTCGGTGCCCTTCATCGCGTACGCGGCGGGGTCGAACTCGATGTCCTTGAAGGTCCAGCCGGAATTGCGGTAGCCCGGCTCTCCGCCGGGCCCTTCGACGACGCCGTCGAGGGAGACGAACGAAGTGGAGATCAGGGTGCGCATGCGGGTGCTCCTAGGTCGATCTTGCGTGCTTCCACCAGTGTGTCGAACGGCGCCGGCCGGATTCGACAGGTGGTCCGACACTGCCGCGTGGAAAACTTCCGACGCACTGCCCGGCGCGAAAGTGGGTCTTGTCCGTGGCCGCGCGGACTCGTACAGTCACTCCCACGCCGGACAAAGGTCTGAACCTGTGTCCGGGTACCGCCGCCTCGAGTGACACGGGAGGTTGACGGTGCGCAGACTTCGCGGTGCAGGTGTGCTCGCGGCGGTCGTGACGGGGCTCGCGGTCCTGGTCCCGAACGCGGACGCCCAGGTCGGTGGCGGGTCCTGGATTTCGGACTCCCCGAGCTTCACCACGCAGGAAAAAGGGTGCGGCGACGTCTCGGGCCTCACCTTCAAGCTGACCTGTTCGACGGCCGGCGGTGAGCAGCGGGCGGAACGCCGCTACACCACGTATTCCGGTGGTACCCACCAGTTCGAGGGTTCCTTCAAGATCACCAGCATGTCCGGCTCCCGGATCAGTCTCAAGCAGACCTTCCGTGACGGGTCGGACGCCGGGCCGTACTTCCTGCTGGCCGTCGAGAAGGGCGGCCGGATGTACGCGGTCGAAGGCGGGGCGACGCTGGGCAGCGGCGCGACGGTCGGCACGTCGGTGCGGGTCAACACGATCAACCAGGTCGGCAGCTCGCACAAGGTGTACATCAACGGTTCGCTGAAGCAGACGATCTCGAGCCCGGGCGGCAGCTACTACGACAAGTTCGGCAGCTACCGCACGTCCAGCGGCGCGGGACCGATCACCGTGACGTGGAGCGGGGTCGAGTTCTGGCACAAGTGACGCCGGCGCGGCGTCCCCGGTGTCACGCCGGGGGCGCCGCCCAGGTGTCCAGGCTTTCCCACGCGGCCAGCCGCAGCCCGCTGGTGAACCGGCGGTGCGTCCCGGTGACCGGGTCGTCGAAGGCGAGGACGCGGGCCAGCAGCTGCAGGGGTTTCGTGAAGTCGCCGAGGGGCTTCTCCCGCAGTTCGGGGTAGAAGTCGTCGCCGAGGATCGGGACGCCGAGGCCGCTCAGGTGCACGCGCAGCTGGTGCGTCCGCCCGGTCGAGGGCCGCAGCCGGTACCGGCCCAGGCCGCCGCGGTGCTCGGCCAGCTCGACGTACGTCTCGGCGTTCGGCTCGCCCGGCACCTCCTGCGCGGCCAGCACCCCGCGTTCCTTGACGATCCGGCTGCGCACGGTCCGGGGCAGCGCCAGCGCCGGGTCGTGCGGCGCGATCGCCTCGTACTCCTTGTGGACCTTCCGGTCGCGGAAGAGCGTCTGGTACTTCCCGCGCAGCTCCGGCGTGATCACGAACATCACCAACCCGGCGGTGACCCGGTCGAGGCGGTGCGCGGGGGAGAGGTGCGGCAGGTCGAAGTCGCGGCGCAGCCGCACGAGGGCCGTCTCGAGGATGTGCTGCCCGCGCGGGATCGTCGCGAGGAAGTGCGGCTTGTCGACGACCAGCAGGTGCTCGTCGCGGTGCACGACGCGGATGGCGAAGGGCACCGGCACCTCGTCCGGCAGGTCGCGGTGGAACCAGATGAACGACCCGGGCGCGTACGGCTCGTCGACGCCGAGCGGGCCGTCGGTGCCGTGGATGCGCTCCTCGCGCAGCATCTGCTCGATCCGGTCCGGCGTCACCCGCGGGAGCCGCTCGACGAGGTGCGCCAGCAGCGTCGGCCACTCGCCGTCGGGCAGTTTCAGCCGGGCGGGCTCCAGCCCGTGGCGGGGCGGGATCGGGGGCCGGAGCTTGCGTCTCATCGTCCCCCGACTGTAGCTAACCCTCCGACGGTGTCCGGTACCGCGCGATGTAGCGGGCCGTCGCCTCGGCGTTCTTCGCCTCCGCCGCTTCGGCGCGCACGCGGCGGCCGGTGTGGTGCGGGAAGCCCTGCCGGCCGAGCCGGTGCTCGACGCTCTCCTCCATGTACGCGCAGGAGTAGAAGTACGCCACGAGCGCCGCCATGAGGACCAGCGAGAGGCGCAGCCAGATCGAGCCGGGCAGCAGCAGCCACACCGCGCAGAGGGGCACGATGCCGACGGAGCGCTGGAGCACGTACCGGGTGCGCCAGTGCTTGGACGTCGCGTCGTAGAGAGCCCAGTCCTTGTAGCGGTCCGGCAGTTTGACGCCGACGGCGTAACCGAACCAGCGGAGTGCACCAGGTCGTTCCATGAGTTCTAGAGTACACTAATAGTTAGTGTACTAATTGTCTCGTGGGCCACGTTAGGATCGCGCCATGATCGACCTGGGTGAAGACCCGCTGAAGCTGGACCGGCAGGTGTGCTTCGCGCTGTCGGTGGCTTCGCGCAGCGTGATCGCGATCTACCGGCCGCTGCTGGAGCCGTACGGCCTGACCCATCCGCAGTACCTGGTGATGCTCGCGCTGTGGGAGCGGTCGCCGCGGTCGGTGAAGGACCTGGGCGCGTCGCTGAGGCACGAGCCGGCGACGCTGTCCCCGCTGCTGAAGCGGCTGGAGGCGCTCGGCTACGTCACGCGCAGCCGGAGCCGGGCCGACGAGCGCCAGTTGATCGTCGAGCTGACGGAGCCGGGGCGCGCGTTGCGGGCCGAGGCCGAGAAGATCCCGTATCGCGTCGTGGAGACGCTGGGGATGGAGGTTTCCGAGCTGGAGGCCCTGCACGGCGTGCTGTCGAGGGTCATCGCCGCGACCGCCTGAGGAATGTTCTTCCGCACGGCGCGTTGTCGTTGTCGGGGGCTGGTTCTCGAGGGGGCACCGTGCTGAAGATCAGGCTGGGCGTCGCACCGGCGGCGGGGACCGGACCGGCGGAGTTCGCCGGGCTCGCGGAGCGGCTCGAGAGCGCCGGCGTCGACTCGCTGTGGCTGTCGGAGCTGGTGTATTCGCCCGAGGTCGACCCGATGATCGGCATGACGCACGCGCTGGCGCGGACGGCGAAGCTGAAGGTCGGCACGGGCGTGGCGATCCTGCCGGGCCGGCACCCGGTGCTGGTGGCGAAGCAGTTGTCGACGTTGGCCGGGTTGGCGCCGAAGCGGGTCTTGCCGGTGTTCGGGCTGCGCCCGGCGCGGGCCTCGGAGCACGACCTGTTCCCGGTGCCGGCCGGTCGCCGGGCGGCGGTGTTCGACGAGTCGCTGGTGCTGCTGCGGCGGCTGCTGGAGGAGGACTCGGTGTCGTTCTCCGGTGAGTTCTTCGAGGTTTCCGACGTTTCGCTGGGGCCGCGCCCGGCGAAGCGCCTGGACGTCTGGCTGGGCGGCTCCGCGCCGGCCGCGTTGCGTCGCACGGGCAGGCTGGCTGATGGGTGGCTGGGGAGCTTCCACACACCTTCGCAGGCGCGTGACGCCGTGGTCGCGATCCAGGCCGCGGCGGCCGAGGCCGGGCGGGAGATCGAGGAGGACCACTTCGGGTTGAGCCTGGTGGTGGCGGACCGCGGCGTGCCTTCCGGACTGGCGGAGATGGCGGCCCGGCGGAGCCCCGGCGTTCCGCTGACGGACCTCGTGGCGACGAGCTGGGCCGAGGCCCGCCGGTTGGTCGAGGAGTACATCGAGGCGGGGCTGTCGAAGTTCGTGATCCGGCCGGGGCACGGGGACTTCGACGAGTTCCTCGAGAAGTTCCAGACGGAACTGGTGCCGCTGCAGAACTAGAACTCCAGCTGCTCCGCCTTCCGCGGCATGAGCAGCAGCGCCACGACCGAAACCGCCGCCACCACCAACAACCCGACGAACACGTAGTGCGTCGCCTCCGCCAGCGCCCCTCGGACGAACGTCGTCACCGGGGAGTCCGAATGCCCGCCCAGTACCAAGCTCGTCGCGTCCACCGAAGGCGGCAGCTTGCCCGCCACCTCCGCCGGCGGTGAAGCGAACCGCGAAGCCAGCGTCGCGTTCGCGATCGCGCCGAAGACCGCTGCTCCCACCGCGCTGCCCAGGGACCTGCTGAACAGGTTGGTCGCCGTCACCACTCCGCGGCGGTCCCAGCCGACCACCGACTGGACCGCCACCAGCGTCGGGCTCGACGTCAGGCCCAGGCCCAACCCCAGGACGAACGCCGCCAGCGCCGCCGACCAGATCGACGACGACGCGTCGAGCAAAGCCACCAGGACGCCGCCGGCGACCACGAACACCGTGCCGATCAACGCCGTGTCGCGGAAGCCGATCTTCAGGTAGATCTTGCCCGCCAACGACGCCGAGATCGGCCAGCCGACCGTCAGCGCGGCCACCGCGAACCCGGCGACCAGCGCGCCCGCGCCGAGCACGCCCTGTGCGTACGTCGGCAGGTACGACGTCAGCCCCATCAATACCGCGCCGACCACGACGGCCAGCAGGTTGCCGCCCACGAGGATCCGGCGGGTGAACACCCACAGCGGCAGCACCGGCTCGGCGGCGCGCTTCTCCACCAGCACGAACGCCACGAGCAGCGCCGCGCCCGCGACGAAGATCGCCACGCTCGGCACCGAGCCCCACGCCCACGCGACGCCGCCTTCGAGCAGGCCCAGGATCACCAGCGAGCAGCCGACCGTGAGCAGCGCCGCGCCCGGGTAGTCGACCTTGTGGGGCTTGCGCTCCACCCGCTCGGCGAAGTTGCGCCACAGCATCAGCGCGGCGATCGCGCCCAGCGGCAGGTTGATGAAGAAGATCCACCGCCAGTCCAGGTACTCCGCGAACACACCGCCGAGCGTCGGGCCGACCACCGACGCGATGCCCCAGACGCTCGCGACGTAACCCTGCACGCGGGCGCGTTCCTCCACCGTGTAGAGGTCGCCGATCACCGTCATCGACATCGGCTGGATCGCGCCCGCGCCGATGCCCTGCACCGCGCGCGCCGCGATCAGCACCGGCATGCTCCACGCGGCGCCGCACAGCACCGAGCCGACGAGGAACGCCGCGATCCCGAAGAACATCACCGGGCGGCGGCCGAGCACGTCGGCGAACTTGCCGTAGAGCGGGACGGTGACCGCCTGGGTGAGCAGGTAGACCGAGAACAGCCACGGGAACTGCGAAAAGCCGCCGAGGTCGCGCACCACCGACGGGACGGCGGTCGCGATGATCGTGCTGTCCAGGGCGACCAGGGCGGTGCTCAGCATGACCGCGATCAGCACCGGGCCGCGCTCCGAGCGGAAACCGACCCCCTTCTCGCTGGTGGCGGCGGTGGTCGTCATCGGCGGGCTGCTCCTCGGGGCGGTCATGACCGGGGTCAACTACTTTGCAGACCTAAGCATTCCATCCGGGGACGCGGTACCCCAGTGAATTTCCGTCACAGTGCGCATCCCGGAAGATGGGTCGGATGAGCGACTGGATCCGGCCGATCGGGCAGGGGTGGGTGGTCCGCGACGCGGTCCCCGGCCCCGACGTCGACGAGTTCGCCGAACCCGAGCGCGTCGTCGCGGCGCTGGCCGCGCCCGGGGCCGCGGACAGCCTGCTGGCCGTGCAGCACCCGGCTCGCACGCCCGCGGCGCTGGCGCGCGGGCTCGACCTGGCCGCCGCCGTCCCGGTCGCGCGGGCCGTGCTCGAACGGCTCCGCAAGCGGTTCTACCGGCCGGTGCGCGAGTTCGTCGCGCCCTACCGGATCGACGGCCCGGACGGCGTCGCGCTCGGCTTGTTGTGCCTGGTCGACCCGGCGGCGGTGACCGACGACGGCGCCGCGCGCGTGCGGCACACCGAGGACGTCTACGCCGACGTCGTGACCGAGCGCGCGGCGGTGCTGGCCGGACTGGGCTGCGCGACGAGCGCGGCGATGCTCGTCCCGGCGTCCGGCGGCGACCTGCTGACCGAGCAGGTCGAGCGGGCCTGCGCCGGTCTCGGCCTGCCCGATCTGTCCACTTCGGACGCGGCCGGGCGGCGGCACGACCTGTGGGTGGTGCCGCCCGGACCGCTCCAGAACCGGCTGCTGGCCGCGGTCGCCGCCGCGGACCTGCTGGTCGCCGACGGCAACCACCGGGTGGCCGCGACGTCGGCGGCCGGCCACGGCGCGCTGCTGGCGCTGGTCACGGCGGGCCCGCAGCTGCGGATCGGTGCGATCAACCGGGTCCTGACGGGCACCGGGCTCGGTCCGGAGGACCTGGTGTCGCGCTGGTGCGCGGCCGGCCTCGACGTCCGGTACGACGAGCACGCGGTACCCGTGCCGGGCGAAGTGGTGGTCCGCGCGGGCTCGGCGGTGCTGCGGATCCCGCTGCCGGAGCTGCCGGGGCCCGCGCCGGTGATCGACCACGAGGTCGTCGAGCGGGTCCTGTTCGCCGAGGCGCTCGGGGTCGATCCGGACGGGCCGTGCGTGCTGCCGCTGCCCGCGGGCCGGCCCTGGCCGGCCGACGCGGACGCGGTGGTGTTGCTGGCGCCGGTGCGCTACTCGGACGTGCTCGCGGTGCACGCGGCCGGGCGCCGGATGCCGCGGAAGGCCACTTACTTCACGCCGAAGCCGCGCAGTGGGGTGGTGCTGGCGGCGCTGTGAAACGTCATGAACGACCCGTTCATGTCGCCTGACGTCATGAAAGAGTCGTTCATGACGTCCGCGCGTCCCACCAGGTCAGGACCCGGGTCGCCAGCAGCGTCAGCCACTTCGACGGCTCGCCCGGCGGGGCGTCCACCTCGAACCACACGCGGCCCGCGTGGCGCTCGGTCTGGAGCCACGTGCCGTCCGGCTGCCGGGCCGCGCGGATCAGCTCGATCGCGTCCGCCATCCGCGGGTCGGGCCGGTCCGCGTCGCGGAAGTACGAAGCCGCGTTGAGCACGTCGTAGTGCCACCGGATCGGGTACGAGAACTCGCCGACCCACGGCGCGATCGGCGAACCCGTGGAAAGCCGCCGGAACAACCCGCGCTCCAGCAGGTACTCCTCACCCGAAAGGCGCGCCGCGCGGGTATCGGCCGTGCCTCCGGTGGCGGTTTCGAACGCGAGCAGGCCCTTGAGCGAGTTGAGCGTCGAGTGGACCGACGAGCGCGTCGACCCCTCGATCCACTCGCAGTTCCAGCCGCCGTCGAGCAGCCGATGCGAGACGAACCAGTCGGCGATCCCCGTGACGTCCGCGCCGAGCCACCCGCCGTTCGCCAGCGTCCAGGCGTTGATGCAGCAGTCGACCTCGCCGTCCCAGTACGGCAGGTTTTCGTACTCCCACCGGCTGTTCTCGGCCAGCAACGCGGCGGTTCCGCGCAACGCCGAAGCGTCCAGGCCCCACTCGCGCAACGAGTTCAGCGTCCACGTCGTCGCTGTCCACGGCTGGGCCTCCCCGCCCTGGAAGCCCGCCGGGAAGAACGCGCCGCCCGCCCACTGGCCGTCGGGGTCCTGCAGCGCCAGCAACCGGGCGCCGAACCCCTCCGTGGCGACCCGGGCCCGCGTCGCCTCCCAGACCGCGGGCGGCTCGCCCGCCAGGTCGCGCTCCACCTGCCAGCGCAGGGCCGGGTCGGAGTCGCGCAGCCAGGCGAGCACGTCCATCAGGCCCCCGTGACGCCGTCGATCGCTTCGCGCAGGAAGTCGGCGTGGCCGTTGTGCCGCGCGTACTCGTGGATCATGTGGAGCATCACCAGCCGCAGCGAGACGTCCTCGCCCCAGCGCGCCTGGTGCCCGGTGACGTCCAGGGACTCGGCCGCTTCTTCGATCTTGCGCGATTGCTCCACTTCGGCCTGCCACGCTTCGAACGCCTCCGCGCGCGTCGACGAGCTCGCGTCGTACGCCGCCTGGAAGTCGCCCTCGGCCGACCACCGCAGCGGGACGTCCTCGGCGTCGATCACCCGCCGGAACCACGTCCGCTCGACCTCCGCCATGTGCCTGACCAGGCCGAGCAGGGACAACGTGGACGGCGGGCTCGACGCCCGGCGGAGGTCCTCGTCGGACAGTCCGTCGCACTTCATGGCGAGCGTGGCGCGGTGGAAGTCGAGGAACGTGCGCAGCATTTCGCGCTCGCCCCCGACCAGCGGCGGTTCCGGACGTTCGGTGGTCACCGACAGTGTGTAACACACCCGGAAATGTCGGTGGGGTGATTTAGGATCGCCGACGTGGACCTGCCCGTGATGCCGCCCGTGCGGCCGATGCTCGCGAAAGCCGTGCACGAGGTGCCTCGTGACCCGGGGCTGTTCTACGAGCCCAAGTGGGACGGTTTTCGCTGCATCGTCTTCCGCGACGGCGACGAGATCGAGCTCGGCTCCCGCAACGACCGCCCGCTGACCCGCTACTTCCCGGAGCTGGTGGAGCTGCTGGCCGCCGCGCTGCCGCCCCGCTGCGTCGTGGACGGCGAGATCGTGCTGGTCACGCCCCAAGGGCTCGACTTCGAGGTGCTGCAGCTGCGGCTGCACCCGGCGGCCTCGCGCGTGCGCAAGCTCGCCGAGGAGACGCCGGCCAGCTTCATCGCCTTCGACCTGCTCGCCCTCGGCGACACCGACCTCACCGAAGTGCCCTTCCGCGAGCGGCGCCGGCAGCTCGAAAGCATCCTCCGCACGGAGGCCGAAGGCCTGCAGCGCGTCCACCTGACCCCGCTGAGCGAGGACCCGGACCAGGCCGAGGACTGGTTCACCCGGTTCGAGGGCGCGGGCTTCGACGGCGTCATGGCCAAGCCCGCCGACCTGCCGTACGAGCAGGACAAGCGCGTCATGCTCAAGGTCAAGCACGAGCGCACGGCCGACTGCGTCGTCACCGGCTTCCGCTGGCACAAGGACGGCGCCGGTGTCGGCTCGCTGCTGCTCGGGTTGTTCGACGACCAAGGCGTGCTGCACCACGTCGGCGTGGCCAGCAGCTTCACCAAGGCGCGGCGCGCCGAGCTGGTCGAGGAGCTGGCGCCACTGCGCGAAAACGCGCTCGAGAACCACCCGTGGCGGTCCTGGGCGGAGTCTCATGCCGCCTCCGCGGGAGAGAGTGCGTCGGCGGAACACGAGCCCGAGCCCGGCCGCCAACCCGGCGCGAACAGCCGCTGGGCGCCGCAGAAGGACCTGTCCTGGGAGCCGCTGCGGCCCGAGTGGGTGGCGGAGGTCCGCTACGAGCACCTCCAGGGCGGCCGGCTCCGCCACGGCGGGCGGCTGGTCCGGTTCCGGCCCGACCGCACCCCGGAGTCGTGCACGTACGCCCAGCTCGACGAGGCGCCGCCCGCCGAGCTCGCGAAGCTGTTCGGGGAGGCGAGATGAGCGAGGCGATGCTGCTCGACGTCGACGGCGTCGAGGTCAAGATCAGCAGCCCGGACAAGGTCTACTTCCCGGAGCAGGGGCAGACGAAGCTCGATCTGGTCGAGTACTACCGGGCGGTTTCCGGGCCGCTGCTGGCCCGGCTCGGCGGCCGCCCGCTGCTGCTGGAGCGCTACCCGGACGGAGCCGGCGGCAAGAACTGGTTCCAGAAGCGCGTGCCGAAGGGCGCGCCGCCGTGGCTGAGCACCACGGTCGTCTCGACACCGAACGGCACGACGAGCGACGCGCTGGTCGCGAAGGACCTGGCCCACATCCTGTGGGCGGTGAACCTCGGGTGTCTCGGCTTCCACGTCTGGCCCTACCTCGCCGACACGCCGGAGGTGACCGACGAGCTGCGCGTCGACCTCGACCCGTCGCCGGGGATCGGCTTCGACGACCTGCGCGAGGCCGCGCTGCTGACCAGGGAGTTCCTGACCGAGCACGGCATCGAAGGCCACCTCAAGACGTCCGGGTCGCGGGGGTTGCACCTGTACGTGATGCTCGAGCCGCGCTGGGACAGCTTCCAGGTGCGCGCCGCGGCGGTCGCACTGGCGCGGGCCCTGGAGCGGCGGCACCCGGAGAAGATCACCGCGCAGTGGTGGAAGGAGGAACGCGGCTCGCGCGTGTTCGTCGACTTCAACCAGAACGCGCCGCACAAGACCGTGTTCGGCACGTGGTGTGTGCGGCCGCGGGTGGGCGGGCAGGTGTCGACGCCGATCGGGTGGGACGAGCTGGACGGCGTGGAGCCCGACGCGTTCACCCTCAGCACGGTGCCCGGCCGGGTCGCCGAGCGCGGCGACCCGTGGGCGGGGGCGGGGGAGCGGCCGCAGTCGATCGAGCCGTTGCTGGAGATGTCGGCGGCGGACCTGGCGAGCGGGCTGATGGACGCGCCGTGGCCGCCGGTGTACCCGAAGATGCCGAACGAGCCGCCCCGGGTCGCGCCGAGCCGGGCGAAGAAGGCGTGAGGTGGCCGAGGTGGCCACGGTCGCCGAGTGCCCGGCCGACGACGGGTTCCTGCTGGCGCTGCTGACGGCGATGACGGCCGAGCTGGTCGTGGCCTACAACCTGCCGACGGACGCTCGCCCGCGGCCGCTGGACCCGGCCAGCCGCTACCTGCTGGCCCGCGACGGCTCGCGGGCGATCGGGTGCTGCGCGGTGGAGCCGGTCGAGCCGGGGGTGTACGAGCTGAAGCGGATGTTCGTCGCCCCGGACGCGCGCGGCACCGGGGTGTCGACGGCGCTGGTGGCGGAGTCCGAGCGGCTGGCGCGCAGTGGCGGAGGGGTCCGGCTCAGGCTGGAGACGGGGGTGCGCCAGCCGGCCGCGATGCGGCTGTACGAGCGGGCCGGGTACCGCCGGGTGCCGAACTTCCCGCCGCACGAGGCCGACCCGGAATCGGTCTGCTACGAGAAGGAACTGGCTTAGCCCGGACGACATCGGCGTGGCCGAGGGGTGGCCTGTCGTGGGAATGGGCGGCCCCGTGGATCACTGGCTTTAGCGCGGACGACATCGGCGCGGCCAAGGGGGTGACCCGTCGTGAGCACGGGCGGCCCGCGGATCCTTGGCCCGGACGACATCGGCGCGGCCGAGGGGTGGCCCGTCGTGGGAACGGGCGGGCTCGCGGATCCCCGACCCGGAGTCGGCTAGTCCCGCAACCGCGGTGGCGCGAGCCGGGGGGTGAGCTGGCTCCAAGCGACCAGTGCGACCAGCCCGGTCAAACCGAACACCGCGGCCTGGCCGAGCCCGGACGCCGCCGCGCCGGCCAGCGGCGCTGCCGCCGTCTGGCCGGCGCCGAGCCCGGCGAACGACCACGTGACTCCGCGCGCCGGGCGCTCCGGGAACAGCCGCGCGGCCCACAGGATGCACAGCCCCGTCAGCGCCATGTACGTCAGGCCGAACAGCGCGCTCGACGCCAGCGCAGCCGGCAAGCCCAGGCCAGGCAGGGCGAGCAGCGCGATCCCGGCCGCCGACAGGGTCCAGGCGGTGAGGTTGGCGGCGCGCAGGCTCGTGCGCTCGGCCAGCCGCCCGGCCGAACCGCCGGCCAACCCCGCCAGGCCGATGGTGCACCAGCAGCACGTCACGGCCACCGGGCTCAGGCCCGCTTCCGTCAGCCGCGAACTGGAGAACGTCCAGTACGGCGCGCTCGTCACGCCGATGAGGACGGAGTTGACCAGCAGCGGTGCCGTCCCGGGGGGCGCCGCGCCGACGGCGGCGGGCGACGACGGCGGCCGGGGGAGCGTCCGCCAGGCGATCAGCGTCACCACCACCCCGGCGGCCGCGAACGCCCACCAGATCGCCGGCCAGCCGATCGCCAGCAGGGGCGTGAACGCCGACGCCGCCAGGCCGAGCCCGGTTCCGGTGTTGGCCCAGGTCTGCGCCCGGCCGCGGACCCGCGCGGCGACCGTCCGGCCGATCAGCTCGGCGACTCCCGGCGAAACGAGGCCGGCGCCGGTGCCCGCGAGGACGATCCCGGCCCCGAACACCACGACACCCGGGGCCGCCGCCATCAGCGCGAGCCCGAGCGTCGCCGCCGCGCCGGCCAGGACGACGGTGCCGCGCGCCGACCGGCGGGACGTGCGCGGCGCCACCAGCAGGCCGAGGCCGTACCCGGCGGTGGACAGCCCGCCGAGGACGCCGGCGCCGACGGTCGTGAGGCCGAACGTCTCGGTGAACCGGGGCACGAACAGCCCGTACGCGTAGCGCGCGAAGCCGTAGCAGAGGGCGATCACACTCGCCCCGGCGGCGGCGGTGGACCACCACGTGTCGGTTTTCTGTTCGGTCTTGAGCGCCATGCCTCCACCAAACAGACAGGTCTGTCTGATGTCAAGCCATGCTACGATCACTGCAGGAAATTAGGCATACCGACCTGTCTGGAGGAGCACCATGGGCCGTACTCGTCCCGGCGACGCGCACGCCAAGGTGCTCAAAGCCGCGTCGACGCTCTTCTACCGCGACGGCATCCACGCCGTCGGCGTCGACACGGTGGCGGCCGAGGCGGGCGTCACGAAGGCGGCTCTCTACGGCAACTTCGGCTCCAAGACCCGGCTCGTCGTCGCGTACCTGCGGGAGCGCGACCGGCTGTGGCAGGAGGAGATCGACCGGATCACCGACGAGCACGCCGACCCGCGGGGCCGGGTGCTGGCGGTGTTCGACGCCTACGAGGCCTGGTTGTCCCGCGACGACTACCGCGGCTGCGGCTTCCTCAACGCGACCTCCGAGTTCCCCGATCCCGACGGCCCGGTGCGCGAGGTCGTCCGCCACCACAAGACGGCACTGCACGCCTACCTGCGAGCCCAGCTCGACCGCCTCGAAGGGCGGGACGCCGGGACGCTCGCGGACCAGGTGCTCCTGCTGCTCGAAGGCGCCGCGGTCACGGCGGTGGTCGCTCGCACCGCGCGGCCGTTTCACACGGCGAAGCGGCTCGCCGAGACGTTGACCGCCTAGATCTCCAGGGCGAGCGAGAGCTGGCCCTGGTCCTCGCCCGTCGGCGCGACCCGGACTCCGGCCGGGGGCGCGGGCAGCGTCGCCACGCACGCCGGGCAGGGCAGCACTTCGGATGTCGTCAGGGCCACCGGTTTCCAGCTGCGGGATTCCTTCTCGCCGCACGCCGAGCGGCGGTAGCGGAGGTCGCCGGAGCGGGTCATCAAGTGCGCCAAGGGCACGTCTTCGGGCAGCACACCGACCAGGTACCAGCGTGGTGCGCTCACCGCGGTGGTCGTCATGGCCGCCAGTCTCCGTCGCGGCCGGCGGAACCCGGGCGCATTTGCCGATCTTCGGCGTGGCGGGCGAGCGGTCAGTCCGGCAGGTACCGGGTGATGTACATCAGCCCACGCTCGTCGACCGCCGACGGATCGGGCGCCACGCAGGCACGCAGGTCGGCCAGTACCGCGCCGGTGTCGAGGCCCGCGCCGATCAGCACCAGTTCCGTGCGCCGCGGCGCGCCCGGCGGCCACGCCGACCGCTCCAGCTGCACGAACCCACCTACCGTGTGCAGGTGGAAGCGCGCGTCGGCGGCGAAGTCCGCCTGGCCCTTCATCCGGTACAGCCCGGCCGGCCGGCGCTCGAGGAAGTCGACGAACGCCTTCGGCGCGAGCGGCGTCTCCGCCGTGAACGTCACCGTCTCGTACCGCGCGTGCAGGTGCTGCGAATGGTCGTCTTCGCGCAGGTCGTCGAAGGACAGCTGGCCCACGCGCTCGCCGCGGGGTTCCGGGTCGAAGAACAGCCGCGGGTCGACGCGCCCGCGCGAAGTGGCCAGCAGCGGACGGCCCGGCGCGAGCTCCTCGACCGTCGCGCTGAGCTTGGCCAGCGCTTCGGCGGACACCCGGTCGGCCTTGTTCAGCACCACCAGGTCGGCGAGCCGCAGGTGGTCGGCCAGCTCGGGGTGGCGCTCGCGGGCGGCCTCGAACTCGGCGGCGTCCACGACCTCCGCGAGCCCGCCGTAGCGGATGTCCGGGTTCTCGCTGGCGACCATCAGCCGGATCAGGTCGCGCGGTTCGGCGATGCCGCTGGCTTCGACGACGATGACGTCGATCCCCGCCTCGGCGCTCGAGAGCCGCGCGAGCATCGCGTCGAGCCCGCTCGCGTCGACGGCGCAGCACAGGCAGCCGTTGCCGAGCGAGACCATCGTGTCGACCTGCCCGGCGACGGCGAGCGCGTCGACGTTCACGCTGCCGAAGTCGTTGACCACGACGCCGACCCGGGCGCCCTCGCGGTTGGCGAGCAGGTGGTTGAGCAGCGTCGTCTTGCCCGCGCCGAGGAACCCGGCGACCAGGACCACGGGAATCTTGCGCACGAAACGACTCTAACGCCGCGCGCGGGCGCGTCGATACACGGGGGACCGCCGCCGGAGCAGGCCGTTCGCCGAATAGCCACGAAAAGACGCAGGCGGCGTGGCGAAAAAGGATCACCCCATTTTCACTGTCCACAGTGATCGATTGACGGAAAACGCGCTCCGGCATGTCCGGATAACGCTTGGTAGTAGCTATTTTCCGGCGTTTTCCCTGGTGGGGGGATGGGGTGGGACGTCGTTCACGTCCGGTGGATTGCGTTCGCGAGAACGTCGGGTACTGTCCCCCGCCTGGCCGGAGGTGCTGCTGCGCAGTGACTTCCGGCCAGGCCTGTTGTCGGCGACCATCGGAGGAACGGTGAACCTTTCCGTCAGGCTGCGGATCACGATTTCGGAGAGTGGGGTAGCGCCGTGACGGTTACACCCGAGCGGGTGACGTCCGCGCTGCCGATCTACCAGCGCCTCTCGGGAGAGCAGAGGGTCAATTCCGGGGAGGCCGAGGAATTTCTGGACCGGATGTTCGCCGAAGGCGCCGCCGAAGAAGGCGAGCGCTTCGAGGCGCGACTGGCGGAGGTCCGCGCGGAAATCGCCGAAACGGGCACCTACCGGCACACCGGGGCCGAACTGGCCTACGGCGCGCGCGTCGCGTGGCGCAACTCCGCCCGGTGCATCGGCCGGTTGTACTGGAACAGCCTCCGGATCCGCGACCGGCGCCGGGTCACCGAGCCCGCCGCGATCGCGGGCGAGTGCGTCGCCCACCTCCGCCAGGCCACCCGCGGTGGCCGGATCCGGCCCACGATCACGGTGTTCGCCCCGGACACGCCCATCGCGCCCGGGCCGCGCATCCACAACGAGCAGCTGATCCGCTACGCCGGGTACCGCCTCGAGGACGGTTCGGTGCTCGGCGACCCGCGCTACGCGGAGTTCACCGAACGGGTGCGAAGACTCGGGTGGCGGCCACCGGAGCGAAGAGGGTCCTTCGACATCCTCCCGCTGCTGATCGAGGCGGAGCCCGGCGATCCACGGCTGTTCACGCTGCCCGCGGACGCCCTCCTGGAGGTCCCGCTGACCCACCCGGACCACCGCTGGTTCGCCGGGCTCGGGCTGCGCTGGCACGCCGTGCCGGCGATCAGCAACATGCCCCTGGAGATCGGCGGCGTCACCTACCCCGCCACGCCGTTCAACGGCTGGTACCTCGGCTCCGAGATCGGCGCCCGGAACCTGGCCGACGAGCAGCGCTACGACCTGTTGCCCGTCATCGCCGAGCTGATGGGCCTGGACACCGCGTCCGAGCGGACGCTGTGGCGCGACCGGGCGCTGGTCGAGCTGACCCTCGCGGTGCAGCACTCGTTCGACGCGGCCGGCGTGACGATGGCCGACCACCACACCGAGTCGCGGCGGTTCCTGACCCACCTCGACCGCGAGCAGCGGTCCGGCCGCCGGTGCCCGGCCGACTGGAGCTGGATCGTCCCGCCGCTGTCCGGCGGCCAGACCCCGGTCTTCCACCGGTACTACGACCCGCCCGACCCAAAGCAGCGACCGGCCTTCCTCTCACCGGACTGAGTCAAGCCGGGAAGGCCGGGCGCCACGGAGAGCAACGGGGGAGCGCCCGTATGGCGGATCGTGCCCGGCCCGCGGCGCAGCGCCGCGCGACAAGGCCGACAATGGGACGCATGACCGCAGTCCTCGTCGCCTACGCCGGGCGTCACGGCGGAACCCGGCAGATCGCCGAGGTCATCGCCGCCGAGCTCGGCGAAGCCGGGTTGAGCGTGGACGTGCGCGACGCCGCCGACGTCGCGAGTGTCGGCCACTACGCCGCGGTCGTCGTCGGCAGCGCCCTGTACTACCACCGCTGGCGGCCCGAGGCCGTCCGGCTGCTGGAGCGCAACGCGCGGGCCCTCTCCGAGCGCCCGGTGTGGCTGTTCCACAGCGGACCGTGCGGCCCGGGCGCGGCCACCCACCAGGTCAGCCTGCCGGCGAACGTGGCGCTGCTCGCCGCGCGCATCGACGCGGAGCGCACCGCGACCTTCGGTGGCCGGCTGGACCCGGCGACCGTGCGCGGCCTGATCCCGCGGCTGATGGCCTCGGGGCAGCGCGCGGGCGACTTCCGCGACTGGGACCGGATCAAGGCGTGGGCTCGCGACGTCGGCCGCCGGGTCCGCACGCGCGTCGCGCTCTGACCCTTGCCCGCGCGGGCCGGTGGGTGCTAGACCAGCCCTGAGCTCTTCCGGTGGAGAACCGACGGGACGGGGCAAACGTGACGGATCGGCAGGCGGAACCGGCGACGGGGAAGAAAGCGCTTACATCCGATCAGCGCAACGCGTTCCTCGCGGCGCTGCTCGGCTGGAGCATGGACTCGTTCGACTACTTCCTCGTCGTGTTCGTCCTGGCGGACATCGCGAAGGACAAGTCGTTCGGCGCGACGGCGACGCAGCTGGCGTTCATCACGACGGCGACCCTGGTGATGCGCCCGGTCGGCGCCCTGCTGTTCGGCCTCTGGGCCGACCGGGTCGGGCGCCGGATCCCGTTGATCGCCGACGTCCTGCTGTACTCGCTGGCCGGGCTGCTGTGCGCGTTCGCCCCGAACTTCACCGTGCTGCTGATCCTGCGGTTCGTCTACGGCGTCGGCATGGGCGGCGAATGGGGCCTCGGCGCGGCGCTGGCGATGGAGAAGATCCCGGTCGCGCGCCGCGGGTTCTTCTCCGGCCTGCTGCAGGTCGGCTATTCGATCGGCTACCTGCTCGCCGCGCTCGCGTACCTGCTCTTCCACTCGGCCCTCGGCCTCGAATGGCGCTGGATCTTCGTGCTCAGCATCTTCCCGGCGCTGATCACGCTGCTGATCCGCGCGCGGGTGCGGGAGTCGGAGGTCTGGGAAGCGACCCGGGAGAAGCTGAAGGTGACGCGGACGTCGGTCAAGGACGTCCTGCTGAACGGGAAGGTGATCCGCCGCTTCGGTTACCTGATCCTGCTGATGACGGCGTTCAACTGGATGAGCCACGGCACCCAGGACGTCTACCCGAGCTTCCTCAAGGCCCACGACAACGGCGGCGCCGGCCTCAGCGCGGCGACGAGCACGTGGATCGCGGTGCTGTACAACGTCGGCGCGATCATCGGCGGGCTGACGTTCGGCACGCTGTCGGAACGCCTGGGCCGCCGCCGGACCATCGTGACGGCCGCGGTGCTGGGCCTGCCGGTGATCCCGATCTTCGCCTTCGACCACGGCGCGGGCATGCTGGCGCTGGGCTCGTTCCTCATGCAGATCATGGTGCAGGGCGCGTGGGGCGTGATCCCCGCGCACCTCACGGAGATGTCGCCGGACGCGATCCGCGGCTTCTACCCGGGCGTGACCTACCAGCTGGGCAACCTGCTGGCGGCGCTGAACCTGCCGATCCAGCAGGCGATCGCGGAGTCCCACGGGTACAGCTCGGCTCTCTTGTGGACGGTCGTGCCCGGCCTGATCGCGGTCGCCGTCCTCACCGCGCTCGGCAAGGAGGCCAAGGGGATCCGGTTCGGCGAGTCGGCGGTGGCGACGGCACCGGCGGGCCCGTCAGCGTAGTGCCTTCAGCCGGTGCAAGAGGTCGAGCCACTCGGCCGCCTCGGCCGTCGTGTCGTGCAGCGGCAGCGCCCCGTACAGCCCCACCGCGTCGATCGCCCGGCGCACCACCTCGGGGCAGCCGGCGATCGCGAACGGGACGCCGGCGACGCTCGCGTCCCCGGTCGCTTCGAGCAACACCGCCAGGCCGCGGGCGGAGCAGTGGGTCGCCCCGGTCAGGTCCAGGACCAGACCCCGCGGCACCAGGCCGATCTCCGCGGCGAGCCGGGACCGCAGCCGCCGGCTGCCGGGCAGGTCGATGTCGCCGCGGACGGCCAGGACGCTGACCTCGGCGGTCGTCGTCACGACCACCGCCATCGCCGGCTCGTCGCGCAGGCTCTCGTAGTGGCGGGCCATCAACGCGTCGACGTCCAGGCCCGCGGGGTAGGGCACGGCGTCGATTTCCCGGGCCCACGCGCGCAGGGACGCGAGCACTTCGCGGTGCCGCGCGTCGTCTTCGGGCCAGACCATACTGGTTACATCGCTCGCGGGGCCCCGGGCGCAACAGCGCGGCTCAGGGTGTGACGAGACCGGCCTCGTGGGCGAAGATCGTCACCTGGACCCGGTTGCTCACGTCGAGCTCGCGAACGTCCGGGTGATGTGCGTGCCCCGCGCCGCCCGGGCGAGGGGGCCGGGCGGCGCGGGAGGGGTGGACCCGGCCAGGGCGGGTCCCACCCTCGCGGGTCAGCTGCAGTGTTCGAAGCCGCTTTCGTAAGTGACCCCGCCCGCGGAACCGCCCCACTTGACGCACTTGTCCGCCGCGGCGGCCGAGACCGGGCCGGCGAAGTAGGAGAAGGCGCCGGAGTCAGTGCTCCGGGACGAGCCCTGGACTTCGAGGAAGGCGGAGGTCTGCGTGGCCGTGCCGGCCGAGGCGCTCTTCATCGTGCTGACGCAGTTCTTCCCGTTGGCCGCGTTGTAGGACAGGTACGCCGTGCCCGCCGTGCCCAGCGGCTGCTGGTCGATCACGCTGTAGCCGCCCCCGCAGGCCGGGGCGCCGAGCGCGGCTTCGGTCACCGTGGCGTAGCGGATCGTGTCGTTGGCGTGGAACTCCGGGCCGGCTTCGAACAGCACGCCGACCGAAGACTGCGACAGCTGCACCATGTCCGAGTAGGCCGCGTCCTGGCCCCAGACGAGCACGCTGCCGGCGGTGCCGGTCCAGTTGGCGCCTTCGTCGAACGAGGAGTGGACCCGCAGCTCCTTGCGACGGTCGCAAGTGGACGGTGCGGCGAAGACGATCCGGTCGTACTCGCCGCCGGTGTCGGTGGCGCTCATCCGGGCCGTCGAGCCCTCCACGGTCGGCGCGACGAGGTCGGTGGCGAAGGTGAACTTCGTGCTGAAGGTCGCGCCGCCGTCGGAGCTGATCGCGTACGCCCGGTTGTGCGTGCCGTCCAGCAGGCACTTGTCGCCGTCGTTGGCCTGGTTGCGCGCGGCGGCGTAGACCCGGCCGTCGGCCAGCTCGGTGACGCTGATCTCCTGCGGGTTCATGGTGCTCGCGGCGGGCTTGTCGGTGGCCCCGAGGTGCCAGGTGGACCCGTTGTCGTCGCTGTAGACGAGCGCGCCGATGTTCGAGTAGCTCATGCCGGCCACGAGCCGTCCCTTGTGCGCGCCGCGGGTGAGCGCGATGCCGTGCGACGGCCCGGTCGCCAGCCAGCCCGGCGCGGCGGAGAAGCCGAGTTCGGTGGTCAGCACGCGCGGCGCGCCCCACGTCTTCCCGTTGTCCTCGCTGAGGGACACGCGCGGGATCCGGCCGCAGTCGGGATTCGTGTAGCACTGCATGGTCGAAAGCAGCACGACCCGGTTGCTGCCCGGGATGACGATCGGGGCCGGGTTGCCCTTGGTGTCGCCGTTGGCCTTGATGACGGTCTGCAGCGCGCTCCACGACTTGCCGCCGTCGGTCGAGCGCTTCAGCACGAGGTCGATGGCACCGAGGTCGTTGCAGGCACTGGCGCCGTCGTTGCGGCCCTCGGCGAACGCGAGCAGCGCGCCGTCGTTCGCCTTGACGATGGTGGGGATGCGGTAGCAGTCGTGGCCTTCGGTGTTCTTGGTGAACACCAGGGTGCTGGCGACGTCGGCTTGCGCGGTGGCGGCGCCGACGGCTGCCGGGACGGCGACGGCGGCGCACCCCAGCAGCCCGGCCAGCAGGCCTCCGGCGATTCGGGTGATCTTCACGGTTCTCCCTACGGATTCGTTCTACGTCCTACGTCTTGGGGGAAGCGTCGACGGGGGTCGTACAAGAGCCGTACAAGCGGGCGTATAACGACTTACACGTGGCCGGGAGGGAAACCGCGGGCGAACGCGGGCGGGTTGCCGTCGATCGAACGGCGATATATCGTCGTAGTGTCGGCGATACGGCGAGTGGAGGAGACGATCATGGAGACGAGCGCGGGAGCGGGACGGATGTTCGGCGGCTTCGGAGGTCTCGGGGGTGGCGGCGGGTTCGGGGGTCACGAGTTCGGCGGTCACCACGTTCACGGCGGCTTCGGTCACCCGAGGCCCGGTCACGTGGATCACGGGGAGAGGGGTGGCGGGCCGGGGCATCCGGGACACGGCGGCCCTGGGGGGCCGGATCATGGCGGGTTCGGTCACCACGGACATGGCGTTCCCGGCCACGAGGACTGGGAAGCCGGGCCCGAGCTGGCGCGCGGTGGGTTTCCGCCGCACCCCCCGCACCCGCCCCAGCCGCCGGGAGCTCCGGGCGGGCCCGGGTTTCCCGGCTTCCCCGGCGGTCCCGGCTCGTTCGGCGGTCCCGGTGGCTGGTTCGGTGGGGCGGGGCCGTTCCAGCGGGTGCAGGAGGTCCGCGGGCGGGGCCCGAGCCGTCCGGTGCGACCGGCCGTGCTGGCGCTGCTCGCCGAGGAACCGATGCACGGCTACCAGCTGATGCAGGAGATCCGGCGCCGCACGAACGAGCGGTGGCGGCCCAGCCCCGGCTCGGTCTACCCGATCCTGCAGCAGCTGGAGGACGAGGGCCTGGTCCACACGGCCGAGACCGGTGGCCGCCGCGTTGCCGAACTCACCGATGCCGGGCGGGAGCACGTCGCCGGGCGGGAAGCCGAGTTCGCCGCCCTGTGGGAAGAGCCCGAGGAGGAGCCCGGCGCCGACCGGTTCGCCGCCCTCTGGCACGCGCTCGGCGAGCTGTCCGGCGCGGCCGCCCAGGTGGGCTACAGCGGAACGGAAGCGCAGGTGGCCGAGGTGAAGAAGATCCTCGCCGACGCGCGCCGCCGCGTCTACGCGGTGCTCGCCGACGCCGGCCTGGAAGACGAGGACTGACCCGCGCCGGCCTCCGCGGCAGCACCCGCCCCGGCGGATCGTCCACTTCGGACGGTCCGCCGGGCGGGTAAGCTCGGGCCGCATGGAGGAAAAGGACTTCGCGGCGCACCTGACGGCGACCATGACCGGCAGCGCGCTCACCATGCTCATCGGCGTCGGCCACCGCACCGGGCTCCTCGAAGCGGCCGCCCGCGGGCCCGCCACCAGCGCCGGGCTCGCCGAACGCGCCGGGCTGCACGAGCGGTACGTCCGCGAATGGCTCGGCGCCATGGTCACCGGCGGCATCTTCACCCTCGAAGCGGGCCAGTACACCTTCCCGCCCGAGCACGCGAAGTTCCTGCTCGGCGAAACGGCGTCGAACCTCATGCCGTCGCTGCTGACGCTGAGCGCCTTCACCGGCATCCTGCCCGACCTCGAACGCAGCTTCGCCGAAGGCGGCGGCGTCCCGCGTTCGGCGTACGGGCCTCACCTCGAGACGCTCGGCGCGAAGACCGGCGACAGCTGGAAGCACGTGTACCGCGAACACCTCGTCGACGGCTTCTTCGGCGCGGTCCCCGGCCTGAAGGAACGGCTCACGGCCGGCGCGCGCGTGCTCGACCTGGGCTGCGGCACCGGGAACGCCATCAACGTCGGCGCCCGCGCGTTTCCCGCCTCGCGGTTCACCGGCCTCGACATCAACGCGAGCGTCGTCGAGCAGGCGCGAGAGACCACGAAAGGACTGCCGAACGTCGAGTTCGCCGTCGGGGACGCTGCCGAGCTGACCGGCGAATACGACGTCATCACCGCCTTCGACGCCGTCCACGACCAGGACCGCCCGGACGTCGTGCTGCGCCGGATCCGCGACGCGCTGCACGAAGACGGCCTGTTCTTCATGGTGGACACCAACTTCTCGAGCCACGTCGAGAACAACGTCGGCAACCCGCTGGCGGCGCTCTGCTACTCGATCAGCTTGATGTACTGCACGACGACGTCGCTGGCCGAGGGTGGCGCCGCGCTCGGCGCCATGTGGGGCACCGAAAAGGCGTCGGAGATGCTCGCGGACGCGGGGTTCGGGCACGTCGATGTGCTCGAAGCCCCGCGTCCGCAGAACTGCGTCTACGCCTGCCGGCCGTGAGTCACTGCTGGTACGGCGCCGCCGCGGCCTTCGCGGCCGTGACCAGCGCGCCCTTGTTCTTCGGCCAGAACGTGCTGTCGACGCAGGTGTAGCGGGGCAGGAACCCGCCGCAGGTGCCGCTCGAGCCGCCGACCTCGAACGTCACGCTGGCGACGCCGAGCTCGCCGTAGGTGAAGTCGTCGGTGGTGCCGCTCGTGTCGTAGCCGACGGTCTCTTCGTTGGTGCCGACGAGGTAGCCGTTCGACGCCGCGTACTTCGCGCCGAGCTTGCGGTACTGCGCGTCGTTCGGCGAGGTGGCCTGTGTGAAGCCCCAGGGGATGATGATGTCGTTGCCGTAGCTGTGCAGCGTGATCATCGTGCCCTTGGCGGTCGACGGCGCCGGGTCGTTGTTCCCGGTGCCGCGCTGGTCCGGGAAGATCGAGCGGGCCAGCTTCTCCAGCGCCTGGGTCTCGGGCTCGGAGCCGGCGCTCGCGCCCTGGTAGGTCTCGGCGCACGCGGAATTGGAGTCGCCGCCCCACTTGAACGTGGAGTTGCGGTTGAGGTCGATGCCGATGTTCGTGCCGGTGCAGCCGCCGCGGGTGTTGTTCGCGTTCTTGCGCTGCAGCTTCGGCGAATTGCCGCCCGAGGCGACGATGTCGACGCCGTCCGGGTTGGCGATCGGCACCACCCAGACCTCGGTGGTGTCCAAAATGGACTTTGCGGTGGCGTCGGTGGCGTAGCCGTCGGCGAGGTAGTCGATCCAGCGCCAGGCGAGCTCGCCGGTCGACAGCTCGCGCGCGTGGATCTGGGCCATCAGGAAGAACTTCGGCTTCTTCGACGTCGTCGAGAGCGTGCAGTCGCCGGTCTGCTTCTTGGTGAGGCAGATGGCCTGGACGTCGTGGCCGCCCTGGCCCTTGGTCTTCTTCCACGACTGGCCGATCGTGTACTTCGTGGCCAGGTCGGGGTGCGCGGCGGCGACGGCGGTGAGGTGGTTCTCGTGCGCGGTGACGGTGCGGTACCCGCCGTAGAAGGTGTCGGCCGCCAGGGAGTTCGCCTGCGCCGGGAGTTCCTTGTAGACGGTGTCGTGGAACGACGGCGCGAAGCCGCGGGCCCGCAGCTGGTTCGCGACGGCCTGCCCGCCGACGACGAAGACGGCGCCGGCGTCGCCTTCCTCGACGTCGAAGCCGGCGTTCGTGAGGGCCTGTGCCTGGGCGGCGGTGGCCGGCACGCGCCAGAAGACGGGCGTGTCCGCCTGCTGCGCGGTGGCCGTGCCACCGAGCAGGGTGGTGAGCAGGACGCCGGTCGCCGCGCACGCGAGCCGGGTCAGGGACCTTGACGCCATCGGGGGATCTCCTCACGGCCGCACGGATGGACGTTCCGGTCCGAAACTAGCGGTCACCGAACCGGCACGCACAGTGTGTCCGGGTGGGCAAACCCGTCATACCCCCGAAAGTCGCGAAAGCGCCCGTGTGCTCCGAAGGCCACCTTCAGGGCACTAGATGCCCTGAAGGTGCCTTCAGAGGTTTCCGAGCCGGTGACCCTAGTGCTTCAGGCCGTGTTCGATGGCCTCGATGATGCGCGGCCGCAGCTCCGCCGCGCTGATGATCGCGTCCACCGAGCCGACCTCCACCGCTCGCTGGATGCTGTGGACCTTGTCGAACTCCGCCGCCACTTCGCTGACCTTCTCCGCGCGCACCGACGACTGGAGCTCCGCCAGCTGGGCGCTCAGCGCCGCCCGGGAAGGAGCGTCGGCCGCCGCGACCCGCGCCTGCAGCTCGGTCACCCGCGGGTCGTTCGCGGTGCGCTTGGCCACCTCGCCGGCGAACACCACCGCCGCCGCCGGGGCGCCGCCCAGCACCGAGGCGAACGAGCCCTCCAGGGCCAGCACCGTCATGTTCGGGTTGAGCGCCTTGGAGAACACCACGAACGCGCCGCCGTGGTAGCGCGAGATCACGGTGAACACGATCGGGCCCTCGAAGTTGACGATGGCCCGGCCGATCTCCGCGCCGTACTCCAGCTGCAGCTTGCGCAGGGACTCCGGCGAGCCGTCGAACCCCGAGAGGTTCGCCAGCACGACCAGCGGCCGGTTGCCCGATGCCGCGTTGATCGCCCGCGCCGTCTTCTTCGACGACCGCGGGAACAGCGTGCCCGCGGTGAACGCGTCCGGCCCGTCGGTGGGCGGGAAGCCGCGGCGGGGCACCGAGCGCGACTCGATGCCGACCAGGCAGACCGGGCGGCCGCCGATGTGCGCGTCCTGCACCGCGGACGTGTCGGCGTCGGCCATGCCCGCCCAGCGCTCCAGCACCGGGTGGTCCTGGTCCGACAGCGCGCGCATCACCGTGCGGATGTCGAACGGCTTCTTGCGGTCCGGGTTGTGCTCGGCCGAGAAGATCTCGCCGACGGTCGTGAAGTCGCTCTCGGCGATCGCGTGCGGGAACGGCGAGACGTCGCGGTCGACCGGGTCGTTCGTACCCACCTTGCGCGGCCCGGCCTCGCCCGGCACGACGTAGGTGTGGTCGTAGTGCGACATCAGCACCGCGCGGGCGGCGGGCAGGTTCGGCGCCCAGTACTGCGCCTGGCCGTTCGGGCCCATGACGCGGTCGTAGCCGCCGATGCCGAAGTTGTCCTCCGCCGACACGCCACCGGAGAAGTCCAGCGCCTGCTTGCCGGTGAGCACCATCGCCGAGTCCGGCGTCATGATCAGGACACCCTTGGTGTGCATGAGCATCGTGGCTTCGGCGTTCCAGTACGGCTGGGCGCCGACGTTGATGCCGTTGACCACGATGTTGATCTCGCCGCCGTCCTGGGTGAACGTGACGATCCGCTTGAGCGCCGCGGCGACCCAGTCCATGTTCTCGGTGCCCGAGGACATCGAGATCCGCGCCCCCGACGACAACGCGAACCACTCCAGCGGCACGCGCAGGCGCTCGGCCAGGTCGAGCGCCGCGATGACGCGCGAGCACTCCGGCTCCGACAGCGCGCCCAGCGACTTCGTCGGGTCGCCGATCAGCACGACGCGGGTGACGCCTTCGGGGTGCCGCTCGGTCGGTGTCGTGACGACGCCCGCGACGATCGCCGCGCTGTTCTGGCCCTTCGGCCGGTCGACCGGCACCAGCGAGCCGGCCTCGAGGTCGTGCTCGGCGAACGTGCCCGCCGGCCCGGCGAGCAGGCCGGTCAGCTCGTACGGGTAGACCGTGCCGCGGCGCGCCGCGCGCAGCACCTTCAGGCGGTAGTCGTCCAGCGGCTGCACCGGCTCGGTCGACGCCGGCCCGACGTGCAGCCGCGCGCCGTGCCCGGGGTCGAAGGTGATCCGGACGGCGAGCTCGGTCAGCTTGCCCGCGTCGGTGCGCCGGCGGGCCAGGAACTGGACCTCCTCCAGCCCGGCACCGACCGACGTCGGCAGGATGCGCTGGACCAGCGTGTTCAGCTCTTCGGTGGTCAGCTCGGTCTGCGGCCAGACGTACATCATGATCCGGTTGGTGTCGAACCGCTTGTTCTGCGGCCGCTGCGCCTGGATGTTGCGGATCGCGTCGAGGCACGCGGTGACCGCGTCCTCGAGCGCGGGCAGCGCGACCAGCCGTCCGTCGGCCTCGCGCAGCGGCGTCAGGTCGCGGACCTGGCCCATCGCGATCAGCCGCTCGTCGGCCGGGTTGCTCTTCGCCACGGCCTTGAAGAGGTAGATCTCCTCGTCCGCCGACGGCAGCCGGGTGAGGTCGAACTCGTGCAGCCGCTGCAGCTGCAGCCGCTGCGCGATCTGCGGGTGCAGGCCGCGGATCAGCCGGTCTTCGGTGAAGCCCGCGCCCTCGCGCCGGAAGGTGAAGTGGTGGTGCATCACCGCGCCGCCGGTGCCGGCCACGGTGAGCACGACGCGCCGCACGCTCGCCGGCAGCGGGTGCTCGGCCAGCAGCGCGCCGAGGCGCTCCGCGGTCGCGTCGACGTCCGGCTGGTCCTCCCAGCGCAGGTACAGGTCGGCGACCACGCCTTCGGTGGCCACCTCGCCGAGCGCGCGGATGGCCTCGGGCAGGGCGGCGATGTCGACGGCGGTGGTGACCAGCGGCAGCACGCCGTCCGGGGTGTTCGTGATCCGGCCAGAAGAAGGCCGACCCCCGCTCGGCACAGAATCGTTGCTACGAAGCCATTCGGCCGTGGCTGTGGTCGGATCAGGAACGATCGGCACAGTCAGCTCGGCGGTCAGCAGCCGGCAGCCGGCGACGTCGCGCACGGCGACACCCGTCAGCCTGCGGTTGCCGTAGTAGCGGCGGGTCAGCACTTCCAGCAGCGGCGCGTGGTCGCGGCCGGGCCGGCCGATCCGCTGCCCGATCAGCCGGACGAGGGGTTGCGAGCCGGTGATCATGGCCTGGATCCGCTCGGCGCGGTCCGCGGCGTCGGGGTGCTGGTCGAGGTAACGCAGCTCGGTGCGGACAGCGGCGTACACCTCGGCGCGGTGGCGGCGCAGCAGCGGCTGGGCGAACCAGCGGAACACCACGCCGCGGGCCAGGTCGGACACCGCGGGGAAGCGCACCTGCGTGGCTTCGACCAGGTGCTCCAGGGCCAGCCCGGCGCGGTCGCTCAGCGACTCCGCCGGCTGCGTCCCGGCCAGCCACAGCCGCAGCAGCTCCGAGACGACGGCGACGTCGGCCGAAGTCCGTTGCTGCGCCAGGAAGATCCGGAAGACCGCGGACTCCAGTTCCGGGGTGCGCTCCAGGCCGTCGACGCCGTAGTGGCCGAGCACCTTGGTCAGCTTGGCCTGGAAGCCTTCGCTGACGCCGGCGCGTTCGACGTCGAGGCTCTGCAGGTAGCTGTGGAAGAACTCGCGCGGGCTGTGCACCGCGCCGTTCGGCACGGTGTCCTCGCCGCCCGGGGTGTTGCGGCTCAGCTCGGACAGGTCGGCGAAGACGGTGAGCAGCTCCAGCTCGCCTTCGACCGGACGGCCGCCCAGCTCGGTCCGCGCCGCGACGTAGGCCGACAGGATGCGCTTGCGCTCCGACGGGTCGACGTCGAAGCCGAGCAGCAGGCTGCGCAGGTCCTGCAGGCCGCGCTCGACGCGGTCGGCCGCGGAGACGTCGGCCGCCTCGGCCGGCAGCTCGATCTCGACGGTCTCGGTTTCCTCGGCGACCTCGTCCTCGGCGCCGTCGGCCAGGGGCTCCAGGCGCATCAGGGGCGCGCCGGTCTCGACCTGGCTGCCGACCGAGACCGGGCACTCGCGGACCCGGGCGCGGAACGGCGCGCGCAGCACCGTCTCCATCTTCATGCTCTCCAGCACGAGGATCGGCGCGTTCGCCTCGACCTCGTCGCCGACCGACAGCGGCGTCGCGACCACCAGCGCGGGCGCGGGGGAGCGGACGACGCCGCCTTCGTCGCGGCTGACGCGGTGGGTGACGCCGTCGACCTCGACCAGGTGGATCGGGCCGTGCGTGGCCGCCACCAAGCGGAACCGCTGCCCGTTGACCCGGATCCGGCCGCTGTGGGCGTCGAAGCGCTCGATCTCGACGTCGGCGTGGTGCACCTCCGACGTCCCGGCCGAGACGCCGACGCGGAAGCGCTGCTGCCCGATCCGCGCGACGCTGACGCGGTAGCCGACGCCGCGGAGCTTGAGGTCGAGCGGGCGGCCGGTCTCGTGCTGGACCTGCGGGCGGCCGCCGTGCGCGGTGGCCAGCAGGCGCTGGACGGAGACCTCTTCCTCGTCCTCGTAGGCCTCGATGGCGGCCGCGGCGAGCGCGACCGCGGAGTGCCGGTGGGTGACCAGGCGGCCTTCGGCGCGGACGCGGTCGATCCAGCCGGTGTCGGCGCTCGCGTCGATGACCTCGGGCTGGTCGAGCAGGTCGAGCACGAAGCTCTTGTTGGTCGCGCCGCCCTCGATGATCACGGTGGTCTCGGCCAGCGCGCGGCGCAGGCGGCCGAGCGCCTCGTCGCGGTCGCGGCCGTAGGCGATGATCTTGGCGATCATCGAGTCGAAGTCGGCGGGGATGGTGTCGCCCTCGCTGACGCCGGTGTCGACGCGGATGCCCGGCCCGGCGGGCAGCGCCAGCCGCGCGATGCGGCCGGGGGAGGGGGCGAAGTCGCGGTCGGGGTCCTCGGCGTTGAGCCGGGCCTCGACGGCGTGACCGAGCTCGGCCGGCTGGGTGCCGTCGAGCTTGCCGCCGCCGGCGACGTGCAGCTGCAGCTTGACCAGGTCGGTGCCGGTGGTGATCTCGGTGATCGGGTGCTCGACCTGCAGGCGGGTGTTGACCTCGAGGAAGGCGAACAGCTTCTCGCCGGGGTGGTAGAGGAACTCGACGGTGCACGCGCCGCGGTAGCCGACGGCGACCGCGAGGCGTTCGGCCGACGTCTTCAGCTCGGCGGTCTGCGCCGGGTCGAGGACGGGCGAGGCCGACTCCTCGATGATCTTCTGGTTGCGCCGCTGCACCGAGCAGTCGCGGACGCCGAGCGCCCACGCCGTCGCGCCGTCGGAGATCACCTGGACCTCGACGTGCCGCGCGCCGGTCACCAGGCGTTCGAGGAACACGACACCGGAACCGAAGGCGCGCAGGGCTTCCTGGCTCGTGCGCTCGTAGGCGTCGGCGAGGTCCTCCCCGGAGGCGACCATGCGGATGCCGCGCCCGCCCCCGCCCGCGGTGGCCTTGAGCATCAGCGGGTAGCCGATCCGGTCGCCGGCCTTCAACGCGTCTTCGAGCGTGGCGACCTCGCCGCGGCTCCACGGCGCGACCGGGACACCGACCTCCTCGGCGATCAGCTTCGCGCCGATCTTGTCGCCGAGCTTGCGCATCGCGTCGGCGCTCGGCCCGACGAAGGTGATGCCGACCTTCTCGCAGAGCTCGGCGAAGGCCGGGTCCTCGGCGACGAAGCCCCAGCCGACCCACGCGGCGTCGGCCTTCGTCTCGACGAGGGCCCGCTCGAGCTTGGCCAGGTCGAGGTACGGGCGGGCCGAAGCCGGACCCAGGTCGTAGGCCAGATCGGCCTCACGGACGAAGGTGGCGGTGCGGTCCGCGTCGGTGTAGAGGGCGACCGTCTCGATCTTCGTACCGGTTTCCGCCGACAGATCCCGGACGGCGTGGATGAGCCGCATCGCGGCCTCTCCGCGGTTCACGATGGCGACACGATTGAACACCGGCTGAGCCTCCCAAGTACCCACGCACAGAAGGCGACGCACCTGTCCTGGGGCGTCGCCTGCACCTGTCTACACCCTGCTGGATTACCGCCGGGTAGACCAATGTCCGCCATGGCGCATGCCGAGGCGGTTGCGTTGTGGGAACCCCACAAAAAGCGACCCGCGCCACACCGTGGGGGCCGGATTTCTCGCGAGGACTGCCACAAAGCACGGTGCGGAGCTTACGACGGGAACGGATAGGGAAACATCCGGTGGCGCGCAGATAAGGGGTCGGTTAGGAGGCGAGGAGCACGTCGGACTCCAGCACGTGGCTCAGCTCCCGTTGCTCCGCCTCCGAGAGCGGCACGGCGGCGAAGCTGCACCGGCCGTCCGGGCCCGGGGCCGTGGTGATGGCCAGCACCGGCCGTCCGTCGATCTCGCGCAAGGTCACCCGGCCGCCGCAGGAGAGGTCGAGGCTGACCCCGGGACGGGCGCGATGCCTGCCGAGCCAGCGGCTCACGAAGTCGAAGGTCATCGCGGTCTCCCCTCGGAGCGAGCGCTCCCCATGAAGCACAGGTGTCGGTGGTTGATGCCCCGGATACCCCCGGTTTACACCCGATGGTGGCGAACAGTCGGCCATGATGGCCGGATGAAACTCGGGCAGCTGGCCTCGACCGCGCGGGACCTGTTCACCGCGAAGCTGGTGTACGGCGATCCGGTCGAGCGCGACGGGGTCGTCGTCATCCCGGCCGCGGCGGTGTTCGGTGGTGGTGGCGGTGGCGACACGACCGCGCTGCCCGTCCGCGAAGGTGCCGGGTTCGGGGTGTTCGCCCGGCCCGCCGGCGCCTTCGTCGTCCGCGGGGACGCGGTGACCTGGGTGCCCGCCGTCGATCGCACCCGGCTCGGGCTCGCCGCCGCCGTCACCGTCGTCGCGCTCGCCAAGATCCTCTCGCGGCGCGCCAAGCCCTGACCCGACGCCGTAAGTTCACCGCCGGTTCCCGCCGGCGTTCGCGTTCGCGGCTTAGCGTCGGGACGTCTTTCGATGCGGAGGTACGCATGAGTTCAGGGGACTTCAGCCGGCGTGCGCTGCTGCGCGCGAGCGGTGTCGCGGCGGCCGGGGCGGCCTTCGGGATGCTGCCCGGCGTCGCGTTCGCCGACCAGCCGGGCGGCACCGGCAGCCAGACCCGGACCGTCACCGGCACGCTGAAGCCGGACGTCCCGGACTGGTACTACCTGCCGGTCGACGTCCCGCGCGGCGTGCGGCAGATCGACGTCGTCTACTCCTACGACAAGCCGACGGTCCCCGCCGGCACCCGCGGGAACGCCTGCGACATCGGCGTGTTCGGCCCGGAAGGCCACGAACTGGGCAACGCCCGCGGCTTCCGCGGCTGGTCCGGCGGCTTCCGCGACCGGTTCTCGATCAGCGCGTCCGAGGCGACGCCGGGCTACCTCGCCGGCCCGATCAAGCCCGGCCGGTGGCACGTCATCCTCGGCCCGTACACCGTGGCGCCGCAGGGCCTGGACTACAAAGTGGACATCACGCTCACCTTCGGGCCCGACGCCGCGCCGTTCAAGCCGAACCCCGCGCCGGAATCCGCGCCCGCCCGCGAGCGCGGCCGCGCCTGGTACCGCGGCGACGGTCACCTGCACACCGTCCACTCCGACGGCCGCCGCACCCCGGAACAGCTGGTCGCCGACGCCCGCGCCGCCGGGCTCGACTTCATGATCTCCACCGACCACAACACGTCCAGCTCGCAGCTCGTGTGGGGCCAGTACGCCACCGACGACCTGCTGATCCTCAACGGCGAAGAGGTGACGACGCGGTCCGGGCACTGGCCCGCGATCGGCCTGCCCGCCGGCACGTGGATCGACTGGCGCTACCGGGCGGCCGACGCGGCGGACTTCCGCCGCTTCACCGACCAGGTGCACCGCGCGGGCGGCCTGGTCACCGCGGCGCACCCGTTCGCCAACTGCTTCGGCTGCACCTACGAGTTCGCGTACGAGATCGCCGACCTCGTCGAGGTCTGGAACGGGCCGTGGACGCAGGACGACGAGGCGAGCGTCATCCACTGGGACGGCCTGCTGCGCGGCGGCCGGTTCATCCCGGCGATCGGCGACTCCGACGCGCACAACCCCGACCAGCGCGTCGCGCTCCCGCACACCGTCGTCCTCGCGGACCGGTTGCGCCGCAAGGAACTCCTGGCCGGGCTGAAGGCGGGGCGGTCGTGGCTGGCCGAGTCGTCGGCGGTCCAGCTGGACTTCACGGTCTCGGGCGGCGGGCGCACGGCGGGGATCGGCTCGCGGCTGCCCGCGGGCACGGGCACGCCGGTGACGGTGCGCGCGGTCGTCGGCGGCGTGCCGGGGACGACGGTGACGTTCCTCGACCAGCTGGGGCCGGAACACACGGAGACCATCGGCGACTCGGGTGCGGCGACGGTGACGTGGACCACGTACCCGCGTTACTCCCGGTGGGTGCGCGTCGAGGTCCGCCGCCCGTCCGGGGGTCCGAACACCACCCAGCCGAACGCGATGGTGGCGATGTCGAACCCGATCTTCCTCGGCGCCTGAACCTCCACCCGGTGCGCCGCGTCCTGCTTTTGGCAGACTGGTGCGAACGGGTGAGAGCGAGGCAGGGTGCGCGGGTGTGGCCTGAAGGTGGCCCTCTTCTTGGGTGCGGTCGTGGTGCTGACCGCGGGGGTCGTCGTGGCGGTGGTGCTCACGCGCAGCCCGGTGAAGACGCCGGGCTGCACGGTCGCGGTGGCCGGGGAGAGCGGGTACACGTTCACGCCGGAGCAGATGGACAACGCCGCGAGGATCTCGGCCGTCGGGACCAAGCTCGGGCTGCCGCCGCACGCGGCGACGGTCGCGCTGGCCACGGCGTTGCAGGAGTCGAAGCTGCGCAACCTCGAGGGCGGTGACCGCGACTCGGTCGGGCTGTTCCAGCAGCGGCCCAGCCAGGGCTGGGGCACCGTGGCGCAGCTGCGCGACCCGGTCTACGCGGCGACAGCGTTCTACGAGAAGCTCGAGAAGCTGCCGGGCTGGGAGACGCTGCCGATCACCGAGGCGGCCCAGGAGATCCAGCGTTCGGGCGTCCCGGACGCGTACGCCCAGTGGGAGTCGCAGTCCCGCGCGATGGCGGCGGCGTTCACCGGCCAGTTCCCGGCGACGCTGACCTGCCGCAACCTGACGTTGGCGGCCCCGGCGGACCTGGCTTCGGCGGCCACCGGCGAGCTGGGCACGGCTCGCTTGAGCGGCGCCCACCCGGCGGCGCAGGGGTGGACGTACGCGAGCTGGCTGGTCGGCCGCGCGGAGGCGCTGGGGGTGGACAAGGTGAGTTACGCGGGCCAGACGTGGACGGCGGAGTCCGGAGCCTGGAGCCAGGACTCTTCCGCGGGTCAGGATCTCTCGCTGCACCAGGCTCCGGCGGCCCAGCCGAGCCAGTAGCGCCACTTTCACGTGAAAGCGACCTGGAGTGGGGACTCCGGGTAGCTTTCACGTGAAAGCGGCGCCTTGGGCGGTCGAGCCGGCTGCAGGCGTCGGAGCGGGACGAGATCGTGCGGTGCCTGGCCGAGCCGGGCGCGACGGTGGTGCGGGCGGCCGGGAAGCTCGGCATGGGCCGGGCGACGTTGTACCGGAAGAGGGCGCAGTACGGGCCGAACGCGCGGCAGCTGAAGTCGTAGCCCGGGCTGGGCGGGCCGCACGCCTGCCGGGCGGTCAGTGTGCGGCCGCCGTGACCCGTGTGGCCTGGGCCCAGCGGACCGCCGGGCCCATCGCCCACCCCGCCGCCACGAAGACCGCCCCCAGCAGCAGCCACCCCGGCAGGCCCCAGCCGATCACCACCGTGCTCAGCAGCACCGGCCCGATCGCGCGCGCCACCGACACCCCGGTGCCGAAGAACCCCTGGTACTGCCCCTGCTGGTCGGCCGGTGCCAGCGCGAAACCGATCTCCCACGTGCCCGCCGACTGCAGCATCTCGCCGAACACCTGCACCACCGCGCCCACGACCAGCACCGCGAACGCGACCCACGGCGACGTCCCGGACGCCGACAGCGCGAACGCCACGCACGACGCGCAGAGCAGCACCCCGGACCGGCGGACCATCCGCGCCGCCGAGCCGATGCTCGCCAGGCGCCCCGCCACGCGGACCTGGAGCAGCACCACCACGACCGTGTTGAGCACGAACAGCGCGGACACCGTCCAGCCCGGCGCGGCGGTCCGCTCGACGGTCCACAGCGGGATCGCGACGCTCAACAGCGGCATCCGCAGCAGCAGGACCGCGTTGAGCAGCGTCACCAGCGCGTACGGCCGATCGCGCAGCACGGCCAGCTTCGGCTCGCCGGCGCGCGGGGCCGACGTCGTCACGGAGGGGAGCGCGAGCATGAGCGCCGCGGTGACCACGAAGCTCAGCGCGTCGAGCACGAAGACCGTCAGGTACGCCGGCGCGGTGTCGGCCGAGAGCGCGAGCCCGCCCAGCCCGGCACCGACGGCGAGCCCCGCGTTGCCCGCCGACTGCAGCCGGGCCCGGATGCGCGTCCGCCGTTCCGGGTCGGCGAGCGCGGCCAGCAGTGCCTGGCGGACGGCGGCGAGGCCGGTCTGGCAGCTGCCGTAGAGGCACGCGGCGAGCGCGAACAGCAGCGGCGTGCGGACCAGCAGGAACGTCAGGATCGACGCGCTCGTCGCCAGCGCGAGCAGCACCGCGGAGCCCCGGGCGCCGTGGCGGTCGGCGAGGTGGCCGAGCGGCACGCCCGCGATCGAGCCCACCGCCCAGCCGAGCGTGAGCCCCAGCCCGACCTGCGCCGGGCTCAGTCCGACGATGCGCGTGAAGAACAGCACCGAGCAGGTGAGGAACGCGCCGTCACCGAGCGAGCCGGCCAGCTGGGCGGCGGCCAGCAGCCGGCCGGAGCGGGCGGGTGCGGGGCGGTCCGCGGTCAGCGTCATGAAGCTAACGCTAGAGGGGAACTTGGCCCGCTCCCAGATCCAATTCCCTCGAATCGGATTGGGCCAATGTAGCCTCGCCGGATGGATTTCCACGTCAGCCTGGCCGGGCGCGGCGACCTGTCCGTCCGGATCTACCGGCAGCTGCGCGACGCCGTGCTCGACGGCAGGCTGCGGGCGGGGGAGCGGCTGCCGCCGACGCGGGAGCTGGCGCGGCGCCTGGCGGTTTCGCGCAACACCGTCGCGGTCGCCTACGACCGGCTGACCGCCGACGGGTTCCTCACCGGCCGCGTCGGCGCCGGGACGTACGTCAGCGGTTCCCTGCCGGCGCCGAAGCCGCGTCAGGCTCCTTCGGCGCGGGGCCCCCGGCCCAAGGCGATCTGGCGGTCGCTGCCGTCGCCGGTCACCGCGGTGGCGGAGGCACCGGAGTACGACTTCCGCGTCGGCATCCCCGACGCCGCCCTGTTCCCCCTGGAAACCTGGCGGCGGCTGCTCGCGCGGGAGCTGCGAGCCGCGGCCGGGTTCGTGCACTACGTCGATCCCGGCGGCCACCCGGGCCTGCGCGCGGCGATCGCCCGGCACGTCGGCGTCTCGCGCTCGGTGCGCGCCGACGCGGCCGACGTGCTCGTCACCCAAGGCGCGCAGCAGGCCCTCGACCTGCTGTGCCGCGTGCTGCTTTCACCGGGTGACCGCGTGGCCGTCGAAGAGCCGGGCTACCGGCAGGCGAAGCTGCTCTTCGCGTCCCACGGCGCCGAAGTCGTCGGAGTGCCCGTGGACGGCGAAGGCCTCGACGTCGCCGCATTGCCGGCGCGGACGAAGCTGGTGTACGTCACGCCGTCGCACCAGTTCCCGCTCGGGACGCCGATGTCCCTGGCCCGCCGCACGGCGCTGCTCGCGTGGGCTGAGCGCGCGGACGCGGTCGTCGTCGAGGACGACTACGACAGCGAGTTCCGGTTCTCCGACCGGCCCCTGGAACCGTTGCAGAGCCTGGACCGCGGCGGGCGCGTGGCGTACGTCGGGTCGTTCTCGAAAACGCTGCTTCCCATGCTGCGCCTGGGGTTCCTGGTCGCCCCGCCGTCGTTGCAGGACGCCTTGGGCCACGCGCGCCAGCTGTCGGACTGGCACGGCGACATCCCGGCCCAGGCGGCGCTGGCCCGCTTCATCGACGAAGGGCTGTTCGCCCGCCACATCCGCCGCGCGACGAAGGTGTACGCGGAGCGGCACGAGCGCCTGGTGTCCACTGTGGACCGGGTGTTCGCCGGGCGGCTCAGCGTGGTTCCGTCGGCGGCCGGGTTGCACCTCTGCGCCCTCGCGGACATCGACCTGGAGCCGATCGCCGCGCGGGCCGCGGCCGCGGGCGTGGCGGTGCAGACGCTTTCCGATCTGTGCGGCGGGTTTCCGGCGCCCGGGCTCGTGCTGGGCTACGGCTCGATCCCGGTGGAGAGGATCGACGACGGGCTCGCGGCGCTGGACCGGGCCTGGGGCTCGGCGTAGTGGTCCGTGCGGCGGCGCGCGGCGATCAGCAGGCCGCCCGCCGACGTCGCCGCGGCGGTCCCCAGGATCAAGAGCCACCCGTGGCGGAAGTCCGTCAGGTCCGGGGTCCCGGCGAAGATCGCCACCAGCACCGCCGTCCCCAGGACCGTCCCGATCTGGCGCGTCGTGTTGACCATCGACGAGCCCGCGCCCCACCGCGCCGGCGGGAGGACCGTGCCCACCACGCCCGACAGGCTCGGCAGGATCAGCCCGACGCCGACGCCCGTCAGGAGCTGGCCGGGCAGCATCGACGTCGCGTAGTCGGGCGTCGAACCCATGCGCAGCAACCAGATCAGCACACCCGCCCCGAACGAGACGCCGCCGAGGGCGACCACCGGGCCGGGGCCGAAGCGGTGCACGAACCGGCCGCCGAGGATCGACACCGGGACCACCATCAGCGGCCCGGGGGCCAGGGACAGCCCGGCGACCAGGATCGAGTCGTGCCAGATCGACGTCAGGAACAGGACGTTGCCGAACAGCATCGCGGCGAAGCCGGCCGCGAACACGCCGGTCGTGACGCACGCCAGCCACAGCGTCGGGACGCGCAGTGCGGGCAGGTCCAGCACCGGCACGGCGTGGCGCGCCGAGCGCAGCGGCACCCACGCCAGCGCGACGGCGGCGACCGCGAACGCGAGCAGCACCGGCCCCGCGGTCCAGCCGCGGTCGGGCGCTTCGACCAGCGCGTAGGCCAGCGCCCCGACGCCGGCGAGGAGCCCGGTCGCGCCGAGCAGGTCCGGGACGCCGGTGGTGGTGTCCCGCGCGTCGCGCAGGACGCGCGGCCCGGCCAGCAGCGTCAGCGCGCAGATCGGCAGGTTCACCAGGAACACCCAGCGCCACGACGCCTCGACGAGCAGACCGCCGACGGGCGGCCCGAGCGCGGCGGCCGCGGCGCCCACGGAAGCCCAGACGCCGACCGCCATCGGCCGCCGGTGCGCGGGGAAGGCCGTCAGCAGCAGGGCCAGCGACGTCGGCATGACGAGCGCGGCGCCGATCGCCTGCACCGCGCGGACGGCGATGAGGACGGGGATGGACGGCGCGGCGGCACACGCGGCCGACGCGAGGGTGAAGACGACGACGCCGAGGAGGAACAAGCGTTTGCGCCCGTAGCGGTCGGCCAGCCGGCCGGCGGGCGCGAGGCAGGCGGCGAAGAGCACGGTGTAGCCGTTGAGCACCCACGAGAGCGTGGCGAGGTCGTCGCCGGGGAAGGCGGCCCGGATACCGGGGAACGCGATCGTGACGATGAACGTGTCGAGGCTGGCGAGGAACGCCGCGGTCGAGACGACCAGCAGCACGAGGCCGGGCTTCGGCGCGGTGTCGGTTATGACCCCTCCTAGGTTTGAAAAAGCAACCTAGTCGGAGGAGGTAGGTCTCAACAAGAGACTGACCAGTTCAGCGCGATGCACGTCACGCGCGGTGCCGGCGCGCAGTCGGCCGCGAGGCCGGTCGGGGCGCCTCACGCGGCAGCGCGCTGCTCCTCCGCCCGCGCCTTCAACGCGGCCAGGGTGTGCTCGATCGACCGCACGTTGTACCCCGGCCGGTCCGCCCGCCCGGTCACCCGCGGCCCCATGAACCGGCGCACCACCCAGGCCCCGCTGCGGTACCAGTTCTCGGTCACCCGGCACCCCGCCGGACTCGGCGTCAGCACGTACTCCCACCGCGACACCCGCGACCCCAGCGGCGTCCGCACGTCGAACGCGAACCGGCGCCCCTCCTCGAACGCCACCACCTTCACCCGCGTCCACCACCGCAGGTCGCCGTTCACGTTGCGGCCGCGGAAACGCGCGCCGAGGCCCGGGGGGTCCAGCCAGCGGCCGCCGACGTTCTCCGGGCTCAGCTCACCCATCCGGGGCAGGTCGGTGACCCACGACCACACCGTTTCCGGGGCGGCCGGGACGTCGGTGCTGCGCGAAATCGTCGGTTCCACGCCCCGACGGTGACAGCGCCGCGACGCACCCGGCAAGGGTTCGCCGCGTTGTCCGCAGCCGAGGAGAGCCCGGGTGAAAAAGCCGGGGTGCGGAACCGGATTGCCGCCCGCCGGTTCTGGGTACCTCGCGCGCGGTGGAGAGTACCTACACGGAGGGTGCGGGTGGTCAGCGTGATCCCGATCGAGGTCGTGGGGATGGCCGTTCCGGTGCCCGGCGAGGCGCCGCTGATGCTGCTCCGGGAACCGGACGGAGCCCGTCGCTGGCTGGCCATCATGATCGGGTACGGCGAGGCCGAGGCCCTCGTGCGGGCGCGCGAGCAGATCGCGCAGCCGCGGCCGGGCACGATCGAGCTGCTCGGTGACGTGCTCGCCGCCTTCGGCCAGGGTGTCGCCGCCGTGGAGCTGACCGAGGTGCGGGACGGCATCTTCTACGCCGATCTCGTGCTCGTCGACGGCACCCGCGTGTCGGCCCGCCCGAGCGACGCCGTCGCGCTCGGCCTGCGGCAGGGCGCGCCGATCAGTGTCGCCGAAGAGGTGCTCGACGTCGCGTCCGTGCAGCTGGAGGTCGAGCAGGAAGCCGAAGGCCCGGCCGCCGACGTGCTCGACACCGAGGCCGAGGTCGCCCGCTTCCGCGCCGAGCTCGACGGCCTGCGGCCCGAGGACTTCGACGACCTGTAGGGAATCATCTCCCGTACCGACCGACGGGAGCGCGATGCCCGACTTCGCGACGGACACCGAGCCGCACCGGCGTGAGCTGCTGGTGCACTGCTACCGGATGCTCGGCTCGGTGCACGAGGCCGAGGACCTGGTGCAGGAGACGCTGGTGCGCGCCTGGAAGGCGTGGGACGGCTACGACCCGGCCCGCGCCTCGGTGCGCACCTGGCTCTACCGGATCGCCACCAACGCCTGCCTGACGGCGCTGGAAAGCCGGGCCCGGCGGCCGCTGCCCTCGGGCCTCGGCCGCCCGAGCGACGCCCCGGGCGCGCCGCTGACGCCGTCGTTCGAAATCCCGTGGCTGCACCCCTTCCCGGACGCGCGCCTGGACGACCCCGGCCTGCGCCTGGCCCGCCGGGGCACGCTGCGGCTGGCGTTGCTCGCGGCGATGCAGACGCTGCCGCCCAAGCAGCGCGCGGTGCTGATCCTGCGGGACGTCCTGGCGTTCAGCGCGGCGGAGGTGGCCGGCTTCCTGGAGACGACGCCCGCGGCGGTCAACAGCGCCCTGCAGCGCGCCCACGCGAGCCTCGGCGACCTGACGGCGGACGAAGTTCCCGAACCGGACGACTCGGCGGTGGAAGCGGTCCTCGACCGCTACGTCCGGGCGTTCGAATCCGCCGACGTCGCCGGCCTGGTCGAGCTGCTGACCGACGACGTCGTGCTGGAGATGCCGCCGGTGCCGCTGTGGTTCCTCGGCCGCGACGGCTACGGCCGGTTCCTCGAGCGGCTGTTCGCGATGCGCGGGCCGGACTGGCGGATGACGCGCACCTCCGCGAACGGCCAGCCCGCCCTGGTCGCCTACTGCCGCGACGACACGGGGACGTACCGGCTGCACACCCTGCAGGTGTTCACCGTGACCGAGGCGCGGGTGGCGCACAACGTGGTGTTCGCCGACCCCGCCGTGCTGGCGCTGTTCGACCTGCCGGCCGAGGCGCACTGACTCAGCCGGCGGCGCGGGCCTCCGACGGGCGGCCGTAGGCGCCGCCGTCGTTGCTGCGCTGGAGCAGGCCCTCGTCGACGAGGTAGCGGCGCAGCGTCGCGTGGTCGTCGTGGACCATCGACAGCTTCTCGCGGACGTCCTGCTCGGTGTAGAGCCGGCCCGGCTCGAACCGCTCGGCGAGGTGGGCGAGCAGCAGCTGCCGCCGCTTGCCCGAATGCGGGATCGTGACGAGCCTGCCGTGGCGGAACAGCCCGTCGAGCGGATCGGCCGGGCCCTTGGCGAGCGCCTCGCGGAACACCTCGGGCACGGCCCGGTAGGTGTCTCCGTCCACGGTGACGAGCCCGGCGTCGACCAGGCGTTTGACGAGTTTCGGGTGGTCAGCCGGGAGTCCGGCGCAGATGCGGGCGAACAGCTGGAGACGGGCGGGGTCGGCGAGGGCGGAGACCAGCGCTTCCGGGGAGGGCATGGCCGCAAAGAATACTCGCTCGCTTCCAAAACTCGACAGGCTCAACTGATAAGTCTAGCCTGTCGATATGGGCTCGAAGACGGTTCCCGCTCCGGCGGTCGCGGCCGCGCAGACGCTGCGCGTGCTCGTCGGCCGGCTGCGGCGGCAGATGATGGACGCGACGGCGGTCGGTGACCTGACCTCCGCGCAGGCCTCGGCGCTCGCCCGGCTCGTGCTCAACGAGCCGACGACGGCGAGCGTGCTGGCCGGCGCGGAGAAGGTGCGCCCGCAGTCGATGGCGGCGACGGTGGCCGGGCTGGAGAAGCTCGGTCTGATCCGCCGCGAGGACGACCCGGAAGACGGCCGCCGTCAGCTGCTCTTCCTCACGGCCGAGGGGCGCGCGCACGCGCAGGGGGCCCGTGCCTCCCGGCACGAATGGCTGGCCCGGACCCTCGCCGAGGGGCTCACCGAAGACGAGCTGGCCGTGGTCACCGAGGCGCTGGCCCTGCTCGGCCGCGTCGTCGAGTCATGACGACGCGTGCACGGGTACGCGACGGGTTCGACCGGAAGCTGCTCGCCCCGCTGATCTCGGGCGCGGTCCTCAACCCGGTCAACTCGACGATCATCGCGGTCGCGCTGGTGCCGATCGGCGTCGCGTTCGGGCAACCGGCGTCGGCGACCGCGTGGCTGATTTCCGCGCTGTACCTGGCCACCGCCGTCGGGCAGCCGGTGGCCGGGCGGCTGATCGACCGGTACGGCCCGCGGCGCGTGTTCCTCCCGGCGACGGCCCTGGTCGGGCTGGCGGGGGTGATCGGGACGCTCGCGCCGAACCTCGCGGTGCTGATCGTCGCGCGGGTCGTCCTCGGCTTCGGCACGTGCGCCGGCTACCCGGCCGCGATGCGGCTCATCCGCGACGAGAGCGACCGAACCGGCCGCGACAGTCCCGCGTCCGTGCTCACGGTGCTGGCGATCTCCACGCAGACGATCTCGGTCATCGGCCCGGCGCTGGGCGGCCTGCTCATCGGCGTCGGCGGCTGGCGCACGACCTTCGCGCTCAACATCCCGATCGCGCTGGCCGCGTTCGTCCTCGGCGCCCGCCGGTTCCCCAAGGCGGCGAAGCGCGCGTCCGAGGGCTCGTTCGACCTCGACTTCCCCGGCATGGCGCTGTTCGCCGGCACGCTCGTCTCCCTACTGCTCTACCTGATGCACCCCGGCGCGGGGGACTGGTACCTGCTCGCCATCGCGGTCGTGGGGGCCGCGGGCTTCGCCGTGCGCGAGCTGACCCACGCCCACCCGTTCATCGACCTGCGGCTGCTCGGCCGCAACGGCCCGCTGCTGCGCACCTACGGCCGCGCGCTGCTGGCCTACGTCGTCGCGTACAGCTTCCTTTACGGCTACACGCAATGGCTCGAGCACGGCCGCGGCCTGTCGGCGACCGAAGCCGGTCTCGCCACCCTGCCGTTGTTCGCGACCGGGATCCTCGTGTCGCTGCTCACCGGGCGTCGCGAAGCGGTCCGCGGCAAGCTGGCCGTCGCCGCGCTCGGGCAGCTCGCCGGGTGCGCGCTGCTGCTGACGCTGGACTCCTCGGCCGCGGTCTGGCTGCTCGTGGTCGTCGCGCTCGTGGCCGGGGTGCCGCAGGGGCTGAACAGCCTCGCGCTGCAGAACTCCGTGTACCGCCAAGCGAACCCGGACGACATCGCCGCGTCGGCCGGGCTGCTGCGCACCTTCGGCTACCTCGGTGCGATCGTCTCCTCCGCGCTGCAGGGCGCCCTCTACGGAACCGCCGCCGACACCGGCGGGCTGCACGACCTCGCGCTGCTGCTCCTCGGCGTCGGCGTGGTCTTCCTGATCGTCACCGTGTTCGACCGTTCCCTGTCCCGAAAGCACCACAGCACCACCCGACCCGAGAAAGCCGAGACCGATGCCTGACCGCACCACCACCCTCGACCCGAACCGCACGGCGCTGCTCGTGATGGACTACCAGAACGGGATCGTCGGGCAGCTGCCCGGCAGCGGCGCGCTGCTCGACCGCGTGAGCACCGTGATCGACGACGTCCGCGGGCGCGGCGGCCACGTCGGCTGGGTGCGCGTCGCGTTCGAAGACGCCGAGTTCGAAGCGATCCCCGAGACGAGCATGTTCGCCCCGTACGCGGCTTCCGCGGAGCACCGGGCCGTGCTGCGCGCGGACGGACCGGCGACGCAGATCCACTCGGAGCTCGCGCCGCGGCCGGAGGACGTTCAGGTCCGCAAGATCCGCGTCGGCGCCTTCACGACCACGGACCTCGAGCAGCAGCTGGAAAAGCGCGGGATCACCACGCTCGTCCTGGCCGGGATCAGCACCAGCGGTGTCGTGCTGAGCACGGTCCGCGAGGCGATGGACCGCGACTACCGGATCGTCGTCCTGCGCGACGCCTGCGCCGACCGCGAGCAGGAGACGCACGACTTCCTGACCGGCACGCTGTTCCCGCGCACCGCCACCGTCGTGGACGTGGCCGAGCTGGGCGGCCTCTGGGCCGTCCAGTAGGTTGCCTTCGTGCCCCGTCCGCCCGAGACCGTGCCCGGCGAGGTGCTGCGCGCCTCGATCGTGGAGCGGCTGTTCGCCCGCGCGGACGATGTTCGGCCGCTGTTCACCCACCAGGACCACACGCACAACGCCGAGCACACGCTGACGTGGGCGGAGTTCGCCGCCCGCGTCCGGGTGGTCGCGGGTGAGCTGCGCCGGATCGCGGAGCCCGGGGAGCGGGTCGCCGTCCTCGCCGGGCAGGAGCTGGCCTACCCGCTCGCCTTCTTCGGCGTCCTGGCGGCCGGCATGATCGCCGTCCCGCTGATGCCGCCGGGCAACCGGGCGCAGGCCGAGCGGCTCGGCGGGGTCCTGGCCGACTCCGGCGCGCGCGTGGGGCTGACGTCGTCGGCCGCGGCGGCGCGGGTCCGCGAGTTCGGGGCGCCCGGCGACCTGCTGGTGGCCGACGAGCTGACCGGGCCGGGTGCCGACCCGGTGCCGGTGGCGCCGGAAAGCCCGGCGTACCTGCAGTACACGTCGGGCTCGACGCGGGAGCCGGCCGGCGCGGTGATCCCGCACCGGGCGATCGTCGCGGCGTGCTGGCAGGGCAGCCGGGCCTACGCCGTCGACGAAGGCACCACCTGCGCGGGCTGGATCCCGTTCTTCCACGACATGGGCCTGATCCAGCTGCTGTGCCTGCCCGTCTTCGCCGGCGGGCGGGCGGTGTTCATGGCCCCGGCCGAGTTCGTGCACCGGCCGCGGCGGTGGCTGCGGCAGCTGGCGGACTACCCCGCGGTGTTCACGGCCGCGCCGAACTTCGCCTACGACCTCGCCGCCGACGCCGGGCCGGGGGAGGACGACCTGGACCTCTCGGACGTCCGGGTCGCGCTCAACGGCGCCGAGCCCGTCCGCCCGCGCACGGTCGAACGCTTCCTCGAGGTCTTCGGCCCGCACGGCTTCCGGCGCGGTGCCTGCCGGCCGTCGTACGGGCTCGCGGAAGCGACCGTCTACGTCGCGAGCGCGGGGGAAGAAGGGCCGCGCGGCGCGAAGTTCGACCGTGAAGCGCTTGCTCAGGGCCGAGCCGTCGAAACCGTCGATGGGCCGGAACTCGTGTCCGTGGGCCGTCCGGTCGGGCAGCAGGTGCGGATCGTCCACGACGGACACGAGCAGCCCGACGGCGCCGTCGGCGAGATCTGGATCCACGGCGCGAACGTCGCGACCGGGTACTGGGGCCGGGGCGACGCGGCCGCGTTCGACGCCACGCTCGGCGGCGTCGGCGGCTGGCTGCGCACCGGCGACCTGGGCGTGGTGCACGCCGGTGACCTCTACGTCACCGGCCGGCTCAAGGACCTCATCGTCATCGACGGCCGCAACTTCCACCCGCAGGACATCGAGGCGGCGGCGGGGGAGGCCCACCCCGCGGTCCGCCGCGACCGCGTCGCCGCGTTCGGCGTCGCCGACGAGGACGGCGAGGGCGCGATGGTGGTGGCGGAGTGGGCGCGCGACGCTGACGCGGACCTCAAAGAGGTGACCCGCGCGGTGCTGCGCGCGGTGTCACGCGAGCACGATCTCACCCTCCGTGCGGTACATCTGGTCCCTTCCGGCGGACTTCCGCGCACATCGAGTGGCAAGGTCGCCCGGTCGGCGGCCAAGGCACGTTATGGTGGCGGCCGTGGGTGATCACCGCGCCGAGGTCACGAAGGTCGTCAGCGACACCTTCCGGCTCGACCCGGCCCTCGTCGAGCCCGACGCACCGCTGGAGGAGCTGGGCATCGACTCGAAGGGCCGGATCAAGCTCCTGGCGGCGCTGGAGGTCTATTACGGGGTGACGATCGACCTGGACGAGCTCGAGCGGTTCACCGACGTGGGATCCGTGGCCGACGTGCTCGCGGAAGCTCTGGGAACCGAAGGATCTGAGGAGAGGCGCTGAAATGAGCGGCGGGGGGTACACCGCGACGACGGAAGCGTTGTCGACGGCGTCCAAGACCATCGGGGATCTGGCGGAACACCTGCTGGACGACAACCCGGACCTGGAGACTCCGCAGGTGACCGCGGAGGGCTTCGGCAAAGCGCACAACGCCCACGCCGCGAAGTACACCGCCGGCGCGCAGGCGCTGTGGGCCGCGGTCTCCGGCTACAGCACCACGCTGGGTTCGTTCGGCACCAACCTCGGCACCGCCGGGTCGAGCTACAGCGCCAACGAGGACAACCAAGCGGGCACCATCACCAACGCCGGGGGCTCGCTCTGATGGCCGAAAAGAAGAAGTGGTCCGACGTCAAGGCGATCCTCGACGACCCGAGCGTCCCCGCGGGTCAGAAGAGCGCGCTGATCAGCAGCTGGCTGCGGGAGAACCCGCCCCCGCCGCCGTTCCTGGCCGACCAGGAACCGGACGACATCAAGCAGAAGCGGCAGGAAGCCGAGAAGTACGCCGGCGCGTACAACGCCAACCCGCTCTTCGCCGGGCAGTCGGTCGACGAGGCGTACGACAAGGCCAAGTCGAGCGGTGACCAGAACTCGTACAACGAGGACCAGGAAAAGAAGGCCGTCGACGACGGCAAGACCAAGCTCAACGACACGAAGCCACCCGCCGCCGGCGAGAACGGCGGTGACGCCAGCGGAACCAAGACGTCCGACGAGATCTTCGACGCCGCGGCGCCCGCGCTGAAGCTGTTCGAGACCTTCGGGTCGCTGCTGGCGAAGATCCCGGACGACTGCCGCGGCAACACCCGCGCGCTCGACCTCGACAAGGACATCCGCGTCCCGTTCGACGAGCAGCGCGGGATCAGCTTCGCGAACTTCGTCCAGGACGCCGCGCACTTCAAGACCGGCTCGGAGACGGTCGACCGCACGCTGGAGGACACCGGTTCCCAGCTCGGCAGCTTGTACAAGTCGTGGAGCGGCGCCGGTGCGGACGCGGCGTCCGACACCTACAACGACAAGATCCAGCCGAAAGCGGCGAAGCTGTCCCAGACCCTCGGCGACGTCAGCGAAGCGACGAAGACCACCGCGACCACGGTCTTCCAGCTCTGCAAGGGCAAGGCCGACGCGGTCATCGGCATGTACACCGACCTGGTCGGCAAGGCCGACTACACGATGGCGCAGAAAGTCATCGCGGTCGCCAGCGGCGAGCACGGCAACGAGCAGGACCTGGCTCAGATCGCGGGCTGGATGGACCTCAACTTCGGCACCAACCTGGTCAAGACCCTCAACGACCAGGGCTGCTGCGACGGCGACGAGATCAAGAAGCACGGCCAGGACCTGGCCAAGCAGTGGATCCAGAACCAGTTCAACCCGGACATGTGGGACCGGCTCTACAAAGGCTTCGAGAAGACCTGCAAGGACACGAAGGACCTCGTCGACCAGGCGTACGACGCGCTCGACAAGGTCATGGGCAAGGTCAAGAACGAGTTCGAGGGCGTGACCATGCCGGGCGGCCCCGGCTCGGGCGCTCCCGGCAGCGGTGGCCCCGGCTCGGCCGGTGGCGCGGGCGGCGGTCCGGGCGGCTCGGGCAGCGGGTCGGGTTCCGGCTCGGGCGCGGGCGGTTCGGGCGCGGGCGGTTCGGGCTCGGGTTCGGGTGGCTCGGGGGCCGGTGGGGGCGGCGGCCAGGTGCCGCCGATTCCCGACGGCGGCTCCGCCTCCGGTTCCGGTGTGCCCGGCGGCGGTGCGGGAGCCGGGGGCTCGGGCACCGACCTGCCCAGCGGGGCCGGCGGTGGCTCCGGGAGTGGCTCCGGCGCGGGTGGCGGCGGTGGTCCGGTGCCGTCGATCCCCGACATCTCCGGCGGTTCCGGTTCCGGTTCGGGTGGCGGCTCGGGTTCGGGGTCCGGCGCGGGTGGCGGTGGCGGTCCGGTGCCGTCGATCCCCGATCTGTCCACGCCTTCGGGGGAGGGCGGCGGTTCCGGCCTCGGCTCGGGCGGCGGTTCGGGTTCCGGCTCGGGCGCGGGTTCAGGTTCTGGTTCCGGTTCGGACGACACGTCGCCGTCGTCGGTGCCGCCGCCCTCGGACAGTGGCCAGGCGGAGGCGGCCGCGGCCGCCGAAGCGGCCAAGAAGAAGGCCGCGGACGCGCTGAAGGAGTTCAGCGGCCCGGGGATCCAGACCGACTCCGGTGCCGGTGCCGGTTTGGGCGCCGGGGGCAGCGGTCTCGGCGGTGACGAAGGCCTCGGCGGCGGATCCGGGTCCGGTTCCGGATCCGGCCTGGGCAGCGGCTCCGGTTCGGGCGGCGGTTCGGGCTCCGGGTCGGGCGGCTCGGGTTCCGGTGGTGGTTCCGGCGACGACGGCAAGGCCGCGGCCGAGCAGGCCGCGGAGGAAGCGAAGCAGAAGGCCGCCGACGCGCTGAAGGAGTTCAGCGGCGAGGGGATCAAGACGGACAGCGGCGAGGGCGCGGGTCTCGGCGACCTGCCCGGCGCCGACACGGACGGCGACGGCAAGCCGGACAGTCCGCTGGGTGAGGACACGGACGGCGACGGCAAGCCGGACAACCCGCTGGGTGAAGACAAAGACGGCGACGGCAAGCCGGACAACCCGCTGGGTGAAGACAAAGACGGCGACGGCAAGCCGGACAACCCGCTGGGTGAAGACAAAGACGGCGACGGCAAGCCGGACAGTCCGCTGGGTGAAGACAAGGACGGCGACGGCAAGCCCGACAACCCGCTGGGTGAAGACAAAGACGGCGACGGCAAACCGGACGGCCTGCTCGGCGAGGACAAGGACGGCGACGGCAAGCCCGACAAGGACGGCGACGACACCCCCGACACCCTCAAGGTCAAGCAGGGTGACAAGACCTTCGAGATGACCGAACCCGACTCCGACGGGAAGATGGACATCAAGGTCGGCGACGGGACCGACGCCGCCAAGGACTTCAAGCTCGACTGGTCCAAGGACGCCGACGGTCCACAAGGGACCGACGACGGCACCTACTGCCCGGGTCCCGACGGCAAGATCCACATCGAGGACGGTGGCGTCAAGATCACCGCCGAGCGGCCCGACGGTGCGGACGGCCCGACCGTCGTCACCGTCGACGACGGCAGCGGCACCCCGACGACCTACACCCTCGGCGAAGACGACAAGGCCTCGGACGCCCTCGGCGACACCCCCGGGAAGAAGCTCGACGACGACCTGCCGAACCACCGCGGCACCCTCGACGACCTGGGGTCGCCCGGCGGTGGCGGCGGGGACGGCCACGGCGGCGGTGCTCCGGCCGGCACCGGGGGTGGCTCGCACGGCGGCTCCGGCCTCTCGGCGACCGGTCTCGACCCGGGCGGCGCGGGGAACGGGCTCGGCGACACGCCGATGTCCGGCGGCGTCCACAGCGGCGCCGGTGCCACGCAGGCCCAGCCCGGGGCCGCGTTCACCCCGGCCGGTGCGTCGGCCGGGCCCGCCGGCCAGTCCGGGATGACCGGCATGGGGGGCATGGGGGCCATGGGCGGTGCCCACGGCGGCGGCGGTGGCGGCGACACCGAACGCCGGTCGTCCGCCTACCGGATCGACGGCGCGGTCTTCGACAACCTCGGCGAACCGGGGCGCCGGATCATCGGCTCCCTCAACGACGACGAAGACCCGCCGACCGCCCGCCGGACCTGGTAGGAGGACGCATGAGCGAGATCGACGCGATGAAGGCCGAGCTGGACGGCCTCGTCCGCGAACAGTCCGAACGGCGTGCCCTGCGCGAACAGCGCGGCGAGGAGATCAAGGCCCGGTCGCAGGAGTACATGACCAAGCAGGTCCAGGCGGCCGAGCGGTACGTGCAGCACGTGCGCGAGATGGCGCAGCGCAAGACGAAGTCCGGCTGGAGCACGGACCGGGGCAGCACGGAACCGCCGTCGGCCTTCGATTCGGACGCCTTCGGCGGTGAGCCCGGTTCGGCGTCGCCGTTCGCGCCGGCGCCGGAGTCACGGCCGTCCGCCCGTGACGAAAGTCCTCGCCGCGGCCGCCGTGCGCGCGCGGTCGAGGCCGACGACGACGGCTTCGACAACAACCCCTGGTAAGACCGTCCACAGTGGACGTCAGGGGTGCCAGAGGTCGACGGCGATCTTGCGCAGCCTCTCGGTGAACGTCCCGGCCGGGCTCGCCCGGTGCAGCAGCCGGCGGAGCTCGGCCTCGAACTCCGCGCGGCGGTTGCCGAACAGGTGCGGCGCCGCACTCGAGAGGGAGAAGACGCCGGCGACGACCTCGTCGGCGGTGCGCGTCACGACCCGGCCCGGGACCTCGAACCGCCGCGGCCCGCGGAACCCCGCGGCGCGGTAGATCTCCGTCTCGCCCCCGGCCGTGCCGTCCGGGAGCGTGCCCTGGCCGGCGCGCCGCACCGACCCGAGGAACGTGTGCACCAGCTCCGTGATGTCCGCGCGCGGCACCGACCCTTCGACGCCCTCGTGCGTCGTCGCGTGCACGTGGGCGCAGGTCCCGCCGGGTTCGAGCATGCCGCGCGCCGCGGCCGCGACCCGCGCCCGGTCGAACCAGTGGAACGACTGCGCGAAGGTGATCAGCCGGAACCGGCCGAGCCCGGCGGGCAGCTCCTCCGCGCGCCGGTGCACCCAGCGGCAGTTGTGGATGCCCGCCGCGGTGGCGAGCCGGTTCGCCTCGCCGAGCATGTCCGCGTCGGCGTCGAGCCCGACCGCCTCTTCGAACGAGCCGGCCAAGAGCAAGGTCAGCGATCCGGGCCCGCAGCCGACGTCGAGCAGGCGTCCCGACCCGTCCGGCGGCAGCTCGGCGGCGAGCGCCGCGGCGAGCTCCGGGGGATAGGCGGCGCGGCCGCGCGCGTAGTACCCCGCACTGCCCGAATAGAGGGACGGATCCCACTTCCACGCGTCGGTCACGGCCCCAGCGTAGATACTCGGGTGTCATGGACTCCGCGAACTGGTGGCGCGACGCCGTCGTCTACGAGGTCTACGTACGCAGCTTCGCCGACGCGGACGGGGACGGCACCGGGGACCTCGCCGGCCTGCGCTCCCGCCTGGGCCACCTGGCCGACCTCGGTGTCGACGCGGTGTGGACGACGCCGTGGTACCGCTCGCCGATGGTCGACGGCGGCTACGACGTCGAAGACCACCGGACCCCCGACCCGCTGTTCGGCACCGACGCGGGCGTCCTCGACCTGGTCGCCGAGGCGCACCGGCTCGAGCTGCGGCTGCTGATCGACGTCGTGCCGAACCACACCTCCGACCGCCACCCGTGGTTCCGCGCCGCGCTCGCCGGCGGGCCCGAACGCGCGCGGTACCACTTCCGGCCGGGCCGCGGCGCGGACGGCGAGCTGCCGCCGACCGACTGGCGCAGCGTCTTCGGCGGGCCGGCGTGGACGCGGGTCGCCGACGGCGAGTGGTACCTGCACCTGTTCGCCCCGGAACAGCCCGACCTCAACTGGGACGACGCCGCGGTCCGGGCGGACTTCGAGGACCTGCTGCGGTTCTGGTTCGCCCGCGGGGTCGACGGCGTGCGCATCGACGTCGCCCACGGCCTGCTCAAGGACCCGGCGTTCCCCGACCTCGGCGCCGACGAGGAGGAGGAGATCGCGCAGCCACCGGACCGCGGCGCGCACCCGCACTGGGACCTCGACGGCGTGCACGAGATCTACCGTTCGTGGCGCAAGATCGCGGGCGAGTTCGGCCCGGACCGGGTGTTCGTCGCCGAGGCGTGGGTCGACCGGCCGGACCGCCTCGCGCGGTACGTGCGCCCGGACGAGCTGCACACGGCGTTCAACTTCGACTTCCTGCGCTGCGACTGGGACGCGGACGCGTTGCGCGCGGTGATCGACCGGACGCTCGAGGCGCTGGCGACGGTCGGCGCGCCCGCGACGTGGGTGCTGTCCAACCACGACGTGGTCCGGCACGTGACGCGGTTCGCGCCCGGCGGCGACCTCGAGCGGGGCCGGCGGCGGGCCCGGGCGGCGCTGCTGCTGATGCTCGCCCTGCCCGGCGGCGCGTACCTGTACCAGGGCGAGGAACTGGGGCTGGCGGAGGTCGAAGACCTGCCGGAGGCGGTGCTCGCCGATCCGACGTGGGAACGGTCCGGCCACACCCGTCGCGGCCGCGACGGCTGCCGGGTCCCGGTCCCGTGGTCGGGGACGGCGCCGCCGTTCGGCTTCGCACCCGGGGGGACGAGCACGTGGCTGCCGCAACCGGCCCACTGGCGCACGGCGACGGCCGAGGCGCAGGCGGCCGACCCGGGCTCGATGCTCCGGCTGTACCGCGCGGCCCTCGCGGCCCGCCGGGAACAGCCGGCACTGGGGGACGGAACTTTGACGTGGTCGCCGGCGTCTCCCGGCGTGCTGTCCTTCGCGCGGGAGCCGGGGTTCCACTGCGTGGTGAACCTGTCGGCCGAGCCGTGCGAGCTGCCGGAAAACGGGCGGGTGCTGCTGTCGAGCGTGCCGCTGGAGGGCGGCCGGCTGCCGGTGGACGCCGCGGTGTGGCTCGTCGGGAGTTGAGCCGGATTCACCCGGACGGGTTGGCTTGACCGGTGTGAAACCGGGAGCGCGAGGGTATCCGGTCGCGTTCGTTGCCGCTCATGCCGAGCCGGAGGTCGTCCGATGCCCGTCCGCACCCCGCGTCCGCCCGCCACCGATCTCGTGGCCATGGCGTTGAAGGTCCTGGTGGCCCAAGGCATGACGGGTGCGGCCGCGCAGTCGGCCCTGATCGCGATGGCGCAGGAGCGCGGCCTGGCGGTGCGGAACTGCGCCGCGCTGGTCGTGGCCGCCGTCGACGGGAGGATGGGCTGATGGCGGTCGCCGGGGGGTTTTCGCGGGCCGGGAACGCCGACACCGGCGGGGGCGTGCTGCTCGCCGTCGGGCTGGTCGTCGCGTTCTTCACGTGGTGGTCGTGGTGGACCGTCGGGGCGATCGCGTTGACCGCCGCCGGCGTGCTGTGGCTCACGGTCGCGAGCCGGCACGAGTAACCGGCCCGGGACGGGGAAAGCTCCCTCCACACCCGACGAGGAGGAGGCTTTCCGTGCCGGACAAGGAAGAGGACGTCATCGAGCTGCTGCAGCGGCAGCACCGGGAGATCCGCGCGATGTTCGCCGAGCTGGAGACCGCGGCGGGCGACCGGCGCCGCGACCTGTTCCGCGACCTCGTGCGGCTGCTGGCGGTGCACGAGACGGCGGAGGAGCTGGTGGTGCACCCGGAGATCCGGGACCTCGAGCCCGCCGCCGTGCCCGTCGTCGACGCGCGGCTGGGCGAGGAGCACCGGGCCAAGGAGCTCCTGACGACCCTGCAGAAGATGGGCCCCGAGGCCGAAGGCTTCGACACGCTGCTCGTCCAGCTGCGCGACGACGTGCTCGCGCACGCCGAGCACGAAGAGCAGGACGAGTTCCCGCTGCTGCGCGCCCACCGGCCGCCGGAGCGGCTGCGGGCGATGGCGGCGACCGCCAAGCTCGCGGAAGCGGTCGGGCCGACCCGGCCGCACCCCGGCGTCGAGAGCGGGACGGCGAACCTGGTGCTGGGTCCGCCGGCGGCGATCATGGACCGGGCGCGCGACCTCATCCGCGCCGCCCTCGGGCGGTGAGCGCGATGACCGAACCGGACGACGACATCACCGACCCGGAGGAGTTCGCGGAGGCGGTCGGCCCCGACCCCACCCCGCAGGAGGTGGCCGAGTACCAGGAGCTGGCGAAGAAGAACCCGCCCTGGTCGGCACCCGAGTGAAAGGGGTACCCCGTCGGCATGGCAGACGTCCCGGCCCGCAAACTGCGGCGTTACCAGGAGATGCGCGACTTCGGCCGGACCGCCGAGCCGGCCGGCGGGGACCCGGACGGCCCGGACGGCCACCGGTTCGTCGTCCAGCGGCACCGCGCCCGCCGGCTGCACTACGACTTCCGGCTCGAACTCGACGGCGTCCTGGTCAGCTGGGCGGTGCCGAAGGGGCCGACGCTGGACCCGAAAGCCCGCCGGCTGGCCGTGCACGTCGAAGATCACCCGATCGAATACGCCGGCTTCGAAGGTGTCATCCCGCACGGCGAGTACGGCGGCGGGGACGTCATCGTCTGGGACCGCGGCGTGTGGCGGCCGGTCGACGCCGATCCGGCCCGCGCGATCGAGGACGGCACCCTGCACTTCGACCTCGAGGGCGAGAAGCTGGCCGGGCGGTTCGTCCTCGTCCGCACGAACCGTGGGGAGAAGGACCAGTGGTTCCTCCTGCACAAGGAGGACGAGCACGCCGAGGCCGGCTGGGACGCCGAGGACCACCCGCGCTCGGTGAAGAGCGGCCGCACGAACGACGAGGTGGCCGCCGCGCCCGGCGCGTTGTGGCACGGCGACCGGCCGGCCGCGGAGGCGGAGGAGCCGGTGGGGTTCGCGGCCGCTACCGAGGACGAACTGGCGGCCCTCGACGACCTCGGCGCCAAGGGCAAGTGGTCGGTCGTCGGGCGGGAGCTGTCGCTCACCAACCTCGACAAGGTCCTCTTCCCGGCGGCCGGGACCGGCGAGCCGGTGACGAAGCGGGACCTGATCCGGTACTACGCGACCGTCGGGCCGGTCATGCTGCCCTACCTCGCCGGCCGGCCGCTCAACACGAACCGGTTCCCGCAGGGCGTCACGGAACCCGGGTTCTGGCAGAAGGAAGTCCCGAAGCACGCGCCGGAGTGGCTGACGACCTGGCGCAACGAACGCGCCGAGGCGGGGGAGAGCCAGCGGTACGTCGTCGCGGACAGCGTCGCGACGCTGGCGTGGCTGGCGAACTACGGTGCGCTCGAGCTGCACGCCTGGACGTCGTGCGCCGCCGACGTCGACCACCCGACCTGGGTGCTGTTCGACATCGACCCGGGCCCGGATACGTCGTTCGCGGAGGTGCTGGAGCTGGCGCGGCTGCACCGCACGGCGCTCGAGCACCTCGGCCTGACCGGGCGGCCCAAGGTGACCGGGCAGCGCGGGATCCAGGTCTGGGTGCCGATCGCGCCGCACTGCACCTTCGAGCAGACCCGCGCGTGGGCGGAAACGGTGTCGAAGACGATCGGGCGGGTCCTGCCGGACCTGGTCAGCTGGGCCTGGGCGAAGGACAAGCGCGGCGGCCGGGCCCGGCTCGACTACACGCAGAACGTGCTCAACAAGACGCTGGTCGCGCCGTACAGCGTGCGGCCGCGCCCCGGGGCGCCGGTGTCGGTGCCGCTGGAGTGGGACGAGCTCGACGACGACGGGCTCACCCCGGACCGGTGGACGATCCGGGACGTCCCCGCCCGGCTGGCCGACCGCGGCGACCCGTTCGCGAAGCTGCTCGGCGTCGAGCAGAAGCTGCCGGGTCTGTAGCGGGGGCGCGCTCAGGCGTGGACGGCCTCGAGCGCCCGGGGCAGCAGCCGGTCGAGGACCGGGCGGGACAGGTGCGGCCGCCCGCCCGCGTGCTCGGTCGTGGCCGCGGCCGCCGCGACCGCCAGGCACGCCGCCGTCTCCAGCGGACGCCGGCGGGTCAGTGCCGCGGTCAGGGTCGCGACCAGCGCGTCCCCGGCGCCGGTCGGGTCGACCACCTCGGTCTCGACGTGCGGCACGAACCACGACTCCGCCCGTCCGGCGAACAGGTTCCCCTGCCCCGGCACCTCGAGCACGACCAGTGACGGCCCGCGCCGCCGGAGCTCCGCCGCGGCGCGCGCCGCGCCGGCGACGTCGCCCACCGGCTGCCCGGTGAGCAGCTCGGCCTCGTGGCCGTCGGCGCGGACGACGTCGGCGAGCGCCAGCAGGTCCGTCGTGAAGGCGTCGTCCTCCGGGGCACCGTCCAGGACGACCCGCGTGCCCGCGGTGTGCGCGAGCCGGGCCGCCAGCAACGCCGCCGGAGCCGGCTGCTGCAGCTGGACGATGACCGACCCGGCGGCCGAGATCGGGGCGGACGCGGCGAACACGTCGGTCTCGGTCACCAGCGTGGCGTCCGGGACGTGCTCGAGGTAGCGGCGGCGGCCCTGGTCGTCGACCACGTCGACGATGAGCGCCGTCTCGGTGCCCGGCCGGCGGACCACGTGCGTCGTGCCGATCCGGTCGGCCCGGGCGCGGGCGCGCAACGCGTCGCCGACGGCGTCCTGCCCGACGACGCCGACCAGCGACACCGCCACGCCGAGCTGGCTCAGCGCCACGGCCTGGTTGGCGCCCTTCCCGCCGAGCAGCTCCTGCCGGTGCTTCACCGGCACCGACGCGTCCGCGAGCGGCGCGTCCGGGACCTCCACCACCAGGTCACGGGCGATCTGCCCGACCACCACGACTTCGCTGAACATCACCGGTACCGCCGATCCATGGCGCCTCCTCGGTTGGCGAAGATCGACTACCCGGTGGCGGGCGGGAGCCAAACCGCTCGATCGGGTCCGCGGTTGCCGCGCCCGCCCGGGATAGCCCTGCGCCCATGAGCGACAAGGGGGAGGTGGCCGAGCTCCGGCGGCTGGCCGCGCAGCGGTTCGGCGGGACCGAACTGACCACGGAGCAGACCGAAGCGATGGCCGCGGTGGGCGCCGGCCTGGACGTGCTGGTGGTGCTGCCCACCGGCGCCGGCAAGTCGGCGATCCACCAGGTGCCCGCCCTGGTGCTGCCCGGTCCGACGGTGGTCGTGTCGCCGCTGCTGGCGCTGCAGCGCGACCAGATCGAGGGACTGGCGGTCGCGGCGGTGCCGGCCGCCGTGGCACTCGACTCGCGGCAGCCGGCCGCGGACCGGGAGCGGGTGTGGGACGCGATCCGGGAGGGCTCGGCCGAGTACGTCTTCCTGTCGCCGGAACAGCTCGCGAAGGACGAGGTCGTCGCCGGGCCGGCCGGCCGCCGGGGTGTCGTTGTTCGTCGTCGACGAGGCGCACTGCGTCTCGGCGTGGGGCGTTTCCGTTCCGGGGGTTTGGGTATCAAGACCCCGACCTTGATCACCCCGCTGCGACGCCGGCCCCGGGCCGGCGCGGAAGGCCTGCCGAACCCGTGTCCCCCACGTTCCCGGTTCCCACCCGGTCCGCGCCGCTCACGGCGCGCCGGACGGAGTACCGCCCCGGTCTGCTGGTGCTGACCTTCGCCGGCGAGATCGACGCCCTGACCTTGCCGATCCTGGAGCGCGAGCTGGCGGCGTCCCCACCGGGGACGACGGTGGTGAACCTGTCCCCGGTCGCGTTCCTCGGCCTGGCCGGCGCCCGCGCGCTGGCGGCCGCCGCGGAGCTCGCGACGAAGGAGGGCGGGCGGCTGGTCGTGGTGGCGAACAGCCGGACCCTGGCGCGGCTGTTCCGGATCACCGGGCTGGCCGCGGTGGTCCCGATGTTCGCTTCGCTCTCGGACGCGCTGCGGGAGCTGTTGTCGGCGGAGGTGGCGGACGCCGCCTGCTGAGCCGGCGTGCCTCCGGCTGGCGCGGTGTCCGTCGGCTCGTCTGTGCCTGGGTAGCAGCCCCCTCGCGCCTGGTCAGCGAGGGGCCCAGCGGGCGACCAGCACCCCGGCGTCCGACCGCGGCTCGCCGTCGCTGTGGCCGACGACGGCACGGGTCAGCAGGCGGGCGGTCTCCGGCGGCAGCGTCTCGTCCGCGAGGTAGCCGGCCACCCGCTCCCGCCCGAACGGCGTCCCGGACCGGTCGGCCGACTCGGCCAGGCCGTGCGAGTACAGCGCGAACACGTCACCCGGGCGCAGCCGCACCTCCGCGACCGGCGGCAGCCGCTCGTCCGTGCCGAACCGGGCCCCGCGCGCACTGGTGTCCGGCAGTTCCCGGCCGTCGCGGACGATCAGGGGCGCCGGGTGCCCGGCGTCCAGCCAGCGCAGCACGCCGGTCCGCAGGTCCAGCTCCGCCAGCACTCCGGTGACGAGCGTCTTCGAGCCCGCGAGCTCCCGGCCGACGGCGGTGAACTGCTCCCCGAGCGATGCCCCGTCGCGCCGGGCGGCGCGGTAGGCCGCGAGGGCGTTCACCACGGCGTAGCTCGCCCCGTCCGTGCGCGGGCCCGCGTCGAACATCGCCAGCCGCGCCCGGCGTTCCGAAAGCGCGTAGTCGAACACCACCCCGCACAGGTCGTACGCGGGCCGGACGCTCGCGCCGACGACCACGCTGTCGGTCGCGCCGGTCAGCGGCGGCAGGCTCTGCCACAGCAGCTCGGCGGGGGAGGCGCGGTGGTGGCGCTGGCGCCGCACGTCGAGACCGTCGCCGTACTGGGTCGTGATCGTCACGAGGTGGCCGAGCAGGCTCGCCAGCCACCGGCACTGCTCCCGCAGCACCGGGTCGTCCGGGTCGGCGCCGTCGGTCGGCACGATCTCCAGCACCCCGAGCCGCTCGACGCCGTCGAGCAGCACCGTCCACAGGGTGGGGGCCGGCCCGTCCCGCGTCACGGCGGTCCCCGCGCGGCGGAAGACGTCGCCGGCGACGGTCGTCTCGATGTCCAGCTCCGCGGCGGCCTCCGCGCGCAGGGGCACGAGGGTCCGCTGGTCGTAGTCGGTGAGGTAGATGCCGATCCGGAGGTCGAGCGCGCGGCCGGCTTCGGCGACGACGGCGGGCAGCCGCTCGGGCGGCGCGCGGTGGGCGCCCTCGAGCAGGTCGACGAGCGCCCTCAGCGGGCCGTGCAACGGCTTCCCGTCGCGGACCGAGTGGCTGTAGGGCGCGCGCGGCGGCCCGGCCAGCTCGTCGAGGCGCTCGTTGACGGCGTGGGCGAGCATGTCGCGGTCGACCCGGGGCAGCGTGGTCAGCCCGTTGAGGTAGGCGTCCAGCTCCAGCAGGCTCTGGCTGCCGCCGAGCGCGAAGTAGCGCATCCACAGCTGTTCCGGCGTCAGCCGGCTTCGCGCGTAGCAAGCGGCGAGCAGCCGCTGCTGTTCCTCCTCGGGCAGGAAGCGCATCGGCGGCTCACTCTCCCTGTCGCGCGGGGGCGAGCAGGTCGGCGGCGGCCTCGGCCGGGCTGCGGTCACCGGCGCGTGCCAGCGACAGCAGGTGGTCGAACGCGGCGTCCTCGTCGACACCGTCACGGCCCATCAGGAACCCCTTCGCCATGGTGACCGCGTCCCGGTCGCGGAGGGTGTCCTTGAACCGCTCGCTGAAGCGGCTCGCGCGCTCGTACGCGCGGGCGTTGGCGACGAGGACGGCGGCGCGGCCGGCGAACGTCGCGAGCGTCGCCTCGTCGGCGCGGCTGAACGCGCCGGAAGCCGTCGCGTAGATCTTGATGGCGCCCAGGCAGCCGTCTTCGGTGACGAGCGGCGTGGTCAGCACCGACCGCAGTCCCGCGTCGCCCGCGGCCGCGCACCACCGCGGCCAGCGCCGCTCGGTGGTGACGTCGTCGATCCGCATCGGCGCGCCTTCCGCGAGCGCGGTCATGCAGGGCCCTTCGCCGAGCTGGTACTGCAGGGTGTCCGCGTCGCGCACCAGCGGGCCGGACGCACTGGTCGTGGCGGGGCGGCCCTCGTCGTCGACGAGCGTCACCCCGGCGCCCGCCGCCGTGGTGATCGTCGTCCCCGCGAGCGAGACGATCAGCTCGAGCACCGAATCCACGCTCTCGCGCGACAGCAGCAGTCCCGACATCCGCGCGGCCACCCCCGCCAGCTCGCCGTCCAGCGGCAGCCCGGCCGCCTTCTCCGTCGCCATGGCGGCTGATTACCAAGCCGGGGCCGCCGTCAAACCTGCCCTGACCCGGGACGTGGGCCGGGCGTGCGGTGGGTACCCCGCACTCGGCGTCCCAGCGGGAGGAGTGGACATGGAACTGCCGGAGCCCACCGCGACGGCTTCGCCGTTCATCGACGACGTCACCGGGGCCCTCGAGTCCCTGACCGCCGTCCTGCGGCAGGAGGACGACTTCCGGATCCTGCTGCGGCACGTGTGCCTGCAGGTGCGCCACGCCGTGCCGGGGGTGGACGAGGCGTCGATCACGCTGGTGAGCGGCGGCGACCCGCACACGGCGTCCGCGACCGCCGTCGTCGTGGGCGACCTCGACGGCGCCCAGTACCGCCTCGGCGACGGCCCGTGCCTGGAGGCGGTCCGCAGCGGCAAGATCGTCCGCACGTCGGTGGCCGACGCGTCGCAGCGCTGGCCGTCGTTCGCGAGCGGGGCCCGGGAAGCGGGTTTCGGGAGCTTCCTCGCGGCACCGCTGGTGGCCGACGACGAGTACTCGGGCGCGGTCAACTGCTACGGCCGCCAGGACGACGGCTTCGAGGAGATCGAAGCCCAGCTGCTCGAGCTGTACACGGCCGCGGTCGAGGCGGTGCTGCGCGTGTACCACCGCTACGTCAAGGCCCGCCAGACGGCCGAGCACTTGCGGACCGCGCTGACGTCCCGCGCGGTCATCGACCAGGCCAAGGGCATGCTGATGGCGATCCGCCGGGTCGACGCCGACGACGCGTTCGCCCTCCTCGTCGAGCAGTCCCAGCGGGAGAACGTGAAACTGCGGGAAGTCGCGGAGAAATTCGTCGCCCGGGTGCTTTCCAGCGGCGCGCTGTGAATTCGGATCGACGGTGGCGGGAAAGCGGTTCAGTTCCCGGACGAGGCAACGGACAAGTCAGGGAATGATCTCGAGCAGGTCGAAGGCCGCCACGCGGCCGGGGCGCCGGGCGGCGCAGGTCAACGGGCGATCGATGGTCACGTGCCGCTCGCGCAGGACGACGGTGCACCCGGGATCGGCGAAAGTCATCCGCCACCGCCCGTCGCCGTCCCGAGCGGCGTCGAGGAGCCGGAGGTCGTCGACTCCCCGTGCGTCCGTGGCGGCGCGTGCGTGGTGCTGCGCCGCCTGGATGACCGGCGCCAGCGAAGACCGGCCGCGGAGCTTTCCGGTTTCCAGGCGTCCCTTCGCGTAAGCCTGGACGATGCCGGGTGCCTCACCCGGGTCGACGCCGCCGAAGGTGAATCCGTGGGGCAGGACCACGAAAGCGGGCGCGAAGCGGCAGCCGCCGAGGTGACTGCACTCCCAGGTGCTTTCCGGGGCCGCGGCGGCCAGCGCCGCCGCGAGCGGACGGCCGCGGACCGCGCAACAGGTGTCGTGCTTGCCGTGGGCGCACACCAGGGTCAAGCACCCGCGCGACAACTGTCCACTGTGGAATGGAATCGTCGCGAGCTCGGCGGTGTCGTGGTATTCACCGGTGCGGATCTCTTCGTGTCCGGGGCGGGCGTCCACGCGAAACCACCGTCGTGGCCCGTGCCCGCGTGCGGTGATCCGGCCGGGACGGCGGATGAGCGCGACCCGGCCCGGCCAGGTGGTCAGCGCGGCCACCGCGGCGGGGTCGAGGCCCGAGCCGGTGAGCGCCAGGCGCCCCCACGGGCCGGGGTGCTCGATCAGCAGCCAGCGGGCGGCCGGCGGTGCCGTGCCTTCGCGGCGGTCGCCGGCGGCGTCCGCGAGATCGGCGCAACCGATCCACCCGGGCACTCTCATGCGGAGGCCGCCACGAGCACGCCTTCCCGCAGCAGCCGCCGCACGAGCACGAGCTGGTCCGGCTCGTCCAGACCCGGGATCGCGCCGATGCGCCAGGTTCGCCCGTCGAGCAGGGCGTGCACGGCGGTCGAGGTGGTGCCGGGGAAAGAGATCTGCCGGTCGGCCAGCTCCAGCACGACGCGGCCGTCGGTCGTGTCCTCGACGCGGTGGCGCAGGCCGGTGCGGCAGCGCACGGCGTCACCGGCGGCGAGGTTCCGGGCGAACGCGGCGGAGGCGATCGGGCGGACGGGTTCGGGCCGCCCGCCGGAGCGGACCCGGGTGCGGACCTGGCGGGCCACGGCGTCGGCAGGCACCCGCGCGAGCGCGTCGATCAGGATGTCTCGCACCGCCTCGGCCTGGCCGGCGACCTGGCCGGGATCCGCGACGTCCAGCCCGAGCGGCAAGGAGGTACGCAGCCGCTCGTCGGAGGCGACGAGCGCCATGAGCGCTTCGACCAGCGCGAACCGGGTGACCACGTGGATCCCGATGGTGAGGTGGGCGGAGACCTCGCCGAGCGCGGCCGCGGAGTGCAGCCAGCCGCGGGGCAGGTACATCAGGTCGCCGGGTTCGAGCACCGCGTCGATGACCGCGGCTTCGTCCCGTGCGCGGGCGGCGACGGCGTCCGCGTGCTCGTTCCACGGCTGGTTCCGCAGCGGCGCCGGGTGGACGGGGGAGTGCACCGACCAGTGCTTGCGGCCGGCGAGCTGCAGCACGAACACGTCGTGCACGTCGTAGTGCGCCGAGAAGCCCTGTGACGACGGCGGCGTGATGTAGGCGTTGGCTTGCACCGGGTGGCCGAGTTCGTCGGCGAGGCCGACCGAGAAGTCGAGGACACCCGGCCAAATCCGGTGCAGCGCCTGCAGCACGATCGTGCTGCCGTCGGCGAACAGGGCGGCGACCTTGTCGTCGTGCACCTGGTCGCCGATCTCCGCGCCGGCTCCGCCGCTGCCGGTGAAGGAGCTGGAGTCGAGCACGGCTCCGTGCCGGGCCAGGCGCAGGAAGGGGGTCCGCAACCCACGGCGGGACAGCAATTCGTCGACCCCGTCGAGGTCGAGCAGGTCGCGGAAGCCGTCGCTGTCGGCGAAGCGGCGCAGCAGCGGCTCACGGCCCCAGTGCCGCGAGGCGAAGGCGTCGACGTCGGGACCGACCAGCCGCCGGAGCACCTCGGGGGGTCGGCGAGCGCCCGCCGGTACCGAGACAGGCTGCTCGGTACCGGCGACCGGCTCGCTCAGGTCAGTTCGCGCCACTGTCGGCGCCACCGTCGGCTCCGCCGTCGTGCTGGCCGGGGGTGCCTTCACCGGCGCCGGAGTCGGCCGGTCCTTCGGCGCCACTGCCGGCGCCGCTGTCCGCGCCACCGTCGGCTCCGCCGTCGTGCTGGCCCGGCGTGCCCTGACCGGCGCCGGAGTCGGCCGGGCCTTCGGGACCGCTGGTCGAGCTGGTGGAGATGTCGTCGTCGTTCAGGCTCATGTCGTTCCTTTCGGCGGCTCCGGGCCTTCGCCGGAGAGATCAACCGCTTACCCCGGATGGCGCCTGTTCAAGCATGGCGGACGCGGGCTCCGCCGGACTCGTCCGGTTCGAAATCCACTGCCTGCCGTTTGCCGGCGGCGCGCGAGGGTAAGCCGTCCGGAATCAGGTGATCAGCCAGCGCCGACCACACCGGGCAGGGAGGTACCAGTGCCGACCGCTCGTCTCACCGATCGGCTCGCCGCGCTGCCGAAGGTGGTGCGCACCCCATGACCGGACGGGTCGTGGTCGTCATCGGAGCCAGCAGCGGGATCGGGCTGGCCGCCGCGATCGCGTTCGCCGCGCGCCATGAGAAGCTGGTTCTCGTCTCGCGCAGCGCCGAAGCGCTCGAAGCCGCGGAGACGATGTGCCGGGACGCGGGGGCCGGCGACGTCGACTCGATTGCCGAGGACATCGGTGAGCCGGGCGCGGCCGGCCGGGTCGTCACGCGGGTCCTGGACCGGCACGGGCGGATCGACGTCGTGGTGCACACCGCCACGGTGATGGCGTACGGCACCGTCGAAGCGATGCCGGCGGAGGTGTTCACCACGGTTGTCGACACCGCCGTGCACGGCACCGTCCACTTGGCCCGCGCCGTGCTGCCGGTCCTGCGCCGTCAGCACGCGGGGACGTTCATCGGGGTCAACTCGCTGCTGGGTTCGGTGACCGTCCCGCAGATGGGCGCCTACGCGGCCTCGAAGTGGGGGCAGCGCGCCGTGCTGCGCACCCTCCAGCAGGAGACGCGGGACGAGCCCTCGGTGCACGTCTGCGTCGTGAGCCCCGGCAGCATCAACACGCCCATCTACTACCAGGCGGCCAACTTCAGCGGCCGCGCGGTGCGACCGCCGTGGCCGGTCCTGGCGCCCGAGCGGGCCGCCGCGGTGATCGTGCGCCTGGCCGACCGGCCACGCCGGCACGTGTCCGTGCCGGTCGGGCCCGGAAACCCGCTCATCATCGCCGGGTTCCGGCTCCTGCCCCGGGTGTACGACCGGCTGGTCGGCCCCCTGTTCCAGCTGGCCGCCCTGACCCGCGCGCGATGGCGGCCCACATCGGGCAACGTGCCTCGGCCGGTACCCGCGCAAGAGCGGGTGCACGGACACTGGCCGGCGCCTCCCCGAGAACAACAACGGGTACCGGCGAAAGTGCCGGTTCGGACGATCGACGATTCAGGGAGCGGATCATGACGGCACCAGGGCCGGAACCGGACGACGTGCCAGGACTGGAGAAAGGCGGGTCCGTCACCCCGGGGGACACACCGCCCGACGCCGGGCAGACGTCCGGGCTGTCCCACCCGCAACCCATGCCGTCGAAGGCGGTTCCGGTGATCGCGCTGGTGATCATCGGGCTCATCGTGGCCGGGGTGGCGGCCTTCTTCGTGCTGCGAGCCTTCGACCTGTTCACCTGAGCACGGCCGACCGTGCCGAACGCCACGGGTGGCAGCACTCGTCAGGGCCGGCGGGGTTTCACGGGTGCGGCAGGGGGAAGCCCCGGGCCACCGGAGTGAGGAAGGTGGTCCCGTGACCGAGCCCAGCCAGCCCTACGACCCGCCGCAGGACACCGGCGCGCCGGATGCCGTGGAAACCGATCCGGCCGCCTTGAGCGCGGCCGAGGACCTGGACGAGGACCGGCTGCACGTCGATCCGCTCGAGGAGGGCATGGACCCGCCCGAGCACTGGTCGGGCGTCACGAAATACGGCATGACGCCGTGGGAGGAGGCGCACCCGCGGCCGCTGGGGGAGCGGCTCGCCGAAGAGCGCCCCGACCCGACCGCGGAGGTGGCCTTCGACACCGAGCCGTCCGAAGAGGACGCGGCCGATCAGCGGTACGCCGAAGACACCGGGATCTCCGCCGACGTGCCCGGCGGTTCGATGGCGGCGGAGATCCGCGAGCCACCGCGAACGGCCGAGGAGGACGTCGCCGATCCGGGACGAGTTGTCGGGTCGGAACAACAGGAGCGGCTCGAGCTCGACCGGGATCCCGAACCCGCCGGCCTCGACTCCCGTACCTGGGAGCGGGACGACCCGGACGCCGGTGCGTCGTCCCGGGAGCCGATCCAGCTGCGGCCGGTCGAAGGCGACGGTCCGCCGGTCGACACCGAGTCCGACGAAGTGGCCGTGGCGGCCGGTGCCGGCCCGGCAGCGGGACCGGAGCAGGCGGCCCTGCACGTCGAGGACGAGCGCTGACGGTACCGGCGGCGGCAGCCCGGTCGGCCCGGCGGCGGCGGGCCGGCCGGGCCAGGGGCCGCGGGTAATCCCGTTACGACGATGACAAATCGATGCGGCGGAGGTGAGCTGCCCCGATTTCGGGGCGTCCGGAAATCGTCACGCGAGCTGTCGTCGACCGGTCTCGCCCGGCAGCGGTTGGCCGACGCCCAGGAGTTCGACCAGTCCTGTCACGGTCAGGACGCGCAGCACGAACCGCGAAGGAATCACGACCAGTTCGGTGGTGGTTTCCCGGCATCGGTTGTGAAGCTTCAGCAGTGCGCTGATTCCGGTCGATGACAGGAAGGCGACGGCCGACATGTCGACCACGAGCCGTTCGGGTGCGGTGCGTCGGACGGCGTCGAGTTCGTCGGCCATCGATGGTGCGGTGGCGAGATCCATTTCACCGCTGATCGTCACCACTGCCACCCCGGGCTCGGGGTGGGTGGTCGAGTACGACAGAAGCGGCCGGCGGCCGGTTTCAGAGTGGTCGGGCAAGTGCTCCATCGGATCCCCTGTACAGCGCGAAGCATGAACGCTGGTGACAAGCGAGGGCTCGGCCAGACCACAGCGGCGGCAGGTGGCAGTAGAGTTCGACCACGCGGTCCAACAATAGGCCGCCCGGTCGACGCGATCAAGCGTCGGCCCGCTCCGCCCCGGCATTCAGTTGCGGCCGTCCCAGAGAGCTTTCGCGTGGTCGACGAACTCGGCGCGGCTGCCCGCGGCGATCGCCCGGACCCGGGTGCGGTAGCAGTCCAGTACCGCGTCGAAGCGGGTGGCGTGGAGGAACTCCCGCACCGCGGGGCGATCGCCGGTGACCACTCGCAGCCGGCACGGGCCGGCGCTCTCGTGCACGGCGTAGATCGCCCGGACCCCGGCCACGGACAGGAACGACAGCCCGGACAAGTCCAGGATCAGCACCTCGGGCGGGCTCTCGAGGACGAACAGCTGCGCGGCGGCTTGTTCGAGTTTCAGTGCGGTGCCCGCGTCCAGTTCGCCGTAGAGCACGAGGACGACACCGCCGGAGTCCCGGTGCGAGTGCACCACTTCGAGCCGTCCCGGCCGAGGAGATCCGGTCATGACCACCGCCCCCTCGGCCAGGCGCGGAGGCCGTTCGGGAAGTCGCTGGTCATGGCGCACCGTCCCTCGATCAAGTGTGCGGCCCGGTGGAAGCCGTGCGCGCCGACTACCCGACCGGGTGAGAGCGCAAACCCTCGCGACGGGTGTCGTCCCTGCCCCGACGGCGGCCGATGCGGGGAATTCAGCTGAACGGGATGCTGGCGGCCAGGCAGTTTCGCCGCCCGCCGGCCAGACCCAGCCGGCCGACGTCGTCGACGAGGAGGTCGTCGTCGCCGATGCCGGGCTGGGGCGGCAGGAGGACGAACAGCACCTGCCGCTGCCGGCACGCCGCGCAGGTCCACGCCGGTGGCGGGTTCGCGGACTCGAAGCCGACGGTGAGGCTGTGACCGCCGGCGTGCACGGTCACCGAAGGCCCGTCGGCGACTTCGACGGTGCAGCCGGCGGCCCAGGGCCACAAGCCGCGTTCCCACTCCCAGGAAGAGGGGGTGGCGAAGCCGGCCCGGGTCAGCAAGCCGACCAAGGCGCGGTGGTCGTCGTGGCGGCCCGGCTGCAGGAGCAGCACGGGGTAGCAGTGGTCGTCTTCGTAGACGAGGACGTCGATCTGCCAGCGGGAGGGCATGGCCGTGCCGTCGGCGCTCATCGCGGGGCCTGCCCCTCGCCCGAGCTGGGCTCGCCGCCGAGGTCGTGCCGCCCTTGTCCGCGGCGGGCGGCCGCTTCCAGCGCGGCCGTTTCGTCCGGCGGATCCGGGCGCAGCAGGCTGCCGGGCAGCGCGCGCCCGGCGGCGCCGAGCTTGTTCATCTTCTTCGGCACCGACGCACCCTGGTAGGACAGCGCCTGGCCGTCGAGCGGCTGGTGGATCTCGACGTAGGTGCCGGCCGGGGAGCGGGTGATGATGCCGGTCTCGATGCCGTGCTCGAGGACTTCGCGGTCGGACCGTTGCAGGGCCAGGCAGACGCGGTAGGTGATGAGGTAGGCGGCCGGGGGAGCGAGCAGCAGCCCGATGCGCCCGGCCCACGTCGTCGCGTTGAGCGAGAGGTCGAACTGCAGCGCGATGATGTCGTTGAACGACGACAGCGTGAGGATGCCGTAGAACGTCAGTGCCATCATCCCGATCCCGGTGCGGACCGGGACGTCGCGGGCGCGCTGGACGAGGTTGTGGTGCGCGGTGTCGCCGGAGAGGCGGCGCTCGATGAACGGGTACGAGATCAGCGCGCCGATGAGCACCGCGATGCCGATGGCGCCGGCGAAGAACACCGGCGGCACGGTGTACTTGCCCAGGTAGAGCTCCCACGGCGGGTAGACGCGCAACAGGCCGTCGGCCCAGCCCATGTACCAGTCCGGCTGCGAGCCGGCGGAGACCTTGGCGGGGTCGTAGGGGCCGAACTTCCACACCGGGTTGATCTGGAACAGCCCGGACATCAGCGCGAGGAGCCCGGTGACGAGGGCGAAGAACGCGCCGCCCTTGAGGGCGAACACCGGCAGGATCCGGACGCCCACGACGTTCGTCTCCTTGCGCTGGACCCCGGGGAACTGGGTGTGCTTCTGGTACCAGACGAGCGCGAGGTGGACGCCGACGAGCGCGAGCATGATCCCGGGCAACAGCAGGATGTGGATGGTGTAGAGCCGGGGGATGATGACGTCGCCGGGGAACTCGCCGCCGAAGAGGGCCCAGTGGATCCAGGTGCCGACCACCGGCACCGACAGGACGATGCCGGAGAGGGTGGCGCGGATTCCGGTCCCCGACAGCAGGTCGTCCGGCAGCGAATAGCCGAAGAACCCTTCGAACATGCCCAGGACGAGCAGCAGAGCCCCGATGACCCAGTTGGCTTCGCGCGGACGGCGGAAGGCCCCGGTGAAGAAGATCCGGAACATGTGGATCATCATCGCGGCGACGAAGATCAGCGCGGCCCAGTGGTGCAGCTGCCGCAGGAACAGCCCGCCGCGGACTTCGAACGACAGGTCCAGGGTGGTGGCGAAGGCCCGCGACATCCGGATCCCGCGGAGGTCGGTGTAGGCGCCTTGGTAGGTCGTCTCCTGCATCGACGGGTCGAAGAACAGGGTCAGGTAGACGCCGCTGAGCAGCAGGATGAGGAAGCTGTAGAGGGCCACTTCGCCGAGCAGGAACGACCAGTGGGTGGGGAAGACCTTGTTGAACTGGCGGCGGAGGCCGCCGGCGGCGTGCAGGCGTTCGTCGGCGGAGCCCGCCGCTTTGGCCGCGCGTCCGCTGCCCCGGGTGGGGGCGGGGTGGTAGCTGGGACTCATGGCTGCTCCCGGCGGGTGGGGTCAAGGTCAGCGGCGCGTACCCGGCCCGGCTGCCGACAACCACCGGTGCCATGGAAGATTTCGCCATCGCGATCCGGTGGCTCCGGCCCGGACCGGCCACGGCGCCACGCGCGCCGGGCCGGCCGAGCCGGGCCGGGCTCCCGAGCACCGGCGGCCTCGGGAGATCCCTCCGGTCCGCGAAGATCAGCCGAGTCCGGCCTAGCGAGCCGGCCGCGATCCGGAGCCGTCGCTCGCGGTGCGGCTGGTGAGCAGGCCGAGCGCGATCATGCCGACGCCGAGGACGAGGTGCAGCCAGTTGTCGGCGGTGTTGACGGGGACGAAGTTGGCGTCGCTGCCGTGGTCGATGAGCAGCCCGTAGAGCCACAGGACCAGGTACACGACGCCGCCGATGACGAGGTAGAGCCGCGCGCCGCGCGGGGTGCGGGCCGCCGCGAGCCCGACGACGCCGAACAGCAGGTGGACGATGTTGTGCAGGACGGAGACCATGAACACGCCCAGCAGCATCGCCATGGAGTCGTGGCCGGCGAAGCTGAGCTGGTCGTAGTTCGTGGTGATCCCGGGGACGAACCCGAGGACGCCGACCAGTACGAAGACGACTGAGACGATGACCGCGGCGAGCTGAACGGCCGTACGGCCGGTGCGGGTGGGGGTGCCTGTCGACATGACTTCCCTTCCTGATGAGGTGGGCTCACGGTGAGGCGGGCGGCGTACCCGGCCGCCGCCGGGTTAACCGCGGCGGCAGGGGACTTCGTGACTCCATAAGACGGACGTCGTTCGCCCGGTTGGCGCGTCGCCGTCCGGGTACCCGCCGCCCAGGGTCCAGCCGAGGATCGGTGGGGTGTGGTGCCGCGTGAATCCCGAACTGCCGCTGTCCGACGAGGTCGCGGGTGTGTTCGCCCGGATGTCCGGGCTGCTGCTGTCGGAGGAGACCGTCGGTTCGGTGCTGCGGCTGGTGACCAAGCTGACGCAGGAGACCTTCCCGGACACCGTCGGGGCCGGCCTGAGCGTCTTCGGCTCCGACGGGGCACGGATCACCGCCGCCGCGACGGACGAGCTGGTGGAACAGGCGGACCGGATCCAGTACGAGATCCACTCCGGCCCCTGTCTGGTGGCGTGGGCGGACCGGACCGTCGTCCGGGTGGACGACTTCGCCGGGGACACCCGGTGGCCGGAGTGGACCCGGCGGGCGCTCGAACTGGGTTTGCGGACGTCGCTGAGCGCGCCGCTGGTGGCCGGCGACACCGCGCTCGGAGCGATGAAGGTCTACGGGACCAGCCCGGGTGTGTACGGCCCGCGGGAGGAGTCCCTGCTGGGCATGTTCGCGATCCAGGCCGCGGTGCTGGTGGCGAACACGAAGTCCTACACCGACGCACACCGCGTCAGCACCCGCCTCCAGACCTCGCTGCGAGGGCGGGACGTCCTCAACATCGCCAAGGGCATCCTGATGGCCCGGGGCCACGTCGACGAACAGACGGCGTTCCTGCAGCTGGCCAAGACCGCGCAGCGGCGTCAGCGGCCCGTGCTCGAGGCCGCCGAGGAGCTGGTGCGGACGACCGTGCGGCCCCGGCGATGACATGAGCGACCAGGACTCCCGGCACCAGCAGCAGGCGGTCGCTTCGGCGTTCGCCCGTGCCGAACTGACCGCCGAGGAGCTGTGGCTGCGGTACTTCGCGCTCGGTGGCAGCCTGGGGTTGTTCGAGATCGAGGCCTACCTGCACGGCGCGCTGCAGCTGCCCGGCTTCGACCGCGACGTCGTGGCGCACGCGGTGAACGAACGCCTCGACGAGCTGAGCTGGCACCGGCGTGCCTCCTACAGCCGCACCATCCGGGACGTGGCGCCGCGCGGTGCTCCGCTGATCGCGTTGACGACACTGCTGGACGGCGCGGAACTGGCGCCGCCCGAGCGGTTGCCCGCCCTGGTCGCGGCCGCGGGCGAGGCGCTCGGCATCCGGCTGACCGTCTACCTCGCGGACTACGAGCAGCGTTGCCTGCGGCCGGTGCCCGCGCCGGGCGCCAAGCCCGGGGCCGCGCTGGACGTGGAGACGACGCTGGCCGGCCGCGCGTTCCGCCGGCTGGAGATGCTGCCTTCGGAAAGCGAGCCGCCGCGGCTGTGGGTGCCGCTGCTGGACGGTGCCGAACGGCTGGGGGTGCTGATGGCCGAGGTGGCCTCGACCGCCGACCTGTACGACCCCGGCCTGCGTGCCCAGTGCCGCTGGGCCGCCCTGCTGACCGGGCACCTGGCGGTGCTGATGACGCACTACGGCGACGGCATCGACGTCGTGCGCCACCGCCGGGCGCGGACCGTCGCAGGGGAGCTGATCTGGTCGCTCCTGCCGCCGCTGACCGCCGGGGTCGACGGGTTCGTCGTCAGCGGAGCCGTCGAACCGCGGCACGCGATCGCCGGGGACGCCTTCGACTACTCGCTGTCCGAGAACACCGCCCGGCTGCTCATCCTCGACGCGGTCGGGCACGACCTGCGCAGCGGCCTGCTCGCCGCGACCGCGATCGCCGCCTACCGGGCCGCCCGCCACACCGACCGCGGCCTCTACGAACAGGCCCGGCTCATCGACGAGACGCTCGGCGGCACGTTCGGTGACGCTGCCTACGTCACCGCGGTCCTGATGGAGGTGGAGCTGCGGACCGGTCGCCTGCGCTACGTCAACGCCGGGCACCCGGCACCGTGGATCATGCGCGCCGGCCGGGTGGTCAAGCCGCTCCTCGGCGGTCGCCGGATGCCGCTGGGACTCGGTCCGGGCCGCGAATTCGTCCTCGGTGAGGAACGGTTGCAGCCCGAAGACTGGCTGGTGCTGCACTCCGACGGCATCACCGAGGCCCGCAACGCCGCGGGCGAGTTCTTCGGCGAGCAGAGGCTCGCGGACTTCCTCGAGCGGGAGGCCGCGGCCGGGTACCCGCCACCGGAAACGGTCCGCCGCCTCATGAAGGCGGTGTCGGCGCACCAGGACGGCCGCTTCCAGGACGACGCCACCGTGCTGCTGGCGCGGTGGACCGACCCGGGCCACTTCCTGCCCTGAGCCGGCGATCGTCACCCAGCCCGGCATCGGACGTCGGCCGAGTCGGTGACGTCTTGCGTGGCCGGAGCCTCGGCTGGGTATGTGCACTTCGCCACGGGCCGAACGAGCACGGACTTCGACGGGGCAGGTGCTTACGCGATGACCGAAGACGACGGCGCCAGAGCGGCGCTGACCGATCCCGGCCGGTTGGCCGCGCTGGCCGAAACGGGGCTGGGAAGCGAGCCCGACGCGGCGCTCGACGCGCTGGCCGAACGCGCGCGGCAGCGCGTCGGCACCCCCGTGGCGTTGGTCTCCCTGCTCACCGATCAGGACCAGGTCTTCCCCGGTCTGGCCGGACTCGGCGAGCCGTGGGCGCGGACCCGGCGCACGCCGCTTTCGGTGTCGCTGTGCCCGCACGAGGTCGTGAGCGGTGCTCCGCTGATCATCGAAAACGGCACCACCGACCCGCGGTCGCGGGACAACCCCGTGGTCGCTGACGCCGGCATCGGCGCCTACGCCGGATTCCCGGTGACCGACACCGTGGGGCGGGTGCTGGGCAGCCTGTGCGTCATCGAGCACCAGCCCCGCCGGTGGCGCGAAGACGAGCTGGCGGTGCTGGCCGACCTGGCGCACAGCTGCTCGCTGGAGCTGCGGCTGCACATCGCCACGAGGGACGCCGAGCGGGAACGCGCCCGCACCGACACCGCCGAAGCCATGCTGCGCGAGGCGTTCGCCCGCTCTCAGCTGCTGCTGACCGCGTCGCAGTCCCTCGCCCGCGCCGACGACATTTCCCAGCTGCGGGCCATCGTCACGGAGCTGGTCTCCGGCGACCTGAAACCGGCTTACGTCGGGCTCACCCTCACCGACGGCGGCGGCGAGCTGCACCGCATCGACGACCCGCTGCAGGCTCTCGGTCCCGAGTCCGGTGACGCGCTCTCGCGCGTCGAGGACGACACCCCGATCGCGCTCACCGCGCGCGAGGCGAGCCTGCGGCTCTACGCCGACCCCGACGCCATCGCCGCCGCGTTCCCCGAGACCGCGCAACGCCGCTACGCGGAGCTGGGCCTGCACGCGATCGCGTGCGTCCCGCTGCCCGGCGCGGACGGGGTCGTCGGCGTCCTGCTGTTCGGGTGGGACACCGCGCACGAGGCCGACCCCATCGAGCAGGCGGTGATCACCACGCTGGCCGGTTACGTCGGGCACGCCCTGGAACGCGCCCAGTACCTGGAAGACCGGGTCACCGTCGCGCGGCAGCTGCAGGAAGCGATGCTGACCCGGCTACCCGAGCTGGCCGGCTTGAAGCTGGCCGCGCGGTACCTGCCCGCCGGCCGGCGGGAACAGGTCGGCGGCGACTGGTACGACGCCATCGATCTCAACGGGGTCGACGGCGCCGATCACGACGCCGTCGCGCTGGTGGTCGGCGACATCACCGGCCACGACATCCACGCCGCCACCCTGATGGGCCAGGTCCGCAGCATGGGCCGGCAGGCCAGCTGGGAACGTCCGCCCGGGCCACCTTCGGCGGTCCTCGCCGCGGTCGAGCAAGCCTGCGTCGCGACCGGGGTCGGTGCGACCGGGACCGTGCTGCAGGCCCACCTGCGCCCGGTTCCGGACGGCCGCTGGCTGATGCGGTGGGCCAGCGCCGGGCACCTCCCGCCGATCGTGCGCCACCCCGGCGGCACCACCACGGTCCTGGAGGGGGTGGACCTGATGTTCGGCTACCCCCACCTGCGCGACGTTCCCTTTACCGACCATCGGGTGTGGTTGCGGCGGGGGGACACCGTCGTGCTCTACACCGACGGCTTGGTCGAACGCCGCCGCAGCGATCTGGACGTCGGTATCCGCCGGCTGCGGGAGACCGTCGCCGCGCTGGACCCGGTCGACCCGGACCGGTTCATCGCCGAGACCGTCCGCCGGATGCTGGGGTACGGGTCCCCGCACGACGACGACGTCGTCGTGCTGGTCGCGCACGTTCCCGCCGCCGATCGGCGGTGACCGGCCGCACGCAGTAGCGTCGGTTTCATGTGGTGACACGCCCTTGCTGGGGAGATCGCCATCCCGCACCTCTCGCGGACCGCGCCTCGCCGGTCATCGCATCCCCGGCCTGGAACGAGGTCCCTTCGTGACCGCCCCGGCATTTTCCGGCTCGATCGCCCGGCGTGAGGGAGCGGTCGTGCTCACCTTCACCGGTGAACTCGACCTCGCGACCGCACCCGAAGCCCGCACCATCGCCGCGAGGGCCCATGAGGAAGCCGCCGCCGAAGCGCGAAAACGGCTCGTGATCGACATGCGCGCGGTCACGTTCCTCGCGTCCGTCGGCTTGGAACTGCTGGCGGATCACCGCAGCCGGGCTGCGCACAGCGGAGTCACGATCGTTCTCGTCGCGGTCACGCGCACCGTCACCCGGGTGCTCGACGTGACCGGTTTGAGCGCCCAGTTCACGACGTACGCGGACATCGAGACCGCTCTCACCGCCTAGCGTGCCTGTCCGCGTGGTCCGCTCAGGCTCAGTTCAGCGTGACGGGTGCCGACCCCTCGAAGCGGTAGCCCACGCCGCGGACGGTGGTGATCGGGTCCAGGTGCGGCTCCAGTTTCGCCCGCAGCTTCCGGACGTGCACGTCGACGGTGCGGTCGTTGCCGTCCTGCCGGGGCCACAGCGCCGACTTCAGCGCGGCGCGGGTGAAGACGCGGTCGGGGTGCGCGCGGAGATGGTGCAGCAGATCGAATTCCAGGCGGGTGAGCGCCAGCGGCCGGCCGAACAGGACCACGCGCCGGGAGCCGGTTTCGATGTGCAGGACCGGGTCCGGGACCAACCGCAGGTGACTTCCCGGCGCCGGGCGGCCGGCGGTGCGCACCTCGACACTGGCGACTCCGTCGAGCGCCGCGGCCAGCCGGGCGGTGAGCGCGGCGGCATCGGCCGCCCGGCTGACGAGGTCGATCCGGATGTCCACGTGGAGCACGTCGGTGGCCGCTCGTCGTTCCGGCAAGGTCGTCATGCGTCGGATTGTCGAGGCACCCGGCGGTGCGGCGTTAGTCCGCCCGTCAGGTGATACGGCTTGACCCGGCGGCGTTCCAGTGCGTGGCGAGCAGCTCGTGGGACCGGACGCGATCGGCGTGCCGGTGGGTGATGGTGGTGATGACGAGCTCGTCGGCACCGGTCGCCTCCCGCAGCCGCCGCAGCCCGGCGGCCACGGTCGCGGGAGAGCCGGCGAACTGCGTGTCGACGCGGTCGGCGACCAGCGCGCGGTCTTCGTCGGTCCAGTCGTGGGCCGCGGCTTCCGCCGGGGTGGGAAACGGGATCGCGCCCTCGGCGCGGCGGATGCTGCGGACCCAGAGACCGTAGCCGGCGGCCAGTTCCCGCGCGGTGGCGTCGTCTTCGGCGACGACGACATCGGCCGAGACCGCGACGTGGGGCCGGGGAAGCGCTTCGGACGGACGGAACGCCGCCCGGTAGGCGTCGACGGCTTCGAGCACGCTCGACGGGCTGACGTGGTAGTTGGCGGCGAACCGCAGGGAGTTGCGGCCGGCCACGGCGGCGCTCTGGCCGCCGCTGCTGCCGAGGACCCAGATTTCCGGCCGCGCGCCTTCACCGGGCACGGCGTGCGCCGCCAGCCCGTCGGCGGACCGGTAGGTGCCTTCGAGCAGGGCGAGGATGTCGTCGACCTGCTCGCCGTAGTCGGGGGACTCGGCGCCGGGCTGCTGCAGGAGCTGGAAGGTCAAGCCGATGCGGGAGGACCGGGCCAGACCGCTGAAGTCGGGTTTCGGTGGGATCAGCAGGCCGTTGGCCGGTCGTGCGGGTTCGGACGGCCTCGCGGCCGCCGCGGCGTATTCGCGGACGAGCTGCTTGCCGCTGCGGCCGAGTCCCAGGTCGAGCCGTCCGGGGTGGAGGGCGTCGAGGAGGCCGAACTCTTCGACGACGGCCAGTGGGGTGCGGTGGGCGAGCTGGACGCCCGCGGAGCCGAGCCGGATCCGCGTGGTGGCCCCGGCCACGAGCGCGATCAGCACCGGCGGGGAGGCTCCGGCGACGCCGGGGTTGAGGTGGTGTTCGGCGAACCAGTAGCGGTGGTAGCCGAAGCTTTCGGTCGCCCGGGCGAGGTCGACGGTGTTGCGCACGGCCTCGGCCACGTCGGACCCGGAGCTGACCGGGACGAGGTCGAGCACCGACAGGGGGACGTCAGGCATGGTGGTTCTCCCGATCCGGCGTCGAGCGGATGGTGCACAGGTATCCCGCGCCGCGTGCCGGCCGCACGGTCCCGAGGCGGCGCGCGGCCGCTGACGCCTCAGCCGTCGAGCCCGAGGTGTTCGCGCAGGGTCGTGCCGGTGTAGTCCGTCCGGAACGAGCCCCGCTCCTGCAACAGCGGCACCACGGTGTCGGCGAACTCGTCGAGGCCACCGGGCGTGACGTGGGGGACGAGGATGAACCCGTCGCTCGCGTCGGCCTGGACGAGGTCGTCGATCGCCGCGGCCACGGTCGCGGGGGAGCCGATGAACGTCTGCCGTCCGGTGACTTCGACGATGAGGTCGCGGGTGGACAGGTTCTTCGCCTCGGCCAGCTGCCGCCACTCACGGGCCGTCGCCACCGGGTCGCGGTACATGCGGACGCTGGCGCGGCCGGGTGCGATCGTGGACCCGCCGACGACGGGGTCGGTCGCGGGCAGCGGGCCGTCGGGGTCGTGGCCGGACAGGTCGGTGTTCCAGACCTGCTCGAGGAACTTGATCGCCGTCTGGGCGCTGACCTGCTGCCGCCGCACGACGTGGGCGCGCTCGTGCGCGTCGGCGTCGGTGTCGCCGAGCACGAACGTGGCCGCGGGCAGGATCACCAGCTGGTCCGGTGTCCGGCCGTACTTCGCGAGGCGGCCCTTCACGTCGGAGTAGAACGCCTGCCCGGCTTCGAGGGTGCCGTAGCGGCTGAAGATCGCGTCGGCGGTCGCCGCGGCGAATTCGCGTCCCTCGTCGGAGTCGCCGGCCTGGATGATCACCGGGCGGCCCTGGGGACTGCGCGGGACGGGGAACCGGCCCTCGATGTCGAAGTGCGCGTCGCGGTGGGCGAAGGCACCCGCCGTGGCGTCCCGCAGGAAAACGCCCGTCCGGGGATCGGCGGCGATCTCGTCGCCGCGCCAGGAGTCGAACAGTTCCCAGGCGGTGCGCAGGAACGTCTCAGCGCGTTCGTAGCGCTGGTCCTGCGGCAGGAAGCCGCCGCGGCGGAAGTTCTCGCCGGTGAAGGCGTCCCACGACGTGACGACGTTCCACGCCGCGCGCCCGGCGGAGAGGTGGTCGAGCGAGGCGAACTGCCGGGCCACTTCGAAGGGCTCGTTGAAGGTCGAGTTGATCGTGCCGGCCAGACCGAGCCGCTCGGTGACCGCGGCCAGCGCGGACAGCACGGTGAAGGTGTCGGGGCGGCCGACGACGTCGAGGTCGTAGATCTGCCCGTTCTGCTCGCGCAGCCGCAGGCCTTCGGCGAGGAAGAAGAAGTCGAACTTCGCGCGCTCGGCGGTCCGGGCGAGTTTGACGAACGAGCTGAATTCGATGTGGCTACCGGCTTCGGGGTCGCTCCACACGGTCGTGTTGTTGACGCCGGGGAAGTGCGCCGCGAGGTGGATCTGCTTCCGGGTCATCTCGGGCCTCCTCAGACAGCGGCGTAGCGGTTGGCGGGACGGGCGAGACCGAGCAGACCTCGCAGGGTGCTCGCCTCGTACTCGGTGCGGAAGGCCCCGCGGGCCCGGAGTTCGGGGACCAGGCCGCGGGTGATCGCGGTCAGGTCGCCGGGAACCGTGCCCGGCCGCAGCCGGAAGCCGGAGAGCCCGGCGTTCTGCCAGTCGAGCAGCAGGTCGGCCAGGCCGGCCGGGGTGCCCGTGAAGAGGTGCGCGTCGGAGGTGTATTCCGCGCCGGACAGGTCGTCGAGCCGCGCTTTGCGGTCGGCGGCGGCCTGTTTCGTCTCGCCGAGGAACACCACGAGGTCGCCGAAGACGTGCAGGGTTTCGTCGCCGCGTCCGGCCCGCTCCTGTTCGCCGCGGACCTCGGCGACGATCGTGGCGGCCTGTTCGCGGTCGAAGGGCGTCACGTGGACGACGTCGGCGGAGCGGGCGGCGAGCCGGTAGGGGATGGCGGCGTGGGCGAGCGAGGTGACCGGCGGCTGGCCCTGCGGTGGCCTCGGCGTGATCGAGGGGCCCTTGACCGAGAACCAGCGCCCTTCGAAGTCGATGTAGTGCAGCTTGTCGCGGTCGACGAACCGGCCGGTGGCGACGTCGCGGATCTCGGCGTCGTCCTCCCAGCTGTCCCACAGCCTGCGCACCACCTCGACGTAGTCCGCGGCCTCGTCGAACAGGTCGGCCAGGGGGCTGGGCTTGCCGGGTTCGGCGGAGTCCTCGAGCCGGAACTCGCCGACGTCGCGGCGGCCGAAGTGCCGGTAGTCGTCGGCTCGGCCGGCGACCTGCACGCGGACACCGGCCCGGCCGGTGCTGACGTAGTCGAGCGTGGCGATGGCCTTGGACAGGTGGAACGGCTCGGTGTGGGTGACCACCGCGGTCGGCACGAGCCCGATGTGCGTGGTCAGCGGGGCGGCCCGGGCGGCGATGAGCACGGCGTCGAGGCGGCCCTGGACGATGTCGGTCCGCTCGCCCGGCCGGTCGAGGTAGCTCACCGTTTGCAGGGCCAGGGAGTCCTCGATGGTGACGAAGTCCAGCTTGGCCGCCTCGGCCTCGCGGACGAGGTCGGTCCAGTAGCCGGCGGTGAGCAGCTCGCGCGGCCGCGCTTCGGGCTCGCGCCACGCGGCCGGGTGCCATCCTGCGCCGTCCAGCGCGACGGCGATGCGTGGTCCTGTCATCCCGGCGTTCCCTTCTCCTCGGCCTGTCTTCGCAGTGTGCGCCGCTTCCCGCGGACCGGGCCGAAGTGGCCAATGGCTGGGACGGGCCGGCGGCGCCGGGAATAAACCGCGGGTCACCCGCTTCGGGCAGCTTGCCGGCGGCGAGGTCGACGACGATCGGGGCCGGCGAGGGAGCGGATCCCGGAACGGACGCGCCCCTGCACCCAGGCGCAACCGCTCCCACGACCTGGACTGTCCACTGAGGACAGGTGTTCCGCTCTGTGGACGTTCTGGTTGCCGGCGGGACCGGCCCCGACAATGCCCCGCATGACAGCGTTGAGCGACGAGACCGCCTACGACCGGGTGCGCGTGGCGCAGTGGCGGGACGGACGGGCGCACCTGCCCGGGCTGAACCGGCGGGACCTGCTGCGGCTGACGGCGGCCGGTGGTCTCGCCCTGGCCGCGGCCGCGGCGGCGCCGGGCACGGCGCAGGCCGCGGACCCGATCGTCAAGCCGGTGCCGCCGGAGCTGTTCTACGTCTACGGCACCAACGCCGAGACCCGCTGGGAAGCGATGCGCGGGCAGGGCTACCTGACCCCGATCGACCGGTTCTTCGTGCGCGACCACACGTCGACGCCGGTGCTGGACGCCGCCGGCTGGCGGCTGAAGCTGTTCGGCTCGGGGCTGCGCGGCTCGCCGACCGCCGAGGCACCGATCGAGCTGTCGTACCGGGACCTGCGCGCGCTACCGTCCGAGACGCTCACCGCGTTCATCGAATGCGCCGGGAACGGGCGGAGCTTCTTCACCAGCCAGCAGGGCCAGACCGTCGCCGGAACGGCGTGGAAACTCGGCGCGGTCGGGGTCGCGCGCTGGCGCGGCGTCCGGCTCGCGACGGTGCTCGCGCGGGCCGGGCTCACCCGGCACGCCGTCGACGTCCTGCCGGAGGGGCTCGACCCCGACTACGTGGCGGCGGGGGTGAACCTCGGCAAGGTGCGCCGGCCGCTGCCGGTGGCGAAGGCGCTGGAAGACGTCCTGCTCGCCTACGAGATGAACGGGCAGCCGCTGCCACCCGACCACGGTTTCCCGGTGCGGCTGGTGGTGCCGTCGTGGGCCGGGATCTCGTCGATCAAGTGGCTGGGCCGGATCGAGGTGTCGGCGACGCCGCTTGTGTCGCCGTGGAACACGCAGTACTACCGGCTGCTGGGCCCGGCCTACCCGGCCGACGGCACGCTCGTCACCGAACAGGTGGTGAAGAGCGCGTTCGAGCTCCCGTGGGGCGCGACGTTGACGGCCGGGCAGCCGCAGGTGCTGCGCGGCCGCTCCTGGTCGGGACACGGCCGCATCCGGCGAGTCGAGGTGAGCACGGACGGCGTCACGTGGAAGCCCGCGAAACCGATCAGCCCCGCGCTCGACCGCGGCTGGCTGCAGTGGGAGTTCCCGTGGCGCCCCCGCGCGGCCGGGGAGTACACCCTGCGGGCGCGCGCCACCGACGTCACCGGCGCGGCGCAGCCGGACGTCGCGCCGTACAACACGCAGGGCTACCTATTCGGCGCGGTCGTCCGCCACCCGGTCACGGTGAGCCCGGCCTGACCCGGCGCACGGCTCCGGTGGACAGCTGGCGCGGGGAAGCGTGCCCCCTGCTTCGGTGTCCGACCGGAGCCCGATCGTCCACAAAGGATCGGATCGTGGGGTGGTCCGTCCGCGCCGACGGCGTTCTTGCCGCCGTCCATTCACTGAGAAGGTAACGACTTACCTGGGGAGCCGGTCGTCTTCCGGCTGGCCTCGAACGATCGCGGCGACTGGGGACGGCCAGTGGCGACCGCCTCGCCGGCGACCGGGCGAGCTCTGTCGGGTCTTCTCCCTGCCCTGGTCGGTCGAGGTAACCCCGGACGCACGAGCTGCCGAGCTTCGTTGTGAGGGGGGCATGTGCGCTTGCTACTGGTGGGGGCCGACACCGCCAGCGCCGTGCCGGCCACCAGGGACAAGATCAGCGCCGCCGCACCGAGCTGCAACGTCCGGGGCAGCGCCGCCGAGATCATCCCGGACACCGGAAGTCCGCTTTGGATGGACTGCCCGAAGTCGCCGTGCGCCGCGCCGGCCAGGGCCCGGGCGTACTGCTCGACGATCGGCCCGTCGAAGCCCAGTTCCGCGGAGACGCGGGCGATGTCCTGCGGGGAAGCGGCCTCGCCGCCACCGCGCCCGTTGAGCATGAGTGCCACCGGATCACCCGGCAGCAGGCGCGGGACGCTGTCGGCGTGGTCGATGATCCAGTTCACCGCGTTCGTGACCCGCCTGCTGGCGCTCGGCGTCGGAGCCAGCCGCCAGCTGCTGTTCCAGGTAGGTGTCCAGCCGGCTCGGCGGCAGGTGCCAGAGGTTCTGTCCCTTGCTGTAGAAGAGGTTGCGCAGCACGTCCGGGTCGGCACGGGTGACGGCGACCGCGGTCAGGTCGAAGTTGCCGGCGGACTGCTGTTCGACGTACTTGGCCGGGGGCACGGCGTTCAGCTTCAGCTCGACGCCGATCTTGCGCAGCCGGCGGCCATCCCGTGGGGGACGCCGTCGATCAGGGCGCACACGGCGGTGACACCGGACGGGAAGCAGCCGAACGCTTCGCGCAACCGGCTTTCGGACGTCACGGGCTGCAGGGCGATCATGGGTGTCCTCTCTCGATCGGCGGACGCAGGACCCGGACTTCCGGGAGGGGGCCGTCGAAGCGTTCGACGTCGACGGCCGCGTGCTGGCCCGCGCAGCCCTGCGACAACCGCGACGACGGGATGTCGGCGGTCAGGACGTTCGGGTTGCCGTGGACGCACAGCGGTCCCGACGGGTGGTCGTCGACCGGGTCGAACCACGCGCCGGTCGGCAGCTGGACCACGCCGGGGCGCACCGCGTCGTCCAGGGCGGCACCGGCCAGGCAGGCGCCGCGCTGGTTGAACACCCGGACCACGTCGCCGGTCGCGATGCCGCGGGCCGCCGCGTCGGCCGGGTTGAGCCGGATCCGCTCGCGGCCCGCCACCTTGCCCGCGCGGCTGGTGTCGCCGGCGTCGAGCTGGCTGTGCAGGCGGGTGTGCGGCTGGTTCGCGATCAGCCACAACGGCCCGGACTCACTCGGTGGCAGCCAGACCGGGTGGCCGGGGCAGTCCGGGTAGCCGAAGCCCGCGATGGTCGCCGACGTGATCTCGATGCGGCCGCTCGGGGTGCGCAGCGGATGGGCGTCGGGGTCCGCGCGGAACTCCGCGAACAGCGTGTGGTGCTCGCGCCCGGGGGGCAGGCGGAGCTCGCCCGCCGCCCAGAACTCCGCGAACGACGGTTCGGTGCGCCAGCCGCGGTACAGGTGCTCGAGCCATTGCCGGGGCGTGCGGTCTTCGGTGAACTCCGCCGAGTCGCCGAGCCGCTCCGCCAGCGAAGCGAAGATCGCGTAGTCGTCCCGCGCTTCGCCGGCGGGAGCGGCGATCCGGTGCATCGCGATCACGTGCGTGTCCCGGCGGCCGGAGCCGATGTCCTCGCGCTCCAGCGCGGTCGTGGCGGGCAGCACGATGTCGGCGTGGCGGGCGGTGGCCGTCCAGTGCGGTTCGTGGACGACCACCGTGTCCGGGCGGGTGAAGGCGTCGCGCAGGCGGTTGAGGTCCTGGTGGTGGTGGAACGGGTTGCCGCCGGCCCAGTACACGAGCCGGATATCGGGGTAGCGGCGGAGCTCGCCGTTGTAGTCGTAGGGGTCGCCGGGGTGCAGCAGCAGGTCGGCGATCCGCGCGACCGGGATGAACTCGCCGACCGGGTTCACGCCCTGGGGCAGGTACGGGACCCGCAGCTCGGGCCCGGTGTCACCGACGTCGCCCATCGAGCCGTAGCCGTGGCCGAACCCGCCGCCGGGCAGGCCGATCTGCCCGAGCATCGCGGCCAGCGCGATGCCCGCCCACACCGGCTGCTCGCCGTGTTCGGTGCGCTGCAGCGACCACGTCACCGTGACCAGCGTCCGGTGCGCGGCCATCTCCCGGGCGAGCGCGACGATGTCGGACGCCGGGATGCCGGTGATCCGGGCCGCCCAGTCCGCGTCGGTCGCCGCGCCGAGCAGGTACCGCTCGAACCTCCGGGAGCCGACGCAGTAGCGGTGGAGGAACGCCCGGTCGTGCAGGTTTTCGACGACGAGCGTGTGGGCCAGCGCCAGCATCAGCGCGGTGTCGGTCGCGGGCTTGATCGGGTACCACCGTGAGTCCACCGTGGACGGCAGGTCGTCACGCAGCGGGCTGATCAGGGCGACCCGGCCGTCGAACCGCGCGAGGTGTCCCGGCGTGCCGTGGACCGTGACCCCGCCGGGCGTGACGAAGACGTTCTTCTCCGGCACCCCGCCGAACGCGACGATCAGCTCGGTGTGCTCGGCGATCGTCGGCCAGGTCGACGCCTGCCGCAGCACCGCGTGCGCGTCGCCGACGACGTGCGGCAGCAGCACCGACGACGTCCCGTTGCTGTAGGTGTTCCGCGACGCCGTGAAACCGCCGATCGTGTTCAGGAACCGGTGCAGCTGGCTTTGCGCGTGGTGGAACCGCCCGGCGCTCGCCCAGCCGTAGGAGCCGCCGAAGATCGCCTGGTTGCCGTGCTCGGTCCGGACGCGGCCCAGTTCGGCGGCCAGCCGGTCGAGCACTTCGTCCCAGGGCACCTCGACGAACTCGTCGCGGCCGCGGCGGTCGTCCGGACCGGGGCCGTGGTCGAGCCAGCCGCGGCGGACGGCCGGCCGGGCCACCCGGCTCGGGTGGTCCAGCGCGGCGGCCAGGTTGCCCAGCAGCGGCGACGGCGCCGGGTCGGCCGGGTGCGGCTCGACCCGCAGCCGGCCGTCGGCGTCGACCTCGGCGGAGAAGGCGCCCCAGTGGGACGTGCTCGGCTTCATGCCCCGACGGTACTGTGTTGTCCGTTACCGATCCGACCACAGCCACGGCCGAATCGTTCTGCAGCAAAGGTTGCGGGCCGCTCAGGGGTCGGCCTGCTTTTGGCCGCATCGGTAACGGCGTCGGCCTTCTCCCGGACCAGCCTGACGAGGGTGCCGTAGTCGCGGGCGTCGGCCAGCGGCGAGAAGCCGCGGATCAGCAGCGTGCCGACGCCGAGCCGGACGTAGTCGAGCAGCGCGTCCGCGACCTGCTCGTAGCTGCCGACCAGCGCGGTCGAGTTCCCGGCGGCGGCGGTCGTCTTCGCCACCGCCGTCCACAGCCGTTCGTCGACCACTTCACCGCTCGCCGCGGCCTCCAGCAGCCGTTGTGAGCCGACGGCTTCGCTCGAGTCACGCCGGCCCTTGAACTCGCCGACGCGGTCCTGCGTCAGCCGCAGGATGTCGCGCGCGCGACCCCAGGCCTCGGCCTCGGTGGCGGCCGGGATCGGCCGGAGGCTGACGCTGAACGCGATGTCCCGCCCGGGTGCGGCCGCGCGGACCTCGTCGATGCGCTCGGCGATCCCGGCCAGGGGCTCACCCCAGAACGCGTAGACATCGGCGTGCTGCGCACCGACCCGGATCGCGTCGGCCGACGCGCCGCCGAAGTACACCGGGATCGGGCGCTCGGGCCGGACGTCCGAGCGCCCGCCGCGGACCCGGTAGAACTCGCCTTCGTGGTCGAACGGCTCGGCCGAGTCCCAGGTGCGGCGCACGACCGTCAGGAAGTCGTCGGTGCGGCGGTAGCGGGTGGGCTTGTCGGTGAAGTCGCCGTCGCGGGCCTGGTCGGCGTCGTCGCCGCCGGTGATCACGTGCAGCGCGATCCGGCCGGGGTGGAACGCGTCGAGCGTGGCGAACTTGCGGGCCAGCTGGGTCGGCGCGACGAACCCGGGCCGGTGGGCGAGCAGCACGCCGAGCCGGTCGGTGGCGGCGAGGACCTGGTCGGCGAGCACGAACCCGTCCGGGCTGCTCGCCGACTGGGCGATCAGCACCCGGTCGAACCCGGCTTCTTCGTGGGTGCGGGCGACTTCGCGGAGGTAGCCGGGCTGGATGATCGGGCCTTCGGGCGGGATGATCTCGCTGGCCTGGCGGCCGGCGGCGCAACCGATGAACTCGAGCGTCACGGGGTCTCCTGTCCGAGGGCGCGGGCGGCGGCGAAGATGTCGCTCATCCGCCAGCTTTCGTTCGGGTGGGTGCGGCTCGCCCGGCCCCAGCCGGAGTCGCGCCGGTACTGCGCGGGCCAGTCGCCCGCCCGCACGGCGGTTTCGTCGACGGTGACGGGGGTGCGGCAGTCGGGGTCGACGAACAGCGCGTCGACCGGGCAGTACAGCTCGCAGAGGAAGCAGGTCTGACAGTCGTTCTGCCGCGCGATGACCGGCGGCGCGTCCGGCACGGCGTCGAAGACGTCGCTGGGGCAGACCTGGACGCACTTGTCGCAGGCGATGCACCGGTCGGCGAGCACGACTTCGATCATGCGGCGGCCTCCTGCCAGGCGGGGTCGTCCGTGCGCCAGTGCATGCCGAGGGTTTCCCGCCTGCGCAGCGCGGCTTCCTTGACCCAGCGGCCCATGGCGACCAGGGACGCGGTCTCGCGGGCGGCGACGGCGTCGCGGCCGTCGCCCGGCAAAGCGGCCTCGACCTCCGTCCACAGTGAATCCAATGTAGACAAAGAGGCGTGGAGACCCGGCTCGTCGCGGAGCATGTTCTTGTCGTAGGCGTTCAGCTCCTCCCGCACGACGTCGACGACGGCGGTGGTGTCCACTGTGGCCGGACGTCCACTGGGCCCGATACCGGCGCGGCCCGCCGGGTGCAGGGGCGCGGGGGCGGCCGAACGGGCGTGCCGGACCGCGGCGCGGCCGGCCCAGGTGCCCGACGACACCGCCCACGCCGAGTTGGGCGAGCCGCCGCCGGAGATCGCGCCGACCACCGGGACCCGGCTGGCGACGTCGCCCGCGGCGAAGAGCCCGGGCACGTCCGTGGCGCCGTCCGAGGCGACGACCAGCCCGCCGACGCCGCGGATGGTGCCTTCGCCGAGCAGGGTGACCTCGAACCGGTCGGTGTACGGGTCGATTCCGCGACGGCTGAACGGCAGCAGGAAGTTCGGCTGCACCACCGGCATCTTGCGGCGCACCCACTCCGGCGCGCGGTCGAGCGTCGTGAACACCGGGCCGCGCAGCATCGCCGCACCGAGGGCGCAGTTGCGGTCCGGGCCGGACGGCAGCTCGATGATCCGCCCGTCGGCGTCGGTGTAGGTGCCGAACAGGTACGTCATCGACCGCGCCATCGTCGAGAAGGCCGGGGCGAGCGTGTAGTGGTTCGAGAACTCCATGCCGGACAACCGGGCGCCGGCCTCGACGGCCATGAGGTGGCCGTCGCCGGTGTTGCCGCGCGAGCCGAGCAGGTGGGAGCGGAACGCCGTGCCGCCGGTGGCCAGCACGACCGCACCCGCCCGGACCTGCCAGTTCCCGCCCGCCTGACGGCGGACGCCGGCCGCGCCGCCCACTGAACCGTCGGGGCGCAGCAGCAGCTCGAGTGCGGGGTGGTGGTCGAGGATCCGGACGCCGGCGCGGTGGATCAGCCCGCGCATCGCCCGCAGGTACTCGGGTCCGCGCACGTTGTTCGTCCGGTCGGGTTCGCCGTCGCGGACCGGGAACGGGTAGTACCGGTCCAAAGTGGCCGGGGCGCACGTGAGCGCATCCTCGACGCGTCACAGCAGCTGTTCCGCGATCAGGGCATCAACCGCACCGGCATGGACGAGCTCTGCGCCGTGGCCCAGGTGTCCAAGCGCACGGCCTACCAGCACTTCGCCGGCAAGGACGAACTCATCGCCGAATACCTGCGCCGATTCGATCCCGACGTCCTGCCCGACGTTTTCGACCGCACCGACCTCACGCCCCGCGAACGGCTCCTCGCCGCCTTCGAGATGCCCGCGTCCACGCCCCTGTGCCCCTACATCGCGGCGGCCGTCGAACTCCACGACCCCCAGCACCCCGCATCCCGGTACGCGCGCGACTACAAGACCGCCATCGCCGCGCGGCTCACCGCAACCGCCCGCGAAGCCGGCGCCACCGACCCCGAACAACTCGGCGAACAACTGGCCCTGCTCATCGACGGCGCCTCGGCCCGCACCCGAGTCCTCGACCGCGACTCGTTCCCCACCGCCGCGGCCATCGCCGCCGTCCTCATCGACAACGCCATCCCCGCGTCATCTCCCCGGTAGTCCGGCGATGACCGCGGAACCGGGTGTACCGACCGGGGGGAGGGTGTCGTCCACCAGTACGACGTCGGGCCCCTCCCGGACGGGATCGGCCACCGAGCTCACCGGCCGTGGGGCGTGGGCAAGTACCACGAAGATCCTTCCTCACCGGACGGGCAGCCCTCGCGTCAGAGGCGGTCCGCCGCCACCGGCGGTGGGGTGGTGCCGGCCATCCGGTCGAACTGAGCGGCCTGGATCTCGTACAAGCCGCGAAAATGCCCCTGGTCCAGGTCCAGCAGCTCGTCGGGGGTGCCGGATTCGACCAGCCGGCCCCGGTCGAGCACGTGCACGAGGTCCGCGTGGCGCACGGACGCCATCCGGTGGGTGATGAGGATGACGGTCTGCCCGCCCTCGGCCCGCTCGCGAATCTGGTCGAACACCCGTTGTTCTTCACGGGCGTCGAGCGCGGCGGTCGGCTCGTCGACGATCAGGATCGGAGCGACCCGGTAGTGGGAGCGGGCGATGCCCAGACGCTGCCACTGGCCGCCGCTGAGCTGGTGGCCGCCCTGATATCCGAGGGCCAGCAGCGTGGCCCAGCCACGGGGCAGGTCCTGGATCACCGGGGTGGCGCCCGCCTGGTCGGCGGCGTCTTTCAGGCGCTGGTCGTCGTCGGGCGCGGGGGAGTCGCCGATGACGACGTTGACGCGCGCGGTGAACGGCCAGCGCTTGAAGTCCTGGGCCACCATGGCGATCCGGCCGAACACCTGCTGCCGGTCGGCCCGGGAGGTGGGGACGTCGTCCCAGAGAACGCTGCCGGTGTCCGGGAGGTAGAGGCCGGCGAGCAACTTGACCAAAGTGGACTTGCCCGAGCCGTTCTCCCCGACCAGGGCGGTGATCCGTCCGGTCGGGATGCTGAGCGAGACGTCGTCGAGGGCCGGGAGTGCGTTCGCGTCGGTTCCGGGGTAGCGGAAGGTGACCTGGTCGAACTTGATGTGGTGGGGGTGTTGCGGCACGTCCAGGCCGCCGGCCGGGATCGCCCAGTCGGCGGCCTTGGCGCGCAGGCGGTCGAGGTCGCCGACGAACAAGCTTTCGTCGTAGAGGTTGTTGATCGCCTGGATCATGCCGCCGAGGCTGGCCGTGCCGGTGCGCAGCGCGAGCACAGCGGTGCCCGCGACCGACATCGCCATGGCACCGCCCCAGGCGAGGGCGCCCAGCGTGCAGTAGGTGGTGGCGGCGGCGAACCCGGTCCAGACCGCCACCCACAGCCCGGTGCGCGCGTCGAGCGTGGCCAGCCTGGTCTGTTCGGCCTCGGAGTTGGCGGACATGCTGCGGAAGTGCTTCAGCAGGAAGGGCCCGACCTGGTGGACCCGGATTTCCGGCGCGGCTTCGACGGCGGTGAGCTCGGTGCTCAGCACCCGGCTGGCGCGGGTGTGCTGCACCCAGGTGCGGAAACTCTCGTAGCGGCGGCGGGTGGTGACCAGCGTTCCCCACGAGCGGGGGACGACCATCAGCGCCAGCAACGGCAGCAGCGCCGGGTGCAGCACGGTCAGCACGCTCGCGGCGGTGGCCAGGGAAAGCAGTGCGGTGATCACCCGGGTGCAGTGGCTGACCATCCGGCGGGCGGCGGGCGCGCCGTATTGGGCGGTGTCGAGCAGCCGGCGGAACTGGTCGTCCTCGAGTGCGGCCAGTTCCACTCGCGAGGCGGACGTCAGGTACTGCTCGGTGGCGGCCCGTTCCACCTTGGGTTCGAGCCGCCCCGCGCCGTAGGTGGAGGCCGCCGAGAACAGGGCGCCCAGCACCGCGGTGACCGCGATCAGCACGAGTGACGGCAGGGCGTGGCCCAGCCGGTCGGCCGCTTCGCCCACGGCCAGCACGGCCGCGAGGGCGGAGTTGACGGCGACCAGGCCGACGCCCTGCGCGACACCGCGCCCCACCTCGGCGGCGGCGACCAGCCGCACCGCCGCCGCGTCGGCGCCACGCGCGAGCCGGACGGTGGTGCGGATGAGCGGCGGCAGGGTCCGCACCACCGACCACAGGCCGAGCCGGCCGAAAGCGCCGTCGTGGGTGCTCGAACCGTTCAGGTAGAGCAACGGGCCGCCGAAGAGAAGCTCCTCCGAGGAGGAGGTGCTGGGCGATTCTCGAGTCTTCACAGGGGGACCTCACGACGTCGGGCGGGGCGGCGAGCCGGGATCACGGGGCCCGGTCAGGAGTTGCGCATCATGATGTCCACGAAGGTCTGCATGAGCCTCAGCTGCGGCACCCACTCTTGGACGAACAGCCACTGGCCGTTCGGGTTCACCTCCAGGAAGATGTGCTCGTCGTCCGGCGTCACGATGAAGTCGAAAGCCCCGAAGCGCAGGTCGAACTCGTCGAGCAGCTTGAGACACGCGTCCGCGATGGAGTCGGGGAGCTCGCCCACGGTCGCTTGGGGCAGCGAGTCCTGACGGCGCCAGTCGTACCGGGTGAGTTCGTTCTTCTGGGAATCGATCCGGCAGGTGAAGATCCGGTCTTCGAAGACGGTGACGCGCAACTCGTGCTTCTTCTCGACGAGTTCCTGGAACATGCAGGCGCTCTGCCGCACGCTGTCGACGTTCTCCATGTCCTCGTCGGTGAACGGCCGGACGAGCGGCAGGCCGGGGACGAAGGTTTCGGCGGTGTAGGGCTCTTCGACCTCCCCGGGGAGCAGGAACGGTCCGGTCATGGACTTGAAGACCATCCGCTGGGAGGTCTCGTCGTAGAACTTGCGCACGTCGTCGGGATCATTGGTGATGAGGGTTTTCGGTGATACCAGGCCGAGGGCCGTGCCCTTTTCCATCTGGATGACCTTGTTGCCGGCCCGGCGGATGTTGTGCGGGTTGCTCATCCAGTAGACGTCGGGATTGTTGAGCAGCAGCTCCCACATCCCTTTCATCGCGTATTCGCTCTCTCGCCTGGCGTAGGGGAACTGCACGCGGGAGAGCGACTCCGCGGGCCGGGACACGTAGGGCTTCCGCCACCAGACGGCCTTGATGTCGTCGAGGTCGATCGATCCGTCTTCGGTGTACAGCCGGTTGGCCCACTTCCCTTGCCGGTACTGCATTTCGAGCTGCGCCCGCTGCGGAATGTCCTCGGGGTAGAAGAAGGCCACCTCCCGGCCGTTCCTGCGCAGGATCTCGGCCGCGGCGTAAGCCGTCGTGTCCCACCTGGACGTGACAATCAGAATCGTCGCGTTGTCCAAGACGTCTCCCTTGTCGCTGAGCTGAAGGCTTGCACTTGTCGAACAGGCGAATCGGGGCGGGCCGTCGTTTCCCGCGCGACCCGCCCCGATTCAGGAGTCCCCGAGGCTTGCGCACACGACGGGATCACCGGGTGTGCGGGACGGCCTCAGGACGTCTCCGGACGGGTTACGTCACTCGTCGTCCCACTGCCATTCGCTGTCGCTGTCCGCGTCAGGAACGGTGTTGGTGCTCGAGGGACCAGTGTCGGTGCCGGTGTGGGTCTGGGTCGACATACCGACCGTCTGGAACGACTCCGACTCGGGCGTCATCAGGTATTCGACGAGCCGGTCGAGCTGCTGCCGGGCGTTTTCGTCCGCGAGGACGTCCAGGGTGCCGTTGATCGGCTCCACTTCGCTCAGCAGATGGCCGGCCATGACCTGTGGTGCTGTTTCCATTCGAGTCTCTTTCTGTGCGTAGGACTCTTGGGCCGAAGTTCTTTCCGATTTCCTGTGGTAAGGCTCCTTTCGTCGTGTGCTTCAGCCACCGGCGACGGCGGCCAGGATCATCACTGTGCTTCCGGGCGCGACGGCGGAGTCCACCGGCCCCAGGTCGCGTACGTCTTCCTCGCCGACGTAGACGCGGACGAAAGGCAGGGGCTGGAAGCTGTCGTTGACGACGCGTCCGGTGAGGAGCGGAAACGCGTCGTGCATGTTCTCCAGCACCTGACGCACCGTTTCCCCTGGCACAGAAAAATTGCGGACGCCTCCGGTGAACTGCGCCAAAGACGAGGGGAGAGCAATGTGGACGTCACTCACGTGATCACCTCGGACTGGTGGAGCGCGGATGTGGCGGAAACCCTCGGTGGCTCAGGCGGGAGTCTTCGAGGGCATGGCTCGCGGAATGCTGTTCCCGCCCTTGCCGGGGTAGTCGAGACCGGGGCAGACCACCCGGACCACGGAGAAGACATCGGGCCGGGTGGACATTTCGGCCACGACCGGTGGCATCCCGGTGAGCTTTTCGACCCGGGTGGCGACGTCCTGCAGCTCGGTGTCGAGATCGTCGTGGGCGCCGCCGTACCCCTCGGTCACGTCGTCGAGGGGCCGCCCCGCGACCTCGGACAACAGGGGATCGGCCACGTGGGGTGGCTGGTAGTCGGAGGGCAGGTTGTCGCGCGTGGTGCAGATCCTCGTGAGGCGGGTCTGGACCGCTTCGGTGATCGCGCGGCTCATGGCGACGGAGACGTCCATGTGCGCACCGGAACCCGCCGCGACGAGCGGGTAGAGCGGGGACCAGATGAAGGCCACGAACACGGGAATCGACAGGTCGTTGCGGACCATGGCCACCTCGCACTGGGTGTCCGCGCCGGCCAGCCGGTCGAGCAGCGACCTGAGGTGCTCGTCCTCGATCGAGGGCAGGTCGATCTGCACGCGGGAGTCCGCTCGCGAAGAGCTGAGACCGGCCAGCGCGTGGCGTTCGATCACCTCGTAGATGCCGTGCAGGCAGGCCTCCGGGAAGGTGTTGCCCGACGCGAGACCGTTGGACGTGGTCTTGAACACGCGGGGTTCCCAGAGGCTGCCGCCGACCGACGACAGGCGCAGCAACTGGACCGGGAGCGGCACCGGTTCACCGCCGGACACCGTGTGGCCGTAGGTCCAGCTGAGCCGCACCCGGTCGAGCGGCTGATGCAGCCGGGACACGTTCAGCGCCCGGATCGGGTACGGCAATCGGAGGTCGTGTGCGGTCGCTTCGAAGCGGGGGCAGTCGAAGTTCTCCGCGTGCCACATCTCGATCGACTCCATCGCCGCGGAGATCCGCGCCAGGAGCGGGGTCGCGCCCTTGCCCTGGGAGGTGCCGTAGGTCTCCGACAGGGGCCGGACGGCGACCATCACGGGGATGCCGATGTGGTCCAGGTGGGTCACGTCCGCGACCCGGGTGATGCCGAAGTCGCCCAGCATCGGCTCGATGTGCGACCAGGTCGTTTCGGCCGATGCGGCCCGGTGCGTTCCCCTGAGGACGATTTTCCTGGTCATGCCGTTTCCGATCGCAGGTATTTCTGCTCCTTGATGGCTCCGACGATGAACGGCTGAAGGATCGCGACCGCCGTCTTGATGTTGGGAATACCGCGGCTGCGGTACTCGCGTGCCAGTTGCCCGGACGGTATTTCCCAGATGCCGCACAGCAGGATCTTGCTGGCGTCCTCGGAGAGCACGGTCGTCGTGTCCTGCCGCGCGGGGCCGGTGTTCCGGCCGCTGAATTCCTGCGTCTGCCGGAGGTGCCAGGAAACGGCTTCGACATCCGACGGCTCCTCCGCGCTCAGCAGGAGTTCCACTTCGAACGGGTCGTTCAGGTCGGGCATCGGGCAGATGAAGTCGTACAGCCAATCCTTCTTTTCACGCGCCGCCGAGAGGGGGAACCCGGCCACGCCGATCCGCCGGGCCACGGAATCCGCGAAGCTGTGTGCGGATTCCCGGTGGTCACGCCGGTAGGTCTCCTCCAGGTAATGGTCCCAGACGCGCGAATAATCGGGGTTGAAGATCTGCTGATAGGCGATGCGCCGGCCCAGTGGCGGGTCCCCGGTTCTACCGGCGAAATGGTTGCCCCAGGTGCGGAGGAACACGGTCTTCCAGTCGGCGTCCTTCGCTCCCGTCACCCGTCCGACGGCGCCGGCGGTGCTGAGGTGGTGCGCCGCGTCCACCGCGGCGAGGCAGTCCCGGCGCTTCCGATCGAAGACGTGCGGGTCGTCGGCCACCTGGCGTTCGTACCATTCCGCCAGTTCGGGCCGGCCCGACCGGCGAAGGATGTGCAGGACGCGAGCCGGCGTCCGGGAGGGGTAGTACTCCGCGCGGAGGGCGGAGACAACGTTGTCGACGTCCGCCGCCGGCAGGATTCCCGCGATGCTCGCGGCTTGTGCCGCCGCGTGCAGGTTCACGAGGGGAACACTCAGGCTCGAGTACGGTGCTTCGTCCTCGTGGGCCACCGCCACCGCATCGTCACCGTCGAACACTCCCGCCCGGTAGAGCTCGTAGACGGCTCCGACGCCCCGCATTCCGAAGGAATCCAGTTCCAGGGCCCGCAGGGCGCCTATGCTCGCCGCGCCGATCACGGTCACGCCTCGGTCCAGCGCGTACAGGTATTCCTTGTGTCGCAGGCCCAGCTTGTGGTGGTAGAAACCGTCGACGACGACCGCCACGTCTCCGGACTCGAGTTCCGGGGAAAAGAAGTCCCCGTGCGCCGCGGGTGGATGTACCACCACGTCTGGAAACCTTTGGAGTATCTCATCCGCCGGACACGTCGGTCCGACATAGACGTGAATCTTTCTCTCTGGCATCGGTCATCACTCTTTCGGGAGTACGCCGTATGGCACCGAGATACGAGCAACGTCTCTGGGAAACGACTCTAACGGGGATCAAAAGGGAGCTTCTGACAAAGATTGCGCAGTCCGTGACGGATGTTGCCTCAAGGTGAATCCGCTGATGCGTGCGGAACCAGCTCGTCGACCCGCGTGGCCAGCTGGTGCAGCTTCGGGCACTCGTAAAAAGCGTTCAGCGGGACGTCGACGCCGAAGCCGGCCAGGACGGCCTCGCGGACCCGGGGGACGGTGAGGGAATCGCCGCCCAGCGCGAAGAAGTCCGCCTCCTGGCCTTGCGGCTGTACGGCGAGGATCCGCGACCAGATGAGGGCCAGCCGCCGCTCGGTCGCGCTGCCGACCGCGGTACCGGCTTCGCCGGAATCGGGCGTCACGGCGGGCAACCGCCTGCGGTCGATCTTCCCGAACGTCGTCAGCGGCATCTCGTCGAGCACGACGAACCGCGCCGGCACCATGTTGCGCGGCAGTCGTTGCGCGAGCGCCGCCTTCAGCCGGTCCGGTGACACCGCGGCACCGGCGCTGAGCTGGACGTAGCCCACCAGCTGGGACCGCCCTTCGCCGACTTCCCGCACCACCACCCCGGCGTGCACGACGTCCACCACGTCGAGGAGCGCGGCTTCGATCTCGCCCAGCTCCACCCGCACGCCGTGCACCTTGACCTGGTTGTCCGTCCTCCGGTGGAAGACCAGGTCACCGCCGGGCCGCCGGCTGGCCAGATCGCCCGTCCGGTACATCCGGAACCCCGGTTCGCCGTGCGGGTCGGGGAAGAAGGCCGCGGCGGTCGACTCGGGGTCGTTGAGGTAACCGGGCGCCAGGAACCGGCTGCGCACCCACACCTCGCCGACCTCGCCTTCGGCGACCTCGTCGCCGCCGGCGGTGCGCAGCACCACCTCGCGCCCCGGCAGGGCACGCCCGACCGGCACGGCCGGCGCGTGCTCGTCGTCCGGCGTGACCAGGTGAAAGGTGGCCAGGATGTTCTCGGTCTGACCGTACATGTTGTAGATGTCGGCCCGGGGGAAGGCGGCGCGCATCTTCGTGACGAGCGAAGGCCGCAGTTCCTCACCGGACACGGTGAGCACCCGCACCCGGTCGAGCGCGGCCGCACCGGTGCTGTCCAGGGCGTCGGTGAGCGCGCGGTAGAGGCTGGGCGCGGTCACCAGGTGAGTCACCTCCTCGCGGCGGAGCCACTCCACGACCGCGCGCACGTCCGACTTGACCTCCGGCGGTGGCATGACCAGGGTCGCGCCGCCGCGGACCGCGGAGAAGATCTCCACGCAGGCGGCGTCGTAGGTGAACTGCGCCCACTGGAACTGCCGCGCCCGCGGCGACAGGCCGACCTGGCCGGCGTACCACTCGGTGAGCTGGTCGATGGTGGTCCGCGTCAGGACGATCCCCTTGGGGGTCCCGGTCGAGCCGGAGGTGTAGACGACCGTGGCGGTGTCGGCCGGCAAGGTCGTCGGGCCGCGGTCGCGGCTGACGCGCTCGATGAAAGCCGTCGAGGAGTCACCGATCCGCAGGAGGCCCAGGTTCAGCCCGGCGAGTTCGGCGACCAGGCGCTTACCCCGCTGACCGCTGTCGGTCATCAGGTACCGGGCCGCGCACTCACGGACGACGTTCTGGTTCCTCGCTGCCGGCTGGCCGGCGTCCAGCCACACGAAGGCCGCGCCGACCTCCAGCGTGGCGAAGATCGCCGCCACCGCGTCCGGTCCGTGCTCGATGCTGATCGCCACGGCGTCGTGCGGACGCAGCCCCAGGCAGGCCAGCACTTCCGCGTACTGGGTGACCCGGCGGCGCAGGTCGCCGTAAGTGCACACGCCGTCGGCGGTGATGATCGCCGGCCGGGTGTCGTCCTCGCGGAACTCGCGCAGGTGGGTCAGGACACGGGTGGTGTTCGCGTGCACGCTATCGCCCTCCAGTCCGGCGGGCCGGAGCGTTGTTCCGGTGCCGCGTCAGGTCTGATCGAAGGAGTTCGGTGACGGTGTTGCCGAGGCCGGCCGGGTGCGCCGAGGCGATCAAGTGCGGTGCCGGCAGTTCGTCGATGGTGAAGACCGACTCCGTGTACCGCTGCCACTGCGCCATCTCCGCCGCGCCGATCTCGCTGTCGCGGGCACCCGCGATCGCGTGCACCGGGCAGCCGAGTGCGGGCCGCTCGTACTGGGGAACCTGGCGCAGCAGCTCGATGTCGGCCCAGACAGCGTCGAGCACGATGTCCCGGAGCTCGTCACACCCCAGGATGTCCTGCGCGCTGTCGTCGGTGCGGAGCAGCAGATCCGGCAGCTGATCGCGGGAGACCGCGGGCAACGGCAGGAGCAGGTGCGGCGGGGAGGCGGACAGCAGCACCAGCGCCAGCGCGGGCCGGTCGGCTTCGAGCCGCCTCGCGACCTCGACCGCGAGCAGACCACCGAAACTCTGCCCCAGCAACGCGATCGGCGTTTCCGGTCCGGCGGCCGCCCGGAGCGCGTCCGCGATCCGGGCGACCAGGTCCGGCAGGCTGGTCGCGACCGGCTCGTCGAACCGGCTGAACCGGCCGGGCAGCTGGGTGGCCCACAGTTCCGCGTCCGGCGGAAGTGCGGCGCTCAAGGCGGAGAAGGACGCCGCCGAACCGCCCGCGTGCGCGAAGCACACCAGCCGGTACCGCGGCGCCTGCCTCGGCCGCGGTATCGAGAACCACGGGTTGCTCGGATCGGGATGCAGAACCACGCACATCTCCCGGAATCGGTTGGCCGCCGTCCGTTCGACCCGCTGTTCCCGGTCTCGTCGGTAGCGGGACGTGGCCCCACCGTCACGTCCGGTGCCCGGGGCCGTCAAGGGAACTGGCGGATCGTACTGTCGACCGCTGTCCCTTCGTCTATCGGCGGAGATACCAATGGTGGGTTTCTTCCCGTCTTTGGTCGTACCTGGTTGACCCTTGACGACCGGCGCCTCTAGCTTGGCCTTACTTGGGTGTCTGCCAAGTGAGGAGTTCCCCTGTGAACGATATCCACGATGAATCCGAATCTCTTGCGGGAACGCTGGTCGAAATCCTGCGGAGGCGTGCGGCGGAGTCCCCGGACGACCTGTTCTGCGCATTCCTCTCCGGCAGTGTGGAAATCGCGGAGCGGGCGAGCTGGGCGGATCTCGACCGCTCGGCCCGTGCGTGCGCCGCGCTGCTCCGGCGACGGGGCTGCGTCGGCGGCAATGTCGTGCTCGCCTGCCCTTATGGCCTCGAGTTCGTCAGCGCCTTCGCGGGATGCCTGTACGCGGGCGTCGCGGTCGCACCGGTGAAGATGCCGCGGGGACGGCACGATCTCGAGCGGCTGCGCCGGATCGCCGACGCGGCCGGGACGCGGACCGTGTTGACAACCGGCCGGGAACTGCGGGAATTGCGCACTCGATTTCCCGACGCGGCGGAATTGCGGGACCTGATCCTGATCGAAACGGACGACATCGCGGTCGAGCCGGCCGACGAATGGACGCCCGCGGAGATCGGCCCGCGGCACACCGCGATACTCCAGTTCACGTCCGGGTCGACCGGGCGGCCGAAAGGTGTGATGGTTTCCCACCAAAACTTGATCGCCGAGGCCGAACTCATCGACCGGACCTGGCCCCTGCGCGACGACGGCGCGGTGGCCTCCTGGGTCCCGTTCCACCACGACCTCGGTCTGGTGTACAGCGTCATCGTCCCGCTGGTCCTCGGCGTTCCGGCGTACCTGCTGCCGCCGGAGCTGTTCGTCCGGCGCCCTCGGCGGTTGCTGCAAGCCGTTTCCCGGTACCGGGCCACACACACGTGCAGCCCCAACTTCGGCTTCGAACTGTGCCTGCGCGATACGGGGACCGACCTGGACCAGCTGGACCTGTCCCGGCTGCGCGTGGCGCTCAACGGGGCCGAAGTGGTGCGCGAGCACACCGTGCGGCGGTTCGCCGAAAAGTTCGCGGCCGCCGGGTTCGATCCGAGGGCCATGTGCGCGGGCTACGGCATGGCCGAGTCGACGCTGGTGGTCTGCGGCTCGCGGGGCGACGAACTCCCCAAGGTCCGGTGGCTGTCCGCGCCGGCCCTCCGCGAAGGTGAAGTCCGCACCGTCGACCAGGAGGATCCCGTCGCCGTACCGATCGTGAGCTGCGGGGCACCGATGCCGGGCGTCGACATCCGCGTCGTGGATCCGGTGACCCTGCGCGAGCGGGCCGACGACGAGATCGGCGAGTTGTGGGTGCGGGGTTCGTGCGTCGCGATGGGCTACTGGAACCGGCCGGAAGCCACCCGGGAGACCTTCCAGGAGCGCATCGCCGGCCAGGACCACCTCGGCGCCTTCTTGCGCACCGGCGACCTGGCGTTCCGGAGCGACGGAGAACTGTACGTCGCCGGCCGGTTGAAAGACCTGATCATCGTGGACGGGCAGAACCACCACCCCGAGGACGTCGAGTACGCCGTGGAGAACAGCGAGTCCTCACTCGCCACCGTGTCCTGCGCCGCCTTCGCCGTCGACCGGGACGGCGCTGAGCAGGCGGCGGTGGTCGTCGAGATCACGCCGCGCACCCTGGCCGGGACCACCGCCGAGAGGTTCGCCGAACGGGTCCGGGACGTGGTCTGGGATCGATGCCGGTTGCCGGTCGCCGAGGTGGCGGTGGTCCGCCGGGGATCGCTGTCCAAGACCTCCAGCGGCAAGATCCAGCGCTCCGAGAACCGGCGCCTGCTGGAAACCGGCGCCTTCGACGGACAGCTCTTGGCTCGCCTGCGCGCCGAACGGCCCCCGGCGGTGCGGAGCACACCCGAGGCGCGGCCGGCCCCGGCCGCGAGCCTGGTCCGGCCGATGGTGCGGCTGACGCTGTCCCGGATCGTCGGCATCCCCGCGGAACAGATCACCGACGACCAGCCCTTCGCGCACTACGGGCTGACTTCCGGGGGCGCGCACCAGCTCGCCGCCGCGGCGGAGGCGGTCGTCGGCCGGCCGATCGACGTCACCTTGGTGCTCAACCACCCCACCGTCGAGGAGTTCACCCAGGCGCTGGGCCGTTCGGAAGAGGCGGTGTAGGAAGTGGATCCGACAGCTACCGGCCGGGCCGGCCGTGACATCGCGATCATCGGCACCGCCTGCCGTTTCCCCGGCGGGGCACGGACCGCCGAGGACCTCCTGCGGCTCTCGGTCGACGGTGTCGACGCGATCACCGAGATGCCGGACTCCCGGCGGCTCGGCGAGCTCTACTCGCCGGACGCGACCGAACCGGGCCGGATCAGCACGCGCTGGATGGGCGCGGTCGACGGGATCGACCGGTTCGACGCGGGGTTCTTCGGCATCACGGCCCGCGAAGCCGAGCAAATGGACCCCCAGCAGCGAATTCTGCTGGAGACGGCGTACGAGGCGCTCGAGTCGGCCGGGGTGGCACCGGCAAGCCGCCAACTCGCGCTCGGCGGGGTGTACGTCGGGGTCAGCGGCAGCGACTACGGACGAATGCTCGGCCGGCGACTGGACGAACTCGGCGGGCACTTCATCACCGGGCACGCCGCTTCGATCGTGGCCAACCGGGTGTCGTACCTGCTGGACATGGGCGGCCCCAGCATGGCCGTCGACACCGCCTGCTCGTCCTCGCTGGTGGCCGTGCACCTCGCGGTCCGCGCGCTGCGGGAAGGGGACTGCCCGGTGGCACTGGCCGCCGGTGTGAACCTGGTGCTCGCGCCCGACAACTGGGTGTCCGCGTCCCAGGCCGGCATGTTGTCCCCGACCGGGCGCTGCCGTGCCTTCGGCGCGGCGGCCGACGGGTTCGTCCGCGCGGACGGCTGCGGCGTCCTGGTGCTCAAGACACTGGCCCGGGCCGAGGAGGACGGCGACGAGATCCACGCGGTGATCCGGGGCAGCGCGATCAACCAGGACGGGACGAGCAACGGGCTCACCGCACCCAACGGCCCGGCGCAAGAAGCGGTCATCCGTGCCGCGTTGGCCGATGCCGGGGTGCGTCCCGAACAAGTCGGCTACGTGGAAGCGCACGGGTCCGGCACGCCGCTCGGAGATCCGATCGAGTTCGGCGCGCTCGCCGCCACGTACGGGGACGTGCCGGTGGAAAGCCCGCCTTGCCACGTCGGATCGGTGAAGTCCACCATCGGGCACACCGAGTCGGCGGCCGGCATGGCCGGCATCATCCGGCTGACGGCGTGCTTGCGAGCCGGGACCATCCCGGCGTCCCTGCACACCGAGGAACTCAACCCCCGCCTGGCCGCGTACCGGACGCGGCTCGTGGTCGCCCGGCAGAACCTGACCTGGTCCGACGAGCTCGCCCGCCGGACGGGCGGGGTCAGCTCCTTCGGCTTCGGCGGCACCAACGCGCACGTGATCGTCCAGCAAGCCGAACCCCGCGCGGACCGGCCGGCCACGCCCGCCCCGGCGATGCTGGTGCTTCCGCTGTCGGCCAAGGGCGAGCGGCCGCTGCGGGAGCTGGCCGGCCGGTACCTGTCCCGGCTGGCCGACGACGACGGCGCGACGGCCGGGGATCTGTGCTACAGCGCCTCCGCGCGGCGCGCCCACCACCCGGTGCGCGTGGCGTTCAGCGGGCGAGACGGCACCGAGCTGCGGCAGGCGCTGGAATCGTTCCTGTCCGACGGGGGAGTGCCCGACCCGCAGGACACCCCGATCTGGCGCGACACCGTCCTCGTGTTCCCGGGACTGGGCCCGCAGACGAGCGAGCTGGGCGCGCAGCTCCTCCGTTCGGAGCCCGCCCTGGTCGAGCACGTCCACCGCTGTTCGGCCGCCTTCGCTCCGCTACTGGACGTGTCCCTCTTCGATCTGCTGAGCGAAGGCGGTCCGGAGGTCGGCGAGGTGGCGTTGACCCGGACGGACATCGCCCAGGCTCTGCACTTCACGGTGCAGACCGGGCTGGTCGAACTGTGGTCGTCGTTCGGCCTTCGACCGGCCGCCGTGATCGGGCACAGCGCGGGGGAGCCGACCGCGGCGTACGTCTCCGGCATGCTGGACTTCGACGCCGCGGTGGCGCTGGTCGCCACCCGCGGGTCGGTCATGCAGGGCGCCGCCGCGGATCGGCGCATGGTCGCGATCGCCGCCGCACCACAGGAGATCAGTGACCTGCTCGCCCGCTGCCCGGAGGACGTCGTGCTGGCGGTGGACAACGGGCCGCGCAACGTCACGCTGTCCGGCCCGACCGCGTCGGTCGAGCAGCTCGCCGCTCAGCTGCAAGCCGACGGCCACCGGGCCCGGCTGCTGTCGATCCGGTTCGGCTCCCACCACCCCGATCTCGCTCCGGTGGGTGAGGAGCTGGCGCGCCGCGGCGCCGGCGCCGCCACCGGTCCCGGGTCCCTCCCGCTGTTCTCCTCGATCACGGGTGCGCTGCTCGACTCCGCGCAGATGGACGCCCGGCACTGGGGCCGGGGCGTGGTCGACCCGGTACGGTTCCGGGCCGCCGTGCAGCAGGCCGCCAGCATGGGCTTCACCAGCTTCCTCGAAATCAGTCCGCAGCAGGTGCTGCTCGGCCCGGTGCACACGAGCGCGGCCGCCGTCGGCGTGCGGGCGAGCGTGGTGCACGCGCTGGGTGACGACGGGGCCGGCACCGCGTCCCCGCGGGCTGTGCTGCCCGAGTTGTACCGGCGCCGCGCCGACCTCGACTGGCAGGCGGTCTACCCGGGCGGCCGTTTCCTGCCGGGCACGCCGACCTACCCCTGGCAGCGCGCCCGCCACTGGGCTCTGGACCGCCAGGACCCGGCCGGCATCGATCCACCACCGGAAACAGTCAGGAGTCGTGAGATGCCAGCATCACCGGAACAGGCGCTGACGGCGGTGGCCGACGAGGTCGCCGCGGTCCTGAAGTACCCGCGGGAACAGATCACCCCCGAAGCGTTCTTCCTCGAACTGGGGGCCGACAGCATCCTGTTGCTCCAACTGGTCAACAAGCTCAACAAACGGCACGGGACTTCCTTCAAAGCGACCGACCTGTTCGAGCGCTACCAGTCCGTCGGTGATCTCGCGGCCGCGCTGGCGCAGTCCGGTGCCTTCCCGGACGAAGCCGTCGGCACGCCCGAAGCCCCGGTCGAGCAGGTCACCGCGCCCGCGGGCCTCGACGCGGTGACGTCGCAGGTCACCGCGCCGGCCCGGACCGGTCTCGATGCGGTGGTGCAGGAGCAGCTCGCGCTCATGCGCCGGCAACTGGCCCTGCTCGGCGGGTCGCCCGCCGTCGAACCTCGAACCCAGGACGCCCCGGCCCTCGAGGAGCCGGCACCTGCCGCGCTCGCGCCTCCCACCGCATCCACGGTCTCCCCAGCCGCCGCACCCGATCCGGCCACGGCCGGCACCCGGCTGAGTGAGCGTCAGCAGTCCCATGTGGACGCTCTGGTCCGGCGCATGGAGGAACGCAGCCCGCAGTCGAAGAAGCTCGCCGGCCTGCACCGCGGCCGCATGGTGGAAAGCCGTCCGTGGGGGAACTTCCGCGCCGAGACGAAGGAGCTCAACTTCCCCATCGTCATCGACCGGGGCAGGGGATCGCACTTCTGGGACGCCGACGGCAGTGAGTACATCGACTACTGCGTCGGCTTCGGCGTGCACTTCCTCGGCCACAATCCCCAGTTCGTCCAGGAGGCGGTCGCCGAACAGCTGTCGCGTTCGTTCACCCTGGGGCCTCAGGTGGAACTCACCTACCGGGTCGCCGAGACGTTCTGCCGGATCACCGGGCACGATCGGGTCTCCTTCTGCAACACCGGATCCGAAGCGGTGATGGGCGCGGTGCGCCTGGCCCGGCTCGCGACCGGCCGGCGGAAGGTGGTCTACTTCGAGAAGTCCTACCACGGCATCACCGACGGGATGCTCGGCCGGCGTGGTGAGGAACTCGGCAGCGTGCACCCCATGGTGGACGGGTTGCCTCCCGGAGCACTGCACGACGTGGTCGTCCTGCCCTACGACGACCAGGCCGCACTGGACTACCTCGCGGCCAACAGCCACGAGATCGCCGCGGTGGTGAGCGAACCGATCCAGGCGCGGAACCCGGTCTCGCAGCCGGCCGAATTCCTGCGCGAGCTGCGCCGGCTGACCGAGGACACCGGCACCGTGCTGATCTTCGACGAGATGATCACCGGGTTCCGGATGCACATCCGCGGCGCACAGGGACTGCTCGGGATCACGCCGGACCTGGCCACCTACGGGAAGGTACTCGGCGGGGGCCTTCCGGTGGCGGCGATCGCCGGCAAGCAGGCGCTGATGGACGGGCTCGACGGCGGCAGCTGGAGCTACGGCGACCAGAGCGCTCCGACCGCGGAGACCACGTTCTTCGGGGGCACGTTCCAGAAGCACCCGTTGGCGATGGCGGCGGCCAACGCCACCCTCGAGTACCTGGAAGAGCACCAGGACACCGTTTACGCCGAGGTGAACGACCGGACCGCACGGGTGGTCGGCACGCTGTCCGACCTGTTCGTCCAGCACGAGGTGCCGTACTCACTGGCCTCCATCGGCTCCCTGTGGCGGTTCCAGTACCGCGGGATGTCCAACCTGTACCACCCGCTGCCGCTGGAAATGCTCTACCACAACCTGCTGGCGGACGGTATCTACATGTGGGAAGGCCGGACGTTCTTCATGTCCGCCGCGCACACCGACAGCGATGCCGAGCACCTGATCGACGCGGTGGACCGCGGCCTGCACGCCTTGCGGGAGGCGGAGTTCCTGGACGGCGTCGCGACCCCGCCTCCGGTGCGGTCGGCGGACCGCCACCCGATGTCCGCCCAGCAACAGGAAGTGTGGCAGATCGACCGGCGGCTCCAGCCGGATTCGGCCGTGCACAACGAGACCGCGGTGCTGGAGCTGACCGGAGAGCTCGACCGGCCGGCACTGGACGCCGCATTGGCGGCAGTGCGGGAACGCCACCCGGCCCTGCGCGCGGTCTGCTCCGCCGACGGGCGGGAGCTGGTCCTCGAGGACGGCGCCGACACCACGACCCCGGTGCACGAGGTGCCGGCCGGGCCGGACCTCCAGGCCGTGATCGACCAGTACGCCAACACCCCGTTCGACCTCACCGCGGGGCCGCTGTTCCGGCCCACGGTGCTGCGGCATTCGGCCACCCACCACCACCTGCTGGTCTCCGCCCACCACCTGGTGTTCGACGGCACTTCCATGGTCACCGTGCTCGACGACCTCGCCGAGGGCTACACCCGCGCGGCGCGGGGGCTGGCCCCGGTGACGATGCGGGGTGCGCGGTCGCAGCCGGCTCGCCGGGACCTGACGGCCGGTGAACGGCAGGCGGCGCTCGACTACTGGCAGCGGCGGCTGGACGCACCTCCCGCGGCGGCGTGGGACACGCCTGACCGGCCGGCGAAAGCTCCGGGGATCCGGCAGGCGCTGAAGTTCGACGCGGACCTGTGGGCGACGCTGGTGAAACGGTGCGCGCAGCTGCGCCGCACGCCGTTCATGGTGGCCTTCAGCGCGTTCACCGCGGCGCTGCACGACGTCACCCGGCGCGACGACCTGGTGGTCAGCACTCCGGTCGACCAGTGCCGAGGCGAGCCGGACCAGGGATTGGTGGGGCACTACGTCAGTTACGTCCCGGTGCGCAGCCGGCGCACCGACGCCGGTTTCCCGGCGCACCTCGACCGGTTCAGCCGGCTCCTCGGCGAGGACCTGTCCCACGGCACGCTGCCGCTGGAGGACGTCCTCGGCGAGCTCGCCGACCGGGCGGCGATCGACGACTCCTGGCTCGCCCGGCAGGGGCTCACCTCGGTGGTCTTCAACCTGAACCGGCCGATGCTCCCGCCGGCCATGGGCGACCTGGACGTTCGGGTGAGCCTGCCGTCCACGGTCGAAGCGATGTTCGATCTGCTCTTCGACGTCGTCCCCATGGAGGACCGGGTGTACGTGGAGATCGTGCACCGCGACCAGGTGCCCGCCGAGGACGTCGAGCGGCTCTGGAAGTGCTGGCTGGAGCTGGTGCACGAGACCGCCTACGCCGACGGAGGTTCCTGAATGACCTGGCGGAGCGACGAAAGCATCGCCGGCCTGCTGAGGTCGGCAGCGGTCCGCGAGCCCGACGCGGTCGCGGTCCGCTCGCTGGACCGGGAGTTCACCTATCGCGAACTGCTCGCCCGGGCCGGGGCGATCGCCAAGCGGCTGGACGTTCTGGGCGTACCGGCCGGCGAACCCGTCGGCCTGCTGCTGCGGCGCACTCCGGACCTCATCGCGGCCCTGCTCGGTGTACTGCTGTCCGGCCGGACCTACCTTCCCTTGGACGCCGCCCACCCGACGGACCGGATCGCCTTCCTGCTGAAGGATTCGGGTGCGCGGCGCGTGCTGGTCGACGAGGACTGCGCCGACGCGTTGCCACCGGGACCGTGGACGCCGATCGGCACCGGCGCGTCCCCGGACGACGACGAGGGTGAGCTGCCCTTCCGCACGACGAGTCCGGGGTCGGCGGCGCTGGTCATCTACACCTCGGGCACCACCGGCCGGCCGAAGGGGTGCTGGATCACCCACCGGAGCCTGGACAACTTCGTCCGGTGGACCGTCGGCAATTGCCCGCGTGAGACGTTCGAGTGCAGCGTGGCGGCGACCTCGCTCTGTTTCGACTTCTCCGTCGCCGAAATCCTGCCGGCGCTGGTCGCCGGCGGCTCGGTGCTGGTGCTGGACAACCACGTGGAGGTGCTGGACCTGCCGGAGCGCCTCCGGCCGACCCAGGTGAACGGGGTGCCCAGCGTCCTGAGCGACGTGCTCCGCGACCGGCCGCTGCCGAGCAGCGTGCACCTGGTGACCCTCGGCGGTGAACCCGTGCCGCCCAGCCTGGTCGCCAGGCTGCTCGACAGCGGCGTCCCCTTGGTGCGCAACGTGTACGGACCGACCGAGACCACCGTGGTCGCCACCTCGACCTACCTCACCCGGGCCGACACCGATCGGGTGGTCTCGCTCGGAGACCCCGTTTCCGGCGTCGACATCCACCTGGTCGACGACACCTTCCGGCCGGTACCCGACGGGACCGTCGGGGAGCTGGTCATCGGCGGCGCCGGCGTCAGCGACGGCTACCCCCGGCTGGCGGCCCTGACCGCCGCCCGGTTCGTCGCCGATCCCTTCTCCGGAAAGCCAGGGGCTCGCGTGTACCGGACCGGGGACCACGCGCGGCGCACCGAGGACGGCCGGCTGGAGTTCGTCGGACGGCGTGACCACCAGGTGAAGATCCGCGGCGTGCGGATCGAGCTCAACGAGATCGAGCAGGTGCTGATGAGCCACCGCTCGGTGGCGGCCGCCGCGGTGACGGTCGCCGGCACCGAACCGGCGCAGTTCCTGCTGGCCCACATCTGGCCCGCCGAGCACGACCGCCCGCCGACGGCCGCCGACCTGAGCACGCACGTCGAGGCCAAGCTGCCGAGCGCGATGTGGCCGGCCCGGTATGCGTTGCTCGACGAGCTTCCCCTCACCACGAACGGGAAGATCGACCGCTCGCGGTTGCCCGGTGAACCGCGGCCGCTGCCCGACGGCGACCACGCGACGCCCGAAGCCGCGGACGACGAGGCCGCTGCGCTGGAGCGACGGTTGGCCGGCATCTGGGCGAGCGCGCTGAAGATCCCGGCGGTGCGACGCGACGACAACTTCTACGCCTTGGGCGGCAGTTCCATGGACCTGATCAGGATCCGGAAGTCGATCGTGACCGAGCTGGCGGTGGACGTGCCGATGCGGGTCCTGATGGGCCGGCCGACCGTGGCCGAACTCGCCGGCGAGCTGCTCGGCGAGGTCCGGCCGGCCCGGACATGACGCGGGAAGGTGCGGTGCGAATGAACTGTTTCGACGACCCGGACGGCGAGTTCCGGGCGCTGGTGAACGACGAGGGGCAGCACTCGCTGTGGCCGGGCTCCCTCGACGTGCCCGCCGGTTGGCGGGTGGTCGTGGGGCCGGGCACGCGCGACGGCTGCCTGGCCCACATCGAGGAGAACTGGACGGTCCTGCGCGCCAGGAGTTCCGCCGAGCCGGCCTCACGAAAGGGTGACCGATGACCATCGAAGACCGCACGGGTGTGCTCGCGGGGCTCGGTACCTGCCTGCCCCGGCAGGAAGTGGACAACACGGCTCTGCTCGAACGCCTGGACACCAGCGATTCCTGGATCCGGGAGAGGACCGGCATCGCCGCGCGGCGCATCGCCGGCGCCGACGTGTCGGTGTGCGACCTCGGTCACGCGGCGGGGGAGAACGCGCTCAAGGCCGCTGGTCTCGCCACGGTCGACGCGGTGGTGGTGGCGACGTCGTCCCCGGATCGTCCACTGCCCGCCGTGGGGCCGCGGATCGCCAGCACGCTCGGGCTCGGCGCCGTGCCGGCGTTCGACCTTTCCGCCGCGTGCAGCGGGTTCCTCTACGCGCTGACGGTGTCGGCCGGCCTGATCGCGACCGGTGTGGCCGACGACATCCTCCTGGTGGCCACGGAGAAGTATTCGGACATCGTCGATCCGGCGGACCGCAACACGGCCGTGCTGTTCGGCGACGGCGCCGGAGCCGCCGTGCTGAGGAGTGGCCGGCGCGGCGATCAGGGGGCGCTGCTCGGCGTCGACTGGGGGAGCGACGGAACCGGCGGCGATCTGATCTGCGTGCCCGAGCGGCACGACGGTTACCTTTCCATGGCCGGCAAACGGGTCTACCTCAAAGCGGTCGAGCACATGACGGGTTCGACGCGGCGGGTGCTCGACCGGTGCGGCTGGGCGACCGGCGAAGTCGACACCTTCGTCCCGCACCAGGCCAACAAACGGATCATCCAAGCCGTGGCGCAGCGGCTGTCGCTGCCCGAGAGCAAGGCGTTGTGCGCGCTGGAAAGGACCGGGAACACCGCGGCCGCTTCGATTCCCCTCGCGCTGGCGCAAGGGCAGGAGAACGGAACGCTCGGAGCCGATGATCGCGTGGTGCTCACCGCCTTCGGGGCCGGGTTCACGTGGGCATCGGCGGGACTGGTATGGCCGGAAATCATGACAGTACATTCGGAACTCTGAAGGAGAACACCATGATGTACGACTACCTGCGCGAATTGCTCGAGGACACGTTCCGGGTCGACGGCGAGGTCGAGCCGGGCAAGAGCTTCGCGGACCTCGACCTCGATTCGCTGACCACGGCCGAGATCTGCGCCAGCCTCGAGGACAGCCTCAAGGTGACGATCGACGACGAGGAGGTGACGCAGCAGACCACTGTGGACGAACTGGCCGAGTTGCTGCGCCGCAAGGGCGCTGTCGTCTCCGCGTGACGCTGCCGACCGGGACCCCGGCGCCGGGGAAAGCCGCGGCCGGCACCGTTTCGGTGTCGAGCCGCGGCTTCCTGCGATTCTGGTGCGGCCAGACGTTCTCCCAGTTCGGCGCGCGCGTCGGAACGCTGGCGATGCCGGTCATCGCGGTCGACACCCTGCACGCCGGCAGCACGCAGGTCGGCATCCTGGGCGCCGCTTCCACCGTGAGTTTCCTGCTGGTGGGCCTGCCCGCCGGTACCTGGGTCGATCGATGGCCCAAACGCCGGACGATGATGGTGGCGGCCCTGCTGCGGTCACTGGTCGTCCTCGCGATCCCGTGCTTGTGGTTCGCCGGCCGGCTCGGGATCTGGCACCTCTACGTGGTCGCGGCGCTCGTCGGCCTGGCGACGGTCTTCTTCGACGTGGCCTACCAGTCGTACGTGCCCTTCCTGGTGCACGAAGGCGACGTCGGCCGAGCCAACGCCCGGCTGGAGGCCGCGGCGCAGCTCGCGGCCACCGGTGGACCGGCGCTGAGCGGACTGCTGCTGCGGGTGGTGAGCGTGCCCGTCCTCATGCTCGCGGACGCGATCTCCTACCTCGTCAGCCTCGGCTGCCTGGCTCTGGTCAAGGACTCGGAAGCCCGGCGGACGGCGGGACGTCGGCGATCCCTCGCCGCGGAGATCGGCGATGGTCTCCGCTTCGTGCGTGACCAGCCGGTCATCCGGCGGCTCGTCCTCGCGATGGGGTTCTCCAACCTCTTCCTGTGCATGGTCGTGACGCTGCTGCCCATTCTGGCGCTGCGCACCATCGGCCTCGACGCCTTCATGCTCGGGGTGGTGATGACCTGCGGCTCGATCGGCGGGGCACTGGGAGCGAGTGTCGCTCCGCTGCTCCGGCGCCGGCTGCGGGAGGGAACCGTTATCGCGGGCGGCCTCTTCACCGCGGCACTGTTCGTCATGGTCGATCCGGTGGCCGGCCTGCTGGCGGAGCACCGACCCCTGGCCACGGTGCTGCTGATGACCGCCGAGTTCGGCATGACGGTGGCGGCGCTGGTCTACAACGTCACGCAGGTCAGCCTGCGCCAGAGGTTGTGCCCCAAGCGTCTGCTCGGCCGGATGAACGCTTCCATCAGGTTCGTCGTGTGGGGCAGCATGCCGGTCGCGGCTGTGCTGGCCGGGTGGATGTCCTCGCTGCTCGGGGTGGTGCCCGCCCTCTGGATCGGGGGGATCGGATCCCTGCTCACCGCGCTGCCCGTGCTCGGCATCGGACGCCTCATCACCGCGGACGCTGGTGCAGGCGTTCGGTGATGATGCGCAGCACGGACTCGGCGTGGTCGTCGAGGTAGAAGTGGCCGCCCTCGAAGACGTGCAGGTCGAGACGACCGCGCGTGTGTTCTTTCCAGCGCAGGCATTCCTCGCGGGGCGCCTGGGGATCGTCGTCGCCGACCAGGGCCACCACCGAGCAGGCGACGGTGGCGTGCGGCGGCCGGCAACGGTACGTCTCCACCGCCTTGTAGTCGCTGCGAAGGACGGGGAGGACCATGTCGAGGAATTCCGGGTCCGCGAGCACGTCCGCGTCGGTGGCGTTCAGGCGCTGCATCTCGGCGATGATGGCCTGGTCGCCGGAGAGGTGCAGGCGGCCGCCGAGGACGGTCGCGGGGGACGGCCGGCTGGACGCGAAGAGGACCTTCGGTTCGACTCCGTTCTCTTCCAGCCGCCTCGCCGTCTCGAAGGCGACCGCCGCTCCCATACTGTGCCCGAACAGGGCCAGGGGCCGATCCGCGAGCGGCAGCAGTTCGGGCAGGATGCGGTCGGCGAGGCTCGCGATGTCCTCGACGCACGGTTCGTGGCGACGGTCCTGACGGCCGGGGTACTGGACCGCCAGGACGTCGATCTCCGGCGGGAGCTGCCGGGAAACACGCACGAAGTACGAGGCCGAGCCGCCCGCGTGGGGGAAGCAGATCAGCCGGACCCGGGCGGCGGGAGCAGCGCGGTACCGTCGCAGCCAGGCGCCGGTGCCCGGGGCAGTGGCCGTTGTCTCCTGGTGGGGCGGCCGATCGGCCATGAGTGAGCCCTTCTTCCCTCTTCACGCTCGCGCCGGCAGACGTGCTGCCGCACCTGATCAGAACCGACTTGTGCCGGACAGCAGGTGCGCGTCGTCGAGCACGACGAACGGGTCGCGCACGACGGCACGGATGATCGCCTGGAACTCGTCGAGCACCGCGCGCATCGTGTCTTCCTCGAACAAGTCCGGCGAATAGACCAGCACTCCGTCGAGCTTGCCCGGCTCGCTGACGGCGATCTTCAGCTCGAGGTCGTACCTGATCGTCGCGTCGGGGATCAGGTACGCCGAGGTGCGCAACCCGGGAAAGACCGGGAGGTCGTCGTCGGTGACCCCGAGGAAGGCCCCGATGTGGGAGCCGGTGTTCTGCACTTCGAAGAGGATGTCGACGGTCGGCGGCTTTTCCTCCGGGTGCTGCGCTCGAAGCCGGCCGAGTGCGTCGCTCAGGGTGGCCTCCTGGTGGGCGAACGCACCCAGCACCGAGGTGCGGACGGCCCCCAGGAGATCGACGAACCGGGGCCTTCCCGGCAGCCGCGACCGAATGGCGAGCATGTTCATCAGGTTGACGATCAACCGCTCTCGTTCGGCCGAGGTGCGCCCGGACACGGGGATTCCCACCGTGACGTCCTCGCGCCCGGTCCGGCGGCGGAGCAGGGCGTGGAAGACGGCGACAGCGGTCATGAAGCCGGTGGCCCCGTGGGCCCGTCCGACCTCCATCAGTCGCGCCCCGTACGACTCCGGTACGGAGAAGTCCAGCGAGGCGCCCGATCCGGTCGGCGCGGCCGGCCGTGGCCGGTCCGGGGGGAGTTCGCACGGCAGGGCGCCGGCGAGCTGGTCCGACCAGTACGCCGTCTGCTTTTCCAGGAGGCCGCTGTCGATGGCCGACTGTTCCGCGGCGGCGAGATCGGCGTAACCGTAGTCCAGCGGCGGGAGCAAGCGGTCCGGATCGCTCCCGTGGCGTGCGGCCGCGTAGCCGACCTCCAGCTCCCGGAAGAACTGTGCCACCGCCCAGTCGTCGAAGACGACGTGATGACCGACGACCAGCAGGACGTGCTCCTCCAGGGTCAGGCTGACCAGCGCGATCCGGAGGACCTCGTCGGCCAGGTCGAACCGCCGCCGCGAGAACGAGACCGCGAAGTCCGCCAGCCGGTCCGCCGCCGTGCCGAGGCCGGTCAGGTCGACGCGTTCGACAGCGAACGAGTCCGGCTCCCGGATCGCACAGGACAACTGCCCCTCGTCGTCCAGCCGGAGCGAGCAGCGGAGCGATTCATGCCGGGCGACGATGCCCCGGATCGCTTTCAGCATGGCGTGCTCGTCGAGATCTCCCTGGACGCGCAGCCCGACGGGAACGTGGTACACGCTGTCCGGGGTCATTTCCTCCGCGATCCAGAGACGTCGCTGGCCCAGGAGGGGAGTCGTCCACGGCGGTGGCACAGAGCTGCTCCTATCCGATTTCTTGGCGCGCTCGACCGGGGTTTCGGCGGGGCCGGCCGCCGGCATCGACCGGGCGGACCGGAGTGGCGAGACCGAGCCGGACCGCGACCAGTGCGGCCTCCACCCGGTTGCGGACGCCGAGCTTGCCGATGATCTTGGACGCGCACGCCTTCACCGTGCTCTCCGAGACGGCGAGCAGCTGCGCGATCTCCCGGTTGAACAGCCCCTTGGCGATGGCCTTGAGGACCTGGATCTCCCGGTCGTTGAGCCGGTCGAGCTCATTGGGCAGGTTGCTGGGGTCGTAGCCCGGCAGCAGGGTGAAACTGCTGAACACCCGGCTGGTGATCTGCTCGGCGAGGAACGCTTCACCCGAGGCCACCGCGCGCAGCGCCGTCGACCACGACCACGCCGGCGAGTCTTTGAGGAGGTAACCCCGTGCGCCCGCGCGCACCACTCGCAGCAGCAGCTCGTCGGTGTGCGTTTCGGTGGTGATGACCACGCCCGCCAGCGAGGCCGGCGACCGTTCGAGCAGCTTCCGGCAGAGGTCCAGACCACCGAGCGGAGGAAACGCGGAATCGACCAGCACCACGTGCGGCTGTTCACCGCTGACGATGTCGAGCACCTGAGGAACGTTGTCGGCCTCACCGACCACCGCCACGTCGTGATCTCGGCTGAGGATCTCCCGGACTCCCGCGCGAGCGAACTCCTGGCGGTCGGCGACGACCACTCTGATGATGCTTTTCCCGGTCACGCCGCTGTATTGACAGTGGGCCGGTCACCGTCACACCAAATGGACAACATGGACACTCCCTCCCCGCGGTGACTCTCGGGGTGCAGTCACCAATTGATCAACCGACTTTATCCGACCGGCCGTCCTCGGACGCCGATGGGAAAGCGGCTTCAGCAACATCGGACATCGACTGGGCAATTGCGGTCAACTCGTCCTCGATGAGCTCTCGCGCTGCGGACGACCTGCCGGGCCGGGCCCGGTCGACGACCCCGAGAGCTCTGTTCCCGGCCGGCATCGGTCGTGTGCCGCCCGCCGCCGGTACTGCGATGGCGAGCACCCCACGTGTCTGCGGAACACCCTGGCGAAGTTCTCCGGGCTGGGGAAGCCGCACTGCCTGCCGACCTGCGAGATGGGCTCGGTGCCCGCCGCGAGGTGCTGACGTGCGATGTCGATCCGCAGCTCCGCCAGGTACTGCAACGGGGTCTTCTCCGTCGAGGCCGCGAAACGGCGGATGAAGTGGTAGCGGCTCAGCCTGGCTTCCTCGGCCAGTTGGTCCAGGGTGATCGCGGAGGCCAGGTGCTCGTGCATGTACGTGGTCACGGCGCGCAGCTGTTTCGGGCTCAGGCAGCCACTGCGTGAACGGGTGGCGCGTTGCGGGAGGAGCAGGTACGCGGCCAGATAATGGGTCGCGCTGGTCGTGTAGGGATCGTTCGTGCCCAATCCCTGCGCCCCCAGCAAGGCGGACGCCATGGATGCGACGTGGGGGTCGAAAAAACGCAGGGTGTGCAGCGCTGTCAGGTCCCGGGCGGTGGTGGCGGGGCGGGTGTCGATCTCGGACCGGAGCAATTTCGCGGGCAGCCGGATGTAAGCGACTTCAAAGGGGCGAAGCAACGGTGAGGCGGGGCTGAGCCGGATCGGGTTGTTGGGTGCGATCCTGGAAATGTCGCCGGGTGCGAGTGTGCTGCTTCGCTTGCCGCGAGAATCCTGGCCCTCGATCCGGCACGATCCCCGCAAGAGCGTCAGGATGGTGAACCAGTCCTCGGACGGCTGGTACAGCAAGGTGTCGCTGCCGCCGCTGCTCACCTGCTGTTCCACCGTCAGCACGTGCTGCGTCAGGTCCCTCTCCTGAGTCTGGTCCTTGGCCATCGTGGAATCCTTCCTCGTGTGCGGTCATCAGCCCGTGCGGGCATGGCGCCGCGCGAAGATATGAGGGCTTCGAGTAACAACATGCGGGTGAAATTCCAGCCACGCGCGATCTTGACGATTCAAGGGGCGCGATGACCTCGCCATCGTCGTTTCCTCGCGGAGTGGCGACCGGATGTGGCATCGAGAAATCGCGTGAGGTCGTGGTGCGCCCCGCCCCGCGCGGTCATCAGGGCCGGGCCAGGGACCCTTGACCGCGGCCGCCGGCCGTCTGCTCGGGCTCGTCGTCACCGGACAGCCTGATGTCAAGGGTCTGGACCAATCGGGTGATTCTACCGGCAAGCCGGTCACGGAAGGAGCTCGGACGTTCGCGAGTGGCGGTGCCTGAGGTCGCGATGACAACGATGTCGGCTTCCGGCAGGGCGGTGCGGAGGTAGGCGACGCGGGGTGGGCTGTGCGGGGCGGCGACTTCCCTCTCGGAGCCGCGGCCGCTGACGATGACAGAGTGCCCGGCCCGGGCCAAGGCGCGGGCGAACGAGTGGCCGGCGCGGCCGGTGCCGAGGACGCCGATCGTGCTCATGATGGGGCGCTCCCTGGTGTCGAGGGCCGGCGGTCAGGTGACGCCCGGACCGGGGTGGGCATGGAAGTTCCTCCTGGTGCGAGTCGGTTTCTGCCGGCTGTGTCGCCCTGTCGACCTCAAACATACGATCGCCCATTGTTGACGACAAGTGCATGTTTGTGATGTGGAGGATTACCGTCATGCACTTGAATGCTGGCAACGTGGTCGGCGCCGCCGACGCTCGGGCGATCTCCGCCAGGCGTGTGCTCTCGTTGGCCGGGCGCACAACGAGCGCTCCCACAGGAGAAGCGGAGACCTCGCGACGGTAAGCCTGCCCGGCCTCGACTTCGTGCCTGAGCTGCTTGCGGAGCACGACACCGGTAGCGATCGGTGTCGCCCTCCCCGGGGTACCCGGAGAACCTCGAACCGTCCCGTCACCTTTTCATTTATAGCCTACTTGTTGCGAAATTTCCGACCGCCCGACGTGAAGTCTTGTCGCGCCGAGGATCTCGTGGTGGCTGATTTGTCCGCTCAAGGTCGCGGGGGCGGTTTCACCAGGCCGAACCTTGGCGCGGAGGCTGCGCCCGTGCAGTCTGCGCACCGTGACAGCTTGGAATGTTACCGGTGTTCGTGACGACATATGCGCCGACGCGATCGGCCACTTGGGCGAACGCATCGGAGTGGTGATGATCGACAAACCGCGAACCTTGTGGAATGTCAACGAATCCTCTGGGGTATAACGTCGGTTCTCCGGCGCTGCCGGACGCAGTGAATTCCGCCGGCCGGACCGGTGGGTCCCGCGTGCTCGCGCCGGTGAGCCGGGAGTCGAGCGTGTCCGGGGTGTCCGGTCCTTTTTGGACAGATCGGTGATCCCATCGGATGGGTGTCCGCCGCGCCAGGTGTTCCACGACCGTCTCCAGTGGACGGTCGGCTGGCAGCGGGACCGGTGTGCCGGCGGGGAAAAGTGAGTGGCGGCGCGGCTCGCGTCAGGTGCGAGGCGTGCGCAACGGATCGGTAGGTCCGGTGTTCGGCCATTCTTGTCATCGTGTCAGGAACCGGGCGAAGGCCCGCTCGATCGCGGCCCGGGCACGGGCGTCGGCCGCACGCAGCGCCGGCACGACCGATGGCGGGAGGGGACGGTTCGAGGCCGCGCGGCGGGCGATCCACTCGTCGACCGTGTAGTCGCTCTTCCCGCTGTTGACGTCGCCGGCCAGGGGCAGGTAGTTCTCCGGGACGTCGAGCAGGATGCCGGCGCGCTGGGCCGGCGTCAGGAGAGCGAACCGGACGTCGCGGGCGATCTCCGCGCGGGGGACGAGGTGGTCGGTGTGCCAGCTCGAGGTCATCGGCAGGCCCGTCGTGACGTCGATCGGTGTGCCGCCCACCGGCCGCAGTGGTTCTTCGAGCGCGCGGGCGTTGTCCAGGGCGACACCGCGGGCGCCCGCACCCGGCGTGGCCGCGGCGGCCTGCTGCATCAGGCTCCGGCGCAGGCCCGTGACCTGGTCGGCCAGCCGCCGTTGCGCGGCGCGGAGCTGCCCGGCGCGCAGGTGGTAGTTCGCCCCGGTCGCCTGCCCGATCGGCGGCACGACACCGGGGCTCCGCGTGGCGTGGATCGGCCCCTGGGTGAAGCCGCCCGGCGGGTTGAGTTCGGCGTCGAGTTGCCGGGTGAGCCAGGCGATGTCGGTCTCCAGCCGGGCGATCTGCGCGCGCCCTTCGGTAGCCGCGATGGCTTCGAGCCGCGCGGTCGTCTCGCTGGCTTCCAGCCGGAGCAGATCGGCCCGGGCCCGGCGCAGTTCCGTTTCGGCCTGCCGTATCGCGGGCCTGGCGGCTTTGCCGGTGCGAGCGGCCTGCAGCGCGGTGTCGGCCGCGGCCAGGCGTGCGCGCGCTTGGGCGACCTGCCCGCTCGCCGACGCGAGTGCGGCGCCGGTCTCGGCAACCCGCCGCTCGGCGGCGGCGGTGCGCGGGGTGGAAGGCACCGGCGAACCAGCCGGCGCGAGCGACGGCTGCGGTTGCGAGGTGGCGGGGGACAGGGCTTGGGGAGCCGGGGTGCCGGGGGTTGTGGTGGCGGGTGTGTTGGCCGGGCTTGGCAGGGCGAGTGGCGCGGGGCCCGGCGGCAGCGCGCTGGGTGCCGGGGTGCCGGGGGTTGTGGTGGCGGGTGTGTTGGCCGGGCCTGGCAGGGCACGTGACGCGGGGCCCGGCGGCAGCGCGCTGGGAGCTGGAGTGGCAGGAGTACCTGCTGGCGCGGGCGAGATCAGAGATGCCGTGGTGGCGGGCGTGTCAGCCGGGCCTGGCAGGGCGCGCGGTGCCGGGCCCGGCGGCAGTGCGCCGGGAGCTGGGGCTGGCGAAGTCAGGGGAGCCGGGTCGGGGGTTGTGTTGGCCGGCCCCGGTAGGGCACGTGGCGCCGGGCCCGGCGGCAGTGCGCCGGGAGCTGGGGCTGGCGAGGTCAGGGGAGCCGGGTCGGGGGTTGTGTTGGCCGGCCCCGGCAAGGCGCGCGGTGCCGGGCCTGCAGGCAGCGCGCCACGAGCCGGCCCCGGCAACGCACGCGGTGTCCCCGCCACCGGTGGCCGCGCGGGCGACCCGGCCGAGCCCGTCGCTCCCGCCGCGCGCCACGAGCTCGTTGCCGGGTCGAAGACCATTTCGATCGTTGTCGGGGGTGGTGGGGGTGGTGGGGTGGGCAAGCCGTCGACCGGGCTGATCACGACGTTGCCGTCCGGGGTGACCGCGAGGATCCGGAAGCGGCCGTCCGGGGTGTCGAACGTCGACCCGACCAGCCGAGCGTTGCCGAGCCGGACGGCTCGGGCGCCGGAACGGGCGCCCAGCAGCATGCCGAGGGGGATCGCCAGAGCCCACTGCCGGCCCGACGGGATGCCCTGCCGCCAGATCGCCCGGGCCGCCGGATGGGCGAAATGGCTTTCCAGCGCCGACGTAAGCAGCGACTCGGCGGCCAGGGACGCGGCCGTCGTCGTGCCGCCCGCCACCGCGCCCGCGGTCAGGCCGTAGCCGACCGTCCGCGGTGCGAGGCCCGCGCCCCGGGCGGCCAGCCCGCCGAGGCGGCCGGCCGCCGCGCCGGCTCCGCGGGTGATCGCCGCCGTCAGCAACGCCCGCCACGCCGCGCTCCAGAGGATGCTTTCGCCTTCGTTCCAGGAGATGTCACCGCGCGTGTACGCCTGCGAGACGGCGGTCGCGGCGTCGTGGAAGCCGAACGACAACATCTCTTCGCCGGCGTCGAGCAGCGCGACCGCACCCGTCCCGACGAACGCCGCGGCGCCGCTGATGTAGTACCAGCCGCCGCGCTCCCAGTGGGACAGCGCCTTGCCTGCCAGCCAGGTGCCCGCCGCCTCGTTGCGCATACCCAGGCTTTCCCCGGCGGGGTTGGCCGTGTGCCACCGCTCGGCCTGCGCCACGACCGGCGTGAACACCGCGATCAGCCGCCGGACGCGGTCGGCGGCGGCCGCGCCGCCCGGCCCGGCGAGCCCGGTGAGGAACACCTGGTCCTGACGCAGGCGCGCGGCGACTCCGCGGACTTCGTTCAGGGCGTGGTCACGCGGGTGGGCCGGGACGTCGGCGGCCAGCCGCGTCACCAGCGCCGCCACCTCGGCCAGCTCGGCGGTGACCACGCCGGGCACCGGGTCACCGGCGGACGGCAGGCCGCGGTTAAGCTCGGCGTAGCGCTGCTTGAGCCGGATGTTCTCCGCACTCAGCGCTGCCCGGTACTCCTCGTTGACGACCGGTGGCGCAGCCTCGCGCTCGTTCTCCCGCAGCCGCGCTTCCAGCTCGGGCAGCGGCAGCCGGGCGATCTCCTCCGGCGACAGCGGCGAACACTGGACGCCGACCGCGGCCGCCGGGCCGGCGTGCACCGGCCCGCCGCCGGCGACGGCCCGCGCCGACGCTTCGGCGGCCGCTTCGTGCGCCGGCCCGGTCGGCGCGGCGCCCGCCCGCCGGGACTGCTGCACGACGTGGGCGAGCTCGTGAACGAGCAGGCCACGCCCGTCCTGGGTCTCCGGCCGGTAGCGGCCCGCGTTGAAGACGACGTCCGAGCCGACGGTGAACGCCCGCGCCAGGTGCTGCCCGGCGAGCCGGTGGGCCGCCGCGGTGTCGTGCAGCCGCACGCCGCCGAAGTCGACACCGAACCGGGCCTCCTCCTCGGCGCGGACGGTGGCGGGCAGGGGCGACCCGCCGCCCGTCCGGCCGCTGAGCCGCGACCGCGGCGGCACGAGGGCGAAGTCCGCCCGGAACCGGGGCGACTCCGGCTCGGCGGCTTCCGGCGGCGCGGGATCGGCGGCCGTCCGGCCGGCGGGCACAGGTTCGGCCGCCGGGCGCGGCCCGGCCTTCCCGGTCGTGGTGCGGCGAACGGTCAAGGCGCCCTCCCCGGCCGGTCGTCCCGGCCCCGGCGGGAAGTATCCGAAGCCGGCGTCACCTCCGCGTCACCGGACGCGTGCCGCTCAGGTCGAGCTCGCCGGACAGGGGGACCACAACGCCTTGCTCGGCACGCTCGAACGAGGCGCTCACGACGACCGCCCCCGCTTCAGGTCGCGCGGACGGGTGAGGTCGTCATGGCACGCACGGCGAGCCGGCCGAGCCTTCCGGGCGGCGATCCCTTACGAGTGATTCCCCCGCGCCACGACCGCCGACACACGGCGGGGTGGCCGTGGACCTGATTAGGTCTCGCCCGGGCCGCCCGCTGTGGGCGGCCCGTCGTCAGGAAGGGAACGGACCGGCACCGTGGACCTGCTCCGACGCAGCCTGCGCCCCGGCGGCACGATGCTGATCGGCGAACCGTACTGGCGCCGGGAACCCCTGGACCAGGCCACCGTCGAGGGCTGTCACGCCACCAGTGCGGACGACTTCCGCGTCCTGCCGGAACTGCTGGAACAGTTCGGGGAGCTGGGTTGTGACGTCGTGGAGATGGTCCTGGCCGACCAGGACAGCTGGGACCGCTACGTCGCGGCTCAATGGCTCACCACCCGCCGCTCACTTCGGAGCGGAATCCGCGTTCAAAGCGCCGGGAAGCCGGGTAGCCGTCATCGCGAGTCCCTTTCCGTGCTTGGCAGGGACTCGGCGATGGCGTCGGTTCAGCAGCGAGCCGGCGTCTTCGTCTTGCTGAGCCGGTCTTCTCGGGGGGATCACTGCTGGTTCGTGGCCGTGGTCACGAAGTTCCGGGCGACGTCGCGCAGTTTCAGGTTCTGCTCCTGTGACGCCTTGACGAGCAGTTTGTAGGCGTCTTCGGGCTGGATGCAGTGCAGGGCCATGAGGATGCCCTTCGCCTGGTCGATCACCGCACGAGAAGTCAGAGCGGTGCGCAGCTGGCCCATGGTCTCGCGGGCGGCCTGATGCCGGCGGGTGCTGCGCAGCGCGGCTTCGGCGGCGGAGGTGTAGAGGTCCAGCAGAGCTGCGTCGAGCGCGCCGAAGCTGTTGCCGCCGGTGTCGTACAGGTTGAGCGAACCGTGGTACTGGTGGTCGACGAACAGCGGGGCGGACAGGTAGGCGACGACCGAGGACTCGGCCGCGGCCGCGGCGAACTCGGGCCACCGCCGGGCTGCTTCGGTCACCTTGACACGCTGGAGTTCGCCGGTCCGGGCGGCTTCGAGGCAGGGCCCACGCCCGGCGTCGTACTGTGCCTGCTCAACGCCGTGCGCGCTGTCCCCGGTCGTGGTCGCCGTGTAGGGGACACCGTCGCGCAGCAGCGTGATGCTGGCGATCTCCGCGTCCGGCACCGCGTGGATGACCTGCCGGCACACCCGCTGCAGGACCACCAGCAGTTCCTCTTCCTCGGCGAAGGTGCCGGCCAGCCGATCCAACGCGGCGGTGACCTCGTCCACTCTCTGCGCGGCGTCCCGCTCGTAGAGCAGGTCTTCGTCCATGGGGTGCTCCCTAGCGGTGGTCTGCGCGACGTCCCGGGTGATCGAGTGATCACGTAGGGTGCAGACCACGTCGTGGCCGGCTTGCCGAAGGACCAGAGTAGGCGTCGCCGGGTGACCTGGCAGGTCTGGCACGGACTCTTGCCGTGAGCAGGTCTACGTCGGTGGAGGGGGACACCGAACCGGCCGATGTCCCCCTCCGGTCAGCGCCGGCTCGGTGACTCGGGCCCCAGCTGGAGCACGACCGCCGTCCAGGTCATGCCCACCCCGATGCCGAGGAGCAGCACGTGCTCGCCGAGGCCCACTTCGCCGCTGCGCAGCAAGTGGTCGAGGGCCACGACCTGATCGCTCGCGCCCAGGTGCCCGACCCGGAGTCCCAGCTCGGTCATCGTGCGCTGCACGGGAATGCCGAGCGGCTGCAGGATCTGCGTTTCCACGAGGCGCCGTCCGTAGTGGGGTGCGCAGATCTTGGCGATGTCGGGCAGGTCGACGCCGGCTTCGGACAGGGCCGTCTTCACCACGGTCGTGACCGCTTCCGCGTTGCGGACGTTGACGTGCGCCGGGCCACCGTGCCGGCCGAGCCATTCACGCTTGCGCCGACGGATGTCGAGGGCCCGGTGCGCCGCCACACTGGCTTGGCGGAACGGTTCGTCGCCCCGCTGCAGGCCTTCGAGCGATGAGTCGGTGAACGAGGCGATCGCGCGGATCCGGGCCAGCCCCGGCCGGCGCGACAGCACGACCGCGCTGCCCGCATCGCCGTAGACGATGCCGGTGTCCGTGCTCCAGTGCGGGAAGCCGGTCCCGCCGAACCGGTCGCCCGCCGTGACGAGCGCCGCCTCGTGGTCCGGGCGCCCGCGCAGCACGCTGGCGGCCAGGTCCAGGCCGGCCACCAGGCTGTTGCTCATCGCGCCGAGCTCCAGCGTGAGGCCGGGGCCCGCGCCGAGTCCCAGCTGGTCGCGGACGTACGAAGCGGCGTGCCAGAAATCGACCCCGGAGTGGTAGATCCCAGCGTGCAGGCAGAGCGTCGGCCAGACCGGCTCGCCGGCGGTGACCCGGGCCTGCCGCAGCGCTTCGCGGCCGGCGCGCACGGCCAGCTGGGGTCCGGACAGCTCGGCCACGGCGGTGGACCGTTGTCCGGTGCGGTCGGCGTCGTCGGAGGTGATCTCGCCGGCTCCGAGCGGAACGGCGACCGGGGTGAGGGCGCCGACGTCGCAGCCGATCCCGTTGAAGTGCAGGTCAGTCACGCGCATCCGTGGTCACCTCCGGGTGCGCCAGGACGGCTTCGATCTCGGAGAGGGAATCGTCGAGGTGCAGCGGCGGAGCGGACACGCACCCGGCCGCCGCCAGTTCGGCGGCGACGGCTCGGGCGCTTCCGCCGGCGAACCGGTGGAAACCCGCGAACCGGGCGGGCTCGGCGCCCGGTACGGCGATGGCCAGGTGCGCCCAGCCGGTTTCGCGGTCCCAGCGAACGACCAGCCGGGTGGTCCCGGTGGCGGTCGTGGTTCCGCACAGCACCTGCGTCAACGTCGTGGCGGTCAAGAAACTTCCTTTCGGCACGGCGAGCGGCGCGAGCCTCGGGGCGCGCGCTGCTGACGGGATGGACGAGGCCGCATCGTCGGGGTCCTCGGGATGCCGCGAAACCTACCGGTGATGATCACCGCGGTCGAATCGACCCTGATACTGACAGTGATCGAGCCTGCTGGTAGTGCACTGGATTCCGGGATATAGCGGGGGTTTGCCCGGAGATGATCTCCGAGGCTGCCCAAGAAGTGACTACTCTGGGTAGTTCTACCCTCGTTGGAGCGCGCCGGTCGGAAGAATGTCGCAACGCCGGATCAACAGCCTGAACCCTTTCGGGTCAACGATTCCCGGTCGGTGCCCCGCGGGGCCCACACGATCGGGGATGAGGGTGAATCGGCGGGGCCGCTGAACCGGACAGTCCCGCGGCAGGTGGCGGACGTCAAACATGCCTTTCGGGTGAAAGGTGTTCGGTTAGGACTTGTCCTAACCGAACACCTCCGGCCGGCTCTTCGCGAGGTCGATCAGCCCACCGGCCGCCAGCATGTCGACGAGGAACGGGTCGGCCGGCGCGCCGTGGACCACCTCACCGGTGGTGAGGTTGGCGAACTCGCCGGAGGCGAGGTCCACGCGCACGCGGTCGCCGTCGGCCGCGAAGTCCGGGTTCAGCCCGGCTTCCAGTGCGGGGAGGCCGACTTCGAAGCAGTTGCGGTAGAACGTGCGCGCGAACGTTTCCGCGACCACGCAGCCGATCCCGGTCGCCTGCAGCGCCTTGGTGGCGATCGCCCGGCCCGACGACTGGCCGAAGTGCTTGCCCGCGAACACGATGTCGCCGGGGCGCACGTGCTTCGGGAAGTCCGGGTTCAGGTCCTCCAGGACGTGCCGCACGAGTACCTCCATGGGCTCGAACACGTACTGGGTCTTGACGAGCCGGTCGGTCGGGATGTTGTCCCCGAACCGCCAGCAGCGGCCCTCGAACTTCATGCGGTCCCTCCTGCACGAGCACTGTGGACGGTGCCGGCGATGACCCCGGCGACGGCCGACGCCGCGACGGTTTCCGACGACGCGAGGTACATCGAGGCGTCGGGGCTGCCGTTGCGGCCGGGGAAGTTGCGGGCGTGCGTCGAGATCATCGCCTCGGCCGAGGCGAGGGCACCCATGTTGTAGGCCTGGTTCGAGCCTGTGCTGGGCGGGAACCACATCGCGCCGGCTTCGTGCAGCGCCAGCACGAGTCCTTCCCGCACCGCCTCGGCGAACACCTCGCGGCTCGAGGGCACGAGCTGGAAGCGGACGCCGGGGTGCACGCGGCGTCCGGCCAGCACCCCGGCCGCCGCGCGGAAGTCCTCCAGCCGGCCGCCGCCGTGGCCGCCCAGCTCCGCGTACTGGATGGGCGTGCCGGCCACTTCGGTGACGGGCTTGACGTTGCCGACGGTCGGTGGGCACGCGACCTGCACGTCGACCTCGCCGACGTCGAACCGCAGCACCTGCGCGGCTTCCTCGCCGTCTCCGCGCACCGCCAGGTCGGGACCGTCGCCGGGCAGGGTGCGCACGAACGCTGCGGTCACCTCGTCCGGCTCGACGAAGCTGCACTTGGCGCCGAGGTCCACGCACAGCAGCGGGAACAGCCAGCGGTCCCAGAAGGACAGTGCGCGCACATACGGGCCGGCGAACTCCACGGCCCGGTAGTTCAACTCGCCTTCGCCGATGCGGCCGACGAGCCACAGCGCGACGTCGCGCGGCGTGACGCCCGGCTTCGGGGTGCCCTCGAGGTGGACGCGGGTGGTTTCCGGCACCTTGAACCACGCTTTCCCGTACGGCAGCACGGTCCCGGCGTGCGAGTCGTTGCCCAGAGCCACGGCGAGTGCGCCCAGCGTGCCGTGCACCGGTGTGTGGCTGTCGGAGCCGACCACGATCATGCCCGGCCGGATGTGCCCGTTGCGGACCACGGCGTGGTGCAGGTTGCCGTTGCCGCAGTCGTACAGCGTGAGGCCGTGCTTGCGCGCCCACTCCCGGTTGTGCCGCAGCACGTCGGCCTGCTGTTCGGTCGGCGGGGAGAAGTGGTGGTCGAACACCAGCACGGCCCGTTCGGGGTCGGGGATGGGGGTGTTCACCCGCTTGTCGAACACCTGCGACGTGAGGTAGCCGGACAGGTCGTGCATGATCAGCCGGTCGACCTTGGCGATCACGATCTCGCCCGGCTCCACCGAATCGCGGCCGCTCGCGCGGGCGAGGATCTTCTCGACGAGGTTCACGCGACCACCGCCGCGGTGATCTCCCGGGGGTCGGTGATGACGCCGCGGATGGCCGAGGCCGCCGCCGTCGCCGGGCTGCCGAGGAAGATCTTCGAGTCGTAGCTGCCCATGCGGCCCTGGAAGTTGCGGTTGGCGGTCGACAGCGTGGCCTCGCCGCCGGCCATCGCGCCGCCGTTGCCCGCGCACGCGCCGCAGCCCGGGTTGGTGATCATCGCGCCCGCCTGGATCAGTTTCGTGAGCACGCCGCTGTCCGACGCCTGGGCCATGATCTTCGCCGACGCGGGCGTCACGATGAGCCGCACGCCCGGCGCCACGCGGTGCCCGGCGAGCACGTCGGCGGCGATCACGAGGTCGTCGTACTTGGCGTTGGCGCACGAGCCGATGAACACCTGGTCGAGCTTGGTGCCGGCGACCTCGCCGACGCCGACGACGTTGTCGACCGTGTGCGGCACCGCGATCTGCGGGGCGAGCGCCGGACCGTCGAGCCGCACGGTGGCGCGGTAGGTCGCGTCCTCGTCCGGCAGCAGGACCGTGAGCTCGTCGCGGGGGACGCCGGCCTCGTCGAGGTAGGCGAGCGTGGTGTCGTCCGGGGCCACGTAGGCGTTCTTCGCGCCCATCTCCATGGCCAGGTTGCAGAACGTCATGCGCTCCGACACGGACATGCCCTCGACGTAGGAGCCGGAGAACTCGACCGACTCGTAGGTGAGCCCGTCGGCGCCGAGGTCGCCGATGAGCTTGAGCATCACGTCCTTGGCGTACACCCCCGGCGCGAGCTCGCCGTCGATGGTGATCCGCACCGATTCGGGCACCTTCACCCACAGTTTCCCGGTGACCCACGCGGCGGTGATCTCGCTGAAGCCGACGCCGGTGCCGAACGCGCCCAGTGCGCCGTAGATCGTGGAGTGCGAGTCGGTGCCGATGATGAACCGGCCGGGCCGCACGAGCCCGTGTTCCATGAGCACGATGTGCGCGATGCCGCTGTTGACGTCGAAGAAGTTCCGCACGCCCATCTTCTTCGCGAATTCGCGGCACAACGCGTGGTCCGCGGCCGTCTTCGCGTTCATGGCGGGGGAGAGGTGGTCCATCACCATCGCCACGCGATCGACGTCGTAGAGCCGCTCGACGCCCATCTTTTCGAGCGTCCGGATGCAGCGCCAGCTCGCGGTGTGGCTCATGTACAGGTCCGGGTACGCGTCGACGATCTGCCCCGGTGCGAGGTCCGCGACCCCGGAAGCGCGTTCGATCGCCTTCTGCGCGAAGGTCTTGCCGGTCACTTCTTCCCTCCCGTCGTGAAGCTCGCCATCAGGTGCGGGATCAGGCCGCCGTCGGCCATGATTTCCCGTAGCACCGGCGGGTACGGACTGAACGGGAAGGTCTGCCCGCCCGTTTCGACCGTCCCCGCGTCGTAGTCGACCCACATCTCGCCGCCGTCCGCAGCCGCCGCCGCCGCGGCGGGCGATTCGACCGCGACGAGCCCGGTGTTGATCGCGTTGCGGAAGAACACGCGGGAGAAGGAGGCCGCGACGACCGCCTTGATCCCGGCGCCGATCAGGCACGTGGCCGCCTGCTCCCGCGCGCTGCCGCAGCCGAAGTTGCGGCCGGCGACGACGACGTCGCTGGCGCGCAACCGTTGCTGCGTTTCCGGCCCCAGCGGCTCGAAGGCGTGCTCGGCGAGTTCCGCCGGGTCGATGCTCACGAGGTAGCGGCCGGGGATGATGACGTCGGTGTTCACGTTTTCGCCGAAGGTGATGACCTTGCCCCCGACGCGATGTGCACTGCCCATGGATGCGTCTCCGCTCGAAGTTCCGGTGGTGGCCTCGTGGTCAGGGGCTGGTCTCCTCGAGGAACCAGTCGGTCGGCACGGTGTGCCCGAGGTTGCGCTCCTCGGCCAGCGCGAGCGCCCGCGCGCACACGGCCGCGAACTGCACGCCCATGCCGGTGTTGTTGGCGAACACGGTGATGTCCTCGGGGCTCGTGCGGCCGGGCGCGGCACCCAGCAGCAGGTCGCCCAGCTCGCGGATGTCGTCCCACGACTTCAGGCCGCGCTCGACCGGGCCGAGGATGTCAAACTGCTTGTCGTGGTGCACCTGTTCCCGGGAGAGCACGGTGATGCGGTCGGCGCGGTCGAACGTCGTGTCGTCGAGCTCGCGCCGGGTGGCCGTGCCGTCGGGCGAGGTGATCGCGGTGACGTGCGTGCCGGGCTCGAGCCAGTCGCCGTCGAAGCAGGCCTCCATGGCCGCGGTCGCGCACGTGACGATCCCGCAGCCGGCCACCGCGTCGCGTCGTTCGTCGACGGCCACGATCTTGCGGCCCGTCCGCTCGCTCCACACGCGGGCGAACTCCTCGCGGTGCTCGGCCGTCGGGCTGTAGACGCGGACCTCTTCGATGCCGGGCCGCACCATCAGCAGGCACTCCAGGTGCGCCTCGGCCTGCCAGCCGGAGCCGAACATGCCGGCGACGGTCGCGTCCTTATTGGACAGTTCCCGGATGCCAAGCGCCGAGGTGGCGCCGACCCGCATCTTCTGGATGAAGCTGTCGTGCATGATGGCGAGTGGTTCGAGGGTGGTCAGGCTGTAGAGCGTGACGAGCCCGACGTACCGGCCGCCGGGTGCGGCCGGGATGAGCCGCCGCCGCTGTACGCCGCTGGGCAGCGTTTCGACGCCGGCGATGTCGGAGGTGATCCGCAGCGCCCACACGCCGCTGGAGACGTTGCCGCCTTCCTGCGACTTGAACCGGAAGCGGAACCCGGGGTGGCGGCGGTCCTCCACCGGGAAGTAGGTGTGGTTGCGGGGCCGGTTGGCGCCCTGGCCGGACGAGAGCTCCTTGTACGCGGTCTCCAGCGCGTCGAGGGTCTCGCCGGCGGTCAGTACCTGCTCGATGTCGCTGTTGGAGAGGATCCTCACCGGTGTGCTCCTGTCAGGTGTTCGGGTTCGCCGTCGGTGACGCGGACGGTCTCGGCCACGGCCGCGTTGCCGCCGTCGGCGAACGCGACCTCCACGGACACCGCGCCCGCCTCGCCGTCAGCCAGCGCGGTGGCGGGGTCCCGGGCCAGGAACTCCCCGCCGGTGGACAGGTCGGCCTGGTTGACCCAGCGGACCTCGGCCCGCGCGCCGTCCGGCAGCTTCGCCAACGCGGGTGCGGCAGCGTCGGCGAGGGCGCCGACGGTGGCACCGGCCTTGGCCGCGGCGATCGCCTTCGCGAGGGCTTCTTCGAGCGCGCCAGGCCAACCGTTGCCATCGCCGTCGCTGAGCACGCGGCTGGAGCGCACCCAGTTCATGCGGTACTGCCCGGTGACGCCGAACGACGTCACACCGTCCGAAGTGGATAGTGCGGCCGGGTACAGGTCGAGGAACCCGCCGCCGCGCATCGCGCGTTCCACGGTCTCGACGCGACTGCCCGCGGTGCTTCCCCGGACGGTCGCCTTCGCCGCGGCGTCGTCCAGGATCCGGCCGGCCGCACGCAGCAGCTCCGTCTCGGCCGGCGACGGCACCAGCCGCTGGTCGCGCACCAGCCCGCCGAGGCGGCGGACCTCCCAGCCGGGCACCGCGGCGACGATCTCCTCGGCCACGTCGGCGGGCCACAGCGCGGCGTCGACCAGGCCGACTGTGCCGTTCTTGTTGGCCGGCAGATACTTCGCGACGAGGTCGGCGAAGTTCTTGCCCCCGCTGAACTCGGTGACCGTCGACGAGGCCTTCATCCAGTTCTGCACGCGCAGCGAGAGCTTCGTCAGGAACGTGACGGGCCCCTCGGCGGGGATCGCCAGCACTCCCTCGTTCCAGTAGAGGCACAGGTTGGTCAGGTAGGCGAGGTCGTCGGAGCGCGACACGTCGGCGTAGACGAGGGCGACGTCGACGCCCTGGGCGGCCAGGGTGCGCTGCAGCGTGGCGACGCGCTCCTGCCACTCCTCGTCCGGGATCTCCGCGGGATCGAGCACGTGCAAACCGCGTTTCACGCCAGGTCTCCTGTCTCGAACAGCTTCCGTTCGGTGGTGATGAGCACTTCGCAGCCGTCGGCGGTCACGCGTACCGGGTCACCCAGTACGTGGTAACCGGCCAGGGGTGTGTAGGTGTTGGGGTGGATGATGAACACGGAGTTCTCCGGCAGCGCGGTGTGGTTGCCCTCGATGATCGGCGTTTCGTCGAGGTGCAGGCCGTGGCCGTGGCCGCGCACGCGGGTGTACTGGCTCGTGCAGTACTCGCCGTAGCCGTACTTGCGGAACACGTCGTTCTGCGCCACCGCCACTTCGTGGGCGGTGATGCCCGGGCGCACCACGGAGATGCCGGCCTCGACGGCTTCGTCGAACAGGTCGAAGGACTTGCGCTGCCCGTCGTCGGCCCGGCCCACCACGGCGGAGCGGCAGATCTGCAGCCAGTAGCCGTCCATCTTGGGGGTGAGCTCGGTGCGCACCATGTCGCCGGCTTCGAGCAGCCGGTCGCCGGGCGGGGTCATGCCGCGGACCTCGTCCCGGCCCGAGGCGATGAGCATGAAGTTGTCCTCGGCGCCGAGGTTCTTCAGGCGCGCCTCGGCCTCGGCGACGATCCGGTACTCCGGCAGGCCGGGTTCGAGCACGTCGACGAACGCTTCCCAGCCCGCCGCGCACACGACGGCGCTGCGGCGCATCCGGGCCAGCTCCCACTCGCTCTTCACCAGACGGGCCGAGTCGAGCAGTCCCGTCGCCGAGCTGATCCCGGCGCCCGGCGCCGCGGCGCGGATGGTCTCCATGAGCGCCAGCGGCACGAGCTCGTGGTGGGCGATGCCGATGCGCCGCGGGGCCAGTTCCTCGAGGACCTCGGCCAAGCCGGTGGGGTTCGCGAGGTCCCACCGCCGGGCCTGCCCGGCCCAGCCCCGCGCGGTGAACGCCGCGAGGTCGGAGACCCGGGTGGAGAACGCGACGGCGTCACCCTCGGCCGGGAACACGACGAGCGCAGCGCTGCCCGCGGGCGTCACGTCGGTGAAGTAGCGGATGTTTTCGCGCCGCCAGGCGGGGCCGTAGGCGAGCACGACGTCGAGAGCCTGCTCGGCCATCGCGGCACGGATCTTTTCGTGCCGCAGCCGCAACTCGGCGTCGTCTTCGGGGGTCAGGTCGGCTCCGGGGGGTGCCGGGGCGTGGTCGATCGTCATCGTTCCTCCACCGGTTCGTGGGTGTTCGGGGCTCAGGAGCGGGTCATGGCCGGCGTCGTCGCCGGTCGCCGGCCGGTGATCTCCTGGGTGATCTGCTCGACGGTCCGGCCGCGGGTCTCGAACGTCGCCGCGAGCGCGGTGATGCCCGCGAGGATCGAGATGATCCCGAAGAGCAGGAAGAAGAGAAACTGCGAGGTGTGCATGGCCAGGACGAATCCGATCAGCACCGGCATGATCAGCCCGCCCACCTTCTGCCACGCGGCGGCCCAGCCGAGGCCGGTCGCGCGGCTCGCGGTGGGGTAGAGCTCGCTGGCGTAAGCGAAGAGCGTGCTGCCGGCCAGGCCGCTGCCGAAGAACGTGGCGAGCGAGCCGAGCAGGACCACCGCACCCGTCGCCGACGTCGTTCCCCACGCCAGGCAGAACAGCCCGCTGAGGACGAAGCCCCCGCCGAGCACGACACGGCGGCCGATCCGGTTGATCAGCTGCCCGGCGAGGATCGCGCCGACCACGCCGGCCGCGGTGATGATCGCCGTGTAGCCGAAGCTCTTGAGCAAGCCGATCCCCTGGCCTTCGAGGACCGACGGCAGCCAGCTCGAGAGCCCGTAGAGGAACGCGCCGGCGCAGACTTCCATGAACCAGATCGCGATGGTGTAGCGCAGGTAGCTCCCGGTGACGAGCGTGCGCACGGTGCCGGCGGCCTCGGGTGCCGCAGGGGGTCCGGCGGGCTCGGGGGTCCCGCCACCCCGGCACAGGCTCCGGACGATGGCCGCGGCGTCGTCGAGGCGGCCCCGGCGAAGCAGGTAGCGGACCGATTCCGGCAGGGTCACCAGCATGACCACGCCGACCAGCGCCGGCACGGTGGCGATCACGAACATCGCCCGCCAGCCGAACGCGGGGACCACCGCGGTCCCGGCCGCGGCCGCCGTGGGCAGCCCGATCAGCCACGCCGCCGTGGCCGCGGTGACGAGCGGCCCGCGGTGGCGAGACGGCACGAACTCCGCGATGTAGGGCAGCACGACGGCGATCTCCGCGCCGAGCCCGATCCCTTGCAGGGCGCGGAAGGTGACGAGTGCGCCGAACGTGGGCGCGAACACCGCGGCGAGCGAGAACACCGCGTACGCGATCACCGTGAGGGCCAGCGGCACCTTGCGGCCGAACCGGTCGGACACCGTGCCCGTGACGGCCGCGCCGACGAGCATGCCCGCGAACAGCGCCGAGGAGAACGCCCCGGCCGCCTCGCTGGTGAGGTGGAACGTGCGGATGACACCCGGCAGGATCACGCCGGTCAGGTTGATGACGAACCCGCACAGGAAATGTCCGATGAGGACGGTGACGTAGATCCTGAGGTGCCGTGCGGTGAACGTCGACTCGTCGAGCCGGGAGAGCAGGGACCGGGACGAGATCGAGGGGGACGAGGGCATGACGGGGCCACCTCCTTGTGGCTTGGGCAACCCGGCGGTCCGGCGACACGACGGTGCGGGCCGGCCCGGCGGTTCGCCGGTGCGGTGGACCCGGGTTGGGAAACCCGCGCGCTTCGGAGCGCGGCGGTGGGCGATTCAGTGGTGCGAACACGCCGCCCGTGCCCGCTGTCCGGGCTTCGGCGGACCCCCCTCGGGTGCTGTTCTGCCGTCCTCGGCCCGCTACCGGTCGTCGAGGTTTCCCTGGACGTCGAAGTAGAGCTGGGACAGGACCGGGAGGAGCTGGTCGCGGATCTCGGGGGCGAGACCCGCCGTGAGTTCGGCGGCGAACTTGTCGAGCGTGCGCCGGGCGGTGTCCCGGGCGTTGACGCCCTTGGCGGTGAGTTCGAGCTGCATCGTGCGCCGGCTCGTGGCCGACGGACGGCGTGACAAGAACCCCTGGTTGACCAGCTTGTCGACGCTTTCGGACATCGTGGACGGATTGCGGTGCGCGAGCTTGCACAGCGCCGTGAGCGACGTGTGCCCGCTCCCGACCCGCGACAGGATCCGGTACTGCCGGATGGTGAGCGGCTGCTCGAGCCCGGCCAGCAGCTCCGTCTGCAGGCGGGTGAGGCGTCCGCCGAGGGCGATCAGCACCTCGCCGAGGCCGGCTTCCGGGCCCAGTTCGTCGAAGGTTTCGGTGTCGCGAGCGGTCATTTTGGTCCCCGTACGTTCCGGTACCCGAACTAACGATGGGGCCTACTGTACGTCCGGCGGCCGTGCCAGGGAAGAGGCGATTTCACGACCGTGTCCGGGAGGAGGCGGCAGACCCGCGGGCCGCTTCCCGCGTGTCGCGCCGGTGCTGAGCCGCCTCGCTCAGCAGGAGGTACGCGCCGGCGGTCCAGGTGTAGGCGTGGTCGCGCAGGCCCGCTCCGGTGAGCGCGTCGAAGTTCTCGGCGAAGCCGTGTTCCTCGCAGGTCCGCCGGAACCGGCTGCTCACTTCGTCGGCGAGGTCCGCGGCGCCCCCGCGGCGGAGGCCGTCTTCGACGAGGACCGTGACCGGCGCCCAGACCGGGCCGCGCCAGTACCCGTCGGGTTCGTAGTACGGCGAGGACGGCAGTTCCGTGGCGAGCCCGACCGGTGTGAGGTGCTCGGCCACGCGGGTGCACAACCGCTCGAAGACGTCACGAGGCAGGTGCTCGCCGAGCACGATCGGCATGAGGTCGAGCAGGCTCGAGCCGCGCTGGGACGTCCCGGTGCGCACGGTGCGGCTGCCGAAGGACGAGCCGTCCCAGAGCTCGGCGAGCAGCGCCGCCAGCAGGGTGTCGGCGCGTCGCTCCCAGTCCGTGGTGGTGTCCCCGGCGACGGGGGCCAGCGCGGCGAGTTCCTTCAGCTGCAGGACGAGGAAGGCCGCGAGGTCCGCGGTGACGACGAGGCGTTCGCCGGCGAACACCGTGGCGTTGTCCCAGCCGCTGTCGTTGCCGTGTTCGTAGTGCGGCAGCCGCTGCCCGGGGGCGCGGCGGTGGCCGAGCCAGAACGACGTCCACGCCGCGAGCTGCCGGTAGGCCAGCGCGGGATCGGGAAGCCCGCCCGGGAGCCGGCCGCGCAGGTGGGCCAAAGCCCAGCCGTGGATCGGCGGCTTGACGAAGTTCCGGAGCACCTCGGCGTGGGTGACCGAGTCCGGCAGCGCGCCCAAGCCGTCTTGGTGGTCGAAGGGCAGCTGGTACTGGTTCCACGCCAGCTCCGGCGCCCCGGGGGCGAGGGCCAGCGCGGTGAAGCAGTGGTCCCAGCTCCACACCTTGTTCATCCAGTGCTTGGACATGAGCACGGCCGGGCGGCCGAGGAACCCGGCGGGCGCGACCGTGGCGGACCAGAGCACGTAGCAGGCGAGTTCGGCCGCGGGGGCCGAGCTGTCCCGCCACGGGGCGACGGCGTCGGCGAAGCCGGTGAAGTCGCCGCGCGCCGAGGCGGCGGCCCGCGGAAAGTCCTCAGTGGACACATACGGCGCCGCGCCGGTGGTGATCTCCTCCAGCGCGACCTCCCACGGGCCGCCGTCGGCGCCCACGGTGACGCCGCGCCGTGCCGTGCCGAGCTCCTGCTCGCCGAGGTGCGTCCAATGTCCGGAAAGGAGCGTCAGCCGGAGGCGGTTCCCCGTCTCGTAGAAGGTGAACACGGCCGCCCCGGACGGGTCGGCGAAGAAGTACGGGCCGGTGAAGGGCGTCAGGGTCGGCTCCGCGGCGAGGATGCTCAGGCCCAGGCCGGCGCCGGCGATCCGGAGGGTTCCGGCGTCCGCGAACGCCGCGGTGACCCGGCCGTCGGGCGAGCTCCACGTGAGCACGGCGGGATCGGCCGAGACGTCGGTGGCGGCGCGGTGGCCGTCGCGTTCGGGCACGAGGGTCAGCACGGGGTGCAGGCCGTGCCGGTGGGACACCACGTGCACGTCGTCGGCGCGCCGCGTCGCGCTGAGCACCGGAGACAGGCTGAGCCAGGCTCCGGCGCGGCTGAACGGGATCTCCCCGACGAAGAACTCGGCGGTCACAGGGTGAGTCCCTTCAGTCCTTGACGGCACCGGCGGTGACACCGGCCGCGACGTAGTGCTGGGCGAGCACGAGCAGCACGGTGGCGGGCAGGGACGCGACCACGGCGGTGGCCATGATCGCGTTCCACTCCTGGTTGTTGTTGCCGATGTAGTGGTAGATGCCCAGGGTGAGCGGGCGCAGCCGGCCCCCGGCGTCGAGGGTGGCGGCGAACACGAAGTCCGACCAGGCCCACAGGAACGAGAACAGGGCCGCGGTGACGACGCCGTTGCGGCCGGCCGGGAGCACGATCGACACGAACGTGCGCCACGGCCCGGCGCCGTCGATGCGCGCCGCCTGCAGCAGTTCGTCGGGCACCGAGGCCAGGAAGGAGGTGAGGATCAGCACGGCGAACGGCACCGCGACGGTGGAGTCGGCGACGATCAGGCCGCCCACGGTGTTGGTGAGGCCGAGCTTGACGTAAACGCCGTAGAAGCCCAAGGCCATGATGGTGCCCGGGATCATCTGCGCCACCAGCAGCACGAAGCCGAGCACGCGCCGGCCCGGTGGGCGGAGTTTCGCCAGCGCGTACGCCGCGGGGGCGGCGATGACCAGGGTGAGCGCGACGGTGCCCAGCGCGACGAGCAGGCTGGTGCCGAAGTAGGGCAGCTGCTCACGCAGGACGCGCTCGTAGCCCGCGAAGGTGGGGGAGGCCGGGAACAGGTCCGGCGGTGACTTCCGCAGGTCGCCGGCCGGGGTGAGCGAGACGGCGATCATCCAGTAGACCGGGAAGAGCATCACCGCGGTGAGCAGGACGCCGATCGCGGTCAGCCACGCGGGGCGCTTCACCCGCTCTCCTGGTGGCGTTGCAGGCGGACGTAGACCAGCCCGGCCGCGAAGGCGAGCAGGATGAGGACGTTGCCGACGGCCGCACCCGGCCCGAACTTCGGCAGCATGGAGCCGAACCCCAGTTCGTAGGACCAGGTGGCGAGGGTGCTGGACGAGCCGCTGGGGCCGCCCCTGGTCATGATCCAGATGATGTCGAACACCTTCAGCGTGTAGACCAGGCCGAGCAGCAGGGTGATGGCCGAGACCGGCCGCAGGACGGGAAACGTGACGTGGCGGAACGTCTGCCAGCCGGTCGCTCCGTCCAAGGCGGACGCTTCGTACACTTCCGCCGGGATGTTTCGCAGTCCGCTGTGGAGCACGACGAGGGTGAACGGGATGCCGATCCAGATGTTGGCCAGGATGACCGACACCAGTGACCACGACGGCGAGGTCAGCCAGTCGACCCGGGCGATCCCGAGCCCGTGGAGGACCGCGTCGACCAGCCCCGACTCGCTGTTGAGCAGCCAGGCCCACGTCGACCCCGACACGATCAGCGGCAGCAGCCACGGCACCAGGAACAGCGCCCGCAGCGTCGCCGACAGCCGGAAGCGGCGGGTGAAGAACACGGCCAGCGCCAGGCCGATCGCGTACTGGAAAACCAGGGACGCGGCCGTGAACACGAGCGTGTTGACCAGGGCGGTGGTGAACTGCGGGTCGCCGAACACGGTGGCGTAGTTGGCGAGCCCGGTGAAGGGCGCCCCGCCGTGGACGAAGGTCCGGACGGTGTAGTCGCGCAGGCTCAGGTCGATGGTGGTGTAGAGCGGATAGCCGTAGCAGGCGAGCAGGTAGGCCACCAGCGGAACGAGGAACGCCCACCCGGCGAGTCGCCTCTTGTCGAGTCGCACGTGCGGCTACTTCGCCGCCGCCGCGGCGGTTTGGGCGTCCTTCAGCGCGGCGTCCGGCGTCTTCGAGCCGGTGAGGGCGGCCTGGACGGCGTTCCACAGCGGCTGCGAGATGCGGGGGTAGCGCGTGCCGAGGTTGTCCCCGGTCCGGCCCTTGGCGTTCCTCACCGCGTCGACCCACACCGCGAGCTCCGGCTTCCGGGCGACCTGTTGCTGCTGGACCGACGGCACCGCGGAGACGTAGGTGAGCGCCGTGTCCGAGGTCAGCACCTTGTCCGGGGAGGTGAGGCAGGTCGCGATCCGGCCGGCCGTGCGCTCGCTGTCCGGGTTGTCCTGGGCGGGGACGGTGACGAACTCCCCGCCGGTCGGCGCGGGCGCGGTGCCGCCGGTGCGGCCCGGGATCGGGAGGACGCCGTACGGGAAGCCGGCCTTCTTGGCGTTCTCCAACTGCCAGGTGCCGTTCTCGGCGAAGGCGTACTGCCCGGTGGCGAACTCCTGCCAGCTGGTCGTCTGGGTGTTGTTGATGACGGAGTTGGGGGCGTAGCCGCGGTCGAGCCAGGACTTCCACTGGGTCAGCGCCGCGACGGCCGGGGGAGCGGACAGGTCGGTCAGCGCCGCACCCGAGCCCCAGAACCACGGCAGGAATTGGAAGCTGCCCTCCTCGGTGCCGATCGCGGAGAACGTGATGCCCTTCTTCCCGGCCGCCTGCACCTTGCCCAGCGCCGTTTCGAGCGACGCCCAGTCCTTGACGGCGGCGGGGTCGACGCCCGCGGCGGTCAGGACGTCCTTGTTGTAGTAGAGCGCGAGGGTGTTGGCACCCAGTGGCACGCCGTAGGTACGGCCCTGCACGGTGCCGGCGGCCACCAGGTTCGGTTCGGCCGGCGAGGCATCCAGCCCGACCTCGTCGTTCGCCTTGAGCACGCCCGCTTCGACCATGGTGGACACGACCGGGTTGTCCAGCACGAGCACGCTCGGCGCGGTGCGCTGCTGGGCGGCGAGCAGCACCTTGCCGGTGAGGTCGGTCGTGTCGTAGGCCTGGCGCTGGATCTTCACCCCGGCTCCGGCCGCGCACTCGTCGATCACCTTCGCCCACGCGGAGTCGGCCGTGAACTGCGGGTACGGGTCCCAGATCGAGAACGTCCCGGTGCCGCCGGTGTCCGCGGACGACGAGCAGGCCGCCATCGTCGCGGCGAGGGCGACCGCCGCCAGCGCGGCCGGGATCGGACGGGAGCGCGGGGGGTACGGCATGGGGGTCCTCCTGGCGGCCACGGCGACGACAGTCATCGAACCGGTTCGATGATGGGAGCGGGGCCAAGGTAGACCGAGGTGCGGCCCGCGCGCAAGGGCGAGCATTTCGAGGTGGCAAGATGGTCGAACCGGTTGCCGCCGACGGATCCGGGGACGGGAAGCGGACATGAACATCGGCGAGATCGCCAAGCGGGCCGGGGTCTCCCGCAGCACGGTGTCCTACGCGTTGAGCGGCAAGCGGCCCGTGTCGGCGCGGACGGTGCGGCGGATCAACGACGTCATCGCCGAGCTGGGTTATCGGCCCAACGCCAGCGCGCGAGCACTGGCCGAGGGGAAGACCCGGACCCTCGGGCTGGTGATCCCGCCGGCGAGCGCGCGCCTCACCGACGCCCAGCTGGGGTTCGTGGCGAGCGTCGTGGAGGCCGCCGCGGCGCACGACCACGACGTGCTGCTCTCGCCCGGCGGCGGTGACCACGACCGCTCGTTCGAGCGCATCGTGACCGGGCGCCGGGTCGACGGCGTGATCCTCATGGAGATCCTGCTCGAGGACGCCCGGGTCGACCGGCTGACCGGCGCCGGGCTGCCGTTCGTGGCGATCGGGCACGTCGAGCACCCCGGCGCGTCGTGGTGGGTCGACGTCGACTACGCGACGCTGATCGGGAGGTGCGTGCGCCACCTCGCGGACCTCGGCCACGAGCACGTCGTGCTGATCAACCGCTCCGAACACCTGGTCGCCGCGGGCTACGGCCCGGCGGTGCGCGCCACGGCCGGGTTCCTCGGCGCGGCCGGGGAGTGCGGGATCACGGGGCACACCGTGAGCTGTGCCGACGAGCCGGCCGCCGGGCTGGAGTGCTTCGAGGGGATCCGGGCCCGGTGGCCCGAGGTGACCGCCGCGGTGACGATCAACGAAGCCGCCCTGCCCGGGGTGCAGCGGGCCCTCGACCGGGCCGGCCTGGACGTCCCGCGGGACTTCTCGCTCACCGGGGTGCTCGCCGATCGGCTGGCCGAGGACTTCCACCCGCCGCTGACCGCGGCGGACGTGCCCGCGGGGGAGATGGCCCGCTTGGCCGTGGACCTGCTGCTGGAGCAGATCGGCGACCGGTCGGCCGAGCCGCGGCACGCCCTGCTGCGGCCGGCGGTGTCACTGCGGTCCAGCACCGGCGCCCGCCGCCGGTCGTCGTAAGCCGGGGCGGAATCGGTTCGACGCCATTTGGCCGCTTGTTGGCGAATCCCTGACGGCGTAGCTTCACTCCTTGGTCGAACCGGTTCGATATCGCATCCCTCGCTGTCCGTGCCCAAAGGAGTCGCACGTGATCTTCTCGCGCGAGCGCGCCCGCCGTGGCTTTGCCGCCGTCCTCCTCACCGCCGCCCTCACCGGCGCGTCCGCCGTGGCCCTCGCGGAGCCGGCCCGGGCCGGCGACGAGTCGATCGCCGTCGACTTCTCCGCCGGTGGTGGCACGCCGACCTACCGGGCGTCCGGCTGGATCTACGGCATGACCGAGAACGCCTCGGCCCCGGCCGACCACTTCTACCGGGACGTGCGGTTCCAGGCCATGCGCGCCGGCGGCGCGCAGCTGGACAGCCCGGGCGGCTGGGTCTCGGGCCGGTACGACCGCCGGTGGAACGCCACCCGCGCCCAGCTGCTGCGCACGCGCGCGCTCGGCGGCCGGTTCGTCCTGCTGGTGCACGATCTGTGGGGTGCGGACGGTTATCCCATCTCCCGGTTCCCGGGCGACAACGGCGACTGGACCGACTACGACACCTTCCTCACCCGCCTGATCGGCGACGTGCGGGCCACCGGCGCCCCGGTGGAGTGGGACCTCTGGAACGAGCCCAACATCTCCCTCTTCTGGAACCGCCCGCAGAGCCAGTACTTCGCCATGTGGCAGCGCGCCTACCAGCGGATCCGGGCGGCGTTCCCGGCGCAGCCGATCGTCGGCCCGAGCCTCGCCGGGGTCCCGGCGACGTCGGCGGGCTGGTGGACCCAGTACCTGGACTTCGTCCGTTCCTCGAACGTCGTCCCGGACATCGTGAGCTGGCACTCCCTGCCGGGCGACCCGGTGGCGAACGTCGCCGCCGCCAACGCTTCCCTCGACGCACGCGGCATCCCGCACCCGCGGCCGTACCAGATCAACGAGTACGGCGCGTCGAACGAGCAGAACCCCGGCGACGGCTCCTGGTACATCGCCCGGCTCGAACGGGCCGGCGCCGACGGGCTGCGCGCCAACTGGGCGGGCGGGGGAAACCTCCACAACGACCTCGGCAACCTGCTCGTCCGCGATGCCGCGGGGCAGCACCAGCCCAAGGGGGAGTGGTGGGTCTACCGGTTCTACGGCTCGCAGACCGGCCGGATCGCCGCCACCACGCCGAGCGGTTCGTACGACGCGTTCGCCACGGCGGCGACCGGGACCGCGAAGGTGCTGGTCGGGGGCGGGGGCACGACCGGCACCGTGGCCGTCGCCCTGCGGCGCCTGGACGCCACCACCGGAATCGTCCAGAACAACCAGGTCCGGGTGCTCGTCCAGCGGATCCCCTACAACGGCGGGGCCGCGGTCGCGGGTCCGGTCACCGTCCAGAACTCGGTGCTGACCCTGTCGGGCAACGCCGTGACCGTCAACGTCCCGCACGCAGGCGCCGACGACACCTTCACCCTCACGCTGCTCCCGCCGCCGGACGGCGGTTTCCCGTCCGTCGCCGTCGCCCAGCACTCCCGGCAGTGCCTGGACAACACCGGCTCGAGCACCGCCGACGGCAACCGGCAGCAGCAGTTCCCGTGCGAGGGCGGCGATCAGCAGCTGTGGAACTTCCGCCCGGTCGCCGGCGCGGCCGGCACCTTCACGCTGGTCAACCAGCAGTCGGGCAAGTGCCTCGAGGTGGCCGGTGCGTCGACCGCGGACGGTGCCCCGGTCCAGCAGGGAAGCTGCGCTTCCGGCGCCGCGAACCAGGAGTTCACTCTGCGGAAGGTGACCTACAGCGGCAACGACTCCCACGACTACCAGCTGGCCGCCCGGCACAGCGGCAAGTGCGTGGACGTCAACCAGGCCTCCACCGCCGTGCGCGCCCAGCTCATCCAGTGGACGTGCCGGGCGGTCGACCAGGGCAGTCCGCTGAACCAGACGTGGCGCCTGTGGGGGAGCGGCCCCGGGTGAGGTCCCGGCGGGTCAGCGGGTCATCAAGCGGAAGATGACGGGGATCAGGACCAGGAGCGGGACGGTCAGCCAGTAGGCCACGGCTTTGAGCTTCGGTGCCCGGAAAGCGAACAGGGCGTTCAGGCCGAACACGACCAGCCCCGTGAGCAACAACGAGACGAGGCCGAGCGTGATCACGAGCCCGGCGCCGTCGTCGACCACCGTCGGGTCCAGCTCGGCCCAGCCCAGCTCGCCCGCGATGACCTGGAGCCCCAGCAGCGCCACCGCGATCGGGTAGTAGCACGGGATCGTCAGCAGGAGGTTGAGGGGAACGCCGATGAGCCAGACCTGATGCGGGTGGAGCCGACCACGGGGCACCCGATCATCATGCCGGAGGGCCGGCCCGGCCGGGTGGCCGGCTCGTGCCCGAAGCCGGTTCGACCGACCGCGAGGGTCCGGTCTGTGCGGTTGGATCGTCCGGTGGGCTCCCGGACGGAGCCGGCGGGTGCTGGCGAGAGGCGGCTGGATGAGCGGTGACACCGATGGCCCGGACCCCACCCGGTCGCCGATCCGGCCGGCTTGGTGCGCCAAGTCGACCAGCCGCGCCGGCGAGCCGCACGGGGGAGCGGGAAGGGCGGGGGTCAGCCTGGCCGAGCTCGCTCGCCTGGCGGACCTGCCTCGCTCGACGCTGCACGCGTACGTGTCCGGGAAGGTGCTCCCACCGGCCGATGTCTTCGACCGGACGGGCTCCCGTACCCGGCGATCGGGCCGTCGCGTTTGCTCGGGGCTACTTCGCGGTACCCGGTGGGTCGCCGACGAGACGAGGATGCCTGCCGATGGAGAACGAGCGACTGGACGATGGCGGCGAAGCTACGTCGCCCCGGTTCTCGCTGGACGTCCCCGGCGCACCGCCGGACGGGGCGCAAGGTGCGAAGTCGGACTTGATCGCCGGTCGTTACGAGGTCGGGAGCCTGATCGGCGCCGGGGGGACAGCCCGGGTGTACCGGGCCTTCGACCGGCGCTTGGGCCGTGAAGCCGCGATCAAGATCTACGACCACCAGATGGCGGCGGTGGAGCAGCTGCGCCGGGTGCGGGAGAAGACCGTTCAGGCCGGTATCGACCACCCGGCGGTCGTGGCGCTGTTCGACGCCGGCGCCGACGGCGGCCGGTCGTACCTGGTGATGCAGCTGGTCGACGGCGAGAACCTCGCCGAGCGCCTGCTCTCGGGTCCCCTCGCCGCGGACGAGGTGATCGAGCTGGCGATCCGGCTCGCCGAAGCCCTCGCCCACGTCCACGCCCAGCGTGTCGTCCACCGCGACCTCAAGCCGGCCAACGTCCTGCTCGGCCCGGACGGCGCCCTGATCAGCGACTTCGGCATCGCGCACGAGCTGGACGCCACCCACATCACCGGGACCGGCGTGGTGACCGGCACGGCGGCTTACCTGGCGCCGGAGCAGATCGTGGGGGAGCGCGCCGGCCCGTCCGCCGACGTCTACGCGCTCGGCCTCATCCTGCTGGAGTGCCTGACCGGCGAACGGGAGTACCCCGGCACGCTGGCGGAGTCGGCGATGGCCCGGCTGCACCGGTCCCCGCGCGTTCCGGCCGGGCTGCCCGGCCCGCTCACGCACACGCTGACCCTGATGACCGCCCGCGAGCCCGCGGACCGCCCCACCGCCGAGCAGGTCCTGGAGCTCCTGAGCCGGCCTGCGGAAGCGGTAGCCGCCGTGACTCCGGCACCTGCGCCGCCTCGGCGTCGTCGGGCGATCGCCGCGGCCGGCGGCCTCGCCACCGCGGCTGCCGCGGTGGTGCTCACGGTGGCGCTGACGAGCCCGGACGTCCCGGGCCCCTCGCCGTCCCGGGTGCCCGTGGCCGAACCGCCCTCCTCCCTGTCTTCGCCCGCTACGTCCGCGAGGCCGTCGGCGTCCGACGTCGTGGCGGCATCAGCGCACGACACAGGGCCGGTCCCGCGAAACGTGGCGGCCGTGCCACCGCCGGCGCCGGGCGCGCCGGACCCGGCCGGCAACGCCGTCGCGAAAAGCGTGAAGGCCGCCGGAAAAGCCAAGGGGAAAGACAAAGACAAAGACAAGGGCAAGAACGGCAACGGACCGTGATCGTGCGGGTGCGTCGCCGACGAGGGGGCCGGGGGCGGGTCAGACGGTGAAGTGGTCGGGGTCGGCCGCGGCCCAGTCCCGCGCCCACGCTTCGGGCGGTTCGGCCAGCAGCTGCTCGGGGGCGAGCCAGTCGTAGAGCTCGGCGTAGGAGCGCACCTGGTGGGGGTCGACGCGTCGGCGCAGCATGTGCGGCCGCAGCTCGGCGGGGAACCGGACACCCATCGACGCCATGATCTGCTGGGCGCTCGCCACGGTCGAGCGCTGGAACCGCTCGACGCGCACGGACTTGTCGGCGACGTCCAGGGCGCGGGCGCGGCGGGGGTCCTGGGTCGTGACGCCGACCGGGCAGGTGTTGGTGTGGCAGCGCTGGGCCTGGATGCACCCGACGGCGAACATCATCGCCCGCGCGGCGTTGGTGTAGTCCGCGCCCTGCAGCAGCCGCTTGACGATGTCGGCGCCGGTGGCGACCTTGCCACTGGCGCCGAGCTTGATCCGGTCGCGCAGGCCGGTGCCGACGAGTGCGTTGTGGACGGTGATGAGACCTTCGGTCAGCGGGGTGCCGATGTGGTCGGCGAACTCCAGCGGCGCGGCCCCGGTGCCGCCCTCGGCGCCGTCGACGACGATGAAGTCCGGCGTGACGCCTTCGGCGAGCATGGCCTTGCAGACCGCGAGGAACTGACGACGCGACCCGACGCAGAGCTTGAACCCGGCCGGCTTGCCGCCGGCCAGCCGCCGCATTTCGGCGAGGAAGCGGATCAGCTCGCGCGGTGTCGAGAAGACCCGGTGATACGGCGGGGAGATGACGGTCTTGCCTTGCGGGACATCGCGGACGCGGGCGATCTCCGCGTTCACCTTGCTCCCGGGCAGGACCCCGCCGATGCCGGGTTTCGCACCCTGGGACAGTTTCAACGACACGCATTTGACGGCGTCGTGGGCGGCTTTGCCGGCGAATTCCGCTTGGTCGAAGCCGCCGTCGGAAGTCCGGCAGCCGAAGTAGCCGGTGCCGATTTCCCAGACGATGTCACCGCCGTGCCGCAGGTGGTATTCGGACAGCCCGCCTTCGCCGGTGTCGTGGGCGAAACCACCGAGCGCGGCGCCTTTGTTGAGGGCCAGGACGGCGTTGGCCGACAGCGAGCCGAAGCTCATCGCCGAGACGTTGAGCAGCGCCATGTCGTAGGGCTTCGCGCAGTCCGGGCCGCCGATCCGGATCCTGGGTGGCTCGTCCGGTGCCGCCACCGGGGCCATCGAATGGACGAGGGATTCGTAGCCGTCGGCGTAGACGTCGCGTTCGGTCCCGAAGGGCTCTTCGGCGTCGGTGCCCTTGGCACGCTGGTAAACGATGCTGCGGACGTCCCGGTCGTACGGGCGGCCGTCGAAGTTGCGTTCGATGAAGTACTGCTGCAGCTCGGGCCGCAGGGCTTCGAGCAGGAACCGCAGGTGCCCGAGCACGGGGTAGTTGCGCAGCACCGAGTGCTTGCGCTGAAGCAGATCGAAGCACCCGACGCCGGCGAGCGCGAGCAGCGGCACGGCGAGCAGCCACCACCACGGGCCGGCGACCACGGCGAGCACGGCGGCGCCGAGGGCGAGCAGGGTGAGCACAGCGACCGCGCCGAATCTGAGCACGAACCGAAGCTATCCGCGTCGCCGCTCGTACGCAGGTCGAGCGCGTCGATCGTGGTGGTCACGACGTCGATGGGGTATTCGTCCGGCCGGGATCGGCGGCTCGCGGTGTCCGGGATGACCCGTTCGTGCAGGCCGGCAAGGAGGTTCATCCCCCGGCCGGCGGGTAATCCCTTCTCAGTGCGGGCTCCGCGCGCCAGTCGCGGAGTCGTGGAAGCAGAAGGGTGGTCTCCATGCCGACCGAACAGCGGATGACTCGGCTCGATGACCAGTTGCGGGTGGTCGCCCTCGAGGTGGCCGACGAGCTGAGCGAGTTGTCCAGGGTGCGGGCGTGGGCCGACCGGCTGTTGCAGGACCTGACCGTCGAGCAGCGGATGGACGTGCTGCTGGTGGTCGACGAGCTCACCTCGAACGCCCTTCGGCACGGTGAACCGCCGCGCCAGATCCGGTTGCTGCGCAAACGGGACTGGCTGGGGGTCGAGGTCGACGACACGTGCGTCGATCCCGCGTGCCCGCGGCCGCAGTCGATCAGCGGTGGGCACGGGCTCAAGGTGGTCGCCGCGATGAGCGTGTCGTGGGGGCAGGAGCAGCGCCCCACCGGCAAGACCGTCTGGGCCGCGATCGACCTTCCCCCTGCCGGGCACTGATCTCCGGCCGTTCTCGTCCTGCGGAAACCAATGCCGCCGGCCTGGCTCGAACTGTCCGGCCGGCGCGGTGGCGAGATTCCGTGGCGTGCCCCTCGCCTATTCCCGGAAGGCGACACCGACGGGTGAAGATCAGTTCTTGCGTTATTTCGTGACAATACTCCTGATGGGTTGTCTCCCCACCTCGGCGGCCGCCGGCGGGTATCCTGGAATTCCGGGGTACGGGAGGGGACCGCGACATGCCGGCGAGCAAGTCGATGGAAAAGCTCGGCTGGGCGGCGGCGATTTTGGGGCTGCCGGGAACCGCGGCGGGGCTCTGGTCCGGCTGGGTCCACGAGCATTCCGTGCTCGCCGTGGTGCTGCTGGCCCTCTACGAGGGTCTGCTGGCCGTTTTTTCGTTCGCCCGGAAAATCGGCTCGGAACTGCTCGCCCGCCGGCGGGCGCGGCTCATCGACTGGCTCGATCAGAGCCTCGGGCGCAAATTGGCGCGCTTCGACCGGCGGTACCGCGAGTTCGTCCTCGAAACCCAGCGGTTCGTCGATCAAAAAGGCCTGGCGACCATCGGCCCCTACACCCCTCAGCTCGACGAGGTCTTCGTGGAACTGTGGCTGGTACCGCGAAGCCCGCACCAGGTGATGTCGGACCCGCTGGCCGACGTGCCCGCCGAGCTGAACCAGCGCTCGTCGCTGACGGAACTGCTCGACCGGCCGGCCCCGAGCGTGCTGGCGGTGGTCGGCGCGGCGGGCAGCGGCAAGACTTCCCTGCTGCGCCACACCGCCCGCCGGGTCTGCGACACCGGGGGGAAGCGGCGGCGCACGGTGCCGATCTTCCTGTTCCTGCGCGATCACGCCGCCGAGATCCTGGCCGCTCCGGACGTGGCGCTGGCGGATCTCCAACGCGGGACGCTGGGGCGGTACCGGCAGGACGAGCCGCCGGGCTGGTTCGAGCAAAAACTGCGCGACGGCGCCTGCGTGATCCTGCTCGACGGGCTCGACGAGGTGCCGACCCCCGACGACCGCCGCTCGGTGTCGGACTGGGTGGAGCGGCAGATCGGCCAGTACCCCGGGAACGACTACGTGATCACCTCCCGCCCGCACGGCTACCAGGCGGCCGCGATCACCGGTGCCACCGTGTTCCAGGTGCGGCGGTTCACCGACGAACAGGTCACCCGTTTCGTGCGCGGGTGGTACCGGTCGATCGAACAGCAGCAGAGCACCGGCGGGGACACCGGCGACCTGGAGGCGCGCGCCGTCACCGCCGCCGACGACCTGCTCGACCGGCTCAGGAATTCGGCCGCGCTGCGCGAGCTCACCGTGAACCCGCTGCTGTTGACCATGATCACCAACGTGCACCACTACCGGAGCGCGCTGCCCGGCAGCCGGGCCGAGCTCTACAGCGAGATCTGTGAAGTGGTGTTGTGGCGCCGGCAGAGCGCCAAGCGGCTGCCGGCCGGGCTCGGCGGGGACCAGATGGAACTGCTGCTGCGCCGGCTCGCCTTCACCATGATGGAGCGCCGGGTGCGGGACCTCCCGCGGTCCGGGGTGCTCACCGCGCTCCAGCCGATGCTGCGCCGGGTCTCCAAGGACCTCACGGCGGAGACGTTCCTGAGCGGCGTCGGTGACAGCGGGCTGCTGATCGAACGGGAAAACGGCCTGTACTCCTTCGCCCACCACACCTTCCAGGAACACCTCGCCGCCGCGCACCTCCAGGACAAGGGGCCGGCCGGCCTGCTGCCGGGGCGGGTCGACGACGAGTGGTGGCGGGAGTGCACCCTGCTCTACTCCGCCCGCGCGGACGCCGACTCGATCATCGAGGCCTGCCTCGCCTCCGGGACCGTCGTCGCGCTCGCGCTGGCGTTCGACTGCGCTCAGCACGCCCGGGAGATCGATCCCGCGCTGCGGGAGCGCCTGGACCGGCTGCTGCACTCGAGTTACGACGCCGGCACCGACCCCCGCCGTCGCAGGCTGATGGCGCGCGTGATGGTGAACCGGCACCTGCGCGACCTCGCCTCCGCCGTCGGCACCCCGCGGGTGTGCGTCGAGCCGATCACCGTGGACATCTACTGGCTCTTCCTCGCCGACACCGGCACCGAACGGCCCGACGACCCGCGGCCGTTCGTCCCGGGCGCCGGCGGCCCGGTGGTCGGGGTGCGGCCGGCCGACGTACTCGGGTTCATCCAGTGGGTCAACGAAGTCACCGGTGGTGAACCGGTCTACCGGCTGCCCAGCCGCGCCGAGATCGAGGACCCGGCGGTGCGGCGCGCGCTCGGCCAGTTCGCCGAGCGGCCCGGCAGCCTCAGCGTGTGGCTGCGGCCGGACCAGCCGGGGCCGCCCGAGCTGTGGACGGCCGCGGACGACCCGCACCCCCACACGATCACCTCGCAGGTCCTCGTCCAGCACGTCGACCAGGATCTCCGGGACTCGGCGACGACCCTGGCCCGGCTGCTGGTGATCCGGTCGCTCGTGCTGCTGCGCTCCGTCACGTTCGACCTCGACCACGGCGCGGCGAGCGCCCGCGCCCACAAGCTGACCGGCGAGCTGCTCCGCGGGCTCACCGGCGCGTCGAAGCTGGCGCACGCCGGCGAGCCGGCCCTGGTTCGCGCGCTCGCGTCGGCGACGGCGCACGCCGGCGACCTGGTGCGCGCGGTCGGCCGGGAGGTCGAGCACGCACGCGCGCTCGACCTGGCCCGGCTGCGTGACTTCGGCCGTCGCCGCACGCTGGACGGCACGCTGGCGCTGGACCTCTCGCTGGGACGCCCGTTCGATCGGGCCCGCAATCGCGGACCGGACAACGAAAGCGAACTGGTGCACGACCTCGAGCTGGCCCTGTCTCGCGACTTCGAGTACGCCCGCCGCTTGGCCGACGTCCTGGGCCGAGCGCTGGACCGGGCCCTCGAGCCGGCACCGGACCGCGAGCTGGACACCATGTTCGGCCTCGACCTGGCTCGCGACGCCGAGCGCGCCCCGGCCCCGTTCGCCGAGTTCGACGGGCAGTTCGCCAAGCTCGCCGGGCCGGCGTTGGCCGGTGCCCTCAACGAGGCCTGGCGCGAGTCCCAAGACACCGAAACCGGCGACTGGCACCGGTTCCCGGCTGTTTTCGCACAGGCGCTCGTGGCGGCCGCGGGGATCGGTGCCACCGACCACGTCGTGCCGCCCGGCTCGCTGGTGGCGGAGGTCCAGCGCGCCTGCGCGGACGTCCGGACCGAGTCCGGTCCGGAAGCGAACTGGCTGGGCGAGTCGGCGGCCCGGCTGGAAGAACTCGCGGTGCCCGTGTTCGGCCGCAAACGCGAACTCACCCCGGGCACCGCGACGGCGATCCGCATCGCCGCGTTGTGCCTGGCGGTCGACGCGGAGGCGCTGGCGCTCAGCGCGTCTGCCGCCGCGTTCCGCCGGGTCGCGGCGGGGGTGAGCCTGCTCGAACTCCGCCGCAGCAGCCAGACACCCGCCACGGAGACGATCATGCTCGCCATCGCCTGAACCGCGGGGACCCGAGTCCGCCGAGCGGGGGGCGAAGATCCAGCCGGGGGCCAGGCGCGTGCGTCTCGGGGTCGCGTCCCGGTCCGGTGGCGAGGTTCAGCCTCCGAGGACCTCCGCGGCGGGCCGTCGCGGGTCGTACGGGGCCCAGCCCGGATCCCCGGTCCTGGCGAACGCGACCCAGGCGGCGTGCACCCGGGCCGCGAGGCCGTCCGGAGCGGGGGCGGCGCCGAGCAGGCCGCCGTCCCCGTGCAGCCACGGCTTGTCGGCGACGTCGAAGACGAAGGGCAGTTCGACGGTGTGAGCGGCGCCGAGTCGTCCGTCCAGGGCCGTCGAGCGATATCCGAACGAGTAAACGTGGGTGCGGTTGCCCGAGATCTGTGCGTGGGCTTGGGCCATGCGGGCCGTGCCGGCACCGAACAGGGCCTCCCCGAGCACCGCGGAGCGCAGCTCGCCCGGTGTCGCGTTCGGCAGTGCCGCGTGGTGCGCGGCAACCCGGGGCTCCGGGTCCGCGTACACCCGGGCGGCGGTGTCGAGCACGTCCGTCTTCGTGGAGGACTCCAGGTTGCCCTGCGGGACGAGGTAGAGGTGCCCCTCTTCGGTGGTGGTGCCGATCAGCAGGTCGACGTCGCGGGCGGGGCCGTCGGCGAGCCCGTCGGCGGGCTGGACCCCGAGGACCAGGCTGAACGGGCTGAGGCCGGCCAGCGGGTCCGTGGCGGTGCCGGTGCGCAGGTCGAGGTCGGCCAGCGCGGGCAGGATCTCGAGGAAGCGCTCGTCCGGGATCGCGGCGAACGCTTCGGCGGTCGGTTCGACCCCCAGCGCGGCGGCCGCCGTGGCGGTGACCCGGTGCGCCTGTTCCGGGGTGAAGGCGCCGGTGCCGCTGCCGCTCTGGATGATCGCCCGCCGGAACAAGCCGTTCGCCTCCGGCGTCGCGAGGAGAGCTCCGACGAGGGTGGCGCCCGCGGACTGGCCGAAGACCGTGACGTTGTCCGGGTCGCCGCCGAACGCCGGGACGGTGGCGCGCACCCAGCCGAGCGCGGCGAGCACGTCGAGCAGGCCGCGGTTGGCCGGAGCGCCTTCCAGGTCGAGGAAGCCGGGGACGCCGAGGCGGTAGTTGACCGTCACGAGGACGATGCCGTCGCGGGCGAACGCGCTGCCGTCGTAGAGCGCGGCGCGGGTCGAGCCGGTGACGAAGCCGCCGCCGTGCACGAAAACCATGACCGGTCGCCTTCCGCCGTCGGCGGCAGGCGTGCGGATGTCGACGGTCAGGTACTCCTCGCCCCGGACCCAGCCCGGCCCGAAGTAGGGGGTCAGGTCGAGCCGGCCGAAGTCGCGGACCGGCTGGGGCGCGGTGGGCGAGGGTTGCGTGCCGTCGCGGACGCCGGACCAGCCTGGGTGCGGCGCGGGCGCGGTGAAACGGCGGGCACCGAGCGGTGCCGCTGCGTAGGGAATGGCCCGGTAGAGCTCGCCGAAACCGTCGCGGACGCCGCGCACGGCGCCCGCCGGGGTCTCGACGACCGGGTCTGCGTGCTGAGTCACGGGAAACCCTTCCTTTCCAGGAGTGTCAGGAGATGCGGGAGAAGGCCGCCCACTCCTTGATCGCGAACTTCGACCCGTCGCGCTCGACCTCGGCGGCGCCTTGACCGCCGAAGTGCGCCGGGAAGACCAGAGCGTTGTGCTCGGCGGCGTGGCCGAGCAGCTTGTGCCGGGTGTTGCGGGACTCGGCCGGGTCCTCGCAGAAGCAGGAGTTGGTTTCCGGCTCCACGATCTGCAGCGGGCTGTGCACCAGGTCACCGACGAACAGGGCTTGGTCGCCGCCGGATTCACACGTGAGCACGGACGAGCCGGGGGTGTGCCCCGGTGCGAGATCGAGCCGCAGGTTCTTGTCGATCCGGTGGGTCCCCTCCCACAGGTGGATCAGGCCCGCCTGGTGAACCGGGGTGACGCTGTCCTCGAAGACGTTCTGGTTGCCGCGACCCAGCACGGGCCGGTGCTCGTTGGCGGGGTCCCAGAACTCGAAGTCCCGCTGCGTCATCAGGTACGTGGCGTTCGGGAAGGTCGGCACCCACGTACGGCCGTCGAGGCGGGTGTTCCAGCCGACGTGGTCGATGTGCAGGTGCGTGTTGACCACGATGTCGACGTCCTCGGGCCGGACCCCGGCGGCGGCGAGGTTGTCGAGGTAGCCGGTGTCCAGGCGGCTCCACACCGGCGCGTAGGGCCGGTCTTTGTGGTTGCCCACGCCGGTGTCGACGAGGATCGTGCGCCCCTCGCTGCGCAGCAGCCAGGACTGGATCGCCGAGTGGCACTCGTCCGTCTCCGGGTTCCAGAAGTCCGGCGCCAGCCAGCCGCGGTGCTCGTCCCACGAGCCGTCGGGACTGCCCGGGAAGAACTCGCCGGGAGTCAGCTCGACCGAGCCGTGGAACTCCTCGACGCGGGTGATGGTGACATCGCCCAGGGTGATCTGTTCGGGCTGGTGTTCCATGTGGTCCGTCCTCGGTTCGGGGTGTGTGGCCGAGCCTGGCCACGTCGGCGCGCACGAACCACTCCCGCGTTTTCCTACCCCGCGCAGGGTGTGGCTGGGCGTGCCCGGGCGCCGGATACTGGCGGCATGGACGGACCCGGCCCCCTCGGCGATTTCCTGCAGGCCAGACGGGCGCGGCTGCGCCCGGAAGACGTCGGTCTGCGCGACCTGGGTCCCCGCCGGCGGGTGGCCGGGCTCCGGCGGGAGGAACTGGCCCAGCTGGCCGGGGTCAGCGTCTCGTACTACACGAGGTTGGAGCAGGGGCTGTCGCGCGGTGCCTCGGCCGAGGTGCTCGAGGCGATCGCCCGTGCCCTGCTGCTCGACGAGCACGAGCGCGAGCACCTCGACCGGCTCGCCGGGGCCGCCCGCCACTCGCCCCGCGCGCGTCGCCCGCGGCCCGAGAAGCTCACCGACGAGACGCGGGACCTCCTGCGCGCCGTGGACGGCGTTCCCGCGCTGGTGCTCGGCCGGCGAACGGACGTGCTGGCGTGGAACACCCTCGGGCACGCCCTGCTGGCCGGCCACCTGGACCCCCGCGGCCCGGACGACCTGCCCGGGCGGCCGAACATGAGCCGGCTGCTGTTCCTGGACGCGCACTGCCGGGAGCTGTACCCGGACTGGAAGCGCAAGGCCCGTGCGGTGGTCGGCAACCTGCGGGTCACCGTCGGCAGGCACCCGCAGGACCCCCTGCTCGCGGAGCTGATCGGCGAACTGACCATGAAGAGCCCGGAGTTCGTCGCGCTCTGGGGCGACCACCGCGTGGCACCCTGCGACGCCGCGTCCTACGAACTGCACCACCCCGTCGTCGGCACGGTGACCGTGACCCAGCAGACACTGTCGATCGCGCGCTCGCCGGACCAGGTGCTGATCGTGTGCACGACCCCCGCCGGCTCCCCTTCCGAGGAGGCTCTCGCGCTACTCCGCCAGACGAGCTGCGGCTCGTCGCCTCGTGGGGCCGCGGGGCCGGCTACCGACCTTCGAGTGCGCCGGCAGCGGGAAGCACCGTGAACGTCCGCACGTGGTCGATGGCCGCTTGCAGGGCGTCTTTCAGCGGGGCGATGTCGCGGGCGACCTGGGCGAGGAGCATGCCGCCCTGGAAGGCGGCGAGCAGGAGGTGGGCCAGTCGGGTGGGATCCGCGTCGGCGCTGATGCGGCCGAGCCGCTGCATCCGTTCGAGTCCGTCTCGGAAGATGTCTCGCCACTGCTCGAACGCGGCCGCGAGTTCCGTGCGAACGTCGAGCTCGGTCTTGATGATCTCGGCGGCGAGCGAACCGAGGCTGCAGCCCTCCTGGTAGGAGCGCTCGTAGGCGGTGTAGTAGCCGGCCCAGTCCCGCAGCGCGTCGAGGCTGTCGAAGTGGGTGAACCGCTCGCTGCGATGGAACGTGAGGACGCGCTCGGCCTGCCACTCGATGACCGCGAGGACCAGGCTTTCCTTGGTGGGGAAGTAGTGGTTGAGCTGTGAGCCGCTGATGCCGGCCGCGCCCCGGAGCTGCTCGTTGTTCGTCGCGTGGACGCCCTTGGTGTAGATGAGCTCGGCGGCGTGCTCGAGGATGCGGGCCCGGGTCGCCTGCCCCTTGCCCGTGAGCTTCTGCGGCACCCGGGCCTCCGGTGTGGCTTCCATGCCTCGCACGATACCGCACTTTGGGCTTGACAGCCCAAAGTGGGTCGTGTTCACTGCCGTTAGTGGGCTAGCAAGCCCAAAATCGACAGGAGGCACCGATGAAGGCAATCGTCGCGACGGACCCGGCCGCGGAAGCAGCCGGGATCACCCTCGCGGAGCGGCCTGAGCCGACGCCGGCGATCAACGACGTCGTCGTCGAAGTCCGGGCATCGGGTTTCGTCCCCGCGGAGTGGGAGTGGCCCTCGACCTGGGTCGACCGCTCCGGTCACGACCGGACCCCGGCGATCATCGGCCACGAATTCGCCGGCGTGGTCACCGCCCTCGGCTACGGCACGACGGGACTCTCGGTGGGACAGCGGGTGTTCGGGATCGCCGACTGGCACCGCGACGGAACCCTGGCGGAGTACGCGGCCGTGGAGGCACGCAACCTGGCGCCGCTGCCGGGGAACGTCGACTTCACGGTGGGTGCGAGCCTGCCGATCTCCGGCCTGACCGCGTGGCAGGGCCTGGTCCAGCACGGTCGGCTTCGGGCGGGGCAGAGTGTCCTCGCCCACGGCGCCGCCGGCGCGGTCGGGTCCGTGGTGACGCAGCTCGCCCGGGAGTTCGGCGCCTACGTCATCGGGACCGGGCGGGCGGCGGACCGCCAGGCGGCGCTCGACTTCGGCGCGAACGAGTTCCTCGACCTCGACCACGACGACCTCGACGACATCGGCGGGGTCGACCTGGTCTTCGACGTCATCGGCGGCGACGTCCAACGGCGCTCGGCGAGCATCATCCGGCCGGGCGGGACGCTGGTGTCGGTGGTCGGGCCCACCGAGGCTCGCCCGGCCGACGGCCTCGCGCTCGACTTCGTCGTCGAGTCCGTTCCGGGTCAGCTGGCGGAGATCGTCGACCGGGTGCGAGACGGGCGCCTTCGCACGCACATCGGCACCATCGCGACTCTCGATGACGCGGTCCCCGCGCTGAACCCGACCGTGCGGCGCAAGGGCAAGACCGTCATTCGCGTGCGCCCCTGAGCCAGGGTTTGCCGAGATCTTTGGGCTCTTGCGGTCGGCCATCGCCTGGCGGCCGGCCGAGCGCGGTCCGAACCGGTCGGGGTGCAGGTCGGGCTCGCCCCGTCCGCCGTGCGACGATCTGGAGGAACCCGGATCGGATGAAGGAGCCCCGGACCTTGCCGTTGGTGCACGCTCTGTGGTCGCCGGACCGGGGTCTGCTGCTGTGGGCGGAGCGCGACGGAGGCCCGGCCGGCACGTCGAGCCGTTCGGCGCGGATCGCGCTGCCGCATCCGTTCGCCGTCTCCAGCGCCAAGCTGACCGCTCTGCATCCCGGCAAGCCCACGTCGGCGACGTTGTTGCTGCCGTCGCGGGCGAACCGGCCGCTCGCCTCCGCCGAAGCGGCGGCCGGCGGCAAGCGGCGCGGACCGGCGCCGTCGGTGCGGCCGTGGTCGGTGCCGGCGTTGATCGTGGACGCGGCCGAGCTGGACGACCTCGACGACTCGGCCTCGTACGGCGCTTCGGTCACCTACCTGCGGGCGGTGGCCCGGCTGGCCGCGGACCTGGTGCGGCGCGGGCGGGTGCTGCCGACGCTGGTCCGCCAGGGCGACGCGGCGGAGGCCCGGTGGCGCCCGGTGCTCCAAGGCGTGGATTTCGTCGCGTTCGACGCGCTGGTCGCGGCCATGCCGCCGGTCGGGCGGGCCGAGCAGATCGCGCCGCTCACCGGGGCCTCGCCGCGCGCGCTCGTCACCGATGCCCTCCACACCCTGGTCGACGCGGCGGTCCGGGACCGGCTGGCGCGCGCGGACCCGCCCGTCGACCTGCGCGGGGGCCCGGGCGCGGCCGGGGTGTGGCTGGCCGCGTTGCAGGGCGGCGTTGCCCGCGTCGAGCTGCCGCTGGGTGAGCTCGGTGTCCTGGCCGACGCCGTCGCGAAGTGGGACGAGGTCGCCGATACCGACGTCGTCGACGGCCGGGCGTGTTTCCGGCTGGCCGAAGTCGGCACCCTGCGGCAGCCGGACGCGGACGATCCCGACGACCAGACCGGCGACGGCACCAAGTGGCAGCTGCAGTTCCTGCTGCGCGCGACGGCCGATCCGAGCCTGCTGCTGTCGGCGGGGCAGATCTGGTCGGGCGAGGCGCATGGGCTGGTCCGGGATCCGAAGGGGTTGTTCGTCGCCGAACTGGGCCGGGCCGCGCTGGTGGAACCGATGCTGGCGCCGGCGCTGCGCCGGACTCAGCCGTCCGAGTACGACCTGACCGTCGGGGAAGCCGAACAGTTCCTCACCTCGGGCGCGAACCGGCTGATCGAGGCCGGGTTCGAGGTGCAGCTCCCGGCCACCTGGGACGGCCGGCGCCGGCTCGCGCTACGGCTGTCCGTCCGCAGCACGCCCGCCGAGCAGGTCGTCGCCCGCAGCCGGGTGGGCCGCGACGAGCTGGCCGCGTTCCGCTGGTCGATCGCGGTGGGCGACGACGAAATCGGCCAGGAAACACTGGCGAAGCTCGTCGCGGCGAAGACCTCGCTGGTGCGGCTGCGGGGGAGGTGGATCAGCGTCGACGCCGACCGGCTCCGCGCCGGTCTCGAGTTCCTGCGCCGCGACCCGCACCGGCAAAGCCACCGCCCCACCGCGGCCGAGCTGCTGGAGCTCGTCCACCGCACGCGAGAGGCGCCGCTTCCGGTCACCGACGTCAGCGCCGACGGCTGGGTCGGGGACGTCCTGGCCGAGCGGGTCCACCGGACACTGCGGCCGGTCGAGCTGCCGCCGTCGTTCCGCGCCACCCTGCGCCCCTACCAGCAGCGGGGTGTCGCCTGGCTGGCGTTCATGTCGGCGCTGGGGCTCGGTGCGTGCCTGGCCGACGACATGGGCCTCGGCAAAACCGTCCAGACGCTGGCGCTCGAGGCGTTCGAGCGGGCCGCGGGCGATCGCCGGCCGACCGTGGTGCTGTGCCCGATGTCGCTGGTCGGCATGTGGCAGCGGGAGGCGGCGAACTTCGCCCCCGGCCTGCGTGTCCTCGCCCACCACGGCAGTGCCCGCGCGCACGGGGACGCGCTCGCCGAGCAGGTCGCCGCGGCCGACCTCGTCGTCACGACCTACGCCACCGCCACCCGGGACGCGGACGAACTCGAGACGTTCGACTGGCGACGCCTGGTGCTCGACGAAGCGCACGCCATCAAGAACGCCGACACCGCCACGGCCAAGGCGGTGCGGCGGTTCCCGGCCGGGCACCGGCTCGCCCTGACCGGCACCCCGGTGGAAAACCGGCTGGCGGACCTGTGGTCGGTGCTGGACCTGCTCAACCCCGGGCTGCTCGGCAGCAGGTTCGAGTTCCGGCAACGGTTCGCGGCCCCGATCGAGCGCGGCGGCGACACCGCCACGGCCGCCGAGCTGCGCCGGCTCACCCAGCCGTACCTGCTGCGCCGGGTGAAGACGGACCCCGCGATCGTCCCCGAGCTCCCGGAAAAGATCGAAATCCGGCAGGAATACCGGCTCACCCGCGAACAGGGCACGCTCTACCGCGCGATCGTCGACGAGATGATGACGAAGATCGAGAACAGCCAGGGCATCAAGCGCCGCGGCAACATCCTCGCCGCGATCACCAAACTCAAGCAGGTCTGCAACCACCCCGCGCACCTGCTGCACGACGGTTCCCCGATCGGGCACCGCTCCGGCAAGGTCAGCCGCCTCGAAGAGATCCTGGCGGAAATCCTGGCGTCGGGCGATCGGGTGCTGTGCTTCACCCAGTACACCGAATTCGGCCACCTGCTCGTGCCCCACCTGTCGGACCGGCTCGGCGCCGAAGTCGCGTTCTTGCACGGCGGCCTGGCCGCGGGGGCGCGAGACGCGATCGTGGACCGCTTCCAAGCCGGCGACGGGCCGCGGATCCTCTTGCTCTCGCTCAAGGCCGGCGGATCCGGGCTCACGCTGACCGCCGCCAGCCAGGTCCTGCACCTGGATCGCTGGTGGAACCCGGCCGTGGAGAACCAGGCCACCGACCGCGCGTTCCGGATCGGGCAGGGACGCACCGTCCAGGTCCGGAAGTTCGTCTGCCCGGGCACCATCGAGGACCGCATCGACACGCTGATCACCAGGAAACGCGCGCTCGCCGGCCTGGTCGTCGGCGAGGGCGAGAGCTGGCTCACCGAGCTGTCCACCGACGCGCTGCGCGGGGTGCTCACGCTGGGGGAGGACGCGATCGATGACTGAGCCGCTTTCGTGGTGGGAGACCCGGTTCGTCCGGGCGTTGACGGCGATCGGCGTCCTCCTGCCCGCGCCCGGGAAGGGACGCGTCGTGTCTCTGGCGGTCGGCGCCGGGCGCGTCGACGCCGAGGTGCGGGACGGCCGGCCCCACCAGGCGCGCATCGGCCTGACGGCGTTCGGGAAAGCGGACTGGGCCGCGATCACCCAGGCCCTCGCCGCGAAAGCGTCGACCACGGTCCTGCTGCTCGGCGGCGAGCTGCCCCGGGACGTCGAACAGATCTGCAAAGCAGTCCGGCTGCCCCTGTTCCCGTCGTCGGCGCGGGAGGTGTCACTGGACTGCACCTGCCCGGACGTCGAGGTGCCGTGCGGCCACCTCAACGCCGTGTTCTCGGCGCTCGTGGCGCGGGTCGGCGACGATCCGTTCACCATCCTCGCTCTGCGCGGCCGGAACCGCGAAGCGCTGCTCGAGGAGCTGAAGAACCGGCTCATCTCCGCCGAGCCGCTCGATCCGGACGACCGGTCGCCGGCCCTGACCGAAGTCGTGGACACCTTCTTCGACTGCGGTCAAGCCCCAGGCCTGGACGGCGCGGCGCCGTTGCCCGGGCCGCGAACGTCGTTCGACGCGCTCCTGGACCAAGCTCCGCCGTTCGGGATCACGGTGGGCGGCGAAGACGTCGCCGAGCTGCTGCGGCCGGCGTATCGGGCACTCGCCGGAGAGCCCGGCGCTTAGCTTCCGGTGAAGGCGTTGATCAGGGTGTGGGGCGTGCCCTCGCCCAGCATCAGGTAAAGATCGGGGGCCTCGGCCTCGGCTGCCGCGCTGCGGGGGAACAGCGCCTGCTCGTACTCGGTGAGCGCGGCCTCGACGTCGCCGGGGTGGGCGGCGAGGGCCCGGCCGAGTTCGGCGCCGTCGTACATGGCCAGGTTGGCGCCTTCGCCGTTGGGGGCGCTCAGGTGGGCGGCGTCGCCGAGCAGCGTCACCCCCGGTGTGCGGTCCCACCGGTGCGCGGGGGGCAGGGTGTGGATGGCGCGCAGGACCGGCGGGGTCTCGCCGTCGGTGACCAGAGCGGTGAGGTGCGGGGCCCAGCCGTCGAACTCCCGCACGATCCGTGCGGTGGCCGCGGCGGGATCGGTGAAGTCGATGCCGGCGAACCAGTCCTGCGGCCGGGCGAGCATCACCCAGGTGTGGAGGTTCCCGCCGCGCTCCCGGTGAGCCAGGATGCCCTGGCCCGGCTCGAGCACCACCATCGCGCCGTCGCCGACGGTTTTCGCGCTCGCCGGGTGCCGGGTGTCGCCGTCGAACAGGTGGGTCTCGACGAACGAGATGCCGGTGTACTCGGGTGTCGCCCCGGAAAGCAGCCGTCGAACCCGGGACCAGGCGCCGTCCGCGCCGACGAGCAGCCTGGTCGTGGCGGTGGTGCCGTCGGCGAAGGCCACTTCGTGGCGGCCGTCGCCGAGGGCGCGCACGCCACTGACCTTGTGTCCCCATCGGACGGTGCCGGCCGGGAGCGAGCCGAGCAGCAGCTGCCGCAGTTCGCCGCGCTGCACCTCGGGATTGCCGCCCGTGCCGTCGTCGGGCACGTCGAGCAGGAGGGTCCCGTCGCGGTCCAGGACACGCATCGCCTGACGTCCCTCGAGGATGAGTTCGCGGAACTCCGCGGTCAGGCCCGCGGCCGCCAGCGCCGGCTGTCCGTGGTGCTCGCGGATGTCGAGCAGCCCGCCCTGGGCACGTGCCGACGAGGACGTTTCCGCCTCGTGGACCGTGGCCGGGATGCCGTGCAGGTGCAGCACGCGGGCCAGGGTCAGGCCGCCCAGACCCGCTCCGATGATCGTGACCGGTGTCGTCATGGTGTCCTCCGTTGGATCGTCGCTCCAATAAAGCTAACACGAAAGTGGATCGGCGATCCAATCATGCGATACTGGCCTCATGGTGAAGCGGACTCCTCGGCGCACGGACGGCCTGTCCCGGGAATTGATCATCCAGGCCGCGACGGAGCTGCTGGACAGCGGCGGCGAGAGCGCGTTGACCCTGCGCGCGCTCACCGTTCGCCTGAGTACCGGCTACGGAGCGATCTACCACCACGTCGCGGACAAGAACGACCTGCTCGCGACGGCCGCCGACGACGTCATCGCCCGCGTGCTGTCCGGCGTGGCCGCCGACGCGGATCCCCGCGAAACGCTGCGCGGCCTGGCTCTGGGCCTGTTCGACGCGATCGACGCGCACCCCTGGGTCGGGGCGGAACTGTCCCGGCAGCCGTGGCGGCCCGCGCTGCTGGACTTCTACGAAAGCGTCGGCAGGCTGCTGGACGCCCTCGCCGTCCCCGAGCGGGCGCGCTTCGACGCGGCCGGCACGCTCGTGAACTACGTTCTCGGCGTCGCCGTGCAGAACGCCGCGAACGCCCGGCACCTGGCCGGCGGCGACACCGGCCGTTCGGCCTTCTTGGACGATGTCGCCGCACGATGGACGCACCTGGACCCCGCCCGGTACCCGTTCGTCCACGCGACGGCGACGCAGTTGCGGGAGCACGACGACCGCCGGCAATTCCTGGCCGGCGTCGACATCTTCCTGGCCGGTATCGCCGCGCTGGGCTAGCGACGCCGGCCGCCAAAAGACTCGATGAGCCGGGCGGTGGCGGCATAGAATTCCGCCACCCGCGGTCGGCTCGGAGGTGACGTGACCAACAGTGAGGAGCCGCCTGCGGATCCGCGTGCCCTGCTGGCCTTCGGGACCCTGCTGCGCGAAGGTGTCGAGTCCGTTCGTGAACGGGGCCTCGGTACGACCGTCGTGGTGGGCTTTGACGAACCCGATGCCGCCCTCGTGGAAGGCGGGGTCCGGGTCGACGTCGCGCTCACCGCCGAGGAGATCGGGCGCGCCGCGCTCCACGACGGCGCCACGGTGGTCACCGCGGACCTGACGCTGATTCTCCTGGAACGCGTGATCCTGCGACCGCGGTCGACGATCGCCGTGACCGCCGGCGGGACGCGGCACCTCTTCGCTTCGCGGTACGCCGAGGAGACCGGCAAGCCGGTGGTCGTGGTGAGCGAAGAGCGAAGGTCGATCACCTTGTACGCCGGCGACGGCGAGCACACCCTCCGGTCGAAAACCGAGGTGCGTCAGCAGGTCGACGATCTGATGCTCGCACTGCGCCAGGTCGGGAAGCTGACCGCCGACGCGGACGCGGCCGATCCGGCGAAGCACGTCCGGCTGGCGCTGGCGAAGGACGTCCTCACCGAGCTGCGCGGACCTCTCGCGGAACTGGGCACCTCGGGGCGCGGGGTGGACATCGAATGCGCTCTCATCGCGGCGACCCTCGGACTCGCGTGGCCGGGGCTTCCCGCCATGGAGGTACCGGGAGCGGGCCGGCAATCGCCGTTGGTGCGCAACGAAGTTTCCGGAACCGCGGGCACCGTGGTGCAAACCGGCTCGATCGGCGCCCTCCACATCCACGACCGGCAGCAGCCGGCGGTGCTGCCTCCCCAGCAGCTCCCGCCGACGCACGCGCGCTTCACCGGGCGGGCGAAGGAGCTGGCCGAGCTCGACGCGATCCTTTCGGGCGACGACGAAACGCCGAAGATCGCGCTGGTCACCGGCGCCGCCGGGATCGGCAAGACCGCACTCGTCGCGCGGTGTGCGCGCCTGGTCGCCGACCGGTTCCCCGACGGAGTGCTCTACACCGACCTCCGGGGCTTCGACCCGGCCGGCCCGCCGGCCGACCCGGCCGAGGTGCTCTGCGGGCTCTTGCGCGATCTGGGCGTGCCGGAACCGTCGATGCCCAAGGACCTCGACGGCGCGGTGCGGCGCTACCGCTCCTGCCTGCACGGCCGCCGGTACCTCGTGGTGCTGGACAACGCGCGGAACGCCGACCAGGTCCGTCCGCTGGTGCCCGGGTCGTCCACGTGCGGTGTGCTGGCGTCGAGCCGATCGGAGATGCGGAGCCTGGTGGCCCGGCTGGGTGCGCGCCGGCTCGCGCTCGACGTGCTGCCACCCGGTGAGGCGATCACCCTGCTGGCCGACGCCACGGCCGACGCCGCCGGTCCGCTGGCGGCGGAGCTGGCCCGGCTCTGCGGATACCACCCGCTCGCCCTGTGCATCGCGGCCGCGCGGCTGGAAGGCGCTTCGCCCGACGAGTTCGCGGAATTCATCGCCGAGCTCGAAGCCGAGCTGCTCGGCACCCTGACCGAGGCGAACGACACCGCGGCATCGGTCGCGGCCGCCTTCAAGCTTTCCTACGACGCGTTGCCGGCCGATGCGCGAAGGACGTTCCGGCTGCTCGGTACCTACCCGGGACCGACCCTTCCGCGCGCGGTCGCGGATGTGCTCGCCGGCGACCGGGCGGGCATCCGGACGTTGCTCGACACGCATCTCCTGGAACCGGCGGGACCCGGCCGTTACCGGTTCCACGACCTCGTCCGGACCTACGCGGCGGAGTGCGCCCGCCGGGATGAGCCCGCCGAAGAACGGGACGCCGCGCTGCGCCGCGTGCTCGGCTGGTTCCGCGAGGCCGCCGAAGCCCATGACCGGGTCCTCGACGGCTGGCGCCCGCGGATCGCGGGCTCCGAGCTCCTTCCGGCCGAGCCGGGTGACACCGCCGCCGCCGAGACGTGGTTCCGGACCGAGCTCGTGAACCTCGCCGCGGTGACGCGCGCCGCCTGGGAACAGGACGAACGCGAGCTGACGTGGCGATTGGCGCTCGCGCCGTCGGCGTACTTCTTCAGCCGCAAACCGTGGGCCACCTGGATCGAGGTCCAGGAAACGGGCCTGAAAGCCGCGCGGGCGTCCGGCGAAGGCGAGGCGGTGGCCTGGTTGTGCGACGGGCTCGGGGTCGCCTACCGGGAACGACGGCGGACCGACGACGCTTTCCGTGCCCTCCGTGAGGCGTTGACGGCGTTCCAGGAGGCGGGGAACGCGGCCGGTGAGGCTCAGGCGCACCTGCACCTCGCCCAGGCTCACCGCGAGGCGGGGGAGCTCGAACCCGCGCTCCGGTGCGCCGAGACCGCGACCGCGCTGTTCGAGTCGACCGGGTTCCCCCACGGCCGGGCCAAGGCCGCCAACCTCCTGGGCGGTCTCCACCTGGCGTCGGGCAACCTGCCGGCGGCGCTGGAGCACGCCCGGCGGTCCGTGGCCACGTTCGATGGCCTGGGCGACGAACACGGTCGCGCGTGGGCGGTCAACAACCTCGCGCTCGTGCTCGCGGAGCTGGGGGAGCGTGAACAAGCCGTCGCCGAGTTCCGGGTGGCGGAAACGGCTCGCCGCGCGATCGACCGGTACGGGCTCGCTTTCACGCTGCTGGGGCTGGGCGACGTGCTCGCCGCCCAAGATCCGGACAACGGCGAAGCGCGGCTCAAGTACCTGGAGGCGCTCGAAATCTTCGAGGAGGTCGACGACCCGAACGCGGCGCGGGTGCGAGCGCGCCTGAAGGCCGGGGAGATCGAGGCGCCCGCCGGGTGATCCGGCGGGGACTGGACAGTTCGAGGACAATCTTTTCCGCGCCGGGCACCGCATTCCGGTCACGGTAAGATCCAAGTCCCGGGGCGAGACGAGGAGCCGGATGACGGACGAGGAGTTCCGCGGGCAGGCGGTCCTCGCCGATGCGATCCCCGCCGTGCCGGCGCCGCGATGAGCACGCCGCGACCCGGCCCGGACGTTCCCGGCGGTGGCGCGCCGGCCGGTCGTTCCGGCCGCGCGGTGGCGAGCCCAGGACCGCGATCCAGGCCGCCGGAAAGCTGACCGCGCACGCTGCCGTATTCCGCACCGGACACGGGAGAACCCGAGCATGGCGAAGACGTACCGCACCGCGGTCGCGCGGCGGACCGGACCCGGTCGCCTGCCGGCGGCCGGATTCGCCGGCCGATGCACCGCGTGCGGCACCGAGCACACCGCCGAGATCGTTGCGCGGGAGGTCGTGGTGCTGCGGGTGGCGGGTGGCACCTGCCCCGCGTGCAATCCGGCTCGGGGCGATGGCGCCACCGGCGAAGCGGCGCCGGTGGTCGAGGTGTGGTGGGACGCTCCCAACGGTGAAGCGCCGCGCTGGGAAACCTCCGGGCTGCCCATCGACGGATCGGCCACGGGCGGCGAACGGACGCGGCCCCGGCCCCGGGACGCCGCGGTGGACGCGGAGTGGCTGGCCGCCGGCTCGCCGAAAGGCTCCTTCAGCCCGCTGGAGTGGGGCGTCATCGCGGCGGCCTGGCGGCCGGAGAGTTGTGACATCTTCGGTTCGCTCGCGGGCGTGCTCGAGCGGTTCTGGTCGGCCGTTCAAGCGGGCCCGGACGCCGAGCTGGTGATCCGGCTGGCCCACGTGCCCGCACTGGCCGCGGCACTCGTCTCCGACCTGCTGGCGCGGTGCTTCGACTCCGAGGCCGGGCAGCACTTCCACGCCCTGGACGGCCTGCTGCACCGGCTGGGCATCCTGCTGTGCGCCGGTACCGGGCGGATCTCGCGGTGCGGTGCGGTGCGCGCCGAACTCGGCCGGGCCCCGGCAGCCGTCGATCGGGTGCTCCTCGACCGGCCGGACTTCGTGCGGGTGCGGGCCAAGCTCGAAGGCCCGAGCCCCCTGCCGGTGGCGGACGTGCTCGAGCTGTCGAGGCCGGACCCCGCCGGGTGCAGCATCGGACCCGAGCCCGTCGAACCGCCGCGAGCGCCCGACAACGCCCTGGCCCGCGAATTGGTGCGGCTGGCGGGCCGAGCCCAGCTTTCCGGTGCCCCGGCCGTCTTCGGCTCATGAACCGCAAACCCTTCCCCCGGACCCCGGGGCAGGCCGAGGCCTTCGACGAGCTCCTGGTGCTCGCTCGTGCGTCGGAGGGCGACCTCGCCGTTGTCGCGGTGGGTGAGCCGGCCTCGGAACAGGGGCCGCTGCTCGTCGAACTGGACATCAACTGTGGCGGCGCCACCTCCGGCCGGTCGAGCGTTGCCCTCGAAGAGCACGAGCGCGTGACGATCTCGGTACCCGCGCTGTACCCGCTGCGGCAACCTCGGGTGCTGGTCCCGCACCGCCGGTTCGCCGGGTTGCCGCACGTGGTCTGGGGCGTGTCGATCTGCCTGTACGTGGCCCAGTACGAGTGGGATCCCGGCGGCGGTTTGACCGACGTGGTCACCCGGTTGCTGAGGTGGTTCGACCACGTCGCCGCGGGCACGATCACCGGTCCCGAGGTGCCCTGGGACCCGCCGATCACCAACCTGGCCGGTTCGCCGGGCCGGCTGCTCGTCCGGCAGAACCTGCCGAAGACCCTCGAGGACGACGAGTCGATCTGGCTGGGCGGTGCCGTCATCGAAAGCGTCGGCCGGCGCAAGTACGAAGTCCGGCGGTGGCTGGACCCCAGGCAGGCCGGGCAGTGGATCAACGCGGCGCCGGCGAACCGGGGCGGGGAGCCCGGCCGCACCTTCCTCGCCCCGGTCGTCGCGCTGCCGGGGCCCGTCGACTTCAACTACCCCACCCGGCTCGAAGGGTTGCTGGCGGGGCTCAGCACCCAGGGGCTCGATTCGTCGGCGTGCGCTTCGCTGATCGACTGGGCCCGCGCTTCCGCCGTCGCGGCGGCCGGCTCCGGGCCGCCGGGCGCGGAGCCCCTGGGCCTGATCCTGCTGGGCAGCCGGGCGCGGTCCGACTCGCCGATCAGGGGACGCATCGCGCACTTCGCGGCCTGGTGGGCGGATTTCGGGTTCGAGGAGCGCGACGTGAAGTGGATGCGGGTCGAAGACCAGCGTCCGAGCAGCACCCTCCGCCGTGACCACCGGCGGCCGGCCCGATGGCTCCACGGCAAGCGGGTGCTCGTCCTGGGCTGCGGCGCCCTGGGTGCGCCGATAGCCGAGTTCTGCGTGCGCGGCGGCGCCCGGCACGTGCGGCTGATCGACCAGGGGGTCGTGCACCACGGCTTGCTCGTCCGCCAGCCGTACGGGTACGACGACATCGGCTTCCACAAGGCCGAGGTCCTCGGCGAGCGCCTGCGCCGGACGACACCGGACGTGTCGATCGAGCACTCGGCGGTCGACGCGGTCGAGCTGATCCGCAGCGATGCCGGGCTGCCCGAGGCCGATCTGGTCATCGACGCCACGGCCAACCGCGCGGTGGCCGCGGCGCTCGAGCTCACGTGGCGGGACCGCGCCGACCGCCCGCCTCTGCTGTCGGTCATGGTCAGTCACCACTGCGAGATCGGCATCGCCACGCTCGCGCTGCCCGAGTCGGGAGTGGCCGGGGTGGACGTCCTCCGGCAGCTGCTCCTGGTGGCGGGCGAAGACGACGAACTGCGCGACGTGCTGGACGATCTGCTCCCGGGCGTGCCCCGGACCGAAGTGTTCCAGCCGGAGCCCGGGTGCTCCGATCCCACCTTCGCCGGCTCCGCCGCGGATCTGGCCGGGTTCGCCGGTCAGCTGTTCACCGACGCGCTCGCGCTGCTCGGCCTGCCGACCCCGAAGGGTGTCCTGACCCCGCGGAAGTATGCGACGGTCGTGCGGTCTCCCGGCGGCGACTCGCCGGGCGCGCCGGCGCGGCGGCTCCACTGGACGAACGACTTCGTGCGGCCGGAAGCGGGCCACGGTTACCAGGCGCGGATAGCCGCCACCGCCTTCGCGGCCATCCGGCAGGAAGTGCTTCAGAGCAGGGAACTGCGGGGGCCGGAGTGCGAAACCGGCGGTCTCCTGCTCGGTCAGGTCGACCACGCGGCCAAGATCGTCTGGATCACCGAGGTGAGTGGCCTGCCGCCGGGCAGCGCGGCGTGGGCCGAGGGGCTGGTCCTGGATCCCGCGGCCGAGCGCGCGCGCACCTCCGCGCGACGCCGCCGGAGCCGTGGCTTGGTCGGCTACCTCGGTATGTGGCACTCACATCCACAGCACGACGTGGCGCCGAGTGACATCGACCGGACCGCCATGGCGGGGATCACCAGGAACGACGCGCCGGCCGTCCTGCTGATCGTCGGCGGGGACCAGGAGAAGTGGGCGCGGTGGCTGGCCGGGGCGGGCCGGCCCGACACGCACGTCGAACTCTTCTTCCCGGGCCGGGGCCCGCGTCCCGCAGAGCCGCGTCGTGCTTCGCGAAGGAGGCGCGGAGATGTCTTGTGATCAGCTGGACGAGTGGTCCGAGCGGCCGGGGTCGCCGTGGCCGGCGTGGACGAAGCAAGTGCTCAGCGACGCGCTGAAGAGATCGTCCCGCCTGCGCGAGTACTCGTACGAGATCGTCGTCCAGGGGTCCTACGCCAACAAGACGAACATCCGCGCGCACAGCGACGTCGATCTCGTGGTGCAGATGAAGCTGCCTTTCGAAGCGCAGGTAAAGGGTCTCGATCCGGTGGAGAAGTCGCGTTTCGACGCGAGGTACGAAAATGCGGCGATCGGCTGGCGTGCGTTTCGTCAGGACGTGATCTCGGGTCTGCGGAAGAGCTACTTCGTAACGGTGAACAACAAGTGCGTCGACATCCAGGATTGGGACTCGCTGTTGCGGATACCGGCCGACATCGTGCCGGCCATCGAATATCGCCGGTACCGGAAGTTCTCTTCAGGTGGGGTGGAAACTTTCGACGAAGGCATCTACTTCAAGGATCTCTCCGGTCAGGTCGTGATCAGCTTCCCGAAACAGCACCTGAAGAACGGCAACCGGAAAGACGCCGACACGGGGGGACGTTTCAAGCAGGTGGTACGCGCCGTCAAGAACGCGCGGCTCCAGCTGATGGACGTCAAGACGGACGACCGGGCCAAGGTTTTGTCGTCCTATTTCATCGAGTGCCTGCTCTACAACGTGCCGGACGACGAGTACCGCCGGCCCTCGCTGCGGGCGGCCTACGGCCGATCCTTGTCCTGGTTGGCATCGAACCTCGCCCTTGCTCCCGGATTCGTCTGCCAGAACGAACTGGTCGACCTCTTCCCGGAGGGTCGGACGCCCTGGTCGGTCGACTCGGTCGAGTACCTGACCACCACCTTGAATCGCGGGAGTTAGCCGGCGGCGCCCCCGTGAAGCAGCTCGAGGAGCCGCTGCCGTTCCGGCTCGGGGATGCGTTCCGTGACGGCCTTCCGGGCCGCGTCCGGTGCGACGGTGGCGAGGTCGCGCAGCAGCCGGGGCCGCATCGAGGCGCGTTGCTGCGTGGCCAGGTAGGCGAGATCCTCCGCCCAGTCCGGATTGGCGTGGATCAGCGAGCGTGCGTTGGCCCAGAGCCACTTCGGATCGTGCTCGAGCAACGTGCCCGCGGTGTCGTCCGGGCCGACACCCGACAGCGCCAGTTCCTTGGCCAGAGCCAGCGCCGGCCGGTCGGTGGCTCGGCCGGTATCCAGGAGACGGGTGTGCAGCAGGAGCACCGCGTCGTCGAGCAGCGGCACGGACGGCGTGCGCGGGTCGGGGGTCTCCGCCAGCCAGCCCCGGCGCGAGGTCACCATGTCGGTCACGCGTTCTGCGCCGGGAGCCTTCCGCTCGGTGGTGAAGAAGTCGAGAGCGCCCGAGACCAGGCGGGGATCGGTGGCGTACAACAGCCCGGTGATCGCCGCGCTCAGTGCCGGCCGTTCCCGGGGGAGCAGGTGGTACAGCCGGACCAGCCACGCCTGGCGGAGGTCGATGCCGGGCGGGTGGAACGGCTCCTCCAGCACGGCGGCGGCGACGACCGCGCCCCAGTCGGTCCCGGCGTTCAGCGGTACGCCGTCCAGGACCACCGGCAGCGTCAGGTTCGGGTGACCGTCGCAGTACCAGCCGAGCTTTTCCGGGTACAGGTCCGCCGGCTCGCCGCCGACCCAGTAGGTCCAGGTCTCCAGGTGCTGCCGGCAGGCGCACCAGTAGCGGCGAACCGTGCGGCCCGGCGGCCCGTCCGATCGCACCGCCTCCCCGCAATCCGGGCAGCGCAGGTTGTTGCAGCCGACCGCGACCGCCCAGCTGACCTCGAAGGGTTCGACCGGCAGCCAGTAGTCCGCCCCGACCAGCTGCGGTTGGGGGCGGCACCGTCTCGTCACGAGGTGCCTCCCTTCCCCGGTGCTTTCGCCTCGTCGGGGAACTTGCCGTCGCCGTAGGTGCGCAACGTCGCCTGGTCGATCGGCTCGATGTTCCGGTACATCTTCCGCCCCTTGGTGTACGAGGCGCCGAACGGCGCCGCGGCGGCCAGCACCTCGACCAGCGAGTGGTGCCGGTAGCCGACCAGGAAGCCGATGCAGGCCAGCCTCGCGTCGTACCGGTCGGCCTTGAACACGACCGCGACGTTCATCATCACGTTGGTGGTTCCGGACGGGCCGGCGGCGAGCGGGATGCCGAGCTCCTGCATTCGCCGCGCCCACTCCTGTGCCTTTCCGCCCAGCACCCGGTTCGTCGCGAACTCGCCGTCCTCCCTGATCCGCCACTCTTGGGAGCCGGCTTCCCACTTCAGTGCGTGCAGTTCCGGGTCCCAATCCGCCTGGAGCGCCCGTTGCTGCGCCACCTCGCGCGGGCTCATCGGCAGGCCGAGTTCGTCGGCCCGCAGGCCGATCTCCCTGCTCTCGCCCGGGTCCCGCCTGATTCTCGCCGGTCCCTGGAACTCGACGTCGGATCCTCTCTTCACGGGGGCCATGGCGGTCCGGACACTGCTCTTGCGTCCGGGCCTCCGCACGGCTTTCGTCAGGATCTTCAGCCGGTCCAGGTCCAGGTCCACCGCGATGACCCAGCCCTTCACGGTGTTCCGGAACCGCTTCGGATCGACGAGATCGGGACCCAGCACGTTGCTGTAGAAGCTGATGATGTGGGTGAACCGCTCGGACAGCGCGCCCTCGTCGAAGACCGCCATGACCGGCTCCATCAGCATTACCTGCCGCGCGGCCTCGTCCGCCTCCGCCTGCACGGCGCCCAGGTCGACCACCGAGCCGGCCCGGGTCGCCAGTTCGACGTTCGCGGACGCGATCTTCTTGATCAGCGCGTGCAGCGCCGTGTTCGCGTGGTCCCAGCTGCCCGCGGCCTCGATGAGGTACTTCTTGGCCTTCGCGGCCATGCCCGCCAGCGCGGAGGTCGCCGCTGGATGCACGGCCGCCTTCGAGCCCAGCACCTTCTCGAACTTCTCCGCGTCCGCCTTGAAGTTCGGGTTGTCGCCGCCATCGGTCTCCTTGGTGGTCGGCTCGGTCATCTCCGGGTTGATCGCGCCGTGGACCGCCCATCGGCCGGCCTGTTCCACCGGCCGGAGCGCGGACAGGCCGTACCGGACGCGGATCGCGGTCAGCAGGGGCTCGATCAACGGGCGGCCGATCGCGTGCCCGCTCAGCCGGTTGACCGCGCGGACCCCGGCCGTGACCGCGGCCCGCAACCGCCTGCGCTGCCCGTCCGGCGTGTTGTCCCGGCGGCTCACCCGGTCTCTGGGGCCTTTCGGCCGGCCCGGCCTGTGTGCCCTCGCCGGCCTTCCGGGGCGCGACGGCCGGCCGCGGCGGCCCTTCAGCTTGGCCCAGAGCTTCTTGGCCAAGCCGGCGATCTTGTCGATGACCCAGTCGACGGCGCGGTTGACCGGGCGGGCGATCTTCTGGAAGACCTGCTTGACCTTGCCGGCGATGCCGCCGATGCCGAGCAGCGCCGCGAGTGCGCCGATGAGGACCGGGATCGCGCGGGCGAGGGCGCGTTCCACCAAGGCGGGGACGCCGCCCGTGCCGCCTCGGGCGATGGCCAGGACCGCGTCGAGGACCGCGTTGACGAACTCGATGATCTGGCGCGCGTTGGTGACGATGAACCGGATGATGTCGATGATCATCTTGCAGGCGCGGATGAACGCCGAGGCGGGGTTGAACAGGGACACGATCCAGGTGATGCCCGCGATGATGATCGTGGGCAGCAGGAACGAGACCAGGTTGCCGATCAGGTCCTTCTTCAGGTCGCCGACCCTGGTCTTCAGGTCGTCCCCCATTCCGGCGATGCCCCGGCTCTTGACCTGTGCGACCAGGGGGACCGCGGTTTCCGCTGCCACCAGGGCCCGGTGGGGCACCTTGCGGGCCAGGCGGGCGCGGATGTTCGGCCACGACAGGCCCAGGATCGTGGCGATCAGGGTCAGGATGCCGAGGAGGTCGAACGTCGTGGGCAGTGGCAGTCCCATCGCTCCACCGGTGCCCAGGAGCCACGCCAGCACGCCGCCCTCGAGGTGGCGGCCCGCGTTCTTCATGAACAGCTTCAGGCCGCCGCCGACGCCGGTGACGAGGTTGCCCAGGAAGCCGATCGGGTCCTTCAGGATGGCGCCGATGGCCGACACCGCCTTGCGGAGGACGCCCAGCAGCATGCGGCCCAGTTCGACGATCGCCTTGATGGCGCCGCCGATCGCGTCGGCCGCCTTGGCCACCAGGCCCTTGTTCTTCTCCTTCTCGGCGGCTATTTCGTCGTCGACCGACTTGACCGCGTCGGTGTACTTGGTGGCCAGGGTGTCGACCAGCTCGGTGCCCTTGTCGTCGACGGTGTCCTTCAGCTCTTCGAACTTGCCTTCGAACTCGGAGGCGGCTTCCCGGCCGATCGCGCGGAGGTCCGCCGGAAGCTTGTCGACCGCTGCCTTCAGCTCTTTGCGGCCCGCCGCTATGCGGTCCTTGGCGCGCTTCAGCTCGGCTTCCACCGTGTCGGCGATCTCGGTGATGATCCGGTCCATCGCCGCCAGGTAGTCGTCCCTCGCCCGTTCGTAGATGCGGTTGGCTTCCTCCGGGAGACCCGCGAACAGGTCCTTGGTCCACCGCGCCCAGCCGAGCGCGCCGCCGTAGCGCTCGTCCTTGTACCGCTCCATGCCTTCTTCGTGTTCTCGGGTGAAGCGGTCCCTCGCCTTCTTTTCCTTCGTGGCGAACTGGTCTTCGACCTTCTCGTCGAGGTCGGCGAGGATCTTCTCCACGTCGCACTTGGTCTGGTCGAAAACCTGCTGCAGGAGTTCGGTGACCTCCTTCCGCTTGTCCTCGTCGGTTTTCTTCGTGCCTTTCTTGCCGGTGCCGACCTGGTTGCCGGTGGACACGCGGGTCGCGTGGATGCCCGCCATCGCGGTGGCGCCCTTCGCGGCGGCGGTGTGCTTGACCTGGTTGAGCTCGCGGGACTCCTCGGCGCGCAGCTTCTTCGGGGCCGCCTCCGAGTGGGCGTCCATGGTCTTCTTCTCTTTGACCGCCTGGTCGAATTGGGGCTCCCGCGAGTTCTTGAACGACAGCTGCTGCTCGGTGACCTGCGCGTCGGCCAGCTGCCGATCGACCTGGTCCGGGCCGGCCGACAGGTCCGTCGCCGACGGGGGCAGCTGGTCCGGGGCCGCCTGGGCCGGGTTCGGGGGGCCCGGTTTGCCCGGCACCCTGTCGGCGGCCATGGGCACGACCTGCTTGGCGTCCGGCGCCGGTTCCGGCGGTGCCGCGGTCGTCTCGGCGATCTCCCGCGCCGAGGCGTCCTTGCCCTCGCCGACCTTGCCCTGGACCTCGGTCTTGACCTCTTCGGCCTTGCCCGACTCGCCGAACTTGTCCGCCTCGTCCAGGTTCTTCGGGGCCTTGTCGGCTATGGCCTTCTTGACCGCCTGGACGAACTCCTGCTTGTCGAACTCCTTCGGCTGGGCGGCGTCCATGTCGTCGGCGTGGGCCGCCTTGCCGCGGGCCTCTTGGTCGTCCGCCGGGGCGGCCGCGGCCTCCTGGGCCGCCCCTGCTTCCGCGGCCGCCGGTGGATGACTGGCGCCGACTGTCTTCTTCTTGGTGGTGACGTCCTTCTTCAGCGCCTGGAACTTCGGGTCGGCGCCCGGCGAGCGTGGGCCGGCGCTCTTCTCCTTTCCGGTGCCCTTCTCCGGGCGTTCCTCGGACGTCTTGTCTTTCGCCAGGTCGTTCTTGTCCGGGGCCGACGCGGGTGGTGCCTGGGTCTTCGGGGCGGTGAGCTTGGCGGGCGCGGGTTTCTTCGGCGCGGGCGTGGCCGGTGCGGTGGCCTGGTTCGCGACGGCCCGGTTGCCCACGAGGTTCTGACCGGCCAGCAGCATCTGCGCCGTCCACGCGGCCGGTTTGCCGTCGGCGCCCATCGCCGCGGTCACGGCCGCGTTGCCCGGCTGTGCGCGGACCGGGTTCGCCTTGCCCGGGTTCGCCGCGCCGGGGGCATCCGTGCGGCGTAGCTGGACGGTCGGCGACGCGGTCCGGGTGGGCGGTCGTGGACCGAGGGCCTTCGCGGGTGGGGGCATCCGGTGCCTTCGCTGGTCAGCTTGGGTTACCAGGCAGGAGCAGGATGCCAGCCGGCCCGTCGCGGCGCCGCGATCCGGGCGTTACCGGAGCGTCACCGCGGCCCACACCGGCGACGGCGGTTCAGTGGTGGTGGGTGTGGAAGCCCAAGCGTCCGCGACGATGTCGCGCAGAGCGGGCTTGGCCGGCTGCCGGCCAAGCTCCTTCTGCGCCTTCTCGCTGTTCGCGACGGTGATCACCGCGTTGCCGTCTCGCCGGGGGGCCGGCGCCACCGGGATGGGGTGACCGGTGACCTCGCGAGCCGCTTCCACCACCTGCAGGTTGGTGTAACCGCGGTGAAGTAGCGCAGGCTGGTCGTGCCGAGACCGAACGCCGTGGCCTCCGCGGACACCATCAAGTCGACCACGAGCTTGCCGGCCGCGTAGGGGTTGCGCGGTTCCGCCCGGGCGGACTCGGCGAGCTTTTCGTCGGGGTCGGCCCGCCGCCGTGACCAGCAGTTCACCGTGCGTCTCCTCCTGGCCGCCGGTCACGCAGTCGGTCGCCGCCAAGCGCGCGGTCGCGATGTGACGTAGAACACTCTGAGGTGAGAACCGATTCCGTCGGCCGGGCGTCTTGCCGGGTGTAAAGACAGATCGCTTCCGGAGCCGGACCGCGGCCGGTTTCGGGGCGCCTCATCCGTAAGCCTCGATGCCACTTGCCGCACATCACCGAGAAAGGGAGGTACAGGTCAGATGCGAACAGTGGAGGCCGCCGAGAGCGAACGCGGCTACTCCGCGCCGCTCGGCCGGCCGGGGCGGGCGGCGTGGTGAGGACGTTGCGCGTCGAGCTGCGGCGCTCGATCGCGCTCTGGCTCTCGGTCGCGATGGTGGTGGTGGGCCTCGGGGTTTTCCTGAGCACCGATCGTGGCCCGTGGTGGCACGGCACGATGGCCTGGGGGCTGGATTCACTGGGTTCGGCGCAGTGGACGCGGTACCTGCTCATGCTGCTGTGGCCGATCGTGGTCGGCGCGGGGGCGATCCAGGGCATGCGTGAACACCGGTCCGGGGTCGACGAACTGTTTTCCACCACCGCGCGTCCGGGCGGACAACGGGGTCTGGTTCTGGGACTCGCGGTCGGCCTCTCGGTGGTGGCGGGCTACCTGGTGCTGCTGCTCGCCGGCTTCGGCCAAGTGGTCGTGCACGGCGGCATGTTCACCCCCGCGTCGCTGGTTCCGGTGTTCCTGGGCCTTCTCTCCGTGGTTGCCGGCGCGGCGCTCGGGCTCGGGGTGGGCCGGCTGCTTCCGCATCCCGTCACCGCCCCCGCGCTGACCGTGCTCGCCCTCGTGGGCGTCGTCTACTTGCAGGCGGTCGATTCTCCGGTGGAGTGGGTGCGCCGAGGAGTACCGAACTGGGTCCGCTTGCTCGCGGTCGCGCCGGACCAGCCGCGCAGCGCGTTCCTGCTGCCGTCCGGACCGGTCGTGCTCGGACAGACGCTGTGGCTGGCCGGGATCACCGCCAGTGGTCTGCTGCTGCTCGGGGGACGATCGGCGCGAACCAGGCTGCTCGCCGTGGTTCCGGTGGGGGCCGGGCTGGCCCTGGCGGTCGCGGTCTTCCCCGGCGACCCGGCGGGCAACCTGACCGTGGACAAGGCGGCCGCCGCGTTGGTCTGCGACGGTCCGGTGTGTGTCACCAAGCTCCACGAGGACTGGTTGCCCGCGCTGGCCGGGCCGGGCAAGGACGCCCTGCAAGTCCTGCGGAAGCTGCCGCAGCACCCGGACCGGGTCGAGGAATCGACCGCCCGGTACCTGTACAACTCCGGAGGCGCCCGGGACGCGACGCGGATGCTGGTGCACCGCGACGACACGTGGCGCTTCGACGTGCGGACCGGGGAAACCCGGTACCTCACCGGCGAAGACCTGAGGGTGTACCTGCTGGATGGAGCCGGGACACCTCGGTGTGCCGGAAACGCCTACGCCGGGCCGGAGCAAGACCACGAGGACGCGGCCCGCCGGGTGATGCGGGGCTGGCTCCTCGGCTCGGCGGCGCCGCCTCCCGGTAAACGCTACGACGACCCGCCGCTGGCGGGCATGACGCAGTCGGCGTGGACCGCTCTGCATGCGCAACCGCAGCCGGAGCAGCTCGCCCGGGTCGCCGCGGCCCGGCAGATCGAGCTGACCTGCCACGGTGACCCGCTGGCCGCCCTCACCGGTGGTGGGCCCTGATGCGGTGGCTCGCCGGTCAGGGTTCGGTGCCCCACGTCAGGGCGCCGGACCGGTAAGCGGAGACGGTGGTGAGATCGGTGAACGACGCCGCCGCGCGGTAGCTGTGGTCGTCGGCCTGGTCGAACGGTGACCAGTCGGCCTTGGCGAGCCGGAGCTGGAGCTCGCCGGTGTTCGCGCCGGCGGCGAGGGTGCCGCCGCTGAAGCCGAGCTCGAGGTAGGCGTCGGCTCCCGGGCGCGGCGTGCTGAGCTTCACGACGCGCAACGTGACGTTGCCGCAGCCGACAACCGCGTAGTCGCACCAGATCTGGTAGCTCGGGTTGGTGGCGTCGCCGGTGAACCAGTAGCGCGCGGTGACGCCGTTGAGGGCGACCGGTGTGCTGCCCCGGTTGACGATCTGCAGCCCGGTGCGGATCTGGTTGTCGGTCGCCCCGCTGCCGGAGCGTTGCTGCACGGCGAGCGCGCCGGTCCCGGTGCCGCCGCCGGTCGTGGTGGTGACCGACACCGGGCCGCCGGCCGCGGACTGGTTGCCGGCGGCGTCCCGGGCGCGTACCGAGAACGTGTACGCGGTGGCGGGGGTCAGGCCGGTCACCTGGTAACTCGTGCCCGTGGTGGTGCCGATCGCCGCGCCGGCGGAATTCAGCACGTCGTACCCGGCGACGCCGACGTCGTCGGTGGCGGCGGTCCAGGTGAGGCTGACGCTGGTGCTGCCGGGAGTGGCGGTGAGCCCCGTGGGTGCGGCCGGCGCAGTGGTGTCTCCGGTGGACTGCCCGGGTGGGGTTCCCCACAGCACGGCGGAGCCCTGCGTGAGCACCAGCCGCGGGTCGTCCGCGGGCGCGGTTCCGCTGGGGGCGAGGCCGGTGTGCGACCAGTCGTTCGCGGGGTCCCAGGTGCCGGTACTGGCGATCCGGAACTGCACTTCCTTGCGGTAGCGGGACTGACCGCCGGGCGCGACACCGCCGGCACACGGCACCTCGACGTAGTACACCTGGCCGGAGAACTGGTGCAGGGTGGGCGCGTCACATTGGTTGTACGCCGAGGTGACGGAGATCTGGCCGGGGGCGGTGGCGCCGTCGAGCGTGAAGTAGTAGCGCAGCGAGCCGGTGAACGTGCGCGCCGGCCAGGCCGACTTGTTCAGCACGTAGGCCTTGACTTCGGTGAACGTGCCGCCGTCGGGCTGGTTGAGCGCGCCTTGGGCGAGGATTTCCGGGCCGTCCGGGGTCTCCGCCGGTGGGAAGCTCGCCAGTGGCGCGCCGCCGTACTCGCCGTAGAGGCGGGCGAGGGCGCTGGTGAAGCCGGCGTTGTAGTCGAGGGCAACCTCGTTCATCGTGTAGTTGGTGCGGTCGTCGGTGTACGCGTCGTTGGCGGAGCTCGGACCGCCGACGAGCGCGCCGTACAGGATGTGCCGGCTCTGCGCCGGCTCAGTGATGTTGTCGGCCCAGGAGCCGTGAGCGGTGCGGTGGTGCGGGTTGCGGGGCGGGTTGACGCCGAACCCGACTTCGAAGCTCGCGCCGCGCGGGTTGTCGCCGAGTGCGTAGTCGATCTGCCGGACGCCGAAGTCGTGGTACGTGGCGGCGCGGGCGGGATCGTGGGCCCGCAACCAATCCGAGTAGGTGAGCGCCACGAACGCGGTGTTCGCGGCGTACCGCAGCGAGCCCCACTGGTCGAGCACGGCCTGGCCGCCGGGGGAGTAGGGCACGCGCTGGCCGTTGACGCCGGTGGTCCACCAGTCCAGCCAGCGGTTGGCGTCGGCGACGTACTCGGGGTCGCCGGTGAGCTGGGCGAGCAGGACGTAGGCGCCGTAGGACTTGTCGTCCCAGGCCAGCGTCCAGCGGTAGGAACGGGTGGTGGTCTGCGGTTCGGTGGACAGCTTTTCGTACTCGGTGCGCGCCTTGGTCAGGTAGGCGCTGTCGCCGGTGGCTTTGTAGAGCCAGATCGCGCCCCACGTCAGCTCGTCCTGATAACCGCTCCAGGACTTGTAGAAGTTCTGGGCGTCGGTGATGCAGTTCGAGTAGGCGCCTCGGTGGTTGTCGGCGAACGAGTACAGCTGCTTCGCGTGGGTGAGCAGGGTGGCCGCGTAGGCGGGATCGTCGGCTTGGAACACCAGCGAGCCGGCGGCCAGCTGCGCGGCGGCCTCGCCGGCGAGGTCCGAGCCGGGGCAGGAGTCGTCGATGCGGTAGGCGGGCCGCGCCATGGCCATCGTCTCGGCGGGGCCCCACCACTTGTGATCGTCGTCGCCTTTGCCGACCTGGCCGTAGAGCACGTCGGGCTGCGGGTGCGCCTTGATCAGCCAGTCGGCGCCCCAGCGGAGGTTCGACAGCAAGGGCTGCCACTGGCCGGAATTCCGGTAGGCGGCGCGGTTCTCCAGCGCGCCCCAGGCGAGCATGGTCATGCTGGACTCGAACGGCAGCCCGAACTTGACGTGGTCGCCGGCGTCGTAGAACCCGCCGGTGAGGTCCAGGCCGGCGTCCTGGCCGTCGCCGAGGGCGGACGGGCCGCGCCAGGAGACCCGGTTGTCGGCGGGGAGCGCGCCGGAGCGCTGAGCGTCGTAGAACCAGACGGCCTTCTGCAGTGCCTCGCCGTAGTCGAACTTCCCGGCGGGGGCGCCCGCGGAGGTGCCCGGGACCACCAGGGTCAGGCCGAGGACGAGCAGCGCGACGACCGCCCGGAACATCGCCTTCGCCAGTGAAGTGCGCACGCCGCCTCCTCGAATCTGGGAGCGCTTCCAGAGCGAAGGGTAAGGAGCCGGACCGGTTGTGTAAAGCGCCGACGTCCGGCGTAAGCGATTCGGCGGAACCGCGCGCGGCTGTCCGCCGCAGTCCGAGCGGGGGGAGCCGGTGCGGTTGCGGGAAGATCGCCGGGATCCGCCTGGAGGCCACCGCTCGAATCGGCGACACCGGAACGGCCTCTTTTGGGGTCACGTTTCCCCGGCTACGGTCCCGGCACGCTGGGAGCGCTCCCATCAGCTGAGGGCCGCCGGGTGTCCGGCTACTCCGGCCGTAGCTCGTGATCTTCACGGAGGGGTGGTACGTCGTCGAGTGACCGCTGGGCGGACCGGGGCAGGGAGCCGAGAAGCGCGAGACGCTCCGCCGTCGGTGTGCCCGCCACTGGCGAGAACAAGGCGAGGATCTGGCCGGGCTGGCGCAGTGGGACCACCTGTCGCGGCTCGCGCGAGGGAAGCCGAGCGAATCGTGAGCCCCCGGCAGTAGGGGGACCAGCCTCCGTCGACGACGCTGGTTGCGGCGCGTCCCCGCCGAGTCCTCAGCGCGCGGCGAGCACCCGGCGCACCTCGTCCGCGCCCAGCACCACCGGGGAGCGCAGCGATCCGACCTCGCCGATCTCGATCTCGATCTCGTCTCCGGGCCGCAGCCCTTGATCGAGCCCCGGTACGACGGACGTGCCCGTCGAGAGCACGGCGCCGTCCGGGAAGTCGTTGTCCCGCCACAGGTACTCGACCAGTCCGGCCGGTTCGCGGTTCAGCTGCGCGGTGCTGGCTTCGCCGGCGAACACCTCGTGACCGTCGCGCAGGATGCGCATGCGGAGGCTGAGCGACCGCGGGTCCGGCACCTCCCACGCCGGCCGCACCCGCGCCGACACCGCGCACGAACCGGTGTAGATCTTGGCCTGCGGGAGGTACAGCGGGTTCTCGCCTTCGATGCTGCGGGAGCTGACGTCGTCGACCACCACGTACCCGGCGATCTCCCCGGCGCCGGTCAGCAACAGGCCGAGTTCCGGCTCCGGCACGTTGTTGGGGGAATCGGCGCGGATGGCGACCGGCTCGCCGTCGGTGACCACGCGCCACGCGGGCGACTTGAAGAACAACTCCGGGCGCTCCGCGCGGTACACCCGCGCGTAGACGTCCTCGTCGGCGCTCTCTTCGCGGCGGGCTTCCTCGGACCGCAGGTACGTCACCCCGGCCGCCCACACCTCCATCCGCCCGTCCAGCGGCGGCAGCAGGCGCGTCCCGGCCGTGGGCACGGGCTCCCCGGCGGCCTCGGCGAGCGCGCGGATCTCCGCCATAGGGCGGCGTAGCAGGTCACTCATCGAGGCCACCGCGAGCGGCCGCAGCTGATCGTCGGCGAGCAGGCCGACCCGGGTGGTGCCGGTCCCGTCGGCGAATCGCACCAGGTGGCTCATCCGGATCTCCTCGTTCAGCGCTCCTGAACCATGTTCGCTGCTGAACCTACGGAGTGCGGAGCGCGGTGGTCAACGAGCGTCGAACAGCCTGACGCCATGGCGTGGTGGGCAGCGACGGCTATTTCCGGCGTCCGAGGGCCTTCGCGCGGTCGTGCGCCCACCCGGCGAGCACGATTCCGGCCACCGTGGCCAGCAGGTAGCCCGCCAACGTCCCGGCGAACCCCGCCCCCAGCCACGCCAGCAGGCCGGCGTTCGCGTGGTCGATCAGCAGCCGGATCGCGCCCTGGGCGCCGGCCACCGTCACGACCGCTCCCAGGATCTGCAGCACGTCGAACTTCATGGTTCCCTCCATGTTTGATACGGTCGTATCATAACCATGGGTGATAGCGTGACGGCGTGGCGGGAAGCCGGATCACGGTGCGGGTGGGCGAGCGGCAGCTGACGCTCTCGAACCTCGACAAGGTGCTCTACCCGCGGCACGGCTTCACCAAGGGCGAGGTCCTCGACTACTACACGCGCATCGCGCCGCTGCTCCTGCCGCACATCCGCGACCGCGCGATGACGTTCGTGCGGTTCCCCGACGGCGTCGCCGGCGGCTCGTTCTTCGAGAAGGACGTCTCCCGCCACGCGCCCGACTGGGTCCGCACCGCCCGCCTCGCCGTCGGCGGCCGCGGCAAGGAGCACGAGATCGTGGCCTACCCGCTGATCAACGACCTGCCGGAGCTCGTCTGGGCGGCGAACCTCGCCGCGCTCGAGCTGCACGTCCACCAGTGGACCGTCGACGCCGACGGCGAGCGGAGCACGCCGGACCGGCTCGTCTTCGACCTCGATCCCGGACCCGGCGCGACGGTCGTCGACTGCTGCCGCGTCGCCGAACGCCTGCACGACGTGCTCACCGCCGACGGGCTCACCCCGGTGGCGAAGACCAGCGGCTCCAAGGGCATGCAGCTCTACGCGGGCGTCGTGACGACGGACGCCGGCGAGACGTCGCAGTACGCGAGGGCGCTTGCCGAGCGGCTCGCGGCCGAGACGCCGGACCTCGTCGTCGCGCGGATGACGAAGACGCTGCGGCCGGGCAAGGTCTTCATCGACTGGAGCCAGAACAACCCGTTCAAGACGACGGTGGCGCCGTACTCGCTGCGCGGGCGCGACGAGCCGACGGCGTCGACGCCGGTCACGTGGGACGAGGTGCGCGCCTGCCGGCACGTCTCGCACCTGAGGTTCACCGCCGACGAGGTCCTCGACCGCGTCGACGACATCGGAGACCTCTTCGCCACACTGGGCCGCACGCGCGTTCCGATTCCCGCGTTCGGCTGAACTTCGGAATTCGCAATTCCGCGGGGAAACCGCGCCGGTTCCCGATGTGTCGCCCGACGCGGCGACCGAAATTGCGGAAAGAGACCTCGACCAGGCGATTTCGATCGTCCTCTGTGGACCGCTGCACGTGCAGACGGCCGTGTCGGTGCACGGCCCGGCGGGCCGGGCGTTTCCGTTGTGCACCAACCTGGACGAGCTGGGTACGGTCTACGCGTAAACCACCATCCTGAGCCGCCGGAGCCGGTCATGAGGATCCAGAAACCGCCGCGGCTTTCGCGAGCCTTCGGCCGTTCTTCGCCGGGCTCGTTGTGCGAACCGTTCTCGGTCACGACGACGTTCCCCGGCGATCGGAGCACGCTCGTCGCGGTGGTGGGCGACATTGATCTCGCGACCGTCGCCATTCTTGTCGAATGCGCGGAAACCGCGCTGAAGGCCGGCGGCCCGCTCGTCGTCGACCTCGGCGGGGTGACGTTCTGCTCCGGCGCCGGCCTCCGGGCGCTGCGGCGGGTGCAGCGGCGCGCCGACGAAGCGGCCGTCTCGGTCGCGTGGGTGGTGGGCACGCCGGCGGTGTGGCGGTTGCTGCGGGGGACCGGCGTCGCCGGCTTCTCCTGCTACCGGGATCGGGCCGACGCGCTGGCGGCGGTCGGCTGATCCGCTTCGACCGGCCGGGCAGGGTGCGCGGCCGGGTCCGGGAAGAAGGGAAACGGGTGTCCGTCCTGATCGACACCGATCTCGAGTTCTGGTTCCAGCGCGGCCTGCGCGCGTACCTCGGCGAGGTGGCCGGGGCGCTCGGCTTCGGCCTCGAGTCCTGCACCGTGGACGTGGACGTCCCGGTGTCGGCCTACGTCGCGGTGGACTGGCGGCTGCCTCGGTTCCCCCACCGCGACGTGGCGCTGCTGTGGGACGAGGTGCACGGCTGGGCCGTCGCGGTCGAAGCGGCGTGCGGGGAGGAGATGATCGTGCTGGCCTACCTCGGCGGGGCCGACATCCTGCCGCCGCCGCGGGCGATCGTGCGGTTCCTGGCCGCGCTGCGGGCCGGGGACCTGGAACCGGACGGGCCGGGTACACCCGTGCTGCGCCGCGCCGGGCGGCACCAGGAGCTCCTGCCGTTGCTGCCGGCGGGGTGACGCGCCCCCGGCCGATCCTCCACACTGGAGCGATGGGGACGGTGCCGGACGCGGTGGCGCCGATGCTGGCCGTCGACGGGCTCCTCCCGGACGACGACCACCACGGCTACGAGTGGAAGTGGGACGGCTTCCGGGGCTGCGCGCGGGTCGCCGGCACCGGCGAGGCCCGGATCACCAGCCGCAGCGGCAGCGACCACACCCACCGCTACCCGGAGCTGCAGGACGTCTTCGCGCCCGCGCTCGGCGGTCACCCGGCGGTGCTCGACGGCGAAGTCGTCGCGCTGAACGCGGCCGGCCGCCCCGAGTTCGAGCTGATGCAGCGCCGCGCCATGCACGAGCCGACGGCGAAGCTGCGGGCCGAGGTCCCGGTCGTCTACTTCGCCTTCGACCTGCTGCGGATCGGCGCGGAGCCGCTGCTGGACCGGCCGTACGAGCAGCGCCGTGAGCTGCTCGCGGAGCTGGTCCGGCCCGCCGACGGCCGGCTCGTCGTGCCGCCCTGGTACACCCGCGCCGACCTCGCGCCGGACCAGCTGCTGGCGACCGCGGCCCAGCACGGCATCGAGGGTGTCGTCGCGAAGCGGCTGGACGCGCCGTATCTGCCCGGCGCCCGTTCGCCGTTGTGGACGAAGCGCGCGCTGACCCAGACGCGCGAGGTGGTCGTCGGCGGCTGGCGGACCGGCGCCGGCCGCCGCGCGGGCACGCTCGGCGCGCTGCTGCTCGGTGGGTACGACGACGACGGCGCGCTCGTCTACCTCGGCGACGTCGGCACGGGGTTCACCGACGACGCGCTCGACCACCTCCGCGACGTCCTCGCGCCGCTGGCGCGCACGGCGTGCCCGTTCGCCACGGAGGTGCCGCGCGACCGCGCCCGCGGCGCGCACTGGGTCGAGCCGGACCTCGTCGGTGAGGTCGTCCACCGCCGCGTCACGCCGGACCTGCGGCTGCGCCACACGTCGTGGCGGGGTCTGCGGCCGGACCGGACGCCCGACGAGGTCCGGGCGCCGAAACCGACAGGAGCGTTGTGACCACTTCCGTGCGTCTGGTCGAGATCACCGGCGAGAACCGCGACGCGGTGTGCGCTCTGCGCGTGCACCCGGGTCAGGAGCGGTTCGTGGCGTCGGTGGCGAAGTCGCTGGAGGACGCCGCGACGACGCCGGAGGGCGAGCCCTGGTACCGGGCCGTCTACGCGGGTGACGAGCCGGTCGGCTTCGTGATGCTCAGCTGGGACGTCCCGCCCGGCCGCCCCGGCGTCCTCGGGCCGTACTTCCTGTGGCGGCTGCTCGTCGACGGACGGCACCAGGGCCGCGGGATCGGCCGCGCCGTGCTGGCGGAGGTCGCCTCGCTGGTGCGGGCCGACGGCGCGACCGAGCTGCTCACCAGCCATCAGCCCGGTGACGACGGCCCGGGCGCCTTCTACCGGAAGTTCGGGTTCGTCCCGACCGGGGAGATCGATCACGGCGAGATCGTGCTGCGGCTCGAGTTGTGACGGCGGTCACGGCCGGTCACATCGGCCCGGTGGACGGAGTCGTGGGGGTGACGGACCCGGAACCCCGGCGTCCGCGAGCCCCCGGAGGAGTTCCGATGTCCACCGCGTACCTGATCGTCACCCTCTTCGCCGCCGCCTTCGTCGCTTTCTCGGCCGTCTCGGTCTTCACTCGCGCGAAGTGGGTCGTCGAACCGATCACCTCCTACGGCGTCCCGGAGGTGTGGTGGCCGTGGCTGGGCGCGGCGAAGGCGGCCGGCGCGGCCGGCCTGGTCGTCGGCCTGTTCGTGCCGGCGATCGGCGTCGCCGCGGCGATCGGGCTGGTGCTGTACTTCCTCGGCGCGGTCGTGACGGTGGCCCGCGCCCGGTCGTACGGGCACCTGGCGTTTCCGGTGATCTATCTGGCGCCGGTGGTCGCTTCGCTGGCACTGCTCTCTTGATCGGCGAGCCAGGTCAGGGCGTCGGCCGCGTGGTCCAGCACGGAGATGTGGCCGTCGCCGGGGGTGAGCCGGAGCTCGGCGCCGGGGATCCGCGAGGCGAGCCACTCGCTGTGCGTGGCGGGGATCATCCGGTCGTCGGCGCCGTGCACGAGCAGCGTCGGCGCGGTGATGGCCGCCGGGTCGCCGCCCCACGGCGTGACGTAGGCGAGGTCGTCATCGACCAGCCCGACGGCGCCGAGGGCCGGCTGGACGACGTCGTTGAGCCAGGACCACGACCCGGTGAGGGCCTCGAAGTCGGCCTTGGTGAAGACGTCGGGGTCGAACTCGGCGGCGGCTTCGTACTTTTCCTTGGCCGCCCGGCCTTCGGCGGCGGCACGCAGGGCGGCGGCACTGGCGGCGGCCATGCCGTCGAACCAGCCATCGGCCTCGAAGGGCGCGACGGCGGCGAGGCTCGCGACGGCCCGGACCCGGCCCGGCAGCAGCGCCGCGGTGGCGAGGGCGTGCGAGCTGCCGCCGGAGTGCCCCATGACGGCGAAGCGATCGATCCCGAGCGCGTCGGCGACGGCGGCCACGCACTCGGCGGCGTTCCCGACGGTCCGGTCCGGCAGGTGCGTGGAGCCGCCGTAGCCGGGCCGGTCGAAGGAAACCCACCGGACGCCCAGGCGTTCGGCGAGCGGCAGCAGCGGCCCGGGCGGCGCGCCGAGGTTGGGCGTGCCGTGGTGCCAGAAGACGGTGAGCCGCCCGGGGCCGCCGGTGTCGTAGACGTGCAGGGTGCGCCCGCCGGGCCGGGCGAGGTCGGTTTCGGTGACGTTCACCGGGCCAGCTTTCCGGCCAGCCAGGCCAGGGACAACGGGTACCGGTAGTCGATCGCGGCGTGCCCGGCCTCGAACAGCTCGAAGTGGATCCGGTCCGCCGGCAGCCCCGCCCTGACCACCTCCGCCCGGAACGCCTCCGCGCCGACGTCGAGGAAGTACTCGTCGCTCGTGCCCGCGTCGATCCACACCGCCCGCCACGAGCTGACCGCCGATGCGCGCGAAGGCACCATGCGGACCGGGTCCCAGTCCAGCCAGCGCTGCCACACCTCCGGCCGCAGCACGCCCGTCGCCGGGTCGAACGGCAGCTCCGGCGTCCCGTCCGGGCGCGCCGAGAAGCACGCCGACACGCCGATCAGCTGCAGCAGCGTGGCGTCCACGGGGTCGGTGAACGCCGGCCGCGCGCGGAAGTCCGCCCACCACGCCTGGATGTCCTGGTCGTAGCCGCGCAGGGCGCGGACGGCCTTGCCGAAGTCCGGGACGTAGCACAGCTCGTACAGCGAGTCGCCCGCGTGCGTCGCCAGGGCGCCGAACAGGTCGGGGCGCAGCATCGGCGTGATCATCGCGCCGAACCCGCCGGACGACTTGCCCGCGATCGCGCGGGACTCGCGGTCCGGGATCGTCCGGTAGTGCGCGTCGACCCACGGCACGATCTCGTCGCACAGGTACGAGTGGTAGCGGCCCGTCCCGGGCGAGTCGACGAACTGCGAGCCGCCGTACGCGGTCCACGCGTCGACGTACACCACGACGCAGCCCGGCGCGCCGCCGGCGAACACCGCGTCCGCCGTCTCCACGAACGGCTGCCGGAACGGCGTCCGGTTGGCCCACATCGACAGGTGCCCGGTGTAGCCCTGGATGACGTAAACCACGGGGTACCGCTCGGAGCCGTCGTCGTAGCCCGGCGGGACGTACACCCACAGGGGCCGTTCGTGCGGGTCGCCGAGCGGGTTGTCCCGCAGCAGCGCGGAGTCGACGGTGTGCCGGTCGAGCCGGCCGGCGAGGTCGCCGTCCCAGGGCAGCATGCCGCCAGTCAACCACGCCCAACCGGTTGCGGGGGCTAAGCGATACCTCTTTTCCCCGGGTAGCGTTGAGCCGTTCCGCCCCGATTTCCGTGTTACGGGCACGGTGGTGGGTTTGGGGAATGCGGGGAAGATCATGAAACATCCGGGGCCGTTGTTCACGCTGCTCGCCGGGGTCGTGCTCGCCGGTGGGATCGGGATCGTCAACCTAGCGACGGGGACCGGTGTCGCGCCGGTCGCCGGGGCCGCCAACGCGGCGAGCGTGGCGAGTTCATCGCCACCGACGACCTCCGCGGCGCCGAAAGCCGAAGCGCCCAAAGCGGATGCGCCCGCACGGGCGGACTACGCGGGGCGCGTCACCGGCGGCGGCGCGTCCGTCGCGGTGTCGGTGCGTGACGGCCACGCCATCGCGTACCTCTGCGACGGCAAGAAGGTCGAAGCTTGGCTGCAGGGCGTGACGGTCGGCGGGAAGCTGGACCTCAAAGGGGCGAAGAACGCCAGCCTGACGGGCAGTTTCGACGCCGCGTCGGTCACCGGCACCGTGACGGCGGCCGGCAAGACCTGGCAGTTCAGCGCACCCCCGGCGAAGAAGCCCGCGGGGCTCTACCGCGCGGCGCCGAAGGTGAAGGGCAAGCCGGCCAAGGTCGGCTGGATCGTGCAGCCCGACGGCAGCCAGGTCGGCATCCTCACGACGGACGAGGACCAGGCGGCCGCGCCTGCGCTCGACCCGGCCGCCGCCACGGCGGCCGTCGACGGCGCGCCCGTGACCGCGGAGCCGGTCAGCGGCCTGGCCGGGAACGGGGACTTCTGATGACCACGGCGGGCAATCGCGCCGTGGCCGCGCTCCTCGTGCCGCTCGTCGCCGGCGCCGTCGTCTCGGTGGTCCTCGGCGTCTACGGCAGCCTGCACACGCCGACCGGCGTCGCGGTGAACGTCGCCGGGTTCTCGAGCCCGATGTCGGTGAAGGCGTGGCTCGCGACGGTCGTCGTCGTGCTGGCGATCGTCCAGCTGCTCTCGGCGCTGGCGATGTACGGCAAGCTCGGCCGCAGCGTCCCGGCGTGGGTGTCGGCGGTGCACCGCTGGTCGGGGCGGCTGGTGTTCCTCGTGTCGATCCCGGTGGCGCTGCACTGCCTCTACGCGCTCGGGTTCCAGTCGTTCGACACCCGCGTGCTCCTGCACTCGCTGCTGGGCTGCTTCTTCTACGGCGCGTTCGTCGCGAAGATGCTGCTGCTGCGCAAGGACGGCGCGCCCGGCTGGTCGCTCCCGGTCCTCGGGGGCCTCGTGTTCACCGGGCTCGTCGGGCTCTGGCTGAGCGCGTCGCTGTGGTTCTTCACCCACTCGGGCTTGACCTTCTAGGGGGCGATCGTGCGCGACGAAGACACGGAACCGGCGGTCACCCGCCGGATCGCGCTCGCCGCGGCGGGCGCCGGGCTGGTGGCGGGCTGCAGCACCTACGGCGGCTCGAACTCCGGGACGTCCGCCGCGGCGCCGGCTCCCGCGGCCGGGACCGAGCTGGGCGCGACCGGCGATGTCCCGGTCGGGGGCGGCAAGGTGTACGCGGACAAGCAGGTGGTGGTGACGCAGCCGGCGGCGGGGACGTTCGCGGCCTTCTCGGCGGTCTGCACCCACCAGGGCTGCACGGTCGACGCCGTCGCGGACGGCACCATCAACTGCCCGTGCCACGGCAGCAAGTTCAAGATCGCCGACGGCTCGGTCGCGAACGGCCCGGCGTCGCGGGCGCTGGAGAAAAAGACGGTCACCGTCGCGAACGGCAAGATCACCCTGGCCTAGGTCCAGGCCTTCGAGACGGTCCAGCCGTCGATAGTCCACAGTGGACTTGACGGGTCCGGGGTGCCGCGCAGGACGGTGCCGTCGGCGCAGGCGAACCGGGTGCCGGGGGCCGAGTCGTCGGTGACGGCCGCGCACTGCAGGCCGTTGTCCAGCGTGAGCAGGAACGCGTCGGCGGTACCGCCGGGCCGCGGCGGGGCCGGCAGGGCGCCGGTGTAGGTCAGCAGGACGGCCTTCGTCGCCGAAGCCGGGCAGACGACCCGCGTTCCGGGCACGGCGAAGCACGGGTCGTACGTGGTGGCGCCGGCCGTGCAGCGGTAGGCGTCGTGGCGGCCGGACACCGCGGACACCGAGGCGCAGGCGCCGCTCGCCCGGGACGTCGTGGCGCCGGTGCGCGGCCGGTACGCGGTGGTCTGCGTGAACCGCTGCGCGCGGCTGGTGGTGATGGCGGCTTCGAAGGCGGGGTTCGCGGTCATGAGACCGCTCGTCACCGGCCCGACCCCGGCCTCGAGGAACCGGCGCACGACGTCGCCGCCGTCCAGGTGACAGGGGCCGAGCGCCGCCCACACGGTCGCCGGCCGGTCCGCGGTGTACTGCGCGGCACAAGTCAGGGTGCCGGGGGACGGCTCGGGGGCACCGGTCAGCCCGAAGAGCGAGGCGAGGTGGTGCGCCGCCGCGGCGAGGGTCGTGCCGATCTCCGGTCCGGGCTCGGCTTGGCCCTTGAGCGTCGCCGGCAGGCGGGCGAGCGGGACGTCGTAGGTGACGCCGGAGCCGGGCCACAGCAGGTCGCGTTGACGCGGGTGGCCGAACAGCTGCACGGCGGACGTGCTCGGCGCGGCGGTCCGGGCGGTGGGTTCGGGCCAGCCGGCCGGCAGGGCGAGCCGGTAGGGCACGCGGGTGTGCGAGGTGAGGGTGACGCTCGCGCGGCCGTTGCCGGCGGTCACGCAGGTGGAGATGGGCGCGGCCGGGCCCGGCCCGCCGAGCCCGATGGTGAGGCCGCCGGAGCTGGCCGAACGCCCGGCGCAGTCCGGCCGCGGCGCCGGGTCCGGCACGACCTCGCGACCGAGCGCGGCGAAGTCGAGGAGGCCGCCCCAGAACGCGCCGCCGCGGGTCAGCTCCGCGACGATGCTGCGGGTCGAAGCGTCGTAAGCCGCCGGGACGAGCTTGGTGCCGGTGATGACGACGGGCGCGAACCCGGCGGGTGGCGGCGCTTCCGGGACGGGGATGCGCACCCGCGCGCGTTGACCGCCGTTCAAGTCCAGCTCGGCGCCACCGCCGACCCGGCGCGTCAAGGGCACCGCGAACCCGGGTTCCGGCGCCGGCCGCACGGAAGCGGACGCGTCGACCTCGATCCCCGTCGCGGTGACCGTCCCACCGGGAGCGGTCGCGAAGCGCTGCTGCACGAGGACGCCGGCCCCGCCCAGCAGCAGGACGAGCACGGCAGCCGTCAGCGCGAGCCGGGCGGGCCGGTCGTTCGTGGGCATCGGGGCCTCCAGAGCACTTACTCCCGCTAGTCAGCGGACCGGCCGTGGTCGTTAGCCGTCGTGGCCCAACCGTGACGGCCGGGCTCAGGCCGGCGCGGTGGCCGAGCCGGCTCAGGTGACCGTCGCGATTCACCGTGGACGGACGCCACCTCCGCTAATCGGTCGCCGGCCACCGGCCGGTCTGGCACCATCGGAGCGGTGAACCCGGTCGAGATCGCCTGCGACGAGTCGGGTTCCGAGGGCGAAAACCTCGTCGGGGGCGAAACCGACGTCTTCGCCCACGCCGGGGTCCGGCTGACCCCCGAGGCCGCGCGGGCCTGCGTGAGCGAGATCCGCGCGCGCATCGGCTCGCCCGCCGAGGAGTACAAGGCCAACCACCTGCTGCGCGGCAAGCACCGGCCGGTCCTCGAGTGGCTGCTCGACCCCGCCGGCCCGCTCGCCGGCCACGGGCACGTCCACCTGACCGACAAGACCTTCTTCGCCGTGCGGGCCGCGGTCACGCTGCTGGCCGAGCACGGCACCGACGCCATGGCGCGCACCCTCCACCGGGCCGGCCCCGCCGCCTTCGGCGCCGACCGCTGGGCCTACTTCCTCGCCGCGTTCACCAGCGTCCTGCGCCTGCGGCCCCGGCGCGGCGTGACGACGTCGCCCGAGGAGTTCTTCGCCTTGGCCGGCGAGCTCGCGGGCGACGGCGAAGCCGGTGAGATCATGGGCCGGCTGTCAGAAGGCGCCGACCGCGTGGGCGCCTACCGCGCCCGGCTGGCGAGCGATCCCGGCCTCGTCCCGGTGCTGGATCCGCTGGTGCCCGCCGTGGCCCACACCGTCCGGCACTTCAGCGCGGACGGCACCCCGGTGGCCCTGGTCCACGACGAACAGCTCGCCCTGACCGCCGAACGCGTGCTGCAGCTGAAGGTCACGCTCGGGCACCGGCTGGCCGGCGTCCGGTTCGTCGACTCGCGGTCCGACGCGCGCGTGCAGGTCGCCGACTTCCTCGCCGGCGTCGCCCGCCGGATCGCCTCCGACGCGCTCAACGGGCGCGGCGACCCCCGGCTGACCACCCTGCTGGAGTCCTTTGTGGACGCCGAGTCCGTCTGGAACGGGCTCAGCAGCTGACGACCTGCGCCGGCGGCGACGTGTTGTCGAGCCGTTTGACGTAGGCGCTCCCGCCGCGTCGCGCGCACGCGGACGCCTTCGAGGGGAACGGCCCGTCGAACACCGCGTAGACGTCGGCGCCGTTGACCTGCTGCCGCAGCGAGCCGCAGCCGGTGGTCGGCGTGTGCAGGTACCGCGCGCCGGGATGGGCGGCGAGGAACTGCTGGACGTCGGCGCGGTAGCGGGCCGGGGTGATGGCGGAGCCGAGCACGACGACGTACGAGCCGTCGCACGCCGGCGTGGTCATCGCGGTCGCCAGGCCGAGGTCGGCGCTGCTCGCGACGCTGGTGGCGACGGATGTCCGGACGCTCACCTGCGTGGTCGTGACCGGCGGCGCGGTCACCGGAGGCACGGCGGCGGTGGCGGAGGGCTGAGGTGCCGGGGTGGGCCGGGCCTGCGACGAGGGCTTCAAGACCGTGAACCACCCGACGACGCCGATCAGCGCCAGCAGCGCCACGCCGGCCACCAGCCACGGTGCCTTCGAAGACCGCCGGCGCACCTCGGTGGCGGCCGGTGCCGATCGGGTGGCCTGCCGGGTCGGGGGAGCCTGGGCGAGGACCGGGCTCGTCCCGCCGAGCGCGGCGCGGGCGGCGTCCGCCAGCTCGGTGACGCCGCCGAAGCGCTCCGCAGGGTTCTTCGCCATGCCCCGCGCGATCACGGCGTCGAACGCCGCGGGCAGCCCGGGCCGCAGCGTGCTCGGGCGCGGCGGTGGCTGGTGCAGGTGCGCGCCGATCAGCGACGCGGCCGTCGACGCCGTGAACGGCTTGGCGCCGGTCAGGCACTGGTGCAGCACGCAGGCGAGCGAATAGACGTCGACGCGGTGATCGGCCGGCGCGTCCGTGAAGCGCTCGGGCGCCATGTAGTCGAGCGTCCCGACGGCGCCGCCGGTGGCGGTGAGCTCGGTGGCGGGCCCGGCCGCGCGGGCGATGCCGAAGTCCACGAGGTAGGCGAACCCGGTCGCGCCGAGCAGCACGTTCGACGGCTTGACGTCCCGGTGCACCAGCCCTTCGGCGTGCGCGGCGGCCAGGGCCTGGGCGACCTGCCCGACGACGTCGACCGCCTCGGCCGGGGCGAGCGCCCCGCCCGCGGCCAGCCGGGTGCCGAGGTCGTCGCCGTCGACCAGCCGCATGTCGAGGTAGAGGCGCCCGTCGATCTCGCCGTAGGCGTGGATCGGGATCACGTGCGGCTCGCGCAGCCGCGCCACCGCGTGGGCCTCGCGCCGGAACCGCTCCTGGAAGTCGTGGTCGGCGGCGAAGTCCGATGACAGCAGCTTCAGCGCCACGACGCGGTCGTGGCGGGTGTCGTAGGCGCGGTGGACCTCGCCCATGCCCCCGCGGGCGATGAGCGACTCCACGCGGTACGGCCCGAACTGCCAGCTCACGCGTTTCCCTTCGCCGAAACCGGGATTCTGCCCTACGCCCAATTCTCTGACTACAGTCAGGTAATGGACTCTGCCCTCGTGGACGGCGTCCGGCGGTTCAACCGGACGGTCACCCAGCGGATCGGCGCGCTCGGCGACGCCTTCCTCGCCCGCGCGCGGCCGCTGGGCGAGGCGCGGGTGCTGTGGGAGATCGGCGCGGCCGGGCGCGACGTCCGCGAGCTGCGCGCACGGCTCGACCTCGATTCCGGCTACCTGAGCCGGCTGCTGCGCGGGCTGGAGCGCGACGGCTTGGTGCGCGTCGAGCCGAGCGCCACCGACGGCCGGGTCCGCACGGCCTGGCTCACCGAAGCCGGGCAGGCCGAACGAGCCGCGCTCGACCGGCTCTCCGACGACGCGGCCGCGGCGCTGCTCGCCCCGTTGTCCACCGGGCAGCGCACCCGGCTCGTCACCGCGATGGCCGAGGTCGAACGCCTCCTGACGGCCTCGGCGGTCGCCGTCGCCCCGTGCCGGCCGGGCCACGCGCACGCCCGGTTCTGCCTGCGCGCGTACTTCACCGAGCTGGCCCGGCGGTTCGAGGACGGGTTCGACCCGGGGCTCAGCACCTCCGCGGCGGACGAGGAGATGACCCCACCGGCCGGCGTCCTGCTGGTGGCCACGCTGCACGGCGAGCCGGTCGGCTGCGGCGCGCTGAAGGTCCACGGCGACGCACCGGCCGAAGTCAAGCGCATGTGGGTGGCGCCGCCGGCGCGCGGCCTCGGGCTCGGTCGCCGGCTGCTGTCCGAGCTGGAGACGCACGCGGCGGGGCTCGGGATCCGCGCGCTCCGGCTGGAGACGAACCGCTCGCTCGGCGAAGCGATCGGCCTCTACCGCGCGGCGGGGTACCGCGAAGTCGCGCCGTTCAACGACGAGCACTACGCCGATCACTGGTTCGAGAAGCAGCTCCCGGGCCCACGTACCCTGGGCTGGTGCGGACCCGCCCCACCCTGACCTGGACGTCCCCGGACGCGCCGTTGCCCCGGACCTCGAGCCTCGACGAGCTCACCGACGTCGTCGCGCGGCGCGGGGTCGTCGTGCTCAGCGGCGCCGGGCTGTCCACCGAGTCCGGGATCCCCGACTACCGCGGCGAAACCGGCAGCCTGCGCCGGCACACGCCGATGACCTACGACGAGTTCGTGACCAGCGCCGAGGGCCGGCAGCGGTACTGGGCGCGCAGCCACCTCGGCTGGCGCACCATCGCCCGCGCCGACCCCAACGACGGCCACCGCGCGGTCGCGGCCCTGCGCGAGGGCGGGTACCTCGGCGGCGTCATCACGCAGAACGTCGACGGCCTGCACCGGGCGGCCGGCACCGCGGACGCCGTCGAGCTGCACGGCAGCCTGGACCGCGTCATCTGCCTGGACTGCCGCCGCACCGGCCCGCGCGCCGAGCTGGACCGGCGGCTGCGGGCCGCCAACCCGGGCTTCGAGGGCGCGGCCACCCGGATCAACCCGGACGGCGACGTCGAGCTGCCCGAAGACGTCGTCCGCCGGTTCACGCCGGTGCCCTGCGCGGAGTGCGCCGGCGTGCTCAAGCCGGACGTCGTGTTCTTCGGCGAGAACGTGCCGCGGCCCCGCGTCGAGCAGTGCTACCGGCTGGTCGACGAGGCCGGCGCGCTGCTGGTGCTGGGCTCCTCCCTGACGGTGATGTCCGGCCTGCGCTTCGTCCGCCACGCTGCGGCCGCGGGCAAGCCGGTGGTGATCGTCAACCGCGGGGAGACCCGCGGCGACCGCTACGCCTCGGTGCGCGTCGACCGGCCGCTGGGCCGGGCCCTGACCGAGCTGGCCGCGCGCCTGGGCTGCGACCTCAGCGAGGGTCGCGGCCGAAGCGCGTGAGCAGCCGGTCCTGCCGGGACTTCGTCGAGACGCCCGGGGGCGGGTCGGCGAACACCCGCGAGTTCAGCGCCAGCCCCGCGAAGATGTCGTCGTAGCTCTCGTCGATCCACGCCACGAGACCCGGATCCAGAGCGTCGCCGGCGCCGAGGGCGCGGGCGAGGTCCCAGGTGTGCACGGTGCTGTCGGTGGTGCGGACGGCCAGCGCGCGCCGGCCCGTCAGCTCGCCGAGCGGGTAGTCGACGACCCGGTCCAGCGCACCCGCTTCGGCGAAGGCCGCCGCGCAGTCCCGGACCGACTCGGTGAACGCCGTCACCGGATCGTCGCCGAGCGCGTCGGCGTCGCGGGCGGCCAGGAACTCCTCGCGGGTGGCACCGCGCAGCAGCCCGACGTAGTTGAGGTTGCCCCGCGTCATGTGGTTCACGAGCGCCCGCACGTCCCATTCGGAGCACGGGGTCGGCGCGTCCCAGCCGTCGGGCGGCACCGCGCGGACGTGGTGTTCGAAACCCTTGCTGGCGAGCAGGAACCGGTCGAGGAACATGACGGCCACTCTGGCCCGGCCGCCGTGGCGACGCTCGCGGGAATCGGACGTAGTGGGCGAGCCGGCCCGGGCGGGTCGGGGGGAAACGCGCCCGGGCCGGCTCTGCGACGGACCTCCACAGCCGGTCGTTGCTCACAAGACGCGGCGGGTGCCCCGGGCGTTACACCGGCTGCAACCCGTTCCACGACCAGTGCGGCATCGCGAGCCCGCCGGGCACGTCGTCCGCGGGCCCCGGGTAGGTGAGGACCTCGGCGACCGCCCACTCCATGTAGGACCGCAGGGCCGCGCGGAACTCCGGATCGGCGGGCAGGCCGGCGTCGTCCGCGGCCCGCACGAAGCACTCGACGAACCGGCGGCCGAGGTCGCTTATGTCACCGTTGCCGGCATGCATGCGCAGCATCGCCGAATGGTCGCTGCACTCTTGCGAGAACCGCGGCGGCCCGCCCATGACCTCGGCCCAGTAGCGGGCCAGCCGGTCGACGTGCTGCGGGTGCTGCCCCGGGTGCGAGAACGGGTGGTTCAGCTCGGGATCGGCCAGGCAGCGCTCGTGGTGGGCGGCGGCCAGCGCGCGGAACGCGGGGTCGCCGCCGGCGAAGTCGTACAGGGTCGGACGCACCCGCCGAGCCTGGCACGCCCCACCGCCGAACGCCAGGACGTCAGCGCGCATTGGCGGCGGCGCGCTCGGCTTCGGGGGTGAAGCCACCGAACGCGTCGACCGCCCGCCGGACGTCCTCGGTCACGAGGTCGTGGTTGAGCGCACCGCCGGCGGCCGCGCCCTGGGCGGCGGCGATGATCACGGTCGCCCGCGCGTCGACGACGTTCCCGGCCGCCCACACGCCCGGCACGTTCGTCTTGCCCATCGCGTCGGTCTCCTGGTAGCCGAGCGCGCGCATCAGCTCGTCGTGCGGGACGGTCTGCGTCCGGATGAACAGCGCCGCCCTCGGCACGAACCGCGCGCCGAGCTCGATTCCGGTGAGGCGGCCGTCTTCGCGCCTGACGGCGGTGACGGTCCCGTCGACGATCTTGACGCCCCGCGCGTCGAGCCGCTCACGGTCCGCTTCGGACGGAGGCGCGGTGTGCGCGAAGTACACGACGTCCGGCGACCACTGGCGCACCAGGAGCGCGTGCTCGACGCTCGCGGGCTCGGTGCCGAGCACGCCGAGCGGCTGGTCGCGGACCTCGTAGCCGTGGCAGTACGGGCACGTCACCGCATCGGTGCCCCAGCTTTCGCGCAGGCCCGGCAGCTCGGGCAGGTCGTCGTGGACGCCGGTGGCGACCAGGACGCGCCGGGCGGTCAGCTCCCGGCCGCTCGCGAGTGTCGCGGTGAAGCCGGGTTCGAGCCCGCTCACCTGGTCTTCGAGGAGCTCGATGCCGTAGCCGACGAGCTCCTCACGGCCGATCTTGAGCAGTTCGGACGGCGGCAGGCCGTCGCGGGAGAGGAAGCCGTGCATGTGCTCGGCGGGAGCGTTGCGGGGCGAGCCGCCGTCGACGACCACGACGCGCCGCCGCGCGCGGCCGAGCATCAGGGCGGCGTTCAGGCCCGCGGCCCCGCCCCCCACCACCAGGACGTCATAGCTGTTTTCGGTCATGCCGCCACCCTGGGCCCGGCTTCGCGATTCCGACAACAAATGTTGCCGTTTTCGGGAAAAGAGCGTTTCCTGGGGGCATGACGGACGCCATCACCCAGGCCCTCTCCGAGGTCGGCCCCCGGCTCAAGCGGGTCCGCACCCAGCGGCGGGTCACCCTCGCCGACCTTTCGGCGGCGACGGGCATCTCGAAGAGCACGCTGTCGCGGCTGGAGTCCGGCCAGCGCAAGCCGAGCCTCGAGCTGCTGCTGCCGATCGCGCAGGCCCACCAGGTACCCCTCGACGAGCTGGTGGGCGCGCCCGAGGTCGGTGACCCCCGCGTCCGGTTGACCGCGCGCCGCTTCCCGCGCGCGAACGGGGCGACGATGACGGTCCTGCCGCTGACCCGCCAGCCGGGCGCGCCCCAGGCATTCAAGATGATCCTCGAACCGGAGACGGGCGAGCCGGACCCGCAGGTCCACGAGGGCTACGAGTGGCTGTACGTCCTGTCGGGCCGGCTGAGGCTGATCCTGGCCGACCGCGACATGACGCTGGGCCCGGGCGAGGCGGCGGAGTTCGACACGAGGTTGCCGCACTGGTTCGGCGCGGTCGGGCGGCCCGCGGAGATCCTCAGCCTGTTCGGGAAGCAGGGGGAGCGGCTCCACCTGCGGGCGAAGTCCCGGTAGGGCTCGGCTGGTGGTCGCGGGCGCCGGTGAAGATCCGGTGCAGGCGCGCGGTCGCCAGCGCGTCCACCAGCCAGCCCAGGCCGAACGCGGTGATCACGTACCAGGCGGGCGACCGGGTGATCCACAGGAAGATCCCGGCGGCCAAGGCCCCGAAGAGCGCCAGCGCGGCGACGCCCACGAAGGCGAGCCGGGTCGGGTGCACGGCGTTCCAGCCGGTCGAGGTGAACCACCGCCCGGGGGCCGTCTCCCGGTTCAGCTCGCGGTCGCGCCAGGCTTCCCACCGGAGGTTCCCGGCCAGCCGGTCGCTCAAGGAGTCCCGGACGTACCGGTGGATCAGCTTGAGGTGGAAGTCGTGCAGGAGGTAGCGGGTGCCCAGCATGTACGACGAAACCGGGACCACGAGCAGCAGGACGGAGTTCGTGGCGGACGCGATCGCCAGGCTGATGATCGCGCCGGCCAGGCGATCTGCAGGGCGAACACGTTCCACTGGATCGTCGAGCGGCGTTCGGTCTCGCTGCGCAGAGCCGCGTACTCGGCGAGGAGGATCGCGGTGGGGTCGTCCACCGGCTCATCTTCGCGTCGCGCGCATTCCCGCGCCACACCCGCTGGTGTCGCGCGTCGCAACTTATTCGACGTCCCGCGCGCTGGAGCCGTGTGCCGCATCGCCGGACCACTGCCAACGAACCTCGGACGCGCGACACTAGAAGCCGATCGCCTCGCGCAGCAGCAGCACCGTCGCCCGCCCCGGGCGGGGTTCCGCGTTGAGGACCAGCAGGCGGTTGACGGCGCTCGGCCACCCGTGCACTTCCTGCGTCCGCACGCTCTCCAACGGCAGGCAATGCTCCTCGACGCGGCGCAGCGCGGTCTCCAGATCCGGCACCACCTTCTGCGCCCCGACCACCCAGATCGCCCGGCCGGCGCCGCCCGCATAGGCGGGCAGCTGGCTCCCGCTGCCCGAGGCGGCCACCAGCGAGCCGGTCTCGGTGACCGCCGCGACGCTGCCCACCACCACGTCCGGACTCGCGAGCAGCCGCCGGATCTCGTCGGCGCCCGTCGCGCGGTCGATCGCCAGGACGAGCGGCTTGACCGCGTGGTACCGCTCGCCCGCGTTGATGTCCGCGTCGATGCCCGACAGGCGCAGCGTCTCGCTGGCCCCGGTGAACACGCTGGCGCCGGCCGGGATCAGCTCGGCGACGCGGGCCCGCGCGGCGGCCGCGTCGGCGAGGATTTCCGCGGCGAACCCGTGGGCGGTCAGCGCGGCGGCCGCCCGCTCCAGGCGCTCGGCGGACGCCGGGTCGGTGAAGGGGATGATCGGCAACTGGGTGGTCATGGTGGCTCCTGACGTGATCGGTTACCCCGGTACGACCACGCAGCCACCCGGAATGTGAGGCCGCACATCCGGGGCGCGTGTGGTCGATACAGCTTGCCGCGCGACCTCCACCCGGCGGCGAACCCCGGCGACGCGCTCGCCGAGCCGGTCGACGGCGAGGCGTTCGTCGCGCCCTACCCCGGGGACGGCTGGGATCCGCGGCGCCGCTTCGAGCTGCGCGAAAGCGTCGAGCTGGCCTTCGTCGCCGCGGTGCAGCACCTGCCCGGCACCCAGCGGGCCGTGCTGATCCGGCGCGAGGTGCTCGCGTTCTCCGCCGCGGAAGTCGCCGACGCACTCGACACGTCGGTCGCTTCGGTCAACAGCGCGCTAGCAGGCGCCGCGGCCGCTGGCTGATCAGCCGCAGGCTGGCGTTCGTGGCGATCCGGTACAGCCACGCGTGCACCGAGCCGCGTCCCTCGAACCCGGCCGGCCCGCGCCACGCGCCGAGCAGCGTCTCCTGCAGCGCGTCGTCGGCGTCGTGCAGGGCGCCGAGCATCCGGTAGCAGTGGGCGCGCGGCTCGCTCTGGTGGGGCCGCACGAGCCGGTCGAACGCGTCCCGGTCGCCGTTCGCCGCGGCGCGCAGGTCCCTTCCCGAGCTGTCCACGGTGTCCACGGTGTCCACGGTGGTCAGCCCAGCTCGCGCTGCATCAGCACGGTGTCGAGCCACCGGCCGTTCTTGAACCCGACGCGCCGCAACACACCGGCGTCGGTGAACCCGGCCGCGCGGTGCAGGTTCCGCGACGCGGGGCTGCCCGAGCCGACGACGACGGCGATCGCCTGCCGGGCCCCGGCCTCGCCGCAGCGCTTCAGCAGCTCGTCCAGCAGGCGGCGGCCGAGACCGCGTCCGGTGGCTTCGGGCGCGAGGTAGATCGTCGTCTCCACCGAGTGCCGGTACGCGGGTTTCGGCCGCCACGGCGCGGCCAGCGCGTAACCGAGGACGACGTCCGCCTCCGTCAGGACGAGGAAGGGCAGTTCGCTGTCCCGGATCTTCGCGCGCCACTGGTCCGCGGTCGGCGGCGTGGTCTCGAAGGTGACGACCGAGCCGGTGACGTAGGGCGCGAAGACGGCCGCGATGCCTTCGGCGTGGCTCACCGTCGCTTCCTCTATAGTGGACACGCCAGTTATCATAGAGGAATGATCGACCCCGCGAGCCTCGGTCGCCGCCTGCACGCCCTGCGGTCCGACCGCGGGCTGGCGTTGAGCGCTCTGGCGAAGGAAGCCGGGGTGAGCGTCAGCATGCTGTCGGCCATCGAGCGCGGCGAAAAGACGCCGACGGTGGTGGTGCTGTCCCGCATCGCCGACGGCCTCGGGGTGTCGTTGTCGCGGCTGCTGGCCGGCCTGGAGACCGACGGGGTGATCGTCCGCCGCGCGGCCGAGCAGGACCACGTCGCCGAGCCGGGTGGCTGGCACCGCACGGTGGTGACGCCGGTCGTCCCCGGCGTCAACTTCGAATGGATCCGCACGACCTTGCCGCCGCACTGCGACGCCGGCACGTTTCCCGCGTACGCACCGGGTTCGCACGAGTTCGTCGCGGTGGAGTCCGGGGTGCTGTGGCTGGGCGTCGGTTCGGCGGAGCACGTGCTGGCCGCGGGTGATTCCGGCTACTTCCCCGCCGACGTGACGCATTCGTACGCGAACCGGGGAGACGAGGCCTGCGAGTACCACGTCGCCGCGCTCGTGATGCGCCCGCGTTCCGCGCGGCCTTGGGAAATCCGGTGACGCGGTTCGCCATGCCGAAGGGCTGCTTGACTCATCCGATCACTTGCTCCTAGCCTGATCTCGCGCATTCCCGATCCGCCGTCGGAAGCACCGCGCGGTGTTTCCGTCATGGCGAGGAAAGGGAACTTTCGTGGGCGAATCTTTCAGCCGCCGTCGTGCGGTCATCTGGGGAGCGGCGGCGGGCGCCGCCCTGCCATTCATCGGATCTCCGGCCGTCGCGGCCGAGGACGGCACGCCGGGCCGGTTCTTCGACATCACGAAGTTCGGTGCGAAGGGCGACGGACGCACGATCGACACCGCCGCCATCGACCGCGCGATCGACGCGGCCGCGACCCGCGGCGGGACCGTGTACTTCCCGGCCGGGACTTACGCGAGCTATTCGATCCACCTCAAGAGCAACGTGGCGCTGTACCTGGCGGCGAACTCGACGATCCTCGCGGCCGCGCCGGCGGGCGGCAAGGGCTACGACCCGGCCGAGCCGGGCGCGGGCAACCCGTACCAGGACTTCGGGCACAGCCACTGGCACAACAGCCTGATCTGGGGCGAGAACCTGGAGAACGTCACCATCGAGGGGCCGGGCAAGATCGACGGCAAGGGCCTGGTCGCCGGCGGCAGCGCGGAGTCCGCGCCGCTCAACGGCAACAAGGCGATCGCGCTCAAGCTGTGCCGCAACGTCGCGATCCGCGACATCACGATCGTCAACGGCGGTCATTTCGGCATCCTGCCCACCGGCGTCGACAACTTCCGCATCGACGGCCTGGTGATCGACACCAACCGCGACGGCATCAACATCGACTGCTGCAAGAACGTCCGCATCGCCGACACCACGGTGAACTCGCCGAACGACGACGCGATCGTGCTGAAGAGCTCGTACGCGCTGAACCGGGTGCGGGACACGGAAAACGTGACCATCGACAACTGTTTCGTCAGCGGCTACGACCTCGGCACCCTGGTCGACGGCACGTACAAGACGTCGTCGTACGGGCGCACCGGCCGGGTCAAGTTCGGCACGGAGTCCAACGGCGGCTTCCGCAACATCGCGATCTCGAACGTGGTCTTCGAGTACTGCCGCGGCCTGGCGCTGGAGACGGTCGACGGCGGGTGGCTGGAGGACGTGACGATCAGCAACCTGACGATGCGCGAGGTCCAGATGCCGCTGTTCCTCCGGCTGGGCGCGCGCATGCGCGGTCCGGCGGGCATCCCGGCCGGGTTCCTGCGCCGGGTGAGCATCAGCGACGTGACGACGTTCGACGCGGATCCGCGGTACCCGTCGTGCTTCGCGGGAATCCCGGGCCACCCGATCGAGGACGTGAAGCTGAGCAACATCCGCCACCACCTGGCGGGCGGTCTCACCCCGGGCGACGCGGTCCAGAACCCACCGGAGCTGGAGACGGCGTACCCGGAGCCGTCGATGTTCGGCACGTTGCCGGCGTACGGGTTCTTCATCCGCCACGCGCGGGGGATCAGCCTGGACAATGTGGACGTCCGCGCCGGAGTTCCCGACACGCGCCCGGCGTTCGTGGCGCGCGACGTCGCGGATCTGGACGTGCACCATTGCCGCGCCGAGGAGGGGAAGCCGACCTTCGTCCTGGACGACGTGGACGACTTCCGGGTGAGCGACGGGCGCCCGGTGGCCGAGGCCCGGGTGGAGCACGCGGACCACCAGGAGCTGTAGGACCGGCCGGCCGGGCCCCGGCGCCGCCGCGGGACCCGGCCGGTGTTTGCGTTCGCCGGGTGCCGCGTGCAAGCGTCCCTGAACTCAGCGCCCGCGCAGCCGCGGCCGCGCCAACCCGACCGTCGCGAGGACGATCAACGCCACCGCCGCCACGGCCGCGATCACCAAAAACACCGGAAGCCGCGCGTCCGTCCTCGTCAACATGAGGATGCTCGACAACAGCAACACCGCCCCCACCGCCAGGTTCAGCCAGCACAACGGTGCCGTGCTCGGGATGACATGCCAACGCCGCTCGGCCATCGGACCTCCTCCGTCGGGATCTCTTCCCGGATCTGCCCCGAACGGGTGTCGATCAAACCGGGCGGCCGCGAACCGGCGAAGCCGACGAGCCGACGTTCCACTGGCCGGAACACTGGACTGTCCCGGCCCCGCGCGGCGGTGCGACCGTCGGAGGCATGGCTCCCGTGATGGCGGCGATCGTCGGCCCCGGCAACATCGGCACCGATCTGCTGGCGAAGCTGCGACGCAGTGAAGTTCTCGAAGTCGGTTACGTCGTCGGAGTGGTCGAGTCCGACGGGCTCGAACGCGCCCGCGCGCAGGGGATTCCGGCGTCCGCCGAGGGCGTCGACTGGCTGCTGCGCCAGGACCCCCTGCCGGAGCTCGTGTTCGAGGCGACGTCGGCCAAGGCGCACGCCGCCAACGCCCCGCGGTACGAGGAAGCCGGCATCCAGGCGATCGACCTGACCCCGGCGCACCTCGGCCCGATGGTGTGCCCGCCGGTGAACCTCGGCACGCACCTCGACGCCCCGAACGTCTCGATGATCACCTGCGGCGGCCAGGCCACGATCCCCATGGTGCACGCGGTTTCCCGCGTGACGCCGGTGCCGTACGCGGAGATCGTCGCGTCGGTGGCCTCGCGCGGCGCGGGGCCGGGCACCCGGGCGAACATCGACGAGTTCACGCGCACGACGTCGCAGGCGGTCGCCGAGATCGGCGGCGCCGGGCGGGGCAAGGCGATCATCATCCTGAACCCGGTCGAGCCACCGATGATCATGCGCGACACCGTGTTCTGCGCGATCGGGCTCGACGCCGACCGCGACGCGATCACCGCGTCCATCCACGAAATGGCCGACGAGGTCCGCAAGTACGTCCCCGGGTACTCGCTGCGCGCGGACCCGCAGTTCGACGACGCGCGCGAGGAGTGGGACGGCAACGCGCGGGTCGGGATCTTCCTCGAGGTCCGCGGCAACGGCGACTACCTGCCGGAGTACGCCGGGAACCTCGACATCATGACCGCCGCGGCCGCCCGGGTGGGCGAGCTGATGGCCCGCGCGAAGCAGGAGGTGTCCGCATGACCAGGCCGGAACTGAAGCACGACGTCCGGATCGTCGACACGACGCTGCGCGACGGCAGCCACGCGATGGCCCACCGCTTCACCGAGCAGCAGGTGCGCGACACCGTGCGCGCGCTCGACCGCGCCGGCGTCGAGGTGATCGAGGTGACCCACGGCGACGGCCTCGGCGGCTCGTCGTTCACCTACGGCTTCTCCGCGGTCGACGAGCTCAAGCTGATCGCCGCGGCCCGCGAAGAGGCGAAGCGGGCCAAGATCGCGGTGTTGCTGGTGCCGGGCATCGGCACGGCGGAGGACCTCCAGCGCGCGTTCGACGCGGGCGCGGAGATGGTCCGGGTGGCGACGCACTGCACCGAGGCCGACGTCTCGCCGCAGCACTTCGGGCTGGCGCGCGAACTCGGCATGGAAACGGCCGGGTTCCTCATGATGGCGCACCGGACGCCGCCGGAGGACCTCGCGAAGCAGGCACGGATCATGGTCGACGCGGGCTGCCAGGCGGCGTACGTGACGGACTCGGCCGGCGCGCTGCTGATGCACGAAGCCCGCGAGCGGTTCGAAGCGCTGGTCGCCGAAGTCGGCGACACCGCCTGGGTCGGCTACCACGGCCACCAGAACCTCTCGCTCGGCGTCGCGAACTCCGTCCTGGCCCACGAAGCCGGAGTTCGCTACATCGACGGCTCGCTCTGCGCCCTCGGCGCGGGCGCAGGCAACTCGCCGACGGAGGTGCTCGCGGCGGTGTTCGACCGCCTGGGCATCGACACCGGCCTCGACGTCGGCGCCCTGCTCGACGGCGCGGAGGAAGTCGTCCGCCCGTACCTCAACCGCTGGCCGAAGATGGACCGCAACGCGATCGTGCAGGGCTGGGCCGGGGTGTACTCGAGCTTCCTGCTGCACGCGGAGCGCGCGGCGGAGCGCTACGGCGTCCCGGCGCAGGCGATCCTGCGCCGGTGCGGGGAGCTCGCGCTCGTCGGCGGCCAGGAGGACATGATCATCGACGTCGCGGTGACGCTGGCCGCGGAGGGGTAGGCAACCGGACGGCGGGTTCGCGCGTGGGTAGGGCATGACGACGCAAGCCGACGAGGACTGGACGGACACCCTCCCGGAACCCGTGCGCCGCCGTGATCTCCGCGCGGCGCCGCCGTTCCCGGTGCCGCCCGGCTGGCAGTGGGGCTGGGCGTTTCTCGTCGACTTCGGGCTCCACCTGGCGATCGCGATCGCCGTAGCGGTGCGGCTGGACCTGCCTTTCCCGGTCACGGCGGTCGCGGTGTTCACCACGGTGTCGTTCGTCCACCGGGTCCTGCTGCAGTGGTGGTGGGGCGCCACGCTCGGCCGGGCGCTCTTCGGCCTGACCTGCGTGGACAAGCGGACCGGCGGGAAGGCGACGCTGGGTGGACTGGTCAAGGCCTGGCTGCTGGCCGGGTACCTGGTCGTGCTGACCGTGGTGATCCCCTTGCTCGGCGCGATCGGTTAGCGCGCGAACCGGTCGAGCGCCGCGAGCTTCCAGTCGCGCTTGACGTCGCTGGACCGGTGCCCGGAGTGGTCGTCGACGAACAGCCGTGCGCCCGGCCAGGCCTCGGCGAGCTCGTAAGCCGTCGTCACCGGGCAGCTGAGGTCGAGCCGCCCGTGGATCAGCACCCCCGGGATGCCGGCGAGACGTCCGGCGTCGCGGATCACGGCGCCTTCTTCCAACCAGCCCGCGTTCGCGTAGTAGTGCGTCGTGAGGCGGACGAACGCGAGCGTGGCGGCGTCGACCGGTTCGTCGCGGACCGGGGGAGCGCCGGGCTCGAGGGACAGCACGACGTCTTCCCACCGGCGCCACGCGGCGGCGGCCCGGCGCCGGACCGTCGGATCAGCCGAGGACATCAGTTCCGCGTACGCGGCGACGTCGTCGTCGGCGCCCAGGCTGAACCGCGCCCACTCCTCGGGGAAGAACCGGCCGACACCGCGGTAGAGCCAGTCGATCTCCGACCGGCGGGTGGTGCTGATCGCGCTCACCACCAGTTCCGTCACCCGTTCGGGGAAACGTTCGGCGTACACCAGCGCCAGGGTCGTGCCCCACGAGCCGCCGGTGACCAGCCAGCGCTCGATGCCGAGGTGCTCGCGCAGCTTCTCCAGGTCGGCCACCAGGTGGTCGGTGGTGTTGTCGCGCAACGACGTCATGGCGTGCGGCACGCTCCGGCCGCACCCGCGCTGGTCGAGCAGCACCACCCGGTAGCGGGCGGGGTCGAACATCCGCCGCATGCCCGGCGCGCTGCCCTGACCCGGCCCGCCGTGCAGCACGACCGCGGGTTTGCCGCCGGGGTTCCCGCTGGTCTCCCAGAAGATCCGGTGCCCGTCGCCGACGTCGAGCAGGCCTTGGCCGGAGGGCTCGGTCACCGGGTACATCTCGGGCATCGCGCGTGTCCACCTTCGGTCAATGTCCGGAACAGACCGGTCCGGCCGCGGCGGAAGCCCGCCAGACTCGGTTCCGGCCGGTGATCATGCCGGACGGAGCCACATCTTCCGAGGGGATTTCGATGAAACGCAGGATCTTCGCCGCGGCCGTGGCCTGCGCGGCCACGTTCGCGGGGCTGCTCGGTGCCGCCGGGGCGGCGCAGGCGGCGACGTCGGTGACGTTCACCCCGCGCACGGTGACCTCGCCGCACGACCACCAGTACGTCGCGGCGCTGGGCTCGGTGCAGCTGGCCATGACGGCGGGCCAGACCGCGTACGTCTACTCGACGCTGCGGGCGAACAACGCGTCGAACACGACGTTGATCGACAACGAGGTCCGCTGCTCGAGCACGAGCGGCTGGACGAAGAACGAGGTGCTCGGCCAGAACGTCCTCATCGCGAGCGCCGACGCCCCGGCGTCGCTGCGGGACATCGGCGTCACGACCCGGTTCCTGGTGCACCCGGGCGCGGCCGGCACCGTAACCTGCACGACGTACTTGCGCAGCGCGAACCTCGGGCTGGGCAACTCGACCGTGCGGCTGGCGAGCGGCGAGCTGAAGTTCGCCGACACCAGCGTCGCGAACACGACGGCCGGTACGCCGCCGCAGGCCGACGACGGCGACACACCGACCGGGCGCGTCATCGCGCTGAACTCGACGGCCAAGACGGTTCGCGAGCCGGGGACCGAGGTCTTCGAGACGGCGCCGGTCACCGGGCTCAGCGTGTTCGGCGACCAGGAACTCATGGCGTGCTACCCGGAACCGGCGAACTACGACTGCCCGGTGAACAGCATGACGGCCAAGGTCACGCTCTTCGTCAACCAGTGGAAGGCCGACGGCACGCTCTGCAAGACGGACTCGTCCTCGAGCGTGACGGCGGTCGTCCGCCGCGACGTCCACCACCTGGTGGTCCCGCTCAACACGCGTTTCGCGGCGGCGACGGGCAACGGCTGCGTGCCGAAGTTCAACTTCTACGTGAAGACGGACTGGCTGAGCGGGTCGACGGGCGCGGTGCAGCTGGCGGCGAGCGGCCTGCCGGACGCGGCCGGCTCGACCTCGACGCACAACGACGCGATGAGCCACGCCTTCGCGGTCGCCTACTGATCCGATGGGGCGCGCCGGCTTCCCGGCGCGCCCCACCCGGGTCAGGCGGGTTCGCCGAACCACCGGCGCAGCGCGGCGTCCAGGCCGGTCGTCGCGCCGTCCTCGCGGGCCCAGGCGATGTGGCCGTCCGGCCGGATCAGCACGCCGGTGAGCGACGGCTCGCTGTCGCACTTGGCGGTCAGCGTGGTGACGCGGCCGGCCCAGCCACTGGCGGTTTCGCGAAGTCCGGCGTTCTCGGCGAGGTCGAGCAGGAGCGCCCGCCCGTCCTGGAGGTGCTCGCCGAGGCGGGTGCCGTCGGCGAACGCGAAGTCGGGCGCGCCGCGGCCGGTGAGGTCGTGCTCGCCCTCGATCGGGTACCGGTGCAGGACGCCGGAGAGCTTCTTGGCCAGGTACGTCGCGCCGTCGTCGGTGAGCAGCAGGTCGGTGACGACCTGGCGCAGCGCCTTGGTCCGGACGTCGCCGCGCATCAGCGCGACCTGCGCCCGGGTCCACTCGAGGACCCACTCGCCAATCGGGTGGCGCTCGGTCGTGTAGGTGTCGAGCAGGCCGTCGGGTGCCCAGCCGTGGATGGTCGCGGCGAGCTTCCAGCCGAGGTTGACGGCGTCGCCGATGCCGAGGTTGAGCCCCTGCCCGCCGAAGGGTGAGTGGACGTGCGCGGCGTCGCCGGCGAGGAGCACGCGGCCCTGGCGGTAGGTGGTGGCCTGCCGCGCGTTGTCGGTGAAGCGCGTCGCGCTGTGGACCTCGGTCACCCGGACGTCGGCGCCGGAGACCCGCCGGAAGCTGTCTTCGAGCTCCTGCGCGGTGACGGGGGAATCCCGGTCCTCGGGCGGCCCGTCGAACTCGACGGTGAGGATCCGGCCGGGCATCGGACCGTGGACGTAGAGGCCGCCGTTGCCGTGCTGCCAGCCGCCGGGCAGCGCGTCCGTGCCGGTGACCTCGGCGAGCGCCTGCCGCCCGGTGACGGCGGGATCGGTCCCGGGGAACGCGAACCCGGCGTGCTTGCGGACGAAGCTGCGGCCGCCGTCGGCCCCGACGAGCCAGCTCGTGCGGACCTCTTCCGCTCCGATCCGGACGGTCACGCCGTCGTCATCGGCGTCGAACCCGGTCACCTCGACGCCCCGCCGGATCTCGACCCCCAGCTCGGCGGCCCGAGCGCCGAGAATGGCTTCGACGGCTTGCTGCTGGATCATGACGACGTTCGCCGCGGGCCCGACATCGCGGAAAGCGGGGTCGTCGAAGTGGACGCCGTGCGAGGCGACCATGATCCCCGCGAAGTGCCCGACGGGGATCGCGGGCTTCGGCCCACCCCCGCCTCGGGACTTGAGGAATTCCTGGATCTTCTCGAAGTTCTGCTGCACGACGGCTTCCACCGCGGGCAGCAGGCCACGGCGGTAGAAGGCTTCGCCGGTCGTCAGGTTGACCGACCCGGCCTTGATCGTCGGATCCGGCTCGGCGAGCCGCTCGACGACGAGCACGTTCACGTTCCGGAGCCGGAGTTCGCAGGCCAGCATCAACCCGACCGGTCCGCCCCCGGAGATCACCACATCCCAGTTCATGCCACCGATGATGCCGCGAAACTTTTACCGAGTCAAACTTTGGGCTCGGTCTATACTCTCGTCCCATGGCGGACCCCGGACTGCGCGAGCGAAAGAAGCGGGCCACGCGCCAGCTGATCTCGAACGTGGCCTCAGGCCTGTTCATCCAGCGCGGCTTCGAGGAGGTGACGGTGGCGGAGATAGCCGAAGCGGCGGGCGTCTCGAAGATGACGGTGTTCAACTACTTCCCGCGCAAGGAGGACCTCTTCCTGGACCGTCACGCCGATCGGCTGGCGGAGCTGCTCTCGGTGGTCAGCGCCCGGCCGGCCGGGGTGTCTCCGGTGGCTGCTCTGCGTGCGCACCAGCACGCGCTGCTGGCTTCGGGTCATCCGCTGTCGGGGGCGATCGCGGGTGGGCCGGGGTTCTGGTGGGTGCTGAGTTCCAGCCCGGCGCTGATGGCCCGGTGGTACGAGCAGGAGCGGGAGATCGCCGACGCGTTCGCCGAGGTGTTCGTCGCGGAGACCGGCGACGCGTTCCGGTCCCGGATGGTGGCCGGGTTGCTGACCACGGCGATCACGACGGTGTTTTCCCACGCCATGAGGAGGATCGTGGCCGGGGACGAAGCCGAGGTGGTGCGGCGGGAGCAGGTCGCGGTGATCGACCAGGCTTTCGACCTGGTGGAGCGCGGAGTGGGCGACTTCCCGGGTTAGCCGAGCCGATGTGTCGCGGCAGCGGGCCGGCCCGCTGCCGGTCACCGCGGGCCCGCGGTCCGCACCAGCACGTCGAGGATCGGCTGGAAGTCCACCCAGCGCGACTCGTCGACCGAGGCGTAGACGGCGTAGTCGTGGTCGTCCGCGCGCCAGTACCAGCCGAGCGCGTGCCGTCGGACCCCGGCCTTGGTGGTGAACCGGAACTCCCACACGACGTCCCCGGCGGCCACCTGGTCGAGCCGGAGCCGCTCGTACCCCTTGCGGATGGCGGGCGTGTTCTTCTCCAGCTCCGCCACGGCGTCGGTCAACGACATCACCGGTGTGGCGCTTCCGCTGTACCGGATCGTCGAACCGGACCCGTCCGGGGCGTCGGCCTCGTCGGTCGAGGCGAAAGCGCCCCGCCGCACCGCCCACCCGGCCGGGATGCTGACCGACACGCCCTCCGGGCCACTCACCCGCTGATAGCCATCGGGCACCGACCCCGAAGAGTACGCGCCGCACAGCTGTGGGCGATCGATCCCGGCCGGAGGCCACCCGCGGGCCTCCCGCCGGAGCTCCACCAGACCGCGGTCTCGGCCCGGCTGACCGAACCGGAGAGCTGGGCAGCGTTCGCCGTGCATGGCAGGTGAACTCCGGCCCGCGCGTTCGGTGACTCAGCGGAGTGCGGACTTCGCGCCCTTCGCCACCGCGTCGGCCACGGTGGCGAGAGCCGGGGAATCCAGCTTCCACTGCTGCCAGTGCAGCGGTACGTCCAACGGCCGGTCCGGGGCCAGGTCCACCAGGGCGTCACCTCGGGAGGCCGCCTGGATCTCGGGGACCATTCCCCAGCCCAGGCCGGCCGCTACCGCGTCTACAAAGGACTCCGAGGCCGGGATGAGGTGGCGGACCGGGGTGAAGTTCCGGCGGCGGGTCAGGGCCCGGAGGAAGCGGTCCTGGAGGTCGTCCTTTCGGTCGAACATGATCACCGGGGCGGCTGGAAGGGACGTGGGGAGGGAAGTGGCCAGCCAGCGGGTGATGAATCCCGGGGAGGCCATCGCCCGGTAGCGCATGCGGCCCAGGCGGACTGAGGTGCAGCCCTGGACTGGTTGAGGTGAAGCCGTTACCGCTGCCATCACCAGGCCCTCGCGGAGGAGCGTCGCCGAGTGGTCCTGGTCTTCTCGCTGGAGGTCGAACGCGATCGAGAGGGACGGCGGGAGCCGCGAGAGGGACGGGAGGAACCACGTCGCCAGGGAGTCCGCGTTGACCGCGATCGAGAGCGTGCGCGTCGCCGAGTCCAGGCCCAGCTCGGACCGGGCGTCCTGCTCCAGCTGGGCCAGTGAGCGCGCGAAACGGGCCAGGACCTGGCCCGATGGGGTCAGGGAGATCGGCTTCGTGCGCAGGAGCAAGACCCGGCCCGTGCGCTGCTCCAGCGCCTTGATGCGCTGGCTGACCGCCGACGGGGTCACGTGCAGGACCGCCGCCGCCGCGTCGAAGCTTTGCTCGTCCACTACGGCCAGGAGGGTTCTGACCTGGTCGAGCGGGAGATCGGACATCACGAGCGCTAATGTTACGTAAGAATCTTTAGCTGGAGTAATCCGGCGGGCCGGCCCTACCGTGGACGGGTGCTTCCACTGCTCCTCGCCGGGTTCGGGACCGGTCTGTCCCTCATCGTCGCCATCGGCTCACAGAACGCCTTCCTCCTGCAGCAAGGGCTGCGGGGCGGTGCCGTGACCCGGCTGGTCGTCATCTGCGCCGTGTCGGACCTGGTGCTGATCGGGCTCGGCGTCAGTGGGATCGGGGCCGTGCTCGAACAGTGGCCGACGGCGATCGGGGTGATCGCCGTCGGGGGCGGGCTCTTCCTGCTCGGCTACGGCGCTCTTGCCGCGCGGCGGGCTTTCCGGCGTTCCGTCCTGACCGTCGGGGAGGAACGGACGCCGTTGCGGAAGGCCGTGCTGGCCTGCGTTGCCTTCACCTGGCTCAACCCGCACGTCTACCTCGACACCGTCCTCCTGCTCGGCTCGCTCGCCGTCGCCCATGGCGATGGGCGGTGGCTGTTCGGGCTCGGCGCCGGCATGGCCAGCGCCGTCTGGTTCAGCGCGCTCGGGTTCGGGGCCAAGAAGCTGGCCGGCGTGTTCGCGAAGCCCGTGGCGTGGCGCGTCCTGGACGTCGTCATCGCCGTGACGATGACCGGGCTCGGCGCCACGATGCTCCTGACCCACCTGTGACTCACCACAGCTGGCCGCGCTCCACCGCCGGCGGGCGCTCCAGCTCCAGCAGGAACTGCTTGTGCTTCAGCCCGCCCGCGTAGCCCGTCAGCTTCCCGTTCTTGCCGACGACGCGGTGGCACGCCACCAGGATGCTCAGCGGGTTCCGGCCGACCGCCGCTCCGACTTCGTGCGGCAGGCCGCCGACCGCATTCGCCAGGTCGCCGTACGTCGCTGTCGAGCCGTAGGGGATCGTCGCCAGCTCCGTCCACACCGCGCGGTCGAAGGAGGAACCGGCCGCCCGCATCGGCGCGTCGAACACCGTGCGCTGGCCGGCGAAGTACTCCTTCAGCTGGCGTACCGCCTCGGGGAACGCCGAGTCGTCACGGGGGCCGAACGTGGTCCGGTCCGGGCGGGTCCAGTGGTGCGGGAAGTACAGGCCGGTCACGACGTCGCCGTCGCCGACCAGGGTGAGCTCGCCGATCGGGGAATCGACCAGGGAGTGTTTCATGAGTCCTCCCAAGTAGTGCCGTCTGCCCGGGCGCCGCGGATGCCGGGCAAGCGGAAATCCGCCAAAGCCGCCGTGACGACCGTCCGATGGGGACGCCACGACGTCGACAGCTGCAGCCGGCGCGTCATGCCGGCCCAGCCGGCGGGGGTGGCGGCGACGACCCAGACGTCCGGGTCCGGCGCCGCGAACCGGCGGGCCGGGCGCAGCCACGACGCCGCTGTCTCCGGCCAGGTCACCGTCGCCAGTACCAGGCCGCCCCACGCCTCGGCGATCCGCTCGCCGTCGGCCCGGGAGACCGGGTCGGCCGCCGTGCCGAGCACGATGTGGCGGGCCTGGCCGATCAACTTCACGACCGCCTCGAGTTCCGCGCCGGTCATGTCGCGTCGTGGAAGACCAGGCCCAGGGTGTGCCGACGGCCGGAACGCACCGCCGAGACGCCGTGGCGCACCGGTGCCGCCGACCAGCCGCGGACCGGGCGGTCGCGGGTGGTGAACACCAGGCCGTGGCCCTGCGGGATGAGTGTCGCGGTGCCGCGCGACTGTGCTCGTGGGCGCTGCTCCACCAGCAGGAACTCGCCGCCCGTGTGGTCGGTACCCGGGTCGTTGAGGTTGATCACGACCTGCAGCGGGAACACCTTGTCGCCGTAGAGGTCGCGGTGCAGGGCGTTCCACCCGCCCGTTTCGTAACGCAGCAGGATGGGTGTCGGCCGCTTCTGGCCGGCGCCGTGACAGACGGCCAACCATTCGTCCAAAGTGGACGGCCACTCCGGCTCGCGGCCGAGGCGGGCGTACCAGTCCCGGGCGATCGGCAGCAGACGGGGGTAGAGCGCCTGCCGCAGTCGCTCCACCGGCTCCGGGAACGGCGCGGCGAAGTAGTGGTAGTCGCCGTTGTCGCCGAAGCGGTGACGGCGCAGGTTGACCGTCGCGCGGAAGTGCTCCGGCCGATCCCACAGCGCGACCAGCTTCGCGCACTCGGCTGGGGTGAGCAGCGGGGGAAGGAGCGCGCAGCCGTAGTCGTCGACCTCGGCGGCCACCGCGCCCCAGTCGGCCGCGGCGACGCGTTTCTCGTAAGTGCTCATATCAGGTAGACGCCCGGGCGGGGTGAAACGTGAGATCGGCTGGGCACCTGATTTTCGGTTCGGGCCCGGCTGGGGAGACACTGCCCCAGCCGGTACCCGGAAACTAGGCCGCTTCCATCGTCAGCAAGACCCGCTTCGCTTCCTCGCCACCCGCGTACTGACCGTACGAGCCGTCCGAGCGGACCACCCGGTGACACGGCACCACCACCGGCAGCGGGTTGAGCGCGCAGGCCGTGCCGACCGCTCGGACCGCCTTGGGGCTGCCCGCCGCCGTGGCCACCTGGGCGTAGCTCTCCGTGTGGCCGTACGCGATCTCCGGCAGGTGCTCCAGCACCGACAGCCGGAACCCGCGCGCCAGGCGGAAGTCCAGCGGGACGTCGAACGACCGGCGCCCGCCCGTGAAGTACTCGTCGAGCTGGCGGGTCACCGCGTCCAGGCGGGCCGGGGCGCGGAGGATGCGGGGGCTGATCGCCGAGGCGAGCGCGGCCAGGACCGCGTCGTGGTCCTGGCGGTCGAACGCCACCTTGACCAGCCCTTGCGAGGTCGCCGCCAGCAGCAGGGAGCCGACCGGGGTGTCGAGGGTGCGGTAGGCGACGTCCAGCAGGCCCTCGCGCTCGGCGGCGGCCGTCAAGCGCTCGTGCAGGTGGTCCGGCAGGACTTCGTAGGCCACCGGAAGCGACGGGATGACGTCGATCACGAGTGCGCTCCTTCCAAGGGGTAGGTGGCCCGCAGGGTCTTGACGCCGTCGGCGGCGGCGCGGCGGGCGGCGTCCGCGCTGCCTCCGGTGATCTCCGCGATTTCGCGGTAGGGCAGCCCGGCCAGGTAGTGGTAGGCGACGGCGACGCGCTGCTTGTCCGGCAGCTTCGCGAGCGCCTCCCACAGGTCGCCGCCCGGCTCGCCGGCCGGGCCGGGCCGGTCCGGGATCTCGCCGACCGGGAGCGGGCGGCGCGCCTGGGCGCGGGTGACGTCGATGGCCTTGCGGTGCGCGATCGTGACGAGCCACGCCTGGACGTTCGCCTCGGCCGGCAGGTCCGCGTACGCCTTGAGAGCGGCGAGAAAGGTCTCCGACCAGGCATCTTCGGCGTCGGCCGGACCGAGCACGGCCCGGCAGACCCGGAGGACCATCGGCCCGTGCTCGGCCACGACTCGCTCGAACGGTTTCACCATCACACCCTGTAGACGTCCGGGAACGCCGCAATGTGAGATCGAGTTTGTCACGCGTCCGGGTGAAGGGTCCCGGTGACGACGGTGGCGCCCAGCTCTTCCGAATCGCGCACGCGCGGTGTCAGCCCGGCGGCGGCGAAGATCCCGCTCACCACCGGCGCCTGCCGGTCACTCGATTCCACGAGCAGGGACCCACCGGGCGCGAGCCACCCCGGCGCGCCCGCGGCGACGCGGCGGGCGAGGTCGAGGCCGTCCGCACCACCGTCGAGCGCGACGCGGGGTTCGTGCAGGCGCGCCTCCGGCGGCATGGTCGCGACGGCGTCCGAAGGGACGTACGGCACGTTCGCCATGAGCACGTCGACCCGCCCGCGAACCGACGACGGCAGCGCGTCGTAGAGGTCGCCTTCGTGCACGAAGGCGTCGGGAAGGTTCACCCGGGCACAGGCGACCGCCGCGGGCTCGACGTCGGCCGCGTGCAGCTCACGCGGGCGCAGCGCGGCGGTGAACGCGGCCCCCAGCGCGCCCGAGCCACAGCACAGATCGAGCACCACCGGGTCGGGCGGCGCGAGCGAGACCGCGACGTCGACCAGGAACTCGGTGCGGTGACGCGGCACGAACACCCCGGGCCGCACGGCGATCCGCAGGCCGTGGAACTCCGCCCAGCCGAGCAGGTGCTCCAACGGCAGCCCGGCGACGCGGCGCTCGACCAGCGAGTCGAGTTCGGCCGGTGTCGTGGCGGCGGCGATCAGCAGGTCCGCCTCGTCCTCGGCGAACACGCAGCCCGCGGCGCGCAGCCGCGAGACGACAGTCGAAGTGTCCAACAAGGAACGGACGTTACCGGATCTGCACCGCGTCTCCGACGTTCAGGCCGTCGAAGAACGCCGCCGAATCGGCGTCGGTGAGGTGGACGCAGCCGTGCGACGGCGCGTCCAGCGCCCCGGCGTGGAAGGCGATGCCGCCGGCGGCGAAGAACACCGAGTTGGGCATGTCGGTGCCGTACACGCTGCTGGTGTGCTCGCGGTCCTTCCAGGCCACGCGGAACGACCCGGCCGGCGTCGCCTGGTCCGGCGGGCCGAAACCGGCCGGGACCGGGCCGCGCACGACCTGGCCGTCGCGCAGCAGCCAGGCCAGGTGCCGCACCAGGCTCACGCACGCGCCGGTGGTCACCGCGCACGGCGGCGCGGGCGGCGGTGTCGTGGTGGTCGGCGGGACCGAAGCGGACGTCCGGACCAGCGGCGCCGGCTCGGCGATCGGGCTCGGCGTCGTCGTGCGCGGTGCCGCGCACGACGCCGTGACCAGCGTCAGCCCCAGCAGGGTCAGCACCCCGGCTCTTCGCATCCGTTCCCCTCCACGCAGGACCTCTCGGGAGGCAATACGAGTGAGCGGCCCCGGAGGTTGAGCCGCGCGTGCACCCGGGTTGTCCCTGCGTGCACCGCGGCTACCGCCGGGGGTACCCGGGCGGTCAAGGTCGAACCATGACGAAGCTGAGCGCCGAGCAGATCGCCCGGCACGCCTACGCGGCCGGGTTCCGCGGCCAGGGCCTGACCACCGCGGTCGCCGTCGCGCTGGCCGAGTCCGGCGGCCGGACGACCGCGCACAACGCCACGCCCCCGGACGACTCCTACGGCCTGTGGCAGATCAACATGCTGGGCGCGCTCGGCCCCGAGCGGCGCCACCAGTACCACCTGAAGTCGGACGACCGGCTGTTCGACCCGGACACCAACGCCCGCGTCGCGAACAGCATCTCCGGCGACGGCCACGACTTCACCCCCTGGTCGACGTACACGAACGGTGCTTACAAGCACCACCTCACGGCCGCACACAAGGCCGCCCAGGACGTCACGAAGCACCGCGGGAAGTCCGGCGGCGGCAGCGCGAGCGGGAGCCCGCTCCGGGTCGATGACACGGTTCTGCACTCCTACGTGAGCCGCACCCGGCACGTCGCCGACGCGCTCGGCTCCGCGACCGGGCAGCTGCGCGACGTCCGGGAGATCGGCCACGAGAGCTTCGGGAAGATCGGCAAGGAGTCCGGCTTCGCCGACGCGCTCGCCGGCTTCGGATCGGCCCTGCAGAAGCAGGTCAAGGGCGTCGGGAAGCACGCCGACGGGCTCGCCACCGCCGCGCAGAAGGCCGCGAAGTCCTATCGCGACCACGAGACGGCCACCGCGGCCGCACTGAACGGGATGGGCTGACATGGACACCGCCGCGCTCGCGCACTCCTTCGCGAAGGACCTCGTCGCGCACCGCAACAAGCTCGCCGGGAAGGCCGAAGACGCCGTCCGCGCCGAGTACGCCCTGCACCAGGTGGCCGGTGCGCTGGACGCCCAGCACGACGCCTACCACCAGGAAAGCGCCACCGTGCTCGAACACTGGCACGGTCACGGCGCCGACGGCTTCCGCCACAACAGCGCGAAGCTGACGAAGGAGCTTCGGATCACCGGCGCGGCCGGGGCGGCGGCCGAGAAGATCGTCGCGCACGTGGCGTCCACAGTGGACTCCGGGCACACGGCCGTGCAGCGGCTGGTCGACGAGTACACCGCCAAGGCGAAGCAGGTTCTCGACGCGGGCGTCGCCGCCGGGACGCAAGCCGCGCTGATGCGCGCGGTCGGGCACGCCGCCGACCTGGCGCCGCAGTACACCCGGCAGTCGGCGTCGACGCTGCGGCACGTCGACGCGGAACTCAAGGCGGCCGCCGAGAAGCTGCACGAACTGCGCAAGGACCTGACCCACGACGGGGTCATGGACAAGGCAGTGCCCACGACCGCGACGCACCCGAGCAAGACGAACGGGCGGGGCAAGGACGTCGTCCACGCCGCGCGCGGCCAGCTCGGCGTCCGCGAGAACCCGCCGGGCAGCAACCGGAACCCGTACGGGCCGACCGCGGCGTGGTGCTCGTCGTTCGCGACGGCGATGTGGCGCAAGGCCGGCGTGAAGATCCCGGTGCTGCCCTTCAGCGGCGACGTCTTCCACTGGGGGCAGGCCAACGGCCACGCCTACGGCAAGCATTCCCTGCACGAGGCGAAGCCGGGTGACGTGCTGATCTTCGGGACCGGCCCGCAGAACACGTCGACGAGCACGCACATCGGCATCGTCGAGAAGGTCGAGGGGAACCAGGTCACGATGATCGAGGGCAACTCCGGGGACGCCGTCCGCCGGAACACGCACCCGCTCTCGGCGTCCACGTTCTACGGAGGGGTCCACCCGTGATCACCGGAAAAGCCGCCGACCGCACGGTCGCCGTCGAGGTCGCGCCGGGCGGGGCGCTGCAGGAGCTGACGCTGGAGGCGTCGGCGCTGAGGCTGGAGCCGGCCGAGCTGGCCCGCCGGATCCTGGTGCTGGCCGCGGCCGCCTCGGCGCGGGCCACGGCTTCGCTGTGGCACACCGTGGACGGTCTCGGCCTTCCCGAGGCGGGTGCGGCCGCGGAAGCGACCACACCGGACAGCTGGCGGGTCCAGTGACCGCCGATCGGACGGCTTCGGAACTGGCCGACGCTGCCTTCGAAGCCCCGGAACCGGCGTATGGGACGCGGCTGGCGGCGATCCGCGCCGCCGCGGCAGCCGACGGGGTGTCGGTGCTGGTCGATCTGCACGGCGCGCTCGTGGACCTGCGGTTCGACCGGTGGGCGCTGAACCGGTCGCCGGGGGAGCTGGCCGGGGTGATCCGCCGGCTGGCGACGGAAGCCGGCGCCGACGCGCTGCGGCAGGGACGCGATTTGCTGGGCGACCTGCTGCCGGACGGGTTCGCGGAAGGCCCGCGGATCGGGGAGCGGCCCGCGAGCGAGCCAGTACCCGGTGGGCCGGCGATCCGTCCGCGCCCGGCCCCCGAACCCGACGAGTTCCGGCCCGCGACCTGGGCGACCTGATCGCGGCAGACTCGCTCAGCGAGCCGCTTCGACCAGCCGGGCCAGGCGGTCGGCCAGCCAGGCGCCGTCGGCCGGGGTGATCATCACCCACGGCTCGCCGGCCACGTCCTCCGGCGTCACCGCGTACCGGCCGGCCGCCGTGTCGAACCAGGCCAGGACCGGTGACCGGCCCGCCGGACCCGTCGCCGCCAGCTGGCCGGCCGCGTACCGCTCCGCCGTCACCAGCGTCGCCAGCGGGCGGACCGCGCGGCCGGTGATCCCGGCCGCACCCAGCGCCCGCTCGAACGCGTCGTACCCGCTGCGCGCGTACGCGTCCATCGCCGCCGAGTACGTCGCGCGGGGGAGGCGGAGCTGGTCGCCCGGGCCCGCTTCGAGGTCGCCGAGCATCCGGGCCACCGCGGGGACCAGCTCGGCCGGGCGCAACGGCTCCAGCACCAGGTCGCGCTCGTCCAGCACCGCGAGCACCCCGGCCGCGTCCCGCACCGCCGCGAGCAGCCGCCACGGCGCTTCGCCCAGCACCAGCGCGTCGACGCTCAGCGACGGCGCGCCCAGCAGCACGAACAGGTCCGCCAGCCCCGGGGCGACGTCGTCGCCGTCCGTGAGACCCGCTTCGGCGAGACCGGCGAAGACGCGCACGCCCAGGTCGTCGCGCTCGGCGTGGGTCGCGCCGTGCGCCGGCACGTCGAACGGGTACGGCGGCGGCCCGCCCGGCCCCAGGTCCGCCCAGAGGAGATCGAATTCCAGATGCGACAGGATCACTCCGGCCGCCGTCGCGGTGCGCCGCGCCATGGTCCCCCTTCCCGTGCCGGGCGGCCGCCATCAGGCACGATGGTGCCGATGGCCGAGCCGCCCCCGATGGACGTCCCCGCGAGCGGGTACCTCGTCGTCCGCGCTTCCGGCGCGGCGGCCGCGCGCGCGGCGATCCTCGGCGGCAGCGGCGACCCCGAAGGCATCCAGCTGCTGCTGCGCTGCCCGGTCCCGCGCGCGGTGGCCGAGTCCGGCGCGAAGCTGACGTACGCCGACGCGACGCTGCACCTCCTGCCGACCGGCGTCGTCATGCTGACCGTCGCGGCGGCGAAGCTGTCGATCTCCTTCGCCGAGCTGCGGCCGCTGATGTTCCGGCCGGTCGAGGTCGACACGCCGCTGCGCTCGCTGTTCGCCGGCGCGGTGGCGCACGTCGTGGCGGCCGGCCCGCGGCTCGACCCGCACGGGCTGGCCCACCACCTGCTCGGCCTGGCGGAACTGGTGCTGCGCAGCGCGTTGCGCGTCGAACTCGATCGTGTCGACGCATTGGCGGCGCGAAGGCGTGAAGCGCTCGAGTACATGCGCGCGCACCTCGGCGAGCAGTCGCTCAGCGCGGACAAGATCGCCGAAGCGCTGTACATCTCGCGTCGGCGGCTGTACCAGCTCTTCGACGACGGCCAGGGCGTTTCGGAACGGCTGAAGGGCCTGCGGGTCGAGCGCGCGAAGGCGTTGCTGGCGGACCCGGCGAAGGCGGCTCGGGGCATCGCGGAGATCGCGCGCGACTGCGGGTTCACCAGCGCCCCGCACTTCTCGCGGACGTTCCGCCGCGCGACGGGCCGGACTCCGCGCGAGTTCCGCGAGCGGGCGCTGCGGGGGTGAGGTCGACGCCGGCGACGAGCGTCCCGGCCAGGCCCGCGACCTCCAGCCAGCCGCGGCCGCCGGGGGAGTGGAGCGTGAACACCGCCGCGCGCGGCCGGTCCGGATCGAGGACGACGGCCTGCAGCTGCGCGCCGGACAGGCCGATCCGCTCGACGATCACCACCGGGTAGCCGCGGCCGGTCCGCGCGTGGCTGACCTCGCGGATCCCCGGGGTCGTGTCGGCGACGAAGTGGCCGAGATCCGCGGCGTCGTCGAGGGTGCCGTCGATCGGGACGACTCCGGCGATGAGCAGCGCGGGGTCGGCGTCGCGGTGTTCGACCAGGGCCAGCAGCCCGGCCCGCTGCTCGTGGGCGATCTCCGCGCACTGCACGGCGGCGGCCTCCAGGCCGAGGTCGCGGGCGGCGTCGGGGCCGCGCAGGCGCGCCATCAGCGTGTGCAGCTCGGCCGTGGTGCGCTCGACCGAGTCCAGGCTCACCGGGGTGATCCCCGGAACGGCGGGCAGTTTCACCGGCCGCCCAGGGCCGCGGTGAACGCGCTGACCGCACCCGGTGGCGGGGTCACCGGCACGACGGGGGTCTTCGCGACGGTGACGCCCAGCTCGCGGCCGACGGCCGAGAACGTCTCCAGCTGGGCGGCCACGCCCCGGAAATCCGGGGCGCTCGGCAGGGGAGCGCCGTCGCCGAGGGCGCGGAGCCGGTCGGCGACTCGCGCCGCTTCCGTTGTGTGGGCGCGTTCCAGCTCGCGGGCTTCGGCGAGGACGCGGTCGAGGTCGTCTTGTTCCGTGGCGAGCCGGGCGCGCGCGGCGGTGAGGTTCGGTCGGGTGGCGGGGGAGAACTGGGCTTCGGTTTCGGCTTGTTCGACGTCGTCCTCGGCGGTGGCCACGGCCTGGCGCGCGGCAGTGGCTTGGCGGTCGAGGTCCTCGGCGCGGCGGTGGTGGGCGACGAGGGTGCCGGCCCAGTCGTCGAGGATCGCGGCGGCCGCACGCAGGGCCTGCGGGACGTCGGCGAGGCCGGTCGCGGCTCGTCCGGCGCGGTCGGCGAGTGCTTGTGCGGACCGGCCGGCCCACTCGGGGATTTCGCCGGGAGAGGGGATTTCGCCGAGCCTGGCCGCCGCGGCGGCGTAGTGGCGGGCGGCTTCGGCGACGGCGTCGGGGCGGCCGGGAACCGGGTCGAAGCCGAGGCCGCGGAACTCAGCCATGGGCTCGGCCCAGCTCGTCGGCCGCTGCCGCGTCCGTTGTCCGATAGGCCTTCGCAGCCGCGCGGACGCTGCCCGCCGCCGTCGCGAAGTCCGTTTCCACCGCCCGTATCCTGCCCGACCACTCGCCGGTCAGCGCGGTGAGCGCGGCCGACACCGGCAGCGGGCCCAGCTCACCGGAAGCCGCCGTCTCGACCGAATCTGCCGCCTCGCCGTACTCCGATGCCGTGTCCTCGAGCTGCAGTGCCAAGGCGTCGAGCGCCGCCGGGTCCGCGTGGAAGCCGCTCATTCGCCGAACACCGGGGGATAGGCCGGGGGCAGGTCGTCGAGGAGGTCGTAGCCGTCCGCGTACTTGTCGCGGTGCTCGGTGTCCTCCTCGCGGCGCGTGCCCTGGCCCGGCGGGTACATGCCGTACCCGGTTCCCGCGCCTCGGCCGCCTGCCGCGCCCGGGCCGAAACCCGAGGCCGCGGCTCCGAAGCGTCCCACGCCGGCTCGCCCGCCCTCGCCCCAAGCTCCCGAACCCGCTGCACCCCCTGGACCCGCTGCACCCGCACCAGCCGGGCCTGGGCCGACGAAGCCGGCGAAACCCGGCCCGCCGGAAGTCCCCGGCCCGCCGATCACCCCGTCGAGCCCGCCGGGCAGCACCCCAGCGCCCGTCGACGTCGGCGGCAAGGCGGACGCGGTCGACGTCGAGTCGTCCGGCGCCCGGTCCGGCACCTCGCCGGGGCCGTGGTCCGGGAGGTCGTCCGGGTCGTGACCGACCGGCGGGTCCTGGACCGCCGGCGCGTGGGGCACGCGCGGAACCACCGCGTCCGAACCCGCCGCGCTGACCTGCGGCGCCGCGTCGAACGCCGGCGGCAGGCGGTGGCGGACGTCGTGGCTCGCGCTCTCGTACTGCTCCATCACGCGGACCGCCTCGGCCTTGGCGTCGTCCGCCTGCTTCTTCGTCGGCAGCTGGTCGTCGAGCAGCTCGTCCAGCATGTACGTGCCTTCGGGCCCGTCGAGCCGCTTGACCGCGTACCCCTCCTTGAACCACCGCTCGGCCCAGTAGTGCACCGGTTCCGGCATCTTCCGCCGGGCTTCGCCGATCGCCGAGGTGTAGGTGTCGAGGCCGTCGCCGATGTGCCGGGCGTTCTCGCCCGCCGTGCTCGCCCAGCCGGTCAGGCGCTGCACCGAATCCGCGGCCTGCGCCGCCGACGGCCCGCGCCACGACAGCAGCAGTTTCTGCACCAGCGTGTGGACGTCGCCGGTGGCCGTGTCGACGCCCCGGGCGAGCTCGGCCCACCGGTGGGCCTGCTCGCCGAGCCGCGGCGGGTCGGCCGACTGCACCATGTCCCACAGCTCGCGGTGGTCGTAGCTGTCCCAGTTGATCTTGCCGAACGCGGCTTCGCGGTCGTTCACGGCTTTTTCACGACGCACCCGCCGCGCCTTCGCCTTCTCACGCGCGGTCGGCCGGTGGTGCGTGGAGTGGAACTCAGGCATCGAGCTCACCCACCCGCAGCGACGCTGCCGCTTCTTCGTCGTTGCTGCGGTGCGACGCCGCGACGGTGTCGAGCGCCTGCCGCAGCGAAGCGAGCTCGGCCAGGTACGACTCCAGCGCGGCCTGCACGCCGCCGGCCTCGGCGCCGCCGCGCAGCCCGAACGAGCGGCGCATCCAGTGGGAGACCGGCCCCCTGCCGTCGGCCAGCGGCGTGCCCAGCTCGCGGGCGCTTTCGAGGTAGCCGGACAGCTCCTGGTGCCGCGCGTCGAGGGCGTTCTTGGCGGCGTCGATCTCGGCGTAGTCCAGCTCGAGGACGTCGGTGCCGTCGGCGACCAGCGCGGCCGCGCCGGTGCCCTGCGGTTTCGCGACACCCGAGGCGTGTTCCCTCGGTTCGTCCTTCTCGCGCTGGTGTTCGGCACGCAGCTGCCGCCGCGCGTCGGCCTCGTCGCGCACAGTCGCCATGGAGGTCCTTCCTTCGCCACCCAGGCGCCCATCCTCGCCAATGCGCGCCGCGAAGAGAAGGGACCCCCACCCGGGTGCACGGGTGGACACGAAGACTGCACGGGCGGATAGGGCAGGATGTCCGGATGATCCCGCGTCGTGCGTTCGGAGCCGTTCTCGCCGCCCTCACCGGGCTCGTCGTGCTCGCCGGGCCGGCCTCGGCCCACACCGAACTGCAGTCCAGCTCACCCGCCGAAGGTGCCACGCTCGAGGCCGCGCCGACCGAGGTCCGGCTGACCTTCGGCGAGCCCGTGACGCTGCCCCCGGAGGCCGTGAAGATCACCGGCCGCGACGGCACCGCCTGGACGGTCGGTGCCCCGGCGGTGGCCGGCGCCGTGGTGACCGCGCCGGTGACGCCGTCCGGGCCGGCCCAGGCCTACACGCTGACCTGGAAGGTGATCGCGAAGGACGGTGACAACCTCACCGGCACCCTGCACTTCACCCTCGCCGCCGCGGCTTCTTCCGCCGCGGCGCCGACGACGCCCGTGCCGGAGCAGGCCCAGGCACCCACCGCCCCGACCGCGGTGGACACCAGCGGCATCCCCGGCTGGATCTGGGTCGTGGTCGGGGTCGTCGGGCTGCTCGCGGTGATCGTCGTCGGGCTGCGCCAGCTGAGGGGCCGCGGGAAGGACTGAGCTACTCCTCCCGCGGGACCGTCACGACCCACCGCTCGGGCCGCCGGCGCAGGGAGCCCCACCAGTACAGCGCCGACACCGCCAGCACCGCGGCGGGGATGCCGAGGTCGAGCGCGCTCTGCTCGACCAGGACGTAGGCCAGCGCCGCGACGGCGAGCACCGGCACGACCGGCCAGGCGGGCATGCGCCACACGTGCGGCTTCCGGTGGGCCGCCCGGCGTGCGCCGAGCGCGGCGGCGCGTGAGCAGGGTGCCGCCGCCGACGTCGATGGAGCGGGTCAGGGTGCGGGGCGCGGCGGGCGTGGTGGTGGCACCGGTTCGGGGTGGGGCGGGAGTGCGGGGCATGGGCGGTCCCTCCGGCCGGGGCAAGGTGCGACGGATGGAACAGCACCGATTCGGCGATGTCAACGCCGCGAAGGCGACCGATTTCGTTGTCTGCTTGCGTGGTCCGCTTCGGATTTAGTTACTCATCGTCACGACGTGGTGGCGTTTGCCCTGTGTCGCCCGCGTCCGGGATGATCCGGGGGATGAGCAGCCAGGACACCCCGAGCCGGCCCGCGCCGCCGGTGCTCGACGACATCTCGCGGCAGATCATCGCGCAGCTCCAGGAGGACGGTCGCCGCGCGTACGCCACGATCGGCAAGGCGGTCGGCCTGTCTGAGGCCGCCGTCCGGCAGCGGGTGCAGCGGCTGTCCGACTCCGGCGTCATCCAGATCGTCGCCGTCTCGGATCCGTTGCAGGTCGGGCTGTTCCGGCAGGCGATGATCGCGATCACCGTCGAGGGACCCCTCGAACCGGTCGGCGACGCACTGGCCGAAATGGACGAAATCGCGTACGTGATCCTCTGCGCCGGGCGCTACGACCTGCTCTGCGAGGCCGTCTGCGCGGACGACGAGGCGCTGCTCCAGCTGATCTCGACGCGGATCCGCGCACTGCCGGGCGTCCGGCACGCGGAGGTGATGGTCTACCTCAAGCTGCGGAAGCAGCCGTACCAGTGGGGCTCTCGCTGAGAGTGACGACTAAATCCGAAGTCTCGGCGAAGATCTTGCCATGGATTAGTCGTGCAAATTCGTCTGGACGACTGAATCGCTTGCCTCGGTCGACTGGGGCATGCGATAACCGAGGCATGACCACTACCGCCGAAGACACCGCTGTGGCTTCGAGCCTCGCGCAGTCCGCCCGCGGCAACCTCTGGATGCACTTCACGCGCCACTCCGCCTTCGACGAGACCGACGTCCCGGTGATCGTGCGCGGCGAGGGTGCGTACGTCTGGGACGCCCGCGGGAAGCGCTACCTGGACGGGCTCGCCGGCCTGTTCGCGGTCCAGGTCGGCCACGGCCGCGAGGAGCTCGCCGAGGCCGCCGCGCGGCAGACGAAGCAGCTCGCGTACTTCCCGCTGTGGGGCCACGCGCACCCGACGGCCATCGAGCTGGCCGCACGGCTGGCCGACGCGGCTCCCGGCGACCTGAACCGCGTGCTCTTCACGGTGAGCGGCGGCGAGTCGGTCGAGACGGCGTGGAAGCTCGCCAAGCAGTACTTCAAACTTCTACCGCGCGCCCGAGCACGCCGGCGACTACGAGGCCTACGGGCGCTGGGCGGCCGACCGGATCGAGCGGGCCATCGAGTTCGAAGGCGCCGACACCGTCGCCGCGGTGTTCCTCGAGCCCGTGCAGAACACCGGCGGCTGCTTCGTGCCGTCGCCGGGCTATTTCGCGCGGGTGCGGGAGATCTGCGACAAGCACGACGTGCTGCTGGTGTCCGACGAGGTGATCTGCGCGTTCGGCCGCGTCGGGTACGACTTCGCCGCCAAGCGCTACGGCTACCAGCCGGACATCGTCACGACGGCCAAGGGCCTGACGTCCGGGTGCGCGCCGCTGGGTGCGGTGCTGGCTTCGGAGCGGTTGATGGAGCCGTTCACGCGGGGGGAAACGACGTTCATGCACGGGTCGACCTACGGCGGGCACCCGGTTTGGTGCGCGGTGGCATTGGCGAACCTCGACCTGATCGCGCGGGAGGGGTTGTACGACCACGTTTTTGCGCACCGAGGACGCCGTCCGGTCCACTTTGGACAAGCTGACCGATCTGCCGATCGTCGGGGACGTCCGGGGGCCGGGTTCTTCTACGGCATCGAGCTGGTCAAGGACAAGGCGACGAGGGAGACGTTCAGCGCCGCGGAATCCGAGCGGGTGCTGCGGGGGGTTCCTTTCGGACGCCTTGTTCGAGGCCGGGTTGTACTGCCGGGCCGACGACCGGGCCGAGCCCGTGGTGCAGCTTTCGCCGCCGCTGATCTGCGGCCGGCGGGAGTTCGACGAGATGGAGCAGATTCTGCGGGACACGCTGACCCGGCGTGGAAGATGCTGTAGGCGCGCCTCCGGCCCCCGGTATCCACGGTAGCGGAGGGCACCGACAGTTTCGGGGGAACGGCGGGCGTCGGTCCTCGGTATCCACAACGGCCTGGGGTCGGCACCACTCCGGCGTGCGGCTCCTCCACGAGGTTCGCGCGGCGGCGGCCGTACATGCACGCGTCGACCCCGGGCGGGTCACTCGGGCGGAGGCGTTGGCCGAAAGGGCGGGGAATCGCGCGTTCCCCGCCCTCGCGCGGGTTTCTGGGTACCGTGGAACGCAGGGGACCGGGGGAGCGGCCGGTGACCGGGCCGCCCGCGTCCGCGCCGACCGGTCGCGCACCCGGGAGGAGACCCCGATGACCACGGCCACCCCGCGCCTGCCGTTCGAACGGCCGAACGTGCCGGAGATCGCCCCGCTCTTCGAGGTGCTGCGCCGGCAGGGCCCGGTCGTGCCGATGACCACCCCGACCGGCGCGTGTTCGGCTCGCTGTTCCGCCGGTTCCCGGGGCTGCGGCCGGCGGTGCCGGTCGGTGAGCTGGCGGTCCGGACGAACCGGGTCACCGGGGGAGTGGACCGCGTGCCGGTCCTCTGGTAGACCTGCGGCGGCCACGACAGGAGGAAAACGTGACCCTGTGGGACAAACTCGGGATGGACGACAAGCTCGTCAAGGTGCTGACGGAGATCCCTCCGGGCCCGGACGCGTCGGAGTTCGGCCCGGCCTACGTCACGATCCACCAGCTGGCCGTCGAGCTGGACCAGCGGTTTCCCGAGGTCCGCAAGCAGCTGGACGTGCCCCTCGGCGGCGGCGCGACCCGGCACGCGGGGCTGGTGGAACTGCTGGGCAAGGAGCTGGTCGACAAGATCAAGCGCTACGGCGACGTGTACCCGATCGAAGCGGCGCAGCTGTCTTCGGTGCGGTTTCGCGAGCTGCGGCTGCGCGGCCCGGGCGGGCGTGACCTGGTGGGCGCGTCGCGGACCGACCTGCCGCTGATCCGCCTGCGGCCCAAGGACTGACCGTGCTGCCTCCACCGCCGGTCCGGGTCCTGGTGGCCGAACGCGACCCGGCGGTGCGGTCCCGCCTGGGTTCCCTGCTGGCCGAGGCCGACGGCATCGAGCTGATCGGCTCGGCCGCCGACGCGCCATCGGCTCGGGCGACCCTCCGCAGCCGGCTGCCGGACGTGGTGCTCTTGGACCTGCGGCTGGGGCCGCTCGGGCCGGTGTTCCGGCGCCCGGCGGTGCTGGCCCTGGTGACGTTCGACTCCGACGCGGGGATCCTGCGGGCGTTGCGGGACGGGGCCTCGGGGTACCTGCTGCGCTCGGCCCGGCGCAACGAGCTGATCAAGGTGGTCCGGCTGGCGGCGGACGGGCACGTGGTGCTCTCCCCGGACGCATCCCGGCGTTTGGTGTCCGCGGCGACGCGGTTGTCCGGGCCGCGGGACGAGCGGCTGGCCGGGGTGGACCGGTTGTCCGTGCGGGAGCGCGAGGTGCTGGTCGGAGTGGGGTCCGCGCTGACCAACGGTGAGATCGCCGCGCGGCTCGGGGTGGGGGAGCCGGAGGTGCGGGGGCTGGTGGCGCAGGTGGTACGAAAATTGGGGTGCGCGCACCGGACCGAGGCGGGGTTGCTGGCTTACGAGCGGGGGCTGTGCCGGCCGGGATAACGGGTGGCCGCGAAAGAGTTCGGCGAGTGCGGACCGACCGGAGGGGCTGGTCGGCCGGGTGGTCCCGCGGTGAGACGTCATGAACGACCCTTTCATGGCGTCAGAGGACAGGAAAGGGTCGTTCATGACGTGCGGGCCACGGCCTCCGAGGTGATTCGCCGTAGAGGGCACCCGCAGGGCTTGTCCGGCCGTGAGGGTGCCCCGCAGGGCGTTGGTCAGAAGCCGGTCAGGCCGCTGGGCACCCCCACTCCCGTCGGAGCGTCGTACCCCGGCGCCGCTACGCACAGGTAGTCGTTGCCGCACTTCTTCCCGGCGCCCGACGGGTCGTTGTTACCCGTCGTGACATCCACGAATGAACCTGCCTTCGCGTAGATGGTCGATGGCCGGGTCGCGCCCGCCTGGCCCGAACGACCGATCAGGCCCGCGATGTACGGCGCCGACGCGCTGGTGCCGTTCGCCGGGAGCCAGCCGCCCGCGTCCGTGTAGTGGATCGCGATGTCCTCCGCCGCCGACGCGAGGTCCGCGACCGTTCGTTTGCCGCAGTGCGTGTCCTTCTGCCACGACGGCTTCGCGATGTACGCCGAGCAGCCGCTGCCGCCGTACTGCCACGCCGACTCCGCCCAGCCCCGGGCCGAGGACGGATCACGGGCCAGCGACGTCCCGCCGACCGCGACCGTGCCCGCCAGGACCGCCGGGTAGCTCGCCGCCGTGAAGCCCGTGTCGCCCGAGGAGGCCACCACCGTCACCCCCGGGTGCTGGTAGTGGCTCGCGAACGCCAGCGGTGCCCCGCTTTCCCGCGCGCCGTAGCTGTTCGACACCACCTTCGCCCCCAGCCGGACCGCGGTGTCCTCCGTTTCCGCCAGGTCGGCGAAGCCGGGGGAGTTGCCTTCGACGACCAGGATCCGGCACGACGGACACGCCGCCGACACCATCGAGACGTCCAAAGTGGACTCCATCGCCCACCCGAAATCCGCTTCGGGAAGGGGGCCGGAGAGACCCTGCTGGTTCACCTTGCGGAAGCAGCCGTTCGCCGTCGTGCACGGGGGCAGGCCGTACTGCGTCCGGTAGGCGGCGAGGTCCGCCTCAAGGTTCGGTGCGTCGTAGGCGATCGAGATGCCGACGACGGTGCCCGGCCCCGCGTCGGAGGGCAGCCGATACGCCGACGCCAGGTCGTCGGCACCCCAGCCGACCGGGCCGTCGACGAGAGCGTGTACTGGCGTGTACGTGGTGAGGCAGCGCAGCGCACCGGGCTGGTCGGGGCACGCGGCGCGCGTCGCCGGGGTGGCTGACGCCGCCGGGGCGAACGCGCCGACGACGACCACCGCGGCGCTCAGCGCGCCGATGATCGATCTATACACAGTGGACCTTCCCCTCAGGACACGAAGACGTGGTAGGCGGCGGTGATCGACTCGGCCACGGTCGCCCCCGCGGCGTCGGAAGCCGTGACGCGCAGCGAGACGTCTCCGCCGCGGAACGCGTCCGTGGTCGCGGTGAAGTCCGCGTGGAAAACGCCGTCACCACGAGGCGTGACCGTCGCGTCCTGCCAGGTCGCGCCGTCGGTCGAGTACTGCACCGTCGCGGCGGTCACCGGGGAACCCGCGCTCTGCTGCAGGTGCCCCACCGTCAGGTCGAGGCCCTGGGGACCCGACGGCGTCGAGCCGTCCGGCCGCAACCCGTCGACGGCGTACCGCAGCGTCAGCATCGGTTCGACCGCACACGCCCGGTCCGCGCCCCGGGCGCAGTGCAGGGCCGGGGGGAGCGTGCCGTCGGCGTGCTGGGACGGCCACGTCCACTCGGTGTGGGTCGCCGTGCTGTGGTGGTACATCGGGCCGGTGCGGCCCGCGTCGATCGTGAGCCCCAGGGTCGACGGCGCGGCCGCGACCTCCTGTTCCAGCGCCAGTGCGGTCGCCCCCACCGGGCTGCCCTCGGCGATCGTCGCGCCGTCCTGGGTCAGCGTGTAGTGCCCGGTGATCGTGTCCGTCGGCTCGCCGTAGAAGCCGAACCCGGTGTGCCCGGGCTGGTTGTCGCTGAACGGCGTGATGTTCACCCGCAGCACGTCGCCGGCGCGCGTCGCGGCCGGGATCTCCGGCGCGCTGCCGTCGGACAGCGGCAGCAGCGCCACGCCACCCGCCGGGTGCAGCGGGAACTTGTTCCAGTCCTCCGTGACCGTCGTCCCGCCGGTGTAGGCGTGGAACGCCTCGTACTGGCCGCCGGCCCACGCCGGGAACGGCCCGGGCACGACGTACTTCGAGAACCCGCCGAACCAGCGCAGGTCCGGCCCGGCCGAGACGTACTCGGTCTGCTTCCGGGGCGTCTCGATCAGGTGCGACACCCGGCCGCTGGAGTCTTCGAAGGAGAACATCCCGCTGCGCTGCCGCCGCCCGAGCGTCGCGTACTCGCTGAAGTAGGTCGCGTTCACCGCGGCGACGTCCTTCGCCGTGATCACGTACCGCTGCTGCGGAATGGTGCCCACCGAGGCCTTCTGCAGCACGTATTCGTACGGCGTGCCCGGCGCCGGTGGGGAGATCAGCCTGCTGTAGGGGTACGTCTGCAACGCGCCGGTCCGGACCGGGACGGCCGTCGGCGACACCGAGATCGGCACGCCCGGCCCGGCGTCGAAGTCGACGAGCAGCGCCGGCCCGGTCTTCGCGGCCCGGCGGAACAGGAAACCGGTGTCATCGAGCAACGCCGGCCGCGGCGTCACCCAGGTGACCTTGCTGGAGGCGCGGGCAGCGTCCACCCGGACCGTCCTGTCGGCCTTCACCGCGAACTCGGGCTGCGCGCTGAACCGCACCTCGGTCGGGTTGCCGTCGGCGTCGGCCGTCCAGAAGAGACCGAGTGCGCTGTAGTTCCCGTCCGGCGCGCTGAACTTCGCCGTGCCACCCGAGAAGTAGTTCACGTTTTCGGTCGGGTCGAGCAGGTTGCCGTCGTCGGTGTTGTACAGGAACGCGACGCCGGTGTCGGCCGGCTTGCCCGCGATGTCATTGGCGTCGACCGACACCGTGCGCAGCACCGAACGCGGCTGGGTAGCCCGCCGCGTAGGTGTCCCCGAGAGCGCGAAAGTCTTTCCCCCGGCGAAGAGCCCTTGACCCCCGAAGTGGCCCTTCGCGTTGTCTTCCTTGAACTGCTTCGCCAAAGCGGCGCCGAACGCCGCCGGGTCGACCGGGGCCGACCCGCCGGCCAGGAGCGCCTGGACGTCGAACAGGCCCAGATCCAGCCCGCGCCCCAGGTAGGGGAGTGCGGTGCCGGGCACCTCGTAGTCGCGTTCGCCCAGGCGCAGGTGCACCAGCGCCCGCGCCATGCCCTTCTCGGCGGCCGGCTGGACGTCGTACCGGGACCGGCCGTCGGGCGTGGTCCGGACGGCGACGCGCTCACCCGTGGGCAGCGTGACGCTCGTGGCCGCGGCAGCGGCCATCGCGGACGGCGGGGCGAGCCCGGTCAGCCCCGCCGAACCGGCGAGCAGGACCGCGAACACCGAAAGTCTTCTTCGCACTGGCACCTCCAGGTGGTGGTTGATCACCACTACCGACGAGCCAGACGCCGAAGCCGTTGAGCCCGGTTCTCGAACTTCCGGAAGTTACCTCGAACGGGTCAACCACCGAGAGTCAGGAATGGGCCGCCGGCACCGGTCGCGCGACGCCGAAACCGCCGTACGGACCGGCTTTCGCGCGCTTGCGGACCTCGTCGAAGTGCCGGTGCACGGCTTCGGCCGCGGCGTCGGCGTCGCGCAGCAGGAGCGCATCGACGATGACCTGGTGGCGTTTCGCGGTGGCCGTCGGGGACGCGGCCGGTCCGCCGAACTCGCTCTCGGCGATCCGGTAGACGTCCCAGAACAACCCGGTGAGCTCGCGCGCGAGGTCGAACCCGGCCTCGGCGCAGATGAGGTCGTGGAACTCGCGGTCGGCCTCCGCGGCGTCCGGGCCCTTGCGCTTCATCCGCGCGACGCAGGCCTGCAGCTCCTCGACCAGGCCGGGCCGGTGGTCGGTCGCGACGCGCCGGGTCAGCTCGGTCTCGAGCATCTCCCGCACCTCCAGCAGGTCGCGCAGCCGCCCGACGTCGGTGGCGCCGCGAGCGCGGGTCCGGAAGAGCAGCCACGTCTGCAGCGACTCCGAACCCGCCGAGCCGACGAACGTGCCGTAGCCGTGGCGGATCTCGACGATGCCGAGGGCCTGCAGGGCCTTGATCGCCTCGCGGATGGAGTTGCGGCTGACGCCGATGTCCTCCATCAGGCTGAGCTCGGTGGGCATGGGTGCGCCCGGCGGGAGCTCCCGCTCGACGATCAGGTCGATGATGCGCTTGGTGATCTCTTCGCTGCGCTGCGGACGGGCCACTGCTGTCCTCCCCGGATGCGTCGTGAGAGGACATCCTACGTCATACGTCCAGAAGGGTTGACCAGCACGCCAACCCATCCTAGGCTCACGCCGGTCATAGGACGTCCCATGTCCTACCGTTCGAGGCCCGCAGGAGACAGCGATGTCCCAGAGCCCGTCGCTCAGCCGGCGCCAGTTGCTGCGCTACACCACCTTCGCCGGGGCGGCTTTGGCGTTCCCGACCGTGCTCGCCGCGTGCGGCGGGCCGGCGTCCACCAACAAGACCGGCAGTTCGGCGGGCTCGCTGACCGCCGTCGTCGGCTACGGCAACAACCAGACGTGGGACCCGCTGCAGACCGCGTCCGCGTTCTCGATGGCCGCGATCCTGCACTGCTACGAGTCCCTCGTGGAGGGTGACCCGATCACCCGCGCACCGTTCCCCGGCCTGGCGAAGGCGCTGCCCGCCGACGTCGGCGGCACCAGCCTGAAGTTCGAGCTCCGCGACGGCGCGAAGTGGCACGACGGCCAGCCCGTGACGGCCGACGACGTCGTCTTCACCTACGCCCGCGCGCTGGACGAGAAGGAGAACGTGCTGATCCACAGCTTCTTCTCGCACTGGCTGCAGGAAGTCCGCAAGACCGGCGATCGCTCGGTCGAGTTCGTCCTCAAGTTCCCCTTCCCGTACGCGCTGCAGCGGATCCAGTGCTGCAAGATCGTCCCGAAGCACGTCTACGACGGCAAGTGGGACGACGCCAAGGGCGGCAAGGTCGTCGGCTCCGGCCCGTACCAGGTCGTCGAGCAGGCGCCGTTGAGCCACACCAGCTTCGAGAAGTTCGCCGACTACAACGGCCCGCGCCCGGCGGCCTACGACAAGATGCTCTGGAAGTCCATCGTGGACTCCGCGCCGCGCGTCGCCGCGATCTCCGGCGCCACGCCGGACGCGCAGATCGCCGAGAACATCCCGGCCGCCAACGCCGACCAGCTCCGCAAGGCGGGCCGCACGGTCGAGTTCGCCGACGGCGGCAACAACCTCTTCCTGCTCTTCAACACCGCGCACAAGCCGTTCGACAGCAACCTGGTCCGCCAAGCCCTGCACTACGCCATCGACAAGCAGAAGATGATCGACATCGGGCTGAAGGGCGCCGGCTCGCCCGGCACGTCGTTCATCAACCCGAAGCTGCCGTCCTCGCAGCCGGCGTCGCAGGACTTCGTCTACCACCCCGAGAAGGCCAAGCAGCTGCTGCAGCAGGCCGGGGCCACCGGCCTGAAGGTGACGCTGTCCACGACGAACACCTCGCTGGTCGCCGACTGCGTCAAGGTGATCAAGGAGGGCTGGGACGCGATCGGCGTCCAGACCACTTTGGACTCCCAGGACACCAAGGCGCTGTTCTCCAAGCTGGACGCGGGCACCGACTTCCAGGTCGTCGCCACCACCAACAACCCGCTGCAGTTCGGCAACGACCCGGACCTGATGATCCGCTACTACTACGACGCCAAGTCCATCCTCACGAGCAAGTACGCCCGCTTCACCGGTGCCGACGCCCAGTCCCTGCTCGCCCTGCAGGACCAGGCCGCGGCGGAGACCGACGAGGCCAAGCGGACGACGCTGAACAAGCAGCTGCTGGACCGGATCTCGGAGCAGGCCGTCATCTACCCGGTCGTGTTCACCCAGCTCGGGACGGCGTGGGACCCGAAGGCGATCTCCGGCGTGCGCGCCCAGGGTTACCCGGGCATCTACCTGAACCAGGCCAAGCCGGTCTAGGAGGAGAACACCCGTGGCCGTCGTCGTGCGGATGCTGCTCAGCCGCATCCTCGCCCTCATCCCGCTGCTGCTCGGCGTGATCCTGTTCGTGTTCATCGTGATGCGGTTCGCGCCGGTCGACCCGGCGCTGGCCGCGTTCGACGGCGCGAACGCCACCGCCGAGCAGCTGCAGCAGTTCCGGCTCGAGAACGGGCTGCTGGACCCGCTGCCGCTGCAGTACGTCCACTTCGTCGGGCACCTGGTCCAGGGGGACTTCGGCACCAGCGTGATCACCAAGCAGCCGGTCGGCGAGACCATCGCGACCGCGTTGCCGCTGACCGTGCAGCTGACCCTGCTCGGGCTGGTCATCGCGCTGGTGACGGCGCTGGTGCTCGGCGTGACCTCGGCGCTGTTCCGCGACCGCTGGCCGGACAAGGTGATCCGCATCGTCACCCTGGCCGGGGTCGCCGCGCCGGCGTTCTGGGTGGCGCTGCTGCTGGTCCAGTGGCTGGCCGTCGGCCAGGGGCTGTTCCCGACCAGCGGCTACGTCAGCCCGGCCGACTCGTTCGGCGGCTGGCTGAACTCGCTGACGCTGCCCGCGGTCTCCCTGGCGCTGCCGGTGGCCGCGCAGCTGACCCGGGTGATCCGGACGTCGATGGTCGAAGAGCTGGACAAGGACTACGTCCGCACCGCGCGCGGCGGCGGGCTGCCGCCGGTGGTCGTGGTCGGGCGCAACGTGCTGCGCAACGCGCTGGTCACGCCGCTGACCGTGCTCGGCCTGCGGGTCGGCTACCTGCTGGGCGGCGCCGTCGTCATCGAGACGATGTTCGCGCTGCCGGGGATGGGGCAGAACATGATCCAGGCCGTCACCGACGGCGACACCGCCAAGGTGCAGGGCTTCGTCATCACGATCGCGATCGGGTTCGTGCTGGTCAACCTGATCGTCGACGTCCTGTACCTGATCGCGAACCCGCGCCTGCGGAGCCACGCGTGAAGCGCCTGCGCGCGGCTTGGCCCGCGCTCGCGATCCTCGGCGTCCTGCTGCTCGTCGCCGTGCTCGGCACGCTCGTCGCGACGCACAACCCGGACGCGCTGAGCACCGACACCGGCGGCCCCAGCGGGTCCCACTGGTTCGGGACGGACACGTCGGGCCGGGACATCTTCTCCCGGCTCGTCGCCGGCACGCGCTGGTCGCTCGCCATCGGCCTGGGGGCGGTGGCGCTCGCGCTCGTGTCGGGGGCGGTGATCGGGGCGTTCGCCGCGACCTCGCACCGCCGGGTGGACGCCGTGGTCATGCGCGTGCTGGACGTCATCATGGCGTTCCCCGGCATCGCGCTGGCCGCGGTGCTCGTCGCCGTGTTCGGCCACGGCATCCTGGTGCTGATCCTGGCCATCGGGTTCCTGAACATGCCTCCGGTGGCGAGGGTGATCCGGGCGAACGTCCTGGCCCAGTACGGCGAGGACTACGTCGCGGCCGAACGCGTCATCGGGGCGAGGCGGTTCTTCGTGCTGACCCGGCACGTCGCGATCAACTGCGCCGCCCCGGTGCTCGTGTACTGCACGGTCACGGTGGCCGACGCGATCGTGTTCGAGGCGTCGCTGTCGTTCATCGGCGCCGGTATCCAGCCGCCGGACCCGTCCTGGGGCTCGGTGCTCGCCGACGGCAAGGACCTGGTGCTGACCGGCGGCTGGTGGGCGACGCTGTTCCCCGGCCTGCTGATCCTGGTCACGGTGCTCGCGCTGAACATCCTGTCCGAGCGGATCTCGGACGCCTGGGCCGCGCCTTCGGCCCGCGCTGTGAAGGCGGCCGAAGTCGCGAAGGCCGTCGCGAAGCGGGAAGACGCCGACACCGCGCCCGTCCTGCCGATCGCCGGCCTGCGGGAAGCGGGGGAGCGGCTGGCCCGGACAGCGAGGTCGCTCGACCACCGCGACACGGTCCTGGAAGTCGACCGGCTGGCGATCGCGTTCCCCGGCCGCCACGAAGGCGTCGACGTCGTCGACGGCGTGTCCTTCAGCGTCCGAGCCGGCGAGGTCCTCGGCCTGATCGGCGAGTCCGGCTGCGGCAAGACGCTCACCGCGCTGTCGATCCTCGGCCTCCAGCCGGCGACAGCGCGGGTGTCCGGCCAGATCCGGTTCGCCCAGCGCGACCTCCTGGCGCTGCGCCCCGGCGAACGCCGCCGGCACCTCGGCCACGACATCGCGATGATCTACCAGGACGCCCTCAGCTCCCTCAACCCGGCGATGACCATCCGCGCCCAGCTCAAGCAGTTCACCCGCCGCGGCGGCACCCGCACCCCGGCCGAGCTGCTGGAGCTGGTCAACCTCGACCCGGACCGGACGCTGCGCGCGTACCCGCACGAACTGTCTGGCGGCCAGCGCCAGCGCGTGCTGATCGCGATGGCGCTCTCGCGTGACCCGAAGCTCATCGTCGCCGACGAGCCCACGACGGCCCTCGACGTCACGGTGCAGGCCCAGATCATGGCGCTGCTGCTGCGGTTGCAGGAGGAGCTCGGCTTCGCGCTCGTCCTCGTCTCGCACGACCTCGCGCTCGTGTCCGAGATCGCCGACCGCGTCGTCGTCATGTACGGCGGCCAGGTCGCCGAGCTGGGCGCCACCGCCGAGGTCGTCGGCTCGCCGCGGCACCACTACACGCGCGGCCTGCTCAGTGCGGTGCTGTCGCTGGAGGCCAGCGATGCCCGCCTGACGCAGATCAAGGGCGTCGTCCCGGCCCCCGCCGAGTTCCCGGCGGGCTGCCGCTTCGCCGACCGCTGCCCGGCCGCCCGCGCCAAGTGCCACGACGAAACCCCGGTCCGCTTCGGCGAACCGGTGGACCACCTCGTCGCCTGCCACTTCCCGGCGGTCGACATCGCCCGCGAGAAGGAGGCGACGGCGTGAACCTCCTGGAGCTCGACGGCGTCCACGTCGTGCACAAGATCCGCGGCCGGGGCCTGTTCGGCCACGACAGCGTCTACGCCCTCACCGACGCCCACCTCGTCGTCGACCCCGGCGAGACGATCGGCGTCGTCGGCGAGTCCGGGTGCGGGAAGTCCACCCTGGCCAAGGTGATCGTCGGCCTGCAGCCCCCGACCGCGGGCACGGTCCGCTTCCGCGGGAAGCCCCTCGACGAGGGGTTCGGGCGAGAAGCCGGGATGATCTTCCAGGACCCGTCGACCGCGCTCAACCGCCGGCTCGCCGTCGCCAAGATCATCCGCGACCCCCTCGACGTGCACCGCGTCGGGACGCCGGCCGAGCGCGACGACCGCGTCCGCGAGCTGATGTCCCTGGTCGGCCTGCCCGCCAGCGCCGTCGACGCCGTGCCGGGCCAGCTCTCCGGCGGCCAGCGCCAGCGCGTCGCCATCGCGCGGGCGCTGGCCCTGCGGCCCGCGCTGCTGGTCGCCGACGAGCCGACGTCAGCCCTCGACGTCTCGGTCCGCGCCCAGATCCTCAACCTACTGCTCGACCTGCGCGAACAGCTGGACCTGGCGATGGTGTTCGTCTCCCACGACATCCAGACCGTCAAGAAGATGAGCGACCGGATCGTCACGATGTACCTCGGCCGGATCGTCGAAGAAGCCCCGGCGAGCGCGGTACCCGGCGACGCCCGGCACCCGTACACGCGGGCCCTCTTCTCGGCGACGCCCAGCCTGCTGAACCCGGTCGAGCCGATCGTGCTCACCGGGCCGGTGCCCTCGGCGACGCACCCGCCGAGCGGCTGCCCCTTCCGCACCCGCTGCCCGAAGGCCACCGACGAGTGCGCGGCCGAGCTGCCGCCGCTCGCCGTGGCCGAGGGCGGGCACACCTACCGCTGCATCCATCCCGAGATCCCTACCGGAGTGAGCGCCTGATGCCGAAGTTCGCCGGAATCGTCCCGCCGCTGTGCACGCCGTTCACCGACGACTTCAGCGTGGACACCGACTCGCTGCGGCGCCACGTCGAGGTCCAGCTCGACGCCGGCGTCCACGGCGTGTTCGTCCTCGGCTCCTCCAGCGAGGTCGCCTTCCTGCCCGACGCCCAGCGCCGCGTCGTCGTCGAAACGACGGTCGACCAGGTCGCCGGGCGCGTCCCGGTGCTCGTCGGTTGTATCGACATGACGACATTGCGGGTCGCCGAGCACATCAAAACGGCCGAAGCCGCCGGGGCCGACGCCGTCGTCGTCACCGCGCCCTACTACACGCGCACGCACGTCGCCGAGGTCGACCGGCACTTCCGCCTGCTGCACGAACGCACGGCGCTGCCGATCGTCGCCTACGACATCCCGGTCGCGGTGCACACGAAGCTCGACGGACCGATGGTGCTGGACCTCGCCGCCGACGGCGTCATCGCCGGCCTGAAGGACTCCAGCGGCGACGAAGCCGCGTTCCGCTCGGTGCTGCTCGGCAAGCGCGAGCGCGGCCTCGACACCTTCGCCGTGTTCACCGGGTCCGAGCTCCTCGTGGACGCGGCCCTGGCGATGGGGGCCGACGGCGCCGTCCCGGGCCTCGGCAACGTCGACCCGGTCGGGTACGTGCTCATCCACGACCACGTCAAGTCCGGCAACCTGGCCGCGGCCCGCCGCGAACAGGAGCGTCTGCTCAAGCTGTTCTCGATCACCTCCGTGGCGCCGCCGAGCCGGATGGGCCGCGGTTCGGCCGGGCTCGGCGCCTTCAAGGCCGCGATGAAGATGCGCGGATTCATCGACAACGCTGTCCTGGCGCCGCCGCAGCTTCCCCTGGACGACGAAGAACTCCTGCGGATCAAGGAGAAGCTCGCCGAAGCTGGCTTGCTCTGATGCTCCACTACGGTGCCGACCCGGCGTGGAAAGCGCTTACTTGATCCTGCTCAACCACGGCACCGAGCCGGTGAAGTCCGGCTCGCCTCGCGAGGTGTCGCCGTCCTGAAGGGATGAGAATGAGAACACTGGGGAGATGGGCCGCTCTGGTGGCCCTGCTGGCGGGTTCGCTGCTCGCCATCAGTCCGGCGCAGGCCGCGCCGATGTTCGACCAGCAGGTGCTGTTCAAGGCGGCGCAGGATCCCGGGTACAGCTGCTTCCGGATCCCGGCGATCGTCAAGTCGACCCACGGCACGCTCCTGGCGTTCGCCGAAGGCCGCATCGACAACTGCGGGGACACCGGCGACATCGACCTCGTCCTCAAGCGCTCGACCGACGGCGGCAAGACGTGGTCGCCGCTGCAGGTGGTCAACCGCGGCGGCGGGGACACCCACGGCAACCCGGTGCCCGTCGTGGACGGCCGCACCGGCCGGATCGTGCTGGTCACGACCTACAACAAGGGCCGGGACGACGACAAGGCGTGCGACGTCCCGTGCCCGCGCACCCCGCACTCGCAGTACAGCGACGACGACGGCCTGACCTGGTCCACGCCGGTCGACATCAGCGCGCAGGCCAAGCTGCCGACCTGGGACTCGTGGTACGCGTCCGGCCCGGTGCACGGGATCCAGCTGACGCGCGGCCGCCACGCGGGACGTCTGGTGTTCGGCGTCAACGCGGAAACCAGCGACGGCACGAACTCGATCGAGAACCACGCCGGGCTCGTCTACAGCGATGACGGCGGCCGCAGCTGGCACGTCGGCGCGGTGAACAGTTATCCGCACCCGGTCGGCGGGACGTACGCGCAGAAGCCGTCCGAGGTGACCGTGGCCGAGCTGGCCGACGGGTCGGTCTACGCCGGCGGCCGCGAACAGGGCGGCACGGACATCGGCAACCGCGACTACGCCATCAGCCGCGACGGCGGCGAGACGTTCTCCAGGTCCTTCACCACCATCCCCGACCTGGTGACGCCGATGGTGCAGGGCGCGGTGCTGCGCGTCGGGAACCGGCTGCTGTTCTCCTCGCCGTCGGACACCGACCGGCGGCGGTGGATGATGATCCGCTCGTCCTACGACGGCGGCCGCACGTGGGAGAACGCCGAGCAGGGCACGCGGATCACGACGGACTGGTCCGGCTACTCGGACCTGGTGCAGATCGGCGGCCCGGAGATCGGGCTCATGTACGAAGGCGGCGCGGTCGACGCGCGCGACGAGATCCGCTTCGCGCGGTTCGACGAGTCCTATCTGGGCTGGAAGAACTCCGCCGGACCGTCCACACCGGACGTCTCACGGCACGCCGACGCTCGAGTCCTCGGCGGTGCTTCGGTGGCCGCGGGACGCTTCGGCGGCGCGTTGACCTTGGATGGCGTCGACGACTACGTCCGGGTGCCGTACGACCCGGCGCAGCCACCCGGCGAGGGTGACCTCACGTGGACGGGCTGGTTCCGTTACGGCGCCACGAAGGGCAACCAGGTGCTGTTCTGGCTGGGCGGGATGGGCACGACCGCACCCCAGCTGTGGCTGCGCGGCGAGCCGGCCGGCCACCGGCTGATCGCGACGATGACCACGGCGGCCGGGAGCGCGTCGATCACGACGTCCCAGGCCTATGACGACCAGGCTTGGCACCACGTCGCTCTCGAGCGCACCGGCGGGAAGCTGCTGCTGTGGGTGGACGGCGTCCAGGTCGCTTCCGGGCCCGCGGCTTCCGGTTCGGTGAGCCGGACGGTGTCGTTCCAGCTGCAGCTGGGCCAGCGGCTGGACAACGCCTACCGGTGGAACGGGTCGTTCGACGAGGTCCGGTACTACCGCCGGGCGCTGACGACGCCGGAGCTCGACGCGATCCGGCTGCGGAACGCACCGGTTCCGGCGGGGCAGGTGCTGCGGCTGCCGTTCGACCGGATCCACGGCTGAGGGAGCTGGGGCGGAGTCTCCGGACCTAGACCGTCCGGCAGGAGAGCTGCGGCCGACCGGAGGCGTCGCCGTTTCCGGTCACCGCGTTGAAGCCGAACGTCGTCGAGCCGCCCGGGTCGAGTTTGCCGTTCCAGTCCGCGCTGTCCACGGTCACCGTCGAGCCCTCGACCGTGAACGTGCCGTTCCACAGGCCCGTGATGCGGTGCCCGTCGGGGAGGGACCAGCGGACGGTCCAGCCGCGCAGGTGGTCGTCGTGGTCGTTGCGGACCGTCACCTGGACCTGGTAGCCGCCCGGCCAGGACGTCGTCACCGCGTAGCTGGCCGCGCAGCCCAGGTCGGCGGGCGCACTGGTCGTCGTCGGGGGTGTCACCACCGGGGCAGCGGACGACACCGGTGCCGCGATCGGGGTGGTCGCGTCGGGCACGAGCACCGTCCCGATCACCACGCCCAGGACCAGCAGGACGGCTCCGGCCGCGGCCGCCAGCACCACCCGCCGGCGGGGGCGGGGGAGGCGCAGCATCCGGGTTTCGGTGCGCGGTCGGGGACGCGGCGGCGGCAGCGGACGGCCGCCCGTGACCGCCTCGAACAGCTCCTGGACCTCCGCCATCGCCGGACGCCGGGACGGATCGCGGTGCAGGAGCCGGCCGAGCACTTCGGCGAGCGGGCCGCGGTGCTTCGGCGGGATCGGCTCCTCCCGGGCGACCCGCAGGAGCAGCGCGATCGGGTTGTCGTCGTTGCCGAACGGCGGCTGGCCCTCCACCGCGCGGTAGAGCGTCGCGCCGAGGGAGAACACGTCCGCCGGGAAGCCGGCTTCGCCCCCGCCGGCCACCTCGGGGGACAGGTAGGCCGGCGTGCCCGCGATGAACCCGCCGCCGGTCACGGTGCCTTCGCCGGTGGCGCGGGAAATGCCGAAGTCGGCGATCTTGGCGAGCCCGCCGTCCGCGATGAGGACGTTCGCCGGCGTGACGTCCCGGTGCACGATGCCTTCGGCGTGCGCGGCGGCCAGCGCGGAGGAGACCTGCACGCCGATGCGCGCGACCTCGTCGGCGGGCAGGCACTCGCGGTCGAGCAGGACGTCGGCCAGGCTCCGCGACGGCAGGTACTCCATGACCAGGTAGGGCTCGCCGCCCTCCTCGACCACGTCGTGGACGGTGATCGCGTGCGGGTGCCGCAGCCGTGCGGTCAGCCGGGCTTCCCGCAGCGCGCGCAGGGCGGCCTGGTCGCCGGCGGCCTGGCCGATGGCCGGGTCGTAGCCCAGCTGCTTGACGGCGACGACGCGGTCGAGCCGCTCGTCGCGGGCGCGCCAGACGACGCCCATGGCGCCCTGGCCGACCCGCTCGGCCAGCCGGTAGCGCCCGGCGATCAGCTGTCCTGCGTCGGTCACGACGACCTCCCGGCCTTCCCCGGAACACACGGATGCGGGGGACGATCGGTTCGAGCTTAACGACCCGCGGTCCGGGACGCCGACGAACGCCGGCTGCCGCGGCGCGGCCTGCCCGCCGGTCACCTTGGCGGGCAGGCCGGTCCCTCGGCGGCGTTCGGCAGGGGGGGCGACGTCATGAACGACTCTTTCCTGTCGTCCAGCGTCATGAACGACCCGTTCATGACATCCCGCCCAGCAAACGCGACTTTGCCGAGGCCCTGGCGTCGGAGGCCGTGAATGAGTCATTCGCGGCACCACCCGCGCCCGGGCCCGGCCCGCCCGCCGTCACTCCGCGTTCTCAGGCCGCGAGCGCGTGCAGCTGGTCCCACGTCGGGACGTACGGCGTGAACCGCAGCGTCATCCCGGCCTCGGCCGGCAGCTTGTCGGCCTTGCGCGCGTTGCAGCTGCGGGACGCGCCCCCGCAGGCGGCGACCGTGTTGAGCCACGACGTCCGCGCGCCGCCGCGGCTCAGTGGCGTCACGTGGTCGATCGTCGTGGCGCGGCGGCCGCAGTACGCGCAGCGGTGGCCGTCGCGGGTCAGCACCCCGCGGCGGGACCAGCGGGGCGGCTGCGTATATCGCCACTTCATGACGACATAACGCAGCAACCGCACGATCTTCGGGCGCGGGAACAGCCCGTACGCGAGACCGTCTTCGGCCTCGTGGATCTCGGCGACGTGCCGCACCAGCATCCGGATGGCGTGCGGGACGGACACGGTCTGCAGCGGCTCGTAGCCGGCGTTGAGCACCAGTACGCGCACGGTGAACCCCTTTCGATGAAGCAAAAGCCGCCCGTCGGCTGGTCCGGCGGGCGGCTTTCACCTGGTGTGCGTCATCGTCGCCGAGGGGCGCGACCTGCGTCAATCGTGTTTCACCGCAGCGGATGCGTGCGGAAGAACCGCCAGATGACCGGCGTCGCGTCGATGACCGTCGGCGTGGCCGAGTCGAGGTTCGGCTCGGTGCTCGGCCAGACGTGCCCGGCACCTTCGACGCGGTAGTGCTCCAAGTCGCTCCGCCGGTCGCAGCCGAGCCACTTCTGCGCGACGACGCCCTTCACCGGCGTCCACGACACCGGCTTCGGGAAGCAACCGTCCCTTGTGGACCATCCGGCCAGCCAGTCCGGGATCGACGGCAGCCCCTTCGCCGGGTTGCCGGTGTAGGGGATGGTCGTGTCGGCGGTGCCGTGGAAGTCGAGGATCGGCGCCGGGCGGCTCGGCCGGCAGGCGCCGCCCTGCGGGTAGAACGCACCCGACACCGGGGCGAACGCCGCGATCCGGCCGGGCAGCCGGCACGCCAGCACGCCGACGAACCCGCCGCCGTTGGACTTGCCGGCCGCGAAGATCCGGTCGTTGTCGACGCACAGCTCGCGCTGCAGCGAGTTCAGCAGGTCGCTGGTGAACAGGACGTCGTCCGCGGCGGCCGAGTAGGGCGCCCCGGTCCAGGCCGACTCGCCGTCGGTGCCGATCAGGCCCTGCGGGTAGACCGAGATCGCGTCGAGCGCCGAGAAGCCGGACAGCTCCTCCTGGTACTGCGACGTGCGCTTGTGCCCGTGGAACGACAGCACCAGCGGGTACGCCCGGCGCGGGTCGTAGTGCGCCGGCAGGTGCACGGTGTACCCGCGGTCCAGCCCGCCGGAGACGACGTGCCGGGTGGTCGTCACCCCGGACGGCACGGGCGCGGCCCGGCCGCAGCCGGTGGTGCGGACGGGGTGGTCGACGACCGTCGACGCGGCGGCGGGAGCGGCGAACGCGGTGGTCAGGGCGCAGGCCGCGGCGAACGCGGCCGCCCACCGGGGCAGGGGTCCGGGCACTCGATCCTCCTTGATCGGCAGCGGGGCGTGGCCAGCATCACCCCGCGAGGCGGGGGCCACCTACATTGCGTTCATAAAGTGCGCGACCGGGTGAGCACCGGGAATGTCGGACCGCCTCGGTAGGATCGGGCCGCTCGGCACCCCGCCCCGGAAAGGACCGGAAGTGACCACCCCGATCGAGACGCTCGAGTTCCAGTCGGAAGCGCGTCAGCTGCTCCAGCTGATGATCCATTCGATCTATTCGAACAAGGACACGTTCCTGCGGGAGCTCGTGTCCAACGCCTCCGACGCCCTCGACAAGCTGCGGCTGGAGTCGTACCGCGACAAAGACCTCGGCGCGGACACGGCCGACCTGCACATCGCGCTCGAGACGGACCCGGCCGGCCGGACCCTGACGGTGCGGGACAACGGCATCGGCATGACGCGCGACGAGGTGGTCGCGCTCATCGGCACGATCGCCAAGTCCGGTACCGCGGACTTCCTGAGCAAGCTGAAGGAGGCCAAGGACGCGGCGGCGTCGCAGGACCTCATCGGCCAGTTCGGCGTCGGGTTCTACGCGAGCTTCATGGTCGCGGACAAGGTCACCCTGGTGACCCGCAAGGCGGGCACCACCGAGGGCGTCCGCTGGGAGTCCTCCGGCGAAGGCACGTACACGATCGAGCCGGTCGAAGACGCGCCCCAGGGCACCGCGGTCACCCTGCACCTCAAGCCCGAGGACGCCGAGGACCACCTCTACGACTACACCTCCCCGGCCAAGATCCGGGAGATCGTCAAGAAGTACTCCGACTTCATCACCTGGCCGATCCGGATGGCGGGCGAGGCCGCCGAAGGCGAAGAGCCGAAGGCCGAGACCGTCAACTCGATGAAGGCGCTGTGGGCGCGTTCCTCGAGCGAGGTCACCGAGGCCGAGTACCACGAGTTCTACAAGCACGTCAGCCACGACTGGCAGGACCCGCTGGAGACGATCCGGCTGCAGGCCGAGGGGACGTTCGAGTACCAGGCGCTGCTGTTCCTGCCGTCGCAGGCGCCGATGGACCTGTTCCTGCGGGAGCGCAAGCGCGGCGTCCAGCTGTACGTGAAGCGCGTCTTCATCATGGACGACTGCGAGTCGCTCGTCCCCGAGTACCTGCGGTTCGTCAAGGGCGTCGTCGACGCGCAGGACCTGTCGCTGAACGTCTCGCGGGAGATCCTGCAGCAGGACCGGCAGATCCAGCTGATCCGCCGTCGCCTGGTCAAGAAGGTCCTGTCGACGGTCAAGACGATGATGACCGCCGACGCCGAGAAGTACGCGACGTTCTGGCGTGAGTTCGGCCGGGCGGTCAAGGAGGGCCTGCTCGACGACTTCGAGAACCGCGAAGCCATCCTCGAGATCTCGTCGTTCGCTTCGACGCACGACGCGGAGAAGCCGACTTCGCTGCGCGAGTACGTCGAGCGCATGAAGGACGGCCAGGAGCACATCTACTTCATGACCGGCGAGTCGCGCTCCGCGATCGAGAACTCGCCGCACATGGAGGCGTTCCGCGCCAAGGGCTACGAGGTGCTGGTGCTGACCGACCCGATCGACGAGATGTGGGTCGACGGCGTGCCGGGCTTCGACGGGAAGCAGTTCCAGTCGATCGCCAAGGGCCAGGTCGACCTGGAGTCGGAGGAGGACAAGAAGGCCACCGAGGTCGCGCGCGAGCAGCAGAACAAGGACTTCGAGGGCCTGCTGTCGTGGATGGGCACGGCGCTGGGCGAGGACGTCAAGGAGGTCCGGCTCTCGTCGCGGCTGACGACGTCGCCGGCGTGCATCGTCGGGGACACGCACGACCTGTCGCCGACACTGGAGAAGATGTACCGCGCGATGGGGCAGGAGCTGCCGCCGATCAAGCGGATCCTGGAGCTCAACCCGGAGCACGGCCTGGTGACGGGCCTGCGCGAGGCGCACGCGGCGCGGCCGGAGGACGCCGGGCTGACGGAGACGGCGGAGCTGCTGTACGGGATGGCGCTGCTGGCCGAGGGCGGCGAGCTGGGCGACCCGGCCCGCTTCATCAAGCTCCTGGCCAGCCGCTTGGAGAAGACCCTCTGACGCCAGGACTCGCGTGATCGAAGCCGTAACCGGCGTGATTAAAGCCGGATCTCGCGTGATCGGGGCCGGAACTCGTGAGTTCCGGCCCCGATCACGCGAGTCACGGGCTCGACGCGAGTTGCGGCTCGGATCGCGTGGTCAGGGGGCCGCGTTCATCAGGTCCAGCGCGGTTTGCTGGCGGGCGGCGTCGGCCTGGTCGAACGGGCCCGCCCACAGCAGCCCGTACGCGTCCGCGCTGTTCCGGTCGTTGGCGTACGCCGAGTTCGCCTGGCGCTGCAGGTAAGCCGTGTACGGGTGGTCGGACAGCACCTTGTTCAGTGCGGCCAGATCCCGGGCGTACACGCCCTTGAACGTCGGCCCGTCCCCGCCGCCGCCCCCGGCCGACTCGCCCGGGTCGCGAAGGATGCCGCCCGGGTTCAGCGAGCCGTTCGTCGTCGACGCGTTCGCCATCGCGCGGGCCTTCGTCAGCAGGCTCGCGTCACCCGTCGCGCGGTTCAGCTCGGTCAGCGCCGCCAGCGGCACACCCTGGTTGTAGGACCAGATCGCCTGGCCGTTGTTCGCGCACGTCGAGGTGGTCAGGCCGTCGTTGACCAGGTTCGAGCCGTTGATCATCCCGCTGCCCGCGAACCACGTCCAGCCCGCGCGGGCGCGCGCCAGGTACGTCGTGTCGCCCGCGATGCGGTTGTGCAGCGCCGCGTTCAGCTGGATGTACAGCGAGTTCGGGATGGCGTTCTTGTAGGTGCGGCTCGTGCTCCACCAGACTCCGCCGCCGCAGACGCCGTCCCAGTAAGCGAACATGTGGTCCGCGTCGGCGCGGGCGGTGTTCAGGTAGCGGCTGTCGCCGGTGAGGTCGTACGCGTCCACCCACGCCAGCCCCCACCACCCGGTGTCGTCCAGGTAGTCGTTCCGGAAGCTGCCGCCCTGCGCGCCGAGGTTCTTCGTGTACGTCGTGTCGATCGCGTAGCGGTAGCTGCCCATGCCGCTGATGCGCGAGTTGTCGACGATCGCGGTCAGCGCGTTGGCCGAGTTCCACCAGCCGGTCGTGTCGAAGAGCCCGGTGCCGAGGTTGTAGCGCTCCATCAGCGCCGTCGCGGCCGCGGTGCGCCGGTCCCAGGCGTTCCACGTCGGACGGGCCCAGCCGGTGCAGGCGACGCTGCCCGAACCCGCGGGCTGCCCGCAGGCGCGCAGCAGCCCGACACCGCGGTTGTTCCAGTCGTCGGCGTTGTACATCAGGGTCCGCCAGCCGGTCGAACCCGACGGCGTCGCGGTGTCGCCCAGCTTGCTGCCCGACGCCCACGTGCGCCCGGCGTCGAACGAGCGGTCCAGCCAGACGTGGTCGCCGGCCGCACCGCCGGTGATCGCCGCCCAGCCCATGTCGTCGCCGTCGTCGAGGTGCAAGGACAGCCGGCGGCCGCTGATGGACGCCGAAACGCCTTCGCGGTCGCCGGGGGAGAGGGCGGGATCCCGGGCGTCGCAGTACTTGTCGCAGATCGCCGCGAGTGGCGCGGCGGGCGAAGGGGCCGGCGTCGGGGTAGCCGCCAGGACCACGGTCAGCAAGGGGATCAGGAAGCTCATCTGGCACCTTCCGCGCTGAAGGGAGATGCTTCCATTTTCGGGAGCTGATAATATTGGTCCAGTCCTTACCGAGACAGGTTTCGGACAGGAATTCCCGCGGTAACCCCCGCCCATGACGAATCTCGACGACACTCCGGCCGCGAAGCTCGACGAGTTCGTGCTCGCCCGGCTCGCGGAGGACGAAGAGCGGGTCCGCGCCGGCGAACTGCCGCTGATCGACGAGGCCGAGCGGCGCGGCAGGCTGCGGATCATGTACGCCGACGACGGCGACGGCCTCCTGCTGGCCGGCGGTCCGGTCGAGGCGATGGAGGACCGGCACCCGGTGCCGTTCGCGGAAAAGGCCGAGTTCCTGCGCCGCGAGATCCGGGACGTCCACGACGACGCGTCCGTGAAGCTGATCGCCTCGGTGTACGAGGCCCACCCGGACTGGCGGGACGCCTGGCGCCCCTGAGGGTTTCGCGGCCCGGCGGAACGGGAAGGTGCGAAGTATGTCCGGAATTCTGCTCGACGACGGCACGGCCATCCGCGAAGCGGCCACGACGCTGCGCAGCCCGCAGGACCTCGACCCCCTCGTCCGGCGGATCGGGAACGCGCGCATCGTGCTGCTCGGCGCATCGACGCACGGCACCGCCGAGTTCCACCACTGGCGGGCCGCGCTGACCCAGCGGCTGCTCGCCGAGCGGGGCTTCTCGTTCGTCGCCGTCGAGGGGGACTGGCGGGAGTGTCACCGGGTGCACTCCTGCGTGGCCGGCGCGCCCGGGGCGCCGAACGACCCCCGCCAGGCGCTGTGGGGGTTCCGCGGGTGGCCGACCTGGCGGTGGGCCAACGAGGAGGTCGCCGAGTTCGCCGGCCGGCTGCGCTCGTTCAACGCGACCGGCACCGGAATCCCGTGCGGCTTCCACGGCCTCGACGTCCACGGCCTGTCCGATTCCTTGCGCGGCATCCTCGGCTACCTCCGCGCGCACGCGCCCGGTGAGGTCGACGCGGCGCTGCGGGCGTTCGGCGGTTTCGAGCCGGATGGCGGGGACGGTGCCCTGGTCCCGGCCGACCGCCGCGAAGAAGTCGTGCGCCTGCTGATCGCCGCCCGGTCGGCGACGCGCGTCCCCGGCCTCGATCTCGGCGTCGCCGACGAGCGGAACGCCGAACACCACTACCGCGAGCTGCTGCACGGTGGCGAACGCGCCCGGAACGTCCACGCCGCCCACCTCGGCGACACCCTCGACCGGCTCCTGCGCGCCTACGGCCCGCGGTCCCGGGCCGTGGTGTGGGCCCACAACGCCCAGATCGGCGGCGGGGCGGAGTCGTCCACCCTGGGCCGGCTGGTGCGCGAGCGGCACACCGCCGTCGCGGTCGGGTTCGGCACCTACCGCGGCTCCGTCGCCGCCGCCGACCGCTGGGGCGGGCCGGTGCGGCGAAGGACCCTGGAGCGGGCGCGCCCGGAGAGCCTCGAAGGGGTGCTGCACGACGTGCTGCCCGGCGAGGACAGCTTGCACGTCTTCGACGAGCACACCCGCCGGTCGTTCGAATCCCGCGAGCACCGCGTCACCGGTGTCCTGCGAGGCGGCGGGTACGTGCCGGCCGCCGGCTACGACGCCTTCGTGCACTGCGACGAGACCACCGCGATCACCCCGCTGCACCACTGGGAGCCGGAAGAGGACCCGCCGTTCGTCCCGGCGCAGGCTTACCCTGGCGACTGACGCGGAGGGAGCCGGCATGGGCGGCCAGCGGGTCTTCGCCGATCGGGAAGACGGCGGCCGGCAGCTCGCCGAAGAGCTGAAGCGCCGTCCCTGGACCGACCCGCTCGTGCTCGGCGTCGCCCGCGGTGGCGTGCCGGTGGCCGCCGTCGTCGCCCGGCGGCTCGGCGCCGAACTGGACGTCGCGGTGGCGCGCAAGATCGGCGCCCCCGGACGGCGGGAGTTCGGCGTCGGCGCGGTGACCCCGGACGGACCCGCGATCTACGACGAAGCCATCCTCCACGGGCTCGAGCTCACCGCGGCCCGCATGGCGCGCGTGGAGCGCCGGGAACGCGCGAAGGCGCGACGCCGGCTCGAGCGCTACCGGGACGGCCGGCCCGCGGCCGGTCTCGCCGGCCGTGACGTCATCCTCGTCGACGACGGGCTCGCGACCGGCGTCACCGCGACGGCGGCCCTGCGCGACCTGCGCGCCGGGAACCCACGGACCGTCGTCTTCGCGGCTCCGGTCGGTGCCCCGGGCGCGGCGGCGGGATTGCGCGGCGAAGCCGACGAGGTCGTCTGCGTGACCGAACCGCCGGACTTTCGCGCGGTCGGTCAGTGGTACGCGGATTTCCGCCAGACGAGTGACGAGGACGTCCTTGACTTGCTGCTCCACCTGGGGGAACACCGGGGTTGACCGCGTTGGCGGCGGGGTACCACCCGGCGGGGGTATCGACGGATGGGCAGGCGCGATGATCGAACGGGACGGGCTCGGCGCCGCGGCGCGCGGGCTGCGGCAGTACCTCTTGGCCATCGCGGCCGAGCTGGACGCGCCCGCCTGGTTCTGCGAGGTCGACGCGCCCGCGACGGCGTACCTCGCGCTGGAGCAGCGGCTCGCGCGGTTCCCGGACCACGAAACGGCGCTGCTGTGGGACGAGCGCGACGGCTGGGCCGCCGCGGTGGAGTCGGCGACCGGCGAGGACGTGGTCGTGCTCGCCTACCTCGGCGAAGACGTGCTGCCGGCGCCGAAAGCGGTCGTGGCGTTCGTCGGCGGGCTGTACGGCGACAGCTACCCCGGGCAGCCGGATCCCCCGGACTTCCGGATACCCGGGGCCCCGGACGGCTTCGACGAACGCCTCGCCGCTTACGCGGGCGACACCGTCTGCCTGCCCGAGGGCCAAGCCTGAGTCAGCGCCGCCACCGGGCCAGGTCCACGCCGCCGGCCGGGGGATTCACGTCGTACAGGCAGTAGCCAGCCGGGCTGTCGTCCCTCTGAGGGAGACTCACCCCGAAACCACGACCGGCAGGCTGCCCGAGTCAGCGGGGCGGGAGGACGCAGAACTCGTTGCCCTCCGGGTCCGCGAGCACGATCCACGGGTCGTCCGGCGGGTCGGCGAGGACCTTTGCGCCCAGCGTCACCAGGCGCTCCACCTCTGCGCGCTGGTCGCCGTCCGCCGGGGCCAAGTCCAGGTGAAGCCGGTTCTTGACCGCCTTCTCTTCGGGGACCGGCTGGAACAGCAACGCCGGCCCGTCGTCGAGGTCCAGCTGCCGGTAGGTCAGGCCGTGGGAGTCGGTCCAGGTGCGCGTTTTCCCTTGCCCCAGTGCCCTTTCCCAGAACTCGGCCAGCAGGTCCGGTTGCCGGCAGTCGACCGCCACGGCCAGGATCCGCAGGGTCGTCATGCCTGGTTCACCACCCGGTTGATCGCCTCGGCGACCAGGTCCGGTTCGGCGACCGTGACCGTGAGGCCCGGGTGGCGGAGCAGCCCCCACGGGTCGAGTCCGGTCACCGGTTCGTGGAAGCGCAGGCACACCCCGCCCTCGGTCGTCGTCCCGAAGGTCAAGCCACGGTCGGCGAGCGACAACCTGATGCCCAGACCGCGAAGCGCGCTGTACGGGCCGCTGACCTCCGCGCCGGCGATGTTGCTCAGCGGCGTCGTGACGAGCCACGGCCCGAGCCGGACACGCAGGCCGGCGGCGTCCAGTTCCAGCCCGCTGCGGGAACTCAGCGCGCGGCGCAGCCAGGGGAACCGGACGGCGAAGTCCGCGTGCAGCCGGTAGTGCACGACGACTGTTTCGCTGCTCGTCATGCGGCGTCACCCTTCGTTGCCTGCCGCGCCGAAGCGCGCGCGCCGAAGATCCCGAGGACCAGCCCGGCGACCGCGGTGAGCCCGTGCAGCACGTTGTCCGCCCAGTTGACGTTGATCGGGTCTTCGGGAGTGCTGAACGCCGTCGCGAGGACGCCGTACGCGGTCATCCCCGCGAAGCCCACGAAGAGGACCCAGCAGTAGATGATCGAGCCGGTGCGCCGCGTCGCGGCGATCAGCCCGAGGACGCCGACCGCCGCGTGGACGAGGTTGAGCAGCGTGGTCGTGCTGAAGATCCAGACCGCCCGGCTGGTCTCGTGCCCGACCGCCGCCGTTTCCGGGGTCAGGAAGCCGGCGATGCCGAGCGCGAGGTAGAGCAGTCCGAGCACGGCGACGGCCGGCCGGAGCCAGACCGGGCCGGTCCGGGAGCGGGTCTCGGCGGTGGTCATGGGGAGCCTCCTCGGGCGTTCGGGCCTGGATACCCGGCGTCGCGGGTGGGAAACGAGCGGGGTGGAAGGGGCCGGACGGCGGCTTGGGGGTCCGCCGTCCGGCCCACGGCCGGGACCCGCGCCGGTCCCTGCAAGCCGGGACGCGGGCCCCTGGTCTCAGGGGGAGCGCCAGTCGTGCCGGGGGTGGGCCGTTCCGAGCTGGGCGCCCATCAGGAGCAGACCGCCGTCGACGACGAGCGACGTGCCGGTGATGTAGCCGGCCGCCGGCGTCGCGAGGAAGGCGACCGCGGCCGCCACCTCGGCGGTGTGGCCGGTGCGGCCGAGCGGGATGCCGGGCCGCTGCTGCTCCCGAGGGTCGGCGTCGGCCTGTCCGGTCATCGGCGTCGAGATTTCGCCCGGTGCCACCGAGTTGACGGTGATGGCGTGCTCGGCCAGCTCCATCGCGAGCACCTGGGTCAGCGCTCCCGCCCCGGCCTTGGCGGCGCAGTAGGGCGCGGCACCGACCCGCGGGACGTGCTCGTGGACGCTGGTGATGGTGATGATGCGGCCACCGCGGCCGGCGTCGACCATGTGCCGCGCCGCGCGCTGCGACAGGAGGAAGACGCCGTCGAGGTCGACGTCGAGGACTTCGCGCCACTTCGCGTAATCGAGGTCGAGGACGCGCTGGCTGCTGCCGGTGCCCGAGCAGTTGACGAGGACGTCGATGCCGCCGAGGTCCCCGGCGAAGGCGTCGACGACGTCGGCGGCTTCGGGCAGCCGGGTCAGGTCGAGCTGCCGGACGTGGGCGGTGACACCGTGCGAACGGACTTCGGCGGCGGTTTCCTCGGCACCGTCGGCGTCGGAGTGATACGTGATGCCGACGTCCAGGCCGCCACCGGCGAGGGCGACGGCGACCGCGCGGCCGATACCGGAGTCGGCGCCGGTCACGACGGCGTACCGCGGCGAAGCGGCTTCGGCGGGTAGCGGTGCCGGTAGGGACACGGGCATCTCCTCTTCGTTCTCCGGCGGCTACCACGGCCACCGAGGACTAAACGCGAGTGGTGCTCCGGCCCGGTCGCGGCGCTTTCGTCCGAAGTGGACTCAGCTACAGCGCCGAGGTGATCGCCGTCGTGGGGGCGGTGACCGCGCCGAGCTCGGCCACCGCGCGGCACACGTCGGCCGGGTCGATCGCGTCCAGGCAGGGGTGACCCGGGATCGGGCAGACGCGGGCGCGGCTGGCGCGACACGGTGCGTGCTGGTCGCCGAGCAGCACCACCGGTACTCCGTACGGTGCCCACCGCGCCGCCGGCACCACCGGCGCGAACAGCGACACCACCGGGGTGCCCGCCGCCGCCGCGAGGTGGGCGGGGCCGGTGTTGGGCGCGACCACGACCTGGGCTCCCGAAAGCACCGCCGCCAGCTCGGGCAGCGACGTCCGGCCGCCGAGGTTCACCGACGACGTCCCCGCCACGGCCTCGGTCAGGTGCCGTTCGGACGGTGCGCCCGTCACGAGCACGCGGTACCCCTCGGCGACCAGCGCCCGCACGATCCGGTGGCCGGCCGCGGGAGACGGCTGCCGGGCCGGGACCGACGCTCCGGGGTGGACGACGACGTACGGTCCGCCGCCGGTCAGGTGGGCCACCCCCGGCAGCGGCCGGCGCAGCGCCGGGGCGCCGTGGTCGTCCGGCGGCAGCGCGTACCCGGCCGCCTCGGCGAGCGACAGCATGCGGACCGCCTCGGGCGGGTCGCCGTCGACGCGGTGGCGCAGGTCGAGCAGGCTGCCCGGGTAGTCCTCGGAGATCGCGCCGACCCACGGCACGCCGGCCTGCCGAAGCAGCAGCGCCAGCGGCAGCGGCGACTGGTGGAACGAGGTCAGGACCAGCGCCCGGTCGAACGACCGCGAACGCACCAGGTCGACGAACCCGGCCGTGTCCGCCGCGGTCACCGGCGGCGGCTCGGGGTCGATCCACGGCGCCGTCCACGTGATCAGGTCGTCCACTCCCGGCAGGAGCTCACCCGCGGCGCGCCCGTGCGGCCCGGTCAGCAGGGTCACGTGGGACGCCCCGGCGGCGACGGCGCGGACGCAGGGCCCGGCGAGCAGGACGTCCCCGAGGTTGTCCTGGCGGGCGACGAGCACCCGGGTCATCCGGCGACCCCGGCGACGCGCAGCGCCTCGGCCAGGTCCCGGGCGACGGCGGCGTGTCGGCGGGCCCGGGCGATCTCGGGTTCGAGCGTGCGCGCGGTCGGGACCAGCACCGCCCGTGCGCCGGCGGCGAGGGCGGCGTCGACGTCGGCGCCCGTGTCGCCGATGACCACGCAGGACGCGGGGTCGACGCCCAGCTCGCCGGCCGCGCGCAGGACCATGCCGGGCGCGGGTTTGCGGCAGTCGCAGCCGTCGCCGTCGTCGTGGACGCACACCTGCCAGGTGCCGAACGGGCCGAACAGCTCCTGGACCCGGGCGTTGACCGCCGCGAGCTGGTCCGGCGTGATCAGTCCTTTGGCGACTCCCGACTGGTTGCTCACCACGCCGACCGGGACGCCGCGGTCCCGCAGCCCGCGCACGAGCTCGACGGCGCCGGGCACCGGCCGGACGCCGCCGGGGTCGTTCAGGTAGGGGACGTCGACGATCAGCGTGTCGTCCCGGTCGAACAGCACCGCGACCGGCGGATCCGGCCGCCGCGCCGCGATCTCCCCGCGGATCCGGTGGTAGCAGGCGGCCGGCGGGATGAGCGCGCTGGTGACGGCCATCCGGGCCACCTCGCCCGGGGTGCGGGGACCCGGCCGGATCCGGCGGGCCGCGAACTCCGCCGTCAGCCCGGCCCAGACCCCGGCGGCGAGGAGGCCCTTCCCGCGCTGCCGCAGCAGCGGCAGCGCGAGCGCGGCCAGACCGGCCACTGTGGACAGTGCGTGCAGACCCAGCCGGCCTTGGCCCGCGGCGGTGCGCTGCCGCCAAAGGACGCCGTGCTTGCGGCGCATCAGCGCGTTGTCCGCGTTGCCGCGCTGGGCTTTCACGCTGGAGAAAAACGCCGACCGGCGGGCCGGGTGCGTCGTCAGCCGCTCGCCCCGGTCGATCCGGTGCCCGGCTTCGGCGACGCGCAGCGCCAGGTCGGAGTCCTCGCGGAACGCGCGCGGGAACCGCTCGTCGAAGCCGCCGGCCTCGACGAGGGCGGCGCGCCGGTAGGCCATGTCCGCGGTGATCCACCGGGCGTGCTCGAGACCCGCGGTGCCGCGTTCGTCGTCGGTGGGGCGGCGGTCCGCGGGCAGCGGGACGGTGATCCGGCCCTGGGACGCGGCCACGTCGTCCGGCAGGAACAGCAGGTCCTCGCCCAGCTGCCGCGGCCAGTCGGGCGCGAGCACGACGTCGTCGTCGACGAACGCGATCCACGCGCTCTTCGCCGTGCGCCAGCCGAGGTTCCGGGCGGCCGCCGGGCCGCGCCCCCCGGACCGCAGGACGCGGACGCCGCCGGGAACGTCCAGCGCGGACCCGTCCGGGCGGTCGTCGACGACGAGGATCTCCGCCGGTCGCGGACCGTCCCCGGTGAGCAGGGTTTCCAGCAGCGGCCGAAGCGTCTCCCGGCCCGTCGTGGGGATCACCACGGTGTAGTCGAGCGAAGCAGTCACCGCAGCGGGCTACCCGGGGCGCGCCCGGTCAAACGGCGTGTCGTTCCGGCCGGCGCGGGTAACCCGGCAACGACACGGAGGAGGCGCGGATGACCGCGGGCACGATCGAAATCCGGAACCCGGCCGACGGCAGCGTGGTCGGCAGCGTGCCGACGGCCGGCGAGGACGAAATCGCCGCCGCCTTGGCGCTGGCGAACCAGACCCGGACCGGGTGGGCGCGCACCCCGGCCGCCGAACGCGGTGCGCTGCTGCACACCGCGGCCCAGCGGCTGCGGGCCCACGCCGACGAGCTTGCCGCCGCGAACGAGGCGGAGACCGGGCGCCCCCGCGACGAAGCCCGCGAAGGCGTCATGGCGGGCGCGGGAACGCTGGACCAGTACGCCGAGCTCGGCCCGGTCCACCGCGGGCGCAGCCTGCTCGGCGACCCGGGCGCGACGGACCTCATGGTGCCCGAGCCGCGCGGCGTGGTCGTCGCGCTGACGCCGTGGAACGACCCGGTCGCGGTCGCCTGCGGCCTGCTCGGCGCGGCCCTGGCCACCGGGAACACCGTGTTGCACAAGCCGAGCGAACGCGCGCCGCACACCGGGCAGCTGCTCGGCGAGGTCCTTTCCGGCGTGCTGCCGGGCGGGGTGCTGCAGACCCTGCACGGCGACGGCGGCGTCGGCGCGATCCTGGCGATGCGCGACGACGTCGACGTCCTCGCCCACGTCGGCAGCACCGCGACCGGCCGGTCGATCGCCGCGAGCGCGGCCGCGACCGGCGCGAAGACGCTGCTGGAGAACGGCGGCAACGACCCGCTCGTCGTCGACGCGGACGTCGATCCGGAGTGGGCGGCCGGCCAGGCGGCGCTGGGCGCGTTCGCCAACTCGGGCCAGATCTGCGTCGCCGTCGAACGGATCTACGTCTGCGAAGCCGTGGCCGAGCCGTTCCTGGCGGCGCTGGTCAAGGAAGCCGAGGCACGGACCCTGGCGCCGCTGGTGGACCGGCGGCACCGCGACCACGTGCACTCGCACGTCGAGGACGCCGTCGGGCGCGGAGCCCGGCTGCTCACCGGCGGAACGGTGCCGGCTGGTCCCGGCGCGCACTACCCGGCCACCGTCCTCACCGGCTGCGCCGCCGACCTGCGGGTGATGGCCGAAGAGACGTTCGGCCCGGTGGCCCCGGTGCGGGTCGTCGCGAGCTTCGACGAAGGACTCGCCGAAGCCGCGAGGGGCGACTACGGGCTCGCGGCGACCGTGCTGACCGCGTCGATGGCCCACGCCCAGCGCGCCTGGCGGGAGCTGCCGGCCGGCACGGTCAAGGTCAACAACGTCTTCGGTGGCGCGCCCGGCGGGGCGGCGCACCCGCGCGGGCGCAGCGGGAACGGCTACGGCTACGGACCCGAGCTGCTCGACGAGCTGACGCAGACGAAGCTCGTGCACGTGGCGCCGCCGGGATGACCCAGCCCGACCGCAACCGCGTCTTCCGGCTGAAGGTGGGGGAGGACGTCCGGCGGGACCTGGCGGCGACGTTCGGTCCGGCGGACACCGGAGGGCACGACCGGACGCCGTTCGGCTGGCTCGCCCGCGCGCTGCGGGTGCCGGGCCGCGAACGCCGGATCGTCGTCCAAGCGGCGAAGGCCACGCTGGCGGCGACCGCGGCGTGGCTGCTGGCGACGCTGGTGCTGAAGCTGCCGCAGCCGTTCCTCGCCCCCTACGCGGCCATCTTCCTGGTGGAAGCGACCGTGTACCGGTCGTTGCGCGGGTGGATCCAGCAGGTCGGCTCGGTGGCCACCGGCGTGCTCCTCGCGGCCGTGGCCGGTCAGCTGATCCCGTCGCAGGCGGTCGCGCTGGCCGTCGTCGTGTTCGTGGGCCTGCTCGCGGGCAACTGGCGGCGCTTCGGGGACTCGGGGGTCTGGGTCGGCGTCACCGGCATGCTGCTAATCTCCTACGGCACGGCCCGGGACCCGGCGCTGCTGGGCGACCGGCTCCTGGAGACGGCCATCGGCGCGGCGATCGGCGTCGCGGTGAACACGCTGATCTTCCCGCCGCTCTACGGCGAACGCCTGGCCACGGCGACCGACCGGCTCGCGACGGCGCTGGCGGACCTCCTGGAGTCGCTGTCCGATCTGGTCCGCCGCGACGAGCCGGGCGAGCTGGACGACCTGGTGACCCGAGCCCAGGACACGCGGAGCCAGGTGGTGGCGGCCGAGGAAGCCGTCGGCCTGACGCGGGAAGGGCGGATGCTGAACCTGCGCCGCGGCCGCCCGAAATCCGGGGCGCAGCACGAACGTCCACTTCGGACCCTGATCGCGTTGTGGCCCGCGGTCGCCCAGCTGATCTCCGCGGTGCGCACCACGGCGGCCCGGCGGGACGAGCACCCGTTCGAGTACCCGTGGCGCAGCGCCCGGGACTCCCTCGCCGACCTGGTGCACCTGCTGGCCGGCGCCGTGCAGGCGGTGGCGGTGGCGGGGGAGCCGGTCGACCTGGACGGGTGCCGCGCGCTGCTGGAGAAGCTGGAGGAACGGCTGCTGACGGCGGAGGAGGACGGAGTGCCGGCCCGGCTGGGCCTGAGCACGATGACCCTCCCCGCCCGGCTGCTGCTGGAGAAGCTCGAGAACCGCTGACCCCGGCGGGAAAGCCGTGAATGTCGCATCGAGGGACTCTGAGTCCCTCGATGCGACATTCACGGACTTCGGAGGTCGCTAGTGGACGGCGACGGCTTCCGCTTCGGCGCGGTGGCGGCGGCAGGCCGTGCACACCATGGTCTGACCCAGCAGGCTGCCGTCGGCGGCGATCAGCCGGGCGACGTGCAGCGCGGGCAGCCCGCACTCTTCGCACGGGATCGGCTTGCTGTCGCGGCTGATCAGCACTCGGTTCGGCATGTCGCCCCTCACTGTGGATGGTTCCGGGCGGCTACCCCGTGGTCCAGGACACACTCGTCCGGAGCAGTGGTGTCACTCGAAAGGAGTAGTCACGACGCGGGGTACCGCTGCGCTCCGAGCAGGTTCGCCAGGTGGACGGCGTTGCGGGCCAGCGTCGCGTTCGCCGAGGCCACGGCCTTCGGCGTCTCGTCGAGGTCCTGGTAGTCCCCGCCCCGCATGGCCTCGCCGTTCCAGTACGTCCCGCCCTGCGCGGGCACCGTGAAGCCGACGTCGTTCAGCGCCTGGAACAGGTCCGCGATGATCTTGTGGGCGCCGTCCTCGTTGCCGACCACCGCCGCGACCGCGACCTTGCCGAACATCGCCGGCCGGCCCTCGTCGTCCGTTTCGGACAGTTCCGCGTCCAGCCGCTCGAGGACGCGCTGCGCGACGCTCGACATGTGCCCGACCCACGTCGGGGTGGCGATCAGCAGGATGTCCGCGGCGGCGATCTTGCGGCGGATCTCCGGCCACTCGTCGCCCGCGCCCATGTCGGCTTCGACGCCCGGGCGGACGTCGTGGTCGACGACGCGGACCACCTCGCCGGTGGCGCCGCGCTCGGCGAAGAGGTCGAGCAGCTGGCGCGCGAGGAGATCGCTGCTCGACTTCGCCGGTGACGGCTTGAGCGTGCAGGTCAGCGCCAGGACGCGCAGGGTCATGACTGCCTCCGGGAGTGGGTGCCGACGCCGGTGTGGGTGAAGCCGGCGGCGGTGAGAGCGTCGGGATCGAGCAGGTTGCGGGTGTCGATGACGACCGCCCGCTCGGCCGACGCGGCGAGCCGGGTCCAGTCGAGGTCCCGGAACTCCGGCCATTCGGTGAGCACGACCAGCGCCGCGGCGTCCTTGGCGACGAGGTACGGGTCGTCCACCACCTGGACGGCGGGCAATCCCGGCACGGCCCCGACCGCCGGGTCGTGCGCGGTCAGCTCCGCGCCTGCCCGGGCTAGCTCGGCCGCGACCGCCAGGGCCGGTGAGTCGCGCAGGTCGCCGGTGCCGGCCTTGAACGCGAGGCCGAGCAGGCCGATCCGGGTACCGGTGAGCGAGCCCGCCGCCGACCCGGTGACGGCCAGCCGCACGGCCCGGACGACGCGGGCGCGCTGCCGGCCGTTGACGCGGACGGCGTCGCGCAGGATGCCGAACTCGACGCCCGCCGACTCGGCCGCGTGCAGCAGCGCCGACGCGTCCTTCGGCAGGCAGGAGCCGCCCCAGCCGGGGCCCGGGGCGAGGAACTCCGGGCCGATCCGCGCGTCGAGTCCCATGGTCCGGGCCACCTCCCGGACGTCCGCGCCGAACCGCTCGCACAGTTCGGCGAGGACGTTGACGTACGACAGCTTCACCGCGAGGAACGCGTTGCTCGCGTACTTCGCGAGCTCGGCGCTGGCCGAGCCGGTCGTGACGACCGGCGCCCCGGTCGGTTCGTACAACCGCGCGACCCGCCGCGCCGCCGGAGAACCCGGCGGGTCGGTGCCGACGACCACCCGGTCGGGGTGCAGGAAGTCCTCGACGGCGTGGCCTTCGCGGAGGAACTCGGGGTTGCTCACGACCGGCAGGTCGTCCCGGCGCAGCAGGCCGGGCAGCCGGGCCGCGGTGCCGACCGGGACGGTCGACTTGGTGACCACCGCGCAGCCGGGCCGCAGCAGCCGGCCGAGCTGCGCCACGACCGTTTCGAAGACCCCGAGGTCGGGCCGGCCGTCGCCGCCGGGCGGCGTCGGGAGGCAGAGGAAGACGAGGTCGGCGCCGTACAGCTCGGCTTGGGCGTCGGTGAAGGTGAGCGTGCCGTCGCCGAGGCCCTGGGCGACCAGTTCGGCCAGGCCGGGCTCGGCGATGGTCACCTCGCCGCGCCCCAGCTGGTCCACTTTGGACTCGTCGGCGTCCACGCAGGTCACCCGGTGACCCAGTCGCGCGAAGCACGCGGCACTGGTCAGGCCGACGTAGCCCGCACCGACGATCCCGATGTGCTCAGCCATGCGGCACCCGTGCTTCCAGCGCCGAGCGGGCGGCGGCGAGCACGCGTTCCTCGCCGAGGAGGAGCAGCCCGCCGTCGGGCTGCTCGCCGTGCGGGTCACCGACGTTCCCGGCCCACAGCACGACGTGCTGCCGAGCCTCGGGCGGCGGGCCCCAGAAGCGCGGCGGGGTCGGGCCGAACAGCAGCACCGACGGCGTGCCGAACGCGGTCGCGAGGTGCCCGACGCCGGTGTCGCCGCAGACGACGAGCGCGGCCCCGGCCACCAGCGCGGCCAGCTCCGCCAGGCCGGTCCGCCCGGCGAGCACGGCTTCCCCGCCGAGTTCGGCGCGGGAAGCGATCGAGTGCGCCAGATCGCGTTCGCCGGCGCTGCCGGTGAGCACGACGCGGTGTCCCGCCGCGGCCAGCGCACCGGCCACGCGGGCGAACCGCTCGGGCGGCCACCGGCGCGCGGGGAACGCGGCACCGGGGTGGATCACGACAGCGTCCGGAGCGGGGCTCGGCCCGGCCGGCGCGGGCAGCCGCAACGCCGTGCGGTCCGCTTCCAGGTGGGCGTACTCGACGAGCCGGCACCAGCGGTCGACTTCGTGCACGTCGTCGCGCCACCGCAGACCCGCGACGTCGGGGAAGTCGGGGTGGTGGTGGGTCAGCAGCTCGGCGGGGCCGGTCGCGAGGAGGTCGTGGAGACTCTCCGGGCCGCTGCCGTGCAGGTTGACGGCGAGCCTCGGCGGCGGCCCGGGCCACGCGAGTTCGCCGAGCCCGGCCGTCGGCAGGAGCTCGTCGGCCGCGTCGATCAGCTCGACCAGTTCGCGCAGCCCTTCCGGCGCCGCCAGCACCAGCCGGTCGTCCGGGAACCCGGCCCGCAGCGCCCGCAGCGCGGGGACCGCCGTCAGCAGGTCCCCGAGGCCGAGCGCGCGCAGCACGAGGACCGCGGCGCTCACGGCCACGACCCCTCCTCCGACGCGCACACGACGAGCTCGCGCACCTCGGCCCCGGGCGGCTGCTGCAGCGCGAAGACGACGGTGTTCGCGACGTGCTCCGGTTGGTTGAGCTTCGCGTCCGGCGGTGGCTTGTACTGGTCGGTGCGGTCGTCGAAGAAGTGCGTCCACATCCCGCCGGGGATGAGCAGGGTGACGCCGACGCGCCCGGCCAGCTCGGCGGCGAGCGCCCGGGTGAAGCCGACCACGCCGAACTTCGAGGCGCAGTAGGCGGTCGCGTCGCCCACGGCCTTGATGCCCAGTGTCGAAGCGACGGTGACGACCGTGCCGCGCGAACGCTCCAGGTAGGGGAGCGCGGCCCGGATGACGGCGGCCGTGCCGAACAGGTTGACCTTGACGACCCGCTCCCAGTCCTCTGTGGACACGGTACCGAGCGGTCCGCACGCGTCGGTGCCCGCGGCGGTGAAGACGCCGTCGAGGCCGCCCGCGCGTTCGGCGAGGTCCCGCACCGCGGCCTCGGTCGCGGCGGTGTCGGTGAGGTCGGCTTCGGCGTACTCGGCCGGGTCGTCGGGCCGGACGCGGTCGAGGACGTACGGCGTGCCGCCCGCCTTGCGGACGGCGTCGACGGTGGCGGCGCCGAGGCCGGACGCGCCACCGGTGATCAGGACGTTGCCGAGGGCTCGCATCGCTCTCCTACGGGAGTCGGGAGTCGGGGGGTCAGGCACTGGCCGCGGCGGCGACCAGCCGGGACGTCGAGTAGCCGGGAACGGTCGGGACGAGCACGACTTCGCCGCCGTGCCGTTCGACGACTTCGCGTTCGGGCAGGTCGGCTCGGGCGTAGTCGCCGCCCTTCACCCACACGTCCGGGCGCAGCCGCGCCAGCACGGCGGCGGGGGAGTCCTCGTCGAACACGACCACCGCGTCCACGAAGGACAGTGCGGTCAAGAGCCGCGCCCGGTCGCGGTCGTGCACCAGCGGGCGGCCGGGACCCTTGAGGGCCCGCACCGACGCGTCGGAGTTGAGGCACACGACCAGGGCGTCGCCGAGGGCGCGGGCCTGCCGCAGGAGGCTCACGTGCCCGGGGTGGAGCAGGTCGAAGCAGCCGCCGGTGGCGACCAGGCGGCCGCCGCGGTCCCGGACGCGCTCGGCGAGGCCGAAGGCGTCGGTGGCCGGCTGCGGGTCCGCCACCGGACCGTCGTTCGTGGACAGGACCGTGGCCCCGCCGTCGGCGACGAACCGGGCGGCCGCCTCGACCGCCGTCATCACCGCTTCGGTGGTGTCCGCGCCGCCGAGCAGCGCCGCGGTGGCGGCCGCGGCGAAACGGTCGCCCGCACCGCACGTGTCCGGCGCGGAGTGCCCCGGCGCCCGTGCCGCGGCCGGGACCGGCACGGTCGTGTCGCCGAGGCCGTCGGCGAGCACGGCACCCCGGGCGCCGACGGTGACGGCGACCGCGTCGGCGTGCCAGTGCCCGCGCAGCAGCTTGGCCAGCTCGCCCGGTTCCTCGTGCCCGGCGAGCACCGCGCGCGCCTCGGCGAGGTTCGGGGTGACCAGCCGGGTGCCCGGCACCGGCTGGGCGCCGCGGGGGTGCGGGTCCCAGACCACCGGGACCCGCTCGGCCAGCTCCCGCAGGAGCCGCCGGACGTCGGGGTTGCGCGTCAGGCCGCGGCCGTAGTCGGCGACGAGGATCGCGCCCGCTCCTTCGAGTACTTCGCGCGCCGCGGCCGGCAACGGGTCGGCGGTGGCCGTGCCGTCGCCGGAGTCCAGGCGCAGCAACGACTGCCCGCCCGCGCGGACGCGGGTCTTGCACACCGTCGTGCCGCGCAGGGGCAGTGGCGCCACGGTGACGTCCGGCTCGAGCAGGCCGGTGAGCGCGTGCCCGCCTTCGTCGTCGCCCAGCGGGGTGACCAGCACGACCTCGGCGGCGGACCGGGCGGCCAGCAGGGCGGCGAGGCCGGCGCCACCGGGGCGGCGGCGCCGGGCGGTCAGGTCGACCACCGGGACCGGCGCCTCCGGGCACAGCCGCTCGGCGGTGCCTTCGGCGTCGACGTCGAGCAGCGTGTCGCCGAGGACGACCAACGGCTTCACGCGGTCACCCCGAGCGCGTCGTCGAGCGCCGCGCACAGGCCGTGCACCAGCACCAGGTGCATCTCCTGCACGGTCGCGACGGTCGGCGCCTCGACCGTGACGGCGTCGTCGCACAACGCGGCGAGGGGGTTCGGGGCGGGCCCGGTCAGCGCCCACGTCGTGACCCCGAGCTCGTGCGCGGCCTTGGCCGCGGCGACGACGTTCTGGCTGCCGCCGCTGGTGGACAGGCAGACCAGGACGTCGCCCGCCCGCCCGTGCGCCTGCACCTGGCGGGCGAAGACCTCGTGGTCGCCGTAGTCGTTGACGATGGCGGTGGTCGCGGAGGTGTCCGCGTGCAACGCGATCGCCGAGAGCGGCCGCCGTTCGTGGCGGAACCGGCCGACGAGCTCGCCGGTCAGGTGCTGGGCCTCGGCCGCGCTGCCGCCGTTGCCGCAGGCCAGCAGCCGGCCGCCGGCGTCGAACACCGTCGCCAGGTGCCGGCCCCAGGCGGTGATCTTGGGCGCGGAGTCGCGAGCCCGCCGGGCGGCCTCGGCCAGCGCGGCGAGATGGTCTTCCATCACGGCACCTCCTTCTCATCCGGCGACGCCGCGCCGGTGCGAGTCGAGCGGGGACGCCGGAGCACGAACGGCCCCAGCGCGAGCAGGTCGATCGGCGCGGAGCCGAAGCACTCCAGCGCGTCGCGGGGCGAGTCGACCATCGGCCGGCCCGCGGTGTTGAGGCTGGTGTTGACCACGACCGGCAGGCCGGTGCGGCGTTCGAACCCGGCGAGCATCCGGGCCAGCACCGGGTTTTCCCGGTCTTCGACGGTCTGGACGCGGGCGGTGCCGTCGACGTGCGTGACGGCCGGGATGCGGTCCCGCCAGGCTTCCGCGACGTCGTGCACGAACAGCATGTACGGGCTGGGCAGCGGCCCGCGGGTGAAGATCTCGGCCGCGCGTTCGGCGCGCACCATCGGCGCCACCGGGCGGAACTGCTCGCGGCCCTTGACGTCGTTGAGCCGCTCCAGGTTCGCCTTGCGGCCCGGGTGGGCCAGCAGCGACCGGTGCCCGAGTGCCCGCGGGCCGAACTCGGCGCGGCCCTGGAACCAGGCGACCACGTCGTCGTTCGCCAGCGCTTCGGCGACGGTCTCGGCGAGATCGTCCGGGCGTTCGTACGGCAGGTTCGCCATGCGGAGAATGGCTTCCAGTTCTTCGTCCGTCCATTCACGACCCAGGTCGGCGCCGACCATGGGGGCGCCGCGCTCCCCGGCCTCGGCGGCGAGCTGGAGGGCCGCGCCGAGCGCCGTGCCCGCGTCGCCCGCCGCGGGCTGCACCCAGATCCGGTCGAACGGGCCCTCGGCGTGCAGCCGGCTGTTGGCGACGCAGTTGAGCGCGATCCCGCCCGCCAGCGCCAGGTCGCGGTGGCCGGTGCGCTCGTGCAGCCAGTCCGTCAGCTCCAGCACGATGTCCTCGAGGACCTTTTGGACGCTCGCGGCGAGATCGGCGTGCCGGCGGGTGAGCTCCTCACCGGCCGCCCGGCGCGGGGCCAGCGCCGCGAGGTCGACGCCGGTGGCGTGGAACCCGCCGTCGCCGGTGACGTGGACGTGCTCGCAGAGCTCGTCGAGGAACTCCGGCTTGCCGTAGGAAGCCAGCGCCATGACCTTGTACTCGTCGCTGGACCGGGCGAACCCCAGGTGTTCGGTCAGGTCCTCGTAGAGCAGGCCGAGGGAATGGGGGAGCCGTTGCGCCGCCAGCTCCTTGAACCGGTTGTCGCGGTACTCACCGGCCAGGTAGGACGTGCTTTCGCCGCGGCCGTCGGCGACCAGCACGGCGCAGTCGCCGAACGGGGCGGCGAGCGCGGCCGAAGCGGCGTGGGCGACGTGGTGGCGGACGAACCGGACGATCCCGGGGTCCAGGCCGGGCAAGGCGGACTTGAGGAACAGCGGGGCGCGGTTCGCGAACTCGGTCCGCAGCTCCTCGCCACTCGGGTCGTGGCCCGCCAGGCCGGGTTCGACCAGCGCCGGGTCGTAGGAGTAACCGACGGCGTCGAGGTCCTTCGCGGTCAGTCCCGCCCGCTCGAGGCACCAGGCCGCGGCCTGGGCGGGCTGTTCCCACGTGGAAAACGGGACCGCTTGCTTCCCGTGCTTGCGTCGGCTGAAGCGTTCTTCCTCCGCCGCGGCGACGATCTCGCCGTCCACGACCAGCGCCGCGGCCGGGTCGTGGAAGACGGCGTTGATCCCGAGTATGCGCATCGACCTGCCTCTGGCTTTCCGGTGCGGACTCAGGCGGCCCGCTCTCGCCCTAAGCGCTACCCGGCGAAGTCGTTGATAAACGACGGGGGGTAAAAGCCCTGGGCGTCGCTACTCAGCGAAGCGGCGCTCGCCGGAACCACGCGGCGGTGCGGCGGAGGCCGTCGTCGGCGTCGATCTTCGGTTCCCAGCCGAGGACGTCCCGGGCGAGGGAGATGTCGGGACAACGGCGCTGCGGGTCGTCCACGACCGCGTCGACGTATTCGACAGGGGAGTCGGAGCCGGTGATTTCCTTGATCCGCTCGGCGATCCGCCGGACGGTCAGCTCGTGCGGGTTGCCGATGTTCACCGGTCCGGGATGGCCCGACCGCGCGAGGTCCACGAGGCCGCGGACGGTGTCCTCCACGTAGCAGATGGACCTCGTCTGCTCGCCGGTCCCGGTGACGGTGAGCGGCTCGCCGTTGAGCGCCTGGTCGAGGAAGGCCGGGATCATCCGGCCGTCGTGGGCGCGCATGCCCGGGCCGTAGGTGTTGAAGATCCGGGCGATCCCGGTGTCGACGCCGTGTTCACGGCGGTAGGCCGACGTCAGGGCTTCGGCGTAGCGCTTGGCCTCGTCGTAGACGCTGCGGGGCCCGATCGGGTTGACGTTGCCCCAGTACTCCTCGCGCTGCGGGTGCTGCAGCGGATCGCCGTACACCTCGCTGGTGGACGCGAGCACGAACCGGGCGCCGTCGCGGCGGGCGAGGTCGAGCGCGTGCTCGGTGCCGTGCGAGCCGGCGCGCAGCGTCTCGAGCGGCAGGGCGAGGTAGTCACGGGGCGACGCGGCGGAGGCCAGGTGGAACACGACGTCGGCGTGGCAGTTCAGCGGCATCGGCTGCGTGACGTCGTGGCGCACGAACCGGAACCGGTCGTGGCGGCGCAGGGCGTCCAGGGTGTCGGCCGAGGACGTCACGAGGTTGTCCACGGCGATCACTTCGACACCGTCACCGAGCAACAGTTCGCACAGGTGCGCGCCCACGAAACCGGCGCCCCCGGTCACCACCGCACGTTCGAACCGCCTGGTCGCTCCCGGATTCGTCATGCCGGTCCGGCTACCCGGCCCCGGTTGCGGCAAACCAGTTTAGGCCCCGGCACACGGGTACCCGGCCGGGCATGCGAGTTCTGCTCACCGGTTGGGCCAGTTTCCTGCACGGCGAAGCGACGGCGGGTGACGTCCTCAGCCTCCGCGCGGCCGGCGCCGCGCTGGCCGCGGCGGGCATCGACCACCACGTCGCGTGGAGTCCGGGCTTCCGGCCCGGCGCCCGGCACCTGCGCGACGCGCCACCCGAGGACTACACGCACGTCGTGTTCGCCTGCGGCCCGGTGCACGGGCCGCAGGTGCGGGCGCTGCACGAGCGGTACGCCGCCTGCCGGCGGATCGCGATCGGGGTGTCCGTGCCCGACGCGGGCGACCCGGCGGTGACCGGGTTCCACCGGGTTTTCCCGCGCGACGACGGGCACACCCCCGACCTTTCCCTGGCGGCGGCGGTGTCGCCGGTGCCGGTGCTCGGCGTGGTCCTCGCGCCGGGCCAGCCCGAGTACGGCGGCGCGGGCCGGCACGACGAGGTCCACGCCGCGCTGACCGGCTGGGTCGCCGGCCTGGACTGCGCGCGGGTGCCGCTGGACACCCGGCTGGCGCACGAGGACTGGCAGCGGTGCGCGACCCCCGACCAGTTCGTCTCGCTGGTGTCCAAAATGGACGTTGTGGTGACCACGCGGCTGCACGGGCTCGTGCTCGGGCTGAAGGCCGGGGTGCCGGTGGTCGCCGTCGACCCGGTGGCCGGCGGCGGGAAGGTGACCGCGCAGGCGGCGGCGCTCGGCTGGCCGGTCGTCCCCGCCGAAGACGCCGGGGACACGGCCCTGCTCGACGCCCGCCTGAAGGGGTGCCTGTCCACCGCGGTCGCGCCGCCGCCGATGCCCTCCTTGGCCGGACTCGTCGACGACTTGGCGGGTGCGCGGTGAAGGCGCGTACGACCGTTGTCATCGCCACCTGCAATCGCGCCGGCGAGCTGGCCCGCACCCTCCGTCAGCTGTCCTCTTTGGACCCACGGCCACCGGTCGTGGTGCTGGACAACGCTTCCGAGGACGACACGGCCACCGTCGCCGCGGGGTTCCCCGGGGTCCGCCTGATCCGGTTGCCGCACAACCTCGGCGCCGCCGCCCGCACGCTCGGGGTGCTCGTCGCCGAAACGCCGTACGCGGCCTTCAGCGACGACGACTCGTGGTGGGCACCCGGTGCGCTGCCCGAAGCCGAGCGGATCTTCGACGAGCACCCGCGGACCGGCCTCCTCGCCGCGCGCACCCTCGTCGGCCCGGAATGCCGCGACGACCCGGTGACGCCCGAGATGGAACGCAGCCCGCTGGGCCGGCCCGAGCGCGCGCCCGGGCCGCTCGTGCTGGGGTTCCTGGCCTGCTCCGCCATCGTCCGCCGCACGGCGTACCTGCAGGTGGGCGGGTTCAGCCCGCTGCTGCACTTCGGCGCCGAGGAGCAGCTGCTCGCCTACGACCTGGCCGCGCGCGGCTGGGACGTCTGCTACGTCGGAAGCCTGCGCGCCCACCACCACCCGTCGCGGTCGCGGCCGTCGCCGTCCTGGCGCCGCCGCGCCGAACTGCGCAACCGGCTGCTGATCGCGGTGCTGCGCCGGCCGCCGCGCGTGTGCCGCCGGGAGGTGGCGCGGACGCTCGTCACCGCCCCCGGTGCCGTGCTCGGCGCGGTGCCCCGGCTGCCACGGGCGCTGAGCTCCCGCCGTCTCCTGCCCGACCACGTCGAAGACCAGGCCCGGACACTGGAAAGGACCGCCGAATGGCGCGAATCTCGGTCGTGATCATCACCTGCAACCGGCGCGCGCAGCTGCGGGAAACCCTGTCCCACATGACTGCCCTGCCGGACGACCCGCCGATCTTCGTCGCGGACAACGGATCCGCCGACGGCACGGCCGACATGGTCGCCCGCGAGTTCCCCGGCGTCCGGCTGTTCCGGCTGGCGGACAACCTCGGCGCGGTGGCGCGCAACCTCGCGGTCGAGGAGGTGACCACGCCGTACGTCGCTTTCTGCGACGACGACACGACCTGGCAGCCCGGCGCGCTGACCCGCGCGGCGGACCTCCTCGACGAGCACCCCGGACTGGGCTCGGTGACCGGCCGCTGCCTGGTCGAGCCGGGGCTGGCCGAGGACCCGATCACGCCGGAGCTGCGCGAATCGCCGGTGCCGGGCCCGTCGTGGCTGCCCGGACCGGCGCTCCTGGGCATCATGGCCGGGCTGACGGCGGTGCGCGTCGGCGCGTTCCGCGAGGTGGGCGGCTTCTCGACGCGGATGTGGCTCGGCGGCGAGGAGGAGCTGTTCGCCCTCGACCTCGCCGCGCGCGGCTGGTGGATGTGCTGGGCCGAGGACGTGGTGATCCACCACGCGCCGTCGAAGCTGCGCGACCCGCGCCACCGCCGCCGCCTGGGCATCCGCAACACGCTGTGGACACTCCTGCTGCGCCGCCCGTGGCCGGCGATCTTCCGCCGCGGCCGGGACGTCCTGCGCACGGCCCCCCGCGACCGGGCGACGGCGGCGGCCCTCCTGGACGTCGTGCGCGGCCTGCCGTGGGTGCTCACGGCCCGCAGGGTGGTCCCGGCGCACGTCGAAGAGGGCTTGCGCCTGCTGGAAGAACCCCAGCGGAACTCGAAAGCCCGCCGCTACGTCGGCTGACCCGGAGGGTCGGCTCGCGTACCCAGACGGTCGGCTCGCGTACCCAGGCAGTCGGCTCGCGTACCCGGACGGTCGGCTCGTTGTCCGACCCTCCAGGTACGCGAGCCGACTCTTCCGGTACGCGAGCCGACCGTTGCGGTCAGCGGGCCTCGGCCGTCATCGCGGGTTCCGGGACCAGCTTGTGGTACGCGCGCAGCGTGTCAGCGGCGACGCGGTCCCACGAGTAGCGGGCCCTCGCTCGGTCGTGGCCCGCGGTGCCGTACGCGTGGCGCAGGGCCGCGTCGTCGAGCAGCCGCCGGACCCGGGACGCGAGCTCCTTCGGTTGCTGCGGCCGCACCAGCAGGCCCGTGACGCCGTCGACGACGGTGTCGGTCAGCCCGCCCACCGCGGCCGCGACGACCGGGACCCCGCAGGCCATCGCCTCGAGGGGCACGATCCCGAACGGCTCGTACCACGGCGTGCACACGACCGCGTCGGCCGAGCGCAGCAGCGCGGGCATGGCGTCGCGGGACACCTGGCCGGGCCACCGGACGCGGTCGGCGACCTTCAGCCGTTCGGCCAGTTCGTGCAGCCGCTTCGCTTCGGGGTCCTGCGACAGCCGGCCCCGCTCGGGCCCGCCCGCGATCACCAGTTCGGTCTCCGGAAGCTGCGCGAGCGCGGCGATCGCGATGTCGAACCCCTTGCGCGGCACCAGCCGGCCCACGGTCACCAGCCGGTGGCGCTCGCGGCGCCGGGCCACCGGGCCGTCGGGGCTGAAGCGGCCGAGGTCCACCCCGCACGGCACGATCGAGATCCGGGACCGCGGCACGCCGAGGCGCGACAGCTCGAACACCTCGTCGGAGCAGGTGGCGATCACCCGCCCCGCCTGCCGGCCGATGATCCGCTCCAACCGGACCCGGTCGGCCGGGCTGGTGTCCCGGTCGCCCTGGTACCGCTTCTTGACGGCGCCGAGGGCGTGGAAGGTCTGCAGGACCGGCGTCCCGGTCGCGCTCGCCGCCAGGACGGTCGCGAGGCCGGACATCCAGAAGTGGGCGTGCGCCACGTCGGGCCGGTCGACGGCCCAGTGGTCCCGCAGGAAGCTGCCGAACTCGCCCATGTAGGGCAGCAGGTGGTCCTTCGGCTCCTTCCGCGGCGGCCCGGCGGGCACGGCCACGACGCGGTACCCCTGCGGGGTCCGGACTTCGGCCGGCTCGTCGCGGCTCTCCCGGCGCGAGTAGACGGTGACGTCGTGGCCGGCGCGGGTGAGGGCCGCCGAGAGCTCCGCGACGTGCACGTTCTGTCCGCCGGCGTCGGCTTCGCCGAGTGCGGCCAAGGGGTTGGCGTGTTCGGACACCATCGCGATCTTCATCGGTGAGGCGTTCCCTTCGGGGTTCAGCGGACCGTCTCGGCGAGGAGGTGGTCCCAAGTGGAGAGGAAGGCGTCCAGCCCGTGTTTTTTCAAGGCGTGTTCGCGGGCGTTCTTGCCGGCGAGCGCGGCGAAGTCGGGTTCGTGGACCAGCTCGCGGAAACCCCGGGCCAGCACGGCGACGTCGGTCGAGAGCACGCCCGCGTCGGGCGGCACCGCCTCGATCGCCTCGGTGGCGGCGAAGACGACGACCGGCATGGCCAGGTGCATCGCCTCCAGGAGCGACAGTCCGAGCGACGTCCACCGGGCGGTGTGCAGGTAGACGCGGCGGCGGGCGATCTCGTCGTGCAGGGCGGGCGCCGGGACGTCCCCGCGGCCGCCGACCTCTTCGGTCCCGATGCCGAACAGGTCGACCGGGGCGGCTTCGGCGAGCGCGTCCAGGAGGTCCGCGCCGGTGACGCGGCGCCGGCGCACCGGCTCGTTGATCATCGACACGCCCGCGGCGAGCTCGCCGGTGTAGCGCGCGCCCGGATCCGGGATGCCGTGCGGGACGACAGTGGTGGGGGCGCCGCCGCAGTCCCACATCGCCTCGTTGAAGTGGGTCACGTGCGCGATGGCGATGTCGGAGCGGGTGGCCAGCGGGTGCTCGCTCGACGCGGCGTAGGGCCGGGGCGCGTTGTGCTCGACGTAGATCGCCGGCACGCCGAGGCCCGCCACGAGGTCCAGCTCCTCCGGGCGCTGCAGGACGACGACGTCCGGTTCGGCCCCGGCCAGACGGTCCAGCGGCACCTCGGTCGCCGACGGCCAGTCCCGGCCGGCCTTGCCCAGCCCCCAGGGTGCGCCCTCGCGGGAAACCGGGAGGAGGTACTGGTGGCGGCCTCGGACGAAGGCGTCCGTCCACGAGCCGTGCACGTGCCAGAGCAGTACTCTCAGGCGCCGGGATCCGGGGTCGGTCATGGCCCCTTGGTTTCCCGGAGAAAGCCCGTTAAACGTGCCTCTGCACGGGGTACCCGGCTCACGGCGCTCGCGTCGACGAAGGGACGGCCATCCATGCGGTTCACCCCACGGGGCACCCGGTTCTTCGACCTGCTCACCGACGCGGCGAGAAACCTGGTGACCGCCACCGCGGTGCTGCGCGACCTCATCGCCGCGGAGCCCGGCGAGCGGGAGCCCCTCGCGAAGCGCCTGCACGAGGTCGAGCACCACGGCGACGAGCTGATGCACACGATCATGGTGGAGCTGAACAGCTCGTTCGTGACGCCGTTCGACCGCGAGGACATCCAGGCGCTGGCCGGGAAGATCGACGACGTGCTCGACTTCATGGACACCGCGGCCGACCTGGCCGTGCTGTACCGCATCGAGGCGTTCCCGCCGGGCACCGACGTGCTGGTCCGGGTGCTGAGCCGCTGCGCCGAGCTGACCGCGACGTCGATGCCCGGCCTGGCCAAGGTGGGCGAGCTCGAGCCGTACTGGATCGAGATCAACGAGCTGGAGAACGAGGCCGACCGGATCTACCGGCGGATCCTGGCCCACCTGTTCGAGCCCGGCGGGGACGCCCTCGAAGTGCTCAAGACCAAGGAGGTCGTCGAGCAGTTCGAGCTGGCCGCCGACGCCTTCGAGCACGTCGCCGACGTGGTGCAGACCATCGCCGTCAAGGAGTCGTGAGTGACGGGCACCGCCGCCCTGGTCGTCGTCATCGTCCTGACGCTCTTCTTCGACTACACCAACGGGTTCCACGACGCGGCGAACGCGATCGCGAGCGCGGTGTCGACGCGGGCGCTGACCCTGCGCGCGGCGCTGCTGCTGGCGGCGGTGATGAACCTGGCCGGCGCGCTGCTGTCGACCGGCATCGCCGCGACGGTGGCCAAGGGCATCATCGACGTCCCGGCCGGCCCGGACGCATTGACGGTCGTGTTCGCCGCGCTCGCCGGGGCCATCACCTGGAACCTGGTCACCTGGTACTTCGGGCTGCCGTCGTCGTCCTCGCACTCGCTGATCGGCGGGATGGTCGGTGCGGCGCTGGCGGCCGCGAGCACCGTGCACTGGGCCGGGATCGGCGAGAAGGTGCTGATCCCGATGGTGGCGTCGCCGCTGCTCGGCCTGGGTCTCGGCTACTTCGCGATGGTCGCGGCGCTGTGGCTGCTGCGCCGCGCCAACCCGCACCGCAGCGGCCGGGTGTTCCGCCGGTTCCAGCTGCTCTCGGCGTCGGCGCTCGCCCTCGGCCACGGGCTCCAGGACGCGCAGAAGGGCATGGGCGTGATCGTCCTGGCGCTGGTGGCGGCGGGGGAGCAGAAGACGTTCGACGTGCCCCTGTGGGCGACCCTGCTGTGCGCGGCGGCCTTGTCGCTGGGCACCTATTCGGGTGGTCTCCGGATCATGCGCACGCTGGGGCGGCGGGTGTTCCCGCTGGACCCGCCGCACGGGTTCGTGGCGGAGTCGGTGGCCTCGTCGGTGCTGTACGTGACGGCGTTCGCGGTGAAGGCCCCGATCTCGACGACCCACGTGATCACGGCGGCGATCATGGGCGTCGGCGCGACGCGGCGGCTCTCGGCGGTGCGGTGGGGGATCGCGCGCGACATCGTGCTGGGCTGGGTCCTGACGTTCCCGGCGGCGGCGGCCGTCGCGGCGGCGGTGTACCTGGTGGCGGACGCGCTCACCTGACCCCGGGGGCTCCGGAGGTCTTGAACGAGTCGTTCATGGCGGCGACGTCAGGGTCTCGGCAGGGGTTGGCGACGTCTTGAACGACTCTTTCATGTCGTCCAGCGTCATGAACGACCCTAATCAGTTTTGGGAGTGAGCTATCCGGCACACTCCTGGTCGGTAGCCGCCCGGCAGGTGAGCACTCCTAGACCCTGGACGCATAGTCCTGATGAAAGACCGTGCCCCTGCCGGTTGGCCGGGAGAGTTGATCGCTGCTGGGATGTCGTGCCGCGTGTGCGGGTTGACGCGTGAGCACTGCGTGATTAGGTCGCTGATGGCTCTCCCGCCGGCTGCTCAGGATGACCGAGACCGGGAGGACCGTTGCGGCTGTTCATAGGAGACGACTGGGCCGAGGACCACCACGATGTCGAGGTGATGGACGGCTCCGGACGCCGGCTGGCCAAAGCCCGGCTGCCCGAAGGCGTCACGGGGATGGCCCGGCTGCACACGATGATCGGCGACCTCCTCAGGAACGCCACCCACGACACCGACGCCACCGACGCCACCGGTGAGGCCGGTGAGGCCGGTGAGGCCGAGGTGCTGGTCGGGATCGAAACCGACCGAGGCCCCTGGGTGCAGGCGCTGGTCGCTGCCGGATACACAGTGCTGGCGGTCAACCCGCTGCAAGCCGCCCGCTTCCG